>NZ_JACHJH010000016.1 GCF_014203555.1 Streptomyces olivoverticillatus | reverse complement strand
GCAAGGCCGACCCGCGCACCCTCCGGAAGACACGCCGCCGACGCATCCCCATCAAAGTCCGCAGCCATCGCCTCCAGCACCAACCGGTACATCGAAGCGAGCGCTGCCAAACCGTCCTGGCCGAGTGCGTCCGTGGACGTGCCGAGGTGGATGGCTCCGGCCGCGGCAACGGCGCTGAGAGCGAACTCGTTGCCGCCGTTCTCATCCGCACCGGTCTCGATCACGGACGAAGTCGATGAGCCGCTCTGGTCGAAGTTCTGGTGCTCGAACATGACCGAGAGCAGACGCTCGCCGCCCGCGGCCTCCCGCTGAATCGCGGGAAGCGGGTACCGCCGGTGCGCCCAGATCTCCGCTTCCTGCGCGTACACCTGCTCGACCAGCTCACGCCACGTACCCATCGGCCGGACGGCCGGGAACGGAATCGTGTTCAGGTGCATACCCAGCACCCGGTCCGCTCCCGGAGCCTCCAGACGGCCGTGGAACACCACACCCGTATGGAAAGCATCATCCGACGTGACTGCACTCATCACCTTCAAGTGCGCAGCCAGCAGCACACTCTTCAGCGACGTATTCGCCTTCAGCGCCAGACCCCGAAGACCCTCCTCAAGATCAGCGAACTGCACCCGAACACCATGACGCTCCCCCACACCCGCATCCGAATCAGCCCAACCCGCCGGAAGCCGCAACGGAGCATGCCCATCCACAACATCCCGCCAGAACGACCGGTCCTCTTCGCTGTCCAGCGCTTCCAGCTCGGCAGCAACGAAGTCGGCGTAACGGACGGCGGGCGCCTCGTACGCGGGCAGCTCACGGCCGTCACGAAGATGCTGGTAGCACTCCACGACTTCCGCCAGCAGCATGCTGAGCGTCCAGCCCTCGGTGATCGCATGGCAGTGGCTGACCGTGAGCTGCCACGCCTCATCCTCGATGTGCACGCGGAACCGCAGCAGGGGTGCCCCGGTCAGGTCGAAGAGGTTCGCCTGTTCCTCGGCGAGGTCCGCGGCCTTCTGACGCTCTTGCGCCTCGGCGTCCAGGTCTCGCAGGTCCCGGATGGTCAACGGCAGGTCGGCGGAGGAATGCACGATCTGCAGAGGCTGCGAGTAGTCACTGAGGTGCATGGACGTCCGCAGCGCCTCGTGGCGGGCGGCCACCATGTCCAGCGTCCGGCGGAAGGCGTCGGCGGCGAAGGCCTGCTCGTCCTGAATCAGGATCGAGTTGACGTTGTGATACGCGGCCCGGCGCTCACCCATGCCGCGGCCGGCCATCATCTCGACGAGCATGCCGGTCTGAATCTGCGACAGCGGGTACGCGTCGACGACATCGGCGGGCAGAGCAGCCCGGTCCTCGGCACTGATCAGCGCGAACGGCGCCACCGGGTCGATGAGGGACTCGTTCACCACCTGGCCCGACAGCCGACCCGCGAGTGCGGCGACGGTGCGGTGCTCGAAGACTTCGCGCACCGACACGTCGTAACCGGCCGCACGCAGACCGCCGACCAGGCGAACAGCGCGGATCGAGTCGCCGCCGATGTCGAAGAAGCTGTCCTCGACGCTGACCTGGCGGGCATCGAGCACCTCGGCCCAGATGGCGGCGAGACGCTCCTCCACCGGGGTACGCGGTGCCACGTACTGCGTCGCGGAGAAGGCAGTCGCATCCGGTGCCGGCAGGGCGCGGTGGTCGAGCTTGCCGTTGGGGGTCAGCGGGATGGCGTCCAGCGACACATAGGCGGCAGGGATCATGTAGTCGGGCAGGCCCACGCTCAGGTGGGCGCGCAGTTCGCCCGCCTCGGCGAGCCCGTCGGCGACCACGTAGGCGACGAGCGACTTTTCGCCGTCCTGGCCGTCCCGGGCGATCACGACCGCTTCCCGGACGGTGGCGTGGCCGCGCAGCGCTGCTTCGATCTCGCCGAGTTCGATGCGGTAGCCGCGGACCTTGACCTGCTTGTCGATACGGCCGAGGAAGTCCAGGGAACCGTC
>NZ_JACHJH010000015.1:0-2500 GCF_014203555.1 Streptomyces olivoverticillatus | reverse complement strand
CCTTGTTCTCGTGACTGCGTGCCTTTTGAAGAATGAGCCTGCGAGTTTGCGGTGTGTTGCGAGGTTAACCCGTGTGGGGAAGCCGTAGCGAAAGCGAGTCCGAATAGGGCGATTGAGTAGCGCGCCCAAGACCCGAAGCGGAGTGATCTAGCCATGGGCAGGTTGAAGCGGAGGTAAGACTTCGTGGAGGACCGAACCCACCAGGGTTGAAAACCTGGGGGATGACCTGTGGTTAGGGGTGAAAGGCCAATCAAACTCCGTGATAGCTGGTTCTCCCCGAAATGCATTTAGGTGCAGCGTCGTGTGTTTCTTGCCGGAGGTAGAGCACTGGATAGGCGATGGGCCCTACCGGGTTACTGACCTTAGCCAAACTCCGAATGCCGGTAAGTGAGAGCGCGGCAGTGAGACTGTGGGGGATAAGCTCCATGGTCGAGAGGGAAACAGCCCAGAGCATCGACTAAGGCCCCTAAGCGTACGCTAAGTGGGAAAGGATGTGGAGTCGCAGAGACAACCAGGAGGTTGGCTTAGAAGCAGCCACCCTTGAAAGAGTGCGTAATAGCTCACTGGTCAAGTGATTCCGCGCCGACAATGTAGCGGGGCTCAAGCGTACCGCCGAAGTCGTGTCATTCACATAATAGCCCCAACGGGTGTGTGGATGGGTAGGGGAGCGTCGTGTGCCGGGTGAAGCAGCCGCGGAAGCGAGTTGTGGACGGTTCACGAGTGAGAATGCAGGCATGAGTAGCGATACACACGTGGGAAACGTGTGCGCCGATTGACTAAGGGTTCCTGGGTCAAGCTGATCTGCCCAGGGTAAGTCGGGACCTAAGGCGAGGCCGACAGGCGTAGTCGATGGACAACCGGTTGATATTCCGGTACCCGCTTTGAAACGCCCAATATCGAATCAGGCGATGCTAAGTCCGTGAAGCCGTTCCGGAGCCTTCGGGCAAAGGAAAGTGGTGGAGCCGACGAACCAGACTTGTAGTAGGTAAGCGATGGGGTGACGCAGGAAGGTAGTCCAGCCCGGGCGGTGGTAGTCCCGGGGTAAGGGTGTAGGGCGCTGTCTAGGCAAATCCGGACAGCATGAAGCCTGAGACCTGATGCCGAGCCGATTGTGGTGAAGTGGATGATCCTATGCTGTCGAGAAAAGCCTCTAGCGAGTTTCATGGCGGCCCGTACCCTAAACCGACTCAGGTGGTCAGGTAGAGAATACCGAGGCGTTCGGGTGAACTATGGTTAAGGAACTCGGCAAAATGCCCCCGTAACTTCGGGAGAAGGGGGGCCATGTCTGGTGATGGAATTTACTTCCTGAGCTGGGTGTGGCCGCAGAGACCAGCGAGAAGCGACTGTTTACTAAAAACACAGGTCCGTGCGAAGCCGTAAGGCGATGTATACGGACTGACGCCTGCCCGGTGCTGGAACGTTAAGGGGACCGGTTAGTCAGGATTCGTTCTGGCGAAGCTGAGAACTTAAGCGCCAGTAAACGGCGGTGGTAACTATAACCATCCTAAGGTAGCGAAATTCCTTGTCGGGTAAGTTCCGACCTGCACGAATGGCGTAACGACTTCTCGACTGTCTCAACCATAGGCCCGGTGAAATTGCACTACGAGTAAAGATGCTCGTTTCGCGCAGCAGGACGGAAAGACCCCGGGACCTTTACTATAGCTTGATATTGGTGTTCGGTTCGGCTTGTGTAGGATAGGTGGGAGACTTTGAAGTCATGGCGCCAGCCATGGTGGAGTCGTCGTTGAAATACCACTCTGGTCGTGCTGGATGTCTAACCTGGGTCCGTGATCCGGATCAGGGACAGTGTCTGGTGGGTAGTTTAACTGGGGCGGTTGCCTCCTAAAGGGTAACGGAGGCGCCCAAAGGTTCCCTCAGCCTGGTTGGCAATCAGGTGTTGAGTGTAAGTGCACAAGGGAGCTTGACTGTGAGACCGACGGGTCGAGCAGGGACGAAAGTCGGGACTAGTGATCCGGCGGTGGCTTGTGGAAGCGCCGTCGCTCAACGGATAAAAGGTACCCCGGGGATAACAGGCTGATCTTCCCCAAGAGTCCATATCGACGGGATGGTTTGGCACCTCGATGTCGGCTCGTCGCATCCTGGGGCTGGAGTCGGTCCCAAGGGTTGGGCTGTTCGCCCATTAAAGCGGTACGCGAGCTGGGTTTAGAACGTCGTGAGACAGTTCGGTCCCTATCCGCTGCGCGCGCAGGAGTCTTGAGAAGGGCTGTCCCTAGTACGAGAGGACCGGGACGGACGAACCTCTGGTGTGCCAGTTGTCCTGCCAAGGGCATGGCTGGTTGGCTACGTTCGGGAGGGATAACCGCTGAAAGCATCTAAGCGGGAAGCCTGCTTCGAGATGAGGACTCCCACCCACTTGATGGGGTAAGGCTCCCAGTAGACGACTGGGTTGATAGGCCAGGTGTGGAAGACCGGTAACGGTTGGAGCTGACTGGTACTAATAGGCCGAGGGCTTGTCCTCAGTTGCTCGCGTCCACTGTGT
>NZ_JACHJH010000014.1 GCF_014203555.1 Streptomyces olivoverticillatus | reverse complement strand
GCACCAACACCCAGCCCCAGCAGATGACGGGCCAACTGGTTCGAGCGCTTCTCCAGCTCCTCATAGCTCAGCCGCTCATCAGCACACACCACCGCGACCAATTCGGGGCTGGAAGCCGCCTGAGACTCGAACATCTCCAGCGCACTGCCACCCGGCCACTCAACCGCCTCACCAGCAAGGCCGACCCGCGCACCCTCCGGAAGACACGCCGCCGACGCATCCCCATCAAAGTCCGCAGCCATCGCCTCCAGCACCAACCGGTACATCGAGGCAAGACGACCCAGGTCGGCCCGGCTGATGACGTCCGTCGTCGTGCCCAGGTTGATATTGCCGCCGGTGGGAATCACGTTCATCGCGAACTCATTGATTCCGTCGTTCAGTCCCTGGGCGACATCGACCTTTTCCCGGTCGACGTGGTGGAAGTCGAGGTACTCGAACAGGACGGAGAGCAGGTGGCGAGAGTTCCCGGATTCGCGCTGGATGGCCGGCAGCGGGTACCGCCGGTGCGTCCAGATCTCCACCTCCTGCGCATACACCTGCTCGACCAGCTCACGCCACGTACCCATCGGCCGGACGGCCGGGAACGGAATCGTGTTCAGGTGCATACCCAGCACCCGGTCCGCTCCAGGAGCCTCCAGACGGCCGTGGAACACCACACCCGTATGGAAAGCATCATCCGACGTGACTGCACTCATCACCTTCAAGTGTGCAGCCAGCAGCACACTCTTCAGCGACGTATTCGCCTTCAGCGCCAGACCCCGAAGACCCTCCTCAAGATCAGCGAACGGCACCCGAACACCATGACGCTCCCCCGAAGCCTCCGCTGCGCCCGACCACGTTGCCGGAAGTCGCAACGGAGCATGCCCGTCCACGACACCCCGCCAGAACGAACGGTCGGCCTCACTCGCCAGTGACTCCAGTTCCGCGGCGATGAAGTCGGCGTACCGGACGGAGGGTGCCTCGTATTCGGGCAGTTCACGGCCGGCGCGGAGGTGCTGGTAGCACTCCACGATCTCCATCATCAGGGCGTTGTAGCTCCAGCCCTCGGAAATGGCGTGGTGGTAGGTGAAGTTGAGCCGCCAGGCGTCGTCGCTGTCGACGAGAGCGGTCACGTGCAGCAGCGGGGCCGTGGTGAGGTCGAACACCACCGCGTGCTGCTGCGCGACGAACTCCGTCCTCAGCCGCTCCTGCTCCTGGGCGTCCAGGCCGCGCAGGTCCCGTACGGTCACCGGGTAGCCGGCGGTCGCATGGACCAGCTGCAGCGGCTGCGAGTAGCCGCTCAGGTGCATCGACGTGCGCAGGATGTCGTGGCGGCCCGCCACCGTGTCGACCGCTTCTTGGAGAGCGGCCAGCGAGAGCGGCTCGTCGTCGCGGATCCTGAACGAGTTGAGGTTGTGGTAGACCGCCCGGCCCTCGGGGCTCGCCGCCATCGTCTCGGCCAGCATGCCCGTCTGGATCTGCGACATCGGGTACGCGTCGACGACGTCCGCCGGCAGCGCGGCCCGGTCCTCGTCGCTGATCAGGGCGAACGGCGCGATCGCGTTGATCAGCGACTCACCGGCCTCCTGACCCGACAGACGACGCGCGAGCGCCGCGATGGTGCGGTATTCGAAGACGTCCGGGATCGACACGTCGTAACCGACGCTGCGGATCGCCCCGACGAGGCGCACGGCCCGGAGGGAGTCGCCGCCGAGGTCGAAGAAGCTGTCCTCGGTGCTCACCCGCTCCACGCCCAGGACGTCCGACCAGATGACCGCCAGGCGCTCCTCGACGGGCGTCTGCGGGGCCACGAACCGGCTCGCGCCGAAGGCCTCGCGGTCCGGTGCCGGCAGCGCACGGTAGTCGACCTTGCCGCCGCTGATCAGCGGGATGGCGTCGAGGGCGACGAAGGCCGCCGGAATCATGTAGGCGGGCAGGGTGGTGCCCAGGTGCTCGCGCAGCAGGCTCGCGTCGGGGGCCGAGTCGTTCCCGACCACGTAGGCGACGAGCGACTTCTCACCGCTCTCGGTGACCGGGGCGGCGACGACTGCCTCGCGGACCGCCGGGTGCTCGCGGAGCCGGGCCTCGATCTCGCCGAGCTCGATGCGGTAGCCGCGAACCTTCACCTGGCTGTCGATACGGCCGAGGAAGTCCAGCGAACCGTCCGCCAGACGCCGCGCCAGGTCACCGGTGCGGTAGAGCCGCGCGCCCGCCGGACCGAACGGGTCCGGGACGAACCGCTCCGCCGTCAGGCCCGGGCGTCCGAGGTAGCCACGGGCCAGGCCGGGGCCTCCCACGTAGATCTCGCCGGGCACACCGGTCGGTACGAGCTCCTGCTGCGCGTCCAGCAGATGGACCCGCAGGTCGCCGATCCGGTGACCGAGGTGGCTCCTGGACGGGTGCTCGAAGTCGTCCGCGGCGAGCTCGTGGAGGGTGCAGTGCACCGTGATCTCGGTCGGACCGTAGAGGTTGATCAGCGCGGTCCGGTCCAGCCCCGTCCTGGCGACCCACGGCCGCACTGCGGTGACCTCCAGCTTCTCGCCGCCGAAGACGATGGCCCGCAGGTTCAGCCGGTCGATCCGGGCGTCCCCCTCGTCGGCCATGGCGGCCAGGGAACGGAAGGCCGAAGGGATCTGGCACAGGACGGTGACCCGCTGGGTGACCAGGAGGTCGAGCAGGTCCTCGGGGGAACGGCTGACCTCCGGCGGCACGATCACCAGTCGGCCACCGTGCAGCAGCGCGCCCCACATCTCCCACACGGAGAAGTCGAAGGCGAAGGAGTGCGACTGCGTGACGACGTCACCGGCGGAGAAGTGCATCTGCTCACGGATGGTCGCGAACATCCGCAGGACGTTGGCGTGTGTGAGCGTGACGCCCTTCGGCTTCCCGGTGGAGCCCGAGGTGTAGATGACGTACATCAGGCTGTCTGCTGTGCCGACCGGGGTCGGGTCGTCGGCCGGCCGGGCCGCGATCGCCTCGCAGTCGTCGTCGCCGTCGAGGAGGACCAGGTCGCCGTCGTAGACATCGGCGAAGGCCGTCACGTGCTCCGCCCTGGTGACCAGGATCGGGGCGTTCGAGTCGCCGAGGATGTACGTCAGGCGGTCGACCGGGTTGGTCGGGTCGAGCGGCACGTAGGCCGCGCCGGACTTGAGGACGCCCAGCAGCGTCGGTACGAGATCGATGTCCCGCTCGAGCATGACGCCGACGAGCATGTCGGGGCCGGCACCGAGGGTGCGCAGGTGGTGGGCGAGGCGGTTGGCCCGCTCATTGACCTGGGCGTAGGTGAGCTCCGTGTCGCCGAAGGTCACCGCGACCGCGTCGGGCGTCGCAGCGGCCCGGTCGGCGAAGACGCCGTGGACGGAACCGTCGGAAGGCTGCTCGACGGCGGTGTTCCACTCGGTCAGCAGACGGGCACGCTCGTCCTCCGGCAGGTAGGTGGCGGTGGCGCTGCCGTCGGGGTCGGCGGCCATCGCTTCCAGCACGAGCCGGTACAGCGAAGCGAGGCGCTCAAGATTGCCCCGGCTCACCACATCGGTGCTGGTGGCCAGTTCAATGTGCTGGTCCGACGCCACCACGCTGAGCGCACATTCGTTGCTGCCCTCGTTCAGGCCGCCGTCGGTGTCCACTGCTTCGGCGTCGACCTGGTAGAAGTTCTGGTGATCGAAGAGCGTGGTGATCAGGCGCTCGCTGTTGCCCGCGTCGCGCTGGATCGCGGGGAGCGGGTAGCGCCGGTGCGCCCAGATCTCCGCTTCCTGCGCGTACACCCGCTCCACCAGTTCCCGCCACGTTCCGGACGGCCGGACCGCCGGGAACGGCACCGTGTTCAGGTGCATGCCCAGGACCCGCTCGGCGTCCGGGGCCTCCAGACGGCCGTGGTAGACGACACCGGTGTGGAAGGCGTCCTCGTTGGTGACGGTGCTCAGCACCTTCAGGTGCGCGGCAAGCAGCACGCTCTTCATCGACGCCTTCGCCCTGAGCGCCAGTCGGCGCAGGTCTCCCTCGAGGTCGGCGAACGGGACGCGGGTCCCGTGTCCTTCCTCGGCCTTGCCGGCTTCGTCGGCCCATACGGTGGGCAAGTCGAAGGGCACATGGCGGGCCGCGACGTCCTGCCAGAACGAACGGTCACTCGGGTCGGCCAGCGAGTCGAGCTCGGCGGCGACGAAGTCGGCGTAACGCACCGACGGCGCCTGGTAGTCGGGCAGCTCGCGGTCCTCGCGGAGATGCCGGTAGCACTCCACGATCTCCATCATCAGCGTGTTCAGCGTCCAGCCCTCGGAGACGGCGTGGCAGTTGCTCATGGTGAGCCGCCAGGCGCCGTCCTCCTCGACGTGCGCGGAGATGCGCAGCAGCGGGGCGGTGGCCAGGTCGAATCCGGCAGCCCACTCCTGCTCCGCGTACTCACGCCGTGCCCGGTCGAGCTCCTGGGAGTCCAGGCCACGCCAGTCGTGCACCGTGACGGGGAGCTCGGCGGTCTCGTGGACCAGCTGCAGCGGCTGTGAATAGCCGCTCAAGTGCATCGAGGTCCGCAGCATGTCGTGACGCTCGGCCACGACGTTCACGGCCTGGCGGAGCACCGACAGGGAGAACTCGCGCTCGTCCGGAATCCGGAACGAGTTGATGTTGTGGTAGACGTTCCTGCCGGCGGAGCGGGCGGCCAGCATCTCGACGAGCATGCCGGTCTGGAGCTGCGACAGCGGGTACGCGTCGACGACGTCGGCGGGCAGAGCAGCCTTGTCCTCGGCACTGATCAGCGCGAACGGGGCGACGGGGTCGATCAGCGACTCGCCGGCCACCTGACCCGACAGCCGGGCCTCCAGCGCGGCGATGGTCCGGTGCTCGAACACCTCACGCACCGACACGTCGTAGCCGGTCGCACGCAGACCGCCGACCAGGCGGACCGCTCGGATCGAATCGCCGCCGATGTCGAAGAAGTTGTCCTCGATGCCGACTTGGTGGACGTCGAGTACCTCCGACCAGATGGCGGCCAGGCGCTCTTCCAGGGGAGTGCGGGGTGCCACGTGCCGGCCTGCGGAGAACGCGCTCGCGTCCGGGGCGGGCAGGGCGCGGTGGTCGAGCTTTCCGTTGCTGGTCAGCGGGACCGCGTCGATGGTCACGTAGGCGGCGGGAACCATGTAGTCCGGCAGGCCCGCGCCGAGGTGCGCGCGGATCTCCTCCGCGTCGGCGGCTCCCTCCGGGACCACATAGGCGACGAGGGACTTGTCGCCGGCCTCGTCTGCGCGGGCGATCACGACGGCGTCCCGGACGGCGGCGTGGCCGCGCAGTGCCGCCTCGATCTCACCGAGCTCGATGCGGTAGCCGCGGACCTTGACCTGGCTGTCGATACGGCCGAGGAAGTCCAGCGAACCATCCGCCAGACGCCGCGCCAGGTCACCGGTGCGGTAGAGCCGCGCGCCCGCCGGACCGAACGGGTCGGGAACGAACCGCTCCGCAGTCAGCGAGGGACGGTTCAGATAGCCACGGGCCAGGGCCGGGCCACCAACGCAGACCTCACCGGGTACACCCACCGGCACCAGGTCGCCGTGGGCGTCCAGGAGGTGGATGCGCAGGTCGCGAAGGGGCTGGCCGATGTTGCTCCGCCCGGGCCGGTCGAGGTCGTCGGCGGTGAGACGGCGATGGGCCGAGTGCATGGTCGTCTCGGTGGGCCCGTAGAGGTTGAGCAGGGCGGGCTCGTCGAGACCCAGCCTCGCCACCCACGGCCGGAGGTCCGAGGACTCCAGCTTTTCGCCACCGAAGCACACCAGCCGCAGACCGAGCCGGTCGAAGCGCGCGTCGCCGTCACCGGCCATGGCGGCCAGGACGCGGAACGCGGTGGGGGTCTGCAGGAGGACGGTGACCTGCTCGTCGACCAGCAGGTCGAGGAAGTCGTGAGGAGAGCGGCTGATCTCGTTCGGCACGATCACCAGTCGGCCGCCGTGCAGCAGCGCGCCCCACATCTCCCAGACCGACACGTCGAACGCGTAGGAGTGGGACTGGGTCACCACATCCGTCTCGGAGAAGCCGAGTTGTCCGGCCGTTGCGCTGAAATGACGCAGCACGTTGGCGTGGGTGAGGCTCACGCCCTTGGGCTTGCCGGTCGAGCCGGACGTGTAGATGACGTAGACCATGCCGTCCGGGCCGGTCAGCGGCTCCGGGTCGGTGCCGGGCCGGGCCGCGATCGCGGCAGCGTCCCGCTCACCGTCGACGACCACGAGCTCGCCGTCGAAGAACCCGCCCACACGACCCGCCAGCGCGGTCTGCGTCACCACGATCGGCGCGCTCGCGTCACCGACGATGTATGCCAGACGGTCGTCGGGGTTCACCGGGTCGAGCGGCAGGTAGGCCGCTCCGGACTTGAGGACGCCCAGCAGCGTCGGAACCAGGTCGATGCCCCGCTCCAGCGAAACACCGACCAGCGCCTCCGGGCCGGCGCCCAGCGCACGCAGGTGGTGGGCGAGACGGTTGGCCCGCTCGTTCACCTCCGCATATGTCAGGGCACCATCGCCACAGGTCACCGCGACGCTCTCCGGCGTCCGAGCCGCCTGCGCCGCGAACACCTCATGCACACACTCGTCCACCGGGAACTCGGTCGTGGCATTCCACTCGCTCACCAGCCGCTCGAGCTCACCATCCGGAAGGCGCGCCGCAGACGCATCACCCGCGGCATCCGCAGCCATGGCCTCCAGCACCGACCGGTACATCGAGGCGAGACGCTCCAGGTTCGCCCGGCTGATCACGGACGTGGACGTGCCCAGGTTGATGTAACCGCCGCGAGCCACCGCGCTGAGGGCGAACTCGTTGGGCGACGAGTTCAGGGTGGCGTCGATGTCGACGTCGTCCTCGTCGACCTGGTGGAAGTTCTGGTGCTCGAACAGCACCTGGACCAGTCGGTCGCCTTCGCCCGCGTCGCGCTGGATCGCGGGGAGCGGGTAGCGGCGGTGCGTCCAGATCTCCGCTTCCTGCGCGTACACCCGCTCCACCAGCTCCCGCCACGTTCCGGACGGCCGAACCGTCGGGAAGGGAAGGGAGTTGAGGTGCATGCCCAGGACGCGCTCGGCGTCGGGGGCCTCCAGACGGCCGTGGTAGACGACACCGGTGTGGAAGGCGTCCTCGGACGTGAGGGTGCTCAGCACCTTCACGTGCGCGGCGAGCAGCACGCTCTTCAGCGAGGCCTTCGCCTGGACGGCGAGACGCCGCAGCCCCTCCTCCACGTCGTGGTACGGCACGTACTGGCGGTGGTATTCGGCGTCGCTGCCGTGCTCGTCGGCCCAGGTCTCCGGGAGCCGCATCGGGGCGTGGCCGGCGACGACATCCTGCCAGAACGAGCGGTCCTCGGGGTCGGCCAGCGACTTGAGCTCGGCCGCGACGAAGTCGGCGTAGCGCACCGCGAGAGGCTCGCCGACAGCGGGCTCCCGGCCCTCGCGCAGCTGCCGGTAGCAGGTCTGAATCTCCATCAGCATGGAGTGGTAGCTCCAGCCTTCGGTGATCGCGTGGCAGTGGCTGAGGGTGAGCCGCCAGGCCCCCTCCTCCTCGAGCTGGGCGGCGATGCGCAGCAGCGGGGCGGTGGCCAGGTCGAATCCGGCGGCCCACTCCTGCTCCGCGTACTCACGCCGTGCCCGGTCCAGCTCCGGGGCGTCCAGGCCACGCCAGTCGTGCATCGTGACCGAGATTTCGGCGGTCTCGTGGACCAGCTGCAGCGGCTGTGAATAGCCGCTCAGGTGCATCGAGGTCCGCAGCATGTCATGCCGCTGGGCCACGATGTCCACGGCCTGCCGCAGGGCCGCCAGGGAGAACTCGTGCTCGTCCGGAATCCGGAACGACGTGAGGTTGTGATACGTGTGCAGGTCACCGGCCTTGAGCATCTCGACGAGCATGCCGGTCTGGAGCTGCGACAGCGGGTACGCGTCGACGACGTCGGCGGGCAGCGCGGCCCGGTCCTCGTCGCTGATCAGCGCGAACGGGGCGACGGGGTCGATCAGCGACTCGCCGGCCACCTGACCCGACAGCCTGCCCGCGAGCTCGGCAATGCTCCGGTGCTCGAACACTTCGCGCACCGACACGTCGTAACCGGCCGCACGCAGACCACCGACCAGGCGAACAGCCCGGATGGAATCACCGCCGATGTCGAAGAAGCTGTCCTCGACACTCACCCGCTCCAGGCCCAGAACCTCGGACCAGACCGCGGCGAGACGCTCCTCCACCGGGGTTCGCGGTGCCACGTACCGGCTCGCGGAGAACGCGCCGAGGTCCGGCGCCGGCAGGGCGCGGTGGTCGAGCTTGCCGTTGGGGGTCAGCGGGATGGCGTCCAGCGATACGTACGCGGCGGGGACCATGTAGTCGGGCAAGCCGGCGCCCAGGTGCGTACGCAAACCGGCTGCGTCCAACTCACCGTTCTCAAGGACCACATACGCCACCAGGGACTTGTCACCGTCCTGGCCCTCACGGGCGATTACCACCGCTTCCCGGACGGCGGCGTGACCGCGCAGCGCTGCTTCGATCTCGCCGAGTTCGATGCGGTAGCCGCGGACCTTGACCTGCTTGTCGATACGGCCGAGGAAGTCCAGGGAACCGTC
>NZ_JACHJH010000013.1 GCF_014203555.1 Streptomyces olivoverticillatus | reverse complement strand
CACGTCACCGCGACGCTCTCCGGCGTCCGAGCCGCCTGCGCCGCGAACACCTCATGCACACACTCGCCCACAGGGAACTCGACCGTGGCATTCCATCCACTCACCAGCCGATCGAGCTCACCATCCGGAAGGCGCGCCGCAGACGCATCGCCCGCGGCATCCGCGGCCATGGCCTCCAGCACCGACCGGTACATCGAAGCGAGACGCTCCAGGTTCGCCCGGCTGATCACATCCGTCGTCGTGCCCAGATTGACCTTGCCGCCCGCCGCAATGGCGCTCAGCGCGAACTCGTTGCCGCCTGCGTTCTCCGTCGCACCGGTGTCCACTGCTGCGGCGTCCACCTGGTAGAAGTCCTGGTGGTCGAACATCGTGGTGATCAGGCGCTGGCCGTTCCCGGCGTCGCGCTGGATGGCGGAGAGCGGGTAACGGCGGTATGCCCAGATCTCCGCTTCCTGCGCGTACACCCGCTCGACCAGCTCCCGCCACGTACCCGCCGGCCGAGTGCCCGGGAACGGGACGGTGTTCAGGTGCATGCCCAGGACGCGCTCGGCGTCCGGAGCCTCCAGGCGGCCGTGGTAGACCACGCCGGTGTGGAAGGCGTCCTCGGCCGTGAGGGTGCTCAGCACCTTCACGTGCGCGGCCAGCAGCACGCTCTTCAGCGAGGCCTTCGCCTCACCGGCCAGGTGCCGCAGGCCCTCCTCCAGGTCCTCGAAGGGCACCTGCAGCCAGTAGCGTTCCTCGGCCTTGCCGTTCTCATCGGCCCAGGTGGCCGGGACCTGCATCGGGGCGTGACCGGCGACGATGCCCTGCCAGTACGCGCGGTGCTCGGGGCTGGCCAGCGAGTCGAGCTCGGCGGCCACATAGTCGGCGTAACGCACCGACGGCGCCTGGTAGTCGGGCAGCTCGCGACCCTCGCGGAGGTGCCGGTAGCACTCCACGATCTCCATCATCAGCGTGTTCAGCGTCCAGCCCTCGGTGACCGCGTGCGAGTGGCTGATGGTGAGCCGCCAGGCCCCCTCCTCCTCGACGTGCGCGCAGAACCGCAGCAGCGGGGCGGTGGCCAGGTCGAATCCGGCGGCCCACTCCCCGTCGGTGTACTCACGCCGCAGACGTTCGAGCTCCTGGGCGTCCTTGCCGCGCCAGTCGTGCATCGTGACCGGGACCTCGGCCGTGGCATGAACGAGCTGCAGCGGCTGTGAATAGCCGCTCAGGTGCATCGACGTGCGCAGGATGTCGTGGCGCTGGGCCACGACATCCACGGCCTGGCGGAGCACCGGCAGGGAGAACTCGCGCTCGTCCGGGATCCGGAACGAGTTGATGTTGTGGTAGACGTTCCTGGCCGTGTCACGGGTGGCCAGCATCTCGACGAGCATGCCGGTCTGGATCTGCGACAGCGGATAAGCGTCGACCACGTCCTCGGGCAGCGCAGCCCGGTCCTCGGCACCGATCAGCGCAAACGGCTCAACGGCGCTGATCAGCGACTCGCCCGCCACCTGACCCGACAGCCGGCCCGCGAGCTCGGCGACGGTCCGGTGCTCGAACACCTCACGCACCGACACCTCGTAACCCGCCGCACGCAGACCGCCGACCAGACGGACCGCTCGGATCGAATCACCGCCGATGTCGAAGAAGCTGTCCTCGACGCCCACCTGCTCCAGGCCCAGGACGTCCGACCAGATGGCGGCCAAACGCTCCTCCACCGGAGTCCGCGGCGCCACGTAGCGGCTCGCCGAGAACGCGGCCGCGTCCGGCGCCGGCAGCGCACGGTAGCCGAGCTTGCCGTTCGCGGTCAGCGGGATGGCGTCCAGCGCCACATAAGCGGCGGGGACCATGTACTCGGGCAGGCTCGCGCCCAGGTGCGCTCGCAAACCGGCCGCGTCCAACTCACCGGCCTCAAGGACCACATACGCCACCAGGGACTTGTCGCCGCCCCGCCCCTCACGGGCGACCACCACGGCGTCCCGGACTGCGGCGTGGCCGCGCAGCGCCGCCTCGATCTCGCCGAGCTCGATGCGGTAGCCACGGATCTTGACCTGGTTGTCGATGCGGCCGAGGAAGTCCAGTGAACCGTCCGCCAGCCGTCGCGCCAGGTCTCCGCTGCGGTAGAGCCGCGCGCCCGCCGGACCGAACGGGTCCGGAACGAACCGCTCCGCCGTCAGTGAAGGACGGTTCAGATAGCCACGGGCCAGGCCGAGGCCTCCGATGTAGACCTCACCGGGCACACCGACCGGTGCGAGGTGAAGGTCCTCGGTGAGGACGTACATCGTGCTGTTGGGGATGGGATCGCCCAGCGGGATGAGCTCGGAGTTCGGGAGTCCGTCGATCACCTGACCGGAATTGCCGATGGTGATCTCCGTCGGCCCGTACTCCGAGCCGACACGGGTGCCCTCCTCCCCCGCCAGCTTCCGCCAGCGGGCGGCCAGCGCGGTGGGGAAGGTGTCGCCGGCCGCGATCACAAGGCCGGCCACGTCGCGCGCCTGCTCCGCAGTGAGCTGGTGCGTGAGCAGGTCCAGGTGACCGGGGGTGAGCTTGATGAAGCTGAACGGCCCGGCCGCGGCGAGCGCGGCACCGAGTTCTGCGGTGTCCAGGTCCATCGGCATCAGGTGGACGGGCTGTCCGGTGATCAGCGGCGCGAAGAGGTTGGGAATGCCCAGGTCGAACGAGATCGACGAGAAGAGCGGTGCGCCCGTCGTGCCGTGCGACGCATAGCCGTGAGCCGTCCACTGGAGGTAGTTGACCAGACCGTCCTGGTGGACCATGACGCCCTTGGGCTTGCCGGTCGAGCCGGACGTGTAGATCACGTAGGCCAGTTGCTGCGGATCGACGGACCGCTCGACGGGGGTGGCAGGCTGCGCTTCGATCAGGGAGCGGTCCTCGTCCAGCACCACGAAGGCACCGTCGTGGGCACCGTCCATGATGTGCTTGAGCTCGGACGTGGTGACGACGATGGACGCACGGGTGTCATCGAGCATGTACGCCAGCCGCTCGGCCGGAATGCTGGGGTCGAGCGGCACGTAGGCCGCACCCGCCTTCCAGACGCCCAGCAGGGCGGGGACGAGATGGAGGTCCCGGTTCAGCGCCACACCGACCAGGGTGTCCGGGCCGGCACCGAGCCCGCGAAGGTGGTGGGCGATCCGGTTGGCACGCCGGTCGACCTCGGCAAAGGTCAGCCGGTCCTCGCCGACGACCACGGCAACCGCGTCGGGCGTGGCCGCGGCTTGCTGTTCGACCAGGTCGACCGTGATACCGGCCGGCCACTCCACGGTGGCGCCGGCGCCCCACCCGGACAGCAGCAGCTCGCGCTCGCCCTCCGGAAGGCACGCCACGGCCGCATCACCCGCGGCGTCGGCGGCCATCGCCTCCAGCACCAGCCGGTACATCGAGGCGAGCCGCTCCAGATTGACGGGGCTCATCACGGCCGTCGTCGTCACCAGCTTGATCGCCCCGCCCGTGGCGATGGCGTTGAGCGCGAACTCGTTGCCGCCCGCGTTCTCCGACGCACCGGTGTCCACCGCCTCGGCGTCGACCTGGTAGAAGTCCTGGTGGTCGAAGAGCGTGGTGATCAGGCGCTCGCTGTTGCCCGCGTCGCGCTGGATCGCGGGGAGCGGGTAGCGCCGGTGCGCCCAGATCTCCGCTTCCTGCGCGTACACCTGCTCGACCAGGTCGCGCCACGTACCCACCGGCCGGGTACCCGGGAAAGGCACCGTGTTGAGGTGCATGCCCAGGACGGCCTCGGCGCCCGGCGCCTCCAGACGGCCGTGGAACACCACGCCGGTGTGGAAGGCGGACTCGGCCGTGAGGGTGCTCATGACCTTCAGGTGCGCGGCGAGCAGCACGCTCTTCAGTGACGCCTTCGCCTGGACGGCCAGCCGCCGCAGGCCCTCTTCGACGTCGTCGTACGCCACGGCCAGCTGGTGGTATTCGGCGGCAGCGCCGTTCTCGTCCGCCCAGTTGTCCGGGAGCCGCATGGGGCTGTGGCTGGCCAGGACGAACTGCCAGAACGAACGGTCACTCGGGTCGGCCAGCGAGTCGAGCTCGGCGGCGACGAAGTCGGCGTAACGCACCGACGGGGCCTGGTAGTCGGGCAGCTCGCGACCCTCGCGGAGGTGCCGGTAGCACTCCACGATCTCCATCATCAGCGTGTTCAGCGTCCAGCCCTCGGTGACCGCGTGCGAGTGGCTGATGGTGAGCCGCCAGGCCCCCTCCTCCTCGAGCTGGGCGGCGATGCGTATCAGCGGTGCGGCGGCGAGGTCGAATCCGCGGGCCCACTCCTCCTCGGCGAGCGCCCGCAGCGCGTCGTGCTGCTGGTCGGCGCTCATGCCGCGCCAGTCGTGCATCGTGACCGGGACCTCGGCCGTGGCGTGGACCAGCTGCAACGGCTGCGCATAGTCGCTGAGGCTCATGGAGGTGCGCAGGATGTCGTGGCGCCGCACCACACAGGCGACGGCCTCCTGCAGAACCGGCAGCGAGAACTCGTTCTCGTCCGGGATCCGGAAGGAGTTGATGTTGTGATACAGGTTTCCGCCCGCCGTACCGGCGGCCAGCATCTCGACGAGCATGCCGGTCTGGATCTGCGACAGCGGGTACGCGTCGACCACGTCCTCGGGCAGCGCGGCCCGGTCCTCGGCACCGATCAGTGCAAACGGCTCGACGGGGTCGATCAGCGACTCGCCCGCCACCTGGCCCGACAGCAGACCGGCGAGCTCGGCGACGGTCCGGTGCTCGAACACCTCACGCACCGACACGTCGTAACCGGCGGCGCGCAGCACGCCCACCAGCTGGACGGCTCGGATGGAGTCGCCGCCCACCTCGAAGAAGCTGTCCTCGACGCTCACCCGCTCCACGCCCAGGACGTCCGACCACATGACGGCCAGACGCTCCTCCAGCGGAGTCCGCGGAGCGATGTGCCGGGCCCCGGCAAATGCGGTCACGTCCGGCGCGGGCAGGGCGCGGTGGTCGACCTTGCCGCTGTTGGTCAGCGGAACACGGTCGATCGCCACGAAGGCGGCGGGAACCATGTAGTCGGGCAGACTCGCGCCCAGGTGCCGGCGCAGCTCCATCGTGTCCAGCGGATCGTCGGCCACTACGTAGGCGACGAGGGTCTTGTCGCCGGCACCGTCTTCGCGGGCGGAGACCACGGCGTCCTTCACGCTCTGGTGAGCGCGGAGCACGGTCTCGATCTCACCGAGCTCGATGCGGTAGCCACGGATCTTGACCTGGCTGTCGATACGGCCCAGGTACTCCAGCGAACCGTCCGGCAGCCGCCGCACGAGGTCACCCGTGCGGTACAGGCGCGCACCCGCGGGACCGTACGGGTCGGGGACGAAGCGCTCCGCGGTCAGGCCGGCACGTCCCATGTAGCCACGGGCAAGACCTATACCGCCGATGAACAGCTCACCGCTGACGCCCTCGAGAACGGGCTGGGCGTTCGAGTCGAGCACGTGGACGTCGGTGTTGGCGAGCGGCTCACCGATGGAGACGGACTCTGCCTCCTCCGGGACCTCCCAGAAGGTCGACCAGATCGTCGTCTCGGTCGGACCGTAGACGTTCACCAGACGCTGGGTACGAGCACGCAGCTCGTTCGCCAGCTCCGGCGAGCACGCCTCGCCGCCGACCAGCGCCGTCACCGCGTAGTTGTCGAAGCCGGCGGCGAGCATGAGCCGCCACCCGGAGGGGGTGAGCTGCGCGTGCGTGACACGGTTCTTGTTGATCAGCTCAAGGAGTGCTTCCGCGTCCCTGGCCTGACCGCTGGATGCCATCACGACCCGGCCACCGGTGATCAGCGGCAGGAACAGCTCCAGACCCGAGATGTCGAACGAGATCGACGTCGACGCCAGCCACGCGCCACGCCGGCCGATGCCGATGTCGTCCCGGACGGATACCAGCAGGTTGTGCAGCGCCTGGTGGGGGATCATCACGCCCTTGGGCTTGCCGGTCGAGCCGGACGTGTACAGCACGTACGCCAGCTCGTCACCACCCGGCCGGACACCCAGCGGCTCAACAGACTCCTGCCCGATGACCTCATGCTCGGCGTCCAGCAGCACACAGCGTCCGTCGAACTCAGCCACACCCGACTCGGTGACCAGCACCGAGACCCCGGCGTCAACCAGCATGTAGTCACGACGCTCCGCAGGAAGCGCCGGGTCGACCGGCACATACGCCGCACCCACCTTCCACGACGCAAGCATCGCCACCAGGACGGCAGGGCTGCGCTCCAGGCACACACCCACCACGGAACCGGCACCAACACCCAGCCCCAGCAGATGACGGGCCAACTGGTTCGAGCGCTTCTCCAGCTCCTCATAGCTCAGCCGCTCATCAGCACACACCACCGCAACCGACCGGGGAGTGGAGGCCGCCTGAGACTCGAACATCTCAAGGGTCAGTACCTGGTTTGTCGCTTCGGTACGCAGGCGGGACACGTGGGGCTTCTCCACTTCGGGTAGGTAGGCGGCGGTGGCGTCGCCATCAGGGTCGTTGGCCATCGCTTCGAGGACGAGCCGGTACATGGCGACGAGGCGCTGCGCGGCGGCCGGGCCGAGCGCATCGGTGCCCGCCTTGACGACGAGCTTCCCGCCGGTGGCGATGACGTTTACTGCGAATTCGTTGGCCCCGGTGCCGAGGCCTGCTCCGACGTCGACCGTGTCGGAATCGACCTGGTGGAAGTCCAAGTGGTCGAACATCACGGAAATGAGGCGATGTTCGGTCCGGGCGGAGCGCTGAATGGCCGGGAGCGGGTAGCGGCGGTGCGCCCAGATCTCCGTCTCCTGCGCGTACACCCGCTTGACCAGCTGCTGCCAGGTGCCGGTGGGCCGGGCCACCGGGAACGGCAGCGTGTTGAGGTGCATGCCGAGCACCCGGTCGGCCCCCGGCGCCTCCAAGCGGCCGTGGAAGACGACGCCGAGGTGAAATGCGTCCTCGGTGGTGAGCGCACTCATCACCTTCGCGTGCGCGGCGAGCAGCACGCTCTTGAAGGAGGTGTCGGCCTGCTTGGAGAGCCGCCGAAGGTCTTCTTCGAGGTCGCGGAAGTCGAGCTCGAGCCGGAGCGCGTCACCGGCCTCGCCCTGGGCACCCCACCCTGCGGGCAGGGTGAAGGGGACGTTGGCATCGGTGATCCGCTCCCAGAAGGACCGGTCGTCCTGGCTGGAGACGGACTCCGTCTCGGCGGCGATGAAGTCGGCGTAACGGACGGCGGGTGCTTCGTACGCCGGCAGCTCACGGCCGTCACGGAGGTGCTGGTAGCACTCCATGAGCTCCATGAGCAGGCTGTTGACGGCCCAGCCCTCGGCGATGGCGTGGTTGTAGCCGAAGACCAGCCGCCACGCTTCGTCCGACTCCAGGTGCACCGCGACACGCATCAGGGGCGCGTTGGTCAAGTCGAGCAGTGAGACCCCGTCATCGTCGGCGAACGCCCGCAGCGCAGCGAGCTGCACGTCGTCGCCCTGACCCCGCAGGTCCCGGACGGACAGGGGCAGTTCGGCCGTGGCATGCACGAGCTGGAGGGGCCGCGAGTAGCCGCTCAGATGCATGGAGGTCCGCAGCCCGTCGTGCCGGGCCGTCACCACGTCCAGCGCGGCTTGCAGGGCTTCGGCGGAGAAGGGGTGCTCATCGGGAATCCGGAACGAATTCACGTTCTGGTAGAGGTTTCCGCTGTCCGGGCCTGCGGCCAGCATCTCGACGAGCATGCCGGTCTGGATCTGCGACAGGGGGTAAGCGTCGACGACGTCGGCGGGCAGCGCGGCCCGGTCCTCGGCACTGATCAGCGCGAAGGGCGCGATGGGGTCGATCAGCGACTCGCCTGCGACCTGGCCCGACAGCCGGCCCGCGAGGGCGGTGATGGTGCGGTGCTCGAAGACCTCGCGTACGGATACCTCGTAGCCGGCCGCGCGCAGACCGCCGACCAGGCGTACGGCGCGGATGGAGTCGCCACCGACGTCGAAGAAGCTGTCTTCGATGCTTACTTGTTCCAGGCCCAGGACGTCGGACCAGATGGCGGCCAGGCGCTGTTCCAGGGGGGTGCGGGGTTCTACGTAGTGGCGGGCGGGGAACATGTCCTGCTCGGGTGCGGGCAGGGCGCGGTGGTCGACCTTGCCGCTGTTGGTCAGCGGAACACGGTCGATCGCCACGAAGGCGGCCGGGACCATGTAATCGGGCAGACTCGCGCCCAGGTGCCGGCGCAGCTCCGCCGTGTCCAGCGGATCGTCGGCCACTACGTAGGCAACGAGGGTCTTGTCACCGGCACCGTCCTCGCGGGCGGAGACCACAGCGTCCTTCACGCTCTGGTGAGCGCGGAGGACAGTCTCGATCTCACCGAGCTCGATGCGGTAACCACGAACCTTGACCTGGGTGTCGATACGGCCCTGGTACTCCAGCGAACCGTCCGGCAGCCGCCGCACGAGGTCACCCGTGCGGTAAAGCCGTGCACCCGCCGGACCGAACGGATCGGGGACAAACCGCTCTGCGGTCAGACCGGCACGCCCCATGTAGCCACGGGCCAGGCCCATACCGCCGATGAACAGCTCACCGCTGACACCATCCGCAACAGGGCGGCCATTGGAGTCCAGGACGTAGACGTCCGTATTCGCGAGGGGTTCACCGATGGAGACGGACCCGGTCTCCTCCGGGACCTCCCAGAACGTCGACCAAATCGTCGT
>NZ_JACHJH010000012.1 GCF_014203555.1 Streptomyces olivoverticillatus | reverse complement strand
GCTTCCTTTGTACTCACCCTCTCGGGCTTTCCTCCGGGCGCTTCCCTTCGTTGTTTCCAACCTTACCAGATCCGTTTTCCGTTCCGTTTCCGGTCTGGATTTCGTTTCCGGTGCCCGTTGGAGTGGGCTGTTCCGACTTTATCAGAATTCTCTGAGCCGGATTTCCCTCCGCCTCCGGGTCGCTGCCTCACGCTCAAGCGTGGGGTCGTTCCCGCTGCGGTGGAGCCGTAAACCTACTGGACGGCCGCGCCCGGATGCAAATCGGCGCCGGGGCGGCCGCCCAGTCGGCTGATGTGGCGTCAGACCTCGACGACCACGGGGAGGATCATCGGACGGCGGCGGTAGCTGTCGGACACCCACTTGCCCACCGACCGGCGGACCAGCTGCTGGAGCTGGTGCGGCTCGGCGACGCCATCGGCTGCGGCCCTGGCAATGGCCTCCTCGATCTTCGGCATCACGGCCGAGAACGACGCATCGTCGATGCCGGAGCCCCGCGCCTGGATCTGCGGGCCGCTGACGACCTTGCCCGTCGTGCTGTCGACGACCACGAAGACCGAGATGATGCCCTCGTCGCCGAGGATGCGGCGATCCTTGAGCGACGCCTCGGTGACGTCGCCGACCGAGAGGCCGTCAACGTAGACGTACCCGGCCTGCACCTTGCCGACGATCTTCGCCTGGCCGTCGACCAGGTCGACCACCACGCCGTCCTCTGCGATGACGATGTGGTTCTTGGGAATGCCCGTCAGGGCGCCCAGTTCGGCGTTGGCCCGCAGGTGGCGCCACTCGCCGTGCACCGGCATCAGGTTCTTCGGCTTGCAGATGTTGTAGAAGTACAGCAGCTCGCCTGCCGAGGCGTGGCCCGAGACGTGCACGCGGGCGTTGCCCTTGTGCACGACGTTGGCGCCCCAGCGGGTCAGGCCGTTGATCACGCGGTAGACCGCGTTCTCGTTGCCCGGGATGAGCGACGAGGCCAGGATGACGGTGTCGCCCTGGACGATGCGGATCTGGTGATCGCGGTTGGCCATGCGCGACAGCGCGGCCATCGGCTCGCCCTGGGAACCCGTGCAGACGAGCACGACCTCGTCGTCCGGCAGGTCGTCCAGCGTCTTGACGTCGACGACCAGTCCGGCCGGGACACGCAGATAGCCCAGGTCACGGGCGATGCCCATGTTGCGGACCATCGAGCGGCCGACGAAGGCCACCCGGCGCCCATACTCGTGCGCGGCGTCCAGGATCTGCTGGATGCGGTGCACGTGGCTGGCGAAGCTGGCCACGATGATGCGCTTCTGGGCACCCGCGAAGACCGTGCGCAGCACATTGGAGATGTCGCGCTCGGGCGGGACGAAGCCGGGGACCTCGGCGTTCGTGGAGTCCACGAGGAGGAGGTCGATGCCCTCCTCGCCGAGCTTCGCGAAGGCCGGGAGGTCGGTGAGGCGACGGTCCAGCGGCAGCTGATCCATCTTGAAGTCGCCGGTGTGCACGGCCATGCCGGCCGGAGTGCGGATGGCGACGGCCAGGGCGTCCGGGATGGAGTGGTTGACCGCCACGAACTCGCAGTCGAAGGGGCCGATGCGCTCGCGGTGGCCCTCGACGACCTCGAGCGTGTACGGGCGGATGCGGTGCTCCTGCAGCTTGGCCTCGATCAGGGCGAGGGTCAGCTTGGAGCCGATCAGCGGGATGTCCGGCTTCTCGCGGAGCAGGAAGGGGACACCGCCGATGTGGTCCTCGTGACCGTGCGTGAGCACGATGCCCTCGATGTCGTCGAGGCGGTCACGGATGGACGTGAAGTCGGGCAGGATCAGATCGACTCCGGGCTGCTCCTCCTCGGGGAAGAGCACTCCGCAGTCGACGATCAACAGACGGCCGCCGTATTCGAAGACCGTCATGTTGCGGCCGATCTCGCCCAGGCCGCCGAGCGGCGTGATGCGCAGGCCGCCCTCGGGCAGCTTCGGCGGCGGACCGAGTTCAGGGTGCGGGTGGCTCAAAAGACTCTCCTCACCGCGTGCGCCATCTGCCCCGTCGGGAACACATGGCGCGCGCGACATTTGTGCACTTGCAGTTGTTTTGTCGGTCTTGAGTTGTTGTCGATCTTCAGTTGTCCGGTATGCAGTTGTGAAGTCGAGTGCGCGGGGCGCGTGCTACAGCTGTACCCCGCCGGCGGTGAGATCGCGCTTGAGCTGCTCGGCCTGCTGTTCGGTGAGCTCGACCAGCGGCAGCCGCAGCGGGCCCGCGGGCAGGCCCTGGAGGGCGAGCCCGGCCTTGGTGGTGATCACGCCCTGGGTGCGGAAGACGCCGGTGAAGACCGGGAGGAGCCGCTGGTGGATCTCGGTGGCCTTGGTGACGTCGCCGGAGCGGTAGGCCTCCAGGAGCGCGCGCAGCTCCGAGGCGACGAAGTGGCCGACGACGGAGACGAAGCCGACCGCGCCGACGGACAGCAGCGGCAGGTTCAGCATGTCGTCGCCGGAGTACCAGGCGAGGCCGGAGCGGGCGATGGCCCAGCTCGCGCTGGAGAGGTCGCCCTTGGCGTCCTTGTTGGCGACGATGCGGGGGTGCTCGGCCAGCCGGACCAGCGTCTCGGTCTCGATCTCCACGCCGCTGCGGCCGGGGATGTCGTAGACCATCACGGGCAGGTCGGTCGCGTCCGCGATCGCCGTGAAGTGGCGGCGCAGGCCCTCCTGCGGGGGCTTGTTGTAGTACGGGGTGACGGCCAGGATGCCGTGGGCGCCCGCCTGCTCGGCGGCGCGGGCCAGCTCGATGCTGTGCCGGGTGTCGTTGGTGCCGGCTCCGGCAACGACGTGGGCGCGGTCGCCGACCGCCTCGACCACGGCGCGTACCAGCTGGGCTTTCTCCGCATCGCTGGTGGTGGGCGACTCACCGGTGGTGCCGTTGACGACGAGGCCGTCGTTGCCTGAGTCCACCAGGTGGACGGCGAGCCGCTGGGCGCCTTCGAGGTCGAGGGCGCCCTCGGTCGTGAAGGGCGTGACCATGGCGGTCAGGACCCGCCCGAAGGGTGTCTGCGGTGTGGAGGTCGGAGCCATGGGGGCCACGCTACTCGTTGCTCACCGTGAGGTGCTCCCTCGGGGAGTGCGTAAAGGGATCCCGGCACTGCCTGCTCGGGGGTTCAAGCAGTGCCGGGTCCGTTTTTTCAGCCTAGATGAAGGTGTCGAAACGCCGCAATCCGGACACCTTCCTCGCTGGTCCGTGCGACGGTCCGTCGCACAGCGCGTTACGGCGCGACGCGGCCGTTCTTGTTGAACGCGGCGTAGGTGAGCGGCATCAGCTTGGCCCACTCCGCCTCCATCTTCTCGCCGACCATCTCGATCTCCCGCTGCGGGAAGGACGGCACGGCCGCCAGCTCGTGCTGGGTGCGCAGGCCCAGGAAGTGCATCAGCGAGCGGGCGTTGCAGGTGGCGTACATGGACGAGAACAGGCCGACGGGAAGCACCGAGCGGGCCACCTCACGGGCGACGCCCGCGGCCAGCATCTCCTGGTAGGCCTCGTAGGCCTCACGGTAGGTGCTCTCCATGACGCGGCCGGTCAGCTCGTGCTGCGCCTCGGTGCCCTCGACGAAGACGTACTTGCCGGGCCGGCCCTCCTGGACCAGCTTGCGGGACTCCCCCGGCACGTAGAAGACGGGCTCCAGCTCGCGGTAGCGGCCGGACTCCTCGTTGTACGACCAGCCCACGCGGTGGCGCATGAACTCGCGGAAGACGAAGATCGGTGCGCTGATGAAGAAGGTCATCGAGTTGTGCTCGAAGGGGCTGCCGTGGCGGTCGCGCATCAGGTAGTTGATGAGCCCCTTGGACCGCTCGGGGTCCTTGGTGATCTCTTCCAGGGACTGCTCGCCGGCCGTGGAGACGCGGGCCGCCCACAACACGTCGGAGTCGGCCGCGCTGTGCTTGACCAGCTCGACGGTCACGTCGCTGCGGAACGTCGGCTTCGCGGCCTTGGCGTCCTCGGTGGAGGTTTCGGTCACCGGCGGGGTCCTTCCATGTGCGTTGCTGGGCAGGCGTCCAGCCTACGGGCCGCCACTGACACCCGGCCGCCATCGCCCCGCGCTCCCCCGCCGCACCCCATGCCATGACTCGGCCCGGCACGCCAGTTGATATTTTTCACAGAAGTTCAGAGAAACCGGGCACCTCCTGAGGGATTCGTGCGTCTTTCTGTGTGACAGCCCGCTTCGAGGTTCCTAGGAGAGCCCTTCATGTTCCGCCGGCGAGAGCCCGTACCGTTCGCCTTCGTCGCCGAGGCCGAGCGCTACCGCAGCAACGTCACGCCGCCGCCCCGAGATCGCGCCAGCCGTTCCGAGATAGCCGGCCGGGTGCTCGTGGGGTTGACGGTCACGGCGGGGTTGGTCGGCGCGCTGCTGTTCGGGATGCCGTCCTTGCAGTCCGGTCCGCAGGATCCGCACCACACCCAGCAGTCGGAAGCCAAAGACGGTCACTGATCAAGGGTTCGCAGGCAGCAGGTAGCCTCACCCGGCACAGCCATTCGAGTGTGCTTCTGAGTGAGGAACCGTCGTGCCCCTGCCCTTCCTGACAGCCGACCGCGACGGCGACAACCTCGCGACCGCCGCGCCCCTGCCCACCGAGGACCTGTACGAGAGCCGTGAACGTCGACGGCGCCCGTACCGGCCGGGTCCTTGGCGGGTGGGTGGCGCGGCGTTGCTGCTTCTGCCGGCCGCCGCGGCCCTGCTCTCCGCCGTGATCGCGGTCGCCGCCGGATCGCTTCCGGTGGCCGGGATATGCATCGCCGCGGCCGCTGTGCTGATAGCCCTCGCGGCCCGGCTGGTGCGCAGCGGTATCTGGGTGAGCGAGGCGGGCCTGCAGCAGGTCCGGCTGCTGTCGGCCACGACCGTGGCCTGGGCCGACGTCGTGGACGTACGCGTGGTGGAGCAGCCGGTGCGGCGTCTGGGGCTGCGGAGGGTGCCGGGCCGGGCGCTGGTGGTGCACCGGGCTGCGGGCGAGCCGCTGCCCGCCCTGGTCACCGACCAGGGCGCCGACTTCCTGGGCCGCCCGCGGGCCTTCGGCACGGCGGTGGACGCCGTCGCCGACTGGGTCGAGGAGTTCAAGGGTCCCCGGCCGTAGGGCCGCCCCGCTAGCGCGGTGAGGGGCCCCCGTGCAGGGCGATGGCCCGCTGCATGGCCTTGCGGGCCCGGGGGGTGTCGCGGGCGTCGTGGTAGGCGACCGCCAGGCGGAACCAGGAACGCCAGTCGTCGGGGGCCTGCTCCGTCTCGGCCCGGCGGCGTTCGAAGACGGCGTCCGCCGAGTCCCGGTCGATCCGGCCGCTCGCCGTACGGACGAGCTCGTCGACCGGCAGGCCGCCCTCGGCCTCCAGCTCCTGCGCCAGGCGGCCCGCGGCACGGGCGAACTTGGTGGTCTGGTAGAGGAACCAGGCGCCGATGAACGGGAGGACCAGCACCGCCGCCCCGAAGGCGACGGTGATCACGGTGCCCTGTTCGATGAGCATGACGCCACGGCTGCCGACCAGGACGAAGTAGACGACCAGGACGGCGGCCAGGGCAAAGTAGACGATCTTCGCGCGCATGTCGCTCAGCCCAGATCCAGGAAGTGTTCCAGGCCGAACGTCAGCCCCGGGGTGTCCACCACGCGGCGCGCGCCGAGCAGGATGCCCGGCATGAAGCAGCTGTGGTGCAGCGAGTCGTGCCGGATGGTGAGCGTCTCGCCGGTGTCGCCGAACAGCACTTCCTGGTGGGCGAGCAGGCCGCGCAGCCGCACGGCGTGCACGGGCACCCCGTCGACGTCCGCGCCGCGCGCGCCCTCCAGGGCCGTGGTGGTGGCATCGGGCTGCGGGGCGCAGCCGGCCTCGCGGCGCGCGGCGGCGATGAGCTGCGCGGTGCGGGTGGCGGTGCCGGACGGGGCGTCCGCCTTGCCCGGGTGGTGCAGCTCGACGACCTCGACGGACTCGAAGAACCGTGCCGCCCGCTGGGCGAAGGCCATGGTCAGGACCGCGCCGATGGAGAAGTTCGGGGCGATGAGCACGCCGACCTGCGGCGCGGCGGCCAGCCAGGTGTCGAGCCGGGCGAGGCGGTCCTCGGTCCAGCCGGTGGTGCCGACGACGCCGTGGATGCCGTTGGCAATGCAGAACTCGAGGTTGTCCATCACCGAGTCCGGGTGGGTCAGCTCGACCACGACCTGGGCGCCCGCCTCGGTGAGGGCGTCCAGCTTGTCGCCCCGGCCGAGCGCGGCCACCAGCTCCATGTCCTCGGCGGCCTCCACGGCTCGTACGGCCTCGGAGCCGATCCGGCCCTTGGCGCCGACGACCGCCACGCGCAGCTTGCTCATCGTTCCTGCTTCCCCTTGATCAAGAAACGGCTTCGTGCAGGCGGGCGGCCTGCTTGTCCTTCAGCGGACCGATGACGGAGAGCGAAGGACGCTGCCCCAGTACATCGCGGGCCACTTCGCGGATCTCGTCCGGGGTGACCGCCGCTATGCGGGCCAGCATGTCGTCGACGGACATCTGGTCGCCCCAGCACAGCTCGCTCTTGCCGATGCGGTTCATCAGCGCGCCGGTGTCCTCCAGGCCCAGGACGGTGGAGCCGGAGAGCTGGCCGATGGCGCGGCCGATCTCCTCGTCCGACAGTCCCTCGGCCGCGACGCGGTCCAGCTCGTCGCGGCAGATGCGCAGCACGTCGTGCACCTGGCTGGGACGGCAGCCGGCGTAGACGCCGAAGAGGCCGCAGTCGGCGAAGCCCGAGGTGTAGGAGTAGACGGAGTAGGCGAGGCCGCGCTTCTCCCGCACCTCCTGGAAGAGCCGGGAGCTCATGCCGCCGCCGAGGGCGGTGTTGAGCACGCCGAGCGCCCAGCGGCGCTCGTCGGTGCGGGCCAGGCCCGGCATGCCGAGGACGACGTGCGCCTGCTCGGTCTTGCGGCCCAGCAGCTCGACGCGGCCCGCGGCGCGGATCGCCTTGGTGCCCGAGCGCGGGGCGATGGGCTGCGCGTCGGCGGCGCCGAGGGCGCCGGCCTTCTCGAAGGCGGCGCGGACCTGGCGGACGACCTTGGCGTGGTCGACGTTGCCCGCGGCGGCCACGACCAGGTGGGTCGGGTCGTAGTGCTTCTTGTAGAAGCGGGCGATCTGGTCGCGGGTGAGGGCGTTGATGGTGTCGACGGTGCCCAGGACCGGGCGGCCGAGGGGGGTGTCGCCCAGCATGGTGTGCGCGAACAGGTCGTGCACACAGTCGCCGGGGTCGTCCTCGGTCATGGCGATCTCTTCGAGGATCACGCCACGCTCGGCGTCGACGTCGGCGGGGTCGATCAGCGAGCCGGTGAGCATGTCACAGACGACGTCGATGGCCAGCGGCAGATCGGTGTCGAGGACACGTGCGTAGTAGCAGGTGTACTCCTTCGCCGTGAAGGCGTTCATCTCGCCGCCGACCGCGTCGAGGGCGGCGGAGATGTCGAGCGCGCTGCGCTTGGCCGTGCCCTTGAAGAGCAGGTGCTCCAGGTAGTGCGTGGCGCCGTTGAGCGTGGGTGTCTCGTCGCGCGAGCCGACGCCGACCCAGATGCCGAAGGTCGCGGAGCGGACGGACGGCAGGGTCTCGGTGACGATGCGCAGGCCGCCCGGGAGGGTGGTGCGGCGGACCGTGCCGATGCCGTTCTCGCCCTTGAGGAGCGTTTGGGTACGGGCGACGGCCCGCCCCTCCGAGGAGGGGCGGGCCGTCTTCCGTGTACTACGGGACGTCACTTGGCGGACTCGTCCTTAGCAGCCTCGTCGCCGTCCTCGCCCTCGATCACGGGGATCAGGGAGAGCTTGCCGCGCTGGTCGATCTCGGCGATCTCGACCTGGACCTTGGCGCCCACGCCGAGCACGTCCTCGACGTTCTCCACGCGCTTGCCGCCGGCCAGCTTGCGGATCTGCGAGATGTGCAGCAGGCCGTCCTTGCCCGGCATGAGGGAGACGAAGGCACCGAAGGTGGTGGTCTTGACGACCGTACCCAGGTAGCGCTCGCCGACCTCCGGCATGGTCGGGTTGGCGATGCCGTTGATCGTGGCGCGGGCGGCCTCGGCGGCCGGGCCGTCGGCGGCACCGATGTAGATGGTGCCGTCGTCCTCGATCGTGATCTCGGCGCCGGTGTCCTCCTGGATCTGGTTGATCATCTTGCCCTTGGGGCCGATGACCTCACCGATCTTGTCCACGGGGATCTTGACGGTGATGATCCGCGGGGCGTTCGGGGACATCTCGTCCGGCGTGTCGATGGCCTCCAGCATCACATCGAGGATGTGCAGACGGGCGTCGCGGGCCTGCTTGAGGGCCGCGGCCAGCACGGAGGCCGGGATGCCGTCCAGCTTGGTGTCGAGCTGGAGCGCGGTGACGAACTCCTTCGTACCGGCGACCTTGAAGTCCATGTCGCCGAACGCGTCCTCCGCACCGAGGATGTCGGTGAGGGCGACGTAGTGCGTCTTGCCGTCGATCTCCTCGGAGATCAGGCCCATGGCGATACCGGCGACGGGGGCCTTCAGGGGCACACCGGCGTTCAGCAGCGACATGGTGGAGGCGCAGACCGAGCCCATGGAGGTCGAGCCGTTGGAGCCGAGCGCCTCGGAGACCTGGCGGATGGCGTACGGGAACTCCTCGCGCGTCGGCAGCACGGGCACGATGGCCCGCTCGGCCAGGGCGCCGTGGCCGATCTCGCGGCGCTTCGGCGAACCGACGCGGCCGGTCTCGCCGACGGAGTACGGCGGGAAGTTGTAGTTGTGCATGTAGCGCTTGCGGGTCACCGGGGAGAGGGTGTCCAGCTGCTGCTCCATGCGGAGCATGTTGAGGGTGGTGACGCCCAGGATCTGGGTCTCGCCACGCTCGAACAGCGCCGAGCCGTGCACGCGCGGGATGGCCTCGACCTCGGCGGCGAGCGTACGGATGTCCGTCACGCCACGGCCGTCGATGCGCTTGCGCTCCTTGATGACGCGCTCACGGACCAGGGACTTCGTCAGCGAGCGGTACGCGGCGGAGATCTCCTTCTCGCGGCCCTCGAACTGCGGGAGCAGCTTCTCGGCGGCGATCTCCTTGACGCGGTCGATCTCGGTCTCGCGCTCCTGCTTGCCGGCGATGGTGAGCGCCTGCGCGAGCTCGTCACGGACGGCCTTGGTCAGGGCGGCCAGGACGTCGTCCTGGTAGTCCAGGAAGACCGGGAACTCGCCCTCGGGCTTGGCGGCCTTGGCGGCGAGCTCGGACTGGGCGCGGCACAGCACCTTGATGAAGGGCTTCGCGGCCTCGAGACCGGCGGCGACGACCTCCTCGGTGGGGGCGTCGGCGCCGTCCTTGACCAGCTGGATGGTCTTCTCGGTGGCCTCGGCCTCGACCATCATGATCGCGACGTCGCCGTCCTCCAGGACGCGGCCGGCCACGACCATGTCGAAGACGGCGTCCTCGAGCTCGGTGTGCGTCGGGAACGCGACCCACTGGCCCTTGATCAGAGCGACGCGGGTGGCGCCGATCGGACCGGAGAAGGGCAGGCCCGCGAGCTGCGTGGAGCAGGAGGCGGCGTTGATGGCGACCACGTCGTAGAGGTGGTCGGGGTTGAGCGCCATGACCGTCTCGACGATCTGGATCTCGTTGCGCAGGCCCTTCTTGAAGGAGGGGCGCAGCGGGCGGTCGATCAGGCGGCAGGTGAGGACAGCGTCCTCGGAGGGCCGGCCCTCGCGGCGGAAGAAGGAGCCGGGGATCTTGCCGGCCGCGTACATCCGCTCCTCGACGTCCACCGTCAGGGGGAAGAAGTCGAGCTGGTCCTTGGGCTTCTTGGAAGCGGTGGTCGCCGACATCACCATGGTGTCGTCGTCCAGGTACGCCACGGCGGAACCGGCGGCCTGCTTGGCCAGGCGGCCCGTCTCGAAGCGGATGGTGCGGGTGCCGAAGGTGCCGTTGTCGATGACGGCTTCGGCGTAGTGGGTCTCGTTCTCCACCAGGAATATCTCCTCGTCTGCGTCTCCGCCCGTGTGGCGGGGACGGTGGTGGAGGGCGCGGCTGGGCTCCGTGCGGGCCGGTCTTCGATCGAAGCACCCGGAATTCCCTGTTCCGGGGGCCACTACCGAGGACCGGCGGAGAGCCGGGCGTCCCTCCTCGTCAGGTGTGTCGTGCGGTATGCCGTTGTGGGACCAGACTACAAAGCTTCTGCGTCCCACGAGATGTGTGAAGGGAGCGGCATACACGAAGGGAGCGGCCCCCAGAGGTGGGAACCGCTCCCTTCACGGCGTCTTACTTGGCGCCGGCAGCACCGCGGCGGATGCCGAGGCGCTCGACCAGGGCGCGGAAGCGCGTGATGTCCTTCTTGGCCAGGTACTGCAGCAGGCGGCGACGCTGGCCGACCAGCAGCAGCAGGCCACGACGCGAGTGGTGGTCGTGCTTGTGCTGCTTGAGGTGCTCGGTCAGGTCGGAGATGCGGCGGGTGAGCATCGCAACCTGGACCTCGGGGGAGCCGGTGTCGCCCTCCTTGGTGGCGAACTCGGCCATGATCTGCTTCTTCGTAGCGGCGTCGAGCGACACGCGGTACTCCTTCTGGATGTCTTTTGGCCACCGAGTGCCCCTGGTCTCTGTCTCAGAGGAGCTTCCGTAACTCGGGAGGCGGGGTCCGCTGGGCGCTGTCCCCAGACGCCCTGGCGGGCACTCCGGAGGCGCGTACACAAACGGCCACTGGACACAGTACCAGCCTCGGGGCCCGCCCCCGCCTGCGGTCCTCACCCGCTGGTCATGCTCCGTGCCGCGGAGTAGACGTCGAGGACGGCCAGGCAGAGCGGGACCAGGCAGAGCAGGAAGGCGCTCTCGGCCATGTCGGAGACGCGGCCCCAGAAGGGCGACAGGCCCTTCTTCGGGACGATCAGGGCGACGGCGAGGATGACGGCCGCGCCGATGGTGACGGCGGCGGCCAGCCAGATGGTGCGGACGTCGAGCGGGCCGTGGTCGTGCTCGCTGAGCAGGGCGCGTAGGGCGTCGCCGGGCGGGTTGAGGGACAGGCCGAGGACGAGCAGGGCGAGGGTGACCAGGCCCGCGCCGACGAGTGAGGCGACCTGGGCGGTGTGGCTGAAGAGGCGGGCGCGCAGCAGGGTGGCAACGCCGCAGGTGGCGGCGAGGAGCTCGGCCCAGGCGTTGCCGGAGAAGCCGAGGACCGCCGCGGAGCCGGTCACGACGGCCGCGCAGCCGCCGACGAGCCCGAGCAGCAGCTCGTGGCCGCGCCGGGCCTTGGCCGCTATGCGGTCCGCGTCCACCAGGTCCGCGGCCGCGGCGTCCGGCTCCGCGGCGCCGGCCGCGGAGCGGGGGGTCGCATAGCCGATGGGGAGCCGGGCGACGCGGGCGGAGAGGCCCGGCAGGAAGGCGACGGCGCCGATGGCGGTGACCGCGCAGACGGCGGCGGCACGGGCCGGGCTCGCCTCGGTGAGGACCGCCCCGAAGGTGGCCAGGGTGCCGACGGCCGCGGCGGTGACGACGGCCACGAAAGGTGCGTCGCCGGAGGGCACGGCAGCCACGAGGGCGACGGAGACGACCAGGACCGCGACGCACCCGAGCAGGAACTGCAGCCGCCCGGCGCCCTCACCGGGACCCGGGGCCAGGACGCCGGAGCCTGCGATCATGAGGTGGGGCAGGGCGGCCAGGCCCAGCGCGACGGCGGAGGGGCTGTCGTCGTAGACCCGTGCGCGTACGCCTGCGTAGGCGGCCAGCAGCAGGCCGACGGCGGCGGCGACGATGCCGGGCAGGCCGTGCATGTCGTGCCGCACCGGGTCGGCGAACCACAGGACGAAGCCCAGCAGAGCCAGCAGCAGCGACCCACCGGCGAGCCCGCAGGCGCGCAGCAGGCGCTCGTCCCACAGGGTGCGGTCGCGGGTGACGGCGGAGGCGATGGCGTCGGAGACGTCGTCGTAGACGGCGGGGGGGAGGGATTCGGCGAAGGGGCGGAGCCGCAGCACCGAGCCGTCCAGGACGCGCTGGGCGGCCAGTGAGCGGCCGGAGTCCAGCGCGGTGCCGTCGCGGGCAACGAGGTGATAGCCGGGCGGGGCGCCTTCGGGGGTGGCCTGGCCGGTCAGCCGGAGGATTTCCGGGAAGAGGTCGGCGAGGGCGACGTCATCCGGAAGAGCGACGTCGATCCGGCTGTCCGGGGCGACGACCGTCACCCGGCAATAACCGGTGGTAGCAGCCGAACTCACCTGATGTTCCCCCTCGTTCCCTGTCGTGGCCCGTGGTCGCACGGACCGGACGGGCCGCCACCCTACCGGCAGCCAACGCTGTGTCATGCACCTAGTCGGACACGTAGGATCATCGCCGATCCTCAGCCGTCCAGCCTGTACCGAGGGATTGATACGCCGGTGAGCCAGGTCATCGTGAAACGTCCGCCTCGGGTGGTGCCGCCCGAGCTCCCGGCGGACGAAGTGCGGCTCGAAGCGCCTCCGGAGCTGCCGCGCGGGCAGCAGGAGGGCATGGCCATGCAGCTCCTGCCGATGCTCGGCATGGGTTCGTCGGTGGTGTTCTTCTTCATGCCCGGCACCCAGCCGTTCATGAAGGTCATGGGCGGGCTGATGCTGCTGTCGACGGTCGCCATGGCGGTCTCGCAAGTGGTCCGTTACCGCAAGGGCACGCAGGGCGCGGCAGTCGACGGCCGCCGTGACTACCTGAAGTACTTGGCGCAGACCCGGCGCACAGTGCGGCGCACCGCCCTCGCCCAGCGCGACGCGCAGTTCTACCTGCACCCCGATCCCGGGCAGTTGTGGTCGCTGGCCGCGGAGGGCAGTCGGCTGTGGGAGCGGCGGGTGTCGGACAAGGACTTCGGGCAGGTGCGGATCGGGCTGGGGCCGCAGCAGTTGTGGACCCCGCTGGTCGCGCCGACCACGGCGCCGGTCGAGGAGCTGGAGCCGCTGTCGGCCAACGCCATGCAGCAGTTCCTGGCCACACACGGTTCGCTGGACGGACTGCCGGTGGCGGTGTCGCTGCGTGCCTTCTACCACGTGGTCGTCTCGGGTGAGCGTGACTGCGTGCGCGGGGCGGCGCGCGCACTGGTGGCGTCACTGGCTGCTTTGCACTCCCCCGACGACTGTGTGATCGCGGTGGTCGCTGCGCAGGACGCGGCCGCCGAGTGGGACTGGTGCAAGTGGCTGCCGCACACCCAGGCGGCCGGCACGGCCGACGGGGCGGGCACCAAGCGGCTGTTCGGCGAAGACTTGCACGAAGTGGAGGAGCTGCTGCGCGACCGCCTGGAGGGGCGCCCACGGTTCGCCAGGGACGGACAGCCACTGCTGGACCGGCCGCATGTGGTGGTCGTCCTGGACGGCGGTGTCGTGGGGGCCGATTCGCTGCTGGCCTCGACCGAAGGGCTGCAGGGCGTCACCGTGCTGGAGGTCGTGCCGGGCGAGCTGGAGGAGTCCCTCGGCGGGCTGTCCGTCACCGTACGGCCGGGCACGCTGCGGCTGGAGTCGGCGACGGCCACGTACCACGGGACGCCCGACTTCCTGTCCGTGGCCGCCGCCGAGGCGCTGGGGCGGCAGCTGGCCCCGCTGTGCCTGGGCGGGGGCGGCGGGGACGATGAACCGCTGCTCGCCAACCTCGACTTCGCCGACTTGCTGGGCCTGGGCGACCCCGCCGCCGTGGACGTCGCCACCGCCTGGCGGCCGCGGACAGCGGCCGAGCGGCTGCGCGTGCCCATCGGCGTCGGCGAGGACGGCACGCCCGTCATGCTGGACCTCAAGGAGGCCGCACAGGACGGAATGGGTCCGCACGGGCTGTGCGTCGGCGCGACGGGCTCGGGCAAGTCGGAGCTGCTGCGCACGCTGGTCCTGGGGCTTGCGGTCACGCACTCCTCGGAGACGCTGAACTTCGTCCTCGCCGACTTCAAGGGCGGTGCGACGTTCGCGGGCATGGCGGAACTGCCGCACGTCGCCGCGGTCATCACCAACCTCGCGGACGACCTCACGCTCGTCGACCGGATGCGCGACTCCATCACCGGCGAGCTACAGCGACGCCAGGAACTGCTGCGTGCGGCGGGCAACTACGCCAACCTCGGCGACTACGAGAAGGCGCGCGCCGCGGGGGCGCCCCTGGAGCCGCTGGCCTCGCTCGTGCTGGTCATCGACGAGTTCAGCGAGCTCCTGACCGCCAAACCCGACTTCATCGACATGTTCATCCAGATCGGCCGCATCGGCCGGTCGCTGGGCGTGCACCTGCTGCTGGCCTCGCAGCGACTCGAAGAGGGGCGGCTGCGCGGCCTGGACACGTACCTGTCGTACCGCATCGGACTGCGGACCTTCTCCGCCGCCGAGTCCCGCACCGCGCTCGGCGTGCCCGACGCCTACCACCTGCCGTCGGTGCCCGGCTCCGGCTACCTGAAGTTCGGCACGGACGAGATGACGCGCTTCAAGGCCGCCTACGTATCCGCCGACTACCGAGGCGCGGGCGGCGCCCCGACGCGCTCCGGGGGCTTCACCGGTGACCGCAGGCCCGTGCTGTTCACGGCCGCACCAGTGCCCGTCCGCTACGCCGAGCCCGGCCCCGGCTTCACGCCCGCCGCGCGGCAGGCGGAGGACGACGCGTTCGCCGACACCGTCCTCGACGTCATTGTGCGCCGCCTCGAGGGGCAGGGACCGGCCGCCCATCAGGTGTGGCTGCCGCCGCTGAACGAAGCGCCGTCCCTGGACCAGCTGCTGCCCACCCTCGCTGTGACGCCCGAACGCGGCCTGCACGCCGAGGGTTCCCCGCGACCGGGCGGACTGAGCGTCCCTCTCGGCCTGGTGGACAAGCCCTTCGAGCAGCGGCGCGACGTCCTCGTCCGCGACTTCTCCGGCGCCGCCGGCCACATGCTCGTGGTGGGCGGCCCCCGCTCGGGCAAGTCCACGCTCCTGCGCACCCTCGTCGGCGCCTTCGCCCTCACCCACACCCCGCACGAGGTCCAGTTCTACGGGCTGGACTTCGGCGGCGGCGGCATGAGCGCCGTCCAAGGGCTGCCGCATGTGGGCGGGGTCGCCTCCCGACTGGACCCGGAGAAGGTCCGGCGTACGGTCGCCGAGGTCACCGGCATCCTCAACCAGCGCGAAGCCTACTTCCGCGACCACAACATCGACTCCATCACCACCTACCGGCGCCTGCGCGCCGCCGGAAACCTCCCCGACCAGCCCTGGGGCGACGTCTTCCTGCTCGTCGACGGCTGGCAGTCCTTCAAGACCGACTACGAGCATCTCGAACCCTTCGTCGCCGACATCGCCACCCGCGGCCTGGGCCTGGGCGTGCACCTGGTCGTCACCGTCTCCCGCTACATGGAGATGCGGGCCGCGCTCAAGGACCAGCTGCTCGGCCGGCTGGAGCTTCGCCTGGGCGACCCGCTCGACTCCGAGCTCGACCGCAAGATCGCCGTCAACGTGCCGGTCGGGGTGCCCGGCCGCGGCCTCACCGCCGAGAAGCTGCACTTCCTGGGCGGCCTGCCCCGCATCGACGGCGCCACGGGCGGCGGCGAGGACCTCTCCGAGGCCACGGCCGACTTCGTCAAGGCGTCGGCCGAGGGCTGGCCCGGCCCCCACGCGCCCCGGGTACGGATGCTGCCTGCCCTGCTGTCCGTCCGCGAACTGCCCGGCGGGAACGCCGAGCCCGGGCGCGGCGTCGCCATCGGTCTGGACGAGATGAACCTCGCCCCCGTCTTCGTCGACTTCGACAGCGATCCGCTGTTCGCCGTCTACGGCGAGAGCGAATCCGGCAAGACCGCCCTGCTGCGCCTGCTCATCAAGCAGCTCACCGAGCGGTACACGCCCGAAGAGGCACTGTTCTGCGTCGGCGACTACCGGCGCGGGCTGCTGGAATGCGTGCCCGAGCCGCACCTGGTCGGCTATGCGACGACCAAGAACGCCCTCGAGCCATACCTGGCCGACATGAACACCCTCATCACCAGCCGCATCCCCGGCCCGGACGTGACCCCGCAGCAGCTGCGCAACCGCAGTTGGTGGAGCGGGCCGCGGGCCTTCATCATCGTCGACGACTACGATCTGGTGGCCACCTCGTCCGGCAACCCGATGGCTCAGCTCGTCGACAACCTGCCGTACGCGCGGGACGCTGGGGTCAACGTCATCCTGGCCCGCAGCAGTGCGGGCGCCGGCCGCTCCTCCTACGAGCCGTTCATCCAGCGGTTCAAGGAGCTGGGCGCCCAAGGCGTCGTGCTCTCCGGCGACCCGGGCGAAGGCGAGCTGCTGGGCAGCGTGAAGGCGCGCAGGCTGCCCCCGGGGCGCGGTGTGTTCGTCTCCCGCAAGCAGGGGGCGTCGCTGGTCCAGGCGGGCTGGGTGCCGACGGACTGACGGCCGGCGGCGCTATCACTGCTCACCGCACCCCGCTTTACTCTCGGCGGGGACGCTCTCTACGCCATGGACGGCACGCAGAGTCAGTCGGCGCAACCAGCACGATGGGTCCGTCGACTGGGACCACGTTCGGATGAGGAGAAGCTGCCCGTCGCCCTGGTACTCACGGTCCGGGGCAGAACGGTCTGGGTCGTGTCCACCGTCACCGGCTCGCACAGGGTCTCCGCCCTGCACAAGGATTCGGGCAGACTCGCCTGGACCTACGACGTCGCTGGGGGCAAGCCAGTTGCGCATGGCCGGCGCGGGCAACCGGGTCTTCCTCGTGTACGACGAGACGCTCACCGCGATGCCGGTCTTCTGACGTTCGGCTGCACGGTGTCCCCGAGTTGAGCAAGATACTGCCTGGACGAGTTCACCGTGGTTGTGGCGAAAGGACCCTTGCCCGATGATCAGCGAGCACGAAAAGGCCGAGCTGTACGCGATGGACATCTCCGACGCGGAGTGGCTCAGCGCGCCCGGCACCGGCAACGAGGAACGGGTCGAAATCGCCTACCTGCCGGGCGGTGCGGTGGCCATGCGTAATTCCGAGGACCCCGACACCGTGCTGCGCTACACGGAGAGCGAGTGGCGGGCCTTCGTCCTGGGCGTGCGCGACGGCGAGTTCGACCTGGAATAGTCGCGGGATGCGCCTGCGCACGGGCCCTCGCCGCGCCTCACAGGGGAGGCGACGAGGGTCCGCGCGAGCGGGCTCACTGGTGGTGGAAGCGGCGGGCCTGGGCCAGGTCGTTGTTCTTGTAGCCCTCGGTGGCCTCAGCGAGCTTTCCGGCAATGACCAGAAGGGTCTGGTGCATGTCGTCCACGTTCTTCTGCCAGTGGTGGTGACGCTCGTTGAAGGCCTTCTTGGTCTCGCCGTCCCAGGTCTCGACGACGTCGAGGACGCGGCGGTTGAGGGCGTCCAGCTGGTCCTTGATGGTGTTGGCGGTCGTCCGGACCTGGTGTGAGGCCTCGACTACGCCGGAGTAAGTGATCTCCATGGGGCGGTCTCTCCTGACGCGAATTGGGGTGGCGTACGGCGAGTCGGCGTACTGCTTGACGTACTGCTCGGCGTAATGCCGTGCACTACGAAGCGTTGAAACGGTTGAGAATGCCGCCGGTTGGCTCGGCCACGCCCTTGAAGCTGTTGAGGCGCTCGTGCTCTTCCTGGGTGAAGCCCCGGTCGCTCGCCACGATCGCTTCCTTGGTGAAGGCCAGCAGCTCCTTGAGGCGGCGCACGTCGTCGTTGACCTGACGCTGCAGGCCGTTGTACGCATTGGCGGCGATGCCCTTCCAGTGGCCCTCGATCGAGTCGACCACGGCGTTCAGAGCGGCGATCCTGCCCTCGAGCGTGTCGTGCATGGTGCCAAGGTCGTTGGCAAGGCCATTGAGCCTGCCATCTTCAAGCCGAAGCTTTTCACCCATCCTGCATCCTTCCCCCCATGAATCGGCTGTCATACGAGACCGTCGACGCGACTCTCATATGCACCGGACCGAAGTTGTCCATGCCACTCTAGCCACTGGCGCATGGGCCTTCCAACCAATGCGCGGCGCGCCGCCGGTCACGCCCGGCGGGCCGCACGCCGCCGCCGGTCCCGCAGCACGACCGCCCCGCCCGTGATCGCCGCCACCAGGGCAACTGCCGCTGCCAAGACGTACGTTGCCAGGCGCTCGGTCCGTTCCTGGGCCGTCTCGCCCACGGTCAGGGCGGCCGGTTCGGGCGCGCGCAGGCCGTCCGAAACCGGACGGTCCGGAGTGGGCGCGTCGCGGGGGTGGTCGTCGTCGGTCAGCGCGCGCACGGGGTCGGCAACGCCCCAGCCGATGAAGTCGTCGCGTCCTTTCACGGCCCGCTGCGCGGTCTGTTCGATCTGCGCGACGACCTGGTTCTGCTTCCACTTCGGATGCTTCGCGCGGATGAGGGCCGCAATTCCCGCCACATACGGCGCGGAGAAACTCGTGCCGCTGTCGACGCACTGGCCGCCCTTGGGCACGGTGGAGACCATTTCGACGCCGGGCGCCGCGACACCTACGAAATCGCCTGCCTGCGAGAACGGCGCCCGCTCGTTGTTACGGTCCGAGGCGGCGACGGCGAGCACCCCCGAGTAGGCGGCCGGGTAGGTCTTCTTCACCTTGCCCTCCAGGCCGTCGTTGCCCGCCGAGGCGACCACGACGATGTCCTCGTCCAGCGCCTCGCGGACGGCCAGCTCGAGCTCCGAGTCGGGGAGCAGCTCCTTGGTCGTGTCCTGGGAGATGTTGATGACCCGGGCGTGTTCGCGGATGGCATGCCGGATGGCGGCGGCGAGTGTGGTGGTCGTGCCAGTGCCCTTCTCGTCGTTCTGCCGGATCGGAATGATCGTCGACTCGGGAGCCAGCCCCACGAAGCCCGTGCCCTCGCGCGGGCGCGCGGCGATGATCCCGGCGACCTTGGTGCCGTGCCCGACCAGGTCAGTGGTCCCGTCGCCGCTGCTCGCGTCAGCGACCGGGGGCTGGGGGGTCTGGGGCGGCGGCGCCTGGGGCGGGGTCGCGCTCGGCGCGGGGGCCGGGGCCTCGCGGGACTGCAGCCGGCTCTGCGTCGAGCCTCCTGCGGCCCTGCGGGGGGTGGGCTTGGGCGTGGGGCCGGGCGTCTTGCCCGGCGTCGGGGCCGGTGACTTCGCTCCGCCCTTGTCCGGACTCTTGCTGGGACTGGGACTGGGGGTCGGGGTGGGCGCCGGGGTGGGGCTGGGGGGCGGGGTGCTCGGGGCCGGGGCGGGCTCCGGCTCGCGTTCCCTCGGCAGCAGGTCCAAGCCGGAGGAGCGGTCGACGGCGTCCGTCAGCTGTGGGTTGTCCCGGTCGACCCCGGTGTCGATGACCGCGACCCTGACGCCCTTGCCCTTGGTGTCCTGCCACAGTTCATCGAAGACCACCCGCTGCAGGGACCACGGCAGGCCCGAAATCTGCTTCTTCATCGGGAAGGTGCACTCGCCGCTGCCGTCCAGCAGCACCGGTTCCGGCCGCGCCGTCGCGCAGGCCGTGCCCGTTCCCGGCGCCCCGGCGCTCACCGCGAGCGTCACCCCCAGAGCCACGAGCCGCCCCTTGCGGTTCCTCGCCGCACTCATCCTGTCGTCCCTCTCCCCTGGTCTTCAGGAACTCTGCGGCTGCCTGGCGCTGTTGGCGTCGAGCCTGGGGCCCTTGGGCAGGAACTCGGACCAGGCGGCCGGCACCGGCACCGGCTTGACGTCCTTGTAGCCGAGCCGGATCTGCGCCTGGCTGGCCTCGCCAGCCTGTTCCTGCGGGTCGCTCTGCTTGCCGTCGTCGCCGATGGCCGACCGTTTGGTGCTGCTGTCATTGTTGGTCTGGACGGCATAGCGCAGGCCCGTGTCCGTCACCAGGAAGAGTGAGCCGGTGGAGGGCGAGGCGCCGCTGAACTGCCGGTAGAGCAGGCCGCTTCCGGGGGTGACGTAGGCGCTCGTGGCGCCGTCCAGGATCTGTGCCGGGTAGCGGGGGCCCGCCCAGGTGGTCAGCTCCGCTGTGCCCTTGCCGTCGACGTCGTGCAGCACGTTGCAGACGGTGCCGCGGCCGGACGCCGGGTCGTTGGCCTGCGACGGGACGAGCTTCGGCCAGCCGTACTTGCCGTAGAACCACTCCTGGGAGGAGGTGAAGGACTGCGGGGCGACCTCCGCGGCGCGCGCGTTCTGCCCGAGGGATACGGCGTCCGGGCTGGTCAGCAGGAGGCGGGCGACAAGGTCGGAGACCGGGGCCACCTTGCCGGGCAGGACGACGTACTGCTGTACGCCCTTGCCCGCCACCGCCTGGATGACCGTACCCACCTTGTCGAGGCGGGGGTCCAGGCTGCCGATGCCCGCCTTGTCGCCGATCCGCCCCGGCACTTGGGGAAAGGTGATCGGGGTGCCGTCGTGCAGCGTGGCCAGCCAGTCCTTGGTGACCTTCTGGGCCTGCGCGCCCTCGCTGAACAGGGAGCGCCGCAATACCTGGTCCCGTGCGGAGGAACCCGTGGTGCCGCCAGAGCCGTCACCGTCCGAGCCGTCGGTGCTTGCGCTGGGCGTACCGCCCGAACCGATGAGGTGCTTGGTGCCGTCCGGGGCCACGAGGTAGCGGTCGCCTGCCGGGCCTTCGACGTAGAGGGCCTGGCCCTCCTTCAGCTGCGCCTTGCCGCCGGCCTTGTCCGCCTCGCGGGCGGCGAGCAGGAACACCGCCTTCTGCACGGTCTTGCCCCCGCCGCCCGGCTGCTCGCACACCGCCCAGCTCTTCTTCGTTCCGGCGTCGCCCTCCGTGGGCAGCCGGTCGGGGGCGTAGGGGATGCCGAGCGTGGCGCCGCGCTGCAGCTTGCCGTTGTCCAGCTCGGACTCCTCGACCTTGATGACGGACGATTTGCCCGGGTCCAGCAGGAGCTTGGCGGAGGAGAAGTTCAGCACGGGGTGCAGCCGTCTGACGCCCTGGGTCTCCATGACGACGTAGCGCGTCGTCGACTGGCTGCCCACGATGACGTGCGCCCCCGGCGTCGACCAGCCCGCGGGCGCCTTCGGCTTGAAGATGCCCCAGGCCCCGAACCCGGCCAGGACGACCGCACCCGCCACCAGGCCGGGCAGCACGGCCCGTACGGGGCGCGGCGCGGCCTCGTCCGTCCCTGCGGCCGAAGGCTGCAGGAAGGCGGCGATCGTCCGCTTCCTGGCGAAGGTGTAGGCGTTCAGCTCGTCACGCCGCGTTGCCATGAGGCGAACTTCTCCCCCTGCTCGGGCCCTGTCCGGGCTGGTCTCGCTGCGGCGGCCGCGCCGCTCGCCGGGCATTGCCCGCGGCCCCCCATTGTCAGACCGGCCCCCTACTATGCCGGTTGAGGGCCGGACGCTGCCGTTCGGGTACGGTGATCGCCCGGTCGACGCACCTGCAACGGTGGACTTTCAGGACATAAGGGGGGCTTGCGGGTATGGCGTCCGCGACGCAATCGGCAGCTGCCACTGTCCCGCGCCGGCAGTCCCGGCCGGGTCTCCTGGGCCCGGTGAGGCTGCATCAGCTCGTGCTGCTCGAGATCGCCGCCGCGCTGATACCGGCCGGATACGCCGTGACCCCGCTTCTGGCAGCGCCCGCCGCCGCCTTGGCCGTCGTGCTGGCCGTCCTCGCGCTCGGGCGGTACCGGCAGCGGCCGCTGGCGGAGTGGCTGGGCACCGCGCTCAGGCTGCGGCGCCGGGTGCGCCGGGCCGCCGCGGCCGTTCCGGCGGATGTGTCCCCCGCCCTGGCGCCGGTCGTGGAATGCGATGCGGCGCTGCGGTCGGAGAGCTTCGTCACCCACGACCGCCGCTCCGTGGGCATGGTCGGTGACGGCACATTCCTCACCGCCATCCTCCAAGTCGAGGCGGTGGACGCGCCGCTGCGCCCGCGACGCGATGAGAAGGCCCTGCCGCTCGCGTTGTTGCGGGATGCGATGGATGTGGACGGGATACGCCTGGAGTCGGTGCAGGTCGTGCAGAGTGCGCTGCCCGCGCCGGCGCCGCACTTGTCCGCGCAGGCGCTGGCCGCTCGCAACTACGCGCCGTTGCAGGAGCTGACGGGGTCTCCTGCCGTGCGGCTGACGTGGGTGGCGTTGAAGTTCGATCCGCAGTTGTGTCCCGAGGCTGTCGAGGCGCGCGGCGGCGGTGCGGACGGCGCGCGGCGGTGTCTGTTGCGGGCCGCCGACCAGTTGGCGAGCCGGCTGCAGGGGGCGGGCTTCACGGCCACACTCCTGTCGGAGGACGGGCTGACGACGGCGCTCACGACCGCCGGGAACGTCAATCCGGCCGCCACGGCACAGGCGGGGCGTACGGGCTCGGTCGCCCGGCGCACCCAGGAGGGGCCGCGGGCCTGGCGGTGCGACGACCGGTGGCACACCTCGTACTGGGTGGGGCGCTGGCCGCGGCTGGGCGAGGGCGCGGTGCCGCTGCCAGAGCTGGCCGCGCTGCTGACGTCGCTGCCCGCGCTGTCGACGACGCTGAGCCTGACGCTCGGCCGGGGGCCGGTGCTGGACGGGCGGCATGTGCCCACCATGACCGGGCATGTGCGGATATGCGGGCGCAGCTCGGATGAACTGGATGCGGTGCGCCGCGAGTTGGAGCGTGCCGCGCGGGCCGTGAAGGTCGCGCTGGTGCGGCTGGACCACGAGCAGGTGCCTGGTGTTCTCGCCACGCTGCCCCTGGGAGGGACACGCTGATGACCACGGCCTCTCCGGCACGCCGCCCGCGCTTCGGCTTCGGGCTGATCGGACCCCGGCGCGGGCGGCACGAAGTGGCGTACGAGCACTTCGACGAGCTGGCGCTTCCCGTCGGCGACGACGGGGTGGTCATCGGCTCCGACGAGCACGGCGTGCCCGCCGTGCTCAGCCTCGGCAGGCCGGCACCCTTCGACGTCGTCCTGGTCGGCGGGGCGTGGACGGCGCAGGTCATCGCATTGCGGGCGGTGGCCACGGGGGCGCGGGTCGCGGTCGAGACGGGCCGCCGCCAACTGTGGACGACCCTCGCGCAGTCGGCGAACGGCGGGCAGCAGGCCATCACGCTGTACGACGTCGGCCGGGTGCCGCCGCAGGGGCCTTCGGTGCACAGCCCGGTGCTCGTCGTACGGGACTGCGGGGCGCGGCCGCCGCGCGGGCGGGTGGGCGTCGCACCCTGGCAGTCCGTCCTGACCCTCATTCCGTATCTGAGCCCTGTGGCGCCGAGGTTGATGGCCCATGCCGACCTCGTCGGCGTCCAGCGCGTCTCGCCCGACGAGGCGCGGCAAATCGGCCGCGCCATGAACCTCCCGGCGGCCGACGTCGAGGCGCTGCCGAGCCTCGCGGACGGGGTCACTCTGTGGTGCACGCGTACGTCGCGAAGCTATGTCGCCACCCAGCCGACCGAGCCGGAGACCGGCCTGCTGGGTGCCGCGCGACGGATGGAGTAAGGCTCCCTCTTACGCCCGCTTTGTGCTGCGAAATTGCGGCTAATAGGTGGTGAATCGGGCGTAAATCTCGCGGTGTTGCGGGGCTTTGACGGGGAAGCCTTGTTTCACCGAGGGGCGGTTGGTGAGGCGGGGGCGGGCCTGCCGCAGCGATGCGGTCGGCGATTAGTCTGTATGAACGTACGCACTGGAGACCCCGACGCCGGTCCACGCGCGCAGATGGCGGGATCCGGGCGGTCGGGCGACACAACGGTCTGCCCCGGCAGACGGACCAACGGGTCGACGGGCGCCAGACCACATCAGCAGGAGGCATTGTGAGCAGCGATCGGGACGAGATCCGCGCGGCCGGACACACAGTCGGCGAGGACCGGCCCGACGCCGAGCTCGAGCATGAACACGAGCCCGAGCACACGGGCGAGTTCACAATCGACTACACGCCGCCTGCCTGGTACACGCAGACTCCCCAGACGGAGGGCGGCGAGGCGAAGAGTCCGGCCACGATGCGGTTGAGCGCGGGCGCGTTGGAGGAGGAGATCGCGAAGCGTGCGGCTGAGCCTGCCGCTCCAGCTCCGGCTCCGGCTCCGGCTCCGGCTCCGGCTCCGGCTCCGGCTCCGGCTCCGGCTCCGGCTCCGGAAGCACAGTCGGCGACGGCGTGGCCGGCGCTGCCGCCCCTCCCGCCGGACTTCCCGCCCGCGACTCCGGCTGCGCCGGGCAGCCCTTCGGGGGATGCGGGGGTTCCGGCGGCGGTGGTTCCAGCTGTGGCGGTTCCGGCTGCGCCGGGTGGCGAGGTGCGGCTGGATGAAGCTGCTTCGGGTGCGCCGGTGACGGATGCGGCTGAGGCTGGAGCAAGCGCGGGGGCGGAAGTGCCTGCTGCGGGCGTCGCTTCGTCCGGTGCCGAAGAGCAGGTCGCGGTACTGAGTGCGCCTGCGGCTGAGGCGGGCGCTGCCGTTCCGGCGGCGCCTGAGCCGCTTGGGGCGCCGCAAGGCGCCGGGGCACAGGAGGAGCCGGACGCGCAGGCTCACGAGCCCGCAAGCCTGCCCCCTGCGCCGGGCGGCTACGGCTACCCCGCCCCGCAAGGCACCTTCGGCCCCCCGGCAGCAGAGGGTGGCTACGGATACCCGGGCCCCGAGGCGCCTGCCCCTGCCGCCACGACCGCAGACGCACCAACGCCGCAGGGCAGCTACGGCTACCCCGCCACGCCCACCGCGCCCGCGCCGCAGGAGGGCCAGGGTTCATCCACCCCCGAGGCTGCCGCGGCACAGGGCGGTTACGGCTACCCGACGCCCGCAGCGCAGCCGGGCTACGGCTACCCCGTTGCCCCCGCCAACGCACCGGCGCCGCAGCACGGGTACGGGTCCCCGTACCCCGAAGTCGCTGCCGCGGTCCCGAGCACACCTGCAACGCCCGGACCGGGAGCCGGTGTGCCGGACGGGTACGGCTCCGCACACCCCGAGGCTGGCGCGGCCATCAGCGCACCCGCCGCACCGGCCCCGGGCGCCAACGCCCCTGCCGCACCAGGCGCCTACGGTTCCGCTCTTCCCGTAGCCGTCGCGGCCGCCGACGCACAGGATGCGCACAGCTCCGCCCACCCCGAACCTGCCGCGCCCGCCAACGCGCCCGCCGCGCAGGGCGGCTACGGCTACCCCACGCCCACCGCACCCGCCGCGCAGCCCGGCTACGGCTACCCCAGCCCCGCCGCTCCCGCGCCCGCCGAGGCAGCCGCCGGCACCCCCGTGCCTCAGGACGGTCACGGATTCCCCCGCCCCGAAGCACCCGCAGCGGGCAACCCGGCGGCATCTGCCACCCCGGCCGCACCGGCCACCCCGCAAGACGGCTACGGCCTCCAGGCCCCGGCCGCAGCAGCGGCCCCCGCGGCCCCCGCCGTCGTGCAGACGCCCGCACCGGCTGCTCCGGCACCCCAGACGGCCTACGGCCACCCCGGAGCCCCCGCCCCCGCCCCGCAAGGCGGATACGGCTACCCGGCGCCTGGCACGCCCGCGCCGCAGGAGGGTTCCGCCCCCCAGGGCGCCCCGCACGCACCCGCAGCGCCCACGCAGGACGGATACGGGTACCCCCAAGCAGCCCCCGGCGCCCCCGCACCGTACGGCTACCCCGGAGCGATGCCGCCCGCCGCCGTGCCCGGCGCGCTGCCTCCCACCGCGCATGACCCGGCAGGCGGTGCCCCGCAAGCCGGCGGCTGGTCCGCCGCGGCACCCGATCAGCGCCAGCGCTCCGTGCACGGCGCGCCGTTGGGGTTCACGGCCGCCGTGGAGCTCTCCTCCGAGCGGCTGCTCAAGGGCAAGCCCAAGCCGAAGAAGCAGAGCAGCAACCGGTTCAAGTTCGGCGGCAAGAAGGAGGAGGCCGAGCGGCAGCGCAAGCTGGAGCTGATCCGTACGCCCGTACTCTCCTGCTACCGCATCGCCGTCATCAGCCTCAAGGGCGGCGTCGGCAAGACGACCACGACCACCGCCCTCGGTTCCACGCTCGCCAGCGAGCGGCAGGACAAGATCCTGGCCATCGACGCCAACCCGGACGCGGGCACCCTCGGCCGCCGTGTGCGCCGCGAGACCGGTGCCACGATCCGCGACCTCGTCCAGGCCATCCCGCACCTCAACAGCTACATGGACATCCGCCGTTACACCTCGCAGGCGCCCTCCGGACTGGAGATCATCGCCAATGACGTGGACCCGGCCGTCTCCACGACCTTCAACGACGAGGATTACCGGCGCGCGATAGACGTACTGGGCAAGCAGTACCCGATCATCCTCACGGACTCGGGCACGGGCCTGCTCTACAGCGCGATGCGCGGCGTCCTCGACCTCGCCGACCAGCTCATCATCGTCTCCACGCCGTCCGTCGACGGCGCGAGCAGCGCGAGCACCACCCTCGACTGGCTGGGCGCGCACGGCTACGGCGAGCTCGTCTCGCGCAGCATCACGGTGATCTCGGGCGTCCGCGAGACCGGCAAGATGATCAAGGTCGAGGACATCGTGTCGCACTTCGAGACCCGGTGCCGCGGCGTGGTCGTCGTGCCGTTCGACGAGCACCTGGCGGCGGGCGCGGAGGTCGACCTGGAGATGATGCGGCCGAAGACCCGCGAGGCGTATTTCCACCTCTCCGCCATGGTGGCCGAGGACTTCGTCCGGGCCCAGCAACAACAGGGCCTGTGGGCGGGCAACGCCGCCCCCGCGCCGTATCAGGCCACCCCGGCGGCGGAGCCCGGTTACGTCCAGGAACAGCAGGGCCCGCCCGCCCAGTACTACCCCGGCCCGTACGGCGAGGCCCAGCCGCAGCCCGGGCAGCCGGGCCCGTATCCGCAGCAGGGTCCGTACCCGCAGCAGGGCGGCTGGCCGCAGCCGCCCCAGCCGGGCGAGTACGGCTATCCGCAGCAGTGACCCGGAAATGAGGAAGGGCCCCACACGGCAACCGCCGCGTGGGGCCCTTCCCCGTCAGGCTCCCGGTGTCAGCCGGCCACCACGGCGGCCTCGTGTGCCGCCACCAGCTCGCGCGCCCGCGTCACGTCGTCCGCCATGCACTGCAGCAGCGCCTCGATGGAGTCGAACTTCTCCATGCCGCGCAGGTAGGCGAGGAAGTCCACGGAGGCGTGCAGCCCGTAGAGATCGAGGCCCACCCGGTCGATCGCATAGGCCTCGACCGTCCGCTCGGTGGCGTCGAACTGCACGTTCGTACCGACCGAGATGGCCGCGGGCATCGCCTCGCCGCCGGCGGTCAGCCACCCGGCGTAGACGCCGTCCGCGGGGATCGCGGTGTGCGGGAGGGTGTCCACGTTGGCCGTGGGGAAGCCCAGCTCGCGGCCGCGCTGCGCGCCCCGCACCACCACGCCCTCGACGCGGTGCGGCCGGCCGAGGATCTCCATGGCTCCCGCGACGTCGCCCTCGGCGACCAGGCGCCGGGTCAGGGTGGAGGAGAACGGCAGCCCGCCGCCCGCCTCGCCCGTCACATAGAGGTCGATGACCTCGACCGCGTAGTCATACGTGGCGCCGAGCTCCTCGAGGAACGCGACGTTGCCCGCGGCACGGTGGCCGAAGCGGAAGTTGGGGCCCTCGACGACGAGCTTCGCGTGCAACTTGTCGACCAGGACCTTCACCACGAAGTCGGCGGCCGACAGCTTCGAGAACTCGGCGGTGAACGGCAGGATCAGCACCGCGTCCACGCCCAGCTCGGCGATCAGCTCCGCGCGCCGGTGGTGCGGCGCCAGCAGCGGCGGATGGCTGCCGGGCCGGACGACCTCGCTGGGGTGCGGGTCGAAGGTCACCACGACCGACGGCACGCCCAGCTCCCGCGCCCGGTCCACCGCGCGGCCGATGATCAACTGATGCCCGCGGTGCACGCCGTCGTACGAGCCGATGGTGACGACGCTGCGCCCCCAGTCCTGGGGGATGTCCTCCAAGCCACGCCAGCGCTGCACTGTGCCCGCTCCTCGCCCGTACCCGAACCTTTGTCTGTCTGATGACGCAGGACTAAGAGTGCCATGCCGGTTGGCGGCGCTCCGCATCGGCCGGTGCAGTCACTGTCAGGTCAGGCGAGTTCGCCTCCGTCTTCTCCCGGCCCGCGGTCAGCCGGATGCGGGCGCTCGGGCCGACGACCACGGCCCACTGGGCGGGCGCCGACCTCAGCCAGCCGCGCACCTGCTCGCCGAAGACGGGCACCTCGCGGGCCAGCTGCGTCAGCCGCCGGTCGAAACATGCGGCACCTTCCGGGGTACGGGCCATCAGCAGGCCGGTGCGGTGGACGAGGTCGCGGGTACGGGCCTCCGAGCGCTCGGCAGCGCCCTCGGCCACCGCGCGCAGCAGCGCGTCGAGAACGGTGACGTCCCGCTCGTGCGGCCCGTACTCCTCGCGCTCCATCAGCACCTCCAGCAGCTCCTGGCGCAGGGGGCGCGAGGCGGGGGTGCCGGGGGCCGCGAGCACGGGCGCGAGCGCGCGCCGGACCCGGGGCGGACGGGTGCGCAGCAGGTCCACCACGAGCGGGAAGAGGACGGCGCGGGCGGTGGGCCCTTCCTCCAAGCGCCGGTCGACGAACTCGGCGGCGTTCGCCGCACCCTCGGGGTGGTGCTCGACGTGCTCGTGCACGAGGGCGGCGGCGCGGCGGGCGAGGGCCGGAACGGACACCCCGGCGAGGGTGCGCAGCACCTCGGCGGGCCCGTCCCCCGGTTCGAACAACCGGGCCCGGAAGGCGGCGAGCACGGGCTCGGGGTGGGTGGCCAGCGCGGGGGCGAGGACGCCCGGCGGCAGGTGGGGGTCGCCGGAGGCGAAGCGGGCGAGAGCCTGTACGAGATGCTCGTCACGGGTCGCCGGGTCGCGTACGAGCAGGGAGAGCGCGGTGCCGTGCAGGGCGCTCGCGGCGGACCGTTCGAGGAGGGCGAGCGCGGCGAAGCGCAGCAGGTCGCGATCGGCGGTGGTGGTGACGTGGGGGGCGGTCTTGAGCCCGTACGCGGCGGCGGCCACGTGACGCTCGACCCGGTCGTCGTGCGCCCAGCGGTCGACCGCGCGGCAGAGCGCGGAGGGCTCGTCCTCGGCGAGGGCGGCCAGGAGCTCGTCCGCCCGCGGGTGTGCGGCGTCCACGAGGGCCTCGGCGAGGTCGTCGATGGCGCGGCGCCGGTGGGTGTGCAGCAGCGCCTGCGCGGCGGCGGCGACGGTGGGCCGCACCCGCCGGACGTCGGGCACGGTCTGCAGGAGCCGTTCATCGGAGAACCAGCGGCAGAGCAGAGGCTGCGCGGCGCACGGGTACTCCATCAGCAGCCCGGCCACGGCGGTGAGGAACCGCGGCGTGATGGGTGCCTGGGCGCCTTGCGGCGGGACAGCGGCATGAGCCTGACCCGCGACCGGAGCACCGGACGGCTGCGCCGGGCTGTGATCGGGGGTGGCGGCAAGGCCGGCGGGGGCGTCGGTCTGGGCGGCGACCGGGGCTTTGGGATCCGAGGCGTGGGGCGACTGCACGGGGGCGTCGGCGTGCGACGGACCCGCGTCGGGGTCGCCTGCGGCCTCGGCCGGGCCCTGGGGGGCCGCCGCAGCGGCCGGGTCGCCGTCCTGCCCGGCGGCGTCGGTCGCGTCGGCGTCGGGGGCCGCCCCGGCGGCCGGTGATCCGGTGCGCGCCTGAGCGGGGATGTGTGCGATCGGCTCATCGGTGTCTGCCGACGGCTCGCGGTCCGGCAATCCGCCCAGGTCGAGCGCTTGATCCCGACTGGCCGCTTGCGCGGAGATCTCCGGCTCGGCACCCACGGCCCTGGGCCGGGCCCGGCCGTCGGCCTGGTGCGGCTCCCGCTCCGGGGCGTGCTCGTGCCAGGTCCGCTCCCCCGGGCCGCCCGCCGCGTCGGAGGTGGCCGAATCCCCATGGCCCGCCGCACCGGCCGCGCTCGCGGCGGCTTCCTCCTCAGAGTTACGGCCCACTCCAGTGCCGCTGACGGTCCCGAACCAGTCGGCCGCCGACCAGCCCGCAGCGGGCTTCGCACCGCGCCCCTTCTGCCCGGCCGCACCGGCCTGACCGCCGGTCGCCGACCGCCTCCCCGCGCCACGCTTCTTCCGCCCGGCCGCACCAACGGGACCACCGGTCGCCGACTGCCCCTCACGAGCAACTTGGCGACCGTTGTCGGCCTCGGCCCCAGCCCCGGACTCACCATCCGCCGACCGGCCCGCGGCCTCCGTCCCACCGGCCCCAGCCCCTCCAGCCACGGCCCCACGCGCATCCGCGGCCCCTTGGTCCTCGGCAGCCCCAGCCGCGTCGCCCGCCACAGGAGAACCGGCCGCCTCCAGCGCCGGCGGCGGCGCCTGCGAGGCGCCCGGCGGCGGGCCGTCCGCTGGGATCAGGATGCGAAGGAGTTCCAGGCGCTCGGACAGGCCCAGCGGGAGCCGCAGCCAGAACCACGGGCCGAATTCGGCCAGGCCGCCCAGCGCGCGGGAAGCATCGCCGTCGAAGCCGCCCGCCGCCACGGAGCGGGCCGTGACGCGCTCCGCGAGGAGGCGGAGGACGCCCATATAAGGCGTGGCGTCGGGCACCCGCAGCAGGGCTTCGCCGAGCAGGTGGGCGGCCCACCAGGAGGGGTCGCTGACACAGCGGCCACCGGGGCTGCCCGAGCCCGTGGTCTCATCGCGCTCCGGCGGTCGCTGCGCCAGCGTCTCCACAGCGTGGACCAGGGCACTCAGGCGACGTGAGAGCTCGGTGGGACCCGAGCGGCGGGCGAGCAGGAGGAGGGCCTGGAGCACCGGGCCGATGCGGTGACGCGGCACGGGCAGCGGCCGGGGCGGCTCCTGGGCGGCCGCACCGCCGCGCTTGCGACGGCGGGCCGCCGTGGCACGGGCGGCGCTGCCGGAGCCGGGCGGCGGCGGCACATGGCCCTCCGGTGCGGGCGCGGGCCCGCCGCCCGCACGGGACGGCAGCCGCACGGCCGCCTCCGCGGGCGGGCCCTCCGGCTCGTACCAGCGGTGCACCAGGGCGTGCAGAGCCGCATCCAGGTCGAGGTGCGTGCCCTGCAGCCAATCGGCGAACTCCTCGTGCGCAAAGCGGTAGCCCGTGCCGGCCGGCACGAGGAGGCCTTCGGTCAGGACGGCGGAGGCCCACCCCGTGCGCCAGGGGAACAGCTCCTCGAAGGCCTCGCGCTCCAGCTCGCCCTGGCCCGGCCCCAGGCAGCGCCGCGCCGCCTCGTGGACCTGCCCGGCCACCCGGGCCGCGAGCCGCCGCACCGCCGCACCGCGCAGCGGCGGCCGGCGCGAGGCGGCCAGCCGCACGGCGATCCGCAGGCAGACCAGGTCCAGGTAGGCGGCGAAGACCCCCCACCGGTCCGGCGCCGCCTCCTCCTCGCCGCTGCCGCCCACCGTGCCGTCCGGCAGCGCGGCCCTGACCTCCGCGAGCAGCCGGAGGGCGAGGGGGTGCCCGGCGTCCGCCGGGTCGATGGCCTCGTCGGGGATGCCGTGGGCGGCGCGGGCCTCGGCGGCCTGGCCGGGGTTCAGGCCGGTGAGCCTGGCGCAGGGCGGCAGCGTGCTGGGGCCGGAGACAGCGGACACGAGGGCCGCGGCGGCGGGCGAGAGGTGCCCGGGGCCCGCCGGAGCGTGCAGAGCCTCGCGCGGGAAGAGCGCGCCCGCCCACTCCCAGTGCTCCGGGCGGCAGGCCACGATCATGCGGCTGCCGCTCTCCTCGAGCCACTTGGCGGTCGCCGCGGTCCAGGCGGGCAGCGCGTGGGCCAGGACGGGCGGCATCTCCTCGGGGCCGTCGAGGAGGACGAGCAGGGGGCGGCCCACCCGGGCCGCGAGCTCCGCGACGGCCTCCGGGGTGGCGTCCATGGGGTCGCCCACCGTGCCGCCGGCCCCGGCCGAGGCGGCGACGATGCGGCCCGCGGCCTTCAGGGCGCGCGCCACCGCATCCCGCACGCTCTCGTCGCCCATTTCCAGATCTGCGCCGCGCAGCCACAGCGTGGGCGCGGGCTCGGCGCCGCGCGCCCTCCGCCCGGTCAACGCGCCCAGCTCGGTCGTACGACCCGTACCCGGGTCGCCGACCAGGCCGAGGACGAAGCCCGCGGGCTTCCGGCCGGAGAGCCCCTCCCGGCCGCCCGCGCCCCGCAGACCGCCGCCCAGGACCGCGATGCCCTCGCCGTCCAGGAAGCCCGAGAACTCCCTCTCGGTTTCGGGACGCTCGACAGGCTCGCGCCATACCCGCGGCGTGACGACCGACCCCAGAGCGGTGGCGGTGAGCTGGAGGGCACCGGCCAGATTGAGGTCGGGGCCGAAGGCGGGGACGGTGGCGGAGTTGCGGTCGAGGAGGGCGGCCAGCGGGCCGCCCGGGGCGGCCGCCGCGGCGGCCCGCAGGGGGATGGCGAATCCGGCGGCCCGCCGCTCGGCCTGGAGCGCGGTACCGAGGACGGCCACCACCGCCCCCGTACGGGCGTCGAAGACCGGCCCGCCCGTGGCCTCCTCGCCCAGCCGGAGGCCCTCGCGCCCGGAGAGCGACAGCTCCAGCGCCGTGCCCAGCAAGTGGAAGCGGTCGGTGGCCGTATAGGTGACGGGCACGTCGCCGACGACGCGGGCGCTCTGCCAGCGGCCCGCGCGCAGCCGGACCTCCTTGCCCGCCGCCACGCTCGGCGCCGCCGCCACCGGCAGCGGCGGCACGACAAGCCCTTCGGTGCGCACCAGTGCCAGGTCGCATTCGGGCAGCACAATCACGTCGTCAGCACCGACGACGCAGGTGAGCTCGCCGGAAGCGTGCAGGACGAGCCTCGCAAGCCCGTCGACCGCCTCATGGCTCGTGACCAGAGTGCCGCGGTCGTCGACGAGGAAGCCCGTGCCCCGCGCGCGACCGGCGAGGTCACGGATGCGCACCAGCGACTCGTCAGCGTCGGTCCGCCGACCGTTCATCCGTCGAACCTCCCCGCCGTCTTCGTACACACGACGGTAGGCAGGGGTTGATCGGCAGGACCAGATCACATCCTGAACGCGCCCCCTTCCACCCCCCTGGTTCACTCCGAGCGCCTGCCCGTTGGGGTGAAACACAGGCCCCGGATGGATAGAGAGGAGTGGGAGGGGGATCGTGGGGCGGGGAAGGCGTGCAGCACGCGGTCCCCGCCCCACGGTGTGCGGCAGCACTGCCGCGCCCCAGGGCTTGTTCTGGGGCTGTGTCCTAGGCGAAGACAGCCAGGCTCTTGGCCTTACCGCCCTGGTTCTCCACCAGCACCAGGAAGCGCCCGTCCGGCCCGAAGACGGCGATGGGCCCGGTGGTCTCGAAGAGCGGCACCTTGATCCGGACGCCGTTGCCGAGCAGCCGCGCCTGCTCCTCGTTCACGTCCCAGCGCTGGAACGCGGCCTCGGCGGCCTCGGCCACCGGCATCACGGTCAGCTCCTCCTGGAGCTGGTCGAGGGTGCGCGCATCGCCGATCCGGTACGGGCCGACGCGGGTGCGCCGCAGAGCCGTCAGGTGGCCGCCGACGCCCGTGTCGGCGCCCAGGTCGCGGGCGAGCGCCCGCACATAGGTCCCGGACGAGCAGACGACGGAGACCAGCAGGTCCTGCACCGGAGTGCCGTCCTCCGTCTCCGTGGCGTGCACGGCGTGCACGGTGAAGGAGGAGACGGTCACCGGGCGGGCGGGGATGTCGAAGTCCTCGCCCTCGCGCGCCCGCTTGTACGAGCGCACGCCGTCTATCTTGATCGCGCTGACCTTCGACGGCACCTGCATGATGGCGCCGGTGAGCTTGGCGACGCCCGCGTCGATCGCCTCGCGGGTGACCCCGGAGGCGTCCGCGGACGAGGTGACCTCGCCCTCCGCATCGTCCGTCACCGTGTTCTGCCCGAGCCGGATGGTCGCCACGTACTCCTTCTCGGTCAGCGCGAGGTGACCGAGGAGCTTGGTGGCGCGCTCGACGCCGAGGACGAGCACACCGGTCGCCATCGGGTCGAGGGTGCCCGCATGGCCGACGCGCCGCGTCCGCGCGATCCCGCGCATCTTGGCGACGACGTCATGCGAGGTGAAGCCCGCGGGCTTGTCGACGATGACCAGGCCGTCCGGGGTGGGCGTTGCCTTGTGCTTCATTCGGCGGCAGCGTCCCCGTTCTCATCCGGCTTGCGGTACGGGTCGGCTTCACCCGCGAACGTGGCACCGGAGGAGGCCTCGCGGACCTGGGCGTCGGAGGCCCGTGCGCGGTCCAGGAGATCCTCGATGGTCCGGGCGTTCTCCGGCAGGGCGTCCGCCACGAACGTCAGCGTCGGCGTGAACTTGGTGCCCGCCGCCCGGCCGACCTCGGAGCGCAGGATGCCCTTGGCGCTCTCCAGCCCGGCCGCCGCGCTGGCACGCTCCTCGTCGTCGCCGTAGACCGTGTAGAAGACCGTAGCCTCCCGCAGGTCGCCGGTGACCCGGGTGTCCGTGATGGTCACGTGCGAGCCGAGCCGCGGGTCCTTGATGCCACGCTGCAGCTTCTGGGCGATGACCTCGCGGATGAGGTCCGCCAGCCTTTTCGCCCGCGCGTTGTCGGCCACTGGTCCGTCTCCTTCTCTTCTTCCAGCATTGTGCTCTCGGCGCCGCCGACGCGGTCAGTCGTCGTGGTCGCCGTGGAACCGCCGCCGTACCGACAGCAGATCCACTTCGGGCCGTGCGGCGACAAGGCGCTCGCAGCGGTCCAGTAGTTCGGTGAGGTGCCCCGCATCCCCGGAGACCGCCGCCACGCCGATCGTGGCCCGGCGGTGGAGGTCCTGGTCGCCGACCTCCGCCACGCTCACCGCGTACTTGCGGTGCAGCTCGGCGACGATCGGGCGGACGACGGAGCGCTTCTCCTTCAGCGACCGTACGTCGCCGAGGAGGAGGTCGAAGGACAGCGTCCCTACATACATGCGTGACGGGTGAAGCCCACCCGGGAGGCGTGTGGGGGTACCCCCAGCGTTAGCTGGGGGAGTACGACTACTCGAACCGTACACGCAACGGCCGGGGCCGATCGACGGAAATATGATCCGCCGACCGGCCCCGTACCGGGTGTCCGCGCTAGGCGCGGGCTCCTGCTCTACGCGATTCAGCCGCGCGGCTTCTCGCGCATCTCGTACGTCGCGATGACGTCGTCGATCTTGATGTCGTTGAAGTTTCCGAGGTTGATACCACCCTCGAAGCCCTCGCGGATCTCGGTGACGTCGTCCTTGAAGCGGCGCAGACCGGCGATGTTGAGGTCCTCCGCGATGACCTTGCCGTCGCGGATGAGGCGCGCCTTGGTGTTGCGCTTGACCTCGCCGGAGCGGATGAGGACACCGGCGATGTTGCCCAGCTTGGACGAGCGGAAGATCTCGCGGATCTCCGCCGTACCGAGCTCGACCTCTTCGTACTCCGGCTTGAGCATGCCCTTGAGGGCCGCCTCGATCTCCTCGATCGCCTGGTAGATGACCGAGTAGTACCGGACGTCGACGCCCTCGCGCTCGGCCATCTGAGTGGCACGGCCTTCGGCGCGGACGTTGAAGCCGATGACGATCGCGTCGGAGCCGGTCGCCAGGTTGATGTCGGACTCGGTGACCGCACCGACACCGCGGTGCAGGATCCGGATCTCGACCTCTTCGCCGACGTCGAGCTGGAGCAGCGAGGACTCGAGAGCCTCCACCGAACCGGACGCGTCGCCCTTGATGATGATGTTGAGGTCCTGCACCAGACCGGCCTTGAGCACCTTGTCGAGGTCCTCGAGGGACACCCGGCGGGTGCGCTTGGCGAAGGCGGCGTTGCGCTCACGCGCAGCGCGCTTCTCGGCGATCTGGCGAGCCGTGCGGTCCTCGTCGACGACGAGGAAGTTGTCGCCGGCGCCCGGGACGTTGGTCAGACCCAGGACGAGGACGGGGGTCGACGGACCCGCTTCCTCGACGTTCTGGCCCTTGTCGTCGAGCATCGCGCGGACACGGCCGTAGGCGTCACCGGCGACCATCGTGTCACCGACGCGGAGGGTACCGCGCTGGACGAGCACGGTGGCCACGGCGCCGCGGCCACGGTCGAGGTGGGCCTCGATCGCAATACCCTGCGCGTCCTGCTCCGCGTTGGCGCGCAGGTCGAGCGAGGCGTCCGCGGTGAGGACCACGGCCTCCAGCAGGCTGTCGATGTGCAGGCCCTGCTTGGCGGAGATGTCGACGAACATGGTGTCGCCGCCGTACTCCTCGGCCACCAGACCGAACTCGGTGAGCTGACCGCGCACCTTGGTCGGGTCGGCGCCCTCGACGTCGATCTTGTTGACCGCGACCACGATCGGCACGTCGGCCGCCTTGGCGTGGTTCAGCGCCTCGATCGTCTGCGGCATCACACCATCGTTCGCCGCCACCACGAGGATCGCGATGTCGGTGGACTTCGCACCACGGGCACGCATGGCGGTGAACGCCTCGTGACCCGGGGTGTCGATGAAGGTGATCGCGCGCTCTTCGCCGTTGACCTCGGTGGCGACCTGGTACGCACCGATGTGCTGCGTGATACCGCCGGCCTCGCCCGCGACGACGTTCGTCTTGCGGATGGCGTCCAGCAGTCGGGTCTTACCGTGGTCGACGTGACCCATGACGGTCACGACCGGCGGACGGGAGACGAGCATCTCCTCGCCACCCTCGTCCTCACCGAACTCGATGGAGAACGACTCGAGCAGCTCGCGGTCCTCCTCCTCGGGGCTGACGATCTGAACGGTGTAGTTCATCTCGTCGCCGAGGAGCGTCAGCGTCTCGTCGGAGACCGACTGGGTGGCCGTGACCATCTCGCCGAGGTTCATCATCACGGCGACGAGCGACGCCGGGTTGGCGCCGATCTTCTCCGCGAAGTCGGTGAGGGAGGCACCGCGGGACAGGCGAATGGTCTCGCCGCCACCGCGCGGCAGCATCACGCCGCCGACGGACGGGGCCTGCATGGCCTCGTACTCCTGGCGCCGCTGACGCTTGGACTTGCGACCGCGACGGGCCGGACCGCCGGGACGGCCGAAGGCACCCTGCGTGCCACCACGGGCACCGGGGCCGCCGGGACGCCCGCCGAAGCCAGGACGACCGCCGCCGAAGCCGCCGCCACCGCCACCGGGGCCACCGCCACCGGGACGACCGGCGAAGCCGCCGCCGCCACCGGGACGACCGCCGCCGCCGGGACCGGCCGGACGGCCTGCGAAGCCACCGCCGCCGGGACGACCGGCACCGCCCGGACGGCCTGCGCCGCCGGGACCACGGCCGCCGCCACCGGGACCCGGACGCGGGCCCGCGGCGGGACGCTGCGGCATCATGCCCGGGTTCGGGCGGTTACCGGCGGGAGCGCCGGGACGCGGGGCGCCACCGGGGGCACCCTGCGGACGAGGCATGCCGCCCGGGGTCGGACGGGCACCGCCCTGGCCCTGCGGGCGCGGGGCACCGCCGGGACCGCCCTGCGGACGGGGACCGCCGGGGCCGGGACGCTCGCCGCCGGGACGCGGGGCGCCACCGGGACGGGGGGCCTGCGGGCGGGCCATGCCGGTGGAGCCACCGGAGGTGAAGGGGTTGTTGCCCGGACGCGGACCGGCCGGACGGGCGCCACCAGGACGCGGGGCACCCTGGCCCTGGGCCGGACGCGGGGCGCGCTCGGGACGGCCACCGTCACGCTGGCCGGCGGGACCCGGACGGGCACCGCCGGGGCGCGGACCGGGGGCGCCACCGGGGCGCGGCGTGGACGGACGCTCCTGGGACGCCGGACGCTCCTGGGACGGCGCGGCCGGGGCCGGCGCGGAGAACTCCGCGGCGGGCACCGGGGCGACCGGAGCAGGCTTGGCCGGAGCCGCAGGGGCAGGCTTGGGACCCGGACGCGGGCCCGGCGTGGGCGCGGCGCCTGCGGGCTTGGGGGTGGGGGCCGCGGCCGGCTTGGGGGCCGGGGCGGCGGGACGGGCCTGGGCGCCCGGAGTGGGGGCACCAGGCTTCGCGGGCGCAGCCTTGCGCGGCGCCGCGGGCTTGGCAGAGGACTTGCCGGCGCTGCCGCCGGGTCCCTGCAAAGCGTCGGTCAGTTTACGGACGACCGGCGCCTCGATCGTCGAGGACGCCGAACGGACGAATTCACCAAGTTCTTGGAGCTTGGCCATGACGACCTTGCTCTCGACTCCGAACTCCTTGGCGAGTTCGTATACCCGGACCTTAGCCACTTCGCTCCTTCTAGGTCCGGGTTGTCGACCGGACCGTCGCTACTTCATGGGCGTACTCATCGCGTACTCATCGAGTGCTCATCGCAATCTCGACCTACTTCCAACTCGCGAGGTACCTGACAGCACGGATGCCCGTGCCTGGGACATCCCCGCTGATGCGGGGCCTAACTCTTTTCCTGCTCGATCTGCTCGATGTATCGGCGCAAATCCGCGGTGTCGAGCGGCCCCGGACTTTTGAAGGCCCGGGGAAACGCCCGGCGGCGTACCGCCAGATCGAGACAGACCAGTGTGGGATGCACAGAGGCACCCCGGCCGGGCAGCGTACCGCGAGGATCGGGGGCGCAGACGCCCTCGCTCACCACGGTCCGCAGCAGTTCGCCCTTGGCCGCTCGCTCCCGGCACCCCACACAGGTGCGCTCAGGGCATGCGCGGGCATGCGTCCGGCCAGACACTGGTTAAGTCTACCTCCCCGCGCCGACCTCACCCCTTCGGGGCAGTGATCGCGCACGTATGCGTTTCAGCCAAGATCGGCTGTGATGGCGGGCCCGGCCGGGCCCCGCACGGGGCGACCGCGGCTCTTCAAGGTCGTTTTACGGACCTTTCGAAGCCGCTCGGGGCGCGATCGCGCGCCCCCGGTCGCTTCCGTGCGCCGTTCAGTCCGCCTGCTGCTCGGTGTCCGGGCGGATGTCGATCCGCCAGCCGGTCAGCCGGGCCGCGAGCCGGGCGTTCTGCCCTTCCTTGCCGATGGCCAGGGAGAGCTGGTAGTCCGGCACGGTCACCCGGGCCGAGCGGGCGGCGAGGTCCACGACCTCGACCTTGCTCACCCGGGCGGGTGACAGCGCGTGCGCCACCAGCTCCGCCGGGTCGTCGGACCAGTCCACGATGTCGATCTTCTCGCCGTGCAGCTCGGCCATGACCGCGCGCACCCGGCCGCCCATCGGGCCGATGCAGGCGCCCTTGGCGTTCAGGCCGGAACGGGTCGAACGCACCGCGATCTTGGTGCGGTGGCCGGCCTCACGGGCGATGGCGGCGATCTCCACCGAGCCGTCCGCGATCTCCGGGACCTCCATGGCGAAGAGCTTCTTCACCAGGTTGGGGTGGGTGCGCGAGAGCGTCACGGACGGGCCGCGGACACCCTTGGCCACCCGGACGACGTACGTGCGCAGCCGCGTGCCGTGCTTGTACTCCTCGCCGGGCACCTGCTCCTGCACCGGCAGGATGGCCTCCAGCTTGCCGATGTCGACCAGGACGTTCTTGGGGTCCTTGCCCTGCTGGACGATGCCCGCGACGACGTCGCCCTCGCGGCCCGCGAACTCACCGAAAGTGATCTCGTCCTCGGCGTCACGCAGACGCTGGAGGATGACCTGCTTGGCGGTGGTCGCGGCGATCCGGCCGAAGCCGGACGGGGTGTCGTCGAACTCGCGGGGCTCCTCGCCCTCGGCGAGGTCCTGCGGGTCTTCCTTGGCCCAGACCGTCACGTGCCCGGTCGAGCGGTCCAGCTCCACCCGGGCCCGGCGGCGGCTTCCCTCGGTGCGGTGGTACGCGATGAGGAGGGCCGACTCGATCGCCTCGACCAGCAGGTCGAAGGAGATCTCCTTCTCTCGCACCAGACCCCGCAGGGCGCTCATGTCGATGTCCACGGCTACGCCTCCTCTTGGCTCTCGTCGGTTTCGTTCTCGGCCTTTTCCGCGGCCTTGCGGTTGAACTCGATCTCCACGCGCGCCTTCGCGATCTCGTCGAAGGCGAGCCTGCGGGAGGTGGGCTTGCGGCCCTTGACACCCGGCACCTCGAGGTCGAGCCCCGTCTCGTCCACGGAGACGATGCGCGCGACCAGCTCGCCGCCCTCGGTCAGCTGCGCCTTGATCAGCCGGCCGGTCGCCCGGACGTAGTGGCGGTGCTGGGTCAGGGGGCGGTCGGCGCCGGGAGAGGTGACCTCGAGGACGTAAGGGGCTCCGCCCATCACATCCGTCTCGTCGAGCGCGGTGGAGATGTCACGGCTCAGGTCCGCACACGCGTCCAGCTGTACGCCCTCGTCGGAGTCCACCACGATGCGCAGCACACGCCGCTTTCCTGCCGGGGTCACCTCGACCTCTTCCAGCTCCAGCTCCCGCGCGCTCACGAGAGGGGCCAGCAGCTCGCGCAGCCGCTCGCTCTGGGTGGTGCTCATCCGGGTGACTCCTCGGCCGCGTGTGCTGTTGTGGGAACGTCGCGTGTCAGGTCAAAGCCTATCTGTTCCGGCAGGCGGCTGACGATTCGGTGCCCGGTCCGCGGCCATCCGTCGGCGCGCCGGTACGCTCGCGTGCGGTGATCATGCCAGGACGAGGCGGAAAGAGGATCGTGCCGCTCACGACGACGACGCCGGGCGCCGACGGCCCGCGCAGACGCAGGGTACTCGCGGGGGGCGCGGCGGCCCTGCTGACCGCGGCCGGCACCGCCGTGCTGGCCGGATGTTCCTCCGCGGACGCCGGTGCCGCCGAGCACTCCTCGGCGGCGAAACGGCTGCGGGAGCGCGCCGGGCGCGACGCGGCGGCGCTGCTGGAGCGGTACGACGCCACGATCGCCGCGCACGCCCCGCTCGCCGCCCGGCTGCGTCCGCTGCGGGCCGAAGTGGCCCGGCACGCCGAGGCCTTCGGCTCCGCCAAGGCCTCCCCCTCCCCCTCGGCTTCCCCCTCTGCCCCGCCCGTGAGCGTCCCCCGCGAGGAGAAGGCCGCGCTCGCCGCGCTCGCCGACGCCGAGCGGCGCACCGCCGACGCCCGTACCTCCGCGCTCGGCCAGGCGCCGCCGGAGCTCGCGCGGCTCCTGGCGTCCGTCGCGGCGGCGGGCGCAGCCCACGCTTACCTGCTCGCCGGAGGTGCCGCATGACCGCCGCAGGCCGGGCCGTCGAGGCCGCCCAGGCGGCTCTCGGCGCCGAGCACGCCGCCGTGTACGGCTACGGGGTCGTGGGAGGGCATGTCGAGGACACCCGCGCGGCGGAGGCCCGGGAGGCGTACGACGCACACCGCGCGCGGCGTGACGCGCTGGTCCGCGCGGTACGGGACTTGGGCGCCCGGCCCGAGGCCGCTGCCGCCGCGTATGCGCTGCCGTTCCCCGTCTCCGACGCGGCGTCGGCCGTGCGGCTCGCCGCGGAGCTGGAGAGCCGCCTGTGCGGCGCCTACGCCGATCTCGTGCGGGCCGCATCCGGTGCCCTGCGGGGCGACGCGGCGGCCGCGCTGCGCGAGGCGGCGGTGCGGTCGGCGCGCTGGCGCGGCGGCAGCGTAGCCTTCCCTGGGCTCGCCGAGCGGGCCTGACCAGCACAGACGAAAGGGACGGCCCAGGGACATGGCCAGTGCTCACGAACGCCTCGAGCCACCGGAACGGCTGGTTCGGACCCTGGGCTCCGACCCTGCCTGCGGCGAGGCCGCACACCGCTGGCTCGCCGGGCTGGCCGACCTGGTCCAGGCGCTCCTGGACCGCTGGGAACTGACGCTCGAACGGGTACCGGCGCCCGGCGGGCGCAGCAGTCTGGTGGCCCTCGTCCGGCAGTCCGACGGCACGCCCGCCGCCCTCAAGCTCCGCCTGCCCGACGGGGCGGCCGCGCGCGAACACGCCGCGCTGGCCCACTGGGACGGCCGCTCCGCGGTCCGCGTGCTGCGTGCCGACGAGGCGGCCGGAGCGCTGCTGCTGGAACGGCTGCACGCCGACGTCAGCCTGCGCTCCCTGGCAGAGGCGAAGGCCCAGTTGGAGGCGGCGGCGACGCTGCAACGGCTGTGGATGCAGCCTGCGGACGGCCATCCCTTCACCGGCCTGGCCGAGCACACGGCGACTTTGGCCGCGACGCTGCGCGAGCACCGGGAACAGCCCTGGGCGGCGGACGCGCAGACGGTCATCGACGAAGCCCTCGACCTGCGGGAGGGGTTGGGCGCCGGGGCCGAGGAGGACGCCATGCTGCTGCACGGGGAGTATCACCAGGGCAAGGTGCTGGCCGGGGAGCGTTCGCCGTGGCTGGCGGTCGGGCCGCACCCGTTGGTGGGCGAGCGGGCCTACGACCTGGCGTGGCTGGTTCAGGACCGTCTCGACACGCTCCTCGCCTCGCCGGGCGCACCCGCCGCCGCACGGCGGCGGGTGGCGAAGCTGGCCGAATCCCTTGAGGTGGACCGCGACCGGCTGCGCGGATGGACCCTCTTCCGCACCGCGGAGGCGGGCGCACGGGAGATCGCGCGGGGAGCCCGGGGGCGCGGCGAACTCCTCCTGGAATTCGCCGGTTTGCTGTAGCCCGCGGCTACCGCACCGCGGCCGCGAGGCGCGCCACCGCCTCCTGCACCGGCAGTTCCTCGCGCTCGCCCGTGCGGCGGTCCTTCAACTCGACCACGCCGTCGGCCGCGCCGCGGCCGACGACCAGGATCGTGGGCACGCCGATCAGTTCGGCGTCGGTGAACTTCACCCCGGGCGACACCCCCGCCCGGTCGTCGACCAGCACGCGGACGCCCGCTTCGCCGAGCCGCCCGGCCAGCTCCAGTGCCAGCTCCGTCTGCTGCGCCTTGCCCGCCGCGACGACGTGCACGTCCGCCGGGGCGACCTCCCGGGGCCAGCACAGCCCCGCCCCGTCGTGCGTCTGCTCGGCCAGCGCCGCGACGGCCCGGGAGACGCCGATCCCGTACGAACCCATCGTGACCCGCACCGGCTTGCCCTGCGGGCCGAGGACGTCGAGGCCGAACGCGTCGGCGTACTTGCGGCCGAGCTGGAAGATGTGGCCGATTTCGATGGCCCGGCCGATCTCCAGGCCCGCGCCGCAGCGGGGGCAGGGGTCGCCGGGTTCGACCACGACGACGTCGAGGTAGCGGCCGACCTCGAAGTCCCGGCCGCAGACGACGTTGCGGGCGTGCGTGTCCGGCTTGTTGGCGCCGGTGATCCAGGCGGTGCCGGGCGCCACGCGCGGGTCGGCGATGTAGGGCAGGTCCAGGCCCTGCGGCCCGACGTAGCCGCGGACCAGGCCGGGGCGGTCCGCGAAGTCCTCGGCCGTCACCAACTCCACGACGGCGGGCGCCAGATGCTCGCCCAGCTTGCCGAGGTCCACCTCGCGGTCGCCGGGCACGCCGACGGCCGTGATCTTGCCGTCGACCTTGACCAGGAGGTTCTTCAGCGTGGCCGAGGCGGGCACACCCAGCTGCGCGGCCAGCGTCTCGATGGTGGGCGTGTCCGGGGTGTCCAGCTCCTCCAGGGGGCCGTGCGCAAGGGGGTCGGCGGGGGCGACGACCGTCGTCACCGCCTCCGTGTTGGCCGCGTAGTCGCAGCGCGGGCAGTCCACGAAGGTGTCCTCACCGGCCGCCGCAGGGGCCAGGAACTCCTCCGACGCCGAGCCGCCCATCGCCCCCGAGACCGCCGACACCGCCCGGTACTCCAGGCCGAGGCGTTCGAAGATCCGCATGTAGGCCTCGCGGTGCAGCCGGTAGGCCTCGGCGAGCCCCTCGTCGGTGGTGTCGAAGGAGTACGAGTCCTTCATCTGGAACTCGCGTCCGCGCAGCACGCCCGAGCGCGGCCGCGCCTCGTCCCGGTACTTGGTCTGGATCTGATAGAGGATCACCGGCAGGTCCTTGTAGGACGTGCACTGGTCCTTGACCGTGAGCGTGAAGATCTCCTCGTGCGTGGGCCCGAGCAGATAGTCCGCGCCCTTGCGGTCGCGGAGGCGGAAGAGGAGGTCGCCGTACTCCTCCCAGCGCCCGCTGGTCTCGTAGGGCTCCTTGGGCAGCAGCGCGGGCAGCAGGACCTCTTGGCCGCCGATGGCGTCCATCTCCTCGCGGACGACGCGGCAGACGTTGTCCAGCACCTTCTTGCCGAGCGGCAGCCATGTCCACACGCCCGCGGACGAGCGGCGTACGTACCCGGCGCGGACCAGCAGCTTGTGGCTGGCGGTCTCGGCGTCGGCCGGATCGTCGCGCAGTGTCTTGAGCAGGGTCGTGGACATGCGCTGGACATGGGCCATGGCGGTCTCCTGGGGCGTGCACGGGGGTGACGGCCAGGAGCGTATCCGCCCGGCCCGCCCCGCCCCAGCGCTTTTGCGCTCGGCCGCAACGGTCAGCCCAGCAGCGGCAGCTGTGCCCCCATCACCGCATACGGGCTCGGAGCGCTCGGGAAGACCACCCGCCGGGCCAGGTCGTGGTAGCCGAGCTTGCGGTAGAGGGCGCGGGCCGGGCTCTCGCGGTCGATGGCGGAGAGGATCGAGCGCGGCTCGGCGGCATCCGCGGTGATCGCCGTAATGAGCGTGCGGCCGATCCGCCGGTTCTGGAAGGCGGGGTGGACGTGCAGCTCGGTGATGACGAAGGAGTCGTCGAGCCAGTACTCGCAGCCGTTGGCGCGCAGGTACGGCTCCACGACGGTGGACCACCAGTGCGTGCGGTCGTTGGGCATGCCGTAGACGAAGCCGACGAGCCGCCCGTCCGGCGTGGTGGCGCCCAGGGCGCGGGCGCCGGGGCTGGTGAGGTGCCGGAGCACGATGTGGCGCCGTACGCCGACCTCGTCCGGGGTGAGGCCGAAGGCGACGGCCTGCACGGCCAGCGCCTCGTCCACCCGGGCGGCGAGGTCGAGGGGGCCGACCGCGATGTCATCCATGCGGGGAGGCTACCCGCCCGTAGCGGCCGGACGGCATCAGAAGAGGACGCTCATGAACGCGCCTACCTCTTCGAAGCCCACGCGACGGTAGGCGGCGCGGGCGGCGGCATTGTAGTCGTTGACGTAGAGGCTGACCACCGGCGAGACCTCCTGCAGGGCGTAGCGCAGGACGGCGGCCATGCCGGTGACCGACAGGCCGCGGCCGCGGTGCTCGGGGGCGACCCAGACGCCCTGGATCTGGCAGGCCCGGTCGGTGGCGGCGCCGATCTCGGCCTTGAAGAGGACGCGGCCGTCCTCGATCCGGGCGAAGGAGCGGCCGGAGCCGACGAGTTCGGCGACGCGGGCCTGGTAGAGCAGGCCGCCGTCGCCGGCGAGCGGCGAGACGCCGACCTCCTCGGTGAACATGGCCACGCACGCCGGCATGATGACGTCCATCTCGTCCTTGCGGACGCGGCGGACGAGGGGGTCGGGCCCGATGTCCGCGGGCATCGAGCGGGTGACCATCAGGGGCTGGTGGGCACGGACGTCACGGGCGGGGCCCCAGTGCGGCTCCAGGAGCGACCACAGCTCGGCGGTGGGCCCGGCGGGGCCGACGATGGAGGAGCAGCGGCGGCCCGACCGGCGGGCGCGGTCGGCGAAGGCGCGGACGGCCTCGGGGCCCGCGCAGATGGGTACGAGGTTGGCCCCGGCGTAGCAGAGCGACTCCAGGCGGCCGCCCGCGTACCAGCCCCACATCTCGCCGCCGAGCCGCCAGGGGTCGAGTCCGGCGATGTGGACGCGGGCGGCGACGAAGGCGTTGGCGACGGGGTCGCGGTCGAGGACGGCGAGGGCGGCTTCGAGTTCGCCGGTCTCCAGGACCCTGGTGGTGGTCGTCGTCAACACGTGTCGGATTGCCTCACCGTCGCGGGCCGGAGGCCAAGGGGGGAACAGGTCTTGGCACTGTACCTTCCGTCCCGCCCGTAGATCTCCCCTGTCGCCGGATACGGCGGACTGCGACGGTCTGGGCCGGATACGGCCGTGCCCCGCCGGGGATCCGGCGGGGCACGGGTGCGGTGGCGGAGCCGGTCAGCTGACGCTGACCTCCGGCTCGCCGGAGGCGACGCCGTCCCGCTCCATCTGCTCGGCGATCTTCATTGCTTCTTCGATGAGGGTCTCGACGATCTTCGATTCGGGGACGGTCTTGATGACCTCGCCCTTGACGAAGATCTGCCCCTTGCCATTGCCGGAGGC
>NZ_JACHJH010000011.1 GCF_014203555.1 Streptomyces olivoverticillatus | reverse complement strand
CCACCGATCAACGCGGCAATACTGCGAATCGACTTCCGCCCCCGCGCCCCCAGCAACCCCCGCACATACGCCTCACCCCGCCGACGCTGATCACTCCGCGGAAGCGACACAAACAACGCCGCACAGAGCTCTGCAAGCACCACATCCTGCGCCTCCAGCTCCGCCGAAGCCTGCGCCCGCAGCCCATCCGCCCTCGAATACAGTGCAGCACCAGTCATCGTTTCCCCCAACTCTGCTGTGTGGACGCACTGGTGGACGGCTCCAGCCCGCGCGGAGCGAGAATGTCGGTCTGCGGCTCGAGCTCGGCCCCGGTGTCTGCGTCGACCGTCGCATGCAGTGGATGTCCGTCGACAGTGATGGCGGCACGAGTGGCGGATGAATGCCGGAAGGGGTCGGCTATGAAAAATCCATACGCCGGTTCCCCGGCGGGCTCACAGCCAGCCGCGCCGTGCCGCTTGGACCCCCGCCTGGAAGCGGGTGGTGGCGCCCAGCCTGTCCAGGAGGGCGGAGACGCGGCGTACGACGGTGCGGCGGCCCAGACCCAGGCGTCTGGCGATCGCGTCGTCGGTGGCACCGCTGGCCATGAGGGTGAGGATCTGGCGGTCCCGGGCGTCGATCTGCGTGCCGATGCCCGCCGCCGACACCGGAACGGCGAGCTTCCACAGGGACTCGAACACGTTGGTAAGCGCCCGGAACAGGCTGGACGGACGGATCAGGAGGGAGATGACACCGGGGTGGTCGTCGGCGGCGAGGGTGACCACCGCCAGGTCACTGTCGCTGATGGCGAGCTTCAAGGGCGGATCGTCGAGCGTCCGCGCCTGTTCCCCGGCCTCGATCATGCGCGCCATATTGGGCCCCGCGATGGGGTCGTCGAACGCGCAACCGTGGTAGATGGTGCGGTAGACGACGCCGGCGGCCATGCGCTCGCGCTGCAGCACTTCCTGTTCGAGGTAGTGGTCGGACGTCCCGGAGTACGGCGGTACATCGATGACCCGGATCTGGCGGCGCGCGGACTGCTGCAGCTGCCGGCTGAGGCTCAGGACGCGCGCGGCGTCCTCGACGACTTCCAGCGCGCCGTAGTGACCGGCGTCCCTCCTGGCGAAACGGTAGAGCCGTTCCAGTTCGGCCCCGGCCTGGCGCAGGACCGTCTGCAGGGCGGCGTCGCGCTGCAACAACGTCTCGACGACCTGCAGGGGCGGTAACGCTTCCCAGGACTCTTCCCCGCTGCCGGGAGCCGCCGTCACGACGATGTCCTCGGCGGCGAGTTCCTTGAGCACCGCCTGGACGACGGCCTCGCTCAGCCCGGCCCGGGCCGCCAACCGGCCGACGGGCTCGCCCGGATGACCGACCAGGGACCGATAGACCCGTCCGCGATCGGAGTCCGGGTCCAACACGTCGTGCACGACACTCCCCTCGCCGTACGGTGCCGTCCGGCCCGGCCACCGAAGCGTACTGGGCGGGTGGCGCACCTGCGCCAGTGGCCCAAGTGCGCCACCGCCCCGTATGGCGCCGCGAAGAGCGCTGCGATGAGATTTCGGATGTCCGGCCGAACACCAGTCCCGTGCATCCACCTCGTGACATCCAGCTCGTGACATCCAGCCCATCCGAGGACAATCGATGAGACCAGTCCTTCCCGTCCGGCTCCTGCGCGCGAAGGCAGCAGTCGCCGCCGTGGCCGCCGCCCTCCTCTTATTGGGCATGCCGTCCGCGCATGCCCAGGCCTCGGGCCCGCCGAAGATGACCGACGGCTTCGGCCTGACCCAGGTCGGTGCCGCCACCGGCACCGCCACCAACTTCGTGATCACCGTGACCACGCCCGAGGTCACCGGTGAGCACCACATCCGGATCCTGCTGCCCGGCGACTACGCGACCAACCCCAGCAAGCGCTACCCGGTGTTCTACTTCCTGCACGGTGCCTCCGACGACCCGGTCAACCCGAACCTGGCCTACCCCGCCCTCACCGCGGCCAAGTCGATGATCACAGTCATTCCGGACGGGGGCCTTCGAGGCTGGTACACCAACTGGCTCGACCAGGAGACCGTGGTCGGCGCGCAGAACTGGGAGAACTTCCACATCAACCAGGTGATCCCGTTCATCGACGCCAACCTGCGCACCATCGCGGCGAAGAAGGGACGGGCCGTCGCCGGCCTCTCGATGGGCGGCTTCGGCTCCATGCACTACGCCCAGGCCCATCCCGAACTGTTCAGTCAGGTCGGCTCGTTCTCCGGCGCGGTCGACCTCTCGATCGACCACGCCGTCATGCGGGCGGCCGTGGTCGCCACGCTGACCAACATCGGCGCCGCGCTCTGCGGTTCCAGCAACCCCACCTGCTCGCTCGACTTCGGCCCCACGGTCTCCAGCGACGCCATCTTCGGCACGCCGTATCCGGTGCTCAACCTGGACTGGCGCTGGAACGAGGCGGACCCGTCCTCGCACATGGACCGACTGGCCGGCATGGGCATCTCGCTCTACACCGGCGACGGCGCCGGCGACCCCGCCAACCCGGAGTTCTGGGTCAGGTCGGCGTCACAGCACGCCAAGGACCATCTGGACGCCCTCGGATACCCCTACCACTACGTCGACTACGGCAACGGCGCAGGTTGGGGCAGCTGCGACGGCGGCCACGACTACGCCTGCTGGGCGCAGGACCTCGTGGACTTCGTGCCGCGCATGGAAGCGGCCTTCGCATCCGCCTGACCTCCAGACCCCCGACAGACAGGGTTCCGTCCGTGATCAAGCGACTGTGCACTCTCCTGTTGAGCCTGGCGGTCATCTGGACCGTGGGCGCCGGCACCGCGCAGGCCGAGCCGGGCAAGCGCGTCCACAACGCGATGCAGATCGTCTTCAGCCCGTCGACGCCCGACTCCTTCTGCACGATCGGGGCGGTGGGCACGGACAAGTACGGGCACAGGATTGCCATTTCGGCGGGTCACTGCATCAGCGACAGCACATATGCGGACCGCGAGATCCCCGACGACATCGCTCCCGTCTACGACCGGGCGGACATCGGGTTCGGCCCGATCGGACACGTGCGCTACTTCAAGGACCCCGAGGGTTCGCAGACGGGTCACGTCACCAAGGACTACATGGTCATCGAGCTGGTCCCGCAGGTGACGCTCTCCTCCCAGGGGCCGTACCTGAAGCAGACCGGCGAGGTGAAGGTCCCCGCCGGGACCGCCAGCCCCAACGCCCCGAGCCCCGCACTCGACAACGAGCGGCTGCTCGCCCCGGGCGACAACGAGCTCATCACGTCCGGTCAGACGGGCGTGTGGTACGGGACCATCATGGACAACGAGGACGGCGTCTACCGGTCGGCGGCCACGAACATGCTGGGCGACTCCGGCGGGCCGGCCATCTGGCACGTACCGGGGAGCGATCTCCCCTCGCCGGACAACGGCTTCCAGGTCTCGGGGCCCTGGGCCGGCATCACCAAGGGGTTCACCCTGGCGCTGCCGCCCTTCCTGTACACCAGCTCGGCGAACATCCTCGCCGACCTGCGCGCCCGGGACGCCGCCACCCCCCACGGCGTCTACGGCGCGGGCTTCGAGGTGACCACCGACCCGTAAGCCGGCCGGGCCGCGAAAACGCGACCGGAGAAGAAGAGAAACAGTCATCCGTACACGCCCTCAAGGGAGAGAACGATGTCCATCGGAATACTGCAAAGACGCACCGGAGCAGCCGTGCTCGGCGTGCTCGGGCTGGTGGCCGCGCTGCTCACCGCGGCGTCCCCGGCCCGAGCCGATACCCCCGCGTTCGAGCTTCTCCCGATCGTCCCCGCCGGTGCGGACCATCAGCAGAAGCTCAAGGCCGAGGTGGAGTACTGGACCCTCGCGAAGATGGCCGCCGCCGGCCTCAACCACGAGGACCAGGACGCGACGCCGCCCCCGGGGGGCTGGGACGACCTCAGCAAGCCGTGGCCGGGCAAGGCAGGGCTGGTCTCGCGCACCGCCGGCAAGTTCTTCATCACGTACAAGGACGTGGACACCGGCGCCCTCTCCGACGTGGCGTGCTCCGGCAACGTGGTGAACAGCGCCAATCAGAGCGTCGTGGTGACCGCGGCCCACTGCGTGCGCGTCCACACCCCGGTCGACATAGGCTTCGGCAACGTCGTCGCCGTCAACATGGTCTTCGTGCCGGGGTTCAACGGAGCGAACCTGCCCCGCCACACCACCAGCACGGCGCTTCCCGGCAAGGACATCGCCCCGTACGGGGTCTGGGGCGTGACCCGCGAGTGGATCACCAACACCTGGAGCCAGAGCGCCGACTGGCTGCTGGGGCGCGACATGGCCGCGGTCCTGGTGGCCAGCCCCGATGACCCGCGGCCGATCGGCCAGGTGACCGGCGCCCAGCAGATCGCCTTCAACCAGCCGCAGAACCAGACCGATTACGTCTTCGGCTACCCGACCATCAACGAGCGCAACTACTACCGCCCCGGCAATGTCTCCGCGCCGCTCCAGCGGACCTTCGACGGCCGGAATCTGATGGTCACCCAGGGCGCCACCTGGAACGACCCGGTCTACTACAACGACGTGATGACCGGCGCCCAGTCGCCGGGATGCAGCGGCGGCCCCGTGCTGCAGAACTTCGACCCCGCCACCGGCCAGGGCGTCCAGACCGGCGTCTTCTCCCGCTACGACGACCCCGGCCAGATCATCGGCATCCTCGGCTGGACGCAGGGCCCCAACATGAGCTCCACCCATCTGGGCGACGAGGAGCAGGCCGTCTACAACGCCGCCCAGTCGGCGAGCTGACGTCGGCACCCCGCAGCCGGCACGGTGGCGTCGAGTAGCCGCCCCCGTGCCGGTGGCACCACCGGGTCTTGCCGATGCGCCCATTCGGGTGTACGCCGGCACCGCTTCCTTTCGACCGGGCTCTGCCCGGCTAGGACTCTGAGGTCCAGGTCTCGCACGCCCGTGAGGCCCCATGGCAGGAAGGACACCGTCGTGCCCGTGCCGTCCACCATCGACCACCGTGCCCGTGGTTACAGCCTCGACCTCGCCTACTGGCTGGCCCAGGCTTCGGACCTCGCCTACAAGGACGAGGCCACCATCGAGAAGCAGGCCCACCAGTGGGGCTTCGGCCCGGTCCGGCACCACCACACGCGGTTCACGCCGCCCTTCCCGCTGGAGGACACCCAGGCGTACACGGCGGCCAGCGACGACATGATCATCGTCGCGTTCCGGGGAACCGAGCCGGCCCAGATCCGCGACTGGCTCTCGGACGCCACCACCCCGCCCTGGACCGGGCCCGCGAGGACCGGGTACGTCCACTACGGCTTCGCCCAGGCCCTGGAATCCGTCTTCCCCACGGTCAAAGACACGCTCCAGGAGTTCCGGACGAACGGGCAGAGCCTGTTCTTCACCGGCCACAGCCTCGGCGGCGCCCTGGCCATGCTCGCCGCGGCGCGGCTGTACCTGGAGGACCCCGAGCTGCTCGCCGACGGCGTCTACACCTACGGTCAGCCCCGCACCTGCGACCGCCTCCTCGCCGCCGCGTACAACAAGGGCTTCAAGCAGCGCATGTTCCGCTTCGTGAACAACAACGACATCGTCCCGCAGCTGCCGCCGGAGCCCGCCTTCACCCACGTCGAGACTCTGCGCTACCTCGACTCCAGCGGCCGTCTGCGCGAGCAGACCTCCCACATCGGCGGCCTCACCGACCGCGTCAAGGGCTACACCGCCGACGCCTTCGCGCCCGCCGCCGACGGTGTACGCGACCACTCCATCCGCAAGTACATCGGCGCCTTGGAGAAGAACCTCGCCTGAGGGGCCCCCGGGGCCCCTCGGCCGGGTTCAGGTGCCGACGTAGGCCGCGAGGTGCTCGCCGGTGAGGGTGGAGCGGGCGTCGACGAGGGCGGCGGGAGTGCCCTCGAAGACGATCCGGCCGCCGTCGTGGCCGGCGCCGGGGCCGAGGTCGATGATCCAGTCGGCATGCGCCATGACCGCCTGGTGGTGCTCGATGACGATGACCGACTTGCCGGAGTCCACCAGCCGGTCGAGCAGCCCGAGCAGCTGCTCGACGTCGGCGAGGTGGAGGCCGGTGGTCGGCTCGTCGAGGATGTAGACACCGCCCTTCTCGGCCATGTGGGTGGCCAGCTTGAGCCGCTGCCGCTCGCCGCCGGACAGCGTGGTGAGCGGCTGGCCGAGGGTGAGGTAGCCGAGGCCGACGTCGGCGAGCCGGCCGAGGATGCGGTGCGCGGCCGGCGTACGCGCCTCGCCGGCGCCGAAGAACTCCTCGGCCTCGGTCACCGACATCGCCAGCACCTCGCTGATGTCGCGGCCGCCGAGGTGGTATTCGAGCACCGATGCCTCGAACCGCTTCCCGTCGCACTCCTCGCAGGTGGTGGCGACGCCGGCCATCATCGCCAGGTCGGTGTAGATGACGCCGGCGCCGTTGCAAGTGGGGCAGGCACCCTCGGAGTTGGCGCTGAACAGCGCGGGCTTCACGCCGTTGGCCTTCGCGAACGCCTTGCGGATCGGGTCGAGCAGTCCCGTGTACGTCGCCGGGTTGCTCCGTCGCGAGCCGCGGATCGGCGTCTGGTCGATCGACACCACATCCGCGTCGACGGGGATCGAGCCGTGCACGAGCGAGCTCTTGCCGGAACCCGCCACGCCGGTGATCACCGCCAGCACCCCGAGCGGGATGTCGACGTCGACGCCCTGCAGGTTGTGCGTCGTCGCGCCGCGGATCGGAAGCCGCCCGGTGGGCTTGCGCACCGTCTCCTTCACGGCGGCCCGGTCGTCGAAATGGCGGCCGGTGAGGGTCCCGCCCGCCCGCAGCCCCTCGACCGTGCCCTCGAAGCAGACGGTGCCGCCCGCCGTACCGGCGCCGGGGCCGAGGTCGACGACGTGGTCGGCGATCGCGATCACCTCCGGCTTGTGCTCCACGACGAGCACCGTGTTGCCCTTGTCCCGCAGCCGCAGGAGGAGCTTGTTCATCCGCTGGATGTCATGGGGGTGCAGGCCCGTGGTGGGCTCGTCGAAGACGTAGGTGGTGTCGGTGAGCGAGGAGCCGAGGTGGCGGATCATCTTGACGCGCTGCGCCTCGCCGCCCGACAGCGTGCCCGACGACCGGTCGAGCGAGAGGTAGCCGAGGCCGATCTCCACGAACGAGTCGAGGGTGTGCCGCAGCTTCGCGAGCAGCGGCGCCACCGAGGGCTCGTCGAGCCCGCGGACCCATGCGGCGAGGTCGCTGATCTGCATCGCGCAGGCGTCGGCGATGCTGATCCCCTTGATCTTCGACGACCGGGCGGCCTCGCCGAGCCGGGTGCCGCCGCACTCGGGACAGACGGTGAACGTCATCGCCCGCTCCACGAACGCACGGATGTGCGGTTGCAGCGCGTCGATGTCCTTGGACAGCATCGACTTCTGGATCTTCGGGATCAGACCCTCGTACGTCAGGTTGACGCCCTCGACCTTGATCTTGGTCGGCTCCTTGTGGAGGAGGTCGTTCAGCTCCCTCTTGGTGTACTTGCGGATCGGCTTGTCCGGGTCGAAGAAGCCGCAGCCGGTGAAGATGCGGCCGTACCAGCCGTCCATGCTGTAGCCGGGGATCGTGAGCGCACCCTCGTTGAGCGACTTGCTGTCGTCGTAGAGCTGCGTGAGGTCGATCTCGGAGACCGTGCCCCGGCCCTCGCAGCGCGGACACATGCCGCCGGTGATGCTGAAGCTGCGCCGCTCCTTCACGGTCTTCCCGCCGCGCTCCAGGGTGACCGCACCCGCTCCGCTGATCGAGGCGACGTTGAAGGAGAACGCCTTGGGCGAGCCGATGTGCGGCTGCCCGAGCCGGCTGAAGAGGATGCGCAGCATCGCGTTGGCGTCGGTGGCGGTGCCGACCGTGGAGCGGGGGTCGCCGCCCATCCGCTGCTGGTCGACGATGATCGCGGTCGTCAGCCCTTCGAGCACGTCGACCTCGGGCCGCGCCAGCGTCGGCATGAAGCCCTGCACGAAGGCGCTGTAGGTCTCGTTGATCAGCCGCTGCGACTCGGCGGCGATCGTGTCGAACACCAGCGAGCTCTTGCCCGAGCCGGAGACGCCCGTGAACACGGTCAGCCGGCGCTTCGGGATCTCGACGGTGACGTCCTTGAGGTTGTTCTCTCGCGCGCCGTGCACCCGGATCAGATCGTGACTGTCGGCAACGTGCGGCGCGGGCGACTCGGTGTCCGTCCTCTTGGCCATGCTCTTTCTGTCTCCATCCGTTGGGCGGGTCCGCGGTCGCGGTCTCCGTCGGCCCCGCCTGGCTCGATCCGACCGCATCGAGCGTACGTCTGGATTTCCGTCGGGGTGCGCCCGACGGCCAAGAGCACGGGGAGCCCCTGGGAGCCCCGCCCCGCCTCGTGAGCCGGCTGTGGCGGCAGCGGACCCTTCCGGTCCACTGCCGCCACAGCCGGGTTGCCCTCAGAGAGAACGGTCCGCCAGCGCCTGGGAGATGCGCTGGATCGCCTCGCGGATCGTCTGCTCGCCGAAGGCGGTGAAGCACAGGCGGAAGTAGCCCTGGTCATGGGCGGAGAGGGTCTGCCCCGGGAGCAGCTGGACGTGGGCCTGATCCTTGAGGTACTGGAACAGCTCACTCTCCGCGCTGCCGATCTCCGAGAACAGGACCGGCAGGCGGAGGTCGCCAGGCCTGCTCGCCGCGCCGCCGCCGTTCCCGTCGTGCGCGCCGCCGTTGTGCGCGTGCCCGTTGTGCGGGAAGTGCGGGCCCCGCTCGTACGGGATCTCCGGCGCGTCCTGCCGCAGGTACTCCCGCAGGTCGAGCCAGAGGAACTGGGCGGAGTTCTGGCCTTCGCGGAAGACGTACGGGATGTTCTTGGCCTCGTCGAGGGCGGTCCGGGCCGACGCGAAGGCGCCGGTGAGGATCATCCGGTACTCCTCCATGATGTCGGCGGCGGCGCTCCTGCCGGTGTCCCGGGTTTCGACGAGGCTGCCGATGACGTGGTGGTTGAGGGAGTCGAAGGGGCTGAACCAGGAGTACGGTTCGCCGTCCGCGCCGCCCAGCACGCCCTTGACCGCGTCGTTGCGGGTGATGGCGACTCCGGCCTTGAAGCCCGAGAGCCCGAAGTCCTTGGCGAACCCCCAGACGATGTGCACCCGCTTCCGGGCGTCCGGGATGTTGCGGTAGGCGTCCAGCTCGAAGGCGCTCACGAAGGGCAGCCGCGAGCTCTCGATCTGGGAGTGCGCGTACATCTCGTCCGAGATGATGTGCATGTCCGTTTGCGTCAGGGCCCAGGTGTAGATCTTCTCCAGCAGGTCCTTGTCGTAGTTGACGCCCAGCGGGTTGTTGGGGTTGGTGAGGACGAGCAGCTTGGGCCGTGTCCGCTGCCCGTGGTAGGCGCGCTGCAGGATGTCGAGGGTGAGCTCGAAGTCGGAGCCGAGGTACGCGGGGACGCACTCCAGCCCGGGCCGCTGCTCGAAGCACCACTTGAAGCCCTGCCAGAAGGGGGCCGGAAGCAGCACCCGGTCACCGGTGGCGAGGGCGCCGGTCTTCTTCAGCGCGAAGGCCAGGCACTCCAGGGCCGCCGACACGCCCGACGTGCCGAAGAGGTCGTCCGGGTCGAGGTCGGCGCCGAACCGGGGGCGGAGCATCTCCGCGATGTCCTCGCGCAACTTCTCTTTGCCGTAGATGGGCACGGGGTACCGGAGGTCGTCCTCGGTGAGGCCCCGGAGCTTGCCGAAGACCTTCTCGTTCAGCAGCGGGAACAGCAGGATGTTCTCGGCCGTGCCGAGGTTGAGGAGTTCGGGGAACAGCTGCTGCTCGACGGACAGACGGCGCTCGGGATCGGTGGTCCGGGCCAGCAGCGCGATCACTTCGGCCGGCGGGGTGCGGCCGCTGATGTTCCGGGTGGACATCATCGTCTCCTGTCGGGTCGGCGTGGCGATGGCGGTCGCCTGGTCGGCTAGCTCTTGCCCTCCTTCAAGGCGATGCCCTGAAGGTTGTAGACGGTGCCGTCGTTCGACTCGGCCTTGGAGTGGTGGAGCACCTGCACGCGCACCTGCAGCGGTGTTCCCGGCTCGATGCTGTGGCCGGAGGCCGGGGACTCGATCAGGACCTGGCCGTCGGCGCTGCCGTCCTTGACCACGGTGTACCAGTGTTCCTTGTACTGCGGGTTGAACTTGCTGCCCGCGGGCAGACCGTCGAAGGACAACTGCCACTGCTGGATGCGGTTCTTGCTGGCGGCGAGCTCGAAGAGGTACGACCACACATAGCCCTTGGCCTCAGGAGGCCACGACTGGTCGAAGCCCGACTTCTCCTTGATGGTCACATCGATCTTCGGCGCGCCGACCTTGGTGGTGAACGAGGCGGACTTGAAAGGCGAGGTGTTGGTGACCTTTCCGGTGTCGGTCTGCGCGGTGACCGTGAGATCACCCGTGTAGTTCTGCTGGATGGTGCCGGTCACGCGGATGACGGCCTTGCCGCCCTTGGGGAGGGTCAGCGGCTGGGTGAAGGTGCCGCTCGCGATGGTGCCCTCGCCGGCCGTGGCGTCGCCGTGGAGCTCGATCTTCTCGGACTTCGCCGCGGTGAGCTGTGCCGGGAACGTACCGGTGACCTTCGCCTCGGGCACGGCGCCCGGCCCCTTGTTCTCGACGGTCACCGTGTACGAGACCTGCTTGCCGAAGTCGGCGGTCGCCGGGCCCCTCAGGCCGATCGGCACGTCGGCCGTCGCCGGCGCGGTCACCTTGGTGGTGGCCGAGTCGGAGTACTTCCCGATGAGGGAGCGCGTCTCCGACAGGACTGTGGCGTCGAGCGTGATACTGCCGACGACACCGGTCTTGATCGTGCCGTTCAGCGGAATGACGGCCCAGCCGCCCACGGGCAGGACGAGGGACTGGGTGTAGGTGCCGCCCGCGACGGTGCCGGTGCCGGCCGTGGCCTGATGGTGCAGCTCGATCTTGCCGAAGGCCGCCCCGGAGATCTCCGTGGGGATCTTGCCGGTGACCTTGGCATCGGGCACGGTGTTGGGGCCCTTGTTCTCCACCCTGATGCTGTAGCCGATCGACGAACCGGCCGTCGCGGTCTCCGGTGCCGTCACCTTCACATCCATCGTGGCCGGGAGCGTGACCTCCAGGTTGCGGACCTCGTAGTTGTTGGTGATCGCGCCGGTGGCGGCCGACAGGCCCAGCTTGAGGGTCTCGGGCAGCGACACCTGGCCGGTGGCGTCGCGCAGGTCGTAGTCGAGCAGCTGCTGCCAGGCGTTGTCCTTGCGGACGGCCACCGTCACCTGTCGGTCGACGACCGACAGCAGGACGCGGGTGGGGGTCTCGCGCGTCAGGCTGAGCGAGGGCAGGCCGGCCCCCTTGAGGTACCGGTAGCCGTCGTACTGGTCGCCCGAGCCGCGGAGCACGGCGTTGTTCGGCTTCCTGCCGGGACCGGTGTCGCCGGCCTCGCTCGGGTTCGAGAACGACCCGTACTGGTCGATGCCGACCCCGATGTACCCCTTGGTGACGCCGGGCTTGCGCTCCTGCGAACTGCCCTTGTGGTAGCAGGCGTAGCCCAGGGCGCCGCCGGGACCGCCCGCGCCGGTCTCGTACTTCCCGTCGATCAGGAAGAACGAGAGCCCGTCGGCACCGCTGCCCCCGTAGGCGGCGAGGTCGAACTGCACGGAGATGCCGTCGCTGCTGGGGAAGGCCAGGTTCAGCAGGGCGGTGCCCGCCTGGTGCTCCTGCGCCGGCGTCAGGCTGAGCCAGCCCTGACCGGTCATCCTCGCCGAGCCGTACAGCTTCCAGTCGGCGGGAACGGTGGATCCGGCGAAGGACTGCTTGTACGGGAAGATCGATGTCGTCATGCGGAAGACCTCCGGTCGTCGGGTCGCCGGTCGAGTCGTGACGAACAGCCCACAACGTATGGGATGCCTAGTTACGCCCACATCGGCGCGAACCAGCCATCTACCCGGAAGCGGATCCGAGTCGGCCCGGCCCGTGGCCGGAACCATCACTGTTCCCCCACTGCGCCGACTGCCACCGTTACGTGGGGAAACGTTGCAGCGGCCGTGGTGCCGGAATGCAGGCGTGGACCGAAATGCGACCGTTACCGGACGGACAGCCCCGAGGAGCTCACTGTGGCCGCACGCACCGGCGAGGAATTCCTTGCACGGCTCGCCAACTCCCGTCCCACCGTGCACATTCAGGGCGAGACGCTCGTCGGGGGGATCCAGCACCATCCCGCGTTCCGCAACGTCGTGCGGACGTACGCCGAGCTGTACGACCTGCAGCACTCCGCACAGCACAAGGACGTTCTGACGTACCCCTCCCCCGCATCGGGCGAGCCCGTCGCCACCTCCTTCCTCACCCCCACCACCCCCGTCGAACTCGCCAAGCGGCGCCAGGCGTTCACGGTGTGGGCCGAGCACAGCAACGGCATGCTCGGGCGCACCGGCGACTACCTCAACAGCGCCCTGATGGCCCTGGCCTCGGCCGCCGACTGGTTCGCCGGGGCCGGCCCGGCCTTCGGCGACAACATCCGCCGCTACTACGAGAAGGTCCGCGAAGAGGACCTGCTGTGCAGCCACACGCTCGTTCCGCCACAAGTCAACCGCGCCGTCGCGGGCCCCCGGCAGGCCGGTGGGAGCGTCGCCGCGCGCATCGTGCGGGAGGACGACAACGGCGTGGTGATCCGGGGCGCCCGGATGCTGGCCACCATCGCGCCCTTCGCCGACGAACTCCTCGTCCTCCCCTCGACCCTGCTGCGCGGCACCCCCGAGGACAGGCCCTACTCGTACGCCTTCGCCATCCCGACGGACGCCGAGGGGCTGCGGTACATCGCCCGCGAACCGCTCGATCCCGGCCGGCCGCGCCACGACCACCCCCTCGCCTCGCGCTTCGACGAGCCGGACTGCGTGGTCGTCTTCGACGACGTGCACGTGCCGTACGAGCGGTGCTTCCTGCTGGGCGACGTCGAGCGGTGCAACGACCTCTTCGCCCGGACGTCGGCCGTCGTGCACATGGCCCACCAGGCCGTCACCCGGACGGTGACGAAGACCGAGTACGTCCTGGGGCTGGTCTCGCTGCTGACGGAGGCCATCGGCATCGAGGGCTACCAGCACGTCCAGGACGACATCGCCGAGATCATCACCACCCTGGAGATGCTCCGCGCCTTCCTGCGCGCCGCCGAATCCGACGCGCGGGTCAACCGGTTCGGTGTACTGACCCCGGCCTGGGCCCCGCTGAACGCCGCCCGCAACCTCTACCCCAAGCTCTGCCAACGCTTCCCGCAGATCCTGCGCAAGCTCGGTGCCGCCGGGCTGATGGCCACGCCGACCGGGTTCGACGTCACGGGGCCGGCCGCCTCGGACATCGACGCCTGCCTGCAGTCGGCGACGCTGACGGGGGCGGAGCGCGTGAAGCTGTTCCGGCTGGTGTGGGACACCTGCATCTCGGCGTTCTCCGGCCGGCAGGCCCTGTACGAGTACTACTTCTTCGGCGATCCGGTGCGCATGGCCGGCGCGTACGTCGCCTCCTACGACCGGGAGCCCTACAAGGCGAGAGTGCGGGCATTCCTCGACGGATACGAAGCCACGGCCGCCCGGGCAGAGGGGGATCCTGCATGAGCCCCGCCGCTCCGCGCCGCCGCTAGTACTCCGGCAGTCGGCGGACCTCGCCCGTGCCCAGCGTGATCACGGCTCGGGGCCGCATGGGCTCCTCGCCGCGTCGGGCGAGCAGGACCACCTCCTCGACCACGGCCGACCGTGCGCCGAGCCGGGCGGCGCACTCGTCGGCCAGATGCTGCGGTTCCCGTGTGCGGCCGAGGGACAGGTGCGGGGTGAAGCGGCCGCCGCGCCCGCGGCAGAGCGGGAAGCGCAGCCCCAGCGCCCGGTGGAGACGGGCCCACGGCGTCAGGCCGGCCGCGGCCGGGTCGAGCCACACCGTGGCGTACTGCCTGTGCCGGAAGTACCGCACGCCGGCGAGACGCGCCGTGAAGGCCGCGATCTCCGCCGCCCCGGCGGAGAGCAGCGGCAGGGCCTGCGCGAACTCCTCCTCCGGTACGAACCCGAACAGCAGATTCACGTGCGGCGGCCACCGCCGTACCTGCGGATCGTGCTCCCAGCGGATGTCCTGAATCGCCGGCCAGAGCTCCTGCGGCGGCAGCCACGCCACCGCCGTCCGAGCCGTCGGCGCCACCTCCAGCGCATCCACCGGCTCGGCCCCGCCGAAAGCCCGGTTCCCGTCCACACTGCCATGATCCCGACCGCGCCCGCATCGCACGAGTCGAGGACAAGCGCACCGGGGGCTAGCCCCACCTGGAGCAGGGCGGGTAGCAGGATCGCCCCGGGTGGCCGCATCCGGAAAAGCTGGGCCCAGCACATACCTCCGGTTTCCCGACGATTCCCGTAGGAGTTGGCTCGTGCGTGAGCAGACATCGCAAAAGTCTCGTTCTTCCAGGCGGCAGCAGGGCAATCGGCGCAGAGCCGTGCCGGCTGCGATCGCGCTGACCTTAGGCGTCATGACGATGGGTGCCCTGATGCCGCCCGCGGCGTCTGCCGCCGCCAGGCCGGACACCGTCCAGCAGGGCCTGAACGCGCTGGTGCACTCCGATGGCCTGCCCGCCGCGCTGGCGAGCGTCAAGGACCGCAAGGGCCACACCCGTACCTACACCGCAGGGGTCGGCGACCTGGCCACCGGCGCGAAGGTGCCGGTGGACGGTCAGGTGCGGATCGGCAGCAACACCAAGACGTTCACCGCGGTGGTCGCGCTGCAACTGGTCGGTGAAGGCAAGATCCGCCTCGACGCCCCGGTCGACACCTACCTGCCGGGCCTCGTCCGCGGGGAGGGGATCGACGGACGCCGCATCACCGTCCGCCAGCTCCTTCAGCACACCAGCGGACTTCCCAACTACACCAACTACCTCGGTGACGACGTCCGTCACTACGAACCCCGCGACCTCGTCGACCTCGCCCTCCAGCACAAGGCCGACTTCGCCCCCGGGACGAAATGGGAGTACAGCAACACCAACTACGTGCTGGCCGGCATGATCATCCAGAAGGTCACCGGCCGCCCTCTCGCCACGGAGATAGACCAGCGCGTCATCAAGCGCATCGGGCTGCGCCACACCTACTTCCCCGCCCCCGGCGACGCGACCATCCGAGAACCCCACCCCAAGGGCTACAACCAGGATTCAGCAGGCGCGCCCTTGCGTGACGTCACGGAAATGGACCCCTCCTGGGGCTGGGCGGCAGGTCAGATGATCTCCACCAACTCCGACCTCAACCGGTTCTTCACCGCCCTCCTGGCCGGCCGCCTCCTCCCGGCGGCCCAGCTCGCCCAGATGCGCACCACCGTCCCCGCCGATTCCTTCGGCCCCGGCACCCGCTACGGACTGGGGCTCATCAGCAGGCCACTGTCGTGCGGCGGTGTCTACTGGGGCCACGGCGGCAGCATCCCCGGATACGAGACCCGGGGCGGCGCCACCGACGACGGCCGCGCCGCCAACGCCGCAGTGACCGTCCAGCCGATCGACGAGACAGCCATGAAACACGTCGAGAAGGTCGTGGACACAGCCCTATGCCGCTGAAATCACCAAGACCGTCGGCCCGGTCGCGCCGGTGACACCGCCCGACAGGCACTGCAGGGCGCCCGGCTGAGGCACGGGGATCAGCTGGAGCAGATTCCGGCCGTGGAAGCGGCCGTGGGTGACGGTGCCGGTGACCGGGGTGACCACCTGACCGGCCACGGCCGTGCTGCTGCCGGTGATGTCGGCAGTGCTGGAGTCGCCGGTGTTCCAGGTGTATTTCCGACGGGTCCGGAATCCTTCGAGGAGGTTGTTGCAGCCGGTGAAGAGCGTGAACTCCTCGTGGTAGCCACCGCTCTTCACCGCCCCGTCACCACCGACGCAGGAGGCGAAGCGCCCGTCGACCGTGACATGGATGTGTCGTGGCCGGAGGGTGAGCCCCGGGTGGTAGCTGATGGACTCGGTGCCCTGGCACTGCAACGGTCCGGACTCCCGGGGGTGGGCGGCCGCCGGCACCGGGGCGGCCGCGCCGAACAGCACGGCGGCCGCCAGGGCGACCGCGCGCAGCCGCTTCCCACCCACTGTCACCACGGATCTCTTCACACTGAGCACCATGGGTCAGTCCCTGCCCCGGCCGTACGGCCCGCAGACCGGCGCGCCGGGGCGACGACAAGCGCCCGCTCTCGTCCACCCGCGCGCGACACGGTGCGCGCGCCTACCCGCGCGGGCCGTCCCGCGCGTAGTCTCGTGCCGCCCCTTCGATCTTCCCCAGGCCCTGCGCCGGAGCGATCTGGAGAGAGATGGACACACTGGAGAGCGGCACGCTGACCGCGCCGGGCGCGCGGCTGTACTTCGAAGTGCGCGGCGCCGGGCCGCTGTTGCTGCTCATTCCGGGCGGCGCCTCCGACGCCGAGGTCTTCCGGGGCCTGGCCGACGAGCTCGCCGCCCGCCACCGCGTCGTCACCTACGACCCGCGCGGCATCTCCCGCAGTCTCCTCGACGGACCGCCACCCGAACCGTGGCTCGACACCCAGGCCGACGACGCCGCCCGGCTGCTCGACCACGTCGCCGAAGCCGACGAGCCGGTGCGGGTGTTCGGCAGTTGTGCAGGCGCCCTGATCGCCCTGGAGCTCATGGTCCGCGATCCGCAGAGGATCCGGCTCGTGGTCGCCCATGAGCCGCCCGCCATGGGGCTGTTGCCGGATGCGGCACGACACGCCGCGTTCTTCGACCGGGTGCACGCGACGTACCGCCGGGAAGGCGTCCCGGCGGCCCTGGACAGGCTCCGGGCCGTCTTCAGCGACAGGCCGGCCCCACCGCTCCCCGAAGCAGCCGACAACAGCGACTTCTTCCTCTCCCACGTGATGCTGCCCTCCACCCGCTGCGTGCCCGACGTCACCGCCCTGGCGGCCGTGGCGGACCGCCTCGTCATGGCCGGTGGCCGGGGATCGCGCACCTACGACGTGGGGCGCCCGGTGGCTGTCCTGGCGCAACGGCTCGGCCGGGAACTCGTGGAGTTCCCCGGTGGTCACGCAGGCTACGCCAAGCACCCCGAACCCTTCGCCGGGCAGCTCACGGGAATCCTCGCCGGCGCACAGCCTGCACTCGGCTGACGCGCCATGCGCATCCTCATGGGCGCCCAGAACTGCGGCTTCGGCCCGGCCTCCGTCCTCGTCGCCGTCTCCCGGCTGCTCCCCGGACACGAGCGGGTGTTCGTGGGGGACGGTGTCGCGGCGGAGTTCGCCCGCCGCAACGCCGCCGCCTTCGACGGCATCCACGAGCTCACCGAGCCGCACCGGAACGGAGCCATGCTCCTCGACCGGCTGCTGGTGGAGAGCGACCACGTCGTCTCCGTCATGGACGCCGACCTCGTCCTGCGCTCCGTCGTGGCGCGCCGTCCGGCGGTCCTGGTGGATTGCCTGTTCGGCTTCTGGCAGCACCACCACTCCCTGGCGCGGATCCGCGAGCTGTGCGCGACCGTTCCCCGCACCTCCTACACGGCGGCACGCCGTCACTTGGCCTGCCTCTCGCCGCACGAGCGCATCCTCGCCGCCCATCTGCTGGCCGACCACAGCGTGGTCCAGAACTTCCCCGGCGTCTCGCGGCGCATGGCCGAGTTCACCGCCGCCGGCGCGGACCGCGCGATGCATCTGACCGGTCCGCTCGTCGACCTGGAAGGCCTGCGGGAGGCGGGCAAAGACGAACCGGCAATCGACGGGCACGACTACGACCTGCTGATCAACACCGGCGGCTTCAAGAACTTCCTCCTGGACTTCGAGGCCAACAACGACTACCTCCGGCTCGTCGACCGCTGGATCCCGGATCTCCTCGCCGACTGGCCGCGGTTCACCCGCGTCCTGGTCTGCGGCGGCCCGTACGCCGGACACCGCGGCGGCACCGACCGGGCATCCGGACGAATGGTCGACCGCCGGTTCCTGCCCCAGCGCGAGCTGCTGCGACAGGTGGCGAGGACACCGCACTCCCTCCTCGCCCCCGGCCTGTCGGCGCTCCACGAGGCCACGCTGCTCGGCCAGTTGCACTTGGCGCTCCCCGAACAGCACTACGCGCACACGTTCACCATCCGGAACCTCGCGAACACCCTCTTCGGGCACCTGGCCGGCCGGTTCGCGGACGTCCTGCCCGGTCACGCGGTGCCCGAGGACGACTACGCCGGGACCGAGGCCCTCGTGACCGTCGCCGGCCGGGTCCTCCAGGACGACGGCCTCTACGCGCGGTTCCGCAGCACGTTCAACGAACGCATCGAGCGGTACCTCTTCCTCACGCCGGAACAGCGGCGCGAGGGGGTGGCGGAACTGCGCCGCGTCCTCGACGGCCCTCCCGCCCCCTCGGTGATCGCCTCGATCCTCACGGCGGCCCGGTGACCGGATGCGGGGGTGGCGGGTGCCGCACACACCAATGCCGCTGTACGGCCCGGGGGTGGCCGTACAGCGGCAGGCGGAGGGCCCTCAGTGGATGTGAAGGCCTCCGTTCGCGGTGGCTACGGTGAGGGAGTGTGCCGCGTTGCGGTCGTTCGGCAGGTCGACCTCGGGCGTGGAACCGGTGCTGTGCGCATCGATGCTGTAGCCCGCTCCCTTGGGTACGGAGAGGTCGACGGCGCCGCTCTTGGTGCTGATGTTCACGCTGGTGGGGGCGGCCGCGAAGGTGGCGTCTACCGCTCCGGCCGTCGTGGAGACGTCGGCTTGCGGGGACCGGGAGTCGGTCAGCTTGACCTGGCCGTTCCCGCTGTGCAGGGACAGCGGTCCGGTGGTGCGCCTGGTGGTGATGGCGCCGTTGCCCGTCCGCAGGTCCAGCTTGCCTCCGAGCCCGTCCGCGACGATCTCGGAGTTGCCGCTCTTCACCTGCACCTGCATGGTGGCCGGGACCGTGATGTGCAGTTGCAGGTCGCACGAGCCGGAACAGCCCGCGGTCACCGTGGCGGTGTCTCCCGTCTTGGTCGCCGACACCTGAGGTGCCTTGTCGGAATAGTTGCCCGTCGCGGAGACCTCCACGCGCGAATCACCGCCCGCGGTCAACGTGACGCCGACACCCGGCGTGTCCACCCGCAGCACCATTCCGGGCTGCACGTCGACCTGGTTCGTCTGGGAGAAATCGGTGCCGTTCATCGCCTTGGTCGGGTTGCAGCCCGTGAGGGCGGCGGTGATGGCGAGTGCTGCCAAACCTGTTCCGATGTACCGGCGCGAGAGGCGAAGTGACGTATTGATGGGGGAACTCCTCGTCTTCAGGAAGGGCAGCTGTCCGCTGGTAACCATCCGGTCATACGCTAGCCAGTGATCGTCGGGGTGGGCCACGCTGGCAACCCACGAGCCGGGGGTAGGGATAACCCACCTATCGAGGGGTTACGGCAACGCGACCACCGTCGCGGCATAGGAAAGGCCCGCCCCATAGCCCAGGAGAAGCGCCAGCCCGCCCGAACGGACCTCGCCGGCACTCAAGAGCGCTTCCATGGCCAGCGGAATCGATGCTCCCGACGTATTGCCGGTGGTGACGATGTCCCGGGCGACCACGACGTGTTCGGGCAATCGGATGCCTCTCGCCAAGGCGTCGATGATCCGCACATTGGCCTGGTGCGGAATGAAGGCGTCGAGGTCACCCGCCTCAACTCCCGCGACGTCCAATGCCTCTTGGGCGACCTTCGCCATTTCGTAGACGGCCCACCGGAAAACCTTCTGGCCGTCCTGTCGCAGCGCGGGCCATCGCTGATTGGGGGCGTCCCGCAGTTCTCCCCAGGAGACGGTCTGGGAGATCGCGTCGGTCTGGGAGCCGTCGGCCCCCCACACCACGGGCGCGATGCCGGGCGTGGCCGCGGGGCCGAGAACCACAGCGCCCGCGCCGTCGCCGAAGATGAAGGCGGTGGACCTGTCCTCGAGGTCGAGCAGGTCCGTCATCCGCTCGGCGCCGATCACCAGGACATGCCGCCCCCGGCTGCGGACCGTGTCCGCGGCCAGGGCGAGGCCGTGGACGAACCCCGCGCACCCCGCGGAGATGTCGAAGGCGGCCGCCTCGACGGCACCGATGCGGTGCGAGACCTCTGCCGCGACGGCGGGCGTCTGTTTCAGATGGGTGAAGGTCGCGACAATGACGCAGTCGATTGCGTCCGCTTGAACTCCGGCGGCTGCGAGGGCTTTCTCCGCCGCGAGCGACGCCATCTCGGCGATCGATTCGTCAGGGGCCGCCCAGCGCCTGGTGACGATGCCGGTGCGGGAGCGGATCCATTCGTCCGACGATTCGATGTACTGGCATATCTCGTCGTTGTCGACGATGCGGTGCGGCCGGTGCGTGCCGACCCCCAAAAGGGCAGGTGCACACTGCGACGGCGATGAGTTGAGACGTGGGGTCACGATACGCTCCGTCCGGAATCGGGTGCGGGAAGAGTCCACCGGCAGCGCCCGGGGGCACGGCCCGGCCCCTTCCCGCACCGCGGTCAGGAGCCGATGCCGTTGCCGATGTGCCCGGACACCGACGCCGGTTGACGGGAATGCAGGACGGTCACACCCTTTCGCTGAGGGCTTCGTGCAGGAAACCGGTGATCGCATCGATCGTCGGATAGTCCCAGGCGAGCGTGGACTTGACCTCGATGCCGTACTCGTCCTCCACATCGCCGCAGAGGGTCAGCGCGAAGATGGAGTCGAGTCCGTAGTCGAGGAGTTTGACATCGGACCTGATGTCGGTCACCGGCTGTTCGAGGTAGGAAGCCACGAGGTTGAGCAGCATGTCGCGGATCTCCTCGGAGGAGACAACCTGTGCGGTGGATTCCGGAGCGGACGTCGTCATGTCCACATTCCTTTCGGGGTTGGCGTGTTGGGGCCGGGGGCTGCGGTGGCTCAGAAGAGGCGGCGGCCGACCAGATCGAATGCCCGGTGCTCCGCGTGCCGGGTGAGCAGTTCGGTGAAGACGTGCCGGGCGGCGTCCCCGGCGCCGGGCAGTGGGTCGTACCCGAGCCGGGTCGTCAGTCGGTCCAGGGCGCTGATCAGCCACGCCGTGTCCCGCATGAACGGGTTGGGGTGGTCCTGGTTGTGCCACCACATGCCCAGGCAGGCGGCTGCCGCGAGCACGACGGCGTAGCGTTCCGCCAGTTCGAAGCCGACCGGGCCCGCGAAGGGCGTGCGGTTGCGCGGGGACAGGCCGCGCCAGCCGACCGTCAGGGCACGCAGCTCGCCGACGAGCCGTTCGCACAGCTCCCGCAGCACCGGATCGCTTTGGACCTCCTGTCCGACGTCCAGCAGGGTCGCCATGACCTGGTCGTCGGGGCCCGCGTTGGCCTGCAGCCGCCCGAAGTCCAGGTCCGGGAGGGTCTGGCCCAGCCGGAAGAGGGCCGGGTCCGGTGCGGAGGAGACGAACCAGCTCTTCCGTGCCAGCCGCGGCAGCTGCGGGATGATCGTGGCCAGGCAGACGGTGGCACCGGAGTGCGCCAGGGCCGCCACGGGAAGGTCCCGGAAGTGCTTCTGGAACGCCCCGTGCGGCCCCTCGCGGAGGAAGGAGCGGGCGCCGAGCAGCACCGCGAGCCGGTCGGCCGCACCTTGTTCGATCTCGGGGACCAGGTACTTCGTGGCCGCCGCGTACACGCTGGTCTGGCGGGGCAGCACGTGCAGCGCCCGGCACGCCGTGGTCGTCATGGCGTCACAGATGAGCAGGTCGGTGAAGGCGCCCGCCAGTTCCGCCTCCGCATGCGGGAGTTCGGCCACGGTCCGGCCGTACAGCCTGCGCTGTACTCCGAAGCCGGTCACGGTCCGCAGCATGGTGTCGAGCAGGCCGAGGGTCGCCCCGCTCGCCACCGATTTGGTGACCTGGAAGCACCGCAGGATGGTCTCCATGGCGTCGCCGTACTCGCCGATCGCCGCTGAGACGGGCAGCGGGCAGTCCAGGAACTCCACCCCGCCCAGGTGGGTCCCCCGCATCCCCGAGGTGTGGTACCTCGGCAGGAAGCGCAGGCGGTCGCGCGGCACGGTCGCCGGGTCCACCAGGAACAGCGTGTGGCTGCGGCTGCCCGGCTCCTCGCTGGTCCTGGCCAGCACGGTGATGGCGTGAGCCCGCGCGACGTTGTTGATCACCTCTTTGCGGCCGTCGAGCACGATGTCGCCGTCCCGCTCCGTGGCCCGCAGCCGGGTACGGGCCAGGTCGTCGCCGTAGGCGAGTTCGGTGATCGCGCCGGCGGTCGGGCGGTTGTCCAGCAGCACGGAGGCCAGCCAGCGCTGCTGGTCCGCGCCGCCGGCCGCCCAGACGGTGGACGAGGCGATGAGGTTGATCGCGCCGTGCCCCAGGCCCAGCGCACCGTCGTGACGGAAGACGGTGCGCAGCACCCGGGCGAGGTCGTCGGCCTGGCCGAGCCGGCCGCCCAGTGCCCGGGGCACGAATTCCGCGCCGATGCCGTAGGCCTCCAGCACCTTCCTGCCGGCCGGCAGGAAGTCCCCGCGTTCGTCCGCGTCGACGAACGCCTGGTGACCCACCGGATTCGCGAGGTCGTCCGGGTCGCCGAAGAGCGCTTCCAGGGTGTCCGGGGTGTCCAGGTCGGCGAGCGGACCGCGACGTTCGGCCGGCTGCCGGGACAGGTTTTCGGTGACGGTCATGCGGGGGTCCCTAGCCGTGAATAGGGCAGCAATGAGGGCAGCTGTCCGGAGGTGTGCTGGGCGACGAGCGGCTCCACCAGCCGGTCGACGGCCTCTTCGGGGTCCCGGCCGCCCTCGGCGACGAGGTGCTCGGTGCGCACGGGGCGGAGCCGACCCACCAGGGTGACCAGGCAGCACTCCAGCCACAGGCCCGATTCCCACAGTCCGTGGGTGGCCTCGGCGTCGACGGCCGACCGGTTGCGGAGCCAGAGCTGGAGGGCGGCCGCCGCCGCGAAGCAGCGGGCGTAGTCCTCGGCCAGCTTGAAGGCGTGGGCGGGTGCCGCCACGGGGGTCGGCTTGTGCCGGCCGATCCGTTCGGTTACCTCTTCCAGCACCTCGGCGAATTCGGCGGCGTGCGCGGCCAGGGAGTGGGGCACGGCGCCCGCGTCGGCAAGCGACCGCAGTTCCCGGGCGGCGGCCGGTACCGCGTGCAGCAGGCCGCTGCTCCGGCGGGGCAGCAGCTCCAGGGCTGCCGGGTCCAGGTCGGGCAGGGCTTCGGTGAACGTACTCGCGGTGCGCAGCCCGGCCTCGTCCGCCGGGCCGCGCCGGTGCGCGCGGGCGATGAGCGGGAACTGGTTGATCAGCGAGTTGAGGTTGATCACCGAACTGCCGTCGAAGATGCCGACGATCCGGTGGTCGCGCAGTACCTTCTGGAACCGGCCGTGCTCGAAGGTGTCCCCGCGGAGCAGGGAGCGGGTGCCCACCAGCCGGGACAGCCTGGCGAGGGCCTGGTCCACCAGTGTGGGGACCAGGTACTTGGTCACCGCGGAGGTGATCGACAACTCGCCGGGGAGCGCGTGCAGGGCTCGCGACGCGAACAGGGTGAGGGCCTCGGCGGTCAGCAGGTCGGCGTAGGAGCGGGCGAGCAGCCGCCGCGACTGGGGAAGCTCGATCAGCGGCTTGCCGTGGTTGTGCCGGGCGAGCGCGTACGCCGTCGCCATGTCGAGTGCCTGGTCGGCCGCGCCCAGCGACAGCCCGGCGCACAGCGTCCGGGTCAGCTGGAGGCTCTTCAGCACGATCTCCAGGCCGTCGCCTTCCGCGCCGATCAGCGCGGAGTGGTCCACGGCGGCGTCGGAGAACGCCACTCCGCTGATGTCGGCGCCGCGGATGCCGTGCAGCCGCGCCGCCGGGAGCGTCCTGAAGCTCGTGGGGTCCAGCCGCCGCTTGTCGATCAGCAGCACGCTGAATCCGCGCGAGCCGCCCTCGGGCGCGGTGCGGGCCAGTACGCACACCAGGTCGCCCCGGGTGGCGTTGTTGATCAGCCACTTCTCGCCGGACACCCGGTATCCGCCGGCGGTGCGCTCGGCGCTGACGTCACCGGCGAGCAGATCGCTCCCGTGCTCCCGTTCGGTCAGTCCCCAGGACACGGCCGTCCCCCGGGCCACCTCGGCGCCGAGCTCCCGGGCCTGCCGCGGATCGCCGCCGACCCACACCGACGCCGCGCCGAGGAAGGTCTTGCCGTGCGCGATGGCGACGGTCAGGTCGCGGCGGGCGATGGTGCGCACGATCTGCAGGGTGTCCCCGAAGTTGCGCAGCGCTCCGCCGTGGGCGACGGGCACGTAGTGCGCGGGGAGGCCGAGCAGGTCCAGCTCCCGGCAGATCTCCAGCGGGAATTCCTCCCGCTCGTCCAGGGCGAGGGAGCGGGCGTGGGAGAAGAGGCGCCCGGTGTCCCGGGGATCGCCCAGGAGGCGGTCGAACTCCGCCGCGGCGGCGTACGCGAGATGACTCATGCCGCGGCGCCCGCCCGGTAGCGTCGGCTGACCTCGGGGCTGAGGTCCTCGTGGACGGGCTTCAGGCCGCCGGTCATGAACAGCTCCCGCATCAGCGCGCGCTGGACCTTGCCGCTGGTGGTCCTGCGGATGTGCCCGGGGCGCAGCAGCACCACGCTGGGCAGCCGGATGCCGAGGGACTCCGCGAGCTGTTCCCGGATGCCGCGGGCCAGCTCGTCGAGGTCGAGTCCGGCGCTCTCGACGGGGCTGAGCTCGTGCATGACCACGATCTCCTCCTGGTCGGCGGGCACCGAGCAGGCGCTGCCCTGGAGGCCCTGGAGGGCGGGGTGGAGGCCGGAGGTCTCGCGCTCGATGTCGTGCGGGTAGAGGTTGCGCCCGTGGACGATGAGGACGTCCTTGCTGCGACCGGTGATGTAGAGCTCGCCGTCGTCCAGCACGCCGAGGTCGCCGGTGCGCAGGAAGCCCGTCTCGCCTTCGGCGGTGGTGGCCTGGAAGGCCCGCTCGGTCTCGGCCTCGTTGTTCCAGTAGCCGACCGCGAGGCTTTCGCCGCGCAGCCAGACCTCGCCGACCCGGCCGTCGGGCTGGGTGACGCCGGTCTGCGGGTCCACGATGCGTATCTCGAGCCGGTCGACGGGGCCGCTGCTCACCATCAGCGGGCCGTCGCCCGTCTCGGGCTGCCGGGTGAAGGCGTTGCGCTCCAGCTCGGCGCCGTCGATCCTGGTGATGAGCTGGTCGCGGCCGTGCGGGGTGCCGGTGACGAGGAGCGTGGCCTCGGCCATTCCGTAGCTGGGCTTGACGGCGTCCGGCCGCAGGCCTGCGGGGGCGAAGTGCTTGTTGAAGCGGTCCACGGTGGCGGCGATGACCGGCTCCGCGCCGTTGACCGCGGCCTGCAGCGTGGACAGATCCAGTTGGGCGAGCTGCTTCTCGGACACCCGCTGCGCGCACAGGTCGTAGGCGAAGTTGGGTGCCGCCGTGAAGGTGCCGCGGTAGTCGTGGAACAGCCGCAGCCAGGCGTGCGGGCGCCGCAGGAAGTCCCCGGGGGCCATCAGCACCGCCGTGCCGCCGAGCAGGAGCGGCGTCAGCAGCATGCCGATGAGGCCCATGTCGTGGTAGAGCGGCAGCCAGCTGCAGGACGCGGTCTCGGAGTCCAGGCCGAAGGCGCCCGCGATGTAGCGGAGGTTGGCGGTCAGTGCGCGGTGCGGGACGATGACGCCCTTGGGGTCGCTGGTCGAGCCCGAGGTGTACTGGAGGAAGGCCACCGTGTCGTCGTGGATCTCCGGGGCGGTCCAGTCCGGGTTCTCGCCGAACTCGGTGGCGTCGGTGGCGACGCACGGCAGGTCCTCCAGCCCGGACTGCTGGACGGCCTCGGTCACCGATTCCAGGTGGCCCGAGTCGGTGAGCACCAGCCGGACCTGGGCGTTGGTGGCGATGGCGGCGGTGCGGGAGCCGCGTCTGCCGTTGTTGTCCGGCACGGGAGCGGGCACCGCGATGACCCCGGCGTACAGGCAGCCGACGAAGGCCCGTACGAAGTCCAGCCCGTTGGGGTAGAGCAGCAGTACCCGGTCGCCCACCTCGCAGTGGGTGCGCAGCCAGCCGGCGATGGCCCGTGCCTCGCGGTCCAGTTCGGCGTAGCTCACCCGCTCCGCCAGCTGCTCGGCGCCGCGCATCCGCACAAAGACGGTCGCGTCCTTCTCCGGTACCGTCCGTGCGTGCTGCAGGAGCCGGTCCACCAGGTTGTCGCGCATAGCCGCAGTCCCTTCTTCGTGACGTGAGAGTGCTCAGACGTGAGCGGGGGTGACGTTGACGCGGGTCGCGCCGTTGCCGCGCCCGGGCGGGCGCCGGACTTCGGCCGGGTCCCAGAGCCGGGCGGTGGCGATGCGGGAGTCCGGGTTCCCGGTGGCGACATCGATCGCGCGGAGGAAGTGCTGGGCCAGCCGCAGGACGGTCGCGGGCTCGTAGAGGTGTGTGTCGTAGCGGAAGTCGAGGGCCATTGCGTCGGCGCCCTGGAGGACGTCGACGGCCAGGTCCAGCTGACCTTCCTGCTGGGGCACGTGGCAGGGGCCCAGGAGCAGCCCGGCGTGCCGCGTGACGTGTTCGGGATGCGTCGTGTCCAGTACGGGCTGGAGCGCGGCGTCGAGGTGGGCCGTCGCCAGCATATTGAACGTGATCTGGTACAGGGGGGAGCGCCCGGCGGCCCGTGGGGTGCCCGCCGTGCGGGCGAGCAGCGAGAAGGGGTACCGGGCCGCTTCCATGCCGAGCTTGAGCTGCTCGTCGGCCGCCAGCACGGCCTCCCGGAACGTCGAGCGCGGGTGGAAGGCCGACCGCATGACCACGGTGTTCATGAAGTTGCCCACCACGTCGCGCATCCTGCTGCTGAGCCGTGTGGTGGTCGGCACGCCGATGGCGAAGTCGGGCTGCCGGGTGTGGCGGTGCAACACGCTCTGGAAGAGGCCGAGCAGCACGGCGTACGGGGTGACTTCGAGCGCTGCCGCGAACTGCCGTACGGCGTCGGTCGCCTCCGGTGCGACGGTCACCCGCAGGGTGTCCCCCGCGAACGCCTGGGTCGCCGGCCGGGTGTGGTCGGTGGGCAGGGCGGCGGGTGTCGAGCCCAGGCTCACGCCGCTCCAGTACTGCTTCATGGCGGCGCCCCGGCCCGATTCGAGCAGCCGGCGTTCCTTGTCGACGTGGTCCCCGTAGCCGGCGGTGATCGGCCGTAGTGCGGCGGGCGTGCCGTCGGTGAGCTCCCGGTAGATCTGGAGGAGGTCGCGGAGCAGCAGCGTGTTCGACACCGCGTCGGTGGAGATGTGGTGGCCCGCCACGACCAGGGCGGCATCCTCGGGCCCTCTGGTCAGCAGCACGATCCGGAACGGCACCTCTTCGCGGAGCGAGAAGGGGGCGTTGAGTGCGGAGCGGACGGCCGTGTGGAAGTCCTCGTCGGCGGCGCCGGGGTGCTCGCGCTCGGTGAGGCGGACGGGGCCGTCGGGCGACTCCACGCGTACCGGGCGGCCGTCGGCCTCGGCGTATCGCGAGCGGAGCATCTCGTGGCGTGCGCCGAGCGCGGCCACGGCCTGCCGCAGTGCCGGGACGTCGACGGCCGAGAGGACGCGGACGGCGATGCCGGTGTTGTACACGCCGCTCTGCGGGGCCAGTTCGTGCAGGAACCACTGGGCTTCCTGCCCGTGGGTGAGGGGGTGGACGATGCTCATCGAACGGCCCCGGAGTGCCGGGCGGACACGGGCTCCGCCGGTCGGGCCGAGGGGCGCCGTGCTCCGGCCATCCCGATTGCCTTTGCCAGGCGGATGTCGTCCCTGAGGTGTCCGACCATGTGGAGCAGGAGCTCGGCCTCGTGTGCTTCGAGGTAGAAGTGGCCGCCGGGGAAGGAGCGGTATGCGAAGCCCGCGGTGGTCAGTTCCGACCAGGCGCACATCGCGTCGGGCGGGCAGTCGGGATCCTCGTCGCCGGCGTAGGCCACGACGGGGCTCTTGGCCTTGGTGAGCTTCGGCTGGTAGGTCTCGACGAGACGGAAGTCGGCCCGCAGTGTGGGGAGCGCGATCTCCAGCAGTTCGGGGTGCTCCATGGCGCTCGCGGTCGACAGCCCCAGCCGCTTGACCTCGTCGAGCATGGTCTCGGCGTCTTCGAGGTGCAGGTTCGACGGCTCCGCCCGGTGCGGCGCCGGCTGTCCGGAGAGGAACAACCGGACCGGCTGGACTCCGTGGCGCGCTTCGAGCCGGAGGGCGACCTCGTAGGCCACGGCGGCGCCCATGCTGTGCCCGAACAGCGCCAGCGGAGTTCCGAGGTAGGGGGCGAGCGCATCGACCGCCTGGTCGGCCAGGTCCTCCATGCTTTCGGCATACGGTTCCCCGAAACGGGCCTGCCGTCCGGGATAGCACGCCGCCATGAGTTCCATTCCGGCCGGCAGATGCCGTGCCCAGCCGTTGAAGAAACTCGGTACGCCTCCCGCGTGCGCAAAGCACACCAGGCGCAGATCGGGATCGGTGGTCGTGCCGTGTCTTTGGAACCAATTGCCGCCCGTATGGGTCACAGGTCTCCTCCAGGACAGCCGATATATGAGCGCGGTCGGTTGCGCAGCTCTACCGTGCAAGGAGGGCCTATATGGCGGCTATATGGTCCGGTTGAAGCGGGCCCGCCGACAAGGGAATTGCCGGGGCCGTGGCTTTTGCGTGACGGACTGCGGGGCGATCCGCCGGGCCGTCGGCAGCCCTGCGGATCGCCCCGCTTCATTGCTCGGTGCTCTGTGCGTATTCCTGCGTTACCAGCGCACGGGGAGCGTGCGCAGCCCGCGCAGCAGGCTCGGCCGCCACTCGGGAGCGGCGGCCTCGTCGAGGGCGAGGCCCGGGAAGCGCTTGAGCAGATCGGTCAGCGCGACGACGGCTTCGAGCCGGGCGAGCTGGGCGCCGAGGCAGTAGTGGATGCCGTGGCTGAAGGCGAGTTGGGCGCGGTTCGCGGTCAGGTCGCGGTGGATGTCGAAGCGGTCGGGGTCCGGGAAGTAGGCGGCGTCACGGTTGGCGGAGGCGAGGGAGAGCACGACGCGCTCGCCCTGCGGGATGTCTGTGCCCGCCAGCGTCAGGGGCTCGGAGGTGTAGCGGTAGGCGGCGACCTGGATGGGGGGCTCGTAGCGCAGCGTCTCCTCGATGGTGCCGTCCAGGAGACCGGGGTCGGCGCGGAGCGCGGCGAGCTGGTCCGGGTTCCGCAACAGGAGGTGGACGGCGCTGGAGATGAGGTTGACGGTCGTCTCGTGTCCGGCGACGAGTAACAGGAAGGCCATGCCGAGGAGTTCGTCGGGCGAGAGCCGGTCGTTGTCCTCGTCCTGGGCGCGGGCGAGGACGTGCAGGAGGTCGGCGTCCGCCCCGGCGGTACGGCGTCGCTTCTCCTCGATGAGGCCGGTGAGGTATTCGGTCATCGCCGCCGCCGCTGCTCCGGCGGCCGCGGCGGCTTCCGGGCCGGTGACGTCGACGAGCTTGTTGGACCAGCCGAGGAAGGTCTCGCGGTCCGCGGCCGGGACGCCGAGCAGCTCGCAGATGGCCGTGATCGGCAAAGGGATGGCGTAGGCGCTGACGAGATCCGTGCGGCCGGAGGAGGCCACCGCGTCGAGGAGTTCGGCGGAGATCTCCTCGATGCGCGAGCGCAGCTTCCCGATGCGGCGAGCGGTGAACTGGCGCGAGACGAGGGTCCGGAGGCGGGTGTGGTCCGGCGGGTCGGCCTTGAGCATGTTGCGGCCGACCGCGGAGTCGTCCTCCCGGTACGCGGCCGAGTGCCGGCTGTCGTTGCACAGCCGGGAGTCGGCGAGGGCGGTGCGGACGGTGTCGTATCCGAAGACCATCCATACCGTCTCGCCGCCCGGCATCCGCAGTTGTCGGACGGGGCCGTCGGCGCCGATTTTCCGGTAGGCCGAGTAGGGGTCGGCGAAGAAGTCGGGGGCGGCTGAGGTCAGTTCGGTGACGTGGCCGGTGGGCATGATGGCTCCCAAACAAGTGGTGGTGAGCCCCCGCTGTCGTTCTGGCGAACCCGCCGGCACCGCCCGGCAACGGGCCGGGCCGTGGAGGTCAGGCCGACCGGCTGTGTCCGGCCGGTCGACGGGTGATTCGCCCGGGTTGAGGCAGCGCGCGGTAGTCGACTTTCCCGCTGGTGTTCAACGGGATTCGACTGATCGCCATAAACGTGGGGGGAATCATGTAATCGGGAAGTGTCGCTGCGAGATGTGCTCGCAGGGCGGCGACATCGGGCCGGCGACCCGGCACGGGGACCAGGTACGCAATGAGCCGCTTATCGCCTTCGCCGGATTCGCGGACGGTGACCACGGCGTCACGCACATCGGGAAACTCGGTCAATCGCGCTTGGATTTCGCCAAGTTCGATGCGGTAACCACGTATCTTCACCTGGTCGTCGACCCGGCTTATGAACTCTATCGCGTAACCGGAAGACTGCCGTACCAGATCGCCGGTGCGATACAGACGTGATCCGGGCGCCCCGAAGGGATCGGGCACGAACCGTTCCGCCGTAAGGCCGGGGCGGCCCGCGTAGCCGCGGGCCAGGCCCTCGCCGCCGAGGTGGAGCTCGCCGGCCCCGCCGTCCGGGACGGGCCGGCCGGAGGTGTCCAGCACGTGCGTCTGCGTGCGCGCGAGCGGGCCGCCCAGGAGCACCTGCTCCACCTCGCCGGGCACCTCCCAGAAGGTCGACCAGATGGTCGTCTCGGTCGGCCCGTACACATTGGTCAGCCCGGCGACGCGGCCGCGCAGTTCGCGGGCCAGTCCCGTCGGCAGCGCCTCCCCGCCGACCAGGGCCCGCACCGCCGGACGGTCGAAGCCGGAGGCCAGCAACAGCCGCCAGCCGGAGGGCGTCGCCTGCACATCGGTGACCTCGTGCGCGTCCATCAGCCGCAGCAGGGCCGCCGGGTCCTTCGCCTCGGCGTCGGAGGCCACCACCATCCGGCCTCCGGAAGCCAGCGGCACGTACATCTCCACGCCCGAGATGTCGAAGGAGACCGAGGTGCTCGCCAGCCAGGTGCCCCCACGGCCCGCCCCGGCATCGTCGAGGAGGGAGCACACCAGGTTGGCCAGCGCCCGCTGTCTGACCATCACGCCCTTCGGGGTCCCGGTCGAGCCCGAGGTGTACATGAGGTAGGCCAGCTGCTCCGGGTCGGTGGCGCGGTCCGGTGCGGTGGACGGGAGCGCCTCGACGGCCGCCCGGTCGTCGTCGAGCGCCAGGACGGTGCCGCGGTATCCGGGCGGGATCGGGGCGGACGACTGCGAGAGGCAGATGAGGACGGGCGCGCCGCTGTCCTCGAGCATGTACTCCAGCCGTTGGACGGGCAGGGCCGTGTCGAGCGGCAGGTATGCCGCGCCGGCCTTCCACACGCCGAGCAGGGCCGCCGGCAGGTCCCTTCCACGCGGCAGGCACACCCCGACCGGGACGTCTGCCGCGGCGCCCAGTTCGATCAGCCGGTGCGCGATCCGGTTGGCCTGCCGGTCCAGTTCCCGGTAGCTGCTCGTCGTGCCACCGGCGATCACCGCGACCGCCTCGGGCACCCGGGCTGCCTGCGCTTCGATCAGGTCGATCAGGAGTCCGGAGGGCGGCGTGGTGGCGCCGTACTCGCGTGCTGCGTTCACGGTTTTCCCTTTCTTGCCCTTGCGGGCTCGCGTGCCCTTGTGGGCTCGGGTCGAGGCATGGCGACGGCGCATCCGGGCGCCAGGACGGTGGCACCCGGATGCGCCGGTTCGAGGCTCAGGCCGACTGGTCCGCGGCCTGCACGTCGTGTTCGAGCAGTTCCTCCTCGGACATCTGCTCGATCTCGGCCCTGATGTGGTCCTCCACGGCTTGCGCCAGCGAGCGGACGGTCGGGTGCTCGAAGACGGTTCGCAGGGACAGGTCGATGCCGAATTCGTCCTGCAGGGTGGAGGTCATCCGGATCGCCAGGATGGAATGGCCGCCGAGTTCGAAGAAGCTGTCCTCGACGCCGACCCGCTCCCGGCCGAGGATCTCCGACCAGATGCCCGCGATGATCTCCTCGACCTGGGTGCCGGGGGCCTGGTAGCGGCCGGCGGAACGCTCCACCGAGGGCAGGGCGCTGCGGTCGAGCTTTCCGTTGGGCGTCAGCGGCAGGGCGTCCACGACCGCGAAGGCCGAGGGGACCATGTAGTCGGGCAGTGCCGCGGAGATCCGCTCCCGCACGGCGTCGGCGTCGGTCTCCTGGCCGTCGGCGGCAACGAGGTAGGCGACCAGGGACTTCTCGCCCTCCTGCTCCTCCTGGACGACGACGGCCGCCCCCTGGACACCGGGCTCGGCCGTGAGCGCGGCCTCGATCTCCCCGAGTTCGATGCGGTAGCCGCGGATCTTGACCTGGTTGTCCGCCCGGCCGAGGAAGGCGATGCTGCCGTCGGCCAGCCGGCGCACCAGGTCACCGGTGCGGTACAGGCGTGCGCCCGGTGTGCCGAAGGGGTTCGGGACGAATCGGTCGGCCGTGAGCCCGGGCCGGTCGAGGTAGCCCCGGGCCAGGCCGTCACCGCCGATGTACAGCTCGCCGATCACGCCCGTGGGCACGGGACGCGCGGTGTCGTCCAGCACGTGGGTCGTCATGTTGGGCAGCGGCCGCCCCAGCGGAACGGTGGCGGTCTGCTCCTCGTCGACGGGGTGGATCGTGGTGCCGATGGACGTCTCGGTCGGCCCGTACTCGTTGATCAGGCGCTCGGGGCCCAGCAGTTCGAGCCAGTGGTTGGCCGTCCGGGCCGGCAGCGCCTCGCCCGCGACCAGCACCACGTTCGCCAGGCCCGCGGCCTGTTCGGGGGTGAGCTGGTGGCTGAGCAGGTCGAGGTGGCCCGGTGTGAGCTTGATGAAGCTGTACGGTCCGGACGCGACGAGCGCCTGCCCCAGACCGGTCAGGTCGTCGAGGTCCGACAGCAGGTGGACCGGCCGGCCGGAGATCAGCGGGGCGTAGACGTTGGTCGCCGGCAGGTCGAAGGCGATGGACGAGAACAGCGGGGCCCCGCCCTCGCCGACGACCAGGTCACGGGCCGCCCACCGCAGGTGGTTGGCGAGACCGTGCTGGGTGACCATGACGCCCTTGGGCTTCCCCGTGGAGCCCGAGGTGTAGATGACGTAGGCCAGGTGCTCGGGGTCCGCCGACCGCGGCGGCGGACCGTCCGGCTGCTCTGCGAGCCGTTCGGCCTCCTGGTCGACGAGCAGCCTGGTGCCCGCGAACGATTCCGTCAGCCCGGTCAGCTCCGACGTGCTCACCAGGATCGACGCCCCGCTGTCCGCCAGGACGTGCCCCAGCCGCTCGGCCGGGTTGGCGGGGTCGATCGGCACGTACGCCGCGCCCGCCTTCCAGACGCCGAGCAGGGAGCGGACGAGGTCCGGGCCGCGGTGGAGGCACACGCCGACGAGGGTGTCGGGGCCCGCCCCCAGCGCGCGCAGCCGGTGCGCGATCCGGTTGGCCTCGCGGTCCAGGTCCCGGTAGGTGACGCGCGCCGGGCCCGCCACCAGGGCGACGGCATCGGGGGTCTTGTCGGCCTGGGCCTCGAAGAGGTCGATCACCGAGCCGGCATCCCACTCGGTCCGCGTGGCGTTCCAGCGCTCGGTCACGTCCCCGAGCTCCTGTGCCGGGACGATGTCCAGCGTGGACAGCCGGGATTCGGAGGTGTCCACCGCCGCCGTGAGCAGCTGGACGAAGTGCCGGGCGAAACGCTCGACCGTGCCGCGCTCGAACAGGGACGTCGCGTACTCGACGACACCGACCAGCTCACCGTCGTCCTCGGTGCGCAGGTACAGGGTCAGGTCGGTCTTCGACACCTGGCGGCTGCCGACGAGGAGGTCGTAGTCGGTGTCTCCCGGCAGGCCGCCGGACACCTGTGCATCGTTGAAGTTGAACGCGACCTGGTAGAGCGGCGTCCTGGACAGGTCCCGGTCCGGGCGCAGCTCCTCGACCAGGTGCTCGAACGACACCTGCTGTCGCGCGAACGCGGCCAGGCTGGTGTCCCGCACCCGGTCCAGGGCCTGCGAGAAGCTGAGGTCGGGGTCCAGCCGGCAGCGCATCACCAGGGAGTTGATGAAGAACCCGACCACCGGTTCGGTCTCCGGCTGGTTGCGGCCCGCGACCGGCACGCCGACGCTGACGTCCCACTGCCCGCTGTACCGGGCGAGAAGCGCGGAGAACGCTGTCAGCAGCGTCATGAACGGGCTGGCCTCGTGGCGCCGGCCGAGGGCGATCACCTGCTCCGCCAGCGGCACCGGAATCCTGATGGGCACCAGTGCACCGCGCGGGTCCCGCTCGGCGGGCCGCGGACGGTCGGTCGGCAGTTCCACGGGGGCCGCGCCCCGCAGTTCCTCGCGCCAGAACTCGATCTGCTCGCCGAGGCTGTCCTTGTCCCTGAACTCGCGCTGCCACACGGCGTAGTCCGCGTACTGGATGTCCGGCTCCGCCAGTTCGGGCTCACGGCCCGAGTGGTAGGCCGTGCAGAGCTCGCGCAGCTCCCGCTCCAGCACGGTGGCGGACCAGCCGTCGCAGGCGATGTGGTGGACCGTGATGAACAGGAGCTGCTCCCGGCCGTCCTCGCGGGCCAGCAGCGCTCGCCACACCTCGCCGGACGCGAGGTCGAAGCCGGCTTCGAACTGCTCGTGGACCATCGCGTCCAGGTCATGCGGCGGGCAGTCCACCACGCGCAGATCGACCGGCCGGGCCTCTTCGATGATCTGCATGGGCTCGTCGGCGCGGCTGATGTAGCGGGTGCGCAGCGACTCGTGCCGGACGGCCAGCGTCAAGAGCGCGCGGCGCACCGTGTCCGCGGTGATGTCCGAGGGCAGGCGGAGGAAGAGGGGGACGATCCATTCCGCACTGTCGGGGTGCATGGTGCTCAGCAGCCACACCCGGCGCTGCCCGAAGGACAGCGGAAGCGGTTCGTCGCGCGGGACGACGGCGATCGGCGGCGTGCCCTGGCCGGCGGCCCGGATCAGCTCCGCCTGCCGCTCCACCGTGACCGCCTGGTAGAGGTCGGCGAGGGCCACCTCCTTGCCGGTGGCCGCCCGGATCCGCTTGGTCAGCTGGGCCAGCAGCAGCGAATACCCGCCGAGCTGGAAGAAGTCGTCCGTCGCGCCGACGTCGTCGACCTCCAGCAGTTCCGACCAGGCCTCGGCGACCACCCGCTCCTCCGGGGTGCGCGGGGCCACGTACGGGGGGCGTTCGGAGTCGAGGAGCAGCAGGGAGTCCGGCAGCTCCAGGTCTTCCGTGTCGGTCTCGATCCGGCCGTAGTACTCCAGGGTGCCGTCGTTGCGCCAGCGGACGAGCGCCCCGGTCCGGTGGATCCGGCTGCCCGGCTCGCCGTAGGGGTCCGGGACGAAGCGCTCGGCGGTCAGTCCGGGGCGGCCGCGCCATCCGTGCGCCGCGGGGGGCACGGCCAGGTGCAGTTCGCCCGGGAGGCCCACGGGCATGGGCTCGCCGAGTTCGTCCAGGACGACGATCCGGTTCTCGTCGACCGGGTGGCCGAGCGTCGACGTCTCGGCGGCCTGGTGCGGTTCGTGCAGGACGGTGGCGATCGGCAGGCCGCATTCGCCTTGGCCGTAGGCGATCGTCAGGCTCACCGGGGCCCGGGCCGACAGCCGTCCGAGCAGCTCGGCGTCCGCTCCGGGGTCCAGCTCCGGCTCGGAACTCATCACCAGGCGGAGCGAAGCGGGCCAGGCCGAGTGGTCCGCCAGCTCGCCCAGCAGCTCGCGGGGCGCCGCCAGGACCGTGGCCTGGTGGTCCGCGGCGAGGCCCAGCAGTCCGGGGCCGTCCGCGCCGGCTTCAGGTGCCGGGAACACTGCCGTCGCGCCGTTCACGAGGGCGGCCAGCAGCGTCCCGTAGCAGGCGGCCTCGTCGAGGTTGCCGCCGTACACCACCCGGTCGGAGTCGGCCAGGCCGTGGTGTCCCACGAGCGATGACGCGTAGTCGGCCAGGGTGCCGCGGTCGACCACCAGGCCGACGTCGCCCGCTCCGTAGCCGACGAAGGCGGGGGCGTCGTCGCATCCGGGTGCTTCTCCGGCATCGTCCGGGCAGAGCGCGATCTTTTCCCATGCGGTGTCCAGGCACAGCACGTCGACACCGCTGTTCTCCGCGGCGGCGATGTCCGTGCCGCCGGTCAGCAGGACGTCGACTCGCGCGTCGCGCACGATCCGGTCGAGCCGGTCGGCGGGCGTGTCCCGCGGCAGGAGGACCAGGGCCGCTCCCGACTTCCCTATGCCGAGGAGCGATACGACCAGTTGGGCGCCGGACGCCGGATACAGCCCCACCGTGCTGCCCGCACCGATGCCGCGGCCGCGCAGGAAGTTCGCCATCCTGCGGGCATCCGCCTCCAATTCCCCATAGCTGATCCGGCGGCTGCCCTCAATGACGGCCACCGCACTCGGGGATTGCATCGAGCGCTGCGCGACGATTCGGTCCGGAAGCAAATGCCGGGTCACAACGGCTCCTGTGGTCAACATCGGGTGGACAAGGCACTCGGCTGTCACTGGGCACGCTGCGCCGGTGAAAATCCGCTGCCGCGGCAGCAGTCTGGGCGGACGCTCTATATCGGCCCTATACGAAGTGCGGTCCCCAATATGCGAAGGCGATGGTGCAGGAAATGGAATTCCCTGACCATCGCCTTGGCCGTGACCGCGGAGCAGCGGTCGTCCCGGTGTCCCCTCAGTGGACCTTGAGGCCTCCGCTGTGGGTCTTCACCGTGATCTCGTGGGTCGCGTTCCGGTCGGTCGGGAGCTTGACGTCGGGGGTGGAGCCGGAGCTCTGTGCGTCGATGTAGTAGCCGGCGTCGTGGGGCACGCGCAGGTCGACCGCTCCGTCGTGCGTCGTGATGTTCACCTTGGCCGGGGCACTGGCGAACGTGGCGTCGACCGCGCCGTTTCCGGTGGTGACGCTGGCGTCCGGGGAGCGGCTGTCGGAGAGGGTGACCGCGCCGTTGCCGCTGTGCAGGGTCAGGGGGCCCGAGGCGTGGTCCACGTCGATGGAGCCGCTGGTCGTGTGCAGGTCGAGCCGGCCGGTGAGATCGGCCGCCGAGATCGCCGGCCCGCCGGTCTCCACCTTCGCGGCCAGGGCGGCCGGCAGCGTGATGTGCAACTGGACCGAGCAGTCTCCGGCACACTTACCGACGACCGCGACCTTCTCCCCGGAGGGCGCCACGGAGATTTCGGGGGCATTGTCGTCGTACCCGCCGGTGGCCTTGACCTCCACGCGCGAGGTGTCGCCGGCCTTCAGGGTGACGCCCATGCCTTCGGTCCGGACGTCGAGCAGCTTGCTCTTGCCCGCCTCGGCCTGCCAGGAGCCGGAATAGGGGTGATCCGGGGGGAGCATCTCGACGATGCCCCAGCCGGCGAGGGCGATGACCGCGACGAGGACGGCGAGTCCGGTGAATACGACTCCGCGGCGCTTTTTCGGTGAGGTACTGATGTCAAGCTCCCAGATAGCGTAGAACGGCGAGCACCCGGCGGTGGTCCCCCGCCTCGGGCTGCAGACCGAATTTCGTGAAAATGCTGCGGATGTACTTCTCCACCGCCGCCGCGCCGACGACCAGTTCGGCCGCGATGCCGGCATTCGAGCGCCCCTCCGCCATGGCGGTGAGGACTTCCCGTTCACGGGGGGTCAGGGCCGCCAGCGGGTCCCGCTTGCGGCTGCGCGCCAGCAGCTGTTTGACCACTTCGGGGTCCAGGACGGTGTCGCCCGCATCGACCCGTTCCAGCGCGTCCACGAATTCGGCGGCGTCGGACACCCGGTCCTTGAGCAGATAGCCGACGCCGTTGTCGTTGTTGTCGACGAGGTCGAAGGCGTACCGCTCCTCCACGTACTGCGACAGCACCAGCACGCCGACTTCCGGCCAGCGGCTGCGGATGACGAGCGCCGCCCGCAGCCCCTCGTCGATGAACGTGGGCGGCATGCGGACGTCCACCACGCAGACGTCGGGCTCGTGTTCGGCGACGGCGCGCAGGAGCGCTTCCCCGTCGCCGACAGCGGCGACCACGTCGATGCCTTCCTCGGTGAGGAGCAGGACGATTCCCTGGCGCAGCAGCGCGGAATCCTCGGCAATCACTACCCGCACGGAATATCCACCTCTATCACGGTCGGTCCGCCGACAGGGCTGCTGATGCGCAGCCGTCCGTCCACCCCGGAGACGCGGCCCTCCAGGCCGGCGAGGCCGCTTCCCCGCGTGGGGTCCGCACCGCCCTGCCCGTCGTCGCCGATCTTAATGTTGAGTTGATCATCGTCTCGCCGGATCTCCACCCACGCACGGCTCGCGTTGGCGTGCTTGGCGACGTTCGTCAGCGCCTCCGTCACCATGAAGTAGGCGACGGCTTCCACGGTGGCGGACGGCCGGGGGTCGACCTGTACGTCCAGGCGCACCGGGACCGGCGCCAGCGCGGCGACGGCGGAGAGCGCCGCCTCCAGGCCGCGGTCGGTGAGGACCGGCGGGTGCAGACCGCGGGCCAGGTTGCGCAGTTCGGTGATGGCGTGGAGCGTCTCGCGGCGGACGTCCTCCACGAGCTTCTGGGTCGTCTCGTCACCGGACTTCTTGAGCCGGGAGGTGGCACGGCCCAGGGTGATCGACATGGCCACCAGCCGTTGCTGTGCGCCGTCGTGGAGGTCACGCTCGATGCGCTTGCGCTCCGCTTCGGCGGCATCGACGACCTTTGCCCGGCTTTCGGTCAAGTCCTTGACGCGCTGGACGAGTTCCATGCCCCGGGGGCGGGACAGGAGCGCCCGGCCCAAGGCGAGGTCGAGGGCCATCAGCGGCCTGACCAGCAGGGGGGAGACGAAGGCGCCGAAGAGCAACGCCACCAGCGAGACCAGGAGGGTGGTGGGGAGGCTGCCCACCACCCATGGGCCGACCGCAGCCTCGCCCGACGGAAGGAAGTGGCAGTAGACCGGGAGCAGCGCCAGCATCAGGGGGGCCGCCCATATCAGCGCCACCCCGATGGTGGTCACCCAGGCCACGCCCGTCAACAGCGTGAAGTAGGCGATCAGTTGCCAGGTGCAGCGGCTGCGCGCGAACGTCACCACCGACTCGAGCGACCGCCACGACCAGGGCGGCTGCGGCGGCTCGGTGATGGCCACGCCGGAGGTGATGGCGAAGCGGCTGCGCTCGAATGCCGCGAGCCGGAAGAGAGCCCACCCCGCTGCCACGGTGACCGGCAGCCCCACCAGCCCGAGGGGGATGCCGCATATACCGGCTCCCAGCACCGTGAGCACCGCCAGGCCGGCGATGGCCACGAGGCCGTCCGTGGCCAGGTGTGCACATGCACGCCACAGCGCGGGGGACGTCAGCGCCCGTAACGGATTACGGGGAATCATCGCGTCCGCCGACCGGGTATGCGTACGGTCGTCGTGCACGTGCCCAGCCGTGTTCTCGGTCAACTCATCGCCTGCTCTCATGCCGTGAGAGCAGGTGGAAGCGGTCGCCTGTCTCACTTTGATCCGTCGAGAGGACCGTAACCGAGCGGATACGGGCCGGTCAGCGAGGAGATCCGACGAGTGGGGGGTAGGGATAACCTGCCCCCGCGCCCGTGGGTCCACGTGGCCGACCCCCACGGGCGGAGTCGGCACAGTGGACGCATGACACAGCGACACCTGATCCCCACCGGCAAGCGGATGCGCCCCAGCGAGCCTCAAGACGTCGATCAGTTTCTGGCCCGCTACGGGGACACCATTGACGACAGGGTCGCTGAAATCGTCGACGACGTCTTCGAGGAGAGGCTGGGCCGGCATCACCGCCTCCCGGTCCTGCCTTTGATCATCACGGTCGTCGCCGCCACCGTCGTCTCCCTGTTGCTCATGTGGTACAGCCCGCTGACCGCGGCAGTGGTGTGGGCCGCCGCTGCGGTGATCTGCGTGTCACTGACACACGCTGCTCGGGCGTCCAAGCATCGACGGTAGCCGGGCCGGCGCCGCCGTCATCTTGCTGACGGCACGGGCCCAAGGGCGCGGCGAAGAGGGGGTGCGCACCACCGCGGGAACTTCCTCGGCGATCTCGAGTGCCAGAAGGTGCACCAGGTCGTGGAGGCGATAGATCAGCCGCTTCTCGCCGTCGACCCCCACGACGTTCATGAGCGCCCCGTCCACCAGGGTTTCCAGCATCTGCTCGGCGTGCTCCACCGGCATCACCAGCTCGGCCGCGACGTCCGCCGCGGAGGCGGCTCTTCGGCCCGTTCTGGCGAGGCGGCTCAGGAACACCTGGCATTCCGGCTGCAGTTGGATCACGGACGCGTACAGGCTGCGGCGGACATCGAGGTCCCCCAGGCGCAGTTCGTCGAGGCGGGCCCTGGGGTTCCCCAGTCGCGCCGCCAGCCGCACGGCAGCGGTCCAGTGCGTCCGGCCCGCCAGCCGGGTGCCCACGATCCTCAAGGCCAGCGGCAGCCCGGCGCAGTGCGCGATGATGTCCCGCGCCTCGCCCGAGGACTCGGCCATTCGGCCGGCCCCCACCACCGCGGTGAGCAGCAGGAATGCGTCGGCCCGGCTCATCGGGCCGACCTGCAGGGTATTCGCCTCGGAAACACTGGCCATTCGGGTGCGCCCGGTGATCAGCACAGTGGGCGCCGAACTATTGGGCAGCAGCGGTTCCAGCTGCAGATCTCCGACGGCATTGTCCAGGATGATCAGCATGTGCTTGCCGAACGTCGCGATCCGGTACCGCCGCACCAGGTCGTCCAGCGTTTCCCGGTCCGAGTCGAGATCCTCGCCCAGCGCGTGCAACATGCCGACGAGCACCTCCTTGGGATCCTTGGGACCACCGTTCGGATAACGGAGATTGACATATATCTGTCCGTCGGAGAACGATGCGCGGAGAGAATGTGATAGATGTAAGGCAAGCGCGGTCTTACCGACTCCCCCCATACCGGTAACCAGGATCCGACGCGCCCTGTCGTGGCCGGCCCCGTCATGCACGGGTCGCAGCAGCGCATAAAGCTTTTTGACCAGCTCTTCCCGGCCGACGAAGTCCGGGAGGTCCGGCGGCAAGGTGCTCGGAATGCACTCGCGTGCGGCCGGGCGCGCGGACACGTCGACATCGGGACGGGATTGTGCATCCAGATGAGGGGCGCCGTTCAGAACCGCCTGATACACATCGGTGAGCGTCGTCGAAGGGTCGATACCGAGCTCGTCGGAAAGGACTTGGCGGCCTTCGTAGAAGACGTGGAGCGCGTCGGCCTGCCGGCCGCAGCGGTACAACGCGGTCATGAGCAGGGCCCGCAGTCGCTCCCGGAGCGGGTACTCGGCGACGAGGCCGGTGAGCTCCGCGATGAGCTCCTGGTGTGCGCCGAGCGCCAGGTCGGCCTCGATGCGCTGCTCCAGGACGGTCGCCCAGGTCTCCTCCAGCTGCGGCACATACGCCTGCGCCAGCTGGGGCGTGACATTCGCCAGAGCCTCGCCGCTCCACAGGCCGAGCGCGGTGCGCAGGGTTCCGGCGGCCACGGCGTGGTGGCCCTCCTGCAGGGCGGCTCCGCCGAGCTGACCCAGCTTCTCGAATTCGGCGAGATCGAGCCGGGAGTCGTGGATGTCCAGGAGGTACCCGGGCTGGCGGCGGATGAACTCGACGTCCGCGCCGAGCCGCTTCCGCAGCCGGGAGATATAGGTGTAGATCTGGGCACTTACGGTCTTGGGCGGATCCCAGCCCCACAAGAGCGTGGTGAGGCGCTCGTCGGAGACGACCTTCCCCCGGGCCAGCAGCAGCGCCGCCAGCAGCGTGTTCTCCTTGGTCCCCGATATCTCTATGGGCTCGGCGCCTCGCCTAGCCCCGACAGAACCGAGCAGCCGAAAATCCATGTTTCCCCCGTGGGCGCGGTCAAGCGCACCTTCGTAAAAACGCGATACTGGATAACAACCGGAAAAACCCCCCACGGGCATGCGGAACCTCAGCAGTGCCAACTTGGGGTAACAGAGTCGACCAAGACGACGCCGAGTGGGACATAGCCTCCATCAGGAAATACCTAAACGGCCCGCAGTATGCGACCTCCGGCGTGGAGGCACGAAAGGAAACACTCGAACGCACACCGGAAACATTCGACGCCTTTGCTTTCCGCAGCGGCGTTGCGTACCGGGTTCGTCTCGAGTGATCTCCCTAATTGATCTTACGGTACCACCCCCTGACGAGGCATTGTCCGCTGAAACAAACAGCCGAGCGGCCGGAAATGTTGGTTCGCTGACCAAATCCTGTGCCTGCCCGGAGCCCGGGCGGCCGGGCTCAATCCGACAGGCGGCCGGCCGGGTCCTCCCGGGCTTCGGCGCGGACCGATGGCCTGCCCGCCATCATGGTCAGCGCCAGCACGAAGGCGCCGACGGCAAGGCCCGTCGCCGTCGTGCCGAACCGGTCGATCACATATCCCCCGGCCACCGCCCCGAGCGCGCTCGCGCCCGACATGAGGAAGCTGCTGGCACCGCTGACCCTGCCCTGCAGCCGGTCCGGGGTGATCCGCATCTGGTAGACCACCCCGATCACGTTGAACAGGCTCGACACGTACGAGATCGCCGCCAGGATGCAGGCGAGCGCAAGCGGATCGCGGGTGACCAACGCCATGGGGACAAGGACCGTCCAGAGTGCGAATCCGGCCACTATCGTGCGGTGGAAGCTCAGTCGGCGGGACATCCAGGAGGCGTTGAGCGCGCCCAGCACACCGCCGACACCTCCGACGCCGAGGACGATGCCGACGACGGTGGGAGAGCGTCCGCTGCCGTGGATGGTCACCATCACGGCCAGCAGGAGCACTCGGAACACCAGATTGCTTCCGGCGAACATGACGGTGACCAGGCGGGGGTACCTGCGCTGCCACAGCCAGCGCAGGCCCTCGGTGATGTCGAGGCGCAGAGGCTGCCGCGGACCGCTGGGCGGCGGCGCGAAGCTCCTCCTGAGCAGGATGAGGAGGATCAGGGCGAACCCGTTCGCGACCGCGTTGACGGCGAAGGGAAGCCAGCGGGCCACGGTGAAGAGCAAGCTGCTGCCGGGCTGGCCCAGCAGGCCGATCGCCGCCCCGCGCGCCTCGTTCTGGGCGAGCGCCGCGGGCAGTTGTCCGGGCGCCACCACATGACGGACCGTGGCCCGCTCGGCCAGCTGGTAGATCAGGGCCAGTGCCGCCTGCACGAACACCGCAAGCATCAGGCCGGGCAGCCAGAACCAGTCGGCGGCCTCCGCCAGGGCGACCCCGGCAACCGTCACGAGGCTGATCACGTCGCACCAGAACATCAGCTTGCGGCGGTCCACCCGGTCGACCAGTGCGCCGGCCGGCAACTGGACCAGAAAGCTCGGCAGTGCGGCGGCGAACGTCACCAGTCCGGTCGCCGTGGCCGAGCCGGTGTGCCACAGGACCAGCAGCGGATAGGCCACCATCGTGAAGGAGGTGCCGAGCCGGGAAATCCCCGAACTCACCCAGAGCCGGATGAAGTCGGCGTTCTTGCGGAGTGGTGGCACGGCCGGGCCGGCCGTGACCGATTGCTCGGTCACGGCCGTGGGGTCCGTCATCAGCTGCGACCCGATTCCGCGGCGTTGCCCTGTTCCCGCTGAACGGCCTCGTCGATGGCCCGCTGCCACACTCCGGCCATGCGGGTCCGCCCGGACAGCACGGTGGCGATGAGGTGCTTGACCAGCTCCCGGCCGCTCACGGAGTTGCTGAGCATCACCAGGCCGAGCCCGGAGTGTGCCCGCATCCAGGTCATCGCCTGGTAGCCGGCCGCCTGGCCGCCGTGGCCGAACTCCACCTCACCACTGGTGGTGTCGATGATGGTGCTCCAGCCGTAGGCGCGGTCCGACTGCGGCGTCAGCATCTGACGCACCAGCCCCGGGTCCACCAGGCCGTCCTCCGAGCCCAGGTAGCAACGGCGCACCGCGGCGGACAGGTTGGCGAGGTCGGCGGCCGTCGTCCACAGGCCACCGGCTGCCGCCTCCGGGTTGATGTAGTAGCCGTCGGACATCAGCTTGCCCGCCTCGTCGTGGCCGCGTGCGAACGGACGCCCGGCAGCATCCGGGAACCGGGGGTCGAAGCTGCTGTCGGTCATGGCCAACGGGTCGAACACCAGGCGACGCGTGAGCTCCGGGTAGGTCTCCCCCGTGATGTCGGCCATCGCCTGCTGGAGCACCGAGAAGCCGGCCAGCCCCTTCTGGAACACCTTTCCGGGGACGTCCCCCATCTCGACCGCGGGGGTCTTGGCCGGGGGCCGGCCGTTCAGCACGTCCAGGAGCGTCGGCACCGGGTCGTACCGGTGGTAGCCGTCGGCGAGAGCCGGGCGCTGGGCGAAGCCCCCGAGGTTGGACAGCAGCATCCGGGCCGTGACCGGGTGGTCGGGATCGGAGGGGATGCGCCAGGACGACAGGTAGTCGTTGAAGTCCCGGTCGAGGTCGAGGCGGCCTTCCGACACCAGGCGGAGCACCGTGAACGTCGTCACGTGCTTGCTGATCGAACCGGCGGCGAACACCGTCTCCGGGGTCACCGGCTCGGAACTCCCGCCGCCCACGACACCGAAGCTCCGTACGAGCGCGGTCTTCCCGTCCTGGATCAAGGCCAGGCTGACGCCCGGGATCTCGTTCCGGGCCATCACGCTCTGGACCTCGTCCACGGCGGCCCCGAAGGGGTCCTCGGCCACGCGGCGCCGGGAGCGCTTGCCGACGGTGCCGGCCCCTTGACGCAGCAGGTCGGTGAGCTCGCCCAGCTGCTCGCCCACCAGTCGCTGGACGGTCTGCTGGTCGTGAACGGCCGTGCTGTGGGTCCACTGCAGATAGAGCTGATCCCCGAGGACGTATGCCTCGACGTCCAGCAGATGCGCACGTACCGCATCGGCCGCCGGGGCCGGCGCGACCCGGTCCGGGACGAAGGCCAGTGCCGAGTCGACGTCCCGCTCCTCCAGCGGGGTGAAGGTGAATCCGACCTCGGCCGCGGGCAGGGTGGCCAGCTCCTCGGCCACATCGGCATCGGGAGCCAGGTGACGGAGCAGCCCGTACCCGTAGCGGGGCTCCGGGAGCGTACGCAGCTGCCTCGCCACCGACTTGAGGGCAGCGGCGGCGTCGCCGTTCCCGGACAGGCGCAGCGATACCGGGTAGCTGTCGGTCAGCGGGCCGACCGTACGCGCCAGGGACTCGCTCGGTTCACGGTCACCGTCACGACGCGGATCGACGATGACGTCGACGTCCACGCGCTCCGCTCCGGTCCAGCGGGCCAGCGTCCGAGCGAGCGTGCCCAGCAGCAGGTGCTCCGGGTGCGCATCGTCGAGCAGCACACGGGTCAGGTCGGCCGGCAGGGTCGCGGTGACCGTGTTGCCGGTGGCGTACGTGTTGTGCTCGCGGGGGTGGTCGACGGGCAGCGGCGTCGGGCTCGGCCGGTTCAGCCACACACCGGCCTGGTCCAGCATCTCGTCCGAGTGCGCCTGCTCCGCAAGCGCCCGTGCCCACGAATGGAGCGGTGTCGCCACTGCGGCCAGGCTCACCGGCTCCCCCGCACTGCACTGCCGGTAGGCGGTGTTCAGGTCACCGAGCACGATGGACCACGAACGGTCGTCGAGGGCCAGGTCGTGCACGGTGAGCCACAGTTCGCCCGGATTCCCGTCCTCGAACCGGACCAGGGTCGCCTGGACAAGGGCACCCCGCTCCGGCGCCAGACCGGCACTCGCCCGGTCCATCGCCTCCGCGATCGCGGTCACCCGGTCGTCGGCGGTCGTGGCGCTCAGGTCGAGCACGCGGACCAGCGTCTCCTCGGAGACCTCGGCCAACCGGGCGTGCCCGTCCTCCTCACCCCGGACCGGGAATCGGAGGCGCAACGCTTCGTGGTGTCGCACCACTTCGCGCAGCGCCCTGTCGAGAGTGCCGGCGTCAGCCGACAGGTTCAGCGGAAGCCGGACCGTCCGGCCGGCGGAGGAATCCGCCTCGAGCCGCTTGAGGTGTCCCGGGAGGAGCGGCATGCCGTCCTGGGCCGGGAAGGGATCCGCGTCCGCATCGATCATGTGCGCCAGCTCGGCGAGGCTCTTCGCTTGAAGGATCATCCACACCGACAGCGGAATTCCGGCCTCCTGAGCCGCGGACAGCACGCGTACGGCGCGGATGGAGTCGCCACCGACGTCGAAGAAGCTGTCTTCGACGCTTACGCGCTCCAGGCCCAGGACGTCGGACCAGATGGCGGCCAGGCGCTGTTCCAGGGGGGTGCGGGGTTCTACGTAGTGGCGGGCGGGGAACATGTCCTGCTCGGGTGCGGGCAGGGCGCGGTGGTCGACCTTGCCGCTGTTGGTCAGCGGAACACGGTCGATCGCCACGAAGGCGGCGGGAACCATGTAATCGGGCAGACTCGCGCCCAGGTGCCGGCGCAGCTCCGCCGTGTCCAGCGGATCGTCGGCCACTACGTAGGCAACGAGGGTCTTGTCGCCGGCACCGTCTTCGCGGGCGGAGACCACGGCGTCCTTCACGCTCTGATGGGCGCGGAGCACGGTCTCGATCTCACCGAGCTCGATGCGGTAGCCACGAACCTTGACCTGGGTATCGATACGGCCCTGGTAGTCCAGCGAACCGTCCGGCAGCCGCCGCACGAGGTCACCGGTGCGGTACAGGCGCGCACCCGCGGGGCCGAACGGGTTGGGGACGAAGCGCTCCGCGGTCAGACCGGCGCGGCCCATGTAGCCACGGGCCAGGCCCATACCGCAGATGAACAGCTCGCCGCTGACACCATCGGCAACAGGACGGCCAATGGAGTCCAGGATGAACAGTTCGGTGTTGGCGAAGGGCTCACCGATGGAGACGGACTCGGTCTTCTCCGGGATTTCCCAGAAGGTCGACCAGATCGTCGTCTCCGTCGGACCGTAGACGTTCACCAGACGGCGAGTACGAGCACGCAGCTCGTTCGCCAGCTCCAGCGAACACGCCTCACCACCGACCAGCGCCGTCACCCCGGAGTCACCGAAACCGGCCGCGAGCATCAGCCGCCACCCGGACGGCGTCAGCTGCACATGCGTGACACGGTTCTTGGAGATCAGCTCAAGGAGTGCTTCCGCGTCCCTGGCCTGACCACTGGATGCCATCACCACCCGGCCACCGGCAATCAGCGGCAGGAACAGCTCCAGACCCGAGATGTCGAACGAGATCGACGTCGACGCCAGCCACACGCCATCGCTGCCGCTTCCCGTGACATCCCTTATGGACGACAACATGTTGTGCAGCCCCTGGTGGGAGATCATCACGCCCTTGGGCCGACCCGTCGAACCGGACGTGTACAGCACGTAAGCCAGACCGTCCCTGTCCACACGCACATCGAGCGGAGTGGCGGGCTGCTCGCTGATCACCTCACGCTCGGCGTCCAGCAGCACACGATGCCCGTCGAACTCGGCCACGTCCGACTCGGTGACCAGCACCGACGCCCCGGCGTCAACCAGCATGTAGTCACGACGCTCCGCAGGAAGCGCCGGGTCGACCGGCACATACGCCGCACCCACCTTCCACGACGCAAGCATCGCCACCAGGACGGCAGGGCTGCGCTCCAGGCACACACCCACCACGGAACCGGCACCAACACCCAGCCCCAGCAGATGACGGGCCAGCTGATTCGAACGGCCCTCCAACTCGCCGTAGCTCAGCTGCTCATCACCGGAGACCACCGCGACCAATTCGGGGCTGGAAGCCGCCTGAGACTCGAACATCTCCAGCGCACTGCCACCCGGCCACTCGACGACCTCACCTGCAAGGCCGACCCGCGCACCCTCCGGAAGACACGCCACCGACGCATCCCCATCAAAGTCCGCAGCCATCGCCTCCAGCACCGACCGGTACATCGAAGCAAGACGACCCAGATCAGCCCGCTCGATCACATCCGTCGAGGTGGCCAGGCCGATGGTGCCGTTTGCGGCCACGACGCTCAGCGCGAAGTCGGTCCCACCGGCCTGCCCGTCGGATCCGGCGCCGGCCGTGGCGCTGTCGGCCTGGTGGAAGTTCTGGTGCTCGAACATGACCGAGAGCAGACGCTCGCCGCTCGCGGCCTCCCGCTGAATCGCGGGAAGCGGGTACCGCCGGTGCGCCCAGATCTCCGCTTCCTGCGCATACACCTGCTCGACCAGCTCACGCCACGAGCCGGTGGGCCGGGTGCCCGGGAACGGAACGGTGTTCAGGTGCATACCCACCACCCGGTCCGCCCCCGGAGCCTCCAGACGACCGTGGAACACCACACCTGTATGGAAGGCATCCTCATTGGTCAGGGCACTCATCACCTTCAAGTGCGCAGCCAACAGCACGCTCTTCAGCGACGTGTTCGCCTTCAGCGCCAGACCCCGCAGACCCTCCTCCAGGTCAGCGAACGGCACCTCGACGCCATGACGCTCACTCGAAGCCTCCGCTGCCCCCGACCACGTTGCCGGAATCCGCAACGGAGCATGCTCATCGACGACGTCGCGCCAGAACGAACGATCCGTCTCACTCGCCAGCGACTCCGTCTCGGCGGCGATGAAGTCGGCGTAACGGACGGCGGGCGCCTCGTACACGGGCAGCTCACGGCCGTCACGGAGGTGCTGGTAGCACTCCACGACCTCCATCAGCAGGCTGTTGATGGTCCAGCCTTCGGCGATGGCGTGGTTGTAGCTGAAGGTCAGCCTCCAGGCGTCGTCCGACTCCAGGTGCACCACGACACGCATCAAGCACGGATTCGTCAGCTCGACGGCCGAAGCGCACTCCTCGTCGGCCAATGCCCGCAGCAACTCACGCTGTTCGTCGGTGCCCAGCTCACGCAGGTCACTGACGGCCAGCGGCAGTTCAACGGCGGCATGCACCAGCTGCAGCGGCTGCGAATAGCCACTCAGATGCATCGAAGTCCGCAGCGCCTGGTGACGGTTCGCCGCCAGATCCAGTGCAGCCCGCAATGCCTTTTCCGAGAAGGGCTGTGCGTCGGGAATGCGGAACGAATTGACGTTGTGGTAGACGACCTGGCCCTCACCCCGGTCACGGGTGGCCATCATCTCCACCAGCATGCCGGTCTGCACCTGCGACAGCGGATAAGCGTCGACTACGTCGTCGGGCATGGCGGCCCAGTCTTCATCACTGATCAGCGCGAAGGGCGCGATGGGGTCGATCAGCGACTCGCCTGCGACCTGGCCCGACAACTGGCCCGCGAGGGCGGTGATGGTGCGGTGCTCGAAGACCTCGCGTACGGACACCTCGTAGCCGGCCGCGCGCAGACCGCCGACCAGGCGTACGGCGCGGATGGAGTCGCCACCGAGGTCGAAGAAGCTGTCCTCGATACTCACCTGCTCCACGCCCAGGACGTCCGACCAGACCGCGGCCAGGCGCTCCTCCAAGGGGGTGCGGGGGGAGACGTAATGACGTGTGGAGAACATGTCCTGCTCGGGTGCGGGCAGGGCGCGGTGGTCGACCTTGCCGCTGTTGGTCAGCGGAACACGGTCGATCGCCACGAAGGCGGCCGGGACCATGTAATCCGGCAGGCTCGCGCCCAGGTGCGCACGAAGCCCAGCCACATCCAGCGCCGCATCAGGCACCACGTAGGCGACCAGGGTCTTGTCGCCGGCACCGTCTTCGCGGGCGGAGACCACGGCGTCCTTCACGCTCTGGTGAGCGCGGAGGACAGTCTCGATCTCACCGAGCTCGATGCGGTAACCGCGAACCTTGACCTGGGTGTCGATACGGCCCTGGTACTCCAGCGAACCATCCGCCAAGCGCCGCACGAGGTCACCCGTGCGGTAGAGCCGTGCACCCGCGGGACCGAACGGATCGGGGACGAAGCGCTCTGCGGTCAGACCGGCACGCCCCATGTAGCCACGGGCCAGGCCATCACCGCCGATGAACAGCTCGCCGCTGACACCATCGGCGACAGGGCGGCCCATCGAATCCAGGACGTAGACGTCCGTATTCGCGAGGGGTTCACCGATGGAGACGGACCCGGTCTCCTCCGGGACCTCCCAGAACGTCGACCAAATCGTCGT
>NZ_JACHJH010000010.1 GCF_014203555.1 Streptomyces olivoverticillatus | reverse complement strand
GTCACCGAGGCGGGCCCGGCCTTCCAGGGCACCATCAAGTCCGCCGTCGCCTTCGGTGCCCTGCTCTCCGAGGGCATCGGCGACACCATCCGCGTCTCCCTCTCCGCCCCGCCGGCCGAGGAGATCAAGGTCGGCATCCAGATCCTGGAGTCGCTGGGCCTGCGCCAGCGCCGCCTGGAGATCGTCTCCTGCCCGTCCTGTGGCCGCGCCCAGGTCGATGTCTACAAGCTGGCCGAAGAGGTGACCGCCGGCCTGGAGGGCATGGAGGTGCCGCTGCGGGTGGCCGTCATGGGCTGTGTCGTCAACGGTCCCGGCGAGGCCCGCGAGGCGGATCTCGGTGTGGCCTCCGGCAATGGCAAGGGGCAGATCTTCGTCAAGGGCGAGGTCATCAAGACCGTCCCCGAATCGAAGATCGTCGAGACCCTCATCGAAGAAGCGATAGCACTCGCCGGCCGAATGGAGGCGGAGGGCGCCCTGCCGGGGACGCCCGACGTCACCGTCGTCTGACCGGTCATCCGAGACACGAGCCTGACAGACAAGGCCGACTAAGGAGGAGGGGGCCGGCGTGTCGTTGCTGGAGAACATCCGCAGTCCGCGCGACCTGAAGTCACTGGACGGAGAAGAGCTGACCGAACTCGCCGAGGAGATCCGCCACTTCCTGGTCCACGCTGTGGCCAGGACCGGCGGCCATCTGGGGCCCAACCTCGGCGTGGTGGAGCTGACCATCGCCCTGCACCGCTCGTTCGACTCGCCCGCCGACCGCATCCTGTGGGACACCGGCCACCAGAGCTACGTCCACAAGCTGCTGACCGGGCGCCAGGACTTCTCCAAGCTGCGCGGCAAGGGGGGCCTGTCCGGCTACCCCTCGCGCGAGGAGTCCGAGCACGACGTCATCGAGAACAGCCACGCCTCCACCGTCCTGGGCTGGGCGGACGGGCTGGCCAAGGCCAACCAGGTGCTCGGGCGCTGGAACCGCCACGTCGTCGCCGTCATCGGCGACGGAGCGCTCACCGGGGGCATGGCCTGGGAGGCGCTCAACAACATCGCCGCCGCCAAGGACCGGCCGCTGATCATCGTCGTCAACGACAACGAACGCAGCTACGCGCCCACCATCGGCGGCCTCGCCAACCACCTCGCCACCCTGCGCACCACCGACGGCTACGAACGCGTCCTGTCCTGGGGCAAGGACGCCGTCCAGGGCCTGCCGCTGGTCGGCAAGCCGCTGTACGAGTCGCTGCACGGCGCCAAGAAGGGGTTCAAGGACGCCTTCGCGCCGCAGGGCATGTTCGAGGACCTGGGGCTCAAGTACCTCGGCCCCATAGACGGGCACGACATCGCCGCCGTCGAGTCGGCGCTGCGCCGGGCCAAACGGTTCCACGGGCCCGTGCTCGTCCACTGCCGCACCGAGAAGGGCCGCGGCTACCAGCCCGCCCTGGAGGACGAGGCGGACCGCTTCCACACGGTCGGGGTGATGAACCCGCTGACCTGTGAGCCGCTGTCGCCCTCCGGCGGCACGTCCTGGACCTCGGTGTTCGGCGACGAAATGGTGAAGATCGGCGCCGAGCGGCCCGACGTGGTGGCGATCACGGCGGCCATGCTCCACCCGGTGGGGCTCACCAAGTTCGCCGACGCCTACCCGGACCGGGTCTGGGACGTGGGCATCGCCGAGCAGCACGCGGCGACCTCCGCGGCGGGCCTGGCCACCGGTGGTCTGCACCCGGTCTTCGCTGTCTACGCCACCTTCCTCAACCGCGCCTTCGACCAGGTGCTGATGGACGTCGCCCTGCACAAGTGCGGCGTCACCTTCGTCCTGGACCGGGCCGGCGTCACCGGCACCGACGGCGCCTCCCACAACGGCATGTGGGACATGTCGGTGCTCCAGGTCGTGCCCGGCCTGCGCATCGCCGCCCCGCGCGACGCCGGGCAGCTCCGCCTCCAGCTGCGCGAGGCCGTCGAGGTGGCGGACGCCCCGACCGTCGTGCGCTTCCCGAAGGAGAACGTCGGCGAGGACATCCCCGCCGTCGGCCGGGCCGGCGGCATGGACGTGCTCGCGCGGCCGGACGGCGAGGAGGACGCCGACGTGCTGCTCGTCGCCGTCGGGCCCATGGCCCGGGTGGCGCTGGACGCCGCCGGGCTGCTGCAGGCGCGCGGCACCGGCTGCACCGTGGTGGATCCGCGCTGGGTCAAGCCGGTCGACGAGGCGCTGCCCGTGCTCGCCCAGCGGCACCGCATGGTGGCCGTCATCGAGGACAACAGCCGTACCGGCGGCGTCGGCTGGGCCGTGGCCCAGGCGCTGCGGGACGCCGGGACGGACCTGCCGGTGCGGACCTTCGGCATCCCCGAGCAGTTCCTGGCCCACGCCAAGCGCTCCGAGGTGCTGGCGGACCTGGGGCTGACCCCTGCGGAGATCGCGGGGCGGATCAGTGCGGCACTCGTCCGCAAGGAGCCCGGCCCGGCCCGTAAGGAGGCCGCCCTGGTCGGTAAGGAGGCCGCTTTGACCAGTAAGGGGAATGGCAGCACATGACCGCCGACGGCACCACGAGATTCGACCTGGCACGGCTGCTGGCCGAGCGCGGCGGTGAACGGTACGACCTGCACGCCCGGCACCTCAACCACCAGCTGCCGCGCATGCTGCGCACCATCGGCTTCGACAAGGTCTACGAGCGGGCCGAAGGCGCCTACTTCTGGGACGCCGACGGCCAGGACTACCTCGACATGCTCGCGGGCTTCGGGGTGATGGGCCTCGGCCGCCACCACCCGGTCATCCGCAAGGCGCTGCACGACGTCCTCGACGCCTCGCTCGCCGACCTCACCCGCTTCGACTGCCCGCCGCTGCCGGGGCTGCTCGCCGAGAAGCTGCTGGCGTACGCCCCGCACCTGGACCGGGTGTTCTTCGGCAACAGCGGCACCGAGGCGGTCGAGACCGCGCTGAAGTTCGCCCGGTACGCCACCGGCAAGCCCAGGATCCTGTACTGCACGCACGCCTTCCACGGCCTGACGGCGGGCTCGCTCTCGGTCAACGGTGAGGACGGCTTCCGGGACGGCTTCGCGCCCCTGCTGCCCGACACCGCGGTGCCGATGGGCGACCTGGAGCGCCTGGAGCGGGAGTTGGCCCGCGGTGACGTGGCGGGCCTGGTGATCGAGCCGGTGCAGGGCAAGGGCGTCACGGTCGCGCCGTCCGGCTATCTGCTCGCCGCCCAGCGGCTGCTGCACCGGCACAAGGCGCTGCTCATCGCGGACGAGGTACAGACGGGCATCGGGCGGACGGGCGAGTTCTTCGCCTACCAGCACGACGCCGGGGTCGAGCCGGACCTGGTGTGCGTGGCCAAGGCGCTCTCGGGCGGCTATGTGCCCGTGGGCGCGACGCTCGGCAAGGACTGGATCTTCAAGAAGGTCTACTCCTCCATGGACCGGGTCCTCGTCCACTCGGCGAGCTTCGGCTCCAACGCGCAGGCCATGGCGGCGGGGCTGGCGGTGCTGTCGGTGATGGAGGAGGAGCGCGTCACCGAGCGCGCCCGCACCACCGGGGAGCTGCTGACGTCCCGGCTGGCGGCGCTCACCGGGAAGTACGAGCTGCTGCACGAGGTGCGCGGGCGCGGCCTGATGATCGGCATCGAGTTCGGCAGGCCCAAGTCGCTGGGCCTGCGCAGCCGCTGGGCGATGCTCCAGGCGGCCCGCAAGGGCCTGTTCGCGCAGATGGTGGTGGTGCCGCTGCTGCAGAAGCACCGCATCCTCACCCAGGTCTCCGGCGACCACCTGGAAGTGATCAAGCTGATCCCGCCGCTGATCATCGGAGAGCGGGAGGTGGACCGCTTCGTGGACGCCTTCACGGCCGTCATGGACGATGCGCACAACGGTGGCGGGCTGATGTGGGACTTCGGGCGCACCCTGGTCAAGCAGGCGGTGGCCGGGCGCTGACGGCGCCGGCGGGGGCGGGCCGTGCGGCGGCCCCCGCCCGTGCAGCCGGTCAGTCCGTGAGCAGGTGCCCGCGCAGCCGCTCACGGGCCTCGGGGGCCAGCGACAGGCCCTCGGTGAGGTAGCGCTCGGTCGTGCCCCATGTCTCCTCGATGGCCGCGAAGGCGGCGGCCAGGTACTCCGCGCGGGCCTCGAACAGCGGCGAGAGCAGCTGCGTGATCTCGTCGGACGTCGTCGCGTCGAGGCCCTCGGCGCGCTGCACCCGGTAACGGCGGTGCAGCGCGTTGGACTCCAGGTAGTCGGCCTCGATGGCTTCGGCGTCGACGCCGAGGGCCAGCAGCGTGACGGCGACGGTCAGCCCCGCGCGGTCCTTCCCGGCCGCACAGTGCATCAGGGCGGGGACGGACGCGTCGGCCAGGGCGTGCAGCACCCGGCTCTGCTCGGCGGTGCGGGTGGTGATGATCTCGCGGTACGTCTGCATCATCCGTCCCGCGGCCCGGCCCTCGGCCAGCACGGCCCGCACCTGGGCGAGGTCGCGGGCGCGGATCATCTGCCAGAACTCGGCGCCCGCCGCAGGGTCGTTGAGCGGGATGTTGACGTTGCGCACCCCGGCGAGCGCCACGTCCGCGCCGTCCAGCTCGATGTCGGCGGCGTTGCGGAAGTCGAAGACGGTGTGCAGGCCGAGGGAGCCCAGGAAGACCGCGTCCGCCTCGGTGGCGTGGGCGAGGTGGCCGCTGCGGAAGAGGACGCCGGGCCGCACCCGCCGCCCGTCGGCGGTCGGCAGACCGCCCAGGTCACGGAAGTTGCGCACTCCCGCGAGTTCGGGCTCGGTGGACGGCATCTGCGGCGTCTGGGTCACGGGTAACTCCTGGGGAAATCGGCAGTTGCTGCATCGTATTCCGCGCTGTCTGATTTTGTAGGGGTGGGATACATCACGGCACGTCAACCCCTGGTTACGGTGGCGTAGGTCACTTGGGAAGGTGAAAGATGTACTGACGTGGCAGACGATTCGCATTCATTCAGCAAGAGCGCGATCGGCGCAATCGGGTCGTACGCGGCCGTCGGGGACAGCTTCACCGAGGGCGTCGGCGATCCGGGGCCCGACGGAAGCTTCATCGGCTGGGCCGACCGGCTGGCCGTACTCCTCTCCGACCAACAGGAAGAACACACCTTCCGGTACGCCAATCTCGCCGTCCGCGGGCGGCTCCTGGACCAGATCGTCGAGGAGCAGATCCCCCGGGCCAAGGAGCTAGGGCCGGATCTCGTCACGTTCTGCGCGGGGGGCAACGACATCCTGCGGCCGGGCAGCGACCCGGACGACGTGGCCGAGCGGTACGAGCGGGCCGTGGCCGAGTTGGCTGCGTCCGTCGGCACGGTGCTGCTGTGCACCGGCTTCGACACCCGCGGCATGCCGGTCCTGCGGCATCTGCGCGGCAAGATCGCGACGTACACCGCGCACGTGCGCGCCATCGCCGACCGCCATGGCTGTCCCGTCCTCGACCTGTGGTCGCTGCGCTCGGTGCAGGACCGGCGGGCCTGGAGCGAGGACCGGCTGCACCTGTCGGCGGACGGGCACACGCGCGTGGCCCTGCGCGCGGCCCAGGTCCTCGGCCTCCAGGTGCCGGCCGACCCCGATCAGGAGTGGCCCGGGGAGGATCAGCGGTCGGCCGCCGAGGTGCGCCGCGACAACATCCACTGGGCGCGCGAGCACTTGGTGCCGTGGATCGGACGCCGCCTGCGCGGTGAGTCCTCGGGGGACAACGTGGAGCCCAAGCGCCCGGACCTGCTGCCGCTCTGACGCGGCGATCGGGGCCAGAGGGGTCAGTGGGGGAGCGGCCCGTGCGGCAGATCGGCCCAGACGACACGGCCGCGGCCGCTGTCGTCGGGCCGGACCCCCCAGGCCTGGGACAGCGCGCCGACGAGCAGCAGGCCCCGCCCGCTCTCCTCGTCCGCGCCGCTGCACCGCGCCCTCGGCTCCGTCGGGGTGTGCCCCTGGTCGGCGACCTCTATCCGCAGCCGTGCGCCATTGATCCGCAGCTGGCAGCTGACCTTGTCGCTGTCGGTGTGGCGCACGGCGTTGGTGAACAGCTCCGACACCACCAACTGGGCGTCATCGCACGCCACTTCGTCTATTCCCCACTCCCGCAGCCGCGCGAGAACTCGTCTTCGCGCCTCCGCCACCGAGGTGTTGAGGGCCGGGAAGTGGAAGGCGTCCTGCAGGCGAACGGCAAGGAAACCGCCGCGGTGCCCGAGCGAGGGTGCGTCTTGGGAGGGGACCACTCCGCAACTATGTGCGATGTGGCTCATCTGTGGCAAGGTTCAATCTGTAAATTGCAGAATCGCAAGGACAGTCTGTCGGCTCCACGCCCCGCGTGGCACACTGCTGGCATATGCACGGGGTGTAGGCCGGTGCCCGGCACGGCAGTTGGAGGGGATGGACAGTGGCGGACGCGCGGCCGGCAGGCGCCCCGACCGTCCTGAGGGTCGTGCTCGGCAAGCGGCTCCAGGACCTCCGGGAGAAGGCCGGGCTCTCCTTCGAGGAGGCGGGCCGTGCCCTGGACGTCACGCACGCCACCGTCCGGCGCATGGAAAAGGCCGAAGTGGGACTGAAGATCCCGTATGTGGAGAAGCTGCTCCATGTCTACGGGGTCACCGACCCGCAGGAGGTCGAGGGCTTCCTCGCCCTGACCCGCGAGGCCAACCGCCCCGGCTGGTGGCACCGCTTCCGCGACGTGCTGCCCGAGTGGTTCAGCGCGTTCGTGAGCCTGGAGCAGGAGGCCAACCTCATCCGGGCCTACGAACCGCACTACATCCCCGGTCTGTTGCAGACCGAGGACTACGCGCGGGCGGTGCTCCGCGCCGGCATGCCGCACGCCCCGGAGGCCGACGTCGCCCGCGCCGTGGCCGTCCGCCGCGAACGCCAGGCCCTGCTCACCCGGGACCGGGCGCCGTTGCTGTGGGTGGTGATGGACGAGACCGTGCTGCGGCGGCCCATCGGCGGCCCGGACGTCATGCGCGCCCAGGTCGACCGGCTCATCGAGGTCAGCGACCTGCCCAACGTACGGCTGCAGTTCATGCCGTTCGCCGCCGGGCCGCATCCGGCGATGTACGGCCCCTTCCACATCTTCCGGTTCCCCATCCAGGAGCTTCCGGACATCGCCTACGCCGAAAACCTCGTCGGCGCCTCGTACTTCGACCAGCGCGACGACGTCTCGGCCTTCCTCGAGGCGCTGGACCGCATGTGCGCGCAGGCCGCGCCGGCACACACCACCAAGGCAATCCTGGGTGGCATTCGTAAGGAAATGTAAAAGCCATGGATCTGGACCACATATACAACGGCATGCCCGCGACCGACCTCGGCACCGAGGGCTGGAGCAAGCCGTGGAGCGGCGGCAACGGCGGAAGCTGCGTCGAGGTGATGCGGCTGGGGGACGGCCGGGTGGCGCTGAGACAGTCCACGGACCCGGCGGGGCCGGCGCTGATCTACACACACCACGAGATGGAGAGCTTCATCCGGGGTGCCAAGGCGGGCGAGGCCGACTTCCTGCTGGCCGGCCCGAGCGTGAGCGCCGCCGAGTAGGCGGGCCCGCACCAGATGCGTACCGAAGGGAACAGGGCGTGATCGAGCACAGCATGTCGGGGCAGGGCTTCTCGGCCGAGGAGATCGACACCAGCAGGCCGCACCCGGCCCGGATGTACGACTACTACCTCGGCGGCTGGGACAACTACGAGGTCGACCGCGCCGCCGCGGAGCGCGTCATCGAGGTCCACCCCCAGGTCCGGCTCTCCGCCCGCGCCAACCGCGCCTTCCTGCACCGGGCCGTGCGCGAGGCGGTGGACAGCGGCATCCGCCAGATCATCGACATCGGCACCGGCATTCCCACCTCCCCCAACACCCACGAGGTGGCACGGGAGGCGGCGCCCGGCGTCCGCGTCGCCTACGTCGACAACGACCCGATCGTGGCCACCCACGCCGGGGCGAAGCTCACGCACGCGGGCGGCACCGGATTCGTCCACGCGGACGTCCGGGAGCCGGAGACGATCCTGGACAGCCCCGTCGTCCAGGATCTGATCGACTTCCGGGAGCCGGTGGCGCTGCTGCTCGTCGCCGTCCTGCATTTCGTCAAGGACGAGGAGGACCCGGCCGGCATCGTCGCCGCCCTGGGCCGGGCGCTGCCCTCCGGCAGCCGGCTCGTCCTCTCCCACGCGACCGAGGAGCCCTACGAGGGCTACGCGGCCGGGCGCACCGACGTCCAGGCCCGGGACGGCGTGGTGAATGTCTACAAGAACGCCACCGCGGCCCTCAGCCTGCGCGGCCGCGCGGCCGTCGAGCCGCTCTTCGGCGACTTCGAACTCCTCGACCCCGGGCTGGTCCGCGTGCCGCTGTGGCGCCCGGACGGCCCGGTGCCCGATGCGGAGGAGCTCAACAACACCATTTTCTACGGCGGTGTGGGCTGCAAGAAGTGACGGGCGTCATGCGCCCGGGCGGGCCGGGACGTCACAGCTGTCCTTGAACCCCTGGCTGTGCAGCCCCAGGGCCGCGTTGATGCGCGAGCGGTGGTTCTCCACCGCGATCATCGCGGTCAGCTCCACGAGCCCGGCGTCGCCGAGCTGCCGCCGCAGCCGCTCCACCAGCTCGTCCTCCACGGTGGGCGGCGTGGCGGTCATCGCCTCGGAGTACTCCAGGACGTCGCGCTCCAGCGGCGTATAGACGTCGCTGTCCCGCCACCGCGGCACGTCTCGCAGCTTCTCCTGCGCCATGCCGTGGCTGTGGCTCAGCCAGTAGCCGAAGTCCATGCACCACGTGCAGCCGATGGCCGCGGCGGACGCCATCTCGGCGAGGTTCTTCAAGCCGGGGTCGACCTTCTTCCAGCGCGCGATCGACATCTCGAAGCGCGACGTCGTCATCATCACCTTGCGGTGGTGGGCGAGCGCCATCAGCGGGTCGAGGACCTTGCCGTACGTGCGCTTGCTGTACCACCGCACGAGGCGGACGAGGAGGGTGCGGGGCGGGTCGAGGGAGATGCGGGCCATGGCCGGACGCCTTTCGCGAATGGGTGGTGCGGTTGCTGTCACCCCTACGACGGTGCGGCCCGGCCCGTTTGTGACATCCCGCCGGAAGAAATTTGAAACCGCAGGTCAGAGGGCATCCCGGCCGAGTGTCGGACCCCGCGCCTAGGCTGGCCGGCATGGACGACGAGCTCTTCCCGCGCCCGCCCGCCGAGATCGCTCCGGGCGCCGTCCACGTCCCCGGCTGGCTGGACCTCGCGGCGCAGCGCCGGCTGCTGGACGCCTGCCGGGAGTGGGCCAAGCCGCCCGCGGGCCTGCGGACGGTACGGATGCCCAGCGGCGGCGAGATGTCGGTGCGGACGGTCTGCCTGGGATGGCACTGGTTCCCCTACGGCTACGCCCGTACCGTCGTCGACGGCGACGGCGCCCCGGTCAAGCCGTTCCCGCAGTGGCTGGGCGAGCTGGCCCGGGAGGCGGTGGCCAGGGCGTTCGGACGGCAGGCGGGCCCCGAGCCGTACGACATCGCGCTCGTCAACTTCTACGACGCGGCCGGCGGGGCCACGATGGGCCTGCACCGCGACAGCGACGAGAAGTCCGGTGCGCCCGTCGTCTCGCTCAGCCTCGGCGACGCGTGCGTCTTCCGGCTCGGCAACAGCGCCGGCCGCGGCCGCCCCTGGCGCGACGTCGAGCTGCGCAGCGGCGACCTCTTCGTCTTCGGCGGCCCGTCCCGCCTGGCCTACCACGGGGTGCCGCGCACCCGTCCCGGCACCTCGCCGCCCGCCCTGGGCCTGTCCGGAAGGCTGAACGTCACGCTGCGGGTGAGCGGGCTGTAGGCCGGGCGGCCGGGCGCGCACGGAAATTCGGATGCGCCGGGGGCCGGTGTGCCTGCACAGTGGCCTCGGCCGTACGGGGGAGGTACGGCGCCGTCCGGGCCCCGGCACAACGGGGGTGGGCCCGGGCGGCGCCCGGGCCGCGGCAAGGCTCCCCGGGCGCGGCGCGGATAATGAGGTGACCCGCTCTCCCCTTCCTGGAGGTGCCGTGACCGGCTTCCGCCCGACCAGTTCACCGCTCGACGCCCTGCGCCCGGCCGCGTTCGGAGCGGACCCGGCGGGGGAGCGGATGGCACGCATCAGGCGGTCGCCGCACTTCGCGAACGGCGTGTTCGTCAACCCCGAGGGCGCACGGCGGACTCCGAGCGCCTCCATGCTGGCGTTCCTGCCCACCTACTTCCGCAAGGAGGAGCGCGTCCGCCGCGCCCCCGCGCACGCCGTGCCCGTCCACCCGACCACGGTCGCCGACCTGGCCGTGCCCGCCGCCTCGGGACTGCGGCTCACCTGGCTGGGCCACTCCAGCGTGCTGGCCGAAATCGACGGTGCCCGCGTGCTGTTCGACCCGGTCTGGGGCGAGCGCTGCTCGCCGTTCGCCTTCGCCGGCCCCCGGCGGCTGCACCCGGTGCCGATGCCGCTGGCCGAGACCGGCCCGCTGGACGCGGTGGTGATCTCGCACGACCACTACGACCACCTGGACATGCCGACCGTCCGCGCGCTGGCCCGGACGGGCACGGCCTTCGTCGTCCCGCTGGGCGTCGGCGCCCACCTGGAGCACTGGGGTGTGGCCGCCGACCGCATCGCCGAACTCGACTGGCACGAGTCGACCCACGTCGCGGGGCTCACCCTCACCGCCACCCCGGCCCGCCACTTCTGCGGCCGGGCGCTGCGCAACACCCAGCACACGCTGTGGGCTTCGTGGGTGGTCGCCGGTCCCGAGCACCGCATCTTCCACAGCGGTGACACCGGCTACTTCCCCGGCTTCGCGGACATCGGCGAGCAGTACGGCCCGTTCGACGCCACGATGGTGCAGATCGGCGCGTACAGCGAGTTCTGGCCGGACATCCACATGACGCCGGAAGAGGGTATGCGGGCGCACGTCGACCTCCAGGGCGGCGACGCCGGGGCCGGGGTCATGCTGCCCATCCACTGGGGCACCTTCAACCTCGCGCCGCACCCGTGGGAGGAACCTGCGGAGGGCTCGGTCGCGGCGGCCGCGCAGCTGGGCGCCCGGATCGCCGTGCCGTGCCCGGGCCGGCCGTTCGAGCCCGCCGCGGGCCTGCCGCTGGACCCCTGGTGGCGCGCGGTCGCGGCGGCCCCCGCGTGCGAGTGGCCGAAGCTGCCCGAGGAACCGAAGGTCGTGCTCCAGGCCTAAGAGGTGCCCTGGGGGCGGTAGATGCACGCCGCCAGCGGAGCGTGTGCCTTCCAGCCCAGGGTCTCGTACAGCGCGCGCCCCTCGTCGGTGGCCCCCAGGACGGCGAGGTCCGCGCCCTCCGCCACGGCGCGGTCGGTGAGCGTGCGCATCACGAATCCGCCGAGCCCGCGGCGGCGGTGGGCCTGCCCGGTCTCGACGCGGTCGACGACCGCGGCCCGGCCGAGGTGGGCCACCTGACCCTTGGCCGCCAAGGCGCCCGCCGCGTCGAGCACCCGGACGTGGGTGACGCCGTCGCCGGTCTCCACGGAGGCGGTGTACCCCGCGGGCGCCACCGGGTGGGTGGGCGACAGGTCCACGGCCATCAGATGGCCCGTCTCCGCCTTGTCCGCCACCCAGCCCTCGGGGAGCCACTGCGCGGCCTCGTCCGGATCCATGGGCACCTTGATCCAGGTGTCCGGCACGGTCACCGAAGACGCGGCCGCGCGCACCAACGGCCCCTGGGCGTCGGGCAGCACGTGCCGCCCCACCTGGCCCGGGCTGTCCACCTCGATGTAGAACCCCCAGGGCGTCCGGGCCGCCCGGGGCCTGCGCCGCGACAAGGCCCAGCCGTCCACCCAGATCCTCGTCAGTTCCGGAACCATCGAGCCCTCCCGAAGTAATAGCCAACCACCGCGAGCAGACATTACTTCGGTGAGGGGTGTCCGGCATCTCCTTTATCCGGCGGCGGAGTTACGGGCCCGCCCGCGCGAGCGGACGGGACGGCCGTCAGTGCGCGTGGACCTCCATGTCGCAGCACGAATCGCGCCGCAGCTGCCGCCCGACCTCCAGCCAGTCCGGGTGCTCGTCCCCGTGCCGCACGGCCGGGCGGCACGTCCGCTCGTACGCGCCCACGAGCTCGCTCTGCCGCACCGGCGTCCCGCCCCGCAGCACGGATTCGGTGCGGATCAGCGTGGAGAAATCGGCGAACGGATCGCCGTCGACGATCGTGGCATCGGCCAGCTTCCCGGCCTCCAGCGTGCCCAGATCCTTCTCCGCGCCGAACACCCGCGCGGGCAGCACCGTCGCCGTGTGCAGGGCCTGGGCCGCCGACAGCCCGTACTGGTGCAGGGCGCGCAGCCCCAGGTGCAGGGAGAGCCCGACCGGCACCAGCGGCGCGTCCGTGCCGAGCGCGACGAGTCCGCCGCCCGCCAGCACCCGCCGGTAGACCTCGATCTCCCGCTGCAGCGTGGACAGCTGCTCCTCCGTGGGCGCCGCGGCGGCGGTCTGCCTCACGAGCTCCACGTCCCACGGCGGCATCAGCGCGGTGACCCGCGCGTCCCGGGCGAGCTCCGGATCCGAGCCGAGCAGGGGCACCGAAGTGAAGATCGTGGCGATCAGATGGAAGTCGGCGGCCGTGTAGATCTCCGTCAGGTCCTGGCACGCCCGGCCCGTCGCCGTCGTGGCGTGCCCGAACTCCAGTCGCTGCGTGGCCTGGAGATGGGTCGTCAGATCCTGGCCGAGCTGCACGCCCGGCGAGCACAGATGGCTCCCGGAGCGCACCCCGAGGCGCTCGTGCGCGAAGCGCGCCGCCTCCTCCATCACCCAGCCGGGCGCGCGCACGTACGTCTTGACGAAGTCCCAGTCCAGGGCCGAGGCGCGGGCCAGCGAGCGGCGCAGCCCCTCGCGGGTGCGGTGCGCCCGGCCCATGCTGTACGCGACCCGGGAGCCGTCCAGCAGTTCGCCGGCGGTGAGCAGACGCGGCCCGGCCAGTGCCCCGGCGGCCACCGCCTCGCGGATCCGCGCTTGCTCGTAGGCCGCTCCGCCGAAGGAGACGGCGGTGGTGATGCCGTAGGCCAGCTGCAGGGCGGTCTGGCGGCCGCCGTAGGTGATTTGCCAGGGATGTGTGTGTGCGTCCCAAAGCCCCGGGATCACGGTCTTGCCGGAGGCGTCGACGGTGCGCAGTGCCGCGCGGCGTGCGCGGTGCGGCTCGACGGCCGAGATCCGGCCGTCCCGGACCACCAGGTCGACGTCCTCCCGCACCGCCTTACCGGTGCCGTCCCACAGCCGCCCGGCGTGCACGACCGTGTCGGCGGGGGCGGGGCGGCGGTAGTCGAGGGTGACGGGCAGCGTGCGGGCGGTGCCGCCGGAGGTGTCCAGCAGGCGCAGCTTGCCCGCGGACAGATAGAGGATGTGGCGCGAGTCGCCGGACCAGGACGGATGGTCGGCCGCCTCGTCCGTCAGGCGGCGCGGCTCCCCGGCGGGGGTTCCATCGCCCCGTACCGGCAGCAGCCACAGCGCGGACTCGCTGATCACCGCCATCGAGCGGCCGTCGGGGGACCAGGCGGGGCCGGAGTCGTAGCGGTCGGAGACCGAGGCGTGCGGGGCGATCGCGTGCAGCCGGGCGGCGCCGCTCGCCACGTCGACGATGCGGATGAGGTTGTAGCCCTCGCGGAAGCGCTGGTTGAGACGGTTGCGGTCGCAGAAGGCGACGAAGCGGCCGTCTGGGGACCAGCTCGGCCTGCCGGGCAGCCCGCCGCCGCCCAGCGGTGTGGCCAGGACCCGCTCGGTGCCGGCGGCCAGATCGCGCACGACGAGACGCCCGGACATGTCCAGGCAGGCCAGCCGGGTGCCGTCCGGCGACAGCGCAGGGCTGACGCGCCCGCCGTCCGCCAGCACGGTCTCCTCGCCGGAAGCGAGATCGCGGCGGCGCACGGCGAGCAGCCCGTCGCGGTCGTCGGCGTAGATCAGCGCCCGCCCGTCGCGCGACCAGGACGGACCCAGCAGATAGCGGGTCGGCTCGGCCCGTACGACCTGGCGGGGCGCCCGGCCGCCGGAGACGTCGGCGATCCAGAGCGCGTTCAGCGCGGCGAAGGCCACCTGCCGGGCGTCGGGGGAGAGCGCCGGAAGGTGCAGGGACCGTACCGGGCGGGCCCGGCCGCCGGTGCCGAAGTCGTACTGCTTGACCCGGTATCGGGGCCGGTCGAGCGGCAGCTTGGCGGCGAAGGGGATGGTGGCGGTGGCCGTCGCGATGCCGGACGTCTGTCCGGAGGCGACCTCCGGACGGATGATCCGGAACTCCCCGCTCACGGTCAGCAGCAGCTCCTCGCGGGAGACCCACCGCGGCGGCACGGGCTCCACGTCCCCCTCGACGCGCACCACCGCACCGTCCACGACGAGCGTGCAGGAGGCGGCGGGCGAGGCGGTCGTCCGCAGATAGGCCAGCCGCCCGCCGGGCGAGACCGCCGGCGTCATCACCTGCGCGGCGGCGCTCTCGGTGTGCTCGACGCGCACCGGCCCCCGCCCGTCGGCCGGCGCGGACGCCACCGTACGGGCCTCCAGAGCGGTCCCCGCGAGGCGGGCGCGTACGAACAGCAGCCGTGTGCCGTCAGCCGACCAGACGGGGTCGAAGTCCTCCCACGCCCCGTCCTGCGCCGGGCCCTCCTGCCCCTGCACCCCGGTGACCTGCGTCAACGCCCGGCTGCGCACGTCCACCACCCACACCCGGTACGGGCTCCCGGCCACCGGGTCGCCGCCCCGCTCGGAGGCGAAGGCGATCCGCGTGCCGTCCGGCGACCAGGAAGGGCCCCGGTCGTCCCAGGGCCCGTCGGTGAGCTGCCGAAGCCCCGACCCGTCGGTGCGCAGCGTCCAGATGTGGAAGCCGCCGCCGCGGTAGGCGCACACCGCGAGCTGTCTGCCGTCGGGGGAGTGGACGGGCCGGGTGGGCTCGAGGTCGGCCGGGGTGATCGCCACCGCGTCGCCACCCTTCCGGGGGACGGACCACAGGACGTTCTGCACCTCGGCGATCAGCCGGTCCCCGGCGGGGGAGAGGCTGCCCGCCCCGTTGGTGGCCCCGGTGAACGACAGCACCACCGACCGCGCACCGCCGCCCGCGGCGCTTGCCGTCTCCACGGGCAGGGCGACCCCCGCCCCGGCCACGGCGGCGGTACCGGCAGCCGCCTGCAGAAACCGGCGTCGGGAGAGGTCGGAGCCGGAGGCGGGGGTGGGGGCGGGGCCGGTGATGTCCAACTGTCCTCCAGCTGTGGTGGAGTTGCGCGGTTCGACAGGCTTCGGCGGGCGGTGATCGCCGGCCGAAGGGGTAGATGGTTGCATGCCGCACACGCCCACGGTCAACACCGCGGCCTCCATGATCGAACAGTTGCTCGTCGACCGGACCGGCCTCAGGCCCCCGCCGCCCCCGGCCCCCTGCCCGGGAACCGCGCGCGAGCACCGCGTGAAGTGCGGTATTGTTCTCGTGCGCGGTCGGCCAGGGCGAAAACCCCGGGCCGGACAAGCACCGGGACGTGGCGCAGTTTGGTAGCGCACTTGACTGGGGGTCAAGGGGTCGTGGGTTCAAATCCCGCCGTCCCGACAAGGGTTCGCCCCATTGTCGCAGGTCAGAGGCCGTTTTCTCGTTCGCGAGGGAGCGGCCTTCGGCGTGCTTCCGGGCCTGCTTCTCACATTCGTCTCACGGTTTCATGGTTAGACGCCGGGGCCGGAGGCTGCTCGGCGTCGGGAGCTGGTGACTGTATGTGGCCGCGTTGGCTGAAGACCGTCGTGGTGAGCGATCGAGGAAAAGGCGTCTTCGAGGCGTCAGGTGGGGGCCAGGAAGGCGAGCGCAAGCGAATCGCTGCTGACGTGTCGAAATTGGGTAGGACGACATCGAAACCGGGGTGTTGGAACGGTCCCGGGATAAGCCTGGCGGGAGCCCGCCTATTGGCCAGGCGGTGTCCGGCATGAAGGCGACGCGATCCTGGTCTGTTGCTCCTACGTGGAACGTGAGAAGGCGTGCCCCGACACCGCCCGTCCCCGAGGACGGCAAGAGGGAGAGCCCGAGTCGGGAGTTCCCCGTAGGGCGTGAGTACCGTCGCGGGGTGCGCCGGCGGACCGGCTCGTAGTAGCGCTGAGGCCCCTGTAATGGGGGTGGAGCGAAGGGGCCGGGTCATCCGTGGCTGTTGTTCGGTCAGTCAACCGGAGTGCCCGGGAGGAGCTGGGTGAACGAGCTGAAAGTACGAGGCAAGCCGTTCGATATCTCGAAGCGGGAGGTTTGGGAGTCCTGGTGTGAGGTGAAGGGAAACAAGGGCGCGCCGGCGTGGACGGGCAGTCAATCGCCGATTTCGAGGCCGATTTGCAGAGCAACCTCTACAAGATCTGGAACCGAATGTCGTCGGGGACGTACTTCCCGCCTCCGGTACGCGCGGTGGAAATTCCGAAACAGCATGGCGGCGGCATGAGAATGCTCGGCATTCCCACGGTCGCCGACCGGGTCGCCCAGGCGCTTGTGGCCAGGCATCTGGGAATTCGTGTGGACCCGGTATTCCATCCGGACTCCTGTGCGTGCCGACAACCCCTGTCACCCTATGCGACCTGGGCGTATTCATGGATGAGGCCGCCGAGGCGGTCGCGCCGGATGACACGCGATTGGTCATTGGCGGAGGGCGGTTCGGGCGTGCCGACGTTGTCGGGGGGGCGTTGTCCGAGTGATCGGTGAGGCCGATGTTCGTTGTGGTGGCTGGCGTACTCGGTGACGACGAGGCGCAGGTGTCGCTCTCCCGTGATCAGGATCCGGTCGGTGGCCTCGCGGCGGCATGATCCGACCCAGCGCTCGGCGATTGCGTTCATCCGGGGCACGCCCGCAAGGATCGGCACCACGCGGGCGCCAATGGCGGTGAAGACCGCGTCGAAGCCCTCGGTGAAGTAGCCAGCGTTGTCGCGGATCAGGTACTGGATGCCGGCGGCGCCCACGTCGTCCGGGGCCATCAGCAGGTTGCGGGCCTGTTGGGTGGCCCACTCGGCGGTGACGTTGCGGGTGACGCCGGCGATGTGCACGCGCCGGGTGCCGTGCTCGATGAAGAACAGGACGAACACGCGTCTCAGACATACGGTGTCCACGTGGAGGACGTCGACGGCGATGATCCCTTGGGCCTGGGCGGCGAGGAATCGGGACCAGGAGCGGTCGGCGCGCTGGGGCGCCGGGTCGACCCCGGCCTGCTTCAAGATCTCCCAGACGGTGGAGGCGGCGACCTTCCAGCCCAGGTTGAGCAGTTCGCCGTGGATCCGGCGATACCCCCATCCGTCGTTCTCGCGGGCCAGGCGCAGCACCAGAGCCCGCAGTGCCTCGGGCTTGGCGGGGCGACCCGGGTCTCGGTGCCGATAGGTCCACTTCCTCGCGACCAACCTCGCGTGCCAACACAGCACGGTACGCGGGGTGACCAGCAACTTCAGCGCCGACCGGCGACGCTTGCTCAGGAGCCTGAGCAGGGCAGCGAGCACCGCGCGGTCTCCGCAGCTGAAAGCGGGCTTGGGGCTGCTGCGCTGCAGGACGGCCAGCTGGCGCCGGAGCACCAGTATCTCCACATCCTTGGCCGCGGAGGATCGCGCCAGCAGCCGCAGCCAGCTGAACAAGAGGCAGCCGAATCAGTGGACCAGACGGAACGTCACGATCCCAAGCGTGGGCCGATGGGGTCACGAGCACTCTCGATGTGATCACACCGTGACCCTCAAGCTGCAGCTCAGCGTAGGTGACAGGGTTGTCGGCACCCATCGGCAGTCACGCCCAGGATGTGCACCCGGCGGGTGCGTATGCGTACCTCCATGACGAACAGCGCGTAGAGGCGCTTGAGTGCGATCGTGTCCACGTGGAAGAAGTCCGTGGCCAGCACCCCGCTGCTCCGGGCTTGGAGGAATGCGCGCCACTCGCCGCGAGCGGCACGGTGCCGCGGTGCCGGCCCGAGCCCGGCACCGCGGAGCACCCTGCGTACGGTCGCTGACGCGGTGCCCGAGGCGGCGCAGCTCGCCGTACACGTGGCGGAATCCCCAGCGGGGGTTCTCCACGCCGAGCCGGGTGATCAGGTCGCGCAGCTCTGCCGCCAGCGGTGGGCGTCCCGGTGACGGCGGCTGCGTCCACTTCTTCTTGACCAGGCGCTGGTGCCAGGCCAGCAGGGTGAGCGGGGAGACGATCCCCTGCGCGCGCAGGGCTCGCGGCAGCACGCGGGCCATCGCGGCCAGCAGCGCTCGGTCCGCCCAGCCGGGCTTGGGCCTGGCGACCTGACGGCGCAGCACCGCGATCTCGTGCCGCAGGATCAGTATCTCCGTGTCCTTGGCCGCGGAGGACCGGGCTAGCAGGACCAGCCACGCGAAGACCCGCGTGGCGACCAGGTAGAGCATCCGTACAAGCACGAGGACCGATCCTGGGGCCGTCGCCCGCAGGTCCTCCTCGACCCACTTCTCGCGTGGCGTGCGGGGTGCTCCCGCAGGGGTGGGTCCTCTCCCTCCCGAGAGCTAGGCGTCTCATACCTAAGACCTATAAGCCACCGCGTAACAGGGCGTTAGCGTCAGTCTTGTACGCCACCGCATAAGGCAGATGAGGCAGAGGAGACAGCGTCATGGCATACGGATTCGTCGCCTACCACTACCCGACCCCTGAGCACTTCGAGGAGTTCGTCGGCCTCTGCCACCAGGTCGCCGACGTCATGCGGACGCAGCCGGGCTTCCTGTCCGTCGGGGTCTGGGCCACGCCCGACGGCGACGCGGTCGTCACCACCGGCGCGTTCGAGTCCGAGGAGGCGTTCCGGGCGACGTCCGACGCCGCCCGCGAGCTGGGCGCGACGCCCGACGGCTTGAGCGATCTGGAGGTCAAGCCCCGCCTGGTCCACTTCCTGGTGTCGCGGTGACGGGGAGGTTGTGATGTCCAGGAAGCTCCCCGTCGCCGCGCACACGGGGCAGCCGTGGCGGATCCACGAGATCGCGCCCGACTTCCGGGTGGAGGACGTGTGGGCGTTCCGCACCCCCGGGGCCGGACCCCACGACTTCCCGGTGGTGCTCGCCGCGCTGTGGGCGGCCGGGGGGCCGAAGAAGGCGCCCTGGCCGGTGCGGGCGCTGTTCGCTGCCCGGTGGAAGCTCGGCGCGCTTCTCGGCTGGGACAGGCCGTCAACGTGTATCGGTGCGAGGGTCGCCTCGCTGCGGGACCGCATGCCCCAGGACCTCCGCGACGCTCCACGCGGCCCGGACAGCGCCGACATGCCGCTCAAAGCGGTTTACGAGCTGGACGCCGAGAGCGCCCGCGAGCTGGCGAACAAGACCGTGCACACCATCATGCACCTCGGGTGGGTCCCGGCCGACAACGGCGAGCACGAGCTGCGCATGGCCGTCCTGGTCAAGCCCAACGGAACCTTCGGCCGGCTCTACATGGCAGCCATCGCGCCCTTCCGTCACCTGGTCGTCTACCCGGCGCTGACCCGCCAATGGGAGCACGCCTGGCACGACCGGAGCCGCGTGGACAGCCCCGACGGGACCGCGCGGCCCCGCGACGAGAACGGAGAGAGCCAAACGATCAAATGAGCCGGTCGGCTCATCACGTGGACGCACCCCTCGGCCTGGACGAGCTCGTGCACATCGCAGACCTCCTCGGCCGGTGGAGCGGTCCCGGAGAACAGGGGGCGCCGCCGCGCGCGCGGACATCCAGGCACGGCACGCACGAAGACCGAGGCGTGGTAAGCCGCCGATGGCGGAGTGCGGTTGAACGTGTGGGTGTGGGCGGATCGGTTTCCCGCGGAGTTCGCGGCCGGCTTCGCCGATGAGTTCCAGTGTGTCCTGCGTGCGGGGCCGGCCGGAGCGGCCGAGTTTGTCAACGTGTCATCAACAAGCGCGGGGTCCCTCAGTGTTTTGGACGAGGAGAGGCACGATGTTCGCGACTGATGTCGAGACCGCGGACGGCGTCGTCCGCGGTCGCCGGGCTCCGCGCGCGTTGCAGTGGCGGTCGATTCCCTACGCGGCGGCACCGGTCGGGGAGTTGCGGTTGCGGGCACCGCAACCGGTACAGCCGTGGGTGGGCGTACGCGACGCCACTCGGTTCGGGTGCGCGGCCGTACAGCGCCGCAACCCGATGGTGGGGTTGCGCCGGACCGGCGAGGACTGCCTGACTCTGAACGTGACCGCGCCCCCGGATCCCTCGGCGCGGTCGCGGCCCGTGCTGGTCTTCGTCCACGGTGGTGGTTACGTCTTCGACACCGCGGCCCGGTATCCGGGTGACTCGCTGGCGGCGCGCGGCGATGCGGTGGTGGTGACGCTCAACTACCGGCTGGGCGCACTCGGTTATGTCGACTTCACCGAGTTCTCCACGGCTGACCGGCCTTTCGAGTCGAGTCTCGGCTTGCGGGACCAGGTGGCGGCGTTGCGGTGGGTGCGTCGCAACATTGCCGCTTTCGGTGGCGATCCGGACAACGTCACCGTCTTCGGCGAGTCGTCGGGCGCGGACGCGGTGCTGACGCTGATGGTGACCCCGGCCGCGGCCGGGCTGTTCCACCGCGCGATCGCGCAGAGCCCGGCCGCGGACTGGGCGGCCGTGGATGTCGAGGAGGCCCGGCGGTTCGCCCGTCGGCTCCTCGGCCGGCTCGGCGTCGCCCCGGACTCCGCGACGCAGGCATTGACCACGGTGGCTGCGAAGGACCTCTGCCGGGCCGCCGAACGGGCGCTGCGGGATGTGGTGCGGGCCTTTCCCGGCAGCTACCCGATCGCACCGGTGGTCGACGGCGGCTTTCTGCCGCTGGACCCGCTGGACGCCATCACCGCGGGCAGCGCGCAGGCGGTGCCGCTGATCGTCGGCACCAATCGCGATGAATGCGCCCTGTCCCGGTTCGACGCGACCGTGCCGACCACCGCGCCCGTGCTGCGCGCCGCGCTGGAGCGCTGCGGCGCCGACCACGAGCGGGTGGTCGCCGCCTACCCCGGTTATCCGAAGCGGGCGGCCGCGGTCGGGGTCAGCACGGACTTCGTGCTGTGGCGACCGGTGCAGGCGGTGCTCGAAGGGCACAGCGGCCGGGCTCCCACGTTCTGCTACCGCTTCGACTTCGCACCGCGCGCGTTGCGCCGTGCCGGTTTGGGGGCCGTTCACGGGATCGAACTGCTGCCGGTGTTCGGTGGCGTCGACAGTGTGCCAGTGCGGCTGTTGACGCTGGCCGGCGGGCGGCAGGGATTTCGCGCCGTACAGGACGAGGTCCAGGACAACTGGCTGGCCTTCGCCCGTACCGGCCGGCCGCTCGCCTCCTGGCCGGAATACACGGTGGCGCAACGGAACACGCGCATCATCGACCATCCGTTGCGGATCGAGGTGGACCCGCAGCGGGAACGCCGGCTGGTCTGGGAAGGAATCCGCGTCCCCGCCGCGGAATGAGCGGTGCAGTGGAATGAGCCGTGCAACGGTCGCGGGGTACGTTCGCCAACGCGCGACCACCCTTGTCGGCAGTCGACCTCACTGGCTTGATTTTTAAGCACAATGCCGTTGACAGAGGCGGCGGTCTTCCGGGGGCGCAAGAACCCGGGCGCCGAGCCCTTTCGGGAGCTGCTCGCGCAGGTCGGGTCGGGCGTGGCAACCGAGGCGACGCCAGGAGCGTACTGGCAGGGCCTGCGGCTGATGGCCGTCGACGGGACCATGCTGGAGATCGCCGACACGCCGGCGAACGAGGAGCGGTTCGGCCGGCCCAAAGCCCGGACGGGCCACGGTCCGTCGGGGTATCCGCTCGCGCGGGTCGTGGTGCTCATCGAGTCGGGCACCCACGTGGTCATCGACGCCGAGATCGGAGGCTTCCGGACCTCGGAACGGGACCTGGCCGCCGAACTCGCACGCGGCCTGCGGCCGGGGATGCTCGTCCTGGCCGACCGGGGGCTGCCAGGGGTGCACCTGTGGAAGCAACTCGCCGCCACCGGCGCCGCCTTGTTGTGGCGGGTGTCGAGGCTCTGGAAGCTCCAACCCGGGGAGGTTCTCGCGGACGGCTCGTGGATCGCCACCGTGCACGGCGGACGCGGACGCAGCAAACAACCCGTCGAGGACGTGCCCGTACGGGTCGTGGAGTACGTCCTCGACGACCCCGGCCGGGACCCGGACGAGCACTACCGGCTCGCCACCACACTCCTGGACCCGACCGCGGCCCCGGCCCGGGAACTGGCCGCCCTCTACACCGAGCGATGGGAAGTGGAGACCACCCTGGCGGAGTGGAAGGCCACCCAGATCGGTTCCGGCAACGTGCTGACCAGCAAGAGCCCCGACCTCGTCGAGCAGGAGATCTAAGCGCACCTGGCCGTCCACACCGCACTGCGGTCCCTGATGTACACCGCCGCTCTTCGCCATACCAGCCCGATCGATCCCGACCGGCTGTCCTTCGCCGCCGCCCTGAGAGCCACACACCGCAGCGCCACCGCGCTGACCGGCGATTTTTCCCCCTGACCACCTGTCAGTCGAGGTCGCCCACTTCTGCACCGAGATCTGGCAGGAGATCAACCCGCCCCGCTGGCTCCGCACCGTTCTCCGGCAGGTCAAACGCAAGATGTCGAAGTTCCTGGCCTGGAACCCCATCAGGACACCGCCCGTCCAGCCGACCAGGACACCACCCCGGGCCGTCAAGATCATCCAAGCCGCCGAAGCTACATCAGACCCTTAAATCAACGGCATTGACGTTAAACGTCAAGCTGAGAGATCGGCTGCGCAGGGTGGGACGGGGCTGGGACAACGCCTGTCCCAGCCGTGCCCCATCACGCCCGATCTGTCCGATTTGCTGGGACAGTCCCAGCCCTTTCCCCGGGCAAGCGCGTTTCGCCTCGCCAGCTGGGACGTTGAGACACGCGCTGCCGCTCGAACATCTCGAACGGTTTGGCTCCCACGGGAGCCAAACCGGCCCGGCGCTGACCGGGCGCCGCACCTGGCTACGTTGCTTCCCGGCGCCCTTCGGGCCCGAGACGCACACCGGGCCATCGCCGGTGGGCGCCGCCTATCGCACCTGCACAGCGGCTCCCGTCCGACCGCTGCAGAACGCCCGGCGGCCACAGTGCCGTGCTGCACTCCGCCCCGCTGCTGCTGCCCGCTGCCCGCTGCCCGCTGCCCGCTGCTCGTACCGTGCTGCACCCTGCTGCCCGGGTAGCAGCAGCGACGCTCCACCCTGCTGCTGCCCCGCTTGGCCAAGGCGGCGCTGGCCGGTCAAGGTGAGCAGCAGACCCTTTGACTGCGTTCGGTCTTGTCCCCAAGCCTCACGTCCCACACGACGTTGAGGTCCTCGTAGGTGACAGTACACGACACCGTCGTACCGGCCTCGGAGTCAAGGTCCTTGGGGCACTGGGCAGACGTCTTGCCTGGTACCTGGGCCATCTCAAGGGTCTTGCAGCGCAGCTCGAACTCGAGGTTCTCGCTGAAGGTCGCGTCATCCGACGGCGACGGCGACAGGGTCAGGTCCGGATACGGGCCGGCGGGCTTGTCCAGTTTCTGCGGTAGCAAGGTCGGCGTCGGTAGGGCCCGGGCGCCGGACCCCTCCTGACCGGATCCTGCGCATCCGGTGGCCAGGGCCATGAGACTCACTATGCCGACCAGCGCGGCTCTCCCCCTATGCATGATCACCACCCGAAATCGGTCTGAGAGCTGTGACTGCTGAAGGATGCCGGCTGATGATTGGCGCCCTTCGGTGGTCAGTGGTGGCGGCGGTAGTAGGAGACGGTCACGGCGGCAAGCAGCGGGCCCCAGAGGACCAGGGGTTGGTAGAGGATGCCGACGATGGTGTGCCAGGGCGTGAGCATCGCTGGATGCTCCTCGGTGTTCCACCAGAACACGAAGTCGCTCCAGAGGTAGACGAGGGCCAGTGAGCCGAGGGCAGCGGGGATGACGGCGGCGAGCGGGTGGACGCGCCGGCCGCCGATGATCGGGATCCAGCGCGGTACCACCTCGCCCCAGGGTCGGACCAGGCCGAGCGTCAGCAGGGCGAAGGCCTCCGAAACCACGCTGAGCCCGATCACGTAGACCACGCCCCAGCCGGGGATGTGGAAGTTGTGGCGGAGCACCTAGTCGCTGTAACCCACCGGAAGGCCGAGGGCCAGCGCGATCCGCCACAGGCCTGAGGGCACGGTGGTAAGGGCCGCGGCATGTGCGGCTCGGACCGCCCAACGGGGAGCCGGAGCAGCAGGGGTGTTCGGGACAGTGGACATGCGTCCAGGCTTGCCGATGCGCGGCGGCGTCACATCCTCCTGGACGGTCGCAGGCATCCCCCCGCCGGGGGAGGTCCGGGCTCAGATCTCGTTCGAAGCTCCTTGTCAGCCGGCGGCTGCCACCGGTCGTGACTCGTGGAACGTGTCGTCGCGGAGCATGGCGAACAGGACGTCGACCCGGCGTCTGGCCAGGCAGAGCAGTGCCCGGCTGTGGCGCTTGCTTCCCGGCTGATCTTCTCGTCGTAGTAGGCGCGGGACGCGAGGTCGCTGAGCGAGGCGAGCTCGGTCACCCGGCGACGGCGTCCGGCGGACATCAGGGTGCCGGTGGGGTTGTGGTAGGTCGGCATGAGGTAGAGCAGCGCGGGCCTGTGCTCGGCGAGCGCGGTGGCGAGCCGGTCGATCCGGATGCCGTCGGAGTCGAGTTCGACGCCGACCAGCCGTGAGCCGGCCGCTCTGAGGACGTCCTGGCAGCCCGGCCACCCGGGGGATTCCACGATCGTGGTCGACCCGCGTCCGAGGTACAGCTGGGCGCTCAGGGTAACGGCCTGCGTGGCACCGGTGGTCACCACCACCTGGTCGGGCACGGTCGGCAGGCCGTGCGCGGTGTGGTGGGCGGCGATCGCTGCTCGCAGCGCGGGAAGTCCGGCCGGGTGGTAGCCCGCGTCGAGGATCAGCCCGGGCAGGTCCTCGCGGACCAAGTGGAGCAGCGCCTGGGCCAGATCCGGACCGCCGGCCTCGGCCGCCTGCCCCAGCGAGATGAGGTTCGGCGGCTGTTCCACCAGCCGCTGGATCACCGTGGTGGCCTGGCCGCCGAGCACCCGCCCGTCCGCCGGAATCCGGTGGACGACGGCTCCTCCCGACACCCGCGTGCCGCTGCCCCGACGGGTCTCGACCAGGCCCGACCCGCGCAGTGCGTCGTAGGCGGCGACCACCGTCGCCCGGCTGACCGAGAGAGCGTCGGCGAGCCGCCGCTCAGATGGAAGGCGGTCACCGGTGCACAGGTCCCCGGACCGTACGGCTCGGACGAACGCTTCGGTGAGCCGCTGGTACAGCGGTCCCTCGGCCGAACTCCAGTCGCCCAGCAGGTCGATCAGCCCGGCCGGCTCGGACGTCTCACGATTCCGGTCCACTTTCCCCTCCATTGGCACGGGAGTACGAGCCGCCGCCGTCAGAGGCTAACGGCATGACATCCACCTCGACCCTTGACCCCCGGCTGGCAGCGATCTGTGACCTGTCCGTCTTCGCCGCGAGAGACAGCGCGGGAAAGCACGAGTACGACGGAACCGTTCAGGACCTGTCTCCGGACGGAGTGCGCCGCGGCCTCGCCGCCCTCGGCGGCCCCGCCGGCACCGAGTCCTACCCGGACCCGCACGACGAGGCGCACGCAGTAGCTGCCGAGGAAGCCCTCCGAGTCCGCTTCGGCGAGCTCGAACTGCACCGGAGCAACCCCCTGTGGCACATCGAGAACCTGGACCTGTCCGGCTACGACCGCCCCTACGCGCCTCAGCCCGAGCGGGACGCCGCGCGGTCGGCCCAGTTGCGCCATTGGCCGGACGCCGTGGACGCGGCCATCGAGGCACTGGATCGCGTGCCTGCGGCGCTGGCCGACGCCACGCTGCCGCTCGCACGTGGTCTGGCCGCCTTTCTCGATCCCCGGGGCGGCCCCCTCCACGTCGCTGCCGGCCGGGCGCACGCCCGGCTCCTGGCCCACCTGGAGCGGGCCGCTGCCGAAGGGCCGCGGTCAGCGGCACTCGGCGGCCCCGCCCTCGCTCGGCTCCTCGGCGCGGCCGAGGCCTGCACCGTCGACCTCGCCGCGACGTCCGCCAGGGTGGACGCGGGACGGGACCGTCAGCGTGCGCTTCTCTACGAGTCGCTGCGCCGCGTCAACCCCGAGGCTGCGCCCGCCGACACCGTACGGGCCCTCCAAGCCGACCACCCCGACGCCGACAACCTGTTGGACGAGTTCGCGGTGCTTGTCGACGAGACGGTCGCCTGGACCGCGCGGCACGATCTGGTGCCCCACCACGATGTCGAGGTGGACGTCCAGCCGATGCCCGAATCCCAGCGCCGGGCGCTGGCCGGCCTCTTCGCGTCCGCGCCCCACGAGGTCGACGCACCCAGCAGCTTTCGTATCACTCTCCCGGACGCCGACTGGTCAAGGGCGGAGAGCGACCAGTGGCTGTCGACCGGCTTCAACCGGACCCTGATGCCCAATATGGCTATCCACGAGGTGGCACCCGGGCATGCCAGCCACGGCAGGGCGCTGCGCCGGGCGGCGACCGATGTCCGCCGCACACTCCACTCCGAAGCCTTCATCGAGGGTTGGGCCCACTACTGCGAGGAGTTGGCACTGGAACAGGGCTTCCGTGACGGCGACCCACGCGTCGCCGTCGCGGTCGCCCAGGACGCGCTGCGCAGAGTCACCCGCTTCGCCTGCGCGATCGGACTGCACACCGGAACCATGACCCTGTCGGATGCGACGGCGCGGTTCGCCGAGGACGTCTCGCTCACCGGTCCTGCAGCCCTGCACGAGGCCCGGCGCGGGTTGCTCGACCCCACCTACGGCCGTTACACCTGGGGCAAGTTCGCCATCCTCGACTTGCGCGAGCAGGCCGCGGCACGCTGGGGCGGCGGCTTCTCGCTCCGTCGTTTCCACAACGCCCTGCTCGATCTCGGTGCCCCGCCCCTCGGCCTGATGCGCACGGCTCTGGAACGCGGATGACCTCACTCGCCGCCTTCGTCCTGGCCTCGCTGATCCTGGTCGCCGTGCCCGGACCCAACCTGATCTACATCGTGACGCGAAGCGTGCAGGATGGACGGCGGGCCGGCATCATCTCGGCCCTCGGCGTGGAGACCGGCACGTTCCTCCACGTCGTCGCCGCCGTCTGCGGATCGGCGACGCTCATCGCCGACCACCCGCTCGCCTTCACCGCCCTGCGCTACGCGGGCGCCGGCTACCTCGCCCACCTGGGCGTACGTGCGCTGCTCCGCCGTCCTCCCCCCGCTGTCGGCGTCGCCGACGCCGCCGGCCGTCCCGCACGACGCCGGTTGCTCCGGCTCTACTGCGACGCCGTCCTCGTCAACCTGTTCAACCCCAAGGTCGTCCTCTTCTTCCTGGCCTTCCTCCCGCAGTTCCTGCCCACCGGCCTGCCCCCTGCGGACACCCGGACCCGCATGCTTGTACTCGGCGCGGTCTTCCTGTCCATCGCCCTCGCCCTGGACCTCTGCTACGCCCTCATCGGCGCCGCACTCACCGGTCGACTCCGTGGGACTCCTCGCCGCGCCCGCCGTCTGTCCTACCTGACCAGTGGCGTCTACCTCGGTCTGGCCGCCCTGGTGTTCATCTAGAGCCTGCACGGAAGCCCGCACGGCTGGGCCCGTGTCAAGACGACAGGGGCCAGTCGGACTTTCAGAGCACGGCAAGGCTGTTCCGATGGGCAGCTGCTCGACGTGCACCACCAGGCTGCCTGCGCGGGGTCGACGCGGTGATCGGCCAGCCACTGATGGACGTCACGAGCGTCGTGCATGACCAGGCGCGGCGAGAGCCGGATGTTGGCGAATGCGCGCTGCGCGCCGCCTTGCGGCGGCTCTGGACGCCGTCGGCGGCCGGAAGCGGAGGTCTCCCTTGGCGGGGTGTGAGGGAGATTCCGCTACGTCATCTGTCGTACCTTCCTCCGTTTGCATGCGCGTACCCCGCGGGAGTGGTTGGCTGAAGGGTCGCATTCCCCGATGAGAGGGGCAAACAGGGCATGGTTTCAGGTCCGTTGGCACCCGGAGTGTTCATCAAGGAGCGTTCGAGCGGAGTCCGGACAATCACCGGGGTGGGGACGTCCACCCCCGCATTCCTCGGCTACACCGTGCGCGGCCCACAGGCGCCCACGCCGCCGGTACGGATCAACAGCTGGTCCGAGTTCGTGGACACCTTCCACTTCCGCTCCCCGATGGGGGTGGAGGCGTTAGGGCGGGAGCTGACGAGGCTGTCCGAGGCCATCACGGAGGCCGAGGCGGAGCTCGAGCGCCTGGGAAGGGACCTCGCGGAGAAGGCCACCACGGGCGAGCCCCCCGTCCTCACCCAGCAAGAACTCACCTTCCTCGTCGTGGTACAGGCCGCCGACTGGGCCGGCGAAGCCGTCGACGGGGAGGACAGGAAAGAGGCCGAAGCCGCGGCGCAGAAGGTGGCGGAAGCCCTTCCCGGGCCGTACGGGCTCTGGATCACGGCCGGGAACGCACTTGCCGACCTCAAACGGCGTAAGGGCGAACTGACCGTCCTCGCCGAATACTTCGAGCAGTCCGGAATGATCCAGCTGCCCGAAGCGGTCTACGGTTTCTTCGCGAACGGAGGAACATCCTGCTACGTCCTCCGGCTCGACCCCGACAAGACCCTCGCAGACGAGGTCGACGGCAACCCCGACAAACGCACGGGTCTGGCCGGACTCAAGTCGGTGCCGGACGTGAGCATGGTCGCCGTCCCGGACGTATGGCGCGAGGGCACCGAGGCAGATGTCGGCGCCGACATCATGGGCAAGGTGGTCGCCCACTGCGTGACCATGCGCAACCGGCTTGCCCTCCTCGAACCACCGCCCGACACCGCACCGGCCGATGTGCCGCAATTCTTCGGGCATCTGGCGAGCCCGGACGTAGAGGATGCGGCGTTCACGGCGCTGTACTACCCCTGGGTCAATGTGCCCGGCGTGGACGGCATCCCGCGCACCGTCGTCCCGTCCGGCCATCTGGCCGGTGTGTGGGCCCGTACGGATGCCGAGCGCGGTGTCTTCAAGGCCCCCGCCAACCAGAACCTGCGCGGCGTGCTGTCCCTCCCCACGCTGCTCACCGACCAACGCCACGGCGAGCTGAACGACAAGGGGGTCAACTGCCTCCGCGTCTTCCCCGACCGAGGCCTGTTGGTGTGGGGTGCCCGTACGCGCTCGAGTAGTCGTGACTGGCGCTACCTCAATGTGCGTCGTCTGGTGTCGTTCCTGTCGGATTCCATCCGCCAGTCCTCCACCTGGGCTGTCTTCGAGCCCAACGACGACCGTCTCTGGGCCACCCTTCGGCATTCGGTCAGCAGTTTCCTGACCGACCAGTGGCGCCAAGGTGCGCTGCTCGGACGTACGCCCGACGAGGCCTTCTATGTGATCTGTGACCGCACGAACAACACCTCGGCGACGATCGACGCCGGTCAGGTGATCTGTGACATCGGTATCGCGCCCGTGCGTCCCGCCGAGTTCGTTCACTTCACCATCACCCAGATCGCCGGCCAGCCCGGCGCCACCAGCTGACGCCCGGAACCCAGGAGGCAACGCACGTGTTGACCGGTGACACCTTCAGCAGCAGCACCTTCGCCGTCGAACTGGGCAAGTTCCAGGTCGAGACCGTCCAGGACGTGTCCGGACTGACCCTGGAACAGGACGTCGTCGAAGTCCGGCAAGTGTCCGCGACAGGCGAGCTGATCGTGCGCAAACAGCCGGGTGCGCGTAAGACCGGTGAGATCACGATCACCCGGGGCATGGACAAGAGCACCGCATTCACCGACTGGATCAAGACCACTCTGGTCAACGCCGATCTCGACAGCGCCCGGCAGAACATCACCATCGCCTTGAAGGACGCACAGAAGCAGACCGTCCGCCGCATCCACCTCACCAACGCCTGGGCGTCACGCTGGGAAGGCCCCCAGCTCGGCGCGGCCAACTCCGCGAACGCGACGGAACAGGTGACGATCACCTACGAGGACATCACCGTCGAATAGCCCGGAGCCGAACAGACGAGAGGGGAACAACAGCGATGACGACGAAGCCTCCGGGTGTCTACGTCACGGAGAAGTCCAGCGGCGTGCGCATGATCGTCGGAGTGGGCACCTCCACCCCAGCCTTCCTCGGATACACCACCACACCGACCGGGAATGCCGGTGAGACGGGGACCCCTCCGTTCACACCGGACGAACGCAGGGTCCCCCAGCCGATCCGCGGCTGGCAGGAGTTCGCCGACCGCTACAGCATTCCAGCGCTGGGGACAGAGCTGGCGGCCCTCCAGAAGAAGGCAACGCCGGAAACCGGGGACCTGAAGAGGGTCCAGGTACTCCAGCGCTGCTTCACCCTGGCGGAGGCGGTCTACGGGTTCTTCGCCAATGGCGGCACGTCCTGTTATGTCGTCGGCTTCCTGAACCCCGACGCGGCCGTGTCGGAATCCGGTCTCGGCGGAAACGCGGAGGAGCGCACGGGACTCGGGGGGCTGGAGACCGTGCCGGAAGTGACCATGGTCGCCGTGCCCAGTCTCTGGGACATGACCGTCGCGGCCACCGACGCCGCGGACCCGCCGGCCCCGGTTCTGCCGACCGGAAAGTCGCTCATCGGCAAGGTCGTCGCCCACTGCACCGCCCAGCGCAACCGTCTCGCGGTGGTCGACGCGCCACCCAAGCAACTAGTCGAGCCACTCAAGACGTTCGTCGGCACGCTCGACTCGCCGGACTCGGATGCCGCGGCGTTCACGGCGCTGTACTACCCCTGGGTCAAGGTGCCAGGCGTGGACGGTGTTCCGCGTACGGTGCCGCCGTCCGGTCATCTGGCCGGTGTGTGGGCCCGTACGGATGCCGAGCGCGGTGTCTTCAAGGCCCCCGCCAACCAGAACCTGCGCGGCGTGCTCGACCTTCCCACCCTGCTGACCGACGATCAGAACGGCGAACTCAACGACAAGGGGGTCAACTGCCTGCGGGTCTTCCCCGGCCGGGGTCTGTTGGTGTGGGGTGCGCGTACGCGCTCCAGCAGTCGGGACTGGCGATATCTCAATGTGCGTCGGCTGGTGTCGTTCCTGTCGGATTCCATCCGCCAGTCCTCGACCTGGGCTGTTTTCGAGCCCAACGACGACCGCCTGTGGGCCGCCCTCCGGCACTCGGTCACCAGCTTCCTGACCGATCAGTGGCGCCAAGGTGCGCTGCTCGGCCGCACTCCCGATGAAGCCTTCTATGTGATCTGTGACCGTACGAACAACACGTCGTCGACGATCGATGCCGGTCAGGTGATCTGTGACATCGGTATCGCGCCGGTGCGTCCCGCCGAGTTCGTCCAGTTCACCATCACCCAGATCGCCGGCCAGCCCGGTCAGGGCGGCTGAGACCCCGTGCAGAAGATCGTGGTGAGGCAGGGCGATACGGTCACGCTCAGCCTGAACCCTCCAGCAATGCTCACACCGCCGCCGCCAACCCTTCCCCTGCCGCTGGGAACGGCGGGCTTTCGGATCGAACAGCACGTCGCCTGTGTGCCCGACGACATCGAGTCGTGGGTCATCCCGTCCGTCGGCTACTCGACACTGACCTTTCCGACTGCGGGAACCGGACGTGTCGAGTTGAAGGTTCCCCCGGCGAACCGCGCCAAGTACGCCAGAGCGAGTCAGGGAGCGACGGAAGTCGTCGTCAACGGTGGCCCGTTGGACGTGATTTTCACCGTGGTGGGACCGGCGAGCAACCCCTCCGGCACGGACACCCCAGGGGCCACGTACCGGGGCACGGCGACCCTCACCTGTCCCCGCGTACGACCCGTGACGGCCGGCTGACCCGCCTGAGCCCTTGAACCCACCAAGGGTTCAAGGGCTCAGGCGCGTCCCCCGGCGGGGAAGCGGGACTCGTCCACATAGCGGCCGAGTTTGGCGAACTCCTCGCGGACGGCCGCCAGCAGATCCGCCATGGTGAGCGGGCGGTCCTCGTCGGCGGCCCGGTAGGCGGCGGTGACGACGCAGCAGCGGATCGCGCCGCCGGACAGGTCAAAGGCCGAGGCGAGGGCCGCCAGGCCGGCCTGGTCGATGTCGTCGGCCCGGGGCGCGGCGGGGCCCAGACAGCGGTCCCACAGGGCTTGGCGCCGGGCATCGTCGGGCGCGGGGAAGTGGACGACGAGGTCGAGACGGCGCAGAAACGCCGCGTCGATGTTGGCGTGCATATTGGTGGTCAGCAGGGCCAGACCGTCGAAGGACTCCAGGCGCTGGAGGAGGTAGGAGGTCCCGGTGTTGGCGTAGCGGTCGTGGGCGTCGTGGGTGGCCGTGCGCTTGCCGAAGACGGCGTCGGCCTCGTCGAAGAGGAGGACGGCGTCGACGGCTTCGGCCTCGGTGAAGATCCGTTCGAGGTGCTTCTCGGTCTCGCCGATGTACTTGTCGACGACCGTGGCGAGGTCGACGGCATACAGGTCGAGGCCGAGATCGGCGGCCACGACCTCCGCCGCCAGGGTCTTGCCGGTCCCGGAGCCGCCGCTGAACAGGGCGGTGATGCCACGTCCGCGCCCCCCGCCCGGCCGCATCCGCCACTCTCCCAGGACCCGGTCGCGGTGGCGTACGCGCCGGGCGAGGTCCCGTAGCTGCTCGTGCGTCCGCTCGGGCAGCACCAGATCGTTCCAGCCGACAGCGGGGCGTACGGTCCTGGCGAGGCGGTCGAGCGCGCCGCCGTTCCACGAGCGGGCGGCGTCCCGGACCGCGGCGGCGTCGACGGGGGTGCCGTGCGCGGCGGCCTGCCGGCCGGCCGCCGCGGCCACGGCGCGGATCCGGCCGGGGCCGAGGCGGTACCGGGCGCCGACGGCCACCGCCTCGTCGGTCACGGTGCCGGCGTGGGCGCCGAGTTCGTACCGCCACAGCGCGGTGCGTTCGGGCTCCGTCAGGGGCGGGCAGTCGGCGAGCACCGGGGGAGTAGCCGTCCAGCGGGCGTCCCACGGCTGCCTCCCGGTGAGGACCAGGGGAACCGGGGCGCCGTCGAGCGGGGCGAGCAGGTCCTGTATGTGCCGGGCGTCGGGGGAATCTACGGGGCCGACGATCAGCCCATGGCCGCGCAGCCGTGCTTCGAGGAGCGCCGCGCGGACGAACCCGGCCGGGTCCGTCTCGTGGGCCAGGCCCGCGAGGTTAAGACGGAGCGCGGGCCGTCCGCACGCGCGCAGTGCCGCCTCGGCGACGGCTTCGGCCGTACCGTCCGGGCTGTCGCGCAGGTGGACCGAGTGGCGGTGGGCGAGCAGCCGGGTCAGGTGCCGCACGGCTTCGGCCACCGGGCCCTCGCCCAAGGGCCGGCCGCGTTCGGGCAGGGCCAGCAGGTGACACAGGGAGGACGGCGGGGAGTCGTCCCCCAGCAGGTGCGCGGTGACCCGGTCGGGGACGCGTAGGGACCGGGTCAGAAAGGGCCGGGAGATATCCGGGATCTCCACGAGGCCACCGGCGCGCAGGGGCGCGTCGGCCGCGAAGGCCCGGCGGGCGGTCGCTGACGCACTCGGGACGTTGCAGAGGGCGAGGGCCAGGCCGATGGTGGCATGGCGGCAGGTGATGTCGTCGTTGAGGTAGCCGTAGCAGCGCTCGAAGCGGGCATCGATGTCGGGGGCGAGCGCGATCACCACCATGTCGAGGGCGAGCGCGTCCAGCCCGAACTCCTCGGCGAGGCGGCGCGGGGGCGGCGCGGCCCCGGCCACCGCGGCCGCGTCCTCCCGGGCGCGCAGAGCGGCGGCGAGAGCGTCGTCCGCGGTGGCGGAAGGCAGCGGGCCGGCCGGTGCGTCCAGGAGGTGCGAGGCCATGTCGTCGGAGATGTAGAGCCCTTGGAACGGGTCGAAGGGCGGTTCCAGGAGCTCCGCGGGTACGGACTCCTCGCAGCCCGTACGGAGAGCGATCGCGCGTCGCACCCGGGCCTCGATGACGGCCAGCCGGGCGAGCAGCCAGTCCGCGGCCGTGGCGGTGGGCGCTCCGGGGTGCGCGGTGGCGGTCACTGCGCCTCCTCGTCCTTCACCGGCTCGGGCTTGCGCACGCGGACGACAGGGGGCCCGGTCACCCAGTGGGTGTAGCTGTCCGGGAGGAAGGACAGCAGGGGGATGGTCACGGTCACGTTCAGGGCGGGGATGAGAGAGTGGCTCGCCGTGCTCCACAGTTCCGTCAGGGCACGGTCCTCGGCGGGCGGGTGGCCGATGTCGAGGAGAGCGGACAGCTCCATCTCCTGCAGTTCCGGGGGCAGGGGCACGGGGAAGTCCCGGCTCCTGGCGAAGCCGACGAAGAGTTCGCCGAGTATGCGGTGGGAGGTGAGGGCGTCCGGGGCCCAGGCGGTGACCAGATACGACAGCCGGGCGTAGCGCGGCGGGTCGAACTCCGCCGACTTCCGGTCCGGCAACCCCATGGTTCCCCTGTCGTACTGGTAGACGGTGCCGGTCTGCCGCCGGTCCAGGTCCTCGCGGATGTCGTACAGATAGATGCCGACCGTCTCGGAGCCGGCGGTCTCACCCAGCGCTCCGTCGCGTCCGGGCGGCTGGAAGGTGACGGGGATGCCCGGTGGCAGCCATGTCACATCCTGCTGTACGCGTGACTTCAATGCCTGGTCGACCAGTTCGATCATTTGTGTGCCTCTGTCCGCGCCGGAGGGGTGGGTGCAGTCGGTACGGTCAGTTCGTCGTCGGCAGGCCGACCGCCTGCCGTACGTCGAGCCCCAGCGGGGTCGTCGTGTCCAGGGGAGCGAGCGTCGTGGTGTCGACCACCGATACGGCCGCGCCCGCCTCGTCGGCGAGGTACACCAGGTGCTTCGCGGACTGCGGGTGAGGTGCGCTGCCGGTGAGCCGTTCGCCGGCCGGTACGGTGAAGCGGGGCGTTCCGGTCCGGGTGTCGAGCATCAGCAGCTCTCCGCTGTTCTCGGTGGTCACGAAGAGCCAGGCGCCGTCCGCGGATACCGACACCGATTCGGGCTTGGTGATCCCTGGAAGCGGCCAGGTGACGACGACCTTGGGCGTGCCCGGTGAGGTGTCGTCGGGGCCGATGACCGAAATGCTGTTGCTCCCGTGGTTGGCGACATAGGCGCGGAGGCCGCCCCCTGGGGCGCTCGTCACGCCCATGGGGTCCCGTCCCACGTCCAGGGAGGTCACCTGGCGGTCGGAGAGGCGGACGCATCGCAGGGAATCGGCGGTGCGGTCGGTGACGTAGGCGTAGGCGCCGTCGTCGGTGACGGCCACGTCCCATGGCTGCGACGCGCCCGGCTCGCCGACCGGGACCGGAGTCACTTGGGACCCGAAGACCGTGACCGTCCCGCTGGTGAAGTTGGCGACACAGAGGGTGCCATCGTCGGAGACCGCCGCCGAGTACGGCTCGTCGTTCTTGTCGAGAGGCAGCTTCTTGGTACCCGACACCGAGAGGCGCGTCGTGTCGAGGGTGATGATGGCCCGGCACGCTTCGCGAACGGGGGCATCCTTCCGCCCCTGGTTGACGACGCACACGGTGCGGTCGTCCGGGCAGACGAGCCCGGTGGGCCTGTCGGTGTACGCTTCGGGGGCCGTCGCGATGGCTCGCATCGCGGAGCCTTCTGCATCCAACTCGATGCCGTACACCGTGCCCAGCGCCTGGTCATCATCGCGCGATTTTTCCGAGACAGCCGCGTACAGGAAACGTCCGTCCGGGGAGAGCGCGAGCCCGGGAGGGACGAGGGCCTCGTCCTTGACCGCGATCGTCCGCCGATGCGTGGCCGCGTCGGCGGAGACGGCGAACACTTCCACTGTGCCCTTGTCCCCGGCGGCGCTGGAGACGTAGAGGGTGGTTCCCTGCGGTGACAGGGCCAGCCCGTAGGGCCGTACCATGCGAGGGTCCTTGTCGATGTCCATGTGCCAGGCCCAGGCGCCCTCGGGTGACGCGCGCCGGAGGACCGAGACCTTGCCGTTCCGGTAGTTGGCCACGTAGAGGCGTAGCTCGTCGGGCGACAAGGCCATCTCGTGGGGGCCCGACAGATGGCCCGTCGCGGCGTTGATGACCGTCCGCTGCTGCCACTGACCCGGCTCGATCCTGCTCAGCACGGCGATCTGTCCCCCTTCCAGGCCCTCTCCCGTGTTGGCGAAGTCGGCCACGTACAAGGTCTTGCCGTCCTTGGAGACGGCGGCGCCGGTGGGCTGCTGACACCCCACGACACCAGCGCCGATCGTGTGCATGCCGCCCTTCGGGTCGACGAGCGAGACCGTCGCCGTACCGGAGTCGGCGGTCACCGCGTACCGGCTGTCGGGGGTGACGGCCACTCCGTACGGGCGGGCGCCGGGCGCCAGGGGCACCGGCGTCACCGTGACGTCGCTGCCGAGCTCCTTCCCCGGGGCCGGGGTGAGGACGAGGAGATGCGACGAATCCGGACTGGTCGCGCAGGCGAACCCCAGGTCGGGCGCGATGGCGACGTCCCACGGTTTGTGCGTGCCCCGGAGGGGGACCGGGGCGGGCGGGGCGGGGCTACTGAGGTCCAGCACCGCGACCTTGTTCGATGCGGAGTCGGCCGCGTAGGCCCAGGTGCCGTCCGGGGAAACGGCGACGTTGACCGGCTTCGACCCCTCTCCGGCCGGGATGCCGGCCGTCTTGCGCGGGGCGGCCCGCACGACGGTCAGCTGTCCGGTGGCCTGGTCGGTGACATAGGAGTGGTGCCCGTCCGGGCCGAACACCACCCCCGCGGGCACGCCTTTCAGCGCAACGGCCGTGTGGTCGAGGGGGTCCGTGCGGATGGCCGTGAGAACGCCCGAGGTCTGGCCCACGACATGGATCACTCCGCCGTCCGGGGCGAAGGCCACAGCCACAGGATGCGCGCCGGCCGGAACGGTGTCGGGGGTGCCGACCCGCCCGCTCTCCACGTCCACGGTGGCGAGGGAGACGGACGCGGAGCCGTAGTTCGCCACGCACAGGCGATTGCCGGCGGGGCTGAGCGCGAGGGCACGGGGCTCGGCCCCGACGGGCACGGGGTCACCCACTACCGCGCCGTCCGCGTCCAGGTCCAGCACCGTCACCCAGCCATCCGCTGTGCCCTCCCCCCGACTCGCGACGTATGCGAACCGACCGCCCGGCGCCACCGCGACCGCCCTCGTGACCCCGAGTACGCAGACGGTCCTGCTCACGGACGGCACGCCCGCCTGGCTCACGTTGACCACCGACACCGTGGCGTCCGTCTCGTCAATCACGCAGACCCGTCGCGCCCCGCCGCCCGGGGCCACCGCCAGCGCGCAGGGGCCGCTACCGACCCGCAGGGGCGGTCCTCCCTGCAACCCCTCCTTGTCGAACACCACGACCTCGCCGTCCGCCCACGCGGCCACGCAGACCTGGTCGTCCACCAGCCCCGCCACGACGGCGCACGGGCTGTTCCCGGCGGGAACGGTACGCAGCACCGGGTGTTCCGGGACCGTGAGGTCCACCACGGACAGCGTTCCGTCGTCGTGGTTCACGACGTAGGCCCGGGTGCCGTCCGTACTGACGGCGACGGCGCGTGGGTTGCTCCCCACAGAAGGGAAATGGACCTCGGGACGCTCCGGTGCCGCGAGATCCACGACGGCCAGAGCGTCCGCACCCCAGTCCGGGGCCACCAGCAAGGGCTCGTTCGGATCGCTCATGAGGGCACCTCCGCGACGGTGACTCGGTGTTCGACGGAGTACACGGTCTCGCCGGGCCCGCAGCGGATCCGTACGACGGGGTCCGACGCCGAGCCGTCGAGCGGATCGACCGGGACGAGCTCGGCCGTGGCGACGCGGCCCACCCCCGGCACCTGTTCCAGGACCCGGAACGCCTCGCCCGCGTACACCGGGCGCCCCAGCGGCCATCCGGTGCCGTCCGGGCCGCCGCCGACGGGGCTGAAGTACCGGTACAAGGCGCGTTCCGCGGCGGCGCGGAGCTCGGCGCGTTCGTCGGCGGTGCGGTAGTCCGCGGGAACGATCCGGGCATCGACACGGATGCCGTGGTAGACGGGCTGCTTCAGCCACACCGGAACGCCCTCCGGCTGGCAGGCGCGCAGGGAGCGGCGCAAGGTGTCGCAGGCGTCGCGGGTGGGGGTGAGCATGTGGAACGGGAACCAGCCCCGTTCGTCGGCGGTCACGAAGGGGACGACCATCAGCGTCACGCCGGCCTGGGTACTGCCGCCACTGGTGTCGGTGTAGCCGTTCTTGCCGTCGCGCGATGTGGAGACGTTACGCACGCCGACGATGCGGTCGTCCGGGGTCTTCAGCCGGCTGATCCTGCCCGCAGGGATGTCGTTGCCCGCCGAGCCGAGCGTGGTCTTGTACGGGCCGTCCACGGTGATGGGCGTGTTCTCGGGCAGCGGAATGGCGCCGTACTGCCGGGTGCCCGAGGGGCCGGTCACCTCCGGGCCGAAGTGGACCTGGCCCGTACTGGCGTTGATGACCACATCCTTGCTGTCCGCAAGGGAATCGTGGAAGGACGTGACGGTGCGCCAGCTCTCGTCGCCGACGCAGACCTTGGGGAGCTCCTTGTTCTCCGGGACGTACACCGGGGAGTACAGCAGGGGGTAGACCTGACCGGGCTTGTCCGTGGACGAGAACGGCTCTCGTGCCCGGTCGTGCTCCTCGTACTGCTCGGCGGGAACCTTGTCCGTCGTCCCGGAGTCGGCGTAGACCGTGTACGGCGTGGTGGGTGTGCCTTTCGGGTCGAGGATCTGGACGGCGATCCACCATGCGGCTTCCTCGGTCGGGAAGTCGTGGTCGTGGCTGTCGACGGCGTCCTTTGCCGTGCGGGCGAGGTCGCCGCGTGCGACGGCCGCCTGCCACCGCGCGGACTTGCTCACGTGGACGGGGTGGGCGGAGACCGTCGTTCCGTCCGCCAGAGTGATCTCTTGCGCGGGCGTGGAGGCGTAGGCGAGGGGAGCGGCGGTGTCCCACCACGGCGCCGCCTTCCTCGGCGCGAACACGGACACCGCGATGTAGTCCTCCGGCTCGCGGTGCTCTCCCGCCGTCACCCAGAGCGTGAGGCGGCCCGGATCATGCGGCTCCTTGATCTCCACCAGCGCCAGGACGAGCCCGCCGCCCTCCTTGAAGGGCCCGGAGAACTCCCCGCCCGCCTGGTAGTCACCCGCCTCGAACATCCCGACGGCGGAAGTGACGCCGGGGACGAGCCCGAGGCGTGCCGCGCCCATCGCGTCCGGCGGTACGCGCGTGGCCTCCTTTGTCGTTGTGAAGACCGTCTCGCCGTCCTCCGTGGTGACCTGTATCCCCGCGGGAAGCGTCAGCGTGCCGGGCGCCAGGGTGAAGGCGACGTCCGTCCTGGCGGGCCGCCACGGCAGGTAGTTGCGGGCCGGGTCGAGCGCGTCGTCGGGTGCGTCCCGGACGTGGTGGATACGGGCCATGCCCGCCGACGCGGCCAGCGCGAGCTGTTCGTAGTCGACGGGGACGACCGCCCGCTCCGGCACCGGGGCGCCCAGGGGCAGGCGCGTCGCGCAGGCGGCGGCGCTCTCGCGTTCCGTGCCGCCGACCGCCGGTGCCGGGTTGGTCACGGAGGAGACGTACGGCAGCGGTGTGCGCAGCACGGTGACGGTGCGGGCGGGTACGTTGCCCCGGGCACCGCCGCCGGTCAGATAGCGCCGGATCCGTACGACCGCTCCCGCCGGCAGCGGCGCCCCGTGCTGTCGCGGTCCCCGGGCACCGGCCACCACGGGCGCGAAGACGGCTTCACCGGTGCGCGGGTCGAGGGTGAAGTGCCGGTCGTCGGGGCCCGATCCGGCGAGCGAGGCGACATACGTCCACTGTGCGGTCCGCCCGCCGAGCACGGCTTCGACGACGAGGGGGTCGGTGCTGCGGGGCAGCGGCGGATGGGTGAAGCGGAGGCGTTCGCCGGGGGTGCCCGTCGCGGTGCCCAGGGTCTCGTTCCGTACCAGCCCGGCCTGGACGACGGGGACGGAGACGGCGAGCACCGGGTCGAGCGCGACCCGGGTCAGCGGGCTCCGGCCCGCATCGGCGTGGTAGCGGATCAGCCCGACGTCCCTCAGGCGCTGCACGGAGTCGCTGCCGCCCTCGCCGGCCGCCCGGTGGAGCAGGAGCTGGGCGGGCGCGTGGGCGGGGGGAAGGTCGAGCGTGACCTTGCCCGGCCGGCCCTGGGCGGTCACGGTGTCCGTGACGACCCGGCAGCCGGTCCAGTGCGTGCCCTGCCAGGCTTCCCAGTGCCCCCGGGTGACGCCCGTGCCCACCTCGGGTGGGGGATCGACGCCCAGGCTCACGTCCAGCGTCACGCGCGTACTCGGTACGGGCACCGACAGGACGACCAGGGCGTACGACGAGAATGCGGAGTCGCCACTGCCCGTGCTCACCGGGCCGGTGTTCGCGAAGGCGTCCCCGGGCGGTGGGAAGTCGCCGAGGTAGGGGAGGTTGAGGTGGAAGGCCGGCCCCGCGAAGGCCGGGCCGCCCGGCTCGACGGTCCGGCCCGACGCGGAGCCGAACTCGGTCAGCGTGCCCTCCAGGGCGCCGTCGGCCTTCCTGAATTCCGCGAAGTCTCCGGCGGCGACGAGGACACAGGGGTTGAGCACCGCCTCCGTCAGCGTGCTGAAGACGACCGGTTCCGCTTCCCCCACCGGTCGTGTGGCGACCTCCTGGCCCGCGGGGACGACCACCGGCTCGGGCGACGGCGCGGCGAGCTGGAGGACGACCTCGGTCTGCGCGGGCGCGGGCCGGTAGGGCCGTACGCCCAGGAGCCGCAGCATCTGCAGCCGGCGCTGGTCGGGGGCCAGGTTGAGCCGGTCGCGCAGGGCCATGACCATGTCGGTGCACGTCTCGATCAGGCCCCGGCCGGGGTCCGTCCGGTCCTGACCGGTCCAGGTCCCCACCTTCCGCCGTACGGCGGCGACGGTGCCGGCGACGACCTCGTCGCGGGTGCGTCCGTCGTACTCGGGTGTCGGCAGACTCATCCCTGCTGTGACCTCTCGTCAGGAGCCTTGTGCGCGAGGGTGACCGTGACCTTGAAGGGGAGGTGGGCGGGGCAGTGCGCCCGTACCAGGCGCGTCAGGCGGCTCTCCAGGGCCCGCTGGTCCTCCCCGGCCGGGGCGGTCAGGGTGACGGTGAGCATGCGTCCGGCACGGGGTGCCGGGTCGTCGTGGGTGAAGACGCGGCCGGGGTCGTCGACGACGAGCGCGAAGCCGGGCGGCACCCAGCCGTGGATCTCCCGGGCCTCCAGCAGCAGCCCGTACGGCGTCCCGCGATGAGCGGCCAGGCGGGGCGCGAGGTCGACGGCCTTGCGCCGCAGGGCCTCCGGCCACCCCGGCTCCACCCGGGCGCCGGTGATGCGGATCAGCCAGTCCAGGAAGGCCGGTGGCGCGCGCCAGGGGTCGAGCACCGCGTCGAGACCGTCGATCCGTTCCTCTGCGGGGGCCATGGCCTCGCCGATCGCGGCCGCGAACGCGAGCGCGACCGTGTCGTGCCCGTAGACGGCCGGCAGGGGGAGGGGACGTGCGGAGTACGCGGACATGCGCGGTCCTCTCTTCCTCAGCCTTCGGTGATGTCGACGTCGATGGCCGTGTCGCCCAGGAGGACCAGTCCGCCGTCCGAGACCTCGACGGACGGCACAGCCCCGTCGCCGACGAGCAGGCTCACGTCGGTCGTGGCCCGGACCTCCGGCACCGCCTCCAGCACGGTGAAGACGTCGCCCGTGTGGACGCGCCGGCCCCACGGCCAGCCCCGCCCGTCCGGTCCGCCGGCCGTGGGGTGGAAGAAGCGGCGCAGGGCCCGTTCGGCCGCCCGCCGGGTCCGCTCCTGGTCCGCCGTCGTGCTGCTCCAGGGGCGAACAGTCGCCGCGATCCCGAAGCGGTGGTACTGGGGTTTCCCGACCCGCAGCCGTTCGCCCAGCAGCCGGGAGGCGTCGACGACGCCCACCACCGAGTTCAGGACGTCCGGGGGGACGTCGAACGCGTCACCGGGCGGGGCCTGCGCCGGGTCTCCTTCGAAGAGGGGCACCAGGAGGACGTGGAGCGGGTCGTCCTCGCGGCGCCAGAGGGCGGGCTCGGTCCTCGTCCCCTTCATGAAGAAGAAGACGCCGCCGATGACGGCCACGGCGTCCGGGGACTCCTGGCACTGCGGGGAGAGGCCGGGGAACGCCTCCGAGATCAGGGACCGCACCCCCCGGCTGTCCGCCTGCGGTACGAAGGCCCGGTCGGTGGAGGTGTAGGCGCGGTGGTAGAAGGTCTCGCCCTTGAAGAAGAACAGTTCGTACGCGTCGGCCGAGGTGGGGTCGGCGAGGACGGCGACCTCGTCGAGCTCCGACGAGAAGTCGTCCGGCAGGTCGGGGAACGCGCTGCTGATGTCCTGGGGTGACGCGTCCTCACTGTCCTCACCGTCCCAGAGGCACTGGGTCCCGTAGAACCACAGTCTGGGCCGGCCCTCGCCGGTGCGGATGACGGCGTCGAGGCACTTGGCGTCCGCGACGGGCCGGGGCACCGCATCACCGTCGTCGGGCTCGCCCGGCCCTCCCAGGGGCAGGGGGAGAGCGGTGATGGTTCCGCCGTCGTCGAAGTAGTGCACGGCCCGCAGTGGGTCCCGGGCGGCGACGGCGCAGGCGAGGACCTCGGCCGGGCGCGGCGGTTGCGTGAGGGCGGTGGGCACGTGCGAGTCGGTGGGCCGGGTGAGCGCCGTGACCCGGACCCGGGCCAGCCCGGCCACGTGTTCCTCGATGATCTGCTCGTGGTCGGCGGCGGTGACTGCGCGGCGCAGCGGGGCGAGGCCCAGCCCCGCGCGTTCCAGCGCCTGCCGCCAGTCCTCCGCGTCCTCTGCGGGGGCGAGCACGCCGTGGACGGTGGCGCTCAGCCCGGCCTGTGACACCACCGTCAGCGGTGTGCCGAGGGGAAGACTGCCCTTCCGGCCTCGGTACACGTGGTACTCCGCGCTGATCCTGGTGCCTTTCGTCGGCACGTTCCCGTGCTGCTCGGGCCCGCCCTCGGCGGGGACCAGAGGCCCGAGGACGACCTCGCACGAGGCGTCGTCCCACCAGTGGACGGGGCCGTCGTCCGGCCCGGCATCGGCGAAGGTACGCACCGCCGGCCAGACGACGCCCCCGACCCGGACCGTCATCGGCGGGCCGAACGCGGGCTCCGCGACCGGAGCGCCGGACCGCCACGGCCGGTTGCGCGTCGGGAACCGACCGCCGGGAAGGCCGTCGGACGTGCCCAGCACCTCGGTGACCGGAACGAGTTGCTCGAGCGCCTCCACCACTCCCGTGGACTGGTTCTCGGCGAGAGTGAGCGGTGCGGTGGTCGCCAGGACGACCGGCTGCTCGCTCTCGGTACTGCCCTCGGTGCTGACCTCGGTGCCCTCAGGGATCTCGCGGCGCCCGGTCGTACCGTCGGTGCGTGCGAACACGACGGTGATCCGGGCGGGGGAGGCGGGGAGCGGTGTGATGCCCATGAGGCGAAGCACAGCGAATCGCTGACGGTCCGTCATGCGATGGACACGGTAGAGCAGCTGGTCGGTCCGCTCGGCGCAGGCCTCGATCAGAGTGACGCCGGGGTCGGAGACGTTGTGGTCGGTCCACTCGGGCGCGCGCTGCGGCAGGGCTCGCTTGGCGGCGTCCACGAGCGGCTGGAAGCGCAGGTCGTCCAGGTCGGGAACGGGAACGCCGGATGAGTCGGTCGTATCAGACAAAGCGGATCGCTCGGGCGGCAGATCGGCCATGGGGAGGTCACTCACTCGGGGAGTCTCCGGGCAGGGTGTAGAAGGGGAAGACGAGGTTGCGGGGTTCGTTGGTGGCGCGCAGCCGGTAGCGGATGTCGATGTAGAGCACGCCGATGTCCACGGTGTCCGTGCTGAACAGCAGGTCGTCGACCTCGATCCGCGGCTCCCACCGGTCGAGTGCCCGGCGCACCTCCACATCGGCGCGGGCGACGGTCGTGGCGTCGAGCGAGTCGAAGACGAGGCCGTGGATACCGCAACCGAACTCCGGCCGCATCGGCCGCTCGCCCGGCGCGGTGGACAGGATGATCCGCACGGCCTGCTCCACGTCGTCGCTGCCGGTCGCCAGGCCCACGCGGCCGGTGCCGGTGATGACGGCGGGGAACGCCCACCCCGCGCCGATGATGTCCACGGTCGTCTCCCGTCCGTGCCAGGTCAGTTGATGTCGACGGTGTTGCCGGTGATGGTGGTGCGCTGCCCTTCGAGCTTGAGCTCGCCCCCGCTCTTCACCGTGACGGTGGCGCCCTCCAGCGTCAGCTGCCCGCCGCCGCTTCCGGCCGCGGTGACGGTCACCGAGCCGGCCTTGAGGATCAGGGTGCCCGTCTCTCCCGCGTCGATGGTCAGGGTGCCCTCGCCGCGGCCGTCGAGCGAGACCCGTACGGTCTTCCCCCCTTCCCCCGCCGCGAAGGCGATGGTGGTGTCCTTCCGGTCGAGGTGGGTGACGAGCTTGCCGTCGCCGCTCAGAAGCCGGACGCCCTGAGGGCCGTCAGTCGCGCTGAGCAGTTCGAGGCGATCGCCCGAACGGGACGCCAGGGAACTCCTGTTGGCCCGGCCCGTACCGGCGTCGACCAGCGGCAGGCCGTGGTCGGTGGGGGCGTCGAGGCCGTTGTAGAGCCCGCCGAGGACGTAGGGCCGGTCCAGCCGCCCGTGCTCGAAGCCGACCAGTACCTCGTCCCCGGCCTCCGGAGCGAAGACGCCGCCGCCACCGGCCCCGCCCCACTGGACGGTACGGACCCAGTCGGTCACATAGTCCTGGGAGAGCCACGGCAGACGCAGCCGTACGGCACCGCGCTGGCCCTTCCCCGGTTCCTTGATGTCCGTGACGATGCCCACCGCCACGCCCGGCGCGCACAGTGGCGGTGGGTAGGGCACGACGGGCGGGGGAAGCGGGCCCACCCGGACCAGGGTCCGGTAGCCCTGGTCCCCGTCGAAGACGTGACCGCAGGAGGTGACGGTGTACTTGCCGGTGAACGGCTCGCCCACTCCGGCCAGGGTCACCGGCACGCCCGCCCGCAGCTCGGGGGCGCCCGCGACCTCGGCGGCCAGCGTGGCCATCGCGGCCGCCGACTCCGCCGCGATGGCGCGGGCCGCCGCGTCCACCTGCGGGGCGGTGGTGTGGGCCCGGCCGCCCACGAGCAGTTCCGGCGCCGGCCCGGGGAAGGCCTTGCCGAGCCGCGCGGGTGTGACGCCCAGGCGCAGCCGTTCGCTGTCGCCCGCACCGGCCTTCGCGGACAGCGCGGCCTTGCCGTCGGGATCCCAGCCGCGGACCTCCACCTCGGCGACCTGGTTCTCGGAGGACACGGCGGCGCGCAGCGCCAGCAGGTTCACCCCGTGCTCCAGGACGAACGGGCTGCGGTCCGCCCCCGTGCCGGGCGCGGGCGCCGCGTCGGCGGCGGCCGGGCGGAGCATGTGGAGGGTGCTCCCCTCGACCGTCAGGCGCAGGCCGTGCTGGTCGGCGAGATGGTTCAGCAACTCCCAGTCGGTCAGGTTGGGCTGGGCCACGTGCGGGATGCGGGTGCGCTCGGCGTCGATCCGGCCCGTCGTCAGCCCGTGCCGGGAGGCGGCCTGCCGGGCTACCTCGGCCACCGTGGTGTCGACGTAGGCGGCCACCCGCCGCCCCCGCGTCAGCCGGTGCCCCCGGTCCATGGCCCGCACGGTCGTGAACGTCCCGTCGGCATCCACCTCGGTCTCCAGCGCCGTGACCTCGCCGTCGAAGATCACCACCCGGGTGCGGCTGCGTGCGGCGGCCACCGCTACGGTCAGCGGCGCCCCGACGGTGATCCGCGCCGCCGCCAGGAGGCGGTGCTCGGGATCGCGGAACCGTAAGGTCGTGCGGGCCGGCAGACCCACCGACGTGTCCACGGAAGCCTCCACCAGCCGTTCCGCCCATAGCTCCTGCAGCGGGGAGCCGAAGGCGACGACCGGCTCCGCCGCGTAGAGCCTCTCCGTCACCCGGCACCTCCCGCGGGGCGCTCCTCCAGGACCGGCAGGACCAGCACCGTGCCCACGGGCACCCGGGCCGGATCGTCGACGCCGTTGGCCTCGGCGATCGCCCGCCACCTCGTCGGATCGCCGTACGCCTGCCACGCCATTCCGGCCAGGGTGTCGCCCGCCACCACGAGATGGGTGTCCACCGGCCCGTCGGCACCCGACGTCGGGTTCTGCCGGGGCGTCGCGCCGCCCACCTCCTCCAGGGAGACGGTGCAGGTGGCGCGCAGCGGTGTCCCGTCGTGCCCGAACCGGGTGTACGCCGCGTCGACCTGCGTCACCAGCGCGAGGAACGCGGTCGTGCGCGAACGCCCCCACTCCAGCCGCACCCAGGGCGCCGACGCGGGCTTCGCCGTGGCGCTCCGCGCGGTCGGGGCGCAGCAGCCGAGCAGCTTCTCCACCTGGTCCTGCACGCTGGAGCGGAAGTCGCCCGCGTCGAGGAACACTTCCAGTGTCATGGTGCGCGGCTGGGCCCCCACGAACTGTGCCCGTGGCGCCTCCTCGCTGGAGGGCGCGGGGCTGCGGTCCCAGCGGGCCCGCTTGCCGACCTGGACCCGGTCGGGGTTGAAGTGGAAGCGGACGCGGCCGCGTTCCGGCCCCGGGGCGTGGCCGGTTCCCGCCGGCGGGTCGTAGATCACGAGGGCGGCCCGTACCGGCGCGCCCCCCAGGAGCTCGGACAGCATGTGGTCCTCTCGACGGTCGGACGGGTCAGATGGTGATGCCCAGGAAGCCGTTGTGGGTGATCTCCAAGGTCTCCCGGGCCGGCTGCGACTGGTCCACATCGAACGTCGGCCCGCTCCAGCGCACCGGCAGCACACCGTCGAGGAGCCACCGCACCAGCGGCTGCCGATCCGGGCCGAGGGCGACGAGCTGCCCCGGCAGCCGCACCGGTTCGATCACCTGCGCGCGCATCCAGGCCCAGACGAGCACGGTCTCCTGCGTCAGCGGCCGGCTGAGTACCACGTTCGTGTAGCGCAGCCGCGTCGGCAGCTGCCACACGTGCCCGTTCGTCCCGCCCTCGACGCGCTCCTCGACGTCCATGGTGCAGCCGAGCCCGTCACAGGCCGTGAAGGAGCCGAGGGCGTGCATGCCTATGGAGAGCTGGAAGTGGGAACTGACGGCGAAGGGCTGGTCCGGCATGTGCGAGCACTCCGTGGGGTCGGGCGGTGCGGCTGCTTCGGGGGTGACGCGTGGGGCGTCTGCGGGGCGTCAGCGGGGTGGGTAGGTACCCCAGGAGCTGTCTTCCGCCGGCGGTTGAGCCGGCGGCGACTGCCACCGCGTCGCCGCCCGGCGCGTCCGTCGAGAGAATCCGAGGGCCGGGACCACGGCCTCGGCCAGGAGCCCGGCATGCTGCCGGGCGACCTCCTCGGCGACCTCCCGGGCGATGGCCGCGGTGTCCGGTGGGGCCGGGCTGCGCGCGGTCTGCGGGGCCGGGGTGGATGTGAACGAGGGGGCGGTGGTTGACGGTTCGCCGGCCGCTGTGCCGGGCGGCCGTGCGTTCCCGGCGAGGGGCGGGGTGACGAACGGCATGGCGGTGCCGGGTACGCGGGGGAGCGGCTGCCCGACGCCGAGCCGGTGCCGGGGGCCGGCCGGGGGGAGGGAGCCGGTGGTGGGGAGGGCGCCTCGATCCCGCCCCTTCTCCGAACCGGGGCTCCGCCCCGGACCCCACGGAGGGTTGGGGCCGGGCGGTTCGCCGGGGGCTTGTCGGCCGCCGAGATGCTCCGGGACCCCCGGCGACGCCGTGAGGGGGAACGCGTCGTGGTCCTGTCGGCCCGGGGGGCGACCGGAACCTTGCAAAGGCGTAGCCCGGGCCTCGCTGTGGCCGCCCCGAGGCTCGGCGAGGCCAGGGCTCCTCGGGGAGCCGGGACCGGGGACATCGCCTGGTCCCGGCCGGCCTTGGCGGTGTCCGGTGTCCTTTGAGGGGCTGGGGTTGTCTGCTGCGGCTCGGTCCGGTTGGCGCTGGGGGCGCTCGGGGTTCCGAGGAAGGCCAAAGCCGGGGGCTTCGCCCTGGCTGGGCTGGCCCTGATGGCACCACGGGCCCCTTGATGCGCCGGGGCCGTAGGCCGCGTCCTGGTCGGATCGGTGCCGGCGGTGCCTGCGGCTCCAAGGAAGACGGAGACCGGGGGGCTCGCCTTGGCTCGGTCGGTCCAGGTGGTGTCCCAGGGCCTCTGGTGGGCGGGGATTGCCGGTGCCGCGCCGGTCCGGTTGGTCTTGGCGGTGTCCGGGAGTCCATGGGGTGCTTGGTTTTTCGTCTTGGTCCGGTTGGGCACGGTGCTGTTCCGGGTTCTTTGCCGGGCCGGGGCCGTCCGCTCCGCCTGCGTCCGGTTGGCCTTGGCGGTGCCTGGGACCCCGTTGAGGGGTGAAGTCGAGGTCTCCGTCCCGGGACGACGGTCCGTGACGGTGCCCAAGGCTCCATGGCAGGTGGGAGTCGGAAGCCCCGCCCGGTTCCCATCGGTCCCCGTCGCGTCCCGGCTCTCCGAGTGAGCCCACGCTGTGAGCTTCGTGGTGGCCGAGGTCGTCTCCGTCGCGACCCGGGTGCCTGAGCGGCCCGGGCACGGAGACCTCGCCCGGTCCCCGCGGGCCCTCGGTGCGTACCGAACTGTCCGGAGAGCCGGTGACGAACGGCTCGCTCCGGACTCCACCGTCCACGTCGCGCCCAGGGCTCACAGGACGGCCGGGCCGTCGGGCGGCCTTGCGCCGGCCGCGCCCCGGGCTCCCCGAGGCACCGGCTTCGTGGGCTTCGCCCCGGGCCCGTTGGTCCCGGTGACGCCCTGGGTCGCTGGCGGGCCCAGGCGCGCGGGGCTCGGGACGTCCCGCACCCTCCGAGGCGCCGGGCCGGTCGTCGGGCCCGCTCCGGGCTCGCCGGTCCGCACCACTTCCCTGTCCCGAGGGGAGGCGGGGGTCCCCGACGACCCCGCCCTCATGCCGGGTGCCCACCCCGTACTCGCCGGACCGTCGGTCGACGTGCCTCGCGCCGACTGGGGGAACGGGGGCGAAGCCCCCGGTTTCGGGAAGGGACGGGGTCGGGGAAGGGTCCACCCCCGGCACCTCGGACCGCGACAGCGCCCCGGCGACCGGCGGCACTTCCGTCACCACCGCCACCCCCATCAGTGGAGCACCACGATCGGCCGGTGCCAGTGCCAACGGCACCCCGCGTGGCAGCAGCCGGCCGTCGGCCGTGACGAGCGGCGCCGGGCGCCAGGCCGCGAGGTCCTGCCGGAAGGTGCCGAGCCCGCAGGAGAGCGGCACCGGCATCCGTAGCAGCCCGACGGGCGCGACCACGCGCCAGTCCCCACGCGGCGGAGGCCCGGGCGGAGCCCCCGCCGCCGGGGAGGCCGGGGCCGGGGCGGGCGCCGGGCCCGTACGCCGTCCCCGCCGCCACCGCCCCGGCTTGAAAGGGCTCAACCCCTTCATCACGCCCACCACGCTCACCGCCCCTCACTGACAGAGGAGTCGATCCGCGCGATCTCACGCACCCATGCGCGCCGCTCCGCGTGCGGCAAGGTGAGGATGTCCTCGTACGCCCAGTGGAAGTGGTAGGCGATGTAGGCGCTCTCTTCACGGAGCAGGCGCTCCGGGTGCGTCATGCTTCCCCCAGGCGGCCGCCCGAGGCCGGTCCGGGCAGGGCGAAGCTGGTCCCGCAGGAAGGACAGGCGACGGCGCCGTGGCCGGAGTCCAGGCCGTTGATGCGCCGGTAGAGGTCCTGGAGATAGGCGAGATCCCTGGCGAAGAACTGCTCCACCACGCCCGCGTGGATGTCGCTCACGGTCCCCAGCCGCGTGATGACGAGGCTGAGGAGGACCACCCCCAGATAGGCGGGGTTCTCCCTGACCCGTTGGTCGATCAGGGGAGACAGCTCGTCGCGGGCTGTGGCGAGCCGCATGGCGCCCTGGCGGTGCACGGTGCCCGCGGCATCCACATAGCCGTGAGGGAGTTGGAAGTCGTACTCGGTGCGCAGCGGTGAATCGTTCTCGGGCATGGTGGGGGCGCGTTCCTCCGTCTGTACCGAGAGATGCGGGCATATGGCCGGCGGATCCCGGCCCCCGCCTCAGGGCGGGAGCCGGGAGGGCCGGTCAGTACGCGGCCGTCACTGGATGTACTGGTCGAGCAGCAGACTCACCGGGGTCTTCGCCACCCAGACCCGTACGGCGAACACATCGGCCTTGTCACCGGCCGTCAGGACAGGAGACGTGGCCGAACCGTCGGCCTCGCTGGTCACCTTGGCCGTGTCCACTCCGCCGGGGAAGGTCGCCGCTCCCTCGTCACGGACCTTGAAGGTGACCTTGGTGCCCGGGACGGGGATGCCGTTCTTGTCCTCCACGATGACCTTCATCGGTTCGTCGAAGGACTTCCCCGGGGGCACGGTCTGTCCGGCACCCGAGACATAGCGGACGTGGTGCGCGGCGCCCACCGGCGGGGTGACGGTCAGTCGGGAGAAGGAGGCGACGGCCTCGGTCTCCGTCCAGCGTGCGGTGACGACGCAGGGGCCTTCCTTGAGCGCCTTGAGCAGCGAGCTGGTCGCCACCCCGTCGGCCTCGGTGTGCCTGATCTCGACAGGCTCGCCGTTCTGGAAGACCGCCGACCCGCCTTCCACACGGAACTCGATCTTCTGCCCTCCGACCGGCGTGCCGTCGAGCTGTGTGGCCTTGACCACGAGGGGTTCGGGGAAGCGCTGGCCGGCCACGGCCGACTGCCCGTCCCCCGACTCCACGGCGAGCCGGTACCGGGAGACCCGCTGCAGGGCCCTCTCACCGGACAGGGCGACCCACAGCTGACCGTCCCCGGAGACGGTGACCCCCGCAGGCCGGCTGCCGTCGCCCGTGGGAATCATGGCCGCCCTGGTCTGCCCCGGAAGGACATACCCGATGGCGTTGCCCTCTGTGCTGGCGAACCACAGTGTCCCGTCCGCCGTCGCGGTCAGGCGGTGGGCCGGGTACTGGGTCTCGACGCGGTGCACCACGCCGCCCTGGGCGGTGTACTTGAAGAGCACGTTGTCGGGAGTGGCCGCCCACACGGCGTCGCCCGACGGCGTGACGGCGATGTCCCGGGCCTCCGCGCCGATGCTGATCGGCTGGGAGAACTGACCGGTGTGTACGTCGTAGGTGGCCAGTGACCGGCCGCCCGGGGAGCTGATCCACAGGAGTGCCGGGTCCTGTTGCGCGGCCGCGACCGCGTACAGGCCCGCCGGGTACCCCTGTGAGTAGGTGATGCCGCCCCCGGGCTCGACGAAGGCGAGCATCTTCCAGTCGGTCAGTGCCGCGACGACGCACGTGTTTCCGCCGGGGCCTTGGGCGAGGGCCAGGGACCGGCAGTCCGTCCGGCCGCTCAGCGGGTGCGTCTGATAGAGGCCGTTGAGGTCACACTTGACGAAGGCGCAGTTGTCCTGCCCGGTGATGAAGGTCCACACGCCGTGGCCGGGCCAGGCGACGATGGAGGACGCGCTGCCGGTGGCACCCGAGCCCGGGGTGAAGAGACTGTTGCTCCACGGGCTGCGGGGTTCGAAGACGCCGACGATGCCCTCGGCGGTCACGAACCATACGTTCCGGTCGTCGCCGTTCCACGTCAGATCGACGGCGGCGGCGTTGATGGGGTACTTGCCGGTGTCACCGGCCGGCGGCGCTGCGGACGTCATGCGGTGCTCCCTCCGTAGGGGTGAAAGGGGCGGATCAGGGTGCTGCGTCGCGCTAGGCCGGGGTGATCTCCAGTGTGGTGGCGGCGTGCGGCTCACTGGAGCCGAGCCCGACACTCAGCACCGCTGTTTCCTCGACGTCCCCGGCGACCACGTCGGGGAGAACGACCTGTCCGCGCTGATCGGTGAGCAACACGCGTTCCTGGGCTCCGTCGTCGAACCTCGCTCCCTGCGCTTCGACGCGGCAGGTCAGCGGAATACCCGGAATCGGCCTGCCGTTGGCCACGTACTCCGCGACCAGCGGACGCTCGACGACATCCTTCATCTGGACCTGGGTGGCCCCGTGCGACACCACCTGGGTCCGGCCGCTGAGCGTGGCCGCGCCGAACGGGGGCGGGGGAGGGGTGTAGCAGCCCAGGCTCTTTCGCGTGGGATTCGTGTACCAGAGCTCTCCGTTCGTGCCGACACAGAGCCCCTTCGCTCCGCCGCCGTGCGGCAGGCCCTGCAGTGAACCCGGCCCCGACAGACGGGCGTCGAATTCGTGCAGGCCCGCGCTGGAGGCCACCCATACCTGGCCCTCTTTGCCGAACGCCAGCTGCTCCGGAGCCGCGGTACCCAGCTCCTCGTTCTTGACCGTCATGTCGGCGAGGGAGATGCGGATCACCATGTTCGGGTTCTGCGTGGTAAGCCACACCGCTTCCGTGTCCGCGATGATGTAGCAGGGCTTGTGATCCGGCCCGCGGAGCACCTCGATCCGCTCCCAGGCCATCTGGCCGGGGGAGCGCCGGTACAGGCCGTTCTCCGGCCTGACGGGATTGCTGGTCCGCTTCTGGCCGGTGGCCCAGTAGGTGTGTGTCTTGCCGTCCGCGGCCGTCGTGACCGCCACGTCCCACAGCCAGGTTTCCTGGGCGACGGGCATCCGGACGATCTCCCCGGCCACGGAGGGAATGGCGATAGCCCCGATGTACTTGTTCTCAGGTTCGGCGAACAGGAGGCTGTAGGCGTTGACGGGCGTGCCTGGGGTGCCGATGTTGGTCGTCCTGAGCTTGATGCTCTCCGCTTTGGCGTTGGGCTCCAGGGGGAAGACGGTGGTCGGGAAACTGCCCTCGGTCACCATGGAGACGATGGGGTCCTGGCGTACCGGAGCCGCGAACCAGATCTTCTTCTGATCCGGTCCCGGGTCCTTCATGACGCCGGCGGTGAGGTCGTGGATACCGGCATGGCCGATCGCCGTCTGGGACGTGGGGGTGCCGGGGTGGATGCGGAACACCCTCTTGTTGCTGGTGGTCACCCACACGTATCCGAAGTTGCCGACTGCCACCGAATGCGGTGTCGAGACCGTAGGTCCATTTCCGATGGGAACTTCCTGGATGCTGGCGACATCCGGCACAACAATCCCCTCCAGCCCTTATGTGACGCGTGAAACATCAAGAAGGCGCGCGACAGTGAGCACCCTGAATGGGGCGCAAGGTGATGATTCACGCGGGGACGACGTCCGACCGGTCGAGAGTATGCCGCCAGCACTCACCACCACACCGGGGCAAACCGGCCACCATGGGAGTGCGGCCCCGGGCATCCGGATGGTGCGGCTCCGATTCCGAGGGCCGGAAGGCGTTTCGGCTGCGAACAGGGGTGTCCCGTGTCCGTCATTCCGTGTGAGTCCCCTTACGGCTGACGCCGCCTGACTGTTGTCAAGGTGGTCCAGGCGCGGCCGGTGTGGCCGAGCGGCGTGGCCGGATTTCCTTCAAGAACCGTTTCTGCACACGGGATAATCAGGCCGATGGCGAGAAACGGCCTTACGGGCGTGAGGTGGCCCGTCCTTGACGCTGCTCAACGGCGCGGGCCACTGTTGGTGGTCTCGCCTTGAGGAGGGCCATGCCCAGTCGGGTTCCGGTATCGGATCGGTCGCAGCGCCCGGCGCAGATCTCGCCCAAGTCCAAGCAGGCCGGACCGCCGTCGGCCCTGGCGCCCCCGGGGAGTGCCCCGTCGCTCCTGGCTCTCCAACGGACAGCAGGAAACGGCGCGGTCCTCAGGATGCTGCAAGCGGGCGGCGCGTCCCGTGAGCAGTCCGCCGTGCCCGAGGCGTTGCGCGGGGGCGGCCATCCGCTCGACGCCGCCACCCGGAACGACATGGAAGCGCGGCTCGGTGCCGATCTGTCCGGCGTGCGCGTCCATACCGACGCCGCCGCACAGCGTTCGGCCAGGGAAATCGGCGCGCGCGCCTACACCGCCGGCAATCATGTCGTCATCGGCCGCGACGGAGCGGACAAGGCCACCTTGGCGCACGAGCTCACGCACGTCATCCAGCAGCGCAGGGGCCAAGTGGCGGGCACCGACACCGATCACGGGTTCGCGGTGAGTGACCCGGACGACCGCTTCGAACGGGAGGCCGAGGCCAACGCGTCACGGGTCATGAGCGCGTCGGTGGGGTCGGTGGGAGCGACAGAGCAGCGGCCTCTCGGCACCATTCCCGCACCGCCCGTGAGCACTCCGGTCGTGCAGCGCGCGATGCACCTGGCGAATTACGACGAGCGGATCTACCAGGACTCGCACAACCCGGGCGCCGAGTACGCCTTCGTGAAGAAGACCGACGGCAGGCTGCTCTTCGCGGAGTACGGCGGCGTCGACAGGCTGACGGCCGCACTTGGTGCCGTCGGCTTCGCCGGCGACGTGCGGTCGAGTGCCCTCGACGATTTCATCAAGGGCGCCTACCGGGAGAGGGGCTCCGCATGGCGCCGCCTCTGGCACGAGCTCGGTGGCCTCTTCCACTACGACAGCGTCGCCAAGACCACCAACCCTGTCGACGAAGAAGCCCTGGGCCGCGCTACGCCCGGCCTCGTCGCCGCGATCATCAGGCACGGTCCGCAAATCTGGAACAACTCCGGCGGCTCGCGTGTACCGCGGGCGGAAGGATATCTGTACGGCCTGGACCTGTCCGGCGACCAGGCCCGGCACGTGCTCGGCATCGACGAGGACACGGCCCGCCATTTCGACGGCGTGCGATACGAGAGTCTCGCCGAGCGCCAGTACGAACAACGGCACCTGCTCTTCAAGAACGAGGACAACGGTGCCAACTTCTTCGAATACGAAGGCCGCTTCCCGGGAGACCGGACGCGGCTCATGTATGTCTCAACGGCCGGCACGGTCCGCGCCGCCGCGCACCGCATTCGCATCGCGAACCGACGGTTCGGCGACGCCGAGTTCTTCGATCCGGACATGGATGGGGAAACGCAGCGCGCACTGCACAGCGAGTACGCCCGTCTGACCGCCCCCCGCCCGGACACCGGCTGGGTGGCGGGCACGGAGCTGACCGCGGTGGACCGCGGAGCCGGCCAGGACAGCGCGATGAACGGTTGGAACGCTCTCGGAGTGGTGGCCTACGCCAAGCGCTTCCTGGGCGCTCCGTACGAACTGGAGCAGAACTGGGAATGGCTGCACGTGCAGGGTGCGCAGATCGGCGGCTCGACCGACGCGACCAACCTGGTGGCCGGCACCTACGTCACCAACTCCGCGATGATCCCCTACGAGGACATGATCGCCAAGTGGGCCAGAACGGATGCCCACCGTTTCTGGGCCCGGTTCGAAGTGACCCCCGGGGGGACGCTGTTCCCGGACAGGATCAGGCTTTCCATCAAGAGCGACGACCACCGGGACCTGGGCACCCTGCCTGGGCTGGTCCTGGCGGAGTTCGATCCGCTCCACGGCAGGATCGTCGATCGCCTCGCCGGCGAAATCACGAAGCGCAACGTCGACGCCACCCGCGGGCTGTATGAGCCCGGCTGAAGACAAGGCCTCGGTCGGTCACTGCCGCCACCGGCCACGGCGCCCGCTTCGGCATCGACCTGAACGCTGCCCAACGCCGCCTCTCCCCTGGTCATTCGTCCTGACGGGGCCCGGATGATCTCCCGGACCCGGTGCACCGGCACCATGGTGGCAGCCCTGCCTTGCCTGTACGGTGCTGGAAGCTCGCTGGAGAGCGCTTCGGCGAGCACTCCGAATCGTTGTGCGGCCTGTGATGAAGATGCCGGGATGAGGTGTCAACAGGCGGGCAAGGAGCGGTAGATGCGGGTACAAGGGAAGACCGGTGAGAGTGCGGCTCGGCGTGGCGGCGAGTCGGCAGGGACAGCACTTGCTCCCCGCGCGAACCCTCGTTCTCTCCCAAGCCGTGCCCCGTCTCCGGGGAGCTCGGCGCAGATCACGGCTCTCCAGCATTCCGCGGGAAATGCCGCAGTCGCCGCGATGCGGCAGCGCTCGAATGTCCAGGACATCCGTCATTCGCCTGGCCGCCCCCCGGATCCGGCGCTGCGTGACCGGACAGAAGCCCGGGGGGCGGCGGGCCCGTCCCGCGCGGACCGCATGCCGACCCTCAGCCATGCTCTGAACCAGGTCGCGGAAGGACTCGACAACACCGTCGGGCTGGCCGGGGACCACGCCGCGGAGATAGAGGAAGCCGTGCATGGCGCCCTGAGCCGCGCGCTGGTGACTCTCGCCGACGAAGGCCCGATAGCCTCAGCGCAGCGCGTCGGCACCGCGACGGCCCAGGTCGCCACGCAGGCCGCCGCGTGGGTCACGGAACTGCCCGGCCGCCGGGTCGCCGAGCTGCTGCCGCTCCCCAACGAGCTGTCCGCCCTGCTGCCGCGGCACACCGTCGCCGAGCTGCTGCGCGAGGTCCCCGCAGCGGCCACCCGGGCCGCCGAGGTGGTACAGGATGGTGCCGCCACGGCGGAGGAAGCAGTGCACGGCGCCTTGGGCCGTGTGCTGGTCACTCTCGCCAGTGAGGGCCCGGTGGCCGGCGCGCAGTGCGCCGGCACCTCCCTTGTGGAAGCCTCCCGCTGGGCGGGCGGCGCGTTGGCCCGGGTCCCCTCCGCCGCCCAGCAGGCCTTGGTCGAAGCCGTTCCGCTCCCGCAGTGGTGCACACGACTGGCGCTGCGCTGGGCCGCCTCGTACGCCGCCGCGCACATCTACGGAGCGGCCCGCCAGGCCGGGCAGACCGCGGCCACGATCGCGGGCGAACTCGGTGCGGAGGCCATGAGGATGATGGACGTGGTGGATCGGGAGTTGCGCCAGATATGCGCTCCGGCCGAGCAGGACTCGGCCGCCGGACCCGCCGCTGCGCCGGCACTGACCGCGGAACAGCAGCGCCAGGCCGACTTGCGGGCCTTCCGGGCCACGCTGTTCGGTATCGGCCTCGAGGACGTCGAAGAACTCATCGGCTGGCTGGTTGCTGGAACGGACCCTCTCGATGCGGATCGACTGGCGGTGGCGCGGGAGTTCCTGAGTCTCCGACTGGCTGCTGTCGCCGGAGGCGCCGACGCGTATCTGCGCGACTCCGACGCTGAGCGCACGCAATTAGAGGAAAAGATCAGCAGGTTGCGGCGAAAGCAGGACAAGCTCACTCCGTCCCGCGTCCTTCCGGATGCGGTGCTGCCGGCACGCTACCGCGACAAGCACGCACTGCAGGAGGCCGAACTCACGGCAGCACATGCCCGGTTGGCGGAGATCGATGTGCTGCGGGAAACGCTCGTGCGCAGCAGCCGGGAGATCGGCGTTCTGCAGACCCTCATACATCACGTCCAGGGCCCCAGTGCAACGAACATGGAAGCACTCAAACCCCACGAACTCGCCGCGTGCGAACAACTGCTGCAAGAGGCGCTCGCCGACGTCGAAGGGTACGGCGACCCCGCCGGCCTGAGTGCCCTCCTCGACCGGGTCCGTAGGGAACCGGACGCACGGTCGATGCTGAACATGGTCCGCGCTCGGGGCGTCGGCGAGCTGTACGCGCTCAAGGAACGGATGGACCGTCTGGCCGGGGTCTTCGGCGCCGAGCTGTCGGAGCGCGCACCGGGCTGGCTGGAGTGGGCGGGTTTGCGTGAGCCCGATCCGGCCCGTTCGGCGCAGGTGGAGCAGTTGGCGGCCCAGGTGGCCGAGGCGCACGCCCTCTCCGCCGAGTACGCCCGGCTGATCTCCCTCTACGAGTCGCCGGAGTACGCCGACCGTACCGCCCGCGCCGAAGCCGACCGGAAGATCTTCCGCGACCACGACTTCCGCGGCATCCTCGGCCAGGAGTACGAGGAAGCCGCCGACCGTGTGGTCGCAGCCCTCGGAAACAGGGCTCGGCTACTGCAGGTCGTGGACAATCTCCTGATGCGGGTGAAGGGAGATCACCCGCAGGGTCTCGGCCGTGTTCACGTCAACATTCTGAAAGGTATGGCCGCACATCTACCGGAACTCGCGGCAGCCGCAGGCCCGTTCTACATGGAACGCGTGGACTTCGCACTCCTGCTGCGCGAGGTGGAGAAGGAACTGGCGGCCCGGCGCGCGGGCTCGCCGAGTTCGGCAGGGGAGTTGTAGCCGGTTCGGCTCACGGCGGCGGTTACGCCGGCCCGCCCGGCGGACCCGGAGCGGTACATGCGGCCGGTGGCAGCGGCGGCTCGGCCGGCGCCGGTCATGCCGGCAGGTGCAGAGGCTGCGGGCGGCACCGCACGGCCCGGCTCGCGACGACCCGGCCGGCGCTGGCGGGTGGCTGCGCGGTCTTCTTCCTGGCGATGCTGGCGCTCCCGTTCGCTCACGTCCGCTTCGGCGTCACCGACGAGCGCGTACTGCCGGCGAAGGCGGAATCGCACGCCACCGCCGCCAGGATCGCGCGCGAGTTCGACCTGCCATGGAACCGGCCCCCGTCCGTAGCGCGCCGGACGCATCCATCGGGGGAGAGATCTCCGGTGATTCAGGGGAAATCGGCCACGCCGCATCGATCGCAGTGAGCCGAAGGGGGCAGGACGCACCTGGTGCAGGTGCGATGGGGGTGTCTGGCGGTGTGTGCGGACCGTCCCTACCCGACCGTTGTGGTTCGGTGGACCCGGGTACAGGCCGGCACCCCAGCGCCGCCACACCGGGAACCGCCAGCATGCCCAGGGAGGGCGCGTAGTCGCCCCCTGCCGCCGCCAACATCCCGGCGACCGCCAGCGGGCCGATCAGTGCGCCGACCTGGTCCATCGCCTCCTGCACCGCGAACCCGCGCCCGTTCCCGATCGCGTTCGTCACGGCGAAGAAGCGCGCGCCGTCCTCGGCTGGGCGCAGGGTCTCGTAGGAGAACGTCGAGTAGGCCCTTTGCGCGGCGTCGGCTTGGTGCGGCAGGAGGCGCCGCCATGCCCTCTGCCAGTACTTGTGGGCGTTCCGGGCGACCAGCAGCTTTTCGTGCGGCCCGGCGACCGCCGGCATCGCGGACTTCACCGAGAGCGAGCTGCCGCAGGTGGAGAAGAAGGCGTGCTCGGCATGGACGGCGTCGGCCATCAGGCGCTGGGCGTGCTCCAGCACGCCGTGGGCCATCCGACGGTCGTCCAGACCCTTCATGGCGAGGATGTCGGAGGGGAAGACGTCGGCCCGAGCACCTCGACGACCCGCGGGTCGGCACCGGCTCCCTGTTTGGGGCGGGGTGGTGTGAACGGGCGGGTGCCCCGCCGGCGGTACGCGGCCAGGGCCTCCAGCACGGGCGCCTGAGCATGGTCCATGGGGGTTACAGCTCCTCGCCGGGTCTCGGGCGGCCTTTTGGAACCGACGGGTAACCCGGTGTCGCCGCCCCGGCGAAACGTGCGGAGGCGGCAGGACCGGGCAAGAGGCTGCCGACTCGTTGGCGTGCGTGTCCGCAGGGGGTGTGGAACGGTGGTCTCCGTGAGCCGCGGCTCGCCACGGGTGCCGTTCGCTTCCGAGGATCCGAGGAGTCGAAAAGTATGACGGTCACGCCGTTGACGTGCTTGGAGGATTTCGAAGTGGCCATCGCGCAGGACAAGACCGTGGTGGTGGAGTTCTGCGCGACGTGGGCCGGCCGGTGCCGGGTCATCGGTCCGGTCTTCGAGAGGTTCTCCGAGCTCTCCGAATTCGCCGTTGGCGTCGACTTCTGCTCGGTGGATCTGGATGAAGCATTCGAAGTCGCCCAGAAGGCCGGTGTCGGGCCTGTGCCCGTCTTCATGATCTTTCGCAACGGCGTCAAGACCGGTGAAGTGGTCGCGCCCGGTCCGGATGCGCTGCACGAGCTGATCGACAAGGCGAGCACGACGACTCGGTGAGCGCTCTGCGCCGCGTCAGAGTGCCTCCCCTCCGCCTGCGAGCGATTTCCGCCTCCGGGCCCGCAAACAGCGCAGCATCTCCTCGCTGTAGGGCAGGGCGACGAAGAGCCCCACCGCCGCGGCGACCGATGCGAGATAGCCGGTGGGGAGAAGACGTTCCTTCGGGAAGATCCTCCAGTCGTCCGTGGCACCCTTGCCGCCGCGCAGGCCGTCGCGGACCGCCTCCCAGTGCAGGCAGGCGGTGAAGGCGGCCGCCGTGAGGGGCAGCACTTCGAGGAAGCTGTGGATGTGTTGTTCCACCGGGCGGACTTCCCGTTCGCGCGTGGCGAGCGTGACGTCCCACAGGGCTGTGGCGCCGTGGGCGACGGCCGCGCCGCCCATCAGGGACAGGACCAGGGGGTTGATTTTCGCGGTGAGGCCGACGGCGACGGGCAGGCCGGCTTCAGTCATCATCAGCGCGTGGACCGCGGACTCCCGTACACCGCTGGTCTCTTCGGCGGGAAGTGAGCTGCTGCCGAGGCATGACGAGGACCAGCAGTGGCAGCAGCACCGCGATGGCGGACCAGGCCAGGGCCGGGTAGCCGACGGTCGCGACGACCGCGCCGGCGAGCGCGGTTCCGCCGGCACCGGCCAGCCCCATCACCAGATCGAGCAGGCCCTGCACGGCCGGCCTGCTCTCCTCCGGAACGGACTCGGTCAAGGCCGTCGAGCCCGCGATCATCGTGCCGGACCAGCCGAGCCCGAGCAGCCCGATGCCGAGGCCGAGCAGCAGGGGATCACGACCGGCCGATGCGGCGAGCGCACAGGAGAACATCAGCAGCAGCGTGGCCCCGCCGATGACGACCCGCCCGCCGAACCGGTCACCTGCCGACCCGACCAGCGGCGCGAAGCCGAACATGCCGGCCAGGTGCACGCTCATCACCACGCTGATCACGCCGGGGCGCCCCACGTGGTCGAGGTGGACCGGGGTCATGGACATCACGACGAGCATGACCAGGTGCCCGCTGACCACCGCGGCGAAGCCGAGGCGGGCACCGCGGTTGGCCAGTGCCTGCCGGCCGGCCTCGCCGAATGCGGAACGTTGGCCGCCGGCCCGCGGTGGTGCCCCGGCCAGCCCGGCCAGCCCGGCCTTCCTGGCCAACAGCAGCGGATCCGGCCGCAGGACCAGCGTGACGATCGCCGCCGCCAACGCCAGCGCGCTCGCGCTGAGCAGGAACGAGCCGGCCATCGGCGGGCCGCCGAGGTGCCGGCAGAGCCGGTCGGCGGGCACGGCGACCAGCGGGCCGCCGACCGCCCCGACGGTGGTCGCCCAGATGACGACCGACAGACTGCGCCCGCGTGATGCCGGCGGTGCCAGATCGACCGCGGCGAACCGGGCCTGGAAATTGGCGGTGGTGGCGCAGCCGAACAGGAACATCGCCGGGAACAGCAACGGCACCGGGCGAAGCCACGCGGTGACCACCAGCATCGCCGCACCGGCCGCGGCGATCAGATAGCCCATCGCCAGGCCGAACCGCCTGCCCCGCATCCGCATCCAGGCGGCGACCGGAAGGGCGAGCAGCGCCGAGCCGACGGCCAGCGTGGCACCGGCCAGACCGGCGACGGACTCGCCGGCCAGCCGCGCCGCGAACAGCACTCCGACCGCGACGCCGATGCCGACGCCGATACCGCCGACGAGCTGCGCGGCGAACAGTCCGGCGATCGTCCTGCGCTGCACGGAAGCGATCAGCTCCGGGTCGGCGTGACGAGAGGACGGCGGTCCGGACTCCGTGGGCCGGCGCCGTCTCGACGCGGAGCTAGTGCGCCGAATGACTGTGACCGTCTTCGGGCTGCGCGGTGCCGGTCCCCTTCGTGGCCCCCCACTGCGGCGCCGGGGTGCCCGCCGGTGCGCTGCGGTAGACGAAGTCCTCCAGCGTCATCAGGTAGTCACGCGGGCCCTGCCGGTAGGACACGCACGACTTGCGCGGGTAGTAGCCGCTCTGCTCGACCTGCGGTGCCTGCCTGAGGTCGATGCAGTCACGCTTCGGCTTGGTCGGGGCAAGCCATTCCTTGTTGAAGACCGTTTCCCAGAAGGAGATGTGCGCGTTGTAGGTGCCATAGACGAACGCCTGCGTGAACGGGCCGCCATTGACCGGCGGCGCGTTCAGGTCGGCGAGGTGATTGCCCATGCGGCCGGCGTCCCCGGGCATACCGAACCCGGGCGGGGAGAAGGGATCCGGCACCGGCAGTATCGCCTTCTTATGGTCGTCACAGTTCACCAGCAACGCACCGCACGGTCCGGTACGGATGGCATTGCGCGCGGAGTAGTCCTGGATGAAGAAGTGCAGATCGAAGTGCGGCTTGTCGAAGACGTGCGTCGGACCGTGCCCCATCGGCTGCCAGTTGAACATCATCCATTGGAACGGCAGCCCCTCCAGCTTGGGGAACCACAGCACCCGTTCGTGCCCGCCCTTGCATTCGGTGGCCGGGTCGATGCTGCCGTTCCCGTCGGTGTCGAAGCAGGTGTTGCCGTCGTGCGTGGGAGTGGTCGGCAGAGATTTCATCGCCGCCTCGTCGACGGTGATCCCGATCGTTCTGGGCGCGCCGTGCGCACCGCGTGAATACACCGACTGCACATAGCCGTTGCCCAGCGAAAGCCGGTTCTCGACGATGACGTCATCGTCGCCCGCGCCATGAGTGGCGGGCGCCGCGCCCGCCTGGGCGCACGCCACAGCCGAAACGAACAACACTGCGGACATCACGGCCCGCACCACTATCGACTTCTTCAGCAATTCAACAATCCCCCGTGAGTCTCCGGTGGGGCGGCCGCTGCCGGCCGCCCCACCGCGTCTACGCCGTGCGTCGGCCGATCAGTTGGAGTTGCCCTCCCAGCGGTACTTCTCGAACGGCGCGTCCAGTTCGGCGCGGGTCAGCCGGTTGGCGAAGGTCGACATGGTGTACGTGCCGATACCCAGCACCACTTCGAGGGCGTTCTGCTGGGTGTAGCCGGCCGCGAAGAACGCGTCGATGTCCTGGTCGGCCACGCCACCCTTGGTCTCCAGCACGGCCAGCGCGAACTTCCGTATGGCCTCCAGCCGGGCGTCCTGAAGCGGCTCGCCCGCACGCAGCGCCTCGATCAGCTCCTCCGGGGCCTGCTGCCCGGCCAGCATGGTCGAGTGCATGGCGACGCAGTAGTGGCACTCCACGAAGGTGGCCATGGTGAGCACCACCACCTCGCGCTCCATCGCCGTCAGCGAGGTCTTGTCGAACGCCCCGAGGTTCTGCTGGAAGGTGGCGAGCAGCTCCGGCGAGGACGCCATTTTGGCCACCGGTGCCGGGACGAACCCGAACTTCTGCTGGGCACCGGCAAGCATCCGACTGCTGCCTTCCGGTGCGGATTCCGGGGTGTGCGAGACGAACTTCGACTCCGTCATGATTCCCTTTCCGTTGTACGTCGTGTGTACGTCGTGTCTTCATTTGTCGGCACCACCGAGAGTGCCTGTACCGGGCAGGTCTCCACCGCCAGGGAGGCCGTGGGCGCGGTTTCCGCGTCGAGGTCGTCGGTCAGCAGCACCACCCGCCCATCGTGATCGTTCTGGTCGAACACCCTCGGCTCGGTGAGAACGCACTGTCCGGAGCCGATGCACCGATCGAGGTCGGCGGTGACCCGCACGGTCCGGCGGCCGGCGCTCACCACGCCACCGGCACCCTGGTCACGCCGTAGATCATCCCGTCGCTCTTGTACGGGAGACCGGCCAGCGGCGCGTCCAGTCGCAGGTCCGGAATCCTGGCGAAGAGCGTGGTGAACACAATCTCCAGTTCCAGCCTCGCCAGGTTCTGCCCGAGGCACTGATGGATTCCATAGCCGAATGCGATGTGTTTGCGCGCACTGCGGTGGATGTCCAGCGCATCGGGATTCTCGTACACCGCGGGATCGCGGTTGGCCGCGGCGGACAACGGCAGAATCGCATCGCCCCGTTCGATGGTCACGCCGCCGATGTCGATCCGGGCGGTGGCGGTGCGAAAGCACACCGTGTCGGTGATGGTGAGGAACCGCATCAGTTCCTCGACCAGTTGAGGGGCCAGCGACGGGTTCGCCTTGAACGCGGCCAGCTGGTCCGGGTTGTCGAGCAGCGCGAGCGTGCCCAGGCCGATCATGCTGGTGGTGGTTTCGTGTCCGGCGTTGAGCAGCACCTGGGCGGTGCTGATCACCTGGTCCGGCTGATACGTATCCGCCTCCTGGTACTTGACGATGAGCCGGCTGAGAAGGTCCTGCTCCGGAGCCCGCGCCTTGCCGGCGACCAGTTCGGCGAGGAACTCGCGCAGCTCGTCAATGGCCGTGGCCACCTGTTGTTCGGTGCTGCCCCCGTCGACCAGCACGTCGGCGATGCGCAGGAAGCGCTCGCGGTCCGCGTAGGGCACGCCGAGCAGCTCGCAGATCACCTGGGACGGTACCGGAACGGCCAGTGCGGTGAACAGGTCCGCGGAGCAACGGCCGTTGGCGAGCATCGCGTCGATGCAGTTGTCCACCACCTGCTGGATGAACGGGCGCATGCCCCGGATGCGCTTGACCGTGAACTCGTTGGCCACCATGCGGCGGTGCACGGTGTGCTCCGGCGGGTCCAATGCGACCAGCGGGATCTTCTCCGGCGGCGGAAGCTCGTCCGGGTCCTGCATGCGCAGCGCTCCCGGCGGCCGGTAGGCGGTCAGCCGGGAGTCGGTGAGAATTCGGCGCACCAGTTCGTGACTGGTGAGCACCCAGGTGTTGCCGCCGGTGCGCAGCGGCGCCCGGGTGATGGGCCGGTCGGCACGCAGTGCCGCGTATTCCTTCGGCGGATCGAACGGGCATGACCGGCCGATGGGAAACGCCCCTGCACCGGTTTCCGCATCTGTCATCAGAAACTCCGCTCCTGCCTCATGCCACGTCAATGGAGGTCATGTTCGGCCGCGGCGCGTTGACGAGAACGGCCATGCTGCCCATCGCATGCGTGTTGTCGTACATCATCTGGTGTGCCTTGCCGAGGTCGTCGAAGTTCCCGGTCCAGGACAGGCACGGTTCGACGAGTCCGGCCGACACCAGTTCGGTGATAGCCCGGCACTGCGCGAAGTTGGCGAAATGCGAGCCTTGCAGCCGCTTCTGCCGCATCCACAGGTACCGGAGGTCCACATCGGCGTGAAAGCCGGTCGTGCCGCCGCAGATCACCACCATGCCCGCGGTGTCGCACAGATACATCGAGGTGGGAATGGTGTCCTGGCCGCTGTGCTCCAGCACGATCTTCGGCGCGCGTTTCTCGCCGAGGATCTCCCAGATCTTCTTGCCGAACCGCCGGACCTCTTTCAGCCAGGCGGCGGTTGCCGCGGTATCGCCGATGTCCGGCAGCCGCCCCCAGTGGCTGAATTCGCGCCGGTTGATCACGCCCTTGGCGCCCAACCGCATGCAGTAGTCGGCGCGTTCGGGGGAGGAGACGACGGCGACCGGAACACCTCCGTAGGCCTTGACGATCTGGATCGCCATGGTGCCGAGGCCGCCGGCACCGCCCCAGATGAGCACCGGATCGCCCGGCTTCACCACATGGGGCTGCCAGCCGAGCAGCTGCCGGTACGCGGTGGCGCCGGCGAGCAGGTAGCAGGCGGCCTCCTCCCAGGTCAGCCGCTCGGGTTTCGGGTGGCACTGGTACTCGTCGACCACGGCGAACTGCGCGAACGCGCCCCAGCTCTCCTCGTACCCCCACACCCGCTGGGTGGACGAGGTCATCGGGTCGGCACCGGCCCGGATGTCCGGCGCCGACTCGTCCCAGCGGCAGCCGGAGAGCACCACGTGATCGCCGGCCCGGACCTGCCGTACGCCCTCGCCGACCGCCCACACCACGCCGGAGCCTTCGGACCCGCCGATGTGGAAGTCCTCGGTGTCACCGGCGTGCCGTCTGGCCGCGATGACGTCAACCGGTTCGCCCAGCGCCGCCCACACGTTGTTGTAGTTCACCCCCGCCGCCATCATGCGCACCACGACCTGACCTCGGCCTACCGGCGGCATGTCCACGACCTCGGTACGAAACGCGTCCGCCGGTCGGCCGTACCGCTCCGGACGGATGACCGACGCGTACATCTGCTCCGGGACTTCGCCCAGCCGCAGGTCTTCCCCCAACTCGTACAGCCGCTTGCTCACAGGGCCTCCAGCCCGGATGACGTGATCGGATTCGGGCTACCTTCGGGAACGGTCATGGCGTGACCGAGCTCGTCGGCCAGCACGGCCAGCTGCGGGGTGCGCATCACGCTGTAGTGGTCGCCGGGCACGTCCACCACCTCGGCGTCGCCGGGCAGCAGGCCCAGCCACCGCTTCGCGGTCTCCACCGACGCACCGCCGTCCTTGGCCCGGAAGAACCGGACCGTTCCCTCGTACGGCTGCGGCCGATGTGCCCGCAGGGCCCGGGCGTTGGTGCAGAAGCGCTGCACCACCCGGCCGAGGGTCTCCGCGTCGATGTCGTGCGGCAGGACGTCCGCGGCCCGGGCCCGCTCGTGCAGCACGGCCAGCGCATCGGTGCCGTGCGACGCGCCGAAGGCCTCCGGCGGCAGGTTCCAGCCGCTGTCCGCGAGCCCGGCCAGGTCCCCCGCGAACCAGGACAGCAGCCCGGCCTCGGTGACCTCGCCGGGCGCCGGCCCCGGCGGTTCCAGGAGATCGATCACCGCCACCAGGCCGACCTGCGCGCCGGCCGCGGAGAGCCGGCGGGCGACCTCCAGCGCGATCACGCCGCCCATGGACCAGCCGCCGAGCCGGTACGGGCCGTCCGGGAGGGCCGTGGTGACCGCCTCCACGTAGTGCGCGGCGAGGTCGGCAACGGTGGCCAGTGGCGTCCCGGTGTCCGGCACCTGCAGCGCGTAGACCGGCTGGTCGGCGCCCAGCAGCCCGGCCAGCTCCGCGTAGCAGAGCACATCGCCGCCGACCGGATGCACGAGCACCAGCGGGGCCTCGGTGCCGCCGGTCCGGATCGGCACCAAGGCGCTGCGGCGGTGTTCCCCGTCGGTCTCGCCGAGCGTCGTGGCCAGCAGCTCGATCGTCGGGTGCGTGAACAGGACGGCCAGCGGCAGCGAGCGGCCGAAGTGTTGTTTGATCCGCGCCATCAGTCGCACGGCGAGCATCGAGTCGCCGCCGAGGTCGAAGAAGTCGTCGGTGACGCCGACCGACTCCGTCGTGAAGAACTCGGCCCAGATCGCCGCCAGTTGCTCCTCGATATCGTTGCGCGGCTGCGTGCGCCGTTCTGCGCCGACCTGGCCGTCCGGATGGGGGAGTGCCGCCCGGTCGACCTTCCCGTTGGCGCTGAGCGGAAGCTCGTCGAGCAGCACGATGCGCTGGGGCACCAGGTACTCGGGCAGCACCTGCCCGAGCACGTGCCGGAGGCCGGACTCGGTCAGCTCCGAGTCGCGGTCGGCGACGACATATCCGACCAAGCGCTTGGCGCCCCTGGGTGCGCCGGCCGCGACGGCGACCGCGGCACGGACGCCGGGCTGCTGGGTGAGCGCGGCCTCGACCTCGCCCAGTTCGATCCGGTAGCCCCCGATCTTGACCTGGAAGTCCTCGCGCCCGAGGAACTCGATGGTGCCGTCGGGCAGGTATCTGCCGAGGTCGCCGGTGCGGTACAGCCGCTCCCCGGTGGCCGGGTGCCGGATGAAGGCGGCCCTGGTCCTCCGCTGGTCGCCGAAGTAGCCGCGGGCCAGGCCGGCGCCCGCGATGTGGAGGTGGCCGGGCACCCAGTCCGGGCACGGCTGCAACGCCTCGTTCAGCACGTGGAACTGCTGATTGCGCATTGGTACGCCGTACGGGATGCTCGCCCAGGCCGGGTCCACCCGCTCGATCTTGTGGACGATCGACCAGATGGACGCCTCGGTGGCCCCGCCCAGGCTCCAGATCCCGGCATCCGGCAGCAGCCGGCGAATGCGGCCGGGCAGTGCCACCGGGATCCAGTCCCCGCTCATCATGACCACGCGCAGGGGCGGCGCCACATCACGCGCACCGGCCAGCACGTGCTCGGTGTACATCTCCATCAGCGCCGGCACGGTGTTCCACACCGTGACCTGGTGATCCTCGACGAGCCGTGCCCAGGCCGCCGGTTCGCGGTGCGCGTCCGCGGCGGGGAGCACCAGTGCACCGCCGGCGGACAGGATGCCGAAGACGTCGTACACGGACAGGTCGAAGTTCAGCGCGGACAGCGCGAGCACCCGGTCCCGGCTCGTGATCCCGAACCGCTCGTTGACGTCCCGGATGGTGTTCACCGCGCCGGCGTGCTCGATCATCACGCCCTTGGGCACACCGGTGGAACCGGACGTGTAGATCACATACGCCAGGTCGGTCGCCGTGGTCGCCGGCGGCGCGAGCGGCTCGTCGCTCTCGGCCAGTGCACCCGGACCGTCCACCGACAGCCGCGTGATGCCGTCCGGCCAGTCGGAGCGCTCGGCGACCCACGATTGGGTCAGTACGAGGGCGATTCCGGCGTCGGCGAGCAGCAGCCGCAGTCGCTCGGCCGGTACGGCGGCGTCGATCGGTACGTAAGCCGCACCGGACTTGGTGACGCCGAGGACCGCGGCGACCTGCTCCCAGCCCTTCTCCATGACCACACCGACCAGGACACCCGGTGCCGCACCGCTGGCCCGCAGCCGGCGGGCCAGCTGGTTGGACAGCCCGTCCAGCTCGCCGTAGCTCAGGGTCCGGCCCGGTGCGATGACCGCGGTCCGGTCCGGATCGCTCGCCGCGTGCTCGGCGAAAGCCTCATGCAGCAAGGCGTCGGTCATGGGCGCGGCCGACGCATTGACCTGCCGCCGGACCTCCAGCTGGCCGCTGGGGACGAGCACCGCGGCCGGTCGCTGCCAGGCGCTCTCGTCCTCGCACAGACTCGTCAGCACATCGACGTAGGCGTCGAACATCGCGTCGATCATGCCGACGGGGAACAACTCCGCGACGAAGTCCCAGTTGAGCAGCAGGCCCCCGGAGTCCTCGACGACCTGGTGGTCCAGCCACACCTGCGGGGTGCGGATCTGGCTGGACACCTCCCGTCCGTTCACCCCCATGTCCAGCAGATGCTGCGCGAAGCCTCCGGCCGAGGTCGCTCCGTCCCGCGCGGCGAAGTTGACGGTGCTGGCGAACACCACCGGCATGCCGGCCGCCGCCGCGTTCCCGCGGGCCCGGTTCAGCTCGCGGAGCACCTGCACTCCGCTGACCCGGCTGTGTTCCAGGTCCTGCCACAGCTGCTTCTGCAGCTTCTCGGCACGTGCGGTGAAGGCCTCGGCGGGGGAGTGGCGCACCTCCAGCAAGGTCGTCGCACTGAAGTTGCCCACCACGCTCTCCACATCAGGGTGCAGAGGCATGCGGTTGAACACCAACAGGTTGAGCGTGAAATGGCTCGACTTGCTCCACGCGGCGAGCACCTGTGCATACGCGGTGCACAGTGCGGCCGATGGGGTCACTCCCGCGTTCGCCGCATGGTGCTTGAAGCGCACCCAGCCGTCTTCCTCGATGCGTGCGGAACGGTGCGTGAACTCGGGCTCGGCGAGCGACGACGGATTCGTCGCCAGCGGCAGTTCCGGCGCGGGCGGCAGCGTCTTCACGCGTTCCCGCCAGTACTCCAGCGACGCCGCATGGTCCGGCGACTGCTGCAGCTCCCTGGTCGCGAGGACGTAATCCCGGTAGGTGATCGCCGGCTCGGGAAGCTGCCGGTCCGGATCCCGGTACGCGGCCGCCCACTCCCGGAACAGCAGTGACGTGCTCCAGGCATCGATGATCAATGCGTCCAGCCCGACGTGCAGCCGGGTCCGACAGCCGTCGACGCGTGTCGCGCGGATGTCGAACAGCGGCCACACGGCGGTGTCGAACACCTGGTGCTTCATCTCGCGGTGGATCTCCGCCAGCCGCTGCTCGCGCTCCTGCTCGGTGCATCCCGTGAGATCGACGACGTGCGGCTGGTAGGGCGGCACGTCCGCGAGCACCCGTTGCGTTCCATCCGGGTCGACGACCGCGCGCAGCATGTCGTGTCTGCCGACCATGCGCTGAAAAGCGGCGGTCAGCCGGTCGAGATCGAGATCGTCGACGTCGACCTCGATGAAGAAGTAGGTCGACACGTTGCCGAGTTCGAACGCGCCCGACCGCCCGACCAGGTAGGCCTGCTGCAGGTCGGTCATGGCGAACGGCTCGAACCGGGCCGCGTGGTCGTGCACGAGCACCCGGCCGCTCGTGTCGGGCGGCCCGTCCTGCGTCGCTTCCTCGGATCCCGTGTCCGCACCGTCGACCAGGGAGCGTACGTACGCGCCCAGCTCGGCGATGCTGCGGCCCTCCAGGAAGGCTGCCAGCGGCAGCGAGATGCCCAGCCGCATGGAGAGCGCGTTCTTGACCTCCAGCGCCATCAGCGAGTCGAGCCCGAGGTTCGGCAGCGGTTCGTGCAGGTCGAGCTCGGCCTCCGGCGCACGCAACGCACCGGCCACCGTACTGGTCACCAGCGCCTGCACGTCCGGCTCGGCGGTGGAGATGCCTCTGGTCACGACAGGCTCGTCCGCCGCCGGCCGCCCGGCGGTCGGCACCGGTGCGGTGCGCAGCAGGGAGGACCGGTCGGCCCGCTTGAGACACACCCCGCCGATCTCCGCGGTCAGTCGCCCGTCGGCATCCAGCAGCCGCACCTCGGCGATCAGCATCCCGGCCGGATCCGAGGTGGGCAGTAGTCTCGCGTGGCAGAACAACTCGCGGGCGCCGTCGTATCCGTGGAAGGCGAACCGGTCGATTCCGACCAGCATGAACACCGCGTCCGCCGGAGTGTCCGGCGGCAGACAGGCGAAGAGCAGCTGGAACGACGCGTCGGTGAGGCCGGGGTGCAGCTGGTACGGATCGGTCTCCCCGGGCTGCGGCGCCCGCATCCGGGCCACGGCTTCACCCGGCGTGTGCCAGACGTGGTCGATCCACTGCACCGACGGTCCGAGATGGCTCTTGCGCTGCCACAACTGCCGGTAGAAGTCCACTCCCGGCAATTCGTCGGCGAGCCGCGCCGCCACCGATCGCGGATCCGGCGCGCGAGTGGCGGACGCACCAAGGGCTGCGGCGGGGGCGACTCTGCCCTGTGCGTGCAGCACCCACCGGTCCTCGCCGTCGGCCTGGTCCGCCGCGTAGTAGCGGTACGCGGCGCTCCCGTCGTCCTGCGGCTGGAGCACCAGCTGCACCGGCCGTCGTTGTTCCGGGTCGAGAATCAGGCTCTGCGGTACGAGACAGTCGGTCAGCACCAGCGGCCCGCAGCGGCCGATCTCGCGCGCTGCTGCCAGAGCCGCGTCCAGGTAGACGCCGATGTTGACCACGGTGAGGCCGTCCACCACGCAGTCGGCGAGACAGGGGTGCACGTCGGCGTCCAGGCGCGACGCGAACTGGATGCTGTCCAGCGGTGAAGGGATGCGCCGGCCGAGCAGCGTAGACGGCCCGGCGGGCGCCGTCGCGGCGGACGCCGGAGTCCGGCTGCTCGGCCGGAACCAATGCCTGCTTCGCTGGAACGGATAGGTCGGCAAGGCCACCTTCCGGCGGTCCTCGCCGCCGGCCAGGCCGGTCCAGTTCACCGCGAAGCCACGGACGTAGAGCTCGCCGAGGCTGTCCAGCAGCACCCGCGAGTCGGGACGGCCGGGACGCAGCGACGGCAGGAACGCGGCGGCTTCGGCATGCGCGCCGGGGTCCGGGGCGAACCGTTTCGCCATGCCGAGCAGCGTCGGCGCCGGTCCCACCTCCACGAACGTCCGGTAGCTCTGCCCGTACAGCTCGTTCATACCGGCGAGGAACTGAACCGGGGCGCGCACGTGCTCGCGCAAGTACTGCGCGGTGAATGCCCCCTCGCCGGTCAGTGGCTTGCCGGTGACGTTGGAGATGAGCGGAATGCGCGGAGCCGCGTACGCGATCGTGGCCGCTTCGCGCTCGAACCGGTCCAGCATCGGCTCCATCAGCGGCGAGTGGAACGCGCGCGAAACGGCCAGCAGCTTGGACTTGATGCCTTGCCCGGCGAGCTCGGCCAGCAGCTCGCCGACCGCTCCGCCCGCCCCGGAGACGACCACGCTCTGCGGCCCGTTGACCGCAGCGATCGACACCTCGGCGGCAAACGGCCGGACCGCCTCGCCGACCACCTCGGCCGGGGCGAAGACGGTGGCCATGGACCCCGGCTCGGTCAGTTCCGCCATCAGCCGGCCACGGCGGGCCGCGAGCACCAGCCCGTCCTCCGCGGGCAGCACGCCGGCGACACAGGCCGCGACCAGCTCGCCGACGCTGTGCCCGAGCACGGCCGCGGGCTCGATCCCCCACGACTTCCACAACTGCGCGAGCGCGTATTCCACCGCGAACAACGCCGGCTGGGTGTACTCGGTCCGGTGGATGAGCGCGCTGTCGCCGTCCTCACCGTCCAGCACCGAGCGCAGCGAACGCCCCAGCACCGGTGTCAGTACCTCGTCGCATCGGTCGATCACCCGGGCGTACACCGGCTCGGTCTCATAGAGCGTCCTGGCCATGGCCGGGTACTGCGCTCCCTGCCCGGTGAACAGGAACACCGCCTTGGGGCGGCTGCCGTACGACGCGTGGCCGCGCCGTACGCCGGCGGCGGCCCAGTCCTCGCCGGCGGCTGTGGTGAGCGAGTCCGCCAGCTCGGCCGCCGTCGCGCCGACGATTCCGAGCCGGTGCGGGAAGTGCTCGCGGCCGGTGTTCGCGGTGAAGCAGATGTCCGCCACAGCCGTGTCCGATGCCGCACCCTCCGCCGCCCGGGCCAGCGTGCGCTGATAGCGCGCCGCCAGGTCGGTGAGCGCTGCTGGGCTCTTCGCCGACAGGGTGAGCAGGTGCATCGGCCGGGTCGGCGCCGCCCCCGGGCGGGTCTCCGGTGCCTCCGCGACGATCACGTGCGCGTTCGTGCCGCTCGCGCCGAAGGAACTCACGCCCGCGATACGGGGTTTGCCCGTGCGCGGCCACGGTGTCACATCGGTCGGAATCTCGATGGCCGGCTCGTCGAGCGAGATCTCCGGGTTGAGCATGCCGAGGTTGCGGTGGGGCGGGATCTCCTCGTGCTCCAGCGCGAGCACCAGCTTGATCAACCCGGCGATGCCGGAGGCCGGTTCGAGGTGGCCGACGTTCGTCTTCACCGAGCCGACCCGCAGCGGCCCCCTGTCGCCGCGCTCGCCGAGCACCGCCTCAAGCGCCCGCAGCTCGATCGGATCGCCGAGCGGCGTGCCGGTGCCATGGGCTTCCACGTAGTCGACCTCGGCGGCGGTGACCGATGCGGCGCGCAGTGCGCGGCGCACGACGTCCTGCTGGGCCTTGCCGTTGGGTACGGTGATCCCGCTGCTCCGCCCGTCCTGGTTGACCGCGGAGCCGCGGATCACCGCGTGGATCCGGTCGCCGTCGGCGACCGCGTCGGACAGCCGCTTCAGTACGAGCATCCCGGCGCCCTCGCCGCGCACATAGCCGTCGGCGGCGGCGTCGAAGGTCTTGCACCGTCCGTCCGGCGCCAGCATGTTCGCCTTGGACAGGACGACGAACCACTCGGGTGACAGCAGCACGTTCACCCCTCCGGCCAACGCGGTCGTGCAGTCGCCGGAACGCAGGCTCTGACAGGCGAGGTGCACGGCGACCAGCGACGACGAGCACGCGGTGTCGACCGACATGCTCGGCCCGGACAGGCCCAGCCAGTACGACAGCCGCCCCGCGGCGAACGTCGACGCGCTGCTGGTCAGCCCGTACGCCTCCAGGTCGGGCGGGTCCATCTGCTGCATCAGCAGCTGGCCGTAGTCGCTGTTGGTGATGCCGAGGAACACGCCGGTGGCGCTGCTCCGCAGCGCTGCCGCGTTCGTCCCCGCATGTTCGAGCGCCTCCCAGCCGACTTCGAGCACCAGGCGCTGCTGGGGGTCGAGCCATGCGGCCTCGCGGGGCGCAACCCCGAAGAAGCCGGCGTCGAACCGGTCGACTGCGGGCAGGAGACCCGCACGCCGGGTTGCCATCTTCCCGGGCGTGCCCGGCGTCGGGTCGTAGTAGGCATCCGCATCGAAGCGTTCCGCCGGAATGTCCGAGATGCCGTCGCGACCGGCGCGGAGGAACTCCCAGAACTCGTCCGGGTTCTGCGCCCCGCCCGGCATGCGGCAGGCCATTCCGACGATGGCGATCGGTGCGCCGGTCGCCTGCTCGGCCTTCTTGAGCTCGGCCCGCAACCGCCGGATCTCCAGCAGGCTTTGCGCCAGGACCGACTGCCTCGTGTCATCGCTCCTGCTGGTCATCGCGTCCTTCCTGCCCTGCGAGCGGCGCTCCGATTTCCTCGGCCAGAAACGCAATGAGTTCCTCTTCCGGCATGTTTTCTATGTCCGCGTCCGATGCCGTTTCCGCGAGGCTGCGCGTCCGGTCCAGGGTCTTGCTTTCGGGCGATCGGCCGGAATACGGCGCAGGGTCGTTCGCCGGGTGGACGAGCGTGAGCAGGTAGTCCGCCAGCGCTTCCACCGTGGGATATTCGAAGATCACCGGAGCGGGCAGTCTGTGCTCCAGTCCGGCCTCCAGCCTGGCGCGGACCTGCGTCGCCATGGCGGAGTTCATGCCGAGCTGGAAGAACCCCGACCGGGGATCGAGGCGGTCCGGCTCGTACTCGAGGATCTCGGCCACAGCGCCGAGCACGAACGCGAACATCGTCTCGCGCCGCACCGCGGCAGGCTCGGTCCGCAGCCGCGCGATCAAGCTGTTGCCCGGCTGTTCGGCGGGTGCCGGCGCAGATGCCGGGAGGGCCGCTCGTACCGGGCCGGCGGGTGCGGCCTTTGCATTGGCCCGCGCACGGAACCAGAACCGCTCCTGCTGCCAGGTGTAGGCCGGCAGCGGCACCAGCTGTCCGGTGGTCGGCGCGAGATCGTCCGGCAGTGGGCCGCCATGGGCGTACAGCGCCGCACGGCCCTCCAGCATGGCGTGGTTCTCCGGCTCGTCGCGCCGCATGGACGGCAGCAGCACGCCTTCGCGGCCCAGCCGTTCCAGCCCCTGCTCGACGGCCGGCAGCAGAATGGGATGCGGGCTCAGTTCCACGAACACGCCGCTGCCCTGCTCGGCCAGTGACCGCACCGCCGGCCAGAAGAGCACCGGTGCCCGCAGATTCCGAATCCAGTAATCGGTGTCGAAGCTGCTTCCGTCGCACAGTTCGCCGGTGACGGTGGACAGGATCGGAATGGTCGATTTCATCGGTTTCAGCCCGGCCAGTTCCGCCGAGAGCTCGTCGCGCAGCGGATCCATCTGCGGGCTGTGCGACGCGACGTCCACACTCACGTGGCGGCAGAACACATTCCGTTCCCGAAGCAGTTCCGCCAGGGTGCTCAGGGTGACCGGATCGCCGGAGAGAACGGTCGACATGGGGCTGTTGCTCACCGCGACGGACACCCGGTCGCGGCAGTCGGAGATCGCCTCGTCGGCCTCGTCCATGGAGAGCCCCACGACCAGCATCGCGCCTTGCCCGCTGACCTTGCGCAGCAGCGCACTGCGCCGGCAGATGATGCGCGCCGCGTCGTCGAGGCTCAGCGCACCGGCGACGTGTGCGGCGGCCACCTCGCCCATGCTGTGTCCGACCACCGCGGTCGGGTGCACGCCGAGCGACCGCCACCGGGCGGCCAGTCCGACCGCGATGGCGAACAGCGCCGGCTGGATGACATCGATCCGGTCCGGCTCCTTGCCGGCTCCGAGCCGATGGATCTCGTCGATCACCGAGCCTGCCCGCCACCGGCGCATCGCTTCGTCGCATGCGGTGACCGCCGTACGGAAGACCTGGCACTGCTCCATCAGCTCGCGCCCCATGCCGGGCCACTGCGACCCCTGACCCGGGAACGCGAACACGGTCCCCGAACCGACCTCGCTCGACGTGCGGCCGGTCACCACCCCCGGGCTTGCGCCGTCCGCGAGCCACCGGGTGAGCCGCTCCGCCGCCTCCTCGGCCGACCGCGCCACCACAGCGGCCCGGTGCTCGTGCGGGGTCCGGCGGCGCGCAGCCGAGAAGGCGATGTCACGGAGCGAGTGCACCGTGCCCGCGGGTGAGGCGAGGTAGTCGCGATACGCCTCGATCATCGGCGGCAACGCCCCGGCCGTACGCGCGGAGATCGGTATCACCACCGGACCCGTGCCCGCCTCGTCCGGTGACCCGGCGGCGACGGCGGGCGCCGGTCCGACCAGCGCATGGACATTGGTCCCGCCCGCGCCGAAGGAGCTGACCGCACCGTGCCTGCGCTCGTCGTCGACGTGCCAGGGCAGCCGCGCGGTCGGTACGAACAGCCTGCTGTCGTCCAGCGAGATGTGCGGGTTGAGGTTCTCGAAGTGCAGGTTGGGCGCGATCGCACGGTGCTGCACGCTCAACGCGACCTTCATCAGGCCGGCGATCCCCGCACCCGCCTCGGTGTGACCGATGTTCGTCTTGACCGCGCCGAGCGCACACGCGTCCCCGGCCTCGGTCCGCCGGCCGTAGACCTCGTCCAGGGCCTCGACCTCGATCGGGTCGCCGAGCTCCGTGCCGGTGCCGTGCGCCTCGATCAACGTCACCTGCGCCGGCGACAGGCGGGCGTTATCCAGTGCCCTCCTGATCACCAGTTGCTGCGCCCGGCCGTTCGGCGCGGTGAGCCCGTTGGTCAGTCCGTCCTGGTTGACGGCCGTCCCGCGAATGACGGCCACCACCCGGTCGCCCGCCGCCTGCGCGTCGGAGAGCCGCTTGAGTACGACCGCGCCGACGCCCTCGCCGCGCACATAGCCGTCGGCGCGCGCGTCGAAGGTCTTGCACCGTCCGTCCTCCGCCATCGGCAGGCCTTTGACGTGCGTCATCGTGGTGACCGGCGACATGATCAGGTTGATCCCGCCGACCACTGCCATGTCGCATTCCCGGCTGCGCAGACTCTGGCAGGCCAGGTGCGCGGCCACCAGCGATGACGAGCAGGCCGTGTCGACGGTGATGCTCGGACCGCGCAGGTCGAACAGATAGGACAGCCGGTTGGGGATCACGCAGTTGAGGCCGCCGGTGATGGTGTAGCCGTCGATGTCCTCGGGCTCCGCCATCTGCATCTGCAGGTAGTCCAGGCAGTTTGTGCCGAGGTAGACCCCGGTCACGCTGCCCTTGAGACCGTCCCGCGTCTGCCCGGCATCCTCCAGTGCCTCCCAGGCGACCTGGAGGAACAGCCGCTGCTGCGGGTCCATGCGCGCGGCCTCGCGCGGCGAGATGCCGAAGAAGTACGGGTCGAACCGGTCGACGTCGCCGATGAACCCGCCGAACCGCATGCGCATGCGGCCGGGCACTTCGGGATCTGCATCGTAGAAGTCGTCGAGGTTCCACCGCGACGCGGGGACCTCGGTGATGGCGTCCACCCCGTTCTCCAGCAGCCGCCAGAATTCCTCCGGTGAGGTGACACCACCGGGAAAGCGGCAACCCATTCCGACGATGGCGATGCCTTCTCGCTTGGCCTGCTCCAGCGTGTCGATCCTGCCCCGCAACTCCTTGAGCGCGGCCAAGGCCTTGGACAGGCTGGAACTTTCCGTTTCGGTAGTACCGGGTGCCGTGGACATCTATATGGCATCCACTCGGCTCATCAGCTCCGCGGTTTCCCGTTCGAGCAGCTCTTCCTCGGTCATGGAATCGACACTTTCGCTCACACCGCCGACTGACGATGAATCGGCTTTCACGTCGGGGGCATCGACCGGACCGGCGGAGATTTCGCCGTCGATCGGGATCCCCATCTTCCGGGCCAGGAACGCGGCCAGCTCGACAACGGTCGGATAGTTCCAGAACGTCGTCGCGGGCAGCTGCATCCCGAAAGCTCCTTGAAGAGCGCTGCGCAGTTCCAGCGCCATCACCGAGTCGAATCCGAGTTCCCTCAAGGGGATTTCCGGCTCGATCCGGGCCGCCGCGATCTTCACGATGCGCGCGACGTGTTCGCAGAGCATCGACTGCAGCACCGCGCGGCGCTCGTCCGCTTTGTGCAGCCCGGAGAGCATCTCGCGAACCGGCACTGCGCCGTCACCCTGCGCCGGTTGCTCACCGACGGTGTCCGCTGTCGCCGGCTGACTGAGCTGTGCGACACGGGTGAGCAGCACACCGGTCGCGGTGAGGACGGCCGTGCCGTCGTCGGCGAAGACCCGAAGGCCGGCGTGCAGACGGTCCGGATCGCCGGGAAGCGGCGTCACCACAGCGTGCACCCATCCGGCGGTGACCGACGTCCGCCACCAGTCGAGCTCGTCGATGTGGGAGACCATGGGCGCAAGCGAATGCCCGGCGCCCCACCGCTCACCCAGGGCGAGCGCGACGGCCGCCTGCAACGCGATGTCGAGCAATGCCGGGGGATGCGGCGCCCCGGGGATTGCCGCACGAGCACGGGCAGCAGTCAGATCGAATCGTGCCAGCGCTTCCCGGTCGGAGGCCGCGATGTGCTCGATTCCCTGGTACGAGGAGCCGTATTCGAGGCCGCGGGCAGCAAGGTTCCGGTAGTAGTCGGCGCCGCTGATGGTGTCCGTCAAACGCGTGCTGATCTGCTCCACGGAAAGGGCGTCGGGTGCCTCGTGGGGTGGTCCGGCCACGAGTACCGCGGAGGCGACCTCATCCATGTCCGCGTCGCGCTGCTCGAACACCCGGAAGACGTGCTGTTGCCCGGAGACGAGCACCGCTTGCACCCGGCGCCGGCCGTCGCCGGAAAGGGCGAGCGGCCTGAGGAAACGCAGATCCCTCACGGTGTGCCGCGCCGCGGGAACGGTCTGTGCGGCGGCGCTGAGCGCCATCTCGGCATAGGCCGCACCCGGCAGCACCGCCGTGCGGGCAACACGGTAGTCCGTTGCGGCCGCGGTGTTCTCGTCGAAGTCCATCTGCCAGTAGTGGGTGCCCGGCTCGATCGCCGAGTCGACCCGTTCGCCCAGCAGGGCGCCATTGGACGTGCGCGGTCGCATCGCGCCGTCGCCGGAAGGGGCGAGCCAGTACCGCTCCCGCTGCCACGGATAGGTGGGCAGGGCCGCATGCCGCCCAGGGGTCACCACCCGGAGCTTCGACGGCGAACGGCCGAGCACGTAGAGGCTGCCCAACGAGGAGAGCAGCGCGGCACGCTCCGGGTGGTCCCGGCGCAGCGACGCCAGGGTGGTCACCTCCACGCCGGCATGCGCGGCCGTCTGCAGCACCGAAGGCAGGAGCACCGGATGCGGGCTCACCTCGACGAAGGTGCGCACCCTGTCCGTCATCATCCGGATGAGTTGGCCGGAGAACAGCACCGGCTCGCGGAGGTTGCGCGCCCAGTACCGCTCGTCCAGCTCGGTGCCGTCGACCGGCTCGCCGGTCACCGTGGAGTAGAACGGAATGCGGGCGGCCTTCGGGGTGATGCCCTTGAGCAGCGGCTGGAGCTCGGTGCACAGCGGATCCATCTGCGGGCTGTGTCCGGCGGCGTCCGCTGCCTTGATCCACCGCCAGAACACGTCGTCGGCGTCGAGCAGCCGCCCGATCCGTGCGAGTGCCGCCCGGTCCCCGGACAGCACCGTCGACTGCGGGCTGTTGCTCACCGCGACGGAGACGGCCTCTTCATGGCCGGTCAGGACCCGGGCCGTCTGCTGGAGGCCGAGTTCGGCGACCAGCATCGCGCCTCCCTGCCCGGTGGCGCGCTGCAGCAGCCGGCTGCGGTGGCAGATGATCCGGGCCGCGTCGTCCAGGGACAGCGCACCGGCGATGTGCGCGGCCGCGACCTCCCCCATGCTGTGGCCCACGATCGCGTCCGGCTCGATTCCCCAGGAGCGCCACAGTGCCGCCAGCGCGACCTGGACGGTGAAGACGACCGGCTGCACCACATCGACCCGGTTCAGGTGCGAGCCCTCCGGGCCGGCGGTCAGCTCCGCGAGCACCGACCAGTCGGCGTAGCGCCGGATCGCCGCGTCGCACGTGCGCACCGCCGACTCGAAGGCCGGTTCGCTGCGGAGCAGTTCGGTCCCCATGCCGAGCCATTGCGAGCCGTGCCCGGAGCAGATGAAGGCGAGCTTCTCCCGCGCCTCGGCGGCTCGTCCGGACACCGCACCGTGGGCACGTGTGCCGTCCGCGAACTCGCGTAATTCGGTCACGAGATCGTTCATCGTGGTCGCCACCGCCGCGAACCGGTGCGGCTGATCGGCACGGCGGGCCAGCGCACCGGCCAGGTCGCGCGGTTCCAGCCCGTTCGCGTCCAGCCCGTTCTCGCCGGCTTCGGCGGCCCGAGCGACCCGGTCGGCCAGCTCCCGCAGCGCCGATGGCGACTTGGCGGACAGGGTGACCAGTTCGGGCCGGGGAGCCTGCGGGCTGTCGAGCCGTCCGAAGGCGGCGAGCGTGTCGAGCACGCCGACGCGGTCGTCCTCACCGCGGCACATGCTGCCGAGCACCACCGCGTCCCGGCCGGAATCCGCCACCGTCTGGCGCAGTGCGGAGCCGAGCACCGGATGCGCGCTGAGTTCCAGCAGTACGTCGGCCCCATCGGTGAGGAGCGCCCTGGTGGCATCCCACAGCCGAATCGGCGCACGCAGAGTACGGGCGAAATAGGCGGCGTCCACGTCATGCCAGGGCACCTGTCGGCCGGTCATCGTGGACGTCAGCGGTATGCGGCCCGGTCTCGGGGTGATACCGGCTGTCGCGTTCTCGAAGTCTGCGGTCACTGCATCGACCGCCGGGCTGTGCACGGCGACGTCGATACGCACCATCCCGCACAGCACGCCCCGTTCCTTCAACTGGGCGAGGACGGCTTCCAGCGCGGATGCATCGCCGGACAGCCCGGTCGACCGGGGACCGTACTCGGCCGCGACGACGACCTGCTCCGTGAGGAATTCGGCGAGTTCGGCCGCCGGCAGTTCCACGACCGCCATTCCGCCGCCCTGGCCGGCCAGCCGATGCTGTGCCTGGCTGTAGTGGTGAATGAGCCGGATGGCGTCGGAAGTGTCGAGGATTCCGGCGATCGCCGCGGCGGATATCTCGCCGAAGCACGCGCCGACCACCATGTCCGGCTCCACTCCGCGCGCCCGGAGCACAGCGGCGAGCCCCAGCTGAACGGCGAACAGCACGGGTTGCGCGACGGCGACCTGGTGAACGCGGTCTGCGGCGTCCGCGGCGAACAGCTCGTCGGCTATCGACCATCCGGCCAGCGGCGAGAACTCGGCGTCGATCCGCTGCACGGCGGCCCTGAAGGCCGGTTCCGTGCGGAAGAGATTCCGCCCCATGCCGGTCCATTGATGACCGTGCGGCGAACAGACGAACGCAACTTTGGAATCATCTGCGATCGCATCACCGAAATCAGGCCGACTCGGGGCAGGCGCGGCGGGTTCCTGCCGGCCCTCCAGCACGACGTGCACGTTGGTGCCGCCCCAGCCGAAGGAGTTCACACCGGCCAGCAGCGGACGGTCCTTGGGCCATGGCTCCATGGCGGTGGGCACGCGCAGGCCCCAGTCCCGGAACGGGATGTGCGGATTGGGGGTGCGGAAGTGCAGGTTTGCCGGCAGCGCCCGGTGCCGCAGGGCGAGAATCGTCTTGATCAGTCCGGCGACGCCGGCGGCGGCTTCCAGATGCCCCATGTTCGTCTTGACCGAGCCGATCCGCAACGGGCTGTCCGCCGGGCGACCGGGCGAGAAGACCGCGCCGAGCGCGGCCGCCTCGATCGGGTCGCCGAGCTTGGTCCCGGTGCCGTGCGCCTCGACGAAGTGCACGTCGGCGGGTGACACGCCGGCACGCGCGTACGCGGCACGCAGCACCTCCTCCTGCGCGACCGGACTCGGCGCGGTCAGCCCGTTGCTGCTCCCGTCGTTGTTCGCCGCCGACCCGCGGATCGTGCACCAGACGTGGTCGCCGTCGGCGAGCGCGCGCGACAGCGGCTTCAGCACGACGACGCCGCAGCCTTCGCCGCGGGCGATCCCGTCGGCCGCCGCGTCGAACGCCTTGCACCGCGCATTCGGGGAGAGCCCACCCATGTTCGCCAGCGCCGCCGTGGTCACCGGGCTCAGCATGAGGTTCACGCCGCCGGCCAGTGCCGTCGTCGAGTCGCCAGTCCACAGACTCTGGCAGGCCAGGTGCACCGCGAGCAGCGACGCCGAGCAAGCGCTGTCCACCAGGACGCTCGGCCCGCGCAGTCCGAGGACGTACGAGAGCCGGTTCGCCACCATGTTCAGCGCCCGGCCGGTTCCGGAATAGAACGAAAGCGGCTGCCGGCCCTCCTCGGCCAGGCCGGCGTAGTCGTTCCAGATCGCACCGGCGAAGACACCGGTGCGACTGCCCTCAAGCGATTCGTTGGCCAAGCCGGCGTCTTCCAGCGCTTCCCACGCGACTTCGAGGAACATCCGCTGGTTCGGGTCCATCTCCTGTGCCTCGCGCGGCGATATGCCGAAGAAGAGCGGATCGAACCCGTCGACCGGGTGGTCCAGGAAGCCGGCCTCACCGGTCACCGCTGACGCCACCGAAGCCAGCCGCGGGTCGGACAGCTCGTCGACGTTCCACCGGCCGGAGGGAACGCCGCGAATGGCATCGCCGCCGGTCTCCAGCAAACGCCAGAAGGCAGCGGCATCCGGCGCCGAGGGCAGCCGGCAGGCCAGCCCGACAACAGCGATCGGCTCGTTGACCGCCACGCCGGGTCTGCCGCGTTCTTTGCCGGCAACCGGTTCTGAAGGCACCAGGTCGGCGCCGGATGCCAGGCATGCTGCCAACGCCGCGACGGTCGGGTACCGCCACAGCAGCACTGGGGACAACTTCCTGCCCAGTTCGTCCGACAGCACTTTGACCAGGCTCGCAGCACGAAGCGAATCCAACCCGCGCTGCGCAAACCGGTCGTCGTCACCAATTGTTGCCGGGTCGACGTTCAGCAGACCGGCTACCTCCGACCGAATACGGTCGGCTAATTCCTCACCTCTGAACACGAACTCCCCCGTGACTAACCGGCATCGAAAGTACGGCCGTACGACGGCTCAGGACTTCTCGGTGCCGGCTAGCTTTCCTCCCCAACCGGTGTCTTCATTGCCGCAGCCAAGAGAGGGACATATCGCTGTCAAACCTGTCACGTTTACCCCCGTATCGTGATCCGTCCAGCAGGACGGCCAACGCTCTTGATATTGAGCAGACCTGCCCGCAGGACGCTTCATCAGTGTCGAAGATGCGGCGGCCGGCATTCCGGTCGTGGACGCGTTCCGCACCGGGCAGGGCTTGTCGCAGGCATCGACAGCTGCGCCGCACACTGCCACGTGCGAGGCTAGCTCGGGATAACCCTCGCCTGGTAGTGTCGTATCCCCGACTGTCGGATATGCGACAACCCCCTGCTCAATTGATCCAGGCGAAATACCTGCTCGTTCAACCTCCTTGAACTCACCGCCTTGAACTCGACGACCAGTTGGATTCTCCGGATGCCGCACATGATCGCCAGTGAGGATGCACTTCTTCTCTACGTGCACGCCTCTGCCCAGGTGGAGATCGACCCGAACCACGTTCACGTCGAACTCGGCATCGCGCCGGAGCGGGTCAAGTCCGCCGTCAGGGAACTGGTCGCGCTGCAGCTGCTCCAGCCGTGCGTCAACTGCGGGACTGCCCTGACCTGTGTCGATCCGGAGCGGGCGGCGGCAAGGGTGCTGGCGCCGCTGGAGCAGCAGGCGCACGAACAGCGAGTGGCGGTCGACGAGTTGCGTGCCGGGTTCAAGGAGCTGTCCGACTGGTTCGTGAACCGTGCGACGACCGGCCGCGGTTCACGTTCGATTGAGCTGGTGACCGATCTGACGACGGTGCTCGAAGTCATCGGCCAGCTGGCAGGCAGAGCGACCACCCAGGTGCTGACCGCCCAGCCGGGGGGCGGCCGACCCGAGGAATCCCTCGCCGAGGCCGTGGGCCGCGATGAGTCGCTGATACGGCGCGGGGTGTCGCTGCGCATGCTCTATCAGCACTCGGCGCGCTACAGCCGGCCGACTGCCGCATATGCCGAGCGATTAACGGCGCAGGGCGCACAGGTTCGTATCGTCCCGGGCGAGCTCACTCGGATGATCATCTTCGACGACAGCTGCGGGCTGCTCGAAGTCCAGGACAACAGCAGCGCCGCGTTGATCGTCGGGGACCGCCACGTACTCAACTTCATGACGCAGGTCTTCGAACGCACCTGGCTGGCCGCGGAACCCTTCTCCAGACCCGCACCGGACGACGCCGCGAAGGACACGATCGACGGAGTCCGGGCCACCATCATGTCCCTGCTCGCCGCCGGGCTCGACGACCGGTCGATCGCCAAGCGGCTCGGCATCTCGCAACGCACCTGTCAGCGGCACGTGGCCGAGGTGATGACGATCCTGGGAGCGACGAGCAGGTTCCAGGCCGGCTACCTCTACCGGGAGACCCAGTCCCGACGGCGGTAGCGGCCTGCGCACAGGGGCACGCAGAGCCCCTTGCGCCCGAATGGGCCGCCTCCGGTGGACCTCGTTCTGTGGGCACGGTTACGTGGAGGGGCACGTGGGTGTCCGCCCCCGAGTCCGCCCCCGAGGAGGAGTCTCGCCATGCCCCCTGCCAGGCTCGCAGTGGCTGTTTTCACCGCGCTTTCCGCGCTCACGCTGGCCGGGTGCAGCGCCGAGGGCAAGGAGCCTGCCGCTGTGGACGCGCAGCCGAGCAGCACGCAGTCCAGTGGCGGTGGCGGTGGTGGCAGTGCTCCGGAGACCACCAGCGAGAAGGACTGGAAGCCGGTGGCCGACGCGCTGGACCGCAGCGGGACTCTGATGGACAAGACCGTCTACCGGGTGCCCCTGCCGCGTAAGGATCTGAACGTCAACAGTCACGGCGTCGACATCAAGCCCGGCCTGGCGCTCGGGGGCTATGCGGCCTTCGCCAAGTACCACGACGGCACTCTGCTCATGGGCGACCTGGTGGTGACGGAGGACGAGCTCCCCAAGATCACCGACGCCCTGCAGAAAGCAGGCATTGAGCAGACCGCCGTTCACAAGCACCTGCTGGAGCAGTCCCCGGCCGTCTGGTGGACCCACATCCATGCCATGGGCGACCCGGCAGATCTCGCAGGCAAGCTGAACACGGCCCTCGCGACCACTGCCCTGCCGCCTGCCTCACCGCCGCCGTCCAGCCAGCCGCCCATCGACCTGGACACCGCCGCCATCGACTCCGCGCTCGGCCGCAAGGGCACGGCGGACGGCGGCATTTACAAGTTCACGATGTCCCGCAAGGACTCCGTCACGGACGGTACCCACATCCTCGCGCCCGGGCTGGGCGTCACCACCGGCGTCAACTTCCAGCCCATGGGCGACAAAAAGGCTGCCATCAACGGCGACTTCGCCATGACGGCCGACGAGATCCAGCACGTCATCCAGGCCCTGCGCAAGGGCGGCATCGACATCGTCGAACTGCACCACCACACGCTGAACGAGCAGCCCCGGCTGTTCTACATGCACTTCTTCGCCACCGGAGACGGTGCAACCCTCGCCAAGGCCCTGCGCCCGGCAGTCGACGCCGCCCACCCCGCACCGCCCAAGTCCTGATCCGACGCCTATGGGCCCGTCGCCTCTGCATGACGCACGACGGGCCCATGGGACGGGTGCCGGATCAGCTCGCGGCCGCCGTTCGCGCCACTGCCTCGGTCTGCCGTTCCGAAGCAGCCCGAGGCAGCAGAAGCCGCTCGGCCAGATACCCGAAGAGCAGGCCGAAGCCGGCCCAAAGGGTGCACTGGACGGCCAGGGCCGCGAGGCGGAAGCGCCACAGCACGACGGCCGGGAAGTCCGGCGGCACCTCGTTGATCGCGGGCAGGAACGCATACGCCAGGCCCACCGCGACGACGAAGGCGGCCGAAGCCGCCACCGCGGCGTACCAGTTGCCCAGGCGCGGAGCCAGTCTCCTGCCGAGGACGACCGCGGCGACGCTCAGCAGCACGCTGAGCGCGATCATCAGGAAGTAGAGCGTGGTCCGCTTGCCGATGGTGTCCGGCTCACCGACCGACGGCGGGTTGGCGGGGTACTTCAGGAACGGCACCATATAGACGGACACCAGGGCGCCCGCGGACACCAGAGCCGCCGTGGCCCGTGCACCGAACCGGCCGATGCGGCCCAGCGCCACGCAGAACGCCAGGGCCGCGATGCCGCCCAGCGCCACCCCGTAGACGAGAACGCCGGTGGCGAGGCCGGCGGTCGACTGCAGGGTGCGGCTGACCACTTCCGGGCCGTGGTCGTGGCTGTGGGTCTCCTCGAAGGCGATGGCCGCGTCCACATGGGGCTCGCCCAGCAGATACGCCACGACCAGCGCGAGGATTCCGGCACCGAGCCCGGCGAGCATGCCGCGCACGAGCAACGCCCGTACGGAAACGGGATTCATCGGGTGTACCCCCTGCGGGTGTCAGTGGCAGGGGAAGCCGAGCAGGTGGCGACCGTCGTGCACCCACTCGTGCACGTTCTCACCGGACAGCAGCGAGGTGGCGCCCTGCTCGGCGCCGACGAAATAGAGCAGGATCAGCATAAGGATGCCGAAGAAGACCGCCCACGGGGCGATCGCCTTCAGCGATATCGGGGCGACCGCCGGTGCGGCGGAAGAGATGGATGCGGGGGCAGCGGACTGCGCCATGGCGAAACCTCCTGGGGAAAATCGCGTCCCATTACTCGGGTCCTGGACGACGAAGAGCGGGTCTGACTCCCCTGACCTCACCGCGCGTTCGCGCGACGACAGCCGGTTACACAGTGGCGCGACCGTGCCGGATTTCCACCGGCTTCCGTCCCCCGTCGTCAATGTCCACGTGACCGTACCGCGTACTGGCCGGTCTGACTACGGCGTACGTCATGCCCGCGCACGCCCCTGATGAGCAGCACGGTCTGCTTGAATCCGACTTAAATCCAACGCCTGACGGAACAACGGGGAGGAATCGGCATGACCGTGCGCGTGATGCTCGTGTCACCGGCGATGAACCAGGCCGCACGAGAGCACCGGTTCGACGACGGCGCGTCCCTCGACCCGGCCGGACTGCGACAGGCACGCGCCGCCGCGCACTCGCTGCCCCGAGCCGACCGGCACCTGTGCGCACCGACGGCACGCAGTCGCGAAACGGCTGCCGCACTCGGCCTGGACGCCCGCCCGGCGTCCGAGCTGCACGACCTGGACGTCGGGGCATGGCAGGGCCTGACCCTGGACGAGGTGACCGCAACGGCCCCCGAGGCCGTCGCCACCTGGCTTTCGGACTGCACCGCTGCCCCTCACGGTGGCGAATCCGTGGCAGCCCTGATCGACCGCATCGGCACCTGGCTCGAAGCCCAAGGCGCCGACGCGGGCCACGTACTCGCCGTAGCGGAACCCGCTGTGATCCGGGCGGCGGTTGTGCACGCGCTCGACCTGCCGGTGACCGCCTTCTGGCGGCTCGACGTACAGCCGCTGTCACTGACCAAGCTCAGTGGGCGCTCCAGACGGTGGAACCTGCAGTGCGGGCTGCCTTTGGCCCGAGGCGGGGGAGCCTGAAGAGATGTCCTCCCGTCCGCGCGCCCAGTCGTTCGATGCGGCCGCCGCCCAGTACGCGGCAAGTCGGCCTTCCTGTCCCCCCGACCTCTTCGACTGCATCGAGGAGTTCACGGGCCGTCCCCTGGCCGGTGCCCGCGTCGCCGACGTCGGCGCGGGCGCCGGAATCGCCACTGCGCTCCTGAGTGAGCGCGGCGCCGATGTGATGGCCGTCGAGCCTGGTGAGGCCATGGCCGCCGAATTCCACGAGGCACTCCCGGATCTGCCGATCGTGCGAGGCGACGGCAACGCCCTCCCACTCGCCGATGGCTCCCACGACTTCGTCACCTACGCGCAGTCCTGGCGGTGGACCGACACCGACCGCTCCGTCCCGGAGGCGCTGCGCGTCCTCCGTCCCGGCGGCGCGCTGGCGATCTGGTGGAACACCACTGCCTTCGACGTGCCGTGGATCCATGCGCAGCACGAGCGCATCGCGGACCACTGCGGAGTGAAGCCGGCCCCTGCGGTCCGCCCCAACGACAGCGAGGCCGTACGACTGGCGGGCCTGACAGGACTGCGGGTCATGCGCCGTCAGATGCGTTGGAGCCGTGTGGTCTCCCTCGACACACACCTCGCCAACATCACCAGCCGCTCGGCGTTCCTCGTCCACGACGCGGCCCACGTGCGGGCCTTTCTAGCCGATGAACGTCGGCGGCTGCGTGATGCTTTCCCTGACGAGGCGGTGGAAGAGGTCTATGTGGTCGACCTTCTGGTGGCTGCTCGTCCCTGACCTCACTTCACTACGACTGTGCCGTGCATGTCCGGGTGGATCATGCAGTAGTAGCCGAACGTCCCAGTGGAGTTGAACGTGTAGCTGTAGGTGTCGCCACGGTGGAGCGTCGACGAGTGCAGCGGGCCGGAGGCGCTGCTGGTCACCGTGTGCGGAGCCGAGTCGTCGTTGGTCCAGGTCACTGTCGTGCCACGGCTGATGGTCAGTGTCGACGGCGCGAACGCGAAGCCGGCGATCGTCACGTGATTGGCAGCCGCTGACACGTTAGGCGCCGCGGGCGCCATCGCGACGGCGGCAGGAGCCTTTGCATACGCATGCCCGTCGGCGTGATCACCGTCTCCGCCACCGCACCATCCGCCCAGGGCGGACATCGCAGCAGCAGTACCGGCAGCCACCAGCAAGGTGGTCACAGGGCGCCTACGCGCCCACATCCTTGTGTCTGCGCGAGTCATGATGTCGACCCAATCCAATTCTTGTGCGGGTCCAGCGGGTCCAGAGGATCTACGCGCACCCGCCAGGACGCGGGTCGCGCATCCAGACAATTCCGAGGATACGCCGTGCAATCCGTGGAGTGCGCAGCCCGCCCGAAGCCCCGGTGTACGGGGCGGGTCTCAGTCCGTCGCGGCGCCGTAGGTAGCGCTCCGTACGCTCGGTGCGGCCGCTGCCGCCGCGGTGATGGCCGCCATCGCCAGGCCCACCGCGAGCGAGACCCGCTGGGAGCCCCAGGCGTCCAGGAGGAAGCCGCCCAGCAGCGCACCCAGGGCGCTCGCGCCGCTGACCAGCAGGCCGGCGGTGGCTCCTGCCCGGCCCTGCAGGGCGTCGGGCGTGATGCGGATCTGGTAGACGGCGGCCAGCACGTTGAGCACTCCGCCGACGTAGTTCATCACCGCGAAGAGCGCGCCCAGCGCGAGCGGGTCGTGCGCGAACGCCATGCACGGCATCAGGGCCGTCCACAGCGCGGTGCTGCCGATCAGGACGGCCCGCAGACTCAGCTTCGGCATCCACCAGCGGGCGCTGAGCGCCCCGAGCATGCCCCCGACCCCGCTGACGGCCAGCACCACACCCACCGTCCCCGGCGAGCGCCCGTGCTCCTCCAGCAGGATGAAGGGGACGGTCAGGATGAGGACCTGGAACAGGACGTTGGAGCCGGCCACGGTGGCCAGCGCGATCCGCAGGAAGCGCTGCCGCCACAGCCATTCGACGCCCTGCGCCAGCTCCGTCCTGATCGTGCGGGCCTCCGCGGCGCCGCGCCGCTCCTGGAAGTCCGTCCTGATGGCCAGCAGAGCGGCCAGCGACAGCACGTAGCTGAGGGCCGCGAACAGGAAGGGCCACCACCGGTCCACCGTGAACAGGACGGTCCCGAGCGGCCCGCCGAGCAGCCCGGCGGCCCGCCCGCGCGCCTCGTTCTGGGCGAAGGCGGCCCCGAGGTGCTCGGCGGCGACCACGTTGCGGACGGCACCCCGCTCCGCGAGCTGGTGGACCAGGGCCAGACTGCCCTCGGCGAAGGCCACCGCCGCCAGATGGGCCGGCCAGATGTGGCCGGTGGCCACCGCCACCAGGACGCTGACGAGCGCGAGGACGCGCCCGACGTCACAGCCGATCATCAGCGTGCGACGGTCCCAGCGGTCGACCAGCACACCCGCCGGCAGCTGGACGAGCAGACTGGGCAGGAGCGCCGCCGAGGCCACCAGGCCGGCCTGGGCGGCCGACCCGGTCTGCCGGAGCAGGAGCAGCCCGTAGCCGACCGCGCCGGCCCGGGACCCGAGCAGCGAGATGCCGACGCCCGTCCACAGCAGCCGGAATTCGCGGTTCTTGCGCAACGGGCGCACTTCCGGGGCCGGTGTGCCTGTGCCGACCAGATTCGTGCTGCCCCCGCTCACGTGCCGCTCCTGTCCGAGCGGCGGAGCACCTCGGCGACCACGCGGGCGACCTCGGCGACCGGAGCAAGGTCCATCATTCCCGCGTGGCTGGCCTCGACGGGATGGTCCTCGATCGAGCCGGTGACGTACGGCTCCCAGGCCCTGGAGTCGGGGGAGCCTTCGGGGCGCTCCAGCAGCGCGGTGAAGTACAGGAGGTCGCCGTCGAACCGCTGGGTGCGGTACTCCCGCAGGATCAGGCTGCTGTTGACGGAAGAGTCCCGCATTGCCTCGATCTCGGCGTCGGTCAGCCCCTGGAGGACGCTCAGCTCCCGCCGCATCACCCCCGCCAGCTCCGAGTCCTCGGCCAGCCTCTGTTCCATGGACTCGACCCCGCCGCCGAACTCGGCCATCAGCGCGTTCATCCGGTCCCGCTCGGCATCCGGATCGAGCCGCTCCAGCAGGTCGCTCGGGCAGGAGTCGAGCATGGCCAGCAACGAGACCTGCTCCCCGAGCGCTTGCAGCCGCACGGCCATCGCGTGCGCGACGTTGCCGCCGAACGACCAGCCCAGCAACTGATACGGACCGGACGCCTGGACCTCGCGCAGCTGCTCGATGTAGTCGTCGACCAGCTGCTCGATGTTCTTCGGCAGCGCGTCGGGCTCGGTGATGCCACGGGCCTGGAGCGCGTAGACGGGCTGGTCGGCCCCCAGGTACGGGACGAACCGCGCGTAGCACCAGCCGAGGCCGCCCACGGGGTGCACACAGAACAGCGGGGTGGCGCTGCCGGAGGTACGGATGGGGAGCAGCACGTTCAGCGCGTTGCTCCGAGCACCCTCGCTGTCGATCCACTCGGCCAGCCCGGCCACGGTCGGCGCCTCGAACACTGCACGGATCGGGAGCTCCACGCCCAGCGCGCCGTGCACCCGGTTCACCAGGCGAGTGGCGAGGAGGGAGTGGCCGCCCAGGTCGAAGAAGCCGTCGTCCACGCCGACCTCGGACAGACCGAGCACCTCGGCGAAGATGCCGCACAGGGCCGCTTCGCGCTCGGTGGCCGGTTCGCGTCCCGTACCGGCGACGAGCGCGGGGGCGGGCAGTGCGCGGCGGTCCAGCTTGCCGTTGGGGGACAGCGGCAGCGCGTCCAGCGTGAGGATCGGCGACGGCACCATGTGCGGCGGCAGTTCGCGGCGGAGCCTGCCGGTGTCGACCGGCTCGTTGCCGTCCGGCACCACGTAGCCGACCAGCCGGCGGTCCCCGGGCCGGTCCTCGCGCAGGACCACCGCGGCCTGGGACACTCCCGGACAGCTCGCCAACACGGCCTGGATCTCACCGAGTTCCACGCGGATGCCACGGATCTTCACCTGGTCGTCCGCGCGTCCGATGAACTCCAGCACTCCGTCGCGGCGCCAGCGCACCACGTCGCCCGTCCGGTACATACGGCCGCCCGGCGCACCGAACGGGTCGGGGACGAAGTGATCCGCCGTCAGTCCGGGCCGGTTGGCGTAGCCGCGCGCGAGGTCCTCGCCGGCCAGGTGGAGTTCACCCGGCACGCCCGGCGGCACGGGCCTCAGCCCGGCGTCGAGCACGTAGCAGCGGGCGTTCACGATCGGCCGTCCGATGGGCACCCGGGCATTCCGGGCCGTCCCGAGGTCGACGGGCTGGTAGGTCGCGGTCATGGTGGACTCGGTGGGTCCGTACATGTTGACCAGCTGCCAGTCCGCCCCGACCAACGCAGCCCGGGAGATGTGCGCACCGGTCAGCGCCTCACCGCTGACGAGGCCGAGCCGCAGGGTCTCCAGCGGCACGGCGGTCCTGTCCTCGGCCGCGTCGGCCAGCGCGCTGAGCATGGTGGGGACCAGGGACAACAGCACGGTCACCCGGTACCGGGCCAGCGCCGTCAGCAGGGCGTACGGATCCTTTGCGGCCTGCGGCGGGACGAGGACGAGCCGGGCGCCTGCCGTGAGCGTGCCGAAGATGTCGCGGACGGAGGGGTCGAAGGAGAGCGAGGCCAGGTTCAGCACACGGTCGTCCGCCCCGAGCCCGGTCAGGCCGTGCAGGTAGGCGAGATAGCTGACGACCCCACGATGCCGGATCGCCACGCCCTTGGGCCGGCCGGTGGACCCGGAGGTGTAGATCACGTACGCGAGGTGGTCCGGCGTCAGCAGGCCGGTCCGATCGGGGTTGTGATCGGGGTAGTGCGTGAGGTCCAGGTCGAGGGTGTCGGTGTCCAGTGTGAGGACCGCGTGGGAGTCGTGGAGCATGTAGTGCACACGGTCTTGGGGGTAGTCGGGGTCGATGGGGAGGTATGCGCCGCCGGCTTTGAGGATGGCCAGGATGGCGATGACCATTTCGGCGGACCGGGGGAGTGAGACGGCCACGACCGATTCGGGGCGGATGCCCTGGGCGATGAGGTGGTGGGCGAGGCGGTTGGCCCGCGCGTTCAACTCCTGGTAAGTGAGCGCCACATCGCCGATTTCCAGCGCGACCGCCTGAGGGGTACGAGCCACCGCGGCCTCGACGAGGTCGGGCAGCGTACCCTCCGGCGTTTCACCGACCGGACCGCTCCATGCGTCGAGAATGCGGCTCCGTTCCTCCGAAGCGAGCAGTTCGATGGCGTCGATGGCCGTGTCGGGGGCGGCAGCCGCGTGCTTCAGCAGGCGTACGAGGCGTTCGCCCAGGGCCTGTGCGGTGGGTGCGTCGAAAAGGTCGGTCGCGTACTCGATGGTGCCGAGCAGGCCCTGTCGCCCGGATTCGACGACGGTGAAGGAAAGGTCGAATTTCGCCGCTCCGCCGGTGAGCGGCAGCGTCGTCACGTCCGCCCCGGGCAGGTCCAGAGTCGCCTCGGCATTGTTCTGGAGGTTGAGCATGACTTGGAAGAGGGGGTGTCGGGCGAGTGAGCGGGTGGGGTTGAGTTCTTCGACGAGGCGTTCGAAGGGGAGGTCTTGGTGTGCGTAGGCGCGGAGGTCTGTTTCTCGGGTGCGGGTGAGGAGTTCTCGGAAGGTGGGGTTTCCGGTGGTGTCGGTGCGCAGGACGAGGGTGTTGACGAAGAAGCCGATGAGGTTGTCGAGTGCGGCGTCGGTTCGTCCGGCTATGGGTGTGCCGATGGGGATGTCGTTTCCTGCGCCGAGTCGCGTGAGCAGTGCTGCCAGTGCGGTTTGGAGGACCATGAAGAGGCTGGCGCCGGTCTCGCGTGCGAGCGCTCCGAGTGCCTCGGACACTTCGGGCTCCAGCTGCCAATGGGCCAGCGCACCACGATGACTTGCCACCGCTGAACGCATACGGTCCACGGGCAGCGTCAATTCGTCCGGCAGGTCTGCCAGCTCGCCCCGCCAGAAGGCCAGCTGGGCCTCGGCCTCCGCCCGCTCGCCTTCCAATAGGTCCCGTTGCCAGAGGGTGTAGTCGGCGTACTGCACCGGGAGTGGCTCCCAGCTGGGCATTTCACCGTGAATCCGTGCCGTGTACGCCGATGAGAGGTCTCGTCCCAGTGGTGCCAGGGACCAGCCGTCGGCGGCGATGTGGTGGATGACGAGGAGCAGTACATGCTCGTTCGCGTCCACCGTGAACAGCACGGCTCGCACCGGCAGATCAACTGTCAAATCGAAAGGCCGGTTGCGGTACTCGGTCAGCAGGAGGTCCAGGCCGGTCTCGGTGGCCTCGACGCATTCCAGCACCGGACGCGCGTCGTCGAGATCGCGAACCAGCTGGAACGGCTGGTCGTCGGCACGACCGAATACCGTGCGCAGACTTTCATGACGGGCGACGAGATCCTCGAGCGCACCCTGGAGCGCCGGTACGTCGACCGAACCGGAGATCCTGATCGCGACCGGAATGGTGTAGGCCGCGTTCGGCCCCTCGATCTCGTTCAGAAGCCAGAGTCGGTTCTGGGCGTAGGAGAGGGGGAGCGGGTTGGGGCGGGGCTGGGTGGTGAGGGCGGGGCGGGCGTGGTCGGCGGTGTCGAGGTGTTGTGCGAGTTGGGCGATGGTGGGTGCCTCGAAGATGGTCCGCAAGGGGAGCTCGATGCCGAAGGTAGTGCGGATTCGGCTGGTGAGGCGGGTTGCGAGGAGCGAGTGTCCGCCGAGTTCGAAGAAGTTGTCTTCGATGTTCACGGCGGGCAGTCCGAGGATGTCGCGGTAGAGGGCGGCCAGGGTTTCCTCGTGCCCGGTGCGGGGTGCGGTGCCTGCCTGCGTCGTGGCTTGGGGTGCGGGGAGTGCGCGGCGGTCGAGTTTGCCGTTGGAGGTCAGCGGCAGTGCGTCGAGGGTGACGATCGCCGAGGGCACCATGTACTCGGGCAATTGACGGCGCAGATTTCCGGTGTCGACCGCGTCGACATGGTCCGGAACGACATAGCCGATCAGACGCTGATCTCCGGGCCGGTCCTCGCGTACGACGACGGCGGCTTGGGCCACGCCCGGGCAGGCGGCGAGTACAGCCTGGATTTCGCCGGGCTCGATACGGAAGCCGCGGAGTTTCACTTGGTCGTCCGCTCGGCCGAGGAATTCCAGTACGCCGTCGGTGCGCCGGCGGACCATGTCGCCGGTCCGGTACATTCGGCTGCCGGGGGTGCCGAACGGGTTGGGTACGAAGCGCTCGGCGGTCAGGCCGGGGCGGTTGACGTAGCCGCGTGCCAGGCCGACGCCCGCCAGGTAGAGCTCGCCGGGGATGCCGGGCGGCACCGGGCACACGGCCTGGTCCAGCACGTAGACCTGGGTGTTCCAGATCGGCCGCCCGATCGGCACGGAGGTTGCGCCGGATTCCGGAAGGCATTCCCAGAATGTGACGTCGACGGAAGCCTCGGTGGGGCCGTAGAGGTTGTGCAGCTGGACGCCGTCGAGGACGGTCAGGAACTCGTTCTGGACCTCGATGGGAAGTGCCTCACCACTGCAGATGACGCGTTGCAAAGCGTGGCGGCCGGCTGTCACCTCGGGCTCACGCAGGAAGACCTGGAGCATGGAGGGCACGAAGTGCGCGGTGGTCACCCGCTCCTCGCGGATGAGTCGAGCCAGGTAGGCGGGGTCCTTGTGACCTTCCGGACGTGCGACCACGAGAGTGGCGCCCTGGAGAATCGGCCAGAAGAATTCCCACACCGAGACGTCGAAGGTGAACGGTGTCTTCTGGAGGACCCGGTCCTCGGTCGTGAGGCCGTACTGCCCCTGCATCCAGGCCAATCGATTGACGATGCCGCGGTGCGGCACCGCCACGCCCTTGGGCCGGCCGGTGGACCCGGAAGTGTAGATCACATAGGCCGGGTGGTCCGGCGCCAGCCGGTCCCGCAGGTCGGGGTTGTGGTCGGGGTATTGCGTGAGGTCCAGGTCGAAGGTGTTGATATCGATGGTGAGGGCCGCGTGGGAGTCGTGGAGCATGTAGTGCGCGCGGTCTTGGGGGTAGTCGGGGTCGATGGGCAGGTATGCGCCGCCGGCTTTGACGATGGCCAGGATGGCGATGACCATCTCCACGGAGCGCGGGAGTGAGACGGCCACGACCGATTCGGGGCGGATGCCCTGGGCGATGAGGTAGTGGGCGAGGCGGTTGGCCCGCGCGTTCAACTCCTCATAGGAGACGGTCTCGTCTCCGAACACCACTGCCGTGTTCTCCGGCCGGCGAGCCGCCGCGGCCGCGAACAGTTCGGGCAGTGTCCCGGCCGGGGTCTCGGTCGACTGTCCGGCCCAGCCCCACAGAATGTGCTCACGTTCCTCGGGAGCGAGCAATTCGAGGGTGTAAAGGGGCGCGTCCGGGTCGGTGGCCGCGTGCTTCAGCAGGCGTACGAGGCGTTCGCCCAGGGCCTGTGCGGTGGGTGCGTCGAAAAGGTCGGTCGCGTACTCGATCGCGCCGAGAAGCCCTTCACGTCCGGACTCGACCACAGTGAAGGAAAGGTCGAACTTCGCCGCAATGGCGTTGATCGGCTCGATCTCCGCACTGATTCCGGGAAGCTCGATGGGGTGGGAAGTCTCGCTCTGGAGGTTGAGCATGACTTGGAAGAGGGGGTGTCGGGCGAGTGAGCGGGTGGGGTTGAGTTCTTCGACGAGGCGTTCGAAGGGGAGGTCTTGGTGTGCGTAGGCGCGGAGGTCTGTTTCGCGGGTGCGGGTGAGGAGTTCTCGGAAGGTGGGGTTTCCGGTGGTGTCGGTGCGCAGGACGAGGGTGTTGACGAAGAAGCCGATGAGGTTGTCGAGTGCGGCGTCGGTTCGTCCGGCTATGGGTGTGCCGATGGGGATGTCGTTTCCTGCGCCGAGTCGCGTGAGCAGTGCTGCCAGTGCGGTTTGGAGGACCATGAAGAGGCTGGCGCCGGTCTCGCGTGCGAGCGCTCCGAGTGCCTCGGACACTTCGGGCTCCAGCTGCCAATGGGCCAGCGCACCACGGTGACTTGTCACCGCAGGCCGAACCCGGTCCGTCGGCAATGCCAGCTCGTCGGGAATCCCCGCCAGTTCACTGCGCCAGAAGTCCAGCTGTGCGACCGCTTCACCCCGCTCGCCGTCCAGCAAGTCCCGTTGCCAGAGGGTGTAGTCGGCGTACTGCACCGGGAGTGGCTCCCAGCTGGGCATTTCACCGTGAATCCGTGCCGTGTACGCCGATGAGAGGTCTCGTCCCAGTGGTTCCAGGGACCAGCCGTCGGCAGCTATGTGGTGGATGACGAGGAGCAATACGTGCTCGTCGGTGTCCATCGCAAACAGCACGGCCCGCACCGGCGGGGCCACCGCCAAGTCGAAAGGCAGGGCGGCTACGGATTCCACCGTCTGCCCTTCCTGCGCCCGTTCCAGAACCGGCTTCGCTTGGTCGGTGTCCAGGATCAGCTGACTCGGGTCGTCGGCCACCGTGCGGTAGACCGTGCGCAGGGCCTCATGACGGGCCACGACGTCGCCGAGCGCAGCCTCCAGAGCGCCCGTGTCGAGCGGACCGGTCAGGCGTATGGCCTGGGCGAGGTTGTAAGTGGCACTCGGCCCTTCGACCTGATGGAGGAGCCAGAGTCGGTTCTGGGCGTGGGAGAGGGGGAGGGGGTTGGGGCGGGGCTGGGTGGTGAGGGCGGGGCGGGCGTGGTCGGCGGTGTCGAGGTGTTGTGCGAGTTGGGCGATGGTGGGTGCTTCGAAGATGGTCCGCAGGGGGAGTTCGATGCCGAGGGTGGTGCGGATTCGGCTGGTGAGGCGGGTCGCGAGGAGCGAGTGACCGCCGAGCTCGAAGAAGTTGTCCTCGATGCTTACGGCGGGCAGCCCGAGGACGTCGCGGTAGAGGGCGGCGAGGGTTTCTTCGTGCCCGGTGCGAGGTGCGGTTCCCCCCTGCGTTGTGGCTTGGGGTGCAGGAAGTGCGCGGCGGTCGAGCTTGCCGTTCGGGGTCAGCGGCAGGGCTTCGAGGGTGACGATCGCCGAAGGCACCATGTACTCGGGCAATTGCCGGTGCAGATTTCCGATGTCCATCGTTTCGTTGTCGTCCGCCACGACGTATCCGACGAGGCGTCGATCCCCGGGCCGGTCCTCGCGCAGCATCACCGCGGCCTGCGACACTCCCGGGCAATTTGCCAGAGCCGTCTGGACCTCGCCGAGCTCCACTCGGAAGCCGCGGAGTTTGATCTGGTCGTCCGTCCGGCCGAGGAATTCCAGCACGCCGTCGGTGCGCCAGCGGACCATGTCCCCGGTCCGGTACATACGGCCGCCCGGGGCACCGAACGGGTTGGCCACGAAGCGCTCGGCGGTCAGGCCGGGACGGTTGACGTAGCCGCGCGCCAGGCCCGGACCCGCCAGGCAGAGCTCGCCGGGGACGCCGGGCGGCACCGGGCGCAGGGCCTGGTCCAGCACATAGACCTGGGTGTTCCGGATCGGTCGCCCGATCGGCACGGACCCCGTCCCGTCCGGCGTCACCTCGCTGACCACCGCGTCGACCGTCGACTCGGTCGGCCCGTAGACGTTGAACATGCGCAGGCCCGGCGCCCACTGTGCCGCCAGGCTCGGCGGAAGGACGTCCCCACCGGTGATGAGGACCTGCAGCGAGGGATACTCGCCGGCCGGCAGGGTGCCGAGGACGGCCGGCGGCATCATCGCGTGGGTGATCTTCTGCTTGCCGAGGAATTCCCCGAGCTCGTGCCCCACCAGGCGGCCCGGCGGCGGAAGGACCAGGGTCGCACCGCCGAGCAGCGCGTTGATCAGGTCGACGACCGCCGCGTCGAAGCTGAGCGAGGCGAACTGGAGGATGCGGGAATCCGGCGTGACGGCGTAACGGTCGAGGTGGTCGGCGGCGAGGCTGGGGAGACCCTGGTGGGTGACGGCCACTGCCTTGGGGCGTCCGGTGGAGCCGGAGGTGTAGATGAGGTAGGCCGGATGCTGCGGGTGGAGCCGTCCCCGCAGTTCGGGATCGGTATCGGGATACCGCTCGAGCTCTATCGCCAAGGTGTCCGACGCCATGAGCGCCGAGTCGATCACGACCTTGGGTGCGGCATCGTCGAGCATGTGGCGCACGCGGTCCCGGGGGTAGTCGGGGTCGACGGGCAGGTATGCGCCGCCGGCCTTGACGATGGCGAGGACGGCGATGACCATCTCCACGGACCGGGGGAGTGAGACGGCCACGACCGACTCGGGGCCGATGCCCTGGGCGATGAGGTGGTGTGCCAGCCGGTTGGCCCGCGCATTCAGCTCCCGGTAGGTGAGCGTCTCGTCGCAGGTTTCCAGCGCAATTGCCCGAGGAGTACGGGCCGCCACAGCCGCAAACATTTCCGGCAGCGTCCCGGCCGGCTCTTCGACCGGCTGCCCGGCCCAGGACCCCAGGATCTGCTCCTGTTCCTCGGCAGAGAGCAGTTCGACCGATTCGATGTGCCGGTCACGGTCGCGCGAGAACCCGTCGAGGAATCCCAGGAAACGGGTGAGGTGCGCGGAGAGTTCTTCCGCCTCGTAACTCGCGGGGTTGCCGTTGAACGTGAGGAGCAGCCCGCCGCCGTCCGAGTCCGGCTGCACCACGATCTGCAGGTCTTCCACCGGACCGTTGTTGAGGTAGTGCACCACCCCGACGTGCCCGCCGAAATTCGGTTCCTGGTCGAAGGCCAGAATGTTGACGAGCGGCCCGAATCCACCGGGGCCTTCGGTGTGGGTGCCGAGGTCCCGTCGCAGATCCTCATTGCGGTAGCGCTGGTGGCGCAGAGCCTGACGCATTTCCACGGATGCCTGCCGTACCAGGTCGCCCGCCGGCATATCGCCCGACACGTTGAAGTAGAGCGGCAGGACGTTGGTGAGCATCCCCGGCGTCTGTCGTTCCACCGCCGTGGAACGCCCCGTGACCGGGAATCCGAGGGTCAGCTCATGTGCTCCGGTGAGCCGGTGCAAATACGCCGCGATGGCGGCGGTGACGGCCGTGGTCCAGCTGGTGCGTTCGGTACGGGCGAAGGCACGGATCCGGTCGAGCACCTCGGCCCGGACGTGAGCCGAGCAACGCAGGGGATGGGGTGAGGCCTGGTGGGTGCGCTCGACCAGGGTGACCGGCGCTTCGCGTCCCGACGATCGGGTGAGCCAGTGCTCCCGGTCCGCTGCGAATGTCGAGGAAGCGCGGTAGTCGGCCTCATCGGTCAGCAGCTCGTCCAGGCTGCCGAACTGTCGGTCCCAGCGGGCTTGCCGGGCGACGAACGAGCTGTAGACGTCGGCCACCCGCTGGAGCAGGAGGGCGCCGCTGTAGCCGTCGGCCACCGCGTGATGGGCGCGCTGGAAGAACCAGTGGCGGTCCTCGGCCAGTGTGAGCAGGGCCATGGTGAACAGTTCGCCGCCGATCAGCTCGACGGGGGCGTCCAATTCGGCCCGCATCCAGCCGAGTGCCGCGCCCTCCGGATCCGCCTCTCGGCTGAAGTCCAGCTGTGGGGGTTTCCAGTCCTCCATCGGCAGAACAACCTGCCGGGGCCCTTCGGTGGATTCGTGGAAGGCGACGCGCAGGGCTTCGGCCTCACGGACCACTTGGCGAACCGCAGCGACAAAGAACGTCTCGTCGACCGAGCCGCGAATTTCGGTGTACTGACTGACGTTGTATGACTGGCTCGGTACTCCGAGTTGCTGTCCGAACCAGACACCCAGCTGGCCGCTGGTCAGAGCAAGTTCCTTGTTCGTCACGTGTCCGCCTTTCTGCGGCTCGGGGTCATTCACTGAAAGACAGATCGGTGATGTCCAGGGCGCCCCGCTCCGTTCCGTCGCACACCACGGTCACCGACCGGATGTCGCCGAGGTCGATCGACCGGAAGGCTTGCACGGGGATGCGCACCTGGCTCAGCAGCAACCGCCGTATTGGCAGCGTGCTGTGCGACTTCGGGTCGGTGACCGTGGTGAGCAGATCGGGAACGGTCGGGTCCTGGCCGTAGCCGGTGGTGCGGACCGATGCCTGTCGTCCCTTGGAGTCGGCAAGGACCACGCGCAGGGGAATGCGCGTCGCGTCGGCGTTTCTGGGATCCGAGAAGTCGACCACAGACCTGAAGGTCAGGTTGCGGTAGGGGGCGACATCGCGCGAGCCCTCGGACAGCTCGTTGCGCAGGAATGCACCCGGACGGTCCCAGCGCAGCTGCAAGAGGTTGGTGCCCGGGGGTTCCGTGTCCAGGATCTGCATGTAGCCGTGCGGCTCCAGCCTGTACGGCTCCTTCGTGTAGTCGCCGCCCAGACACCTCTTGGCGTGCGACTCGCCCCCGCAGAAACCGGGATCGCTGAAACCCTCGAGTGTGACCCCGCCACCGGCCGCATTCCGGCGCAGATCGTCGTCCGACCTCAGCCTGTTGATGTCGAGCCGCTTTCCGGGCCGATCGGGCGCATGGAAAGTCGTGGACACCTTGGCGAAGGAGGCGGAGGACGGGAGGGCATCACGTCCCTCCCAGAGCCCGGCGAACTGGCTTTCACCGCCCAGCTGCAGCCGGAAGAAGCTGGTGATGTAGGAGGCGGCCACCGCTTGTTGCTGCTTCTGCGTGAGGCGTTCCCCACTGCCGGAAGCGCACGCCCCGCCCTTGCCGCCCATCTTGACGGCACGGTCCCAGTCGTCCATCGCGCCGGGTTCGCCACTGTCGGGCGACCAGGCGGTGTTGTAGAAGTAGTGATTGGCTCCCGCTATGGCGACCTGGTACTTGGGGGCCGGGTCCCCACGCTCGGCATAACTTGCGTCGTCGTAGTAGTGCACGCCTTGAAGGTCCGGCTGGTCCGCGTCGCACATCGAGAGCAGGACCCCCATCGGCACCCCGGTCACGACCTGGCGCAGGAAGTCCGTCGGGGCGAGCGCGAGGACCGCCTGTATCCCGTAGGGGCTTCCGGCCGCGGCATTGACCTTCAACTGGCTGACGATTCCCTCCCCGCCCCGGGAGTGGCCCATCGTGCCGATGCGCCGGAAATCGATCGCATCCTGGAATTCCGTGCCGAAGGGGCCGTCGCCATGGCTCGTCCACTGCTTCCACAGGTCCAGATGCTTCTGGATGAGCCGGCCGCGGGCCGTCTGGCCGAAGGTGGCGTCCGCATGGTCCGCGGCGCCGATGCCGTCGGCGGAAATGGAGATCACGACGTATCCGTGGCTCGCAAGGAGCTTGCCCGCGTAGTCGTAGCCCCGGTAGCTGGGGATGGCCGTGAACGGCTTGCGGCACGGCCACTGGCCGTAGGTCGCCTCGCCGTCGGCCGCGCCGCACGCCTCGTGTCTGCCGTGCAGGAACAACACTGCCGGAAGCCTCTGCCCCCGCGCATTGCGTGGCGCATGCACCACACCCCGCAGTTCGACCTTGCCCGGGAATCCGTCCGGCTGAAAAGCGGTGTCGCCCAGGTCATAGGTCTGGGACCGCACCTCGTACGGGCCGGCTTCCAGGGGGTTCGGCACGGCCCGAGGGCCGACGGGCCGTGCCGAAGCGGGGAACGCCATGAGTCCCGTCAGGACAAGCATGGCGAAGGCCAGAAAGGCGATACCGCGGTGCGGGCGCGCCCGGAAGGCAGATCTCATGCGGTTGTTGTTCCGTTCACGATGTCATTGCTTCTCGTGCAGCAGCCCCGGGCGGGAGAGAGACCTCGGCCATCCCCGGTCAGGCGAGGACGCTGCCGTTCCCCGGCCTGCTTCCTCTGGTGCGGCGGTTGTCCAGCAGCGCGAACGTCCGGTGCAGCCAGCGATCGCGGCCGTCATAGCGGGGGGTGAATGCCGTGCGTCCGTGGATCGCTATGCGGTTGTCGACGAACGCCATTTCGCCGGAGCGCAGCACCAGCGTCGTCGCTGCCTCGATGAAGGCCTCCCGCAGCCGATCCAGCGCCCTCGCGGCTTCAGGGTCGACGGCCGTCGTCGCGTGGAAGTCCACCTTGACGTTCGGATCGTCGGCGTCCCCGGTGAGTACCGCGTGCGCGGCGGCCGCGTCGCCGGCGTGGAAGGACGGCGGCGGAGTCGTGGTGAAGCGCTCCTGGAACAGCACGTCCCTGACGCCGGGTGCCAGCCGCCGCAGCGTGTGCCGAATGGAGGACACGGGGGTGCCCGCCGCATTGGTGTGGTCGCTGCGCAGGCAGAGCAGCCCGACGAAGTCCGGCCGGTGCGGGTGGAAGGCGTTCTCCACATGCAGTTCCAGCGGAGTGGAGCCCGCGTTGCTCTGCGAGCCCTCCCGGCCCGGGACGGGCACCACGTTCTGCACCAGGGCGCCGGACTTTTCGTCCCGGTAGGCCGCCATCTCCCCGATCTGCGAGGTGATCAGTGCGGCGATGGCCGCAGGAACGGTCGCCTCCCGCTCCACCGACTCCGGGACCGTGGGCGTCGGCGGCAGGGTGCTCTCGTCCACCGGCAGGTTCCGCAGGACGAGGGTGCCGCTCTCCCCGGGGTCATGGCGGTAGGCGTGCACGGTCTGCCGGATCCGCAGGGGCAGGCCGGCGGAGAGCTCGCGGGCCGTCGCCACCCACTTGGGGTCGTCGATGACGGTCGGCGCGCTCGCGGCCAGCTCCTCCGCCAGCAGCCGGAACTCGTGGTGCTCCCGGTCGGAGAGGGTCAGGTCGAACTCTCCTCGGGTCTCGGGGCGGGGCGTCTCCGATACTGATTCCACGATGGACGTCTCTCCTTCCGGGCCTGAACCCTGGCCGGGATTCCGTTGGATGGTCAGCTGGACATCGCGACGAGCACCCGGCGCTCGCCGGTGAACGCCTGCCGGCCGTGGCCGACGAGCACGTTGTCGATCAGCATCAGGTCACCGGCGCGCCAGTCGACGTCGACGGCGGCGGCCAGGCCGCGATCACGCACCTGGAGGACGTACTCCGGGGGAATCGGACTGCCGTCGGCGAAGCTGACCGTCTGGGGAAGTTCGTCGGCGGGAAGCACCTTGGCCAGGGCGGCCGCGTCCTCGCCCAGCGTCGCGGGATGCCACTGATCCGACTGGTTGAACCAGACCTCGACACCTGTGACCGGGTGCCGCAGCGTGGACTGCCGCTCGTGCGTGACCCGCAGGGCGTCGCCCCGAAGCCATTCCCAGCTCGCCTCGGCCTCCGTGAGGAACCGCTCCACTTCCTCGCGGTCCTCGGTCTCGAAGGTCTGCTGCCAGCTCTTGCCCAGGCCTCGGCCGCCGTGCAGGTTCTGGGTGTAGCGAACACCGCCGGCAAAAGCCTCCCGCACCTCGTCGTCGAGGGAGGCCAGCCACTTCACTCCGTCGACCACCGGTGTGGCGCCGCCCGTGGCAGGCGCCACGGCACAGAAGAAAAGCAGCCGGGTCGGCCACCGGTGCGCGTAGGAGAGCTCGTTGTGCATGGAAATGACGAACTCCGCCGGATACTCCGTGGAGGTGTACACGTTCTGCCCCACCTTTGTGCGCGGAGAATTTCCGTGCACATAGGCCGCGCGATTGGGCAGCAACTCGTCGATGATCGGACCGAGGGAATCCTCCTCGACGCCGAACCCCCGGAATACCAGGGCCTTCTCCTTGACCAATAGGTCGCCGAGATCGACCGACGACTTCAGGTATCCGGAAAGCCCTTCGGCGCTGGCCTCCGCCCGTACGTCCGCCGGGCCTATCTCCAGCGGCCTCCACTCGTGACCGTTCTGCATCAAGCCCGACCTCTTTCCTCTGCCTGCACCTGCTTGCGGTGGTGCCCGAAAGTACCCACGCAAACAGCCTGGCAGCCGTACCTATATTCCCTCTACACGCCCGGCCCGGAGCCTTTCGGCGAGCGATATAGACGGCCTATAGCAGCGCGCCGCACAGTGTGGCCGATCAAGTGTGGCCGATCAACACTCATTTCAATCCGGGAGTGACATGTCCGAGCAGAACACCGACGCGCAGATCTACCTCGTCGTCCTCAACGACGAGGAGCAGTACTCGATCTGGTGGGCGGACCGCGAGATGCCGAACGGCTGGCGGGCGGAGGGCACCCGCGGCACCAAGGAGGAATGCCTGGCCCACATCGACGAGGTGTGGACGGACATGCGCCCCCTGAGCCTCCGCCGGCGGATGGCCGAAGCCGCGGCCGGCTGACGAACCGTTCCGTTACCCGGCGTGCGTCCCGATTGCGTCGCGGCGCAAACGATTGCGTCGCGACGCGCGCCACCACCACGTCCGCCCGTCCACGAACTGATTGCTGAACAAGGCTGTTGAGGGGAAGAGGAAGCATGAGCACCGGTGACATGCCGTCCAGCGGGCAGGGCAAGGACGAGCTGCGGGAGAAGCTGCTGCGGCGCCGGTTGTCCGGCCAGCGGGGAGGCCGTCGTTCGCTGGTGACGCGAGTCGACCGCGACCAGCCGCTGCTGCTGTCGTTCGGGCAGCAGCAGATGTGGTTCCTCAACCAGATGGCGCCCGACAGCCCTGAATACCTCGTACCACTGGCGGCACGCCTGCGGGGCCCTCTGGACGTCGAGGCGCTGCGCACGGCCTGGAACCAGGTCGTGGCGCGGCACGAGGTCCTGCGGACCAGGTACGTCCTGTCGGGAGACGAGCCCGTGCAGGTGGTGGACGCTCCGCGGCCGCTGGAGCTGCCGGTGGTCGAGCTCTCCGGAACCCCGGCCGCCGAGCTGGAGGACCGGGCGAGGGCGCTGGCCGAGGACGAGGCGGCCACCCCCGTCGACCTGACCCGGGAATGGCCGGTGCGGGCCAAGCTGTTCGCGCTGGCCGCCGACGATCACCTGCTTGTCGTGACGTTCCACCACATCGCCTGCGACGCCTGGTCGATGGGCGTCTTCGCGGACGAGCTGGGCAGCCTGTACACCTCGTACACCCAGGGGCACGAGCCCGCGCTGGATCCTCTTCCCCTCCAGTACGCGGACTACGCGGCCTGGCAGCGCCGTGAGCTCACCGGCGAGACCCTCGATCGCCAGCTGGCCTACTGGCGGCGGCAGCTGGCCGACCTGCCGGTCCTGGAACTGCCGACCGACCGGCAGCGGCCCGCCCTGCGCGACCCGAGCGGCGAGGGCGTCGCCTTCGACATCCCGGCCCACCTGGCCGAACGTGTCGGGGAACTGGCCACGGAGCGCGGAGTCACCCGCTTCGTCGTGCTCCTCACGGCCTTCCAGGTCCTGCTGTCGCGGTACACCGGGACCACGGACATCCCCGTGGGCACGACCGTGTCCGGGCGCAGCCGCCCCGAACTCCAGCGGCTCATCGGATACGGCATCAACGTGCTGGTCGCCCGCGCCACATGGAGCGGCGACCCCTCGTTCGGCGAGCTGCTCGCCTCGGGACGCGGCACGATCCTCGACGCGTACGAGCACCAAGCGGTCCCCTTCGCCCGCTTGGTGGACGAGCTGCAGCCCGAGCGCGACCTTTCCCGCAGCCCCCTCTACCAGGCCGACTTCATCATGCGCGAGCGACAGGGCGCCGGCCTGGAGCTGCCGGGCCTTGAAGTGGAGGCTATGACGGGCGAGCGGATCGTCAAGTCGGACCTGACGCTCGACGTGGAGGACGTGCGGGACGGCGCGCTCAACGCCCGGCTGATCTTCGCCACCTCGCTGTTCGACCGGGAGACCATCGAGCGCATGGCGGACCAGTACGTCCGCCTGCTCGACGGCCTCACCGCCACGCCCGAGGCACGGCTGTCCACGGTGGAGTCGCTGTCCAGTGCGGAGCTCGATCGGCTGGTGGGTGAGTGGAATGCCACGGTCGAGTTCCCTGTGGGCGAGTGTGTGCATGAGGTGTTCGCGGCGCAGGCGGCTCGGACGCCGGAGAGCGTCGCGGTGACGTGTGGCGATGGTGCGCTGACGTATGCGGAGGTGAATGAGCGGGCCAACCGTCTCGCCCACCATCTGCGTGCGCTGGGCGCGGGTCCGGAGGTGTTGGTTGGTGTTTCGCTGGAGCGGGGCATTGATCTGATTCCGACGTTGCTGGGTGTGTTGAAGTCCGGTGCTGCCTACCTGCCGTTGGACCCGGTGAACCCTGATGAGCGTCTGGGGCACATCGTCGGTGACGCGGATGCGCTGATCGTGGTGACGCAGACCGGGCTGGCGGGTCGTGTGGGCGGGTTCTTCGACGGTGAGCTCGTCGTCATTGACGGTGAGCGGGATGCTGCTGCGATTGCGGCCCGGCCCGGCACCGATCCGGCTCCGCTGACGGGTCCGGACAACTTGATCTATGTGATCTACACGTCTGGTTCGACCGGTAAGCCCAAGGGTGTGAGCCTGACGCATTCGAATGTGCTGCGGTTGTTTGCCAGTGCTCAGGAGCGTTATGGGTTTGGCGAGCAGGATGTGTGGCCGTTGTTCCACTCCTATGCGTTCGACGTGTCGGTGTGGGAGATGTGGGGTGCGCTGCTGCATGGTGGGCGGCTTGTGGTGGTTCCGGCGGGGGTGACGCGTTCGCCGGAGGAGTTCCTGGATGTGCTGGTGGAGTCCGGGGCGACGGTGCTGTGCCAGACGCCGTCGGCGTTCCGTTCGCTGTCGGTCCTGGCGGGTGAGGGTGATCCGCGGATTGACAGGCTGGGTCTGCGCGCGGTGGTGTTTGCGGGTGAGCGGCTGGAGCTGAGCGAGCTGCGGCCGTGGACGGACCGTGTGGG
>NZ_JACHJH010000009.1 GCF_014203555.1 Streptomyces olivoverticillatus | reverse complement strand
CCAGCCACGCCTCCGACAGATGCAGACGCCAGCTCACCGGCACACTCCGCTCCCCCGACGCAGCCCACACCCCCACCGCCTGCTGCGCATTGAGCACCTGCCCCACCGCAGGACAGAACCGGCGATCCACCCCCACCGAATTCTCCCCCGCCTTCGGAATCACCATCGGCCGCACCACCCACGCCTGCGGCGCCAACGCCCCCACCACAAACTGCGCCAACGCCCGACGCACCGGCCCCCACTCCCACGTCGAACTCGAAATAAAATGATGCAGACTCTGCTCCGCCGCCTGCCCACCGATCAACGCGGCAATACTGCGAATCGACTTCCGCCCCCGCGCCCCCAGCAACCCCCGCACATACGCCTCACCCCGCCGACGCTGATCACTGCGCGGAAGCGACACAAACAACGCCGCACAGAGCTCTGCAAGCACCACATCCTGCGCCTCCAGCTCCGCCGAAGCCTGTGCCCGCAGCCCATCCGCCCTCGAGTGCAGAGCGACTCCAGTCATCGGTACCCCCATCTCCGCCGCACGGGCCCGCTTCTGCGGGCTGCCCTACAACGGTGCGGGGGCGCACCCCCGCGCGCCCAGGTGTGCAGCGCACCCGTCGGGACCCTCGGGTGGTGGTCCGGCCACACCGCCGGGCCGCTCCCGGGCGCCGGGACGCTCCCGGATGCCTGCCGCGGGGTGTGCTCCGGCCACCACAGGGCGGGGTGCCGGGCGCCGGGACCGGACACCATTCGGTGGTCCGGACACCCGGTCTGTGGGGGGTTGCGGATACGGTGGTGCCGTGCGCCGACGCGGACACTGGCTCCCGTGGGTGCGCCACGTCGTACCCGCGGGCTGTTTCCCGTGGGGCCCGTGAGGCTGAGAAGAAAGATGTGAGCAGGGTGTTGATGCAGGTCAGCGCGGGAATCCGGAGCACGGGGCAATAGCATGCATATCGTGATCATGGGGTGCGGGCGAGTGGGCTCGGCCCTCGCGCAGACCCTCGAGCAGCGAGGTCACACGGTCGCCGTGATCGACCAGGACCCGACGGCCTTCCGCCGCCTCGGCTCCGGCTTCAGCGGCAGGCGGGTGACCGGGGTCGGCTTCGACCAGGACACCCTGCGCGAGGCGGGCATCGAGGAGGCGGGCGCCTTCGCCGCAGTGAGCAGCGGCGACAACTCCAACATCATCGCGGCCCGGGTGGCCCGCGAGATGTTCGGCGTGGAGAACGTGGCGGCCCGCATCTACGACCCGCGCCGCGCCGAGGTCTACCAGCGGCTGGGCATCCCGACCGTGGCCACCGTGCGGTGGACGGCGGACCAGATGCTGCGGCGGCTGCTGCCGTCGGGCGCGGAGCCGCTGTGGCGGGACCCGAGCGGCGGCGTCCAGCTCGCCGAGGTCCCCGTCTCGCAGGCGTGGGTCGGCCACAAGGTGAGCGTGCTCCAGGAGGAGACCGGGGTGCGCGTCGCGTTCCTCACCCGCCTCGGCGAGGCGATGCTGCCGTCGTCCTCGACGGTGCTGCAGGAAGGTGACCTGGTGCACGTGATGATGCGCACCGACGAGGTCGAGAAGGTGGAGGCGGCGTTCTCCGCCGGTCCCGAGGAGGCGCATCGGTGAGCGACGCACACGTGGCCCCGCTGCCACAGACGAAGTACGACGCGCGCTTTCGCCGCGTGGGCGGAGAAGCGAACGGAGTAATGCTGTGAGGGTCGCAATTGCCGGTGCCGGCGCCGTCGGCCGTTCCATTGCGGGCGAGCTGCTGGAGAACGGGCACGAGGTGCTGCTCATCGACAAGGCGCCCTCCGCCATCTCGGTGGAGCGGGTGCCGCTGGCGGAGTGGCTGCTGGCCGACGCCTGTGAGATCACCTCGCTGGACGAGGCGGCGCTGCAGCGCTGCAACGTGGTCATCGCCGCGACCGGCGACGACAAGGTCAACCTCGTGGTCTCGCTGCTCGCCAAGACGGAGTACGGCGTGCCGCGCGTCGTGGCCCGGGTGAACAACCCGAAGAACGAGTGGCTCTTCAACGAGTCCTGGGGCGTGGACGTGGCCGTCTCCACGCCGCGCCTGATGTCCGCGCTGGTCGAGGAGGCTGTGAGCGTGGGCGACCTGGTGCGGCTGCTGCGCTTCAGCCAGGGCGACGCCAACCTCGTGGAGCTGACCCTGCCGCCGGAGGCGGCGCTGGCCGGCACCCGGGTCGGGGACGTGGACTGGCCGGAGGACACCTCGCTGGTCACCATCATCCGCGGCAACCGCGTCCTGACCCCGAACAAGGAGGACGCGCTGGAGGCGGGCGACGAGCTGCTGTTCGTGGCGGCCCCGGCCCGCGAGGAGCAGCTGGAGGACCTGCTGTCGGTGCGGCGCGAGGACACGGCGGGCTGACGCCGGGCACGTGCGTACGCGAGGAGGGCCCCCGGGACGATTCCCGGAAGCCCTCCTCGTGCGTACGGCCGCCGTGCGGCGCCTGCGTCAGCGGGCCGCGGCCTTCGCTTCACGCTCGGCCGCCTCGGCGGCCTCCATCTCGGCGAAGACGTCGATCGGCGGCGGCGCCTTCGACAGGAAGATCCAGGTCAGATAGACCGAGAGCAGCATCGGCGGGATGCCGAGGGCCACCTTCACCCAGCCCAGCTGGGTGGCGTCGCCCCACCAGAAGAGCGGGAAGAGGATCGCCGACTTGGCGAGCAGGATCAGGCCCCAGGCCCAGCTGGCCTTGGTGTAGGCCACCTTGCGGCCGGGGTTGCGGGTGCGCCAGGAGAGGTTCTCCTTGAACACCGGCCCCAGGATCAGGCCCATCAGCGGGAAGCCCGCCAGCGACGAGACGATGTAGGCCACCGCCAGGCCGAGGGTGTAGAGCATGCCCGGCAGGTAGAAGTTCTTGGCGTCGCCGGACATCATGGCGAACACCGCGCCGAAGGCGACCCCGAAGACGCCGCTGAAGGCGTGCTTGAGGGTGTCCTTGCGCACCAGCCGCGCGATGCCCAGCGCCAGGGACAGGCCCACGGCGGCGATCGCCGCGATGTGGATGTCCCGCTTGACCGTGTAGATCGCGACGAAGACCAGGCCGGGGACGGTGGTCTCCACCATGCCCCGGACCCCGCCGAACGCCTCGAACAGGGCGGCCTCGGTGACCGCTCTGGAGTCCGCGTCCTGAGCTGTCTGCTGGTTCTTCGGCTTGCCGTGGGACGACAAGGGCTACTCCTGTCCGAGCGGTCGGAGTTCGTATCGGGGGTTGAACAGCACCCTGCGGCCGCGGCTCATGGAGATCCGGCCGGAGGCGATCAGCTTACGGCCCGGTTCTATGCCGGCGATGGAACGGCGCCCGAGCCAGACCACGTCGAGCGCGGCCGAGCCGTCGAAGAGCTCCGCCTCCAGGGCGGGCACCCCGGCACGCGGGCGGAGCGTGACGGTCCGCAGCGTGCCGGTGACCTTGACGATCTGCCGGTCGTCGCAGTCGCAGATGCGCGTACAGCCCACGGCCTCCGCGTCCTGCTGGAGCTCGGCGTGATGCAGCTCCTCCTGCGACGTGGACAGCCGGTCCAGCATCCGGCGAAATCGTCCGACCGGCTTCTCGGAACGGGGTACGGCGCTCATGAACCCAGCGTACCGGTGGCCCCGCGGGCCGAGCCTCACAGCTCGAACCGGTACCCCATCCCCGGCTCAGTAATGAAGTGCTTCGGGTGCGAAGGATCAAGCTCCAGCTTCCGCCGCAGCTGCGCCATGTACACCCGCAGATAGTTCGTCTCCGTCCCGTACGACGGCCCCCACACCTCCTGCAACAGCTGCTTCTGACTGACGAGACGCCCCGTATTGCGGACGAGGACCTCCAGCAGATGCCATTCCGTCGGCGTGAGCCGCACATCGCGCCCGCCCCGGTTGACCTTCTTCGCCGCCAGGTCGACCGTGAAGACCTCCGTCTCGACGATCGCGTCGTCGCCCGCGGCCGACGCCCCCGTCGGCTCCGCGCGCCGCACGGCGGCCCGCAGCCGGGCCAGCAGCTCGTCCATCCCGAACGGCTTGGTGACGTAGTCGTCGGCCCCCGCGTCGAGCGCCTCGACCTTCTCGTCGGAGGTCTGGCGGGCGGAGAGGACCAGGATCGGCACCCGCGTCCAGCCGCGCAGGCCCTTGATCACCTCGACGCCGTCCATGTCGGGCAGGCCGAGGTCGAGGATGACCACGTCCGGGTGGCGTGCGGCGGCGAGCTGGAGGGCGGTGGCGCCGTCGGGCGCGGCGTCGACCTCGTACTTCCGCGCCTTGAGGTTGATCACGAGAGCGCGGACGATCTGCGGCTCGTCATCCACCACGAGCACCCGGTTCATGCTGAACCACCTCTGCTGTTCGTGCGGGTCCCGCATCGGGGCCCGGGGATTCGGTCGGTCGGTCGGAGCGTGTGGCCCCGCGCCGGGGTCACGAGGTGACCTGCGCCGGGAGCTCGGGGCGCACGGGCGCGCCGCCGGGGGCCGCGCGCAGCGTGAGCACCATGGTCATGCCGCCGCCGGGGGTGTCCTCGGCCGCCAGCGTGCCGCCCATGGATTCGGCGAAGCCGCGGGCGACCGCGAGGCCGAGGCCGACCCCGGCGCCGCGCGGTGCGTCGCCGTACCGCTGGAAGGGCTCGAAGATCCGGTTCTTGGCGTTGTCGGGTACGCCGGGCCCGGTGTCGGCGACCCGGACCTCGACACGGTCGCCGAGCGCGCTGGCGGAGACCAGGACGGCCTTGCCCTCGGGGCTGTACTTGACGGCGTTCTCGACGATGTTGGCGACGCTGCGCTCCAGCAGCCCGGGATCGACGGCGACCATGGGCAGCGTTTCGGGGATGTCGAGGGTGACGCTGCCCTCGGGGACGCCGCCGAGCGCCATCGGGACGACCTCGTCGAGGTCGATCTCCCTGATCAGCGGGGTGACGGTGCCGGTCTGGAGACGGGACATGTCCAGCAGGTTGCCCACCAGGTGGTCGAGGCGGTCGGCGCCGTCCTCGATGCCCGCCAGCAGCTCGGCCTCGTCCTCCGGGGACCAGGCGACGTCGTCGGAGCGCAGGGAGGAGACGGAGGCCTTGATGCCCGCGAGCGGGGTGCGCAGGTCGTGGCTGACGGCGGCGAGCAGGGCGGTCCGGATGCGGTTGCCCTCGTCGAGGCGGCGGGCGCGCTCGGCCTCGCCGACGAGCCGCTGCCGGTCGAGGACCACGGCGGCCTGGGCGGCGAAGGCGGCCAGCACGCGGCGGTCCTCGGCGGGCAGCACGCGGCCGGCGAGGGCGAGCGCCAGGTTGTCGCCGACGGGCATGTCGACGTCGCCGTCCTCCGGGCGCAGCAGGGGCTTGCCGGAGTTGGTCACGACGCTGGCCGCGACGGTCCAGGAGGCGACCTCGCCGGCCCGCTCCAGGAGGGCCACGGACTCCATGGCGAAGGTCTCGCGGACCCGCTCCAGCAGCGCGTCCAGGCTCGTCTCGCCGCGCAGCACGCTGCCGGCGAGGAAGGAGAGGATCTCGGACTCGGCCCGCAGCCGGGCGGCCTGGTGGGTGCGGCGGGCGGCCAGGTCCACGACGGAGGCCACGGACACGGCGACCAGCACGAAGATCACGATGGCGACGATGTTCTTCGGGTCGGTGATCGTCCACTGGTGGAGCGGCTCGACGAAGTAGTAGTTGAGCAGCAGCGAGCCGACGGCCGCCGAGGCCAGTGCCGGGTACAGGCCGCCGAGCAGTGCCGCCCCGACCGTCAGGCACAGGAACAGCAGCATGTCGTTGGCGAGGCCCACGTCCGGGACGATGTGCGTCAGGAGCAGGCTGAGCAGCGCGGGGGCGACCACGCCGACGAGCCAGCCGGCCACGATCCGGCCGCGGCCCAGCCGCGCGCCCCGGGCGACGGGCAGCCCGCGCCCCTTGGCCGCCTCCTCGTGGGTGACGATGTGCACGTCGAGGTCGGGGCCGGAGTCGCGGGCGACGGTCTGGCCGACGCCGGGGCCGAAGACGTACTGCCAGGTCTTCCGGCGGCTGGAGCCCAGCACGATCTGGGTGGCGTTGACGCCGCGGGCGAACTCCAGCAGGGAGGCCGGCACGTCGTCGCCTATGACGTGGTGGAAGGTGCCGCCGAGGTCCTCGACGAGCGTCCGCTGCACCGCCAGCTCCTTGGGCGAGGCGGAGGTCAGCCCGTCGCTGCGGGCGATGTAGACGGCGAGGATCTCGCTGCCGGAGCCCTTGGCGGCCATCCGGGCGGCGCGGCGGATGAGGGTACGGCCCTCGGGGCCGCCGGTGAGGCCGACGACGATGCGCTCGCGGGCCTGCCAGATGGTGGAGACGTCGTGGTCGGTGCGGTACTGCCGCAGGTATTCATCGACGCGGTCGGCGGTCCACAGCAGGGCCAGCTCGCGCAGGGCGGTGAGGTTGCCGGGCCGGAAGTAGTTGGAGAGGGCGGCGTCGACCTTGTCGGACTTGTAGATGTTGCCGTGCGCCATGCGGCGGCGCAGGGCCTGCGGCGACATGTCGACCAGCTCTATCTGGTCCGCGCGCCGCACGACCTCGTCGGGTACGGTCTCGCGCTGCCGGACGCCCGTTATCGACTCGACCACGTCGCCCAGCGACTCGAGGTGCTGGATGTTGACGGCGGAGACGACGTCGATGCCGGCCTGGAGCAGCTCCTCGACGTCCTGCCAGCGCTTGGTGTTGCGGGAGCCGGGGACGTTGGTGTGGGCCAGCTCGTCCACGAGGGCCACGGCCGGGCGGCGGGCCAGGACGGCGTCCACGTCCATCTCCGTGAAGACGGTGTCGCGGTAGACGAGCTCCTTGCGGGGGATCTCCTCCAGGCCGTGCAGCATGACCTCGGTGCGCGGGCGGCCGTGGTGCTCCACGAAGCCCACGACGACGTCGGTGCCGCGCTCGGCACGGCGGTGCGCCTCGGAGAGCATGGCGTAGGTCTTGCCGACGCCCGGTGCCGCGCCGAGGTAGATCCGAAGGTTGCCGCGTCCCATGGCCCCATTGTCTTTCACGAAACGCGACCGTGTCCGGGGCGGTTCTCCGTCCTGAGCTGCAGCACCGTCGCGCAGGACCGACCTTACGGCGAAGGATTAGGACATTTCGGGCGAGAGGGGGCCGGACGCCGGGTATTGACGCAGTCCTGACGCCCACGGCCGTGACCCGCGAAAACGGCATGCGTCCGGCACCCGCCCGCGAGGACAATGAACGGCCCGCCTTCCACCGCCGGCACCGACGTGAGGACGCCGCCATGACCGTACTGCGCACGGCCCACACCTCCGACCTCACCGCGGCCGAACTGGCCGCCGTCCGCCGCCTGCTGGACGCCGTGTTCGAGGGCGACTTCTCCGACGAAGACTGGGACCACACGGTGGGCGGCATGCACGCCCTGGTCCTGGACGGCGGCGAGCCCATAGCCCACGGCTCGCTGGTCCAGCGCCGCCTCCTGCACGCCGGGCGTGCCCTGCGCACGGGCTATGTGGAGGCCGTGGCGGTACGGGCAGGCCACCGCCGCCGGGGCCACGGCTCGGCGGTGATGGCGGCCCTGGAGCACGTCCTGCGCCACGGCGCCTACGAGCTGGGCGCCCTCGGCGCCACGGACGAGGCGGTGCCGCTGTACACGGGCCGGGGCTGGCAGCGCTGGCTCGGCCCGTCCTCGGTGCTGGCTCCGACGGGCATCGAGCGCACCCCGGATGAGGACGGCTGCATCTACGTCCTCCCCGTCGGCCCGACGGCTCTCGACCTCGACGGTGAGCTGACCTGCGACTGGCGGCCGGGGGACGTGTGGTGAACGGCAGGCTTGCGCTTACCGCTGCGTCAACTTCTAACGTCGTCCATGTGGCCGGAGAGACCGGCCCGGCGATGGGAGGCACGGCAATGGCCTGGTCGATCGCGGACGTGGCCCGGATGTCCGGGGTGACGTCCCGGACGCTGCGGCACTACGACGAGATCGGCCTGCTGCCGCCCGCGTGGATCGGAAGCAACGGTCATCGCTACTACGAAGAGGCCGAGCTGCTGCGGTTGCAGCAGATCCTGCTGATGCGGGAGCTGGACCTGGGGCTGCGCGAGATCCAGGCCGTGCTGGACAGCCGGATCGACCAGGTGGCCGTGCTCCGTGAGCACCACCAAAGGCTGCTGGCGGAGCGGGACCGACTGGAGACCCTGACCCGCACGGTCGGCCGCACCATCGCCGAACTGGAAGAGAACAAGGACAAGGGCGACATGGCAAAGATCAACAGGCCGGAGAACCTCTTCGAGGGGTTCGAGCACTCCGACCACGATGCCGAGGCGCGTGAGCGGTGGCCGAAGCAGTGGGAGCAGTCCCGGCGGGCCGTCGAGGCGATGACCCCCGAGGCCATGGAGCGGTGGCAGCGGGAGGTGACGGCGCAGATGATCCGCTTCGCGGAGTTCATGGTGGCCGGCACACCGGTCACCGACCCCGCGGTGCAGGCCGAAGTGGACGCCCACTACCGGGGCGTCTGCGGGTTCTGGACCCCGAACGCGGCCGCGTACAAGGGGCTGGGCCGGACCTACGCCGACGACCCGCAGTTCCGCGCGAACTACGACAAGATCGCCGACGGACTGGCCGAGTACCAGCGCGATGCGATGACCGTCTACGCCGACGCACGGCTGAGCTGACCGAACGCTCACTCTGCCCGGGGGGCTGCAGACCCCCGGTTGCAGGCACGAGCCCGGTTGACGGGCTCTGATAGCGGGAAAGCGCCGGAGGACAGTTGCACCTACGTCTCCCCGGTCGGGGTGACAACGCCCGACTTCGACGGCGCATTGACGTGCGTCTGGTGGGCGGCGGCGCACGGTGGGCAGGCGTAGACGTTGACCGCGACGTGATCGCCGTGGTCGACGGCCATCAGCACGGGCTGCGCCGTCGGCCCTTGGTGCCAGGAGCACCACTGCGTCCCGGTCACGACGCGACCAGCTTCCGGACGGACGCGGGGTCACAGAGGGCGTCTTCGCCGTCCGGCGGGCTGAGCAGCCAGTGGGTACCGGGCGGATCGGCACGGTGCGGGGCGGGCACACCGAGATAGGTGGGGTGTTCCGCCTCCGTCGTGCGGGGCGGTACGAGGGCGTAGTACCAGCGGCGCGAGAGGTCGGCGATGACGGCGGTCTCGATGCCGACCCGGGCGAAGGCGCGCTCGACGGCGTCGCGGCCGTCGCTTCCGGCGAGGTGGTGGACGTGCTCCGCCGGAATGCGGACGGCATCGAAATGGATGCCGGCACGGATGATCGCGGGCTCGTCCCGCAGCCACGCTTCCCGGGCCACGGACGGATGCGGCTCGCGCGAGACGAGCCAACGGGCGGCTCCGCCGCCTAGCGCTTCAGCTCGCGAACCCCGCATCCAGTCGCCCCGATTACTTTCTGCGTTCGGTGTGTGTTCCCTCATCACAACGTCATGATGGTTCTGCGTGATCTGCATCAACTAGGCCAGCACACGGCCACATAGAGGCCATTCCATGGCCATGCCCGGGAGCGCCGCCAGTGAACGACCAGACCCCGCGTGTTGCAGGAAACGAGTTGCTGAGGGCCGCACGCCTCAAGCGAGGGTGGCGATCGGGAGAAGCCGCTGCCAGAGGTGTGACCGAGGTCGGCCGTGAGGCGCTCGGTGATCCCGGATTTGAAGTGTCCCCGCGCACCTGGCGAAGGTGGGAATCAGGCAAACCAGGCTGGCCACGCCAGGACTGCGCAACAGCCCTGCATACAGCATTCGGCCGCTGGCCGGAGGATCTTGGATTCGAGACACCCGATGGTTGGATCCGGGCCGAACGAGAGGTGGCGACGAGTGTGGATCGCCGCACCTTCGTTTCCGTGACTGCCGCAGCGCTGACGGCCGGGCCTACGCCGTCTCGACACGTCGACCCTGCGCTCGTTGACTACTTCCAATCACAGTTGGAAGGCCATTACCGCGCCGACATGCTTCTCGGCCCACACGACCTCATCGGAGTCGTCTCGGCACAGTACGAGCTGATCGACCGCCTGGCACGCGCAGCTCATGGGGAGACCCGCTCAGCACTTCTGCGCGTAGGTGCCGCCTATGCGGCCTTGGTGGGGTGGCTCTACCAGGATGCAGGTGACCTCGGCGGGGCTACATTCTGGAGGGGCGTCGCCCAGGAAATCGCCCTGCGAACCCGCGATCCGCAATTGATTGCCTACTCCCTGGTCAACCAGGCACAGGTCCGAACAGATCTGGGCGACGGGTACGGGGTGATCGACCTGTGCGAGGCAGCACTCGAGAATGGGGGCGTGTTGGCTCCGAAGGTCCGGGTCATGGCACTCCAGCAACAAGCCCACGGCGCCAGCCTGACGAACGACCGCTGTTCCGTTGACCGGCTCATCGACCAAGCGGAGGGTGTGCTCGCCAAGGTCAGCGACGACTTGCCCTGGGGGAACGCCTGTCGGCGAACTCCGGGCTACCTCGAAGTGCAACGTGCCACCTGCTACGGACGCCTGGGGCTTGGCAGCGAGGCGAGCGCTCTGTGGACCCAGGTCCTTGATGCCGTACCGCTGACAGCCCGTCGTGATCGGGGGGTATATCTGGCCAGGCACGCAACGGCAGCGGCTGCGGCCCAAGAGCCTGAACGCGCTGTCGAGATCGCCCGGGAGGCAGCGCAGATCGCGGCGGACACCGGGTCGGCCCGCATGCGGCGTGAGTTGCGACTGCTGGAGAGCGCCATGCTGCCGTGGCACGATGCCCCGGTTGGCCGGGGCCTGGAGGAGGCTCTGGCCCCAGTACCAGATAGGAGTTGACGTGCCCCAGAACCCCGCACCACTGTCCGACAAGGACATCGCGGAACGTCTGGCCCAAGCACCAGGCTGGGCCCGGCAAGGCGATGAGATTACCCGCTCGTTCGCGACCCGATACCACGGCGGTGTGGCCCTCATCGTGCACGTCGCCGACGTGGAACGGCTCATCGGCCACCACGCCGACATCGACCTCCGCTGGGACCACGTACGCTTCGCGATCACCACACACGACGCCGGGCACAAGCTCACCGAGGCCGACTTCGACCTCGCCGAGCGGATCGACGCCATCGCCGCCGCCCACGGAGCGCACCCCCTCTGACCTACCGTGTCCCGCGGCCCGCGATCCGTATCGTCCCCGCGTCCAGGTCCACGCCCGTGCGCTTTGGGGCGCCGTCCTGTTCGTCGTCGCGCAGGACCAGTTCTATGCGGCGCTGTTCCAACTGGACCCGTTTGCTAGGGTAGATCAGGGCGTGCAGCTCCTCCGTGGCCGTGGCGCCGACGCCGCGAGGGCCGCCGCCCCGGCGGCGGGCGAGTTGGGCCGTCTTGCGCAGTGCCGCCAGCACGAACAGCGGGATCACTATCAGCAGGACCAGCGTCGGCCCCGTCAGCAGACTCAGCAGCATGACCCGTCAACGCGCGGCGCCGAACGGCCGTTCCCCGTCCGCCGTGCGTGGCCGGGGGCGTCGGCCCAGCAGGTCGGCCAGGCCCTCACGGGTGGCTACCACGATCACCCGGTCCTCCCGGCCGAAGACGTGCTCCGCGGGCAGCGGCCACAGCAGGCCGGGGCCGGAATCCAGGTCGAGGGCGAGGACCCGCCAGGCCCCGGGGCGGAACGCCTCCGCGGCCGTACGGCCCTCCAGGGCGCCGTGGCCGGCCACTTCGACGGAGGCGAAGAGGATGACCTTGCGCTCGACCGGGACCGCGCCCAGGATCTGACGGCCCATCATGGCGCCCGCGAAGGCCGGGGCCACCAGATAGGAGACGCTGCGGCTGCGCGTGCTCGCCTGCGGCTGGGAGTCGCGCAGGGTGCGGTAGACCGCGTTGGCGAACCGGTCCTCGTACAGCCGCATTACGACACGGACGTCGGGCTTGACCGCACGGGCGTAGAGCACGGCCTCCAGGTTCGTCGTGTCGCTGCTCGTCAGGGCCAGCAGCGTACGGCTGTCCGCGATCTTGGCGGCTTCGAGGACGCCTTCCTCCGTCACGTCGCCGATGACGGTCGGCACCCGCAGCGACCGGGCCAGGGCCACGCCGCGCGCCTGCGGGTCGCGCTCCACGCAGACCACCGGAATGTTCAGCTCCCGCAGCCGCGCCAGCACGCGTGCCCCCACCTTGCCGAGGCCGAGCAGCACCACGTGCCCCGACATACCCCGCGGCGGCCGCGGCAGTGCGGAGGCGGAGCGGAAGGTGCCGAGCCCCTCCAGGGCGGCGGCCACCAGCAGGGGCAGCAGGAGCAGGCCCAGGAGGCCGGACAGCAGTTGGAGGATCTGGCGGCCCAGCGGCTGCCCGATCGCCGGGTCGTCGATGGCGAAGAGGTCGAGCAGCGAGAGGTACGCGGCGTGCACCGGATCGTCCCCCGTGACCAGCCACGACGCCACCGCCAGCCCGCAGACCGCGGCGGCCAGCCCGGCCAGGGCCCAGCGCAGCCGCCGGGAGAAGAAGGAGCCCAGCGGCAGGCTGCGCGCGACCGCGAGCCGGGAGGGCGGCCGCGGGGGCGCGGAGTAGCGGACGGTTTCCAGGACCAGGCGGCCGCGGCCCGCCGCCCGGGCCACCGTGCGCTCGTCCGGGAGGAGTTCCGGCCCGTCGCCGTCGGAGAGCAGGGCGAGGGTGCAGGTGCCGGGCTCGGGGGCCGCCCCGTCCGGAGGCGGGGGCCGCTCCGCGGCGCGGAGCAGCAGCCCGCCGGCCTCGACGACCTTGCTCGTCCCGGCCACGGCGGCGGCGACCAGGGCCGGGGCCGCGGTGTCGGCGTCGGACAGCACCGTCGTGCTCGCGTCGGCGGCCGCCCGGGCGCCGTCCGGGCCGTCGGCGGCCCCCACCAGGGCGGCCTGGTCGAGGAGTTGCTCCAAGTACTGGCCCAGCCTGCGGTTGTAGAGCCGGATGACCAGCCGCAGCCGGGGGTTGACGCGGCGGGCCCGCAACGCCGCGTGGATGTTGGTCTCGTCGTCGTCGTAGACGAGCGCGAGCGCGGCGGCCCGGTCGATGCCGGCCGCGGCCAGCGCCTCGTCGTCGGGCTCGGCCGCCTCGACGATGCTGACGAGCGGGCCGGGTGCCGTGCCGTTCTGACCGGCCGCCGGGCCGCCGCGCCCGACCGCACCCGTCACCCGGCCGAAGAGCGCCGCCGCCCGGCCCTGCGCGGCAGAGACGGACCGGCGGCGGTCGTCGCGCGCGGGCGGCAGGACCAGGGTGACCCGCTCGCCGTAGACGCCGGAGAGCTCGGCGGCGAGCCGATGCACGAGACCGTCGTCCCCGCAGACCACCATGTGCGGGGTGACCGGGGCGCCTTGCGGCTGCTGAGGTAAGGAGACCACGCCCCCAGAGTGCCTCAGGGAGCGCACGGTTGCTCGTATTTACCCCGTGGTCGCCGCCGCGCGCCCTAACGCGCCCTAACGCGCCCGCGCGATCTGAGCGTTCACGAAGACCGTGGGCCCGTCGTCCGGATGCAGGTAGTTCCTGCGGTGTGATGACGGACGTCATGGCCCTGGCTCCTCACCGATCGCATCAACGTGCGGGGGGATCGCGGGGGCGAACGTACTGCCTCCCACTCCCCCGCACATCGGCGGCATTTTGACCACATTGCCGGCCGGAGGCCGTGCGTCACGCCTCCGCGACGGCTTCCAGCGGGCTCAGGGCGGCTGCCCGGCGGGCCGGGACGGCGGCGGCGACCGCGCCGATCGCGAGGGACGCCAGACATACGAGGAGCAGCGTGCCCCAGGGCATCGCCAGGGAGTACTGCTCCATCGCGCCGTTGGCCAGCGCACCGACCGCCCAGGCGGTGAACAGGCCGCCCGCCAAGCCGAGGAGGGTGCCGAAGGCGGCGACGGTCACCGATTCCAGGCGGATCATCCGCCGGATTCCGGCGCGGTCCATGCCGATGGCGCGCAGTGCGCCGATCTCGCGGGTGCGTTCGGCGACCGACATGGCCAGGGTGTTCACGATGCCGAGCGAGGCGATCACGACGCCGATGGCGAGCAGCCCGTACATCAGGGTCAGCAGGTCGCCCATGGTGCCGGCGGCCTCGCGGACGATCTCCTTCCGGTCCTGCACCTTCAGCAGCGGGTTGTTGCCCACGGCGGTGCGCAGCCGGTCCTCGGTGTTCTTGGAGACCGCGCTGCTGCCGGTGCGGACGAGGATCCGCTGGACGGAGTCGGGCAGGAAACTGTTCTTCGCCACCTCGGTACGGGCGCCGAGTACGTCGTGGGCGATGGGGTTGTCCTTGTAGACGGCCACGACGGTGTACTGCTTGAAGTCCCGGCCGGGGCCCATGCCCATGCTGGCGTTGATCTTGCCGCCCGCGCGCACGCCGTGTTCCCGGGCGATGGTGCTGGAGACGGCGATCCGGCCCGGCCCGAGGTCCGCGAGGGAGCCGCTGGTGAGGTCGAGCTTCATCACGTCCTTCACGGTGGCGGGGTCGACGCCGGAGATTTCCTTGACGCTGCCCCCGAGGACCATGGTGGAGTCGGTGACGGCGGTCGCCGTCCGCACCCCGGAGGTGTCGGCCACCCGCTGTACGGCGGCCGGGTCAATGCCGGTCATGGTGCTGCGGGTACTGATCACGTAGTCGGCTCCGAGGCCGGCCGCGGCCTGGTGGTCGAGGGCCTGTGAAGTGGAGTTGCCGAGGACGGCGAGCCCGGCGACCAGCGCCGTGCTGATCATCAGGGCGGAGGCGGTGGCCGCCGTGCGCCGCGGGTCGCGCAGCGCGTTCTCCCGTGCGAGGTGGCCGATGACCCCGAAGCGGCGGGTCAGGCGGCCGGTCAGCCGGATGACGGGGGCGGCGAGCAGCGGCGCCAGCACGATCATGGCGACGACGAGGACGGCGCAGCTGAGCATCGCGTTCTGCAGGTTCTCCTCCGAGGCGTCCTTCGCCCCCGTGAGCGAGATCAGCCAGCCGGCGCCGAGGACGAGGAGGGCGAGGCCCGCCACGGCGCGGACCCGGGACTGGGCGGCGGTGGGCGGCTGTTCGGCCGAGCGCATCGCCTCGACGGGCGCGACCTTCGCCGCCCTGCGGGACGGCAGCCACGCGGCGAGCACGGTGACACCCACGCCCACGCCGAGCGCCGCCACGATGGAACGCGGGCCGATCACCAGGGGGCCGCGGGGCAGCGGATCCGCGCCGGTGCCCAGGATGTCGGGCAGCGCCGAGGCGATGCCCAGGCCGAGGACGAATCCGGCTGCCGATGCGGCGAGGCCGACCAGGAGGGCCTCCCAGAGGACAGAGCGGACGACTTGGCGGCGCGTGGCGCCGATCGCCCTCAGCAGCGCGATCTCATGGGTGCGCTGGGTGACGAGCATGGTGAAGGTGTTGACGATGAGGAACGAGCCGATGAACAGCGAGACCCCGGCGAAGACCATCGGCAGTTTCTTGTAGCCCCGCGTCTGCATGTCGACGTTGGTGGCCTGCCGGGCGGCCTGCGCGCTGCCGCTGGTGGCCTCGGCCCGGTCGGCCGGGAGCACGTCGGAGACGCGGCGGGAGAGCTCGAACTGGTTGGTGCCGGGCGCGGCGGACAGGTCGATCCCGGTGTAGTGGCCCGGGGTCGCGAACAGGTGCTGGGCGGTCGCCTTGTCGAACAGGGCGAGGGTACCGCCGGCGGTCACCCGGGGGTCCTTGGTGGTGACGATGCCGACGAGCCGCTTGGTCATCACCGGGCCGTCGGTGGCCAGCGTGACGGTGTCGCCGATACGGAAGTGGCCGCCGGCGGCGGTGCCGCTGTCCACGGCCAGTTCGTCGCCGTTCGTGGGGGCGTGGCCCTTGACCAGCGGATAGCGGCTGTCCTTGCCGTCCTTGCCCAGTACATAGGCGGCGGCCGGGTGCGCCCACGCCTTGTCGGCCCGCAGCGGGGTGCCGTCGGCGGCGTTCAGGGTGGCCACGCCGTCGACCGAGGGCCGCACGGCGGCGACGCCGGGTACGTCGGCCAGCTTCCGTACGAGCGCGTCGTCGAGCACGTCGGCGTGCTCGTTCGCGGCGGTCCCCGGCGGGGGGTCCTTCGGGCTCACGGTGACCGCGATGTCCGCGAAGTTCTTCGACGCGGCGGCGCGGTAGGCCGCGGCGGAGGAGTCCGCGAAGACGAGGGTGCCGCAGACGAACGCGACACCCAGGCAGACCGCGAGGACGGTCATGACCAGACGGGCCTTGTGCGCCAGGACGTTGCGCAGGGCTGTTCTCAGCATGGGGAGCTTTCGGAAGCGTGGGAGGGGCGGGAACGTGCGGCGCAGGCGCAGGTCAGCTGGTGCGTGAGCGAGTGTCGAAGTTCTTCATGACATCGAGGACCCGGTCCGGGGTGGGACGTGTCATCTCGTCGACCAGGTGGCCGTCGGAGAGGAAGACCACGCGGTCGGCGTAGCCGGCGGCGACGGGGTCGTGGGTGACCATGACCACGGTCTGGCCCAGCTCGCGCACCGAGTCGCGCAGGAAACCGAGGACTTCGGCCCCGGCGCGGGAGTCGAGGTTGCCGGTGGGCTCGTCGCCGAAGATGATCGCGGGGCGGGAGACCAGGGCGCGGGCCACCGCGACGCGCTGCTGCTGCCCGCCGGAGAGCTGTGCGGGCCGGTGGTCGAGGCGCCGGGAGAGGCCGACCATGGAGACCACGCGGTCCAGCCACTGCCGGTCGGGGCGGCGTCCGGCGATGGCGAGCGGCAGCGTGATGTTCTCCAGCGCGGTCAGCGTCGGCAGCAGGTTGAACGCCTGGAAGATGAAGCCGATCCGGTCACGGCGCAGCTCGGTGAGCTGCCGGTCGTTGAGGGTGCTCAGTTCGGTGGTGCCGATGCGCACGGAGCCGGAGGTGGGCGAATCGAGCCCGGCGGCGCAGTGCATCAGGGTGGACTTGCCGCAGCCGGAGGGACCCATGATCGCGGTGAACTCGCCCTCCCTGAAGGCGATGCCGACACGGTCCAGGGCTACGACCTGGGTGTCGCCGCTGCCGTAGACCTTCGACAGGTCGGTGGTCGCGGCCGCGATCCCGGTCGTCGGGTGCAGCGCGTGCAGGGCAAGGGGGTCGGCGGTCACGAGGAACTCCTCTTCGGGTGCGCAAGGATGCACTCCGAAGGGTGACCGGGGAACGTATCGGGGCCTGGACGGCCGCGTATCAGCATCGGCGCCGCTTCGTATCAGGTCTGTACGGGCGTCAGGCCGGCGGGGCTGTGGGGGCCGGCGTCAGGCCGACGGGGCTGCAGAGGCCGGGCCTCAGGCCGACGGGTCCGCAGAGGCCGAGCGTCAGGCCGGCAGGCGCAGGGTGGCGACGGCGCCGCCGTCCGGGGCGTTGTCCAGGCGCAGCTCGGCGCCGAGAAGCCGGGCCTGTCCCAGGGCGATGGTCAGGCCCAGGCCGTGACCCGAGCCGCGCTCCGCCGCGCCTGTGTGGAAGCGGCGCGGGCCATGGAGCAGCAGGTCAGGGGGGAAGCCGGGGCCATGGTCGCGTACGACGACCGTACGGCCCTCGACGGTGACCTGCACCGGGGTGTCCCCGTGCCGGTGGGCGTTGACGACGAGGTTGCCGACGATCCGTTCGAGGCGGCGCGGGTCGGTCTCCACGGTCGTGTCATCGTCCGCGACGGTGACCTCGGCGTCGTAGCCGGTGCGCGCCACGGCCTCGGAGACGACCGCGCCGAGCGGCACCCGGGCTCGGACCGGCTGTTCGGCGCCCGCGTCCAGCCGGGAGATCTCCAGCAGGTCCTCGACCAGGCCGCGCAGATCGCGCACCCGGGCCCGGAGCAGATCCTCCGTCTCTCCGGGCGGCAGCAGGTCGGCGGCGGCCAGCAGACCGCCGACGGGGGTGCGCAGCTCGTGAGCCACGTCCGCGGTGAACTGGCGCTCGGTGCGCAGCCGTCGGCCGAGGCTGTCGGCCATGAGGTCGACGGTGGCGGCGATGTCGGCCACCTCGTCGTGCCCCTTGGTGGGCCCGGTCCGGGCATCCAGGTCACCGGCGGAGATCCGGCCCGCGGTCTCGGAGACCCGTCGCAGCCTGCGGGCGAGCAACCCGGCACCGTAGGCCGCCAGGGGCACGGCCGCCGCGAGCGCGACCAGCGAGGCCACCACCATGCTCCCGTCGAGCCGGCGCAGCCCGTAGAGCTCCGGGCTCATGTTGACGCGGACGGCCAGCACCCGGCTGTCCGGGCCGCCGGTCCGCTGGGCGGCCCAGACGCTCGGCCCCAGATTCCCCTCGACGCGCCCGTCGTAGGCCGTGTGCCGGTCGCCGTCGGCCGGGTGGCGCAGGGCGGCGGGCAGTTCGGCCGGATCGAGCTCGGCACCGTCCGTCAGGGTTCCGGTGCGCCGGTAGACGTCCATGGCCGAGTACACGCTGTTGAATGCCTGCTGTTCGGCCCGGTCGCGGATGTCCTGCGCGGTCCACAGGTGCACCAGCACGCCCACCGCGATCGCCACCAGGCACGCTGTGGCCGCGGCCAGCGCGGCGATCTTCCAGCGCAGGGATGCGCGGGCCGGCCGCAGCCGGTGGAACGGGCGCACCGGCTCAGCGCCTGAGCTTGTAGCCGAAGCCTCGGACCGTCTCGATCCGGTCCCGGCCCACCTTCCTGCGCAGCCGCTGCACACACAGGTCCACGACCCGGCTGTCGCCGTCCCAGCCGTACTCCCAGACGTTGCGCAGCAGGGTGTGCCGCTCCAGCACGATGCCCGGGTGGGCGGCGAACTCCAGCAGCAGCTTCAGCTCGGTCGGGGTCAGCGCCACCGGGCTTCCGGAGACGGACACCTCCATGCCGCCGGTGTCGATGGCCAGGTCCCCGAAGACCAGCAGCTCCCCCGCGGCCGGCGGCAGCGCCTCGTCTGCGGCGCGCTCGGGTCCCGGTGCGGCCGCGTAGGTCGCCCGCCGCAGCAGCGAGCGGATGCGGGCCACGAGCACGTACGTGTCCACGGGCTTGACCACGTAGTCGTCCGCTCCGGCCTCCAGGCCGGCGACGACATCGAGCCCGTCGCCGCGGGCGGACATCATCAGGACGGGTACCAAGCTGGTCTCCCGGACCCTGCGGCACAGGCCGATGCCGTCCAGACCGGGCAGCATCACGTCCAGGATCAGCAGGTCGAACTCCTCGTCCCGGAAGAGCTCGAGTCCCGTGAGACCGTCGGCCGCGGCCTTCATCTCGTAGCCGTAGCGCTCCAGGGCGACGGTGAAGGACCGGCGCATCAGGTCGTCGTCTTCCACCAGCAGCACGCGAACGGGGCGCTGAGAGCCCGGAGCCGGGGCGGACGAGGACACGGGCGGATCGCTCCTGTTCGGACGGTCGTGTGAGACGGCGGTCCCGGCTGCGCCCGCAGTCGGCGACCTGCAAAGGAACGATACGGCAGACACCCGGCACGGCGACCGCGTCACACACTCGGTCGAGCATTCGATGGGCAATCAAGCGCTCCCTGATACCCACCGGATACAAACATCCGCGGCGCCCGACGCACCAGCGCCCGGCTCCTCGTCAGCGGATCGCTGAGGAGCCGGGCGCCGGAATCGTTCATGCCGTCCTACGCCTTGGCGAGCTCCCGCAGCGCGATGTTGAGCTTGAGGACGTTGACGCGCTCCTCGCCCATGAAGCCGAGGATGCGGCCGTCGACGTGGTCCTCGACCAGCTTGCGGACCTTCTCGGCGTCGAGGTGGTTGGCCTTGGCCACCCGGTCCGCCTGGAGCCGTGCGTACTCCGGCGAGATGTCCGGGTCGACGCCCGAGGCCGACGCGGTGAGCGCGTCCACCGGGACCGCTGCCGGGGAGACGCCGTTGAACGCGGCGACGTCGGCGCGGCGCTGCTGGACGCCGGTGAGCAGCACCTTGCTGTCGGCGGCCAGGTTGGAGGCGCCGGAGACCAGCAAGTGGTACTGGGTGTTCTCGGTGTTGGGGCCGGCCGCCGAGGGGCGCGGCTGGAAGAACTTCGGGTCCGGCAGCGGGTTGCCGTCCTTGTCCTTCTTGTCGAGGACGTAGGTCTGGCCGAGCCGCTCGGAGCCCACGGACTTGCCGTCGGCCTTGATCTCCGAGCCGTTGGCCTTGTCGTGGAAGGCGGCCTGGGCGATGCCCGTGACGACCAGCGGGTAGATCACCCCGCAGACCAGCGTGAGGGCGATCAGGGCGCGGAGCCCCGCCACCACCAGGCGGGCCGTGCTGCGTACGGAGTTGTTCATGGTGACGTCACCCGATGCCAGGGATGAGGGAGATGAGCAGGTCGATGATCTTGATGCCGATGAACGGGGAGATCAGGCCGCCGAGTCCGTAGACCAGGAGGTTGCGCCGGAGCATGCTGTCCGCGCTCATCGGCCGGTAGCGCACGCCCTTGAGGGCGAGCGGCACCAGGGCCACGATGATCAGCGCGTTGAAGATGACGGCCGACAGGATCGCGGACTGCGGCGAGTGCAGGCTCATGATGTTGAGCTTGTCCAGGCCGGGGTAGGCCACCGCGAACATCGCCGGGATGATCGCGAAGTACTTCGCGACGTCGTTGGCGATGGAGAAGGTGGTCAGCGCACCGCGGGTGATCAGCAGCTGCTTGCCGATCTCCACGATCTCGATGAGCTTGGTGGGGTTGGAGTCCAGGTCCACCATGTTCCCGGCCTCCTTGGCGGCCGAGGTGCCGGTGTTCATGGCCACGCCCACGTCGGCCTGCGCGAGCGCGGGCGCGTCGTTGGTGCCGTCACCCGTCATCGCGACGAGCTTGCCGCCCGCCTGCTCGCGCTTGATGAGGGCCATCTTGTCCTCGGGGGTGGCCTCGGCGAGGAAGTCGTCGACGCCGGCTTCCTCGGCGATGGCCTTGGCCGTCAGCGGGTTGTCACCCGTAATCATGACGGTCTTGATGCCCATGGCACGCAGCTCGTCGAAGCGCTCCCGCATGCCCTCCTTGACGACGTCCTTGAGGTGGATGACACCCAGGACGCGGGCGCCCTTGGCGTCCTCCAGGGCCACGAGCAGCGGGGTGCCGCCCGCCTGCGAGATCTCATCCGTGAGGGTGCGGGCGTCGTCGGCGACGCGGCCGCCGCGCTCCTCGACCCAGGCGATGACCGAACCGGTCGCGCCCTTGCGGACCTTGCGCCCGTCCACGTCCACGCCCGACATCCGGGTCTGGGCGGTGAAGGGCACCCACTCGGCGCCCACCAGCTCGCCCTCGTGGCGCTCGCGCAGGCCGTACTTCTCCTTGGCCAGCACGACGATCGAGCGGCCCTCGGGCGTCTCGTCGGCGAGCGAGGAGAGCTGGGCGGCATCCGCCACCTCGGCGGCCATGGTGCCCTTGACCGGGACGAACTCGGCGGCCTGGCGGTTTCCGTAGGTGATGGTGCCGGTCTTGTCGAGCAGCAGCGTGGAGACGTCGCCCGCGGCCTCGACCGCGCGGCCGGACATCGCCAGGACGTTGCGCTGGACGAGCCGGTCCATGCCCGCGATGCCGATCGCGGAGAGCAGCGCGCCGATGGTGGTCGGGATCAGGCAGACCAGCAGGGCGGCCAGCACGATCATCGTCTGCTCGGCGCCCGCGTAGATCGCGAACGGCTGGAGGGTGATGACCGCCAGCAGGAAGACGATGGTGAGCGAGGCCAGCAGGATGTTGAGCGCGATCTCGTTCGGCGTCTTCTGCCGGGCCGCGCCCTCCACCAGGTTGATCATCCGGTCGATGAAGGTCTCGCCCGGCTTGGTGGTGATCTTGATGACGATGCGGTCGGAGAGCACCTTGGTGCCGCCGGTGACGGCCGAGCGGTCACCGCCCGACTCTCGGATGACCGGCGCCGATTCGCCGGTGATGGCCGACTCGTCGACGGAGGCCACGCCTTCGACGACGTCGCCGTCGCCCGGGATGATGTCGCCCGCCTCGCAGACGACGAGGTCGCCCACGCGCAGCTCGGTGCCGGGCACCGACTCCTCGGTGTCGCCGGTCAGCCGACGCGCGACGGTGTCGGTCTTGGCCTTGCGCAGCGTGTCGGCCTGCGCCTTGCCGCGGCCCTCGGCGACGGCCTCGGCGAGGTTGGCGAAGACGACGGTCAGCCACAGCCACACCGTGATCGTCCAGCCGAACCAGTCGCCGGGGTTCTTCAGCGCCAGCCCGGTGGTGACCACCGAGCCGACCTCGACCACGAACATGACCGGGGACTTGACCATCACCCGGGGGTCGAGCTTGCGGAAGGCGTCGGGCAGGGACTTGACCAGCTGCGCCGGGTCGAAGAGGCCGCCGGAGATCCGGCCGGGCTCCTCGCCGCCGTGCGGGCGGGTGTCCCCGGGACCTTCGGGCTCCGTACGGACAGGGGTGGTCGTGCTCATGAAAGTCCCTCCGCCATCGGGCCAAGGGCCAGGGCCGGGAAGTAGGTCAAGCCGGTGATGATGATGATCGCGCCGACCAGGAGGCCCGCGAAGAGCGGCTTCTCGGTGCGCAGGGTGCCCGCGGTCTCGGGGACGGGCGTCTGCTCGGCGAGCGAGCCCGCGAGCGCCAGCACGAAGACCATCGGCAGGAAGCGGCCGAGCAGCATGGCGAGGCCGATCGTGGTGTTGTACCACTGGGTGTTGGCGTTGAGGCCGGCGAAGGCGGAGCCGTTGTTGTTGGCGCCGGAGGTGAAGGCGTAGAGGACCTCGGAGAAGCCGTGGGCCCCGCTGTTGTGCACCGAGTCGGCCGCGCCGTTGAGGATCGAGTGCGGCGGCGTGGACATCGCCATGGACAGAGCGGTGAAGCCCAGGACCAGGGTCGGGGTGATGAGGATGTAGCACGCGGCGAGCTTGATCTCGCGGGTGCCGATCTTCTTGCCGAGGTACTCGGGCGTACGGCCGACCATCAGGCCCGCGATGAAGACCGCGATGACGGCCATCACGAGCATGCCGTAGAGGCCGGACCCGACGCCGCCGGGCGCGATCTCGCCGAGCATCATGCTCAGCAGGGTGAGGCCGCCGCCGAGGCCGGTGAAGGAGGAGTGGAAGGAGTCCACCGCGCCGGTGGAGGTGAGGGTGGTCGCCGTCCCGAAGATCGCGGACGCGCCGACGCCGAAGCGCTGCTCCTTGCCCTCCATCGCACCGCCGGCCGCCTGGAGCGCGGCACCGTGGTGGGCGTACTCGGTCCACATCATCAGCGCGGTGAAGCCGATCCAGATCACGCCCATGGCGGCCAGGATCGCGTAGCCCTGCTTGACGTTGCCGACCAGCTTGCCGAACGTGCGGGTGAGCGCGAACGGGATGACGAGGATCAGGAAGATCTCGAAGAGGTTGGTGAAGGCGTTCGGGTTCTCGAAGGGGTGGGCGGAGTTGGCGTTGAAGTAGCCGCCGCCGTTGGTGCCGAGTTCCTTGATGGCCTCCTGCGAGGCCACGGCGCCGCCGTTGACCTGCTGGGTGCCGCCGGTCAGCTGGCCGATGTCGTGGATGCCCGCGAAGTTCTGGATGGCACCGCAGGCGACGAGGACCACCGCGGCGACGACCGAGACCGGGATCAGGATGCGGATCGTGCCGCGCACCAGGTCGGCCCAGAAGTTGCCCAGCTCGCCGGAGCGGGAGCGGGCGAAGCCCCGTACGAGGGCGATGGCGACGGCCATGCCGACGGCGGCGGAGACGAAGTTCTGCACCGCGAGGCCGAGGGTCTGCACGGCGTGGCCCATGGCCTGCTCGCCGGAGTACGACTGCCAGTTGGTGTTGGCCACGAACGAGGCGGCGGTGTTGAACGCCTGGTCCGGGCTGATCGCGGTGAAGCCGAGCGAGAGCGACGAGGGCAGCACGCCCTGCATCCGCTGGAGCAGGTACAGGAAGAGGACGCCCACCAGCGAGAAGGCGAGGATGCCGCGCAGATAGGCGGGCCAGCGCATCTCGGCGTCGGGGTCGGCGCCTATCAGGCGGTAGATCCACTTCTCGGGCCGCAGGTGCTTCTCGGAGCTGTAGACCCGGGCCATGTAGTCGCCGAGCGGGCGGTAGACCAGGGCCAGCGCCGCAATGAGCGCGGTGAGCTGAAGGATTCCGGAGAGGACGGGACTCATGTCTGTGCTCAGAACCTCTCCGGGAAAACGAGGGCGAGGATCAGGTAGCCCAGCAGGGCGACGGCCACGACGAGGCCGACGATGTTCTCGGCGGTCACAGCTTCGTCACCCCCTTGGCGACGAGAGCCACCAGCGCGAAGACCGCGATTGTGGTGACGACGAAGGCCACGTCGGCCATCGTGTGCTCCTAGAGAGGTTCGGAAGAACGGACCTCTAGAGGAAACATCCGTTACCGGCCGGTACGGCTCGCGTTGACGCCTCCCTTACGGCCATTAGCGCCCCCTTGACGGAATTCATACGCATCGGCCCCGGACCTGCGGAAACACCGCTGGGCCGGAACCCGCGATGCGGATTCCGGCCCAGCGAAACACTCGATTCCGGCCGCTCGGAGGTCACCGAGCGGCCGTCTGCGTCAGCGCACCTCGGTGATCTCGGGGCCGCGCTGGAGGCGGTCGACGCCGCCCGCGAAGCGCGAACCCTGCTCCTCCTGCTGGAGCCCCTCGGCGACCATCTGGGCGTCGTCGGGCAGCTTCAGCACGATCGGGTCGCGCGGCGCCATCGGGGACTCGCCGCGGACGACGACGGTGTCCCGGAAGATCTGCTCCAGCAGCCCCGCGGTCTGCGGCTGCACCGCGCCCTGGCCGGAGATCACACCGCGCAGGAACCAGCGCGGCCCGTCACAGCCGACGAAGCGCACCAGCTGCACCCCGTTGGTGCCGTCCGGCAGCGCCACCGGCACCTGGGCCCGCAGCTCCCAGCCCAGCGGGCCCTCGACCTCGTCGACGACACCGCCCTGCTGGGTGATGCCGCCCGCGATCTCCTCGCGCACCTCGGACCAGATGCCCTCGCGCTTGGGCGCCGCGAAGGCCTGCAGCTGGATGGCGCTGTCGCGCAGCACCACGGTCGCGGCGACGATCGCGTCCCCGGCGACCTCGACCCGCAGCTCCATGCCCTCGACACCCGGCACGAACAGCCCGCCCAGGTCCACCCGGCCCTCGGCCGGCTCCCGGACCTCGGAGGCGTCCCACGGCCCGTCGGGGCGCGGACCCGGCTCCAGCCGGACGCGGCCGGCGTCCGCGGTGTCCGGTGCGGACTCCTCGCCCTCGGGCAACTCCTCGGAGGTCACGTCGTCGAGACGGTCAACATTCTCGACGACGTCCTCGCTGCGCTTGCGGCGACGACCGAACACGTCACTGTCCTTCCCGGTCGCTGGCGACCGAAGCGAATTCATTCCCCACGGCAGCGTGGCCACCGGTGGACCCGAAGCCCCCTTCGGCCCGTGCCGAGCCGGGAAGCTCCGCGACCTCGTGGAAGCGGACCTTCTCGACCTGCTGGACGACCAATTGGGCGATGCGGTCGAACCTTTCGAACCGGACGCTTTCGCGCGGGTCCAGATTGACCACAATCACCTTGATCTCTCCACGGTACCCGGCATCGATGGTCCCCGGGGCATTGACCATGGAGACCCCGCACCGGGCGGCGAGGCCCGAGCGGGGGTGGACGAAGGCGGCGTACCCGTCGGGCAGGGCGATCGAGATGCCGGTGGGCAGCACCATCCGCTCACCGGGCGCGAGCTCGGCGGCTTCGGTGGTCACCAGGTCACAGCCCGCGTCGCCGGGGTGCCCGTACGAGGGAACGGGCACCTCGGGGTCGACCCTGCGGATCAGTACGTCCAGCGGCTGACGGCTCACCCTTGCCTCCTGCTTGTTTCTCCGCTCGCGCGGCGCATCCGCACGTCGCATGTGGTCTGCGGCCCGCGGGCCTCGCGCCGGGCGCTCACGGATTCACCTCGAAAGCCCGTGCGACCTTCACCCGGTCGGGGTCGGAGAGGGCGGCCTGGATCTCTTCCTTGCGGCCGTTCTCGATGAAGTGGTCGATCTTGACCTCGATGAACACGGCGTCCGCGTGCACCGCGACGGGCCCCTCGGGGCCGCCGATCCGGCCGGTGGCCGTGCAGTAGATCTTGCGACCGTGCACGGCGACGGCCTCGGCCTCCAGGTGCAGCACGGTGCCCACCGGCACCGGCCGCAGGAAGTCGGTCTCCAGCCGGCCCGTCACCGCGATGACCCGCAGCAGCCAGCCCAGCCCGCCCAGCGTCTCGTCCAGGGCCGTGGCCAGCACACCGCCGTGCGCGAGGCCGGGGGCTCCCTGGTGGGCCTCCTTGACCCGGAACTCGGCGGTGACGCTCACGCCTTCGCCCGCCCGCGTCTGCAGGTGCAGCCCGTGCGGCACTCCGCCGCCACAGCCGAAGCAGTACTCGTAATGCGACCCTATGACCTCTCCGGGCGCGGGGGCTTCGGGGTGCCGCACCGGGGGCCCGGCGTCCGCCGGCGGTGTCAGCGCTGTCGTTCGTCCACTCACAGGGGCTGACCTTACCTGCGACGGCAGCACCCGGTCCCGCCCGTGCCAAGCTTGTGCGTATGCAGCCTTACGAAGAACGCCTGACCGCGCCCCGTTCCTGGTGGTTCATCGCGGTTCTCGTCGGAGTCGCCCTGGCGCTGATCCTGCTGCCGCTGGGCACTCTGCCGATGCTGGGCGGCCTGATCGGCGGCGGCGCACTGGCCACAGTGGCGGTCAGCTCCTACGGCTCCGTGCGGATCCGGGTGGTGGGCGGCGCGCTCGTGGCGGGCGACGCGAGGATTCCCGTCGAGGCGCTGGGGACGCCGGAGGTCCTGGACGCGGAGGAGGCCCGCGCCTGGCGCACGCACAAGGCGGACACCCGCGCCTTCATGCTGCTGCGCGGCTATGTACCCACGGCGGTGCGGATCGAGGTCACGGACCCGGCCGACCCCACACCGTACGTCTACCTCTCCACGCGCCATCCCGAGCGCCTGGCCGCCGCTCTCACGGCCTAGGCGAGGCCCTGCAGTGGGGGCGGTCCTTCGGGTGGCAGAGCCGCCCACGGCACCTGTTTGCCCCGCAGGTCCTTGCGGACCTTCGCGGCGAGCCGCTTGGTGTCACGGCGGTTCATCGCCGCACCGACGGTCGCGCCGATCATGAAGGGCGTGAGGTTGGGCAGATTGCGGAAGGTGCGCTTGAGGACCTGCTGACGCAGCTCGCGCCTGAGCTGGCCGCCGAGCGCGGCGTTGACCGTCAGCGGGGACGCGATGTCGATGCCCCGTTCGTCGGCCCAGGCACCGAGGTAGGCCATCGCCCGCTGCCGGACGGTGCCGGGGGCCCGCAGGCCGTACACCTCGTGCAGCTCGGCGATCAGTTTGAACTCCACCGCCGCGACGCCGACGATCTCGGCCGCCAGCTCGGCGGGCATCGCGGGCGGTACGGGCAGCATCGCCGCGGCGCCCACACCCGCGCCGATGGTGGAGGTGCCGTAAGCGGCACCGGCCACCAGCTTGTCCGCGAGCTCCTCCGGGCCGAGGCCCGGGAACTGGGCGCGCAGCGTCGCGAGGTCGCGCACCGGGATGCGCGGGGCGTTGACGATGATCCGGTCGGCGATCACGGCCAGCCCCGCCCGCGCCCCGCGGCTGCCCTTGCGGACCGTCGCACCGGCCACTCCCACGCCCCGGGCGGCCGCGGCGGCGAGCGAGGCCGTGCGGCCCCGCTCGACGTACGTACCGGCCGTACCGCCGGGTGTGACGCCCGCCTGCGGCGCGACGTCCTCGGCCTGCCCGCTGGTCAGCTCGGGCTGCCGGGAGCGCCGCCTCCGGAACGGGGTCGAGCCTGCCATGGCAGACCCTGCCTCACTCGCAGTCGCGGCAGATCGGCTGACCGTTCTTCTCTCCGGCCAGCTGGCTGCGGTGGTGCACGAGGAAGCAGCTCATGCACGTGAACTCATCGGCCTGGCGGGGCAGGACCCGCACCGACAGCTCCTCATTGGAGAGGTCGGCGCCGGGCAGCTCCAGCCCCTCGGCGGCCTCAAAATCGTCCACGTCGACCGTCGACGCCGACTTGTCGTTCCGCCGCGCCTTCAGTTCCTCGATGCTGTCCTCATTGACGTCATCGTCGGTCTTGCGTGGGGTGTCGTAATCCGTTGCCATGTCGCTCTCCCCCTCTGGGTGTCTGCGGTATCTCCAGCGCACGTAACGCGTGGGAGGCCGGACTTGTGCCCGACCCGAGGCGGAGATTTTGCCTCACATCAAGGTCTGTTACTCAATCGACACCCAACCGCACACCTGAAGAGGTGATGGGGAGGGGTGGCGATCGGGACCGTACACGGCCGGAAAGCCGGGTGCGGCCACGCCATCTCGTGTACTTCCCGTGATCAAGACCCCTGGAAACCCCCATTTTCCAGGCGTTCCCAAGGCCATTTCGGTCACGGAGAGTAGATGGCCGGAAGTCTCCGCATGTGATCGATCACACACGGCCACAGCGTCGGCCGGAACGGGAAAATTCCGCCCAAAGCGAACGTGTGGCCGCCCTATTGTCGCAGACTCCGCGCGGTGGTGAAGCCTCGCTCAGGTGGGCAGCACGACCCGCATGACCAGGCCACCTCCCTCGCGCGGCACCGCCGTGATGCGCCCGCCGTGCGCCCGGGCCACGGAGCGCACGATGGACAGGCCCAGGCCCACGCCCTTGTCGCTGCCCGTACGCTCCGTGCGCAGCCGCCGGAACGGCTCGAAGATGTTGTCCAGCTCGTAGGCCGGGACGACCGGCCCGGTGTTCTCCACCACCAGCACCGCCTGTCCCGGCTGCGTCTCGGTGGTGACCTCGACCCAGCCGTCCGGCGCGTTGTAGCGCACGGCGTTCTGCACCAGGTTCAGCGCGATCCGCTCCAGCAGCACGCCGTTGCCCTGCACCACGGCGGGCTGCCGGGTGCCGCGCAGCTCCACGCCCTTGGCCTGTGCTTCGGTGCGGGCCTGGTCGATGGCCTGGGAGGCCACCTCGGCGAGGTCGACGGGCTTGCGGTCCACGATCTCGTTGTCGCTGCGGGCGAGCAGCAGCAGGCCCTCCACGAGCTGCTCGCTGCGCTCGTTGGTGGCCAGCAGCGTCTTGCCCAGCTGCTGGAGCTCCGGGGACGCACCCGGGTCGGAGAGGTGCACCTCCAGCAGCGTGCGGTTGATGGCCAGCGGGGTGCGCAGCTCGTGCGAGGCGTTGGCCACGAAACGCTGCTGCGCGGTGAAGGCCCGTTCCAGCCGGTCCAGCATCTCGTCGAAGGTGTCCGAGAGCTCCTTGAGCTCGTCGTCCGGCCCGCCCAGCTCGATCCGGCGCGAGAGGTCCGTACCGGCCACGCGGCGGGCGGTACGGGTGATCTTGCCCAGCGGCGAGAGGACCCGGCCGGCCATGGCGTAGCCGAACGCGAAGGCGATCACGGCGAGACCGAGCAGGGCGAGCAGGGAGCGGCGCAGGAGGGACTCGAGGGCCACCGCGCGCTGGTGCTGCATGCACTGCTCCAGGCCGCGCATGAAGTCCCCGCTGTTGGTGGTGCCGCCCAGCTTCTCGCAGCTGCCGGGGGTGACCTGCACCTGTGCGTTGACGATCTGGAAAGGCAGCACGTTGCCCTGCCGCAGCGCATCCGCCGCCAGCAGATAGATGATCGTCAGCAGCAGTACCCCCGCCATCAGGAACATCCCGCCGTAGAGCAGGGTGAGCCTTATGCGGATGGTCGGCCGCAGCCAGGGGAAGGGGCGTACGACCGGCTGCCGGGGGTCCCAGGAGGGCTTCGGCGGGGCCGTGGGGGGCACCGGGGTGGTGGTCATGCGCGTCAGATCCGGTATCCCGAGCCCGGCACCGTGACGATGACGGCCGGCTCGCCCAGCTTGCGGCGGAGGGTCATCACGGTGACGCGGACGACGTTGGTGAACGGGTCGGTGTTCTCGTCCCAGGCCTTCTCCAGCAGCTGCTCGGCCGAGACCACGGCCCCCTCGCTGCGCATCAGCACCTCCAGCACCGCGAACTCCTTGGGCGCCAGCTGTACCTCCCGGCCGTCGCGGAAGACCTCGCGCCGGTTGGGGTCGAGCTTGATCCCGGCCCGCTCCAGGACGGGCGGCAGGGCCACGGTGGTGCGCCGGCCGAGCGCCCGGACACGGGCGGTCAGCTCGCTGAAGGCGAAGGGCTTGGGCAGGTAGTCGTCGGCGCCGATCTCCAGACCCTCGACGCGGTCACTGACGTCGCCGGAGGCGGTGAGCATCAGTATGCGAGTGGGCACACCGAGCTCGACGACCTTGCGGCAGACGTCGTCACCGTGGACGAGCGGCAGGTCGCGGTCGAGCACGATGACGTCGTAGTCGTTGACGGCGATGCGCTCGAGGGCGGCGGCCCCGTCGTACACGACGTCGACGGCCATGGCCTCCCGGCGCAGTCCGGTGGCGACGGCATCGGCGAGCAGCTGCTCGTCCTCGACGACGAGTACGCGCACGGCGCTGGTCCTTCCTCTTGAGCCCTTGCGGGCAGGCTGAATGTCCTTGACGGCTCCTCCCATCCTGCCCTGAACGTCGATAAACCGGCCGTAAGGGGGTTCCCGGTGGCCGGACAGGGCAGGCATTCCGGATTGCTCGGCGATCGCAGGTTTCCCCCGGGACACGGGTGGGGAAGACGTCTGCACACCCGCGATCACGATTCTCCGTACGCACGCGTACGCGCTCGACGACACCCACGTGATCGTTTCTCCCCCGTCCCCCGACGGGGGGATCCCCCAGGCACACCCCCGTGCCGCCGAGCCGACCCTGGAGGGGGCGCAGCACCATGGACGCGTTCACTGCTGGCATTCTGCAGCGCATAGAGAGCACCCGGTCCGACCTCGACCACGCCCGCCGGACGGGCGACGACTTCCTCGCCGAAGTCGAACAGGCGGAGCTCGACGACCTCCACCGCCTGGCTGCCGAGCACGGCGTGCACATCGGCGCAGCCTGAATTCCCCCCTCGTGCGCTGGGCGGGCCCGTTCGGGCCCGCCCAGCGCACGAGAAGCACCACGTACGGCCCTAGTCGTGCCAGGCGCCGAGCTCCTCCAGACGGGCCTGGAGCGGCTCGAAGAAGCCCGGGGCGGCCGCCACCGTCAGTTCGCCGGAGGCTGCCGCTCCAGGGCGGCCGCCGGTCAGTGCGCCGGCTTCGCGGGCGATGAGGGCGCCTGCCGCGTAGTCCCAGGGGTTGAGTCCCCGCTCGTAGTAGCCGTTCAGCCGGCCGCAGGCCACATCGCACAGGTCGATCGCCGCCGAGCCGCCCCGCCGGATGTCGCGGACCTCCGGCAGCAGCATGCGCAGCACCTCCGCCTGTGCGGCGCGGCGTGCGGTCAGGTAGCCGAAGCCGGTGCCGAGCAGCGCCTGTTCGAAGGCGGGCGCAGGGCGGCAGCGCAGCCGCCGCTCCCCCTCGTAGGCTCCTTCGCCGCGCACCGCGCGGTAGGTCTCGCCACGCAACGGGGCAGCCACGACGCCGACGACCGCCTCGCCGTCGAGCTCGGCCGCGATGGAGACGGCCCAGGAGGGCAGCCCGTAGAGGTAGTTGACGGTGCCGTCGATGGGGTCGATCACCCACCGCACCCCGCTGCTGCCCTCGCTGCTCGCGCCCTCCTCGCCCAGCAGCCCGTCGTGCGGGCGGCGCTCGGCGAGGAAGCCGGTGATGAGCTTCTCGGCGGCGATGTCCATCTCGGTGACGACGTCGATCGAGCTGGTCTTGGTGGCGGCCACGCCCAGGTCGGCCGGGCGGCCCTCCTTGAGCAGCGTGCCCGCCCGTTCGGCGGCCTCGAGGGCGACGGAGAGCAGTTCGGCTGTCAGGGTCTGGTTCACGGCGGGCTTCCTTACGCGTACGGGCTGTCGGCACCGGCGGCGGCGGGCCGGGGGGCGCGGGCCGGGCAGCAGCCGACGGGGCACAGGTCGTGGGAGGGGCCGAGGGCGCCCAGCGCGCAGCGCTCGGGGCGCGCGCCACGCTCGGCCGCGGCCCGCTCCAGCACCAGCTCGCGCACGGCGGCGGCGAAGCGCGGGTCGGCGCCGACGGTGGCGGCCCGGGCGACGGGCAGGCCGAGTTCGGCGGCCTTCGCGGTCGCCTCGGTGTCGAGGTCGTACTTGACCTCCATGTGGTCCGAGACGAAGCCGATCGGGACCATGACGACGGCCGGGGCGCCTTCGGCGTGCACGGCTTCGAGGTGGTCGCAGATGTCGGGTTCGAGCCAGGGGATGTGGGGGGCACCGCTGCGGGACTGGTAGACGAGGTGCCAGGGGCGGTCCACGCCGGTCTCCTTGCGCACGGCGTCGGCGATGGTCCGCGCGACGTCCAGGTGCTGGGCCACGTACGCCCCGCCGTCGCCGTGGGCCTCTGCGGGGCCGGAGGTGTCGGCTGCGGCCGTGGGGATGGAGTGCGTGGTGAAGGCCAGTTGCGCGCCGTCCCGCACGTCCGCGGGCAGCCCGGCGAGCGCGGCGAGCGCGGCTTCCACCATGGGGCCCACGAAGCCGGGGTGGTTGAAGTAGTGCCGCAGCTTGTCGACGCGCGGCAGCGGCAGCCCTTCCGCTTCCAGCGCGGCCAGCGCGTCGGCGAGGTTCTCGCGGTACTGGCGGCAGCCGGAGTAGGAGGCGTAGGCGCTGGTGGCCAGCGTCAGCACCCGGCGGTGCCCGTCCGCGACGAGCTGCCGCAGGGTGTCGGTGAGGTACGGCGCCCAGTTGCGATTGCCCCAGTAGACGGGCAGGTCCAGGCCGTGCGCGGTGAACTCGGCGCGCAGCGCGGCGAGCAGCTCGCGGTTCTGGTCGTTGATCGGGCTGACCCCGCCGAAGAGGAAGTAGTGCTGCCCGACCTCCTTGAGCCGCTCGCGGGGGATACCGCGGCCGCGGGTCACGTTCTCCAGGAACGGGACGACGTCGTCGGGGCCTTCGGGGCCGCCGAAGGAGAGCAGCAACAGGGCGTCGTAGGGGGCGTGGGCTGGCTGATCCGGCATGCTCCGATCCTGCCACCCCGCCCCGGGCGCCGCCGGGGGCGCCCCCGTACGAAAAGCCCGTGCGGTGCACAGAGGTCCGGCCGTAATCTGTATAGGCCACTTACGTCCCTTACGGCACCCTGCGATCCGTCACCCTCGTCTCACCTCGGTGGAGCCGTCCTTGTCCAGTCCTTACCGCGCGATATTCGCCGCACCCGGCGCCAAGGGCTTCTCCGCTGCGGGCTTTCTCGGCCGTATGCCACTGTCGATGATGGGCATCGGCATCGTCACGATGGTCTCCCAGCTGACCGGGCGGTACGGACTGGCCGGCGCCCTCTCCGCGACGCTGGCGCTCTCCGCGGCGGTGCTCGGCCCGCAGATCTCGCGCCTGGTGGACCGGTACGGGCAGCGCCGGGTGCTGCGCCCGGCGACCCTGGTGTCGCTGGTGGCGGTCGCGGGGCTGCTCGTCGCGGCGCAGCAGCGGTGGCCTGACTGGACGCTGTTCGTCTTCTCGGCGGGCGGCGGGTGCGTACCGAGCGTGGGGTCGATGGTGCGCGCCCGTTGGGCGGCGATCTACGAGGGGTCGCCGCGCGAGCTGCACACCGCGTACTCGGCGGAGTCGGTGATCGACGAGGTGTGCTTCATCGTCGGCCCGATCCTGTCGATCGGGCTGTCCACGGCGTGGTTCCCCGAGGCGGGGCCGCTGCTGGCCGGCTGCTTCCTGGCCGTCGGGGTGTTCTGGCTGACGGCGCAGCGGGCCACCGAGCCCGCGCCGCACCCGGGCGAGGAGCACGCGGGCGGCTCGGCGCTGCGCTCGCCGGGGCTCCAGGTGCTGGTGCTGACGTTCGTGGCCACCGGTGCGGTGTTCGGCTCGGTCGACGTGGTGACGGTGGCCTTCGCCGAGGAGCAGGGCCACAAGGCGGCGGCCAGCCTGGTGCTCGCGGTCTACGCGCTGGGCTCCTGCCTGGCGGGGGCGGTCTTCGGACTGCTGCACCTCAAGGGCGATCCGGCCCGGCGCTGGGTCGTGGGCGTCTGTGCGATGGCCGTGAGTATGATCCCCCTCCAACTGGTCGGGAACCTGCCGTTCCTGGCCGTGGCGCTCTTTGTCGCGGGCCTGTCCATCGCACCGACGATGGTGACCACGATGGCCCTCGTCGAGCAGCACGTACCGCGCGCGAAGCTGACCGAAGGCATGACCTGGACGAGCACCGGGCTCGCGGTCGGGGTGGCGCTCGGGTCGTCGGCCGCCGGCTGGGTGGTGGACGCCCTCGGCGCCCCCGCGGGGTATGCGGTGCCCGGCACGGCGGGGATGCTCGCGGCCGTCGGCGCGTTCCTCGGGTTCCGCCGGTTGCAGCCGGCGCCTGAGCGGGTGGGGGCACCCCTTGAAGGAGACGGGCAGCACGTGGTCTAACTGGGCGGGGAACGTCACCGTCCGGCCGGTACGCACCGTGGCTCCGGCCACGACGGAAGAGCTCGCCGAAGCGGTGGCCCGGGCGGCCGCGGACGGGCTGAAGGCGAAGGCGGTCGGCAGCGGGCATTCGTTCACCGCCGCGGCCGCCACGGACGGTCTGCTGATCCGTCCCGACCGGCTCACCGGCGTCCGCGCGATCGACCGCGCCGCCGGAGCCGTGACGGTCGCCGCGGGCACGACCCTCAGAGAGCTGAACCGGACGCTGTCGGCGCACGGTCTGTCGCTCACCAACATGGGCGACATCATGGAACAGACGGTCTCCGGGGCCGTCAGCACCGGCACCCACGGCACGGGCCGGGCCTCGGCCGCCCTGGCGGCCCAGGTCACGGGGGTGGAGCTGGTCACCGCCGACGGCTCGGTGCTCGCCTGCTCCGAGCGGGAGCACCCGGAGGTCTTCGCCGCGGCCCGGCTGGGGCTCGGGGCGCTCGGCGTGATCAGCGCGATCACCTTCGCGGTGGAGCCGGAGTTCCTGCTCACGGCGCGCGAGGAACCGATGCCCTACACACGCGTGACGAGCGAATTCGATCAGCTGGCCGCCGAGAACGAACACTTCGAGTTCTACTGGTTCCCGCACACCGACGGCTGCACCACCAAGCGCAACAACCGCAGTGCGGGCCCCGCCGCACCGCCCGGCCGGGTCCGCGCCTGGGTGGACGACGAACTGCTGTCCAACGGCGTCTTCCACGCCGTCTGTGCCCTGGGCCGCGCCGTGCCCGCCACGGTCCCCCCGGTCGCCCGGCTCACCAGCCGCGCCCTGTCGGCCCGTACGTACACCGACATCCCCTACAAGGTCTTCACCAGCCCGCGCCGGGTCCGCTTCCTGGAGATGGAGTACGCGCTGCCGCGCGAGGCCGCCATGGCCGCGCTGCACGAGCTGCGGGCGATGATCGAGCGCAAGCGGCTACGGGTCGGCTTCCCGGTGGAGGTGCGGACGGCCCCGGCCGACGACATTCCGCTGTCCACGGCCTCCGGACGGGACACCGCCTACATCGCCGTACACATGTACAGGGGCACACCGCATCGGGCGTATTTCACCGCGGCCGAGCAGATCATGACGGCCCACGGCGGGCGGCCGCACTGGGGGAAGCTGCACAGCCGCGACGCGGCGTACCTGGCGGGCGTCTATCCGCGCTTCACGGAATTCACGGCGGTGCGGGACCGGCTGGACCCGCACCGCGTCTTCGGCAACGACTACCTGCACCGGGTGCTCGACGCCTGACCGAGGCCGCCCAGCGTCAGGAGACGGTGCCCGCGCTGGGGCCCGTGCCGGTCCCGGCCGCCGCGTTCTGCCCCTGCGGCGGCTGGGGGCTCTGGCTGCCGGTGCCCGTGCCGCCGGCGGCACCGCCCTTGTCGTCGCCGCCCTTGCCGGTGCCGGGCGTCTGGGTCGGGCCGGTCGAGGGGTTCGGCGAGGGCTTGGTGCCGCCGCCGGAGGGGGAGGCCGACGGACCCGGCGACTGCTTGCCCGTACCGCCGCTGCCGTCGGGGGAGGCTCCGGGCGACGGGGACGTGCCGCCCTCGCCGGTGCCCTGGCTGCCGTCCTGCGAGTGGCCCGGCCCTGGCTGCCGCTCGGGCTCCGGGTCCTGCTTCTTCTCCTGCTTCTCCGGCTGGAGGAGACGGCTGACCGTCGTGCCGTTGCTGCCGTCCACGCTGGAGCCGGAGACCAGCTCGACCGCGGTCACCGTGCCCATCGCCAGGACGAACACCGCGCCGGCCGCCAGCAGCGGGCGCTTCCAGCCGCGCAGCCGTGTGCCGTGCGTCGTGCCCCGCGTGTACTCCTCGGCGAAGCCGGCGTCGCCGGAGCCGCCGTCGCCCTCGCCGTCGAGGTGCGCGTTCCGGTGTGCGCCGGTGTACGCCCCGGCGTGCGCCTCGGGCGACGCGATGCGGCCATCCGGGTGAAATGCCTGAGGCATCAGCTGCGTGCGGTCGTCGTCCGCCGCCGGCAGCGCCGTGGTCGGGTCCTCGGAGCGCGCGGCGCGCTGCACGGCCCGGCCCGCGTCGCGCACCGGAACCCGGCGCAGCCTGGGCTCCGAGGTGACGGTCGCCTCGCGCAGCTGCTCGCCCGTGCGCCTGAACAAGTGCTGGAAAACGGTGCCGCCGGTGGTGGCCACCACGCTGACGACACCGGCGCCGATGACCGTGCCGTATACACCGAGTTTGCCCGCGAGCAGCGCGGCGATCACCGCCGCCAGTGCACTGCCGGCCACCTGCGCGATGCTCAGCTCCAGGCGCTTGCCCTTGGACTTTGCCTCGCTTTCGGCTTTGTCGTCCATCTCCTGCCTCTGTTGGTCCTTTCAGTCCCTCTTGTAGCCAGAAGAGACATTCGAGACTAACGAACAGTTCCGAAACAGGCGATTGTGTGAACCTCGCCACCCACAGCCGGGACGCCCGCCCCAAGGGGCGCGTTCCAACTCCCTTGTCGCAGGTGAACTTCCCTGGCGCGCCGATCCACGCCCAGTGGCCCAAATGGAGTACTGTGGCGAGCCCTGGCCCGGTATCCCATCCGGCTGCCCGGACCCAACGGGAAGGGCCCGGGTGGCTCTCGCCCCGTCAACTCGGCAATGTTGTGGCAGGCTGCTACCCCGGCAGGCCACACTCGACTAGCGGAAGCAGCGACGCAGGTGACGTCGGCAGGCACCACCCGGGAGGTCCCCATGCCCGAACTGCGTGTCGTGGCAGTCTCCAACGACGGCACACGTCTGGTGCTCAAGGCTGCGGACAGCACGGAGTACACGCTTCCCATCGACGAGCGGCTGCGTGCCGCCGTGCGCAATGACCGTGCGCGTCTCGGCCAGATCGAGATCGAGGTGGAGAGCCACCTCCGTCCGCGCGACATCCAGGCCAGAATCCGGGCGGGCGCCTCGGCGGAAGAGGTCGCACAGCTCGCAGGAATCCCCGTGGAGCGGGTGCGGCGCTTCGAGGGCCCCGTGCTGGCCGAGCGCGCCTTCATGGCGGAGCGGGCCCGCAAGACGCCCGTCCGCCGGCCCGGCGAGAACACCGGCCCCCAGCTCGGCGAAACCGTCGCGGAGCGGCTGGTCCTGCGCGGAGCCGACAAGGACAGCGCCCAGTGGGACTCCTGGCGCCGCGACGACGGCACGTGGGAGGTCCTGCTGGTCTACCGCGCCGCCGGTGAGCCGCGCGCCGCCAGCTGGACGTACGACCCGCCGCGCCGGATCGTACAGGCACTGGACGACGAGGCGCGGGCCCTCATCGGCGAGACCGACGACACGCCCGAGCCGAGCTTCCCGTTCGTGCCGCGGATCGCGCGGCTGCCGAGGGACCGGCCGCTGGACCGTTCCCTCGACCGCGACCGTCAGACGTCCCCCGCGCCCGCAGAGCCGGAGGCCACCTCCGGCGACGCCCCGGCCGAGGAGCCCGGCAAGGAGCGCGACTCCCTGACGAGCCTGCTGGAGGCGGTGCCCAGCTTCCGGGGCGACATGGTCGTACCGGAGCCGCCGTCCGCGCCCCCGGCCGCCGCGGTCTCCGACGCACCGGAGGATGAAGCGGAGGCGGTGGAGCCGCCGGCCACGGCGGCGAGCGCCGGTTCCGCCTATGCGGACGTCCTGATGCCGCGCTCGGTGGCGGGCCACCGCGACCGCCTGACCGGAACGACCGACCGCCAGGCCGAAGCGGACGGCGTCCGCCCCGGCCGCCGGGCAGCCGTCCCCAGCTGGGACGAGATCGTCTTCGGCACGCGCCGCAAGAAGCAGGAGTAGCGTGAGCGCGCTCTGCGCCCCCGAGGGCGACGGCCCGGCACGGCCGTCCCGCTCTCGGGGGCGTTGCGCTGTCCTGGCGGCGCTCCCGCAGCCGGTAGCGGCCGCGGGGGACGCGCCGCGCCTCCTCGGTCAGCCCGGCTGCGGGCCCGTCGCCACCGGGCGGTTCGGGTCGGACGACCATTCGCTCCACGAACCCACGTACAGCGCCGCCGGGATGCCCGCCACCGCCAGAGCCAGCACCTCGTGTGCGCCCGAGACGCCGGAGCCGCAGTAGACGCCCACTTCCGTCGCCTCCGCCGCACCCAGTGCGGCGAAGCGGGCCGCCAGGTCGGCCGCCGGAAGGAAGCTGCCGTCGGCCGTCACGTTCTCCATCGTGGGAGCCGAGACCGCGCCGGGGATGTGCCCGGCGACCGCGTCGAGCGGCTCCACCTCGCCCCGGTACCGCTCCCCCGCCCGCGCGTCGAACAGCAGGCCGCGGCGCGCCAGCGCCGCCGCGCCGTCCGCGTCCAGGAGCGGCAGCGCCCCCGGCTCGGGCACGAAGTCGCCCGTCGGCACGGCCGGAACGTCCGTGGTCACCGCACCGCCCTGCGCCGTCCACGCGGCGAGGCCCCCGTCGAGCACCCGGACGTCCCGGTGCCCGGCCCAGCGCAGCATCCACCAGGCACGGGCGGCCGCCCACCCCAGCCCGCCGTCGTAGACGACGACCGGGTGGTCCGAACGGACGCCCGCACCGCGCATGGCCGCGCCGAACACCGCGAGATCCGGCAGCGGGTGACGCCCCGTCAACCCGGCGGGACCGGCGAACGCCGTCTCCATGTCGACAAAGACGGCGCCGGGCAGGTGCCCCGCCTCGTACTCCGGAAGCCCCGCCGGCCCCCCGGGCTGGTAGCGGACGTCCAGGAGGACAGGCGGCCGTTCGACGGCGGACTCGTGCGCCCATTCGGTCGCGCTGATGGTCGGGTTGACGGCAGGTTTGCTGATGGTGTCATCCATGCCCCCATCCTGACGTAGATGACATTGCGCCGAATGGCCCCCTGGCCAGACGATGCGCGGCTGATCGATACTGGACGCCGATCGGCGCGGAATCGGAAGCGCACCGCGAATCCGGGCATTCTCCTGCGGGAACCCGTGAAATCCGGCGCGGCCGGGGGGCGTGTCACGACCGGTGGTGCAAGCATCTGGGTCGGGCACCGTCCCGTACCACCCCGCGCGCAACCGGAGCGGGACGCGCGGCCACGACCATGGTTTGCCGAGGAGAGACTGACGATGACCGAGGTATGGGGATCCTCCCGCGGGCACCGCCCGGACGGCGTCCGGGCGAGCGGTGAGGAGGAGACCCGGCGGCAGACACCGGGCACTCCTTGCTGGACCAGTCTCCTGGTGCACGACCTGGAGGCGACCCAGGAGTTCTACGGGGAGTTGTTCGGCTGGTCGTACTACAGCCCCGGCCCGCGTCAACTGGGCCCCTACGTCCGCGCCACGATCGAGGGTCACGACGTCGCCGGGCTGGGCGAGCTGCCGCCGGACCGGAAGCTGTCGAACTCCTGGACGACGTATCTCGCCAGCGACGACGCGGACGCGTCGGCGGAGTGGATCCGCTGCTCCGGCGGCACTGTCGGGGTGGGCCCGCTCGCGGCCGAGGACGCGGGGCGGCTGGTGCTGGCCGCTGATCCGGCGGGCGCCCCGTTCGGTGTCTGGCAGGGCCAGAAACTGATGGGCCCCCAGCTGACGGGCGTGCCCGGCACCCCGGTCTGGCACGAACTGGTGACGCACGACGCGTCCGTGGTGGTGAAGTTCTACCGCGCGCTGTTCGAATACGAGATGAAGCCGATGGACGAGGTGGACACCGACAGCCTGATGCTGCACCTGGACGGCCGTCCCGTCGCAGCCGTCCGCGGCGTGGGCACGAGACTGCGGCACCCGCACTGGATGACGCACTTCGAAGTCGCGGACGCGGACGCCGCCGCCAAGCGCGTCGCCGCCCTGGGCGGACGGGTGGTGGGCGCCCCGGAGGACACGGCGGCCGGACGGATCGTCACGGTCGCCGACCCCGAGGGCGCGCTCTTCACACTGCGGCGGTCGGCACGCTGATACCGGCGGAGGATTCCTCGGGATCCACCGGAAGCACGTCGGGCGAGAGCGCGGCGGCGTGCGCGGCGGCCGCGGTCAGCCGCCGACGGTGATGGCGACGGCACAGCACCTCGTAACCGACCGCCGATTCCGGCTGGTTGACGTCGCCGACCACGACCTGCGCACCCTCGACGACCATTTGTCCGCCGATCGTACGGGCGTTGTGCGTGGCACGCGCCCCGCACCAGCACAGCGCCTCCACCTGGAGGACCTCGATGCGGTCGGCGAGTTCGACCAGGCGCTGCGAGCCGGGGAAGAGCTTGGTGCGGAAGTCGGTGGTGATGCCGAAGGCGAAGACGTCGAGTTCGAGGTCGTCCACGATCCGGGCCAGCTGATCGATCTGCTCCGGGGCGAGGAACTGGGCCTCGTCGCAAATGACGTAGTCGGCGCGGCGGCCCGCCGAGAGGTGCGCGACCAGGTGCGCGTAGAAGTCGAACCCCTCCCCCGCCTCGACGGAGTCGGTGACCAGGCCGAGCCGTGAGGACAGCTTCCCTTCCCCCGCGCGGTCGTTGCGCGTGAAGATCATGCCCTGCAGGCCGCGGGTCGAGCGGTTGTGCTCGATCTGCAGAGCGAGGGTGCTCTTACCACAGTCCATGGTTCCGGAGAAGAACACCAGCTCGGGCATGGGAAGGCCAATGCCTTTCATAGGTCGGTACATCGGTGAGGGGTCGTGCGGGGGCGGCCGCCCGGTGCGCGGCGGCGCTGGGGCGGCCTTCGCTTCAGGAGCGTACTTCGAGGAGGGGCACCAGCTGTTCGACGGGCGTCATCGAACCGTGCAGTCCGACCATCTTCGACTCGTTGGGCTCGGTCTCGGTCGCGACGACGGCGATGTCGTCACGGGCGGCGGCGACCACATCGCCGATCCGCGCGTACACCCTGTCGTCTACGCCCTGTCCGGGCGGACCGAACCAGCCTGCCTCGATCGCCTCGTCCCGCCCCGCGACCCACATCTGCTCGCCGAGCACCTCGCGCCACACGGCCAGGACGTCGGCGGCGGCGCCGGGCACCGCGTAGACGTGCCGGGCGCGGGCCTCGCCGCCGAGCAGCGCCACTCCGGCCCGCAGCTCCCAGTCCTCGTCGAAGTCGATCCTCGACTCCGGGTCGAACGGGATGTCGATCATGCCGTGGTCGGCGGTGACGTACAGCGCTGAGCGCGGCGGCAGCTGCTCGGCCAGCCGCCGGGCCAGCAGGTCGACGTACATCAACTGGCCGCGCCACTCCTCGGAGTCGACGCCGAAGCGGTGGCCCTTGCCGTCCACCTCGCTGTAGTAGGTGTAGACGAGCGAGCGGTCGGCGGCGCCCAGCCGCTGGGCGGCGAAGTCCATCCGCTCCTCTCCGGAGAGGCGGCCGTGGAAGGTGCCGCCGCTGAGCGCGATCTTCGTCAGCGGGGTGTGCTCGAAGTCCGGCGCGGAGACCTGGCAGGTGGCCACCCCGGCGGCGTCCGCGAGCTGGAAGACGGTCGGGTAGGGCTGCCAGACGTGCGGGTCGGTCCACGGGCGCCAGCGCAGCTGGTTCATCAGCTGCCCGGTGGCCGGATCGGCGACGGTGTAGCCGGCCAGGCCGTGCGCCCCCGGCGGCAGGCCCGTGCCGACCGAGGCGAGGGAGGTCGCGGTGGTGGACGGGAAACCGGCGGTCATGGGCGAGCCGGTGCCGTTCATCGAGGTCGCCATCAGCGAGTGCAGGAACGGCGCTTCGTCGGGGTGCGCCCGCAGCAGCTCCCAGCCCAGGCCGTCGATCAGGAACACGCAGACCCGGTCGGCGGGCGCGAGCTCCAGGCCGGAGGAGAGTCCGGGCACGCCCAGGCCCGCCGCGACGGAGGGCAGCAGATCGGCGAGCGAGCCGGTGCCGTAGCGCGGCAGCGGTGCGGACCGGGGGTCCAGCGGGTTGGGGTCGTGCCAGGCCGTGCCCGCCATCGTCGGATGTGACATCAGCGGGAGGTCGCCACGGTCGCTTCGGAGAGGGCCTGGGCGAAGGCCAGGGTCTGGCGGACGGTGTCCGGGCCGTCACCGGCCTCGCTCACCCGCAGGCTGAGGTCGTCGGCGGTGGAGGAGCCGGTGTAGCCGTGGTCGGCGTCGCAGTTGGGGTCGCCGCAGGCGGCGGGCTCCAGGTCGATCCGGGAGACCGCGCCCCAGCCGATGGTGAGGACGACCTCGCGGGGCAGGGTGCCCGGGGTGTAGGACTCGGGGTTGGCGACGACGCGGCTGAGCACGACGGAGGAGATCCGGTCGAGCTTGACCGACTCGGTCGAGGTCGTGGCGTAGGGGGACGGCGAGGTGCCGTCGGCCGCCTGCTCGTCGGTGTGGCTGACGATGAAGCGGGTGCCGGTGAGGACGAGCACGGTCACATGGCGGCGGACCTCGTTGGAGTCGAACGTCGTCTCCTGGTGCACCAGGTACGACACGACCGGCTCCCCGCCCACGGCGGCCTCAACCGCCTCGGCCACGAGGGCCGGGTAGTAGCCGCTGCGCTCGATGGCCGCGCGCAGCCCCTGGGTCGTCGTACCGGTCTTCGCCATACGCCCATCCTACGGGGCGTACAGGGCCCCGCTGCCGGGGCCTGCCCGGTGGTTCCCGCCGCCGTGGGTGCTCCGCGTCACGTCCGGCCGGTGGTTCGCGGCCCGCCGCGGGCACCCTCTAATACGACGGCAGGCTGCGCGGACCGAGGTCGGTGCGGGCCGGGCGGGGCGCCAGGCGCACAGAGGAGCCCAGGATGTGCACCCCCTGCGGCGCGACGATCACCGGCTCCAGGTCGGCGCCGACGACCTCCGGGTGATCGTCGACCAGGCGGGAGACCCGGAGCAGCAGCTCCTCCAAGGCCGGGGTGTCGACGGGGGCGGAGCCTCGCCAGCCGAAGAGGAGCGGGGCGGTGCGCACCGAGCGGATCAGCTCGGCGGCGTCGCGGTCGGTGGCCGGCACCAGGCGGTGTGCGGTGTCGCCGAGCAGCAGCGAGGGCGCCCCGGCCAGCCCGAAGGAGAGCACGGCGCCGGCCGCCGGGTCGATGGCGGCCCGTACGACCGTGTCGACGCCGCGGGGGGCCATCGACTGCACGACCAGGCGGATCTCCTCCGGCTTGCCGAGCAGCTCGGTCAACTCGGCGTACGCCCTGCGCAGTTCCGTCTCGCTGCCGAGGTCGAGGCGGACGCCGCCGAGGTCGGCCCGGTGCCGCAGGTGCGGGGCGGTGGGCTTGAGGGCCACGGGGAAGCCGAGGCGGCGGGCGGCGCCGACGGCGCTGTCCGGGTCGGGGGCGGGCAGCGCGGGCAGCACGGCGATGCCGTAGCGGGCGAGGAGGCGCTGGGTGTCGGCGGCGGAGAGGGTGACGGCGCGGGGGCCCTTCGCGCCGTGCGCCTTGAGCAGCACCTCGATGTCGGCGGTGGCGCCCGCCTCGTCGATGTCCTCGTACTCGGGGACCCGGCCGGGCTCGGCGGCCTGGCGCCGCCAGCGCGCGTAGCGCACGGCCTCGGCGAGGGCGCCCACGGCCCGCTCGGCGGCGGGGTAGGCCGGTATCCGGACGGCGGGGGCGGGCTCGCCGTCGGCGGGCGGCGGGGTGGGCGGGGCGGCCAGCGCCTCGGCGAGGCCCGGGATCTCCAGGTGGACGACGGCCACGGGCTTGGCGGCCGGGGCCTGGGCGACCGCTTCCCGCAGCGCGCCCGCCAGCTCGGCGGCCGAGGCGTCGCCGACCCAGGGAATGGCGGTGACGACGACGGCGTCGCAGGCCCGGTCGGCGAGGGCCTCGGCGAGGGCGGCGCGGAAGTCGGCCGGGGTGGCGGCGGTGGTCAGGTCGCGGGGCAGCAGCGGCCGCAGGCCGTCGGTGAGACAGGCGTCGTAGGTGAGCAGGGCCAGGGACTCGGAATTGCCGAGGATGGCCACGCGGGGGCCCTCGGGGAGCGGCTGGGCGGCCAGCAGCAGCCCGGTGTCGGCCAGTTCGGTGACGGTGTCCACGCGGATGACGCCCGCCTGCCGGAGCAGGTCGGAGACGGTGGCGTCGGGCAGGCGGGTGCTGCGCACGGCGTGCCCGGCGGGGGCGGCGGCGCCGTGCCGGGCGCCCTTGACGACGACGAGCGGCTTGCGGGCAGAGGTGCGCCGGGCGAGGCGGGCGAACTTCCGGGGATTGCCGATGGACTCCAGGTACATCAGGGCGACGTCGGTGTCCGGGTCGTCGTGCCAGTACTGGAGGAAGTCGTTGCCCGAGACGTCGGCGCGGTTTCCGGCGGAGACGAAGGTGGAGACGCCGACGAGCCCGGCGGCGCGCCGGTGCAGCCCGCCGAGGAGGGCGATGCCGATCGCGCCGGACTGGCTGAACAGGCCGACCCGGCCGGGGGCTGGCAGCTCGGGCGAGAGCGAGGCGTTGAGCCGGACGGCTTCGGCGGTGTTCACCAGGCCGAAGGCGTTGGGCCCGATGACCCGCATGCCGTACGAGCGGGCTCGGCGGACCAGCTCGCGCTGGCGGCCCCGGCCGGCCGGGCCGCTCTCGGCATATCCGGCGGAGAGGACCACGAGCCCCTGGACACCGTGCTCGCCGCAGTCGTCGACGGCTTGCGGCACGTGCTCGGCGGGCACGGCGATGACGGCGAGGTCGACCGGGTCCGCGATCTCGCGGACGGAGCGGTGGGCGGGCACGCCCTCGGGCTCTAGCCGGGAAAGCCCTTCGGGAAAGGCCCGGTTGACGGCGTACGTACGGCCGGTGAAGCCGCCCGCGAGCACATTGCGCAGGACCGTGCGGCCCACACCGCCGGGCTCGCGGCCGGTGCCGATGACGGCGACGGAGCCGGGGGCGAGGAGGCGCTGGACGGAGCGGGCCTCGGCGTGCCGCTCGCGGGCGCGCTGGACGGCGAGGGACTTGTCGGTGGGTTCGAGGTCGAATTCCAGGCGGACGACGCCGTCCTCGAAGCTGCGCTTCTGGGTGTAGCCCGCATCCGTGAACACCTTGATCATCTTGCTGTTGGCGGGCAGCACCTCGGCGGCGAAGCGCCTGATCGAGCGCTCGCGGGCGACAGCGGCGATGTGCTCCAGCAGGGCGGAGGCGACGCCGCGGCCCTGATGGGCGTCCTGGACGAGGAAGGCGACCTCGGCCTCGCCCGCGGGCGGGGAGGCGGGGTGTCCGCCGCCGTCGGTGCGGTCGTAGCGGACGGTGGCGATGAACTCGCCGCCGACGGTGGCGGCCAGGCCGACGCGGTCGACGTAGTCGTGGTGGGTGAAGCGGTGCACGTCCCGGTCGGAGAGCCGGGGGTAGGGGGCGAAGAAGCGGTAGTACTTGGACTCGTCCGAGACCTGTTCGTAGAAGTCGACCAGGCGCTGTGCGTCGTCGGGGGTGATGGGACGGATCTGTGCGGTGCCGCCGTCGCGCAGCACGACATCGGCTTCCCAGTGGCTCGGGTACGCATGCTCGGACGGCGTCTGCATGGGGCCAGCGTACGGCGGGGCACCGACAGCCAGGAGCACCGTCCGTCCCCGTGCGCGGGGCCGGACGGCCCTCGCGCGGGCGCGCGCCGGAGCACTGCGCACCCCGTGCCACAATGGTCTAGACAACTACTCTCGACTTGAAGGGCATCACCATGGTTGAGCGCCGCGTAAACGTCGGCTGGGCCGAGGGCCTGCACGCCCGGCCCGCCTCGGTCTTCGTCCGTGCGGCGACCGCTTCGGGCGTGCCGGTCACGATCGCCAAGGCGGACGGCAACCCCGTCAACGCCGCCTCCATGCTGGCCGTGCTGGGCCTGGGCGCCCAGGGTGGCGAGGAGATCGTCCTGGCCTCCGAGGCCGACGGCGCCGAGGTCGCGCTCGACCGCCTTGCCAAGCTGGTCGCCGAGGGGCTCGAGGAGCTCCCGGAGACCGTCTGATTCACCGGAATCACCTGCGGTGAAGCCGCGGCCGCCGATTGAGGCCGCCGCGGCTTCGTCGTGGACAAGCACGGGCAGACATCCGCGCGACCCGTGCGCTATTCCCCGGCGATATTCACCCGGGAATAGCGGACCGCTGTTAAGAACGGGCAGCGGCGGTGTTTACGGATTGTTTCGGAGCCCGCACGCGGTTCGCACGGACCGGGCGCCGCAGCCGGAATTCCCCGGGCGAACGCTCGGCGCGGGCGGCGGCCAGCGAGCGGGCCCGCTCGACGTCCCCGCGGGCCACCGCGTCGACCAGGGCGCCGCACGTCTGCCACGTTTCCACGGGCCGCACGGCGGGGTCGGCCGCGTACACCCAGGCGATCTTGCGCCGGAGCTGGGTGAGCAGTGAGGCGAGGCTGGGGCTGCCGGAGGCCTGGGCGAGCGTCTCGTCGAACCAGTCGCCCAGGGGGCGCAGTTCGCCGATGCGGCCCGCGCGCGCCCGCTCCTGCCCGAGCCGGACCAGGCCGCGCAGGACCTTCAGATGCGCCTCCGTGCGCCGCTGCGCGGCGCGCGCGGCGCCCAGCGGCTCCAGCAGGGCGCGGATGTCGAGCAGGTCCGCGGCCTCCTGTTCGGTGGGCTCGGCCACGCAGGCGCCCGCATGTCTGCGGGTGGTCACGAAGCCCTCGGAGGCCAGGGTGCGCAGCGCTTCGCGCACCGGGACCCGGGAGACGCCGTAGCGGCGGGCCAGCAGCTCCTCGATGAGCCGGCTGCCGGGCGGGAAGACACCGGCGACGATGTCGTCGCGGATCGCCGTGCACACGGCGTGCGTGGAAATGCGGCCGCCCTCGCGCACCGCTTCGCCGTCACCGTTCACGTACGGGCCCGCATGGCTGAACCTCCGAATTGCCCCGCGATTCGCGGACGTCCAATACCTTGTCGGGCGACTCTATGGCAATCGTCCGCGATTTCCGATGGCTCAGGTGTTCCATGGCTATTTTTTGGCCAACGGACAGCACGAAGGCCCCGGCCGGAGCCGGGGCCTTTCGCGAAAGAGCGGGGCGGCAGCGCTTACCCGCCGGCGCTTACAGGTCGACGCCGTGCGCGCGCAGGTAGGCGACCGGGTCGATGTCCGAGCCGTACTGGGCGGTCGTACGGGCCTCGAAATGCAGGTGCGGGCCGGTGACGTTGCCAGTGGCGCCGGAGAGGCCGATCTGCTGGCCGGGGGTGACGGTCTGTCCGACGGAGACGTCGATGGAGGACAGGTGGCCGTACTGGGTGAAGGTGCCGTCGGACATCTGGATGACGACGTTGTTGCCGTAGGCGCCGCCCCAGCCGGCCTCGACGATGGTGCCCGCGCCGACCGCGTGCACGGAGGTGCCCGTCTCGGCGTGGAAGTCGACGCCGGTGTGGCTGCCGGAGGACCACAGGCTGCTGGAGGCCTTGTAGCCGGTGGAGACGTAGGAGCCCTCGATGGGCAGCACGAAGGTGTTGAGGCGCTTGCGCTCCTCGTCGCGCGCGGCGCGTTCCTTGGCGGCGCGCTCGGCGTCCGCCTTGCGCTTGGCCTCGTCGGCGTGCCGCTTGGCGTCGGCGGCCTGCTTCTTGGCGGCGGTCTCGGCCTGGAGGCGGGCGGCGGCCTCGTCGGCGGCGCTGCGCTGGGTCTCGGCCTGGGCGTCGACGCGGTCGGCCGTGTCGTCACCGATGACGATGGCCTGGGTGAGGCCGGTGTCCTCGGTGTGCGGGGCGCCGTCGGAGGCGAAGGCCGGGCCCGCCACACCGGCGACTGCACCGGCCGCGGTGAGCGTGGCTATGCCCGCCACATTGGCACCGACGCGAACGGCGCGGCTCGGACGACGGTGCTTCCCGGTGGGACGGGTGAACGCCATGAGTAGGCTGATCCTTTCCTTCCTTCTCGCCTACCGGGTTAGCTGACGGGTTCGGAGCAGGAAGGTCTCCTACGGATCCCTCGCGAGAGGGCTCCGATTCACCCCAGGGACGTGTGGGTCCCCGGCTCCCCATTGACGTGTGTCGCGGGGACTCGGCGATGGCTGTCCGGGACCGCGGTTGCGGCTCCGATCTGACGGACTGCCGCCCTGACGCTAATCGCCGTCAGATTCGAACGGCAAACAGAAGTGGGTTTTTATGACGTACGCCACACGACCAACGTGCAACCACTGCCCGAAATTGGACATAAGGGAGGCGCGGGGGGGCCCCCGGGGCCCCCCCCCCCCCCGGGGGGGGGGGGGGCGGCCCCCCCGGGGGGGGCGGTAACGCGCCACGCCCCAGGCCCCCCCCCAGAAGGGGGCGGGGGTTTTGGGGGCGGGGCCCCCCCCCCCCCCCCCCCCCCCCCCCCCCCCCCCCCCCCCCCCCCCCCCCCCCCCCCCCCCCCCCCCCCCCCCCCCCCGCCGCCCCCCCCCCCCCCCCCCCCCCGCCTCCCTTGTCATGCCGAGTGAGCCTCCGTCAGGAGGTAATGACCGTCACCTCGCCGATGCCCAGCGCCTTGACGGGCTCGGTGATTTCGGACGCGTCGCCGACGAGCACCGTCACCAGACGGTCGGCCGGGAAGGCGCTGACGACGGCCGCGGTGGCCTCCACCGTGCCGGTCTCGGCCAGGCGTTCGTAGAGCCGGGCCTGGAAGTCGTCCGGCAGGTGCTGCTCGACCTGGTCGGCGAGGGTGCCCGCGACGGCGGCCGCCGTCTCGTAGCGCAGCGGGGCGACGCCCACCAGGTTCTGCACGGCCGCCTCGCGCTCGGCCTCGGTGAGGCCCTCGGCCGCGAGGGTGCGCAGTACGGTCCACAGGTCCGCGAGCGCCGGGCCGGTGGAGGCGGTGTCCACCGAGCCGCTGATGGCGAGCAGGGAGGCGCCGGTGCCCTCGGCGCCGGAGCGCAGCACCTGACCGAAGGCGCGGACGCCGTAGGTGTAGCCCTTCTCCTCGCGCAGGACGCGGTCCAGGCGGGAGGTGAGGGTGCCGCCGAGGCAGTAGGTGCCGAGCACCTGGGCGGGCCAGACGCGGTCGTGGCGGTCGGAGCCGGTGCGGCCCAGTAGCAGCTGGGTCTGGACGGCGCCGGGGCGGTCGACGATCACGACGCGGCCGGTGTCGTCCGCCGTGATCGGCGGCATGGTGCGGGGCGGGGCGGCGTTGCCGGTCCAGGCGCCGAGGGTGGCGTCGAGGGCCTGGTCGAGGTCGACGCCGGTGAAGTCGCCGACGACCACCGCGGTCGCGGAGGCGGGGCGGATGTGGGCGTCGTAGAAGGCCCGCACCGAGGCGGCGTCGATGCGCTCCACGGTCTCCAGGGTGCCCTGGCGGGGGCGGGACATCCGGGAGTCGGCGGGGAAGAGCTCGGCCGCGAGCGCCATGGCCGCCCGGCGGGCGGGGTTGGCCAGCTCGTGCGGGATCTCGTCCAGGCGGTTGCGGACGAGGCGCTCGACCTCGTTCTCCGGGAAGGCGGGGGCGCGCAGGGCGTCGGCGAGCAGGCCGAGGGCCTTGGCCAGCCGGGAGGCGGGGACCTCCAGCGAGACGCGGACGCCGGGGTGGTCGGCGTGCGCCTCCAGGGTGGCGCCGCAGCGCTCGAGCTCGGCGGTGAACTCCTCGGCGGTGAGCTTGTCGGTGCCCTCGGAGAAGGCGCGGGCCATGATCGTGGCCACCCCGTCCAGGCCCTCGGGCTCGGCGTCCAGGGGCGCGTCGAGGCTGATTTCGACGGCGATGACCTGCTGGCCGGGGCGGTGGCAGCGGAGCAGGGTCAGGCCGTTCGCCAGATTGCCGCGCTGGGGGGCGGGGAAGGCCCAGGGGGTGGGCCGGCCGGGATGGGGCTGGGGGTGGAATTCCATGGCGGTGTCCGAGGTGTGCATGGTGGTCGCGGCGGCGTCGCTCACTGGGCCGTCTCCTCTTCCTCGTTCTCTTCGGCCGCGGCGGCGTCGGACTGGGGCGTCGGCTCGTAGACCAGCACGGCGCGGTTCTGCGAGTGCAGCCGGGTCTTGGCGACCGCCTGCACCTCTTCCGGGGTGACGTCCAGGACGCGCTGGACGGCGGTGAGGGCGAGCTGCGGATCGCCGAACAGCGTGGCGAAACGGCAGAATTCGTCGGCCCGGCCGCTCACGGTGGCGAGCCGGTCCAGCCACTCGCGCTCCAGCTGGGCCTGGGCGCGCTCCATCTCCTCGGCCGTGGGGCCTTCGAGGGCGAAGCGGGCCAGCTCCTCGTCAACGGCGGTCTCGATGTCGGGCACCTCGGCGCCGCCGGACGCCTTGACGTCCAGCCAGCCGAGCGAGGGGGCGCCCACCAGCCGCAGCAGGCCGAAGCCCGCGGCCACGGCGGTGCGGTCGTGGCGGACGAGGCGGTTGTGCAGGCGCGAGGACTCGCCGCCGCCGAGGATGGTCAGCGCCAGGTCGGCGGCGTCGGACTCGCGGGTGCCGTCGTGCGGCAGGCGGTAGGCGGCCATCAGGGCGCGGGAGGGCACCTCTTCGCGGAGGACCTCGCGCAGCTCCTCGCCCATGACGTCCGGCAGGGTGCCGTCGCGCGGGGGCTGCTTGGCGTCGTGCGCCGGGATGGAGCCGAAGTACTTCTCGATCCAGGCGAGCGTCTGCTCGGGGTCGATGTCGCCGACGACCGACAGGACCGCGTTGCCCGGCGCGTAGTAGGTGCGGAAGAAGGCGCGCGCGTCCTCCAGGGAGGCGGCGTCCAGGTCGGCCATGGAACCGATGGGCGTGTGGTGGTACGGGTGGCCGTCGGGGTAGGCCATGGCCGTCAGCTTCTCGAAGGCGGTGCCGTACGGCACGTTGTCGTACCGCTGGCGGCGCTCGTTCTTGACGACGTCGCGCTGGTTCTCCATCGACTCGTCGTCGAGCGCGGTGAGCAGCGAGCCCATGCGGTCGGCTTCCAGCCACAGGGCCAGCTCGACCTGGTGGGTGGGCATGGTCTCGAAGTAGTTGGTGCGCTCGAAGCTGGTGGTGCCGTTGAGCGAGCCGCCGGCGTTCTGCACCAGCTCGAAGTGGCCGTTGCCCTTGACCTGGGCGGAGCCCTGGAACATCAGGTGCTCGAAGAGGTGGGCGAGGCCGGTGCGGCCCTTGACCTCGTGGCGCGAGCCGACGTCGTACCAGAGGCAGACAGCCGCGACTGGGGTGAGATGGTCCTCGGAGAGCACCACCCTCAGGCCGTTGGCCAGGCGGTGCTCGGTCGCTGTCAGGCCGCCGGAACCGGCCTGTTGCGTGGCCGTGTGACCCATGGGCATGTACGTCCCTTCGATCGCTCGTTTTTCTCGCGATGCCTCGCCGCGCCGACGCGCGTGATGAACAGTGCTGTCACTGTATGCAAGCGCGCTGACATCTGGCGAAGTTCCCGGACCGCCTCACGCTCCCGGACGGGTCGCGGTCGGCGTTGTCGGTGGGGCGGTCCACAATGGACCGCGTCATTCCCGGTCGTCCCCGACCACGGCAATCGATCGAAGGAGCCGCAGCCGCGATGGCCCGCCGCAGCACGAAGACCCCGCCGCCGGAGAACTTCGAGGAGCGCATCCTCGACATCGACGTCGTCGACGAGATGCAGGGCTCCTTCCTCGAGTACGCCTACTCGGTCATCTATTCACGCGCCCTGCCGGACGCCCGCGACGGCCTCAAGCCCGTCCAGCGCCGCATCCTGCACCAGATGAACGAGATGGGGCTGCGCCCCGACCGCGGCTACGTGAAGTGCGCCCGCGTCGTCGGCGAGGTGATGGGCAAGCTCCACCCGCACGGCGACGCCTCGATCTACGACGCGCTGGTGCGCATGGCGCAGCCCTTCTCGATGCGGCTGCCGCTGGTGGACGGCCACGGCAACTTCGGCTCGCTGGGCAATGACGACCCGCCCGCGGCCATGCGTTACACCGAGGCCAGGATGGCGTCGGTCACATCGCTGATGACGGCCTCGATCGACGAGGACACCGTCGACTTCACGCCGAATTACGACGGCAGCGAGCAGGAGCCGGTGGCCCTCCCCGCCGCCTACCCCAACCTGCTGGTCAACGGCTCCTCCGGAATCGCCGTCGGCATGGCGACGAACATGCCGCCGCACAACCTGGGCGAGGTCATCGCCGCCGCCCGCCACCTCATCCGGCACCCGGCCGCCGACCTCGACACCCTGATGAAGTTCGTGCCCGGTCCCGACCTGCCCACCGGCGGCCGGATCGTCGGCCTGAGCGGTATCCGGGACGCCTATGAGACGGGCCGCGGCACTTTCAAGATCCGTGCCACCGTCTCGGTCGAGAGCGTCTCCCCGCGCCGCAAGGGCCTGGTGGTGACGGAACTGCCCTTCACCGTCGGCCCGGAGAAGGTGATCTCCAAGATCAAGGACCTGGTCGGCTCGAAGAAGCTCCAGGGCATCGCCGACGTCAAGGACCTCACCGACCGCAACCACGGCCTGCGCCTGGTTATCGAGATCAAGAACGGCTTCAACCCGGAGGCCGTGCTGGAGCAGCTCTACAAGCTGACGCCGATGGAGGAGTCCTTCGGCATCAACAACGTCGCGCTGGTGGACGGCCAGCCGCTGACGCTGGGCCTCAAGGAGCTGCTGGAGGTCTATGTCGATCACCGCTTCGAGGTGGTGCGGCGGCGCAGCGAGTTCCGGCGCGGCAAGCGGCGCGACCGGCTGCACCTGGTCGAGGGTCTGCTGGTGGCGCTCGTCGACATCGACGAGGTCATCCGAATCATTCGATCGAGTGACAACGCCTCGGAGGCGAAGAGTTCACTCATCCAGCGCTTCGGACTGTCCGAGGTACAGACGCAGTACATCCTCGACACCCCGCTGCGCCGCCTGACGAGGTTCGACCGCATCGAGCTGGAGTCGGAGCGCGACAAGCTCACCGCGGAGATCGAGGAGCTGACGCGGATCCTGGATTCCGACGCGGAGCTGCGCAAGCTGGTCTCGGCGGAACTGGCCGACGTCGCGAAGAAGTTCGGCACCGACCGGCGCACGGTGCTGCTGGAGTCGGCGGGCGCCCCGGCGTCGGCGGTACCGCTGAAGGTCGCGGACGACCCGTGCCGGGTGCTGCTGTCGTCGACGGGGCTGCTGGCCCGAACGGCCACGGGCGAGCCGTTCCCGCCCGGGGCGGGCGAGGCCAAGCGCGTCAAGCACGATGTGATCGTCTCGGCGGTGCCGGCCACGGCGCTGGGCGAGGTGGGCGCGGTGACCTCGGCCGGGCGGCTGCTGCGGCTGCGGGTGATCGACCTGCCGCAGCTGCCGGAGACGGCCGCGGCGCCCAGCCTCGCGGGCGGGGCCCCCATCGCGGAGTTCCTGTCGCTGGAAGAGGGCGAGCGGGTGGTCTGCCTGACCACGCTCGACGAATCGTCGCCGGGTCTTGCGATCGGCACGGAGCAGGGCGTCGTCAAGCGCGTGGTGCCCGACTACCCGGCCAACAAGGACGAGCTGGAGGTCATCACCCTCAAGGACGGTGACCGCATCGTCGGCGCGGTCGAGCTGCGCACCGGCGAGGAGGACCTGGTCTTCATCACCGACGACACACAGCTCCTGCGCTACCAGGCCTCGCAGGTACGGCCGCAGGGCCGGCCGGCGGGCGGCATGGCGGGCATCAAGCTGTCCTCCGGAGCGAAGGTGATCTCCTTCACGGCGGTCGACCCCGCGGAGGACGCGGCGGTGTTCACGGTCGCGGGCGCCGCGGGCGGGCTGCCGGGCTCCGCCTCGCAAGGGACGGCGAAGCTCACGCCGTTCGACCAGTACCCGCGCAAGGGCCGGGCCACCGGCGGCGTGCGCTGCCACCGCTTCCTCAAGGGCGAGGACTGCCTGGTGCTGGCCTGGGCGGGGGCTGCGCCGGCCCGCGCCGCGGCGGCGGACGGCACGCCTGCCGCACTGCCGGAGATCGACCCGCGCCGCGACGGCTCGGGCACGCCGCTGGCGAAGCCGGTGAGCGTGGTGGCCGGACCGGTGTAGGCAGCCCGGCCCTGGGGCCCGCCGGAGGGCGGGCCCTGTCAGGACTGGGCGTACCGCAGGACGCCCCACATGGAGTCGGCGTCCTGCGGCCCCTCCCCGGCTTCCGCCGGGAGGTGCCCCCATCGGCAGGCGTCGAGGCCCTCGCTCAGGGCCTGGGCGTCGATGCCGTTGCCGATCATGACGAGCTGTGTGGCGCGCGGCTCCGAACGCGCCCAGGGCGAGCGGTAGAACCGCAGGAAGTCGCCCACCGCATGGAGCGAGAACTTGTCGCGGTGCCCGCCGACGCCGAAGTGGACGAAGCCCTTGATGCGGTAGAGGCCGGCCGGCCGGGCGTCGAGGAAGTCCATCAGCCGCCGCGGGTGCATCGGCTCGTCGGAGACGAACTCGACGCTCTGGTAGGCGGCGTGCAGATGGTCGGCGTGCCCGTCTCCGTCCTCCTCGTGGCAGAGGTCTTCGAAGGACAGCTGGCGGATCGCCTCCACGTGGTCTTCGCGCGGCTTGCAGTCGAAGAGCAGCTCCGGGTCCACCCGCCCGTACGAGGCCGGGACCACCGGGGTGCCCGGGGCCAGCTCCGTGAGCCTGTCCTCCAGGCTCGCCCGGGCCGCGTCCTGGACCCGGTCGGCCTTGTTGAGGACCACGAGGTCGGCGATGCCGATGTGCCGGTCGAGTTCGGGGTGCCGGGCGCGGGTGCGGTCGAACTCCGCCGCGTCGACCACCTCGACCAGACCGCCGTAGACGATGTTCTTGTTCTCGCTGGCGAGGATCATCCGGATGATCTCCTGGGGCTCGGCGAGCCCGCTGGCCTCGACGACGATGACGTCGATGCGGGCGGCCGGGCGGGCCAGCCGGTCCAGGAAGCCGTCCAGCTCGCTGGAGTCCACGGCGCAGCACAGGCAGCCGTTGCCCAGCGACACCATGGAGTCCACCTGCCCGGCGACGCTCATGGCATCGATCTCGATGCTGCCGAAGTCGTTGACGACGGCGCCGATCCGGGTGCCTCCGCTCGTGCTCAGCAGGTGGTTGAGCAAGGTGGTCTTGCCCGACCCCAGGAACCCCGCGAGCACGATCACCGGTATCTGTCGCCTGGCCACGTCGGGCGCCTCCATCGTCGGTCGGGGCTGCGTCAGTCGAGCACCGCGGGCACGGCCTGCGGCGGGGGCGGGCCGACGTAGCGGGCCGCCGGGCGGATGATCTTGGTGTCTTCCGCCTGCTCCAGGATATTGGCGCTCCAGCCGACGACGCGGGCCGAGCAGAAGGTGGGGGTGAACATCTCCCGCGGCAGTCCGCACAGCTCCATGACGACGCCCGCGTAGAACTCCACGTTGGTGTGCAGCTCCCGGCCGGGCTTGAGCTCGGCCAGGATCGCCTCGACCTGCCGCTCGACCTCGACCGCGAACTCCACGAGCGGTCCGCCGAATTCCTGGGCGATCTCCCGCAGCATCCGCGACCGCGGGTCCTCGGTGCGGTAGACGGGGTGGCCGAAGCCCATGATCCGGTCGCCGGCCAGGACCCGTTCGCGGACCCAGGGGCCGATGCGGTCCGGCGTTCCGATGGCGTCGAGGGTGTCCAGCGCGCGGCTGGGGGCACCACCATGCAGCGGCCCGGAGAGCGCGCCGATGGCACCGCAGAGGCAGGCGGCGAGATCGGCGCCGGTGGAGGCGATGACGCGGGAGGTGAAGGTGGAGGCGTTGAAGCCGTGGTCGATGGTGGAGACCAGATAGCGCTCGATCGCACGGGCTCGGCGGGCGTCCGGTTCCGCACCCGTGAGCATGTACAGGTAGTTGGCGGCATACGGCAGGTCGTCGCGCGGTGCGACGGGCTCGAGCCCTTGGCCCAGCCGGTGCAGGGCGGTGAGCAGGGTGGGGACGGCCGCGCAGGTGGCGAGCGCGTCGGCGGTGCGCCGGGCGGCGTCGACGTCGTACAGCGGGCGCAGGCCCGCGGAGGCTCCCAGCAGGGAGAGCGCGGTGCGCAGCCCGGCCAGCGGTCCGGACACGGCACAGGCGCGGGCGATGCCCGGCAGTGCGTCGCGCACCTCCGCGGGGAGGTGGCGCAGGGCCGCGGTCTCGGCGGCGAAGGCGGCGCGCTGGGCGGCGTCCGGGAGGAAGCCGCGGGACATCAGGTGCCAGACGTCTTCGAAGGTGCGGCTCTGGGCGAGCTCGACGGCGGAGTACTGGCGGTAGTGGTAGAAGCCCTCGGTGCCGCGGACGTCCCCCAGTGCGGTGTCCGTGACGACGACGCCTGCGAGCCCGCGCGGAACTTCGGTGACCGGCATGGGTGCATCTCCCTCTGATCGATCAGACAGTGATGCGACTGTCCATGCTTGACTCAGTCGATGTCAATATTGATTGAATCAATGTGTACGGGCGGTGTGCACGGCCAGCGTGTACGCAGGAATCGGGCCACGGATACGGTGTGACGCATGGTGGAGCAGGGGACGGATGACGGCGGCCGGACGGGCGACGCGGAGGCGGGTGCGCCGGACGCGGACCGGCTGACCACGCGGGAGGTCGCCGAGCGCCTGGGCGTGAAGCCGGAGACCGTCTATGCCTACGTGAGCCGCGGCCAGCTCAGCAGCCGGCGCGGCCAGGGCGGGCGCGGCAGCACCTTCGACGCGAAGGAGGTCGAGGCCCTGGCCCGGCGCGGCCGGCGCGAGCCCTCGTTCGGCGCCGAGACGGCCATCCGTACCGGAGTCACCCTCATCGCCGAGAACCGGTACTACTACCGGGGCGTCGACGCCACCGAGCTCGCCGAGCGGTACGGCTACGAAGAGGTGGCGGACTGGCTGTGGACCGGCGAGCTGAGGCGCGGCGTCCGCTTCACCGCCCCCGAGGAGACGCTCACGGCGGCCCGCGCCGCGGTGGCGGCGCTGCCCGCGCACAGCGGGCCGACGGACCGGCTGCGGGTCGCCGCGATCGCGGCTGCCGTCGCCGACCCGCTGCGCTTCGACCTCTCCCCCGATGCCGTGCTGGGCACCGCTCGCTGCCTGATCCCCACGCTCGTCGACGCACTGCCGCCCGCCGGGCAGCAGCACCGGGGCGAGGGCCGGCTCGCCTGGCGGCTGTGGACCCGGCTGACGGCGCGCACTCCCGACGAAGCGTCACTGCGCGCCCTGGAGAGCGCGATGGTGCTGCTCATCGACCACGACCTCGCCGCCTCCACCCTCGCGGCCCGGGTGGCCGCCTCGGCGCGGGCCCACCCGTACGCGGTGGTCTCGGCCGGGCTCGGCGCGATGGACGGCCCGCTGCACGGCGCGGCGAGCGGGCTGGCCCACCGCATGCTCGCCGACGTGCTGGAGCGCGGCAGCGCGGCGGCCGTGGTGGCGGACCACCTGCGCGCCGGACGGCGCGTACCGGGGCTCGGGCACCGCCTCTACCCGGGCGCCGACCCCAGGGCCCAGGCACTCTTCGCACGGCTGGAATCGATCCCTCAGGCGGCGCGGGCTCTGGAGGCGGCCCGCGAAGTCGAGGCGACCACCGCCCGGCACATGCCGCTGCACGCCAACGTGGATCTCGCTCTGGCCGTTCTGTCGGTCTCCGCGGATATGCCGGCCGAAGCGGGGGAAACGGTGTTCGCCGTCTCCCGGACGGCGGGCTGGATCGCCCATGCGCTGGAGGAATACACCGAGCGCCCCCTGCGGCTGCGCCCCTCGGGCCAGTACAACGGGCCGCGACCGCCCCGGCCGTTGCCCTGAGGCACGTGCGTCACAAGGCAATTCGTCGTACAAGTCGGGGAGGTCCCCGGTATCGGCACACCCTAAGCCAGGTTAGGCTCACCTATGTGAGCACGTGCGCGACCGCCTCCCGCCTTCTGGCCGAACCCCTCGCCGGCACCGCCGCGACCGCGCGGACCTGGCTGCTGATCGAGCAGGCCGGCCCGTGGGGCGCCGACGCGCTCACTTCCAGCCACCTCGACTCCGAGACCGGACGGGCCCTGGACCGCGCCGCCAAGGGCACCGGCGTACGGGTCGCGCTGATCCGGCGCCCCGGACGGCATGCCGACTGCCACAGCCCCTCGTCGCAGCGAGTCTTCGCCGCCCACACCGCGCCCGGCCACTCCTGGATCCGCACCACGGAGATCACCGACCCCGCAGCGCTCCTCGCCGAGCTGGACTTCGCCGCGCTCGGTGCGGGCGAGCACGGCGGGCTGTGGCAGTCCTACGAGGGCGAACCGCTCGCCCTCGTCTGCACCAACGGCAAGCGCGACCGCTGCTGCGCCCTGCTCGGCCGCCCGCTGGCCGCGGAGCTGGCGGCGTCAGGCGGCACCGAGGTCTGGGAGGTCACCCACATCGGCGGCCACCGCTTCGCGCCGACCCTGTTCGTCCTGCCGTACGGCTACGCCTACGGGCGGGCCACCGCGCACGCGGTCAAGGACGCGCTGCACGCGGCCCGCGAGGGCCGGGTGGCGACCGCCGGATGCCGGGGCCGGTCCGCCTGGGAGCGGCCCGCCCAGGCCGCCGAACTGGCGGTCCGGGCGCTGACCGGCGAAGAGGACGCGGACGCCCTGGACGTCGCCGCGACCGAAGGCGCGGCCCCCCGCTGGCGCGTCACCGTCACCCACCACGACGGCCGCTCCTGGCGGGTGGAGGTCGAACAGGGCGCGGCCGCCCCGCCCCGCCCGGAGAGCTGCGGCCGGGCGCTCGGCACGCCCGCCCGCATGGACGTCGTCGCCATCGTCCCGGCCTGAGCGATCGACCCGGCCTGAGCGCCCGCGGGGGTCAGCCCGCCGTCCTCACGACCCCGTCTTCTTCACGAACTCCGTGGTGTAGGTCTTCTCCAGGTCCACCGTGGCGCTCTTGAGGTTGGGGTTGAAGGACTTGAGCACGTCGTGGACGGTCCTGGGGCCGTCGGCGGGCATCACCCCGTCCTTGGTGAACATCGGCAGCGTGCTCTCGATCGACTTGATGTAGAGCTCCTTGCCGCCCCCCTTGGCGTAGTCGGCCGGCATCTCCGCCGCGATCTCCTCGGGCGAGTGCTCCGACATCCACTTGAGGGTCTTGACCATGGCGTTGGCCAGCTTCTGGACGGTGTCCTTGTGGCTGTTGACCCAATTGGTGTTCATGTAGAGGCTGGAGGACGGGTAGAGGCCGCCGAGCGCGGCCTTGGAGCCGTCGGGGGTGCGCATGTCGACGAGCACCTTGCCCAAGTCCTTGGCGAGGATCTGCGCCACGGTCGGGTCGGTGGTCATGCCGCCGTCGATGGAGCCCTTCTGGAGCGCGGTGACGAAGGTCTGCCCCGCGCCGACGGCCACCGGGGTGACGTCGCTGACCGGTACCCCGTTCTTGACCGCCAAGTACTTCGTCAGGAAGTCGGTGGAGGAGCCCAGTCCGGTCACCCCGAGCTTCTTGCCCTTGAAGTCCTTGGGCGAGGTGAGGGAGGAGGCGGCCTCCTTGGAGACCACCTCCACCTCGCCCGGCGTCTGGGCCAGTTGGACCACCGACTCCACCTGCTTGCCCTTGACCTGGAGGTCGAGCGTGTGGTCGTAGAAGCCCACCACGCCCTGGACGTCGCCGGAGATCAGCGCGGTGGTGGCCTGTACGCCCGCGGGCTCGGTCAGCAGCTTGACCGTCACGCCCTCCTGCTCGAAGTAGCCGAGCTGCTGGGTGAGCACGGCGGGCAGGTAGATGACCTTGTCCAGGCCGCCGACCATGATCTTGACTGTGTCGCCCTTGAGCGAATCGGCCCCCGAGCTCGAGCTCGCGGACGACTCGTCCGCACAGCCTGCGAGGACCAGGCACAGCATCCCGGCGGTGGCCATGGCGAGGGTTCTGGAGGACTTGCCAGGTGCACGCATCATCGTTCCTTACGGTCGTATCGGGGGGTGGTGGGTACGGGCCGGTGGGGGCCCTCGGCCGCGAAGGCGGCAGGTGCGGCAGGGGTGGGTGGGGCGACAGGCGCAGGTCAGCGCTCTGCGCCCGGCCCGCCGGGCTTCCAGCGGAAGAGCCGCTTCTCCACGAAGGTCAGCAGCACCTCCGCGAGGAGCGCGACGACGGCGAGGATGACCATCGCCGCGAACACCCCCGCGGCGTTGAAGGAGCTCTGCGCGTCCATGACGAGCAGCCCGATCCCCTTGTCCGCCCCGATGTACTCGCCGACGATCGCGCCGATGAGCGCGAAGCCGAAGCTGATGTGCAGGCTGGTGAAGATCCAGGAGGTGGCCGACGGGATGACGACCTGCAGCGTCACCCGGCGGTCGCTCGCGCCCAGGATGCGGGCGTTGGCCACGAGGTTGCGGTCCACCTCGCGCGCCCCCTGGAAGGCGTTGAAGAAGACGGGGAAGAAGACCAGCACCACGGCCGAGGCGACCTTGGAAACCGTCCCGAGGCCGAACAGGATGAGGAAGATCGGCGCCAGCACGATCCGCGGCAGCGCGTTGAGGATCTTGATGAACGGGCCGAGCACATCGGCGAGGAAACGGACCCGGCCGAGGACGATGCCCAGCAGCACACCGCCCGTCACCCCGATGACCCAGCCGAGCAGGGCCTCGTAGAGCGTGTATCCGATCTGTTCGCCCAGCGAGCCGTGAGCGGTGCCGTGGGCCGTCCACTGGACGAGCTGGTCCCAGATCTTCGACGGCATCGAGAAGTTGAACGGGTCGATGGCCTTGTTCCTGGAGAGCACCTCCCAGGCGACCAGCACGGCGACAAGGAGCAGCGTCCGGGCTCCCAGGACCACCAGCTTGCGCCGTCGGGCAGCGCGCGCCCGGGCCTCGGTGCGCCCCTCGGTGCGCTTGCGTGTGACGACGGCGGCGGTGACGGACTCAGGCGACACGGGAGGCACCTCGCTCACGGGTGATACGGACTTCCTCACCGAGAGAGGCCCACATCTCGCGGTAGATTTCGATGAACTGCGGCTCCAGGCGCACCGATTCGACCTTGCGCGGCCGCGGCAGGGCGACGTCGAAGACCTCCTTCACCGTGGCCGGGCCCGCGGTCATCACCACCACCTTGTCGGCCAGCGCGATGGCCTCCTCCAGGTCGTGGGTGACGAAGACGACGGACGCGCCGCGCCCATGGGCACCGCCCCACAGCTCCAGCAGCTCGTCCGACATCAGCGCCCGGGTCTGGACGTCGAGTGCGGAGAACGGCTCGTCCATGAGCAGGATCTCCGGCTCGTTCACAAAGGTCTGCGCGAGCGCCACGCGCTTGCGCTGGCCGCCGGAGAGCTGGTGCGGATAGCGGTCTGCGAAGGCCGCCAGGCCCACGCGGCCGAGCCAGTCGCGCGCCCGCTCCCGGGCCTCCGCCTTGGGCACGCCGCGAAAGCGCGGCCCGGCCATGACGTTGGACAGCACCGACCGCCAGGGGAAGACGGCGTCCTGCTGGAAGACGAACCCGACCTCGGGCCGGATGCCGGTGACCGGCTCGCCGCCGATCAGCACCTCGCCCTCGGTCGGTTCCTCCAGGCCGCTGACGAGGGTGAGCGTGGTGGACTTGCCACAGCCGGTGGGCCCCACGACCGCCACGAACTCGCCTTGGCCGACGGCCAGATCAAGATCACGTACGGCCGTGTGCTCCCCGCCCGACGGCGTGCGGAAGACCTTGCTCGCCCCGCGCAGCTCGATCGCGGGGGCGCCGGCCGGCGGAGTGCCGTCCGGGGTGGGGCGTGGGGTGTCGCTGTTCATCCGTCCGCCTTCGTTGCCGTTCATTGCCCGGTCCCGCGCCGATCCGGCGGGGTGACCGGTTCGGGAGGCTAGGTGTGGCCTGGCACACAGGGGCAGCCTTGTGAGCGCTGTGCGACTTGAGCGCACGAAACCTGTTCTGCTCGTTTTGCTCGCACTAGCGCAACGAAACGGACACGAAGGGAGATCAAGGCGACACAGTCCGGATACGTTCGCTTCACACACCCCTACCAGAGGGACCCCTATGCACCCCCCGTGGCCCCGGCGCGTGTTCGCCCAAGTCCTGTCGTTCCAGCTGTTGATCACTACCGGAGTCACCGCGCTGACCGCCGGGCTTCTGCTGGCGTCCCTGGGGTCACAACTCGACGAGCAGGCCGAGCGCCGCGCCCTGGCCATCGCCCAGGCCACGGCCGCACAGCCCGGCATCGCCCACGACGTGCTGGCCGGCCCGCCCGACCCCGACGGCCCCGTCCAGACCGCGGCCGAGCGCATCCGCCTTGCCACCGACGCCAGTTACGTGGTGGTGGCCGACACCCGGGGCATCCGCTACTCCCACACCAACCCCGCCGAGATCGGCCGGCACGTCAGCACCGACCCGGGCCCCGCCCTGGCCGGACGCGAGTGGACCGGCATCGAGGACGGCACGCTCGGCCGCTCGGCCCGCGGCAAGGTCCCGCTGCGCGACGGCGAAGGCGCCATCGTCGGCGCCGTGTCCGTCGGTATCGCCTACGAGGACGTGCGCGGCCTGCTGCTGCATGCCCTGCCCGGCATCCTCCGCTACGCCGGAGCGGCCCTCGCGGTCGGCGCGCTGGCCGCGTTCGCCGTCTCCTGGCGACTGCGCAAGCGCACCCACGGCATCGAACTGTCCGAGATATCCGCCCTGCTCAACGAGCGGGAGGCGATGCTGCACGGCATCCGCGAGGGCGTGGTGGCGCTCGACCGGCGCGGCCGCGTACGGCTGGTCAACGACGAGGCGCAACGGCTGCTGGGCCTCGGCCCGGACGCCACCGGCCGGCCCCTGGAGGCGGTGCTGCCGCCCGGCCGGACCATGGACGTCCTGGCGGGCCGGGTGAGCGGCAAGGACCTGCTCATCGTGCGGGACGCGCGGGTGCTGGTCGCCAACCGGATGGACACGGCCGACGGCGGCGCGGTGGCGACCTTGCGCGACCGCACCGAGCTGGAACAGCTCGCCCGGGAGCTGGATGCCACCCGGGGACTGACGGAGGCGCTGCGCGCCCAGGACCACGAGCACGCCAACCGGATGCACACCGTCGTCGGGCTGCTGGAGCTGGAACTGTACGACGAGGCCGCCGAGTTCGTCGCCGAGGTCACCGGCGCGCGCCGGGCCACGGCCGAGGAGGTCACCGACCGGGTGCACGAGCCGCTGGTCAGCGCCCTGCTGGTCGGCAAGAGCGCGGTCGCGGCCGAACGCGGGGTGGCGCTGCGGGTCAGCGGACGGACACATCTGCCCGGGCAGGTGGTGGACCCGCGCGATCTGGTCACGGTGCTCGGCAACCTCGTGGACAACGCGGTGGAGGCCGTCGGGCGCGCTGCGCGTGCGGAGCGTTTTGTCGAGGTCGACCTGCGGACGGAGGGTGCCACGGTGGTGGTGCGGGTCTCGGACAACGGGCCGGGGGTCCCCGCGGGGGCACACGAGCTGGTGTTCGGTGACGGCTGGTCCACCAAGGAGCCCACCGCACACCGCCCCCGCGGGCTCGGCCTTCCGCTGGTGCGGCGGCTCGCCGAGCGGTACGGCGGCACGGCACGCGCGGGCGAACGAAAAGGAGGTGGCGCGATGTTCACGGTCGAATTGCCGGAGGCGCTACGAACACTCGAAAGAGTGAGCGGAAGACAGGGGTGAACGATGCCGGGAGCAGACAGGTGAACGGAGGCAGACCATGATCGAAGTCCTGGTCGTGGACGACGACTTCCGCGTCGCCGAGATCAACGCCGCGTACGTCGCCCGGGTCCCGGGCTTCCGCGTACGCGCCAAGGCCCACAACGCGGCCCAGGCACTGGCAGTACTGGAGGGCGGCGGCACCGACCTGGTCCTGCTCGACCAGTACTTGCCGGACGAGACCGGCCTGTCGCTCGTCCGCCGCATCCGCGAGCTCGGCCACCACACGGACGTCATCATGGTCACCGCCGCCCGCGACATCGCCACCGTGCAGACGGCGATGCGGTACGGGGCGCTGCAGTACCTGGTCAAGCCGTTCTCGTTCCCGGGGCTGCGGGTGAAGCTGGAGGCGTACGCGCAGCTGCGCCGCACCCTCGACGGGGCCGAGCAGGCGGAACAGGAAGAGGTGGACCGGATCTTCGGCACCCTGCGCACGGCCACCACGACCGCTCCCCTGCCCAAGGGCCACTCCGCGCCGACCACGGAGCTCATCCGCCGGGTGCTGCTGGGGGCGGCCCGGCCGCTGTCGGCGCACGAGGTGGCGCAGCGCTCGGGGCTGAGCCGCTCCACCGCCCAGCGCTACCTCAAACGGCTGGAGGAGTCGGGGCGGCTGAGCCTGACCTTGAAGTACGGGGAGACGGGCCGGCCGGAGCACCGGTACGTCTGGGCGACGGGCGCCTCCTGAACGGCCGGACCCGGGGCGAATTCAGGCCGGATTCAGGCCGGATTCAGGACGGATTCAGACCGGATCCGCAGGGGGATCAGGCCGGATCCAGACCGGAGCCGGGCCGGAGTCAGGCCGCTCCCGCGCCCGTCAGCGAGCGGACCTCCACCTCGGCGTGGCCGGCCGCGTCGGGGGCCTCGGACGAGGTGAGGGTGCCGAGCCAGCCGGCGAGGAAACCGAGCGGCACGGAGACCAGGCCCGGGTTGTCCAGCGGGAAGAGCCGGAAGTCGAGGCCGGGGAAGACGGCGTCCGGGGCGCCCGAGACGACCGGCGAGAAGACGACGAGCGCGAGCGCCGGCACCAGGCCCCCGTAGACCGACCAGACGGCCCCGCGGGTGGTGAAGCGCGGCCAGAAGAGCGAGTAGAGCAGGACCGGGAGGTTGGCCGAGGCGGCGACGGCGAAGGCGAGCCCCACCAGGAAGGCAACGTTGAGGTTCTGCGCGAGCAGCCCCAGGCCGATGGCGACCGCCCCGGTGCAGGCGGCGGCGGTGCGCGCGACCGCCACTTCACTGCGCGGACGGCTCCGGCGGTGCCCCACCGCCCGGCGACGGCTCAGCGAGGCGTACAGATCGTGGGCCACCGAGGCGGAGGAGGCGAGGGTGACTCCGGCGACGACGGCGAGGATCGTGGCGAAGGCGACGGCGGCCACCACCGCGAAGAGGATCGTTCCGCCCATGGAGTCCGAGCCGCCGCCCAGTTCGAGCGCCAGCAAGGGAACGGCCGTGTTCCCGGCGGGGTTTGCCGCCCGGACGGCGCTGCTGCCCAGCACCGCGGCGGCCCCGAAGCCCAGGACGATGGTCATCAGGTAGAAGCCGCCGATGAGTCCGATGGACCAGATGACCGACCGGCGGGCGGCGCGGGCGGTGGGCACGGTGTAGAAGCGCGAAAGGATGTGCGGAAGCCCCGCGGTGCCCAGCACCAGGGCGAGGGCCAGGCTGAGGAAGTCGAGCCGGGACGTCAGATCCCGGCCGTACTTCAGGCCGGGTGCCAGGAACGCGCGGCCGTGGCCGCTGTGGTCGGCGGCCGTGGTGAGCAGCTGCGAGACGTCACCGTGGAAGCGGAGCAGCACGAGGGCGGCCAGCACGGTCGTGCCGCCCATCAGCAGCACGGCCTTGACGATCTGGATCCAGGTCGTGGCGCGCATCCCGCCCAGGCTCACGTAGACGACCATCAGCGCCCCGACACCGACCACCGTCCAGGTCCGGGCCCGGCCGTCCGTACCGCCGAGCAGCAGGGAGACCAGGCTCCCGGCACCCACCATCTGTGCAACGAGGTAGAGCACGGAGACGGTGACGGAGGAGATCCCCGCAGCCCTGCGCACGGGCCGCTCACGCAGCCGCGCCACGAGCACATCGGCGAGCGTGAACCGGCCGCAGTTGCGCACGAGTTCGGCCACCAGGAACAGCACGACGAGCCAGGCGACGAGGAAGCCCACGGAGTAGAGCATGCCGTCGTAGCCGTAGAGGGCGATGAGGCCGGAGATGCCGAGGAAGGAGGCGGCGGACATGTAGTCGCCCGCGATGGCAAAACCATTCTCCAAAGGGGAGAACAGCCGCCCGCCCGCATAGAAGTCCTCGGTGGAACCGCGTCGTTGCCGCCCGAACCAGGCCGTGATGGCCAGGGTGACCACGACGAAGATGCTGAACAGGGCGACCGCCGGCCCCTGGTGCACCCCGCTCACCACCTGTCACCGCGCCGCCGCTGCCCGGGGAGCACGATGCCGGGGGCCTGCCCCTCCGGCGGCCGCCCGCTGGTGAGCGCCGGGCGCTGCTGCCCGAGGCCTCCGGCCCTGAGCGTCTCCACGGTGACAGCCCACCGCAGCTCCTGCGCCGCGGGGTCCCGCCGGAGCCTGGCGTGCCGAGCATAGGCCCAGGCCAGTAGGAAGGTGGAGGCGAACTGGGCCAGCCCCGCGAGTATGGCGACATTGAGCGCCCCCGTCACGGGCCGGGCCATCACCTCCGGCGCGGCGATCGCAGTCAGCACATAGGCCAGGTACCAGGCGAGGAACGCGGCGGTGGCGGGGAAGGCGAACCGGCGATAGCGGCGCCGCACCTCGCGGAAGACGGCGCTGCCCTGGACCTCCCGGTAGATGCCTGAGGGATCACGTACGGGGCCGTCAGGCTCGCCTCCGGCCCCGGCACCGGCCTTCCCGGCCCGGTGGGCGTCCGTCAGGCGAACCGTTACGGCATCGCGCCTCTGGCTCTTCTCCACAGACTTCTCCTCGGTCGCCGACCCCGTTGGCCGCGTGCCCAAGAATGGACAGACCGGGGAGATCCGGCGCCGCTCACCAGCGGACGTTCACCCCATCAGGTGATAGGCGCCCCCGGGGGCTGGGCAATGCCATGGTGAAAGGCGTATCGGACGGCCTGCGCCCGGTCGCGCACCCCGGTCTTGGCGAAGAGGTTGTTGATGTGCGTCTTCACCGTCGCCGTGCTGACGTGCAACCGCCGGGCGATCTCCGCGTTCGACAGGCCCTCGGCGACCAGGGCCAGCACCTCCGCCTCCCGCGCCGTCAGCCCGTCCGGCAACACCCGGGGCTCGGCCGGCCCGGCGGGCGGCCTCTGCCCACCCGACGCGGACAGCCGCTCCAGCAGCCGCAGTTGAATCGTCGGCGACAGCCCTGCCTGGCCCGACATCACATGCTCGACCGCGCGTACGATCTCGTCCCCGCCGGCATCCTTGGTCAGATAGCCACGGGCGCCGGCCTGGAGGGCGGGAAAGAGCGAATCGTCGTCGGCAAAGGTGGTGAGGACCACCACCTGGGTCGCCGGATACTCGGTCCGGATGCGCCGCGTCGCCTCCACCCCGTCGCAGCGCGGCATCCGAAGGTCCATCAGCACCACGTCCGGGGCGTGCTCCCCCACCAGACGCACCGCCTCCAGCCCGTCGGCCGCCGCACCCACCACCTCGATGCCCGGCAGCAACCCCAGCAGCATCACAATCCCCTCGCGCACCACCGTCTGGTCATCCGCAACCACCACGCGAGCGTCTCTGCGCCGGCCACCATCGAGCCCGCCGTCTCCCCCGGCACCGCCCTGGCCACCATGACCTCGACCGCTGCCGCTGTCGTGACCACCAACTCCCGCCGCCTGCCTGGCGTCAGCGGCATCACCCACACCACCAGCGCCTTCGACACCACCAGCACCGCCCATCACGCCGGCACCCGCAGACGCACCACAAAGCCCTCCTCACCGGGTCCGGCCGGACCGGCCTCCAGCATCCCGCCGAGCAGTTCGGCGCGCTCCCGCATCCCGAGCAGACCGTACCCGGCTCCGGAAGCCGCCAGACCGCCTGCAGCCCCATGAGCCCCCCGATCGCGGACGAACAGCTCCACCTCACCCTCCAGATAGGCGAATCTCATCTCCACCCGTGCGCCCGGAGCGTGCTTGCGGACGTTGGTCAGCGCCTCCTGCGCCACCCTGCGCACGGCCAGCCCCGCCTCCGGCGGCAGACTGCGCGGCTCCCCCTCCACATCCAGCCCCGCCCCCTCCGAAGCCGCCACTTCTCTCAGGAAGTCCTCCACCCGGGTCATCTCGCCGCGCAGCGCCGACAGCGCCTGCCGGGTCTCGGCCAGCCCCTCGCGCGCCATCCCCCGGGCCGCCGTCACCCGCTCGAGGATCTGCTGCCTGTCGGCCCCGCCCTCGATGAGCAGCCGCGCAGCCTCCAGATGCACCATCTGCGCCGACAGGCTGTGCGCCAGCACATCGTGTATCTCCCGGGCGATGCGGGCACGCTCGGCCATCGCCGCCGACTCCGCTTCGGCCCGCCGGGCCGCCCGCTCCTGGGCCAGCAACCGGAATCCCGCCCCCCGGGCCTCCTCGTCCAACCGCAGCGAATACCCCACCAGGATCACCCCGGCGACCGTCCCCGCCGTCGCACCTGGGCTGTCCGCAATCACCGCCGCGTATGCCGTCATGGCGACCGCCGCAGTGCCCAGCCCGTAGGCCAGCGGCAGCCGCTCCACCGCGATGGCCGCCCCCACGCACCACAACCCGGCCGCCGCCGTATGTGCCCCCGCCGACTCCGCGGCGGCCCCCACCGCCAGCACCCCCCCCAGCAACCCCACCGAAGGCCATAGTCGTTGGGCCAGCGTCGTGTGAAAGAAGCGCCAGACCGCGACCGCGCACACCACGAACCCCGCCGCCAGGGCCGCATACCCCCAGCCGTGGAAGGCTCCGCTCCGCAGGACCCGCCAGAGGAAGAACAGGATCAGGACGATCCGGAGCACCCAGGTCATCACCTGGCGGTGCCTGGGCACCCCCATTCGGGCAAGTGCCTCCCGGGCGGGCCACTCGGTCCATTTCTCGATCGCCACGGGCAGTCCCTCCCCCGGCACGTCAGCCTCGGCCACCGGCAGGAACACCGTACGCGGCGGGCGCGCTCCGGCATCTGAACCACCGCGCGAGCGCACCCGCGCGGACCACGACGATCACTGCGACATCGGGCGGACCGGACATGGGAAGAGCCTCCGAGGAACGCGGACAAACGCTGACGGCCAACGCATCCGACGCTACGCACTCGGCTCCTGCCCGGGATCGGAGCAGGGGTGGGTTCCGGGTGGATCCCGGGTGGAGAACCTCTCCACCCGGGAGTGGACACCGGCCGCCTCAGGCGTCGATGCGCGAGCGGTCCAGCGTCGCCGCCGAGTTGGTGATGAACTCCTTGCGCGGCGCGACCTCATTGCCCATCAGCAGGTCGAAGGTGCGCTCCGCCGCTTCCAGGTCGCTGATGTTGATCCGCCGCAGGGTGCGGTGGCGCGGGTCCATCGTGGTCTCCGCGAGCTGGTCGGCGTCCATCTCACCGAGACCCTTGTAGCGCTGGATGCCCTCCTTGTAGCGGATGTTCTTCCGCTCCAGCTCCAGCAGCGTCTGCCGCAGCTCGCTGTCGGAGTAGGTGTAGATGTACTTGTCCTGCCCCTTCTTGGGCTGGGTGAGCTCCACCCGGTGCAGCGGGGGGACCGCGGAGAAGACCCGGCCCTCCTCGACCATGGGCCGCATGTAGCGCTGGAAGAGGGTCAGCAGCAGGATCCGGATGTGCGCGCCGTCCACATCGGCGTCGGCCAGGAAGATGACCTTGCCGTAGCGCGCCGCGTCGATGTCGAAGGTCCGGCCGGACCCTGCCCCTATCACCTGGATGATCGCGCCGCACTCGGCGTTCTTCAGCATGTCGGAGACCGACGCCTTCTGAACGTTGAGGATCTTGCCCCGGATCGGCAGCAGCGCCTGGAACTCGGAGTTCCGCGCCAGCTTCGCCGTGCCGAGCGCCGAGTCGCCCTCGACGATGAACAGCTCGCTGCGGTCGACGTCGTCGCTGCGGCAGTCGGCGAGCTTCGCCGGGAGCGAGGAGGACTCCAGCGCCGTCTTCCGGCGCTGCGCCTCCTTGTGCTGGCGGGCCGCGATGCGCGTCCGGGCCGCGGCGACGACCTTCTCCAGCACGGCCCGCGCCTGCTGCTTGGCGTCGCGCTTGGTGGAGGTCAGGAACGCCTTGAGCTCCTTGGCGACCACGTTGGCCACGATGCGGGAGGCCGCCGAGGTGCCCAGCACCTCCTTGGTCTGCCCCTCGAACTGCGGCTCCGCCAGGCGCACGGTCACGACCGCCGTGAGCCCCTCCATGGCGTCGTCCTTGACGACGTCGTCCTCGGCGACCCGCAGCAGCTTGCTCGAGCGCAGCACCTCGTTGACGGTCTTGGTCAGCGAACGCTCGAATCCGGTCACATGCGTGCCGCCCTTGGGGGTGGCGATGATGTTGACGAAGGACTTCACCGAGGCGTCGTAGCCGGTGCCCCAGCGCAGCGCGATGTCCACGCCGAGCTCACGGGTGACCTCGGTGGGCGTCATGTGGCCACGATCGTCGAGGACCGGAACGGTCTCCTTGAAGGTGCCCTGCCCGGTCAGCCGCAGGATGTCGCAGACGGCCTTGTCCTGCGCGAGGTACTCGCAAAATTCGCTGATGCCGCCGTCGTAGCGGAAGGTCTCCTCGGTGGGGCCCTCGCCGTCCAGGTCGCGCTCGTCGCGCACGACGATCGTCAGGCCCGGCACCAGGAACGCCGTCTGCCGGGCACGCCCGTAGAGGTTCACCAGGGAGAGCTTGGCGTCCTTGAGGAAGATCTGGCGGTCCGCCCAGTAGCGGACGCGGGTGCCGGTGCGGACCTTCGGGACCTTCTTGCCCTTGAGCAGGCCGTTGGCCGGGTCGAAGGGGGCGTCGGGGCCCGATTCGGTGAAGATGCCGGGCACACCGCGGCGGAAGCTGATCGAGTGGGTCCGGCTGTTCCGGTCGACCTCGACGTCCAGCCGCGCCGAGAGCGCGTTCACGACGGAGGCGCCGACGCCGTGCAGACCGCCGGAGGCCGCGTAGGAGCCGCCGCCGAACTTGCCGCCGGCGTGCAGCTTGGTCATGACGACCTCGACGCCCGACAGGCCCGTCTTGGGCTCGACGTCCACGGGGATGCCGCGGCCGTTGTCCCGCACCTCCACCGAACCGTCGTCGTGGAGGATCACCTCGATGCGGTCGCAGAAGCCGCCCAGCGCCTCGTCGACGGAGTTGTCGATGATCTCCCAGAGACAGTGCATCAGGCCACGGCTGTCCGTCGAGCCGATGTACATGCCGGGGCGCTTGCGGACGGCTTCGAGACCCTCGAGGACGAGCAGGTGCCGCGCGGTGTAGTTGGATCCGTCCCGGTCTGCCCCGGTCAGCAATGCAGTGGACGGCACGGACATATCGGCGGTCACGCGGTTCGCTCCTCGCTGAATTTCTGGCTGGCCCGAGTGCGGGCACATGTGTGGCTCGGTCGCCGTTCAGAGAGTACCGAGGCCTGGTAGAGCCTTTGTGCCGCCACCCTTGAGAACAACCATGCTAATCGAGACTCGATCAAGCGTTCGATACCCCGATGGGGTGACGTGCACATCACGTTCCCTTCCAGGCATGAACCATTTAGGCTCCGGGCACGTCCTCAAGAACAACCCGGCAAGCCAGCCGGGAGGACGACAGCCCCCAGCGACGTGAAACCGTAAGCCCACGCAATACGGCTCATTCGCCGCCAATCGTCAAGATCCGGCTCACTCGGAAGGAAGTTTCGAGGAAAAGCCACGAGCGGGAACGTTTTCGGCCTGGTTGGATGTTGACCCTGGTACGACAGCTCGTCGAGCTAGAGAAGAGGCGACGTGACTACTGTTCTGACCCCCGCGAGCCCGCTGACGGCCGCTGACCGCTGCGACCGGTGCGGCGCTCAGGCTTACCTGCGCGTCGTTCTCATGAGCGGCGGTGAACTGCTCTTCTGCGCCCACCACGGGCGCAAGTTCGAGCCAGAACTCAAGAAGATCGCCGCGGAGATACAGGACGAGACGGAGCGGCTGACGGCCGTCCCGGCGTCCGCGTCCGACGAGGACCACTGAGTCCGCTTGGAACGCTGACACATCGCATCCGACGACGAGCGAGGTCCCGCCATCCAGGGCAGGACAGCCGCGGGCGGCCACCCCCAGAGGGAGGCCGCCCGCTCTCGTACCCTCCTCACCGCGCACCCGCGGGCCGCTTGGCCGCCGCCGGGGCCTGTGCGGCGGGCGGCGACACGGCCGGCGACTTGATCGGCTGAGGCGCAAGCGGCGGGGCAGCGGAAGGCTGCGCAGCGGGCTGGTGCAATCCGGGAAAGACCACCGGCGGCAGGATCAGCGGCGGCCCGGTGTGCGGTGGCGGTGGCACTGCAGGCGGCACAACCGGCACAGGAGCCCCAGGACCGCCCGGCGGCAGCCCGTCGGTACTGTGTGTCCGGACCAGGTCCGCGACCGACGAGACGCGCGTATAGACCCCTGGATGGCCCGGCTGGGCGCATCCGCTCCCCCAGGACACCAGGCCCACCAGCCGTCCCCGTGCCACCAGCGGTCCCCCGCTGTCCCCCTGGCAAGCGTCGCGGCCTCCCCGGGGCAGCCCCGCACAGAGCATCATGGCCGGCCGGTAGGTGCCTTCGGGCCCGCCCGGATAGGCGCGGCGGCACAGGGCATCCTGCATGATCCGCACCCGTGCGGCCCGCAGGTCCTCCGCGTACGAGCCGTCGCCGAGCATGTCCCCCCAGCCGTAGACACCGGCGGAGGTCCCCGGATCGTAGGCCGCGTCGCCCGATCGCGCCATGGCGATCGGATACCGGTCGGGCACCGGCTCCGCCAGGGTGAGGACGGCCACGTCCCCGGCGTTGGTCTCCGGGTCGAACTCCGGGTTGACCCAGGCGTCCCGCAGTGGCACCTCCTTGCCGTCGCCGCCCCGGAGGTCCCCGCGCCCGACGATGACCTTGAGATCCTTGGCCTCGGTCGGCTCCACGCCGAGCACCTCGCGGCTGAGGCAGTGCGCCGCAGTGATCACGGTCGTACGGCCCACCACGACGCCGCCGCAGAACTGCCCCGCCCGTACAGGGCCGAACCGTTCACGACTGGCCAGGGCCACCGTCCACGGCGCGTCCGCAACCCTCACGGGCTGTCCGCCGACGACGCCGCGGTCACCGGCACGCACCTGCCCGGGCACGGCCATGAGCAGCAGGACGGCGCCGACCAGCGGGTAGCTCAGGGCACGCATACACTCTCCCGACGGACCGGAGTTACTTGCATACCCAGAGTCAGGCCGATTGGCGATCACCGCATCCTGAAACAGCGGGGCCCGGCCCCAAATAGCGGAGCCGGGCCTACAGGGATCGCTGTTTCGTGCGGATCAGTCCAGGTAGTCCCGGAGCACCTGGGACCGCGACGGGTGACGCAGCTTGGACATCGTCTTGGACTCGATCTGGCGGATCCGCTCACGCGTCACGCCGTAGACCTTGCCGATCTCGTCCAGGGTCTTCGGCTGGCCGTCGGTGAGGCCGAAGCGCATGGAGACCACGCCCGCCTCGCGCTCGCTGAGGGTGTCCAGGACGGAGTGCAGCTGCTCCTGCAGGAGCGTGAAGCTGACCGCGTCGGCGGGCACGACCGCCTCGGAGTCCTCGATGAGGTCACCGAACTCGCTGTCGCCGTCCTCACCCAGGGGGGTGTGGAGGGAGATCGGCTCACGGCCGTACTTCTGGACCTCGATGACCTTCTCGGGGGTCATGTCGAGCTCCTTGGCCAGCTCCTCCGGGGTGGGCTCGCGGCCCAGGTCCTGGAGCATCTGGCGCTGCACACGCGCGAGCTTGTTGATGACCTCGACCATGTGCACCGGGATACGGATGGTGCGGGCCTGGTCGGCCATCGCGCGCGTGATCGCCTGGCGGATCCACCAGGTCGCGTAGGTGGAGAACTTGTAGCCCTTGGTGTAGTCGAACTTCTCCACCGCGCGGATCAGACCCAGGTTGCCTTCCTGGATGAGGTCCAGGAAGAGCATGCCGCGGCCGGTGTAGCGCTTGGCCAGGGAGACCACCAGACGGAGGTTGGCCTCCAGCAGGTGGTTCTTGGCCCGGCGGCCGTCCTCGGCGATGATCTCGAGCTCGCGCTTGAGCTTCGGGGCCAGCTTGTCGGAGTTCGCCAGCTTGTCCTCGGCGAACAGACCGGCCTCGATGCGCTTGGCGAGCTCGACCTCCTGCTCGGCGTTGAGCAGGGGGACCTTGCCGATCTGCTTGAGGTAGTCCTTGACCGGGTCGGCGGTGGCACCGGCCACCGCGACCTGCTGCGCGGGGGCGTCGTCCTCGTCGTCGTCGGAGAGGACGAAGCCCTTGTTCTCGCCGCTCTCGTCCTCCTCTTCCCCCTTGCCGGGGGTGGGGGTCTCGTCGAGGAGCTCTTCGTCGAGAAGCTCGTCGGAGTCCTTCTTGGCGGCGGTCTTCTTCGCCGTCGTCTTCTTGGCGGCGGTCTTCTTCGCCGTCGTCTTCTTGGCCACGGCCTTCTTGGCTGCGGCCTTCTTGGCGGGCGCCACGGACTCGTCACCCTCTGCGTCGCCGTACGCGCCGGAGGCGGCGGACGTGGACGCCGAGGAAGCCGACTGCCGTGCCGTGACCGTCTTGGAGGAGACGGCCTTGGTGGCGGTGCGCTTCGCCGGGCTCTTCGCTGCGACGCTCTTGCGGGTGCGCTTGGGCGCCTCTGCGGCACTGACCATCAGCGTCACACCCTCCTCGTCGAGGACCTGGTTGAGGCTGCGCAGAACGTTCTTCCACTGGGTTGGCGGAATCTGGTCAGCCTCGAAGGCCCGACGCACGTCGTCGCCGGCGATCTGCCCCTCGGCCTTTCCCTGCTCGATGAGCGCCATCAGAGACTCGGATTCGGCGATCTCCGGCGGGAGCGTACGGGATGTGCTGGCCGACACGAACAACCTCTCGGAACGATGGAAACGGCTTCCGGACCCGGCCCGCCCTTGACAGGGTGACCGGCTCCGACGACCGTCGGCAAGGATGAACCGACGGCGCGGGCGGTAGTGCGCAGCAACACAGCACCTCGGACGAGGCCTGTATTCCCTCCGCGGCTACCACCTCTTTAGTCATCGCACTGCCTCAAGGAGCGTTACGCCCAATCCTCGTGGCCCGAGTCACACCGCATAACGGAGTGAATGGCCACGGAAACAGACAGATCACCCGCGACTGCCCCGGCCCCGGCGGCGCTGTGCCCGGGGCCGACGGCGCATCCGCGGCCCACGGCCGCACGGAACGGCTCGTCCGGCGCGCGCGTACGGCCGTACGCGCGCGCTGGGCGAGCGGTCCCGCGCGAGCCGTCCCGTCCGCTCCCGGTCCCGCGGTCAGTGCTCGCGCGGCGCGGGGAGGTCGACCTCCGTCGGGCGGGCGACGAGCAGTTGGCGCATGGCGGCCTCGGCACCGCCCGGGTCTCCCGACGCCACCGCGTCGACGATCCGCAGATGGAGCCCGACCCCCGCTTCCGTGGGGCGGTCGCAGCCGCCGGCGGACGCCCCGGAGACGTGCAAGGCGGCGGAGACGATCCCCGAGAGGTGCTCCAGCATGCGGTTGCCCGCGACCTGCAGCAGCAGCGAGTGGAACTCGGCGTCGGCGCGGGTGAAGGTGAGGGAGTCACCCTGAGCCAGCGCGTGGCCCATGATCTCGGCCATGTCGGCGAGGCGCTGCTGGACGTCCTCGCGGCCGTGGCCGGCGGCGAGCCGGGCGGCCAGCGGCTCGATGGTCCAGCGCAGCTCGCACAGCTCGCGGCGCTGATCGTCCCGCTGTGGGCCGAAGGCCCGCCATTCGATGATGTCCGGGTCGAGGAGGTTCCAGTCGCTGACGGGGCGGACTCGCGTGCCGACGTTGGGCCGGGCGCTGACCAGGCCCTTGGCCTCCAGGACGCGCAGGGATTCGCGGACGACGGTGCGGGAGACCTCGAAGCGCTGCCCGATCTCCTCGGGAACCAGCGGGCGGTCGGCGCCCAGATCCCCCGAGACGATCATCTGGCCCAGCTGCTGGACGAGCTGGCCGTGCAGCCCTCGGCCACGGCTGCCGGCGGCGCGGCGGCCTGCCCGGCTGAGCTCCGCGTCCCCGTCCCATGCGGGCGAGGCTCCGCGGTCGACCCCGGGGGTCTCCGCGTAGGAGTAACGGTCAAGCTCGCCCGGGCCTGTGAGGCCGGAGTCGGCGGGGCGAGCCGCGGTCATCATGGTGTGCGCAAGGGTACTCACGCTTCCTTTGTCGGCGACCCGTTCAGAGCCCTTGAGGTCTTTGGTGAAAAGCACACGAAAGGGTGATCGCCCATTACCTCATAATTGACGCTCTATCGGACATATCGGACATGATCCAAGGGTGGCCACCTACGGAGAGTGACTACGGCGGGTCGACTTCTCCGCTCCTGCCGGAGTGATTGTCACTCTGAGTCGACGCCCGTCCGCCGTGACGTAATAGCACAGCTCTCACCGTGGTCGGCCACGGAAGACGGTCAGGACGTACGCCCCGAGGAGCACCGCAAGCGACAGGGCCAGCGCCCAGCCGACCGGCTGCGACATCAGCCGCAGGGCGGCCGAGACACCTCGGTCCAGGCCCGAGGGCCACTGCACCAGCGCGGCGGAACGCAGCCGCTGGGGCAGACCGATCAGCGACCGGGCGGCCGGCTGGGACAGCGCGCTGCCCAGCAGTGGGACGACAACGGTCGGCACGACCATGACCGCCACCAGCCCGAGGGCCGTGGAGCGGAACAGTCCCGCGGCCAGAAGTCCGGCCCAGGCGCACCCCAGCGTGAGCCCGGCCCAGCCCGCGAGCGTGCCGGGCCAGCCTGCGGGGAAGAGCAGGACGGACTCGCCGAAGAGCAGGTGCAGGACGGTCCCGTTCAGGCAGACCGAGGCGACGGCCAGGAGCAGGGCGGCCGCGGCACTGACGACGAGTTTGGCGCCCAGCAGGCCGAGGCGGCGCGGGACGGATCCGACGTCGGGCGCGAGCGCCGGGTAGCGGAACTCCTGGCCGAAGGAGAGCGCCCCGATCAGCCCCGCGGCGAAGGCGGCCGGGGGAAGCGGCAGCAGCAGCGGCCACCCGGTCAGCAGGCGCACCGCCGTGGAGTCGCCGGTGCGGGCGAGGACCACGGAGGTCAGCACGGAGAGCGCCAGAGCCACCGCCCCCACGATCCAGCCCGTCCGCACGCCCGCCGCGCGCCGCAGTTCGTAGAGCAACGGCCAGACGGGGTTCGGCGCGGGCAGCCGTGGCTGGACGGCGGACGATGCGTACGAGCCGTCGAGGCCCTCGATGGCGGCCGGCGCGAGGTCGGGGTGCGCTTCGGGCCCGCCGTCCGCGGCGTCGGCATAGCGTCCGTCGGCGCGCTCGAGCGGCGTGACGGGGCCGGTGTCGGCGGCCTCCTCCGTCAGCCGGTGCACGAGGATGCCGTGGCGGTAGGCGAGCTCTCCGACGGCGGCGCAGCTGCTGTTGTAGACGGAGATCCGGCTGCCGCCTTCGTGGACCACTTCGACCGGGGCGCCGCCGGGCGAGAGGCCCACCGGGTCGGCCTCGGCGGTGAGGAGGTGGGCGAGGCGGCCGGCGTGCGGGGAGCGGACGGCGACGCGGGGTCGCAGGCGGCATCCGGCGAAGGCGGCGGCGTCCTGGTCCGCGATGAGGCGGCCGCGGTCGATGGTGACGACCCGGTCGGCGATGCGGGCCGCTTCGAGCGCCCCGGAGGAGGTGACGAGGACGGTGCCGCCCTGGGCCGCGAAACCCCGCAGCAGCCCGTGCAGCCAGGCCGCCTCGCGTGGCGAGAGGCCCTTGGCGGGCTCGTCGAGCACGAGCGTGTGGGGGTCGCCGAGCAGGGCCGACGCCAGACCGAGGCGGCGGTCCATGCCGAGCGAGAAGTCGCCGACGCGCTGGTCGGCCAGGCCGGTGAGCCCCACGACGTCGAGTACCTCGTCGACCCGCTCGGCGGGGACGCCTGCGGCGGCGCAGAGCATGCGCAGGTGGCCCCGGGCGCTGCGCGCGGGGTGGCCGGGCACGTCGCCGAGCAGGGTGCCGATCTCGCGGGTGGGGTGGGGGATGCGGTCCAGGGGGCGGCCGCCGAAGAGCGCGATGCCGCGCCCTCGGTCGAGTCGCAGCATCAGACGCAGGGCGGCGGTCTTGCCCGCGCCGGGCTCGCCGAGCAGTGCGGTGACGTGCCCGGGACCGGCCTCGAAGGTGAGGTCGTCGACGGCGGGGGGCTGGTTGCGGCGGGGGACGCTGGTCAGTCCGATGGCCTGGATCATGGGCTGCCCTCGCGGGACGACGGAGACGAACCCCAGCACCGTAACCCGATATGTCCTATTTGCTACGCAACGTGGGCATGTGGCGCCCGCGTGTCACCGCCATGACCCCCGACCGCCCTCGCACGCTGGGCCGTTCAGTCTCGCGGGCGGTCCTCCGCTACGCCTCGGGCCGCAGCATGGGCGGGTTGAGCAGGGTGGCCCCGCCCGCCCGGAAAAGCTGCGCCGGGCGGCCGCCCTGGCGTGTCGTCGTCCCGCCCGTGGGCACCAGGAAGCCCGGGGTGCCGGTGACCTTGCGGTGGAAGTTCCGCGGATCCAGGGCGACGCCCCACACCGCCTCGTACACCCGGCGCAGCTCGCCCACGGTGAACTCCTGCGGGCAGAACGCGGTGGCCAGCGAGGAGTATTCGATCTTGGAGCGGGCGCGCTCGACTCCGTCGGCCAGGATGCGCGCATGGTCGAAGGCGAGCGGCGCGGCCTGTTCGCCGTCGCGGCCGTACCCCGACTCCTGGTCCAGCAGGTCCTCGACGGGCGCCCAGCGCACGCTGCGCGCGTCGCCGCCGGGGCGCGGGGCCGGCAGGTCGGGCGCGAGCGCGAGGTGCGCAACGCTGACCACGCGCATCCGGGGGTCGCGCTGGGGATCGCCGTAGGTGGCGAGCTGTTCGAGGTGAGCGGCGTTGGCGATGGACGGGCCCGCCGGGTCGTGGGCGAGCAGCCCCGTCTCCTCGGCCAGCTCGCGCGCGGCCGCCGTCGCCAGATCCTCGTCCCCCCGGACGAATCCGCCCGGCAGCGCCCAGCGGCCCTGGTAAGGAGGCTCACCGCGGCGGACGGCCAGAGCGCACAGGGCGTGCCGCCGGACCGTGAGCACGACCAGGTCGACGGTGACGGCGAAGGGCGGGAAGGCCGACGGGTCGTAGGGCATGGGGCGATCATAGTCGTCTGCTTGACGATAAACAGGGTCTTGGGCACTGCTCGCCACGGCGCCTTGGGGTGCACCGGACGAGCGCGTTCCCCCGTCGCCGCCCACGAGCGGTTCTTCGGACAGTCCGGCGCGCATCGTTCTCACACTCCCAGTTGCAGGCCGTCCGCGGCCTCCTCGACCATGCCGAGGCCGAGCCTGCTGATCCGCACCGCGAACGGCTGCTCGGCGACGCGCAGCCCGGTGAACCGCAACGCGCCCAGGGGCGCGGTGCGGGGCGGCCTGATGGCGACGCTTCCCGCCGGGACGTCGGGGCGCACCCCGGCGAGCGCCGTGAGCAGCTGGACGGCGCCCGCACCGGCGACCGCGGCGGGCCTGCAGGCCGCGGGGTGCGGCAGGGGTGCGCCTTTGGCCGAGCGCTGCTCCCCCGCGTACATCTCCGGCAGCCGGTAGCCGAAGGCCCCGGCCGCGTCGAGCACCCCCCGCAGCAGGGCCCCCGCCTCGTTTTCGTATCCCGCTGCGGCGAGCCCCGCCACGGCCACGGCCGTCTCGTGAATGCGTACCGCCCCGCTGCGGTGCCCGAAGGGGTTGTATCCGGGCTCCTTCGCACCGAGGCTGCGCAGCCCCCAGCCCGAGTCGAGGGCCGGCCCGCCGAACAGCCGGGCCAGTTGTTCGGTCTGTACCTTGTCGAGCAGCCCGGGGGCGTACTCGCCACCGCCGAGGAGACCGGTGTCGAGCAGGTGCGCGGCGGCGCACCCCAGCAGAGGTATCCCCCGGCCGTCGGCAGTGCGCGCGGCGAGGGGGCGGCCGCCGCCGAGATCGTCGGCCCAGAAGTCCTCCCGAAACCGGCGGCGCAGCGCGGTCGCCCATTCGCGCCAGGCCTCCGCGCCGGGACGCCCGTACGCCTCCAGCAGATCCGCTCCGAGCAGCGCAGCCCGGTGGGCGTGAGCCTGCGTCTCGCACCGGTAGGGGCCGCCCGGCGGCGGGTCCGCGAGGTATTTGCCGTCGCCCACGGCGTGGCGCAGCCAGGCCAGGCACCGCTCGGCGGCCGGCAACAGCGGCCGGACCTCCTGGTCGGGGAGGCCCCACCTGCGTGCCTCGGCGAGCACGACGGGGAACAACAGCGTCGCTTCGACCCCCGTGCAGCCGGGTGGCAGATGCGGGCCGGCGTGGCGCAGCGCTCCCGCAATGCGGCCGTTGTCGGCCCCGGGGCCGGACAGCTGGGTACGGGCGAGGGTCCGCAGGGTCCCGGCGGCCAGCCGGACGCCCAGGGGGAGTGTCATACGGGCGGCCCACAGCGCCTCGGCGGGAGCGAGCCGTCCGCAGCGCCAGGGGATGCCGGCGGCGAGGTGGACGTCGCCGGGGTGCAGGGGGTCGCGCACCAGCAGGGCCCTCAGGTCGTCGAGTGCGGCCGCCAGCAGTGCGGCAGCCCTGGGGTCGTCTCCGTCGGCCTCGGCCTCGCCCCACGGCATGGTGCCGCCCCGGCCGCGTGGAGCGACGGTCTCGGCGGGCCGCGGGCCACCGGGCACTTCCATCCGGACCCGGAGCTCGATGCTGCGGGTGCCGCCCGGCGGCAGTCGTATCTCCCAGCCGAGCAGTCCGGCCGAGGCCAGGACGTCTCCGGGCGGCGGGTCGGCGGTGACGACCGCCTGCACCCCCGGCGCCGCCCACCGCAGCCCCGAGGCGTGGACGCCGGGCGGGATCTCGGGCCCGGCCATCCCCGCCGCCACGGCGCCGAGCTCGGCGAGGTCGGTGCCCAAGGAGACTTCGACGCCCAGCCGCATCTCCTGGGCCGCCGCGCTGCGCAACGTGATCCGCTCGATGCCCTCCGCGTCCCGCAGCCGCTCGACGGTGACGGCCGGGTCGGGGCCGGCGTCACCAGTGGTGCGCACCGTGCCGACGAAGCGGGCCCGGTCGGCCGCGAGCATCCGCCCCTGCACCGGCAGCGGCTCCGCCCCACCGACCCTTACCCGGCAACGGGCCAGCAGCCGCCTGCCGCCCCGGTAGAACCCGTCGAGCCCGTGTCCCGTCAGCTGACCGTGCTCGCCGGAGATGGCCAGTGCGGGCAACGCGACGCAGATCAGCGCCTCGTGCACGGCCTGCGGACCGTGCGAGCGGGCGGTGGCGCCCCGCTGCGACGGTGCCTGGCGGCGCGGCGGATGACCGAGGGGAACGGTGGGGACGGTGCCTTGCACGTGTCTGCACTCCCTGTGAGGGTCACGGACCGGGGCGGCGGGCGACGATTGCGGGCCACTCAGGTGAACGGCACCGGACCCGCGGAGGTCACGGTGGCCCATCCGGTGCGGCGGTCACTGCCGTTCGGGCGCCCCGCGCTGCCCCGCGCGCCGTCGCGTGCGCGCCTTCCCGGCGGGGCTTTTCGCCCCGGCAGGCCCGGTCGGGCGCCGTACGCCGCCCGACGCGCCGGAGCCCGCGTCGCCGGGGACGGCCGACAGCGGGCTCGCCCACGGCCGGCTCTTGGCGTCGGGGGCGTCGGGGGCACCGGCGGACGCTGTCACGGTGGCGGAGGCGGCCCTGCGCCGACGGCCCGTGCGCGGCGCCGCCTTTGCGTTCTCCGAGGCTTCCCGGGTGCGGTCCGCGGCCGTGGCACGGTCCGCCTCGGCGAGCGCGGCGGCGTGCACGGCGCGCCCGGCCCGCTCGCGGCGCAGGCAGCGGCGCAGCAGCTCGGGGTCCATGCCGTCGTTGCAGGCGCGGTGCAGGAGCTGGGCGAAGAGGTAGTCCGGGTCGCGGGCGAGGGCCAGGCTGAGGGCGACCCTGGCCTCGGGGTGGTCGCCGAGGGACCACGCGACCCAGCCGGCGAGGGTCAAGGGGGCGGCCGCGTACTCGCTGTAGGAGGACACGCAGCGCCGGGCCAGGGCGCGCCACACGCGCAGCACCGCCGGGGCCTTGGGGCCCTCCATCCACTCGGCGGCGAAATCGCGGGTGGTGCGGTCCTGCAGGCCGAGGATGATCGCGGCCGATTCGTCGCAGGTGAGGAGGGCGTCGTCCCGGTCGTCGGCTTCCGTGCGCCGGGCGAGCGCGGGGGCCTGGCGGAAACGCTCCACCACCAGCCCGAGGAGATCGAGCGTCTCCTGGCGCACGGTCTCGCAGTCGATGCCGCCGAGGATGCGCGGGACGAGGTCGGCCGCCGCGGCGTCCAGCGCCACCTCCTGTTCACCGGCGCGGGCACCGGCGAGCGGAGCGAACCTGGCCTCCATGTCCCGGAGCGAGCCGCGGACCTGGATGCCCGCGTAGGCGGCCGCCGCGGCCATCACCGAGGTCCCGGGCAGGACCAGGGGCGCCCCTTCGGGCGGGCAGCAGCGGGCGTCGGGGCAGCAGTAGGACCAGAACCGGCCGTCGGAGATGCACAGGGCCTCGTACACGGGCACGTCGAGCCCGCCGCAGGCCAGGCGCAGGGCCTGGGCGAGCGGGCGGAGCCGCTCCATGATCTCCTGACCGTCCTCTCCCTGCGCGGGGTCCTGGCACAGGAAGAGGACGACGCCGTCGGGCCGGATGTGGTGCTTGCCTCCCACCGCGATGAGGGTTTCAGCGAGCTGCTTGCTCACGTCCGGCCACTCCTCGCGATTCGCCGGGATGCCCAGGCGCAGCCGCCCGCCGAAGCGGCCGCGCTCGCCGTGCAAGGCCAGCATCACAATGCTGTCGTTCGGGTGAAAGCCCATCAGGAAGGGCAGTGCGTCGGCCAGTTCGGCCGGGCTGCGGAGGGTGATCTGCGTGTCCGGCCTCGATTCCCACGCGGCGGACGAGGCGGACGGGCGGGCTGGTTCGTTGCGCTCGGTCATGGCCCGAGAGTCCCGCGCAGCCGTCGACCTCCGCCAGGCCTGTGGATAACCCGGTCATCTCATCCGACGAAACCTGTGGACAACGTTATCCACAGGCTTGCGACCGCGTTCGCGCTTTGTCAGTGCCGTCGTGTTGCATGGGGGCATGACCAACGATGCCCTCCGCGCCTCGGCGGACACCGTCCTCGCACGCCTCGTCGGCGACCCCACCGGCGCGGCGAGACTGCGCGAGGACCAGTGGCGCGCGATCGAAGCCCTCGTCGCCGACCGCCGCCGCGCGCTGGTGGTGCAGCGCACCGGCTGGGGCAAATCGGCGGTGTATTTCGTCGCGACCTCGCTGCTGCGCGAGCGCGGCGCCGGCCCGACCGTGATCGTCTCCCCCCTGCTCGCCCTCATGCGCAACCAGGTCGAGGCGGCCGCGCGGGCGGGCATTCACGCGCGCACGATCAACTCCTCCAACACCGAGGAGTGGGAGACGGTGCAGGCCGAGGTCGCCGCGGGCGAGGTGGACGTGCTGCTGGTGAGCCCCGAGCGGCTCAACAACCCCGACTTCCGCGATCAGGTCCTGCCCAAGCTCGCCGCCGCCACCGGACTGCTGGTCGTCGATGAGGCGCACTGCATTTCCGACTGGGGCCACGACTTCCGGCCCGACTACCGGCGGCTGCGCACCATGCTGGCCGACCTGCCGCCGGGCGTGCCCGTGCTCGCGACGACCGCCACCGCCAACGCCCGCGTCACCGCCGACGTCGCGGAGCAGTTGGGGACGGGCGAGGGAACCCACGAGGCGCTGGTCCTGCGCGGGCCGCTGGACCGGGAGAGCCTCAGCCTGAGCGTCCTGCACCTCCCGGACGCCGCCCACCGGCTGGCCTGGCTCGCCGACCACCTCGACGAGCTGCCGGGCTCCGGCATCATCTACACCCTGACCGTGGCCGCCGCCGAGGAAGTGACGGCGTTCCTGCGCCGCAGCGGGCACACCGTCGCCTCCTACACCGGCAAGACGGAGAACGCCGACCGCCAGCAGGCGGAGGAAGACCTGCTGGCCAACCGCGTCAAGGCGCTGGTGGCCACCTCGGCGCTGGGCATGGGCTTCGACAAACCCGACCTCGGCTTCGTGGTCCACCTCGGCTCCCCCTCCTCCCCCATCGCCTACTACCAGCAGGTGGGCCGCGCGGGCCGCGGCGTGCGGCACGCCGAAGTGCTGCTGCTCCCCGGCCGCGAGGACGAGGCGATCTGGAAGTACTTCGCCTCGCTGGCCTTCCCCCCGGAGGACCAGGTCCGCCGCACGCTCGACGTGCTGGCCGCCGCGGACCGCCCGCTCTCCCTGCCCGCCCTCGAGCCGCAGGTGGAGCTTCGGCGCTCCCGCCTGGAGACCATGCTCAAGGTGCTCGACGTGGACGGCGCCGTGCACCGGGTCCGCGGCGGCTGGACCGCGACCGGCGAGCCGTGGGCGTACGACGCCGAGCGCTACGCCTGGGTGGCGCGCCAGCGCGAGGCCGAACAGCAGGCCATGCGGGAGTACGCCACGACGTCCGAGTGCCGGATGGAGTTCCTGCGACGACAGTTGGACGACGAGCAGGCCGCGCCCTGCGGCCGGTGCGACAACTGCTCGGAGGCCCGCTTCACCGCCGAAGTGTCGGACGGGGCCTTGAACGCGTCCAGAGGAGAGCTCGGACGCCCGGGAGTCGAGGTCGAGCCGCGCCGCATGTGGCCAACGGGGATGCCAGCAGTCGGCGTTGACCTCAAGGGCCGTATCCCCGCGGGCGAGCAGGCCGCCTCCGGGCGGGCGCTGGGGCGGCTCTCGGACATCGGCTGGGGCAATCGACTGCGGCCGTTGCTCACACCCCAGGCGCCGGACGGCCCGGTTCCGGATGATGTGGCGGATGCCGTGGTGACCGTCCTCGCCGACTGGGCCCGCGGGCCCGGCGGTTGGGCATCCGGGGCACCCGACGCCCCCGCCCGGCCGGTGGGGGTCGTCACCCTCGCCTCCCGGACCCGGCCTCAATTGATCACCTCGCTCGGCGAGCGCATCGCCGCCATCGGCCGGATGCCGCTGCTCGGCACGGTCGCGTACCGGGACGGGGAAGCCGATACGCGCCTGCCGCGCACCAACAGCGCCCAGCGCCTGCGCGCGCTGGAGGGCGCGCTGACCGTGCCGCCCGCACTCGCCGAAGCCCTGGCCGCCCAGGAGAGCGGCCCGGTGCTGCTCGTCGACGATCTGACCGACACCGGCTGGACGCTGGCCGTCGCGGCACGCCTGCTGCGCCGCTCCGGGGCGAAGGAGGTGTTCCCCCTGGTCCTCGCCGTGCAGGGATAGCCTGCCGGGACAGAGCAGGCGGCAGCGGCGCCGGCACTCGACATCAGCGCCTCGACATCGGCGCCGACGTCACCCTCGGCACCGTCGTCGGCGAAAGGGAATTTGGACGGCGGACCGCCAGATACCGGTCAGTGGCGCCAATTGATCGTTGCCGCACGGCCCGTGGGGCCGCGAGAATTGGACCGGCTCCCACGCTCCCCGCCCTTACGAGGCCTGTCCGGCCTTGCCTTCGCGGTGTGCGCCCCCTGCCTGTCCCTCCCGCCCGGCTCGCGGGCGTGCAGACGAAGGGAGAATCATGGCCTTCGGCTTGGCTCCGCCTCCGTCCGCCAACTCCGCTTCCCACCTGGGCAGGCTGCTCGAGCCGGCCGAATGGGCCGCAGTGGGCGTGCCCTTACTGCGCAACCCGCGCGAGGTCGTCACCGGCCTGCACGCCCGGCACCTGCCGACCCCGTCCACGGCCGTGGTCGCCGTGCTGGGTCCGGACGAACGCCTCACGGCCAGCGCCTCCTTCGTCCAGCGCAGCGCGGCGGCGGCCCCCGACGGCTGGGAGCTGCGCAACGCACTGCTGGCCCAGTTACGCCGGGTCATCCCGCACGACCTGCGCAGACGCACCCCGGTCCGCACGGCCGTCCTGCTCTACTGCCGCCAGGGCGAGGCCCATTGGACCGAGGAGGACGGCGCCTGGATGTGGGCGCTGCGCGACGCCTGCGTCCTGCACGGACTGCGCTGCGGCGCGTACATCATCTTGACGGGCGCGGGCTGGCAGATCCTGGGCGAGGCACGCAGCGGCCGTCAGCCGCGGTCCCCCACCCACCCGGTCGCCCCGATCGGCGCCGGAGGCGGGGCACCGGAAGCACACCGCCACACGGCGGCACGGTGAGGCGTACGAGGCGGCCGACGCAGTTCCGGCAGGAGCGGCCGGCCACCCGGTTCGCCCGTCAGACGCCCGCGGAGAGCAGACCGTTGACCCGCTGCGGGTCACCGCAGACGATCAGCAGGGCACCGGCACGCGCCATCGCCTTGGGCAGCGCGCCGGCCACCACCGCATCGGCACCGCCGTTGACGGCGACGACCACGACCGGGCGGGCCGAGACGCGGTCCGCGTCGGCCGCCGCGTAGAAGACGTCGTCTCCGGCGTCGTGCTGCGCCCAGTAGGACGCCTCGCCGAAGGACAGCTCGTGCGCCGCCCAGGGGTGCGGGTCGCCGGTGGTGAGCACCAGGACGTCGCCGGGCGCCCGGCCGCTGTCGAGCAGCAGGTCGACGGCCTCGTCCGCGGCGTCGAGCGCCCCCTGTGCGGAGGCGGGTATCAGCTGGATCTGCGTGGTGGCCGCTGCCGGAGCATCGGGCACCGTCTCGCGCGCGGTGCGCTGGGGCGGGGCCGGGACCGGACCACGGCGGGAAGCCGGGCTGCCGGGCCGCATCGGTGCGGGGCGGGGGCCAGGGACAGGACGAGGGGTCGGCGCGGTGTGGCCGGAGGCCGCAGCTGCGCGAGGACCCGGGACACTCTCGTGAATCTGAGGCTCCTCGGGGATGAGAGGCATGAGTTGATATTTATCAAACGCCGGTGCGAGTCGCGTCGGCGGGTGGCGTTTCGGGCCAGTCAGAAGTCGAAGCCGAGCTGGCCACCGGCCTCCAACGCCATGTTCTCGGGGGTGATGCGGGCCCTCTTCAAATGCTGCCACTGCGGCAGCCCGTCCAGATAGGCCCAGGACAGCCTGTGATGCGGGGTGGGCCCCAGCCTTTCCAGGGCCGCCTTGTGGACCGGCGAAGGGTAGCCCGCGTTGTCGCAGAACCCGAAGTCGGCGTGGTCCACGCCCAGTTCGGCCATCATCGCGTCCCGCCGGACCTTGGCGATCACGGAGGCAGCGGCGACGGCCACACAGGAGATGTCGCCCTTGATGACCGTACGGACCTGCCAGGGGTCGCCGAGGTAGTCGTGCTTGCCGTCGAGGATCACCGCGTCCGGCCGGACCGGCAGCCCGTCCAGCGCACGGGTCGCGGCCAGCCGCAGAGCCGCTGTCATCCCCAGCTCGTCGATCTCCTGCGGGGAGGAGTGACCGAGGGCGTAGGCGGTGACCCAGGACTCCAGCTGCCCGGCGAGCGCGGTGCGCCGCTTGAGCGTCAGGAGCTTGGAGTCGGTGAGCCCCTCGGGCGGGCGGCGCAGTCCGGTGACGGCCGCACACACAGTGACGGGTCCCGCCCAGGCGCCCCGGCCGACCTCGTCCACACCGGCGACGATCTTGGCTCCTGTCGTCGCTCGGAGGGAGCGCTCGACACTGTGGGTAGGCGGTTCGTAGGGCATGGCGACAGTAAGGTTACGCCCCCGGCGCCGAGCTGTCCCGCCCCGCCCCCGTTCGACTGTCCAACCTCAGCGCGGGCCGTCCGGCAGCCAGTCGGGAAGCGCCTCGGTGTGCTCCAGCCAGGCCGTGGGCGGAGCACCTCGCTCCGCCGCGGCGACCACCCCTCCGGCGATCGCCGAGGTGGTGTCCACGTCACCGCCGGCCTGGGCCGTCGTCCAGAACGCCTCCTCGTACGAGCCGAGGTGGCGGGCAGCGGCCCACAGCGCGAACGGCACGGTGTCATGGGCGCTGGTGCGGCGGCCGCAGCCGAGCACGGCGGCCACCGTGGTCGCATCTCCGTAGTCGAGCATGTCCCGGGCGCGCCGCAGCCCCGCCTGCACCGCGCTGCGCGGCACGAGCGCGATCACACCGTCCAGCAGTTCCTCCGGGCCGGCCGCCCCCGGCCCCGCGGCGATGGCCGCCGCGGCGGCCACCCCCATGGCCCCCGCGACGGCCTCGCGGTGCTGGTGGGTGGTGTAGGCCGAGATCTCCGCCTGGTGCGTCGCCTGCTCCGGGTCGTCGGCGTACCAGGCGCCCAGCGGCGCGATCCGCATGGCCGCGCCGTTGCCCCAGGAGCCCTGGCCCTGGAAGAGCGCCGCGGCCAGTTCACGCCAGTCGCCGCCCTCCCTGATCAGGCGCAGCATCCGGTTGACGGCCGGGCCGTATCCACGGTCGAAGTCGTGGTGCTCGGCGAAGGACCGGGCGAGTGCGTCCTGGTCGATCCGGCCGTGCGCGGCGAGGACGGCCAGCACGGAGCAGGCCATCTCGGTGTCGTCGGTCCACTGCCAGGGGCCGGGCGGCAGCTGTCGCCGCTTGAGAGAGGGATAGTTGACGGGTACGAAGAACTGGGAGCCGAGGGCGTCGCCCACGGCCAGCCCTCGCAGGCTCGCCAGGGCTCGATGGAATCGTTCAGCGCTCATCGCAGCGAACTCTAACCGGTGAAGCCGTACGACTCGGGTGTGCACCAGCGCTCGAACGGCCGGTCAAGGTGATACCTGCCGTCGGGACCCAGCAGGAGCATGCGGCTCTCGGCGTTCCCGGGGTTGGACAGGCATTCGAACTCGGCGACGGTCCAGTGCAGCCAGCGCATGCAGAACAGCCGCATGGTCAGGCCGTGGGTGACGATCAGGACGTTCGGCGGGTGGTCGGGGTCCTCGAAGCTGCGCCACAGGCTCTCCAGGAAGGCCCCCACGCGGTCGTAGACGTCGGCTCCGGACTCACCCTGGGCGAAGCGGTAGAAGAAGTGGCCGTAGGCGTCCCGGTACGCCTTCTGGCGACGCACGTCGTCGCGGTCCTGCCAGTTCCCCCAGTCCTGCTCGCGCAGCCGGGGCTCCTCGCGGACGCGGACCAGGCGCGGGTCGAGCCCGAGGGCCTGGAAGGTCTGGTGCGCCCGGCGGTAGGGCGAGACATAGGCGGAGACCCGTTCGTCCCCGAAGAGCTCGCGCAGTGTGACGCCCGCCTGCTCGGCCTGTTTCCGGCCGGTCGCCGTGAGGCTCAGGGCGTGGTCGGGCTCGCGCTCGTAGACCGTGTCGTCGATGTTGCCCTCCGACTCTCCGTGCCGGAGGAGGACGATGCGCCGGGGCCGTGACATGCCGCCACCCTAGATCGCGCGCCGAGCAGGCGGCTGCCCGACACCCGTGCTCACACCGTCCACGCAGGCTCTATCTCGACGACGTCGCCGTTGATCGCGGCGACGTCGGCCTCCGTCTGCGCCCGCAGTGCAAGCCGCTCGATCCGCTCGACGCGGTACTTGCCGTGTTCTGCCTCGGAATCCCACATCGACAACACCAGGAACTCCTGCCCGGGTGCCTCGCCGAAGACGCCGCGCAGCATTCCGGGAGAGCCGGCCATGGCCGGATTCCACACCTTCTCCTGCATGAGCGTGAAGTGCTCGACCCGGTCCTCGCGGACCCGGCAGTGCGCGAAACGCACCACGTCGGCATCGGAGAACTGCGGCCGGAAGCCCACTTTGACGTCGAAGCGGTGCTCGAAGAGCCGCACCTGGACGTCCTTGAAGGTGCCGGCCTGCGCGGTCGCCAGCCTGTCGTGCGACCGCGCCATGAAGGAGTCGTAAAATGCCCGGCTCTCCCAGAAACCGAAGAGGTGCACCACATCCGGACGCGCCCTGCTCCAGCCACCTCCCTGTCCCCGGAAACCCGGTTCGCCGAGCAATCCCGCCCATTTTCGCTGCCCGCGTTCAAAACCGCGGCGGTCCACCACGGTGCAGCGAATCCACTTGACCAGCACCGAGCCATCGTAAGGCTCCGGCAGTGGCGCGCATCACGTACCGGAGGAGTACACCCGGGCGAGGGTCTCGGTGTCGGCGTCATCGAGCGTGATGCCGAACTCCCCGGAAAGCACATGCGCCAACTCCGCTATGCCGAGTTCCCGTTCGTCCGACGAGCCGTCGGCGCGCACACAGGACAGCACCGAGCCCACCAGCGTCCTGCGTTCCGTCGGATGGGTGCGCTGGACGACCACGCGTGAGACGAACGGTGAGCGCGGGTGTGTGGAGATGTAGTGGTTCATCACCGTGTAGTCGACCGGGAAACGGTCTTCCGGGCCGAAGGCGTAGAGGTCGAACCAGCCGTCCTTATGGAGCGAGCGCAGGACGCGTACGTCCTTCTGCTCGACCTCGATTCCAAACGTCCAGTCTCCTTGGCGTACGCGGACGCCGTCCTCCAGGGGCAGCGGCTCCAAGAGCCCCTCGCCGCCGAAGCCCACGTCGCACAGCCACTGGGCGCCGTCGGCCTCCACCTTCAGGGCCATGTGCGTGACGGGACGCATGACGTCGCTGCCCATCCGGACGCGGGCGCCCAGGCCGCTGAAGGAGAAGCCGATGCGTTCAAGGGCGGCGGCCAGCAGCAGGTTCTGCTCGTAGCAGTAGCCGCCGCGGGACTGCGCCACCATTTTGTCCTGCAGGGACTTGATCTCCAGCAGCACCGGCCGGCCGAGCAGGACCTCCAGGTTCTCGAAGGGGAAGGCGGCCACGTGGCCGCGGTGCACCGCCCGCAGCGTCGCCAGGTCCGGCCGGACCTCCCCCCGGACACCGATGCGTTCGAGATAGGCGGCCAGGTCCAATTCCCCGCCGCCCCATGTGCCACCCGTCATTGCAGCCCCCGCTCCCGTTCTTGCCTGCATACCCCACCAGTATTCCAATGCCGCCGCCGGGCAGACGCGCCGATGGGGGACCCGGCCGAGCCGGGTCCCCCATCGGTCATGCGTCGATCAGCTGCAGCCGCTGGTCGAGCCGCAGCCCTCGCACAGGTAGCAGCTGCCCGCGCGGCGCATCTTCGTGCCGCAGGAGAAGCAGAGCGGGGCGTCCGCGTTCAGGCCCAGCTGCATCTCCACCAGCTCGGTGGAGTTGTGCGCCTGCTTCGGGGCCGGGGCGGCCGCGGGCTGCGCGGGGACGTCGGGCTTGGGGGCCGCGACGTGGCGCGGGGCGGACTGCGCCAGACCCTCGACGTCGACGTCCTCGTCGGCCGCCTCGTAGGAGCCGGTGTCCAGGTGACGCTGGCGCTCCTCGGCGGAGTGGATGCCGAGGGCCGAGCGGGTCTCGAACGGCAGGAAGTCCAGCGCCAGGCGGCGGAAGATGTAGTCGACGATCGACTGCGCCATCCGCACGTCCGGGTCGTCCGTCATGCCCGCGGGCTCGAAGCGCATGTTGGTGAACTTCGAGACGTACGTCTCCAGCGGCACGCCGTACTGCAGGCCGACCGAGACGGCGATCGAGAAGGCGTCCATCATGCCCGCGAGGGTCGAGCCCTGCTTGGACATCTTCAGGAAGACCTCGCCCAGACCGTCGTCCGGGTAGGAGTTGGCGGTCATGTAGCCCTCGGCACCGCCGACCGTGAAGGAGGTGGTGATCCCCGGGCGGCCCTTGGGCAGGCGCTTGCGGACCGGGCGGTACTCGACGACCTTCTCCGTCGCCGCGGGGGCCTCGACCTTGGCCGCTTCCTTCTTCTTCGCGGAGAGCGGCTGGCCGACCTTGCAGTTGTCGCGGTAGATCGCGAGCGCCTTGAGGCCGAGCTTCCAGCCCTCGAAGTAGACCTCCTCGACCTCCTCGACGGTGGCCGACTCGGGCAGGTTCACGGTCTTGGAGATCGCACCGGACAGGAACGGCTGCGCGGCGGCCATCATGCGCACGTGGCCCATGGCGGAGATCGCGCGATCGCCCATGGCGCAGTCGAAGACCTCGTAGTGCGCGGGCTTCAGGCCGGGGGCGTCGATCACATTGCCGTGCTCGGCGATGTGATCGACGATCGCCTCGATCTGCTCCGGCTGGTAGCCGAGGCGCTTGAGGGCCTTGGGGACCGTGTTGTTCACGATCTGCATCGACCCGCCGCCGACGAGCTTCTTGAACTTGACCAGGGCCAGGTCCGGCTCGACGCCCGTGGTGTCGCAGTCCATCATCAGGCCGATGGTGCCCGTGGGGGCCAGCACCGACGCCTGGGCGTTGCGGAAGCCGTTCTTCTCGCCGAGGCGGAGGACGTCCTGCCAGGCCTCGGTGGCCGCGGCCCACACCGGGGTGTCCAGGTCGTCCATGCGCTTGGCGACGGTGTTGGCGTCGGCGTGCTGCTTCATGACGCGCTTGTGGGCGTCGGCGTTGCGGGCGTAGCCGTCGTACGGGCCGACGACCGCGGCCAGCTCGGCGGAGCGCTTGTAGGAGGTGCCGGTCATCAGCGAGGTGACGGCACCGGCCAGGGCGCGGCCGCCGTCGCTGTCGTAGGCGTGACCGGTGGCCATGAGCAGGGCGCCGAGGTTGGCGTAGCCGATGCCCAGCTGGCGGAAGGCGCGGGTGGTCTCGCCGATCTTCTCGGTCGGGAAGTCGGCGAAGCAGATGGAGATGTCCATCGCGGTGATGACCAGCTCGACGACCTTGGCGAAGCGCTCGGCGTCGAACGACTGGTTGCCACGGTCGTCGTCGCGGAGGAACTTCATGAGGTTGAGGGAGGCGAGGTTGCACGAGGAGTTGTCCAGGTGCATGTACTCGCTGCACGGGTTGGACGCGGTGATCCGGCCCGTCTCCGGCGAGGTGTGCCAGTGGTTGATCGTGTCGTCGTACTGGATGCCCGGGTCGGCGCAGGCCCAGGCCGCCTCGGCCATCTTGCGGAACAGGCCCTTGGCGTCGATCTCCTCGATGACCTCACCGGTCATCCGGGCGCGCAGCCCGAACTTCGAGCCGGTCTCGACGGCCTTCATGAACTCGTCGTTGACGCGGACGGAGTTGTTGGCGTTCTGGTACTGGACGGAGGTGATGTCCTCGCCGCCCAGGTCCATGTCGAACCCGGCGTCGCGCAGGGCGCGGACCTTCTCCTCCTCCTTCACCTTGGTCTCGATGAAGGCCTCGACGTCGGGGTGGTCGACGTCGAGGACGACCATCTTGGCCGCACGGCGGGTGGCGCCACCGGACTTGATCGTTCCGGCGGAGGCGTCGGCGCCTCGCATGAAGGAGACGGGGCCGGAGGCGTTGCCTCCGGAGGAGAGCAGCTCCTTGGAGGAGCGGATGCGGGAGAGGTTCAGGCCGGCACCGGAGCCGCCCTTGAAGATCATCCCCTCTTCCTTGTACCAGTCGAGGATCGACTCCATGGAGTCGTCGACGGAGAGGATGAAGCAGGCGGAGACCTGCTGCGGCTGCTTGGTGCCGACGTTGAACCAGACCGGCGAGTTGAAGCTGAAGACCTGGTGCAGCAGGGCGTAGGTCAGCTCGTGCTCGAAGATCTCGGCGTCCGCCGGGGAGGCGAAGTAGCCGTGCTCCTCACCGGCCTTGCGGTAGGTCAGCACGACGCGGTCGATCAGCTGGCGGAGGCTGGACTCGCGCTCGGGGGAACCGGTCGCACCACGGAAGTACTTGCTGGTGACGATGTTGACCGCGTTCACCGACCAGAAGTCGGGGAACTCGACGCCACGCTGCTCGAAGTTGATCGAGCCGTCGCGCCAGTTGGTCATGACGACGTCACGACGCTCCCAGACCACCTCGTCGTAGGGGTGCACTCCGGGAGTCGTGTGGATGCGCTCGATGCGCAGACCCTTGCCGCCCTTGTTTCCCTTGGAGCGGGAACCTCGTGCCGGGCCGCTCGTCGTCTCTGTCATGCCGCCTCCCTCTACGGGCAAAACGCCCTAATACGCCTAATTCTTCCGTGGCGCGGTGTGTGTCTGTCACCCGGGCACGCCGAGCACGCCGGGCAGGTCTGTGGTGTCGCCGCTCAGTCGGCGGCGACGGCGGGCGCGGGGACTTCGGCATCCCCGGCGCGGCCGTCGGTGTCGGTCGGAGCGCCGCCGCGGGGGGTGCCGGAAGCGCCGGGATCGCTCGCGCGCAGCTCCGCGACGGCGACCTCGAAGTCCTCGAGCGAGTCGAAGGCCTGGTACACGGACGCGAACCGCAGATACGCGACGAGGTCGAGGTCCTTGAGCGGGCCGAGTATGGCGAGCCCGACGTCATGCGTGGAGAGCTCGGCGCTGCCCGTGGCGCGCACCGCCTCTTCGACCCGCTGCCCGAGCTGGGCCAGGGCGTCCTCGGTGACCGGACGGCCCTGGCATGCCTTGCGCACGCCCGAGATGACCTTGTCGCGGCTGAAGGGCTCGGTGACCCCGCTGCGCTTGATCACCATCAGTGACGCCGTCTCCACGGTGGTGAACCGGCGGGAGCAGTCGGGGCACTGGCGGCGCCTGCGGATCGAGCAGCCGTCATCGGTGGTCCGGCTGTCGACGACCCGGCTGTCGGGGTGCCTGCAGAAGGGGCAGTGCATGGCTCTCCACCCTCCTTCACCCTCGATAAAGATGTGCACGATCTCGCGCTCCGGCGGACCCTGGGGGCCCTCGCGAAGCAGCCCCCAGCATAGGCGATGACGACCCCTGCGAATGACCGGGGGATGCCGCCGACCACAACTTGTGGGTAGCCGCCGCCATCAAACCACTAGATCTGGTACTCGGTGGCCAACCACGCCCATCGCGTGTCGGATCGCGCAGACTTGGCACGCAGCCACCAGAGGGGCCCTGGAGGCCCTACCTGGAGCCACTGATGCCACACTGGACGCGGCCCGGCGGCCCGCCCCGGACGCCGTGCCCGGCGTCGCCACCACGGACCGGGAGCTCCTCGGAGCGCGGCTCGAACGGGCTACGGCGCGACCCGCCGGTGGCGCACTCCGAGGCCTTCGACTTCGCCCTGAAGAGTACCGTAATAGGGCGAATTGATCTCCGCCCGTACACCCTCAGGTCTGATCACGTCAGCCATTCCGCGATATTTCACTCGAACGTGTGTTTGGCGCAACCTTTCGAAAGCAACTACCGTTGTCCAGCCAGGGAGAGACCATCTCGAGAGGGGCCGACGTGACCACCACCGCAGACAGCGCCACCATCACCGCCCAGGACCGCTCCCAGAATCGACTCGACCAGGCACACCCGATGAATGACGCAGCCATGAACGCCGAGGGGCAGAAGCCGGCCCGCTCACTCCCTGGACGGCCACCGGGAATCCGTGCCGACAGCTCCGGTCTCACCGACCGGCAGCGCCGCGTGATCGAGGTCATCCGGGACTCCGTCCAGCGCCGCGGCTACCCACCGTCCATGCGCGAGATCGGCCAGGCGGTGGGGCTGTCCAGCACCTCTTCCGTCGCTCATCAGCTGATGGCCCTCGAGCGCAAGGGCTTCCTCCGGCGGGACCCGCACCGGCCCCGCGCCTACGAGGTGCGCGGCTCCGACCAGCCGAGCACCCAGCCGACGGACACCACCGGCAAGCCCGCCGCCTCCTACGTGCCCCTGGTCGGCCGGATCGCCGCCGGCGGTCCGATCCTGGCCGAGGAGTCCGTGGAGGACGTCTTCCCTCTCCCCCGCCAACTGGTGGGCGACGGCGAGCTGTTCGTTCTCAAAGTCGTCGGTGACTCCATGATCGAAGCCGCGATCTGCGACGGCGACTGGGTCACGGTCCGCCGCCAGCCGGTGGCGGAGAACGGCGACATCGTGGCCGCGATGCTCGACGGCGAGGCGACGGTCAAGCGCTTCAAGCGGGAGGACGGCCATGTCTGGCTGCTCCCGCACAACGCCTCCTACCAGCCGATCCCCGGCGATGAGGCGACCATTCTGGGCAAGGTCGTGGCGGTGCTGCGCAGGGTGTGAGAACGCCCCTGGCCGGGCCCCGGAACCAACTGCGCCGGTTCCGGGGCTCTTCTTTGTGCAGCCCTGCCGCCCGCTGCGCCTGCCCTGCGCCCTACCGCCCCTCGGCCTTGGCCTGGGCGTCGATCGCGGCCAGGGAGCGTCGCGCCTGGTTACGGTCCGTGGTGTACCAGAAATCCGGCATGGAAGCCCTGAGGAAGGAGCCGTAGCGCGCCTTCGCCAGCCTCGGGTCGAGGACGGCGACGACGCCGCGGTCCCCCGAGGCCCGCACCAGACGGCCCGCTCCCTGGGCCATCAGCAGCGCGGCGTGCGTGGCGGCGACGGCCATGAAGCCATTGCCGCCCCCCTCCTCCACGGCGCGCTGCCGGGCGCTCATCAGCGGGTCGTCGGGGCGCGGGAAGGGCACCCGGTCCATGACCACCAGCTGACAGCTCGCCCCGGGCACGTCGACGCCCTGCCACAGGGAGAGAGTGCCGAACAGGCAGGTCCGCGGATCTGCCGCGAAGGCCCGGATGAGCTCGCCGAGCGTCTCCTCGCCCTGCAGCAGAATGGGCACGTCCAGCCGCCCGCGCAGCTCCTCGGCCGCCGCCTGCGCGGCCCGCATCGAGGAGAACAGCCCGAGCGTACGGCCGCCGGCCGCCTCCACCAGCTCGGTCAGCTCGTCCAGCATGTCCGTGCGGCTGCCCTCGCGGCCGGGCTGCTGCAGATGCTGGGCGACGTAGAGGATGCCCTGCTTCGGATAGTCGAAGGGCGAGCCGACGTCCACGCCCTTCCACTGCGGGACGTCATCCCCCTCGACGCCCTCGGGGGCGAGCCCCAGGGATGCCCCGACGCCGTTGAAATCGCCGCCCAGCTTGAGCGTGGCCGAGGTCAGGACCACCGAGCGCTCGTTGAAGAGCTTCTCGCGCAGTAGCCCCGAGACCGACAGCGGGGCCACGCGCAGCGACGCCCCGAAGCGGTCGTGCCGCTCGTACCAGACGACGTCGTACTCCGAGCCCTCCACGATGCGCTCGGCGACCGCGTGGATGTTCTCCACGGAGGCCAGGGCCTGCTTGCGGACGGCGTCCTCGTCCTGGACGGACTTGTCGCGGGTGTTGCCGAGCGCCGTGATGACCGTACGGGCAGCATCCCGCAGGGCCATCAGGCAGAAGCCCAGGTCCTCGGGGATCTCCTCCAGGCGGCCCGGCAGGGCGAGCTCCATCAGGCGCTCGAAGCTCTCGGCCGCCGTCTGCAGCGCGTCCGCCGCCTTCTCGTCGACGAGCTTGGCGGCCCGCCGCACGGCGCGGTTGACCTGGCCGGGGGTGAGCTCTCCGGTGGCGACGCCGGTGACCCGGGAGACCAGCTCATGGGCCTCGTCGACGATCAGTACCTCATGGCCCGGCAGCACCGGGGCACCCTCGATCGCGTCGATGGCGAGCAGGGCGTGGTTGGTGACGACGACCTCGGCGAGCTTGGCGCGCTCGCGGGCCGCCTCGGCGAAGCACTCCGCGCCGTACGCGCACTTGGAGGCGCCCAGGCACTCCCGCGAGGTGACGGAGACCTGGGACCAGGCGCGGTCGGAGACGCCCGGCGTCAGATCGTCACGGTCGCCGGTCTCCGTCTCGTCCGCCCAGTCGCGCAACCGCAGCAGGTCCTTGCCGAGCTTGCTGGAGGGCGCCGCCGCCTCGAACGGATCGAAGAGCCCCTCCTCCTCTTCCTGGGGCACTCCCTCGTGGAGCCGGTGCAGACACAGGTAGTTCGACCGGCCCTTGAGCATGGCGAATTCCGGGCGGCGGCGCAGCTGCGGATGTAGCGCATCCACCGTCCGCGGAAGATCGCGCTCGACGAGCTGGCGCTGGAGCGCGAGCGTGGCCGTCGCGACGACGACGCGCTCGCCGTGCGCCAGGGCCGGCACCAGATAGCCGAGCGACTTGCCGGTGCCGGTGCCGGCCTGTACGAGCAGGTGGGAGCCGGTGTCGATGGCGTCGGCCACGGCTTCGGCCATGGCGACCTGGCCGGGACGCTCGGCGCCCCCGACGGCGGTGACGGCGGCGTGCAGCAGGTCGGGGAGGGAGGGCTTGGAGGAGGCAGTCATAGCGTGGCCAGCCTACGGGGCGGCACTGACATCGCGTGCGGGATGCGCTTTCTTCGGGCTCTCACGCCGCCCCTGCCGCTAGAGGACCGGACGCAGGGCACGGTCGCGGATCATCAACGCCACGCGCTTGCCGGGCAGGTCGACCTCCCCGGTCAGCCGGAAGCCCGCCCCGAGGAAGGCGGCGACGGAGGGGGTGTTGCGCAGGTCCGGCTCCGCGACGACGCGCCCGCAGGACGGCCGGTGGTCGAAGATCATGTCCGCCACCGTGCGCAGCAGCCGGGTGCCGATCCCCCTCCCCCGGTCGGCGACCCTGCCGACGAGGAGGTGCACCCCCGTGTCGTGCGGCCGGGCCGGGTAGTGCCGGGCGAGGGGGTCGAGATCCGCGCGGTAGACCTCCCAGTAGCTCATGGGCACTCCGGCGAGCACGCCCAGGCAGGGGACGCTGCGCCCGTCCCCGTCCAGCTGGGCACGCAGATGGCCGGCGGTGACGGTCTCGGGGCCGGCCAGCCCCCAGAAGGCGGCGACCACCGGATCGTTCATCCACTGGGTGATCAGCCGCACGTCGCGCTCGATGCGCACCGGTACGAGCCGGAAGGGGCCCGCTTCGGTGTCCACGGGGCCCCAGTCGCCCAGTCCGTTCAGGAGGCCGGGGCCGCGGTGCGCCGGAGCCGGGGGGCCCGGACGGTCGCAGGCCGTGAGCTCGACGAGCTCTTCGGTCAGCCGCAGTTCGACGGTGTCTTCCGTGGCGGGGTCCGTACCGGCTGCCGCGCTGATGTCCGTAGGAGCGTCGTGCATCCGCGCTCACCCCGCCGACGCGACGAGAGGGTTGCCGATGGTGACGTATACGGACTGGCCATCGACGGGCCCGGCGAGTTCGTCGAGGCCGTGCAGCCGGGTCAGCATGTTCGCCTTGCAGCGCAGGGTGGGTGCTTCGAGCAGGTGGCCAGGAAGCGTGGAGCGGGTGCGGGCGGGGCCGCAGGCGGCGTCCTTGAGGAAGCGGCGCAGCGCCGCCAGCAGGATCTGCTCGTCGGCCAGCCGCTGGGCACCGAAGGCGCCGATCAGGCCGAGGATGTTGTTGATCCCGAGGTAGTAGGCGAACCGTTCGTCGGCGACCTCGTCGGAGACGAAGGTGTCGCTCTCCTTGCCGATGCCGGGGAGCCGCTGTTCGAGGACGGCGCGGTGGGATTCGCGGTAGTAGTAGCCCTGGTTGTCGCGGTAGCGGCCGCCGACCGGCCAGCCGTCCTGGTCCAGGAGGACGAGCGTGTTCTGCTGGTGTGCCTCCAGGGCGATGCCCGCTTCGCCGTCGAGCCAGAGCATGGGGCGGACGACCGCTTCGAGATAGCGCAGGAACCACTCCGCGGAGACGGCGCCGGCCGGCCGCCCGGTGCGCTGGGCGAGCCGGGCCACGGTATCGGCGAGGCGGGAGCGGACGGCGGGGTGCCCGCCGGGGGCCGCGTGCCCCGGCCAGGGGCGCGGCGAGACCAGCCCGGCGAGGCACACGGCATCGTCGCCGGGGCCGAAGGGGTTGTGCCGGACGATGACGTCGAGGCCGGGCAGCGGGGCGCCGTCCGGGGCGTCGACGGCGAGCCAGGCGGGGTCGCGCACGATGTCGAAGCCGAGGCCGCCGGGGCATGCCGCGCGCCAGCTCTCGGCGAGGCCGCTGCGCAGCAGCCGGTGCACTTCGACGCCGCGGTGCAGCTCCTTGCGGAGGTTCTCCCGGCGGGAGTTGGTGATGCGCAGGCCCAGCGAGAGCTTGAGCATGGCGGGGGCGCCGGGGCGGTGCAGGGTGCGGACGGAGGAGGTGGGGTACCAGAGATCGCCGTGGGGGCCGAGGTCGTGGAGCAGCCCGGCCTCGAAGAGCCCCGTGACGGCCGGGCGGTGGCGGATGTCGCGGGCCTGCCAGGGGTGCAGCGGCAGGGGGACGGTCTCCGGGGGGAACCGCAGCTCCGGTCCGGCGATCCGGGCGGCCAGGGTGGGGGCGTCGACGGCGCGGCCGCGCTCGGTCCAGGCGGAGTCGCAGGCCAGTACGGAGCGGTGGACGGCGAGCCAGTGCAGGGGGAAGCGGCCGCGCAGCTCCGGGGAGTAGTCGCGTGTTTCGGCGTCCGAGAGGCCCTCGCGGCTCTTGGGGGTGGGGTGCAGGGGGTGGCCGAGGAGGAGGGACTGCTCTCCGTAGAGGAAGAGGTCTCCGCCATCCGGGTCGGCCGGGTGGGTGCGCCGGTCGGTGAGGAAGGCGGTGGTGCGGCGGACCGAGTCGGCGACGCGGCCCACGAGTTCGGCCCCGTTCCAGTCGAGGGGGTCTCCCGCGCGAGCGGCGCGGTGGGCGGCTTCGCGGCCGAGCAGGGCGGCGAGGGTGACGGCTTCGAAGGGCTGGGCGTCGTCGGGGCCGCCGGTGAGGGTGACGGGGCCGAAGCGGTGCACTCCGGTGGCCGACCAGTAGCGCACGGGCACGCTGAGAGCGGTGCCGCTGGCGTTGAACGGCAGGTAGAGGGTGTCGCCGTGGGGGCGTTCGACGCCGTTCTCGCGGACCCAGCACCGCAGGAGGTTCTCCACTGCGGCGGCGTCCGCGGCGGTGGCCGGGTCGGGGTGGTCCAGCGGCTCGGCGGCCGACGGGAGGGCGCCGGGCGGCTCGGCGCGGGGGGCGCTCTGGTGGGGCACCGCGGCGACCGGGGGGTGCGGCTGCCGGGCCGGGTCGCGGTCCCGGCCGGTGGACGCATCGGTGTGGGGGGATGCGCTCATGCGGTGTGCGGCGCCCATGTCACGGCCGTGCGGCCGGGGATGCGGCGCCTGCCTCCTTCGGCGTTCGGGGGGTGGGGAGTCGGGGGGCGGTGCGGGAGACGGCGGCGATGGCGTCGGACAGCCGGTCGAGGACCGCTTCGGCCTGCTCGTCGGTGATGGTCAGGGGCGGCAGCAGCCGGACCACGCAGGAGTGCCGGCCGCCCAGTTCGACGATCAGGCCGCGGCGCAGGCACTCCTGCTGCACGGCGGCGGCGAGCGCGGGCGCGGCGGGCAGGGGAGCCGGCGCGCTCGGGGTCAAGGGGGCGCCCGCGCCACCGCTCGCGCCACCACCTGCGCCGTCGCCCCACGTATCCGCCGGCCCCGGGTCGCCGTCCCGGCCGGCGGGTGCCGCCTCGGGGTCGACCAGCTCCACACCGATCATCAGTCCGCGGCCGCGCACCTCCCCCACGCAGTCGTGCTCGCGCGCCAGCCGCCGCAGCCGGTCGAGCATCCGCTCGCCCAACACGGCCGCACGGCCCGCCAGTCCGTTCTCCCTGACGTAGCGCAGGGTCGCGGTGCCGGCCGCCATGGCGAGTTGATTGCCGCGGAAGGTGCCTGCGTGGGCGCCGGGCTGCCAGGCGTCGAGCTCTTCGCGGTAGACGATGACGGCCAGCGGCAGGCTGCCGCCGATGGCCTTCGAGAGCACCATCACGTCCGGGACGACACCGCTGTGCTCGACGGCCCAGAAGGCGCCGGTCCGGCCGACGCCGGTCTGCACCTCGTCGGCGATCAGCGGGATGGAGCGGGCCCGGGTGATCTCGCGCATCCGGCGCAGCCAGGCGTCGGGCGCGGGCAGCACGCCGCCTTCTCCCTGGACGGGCTCGACGATGACGCCCGCGGGCTCCCGCACCCCGCTGCGGGGGTCGTCCAGCATGCTCTCGGCGAGCCGCGCCGCCAGGTGTGCTCCGGTCGGGCCGCCGACGCCGAAGGGGCAGCGGTGATCCTGCGGGAACGGCAGCCTGCCGACCCGGACGCTGGGCCCCTGGCCGGACACGGCCAGCGCTCCGGCCGTCATCCCGTGGTAGGCGCCGGAGAAGGCGAGCAGCCCCTCGCGGCCCGTCGCCGTGCGGACGAGCTTGAGGGCGGCTTCCACCGCGTCCGTGCCGGCCGGTCCGCAGAACTGGATCCGGGCCGAATCGGCCAGCCCCGGCGGGAGGGTGCCGAACAGCTCACTGGTGAAGGTGTCCTTCACGGGCGTGGCCAGGTCGAGCACGTGCAGGGGGGCGCCGGAGTCGAGCACGGAGCGGATGGCTTCCAGCACGACGGGGTGGTTGTGACCGAGCGCCAGCGAACCGGCGCCGGAGAGGCAGTCGAGGTAGCGGCGGCCGTCGGCGCCCTCGATCGTCAGCCCGCGGGCCCGCACCGGCACGATCGGCAGCGACCTCGCGTACGTGCGGGCCGCCGACTCGCGTGACGACTGCCGCCGCAGGATGCCCTCCTGGGCCGTCGGCGACGGCTGCGTCTGCGGTGGCCGGGTCAGGGTCACGGCTCGGGTTCCTCCTGCTGGTGCTGAACGTTGGTCGGGTGTCCCCCGTACGTACCAACGACGCCGCGGGCCACGGATCACGGCTCCGACACAAGATCCTTCGAACCGGAACCGAGGACCCGCCCGTCCCCGTCTGACTCGGCACCGGCATAGTGGGGCCCTGCCCTCACCAGGGCCGGTGCATGACAAGTTCACATCAGGTGCGCGTACACAACGGGCATTTGACGAGCATCGATGACAACACGTACGGATCACTCAGGGGGAGCCCACTCCATGCCATCCACACGCCGGTCGGCCCTGGCCGCGGCCGCTCTCACCGCCGCGTTGGCGCTGACCGCCACTGCGTGCGGCCCGTCCGACGACAACGCCGCGGGAAGCGACAAGCAGGCCAGCGCCGCCGCCACTTCGAAGGGCGGCGACGACTTCCCCTCGCTCCCCAAGGGCATCCCCGCCAAGGATCTCGAGAAGTGGAAGCAGAAGTGGAAGAGCGGAGCCTGGAAGAACTGGGACAAGGACCAGTGGCTCCGTGAGGCCCACGACTTCATCAACCCCATCATCAAGGGCCACTGGAAGCCCGACACGATGAAGGACGCCCACTCCAGCGACAAGACGCTGGCCGGCAAGAGCGCGCCGGGCACGGCGCCGGGCGCCGGTTCGTCGAGCGACCAGGGCGTCACCGACCCGGAGCCGACTCCGGTCGAGGCCAAGGCCGTCAGCCTGCCCTACCACAACAACGCCGCCCCGGTCGGCAAGGTCTTCTTCGACAGCCCCGAGGGCCACATGGTCTGCTCGGCGACGGTCGTCAAGGACCCGGCACACCCGGGCAAGTCCAACATGGTGTGGACCGCGGGCCACTGCGTGCACGCCGGCAAGAGCGGCGGCTGGTACCGCAACATCGCCTTCGTGCCCTCGTACAACGACCAGGGCCTGCCCGCCTCGCAGGTCAACAGCGCGCCGGTGCAGGACGTCGCACCCTACGGCGTGTGGTGGGCGGACTGGGCCCAGACCTCCTCGCAGTGGATCAACCAGGGTGCCGAGACCGGTGGCGCCGGCGCCCCGTACGACTTCTCCGTGCTGCACGTGAAGTCGGAGAACGGCACCGGCAAGTCCCTGGAGGAGACGGTCGGCAACGCCCTGACCGTCGACTTCAGCACCCCGCAGGTGAAGTCCATCCAGAGCATGGGTGCCTGGGGCTACCCGGCCGCGCCGCCCTTCGACGGCCAGAAGATGTACGACTGCATCGACAAGCCGGGCCGGCTGACGATCGACCCGGCGCAGCCGACGATGTACCGGATCGGCTGCACCATGACCGGTGGTTCGTCCGGCGGCGGCTGGTTCGCCAAGTCGCCCGACGGCCAGGTGGTGCTGGTCTCCAACACCTCGATCGGCCCGGCCAACTCCACTTGGCTGGCGGGTCCGCGCCTGGGCCCGGAGGCGAAGGGCGTCTACGACGCGCTGAGCCAGAAGTTCGCCAACCAGGGGTGACCGGCTGACCGCAGCCAACCGAAGAAGCCCTCTCCCGGCATCCGGGAGAGGGCTTCTTCATGCCGTTCGGCAGGGGCTGCGGACTCAGCCGCGCGCCGCCGGCACGTAGCGCTGGAGCTCCGCGGCGAGCTCCTCGTGCACCCGCGCCTTGAGCAGCGTGCCCTCCGGGGTGTGCTCCTCGGAGATCACCTCGCCGTCGGCGTGGACCCGGGCGACCAGGGAGCCGTGCGTGTACGGCACGAGCGCCTCGATCTCGACGGCGGGGCGGGGCAGCTCCGCATCGATCAGGGCGAGCAGCTGCTCGATGCCCATGCCGGTCCGTGCCGACACCGCGATCGAGTGCTTCTCTATGCGCAGCAGCCGCTGCAGGACGAGCGGATCGGCGGCATCCGCCTTGTTGATCACCACGATCTCCGGCACGTCGAGCGCGCCGACGTCGCGGATCACCTCGCGCACGGCGGCCAGCTGCTCCTCCGGCGCCGGGTGCGAGCCGTCCACCACGTGCAGGATCAGGTCGGAGTCACCGACCTCCTCCATGGTCGAACGGAAGGCCTCGACCAGGTGGTGCGGCAGGTGCCGGACGAATCCGACGGTGTCCGCGAGGGTGTAGAGCCGCCCGCTGGGCGTCTCGGCCCGGCGCACGGTCGGGTCCAGGGTGGCGAACAGGGCGTTCTCCACCAGCACGCCGGCGCCGGTGAGGCGGTTGAGCAGCGAGGACTTCCCGGCGTTGGTGTAACCGGCGATGGCGACCGAGGGGACCTTGTTGCGCCGGCGCTCCTGGCGCTTGATGTCGCGGCCGGTCTTCATCTCCGCGATTTCCCGGCGCATCTTCGCCATCTTCTCGCGGATCCGCCGCCGGTCCGTCTCGATCTTGGTCTCACCGGGACCACGCGTGGCCATGCCGCCGCCGGACGAACCGGAGCCACCGCCACCCATCTGCCGGGACAGCGACTGACCCCAGCCGCGCAGCCTCGGCATCATGTACTGCATCTGCGCCAGGGAGACCTGGGCCTTGCCCTCCCGGGACTTCGCGTGCTGAGCGAAGATGTCGAGGATCAGGGCGGTGCGGTCGACCACCTTCACCTTGACGACGTCCTCCAGCTGGATCAGCTGGCCGGGGCTGAGCTCACCGTCGCAGACGACGGTGTCGGCGCCGGACTCCAGGACGACGTCCCGCAGCTCCTGGGCCTTGCCGGAGCCGATGTAGGTGGCCGGGTCGGGCTTGTCGCGGCGCTGGATCACTCCGTCGAGCACGAGGGCGCCCGCGGTCTCGGCGAGGGCCGCGAGCTCGGCCAGCGAGTTCTCCGCGTCCCGCACCGTGCCGGACGTCCAGACGCCGACCAGCACCACGCGCTCCAGGCGCAGCTGCCGGTACTCGACCTCGGTGACGTCCTCCAGCTCGGTGGACAGACCCGCTACACGCCGCAGCGCCGCCCGCTCGGAGCGGTCGTACTGCTCGCCGTCGCGCTCCCCGTCGATCTCGTGGCTCCAGGCGACGTCCTCTTCCATCAGGGCGTCGGCCCGAAGGCTCTCCGGGAGACTCTGCCGGTCCTGGGGAAAGGAAGAAGAGGAGGTCATTTGATCCTTTGCATCGTTGAGAGGTACTCGGAAGGGGCCTGCCCCCATGGCAGGGCTTCCAGTGACGGCAACGTCCGAGGGGCCCGGGAGATTCCCGGGCACGACGGCGCCGCCGACCCGTTGATGGTCCCATGCCGCCGCCGGAGCGTCACGCGGGTTTCGCCGCGGCCTTCCAGTCGGGGTGGCCGGGCATGGGCGGCGTCCGCTGCCCGTACAGCCAGGCGTGGAGGAAGGCGGACTGATCCCGGCCGGAGACGCGGGAGGCGAGGGCGACGAAATCGGCGGTGGTCGCGGTGGCGTCGCGGTGAGCCGCCACCCACTCCCGCTCCAGCCGCTCGAAGGCGGACGCCCCGATCCTCTGCCGGAGCGCGTAGAGGACGAGTGCGCTGCCGTCGTAGACGACCGGCCGGAAGATGCTGACCTTCTTGCCGGGGACGGGCCCCTTGGGGGCCGCGGGCGGCCCGCCGTCTGCCCGCCACTGGTCGGACAGGCCGTAGGCGGCGCGCATCCGGTCGTCCATCTTCTTCCCGGCCTTCTCCTGGGCGTACAGCGCCTCGTACCAGGTGGCGTGGGCCTCGTTGAGCCACAGGTCCGACCAGGTGCGCGGGCTGACGCTGTCGCCGAACCACTGGTGGGCCAGTTCGTGGACCATGACCGCCTCGACGTACCAGGCGGGCAGCGCGGTGGTGCTGAAGAGGCCTCGTTCGAAGAGCGAGAGGGTCTGGGTCTCCAGCTCGAACCCGGTCGAGGCGTCGGCGATCAGCACGCCGTAGGTCTCGAAGGGGTACGGCCCGACCTTCCCTTCCATCCAGGCGATCTGGTCGGGGGTCTTCTCCGTCCACTTCTCCAGCGCGGACCGTTCGTCGGCGGGCACCACGTCCCGCACACGCAGCCCGTGCGGGCCCGAGCGCTCCGGCACGGCGGAGCGGCCGATGGAGACCTGGGCGAGTTCGGTGGCCATGGGGTGGAGGGTCCGGTACGTCCAGGTGGTGTTCTCGCCCTTGGTGTTGCGGCCGAGCCGCATGCCATTGGCGACCACCGTGAGGTCCTTGGGGGCGGTGACGCGGAAGGTGAACGTGGCCTTGTCGGAGGGGTGATCGCTGCTGGGGAAGATGTGATGGGCGGCGTCCGCCTGGTTGGCCATGACCAGTCCGTCGGTGGTCCGCACCCAGCCCCCGTCGCCGTCGCCGCGCGGGTCGCTCGTGTGCCGGACGGTGACGGTGAACGTTCCGCCCGACGGCACGCGGTGCGCCGGGGTGATCGCCACGTCTTCCCCGACGGGGGTGAATTGGGCGGGCAGGCCGTTGACGACGACCGAGGTGATGCTGCCGCGGGTGAAGTCGAGGTTGAAGCGGTCCAGATCGGCGGTGGCGCGGGCGACGACGGTGGTGACGGCGTCGAGCGGCTGGTCGTTGGCGCGGTAGTCGAAGGCGATGTCGTAGTCGGTGACGTCGAAGCCGGGGTTGCCGAGGGCGGGGAAGAGCCGGTCGCCGATGCCGAGGGGGGTGGGGGGTGGCGCGGCGGCCCCGAGAAGCAGTGCTGCGACGGCGGTGGCGACGGCGGCACGGCGGCGGGCGGACCACCGACGCTGAGGGGAACGCTTCCCGGGTGAGTACGGCATGCGTCCACCGCTATCAGCGCGCGGCCGCCGGAGGGTGGCGGCACGACGCCGCCCCACCCGTACGAGCGTCTGCGATGGTCATACGAAGTGCCATGCCGACACATACGAGTGGAGTGTCACGCCCGCTCGGAACGCCGTCCACCGCCGGCCCGAGCGCCCAACCGCCCTCCGTACTACGGCCGCAGGGCGCCCGCGCCCGTACGCCCCCTGCCGCCGCTACAGGGGCACGGCGGCCACTTGGCGGCCCGCGCGCTCGACGTCGTAGACCCCCGGGACGCGGCGCATCGCGCGCATCAGGTCGGGCAGTTGGGCGGCATCGGGCAGTTGGAGGGTGTAGGTGTGCCGGACGCGCTGCTCGTGCGGGGGCTCGACGGCCGCCGAGATGACGGCCGCGCCCTTCGCCGCGATGACCTCGGTCAGGTCGGCGAGCAGATGGGGCCTGCTGAACGACTCCGCCCGCAGTGTCACCCGGTAGTCGGCGCCGCACGCACCGTCCTGATTGCGCCAGTGCACCTCCACCGGGTGGCGCCCCGCGGTCACCATGCGGTCCACCGCCGGGCAGTGCGCGCGGTGCACGGTCACAGTGCCGCCGCGGACGGTGAAACCGGTGACCTCATCGGGCGGTACGGGCGTGCAGCAGCCGGCCAGGCGGATGCCGGCGGCCGTCGGCCCGGTCCCCTCGACGACCCTGACGGGGCCCTGCGTGGCGCGGGTGGCGGCGCGCGGGGCGGACCTCGGCAGGCCCGGCGCCGGGGGCGTGGGCGGCGCCTGGGGGGCGGCGGGGTCGGGCGCGGGGTGGGTGGACAGCCAGCGATCGATGGCGATCCGGGCGGCGGGGGTGCGGGCGTGCTCGAGCCAGTCGGGGGACGGCCCGGAGACGGTGTCGGGCGACATCAGCAGGTGCAGCACGTCGCCGTCGCGCAGGACCGTGCCCAGGGAGGCCAGCCGGCCGTTGACGCGGGCGCCGATGCAGTGGTGGGCGCCGTCGCCGTACTGCGCGTAGGCGGCGTCGACACAGCTGGAGCCGGCCGGGAGGCCGATGGTGCCGCCGTCGGCCCGGAAGACGGTGACTTCCCGGTCCTGCGCCAGCTCGTCGCGGAGCGAGCTCCAGAAGGTGTCAGGGTCGGGCGTGGCGCGCTGCCATTCCAGGAGGCGGGAGAGCCAGCCGGGGCGGGTGGGGTCGGCCCGCTCGCCGTCCGCGGCGTCGGGGGCGTCGGGTGCCGCGTAGGGATTGCCCAGGGCGATCACGCCGGCTTCGGCGACGCGGTGCATCTGGTGGGTGCGGATGAGGACTTCCGCCGCGTGGCCGCCGTCACCGGCGACGGCGGTGTGCAGCGACTGGTAGAGGTTGAACTTCGGGACGGCGATGAAGTCCTTGAACTCCGAGATGAACGGGGTGAAGCAGGTGTGCAGTTCGCCGAGGACCGCGTAGCAGTCGGCGTCCTCCGTGACCAGGACGAGCAGTCTGCCGAGGTCGGAGCCGGTGAGCTCGCCGCGTTTGAGGAGCACCCGGTGGACGGAGACGAAGTGTCTGCGGCGGACGAGCACTTCGGCGCAGACGCCCGCTTCGCGCAGGACGGCGCGCACCCGCACCGCGGTCGCCTCCAGAGGGTCGGGGCGGCCCGCGTGGGCGAGGACGAGGTCGCGCGTGCGGGTGTACTCCTCGGGGTGGAGGATGGCGAAGACCAGGTCTTCCAGCTCGACCTTGAGGGCTTGGACGCCCAGCCGTTCGGCCAGCGGGATCAGCACGTCGCGGGTGACCTTGGCGATGCGGGCCTGTTTCTCGGGGCGCATGACGCCGAGGGTGCGCATGTTGTGCAGGCGGTCGGCGAGCTTGATCGACATCACGCGGACGTCGTTGCCGGTGGCCACCAGCATCTTGCGGAAGGTCTCGGGCTCGGCGGCCGCCCCGTAGTCGACCTTCTCCAGTTTGGTGACGCCGTCGACGAGATAGCGGACCTCTTCGCCGAACTGCTCCCCCACCTGATCGAGCGTCACCTCGGTGTCCTCGACGGTGTCGTGCAGCAGGGAGGCTGTCAACGTGGTGGTCTCGGCGCCCAGTTCGGCGAGGATGAGGGTGACGGCGAGCGGGTGCGTGATGAACGGCTCGCCGCTCTTGCGCATCTGGCCGCGGTGGGAGGACTCGGCCAGGACGTAGGCCCGGCGCAGCGGGTCGAGGTCCGCGCCGGGATGGTGGGCGCGGTGCACCTTGGCGACGTGGTCGATGGCATCGGGGAGGCGGCCGCGGGCGCCGGAGCCGCTGAGGGCCGCCCGCCCGAGGCGTCTCAGGTCGATGCGGCGGCCGCGCTTGCGGCCGGGAGCACCTGCATTCGTGGCCTCTGCGCTCATGGGCACCTCCGGCAGCGTCGACCGGCGGTCGGCTCGCGCCTCCAGACCGGTGCTTGATGCTACCGAGCCCATCACGCACCGCTCACCCGCTCTCGCCCAGAGTGAAACGGATCACCCATTCGAGGGAGCCGGACCGTCGGAAATCGACGGCGGCGGGCGGAGGTGTGATGCGGCGCGCGGCCTACCGGCGGGCGCCCGTCAGGCCGCGGCGTCCGTCCAGGACACACCCATCCGGGAGGCGTCGAAGGTGCCCTCGGCGATGATGACGGCCGGGCCGGTCATCTCGATGGCGCCGTCCGGGCTCTCGCTGATCACCAGCCGCCCGCCGGGGACGTCCACGGTGTAGGTGACGGGGTGGCCGAGCACGGCCGGGTCGGCGCCGTCCCGGCGGGCCGTCGCGACCATCACCGCGCACGCGCCGGTGCCGCAGGAGCGGGTCTCGCCGGAGCCGCGCTCGTGGACGCGCAGGGCGACGTGGCGCGGGCCCCGGTCGACGACGAACTCCACGTTCGTGCCGTCCGGGTAGGCGGAGGCAGGGCTGACGCCGGGTGCGGTCCGCAGGTCGCCGGCGTCGGCGAGGTCGTCGACGAAGGTGACGGCGTGCGGATTGCCCATGTTGACGTTGCGAGCGGGCCGGGTGCGGCCGTCCACGGTGACGGTGACCTCGCCCTCGGGGAGGAGCGCGCGGCCCATGCCGGTGGTGATGTCGCCCGGCTCGCCGTCGGGGCCCGGCTTGGCGACGTGGGCGCGGCGGATGCCCGCGCGCGTGGCGATCGTCATGTCGCCCGGCTCCGCCAGGCCGGCCCGCTCCAGGTAGTGCGCGAAGACGCGCAGGCCATTGCCGCACATCTCGGCAATGCTGCCGTCGGCATTGCGGTAGTCCATGAACCACTCCGCCTCGGCCGCCATCGCGTGCGCCTCGGGGTGCGCGGCGGAGCGCACGACGTGCAGCACGCCGTCGGCGCCGATGCCCGCGCGCCGGTCGCAGAGCCGGGCGACCGCGGCCGGGGACAGCTCGATGCGCCCCTCGTGGTCCGGGATGATCACGAAGTCGTTCTCGGTGCCGTGTCCCTTGAGGAAGGGGATCTGCGCAGTGCTCACGTTTCGATGGTACGGGGGACCACCGACAGCGCTTCCTGCCGGGCCCGCAGTGTCAGCGCAGGCGCGCCACACGCCAGACGGCGAGGACGACCACCAGGGCGACGAGGGCCGTGTACAAGGCCACGTACCGCCAGTCCGGGCGGCGCCCGGAGCCGCGCGGCGGCAGGCCGGGCCAGGTGTAGCCGACCCGGCGGGCCGCCATCACGCCCCAGCCTGCAGCGCAGCAGCTGAGGAGGAGGCCGAGCATGGCGACGACGGGGCCGCCGTCGCCGAATTCGAAGGCGAGCGGGAAGGCGAACATCAGCGAGCCGATAGCGGCGAGCACGACGATCGGAGCGAGCTGCCAGGCGCGCAACCTGCGCTGCGGGCGCAGTTCGCGGAAGGACGCGGGGGCGGTGACGTCCGGGGCGGTCGCGGCGTCGTCCTCCGGCCCATCCGGAGTCAGTGTTTCCGGTTCTCCCCCGGCCACTGCCGGGAGGTGTCCCCTGCGCGGCTGCTGCGGTCTGTCACGAGGGCCGGCCTCCATCGCCACGCGCCCTCCCAACCCGGACTTCACGGCTCGATCGAGGTTTGATGATGGCACGTCGGAGAAGGCGCGAACGGCGTGCGGAGCGTCCCGATGCCATCACGTGATCAGGCTGTGACCGCCCGTTCGACCAACGCCAGCGCTTGCTCGGCCAGTTCCGCCCGCCGGTCGGCGGCGCCGCTCAGCCAGTGCACGCGCGAATCCCGCCGGAACCACGAGTCCTGCCGCCGGGCGAAGCGCTTGGTGGCCCGTACGGTCTCGGCGCGGGCGGCGTCCTCGTCGCACTCCCCCGCGAGGAAGGAGAGCACTTGCTGGTAGCCCAGCGCGCGCGAGGCCGTGCGCCCCTCGCGGAGCCCTTCGCGCTCCAACGCGCGCACCTCGTCGACCAGTCCCGCCTCCCACATGCGGTCGACCCGTACGGTGATGCGCTCGTCCAGTTCGGGGCGCTCGACGTCGACGCCGATCTGCAGCGCGTCGTACACCGGCTCTTCGCCCGGCAGGTTGGCGGTGAAGGGCCGTCCGGTCAGCTCGATGACCTCAAGGGCGCGCACGATGCGCCGGCCGTTGCCGGGCAGGATGGCGCGGGCGGCCTCCGGGTCCGCGGCGGCGAGGCGCGCGTGCAGGGCGCCGGGGCCCTGCTGCTCCAGTTCGCCCTCCAGCCGGGCGCGCACGGCCGGGTCGGTGCCGGGGAAGTCCATCGCGTCGATGGTGCCCTTGATGTAGAGCCCGGAGCCGCCGACGAGCACGGGGGTGCGCCCTTCGGCGAGCAGCTTGTCGATCTCCGCCCGGGCCAGCCGCTGGTACTCGGCGACGCTCGCGGCCTCGGTGACGTCCCAGATGTCGAGCAGGTGGTGCGGTACGCCCTGCCGCTCCTCCATGGTCAGCTTGGCTGTGCCGATGTCCATGCCGCGGTAGAGCTGCATGGAGTCGGCGTTGACCACCTCGCCGCCCAGGTGCCGGGCGAGGGCGACGCCGAGATCGGACTTGCCTGCCGCCGTGGGACCGACGACGGTGATGACCCGGGGTGCTGGAGCTGCGTTTCTCACCGCATCAGTGTCCCAAACCTTCCGAGCACCCCACGAACGAGCGACGTGACGCGACGCCGACGGGTTCGTTGCCTGTTGCGAGGTTCCGAGAGCCGGTTCGCGGATCGGCGCCCCTGAGCGGCCCCTTGGGACGCTCAGGGCGAGGCGGGATTTCGCTCACACCAGTAAGGTAATGGAGTAGATATGGGCGTGTTGTCAAAGATTTTCCGTCGGCCGTCGTCGACGTCAACGGAAGATGCCTCTGCTGCCACTCAGACGGCGGAATCCCCCGACGCGGCGGAGACGGCCGAGGAGAAGCCGGAGGAGACAGCCGAGGCCAAGGCCGAGGAGACCGCGGACGAGCCGGCCGAGGGAGTGGACATCCCCAAGCAGCAGTCGGCGGACGCGGCGGCCGACAGCGAGGCCGGGGACGGCGCCCGTAAGTAGGTTGCGGCAAAGAAGGACGAGGGGGGCGGACGGCATGGGCCTGATGGACACGCTCAAGACCAGGCTCGGCCCGTTGAAGGGCAAGGGCGCCGATCTCGCGCAGCAGCACGAGGGCGAGCGCAAGGACGGCGGCGGTACGGAGCCCCAAGCCCCCTGAGGCCCTCTGAGACCCCGTCGGCGACCGGCCCGCGGAGCCCATCGCTCCGCGGCGGTCGCCGTGTCGGGGCCGCTGCGCCCCGGCCGGGCCGAATCAGGCCCAGGACGCCACGTGGTACCCCACCCCGTAGGGCGCGTCGCCGTACAGCAGCTTCCCCCGCAGTCCCGCGCCCTCCGCCGCGCCCGCGAGCACCTGCCAGGAAGCCCGCCCGGCGGCCTTCAGCTCGTGGGCGAGCTCCGCGTCCAGCGCTGCCAGTGCGGCTGTGTCGGCCGTCTCCAGGGCACGTGCGACGGCGGTGTCGAAGGGCTCGGCCCGCTCGTCGAGATAGCCCGGCGCCTTCAGGGTGCGACAGGCGCTGCCGTCGCCCATCACCAGGAGCGCCACGCGCTCGGCCCGCTCGGCCAGCTCCCGGCCGGCCTCCAGGCACCGTTCGGCCTCCAGCGGCTCGCCGACGCCCAGGCCCTCGACGGGCGCGGCCGTCCAGCCCGTACGCTCCAGCAGCCAGGCCGCGACGGCCAGGGACAGCGGCAGTTCCCGCTCACCCGCCGGACCGCCCTGTCCGAGGCGTACGTCCACGTCCACGCCGAAGCCCCGGAAGGACCCCGCGGCGCCCTGCGGGTGTGGTCCCCGGCCGGGCTGGTCGGCGGGGCCGACGACGATCAGCCGGTCGGGCCGGGCGGCCGCGAGGGCGGCCACGGCGTCCGCGCAGGCGGCCCGCAGGCCGTCCAGTTCCGGTGCGGCACCGGCGGCCACCTCGGGCACGAGAAGCGGCGGGCAGGGGCATACGGCAGCGGCGACGAGCATGGCCGGAACGATACGCCCCACCCCCGGTACTCCGCCGAAGCGGGCCGGGGGTGGTGGCGGAACGTCAGCCGTCGGGGGCTCAGTCGCAGCCGCAGCCCGCGGAGGCCGGGGCGGGGGTCGGCGCGGGCGCCCCGATGGTCGGGATGCCCAGCATCACGCCCGCCGGCTTGGCGGCCGCGGCGGCGTTGCGCTTCTCCCAGGCGTCACCCGCACGGGTACGGCGCACCGCCTTGGCGGCTCCCTCGGCGAGCAGGTGGTGCGGGGCGGCGTAGGTGATCTCGACAGTCACCACGTCGCCCGGGCGCACGTCCTCGTCCGGCTTGGTGAAGTGGACCAGGCGGTTGTCGGGGGCACGGCCGGAGAGGCGGTGGGTGGAGCCGTCCTTGCGGCCCTCGCCCTCGGCGACCATGACCTCCAGGACCCGGCCGACCTGCTTCTTGTTCTCGTTCCAGGAGATCTCCTCCTGGAGGGCGACCAGGCGCTCGTAGCGGGCCTGCACGACCTCCTTGGGGATCTGCCCCTCCATGGTCGCCGCCGGGGTGCCGGGGCGCTTGGAGTACTGGAAGGTGAAGGCGTTCGCGAAGCGCGCCTCGCGCACCACGTGCATGGTCTGCTCGAAGTCCTCCTCGGTCTCGCCGGGGAAGCCCACGATGATGTCGGTGGAGATGGCGGCGTCCGGCATGGCGGCGCGCACCTTTTCGATGATGCTCAGGAAGCGCTCCTGGCGGTACGAGCGGCGCATCGCCTTGAGCACCGTGTCCGAACCGGACTGCAGGGGCATGTGCAGCTGCGGCATCACGTTGGGCGTCTCGGCCATGGCGGCGATCACGTCGTCGGTGAAGTCGCGCGGGTGCGGCGAGGTGAAGCGGACCCGCTCCAGGCCCTCGATCTTCCCGCAGGCGCGCAGCAGCTTGGAGAAGGCCTCGCGGTCGCCGATGTCGGAGCCGTAGGCGTTGACGTTCTGCCCGAGCAGGGTGATCTCGCTGACGCCCTCGGCGACGAGCGCCTCGACCTCGGCCAGGATGTCGCCGGGGCGGCGGTCCTTCTCCTTGCCGCGCAGCGCGGGGACGATGCAGAAGGTGCAGGTGTTGTTGCAGCCCACGGAGATCGACACCCAGGCCGCGTACGCGCTCTCGCGCCGCGTGGGCAGCGTCGAGGGGAACGCCTCCAGCGACTCGGCGATCTCGACCTGCGCCTCTTCCTGGATGCGGGCGCGCTCCAGCAGCACCGGCAGCTTGCCGATGTTGTGCGTGCCGAACACGACGTCGACCCAGGGGGCCCGCTTGACGATGGTGTCGCGGTCCTTCTGGGCGAGGCAGCCGCCGACGGCGATCTGCATGCCGGGCCGCTTCGTCTTCATCGGGGCCAGCCGGCCGAGGTTGCCGTACAGCTTGTTGTCGGCGTTCTCGCGCACGGCGCAGGTGTTGAAGACGACGACGTCCGCGTCGCCCTCGGCGGTGCCCTCGGGTGCGCGGACATAGCCCGCGTCCTCCAGCAGACCGGAGAGCCGCTCGGAATCGTGGACGTTCATCTGGCACCCGTAGGTGCGCACCTCGTATGTTCCCTTGACGTCCACTGCCTGGCTCCGGTCACCGCTGCTGGTCATTCCTCAAGGGTAAGGGGGTGCCGGGGAAGCTCCGACCGGAGTCCGCGGAGCACGCGCCCCGGCCTCCGGGGCGCGGCACCGAGCGCGGGCTATCGGGCCTGGTCGGCCTGCTCCGCGTGCTTCTCCTTGATGCGCACCGCTTCCTTGCGGACCTCGGCCTGGGTGGCGCGCTCCTTCTGCAGCCACTCGGGCTGGTCCTTCTTCAGCGCCTCGATCTGCTCCGTGGTGAGGGGCTCGGTGACCCCGCCGCGCGCGAGACCGGCGATGGAGACGCCCAGCTTCGCGGCGACCACCGGGCGAGGGTGCGGGCCGTTGCGCCGCAGCTCCTGCAGCCACTCGGGCGGCTCGGTCTGCAGCGCGTTCAGCTCGGTGCGCGAGACGACACCCTCCTGGAACTCTGCGGGGGTGGCCTGGAGGTACACACCCAGCTTCTTCGCCGCGGTCGCGGGCTTCATCGTCTGGGCGGTCTTGTGCGACGTCATGACGTCAAGGGTATTCGAGCGCGTGCGCTACCTCCGACCACGACCGGTAGCCTGGCGGGGTGACAGGCTCGGATGTATCCCCTTCGTTCCGGCTCGCGTACGTCCCGGGAGTGACGCCCACGAAGTGGGTGCGGATCTGGAACGAGCGGCTGCCCGACGTCCCGCTGACGCTCGTCCCGGTGCCCCCCGCCGAAGCGGGTGAGGTGCTGCGGGACGGCGGTGCCGACGCCGGAATCGTGCGGCTGCCGGTCGACCGGACGGTCCTCAGCGCGATCCCCCTCTACACCGAGACGACGGTCGTCGTGATCCCCAAGGACCACCTCGTGGCGGCGGCCGACGAGGTGGCCACCGAGGACCTGGCCGACGAAATCGTGCTGCACCCCCTCGACGACGTCCTCGGCTGGGAGCAGTTGCCGGGACGGCCCGCGATCGAGCGCCCCGCCACGACGGCGGATGCCATCGAGCTCGTGGCGGCGGGGGTGGGCGTGCTCGTCGTCCCGCAGTCGCTCGCCCGACTGCACCACCGCAAGGACCTCACGTACCGGACGGTCACCGACGCCCCTCAGTCGAGCGTCGTGCTGTCGTGGCCGGAGGAGGAGACCACCGACCTGGTGGAGGACTTCATCGGGATCGTCCGCGGGCGGACCGTCAACAGCTCGCGGGGGCGCTCCCAGGCCCAGGCCCAGGACAAGGCGCAGCCGAAGAGCAAGCGCTCCGATGCGGGCGGTGCACGGCGCAAGCCCGCGGCCGGCAAGACAGGGGCGGGAAAGACTGCGGCCGGCAAGAGCCCGCGGCGTGGTGCGGGCGGGCCCAAGGGCGCCCCGAAGGGCGCCAAGCGCGGGAAGCCTCGCCGCCGCTCGTAGCCCGGCGCGCGGTGGGGTGCGAGCGCCCCGCTTCCTTCCGGTGCAGGTCGCGCAGGCAGCCTGGTACGCGGGTGCGGAGGCTGGCAGGATCCGCCCATGGCCCCCCGACTTCCGCTCCCGGACAGGCGCCGCGCCGTACAGACCGGTGCGGTGGCCGCCGCCGTGCTGGCGCTGCTGACGTGGTGGCTGCTGCCGCAGGGCGGGCAGCCTGCCCCCAGCGGGCGGATCTCGTTTGCGACCGGGGTGCCGACCGGCGTGTACGCGAAGTACGGCGATCTCCTCAAGGAAGACCTGGCGCAGGATCTGCCGGCACTGCAGGTGACGCTCAGGCGCAGCGCCGGGTCCCTGGACAACCTCCGGCAGCTCACGGCCGGCAAGGCGGATTTCACGCTGGCCACTGCGGACGCCGTCGCCACGTACCGCGAGCGGCGGCAGCCGGGGGCCGACCAATTGCGCGCGTGCGCGCGGCTGTACGACGACTACATGCAGCTGGTGGTGCGCAGGGACTCTCCGGTGCGGTCGGCCCGGGACCTCAAGGGCAAGCGGGTCGGGGTGGGTGCGGACTCGTCCGGGGTGCAGCTGATCACCCGGCGGTTGCTGAAGGCCGCGGGACTGGACTTCGACTCCGACATCGAGCCGGTGCGGGTGGGCATCGACAAGATGCCCGGGCTGCTGGAGAAGGGCGAGATCGACGCCTTCTTCTGGTCCGGCGGGCTGCCCACCAATGCCGTCACGTCCCTCGGCGACAGGACGCCGATCCGGCTGGTGCAGCTCGGCGATCTGCTGGGCCCGCTGCATGCGCAGGGGCAGCAGGCGGGCTACTACCGGGCGGCGATCATGCCGGTGGACGCCTATCCCGGGCTGCACGCCACCGAGGTGGTGAAGACGATCGCGGTGGCCAACCTGCTGGTGACCATGGACAGCGCCGACCCGGACCTCACCGAGAGCATCACGCGGACGGTGATACGGAGCCGCGACCGCATCGGCACCAGGGTCCACGCCGCGCAGAAGGTGGACCTCCGTACGGCGATCTACACCACCCCGCTGCCGCTGCACGCCGGTGCGCGCCGCTATTACGTGTCGGTGAAGCCCTGAACGTCGTGCCGTAGACCAGTTAGGGACGCGACCAGGGCCTCGTCCGGGGTCAGCTGCCGTGCCGCGGCACCCCGATCGTCGCCCGCAGGCCGGTGGGCTCGTTGGGCGCGTAGGTGAGGGTCGCGCCGCCCGCGGCAAGGAGCGCGCGGGAGATGGACAGGCCGAGGCCGGAGCCGGAGACGTTCTGGTGGCGGTTGCTGCGCCAGAAGCGGTCACCGATGCGGGTGAGCTCCTCCGTGGTGAGCCCGGGGCCGCCGTCGGCGACGGTGATGTCGACGCGGTCGGCGTGGACCTCGACGGAGACCTCGACGCGGGAGCCCTCGGGCGAGAACTTCAGGGCGTTGTCCACGACCGCGTCCAGGGCGCTGGAGAGGGCCGTCGGGTCGGCCCAGCCGGTGACCGCGGACGGGCCGTCGTAGGCGAGGGTGACCCGCTCGCGGTCGGCGAGCGGGGACCAGGCTCCGACCCGGTCGGTGACGAGCTCGGCTATGTCGGTCAGCTGGGCGTCGGCGGCGGCGTGTTCGGCCAGGGCCAGGTCCAGCAGGTCGTCCAGGACCCGGGCGAGCCGCTTGCCCTCGGCGCGCACCGAGGCGACCTCCGCATGGCCGTCGGGGAGGTCCAGGGCGAGCAGGTCGATGCGCAGCAGCAGGGCGGCGAGCGGATTGCGCAGCTGGTGGGAGGCGTCGGCGACGAAGGCGCGCTGCTGTTCCAGTACGTCTTCGACGTTGTCGGCCATTTCGTTGAACGAGCGGGCCAGGCGGCGCAGTTCCGGCGGTCCGCTGTCGGCGGCGACGCGGGAGTTCAGCCGGCCGGTGGCGATCCCGTGGGCGGCGGCGTCCAGGGTCCGTACGGGCCGCAGCACCCAGCCGGTGAGCCGGAAGGCGGCCGCGAGGGCGACCAGCATGGCGGCGGTCTCGCCCGAGGCCAGCAGCAGCCAGTCGTGCAGGATCCGCGAGCGCAGCTGCCCGGTGGGCGAGTCGGTGACGACGACCGCGACGACATCACCGTCACGGATGACGGGTGAGGCCACGGTGAGGCGGTTACGGCGCCAGGGCCAGACCTGGCTCGGGTCGTGGCTGCGGCGTCCGGCGAGCGCCTCCAGGAAGGCGTCCCTGCCCTCGCCCGTGGGCGGCAGGACCCAGTCGGCCGGGGCGACGCTCAGCGGCTTGCCGCCTCTGGAGAAGATTCCGGCCCTGATGTCGTACAGGTCCTGATATCGGGCGAGTTCGGTCTGGAGCGTCCGCAGGCGCTCGTTGTCGTTGCCGTCCTCGGGCGCCTCGAAGGGCTGGGTGCTGACGAACTGGGCGAGGGAGGCGAAGCGGGCGGTGTCGTCGATCCGGTCGACGACCACCCGCTGTTGCTGTACGGCGGCCATGCCCGCGGCGAGCGGGAAGCCGAGCGCGAGCAGGACGCCGGCCATGAGGACGATGAGCAGGGGGAGCAGTCGGGTGCGCACGGTCTCGTACGGCCCCTACACCGGGACGACGATCTTGTAGCCGACGCCACGGACCGTCTCGATGAGCGCGGGCAGGTGGAGTTTGGACCGCAGGGAGGCGATGTGCACCTCCAGGGTGCGCCCGGTCCCTTCCCAACTGGTGTGCCACACCTCGCTGATGATCTGTTCGCGGCGGAAGACCACTCCGGGGCGCTGGGCGAGCAGCGCCAGCAGGTCGAACTCCTTGCGGGTGAGGGGGACGGTGACGCCATGGACGCTGACGCGGCGGTTGGGCAGCTCGATGATCACGGGCCCCAGCCGCAGGGCACGCGGACCCCCGGCGTCCCCCGGCCGTCCGGGCGCGCTGTCCGCGGGCGGGGTGCGGCGGGCGACGGCGTGGATGCGCGCGAGCAGTTCGCCGGTGTCGTACGGCTTGACCACGTAGTCGTCGGCGCCGAGGTTCAATCCGTGGATCTTCGAGCGGGTGTCGGAGCGGGCGGTCACCATGATGACGGGCGTGGTGGTGCGTTTGCGGATCTTGCCGCAGACCTCGAAGCCGTCCTGGTCGGGCAGCCCGAGGTCGAGCAGGACGACGGCGAAGGGGGCCCCGTCGGCGGGCAGCAGTGCCTGGAGGGCCTCCTCACCGCTCCGGGCGTGGGTGACCTCGAAGCCGTGCCGGGCCAGTACGGCCGACAGGGCCGCGGCGACATGGTCGTCGTCCTCCACGAGCAGCAGTCTCATCGGCCCCCTCCGGGCGGCTGTGGCGCGCGCAACACCGCATCCACGCCGATGAACCCCCGGCGCGTCAAGAGGTTCTGCCCGTCAGGGGGCTTCCGTTATGCAGCCGGTACGCCCGCGCGCCCCCGTGCGCCGTGTTGACGGTGAGTGTCCGTTTGAAGCCGGATCGTTATGCTCAATTTCAGCTCAGATGTAATGACGCTGGTAGTTCCGGCTCATTAGGGTCCACCCCAACCGAGGAGGACGGAGCGAGGAACGCCGATGAGCGAGGTATCGGTGACCAAGGACGCGGCGCCCGCCGCGGACGCACTGGTCGTCCTGAAAAAGGTCAACAAACACTTCGGCGCGCTGCATGTGCTCCAGGACATCGATCTGACCATCGCCCGGGGCGAGGTCGTGGTCGTCATCGGACCGTCGGGGTCCGGGAAGTCGACGCTGTGCCGCACCATCAACCGGCTGGAGACCACCGAATCGGGGTCGATCAGCATCGACGGACGGCCGCTGCCCCAGGAGGGCAGGGAGCTGGCGCGGCTGCGCGCGGACGTCGGCATGGTCTTCCAGTCCTTCAACCTCTTCGCCCACAAGACCGTGCTGGAGAACGTGACCCTGGGCCAGGTGAAGGTCCGCAGGAAGGACCGCAAGGAGGCCGAGGCCACCGCCCGCACCCTCCTGGACCGGGTCGGGGTGGGCGCGCAGGCGGACAAGTACCCCGCACAGCTCTCCGGCGGCCAGCAGCAGCGGGTGGCCATCGCCCGCGCGCTGGCCATGGACCCCAAGGTGATGCTCTTCGACGAGCCGACCTCCGCCCTCGACCCCGAAATGATCAATGAGGTGCTGGAGGTCATGCAGCAGCTCGCGCGGGACGGCATGACGATGGTCGTCGTCACGCACGAGATGGGGTTCGCACGTTCGGCGGCCAACCGGGTCGTCTTCATGGCGGACGGCCGGATCGTCGAGGAGGCGCGGCCGGACCAGTTCTTCAACAATCCGCGCAGCGACCGGGCGAAGGACTTCCTGTCGAAGATCCTGCACCACTGATGCGGAAGTCCGTGGGCGGTGCGCCATTTGCGGACTTCCACGGTTCAAACATCCTTCCGGCTGTCTCCGTTTCCCCTCTGGTTTTCCCACCGGTTTTCCGCTTGGTTTCCCTCTCGCGAACCTCGCGAACGTCCCCAGCCGCTCGGACCGGTTCAACACCCGCCGTCCAACGCCCCGCAGACGCAAAGGATGTTCTCCATGAAGCTCCGCAACACCGCCGCGGCGGCCGCCGTGGTGCTGGCGCTCGCCGCGACCTCGACCGCCTGCGGCAAGTCGGGCAGCCCCGACGACAAGAGCGACAAGTCCGGCGGCAGCTCGTCCGCACCGGCCGCGCCGACCTACCAGGTGAACACCTCGGCCGACGTCAAGGGATCGTCCGTCTTCGAGAAGATCAAGGGCAAGGACATCACGATCGGCACCAAGGCCGATCAGCCGGGCCTGGGCTACGAGAACCCCGGCAACAAGACGCGGTCCGGCTTCGACGTGGAGATCGCCCGCATGATCGCGGCCGACCTCGGCTTCGACGAGAAGCACATCAAGTTCAAGACGGTGCCCTCCGAAGCCCGTGAGACGCAGATCGCCAGCGGCGGCGTGGACCTGTACGTGGGCACGTACACGATCAACGACGAGCGCAAGAAGCAGGTCGGCTTCGCCGGGCCGTACTACGTGGCGGGCCAGGACCTGCTGGTGAAGGCCGACAGCAGCATCAAGGGCCCGGACGACCTCAAGGGCAAGAAGGTCTGCTCCGCCACCGGCTCCACGCCGCTCAAGCGCATCAAGGAGCCCAAGTACGGCGTCGCGGAGGCAAAGGCCCAGCAGGGATACCAGCTGTGCGTGCAGGACCTCGTCAACGGCTCGGTCGACGCGGTCACCACCGACGACGCGATCCTCAAGGGGTACGCCGCCGAGAACAAGGGCGCCCTGAAGGTCGTCGGCAACCCCTTCTCCAAGGAGCCCTACGGCGTCGGCTTGAAGAAGGACGACGCGGCGCTGCGCGAGGCCGTCGACAAGGCCATCGAGGCACACGAGAAGAACGGCGACTGGAAGAAGGCGTACGACGCCACCCTGGGTCTCTCGGGGGCCGCCGCCCCGACCCCGCCCGCGATCGACCGCTACTGACCGCGCCGCCGGCCCGGCACGCGCTTTCCGGAGACTTGACGTGGACGTTCTGTCGGACAACTTCGCGATGTTCCGCGAAGGCTTCATCGGCACTGTCGAACTGACGGCGCTCAGCGCCCTGCTCGCCCTGGTGCTGGGCACCGCCGTCGCGGCGTTCCGCGTCTCCCCGGTGCCCGCGCTGCGAATATTCGGCACGGCGTGGGTGACGCTGCTGCGCAACACCCCGCTGGTACTGCTCTTCCTCGCCGTCACCCTGGGCCTGCCGGCCCTCGGCCTCAAGGGCTGGGACTCCTTCTGGCTGGCCGTCATGGCCCTGGGGTGCTACACCTCGGCGTTCGTGTGCGAGGCCGTGAGGTCCGGCATCAATGCGGTGCCGGTGGGCCAGGCGGAGGCCGCCCGCTCCATCGGGATGACCTTCGGCCAGACGCTGACCCAGATCGTGCTCCCCCAGGCCACCCGCACCGCGATCCCGCCCATCGGCAGCCTGATGATCGCCCTCGCCAAGAACACGGCGATCGCCTCCGGCTTCAACGTGACCGAACTGGGCTCCGTGCAGAAGTCGCTCAACGCGGACGCGGGCTACAACATCTACGTGATCTTCCTCTGGATCGCGGTCTGCTACATCATCATCACGTTTGCGATCAGCGGCCTGTTCCGGCTGCTGGAGAACCGGCTGGCGGTGGCCCGATGAGCGGCAACGTCCTGTACGACGTCCCGGGGCCCAAGGGCCGGGCCCGCAACCGGCTCTACGGCGGGCTCTCCACCCTCGCCCTCCTCGGCCTGATCGCCTTCATCGGCTACCGGCTGGACGACACCGGCCAGTTCCAGTCCGGGCTGTGGACCGCCTACGAGTACACCGAGACCCAGCAGCGCATCGTCGACGGCCTGCTGACGACGGTCAAGACCTTCGCCATCGCCGCCGCCCTGTCACTCGTGCTGGGCGCACTGCTGGCCACCGCCCGCCTCTCCGACCACAAGCCCGTCCGCTGGGCGGCCACGGTGGTCGTGGAGTTCTTCCGGGCCATGCCGCTGCTGATCATGATCTTCCTGCTGTACGCGGCGGTGTTCACCTCCAACCCCATGTGGGCCCTGGTGATAGGGCTGACCCTCTACAACGGCTCGGTCCAGGCGGAAATCTTCCGCTCCGGCGTCAATGCCGTGCCCAAAGGACAGAGCGAGGCCGCTTACGCAATCGGGCTGCGCAAGACCCAGGTGATGGCGAGCGTGCTCGTCCCGCAGGCCGTCCGCATGATGCTGCCGTCCATCATCAGCCAGCTCGTGGTGACCCTGAAGGACACCTCGCTCGGCTTCATCATCCTCTACGAGGAGCTGCTGTTCGTCGGCAAGTCGTTCGCGCAGCAGACCCGGCCGGTGAACGGCGTCTACGCGTTCATCCCGATGGTCATCGTCTTCGGCTCCCTCTACATCCTGATGTGCCTGGCGCTGTCCTCCGTCGCCACCTGGGTCGAACGGCGCACACAGCGCTCGCGCAAGGGCTCCCCTCCGCCGATGACCGCCACCGGCGCGGCCGTCATGGCCGGTCCCGCGCTCGGTGCCGCCGCACCCGACCCCGGAGCCTCCGGCGCGGACGGCACCAACCACCACTGATGCACCAGTGGGTGACGCCCCGTCGGTCCGGCCGGAACCGACGGGGCGCACGCGTCCGGCGCACCGCCGCGGCACCACTGATCACTTGACGCAAGCTGCGGCAATGGGTTGCATACGTTCTGTGATCGCGCACCGTTTTCCGCCCGCCAGTCCCCGTACGTCCCGTACGCACCACGCCCTCGGTGGGGGCAGCAGCCGCGGCGGGCGCCAGGGAGGCGTGCCGTGGACCCGGTGACCGTGGTCGGAGCCGGCCCGGTGGGGCTCACCCTGGCCCTGGCCCTGGCCCGGTACGAGGTACCCGTCATCGTCCTGGACGAGGCCCCGGCGCACGACGCCGCCCTGGAGGAGCACCGCTTGGCCCGGACGGCCGTGCTGCGCCCGGAGACCGGCGCCTTCCTGGAGCGGCTGGGGTGCACGACCTCGGAGGGCGCCCGGTGGGCGGGCTGGCGCACCCTCCGGCGCAGGACGGTGGTGGACCGGATGCCGTTCACCGGGCGCGGCGAGCCCGAAAAGGACGGCGAGCCGGACGGTTTCGAGGATCCGGAGAACAACGCCGAGGACGGCGGCGAGGCGGCAGGAGATCCGTCACCGCTGCATCTGCCGCAGCACGCGCTGACCCGGGAGCTGCGGGCCGCGCTCGCCGGACAGCAGGGCGTGGAGATCGTTGCGGACAGCAAGCTGACCGTTCTGCAACAGGACGCAACCGGCGTCACGGTGCACACGCGGGGCGGCAACGGCGGGGTGTGGCGGTCGAGTTACCTTGTCGGCTGCGATGGGTCCCGCTCGGTCGTGCGCAAACTACTCGGCGCGCGTTTCCCGGGCCGTACGGCGGTGGAGCGGTACGCGGTCGCGGCGCTGCGCGCCGAGCTGCCCTGGCCGGACGAGGCCGTGCTGCACCGGTCGCCGCCGCGCGGCGGCGAGGTGACGGCCCGGCCGTTGCCGGACGGGGTGTGGCGGCTGGACTGGCTGCTGCCCGCGGACGGCGAACTGGTCACCCCGGACGCCCTGCTGAGCCGCGTGCGCGACTCCTTGAGCGCCTGGTGCGGGGATGTGCCGCCGTACGAGCTGCTGGACACCGGCGTGCACGCCGTGCACCACCGCCTCGCGCGCCGCTGGCGGTCGGGGCGCGCCTTCCTCGCCGGGGACGCGGCGCATCTGATGGGGGCCTTGGGCACCCAGGGGCTCGACGAGGGGCTGCGGGATGCGGAGAACCTCTCCTGGAAGCTGGCGCTGGCCTGGCACCAGGGCGCCTCGGACGCCCTGCTCGACAGCTATCAGGCCGAGCGCAGGGGGGCCGTCGCGGCGCGGCTGCGCGCCGCCGACCGCGCGCTGCCCTCGGTGCGCGGGGACGGCGGGTGGCGTGCGGTACGGCGCACGGTCGTGCCGGGTGCCGTGCGCAGCCACGACGCGCTGCTGACCGAGGGGCACTTGGGGCGCGGCATACTCGGCGCGCCTCCTGTGTACTCCCGTACGCCCCTGATTCCCTCCGAGCCGCCCACGGGTGCGGCGTCCGTCGCCACCGCGGTGGGGGCGCAGGTCGAGGATGTGCCGGTGACCGCGCCCGACGGATCACAGGTGAGGCTGCGGGACCGGCTGGGAGGGGACTTGCTCGTGGTGCTCATCGCTCCGGGCACCGCCGTCTGGGAGCGGCGGCACTGGCTGGGCGCGGGGCTCATGCCGGGGCTGGCGGCGGCCGTCTCGGCACTGCCCATGCCGTCGGAACTGCTGGTCGCCGAGGGGTATCCGGGGGCCGCGGCGCACACGGTGCTGGTGGTGCGCCCGGACGGCCATCTGGTGGCCGCACTGTCCGGAGCGCGCCCCGCCGAGCTGTACGCCTGTGCGGACACGGCACGGGGCGGAGCGGTGGGCGCTGCCGGGACGGACGCGGTGCACGACGGCGCGACCGGCAACGCCCTGGAGCGCGTGCCCGGCACCGCGCCGGAGGCCGCCACCCGTGAGGCTACGGCCAATCGTTGACCGCCCCGTACAGCCGTGGTTGACTCCGGAGCGTGACTGACAGCGGTGCGCGTTTCTGGCGGAGGGTCCATCTGGACCTCGTCCGCTACGCCGGCTGCGTCTGTCGTCCGTCCTGTTGATCCGCTTTCTCTCCGCGCGGCCCGCGTCCGGTGCCCGCGCGCTCCTTCGCGATCACTCAGGACGGTTCTCGTGTCCCCTGCCGTACGTCCGGCTGCGCACTCCGCCGCGCCATCCGGCGCGCCATCCGCCGCCGATCTCCTCGACTTCGCACGCCGAGCCGCGGCCGACACCGCGCTCGTCGCCTCTCTGCCCCTCGATCCGCAGGGCCGCACCTGGATCCGGCTGGAAGGGCCGGGCGGCGGTGAGGCATGGCTGATCGGCTGGCCACCGGGCAGCGGCACCGGCTGGCACGACCACGGCGGCTCGCACGGCGCCTTCGCCGCGGCCGCCGGGCAGCTGACCGAGCAGTCGCTGGCCGCCCAGTTGCCCACCGAGGGGTGGAAGCTGCTGGAACTGGCCGACGGCGTCGACCGCCGCCGGGAGCTGGCGGGCGGTCAGGGCCGGGCGTTCGGCCCGCACCATGTGCACCAGGTGTTCAACGCCTCGGCACAGCTGCATGCGGTGTCCGTGCACGCCTACTATCCGCCGCTGCCGATGATGCGGCGCTACAGCCGCAGCGGTCAGGTGCTGCGGCTGGAAGAAGTCGAGTGGCCGCAGGAGTGGTCATGAGGGTCGAGGAGCTGCTGGCCGCCGCCCGCGCGGGGCTCGAGCGCCTCGGACCGGCGGGGGCCGCCGCCGTCCACGCCGAGGGCGGTCTGCTGGTCGACATCCGCTACGCCGCCCTGCGCGAGCGCGACGGAACGATACCCGGAGCACTCGTGGTCGAGCGCAACGAGCTGGAGTGGCGGCTGGACCCGCTGTGCGAACACCGCGCCCCCGAGGCCACCGGACACGACCTGCGGGTGGTCGTCATCTGCAACGAGGGCTACGCCTCATCGCTGGCGGCCGTCTCCTTGCGGCAACTGGGCCTGCACCGGGCCACGGATCTGGCGGGCGGTTTCCAGGCGTGGCGGGCGGCGGGGCTGCCGGTGGCGCGCTGAGGCGGGGCGGCGGTGCCGGTGCCGCACCCCGGCCCGCCGCTCAGACGCCCGGCAGGTAGTGCTCCAGCAGCTCCGGGTCGTCGCCCTCCTCTTCCAGCGCGCGGCGCACCACGCGCAGGGCCAGGCCCTCGGAGTAGCCCTTGCGGGCCAGCATTCCGGCCAAGCGGCGCAGACGCTTCTCCCGGTCCAGGCCGCGGGTGGCGCGCAGTTTGCGCTCGACGAGCTCACGGGCCGTGTGTTCTTCCCGCTCGGAGTCGAGCCGGCCCACGGCCTCGCTGATCACCGACGGGTCCACGCCCTTGGTGCGCAACTCGCGCGCCAGGGCGCGGCGGGCCAGGCCCCGGCCGTGGTGGCGGGACTCGACCCATGCGTCGGCGAAGGCCGCATCGTCGATCAGGCCCACGTCCTCGAAGCGGGACAGCACCTCATCGGCCACCTCGTCCGGTATCCCCCGCTTGGCCAGGGCGTCCGCCAGCTGCTTGCGGGTGCGGGGGGATCCGGTGAGCAGGCGCAGGCAGATGGCCCGCGCCTGCTCCTCCGGTGGCGGTGGCGCTCCGTCCCCGGCCCTCGACGGGGAGAGGGCGCCACCGCCCGTACGGTCGTCCGCGTGCGGTCCGCGCGGCTCGGGCCACCCGGTCCGCCGCGGCCTTGCCTCGGATGATTCGGACACGACCGCGGACTAGCTCTTGGCCGCCGTGGCCTTGGCCGCCTTCCCGGCGGACTTCGCCGGGGCGGGCACCGACTTGGCCGGCTCGCCCGCGGCGGCACCCGCCGCATCCGCACCGGGCTCGGCGGCCGGGGTCTCGGGCTTGACGCCCACGCCCAGCTTGTCCTTGATCTTCTTCTCGATCTCGTTGGCGAGGTCGGGGTTGTCCTTGAGGAAGTTGCGGGCGTTCTCCTTGCCCTGGCCGAGCTGGTCGCCCTCGTAGGTGTACCAGGCGCCGGCCTTGCGAATGAAGCCGTGCTCCACGCCCATGTCGATCAGGCCGCCCTCCCGGCTGATGCCCTGGCCGTAGAGGATGTCGAACTCGGCCTGCTTGAAGGGCGGCGAGACCTTGTTCTTGACGACCTTGACGCGGGTGCGGTTGCCGACCGCCTCGGTGCCGTCCTTGAGGGTCTCGATGCGGCGGATGTCCAGACGGACCGAAGCGTAGAACTTCAGGGCCCGGCCACCGGTCGTCGTCTCCGGGGAGCCGAACATGACGCCGATCTTCTCGCGGAGCTGGTTGATGAAGATCGCGGTGGTCTTGGACTGGTTGAGCGCGCTGGTGATCTTGCGCAGCGCCTGGCTCATCAGCCGGGCCTGGAGGCCGACGTGGGAGTCGCCCATCTCACCCTCGATTTCCGCGCGCGGCACCAGGGCGGCGACGGAGTCGATGACGATCAGGTCGAGCGCGCCGGAGCGGACCAGCATGTCCACGATCTCCAGCGCCTGCTCGCCGGTGTCCGGCTGGGAGAGGATGAGGTTGTCGGTGTCGACGCCCAGGGCCCGGGCGTACTCGGGGTCGAGCGCGTGCTCGGCGTCGACGAACGCGACGGTGCCGCCCGCCTTCTGCGCATTGGCCACGGCGTGCAGGGTGAGGGTGGTCTTACCGGAGGACTCCGGCCCGTAGACCTCCACGACCCGGCCGCGCGGCAGGCCGCCGACACCCAGAGCGACGTCGAGAGCGGTCGACCCGGTGGGGATGACCTCGATCGGCTCGTTCGGCCGGTCGCCGAGGCGCATCACGGCGCCCTTGCCGAATTGCCGTTCAATCTGTGCGAGCGCGGCGTCCAGCGCCTTCTCGCGGTCGGTGCCTGCCATGGGTTCCACCCGGTTTGCTTGAGTCGATCGCTTCACGTCCACGACGCTAACGCCTGCCACTGACAATGCGCCCGGGCGTCGCCTCCGCCTGTGGATAACTCCACCGCCGGAGAGCCCCATAAGAATGGATGTTCGATTTTCGTGTCAAGCGCGCCACTCCGGCCCCGAGCGCACTCCCTCCGCCCGCCGGTCCGGCGGCAGCTGATGAAGGGCCCGGCCGGTGCGCGCGGCGCGTCAGCGCCTGTCTTCGGGGATCTCCAGGGCCCTGCACACCCCGCGCCAGACGTCCTTGGCGTTCCAGCCCGCGTCCAGCGCCTGGTGGACCGTCCTCCCGCCGAGTTCGGACATCACATGATCGCGCGCGAAGGAGTCGGCGTACGCCGCGCCGAAATAATCCGCCATCCGCTGCCAGAAGACCGTCAACCGCATGGTCCAAGTATCCCGCCCCTGAGAGTGCAGCCGGGCACGAGCCGCTGACCGGGGCCGCCACGCGCCCTACGGTCTTGTTCATGGCCCCATCCGGAGCATCCGCCGTCGCCCGTGCCGAACACTTCGTCTGGCTCACCGCCCGCGTCCTGGAACAGCGCAGATTCGCGTATCACTTCCTCGGCGGCGGCCCCGACCCCGTGGAGGCGGCGCTGGCCGCGTACCTGGGGGACGACGGTGGCTACGGACACGCCCTCGACCCGGATCTGCGCGGCCCGGTGAGCCAGCCGCTGCACACCGCGCACGCCCTGCGCGTGCTGGACGAGATCGGCCGCTGCCGCGACCGCAGGGTCGAGCGCGTGTGCCGCTATCTGACGGCTGTCTCCACCGCGGACGGCGCACTGCCCGCGCTCCACCCCTCGCTGCGCGGTTACCCCGCGGCGCCCTGGGCCCCGGTGACGGACTCCCCGCCCAGCGACCTGCTCGCCACCGGCCCCGTCGTGGGCCTGCTGCACCGCAACGACGTCTGGCACGCGTGGCTGTTCCGGGCCACCGACTTCTGCTGGGCCGCGATCGACACCCTGGGCCGGGGCGCCCCCGCCCGCCCGCACGAGGTCACGGCGGCCGTCGCCTTCCTGGACGGCGCACCGGACCGGCGGCGCGCCCAGGTGGCGGCCGAACGGCTGGGCCGGACCGTGCGGGAGCAGCGGCTGGCCGTGCTCGACCCCGCCCGCGCGAACGGCCACCCACAGCCGGTAGACCGCGCTCCGGGCGAGTGCCACTACCCGTACGACTTCGCCCGCACCCCCGGCTCGGTGGCCCGCTCCTGGTTCACCGACACCGAGCTGGAGCGGTCGCTGGACTTCCTCGCCGCCTCGCAGCAGGGGGACGGCGGCTGGCCGATCCGCCCCCACGGCCTCGGCCACGGCGGGCACCCGCGCCGCGCCTGGGCGCCGAGCACGGCCCTGGAGTGCCGGCCGATGGCAACCATCGAAGCGTTGCTGATCTTGCGCGCGTACGGCCGCGCCATCTGACCCCCGCCCCGCCCGAGCCCCGCCCCAAAGCCCCCGGAAACCGCTGCTGACCTGCGCATACGGGGCGTTGTCAGTGGCGCGGTGCACGATGGGGGGCATGGCGAACGACAAGGCGTCAGCGGCGGCGGAGGATCCGGCCTCGGCCCTCGCCGCGTTCTCCCCCGCGACCCGCGCTTGGTTCACGGGGGCCTTCACCGCGCCCACCGCCGCCCAGGCCGGGGCCTGGCGGGCCATCGACCGCGGCTCGGACGTCCTCGTCGTCGCCCCGACCGGCTCCGGCAAGACGCTGGCCGCCTTCCTCGCCTCCCTCGACAAGCTGGCCAGCACCCCGCCCCCGGCCGAGCGGCACAAGCGCTGCCGGGTGCTGTACGTCTCACCGCTCAAGGCCCTCGCGGTCGACGTCGAGCGGAATCTGCGCAGCCCGCTCACCGGCATCCGCCAGGAGTCCGTACGGATGGGGCTGCCCGAGCCGGACATCCGCGTCGGCATCCGCTCCGGCGACACCCCCGCGGCCGAGCGCCGCGCGCTGGTCACCCGGCCGCCGGACATCCTGATCACCACGCCCGAGTCGCTGTTCCTGATGCTCACCTCCGCGGCACGGGAGGCGCTCACGGGCGTCGAGACCGTGATCCTCGACGAGGTGCACGCCGTCGCCGGGACCAAGCGCGGCGCCCATCTCGCCCTCTCCCTGGAGCGCCTCGACACCCTGCTGCCCCGGCCCGCCCGGCGCATCGGCCTGTCCGCGACGGTCCGGCCGGTGGACGAGGTGGCGCGCTATCTCTCCCCGCAGCGCAAGGTGGAGATCGTCCAGCCTCCCTCGGGCAAGGAGTTCGACCTGACGGTCGTCGTTCCCGTGGAGGATCTCGGCGAGCTGGGCGGCTCGCCTGTCCAGGAAGGCGGCGACGGCAAGGAGAAGCCGTCGATCTGGCCGCACGTCGAGGAGCGCATCGCCGACCTGGTCCAGGCCCACCGCTCCACCATCGTCTTCGCCAACTCCCGCCGCCTCGCGGAGCGGCTGTGCAACCGGCTCAACGAGATCGCCTACGAACGGGCCACCGGCGAGCCGCTGCCCGAGCACCACTCGCCCGCCGAGCTGATGGCCGAATCCGGCGCGGCGAAGGGAGCGCCCCCGCTCCTCGCCCGCGCGCACCACGGGTCGGTCTCCAAAGAGCAACGGGCCCTGGTCGAGGAGGACCTCAAGGCGGGCCGGCTGCCCGCCGTCGTCGCCACCTCCAGCCTGGAGCTCGGCATCGACATGGGCGCGGTGGACCTGGTCGTCCAGGTCGAATCGCCGCCGTCGGTCGCCTCCGGCCTCCAGCGGGTCGGCCGCGCGGGCCACCAGGTCGGCGCGGTCTCCACCGGCGTGGTCTTCCCCAAGTACCGGGGCGATCTGGTGCAGGCCGCCGTGGTGACGGAGCGGATGCGCCAAGGCTCCATCGAGGCGCTGCGCGTGCCGGCCAACCCGCTGGACGTCCTGGCCCAGCAGATCGTGGCCATGGTCTCCATGGAGCCGTGGGACGTGGAGGAGCTGCTGGCCGTCGTCCGCCGGGCGGCCCCCTTCGCCTCCCTGCCGGAGTCCGCGTACACCGGGGTGCTCGACATGCTCGCCGGGCGCTATCCGTCCGACGCCTTCGCGGAGCTCCGCCCGCGCCTGGTGTGGGACCGGGTGGCCAACACGGTCACGGGCCGGCCGGGGGCGCAGCGGCTCGCCGTCACCTCCGGCGGCACGATCCCCGACCGGGGCCTGTTCGGCGTCTTCCTGGCGGGCGCCGACCCCAAGAAGGGCGGCGGCCGCGTCGGCGAGCTCGACGAGGAGATGGTCTACGAATCGCGGGTGGGCGACGTCTTCACCCTCGGCACCACCTCCTGGCGGATCGAGGACATCACCCGCGACCGCGTCCTCGTCACCCCCGCCCCCGGCATCCCCGGCCGACTGCCGTTCTGGAAGGGCGACCAGCTCGGCCGCCCGCTCGAACTGGGGCGCGCGCTGGGCTCCTTCCTGCGCGAGATCGGCGGCCTGGCCCCCGAGACCGCCCGGGCCCGGCTGACAGCCGCGGGGCTCGACACCTGGGCCGCGGAGAATGTCCTGTCCTATCTGGACGAGCAGCGCCGCGCCTGCGGGCACGTCCCCGACGACAGGACGATCGTCGTCGAGCGCTTCCGCGACGAGCTGGGCGACTGGCGGGTGGTCGTGCACTCCCCCTTCGGCGCCCAGGTGCACGCCCCTTGGGCGCTGGCCCTCGGCGCCCGCCTCGCCGAGCGGTACGGCATGGACGCGCAGGTGATGCACGCCGACGACGGCATCGTGCTGCGCCTGCCCGACGCCGATCTGATGGGCCTGGACCTCCTCGATGCCGACCCGGCCCGGCAGGGCGCGGAGTACGACAGCGAGCAGTCCCCCGTGGGCGCCGCCGACGTCACCTTCGACCGGGGCGAGATCGGCGGCATCGTCACCGACCAGGTCGGCGGCTCGGCCCTGTTCGCCTCCCGCTTCCGGGAGTGCGCCGCCCGCGCCCTGCTGCTGCCGCGCCGCAATCCCGGCAAGCGCACCCCGCTGTGGCAGCAGCGCCAGCGTGCCGCCCAGCTCCTCCAGGTCGCCGGCGAGTTCGGCTCGTTCCCCATCGTCCTGGAAGCCGTCCGCGAATGCCTCCAGGACGTCTTCGACGTCCCCGGACTCACCGAGCTCATGGGAGACATCGAAAGCCGCCGGGTCCGGCTCGTCGAGGTGACCACACCCGAGCCCTCCCCGTTCGCCCGCTCGCTGCTCTTCGGCTACGTCGCGCAGTTCCTCTACGAGGGCGACTCCCCGCTCGCCGAGCGCCGCGCCGCCGCCCTCTCCCTCGACTCGCGGCTCCTCGCCGAGCTCCTCGGCCAGGCCGAGCTGCGCGAGCTCCTCGACCCCGAGGTGCTGGCCGAGCTGGAGCGCGAGCTGCAGTGGCTGACGGAAGACCGCCGCGTCAAGGACACCGAGGCCGTCGCCGACGTGCTGCGCCTGCTGGGCCCCCTCACCGACGCCGAACTGGCCGAGCGCGGCGCCGAACCCCACTGGGCCGGGGAGCTGGCCGCGGCCCGCCGTGCCCTGCGGGTGCGGATCGCAGGGCAGGAGCACTGGGCGGCGATCGAGGACGCCGGCCGACTGCGCGACGCCCTGGGCACCGCCCTGCCGGTCGGTGTCCCCGAAGCCTTCACCGAGCCGGTCAAGGACCCCCTCGGCGACCTCCTCGCCCGCTTCGCCCGCACCCACGGCCCGTTCACCTCGGTGCAGGCCGCCGCCCGCTTCGGCCTCGGCACGGCCGTCACCGACGGTGCGCTGCACCGCCTCGCGGCGGCCGGCCGCACCGTCCAGGGCGAGTTCCACCCCTCCGGCATCGGCCAGGAGTGGTGCGACGCGGCGGTCCTGCGCAGGCTGCGCCGCCGCTCGCTGGCGGCGCTGCGGCAGGAGCTGGAGCCCGTCCCGCCCACCACGCTCGCCGCGTTCCTGCCCCAGTGGCAGCACATCGGCTCCCACGGCCTGCGTGGCACCGACGGACTGGTGCGCGCCATCGAGCAGTTGCAGGGCGCGCCCGTGCCCGCCTCCGCCCTGGAGAAGCTCGTCCTGCCCGCCCGCGTCGCGGACTACTCCCCCGCGATGCTCGACGAACTCACCGCGGCGGGCGAGGTGGTCTGGGCCGGTGCGGGCGCCCTGCCCGGCAAGGACGGCTGGGTCTCCCTGCTGCTCGCCGACGCGGCGCCCCTGCTGCTGCCCGCCCCGCACCCGCTGGAGCTCTCGCCGGTGCACCAGGCCGTGCTGGACGCCCTGTCCGGCGGCTACGGCCTGTTCTTCCGCCAGATCGCCGACCGGGTCCGTGCGTCCGCCCCCGACTTCGGCGACGCACCCGGCACGGACGCGGGCATCGCCGAGGCCCTGTGGGACCTCGCCTGGTCCGGCCGGCTCACCAACGACACGCTCACCCCGCTCCGTTCGCTTCTCGGTTCGGGCCGTACGGCGGGCTCCACCGCCCACCGCGCCAAGCGCGCGGTGCCGCGCGGGCGTTACGGCGCCTTCACCGGCCGGGGCATGGCGGGCGCCGCGGGCCTGGCCGCGCGGCCCACGGCCTCCCGCAGCGGCCCGCCGACCGTCGCGGGCCGCTGGTCCCTGCTCCCGCAGCACGAGAGCGACCCCACCCACCGGGCGCACGCCCTCGCCCGTACGCTGCTCGACCGGCACGGCGTGGTGACGCGCGGCGCGGTCGCCGCCGAAGGCGTCGAGGGCGGCTTCTCCGCGGCCTACCGCGTGCTCTCCGCCTTCGAGGAGAGCGGGCAGGCCCGGCGCGGATATGTCGTGGAGGGTCTGGGCGCCGCGCAGTTCGCCATGGACGGAGCGGTCGACCGGCTGCGTGCCGTCGGCACGGCCCGCGAGCGGGCAGCCGCCGCGTACGAGGGCGGCCCCACCGCCCCGGACGCCTTCCGCCCCACTCCGACTGCCTCCGCGGCCCGCAGCCGGGCGGTCGTCCTGGCTGCCGCCGATCCGGCCAACGCCTATGGCGCGGCCCTGCCCTGGCCCGATCCACCTGGCGGCGCCACGCACAAGCCCGGCCGCAAAGCGGGCTCCCTGGTCGTGCTCGTCGACGGCTCGCTCGCGCTCTACGTGGAGCGCGGCGGCAAGACGCTGCTCGCCTGGCCGGACGTCGAGGACCCGATGCTGGCCGAAGCAGTGTCGGCGCTGACCGAAGCCGGGCGGGCCGGGGCCCTGGGCACAGTGACCGTCGAGCGGGTCAACGGTACGGCCGCCCTTACCTCGCCGCTGGGCGGGCTCATGGAATCGGCGGGCTTCCACGCCACCCCGCGCGGCCTGCGGCTGAGAGCTCCGTAAGCAGCGGCAGGCCCCTGCGTAGGCGGCGCCTCGCAGGCACTTGCTTCAAGTGCGCTTGAACGCCCTAGCGTGGCCGGCATGACGGTGGTCGACAGCACCCCCGTGAAGTCCCCGCCCGTGGACGCCTGTGTGTCCGCGGGGCCGGCCCATCCGCGACCCGACGGCCAGGACCGGTACACGATCAGCGAGGTCGCGGCGTACACCGGGCTCAGCGCTCCCACCCTGCGCTGGTACGAGCAGATCGGTCTGATGCCGGACGTGGAGCGGTCGCACACCGGCCAGCGCGTCTTCGGCAACAGGGATCTGGACCGGCTCGCCTTCGTGAGCAGGCTGCGGCTGACCGGAATGCCGATCCCCGGGACCCGCAAGCGCAGCCGCCTCCTCGAAAGCGCCGCGGCCACCCGGATCACGCTGAGCGCCGAGGAGCTTGCGCTGCTGGAGCCGATCGCCGGCCAGGTCGCGGGCGACCGCTACTCGGACATGTCCCTCACCTCCGCCGCCCGGGAGTCGTAGGACGCCCCCGTGCACGCCGGACGGGTTGAATACTGGCCTCATGCCCGAAGGAGACACCGTCTGGCGCACCGCGCGCGACCTTCACCGTGCGCTCGCGGGAGAGCCGCTCGTCCGCTGTGACCTGCGGGTGCCCAAGCTCGCCACCGTCGATCTCCGCGGCCGCACCGTCACCGAGGTCGTGCCGTGCGGCAAGCACCTGCTGGCCCGCGTCGAGGGCGGGCTGACGCTCCACTCGCACCTCGGGATGGACGGCTCCTGGCGGATCCACGCCACCGGTGAGCGGCAGCGCGGCGGCCCGCAGCATCAGATCCGGGCCCTCCTGGCCACCGCCTCCCACACCGCCATCGGCTACCGCCTGCCCGCGCTGGACCTCCTGCGCACCGCCGACGAGGCCACCGTCGTCGGCCACCTCGGGCCCGACCTGCTGGGCCCCGACTGGGACGCCCCGGAAGCCGTCCGCCGTCTGCTCGCCGACCCGGCCCGCACCATCGGCGAGGCCGTGCTGGACCAGAGCAACCTCGCGGGCATCGGCAATGTCTACAAGTCGGAGCTGTGCTTCCTGCTGCGCATCACGCCCTGGACACCGGTCGCCGACCTTCCCGACCCGCTGCGCCTGACGGCCCTGGCGAAAAAACTCCTGGAGGTCAACAAGTCGCGCCCGGCCCGCATCACCACCGCCGATCCCCGCCCCGGCCGCCAGTTGTGGGTGTACGGCCGCGCGGGCCGCCCCTGCCACCGCTGCGGCACTCCGGTGCGCATCGCGGACCAGGGCCCGGCGGGCCGGGAGCGCCCCACCTACTGGTGCCCCGCCTGCCAGAGCGGCCCCGCCGAGGCCCCCTCAGCCACGGGGCGCCCGATGGCGCCTCCTCCTGCGCCGAGCGGGTGAGGCCGCGACCTCCCCGGCGCCCGGCCGCTTCCGCGGCACACAACGCACCGGCAGCAGGCTCAGCCCCCACCCTCCGCCCGCGACGAGTCCCTCCACGAACCCGCCCGGGCCGGGCTGCAGGAACACCCGGATGGCAGCCCACCACCACAGCCCGCCGAGCACGACCGCGACCGCCCAGCCGGCAGGCCCCCAGGCCGGCCGGGGGCTGCGCTCGTCGCACCGGGTCATCACCGCTCCGCCATCGCCCTCAGGAAGCGGGCTCTCCGCGCAGCCGGGCCAGCTCCCGCTCCAGCTCCGCGATGGTTCGGTCCCGACGGTGCAGCTCGACGATCACCCGCTGCTCGCCGTCGCGCATGCCCTCCTGGTAGACGGACCGGACGAAGGCACCGGCAGCCCCCTGATCGAGGTCGGTGACCACCATCAGCTCATTGGTGTAGCGGATCACCGGGTGCTCGTCCATGCCCCCAGGAGACCCCGCCGCGGGCCGCCCCGCCACCCGTGGCGAGGCGGCCGGGCGGGCCTCAGGCGTTCTCGGCCTGGAACATCCAGTGGTGCTTCTCCAGGTCGCCCGTGAGGCCGATGAGGAGGTCCTGGGTGACCGGGTCGGGGTCGCCCGTCGACTGGATGCGCTCGCGCATCCGGGTGATCACGGCGCCCAGCGCCGCCACCAGCATGCGTACAGCCTCGCCGTCCTTGGTCCAGCCGTGGCCCACGGGATCGATTCCGCTGGTCTTGGCGACGGTCTCGGCCCGGCCGTCCGGGCTGATGCCCAGCGCAGAGGCGCGCTCGGCCACGGCGTCCATGTGCTGACGGGCGCTCGCGACCACCTCGTCCAATTGCAGGTGCACGGAGCGGAAACGCGGACCGACCACGGTCCAGTGAACCTGCTTGGCCACCAGCGAAAGGTCGACCAAATCGACGAGGGCGCCCTGGAGGGCGTCGGCGACAATCTTGCGGTCGTGCTCGGGCAGCGGGCTCTTCACCACAGACATCCACTTCCTCCTATTTTCCGCTTGCTCCCTGTATTTCCACCTTTGCATAGAGGTGGAGAACGGGCCCGGAAACACGGGATCCCGGTCAGACTCCTGACCGGGATCCCGTGGGTGAAACAGACGCCTTCCAGACTGTGTCAAACGCTGTGGCAGGCGTGGGATATCAGGCCGCGACCACGTCCACGGCCTCCGCGGGGGCCTTGATGGTCACGCGCTCCCCCGGTACGCCCGTCACGGACGTCACGGACACCGAATTGAACATCGGCCGCATCGGCGCGGGTACCGGCTCGCTCGCCGCCGCCGACTGCGCCAGCTCGGCGAGCGACAGCTCGTCACTCACCTCGCGCATGACCTCTGACATCCGTACGTCCAGAGCGTCGCAGATTGCGGAGAGAAGCTCGGAGGACGCCTCTTTCTGCCCGCGCTCGACCTCGGAGAGATAACCGAGCGAGACCCGGGCGGAGGAGGAGACCTCGCGCAGAGTGCGGCCCTGGCGTTGGCGCTGCCGACGCAGCACGTCACCCAGCAGGCGACGGAGCAGAATCATCGGTGGCTCCCTCCTTGGACCGCGAATCCGGTTCCTTCACGCCCCACCGTACCGCCTCGGGGTGCGGCCGTGCGGGGAGCTATGTCGTGTTCACTCAGGGCTGCAAACATCCATTCCCCCCGTTGTGTTCCGTATCCTTTGCCCCCGCGTTTTCTGTCAGTTCGCGCAACAGCAGCGCGAGGACCGCCCGTACGCTCTCCTGCCGTACGGACCGCCGGTCGCCGTCCAGCGACAGCTCGCGGACGCCACCGGCTCCGGCCGGGCCCGCGACGGCCACGAAGACCGTGCCGACCGGCTTGCCGTCCTGCTCCGTGGGCCCGGCTACGCCGGTCGTGGCGATCCCCCAGTCAGCGCCCAGCAGCGCCCGGACCCCCTGGGCCATCTGCCCGGCCACCTCGGGGTCCACGGCCCCTCGCCCGGCGAGCAGCGGCCCGTCCACCCCCAGGACGTCACGCTTGACCTCGGTGGCGTAGGCGGTGACCGAGCCCCGCACCATGGCGGAGGCGCCCGGCACAGCGGTCAGCTCGGCGACCACCAGGCCGCCCGTGAGCGACTCCGCCGCGGCCACCGTCTGCCCGTGCTCCTCCAGGACCGCCAGCACGTCGGCGGCCAGCTCTTGCGCTGCCGTCACCGCGCGGGCTCCGCTTCCCGTGCCGCCCGGCGCATCCGCACCGCCTGCCGCACGTAGTCGAAACCGGTGAGGACGGTCAACGCGACGGCGACCGCCATCACCCAGAAGCGCAGCGTCGCCAGCGGCCCGGTCAGGGCCAGGATGTACATCCCCACGCCCACGCCCTGCGCCAGCGTCTTCATCTTGCCGCCGCGGCTGGCCGGGATGACCCCGTGCCTGATGACCCAGAACCGCATCAGCGTGATGCCGATCTCGCGGAAGAGGATCACGCCCGTCACCCACCAGGGCAGGTCGTCCAGGGCGGAGAGGCAGATCAGCGCGGCTCCCATGATCGCCTTGTCGGCGATCGGGTCGGCGATCTTCCCGAAGTCGGTGACCAGGTTGTACGTGCGCGCCAGGTGCCCGTCGAACAGGTCGGTGATCATGGCGACGGCGAACGCCGCCCAGGCGAAGGACCGCCAGACCGGGTCGTAACCGCCGTTATGGAGCATCAACAAGACGAAGCCGGGCACCAGGAGCAGCCGCACCATGGTGAGGATGTTGGCGATGTTCCACAACCCGGCCGGTCGCACGCCTGTGGCCGGGGCGGGGCCTCCGGCAGCTGAGGCCGGGAGTCCGCTCATCTGCCCGCCTCCTCGGTACACCCGCCCCCGATGGTTCCCAGCGGCTCGGCCACCAGGTCCACACCCTCGCTCGCCACGACCTTGGCCACGACCATGCTGCCGGGGACCGGGACCTCGTCCAGGTCGTTCACGGTGAGCTGTACCTGGCCGTCGGTCTCGGGCGCCTGGTGCGCGGCGCGGCCGATCACGCCGTCCTCGTCGTCGACGCGGTCCACCAATACTTCGATCGTCTCACCGATCCGCTCCTCCGCGCGCTGCGCGGTGAGCTCTTCCGCGAGGCGCGAGATGTGCGCCAGGCGCTCGGCGACGACCTCCGGGTCGACCTTGTTGTCGTAGGTGGCCGCCTCGGTGCCGTCCTCGTCGGAGTAGCCGAAGACGCCGATGGCGTCCAGACGGGCCCCCACCAGGAAACGTTCCAGCTCGGCGAGGTCCTCCTCGCTCTCGCCGGGGAAGCCGACGATGAAGTTGGAGCGGGCGCCGGCCTGCGGGGCCTTGCTCCGGATCCCGTCGAGCAGCTCCAGGAAGCGGTCGGTGTCGCCGAAGCGGCGCATCGCGCGCAGCACGCCGGGCGCCGAGTGCTGGAAGGAGAGGTCGAAGTAGGGGGCGACCTTCTCCGTCGAGGTCAGCACGTCGATCAGGCCGGGGCGCATCTCGGCGGGCTGGAGGTAGCTGACCCGGATCCGCTCCAGGCCGTCGACGGCCGCGAGCTCCGGAAGCAGCGTCTCCAGGAGGCGGATGTCGCCGAGGTCCTTGCCGTAGGAGGTGTTGTTCTCGGAGACCAGCATGATCTCCTTGACGCCCTGCTCCGCCAGCCAGCGCGTCTCGCCGAGCACGTCGGAGGGGCGGCGGGAGATGAAGGAGCCGCGGAAGGAGGGGATGGCGCAGAAGGAGCAGCGGCGGTCGCAGCCGGAGGCGAGCTTGACGGAGGCGACGGGGTTGCTGCCCAGGCGGCGGCGGAGCGGCGCGCGCGGCCCGGACGCCGGGGCGACGCCCTCCGGCAGGTCCTCGGGGGCCTTCTCGGGGGCCTGGGAGTGTCCCGGCAGTGCCACGCCGTCCGTGCTCTGCCGCTCGGCAGGACTGATCGGCAGCAGCTTGCGCCGGTCGCGCGGGGTGTGGGAGGCGTGGACGCCACCGGAGAGGATGGTCTGGAGGCGGTCGGAGATGTCGGCGTAGTCGTCGAAGCCGAGCACGCCGTCGGCCTCGGGCAGCGCTTCGGCGAGCTCCTTGCCGTACCGCTCGGCCATGCAGCCGACGGCGACCACGGCCTGGGTGCGGCCGTGATCCTTGAGGTCGTTGGCCTCGAGCAGGGCGTCGACGGAGTCCTTCTTGGCGGCCTCCACGAAGCCACAGGTGTTGACGACGGCCACATCGGCATCGGCGGCGTCCTCGACGAGGTCCCAGCCGTCCGCCGCCAAGCGGCCTGCCAGCTCCTCCGAGTCCACCTCGTTACGGGCGCAGCCAAGTGTGACAAGAGCGACGGTACGGCGTTCGGGCATAGGGCTCAGCCTACTTTGTCCCGGCGCCGCATCCGCTGCCGAGTGGCGTCGGGACGCGGAGAGCCTGGTCACCCGGGGCCGGGCACGCCCGGCCGGCCCCGGATTCCGCCGCAGGTCAGCCCGCTGCGGGGTCGCCCCTGGTGTAGCTCAGGCGCTGGACCTGGCCGTCGGTGCCCGGATTCTTGATCTCCTTGCCGTTTACGAACAGTCGTACGGCGCCGGCGTTGCCGAGCACCAGGTCGATCCGGTCCTTGTCGGTGAAGGTCTTGGAGTCGCCCCGCTTGAGGACGCCTTCTTCCAGCAGTTTGCCGTTGTGGTCCTTGGCGGACATCCACGTCTGGCCGTTGTCGGCGGAGAGCTTGACGGTGACCTTGTTGGCCGGGACGCCCGCGATGGCGCTGGCCGAGGCCTCGGCCTTGGGGTCGGAGGCCGTCTTGCCCTTCTTGCCGTGGCCGCTCTTGGTGCCGGGGGCCTTGGACGGCTTGGCGGAGGCCGGGTCGGCGGTGACGGAGCCCTCGCTCTTGGCGCCCCCGTTGAAGACCGTGAAGCCCACGAAGCCGACGACGGCCACGATCGCCGCGACCATGGCGGCGGTCCAGTTGGGCCGCCGGGGCTCGGGGCGGATGCGCTCGGCATCGAAGAGCGGGGCGGCGGGGGTCGGCGCGGGGCGCCCGCCGTGCGCGGCGTCGTACTGGGCGACGAGCGGTACGGGGTCGACGCCGACGGCGCGCGCCAGGGTGCGGATATGCCCGCGGGCATAGACGCGGCCGCCACAGCGGGTGAAGTCGTCCTGTTCGATCGCATGCACGATAGGAATGCGGACGCGGGTGGTCGAACTGACCTCATCGACGGTCAGTCCCGCGTTGATACGGGCCTGCTGGAGTGATCGTCCGACCGAGGGCCGGTCGTCCTCTGGAGACTCTGGAGAGTTGCCGATGGACACGTGGGCGCCTTTCGAGCGTGCAGCCACCTGCTGGAGATTCAGTCTAGGGGGGATGCGAAACGGTCGGGCAAGCGGAAAGCCGGACTTTGTAGGCCATCAGAAGGCTCTGCGGTAACGGCGGTGACACATCGCCCCTCCCCCCTCGCTCAACTCCGATCGCGTCCAAGAAGAACGGTTGCCCAGACTCTTTCTTCCGATTTTCTGGTTTTCCGGCGTCTAAGCGGCCGAATTCGGCCGAGTCCCTCGCGGCCCGACGGGCTACGCCTGGGCGTCCCCGCGGATGACCGCGAGCACCCCGTCCAGCTCATCGGGCTTGACCAGCACGTCACGCGCCTTGGACCCCTCGCTGGGGCCCACGATGTTGCGCGACTCCATCAGATCCATGAGTCTGCCCGCCTTGGCGAATCCCACACGCAGTTTCCGCTGCAGCATCGACGTCGAGCCGAATTGGGTGGTGACGACCAGCTCGGCGGCCTGGCACAACAGGTCGAGGTCTTCGCCGATGTCCTCGTCGATCTCCTTCTTCTTCGCCGTGCCCACGGTGACGTCGTCGCGGAAGACCGGCGCCATCTGGTCCTTGCAGTGCTTGACGATGGCGGCCACTTCGGCCTCCGTCACAAAGGCGCCCTGCATACGGATGGGCTTGTTGGCGCCCATCGGAAGGAAAAGGCCGTCGCCCTTGCCGATGAGCTTCTCGGCGCCCGGCTGGTCGAGGATGACCCGGCTGTCGGCCAGTGAGGAGGTGGCGAAGGCGAGCCGCGAGGGCACGTTCGCCTTGATCAGGCCGGTGACCACATCGACGGACGGCCGCTGGGTGGCCAGCACGAGGTGGATGCCGGCGGCGCGCGCGAGCTGGGTGATGCGGACGATCGAGTCCTCGACGTCGCGCGGGGCGACCATCATCAGGTCGGCGAGCTCGTCGACGATCACCAGCAGATAGGGGTACGGCGACAGGTCCCGGCCGCTGCCCTCCGGCGGCTTGACCTTGCCCGCGCGCACGGCGGCGTTGAAGTCGTCGATGTGCCGGAAGCCGAAGGCGGCCAGGTCGTCGTAGCGCAGGTCCATCTCGCGCACGACCCACTGCAGCGCCTCGGCGGCCCGCTTGGGGTTGGTGATGATCGGCGTGATCAGGTGCGGGATGCCCTCGTAGGCGGTCAGCTCGACGCGCTTGGGGTCGACCAGCACCATCCGGACGTCCTCGGGGGTGGCCCGCACCATGATCGAGGTGATGAGGCAGTTGATGCAGGAGGACTTTCCGGAACCGGTGGCTCCGGCCACCAGGACGTGCGGCATCTTCGCCAGGTTGGCCATCTCGTAGCCGCCCTCGACGTTCTTGCCGAGCGCGACGAGCATCGGGTGGTCGTCACCGGCGGCGTCCGCTAGGCGCAGCACGTCCCCGAGGTTGACCATCTCGCGGTCGCTGTTGGGGATCTCGATGCCGACGGCCGACTTGCCGGGGATCGGGCTGATGATCCGTACGTCCGGGCTGGCGACGGCGTAGGCGATGTTCTTGGTGAGCGCGGTGATCCGCTCGACCTTCACGGCCGGGCCCAGCTCCACTTCGTAGCGGGTGACCGTCGGGCCCCGGGTGAAGCCGGTGACGGCCGCGTCCACCTTGAACTCCGCGAACACATTGGTCAGCGAGGCCACTATGGCGTCGTTCGCGGCGCTGCGGGTCTTGCCCGGGCCGCCGCGCTCCAGCAGATCGAGCGAGGGCAGCGCGTAGGTGATGTCGCCCGCGAGCTGGAGCTGCTCCGCCCGTGCGGGCAGCCCCGCGCCCGGCTCGGGGGCCGGCTTGGTGAGGTCCGGCACGGTGCCGGGCCCGCGCTCCTTGGCGGGCGCCGTCCGGTCCGCCGCGCGCGCGGTGGGGACCGCGCCGGCGGGCCCGGCGTCCGGGTGGGCACCGTCCGTCGAGATGCCGCTGCTGAGTCCGGCGAGCAGCGGGGAGGGCTGTACCCCGTGCAGGACCGCCCCGTCCAGCGAGGCGGCGGCCGCGGCGGCCAGGTCGACCGCGTCCGGCTCCCGATCGGTGGGCGGCTGTACAGGTGTGCGGCGCGGCTTGCGGCGCTTGTTGAGCGCCTCTTCCTCCGCATGCTCGGGATCCGCTCCGGCGCTCGGAGCGCGCCGGGGGCGCCTGGCGGGAGCCTCGCGCCACTCGTCGTCGTACTCGGCGTATCCGCCGGCGGACTCCGGCTCGTACTCCCCCGGGTGCGGCTCGATGATCCCGAGCCTCATGCCGGCCTGCCGCAGCCGACGGGGAATGGCGTTGACGGGGGTGGCCGTGACCACCAGCAGCCCGAAGACGGTGAGCAGGACCAGCAGGGGCACGGCCAGCACGCTGCCGACCGTGAAGATCAGGGGTTTGGAGGCGGCCCAGCCGATGAGCCCGCCGGCGTCCTGCAACGCCTGGGAGCCGTCGCCGCGGCCGGGGGCACCGCACGCCAGGTGGACCTGGCCGAGGATGCCGAGGACCAGGGCGGTCAGGCCAATGACGATCCGTCCGTTGGCCTCGGGCTGCTCGGGGTGGCGGAACAGCCGGACCGCGATGATGCCCAGCAGTATCGGCACGACCAGGTCGAGGCGGCCGAAGGCGCCGCTGACGAGCATCTTGATGAGGTCGCCCACCGGTCCCTGGAGGTTGGACCAGGTGCCGGCCGCCACCACGATGGCAAGGCCCAGGAGGAGCAGGGCGAGCCCGTCCTTGCGGTGTGCGGGGTCGAGTCCCTTGGCGCCCCGGCCGACGCCGCGGAAGAGCGCTCCGGCGCCGTGCGCCAGTCCGCGCCCGACGCGGCGGGTCGCGGCCGGGTGCCGCTTGGGGGCCGCCTTCGCCGCGGCCTTCTTGGCGGGTGCCCTGCGCGCGGGAGCGCGGCCCGCGGGCCGCGCCGGCGCCTTCTTCGCCGGTGTCTTCTTGGCGGTGCCCCCAGAGCGTCCGGCGCGCTGCTGGGAGTTGCCCGCCGTGCTCTGGGAACCCTTGCCGGACGTACGTGAGGCCATGTGCCCGAGATTACCGTCGACTGACGGGTGGGACACGTGCGCCCGGGTGTTCACCCTTTCGTGTCGCGCTGTGATGTTTCAGCGGTGACGCGACGTCAAACAAGCGAAGGGCCGGGCGGGATCCGGCCCGGGATGGCGGCTGCCGCGGCCTCAGGTCTGGGACGGCAGCGGGCTCGCCCCGCTGCCCGCCCCCGGCTCCAGGGCGTCCAGCGCACGCCGCAGCCCGGTGAGTTTGCGCTCCAGGTGGGCGGCGGTGGCCACGGCGGCGGCGTCGGCCGACTCGTCCAGCTGTTTGGAGAGCGCCTCGGCCTGCTCCTCCACGGCGGCGAGCCGGGCGGAGAGCTCCGCGAGGAGGCTCGCGGGCTCCTGGGCCTCCCCGAGCCCGCTCCGGCCCGCCTGGCCGCTCTCCAGCTGCAGCCGCAACAGGGCCGCCTGCTCGCGCAACTGGCAGTTCTTCATGTAGAGCTCGACGAAGACCGAGACCTTGGCGCGCAGCACCCACGGGTCGAAGGGCTTGGAGATGTAGTCCACCGCACCGGCCGCATAGCCGCGGAAGGTGTGGTGGGGGCCGTGGTTGATGGCGGTGAGGAAGATGATCGGGATGTCCCGGGTCCGCTCCCGCCGCTTGATGTGCGCGGCGGTCTCGAAGCCGTCCATGCCGGGCATCTGAACGTCCAGCAGGATTACCGCGAAGTCGTCCGTCAGCAACGCCTTGAGCGCTTCCTCCCCTGACGATGCCCGTACCAGTGTCTGATCGAGCGCCGAGAGGATGGCCTCCAGCGCGAGCAGATTTTCCGGCCGGTCATCGACCAGGAGGATCTTGGCCTTCTGCACCATGGCCCGTCCTCCTCGCCCCGGCAGTGCACCGGGCGCCGCCCCAGGGGACGACTCCCTTGCGCCGCCCGTCCTTGTGCCGGTCATGGTAGCCGCACCCCGCCTGTCGCCACACCCTGTCACCGCGATGTCACTGTGCACGTAGCAGAAACGTGGCGCGAGACCAGAAGGTTCCCCGAATACCGCGGTCCCACACGTCTTCGGCCACACTCAGTCAGCAGGCAGTCCAAGAGCGCTCGTACGGCTGTCACTCCCCGCGCATCCACTGCTCCATCACCGACAGCAGATGATCCGTGTCGACCGGCTTGGTGACGTAGTCGGACGCTCCGGCGTCGATGCTCTTCTCCCGGTCGCCCTTCATCGCCTTCGCCGTGAGCGCGATGATGGGCAGCCCCGCGAACTGCGGCATCCTGCGGATCGCGGCCGTCGTGGCATAGCCGTCCATCTCCGGCATCATGATGTCCATCAGGACCACCACGACGTCGTCGTGCTGCTCCAGGACCTCGATCCCCTCCCGCCCGTTCTCGGCGTAGAGCACCGAAAGCCCGTGCTGCTCCAGCACGCTCGTCAGGGCGAACACATTGCGGATGTCGTCGTCGACGATCAGCACCTTCTCGCCGTTGAAGCCCACGGTCGAGCCCGTGCCGAAGCCATGGGGCGCGGGCTCCTGTCCGTTACTCTGCGCATCCGTCAGCCAGGGCTCGTGCGCCGGAGCGGACGGCGCGTGCTGCACTCCCCGCGCTTCCGGCAGGGCGGGCGCCTGTCCGGCCGCCTGGGCGGCCCGGCGGCGGCGCAGGAAGAGCCCGGCCGCCCCGCCGCGCGCGGGCGAGCCGGCGCCCACGTCGGCGAGCTCGCCCTCCAGCAGCGACGACTCGTGGCCGATGGAGCCGTCCGCCTCCAGGTGCGGGTAGCCCTGGGGCGGCAGCTCGCCGGGGTTGAGCGGCAGATAGAGCGTGAAGGTGGAGCCACGGCCCGGCTCGCTCGCCGCGTCGATCTCGCCGCCGAGCAGCCGGGCGATCTCCCGGCTGATCGACAGCCCCAGGCCCGTACCGCCGTACTTGCGGCTGGTGGTGCCGTCCGCCTGCTTGAACGCCTCGAAGATGACCCGCATCTTGCTGGCCGCGATGCCGATGCCGGTGTCGGTGACCGAGAAGGCGATCATCTCGGCGTCGGCGTCCCGGAGGGATCCGGCCTCCAGCAGCTGCTCGCGGATGCTGTCCGGCACGTCCGTCCCGGCGGGGCGGATGACCAGCTCGACGGCGCCGGTGTCCGTGAACTTCACCGCGTTCGACAGCAGGTTGCGCAGCACTTGCAGCAGCCGCTGCTCGTCGGTGTGCAACGTGGCCGGGAGCTCCGGCGAGACCCGCACCGAGAAGTCCAGGCCCTTCTCCGCGGTCAGCGGCCGGAAGGTGGCCTCCACGTAGTCCACCAGCTGGACCAGCGCGATCCGCGTCGGGCTGACGTCCATCTTGCCCGCCTCGACCTTGGACAGGTCCAGGATGTCGTTGATCAGCTGCAGCAGGTCCGAGCCCGCGCCGTGGATCGTCTCCGCGAACTCCACCTGCTTCGGGGAGAGGTTGCCGTCCGCGTTGTCGGCGAGCAGCTTGGCGAGGATCAGCAGCGAGTTGAGCGGGGTGCGCAGCTCGTGCGACATGTTGGCGAGGAACTCGGACTTGTAGCGCATCGAGACCGCCAGCTGCTCGGCGCGCTCCTCCAGCACCTGCCGGGCCTCTTCGATCTCGGTGTTCTTGACCTCGATGTCGCGGTTCTGGCGGGCCAGCCGGTCGGACTTCTCCTCCAGCTCGGCGTTGGAGATCTCCAGCGCCTTCTGCCGGTTCTCCAACTCTGCCGACCGCTCGCGCAGTTGCTCGGTGAGCTCCTGCGACTGCTTGAGCAGCATCTCCGTCTTGGTGTTGACGCTGATGGTGTTGACGCTGGTGCCGATCATCTCCGCGATCTGGCTGAGGAAGTCCTTCTGGATCTGCGCGAACGGCTGGAAGGACGCCAGCTCGATCACGCCGAGGATCTGCCCTTCGAAGAGCACCGGCAACACGATGACGTGCGCGGGCGGCGCCTCCCCCAGCCCCGAGGCGATCTTGAGGTAGCCCGGCGGCACGTTCTCCACCAGGATCGTGCGCTTCTCCTTCGCCGCCGTGCCGATGAGCGACTCCCCGGGCCGGAAGGAGGTGGGCATCGAGCCCATCGAGTAGCCGTACGAGCCGAGCATCCGCAGCTCGTACGCATCCTCGGCGCTCTCGGCCTCCTGCGAGCCCGTCGGCATGGCCAGGAAGAACGCGCCGTGCTGGGCGGAGACCACCGGAGTGAGCTCGCTCATGATCAGTCCGGCGACGTCCTGGAGGTCCCGGCGGCCCTGCATCAGGCCGGAGATGCGGGCGAGGTTGCCCTTGAGCCAGTCCTGTTCCTTGTTGGCCAGCGTGGTCTCGCGGAGGTTGGCGATCATCGTGTTGATGTTGTCCTGGAGCTCCAGGATCTCGCCCGCCGCATCCACGTCGATCTTGAGGTTGAGATCGCCGCGGGTCACCGCGGTGGCCACCTCCGCGATGGCGCGCACCTGACGGGTCAGATTGCCCGCCATCTCGTTCACCGACTCCGTGAGGTCGCGCCACGTGCCGTCCACATCGCGCACCCGGGCCTGGCCGCCGAGCTGACCCTCGGTACCCACCTCGCGGGCCACCCGCGTGACCTGGTCGGCGAACGACGACAGCTGGTCCACCATCGTGTTGATGGTCGTCTTCAACTGGAGGATCTCGCCGCGCGCATCGATGTCGATCTTCTTGGTGAGGTCGCCCTGGGCGATGGCGGTGGTCACCATCGCGATGTTGCGGACCTGCCCGGTGAGGTTGGAGGCCATCGAGTTCACGGACTCGGTGAGGTCCTTCCAGGTGCCGCTGACGCCCGGGACGCGCGCCTGGCCGCCCAGGATGCCGTCGGTGCCGACCTCGCGGGCCACCCGGGTGACCTCGTCCGCGAAGGACGACAGCGTGGTCACCATGGTGTTGACCGTGTCGGCCAGCTGCGCGACCTCGCCGCGCGCCTCCACCGTGATCTTCTTGGTCAGGTCGCCGTTGGCGACCGCCCCCGCCACCTGCGAGATGTTGCGCACCTGGCTGGTGAGGTTGTTGGCCATCAGGTTGACGTTGTCGGTGAGGTCCTTCCAGATGCCGGTGACGTCCCGCACCCGCGCCTGACCGCCCAGCTGACCCTCGGTGCCCACCTCACGGGCCACCCGCGTCACCTGCTCGGCGAAGTCCGACAGCTGGTCCACCATCGTGTTCACGGTGGTGACGAGCTCCAGGATCTCGCCCTTGGCGTCGACGGTGATCTTCTTCGACAGATCGCCCTTGGCCACCGCCGTCGTCACCTCGGCGATGTTGCGCACCTGCGACGTCAGGTTGTTGGCCATGAAGTTGACCGACTGCGTGAGGTCCTTCCAGGTGCCCGAGACGCCCTGGACCTCCGCCTGGCCGCCCAGGATGCCCTCGGTGCCCACCTCGCGGGCCACGCGCGTGACCTGCTCGGCAAAGGAGGACAGCTGGTCGACCATGGTGTTGAGGGTGTTCTTCAGCTCCAGGATCTCGCCGCGCGCATCCACGTCGATCTTCTGCGACAGGTCGCCCCGCGCCACAGCCGTCGCGACCTGCGCGATGTTGCGGACCTGGGCGGTCAGATTGCCCGCCATGCCGTTTACCGAGTCCGTGAGGTCACGCCACACGCCCGCCACACCCGGCACCTGCGCCTGACCGCCGAGCCGGCCCTCGGTGCCCACGTCGCGGGCCACGCGCGTGACCTGCTCGGCGAAGGCCGAGAGCTGGTCGACCATCGTGTTGATGGTGTTCTTCAGCTCCAGGATCTCGCCGCGCGCATCCACGTCGATCTTCTGCGACAGGTCGCCCCGCGCCACGGCCGTGGTCACCTGGGCAATCTGCCGCACCTGCGAAGTGAGGTTGCCCGCCATGAAGTTGACGGAGTCGGTCAGCTCCTTCCAGGTGCCGCTGACCCCGTCCACCCGGGCCTGGCCGCCGAGCCGGCCCTCCGTGCCCACGTCCCGCGCCATCCGCGTGACCTGGTCGGCGAACGACGACAGCTGGTCCACCATCGTGTTGACGGTGTTCTTCAGCTGGAGCATCTCGCCGGAGACGTCGACCGTGACCTTCTGCGACAGGTCGCCGTTGGCCACCGCCGTCGTCACCTGCGCGATGTTGCGGACCTGGCCGGTCAGGTTGCGGAAGGCGGTGTTCACCGAGTCGGTGAGGTCCTTCCACGTACCCGCCGCACCCGAGACCTGCGCCTGACCGCCGAGCTCGCCCTCGACACCGATCTCCCGTGCCACGCGGGTGACTTCGGAACCGAAGGCGGACAGCTGGTCCACCATCGTGTTCACGGTGTTCTTGAGCTCCAGCATCTCGCCGGACACGTCGACCGTGACCTTCTGGCCCAGATCGCCGTTGGCCACCGCCGTCGTCACCTGCGCGATGTCGCGCACCTGGCCCGTCAGGTTGCGGAAGGCGGTGTTCACCGAGTCGGTGAGGTCCTTCCACGTACCCGCCGCACCCGGCACCTGCGCCTGACCGCCCAGCAGCCCCTCGGCACCGACCTCGTTCGCCACCCGCGTCACCTCGTCGGCGAACGTGCGCAGCGTCTCCGTCATCTGATTGATGGTCTCGGCCAGCTGCGCGACCTCGCCGCGCGCATTCACCGTGACCTTCTGCGACAGGTCGCCGTTGGCGACCGCCGTCGTGGCCTGCGCGATCTCGCGCACCTGGGCGGTGAGGTTGCCGGCCATCAGGTTGACGGAGTCGGTGAGGTCCTTCCACACGCCCGCCACGCCCGGCACCTGCGCCTGACCGCCCAGCTCGCCCTCGGTGCCCACCTCACGGGCCACCCGCGTGACCTCGGAGGCGAAGGAGGACAGCTGGTCCACCATCGTGTTGACGGTGTTCTTCAGCTCCAGCATCTCCCCGGCCACATGGACCGTGACCTTCCGGGAGAGATCGCCCTTGGCGACGGCGGTCGTCACCAAGGCGATGTCACGCACCTGAGCGGTCAGCCGGGACGCCATCGTGTTGACGGAGTCCGTGAGGTCCTTCCACGAACCCGACATTCCGCGCACCCGGGCCTGCCCGCCCAGCTTGCCCTCCGTGCCGACCTCGCTCGCCACCCGCGTGACCTCGTCGGTGAACGCCGACAGCTGGTCCACCAGGCCGTTGACGGTGCGCCCCACCTTGAGGAACTCACCGCGCAGCGGATGCGCCGACCCGTCCGACCCCTGCGAGCGCAGGTCCATCCGCTGCTCCAGGTCGCCCTCGGCCACCGCCGACAGCACCCGGCCCACCTCGGACACCGGCCGCACCAGGTCGTCCACCAGGGCGTTGGAAGCATCGATCGCCGCCGCCCAGGCGCCCTCGCAGGCCCCGACCTCCAGCCGCTCTGTGAGCTTTCCCTCCCGGCCGACCACCCGGCGCACCCGCGCCAGCTCGCCGGTGAGCTGCAGATTGCGGTCCGCGACTTCGTTGTAGACCGCGGCGATCTCGGCCATCACGCCGTCGCCCGAGACCGTCAGACGTTTACGGAAGTTCCCGTCCCGCATCGACTCGAGAGCCGACAGCAGCCGGTTCAGGGCCGCGGTGTCCACCTCCGTCGTCCCATTGGGCCGGGACCGTCCGCCCTTTGCGCGCGTGCTTGCGCCCCGCGCCGCTGCGCCAGACTCCACCGTGTCCCTCCCGCAGGGTCGATCATCCTCGTCGGGCTTCCGCTTCGAGCTTTCCCAGTGTTTCACCCCAGCCCAACCAGGCCATAACAGTCGGCAGCATCGCACACGGTCCACGGGCACTCCCAAGGTGGAATCCCCGTGCACCGGCCTCCGCGCACCCGGCGGAGGTAAGTAACCTGGCATCCGGCCAGGGCAATGGAGGGGCGCTGCACATGGGTGAGCAGACCGCCGACACATACACGAGGAGACCTGTGATCACCGCGCGGGCTGCCGCCACCTTCGAGCCGGTCGGGCGCTCCGTCGCCGCCGCCCGCGCCTTCGTCCGCGACACCCTCCAAGGCTGGGGCTTCCCCGACGTCATCGACGACGCTGTCGTCCTGACCAGCGAGCTCGTCACCAACGCCGTCGTCCACGCCGGCACCGCCGCCGACGTCAGCTGTGTACGTACCGATGCGGGGGTCCGCATCGAGGTGTCCGACCGCTACCCCGAACGAGAGCTTCCACTCCAGGCATCCGGCCGCCAGCTCGGCGGCCTCGACCGGGAGGGCGGCCGCGGCCTGCTGCTGTGCGGAGCGCTCGCGGCCCGCTGGGGCGTGGAGTACAGTGCCGCCCGCAAGACCGTCTGGTTCCGCCTCGACCTGCCCGACCGACCGGCGGGCACCCGCTCGGCGGGCCCCGCCCTGCCCACCGAGGCCCTTCCCGTCGCCGAAACGCGTGTCCGCGTCGCCGTCATCCAGATCGACCGCACCGGCGGCATCAGCGCGTGGAACGACGACGCCCATGAGCTCTTCGGCTTCAGCGTCGACCAGGTCACCGGCAAGCCCCTGACGGACTTCGCCGCCTGGCCGCACACCCCCGGCACCTCCACCGGCATCGCCGAGGCCCTGCTGCTCTCCCGCTGGGAAGGCTCCTACGGCATAAGGGGCGCCGACGGCCGCATCATCCCCGTCTACGCCTCCCACCTGCGCGTCCGCGACAACGTGGGCGCGCCCTCCACGGTCTGCCTGCTGGTACGGGATGACGAGCGCGCCGTGCTGCAGAGCCCCCAGCGCTCCTCCTCCGCCGACGCCTCCGGCTCCGAGCGCGGCACCGCGGCCGACCCCTTCGAGGTCTTCATCGGCTCCCCCGCCCCCGACGACCTCGACGGCCTCCTCCAGCGCACCGTCGAGCGCGCCCGCGACATGCTCGACGGCGACTCCGCCTACCTGCTGCTCGCCACCGACGACGAAACGGAACTGGAGGTACGCGCCTCCACGGGCCTGCCCTCCACCCGCCAGCGCTTCGCCCGCGTCCCCGTCGAGGCCGGCACCGGTCGCTACGGCTCCGCCCGCATGCCCGCCGTCCACGACGACCTCGGTGCCGTGCCCGACGCCGTGCCGCTGCTCACCGACACCGGCATGCGCTCCGTCGTCACCGTCCCGCTCAAGGTCGAGGGCCGCCTCACCGGCTCCCTCGGCGTGGCCGCCGAATCACCGAGGCGCTACGGCAACGAGGAGGCGCTCCGGCTCCAGTTCGCCGCCGACCGCATCGCCCTCGCCGTGGAATCCGCCCGTCTGGGCGAGCTGGAGCGGCTCCGCCGCGGCTCCCTCTCCTTCCTCGTCGAGGCCTCCGACCTCCTCGCCGGCACCCTCGACCGCGACCAGACGCTCGCCCTGATGGCCCAGATGACCGTCCCGACCCTGGCCACCTGGTGCGCGGTCTACACCATCGCCGACCAGTCCTCCGAGCCGGAGCTCTCCTACGTCCTCCACGAGGACGAAGACCGCATCGACGGCCTCAAGGCCCTCCTCTCCAAGGTCTCCCCGCCGGATCCCGTGCCCACCCCGGGCGCCCGCGTCTGGACCGCCCCCTCCGAGGCCGCCCACGCGGCCGCGCTCCGCACCTCCCTGCGCAGCCTCGGCCTCACCGACGCCTCCGAGCACCTGCCCGCCGCGCCCGGCACCTCCCTGGCCACGGCGGCGGCCGTCGGCGGCGAGACCGTCGTCCTGCCGCTGGTGGCCCGCAACCGCGTCATCGGCATGCTCACCCTCGGCAAGCCCACCGACGACCACTTCCGCCAGGAGATCCTCGAACTCGCCGAGGACCTCTCCCGCCGCGCCGCACTCGCCCTGGACAACGCCCGCCTCTACAGCGAGCGCACCGCCATCAGCCAGAGCCTCCAGCGCAGCCTCCTGCCGCCCGAGCTCCCGGACGTGCCCGGTGTGGAGGTCGAGGTCATCTACCGCGCCGCGGGCGAGGGCAACGAGGTGGGCGGCGACTTCTACGACCTCTTCCCCATCCGGGACGGCGCCTACGGCTTCGCCATCGGCGACGTCTGCGGCACCGGCCCGGAAGCCGCCGCCGTCACCGGCCTCGCCCGGCACGCGCTGCGCCTGCTGGCCCGCGAAGGCTTCGGCGGTCCCGCGGTGCTGGAGCGGCTCAACGCCGCCATCCTCGACGAGGGCGCCCGCAGCCGCTTCCTCACCCTCCTCTACGGGGAGTTGTGGCCGCAGGAGGACGGCAGTGCGGTCCTCAAGGTCGTCTGCGCCGGCCATCCGCTGCCGCTGCGCCTGCGTCAGGACGGCAGCGTGGAGCCGGCCGCCGACCCGCAGCCGCTGCTGGGCGTCATGGACGACCTGGAGCTCTACGAGCAGACGGTGACGCTGGAGCCGGGCGACGTCCTGCTGTGCGTCACCGACGGCGTCACCGAACGCCGCGAGGGCGCGCGCATGCTGGGCGACGACGGCCTCAGCGACGTCCTCACCACATGTACGGGCCTCACGGCGGGCGCGGTCGCTGCCCGCATCCTGCGCGCGGTCGAACGATTCGCAGCCGAGCCCGCTTCGGACGACATGGCGATCCTCGCCATGCGGGTGCCGGAACGTCAGGAGCCGTAAGGCACAGGGCATACGAGAAAGGCCCCCGCCATTGGCGGGGGCCTTTCTCTTTACAGAGCCCCAAAACGGAATCGAACCGTTGACCTTCTCCTTACCATGGAGACGCTCTGCCGACTGAGCTATTGGGGCCGGCAACGAGATAAAGCATACCCGATGTTCGTACGTGCTTTTGACCAGCCGGGCGCCTCGGTCAGGCCGCCATGTACAGGGGTCCGCCGAGCCCATTGCAGGCCGACACCATGCGATGCAGTTCGCGCCGCGACATCCCCTCGTCGACGGGCAGCGCAAGGCATTCGTCGGCGGCCCGCTCGGTCTCGGCCAGCCACAACTCCCGCCGGAACGGCGGCATTCGGTGTACGGGCGTCTGTACGGGCACGTGGCACCGCACACCGCGGGCCCGGAGCGCCCGGGCGAAGGCATCCCGGTCGGGGCGGCCGTTGCCGGGGACGCGCACGACGTAGCAGTGGTAGAGGTGTTCGATGCCCGGGGCCACGGTGGGCGTGACGACGCCGGTGAGACGGGCCCCGAGGTAGGCGGCGTTGGCCCGGCGCCGGCTCACGGCGGCGGCGGTGTTCCGGCCGCCGAGCTGCCGGGCGAGGTCGGTGGGTTCGGTGTGCTCGATGATGTGCAGCGAGCGGCTGAGCACGATGGAGCGGAGGGCCGCCAGGTCGGCGGGGTGCCCGAAGAGGTGTACGGCCACGATGGCCGCGGTCCGCGGGGTCACCACGGCGGACGCGGACGCGGGGTCGAGGCAGAGGGTCACAGGATCGATGTCCGCGAACACCGGCAGGGCCCCGACGTTCCGCACGGCTTCGGCAACTGCGACGGTGGCGAACGAGGGCACGACGACCTCATCGCCGAAGCCCACCCCTGCTGCCCGCAGCTTCTCTTCTGTCCCCATGCCGCGGATGCTTCCCACGGAACGTGAACATGCCGTGTCCCTTTGTGGTTGATCGTGAAAACAAAAAAGCTCTGGCGTCTGAACCGAAGTTCAAACACCAGAGCTTTTCTGAAAATTAGTTCGGCGGCGTCCTACTCTCCCACACGGTCCCCCATGCAGTACCATCGGCGCTGAAAGGCTTAGCTTCCGGGTTCGGAATGTAACCGGG
>NZ_JACHJH010000008.1 GCF_014203555.1 Streptomyces olivoverticillatus | reverse complement strand
CCTCCCCACCCCCCTCGCCGTGCTCACTCCCTCTTTCTCGGGGCGGCGGGGGGCGGGGCCCCCCCCCGGGGCGGGGGGGGGCCGGGGGGGGGGGGGGGCGCCGCCCCGGCCCCCCCCCCGCCCCTAAAGCGTGTGACGTGCCCGGGTCAGGGCTGGACGAGCGGCGTCCAGGTGCCGAGCGCGCCCTGCGCCGTGCCGTCGTAGAGCGAGGTCTCGCCGTTGGACCAGCGCACGACCAGGTCGTCGCGGCGGCCGCTGGAGGAGAAGTCGCCGGCGGTCATCACGGTCTGCGTCCACGAGGCGTTGGGTGCCTGCAGACGGGTGCCCGACAGCCCGCTGCCGGAGAGGGCGAAGCTGCCCAGGGAGCCGTCGGACCAGCGCACCACCACATTGGAGCGGTCCTGTCCGGACGGCTGGAGGGCGGTGAGCGAGGCGGAGTTGCGCCAGAAGGACCCGGAGTCGGCCAGCTTGCGCTCGGTGCCCAGGCCCGAGGCGCTCACGCCGCTTTCGAGGGTGACCTTGCCGTCGGCCCAGCGGACGATCAAGTCGTTCGCCTTCTGCGCCGAGTTGAAGCGGCCCGCCGTGATCTGCACGGCGCCCTTCCACGCGGAGCCGGCGCTCGCGAGCGTGTACTCCTTGGCGAACCCGGCGGCGGTCACGTCCTCGTAGTAGCTGACCTTGCCGGTGTCCCAGCGGACCAGCACATCCGGCAGGCCGGAGCCGCTGAAGTCCCCGGAGGTCACCGCGCGGGCGCGCGTCCAGTAGCTCTTGGGCTTGGCCAGCTGCTTCTCGCCCGAGAAGCCGCCCGCGCCGTCGCCGGCGTACAGGCTGACCTCGCCGTCGCTCCAGACGGTCATCAGGTCCTCGCGCCCGTCGCCGGTGAAGTCGCCGGGGACGGTGTAGGAGGCGTGGCTCCAGGTCGAGGCGGCGCCGGGCAGCCGGCCCGCGTCCGAGGGCTGCTGGTAGGCGGCGGCGCGCACGGGAGTGCGGTCGGCGACGGCGTCCTGGTACAGGTCCTGGATCTCGTGGTCGTAGACCGGCGAGTAGCTCACCCAGTCGTCGTTGGCGGCGTCGCCGCCGCCGTACCAGCCGCCGACGTTGCCGACGACGTCGCCCGTGCCGGACTTGGCGTCGTAGTTGGTGATCCACGGGCTGCCGGAGACACCGCCGTAGTAGCCGCCGCACTTCATCTGCATCTGGCGGTAGCCGGGCAGCCGGGTGGTCGGCACGGTGCAGCCTATGGCGCGCTGGTCGGGGTTGTGCGAGCCGGGGTAGCCGAGGACGTTGACGGTGCTGGTCCAGCGGGGCGTGCTGGTCAGCCGGAGCCCGCCGGTCCTGTCCTCGACCTTGGCGCCCTGGGCGTTGACGCCGACGCGGGCGAAGGCGAAGTCGAGGTTGGAGTCGGGGCCCGTGCTGTTCTTGGTGTAGCGCGGGTCGACGAAGACCTTGTCCACGGGGAAGACGCCGTACGGCTGGTTTGCCGCGTCCTTGCCCTTGCGGTACTGCGGTACGAAGATGCGCTGTCCGCCGTCGGCCATCGACTTGGCGCAGTGCCCGGCGGTCAGCACCAGGTTGCGTCCGGCGCTCTGCACGACGCTGGCGGTGCAGTAGGTGGCGCCGGCCGGCCCGGCGCTGCTGAAGAAGGTGCCGACCATGGGTATGCCGTCGCCGTAAACGCCCTGGGGCGTGCCGGCCGGCGCGGCTATCCGGGAGCGGGGGGACTGCACGAGGCCGGAGGCGGGCTTGCCGGCGGGCTTCGCCGTGGGGCCGGCCTCGACGGGCTTGGCCGCGGCCATGCGCTCGGCGGTCCAGTAGTCCTCAGCGGCGCGGGCGAGGCTCTTGGGCGAGGGCGAGGGGGCGGCGACGGCCACGGTGGCAGTGGCGGTCGTACCGCAGGCGGCCATGGCGAGGGCGATGGCCAGGGTGCGGGTCCGGGGCCACCCGGGTCTGAAAGGTGACAAAGCGGCTCTCTGGGTCGGAGGATCAACGTGTCATGCGCTGTGCATGCTTGCACAGGGCGTCAGCGCGTGATCTTCCGGCCTCCGCGACGGCTGACAGGGCACCAGGGCGTGGTGGATGGGCCGGTGTCCGCCGGTCAGCGGGGTTCCGGAGCCGCCGCGCCGCAGCGCGACGATCTCGGCGGCGATCGACAGGGCCGTCTCCTGCGGGGTGCGCGCGCCGAGGTCGAGGCCTATCGGCGAGCGCAGCCGGGCCAGTTCCCGCTCCCCCAGCCCCGTCGCCCGCAGCCGGGCCAGCCGGTCGGCGTGCGTCCGACGGCTGCCCATCGCTCCGACGTAGGCAACGGGCAGCCGGAGCGCGCGCTCCAGCAGCGGCACGTCGAACTTCGCGTCGTGGGTCAGTACGCACAGCACCGTACGGCCGTCGAGGCGGCCGGCCGCAGCCTGCGCGTCGAGGTAGCGGTGCGGCCAGTCGGTCACCACCTCATCGGCGCCGGGGAAGCGGCCGGGCGTGGCGAAGACCGGGCGGGCGTCGCAGACGGTGACGTGATAGCCGAGGAACTTGCCCGCGCCGACGAGCGCCGCCGCGAAGTCGACGGCCCCGAAGACGATCATGCGGGGCGGGGGCACGCTGGTCTCCACGAGCAGGACCACCGGCTCTCCGCAGCGCGCGCCCTCCGTCCCCGTCCGCACCGTGCCGGTGCGCCCGGCCTCCAGCAGGGCGGTGGCCTCCCGGGCCGCCGCGGCGTCCAGCTCCGGCGGCCCGCCCAGCGTGCCCGTCCAGCTGCCGCCGGGGCGGACGGCGAGGGCGCGGCCGGCCGTTCCGGGCGGGCCGCTGACCACGCGGGCGAGGGCCACCGCCTCGCCGCGCGCGGCAGCGGACAGCGCTTCGGCCAGCACGGGCCGTACGCGCTCTGCGGCCCGTACCGGTGCGACGAGGACGTCGAGCACGCCGCCGCAGGTCAGGCCTACGGCGAAGGCGTCCTCGTCGGAGAAGCCGAAGCGTTCGACCACCGGCTCCCCGCTCTCCAGGGCCTGGGCGCACAGTTCGTAGACCGCGCCCTCCACGCAGCCGCCGGAGACGGAGCCGATCGCCGTGCCGTCCTTGTCGACGGCCAGCGCGGCGCCCGGCTGCCGGGGGGCGCTGCCGGTGACCGCGACGACCGTGGCGACGGCGAAGTCGCGGCCTTCGGCGCACCACCGGCCGAGTTCCTCGGCGATGTCCAGCACGACGCTCTCCTTTACTTCACGCCCAGCCACTGCTCGATCGGGTGCAGGGCGAAGTAGCCGGCGAAGACCAGGCTCAACGCCCACATGAAGGCGCCGGGTTCGCGCCATTTGCCCTGCCCGGCCCTGATGGCCGTGTAGGCGATGACGCCGCCGCCGACGCCCACGGTGATGGAGTACGTGAACGGCATCAGCACCACGGTCAGGAAGACGGGGATGGCCACCGCCCGGTCCGTCCAGTCGACGTGGCGGGCGTGGCTCATCATCATGGCGCCGATGACGACCAGCGCCGCCGCGGCGATCTCGCCGGGCACGATCCGGGTGAGCGGGGTGAAGAACAGGCAGGCCGCGAAGATCAGGCCGGTCACCACGGAGGACAGGCCGGTGCGGGCGCCCTCGCCGACGCCGGTCGCCGACTCGATGAAGACGGTCTGGCCCGAGGCGCCCGCCGCGCCGCCGATCGCCCCGCCCGCGCCGTCGACGAGCAGCGCCCGGCTCAGGCCGGGCATCCGGCCGCGCTCGTCGGCCAGGCCCGCCTCGGTGCCCACGCCGATGATGGTGGCCATGGCGTCGAAGAAGCCTGCCAGCACCAGGGTGAAGACGATCATTGTCACGGTCGCGCCGCCGACCTGGGACCAGCCGCCGAACTCGACGTGGCCGAAGAGCGAGAAGTCGGGCATGGAGACCGCGCTGCCGTCGAGTTCGGGTGCGCCGTTCTGCCAGGTGCGGGGGCCGAGGTCGCCGGTCGCGTTGACGACGACGGCGAGGACGGTGCCGACGACGATGCCGATGAGGATGGCGCCGGGCACCTCGCGGGCCTGGAGCATGAAGATCAGCAGCAGGGTGACGCAGAACAGCAGCACGGGCCAGCCGGACAGTTCGCCCGCCGGGCCCAGGGTGACCGGCCCACCCGCCTTCGCCGCGTGCACGAACCCGGCCTTCACCAGCCCGATCAGGGCGATGAACATCCCGATGCCCATGGTGATCGCGTGCTTGAGCGCCAGCGGAATGGCGTTCATGACGCGCTCGCGCAGTCCGGTGAGCACCAGCAGCATGATGACCACGCCGTAGATCACGCACATGCCCATCGCCTGCGGCCAGGTCATGTGCGGGGCGACCTGGGTGGAGAGCACGCCGGAGACGCCGAGTCCGGCCGCGAGCGCCAGCGGCACCTTGCCGATCAGGCCCATCAGCAGGGTGGACACCGCCGCGGCGAAGGCGGTGGCGGTGATCAGGGCGCCGCGGGCGAGGGTGTGCCGGCCGGCGTCCGGGCCGGACAGGATCAGGGGGTTGAGCAGCAGGATGTAGCTCATCGCCATGAACGTCGTGATGCCGCCGCGCACTTCGCGGGCGAGCGTGGAGCCCCGTTCGGAGATGTGGAAGCAGCGGTCGAGCCAGGACCGTCCGGCGGGCGGGCGCGAGCCCGCGCCCGCGTCCTCGGCCGTGGTCTCCGGCTGCACGGAAGCATGGGTCATGGTGCCTACTCCAGGAATCACAGGTGGCTGCACTGACCCGGGGGACGGCCCGAGACGGTCGGGGGGCGCGGGTGCACCGGCTGCCGGGGGGGGCGCGCGGCCGGTGCTCGCGCCTGCCGCGCGGGCCCGGTTCAGGTGCCCGTCAGGTGCTCGGGCCGGACCGGTACGCGGCGCAGGGGCAGGCCGGTGGCCTGCCTGATGGCCGCGACGACGGCCGGGGTGGAGGAGAGGGTGGGCGCCTCGCCGATGCCGCGCAGCCCGTAGGGGGCGTGCTCGTCGGCGAGTTCGAGGATGTCGACGGGGATGGCGGGGGTGTCGAGGATGGTGGGGATGAGGTAGTCGGTGAAGGAGGGGTTGCGGACCTTGGCGGTCGCCGGGTCGACGACGATCTCTTCCATGACCGCGAGGCCGAGGCCCTGGGTGGTGCCGCCCTGGATCTGGCCGGTCACCGAGAGCGGGTTGAGCGCCTTGCCGACGTCCTGGGCGCAGGCCAGCTCGACGACCTTGACCAGGCCGAGTTCGGTGTCGACCTCGACGACGGCCCGGTGGGCGGCGAAGGAGTACTGCACGTGGCCAAAGCCCTGCCCGGTGCGCAGGTCGAAGGGTTCCGTGGGGCGGTGGCGCCACTCCAGCTCGGCCTCGACGCTCTCGCCGTCGAGGACGTCGGCGAGGGAGGCGAGCACCTCGCCGCCGTCGGTGGTGACCTTGCCGCCCTCCAGCAGCAGTTCGGCCGTCGCCCAGGCCGGGTGGTGGCTGCCGAACCGCTCCCGGCCCAGCCCGAACACCTTCTCCCGCACCGCCTCGCAGGCGTGTTTGACGGCGCCGCCGGTGACGTAGGTCTGCCGGGAGGCGGAGGTGGAGCCCGCCGAGCCGACGCGGGTGTCGGCCGGCTGGATGGTCACCCGGGCGACGCCGAGCTCGGTGCGGGCGATCTGGGCGTGTACGGTCACCCCGCCCTGGCCCACCTCGGCCATCGCGGTGTGCACGGTGGCGACCGGCTCGCCCGCGACGGTCTCCAGCCGGACCCGGGCGGTGGAGTAGTCGTCGAACCCTTCGGAGAAGCCGACGTTCTTGATGCCGACCGCGTAGCCGACGCCCCGGACGACGCCCTCGCCGTGGGTGGTGTTCGACAGTCCGCCGGGCAGCGCCCGGACGTCCGGGGAACCGCCCGCCGTCTCCCACTGCCGCTCCGGGGGCAGCGGCATCGCCTTGACGCAGCGCAGCAGTTCGGCGACGGGGGCCGGCGAGTCGACGACTTGGCCGGTGGGCATGACCGCGCCCTGCGACATGGCGTTGCGGCGGCGGAACTCCACCGGGTCCAGGTCCAGTTCGGCCGCCAGCTTGTCCATTTGCGCCTCATAGGCGAAGCAGGCCTGCACCGCGCCGAAGCCGCGCATGGCGCCGCAGGGCGGGTTGTTGGTGTAGAGGGCGACGGCCTCGATGTCGACGTCGTCGACGACGTACGGGCCGACGGACAGCGAGGCGGCGTTGCCGACGACGGCCGGGGAGGAGGAGGCGTAGGCGCCGCCGTCGAGCACGATGCGCGCCTTGACGTAGCTGAGCTTGCCGTCGCGGGTGGCGCCGTGCTCGTAGCGGAGCTTGGCGGGGTGGCGGTGGACGTGCCCGAAGAAGGACTCGAAGCGGTTGTAGACGATCTTCACGGGCTTGCCGGTGTGCAGGGCGAGCAGGCAGGCGTGGGCCTGCATGGACAGGTCCTCGCGGCCGCCGAAGGCGCCGCCGACGCCGGAGAGCGTCATGCGCACCTTCTCCTCGGGCAGGCCGAGGACGGGGGCGATCTGGCGCAGGTCGGCGTGCAGCCACTGGGTGGCGATGTAGAGGTCGACGCCGCCGTCGTCGGCGGGGACGGCGAGGCCGGATTCCGGGCCGAGGAAGGCCTGGTCCTGCATGCCCATCTCGTACTCGCCGGTGACGATCACGTCCGTGCGGGCCTTCGCGGCCGCCGCGTCGCCGCGCACGATGGGCTGGCGGTGGACGATGTTGGGGTGCGGGACGTGGCCCGCATGATGGTCGGACCGGCCGGGGTGGAGAACGGGCGCGCCGGGGGCCGTGGCGCTCTCCTCGTCGGTGACGACCGGCAGTTGCTCGTAGTCGACCAGGATCTTCGCGGCGGCGCGGCGAGCGGTCTCGGGGTGGTCGGCGGCGACGAGGGCGACGGGCTCGCCGTGGTGGCGCACGACGCCGTCGGCGAGGACGGGGGTGTCCTGGATCTCGAGCCCGTAGCGGGTGGCGGCCGGGAGGTCGTCATGGGTCATGACGGCGTGCACGCCGGGCGTGGCCAGCGCCTGGGAGACGTCGACGGAGCGGATGCGGGCGTGGGCGTGCGGGCTGCGCAGGGTGAAGCCCCACAGCATGTCCTCGTGCCACAGGTCGGAGGCGTAGGCGAACTCTCCGGTGACCTTCAGAGTGCCGTCGGGGCGGAGGGTGGACTCGCCGATGCCGCCCTTGGTGCGGCTGCCCTGGGTGAGGCCGGCGGGGGTGCGGGTGATGCGCATGGCTTTAGTCCCCTTCCGCCGCGCGGGCCGCCGCCAGGCGGACGGCGTCGAGGATCTTCTCGTAGCCGGTACATCGGCACAGGTTGCCCGAGAGGGCCTCGCGGATGTCGGCGTCGGAGGGGTCGGGGTTGTGCTCCAGGAGTTCGTCGGCGGCGACGAGCAGGCCCGGTGTGCAGAAGCCGCACTGGACGGCTCCCGCGTCGATGAAGGCCCGCTGGACGGGGGCCAGTTCCACGGTGTCCGCCGGATCGGGCCGCCACTGCCGGGCCCGGTCCGCGCTCGTACCGCCCGCGCGGCGCGCGGCGTGATCGGCGAGGCCCTCGACGGTGCCGACCTCGCGGCCCTCGGCCTGCCCCGCCGCCACCAGGCAGGCGCACACCGGGACGCCGTCGAGGCGGACGGTGCACGAGCCGCACTCGCCCTGTTCGCAGGCGTTCTTGGAGCCCGGCAGACCCAGGCGCTCGCGCAGGACGTACAGCAGGCTCTCGCCCTCCCAGACGTCGTCGGCCTCCTGCGGGCGGCCGTTGACGGTGAATGTCACGCGCACAGCGTTCCCCTCCCTTGCGTCCCCCGGTATTCCTCCCAGACCCAGCCGAGCGTGCGGCGCGCCATGACGGCGACCGCGCGCCGCCGGTAGGCGGCGCTGCCCCGGACGTCGTCGATGGGGTTGCAGGCGCCGGAGGCCAGCTCGGCGAACTCCCGGGCGACGGACGGCGGTACGGGAGCGCCCGAGTCCCAGCAGCCGGCCTCGGCCAGGGCGGCCGCGAGGAACTCCTCGGCCACCCCGGCCCGTACGGGCGTGGGCGCGGCCGAGCCGATGCCGGTCCTGACCGTGCGGCTTTCGGGGTGCAGGGCGATGCCGAAGGCGCAGACGGCGATGACCATGGCGTTGCGCGTGCCGACCTTGGAGAACTGCTGCGGGCCGGTGGCCTTGCGGATGTGCACGGCCCGGATCAGCTCGTCCGGGGCGAGGGCGTTGCGCTTGACGCCGGTGTAGAACTCCTCCACCGGGATCAGGCGGGTGCCGCGCACCGACTGGGCCTCGACCTCGGCGCCCGCCGCGAGCAGCGCGGGGTGGCTGTCCCCGGCGGGGGAGGCGGCGCCCAGGTTGCCGCCGACGCTGCCGCGGTTGCGGATCTGGGGCGAGCCGACGGTGTGCGCGGCCAGGGCGAGGCCGGGCAGCTCGGTGTGCAGGTGGTCGATGATGCGGGCGTAGGGGACGGCGGCGCCGAGGCGGACGTCCGGGCCGTCCGCGTCCCACTCGTGGAGCTCGCCGATGCGGCTCAGGTCCAGCAGGTGCTCGGGACGGCGGTGGTCGAAGTTGATCTCGACCATGACGTCCGTGCCGCCTGCGATGGGCACGGCCGAGGGATGCTCGGCCTTGGCGGCGAGAGCCTCCTCCCAGTCGGCGGGGCGCAGGAAGTCCATGAATGATCTCTTCTCGAGGGGGGCTGCGGTGGGGCCGTTCATGGGGTGTTCATGGCTGTATCCGGCGGGTGTCGTGCCGCGTGCAGCCCAGTACAGCGAGGGGCGCGGGCGCCGGTGCAGTCACTGAAACCATGAAGCGGTTGGCTGGCCAGGGCCCATGTCTTGTAGATTCGAACGAAAGGCGGGGTTCAGAAACCTCACTGCATTCCACTGGTTACAAGAAGACAGATCGGCGGCGACCACGATGCGGCTGCGCGCACTGCTGGAGACCGATGCGCTGGGCCTCCGGCTGCTCGGCGGCGAGGACGAGCTGGACCGCACCGTGCGCGGCGTGATGACCACCGACCTGCGCGACCCCAGCCGCTACCTCTCCGGCGGCGAGCTGGTGCTCACCGGGCTGGCGTGGCGCCGGGAGCCGGCGGACTCCGAGCGGTTCGTGCGCATCCTGGCGGGCGCCGGGGTGGCGGGGCTGGCCGCGGGCGAGGCGGAGATGGCCTCGATCCCCGACGACCTGGTGGTGGCCTGCGCCAAGCACCGGCTGCCGCTGTTCTCGGTCGACGAGGACGTGTCCTTCGCCTCCATCACCGAGCACGTCGTGCGGCAGGTGTCCGGCGAGCGGGCCGGGGACCTGGCGGCGGTCGTGGACCGGCACCGCAGGCTGATGACGGGCGGCCCGGCGGGCGGCGGCCCCGACGTCGTCCTGGACCTGCTCGGCTCCGACCTGGACCTGAGGGCCTGGGTGCTCTCCCCCACCGGCCGCCGGATCGCCGGATCCTCGCTGGCCGGCGCCGGTCCGGACCTGCCGCCGCAGGTCGGCGCTGCCCTCGCGGGCGAGCACCTGGCCGCCTCCCGTACGGGCCGCCGTGGCCCGCACCGGGTGGCGGCGGGCGGCAGCACATACTCGCTGTTCCCCGTCCGCAGCAGCGGCCGGGGCGCCTCCGCGCGAGACGTGCGCGAGACCGTGCTCTCGGACTGGCTGCTGGCCGTCGAGGCCGACGCGGGCGACTGGCCCGAGGAGCGGCTGGACCTGCTGCAGGGCGTCACCCAGCTGATCGCCGTCGAGCGCGACCGCCGCGACGCGGCCCGCACGGTGCGGCGGCGGCTGGCCCAGGAGGTGCTGGAGCTGGTCCAGGCGGGCGCCGCGCCCGCGGAGATCGCCGCCCGGCTGCGGGTGGCCGCGCCCGTGCTGCTGCCCGGCCTGGGCACGGCGCCGCACTGGCAGGTCGTGGTGGCCCGCGTCGAGTGGGAGGACGGCGACATCCCCGGCGGCCCGGTGGCACAGGCGCTGCTGGAGGAGGTGCTGGTCGACCCGGAGGCATCCGGTCCCGAGCCGTCCGACCGCATCGCCGTCGCCCACACCGGCGACGAGGCCGTCGCCCTGGTGCCGCTGCCGGCCGTCGTCACCGGAACGGACGAACCGGCCGCGCCCGGTCTGCACGCGGACAGCCTGCTGGCCGCCGTCCGCGAACCGCTCGCGCGCGGCCTCGCCGACGACGGCCGCCTCACCTTCGGCGTGAGCGCCGCCGTGCACTCGGCGGAGGGCCTGCGCGGCGCCCTGGAGGAGGCCCGGCACGCCCGCCGCGTCGCCGCCGCCCGCCCCGGCCGCGTCTGCGCCGCGGGCCACCAGGAGCTGGCGTCGCACGTCCTGCTCCTCCCCTTCGTCCCGGACGACGTCCGCCGCGCCTTCACGGCCCGCCTCCTGGACCCGCTGCGCGACTACGACCGCCGCCACCGGGCGGAGCTGATCCCGACGCTGGAGGCCTTCCTGGACTGCGACGGGTCGTGGACCCGGTGCGCCACGCGGCTGCATCTGCACGTCAACACGCTGCGCTACCGGGTGGGGCGGATCGAGCAGTTGACGGGGCGTGACCTGTCGCGACTGGAGGACAAACTGGACTTCTTCCTCGCGCTGCGCATGAGTTGAGAGCCGTCCCTCTGCACGGTCAGTAAGATCCTCCGCGTTCAGGGGGAGGACGTTTCGGTATGCGGATGCTGGGGGTGGACGGCCCGACGCACGTGGGGCCGTTCCGGACGGTCGGGGTGCTCGGGCAGGGCGGCATGGGGCAGGTGCTGCTCGGTGTCGCACCGGACGGGCGGCTCGTGGCCGTCAAGCGGGTGCATGCCGATCTGGCGGAGGATCCCGGATTCCGTTCCCGCTTCCGGCGGGAGGTGGACGCGTCACGACGGGTGTCCGGGGCCTACACCGCACCGGTCGTCGATGCCGACCCGAACGCGCCGACGCCGTGGCTGGCCTCGCTCTACCTGCCGGGGCCCACGCTGAGCGAGGCGCTGGACGCGGGCGGGGCACTGCCCGAGGAAACGGTCCTGCTGCTCGCCGCCGGGCTCGCCCAGGCCCTGGACGACATCCACCGGGCAGGGCTCGTGCACCGGGACCTCAAGCCGTCGAACGTGCTCCTGACGGAGGAGGGCGCCCGGGTCATCGACTTCGGCATCGCACGGGCGGCGGAGACCGGGGACGCCACCGAACTCACCGGCACCGGCTGGGTGATCGGCTCGCCGCCGTTCATGTCGCCCGAGCAGGCGCAGAGCCGGGAACTGACCGGGGCGAGCGACGTGTTCTCGCTCGGTTCGGTACTCGTCATGGCGGCGACGGGCCGCAGCCCGTTCTCCGGCCCTTCCGCCCTCCAGACGCTCTACAACGTCGTCCACGCCGAACCCGACCTGAACGGGGTGCCCCAGTCCCTGTACGGGATCGTCGCCCGCTGCCTGGCCAAGAATCCGGCCGACCGGCCCACGCCGGCCGAACTGCTCGCCCTCCTCGGCCCGGTGGCCCCGGCGGCCCGGCCGTGGCCGGCCGCCGTGCACCGGATGGTCGACGAGCAGCGGGCCCGCGTCGACGGCCTGCTCGACGGCGACCCCGAGCGCACGGCACTCCTGCGGGACGCCGCCCCCGCTGCCCCGCGGACGGCCGTGCTCACCACGTACGACGCCGCCGCCGCGCCGCCGCGCCACCGGCGCCCCATGACGTGGGTGACGGTGGGGGCGGTGCTCGCGGCAGCGATCGGCGTGGGCACGTACCTGCTGCTGCGCGACGGCGACGGCAGCGGCGGGCCGCCGGACAAGTACGTGACGATGCCGGTGTGTCCGGAGGCCGTGCCCAAGCTTCCGCTGCGGGAGGAGCGGAGGAAGGACAAGGACATCTCCAGAGAGAATACGGACGACGCCACGACCGAGTGCTCCTGGTTCGGCAAGGACCAGCCTCAGCCGGACGGCTGGAACTTCTACGCCAGTGCGGACGTCACGTGGGAACTGCGCCGCTCGGGCCCCCAAACGAACGGCACGGAAAAGCAGCGGAAGGAATTCGCCGGCAGTGCGAAAGGCGAGCGCCGCGCAGCCGGCCTCGGCTTCGGCGACGAGGCGTACTGGTCGACCCCGGCGTCGGCCTCCGCGACCGGCCGGAAGATCTGCCAGCTCAACGTCCGCGACGGCAACCTCGTCATACGGGTCTACCTGGATGGCACCGTGCACCCCAACTGTGAGGCGGAGGCCCTGGACATCACCAAGGCCGCGCTGGCGGCCATGCCGCGGTGATCTCTTCGGTAACCTGCCGCTACGGTAAGGAGACTCGGGCGCCGCTGCGCCACCACGCCGGTCGGTCGCGACCATCCCGCGGTTTGTGAATCAGTTCACACCTGACCCTTGGCCGCGCCCGGGTCTTCGTGCTGAGATCGAGGCAGGCTTCCAGCTCGACGGCGCGCTTGGGGAGGGCACTGTGGCGGACACCGCCATGCGGAATTCTGGGTTGTCGGAGCCACACGAACCACCGAAGTCACACCAGCCACCGGGGCCACACGGCCCGGACCCACACGGGGACGATCCGCTCGAACGAGCCGTGTGGCGGCTGCGCTCGCGGGCCTGCTGGGAGGACGCGGCCGCGCTCCTCGCGCCCCGGGCAGCCACCGAGCCGGGCACGGCGCTGCGGCGGACGGCGGTGCTCACCGAGCGGTGCGTGTTCACAGCCGAGGGCTGGGAGGCGGCCGAGGACTCGCTGCGGTCGGCGGAAGCATTGGCCACGGACGACGAGGAGCGCGGGGCGGCGGCCTGCGAACGCGGTCATCTCGCTTACGCGTCCACTCTTTTGGGGGTACGGGACCGGGCCGACGAGGCGCGTTCCGCGCTGGGCCGGGCGGCAGCGCTGCTGGGTCCCGGCTCGCCGACGCGTCCGCTGTTGGACTTCCGGCGGGGGCTGATCGCCCAGCACCTCTCCGACAATCCGTCCGACGCGACCGCCGCCTTCCAGCGGGCCCACGCGGGGGCGACGGCGCAGGGGCACCGGCTGCTGCTCTCCTTCACCTGGCGGCACGTGGCGGCGATGGCCGAGCACGACGGCAAGCTCGCCGAGGCCCGGCACGGCTTCGCGGAATCGCTGCGGATCCGCGAGGAGTTGGGCTATCTGGTCGGCATCGCGCCCGCGCTGGCCTCGCTGGCGGCGGTGCTGCCGGACGCGGCGGAGGCGGCGCGACTGCGGGACGAGGCGGGGCGGCTGGTCCGGCTGCTGGGCGGGGTCCCGTCGTGGCTGGCGCGGCGGCTGGCGTAACGCGTGCGGCTGCGCCGGGCGGGGCGCAGGGTCAGGAGCAGATTCCGCAGTGCCGGTTGCCCAGCGCCTCCACGGCCGTCACGTCCCTGGCGGCCAGCGCGTCCAGGAGTGCGGTGTGCTCGGCGGCGCCGTCGGTCTGCTGCGGTCCTGGCCACTGGGCCCGCCGGTGCAGTTCGTCGGCGACGCCCACCAGCTGCCGGTTCCCGGTCAGGCCGAGGACGGCCCGGCAGAAGGCCCGGTCCGCCTCGGCGTAGGCGGCGCGGTCACCACCGGCCGCCGCCGCGACCGCGGCCTCCGCAAGCGGCCGCAGTTCGAGCCAGCGCTCGCTCGGCACGGTCCGGGCCAGCCGCAGCAGGGCGGGCACTTCGAGCAGCGCCCGCACCTCGGCCAGCTCTGCCAGATCCCGGGGCGTGCGGCTGGCGACCCGGAAGCCGCGGTTGGGGACGACCTCGACGGCGCCTTCGAGCACCAGCTGCTGCATCGCCTCGCGCACGGGCGTGGCCGACACCCCGAAGCGCTCGCCGAGCGCGGGCCCCGAGTAGACCTCGCCGGGCACCAGCTCCCCGCTGACGAGCGCCTTGCGCAGGGCGTCGAGCACCTGCCCGCGCACGGAGTGGCGCTGCGGCATCCTGCGGGCCCGGTGCGGCCCGTAGGCGTACTCCCCCTCGTCATGTACGTGCTCGCCCCGCGCGGACGGCGTGGCCTGCGCGGGCACACCGGTTTCCGGCCGCGCCGCAGCGGTGCCGTGTCTGCCCTGCTCCATCGTGCCCTCCTGGTGTCCAACGGAACGATAGGCGGCAGATCGGACAGTTCAAACCCCGGTCGTCCTGGGTAAGGTAAGGCTTACCTGTCAACGATCGCGATGCGGTGGTCACCCCATGCCCCCTGCCCAGGCTCCCCTGGCCCCGGCCTACGCCCGGCTGGCCGAGGCCGTCCCCGGCCTGTCGGTGCTCTGCGAGCCCCCGCGCGAGGGCGACGGCTGGTTCACGGCGGCCGGGCTCGCGGCGGGCGGCGAGGCGCTCGACGCCTTCCTGGACTGGGACGACGCGCAGATCCGGCGCGACTACGGGCAGCAGGCCCGCCCCGATGTGATCGCGGGCTTCGGCCTGCACCGCTACGCCTGGCGGTTCTGTCTGCTGATCACCGTCCCCTGGTTCCTGCACCGCCGAGTGCCCCACCTGCCGGTGGACGCCGTCTCCGTGCACCGGACCTCGGGGCGGATGACGGCCGAGGTGACGGAGTTCGCCTGTCTGCCCGGCGATCCGGCCGCCGCCCTGCCGCAGGCCCGGACCGTACGGGACGAGGAGGCGCTGCGCACCGAGGTGCGGTCGGCGGTGGCCGCCCACCTGGCGCCGGTACTGGACGGCTTCCGGCCGCGGATGCGGCGCGGGCCGCGGGCCCTGTGGGGCATGGTGACCGACGAGGTCACCGAGGGACTGTGGCACCTGGGCGGGATGCTGGGCGAGGAGCGGCGCGCCAGGAGCGAGCTGGAGCTGCTGCTGCCGGGCGGGGCGGCCCCGTACGCCGGCGGCGCGGCCTTCCGGGAGCTGGCCGGGCCGCGCGGCGAGGCGCTGGCCACCCGGGACCGGGTGAGCTGCTGCTTCTTTTACACCCTGCGCCCCGCGGAGGCCTGTCTGACCTGCCCGCGCACCGCCGATGCGGACCGCGTCGAGCGGCTGTCAGCACAGTAATTGACCTAAGCCACTCGATCGAGCGAAGAGAATAGAACTCAAATTCCTTTTCGCTGGGGGGAGTTCGAATAAGTCCGTTGCTCTCCGTATATCCCTACCGTCCATTCGCGGTGAGTTGCCGCGAAACCCCTTGGCTTCCGGAGCGATTCCGACAGGATGGCGCGCGAAATGCCGTACTGCATGCAAGGGACGCAAGATGAGAGTGACCGACATACCGCTGAATTGGGCGCTCCCGACCGCTGTGGCGCTCATCGGGGCAGTGGTGACGGTGACGCTGTACGCGCGCGGCCGGCACAACGGCCCGGAGGACGCGGCGCCCGGCACGGATTCCTGGGAGCGCAACGAGGAACGCAGACGCCGAAAGGAAGCCATCTACGGCAGCGCCTCCTACGTACTTCTCTTCTGCTGCGCCGCCGTGGCCGCGGCTCTCTCCTTCCATGGCCTGGTCGGGTTCGGGGTGCAGAACCTCGGGCTCACCGGGGGCTGGGAGTACCTGGTGCCCTTCGGCCTCGACGGGGCCGCCATGTTCTGCTCGGTGCTGGCGGTGCGCGAGGCGAGCCACGGAGACGCGGCGCTCGGCTCCCGGCTGCTGGTGTGGACCTTCGCGGGCGCGGCGGCCTGGTTCAACTGGGTGCACGCGCCGCGCGGCATGGACCACGCCGGGGCACCGCAGTTCTTCGCCGGAATGTCGCTGTCGGCGGCGGTGCTCTTCGACCGCGCGCTCAAGCAGACCCGCCGGGCGGCGCTGCGCGAGCAGGGCCTGGTGCCCCGCCCGCTGCCGCAGATCCGGATAGTGCGCTGGCTGCGGGCACCGCGCGAGACCTTCGGCGCCTGGTCGCTGATGCTGCTGGAGGGCGTGCGCACGCTGGACGAGGCCGTCGAGGAGGTCCGCGAGGACAAACGCCAGCGCGAACAGCACCGGATGCGCCGCCGCGAGGCGGGCAAGCTGGAGCGGGCCCGCCTCAAGGCGTACAACCGGCAGCACCGGGTGTGGGGCCGCGTGCGCGGCGGCAGACAAGTGGAGGTGGGACCGGCCGTGCCGCCACAGGCGCAGCCGGCGCAGATCGGCTCGGAGCCCTCCATAGTCGAGCAGGGGCAGCTCCCCGTACACTCCCGCCAGCTCCAGGCGGTGGGCAGGGCCGACCCCATCGACCTCACCGCCGAGGACGACACCCAGGCCATCCCGCGGCTCGACTCGCTGGAGGCCAAACTTGCACAGATCGAGCGGCAGTTCGGCTGACGCCCACGAGCCCTGAGCCGGGTGCGAACCGGCTCAGGGCTCCTGCGCGTCCAGCTCGAACCACACCGCCTTCCCCACCCCGTGGCTGGTGACGCCCCAGGCGTCCGCCAGGGAGTGGACGAGCAGCAACCCCCGCCCCGACGTGGCGGCCCCCTCCGCGCCCTCCGGCTCTCCCCAGGCGCAGACCGCGGCCGGGCGCAGCACGGGGTGCCGGGAGACGAAATCCCGCACCTCCACCCGTAGTCGCCCCTTGACCGACGCGCCCGGGCCGCCGTCGAGCCGGGCCGTGACCACCGCGCCGCCGTCGGTGTGCACCAAGGCGTTGGTCACCAGCTCGCTCGCCAGGAGCTCGGCGGTCTCCGCCCGGCCGGGCGCCCCCCACTGGCGAAGGAGCCGGCGCAGCGCGGCGCGGACCTCCGCGACGGCCGATACGTCCTTGTGCCGCAGCCGTCTCTCCCAGTACGGCGCCGGATCATCCCGCGCCCCCGGCACCGAAGGTGCCGGGCCGTCCGCGGACCCTCCCCCGCCCTCGCGGCCCTCCGCTTCCGCCCACTGTGCTGTCCGCCGCTTCATCCCTCGCCGCCCCGACCCCTCCCCGGCGCCCCCGGCATCGAACAGGCTCACGGCACATGCATGCCCCGCACCCACCGGGACAACGCCTGTTGACGCGTCAACATGGTTATCCGAACGAAAGAGTGACGGGCCGAATGTGCGACAGCGCCACGGGTTCCGAGCGGCTAGGCCTCCCAGACGGCGCAGGCGGTGCGGTCGTCGGCGTAACCCTTGACCCGCAGCTGGGCGTCGGCGAGGAAGACGGCCAGCCCCGGCGGCTCGGGCTGCGACCAGCGCTCGGCGAGCCGGACCCCCAGCTCCGGCTCCCCGCGCAGGGGTTCGGCCAGGCCCGCGCTGCACAGCAGCAGCGTGTCGCCGGGCCGGGCGATCGACGCCCGGAAGCGGAAGGGCTCGCCGGGCACCTCCTCCGGGTCGACGACGGGCGCGGTGCCGGGGGTGGGGATGCCGAGGTCCACGGTGAACCGGTCGCCCGAGCCGTAGCCGACCACGGGCTCGCCCGCGGGTTCCGCTTCGTGCCGCTCGGGGTCCAGGTCCTGCCAGGCCCCGTCGCGCAACCGGAACAGGCCGCCGCCTCCCACGCCGAAGAAGACGCGCGTGCGGCAGCGGTCGTCCGCGGGCAGCAGCAGGCAGCGCAAGGCGGCGGTGTGCTCGGACGGTTGGCGGCCGAGCTTCGCGGCGCGGGCCCGCAGCCGTCCATAGGCGCGGTCGGTGAGCCGGTGCAGGCCGGACTTGAGCTCGTCCCGCCGCCCGCTGCGCAGGTCTTCGGCGAGCCGGGCGTGGCTGCGCCCGACCGCGCCGCCGATCCATTCGCACACGTCTCGGGCGGCGCGGTGGGAGCCCTCCGCCGCTCGTGCGCCGCTGGCCATGGCGACGAGCAGCAGGGCGTCGTCGCCGTCGCCGAAGCGCGCGGTGAGCAGGGCGTCGCGCCGCGGCTCGCCGCGGTAGCGCGCGGAGTCGCCGCGAAGGGAGACGGCCCGCAGCGTCATGGCGCCGTAGCGGGCGCCGTCGAGCACGGTGTCGGGCACGAGGCCGTCCAGGCCCGAGGGTTCGGCGGGCGGCCACAAGGTGGGCTCCGCCTCGTATGTGGGCGGGCGCCTGCCGACGAACTCGGCGGCGCGCGCCCGGTCTCCGCCGCGGCGCGCGGGCGCGGGCAGCGGGGCGGCGGGGGGAGTCTCGGAGACGTCGGTGGTGTCGTGGGTGCTCTGGGCGGCGGGGCTGCCGGGCGCTTCGTAGACGTCGGGGAGGGCGGGCGGCGGCCCGGTCAGATCGCGGGTGTCGCGGTCGAGGGCGCCGGTGGTGCGCCGGGGCTCCGCCCGAGCCGGGGTGCCGGGGGCCTGCGGCGCCCCGGACTTCTCGGCGGTCACGGCCGGCGGGCGGGGTGCGGGGGGCTTGGAGGCTTCGGACTTGGAGGCTTCGGACTTGGGGGCCCCGGTCTCGGACGGCACAGACTCAGGTGGCACGGACTCGGACGTCACGGGCTCGGGCGTCTCGGGCTCGGATTCCCCCGTCTCGGGCGCCCCGGTCTCGGGGGGCGGCGAGACCCTGGTCCGCGGGTCGGGGGGCGGCGGCGCGGCCTGGCGCGGGGCGGAATCGCGCTCCGGCCCGGTGGGCGTGGGCGGTTCGGGCGCCTGCTCGATCTCGGGCGGCGGGGGCGGCGGTGCGGGCGCGGGCGGCTGGGCCGGGGCGGGCAGCCCGCCGTCGGCCGCGCTCCAGCGCGCCTGCCGCGGCACGCCACGCGAACGGGCGGGCGAGAGCGAGGCGGAGGATCCGGGAGATGCGGCCGGGCGGCCGGGCGGCGGCGCCGGTCGCGCATCCACTCTGGGTCGCCTCGGCTCGCCTCTCGGCCGCTTCGGCTCCGGCCCGACCACCGCGGAGGCGGAGGAGAATCGCTCGTCGAGGCTGTCGCCCGCGGCGACGGCCTCCGTGTCGGGTTCACTCCGGCCGTACAACTCGCCCCACCAGGCGTCTTCTTGTCCGGAGCGCTGGTCCCCGTGCTGACTCATGCCCTTATTGTCCACACAGTGGGGCATACGGGAAGAGTGCATGGCGAACACCACCCCAGGGATGATGTTCGAAGGCGCAACGCGGTTGCGGGGACGGGGAGGGGTGTCGCGTGCTCGGTGCCATGGGACTGGATGCCGTCCGGGGGCCGGCGAGCCACGAACGGAAAGCTGAGCGGCTCGCGGGCCGTCATTCGGTGGAAGTGGTGACGGGCGCGGACGCCGTCGTGGAACGGCTGAACCGGCTGCGGTCGGACGCGGCGCGAGAGGTGTGCACGATGTTGACGGGTAGAGCGATGTTGACGGCGGGATCCGAGGGCGGGCCGGGCGGCCGGTCCGCCGTGTCCCACCGCACCGTCGTCGAACGCCCTTCGGGTCCGCGCCGGCGGGGCGGCGGCCATGTGCGCGTGGTGGAGCGCATACCCGCCGAGCTGGTCATCGCGGACCGGGCGGTCGCCCTGCTGCCGCTGGCCTCCGGCACCGAGGAGTCCGCCGCCCTGGTGGTGCACGCCGGTGCGCTGCTGGACTCGCTGGTCGACCTCTTCGAGGACATCTGGCACGAGGGCCGCCCCCTGCCCGCGGAGCCGTACTCGGCCGAGCCCGATGCGACCGACCTGGAGATCCTCTCGCTGCTGCTGGCCGGTCTGACCGACGCCAGCGTCGCCAAACAGCTGGGCCTGGGCCTGCGCACGGTGCAGCGCCGGGTGCGGGGGATGATGGAACTGGCCGGGGTGACCACCCGTCTCCAGCTCGGCTGGCACGCGGCCGAGCACGGCTGGACGGCGCAAGGCTGACGCCCCCACCCCTTGCAACCGGCCACGTGGCTGCAAATGTGCGGAAGCGCCTGCGCGCCCGTTCCGGCAACCTTGGGGCATGGGGACGTGGCAGCTGATCCTCGTCGGCCTTGTGATGCTGCTCGGTCTGCTCGGCGTCGTGACCCCGGGCGTGCCCGGGCCGCTGATCGTCTGGGCGGGGACACTGTGGTGGTCGATGACCGACCGCACCGCCCTGGCCTGGGCCGTGCTGGCGGGGGCGACCGGGATCCTGCTGCTCGACCAGGCCGTCGTCTGGCTGCTGCCGCCGCGCAGGCCGAGCGGGACCGGCATCCGGCGCCGCGCCTTCCTGGTGGCGGGCGCGACGGGGATTGCGGGCTTCTTCCTGATACCGCTGGTCGGTGCCGTGCCCGGCTTTCTGGCCGGGATCTACGGGGCGGAGCGGCGGCGGCTGGGCGGGCACGGCGAGGCATGGGCGTCCACGCGGGCGGTGATGCGGGCACTGGGCACCAGCGTGCTGGTGGAGCTGTTCGCGTGCCTGCTGGTGGTGGGCGCCTGGGTCGGCGCCGTCGTGGCCGGGTAGCGGCTCAGCCGACGGCGCCTTCCAGGGCGAGCAGCAGTCGCTTGCGCTCCAGCCCGCCCGCGTAGCCGGTCAACGAGCCGTCGGCACCGATCACCCGGTGGCAGGGCCGCAGCACCAGCAGCGGGTTGGCGCCCACGGCCCCGCCGACCGCGCGCACCGCGGCGCGCGACGCGCCGATGCGGGCGGCCAGTTCGCCGTAGCTGGTGGTGGCGCCATAGGGCACGTCGTCCAGCGCGTCCCATACGGCGCGACGGAACTCGGTGCCCTGGACGGCGAATTCGAGGGCGAACTCCTTGGCCTGCCCGGTGAAGTAGGCGGTGAGCTGCCGCTCGGTCTCGGCGAAGGCCGCCGGGTCGCGCTGCCATCCGTCCGCCACGACCACGGCGTTCTTCTGCCCGGGCACGGACAGCGAGGCCACGGCGGTGCCGCCAGGGGCGGTGGCGGAGGGCAGGCCGGTCAGGAGCAGCTGCCCCAGAGGGCTGTCGATCTCGGTGTACAGCATGGTCAGGAGTCCTTCGGGGTGGAGGCGAGGGTGTTCCAGAGGTGGTGCAGGGCGTACGAGCGCCACGGCCGCCAGGCCTGTGCGTCGTGCGGTGCGGCGCCGAGCGCGGTCAGGCCGTGCCGTACGCCCACGTCGCCCGGCAGGAAGACGTCGGGGTCGCCCAGGGCCCGCATCCGGATGTAGCCCGTGGTCCACGGGCCGATGCCGGGCAGGGCGAGCAGGGCCTCCTCCGCGTCGTTGCGGTCGACGCCGGGGTCGAGGCGGACGGCGCCGTCCGCGAGGGCGGCCGCGACGGTGCGCAGGGTCCGCTTGCGGGCGGCCGGCATGCCCAGTTCCGCGAGGGAGGCGTCGGCCAGGGTGGCGGGCTCCGGGAAGACGTGGGTGAGGCCGCCGTCGGGGGCGCCCAGGGGCTTGCCGTAGGCGGCCACCAGCGTGCCCGCCAGCCGCGCGGCCGCGGCGACGGTCACCTGCTGGCCCAGCACGGCGCGCACCGCGAGCTCTTCCGCGTCCGCCGCGCCCGGCGAGCGCAGCCCGGGGCGCGCCGCGACGAGCGGGCCCAGCCGGGGGTCGGCGCCGAGCCGTTCGGCCACGGCGTACGGGTCGGCGTCCAGGTCGAAGAGGCGGCGTACGCGCTGGACGGCGGTCGACAGGTCGCGTGGGTCGGTGAGGTTCAGGCGGCAGTCGAGCCAGCTGCCGCCTTCGCGCGGCTCGTGGATCTCGGCGACGCCGGTGCCGTACGGCAGCCGCAGGGTGCGGCGGTAGACCCGGGCGCCCGGGGTGCCGAGGACCTCTTCGATGCCGGGCACGGCGCGCCGCTGGAGGAAGTCGAGGATCTCGCGGGCGGCGTACGGGCCGCGATGGGCGAGCCGTAGCGGAATGCCACCGCTCGGACGGCTCGCGCGCCGTTGCGCGGGGCGTGCACGTAGTGCGCTGGGGGTCTGGTCGTACACGGCCCGGATCGTGTCGTTGAACTGTCGTACGCTCGCGAACCCCGCCGCGAACGCGATCTCCGTGACGGGCAGATCGGTGGTCTGCAGCAGGACCCGGGCGGTGTGGGCGCGCTGGGCCCGTGCGAGGGCCACGGGCCCGGCGCCGAGCTCTTCGGTGAGCTGTCGGTGCACCTGCCGGGAGCTGTAGCCGAGCCGGTCGGCGAGGCCGGCGACGCCCTCCCGGTCGACGACGCCGTCGCCGATCAGCCGCATCGCGCGGCCGACCAGGTCGGCGCGGACGTTCCATTCCGCCGAGCCAGGAGCCGCGTCCGGCCGGCAGCGGCGGCAGGCCCGGAAGCCGCCGCGCTGCGCGGCGGCCGCCGAGGGGTAGAAGCGCACGTTGGCACGCTTGGGCGTGACCGCAGGGCAACTGGGGCGGCAGTAGATCCCGGTGGTCGACACGGCGAAGAAGAATTCGCCGTCGAAGCGGGCGTCACGGCTGCTGACCGCTTGGTAGCGGGAGTCGTCGCCGGGCTGTGTCGCGGGGGCCATCATGTGTCCAGTCTGCGGGACGGAGGGGGCAGGCACTGGCGGAAATCGGACATGGGCCTTGCCCGGCCGCGGCCGGGCAAGGCTCCCAAGGGTTTAGCGTCCGCCGCCCCGCTTGCGGGCGGCCGCCTCGCGGCCCACCGTCTGCTTCTGCTTCCAGTCACGCCGCATCTCCGACCGCAGCCGCGCGTCGGTGCGCGCCGCGAGGTAGGCGTTCTCCCGCAGCAGCTTGCGGTAGCTGTCGAGGCGGCGGTGCGCGAGCTCGCCGTCGTCGACCGCCGCGAGCACGGCGCAGCCCGGTTCGCTGTCGTGGCCGCAGTCGTGGAAGCGGCACCGTGCCGCGAGGGCCTCGATCTCGGAGAAGGTCCGGGAGACGCCGCTCTCCGCATCCCACAGGCCGACGCCCCGCAGCCCCGGGGTGTCGATGAGGACGCCGCCGCCGGACAGCGCCAGCAGATTGCGGGTGGTCGTGGTGTGCCGGCCCTTGCCGTCGCGGTCGCGCGCGGCTTGGACCTCCTGGAGGGGTGCCCCGGCCAGCACGTTGGCGAGGGTGGACTTGCCTGCGCCGGACTGTCCGAGGAGGACGGACGTGCCGCCGGCGAGCACGGCGGCCAGGACGTCGATGTCCTCGCCCGTCTCGGCGCTGACGGCCAGCACCTGCACGCCGGGGGCGGCGGCCCGGGTGTCGGCGAGGAGGTGGGCGAGCACGTCGGGGCCGTCGGCCAGGTCGGCCTTGGTGAGCACGACGAGCGGCTCGGCGCCGCTCTCCCAGGCCAGGGCGAGGAAGCGTTCGATCCGGCCGAGGTCGAGCTCGACGGCGAGGGAGACGGCGACGACGGCGAGGTCCACGTTGGCGGCGAGGATCTGTCCCTCGGAGCGTTTCGAGGAGGTGGACCGCACGAAGGCGGTGCGGCGCGGCAGGAGCGCCTGCACATAGCCCGTGGCCAGGTCGACGGCCGCCCAGTCGCCCGTGCACATGATGTTCAGCGGGTCGCCGGTGGTGACGAGGGCGGTGTCGGCCGCGACGGTTCGTACACCGCCGTCGGGGTCCTCGACGACGAGGTCGCAGCGGCCCCGGTCGACGCGGACGATGCGGCCCGGAGCAAGGCCCCGGGCGGCGTGGGGAGCGAAGCTGTCAGCGAACCCGGAGTCCCAGCCGTAGGGGGTGAGGGGGTGCGCAGCACTGAGCTCGGACAAGACTGTGATCCTTCAGGAGAGAGGTGGGATGAAGCGTCTGCTGAGTACGGACGGCGACAGTCATCGCGTTCTCACCTCCTGAGTGGTCTTCCGGTGTGTGCGGGCCGATCGTAGGCGCCCGGCCCGCGGCGGCGCGAAGGGTTTTCCGCGTCAGTCCCGCCGGTGCGGTTTGGCGTGTTTAGGGCCTTGTTGTTCGGGCTTGTGCAGCCGGGAGCGGACATCCTCCGGCGGGAGGAACTGGGCCCAGCGTTCGGGGAACTCCGAGGGCGGCTCCCGGTCCTGGCCGCTGACGCCGTCGTCCTCGGGCAGCTCGTACGGGTCGTCGTCCAGCTCGTGCACGAGCGCCAGCGCGGCCCGTTCGGCCGCGGCCTGCGCCGCGGCCGCCTCGCGCTGCCGGTCGACCTCGGCGCGGGCGGCGGCCGTGGTGACGGAGGGCCAGACGCGGTCCATCGCGGCGTTCACGGCGGCGCCGACGAGCACTGCGAAGGCGGAGACGCCGATCCACAGCAGCACGGCGACGGGCGCGGCGAGGGAGCTGTAGATGGTGACGCCCTCAACGGTGTGGACCAGGTAGATGCGCAGCAGGAAGCTGCCCAGCACCCACATGGTCAGGGCGACGAAGGCCCCCGGGATGTCCTCGGCCCAGGGTGAACGCACCGGTACGGACACGTGGTAGAGCGTGGTGAGGAAGGCGACGGAGAGCACCAGCACCACCGGCCAGTACAGGAAGCGCACCACGTCGCCGCTCCACGGCAGGACTTCGACCACCGTCTCCGGCCCGGCCACCATCAGCGGCAGGGCCACGGCCCCGACGACGAGGGCGGCGATGTAGAGGAGGAAGGCCAGCAGGCGGGTGCGGACGATGCCGCGCTTGCCCTCCAGCCCGTACATGATGGTGATGGATTCGACGAAGACGTTGACGGCCCGGGAGCCGGACCACAGGGCGATGGCGAAGCCGATCGAGATGATGTCCGGGCGGTCGAGCCTGAGGACGTCCTTGACGAGCGGCTCGGCGATCTCCTTGGTGCCCTTGTCCGACAGGACGGCCGCGGAGACGGTGTTGATGCCGTGCTGGATGCTGCCGATCGTGTCCGTGCCGGTCCAGCCGTCGAGGTAGCGCAGCAGTCCGAGCAGGCCCATCAGCAGGGGCGGCAGCGACAAGAGGGTGAAGAACGCGGCCTCCGCGGCGAGCCCCGTGACGCGGTACTCGATGCAGGAGTTGACCGTGTCCTTCAGGAGCAGCCATGCCATCCTGCGTTTGGAGACATTGCGGTACAGGGCGCGGGCCCTGTGGAGCCGGCCGGTCCGCCGGCCCGAATGTTCTTTTGCTGCCTGCACGTACTAACCGTATCCGCCGCGAGCGGGTCGGTTCATCCTGCAGATCCTGCGGGTCCGGCCCCGAGGAGGCCCGGCGGAGGGTGGTGCTGCGCCGACTCGGCACCACCCTCCGACCGCTCACCGTCACCTTCCGCCCGGGGCGGGGGCGTTCGCAAAGGTTGCATCGCGTTGCAATATTCCGGATGCCCCGGCGCGGGGCGGCCCCCGCGGGCACCATTGCAGCGTGAACCGCATACCAATCGAGGCGGGGCTGCTGCCTGCCGTGCACGAGGCGGCCCTGTCCGGCTCGCGGCCCCCCGTGCAGCCCCGCCCGGTGATCGGGGAGTCGTGGCACCGGGCGCGGCGCAACGGGGTGGATCCGGACGGCGGCGGCGCCGTGCCGCTGATGTCGGCGGAGGAGCTGGAGCACCGCAGGCACACCTCTCCGCTGGGGGCGGTGCTGCCGCAGCTGCGGGAGCAGCTGGGCACGGTGGCCGACGCGGTGCGGCATCTGATCGTGGTGACGGACGCGGAGGGCCGGCTGCTGTGGCGCGAGGGCAGCCCGGGGGTGCGCAAGAGCGCGGACCGGCTGGGGTTCGAGGTGGGCGCCTCCTGGACGGAGGACCTGGTGGGGACGAACGGCATCGGGCTGGCGCTGGTGGAGCGGCGCCCGGTGCAGGTGCACTCCGCCGAGCACTTCGTGCGCACCCATCACGCGTGGACGTGTGCGGCGGCCCCGCTGCACGATCCGCGCGACGGGCGGCTGCTGGGGGTGCTCAACGTCAGCGGCCCCGCGCCCGCCTTCAACCCGGCGACGCTGGCCCTGGTGACGGCCGTCTCCAAGGTGGCCGAGGGGGAGCTGCGCGCGCGGCACTGGGAGTCGGTGGACCGGCTGCGCTCGGTGGCGGCACCGATGCTGGCGCGGATCGGCGGCCGGGCGCTGGCGGTGGACCGCGACGGCTGGACGGCGGCGGTGACGGGCATGGCCCCGGTGGGCCGGGTGGTGCTGCCCCGGGCGGTGCAGCCGGGCCGGGCGTGGCTGCCGTCGCTGGGGCCGTGCTCGCTGGAGCCGCTGCCGGACGGCTGGCTCGTACGGATCGAGGACGGCGGCGAACAGGCCCCGCCGGGCCGCCTGGTGCTGGACCTGAGCCGCCCGCGGGAGTGGACGGTGACGGTCTTCGGCGAGGCGGGCCAGTGGTCGCACGAGCTCAGTCCGCGCCACGCCGAGCTGCTGTACGTGCTGGCCCGGCATCCGGCGGGGCGGACGGCCGCGGAGCTGGCGGCGGATCTCTTCGGCGATGCTTCGCGCACGGTGACGGTGCGGGCTGAAATGTCCAGGATGCGGCGGATATTGGCGGGGGTGCTCGGTCATCGCCCGTACCGGTTCGCCGACGGGCTGGAGGTGCATCTGCTGGCGCCGCGGCGGATCGAGGACCTGCTGCACGGCTCGACGGCCCCGGCGGTGCTGGCCGCGCGCAGGGGGCAGGCGGGGTTGTAGCCGGCGGCCCGTGGTTGGGTGTCGGCATGGATGACAGGCACGACAGGCACGACCATGCGAAGCCGGCGGCCACGACGGCGGTGACCACCTGGTCGCTGGAGCAGACCTCCCCGGCGGATCTCCGCCCTGCCCACGAGCCGGACGCCTTGTCCGGCATCCGGATCGAGCGGGCCGAGGTGCCCTGCCCCGAGTTCAGCCGCTTCCTCTACACGGCCGTGGGCGGCGATCTGTCGTGGACGGACCGGCTGCCGTGGCCGTACGCGCAGTGGCAGGCGTTTCTCGGCCGGCCGGGCGTCGAGACCTGGGTGGCATACGAGCAGGGCACGCCGGCCGGGTACATCGAGCTGGACCCGCAGCCCGAAGGGGCGGTCGAAATCGCCTACTTCGGGCTGCTGGAGGCCTTCCGGGGCCGCCGCATCGGCGGCTTCCTGCTGTCGTTCGGCACCGCCCGGGCCTGGGACCTGGCCGAGCGGTGGCCGGAGCGGGAGCAGACGAAGCGGGTATGGGTGCACACCTGCAGCAAGGACGGGCCGCACGCGCTCGGCAACTACGAGCGGCGGGGTTTCAAGATCTTCGACGTCAAGACCGAGGAGGAGCCGGACACCCCGGCGCAGGGCCCCTGGCCCGGCGCCCGTCCGGGCGCCGGAGCCTAGGGCGCATCCGACAGGCGAAGCGCCCGCCGCACACACCCCTCCGTCCCGCTCTGCGAGACGGAGGGGTCCGCCATTCGGACAATGGTGGACTGGCCGGAGACCGCCGTGCCACGCTTCCGTCATGTCTCGAGCTGGAACCCTCTTGGTGAGTCGGCGTCACGTCGATCTCTGCCGCATGTCCAGCGCCATCTGTCCCGCGGGCTGACCGTCCCGGCACGGACCGTCCAGCACGACCGCTCTTCGCGTTTCCCCTCGCCGTCCCCGCCGCCGCGGACGGGCGAGCCTCTTCACGCCACCCGCTCCCCGGCACTCCCGGCCGCGCCACTTCTGTCCGCGCAGCCGTCCCTCCGGCGTACGCGCAGGTCACCGCCCCCAGAAGGACACCACAGCCATGGCTGCCACCCCACCGACCCCAGCCACCGATGCCCCTCGGCGCAAAACCGGCCGCCACCGCGGCGAGGGCCAGTGGGCGGTCGGCCACTTCACCCCGCTGAACGCCAACGAACAGGCCAAGAAGGACGACGACGGTCTCAATGTGCGGACACGCATTGAGACGATCTACTCCAAGGCCGGTTTCGACTCCATCGACCCCGGCGATCTGCGGGGGCGGATGCGCTGGTGGGGCCTGTACACCCAGCGCAAGCCCGGCATCGATGGCGGCAGGACCGCGGTCCTGGCCCCGGAGGAGCTGGACGACGAGTTCTTCATGCTGCGGGTGCGCATCGACGGCGGCCGGCTGACCACGTGCCAGCTGCGCGTCATCGGGGAGGTGTCCGAGGAGTTCGCGCGCGGCACCGCGGACATCACCGACCGGCAGAACATCCAGTTCCACTGGATACGGATCGAGGACGTGCCGGAGATCTGGCGCCGGCTGGAGGCGGTGGGCCTGTCCACCACCGAGGCCTGCGGCGACACGCCCCGGGTGATCCTGGGCTCGCCGGTCGCCGGGATCGCCGAGGACGAGATCATCGACGGCACCCCGGCCATCGAGGAGATCCACCGCCGCTTCATCGGCGACCGGGACTTCTCCAACCTCCCCCGCAAGTTCAAGTCGGCCGTCTCCGGATCACCCCTGCTGGACGTGGCGCACGAGATCAACGACGTCGCCTTCGTGGGCGTCGAACACCCCGAGCACGGCCCCGGGTTCGACCTGTGGGTGGGCGGCGGGCTGTCCACCAATCCGAAGCTCGGCGTGCGGCTGGGCGCCTGGGTGCCGCTGGAGGAGGTCGCCGACGTCTTCGGCGGCGTCATCGGCATCTTCCGCGACTACGGCTACCGGCGGCTGCGCAACCGCGCCCGGCTGAAGTTCCTCGTGGCCGACTGGGGCGCCCGCGAGTTCCGCCGGGTGCTGGAGGAGGAGTACCTGGGGCGCGCCCTCGTCGACGGCCCGGCCCCCGAGCAGCCCGTCGCGCAGTGGCGCGACCACGTGGGCGTGCACCGGCAGAAGGACGGCCGTTTCTACGTGGGCTTCGCCCCGCGCGTCGGCCGGGTCGACGGCGCCACCCTGACGAAGATCGCCGCGTTGGCGGAGGAGCACGGCTCGGGCCGCGTCCGCACCACCGCCGAGCAGAAGATGATCGTGCTGGACGTGCCCGAGGCGCAGGTGCAGTCGCTGGTGGCGGGGCTGGAGGCGCTGGACCTGCGGGTCGCGCCCTCCCCCTTCCGGCGCGGCACGATGGCCTGCACGGGCATCGAGTTCTGCAAGCTGGCGATCGTCGAGACCAAGGCGCGCGGCGCGGCGCTCATCGACGAACTGGAGCGCAGACTGCCGGACTTCGACGAGCCGCTCACCATCAACGTCAACGGCTGCCCCAACGCCTGCGCCCGCATCCAGGTGGCGGACATCGGTCTCAAGGGCCAGCTGGTCCTGGACGACGAGGGCCGCCAGGTCGAGGGCTTCCAGGTGCACTTGGGCGGCGCGCTGGGCCTGGAGGCCGGTTTCGGCCGCAAGGTGCGCGGCCTGAAGGTCACTTCCGAGGAACTGCCCGACTACGTGGAGCGGGTGCTGCGCCGCTTCGCCAAGGAACGCAACGACGGCGAGCGCTTCGCGCAGTGGGTGGCGCGCGCCAGTGAGGACGACCTCTCATGAGCGAGCGAGCGGCTCCGTTCCACTGCCCGTACTGCGGCGACGAAGACCTGCGGCCCGGCGAGCAGGGGCACGGCGTCTGGGAGTGCGGCGCCTGCAACCGGGCTTTCCGGCTGTCGTTCCTCGGGCTGCTGACCCGGGGCCTGGTGAAGGGAGCGGCCGATGACGGACGGGCTTGAGCAACTCGCCGAACGGGCCGGGCGCGAGCTGGAGGAGGCACCGGCACAGGAGATCCTGCGCTGGGCCGCCGAGACCTTCGGCCCGCGCTGGTGCGTCACCTCCTCGATGGAGGACGCCGTCGTCGCCCACCTCGCCTCGCGCGTGGCCCCCGGCGTCGACGTCGTCTTCCTCGACACCGGCTACCACTTCCCCGAGACCATCGGCACCCGGGACGCGGTCGCCGCCGTGATGGACGTCAACGTCATCACCCTGACACCCCGCCAGACGGTCGCCGAGCAGGATGCCGAGTACGGGCCCGCGCTGCACGGCCGCGACCCCGACCTGTGCTGCGCCCTGCGCAAGGCAGCGCCGCTGGAGGAGGGGCTGCGCGGCTACGACGCCTGGGCGACCGGCCTGCGGCGCGACGAGTCGCCGACCCGGGCGCACACGCCGGTCGTCGGCTGGGACGCCAAGCGGCGCAAGGTCAAGGTGGCGCCGATCGCCCGCTGGACCCAGGACGACGTGGACGCCTACGTCACCGAGCACGGCGTGCTCACCAACCCGCTGCTGACGGACGGCTACGCCTCCGTCGGCTGCGCGCCCTGCACCAGGAGGGTCCTGGCGGGCGAGGACGCGCGCGCCGGCCGCTGGGCGGGCCGGGCCAAGACCGAGTGCGGGCTGCACGGATGACGGACCGGAAGGACGGGGAGACGGGGATGAGCGGTGCCACGGTGTGGCTCACCGGACTGCCGAGCGCGGGGAAGACGACGATCGCCCGGACGCTCGCCGGCCGCCTGCGCGGCGAGGGGCACCGGGTGGAGGTGCTGGACGGCGACGAGATCCGCGAGTTCCTCTCCGCCGGGCTCGGCTTCTCCCGCGAGGACCGGCACACCAACGTGCAGCGGATCGGCTTCGTCGCCCGGCTGCTGGCCTCCCACGGGGTGACCGTGCTGGTGCCGGTCATCGCCCCGTACGAGAAGTCCCGTGCGACGGTGCGCGAGCTCCACCGGGCCCACGGCACCGGCTATCTGGAGGTGCACGTGGCGACGCCGGTGGAGGTGTGCTCCGTACGCGACGTGAAGGGCCTGTACGCCAGACAGGCCGCGGGCGAGCTGACGGGACTGACGGGCGTGGATGACCCGTACGAGACCCCGGCCGCCCCGGACCTGAGGATCGCGGCGCACGAGCAGGGCGTCGAGGAGTCGGCCGGTGCGCTGTACGCGCTGCTGGGCGAGAGGGGATTGATATGAGTACGACGTCCGCCGGCGACAGCCCCTACGCGCTGTCGCACCTGGACGCGCTGGAGTCCGAGGCCGTGCACGTCTTCCGCGAGGTGGCGGGCGAGTTCGAGCGGCCGGTGATCCTCTTCTCCGGCGGCAAGGACTCCATCGTCATGCTGCACCTGGCGCTGAAGGCCTTCGCCCCGGCCGCCGTCCCCTTCTCGCTGCTGCACGTGGACACCGGGCACAACTTCCCCGAGGTGATCGACTACCGCGACCGCACGGTCACCGAGCTGGACCTGCGCCTGCACGTGGCGTCCGTACAGGAGTTCATCGACGACGGACGGCTGCGCGAGCGCCCGGACGGCACCCGCAATCCGCTGCAGACGGTGCCGCTGCTGGATGCGATCGAGCGCTCCCGCTTCGATGCGGTCTTCGGCGGCGGGCGCCGCGACGAGGAGAAGGCGCGGGCCAAGGAGCGCGTGTTCTCGCTGCGCGACGAGTTCGGCGGCTGGGACCCGCGCCGCCAGCGCCCGGAGCTGTGGCAGCTCTACAACGGCCGCCACTCCCCCGGCGAACACGTCCGCGTCTTCCCGCTGTCCAACTGGACGGAGCTGGACGTGTGGCAGTACATCGCCCGCGAGAAGATCGAGCTGCCCTCCATCTACTTCGCGCACGAACGCGAGGTCTTCGCGCGCGACGGCATGTGGCTGGCGCCGGGCGGCTGGGGCGGCCCGCGCGAGGGCGAGAGCCTCGTCAGACGCATGGTGCGCTACCGCACGGTCGGCGACATGTCCTGCACCGGAGCCGTGGACTCCGACGCGGTGACCATCGAGGCCGTCATCGCCGAGATCGCCGCCTCCCGCCTCACGGAGCGCGGCGCGACCCGGGCCGACGACAAGCTGTCCGAGGCCGCCATGGAAGACCGCAAGCGCGAGGGGTACTTCTAGCCATGACCACTGTGACGGACGCACCGGCCACCTCGCTGCTGCGCTTCGCGACCGCCGGTTCGGTGGACGACGGCAAGTCCACGCTGGTGGGGCGGCTGCTTCACGACTCCAAGTCGGTGCTGGCCGACCAGCTGGAGGCCGTCGCCCACGCCTCCCGCAGCCGCGGCCACGAGGCGCCCGACCTCGCGCTGCTGACCGACGGCCTGCGGGCCGAGCGGGAGCAGGGCATCACCATCGACGTCGCCTACCGCTACTTCGCGACGTCGCGCAGGCGCTTCATCCTCGCCGACACCCCCGGGCACGTGCAGTACACCCGCAACATGGTCACCGGCGCCTCCACCGCGGAGCTCGCGGTGGTGCTCGTCGACGCCCGCAAGGGCGTGGTGGAGCAGACCCGGCGGCATGCGGCCGTGGCCGCGCTGCTGCGCGTCCCGCACGTGGTGCTGGCCGTCAACAAGATGGACCTCGCCGACTACGCCGAGCCCGTCTTCGCGGCGATCGCCGAGGAGTTCACCGGCTACGCGGCCTCCCTCGGCGTGCCCGAGGTCACCGCCATCCCCATCTCCGCGCTCGCGGGCGACAACGTGGTGACGCCCTCGGCCCACATGGACTGGTACGGCGGCCCGACCGTGCTGGAACACCTGGAGAACGTCCCCGTGGTCGCCGACCCCACCGCCGACCCGGCCCGCTTCCCCGTCCAGTACGTCATCCGCCCGCAGACGGCACGCCACCGCGACTACCGCGGCTACGCGGGCCAGATCGCCTCCGGCGTGCTGCGCGTGGGAGAGGCGGTGACCGTGCTGCCGTCGGGGCGTACGAGCACGATCGCCGCGATCGACCTGCTGGGGCAGGCGGTGGACGTGGCCTGGGCCCCGCAGTCGGTGACCGTACGGCTCGCGGACGACCTCGACGTCTCGCGCGGCGACCTGATCGCGCCGAGCGCGGGCGCGCCGGAGCCGACGCGGGACGTGGAGGCGACCGTCTGCCACGTCGCCGACCGGCCGCTGCGGGTGGGCGACCGGGTGCTGCTCAAGCACACCACGCGCACGGTCAAGGCGCTGGTCAAGGCCTTGCCCTCGCGGCTGTCGCTCGCCGACCTCGCGCAGCATCCGGACCCCGGCGAGCTGGCGGCCAACGACATCGGGCGCGTGGTCCTGCGCACCGCGGAGCCGCTCGCGCTCGACTCCTACGACCGCTCGCGGCGCACCGGTTCCTTCCTGCTCATCGACCCGGCCGACGGGACCACGCTGACGGCGGGCATGGCCGGGGCCGCCTTCGCGGCGGCACATGATGCAGCCGCCGGCGACGCGGGCTGGGACTTCTGAGATGCCCAGGGACTTCTTCTCGACCTTCGACAAGGAGGGCGGCCGCGTCGGCAGCGGCGCCCTCGGCAGCGGCCAGGGCGGCGTCGGGCGATGTGCGTGCTGACCCCGTACCGCAGCTCCCCGTTCCCTTAGCCCCGTAGAGCCGCCGGGCGTGCCCACCGTACGCGCCGGCCCACCGAGAGGACCCCCCCCCTCGTGTCTGCCGCCGCCCGCACCGCCCGCCGCGCCCTACCGGCCGTGGCCGCCGTCCCCTTGCTGGCCCTCGCCCTCGGCGCCTGTGGCTACGGGTCCGAGAAGAGCACCACGAGCGCCGCCTCCGCAGGCACCGCGGCGGCCGGCAAGAAGCTCTCCGCCGCCACCGTGAAGATCGGCTACTTCCCCAACCTCACCCACGCCACGCCGCTGGTCGGCGAGCAGGAGGGCATCCTGCAGCGCGAACTGGGGGCCACCCGGCTCAAGTCGGCCACCTTCAACGCCGGGCCGTCCGAGATCGAGGCGCTCAACGCCGGTTCGATCGACATCGGGTGGATCGGCCCGTCCCCGGCCGTCAACGGCTATGTGAAGTCCAAGGGCAAGAACCTGCGGATCATCTCGGGTTCGGCGTCAGGCGGCGTGAAGCTCGTCGTCGACCCGAAGAAGATCGGCTCACTGGACGAGGTCAAGGGCAAGAAGATCGCCACGCCGCAGAAGGGCAACACCCAGGACGTGGCATTCCTCGACTGGATCGCCGAGCGCGGCTGGAAGGTCGACCCGCAGAGTGGCAAGGGCGACGTCTCCGTCGTCCGTACGGACAACAAGGTCACGCCCGACGCCTTCAAGTCCGGCTCGGTGGACGGCGCCTGGGTGCCCGAGCCGACCGCCTCGAAGCTGGTGTCGGAGGGCGGCAAGGTGCTGCTGGACGAGAGCACGCTCTGGCCGGACGGCAAGTTCGTGATCACCAATGTGATCGTGTCGCAGAAGTTCCTCGCGCAGCACCCCGACGTCGTCGAGGCGGTGCTGCGCGGTTCGGTGAAGACCAACGCGTGGATCGCCGCCAACCCGCAGCAGGCCAGGACGGCCGCGAACGCGGCGCTGAAGAAGCTCTCCGGCAAGGAGCTGCCCGCCGACGTGCTGGATCCGGCGTGGCAGTCCCTGCACACGACGGACGATCCGCTGGCCGCGACGCTCGGCACCCAGGCGGACCACGCCGTCAAGGCGAGCCTGCTGGAGCGGCCCGACCTGTCCGGCATCTACGACCTGACCCTGCTCAACAAGGTACTCAAGGCCGAGGGCAAGCCCACGGTCGGCGCCGCGAAGCTCGGGAGGCAGTGACCATGCACGCGGCAGTAGCGGCTCGAATGCCCGCCCGCAATCCAGGAGGTGACGGGATGGCCCCGGCACTGACCACCGGCGGTTCCGCCCGCGGCGCCGTCGAGGACGGCGCCCCCGCGGCCGCCGTCCGGATCGACCACGTCCACAAGAGCTTCGGCCGGCCCGGCGACCGGCGGTCCGTGCCGGTGCTGGACGACATCACGCTCGATGTCCGCCCCGGCGAGTTCGTCTGCCTCCTGGGTGCTTCCGGCTGCGGCAAGTCCACCCTGCTCAACCTCGTCGCGGGGCTCGACCGGCCGACCGCGGGCACCATCGAGGTGCCCGGCGGCCGCCCGGCGCTGATGTTCCAGGAGCACGCGCTCTTCCCGTGGCTGACCGCGGGCCGCAACGTCGAACTGGCCCTGCGGCTGCGCGGGCTGCCCCGCGAGGCGCGGCGGGCCGAGGCCGAGCGGCTGCTGGACCTGGTCCGGCTGGGCGGCGCCCACCGCAAGCGGGTGCACGAGCTGTCCGGCGGGATGCGGCAGCGGGTGGCGCTGGCCAGGGCGCTGGCCCAGAACAGCAGGGTGCTGCTGATGGACGAGCCGTTCGCGGCGCTGGACGCCATCACCCGGGACGTGCTGCACCACGAGCTGACCCGCATCTGGTCGGAGACCTCGCTGTCGGTGCTGTTCGTGACGCACAACGTCCGCGAGGCGGTGCGCCTCGGCCAGCGCGTGGTGCTGCTCTCCTCCCGGCCGGGCCGGGTGGCCCGCGAGTGGACGGTGGGCCTTCCGCAGCCGCGCCGCATCGAGGACGCGGCGGTCGCCGACCTGTCGGTGGAGATAACCGAGGAACTGCGTGGGGAGATCCGCCGCCATGGCAGGCACTGAAACCACTCCGGCCCCCGGCACCGCCGAGGGCGACCTCGCGGGCCTGGAGGCCGGACTCGACGCACTGGACGCGGTCCAGGAGCGGCGGACGCCGTTCGGGCAGGTCCTGCTGCACAAGGTCCTGCCGCCGGTGACCGCGGTCCTGCTCGTCCTCGCCGTCTGGAAGCTGCTGGTCGTGGCGGGCGTGACGGCCGACTACAAGCTGCCCGACCCGTCGGCGGTCTGGCACAGCCTGCGCGGGCTGTGGCTGGACGGCACGCTGCTGGGCATCGTGTGGACCAGCGTCTCGCGCGGCCTGCTCGGCTTCCTCGCCGCCCTCGCCATCGGCACGCCGCTGGGCCTGCTGGTGGCGCGGTCGGCCTTCGTCCGGGCCGCCATCGGGCCGATCCTGTCGGGGCTGCAGTCGCTGCCGTCCGTGGCGTGGGTGCCCGCGGCCGTCATCTGGCTGGGCATCACCGACTCGGCGATGTACGCGGTGATCCTGCTCGGCGCCGTGCCCTCCATCGCCAACGGACTGGTCTCGGGCATCGACCAGGTGCCGCCCCTGTACCTGCGCGCCGGCCGCACGATGGGCGCGACGGGCGCACGGGGAGCCTGGCACGTCCTGCTGCCCGCCGCGCTGCCCGGCTACATCGCCGGGCTCAAGCAGGGCTGGGCCTTCTCCTGGCGCTCGCTGATGGCGGCGGAACTCATCGCCTCCTCCCCCGACCTGGGGCTGGGACTCGGCCAGTACCTGGAGAACGCCCGCACCGACTCCGACATGCCGGGGGTGCTGCTTGGCATCCTCCTGATCCTGTTCGTCGGCATCGCCATCGACCTGATCGTCTTCAGCCCGCTGGAGCGCCGCGTGCTGCGCAGCCGGGGGCTGGCGGCGGCCCGATGACCCTCCTGCTGGTCGCCCACGGCAGCCGCGACCCGCGCCATGCCCGGACGGTGGAGCGGCTGCGGGCCGCGATCGCGGCCCGGCGGCCCGGGCTGCGGGTCGCGGTGGGGTTCCTGGACTTCTGCGCGCCGAGCGTGCCGCGGGTGCTGGAGCGGCTCGCGGCGGAGGGTGCAGGGGAGGTGGTCGCGCTGCCGCTGCTGCTGACCCGGGCCTTCCACGCGAAGACCGACATCCCGGCGGTGCTGCGCGGCTGCGCGGCCCGGCTGCCCGGCCTGACGGTGCGCCAGGCGGCCGTGCTGGGCCCGTCGCCCCTGCTGACGGCGGCCCTGGAGCGGCGGCTGTACGAGGCCGGGGTGCGCCCCGGCGACCGGCGCTCGACCGGGGTCGTCCTGGCCTCGGCGGGCTCTTCCGACCCGGAGGCGATCGCGGTGATCGCAGAAATCGCGCGGGAGTGGCGGCACACCGGCTGGTGCGCCGTGCGGCCCGCGTTCGCCTCCGCCTCCTCCCCGTCCACGCGGGAGGCGGTGGCCGCCCTGCGCGCCGACGGCGTCCGGCAGGTGGCCGTCGCCCCCTACGTGCTGGCCCCCGGCCGCCTGCCCGACCGCATCGCGGCGGGGGCGGCGGGGGCGGACGTGCTCGGGGGCGTCCTGGGGGCGGCCCCCGAGGTGGTCAGGCTGGTGCTGCGGCGCTACGACGAGGCGGCGGCGCAGCGGACGACGGGCGTCGCGCCGGCACTGTCCGCCTGAACGGCAGTCACGGCGGCTCTGTTCGCCTGAGCGGGCGTCAGGAGGCTCGGGCCTGAGCGGTCCGCCCGAGCCGTTCGGCCTGGGCGCGTCCGACGCCCGTCACCCTGCCGAGGTAGTCGCCGATGACGGCGAGCTCCTCGTCCGTGTAGCCCGCGAGGACGTCCCGGAACGCCTGGCCCGGGGCCTCCCACGCGGCGCCCATCCTGGCCATGGCGTCGGGCGCGAGCGCCACCAGGGCACGCCTGCGGTCGGCGGGGTCCGTACGGCGCTCGACGAGCCCGGCCTTCTCCAGCCGGTCCACGAGGCGGGTGGCCGAACCGGGGGTGAGGCCCGTCAGCTTGGCGATGCCCCCCGCGGTCAGCGGCTCCGCGTCCAGGCACAGCAGGTTCAGGCACTGCAGATCGGTGGGGTGCAGCCCCAGGTGATCGGCCAGGGCCTGGTTGAGCACGGTCCACGCGGCATAGTGCCGCCGGCTCTCGTCGGCGATCCGCTTCAGCAACTCCGCCCGCTTCGACACGGGTCCCCGTCCTTCCCAGGCGAAATATTGCTTGCGTGACGCAATATCCGCACGACACAATCCTTGCGTGACGCAATCTCCGCGCCATCTGAGCATGTTACGCATCCGGAAGGAAACCCCTCCGTCATGACCATTCTCGTCACCGGAAGCCGCGGCCGCGTCGGCCGCGCCCTCATCGGCCTGCTGCGCGATGGCGGCCACGACGTGCGCGCCGCCTCGCGCGAGCCCGGCGAGCTCGAACTCCCGGGCGGCACGCCGACCGCGCGCCTCGACCTCGACGATCCGGCCACCTTCCCGGCGGCGCTCGACGGCGTCTCGTCCGTCTTCCTCTACTCGGACCCCACGCACATCGACACGTTCATCGACGAGGCCGCCAAGGCCGGCGTCGGTCACATCGTCCTGCTCTCCTCGGCCGCGACCCTCATCCCGGACGCCGAGTCCAACCCGATCGGCCGCCCCCACTTCCTGACCGAGCGGGCGCTCGCCGCCGGCCCGGTCACGTCGACGTTCCTGCAGCCGGGCGCCTTCGCCACCAACGCGCTGGGCTGGGCCTGGTCGATCAAGTCCACCGGCGCGGTGAACCTCCCCTACCCCGACTCCCACTCCGACGCCATCCACGAGCTCGACCTGGCGGAGTCCGCGCTGGCGGCCCTGACCAACCCGGAGTTCGCGGGCAACGCGTACGCCCTCTCGGGCCCCGAGTCCCTCACCTTCCGGGACCAGCTCGACCACCTCTCCCACGCCACGGGCAAGCCCATCGGCCTGAACGTGGTCAGTGAGGAGGAGTGGAAGCGGGAGGTGTCGGCGTTCCTGCCGGACCACGTCTCGGACACGCTCCTGGCCCTGTGGCGCGAGATGGACGGCAAGCCGCAGCCGGTGACGGGCGCCGCCTCGGTGGAGCAGCTGACGGGCCACCCGGCCCGGACCTTCGCGACGTGGGCGAAGGACCATGCGGGAGACTTCGCGGCTTAGGCGGGTTGCGCGGCAGCGCCGGGGCGCTGCCGCGCTTGACCTCAGTTCATGAAGTTGTGGACTGCCTCCAGGAGGTTGGCGAGGGCGGTCAGGGCGGCGGCGGTGGCGAGGATCATCCGGTTCGCGTTCGGCTTCATGTAAGGGAACTTGGCGCCCATTGCGTTCGCTGCCGTTCGGCGTATGAAGATGAACGCATGGGCGCTTCCGCACGGGATGAACTGGCCGCGCAACTCCGTCGGTTGAGGGCTGCACGCCATCTCTCGATGGTCAAACTGGAACGGCTGTCGGGGCTCGGCCACACGACGGTGAGTCAAGCGCTGAACGGCAGGAAGGTGCCGTCGGAGGAGACCTTGACGTCCCTGGCCAAGGTGCTGCGCGGCGACGTGGACGCGTTGCTGTCGCTGCGGGCCCAAGCGGTGGCCCCACTGGTTCCGACCGGCGAGGACGCCGCCTTCGAGAAGCGCTACCGCAGCTACGTCATCGACCGGCACAGCCGGCTGACGGTCGTGGGGCTGGACCTCGACCGGCCGGACGGCGCGTGCTGGCCGCTCGATGCGGCGTATCTCAGCTTGGAGCTGGCGGCACAGCGCGGCCACCCGGACATCGAGTGGTTCAAGGGTCACGGCCCTTCGCTCACCGTGGAACGGGCCGAGCGGGCTCTGTCGGGGCAGCGGCGCACGATGGTCCGCGGCCTGGCGGGAAGCGGCAAGACGACGTTGCTGCAGTGGCTCGCGGTCACTGCGGCACGGCGGTCTCCGCCGGAAGAGCTCGCCCGCCTCGGCAACCTCATTCCCTTTGTGCTCCCCTTGCGCACCCTCGACCGCCAAGGCCCGCTGCCGGATCCCGGCAAGTTCCTGGAAGCGACGGGAAGCGTGCTCGCCGCGGCGCAACCGCCGGGCTGGGCCGACCGGGTGCTGGGGGCGGGGCGCGGGCTGGTGCTCGTCGACGGCATCGACGAGGTGCCCAAGCAGCGGCGTGAACACACCCGGGAGTGGCTGAGGGAGCTGCTGGCCGCCTATCCGGACGCCCACTACGCCGTGACCACGCGGCCGTCCGCCGTGCCCGAACGGTGGCTCGAAGGGCTGGACTTCACGGAACTGACCGTGCGGCCGATGAACCGGCGGGACGTCACGGTCTTCGTCTCCCGCTGGCACGCCGCGGCCGGCGCCCCGCCGGAGCTGCGGGAGAGCCTCAAGGACGCGGTAAGAGGACAGCGGGACCTCGCCCAGCTGGCGACCACGCCCTTGATGTGTGCGCTGATGTGCGCCCTGCACCGCGACCGACGCGGCCATCTGCCGCACGGACGGCTGGAGTTGTACGAGGCGGCGCTGTCGATGCTGCTGGTGCGCAGGGACGACGAGCGCGACATCGGCACGCCCGAAGGCATCCGCCTCAACCGGCACCAGGCCGTCCAGCTGCTCCAGCGCCTGGCCTACTGGCTCATCCGCAACGGCCAGGCGGAGATGGAGGAGGAGACGGCACTCGCGGTCGTCGAGGAGGCACTGCCCTCCATGCCTGCGGTGTCCTCACAGGGCGACGCCGTGCAGGTGCTCGGACACCTGGTGTCCCGCTGCGGGCTGCTGCGCCGCCCGACGGCGGACACGATCGACTTCGTGCACCGCACCTTTCAGGACTACCTGGGGGCGAAGGCGGCCGTGGAGGTGCGGGACCTGGGGCTCCTGGTGCGGCACGCGCACGACGACCAGTGGGAGGACGTGCTGCGCATGGCGGTGGCCCATGCGCGGCCTGCGGAACGGGCGACGCTGCTGCGGCGGCTTGTGGCGCGGGGGGACAAGGTGGCCAAGCACGGGATGCGGCTGCACTTGCTCGCCATGGCGTGCCTGGAGCAGGCGACGGAGCTGGATCCACAGGTGCGGGAGATGGTGGAGAGCCGGGTGGCGGGGGTGCTGCCGCCGCGCAGTTACGAAGAGGCCTGGAGACTGGCACCGGTCGGTCCGGTGATCCTGGACCTGCTGCCGGCTCCGGACGGGCTCGAGGTGGACGAGGCAACGGCCGTCGTCCAGACCGCCTTGCAGGTCGGCGGAGACGCTGCACTGGCCTTGCTCAAACGGTACCGCGACTGTCCTCACATCGCTGTTGAGAATGCCCTGGTGCACGGATGGAACGCCTTTGACGCCCAGGAGTACGCAGAAGAGATCCTCCGGCACCTTCCGGGAAAGAGCTCCATCACGGTCAGCAGGGGCGCCGAGTTACGGGAGCTGCCGAACCTTCCCCACAAGTCGGGCATGTCATTCACAGGAGACTTCTCCTCGGAAGAGATCATGTCCGTGGCCGACCCGAACCGGCTCCTCTCTCTCGGCATAACGAATAATCGCCGGCTGAGCGACTTCTCCTTCATCAGGAATCTGCCCAAGGTCCGCAGCCTCATCTTGACGGGCAACGGAATACAAGACATCTCATCACTCGGCGGACTGCGCCTGACCGATCTGGTCCTGCGCGTATCCGACCTCTCGGACGTGAGTCCCCTCGCGGACCTACCCGAACTCGTGCGTCTCGACCTCCACGCCCGCCTGCCCTGCCCCGACCTGGCCTCGCTTCCCGCACCCTCACACTTGCGCGAGCTCCGCCTCTGGGAGGAAACATGCCGGTCGACGGTGCTCGACGGCATCTCCCGGTTCACCTGCCTGGAATACCTCAGCCTCGGCGCTCCGGGAGTTTCCGAGACGGCCTGGAGCGAACTCACCTCGATTTCCTGCCTTGCCGGTATGCAATTCGCCGACCAGGACGTGGCTCTCCTGGCCGGGAGGCCGCCACTTCCTCAGGTGACCGATCTGTCGCTCATCGACCCCGTGGACGCTCGCGACTTGACGCCCGTGACGGAGGCCTTCCCCCGCCTCCGGTCACTGCAGATCCTCTGCCGGATGAGCTCGGGGCGCACCGTTGATCTCACCGCCCTGTCGGGTGCACGGAGTGTGCCGGCCATCGTCATCACCGACGCCGAAGAAATCACCGGCCTCGACCTCTTCCCGCCCGGAGCAGTCACCCTCCGCCCCCGCCCCCGCCGGTGACGACGCCCGGCCGCCCGCCGTCCCCCGTGGGGGTGGGGAACGGCGGCCGACCGGTTCGTGCGTCACCGCGCGAGGGTTACTCCACGACCTTCAGGAGCTTGTTCGGCGTGCCCGCGCCCGGGTTCGACACCTTGTCCGGTGTCGCGCCCTTGACCAGGGCCGCCTCGACCTCCTCCGGCTTGGCGCCCTGGTGGGCGCCCAGGTACACCGCGGCCGCGCCCGTGACGTGCGGGGTGGCCATGGACGTGCCGGAGATCGTCTTCGTGCCCGAGTCGCTGTCGTTCCAGGCCGACGTGATGTCCGAGCCCGGAGCGTAGAGGTCGACCACGCTGCCGTAGTTCGAGAAGTCGGACTGCTGGTCGTCCTTGGTCGTGGAGGCGACCGTGATGGCCTCCTTCACCCGCGCCGGGGAGCCGTTGCCCGCGTCCGTCGACTCGTTGCCCGCGGCCACGGCGAAGGTCACGCCGGAGGCGATGGCCTTCTTCACGGCCGCGTCGAGGGCCTCGTCCGCGCCGCCGCCGAGGCTCATGTTCGCCACGGAGGGACCCTTGTGGTTCTTGGTGACCCAGTCGATGCCCGCGACGACCTGCTCCGTGCTGCCGGAGCCGTTCGCGTCGAGCACCCGGACGGCCACGACCTTGGCCTTCTTGGCGACGCCGTACGTCGAGCCGGCGATGGTGGCCGCCACGTGCGTGCCGTGGCCGTTGCCGTCGTCCGCCTTGTCGTTGTTGTCCACGGCGTTGAAGCCGTACGCCGCGCGGCCACCGAAGTCCTTGTGGCTGATGCGCACGCCGGTGTCGATGACGTACGCGGTGACGCCCTCACCCGCGGAGTCCGGGTAGGTGTACTTGCCGTCGCCCTTGGTCTCGGTCTGGTCGATGCGGTCCAGACCCCAGGACGGCGGCGCCTCCTGCGTGGCGTTGATGCTGAACCGGTGGTTCTGCACCACCTTGGCGACGGACGGGTCGGCGGCGAGCCGCTTCGCCTCGGTGCGGTCGAGACCGCTGGCCGAGAAGCCGTGAATGGCCGAGGTGTAGGTGCGGTTCACCTTGCCGCCGTACCGCTGGGCAAGGTCCTTGCTTTCCGTGGAGAGGGCATGCGTGCCCTTGGCACCCGCATCGTCCTTGAGCATGACGATGTAGCTGCCATCGATCGCGCCCTTGGCGTCCGCGCCATAGACGGTGCCTTCGGCGGGCGACGCGCCGGCGGGCAGGGCCAGCAAAGTGGCCCCGGCGGTGACCGCGGCCGCAGTGGATATCGCCAGTACGAGCCGCCGTTTGCCGGCGCGCTTGTGTTCTGCCATTACGAGGTTCCTCCTCGTGCGGTTGTGGGGGGGGATAGCGCGTTGTCTCAACGCACCCGAGGCGAAAGCAAATTCGCCCCGGGTGACTCGAAACCCTTTCAGGTTTGTCGCGCTCAACTCAACTTCCGCACGCAGGTGTGACATACGCAACGCACTTGCGTATTTCCAAACCCCGCTGAACGACGGCAAATTGGACAGCCGGATCGACAACCGTTGTCACGTTTTACATCACGAACACACGTCCAACCCACCTTGCCTACAAGGCTTTACCGCCTGTGAATGTGGCTGCTTTGCATCTTAGAAACGGAGCTCGGCCTCGATAAGGTCCGCCGCGCGCGGAGTGCCGCCCTCCGCGGCGAGCTCGGCCTTGAGGGCCGCCGAACGGACTGCCACCGCCGGGTCGTCGACGAGGGAGAGCACCGCCTCCCTCAGCGCCTCGGCCGTGGCCGTCTCCTTCGGGACGTGCCGACCGACGCCCAGCTGCTCCAGCACCGCGGCGTTCGCGAACTGGTCGACGGCTTGCGGCACCGCGACCATCGGCACGCCGCAGGCCAGACCCTCCTGCGAGCCGCCCATCCCGGCGTGGGTGACGAAGGCGTCGGCCTGCTGCAGGACGGAGAGCTGCGGCACCCACGAACGGACCTCGAAGTTGGCGGGTATGGTGCCGAGTTCCGCCACGTCCACCTGCTTGCCGATCTGCAGGACGACGTGCCAGCCCGGCAGGTCGCCGAAGGCCTCGATGCACTCGCGGTAGAAGCCGGGCTGCTTGGTGAAGGTCGAGCCGAGCGAGATCAGCAGCACCTTCTCCGCGTCCGCCGGGCGCTCCCACACACCCTGGTCGCTGCGGTCGCCCTGGCAGGGCCCGGTGAAGGTGGTGACCGTCTCGTCGACCCGGTCGGCGTTGGGCTGCATGGCGCGCGGGATGAGCGCGAGGCAGCGCTCGGGGCGCCCGGTGAAGTGGTCGGGGTGGAGGGTGATGCCGTTCTCCCCCAGCCAGGCGGTGAAGCGCTCGTAGTAGGCGGCACCCCGCGCGGTCTTCTTGACGGGATCGAAGAGGGGGGCCGCGACCTCCTCCTCGTACCCCTCCCAGGCGACCATGTTGGGGGACAGCTGGACGACCGGCACGTTCCAGCGGTGCGCCAGAACCCGCCCGGGGTAGGCGGTGATGTCGTACAGGACGAGGTCCGGCTCGTCGCCCTCGTACGCCCGGGCCAGCTGGGGCAGGACGTGGATGGCGTCGTTGAGGAAGAGTTCGATGTAATCGATGAGCTCGCTGCCCCACGCGTCGGGGTCGCCGGCGCTCGGCAGGGTGGAGTCGTAGATCACCGGCTCGGCGCCGGTCGCGGCGACGATGTCCGCGAAGGACTCGGGGATGGCGTAGGTGACCCGGTGGCCACGGGCGACGAGTTCGCGGACGACGTCGAGGCTGGGGTTGACGTGACCGTGCGCCGCGATGCTGAACATGGCGATGTGGGCGGGGCGTTGGGTTTCCGGGGTATGCATGGCGGCAGATTAACCGAGACGATACGTCTCGTTCAATCGATTTCTTTCGGCCACTTGAACGGCCACCTGAGACACTGGCCCCCGACCCATCGATCCCTCGACTCGATCCCTCGACGGCGGCACGGAAGGCATCCACGACGTGACGGACGCGGCATTCACGGAACAGCGGGCCCGCGAGCTCCTCGCGGCGGCAGGCGCACCCCTGCCGGCGGCGGACGCCGAGCTCCTCGCGCTCGGCGAGAACGCGGTGTTCGCCGCGGGCGGCCTCGTGGCCAAGGTGGGCAGGGAAGCGAGCCTGCTGGAGCGGGCGCGCCGCGAACTGCGCATCGCCGCCTGGCTCGCCGAGAGCGACATTCCTGCCGTACGCGCCGCCGAGACCGAGGTGCTCCTCGCCGACGGCCACCCCGTGACGCTGTGGCATCGGCTTCCCGCGCCCGAACGCCCGGCGCGCCCCGCCGACCTGGCCGAATTGCTGCGGCTCGTCCACGCCCTGCCCGCGCCCGGGTTCGAGCTGCCCCGGCGCGACCTGCTCGGCGGGGTGGAGCGGTGGCTGCGGCTGGCCGGGGACGCGATCGACCCCGCCGACGCCGACTATCTGCGCGAGCGCCGGGACGGCTTCGCCGCCGCGGCCGCCGCCCTCACCCCGCACCTGTCTCCAGGCCCGATCCACGGCGACGCGCTCCCCCGCAATGTGCACATCGGCCCCGACGGCCCGGTCCTGGTCGACCTGGAGACGTTCGCCGGCGACCTGCGCGAGCACGACCTGGTCGTGACGGCCCTCAGCCTGGACCGGTACGGGCTCGACCCGGAGGAGTACCACGCCTTTGTGCACACCTACGGCTGGGACGTGCGCGAATGGGCGGGCTGCGCCGTGCTGCGCGGCGCCCGGGAGACCGCCAGCTGCGCCTGGGTGGCCCAGCACGCCCCCGGCAACCCGGCGGCACGGGCGGAGTTCGGCCGCCGGGTCGCCTCGTTGCGCGAAGGCGACCCGGCGGTGCGGTGGTACCCCTTCTGATCAGCCTGCGGTGAACGACGAGCGGGGCCCGTCGAGGGTGGCGTCCATGCGCGCCACTTGCCCCTGGGTGAACATGACCATGGCCGCGTCGTCGACGTAGTCCATGAAATTCATGAACATGTCGCCGTCGGGACCGTTGCTGCACGAAAGGCGGGGGAAGACCGGCTTGCCGAAGTTGGGGCCGCCCTGGTTGGGGGTGTCGGCCACGAAGTCGCTGCCGCTGCAGCCGGTGCCGTCGTCACCCCAGATGTGGAAGAGATTGAGCCAGTGGCCCACCTCGTGGGTCGCGGTGCGGCCCAGGTCGAAGGGGGCCGCCGCGGTGCCTCCGGTGCCGAAGGCGGAGTGCAGGATGACCACGCCGTCCGTGGCGGCCGGGCCGCCGGGGAACTGTGCGTACCCCAGCAGCCCGCCGCCCAGCGGGCAGGCCCACATGTTGAGGTAGCGGTCGGCGGGCCACGGGTCGCACCCGCCGTCGGCCGTCGACTTCACGGCGTCGTCGGTGTCGAAGCTCGCGAGCCCGGTGCGGGTACGGGTGATGCCGTTGGTGGGCGCTCCGGCCGGGTCGGTGACGGCGAGGCGGAATTCGATGCGGCTGTCGGCGGCGACGGCCTGCCATGGGGCCGGCACCTGGGCGACGTCCGCGTTGAGCTTGCGGTAGTCGCGGTTGAGGGCGTCGATCTGGGCGGCGACCTGAGCGTCGCCGATGTTCTGGTCGTCCGTCTGGTAGACGACGTGGACGACGACGGGGATGCGGGTCACGCCCGCTCGCGCGGTCCGCTCGTGCCCTTTTTCGTAGGCGAACGCCCTGTTCTCCAGGGCCGTGCGGGCGGCGGCGTATCCGGGGTGCTCGGTGAGCAGCCTCCGATGGACCTCCATCGTCCCGCACAACAGGCTTTCGGGTGGCCTGCCCGCTGCTGTTGACCGCCGGTTTTCGGGCATGCTGCGCCTCCTCGCATCGCCGCGGACCGCGGCATGGGGTGGGGGTAGCGGGCCCGATGACGATTACGGTAAACGCGGAGGGCACGGATGGTGCCGGGCAGCACGGAAACCGCCGACAACTGTGCAGTGCCGTTCCGGATAGCCGTCGTTCATGTGGTGTCAGGCAACGATCGAGGTGGGTGAGGGAATGAACGAACCGCCTTCCGCTCTCTTCCGGCGCTGGGTGCACTCCTTCGAGGAGGACGACGACGGCATCACCGCCTACCGGCCCCACGGCCACCCCTTCCCGCCCGCGCGCGGGCGGCGCGGGATGGAGTTCGCCGCCGACGGCACGTTCACCGATCACCCCATCGGGCGCGGTGACGCCCTGGATTCGGTGCCGGGCCTGTGGCAGACCAAGGACGGCAGCCACCTGGCGGTCTCCTTCCCCGCGGCCGGGCTGCCCGGCCGGGAGCTGGAGATCGTCTCCTGTGACGAGGAGCTGCTCAGGCTAAGGGAGTGACCGGGGCCGGGCCGTGGGCTTCACCGCAGCGGCCACCGCGGGTCCACGACCGCCGTCGCATCCCCCTGCTTCCGCAGCCACTTCTGGAAGCCGGCCGCCCACTCCCCGTACCACCGCACCTGATCGCGGTGCAGCCGCGCCGGATCCGTCTCGGCGACACCGGGGTGGCGCACCGCTATCGCCCGCGCCACCCGGACCGCGGCCAGGGCGTCGGCCTCCGCCTCGTGTGCCCCGTCGAGCACGACGCCGTACTCCTGGCAGACCGCGGCCAGGGTGCGCTTGCCCTTGCGGTAGCGGTCGACCGCCCGGTCGATGGTGTACGGATCGACGACGGGACCCACCTCCTCGCCGCCCAGCCGCTCCCGGAGCGGGGGCAGCCCGTACCGCCGCAGCTCCGCGGAGAGCAGGCTGAGGTCGAAGCAGGCGTTGTAGGCGACGACGGGAACGCCCGCCTCCCAGTGCCCGGCCAGGGTGGCGGCTATCTCCTCCGCCACCTCGCGGGCCGGCCTGCCCAGCGCCGCCGCCCGCTCGTCCGTCACCCCGTGGATGGCGGCGGCCTCGGCGGGGATGGGCACCCCAGGATCGGCCAGCCACCGGCGGCTCGCCACCGGCTCGCCGCCCTTGGTCTCCACGATCGCCGCCGTGACGATCCTCGCCTCGGCCGGGTCTGTGCCGGTGGTCTCCAAGTCGAAGCCGATCAGCGGCTCCTCGTGCCAGGTCATGGCGGTCCCCCCATGGATGGTGCGGTGGTGCCGTGGTGCTCCCCCGTCGGTCCACCCACCTTGCCACGGCCCACTGACAACCGGCCGCCGACCGTCGCCGGCCGCCGTCAGGACACCGGGCGCGAGTCCGCCCACACGCCCTCGAACTCCTCCCGGTACGTCTCGAACAGCCCGCCCACCGAGTCGTCGGCGCCCCGCCCCTCGCGCAGCACCTGCCGGCCGCCGCCGCGCAGCACCAGCACCGGCGCCTCCATGCCGCGGGCCTTGCGCAGGTACGACTGCACCACGGCCAGCCCGTCCGCGCCGTCGCCGTTGACGAGGTAGGCGGTGAAGCGCGGGGTCTCGTCGAATACCCGGATCTCGAAGGCGGCGGGGTCGTGCAGCCGGTCGCGTACCCGCCGCATGTGCATGATGTTCATCTCGACGGACCGGCTCATCTCGCCCTTTTTGATTCCCAGTTCGCGCTCGCGGCGGCGCACCGCGCTGCTGGCCGGGTTGAGGAAGAGCAGCCGGGCCCGGCAGCCGGTTTCGGCCAGCCGGACCAGACGCCGTCCCGAGTAGTTCTGGACGAGGAGGTTCAGGCCTATGCCCACCGCGTCGAGGCGGCGGGCGCTGCCGAAGAGGTCCTCCACGGGCAGCTGGCGCTGCAGGCGCACCCGGTCGGGGTGGACGCCGACGACGTCGGCGTAGCGGTCGCCCACCAGGTCCTCCACGGCGTCGACGGGCAGCCGGTCGGCGGTGGTGCCGGTGGTCGCCGAGCTGCCGCCGAGGATGTCCAGCAGCCGCGCCGAGGCCCGTTCGGCCTGGGCGAGGACGGTCTGGGACAGCGCGCGGTTGCGCGAGACGACGTTGCGGGCCACTTCCAACTCGTCCAGCGCGAGTTCGAGCTCGCGGCGGTCGTCGAGATACGGCTCGAAGCACGGCCAGTGCTGGACGAGCAGCTCGCGCAGCTGCGGGAGGGTGAGGAAGCTGAGGACGTTGTCGTCGGCCGGGTCGAGCAGATAGCCCTTGCGGCGGCTGACCTCCCGTACCGCCACGGCCCGCTGGACCCACTCCTGGCCCGCGGGCCCCGCCGCGGCGACGACCCATTCGTCCTCGCCGTGCACCGGCTCGTAGACCGGGCGCAGCACGGCGGCGACCACGGCCCGCAGCCGCTGTTCGACGAGGTTCAGCCAGATGTAGGCGCGCCCGGCCCGGCGGGCGCGGGTGCGCACCTCGCTCCAGGCCGCGGCGTCCCAGTCCAGCCCCGCCCCGATTTCCCTCGGCTGCGCCAGGGACACCGCGCCCGGCGGCGTGCCGGTCCCGCCCTCTCCCCCGGGGACGCCGTCACCAGGGGGCAGCTCCAGCCCGCCCGAGCTCACCAGTACACCGCCTTCCGCCCCCGTCCAACGATCAAGGCAGACTACTGTGCGGGCGGGAGGCGGTGCACCCGCGTCGCTTCGGCCTCCGGCCAACTCGCGCGCTCGACGTGGCGGTTGTCGGGCGTGGTGGCGGCGGGAGTGAGCTGATTCATAGCCGGACGGGTGGTGGTCACCCGGTTGGGCGAGCCAAAGAGGCCGGTGGGCGCTGTCCTTTTGGGGAAGATCTGCGGAAAGCGCGTCCCCGAGTGGAAGACTCGACACATGCAGGTCTGGCCGGGACAGGCGTACCCCCTCGGCGCCACGTACGACGGCGCCGGCACCAACTTCGCGGTCTTCTCGGAGACCGCCGAGCGGATCGAGTTGTGCCTGCTGCACGAGGACGGCTCGGAGACCGCGGTCGAGCTGCGCGAGAGCGATGCCTTCGTGCGGCACGCGTATCTGCCGGGTGTGATGCCGGGTCAGCGCTACGGCTTCCGCGCCCACGGCCCGTACGAGCCGGAGCGGGGGCACCGCTGCAACTCCGCGAAGCTGCTGCTGGACCCGTACGCGAAGGCGGTGAGCGGCGAGATCGGCTGGGGGGAGGCGGTCTACGGCTATCGCTTCGGGCGGCCGGAGAAGCGCAACGACATGGACTCGGCGCCGCACATGATGACTTCGGTGGTGGTCAACCCGTACTTCGACTGGGGCGACGACCGGCCGCCGCGCACGGACTACCACCGTACGGTCATTTATGAGGCCCATGTGAAGGGCCTGACGATGCTTCACCCGGCGCTGCCGGAGGAGGTGCGCGGCACGTACGCGGGGCTGGCGCATCCGGCGGTCATCGAGCACCTGACGGAGCTGGGGGTGACCGCGATCGAGCTGATGCCGGTCCATCAGTTCGTCAACGACCACCGGCTGGTGGATGCGGGGCTGGCCAACTACTGGGGCTACAACACCATCGGTTTCTTCGCGCCGCACAATGCCTACGCCTCGTGGGGCGACCGGGGGCAGCAGGTGCTGGAGTTCAAGTCGGCGGTGCGGGCGCTGCACGCGGCGGGCATCGAGGTCATTCTCGATGTGGTCTACAACCACACGGCCGAGGGGAACCACCTGGGGCCGACGCTGTCCTTCCGGGGGCTGGACAACGCCTCGTACTACCGGCTGGCCGACGACCCGCGCTACTACATGGACACCACCGGCACCGGCAATTCGCTGCTGATGCGCAGTCCGCACGTGCTGCAGCTCATCATGGACTCGCTGCGGTACTGGGTGACCGAGATGCATGTGGACGGCTTCCGCTTCGACCTGGCGGCGACGCTGGCGCGGCAGTTCCACGAGGTGGACCGGCTGTCGTCGTTCTTCGACCTGGTGCAGCAGGATCCGGTGGTCAGCCAGGTGAAGCTGATCGCGGAGCCGTGGGACGTGGGAGAGGGCGGCTACCAGGTGGGGAACTTCCCCCCGCTGTGGGCCGAATGGAATGGGAAATTCCGCGATACCTCGCGGGATCTGTGGCGCGGGCAGCCCGCCACCCTCGCGGAGTTCGGCTCCCGGCTGACGGGCTCGTCCGACCTCTACCAGGGGGACGGCAGGCGGCCGCTCGCCTCCATCAACTTCGTCACCTGCCACGACGGCTTCACCCTGCACGACCTGGTCGCCTACAACGACAAGCACAACGAGGCCAACGGCGAGCACAACCAGGACGGTGAGGGCCACAACCGGTCGTGGAACTGCGGGGCCGAGGGCGAGAGCGACGATGCGGGCGTGCTCGACCTGCGCGAACGGCAGATGCGCAACTTCATCGCCACCCTGATGGTGTCCCAGGGCGTGCCGATGCTCAGCCACGGCGACGAGTTCGCGCGCACCCAGTACGGCAACAACAACGCCTACTGCCAGGACAGCGAGCTGTCCTGGGTGCGCTGGCCGGACGCCGACGGCGAGTCCTCGGCGCGGGCGCGCCGGATACTGGCGTTCACCCGCTCGCTGGTGTGGCTGCGCCGCGACCATCCCGTCTTCCGGCGCCGCCGCTTCTTCCACGGCCGCCCGGTGCAGGGCACCCATGACGACCTGTCGGACATCGCCTGGTTCACCCCTGAAGGGGATGAGATGCGGGACACCGACTGGCAGGCGGCGCACGCCAGGTCGCTGACGGTCTTCCTCAACGGCGGTGCGATCTCCGAGCCCGGGCCGCGCGGCGAGCCCGTGGTCGACGACTCCTTCCTGCTGATGTTCAACGCGCACGACCAGCCGCTGGACTTCGTGGTGCCCGTCGACCACGGCAGGCAGTGGCAGGTCGTGGTCGAGACCGCCCGCCCCGACGGGGTGACGGCCGGGCCCAAGGTGCAGGCGGGCGACCGGCTGACGGTCAGGGACCGCAGCCTGACGGTGCTCCAGCGCCCGGCGTGAGGGCCCCGCAGGTTCCCCTGCGGCATGACCGGGCGGTTGTGGGTACGTATGTTCTTGTGACATGCGACGGCTCCGGCACGCCTACCGCCACCTACCGGCTCCAGCTCCAGCCCCGCTTCCCCTTCGCGGCGGCCGAAGCGGCCGTGCCCCGCCTGGCCGGGCTCGGGGTCTCGCACCTGCACCTCTCCCCCGTCCTGGAGGCCGTCCCCGGCTCCGCGCACGGCTACGACGTGGTCGACCACACGGCCGTACGGGTGGAGCTGGGCGGCGAGGAGGGGCTGCGCGCGCTGGCCCGCACCGCGCACGCCCACGGGCTGGGGCTGGTCCTCGACATCGTCCCCAACCACATGGCCGTGCCCGCGCCCGAGCACCTCAACGGGCCGCTGTGGCAGGTGCTGCGGGACGGCCCGGCCTCGCCGTACGCCCGCTGGTTCGACATCGACTGGGCCGAACACGGCGGCAAGGTGCTGCTGCCGGTCCTCACGGGCCCCCTGGGCGAGGAGCTCGGCCGGTTCGAGCCGGACGGGGGCGTGCTGCGCTACCGCGGCCACGCCTTCCCGTTGCGGCCCGGCACCGAACGGCTGCCGCTGCCCGAGCTGCTGGACGCCCAGTGGTACCGGCCCGCCTGGTGGCGCGTGGCCCGCACCGAGCTGAACTACCGGCGCTTCTTCACCGTCTCCGAGCTCATCGCCGTCCGCGTCGAGGACCCCGAGGTCTTCGACGCCACCCACGCCAAGGTGCTCCAGCTGCTGCGCGACGGCGTGGTCGACGGGCTGCGCGTCGACCACCCCGACGGGCTCGCCGACCCGCCCGGCTACCTGCGCCGGCTGCACCGGGCCACGGACGGCCGCTGGACGGTGGCCGAAAAGATCCTCAGCGGCGACGAACGGCTGCCCGCCGACTGGCCCGTCGCCGGGACCACGGGCTACGACGCGCTGCGCCACCTCGACGGGGTCTTCACCGACCCCGAGGGCGCCGCCGAACTCACCGCCGCCTACCGCGCCTTCACCGGCGCCGCGCCCGACCGGGGCGGCGACTGGCCCGCGACCGTGCGCCGCGCCGCCTACCGCATCCTCACCCACGAGCTCGCCGCCGAGGTCGAACGCCTGGTGCGTACCGCGGGCCGCATCTGCGAGGCCTCGCACCTGCTGCGCGACCACGCCCCCTGGGCGGTGCGCACCGCGCTGGTCGAGACCATGGTCCGGCTGCCCGTCTACCGGCCGTACGCCGTGCCCGGCACACCCGTGGCCCCCGCGGACGCAGCGCTGCTGGACGAGGCCGCCCAGCAGGCCCGTGCGGCCTTCGCCGTGCCGGAGGAGGCGCGCGCGGTGGAGTTCGTCCGGGACGCGGCACTGGGCCGGCTCGCGGACGGGCCGGACCACCGGGACTTCTGCGCCCGCTTCGCGCAGACCGCCTCCGCGCTGCGCGCCAAGTCCGTCGAGGACACGGCCTTCTACCGCTACGCGCCCCTGCTGTCGGCCACTGAGGTCGGCGGCACCCCGGACCGCCCCTCGGTCACTCCGGCGGAGTTCCACGCCTTCTGCGCCCGCCTCCAGCGCGACTGGCCCGCCACGGGCACCGTGCTGTCCACCCACGACACCAAGCGCAGCGCGGACGTACGGGCGCGCATCGCCGCCCTCGCCGAGCATCCGGGCGCGTGGGCGCGGCTGATGGACCGGCTGTGGGACCGGGCTGCGGCACCGGACCCGCATGTGGCGTGGACGGCCTGGCAGAGCGCCTTCGGGCTGGGCACGCCGGACGCGCGGCGGCTGGGGCCGGCCGTCCTCAAGAGCGTGCGCGAGGCAGCGCTGCTGACGAGCTGGACGGAGCCGGACGCGGCCTACGAGGCGGCGGTCGCCGACTTCGTGGCGGCGGGGCCGTGCGGGCCGTCGTACGAGGCGCTGGCGGAGCTTGAGGGCGCCGCGGCGGCGAGCATACGGGCGAACACCCTCGGCGCGGCCCTGCTGCACCTGGCCATGCCGGGCGTGCCCGACCTCTACATGGGCACCGAGGGCCTCTACACCGCCCTGGTCGACCCGGACAACCGGCGCCCGCCGCGCGCCGGGGAGCAGGACGCGGAGCCGGCGGGTCTCGCCGCCGACAAGCTCCTCCTCACCCGGACCGCCCTGGGCCTGCGGCGCGAGCATCCCGAGTGGTTCGGCGCCGCCGCCTCTTACGAGCCCCTGCCCGCGCTCGGCCCGGCGGCGGATCACTGCGTGGCGTTCGTCCGCTCCGGCGAGGTGGTCGCCGCCGCATTGCGCCTGCCGCACCGGCTGGCACAGCGCGGTGGCGCGGACGGCACGGTGGTACCGCTGCCGGGCGGCGGTGTGTGGCAGGAGTTGCTGACGGGGCGCGTGTACGAGGGGTGGCTGCCGGTATCGGCGCTGTCGGACGGCGCGTATCCGGTGGCCTTGCTGACCCGGAGCCGGTGAGAAAACCGGTGGACCGGACCGGGACGGCGGCCTACGGTGCGTGAGCTGTCCAACTCGAGGAGTTTTATGTCCGATCCGGTCGTCCGCGCGCTCACCGAGCACGACACCGCTCTCTTCACCTCCCTGCCCGACCCCGGCCTCGTCGGCCGGGCGGCCATGGGCCACACCTACGTGCCCGTCCACGAGGGCGGCGAGTACCGCCCGGAGTGGACATGGGTGGCGCTGCGCGACGGCAAGGTCGTCGCGCGCGCCGCCTGGTGGGGTGCGCCGGACGACACGGTGCCCAAGGCCCTGGACTGGTTCGACTTCGCCGAGGGCGAGGAAGAAGCCGCGGTCCAACTGCTGCGCGCCTCGCCCCTGCGTGCCGAGTACAGCCTGCTGGTGCCGCCCGGCTGGCGCGGGATACCGGAGGTCCGGGCCGCGGCGCAGGCGCGGATCTCGGCCGCGGTGGCCGCCGGGATGACGCCGCTGGTCGAGCGGTACCGCTACGAATGGACGTCCGCCTGCGGGCTGCCGGAGCGGCCCGGACGGCTGGAGTTCCGGCCGGAGCCCGACGACGCGGTGATCCGGGACGTGGTGCGGCGCACCCACACCGGCACGCTCGACGAGCACGACCGCAGGAACATCGCCGAGCTGGGCCCCGAGGCCGCGCTCGACGAGTTCATGGACGTCCTGGAGTGGCTGCCCTCGCCGCGGGAGTGGTGGAAGCTGGCGTACACCCCGCAGGGCGAGCTGGTGGGCATCCAGGTGCCCGCGCGCAACCCCGGAGGGCCGTGCGTCGGCTACATCGGGGTGGTGCCGGAGTGGCGCGGGCGGGGCTACGCCTACGACCTGCTGGTGGAGTGCACGCACGACCTGGTGGCCCAGGGGGCGTCGCGGATCGCCGCCGCGACCGATCAGGGCAACTTCCCGATGGCGGCGGGCTTCGCGCGGGCGGGGTATCCGGTGACGCAGGAGCGCATCGACTTGGTGCCGTAGGGGCAGCCCCGTCGATTCCGTCCGGGTTCAGCTGAAATCCGCGGGCCCCGGGCGGGCAGAATCCCACCATGCTGTTCGAGGTGTGGGCACCCCAAGCCGGCCGCGTCGACCTCCATGCGGACGGGGCGGCGTATGCCATGTCCCCCGACCCCGCCCGCCCCGGCTGGTGGTGCCGCGAGGCGTCCGCCGACGACGGGAGCCGTTACGGCTTCGCCCTGGACGGCGGGCCCGTCCGGCCCGACCCGCGCTCGCGCCGCCAGCCGGACGGGCCCGACGGAATGAGCGCCGTCGTCGACTTCGCCCGCTTCGGCAGCGGGCCGGAGTGGGCCGGCCGCGGGCTGCCGGGCGCGGTCCTCTACGAGCTGCACGTCGGCACGTTCACCCGCGAGGGCACCTTCGACGCGGCCGCCGGACGGCTCCCGCACCTGGCGGAGCTGGGTGTCACGCATGTGGAGCTGATGCCGGTCTGCCCGTTCCCGGGAACGCACGGCTGGGGGTACGAGGGTGTGTCCCTGTGGGCCGTGCACGAGCCCTACGGCGGCCCGGCCGGGCTGCGGCGCTTCGTCGACGCGGCGCATGCGCTGGGGCTCGGCGTCGTCCTGGACGTGGTGCACAACCACTTGGGGCCTTCGGGCAACCATCTGCCCGCGTTCGGCCCCTACTTCACCGACACCCACCACACCCCCTGGGGCGCGGCCGTCAACCTCGACGCCCCCGGATCGGCCGAGGTGCGGGCGTATCTGACGGGCAGTGCGCTGGCCTGGCTGCGCGACTACGGGCTCGACGGGCTGCGGCTGGACGCGGTGCACGCGCTGGCCGACAGCAGGCCCAAGCACTTCCTGGCCGAGCTGTCGGCCGCCGTCGACGGCCTGGCCCGGCGGCTGGGGCGGCCGCTGTTCCTCATCGCCGAGTCGGACCTGAACGACCCGGCGACCACGCGGGCGCGCGAGGCGGGCGGCATGGGCGTGCACGCCCAGTGGAACGACGACTTCCATCACGCGCTGCACACCGCCCTGACCGGTGAATCGCAGGGTTATTACGCCGACTTCGCCGCCGATCCGGCCGGCGCCCTGGCCAAGACGCTGCGCGGCGGCTTCTTCCACGACGGCACGTACTCCGCCTTCCGCGGCCGCCGGCACGGCTACCCGCTCGACCGGCGCGCCACGCCCGCCCACCGGCTCCTGGGCTATGCGCAGACGCATGACCAGGTGGGCAACAGGGCGCTGGGTGACCGGCTTTCGGCCCGGATCTCCCCCGGCGCCCTGGCCTGTGCGGCCGCGCTGGTGCTGGGTGCGCCGTTCACGCCGATGCTGTTCATGGGCGAGGAGTGGGGCGCCCGCACCCCCTGGCAGTTCTTCACCGACCACACCGACCCCCAGCTGGCGGAGGCGGTCCGCACCGGGCGGCGGCGGGAGTTCGCGGCGCACGGCTGGCCGGAGGAGGAGATTCCGGATCCACAGGATCCGGCGACGCGGCTGCGGTCGTGCCTGGACTGGGCGGAGCCCGGGCGCGATCCGCATGCCTCGCTGCTCGCCTGGTACCGGCAACTGATCGCGCTGCGGCGCGCGGAGCCCGCTCTGGCCGCCGGGGAGTGGCTCGGCGAGGAGGAGCCCACGGTCGTCCCCGGTCCGTGCGTCGGCTTCCGGCGCGGGGCGCTGTTCGTCGCCGTGAACCTGGCGGACCGGCCCGTGGAGCTGCCGACGGCGCCGGACGTGACGTACGAGGAGGTCGTGGCGGCGTGGCGGCCGGTCGCCCTCCCGGAGGCAGGCGGGGGCCTGCGGCTTCCCGCCGAGACGGCGGCCGTCCTGCGGTGCCTGGAGCGTTAGCGGGGGGGCGCGCTGCCGGGTTGCGCCCTGCGGGCGGCCAGACCGACCCTGGAAGTGACGCGACCGCGCTTCGCAGGAGTGCGGTCGGCAGCTCCGCGCGGCCGCGCCCGCGAAGGAGTGAGGACATGCGCACGCTACTCAGGGCCCGGCTGGACACCCGTGCGGCGAACGACATGATCCGCGACGGCACCATGGCGAAGCACATGGAGGAGATCCTCGGGCAGCTCCGCCCGGAGGCCGCCTACTTCACCACGCTGGACGGCGGCCGCACCTGCCTCCTCGTCTTCGACCTGCAGGACCCCTCGCAGCTGCCCGCCGTCGTGGAGAAGTTCTTCCTCGACATGGAGGCCGAGGTCGAACTCCACCCGGTGATGAACACCGACGACCTGCGCAAGGGCCTGGCGGCCCTGGGCTGAGGACCGGCTAGCCCTCTTCCGGCTCCAGCCGCAGCGAGATGGAGTTGATGCAGTACCGCTGGTCCGTCGGCGTGGGGTAGCCCTCGCCCTCGAAGACGTGGCCGAGGTGCGAGCCGCAGCGCGCGCACCTCACCTCGGTGCGGACCATGCCGTGCGAGCGGTCCGCCACGAGCTCGACCGCGGAGGAGTCCTTCGGGTCGTAGAAGCTCGGCCAGCCGCAGTGGCTCGCGAACTTCTCCGTGGAGCGGAACAGCTCCGCGCCGCAGGCCCGGCAGGAGTAGACGCCCGCCGTCCTGGTGTCGGTGTACTCACCGCGGAAGGCCGGCTCCGTGCCGGTCCGGCGGAGCACCTGGTACTCCGCCGGGGACAGCTCCGCGCGCCACTGCTCGTCCGTCTTCTCGACCTCGTACGCCATGTCGTGCACCCTCCGCGGTGTGTCGATCAGCCCTCCAGGCGGGCCAGGATCTTCGGGCCGAGGTCCGTGACGTCGCCCGCGCCCATGGTCAGAACGAGATCGCCGGACCGGGCCATTCCCGCGATCACGTCCGGGATCGCGGCCATGTCGTGCTCGGAGCGCACGTCGGCGCCCGCGGCCTGCGCCGCGTCGATGATCAGGGCGCTGGTGACGCCGGGGACCGGGTCCTCGCGGGCCGGGTAGATGTCCAGGACCACCGAGGCGTCGGCGAGGGCCAGGGCCTGGCCCATCTCGGTGCCCAGCTCCTGGGTGCGGCTGAAGAGGTGCGGCTGGAAGACGACGAGTACCCGGGAGCCGGCCGCGGCGCCGCGGATGGCCTCCAGGTCGGCGGTCATCTCGGTGGGGTGGTGCGCGTAGGAGTCGATGACCTGCACACCCCCCGCCTCGCCCTTGAGCTGCAGGCGGCGGCCCACGCCGGTGAACGTGCCGAGCGCCTCGGCCAGACCGGCCGCCGGGACGCCCAGCGAAGCGCCCGCGGCGAGGGCGGCCACCGCGTTGAGCGCGTAGTGGCGGCCGGGGACGGAGACGGCGAAGGTGAGCTCGCTGCCCTTGAGGTCGACGGTGACCTCGCTGGTCAGGCCACGCGGGGTGACCTTGAGGACGCGCACGTCCGCATCCTCGGACTCGCCGTAGGTGACGATCTCGATGTCGTGCCGGCCGCGCACCCGGCGGGTCAGCTCGCGGGCGCCCTCCTGGTCGGCGGAGACGACGAGGGTGCCGCCCGGGCGGATGCGGCCGACGAACGTCTCGAAGGACTCGTAGATCTCCTCCATCGACGCGTAATTGGCGTGGTGGTCGAGCTCCACGTTGAGGATGATCGCGGCCTCGGGCGCGTACTTGTGGAAGCTGCGGTCGCTCTCGTCGGCCTCGGCGACGAAGATCTCGCCGCTGCCGTGCCGGGCGTTGGAGCCCGGGCCGTCGAGGTCGCCGCCGATGGCGTACGAGGGGTCGAGGCCCAGGGCGTCGAGGGAGACGGCGAGCATCGACGTCGTGGTCGTCTTGCCGTGGGTGCCGGCGACGGCGATCGGGCGCAGGCCGTCCATCAGGCGGGCCAGCGCGTCCGAGCGGTGGACGACGGGGATGCCGCGCCCGGCGGCCGCGGCCAGCTCGGGGTTGTCGGCGCGGATGGCGCTGGAGACGACCACGCAGGTGGCGTCCTCGGCGAGGTGGCCGGCCGCGTGCCCGATGTGGACCGTGGCGCCGAGCGCCCGCAGCGCCTCGGCCGTCGCCGACTCCTTCGCGTCGCTGCCCGCGACGGCCGCGCCGCGCTGCGCGAGGATCTTCGCGATGCCCGACATTCCGGCACCGCCGATGCCGATGAAGTGCGGTCGGTCCATCGTCGCGGGGACGGCCGGTGCCATGTGCGGTGCTCCCTGTCTCGTGATCTGCTCCCCCGATTCTCGCACCCGGCACCGACAGCCCGTGCCGGGCCCGGCACGCGGGCGTCACACGGGGCGGATCAGCCCCGCCGCCAGGCCCGCGGCGACGGCCGAGGTGCGGCTGTCGACGCCGAGCTTGCCGTAGATGTGCACGAGGTGGGTCTTGACCGTGGCCTCGCTGATGAAGAGGCGGCGGGAGATCTGCCGGTTGGGCAGCCCCTGCGCGAGCAGGCCGAGAATCTCGGTCTCGCGGGGCGAGAGGGCGGGCCTGCCGCCCGACCGGACCCGGCCGAGCAGCCGGGCCGCGACGGGCGGCGCGAGGACGGTCTCGCCCCGGGCGGCGGCGTGCACGGCGGCGGCGACCTCCTCGGGCGGCGCGTCCTTGAGCAGGTAACCGGTGGCCCCGGCCTCGACGGCGGCGAGGATGTCGGCGTCGGTGCTGTAGGTGGTGAGGATCAGCACGGCGGGCGGGTCGGGCAGCGCAGTGATCTTGCGGGTGGCCTCCACGCCGTGCATGCCGTCGCCCATCTGGAGATCCATCAGGACGACGTCGGGCCGGGCCCCGGCGTCCAGCAGCCGCAGCGCCTCGGCACCGTCGGCCGCCTCGCCCACCGCCTCCACCTCGGGCAGCTCATCGACCATGGCGCGCAGCCCGCGCCGTACGACGGGGTGGTCGTCGACCAGGAGGACCCGGACGGTGGCGGTCACGCGGCCTCCCCCAGTGCGTCGCGGGGGTGCGCGGCCGCCGGGACGGGCAGCGCCGCCGCGACCGCGGTGCCCTCGCCGGGGGCCGACTCGACGGTGAGCGTGCCGCCCAGTTCGGCGATGCGCTCGCGCATCCCGTGCAGGCCGAACCTCGGCCGCCCGTCGGCGGGCCCGGTGCCGGGCGTGAAGCCGACGCCGTCGTCGTAGACGTCGAGGGTGACCTGTCCGTCGTGGAAGGCGAGGGTCACGGCGGCGTGGTCGGCCCGCGCGTGCCGGGCGACGTTGGCGAGCGCCTCCTGGGTCAGGCGCAGCAGGGCGACCTCGGTCTCCACGGGCAGCGGGCAGGGCTCGCCGTCGAGGCGGAAGGCAGCGCCGGGGACGGTGCGGGCGGTGACCCGGCGCAGCGCCTCGGGCAGGGGTGCGTCCTCCAGGGCGGGCGGGGTGAGGGCGTGGACGAAGCGGCGGGCTTCGGCGAGGTTGTCGGAGGCCGTGCGGCCGATCTCGCGTACGCGCTCGCGGTGCGCCTCGGGGGTGCCGCTCTCGGCGGCGCGGGCGAGCAGGACGATGCTGGACAGGCCCTGGGCCAGGGTGTCGTGGATCTCGCGGGCGAGCCGCTGGCGTTCGGCGAGCCGGCCGGCTTCGCGCTGGGCGGCGGCCAGTTCGTCACGTGTGTGCACGAGGTCGTCGATCAGGCGCTGGCGGGCCCGGCTCTCGCGGTAGAGCGTCGCGTAGCCGTAGGCGGTCAGGACGGCGACGGCGGCACCGGCGGCCGGGCCGATCACCTTGGCGGCGGTGAGGCCGCCGGGCGTGGCGGCCTGGGCGGCGACGACGGCCGCCGTGCCCGCGGCGACCGCGGGCAGGGACCAGCGGACGGGCAGGGCGTGCAGCCAGAGGAAGAAGAGCGGGAAGACGACGTAGCTGAATCCGGGGTCCAGCACCAGGAGCGCGAGCCACAGGGCGGTGACGGCGGCGAGCCAGAGCCGGGGCCGCCGGGCCTGCCGCACGGCGCCGGCGCCGTATACGGCGGCGAGGGCGAGGGCCGCGGGGGCGACGGCCGCGGCGCGGGGGCCGGTCAGCGCGGGGACGAGGGCGACGGCGAGCAGGGCGTAGAAGCAGCCGTGCAGGGCGAGGCGGACCAGCCGCAGCGAGGGGGCTTCGGCGGCGGCACGCGCGTGCGCGCGCGAGGCGTCACCGGCCGCGGGCGGAGGTGTCGCGGCGGGGTCGGGGAGGCTCGTTCGGCTCACCCCATCGAGCGTACGGTCCCGGGCCGGGTGCGCCCGCGCGCGGGACCGTCAACCGTTCGATTGATTTTCGGGTGCACCGGACGGAGGGGGCGAGGACCGCTCCTTGCCCCGATGCCGGGGCGGGGCGTCGGGCGGGAGGGTGGAGGGGTCGTCGTCGGAGCCCTAGGGCGTGTCCTAGGGGTTCCCGAGACCGGGAGGGTCTTTTCCGTTGTTCGTCGCTCTTCGTGACATCCGTTTCGCCCGGGGCCGGTTCGCCCTGATGGGCTCGGTGGTCGCGCTCATCACCACGTTGGTGGTCTTTCTCCACGGCTTGACCGGCGGGCTGGCCCGGGAGGCGTCCTCGGCCGTCGCGGAGCTGCCCGCGCAGCGCATCGTCTTCGGCGCCCCGGCGGGCGCCTCGCCGCAGGTGTCGTTCGGCAACAGCACCGTGGACGAGCAGCAGAGTGCCGCCTGGCGGGGGGCGCCGGGGGTGCGCTCGGCGGAGCCGCTGGGGGTGGCGATGACGCGGCTGACGGCGCACGGCTCGGCGACCTCGGTGAGCGTCTTCGGCACGTCGGAGGCGCTGCTGCCGCCGCTCGCGGCCGGTGCTGCGCCGGGCGACGGCCGGGTGGCGGTCGGCGAGCGGACCGCCCGGGAGGCGGGGTTGCGGGTGGGCGACCGGGTCACCCTCGGCACGCGTGAGGTCACCGTCTCCGGCCTGACCGCGGACCGCGGCTACGGGCACGCGCCCAGCGTCTGGACGACGCTCGCCACCTGGTCGGAGGTGAGCCACCAGCGGCAGCCCTCCGCGCTCGCGGTGACCGGCGGCGGGAGCCCGGCCGGGGAAGCCGCCCGGACCACGAAGGCCGTGGGGGTCCAGGACGCGCTGGACGGCATCGACGGCTACGCCGCCGAGCACGGCACGCTCAGCCTCCTGCAGGGCTTCCTGTTCGTGGTGAGCGCGCTGGTGGTGGGGGCCTTCTTCACGGTGTGGACCGTGCAGCGGCGCCCGGACATCGCGGTGCTCAAGGCGGTGGGGGCGAGCAGCGGCTATCTGGTGCGGGACGCGCTGGCTCAGGCGCTGGCCGTGCTGGCCGCCGGGACCGTGCTGGGCGGCGCGGCCGGTGCGCTGGGCGGCGGGCTGGCCTCCTCGGCGGTGCCCTTCGAGCTGGGGGCGGCCACGGTGGCCGTGCCGGTGGCGGCGATGGTGCTGCTGGGACTGGCCGGCTCCGCCCTCGCCGTACGCCGCATCACCTCCGTCGACCCGCTGACCGCGCTGGGAGCCCAACGATGACCGCCGCCACGAAGACCGCGACCGCTCTGTCGCTGGAGTCCGTCACCCTCACCTTTCCGGACGGCGACCGCCGCCTCACCGCGCTGGACGAGGTGTCCCTGGCCGTCGCCCCCGGCGAGCTCGTCGCCGTCGTGGGGCCCTCCGGGTCGGGGAAGTCGAGCCTGCTCGCGGTGGCATCCGTGCTGCTGCGCCCGGATGCGGGACGGGTGGTGCTGGCGGGGCGGGACACGGCCGGGATGCCGGACCGGGAGCGGACGAGGCTGCGGCGCGAGCAGGTCGGCATCGTCTTCCAGCAGTCCAACCTGCTGCCGTCCCTGACGGCCGTCGAGCAGCTGCTGGCCGTGGAGCACCTGCGGGGCGGCAGTGTGCGGGGCGCCCGGGCGCGGGCCGAGGAGCTGCTGGAGTCGGTGGGCCTGGGCGAGGCCGGGCGGCGCCGCCGCCCGCACCGGCTGTCGGGCGGCGAGCGGCAGCGCGTGAACATCGCCCGCGCGCTGTTCACCGGCCCGTCCGTGCTGCTGGTGGACGAGCCGACGTCCGCGCTGGATCACGAGCGCGGCGAGCAGGTGGTGGAGCTGCTGGCCGGGGTGACGCGGCGGCACCGCACGGCGACAGTCCTGGTCACCCATGACCGGGGGCTGCTCGGCCGGGCGGACCGGGTGCTGACGATGCGGGACGGCCGGCTGGGCTGAACGGTGCGCCCAGGGGCCGCTCAGCCCTGCTCCTGGGTCTCCCCTTCGGTCTCCTCGTCGGCGTGGGCGTAGAGCTTGAGGACGGGCACACCCACCTTGTGCCGGGCCCGCGAGGCCCAGTCGCGGTGGAAGAACTCCTCCACCAAGTGCGGGGCGGTCAGCACGATCACCTCGTCGGCATGGGTCTGCTCGACGACGGACCGCAGCAGGTCCAGCGGATGGCCGTCGATCAGCTGGCCGACGGCCTCGCAGCCCGCCTCGCGCAGCCGGCGCAGGGAGTGCTCCAGGGCGAGGGCGGCAGGCCGCTGCGCCTCCTCGCCCTCGGGCTCGTCGGCCTCGTGGACCGCCTGCTCCAGCTCGCCGAGGGCCACGTCGTCCATGGCGCGCAGCAGCCGGTCCTCGTCCCCCCTGGGCCGCATGAGGACCACGAAGGACAGGGCGTCGTCGTGCAGGCCAGTGACGAAGTCGACGTCCGTGGCGGACAGCGGCTGCTCGATCATCAATACGCTCGTGAACACGGTGAGGGCCCTTCTCCTACGTGGGCCACCGGGCCCAACAGAAACCATCCTGCGCGTGCTCCCCATGAGCCGCTGTTTGTATCCCGTGCCCTTGGGGGAGCGTCTGACTCAATTCTGCCCACCGGAAGGTAACCGGAACGGCAAATTCCGCCGATTGTCAGATCCTTCGGAAACCGTTACCCGCCGTGGGCCTCCTCGCTCGTGGGTCTCCTCGGTATCAGATCCTCCGGTAGCTGGTGAAGAGGAAACCCTCTTCTTCCAGGATCGAACCGAGGGCGAAGCGCTCCGGCACCGCCAGCGGCGGACCGCTCATGATGCGCGGCGCCGTGCCGGTGGCGACCACCGGCGCCAGCGACAGGCACATCTCGTCCAGCACCCGGGCCGAGGCGAACTGCCCCAGCAGCCGCGGCCCGCCCTCGGTGAGCAGCCGCGTCAGCCCCCGCTCGGCCATCACCTGAGGCACCCGCGCCGGGTCGACCCCGCGTCCCTCACCCGCCACGACCACCTCGGCGCCCGACGCCCGGGCCGCCTCGGCCCGCTCCGCCGGCGCCCCGGCGCCCGTCAGCACGATCGTGGGCACCAGCGGCGAGGCGAAGAGCGGAAGCGAGAAGTCCAGGTCGAGCCCCGCGCTCACCACCGCGATCACCGGCGCGGGCCCCTGACCGAGCGCCGCCCGGCGGGCGGCGAACGCCTCCCGCGCCCGCGCGGGCCGGTACCCCTCCTGACGTACGGTCTCGGCCCCCACCACGACGGCGTCGGCCAGGCCCCGCAGCGTGCCGAAGATCCGCATGTCGGCGGCGGAGGAGAGCGGCTGCGAGCGCCCCTCGTGGTGGGCCGCGCCGTCCAGGGAGGAGACCATGTTGGCCCGCAGCCACGCACGGCCGCCGACGCCCGCCTGCTCGGGGTAGGCGTAGAAGTCGGCGAGCTCGTCCAGCCCCCATTCGCGGTCTTCGAGGTCGGCGGGGGTGAGCGGGGAGGGGAACAGGCGTCGCATGCCGGCAGTGTGACATGGCTCGCTCCGCCCGGGACGGGCCGCACCCGCCGAGCGACTACCCTGGAGAGCTGTGTCGTCCTCCACCGCATCCCCCGCCAGCACCACCGGCTCCGGCCCGATACCCGGGCAGCGGTCCGCCGCCGGACCCGTGGCGCTCACCTCGCGCGCCCCGCACGTCCCCGCCGACCGCCTGGTCGCCGAAATGGTGCCGCCCCCGCGCTTCGACTCGGTGCGGTTCGACAACTACATCCCCGACCCGAACCAGCCCAGCCAGGCCGACGCCGTCCGCATGCTCGACGGCTTCGCCGCGGGGCTGGACGGCGCCACCGGCGGCAGCCGCAAGCGCTGGTTCCGCCGCGAGACCAAGCCCGCCGTCCCGGCCGGCCCGCGCGGGGTCTACCTCGACGGCGGCTACGGCGTCGGCAAGACCCACCTGCTCGCCTCCCTCTGGCACGCCACCCCGGCCGCCCCGGAGCAGAAGGCCTTCGGCACCTTCGTCGAGCTGACCAACCTGGTCGGCGCGCTGGGCTTCCAGAAGACCGTGCAGACCCTCAGCGGCCACCGGCTGCTGTGCATCGACGAGTTCGAGCTCGACGACCCGGGCGACACCGTGCTCGTCTCCACGCTGCTGGGCAAGCTGGTCGAGGCGGGCGTCGCGCTCGCCGCCACGTCCAACACGCTGCCGGGCAAGCTGGGCGAGGGCCGCTTCGCCGCCGCCGACTTCCTGCGCGAGATCCAGGGCCTGTCCGCCCACTTCCGCCCGCTGCGCATCGACGGCGAGGACTACCGCCACCGCGGTCTGCCGCAGGCCCCGCCGCCCTACGACGACGCCACCGTCCGCCGCGTGGCGCAGACCGCGGACGGCGCCTCCCTGGACGCCTTCCCCGGCCTCCTCGACCACCTCTCCAAGGTCCACCCGAGCCGTTACGGCGCCATGTGCGACGGCATCCGGGCCGTCTGCCTCACCGGCGTCGAGCCGATACCGGACCAGTCGACGGCGCTGCGCCTGGTGGTGCTCGCGGACCGGCTCTACGACCGCGAGGTCCCGGTGCTGGCCTCGGGGCGGCCGTTCGACGAGCTGTTCAGCGAGGAGATGCTCGCGGGCGGTTACCGCAAGAAGTACTTCCGCGCCATATCCCGGCTGACGGCGCTGGCGCGCGACGCCAAGCCGCTGGCGCAGGGGTGAGGGCCCCGTCGGCCGGACGGTCCGCCGCGGCCCTGGCCGCCTTGCTGTGCTGCACGCTGACCGCCTGCGGTGGCGGCAGTAGCGGTGGCGGTGGCGGCCGTACGGCCAAGTCCCCCGCCCCTTCGGCGACCAGCGCCTCTCCCTCGGCCGCACCGTCCCCCGCCGCCCCCACCCTCCCGCCGGGCCCGGGAGGCGCCGCCCCCGTCTTCTCGCACGGCAAGCGGAACGGCGCCAAGCAGGTCGCCCTCACCTTCGACGCCGACATGACCGCCGACCAGGGCCCCCGCGCCGCGCGCGGCGAGCGGTTCGACAACCCGGCGCTCATCGCCACCCTGCAACGGCTGAAGGTGCCCGCCACCGTCTTCATGACCGGCAAGTGGGCCGACCAGTACCCCGACGAGGCCCGCTCGATCGGCGCCGACCCGCTCTTCGAGGTCGCCAACCACTCGTACTCCCACTACGCCTTCACGACGCCCTGCTACGGCCTGCCCACCGTCAAGCCCGGCACCGCCCGCGCCGACGTCGAGCGCGCCTTCGACGCCTTCCGGCGCGCCGGGGTGCAGCACACGGTCCCGTACTTCCGCTTCCCCGGCGGCTGTCACGACGACTCCGTGCTCCGTGAGATCGCCGCGACGAAGGTGACGGCCGTGCAGTGGGACGTCGTCAGCGGCGACGCCTTCGCCAAACAGGCCGCACCCGTGGTGACCCAGGTGCTGTCGGAGGTCAAGCCCGGCTCGGTCGTGGTGATGCACTGCACGCACAGCGCGGCACCGATGACGGAGGAGGCGGTGCGCCGGATCGTCCCCGAGCTGCGGGCGCGCGGCTACGAGTTCGTACGGGTCTCGCAGCTGATCGGCGAGGGCGGGAACTAGGGGAAGACCCGGCCCGAGAGCACCTGCCGCAGCAGGAGCTCGTCCGCGGCCGTCAGCCCGTCGACGAAGCGGACCAGCACGGCCTCCCGGTCGGGGAGGGTGTCCAGGACCTTGTGCATCCGGCGGGCGGCGAGCCCGGCCTCGTCCGCGACCGGAGCGTAGGCGTAGGCGCGCCCGCGCGGCGTCCGCGTCAGCACGTCCTTGCCGTGCAGGCGGGACAGGATCGTCACCACCGTGCTGTACGTCAGCTCCCCCGGCAGCGTCGCCTGGACCTCGCGCGGGGTCAGCGGCGCCCCGGCCCGCTGCAGGGCCGCCAGGACCTCGCTCTCCAGCGCGCCGTTCGCGCGGCGCCTGCCCTGGCGCACGACGGTGGCGGGTGTGGCCGGTCCCATGATTTTCAGGCTTTCCTTCTGCTGATCCTGCAATGTCCTCTACAGGAGTGTAGAGGAGTAACCCTCCAGCGAAAATCTGACGGAGTGTCAGATTCCAATTGTGGGAGACTCACCACATATCGAGCGGCAGTGTTGTCGACAGGTGTTCGGACGAGGTCAGGGTCAATCGGTGGTCGAAAGAATCAGGGCGAAGTTCCGCAAGAACCCCTCCCCCGAGGGCTCCCACGCCGCCCGCGGCTCGCACCGTCGCCGTCGGCGGCCCGCTGCCCGGCGGTTCCGGCTGGGCCGCTTCCCCCTGAGCCGCTTCCGCCCGCTCTACCCCCGCCCGGGCCGGCAGGGCTTCCGGCGCTGGGTGCCCTCCTGGCGTCAGGTGCTCGGCAGCGCCGCCCTCGTCCTGGGCACCCTCGCCGCGGCCGTCGCGATCCTGTACGTACGGACGGACATACCCACCGACCTCAACGCCTTCGCCACCCAGCAGGACAACGTCTACTACTGGGCAGACGGCACCGAGATGGCCCGCACCGGCCCGGTCAACCGGCAGGACGCGGCCCTGGACAAGGTCCCCGAGAAGGTGCGCTGGGCCGCGCTCGCCGCCGAGAACGAGACCTTCTACTCCGACAGCGGCATCTCCCCCAGCGGCATGATCCGCGCCGTCTCCAAGATGCTCACCGGCGGCGACACCCAGGGCGGCTCCACCATCACCCAGCAGTACGTGAAGAACGCCTACCTCAACCAGCAGCAGACCTTCACCCGCAAGCTCACCGAGATGGTCATCGCCATCAAGCTCGACAACAAGATGAGCAAGGACGCCATCCTGGAGGGCTACCTCAACACCAGCTGGTACGGGCGGGGCAGCTACGGCATCCAGCGCGCCGCCCACGCCTACTACGGCAAGGACGTCTCGCAGCTGAACGCGAGCGAGGGCGCGCTGCTCGCCTCCCTGCTCAAGGGCGCCGCGCTCTACGACCCGTCGGTCAGCGCCAAGAACCACGAGCGGGCCGTCGAGCGCTGGAAGTGGATCCTCGACCGCATGGTCACCATCGGCAAGCTCTCCCCCGCCGAGCGGGCCACCTACACCACCTTCCCCGAGCCCAAGGCGCCGCCCAAGCCCGCCGGGCTGACCGGACAGACCGGCTACCTCGTCGACACCGCCCGCGCCTACGTGGCCGCCCACACCAAGGTCTCCGAGGCCGACTTCGACCTCGGCGGCTACCAGATCCGCACCACCTTCGAGAAGCCGAAGGTCGATGCGCTCGCCAAGTCCGTCGACAGCATCCGCGAACGGCTCGAACCGGCCCAGCGCGAGGTCGACCGCAACGTGCGCATCGGCGCCGCCTCCGTCACCACCGACGGGCGCATCGTCGCCCTCTACGGCGGTCCCGACTACCTCAAGCAGGGGTTCAACGACGCCAACTCCACCGTCGTCCCGGCGGGCAGCGCCTTCACCCCCTTCGTCTACGCCGCCGCGCTGCGCGACGGCGTCCAGCTCCAGCGCGGGGCGGCCCGTCGGCCGGTGACGCCCTCGAGCGTCTACGACGGGGACAACAAGGTCGCGATACGCACCCCGGAGGGTCCGTACTGGGACCGCTCCGGGAAGATCGTGAAGGCCGTCAACGACGGCGACAAGTCCTGGGGGAAGGTCTCCCTGCGCGAGGCCGTCGTGCAGTCCGTGAACGGGCCCATGATGCAGCTGGGCATGGACGTGGGCCTGCAGCGGGTGAGCAGGGCCGCCGTCCAGTCCGGCCTGCTGGAGGAGAGCCTCGGCGCCCAGGTGCCCGCCTTCTCCCTCGGCACGAGCACGCCCAGCGCCATCCGCATGGCCGGGGCCTACGCCACCTTCGCCGCCAAGGGCATCCACAGCGAGCCGTACTCCGTGGACCGGCTCAGCCGCAACGGCAACGCGGTGGAGGTGGAGAAGCCGACCCCCGAGCGGGTCCTGCCCGCGGGCGTCGCCGGCTCCGTCGACGACGCGCTGCACGAGGCCGTCAAGCGCGGCACCGGCACCACCGCGAACGCGGCGGGCCCGGACGCGGCGGGCAAGACCGGCACCGCCACCGACAACAAGTCCGCCTGGTTCGCCGGATACCGCGGCAAGGTGTCCACCGCCGTCTCGCTCTCCCGGATCGACCCCAAGACCCAGCTGCTGCTGCCGCTGGACGGCATGGGCGGCGCCGGGGAGACGGCGGCCGGCAGCAGCTACCCCATCGACATCTGGACGAAGTACATGAGCAGCGCCGGGCGGTGACCCGGGCCTGCTGCTTGTCTCCTACTTGAGGAAGGTCTTCCAGTCCGGCGCCTGCGCGGGGTCCAGACCGCGCAGCTTCGCCAGCACCTTCGGGTCCTGGGCGTCCAGCCAGTCGGCCACCTGCCGGAAGGAGACGCAGCGCACCCCGTCCCGGCGGCAGACGTCCTTCATGACGTCCTCGATGGCCTTCATGTAGATGCCGTCGTTCCAGTCCTCGAAGTGGTTGCCGATGAACAGCGGGGCGCGGCTGCCGTTGTAGACGCGCTCGAAGCCGTTGAGGTAGCCCTGGCGGGTCAGCTGCTCCCATTCGGGCTGCTTGGCCGGATCACCGTGGGTGTTGTTCTCGCCGGACTGGTTGTAGAGGAAGTTGAAGTCCATGGAGAGCACCTGACGGTCGCTCCCCGGGTACGGCAGGAGCTGCAGCGGGAAGTTCCAGATGCCGTCGATCTTGGACGGCCACAGCTGGAAGTCGCCGGGCGAGCTGGCGTCGTAGCGCCAGCCCATGGACTTCTCCGCGGGTATCAGCGCCTTCTGCCCCTCCAGGCAGGGGGCGCGGCCGCCGACCAGCTCCTTCTGGTAGTCGAAGGGCAGCGGGGGGACGTCCTTGAAGCCGGTGTTCGTCTTCCAGTTCTCGACGAAGGAGTAGGCCTGCGCCGTCTCCTGCTTCCACTGGTCGGTGCTCCAGTAGCCGCCCCCGCCCGGGCCGCAGAAGTGGCCGTTGAAGTGCGTGCCTATCTCGTTGCCCTCCAGCCACGCGGCGCGCAGCTGCTCCAGGGTGTCCTTGATGTGCGCGTCGGAGGTGAAGTCGATGGCCGCCTCGCCCGGCTTGTGGCCGGGCCCCTGGTACTTCTGCCGCTCGGACTTCGGCAGCAGGTAGATGCCGCTGAGGAAGTACGTCATCTGCGCGTTGTTCTGCTTGGCCAGGGCGCGGAAGCGGGAGAAGAGATGGTCGTCGTTCTCCAGCGCGCCGTCCCAGGAGAAGACGACGAACTGCGGCGGCTTCTCGCCCGGCTTGAGCTTCTCGGGCTTGGCCACCTTGGGCTGGGGGCCGGTGTAGGAGGTCGAGCCGTCGCCGAGGACGTGGACCTTGCCGTCCCACACCTCCTCCGGCTTCTTGGCACCGTCGGTGCCCGTCCTGGCCCCGGCCCGGGCATCGGAGGGGGCGGAGGCGTCCGCCTTGCGATCGTCCTTGCCTCCGTCGCCGTCACCGCTCATGAGCCCGACGACGAGCGCGGTCACGACGCACACGGAGCCCAGAGCCGTCGCACCGTACACAGACCTCTTCGACAACTTCGTACTCCCTGGCGCCAGTACATACGTTCAGGCGGTCAGTATCACAGGCTTGTGTGACAACTCCGTAGCAATGGGCATAGACAAACCCGAGACCATTTAGGTTAGCCTTACCTTCATGAGTTCTGCGCACCTCGCCGCGACCATGGCCTATGCCACCCCTCCCCTCTGGAGGGTTCTGACCAAATCCGGCTATTTCATGGGCCTGTGTGGTGCCATCGGTTTCACCCTCACGTACGCGGCAGCAGTACGCCCCGCCCTGCGCGCGCCGGAGAACGATCGCGGCGACGTCGCGGCCCTGCAGCGGCGGACGGCACTCTCCCTGGCGTGGGCCGGGGTGGTGCTGCTGGTGGCAGGCTACTTCCAGCTCGCAGCCCGGCTGGCCCGGGCCGGCAAGGGCATGCCGTTCGGGGACGCGCTCGCGCCGGGACGGATCCGGGACTTCCTGCGCGCCCCCGCAGCGAAAGGCACATGGGTGCCGCAGGGCACGATCTACCTGGTCCAGAACATCGCCCTCGTGCTGGCATCCGCCGCACTCATCGCCCTGTTCAGCCTGGGCGCACGCCGTCACCTCAACGCCCTCGCGCTGACCGCCCTGCCGCTGTCGCTCGCCGTGACGCTCATCGCAGCAATACCGGCCACCGCCCCCGCCGATACGAACAAGGTGCTCGATCTCGTCTTCGACCAGATCCACATCGTCAGCGGCACCGTGTGGATCGGTGGACTGGTCCTCCTCGTCGCCCTCGCCGGGGCCCGCCGCCACCTGAGCGAGAACGCCGGCCTGCTGTGGGCGGACATCTGGCGGCGATTCAGCCTCGTCGCCCTGGTCTGCGTCGGGGCAGTGCTGACGTCCGGCCTGTGGATCTCCTGGAAGCACGTGGGCAGCATCGGGCAGCTGTGGACGACGACCTACGGCCTCTTCCTGTTCGTCAAGACCCTGCTCGTCCTCGGCATGGTCGCGGCCGGCGCCTTCAACCAGTTCTGGCTGATGCCGCGCATCGCCCGCGCCCGCCGCGCCGACGCGACGGCCTCTCTCCTTCACCTGACGCTGCGGCACTTCCCGAAGGTCGTCTGGGCCGAGGTCGTGCTCGGAGTCGGCGTCCTGGCCGTCGTCCCCTTCCTCAGTGGCTCCGCCCGCTCCGCCGGTGGCCCGGCGCCCGTCGCGACCGGCAGCATCTTCGCCGTCGGCGCCGCACTCGTCCTCACCCTCGCCGCTTCGCTCTGCATGACGGCCAAGGCTTCCGACGCCCTCTCCCGGCGCCGGATCGCGTCCACGCCCTGATCCCGCGAGCGGGCCTGGGCCTGACCGCGTGTCGGGCCCCGGTCCTCATGACCGGCCGCGCCGGCACAGCTGGGCGGCGGTGGGCCGCTCGGGTGGGTGTCGTGGCGCCCAAGGCGACGACGCTCCCTGCTGTGCGGCGCGGCCGGGCCGCACCCGGTCGGTGGGTCAGCCGCCCAGGACCGTGTTGCCGGTGATCGTGTCGCCGGCTCCGTCGATGGTCACCGCGTGCCGCACGCCGTCGGGGCCCAGGACCACGACCCGCCAGCCACGGCCACCTCCCTGCTCGGCGACCGGGCTCAGCGATTCCACCTTGCCGCCGGACACCGCCGACGAGGCCTTGGCCACCGCGTCGGCCGCGCTGGTCGACGGCAACGGTGCCGGCGCCGCGTGGACGTCACGCCCGGTCTCCTGGCGACCCTCACGGCCGTCCTGGTTGTCCCGCTTGCCCCAGCCGTCCCGGCCGTCATGCCGTCCCCGGTCATCCGCAGCCGCCGTACGGCCGTGGCCATGGCCGTGGCCCTCTTCACCCTCGTGGTGATGGTGGGCCACCGCCGCCGCGGCGCCACCGCCGATCACCAGCACGGCCGCCCCGGCCGCGACCCAGCGCGCCGACCGGCCGCGCACCCACCGGCCGGCGCGGCCCGGAGCCGTACGCGTCCTGCCCGCGGCCTTCGACTCCTCCTGCGGCAACGTTTCACCCGTTCCCATGGACTCGCTCATGACACACCCCGATCCTCGCCAGGCCCGGGACGTCCCCGGGCGACACCGTGAGGATGTCCGTGCGTTGCTGAAGATCAGCTGAAGACCGGCAGACGCCGCTGGCTGTCCGTTCCGGCGAACCTGCGACCCTGGTGCGCATGCGAGTACTGGTGGTGGAGGACGAACGCCGGCTGGCCCTGGCGCTGCGGCACGGGCTGACCGCCCAGGGATTCACAGTCGACGTCGCCCACGACGGCCCCTCCGGCCTGGCCCGGGCCATGGACCACGCCTACGACGTGGTCGTGCTCGACGTCATGCTGCCCGGTCTCAACGGCTACCGGGTGTGCTCACGCCTGCGGGCCTGCGGCAGCGACGTCGGCATCCTGATGCTCACCGCCAAGGACGGCGAATGGGACGAGGCCGAGGCGCTCGACACCGGCGCCGACGACTACCTGTCCAAACCGTTCTCCTTCGTCGTGCTCGTCGCCCGCCTCAAGGCGCTGGCCCGCCGTATCGGCAGCCGCGCGCCCCGGCGCACCGTCCTGGGCGACCTCGTCATCGACTCCGCCGCCCGCACCTGCACGCGCGCCGGCACCGCGATACCCCTGACCCCCCGCGAGTTCGCCATCCTCGACCACCTTGCCCGCAGGGCCGGCGAGGCCGTCTCCAAGCGGGAGATCCTCGACGCCGTCTGGGACAGCGCCCTCGACAGCGACCCCAACACCGTCGAGGTCCACGTCAGCGCCCTGCGGCGCAAGATAGACACCCCCTTCGGGCGAGCCGCGGTCCAGACCGTCCGCGGCGCCGGCTACCGGCTGGCGGCCGACGGTGGCTGACCGGACCCCCGCCGGTGCATCCGCCGGCGCCGCACACCACCGCCTGCGCGCGGCCGCGCACCGCCACCTGGCGCGCCACCCGCGCGCCGCGGTGCTCGTCGACCGCCTGACACCACGCTCGGTCCGCGCCCGTACCACCCTTGCCGCCTGCGTCAGCGTCGCCGTCGTCCTCTCCGTGGCCTCGGCCGCCGTCGTCTTCCTGCTGCGCGTCAACCTGGAACGTACCGTCGAGGCCGATACCCGTGAGCAGGCCCAGGCTGTGGCCCGCCTCGCCACCGACGGCCGTCTCACCAGCCCGCTTCCCCTCGACCGCGGCACCGACTTCATCCAGGTCGTCGACGCGAACGGCGCGGTGGTCGCCGCCAGCCAGAACCTCACCGGCCGCCCCTCACTCGCCCCCGCCGGCCACCCCAACGGCCACAGCACCTTCAACCTCCGGGCCCGGGGCCACGCACACCACCAGCGCGTCACCAGCATCGCCGCCACCACACCCACCGGCCCCGTGACCATTTACGTCGGCGCATCCCTGCACACCGCCGACGCCGCCGAAGACCTCACCACCGCCGCCCTCGCCGTACTGAGCACGGTCCTGCTGTTCACCGTCGGCGCCCTCACCTGGCGCGCGACCGGCCGTGCCCTGCGACCGGTCGAGGCCATCCGCGCCGAAGTCGCCGCCATCGGGGACCGTGACCTGAACCGCCGCGTTCCCGAGCCCCGCAGCGACGACGAGATCGCCCGCCTCGCCGGCACCATGAACGCCATGCTCCAGCGCCTCGAAGCCGCAGGCACCCGGCAGCGCCGCTTCATCGCGGACGCCTCCCACGAACTGCGCAGCCCCCTGACCGTCCTGCGCACCCAGCTCGAAGTCGCCCTCGCCCACTCCGACCCCGACGTGCACACGGACCTGGTGGCCGGCGCCCTGGAGGACACCGAACGCCTGCAGGCCCTCGCCGCCGACCTCCTGCTCCTCGCCCGCCTGGACACCACCGACCAGGACTGGCCCGACGAACCCGTCGACCTCGCCGACCTGGTGCACACCACAGTCGCGGCCCGCGGCGCCGAACCCCACCCGGTCGCCGTCCACGCCCCGACGGCGATCACCGTCCCCGGCAACACCCTGTGGCTGCGACGGCTGCTGACGAACCTGCTCGACAACGCCCAGCGCCACGCCTGCAGGCACGTCACCGTCCGCCTCACCACCGACCGGGCCTCCGGCCACGCCGTCCTGGACGTGACCAACGACGGGCCGCCGATCGAGCCCGCCGACCGTGAGCGGATCTTCGAACGGTTCGCCCGCCTCGACGACGCCCGCAGCCGCGACGACGGCGGCACCGGCCTCGGCCTCCCGATCGCCCGCGACATCGCGGCCATCCACAAAGGCACCCTCACCGTCCTCGACGCCCCGGGAACGACTGTCTTTCGCACCCGACTGCCCATCCCGCCCCACCACTTCCGCGCCGGGACGCAGAGCAGCCTACGGCCGTCGTAGGCGGGGGAGAGGGCAGATGCGTTGGCCGCCCTCGACTGCAACAGTCGGCCCGGGCGCAATCTCGGTGAACCCCGCATCCCGTACCACCGGTAGCCCGCTTGCCGTCAGCTCCGACCAGTGCTCGGGGTCCGGCGCGGTCCGTACCGACAGCGCGAAGCCGTCCGCGCGCCAGGCGGCGCGCGCCTCATCGTCCAGCGCCCACCAGGCCAGTTGCGCGCCGTGCCCGGCCTGGGCCATGGCCTTGCCCGCGGTCATCTCCAGCGCCGGGTTCAACCAGAGCACCGGCCGCTCGGGAGCGGGCGCCGCCGGCGGCGCGGGGTCGTCCAGGTCCGTGCCCGACACCTGAAGTTTGACCAGCTCTCTGGGCCAGCCGTCCAGCGGTACCGGCGGGAAGACCCTCACCTCGGCGCTCTCGCCCGTCACCGTGATGCCCGGGAGGGTGGACGCCTTGCGCCACTCCGCGCCCCGCGCCCGCCGGACCACCTTGCGGATCCGGCCGTCCTGCCAGTCCCGTACCGCCCGGGTCCACTCGCCGTCCTCCGCGGTGGCGCGCTCGTCCGACAGCAGCGTCAGCACCGCACGGGCCGCCGTCTGGAGAGCGTCGGTGCGGGCGGGCGGGCGGTCCTTCTCCAGCCGCACGACGAGCGGCAGGACGAACTGCGGGGCGGCATCGCGCGGATCGGGGATGTCTGAGCCGGTCACGCCCCCAGTCTGCCAGCCGGCCGGATGGCGGTCGGCACCAGCTACCGTGAGGCGCATGAGGCTCAGGGGGGTCGGGCGCCGCTATGGACTCGGTGGCCCGTGGATACTGCGCGACGTCGACCTCGACGTGCCGGCGGGTGCGCTGCTGCGGGTCGAGGGCGCCAACGGCAGCGGGAAGTCCACGCTGCTGCGGCTGCTCGCAGGGGTCGACGCACCGGGCGCCGGCAGCATCACGGGCCGCCCGCGCACCGCGTACGTGCCCGAGCGCTTCCCACCCGCGCTGCCCTTCACCGCGCTGGAGTACCTGACCGGGCTCGGCCGCGTGCACGGCCTCGGCCGGGCCGCCGCCCGGTCCGCGGCCCGCGAGTGGCTCGACCGGTTCGGCATCGGCGAGCACACCCGTACGCGGCTGTCCGAACTGTCCAAGGGCACCAGCCAGAAGGTCGCCGTGGCCCAGGGCCTGCTCTCCAACCCCGAACTCCTCGTCCTGGACGAGGCGTGGACGGGCCTGGACCCGGCGTCGCGCACCGTCCTGGACGACGCCGTGACGGCACGCGTCGCCGCGGGCGCGACCGTCGTCTTCGTCGACCACGACACACGCCGTCTGGCGGGCGCGCCCGACGCCGTCTTCCGCGTGGCGCAGGGGCGGGTGAGCCCCGTCGCCGGGACCGGCCGGACGGAGCCGCGCGTGCGGGTCGAGGCCGAGGGGCCGTCCGGAGCGGAGCTGCCCGCGGGGCTGCCGGAGGGCACCGTCCGCGAACCGGCCGCCGCGCCCGGTGCCGTCCGGCTGACCGTCGCCGCGGCGTCCTCCGACGCCCTGCTGCGTGCCCTGCTGACCGCCCGTCCGCCGTGGCACATCCGCGCCGTGACGACCGTCGCCCCCGAGGGAGAGCGGAGCCGATGACCGCCCTGCTGAGCTATCAGACCGCCCTGCTGCTGCGCTCGCACCGCTGGCTTCCGCCGCTGCTGCTGTATGCCGCCTTCATGTTCATCGGCGTACGAACGGGTCAGCCGATCCTGGACTCCTTCGGCTATGCGGCCGCCGCACTCGTGCCGGTGACGGCCTGGCTGGTGCGGGTCTGCGTCACCAACGAGCCGGAGGCGGCCCGGGACTGCGCGGCCGCCGCCGCGGGGCCCTGGCGGGTGCACCTCTCCGCGGTGCTCACGGGCTTGCTGGCCTCGACGGTCGTGGGCGTGGCGGCAACCGCCGTCGTGGCGGCCATCAGCGAGCCGCGCAGCTCCGACCACCAGGTGGACGTGCCCGTCGGCGAGGCCACCGCGGCCGGCCTGGTGGCGGTGCTGACGTGCGTGCTGCTCGGCACGGCGGTGGGCGCCCTGTGCAATCGCCCGCTCCTGCGCAGCACGGCATGGGCGGTCCCGGCGACGGTGCTCGCCGCTTTCCTGGTCCTGTTCGCGGAAGGGTCGCCCGCGGAGGCGGCGGTGACGGGCATGGTCACGGGGTCCCTGGACGGGACGGTCAACATGGGCGTCCTGCCGCTCGCCGCGGCGGCGGTGTCTGCGGCTGTGGCAGTGGGGGTGGCGTGTGCGGTGAGCGGGCGGCGGGGGTGACGGTCACGGCGAAGGCCGGGAGCGGGGAATGAACCGCCGGACGGCCGCCGCCACCAGCCACCCGACCACGGCTCCCGTCACCACCAGCCCCACCGTCACGGCCGGCGGCACGCCTCGCGCGGGCTCGGGCCGCAGCCTGCCGGGGGAGGCACCTTGCGGCCCGGAAGCCGCCGGGACGGCCGCCACGGGCCGCGGCGCCTCCCGCGAGACGGACCGCACCGACCCGTCCGGGTTCAACAACACCCGTTCCTCGTGCGGACGGTCGAAGTCGAAGAGCCCGTCCAGCGACCCGGCCCGCGCGTCGAACGACGCGCCGCCGATCCGCCCCGTGTGCCAGTTGTCCTCGATGAAGCGGAGCACCGACGTCTGCTCGGTCGGCGTGTGGTCCACCGCGTCGACCCTGCTGTACGGCGAGATCACCAGCAGCGGCAGCCGCGGCCCGGGCCCGCAGCGGCCCGAGCGGCCGTCCGCCGGGGCGGGCCCCGCCTGGCACGCCGGGCTGTCCATGGGCTGTTTGCGGGAGCCGGTGACCGTGAGCCGGGAGCCGTTCGACGGCCGGGCGTAGGCGTGGTCGTACCAGCCGTCAGAGTCGTCGTAGGCGACCACGACCGCCGTGTCGGCCCACTGCGGCGACTCCTGGATCTTGTTGAGCCACTCCACCAGGAAGTGCTGTTCGTCGAGCGGGTCCGAGTAGCCCGCGTGCCCGTCCTGGTAGGCGGGTGCCTTCAGGAAGCTCACCGACGGCAGCCGTCCGGCGCGCAGGGCGGTGTCGAAGTCGGCGAGGTCGTAGGCGTGGTTGGCGCGCCCGGCGTGCCCGATCTCGGCGGGGGACGCCGGGGGCAGGTGGTGCGGGTTCGCTGTGGAGGGGTAGTACTGGAACGGCGCGTGGTGCGGCACGTAGTCGATGACCTGGGCGCCGCCGACGTTGGCGTGTGTGGTGCCCGAGCACGTGGCGTAGTGCCCCGGCTTGCCGTCCCACGCTGTGCTCGGCCGGAAGCCGCCCTGGAACCAGCCCCAGCTCACGCCCTTGTCGTTGAGCAGATCGCCGATGTTGCGCCCCTGGAGCGCCGCCAGGGCGCTCTTGCCCGTGTGGTCCTTGCCCGAGCAGTCGTCGTAGGCGGGCTCGGGGTCGTTGACGAGCGTGCCCACCCCTTGGGCGTCCGGCGCGACCACGGCGTACGCGTCGGGCTTCGCGGTCCGCTTCGGCGTCTGGGTGCCGGAGGCGGGGTCGGTGGAGTACACGCCCTGGGTCCGGCCGGAGACGAGGTTGACCGCGCCGGGTGTGGAGGGGCCGTAGGTCGTGCCGAAGGACCGGTCGCTCATGCTGAAGTGCTGGGCGTAGTTCCACAGCGCGGTGACGGTGTTGCCGTCGTAGTAGTCCATGACCAGACCGGGCTCCCCGAAAAGGTGGCCGGAGCACCTGCCGGAGTCGGTGTTCTCCACGAACCGGTCGGCCTTGCCGTCGTTCGCGGCGTACTGCTCGGGGCCGTAGGAGTGGTTCTGGTCGCAGGTGAGGGCCTGCTCGGGGCCGAGCCGCCGGGGCGTGTACGCGTTGGGGTTGTCCGTCAGCATCCCGGCGGTGCGCAGGTTGTCGACGCGTGCGGGCGTGTGGCGGACAGCGGTGAAGGGGGTGCCGTCGGTGTTGGCGGCCTGGGGGTAGGTGGCGAAGTAGTGGTCGAAGGAGACGTTCTCGTCGAAGACGACCACCAGGTGGGTGACGGGGGTCGCGGTCGCGACGGCCTCGGGCGAGGGTGCCGCCGCGCCTGCCGGGGGCGGCGTTCCGCAGGCGGCGGCGAGGGCAAGGAGCACCCCGCTGGTCACCCGTGCTCTCATGGGCCGCTCACCCCCTCCAGCAGCGCGCGCCCGTACCAGTCCGCGCCGTCCCGGACGCCGGGCAGCGTGAAGAAGTAGCCGCCGCCGAACGGGGTGACGTAGTCGGCCAGCGGCTCACCCGCCAGCCTCTTCTGCACGGCCGCGAACTGGCGCTCGGGGTCGCGCTGGTAGCAGCAGAACAGCAGCCCCATGTCGAGATTGCCGCCCGCGTCCACGCCCCGGTCGTAGCTGTAGGAGCGGCGCAGCAGCTGCTGGCCGTCCGTGTCCGGGGTGCGGGGGGCGGCGAGGCGGATGTGGCTGTCCAGGGGGATCACCTCGCCGGTGGGGTCGTGGGCGTAGCGCGGTGTGTCGGTTTCGTGGTCGCCGTCCAGCGGTGCGCCGGTGTCGCGGCTGCGGCCGAGCATCCGCTCCTGCTCGGCGAGGGTGACGCGGTCCCAGAACTCGACGTGCATGCGGATCAGCCGGACGACGAGGTGGCTGCCGCCGGTGTCGGTCCACACCAGACGTCTCATCAGGCGGGCGTCGCGGACGTCGGGGTTGGCGATGCCGTCCTTGAAGCCGAAGAGGTTGCGGGGGGTGCCGGTGGGGCGGGGCGGGCCGGTGAATCCGTCGAGCCGCCAGCGGATCTGCATGCCGCCCCGGGTGTGCCGGGTGAGGTCGCGCAGGGCGTGCAGCACGGTGTCGGTGTTGTCGGCGCACAGCTGGAGGGCGAGGTCGCCGTGGCACCAGGCCGGGTCGAGGTCGTCGTCGGGGAAGGCGGGCATGGTGCGCAGCAGGCGCGGGGCGTGGGGGGCGAGCCCGTAGCGGTCGTCGAAGAGCGAGGCCCCGGCGGAGAGCGTGATGCGGACGGCGTCCTCGCCCGGGACCCGCGGGCCGAGGATGCCGGAGTCGGGGGGCGGCGCGGTGATGCCGGCCGGGGGCGGCATTCCGCCGTCGGTCAGGAAGCGGGCGCGCCGGGTCAGGGTGCGCAGCAGGTCGGCGAGTTCGGCGCGGTCGGCAGCGGTGACATCGAGAGCGGCGAGGACGGTGGCGCGGGCGGGCGGGGTGAGCACGGCGGCCTGGTGCTTCCCGTGGAAGGGCACGGCGGTGAGCGGCGCGCGGTCTGCGACGTCCGCCGCGGCGGCTGTGCCGAGGCCTGCCGCGGTGCCGAGGCCGGCCGCGGCGCCGCGGAGGAACCCGCGTCGGTGCAGGGGGGTGACGGCGGGGCGCCTCACGCCGCTCTCCGGACGTCGCAGACGGCCGCGACGGAGGCGAGGCGCTCCAGCGCGTCGCCGATGTCGGCGGCGAGCCTTTCGCGCCGGGCGCGGGGCAGGCGGGCGGGCGGGGGCCAGGTGCCGCCGCGGCGTTGGCGGTCGAGGGTGTGCCGGGTGCGGGCCAGGCTCCGGTCCAGGGCGGGCAGCCCGGGGTAGCGGGTGCGCAGCAGGGGGCGGAGGCGGTCGAGGGCCTCGTCGGTGCCGTCGAGGTTGGCGCGGGCCGTGGCGAGGCCGGTGCCGCTGCCGTAGTCGGTGCGGCCGGTGAGCTCGAAGCGCTCGGTGTCCTCCAGGATTTCGTGGGCGCGTCGTCCGAGGTCGGCCGGGTCCATCCGGGTGTGGCGCCAGGTCTCGCGCAGGGTGCGGACGTCGGCGGCGAGCCGGTGGGCGGCGTGGCGCAGGCCCGGGGCGTCGGTGTCGTGCCACAGGCCGTACTCGATGCGGTGGAAGCCGGTGAAGTGCCGGTCGTGCACCCCGCCGGGCAGGCCGGCGGTCGTGCGGTCCACGGCGTCGGCCGCGGCGCCGAAGGCCCCGTAGGCGGCGCCCATGCGCGCGTACGCCAGGTGGGCGGCGAGCCAGGTGCGCCGGGCCGCGGCGCGGTCACCCGAGTCGACGGCCGTGCGCAGGGCCGCGGTCCGGGCGACCAGGTCGTCCAGGCGCCGCGCGATCCGGCGTTGGTAGTCCAGCGCGGGCGGGATCAAGTCCCTTGAGGTGACGGGTACGGCGGCGGGGCCGCTGCCGCCGCCCTCGGCGATCCGTACGGTGGGTCCCGTGACGGCGTCGGCGTCGTCGTGCAGGCAGACAAAGGCGTACGTGCCTTTGCCGAGCCGAGCCCGCAGGACGCGGGTGGTTCCCGGCGCGACGTCCTCGGTCTCGCCGTACACCGCGCCGGAGCGCGCGTCCTGGAGGCGGACTTCGGCGGCCGTGCCGGAGGTGTTGTGCAGGGCGAAGGCCTGGAGACCGGGCCGGGGCCGCGACCATCCGCGGCCGCACGCGCCGGGCGAGACCTCGACGGCGGTCCGGGGCAGTGGGTCGGCGGGCGGCGCGGCCGGGGGTGCGGGGCCGCGGTCCGGGGAGCCATACGCCCAGAGGGCCAGGGCCAGCGCGCCCGCGCCCAGCAGGGCGCCGCACACGGCCGAGGCGCGCGGCGAGCGGGGGCTGGGCCCGGAACCCGGCACGGCGCGCCTCCCTGTGGTCTCGGCTGCGGGCGGGTGACCCGCCCGCAAGGGGACCCTACGCAGCGCGCCTCGCGCATCCGCGCCACGCACCCCGGCACCGCCCGGAAGGCGGCCCGCACTTCACCCGTCTGACGCCACGTCACATGAGGAACGTGCCGCTCACGCCGCCAGCCAGGCCCTCCGGTTGCGCGCCACCGTGTGGATCCGGTCCACCCGGTCCGGATGCAGGATCCCGCCCAGCGTGCCCAGCTCGTGCAGCTGCTCCTCCCTCAGCACGCTGACGTCTTCCGGCCCGGCGTGCACGTCCGCTTCCGTGGCCCCCACCAGCACCAGGACCGGCCGGGCCCGCACCGGGTAGCCGCAGCCGCGGGTGAGGACGAGCGAGCAGCGCGCCGCGTTCTGGCGGGCCTTGCGGACATAGGGGTACGGACGGGCGTCGCCGGTGACGCGGACGTCCGTCTCGTCCAGCCGCACGGCCGCCCTGCGGGTCTGCTCGGCCAGGACGCAGAAGACGCCGCCGGGGCCTATCAGGAGGTGGGATATGACGGCGTCGCCGGGCAGCTCGATCGAGTGCACCACTTCCCAGCCCGCCGCCGCGAGCCCGTCCAGGGCGGCTCCGACGAGCTGTTCGGCCGCGAGCTTCCGGCGCCAGGCGTCCTCCACGGGCCTGCGGCCGAGCAGCCGGGCGAAGAACAGGCCCGCCCGTCCGGTGCGGGAGGCGTCGAGCCGTGCGCGCAGGGTCTCGCCGGGCCTGTTGGGGGCGAGGTCGTCGTCGGGGGGCAGGAAGAGCCTTTCGGGGTCGTAGCGCTTTCCGTTCGCACCCTTCTTCGCCGCCGGCCGCTCCCCCATGCCCATCACCCCCACCGCCATATTGCCGCAGAAGTGCGGGAACCAACCCATTCGGGTGCCCGTTGAACCTCATACAGCCCCGCGGCACCCCCCGGCCGCGGGGCTCGTCCATGCCCGCCGGTCGGCGGGGCCCCGGCGCTCTTCGGGGGCATTCCCGCCCGACATCGGACCTCGGTGCTTTACTTCACCAACTGCCGGACCAATTATCCCTTTTGCCGTATTGCATATGAAGGGATAAGACCAGTGAGAACAGCAGCCCTGTACGGAACCCTCGGATCGCTGGTCCTCAGCGGGCTCACCGGAATCCCCGTCGCCGCGGCCCCCGCCCTCGTCCCGGGCGGCGTCGCCGAGGCGCGCGGCGTGGCGGTGGCCGCGGCGCAGGCCGCCGCGGCCGGCATCGACTTCGGCGCCTGCCCGGCCGTCGAGCAGCTGCCCTCCACGGTGGAGTGCGGCACGTTCTCCGTACCCGTGGACTACGCGCACCCCGGCGGCCGGCACATCCGCCTCACCGTCAGCCGCGCCCGCGCCCAGGGCTCTGCCCGGCAGGGCGCCCTCGTCCTCAACCCCGGCGGGCCCGGCGGCAACGGAATGTTCTACCCCCTGGTCGCCCGCCTCCCCGCCTGGCGCAACATCGCGGATGCGTACGACATCATCGGCTACGCGCCCCGCGGCGTCGGCCGCTCCGCACCGCTGTCCTGCGTGGACCCGGCCTCCTACGTCAAGGGGCCGACCCAGGCACCGGAGCACCCCTCGGCGGCGTACAAGAAGGAGCGGATCGCCGAGGCGCGGGCCTACGCGCAGGGCTGCGCCCGCAAGGCGGGCGGCTCACTGCGCCACTTCACCAGCCTCAACAACGCCCGCGACCTCGATGTGCTGCGGGCCGCCCTCGGCGAGCAGAAGCTGACCTATATGGGCGCCTCCTACGGCACCTACTTCGGCGCCCTCTACGCCACGCTCTTCCCCGGGCACGTGCGCCGCATGGTCTTCGACTCCGTGGTCAACCCCGACCCGCGCAAGATCTGGTACGGCAACAACCTCGAACAGTCCGCCGCCTTCGAGCGGCGCTTCGGCGACTGGCGGCGCTGGGTGGCCCGGCATGACTCCGCCTACCACCTGGGCCGTACGCCGCAGCAGGTGCTGGGCTCGTACGAGAAGGTGAGCCGGCGGCTCTCCCGGCGCGCGGCGGGCGGCAACGTCGGGCCCGCGCAGCTCCAAGGGGCCTTCCTCAAGTCGGGCTACTCCGACAGCTACTGGGCGCGCGACGCCCGCGCCCTGGCCGCGTTCCTGCACGGCGACGAGGCGCCGCTGCTCGCGCTCGCCGCGCCCGACGCGGCGTCGGCGTGGGCCGCCGAGAACGAGAACGCCGTCTACACGGCCGTCGAGTGCAACGACGCGTCGTGGCCGCGTTCCTGGTCGGTGTGGAACCGGGACAACGACCGGCTCGCCGAGCGGGCGCCGTTCGAGACGTGGAGCAACGCCTTCATGAACCTGCCGTGCGCCTTCTGGCAGGGGCCGCGACAGCGGCCCGCCGACATCCGCGCGGACCGGCGGGCCGGGCTGCCGCCCACGCTGCTGCTGGCCGCCGAGCGGGACGCGGCCACCCCGTACAAGGGGGCGCTGGAGCTCCAGCGCAGGCTGGCCCGCTCCTCGCTCGTCACCGAACGGGGCGCGGGCAACCACGGCATCGGGGCGGGCCCCAACGCGTGCGTCAACCGCTACCTGGACAACTACCTGGTGGGCGGCGAGCTCCCGGCCCGACGCGTCTACTGCGGCCCCCGCCCGGAACCCCGCGCAACGGCCTGACGCGGCCGGCTCGCGCCTCAGGCGAGCCCGGGGGCGCGGCCGCCGCGACCGCTCAGGCCAGACCCTCGACCAGCTCCGCCACGGCCTTGCGCCGCCCGGTGTAGAACGGCACCTCTTCGCGGACGTGCATGCGGGCCTCCGAGGCGCGCAGGTGGCGCATGAGGTCGACGATGCGGTAGAGCTCGTCGGCCTCGAAGGCCAGGATCCACTCGTAGTCGCCGAGCGAGAAGGACGCGACGGTGTTGGCCCGCACGTCCGGGTAGCCGCGGGCCATCTTGCCGTGGTCGGCGAGCATGCGGCGACGGTCCTCGTCGGGCAGCAGGTACCAGTCGTAGGAGCGCACGAAGGGGTAGACGCTGACGTAGTCGCGCGGCGTCTCGTCCGCGAGGAACGCCGGGATGTGCGACTTGTTGAACTCGGCGGGGCGGTGCAGCGCCATGTTGGACCACACCGGCTCCAGCGCCCGGCCGAGCTTCGTGCGGCGGAAGAGGCTGTACGCGTCCTGGAGGGCGTCCGAGGTCTCGGAGTGCCACCAGATCATCACGTCGGCGTCGGCCCGCAGACCCGACAGGTCGTAGGTGCCGCGCACCGTGACGTCCTTCTCGGCGAGCTGCGCGAAGAGCTCCTCGACCTCGTCCGCGTAGCCGGTGCGGTCCTGCGGCAGCACGTCGCGCAGCTTGAACACCGACCAGAGGGTGTAGCGGATGACCTCGTTGAGGTCCTTGGCCTTCTTGCCGGCGTTCGGGGTCTTCACGGGGGCGTCAGTCATGTCCCTATTCTCACTCCTCGTCCCCGGCGCTCCGCGCCAGGGTGCCCAGTACCTCGTCGGCCGCGCGCTGCCCGCTGGAAATACAGGCCGGGATGCCCACCCCGTCGTAGGCGGCGCCGCACACGCGCAGCCCGGGCAGGCGGGAAACGTGCTCCCGGATGCGCGCGACCCGCTCCAGGTGACCCACCGGGTACTGCGGCAGCCCGCCGTGCCAGCGGGTCACCCGGCTGTCCACCGGGACCGCCGCGAGGCCCACGGCGTCGCCGAGATCCTTGAGCGACATCGATACCAGCTCGGAATCCTCGCGCTTCAGATCGTCCTCGTCACCAAACCGCCCGATCGAGGTACGCAGCACGAACAGATCGGGATCGGCGTCCGCGTTCCAGCGCCACTTGTTGCTGGAGAAGGTCGAGGCCTTGATCGTGCGCCCGTCGACGGGCGGCACGAGGAAGCCGCTGCCGTGCAGCAGCGGCTCGGCCTCCGAGCGGCGGAAGGCCATGGTGACCAGGGCCATGGAGGCGTAGGCGACGGTGGCGAGCTCGGCGGACGCGGCCGAGGCGGCGGGCTCGCCGGACGACAGCAGCCGCGCCGTCACCGGCGCCGGGACGGCGAGCACCACGGCGTCGGCGGCCAGGGTCTCGGCGTCGGTCGCGACGCTCCAGCCCTGCGCGGTGCGCACGAGGGTGCGTACGGGGGCGCCCGTAAGGATCCGCGCGCCGCCGGCGCGCAGCGTCTCCGCCACCGCGAGCGGCAGCCGCCCGATACCGCCGTCGATGCCGGCGAAGACCGGGCCGGACTGCGGGCGCGCGGCGGCGCGCGCCTGGAGGTCCCGTACGGCCCCGGTCAGGGTGCCGTGCGCCCGGGCGGCCTCGAAGAGCTGCGGCACCGCCGTCCGCATGGAGATCCGGTAGGCGTCGCCCGCGTAGACGCCGCCGAGCAGCGGCTCCACCAGCCGGTCCACGACCTCGCGGCCCATCCGCTCCGCGACGTAGGCGCCGATCGCGACGTCCTCGCCCAGCTCGGTAGGGGGCAGTTCCTCGTCGCGCGCGATCCGGGCGAGCCCCTCGGCGGAGAGCACACCGGAGGCGGAGAGCTCGGCGAGGTCGCCGGGCACGCCCATCATGTGGCCCTTGGGCAGCGGCCTGAGCTCGCCGCGGTTCCACAGCATCGCGGTGGCCGCCGGCTCCCGGAGGCTGTCGCCGAGCCCGGCGGCGCGGGTCAGAGCGACCCCCTCGGGGCGGCGGGCCAGCATCGCCTCGGCCCCCAGGTCGACGGGCACGCCCGCGATCTCGCCGACGAGCAGCTTGCCGCCGACGCGGTCCGAGGCCTCCAGGACGGTCACGCGCGCGCCGCCCTCCAGCAGCCGGAGGGCCGCCGCCAGTCCGGAGATGCCGCCACCGATGACGACCACGTGCCGCCCAGAAGTCCGCGATGCGCTCATGCCCCCACTTTCTCAAACGGCCGCCGCGGCCCCGCCCGCACCCCATTGACAGCGCCGGGCGGCCCGCCGAGACTCGCGCGCACACGATCATCCGAACGTTTACGGAGACCCCATGAGCGACCGCATCCGGGATGTGTACATCGTCGACGCCGTCCGCACCCCGGTCGGCAAGTACGGCGGCGCCCTCGCCTCCGTACGCCCCGACGACCTCGCCGCGCACGTCCTGCGGGCCCTGGTGGACCGCTCGCCCGCGCTGGACCCGGCCCGGATCGACGACGTGGTCTACGGCAACGCCAACGGGGCGGGCGAGGAGAACCGCGACGTGGCCCGGATGGCGGTGCTGCTGGCCGGGCTGCCCGTGTCCGTACCGGGTGCGACCGTCAACCGGCTGTGCGCCTCCGGCATGGAGGCCGTCGTCCAGGCCTACCGGGCCGTCGCCCTCGGCGACGCCTCGGTGGTCGTCGCGGGCGGCGTCGAATCGATGAGCCGCGCGCCCTGGGTGCTGCCCAAGACCGAGCGGGCCTACCCGGCGGCCCACCAGCAGCTGTACTCGACGACGCTCGGCTGGCGGATGACCAACCCGGCCATGCCGCCGCGCTGGACGGTCTCCCTCGGCGAGGGCGCCGAGCTGATCGCCGACCGGCACGGCATCACCCGCGAACAGCAGGACGCCTTCGCCCTCGCCAGCCACGAGAAGGCGGCGCGGGCCTGGAAGGACGGCGCCTACGACGCGGAGGCCGTGCCGGTGCCCGGCGCCGGCCTCGCGCGCGACGAGTGCATCCGCGACACCACCACGGCCGAGGCCCTGGCAGCGCTCAAGCCCGCCTTCCGCGCGGAGGGCGGCACGGTCACCGCGGGCAACTCCTCGCCGCTCAACGACGGTGCGGCGGCGCTGCTGCTCTGCGACGAGGAAGGGCTGCGGGAGACGGGCCGGGAGCCACTGGCGCGCGTGCGGGCCTCGGCGGTCACCGGGATCGAGCCCGACCTCTACGGCCTCGGCCCGGTCGAGGCCGTCCGGCGGGCGCTGGCCAAAGCCGGTCGGAGCTGGGCCGACCTGACACACTTCGAGCTCAACGAGGCTTTCGCCGCGCAGGCCCTGGGATGCTTGGCTGAATGGCCCGACCTCGACCCCGGCATCGTCAACCAGCGTGGCGGCGCGATCGCGATCGGCCACCCTCTGGGCTGCTCCGGCGCCCGGCTGACGGGCTCGCTCGCCCACCAGCTCGCGGCGGCGGGGTCCGGTACGGGTCTGGCGGCACTGTGCATCGGTGTCGGACAGGGCCAGGCACTGGTACTGGAACGCTGACCGGCGTACGACACCCTCGCGGAAGGGGCAGCCCGCATGCGCACCACCGTCGGCATCATCGGGGCCGGCCCCGCCGGTCTGCTGCTCGCCCGGCTGCTGCACCGTGCCGGGGTGGACTGCGTGGTCCTGGAGGCCCGTGACCGGGCCTACGTGGAGCGGCGCCAGCGGGCGGGCATGCTGGAGCAGGGCTCGGTGGACGTGCTGCAGGAGTGCGGGGCGGGCGACCGGCTGGAGCAGGAAGGCCTGATCCACTCCGGTTTCGAGCTGCGCTTCGAGGGCCGCTCGCACCGGGTGGACCTGCCGTCGCTGACCGGCGGGCGGACGGTGACGATCTATCCGCAGACCGAGATCGTCCGGGATCTGATCGCCCTTCAGCTGACGGACGGGCCGCCGCTGCTGTTCGGCGCCCGGGTGGTGGCCGTGGAGAAGGCGGACAGCGCGCAGCCGGTCGTCCGCTTCGACCTGGACGGCCGCGAACAGACCCTGGAGTGCGACTACGTGGCGGGCTGCGACGGTTCGTACGGCGCCTCCCGGCGCGCGCTGCCCGCCGACGGGGTGCGGCTGCACACCCGCACGTACCCCTACTCGTGGCTCGGGGTGCTCGCGGACGTGGCGCCCTCCTCCGACGAGCTGGTCCTGGCGGCGCACGAGCGGGGCTTCGCCCTGCACAGCATGCGCTCCCCGGCCGTCTCCCGGCTGTACCTCCAGGTGCCCAACGGCACGGATCCAAAGGCCTGGAGCGACGAGGCGGTCTGGGACGAGCTGGACGTCCGGCTGGCCGCCGGGAGCTGGCGGCTGGACCGGGGGCCGGTCCTGGCCAAGTCCGTGACGACCATGCGCAGCCAGGTGATCGAGCCGATGCGCCACGGGCGGCTGCTGCTGGCCGGGGACGCGGCGCACATCGTGCCGCCGAGCGGGGCGAAGGGGCTCAACCTGGCGCTCGCGGACGTGGTCACCATGGCCCGCGCGTTCACCCACTGGCATATGAGCGGTTCGACCGCCCTCCTGGACCGCTATTCGGAGAACTGTCTGCGCCGCGTCTGGCAGGCGGTGTACTTCTCGCACGAGATGACGACGCTGCTGCACCGGGCGCCGGACGCGGACGCATACGACCGGCGGATCCAGCTGACCCGGCTGCGCCGCCTCACCCGGCCCACGGCGGCCGCGGCCGAGATGGCCGAGAACTATGCGGGGATGCCCATCGTCTGACGCGCCGTCGGGCGCGCGCGGATCACCGCGGTCACGCCGGGGTAGGTGTTGGCCATGGCACTCTCCGAAGCGTCAGAGAAGTCGTGGGACGAGCCGGCAGACCGCGCGGCCGCCGGGCCCCTGTCCTCCAGGAAGCGGCCCCTCGCCCCTCCCTACGTCGGCCGCATCGCACGCCGACCCCAGCAGCCGCCCGTGCCGCTCTCCCTCGCCCCGGGGGCCGTCGAGCTGACCGGACCGGTCTTCGGGACGGCCGATGTGAGCCCGTCCGACGCCGATCTGACCCGGCAGCACGGCGGGGAGCCGCTGGGCGAGCGGATCACGGTCGGCGGGCGGGTCCTGGACGGGCGCGGGCGGCCGGTGCGGGGCCAGTTGGTGGAGCTGTGGCAGGCCAACGCCGCGGGCCGCTACCGCAACCGGCTCGACCGGCATGCCGCGCCCCTCGACCCCAACTTCACGGGCGCCGGGCGCGCTCTGACGGACGACGAGGGCCGCTACCGCTTCACGACGGTGCGGCCCGGCGCCTATCCCTTCCCCTCGGCCGTGCACCCCAACGCCTGGCGCCCGCCCCACCTGCACTTCTCCGTCTTCGGCAGCGCGTTCACCCAGCGTCTGGTGACCCAGATGTACTTCCCGGGCGACCCGCTGCTGCCCTACGACCCCATCTGGAACTCCGTCCCCGATGCACGGGCCCGGGAGCGGCTGGTGGCCGTCTACGACCCGGAGCTGAACGAGCCCGAGTGGTCCCTGGGCTACCGCTGGGACATCGTGCTGGACGGGCCGGACGCCACCTGGACAGAGGAAGGACGCTGAGATGACGCTGCCGGCCACGCCCGCACAGACAATCGGCCCCTTCCACGGGACCGCGCTGCCCTTCCCCGGCGGCGCCGACCTCGCCCCGGCCGGGCATCCGCAGACGGTCACCGTGCACGGCCGGGTGCTCGACGGCGACGGCGCCCCCGTGCCGGACGCGCTGCTGGAGTTCTGGCAGGCCGCCCCGGACGGCTCGCTCACGGGCGCACCGGGCAGCCTGCGGCGCGACGGCGGGGTCTTCACCGGCTTCGCCCGGGTGCCCACCGGCGGGGACGGCCGCTACGCGCTGCGCACGCTGGTGCCGGGCGGGGCGCCGTACTTGGCGCTGTGCCTGATGGTGCCGGGTCTGGTCCGGCACCTCTTCACGCGCGTCTACTTCCGCTTCCCCGAGGGCGATCCACTGCTCGCCGCCCTGCCGCCGGACCGGCGCGCCACGCTGCTGGCGGCCCCGGAGCCGGGGCCGCACCGCTCGTACAGGTTCGACGTCCGGCTGAGGGGCACGGCGGAGACGGTCTTCCTTCGCTTCGGGCCGGCCAGGCCCTGAGGGTCAGCGCGCGGTCTGCTCGTGCACGTAGGCGACGAGCCGCGTCAGCGCGTCCGGATCGGTCGTCGGCATCACGCCGTGCCCGAGGTTGAAGACGTGGCCCTCCAGGCCGCGGGCGGCCGCCAGCACCTCGTCCGTCTTGGCTTCCACCGCATCGCGGGGCGCGAAGAGGACGGCGGGGTCGAGGTTGCCCTGCAGCGCCTTGCCCGGACCCACCCGGCGGACGGCCTCGTCCAGCGGCACCCGCCAGTCGACGCCCACGACGTCCGCCCCGGCCTCGCCCATGAGGCCGAGGAGCTCACCGGTGCCCACGCCGAAGTGGATGCGCGGCACGCCGTAGTCGGCGACGGCGTCGAAGACCCGGGCGGAGGCGGGCATGACGTAGCGCCGGTAGTCGGCGGGGGCCAGCGCGCCGGCCCAGGAGTCGAAGAGCTGCACGGCGCTCACGCCGGCCTCGATCTGGACGCGCAGGAAGGCGGAGGTGATGGCGGCGAGCCGGTCCACGAGGTCCGCCCACAGCTGCGGGTCGCCGTAGATCATGGCCTTGGTGCGCTCGTAGGTGCGCGAAGGGCCGCCCTCGATGAGGTAGCTGGCCAGGGTGAAGGGCGCGCCGGCGAAGCCAATCAGGGGCGTGGTGCCGAGCTCGGCGGTGAGCATGCCGACGGCCTCGGTGACATAGGAGACGTCGCCGGGCTCCAGGTCGCGCAGCCGGGCGAGGTCGGCGCGGGTGCGGATCGGGTCGGCGACGACCGGGCCGACGCCCGGCTTGATGTCCAGGTCGATCCCGATGGCCTTGAGCGGCACCACGATGTCGCTGAAGAAGATGGCCGCGTCCACCCCGTGGCGCCGCACGGGCTGCAGGGTGATCTCGGTGACGAGGTCGGGGCGCATGCAGGAGTCCAGCATGGGGATGCCCTCGCGGACCTTGCGGTATTCGGGGAGCGAGCGGCCTGCCTGGCGCATGAACCAGACCGGGGTGTGCGGCACGGGCTCCCGGCGGCAGGCCCGCATGAAGGCCGAATCGTGTGCCGCGGTGCGGCCCGTCTGCTCCTGGCTGCGCTCACTCATGCCCAAATCTTCGCACGGGCCGAACGAGTGACCCGCCCATGTGGGTGTGCCTACCCAAAACCGCGGGTCGTTCAGCCTAGTCTTCCGGGCATGGCAGCGGCGCAGGGACACCTCTCGGACGGTCCGGACGACGCGGGCGAGGAGGACTCCCCGTCCGTCTTCCGGCAGGCGGTCGCGGGGCTCCAAGGGGTGCGCCTGCGCCCGGAGATCGAGCTGGACGCCACCCCGCCGCCGCAGCGGCTCGCCCCGTACTCGTACGCCCTGGAGGCCGCGGTCGTCGTCGACGACGAGGAGCTGGCGGACGGGCGGCTGATCCTGCTGCACGACCCCGCCGGGCACGAGGCGTGGGGCGGTACGTTCCGCCTGGTGACGCTGGTGCACGCGGACCTGGAGCCGGAGATGGCGGCGGACCCGCTGCTGCCGGAGGTGTGCTGGTCCTGGCTGACGGGCGCGCTGGAGGCGCGCCGGGTGCCGTACGCGGCGCCCAGCGGCACAGTGACGCGCGCGAGCTCGCACTACTTCGGGGGGGCTGCAGGAGCGCGAGCCCTCGACGCGGATCGAGATCCGCGCCTCGTGGTCCCCGGCGCCGGGCAAGCCCGGGGCCGCCGGGGCGCAGAGCGTGCCGGACACGGCGGCCCATCTGTCGGCGTGGTGCGATCTGCTCTGCCAGATCGCGGGGCTGCCGCCGGGCGGCACGCCGGACGCGGGGATCGTGACGCTGCCGCAGCGCCGGGGCCCGCACAGCCGCTGAGCAGCCGAATCCCGCTTCAAACCTCACCGCTGGGGGCTTCCGCCGACACACCCCCGCGGTCGCACAGGCATGCGATCAAACCGGCAACTTGATCGAGCAGCCATCCGAATTGCCCGAATTGTTACTCACTAATTCGTGATCATTCCCTAAAGCCGGACCGTTTGGCTGCCGAAGCACCTTGTGACCCTTCCCATACGGATCGCCCCGGCTTATCCCCAAGTCGGCACCCGTCCCCACCACTCCCCCCACTGGAGGCCTGGTGTCCGTTCTCCTCGAGCAACCGGCGAGCCTCGCCTACCGCCCGAACAAACCGACCGCCATGGTGGTCGTCGCCGACCCCCGCGTCCGCTCCACCGTGACCCGCCATCTGTGGGCCCTGGGAGTGCGCGACGTGATCGAGGCGTCGTCCATCGCGGAGGCCCGTCCGCGCATCGGCAACCCCCGCGACATCTGCGTCGCCGACGTCCACCTTCCGGACGGCTCCGGCCTGACGCTCCTCTCCGAGACCCGCGCCGCGGGTTGGCCCAACGGCCTGGCACTCTCCGCAGCCGACGACATCGGCGCCGTGCGCAACGCACTCGCGGGCGGCGTCAAGGGCTACGTCGTCACCGGCACCCGCACCAACCTCGGCGTGCCCGGCCGGCCCGGGGCCGCGCCCATCGGCTCGGCCGCCGCCCGGATGCAGCGCCGCCCGCCCGGGGCCCCCGGCCACCCCGGCGGCTACCGCGAGCTCTCCGGACGCGAGGTCGAGGTTCTGCGACTGGTGGCGGAGGGCCAGTCGAACAAGGCCATCGGCGTCTCCATGGGGCTCTCGGCGCTCACCGTCAAGAGCCACCTCGCCCGCATCGCCCGCAAGCTCGGCACCGGCGACCGGGCCGGAATGGTGGCCGTGGCCCTGCGCACCGGCATCATCCACTGACCCACCGAACCCCCGCCGCGCCCGTCGCCGGAACGTTCCGGCGACGGGCGCTTGCCATCCACAGATACCCTTGACCGGTGACCGACGCCCAAGAGACCGCAGCAGACACGACACTGCGAACCACCGGGGGCGCTCCCCCGGACGACGTCGATTCGGCGCCGATCCCCCTGTTGGAGCCACGCGAGGGCGTGCCCCCGGTCGTCGCCGACGCCGCCGCCCTCGAACGGGTCGTCGCGGCCTTCGCCGCCGGCAGCGGCCCCGTGGCCGTCGACGCCGAGCGTGCCTCCGGCTACCGCTACGGCCAGCGCGCCTACCTCGTACAGCTGCGCCGCGAAGGCGCCGGGACGGCCCTGATCGACCCGGTCGGCTGCCCCGACCTGTCCGCGCTGGGCGAAGCCGTCGCCGACGCCGAATGGGTGCTGCACGCCGCCACCCAGGACCTGCCGTGCCTGCGCGAGATAGGGATGGCACCGACGCGCCTGTTCGACACGGAGCTGGCGGGCCGGCTCGCCGGGTTCGCGCGGGTGGGGCTCGGTGCGATGGTCGAGAACGTCCTGGGGTACGCCCTGGAGAAGGGCCACTCCGCCGTCGACTGGTCCACCCGCCCGCTGCCCGAGCCCTGGCTGCGCTACGCCGCGCTCGACGTGGAGCTGCTGGTGGACCTCCGCGACGCCCTGGAGGCGGAGCTGGCGCGGCAGGGCAAGCTGGAGTGGGCCCGCCAGGAGTTCGACGCCATCGCCTCCGCGCCGCCCGCCCCGCCGCGCAAGGACCCCTGGCGCCGTACGTCCGGGATGCACAAGGTGCGCAGGCGGCGGCAGATGGCCGTGGTGCGCGAGCTGTGGACCGCGCGCGACCTGATCGCGCAGCGGCGCGACGTCTCGCCCGGCAAGGTGCTCGGCGATGCCGCGATCGTCGAGGCCGCGCTGAACATGCCGCCCAACGCCCATGCGCTGGCCGCCCTGCCCGGTTTCGGGCACCGGATGTCCCGCAAGCAGCTGGAGCAGTGGCAGTCGGCCGTCGACCGGGCCAAGGCCCTGCCGGACACCGAGCTGCCGCAGCCCGGCCAGCCGCTGACCGGTCCGCCGCCGCCGCGCGCGTGGGCCGACAAGGACCCGGTCGCGGCCGCCCGGCTGTCGGCGGCCCGGACGGCCGTCTCCGAGCTGGCCGAGCGGCTGACGATGCCGCAGGAGAACCTGATCACCCCGGACACGGTGCGCAGGCTGTGCTGGGAGCCGCCGAAGGACCCGGCGCCGGAGGCCGTCGCCGCGATCCTCACGGCGCACGGCGCCCGGCCGTGGCAGGTGGAGCAGGTCACTCCGGTCCTGGTGAAGGCCCTGACGGAGGCGTCGGCCTGAGGGTTCGCCTGGTTCGGCACCGCCGGTCATGCCGGTGGCGCCTTCCCGCCGTCGCGGCGGGGAGAGGGGCCCCGGTCCCGCCCTTTCACCGTTTCCCGAGGCTCCGCCCCGGCCCCGAGAAACGGAAGGGGTGGGTCCGGGGCCCCTCCCCTTCCTCCACCGCCACACGGAATGTGACCTTCGCCGCTCCCGCCCAGGGGTCTGTGCAGGGTGGTTACCCGCAAGTAGCATGACGGTGTCAGCCCGCACCGCGGCGGAGCCGTACCGGCTTGCCCGCACGCGCAGCGATCCGCACCTGGAGGAGAGCCAACGTGCCTCGTACCGCTAGGGACGTCGTTTTCGTCGACGGCGTCCGCACCCCGTTCGGCAAGGCGGGCCCGAAGGGCATCTACCACGAGACCCGCGCCGACGACCTGGTCGTCAAGTGCATCCGGGAGCTGCTGCGCCGCAACCCGGACCTGGACCCCGCCCGCATCGACGAGGTCGCCATCGCCGCGACCACGCAGATCGGCGACCAGGGCCTGACGCTCGGCCGTACCGCCGGGATCCTGGCGGGTCTGCCGCAGTCCGTGCCGGGCTACTCCATCGACCGCATGTGCGCCGGTGCGATGACCGCCGTCACCAGCGTCTCGGGCGGCGTCGCCCTCGGTGCCTACGACATTGCCCTCGCGGGCGGCGTCGAGCACATGGGCCGCCACCCCATGGGCGAGGGCGTGGACCCCAACCCGCGCTTCGTGTCGGAGAAGCTGGTCGACGAGTCCGCCCTGTTCATGGGCATGACCGCGGAGAACCTGCACGACCGCCTCCCGCACCTGACCAAGCAGCGCGCCGACGAGTACGCGGTCCGCAGCCAGGAGAAGGCCGCCAAGGCCTACGCCGACGGCAAGATCCAGGCCGACCTGGTGCCGATCTCCGTGCGCCGCACCTCGCCCGAGGGCGGCGAGACGGGCTGGGGCCTGGCCACCGCCGACGAGCCGATGCGCCCGGGCACCACCCTGGAGAACCTGGCCGGCCTCAAGACGCCGTTCCGTCCGCACGGCCGCGTCACCGCGGGCAACGCGGCCGGTCTCAACGACGGTGCCACCGCCTCGCTGATCGCCGCCGAGGACGTGGCGCGCGAGCTGGGCCTGCCGGTCAAGATGCGCCTGGTCTCCTACGCCTTCGCGGGCGTCGAGCCGGAGGTCATGGGCATCGGCCCGGTCCCGGCCACCGAGAAGGCCCTGGCCAAGGCCGGTCTGACGATCGGTGACATCGGTCTCTTCGAGATCAACGAGGCCTTCGCGGTGCAGGTGCTCTCGCTCCTGGACCACTACGGCATCGCCGACGACGACCCGCGCGTCAACCAGTACGGCGGCGCGATCGCCTTCGGCCACCCGCTGGCCTCCTCCGGCGTCCGTCTGATGACGCAGCTGGCCCGCCAGTTCGAGGAGCAGCCGCACGTCCGCTACGGCATCACCTCGATGTGCGTCGGCTTCGGCATGGGCGGAACGGTCATCTGGGAGAACCCGCACTTCGACGGAGGCAACAAGTGAGCACCACCGCTGAGCTCCTGAAGGGCGCGGCCGAGCTGTTCCCCGACGAGGTCGTCACCCAGGCGCACGTCCGCCACCTCGACCTCCCCTTCGGCGCGGGGCGCTTCGCGCTCATCACGCTGGACAACGGCCTGGACCACACCAAGCCGACCACCTTCGGCCCGCAGTCGCTCGCGAACCTGAACGTCGCGATCGACCAGGTCGAGGCGGAGGCCAAGGCCGGCGACATCGTCGGCGTCGGCGTCACCGGCAAGCCGTTCATCTTCGCGGTCGGCGCCGACCTCAAGGGCGTCGAGCTGCTGAAGAAGCACGAGGACGCGCTGGCCATCGGCAAGGGCGGCCACGACGTCTTCAAGCGCCTGTCCGCGCTGGCCGTGCCGACCTTCGCGTACTACAACGGCGCGGCCATGGGCGGCGGCGTCGAGGTCGGTCTGCACTGCACCTACCGCACGGTCTCCAAGGCGATCCCCGCCTTCTCGCTGCCCGAGGTCTTCCTGGGCCTCGTCCCCGGCTGGGGCGGCTGCACCCTGCTGCCGAACATCATCGGCGCGGACCGCGCGGTCTCGGTCATCATCGAGAACTCGCTCAACCAGAACAAGCAGCTGCGCGGCAAGCAGGTCTTCGAGCTCGGCATCGCCGACGCGCTGTTCGAGGGCGCGGACTTCCTGGAGCAGTCGCTGCTCTGGACGGCCTCCGTCCTGAAGGGCGAGACCGAGGTCGTCCGGGCCGAGGTCGACCGCGGCGAGGCCTGGGACCAGGCCGTCGAGCGCGGCCGCTCCATCGCCGACTCCAAGGTGCACGGCGCGGCCCCGGCCGCCTACCGCGCGCTGGACATCATCGCCGCCGCCAAGAACGGCGACCTGCGCCAGGGCTTCGACGCCGAGGACCAGGCGCTGGCCGACCTCATCATGGGCGGCGAGCTGCGCTCCGGCATCTACGCCTTCAACCTGGTGCAGAAGCGCGGCAAGCGCCCGGCCGGCGCGCCGGACAAGTCGCTCGCCCGCCCGGTGAACAAGGTGGGCGTCGTCGGCGCCGGCCTGATGGCCTCTCAGCTCGCGCTGCTCTTCGCGCGCCGCCTGGAGGTGCCGGTCGTGCTGACCGACATCGACCAGGAGCGCGTGGACAAGGGCGTGGGCTACGTCCACGGCGAGATCGACAAGCTGCTGCTCAAGGGCCGCATCAACCAGGACAAGGCCAACCGCCTCAAGGCCGCGGTGACGGGCTCGCTGGACAAGGCCGCCGCCTTCGGTGACGCGGACTTCGTCATCGAGGCCGTCTTCGAGGAGATGGGCGTCAAGCAGCAGGTGTTCGCCGAGGTCGAGGCGGTCGTGCCGGAGCACGCCATCCTCGCCACCAACACCTCCTCGCTGTCGGTGACCGAGATGGCGTCGAAGCTCAAGCACCCCGAGCGGGTCGTCGGCTTCCACTTCTTCAACCCGGTCGCGATCCTGCCGCTCCTGGAGATCGTGCGCGGCGAGCGGACCGACGACGCCTCGCTGGCCACCGCGTTCGGTGTCGCCAAGAAGCTGAAGAAGACCGCGGTGCTGGTGAAGGACGCCCCGGCGTTCGTCGTCAACCGCATCCTGACCCGCTTCATGGGCGAGATCCAGAACGTCATCGACGAGGGCACCCCGGTCGAGGCCGCGGAGAAGGCCATCGAGCCGCTCGGTCTGCCGATGTCCCCGCTGGTGCTGCTGGAGCTGGTCGGCCCGGCGATCGGCCTGCACGTCTCCGAGACGCTGCACGGCGCGTTCCCCGACCGCTTCACCGTCTCCCCCAACCTGGCCGCCGTGGTCAAGGCGGGCAAGCGCGGCTTCTACGTCTACGACTCCGGCAAGCCGGAGCTGGACCCCGAGGTCGCCGCCCTCCTGGTGCAGGGCGACAGCGTCCTGACGGAGGAGCAGGTGCGGGCCCGCGTCCTGGACGCGGTCGCGCAGGAGATCGGCCTGATGCTGGACGAGGGCGTCGTCGCCGAGGCCCAGGACATCGACCTGTGCCTGATCACCGGTGCCGGCTGGCCCTTCCACCTCGGCGGCATCACGCCGTACCTGGACCGTGAGGGCGTCTCCGAGCGCGTCAACGGCAAGCGCTTCCTGGCGCAGGGCGTGGCGAGCGTCCCGGCGTAACGCCGTTTTTCTCCCCGGAACGCCGGGCGGGCCGTCCTTCGGCCCGCCCGGCGTTCCGCATGTCCGGAGCAGCAGCACGGAGAGCACAGGGGTGGCGCCTTCCGGCTCGACCTCATGTCGGTCAAAATATCCCGATGAAGCGCCCTTCCCGCCGAATCGCCCTCGCCCTGGCCGCCGTCGGTCTCGTCGGAATGTCGGCCGCCGGGTATGTCTGCAACCGTCAGGACGCGGGCTCCCGCGACCCCTCGTTCACCCTGGCCGCGGGCGGCGACATTCTCATCCACCCCGAGATCACCGAGCAGGCGATGCGGGACGCGAAGGACGCGGGGCGCCCCGGTCCCGACTTCGGCGCCGTCATGGCGGGCGTCAAACCCGTGGTCTCCAAGGCCGATCTGGCCGTCTGCCACCTGGAGACGGTGCTGGCCGAGCCCGAGGGGCCTTTCCTGGGCTACCGGAAGTTCAGCGTCCCGCCGCAGATCGCGAGCACCCTGAAGGACCTCGGCTACGACACCTGCTCAACGGCTTCCAACCACGTCCTCGACCACGGCGCGGAGGCGGTCAAGCGGACCCTGGACACCCTGGACGCCGCGGGCCTGCGGCACACGGGCTCGGCGCGCAGCAAGCGGGAGGCTGCCACCCCCGTCATCCTCGACGTCAAGGGGGTGAAGGTGGCGCACCTGTCGTACACCTACGGCTTCAACGACACGAGCCTGCCCGAGGACAAGCCGTGGCTGGCCAACGTCACCGACGTCAAGCGGATGGCGGCCGACGAGAGGCGGGCGCGCGCCGCGGGCGCCGAGGTGGTCATCGCCAGCGTCCACTGGGGCCGGGACGGGCACAACGAGGCGAGCCGGACCCAGCTGCGGCTGGCCGAGCGCATCGCCAGGGATACCGGCATCAACCTGGTCATCGGCCACCACGCGCATGTCGCCCAGCCCTTCGAGAAGGTCCGGGACACCTGGGTCGCCTACGGGCTGGGCAACCAGGTGGCCCGGCACGCCGAGCCGCTGGGCATCACGGAGGAGGGGGCGATGGGCTGGTTCACCTTCACCAGGAAGGGCGGCAAGTGGTCGGTGACCGATGCCCGGTTCGTCCCGACCCTGGTGGAGCTGAAGCCGAAGATCCGGCTGGTGGACGTGGGGGCCGCGCTACGCCGCCGGGACCTGACGGACGAGCAGCGGGCGCGGTACCGGACGGCGTACGACCGGACGCGGGGCATCGTGCTCAACAGGGGCGCGGAAAAGGACGGTTTGCGGCCCCTAGTGATCACTGATGGAGCACGGCCCGCGAGCGTGGAGTGATCACCCCTGAGCCCTACGCGCGCTCCCACTCCCCCAGGGCCAGCCCTGCCTCGTCCGTCCGCTGTCGCGCGACCCGCAGGCGGCCGTCCGCGGCGAGCACGGCCAGCACCAGGCGCCCCTGCGCGTCGAGCGCCAGGGCCGGTGCGCCGATGCACTCGTCGCCGGTCTCGGACCACGAGGCCGACGCGGCCTCGCCGTCGGCGTAGACCGCCACCGCCGGCAGCCCGGAGGGCGACCGCTGCGCCAGCACCGTGCACGCGCGCCCGCCGACAGTCGTCCGCAGCGCCGCCACCGGTCCCGTGCCGGCACCCAGCGCCCCCAGGGCCACCGGTGCGGGCCCTTCCGCGCCGGTCTCGCTGTCCGGGCCCTCGGGAGCGTCGGGCTCCTGCATCTGCAGGACGGAGTCGGCGGCGGCCCGCCAGAAGTGCACGATGCGCCCGTCGCCGGACGGCGCGGAGGAGGAGGAACCGGCCTGCGGCTTGGCCGGCGTGTTGAGCACCCGGCGCAGCACGCCGCCGGGCTCGTCCTGGCGCCAGCGCAGCACGAACTCACCGGCCGGCGCGAGCAGTTCCAGCCGCCCTTCGGCCGTCACCGCGGCCGACATCACGTCGAGGACGTGACTGCCCTTCAGGTCCGTCCACGGACCCCAGACGCCGCGCGCGTCCTGACGCCGCCCGCACACGCCGCCGCCGGCGTTGCGCACGAAGACCTGCGGTCCGAGGGAGTCGACCGCCAGGGTGGGCGCGCCGATCTGGCCGGCGCGCTGCCAGTCCTGGCCGTAGGGGGTGCCGATCGAGCGCCAGGGGGTGAGCGCACGGCCCGACTGGAACTGGGTGGCATAGACCACGTCGGTCTCGGCCCGCCCGTCCTCGTGGGCGCGGCGCCGCAGGCCCGTCAGGTAGACGTACCCCTTGGGGTCTTGGGCTATGGACAGATACGGCTCCAGGCCCGGCACCTCGAGCCGCTCGGGGCCGGTCCACTCCGGGCCGCCGGGGGTGGTCTCGGTCCAGCGCAGGATGCAGCCGGAGGCTGCCGCGTAGGCCGTCAGGCGGCCGTCGGCTCCCCGCAGCAACCAGCCAGTGGTGGGGGTGGCCGTCCGCACTGCCATGACTCGCTGCCAGCCTCTCTTGGTGCCTGCTTTGTTGACCCTCGACAATAACATTGTGCGTGCCGGGGAATTCGGGCAGCGCACGGCGTGCGAGGCTGGCGCCATGAGGGGACTTCTTGTCGTGGATGCGGCGAACGTCGTCGGTTCGGTGCCCGACGGCTGGTGGCGCGACCGGCTCGGCGCCGCCGAACGCCTGCGCGACCGGCTGGTGGCCTGTGCGCGGACCGGGCTGCCCGAGGATCTCCTCGACCCGCCGCTGTCCGGCCCGCTGGAGGTGGTGCTGGTGGTGGAGGGCGCCGCGCGCGGGACGGAGCCGGTGCCGGGCGTCCGGGTCGAGGCGGCACCGGGCAGCGGGGACGACCGGATCGTGGAGGTGGTCGCCGCCCGGGAGCCGGGGCGGCGCTGTGTGGTCGTCACCGCCGACCGCGAACTGCGCGAGCGGGTGCGGGCGCTGGGCGCCGAGGTGACGGGCCCGCGCACGGTGCGCCCGTAGCGGGCGGCGGATCTCCGAGGAGGCCGCCGCCCGGCCGGGGTGCGGGATTACCGGCGGTGCTCCAGGCCCACGCGGCTGTGCCGCTGCCCGTAGGCGAAGTACATGACGAAGCCCACGACCATCCAGATGGCGAATCGCAGCCAGGTCTCGGCCGTCAGATTGAGCATCAGCCACACCGAGGCGGCGACGGACAGCACGGGGATCACCGGGACGAAGGGCGTGCGGAAGGCGCGCGGCAGGTCGGGGCGGGTCCGGCGCAGGATGATCACGCCGAGCGCGACGACGACGAATGCGAAGAGCGTGCCGATGTTGACCAGTTCGGCCAGGACGTCGATCGAGGTGAAACCGGCGAGGACGGCGACGATGACGCCGAGCAGGATCGTGGAGCGGTAGGGCGTGCCGTACTTGGGGTGCACCCGGGAGAAGATCCTGGGCAGCAGCCCGTCGCGGCTCATGGCGAAGAAGACCCGGCTCTGGCCGAGGAGCAGGATCATGCAGACGGTGGTGAGGCCGACGGCCGCGCCGAAGCTGATCAGGCCCGCCCAGAAGGGGTGGCCGGCGTCCTTGAAGGCGTCGGCGAGCGGGGCGTCGGTGGAGAGCTTGCTGTACTTCTCCATGCCGGTGACGACGATGGAGACGGCCACGTAGAGCACGGTGCAGATGGCGAGCGAGCCGAGGATGCCGCGGGGGACGTCGCGCTGGGGGTTGCGGGTCTCCTCGGCGGCGGTGGCGACGATGTCGAAGCCGATGAAGGCGAAGAAGACGACGGCGGCGGCCGAGAAGATGCCCATGACGCCGAAGTTGGAGGGGGTGAAGCCGAACATCAGCTGCACCAGCGGCGCCTTGTAGCCTCCGCCGCCGGCGGCGCTCTGGGACGGGGGGACGAAGGGGTGGTAGTTGTCGCCGTTGATGAAGAAGGCGCCCACGACGATGACGATGAGGACGACGGTGACCTTGATGGACACCACGACGGCCGTCACCCGCGAGGAGAGCTTCATGCCGGCGACCAGGATCCCGGTGAGCAGCAGCACGAGGGCGCAGGCGAGGATGTCGAAGCCGAAGCGGCCCTCGTGGGTGCCGGAGAGCGCCAGGGGCAGGTGCACGCCCGCGTTGTCCAGCAGCGACCTGATGTAGCCGGACCAGCCGACGGCGACGACGGCGCAGCCCAGGGCCAGCTCCAGGATGAGGTCCCAGCCGATGATCCAGGCGGGCAGTTCGCCGAGCGAGGCGTACGAGAAGGTGTACGCGGACCCGGCGACCGGCACCGTGGAGGCGAACTCGGCGTAGCACAGCGCCGCGAGGCCGCACACCACGCCGGCCAGGACGAAGGCGAGGGCCACCGAGGGCCCGGCGTTCTCCTTGGCGACCTTTCCGGTCAGGACGAAGATGCCGGTGCCGATGACGACACCGACTCCGAACACGGTGAGGTCGAAGGCGGAGAGGTCCTTCCTGAGCGCGTGCTCCGGCTCCTCGGTGTCCCGCAGGGACTGTTCCACCGTCTTGGTCCGGAACATGCCGCTCCTGCCGCGGCTGCTCCGGACGGGTTGCTCTGTGCTCATCGGCTCACCTCCACCTGCTCGGCGTCGCTCGTCCTCCGTGAACTGAGCGAGTGTCCGCGATGATCCGGGCCGGGTACGGGCGGCCACAGCCACCCCCCTCCAAGATTCACCCGATGGAAGGCAGACGCATCCATGCCGAAGGGCCGACCGGACCACCCGGATAGGTGGTGTCCGGCCGGCCCTTGGGGCACAGCGGGTTTGACGGAGCATTCGCCGCCTGGCGGGGCGGCCGGGAGCGTCAGTCGCGGACGGCCTCGGCCGTGGGCTCGGCGGTGGGCTCGGCGTCGTCCTCGTAGCGGCCGTCGAGCTTGGCGACGAGGCCGGTGACCTGACGGGCGATGTCGGGGGCGGTGAGCCCGATCTCCGCCATGACCTCCTTGCGGGAGGCGTGGTCGAGGAAGCGGGGCGGGATGCCGAAGTCGCGCAGCGGCATGTCCACGCCCGCGTCGCGCAGGGCCTGGGCGACGGCCGCGCCGACGCCGCCGACCCGGCCGTTGTCCTCGACGGTGACGACCACGCGGTGCTCGGCGGCGAGGCCGGGCAGCGCCTCGTCGACCGGCTTGACCCAGCGCGGGTCGACGACGGTGGTGGAGATGCCCTGCTTGTCGAGGAGGTCGGCGATCTCCAGGCACATCGGGGCGAGCGCGCCGACGGAGACGAGGAGGACGTCCGGCTTCTCGGTGGCGTCGGCGGGGCGGCGCAGCACGTCCATGCCGCCGATGCGGCAGACGGCCTCGACGGCGGGGCCGACGGTGCCCTTGGAGTAGCGCACGACGGTGGGCGCGTCCTCGACCTCGACGGCCTCGCGCAGCTGGGCGCGGACCTGGTCGGCGTCGCGCGGGGCGGCGATGCGCAGGCCGGGCACGACCTGGAGGATGGACATGTCCCACATGCCGTTGTGGGACGCGCCGTCGTCACCGGTGACGCCGGCCCGGTCCAGGACGAAGGTGACGCCGCACTTGTGCAGGGCGACGTCCATCAGCACCTGGTCGAAGGCGCGGTTGAGGAAGGTGGCGTAGACGGCGAAGACCGGGTGCAGACCACCCGTGGCCAGGCCCGCCGCCGAGGTCGCCGCGTGCTGCTCGGCGATGCCCACGTCATAGACGCGCTCAGGGAAGGCCTTGGCGAACTTGCCGAGGCCGACGGGCTGCATCATCGCGGCGGTGATGGCCACGATGTCCTCCCGCTCCTGGCCGAGCTTGACCATCTCGTCGGCGAAGACGGAGGTCCAGCTGGCGCCGCCGGAGGCGACGGGCAGGCCGGTGTCGGGGTGGATGGCGCCGATGCCGTGGAAGCGGTCGGCCTCGTTCTGCTCGGCGTGCTTGTAGCCACGGCCCTTCTGGGTGAGGCAGTGCACGAGGACGGGGCCGCCGAAGCGCTTGGCGCGCTGCAGGGCGGACTCCAGGGCCTCGATGTCGTGGCCGTCGATGGGGCCGACGTACTTCAGGCCGAGGTCTTCGAACATGCCCTGGGGGGCGATGAAGTCCTTGAGGCCCTTCTTCGCGCCGTGCAGCGTCTCGTAGAGCGGCTTGCCGACGACCGGGGTGCGCTCCAGCAGGTCCTTGCCGCGGGCCAGGAAGCGCTCGTAGCCGTCGGTGGTGCGCAGGGTGGCCAGGTGGTTGGCGAGGCCGCCGATGGTGGGCTCGTAGGAGCGCTCGTTGTCGTTGACGACGATGACGAGGGGGCGGTCCTTGGCGACCGCGATGTTGTTGAGCGCTTCCCAGGCCATGCCGCCGGTCAGGGCGCCGTCGCCGATCACGGCGACGACGTGGTCCTTCTTGCCCAGGATCTGGTTGGCCTTGGCCAGGCCGTCGGCCCAGCCGAGGACGGTCGAGGCGTGGCTGTTCTCGATCACGTCGTGCGGGGACTCGGCGCGGGAGGGGTAGCCGGACAGGCCCCCCTTGGCGCGCAGCTCCGAGAAGTCCTGGCGGCCGGTGAGCAGCTTGTGGACGTAGGCCTGGTGGCCGGTGTCGAAGAGGACCTTGTCCTTGGGCGAGTCGAAGACGCGGTGCATGGCGATGGTCAGCTCGACCACGCCCAGGTTGGGCCCGAGGTGCCCGCCGGTCTTGGAGACGGCGTCGACGAGGAACGTGCGGATCTCCGCGGCCAGCCGGTCGAGCTGCTCCGGGCTCAGCCGGTCCAGATCGCGCGGTCCCCTGATGCGGGTCAGCAGCGCCACCCGTGCCTCCTTCGTCGAGCTGTACGAGCCTGTCGGGCTTGCCGGTCCGTCGAGTCTAATGTTCCGCCTGGAGTGGCGGTGAACGGGTGATGCGACCTATGTCACGCGATCGGCGTAGCAAGGTCCCAAACCGTGTGAAACGCCAGTCTCAGGCAGGCCGCGAGTGCCGGGTGCTCGATGAAGAGGGCGGTGGTGGAGGTGGCCCCGGCCACGGGGTCGGGCATGTCACACAGCACGAGTGAGGCATCGGCGACGACGAGCTTGAGGGGCAGCGCATCGGCGCAGCGCCCTTCCTCGCCGGCCGCTCCGAAGCGCAGGATGCCTTCGCGCAGCTCGGGGTCGTCGAGGACTTGCCGGGTGTAGACGGCGCGCACGGTGCCGCCCGCTCGGGTGATGCGGCGGGCGGCCTTCATGCCCGCGGTGTTCGCGGTGGGGGCGATGAAGGGCGGCCGGCAGAAGGTGAGGAGCTCTCCGGTGGCCTGGGTCTGGATGTCGGCGAAGCGCTCGGCGATGGCGCCGGGGTCGCGGAGGACCTCGATGTAGTCCAGCGGGTCGGTGTGCGAGCGCCCGTCGGTCCACAGCGGCAGCAGGACGGTGGAGAGCCCGGCCGAGACGCGTTCGAGCTGTTCGAGGGACTCCCTGCGGCGGGCCATCAGCCGGGCCAGCGCCAGCTCGGGGGCGGTGGCGGAGAAGGTGGCGACCCGGCCGCCCTGGGCGGTGGCCAGGCCGCGGCGGGCGAGGGCGTCCAGGACGTCGTAGATCCGCTGCCGGGGCACCCCGGCCTCGCGGGCCACCTGCGCGGCCGTGAAGGACTCGCGTCTGACCAGGGCGTGGTAGACGCGGGCCTCGTAGCGGGACAGCCCGAGCGAGACGAGGCCGGCCACCGTTGCTTCCTCCGGCTCCATGGCCGTAACGCTATACCGGCCGTGATCACCGGCGGGGCGGAGTGCGGGGCATTCCGGCGGATACGAGTCCTTGCCGCCCTCGGCCGATAACAAGCCTTTGCCATAAGGGCGGTTGTCCCTTGGAAAGCCTCGTGGCTACTTTCGAGTGGATGCCACCACTGACCGGGGTGGCATTTTCCGGCAGCGCTTGTCATGTACTCGACATCGGCTCAGGCCTGCCCGGATCCGGGCGCATTCGACCCCCCATGGAGGACTTTCGTGCCAGCGATCAGACGCTTCCGCTCCAGACGGCCCACGGGCCGGGCCACCACCGCCCTGTTGTCCCTGGCCGCGCTGGTCACCGGCGGCCTGATAGCCGCCGCCCCCACCGCAGCAGCGGCCTCCGCACCGTCCGCACCGCACTCCACCACCGCCACGCCCGGCGGCGCCCCCAGCAAGCGACTGTGCTCCCAGGCGAGCACCCCCGGCCGGATGTCCTGTCTGGCCCTGGCCCGTACGGACGTCCACCAGCACCTCGGGCTCACCGCGAACGCCGCCCCCTCCGGCTACGGCCCCTCCGACCTGCAGAGCGCCTACGCCCTGCCGTCCGGCGCCGGCTCCGGCGCCACGGTGGCCATCGTCGACGCGAACGACGACCCCAACGCCGAGCAGGACCTGGCCACTTACCGCTCGCAGTACGGCCTGCCCGCCTGCACCACCGCCAACGGCTGCTTCAAGAAGGTCGACCAGAACGGCGGCACCAACTACCCGACGGCCGACTCAGGCTGGGCCGGGGAGATCTCCCTCGACGTCGACATGGTCAGCGCGGTCTGCCCGCAGTGCCACATCCTGCTGGTCGAGGCGAACACCGCGAGCATGGAGGACCTGGGCGCGGCCGTGAACCGGGCCGTCGCCATGGGCGCCAAGTACGTCTCCAACAGCTACGGCGGCAACGAGGACAGCACCGACCCGTCCTCCGACTCCTCCTACTTCAACCACCCCGGCGTCGCGATCACCGTCAGCTCCGGTGACAGCGGCTACGGCGTGGAGTACCCGGCCGCCTCCCAGTACGTGACCGCCGTCGGCGGCACCTCGCTCAGCCGCGCGGGCAACAGCCGCGGCTGGAGCGAGTCGGTGTGGGGCACCAGCGCGGGCGGCCAGGGCGCGGGCTCGGGCTGCTCCGCCTACGACGACAAGCCCTCCTGGCAGAAGGACACCGGCTGCGCCAAGCGGACCGTGGCCGACGTCTCGGCCGTCGCCGACCCGGCCACCGGCCTCGCCGTCTACGACAGCTACCAGTCCGGCGGCTGGAACGTCTACGGCGGCACCAGCGCCTCGTCCCCGATCATCGCGGGCGTGTACGCCCTGGCCGGCACCCCGGCCGCGGGCAGCACCCCGGCCTCGTACCCCTACGCCCACACCTCGGCGCTCAACGACGTGACCAGCGGCGCCAACGGCAGCTGCAACCCGTCCTACCTGTGCACGGCCGGCACCGGCTACGACGGCCCGACCGGGCTCGGCACCCCCAACGGCACCGGCGCCTTCGCCTCCGGTTCCACCGGCGGCAACACCGTGACCGTCACCAGCCCCGGCAACCAGACCACCGCCGTCGGCTCGGCCGTCTCGCTCCAGATCAAGGCCACCGACTCCGACACCGCCCAGTCGCTGTCCTACAGCGCCACCGGCCTCCCGGCGGGCCTGTCGATCAACGCCTCCACCGGCCTCATCAGCGGCAAGCCGACCGGCGCGGGCACCTCGAACGTCACCGTGACCGTCCAGGACGGCACCAAGGCCAGCGGCAGCGCGTCCTTCACCTGGACCGTCAGCGGCGCGGGCGGCGGCTGCTCCGCGACCCAGCTGCTCGGCAACCCGGGCTTCGAGACCGGCACCGCGAGCCCGTGGACCGCGACCTCCGGCGTGATCGACAACAGCTCCTCGCAGGCCGCCCACTCCGGCTCCTGGAAGGCGTGGCTCGACGGCTACGGCAGCAGCCACACCGACTCGCTCGCGCAGACCGTGACCGTCCCCGCGGGCTGCCACGCCAAGCTGAGCTTCTGGCTGCACATCGACACCAAGGAGTCCGGCAGCACCGCTTACGACAAGCTCACCCTCCAGGCCGGCTCCACCCCCCTGGGCAGCTGGTCCAACGCCGACGCGGGCAGCGGCTACGTGCAGAAGTCCTTCGACCTGTCCTCGTACGCGGGGCAGACGGTGACGCTCAAGTTCACCGGCACCGAGGACTCCAGCCTTGCCACCGACTTCGTCCTCGACGACACCGCGCTCGACATCAGCTGATCCGCCGAACGGGTAAGCCAGTGGGCCCGGACCGCATGCGGTCCGGGCCCACTGGCACGCTCTGACGGGGGCGGACTAGGCGCGCCCCGCCGTCTTCTGGGTCCGGCGGGAGACCGAGTCGATCACGACGGCGGCCAGCAGCACCGCACCGGTGATCATGTACTGCACCGCCGAGGCGATGCCCAGCAGCGCCATGCCGGAGGCGATCGACTGGATCACCAGCACGCCGAGCAGCGCCGACCAGGTCTTGCCCCGGCCGCCGAAGAGGCTGGTGCCGCCGATGACGGCCGCGGCGATCGCGTTCATCAGCAGGCTGCCCGCGCCCGAGGACTGGTTCGCGGCGTTGATCTGCGAGGCCAGGAACATGCCGCCGAGCGCGGCCATGGTGCCGGAGAGCGCGAAGACCGAGATCCGGATCGCGGCCACGTTGATGCCCGCCCGGCGGGCCGCCTCGACGCTGCCGCCGAGGGCGAAGACCTTGCGGCCGTAGGAGGTGCGGCGCAGCACGAAGTCGAGCGCGACCACGACCCCGAGGAAGATCACCACGGCCAGCGGCAGCCCCTTGTACTGGTTGAGCAGCCAGGCCACCGCATAGGCGGGCACGGCCAGGGCGACGGTGCGCAGCACGACCTCGCTGAACGGGCGGCTGGGCACCCCGGCCGCCTCGCGCCGCTTGCTGTCGCGCCAGGAGACCAGGAAGAAGGCGGCCACGCTGAGCGTGGCCAGCCCGTAGGCGGCCGAGACGTCGGAGAAGTAGTGGTTGGTCAGCCCCGCGACCAGCCCGGAGTCGTCGAGGTTGATGGTGCCGTTGGACCCCAGCACCTCGAGCATCAGGCCGTTCCAGCCGAGCAGACCGGCCAGGGTGACGACGAACGCCGGGACGCCGATGCGGGCGAAGAAGAAGCCGTGCAGGGCGCCGATGACGGTGCCGGAGAGCACGGCCAGCACCAGGGCGAGCCACTCGGGCATGCCGTGGTTGACGTTGAGCACGGCGAAGACGGCCGCGGCCAGGCCGCTCACCGAGCCCACCGACAGGTCGATCTCGCCCAGGATCAGCACGAAGACGATGCCGACCGCGATCAGGCCGGTGCCGGCGGCGGTGACGAAGAGGTTGGAGAGGTTCTCCGCGCCCAGGAAGGCGGAGTCGCGCAGCTGGAAGACCAGGCCGATGACGATCAGGCCGACGACCACGGGCAGCGAGCCCAGCTCGCCGCTGCGCAGCTTGCGCCGGAACTCGCCCACGTACCCGGCGAAGCCCTCCTCGCGCACCAGCAGCCGCGGGTCGACGGCGGTGACGACGGCTTCGGCGGCAGGCGGGGTGTCCTGGGGGCCTTCGTCCTTGGTGTCCTTGGTCAGGTCGGTGGTCACTTGGTGCCCTCCGCGGTGCGCGCCTTGCGGCGGGTGACGGCGTTGTCCGTGGCGCCGGTGATGGCGGAGATGATCTCTTCCTGGGAGGTGGTCTTCACCTCGAAGGTGCCGTTGTTGCGGCCGAGCCGCAGCACGGCGACCCGGTCGGCGACGGCCTTGACGTCGGCCATGTTGTGGCTGATGAGGATCACCCCGAGGCCGCGCTCGCGCAGCCGTTCGACGAGGTCGAGGACCTGCGCGGTCTGCTCGACGCCGAGCGCGGCGGTCGGCTCGTCCAGGATGACGATCTTGGGGTCGCCCAGCAGCGAACGCGCGATGGCCACCGTCTGGCGCTGACCGCCGGAGAGCGAGGCGATCGGGATGCGGACGCTGGGGATGCGGATGGAGAGGGTGGAGAGCAACTCGCGCGCGCGGCGCTCCATCTCGACCTCGTCCAGCACCCCGGCGCGGACGATCTCGCGGCCGAGGAAGAGGTTGCCGACGACGTCGAGGTTGTCGCAGAGGGCGAGGTCCTGGTAGACGGTCGCGATGCCCAGTTCCTGGGCGACGTGCGGCCGGTCGACGGTGACGGGCCTGCCCTCCCACTCGATGACGCCGTCGTCGGCGGGGCCGACTCCGGCGATCGTCTTGACGAGGGTGGACTTGCCGGCGCCGTTGTCGCCGACCAGGGCGACCACCTCGCCGGGGTGGATCTCCAGTTCCACGTCGGTGAGCGCCTGAACGGCACCGAACCGCTTGGAGACCCCGCGCAACGCCAGCACGGGCGTAGCGGACACGTGAATCATCTCCTTCGCCGCCTGACCGGCGGGGGGTGCCCCGTCCGGCGCCGGGGGGGGAGGGCGCCGGACGGGGGTGTTCGAGAGGGGAGCGAGGGTTACTTCAGCCCGGCCTTGTCGCACTGCGCCTTGTACTTGTCGGTGCAGATCTCGTTCAGGGTGAAGAAGCCCTCCTTGCCGACGTACTGGCCGATGTCGGCCTTGGTCAGCGCGAAGGGGGTGACGATGATCGAGGGGATCTTCTTCTGGGAGCCGCTGTCGACCGTGGTCTTGGCGACGGTGTCGACGCCCCTGCCCTTGGCGAGCGCGACGGCCAGCTCGGCGGCGGCGTCGGCCTCGGGCTTGTACGGCTTGTAGACGCTCATGAACTGCTCGTCCGAGAGGATCCGCTGGACGGCCGAGAGCTCGGCGTCCTGGCCGGTGACCGGGGGAAGCTTGTCGAATCCGGCGCTCTTGAGGGCGGTGATGATGCCGCCCGCCATGCCGTCGTTGGCGGAGTAGACGCCGACGATGTTGTCCTTGCCGAGCGAGGAGATGGCGCCCTTCATGTTCTCGTTGGCGTTCTCCGGCTTCCACTCCTTGGTGTCGTACTCCTTGCCGACCTTGACCTTGCCGTCGAGTACGGAGTGGGCGCCGTCCTTGTACATCTTGGCGTTGGGGTCGGTGATCGCGCCGTTCATCATCACGATCTGGCCCTTGGAGGCGTTGTCGCCGAGCTCCTTCAGGAGCGACTCGCCCTGGATCTTGCCGACGCGCTCGTTGTCCACGGAGGTGTAGGCCTTGACCGGGCCCTCGGCCAGCCGGTCGTAGGCGACGACGGGGATGCCCTTGTCGTTGGCCTTCTTCACCGAGCTCGCTATCGACTTGGCGTCCACCGCGTCGACGATCAGCGCGTCGACCTTCTTGGTGATCATCGTGTCGACCTGCTGCTGCTGGACCGAGGCGTCCTGCTTGGCGTTCTCGTAGAGGACGGTGACGTCCGTGCCCGCCAATTCCTTGATCTTCTTTTCGATCAGCGGCTTGTCGAAGCGCTCGTAACGCGCGGTCTGGTTCTCGGGCAGCAGCAGCCCGATGGTCAGCGAGCTCTTGTCCTTCTTCTTGTCCCCGCTGCCGCCCGCCTCCTTGGCGCTGCCACAGGCTGCGAGCCCGGCGGCCATGGACACGGCGATGGCGGCGACCGCGGCACGACGCAGATGCGAATTCACTTGCAGATACCTCCCTGACGAGGCCGCGTCGTTGCGGCCGAGGTGGCTGGAAGTCAACTCGGCCGCCAAGGAAGCGTCAAGAAGTAAATTCTTAACGAGATGGCAACGATGCCATTCGTTATCTCCGTGAACTCAAGACCGAAAGGCGACGAGCCTTAAACGATCAAGGCCGTCCGAGCCGGGGGCGCCTCGTCCAGCAGGGTGGAATCGCCCATCTCGCTGAGCACGAGCGCGAGCGCGCCGAGCACCTCCGCGCGGCTGCCGAGGGCGCCCGGGACGACCTCCAACTGCCGTGCGGCGCTGGGGATCGCGTACCGCGAGACGGATTCGCGGATCGGCGCGAGCACCAGCTCGCCGGAGTCCGCGAGGTCGCCGCCGAGCACGACACGGCTCGGATTGAGCAGGTTGCACAGGTTCGCCACGCCGCTGCCGATATGCCGGCCGACGTCCACGATGACGCGCCGGCAGCCCGGATCGCCGTCCTTCGCCAATTGCACCATCCGGGCCACGGTCAGGTCGGTGCCGTGGGCCGAATGGAGCAGCGGCAGGACATAACGGGCGGCGGTGAAGGTTTCCAGACAGCCGCGGTTGCCGCACCGGCAGACCGGGCCCGACTCGTCCAGCGTGATGTGCCCGATCTCGCCCGCGGTGCCGCCGGGCCCCCGGTAGATCTGGCCCTTGATCACCAGCCCGGCGCCGACACCGCTGGCGACCTTGATGTAGGCGAGGTCCGTCGCCCCCCGGCCCGCGCCCCAGACCAGCTCGCCGAGGGCGCCGAGGTTGGCATCGTTGTCGACGTAGACCGGGACGCCGAGGCGGGCCGAGAGGTCGTCGCGCGGGTTGGTGCCGGCCCAGCCCGGCAGGATGGCGGTCGAGCCGAGCACCCCCGACTCCACGTCGATCGGGCCGGGCACGCCCAGCCCCACCCCGACGATCTTGTCCCGGCTGATCCCGGCCTTTGCGATCAAGGTGTTGACCAGGTGCTCCGCCCGGTCCAGGCCCTGCGCCGCCGAGGCGTCCACATCCAGCGGCTCGGCCTCTTCGGCCAGCACCCGGTGCGCGAGATTCCCGATGGCGACCCGCAGGTGCGTATGCCCGAAATCCACCCCGACGACGATCCCGGCGTCCCCCGAGAGCGAGACACTGCGGGCCCGCCGGCCTCCGGAGGAGGTGGGCGTGACGTCGACCGTGCCGCCGTCCTTGAGCTCCCGGACGATGTTGGAGACCGTGGCGGCCGACAACCCCGTGGACCGGGCGATCTCCGCCTGGGTGAGCGATCCCGCCATCCGCACCGCGCGCACGACGCGCTCCAGGTTGGCCCGGTGCAGCGACGACTGCGACCCCGGAGTCTCCACGCCCATCCACTCCCACCTCACCGGGGCGGCACGACCACCGTCCCGTGGGCCGGACCACAGCACTGGGGCCCGGGCCATCCGTACAACATGTGAACTCTAAGCTGAGCCGCCAGGGTTGCGTTCCGTCAAGGCCTTGACGGCGAAGCCCGGCCTCCCGAGCGGTCGGCGGGGCGGGCCCGAGCCGACCTCACATCGTACGGAGCGGCCCGCGGCGCGAGATACCCAGGGTGAGCTACCTCTCACCGTGCGGGGCAGCCGAGCCGCATCCCCCGAACGGGCGAATCCGCCTCGCCCGCGCTCCCCGCCCGGCCGGTCCCGGCTCCGGTGCGCTCCCGCGCCCGGCGCCGAGTGAGCCCAGCCGCGGCCGCCGGACGACGGCCGGTGCGCAGCTCCGCACACCGGGGCCGGTATCGGATAGTTGGGGGCTTCCCGGAGGACCGACGCCCGCCGATGTGACGCGGTCGCAGTCAAGGAACGGAGCCCAGCACATGTGCGAGGACCCTCACATGGACACCGCCGACTGGTGGTACACCCTCCGGATCCCGGCACAGCCCTGGATGATCAGCCTGGTCCGGAGCTCGCTCCGCTTAGTGCTCACACAGCACGGCCGCCTCGACCTCGCGGACACCGCGTGCCTGCTGGCGACCGAGCTGGTCACCAATGGCGTCGTGCACGCCAAGTCGCCGGTGACCGTCTACCTCAGCTGCCGCTCCAGAACGCTGCGTGTCGACGTGCACGACACCAGCCCCGAGGGGCCCGCCCGGCGCTCCGCGGGCTGCGAGGACGAGTCCGGCCGGGGGCTCACCCTGATCGACAGCTGCGCCACGGCCTGGGGGGTGACCCGGGTGGGGCGGGGGCGGGGGAAAGCGGTGTGGTTCACCCTCACCTGATGAACGCCGTTCACTTGAGCGCGCCTGCGGTGAGCCCGGCCTGGACCTGGCGCTGGAAGACGACGTACGCGGCGAGCACCGGCAGCATCGCCATGACCAGCCCGGCGAAGAGCCCGGACCAGTCGCCCTTGTAGCCCTGGCTGACCGCGAGGGCCACCAGGCCCTGCGGCAGCAGTTTCTTGTCCTCGTCGCCGACGTTGAGCACGGTGGGCAGCAGGTACTGGTTCCACTGGCCCAGGAAGTTGAAGATGCCGACGCTGATCAGGCCGGGCTTGGCCATCGGCAGCATCACCTGGAAGAACGTACGGGTGTGCGACGCACCGTCGATCAGGGCGGCTTCCGCGACGGAGGTGGGCAGCGTCCGGAAGAAACCGCTGAGGAAGAAGATGGTGAACGGCAGCGAATAGGCGATGTAGACCAGGATCAGCCCGGGATAGGTGTCGAGCAGCTGCATGTTCTTCATCACGAAGAACAGCGGGACGAGCGCGAGGATGACGGGGAAGCTCATCCCGCCCACGAAGAGGAAGTAGATGAAGCGGTTGCCGGGAAAGGTGAAGCGGGCGAGCACATAGGCGGCCATCGCGCCCAGCAGCATGGTGCCGGTGAGCGAACCGGCCACCACCACCACGGAGTTCAGGAAATAGCGGCTCATGTGCGCCTGCGACCAGGCGCGCCCCCAGGCGTCGAAATGCAGGGCGGAGGGCAGCGCCCAGGGCGAGGTGAAGATTTCCCTGTCGCTCTTGAAGGCGCTCAGCACCGCCCACAGCAGCGGCAGGGTGACCATCAGGCCCCACAGCGCGAGCACGCCGTGCGAGAAGACGTTGAGGACCCTTCCCTCGCTGCCGATGCGCCCCTGCGGCGAATCGACGACGGGTGCGGCGGCTTCCGGGCGCGGTGAGCCTTCCGTGCGTTCCGTGCGCAGTGCCATCAGAACTCCAGACGTTCGCGCCGGCCGAGCTTCATCACGATGCCCGCGAAGACGAGGGTGACGATGAGGAGCGCGACGCCGAGGGCGGTGGCGTATCCGGCCTGACCGTCGCGGAACGCCTTGGTGTAGAGGTAGTAGGAGAGCACTTCGGTGGAGTAGTCCGGGCCGCCCGGGCCGACGGTCATGATCTGGACGACGGCGAATCCGTCGAGCGCCATGATGCCCATGTAGACCCAGCCGGTCTGGACGGTGTCCCACAGCAGCGGCAGCGTGATCCGGAAGAAGGTCTGGAAGCGGTTCGCGCCGTCCAGCAGCGCGGCCTCGTAGAAGTCCCGGGGAATGGAGCTCATTCCCGCGGAGAACAGCACGACGTAGAAGCCGACATTGCTCCAGACCATCACCGCCATCACACACCACAGGGCGAGCCCGGGGTCGCCCAGCCAGTCCGGTCGCACCGAGTCCAGGCCGATGCCGCTGAGGAAGGAGTTGATGGCGCCGCTGTTGGGGTTGTAGGCGAACTGGAAGAGGAGGGCGACGATGGCGATGGAGAGGACCTGCGGGAAGAAGTAGACGATTTTGTAGGCGCCCGAGCCCCGGACCCCGGCCACCGCCGCGTTCTTCCTGCGGCGGCCGCCGACGTTGAGCATGAAGGCGAAGAAGAGCCCGAGCCCGAGTGTGATCAGCGGCAGCACCAGCAACAGCAGGACGTTGTGCCCCACCGCCTTCCAGAACACGTCGTCGTTCCAGAGGCGTTGGTAGTTCTTGAAGCCGACCATCGAGAAGTCGGGGCTCAGCCCGGTCCAGTCCGTGAAGGAGTAGTAGATGGCCTGGACGAACGGCGAGACGAGGAAGACCCCGTAGATCGTCAGGGGCAGGACCAGGAATCCCGCGATGAAACGGTACTTGCCGTGTTGCATGTGACTACCGACCCCGATCTTCTTCACGGGTGCCGCCGCCGGTGGCGCGGGCGGGCTCAGTACGACGCGGACTCAGGTACCACGCAGGTCACTTGTGCTTGTACTTCTTGACGGAGTCGTCCTTGGCGGTGTCGTCGGCATACTTCTGGATCTTGCTGATCGCCTCGTCGGGGGTGAGCCGTCCGGCCATCATCTCGCCGAGCGCCCCCACACCGATCTTCTCCTTCTGCAGTGCGACGTACCAGTCCTGGATCCGCGGATTCACCACGTTCTTCCCCGCTTTGGCGAGTGCCTCCTGGGAGGAGGCCAGACCGGAGGGAAGGACGAGGCCCTCGGTGCCGCCGTTGAGGGAAGTGAGCGAGGAGACCGACTTGATGAAGTTCTGCGAGGATTTCTTGCCGAGCATGGTGCGCAGCAGTTCCATGCCGCCTTGCGGGTTCTTGGCGTTCTTCGGCACGATGAACGGCTCACCGCCGGAGGCCCAGAGGGTGCCGAAGGGCATCTTGTCGCTCTTGTCGAGGCCGGACGGTGCGCCGACGGCCATCCGGAAGTCCTTCGGCGTGGTCTGCTTCGACTCATTCTCCACCCAGGAGCCGTTGGGGATGAAGAGCGCCTTCCCCTCGTTCCAGGCGGTCTGCGATTCGATGTGGGTCAGGCCCGGGGTGCCCTGGAGGATGTAGCCCTTCTTGTAGAGCTCGTAATAGGCCTCGAAGGCGGCCTTGACGGCCGGGTCCTTCCAGGCGTTGGGCTCCAGGTTGTCGATCTTCTTCAGCACCTCGACGCCGCCGATCTTGGCGATGAAGGGGTAGAGGCTGAACGGCAGGTAGTACGGGTACTTCCCAGCGTACGTCCAGCCCGCGATGCCCTTCTTCTTCGCCGCCTCGCAGACCTTGAGCATGTCGTCCCAGGTCTCGGGGTACTGCGCGCCGAGCTTCTCGAGATTGGTCCGGGAGTACCAGACGCCGTAGACGGTGTAGGCGTAATAGAGGATCCACGTCTCCTCGCCGTCGAACTGGCCCATCTCCACGACGCCGGGGCGCAGGGTGTCGCGCACCTTCTTGCCCGGGTCGTCGAAGGAGGGGGCGTCGAGCAGGGCATTGAGGTCGGTCAGCTGCTTCTTGCCGACGAGGGTGCCCATGTCCATCTGCTCGGCACCGGAGTTGTCGATGAGGTCGGGTGGGGTGCCGCCGTTGAAACGGGGCTGGAGCGTCGACTGGATCTTCTGGGTGGCCGAGTGCTTCACCGTGGCCTTGGGAAACGCCTTGGTGAATTCCGCCTCGGCGTCCTTGGCGTACTGCTGGCCGAATCCGCCGTCGAAGATGACGACGTCCAGCGGCGCGCTCTCATTGACGGCCAGCGGGTTCTTGGCGCTCTTCTGCCCCTTGTCGACCTGCTTTCCGTCACCGCTGTCGCCACTGGCGCAGGCGCTCAGCACGCTCATCGCCGGCACCGCGACCAGGCCGGCTGCCACCGCGCGCTTGATCAGATCGCGACGGCTGAATTCCGAGGTGGATCCCATGCGCAAGTCCTCGCCTTCTCCAGGACTCAGGCGGTGTGGCGGTCTCCCCTGTTGAGCCGGAGCGACGACGAAGGGCCCGACACCGCGGGTCGGTTGAAGCTTGGTGTGCTGGGCGTGCTGGGTGAGCGCCGGGTTGACGTCCCTTGCGGCGCTGCCGCCCGCCGCTCTCCCCCGGGTCCGGACAGCAGGCCAAAGCCGCCCCGGACGCCGACAGGTATAGTCCACTTCGCATCAACTGGGCAAGATCGGAAGCAGCTTTGGCCCTCAGTCTTTCCCGAGTTGAGACCTCTCGGGACGGCGGCGACACCAACCTCGGGACCCTTGACACCACTGACCTCTCACGCCCTACTTGTCACTGCGCAACCCCGAGTGACAACGTTGTCCGTTTGAGGAGAGGCAAGGGATGCGACCAAGACTCGGAGACCGCCGCTCGCGCAGACCCCGACGGCGGTGCGCCCGCCCCGCCGCCCTCCTCCTGTCCGCCGTCCTGGTGACGACCACTCAGCTCTCCTCGGGCGGTGCGCAGGCGGCCCCTGCCGCCCGGCCGGAGGCGGCCGGGGACCGCTTCGCCTCCTCCTTCGAGCCGGGCGAGCCGCAGCCCGATTGGAGCAACGAGGTCGAGACCGGGCCCGACGGACGGCGGCGGGCCTTTGGGGTGAACGGCGCGGACACCAGCGGCATCCCCGGCAATGTCACCGACAAGGTCACGGCCGTCCGCGCCAGCGGTGAGAACACCGAGGCCGGCGAGGTCAAGGAGAACCTGGTCGACGGCGAGAGTGCGACCAAATGGCTCGACTTCGAGCCGACCGCATGGCTGGAGTTCGGGCTCTCCCAATCGGTCACGATCGTCCGCTACGCGCTGACCTCGGCCAATGACGCCCCCGGCCGGGACCCCAGGGACTGGACCCTCAAGGGCTCCGACGACGGCCACGCCTGGACCGTCCTCGACACCCGCCGCGGCGAGTCCTTCGAAAGGCGCCTGCAGACCCGCGAGTTCTCCTTCGACGGCACGACCCCCTACCGGCAGTACCGCCTGGAGATAACCCGCAACGGCGGCGAGCCCATCACCCAGCTCGCCGAGGTGCAGCTCGCGACCGCGGACACCGGTGCCCCGCCCCCGGCCGACATGCGCAGCCGAGTCGACCGCGGCCCCACCGGCTCCCCCACCGCCAAGGCCCGCGCCGGCTTCACCGGCACGCACGCGCTGCGCTACGGCGGCACCCACCTGGCCACCGGTCACGGCTACTCGTACAACAAGGTCTTCGCCGTGCACACCAGGGTCACGCCCCGGACCCGGCTCGCGTACAAGGTCTTCCCCTCCATGCCGGAGCAGGACGACCGCTACCCCGCCACGCACGTCGCCCTCGACCTCGCCTTCACCGACGGCACCTACCTCAGCGAGCTCGGCGCGGTCGACCAGCACGGCGCCCGGCTGACCCCGCAGGGGCAGGCGGCCTCCAAGACGCTCTATGTCAACCAGTGGAACAACAAGGAGTCGGACATCGGCACGCTCGCCGCGGGCAAGACCGTCGAGCGGGTGCTGATCGCCTACGACTCGCCCCTGGGCCCGGCGAAGTTCCGCGGCTGGGTGGACGACGTCTCCATCGCGCCCGCCGAGCCCGAGCAGGTGCCCGCGCACCCCGCGGACCGGGCCGTGACCACCCGCGGCACCAACTCCAGCTCCAACTTCTCCCGCGGCAACACCTTCCCCGCCACCGCCGTGCCGCACGGCTTCAACTTCTGGACCCCGGTCACCAACGCGGGCTCCACCGACTGGCTCTACCAGTACGCCGCCGCGAACAACGCCGACAACCTCCCCACCGTCCAGGCCTTCTCCGCCAGCCACGAGCCCAGCCCCTGGATGGGCGACCGGCAGACGTTCCAGGTGATGCCCTCGGTGGCCGCGGGCACCCCCGACGCCTCGCGCGGGGCCCGCGCCCTGCCCTTCCACCACGCGCGCGAGAGCGCGAAGCCGCACTACTACGGCGTCACCTTCGACAACGGCCTCAAGGCGGAGATCGCGCCGAGCGACCACGCCGCGATGATGCGCTTCACCTTCCCCGGCGAGAACGCCAGCGTCGTCCTCGACAACGTCCGCAACCAGGGCGGGCTCACCCTCGACCCCGAGCACTCGGCCTTCACCGGCTACTCGGACGTGAGGAGCGGGCTGTCCACCGGCGCCGGCCGGCTGTTCGTCTACGGCGTCTTCGACTCCCCCGTCACTTCGAGCGGCAGGCTCAAGGGCGACGGCGGGGACGACAGCCCCACCGGCTATCTGCGCTTCCGGCCGGGCGCGGGCCACGCCGTGACCCTGCGCATCGCGACCTCCCTGATCGGCACGGACCAGGCCAAGGCCAGCCTCGGCCAGGAGATCCCGGCGGGCACCTCCTTCGAGCAGGTGCGGGACCGGGCCCGGTCCGCATGGGACGCCGTCCTCGGCCGGATCTCGGTCGAGGGCGCGAGCCGGGACCAGATCACCACCCTCTACTCCAGCCTCTACCGCCTGTACCTGTATCCGAACTCCGGCTTCGAGAACACCGGCACCACGGCCCGCCCGCGCCCCCGCTACGCCAGCCCCTTCTCGCCGCCCGCCGGGGAGAACACCCCGAGCCGCACCGGCGCGAAGATCGCCGACGGCGAGGTGTACGTCAACAACGGCTTCTGGGACACCTACCGCACCGCCTGGCCCGCCTACTCCCTGCTGACCCCCCGGCAGGCGGGCCGGCTCGCCGACGGTTTCGTCCAGCAGTACAAGGACGGCGGCTGGATCTCCCGCTGGTCCTCGCCCGGCTACGCCGACCTGATGACCGGCACCAGCTCGGACGTCGCCTTCGCCGACGCCTACGTCAAGGGCGTCCCCTTCGATGCCGAGGCGGCCTACGAGGCCGCGCTGAAGAACGCGACCGTCGCCCCGGTCGAGCCGGGCACCGGCCGCAAGGGCATGGACACCTCGGTCTTCCTCGGCTACACGAGCACCAAGACCCGCGAAGGCGTCTCCTGGGCGCTGGAGGGCTGCCTCAACGACTTCGGCCTCGCGAAGATGGGCCAGGCCCTCTACGCCAGGACGCACAAGGCGCGCTACCGCGACGAGGCCCGCTACTTCCTGGGCCGGGCGCAGAACTACGTCCGGCTCTTCGACGACCGGACCGGCTTCTTCCAGGGCCGCGACGAGCGCGGCCGCTGGCGCCTGACGCCAGACGACTACGACCCGCGGGTGTGGGGCTACGACTACACCGAGACCAACGGCTGGAACTTCGCCTTCACCGCCCCGCAGGACACCCGCGGCCTGGCCGCCCTGTACGGCGGCCGCGAGGGCCTGGCCAAGAAGCTGGACCGGTTCTTCGCCACCCCCGAGACGGGCACGGCCGAGTTCTCCGGTTCGTACGGCGGCATCATCCACGAGATGACCGAGGCCCGGGACGTGCGCATGGGCATGTACGGCCACAGCAACCAGCCCTCGCACCACATCGCCTACGTGTACGACGCGGCCGGGCAGCCCTGGAAGACGCAGGAGAAGGTCCGCGAGGTCATGTCGCGGCTCTACCTGGGCAGCGAGCTCGGCCAGGGCTATCCGGGCGACGAGGACAACGGCGAGATGTCCGCCTGGTACGTCTTCGGCGCGCTGGGCTTCTACCCGCTGGTGATGGGCCAGGGCGAGTACGCCGTGGGCTCGCCGCTGTTCACCAGGGCGACGGTCCGCATGGACAACGGCCACACCCTGGAGATCAGGGCGCCGCGCAACAGCGCCCGCAACGTCTACGTGCAGTCGGTGCGGTTCAACGGCCGCCCCTGGAACTCCACCGCGCTCCCGCACGCGCTGCTGGCCAAGGGCGGGACGCTGGAGTTCACCATGGGCCCGCGGCCGTCCGCCTGGGGCTCGGGCGAGGACGCCGGGCCCACCTCCATCAGCAAGGACGACGAGGTGCCCTCGCCCGAGAGCGACATGACCGTGCCCGACGGCTCGGCCCTCACCGACAACACCTCCCGTACGGACGAGGTCTTCACCTCCGCGGAGCTGGAGGTGGCACCCGGTTCGAGGATCACCTCCTACACCCTCACCTCCGCGGACCGCGCCCGGGCCCCGGCCGGCTGGGTCCTGGAGGGCTCGGCGGACGGCGACGGCTGGCACGAGGTCGACCGCCGCACCGGCGAGAAGTTCGCCTGGGACCGTCAGACCCGTGTCTTCACTCTCCACGACCCCACGGCATACGAGCGCTACCGGCTGCGTCCCCTGGGCGGTGAGGCGTCCCTGGCGGAGGTGGAGCTGCTGGGCCACGGCGGGCGTTCGGCCTGACCGAGCCGAATCCCGGCCGCCCGGGTCCGCCTCCGGACAGCAGGAAGGGCCGCACCCCGCGCGGGGTGCGGCCCTTTTGCCTGTCTGCCGCTTACTTGCGGATCAGGCTGCGCAGCACGTACTGCATGATGCCGCCGTTGCGGTAGTAGTCCGCCTCACCGGGGGTGTCGATGCGGACGACCGCGTCGAACTCGACACCGGTGTCGGTGGTGACCTTGACCGTGCGGGGCGTGCGGCCCTCGTTGAGCTCGGTCACACCGGTGAAGGTGAAGGTCTCCTCGCCGGTCAGGCCGAGTGCCTCGGCCGAGGCGCCCTCGGGGAACTGCAGCGGGAGGACGCCCATGCCGATGAGGTTGGAGCGGTGGATGCGCTCGTAGGACTCGGCGATGACGGCCTTGACGCCGAGCAGCGCGGTGCCCTTGGCGGCCCAGTCGCGGGACGAGCCGGAGCCGTACTCCTTGCCGGCCAGGACGACCAGCGGGATGCCCTGCTCGATGTAGTTGCGCGAGGCGTCGTAGATGAACGACACCGGCGCGTCGGCCTGGGTGAAGTCGCGGGTGAAGCCGCCCTCCGTGCCCGGCGCGATCTGGTTGCGCAGGCGGATGTTGGCGAACGTACCGCGGATCATGACCTCGTGGTTGCCGCGGCGGGAGCCGTAGCTGTTGAAGTCGCGGCGCTCGACGCCGTGCTCCGTGAGGTACTTGCCGGCCGGGGTGTCGGCCTTGATGGCACCGGCCGGGGAGATGTGGTCGGTGGTGACCGAGTCGCCCAGCTTGGCCAGGACGCGGGCGCCCTCGATGTCCGTGACCGGGGTGGTCTCCATCGTCATGCCCTCGAAGTACGGGGGCTTACGGACGTAGGTGGACTCGGCGTCCCACTCGAAGGTGTTGCCGGTCGGGATCGGCAGGGCCTGCCACTGGGCGTCGCCCGCGAAGACGTCGCTGTAGGACTTGTTGAACATGTCCTCGCCGATGGCGTTGGCCACGACGTCGTTGACCTCGGCCTCGGACGGCCAGATGTCCTTGAGGTAGACCGGGTTGCCGTCGGTGTCGATGCCGAGGGCGTCCTTGGTGATGTCCACCTTCATGGAACCCGCGAGGGCGTACGCGACGACCAGCGGCGGGGACGCCAGGTAGTTCATCTTGACGTCGGGGTTGATCCGGCCCTCGAAGTTGCGGTTGCCGGAGAGCACCGAGGTGACGGCCAGGTCGTGGTCGTTGACAGCCTTGGAGACCTCCTCCGGCAGCGGGCCGGAGTTGCCGATGCAGGTGGTGCAGCCGTAGCCGACGAGGTTGAAGCCGACCTTGTCGAGGTAGGGGGTCAGGCCCGCCTTGTCGAAGTAGTCGGTGACGACCTTGGAGCCCGGGGCGAGGGTGGTCTTGACCCACGGCTTGCGGGTCAGGCCCTTCTCGACCGCCTTCTTGGCCACGAGCGCGGCGGCGACCATGACGTAGGGGTTCGAGGTGTTGGTGCAGGAGGTGATCGCGGCGACGGTGACGGCGCCGTGGTCGATCTCGTACGTCGTGCCGTCGGGGGCGGTGACGGTGACCGGGTTGGTCGGCACACCGTCGGCGGCAGCCGGGGAGTCGGAGGCCGGGAAGGACTCCTCGCCCGCCTCGTCGGCGGTGGAGACGTAGTTGAGGACGTCCCGCTCGAACTGCGCGGCGGCCTCGGCGAGGACGATGCGGTCCTGCGGACGCTTCGGGCCGGCGATGGAGGGGACGACCGTGGAGAGGTCGAGCTCGAGCTTCTCGGAGAAGTCGGGCTCGGCGGCCGGGTCGAGCCAGAGGCCCTGCTCCTTGGCGTACGCCTCGACCAGCGCGACCTGCTGCTCGGAGCGGCCGGTGAGCTTGAGGTACTTCAGGGTCTCGCCGTCGATCGGGAAGATCGCGGCGGTGGAGCCGAACTCCGGCGACATGTTGCCGATGGTGGCGCGGTTGGCGAGGCTCGTCGCGGCCACGCCCTCGCCGTAGAACTCGACGAACTTGCCGACGACGCCGTGCTTGCGCAGCATCTCGGTGATCGTGAGGACGAGGTCGGTGGCGGTGGTGCCGGCCGGCAGCTCGCCGGTCAGCTTGAAGCCGACGACGCGCGGGATGAGCATGGAGACCGGCTGGCCGAGCATCGCGGCCTCGGCCTCGATGCCGCCGACGCCCCAGCCGAGCACGCCGAGGCCGTTGACCATGGTGGTGTGCGAGTCGGTGCCGACGAGGGTGTCGGGGTAGGCCTGGCCGCCCCGGACCATGACGGTGCGGGCCAGGTGCTCGATGTTCACCTGGTGGACGATGCCGGTGCCCGGGGGGACGACCTTGAACTCGTCGAAGGCGGTCTGGCCCCAGCGCAGGAACTGGTAGCGCTCCTTGTTGCGGCCGTACTCCAGCTCGACGTTCTGGCCGAAGGCTTCCTTGGTGCCGAACTTGTCGGCGATGACGGAGTGGTCGATGACCAGCTCGGCCGGGGCCAGCGGGTTGATCTTCGCCGGGTCGCCGCCGAGCTCCTTGACGGCCTCGCGCATGGTGGCGAGGTCGACGACGCAGGGCACACCGGTGAAGTCCTGCATGATCACGCGGGCCGGCGTGAACTGGATCTCCTGGCTGGGCTGGGCCTGGGAGTCCCAGCTGCCCAGCGCGCGGATGTGGTCGGCGGTGATGTTCGCGCCGTCCTCCGTGCGGAGCAGGTTCTCCAGCAGCACCTTCAGGCTGTAGGGAAGGCGTGCGGAGCCCTCGACCTTGTCCAGCCGGAAGATCTCGTACGACTCGTCGCCCACCTGCAGCGTGCTGCGGGCGTCGAAGCTGTTCGCCGACACGACAGTCTCCTTCATGCATGAATTCGCGTACTGCGGCCATCCTGCCGCCCCAACGCCACGCCCATCCGCTAAGGTACGCCTAAGTTAGGTTCACCTTAGCGATGCGATGGCGGTACGCCTCTCGGCAGATATCTCGATGTCGAGATAACTCTAATACATCACTGCCGATCGGTCATGCCCGGATAGGCCGAGCGGGCCTGTCCCCTTGTCGCCCGCGCACCGTCCGACCCACGTATACCCACGGTTCCCCCGCGCGGCGGAGGCGGCGCCCCCACGATCTCGCCCCGGGGAGCGACGGCAGGGAACACCCCTGTCAGCCAAGATCGAGAACGTCCCCGATCCGCCTCCAGAACCGGAGCATCACGTGTCCATACGGGTCCCGCGCACGCTCACCTTCCTGGCGCTAGCCGCCGCCCTGACCGCCACGGCCGCCGTGACCGCCGTCCCGGCAACGGCGGCGAGCCCCGCCGGAGGCGAGCCGCCGATCACGAGCACGTCGAGCCTCACGGGATGGGGCCGCATGGATTACCCCATGCCGGGCAACGACATCCGCATCACCGTCGACGCCCGTTCCTTCTACGGCGCGGGCCACCTCCCCGTCCGGTCCGAGGGCACCTTCCGCATCTCGCACCGCACGGACGCCATGAACGGGCAGCCGGCGTCCGAGAACTGGGGCGAGTTCACCGTCGACTGCCTGACCACCGGCGGCCCGGTCGCGACCGTGACCGGCACACTCGTCCGCACCACCCCCGGCGGCCCGTGGGAGAAGGCGGGCTATCTGAAGCGGCACATCCGCATGGGCGTGAGCGTCTACGTCGCCGGCAAGAACGCCGGGCCGAGCCGGATCGGGCTGTCCGGGGGCGCGGAGAAGGGCGAACTCCCACTGAAGAAGTGCATGGCCCCGGCGCCCGGCGCAACGGTCGTGGCGGGCGGCTACAGCCTTACGGACAGGGGACCGCTGAAGTAACTGGGCCCGACTCTTCGCGGGCGCGGGAGGGTTGAGCAGGCGGGCATTGGTTCATCAGTGCGAGTGACTGTTGGGCCGAATGGGCGGGGCAGTGGAGCTGATGGCCGTAGACCTAGGACAGTCGTCATGCTGCAGTCACGATGTCCGCGGGAGGACCGAATGAGCTCACAACCGATTGGCTCACGACCGCACACGTACTCGGCCGACGACCCCGAAACCGCACTCAAGTATGCGATCCAGCGCGTCCGGGGAGACCGGGCGGAGATCGTAGAGGGGGTCATTACCTTGAAGTCGCCGAGCTGGGGCCCTGAATCCGCGGCACACTCGATCCGTCGGCAGATCGATTCCACGGTGGAGAAGTTGGGCTGCATGTCGGGCTCCGGCGACTTGGACCTCCCCGGCTCCCCCAACTGGTATATCCCAGACATTGCTGTCGTGCCCGAGGACTTGGCCGAAGACGCAGGAGCGTTGACCCCTGATCAGACCCTGCTGATCGTCGAAGTCACCTCGGACTCCAACGGCGACACCGACCGGATCGTGAAGCGCCGCCGCTACGCAGAGTTCGGTGCCCCGCTCTACCTGCTCGTGGACCGGCAGGAGCGTTCATGCACCCTGTTCAGCGAGCCGGGAGAACTCGGGTACGCGCGGTCGGACGGCCCCCGCCCCTTCGGCACCCCCATCCACCTCCCCGCCCCCTTCGACCTCGATCTCGACACCTCGGAGTTCTGACCCGTCCTCACACCCCCGACAGCCCCGTTCGTACGAGGTCCAGGACCTCTTCGTCCGAGAGCCCCAGGCCCCGCGCCTCCGTCACCAGGCCGCGGATGCCCTCCATCAGCCGGGCGCGGCCCGGTGGTGCGCCGTCGGTGCTCACTACCGCTCCGCGGCCGCGGCGCAGTTCGATCAGGCCTTCCTCGCGCAGGCGTTGGTACCCCCGCAGCACGGTGTGGACGTTGACGCCCAGCGAGTTCGCCAGCGTGCGGGCCGCGGGGAGGCGTTCGCCGGGCTGGACGGAGTGGTCGGCGATGGCGCCGCGGACGGCCGCGGCGATCTGGTCGCCCAGAGGGAGCGGGGAGGCGGGGTCGAGGCGGATCAGCACGTCAGGCCCCGGTTTCGGCGTGGTCGCGGTCCGCGAGGGCGTTCAGGAGGGCGGCGGCCGTGGCGGCGTCGTCGACGGTGATGACGAACTCGCTGCCGGTGGTCAGGCGGGCCACCAGCGCCTCGCCGGAGCGGAAGGCGAGACCGCTGCGGCCGGGCACCGCGCGGTAGCCCCAGCCGCCGAGGTCGCGCAGCGGGTCGACATGACGGCTCGTCGCCGTCTCGATCCGGGCGAGGGGGATGCGCAGCCGGGGGCGGGGCAGGCCCGGTACGTTCGCGGTCAGGCCGTGCCGGTCGACGGTGACGCGCGCGCCGGACAGCAGGAGCACCAGCGGCCCCCCGGCGAACAGGGAGACACCCGCACCCCAGCCCACGAGCGGAACAAGCGCCCCTCCGGCGGCCAGGAGCGCCAGACCGGCGATGCGCAGCGGGCGCGAGGCGACGGAGCGGGTCCATGCGGCGCTCTCCCCCTTGCCGAGCGTCAGGCTCGGCGCCGCCGGGCCGGGCGGCACGGGAGCCTCGTCCCGCGGCGGCAGGCCCCGGCCCGCGAGGAGCCATCCCACCGCGCCCGCCGCAGCCCCCACCGCGAGGGCCGCGGCCGGTTCCCAGAGTGCGAGGTGGGCCCGTTCGGCGGAGCCCGCATGCGCGTTGCCCAGGACGACCGAGGTCAGCATGGAGCCGAGGAACCCGGCGACCCCGTACCCCACGGCCGTGGCCGCCCTGCCGGGTCTGGCGTCGAGCGCGTAGGCGAGCGCCGCGAGCAGCACTCCGGGTACGGCCATCAGGGCGAGCCCCTGATACAGGAAGGCGCCCGCAGTGGTGAAGCCGTCGGCGTGTCCGGCACCGGCGAAGTGCGTGGCCAAGGGGTCGGGCAGCTGATCACGGCGGGCCATGAAGACCGCCAGGAAGACGGCGCAGGCCAGCGCGTGGGGCGCCAAGGCGATGAGCAGACGGCGCACGGCGTGCGCGCGAGCTCCGGTTCGAGTCATCACACCTCCAAGTTATTCGCATAGTAGTAGAACAAGTGGAGAGGCTATGCACGAAGAGAAGAAATCTCATATCTGAGATACCGTCTGCCTCATGACAGACGCCTACCTCGGCCGTATCGGCAAGCTCATCCGTGACGCGCGCCAGCACCGCGGCTGGACCCAGAGTCAGCTCGCGGACGCACTCGGAACCAGCCAGAGCGCCGTCAACCGCATCGAGCGCGGAAATCAGAACATCAGCCTTGATATGATCGCCCGTATCGGCGAGGCGCTCGACAGCGAAATCGTCTCCCTGGGATACGCCGGCCCCATGCATCTGCGGGTCGTCGGCGGGCGCCGTCTCTCCGGCTCCATCGACGTCAAGACCAGCAAGAACGCCTGCGTGGCCCTGCTGTGCGCCACGCTGCTCAACGCCGGCCGCACCACCTTGCGGCGCGTGGCACGGATCGAGGAGGTCTACCGGATCCTGGAGGTGCTCGCCAGCATCGGCGTCCGGCACCGCTGGATCAACGACGGCAACGACCTGGAGATCGTGCCGCCCGCCGAGCTCGACCTGGCCGCCATGGACACCGAGGCGGCCCGCCGCACCCGCAGCGTCATCATGTTCCTCGGCCCGCTGCTGCACCGGATGGACCACTTCAAGATCCCGTACGCGGGCGGCTGCGACCTCGGCACCCGCACCGTCCAGCCGCACATGACGGCGCTGCGCCACTTCGGCCTGGAGATCACCGCCACCGACGGCACCTACCACGCCCAGGTCGACCGTTCGGTCGCACCCACCCGGGCGATCGTGCTGACAGAGCGCGGCGACACCGTGACCGAGAACGCCCTGCTGGCCGCCGCCCGGCACGACGGCGTGACCGTCATCCGCAACGCCAGCTCCAACTACATGGTCCAGGACCTGTGCTTCTTCCTGGAGGAGCTGGGCGTACGGGTCGAGGGCGTCGGCACCACCACGCTCACCGTGCACGGCGTGGCCACCATCGACCGCGACGTGGACTACGCGCCCTCCGAGGACCCGGTCGAGGCGATGAGCCTGCTGGCCGCCGCCGTGGTGACGGAGTCGGAGCTGACGATCCGCCGGGTGCCGGTCGAGTTCATGGAGATCGAGCTGGCCGTCCTGGAGGAGATGGGCCTCGACCACGAGCGCAGCGCGGAGTACCGGGCGGACAACGGCCGGACGCGGCTGGTGGACCTGACCGTGCGCCCCTCCAAACTGCGGGCGCCCATCGACAAGATCCACCCGATGCCGTTCCCCGGCCTCAACATCGACAACGTGCCCTTCTTCGCGGCCATCGCCGCCGCCGCCCAGGGCCAGACCCTCATCCACGACTGGGTCTACGACAACCGCGCCATCTACCTCACCGACCTCAACCGGCTCGGTGCGGACGTCAAGCTGCTCGACCCGCACCGGGTGCTGGTCGAGGGGCCGACGCGCTGGCGGTCGGCGGAGATGATGTGCCCGCCCGCGCTGCGGCCCGCGGTCGTCGTGCTGCTGGCGATGATGGCGGCGGAGGGCACGTCGGTGCTGCGCAACGTGTACGTCATCAACCGGGGTTACGAGGACCTGGCCGAGCGGCTCAACTCGATCGGCGCGCAGATCGAGACGTTCCGCGACATCTGACGACACACCGCGCCTCAACCCGGCGGCAGTTCGGACGACATCGGGCCGCCACAGGTCGCATCCTCCGCCGCAATATAGAGGAAACATGTCCGGGGTCAGGACGCTGGCTCACATGATGAAGAGCACTCGCGTTCTGCCCAAGGTTCTCGCCGTCGCGGCCGCCGGGGCGGCCCTGATGACCGCCGCCGCACCGGTGATGGCCTCCACCCCCGCTGCTGCGGCGTCGTCCCAGCCGTGCGGCTGGTCTCGCACCGACAACATCAACTACTGGAACAACTGCACCGACACCCCCGTCACCGTCCACTACCAGTACATGGAGGGCATCAGCGGCCAGCAGTGCGTGGAGCCCAGAACCGTCTGGGCGGCGCCCTCGGACGTGAGCATCGTCTGGAACGCCACGGCCGGCTGCTGACCCTCGCGCGCACAGACACCCTCGGCCCCGGGCAGCACGGCCCGGGGCCGAGGGCTATCCGGTACCCGGCGCACCGTCCTCGGGCAGCACGGCCACCCCGTCCAGTTCGATCAGGGCCTCCTCGTCCCAGAGCCGGACCACACCGACGGCGGCCATGGCCGGGTAGTCGCGGCACGCAAGGGCCCGCCAGATCCGGCCGAGTTCGGGAGCGTGCGCGCGGTAGGCGCCCAAGTCCGTGGCGTAGACGGTCATCCGTGCCAGGTGCTCCGGCCCGCCCCCGGCGGCGCGCAGGGCGGCCAGGAGGTTGGCCAGGGCCCGCTCGAACTGCTCGGGGAGGCCACCGCCGACGAGCGTGCCGTGCGCGTCGAGCGCGGTCTGGCCGGCGAGGAAGACCAGGCGGCCGCCGGTGGCCGTGACGGCGTGGGTGAAGCCCGTGGGCGGACAGAGCCCGGCGGGGTTGATCCGTTCCAGGCCCGCCGGCGTGGCCGGCTCCTCGTTCACCGGCACGGCTCCTCCTTCACGCGCTTCCCGGCTCCGTCATGCCGCCGGTACAACTCCCTTGCGATGATCGTGCGCTGTACCTCGCTCGCCCCCTCGTATATCCGGGGCGCACGCACCTCCCGGTAGAGGTGTTCCAGGAGGTGACCGCGCTCCAGCGCGCGGGCGCCGTGGATCTGGACGGCGGCGTCCACGACCTCCTGCGCGGTCTCGGTGGCGAAGAGTTTGGCCATGGCCGAGCGTCCCGCCACGCCGGGCTCGCCCGCGTCGTAGGCCGCGGCGGCCGCATGGACGAGCAGGGCGGCGGCCTCGATGCGGGTGGCCATGTCGGCCAGCCGGTGCGAGACGGCCTGCAAGTCCTTCAACGGCCCGCCGAACGCCTGTCGCCGGCCCGCGTGCGCCACGGCCGCGCCGAGAGCCGCCCGCGCCATGCCCACGGCGAAGGCACCCACGCTCGGCCGGAACAGGTCCAGCGTGCCCATCGCCACCCGGAAGCCCTCGCCGACCTCGCCGAGGACGTCGTCGGGGCCGACCGGCACCGCGTCGAAGGCGAGCGCGCCGACCGGGTGCGGGGCGAGCATCTCCAGCGGCCGGCCCGTGAGGCCTGGACGGTCCGCGGGCACGAGGAAGGCGGTGATGCCGCGGGCGCCGGGCGCCGGGCCGGTACGGGCGAAGACGGTGTAGAGGTCGGCCTCCGGGGCGTTGGAGATCCAGCACTTGTCGCCGGTGAGCCGCCAGCCCGCCCCGTCCGGTTCGGCCCGCAGGGACAGCGCCGCCGCGTCGGAGCCCGCCCCGGGCTCGCTGAGCGCGAAGGCGGCGACCACGCGGCCCGCGACGACCTCCGGCAGCCATCGCGAACGCTGCGCGTCCGTGCCGTACCGCACCACGGGGTGGCTGCCCAAGGCCTGCAGCGCGAGGGCGGTTTCCGCCTCCGTACACTCCTGGGCCAGCGACTCCCGCAGCAGGCACAGGTCCATGGCGCCGACCGAGCTGTGAAGCGGCAAGACCCTTGCCAGCAGGCCGAGTTCGGCGAGCTCCCTGATCAGCAGCCGGTTGACGCGGCCGGGCGCGCCCCGGTCCGCCAGTGGCCGCAGCCGTCGCGCCGCCAGCTCGCGCAGCTCGGCGCACCAGGCGCGCTGTCCGGCATCCAGTGCGAACGGTGTCGTCACCGGACCGCCCTCCCTCTGAGCACACTTATCGCGCTCGGTTGACTGCCGTCACCAAGTCGCTACGCTGACAGCGGATCCGTATCGCTGGCAAGACCCCCGTTCACCTCCTTCTTCCTCGGCGCGAGGGGGCGCATCCGCGATGGAACTCTCGCCGTCGGCGCATGCCGACACTTTCCCGCGGGACCACCTCCCGCCCACCGAGCAGTGGCCGGACCTCCGCTTCGACCTGCCCGGCGCGCCACCCGGCCTGCGTCCGCCCGACCGGCTCAACTGCGGTGCGGAGCTGCTGGATGCGACGATCGCCCGGCTCGGCCCGCACCGGCCCGCCCTGCGGGACAGGGACGGGACCGTGTGGTCGTACGGCGAACTCGCCCGCCGCGTCGACCGGATCGCGCACACCCTCACCGACGACCTCGGCGTGCGGCCAGGCAACCGGGTGCTGCTGCGCGGTCCGACCACACCCCATCTCGCGGCCTGCTGGCTGGCGGTGATGAAGGCAGGCGGCGTGGCCGTGACCGTCCTGGCCGCCCAGCGGCCGCAGGAACTGGCGGCGATCTGCCGCCTGGCCGACGTCCGGCACGCCCTGTGTGACACCCGATCGGCCGACGACCTGGTGTCCGCTGCGGTGCCACACTTACGGATTACTCGTTTCGGCGGCGACGGTGCGGACGACCTTCTGCGGCTCTCGGCAAACAAACCCGCATCCTATGCGGCCTCGGACACCTCCGCCGACGACGTCGCACTGATCGCGTTCACCTCCGGCACCACCGGAGCACCCAAGGGCTGCACGCACTTCCACCGGGACGTGCTGGCCGTCGCCGACACCTTCTCCGCGCACGTCCTGCGCCCGCGCCCCGACGACGTCTTCGCGGGCAGCCCACCCCTGGGGTTCACCTTCGGCCTCGGCGGTCTGGTCGTCTTCCCGCTCCGCGCCGGCGCCTCGGCGCTGCTCGCCGACTGGCAGGGGCCGCAGCAGCTGCTGGCCGACGTCGAACGCCACCGCGTCACCGTGCTGTTCACCGCCCCCACGGCCTACCGCGCCATGCTCGAACCGCTCGGCTCGTACGACACCTCCTCGCTGCGCAGATGCGTCTCGGCGGGCGAGCACCTGCCCGCCGACCTCTGGCACGACTGGCGGGGCGCGACCGGACTGCGCCTGATCAACGGCATCGGCACCACCGAAATGCTGCACATCTTCGTCTCCGCGGCCGACGACGCCGCCCGCCCCGGTGCCACGGGCCTTCCGGTGCCCGGCTACGAGGCGCGCGTCCTCGGCCCCGACGGCCGCCCCGCACCCGACGGCGAACCCGGCCTGCTGGCCGTGCGCGGCCCCACCGGCTGCCGCTACCTGACCGGCGCGCAGGGAGCACCCGCGCAACAAGCCGCCTACGTCCGCGACGGCTGGAACCTGACGGGCGACACCTACATCCGCGAACCGGACGGCTACTTGCGCTTCGTGGCCCGCGCCGACGACATGATCATTTCCGCCGGTCTCAACATCGCGGGCCCCGAGGTCGAGGAGGCGCTGCTGCGCCACCCGGACGTCCTCGAAGCGGCCGTCGTCGGCCGTCCGGACGCGCACCGCGGCGCGGCGGTCGTCGCCTTCGTCGTCCTGCGGCCCGGCGTCCCGCGCACCGGGGAAACCGCTGCGCATTTGCGGGAGTTCACCAAAAAGGAGATCGTTCCCTACAAGTGCCCTCGCGAGATCGAGTTCCTCGACTCCCTGCCGCGCACGCCCACCGGCAAACTGCAGCGATTCCGGCTGCGCACAGGCGCTTTACAGTTTCCCCGTGACTGACCAGCGCCTGACCGACCAGCAACCGCCGCACACTCCACGGTCCCTCATCGTCACCTTCTACGGCGCCTACGGGCGCGGCAGCGCCGAAGCCCCGGCCGGCCCGGTCCCGATCGCCTCCCTGATCCGGCTGTTGGGCACGGTGGGCGTCGACTCGCCGTCGGTGCGCTCCGCCGTCTCCCGGCTCAAGCGGCGCGGGCTGCTCGTGGCCGGGCGCACGGCGGACGGCGCCGCCGGGTACGGGCTCTCGTCCGCCGCCCGCGAGCTGCTGGCGGACGGCGACCGGCGCATCTACGGGCGCCCCGCCGCCCGTTCCGCCCAAGGCTGGCTGCTGGCCGTCTTCTCGGTGCCCGAACAGGAGCGGCACAAGCGGCACTTGCTGCGCTCCAGACTCTCCCGGCTCGGCTTCGGGACGGCCGCGCCCGGGGTGTGGATCGCCCCCGCGCACGTACACGAGGAGACCCGGCACACGCTGGAACGGCTGGATCTGGACCGTTACGTCGATCTGTTCCGCGGCTGCCACCTGGGGTTCGAGCCCACCGCCGCTTCGGTGGCCCGCTGGTGGGACCTGGAGGCGCTGGCCACGCAGCACCGGGCGTTCCTGGACGCCCACGAGCCCGTACTGCGCCGCTGGGCGCGGCGGCGTCCGGTGCCGCCGGAGGCCGCCTACCGCGACTACCTGCTGGCGCTGGACTCCTGGCGGCGGCTGCCGTACGCGGACCCGGGGCTGCCGGCCTCGCTGCTTCCCGCCGAGTGGCCGGGCGGGCGGGCGGCCCGGGTCTTCGCGGCGCTGCACGGGCGGCTGCGGGACGCGGGGGCACAGTTCGTGGGCGCAGCGCCGGCGTAGGTGCTCCGCTCTCACACCCCCCGGCCCGTGGGCGGTCTGCGGCTGCCCGCGCGGTACTGCACGGGCCACGGGGCACCGGGGCCCGTGTAGCCCTGCTCGGCGGCCGCGTGCAGCGTCCACTGCGGGTCGTACAGGTGCGGGCGTCCGAGCGCGCACAGGTCGGTCCGCCCGGCCAGGATCAGGGAGTTCACGTCGTCCCACGACGATATGGCGCCCACCGCGATGACCGGCACGCCCGCCTCGCGCCGTATCCGCTCGGCGAACGGCACCTGGTACGACCTGCCGTAGGCGGGCCGCTCGTGAAGAACCACCTGCCCGGTGGACACGTCGACGGCATCGGCCCCGTGCTCGGCGAAGGCCCGCGCCATGACGACCGCGTCGTCGGCCGTGGTGCCCCCTTGGGCCCAGTCCGTGGCGGAGATACGCACCGTCATGGGCCGGTCGGCGGGCCAGGCGGCCCGCACGGCGTCGAAGACCTCCAGGGGGTAGGCGAGGCGGCCGGCGAGTGAGCCGCCGTAGGCGTCGGTGCGGTGGTTGGCGAGCGGGGAGAGGAAGCCGGAGAGCAGGTAGCCGTGGGCACAGTGCAGTTCGAGCAGGTCGAAGCCGGCGCGGGCGGCGGCCTCGGCCGAGCGGACGAACTCCGCGCGTATCTCCGCCATTTCGGCGGCGTCGAGGGCGTGCGGGGTCTGGTTGACCCCGGGCCGGTAGGGCAGCGGCGAGGCTGCGGCCAGGGGCCAGTTGCCGTGCGGCAGCGGCTCGTCGATACCCTCCCACATCAGCCGGGTGGAGCCCTTGCGGCCGGAGTGGCCCAGCTGGACGCCGATGGCGGTACCGGGGGCCCGCTCGTGGACGAAGCCGGTGATGCGACGCCAGGCACGCTCGTGCTCGGGCGCGTACAGCCCCGTACAGCCCGGCGTGATCCGGCCCCGGGCGCTGACGCACACCATTTCGGTCATGACGAGGGCCGCGCCGCCCAGAGCCCGCGAGCCGAGGTGGACGAGGTGGAAGTCGCCGGGGGTGCCGTCGACCGCCGTATACATGTCCATCGGGGAGACGACGACGCGGTTGCGCAGGGTCAGGCCGCGCAGCCGGAAGGGCGTGAACATCGGGGGCGTGCCCGGCGGCACGCCCGCCTCGGCCTCGACTGCCGCGACGAAGGCCGGATCGCGCAGGCACAGGTTGGCGTGGGTGACGCGGCGGCTGCGGGTGAGGAGGGAGAAGGCGAACCGGCGCGGCGGCTGGTCCCGGTGCGCCGCGAGCTCCTCGAACCATTCGAGGCTGGCCCTGGCGGCGCGCTGGGTGGACTCGACGGCCGGCCGCCGCTGCGCCTCGTACGCCGCCAGCGCCTCGGGGACCGAGGGCGTGTGCTGGAGCCGGGCGGCGAGCGCGAGGGCGTCCTCGACGGCCAGTTTGGTGCCGGAGCCGATGGAGAAGTGGGCGGTGTGGGCGGCGTCGCCGAGCAGGACGGTGTTGCCGTGGCACCAGCGCTCGTTGACGACCGTGCGGAAGGCGGTCCACGCGGAGCGGTTGGAGCGCAGGCGGCGGCCGCCGAGGAGGCTGTCGAAGACGGTGCCGCACAGGTCGATGGAGGCCTGTTCGCCGCACCGGTCGAGTCCGGCGGCGCGCCACACCTCCTCCCGCATTTCGACGATGACGGTGCTGGCGCCATCGGGAAGGTGCGGCCCGGAGGGCCTCGTTGTGGGGTGGTGGTCGGGTGACGGGCGGGCGTAGGGGTAGGCGTGCAGCTGCATGACGCCGTGGCGGGTCTCGGCGATCTCGAAGCGGAAGGCGTCGAGGGCGAAGTCGGCGGCGAGCCAGATGTAGCGGCAGCGGTGTGTGGTGAGGATAGGGCGGAAGATGTCGGCGTGAGCGTCGCGCGTACGGCTGTGCACGCCGTCGGCGGCGACGACCAGGTCGTGGGTGCGGGCGAGTTCGGCGGCGGGCGGGGCCTCGGTGGTGAACCGCAGGGTGACGCCGAGGCTGCGGCAGCGCTCGTGGAGGATCTCCAAGAGCCGGTGGCGGCCGAGCGCGGCGAAGCCGTGGCCGCCGGAGCGCAGTACGGTGCCCCGGCGGACGATGTCGATGTCGTCCCAGCGCACGAACTCCCGGCACAGGGCGGCGTAGACTTCCGGGTCGGCGCTCTCGATGCCGCCGAGGGTCTCGTCGGAGAGGACGACGCCGAAGCCGAAGGTGTCGTCGGGGGCGTTGCGCTCCCAGAGGGTGATGTGACGGTCGGGATCGAGGCGTTTGAGGAGCAGGGCGGCGTAGAGGCCGCCGGGGCCGCCGCCGATCACGGCGATGCGCATGGTCAGCGCCCCCGCCATGCGGGACGCCGCTTGGCGGTGAAGGCCGCGTGGAATTCGGCGTAGTCGGCGCTGTGCATCAGCAGCGCCTGCGTTGCGGCGTCCAGCTCGATGGCGGCGGAGAGCGGCATGTCCAGCTCGGCGGTGAGCAGGGCCTTGGTCTGGGCGTGGGCGAGGGCGGGGCCGTCGGCGAGGCGGCGGGCGAGGGCCTGTGCGGCGGCGGGCGCCTGTCCTTCCTCGGTGAGGGTGCTGATGAGGCCGATGCGCTCGGCCTCTTCGGCCTTCACGGGCTCGCCGAGCATCAGCAGCCGGGTGGCGTGGCCGAGGCCGACGACGCGGGGCAGCAGGTAGGCGGCGCCCATGTCGCCTCCGGAGAGGCCGACTTGGGTGAAGAGGAAGGCGAAGCGCGCGGTGGGGTCGGCGATGCGGAAGTCGGCGGCGAGGGCGAGCACGGCCCCGGCTCCCGCGGCGACCCCGTGCAGGGCGGCGATCACCGGGAACGGGCATTCGCGCAGCGCCCGTACGACCTGGCCGGTCATGCGGTTGAAGTCGAGCAGGCGGCCGGTGTCCATGGCGAGGGTGGCGCCGATGATGTCGTCGACGTCGCCTCCGGAGCAGAAGCCGCGGCCTGCCCCGCCGAGCACGAGGGCCCGTACGGATCCGTCGCGGGCGAGCTCGGGGAGGAGGTCGCGCAGGTCGGCGTAGGCGCCGAAGGTGAGGGCGTTGAGTTTGGCGGGGCGGGAGAGGGTGATGGTGGCGACACCGTCGTCGAGGGTCAGGCGTAAGTGCCGCCAGGCCTCGGTGCGGGACGCGGAGCCGATGAACGGACTCATGAAGCACGGCCTCCTTCTGCCGGGAGCTGGTCCGGGCTGGTGCCTGCCCCGCGAAGCTATCACCGCTCTGTGACTGTCGTCACGAGTGCGCGATAAGGAAGAGCCGGAGAAAGGACGCACCGGCACGGCGAAGGGGCGGCCGGGCCGGAGCCCCGCCGCCCCCTCGGTCCGGGCGCGTACCTCGGCTTCCTCAGTCGGCCAGCGTCGCCACCATCACGGCCTTGATGGTGTGCATCCGGTTCTCGGCCTCGTCGAAGACGACGGAGTGCAGGGACTCGAAGACCTCGTTGGTCACCTCCAGCGAGGTCAGCCCGTGGCGCTCGTAGATCTCGCGGCCGACCGAGGTACCCAGGTCGTGGAAGGCGGGCAGGCAGTGCAGGAACTTCACCGCGGGGTTGTCGGTCGCGCGCAGCACGTCCATGGTGACCGCGTACGGGGCGAGCAGGGCGATCCGCGCGTCCCATGCCTCCTTGGGCTCGCCCATGGACACCCAGACGTCGGTGGCGATGAAGTCCGCGCCCTGCACGCCTTCGGCGACGTCCTCGGTGAGCGTGATGCGGGCGCCGCTGTGCTCGGCGAGCTGCCGGGCGCGCGCGATGACGTCCGGGGACGGCCAGAGCGCCTCGGGGGCCACGATGCGCACGTCCATGCCCAGCAGGGCGCCGGTGATCAGGTAGGAGTTGCCCATGTTGTAGCGGGCGTCGCCGAGGTAGGCGAAGACGACGTGCTCCAGCGGCTTGGCCGTGTGCTCGGTCATGGTGAGCACGTCGGCGAGCATCTGGGTGGGGTGCCATTCGTCGGTCAGGCCGTTGTAGACGGGCACGCCCGCGTAGGCGGCGAGCTCCTCGACGACGTGCTGGCCGTGCCCCCGGTACTGGATCGCGTCGAACATCCGGCCGAGCACCCGCGCGGTGTCCTTGACCGACTCCTTGTGGCCGATCTGCGAACCGGCGGGGTCGAGGTAGGTGGTGCGGGCCCCCTGGTCCGCGGCGGCGACCTCGAAGGCGCAGCGGGTGCGGGTGGAGGTCTTCTCGAAGACGAGCGCGACGTTGCGGCCCGTCAGCCGGTGCTCCTCGGTGCCCGCGGCCTTGGCGGCCTTCAGCTCGGCGGCGAGTTCGACGAGGCTGTGGAACTCCTCGGCGGTGAGGTCCGTCTCCTTGAGAAAGTGGCGGCCCTTGAGGTCTGTCGCCATGGGTGGGCTCCTAGGTCGGCGTTCGGCGCTGCACGGAAAATCGGAACTATATACGACGTACCGCATCAGTATGCAGTAGGGTCGGGGTCGGTCACCGCACGGCCTCCCGCTCCACCGGGCAGCTCATACAGCGCGGGCCGCCCCGGCCCCGGCCCAGTTCGCTGCCCGGGATGGTGATGACCTCGATGCCGTGCTTGCGCAGGAACGTGTTGGTCGTGGCGTTGCGCTCGTAGGCGACGACCACGCCCGGTTCTATCGCCAGGACGTTGCAGCCGTCGTCCCACTGCTCGCGCTCGGCCGCGTGCACGTCCTGGCGTGCGGTGAGCACCCGCAGGGAGTCGAGGCCCAGCGCGGCGGCGATGGCGCGGTGCATGTGCTCCGGCGGATGGTCGGTGACCTTGAGCTCCCGCTCCCCGACCCCCGGCTCGATCGTGTACGAGCGCAGCATGCCCAGCCCCGCGTACTGAGTGAACGTATCTCCGTCCACCATGGTCATCACGGTGTCCAGGTGCATGAACGCCCGCCGCTTGGGCATGTCGAGCGCCACGATCGTACGGGCCGAACCGGCGGCGAAGAGCCCTCGGGCCAGCATCTCCACCGCCTGCGGGGTCGTCCGCTCGCTCATGCCGATCAGCACCGCGCCCTCGCCGATGACCAGGACGTCGCCGCCCTCGATCGTGGACGGGTAGGCCGCCTGCCCCTCGGACCAGACGTGGAAGCCACCCGGCGCGAAGAGCGGGTGGTGGCGGTAGACCGCCTCGTAGTGCACGGTCTCGTGCCAACGGGCGGGCCAGCGCATGGCGTTGATGCACACCCCGTCGTAGATCCAGGCCGAGGTGTCCCGGGTGAAGAGGTGGTTGGGCAGGGGGTTGATCAGGAAGTCGTCCCGCTCCATGACGTGGAAGCGCACGGAGACGGGCTCCGCGTGCCGCGCCAGGAACTCCCGCTTGGTCATGCCGCCGACCAGCCAGGACGTCAGCTCGGCGGCGGGCATGGCATCGAAGGCGGCCCGCAGGTGGTCGGTGGCCAGCGGGCCGTACTCCTTCTCGTCGAAGACCCGGTCCAGCACCAGGGCGCGGGCCTCGGGCACGCTCATGCTCTCCGCCAGCAGGTCCTGGAAGAAGTGCACCTCGACGCCGCGCTCGCGGAGCACATCCGCGAATCCGTCGTGCTCGGCGCGGGCCCGGCGGACCCAGAGCACGTCGTCGAAGAGGAGGGCGTCCTTGTTGGACGGGGTGAGCCGCTTCAGCTCCAGGTCGGGGCGGTGCAGGATGACGCGGCGCAGCCGCCCGGCCTCGGAATCGACATGGAATCCCATCTCTCCATCCTGACCTGATCGCGCCGTGATCACGCGGCACGCGGGGCACGGAGTGCCGCCGCGTGCCGCGCGCCGCCGGGCCGGCGCCTAGAGGCGGGGGTCGACGGGCTCGGACTCCAGGGCGAGGACCCCGAAGACCGCCTCGTGGACCCGCCACAGCGGCTCGCCCGCCGCCAGCCGGTCCAGCGCCTCCAGGCCGAGCGCGTACTCGCGCAGGGCGAGGGAGCGCTTGTGCCCGAGGTGGCGTATCCGGAGCTTGGCCAGGTTCTCCGGGCGGGTGTACTCCGGGCCGTAGATGATCCGCAGGTACTCCCGGCCCCGGCACTTCACGCCGGGCTGGACGAGCTTGCCGCCCTCCCCGCGCACATGGGCCCCGAGCGGCTTGACGACCATGCCCTCGCCGCCGGCGGCGGTCAGCTCCAGCCACCACCGGATGCCCTCGGCAACGGACGCCTCGTCCCCGGTGTCGACCACCAGTCGGCGGGTGGGGGCCAGCAGTCGGCCGCCCTCCTCCCCGACCATGCGGTCGACCATCGCCAGCTGCTCGTCGTGCGGGAGCAGGGCGAGGTTGCGGCCCTCGGCGGCCAGCAGCTGGAAGGGGGCCAGCCGGATGCCGTCCAGCCCGTCCTCGCCCCGGTCACCGGCCGGCCAGCAGTAGCGCCCGTACGCCTCGGTGAAGGCCGCGGCGTCGGTGGCGCGCTCGCGCTGGCGGTCGAGCAGGGCGGAGACCTCCACGCCGCGCGCGGCCGCCGACTCCAGCGCCGCGAGCGCGCCGGGGAAGACGGTGCGGGCGGCGGCGCCCACCGATGCGTACTGGTGGCGCAGCAAGCCCGCGGCCTTGAGCGACCAGGGCATCAGCTCGGCGTCGAGCAGCAGCCAGTCGGTGTCCAGCTGCTCCCACAGACCCGTGCCCTCAATGCCGAGGCCCAGCCGGTGCAGCACGCCGCGGGTCAGGCCGGCGTCGTCGAAGAACGGGCGCCCGGTACGGGTGTAGAGCGCACCCGGCACGCCGTCCGGCACCCCGAAGCGCTCGCGCGCCACCTCCCCGTCGCGGCAGACCAGGGCCACGACGCGGGAGCCCATGTGCTTCTCCTCGCAGATCACCCGGGCCACGCCCTCGGCGCGGTAGGCGGCGAAGGCCTCCTTGGGGTGCTCCAGATAGCCGTCCTCCTTGGAGGTGGCACAGGGGGACATGGTCGGCGGCAGGTACACCAGCTGCCGGGGGTCGCTCGCGAACCGGCTCATGACCTCCAGGGCCGCCGCGGCGTTCTCCTCCTTCACCGCCACATTGCCCAGGTGCCGGGTCTCCACGACGCGGCGGCCGGTGACGTCGGAGAGGTCGAGGGGACGGCCCTCGGCGCCGCCCGGGGCCTCGGACACCAGCGGCTTCGCCGGCTCGTACCAGACCTGCTCCGCCGCCACGTCCACCAGCTCCCGCTCGGGCCAGCGCAGCGCGGTCAGCTTGCCGCCGAAGACGGCGCCGGTGTCGAGGCAGATGGTGTTGTTCAGCCAGGTAGCCACCGGGGTGGGGGTGTGGCCGTAGACGACGGCGGCCCGGCCGCGGTAGTCCTCCGCCCACGGATAGCGCACCGGCAGGCCGAACTCGTCGGTCTCCCCCGTGCTGTCCCCGTACAGCGCGTGCGAGCGGACCCGGCCGGAGGTGCGACCGTGGTATTTCTCGGGCAGCCCCGCATGGCAGACCACCAGTGCGCCGCCGTCGAGGACGTAGTGGCTGACGAGCGAATCGATGAACTCCCGCGTCTTCTCATGGAAGGCCGCGTCCTCGCGCTCCAGCTGCTCGACGGTCTCGGCCAGGCCGTGGGCCACGTTGACCTGGCGGCCCTTGAGGTAGCGGCCGAGCTTGTTCTCGTGGTTGCCGGGGACGCACAGGGCGTGCCCGGCGGCGACCATGCCCATCACCAGGCGCAGCACGCCCGGGCTGTCGGGGCCGCGGTCGACGAGGTCTCCGACGAAGACGGCGGTGCGCCCCTCGGGGTGCGCCGCGTCCACGGGACGGCCCGCCTCGTCGCGCTGGAGGGCGTACCCGAGCCGGGTCAGCAGGCTCTCCAGCTCCGAGCGGCAGCCGTGGATGTCGCCGACGATGTCGAACGGGCCGGTCAGGTGGCGGAGGTCGTTGAAGCGGCGCTCGCGCACGATCTCGGCCGACTCCACCTGGGCCACGCCCCGCAGGTGGTGCACCTTGCGGAAGCCCTCCCGCTCCAGGTGGCGCAGCGAGCGGCGCAGCTCGCGCTGGTGGCGCTGGATGACGCGGCGCGACAGCGCGGCGCGGTCGGGGCGGGAGGCGTTGCGCTCGGCGCAGACGTCCTCGGGAACGTCGAGGACGACGGCGACGGGCAGGACGTCGTGCTCGCGCGCGATGTGCACCAGCTGTTTGCGGGCCTCGGGCTGGACGTTGGTGGCGTCCACGACGGTCAGCCGCCCGGCTTCGAGCCGCTTGCCGACGATGTAGTGCAGGACCTCGAAGGCTTCCTTGCTGGCACTCTGGTCGTTCTCGTCGTCGCTCACCAGGCCCCGGCAGAAGTCGGATGAGATGGTCTCGGTGGGCTTGAAGTGCCGTGCGGCGAAGGTGGACTTGCCGGATCCGGTGGCGCCGACGAGCACCACGAGGCAGAGGTCGGGCACGGCCAGTGTGGTGGCGTTGGTGGTCATGCGGCCTTCACCTCCTTCGGGGTCTCGTGTTTCGGGGGCTCGCTCTTCGGGGGCTCGTTGCGGTCGCGCTTGCAGAAGACAGCCATCTGGGTGGGCGGCCCCACCTCGGGGTCGTCGGGTCCGACGGGCATGAACTCCGTGTCGTATCCGTGCCGTTCGCCGACGGTGCGGGCCCAGGCGCGGAACTCTTCGCGGGTCCACTCGAAGCGGTGGTCGGCATGGCGCACCCGCCCGGCGGGCAGGGTTTCCCAGCGCACGTTGTACTCCACGTTGGGTGTGGTGACGACGACCGTCGCGGGCCGGGCCGCGCCGAACACCGCGTACTCCAGGGCGGGCAGCCGGGGCGGGTCGACGTGCTCGATGACCTCGCTGAGCACGGCCGCCTCATATCCGGTCAGGCGCCGGTCGGTGTAGGCCAGGGAGCCCTGCAGGAGCTGCAGGCGCGCCAGCTGCCGCTCGGTCATCCGGTCCAGGCGCAGCCTGCGCGAGGCTTCCTTGAGCGCGCGCATGGACACGTCGAGGCCGACGATCTCGGTGAAGCGCTGGTCCTTGAGCAGCTCCCCCACCAACTGTCCCTGGCCGCAGCCCAGGTCGAGCACGCGGGCCGCCTTGGCCGCGCGCAGCGCGCCGAGGATGGCTTCGCGCCTCTGGACGGCCAGCGGCACGGGCTTGTCCTCGGTGTCCGCCTGCTCGTCGACCGCGTTGTCGAGCTGCTCCGCCTCGGTGTCGTCCGCCTCGGCGAGGCGGGCGAGGGCCAGGCGCTCGAGGGCGTCGCGGGTGAGCCCCCAGCGGCGGGCGAGGTAGCGGTTGGTGATCAGGCGCTGCTCCGGGTGGCCCTCCAGCCAGCCCTCGCCGAAGCGCAGCAGCTTCTCCACCTCGTCGGGCGCCACCCAGTAGTGCTTGGCGTCGTCGAGGACCGGCAGCAGCACATACAGCTGCCGCAGCGCATCCCTCAGGGTGGACTCGCCCTCCAGTACCAGGGACACGTACCGCGAGTCGCCCCACTCGGGGAACCGCTCGTCCAGGGCCACCGGCTCTGCTGTCACTGCCCAGCCCATCGGGGCGAAGAGCCGCTCCACCAGCTCGGCGCCGCCCCGCGCGGGCAGCGCGGGCACCTCGATGCGCAACGGCCGCCGCTCGCCCGTCAGCTCGGGCCGGGCGGTGCACTGGCCCTTGACGGCGCTGGAGAAGACGCTGCCGATGGCCACGGCCAGCAGCGAAGAGGCGGCGTACGGGCGGTCGTTGACGTACTGGGCGAGGGCCGAGTCGGGGGCGCCGCCGCGGCCCTTGCCCTTGCCGCGCCTGATGAGCGCTACCGGATCGACCTCCAGCAGCAGCGCCGCCGTGCAGCGCTCCTCGCCCGCTTCGGGGTAGAAGACGTGCGCGGTGCCGTGGGAGGTGGAGAACTGCTGTGCCTTGTCGGGATGTTTGTGCAGCAGGAAGCCGAGGTCGGTCGCGGGGCGCCCGGATGTGCCGGTGGTACTGATCGTCAGGAACACACGGCCGATTATCCCCGCCGGGCTGTACCGCTTCCTATCGGTTTTCCAGGTGTGCGGCCAGGGCGGCGATCCGGTCCGGCCCCACGCGGCAGCAGCCGCCGATGAGCCGCGCCCCGGCCGCCTGCCAGCCGGCGACCCGCTCGGGTTCGAAGGTGGAACCGCCCCGCCAGCTTCTTGTCTGCTCATCCCATCCCTCCCCGCTGTTCGGATAGAGCACCACCGGCTTCCCGGTGATACGGGCCGCCTGCGTCACAGCCCGGTCTGCGTCCCCGGGCGCACAACAGTTGACGCCCACCGCGACGACCTGGTCGTCGCCCGCGGCGAGTGCGAACGCCTCCGCCAGCGGCTGCCCCGCCCGGGTGTGCTCCCCCGCGATGCTGTACGTCAGCCACACGGGCACCCCGCACCCCCGCACCGCGCGCAGCAGTGCCCGGGCCTCGTCCATGTCCGGCACGGTTTCCAGCGCGAGCACGTCCGGCCCGGCCTGCGCCAGCGTCTCGATCCGGGGCCGGTGGAAGCGCTCCAGCTCCGCCACGCTCAGCCCGTACCGCCCGCGGTATTCGCTGCCGTCGGCGAGCATCGCCCCGTACGGGCCGACGGACGCCGCGACCCACATCTCCCGCTCGGCCCGCCCGGCCGCCCGGCGGGCCAGCTCCACGCTGCGCCGCAGCAGCGCCGCCGTCTCCTCGCGCCCCAGCCCCCGGCGGGCGAACCCTTCGAAGGTCGCCTGATAGCTGGCGGTGATGAGCACCCGCGCCCCCGCCTCCACATAGGCGGCATGGGCCTGTTCGATCTGCCCCGGGTCGTCGGCCAGCAGCCGGGCCGACCACAGGTCGTCGGACAGGTCGCAGCCCTGTGCCGCCAGCTGATTGGACAGTCCCCCGTCCAGGACCAGCGGCCCTCGGGCGAGCGCGACGGCAAGCGGTGTGGTGGGCGCGGACATCTCGGCTTTCTCCTTCTCGCTTCCCCTTCTCATCCTCCCTCTTGCGGGCCGGTCAGCCCAGCTGTGACTGCACCTGCGAGGAGATCAGCTCCAGGTGGTCGAGGTCGTCCAGGTCCAGGATCTGGAGGTAGATCCTGGACGAGCCGATCGCGGCATACCGGCCGATCTTCTCCACGACCTCGGCGGGCGAGCCCGCCAGGCCGTTCTCCTTGAGCTCGTCCACCTCCCGGCCGATGGCCTGCGCGCGCCGCGCCACTTCGGCGTCGCTCTTGCCGACGCAGACGACGAGGGCGTTGGAATACACCAGGCCGCCCTCCTGGCGCCCGGCCGCCTCGGCCGCGGCCCGCACCCGGCCGAACTGCCGCTCGCTGTCCTCGACGGAAGCGAAGGGGATGTTGAACTCGTCGGCGTACTGGGCGGCCAGCCTCGGTGTGCGGGTGGCACCGTGACCGCCGATCAGCACCGGCACCTTCTTCTGGGCGGGCTTGGGCAGCGCCGGGCAGTCGGCAAGCTGGTAGTGCGTGCCGTCGAAATCGAAGGTCTTGCCGACCTCGGTCGCCCACAGCCCGGTGACGATCGCGAGCTGCTCCTCCAGGCGCCCGAACTTCGCCTTGGGGAACGGGATGCCGTACGCCCGGTGCTCCTCCGCGAACCAGCCCGCGCCCAGCCCCAGCTCGACCCGGCCACCGGACATCTGGTCGACCTGCGCCACCTGGATGGCGAGGACACCGGGCAGCCGGAACGTCGCGGCGGTCATCAGCGTGCCGAGCCGGATGCGCTTGGTCTCCCGGGCCAGCCCGGCCAGAGTGATCCAGGCATCCGTCGGCCCGGGCAGGCCGTCTGCCGACCCCATGGCCAGATAGTGGTCGGAGCGGAAGAAGGCGTCGAAGCCCAGCTCTTCGGTGGCCTTGGCGACCGTCAGCAGAGTGTCATAGCCCGCCCCTTGCTGGGGCTCGGTGAAGATGCGCAGGTCCATACCTCCATCCTGCACTCTCGAACACACGTCAACCGACCACGCCCCGCGCCGCCGCGCTCACCCCGCCCGGGTGAAATTCCCCTGCGGCCTTCGGCGGACGGGCTATCGGCCAGTGTCCGGCGCCTTCGGTGATCGTTGGCTCGGGCGGAGCCGGACCGCCCGGCCCGCGCACCGGTGTCCGCTGCCGGAAGCGACGACCGCAACACCGCCCGCCCGCACCGGACGGGCGAGGGCCTAGGAGGCCACCATGACCCAGGGAGCCGCGCCCGACGAGGCGACGCCCGCCCAGGCCGCTTCCCAGCAAGAGGGCGCCCCCAAGGGCCTGCTGCAGCAGATGGAGGAGCTGATGGCAGCACTCAACGCCGATCTGTCGCAGCTCGACGCCGATCTCCAGGCGGCCGACCGTCCGATGCCCCGGCCGGACGACTCCGACGAGCACTCCGCGCCCCGGCCCGGGGAGAGCACCGACTGATCCGCTTCCCTTCATGCGGCACCTCCCCGCTCCCGCAGGGCCAGCCGTCTCAGCAGCCCGCCGACGCGGTCGCTCGTCTCGTCGGCGGCATCGATCGCCTCGATGCACTGCCAGTAGACGGCGTCCTCCTCGCAGGCGCAGGCCACGCCCACCAGGGCTATCCCCACCTCGCCCAGCAGCTCGCCGAGGGCCGTCAAGGCCGCCCATGGATCGCGGACTTCGGTGAGCTGTACCGCCCGTAACCCTCCGGTGCGCAGCGCGGCCTGCCGCAGCGCGCCGGAGGCCCTGCACCCTGCCTCGCTGAGCCCGCCCGCCGCGGCCCGGGCCTCGAAGGGGCCGTGGAGGGCGAGATGGCCTCCGACGGCTTCCGCCAGCGCCTGTGTCTGCCATGCCTCCACGACGATGTCCGGCACCTCGCCGGCCTGCACCAAGGCGCGTCTCGTGGCCTCGATCAGCCGCAGTGCGTCCATGACCGTCCCCCATGCTTTTCCGTCCGCCCACTCTCACTACCCAGAGTGATGATTAACCGCCGGAAAAGCCAGAGGAATTCAGAAATCTGTGGATACCAAATGCGATGTGGATAACTCAATCACTCCGTAGAGTGATGGTCACCTTGATCCGTACTCTTGTCGCCCGCCTCGCCGGCTACCGGAAACCGTCGTTCGTTCCGGTCGATCTTCGCCGACAGCGCCGCCTGCGGGTCGATCCCGAGCACCTCGCAGAACTGCAGCAGGTAGGCCAGCACGTCCGCGACCTCGTCTTCCACCCGCCCGGCCGTGGCAGGGCTCTCCATCACCCGCGCCGACTCCTCGGGCGTCAGCCACTGGAAGATCTCCACCAGTTCGGACGCCTCGACGCTGAGCGCCGCGGCCAGGTTCTTGGGGGTGTGGAACGGCTGCCAGTCGCGGGCCGCGGCGAAGTCGGCCAGGCGGCGCTGGAGCGCCTTGAGATCTTCAGTCACGTCCCCAGGTCTACCATCGACGCCCCTGCCACCTCCTCCGCCACCTCGCCCGCAGCTTCTCGCACCGTCCCCACCAGCCTGATGTGCCCCCGCTCGCACATCCGCGCCGCCAGCCCCAGCAGCTCCCGCGCCTGCCGCGCGTCCAGACAGCGGTCGAAGCCGTCCGCCAGCACCGTGAGGACCTGGCGTGCGGGCAGGACCTCGGCGGCCGGGTCAACCGCCAGCACCCCGGGCCCCGTCAGCAGCACCAGGCACAGCGCCAGATAGCGCAGCTCCCCGTCGCCCAGCCGCTCCAGCGGGGTCGCCCCGCCCGCGCTCCGCGCCAGCACGGCCCGTACGAAACCGCCGTCCAGCGGCTGGACGGTCAGCCCCTCCACCGACCCCCGGCAGCCGGCTTCCGCCGCCGAGACCAGCGCCGCGTGCCGTGTGGCGCACTCGTTGCGCGTGCGCCCGAGCACCGCGGCAACGTTGTCGCAGGCGCCGCGCAGCAGACCGTCGCGCGCGGCGGCCGGTGCGCGCATCAGCTCCGGGCGCGGATCACAGGGGAACACCGAGCGCAGCGCGACCACGACCTGTTCGGCCGCGTCCAGCACCATGCGCTGTCCCGGCGTCTTGCCCGCCACGCGCAGCGGCAGCAGCGCGGTGCCGAGCCGGTCGTCGGGCAGCGGCGCCCGGGTGACGGGGACGGACCCCGCCGTGTGCCAGGCGGCTTCCACCCGGCGCAGCCCGGGGTCGCGCAGCGCCGTGGAGAGCAGGGTCTGCCCCGAGCCCGTCAGCCGCTCGCCGACGACGCGCAGTTCGGGCTCGGCCTGCACGGCCACGTCCAGCCGAACCGGCCCCGCCGGCCCCTCGACGGTGCAGCCGATCCGGAATCCGCGCCGCCCCTGTGCGTCGGGCCGGGCGTTCTGCGGTACGCAGGCAATGGCGCCGCCTGCCACCGGGGTCAGGGCCTCGTCGAGGCTGTCACCGCCCGCGAGGCGGGCGAGGGTCTGGTAGGCCTCGAGGGCACTGGACTTGCCGCTCCCGCTCGCGCCCCGGAAGAGCGTGAGCGGCCCCAGCGCATAGCTGGCGTTGCGGTGCGATTTGAAGGAGGAAAGCCGCAGTTCGGTGACGGTGGGGCGCTGGAGGGTGACACCGGCGGCGGGCGGTCGGGCACTGCTTGCGTCCATACCCGGACCGTATGGGGCAACCGCTCAGCCAAACCGTTTCATCTGATCACTCTTCCTACGATCGGGGTACCCAGAGGCCACCTCCGTCCCTTCCGGGGCAAGCAGGAACACATTGGTGTCGACTCGGTGCATTCCACTGCTCAGCCCGAAGACGACACCGCTGGAGAAGTCCAGGATGCGCTTGGCGACGTCGGTGTCGGCGCTGGTGAGATCCAGCAGTACCGGGGTCCCCGCCATCAGGTGCTCGGCGACCTCGCGGGCATCCGCGAAGATCTGCACGCGCAGGACGACGAGCTGCCGTCGGCTCTCCTCCGGCTCCTCTTCGGGCAGGGCCCGGTGATCGGGCCATGACGGCCATGCGTGGTGGCCACGCAGCGGGACGACCTCGGCCAGTCCCTCCCACTGCGTATCGGTGGCCTCGGACCTGTTCACCGGATCACCCCTCCGGGGAACGTGCTGGCTATGAACATTCCGCAATTCTAGGGACAACCGGACCCGTTAGGCCGAATGACACGCGCCGGGTCCGTCCCGGGCGGCACGAGGGGGTTTCAGGACGGCGTGTCCGCCGCCGTGTGCTCCCGGGCGCCGTCGGCGAAGGCCCGTACCGGACGCGACCGCAAGGCCCTGTGCAGGCACAGCAGATGACGGATCTCGCGGTGCACGGTGGACGCGCTGGCGTGCACGTCCGGCAGCAGGTCCTTGTCGAGCTCGCAGTGGAGCTTGGGCGCGCCCGCCAGCGCGTCGCGCCGCGCGGCCTCGATCCAGCACGCCACGGCGAGGAGGCGCTCCCGGTCCTGACCACTGCGATCGTCGTGACCACTGCGGTCGCCGCCGGCATCTTCCCCGACGCACCCGGCCGCGTACTGCGAGGCCTGCTCCAGCAGCGCAGGCGAGGCCCATCCGTTGTGCAGGAAGGTGATGCTGTCGCGGATGTCGACGACCCGTTGATGGAGCCGCTCCCAGGTGTTGTCGAACGCCAGCAGGTCCAGGCCGCGCGACCCCGGGGGCGCCAGTACGAGCTCGGGCGTCGCCTGCCGGAGCAGCAGCCACAGGCCGCGGAGGCGCTGCCTGCGGTACCAGTAGGCGAACGCCCTCCTCAGCGGTTCGAGCGCGGCCAGCGAGCATCCGAGGGCGACGAGGACGAAGCGGGCGAAGGAGCACCAGAAGCCGACCAGCGCGAGCATCGACGGCGCGTGGGGGGTGAACCACCGGATGGCGCGGATCACCAGGTAGGGCAGTTCCGCGCTGGTGCCGACGGCGAGCGCCAGGACGCTCGTCCGCAGGGCCGGGCTGCGCATGGTGATGCCGTGCCGCCAGAAGACCGCGGCCGCCCCCGTTGCCGTGACCGCGCCATAGGCGATCCACGCCACCGCGTAACCGATCCACCAGCCGTGGGCCTGGGCCCCGAAGCGGTCGGGGGCAGGCGTGACGGCGAAGAAGGCGACGGCGAGTACGGCCATGGCGGCCGCGCTCACCACCGGGGCGCGGCGCAGCCGGGCGGGGGCGGCGTGGCCCGCGGAGTGCAGGGCCACCGCGAGCCACCAGACGGCCGCGAAGTCGGTGAGTGCCACCATGGTGACGGTGAGCTCGCCCGCCTTGGCGATGCCGGTCGCGCCGTCGATCCAGGGTCCCACCTGGGGCTGGATCGCCAACGACCCGGTCGCCAGGGCCAGCAGTACGTACCACAGGGGGCGTTGGCGCGGACGTCGCAGGGACGGTATGCGCAGGGCCAGGACGGCCAGGACGATGGAGAGAATGACCCCGCGCAGAGTCTCGACCCAGCCGGGGACGTCATGCACCGGCGGCTCCGAGCAGTTCCTCTGCCCGGCGCTCGACGGCACTGACCTTCCTCGGCCGCCGCTGGCCGGCGATCTTCAGGACCACGGACGCGAAGGTCTCGGCGAGTTCTTCTTCGGCGGCGTTGCACGCCTGGCCGTCCGAGCGCGGACCGGCTGCGGAATCGGCGGATCGCGCCCTGCCCGCCAGTTCCTCGGGCGGCACGCCGTGACCGGCGAGCATGTGGCAGATCTCGTGCAGGATGATGTGGTCCCGGTAATAACCGGCCGCCGACGAGCGGTAGAGGATGAAGTCGCATGCGCCGTCGTCGTACCAGACGCCCGAAGGCAGGGCGGGAAGGTCGACCGGGTGGAGCCGCAAGGGGCGTCCGCGCGTCTGCTCCAGCGCCTCACAGAGTTTTTCGATGTCCCACGGCTGCGGAAGTTCGGGGAGATGCGCGGCGAGCTCTTCGGCGATGGCCCATACCTGCTTGTTGGCCATGAGCGTAACCCTCTCCTGCGTCCGCGGGCACCGCCGGCTCATTGATCCCCGATGGGGTGCCAGGACGCATCTCGGCTGTCCGTGTGGTGGGCCGTGCCGCAGGCCGCATCTTCGGCCGCGCCATCGCCCAACGCTGCCGCGTCCACGCGATGACCTCCCCTCGGGCCTTTGCCTGCCGCAAGCAACTGTACATGCATGCGAAGGCCCCACAACCGGGTTGCCGACCACGTCACTTGGCTGCACGGGACCGGTACCGGGCGGTGGTGGAGGAGAACGTAAACTCCTGATCACAGGCTCATGCGGGCAGCGGACCATCCGCCATCACCGTGGAGAGAAACAGTGGGCGAAACAGTCGTGGGCGATTCCCGTTTGGCCATACGCGCGGCGCGCTTGTTCGACGGCGCTGCGATGCATCGCGGTCCGGTCATGGTGCTGGCCGAGCACGGACGGATCACGGACGTCGATCTCACCGGCGCGAACCCGCCGGAGGGCGTGGCGGTGACGGACCTGGGGGACGCCACTCTCCTGCCGGGCCTGGTGGACGCGCATTCCCATCTCGTCTTCGACCCGAACGGCAACGCCGAGCGGCAGATGGTCGACGATGACGACGCCACCGTTCTGGCCCGTATGCGCGAGCACGCCGCCCGCGCTCTGCATGCCGGAATCACCACGGTTCGCGACCTCGGTGACCGCGGATACCTCGCCCTGCGGCTGCGTGAGGAATATGAGGAACATGCCGCCGCCGAAGCCGATGCCGCCGTCGATGCCGGACCCGACGGCCTTTTGGGGCCGCAGATCGTGGCGGCCGGTCCTCCGCTCACCGGCAGCGGGGGGCACTGCTGGTATCTGGGCGGGGTGGCGGACGGGACCGAGGCCGCCGTGGCCGCCGTGCGGGAGCGGGCTCGCCATGGGGTGGACCTGGTGAAGATCATGGCGACGGGGGGCATGTCCACCACCGGTTCGAATCCCGGAGGGTCGCAGTACAGCCCGGCGGAACTGCGGGCCGTCACGGACGCGGCCCACCGGCTGGGCCTTCCCGTCACCGCGCACGCGCACGGTGCGGCCGGCATTGCGGATGCCGTCGCGGCCGGTGCCGACGGCATCGAGCACTGCACGTTCATGACGCCGTCGGGCGTGAAAGCCGACCTCGCGACCATCGACGCCATGGCCGCCGCCGGGACGTACGTCGGCGCCACAGTCGTCAAGCCGCGGGAAGGGATGCCCGCGGAGGTGCTGCAGACCATCGAGCCCTACTGGGAGAACCAGGCGCTGATGTGGCGGCGGGGCGTGCGGGTGGTGTGCTGTACGGATGCCGGGATCAACGCGTACAAGCCGCATGACGTGCTGCCTCTCGACGTGGCGTACTTCGCCGGGCAGGTCGGTACGAACAGCTCGGCGCTGGCGTCGGTGACGTCGCTGGCCGCCGAGTCGTGCGGGCTCGGGGCCAGCAAGGGGCGGGTGGCCCGCGGCCATGACGCCGATCTGCTCGCCGTGCGGGGCGATCCGGTGCACGACCTCGGCGCCTTGCGGCAGGTGTGTGCGGTGTACCGGGCGGGGCGGGTCGTACGGACGGCCTTCCGCTGACCCGACCCCCGCTCGTCTCCCCCGGTCAGGGCCGGAAGGCGCGGCGCGCGGCCCGGCGCCAGCGGTTCGCCGGGAGGGCGGGGTGCAGGGCCGCGAGCGCTCCGCAGTATTTGGTGAACACGGCGGGGCGCAGCCCGGCGTCGTGCAATATCCGGTCGGCGTCGGTGAGATGGCCGGCCGACTTCGTCTCGACCAGGACTAGACCGGTGTCGCACCGCACGGTCCGCACCGCCCGAAGGTCGTCGCAGACCAGCCCCACGTCGCAGGTGATGCGTTCGCCGTCGGCCACCAGGGTCGTCCGCAGGTAGTCCGTGCTGAGCGAGGGGCGCAGCTCGGCGGGCGCGTCGATGCCGTAGGACCGGTGCAGGGTCTCGGCGAGGAAGGCCCGGTGCGGGGCGTCGAGCGGGGTGTCCTTGCCGGTCAGGGGGCGGCGGTGCTTGACGGTGTCGCCGCGCCGCCCCTTGAGCTTGATCTCGAACTGCCGCTCCCCCGAGTCCTGGTACACCCGCTCGCGGATCTTGAAGCGGAGCCGGCGGCCCTGCCGGTGGTCGTGGAAGGAGCGGAGGCCGGGGGTGTCGTAGTAGACGGAGTGGTATCGGAAGGCGCGGCGGCCGTCGATGGTCAGCACCCGGAACGGGCCGTCGGGGCGCCCGGGTGCGGTCAGTCTCGCGGCCATGTCGAGGAACACGGGGACGGGCACGAGGTAGCTGCGGTCGAAGCGGGCGAGCAGCTCGGCCCGTTCGTTGACCTCCGCGAGGGAGATGGCACCGGCGGCGTGCACGGCCTGTCCGACGGCCCGGGCGGCGGGCGAGGCAAGGGGCGCCTGCGCGGTCGTCACGCCGACTCCCAGGCGGGCGCGGTCCGGCGCACGGCTGCGTCGTCGGGGACGCGGCGCACGGTGACGCCCGGTTCGGGCTCGCGGTAGCGCACGTCGACGACCGAGAGATCGCGGACGTAGTCGACTTCCATGACGGTCCAGTGCAGCGGCTCGCCCAGCCGCCGGGCCAGGTCGGCGCGGAGTGCGGCGGGGTCGCCGTGCACGGTGTCGAGGGTGACGATCGTCCGGCGCGAACGGGCCAGGAGCCGGGGGCTGTCGGCGGCCCAGACCACGAGGAGCAGGGCGGCGCTCAGCCCGGCCTTGAGCGAGAACGCCAGGTGCGGCAGACCGCAGACGAGGCCGAGCACCAGCGTGGTGAAGTAGTACGCGACTTCTTCGTGCTGGACGGCGTCGGACCGCAGCCGGACGATCGACAGCACTCCGAAGAGCCCGAACCCGAGCGCCGCACCGCCGCTGCCGCCCACCTGGGCGAGGGCGGCGACAACGGTGAACAGCCCGGCGTTCAGCGCGAGATAGGCCGGTACGAGGTCGCGGCGGCGGTGCCGCGGATAGTAGATGGCGAAGGTCAGCAGGCAGACGGCGGTGAGGTCGAGCGCCAAGTGGGCTGCGATGTGCCGTAATGCGTCCATGATTTCGCTCTCTGTGAGTAGCGGAGGGATCACAGACGATAGGTAAACAGCAGGCGAACATGCATCCGCTTGTGGAGAAACGATGCGCCTCCTTGACGCGCCCTCTTGACAATCCTCGCTAGGCGCGTCCCGCGGCCATGTCCATCAGCCGGGCCAGCACCCGTCCGCCCGAGGCGCCGATGCCGTCGTGCTCCCACTCGTTGGTGACCCATGTCCGCACCGCGCCGACCTCCCGTGCGGTGCGCAGGGAGAGCCCGGCGTCGACGTACATGTCGTCGTGGTAGACGACCGCCGCGACCGGCACCCGGTTGGCGGCGAGGCGGCGCGGGTCGTACAGCGGCTGCCAGGCGTCCGAGTGCGCGAGCAGCTCGGCGGCCTCGGCGAAGGGGCGCAGGCCCGCGATGTCCCGGAACATCCAGGGGTAGATCATCTCGCCGGTGAGCATCAGCGGGTCCGCGTCGTCGGCGAACTCCGGGAGGTCCGCCATCGCCCGGGACGCCGCCCATGCCGTGGGCGCCCCGCCCTGCCCGTAGATCGTCTCCTGGAGCACGGCGTACAGCGGGTTCTCCCGGAAGCCGGTCAGGTTCGCCGTCTGGTGGAGGAAGACGTCGGACGGCTCACCGTCGGCGTCGAGGGCCTCGTCGAGGAGCCAGTGCAGGCGCTCGAAGCCGTCGCCCATGCCGAGGGCCAGGCCGAGGGCGCGCAGCCGGCGGACGGTGAGCCGGTCGCCGTCCGGAAGGCGGACGTCACCGGCGCCGAGCAGGTCGGCGATGCGGCGCAGCCGGGGCGCGTCGTCCGGGTACCGGTCGTAGAACTCCAGGACCCGGTCCCGGACGCGGGGGTAGGTGCGGGCGTAGACCTCGTCGGCGGTCGCGCTCAGTCCGGGCAGGCCGCCCGCCACATAGCAGGACCGCAGCCCCTCCGGCGCCCGGGAGAGGTAGGTGAGGGTGAGGAAGCCGCCGTAGCTCTGGCCGAGCGTCTCCCAGGGCTCGTCGCCGCACAGGGCGCGGCGTATCAGCTCGGCGTCCTCGACTATCGAGTCCGCCCGGAAGTGGGCCAGGTACGCGGCGAGCCGGCCGGGGTCGGCGCAGCGGGCGGCGGTGCGGGCGGTGACGGGGGTGGAGCGCCCGGTGCCGCGCTGGTCGAGCAGCAGCACGCGGTGGGTCTTGAGGGCGTGGTCCAGCCAGCCGGGGGAACCGGCGGACGGCCGGGGCGACTTGCCGCCCGGACCGCCCTGCAAGTAGAGCAGCCAGGGCAGCGGCTCGCCCGCCCGGGCCGGGTCGGCGACCTCGCGGGCGAAGACCTCGATGCGGGGTCCGCCGGGCGAGGAGTGGTCCAGGGGTACGTCGAAGACGTGGTCGACGGTCGCGTAGGCCGGGTTCATGGGTTCAGGACTCTCTTTCGCTGCCCTTGGCCCACAGGGAGCGCACGTGGCCGAGGTGCCGTGCCATGCACTTCTCGGCGCCTTCGGCGTCGCCCGCGAGCATCAGGTCGAGGAGCTCGAGGTGCTCCTCGGCGGAGGGGATGAGTTCGCCGCGCCGGTCGAGGGCGGTCAGCCCGTACAGGCGCGAGCGCTTGCGCAGGTCACCGACGGTCTCGACGAGGCGTTCGTTGCCGGAGAAGGCCAGCAGGGTGAGGTGGAACTGCCGGTCGGCCTCCAGGTAGCCGATGAGGTCGTGCTCGCGCGCGGCGCGCACGATCTCCTCGGCGACCGGGCGGAGCGCTTCGAGGTCCTCGCGGGCCGCGGTGCGCGTGACGTGTCCGGTCGTGGGCACCTCGATCAGCGTGCGGATCTCGGTGTACTGGTCCAGGTCGCGCTCGTTGACCTCGGTCACCCGGAAGCCCTTGTTGCGGACCGGCTCGACCAGGCCCTCGCGGGCGAGGTCGAGCATGGCCTCGCGGACCGGGGTCGCGGAGATGCCGAAGTCCTCCGCGAGCACCGGCGCGGAGTAGACCTGGCCGGGGCGGAGTTCACCGGAGATGAGCGCGGCTCTCAGGGCATGGGCGACCTGGTCGCGCAGCCGCTCCGTGGCGGTGATGAGATTGCGCTGCTGGAGGTGGCCCATGGTGTCCCCTGTGTCCCTTTCGTCGCCGTGCGGCAGCCGGGTGCGGCAGCCGCGTCGGCAGCGGCGTTCACACCGTGCACCACGGCTGGTCCGTACTTGGCTGGATCAACGAGCGTACGTGGTCACGGAGCGCTCATGGGGCCAGGGTGTAGGTGCGGCTGGAGGTGTAGAAGTCCAGCGCCGCCCGGCCCTGTTCGCGGGGCCCGTGTCCGGACGCCTTGGTGCCGCCGAAGGGCAGGTGGAAGTCGACGCCGGTGGACGGGGCGTTGATGCGGATCATGCCGGTGTCGAGCCGGTCGAGACCGTGCAGCGCCGCTTCGAGTCCGGCCGTGTGCACCGAGGTGACCAGGCCGTACGGGACCGCGTTGCTGATCCGTACGGCGTGCGGCAGATCGTCGGCGTGCAGCAGGGCGGCGACCGGAGCGAACACCTCCTCGGTGAGCAGCCGGTGCCCGGCCGGCAGCTTTTCGACGATCGTGGGGGCCGCGTACCAGCCGGGGCCGTCCGCGGCGGTGCCCGCGGCGAGCACGCAGGCCCCGTCCAGGGCTTCGGCGGCCCGGTCGCGGGCCGGGCCGGAGATGAGGGGGCCGCACACGGTGGCCGGGTCGGCGGGGTTGCCCACGGGCAGGGCGCGCAGCGCCTCCGCGAGGGCTTCGCGCAGGGGCTCATGGGCGGCGCCTACGGCGATCACGCGGCTGGTGGCCGTGCACTTCTGCCCGGCGTACCCGGCGACGGCTGCGGCGATGTGCGCGGCTGCCCGCTCCATGTCGGCATCGGGCAGGACGATCGCCGCGTTGAGCCCGCCCGTCTCGGCCTGGACCGGGATGCCCCGGGCGGTGGCGGCGCGGGCGACCGCGTCACCGACGGCGGTGGAGCCGGTGAAGGAGACGACGTCGGCGGCCGAGACCAGGGCGCCGCCCTCGGTGGCGCCGCCGGGCACGAGGGCGAACACCCCGTCCGGCACCGCCTGCCGGACGAGCTCGGCGAGGCGCACGGCACAGGCGGTGGCCTCGGGCGCGGGCTTGAGGACGACCGTGTTGCCGGCCGCGAGGGCCGGTGCGGCCTTCCAGCTGGGGATGGCGAAGGGGAAGTTCCAGGGCGTGATCAGGCCCGCGACGCCGTGCGGGCGGCGGCGGGTCAGCAGCAGCCCGGGGCCGGCGGCCGTCTCGTGGACGGCGCCGGTGGGTTCGTAGGGGGCCTGGGCGTAGTAGCGCCAGATGGCGACGGTGCGGGCCACTTCGGCGCGGGCCTCGGAGGCCGGCTTGCCCACCTCGCGCACGGCGAGCGCGGCCAGTTCGTCGGCGGCGGCCTCGATCGCCCCGGCGATCGCCGAGAGCGCCGAGGAGCGGGCGGCCGCGCCCTGGTCCAGCCAGCCGGGCTGGGCGGCGCGGGCCCGCCCGACGGCGCCGGCGACGGCCGTGGGACCGGGCGCCGCGAACTCGGCGAGGACGTCGGAGGGGGCGGCCGGGTTGCGGGAGACGAAGGAGGTCTGGTCGGCGGTCACAGGAGGAAGCCTCCGGGGAAGGGGTCGTCCGGGTCGAGGAAGTACTGGGCTGTGCCCGTGATCCAGGCGCGGCCGGTGATGGTCGGCACCACGGCCGGCACCCCGCCGACCTCCGTCTCGCCGACCAGACGGCCGGTGAACCGGGTGCCGATGAAGGACTCGTTGACGAAGTCGCGGTCGAGCGGGAGCGCGCCGCGGGCGTGCAGCTGGGCCATGCGGGCGGAGGTTCCGGTGCCGCAGGGGGAACGGTCGAACCAGCCGGGGTGGATGGCCATGGCGTGCCGCGAGTGGTGCGCGTCCGAGCCGGGTGCGGCGAGGTAGACGTGCTTGACGCCGCTGATCTCGGGCTGCTCGGGGTGCACGGGCCGGTCGGGCGAGGCGTTGACAGCGTCCATGATCGCCAGGCCTGCGGCGAGGAGGTCGTCCTTGCGGGCACGGTCGAAGGGCAGGCCCAGGGCGTCGAGTTCGACGAAGGCGTAGAAGTTGCCGCCGAAGGCGAGGTCGTACGTCACCGTCCCCAGGCCCGGTACCTCCGCCTTGCGGTCGAGGCCGACGCAGAAGGAGGGCACGTTGGTGAGCGTGACGGCCTTGGCCGCGCCGTCCTCGACCTGTACGTCGACGGTGACCAGGCCGGCCGGGGTGTCGAGGCGCACGGTGGTGACCGGCTCGCTGACGGGCACCATGCCGGTCTCCACCAGGACGGTCGCGACGCCGATGGTGCCGTGCCCGCACATGGGAAGCAGCCCGGAGACCTCGATGTACAGGACCCCGTAGTCGGCGTCGGGCCTGGTGGGGGGCTGGAGGATCGCGCCGCTCATGGAGGCGTGGCCGCGCGGCTCGTACATCAGGAGCGTGCGCAGGTGGTCCAGATGCTCCATGAAGTGGAGCCGGCGCTCGGCCATGGTGGCGCCGGGTATGACGCCGACGCCACCGGTGATGACGCGCGTGGGCATGCCCTCGGTGTGCGAATCGACGGCATGGAAGACATGACGAGTGCGCACTGACGTCCTTTCGAAAGGGGGGCGGGCCGGAGGGTCAGTGGTGCCCGTCGGCGACGGCCTTCTCGGTGGCGGCGCGCACCGCGGCGGCCGTCTCGCCCGTGAGCGGGAAGCGCGGTGGGCGGGTGGGGCCGCCGGGGCGGCCGGCGATGTCCATGGAGAGCTTGATGGACTGCACGAACTCGGTCTTGGAGTCCCAGCGCAGCAGGGGGTGCAGCGACCGGTAGAGCGGCAGCGCCGTCGCCAGGTCGCCGGCGACCGCGGCGCGGTAGAGCTCGGCGCAGCTGGCCGGGAAGGCGTTGGGGTAGCCCGCGATCCAGCCGACGGCGCCGGCGGTGGCGAGCTCCAGCAGGACGTCGTCCGCGCCGATCAGCAGGTCGAGTTCGGGGGCGAGTTCGGCGATCTCGTAGGCGCGCCGGACGTCGCCGCTGAACTCCTTGACGGCCACGATGCTGCCCTCGGCGTGCAGCCGGGCCAGCAGGCCGGGGGAAAGGTCGACCCTGGTGTCGAAGGGGTTGTTGTAGGCGACGACGGGCAGCCCGGCCTCGGCGACCTCGGTGTAGTGGGCGCGTACGGCCTGCTCGTCGGCGCGGTAGGCGTTGGGCGGCAGCAGCAGGACGGAGCCGCAGCCGGCCTCGGCGGCCTGCTCGGCCCAGCGGCGGGCCTCGGCGCTGCCGTAGGCGGCGACGCCGGGCATCACCCGCGCCCCGTCGCCCGCCGCTTCGACGGCGGTGTGCACCACCCGGGCGCGCTCCTCCGCGGTGAGGGTCTGGTACTCGCCGAGGGAGCCGTTGGGCACGACTCCGTCGCAGCCGTTGTCGATCAGCCAGCGGACGTGGTCGGCGTAGGCGTCGTAGTCCACGGAGAGGTCGTCGCGCAGCGGCAGCGCGGTGGCGACCATGATGCCGCGCCAGGGTCGGTCGGTGGTCCAGGTGTTGGCGGTCATGCCGGTGGCCCTTCTTTGATGGGGTGGGTCAGGACGGGTCGGTTTCGGCGGGCAGTTCGGCGAGGACGCCGAGCGGTACGGGCACGGCGAGCGGCCGGCGCTCGGGGGACGGCGGTACGGTCCCCTCCGCCGTGCCGGAGGCGGCGAGGCAGGCCACGGCGGCTGTGCACATCCGGCCCTGGCACCAGCCCATGCCGGCCCGGGTGAGGAGCTTGACGGTCCGGGCGTCCCGGGCGCCGAAGTCGGTGACGGCCTCGCGGATCCGGCCCGCGGTCACCTCCTCGCAGCGGCAGACGTCGGTGTCGTCGTCGAGCCAGGCCGTCCAGCCGGGGCCGGGCGCGTGGGCGGCGGCCATGGCGTCGGCGAAGGCGCGCATCCGGTCGCGGCGCCGGGCCAGGTCCCGTACGCGGCGGCTCGTGGTGAGGGCGGGGAGGGCGCGCAGCCGGGCGGCCACCGCGATGCCCGCCAGCTCGCCCTCGACGCGGGCGAGCTTCCAGCCGCCGGTCCCGCCGGTCTCGCCCGCGGCCCACAGGCCGGGCACCGAGGTCTCCTGGAGGTCGTCGAGGACGAGGGCGTGCGTCCCGTCCAGAGTGCGGCGGGTGGTGCAGCCCAGTCCCGTGGCGAGCTCGATCTGCGGTGTCAGCCCGTGTCCCACGGCCAGCGCGTCGCAGGCGATGCGGCGGCCGGTGCCCGGCACGGGCCGCCAGCTCCGGTCGAGCCGGGAGACCGTGACGGCCTCCACCCGGTCGGTGCCGTGCACCTGGGTGACCGCGCTGCCGGTGCGCAGCGGGACGCGGTGGCGCAGCAACGCCGCGCCGTGGACCGCGGCTTCGACCGCCTTGTGCGGGTTGACGGCGAGGGCGCGCGGGTGGCGGGCGTAGCCGAGGTAGCCGGACGCCTCGACCACCGCGGGGACCTGAGCGCCCGCGGTGACGAGCGAGGAGGCGGCGGCGAGCAGGAGCGGGCCGCTGCCCGCGACGACGACCCGCTGCCCGGGCAGCACGAGCCCGGACTTGAGCATGGCCTGGGCGCCGCCGGCCCCGATGACACCGGGCAGGGTCCAGCCGGGGAAGGGCAGTTGGCGCTCGCAGGCCCCGGTGGCGAGCAGGACCGTGCGGGCCCGCAGGCGTACGGGGTGCTTGCCGTCGCCGTCGGCTCCGGTCAGGGCGTGTACGTCCCACAGTCCGTCGCCTTGGCGGGTGACGGTCCACACGTGGTGGTGGGCGAGGTGAGCGACCCCGCTGGCCTCCAGGCGCCGGCGCAGCTCCGCGAAAGCGGACCAGTCGTGGTGCAGGGCCTGCGGCCGTGCGGCGCGCAGGGCCGGGTCGGGGTGGCGGAAGTACTGGCCGCCGGTCTGCCCGGCGGAATCCAGGAGGGCGACGGACAGGCCGAGTTCGCGGGCGGTGACGGCTCCGGCGAGGCCGGCCGGGCCCGCGCCGATCACCGCGAGGTCGTACGGCTCAGACGGCGAGCTCGGCATGGCCGTGTCCCTCCTGGGTGGTGATCACGTCTCCGGGCCGGGCGGGCACCAGGCAGGCCCGGCGGTTGCGCTCCCCGTTGACGGTGGCGAGGCAGTCGAAGCACTGCCCGATGCCGCAGAAGGCGCCGCGCGGGCGGCCGCCGTGCCGGGTGGTGCGCCAGGCGAGGATGCCCGCGCCCCACAGAGCGGCGGCGACGGACTGGCCGGGCAGGGCGGTGACCGTACGACCGTCGAAGGTGATCTCGAAGGGCGGGCCGGGCTCCGCCCTGACCAGGCCGGCGGGGGTACGGGCCACTGCGGGCCTCCTCTCGTGGGGGTTCGGGCGTCTTTGGGGTTCAGGCGTCTTTGGGTTCAGGCGTCTTTGGGTTCAGGCGGCCGGCGTGAAGCGGCCGGGGCAGAACGGGCTGATGTCGAGCGGTGGTTCGCCGCCCGTCAGCAGCCGGGCGACGGCGAGGCCGGTGGCCGGGGCGAGGCCGATCCCCGCGCCCTCGTGGCCGCAGGCGTGCAGCAGTCCGGGCACGCGGGGGTCGGAGCCGATGGCGGGCAGGTGGTCGGGCAGGTACGGGCGGAAGCCGGCGTACGTACGCATGGCCCGGACTCCGGCCAGCACCGGGAAGAGCGCGGTGGCCTGGGCGGCGAGGTGGCGGAGCACCTCCGTCGACAGCGTGCGGTCGAAGCCGACCCGTTCGCGGCTGGCGCCGATCAGCACCGGGCCCGCCGGGGTGCCCTCGACCACCGCGGAGGTCTGCAGCGCCGCCGAACCGCTGGCCACATCGGCGACGTAGTCCGCCGCGTAGACCTTGCGCCGCACCACGCGCGGCAGCGGTTCGGTGACGAGGACGAAGCCGCGGCGGGGCAGTACGGGCAGGTGCGCCCCTGCGAGGCGGGCCACCTCGCCGCTCCAGGTGCCGGCCGCGTTGACCACGTACGGGGCGTGCAGCTCCCCGGCCGGGGTGCGCACGCCCCGCACCTCGCCGCTCGCGCCGGTGAGGACGGCGGTGACCTCCTCACCGGTGCGCACCCGGGCTCCCGAGGCGTGCAGCAGGTGGGCCGTGGCGAGGGCGGGCTGGACCTGGGCGTCCTGCGGGTAGTGGAAGCCGCCCCCGAGCCCGGGGGCCAGGTGCGGCTCCAGGTCGGACAGCCGGTCGGCGGATATCTCCTCCGCCGTGACGCCGGCCTCGGCCTGGTGGGCCGCGAATTCCCGCAGTGCGGCCATGGCCGTGGCGTCGGAGGCGACGACCAGGCCGCCCTTGGCCTCGTACTCGATGTGCGCCGGGAGTTCTTGGGCCAGCTCCTGCCACAGCCGGGTGGAGTGCAGGGCCAGTTCGAGCTCGGGGCCGGGTTCCTTGTCGGAGACCAGGAGGTTGCCCTCGCCGGCACCCGTGGTCCCGCCGGCGACGGGACCACGGTCGATCACGGTGACGGAGAGGCCGGAGCGGGCGGCATAGTAGGCGCACGCGGCGCCGACCACACCCGCTCCGACGACGATGACGTCCGAGGAGTTGCTCTTGGGCACGTCAGTAATATTTCACATTGCACTGCATGCTGCCAAGAGGCTGGTCCAGACCTGATCGCCCCGAACTTGGCTCAGCTTTCGCGGAGTTCACCCATCCACGCCTCGATCGCGTCGGGCGTGCGCGGCAGCGCCCCCGACATCAGGCGTGCCCCGTCGGCGGTGACGACCAGGTCGTCCTCGATCCGCACGCCGATGCCGCGGAGTTCGGCCGGCAGCGTCTCGTCGTCGGGCTGGAGGTAGAGCCCGGGCTCCACGGTGAGCACCTGCCCATCCTCCAGGACGCCGTCGAGGTAGGCCTCCGCCCGCGCCCGGGCGCAGTCGTGGACGTCCAGGCCGAGCATGTGGCCACTGCTGCACAGGGTGTACCGGCGGTGGAAGTCCCCCTCGGCGCTGCCGAGCACCCCCCACTCGGCGAGCCCCTCGGCGATGACCTGCATGCAGGCCCGGTGGAAGTCGCGGAAGCTCGCCCCCGGTTTGACGGCGGCCATGCCCGCCTCCTGGGCGGCGAGGACGAGTTCGTAGACCTGCCGCTGGACGGGCGAGAAGCGCCCGGACAGCGGCAGGGTCCGGGTGACGTCGGCGGTGTAGAGGGTGTCCGTCTCCACGCCGGCGTCAAGCAGGAGGAGTTCGCCGGGGTTCAAGCGGCCGTCGTTGCGTATCCAGTGCAGGACGCACGCGTGCGCGCCGGAGGCGGCGATGGTCTCGTAGCCGGTGCCGTTGCCCTCCGCCCGGGCGCGCAGGCCGAAGACGCCCTCGATCCACCGCTCGCCGCGCGGGTGGGCGAGGGCGCGGGGCAGCGCCCGTACGACGTCCTCGAACCCCGCGACGGTGTGATCCACGGCCAGCTGCAGCTGCCCGACCTCCCAGGCGTCCTTGACCAGCCGCAGCTCGCTGAGGGCGGCGGCGAGCTCGGCGTCCTGGGCGGCGTCGCGGCCGGGGGGCAGCTCAGCGCGGGCGTCGAGGTGTGCGCAGCGGATGCCGGTCATACGCTCGGCCTCGGCGAGGTCCGGGCGTCGGCCGACCCAGAACTCGCCGTAGCGGCGGTCCCGGTAGAACTCCTCGCCGACGCGCGGAGAGCGCGGCCGCACGTACAGGACCGCCTCGTGCCGGTGCAGTCCGTCCGGCTCCAGGACCAGCACGTGACCGGCCTGCTCCTCGCCGGTCAGCCCGGTCAGCCAGGCGTAGGCGCTGTGCGGGCGGAAGCGGTGGTCGCAGTCGTTGGAGCGGACCTTGAGCTCCCCCGCCGGGACGATCAGCCGCTCGCCCGGGAAGAGCGCGGACAGCTTCGCGCGGCGCCCGGCGGCGAGGTCCGCCACCGGCAGCCGGAGGTCGCCGGGGAGCGGGCTCGCCGCCCAGCCGCCCGCCATGAACGCCTCGAACTCCGGCGATACCGGCAGGTCGTGACTTACCGTCCGAATTGCGGCGGCTGCGGGTTCCTTCACGGGGCTCCTCCTCGGACACAGGTGGATAACGGAGCTGCTGACATCTTGTCAGTGCAATTTCACATTACTATGTTACGGGTCACATTTCAGCCACGCTCGGCTGTTCGACTGTTCACGGAGTGACCACTGATGAACAAGCGCACCTGTACTGCCATTGCCGCCGTTCTGACGGCCACCTTCGCCTTGGGAGCGGCAGGTTGCTCCGGCGGGAAGCCAGCGGCCGGCGGGAAGAACGGCGGCAAGAACCCAGCCGCCGCCAACGTGGGTGCGTCGATCGGCGGCACTCCGGTCAAGGGCGGCACCCTGACGGTCCTGTCCAACCAGGACTTCACCCACCTCGATCCTGCCCGCAACTGGGTCATGAGCGACATGGACTTCGGGACCAGGCTGCTCTACCGCACCTTGGTGACGTACAAGGCCGCACCCGGAACGCAGGGCGGCCAGCTGGTGCCCGACCTCGCCACCGACCTCGGCACCCCCTCGAACGGCGCGAAGACGTGGACGTTCCACCTCAAACAGGGCGTGAAGTACGAGGACGGCTCACCCGTGACCGCGCAGGACGTCAAGTACAACGTGGAGCGGTCCTTCTCCCCCGACCTGCCCGGCGGCTCCGACTACGCGGCCCGCTACCTCGCCGGCGCCGATGGCTACCAGGGCCCCGCCCAGGGCAAGCACCTGGACTCGGTCCAGACGCCGGACGACCACACCATCGTCTTCGAACTGCGCAAGCCCTTCGCCGAGTTTCCCAACGCCACGGTGATGCCCACCTTCGCTCCCGTGCCGCAGTCCCAGGACAAGGGCCCGCAGTTCGACAACCGGCCGTTCTCCTCCGGCCCGTACAAGGTCGACTCGTACGACCGGGGCAAGAAGCTGGTGCTGGTCCGCAACGACAAGTGGGACCCGAAGACGGACGAGGTCCGCAAGGCCTACCCGGACAAGCTGGTCGTCGTCATGGGGCTCAAGGCGAACCAGATCGACGACCGCATGATCGCCAGCCAGGGCGCCGACGCCTCCGCCGTCCCCTGGTTCGCCCTGCGGCCGGAGAGCGCGGCCAAGGTGCTGCCCAGCGCCGAGGTGCGCTCGCGGCTCCTCGCCGAGTCCCAGAACTGCACGGACATGGTCCAGATGCACACCGGCCGGGCCCCCTTCGACGACGTCAAGGTGCGCCAGGCCGTGCAGTACGCCCTCGACAAGGACGCCGTCCTGACCGCCTCCGGCGGCCCCGCCTTCAACGACCTGTCGACCTCCTACATGCCGGCCTCGCTCTTTGGCGGCAAGCAGCCCGACACCCTGAAGATCTCCGCCTCCGGTGACGTCGAGAAGGCCAAGCAGCTCTTGAAGGAGGCCGGGAAGCCGGACGGCTTCTCCACCAGGATCACGGTCTCCGCCGGCGACAAGGGCCGGGCCGAGGCGATCCAGCAGTCGCTCGGCAAGGCCGGCATCAAGGTCACCATCGAGACCGTGGACCCGTCGGCGTTCTACGCCACCATCGGCGACACCAAGAACCGCACCGACATGGTGTACACGGGCTGGTGCCCCGACTACCCCTCCGGCTCCACCTTCCTGCCCTTCGTCTTCGACGGCCGCTACATCAAGGAGAAGGGCAACTCCGGCAACCACTCGCTCTTCCGCGACGAGGCGACCATGAAGCGGATGGACGAGATCGCCGCCATGACCGACACCAAGCAGGCCGCCCAGGCGTGGCAGCAGCTGGACGGCGACATCCTCGCCAAGGCCCCGACCGTCCCCGTGCTGACCCGGCGGTGGCCGCTGGTCCTCGGCACCAACATCGCCGGCGCCTACGGGCACAACTCCTTCGGCGGCCAGCTCGACTACGCGACGGTGGGTCTCAAGGACCCCGCGAAGAGCCAGGGCTGAGGGCCGGACCGCCATGACCGCCCTCTCCCCCTCCGCGCCGGCCGTCCCCGCGGGCAGCGGCCCCTGGCAGCTCGCCCGCGCGGAACTGCGCCGCCGCGCCTCCGTGAAGATCTCCCTCGCCGTCGTCGCCCTCTTCCTGCTCATGGCGGCCGGGGCCCCGCTGCTGAGCTCGCTCGGCGGCTGGTCGCCCGAGGAGTTCGACAAGTCCGCCGTAGACCCCTACCTCGGCGGCCAGCCCATCGGCCCGCTCGGCGGCATCTCCGCCGACCACTGGCTCGGCGTGGAACCCGTCACCGGCCGCGACCTGTTCGCCCGCGTCGTGCACGGCGCCCAGGTCTCGCTGCTGATCGCCCTGACCGCCACCGCCATCGTCGTCCTCGCGGGAACGGCGGCCGGCATCGCCGCGGGCTACTTCGGCGGCCGCACCGACGCCGCGCTCTCCCGGCTGATGGACGTCACGATGTCCTTCCCCTCCCTCATCTTCATGATCGCGATGATGTCGGTGGCGAAGGACGTCAACCGGGTCCTGCTGATGACCGCCGTCATCGGGCTGTTCGGCTGGCCCGGCGTCGCCCGGGTCGTCCGCGGCCAGACCCTCTCGCTCAAGCACCGCGAGTACGTCGACGCCGCCCGCGTCGGCGGCTCCGGGCCCTGGCGCATCCTCACCCGCGACATCCTCCCCGGCGTCTCCGGCCCCGTCATCGCCTACACCACCCTGATCATCCCCGGCATGATCGCCACCGAGGCGGCCCTGAGCTACCTGGGTGTCGGCGTCCGCCCGCCCACGCCCTCCTGGGGGCAGATGATCGCCGAGAGCGTCGCCTTCTACGACACGGACCCCATGTACTTCGTCATCCCGAGCACCTGCCTGTTCCTGACCGTCCTCGCCTTCACCCTGCTCGGCGACGCGCTGCGCGACGTGCTCGACCCGAGGAGCGGCCGCGCATGATCCTCTACATCGGCCGCCGGCTCCTCGGCGTCATCGGGGTGCTCATCGCCATCGCCGCCGTCACCTTCACCATCTTCTACGTCCTGCCCTCCGACCCCGCGGCCGCCGCCTGCGGCAAGTCGTGCAGCGTGGAGCGGCTGGCCGCGATCCGCACCCACATGGGCCTCGACCAGCCGCTGTGGCGGCAGTTCGCCGACTTCGTCACCGGCATCTTCACCGGCCGGACCATGGGCAGCGGCCAGTACACCCTGCACTGCGCCTTTCCCTGCTTCGGCTACTCGTACGAGAACTCCCAGCCCGTCTGGGACCTGCTGATGGACCGGCTGCCCGTCTCCGCCTCGCTCGCCGTGGGCGCGGCCGTGCTCTGGCTGCTGCTCGGCCTGAGCGCCGGGGTCACCGCGGCCCTGCGCAAGGACACCGTCACCGACCGCGTCCTGATGGTCGGCGCCGTCGCCGCCGCGTCGCTGCCGGTCTACTTCACCTCGATGATGCTCATCTACGGGCTCATACGGACGGCCGGCCTGCTGCCCTACCCGCAGTACGTCCCCTTCGGCCACGACCCCCTCCACTGGGCGTCGAACCTGCTGCTGCCGTGGCTGGCGCTGGCCGTGCTGTACGCCGCCATGTACGCGCGGCAGAGCCGCAGTTCGATGATCGAGACGATGGCGGAGCCGTACATCCGCACCGCCCGTGCCAAGGGGCTGCCGCGCCGCACCGTCGTCGTCAAGCACGGGCTGCGCGCCGGCATGACCCCCATCCTCACCATCTTCGGCATGGACCTGGGCGGACTGCTGGCGGGCGCGGTCATCACCGAGTCCATCTTCGGACTCCCGGGCATCGGACGGCTCTTCTACGGCGCGCTGTCCACCGGCGACCAGCCGGTCGTCCTCGGCGTCACGCTGCTGGCCGCCACCTTCATCGTCGTCGCCAACCTGGCGGTCGACCTGCTCTACGCCGTCGTCGACCCGCGAGTGAGGTACTGATGACAGCCGACCGGGAACAACCCCTGCTGTCCGTCGAGGACCTCACGGTCACCTTCCCCACCAAGCGCGGCCCCGTACGGGCCGTGGACTCCCTCTCCTTCACGGTGCACCGCGGGCAGACCCTCGGCATCGTCGGCGAGTCCGGCTCCGGCAAGTCCGTGACCTCCCTCGCGGTGATGGGCCTGCACACCGGCGCGGAGGTCACCGGCTCCATCGCCCTCGACGGCCGCGAGCTGACCGGCCTGCCCGAGCGCGAGCTGGGCCGGCTGCGCGGCCGCCGCATGGCGATGATCTTCCAGGACCCGCTCTCCAGCCTGCACCCCTACTACACGGTCGGCGAACAGATCGCCGAGCACCACCGCGTCCACTTCGGCTCCCGCCGCGCGGCGGCCCGCAAGCGAGCGGTCGAGATGCTCGGCGAGGTGGGCATCCCCGAGCCCGCGCGGCGCGTGGGCGAGTATCCGCACCAGTTCTCCGGCGGCATGCGCCAGCGCGTGATGATCGCCATGGCGCTCGCCTGCGAACCCGAACTGCTCATCGCCGACGAGCCCACCACCGCCCTCGACGTCACCGTCCAGGCCCAGATCCTGGAGCTGATCGCCCGGCTCCAGGAGGAGCGCGGACTCGCCGTCGTGATGATCACGCACGATCTCGGCGTCGTGGCCCGCGTCGCCAGGGACGTGCTGGTGATGTACGGCGGCCGGGCAGCCGAACAGGCGCCGGTGGACGCCCTCTTCGCCGGCCCGGCACACCCCTACACCCGCGGCCTGCTCGACTCCCTGCCCCGTCTCGACGACACCGACGACGCGCCCCTGCGCGCCATTCCCGGCAGCCCGCCCTCGCTGCTCACCCCCTCGCCGGGGTGCGCCTTCGCGCCGCGCTGCCCCCGGGCGGCCGCCGCTTCGACCGACGAGCAGGGGCGCTGCGAGGGGACCCGCCCCGAGCTCGTCCCGTCGAACGGGCACCTGGTCGCCTGCCACCTCTCCCTGCACACCGCTGCCCATGCCCGCGGAGGCACCCGATGACCGCGACCGCCGAACCCCTGCTGTCTGTCCGGGACGTGACGATGACCTTCCCGGGCAGGCGGGGCCGCTCGGCCCCCGTCCGGGCCGTCGACGGCGTCTCCTTTCACGTCGCCGCGGGCGAGACCCTGGGCCTGGTCGGGGAGTCCGGCTGCGGCAAATCCACCACCGGCCGCATGATCGTACGGCTCCTGGAGCCCACCGCCGGATCCGTTACCTACGACGGCCGGGACATCAGCCACCTGCGGCAGCGCGAACTCAAACCGCTCCGCCGGGAGCTGCAGATGGTCTTCCAGGACCCGCACTCCTCCCTCAATCCGCGCCAGACCGTGGCCCGCATCATCGCCGATCCGCTGCTGGTGCAGGGCAGTTCGGCGGCGGAGGCCCGCAAGCGGGCGGTGGAGCTGATGGAGCTGGTCGGGCTCATCCCCGAGCACATCGACCGCTATCCGCACGAGTTCTCCGGCGGGCAGGCCCAGCGCATCGGCATCGCCCGCTCGCTCGCCACCGGCCCGCGGCTGATCGTCGCCGACGAGCCGGTCTCGGCCCTCGACGTCTCCGTCCAGGCCCAGATCGTCAACCTGATGGAGCGGCTCCAGCGGGAGCTCGGCCTGGCCTATCTCTTCATCGCCCACGACCTGTCGGTGGTGAAGCGGGTGTGCGACCGGGTGGCGGTGATGTACCTGGGCCGGATCGTCGAAGTCGGCGACAAGGGGACGGTGTACGGCTCCCCCGCGCACCCCTATACGCGTGCCCTGCTGTCGGCCGTGCCGCTGCCGGATCCGGCAGCCGAGCGGACCCGCGAGCGGATCACGCTGCTCGGCGACCCGCCGAGCCCTGCGGCGCCCCCGCCCGGCTGTACGTTCCACCCGCGCTGTCCCAAGGCGCAGGAGATCTGCCGCAGCGAGGCCCCGCTGCTGCGGATCGCGTCGGCGGGCGAGGCACGGGAGGTGGCCTGCCACTTCCCGGAGGCGGCCTGAGCACCCGGGCACGCCGGTGCCCTGGATCCATGGGGGGATCCAGGGCACGCCCGCCGCCTACGACTTGGTCACCCGCACAGTGTCACCGTAGGTGCCGGAGCCCTGTACCTCGATGCGCACCCCGGCGTCTGCGTCGGTGAAGGACTGACCGGCCTTGTAGGGGGCGTCGTCCAGGGGCTGGCAGCCGCTCGGCGGGGTCGCGGAGGGGTTGGCGTCGACCACCCGGACGGGGCCCTTTCCGGTCTCCACGGAGGAGTCCACCTTGTAGACGAGGGCCCCGGTCGAGCAGGCCCGCGCGTCCGCCCCGGCCGCCCGCCGCGACTCGACGACGTAGGCGGTCGTGGGGCCGGTGCGTATGACGGCCATCTTGGTGCCGCCGCCGTACTCGACCGCGGTCAGGTGGACGGTGTCCCTGCCCCGGGAGGCCCGGCAGACGACCTGGCCGTCCCCGGTCCAGCCGAGCTTCCACGACTGCCAGGCGAAGTACTGCGAGCCGGCGCCGCTGACCAGACCCATCACGTCCCAGCCGCCGACGAAGCGGTGGGTGCCGCCGCCGGTGTCGAAGGCGTACAGGTCGGGCAGGCCGAAGGTGTGCGCGGTCTCGTGGCCCACCAGCCGCTGGTCCCAGTGCCACATGTCCTGGCCGAAGGTGACCGCCCACTTGAGGCGTTTGCCGTCGGCGACCACGCCCTGCGTGCCGGGCTCGTAGATGTAGGTGGGGGTGAACGAGATGGCCGACGCGTTGCGGGTGGGGACGACGTAGACCATGTCGTAGCGCGAGAAGTCCACGTACGGGTCGGCCGCGGTCACGGCGTCCTTGATGTACGCCTCGTGTGTCTCGTGGCTGAGGCCGCGCGCGAAGCCGTAGTCGGTGGACGCGTGCGGCATGCGCACCCAGCGCGGGTGCTGGGTCATGGCCAGCCACGCCTTGCCGTAGGAGGCTTTCCACACCCATTCCGCGCCGGGTGTGATGCGTGCGGCGTCGGAGGCGGGGGTCTCGGTGGCGGGCGCGTCGGGGAAGTCCACGAAGATCATGGCGACCTTGATGGTTCCGGCGGGGCGCTGGAAGACGGAGTAGTCGGTGTCGTGCCCTTCGTCGGTCCAGCCGGTGGCGCCGGGCAGGGCGCAGGCGGACGGGCGGTCGCGTGCCCTCGCGGGGGCATCCGCCTTGGCAGGAGTGGTGCAGAGCGGCAGGACGGCGGCGGCCAAGGCCGCCATGAGGGCCGATGCCGTACGTATCGAGGGAACGATTCTTCTCATGGTGGTGCGAAACCCCCGTCGCTTGGACGTGTGACGTTTCACATAAGGGTGAGGCGGTCCCGGGCCTGTCCGTAAGCTCACGCCCGTTCATAACATCCGCGGCATGGATCTTGAGCTTCGGCATCTGCGGGTGGTGTGCGCGATCGAGGACGCCGGGAGTCTGACCCGCGCCGCTGCCGCGCTGCGCACGACCCAGCCGGCGCTCAGTGCCCAACTGCGGCGCATCGAGACCATGCTGGGCGGGGCACTGTTCGACCGCAGGCACGCCGGGGTGGTCACGACGGCCTTCGGCGAGCTGGTGCTGACCCGGGCCCGCGCCATCCTGCCGGGTGTGGACGGGCTGCTGGCCGATACCGCCCGGGCCGCGCGCCGCCGCGACGCGCCCGGCCGCGTCCGCATCGGCTCCGTGGGGGCTCCGCTGCTCGGCCATCTGATCCTGGCCGTACGCGAGGTGCTGCCCGGGGCGGAGCTGACCGCGCGCTGCCGGAACTCCCCCGTGCCGCTGCTGGAGGACATCGCCGCGGAGCGCCTGGAGGCCGCCGTGCTCGGCGACAACCCCGGGCAGGAGCTGCCGTCCGGCGGCGGCGTCGAGCTGTGGCCACTGGTCACCGAGCCGGTCTTCGCGCTGCTGTCGTCCTCCCACCCGTTGGCCGCACGGGAGGAGGTGAGCCTCGGCCGGCTCGTCGAGGAGGACTGGGCGGTGCCCCGTCCCGACAGCGACCGCACCCGGGAGTACTGGTCGACCGTCTTCGCCATGACGGGGGGTCAGCCCCGGGCCCCCTACGAGGCGGAGGGCCGGCAGCTGGTCGAGCTCGTGCGGTCGGGCCTGGCCGTCAGCCTCTGTCAGGCCACCTACATCGAGGTGCCGGGCGTCGCGGTTCGCCCCCTCGCGGGCAATCCGCTGTGGTACCGCCATGTGCTGGCCTGGCACCGCGAGGGACCGCTGGCCGCGTACGGCGACGAGATCGTGCGCAAGGTCGGCGCGGGGTACCTGGCCACGTGCGCCGCGAGCCCCTCGTATGCGCGGTGGCGTGAACGACACCCGCACTCAGGACAGTTGACGGACCGATAACGGTTTTTGCGTGTGAGGCTCGCGATAAATCCGCAGCCTCCCAGGGGGTTGTAAGTGCCATTTCACATTACTACGTTACGCATCACATGGCGCTCACCGATCCCTCACATCACATCCCTCACACAGCAGCCACTGCCCCCGGATGCGCCACCGTTCGGCGCGCCCCATGCGCGCGTCACGCACACACCTCCCACCCCCCAGGAGTCATCGGTGTCTTCCAGAACCATGCGCAGAACCGTGCGCGGAACTCTGCTCACCGCCGCCATAGCGGTCACGGTGGGCACCACGGCCTTCCAGTACGGCTATGCGACCTCCGCCACCCCCGCCCCCTCCACCGCGCGGGCGGCCGCGAAGCCTTCCCCGGCCGCCGCGCCGAACCCCTTCGACGAGGTCAAGCGCCTGGCCAACGCCCCACAGCCGGCCATCCAGTCCCCCACCGCGCCGGGCGGCCTGTCCGGCGGACACGTCCCCGGCACGGTCAAGAAGACCGGCAAGGCAAAGTCCGGCGAGGCCAAGGCACTCGCGCCGCACGCCACCACCGCCGGCACCGCCGTCCCCTGCACGCTCGACGGGATCCGCGGTTTGAACCCCGAGCAGTTCGCCGACTTCCTCGCCGACCCGGCCGTCACCGCCGACGGCTGTCTGCGCGATGTCCTGTGGACTTGGGACCAGCGGCTGGTCCCGGTCATGTCGCGGGAGCACGTCCAGGCCGTATCCCGCCGGATCGAGCGCCTCGCCGCCGCCCACGACGGCAAGGACGGCAGTCACCTGCTGGAGATGTTCACCTACCTCCACGCCGTGGCCTTCCAGGACTTCTCCCACAGCGAGATCGACGTCACCGACGCGCCCACCGTGGAGGCCATGCGGCGCGCGGTGTACGCCTTCGGCACGGCCGCCCGCACCTTCGACGTCACCCGCACCAACGCCGAAACGCTGCGCGAGGCCCTGTACGCGGCGAGCTCACCGGGCCTGCGCCAGCACCAACTTCCGCTGATCAAGCGCGTACTGGCGACCATGGACGCCGCCCACCCGGAAACGGCCAAGGACACCTCGTGGGGCGGGGCCGCCCTGGCCGCGCTCTCCCTTAACTACCTCGGCGTCTACTCGGGCAACCACGACACCGCCTTCCATGCCGCCGTCACCGCGGACCCCTCCTACCGGGCCGCCTTCAAGGCCTTCGCCGGCTACTCCCACCTCAAGGGCACGGCCAACGCCTGGGTGGCCCGGGACGCCGTCGGCGAGTACGGGCGATTCGGCCAGGTCGACGCGCTGAAGAGCGAGATCACCGCATCCCTCGGCGGTCTGCTGACCACCACGGCCCACACCTTCGGCGAGGGCAGCGAGCCGTGGGCGAAGGTCGTCACCTGGCTGAACGAGTTCGGCGCCTGTCAGCAGTACGGGGTGTGCAAGGCCGACATCGAGCGCCGCCTCTTCCCGCACACGTACACGTACGACAACGGCGGCATCAAGGTCCGCACCGCGCTGGACCGGGCCACCGTCGACCAGCTCTACTACGCGAGCAAGCAGGTCAAGACCCAGTTCCACCGCGTCCTCGGCACCGATGAGCCGCTGGCGGGCGACACCAACACCACGCTGAACATCGTGCTGTACGCGTCCCGGGCCGACTACGAGACGTACCACCCGCTGCTCACCGGCATGGGCACGAACAACGGCGGCATCTACATCGAGAACGGCGCCACCTTCTACACCTACCAGCGTCGCGTCCCGCAGGACTCCACGCTCACGCTGGAGGAACTGTTCCGCCATGAGTACACCCATTACCTCAACGGCCGCTGGGCGGTGCCCGGCCTCTTCGGCGAGGGCCCCTGGTACCAGGGCGACCGCACCACCGCGATGGACGAGGGCACGGCGGAGTTCTTCGACGGCGCCACCCGCGACGGCGGCATCAAGGTCCGCAAGTCCCTGGTCCAGGGCATCATCAACGACACGGCGGGCGGCAAGCCGCGCATGACCGTGAACCAGCTGCTGCACGCGACGTACGACGGCGACGGCTTCCGCTTCTACAACTACGCGGGCACGTTCTTCGAGTTCCTGTGGACCGAACACCCCTCGCTGCTGCGCGAGATGTACGGCTACGAACGCGCCAACGACCCGGCAGGCTTCGACGCCTGGCGCAACCGGATGGGCGCCGACGCCGCGATCCAGCGCGAGTATGACGCTTTCCTGGACAAGCAGATAGCGAAGGTCAACGACCTGTACGTCCCGGAAACGAAGTTCACCCCGGTAGGCCGCCTGCAGGACGCCAAGGCAAGCGAAATCCGCACCGCCTTCACCACCGCAACAGGCGGCGCAACCCCGGACTGCCACTCCAACAACGCCCCGGAACGCCCCCGCTTCATCTGCACGGGCCGCATCACGGCGAACTTGAGCAACCCGGGCAACGCGGACCTGGTCTTCAAGGACATGTCGAAAACGGTCGACTACTACATCCTCGACCGCACGAAGAAGGCCGCGAACAACTTCGCCGACATGAACTGCTCCTTCGGCAAGGTAACCCTGTGGGCTGATGGCCGCCGGGCGGGAACCTCGGACTTCACGTGCGAGGGGCCGCTGCGGGGGTGACACTCGGCGGGAGGATGGCCTCTGGCCCGGCCCTGGAGGGGGGACGGGCTGGAGGCCTGCCGACGGATCAGCTGTCCTTTCCCGCCGGAAGAACTCGGTCAGACCTTCTCGACCGCCATCCGGGCATGATCGGCAATGAGTATCTCGATGTCCTCCACGTCTGAGGTCAGAATGGTCACCTGCCCCGAGTGCGCCAGAGCAGTCGCACACAGCATGGCGTCAATGGCGTACTTGTGGCCGTGCAGCCCCGCGTCCCGCAACAGAGCGGCCGCGGATTGCGCGAGGCCCTGAGTGACCGGTTCCACCCGGAGACGGGACAGAGTCCACTTCAGCGCGGCGTCATTGATCCTGGGATGGATGACCTCGACCAGCACCGCAGCCGAGGTGACGACCGGGAGGTCCGCGTCACGGGCTGCCGTCAGCCACTCGTGCACTTCCCGGTCCCGCTTCACGGCCTTGGCGAGACCCTCACTGTCCAGGACGAGGGCGCCGCTCACGCAGCCGCCCCTGCTTCCGGTGCCCGACCGGTGAGCTTGGCCCGCTTGGCCGCCACGGCCTCCGGATCGGCCGGACCGTGCTCCTCGTCGAAAGCAGTGATCAGCTCATCCAGGTTGTCGCGCTCGATCTGACGCTGCGCGGCCTGCTCCAGGTACGCCGAGACGCCGCGCCTGCCAACCCGCTCACGGATGGCCTGCAACGTTCCCGCGGTCAGGGTGACGGAGATCCCGCTCGTGGGGCCGTCACCCGGGGCGAACTCGATGTCCTCAACCATGAGAACAGTGTGGCATTCAAAATGCCATACGGCGAGCACTGGCCTCCTCGAACGGCGGCGACAGTGCTCCGCATGTCCACGCCAGCGGCGCTGCTTACCAGCTCTGACATAAAGACGCAGGTCAGGATCGTTTGCAAGCCCACCGACGATATGACGTGGCGGATCGGCGAAAACTTTCGCGGCTTCGCTTATCCATGCCACGGGCATCGGACAGAATGGCCGGGCAATGAGCCCGACATCCGAGCCCCCGGCCCCGACCGGGTACGCCCCCTTCGCCCATCTCACCGCACCCAATTCCGCCCTCTACCGGCGGACGATGCGGACGTTCCTCACTGCCAAGGAGCGCTTCGCAGTGCACCTGCGTCCCGAGGACGTGCATGGCGCCCTCCTTGCCGGTGAGCATCCAGCCGAGCTCGACGCCGTGGTCAAGGCGCTCGACAGCCTCGTCGAATGGGGAAATCTGCGCGCCGATCCCGATACCGCCCGCGTCACGGCTGTCGAGGACTTCTACCGCAAGCGGTTCGTCTATCAGCTCACCCAGGCGGGAGAGGCGGCGGAGGAGGCGCTTTCCGCGTACGACGAGGCGCTCGGCCGTCGGGGCGCACTGCAGGCGGTCGCGCTGCACGACATCGTCACCCAACTGCGTGCCTTGCTCGTCCTGGGGGCCGAGGAGGAACCGGACCCGGCCAAGACCTACCTCGCACTCGACACGCTGACCAGTCGGTTCACGGCCCTCGCCGAGAACGCCCGAGCCTTCATGGGCTCCCTGCAGCGCACCATCGACCTGCACGACGTCGAGGAGGAGGTCTTCCTCGCCTACAAGGACCGGCTCATCCAGTACCTGGAGCGATTCATCCAGGACTTGATCACTCTCGGCGGACGCATCGCCCAGCTGATCCTGGATCTGGAGGACGGCGAAGTGATCGCACCACTGCTCCGGACCGCTGCCGCCCGCGAGGCCGCCGATGCCTCTCCGGAGGACGCGGAGCGCGCCGAGCAGGAGGCGTATGCGCGCTGGGCCGGGCGCTGGGACGGGCTCGCCATCTGGTTCATCAGCAGGAACGGACGGGAATCGCAGGCACGGCTGCTGCGCGGCCGGGCTCTCGGGGCGATTCCCCAGCTCCTGGCGGTCATACGGTCGCTGAACGAGCGCAGAGCCGGGCGCTCCGACCGTTCCGCAGACTTCCGTACGCTCGCCCGCTGGTTCGCCGAGGCACCCGACGACGATGCCCGGCACCGCCTGTGGCGCACCGCCTTCGGGCTCTACCCCGCCCGCCATCTCACCATCGACGCCGAAACCCTCGCCACCCGCACGGCCCGGCCCGTGCCTGCCACCACCCCGTGGGCCGAAGCCGAACCGCTGCGCATCAGCGCGCAGTTGCGGCGCACCGGCAGTTACGAACGGCGCGGCAAACCCCGCAAGGTCGAGGACCGGTCCGAGGCGCGCCGCCACCTCGCCGAGATCGCCGCCAAGCAGGCCGCCGAGACCGCCACCGCCAGGGCGCGGCTCGCCACCGACGGCGTCACCCGGCTCTCCGCCCTCGGTGACCTCGATCCGCTTGCGTTCGGCCTCTTCCTCCAGCTCCTCGGCGACGCCCTCGCCACCTGGCGGCCCGGCATGACACGCACGTCCGCCACCAGCAACGACGGCTCCATGGAGATCCGCCTCACCGCGCTCGACGACGGCACGACCGCCGAGATCACCACCCTCGGGGGTACGTTCCGGGGCCCCGACCACACTGTCGAGATCATCGACCTGACCGAGAGGGACAGCAGGCGATGAACACCCCGCTCGCCGAGGTCTTGGACGGGCAGCATGCCGCGGAGCTGCGCAAGGCCGCACGCGCTCTGCTCAAGGAGCCTCTCCTGCTCGCAAGCGGGCCACGCTCGGACGACTTCCGGCTCGTCCGCCGCCATGTTTCCGAACTGCGCGCGTGGTTCGACCGCAACACCGGCTGGTCCCTTCACGTGGACGCCGAAGCCGCCCGCCTGTGCAAGATCCCGGGCTTCCTCTCGGACCCGACGCACCCCGCCCGTGAAGCCAGCCGGGCCGGCGTTCCCTTCACCCGTCGACGCTATGTACTGCTCTGCCTCGCCCTCGGCGCCCTTGAACGCGGTGAGGCCCAGGTAGCGCTCGGCCGTCTTGCCGATCAAGTCGTCCTGGACGCGGCAGACCCCCACCTCACCGCCGCCGGAATCCACTTCACCCTGGACCGCCGCGACGAGCGCCTCGACCTCGCCGCCGTCGTCAGGCTCCTGCTGAGCCTCGGCGTTCTGCGGCGGGTCGCCGGTGACGAGGAGGCGTACGTCAGCGGGGCGGGCGACGTCCTGTACGACGTGGAGCGCCGTGTGCTGGCCGGTCTGCTCACCACCCGCCGAGGTCCTTCCACGGTGCGTGCCGACACCTTCGACGGGCGTCTGACCGAACTGATCGCCGAAACTGCCCTGGAAAGCGACGACTTGCGTTTCCGTGCGATGCGCCGCTCACTGACCCGGCGCCTGCTCGACGATCCGGTGCTCTACTACGAGGAGCTGACCGACGCGGAACTCGCCTACCTCACCCGGCAGCGCGGCTTCCTCACCGCCCGCATCACGGAGCTGACCGGACTCGTCGCCGAAGTGCGGGCCGAGGGCATCGCCATGGTCGACCCCGACGACGACCTCACCGATGTCCGCATGCCCGAACAGGGCACACACGGCCATGTCACCCTGCTGCTCACCGAGCATCTCGCGGCAGCGGACGGACTTGTCGCCATCGACGATCTCCGGCGAAAAGTCCGTGAACTCGCCATCGAATACGGTGGTTTCTGGGCCAAGTCCGCCAAGGAACCGGGCACCGAAGGCGAACTGGTCGAGCAGGCACTCGCCAAGCTCACCGCACTGGGACTCGTCGCCCGTCATGGCGACGAGGTCGCGCCACGCCCGGCCCTCGCCCGGTATGCGGTCGGTGAGGCCGTCGTCCTCGAACCGCGCATTCCAGGCATGCCCCAGCAGCGAAAGGCGAGCCAGCAGTGACCACCCTCCCTGTCCCCACACGCTCCCGCTGGCAACCGATGCGCATCGGGCTCGTAGACCTCTTCCACTACGACGAGGAAGAGTTCCACTTCCGCGACGGGCGGCTGCTGCTGCGCGGCAACAACGGCACCGGAAAGTCAAAGGTCCTCGCCCTGACCCTGCCCTTCCTGTTGGACGGGGACCTCACCCCGCGCCGCGTCGAACCCGACGGCGACCCGGGGAAGCGCATGGAGTGGAACCTGCTCCTCGGCGGCGAACACCCTCATCCCGAACGGCTCGGTTACACCTGGATCGAGTTCGGCCGACGGGACGGGGCGACCGGCGAGGTGCACTTCCGTACGCTCGTCTGCGGGCTGAAGGCCGTCACCGGGCGTGGCATCGCGCGTCACTGGTACGCGGTCACCGACCGGCGGATCGGCCGGGACCTCAGTCTGCTCGACGCCACACGCACCGCTCTGTCGCGTGACCGGCTCGCCGAGGCGATCGCCGGACACGGGATGGTGTACGACCAGGCCAAGACGTACCGAAGGGCCGTCGACGAGGCGTTGTTCGGACTCGGTGAGCAGCGGTACGCAGCCCTCGTGGACCTGCTCATCCAGTTGCGCCAGCCCCAGCTGTCCAAGCGTCCCAATGAGGCCGCCCTCTCCCGCGCGCTGACCGAAGCGCTGCCGCCCATGGACCAGGCGGTCGTCGCCGACGCGGCGGAGGCCTTCCGCTCCCTGGACGAGGAGAAGGAGGAACTGCGGGCAGCCGCCGAGGCCGAGCACGCCGCCTCGGCATTCCTGGACCACTATCGGCGCTACGCCTGCATCGCCTCCCGTCGGCGGGCCCGCCTCCCGCGCAGCGAGCACTCCCGGTACGAGCACCTCCAGCGGGATCTCGCCGAAGCGCAGGGGCACAAGGCCCGCGCGGAGGAGGACCGGGCAGCCGCCGAGGAACGCATCGCCGTTCTGGAGGAGACCGAGACACGGCTGCGGGCCCAGGACGCCGCCTTGCGCGCAGGGCCCGAGATGCGCAACGCCCGTGAGCTGGAGCAGGTGGCCGCGGAGGCGGACCGCACAGCGCGGGAACGGGAACGCGCGGAAGCCGACCACGGGCAAGCCACGCGCCTCCACCAGCGGGCGCTGGAGCGGCTCGGCGCCGCCGACAACCGGCTCGCCTCGGCCCGGCACCAAGCCGGCACCACCCTCGCCCAGGTCCGGGAGGCGGCCGGGAAAGCCCTGGTCGCCCTGCCGGATGAGCCGACCCGGGACGCGGTCGAGGAGGCGACGGACCGCAGGCGGCGCGCCCTCACCCACGTGGAAGGCCTCGCGGAGCGGGCCGACCGGACCGCGGACGAGCGCCGGGCGGCCTCCCGGCGCCTCGACGAGGCGGAGTCCGACCTCGCGCTCGCGGCCGACACGCAGCACCAGGCGGAGGCGGCCGCGGCGGCAGCCGGCCGGGCACTGCTGGATGCCGTACGCCGGCATGCCGAGGAGTGCCGGGAGTTGGCGTACCCGGATCCGGTCGGCCTCCTCGACGAGCTCCAGGAGTGGACGCAGCACCTCGACGGGCCCTGCCCGGCCCGCACCCGCGCCTCGCGTGCCCACCGAGCCGCCTCGGCGCGGCTCGCCGATCACGCGGCCGGCCTGACGCACCGCAAGGCCGAACTCCAGTCGCACGTACGGGAAGTGGAGCAGGAGCTGGCCGCGCTCGAAGCCGGAGGCCAGCGCGGACCGAAGGCCCCGTGCACCCGCACTCCGGGACTGCGGGAGCGCGCAACCGGCTTCCCCCTGTGGCGGCTCGTCGACTTCCGGGGCGGACTCGGCAACGCAGAACGCGCCGGCCTGGAAGCGGCCCTGGAGGCGTCCGGGCTGCTGGACGCCTGGGTGCACCCGGACGGCACGGCCCTCGACGCCGACGGGCACGACGTGCTGCTCGCGCCACGGACCGGGCCCGTATCCGGGCCGTCCCTGGCCGATGCGCTGCGCCCTGCCGTGGACCACGGCGACGCGCGGGCCGCAGCAGTCGGTGAAGGGACGGTGACGCGGCTGCTCATGGCGATCGGACTGGGCGAAGAGGGCGGCGCGGTCAGCTGGGCGGCAACCGATGGACGTTTCCGCGTCGGTGCGCTCACCGGCCGGTGGGCCAAGACCTCCGCGGAATACGTCGGCGAGGGCGCCCGTGAAGAAGCGCGCCGGTCCCGCATCGCCGCCCTGCGCACCGAACTCGTTTCATTCCATGAGGAGCTGGCCGCCACGCTGGCCGAGGCCGAGGCCGCCGCGGCTCGCCGTCGCGCGCTCGACACCGAGCTGGCGACCGTACCCGACGACGCGCCGCTCAGGCAGGCGTACGCCCGTGTGGCCGCGGCCGCCGGCATCGTGCGCCGGGACCGTGCCCGGCGCGACGAACGAGCCGCCGATCTCACCGAGGCGGCCCAGGAGGCCGAGCAGGCCGCGACAGAACTCGGCACGACCGCGGCCGACTTGGGCCTGCCCTCCGACCGGGCCGCGCTCGCCGCCGTACGCCAGGCTCTCACCGGCCTCGCCCTCGTCCTCGCCGACCTGTGGCCCGCCCTGCGCGAGCGCGCCGAGGCGGCCCGCCAGGTGGACGAGGAACGCGGCGAGGCCGAGCAGGCGGGGCAGCGGGCCGCGGAGCATGCACAGCGGGCCGAAGATGCGGCCCGCGAGGCCACTGCCACCGCAGCGCGCCACAGCACCCTGCGCTCCACGGTCGGCGCGGCCGTCGCCGAACTCCAACGCCGCCTCGCCGAGACCGCCGACTCCCTTCGCGAGTGCGGAGCCGAGCAGCGTCGCACCCGCGAGCGGCACACGGAGGCGGACCGGCGGGCCAGCCGGGCCGAAGGCCGCATCGAGCAGCTGGGACACGGGATCGCCGAGGCAGCCTCCGCCCGCGCCGAGGCGATCACGGGTCTCCAGCGGTTCGCCGGCACCGGCCTGATCACGGTGGCCTTGCCCGGTCTGGCCGTACCGTCGGCCGCAGACGGCCCGTGGGCGGCCACCCCCGCCATCGCCCTGGCCCGTTCCATCGAGGCCGAACTGTCCCGGACGGATGACTCCGACGGTGCCTGGGAGCGGGTGCAAAAGCGTCTCAGCGAGGAGCTCAAGGCCCTGCAGGACGCCCTGTCCCGGCATGGGCACACCGCGTCCGCCCGCATGATCGAGGACGGAGTGGTCGTCGACATCGTCTACCAGGGCCGCGAGCGGGCCGTGCCCGAACTCGCCGAAGCGCTCGCCACCGAAGTCGGTGAACTCACCCGCATTCTGTCCTCCCATGAGCGGGAGATCCTGGAAACCCACCTCATCTCCGAGGTGGCAGGCACTCTGCAGGAGCTGATCGGCACGGCAGAGCGGCACGTACGGGCCATGAACGCCGAGTTGGAGGAACGTCCGACCTCGACCGGCATGAAGCTGCGCCTGGTGTGGCGGGCCTCCCGCAAGGCCCCGGCGGGTCTCGACCGGGCGCGGGAACGCCTGCGCCAGTCCGCCGATGCCTGGACCACCGAGGACCGGGCGGCGGTCGGCGAGTTCCTGCAGGCACAGATCGCCCAGCAGCAGACCGGCGACGCCGCGGGCAGCTGGCTCGAACACCTCACGACCGCCCTCGACTACCGGACGTGGCACGAGTTCGGCATCGAACGCCACCAGCAGGGCCGCTGGGTCCCGGCCACCGGACCGGCGTCGGGTGGCGAGCGCGTCCTCACCGTGTCGGTGCCCCTGTTCGCCGCCGCGTCCTCGCACTATGCGAGCGCGGGCAACCCGCACGCACCACGCCTGGTCACCCTCGACGAGGCGTTCGCGGGAGTCGACGACGACTCGCGGGCCAAGTGCCTGGGCCTGCTGCACGCCTTCGACCTGGATGTGATGATGACCAGCGAACGGGAGTGGGCCTGCTATCCGCAGGTGCCCGGCATCGCCATCGCGCAGCTCTCACGGACCGACGACGTCGCGGCAGTCCTGGTCACCCGCTGGGAGTGGGACGGCTCCGTGCGCCTGCGCCGCGACGATCCGGTGTACGAGCGGGACCGGCCCACCGCGGAAGCGGACGACCAGGAGCTGCTGTGGTCATGAGCGCCCTGCCGCCCGATGGGATACCCGGTGGGATCGACCTCGTCCGCCTCCGCCGACTGCTCGGCGACCCCGACCTCGCGTGGCTGGTCGAGCGCGTACGACGGCGTCTCGAACGCGAGCAGCCCCTCACCGGACCCGTCTCGCTGGCCGCCCCCACCGAAGGACAGCGCACGGCGGCCGAACTCCTGCTGGGCCGCGTGCCGCGCGCCGGCCGGTCGCTGGCCGTCCGGCTCGACGCCGTCGACGGCGTCCTGCGCCGCTCCGGCGTCAGCCCCGACGGCCTCGCCGCAGCTGTCGAAGCCCTGACAGGCCCCGTCGTTCCTCTCCGCCAGACGCGCCGGAACGAGTCCCGCGCTTGGCAGGAGGCGTATCAGCCGCTCCAAGCGCTGGGCCGCGACCGGCCCCGCTTCGCCGACTGGACCACCGAGCCACGTACCGAAAGCCTTGTACGGCGCCTTGCCCGTACTCCCGAAGCCGCTGGCCCGCTGACTTCCGACGCCGCGAAGGTGCTCCGGGAACTCCCTGCCGAACCCGCTGCCTCCCTGCCCGCCTTCGCCGCCCGTGTACTTGGCAGCGCGCATGCCCTGGACGACGGAACACCCCTGGCCACGCTCACCCTGTCCGGCATCCGCGCCCTCACCGGCTTCCCCGACGGCAGCGGCGCCGCGTGGCGGCGCGACGCATGGGCGTCGGCGGGACTGCTGCGCGACGAGTTGTCGTCTACCGTCCTCACCCTGAACCTTCGCGGCACCCCTGCTCTGGACTGGATGGCAGAAGCGGGCGAACCGTGCGTCCTCACTCTCCGTCAACTCGCCCACCAGCGCCCCCGGGCGACGTCGCCGGTGGTACGGATCTGCGAGAACCCGGCCGTCCTGGCAGCCGCCGCCGACGCCTGCGGCGCCGACTGCCCGCCGCTGGTCTGCCTCCAGGGCCAGCCGTCCGCCGCGGCCCTGACTCTCCTGCGACACCTCCACAACGGCGGTGCGCGCCTCCTCTACCACGGAGACTTCGACTGGGGCGGACTCCGGATCGCGAACGTACTGCTGAGCCATGTGCCATGGCGTCCCTGGCGGTACACAGCCACGGACTACCGCGCCCTGGCAGCCGCCGCCGCACAGCTGCCGCCCTTGACGGGCACGCCGGCCGCATCCCCTTGGGATCCGGCACTGGCACAGGCCTTGAGCGAACTCGGGGTACGTGTCGAGGAAGAGGTGGCGTTGGCGGACCTTCTCGCGGATCTCGCCTGATCGCACGTGTCGGCTCCGTGACAGCGGGCTCAACGAATGGCGGGGGTAGTAGCGGGGCTCTTCTGACCTTCTATGAAGGCCTGCCACGCCGTGGCGCTGAAGTGGATGGTTATTCGGCGCCAGGGATCTTTGGAGTCGCGGATGGCGTGGCTGCCATCAGGGAGGGCGGCGTGCTCCAGACAGTTGTTATTGGTGCCGCTGTAGCTGCTCCTGTGCCATTCGGGCGCTGCCCCAGTCATGATGCGTGTTCCTCGATGAGTGCGCGAATCAGCTGCCTGGAGTCGGAAGGGGACAGTGCGGCAGCTGTCAGCTCTTCCCACGCACGCGCGTACGCTTGTACGTCGCCCTCCTGTTCAAGCAACGTACCACCAGTCAGGTACTCCAGCCACGCAACATCGATTGACGACTGACCTCGGAACGTGAAGAGGCTGAAGGGGCCGAACTGGTCGACGGGGAACCGGGCCTTGACGGGGAGGACTTGAACCGTGACGTTCGGCCGGCGCCCGACACTCTCCAGATATGCGAGCTGCTCGGCGGCCATGGCCCCGGAACCAGGGATGCGGTGCAGGGCAGTCTCGTCCACCACGGTGCGCAGCCTGAAACCCAGGTGGTCGTCCAGGAGTTCCCTGCGCTTGAGACGTGTGTCAACGAGCGTGTCCACTTGCCCCTCGGAGAGCCGCGACGTGAACAACTGGCGCATATATGCCTCGGTTTGCAGCATTCCTGGCACCAGGGCCGGCTCGTACACGCGAACAAGCCCGGAGTCAGCTTCCAGCATCAGGTAGTCACGAAGCGCGTCAACCAAGGGGCCTCGCGATGTCCACCAGTCAACCTTGCGTACATCGACAGCGAGCTTACGCAAGCGTTGACGGTACTTCTCGTCAGTCACCTCGTACAGATCGAGGAGCGCCGACAGGTCTCCGGGCCTGATGCCTCGGTTGCCGTTCTCAATCTGCGAGACCTTGGGCTGGCCACATGCCAGGCGCTTCGCCACCTCGGAGACGGTCAGTTCCCTGGCCATCCGGAGGCGCCGCAGCTCACTACCAAGCCGCTTGCTGCGCATGGTCGGCAGGCTTCGTTGATCCATGCGTGCATGATGGCCCACCCACTCACACCTCAGCGTCGGCATATGCCAAATCGGCCGGGAATTTATCACCTTCGTGGAAATAGTTGCCCAGCACTTCGCTGCTGGGCCACCATCGGATGCGTCACGCATCGCAGCCGACATGTGACTGCAGGTTGATCGATGCTGCACGGCTTCTGCGCGCCCGGACATGGAGGGGACATGACGATCCACACACGGCACTCCGACCGGCAGCTCGAGATGGAGCTCGTGCTGAGACCGGCGGAACTGGCCATAGCGCGCCGGATCGCACGCGCCCAACTCCACCGCTGGGGCTTGACGGCATACGCCGACGACGTGGTGACCGTGGTCAACGAGCTGCTGACCAACGTCCTGGATCACGTCCAGGACGCCCACTGCGCCCTGACCATGGAACGCAAGGCGTACCTCCTGCACGTCCGCGTAAGTGACAACTGCCGCGCCAAACCTGTCAGACGGGACGCGCGAACGGGACGGACAACCGGTCGCGGCCTGGCGCTGGTTGACGCACTCACTCACGGGTGCTGGAAGGTGGTGGCGCCACCGCCCGGCCAAGGCGTGTTCAAGGGCAAGGAGATCCACTGCCTGTTCGACGTCTCACAGGCGACACCGCCGGCATCCACGATCAGAGGAGCGGACATCGTCCGCGAGATCTTCCGCTACGGGCTCGCCCGCCCCGAAAAACTGGCGGGCGTCATCCGCTACACCCGCGCCACGTGCGACCACCTGGCGACAGGCGAACCCTGCACCCGCCACTGCCTCGCCGTCACCATCGGCTTGATCCTGCACTCCAGTGGCCTGGTGCGTCTGCTCAGCGGGCCACTGACACGACAGGACGACTCGCCAGCGGCCGCAGCCCACAGAATCACCACCGAGCGGACCGGACTACGGCTCGCCCAAGAGAGGCCAACCCCACCACTGTGGATCGAGCAACGCCAGTCCGGCCCCTACGACGGGTCATACAGGGAGAGGGTGCGCTTCTGGTACTTCTTCGAGGCCCCATCCGGCTCTCCGGAGCTGTCGCCGGACCGAGCCGCGTGGATGCCCATCGCCGACATCATGCCCACACCCTTGCGGGACCTTGTCCCCACCGCTTCGTCGAGGAGGTTCTGATGTACGGCGTAGGTCGCCTCGTCGACAACTGCCCGCACCTGTCCGGCTGGGATACGGCCGACGGCGAGGAACGCTGCCGCTCCTGCGGGACCCGTCGCTTCACCCGCTACGGCGCTCTGCGCCCGCCGGGGCTACCTGCGGCCCTGACTCCACGCCCCCGCAACGCGACCCAGGCGGACCGCTCCGCCACCATCGCGATCTCACGCGCGTGCCGCCGCCTCGGCCGCTGGGCACTGGGAGGCTCGGTGCTCAGCCGGGTCGCCTGAACGACGACTCCGCCCGCCAGGCTGCGCAGGCGGCCTGACGGACAGAGCCGCCTCTGTCAGTGGCGTCGACGAACTGGCGCAGAAGGCGAGCCCGGGGCGCGAGGGCATTTCACCCCTCACGCAGATTTCAATGAGATCGCAGTCGCGCACCACCGGGCTTTCGTCAATCGTCTGCAGAAACAGTCGGCGTATCCTCGTCCGGCTCTTCAAGTTCGCCGAGGACCCGCCAGGCCAGGTCGGCGAGGGTTTCACCGGTCTTGGTGACCCAGCGTGCGGTGCCCTGGTTGGCCACGGGCCGCTCTTTCCATTCGGCTAGTTCCCACATCCGGGTGATCAGACCAGACGGCGAGTACTGCTTGCCGTCGGCGGCCCAGAGGATCGGCTTGCTTCGGTGGTTGACCCAGGTGGCAAGGCTGCGCTTCTGGTTCTGGGTCAGCCAGTCCCGGAGAGCCTCTGCCTCAAGCGGATAGGCCATATGGAGGGTGAGCGGGGCGCCCTCTTCGAGTACGCCCTTGTCGACGAGGACATGGACGGCGTTGGGACGGCGGGGCTTGCGCTGCGCCGGTACGCGACGGTACTTGTCCAGCTTTGGCCTGGCTTCCGGCTCGGCGGTCGTCCCGAGCAGTCGTTCGACAACTTCCCGACAGCGGGTGACGTCGGCGCACACGGCCTGGATCCGCGAGCGCTCGGTGTACAGGTCGTCGATCGCGGCAGCGACTGCGGGCAGCAGCTCTGCAACCAGGGCAGGAACCTGCGCCACCGCCCTTACCGCCCACTCCAGTGTGGGATCCGGCTCGTTAATGGCTTCGGTGTCGAGGCGACGGAAGACAAGGTGGGAGATCAGATACACACCGTGTTCGGTAAGAGCGGCGCCACGTCCTGCGTAACGCGAGCGAAGCTGGTGCAAGCTGCGCCGTATGGCCCGCAAGACCTGCACCGCGTTCCACAGGAGGTAGGCACCCGGCTGAGGGCGGAACAGCACATCGTAGATGCCTTGCGAGCCGCGTTCCCACAGGACATCCAACGTGGTGGCCATCCGCGCGGCGTACTGGCTGTCCGGGTGGGCGCAGGCGAGCGCGCACGCGGCTTCGATCACGGAGCATCCGGTCTCCTCGGGTGGGTCCAGCTCACTGCGGCGGACGCTGTACTCCAGCCCGAGTTCTGCCCGCATCTCCTCCAGAATTGCTGCCTGGACGGGATCCAGGGCAATGAAGTCGCGGGGACCAACGCTATTCTGACGATTCGTGGCCTGGGTGGTCTTCCTGGCGAAATCCTCCCGCTTACCGGTGACAATGATGCGTACGCCGATCTGTGCCTCAGCAGCAGCCGTGCCGGCCGCCATGGCCTCGGCGACGGACCGGACGGTCTGCGCACCGTTCACCACGCTGGCGTTGTGGAGGGTAAGCGTCAGCGGCCGGTGCTGCGGCGCGAGCATGCTCTGATGAGCCGTATCAGCCGCGTCGCAAAGCACGGTGATTCCGTTATTGAAGTACCAGAAGCTGGCCGGTTCTTGGGTCAGGGTTTCGATCAAAGCATTGTTGATCGAAGTGCGGCCAAGCGGGTTGCGGATATTCAGGTTGAAGAGGTTCGAACCGCTCTTGGCCCATTCGGCGATCTCTTCCGCTATGACGACGCCCTGGTAAGACACGTACGGGGAGGTGATTCCAAACCACGGGAAGAGTGTGGCACTGAGCTCAACCGGCTCCGGTGCGAGGTCCTTACGTACGGACGCCCAGACCTCCGGCGCCAGGATGATCTTGTGGTCGAGACGATCGCCGTAGCGGTTGAACGGCTGCTCCCCCGTGACCAGGGCCTGGCGAAATCCCTCACCCGGTTCTTCGGGGCGCATCAAAACGACGACTTGGGTGACGGGCACCGGCCCCTGGTCCATGACGGACTTGGCGTACTCGGCCAGCTGGCGGCCTCTGGGGTTGAAAGGGGCGAAGTCCTCGTCGTCGATGAGGCGCAGGCCAGCAAAGAGTTCGAGTACCGCCTTTCGGTCCGCGGCTGCCCTGCCCTCCGGGCTCCACTTGCCCTGCACCAGGTACACGTGCGGGTTAGGGCCGCCCACCACGGCGATGGCGTCAATGCCCTGGTCCGCGTGCCCGTCGATGACAGTAGCGGCGGCATCCGCAGGGCTAAAGCCTGTGACCATCCGTACCGCCTGGGCTGTCAGCGCCCGGGAAATCAGGCGCGGCTTCCGCTGGCTCTCCGGCATCCCGTCGAGATCCCCGAGCGCCAACAGGCCCCCGTAGATCTTCTCCAGGCCATTGCCGACCTGGCGCACCTGGGTATCCACTTTCGGCATGACTCCAGCAGCCTGCTTGGCGTTCATCTTCGTTCCCCTCCCACCGGTCGGCCCGGCCGGTTCGCCTACCCGCCCTGTTGCGCCGGTCGTCTTGATCGTGCCACGCCGAGGCCGGTCAGGAGTCCGACTGGTCCAGGTCGAGCCGGATCAGCGTGAGCGCCTCCGCGATCTCGGCGGTCATCTCATCACCCGGCCCCAAGACCACGCACAGGTCCTCGTGGAGCGGATCCAGGATGCGCCGGGCTTCGCTCGCTCGTCCCTGCGCGAGCAGCAGCATCCCGATGTCGCGGCGCCAGCAACCGTCACAGGTTGCCGGGCCTCCGCGCATTCGTCAGTCGACGAGGTAGTGCGCCTCGATGTAGGCGACGGTGGAGTCATACGGCTCCCCCACCGGCTTCAACATGTACCGGCGGAAGACCGCGGCGGTAGCGCGGCGGGCGCCTCGGTTGCGAGCGTCGGCGTTGTCCCATGACCGGGCGAGGGTGCGGGTGACCACTTGGTCAATCTCCTGGGCCAGGTTCCTCTCCGTGACTGTGAGGCCGGACGGTGCGTGATCATGGATGATCCGCGACAGGACACCCACGCGGTCGTCGTCCAGCACGACGACGGCTTCGTCCGGGTGCTTCTCGGCGTCCACGATGGCACGGGCGATCCGAAGAGCTTCGGACAGGAACTCCAGGGCGTCCTGGGCGTTCTGGATAATCCGGTCCCGCAGCTGCTTGATCCGCTCTGCGAGGGCGGTGTACTTCGCGGACCCCGGTTCGACGCCCTTGTCGAGCGCGGCCTTGATGTGGTCCAGGATTTCCGCCGCTGACGGCGGGGACTTGTCCTCGCCGTCAGTCTTGTCGGCCTTGGGACGGACGAGCGCCAGCAGCTCCTTGAGTATGGCGATGCCCTGGGCATCAAGGACGAGGGCTTCCTCCTGAGAGGCGACCACAGAGAAGGAGTGGACGTGGGCGTTGATGATCTCCAGGACCATCGGCCCCAGCTCGGTCAGCCGTTCCTTCCGTTCCTCGTCAGAGGACTTCTTGAACAGGGTCGTGTACACGGACCCGAACAGTCCGAAGCCTTCGCTGTACTTGGCGACCCGCTTGTCAGTGTTGATGAACGGGTACAGGCGGGCCAGGAGCCGGTAGTCCTTACTGAACACCTCGGCGGCGTCGGGGTTGGCGTCCAGGAAGACGTTGATGGCTCGGACGGAGTGGTATCCGTGGACCGTCAGGTCCACGGATACCACGTCCGCGAGGAGGTCCTCGATGCGGGCGAAGGCGAGTCGGAATTCGGCGACCAGTACGGACAGGTCGGTGACGAACCCGCCTCCCTTGCTGGACCCAGCCGCGGTGGGGTCGACGACGGCCCGCTGGACTTCTTCGGCCAGGCCGATGTAGTCCACGACCACGCCGGAGGTCTTCACGAAACCAGTCGGTGACACCCAAGTGCGGTTCGGACGAGTGATCGTCTGGAACAGGTTGTGGGCCTTCAGCGGCTTGTCCAGGTAGAGGACACCCTCGTTGGGAGCGTCGAACCCCGTCATCAGCTTCGCGGTCACCACCAGGAAGCACAGCGGGTCGTCCGGGCTGAGGAACCGCCGCTTTTGCTCCTCTTCCTCGGTCTCCGAGAGCTGGTACGGCTTCATGTCAACGTCTTCGGTCTTGGAGTCCGAGACGGAGATGTTCACCTCTGCAGTGATCCGCTGATGCTTCCCGACCTCGCCGAGCACCTGGGACGTCTCGAAGCCAGCAAGTAGCTCGTTGATCTTGTCCGTGTATGCCACAGCCAGCTCACGGTTGTAGGCGACGACCTGGGCCTTGAGGCCGTTGCGGTAGGCGCTGGCCAGGTAGTGGTCCACGATGTGCTGGCAGACCGTGTGGATACGGTCGGGGTTGGCGAACACCGAGGTAAGGCGTCCGAACTTACGTGACAGGGCCTCACGGTCGGGGTCGTCAAGGTCGAAGTCGTCAGCGAACTCGTCGAACTCGGCCTGCAAAGCTTGGTCGTTCATCTCGAAGGAGACCGGGTGCGGATGCAGGATGACCGGGACGGTCGCCTCGTCCAGCAGAGAGCGGGATACCGAATACCGGTGCAGCACTCTGCCCGGGTCGGCCTCCTCTCCGAAGAGGTCGAAGGTGTCGGTGGCGAGGTTCCTGATAGGGGTGCCGGTCATGCCGAAGAACCTTGCATTGGGCAACGCTGCGCGCATCTGCCCGGCCAGGGACTCCTCATCGGAGGACTGGGTGCGGTGTGCCTCGTCGACAAGCACGATGATGTTGCTACGGACCGACAGGTTCTTGCCGGCCTCGGCGAACTTGTGGACGGTCGTGGAGATGACGCCACGCACGTCGTCGGCCAGCAGGGCGCGTAGCTTTCGGCTGTTCGAAGGCTTGTGGAAGTACGCGTCCCCCATTGCGGAAGTGAACACCCCTGAGGTGTGTCGGACGAGGTGAGTCCGGTCCGAGAGCAGGATGATCGTGGGCGACTCGGTGCGAGTATCGGCCAGTAGCAGGGCGGCGGCGAAAACCATCAGCAGGGTCTTCCCAGACCCTTGGTGGTGCCAGACCAGGCCCTTCGAGCCGCCTTGCAGGACTCGCTCGTGGATCAGGTGCGCAGCTTCCATCTGCGGGTAGCGGGGTAGGTACTTCTTGTCGGCCCCTCCCCCGGCGGTGTCGAAGAGGACGAAGTTGGCGAGCATGTCCAGAACCGTGGCCGGGTTCATCAGCAACTCGACGGAGCGCTTCACGTCGGCTTGCCCAGACAGGTTCTCGTCGTCGTCGGTGGACCGGAACGGTTGCCACAAGTTCGTGGGCGCGCCAGCGGCACCGAACCGCAGCTTCAGCCCGTCGGAGGCGACAGCGAAGACGTTAGGGGTGAAGAACCACGGGTACTCGGCGGCGTACACGTTGTTGATCTCGCGGGCGGCATCCGCCCACGCGGACTTCGCGGTCGGAGACTTCACTTCGACCACGACCAGGGGCAGGCCGTTGACCCAGTAGACGAGGTCGAACCGTCGGGACGTCTTGCCGGGGACGGTTATGGTCACCTCGTCGGACACGACCAGCATGTTGGCGGTCGGGTGCTCGAAGTCAATGACCTTCAGGGCATGCCACACACCCTCGGCGTCTCGGAATTCCTTATGCCCTCGCAGCAGGCGTAACACCTGTTCATTGGCCCGCACCAGCCCACCTTCGACGGCGTTGACCGTGGCAACGATCTCCTCGACCACCACGTCCACGTCGAACCCGTCGATCACCCCAGGGTTGAGCCGGACGATGGCGTCCCGCAGGTGGCCAGCGACCACCGTCTGCGTCGTCTCACGCGGCAGCGACCTGCCCGCGGTGAAGCGCCAGCCCATCGGGAGGGACCACTGGATCATCAGGTTCTGGAACTCACGCTCCCGAATGCCCTTCGCCACGGCTCAGACCTCCAGCTCGGCAGACTCGATGTCGATGGTGCGGTCCAGCAAGCCCGAGAGCAGGCTGGAGCGTGCATTCCGGAGGCGGGCGGCCTCAGCACGCACCGCATCGGTGTTCGTACGGACAGACAGCACAGCAGAGGAAACCTCCCGCTGCCGGTCCAGGTCGGCAAGCGGGATCGGTGTGTCACGAATGCGGTCCTGGCTGACGTTGACCATTGAGGCGCTGGTCCCTGTAGCCGAACTCGTGAGGTGAGTCCGGGCCGACTTCAGCGCCATGGCCACCACGAGGAAGTCCGGGTCCAGTTCTGATGACGGCACCAGTCGAAGAGTCTTGTCAGCAAGGTAGAGGCCGTCCCGAACATCGGCGGGGACTCGTGCGACGGCCCCGACTCGCAAAGGCGTGTTCGCTCGCGTGATGAGTACGTCTCCGGGCTGAACAAGCGCGGACTCAGGCATGAACGTGCCAGGTAGAAGGCTCTTGGACTCTTCTGGGAGGAACGCGAAGGGCGTGACCGCGCTGACCTTCAATACGCCAAGCTCGTCAGCGCCGGGGGGCCTATTGTTCGCCTGGGGACTCTTGCCACCTCGAATGTCATTAAGCATCGTTCCGAGCGCCACGGTTGGTTCCTCGGCGAGCATGTCCTCGGCAACGGCCATCGATACGCGGTCCAGCGCCTCAGCCTCGTCGTCGAGTGCTGCGATCTGGTCGTCGACCGCGTCGAGCATCTCGACGATCCGCGCTTGTACCTCGCGGGGTGGGATTGGGAGTTGGATCTGCAAGAGTTGCTCTGGGTTGAGACGCTTGCGCCGTTGAACTGTCCCGCTCACTCGGTTCTTCATTTCTGCCCACAGTCGCGGTGATCCACAGACGTGCCTCATCCAAGCGGGCATCAGTTCTGGGCCAAGCGTGAACGTCGGGAACTCGTTGCTGACGACGAACCCGTCGAACTCGGCAGGTACTACGGTGATCGGGCCTTCCCATGCGGTCAGTTTGCGCATCACGACCTGGTCAACGTGCAGCACGTTCATTGCCGCGTACTCTGTATCTCCGCCGTCGAGTTCGCCTTTAGCGACAACCCCCTTTCCTGCATTCAGGACCCCAGCCAGGCGGTAGGTAGTTGCAGGCTTCATCGGTGTGCGCTGGATGTCGAGGCGCATCACCTCCCCGAGCGGACGAAGCGGATATCCGTCGCACACCGAAGCCCTCGATCTCTGCGGCGGAACGGAGACCTTTTGGCGCGCAGGAGCTTCCAGGTCACCGAGGCTGATCTGCTGCCAGTCACTCATCGAAGCCCTCGATCCCTGCGGCAGAGAGGACCTTGAGCATGCGCAGTTCGGTCTTTTGGCGCTCGGCCCGGGCGATGTTGTAGACGTCGATGAGGGTGCCGAGGTCTTCCTGCTCGGCGGCGGCCTGCTTGATGTAACGGCCGATGTTGAGGTCGTACCCGTTGGCCACGATCTCGGTGGTCGGGACAAAACGTGCTGAGAGAGCGCCCTCTCCGTCGGCATCCACCGGGGTGCCGTCGCTGTCGAAGTCCGAGTGGTAGGCGGTCACAACGTCGGCGATGTCGGCATCGGTGAGGATGTTGCGATTCTTGGCCTTGGTGAACCGGTTGGAGGCGTCGATGAACAGCGCGCCGTCCTGCCGCGCCGGGGCCTTGGTGCCGCGTGCGCGGAACACCAGAATCGCCGTGGGGATGCTGGTGTTGTAGAAGAGGTTGGCCGGCAGCCCAATCACGGCCTCGAGGAGATCGTCGTCCAGGGCGCGCTTGCGGATGGCAGCCTCCTGGCCGCCGCGGAAGAGGACGCCGTGGGGCAAGACGACGCCGGCGCGCCCCTTCTTCGGGTCCATCGACGCGATCATGTGCTGGACGAACGCCCAGTCCGCCGACGACTGCGGGGCAACCCCGCCGATAGCGCGCGGGTCGCTCGTCCAGGGCTTCCACTTCAGGCTGTAGGGCGGGTTGGCGAGGATCACATCGAATTGCGCGACGGATCCGTCCTTCTTGAAGCGCGGGTCCTTCAGGGTATCGCCGACCTCAACCTTGAACTGGGTGAGGTTGTGCATGAAGAGGTTCATGCGTGCCACACCCGCAGTGTCCGGTACGGCCTCCTGCCCATGCAGCTTGAGGGTGTAGCCACGCCCACCGCGGGCCTTCAGAAGGTTTGCGGAGGCGATGAGCATGCCGCCCGACCCACACGTCGGGTCGTACACCGACTCGAAGCTCTTGGGCTCCAGGATCTCGACGATCAGCTCGACGACCTCGCGCGGAGTGAAGAATTGGCCAGCGCGGGTGCCAGACCCGTCAGAGAACCGCTTCAGCAGGTACTCATACGCCCCACCGAGCACGTCGTGGGACATGTTGCCCTCGTGCATCTTCGGGGTGCGGTCCATCGCCTGCATGACTGCCCCCAACACCTCCTCCGACAGCACAGCTTCGGAGGTCCAGGTCATGGCCCCGAACAGGCGGGAGAACTTGTCAGGGTTGGCCGTCTCAATGGCCTGCAGGGAGGCGCGGACCCGCTGGCCGAGGCCGGGCAGGGTAATGGTGGCGAGGATGGAGGACCAGGAGGCGCGACGTTCCTGGATGGTCCCGCGATCGATGAACGGGATCTTGAACGACTGGTAGTCGCGGTACTCGATCTCGTGCGCTTCCTCGGCGGAGAGGCCGTCCAAGTCGTTCTCATCCAGGAACTCCTGGTGGTGATGCTCCCAGGTGTCTGACAAGTACTTCCAGAACATCAGCGGGAAGACGACCGAGGAGTACTGCGCTTCGGACATCGCCACGCGCAGCTCGTCGGCGGCGTCCCACAACCGGCTCTCGATCTCCTGCTGGGTCACTGCCATCAGTCGGGGGTGTCCTTGATCGTCAAAGGGCGGCGACCCGAAGGCCGTTGCGTTCTCGCTGGTCACCCTATTTCGGGCACGCTCGCCATGTACACGATTGGCACGCTGCCGGGTGAACTCTCGCGGGGGCGTCGCATTCGCTGTGCGGGCGACTCACCAACGATATCCCTCCCCAGGGCCACAAAATGCGGTAAGTAGACCAAGCGTCGGCCCTACGCGGCCTCGTAGCTCAGCCGGAACAGGTCGCCGGCGCGCTCCAGGTCCGCCTCGGATCGCAGGCGCACTTCCAGCGCCCCCGTGCCGTGGTGGCCGATCTCCCGTACGTCCCGGGTGAAGCCGGGGACGAGGTCGACTGCGTCTGGGTCTGCCTTGAGGTAGACGACGACCTCGCGCTGCTGCGTGCGGCCGACGCAGGCGAAGTTCTCCAGCCGCCTGTAGGCGAGGTACTGCTTGCGCTCCACCTGCGTCACAGCGGTTCGCCGACGGCGCAGGGCTGCATGATCGTCGTGGCGGCGCGATCTCGCTTGCGAACGGCGCGCCGCTCCTTGGCCGACGGCGTTACGGAGACGACCGTCTCCAGGGCGAGCAGCTCGTGGCCGAAGTAGCGGTAGCGGACGAGGTCGATGTTGCGCTGGATCTCACGGACGGCGTGGACGGCGTAGCGGGTGAAGCTCTCCGCGACGCAGATCAGCCTGGGCGCGCTCCACAGCACCTGAGCCGCCTCCGCTGCCCCGAGGCGTTCACGGACCAGGAGCTGGAACTCGGCCCGATGGTCGCTCAGCCAGGCCAGGTAGAAAAGGCCCTGCGGGATTACACCCACGCTCTGGCCACGCTTGTATTCCACGATCACGGGCGAACCGTTCTCATCCAAGCCCAGCGAGTCAATCCGTCCGCCGTGCAGCGGTCCAGTGCTGTACTCGCTCGCGAGGAAGCGCACGCCCAACAGCGCCTCCATGTTCCTCTCGACCAGCTCCTGCAGATGCCGCTCACGCACCGCCGTGGCCGATACCACCTCTGCCGCGCCACCACCCGCGACGTTGAACAACCTCAGACTCGACACCCGTCCCCCTTGTCCTCGCGGATCACAACGATCCACGAGGGCGGGATTGTTTCCGGAGGCGTGAGGGCATGTCAAAGGACTTCGGGAACAGCGTCGTGCATCCTGGGCAGGCCCTTCGCTCTGCCCAACACAACCGCCCGCCGACCGGACTCAAAGCCCAGTCGACGGGCGATCTTGCGCCCTCTGATTGCCCACCCGACGAGCGTCACACGAGCGTCACAAGCGTCATTTCAGCGTCAGAAATTTCGCCCGTAACGCCCAGAGCGCACATACTGCACACCAGGTAAAACCGCAGGTCAGCTGTCCTTCGGCACCCGCTTCAGAATCGCCACGCACTCCACGTGATGCGTCATCGGGAACAAGTCGAACGCCCGCAGCGTCGCCGGCTTGTACCCCTCCTCCGCGAAGTACGCGAGGTCTCGGGCCAAGGCCGCCGGGTCGCACGCCACGTATGCGATGCGGCGGGCGCCCAGTGAGGCGAGGTGGTGGACCGTTTGCTTGCCGGCGCCGGCGCGGGGCGGGTCGAGGACGATGATGTCGGCCTCCTTGATGCCCGTGCGCGGCAGGACCTGCTCGACCTTGCCGTGTTCGATGCGGACGCGGTCGAGGTCCTGGAGGTTGTGGCGGGCGTCCTCCACCGCGCGCTTGCCCGACTCGATGCCGAGCACCGCGCCCTTCTCGCCGATGCGCTCGCCGAGGGCACCCGCGAAGAGGCCCACGCCGCAGTACAGGTCGAGGGCCATGTCGCCCTTGCGGGGCATCAGGCCCTGCATGACGGCCTTCACCAGCGTGTCGGCCGCCTGCGGGTGCACCTGCCAGAAGCCGCCTTCGGAGACGCGGTACGTGCGCTCGTCGGCGCGCTCGCGTACGAAGGGGCGGCCGTGGACGCGGTGGATCTGCTTGTCCTTCTCGCCCACGCGCAGGACCGAGACCGGCTTGTCCAGTTCCACGATCGGCAGGCGGCCGCCCGGCTTCGGGGTGAGGACGACCTGGCGGTCGCCCGAGCCGGTGGCCGCGATGGCCTCGACCGAGGCGATCTGCGGCCACTCGCGCTTTTCGATGCCCAGCTCGGTGACGTTGTGGGAGGCGATCAGGCAGCGGTCGATGACCTGGACCTCATGCGAGCGGTGCTTGCGCAGACCCGCGTGGCCCTCGGCGTCGATCGCGTACTGGACGCGGGTGCGCCAGGCCGGGACCTCGCCCGCCGGGAGCTTGTCGCCCTCGGCCGGCATCACCGTGCCGTCCCAGCCGGCCTCCTCCGGGGTGAGGCCCGCCAGGCGCTGGAGCTGCTCGGCGATGACCTCGCCCTTGAGGCGGCGCTGGGCGCCCGGCTTGGCGTGCTGCCAGTCGCAGCCGCCGCACTTGCCGGGGCCGGAGAAGGGACAGGGCGCCTCGACGCGGTCCTTGGACGCCTGGAGGATCTCCACCGCGTCGGCGCGGAGGAAGCGGGAGGTCTCCTCGCCCTCGGTCACCCGGGCGACCACGCGCTCGCCGGGCAGCGCGTGCCGGACGAACAGGACCCTGCCGGACTCCGTGCGGGCCACACAGTGGCCGCCGTGGGCGACGGGGCCGACCTCGACCTCGTACTCCTGGCCGACCAGCGATGCTTCGGTCTCGTGCTGCATTGCGGGTCGACTCCAAAAAGACAGGTGGGGCGGGACAGCCGTTCAGTCTACGTGCCGTCCCGCCCCACCAGCGACTTCGCTGCTTCTTCGTGGAAGCTACTTCTTCGTGGAAGCTACTTCTTCGTGGAAGCCTTTTCCTTCTTCGGCTGCGGCGCCGGGCCGCGCCGCACCGCACCCGGCGCGTTCCACTCGGCGCGCTTGCGGGCGCGCTGCTTGGCGGCCTCCGAGGAGTCCAGCTGCCACGGCACGGAGGTGACCATCACCCCGGGAGTGAAGAGCAGCCGGCCCTTGAGGCGCAGGGCGCTCTGGTTGTGCAGCAGGTGCTCGTACCAGTGGCCCACGACGTACTCGGGGATGTAGACGCTGACCGCGTCGCGCGGGCTCTCCTTGCGGAGGCTCTTGACGTACTCGATGATCGGCCGGGTGATCTCGCGGTAGGGCGAGTCCAGGATCTTCAGCGGTACGTCCACGCCGCGGCGGTGCCACTCCTCGCGCAGCGCCTTGGTCTCGGCCGCGTCGACGCTGATGCTCAGGGCCTCAAGGGTGTCGGAGCGCATCAGCTTGGCGTAGGCCAGGGCCCGCAGGGTGGGCTTGTGGACCTTGGAGACCAGGACGATGGAGTGCACCCGGGAGGGGCGCACGGCCTCCTCGCCGGCCTCGTCGGGGGCGGCGATCTCCTCGGCGACCCGGTCGTAGTGGCGCCGGATCGCGGTCATCGTCGCGTAGAAGACGACCATGCCGAGCAGGGCCACCCAGGCGCCGTGCGTGAACTTCGTCAGCAGCACCACGGCGAGGACCAGGCCGGTCAGGAAGGCGCCGAAGGCGTTGATCGCCCGGGAGCGCATCATGTGGCGGCGCTTGGCCGGGTCGGTCTCGCCGGCCAGGTGGCGGTTCCAGTGGCGGACCATGCCGGTCTGGCTGAGGGTGAAGGAGACGAAGACGCCGACGATGTAGAGCTGGATCAGCTTGGTGGAGTCTGCGCCGTAGATGTAGGTCAGGACCGCGGCCGCGCCGGCCAGCAGCACGATGCCGTTGGAGAAGGCCAGCCGGTCGCCGCGGGTGTGCAGCTGACGCGGCAGGTAGCGGTCCTGGGCGAGGATCGAGCCGAGCAGCGGGAAGCCGTTGTACGCGGTGTTCGCGGCCAGGAACAGCACCAGCGCGGTGGCCGCGGCCAGCACGATGAACAGGAACGAGCCGTGGCCGAAGACGGCCTCGGCGACCTGCGAGATGACCGGATTCTGGGTGTACCCGTCGCCGACCGGCTTGCCGTCCTTGAGCAGCCCGGTGGCCGGGTGCTCGGCCATCCGCACATGGGTGGCCATGGCCAGCGCGATGATGCCGCAGAACATGGTGACGGCCAGGCCGCCCATCAGGGCGAGGGTGCTGGCCGCGTTCTTGCTCTTGGGCTTGCGGAAGGCGGGCACGCCGTTGCTGATCGCCTCGACGCCCGTCAGCGCCGCGCAGCCGGAGGAGAAGGCGCGCAGCAGCAGGAAGACGAGCGCGAAGCCGGCGAGGCCGGTGTGCTCGGCGTTGATCTTGAAGTCGGCGGTGGGGGCCTTCATGGTCTCGCCCACGATCAGGCCGCGGTAGGCGCCCCAGGCGATCATCAGGAAGACGCCGCCGACGAAGACATAGGTGGGGATCGCGAAGAGCGTTCCGGACTCCCGGACGCCGCGCAGGTTCATCAGGGTCAGCAGCACGATGACGGCGATGGCACAGGCCGTCTTGTGCTCCACGACGAACGGGATGGCGGAGCCGAGGTTCTCGATGCCGGAGGCGATCGAGACCGCGACGGTCAGGACGTAGTCGACGAGGAGGGCACTGGCCACCGTCAGGCCGGCTCTCGGGCCGAGGTTGACGGTGGCGACCTCGTAGTCGCCGCCACCGCTGGGGTAGGCGTGCACGTTCTGGCGGTACGAGGCGACCACCGTGAACATCAGCACCACGACGGCGACGGCGATCCATGGGCTGAAGTGGTAGGCCGACACACCCGCCACGGACAGGACGAGCAGTACTTCGCCCGGCGCGTACGCCACGGAGGACAGGGGGTCGGAGGCGAAGACGGGGAGCGCGATGCGCTTGGGGAGGAGCGTTTCTCCCAGCTTGTCGCTGCGCAGCGCCCGGCCGATGAGAATCCGTTTCGGCAGGTCGGTCAGTTTGGACACAACAGAGGATCGTAAGGGTTCGGTATTGATGCTGCCCACCAGCCACCCTTTTCCGCGGATTGCGTGGTAGAGCGGCTGGTGGGTGCGCAGGCGGTCAGGGGCGCAGCCGGACCGGCAGGGTGCGGTGGCCGTTGGAGATGAAGGAGTCGACCTGCTGCAGCTCGTCGGGGGCGGCCGCGAGGGCGATCCCGGGGAAGCGCTCGAAGAGGGCGGGCAGGGCGACGGCGGCTTCCAGGCGGGCCAGCGGGGCGCCCAGGCAGAAGTGCACGCCGTGGCCGAAGGAGAGGTGTTCCTTGGTGGCGCGCAGCACGTCGAAGCGGGCGCCGTCGTCCCCGTAGAGCTCCGGGTCGCGCCCGGCGGCGGCGTAGGCGGCGATGATCGCGTCGCCCTGGCGCAGGGTGATGCCGTCGGCGAGCTCGATGTCCTCGGCCGCGTAGCGCAGGGGGAGGTTGGCGACGGGGGCCTGGACGCGCAGGGTCTCCTCGATCACGTCGTCCCAGCCGGCCTTGCCCTCGCGGACGAGGGCGAGCTGCTCGGGGTGGGTGAGCAGGGCGTGGATGGCGTTGTCGAGGAGGTTGACGGTGGTCTCGTGGCCGGCGCCGATCATCAGGAGCAGGGTGTCGACGAGCTCCTGCTCGCTCAGGCGGGTGTCCTCCTCGTCCCGGGCGGAGATCAGGACGCTGGTCATGTCGTCGCCGGGCCGCTCCCGCTTGGCGGCGACGAGCGCGCCGAGCAGGGCGTAGAGCTCGGTGTAGGTGGCGGTGACCTCCTCCGGGTCGGCGGAGGTGTGGAAGATCGAGTCGACGCAGCGGCGCAGCCCTTCGCGGGTGGCCTCGTCCTCGACGCCGAACAGTTCGCAGATCACCTGGATCGGGATGGGGTAGGCGTAGCCCTCGCGCAGGTCGGTGATCTCACCGGGCGGGGTGGTGGCGAGGCCGTCGAGGAGGGCGCCGGCCATCTCCTCGATGCGGGGGCGCAGGGCGGCGGTGCGGCGGGCGGTGAAGGCCTTGGAGACCAGGGTGCGCAGCCGCCGGTGGTCGCTGCCGTAGGCGGTGAACATGTTCTGCACGGCCACCCAGGTGTACAGCGGCCACTGCGGGGAGATCTCGCCGTTGATCCAGGCGGGCCAGTGCCGGCGCGGGTCCTTGGAGACGCGCGGGTCGGTCAGCAGCCGCTTGAGCAGCGGCTGGGAGGTCACTGCCCACGCCACCACGCCGCCAGGGAGCTCCACAGGGACCGCCGGCCCGTCGGCGCGGAGGCGGGCGGCTTCCCCGTGGATGTCGCTGCCGGAGGGATCGATTGCGACGGGGCAGGTCTGGCGGTCCATCGGCTGTCTCCTGGGGTCGGGGCGGTGGGGTGCTCGGCGGGGGCCGGCCGGTGGTTCCGGCGGGTGCCGGTGAGGTCGGGCGCGGGGGCCGGGACGGGCAGGGGCACCGGGGGGAAGCGGACGGGCAGCGCGGTCAGGGCGCGGTGGAAGGGGCCGGGACGCCAGACGAGGCGGTCGACGGGGACGGCGAGCTCCAGGTCCGGCAGCCGGTCCAGCAGCCGTTCCACGGCGACGGCCGCGATGAGGCGGGCGGCGTCCTTGGCGGGGCAGTGGTGCGGGCCCGCGCTCCAGGCGAGGTGGGCGCGGTTGCCGGTGCGGTGGTCGGAGCGCAGGGAGGGGTCGGTGTTGGCGGCGGCGAAGCTGACGACGACGGGCTCGCCCTCGCGCAGCAGGGTGCCGCCGAAGTCGACGTCGGCCACGGGGTAGTGCACTCCGTAGTTGGCCATCGGCGGGTCGAGCCAGAGGACCTCGTCGAGGGCGTCCTCCACGGGCATGCTGCCGCCGCGCAGGTCGCCCGCGAAGCGGTCGTCGGAGAGCAGCAGGCGCAGCGCGTTGGCGATCAGGTTCTGCTGGGGTTCGGTGCCCGCGCCGATGAGGACGACGAGCTGGTGCAGCATCTCCTCGTCGGTGAGCTGGGCAGGGTGGGCCATCAGCCAGGACGTCATGTCGGCGCCGGGCTGTTCGCGCTTGGTGCGCAGGAGTTCGACGAGGCTGGCGGTGATGAGGGCGTCGGCCCGCTCGGCGTCGACGCCGTCGAAGATGCCGGAGAAGCCCTCGACGAGCCGGTCGCCGAGTTCGGGCGGGCAGCCGAAGAGCTGCTGGAAGACCAGCAGCGGCAGGGTCTTGGCGTACGAGCCGAGGAGGTCGGCCTCGCCGAGGGCGGTGAAGCGGTCGATGAGGCTGTCGGCGCTGCGCTCGACGTAGCCGCGCAGGGCGTTGGGGTCGATGCGGGCGAGGCTGTCGTCGACGGCCTGCCGGTAGCGGCGGTGGTCGTCGCCGTCGGAGAAGAGGCAGTTGGGGCGGTAGGCCATCATCGGCACGACCGGGTTGTCCGCCTCGACGCGGCCTTCGGCGAGGGCGCGCCAGCGGCGGGCGTCCTTGCCGAAGACGTCCGTGTTGCGCAGAACCTCGAGTGCCGCCCGGTAGTCGGTGACGAGGGTGGCCCGGACGCGGGGGGCGAGTTCGACGGGCGCCACCGGGCCTTGGGTGCGCAGCCGCTGGTAGACGGCGTGCGGGTCGGCGGCGAAGTCGGGGCCGTACAGGGGGGTGGCGGGGCCTTGGTGGGCGGGGCAGCCCGGCGGCGGGGGTCCGTCGGGGCGGTGGATCACACGTGCTCCTGGGTGGTGCGGCGGTGGAGGTATTCCACGAGGGTGATCAGCGCGCGGGTGGAGGAGACGCGGTCCCGGGCGTCGCAGGTGACCAGCGGCGTTTCGGGGAGCAGGTCGAGGGCCTCGCGGATCTCCTCCTCCGGGTGCGCGGGGGCGCCGTCGAAGTGGTTGACGGCGACGGCGTAGGGCAGGCCGTGCTCTTCGAGCAGCCCCATGACCTCGAAGGACTGCTCCAGGCGCCGGGTGTCGGCGAGGACGAGGGCGCCGAGCGCGCCGTGGGTCATGTCCCGCCAGAGGCGGGTGAAGCGCTGCTGGCCGGGGGCGCCGAAGAGATAGAGGACGAGGCTGTCGCTGAGGGTGAGGCGGCCGAAGTCCATGGCGACCGTGGTGGTGGTCTTGCCGTCGATGCCGGCGAGGTCGTCGACGAGGGCGCCGGCCTGCGTCATGGTCTCTTCCGTGCGCAGCGGCCGGATTTCCGACAGCGAGCCCACGAAGGTGGTCTTGCCGACCGCGAAGTGCCCCACGACGAGGATCTTCGCCGCGGTCCGGACGGTACGGGGCAGGTAGACGGCTCCGTCAGAGGCGAGCGCGGAGTCCATCGAGCACCTCCTGGAGGATCTGGGCCTCGGGCAGTTCTGCCGAGGGGATGGGGGCGCGGGTGGTGAGGTGGCCGCTGTCGACGAGATCGCCGAGCAGTACCTTGACGACGCTGACGGGCAGCATCAGGTGGCCGGCGATCTCGGCGACGGACAGGGCGCCGCCGAGGCAGAGTTCCATGAGCCTGCGCTTTTCGGGGCTGAGGCCGCCGAGCGGCCGGTCCCCGTGCGCCATGACCAGGGTGACCAGGTCGAAGGTGTTGCGGGTGGGGTGGGAGCGGCCGTCGGTGACGACGTACGGGCGCACCAGCCCTCGCTCGTGCCTCGGCGCCGGCGGGGTCATGCCGGGCTGCCGCCCTGCCAGGTGTCCTGCCGCGGCGGGCTGACGAGCTCCTTGCCGAGCCGGTCGACCGTCTTCTGCATGCGGTAGGTGACGGCTTCCATGTCGACGTTCTCGCCCGCGGAGACGGCGAGGTAGGCGCCGGGGCCGGCGGCGATGAGGAAGACGTAGCCGTGGGCGAACTCCACGAGCGTCTGCCGCCAGGGGCTTTCGTGGTGCTGGGGGTGGGTGCAGAAGTCGCCGGTGGAGCGGCTGATGGACTGCAGTCCGGAGAGGGCGGCGGCCTGGCGCTCGGCCTCGTCGCGGTCGATGCCCTGGGAGTGGGCGCGCAGCATGCCGTCGGCGGACAGCAGGATGGCGTGCCGGGCCTCCGGCATCTTGACGACCTCGTCGAGCATCCAGCCCAGCTCTTTGTTCAGGTGGTCGTTCACGCGTGCGGGTTCCCTTCGTCTTCTGCGGGGGCGTGGCCGGGGGGCCGGCCGGGGGCCGGTCCGGGCGGGGGGCCCGGGATGCGGCCGTCGGGCGGAGGGTGGTGGCCGACGCGGCCGGCGCGGGTGCCGCGGGCGAAGGCGCCCATGCGGCGGGCGTTCTCCTCGGCGGTGCGCTCCGTGGGCGTCTCGGCGGGCAGCGGCGCGGCGGGCCGCGGGTGCGCTGCGCCGGGCTGCCGGCGGCGGCGCTTGGGCAGTCCGCCGCTGGTGGAGCCGACGACCGTGCCGGCGCCCGGGGTTGCGGGGGCGTCGGGGCCGGGGTGGGCCGCGGGGTGCTCGGGCGGCTGCGGCGGGTGGATGCGCTCCGCAGGGCGGGGGGTGTGGGTGCGGGCGGAGGTGCGGGGGCCCTTGGCGGTGCCTCGCGGGTGTCCGGTCAGCGGGGTGGTGCCGGGCCCGTCGATCTCGAGCTGGGTCAGCAGCGAGCTGGGCAGGAACACCACGGCGCGTACGCCGCCGTAGGGCGAGCGGGTGTCGACGGAGACGCTGAATCCGTAGCGCGCGGCGAGCACGCCGATGACGGGGAAGCCGAACTGCGGCGGGTCGCCGAGGCGGGAGACGTCGACCGGCCGGCGGCCGGACAGCAGGGCGACGGCCTGCTGGATCTCCTGGTTGTCCATGCCCACGCCCGCGTCGTCGATGACGATGGAGGCGCCGTTGTGCACGGGCTGGAGGCTGACCTCGACGGTGGTGTTGGGCTGGGAGTGCCGGGCCGCGTTGTCGAGGAGTTCGGCGACGGCGAGCACGACGGGCTCCACGGCCCGGCTGACGACCGCGAGGTCGATCTGGCTGTGCACGCGTACGCGGCGGTAGTCGCGGATCCGCGAGGTGGCGCCCCGTACGACGTCGGTGAGCGGGGAGGCGACGCGCTGGCGGCCGGGCCAGGAGCCGCACAGCACGGCGATGGCCTGGGCGCGGCGGCCGAACTGGGAGTTGGCGTGGTCGATCTCCAGCAGGTCGCGCAGCACGTCGGGGTTGTCGTGCCGGTCCTGCATGTCCGAGATGGCCAGCTGCTGTTCGTGGGCGAGGCCCTGGAGGGCGCGCATGGACGCCTTGAGCGCGGCCTTGGCGGACTGGTCAGCGCGGGCCTGGGCCCGGTCGACGGCCTGGGTGAAGTAGTCCATCACGGACTGGAGGCTGTGCGCGAAGTCGGTGCCGGTCAGCCGGTCGTCGAGCGGGCCGGGCAGCGGTACCGAGGGCCCGGCGGCGTCCGCGACGGCGGGCAGTCGCACGCCGACCAGGTGCCGTATCTCCTCGTCACGCGCCCGGACGCTCTCTTCGAGCTGGTCGATGCGCCTGCGCACTCCGGTGGTGATCGTCCGCTGGCGCATCAGCAGGACCGCGACGGCGGTCAGCGCGATGGCCAGACACCAGATCACCACCTCCGGTATGTGATGTGACATCAATTCCTCTTGGACGAAGGGGCATGCGGTGGGGGCACCGCCCGGCCGGCGGCCGGGAGAAGGACAGGTCGGCGTCCTGACGTCCCGTCCAGAAGCGGAATACGCCGATCATCCTAACCACGGCGGTGACCCTGTGTCCGATCTCCGTCACGAGCATCGAACAGACTTGCACTTTCGGTTCGCCCCATCAAGGCCGGAACTGCCCCCTCCGCCCGGTCGGCGGCCGTGGTCCAGGCCAATCCGGGGCGAGATGCCGCGCGACCTGACACCTCACACGGCCGTACCGGCGGTGTCTCTTCAAAAGAACGCGGTCTCCGTGACAGGCTGCATGACCATGCGTGCCGCCTTTGTCGAAAAGCTCGGCTCGCCGGAGGAAATTCACTTCGACGAGCTTCCCACGCCTCGCCCCGGGCCGACCGACGTCCTGGTGGACGTCATCGCCACCACCGTCAATCCGGTCGACACCTTTATCCGCTCCGGTGATTTCCGTACGCCCCTTCCCTTTCCATTCGTGGTGGGGCGCGATGTGGTCGGAAAGGTCGCCGAGGCCGGACCGGGGGCCACCGGCTTCGCGCCCGGGGACCTGGTGTGGTGCAACAGCCTGGGGCACGACGGCCGTCAGGGCGCGGCGGCCGAGCAGGCCGTGGTGCCGGTCGAGCGCCTCTACCCGCTGCCCGCCGGGGTCCGCCCGGAGGACGCGGTCGCCGTGGTCCATCCCGCCGCCACCGCCTGCCTCGCGCTGTTCACCCACGGCCGGGTGCGGCCGGACGAGACGGTGCTGGTCGCCGGGGCCGCGGGCAACGTGGGCAGCGCCGCGGTGCTGCTGGCCGCGCGGGCGGGCGCGCGCGTCGTCGCCACGGCGAGCGCGTCCGACGCGCCGTACGTGCGCTCCCTCGGCGCCGCCGAAGTCCTCGACTACCGCGACCCCTCGCTCCCCGGGCGCCTTGCGGAGGCCGCCCCCGGCGGCGTCGGCCTGTGGATCGACACCTCCGGCGTGAACGACCTGGCCATCGCGGTCGAACTGCTCGCCCCGCGCGGCCGCATCGTGCTGCTGGCGGGGCCCGCGGCGCGCCCGGTGCTGCCGGTCGGGCCGCTGTACCAGAAGGACGGCTCGATCACGGGCTTCGTCATCTCCCATGCCTCCGTCGCGGAACTCGCGGACGCGGCCGTCGTGGTCAACCGGCTGCTCGCCGCCGGGCTGCTGCGCCCCCGCGCCGCCGAGGTCCTGCCGCTGAGCGCCACGTCCGAGGCGCACCGGCGGATGGAGAAGGGCGAGCTGCACGGAAAGCGGATCGTCCTGCGGACCGGCCTCGCGCACTAGCCCGATACCGGGCACGAAATCCCCGGTATTCCTTGCGCATTCAACGGGCGCATTTCCATGGTGTTTTCAACATGACGGACCACCACATCACGCATTGACCGCCCCCGGCGGCCACCCGCATATTGATGACATGAGCCAGAGCACCGACGAGGAAACGACTTTCCGCGTCCGGGCCGAGATCGCCATCGCCGCGAGCCCGCACGAGGTGTACGACACAGTCAGCGATCTCGCGCGCAGCGGCGAGTGGAGCCCGGAATGCCGGGGCGGCCGGTGGATTTCCGGTATGCCGGGCGCGGTCGGCTCGGTCTTCCGCGGGGACAATCTGCGCGGCACGGACGTCGTGTCCTGGGCGCCCGTCGTCCGCGGCGGGTGGCAGACCGAGTCCGAGGTGACCGCCGCCGAGCGCGGACGCCTCTTCCAGTGGGTGGTGCTGAACAGCGCGGGAGAGAAGCAGGACAGCACCTGGACCTACGAGATCCGGCCAACCCGCGACGGCTGCGTGCTCGTCCACCACTACCGGCTCGGCCGTCTCACCGAGGGCCTGGCCAAGATATTCGACGGGCTGTCCGAGGCCGGATGCGCGCGCTTCGTCACCGAGTGGAACGCCAAGCTCGGGCAGGACGTGGCCACCTCGCTGAAGCGGCTCAAAACGGTCGTGGAACAGGCATAGCGAAGCCCTCTCCCCCGGGAAGACTCACCCCACAAGCTGCCGCCTTCCCGTAATCCCCCGGCGGGAAGGCGGCCTCCCGGACGCCGGACCGTGCCGGAAGGGCCCTACGGGCGCCGGCCCCGCCACACCGCGAGCTCCGCCTCCAGCCGGTGCAGGTCGCGGGCGTGTCCGTGCGCGGCGATGTGCCCGTCCGGGCGGATCAGGTAGTAGCCGGACCGCCCGCAGCCGGTCGCCTCCGCGGCCTCGCCGCGCCGCAGCAGCACCACCCGTATCTGCGGCCACTGCCGCACGAGGTGCTCGACCCGGTCCGTCCAGGGTCCCGTTGCGGGCGGCAGGACCGCCACCGTCCAGCCCGCGGGGTCGGCCGCCGGGCCCGCGATGCCGTACGCGAGGGCGAGCCGCCGCGGGAAGAGCGCACCGGCCGTCAGACCGCCCGGCAGCCGCCCGCGGATCCGGCAGCCGGAGGGCAGGGAGGGCGACTGGCTCTCCCGCACCGGCGCGTAGGCCAGCCGCCGCCCGGCCATGACCGGTGCGTAGAAGCGGCTGACCGCGCCCGTCCGCTCCAGCAGCCGGAACGCGGCGTCGCGGGCCCGTACGCGCAGCGGCCCGTCGGCCATCCAGGCCCGGGTCTGCAGGTCGGTGTCGCGGACGATGCGCCGGGTCGCCTCCGCGCGCTCCGGCCCGTAGCCGAGGAGCAGCGAGTCCGGGCTGTGGCCGTGGATCACCGCGGCCAGTTTCCAGCCGAGGTTGTGCGCGTCCTGCAGGCCGTTGTTCATGCCCTGTCCCCCGGCCGGGCTGTGCACGTGCGCCGCGTCGCCCGCCAGGAAGACCCGGCCGCGCCTGAAGTGCGTGGCGCTGCGGGCGTGGACTGTGAAGACGGTCTCCCACACCGGCTCGGTGATGCGGACGCCGCCGGGGCCGCGCTCGTCCAGCAGCGCCTGCATCATGGCGGCCCCCGGCTTCCGGTCCCGCCCGGGCAGGACCGACAGGATGCGGAAGATGCCGTCGGGCAGGGGCACGATGACCAGGGTGCCGCTGGGCGCCTGGTAGTAGAGGATCTCGTCGGGCGGCAGCCGGCCCTCCACCCGGGCGTCGACGAGGGCGAACGCCATCTCGTAGGTGGAGCCTTCGAAGCCCATGCCCAGCTGTTCACGTACCGTGCTGCCTGCACCGTCGGCGCCGATCAGGAAGGGCGTGCGGGTGCGCTCGACGGTGCCGTCCGCATGCTCCAGGAGGGCGCTCACCCCGTCCGTCGCGGCGATGGAGCCGCGGACGTCGTCGACCGCCGACAGCCGCATGCCTCGTTCGACCTTGCCGCCGAGCTCGTGCAGCCGCTCGGTGAGCAGGCGTTCGGTCTCGTACTGCGGGAGGTTGACGGCCGCGTGCTCGGCCGGGATGGCGAAGGAGGCCACCGGGCGGCCGTCGGAGAAGTAGCCGTAGCGGCGGATGGGCACGGAGGCCGCGCGCAGCCCCTCGCCGAGGCCGAGGTCCTCCAGGATGTCCTGAGCGCGCGGCCACAGGGACAGCGCCTTGGGGGCGTCCGCCGGGCGGTGCGCCCGGTCGACGATGCGTACGCGCACGCCGCGCCGCAGCAGTTCGCAGGCGGCCAGCAGCCCGGTGGGTCCCGCGCCCACGACGAGCACGTCGTGGTCGCTCACCGCGCCTGCTCCGGCTCGGCGGTCCCGGCCAGCCGGCGGGCCAGCTCAATGCGCCGGACCTTCATCGTGGCGGTGCGCGGCACGTCGGCCAGGGACATCTGGACGGGCGCCGCCAGCTGCGGGTAGCAGGCGGCGGCCGTGGCCCAGCGCGCCGGGTCCAGCGGGCGGTCGTCGCGCGTGCACACCACCGGCACGGGCTCCTCGCGCTCCCCTGGCACCAGCACGATCTCGATGAGTTCGGGCAGCCGTTCCATCAGCACGTCCTCGACCTCGAGCGTGGAGCACACGCCCCGGATCACGTCGACCTCGCGGTCGAGCAGGTGCAGACAGCCGAACGCGGTGCGGTAGCCCACGTCGCCCGTGCGCCACCACGTGCCGTGCAGCTCCTTCTCGTAGCGCTCGCGCTCCGCGAAGTAGGTGACGGCGCGGCCCGCGGTCCGGGCCTCGATCAGCCCGGGGTTGGCCTTCGAGGGGCGCCGTCCGTTGCGGCTGACCAGGCGGAAGCGGGTGGCGCCGGGGATCGCGAAGCCCAGGCAGCGGCTGTCGGCCTTGTGCACGGTGCGCCGGGTGTACCAGCGCCCGGCGAGCGGGCCGCACTCGCTCTGCCCGTAGAACTGGAAGAACAGCGGCAGGGTGCGCCGCGAGGCCAGCAGCAGCTTGCGCAGGGTGGGCGGGTGCAGGGCGTCGAAGGTGGCGCTGAAGTACTTGACGCCCGCCAGCGGCTCGCGCGGGTCGTCGGCCAGACCCTCCCACTGCATGAAGGAGTTGGGGTGGGTCTCGACGAAGCCGGGGCGGGTGGCGGCGAAGACGTCGGCCACGTTGTCCGGGTCGGGGTCGTCGAGGATGACGACGGGCATGCCCTTGGGCAGCATGGTGGCGAGCGCCAGGTACATCCGCGAGTGCACGTACGACAGATGGGCGGCGTACGTCTCGCGGGTGCGGATCAGCGAGGCCAGCCTGGCCTGCGGGCGGCAGCGGCCGTCGAGGCTGGCGGCGGTGTGCACGACGAGCTTGGGCAGGCCCGTGGTGCCGGAGGTGTGGGTCATCAGAGCCGGGTGGTCCGGGTGCAGGAACACCGGCTCGCGGCGCGGGGCCCCGGCCAGCTCGGAGAGGGCGACGGCGCCGGGGCGGGCGGGACCGGTGGTGACGACCCGGTCGGCGACCTCGGCCGTAGGGAAGCCGGCCAGGGGGCCGCTCAGCTTCTCCTCGTCGGTGAGCAGGTGCGGGCGGTGCAGCCGCCGCAGCAGTGCGGTGACCGTCTCGCCGTCGAGCGCCGGGGAGAGCAGCACCGGCACGGCGCCGATGCGGGCCGCGGCGCAGGCGAGGAGGTAGATGTCGAAGCCCGCCGACTTGTGCACCGCGACGTGCTCGCTCGGCCGCACGCCCACGGCCCACAGCCGGGCCGCGATGTCGTCGACGTGCTCGGCGAGTCGGGCATAGGTCAGGCTGCGGCCGGTGCCGGGCAGAGCGGCCAGGTCGTGGTCGAGGACGACGGTCACGTCCGGGTGGTCGGCGGCGGCGCGCTCGGGGACCACGCCGAGGTAGAGGCCTTCCTTGCCGGTGGGCGGTCGGAGCATGGCGGTGCCTCCTCCAGGCGGTCGCGGGCGGCGGGGTCAGTCGCGGTACGAGGCCACGCACCGCTGGAGCTGGATGGCCTCCTCGCCGGTGACGGTGAGGCCGAAGGTGCCGCGCAGCACGTGGACCACCTCGTCGGGGGCGAGCTCGGTGCGCAGGGTGCGGCCGTCGGCGTAGCGGGCGGCAAGCGTGCGGTTCTTGAGCGTGTGCCGCACGTGCTCGTCGCCGCGCATGGCCACCACCGCCCCGGTGAACCGGGAGGCGGGGTGGTGGGCGGTGTAGTAGTGGGACACCTCGAAGTCGGCCGGGTGGTGGCGCTCCAGGCGCAGGGCGTAGACGTCGAACCAGCCGTCGGGGTGCAGGGACTGGAGGATCCACTCGTCGCCGTCCAGGCCCACCCCCCACGTCCAGTCGCCGACGGTCAGCCGGGCGCCGGGCTCGAAGGGGATCGGTTCGATCAGCCCCTCGTCGCCGTATCCGACGTCGCACAGGTAGGGGCGGCCCTCCGCCTCGACGACGAGGGCGGCGTGGGAGCGGTAGCGGACCGTGCGCCGGCCACGGCGGATGCGCGCGAGGTGCCGGGTGAGCGGGAAGCCGAGCCGTTCGAGGGCGGCGGCGAAGAGGAGGTTCTGCTCGAAGCAGTAGCCGCCGCGGCGGGTTGCGACCATCTTGCGCTGGAGGCTCTCGACGTCCAGGGGCATCTCGCGGCCGAGCGCCACGTCGAGGTTCTCGAAGCAGACGGCGGCGTGGTGGGCGCGGTGCAGGGCGGCGAGCGTGCGGGTGGTGGCGGTGCGCGGGCCGTCGTAGCCGATCCGGGCGAAGTAGGCGTCGAGGTCCAGGGATTCCGCACCCCAGCCGCCGTCGGCCGTCCGCTCCTCGGTCAGCGTCACGTTGCCCATCCGCTCTCGCCCCTCCCTGGTGCGCCGTCGTGATGCGCACCGTGCGCTCTTCCATCCTGTGGGGCTGCCGTGGCGGCCGCCAACGGTGCTGCGGGCAGTCCGTCACTGCCGCGGAAATATGTCAGATCAGGACGTCCGGTTTCCTTCGGGCTGATGGTGACGACCTGACATAAACCCGGTCCGATGCCGAAAAAGGCCTTGTCGCGGGACGTAAGCTCGGCCCACCGGATCTCCGCAACGTTGGGAAAACGACATGACCAGGCTCGTGTTGATTTCGGGAAGCCTGCGCCGCGGTTCGCTCAATTCGGCCGCGCTGCGAGCGGTACGACGGATCGTCGAGGACATGCCGGAACCCGTCGACGTGGCCTCGCTGCCCATCGGGCGCATCCCCTACTACGACGGGGACGTCGAGGAGGCCGGGATGACGGCTGCGGTGCAGGCCGCCCGTGCCCTGGTGGCGAACGCCGACGCGCTGGTCATCAGCACCCCCTCGTACAACGGCACGGTCTCCGGCGTGCTCAAGAACGCCCTGGACTGGCTGTCCCGGCCGACGGGCGCGAGTCCGCTCACCGGCAAGGTGGTCGCGGTGCTGTCCGCCTCGCCCGGCGGGCGGGGGGCGGCCGATGCGCAGCCGCTGCTGCGGGATGTGCTGCGGGCCTGTGACGCCCGCGTCGTCGCCCACCCGTCGGTGGCGATCGACCGGGCCGACGAACGGCTGGACGGGGACGGGGAGATGCGCGACCCGGAGGTGCTCGCCGCGCTGCGCGCCCTCGTGGGTGCGACGCTCGCCGCGGTGGCCCGGTCCGGGCGCGGCGCGCTCAGCCCGTCCGCCGTCTGACGACCGGTCTCCCGCCGCCGACGGCGAAGAAGTGCAGGGTCCCGTCGGCGGCGCCCACCACGAACGAGGCGTCGTCCGGCGCCCATTCGACCGTCAGCGCCGCCGCTCCGGGGACGTCCACCGTGTGCACCAGGCACAGCCCGGCGCTCAGCAGGTCGACCGTGCCGTCGTCGCAGCCCACCGCCAGCGTCCGGCCGGAGTGGGACCAGACGCAGCACTCGACGGTGCAGTCGTAGTGCCGGATGGCGAGGTTCTGCACGCCGTCGTCGGGGTGGCCGACGACGATCAGGCCGTCCTCGCCGACGGTGGCGACGAGCCCCTCGGGGCTGACGGCAACCATGGTGCAGTGGGTGTCGTACGAGCTGAGGTCGGCCAGGAAGGTGCCGGTCAGGGCGTCCCACATGGCGGCGCGGCCGTCGGCGCACACGCACACCAGCCGCCGCCCGTCGGGCATCCAGGCCAGGGAGTTGACGGTGTCGGTGTGGTGGGCCAGCACGGCGACGAGGGCCGCGGGGCCGCGCTCGGGCACCTGCCAGACCGTGACCTTGCGGTCCGGCGAGGCGGCGGCGAGGAGTTCGGGTGCCGTGGGGTTCCAGGCGGTGGCGCGGGTCCCGCTCACGGTGCGGCCGGCCCGTCGAAGAGGCGGTGCAGCTCGGCGTGGAAGCCGGGGAAGGTCTTGCCGACGCAGTCGGGGTCGTCGAGCGTGATCCCGCCCGGTGCCCGCAGACCGAGGACGGAAAAGGCCATGGCGATGCGGTGGTCCCGGTGGCAGGCGATGCGCGCGGGCCGCGGCCGGCCGGGGTGGACGGTGAGCCGGTCGGGCCCCTCGTCGGCGGTGATGCCGAGCGCGCGCAGGTTGCGGGCGACCGCGGCGATGCGGTCGGACTCCTTGAGGCGGGCGTGGGCGATGCCGTGCACGGTGATGGGGGCGTCGGCGAGCGGGGCGATCGCGGCCAGCGTCATGAAGGTGTCCGAGATGTCGCCCATGTCGACGTCGAAGCCGCCGCGCAGCCGCCCGGTGCCGGTGACGGTCGTGGCGTCCTCGCGCACCTCCACCTCGGCCCCGGTCAGCCGCAGCACCTCGGCGAAGCGCAGGTCGCCCTGGAGGCTGCGGCTGCCGAGACCGGGCACGGTGACGCTGCGGCCGGTGACGGCCGCCGCCGCGAAGACGTACGAGGCGGTGGAGGCGTCGGGTTCGATGACGAGGTCGGTGGCGGTGTAGCCGCCGGGCCGCACCTCGATCCGGCCCGCGGCGCTCTCCTCGACGGTCGCGCCGAAGTGGCGCATCAGGGCGAGGGTCATGTCGATGTAGGGGCGGCTGACGAGGCCGTGGACGTCGATGGCCAAGGGGGTGCGCATCAGGGGGGCGGCCATCAGCAGCCCGCTGAGGTACTGGCTGCTGAGCGAGGAGTCCAGGGCGAGTTCGCCGCCGTCGAGGCCACTGGCGTCGATGCGCAGCAGTGTGTCGCCGCCGTCGTCGGTGCGGACGCGGGCGCCGAGCCGGGCGAGGGCCTCGGCCAGCGGGTGCAAGGGCCGGGCGCGCAGCTGGGCGGAGCCGTCGAAGACGAACTCGCCGTCGCCGGTGGCCGCGAAGGGCGGCAGGAAGCGGGCGGCCGTGCCGGCGTCGGCGCACCAGATGCGGGTGGGCCCGGTGGGGCCGCGCCCGGCGCCGGTGATCTCCCAGCACTGGTCGTCGGGGGTGGTCTCGGCGCGGATGCCGAGGTCGGTCAGCGCGGTGCGGAAGGCGAGGGTGTCGTCGCTGACCAGCGGCGCCCACAGGCCCGTGGTGCCCTGGGCGGCGGCGGCCAGCAGCAGGGCCCGGTTGGTGATGCTCTTGGAGCCGGGGATGCGCGCGGTCAGGGGGGTGCGCAGGGCGGGCCAGGTGGTCATGGCGTCTGCCGGTCCTTGTCGAGTGCGAGGGTGAGGGCGTCGAGGAGCTGGTGCCAGGAGTCATCGGCCTGCTTGAGCGCCTCGCTCTCCAGCCGGAGCACGAGTTCGCCGTGGTCGATGCCGAACCACTGCAGGTGGCCGAGGAGTCTGCGGGCGTCGTCGTAGGTCTCCTCGGTCCAGCGCCGGGGGACGACCGAGCCGTGGTCGGCGACGGCCTGCAGGGTGGCGGGGGGCATGGTGTTGACGGTGCCGCGGGTGACGAGCCGGTCGACGTAACGGGTGTCGTGGTAGGCGGGGTTGCGCACGGTGGTGTCGGCCCACAGCAGCCGCTGGGGCCGGGCGCCGAGCGCCGCCAGGGCGCGCCAGCGCGCGCCCCGGTAGGTCCGCTCGTGGCGCTCGTGGGCCAGGCGGGCGCCGGAGACGGCGGCCGTGCCGTGCATGGCCCTGGCCTCCAGGGTGCCCTCGCGGTCGAGCAGGGTGTCGACGGCGCTGTCGATGCGGCCGACGAGGAAGGAGGCGACGGAGGAGATGCCGGCGAGGGGAAGGCCGGCCCGGTGGGCGCGTTCGAGTCCCTCGAAGCAGGCGTCGGCGACCAGGTCGTAGCGGTCGGCGGAGAGGATCAGGGTGGCGTCGGCGTTGATGCCTTCGGCGAGGCAGGCGCTCAGGGCCGTCAGGCCCGCGTCGGTCGCCGGGATCCTGACCATGACGTTGGCCCGGCCGGTGACCCGCCACAGCTCGCGGGCCTCGGCGAGGGTGGCCCCGGCGTCGTGGGCGAGGCGGGGGTCGATGCCCACCGACACCAGCCCGTCGGCACCGCCGGTGGCCTCGTGGACGGGCCGCAGGATGTCGCAGGCCCAGCGGATGTCGTGGGTGGTGACCAGGCGCAGGGCCTGCTCGGCACGGACGCCGCGGTGGGCGAGGTCGTCGAGCTGTCCGGCGTAGAAGGGGCTGTCACAAAGGGACTTGGCCAGCATCGAGGGGTCGGAGGTGGCGCCGGTGACCCGGCGGCTGCGGACCAGGGCGGCCAGTGAGCCGTCGGCCAGCCGGTCGCGGGTGAGGTCGTCGAGCCACACCGAGACCCCGGCCGTGGTGAGCCGTTCGAGGACGTCGCCGGTCATCTGCGCTCCCTTCCCGGGGCGCGGGCGGCCGCGGCCCGTGCGGCGGCCGCCACCCGCTCGGGGGTCAGGCCCCGGCTCTCGTAGAGGTTGCGGTAGGTCGCGCCCGCGCCGAACCGGTCCAGGCCGACCGTCTCGCCCGCGCCGCCGAGGAGTTGGTACCAACCGAGCGCGGTGCCCGCGGCCACGGAGATCCGGGGGGTGGCCGGGGGCAGGACGGCGTCGCGGTAGGCGGGGGCCTGTTCGTCGAACCACTTGGGGCAGGGCATCGCCACCACGCGGGTGGCGATGCCGTCGCGCTGGAGGATGCGCCGGGCTTCGAGGGCGGTGCGCAGTTCGGCGCCGTCCGCGACGAGCACGACGTCGGGGGTGCCGCGTTCGGCGTCGGAGAGGACGTAGCCGCCCCGGGCCGCCGTGCCCGGGGGCACGGCGGCGGCGCGGATGCCCGGCGCGTTCATGCGACCGGCACCCCCGCCAGGAGCGAGGCGAGGGTCGTGCCGACGATGCGGGGACCGTCCTGGGTGAGCACCGACTCGGCGTGGAACTGCATGGAGGCGAAGTGCGGTCCGCGCAGGGCGTGCACCTCGCCGGTCCGTGCGTCCCGGCTGACCTCGACGACGCCGACGCCTTCGCACTCGGCCTTGTCGTCGTGGCTGTGGGCGGCGAAGGTGTTGTAGAAGCCGACCCGCTCGCGGGCGCCGAAGAGGTCGATCTCGCGCTGGACGCCCTGGTTGGGCACGTCGCGGCGGACGAGGTCGAAGCCCAGCTGGAGGCTGAGCACCTGGTGGCTGAGGCAGACGGCGAGGAAGGGCCGCCGCTCGGCGAGCAGGGTGCGGATCGCGCCGCGCAGGTGGGCGATCTTGGGGTGGTCGCCCTCGCGCGGGTCGCCGGGGCCGGGGCCCATGACGATCAGGTCGTGGCCGTCGAAGTCGTAGGACTCGTCGAAGCGGCGCACGGTGACCGTCAGCCCCATGGCGCGGAGCTGGTGGTCGATCATCGAGGTGAAGGTGTCCTCGGCGTCGACGACCAGCGCCCGCCGCCCGGCGAGGGCGGGATCGGTGCGCACCCGGTCGGCGTCCTGGGCGAGCCAGAATCCGGCGATGGTGTCGTTGCGCTGCTCCAGGGCGGCGCGGACGCTGGGGTGGGCGCCGAAGCGGGTGGCGGAGCCGGTCTCCAGGGCGGAGATCAGCCCGGCGGCCTTGGCCCGGGTCTCCAGGACCTCGGAGTCGGGGTCGGAGTGGCGTACGAGCGTGGCGCCGACGCCGATGCGGACCGTTCCCGCGGCGTCGATCTCGGCGGTGCGGATGAGGATGGAGGAGTCCAGGGTGCGCTCGCCCTGCCCGTCGCGGCCGATGAGGGCGATGACGCCGCTGTAGTAGCCACGGCCCTGCGGCTCGTAGCGGTCGATGACGCGGCAGGCGCTCTCCAGGGGGCTGCCGGTGACCGTGGGCGCGAACATCGTCTCGTGCAGGATGTCGCGCGGGTCGCGGTCGGTGGTGCCCTCGATGAAGTACTCGGTGTGGGCCAGGCGCGCCATCTCCTTGAGGTAGGGGCCGACGACGCGGCCGCCCGTCTCGCAGATGCGGGCCATCATCTTCAGCTCTTCGTCGACGACCATGTAGAGCTCGTCGGCTTCCTTGCGGTCGGCGAGGAAGTCCATGACCTCGGGCAGGCTGGGGCCCGCGGCCGGGTAGCGGTAGGTGCCGCTGATGGGGTTCATCACGGCGGTGCCCTGGCGGACGCTGATGTGCCGCTCGGGGGTGGCACCGACGAAGGTGCGGTCCCCGGTGTGGACGATGAAGGTCCAGTAGGCGCCGGACTCGCGCTCCATCAGGCGGCGGAAGAAGGTCAGCGCGTGGGCGGTGGTGTAGTCGCTGATGTCGGCGACGAAGGAGCGCTTGATGACGAAGTTGGCGCCTTCGCCCTCGCCGATCTCGTCGGCGATCACCCGGCGCACGGTCTCGGCGTACGCCTGGTCGTCGACGTCGAAGTGCCCGTCGGACAGGGTGATCCCGGTCTCGGGGATGCGGGTGAGGACCTCGGCGACGGGCAGGGCGGCCTGCTCGGTGACGGTCATCGCGATCAGCGGCGCGCCGTCGTCGGCGCAGGCGAAGCCGCGCTCGGCGATCTGCCGGTAGGGGACGACGGCGAGCACCTCGTGCCGGGGGCCGTCCCCGCCGTCCGAGGTCCCGTGCAGCGGGATGTCGGCGAGCGTGCCGGGCAGTTGGACTTCGCCGAGGAGGACGTCCAAGGTGTCGGCCCCGGTCGAGTCGGGGCGGTGGAGGACGGCGAAGGCGGGCGGCTGCGGGCCCAGCACCCGTGCCAGCAGGTCGTCGGTCATGGCCGGTCCTTCCTGGGCTGCGCTCATGCGGCGCCCCCTTCGGTGGCGAGGGCGGCCGCGCCCTCGAGGTCGGTGAGGATCCCCTTGGTGGTGGCGACGACGGCGCACCGCTCGGCGGCGTAGTCGAGGGCGAGGCGGTGGTACGCCTGGGAGAAGTCGGCCACCGCGTCGGCCACCAGGAAGGGCTGGATGTCGTTGGTGAAGGCCTCGACGGCGGTCATCAGCACGCCGACGTGGGCGTAGACGCCGCAGACGACGAGCTGGTCGCGGCCGGCCGCACGCATCTTCTGGAGCAGGTCCGAGCGGAAGAAGGCGCTGTAGCGCCACTTGGTGAACACCCAGTCCCCCGGGGCCGGGGTGAGCGGGTCGACGACCTGGCGGTCGGCGGGGTCGACCCGCATCCCCGGGCCCCAGAAGTCCTTGAGCAGGCCGCGCTGTTCCTCGTCCATCCCGCCCGGCTGGGCGGTGTAGGCCACGGGCATGCCGAGCGCGGAGGCCGTCTCCCGCAGCAGCGTCGCGTTGCGCACCAGCTCGTCCCCCGGGCCGACGGCGGGGATGGGCTTGAGAAAGTAGCGCTGCATGTCGTGGACGAGCAGGACCGCGCGCTCGGGATCGACGGTCCACTGGGCGGTGTTGCCGGGCAGGTCGCCCGCTGTCGGCATCGGATACGGCTCGATCGGGGGGATGCCTGCCATGGTGTGCTCTCTCTCCTTGTCAGTGAGGTGTCCTGCCACCGCCCGCCGGGGCCGTCAGCCCTGCCAGGCGGAGACCACGGCGATGGCCTGGGAGGGGTTGAGCCGGGGGTCGCAGAAGCTGGTGTACTTGTCGCCGACGCGGTCGATGCCGGACTCGTTCTGGACGCACTCGGTGACGTCGTCGGGGGTGGTCTCCAGGTGGAGGCCGCCCGCGATGCCGCCGGCGGTGCGGACCGCGCACTGGAAGTCGCGGACCTCGCGGATCACGGTGTCCAGGAAGCGGGTCTTGAACCCGTCGGGGGCCGAGACCGTGTTGCCGTGCATCGGGTCGGTGAGCCAGATGACCGGGTGGCCCGCGGCCTTGACGGCCTCGACGAGCCGGGGCAGCCGCTCGGTGACCGCGCCCGCGCCCATGCGGGCGATCAGGGTGAGCCGGCCCTGCTCCCGGTCCGGGTCGAGCGTCTCGCACAGGGCCAGCAGCTCGTCGGTGTCCATGGAGGGCCCGACCTTGCAGCCCACCGGGTTGCCGACCTCGGCCAGCAGGGCGACGTGGGCGCCGTCCACCTGGCGGGTGCGCTCGCCGATCCAGGGCCAGTGGGTGGAGGTGAGCCAGGCGCGGCCCTCCTCGTCCCGGCGGACCAGGGGGAGCTCGTAGTCCAGCAGCAGCGCCTCGTGGCTGGTCCACACGGGCGGGCAGATGCCCGAGCGGCGGGAGGGGTTGAGCCAGCCCAGGTGGGTCATGGCCTCGCTGGCCGCGAGGTAGCCGGAGAGCAGGCGCTGCGGGTCGGGGCGGCGGCGCTCCGGGTGCGGGTCCGGGTCGTTGACCATGTGCCCGCGGTAGACGGGCAGTTCGGTGCCGCCGACGGTTTCGGTCGGGTTGGAGCGGGGCTTGGCGAACTGGCCGGCCATGCGTCCGGCGCGGACCACGGGCTTGTGCGTGATCATCTTCATCACGCCCGCGAGGACGTCCAGCAGCCCGGCCTTGCGGGCCACGTAGCCCGAGGTGCACTCCGCCGGGTCCTCCGCACAGTCGCCGGCCTGCACCACCTGGGACTCGCCCCGCGCGACATGGGCGAGGTGGGAGCGGAGGGTGCGCACGTCGGCGGCGCGCACCAGGGCGGGACGGGCGGCGAGTTCCTCCCGGACCAGCCGGGCCTGCGGCGCCGCGTCGCCCCAATCGGGCTGCTGCAGCGCGGGTTTGAGACGGGCATCGAGCAGAGCGTTGTTCACGAAATCTCCAATGGTGCTTCGTTAAGGGACTGCTCGCAAACAGGGTTGAACCAAGGCAATGGAGGGACTTCCGGACTCCTTCCGGGCGACGGACGCAGTCGGCGGGGCATGGGCCTCGCAAACCGACTGCCGGCAATCGATCGTCAGTTGACGCCGTGGAATCCGCCAACGGCATCCCGTCCACTCCGTCATGTGGACGAGACTTCATCACGTCGCTGTCAAGCCGCGCTTCGCGCCAATGTGACGGAGTAAGGGGCACGCTGTTCGCGGATGCCGCTTTTCCGCTTTACTGTCGTGCCCTCTGCCCTGAGTATTTTCGGCTACCGGCCCGGAGAGGGGGCAATGCTTCCATGGGAGAGCGCACGGTGACATCAGGTGGCGCGGTTCTGCGAGAACTGATCGCAGAAGGGGTCTCACCATGGCTGGACGGCCTGTGCCGGTCGTCGCTCACCTCGGGGCTGCTGGCCCGTCTCGTCACCTCCGGCGCCGTGCGGGGCGCCGCCTTCGAGCCCGCGGCCCTGGCCCGGGACTTGACGGGCACCACCGCCTACCACCAGCAGCTGGCCCATCTCGCCTGCCGCTCGGTCCCGTTGGAGACGGCCGTGCACGCCCTGTGCGCGTACGACCTGCGGTCGGCCTGCGACGAGCTGCGGCCGGTGTTCGAGGCCACCGACGGCCTCGACGGCCAGGTCTCCATGGACCTCGACCCGGCGCTCGCCCACGACGCCCCGGCGACGGTCGCCGCCGCCGCCGAGCTGCATCGCGCCGCCTGCCGCCCCAATGCGCTGGTGAAGATCCCGGCGACCGACGAGGGCCTCGCCGCGATCGTCGAATGCCTGGGCCGGGGCATCGGCGTGCACGTCACCGAGGTCTTCTCGGTGCGCCGCTACGGCCAGGTCGTCGACGCGTACTTCGAGGGGCTGGAACGCGCCCTTGAAAAAGGCCTGGACCTCTCCTCCGTCTCCTCCCTGGTGTCCCTGTCCGTGGGCCGCATCGACGCCGAGGCCGACTCCCGCCTCGCCGAGCTCGGCGGCCGGACCGCCCCCGCCCTGCACGGCACCGCCGCCCTGGCGACCGCCCGGCTGGTCTACCGGCTCTACGAGGAACGGCTGGGCTGCCCCCGCTGGCGGGCGCTGACGGCCCGGCGCGCCCGCCCCCAGCGCCTGGTGTGGGACGTCGGTACGCCCCCGGTGCCCGGCGACCCCCGCCCGGTCCGCTACGTGGAGACGCTCGTCGCCTGGGGCACCGTCATCGCCATGCCCGCCGCCGTCCTCGACGAGGCCGGCCGCAGCGGCCGCCTCCAGGGCGACACCCTCACCGGCGAGCACCGCGCGGCGCGGGCCGCCGTGGACAGGCTGGAGGAACTCGGCGTCCTGCTCGACGAGGTCGCGAAGAAGCTCGAGGCGGAGAGCATGGATCATCTGGTCGCCTCCTGGCGGGAGTTGCGGTCCGCGGTCGGTGAGCGGCTGCGCACGGCGGGCTGAGCGCCGTGCGCAGCCGTCCGTCACCGGGACAGGGCGTCGGCCGCGTCGCGTCGGCGCTCGGGGAAGCCGGTGCCCGCCAGGGCGGTCAGCGGCGCAGCCTTGACGGCCGTCTCCTCGAACTCTTCCTCGGGGTCGGAGAGCGCGATGACCGCGCCGCCCACCCCGTAGCGCACCCGCCCGGGGGTGACGACCACGGTGCGGATCACCACGCTCAGATCGGCCGCCCCGTTCAGGGAGAAGTAGCCGACGGCCCCCGAGTACACACCGCGCGGCCCCTCCTCCAGCCGGTCGATGATCTGCATGGTGCGCACCTTGGGCGCCCCGGTCATCGACCCGGGCGGGAAGGCGGCCCGGACGCAGTCGACGGAGCTGCGGTCCGCGCGCAGCCGGGCCCGTACGGTGCTGACGAGCTGGTGGGCCTTGGCGAAGGTCTCGACGCGGAACACCTCCTCCGCCTCGACGGTGCCCACCTCGGCACACCGCCCCAGGTCATTGCGGACCAGGTCCACGATCATCAGGTTCTCGGCGCGGTCCTTCTCGCTGGAGAGCAGCTCGGCGACGAGCGCCGCGTCCTCGTCGGGCGTGGCGCCGCGCGGCCGGGTGCCCTTGATGGGTCTGGACTCCGCCAGGCCCTGCCGGTCCACGCGCACAAACCTTTCGGGAGAGGTGCTGAGCACCGCCAGCTCCCCGAAGCACAGCAGCGCGCCGTATGGGGCGGGGCTGGTGCGGCGCAGGAACTGGTAGCCCTGCCACGGGTCCAGGCTGCCGCGCGCCTCGGCCATGTTGGTGAGGCAGATCTCGTACGACTCCCCCGCCGCGATCTCCTGCAGGCAGTCGCCGATGCGGCGCAGGTAGCCGGCGCGGTCGTGGCGCAGCTCGATCTCGCCGAACGCGTCGGGCCGTCCGGCGAAGCGCGCCGGCTCGTCGGAGATCGTCTTCAGCCGCAGCGCGGTCGTCCGCAGCCAGGCCCCGGCCGCGCCGTCGTCGCCGTCCTCGGCGAGGGCGAGCAGGTGGGTGGTCCCGGTCGCGTGGTCGAAGACCACGGCCCGGTCGGCGAAGACCATGGTGGCGTCGGGCTCCTCGCTGCGGTGGGTCCGCTCGCCGCCGCACTCGGCCTTGAGCCCGTATCCCAGGTAGCCCACCCAGCCGAGCGCGAACTCGAAGGGCAGCTCGGGCACTTCGGTGCGCGTCGCTTTGAGGTCGCGGTCGAGCCAGTCGAGGAACTCGCCGGTGACCACCTCGGTGCCGTGCGCGGAGCGTACGGTCACGGTGCTGCTCCAGACGTCCGCCGAGGCGATGCGGGCCAGCGGCCCGGAGGCGTCCCCCATCACGGAGAAGCGCCCCGCACCTTCGCCGCGGCGGCTGCTGTCGAGCCAGAAGGCGTGCGGCCCGGTGCGGAAGAGGTGGTCGAAGGCGGCCTCGTCGTCCCACTGGGTGGGCAGCGCGGCGGCCAGCACCGTCAGCCGGCGAGGTGCGGGGCCGGTCTGCGCGGGCCGGGGCTCCGGCCGGGCGGGGGCGGCCGCGAGGACGCGGCGGCGCCGCTTCCCCCGGCTCTCGCTGAGGTCGCGGAAGTTCCGCAGGATGGCGTGGCCGTGCGTGCTGCGCACGGACTCGGGATGGAACTGCACGCCCCACTGGGGGAGTTCCCGGTGGCGCAGGCCCATGACGATGCCGTCGGTGGTCCAGGCGACCGCCTCCAGCTCCCGGGGCACCCGGTGGACGGCGAGCGAGTGGTAGCGCACGGCTTCGAAGGGAGACGGCAGCCCTTCGAAGAGTTCGCTGCCGCGGTGGACGACGGAGGCGGTGCGGCCGTGGCACGGCTGCGCGGTCCGGTCGACCACCCCGCCGTGCAGCAGGGCCAGCCCCTGGTGGCCCAGGCAGATGCCCAGCGTGGGCAGGCCGCCGTGCCGGACGATCTCGCGGCAGATCCCGAAGTCCCGTTCGTTCGCCGGGTTGCCGGGGCCGGGCGAGAGGACGACATTGTCGAAGCCGGCGAGGTGTCCGGGGCGCCACAGCGGATCGTCGTTGACGACGACTTCCGGCTCCCGGCCGTTGACTTCGGCCAGGTAGTGGAAGAGGTTGTACGTGAAGGAGTCGTGGTTGTCGATGAGCAAAGTGCGCACGTGCTTTCCCCTCAACGAGCAGCTGCCGTCCGGCGGGCCGGTGCCTGCGCCGGAGTTACTTCGAGCAGCATGTGCTCGACCTGGTGCGCACCTTCCTGCACCACGACGCTCTGCACCGTGCGGACCCTGCGGCCCGCCTCCCCCGCGATCCGCAGCAGGCTCACCAGGTCGCCGCGGGTGCTGAAGTGCAGCAGTACCGAGCCCGTCGGAGTCAGCCAGCCGGGGGCCTCCGCCAGGAAGCGGCGATGGGCCGCATAGCCGGGGTCCACATAGGCGCATTCGTGCACCGAGCCGTACTCGTAATCCTCCGGCGCGAGCACGTAGTTGGAATTCCAGAATATCGTGTCGAAGCGCTCGCCTTCATTGAGTCCCCCGAACAAGTCGCCGCGCACTGTGCGCACTTGCTCGAACACATCGTGCCGGGCCGCGTTCGCCGCGGCGTTCAGGACGGCCGCGGGGTTGATGTCGGAGGCGACCACCCTTTCACAACCGGCCAGCGCGGCCGAGACCGCGATGACGCCCGTGCCACATCCGATCTCCAACAGCGAACCGGTGCACGGCACTTCCACGGATTCCGACAGCCCGAGGAAATCCATGGAAATTCCGGTCGCCGGCGAGTAGATCGGCGCGAAGACCTCCGGGAAGAGATCCCACTCGCGGCCGTACATCGTGAAAACCGACGGGCGGTCCTTGCGCGTAAGCGCCGTGCGGCTGCGCTCGAGTGAACGCATGTAGTCCCGTGCCTCCTGCATCCCCATCCCCCTAGGGCTCGGCAGCAACTCCCGGCTCACTGCCGGGTGTTCATCAACCATCACCTATCGGGCCCGAAGCGTGGAAGGTGATCCAGTAACACTCGGGGAAGCGGCGGCGGTGGTCCGGACACCATCCACATCGCTTGCGGCCGTACGGCTTCCTCGCATACCTTGAACGATCAAGCTTGACGCACCACCGCTGGGGTGCATTGCTTCCCGGCGTACATGCCGTGGCACAATCCGTGCGGCTACGCACAGGGGTACCCGGGGGGGCATCGTGTCGCAAGCGCAAGGCATGTCCGATATCGGCGCGTTTGCCGTGCTACAGCTGCTGGCCGACGGGGCACCTCACCACCGGTACGAGGCATTGGTGGAGGAAGCCCGCGGCAAAGGCCTCTGTGGCGCTCCCCTGGAGGCATTGGAGCGGGCCAAGCAGCTCGGCCTCGGCATTCAGGCCCTGGCCGAGCGGCAGCAGCAGCGGGAAGCCGGCCTTTCCGCGCTCGTCGATACCGCGCGCGACCTGGCGAACCCGCACGACCTGGATACCTTGCTCAAGGTCATCACCCGGCGGGCCCGGCTGCTGCTCGCCGTCGACATGTCATATATAGGTATGCCGGACGACGCAGAGGGAATCGTCACCGTCCGCGCTTCCGACGGGCACACCACCGCACTCAGCGTAGGACTGCGAATCCCGGGTACGGGCGGAATGGGACGCGCCGTCCTGGAGAACCCGTCCCCTTTCTGGACCCCCGACTATCTCGCCGACGAACGGATATCCCACAATCCCGGCATCGACGACGTCGTCAAGGCCGAGGGGCTGCACGCCGTCCTGGCCGTCCCGCTGACCCGCGGCACCGAGCCGTTCGGCTCGCTCTACGTCGCCGACCGCAGCGTGCGGCACTTCTCGGCCGACGAGGTCGCCCTGCTCAGCTCCCTCGGCGACCTGGCGAGCGTGGCCATACAGAAGGCGCAGCTGCTCGACCGGACCACCGCGCTCGTCGCCGAGCTGGAGCGGCACACCGTCGACGTCGAGGCGGGCCTGCGCGGGGCGCGGGAGCTCAGCGAGACCCACAACCGGCTCATCCAGCTGGTGCTGGACGACTGCGATCTGACCACCCTGTCCCACGAGGCGGCCAAGGAGCTGGGCGGCACCCTGCGCGTGTGCGCCACCAACGGCACGGTGCTGACCACGGTCGGCGAGATGCCCGAGGGCGAGGACTCCGCGCTGGTGCTGGCCACCATGGACGCCCACGCCGCGCGGGAACCCGTCGCGCTGGACGGCGGCAGGCTGTGGGCGGTGCCGGTGGCCGCCGGCAGCGGCAATCTGGGTACGCTGCTGCTGCGCCCCGAGCGCCCCTGGACCGTGGAGGACGAACGGCTGCTGCGGCTCGTCGCCCAAGTGGTCGCAGTCCAGCTGCTGGTGGAGAGCAGCAGGACGGCGATCGCGGAGGGGCAGGTGCGCGACGACTTCCTCGGGCAGCTGCTGGGCGGCCCGCAGCGCCCCCCGCAGCAGCTGGAGCAGCACGCCCGCCGCCTGGGCCTGGACCTGACCAAGCCGCACATCGTGGTGGTCGCCCGGCCCGAGGGTGACGCCCGGGGCAAGATGGCGGTCTGGGCGTCGTCCTATGCGCACCGGATGTGCGGGCTGAAGAGCATGCACAACGGCTGTGCGGTCCTGCTGCTGCCGGGCACGGAGGCGGGGGCCGCGGCCCGCGCGGTCTCCGCGGAGCTCTCGCCGCTGCTGGGCCACCCGGTGACGGTCAGCGCCGCGGGCCCCGTCTCGGGTCCCGCCTCGGTCCACCACGGCTTCCAGGAGGCGCTGCGCTGCCTGGATGCCATGACGTCGCTGGGCGTGCTCGGCCGCTCGGCGTCCGTGCGCGAACTCGGCTTCCTCGGCGTGCTGTTGTCGGACAACCACGACGTGGAGGGGTTCGTCGACTGCGCCATCGGTCCGGTCATCGACTACGACCAGCAGCGGTTCACGGATCTGACGCGCACGCTGGAGACGTACTTCGACGCGGGCGGCAGCCCGACGAACGCGGCCAAGAAGCTTCATGTGCACCCCAACACCGTTGCACGCAGACTGGAGCGGATCAGCGAACTCCTGGGACCGGAGTGGCAGCAGCCGGAGCGGGCTCTGGAAGTACAGCTGGCCCTGCGGGTCTTCCGGATACGGCACAGCCTGCGCTGGCGCGACGAGCCCGCCGCCGAGGCCGCCGCGGAGTCTCACGAGACGTAGCCCAGCCGCCTGTCGTTCTCGTGTCGGGTGTTGTCGTGTCGGGTGCCGGCGTGCTGGGTGTTGTCGTGTCGGGTGCTGAGCGCCGCCACGGCATGGGCGGCGGAGGCCAGTGTCACGTGCCGGTGCCAGCCACTGAACGAACGCCCCGCG
>NZ_JACHJH010000007.1 GCF_014203555.1 Streptomyces olivoverticillatus | reverse complement strand
GGGGCCCACGGGCTTGACCTCGCTCTCCCCGGGCCGGGCGCGGGGCGCGCGGGGCACCTGCCCGCCGCTCGCCCCCCCCTCCCCCGGCCACGACACCCGCTTTGGGGGCGGCTCGCGGCCTGGGCCGCGCGCCGCCCTCGTCGTCTCCCTTCCCGTCCGGCGGTTCAGCACCCGGCCGCGAGCCGCCGATAAGAGAGCGGAGACGACAGGACGAGGAGGGTGGACCGTGGTCATCGTCAACGAGTGGCACATGGCGGCCAACATCACGGCGGGCCTGGGGTTCGGTGCGATCATCGGACTCGAACGCCAGTGGCGGGCCCGGATGGCCGGCCTCCGTACGAACGCCCTGGTCGCGGCCGGATCCGCGCTCTTCGTCCTGCTCTCGCAGTACGGCTTCGCCGCCGCGACGAGCACGACGGGCTACGACGGCTCCCGGGTGGCCGCGCAGATCGTCTCCGGCATCGGCTTCCTCGGCGCGGGCGTCATCATGCGCGACGGGCTGAACGTGCGCGGCCTGAACACGGCGGCGACGCTGTGGTGTTCGGCGGCCGTCGGCGCGCTGGCCGGGACCGGCCTGTACGTGGTGGCGATGCTCGGCACGGCGGGGGTCGTCGGCGCCAACACGCTGCTGCGGCCGCTGGCCCGGGGCCTGGACCGGGGTGGGCACGGCGGGGCGGAGGTGGCCACCGGCTACCTCTTCGAGGTGGTCTGCACCGAGCCGGAGGAGGCGCATGTGCGCACCCTCGTCGTACAGGCCGTGGCCCGGCCGGACTTCCTGCTGCGCTCGGTGCACAGCCGCGACGCGGACACCCCGGGCAAGGTGATCGTCTCGGCCGGGATCACCACGGAGAAGCGGGACGACAGCCTGCTGGAGGAGGCCGTCAGCAGGCTCTCGCTGGAGCCGGCCGTCTCCGCGGTGAGCTGGACGGTGCTGCACGGCCCGGACGACGAGAGCGGCGACACCGACGAGGACTACGGCCCGCGGTGGCGGGGCCGCCGGGTGCGGAACCTCTTCACCGGCAGATGAGCCCACCGGCGGACGGGCTCACTGGCAGACGGGCAAAGGTTTTTGTCGCTTGACTGGGTCGCTCGACCAAGTTGGCGGTATGGTCGGTTCCGGGAGACTCGCTTCCGTTCCGAGGAGGGTGTGTCATGCGGCAGTTCGGCACCCGGATCCAGACCGAGACCCAGACCCCGGCCCACGTCGTCACCGTGCGGCAAGCGGACGAAGGAGACCTGGACTTCTTCGTATGGGCCATGATCACAGCGGCCACCTCGCATCTGAGCCGCTCCTGCTGGGAGGTGCTCTTCGGTGCGCCGGTGGAGGTGGCCACGGAGGTGCTGCGGGCGCTCGCCCGCTCACCGCGGCCGCACTGGTGCCATCTGTCCCGCTGTCGGGTGGCTGAGGTGGACGGCACCCCCGCGGGAGCCCTGACCGTCTTCGACCCGGCGGCCGAGGGCATCGACGCGCTGGCCGGGGAGTTCGCCGCCCTGACCGCCGCGGAGAACGGCGGGCCCGGCGCAGGGGTCTTCCCCGGAATGCCGGCCCGGCAGGCGGTCTTCGCCTCCTGCGTCCCGGGCGACTACGCGGGGGCGTGGGGCATCGAGAACGTCGCCGTCCTCCCGTCCTTCCGGGGCGCCGGGGTCGTCGACGCCCTCCTCGGGCACGCGCTGGACCTGGGCCGGGCGCGCGGCCGCGAGCACGCGCAGGTCATGTGCCTGGACGGCAACGTGCGCGCCCAACGGGCCTGGGAGCGCAACGGCTTCGAGGTGCGGGCGGACTACCGCGGCCGGGACTTCGAGGCGCTGTTCGGCTGCCGGGGGCTCAAGCTCTTGGTGCAGGCGTACTGAACACGGCCCCGGTGGCGGCCCGCCCCTCGCCCGCGAGGGCCAGCGTGGCCGCCACCAGGTGCTCCAGGCCCGTGGCGGAGGCGTCGTCGTCGATGACCAGGTGGCGCAGCGCGAGCCCGTCGAAGCCCGCCAGGAAGAAGCGGGCCAGGGTCACCGGCGGGGCGGCCAGGGGGCGTTCGGCGCGCTCGGCGACGTCCGAGATCATCTTTGCCGCCGTCTGCTCCAGGTCGCTCTGGTGGGCCCGCAGCACCTCGTGCAGTTCGGGGTTGCGCAGCGCGTACGTCGTCAGCTCGATGAAGAGCAGGTAGCGGCCGGGCTGCTGGCGCAGCCCCTGCCACAGCGCCCCGGCCATCAGGCGCAGCGACTCCTCGAAGTGCGGCCCGTCGGGCGCCGCGCGGCGCACCAGCTCGACGAGCTCGGCCGTCAACTGCTCGATGACCGCGCGGTACAGGTCGCGCTTGGTGCCGAAGGTGTAGTGCACCGTCGCCTGTGCCACGCCGAGTTCGGCCGCGATGGCGCGGGTGCTCCCGGCGTCGACTCCTTCACGGGCCATCAGGTCGATGGCGGCCTGGACGAGCTGGGGGCGCCGCTCGGCGGCGGGGACATGGGCCATGGCCCCAGAGTATCGACCGGGTAAAGCGCCTTCTTCAAGTGACTTCATCGAACAACTTATTCGCCCGACTTCACCCAATGACTTTGTCGAGCGACCAAGTCGTGCGTATGGTGGGCTCGCAGGCATCTCTCCGTTCTGTGCACGTCCGCACCTGGAGGCACCCTGAAATGGCCACGTTCCTCTACCGCCTGGCCCGGTCCTGCTACCGCCGCCGCACGGCCGTCCTGGCGATCTGGCTGGCGCTGCTGATAGGCCTCGGCGGCCTGGCGGCGGCGTTCTCCGGGAAGACGAGCGACGAGTTCCGGGTGCCCGGCACCGAGGCGCAGCGGGCCCTGGACCGCATCGCGGACACCCTCCCCGAGTACGCGAACGCCTCCGCCCAAGTCGTCTTCGCCGCCCGCAAGGGCGAGACGCTGACCACCCCCGAGCACCGCAAGGCGGTCGGGACGGCCGCCGCGGCCATCGGCAGGGCCGAGGGCGTGGCGGGCGTCCGCGAACCGTTCGCCTCCCAGGCCGTCTCGCGCGACGGCCGGATCGCCCTCGCCCAGGTCGTCTTCGACAAGAAGCTGCGTGACCTGGGCGACGGGCCGAGGGATGCCGTGCGCAAGGCCGGGGCGAGCGCCCGCGACGCCGGGCTGCAAGTGGAGTTCGGCGGCGACGCCTACACCCCGACCGTGCAGGTGGAGGGCGGTGAGGTTATCGGCGTCGGGGTCGCCGTGCTCGTCCTGCTGATCACCTTCGGCTCGCTCGTCGCCGCGGGGCTGCCGCTGGCGAGCGCCGTCGTCGGCGTGGGCGTGGGAATGGCCGGACTGCTCGCGCTGACCGGCGCGTTCGACGTCATCTCCACCGCGCCGGTGCTGGCCCTGATGATCGGCATGGCGGTCGGCATCGACTACGCCCTGTTCATCGTCTCGCGGCACCGGCAGAACCTGGCCGAGGGGATGGCGCCGGAGGAGGCCGCCGCGCGGGCGGGCGGCACGGCGGGCAGCGCGGTGGTCTTCGCGGGCGCGACGGTGGTCGTGGCACTGGCTGGGCTGGCCGTGGCCGGGGTGCCGTTCCTGACGGTGATGGGCCTGTCCGCCGCCGGGGCCGTGGTCATCGCCATGCTGGTCGCCATCACCCTCCTTCCCGCGCTGCTCGGTTACGCGGGACGCTCCGTCGAACGGCTGCCGGTGCCGGGGCTGCGGAAGCGGGCGGCCGGTGCCGGGCCCGGTGCGGGGGAGCGCTGGGGGCGCTTCGTCGTGCGGCGGCCGGTGGCCGTGCTGCTGGCCTGCCTGGTGGCCGTCGGCGCCGTGGCCATCCCTGCGAAGGACCTGCGGCTGGGCCTGCCCGGCGGCGGCTCGTACGGCAGGAGCACCACCGCCCGCAAGGCCTACGACCTCGTCAGCGAAGGCTTCGGGCAGGGCTTCAACGGGCCGCTGGTCACCGTCGTCGACGCCTCCCGCGCCGAGCGCCCCGACCGGGCCGTCCAGCAAGTCGCCCAGCAGCTGGCCCAGTTACCCGGCGTCGCCACACCGCTCGCGCCGTCCTTCGACAAGAGCGGCAAGCTGGCCGCCGTCCCGGTCATTCCGGAAGGCGGCCCCGACTCCCGCTCCACTGCGGACCTGGTCTCCCGCATCCGGGACCAGCGCCCGGAGCTGCGGCGGTCCGGCGTGGACATCGCGGTGTCCGGCACCACCGCGGGCAACATCGACGTCTCCAGGAAGCTCGGTGACGCCCTCCCGCCGTTCCTCGCCGTGATCGTGGGCATCTCGCTGATCCTGCTCGCCCTCGCCTTCCGCTCGGTGCTGGTGCCGCTCAAGGCCATCGCCGGCTTCCTGCTGAGCATCGCCGCCGCCACCGGCGCGGTGGTCGCGGTCTACCAGTGGGGCTGGCTCTCCGACGTCTTCCCGGTGCCGAGGACGGGGCCGGTGGTGAGCTTTCTTCCGATTCTGCTCATCGGGGTCCTCTTCGGTCTGGCGATGGACTACGAGCTGTTTCTGGTCTCCCGGATGAAGGAGGAGCGCGCCCACGGGGCCGAGCCGCGCCCGGCCGTGGTCTCCGGCTTCGGCAACGGGGCACGGGTGGTGACGGCCGCCGCGCTCATCATGATCTCGGTGTTCGGCAGCTTCGCCTTCGGCCACGACCCGATCGTGCAGCCCATCGGCTTCGCGCTGGCCGTCGGGGTGGTCATCGACGCCTTCGTGGTGCGGATGGCGCTGGTGCCCGCGGTGATGGCGCTGCTGGGCCGAGCCGCGTGGTGGTTCCCCGGCTTCCTGGAGCGGGTCGTGCCCAAGGTCGACATGGAGGGCGAGCGGCTGGCCGTGCGGCAGCCGGTGCAGCCTGAGGGAGAGGGGGTCGATGGGTCCGCGGCCCCGTCCCTCGTCAAGCAGCGCGGGGCCGGCCGGTGACCCGGTGGCCCCGCCCCGAGCTCGCGCGGTGCCCGCGTCAGGCCCCGGCGCCGATCCGCCAGGAGGTCAGGCCCGCCCCGGCGAGCGCCGAGGGCACGTCGGCGAGGGAGTCCAGCTGCTCGATGTGGTGCACCCCCTCCGGCAGGCCGCCCGCCAGCACCCGGGCCGCCACCTCGGCCGCCACCAGGCCCGTGATGCGCGTCTGTGAACGGGCCGTCAGGGCCCGCGCCGCATGGCGGCCGTGGAAGTGCGCGTCGGCGCGCACCGCGAAGTCCTCGCCGCCGACGTGCACCCGGGTGATCGCCGAGGTGAGCGGCGCCTCGAGCCGGGCCAGCCGCGCGGCCCGGAAGACACCGGCCCCGCGCATCCCGAACAGCAGGCCGGTCAGGAACCCCGAGTCCAGGCTCAGCCGGGTGGTCACCTCGGGCACGTCGAGCGTACGGCGCAGCGTGTACTGGTCCGAGAACGGGAAGGCGTGATGCATGCGCGCCCGGCCCGAGGGCCCCATCCCCGCCCGCAGCGGCCGCGCCGACTCCTGGTTCCCCTCGGCGAGTTGGGAGACCGTCCAGCGGACGGAGTCCTTGCCGTGCGCCTCGCCGGAGCCGAGCAGGACGGACAGGTCGATCCGGTCGGCGCCGCCCAGTTCGTCGTGGAGGCGGCGGGCCAGCAGATTGGTCAGGCCGGGCGCGACGCCGACGCTCAGCACGGCCGTCGCCCCGCGGGAGCGGGCGAGACCGCCCAGTTGCTCGACGCACCGGATCATCCGGTGCGTGGCCGCCACGTCCACGAGGCCGACGCCGTGCTCGAAGAGGAGCCGGGCCGGGTGCTGGGCCGCGGTGCGCGGCTCGACGGCGAGGACGGCCAGGCCCGCGCCGTCGAGCGCGCGCTCCAGGGAGGCGGGGTCGGCGAGGTCGGCCTGGGCGGCCAGCAGCGTGCCACCGCTCCCGGCGGCGAGCCGCGCGGCGCGGTCGCCGTCCCGCCCGGCCACGACCACCCGGCCGGGGAAGCGCCCGGCCAGCGCCTGGGCCGTCACCCGGCCCACGGCACCGTAACCGCCGAGGACGACTACACGGCCGTTACGCCGCAGTTTCGAGTTCGTCATGGCTGTATGAAATCAATGCCGAAGCATTTCGATCAAGCGGATTCATGAACTCCGTGCATCGGAATCGAGACCTCGGGGGGCGTTTATCGGACGTTCAGCCAGCGTAATCCCGCATCGGGTAACAGACTCCGTACGGCCCGGTCCGGTTGCGTGACACTCGCCACCTGATCGACTTTCGGCGCGGCTTGACCGCATGTCTGTGAATCATGAATGATGGCTAGTGCAAGCGAACGCGGGATCCCACCGAGAATGCTTAGAGAATGCTTCACACGGGGGCCAGACATGCACGCTGCAACGTCGTGTAAACACTGTACATCGGCCATGTAAAATCCCTGCCGGGATTTGCCGGCATCCGGCCCGTACCCCTGCCGCACCACGCCAGATCGTGGTAGCGAGCGCAGGGCGGCCGCCTCGCATCCTTTTGTCGTGCCGCCCGGCGTTTTCCCTGGGGAAACGCCGCCGTCACCCCGGCAGGACACCATCGAAGGCGCCCGGACATTCCACTTCCGGGACCGCCTCCATTGTCGCCGGACAACTTCCCCGGTGCAATACCTCGCGCCCGGAAAGGGCATCTCCTCGCGCTCAGTCGAACGGAGGACCGGACGTGCCCACCAGCTCGTCACCGGAATTAGGACACCGATTCCTGATTCTTTCCGTAGGAAAACATCCAGCCTTTCACGCCGTCGTCGCCGGCGCCCTCGGAGAACTGACCACCGGTTCCCGTCGGCGGCTGGGTCCCGGTGACGGCGGAAATACGATCCTCAAATCGAGCTCACATAGTGCCGAGCCGCCCGCGGCCCACGCCGAAACCCTCGCCAGGGCCCTGCGCTACCTCGACCGCGCCCTGCCCGAAGCCGAGCTCCGCCACGTCACCGCCGACACCCTCCCGGCCGCCGCCCGCGCCCTGCGCGAGCTGCCACCTCCGCCCGCGGGTGGCGAGTCCCTCCCGCTCCTCCTCGTCGATGCCGACGGCGCGGGCCTGGGCACCGAACCCTTCGACCGCGCGCTCCCGGACGCCCTCGCCGCCCTCGCCGACGACCTGCCCGCGCACCTGCGCTCCACCCTCACCGCCCACGGCACCCTCGTCTACGACGCCGCGGCCCCGGCCGGCACCGCCCGCGTCCACGTCGCCAGGCCCTACGTACTGCGCGCCCTGCCCGCCCACGACTGGGTGCTCTCCGCCGACGTCGTCTGCGCCTTCACCGACCACGTGCAGGTGCGCCACACCGGCTCCGCGCTGCGCACCGCCACCCGCACCGGCACCTCCGCCCTCGCCACCGCCCTGCACTCCTTCCTCGGCAGGCAGCCCGGCGGCCCCTGGGGACTGCACTACTACACCGGCTCCGTCGTCTCCGGCACCATCGCCGACCTCGACCGCCTCGCCGCCACCACCGGCAACCCGGTCCTGCGCGGCCCCAGCGAACACGCCCTGGCCTGCGGCGCCCTGGCCCGCTGGCAGCTGGACGGCGCACCCTTCCTCATCGTCGTCACCAGCGGCATGGTCGACGAATTCCGCGGCACCCTGGCCAACATGCGCGACGCACGGGCCCGCGGCTTCGTCGTCTGCGCCGAGACCACCCCCGGCGCCTGGTACCCCTTCCAGGGGACCGTGCACGCCGCCGAGGACTCCCGCGCCGTCCTGGCCGCCAAAGGCCTGCCCCACGTCTACCTCGACGACCCCGACCGCCTCGAAGACGGCCTCGCCGAGGCCTGCGCCGCCTACCACGCGGGCCGCGGCCCCGTCTTCCTCCTCGCCACCCCGGCCGTCCTGGACGCCGCGGGCTCACCGGACCGGCTCGAAGCCCTGGCCCGCAGCCACGCCCGGCCGCCCGCCGCCACCCTCGACGTCACCGAGAGCGCCCTGGAACCCGTACGCCGGCTCGTCGAATCCGGCCCCGCCCGTCTGCTGTGGCAGTGCGGCCCCCTCGACGCGGAGGAATCCGGCCTCGTCCACGACATCGCCGCCCGCGCCGGAATCGCCCTGGCCGACTCCCTCACCCACCCGGGCAGCGTCGCCAAGTACCGCGACGGGAAAGCCGTCGAGGAGTACCTGGGCACCCTGGGGATGTACGCCTTCTCCGCCCGCGTCCACGACTACCTGCACGAGGACGGGCGGCTGCGGCCCCGCAGCGAACAGGCCCTGCTCTTCCTCAAGAGCCGCATCGCCGAGGCCGCCACCCCCTTCTCGCCCGCCGCCCTGGCCCGGCGGCTGCGCATCGTGCAGGTCACCCACGAGCGGGCCCACCTCGCCCCCTTCGCCGACCACCCCGTGCACGCCGCCGCCCTGCCCTTCCTCACCGCCCTCCGGGCAGGCCTCGACATCTCCCCGGAGCTGCTCGCCGCCCGCCGCGACGCCATCGCCCGCACCCGGGAGAGCACCTCCGACGTCGTCCACCGGCTGCCGGTACTGCCCATGAGCGCCAACTACTTCTTCCGGCGGCTCCACGACGTCCTCGACGACCTCATCCGCACCACCGGCTACACCTACACCGGCGTCTTCGACGTGGGCCGCGGCGGCCTCTCCGCCATCCGCAACCTCCCGCGCACCGGCCCCGGCTTCTCCGGCTGGTACGGACGGGCCCTGATGGGCGACGCCCTCCAGGCCGTCCCCGCCGTCGCCCTCACCCGTGACGACAACGTCCTCGCCTTCATCGGCGACGGCGCCACCGCGCTCGTCCCCGACATCCTGCCCACCCTCATCCAGCAAGCCGCCCTCTACGAACGCGGGCTCCGCCGCAACCTCACCGTCTTCCGGCTCATCGACGGCGGCCACTCCGTCATCCGCACCTACCGAGAAGGCCGCGCCGGCGCCGAAGCGAGCCGGCAGACCCAGGTCCTGCACCTCCTGGAGCCGGAGTGGACCCGCACCTACGGCGAACTCACCGTCCGCCACCGGCACGTGCACGACGCGGCCGACGCCGACCTGCACACCTGGCTGCGGCAGGAAGCCACCGTCACCATCTGCTCGGTCCTGCTCTCGCACAACAACGAAGGCGACGGCCTGAGCCTGCTCTCCTCGCTCGGCTGGCAGCGCGACGACCTCCCCGAGCTGGCCTTCGCCCTGGCCCAAACGCCCCGCGGCACCCACTGAGCACGCCCGCCGCCTCTTGTCGCTTACCGGAAACGGAGTCACCTCCTTGTCCGCCACGTTCGGCTTCCTCGCCCACCCGATCAGCACCGGACACCGCCACCAGGTGCGCGCCCTGGACCTGCTGAGCCGTCTCTACGACGACCAGCGCGGCACCCCGCCGCCGCACGCCCCGCGCCACCACGTCCCGCTGCCGCTGCTGACCTCCGTCACCTCCGCCACCGGCGACCGCTGCACGGGAGAAGTCCGCTACCTCCCCTACACCGCCCAGCAGATGCTGCGCCGCCCCACCGTCGCCCGCGACATGGTCGTCGCCGAGGTCACCGCACTGCGCGAGGAGGCCGGCGCCGAGCTCGTCGGACTCGGCGGCGCCACCTCCATCGTCGGCGACCGCGGCGAATGGACCGCCCGGCACGTCGGCATCCCCGTCACCAGCGGCAACTCCCTCACCGTCTACGCCGCCCACCAGGAACTGCTGCACACCGTGCGCCTGATCGGCCTGGAACCGGAGCGCACCCGGGTCGCCGTCGTCGGCTACCCCGGCTCCATCGCCCTGGCCATCGCCCGGCTGCTGCTGGCCGACGGCTTCCCGCTCGACCTGGTGGCCCGCCGCGGCAACCGGCCCCCCGCCGCCCTGCTGCGCTACCTCGACGACGACCACCACGAGCGCGTCCGCATCGTCGACTCCGTCGCCGAATGCACCGCAGGCACCCGGCTGTTCGTCAGCGCCTCCTCGGTCGGCGGCCTCGTCGACCCCGCGAAGCTGCCCCCGGGCTCGGTCGTGGTCGACGTGGCCCTGCCCCGCGACGTCCAGGAGCCGCCGCCACCCGGCAGCGACGTCCTGGTCATCGACGGCGGGCTGGTCAGCGCCACCGACGCGGTCACCGTCGGCGACGGCTCGCTGCCCTCACCGGGCCGCCAGCTCAACGGCTGCCTCGCGGAAACCATGGTGCTGGCGCTGGAGGGCCGCCCCGAGTCCTTCTCCCTCGGCCGCGAACTCGACCTGGAGCGCGTACGGACCATCGGCCGGCTGGCCGCCCGGCACGGCTTCCTGCCCACCCCGCTCGCCTCCTTCGGCCGCACCGTCCCGGACGCCGCGATCGAACGGCTCGCCCGCCACCACGGCCGCGGCGCGCACGGCCGCACCGAGGACGTCACCGCGCTCACCACCCGGCGGTTCCGCGAGCACGTCAACCCGCCCATGGCCCGGCTCTTCGCCGCCCACGGCCTGGACCGGGTCTTCACCAGCGCCAAGGGCACCACCCTCACCACCGCCGACGGCACCGACTACCTCGACTTCATCGCCGGGTACGGCTGCCTCAACCTGGGCCACAACCACCCGGAGGTCACCGCCAGGCTGCGCCGCTTCCTCGACGACGGCTCGCCGACCTTCATCCAGTACGTCTCCATGCCCGCCCAGACCGCCGAACTCGCCGAGCGGCTCACCGCTCTGGCCCCCGGCCGGCTCGGGCGCGTCTTCTTCGGCAACTCCGGCACGGAGGCCGTGGAGGCGGCCCTGAAACTGGCCCGCGCCGGAACCGGCCGCACCCGCCTCGTGTACGCGGAGAACAGCTACCACGGCAAGACCCTGGGCGCCCTGTCGGTGACCGGCCGTGACGCCCACCGCGGCCCCTTCGGACCGCTGCTGCCCGACACCGTCGCCGTGCCCTACGGCGACCTGACCGCGCTCGCCGAGGCCGTCGAGGGGGCGGCGGCCTTCATCGTCGAGCCGGTCCAGGGCGAGGGCGGCGTCGTGCTCCCGCCCGAGGGCTATCTGCGTGCGGCCCGCGAGCTGTGCCGCACGGCGGGCGCCGCCTTCGTCCTGGACGAGATCCAGACCGGCCTCGGACGCACCGGCGCCCTGTTCGCCGCCGACCACGACGGCCTCGACCCCGACATCCTGTGCCTGGCCAAGTCGCTCTCCGGCGGCCTCGTCCCGATCTCGGCGACGCTGTGCCGCGACGATCTGTGGGACGCCGCGTACGGGACCACCAACCGCTCCATGCTGCACTCCTCGACCTTCGGGGGCGGCAACTTCGCGGCCGCCGCCGGGCTGGCCACGCTGGACGTCCTCACCGAACGGGACCTGCCGGGCCACGCCCGCAAGGTCGGCGACCACCTGCGCGCCAGGCTGCGCGAGGCGACCGCCCCGTACGGCTTCGTCAAGGAGGTCCGTGGCATCGGCCTGATGACCGCCCTCGAATTCGACGGCGACTTCTCCGGCGCCGTCGGCTCGATCACCGACGAGGTGCTCACCCGCCTCCCCGGCGATCTGCACACGCTCGTGGACTGGCTGCCCGACGACCTGCGCAGCGCGCTGTCCGGCGTCGGCAAGGCCGTCGAGTCCACGCTGGGCGACCTGATGTGCCTGCGGTTCGTGGGCAGCCTGGCCCGCGACCACCGGATCCTCACCTTCGTCACCGCCAACCACAACCGCGTGCTGCGCATCCAGCCGCCGCTGATCCTCGAGACGGCGGAGGCGGATCGTTTCGCCGACAGCGTGGCGGCGGTGTGCGCCGGGCTCGCCCTCCACGCCGACCTGGCCGCCTGGCGGCCGTCGGCCGCCTGACACGACCACCTGACCATTCCCAGTCCGTACCGAAGTTCCGCACCGAAGCCACACCGAAAGGGCCAACACCATGACCAGCAGCACCGTCGAGCAGCAGATCACCGACTTCCTCGTCGACCGCCTCGGCCTGCTCCCCGAGGAAGTCACCCCGCAGGCCAGGCTCAAGGAGGACCTGGGCCTGGACTCGCTCGACATGGTCGAGCTCGTGACCATCGTCGAGAGCCGGCTGGGCTTATCCGTCGACGACGAGGCCGCCGAGTCCCTCCGCTCCCTGGGCGACGTGGTTTCGTACATAGAGGCACAGGAGCCGGCACCGGCCGCATCCGCCGAGGACGCGGCATGAGCGGCCACCGGGTCGTGGTCACCGGGCTCGGCCCGGTGACCTCCGTGGGGGTGGGGGCCAAGCGCTTCCACGTCGGCCAGTCGGAGGGCCGCAGCGGCGTCCGCACGATCAGCCGCTTCGACCCGGCCGGGCTCCCGGTCCGGATCGCCGCCGAGGTGGATCTTCCGCCGGAGCTCGAACTCTCCCGCCGCGACACCCGGGCCACCGACCGCTGCACCCAGCTCGCCTCCGTCGCCGCCACGTTGGCGCTGCAGGACAGCGGCCTCGACCTGGAAGCCGAGGACCGCAGCAGGATCGGCGTGGCCATCGGCTCGGGCGCGGGCGGCACGGAGACCACCGAGCACAACCTGCGAGCGTCCTTCGAGCGCGCCGACGGCCACAAGGGCCTGTCCGCCCGGTTCATCCCGTCGTCCATGGTCAACAGCGCCGCCGCCTGGGTCACCATCCAGTACGGTCTGACCGGCCCGAGCAGCGCGGCGGTGACCGCCTGTGCCTCCGGCGCGGACTCCCTCGTCGCCGCCCACCAGATGATCGCGACGGGCGAGGCCGACGTCGTCCTCGCGGGCGGCACCGAGGCGCCGCTGGCCTCCCGCATGGTGGGCGGCTTCGCCAAGATGCGGGCGCTGTCGACCCGCAACGACGAACCGGAGCGGGCCAGCCGCCCGTTCAGCGCCGACCGGGACGGCTTCGTCCTCGGGGAGGGCGCGGCCGTGCTCGTCCTGGAGTCCGCCGAGCACGCCGCGGCCCGCGGCGCCGTCCCGCTCGCCGAGTTCCGGGGCTACGGGCGCTCGTCCGACGCCTACCACGTCACCGCCCCCCGCCCGGACGGCACCGGCGCCGCCCGCGCGGTCACGGCGGCCCTGCGCTCGGCGCGGCTCGACGCGGCGGATGTCGGTTACGTCAACGCCCACGGCACGGGCACGACCTTCAACGACGCGGCGGAAGCCCAGGCCATCCGCCTGGCCCTGGGCGACGCCGCCGCCCGGGTGCCGGTCTCCGCCACCAAGTCGCTGACCGGCCACACGCTGGGCGCCTCGGGCGCCATCGAGGCGGTGGCGAGCGTCCAGGCCCTGATCCACAACCTGGTGCCCCCCACCGCCAACCTCGACGAGCCCGATGCGGAGCTGGGCCTGAACGTGGTGGGCGCGCACGGCCTGGAGACCGGGGTCGACGCCGTGCTGTCGAACTCCTTCGCGTTCGGCGGGCACAACGTGGTGCTCGCCTTCACCCGGGGATGACCGCCCACGACGGCGAGCGGGCCGGGACGCGTGTGCGTCCCGGCCCGCTCGCCGTCGTCCGTGGCGGACTCACGCCTGGTAGGTGATGTCCCAGTGGGTGGACTCACGGGCGTAGATGTTGCCCGCGGACGACTGGTACTGCGCGGCGCCGTCACCGCGCTGGCCGATGTACTTGAAGTTGCGCTTGATGTAGTCGGTGACGCAGGCCGTCGGGTTGACGTCGACCTTGTAGCCGTTCCAGTGACTCTTGGAGCCGGACGCATGGCCGGTCTCGGTGCCACCGGTGATGGTGATCGAGCAGCCGCTGGCCCTCTTGAACGTGATGATGCCGTTCACGGTCGAGACGTTGATCTGCTCGAACGAGGTGCAGTTGGAGTGGTTGCGGTTGGTGCAGTGACCGCTGGAGGTCCAGGAGATCCCGGCCGCACGGAGCCTGGCCTCCGCCTGGGACTGGGTGAGCTTGGCGACGGCGAGGGTGGACGAGGCGGGGGAGGAGGCGCGGGCGGTCTCGGCCATGGCCGGAGTCGCCAGGGCACCGGCGAGCAGAACGGTGCCACAGGCCGCCAGTACGGCGGTGGGAGCGAAGCGGGTCACAGTGGATTCCTCTCGTGGGTCCGACTGGTGTGGTGGTTCCGACGGAGATGCTGCGCGATCTCCCGCGTGTTCACGAGAGCAACGCCAGCCATGTATTGGGGCCGATGACGCCGTCGGCGGTGAGGTGGTTGGCGTTCTGGAAGGCGATGACGGCGTCGCGTGTGCCGCCGCCGAACTGTCCGTCGACGTTCAGGGACGAGCCGTGGGAGTTCAGCAGTGACTGCACGGCCTTCACGGCCGGGCCGCTCGCACCCGACTGCGTGGTGACGACCAGGGCCTTCCAGGTGTTGGGCCCGATGACGCCGTCGGCGGTAAGGTGGTTGGCGTTCTGGAAGGCGATGACGGCGTCGCGTGTGCCGCTGCCGAATTGCCCGTCGACGTTCAGGGACGAGCCGTGGGAGTTGAGCAGGTACTGCGCGGCGGTCACCTGGGGGCCGCTCTGCCCCTGCTGCACGGCGGGCCAGTCGGGCGTCGTCGGCGGGCTGTAGTCACCGTTCGCGAACTTCTTCAGGTCCTGCAGCGAGCCGTTGAAGACGTCCTGGTCGCCCGGGAAGGGGCCCTTCTCCGCGGTCTGCCAGATCGCGTAGCCGGACCAGCCGTGGGGAAGGGGGCGGGGCGAGCCGTTGAAGTTGGCTATCCACAGCGGCGACTTCTTCGCGAAGGCCGCGGTGTTGCCGGTGCACTTGGACCACCAGTCGGTCGTCGTGTAGATGACCGGGTACCGCCCGGTCCGGGCGTGGTAACGGTCGACGAAGGCGCCGATCCAGCCGACCATCTGGCTCTGCCCGAGCCCGTAGCAGGCCGGCGCCCCGTGCACCGGGCTGTACTCGATGTCGAGCGCGCCGGGCAGCGTCTTGCCGTCCTTCTTCCAGCCGCCGCCCTGGTTGACGAAGTTGTCGGCCTGCGCCGCGCCGCCGGAATTCTCGGGCCGCGCGAAGTGGTAGGCGCCTCGGAGGAGACCGGCGGCGGCCGATCCGTTGTACTGCTGGGAGAAGTACGCGTTCTTGTAGGTCAGCCCCTCGGTCGCCTTGACGTAGGCGAAGGAGGCGCCGCCGGAGCGTACGGCGGACCAGTTCACGTTCCCCTGGTAGGCGCTGACGTCCAGGCCGCGCAGGCCCGTCTTCACCTGCGGCGCGACGGATCTGGCGGTCAGGGCGGCCAGGCCGGAGCCGGCGTGGTGGGCGTCCTCGGCGGTGGCCGTCGCGCCGGGCGGCACCGGCTCGCCCGCATGGGCGGCACCGGGCTGGGCGAAGGCGATCAGGGCGAGCGCACCGGCCGACAGGGCCAGGCAGCGGCGGCTCGTGAGCGTGCTCAATGCAGGTCATTCCCTTCGTGGTCGAGGGACATCCGGTGTGCGGTGTCGAGCGCGTGGCGGCGCAGCTCGCGCAGGTGAGCGAGGTCGGTGCTCCGGGCGCCGCGCAGGACGCCGTTGCGCGCGTCCTTCTGCGCGGCTGTCACGGCTTCGGCGAGCCGGGCGCGGTTCTGGCAGGCGGCGTCCTGTACGGCCATGGCGCGCAGGTCCTTGCGGACCGTGGCGGTGGCTTTCGCGTCCCCGTGGACGCTCTCCAAGACCTTCACGGCGTGGGGCGCCATCGCGTCCAGGGTCGTCACCGGGTAGTGCGCGCTCCGCAGGCATTCGGCCCACGAGCGCTGGGCCGCCGTGAACCGTGAATCCTTCTCGACTTGCGTGACGACGTCGTAGGAGAGCGTCTCGAAGGTGTGACGGAGGGCTTTCCAGTCCTTGCCGTAGAGCTGGTCCTGCGCCGTGTTGTAGCAACTGTCCGTGCGGACGGCGATTTCTCCGCCCAGCGGAAGGGGGATCGACTTCTGGTGCGCTTCGGTGCCGAAGAGGGCGGTGTTTTCGCGGTCGGGCAGTTCCGGGTCAGGGGACGGTTCAGATTCCTCGGGCAGCAGATAGCCGTCCGCCGACGCTGCCGATTTTGTGAGGAGACCGTAGGGATTCGACTGGACATCGGGCTTCCAAGAACCGTTCGGCACGCGGTAGGTGATCCCTTTGTCGCGCATGCAGCCTTCGACGAGCCGGTCCTCTGCCTGACGCAGCGCGGTCTGCTTGTCTGGCGAGAAGTCGATTTCCGGGAACGGTACGGGAAGTGCTTCCGCCGTCTCCGGGGCGGTGGCCGACGGCTTGTCGTCGCTGCTGGACAGTGCCCAGGAGCCGAGCGCGGCGCCGGCCCCGGCCAGCACGACGGTCGGCACTACGAGCGTACGCAGGGCCTTCCGCACTGGCGCGTCCTTCCGTTGAGCGAGTTCGAGGGGCGGCGTGCACCAGTGCCCGATGCGCGCCGCCCGTCAGGCGGTTCAGGTGTGGCACCACCGGTTGCTCTGGACGCCTGTGCTGCGGTATTCGGGAATGGCGTTGAGGTTGGGGTATCCCTCGTTGACGCTCAGCGTGTGCTTGACGCCGGAGTAGTTCCTCCCCCCGTACAGGTATGCGGTGCACTGCTTGCCCGAATTCCAGAGAGACTTCACGTACCGGAACTTCCAGTAGCCCGTGAGGTCCTTGTTGTTCTGCTGCACCTTCGCCGGACTGCCGCCGTAGTTCTCCGATCCGAAGGCACACAGGTACGTGCTGGGGCAGCCGTCGGCATGGGCCGGGGCGACGGAGACGCCCACGCCGATGGAGGTGGCAACTCCCAGGGTTGCGGCCAGAGCTCGAATCCTCATGCTCTTCTCTTTTCTTTCGAGAGGGTCCCGACACAAAGGAAGTTACCGACGGCTGTATGCGCCCGGAATCCGGTGCGGGGTTGAACTGCTTTCTGATACCGGTGTGGTGGTGCAAGCGGCCCGTATCAACCCAACGGTTGACGAACACCTCGTGCGGAAGACGCCGCCTCAACCCTGCGGTGTAGTCGCGACGTTCCCGTGCGCTCTGGCAAGCTGCGCGGATGCGCAACGTCGCAGCGTCACCGGTCCGGCGGCAGGTCATCGACGCGGTCATCGCCGTATCCGTGGCCGCCGTGACGGTGGCCTTCGCCCGGCAGTACCACCCCGACGGCTGGCGCCGGTTCGACCAGTACGCCGTCCTGATCAGCCTTGCGGTCAGCCTCCCGCTGGCACTTCGCCGCCGCGTCCCGTGGACCGTGCTCCTGGTCTCCACCGCCGGGCTCACCGCCTACACGGCGGCCGGCTACCAGCCGTCGATCAACGCCTGGGGTCCGGTCCTGGCCTTCTACACCCTCGCCACCGTCCTGCCACCGCGCCGCGCGGCACTGGGCGCGCTGCTGGTCGGCGGCGTTCAGGAGTACGCGGTCGTCGCCGCCCATGTCGTCAGCATCTGGACGGCCACCGGGCAGACCCTGGTGGTGATGGGCCTGGCCTGGGCCTTCGGCACCAACGTCCGTCGTGTGCGCGACCGCAACGACCGACTCACCGAGCTCACCCGCCGCCTCCAGGTCGAACAGGCGGCTCGCGCCCGGCACGCCGTGACCGAGGAGCGATTACGCATCGCCCGCGAGCTCCACGACGTGGTGGCGCACCACCTCTCCGTGATCTCCATCCAGAGCGGCCTCGCCCGGTACGTCTTCGACTCCGCCCCCGACACCGCCCGCACCGCCCTGGACACCGTCGCCGACACCGCCCACCGGTCGCTGGAGGAGATGCGCGGACTCCTGCAGGTGCTGCGCGTCCCGCCCGATGGCGGCGACGCCTCCGGGACGTCCACGGGCGAGGCCGGCACGGGCCTGGCCAAACTGCCGGAGCTGACCGAGCGCGTGAGCGCCTCGGGCGTCCCCGTGGAGATCGAGACGACGGGCGCGGCACGCCCGCTGCCGCCGGGGCCGGACCTGTGTGCCTACCGGATCGTCCAGGAAGCCCTGACCAACACCCTCAAACACGCGGCCCCGACCCGGGCGAGGGTCTCCCTGGTCTACTCCGCGGACCTCCTCACGGTCCACGTCACGGACGAGGGCCCGTCACCAGCCCGGGGTGCCGCGACCGAGCGCGTCCCGGGCAGCGGCCAGGGCCTCGTCGGCATGCGCGAACGGGCCCACCTCTACGGCGGCACGTTCGAGGCGGGCCCGCAGCAGGGAACGGCAGGCTACGAGGTCCGCTTCACCCTGCCGCTCGGACCTGCCGCCCAGTGACCGGCAACGGTCACTCACCCACATCCCGGACCCGCAGATCCTCCAGCGTCTCCCGCCGTATCAGCAGGCGCGCGCGGCCCTCCGATACCGCCGCGACCGGCGGGCGGCCCACCAGGTTGTACGCCGAGGCCATGGACACGTGGTAGGCCCCGGACGCCGGTACGCCCAGGACGTCCCCCGGGCGGATGTCGCCCGGCAGCGCCACGTCCTCCGCGAGGACGTCACCGGCCTCGCAGTGGCGGCCCACGACCGTCATCGTGCGTTCCGGGACCGAGGAGGCGCGGCCCACGAGGCGGACCGTGTAGCGGACGCCGTACAGCGCCGGGCGCGGGTTGTCGCTCATGCCGCCGTCGACGGCGACGAAGAGGCGGTCGCCGGTGGATTTGACCGCGAGGACGCGGTAGAGGGCGACGCCCGCGGGGCCCGCTATCCAGCGGCCCGGTTCGACGGTGAGACGGGGGACGGGGAGGTCGGCGTGGGCGCAGCGGAGGGCGAGTTCGGAGGTGACGCGCAGTGCGTACGGGCGCGGGTCGAGGGCCTGGTCGCCGTCGCGGTAGGGAATGGCGAAGCCGCCGCCGAGGTCGAGTTCGGGGAAGGTGACGCCGTGCACGTCGCGCAGCCGGGAGAGCAGGCCGACGAGCCGGCGGACGGCGGTGACGTAGGGATCGACGGAGGCGATCTGGGAGCCGAGGTGGCAGTGCAGACCGACGAGTTCGAGGCGGGGCTGCCCCAGCACGCGCACCACCGCGTCCTCGGCTTCGCCACCCGCGATGGGCAGCCCGAACTTCTGGCCCTCGACGCCGGTGCGTACGGCCGTGTGGGCACCGGCGGCGATGCCCGGGACGACGCGGACGAGGACGCGCTGGCGGCTGCCGGGCGGGACCAGGGCGGCGAGGCGGGCGATTTCGCCGGTGCTGTCGATGACGATCCGGCCCACGCCGAGCCGCAGGGCGGTGGCGAGGTCGGCGGGGCTCTTGGCGTTGCCGTGCAGGACGATGCGGTCGGCGGGGAAGCCGGTGTGGGCGGCGAGTTCGAGCTCGCCGGCGGAGCAGACGTCCAGGTGCAGGCCCTCCTCGTCGAGCCAGCGGAGCATGGCGCGGCAGAGGAAGGCCTTGCCCGCGTAGGCGACGTCGGCGTCGGGGAGGGCGGAGCGCCAGGCGCGGGCGCGATTGCGGACCTCGTCCTCGTCGATGACGTAGCAGGGGGTGCCGAAGCGGTCGGCGAGCTCGGCGAGGGGGACGCCGCCGATGGCGGTGCCGCCGGAGCGCAGGGTGCGGGTGGAGGCGGGCCAGACGGAGGCGGGCCCGGGCTCTTCGGGGAGGGGAGGCAGCGCTATGGGGGCGAGGGGGAGAGACACCGGTGGTCTCCTTCGGGTGAAGTGGCGAGGAGTCAGCCGGGGAGGTTCACGGGCCGCACGGCGGGGGCGGTCAGCTGGGGATCGACGGAGACCAGGGTGATGCCGAGAGGGACGGCGAGGGCGCGTACGGCGGCGAGGGAGAGGCGTACGGACCGCTGGTCGGGGCCGAGGCAGTCGGCCAGCTGGCGCCCGGTGGTGAAGGCGACGGCCGTGCGGGTGCCGAGGGGGGTGCGGAAGATGCGGAGGGCGAATCCGCCGGTGGGGCAGGGACGGACGGGGACGTGGAAGGGGCGGGCGGGATGAGAGGGGTCGCCGTCGTCGGCCGGGACGGTGGTGACGGTCGTTGCGGCGGCGACCGCGGCGGCTTCGGCAGGGGTTCGGCATACGTGCATTTCGGCTGCCCTCGGGGGTGTGGGGTGGCGGCGGTGCGCTTTCACGCTATGCCCGGTGGGGGCGGTGCCGAGTGCGACCTTGACAGCACATTGACCCCTCTTCGAGCTCCCTTGACGGGGTGTTGACGTGCGGGCCTCCGCCGGTTCACTTCCCCCGCCCCGCCCCCCTTGATCCGCGCTGATGTGCGCCGTCGTCGAACGCCGGACGGGCTGGTTCCGGCCGCCGCCGTCACGGCAGCACCCCCGCCCTCCGTGCCGCGACCACCGCCTCCAGGCGGGTCCGCGCCCCGAGCTTGCGCATGCCCGACCGCAGGTAGCTCTTGACCGTCTCCGGGCGCAGGCCCAACCGCTCCGCGGTCCCCGCGTTGGTCGCGCCCGAGGCCACGCACGTGAGGACGTCGACCTCACGCGGCGACAGGGCGACCGTCGCCGCCCCCGCCCTCGCCCCCGCACCGGCGTCCGACGGCGTGCCCGACGCCCGCGCCAGCCGGGCGCACGCCGCCAGCAGCTCCTCCCGCAGCGCGGGATCCGTGACGCGCCGGGCGAGCGTCCGGAGTTCGCCGTGGGCCTCGCGGACCTCTTCCCAGACGGCGCCCGAGCCGGCGGACAGCAGCTGCCCGACCTCGTCTTGAACGGCCAGGTTCTGCTCCAGCTCGCGGGCCACGCCGACCGCGGCCGTCAGTGAGCGGTCGCCGAGGGCCAGCGGGCGGCGCAGGGCGCCGTAGAGGACGCCGCGCACCCGGCCCCGTACGACCACGGGCACGGCCAGCACCGAGCGCAGGCCCTCGGCCGCCACCGCGGCGTCGTACTCGTGGGTGATGGCGTGCGAGGAGCGGTAGTCGGTCACCGACAGCGGGCGGCCCAGCACGGCGGCCTTGCCGCCGAGGCCGGTGCCCGTGCGAATCGCGAGGCCCCGCAGGACCGTCGAGGTCGTGCCGGTCATGTCCGAGATGCGGAACTGCCGGGCGTCCGTGGACAGTCCGCCGAAGGCCACCGGCAGCCCGGCCTCCGTCCGCAGTCGTTGCAGCGCCGCCCGTATCCCGCCCGCATCACCCATGGCCGCCCCCGCTTCACCACGTCGAAGTTTTGGAAGAATCACAACAGGGGCTGGGGCCACTGCAACCTCGCGCTCCCCAGCCACCACTGCCACCCCCGTCCGGGGGTGGCCGGACGCGCAACACCGTCGCACGATGCTAACCAGCGGCTCGACGAAGCGCCCGGCAATCAGGAGGACATGTGACGGCAATGGACCCGACCGGCGCGGCCGGTCCCGCGAGCGAGTTCAAGGCGGCGCGGGACTTCCTGCTCGCGCACCGGGAGGACTGCGCCGCGGCTTACGAGGGATTCACCTGGCCCCGCCCGCAACGCTTCAACTGGGCGCTCGACTGGTTCGACGCGATCGCGCGCGGCAACGACCGCACCGCCTTGTGGATCGTCGAGGAGGACGGCGGCGAGGTCCGGCTCTCCTTCGACGCCCTGCGCCGCCGCTCCGACCGGGTCGCCAACTGGCTGCGCGCGCAGGGCGTCCGGGCAGGTGACCGCATCGTCGTCATGCTGGGCAACCAGACCGAGCTGTGGGAGACGGCGCTGGCGGCGATGAAGCTGCGCGCCGTCGTCATCCCCGCCACCCCGCTGCTGGGCCCCGCCGACCTCACCGACCGCATCGGCCGCGGCGAGGCCCGGCACGTGATCGTACGGGCGGCCGACACCGGCAAGTTCGCGCAGGTGCCGGGGGGTTACACCCGGATCGCGGTCGGCGGGACGGACGAGGCCGGCTGGCTCGCCTACGAGGACGCGTACGCCGCCGACGAGAGCTTCACCCCCGACGGGCCGACCGCCGCCGATGAAACCCTGCTTCTCTACTTCACCTCCGGCACCACCGCCCAGCCCAAGCTCGTCGAGCACAGCCACATCTCTTACCCCATCGGGCACTTGAGCACCATGTACTGGATCGGGCTGCTCCCCGGGGACGTCCACCTCAACATCTCCTCGCCCGGCTGGGCCAAGCACGCCTGGTCCAACCTCTTCGCCCCCTGGAACGCCGAAGCCACCGTCTTCGTCTTCAACTACCGACGCTTCGACGCCGCCCGCCTCATGGCCGAGATGGACCGCTGCGGCGTCACCTCCTTCTGCGCCCCGCCCACCGTGTGGCGGATGCTCATCCAGGCCGACCTGCGGGCGCTGCGCACGCCCCCGCGCGAGGCCGTCGCCGCGGGCGAACCCCTCAACCCCGAGGTCATCGAGGCCGTGCGGCGGGCGTGGGGCGTGACCATCCGCGACGGATTCGGGCAGACCGAGACCTCGGTCCAGGTGGCCAACACGCCCGGACAGCCGCTCAAGACGGGGTCGATGGGGCGGCCGGTGCCGGGCTTCCGCGTCGTCCTCCTCGACCCCGTCACCGGGGAGACCGCCGACGAGGGGGAGATCGCCCTCGATCTCTCCGAGCGGCCCGTCGGCCTGATGACCGGCTATGCGGGTGACCCCGGGCGCACCGCCGAGGCCATGGCGGGTGGCCACTACCGCACCGGCGACATCGCCTCCCGCGACGAAGACGGATATCTCACCTACATCGGGCGCGCCGATGACGTCTTCAAATCAAGTGATTACAAGATCAGCCCCTTCGAGCTGGAGAGCGCCCTCCTGGAGCACGAAGCCGTCGCCGAAGCCGCCGTCGTCCCCGCGCCCGACCCGCTGCGGCTGTCCGTGCCCAAGGCATACGTCGTCCTCGCCGAGGGCTGGGAGCCCGGCCCCGTGACCGCCAAGGCGATCTTCGCCCACTCCCGGGCCGTGCTCGCCCCCTACAAGCGCGTGCGCCGACTGGAGTTCGCCGAGCTGCCCAAGACCGTGTCCGGCAAGATCCGCCGGATCGCCCTGCGCGAGCACACCGCACAGGGCGGCGGAGACGAGTACCGAGAGGAAGACCACCGGTGAGCACACCCTCCCCCTCCTACGCGGCGGGCCCCACCGACACCCCGCTGCTCGACGACACCATCGGCGCCAACCTGGCCCGCACCGTCGAACGCTTCGGCGACCGCGATGCGCTCGTCGACGTCCACGGCGGGCGCCGGTGGACGTACGCGGAGTTCGGGCGCGCGGTCGAAGAGGTCGCGCTGGGTCTGCTCGCCAAGGGCGTGGCCAAGGGCGACCGGGTGGGCATCTGGGCCGTCAACTGCCCCGAGTGGGTCATGGTGCAGTACGCCACCGCCCGCATCGGCGCGATCATGGTCAACATCAACCCGGCCTACCGGGTGCACGAACTGGGCTACGTACTGCGCCAGGCGGAGATCAGCGTGCTCGTCTCCTCCACCGAACACCGCACCAGCGACTACCGCCGCATGATCGAGCAGGTGCGCTCCTCCTGTCCGGCGCTGCGCGACGTCGTCTACATCGACGACCCGACCTGGACCGGGCTGCTGCGGCTGGGCGCCGGCGTCCCGCCCGAGCGGCTGGCCGAGCGCGCGTCACGGCTGCGCAGCACCGACCCCGTCAACATCCAATTCACCTCGGGCACCACCGGCTTCGCCAAGGGCGCCACCCTCTCGCACCGCAACATCCTCAATAACGGCTACTTCGTGGGAGAGACCCTGGGCTACACCGAAGCGGACCGCATCGCCCTGCCCGTGCCCTTCTACCACTGCTTCGGCATGGTCATGGGCAATCTCGCCGCCACCAGCCACGGTGCCTGCGTGGTCATCCCGGCCCCGGCCTTCGACGCCACCGCCACCCTCCACGCCGTCGAACGCGAGCGCTGCACCTCGCTCTACGGCGTCCCCACCATGTTCATCGCCGAGCTGGGCCTGCCCGACTTCGCCACCTACGACCTGACCTCGCTGCGCACCGGCATCATGGCGGGCTCGCCGTGCCCGGCCGAGGTGATGAAGCGGGTCGTCGCCGAGATGCACATGGCCGAGGTCGCCATCTGCTACGGAATGACCGAGACCTCCCCGGTCTCCACCCAGACCCGGCGCGACGACGACCTCGACCGCCGCACCGGCACGGTCGGCCGGGTGCTCCCGCACATCGAGGTGAAGGTCACCGACCCGGCCACCGGCGCCACGGTCCCCCACGGCGAACCCGGCGAGCTGTGCACCCGCGGCTACTCGGTGATGCTGGGCTACTGGAACGAGCCGGAGCGCACCGCGGAGGCCGTCGACGCGGAGGGCTGGATGCACACCGGCGACCTCGCGCTGATGGACGAGGACGACTACGTGCAGATCGTCGGCCGCATCAAGGACATGATCATCAGAGGTGGCGAGAACGTCTACCCGCGGGAGATCGAGGAGTTCCTCTACTCCCACCCCAAGATCTCCGACGTGCAGGTCATCGGCGTGCCCGACGAGAGTTACGGCGAGGAGATCATGGCTTGCGTCATCCTGCGCGACCCCGCCGAGACCCTCACCCGCGACGAGCTGGCCCGCTACTGCCGCGGCCGGCTGGCCCACTACAAGGTGCCGAAGTACCTGCGGATCATGGAGGCGTTCCCCATGACCGTCAGCGGCAAGGTGCGCAAGGTGGAGCTGCGCCGCGAGGCGGCGGCGTCACTCGACCCGACAGTGCCCGTACGGTCGTAGGGACACGGCAGCGGGGCGGCCCTTCCCGGGCCGCCCCGCCATCCCCCGTGCCGTGAAACCCTTTTCCCCCCGTACATCCCCCGCTGTTTCCCCCGTGGATCCCCCCGTGGGCGGGTCCGCGCTCCCCCGTGCGTCCGCGGGCCCTTGCACAGTCTCCGCCCGAGCGAGCTCAACTCGCCATGAGCAACGGCTGTTTCAGAGCAAGAATTGAGCTTTGCGGGGCGCCCGGCTCAGCCCTGGCCGCGGCGCACCAGCTCGTCGGCCCAGTCGTTGAGGGCCTGCGGCGTGCCGGTCAGATCCATCACGAACAGCGGAAGCCGCAGGTCGTCCGCGCGGCAGCGCGCGTCGGGAGCGTAGCCCGCGAGGGAGAAGCAGACGCCGGTCACCGAGTCGAGCAGGCCGTACAGCCACAGGCATTCGATGTCGCGCAGGGTGGTGGGGAGAGTGGTCGGGTCCACCCGGGCCACGAGACCGGTGGCGCGCAGGTCCACCCCGGAGGCCGTGGGCGCGGGGCAGTTGCCCGGACGGCGTACGTCCGAGTAGCCGAGCCAGCGCAGATAGCGCTCGGCGGCCATCACCGCATCGCGCTCGGTGCGGATGGCGACCGGCCGGAAGGCGGGACGGCGCTGCACGACGCGCGGCCGACGCGGCGGCTGACCGTCGGGCGCGGCGCCGTCGCGCACCGGCTGGACGGGCAGGCGCACCACCGCCCCGCACGAGCAGCCGAACTCGGGCCGGGGCCACTGGCCCTGGCGGTCGCAGGCCGGGCAGCGGACCGCCACCCAGGAATCGCGCCAGGTGCGCTGGGCCATTAACTCGGGCTCGGCGTCCGGCAGTACGGGCAGGGTGAGCGGTGCGCCGCAGGCGCAAGGGAAGGTGGGCGGGGTGAAGGAGTGCTCCCGGCGGCACGTGGGGCAGTGCACCGGCACGCTCTTGGCCATCTTCGGCTCCAGCGAGGGGTCCGTAGGGGTTGTGGGGTACCCCATCGTCCACGATGTCGGCGCGGCCGGGGAGCGATTCGCCCAAGGCGTCAAGGGTCCGGGCGGCGGTGCCTCGGGGCGCGACGGGACGGTGGCACCGCCGCCCGGGGTCGGGGGCGCGGTCAGGGCAGCGGCTCGAACTCCTCGACCGCGTCGATGTCCGGACCGTGCGGCGTGTTCGCCTCGCGCTCGATCATGATCTCGACCAGCACCGGCCGGGAGGTCGACACGGCCTCCTTGCGGGCCCACTCGATGGCGGTCCGGATGTCCGCGGGGTCGGTGACGCGGCGCCCCGCGCAGCCGTACGCCTCCATGAGCTTGACGTTGTCGGTGCCGCTCTCGTCGTAGTGGATGTCGACCTGGTAGTTCATTCCGTAGCCGCGCGACGCCTGCCGGATCAGGCCCAGGTACTCGTTGTTGAGCATGATCAATACGAACGGCACGTCGTACTGCGCCGCGACGGCCAGCTCCTCGACGGTGTACTGGAAGCCGTAGTCGCCGACGATGCCCACCACTTCCGTCCCGCCGCGGCCCATGCCCTCCAGCGCCTTCTTGACGCCGATGGCGGCCGGGACCTCCCAGCCCAGCGGCCCGGCCTGGCCGCAGACCTGGTAGCGGCGGGGCAGATGGGCCTTCTGGTGCTGTCCGCCCCAGATCTGGTACAGGCCGATGGCGGTGACGAAGTAGGTGTCGGCGCCGAAGACTTCGTTGATCTCCTTGTAGACCCGCGGCGCCTTGACCGGGACCGCATCGAAGTCCTCGCGGCGGACGAGCGTCCGCTTCAGCTCCCGGCAGCGCTCGGTCCAGGGGCCGTAGTCGGGTGCCGACCCGCGGGCCTTGGCGGCGTCCAGCAGCGCCGCGAGGAAGAGCCGGGCGTCGGAGACGATGCCGAGGTCGGGTTCGATCACCTTGCCGAGCTGGGTGGGTTCGACGTCCACGTGGACGAAGGTGCGCTCGCCCCGGTAGACGGAGAGGTCGGCTCCGGTGTGCCGGTCGCCGAAGCGGGCGCCGACGGCGAGCACGAAGTCGGACTCCAGGAAGGAGGCGTTGGCATACCGCTGCGAGGTCTGGATGCCGGTGGTGCCCAGGTGCAGCTCGTGGTCGTCCTCGATGACGCCCTTGCCCATCAGCGTGACCTGGAACGGCACCCGCAGGTGCTCCACCAGCGCCCGCAGCTCGTCCGCCGCCTCGGCGAGGATCACCCCGCCCCCGGCCAGGACCAGCGGACGCCGTGCGGCCAGCAGCAGATCGAGGGCGGCCTCGACGCGCGGCGGGTGCGGCGGGGCGGTCCGCAGGGGCAGCGGGGCGTCCGTCGCGGCGTCGTAGCGGATCGTCTGCCGGGCGATGTCCAGCGGGATGTCGATGAGGACGGGCCCGGGCCGGCCCTCGCGGGCGATGCGGAACGCCTCGCGGAAGACCCAGGGGATCTGGGCGGCCTCCTTGATCTGCACCGCCCACTTGGTGACGGGCCGGGCGATCGAGACGATGTCGACCGCCTGGAAGGCCTCTTGGTGCAGCTTGCCGGAGACGGCCTGGCCGGTGATGCAGAGCATGGGGATGGAGTCGGCGAAGGCCGTGTACAGGCCGGTGACGAGGTTGGTGCCGCCCGGCCCGGAGGTGGCGATGGCCACGCCGACGCGGCCGTTGGTACGGGCCCAGCCGTCGGCCATGTGTGTCGCGCCCTCTTCGTGGCGGACGGTCAGGTGCTCGATGCCGCCGCACACCTCCATCGCCTTGTACAGCGGAAGGATCGCGGCGCCGGGGCAGCCGAAGGCGACGTCGACGCCCTCGTCCTTGAGGATGTGCACGGCCGCCTGCATGACGGGCATGGTGACGGCCCGCGTCACGAGGCCACCCCCGACAGCCGCTCGACGCCGCGCAGCAGCGCCGAGTGGTCCAGGTGGCCGTCGCCCTGCGCGCGCGCCGCCGCGATCAGCTGGGCCACGAGGCCGCCGACGGGCAGTGCGGCGCCCAGCGCGCGGGCGGCCGTGGTGACGATGCCCATGTCCTTGTGGTGCAGGTCGATCCGGAAGCCCGGGGGGAACGCGTGGCCGAGGAAGTTGTCCCGCTTGCGGGCGAGGACGGCCGACCCGGCGAGACCGCCGCCGAGCACGTCGAGGGCGGCGGCGAGGTCGACGCCGGCCTTCCGCAGGAAGACGACGGCTTCGGCGGCGGCCTGGAGGTGCACGGCGACGATCAGCTGGTTGGCGGCCTTCACGGTCTGGCCGGCGCCGTGCGGGCCGCAGCGCACGATGGTGGTGCCGAGCGCTGCGAAGAGCGGCCGGGCCTCGTCGAAGTCGCCCTCCCCGCCGCCGACCATGATCGACAGGCTGCCTTCGACGGCACCGGCCTCCCCGCCGGACACGGGCGCGTCCAGCACGCGGATGCGGCGGGGCGCGGCGGCCGCGGCGAGGGCGACGGAGGTCCGCGGGTCGACCGACGACATGTCGACGAGCAGGGTGCCGGGAGCCGCATGGGCGAGGATGCCGTCCTCGCCGTGGGCGACGGCCTCCACGTCGGGGGAGCCGGGGAGCATGGTGACGACGACGTCGGCGCCCCGGACGGCTTCGCGGACCGAGGCGGCGGCGGTTCCGCCGCTCGCCGCGAGCCGGTCGAGCTTGTGCGCCTCAAGGGTGTGACCGGTCACGGAGTACCCGGCCTTGAGCAGGTTTTCGGCCATGGGTGCCCCCATGATGCCGAGGCCTATCCAGGCGACGCGGGGAAGTGCGGACATGGGGGTCCTTTCCATCAAGGGTGGTCGAGCCATCAGAGGCGGTCGAGCCAGGCGAAGTCCGGGGGCCCGCCGCCGGGCGCCGTGTACTCCAGGCCGATCGGGCCCTCGTACCCGGCCTTCCTCAGGCGTCCCAGCAGTTCGCCCAGCGGCAGCGCCCCCGTGCCGGGGGCGCCACGGCCCGGGACGTCCGCGATCTGCACGTGCCCGGCCCGGGCCGCGTGGCGGTCGATGACCGCGGGCAGGTCCTCGCCGCCCATGGCCAGGTGGTAGAGGTCCATCAGGAAGCGCGCGTTGTCCAGGCCCGTCGTGGCGTTGACCTTGTCGGCCAGGGCGACGGCCTGCGCCGCGGTGGTGACCGGATAGCGCGCGGACTCCACCGCGTTGAGGGCCTCGATGAGCAGCATGGCCCCCACGCGGTCGGCGGCCTGCGCCGCGTACGCCAGGTTCTCCAGGGCGAGGCCGTCCTGGAGGCGGGGGTCTGCGCCCTGGATGCGGTTTCCGTGGAGCGCGTTGAGCGCCCGGCACCCGACGGAGTGGGCGAAGTCGGCGGCCACGGCGACGTTGGCCCGGAACCGCTCGGATTCCGCGCCCGGCAGCGACAGCGCGCCCCGGTCGGGCCCCGGCAACCGCCCGGCGTAGAAGTTCAGCCCGACCAGCTGTGTCCCGGCATCGGTCAACGCCTGGCGCAGGGCGGCCAGTTCGGCCTCGGGCGGCGTGGGGGAGTCCGGCCAGGGCCACCACAGCTCGACCTCGGTGAACCCGGCGGCCGCAGCGGCCGCGGGCCGCTCCAGCAGCGGCAGCCCGGTGAAGAGGATCGAGAGGTTGACGTCGAATCGGTGAGCTCGCGGCACGGCGAGTTCCTTCCGTGTTCCGTAATGCGGAAAACAACTTCCATTACTCGGAGGGGAGAGTGACGCCGGAGCTCCGGAGCTGTCAAGAGCCCCTGCCCGGGTGCGGCCCGCGCCCAGTACGTTGGCCGCGTGCGATTGAGAGTGGAGTTCACGACCGAACCGTTCGACCTCGACGAGCCCCCACGGCATGCGGTGGTGGCCCGCGAGGTGGTCCAGGGCGCAGGCCTGGACGCCGTCGAGGTGGGCCCGTTCGGCAATACCGTCGAAGGCCGCGCCGACGCCGTCCTCACCGCGCTCGACGAGCTGCTGCGCAGGTCGCTGGGGGCGGGGGCGACGCGGGTGTCGTTGCAGGTCAACGTGGTTGAGGGAGAGGGTGCGTGAGCGAGCACCCGTTCCGTGCGGCGGTCGCCCCGCTGGTGGCCGCCATGGGGGGCAGCCTCCTCGAACCGGAGCAGGCCGAAGCCGATGACGTGGTCCTCTCCTGGGAGGGCCGGCCGGTCGTCGCCGTGCGGCTGCCGCGGCTGTCCGACTCCCTGGACGGCATCCTCGCCGACCTCGAACGCCGCCACGGCATGCCGCTGGCGGACCTGGACCGCAAGACCAAACAGTCGGTGGTCCGCAATCTCGAGGCCCGCGGCGCCTTCACCCTCCGCCACGGCGTCGAAACCGTCGCGACGGCCCTGGGAGTCAGCCGCTTCACGGTCTACAACTACCTGAACCGGGAGTAGCCGGCCCTCCTTTTTCAACGCCCCTCCATTTTCAACAAACTGTTGACGCCGTGTTGCCGAAGGCGTTAGCTATGCGCAGCTCATCCGAGCGCCGTCCGAAGCGCCACGGAGGTTGCCGTGACTTCGAGTTCGACTTCTCCCGCGAGTGCCATGCCGGGGCTCGCCCGGTTCAATGCGGCCGACGGCGATGTGGCGCTGGCCCTGCTGCGGGAGGTCTGTGCCAGTGCCGCGTGGGCGAGGGAGATCCTCGCCCGGCGGCCGTACCCCGATGCCGAAGCGCTGCTCGGTGCCAGTGATGCCGCCGTGGCGGCACTGGGCACCGGCGACCTCGACGAGGCGGTGGCCGGGCATCCGCCGATCGGGCGGCCCGCACCGGGGGATCCGGTCTCCGCGCGCGAGCAGCGCGGCATGGCCGGGGCCCCCGCCGGGCTCAGAGCGGAGATGCTGGAGCTCAACCTGGCCTACCAGGAGAAGTTCGGGCACGTCTTCCTCATCTGCGCCACCGACCTCACCGCCGAACACCTGTATGACGCTATCCGTAACCGGATGGACAACACACCGGAACGCGAGCGCGAGATCGTTCGTGGGGAGTTGGGCAGAATCAACCGCCTCCGGCTGGCCCGGCTGGCCGTCCACCCCGTGAGCGAAGGAGCGACCCGGCCATGAGCACCCAGCCGACGAGCGCATCCGTCTCCACCCACGTCCTGGACACCGCGGCCGGACGCCCCGCCGCGGGGATCACCGTCGAGCTGGCCGTCCGGGACCGAGGCGACGGCGCATGGACCGCGGCCGGAGCCTCGAGCACCGACGCCGACGGCCGGTGCACGGATCTTCCGCCGCTCCCGGCGGGCGCCGTCCACGCGAGGCTTCGCTTCGAGGCCGAGACCTATCTGTCCCACGAGCCGGCCGACGGCGCAGCCTTCTTCCCGGAGGTGACGGTGGCCTTCGCCGTCGCACCGGGCGAGCACTACCACGTACCCCTGCTGCTCAGTCCGTTCGGCTACTCCGTATACCGAGGGAGCTAGCACCGTGATCCTTGGTCAGAACCAGTACGGCAAGGCCGAGAACCGCGTCGTCAGAATTGTCCGCGACGGCGCCACGCACCACATCAAGGACCTCAACGTCTCCGTCTCCCTCTCCGGCGACATGGACGAGGTCCATCTGTCCGGATCCAACGCCAACGTCCTGACCACGGACGCCACCAAGAACACCGTCTTCGCCTTCGCCAAGGAACACGGCATCGCCTCGGCCGAGCAGTTCGGCATTCACCTCGCCCGGCACTTCGTCACCAGCCGGCAGTCCATCACCACCGCCCGCATCCGGGTGGAGGAGTACGCCTGGGAACGCATCGAGACCCCCGGGCCCAAGCGCCACTCCTTCGTCCGCACGAACCAGGAGACGCGCACCGCGCAGATCACCTACGCCGGCGGGCCGGACGGCTGGCAGATCATCTCGGGGCTCAAGGACCTCGTCGTCATGAACTCCACCGACTCGGAGTTCCGCGGCTACGTCAAGGACCGCTACACCACGCTGCCCGAGACCGCCGACCGCATCCTCGCGACCGAAGTGCACGCCCGGTGGCGGCACTCCGGCACCGACGGAGCCGAACCGGAACCGGGCCACTGGGACCACTCCTACGCGCAGGTGCGGGAGCACCTGCTGCACGCCTTCGCCGAGACCTACTCCCTCTCCCTCCAGCAGACGCTCTACCAAATGGGCGCCCGCGTCATCGACAAGTGTCCCGGCATCGACGAAATCCGGCTCTCCCTCCCCAACAAGCACCACTTCCTCGCCGACTTGGAACCCTTCGGCCTCAAGAACGACAACGAGGTCTACTTCGCGGCCGACCGCCCCTACGGCCTCATCGAGGCGACCATCCTGCGCGACGGCGCCGAGGCCGGCATACCGGCGGACCTGACGAACCTTTGACACCCCACGGCCGTACACCCCGCGTCTGCACACCCCCAGAGGACACCGACCATGGCCGCACCCCCACCGCGCACCGTCATCGAGAACTGCGCCATCGCCACCGTCGACGCCGCCGGCACCGAACACGCCTCGGGCCACATCGTCATCGCGGGCAGCAGAATCGAATCCCTCGGCCCCGGGCCCGCCCCCGCACAGCCGCCCGGGGACGTCCGCCGCATCGACGGCAGCGGCCACCTGGCCACGCCCGGCCTGGTCAACACCCACCACCACTTCTACCAGTGGCTCACCCGCGGCCTCGCCCAGGACCACAGCCTCTTCGACTGGCTCGTCGCCCTCTACCCCGTCTGGGCCCGTATCGACGAGCCCATGGTCCACGCGGCCGCCCGCGGATCGCTCGCGATGATGGTGCGCGGCGGCGTCACCACCGCCATGGACCACCACTACGTCTTCCCCCGCGGCTCCGGCGACCTCCTGGGCGCCGAAATCCGCGCCGCCCGCGAACTCGGCGTCCGCTTCCACCCCACCCGCGGCTCGATGGACCTCGGCGCCTCCGACGGCGGCCTGCCCCCCGACTTCGCCGTGGAGAGCACCGAAGCCGCCCTCGCCGCCACCGAAGAGGCCATCGACACCCACCACGACCCGTCCCCCGACTCGATGCTGCGCATCGGCGTCGCGCCCTGCTCGCCCTTCTCCGTCACCACCGACCTGATGCGCGAGGCCGCCGTGCTCGCCCGCCGCAAGGGCGTACGGCTGCACACACACGGCTCGGAGACCGTGGAGGAGGAGCGCTTCTGCAAGGAGCGGTTCGGGATGGGCCCCACCGACTACTTCGAGTCCACCGGCTGGCTCGGCGACGACGTGTGGATGGCCCACTGCGTCCACATGAACGACTCCGACATCGACGCCTTCGCCCGCACCGGCACGGGCGTCGCCCACTGCCCCTCCTCCAACGCCCGGCTCGGCGCCGGCACCGCCCGCGTCCCCGCCATGCTCCGCGCGGGTGTCCCCGTCGGCCTCGGCGTCGACGGCACCGCCTCCAACGAGTCCGGCGAACTCCACACCGAGCTGCGCAACGCCCTGCTGATCCACCGGCTCTCGGGCGGCGAGAAGGCGCTGGACGTCCGCCGGGCGCTGCGGCTGGGCACGTACGGCGGCGCCCAAGTCCTCGGCCGGGCCGCGGACATCGGCTCGCTGGAGCCCGGCAAGCTCGCCGACCTCGTGCTGTGGAAGTTCGACGGGCTCGGCCACTCCACCATCGCCGACCCCGTCGCCGCCCTCGTGCTCGGCGCCCCCGCGCCCGTCACGCTCTCCCTCGTGGGCGGCCGTCCCGTGGTGGAGGAGGGCAGGCTCACGGGAGCCGACGAGGACGCCATCGCCCGCGAGGCGCGCACCGAGGCCCGGCGCCTGGCGCGCATCGCCGACGGGGGCTGATCCGGCCCGCCGGACGGCCACAGACCGCCGAGGGGGACGGCCCTCGGCCGGGCAGGACCGGGGAGCGGCCCCACGACGCGGCCGCGCCCCGGTCCGTTCTCCGCCCCACCGACAGGAGGAACCGCCGTGGCCGCAACGCCCGGGTTCACCGAGCGAGACGAACCCCCCGAGGAAGACGAACCACCCGCCGCACCCCCTGACGGCCCCCACCCCGTCGACCGCCTCCCCACGCCCGGCAGGCTCCTGGCCACCGGCTTCCAGCACGTGGCCGCCAGCTACGCCGGGGTCGTCGCCCCGCCCCTCGTCATCGGCGCGTACGTCGGGCTCTCCCCGGCCGAGCTCGCCTTCCTCGTCGGCGCGAGCCTCTTCACTGCCGGACTCGCCACGCTCCTGCAGACCGTCGGGTTCTGGAAGGTGGGCGTCCGGCTGCCGTTCGTCAACGGCGTCTCCTTCGCGGGCGTCGCCCCCATGCTCGCCATCGCCGACGCCCAGCACGACAAGCGCGACGCGCTGCCCGTCGTCCACGGCGCCGTCATGGTGGCCGGGGCGCTGGGCTTTCTGCTCGCCCCCTGGTTCTGCAAGCTCGTCCGCTTCTTCCCGCCCGTCGTCAGCGGCACGGTCATCACCCTCATCGGCCTCACCCTCCTCCCGGTCTCCTTCGGCTGGATCCAGGGCGGGCACCCCGAGCGGCCCGCGCCGCCGGTCAACCTCGCCCTCGCCGGGGCGACGCTGCTGATCGTGCTGGTCCTGCGGCGCCTGCTGAAGGGGTTCGGCCGGCAGATCGCGATCCTGCTCGGCCTGGTCGCGGGCACCCTCGTGGCGCTGCCCGCGGGAGCCGTGGACACCAGCGCCCTGCACCACGCCCACGCCGTCGGCTTCCCCACGCCCTTCCACTTCGGCCCGCCGCAGTTCACGGTGCCGGCCATCGTGTCGATGTGCGTGGTCATGCTGGTCTGCATGACCGAGAGCACCGCCGACATGCTGGCGCTCGGCGAGATCGTCGGCCGCAGGGCGGACGAGAAGGCCATCGCCGCCGGGCTGCGCGCGGACACTCTCGGATCCGCCGTCAGCCCGCTCTTCAACGGCTTCGCCAACAGCGCGTTCGCCCAGAACATCGGCCTGGTCGCCATCACCGGGGTGCGCAGCCGCTTCACGGTCGCGGCCGCCGGGCTGATGTTCGTCCTGCTCGGCCTGAGCCCGGCCTTCGCCTCGCTCATCGCCGTCGTCCCGCAGCCGGTCCTGGGCGGGGCGGGCATCGTCCTCTTCGGCACGGTCGCGGCCAGCGGCATCAACGTGCTGCTCACGGCGCGCCTGGAGCGGGGCGACAATCTGCTGATCGCCGCCACGTCCCTCGGCGTCGGCCTGATCCCGGTGGTGTCCAAGACCTTCTACGCCACCTCGGCAATCCCCGAGACCCTGAAGGTCATCCTGAACTCGGGCGTCAGCGCGGGCTGTCTGACGGCCGTTGTGCTCAACCTCGCCTTCCACCACACGGGCATCCGGCGCACCGTGCGTGGCGGCTAGGGGCAGCCACCGCAGTGGGCGAGAATCTGCACAAAAGTGCTGGAATTGTGCGGAGAGGGGTCCGCTGTGGGCCTGAAAGCCGAAGGGGAGCCCCCGGAGCAGCCTGCCGGGCCGGAGCGGCGCGGTTTCGTCTTCCCCAGCGCGCTGACCGTCCTCGCGGCCGTCACCGTCGTGGTCTGGGCCCTCGCCTTCGCCATCCCCTCGGGCGCCTACCGGCGCAATGCCGACGGCAACCCCATCGAGGGCACGTACCACCGGGAGGCGGCTCCCGGGGACTTCGTCCACCGCCTGGGCGAGCTGTTCCTCGCGCCCGTCAACGGCCTGTACGGGGTGCGGGACGCCAAGACCGGCCAGGTCGCGCCGGACGCCGTCGGCACGCTCTACGGAAGCGCCGGGGTCTTCCTCTTCGTGCTGGCCATCGGCACGTTCATCACCGTCGTCTTCGCCACCGGCGCCCTGGACCGCGGCATCGAACGGCTCGCCCACCGGCTGCGCGAGCGCGGCGCGCTGCTGATCGCCGGGATCATGACGGTCTTCTCGCTGCTCGGCACGGTCGAGGGCTTCGCCGAGGAGACGCTGGGCTTCTACGGGCTGATCGTGCCGCTGATGCTGGCGCTGGGCTACGACCGTATGGCCGCCACCGGCACGATCATCCTGGGCGCGGGCGTCGGCGTGCTCGCCTCCACCGTCAACCCCTTCGCCACCGGCGTGGCCTCCTCGGCGGCCGGGGTCTCCCTGGGCGAGGGCATCGCGCTGCGCTTCCTGATGTGGCTGGTGCTGACGGCCGTCACCATCACCTACGTCGTGCGGTACGCACACCGGGTGCGGACGGACCCCGGGCGCTCCCTGGTCGGCTTCCTGCCGGGCGACCGCGAGCTGGCCGCCGAGGCGGCCGCGGAGCCGCCCGAGCTGACGGGTCTGCAGAAGACGGTGCTGGCCACCGTGGTGCTGGTCTTCGCCTTCATGATCTTCTCCGTCATCCCCTGGGCGAGCGCTCTGACCGGCAAGGCGGATGCCACTCCGTACGGCTGGGAACTGGGCTGGTCCTTCGCGCAGTTGGCGGCGCTGTTCATCGTGGCGGCCGTGCTGGTCGGGCTGGTCGCCCGGCTGGGCGAGCAGCGGCTGAGCGCGACGGTGATCCAGGGCGCGGCGGACTTCATCGCGCCCGCGCTGGTGATCGTGCTGGCCCGCGGCGTGACCGTCATCATGAACAACGCCAAGGTCACGGACACCGTCCTGCACTCGATCGAGGGCGTGGTGTCCGGGACCCCGGCGGCGTTCTTCGGGGTCATGGTCTACGTCGTCAACCTGCCGCTGGCCTTCCTGATCCCTTCGACCTCGGGGCACGCGACGCTGGCGATGCCGATCCTCGCCCCCCTCGCCGACTTCGCGGGGGTCTCGCGCGCGGTGGTCGTCACGGCCTGGCAGTCAGCCAGCGGCTGGATGAACCTGTGGGTGCCGACGACCGCCGTCGTGATGGGCGGCGTCTCGCTGGCGAAGGTCGGCTACGACCGGTATCTGCGGTTCGTCTGGCCCCTGTTGGCCGTACTGGCGGTGCTGATCTGCGCCTTCGTCGCGATGGGCGCGGTCATGTCGTCGTAGCCGCCGCCAGGGCGGTTCAGTCCAGCAGCTCGTAGGCCGGCAGCGTCAGGAAGTCCGCGTACTCCTCGTCCAGGGCCACCTTCAGCAGGAGGTCGTGGGCCTGCCGCCAGGTGGCCGACCCGTCGTCCGCCGCGGCCAGTTCCTCCTGCGCGACCTCCCGCACCAGCGCCGCCGTCACCTTCTCCCCGGTGTCGAGGACCACCCCCGCGTTCACCCACTGCCAGAGCTGGGAGCGCGAGATCTCCGCGGTCGCCGCGTCCTCCATGAGGTTGAAGATGGCGACGGCGCCGATGCCGCGCAGCCAGGACTCGATGTACCGGATGCCGACCTGGACCGCGTTGCGCAGCCCGGCGGCCGTGGGCCGGGCGCCCAGGGTGTTCAGCGCGATGAGCTGCTCGGCCGTCACGTGGATGTCCTCGCGCAGCCGGTCCTTCTGGTGCGGGCGGTCGCCGAGGACCGCATCGAAGCAGGCCCGGGCGACGGGCACCAGGTCGGGGTGGGCGACCCAGGAGCCGTCGAAGCCGTCGCCCGCCTCGCGCGTCTTGTCGGCCCGGACCTTCTCCAGGGCGGCCTCGTTGACCTCGGGGTCCCGGCGCGAAGGGATGAACGCGGCCATCCCGCCGATGGCATGGGCCCCGCGCTTGTGGCAGGTGCGCACCAGCAGCTCCGTGTACGCGCGCATGAACGGCGCCGTCATCGTCACGGCGTTGCGGTCGGGCAGGACGAACCCGGACCCCGCGTCACGGAAGTTCTTGATGATGGAGAAGAGGTAGTCCCAGCGGCCCGCGTTGAGCCCGGAAGCGTGGTCGCGCAGCTCGTAGAGGATCTCCTCCATCTCGTAGGCGGCGGTGACGGTCTCGATGAGCACGGTGGCGCGGACCGTGCCCTGCGGCAGGCCGGCGTAGTCCTGGGCGAAGACGAAGACGTCGTTCCACAGCCGGGCTTCCAGGTGCGACTCGGTCTTGGGGAGGTAGAAGTACGGCCCCTTGCCGAGGTCGAGCAGCCGCTGGGCGTTGTGGAAGAAGTAGAGGCCGAAGTCGGCGAGGGCGCCGGGGACGGGGCGGCCGTCGACGGTGAGGTGGCGCTCGTCGAGGTGCCAGCCGCGGGGGCGCATCACGACGGTCGCGAGCTCTTCGGCGGGGCGCAGGGCGTACGTCCTGCCGCCGGAGGCGGTGAAGTCGATGCGGCGCTCGTAGGCGTCCTTCAGGTTGAGCTGGCCGCGGATGACGTTCTCCCAGGTGGGGGAGGAGGCGTCCTCGAAGTCGGCGAGCCATACGCGGGCGCCGGAGTTGAGGGCGTTGATCGTCATCTTGCGGTCGTCGGCGGGGCCGGTGATCTCCACGCGCCGGTCCTCCAGCGCGGGGGGCGCGGGCGCCACCCGCCACGCGGGGTCCTCGCGGAGGGCGGCGGTCGCGGCGGGGAAGCCGATCCTGCCGGTGCGGGCGATCTCGGCGCGGCGCTCGGCGCGCAGGGCGAGCAGTTCGTCGCGGCGCGGGGTGAACCGGCGGTGCAGGGCGGCGACGAAGGCGAGGGCCTCATCGGTCAGCACCTCCTCCTGCCGCTCGACGGGGCGGGCGACGACGGTGGGCGTGGACGGCGCGGGTGCGGACATGGGCGGGTCACACTCCTTCGGCGGGCGGTGCCCGGCGGCCGCCGGATCCCCGGCGAACGGCACGGGGTGCCGTGGCGCCCGGGACGCGGCCCGGGGCCGTACGGGGCGACGGACGCCGCTGACCAGTGGAGAATAGTTTCCTCATGGTGGAAGTTCAATGGTGTGTCGATGTCGAGAGACCCGCCCTGACCCTCGGTGCCACGGCGGCGCGCAGGGGCTGACTACCCATCGAGCAGGGGGAGATCCTCCGGGGTGTCGATGTCGTCGGGGGCGGCGATGTCCGAACACTCCACCAGGGCAACGGCGTCCGCATGCCGCCGCAGATAGCCGCGGGCACCCCGGTCGCCCTCCGCCGCCTGCGCGACGCCCTCCCAGTGCTCCCGCGCGAACAGCACCGGATGCCCGCGCTCCCCGCTGTACGCCGCCGACACCAGCCCCGCCCCGGCGCGGTGCGCCGCCAGCACCCGGGCCACCGCCGCCGCCCCGATGCGCGGCTGGTCCACCAGCATCACCAGCACCGCCGACACCTCGGGCTCCATGGCGGCGAGCGACGCGAGCCCGGCCCGCAGCGAGGAACCCATGCCGCCGGACCAGCCGGGATTGTCCACCGGCACCGCCTCCGGCACGGCCGCCAGCGCCGCCCGCACCTGAGCCGCGCCCGCCCCCAGCACCACGTGCACCGGCCCGCACCCGCCGTCGCCCAGAACGCGCACGGCGCGCTCGACGAGGGGCCTACCTCGGTACCGCAGCAGCGCCTTGGGCCGCCCCCCGAGCCGCCGCCCGCCCCCGGCCGCCAGCAGAAGGCCGGCGACCGGCGCCTGACCGGCGTCTGCGTCCGTCGCTTCCGTCATCACCCGTGCCATGGCCCCTGCATACCGCATGTACGAGCGCGCGTACGCCGAAAACGCGTTCGTCACCCGCACGGGAACATGCGGCCTGAATTTCGCTGTGCGTGTGGCGCGCCGCACGGAAAGTGGCGTTAACTGATCCGCGCGAGCGAGCGTGTGGGAGGGGGAGAGTCGTGGCGGAAGGCGCCGTAGTGGTGGAACACGAGCCCTTGGGTGTTTTCGAACGGGAGCCGGATCCCAGAGTGAGCGAGCTGAGCGCGGCCGTGGCCCGGCTGCGCCGGGCGCTGGCCGGGCACCCCGCCCTCTTACCCGACCGGGACGCCGCCGAGGACGAGCTGGCCGCGCTGGACGCGATGGCCCGCACGGGCGACCCGGACGTCTCCCGGCTGCGCAGCTCACTGCTGTTGGTGGCGGGCGCCGTCGGCTCGGTCAGCGCCCTGGCCACCGCCCTCGGAGAAGTCCGCGCGGCGGTCGACCGCTTCGGCGAGCTGCCCGGTGCGGACGAGAGCGCGGATGATGCGGAAGTGCCCCGCCCCCGAGAGGGCGCCTGACGTCGCTCGGCCTGACGCCGCTCAGGCGGAGCCCGCCGCCAGTGCCTGCGAGAGCTGCGAGGCGACCTCCTGCAGCAGCGGCACGATCCGCTCCGTGGCGGCCTCCGTGACCCGCCCCGCCGGACCCGAAATCGAAATGGCCGCCGAGGTGGGGGAGTCGGGCACCGGCACCGCCAGGCAGCGCACCCCGATCTCCTGCTCGTTGTCGTCCATCGCGAAGCCGCTCTCCCGCACCCGGGCAAGCTCCCGCAGGAAGCCGTCGGCCGTGGTGATGGTCTTGTCCGTCGCGGCGGGCATGCCCGTACGGGCCAGCAGCGCACGGACCTCGTCGTCGGGGGACTGTGCGAGCAGCGCCTTGCCGACGCCCGTGGAGTGCGGCAGCACCCGCCGCCCGACCTCGGTGAACATCCGCACCGAGTGCCGCGAGGGCACCTGGGCCACGTAGACGACCTCGTCACCGTCGAGCAGCGCCATGTTGGCGGTCTCGCCCGTCTCCTCCACCAGGCGCGCCAGATGCGGACGGGCCCAGGTGCCGAGCAGCCGGGAGGCGCTCTCGCCCAGCCGGATCAGCCGGGGGCCGAGCGCATAGCGCCGGTTGGGCTGCTGGCGTACGTACCCGCAGGCGACCAGCGTGCGCATCAGGCGGTGGATGGTGGGCAGCGGCAGCCCGCTGGCCGTGGCGAGCTCGCTCAGTCCGACTTCGCCGCCCGCGTCCGCCATGCGCTCCAGCAGGTCGAAGGCGCGCTCGAGGGACTGGACGCCTCCACTGGTCGAGGCGGTTCGGGGCTCGGCGGACGGGGGCACGGCGCTCCTTACGGGTCTGGGGTGGGAGCAGCCTACCGGCCGTCGGCGGGCCCGTACGCCGGTTTCTACTGCGTGAAATATGCCTTCCGATTCGCGAAAGGGCCTTGACGTGCACGTGGCGTGTGAGAAAACTGCGGGCAGCGCCATTCAACAGAACGTTGAAATCGCTTTCGCCCCGCAGCGGGCGGGAAGGGACGGCCGTGCCCGAGGTGGAGCTGCTGTTGCGCTCGAGACGGGTCGTGACGCCGGAGGGCGTGCGCGCCGCCTCCGTCGCCGTCGCCGGAGGCCGGATCGCGGCCCTGCTGCCGCACTCGGCGCAAGCGCCGCCCGGAGCGGCCGTGGCGGACTTCGGGGATGACGCGCTGCTCCCCGGCCTCGTCGACACGCACGTCCATGTGAACGACCCCGGCCGCACCGAGTGGGAGGGCTTCCACACCGCCACCCGCGCCGCGGCCGCCGGAGGCGTCACCACGCTCGTCGACATGCCGCTCAACAGCCTGCCGCCCACCACGACCGTGCCGAACCTGCACGTCAAACAGGCCGTGGCAGGCCCCAAGGCCCATGTGGACGTCGGCTTTTGGGGCGGCGCGCTGCCCACCAACCGGGCGGACCTTCGGCCCTTGCACGAGGCGGGGGTCTTCGGCTTCAAGGCGTTCCTCTCCCCGTCCGGCGTCGAGGAGTTCCCGCCGCTCGGACCGCGCGAACTGGAGGCCGCGGCCCGGGAGATAGCCGGTTTCGGGGGCCTGCTCATCGTGCACGCCGAGGACCCCGGCCGGCTGGACGCCGCCCCGGCGGCCGAAGGCCCGCGCTACGCGGGCTTCCTCGCCTCCCGCCCGCGCACGGCCGAGAACGAGGCCATAGACGCGCTCATCGCGCTCGCCCGGCGGCTGGAGGTGCGCATCCACATCCTGCACCTGTCGTCGGCCGACGCCCTGCCCGCGATCGCCGCGGCGAAGGCGGACGGCGTGCCGGTCACCGCCGAGACCTGCCCGCACTTCCTCACTCTCACGGCCGAGGAAGTCCCGGACGGAGCCACCGAGTTCAAGTGCTGCCCGCCCATCCGGGAAGCCGCCAACCAGGACGCGCTGTGGGCGGGGCTGGCCGCCGGGACCGTCGACTGCGTCGTCTCCGACCACTCGCCCTGCACCACCGACCTCAAGGTCCCCGACTTCGGGCGGGCCTGGGGCGGCATCTCCTCCCTCCAGCTCGGGCTGCCCGTGCTGTGGACCGAGGCCCGGCGGCGCGGGCACACCCTCCACGACGTGGCCCGCTGGACCGCCACCGCCCCGGCCGCCCTCGCGAGCCTCGGCTGCAAGGGGGCCATCGCCCCGGGCCGCGACGCCGACTTCGCCGTCCTCGCCCCCGACGAGACCTTCACCGTCGATGCGGCCGCCCTCCACCACCGCAACCCCGTCACCGCCTACGCGGGCCGGACCCTGCACGGCGTCGTACGGTCCTCCTGGCTGCGCGGCCGCAAGATCGCCGACCGGGGCACCCCCCTCGCCGGGCCCGTCGGCCGACTCCTGGAGCGTGCATGAGCACCCATGTCATATCCGGCACCCCTTCCTTCAACGGTTCCTTCACCGGCGACGCCCGCCCGTATCCCGGCGGCGACCCCTACGCCGACTACCGGACCGCCGACTTCCCCTTCACCCGCCTGCCCGATCTCGCCGACCGGCGGCTGGGCGCCGCGGTGCTCGCCGCCAACGACGAGTTCTTCGCCGAGCGCGAGAACCTGCTCACCCCCGGCCCCGCCCGCTTCGACCCGGAGGCCTTCGGGCACAAGGGCAAGATCATGGACGGCTGGGAGACCCGGCGGCGCCGCGGCGCCGACGCCTGCACCCCGCACCCCGCCGCCGAGGACCACGACTGGGCGCTGATCCGCCTCGGCGTCCCCGGCGTCGTACGGGGCGTGGTCGTCGACACCGCCCACTTCCGCGGCAACTACCCCCATGCCGTCGGCATCGAGGGCATCCGGATGCCGGGCACCCCCTCGCCCGAGGAACTGCTCGCGGACGGCGTCGCCTGGACCGTCCTCGTGCCGCGCACGCGCATCGGCGGCCACGCGGCCAACGGCTTCACCGTCGACTCCGCCGAGTGCTTCACCCACCTGCGGCTCAGCCAGTACCCCGACGGCGGCATCGCCCGGCTGCGCGTGCACGGCGAGGCCGCCCCCGACCCCGCCTGGCTCGCGGCGCTGGGCACCTTCGACCTCGCCGCGCTGGAGAACGGCGGCCACGCCGAGGACGCCTCCGACCGCTTCTACTCCTCCCCGGCCAACGGCATCCACCCCGGCCGCTCCCGCAAGATGGACGACGGCTGGGAGACCCGCCGCCGCCGCGACCGGGGCCACGACTGGGTGCGCTACCGCCTCGCCGGGCAGTCCGTGCCCCGCGCCGTCGAGATCGACACGGGCTGCTACAAGGGCAACGCCGCGGGCTGGGCCGAGCTGTGGGGCCTCGACGCCACCACCGGCGCGGACCCGGGGGACCACACCACCGGCTGGACCCCCCTGCTGCCGCGCACCCGCCTCCAGCCGGACGCGGTGCACCGCTTCACCCTGACCGGCGCTCCGGCGGCCACACACGTGAGGCTGGACATCTACCCGGACGGCGGCGTCGCCCGGCTGCGCGTCCACGGCTCGTTGACGAAGGAGGGGGAGCGGCGGCTGCGGGGCGCGTGAGCCGTCGTCAGCCCGCCAGCGTCTTCCAGAACATCAGCTCGTACTCCTGGAGCAGCCGGCCGTAGCGATGCGCCGGCGGCTCGCGCAGCCCGCCGTCCGCCAGCCCCTCCCGCACCGCGGCCAGCGCCGCCTCGCCGACCGCGGGGTCGGGCTCGGCGAAGAAGTCGAAGAAGCCGCACGCCCGGTCGTCGAAGCCGTAGTGCTCGCGCAGCGCCCGGCCGACGGCCGCGCAGTAGCCGCCCCAGGCGGCGAAGTTGGCGGTCAGCGCCACCACCACGTCCGCGGGCCCGGCGCCCAGCGCCAGCCAGGCGACGTACGCCGGATAGGCCTGGCACCCGGCCCGTGGTTCGTAGGCCTGCACCGCCTCCTCGTCCAGGCCGCAGGCCGCCGTCAGTGCACCGAGCTCCTCCAGCGCCAGGCTCTCGCCCTGGGCGAGGCCGGTGAAGAAGGCGGCAGCGGCAGGCCGGCCGTCCGACGCCCGCTCCGCCAGGTGCAGGAAGCTGCGGCGGTCGCCGTCGATGATGTGGTGCTGCTCCAGGGCGAAGGCCGCGACGGCCTCGCGGGGCGCCTCGCCGGAGGCGAGGAGCGGCACCAGAGGATTGGCTGCGGCGTCGGGTGCCAGCTGCCGGATGGCATCGGCGAGGACGTCCTCGGCGGTACGGGCCATGAGCGCCAGCGTAGCCAGCGCGCGGCTACTTCGCCCCCGCCAGATAGAAGATGAGGAAGAAGAAGGCGACGATGAAGTGGACGGCGACGAGGTAGATGAAGACCCGGACCGTCATGCCCATCGGGGCCCGGTCCTCTTCCACGAACTGCTTGGCGTTCTCGCTCACGGCATTCCCCTCCGGTTCGCCGCGGCGTCGCCCAGGCACAGCCCGGCCGCGCCGCTCTGCATCAATGTGTGGATGAACAGCAGGTCCGCCCCTCCCGCCGACACGGCCGCGATGCGGTGCGGGGTGAGGGAGTCGAAGTGGGCGGCGTCGCCGGGGCCGAGCAGATGGGAGCTCTCGCCCAGCGTGAGCCGCAACCGGCCGTCCGTGACGTACAGCCACTCCTCGCCCGGGTGCACGCGGACCAGTTCCTCCTGGCCGCCGCGCCCCGGCGGTACGTGCAGCCGCAGCGCCTGCATGGCCCGGCCCGACGCCCCGGCCTGCCAGTACGTCCAGCCGCCCGCCTCCTGGGCCTCCATCCGGTCCGCCCGCACGATGGGATCGCGTTCGGCGGGCACCTCGCCCAGCAGGTCGGATACCGTGGTTCCGTAGATGCGCGCCAGGGCCAGCAGCATCGGCAGCGACGGCGTGCGGCGGCCGGTCTCCAGCCGCGACAGGTGCGCGGGCGACAGCCCGGCCCGGGCCGCAGCGGCCTCCAGCGTCAGCCCGCTGCTCCTGCGCAGGGCGCGCAGCTGCGGGGCCATCGAGGGCAGTTCGGTCTCCGGGCCGGCGGCCGCGGGCCCGGATTCTTCGGGTGGCGACGTCATGCTTCCGGTATAGGCCGCTGCATGCCTCTCGGGCAAGAAAATTGCCTCTGAGGCAAAGAACCGGTTCTCCGAGATTCCGGTACCGGCGAGGTTTGGATCACCGCACCCCCTTCTCACCTGGGTAAACGTCAGGGAAACATTAAGGTTTAGCGTTGACATGACAGGTGCATGCCTTGTCATGCTGGGGTCATGACAACCCCCCATCGTCTGGTGCGCTTCGGCGCGCTCGCTGCCCTGGCCTCGACGCTCCTGCTCGGCACCCCCGCCGTGGCCGCCACCCACGCCACCGCCGCGCCCGCCGCCGTGCGGACGGTCAACCTGGAGTCCACCGGTAGCGTCTGCTACTCGGAGCTGCCCTCGCAGGCCCACGACACGCTGACCCTCATCGACCAGGGCGGCCCCTTCCCGTACTCGCGGGACGGGATCGTCTTCACCAACCGTGAAGGCGCCCTGCCGCAGCAGTCGCGCAGCTACTACCACGAGTACACGGTCATCACCCCGGGCGCGCCGACCCGCGGCACCCGCCGGATCATCGCCGGCCAGGGGGACCACGAGGACTACTACACCGCCGACCACTACCAGACCTTCGACAAGGTCGACTTCGGCTGCTGAACCGTCCGCTGACCGGCTGCCGGTCGCTGTGACCACCGTGAGTCCCGCCGTCCTCCGCGACGGCGGGACTTCCTTCTTTTGTGTCGGGGGAGGGCGCTCCGCCGCACAACCGGGCCGATTGTCAGTGGCTCCCGTTAACGTTTCCGGATAAGGACGTTCGGGGAGGCACTCGGTGATGTCAGTGGCATCGATGATCAAGTCGCTCCGCTCCGGGGGCGCCGCTTTCGCCGCCCGCCACCCCGCGCCCGAGCCCCATACGTTCTCAAGTGCCCTCGGGCGCCGGGGCCTTGCCCGCACGCGGCGCCGCGCACCGCTGAGGGCGCCGGGCGGCCCTCGCGCACACCGTGGGCGTACGGACGACACCGCTGACACCGCACACCGAGAAGGGCGGCGAACTGCCGTGTACCGCTGGGAGATCACCCGAGCCGCGCTGGCGCAGCGCATCGTGGCCCTCGTCCGTGGCGACAGCTACGACCAGGCCACGGTGACGGCCGGCACCCTGCTCTCCGCCGGGATCACGACCCTGGAGATATCCCTCACCACACCCTTCGCCCTGGAGGCGATCGCCACCTTGACCCGCGAGGTCGGCGAGGAGGCGGTCATCGGGGCGGGCGCGGTGCTCGACGGGCCGTCCGCGCGGATGGCGGTCGAAGCCGGGGCGCGCTTCCTGGCCTCGCCCGGCCTGGACCCCGCCGTGATCCGCACCGGCCACCGCTACGGCGTCCCCGTCTTCCCGGGCGTCGCCACCCCGGCCGAGATCCTCCGCGCCCTGGAGCTGGGGGCGGACGCGCTCAAACTCTTCCCCGCCGCCGCCCGGCATCCGGACTGGGTCGGCGAGATCCGGGCGGAGCTGCCGCAGGCGGCGCTGGTGCCCAGCGGCGGCATCAGCGTCGACAGCGCCCCCGACTGGATCGCAGCCGGGGCCGTGGCCTGCGGCATGGGTGCCGAACTCTCCGACGGCGACCGCGATTCGGTCGCCAAGCGGGCCGGTGAGCTGCTCGGCCGCCTGGCGGACGCGGAGCCGCACGGCGGGTAGCGGGCGCGGTGCCCGGCACGCTCGTACCGCGGCCCGCGCCGGGGGCATCCGGAGTATTTCATTCCGTTGGACACCGGTCGGCACCGTCCCATTACTGTGTGAACTTCGAACACTTGGGGGGTATGACCATGGGGACCACAGCAGGCGCACCGGACGGGATCCGTGAGGCGGACGGCATCGTCGATCTGGCCGCCATGGGCGGGGAGTTCGCCCGCGACCCGTACAACGTCTACGCCACGCTGCGCGAGCGGGGCCCGGTGCACCGGGTGCGGATGCCCGAAGGCGCCGTGTGCTGGCTGGTCGTGGGCCACGAGGAAGTGCGCGCCGCGCTCACCGACCCCCGGCTGGCTAAGGACTGGCAGAACGCCGCGGAGGGCTTCGGGCTCGCGCCCATCGCCTCCGGCCCGCACATGCTGATCGTCGACCAGCCGCAGCACACGCGGCTGCGCAAGCTCGTCACCAAGGAGTTCACCCCGCGCCGCGTGGAGTCGATGGCGCCGCGGGTGCAGCAGATGACCGACGACCTGCTCGACGCGATGCTGGCGAGCCCCGGCCGCCGTGCCGACCTCGTCGAAGCCCTGTCCTTCCCGCTGCCCATGAGCGTCATCTGCGAGCTGCTGGGCGTGCCGGACCTCGACCAGGAGGCGTTCCGCGACTGGTCCAACACGGCCGTCGGCTCCGCCCCGCCGCAGGAGAAGATGACCGCGGCCACGGAGGTGGCCGCCTACCTCGCCGAGCTGGTCGCCGCCAAGCGGGAGCGCCCCGGCGACGACCTGCTCAGCGCCCTCATTCGCACCACCGACGAGGACGGCGACAGGCTCTCGCCCGAAGAGCTGCTGGGCATGGCCTGGATCCTCCTGGTCGCGGGCCATGAGACCACCGTGAACCTGATATCCAACGGCGTGCTGGCGCTGCTGCGCCACCCGGAGCAACTGGCCGCCCTCCGTGCGGACTTCGGGCTGCTCGACAACGCGGTGGAGGAGATGCTGCGCTACGACGGTCCGGTCGAGACCTCCACGTACCGCTTCACCACCGAGCCGGTGGAGATCGGCGGCACCGTGGTGCCCGGTGGCGGAGAGCTGGTGCTGGTCGCCCTCTCGGACGCCGACCGCGACCCGGCGCGCTTCGCCGAGCCCGACCGCTTCGACATCCGCCGTGACGCCCGCGGGCACGTCGCCTTCGGGCACGGCATCCACTACTGCCTGGGCGCACCGCTGGCCCGGCTGGAGGCGAAGATCGCGATCCGCTCGCTGCTGGAGCGGTGCCCCGGTCTCGCACTGGACGCGCACCCCGACTCGCTGACCTGGCGGGAGGGGCTCCTGATCCGCGGCCCGCACCGGCTCCCGGTCCGCTTCTAGCAAAGTCTTCGAGGCGGTTCCATGTCCGGACAATCGAACCTCCGGACTTCCCGTCATCTGGTCGCGGGGCTACGCTCCCTTCGTGGCGACGCACCAACCCCTCCAGTTCACCCTCGACCGCAGCAGTCCGGTCCCGCTCTACTTCCAGCTGTCCCAGCAGCTCGAAGCCGCCATCGAGCGGGGTGAGCTCGCCCCCGGCAGCCTGCTCGGCAACGAGATCGACCTGGCCGGGCGGCTGGGGCTGTCCCGGCCCACCGTGCGGCAGGCCATCCAGTCGCTCGTCGACAAGGGGCTGCTCGTGCGCCGCCGCGGCGTGGGCACGCAGGTCGTGCACAGCCAGATCAAGCGCCCGCTGGAGCTGAGCAGCCTCTACGACGACCTGGAGACGGCGGGCCAGAAGCCCGCCACCCGGGTGCTGCGCCATGTCGTCGAGCCCGCCACCGCGCCCGTCGCCGCCGCCCTGGGAATCGCCGAGGGCGCCGACGTCGTGCTCGTCGAGCGGCTGCGCCTCTCGCACGGCGAACCCATGGCCCACCTGCGCAACCACCTCCCGGTCGGCCTCCTGGACCTGGAGGGCGACGTGCTCTCGCAGACCGGCCTCTACCGGCTGATGCGCATGGCCGGCATCACCCTGCACAGCGCCCGTCAGGCCGTCGGCGCCCGCGCGGCCACCGCCGCGGAGGGCGAGCTGCTGGCGGAGCCGGAGGGCGCGCCGCTGCTGACGATGGAGCGGACGACCTTCGACGACACGGGGCGCGCGGTGGAGCTCGGCTCCCACCTCTACCGGGCCTCGCGCTACTCCTTCGACTTCCAGCTGCTGGCGCGCCCCTGAGCCTCGCAGAAGTGGCCCCACAGAAGTAAGAATGTTCGGACAAAGTCTTGACGGAGTGTGGTGTCCGCCACTAGAACTCCCCCCACATGACAGCAGCCCTCAGCCGTACCGCCGACGCCCCGGCCGACAGCGGTGACGGATGGTGACGGATACTTGGGCGGTTGGGCCCGCTGGACCGGGTCCGGTCGCACCGTGAAAGACAGCGAGAAGGGCAAGTCCTCGTGGCAAGGGTTCGGACAGGCGTACGTGCGGTGAGCGCCGTGCTGGCAGCGGTGCTCGGCGCCACACTGGCGGGGTGCAGCAGCACGGGCGGCAAGCGCGCCGAGGAGCGGGCCGCCAAGGCCGCCCAGGGTCGCGCGGCGGTCGACACCCCCCGGTGGACCTTCGCGATGGTCACCCACTCGGGCGATGGCGACAACTTCTGGGACATCGTCCAGAAGGGCGCCAAGCAGGCGGCCGTCAAGGACAACATCAACTTCCTCTATGCGCACGACGCCGAGGGGAACAAGCAGGCGCAGAGCGTCCAGGCCATGATCGACCAGAAGGTCGACGGCCTGATCGTCACGCTCGCCAAGCCCGACGCCATGAAGGACGTCGTGGCGAAGGCCACGAAGGCCGGCATCCCGGTGATCACGGTGAACTCGGGCTCCGACAAGTCCAAGGAGTTCGGCGCCCTCACCCACATCGGCCAGGACGAGGTCATCGCCGGCGAGGCCGTCGGCGAGCAGCTCAACAAGCGCGGCAAGAAGAAGGCCGTCTGCGTCCTCCACGAGCAGGGCAACGTCGGTCACGAGCAGCGCTGCGAGGGCGTGAAGAAGACCTTCAAGGGCGATGTGCAGAACCTCTACGTCGAGGGCACCAACATGCCCGGCGTGCAGTCGTCGATCGAGGCCAAGCTCCAGTCCGACAAGGACATCGACGCCGTCGTCACCCTCGGTGCCCCCTTCGCGCCCACGGCCGTGAAGGCCGCCGATCAGGCCGGCAGCAAGGCCGAGGTCGACACCTTCGACCTCAACGCCGCGGTCGCGGAGGAACTCCAGAAGGGCACCCTGGGCTTCGCCGTCGACCAGGACCCCTACCTCCAGGGCTACGAGGCCGTGGACCTGCTCTGGCTCTACCACTACAACCGCGACATGCTCGGCGGCGGCCGCCCGGTCCTCACCGGCCCGCAGATCGTCACCAAGGACGACGCCAAGACACTCGCCGAATACGCCAAGCGGGGGACCCGATGACCGCCACCGCCCCGGAGGCCGACGAGCGGCTGGTCGGCCAGGGCCATGTGCGCCGCCTGCTCGGCCGCCCCGAGCTGGGCGCGGTCGTCGGCGCGGCCGCCGTCTTCGTCTTCTTCTCCGTCGTCGCGGAGCCCTTCCTGCAGGCGTCCAGCCTCTCCACCGTCCTGTACGCGTCCTCGACGATCGGCATCATGGCCGTCCCGGTGGCCCTGCTGATGATCGGCGGCGAGTTCGACCTCTCCGCCGGCGTCATGGTCACGACCTCGGCGCTGGTCTCGTCGATGTTCAGCTACCAGATGACGGCCAACGTCTGGGTCGGCGTCGGCGTCTCGCTCCTCGTCACCCTGGCCGTCGGCTTCTTCAACGGCTTCATGCTCACCCGCACCAAGCTGCCCAGCTTCATCATCACGCTGGGTACGTTCCTGATGCTGACGGGCCTCAACCTGGGCTTCACCAAGCTCATCAGCGGCACGGTCTCCACCAAGACCATCGGTGACATGGAGGGCTTCGACTCCGCCCGGACCCTCTTCGCCTCCCACCTCACGATCGGCGGCGTCGACCTCCAGGTCACCATCCTGTGGTGGCTCGGCCTCGTCGCCCTCGCCACCTGGATCCTGCTGCGCACCCGCGCCGGCAACTGGATCTTCGCGGTGGGCGGCGGCGCGGACGCGGCCCGGGCGGTGGGCGTCCCGGTCAACAAGACCAAGATCGGCCTCTATATGGCCGTCGCCTTCTGCGCCTGGATCTCCGGCCAGCACCTGCTGATGTCGTACGACGTCGTGCAGTCCGGCGAGGGCGTCGGCAACGAATTCCTCTACATCATCGCGGCGGTCATCGGCGGCTGCCTGATGACCGGCGGCTACGGCTCGGCGATCGGCTCGGCGGTCGGCGCCTTCATCTTCGGCATGACCAGCAAGGGCATCGTCTACGCCCAGTGGAACCCGGACTGGTTCAAGTTCTTCCTGGGCGCGATGCTGCTCCTGGCGACCCTGCTGAACGCATGGGTCCGCAAGCGCGCGGAGGCGAGCAAGTGAACGACGACGCGGCGAACGACGACGCGGCACTGGTCAGGCTGACCGACGTCAGCAAGTTCTACGGGAACATCCGCGCCCTCGAAGGGGTCTCCCTGGAGGTCCACGCGGGCGAGATCACCTGTGTGCTCGGCGACAACGGCGCGGGCAAGTCCACCCTCATCAAGATCATTGCGGGCCTGCACCAGCACGACGCGGGCACCTTCGCGATCGACGGCGAGGAGACGCGGCTCGCCTCCCCCCGCGAGGCCCTGGACCGCGGCATCGCCACGGTCTACCAGGACCTGGCGGTCGTCCCGCTCATGCCGGTCTGGCGGAACTTCTTCCTCGGCTCGGAGCCGACGACCGGCGCGGGGCCCTTCAAGCGCCTCGACGTGCGGAAGATGCGCGAGACGACCCGGGCGGAGCTGCTGCGCATGGGGATCGACCTGCGCGACGTCGACCAGCCCATCGGCACGCTGTCCGGCGGCGAGCGCCAGTGCGTGGCGATCGCCCGCGCGGTGTACTTCGGGGCGAAGGTCCTGGTCCTCGACGAGCCCACGGCCGCGCTCGGCGTCAAGCAGTCTGGCGTCGTGCTCAAGTACGTCGCCGCGGCCCGCGACGCCGGTCTCGGCGTGGTCTTGATCACGCACAATCCGCACCATGCGTATCTGGTCGGTGACCGATTCGTACTGCTCAAGCGCGGGGCGATGGCGGGCAGCCACGCAAAGTCCGAGATCGCGCTGGACGAGCTGACCCGGCAGATGGCCGGTGGCTCGGAGCTCGACCAGCTCAGCCACGAGCTGGAACGGGCCACCTCCGGCGAGGGATGACGGGTACGGGCCGGGCCGGGGGCCCGGCCCACCGTTGTGCAGGGCGACCCGCCCGTGAGGCACAATCGGCCAGGACCGTATCCACCGAGGCCCGGCCTCACGAGACCAGCGCAGGGGCAACGACCGGGATGAGCATGTACCGCGAGCGTGTCTACCGGAGCTCGGCCAGAGCGACCGTCCTGCGCACGGTCGGCCCGCGCGAGCGCCGCTCGCACCTCACGGCTCCCCGTGTCCCCACCGTCGGCATCGACATCGGCGGCACGAAGGTCATGGCCGGGGTCGTCGACGCCGACGGCAACATCCTCGAGAAGCTCCGCACCGAGACCCCGGACAAGTCCAAGAGCCCCAAGGTCGTCGAGGACACCATCGTCGAGCTGGTCCTGGACCTCTCCGACCGCCACGATGTGCACGCCGTCGGCATCGGCGCCGCCGGCTGGGTCGACGCCGAGCGCAACCGTGTCCTGTTCGCCCCCCACCTGTCCTGGCGCAACGAACCGCTGCGCGACCGCCTCGCGGGCCGCCTCGCTGTCCCCGTCATGGTCGACAACGACGCCAACACCGCCGCCTGGGCCGAGTGGCGCTTCGGAGCCGGCCGCGGCGAGGACCACCTGGTCATGATCACCCTCGGCACCGGCATCGGCGGCGCCATCCTGGAGGACGGCCAGGTCAAGCGGGGCAAGTTCGGCGTCGCGGGCGAGTTCGGCCATATGCAGGTCGTCCCCGGCGGCCACCGCTGCCCCTGCGGCAACCGCGGCTGCTGGGAGCAGTACAGCTCCGGCAACGCCCTCGTCCGCGAGGCCCGTGAGCTGGCGGCGGCCGAGTCGCCCGTCGCGTACGGGATCATCGACCGCGTCGGCGGCAACGTCCACGAGATCACCGGCCCGCTGATCACCGAGCTGGCCCGCGCGGGCGACGCCATGTGCGTCGAGCTCCTGCAGGACATCGGCCAGTGGCTGGGCGTCGGCATCGCCAACCTCGCCGCCGCCCTCGACCCCTCCTGCTTCGTCATCGGCGGCGGCGTCAGCGCCGCCGACGACCTGCTCATCGGCCCCGCCCGGGACGCCTTCCGCCGCCACCTCACCGGCCGCGGCTACCGCCCGGAGGCCCGGATCGTCAAGGCCCAGCTGGGCCCGGAGGCCGGCATGGTGGGCGCCGCGGACCTGGCCCGGCTCGTCGCCCGCCGCTTCCGCCGCGCCAACCGCCGTCGCGTCGAGCGCTACGAGAAGTACGCACAGGCGGGCCGCGGGTGATCACCATGGAGCATCCCGAGCAGACGGCCGTGCCCGAAGAACCGCAGGCGGCCCCGGTCCGCCGCCGCTGGCTCAAGGCCGTCATCGTCTTCCTGCTGATCACCATCCCGGCGGGCTACCTCTACATCTCCGCGATGCAGAGCCGCGGCGGCGGCGAGGACAAGCAGGAGCAGGCTGCCTCCGGGGGCCTGGAGGCGGGCTGGCCGGACCGGCTGCAGCGGCGCATCTACGAGGTGACGGTGCCGCCCTACGCCGAGGACGTCGCCCACTACGAGACCAACTCGTGGAAGGCGAGCTCGCTGTACCTGCAGTTCACCACCACTCGCGAGAAGTTCGACAAGTGGCTGAACGACGTGGGCGCGGGCGCCTCCGAGCTCAAGGACGGCGATGTGACCATCGACGACGACGAGGCGTCGGAGGTGGGCTGGAAGTTCGCCCACGGTCACCACTGGGCGGGCGTGGTCCGTGATCAGGACAAGCCCAAGCCCTCCCTGGAGATCACAGCAAACCTGGACGATCCGGACCACCCCCGGGTGTTCGTCGTCTCGACGACCACCCCCTGAAACGAACGTCCGCACCCGGCGGATAGCGTGGCGCCCGACGAGGCCCCGCCGGAATGCTCGGCGGGCAGGTCGGTGATGGTGCAGACGGTCTCACTGGACCACTTCTTCGCCTGTACGGCGGCCTCTGCGCCGGCGGACCGCGGAATGCACGAAGACCCGGCTGCCGTCAGGGCGTCTTGCGCCGCGCAGGCACTTGCCGTCCACCGCGATCGCCCGGCCTCTTGGGCGCACCGGATCGGCCTGGGCGGCAGCCCGGTGGGCCCGGCGCTGTTCATGCTCCTGGCCGCCGTCGGGCATCAGCGGCGCGGGAGATGCGCGCTCGTCGGGGAGCAGGGACTTCAGGCAGGCGAACCCGGCCGCGCCGAGCTCGGCCGGATCGAGGGCGCCCCGGCACGTTGCGCAGGGTCTTCTCGCTCGGCACCCGGTGGCGGCCCAGGAGCGGGTGGCAGGGCAGGCCGAGGGCGGCCAGTCCCTCGGGCGTTGCGCGCCGGCACCACTCCGCTGCCGCGGTGATCGAGTCGTGGCCCGCGGGTGTCATCGGGCAAGCCGGCAAACGTCGGGACCCTGCATCCGACCCGGGGCGATTCACTGTGCGGCTGTTCCGGTCACACGCCCGGCGACCTGCGCAGACGCAAAATCATTTCGCTTTGCAACAGCCCTGGGGGGAGAGGTCGGAGCAGCTGACGGATACCCTTCGCACTGGCGCTCCTGAAGCCGTTCCTCGAATTCCTGTGCAGCTGACACCAGTCGGTACGGTTCGAGCCGACGCCGGAAGGCACCCAGATACTCTGCGCAAATGTTCGAGCGTAGTCCGCAGAGCAGGTCAATCGCCTTCACCGCGGTGTGGCATGCCTGTTCCACCTCACGCGCGGAGACCTGGGCGGTGGCGAGCAACAGTATGTCGATGGCACGCCGCCGCACCCGGGTTTCCGGATGCCCGGCCAGCGCACGCTCGGCCCACTCCGCGGCAGGTTTCGGCTGCGCCAGGTCGTGATGGCAGTGCGCCAACTCATCGGCCAGATACGCTTTGTCGAAGTGGGAGATCCATTCCGGATCCTCCTCCTTGTTCGCCTCTGCCAGCGTCTTCACCGCCTTCTCGGCGGCCAGTTGACATGCCCGAGCGTCTCCGAGCAGCGCGTGCCCGCGCGCCTCGGCCGCATAGAACAGCGACCGGGAGGTGGCGGTGACATGCCCACGTGCTCCTTCCTGGGCGACCTTCGCCAGCTGGACGATCTCCCGGGGGCTCCCGAGGAACGCAACGAGATGGCTTATTCCGGCTGCCAGCACGTAGCCGCCGTAGGCCCGGTCGTCGGCAGCCTGCGCGAGGCGCAGGGCCTGGATGTAGTAGCGCTGGGCCAGTCCAAGCCGACCGATGTCGACCGCCATGTATCCCGCCAGCTCCGTCAACTGCGCTGCTGCTGCGTAAAGTTGACGCCCCGTCGTCCTACTGTAAAAGCCCGCGAGCAGCACGGAGACAACGCTGTCGAGGTAGTGCACGACGACCGGTCGGATATGGCCGCTGCCGAACCGGTGATCGAGCTCTGCCATGGCCCGGGTCGCGCTCCTGACGGCCGTCACGTCCGCTGCGCCCACCCGTGGCCCGCTGTTGCGGGTGATCAGCGGGTCCGGCTCGCTGATCAGCCAGTCGCGGCTGGGCTCGACGAGCGCGGAGGCCGGTCGCGTCGCGCCACTCACCAGACCGCGCTCGGCAGCGTCGTTACGCCATAGCTCGCATACCTGCTCCAGGGCCTCCTGTGCGGTGGATGCGAAGTGCAGTCCGACATCGGAACCCGGGTTGGCGCTTCCCATACCGATTTCCTCGACCGACACCGTACGGCCGAGCTTGCGGCTCAGCGCCTCCGCGACGATCTCGGGGGTCTGGCCTCGCGGTTGCTGGCCACGAATCCAACGCCCGACGGAAGTTTTGTCGTACCGCAGATCGAGTCCGTGCTCGGCCCCGAACAGGTTGATGCGGCGGGCCAATCCGGCATTGGAAACTCCCGCTTCCTGCATCAGTTCCTGAAGACGTTCGTTCGGGTGGCGTGTAACAAGTAGTCGGGCCGCCATAATTGTTTCCTCCTCAAGCAGTCTCCATTACCGTCAAGCCACTTGTTTGTGTGTCGATGCGCGGCTTTGCCAATATTATTCCGACATACACTGGCGAAATATGCAAAACTCTTCAAATTTTACCTGGCTTTCAGGCCCGACCTGGTCACGGAGTGTCAGGATTCCTGACTGTTGACTTTGCGCTCGCGCGCTCACCGCCAGCTGCCCCGCGCGGCCCACCTGGGTCAACTCGATTCCGCTTCAGAAACTCGTGGCACTATCGGATTATCGAGACACCGTTGGATCGCCGCCGTCACGGTCCGGGATTGTGCCTGCCCTCTACGACAAAGCGCCGACGGCCGGGGCGCAACGGTCGCGACGAGGGGCTGGTGGCGACCTCAACGGCCCTGGCCGTCGGCTGTCCTTGTCCGAACGGGAAGCCGGCGGTTACTGTCCTGGCCTGAACCCGTGCCGGGCGCTTCGGGCCAGGGGAACCGTGGCCCATACCGTGCAGTCGCCCTCCGCCCCGAAGTGCCGTCCCCACCCTCGGGCCGATCCTGCGACAAGTGCGAGTCCGCGGCCGTGGTCGTTGGCGTCCTTGGCGCGGTTCGCCCAGGGGATGGACCATGTTCCGCCCTGGTTGCGGACTTCCAGGTGGAGCAAGTCGCCCGACCTCCACATCCGGCATGTGACGCGGGGGCTCCGAGTGTGCTGAATGGCGTTGGTGAGCAACTCCGACAGCACCAGTTGGACGGCGTACCGCCGGTCCTCGTCCCGGATCCGCTGGGCATCCAGCCAGAGCAACGCAAGCCGTCGACAGACGGGGACGGTTCGGGTCAGCGGAGGTGTGCTGAACACGAGAGGGGCCCCCGGCGGCCGTTGACGCAGCCGGGCCAGCGCCTCCTCGGCGTCGGGCCAGTCGGTGATCTGTTGGGCCGTGAGCTCGATCTCGTCGGCGTGCGTGGTGATGGGCATCATGGGGACCTCTCCTGTACTGACCGCTTCTCCGGCGGGCCGAGGCGGGGATGACGGCGCCGACGGCCCGCCGGAGAAGGAGTTGTGCGCTACCTCAGTTGAGGCAGCCTGGGACCAGAGTCGGGCTGCCGGAGCAGTTGCTCGGAAGGTTGTTGAGCACTCCGGTGAGCAGCAGGGAGACAGTGCCGCCGTCGTTCCGGATGCCACCCGGGACGGTGCTGGACTTGTTGTCCGTCACGGCGTCCAGCGCCAGCTTCACCGTGCCGCCGACGGTGGCGATGCCACCCCCGGAGGAGGTCGTCCCGGTGGCCGAGTTGGAGCCGAGACTGGACAGGTCACCGGTGATGTTGCCGCCGTTGTTGAGGATGCCGCCCCCGTTGCCGCCCGTGGTGGTGTTGCCGTCGACGCTGCTCGCACGCAGGTTGGCGGTGGCGGCCGCGATGCTGTTGAAGAGGCCGCCGCCGCCCGTGGCCGCCGTGTTGCCGGTGATGCGGCTGGCGGTGGCGTTGAGTGTGCCGGTGTTGGCGATGCCGCCGCCGCTGCCGCCGGCGACGTTCTTCGTGATCTGGGCGGCGTTGAGCGTGAGTGTGCCGGCGTTGGTGATGGCGCCGCCGTCGCCGGTGGCAGTGCCGCCGGTGAGGGTGACGGTCCCGAGGGTGAGCTGGCCGCCCGGGGCGACGTCGAAGATGCGGAAGAGTTGGGTGGCTGTGGTACTGCGGGTGATGGTGGCGCCGAGTCCGTCGATGTGGATGTCCCCGGTGATCTGCGGCAGGCCGAGTTCAGCGGGTACCGAAACCGGGCTGGTGAGGGAGTAGGTGCAGCCGTTGGTCAGCATCAGGTCGCCGCTGCCGGCCGTGTTGGCGTTCGTGATCGCGGTGACCAGGTCCGTGACGGAGCAGGGGACGACCACGGGCTGCGCCGACGCCGGCGTTGCCGTCACGAGTGCCGTTGCGACCAGGCCCACCGACCCGAAGGCGGCGGCCAGCTGGAATTTCCTGCGAGGGTTCATGACCTCTCCTGTCGCACGCAAAATTACGTGGCTCCAGCGAGACTCGTCTTCCTCTTTTCCGGATATCTTGCGCATTCTTCCGAGAATCGAGGTGATGGCCTACTTGGCCTTTCTGTCTCGCTTTATCTCATTGAAGCAAGGCAGTCATTCGTTCGGAAGTCGCAAGCGAGACGCGCTAGTTGGAGAGAGATGCTCCGCAGGAGCGAAAGAATATCAGCCAAAGAATACCGAGTGTATTTGGTTCCATGTTTTTGGGCGCACGTACGGTCCGGGTGGTGAACCGTTTCTCAACCACCCGGACCCGGCACATCGCGGTCAGTTCTGCTACTGCGTGGCCATCGGCATGCCCATGAGCTCGGCCAGGCCCTCGGCGAGCGCTGCCAGCGTCGGATGCTGCCACACGAAGTTGCTGGCGAGCTTGACCTGCAGGGTGGATTCAAGGCGGCCCCGAAGTTCCATGGCCAGCAGGGAGTCGAAGCCCAGGGCCTTCAACGGGGTCTGCGGATCGATGGCGTTGCCGCCCAGCCGGAGAACAGTTCTGACGTGCTTGGCGACGTACGCCTCCAGGACGTTCCTGCGGGCCGGCCCGGCAGGAATGGCGGCAAGCCGGGAGCGGAAGTCGTCCTTGTCCTCCTGCACGGTGGTCGGATGAGCAGTGCTGCCGAGAAGCAGCTGGAAGAACGAGGAAGAGCGCCCCGCCACCGGTACCCAGGTGTCCGGGGTGCCGGGAATCACCCCGGTCTGCACCCGTCGATGTGCCAGCAGGGCCTGCAGAGCCCGCAGCCCCTCCTCCGTGCGGATCGTCCGGTAGCCGCGGTCGGCGAAGCCGGTGGCCACCCCGGTCTCTCCCCATGGGCCCCAGTTGACGGCGAGGGTCGGCATTCCCCGGGCCGAACGCCAGGCGGCGAACGCGTCCAGCCAGGAATTCGCGGCCGCATACACCCCCTGGCCGGGATTGCCCAACAGGGAGGCCATCGACGAGAACACCACGAACCAGTCCGGCGAGTGCTCCGCCGTGGCCAGGTGGAGCTGCCACGCGCCGGTCACCTTGGGTGCCCACACCCGACGCAGCTGGTCGTCGCGGATGTTGGTGATCGCGGCGTCGTCCAGGGTCATGGCAGAGTGGACGACACCCCGCAACGGCAGACCGTCGGCACCCGCCGCGGCGATCAGACGGCCGGCGGTACCCGGCTCGGCGACATCGCCCAGCACCACCGTGACCCTGGTGCCGCCCGTGGCCAACTCGCTGAGAACTCTGGACGTTTCGGGTGAGGGACCGGTACGGCCGTTGAGTACCAGATGGGTGGCACCCTGCTCGGCCAGCCAGCGAGCGGTCTCCAGGCCGACACCCCGGAGACCACCGGTGATGATGTATGCCCCGTCCCGCCGCACGGTGAGTGGTCCCTCGGGCAGCACGGCGGACGCATCGCCGCTGTTCGGTACGGTCAGTACGAGCTTGCCGATGTGTCCCGCGCCGGCCATCAGCCGAAACGCGTCGGTCGCTGCTGACAGCGGAAAGGTGGTGCAGTGCAGCGGTTTGAGCCGCCCGTGAGAGAACTCCGTGAGGACGTCCCGCAACAACTGGTCGAAGATCTCGGGGCGGCATTGTTGCAGCTCGATGAGGTCGACCGTGCCCATGGTGATGTTGTGGCGGAACGGCTTCAGACCCAGTGGGGTGTCGGAGATGATGTCGCGGACCCCGAGTTCCACGAAGCGGCCGAACGGGCGCAGGCACTCCAGGCCGGCCTGGATCGCGGCACCGGAGAGCGAGTTGAGCACGACGTCGACACCTTCGCCGCCAGTCGCCTCCCGCACTTCGTCGCGGAAGGCCAGTGACCGGGAGTCCATCACCTGGGTGATGCCCAAGGCGCGCAGGTAGCGCCGTTTCTCCTCGCTGCCTGCGGTGGCCAGCACCTCGGCGCCCAGCAGCCGTGCGACGGCGATGGCGGCCAGGCCGGTCCCGCCGGTGGCCGAGTGGATCAGAACCCGTTCCCCCCTGCCGAGACGGCCGACGTGGTGCAGGGCATACCAGGCGGTGAGGAAGGCGACGGGGATGCCGGCCGCGGCAACCGCGTCCAACGAGGCAGGGATTCGCGCCACGGTGGCCTCGGGAACCGTGAGGTACGAGCCGAACGCGCCGCCTCTCAGGTCGATGGCGAGTACCCGGTCCCCGACGCAGAGACGGTCGACGCCCTCTCCGACGGCGGCGACTTCGCCCGCGCATTCGAAGCCGATCCGGTAGCGGATGTCCCCGTCTCCGGGGAGCAGGCCCATGGCGGTGAGAACGTCGCGGAAGTTCAGCCCCGCCGCAGCCACTCGTACTTCGACCTCGCCGACTCCCGGTCGGCGCCGCCCCGTCGCGGCGAGTTCCAGGCTCTCCAGGTCACCGGAGCTTCCCACCCGCAGCCGGAAGCCGTCCTCGCCGTGGCGCACCGTGCAGGCGGCGGCCCGGGTACGCTCGGCTGCCGTCACGGGGGCGTAGTCGAGCCGGGCGGCATAGCGCCTGTCACCGCGCAGGGCGATCTCGTCCTCGGCGCCGTCGGCCAGGAGTTCCCCGGCGACTTGCGCCCACTCGGTGTCGGCCGGGTCGGCGTCCACCAGGGTTGCCTTCAGGCCGGGGTGCTCCAGGGCCAGGACGCGCATCAGTCCCCGCAGCGCACCGGGCCCGGGATCGACGGTGTCCCCGGACTCCACGACACGCGCGCCGCGGGTGACCGTGAACAGCCTCGGCGGGTCGGTGAATGCGGCGGTGACCGCCTGGGCGATGCCCAGCAGCCGCCGAGTGCGCCGGAGGGAGCCGTCCGGGTCCACGCTCGGCCCCGGCCCGCAGACTGTCACCACGGCCCGCGGCGCCTCGGGAAGCGACGCCAGCCGGTCGGTGAAGAACTCCCGGCACTCCTCGAGTTCCCCGTCGCAGAGAGCCGTGTCCCACACCTCGGAGCGGGCGCCGGCCTCCGTCAAGGCGTCGGCCAGGGGCCGCACAGATCCGTCCCCCTCGCCGATGATCAGCAAGTTCCCCGGCCGGTGGGACGGCGCCGACGCGCGGCGCGGGGCCTGGTGCCATCCGGCCTCGAGGAACCACTGGTCGGCCTCGGTGACTTGCGGCGCGTTGTGGCGGGTGAACTGCAGGCCGTCGATCGCCAGCAGCGGCTTGCCCATCTCGTCGAGGAGGCGGACCTGCCCGACGACGGCGTCCTCCGTGACGTCCACCAGCTGGGCGTGGCAGTAGGCCGCGGTGGAGGGGTCGCCGAGCAGTCGTACCGCTCGCATGCCCACGGGCAGCACCAGCCCACTGTCGCCCCCGTCGCCGATCAGCTTGGCGATGACGAGTTGTGCGCACTGGTCGACCAGCACCGGATGGACACGGAACGGGGTTTCCGGATTCCGGGCGGTTTCGGGCAGGTGAACCCGGGCCCAGAAGCTGTCGCCCGGGCTTGAGACCCGCAGCTCCTTGATCCCGTTGAACGCCGGGCCGTGTTCGAGGCCACGAGCCCGCAGACTTCGATAGAGGTCTGCCGGGTCGAGCGCGAGCGGATGGTGCATCGCCATGGTGGCCACGGATGCCGGGTGCAGCTCGGCCGGCATCGGCAAGCGGCGCAGCCTGGCGGTGGCCAGCAGGTCCCATTCCCCGTTGGCGCCGCGCCCGAAGATCTCGCAGTTGGCGCTGTCCGGAGTGTTGAGGGTCACCGTGGTGCTGACCTCGGTCCGCTCCGTCAGCCGGAGCAGTTCGTGGAAGCGCAGGTCGCTGACCTCCAGCCGCTCGGGCATCTCGTCGAACGTCTCACAAGCGACGGTCAGTGCAAGGGCGTAGTGAGCGGCGCCGGGGAAGACCGGAGTGCCCTGGACCCGGTGGTCCGCGAGCCACGGGAGCAGCGCCGTGCCGGCGTCGCCGTGCCAGCAGTGGCGCAGTGGCTCGCCGGGCACCTCGGTGCGCTGCCCCGGCAGGGGACTCGGCGCGGGGCCGGACACGGCCTCGGCAGGGAGCACGGGGACATCGACCCAGTGGTGCTTCCGGTCGAACGTGATGGTGGGTGCCTCCACCAGGTTTCCGTCCTCGTACAGCGTCGACCAGTCCACGGTGACTCCGACGCAGTGCAGGGCGGCCAACTGGCGTCGGAACGCGGTCGGTTCGTGCTCGTCACGCCGCAGCGTGGGCAGTACGACGGGGTCGTCGACCAGGCCGGTCAGGCTCTGGCCGATGGAGTGGGTGACGACCGGATGCGGGGCGATCTCGACGAACACTTGGTGGCGGTCGGCCGCCGCGGCGGCCACAGCCGGCCCGAACCGGACCGGTCGGCGCAGGTTGGCGCACCAGTAGTCGGCGTCGAAGCCGGGGACACCGTGGGGATCGTCCAGCACCGTCGAGTAGAACGGAATCTCCGGTCGGTGACTTTCCAGGGCGCCGCACGCGGCCCTGAGCTCGTCAAGGAGCGACTCCACCTGAGGAGAGTGCGAGGCGACGTCGACGGACACCGGGGATGCCGGAATGCCTCGCTTCTGCCAGTCGTCGAGCAGGCGGGCCACCTCCCGGGCATCGCCCGCCACGACCGTGGACTCGGGGGACGCGAGGACGGCCACCGTGACCGAGCCGGTGCCGGCGAGTTCCGCCTCCACCGCGTCGGCGGCCAGCCCCACCGTCGCCATGGCGCCGCGGCCGGCGATCCGGCTGAGGAGTGCCGAGCGCCGGCAGATCACCCTCGCGCCATCTGCCAGGGACAGCGCCCCGGCCACCACGGCGGCCGACACCTCGCCCATGGAATGGCCGATCACCCCGGCCGGCTCCACTCCGTGGGCGCGCCAGGCGGCCGCCAACGCCGTCTGGAGGGCGAACAGCACCGGTTGGACGGTGCCGCAGCCGCTCACCGGAGTGCCGTTGCGCACGATCTCCAGGACCGAGAAGCCGGACTCGGCGGCGATCAGTTCGTCGGCCTCCGCCAGCGCGGCGGCGAAGGCGGGTTCACTTTCGAGCAGGCCGCGCCCCATCCCCGGCCACTGGGACCCCTGACCGGAGAAGACCCATACCGGCCGCCGCGAGACTTCGGCGCCGACGGCCCCGGTGACCACGTGCGGGTGTTCCTGTCCCGCGGCGAAGGTGCGCAGGGCGTCGACGAGTTCGCGGCGACGGGAGGCCGTCACCCCGAGCCGTCCGCGGCCCGCGCTGCGACGCACGGCGAGGGTGTGGGCAATGTCGCGGAGCGGCACGCGGGCGCCGCCGTCCTCGAGCCAGTCGGCGAGACGCCGGGCGGCGGTGGGCAGGACGGCGGGTGATCCCGCCGCCATGAGAAAGACGTCCGGTGTCGAGCGTGCCGTTCGCCGCGGGCTCGGCACCCGTGGCCGCGCCGGCGTGCTCGGCGCCTGCTCCAGCACCGCGTGGGCGTTGGTTCCGGAGAAACCGAACGAGGAGACGGCGGCCAGCCGGGGCGCGGTGCCCACCGGCCAACGGGTCAGCCCGGTGGGAACGAAGAAGCGCGTGCCTTCGGCATGGATGGCGGGGTTCCAACGGCTGAAGTGTGCATTGGGGGGAACCATTCCACGGCGCAGACAGAGCACGGCCTTGATCAAACCGGTCACTCCGGCGGCCGGTTCCAGATGCCCCAGGTTGGTCTTGAGCGAGGTCAGTGCGCATCGGCCCGGGCCGCTGCCGTATACCTGAGTCAGGCTGGCGAACTCCGCCGGGTCCCCGACCGGGGTGCCGGTGCCATGTGTCTCGATCATGCCCACGTCGTGCGGTTCGACCGCGGAACGGGCCAGTGCCTCCCGGAAAAGCAGCTCCTGAGCGGCGGCGGAAGGTGCGGCCAGACCGTCGGACCGGCCGTCCTGGTTGACAGCGGAACCGCGTACCACGGCGAGGACGCGGTCGCCGTCCTGCACCGCGTCGGGCAGGCGCTTGAGCACGACGATTCCGCATCCCTCGCCGCGGACGAACCCGTCGGCGGCGGCATCGAAGGTGTGACAGCGCCCGGTCGACGACAACATGCCCATCCTGGCGAACGACCGCGTGGTCCGGAGGCCGAGTACGAGGCTGACGCCGCCCGCGAGCGCCAGATCGCACTCGCCGGCGCGCAGTGCCTGGCAGGCGAGGTGGACGGCGACCAGCGACGACGAGCAGGCGGTGTCCAGTGACAGACACGGGCCGCGCAGCCCCAGCAGATAGGAGATCCGGCCGGCGGCGACGCAATGCCCGTTGGTCAGGATCGAGCCTTCGAGCTCCTGGGGATGCCCGGCGAGCCGGTCCATGTAGTCGGTGTAGCTCAGCCCGGTGAAGACGCCGGTGTCTGTACCGTTCAGCAGATCCGGCACGATCCCGGCGTGCTCAAGCGCCTCCCAGGCCACCTCGAGCAGCAGCCGGTGCTGCGGATCCAGAACGTCCGCCTCACGACCCGAGACGCCGAAGAACTCGGCGTCGAACCCGGTCACGTCGCTCAGGAATCCGCCCCGCGAGGGCGTGGGCAACCCGGGCCACAAGGTCGTCCGCGCACGTGGCGGCATCCCGACCGCGTCACGTCCTTCGGCGAGCAAACTCCACAGCGAACGCGGTGAGTTGACATTGCCCGGAAGCCGGCAGCCCATGCCTACCACGGCGATGTGCTCCGACTGTTCACTGGGCGCGGTGGTGTGCTGGCTCATCGGGTGCTCCGTACGCTTGGCTAGACGGCTTCCGGACTTCCCAGCAGAATCACGTTCTTGACTCCGCCGAGCTGATAGTTGAAGGTCAAGGCGTAGTCGAAGTCGAGCGGTCGGGTGCGGATCCCCGGAACAGGGTCGAAGGACAGGCCGTCCGCGGGCTGTTCGCAGTTGGTGGTGGGACACACCTCGCCGTGCTCCATCATCAGCAGCGTCAGTGCGACGCCGAGACAGCCCGCGGGTGCTCCGTTGTGGCCGAAGCAGGCCTCCTGAGAGGTCATCAGTACCGATGAGCCGGAGCCGTACAACTCCGTGATCGCATTGGTCTCGAAGGCGGTGACGACAGGGTTCCCGTCGCTCCCGCCGTGGACGTACGGCACCTGATCGATCCGCCACCGCTCACCGAGGCATTTGCGCACCGCGGCCACCAGTTCCGTTCCGGAGTCATCACAGGCCAGCGGGTTCGCCAGGCCGTCACGGCCCATCGCGGTGGCGAGGACCTGGCCGTGGACCCGGACACCGCGCCGCTCCGCGTGCTCTCGGCTCTCCAGGATCACTGTCGCCGACCCCTCGCCGTGGTTGATGCACTTGGCGCGTCGGTCATACGGCCGCATGAGTTCGTCGAACGACGGCACGAACTCGGGCATGCCATCCGAGCGGACGTTCTCGTAGGCCTGTTGCGCACCCCGCAGCAGGCGCTGGATGTTCTCGATCAGCCCCATGTCGAACACATCGACTCCGGTCACGGCTGCGACATCCACCTCGCCACTTCTGATCAGCCGCTGGGCGTTGCCGATCTGTACGGCTGAGGAGGCGCAGCCGCAGGAGACCGTGTAGATCGGGCCCTTGGAGCGGGTCAGAGCGCTCTGCACCAGAGCCACGTCGGATGGCGTCACGGCCTGTTGCGCGGCGACGAACAGCTCCATCGCCTCCAGCGCCGTGGTCTTCCCGGCGTCCGCCCGAAGCACCGAAAGATAGCTGTCGACGTTGGCGTCCACACCGCCGCGTCCGACGAGCAGGGCCGCCTCTCGCAGATCGCCTGCGCGGAAATCGAGTTCGGCGTCCGCACAGGCTTCCACCAGGGAGACGAGGCTGAAGCGGTGCGCGTTGGTGTAGTGGTGGGAGAAGAACGACGGGATCTCGCTGAGGCGTTGGTCGAACATCTCGGTCGTCAGATGGACCGCTCCGTAGCAGACCTCGTCCGGCGTGATACAGGAGACACCGTTGGCGGCGATGTCCCAGACTTCGGCCGCGGTGCATACGGGTTCGAGCCTGCCGGGCAGGCAGAACCCCATGCCAGTGACCACGGCATCCCGCGCCGTGTTTGAAGCGCTCATCGTGGACTCCTAGAACATGTCTTACTCTGCAATGAATGTGCGGTAGCACCAGCCGTATACAGGGATCTGCTCGCCGGCCATTTCCAGGTACTGACCCGTGAACTCGAAGTGCTCGTAGCCGTTGCCCAGGGGGACCTTGACCCGGTCCAGATCCGTCGCTGGCGGGGTATTCCACAGGGGCGGAGTCCCAGGTGGTCCGCCGATGAGTACCACGTATGTGTGTCTGGACATGGTGTGCCTTTCGGTGGGCAGGCGGCCCCCTCGGTGTGCCGTCCCTGCTATTGCATGAATTACCCTAAGATCGCGTGGTGTTGGTCAGGTAGGGAGGCGGAGTGACGGAGTACGTGCGTGGTGAATTTGCCCCGACGTGCCGGGGCCATGGCGCCGACCGCGAGCCGCATTCGGGCGGATGCCGCACCGCGATCACGACCCGACCTGCGCCGACGCCGAAGAGGAGGGTGCGGGCAGCGCGTCCGTGAGGGGCAGCAGGACGGTACGGGCGAGTTCGTCCGCGGCGACGGCCGCACCCTGAAGGGTGCGCACCGGATGACCGACCAGCGGCATCCGGGCTGCGGCATTCCAGAGGAAGTCGGACGTGGAGCGCCGGGCGGAAGCCGTCCGGCGCTGGATGAGAGCGGACTCCCCAGCCGCGTCCTGAAGGTCGCAAACCAACAGGTCGGTGTGGAGCCGGCTGGCCGCGTCGTGCACCTGGATGAGGTCGGCCTGGGCCGCATGCCCGGTCATGACCAGCCAGCCGGTACCGACCAGGGTGACCAACGTGTTGGCCGCCATCCCGGCCAGCAGCCAGCGTGGTTGCCGTCGGCGGGCACTGTCGGGCCTGCCATATCGTGTACCCGTCATTCCAGACTCCCTCGACGGCGGTCACTGGCGCCCCGTTGTGGTTCACTCCGGCGCGAGCATTGGGCGCATACCGCCCACCGGGTCGATTGCGCCTGGAACGTGCGTACAACCATCCGTGAAATGCGGTAACTCGAATCCCGTCGGCAGTGACAAGACGCCATTGCTGGTGTTTTGACCTGCCGGTCCACTCAAGAGACGCCAATGGGCGCCGAATCCCTCGGTCCCGGTGACGTGATCGCTCTTGGCTCGGTTCGGATCTGGGGCGATGGGGGGCGGAGTCAAACTATCCCACCAGAAAGCCCGCCGAGTAGAGTGAATCGGTAGTGATGGCGCGCGGGAATCAGCAGAGGGGTGGCGAATCATGCTTTTCATAGTGATGCGTGTGTGCCGCGGTGGCGCCGCCGTTTCAAGATCCTCTCGGTAGTCCGAGGATGCTGAAGGGGCGGTCCATGGATCGGCCGGCCCAGCGGGTGGCTTCGGTGATGCCGGCACGGCTCCCGGCACCAGGACACGGGCACAGCCGACACGAGCGTCGAATGCGGGCGGCAGACCGTCCGGGATGGCAGACGTGACCAGCAACGGAGCTCCGGATCAGACGACTGCCCCTGCCCGGTGGACGGGGCACACCAAGGTCAAGACGACCAAGAGGCGGTACGTCAAGCCGGACGTGGAGGACTTGCGTTCAGCGGCGGAAACCTGGGGCGGTATGACGAGCGTCCGACCCCGGCCGGTGAGACATTGTGGGATGTGGGAGCGTGAGCGGGTGAGTGAGAGTACGCCGAACACCCTGCAATACCGCTCTGACGGGCCGGAAGGCGCCCCGGTCCTGGTCCTGGGCCCGGCCCTCGGTACTACATGGCACAGGTGGGCGAAACCGTCTTCTGGCGTCCACGTGGTCCAGATCGGGAGCGTTTGAGCGAGTTCGGATCTTGTCGTCCAGGCCCGTCAATGCTGTTGGTGACTCGGGCGTGACAGATGTTGCCCCCGTCGGCTAGTTCGGCGGGGGTTCTGTCTTCCCGGGCCGATGGCGCGGCGCTGGTCGGCTGCGGTTTGGGAGTAGATGCTCTCGGTAGGTCGGGGCGGTGCAAGAATTCGAACAACTGTGGGCATCGTGGCGCGGGATGGCTGAGGTCGGAGTTGCCCGTACGCGACCTGTTGTGGATGCGAATTATGCAGCGAGGCGGTGGTCGATGACCAATGCGGAGCTATCCGGGAGGCGGCTGATGATCGCACGGGTGTCCGTACTAGCCTTGCCGTTCGTTTGGACGCGTTCCTGTGTCTGGGGCCGGTTGAGGTCTGTTGGTTTTGTTGTTGAGGCTGCTTCCGGTGGCGCGGGGCAAGCGGTAAGGATGAGTGCGTACAGCCCTGCTGGGGAGAGCGTCGGTCTAGGACGAGAGCAGGTTGGTCGATGGCAATCGTGGCACGAGAGCCTTTGGGTGTGGTTGCGGGGGCGCTGGCTCCCGGCGATCTCGTACCCCGCGATGCGAGCCTGGCGGTTGTTGAAGCCGAGCGGGTGAAGGTCGTCGCGGCTTACCGATTCGAGGCGCGAGAGCGGGAGCGGCGGGCGGCTTCGGGCATGGTTCCGCTGACGCGACCGGATGCCCTGAACCTCTTGATGGCGCTGCCGCTCGGCGAGCCGGTGCCTGCCGGATCACTGAACGGCAGGGAACGCCGAGCGTTGAAGGCTCTGCCGAAGGGGGCGGTGGTTCGACGCGACGGATTGATTACTCGTCTGGCGACCCGGCCGGTCCATGTCGACATGGTGTTGGTGCCTGGACGCAGCTGGGAGTCGGCGATGGAGCAGGCCGAGCGGTTCACACCGTTCACTGCTCGTTCCGTATTGATGGATGGCGTGTTGCGGCGCAAGGACGAGGCGGTGATGCGCGCTGACTTCTACGGCATCGGATTGCTCCACATCCAGGGGGATGCGGTCGAGGTTGTTGTGCCACCCAGCCCCTTCGTGCGCAAGCGCCATACGGTTGCTGGCTGGAAGTTCCTGGAAGACGTCAACCGTCAGCTCCCCTGAGGGGGTGCATCCGGCTACTGAGTGACGGGCAGTGTCGCCCATGCTTTGAGCGGCGCGGGTGCTTGGAACCCGGACTTGGGACTCGCGCCCACTCCGATGCGCTGGTTTTCCAGTGCGTAGCGGTCGACGGCTGCAGCGCATTTATTGCGCCACCACGTCTTACGCTCGGAGCCGGCTCGGTAGCTGGCCATGTCGCTGACCCATGCGCCCCAGGTGTGGACGTTGTGGTTCTCCGCCTCACGCCGCGTTTCACCGTCGGAAAGATAAAAGCTGTCGAGGCTGCGCCCGTCGCACTCCTCGCAGTCGCAGGTTGCCGGATCCGCATTGCCGTAGACCTTGGACAAGAACTCGGCGCCCTTGAAGCACATCAACTGCGGCATCAGGATGTGCGGGTACGTGGGTCCGCCGCCGCGCTTGCCTATCTGGGCCTTCTCTTCGGGCGGTATCGCGTGACGGAGCGAGCTCTGGATGCCGATTCCCGCGCATAGGGCACCGTGCGCTATCACGTCGAGAGCTGCGAGGTCTGTGCGCAATAGCGACATGTGCTCGACCTCGGTGACCAGCCGCCGCAGGTTGGCCGGAATGTCCTTCGCCTGTTCCAGCGGGTCGAACTGGCGGAAGAGGATGACTGCCTTCGGGTGACGGATCTTGGCGCAGACCGCAATCAGTTGGCCGATGTTCTCCCGGTTCAGCCAGGTGACATCGATCGGAAGGGAGACCAGCGTGTCGGCTCGCTCGATCCGGTTGGCTTCCCGCATTACCGCTTTGAGGGCACGGGAGTCCGCCGGCGGTATGTAGCCGGTGGGTGTCAGCGCTGCGGTTGCCCCTCGCGCCTTCTGGAAGTTCAGCGAGGTGTCCACGGCGGCGAACAGTTCGTCGGGAGGTGCCATGAACGGCTCCTCCGCCGTTGCCGTGTACGTGGTGTACACGGCGCTGTCGATCAGTAATGTGCCCTGGTAGCCGACGTCGGCGCGGAGCTGGAAGGCGCGTGCGTCGGCGTTGGCGCCGGTCATGACCACGCCGCTCAGGCCGTCATCGAGGGCCCGGCGAGGTCGGGGAGTGTACTGGGCGTGTTCGTGGAGCAGTACGCGTCCCTGCAGGAGCGGCACCGCTGCCACGGTGTGGTCGAGCGTCTTCACGGCGGGCGGTCGCCGCCTGGGACCGGGGGCGTTGCTCATGAATCACCTCGCAGAAGGGTCCGGCACGTCCTTGTGTCCGGACGGAGAAGAAGCGCACAAGTAGACCTCGTGGAACTCCTCACGACCCAGGCCCGCCAGGTGAGCGGTCTCGGTCGCGCTGAGGTGGTGCTGTCCCTCAAGCCGGGTGACGGCCTGAGCGATATGACGCGGAGTCTCGCGCCGGATGACGACTGGTTCATTGGTGCGGTAGCCGAGCGCGGACAACTCGACCATGAGAGTGCGGTATTGCCATTCGCTGATCACGCCCAGGTCCACGGCCCGCCGGACGAGGGCGGCCATGGAGACCCCCCAGCGGGTTTTGAGATCCATGAGGCGGGCGACGTCGATGCCGGGCTTCAACTCGCCCAGCATGCCCTCGTGCGGCATGAGGAACTCGGCGGCGAACCGGTCGGCTTGGGTCTCCTGAGCGCGTCCCTCGCCCGGTTCGCGGTGCATGATCAGATGGCCCAGCTCGTGAGCGAGGCTGAAGCGCGAACGGTCACCAGGGGCAGTGGAGTTGAGGAGCACCAGCGGCGCCCGGCCGTGCGGCCACTGGCTCACGGCGTCGAGTTCGCTGGTCCCCAGATCGCGGACTACAACCAGGGCGCCGGCGTCTTCGAGCAGCGCGACAAGGTCGTCGATGGGGCCGGCGGGAACGTTCCACTCTTCGCGTACCGTCTCCGCGGCGTCCGCGGGAGTGTCGAAGTCGTTGACCTCAATGGGCCTGAACCGGTGAGGGCGACGGAGGGCTGCCGCCTGGGTCACCGCTTCGACCTGGAGGCGGGTGAGCGCCAGCGTCGCATGGATTCGGCGCAGCGCGGGGGCCCCCAGCGAGGCCCGCTTGCGGTGGTGTATCAGCCCGATGCCCACCCCGGCCGTATCGGCAGCCTGGCACAGCATCTCGGGGGTGAAGTGAAGCGCGGCGGCGAACAGGAGCACCCGATCGGCCCGGACCGGGATCCGTCCGGCTTCGGCCCGGCTTACGTACCCCTGTGTGATGCGGCTGCCCTCCACGTGCGACATCCGCTCGGCAAGCTCGGACTGGGTCCACCCCCGGGAGTCGCGCGCCAGGGTGAGCATGGTGGGATCCGCCAGCAACTCCTTCTGATCACTCACGGTCCACCCCCATCCCTGGCTGGTCTCAACTCCAGTAACGATACACGCTTTTATGCCTCAAAATATTCCGTGCATGATCCGCAGAGTGTCACGCCCTCAGGGATATCACGCGCCACTGACACCCCAACTGCAAGCCTGTTGACCGTTGTTGGGCCGGGGTGAAGGACTCGCCTACACGAGCAGCCCGAGACGGTGGATCGCTGCACAGATCAGGAGGTCGCTCTGTCTAGGAAGGCGGAGCTGCCGCGTTGCATTCGTCGCTGCTGTGCCTCTCGGACGTTCGTCGTCATCAACGAACATCAGTTGCCGCATAGGTGCGGTCGGCGGTCGAGTTTGAGCACGCCGGGTGCGGATGCTGTGGGGGCGGGAGGATCGGTGGGTCCTGTCCCAGATCCAGGGTCCGACTCCTGAGAGTGCGGTACGTGACCTTATGTCTGACTTGTCATCGCTCGATGGGGTGACGTTGAGGCATCATTGCCGGTCAAGCGTTCGTGGTTCGCTGGGTGGTGGGATGAGTGATCGCAAGCCGTACTCGAGTGACGTCTCCGACGAGCAGTAGGCCCTGGTCGAGCCCGTGATCACAGCGTGGAAGTCCGGGCACCGCTCGGTCAGTGGTCACCAGGGCAAGTACGCGATGCGGGAGATCGTGAACGCGGTCCTGTACCAGAACCGCAGCGGCTGCCAGTGGGACCTGCTGCCCCACGACCTGCCTGCCGCCGGTGCGGTGAAGTACTACTTCTACAAGTGGCGCGACGACGGCACCGACCAGACCATTCGTGATCTGCTGCGATGGCAACTGCGGGAGAAGAAGCGGCGATTAGCCGACCCGAGCCTCGTCGTTCTGGACACGCAGAGTATCCATGCCTCCGTCGGCGTGCCGGCCGCCACGACGGGCCGGGATGCCGGGAAGAGGGTGCCGGGCCGCAAGAGATGCCTGGCTGTGGACACGTTGGGCCTGGTCATCGCGGTCGTCGTCCTGGCGGCCTCCGCGCACGAGAACGCCGCGGCGTCAGCCTCGCCGGGACGACCGCGGCCTCAGGCCCGGGCAGCCACCCCGACCTGGTCGGACACATCGGCGCCCATGTCTTGCACGCACTGCTTCCCGAGCGCCGGATGCGGCTGTCCGCCCGCATCGTCAAGTGCGGGACCTCCCGCTACGCCATCTGGAACCGCGACGGACGCCCACGCGACAGCACCCGGATCACCGCCATCGAGATCACCGTGCACCCACCAACCCTGCCAAGCGCGCAGGACTCGAGCCCGACCCTCTCCGGATGCTGGGGCCAGGTCTGCCAGATCCTGGCCGCGAACTCCAACCAAGCCATGCACACCCGGGACGTCGCCCGCCATCTCGGACTCCCCACCGCGGGGCGCCCCCTGAGCAGCCTCACCGCACAGATCTGCTACTGGGCCCGCAACGGCCGACTCATCCGCAACCGCGCCGAGCACCTACAAGATTCCCCTCCCTGACACTTTGACGCCATCACCGAATCCATAACTTCGTGGCATTGGTCGATCATCTGCCGGTGGCAGTAGCCCTCCGGCTGCCCGCCGCGCCCCTCCAGTCAGCCCGGAACCGGCATTGCGTCGCGCACCACCGTCCACTCCGCGTCCGGCATGTCCGTGGGGTACACCGGCCGCCGGTCCGAATGGTCGGCCGCGTTCCCGAACCGGTGGGCGAGACAATCACACGACAGAGAAGGCCAGTTGGACGCGGCCGGCAACGAGACGAAAGACTGCGGCATCAGGGCCTCCGGGGCGGGCCTTGCATCAACAACTCCGCACTGCCTCGGGGGCCCTGTCTTCATGTGCGCGCACGCCGCCGATCATTCGACCGTGTCATCCCAGTCGAACTGACGCCCACCATGATCGACAGAGCAACGGCTTCAGAGATCATGACCCTGCCCTAGTCATTCGTCTGCTGAGGCTGGCTCCTACATACGGATGCTTCGGTGCGGAGGATTGCGGATCGAACTATCCGCTCATCGATCCGGCGCTGTATCGGGACCGGGCCTTCGCCGGCGCGAGTCTGCTCACGGTGTTGCACCACCTGGCCTTCAACGGCACCGTGTTCATCAACTCTCTGCAACTGCAGCAGGTGCGCGGATTGTCCCCGATGCAGGCCGGCCTGAGGCTGCTGCTCGCTCCCGCCGCGCTGGCCTTGGGCCGCATTGCCGCCGGGCGCCTGGCGCCACGCCTCGGGTGCGGCCCGTCCTGCTGACCGCCGCGACCACCTTGACCGCGCCTCGGCATTGCTGGTCCTGCCGACGGCCACGCCGACCAGGTGTTCGCCGAACCCGTCTATCCGCTGCTCGGCGCGAGCCTGGCCAACACGCTGCTCACCGGCATCGCGATGACCGCCATGCTCCGCTCCCGCACGGGCCTGGCCTCCGCAACCGTCGGCACCTCCCGGCAAACCGTCCTCGGCTTCGCCGTGATGGGATCGCTCGCCACCACGCGCGGTGCACGAAGCGGTCAGACCGGGCCGTGTTCGACCCGAAACCGGCATACCCCGCAGCCGGGGTTGCGACGGGTGCCCTGTTACCGGTCACCATCTGGCTCACGCCCCGGCGACCGGCCTCGACCGCACCGGCGAAGTCCTCGGGGCCCGCATAGGGTCGCCGCCTGCCGGCGTCCAAGCAGGAGGGGTCCCGCGTCCCAGTCCCGGCCAAATGGAGAGTACCCTCTATATTAATTGGATCGATCTCTCTAATACCTTCGGAAGGGGTGGGCCATGACCGTGCTGTACTCCGGTGACCGTCGGATTCCGCCAAGGCGTGGGCGGGCGCTGGCGGGGACCGACGCCACCATCGTCGCCGCGGGACGCGCAGCCGCGTGGACGGCGGTCACCGGCTCAGTCGGAGCCCTCCCGTATGTCGCGATGAAGGTCTACTGGGCCTGGGGCGGCACCGCGGGGAAGCCCGCCGGGATGGACCTTGCCGACGAGTTCACCAAGAACGGAGCCCCTCGCTTCCTGGTGTGGATGGAGCGACACGGCCTCGACTTCACCGCGATCGGCATCCTGCTGGCCATCACCTTGCTCGCCGCGCTCGTCCGGCCGTGGGGTCAGGTCTTCCCGCGCTGGGTGCCGGGGCTCCGGGGCCGACGGGTCCCGCGGTGGCTGTTGCTGGCTCCCGGCTGGGCGGTCGCAGCGACCCTCACGCCATATGGAGGTCTCGGCCTTGTCGTCATGGCCACCGGCGGTCTGTCCACGGCGCACCTGGCCGGTCTGTCTCCCACGGTGTTCGTCATCGGGTTCGTCAACTTCTTCGCGATCGGCCTTTCCCTCGGCGTCTGTTCGCTGTCCTACCAGCGTCGGACCCTGACATACGGAGGCCGTACCGCCGACCGGCGCGGACGGCGGACGTGGCTTGCCGTCGGCGAGCCCACTGGTTCGACGACGGTCCCTCCGGCCGATCCCGGCGCCGGACACGACGGAGATCACGAGCGCAAGGCCGCCTTCCGGAGCACTCCGCTCCCGGCTCCCCGATGGGCCGTCCGTGCCGCCCACGCGGCCGCCCTCACCGCCGTGCCCTCGGGCCTGTGGCGGATAGCTCTCGGGTTCGGCCTGCCTGTCGGCTACAGCGATGCCGAACTTCACCGGTCGTTCCAGATCCCGGGCTGGGGCAGTGTCGCCGTCATCGGCCTCAGCGTGGTCTCCGAGGCCCTGGCCCTGCTCACCCTTGGACTGGTCCGGCCGTGGGGCGAGGTCGTACCACGCTGGATACCGTTCATCGGAGGACGACGTGTTCACCCGCTGGCGGCCGTCATTCCCGCCGCGCTCGGCTCACTGGCTCTCATGGCCATCTGGAGCGGCTTCGCGTTGTGGTGGTCCCATGAGCACCACCCGGCGTTCCAGGGACCCTGGGGCGACATCGTCGGAGTCTGCTATCAGCCCCTGGTGCTCTGGGGCCCGCTGCTCGCGGCCGTCACCTTCTCCTATTACCGGCGCCATCGCGCCTGAGTCCTCAAGGCGTGGCCGACGATCGCAGCATTCCTCGTCGGCCTGCACAAATCGCCCATCCGAAACTCCACAACCAACGATGAACCCTGCGAAAGGAGCGTTACTCGCGTGATCAAATGGGCCGGCCGGCTTCTGGCGTTCATCGGCGCCGTACACCTTCTCGTCGGACTGCTGCTCAGCCGGACTTACTTCGGGGATTGGCTGTTCTTTCGGCTTTGGGGCCACTGGTGGGAGGACACCCGCGCGGCCAATGCCTTCTGGGGCAGCCCGGCTGGCTTCGGTCTGCCGTTGTTCGTCATCGGCCTCTTGGTGACGTGGATGGATCGACGCGGCATAACGCCGCCGGTCTTCCTCCCCTGGGTGGTGCTCCCGTGGACTGTCGTCTGTACGGTCAGCGTGGAGCCGTCCCCCGCGCCGCTGGCGACAGCCGCATCCGTTCTGCTCTTGGTGGGAGTCCGTCGATCCGCGCGCCCCGCCGGGTCATGATGCGATGCCGGCGACCATGGTGCGGGCCAGTGCGGTGCACATAGCACCGTCGACTTCGCCGGCCTGGCCGGTGATCAGATTGAACAGTGCACCGCCGAACAGGGTGATCAGGGTTTCCACGTCAGCCCCGCGATGTGGTCAGCCCAAGGGCTTGGTGCTGCTCGTGGGTGAAGTCGACCGCCGAGCTCTTCATGGCGTCGAAGGTCTGCTGCAGGGCGGGGCGGCGGGTGGCTTCCAATGAGAGTTCGTACACCGCCAGGTACCGGTTGCGGTGCTGCTTCGCCGAGATCTCCACCGACATCGCCAGCAGCCCGATCAGGCCCTCGCGGCCGATCGGGCCGGTGATCAGGCCGTGGGCGGCGGCCATGTCCTGCTCGTGCAGTTCCAGTACACGTTCAGCGGCAGCGCCCAGAGAGAGATCTCTCTCTGGGGTCACACGCTGTCCCTCAACGCCCTGATCCCAGCGGTGATCGCGCCTGGCATCCTGTTCACCGGCCTGGCACTGTGGCCGTTCTTCGAGCAGTGGGTCACCGGCGACAAGCGGGAGCACCACCTGCTGGACCGTCCACGCAGCCGCCCGGCCCGCACCGCGATCGGCGTGGCCGGCATCACTTCTACGGCGTCCTGTGGCTCGCCGGCGGCAACGACCTGATCGCGACCCGCTTCCACCTCTCAGTGGAGACCCTGAGCTGGACGCTGCGTGTCCTGGCCTTCGTCGGCCCGGTCATCGCGTTCTGGTGCACCAAGCGCATCGCCCTCGGCCTGCAACATCGCGACCAGGAAAAGGTCCTCCACGGTCGTGAGACCGGCATCATCAAGGTCTCGGTGGGAGGCAAGTTCACTGAGGTCCATGAGCCGCTATCCGCAGGCGAACGGTACCGGCTGACCGCGCATGAGGTGCAGAAGCCGCTGGAACTCCAGCCGGACACCGATGAGAACGGCGCGCCACGGCCCAGGAGTCGGTCGCTGAAGATCCGGGCCAAGCTATCGAGGTGGATGTTCTCGGATCATGTCGACCGCATGGATTCCCAACTCATGCATCCGACCCGGGATCCCGACAGCAGTGAGCACTGAGCGTTCGAAGTCTACGGCTCAGCCCGAAGCCGTCGGGAGTCGTGTCGCCTTTCCCGGACGATCCGGCAGAAGCCGTTCCAGCAGAGAAAGGCAGAACAGGTGATGAGTTCCCACACGCGTCGTGGCAAGGACTCCGAAGTGCATGGGATCTTCCAGAAGATCGCCGGGTACTACGACCGGATGAACTTCGTCATGACGCTCGGCCGTCATGAGAAATGGTGCCGGGAGGTGGCCGTTCTCGTCGCGCCGCCCGGAGGCGGGAAGCTGTTGGATCTGGCGACGGGGACGGGCGCGATCGCTCTGGAGGCCGCTCGCAGGTACCCCGCCGCCACGGTGACCGGCCTTGACTTCTCGGAGGAGATGCTGCGCCGGGCGAAAGCCAAACCCGGGGCCGCCGCGGTGCGCTGGCAGCATGCCGACGCGGCCTGTCTGCCCTTCGAAGACGAGTCCTTCGACGGGATCACCGAGGGCTACCTCCTCAGGAACGTCGAGGACTTGGACCGAGCGCTCAGCGAACAGCGCCGGGTCCTCAAATCCGGCGGCCGCCTCGTGATCCTCGAAACGTGCCCCCCGAGCGGCCCGGTGAAGCCGGTCGTGCAGTGGGGGATGCGTGTCATCGTTCCGCTGCTGGGACAGGTCGTGGCGCGCGACCGCACGTCCTATGCCTATCTCGAATCCAGCACGCGGGACTTCATGTCGCCGCAGCGCATCGCCGAGGTGCTGCACGGGCTCGGTTTCGAGGACATCGGGTGGCGTAAGACGTTCTTCGGCACCAACGTCATCATGTGGGCCACCAAGACGGCGTGACGAACGGCGGCGACAGCGCTCGCATGCGACCGACGCCGCAAGGCCGCACGCCCTACGAAGGGGCGTGCGGCCCGACGGAGGCGCCCTGCTACGACGACTCGGCGGTAGCCATCTCAGTCCTCGAAGTCTGTGCACGTTTCGCGAGCGCCGTGGCCACGGTTTGCGCCAGCCCCGACGCCAGCACCGCTCCGGCCAGCGTCATCATCCCGCCGACCAGGCCCAGGCCGCGCATGTCCTTGCCCTCCGACAACGGCACCTTCAAGGAGGCGCAGACCATCCACCAGAAGCCCCATGAGAAGAGCGCGCCGGTGCCCAGCCAGGCTGCGGCGAGCGTCGTGCGCGCCGGCCGTGCGTCTCGGCTGCCGGCCAGGATCAGCATGGCGACGGTCCCGGTCAGTGGCAGCAGCGCGAACACGTCTTCCATGACCAGCCGTACCTGCCATGTCTGGTCCAGGTCCGGCCGCAGTCTCGTGCCGCCGGCCGCCCAGTACAGGTGGATCCCGGCGGGGAGCAGGCTGAAGGCCGCGACGCCGGTGATCGTGATCTTCTGCACGGCGAACGTCGGGCCCGTGGGCAGATCCCAAAGCTGCAGCCGGAATGCCGGGGCCCAGCGGGAGCGCGCGTAGAGGAAGAACCCGATCGCGAGGCCGATCCCCTGCAGAATGAAGCCGGTGTAGACGATCCCGAACACCCAGCCGGCGATGTCGTCTGCCGGGTCGTGCCGCGGCTCGCCGCCCGCGGTCCCGGTCATCGCCGCCACCAGGCCGGACAGCGGGGCGCCGATGAGGATCGGCCCGATGAATCCGGTGGCGACCCACAGTGGGAACACCAGCAGCCAGGCCGGGATCCGGCGGCCCCAGGGCCTGATGAGCGCGAGCGCCAGCGTCGCGGCGGCGGCGTCCATGCCCAGTGTCGCGAGATTCGCCCCGACCATCGTCGGGTTCTCCATCGCGTCGCCCTTGACGCCGATGTGACTGCCGGCGGCCCAGGCGAGTTTGAGGGCGAGGTAGGGGAACGTTGCCGCGATGGTGCCGTAGCAGGCGATGACGCGCAGGCGACTGATCGGAGGGGCCTGCTCCGTCACGAAGTCCGCATCGGGTCCTGCCGAAGGCTTCATGGGGTGTGAATTCAATTCCTTTGTCATGCTTCTACCATCAGGATCCTTGTGGTCCGGTAGCGTGGTGGAACGGGTCCGTCCGGGGCGCCTGCTTGGCGCGGTGGGCGGCGACGAGCAGGAGGATCTCCGCGGCCAAGTCGAGCGGGGGTGCGAACCCGGCGAGCGCCGTGCCGCCAACCGTCCAGGTCAGCAGGGCCCAGGCGATGAACGGCGGCGGGGCGATGCCGCGGCGGTTCAGCCACATGATTGTCAAGCCGATGATGACGATCGGCGGGCCAAAGCTGTTGTAGGTCAGCCAATATGCGCTTCCGGCCGGGCTCATCGCGGCCAGGTCGGAGCCCCACAGCTTCCCGCTGAACCAGTCGCCGGCGTGGCTCGCGGCGTGCTCGATGGTCAGCGCGAGCACTGTGTGCGCTGTTCCGAATGTCACCAGGAGCCATCCGGCCCAGGTGATCAGCTGCCGGTTCCGGGACGGCCCTGGATCAGCTTTCGCGGTCATGGTGCACCTTCTTGTCCAGGTCGCGGTCGAGCCAGGCTCTCTCCCAGCGCCGGGTCAGGGCTGGGTAGATGACCAGGTAGCGGAAGGGTTTGATGAAGGCCAGATAGAACCGGCCGAGCCGGCCGCCGGGTTTGGTCAGGGCGGCCATCCGGAGTTCGTAGCCGCCGTCGTCGGTCGCGACCCAGCCCAGGTGGCACACGATGTGGGCGGTGGTGTTGGCCATCTCCTCCACGCACTCGTCATGGGTCTGGTACACCGGCGTGAACGGGATGTTCGGATCCTTGTGTCCAGGGCAGCGGCGCAGGTCCTCCGGAAGGCGATCCCGCAGGGACGTCACGGCGGCGTCCAGGCCGGCCTGCGGCTTGTCCCAGCCGAACACCGCGCCGAGTTTCCAGCGCACCGCGAACAGGAACCGGGTCGGCCAGGTCGTCTTCCCGGGCCGGTTGCTGGCCTCCAGCGCGGCCAGCATCACGGGGAAGTCGTCCGGTCCGGCGCCGGGAGTGCGGAACGACCAGACGTCCTCGATCCGGAAATCCGGTGCGATCTCGTGGATGAGCCAGGGACGCGAGGTGTGGGCCTCGATGGGCATTCTCATATCGCATCACCCCTGCGGCGAGATGGAGAGTCGGATGGGTGGACCACCATGTTTGAGACCTCCTTGGTCAAGGCTGAACGGCCGCCGGGGCGTCGTGCTGTCCGGTCGGCGCCGGGCGGGTGTCGCGCTCCCACTGGCGCTGCCAGCGGCGCTCCCAGGAGCGCATGAGGGCGGGGCAGACGACCTGGTGCCTGAAAGGCCTGATGGCGGCCATGTAGGCGGTCCCGAGACGGCCGTTCGGTTTCACCAGGACGGCCATCTGGCCGCGCCAGCCGCCCTGCTCGTCGGGGACCCAGCCCAGGTGCACCACTCCGTGCATGGTCCGGTTGGCGATCTCTGCGGCACGTTCATTGCCCGACTGGTAGAGGAAGGTGAACGGCGACCGACCGTCGCCGGGGTGGATGGCGGCCGCTTCAGGCAGCGTCGGAGGCAGGCGGTGGCGCAGGGACCGCACCCGGGTGTCGAGTCCGCCCCGGTCCCGGTCCAGGCCCAAAGCGGCGCCGAGCTTCCAGCGCAGCTGCCACAGCATGCGCGCGACCGGCGGGGCGTCCTGCTGGAAGTCGCCGTCCTGAAGGACCGACACCAGAGTCGTGAAGCCGTCCGGGCCGCCGGGGGTCGGCAGGGCCCAGACATCCTCCAACCGGAAGTCGGGAGCGATCTGGTGGATCAGCCAGGGCTGTGTCTCGTGGGCCGTGTTCGGCAGGCGCATGGATGCACTCCGATCGACATGCATGGTGCTGCTCATCGGGGTTCTCGTGAGGGTGGACCCGCTGTGGCCGCGCTCCGCACGCTCCGCCACTCGGTCACGTCGAAGCGCGGTCCGGTCACGGCGCGGGTGCCGCCGGCGCCGTCATGTCACCCGCGGCCGGGGCCGGATGAGATTCCGGCTCCACCACCGGCGGCTTCGCCCCGGGCGGCCGTCTGCGAGGTCAGGCGACGCAGCATCCGGACATGTGCCGTCATCTTGCGGTGATCGCCGTCGTCCGGCCGGAAGGCGTGAAGCGCCCGGTTCAGGCAATCCTCGATCAGAGTGTCGTGCAACCAGCGGAAGACCAGCGGCCAGGCGAACCGGGCGGTTCCGTGCAATCGCATCGCGATGACGTGGCGGAGCACGGTGCTGCCCGGTTCGTCGGACTCGACGGTGAACTCGTGGAACCCCTCGAAGCCGCGCGGGGCACTGAAGCGGAACCTCACCCACTGACCGGGCACGTATGCCGCGACGGTGTAGCCGATGGGGCCGTGACCGCCCCGCGAACCGACGCGCAGCCCTTGGTCGAACCTCATCCTCGGCCAGGCCGGATACGGCCACAGCGGGTCGTCGTCGCCGGCCAAGGCATCGATCAAGGCACCGACCTGCTCGGGTGTCGCCGGAATCCAGCGCTCGTGGACGTTCAGCACTGCCATGGTGCAGCCCTCCCCGGATATTAGAGAAACCTCTCCACTTGAAATGGAGAATACTCTCTATTTCAGAGCTGGGCCATCCGGCTGTGAGGACCCTGCCGGATGGCGAGGCAGAGAAGCCGATGCCGCCGACGCGGTTCCGGCCCGGCCGAGCCCCTGTCCTGCCTGGTCAGTCCTGGGCGAACAGGGTCGCTGCGACGTGGTGGGTGTCGGCGTACTCCGTCACCGAGGTGATCTTCCCGTCCCGGACGGTGAAGACTCCGGCGCACTTGTTGTCATAAACCGCGCCGTTGGCAGCGGTGGCCGAGATCCACTCCGCGAGCACCTGTTCGCCGTCCGCGAAGGCGTTGATGAGTTCGATGACGACCGGCGCGGTGGGGTCCAGGTGGCGGCCCATGCTGCCGAGGAAGTCGTTGACGATGGCCTCGCGGCCTTCCCACAACCGGGAGATCGGCAGGCTGCCCGGGTACAGCCAGGTGGCGTCCTCGGCGAAGCTGTCGATGACGACCTGCGCGTCGCGGTCGCGGACGGCCTCGGCGTAGCGGACGACGACTGCCTTGGGGTCCAAGATGGTGCTCATTCCCTGCTCCTTCGTGATGATCGTCTCAGCTGGGCGAATCGTTCGACGGGGATTCGGCCGAGCTTGTCGTCAGGACTGGGCGGCCTGCGCCACCGTGAGGACCGCGTTGCCCCGGATGCCCCGGCCGGGGCCAGTCTGGTGGGTATGCAGGGCGAGTGGGCCGGGGAGCCGGTCGGACCCGATGTGTGGGAGACCTGCCGGGAGTTGATCCCGCCGGGCAGCGTCTTCGCGTTCCTGGCCGAGCACCGTGAAGTGCTGTTCCCGCCGGGGATGTTCGCCGATATGTATCCCTCGTCCAACGGGCGGCCGTCCATGCCGCCGCAGGTGCTGGCCGCTGCCGTGGTGCTGCAGAGCCTGCACGGGCTGTCGGACTTCGAGACGGTCCTGGAACTGCGCTGTGACCTGCGGTGGAAGGCCGCGTGCGGGCTGGGTCTGCTCGATACGGCTTTCGATCCGTCGCTGCTGACCTACTTCCGGCGCCGCCTGCAGCGTTCGCCGGCCCCGGACCGGCTGTTCGGCAAGGTCAGGGAGGTCGTGGCGGCCACCGGTGTACTCAAGGGGAAGCGCCGGCGGGCGCTGGACTCGACGGTCTTCGAGGATGCGGTGGCCACCCAGGACACCGTCACCCAGCTGGTCTCTGCCATCCGGGCCGTGGCCCGCGAGGTCCCCGGCGCGCGTGAGGTCGTCGCCAAGTACTGCACCGCCCACGACTACACCACTCCGGGCAAGCCGAAGATCGCCTGGAACGACGAGGCGGCCCGCGCCGCTCTGGTCGACGCGCTGGTCACCGATGCCTTCAAGGTGCTCGGGCAGCTGCCCGAGCAGCCCCTGGGCGAGCAGGCCGCGAACGCGGTTGTCCCCGTACTCGTCTGATCCACTTGTACGCGGACAGCGGTCGGCATCCTGGCGCTGGTCGCGGGTCAAGACATCGAGCCCGCCGACGATTCCGACGGCAGCGACGGACGGTGGCGGATCGCCCGCCGCACCGCCCACGATCGGATCATCTCCACCGTCGACCCTGAATCCCGGCACATCCACAAGAACCGCACCCACCACCAGGACGGCTTCAAAGGGCACGTCTCCTTCGAGCCGGAGGCGGGCCTGTTCACAGCTGTCGCCCTGACCTGCGGATACGGCGCGGACAACCATGAGGCCACGGTCGCACAGGAGTTACTGGCCGCCGAGGAGACCGGGCTGACGGTTCTGGGCGACGCCGCCTACGGCACCGGCGACCTCCGTGTCCTGCTGGCCGGGCAGGGCGACACCGCGGTCATCAAACCCGCCGCGAAACGCCAGGCCATCACCGACGGCTTCACCATCGACGACTTCCACATCGACCCCGCCGCCGGCACGGCCACCTGCCCGGCCGGACACACCGTCAACCTCGGCCGGCCACAGCCAGGCGGCGTCCGCACCGCCCAGTTCAAGAAGGGCTGCCCCACCTGCCCGCTGCGGGAACGCTGCACCACTTCCAAGACCAAACGGCTCCTCAACATCCACCCCCACTACGCCGAACTGGCGGCCGCCCGCCAGGCTGCCACCCATCCCGTCTGGCAGGCCGGGTACCGCCGCTGGCGGCCCCCGGTCGAGCGCGCCATCGCCTGGCTGGTCGCACACGGCAACCGCAGACTCCGCTACCGGGGCGTCATCAAGAACGAGCTTTGGCTCCACCACCGGGCCGCCGCTCTCAACCTCCGCCGACTGATCAACCTCGGGCTCACCCGCACCGCAAACAGCTGGACGATCAACGCCGCCACCGCCTGAAGCCAGGGTGCACCCACCTCGAAAACCACCACTGACCAGGCAAGGTTTTCAGTGATCTTCTAGGCCAGCAGGTCCACTGCGCAGCGCTCGGCGAGTTCTTCGGCGTGCGGGGGCAGCGGCCGACCCGCGCGCAGATATCGTCGGACCACTGCCAGCGGCAGTTCGATGACTGCCAGCATGACCCGGTCGACTTCGAGCTCGGCGGTGGCCCCCCCGCGCTCGGCGAGTTCTGCCACCGCCTCCAGCACCCGCTTGTTGCCGTCGTCGGCGCGCCGTGCGTACTCCTCCGGCCATTCGTCGCGGCCGAAGGATTGCGGCCCGTGCAAGAGCACCGCGGCCTCCCGTGGGTTCTGCCGACTCCAGGCGACGACGTGTCGGGCCGCGGCGGCCCCGGCCCGCAGCGGATCCCCGTCGGATTGCAGCGCGGCGAAGTATCCGGTTTGGAAGTGTTCGACGGTCCGCAGCCACAACTCGGCCAGCAGGGCGAGCCGCTGCGGGAACCGGTGGTAGATGGAGCCGTTGGGCACGCCGCTGGCGCGGGCGATCGCCGACATCGTCACCGCCGCCGGGCCCGCGTCGGCCGCGATCCGCACGGCGGTGTCCAGCAGCTGGGTCTCGTCGTAGCGAGGTGGTCGGGCCATGAAATAGAGAGTACGCTCCACATTGCGGTGGAGCGAGCCGTGGTCGACTCGTTTCGTGGCCCGATCCTCACGATGGGTTGAAACGCCGGTCCGGTCGAGGTGGTCGCCGCGGCCGACGGCAAGGTGTGCCCGCGTCGGGCGGCTGCGTGAGTTGCTGGACGAGAACATCGGCGCCGAGGTCGGGCAGTTGCGGGACCCACCCTCATTCCCGGGGCGTAGTGTCGGAGAGTGCTGATCATCATCCTGCCTGCGGCGGTGGCGGCTCTCGCGGTCGTCACGTATCTCGTAACCGCCCTATCCGTTCCGGCCGTCTTCCGCGCGAAGGTCCGCAAGGTGTTCGATCTGGTGACCATTGCCGTGGCCGTGGTCTCGCTCGGCGCGACGAGCCTGCTGGTAGGCGGCGTGGTAAGCGGCGTGCAGGGGACGGCTGGCGGCAGCTACGGAACCCTCGAGGTCTTACTCCTCCTGTCTCTTGCAGTGCCGACGGTCCGGACCGCGTCCGTCCCCGTCGCCATCCTGGGCGGGGCGCTGGCGCATCTGGCCATCACCACTTGGGTGCTGCGAGACTGGTCGCACGACACGGTGCGGGGCATCGTCGGCGGCTGTCTGTTCTGGTCGATCGTGGCGACCTGCGGCGTGGTCGGCTCGGTGTATCTCAGGGCCCTGGACATGCGGCGCCGCACCTCGGTCGAGAGCGCGCGACGGCAGCAGCGGCTGGAGCTGGCCGGCGACCTCCACGACTTCGTCGCGCATGACGTGAGCGAGATCGTGGCGCTTGCGCAGGCCGCGCGGTTTGTCGCCAGGCAGAATCCGCAGGCGGCGCTGGACACGCTGGCGCGGATCGAGGAGGCTGGGCAGCGCGCGCTGCGCTCGATGGATCAGACCGTGCACATGCTGCGTACCGACGAAGACGACGACGGCGGGCGTCACGCCGTGCAGGGTCTGGGCGAGTTGCCCGAGCTGGTGGAAAGGTTCGCCGGCTCGTCCTCGGCCCGGGTGCATCTGGAGATCGCCGCGGGGGCCGACGCCGCGCGGCGGGAGGTGGTGGCGACGGTGTGCCGCGTGGTGGTGGAGGCGCTGACCAACGTGCGGCGGCACGCTCCCGACGCAAGTGAGGTCCGGGTGAAGGTAGCGAGGACGGCGGACGCACTGACCGTCGAAGTCGTCGACGACGGCACCGAGCGGCGGGCGTTGAGCGGGCGTGCCGAGCGACGCGGCGGCCTCGGTCTGCCGGGGCTGGCCGAGCGGGTCGAATCGCTCGGCGGGACGCTGCGGGCCGGGGCCCGGGACGGGGGTGGCTGGCGGCTCACGGCCGAGCTGCCGGTCGGTGACGCGGATGGCGAGTGGGCAGCGGCATGACGGAGGCGACGGGTACAGCTGGAATGCCGGTCTCCGGGGGAGCGGTGCCGATCCGCATTCTGGTGGCCGACGACCAGGAGAACATCCGGGCCGCCTTCCGCATGGTCCTCGACGCACAGCCGGACATGTGCGTGGTCGGTGAGGCCGCTGACGGCCCGGCCGCGGTGGAGCTGGCCCGTCGCCTCAAGCCGGACGTCGTACTGGCCGACATCCGCATGCCCCGCCTCGACGGCCTCGAAGTCACCCGCCTGCTCGCCGGCCCGGACGTCGCAGAACCGGCGCGCGTGATCGTGGTGACGACGTTCGACCTCGACGAGTACGTTCACGTGGCCCTGCGCCACGGCGCGTCCGGATTCCTCCTCAAGCGCTCCGGCCCGACGCTGCTGATCGAAGCCGTTCGCGCCGCCATGGCCGGCGACACGTTGATCAGCCCCCAGGTCACGATGCGGCTGCTGCAGCATTTCGCGCAGACCGATCAGGGTGGGCGGCGAGGAGCTGTGGTGTCGCTGACCGAAAGGGAGCGGGAGATCGTCCGGCTTCTGGCCGAGGGCGGCACGAACGCGGAGATCGGCGCGGAGTTGTTCATCTCGGCGGGCACGGTGAAGAACCACGTGGCGACGATCCAGCAGAAAGTCGGGGCGCGGAATCGGGTCGGGATCGCGGGTTGGGCGTTCCGGAACGGGGTGTGCGGCGCGGGCCCTGTCGAGTGATCCGCAGTCATCGGGCAGCTCGTGACGGAAACTGCCAGTGCCGAACGGAACCTCCCGGAACCGGATCCCACCGCCAGCCGGTGCCGAACGGCATATACCGTGGTCAAGGCTGTCGCCCCGAAGCTTGAAGCATGACAACGACCCGGCCTGTGACACCCTCGCGGAACCGCACGACGGCCCCGATCCCGCAGCTGGAGCGCCCGAAGCACAGTTACGTCCCCGGGACTCCCCGCTGGGCACGACTCGCCGCTCACGCGGTGGCCCTGGTGGTGCTGCCGTCGAGCCTGTGGCGGCTGCTGATGACCGCCGGCATGGCCGGCGTGGGACATTCAGAGAATCCGAGCTACCACTCGCAGCCGTCCGACTACATCTACGTCCTGCTGCTCTCGATCGTCAGCGAGGGAATCGCGCTTCTGACCCTCGGCCTGGTCAAGCCATGGGGCGAAGTCGTCCCCCGATGGCTCCCCGTCATCGGTGGACGGCGCGTCCCGGTCAAGGCCGCGGTCATCCCCGCCCTGGCCGGATCGGCGCTGCTCGCGCTGCTCGCCGCCTGGTTCTTCCTCAACCCGATCTTCTTCCACGTCCACTTCACCCCGGCCATCGGCGACAAGGGCACCCCGCACTCACACCTTGAGGTCAGTGGATGGTCGAAGGTGCTGTTCGCGGTCTGCTACCTCCCGTTGCTGGCTTGGCCCGTGCTCGTCACGGCATGTGCTCTGGCGTATCGGCGGCGCCGCAGCGCGACCCGGTAGGACGTGGCGCCAAGGTGACGGCTCGCTGACCACGTCGCCCCGACATGACCGTCCGACTTACAGTGGAGCCCATGACCCCAGTCGTGGCGGATCCGGACACCGGCAAGAAGGTCAGCACCAAGGCCGAGTCCGCCTGGCCCTGGTGCGCCGCGCCCGGAAGGTCTACCGGGAGCTCGGCGGGGTCTACCCGTACGCGAAGCGCGAACTGGATTTCGAGACCCCGTTCCAGCTTCTGATCGCGGTCATCTTCTCGGCCCAGGCCACCGACGTCGGCGTGAACAAGGTGTCCCCGGCACTGTTCGCCAAGATGACCTCAACGACCACGACCGGTACACGCTGACACAACTTTCTCTGCCCGACGCCCGATGCTGATGGACGATGGGGTGGCCGGACGGTGGTGAACCGCAACGTGGCCAACGGGCGCGAGGCGGTGGGCGTGATCAGTGATCCGTCGGTGGGCATGCCGGTAGCGCTTGAGGCCGCCTATGGTGGGGCTCCAGGACCGGGAAGTTGAAGAACAACAGGGCAGACGCGGCCCCTGGCCCACACTGCCCCGGAAGTTGCAGACGACTGACACCGTGCCCGGGACGGAGGAACGCCGCACCGATCAGGAGGGCGCTCCGCAGAGGAACGGGCCCGCTGTAATACACGTCATTGCCGCGTCTCTCTTGCACACATTCCCTGCCATCAACGAACGCCAGTTATCGCGTAGTTTCGGTTAGCGGTCGAGTTTGAGTACACAGGGTTCGTGTGTCGGGAGGGGCGGGAGGATGGGTGGGTGCTGTCCTGGGTCTGGGGTCTGACTCATGATTTTTCTGACCAAGGTGTCTCTGTCACACAGTGTCGGCCGTTGGCTGGGGATGGTGCGTTGCTGGTACCGGGCTGGCGGGGCGTGTCCCGATAGGGGCCTGCCGATTGTTGTGGCGTCCTCACGATTCTGACCGTCTGACGCGGCCCGGTACCGGCAACGCGACGCGTCATAGGACTGGGAAGGGATCGGGTATGGCGACTTCGACCGTGTCCAGTACGTTGCCTGCTTCGAAGTCCCGCCGTCATCGTCCGGCGGGGGAGGTGGTGCTGGGAGTGGACACGCACCGCGATGCGCATGTGGCTGCGGTGCTCTCCTTGACGGGGGCGGTGTTGGCTACCAGCGAGTTCCCGGCCAGCGCGGTTGGATACCGGGATCTGCTGAAGTGGGCCAGGACGTCGGGAGCCGTACGGCGGGCCGGGGTGGAGGGAACCGGCTCCTATGGGGCGTCCCTGACCCGCTATCTGCTGGCCCAGGGTGTGGATGTGTTTGACGTGAACTGGATGGACCGGGCTGATCGCCGTCGGCGGGGCAAATCGGATCCGCTCGATGCCCAGAACGCGGCGCGAGCCGTATTGAGCGGGCGGGCCTGTGCTCGTGCCAAATCTGGCGACGGGCCGGTGCAGATCGCCAGGATGTACAAGCTCACGAAGGTGTCGGCCGTCAAAGCCCGTACCCAGGCCATCAACCAGCTCAAGTCCGTCCTCGTCACGGCTGACCCTGCCTTGCGGGAAGCACTGGCCGGACTGGGTAATGCCGAACTCTTCCGTACCTGCGCGCGGTTCGCCGGCGCGAGCGGTCACGAGGAAGGCGGAGAGGAGTCGGTGCTGCAGGCGACTCGGATCACGCTGGGTCTGCTGGCTCACCGGATCGGCCAGCTCTCCGAGCAGATCCGCGATGTGGACGCTCGCCTGGCCCGCCTAGTGGAACGCCATGCCCCGCAGCTGCTCGACGTGATGGGCATTGGTCCGGACACCGCGGTCACGTTGCTGATCACGGTGGGGGACAACCCGGAACGCCTGGACAGTGAGGCGTCGTTCGCCGCACTGTGCGGGGTCAGTCCTGTGGAGCGTTCCTCGGGACGTCGGCAGGTCCGTCGCCTCAACCGTGGTGGTGACCGTCAGGCCAACGCCGCGCTCCATCGCATCGTGTTCACCCGACTGCGGGTCGACCCACGTACCCAGGACTACTACGAGCGCCGGATCAAGGAGGGCAAGACCCGTCGCGAAATCATCCGCTGCCTCAAACGCTACGCGGCCCGAGAGGTCTTCCACCTGGTCAGATAGCTACAGCCGGGACCCCGCTCATAGGGGCTGTCATGACAGATGAGAGGGTCTGGCGGGTGAGTGAGACACCGGCGAACACCCTCCAATACCGCTCTGACGGGCCAGAAGACGCCCCAGTCCTGGTCCTGGGGCCCGCGCTGGGTACCACATGGCACATGTGGGACCGCCAGATACCGGAGCTGACCCGCCACTGGCGCGTCGTCCGCTTCGACCTGCCCGGCCACGGGGGCGCGCCCGCACAGCCCGCCGTCGGCGTCGCCGAACTCACCGACCGGCTGCTGGCCACCCTGGACCGCCTGGGCGTCGACCGCTTCGGCTACGCCGGGTGCTCAGTCAGCGGTGCGATCGGCATCGACATCGCCCTACGGCATCCGCAGCGGCTGGCCTCGCTGGCCCTGGTCGGCTCCGCCGCCCACCACGAGGGGCGGGGGCCGGGCGCCGCCGAGATCCGCACCGGCGGCCTGGAGCCCGTGGCCCGCTCCGCGCCCGAGCGCTGGTTCACCCCCGTCTTCGCCGGCGCCCAGCCCGCCATCGTGGACTGGGCCGTCCAGATGGTCCGCACCACGGACCTGCACTGCTACGCCGCCGCCTGCGAGGCGCTGGCCGCGTTCGACGTTCGGGAGGAGCTGGAGCGCGCAGCCGTGCCCACTCTGGTCGTGGTCGGTGCCGACGACGAGGTGGCGCCGCCCGCCGATGCCCGGGTGCTGGTCGCAGGCATTCCGGACGCCCGGCTCGCCGTCGTGCCGGCCGCCCGCCACCTCACTCCGGTCGAGCAGCCCGTCGCCGTCACGGACCTGCTCGTACGCCACTTCACCAGCGCCTGGCAGCGCACGCCCCAGCCCGTCGCCGCCGCCCCGATCCCGCCGATCGCCCCCGCGGGCGTCTTCGGCCCGGCCCCCGAGCCCATCCCCCCGGCCGCGGAGCCCACCACCCCCGCCACCGGAACCCCCGCCGCCGGCACCCCGGCCCCGGCGCCCGCGGCCCCCAGCCCATTCATCCCGGCCCAGACGCCGACGCCCGCCGCCCCGGCCACCCCCGCCGCCGGCACGCCCGCACCCGCGGCCCCCAACCCGTTCACCCCGGCCGCCCCCGCGCCCGACGCGTACGAGCAAGGTGCCCGCATCCGCCAGGAGGTGCTCGGCGACGCGGAAACCGGCACCGACGCCGGCCCGGCGGACGCGGCCCGCAAGGACGGCTTCACCGCCGGCTTCGACGACTTCGTCACCCGCATCGCCTGGGGCGAGACCTGGAGCCGCCCCGGGCTCGACCGGCGTACCCGCGCCCTGGTCACGCTGACCGCCCTCACCGTCGGCGGTCACCTGGACGACCTGGCGACGCACACCCGCGGCGCCCTGCGCAACGGCGTCACCCCCGAGGAGATCGGGGAAGTGCTGATGCACTCCGCCCTCTACTGCGGGCTGCCGGCCGCGGGCGCGGCCTTCGCGGTGGCGCGGCGCGTCGTCGAGGAGGAGCGCGGCACCCAGGGGTAGCGGCCGGGCCGGGGCCGAAGGGCCGTAGCAAGATGGGCCCATGAAGCTGACCAAGCACAGCCACGCCTGCGTCCGGCTCGAAAAGGACGGCCGGACCCTCGTCATCGACCCGGGGGTCTTCAGCGAGGAGGACTCCGCGGTCGGCGCGGACGCCGTCCTCGTCACCCACGAGCACCCCGACCACTTCGACGTGGGGCGGCTGCGGGCCGCCCTGGAGGCGAATCCGGCCGCCGAGCTGTGGACCCTGCGCAGCGTCGCCCAGCAGGTCTCGGCGGCCTTCCCGGGCCGGGTGCACACCGTCGGCGAAGGCGACGCCTTCACCGCCGCGGGCTTCGACATCCAGGTGCACGGCCAGCTGCACGCCGTGATCCACCCGGACATCGAACGGATCACCAACGTCGGCTACCTCGTGGACGGCTCCGTCTTCCATCCCGGCGACGCGCTGACGCTGCCCGGCCGGCCGGTCGACACCCTGATGGTTCCGGTGATGGCCCCCTGGAACAAGGTCTCCGAGGTCATCGACTACGTACGGGAGGTGGGGCCACGGCGTGCGATCGACATCCACGACGCGCTCCTCACCGACCTGGCCCGGCCCGTCTACGACCGGATGCTCGGCCCCGGCGGCCCGGGCGTGGGCGGCGCGGACCACTCCCGGCTGGCGGCGGGCCAGAGCATCGATCTCTGACGGAGTCCGGCTGTCGGACCCGGCCGTTAGGGTGGCTTCATGCGCATCGCCACCTGGAACGTGAACTCGATCACCGCCCGCCTGCCCAGGCTGCTCGCCTGGCTGGAGAGCAGCGGCACCGACGTCCTGTGCCTCCAGGAGGCCAAGTGCGCCGAGGACGCGTTCCCGTTCGAGGAGCTGCGCGCGCTCGGCTACGAGGCCGCGGTCAACGCCACCGGCCGGTGGAACGGCGTGGCGGTGCTCTCGCGCGTCGGCCTGGAGAACGTGGTCGTGGGCCTGCCCGGCGGCCCGGACTACGACGGCGGGCAGGAGCCCCGTGCGATCTCCGCGACCTGCGGCGGCGTCCGCGTCTGGTCGGTCTACGTGCCCAACGGCCGCGAGGTCGGCCACGACCACTACGCCTACAAGCTGCACTGGCTGGAGGCGCTGCGCGACGCGGTCACCGCCGACGCCACGGGCGAGCTGCCCTTCGCCGTCCTGGGGGACTACAACGTGGCCCCCACCGACGAGGACGTCTACGACCCGGCCGTCTTCGAGGGCTCCACCCACGTCACCCCCGCCGAGCGCGCCGCCCTGGCCGCGCTGCGCGACGCGGGCCTGTCCGACATCGTGCCGCGCCCGCTCAAGTACGACCACCCGTACACCTACTGGGACTACCGCCAGCTGTGCTTCCCGAAGAACCGGGGCATGCGCATCGACCTGGTCTACGGCAACGAGTCTTTTGCCAAGGCCAAGCGGGACGCCTACGTCGACCGCGACGAGCGCAAGGGCAAGGGCGCCTCGGACCACGCGCCGGTCGTCGTCGACCTGGACGTGTGAGACCGGGGCGCCCCCGGGGCCCCGTGGTCAGACCAGCTTGCGCAGGTCGACGGTGTCGCTGAACACCTTCATTCCGGCGTCGTTGGGGTGCAGGTGGTCGCCGCCGTCGAAGCGCGGCAGCATCCGCTCGGGGTGCTGGGGGTCGCGGATGGCGGCGTCGAAGTCGAACACGGCATCGTAGAGGCCGCCGTTGGCCCTGATGTGCCGGTTGACGGCCATGCGCTGGGCGTCGGCCTCGGCGGTGCAGTCGTGGAAGCCGCCGCACGGCGCGATGGTCGCCGCGATGACGCGCAGCCCCCGCTCGTGCGCCCGGACCGCGATCGACCGCATGACCGCGATGATCTGTGTGGCCTTGGTGCCCGCGCGCACGTCGTTGACGCCCTCGAAGACGATGAGCGTACGGACCGACGTCTGGGCCAGCACATCGCGCTCCAGCCGGTGGCCCGCGCTGACCCCGCTCATCACGGAGCTGGTGCCGGCGCCCGGGTAGCGGTCGGCCGCCACCTGGTTCCCGGAGATGCCGTGGTTGAGCACGCCGAGCTCCGGCACGGTGTGCTGGGCGCGCAGCCTCCGGGCCAGCAGGTCCGGCCAGCGGCCGTTGGCCCCGGGCGTCGACCGTTCGCCGTCGGTGATCGAGTCGCCGAGGGTCACCACGGATCCGGGCCCGCCGCCGACGTCCACCCCGGTCAGCAGCGGCCAGCCGTCGAGCCGCTGCCCGTAGACGGTGCCGTCCACGTCGCCCGTGCGGTCCCCGCGGCCGTCGGCGGTCAGGTACGAGACCTGGTTGCTGTAGCTGTGCACGGGCACCGCCCGCACGGTCCCCGGCAGGTGGATGCTCACCAGCAGATTGGTGTCCGGCGGCACCCGGAAGCCCAGCGGGTCGCTCGACTCCTGGGCGCCGGCGGGGATTTCGGTGTCCTCCCGGCCGCCGAAGGACAGCGGCACGGGCCGTGCGGCCGCCGCCGCGCCCTTGCCCTGGAGCGCCACGGTCACGCGCCCGATCCGCACCGGCCGCTGCGCGAAGGTGTTCTCCAGCCGCAGCCGGGTGCGCGGACCGCCCGCGCTGCTGTGCACGATCAGCCGCAGCGTCCGGTCGGTCCACGCCACGGGGGAGTACCCGGACGTGGACGCGGCCCAGCTGCCGGTCCACCCGTTCGTGGGAGCGCGCAGGGCCATGGAGAAGACGTGAAGGCGGGCGCCCGCGGCCGGCGTCCTCGGCAGCACGACGGAGGTGATCTCCCGGCCGCGCGCGACCGGCACGGTCACGGCGTAGAGGCGGGTGGTCTCGTCCAGGGTGCCGTCGGGGGTGTTGCGGTGCGGCAGGCCGACGGCCTTGGTGGTGAGCGGTCCGCGCCGCCAGTCGGGGGCGGTGAGGGCGTACGTGCTGCTGGAGCCGTCTCGGTAGCGGACGGTGCCGCTGCCGCTCGCCTCGCCGCCCGTACCGGCCACCAGGAAGGTGAGCGCGTCGCCGCGCCCGGTGAGCTCCACCTGCTGGCCGGCGGCCCGTACGTTGTCGGGCCTGCCGGGCGCGGAGCGGGGCCAGCGCAGCCGGGAGGCGTCGATCACCAGGCGCTGCCCCGGCTCCCAGCCCGCGTCCGCGAGGTCCTGGGCGGAGAGCGAGCCGCCCGCCCCGTCGAAGTCCGCGGCTTCCGGGTCCGCCTCGTCGCTGACCGCCGCATTGTCGAAGAGCCGCTCCAAGGGGAGCGGCTCTTTGCGTGCGCCGGCGTCGGCGAGGGCGGGCGCGCCGGAGAAGACGACGGCGCACGCGGCGGCGAAGGCGACGGGCCCCGCCCCGGTCCACCGTCTGTGACGTCCGGCGACGAGCGCCTTGGGTTTCGATGTGCCGAGCATGCGCGTCATGCCTCCCAGCGTTCCCCGCTCCGAGTATGGCGGCATGAAGCTAAGGAGACATTCGGGGAACGTCAAGGAGGCCGACCGGCCACGTCGGGTGCAGCGCGCCTGTGGTGGGGCCATCCGTGCGAGTGAGATCCTGGCCGGTATGAACATTCCCTTCTTGGACAGCTGGCGCAAGCGGCACGGTCAGGCGCCCGGGGCGGCGGCGCTGCCGGAGGCGGCGGAGCGGGACCCGGAGGGCCTGGCCGAGCTGCTGGCGGAGTGCGAACTGCTGCGTGCGCACGCGCAGTCGGCCGGTGTCGCGCTCGATGACTCGCCGTCGTCCCTGGAGGCGCTCGACCAACTGCAGCCGCGCTGGCGGGAGGACCCGGAGCTGGTGCCCTGGCTCGGTAACGACGCGGGGCTGTACCTGGGCACGGTCATCGTCCGCACGGTGGCGGGCGCGGGCTGGTGGATCTGGCCCGACGGCCAGCCCGTCGTCCGGCTCGTCAACGGCCGGGAGATCGACGTGGTGGAGGCGGGCCGGGAGTGGGCGGCCGACGGCGCCCCGGAGCTGTCCCAGCTGTACGGGGAGATCGCCGAGAACTGAGTGAGCCGCCGGCGCCCGGCGACTCAGCTGGTGAAGGGGATGGTGTATTCGAGCCGCCAGCGGTCGGCGCGGACGACGATGTCGGAGGTCTCCACGGCCCGGTCGTCGCCGTCGAAGTGGGTGCGCTCGACGACGGTGACGCACTGGCCGGCCGCACAGCCCAGCGCCTCGGCCTCGGGGGTGGTGGCGGGCCGGGACCCGACGAGCTCCTGTGCCCGTACGACGCGGATGCCGATGGCGGCCAGCCGGCCGCGCACCCCGCGGCGGGCATAGGGCCCGCGCTCGGGGAGGGCGACGTCGGTGCCCTCGGTGATCGTCAGCGGCTCCCAGCTGGTGGCCAGCTGCACGGGGTGCCGGTTGGCCAGGTACTCGTACTGGGTGCACAGCACGGGCTCGCCGGGGCCGATGCCCAGCCGCCGGGCGACGGGCGCGCTGGCGGGCAGCTCGCTGGAGGACGCCTCCCAGGTCAGGGCGGTCTCGCGGGCGCCGCTCCCGTCGGGCGGGCCGTGCTCGCCGTGCCGGACGTGCCGCGGCCCGTACGCCCGGCCGAACTCCTGCCCCTGGCGCGCCCCGTATCCCCGGATCTCCGCGGCGAAGGGCGAGTCCACGGCACCGGTCGAGCGCAGCAGCGTGCCCAGCGGCGCCCGGTCGGTCACGAACACCCCCCGCCCGAACTGCCCCTGCGCATAACCGGCGGCCTTCAGGACGCGGACCGCGCGGTCGACGGTCTGGTCGCTGGCCTCGTAGGTGCGTTTGAGCTCGGAGCGGGAGGGGATGCGCTCGCCCACGGCGAGCGCGCCCTCGTCGATGCGCCGCCGAAGGTCGTCGGCGATGCGCAGATACACGGGCCTGCTGTCGCCCACACCGGTCTCCCTTCCCCCGGGCGTCCCCGGGTTCCCCCATCCGGACCCCACAGGCTAGGTACCCAGGCTCGGTCTGTGTACCTAGGGCAAATGGCGGGCAAAGCGGTGTGGATTTGGCCTAATCCTCCTATCTGCGCGTGTCAGCAGGGAAGTCCCGTATGGATGCGGATAGTTTGCGGCGACTGCGAGACAGCTGAGAGTGGGTAGGGCTGGCATGGCCGTCGATCCTCTGATCGAACTGCGGGACGTCAACAAGCACTACGGGCAACTGCACGTGCTGCAGGACATCAACCTCACCGTCGACCGGGGCGAGGTGGTGGTGGTCATCGGCCCCTCCGGCTCCGGCAAGTCCACGCTCTGCCGGGCCATCAACCGCCTCGAACCCATCGGGTCCGGCACCATCTTCCTCGACGGGCAGCCGCTGCCCGAGGAGGGCCGGGCGCTCGCCCGGCTGCGCGCCGACGTCGGCATGGTCTTCCAGTCCTTCAACCTCTTCGCGCACAAGACGGTGCTCGAGAACGTCTCGCTGGCCCCGCTCAAGGTCCGGGGGCGCGGCAAGGAGGAGGCCGAGCGGCGCTCGCGCGAGCTGCTGGAGCGGGTCGGCCTGCTCGGCCACGCCGACAAGTACCCCGCCCAGCTCTCCGGCGGCCAGCAGCAGCGCGTCGCCATCGCCCGCGCCCTGGCCATGGACCCCAAGGCGCTGCTGTTCGACGAGCCCACCTCCGCCCTGGACCCGGAGATGATCAACGAGGTGCTGGAGGTCATGCGGCAGCTCGCCCGGGACGGGATGACGATGCTCGTCGTCACCCACGAGATGGGCTTCGCCCGCTCCGCCGCCAACCGCGTCGTCTTCATGGCGGACGGCCGCATCGTGGAGGACCGCACCCCCGAGGAGTTCTTCACCGATCCCCACAGCGCCCGGGCCAAGGACTTCCTCTCCAAGATCCTCAAGCACTGAGCGGGGTGTCTGCGCACATGAGGACTCCGCACACGAGGACGTCGCACACGAGGGCTTCCCGCCGCACCCTCGCCGCCGTGGCGCTCGCCGGTCTCGCCCTGCTCGCCGCCGCCTGCGGCAAGGAGGGCAGCCCGCCCGTCAAGGGACCCAAGCCCGGCAGCCTGCCCGTCTACCAGGTGGCGAACGGCTTCCAGCTGCCCGACTCGCCGGTCTGGCGGGCCGCGAAGAGCCGCGGGCACCTGGTCGTCGGCGCCAAGGAGGACCAGCCCTACCTCGGCGAGAAGGACCCGGCCACCGGCACCTACTCCGGCTTCGACATCGAGATCGCCAAGATGATGTCCGCCTCGCTCGGCTTCGACCCCGGCACGATCGCCTTCCGCACCATCGCCTCGGCCAACCGCGAAACCGCCCTGCAGAACGGCCAGATCGACTACTACGTCGGCACCTACACCATCAACGACCGGCGCAAGAAGCAGGTCGGCTTCGCGGGCCCGTACTACATCGCCGGACAGTCGCTGCTGATCCGCAAGGACGAAAAGGGCATCAACGGCCCCCAGGACCTGACCGGAAAGAAGGTCTGCTCCGCGGCCGGCTCCACCCCGCTGCAGCGCATCCAGCACGACTACCCGCGCGCCAAGGCCGTCGCCTACGACACGTATTCGATCTGCGTGGACAACCTCCTCACCCTCCAGGTGGACGCCGTCACCACCGACGACACCATCCTCATGGGGTACTCGGCCAAGGTCCCCGACGAACTGAAGGTCACCGGAAAGCCCTTCTCCCAGGAGCCGTACGGCATCGGCATGCCCCGCAGCGACACCGCGCTGCGCCTCGCCCTCGACAACGCCATCGAAGCCCACGAGAAGAACGGCGACTGGAAGAAGGCCTACGACGCGACCCTCGGCCTGTCCGGGGTGCCCGCCCCGCAGCCGCCCGCCGTCGACCGCTACGGGAGCTGACCGCGATGAACGTCCTCATCGACAACCTCTCCCTCTACGCCGAGGGCCTGCTCGGTACCGTCGAGCTCACCGTCTACTCCTCGCTGCTCGCCCTCGCCCTCGGCTTCGTGATGGCCTCCTTCCGCGTCGCCCCCGTGGCCTCGCTGCGCGCCTTCGGCACGGCGTGGGTGACGGTGCTCCGCAACACCCCGCTCACCCTGCTCTTCTTCGCGGTGCTGCTCGGGCTGCCGCGCTTCGGCATCGTCCTGCCCTTCCAGCTCTTCGCAGTCCTCGCCCTGGGCTGCTACACCTCGGCCTTCATCTGCGAGGCCCTGCGCGCGGGCATCAACACCGTGCCCACCGGCCAGGGGGAGGCGGCCCGCAGCCTCGGCATGACCTTCCGGCAGACCCTCGGCCTCGTCGTCCTGCCGCAGGCCTTCCGCTCCGTCATCCCGCCGATCGGCTCCACGCTCATCGCGCTCGCCAAGAACTCGGCGATCGCCGGGTCGTTCAGCGTCACCGAGCTGCTCGGCACGTACAAGACGCTCAACGAGCTGGGCTACAACATCGTCTGGACGTTCGTCTGGATCGCCGTCGGCTACCTGATCGTGACCCTGTCCATCAGCGCGATCTTCAACGTGCTGGAGAAGCGCTGGGGAGTCGCCCGATGACCGCCGGTACCGCCCTCTACGACATCCCCGGCCCGCTCGCCCGGCGCCGCCACCGCCTCTACGGGATCATCGCCACCGCCGTCATCCTGGTCATCCTCGCCGGGGTGGTCTACCTCCTCTTCGACACCCACCAGTTCACGGCCGCCAAGTGGACGCCCTTCGAGTACAAGGGCATCCAGGAGATGCTCCTGCGCGGCCTCGGCAACACGCTCAAGGCCTTCGTCTTCGCCGCCGTGTTCTCCCTCGTCCTCGGCGGGATCCTCGCCTGCGGGCGGCTGTCCGCCCACCGGCCGGTGCGCTGGGCGGCCACGCTGGTGGTGGAGTTCTTCCGGGCGATGCCCGTGCTGGTGATGATCTTCTTCGTCTTCGTCGCCCTCAAGGTGCAGCCGCTGCCCGCCCTCGTCACCGGGCTCACCCTCTACAACGGCTCCGTGCTCGCCGAGGTCTTCCGCTCGGGCGTGAACTCGGTCGAGCGCGGGCAGCGGGAGGCGGCTCTCGCGCTGGGCATGATCAAAACCCAGGTGATGACGTACGTCCTCGTGCCGCAGGCGGTGCGGGCGATGATGCCCACCATCATCAGCCAGCTCGTGGTGGCCCTGAAGGACACCTCGCTCGGCTTCCTCATCACCTACGAGGAGTTCCTGCACGCGGGCAAGCTGATCGCCAGCAACCTCGACTACGACCTGCCCTTCATCCCCGTCGTGATGATCATTTCGCCGATCTACATCGGGATGTGCATGCTGCTGTCGTGGTTCGCCACCTGGATGGCCAAGCGGCAGCGGCGCAGCCCGAAGACCGAGGCCGTCGAGGTCGCCGCGGCCGAGCCCGGCACCCTGATGCCGGGCGCCGGGCCGCACCCCTAGGACTTCACCGGTACCGACAGCTCGGGCGAGGCGAACGTCAGGCGTGCGCCGGCCGGGTTGTGCGCGATGTACAGCGGGTCCACGGTGTCGAGGACCAGCGCGAGGCGGTGGCCCGCCGGGACGTCGTACGCGGTCGAGAAGAGCCCCAGGTCCACCCCGAAGGCCTTGCCCGGCGTCCGGCCGTGGAAGGTGTACGGCGCGTGGCTCACCAGCTTGCCCACGCCCAGCGGGCCCACGTCGTAGAGGTAGGCCACGACGGTGCCGCTCTCCTTGTCGCCGGTCAGCGTGGTGTGCAGCCTGACGTTGCCCCGTATGTGCTGTGCCTCGGCGTAGGGGCCGGTCTGCCAGACGGCGGCGAAGGCGCGGGGCAGCAGCGGTACGGAGACCATCGGCGGCAGTTTGAAGAACTGGTCCAGGGTGCTGGAGAGCAGGGCGACGCCGCCGTCGGCGCCCGAGTCGATGCCCGCGCGGATGGTTCTGGTGCCGTCGAAGGCCACGGTGCGGCGGGTGCGTTCCACGTCCGCCCAGCTGCGGTACGTGTCGTAGCCGCCGTCCGAGCGGGACTTCAGCTGTACGGGCGGCTCGCGGTCGATGCCGTTGTCGGCGCCCCGGAGGTAGTGGTCGAACCAGCGGCGGGTGCTGGTCCAGGTGTCGTTGGGCAGTCCGAGGAGCCCGGTGGCCTCGGCCGTGGCGTGGTCGCCGGGGCGCAGCTCCAGGCGTTTGGGGCCGGTGAGCCGCTCGTAGAACTTCGCGTACTGGTTCGGCGGGAAGATCGAGTCGCCCCAGGCGTTGCCCAGCAGCACGGCGGCGCCGCCCGCGTTGATGTCGTCGAGGTGGGTGAGGGGCGAGCGCTTGGCGCCCCACGCGGTCATCTCCGGAATTTTGCCGAGGTCGGAGCCGAGGAAGGACTTCAGGATGTTCTGGAGTTCGTCGCTGGGGCGCCCGGTGGCCGCGCCCAGGCCGCCGAGCACCGCGGCTGCCTGGGCGTGCTGGGTCTGTTCGCCGTAGATGGACTCGAGGAGGTCGGCCCAGCCGCTCAGCGCGGCCACCGCCTTGACGCGCCGGTCGTGTCCGGCCGTGAGCAGGCTGATGCCCGCGCCGTACGACACGCCTGCCATGCCGATGTGCTCCGGGTCCGCGGGGGTGTGGGCGAGGGCCCAGTCGATGACCTTGGAGGCGTCGGCGACGTCCGGAGGGCCGGCGGTCTCGATCTTCCCGCCGGAGAGCCAGAAGCCGCGCGCGGTGTAACTGACCACGATGTAGCCGGAGTCGGCCAGCTTCTTCGCCTGTGCGAGGTACTCGAACTGCGGCATGGACCAGCTGGCGGGCAGCACCACGAGCGGATAGCGGCGTGAGCCGTCGGCACCCGCGGGGGCGACGACGTTGCCCTTGAGGGTGATGCCGCCGGAGCCGGGGATGTCGGTGAAGCGGACGCCCGCCGCGGCCGGTTGGCGCGCCGTCGCCGCCGCCGGGGTGGTGCCGGCGACGGCATGGGCGGGTGCGGGGGCTGCGACGGCGAGCAGCGCGGCGGTGGCGGCCCCCGCGGCCGCGGAGCGCAGGACCTGACGAGAGCGTCGTCGCACGGGTCACTCCTGACGTCGGTGCCGCGGGTGGGCGGCGGCACGCCGATGCAAAGTGACCCGACGGTAACCTCGGTTGTTTACCGACGGTAATACCGCGGCATGTTACGCATGGGTAACAATTGGCGGATGGGTCCCGGGTGGTTGCGCTGCCCCGGGCTCCGTTGCGTCCGGAACCGTTACGCCGCGCCGAGCCACAGGTCGGGGCCGAAGACCTCGTAGTGGATGTCGGCGGCGGCCACGCCCGCGTCGAGCAGCTGGGCGCGGGCCGCGCGGAGGAAGGGCAGGGGGCCGCACAGGTAGGCGGTGGTGCCCGCGGGGATGTCGAGGCGGGAGAGGTCGGCCAGGCCGGTGCGGTCCGCGGGCCAGGCGCCTTCGGGGCGCTCGTACCAGACGTGCGCGACCGCGTCGGGGAGCTTGGCGGTGAGCTGGTCGAGGTCGGCGCGGAAGGCGTGGTCGGACTCGCTGCGGTCGGCGTGTGCGGCGATGACTCGGCGGGCGGAGCCGGTGTCGGCGAGGTGGCCGAGCATCGCGATCATCGGGGTGCAGCCGATGCCAGCGGAGGCGAGCAGCACGGGGTGGTCGCCGTCGTCGAGGGCGACGTCGCCGAAGGGGTGGCTGATGTCCAGGGTGTGGCCGACGTCGAGGTGGTCGTGGAGGTGGTTCGACACCTCGCCCGCCGGGTCGCCCGCGACCCGCTTCACGGAGAACTGGAGGGCGTCGTCCAGTCGGCCCGAGAGGCTGTACTGGCGGATCTGCCGGGCGCCGTCGGGCAGGGTCACCTGGACCGACACGTACTGGCCGGGCCGGAAGTCGGGAGCCTGCCCGCCTCCGTCCGGGCGGACGACGAAGGTGGCCACGTCGGCCGTCTCCTGGCGGCGCTCGACGACGGTGCAGGAGCGCCAGGTCGCGCCGTGCAGGGCGCCCGCCTGCTCGTACAGCCGCGCCTCCAGGGCGATCAAGGCATTGGCCATCAGCCAGTAGACCTCGTCCCAGGCCGCCGCGACCTCGGGGGTGACCGCGTCGCCGAGGACTTCGGTGATGGCCGCGAAGAGGTGCAGGTGGACGACCTTGTACTGCTCGCGGCTGATGCCGAGCGAGGCGTGCTTGTGGGCGATGCGCGAGAGCATCGCGTCGGGCCGGACGTCCGGGTGTTCGACGAGCGCGGTGGCGAAGGCGGCTATGGCGCCCGCGAGCGCCTGCTGCTGCTCGCCGTTGGCCTGGTTGCCGCGGTTGAACAGGTCGCGCAGCAGCTGCGGGTGGGCGGCGAACAGTTTGTCGTAGAAGAGCGTGGTGATCTCGCCGACGGCGCCGCCGACCGCAGGAAGGGTGGCGCGGACGGTCTCGGTGGACTTCGGGGACAGCATCGACGGCTCCTCGCGGGGGTCCAAAATATGCATCTGAGATTCGTATTTTAAGTGGTGCGAACAGACCCCCGGGGGAGGGGGAAATGTCAACTTCCGGGCGGTGTGCTCAGGGTCAGCAGGACCGGTCCGGTGGGCGGACCGGCCAGGTCTTCGACGGTGAGCGGGTCGAGTGCGGCGAAGAACGCCTCCTGTGCCTCGCGCAAGGCGCCGCGCAGCCGGCACGCCGAGCGCAGTGGGCAGGGCGGTTCGTCCTCGCAGCCGACGACGTCGCCCGTGCCTTCGAGCTCCCTGACGAGGCGGCCTACCGACCCCCTGCGCCCGGCGGGTGTGAGGGCGAGTCCGCCGCCGCGGCCCCGGCGGGCCTCGACGACCCCCAGATGCTGGAGGCGGCTGACGACCTTGGCTGCGTGCGTGTACGGCACGCCGACGGTGCCGGCCACCTCGCGGGTGGTCGGTGCCGGGGCCTCCTCGTCGGCCACGGCCAGGCGCATGGCGATGCGCAGGGCGATGTCGGTGCTCTTGGTCAGTCGCACGGTGTCACCGTACCTAATTGGATTCTTGAAATCCAATTTGATCGTGCCCGGTCCGCGGCTTTTGGCCACGGATTCCACCGGGCCGGGGTCACCGATGAGATTGACAGACAGTCACCGCGCGACGAACCTGACCTCTTAATTGATCGTCGAAACATCGGAGGCAGTAGTGGCACAGGTGCGCGAACGCGGTGGGCGGTACGGAGCGGCGCTGGCGGCGCTCGGTGCGGCCGGAGCCCTGGCGGCCGCTGCCGCCGCCCCCGCGACGGCCGCCACGGCCCCGCAGACCGGTGGCGAGCGGTACGTCTCCCTGGGCGACTCCTACACCTCGGGCCCCGGGATCCCCACCCAGACAGGCGGCGACTGCGCTCGCTCCAGCGTCAACTACCCCTCGCTGACCGCCGAGGCCCGCAGCGTGAAGTCGTTCAAGGACGTCAGCTGCAGCGGCGCCACGACGGACAACATGTGGCACGCCCAGGGCGCCAACGGCCCGCAGCTGGACGCCCTCGACAAGCGCACCACGCTGGTCACCCTCGGCATCGGCGGCAACGACATCGGCTTCTCCGGCATCATCGGCACCTGCGCCCAGCTCTCCGCCACCGAGCCGGGCGGCGCCCCCTGCCGCGACAAGTTCACGGCGGGCGGCACCGACCAGCTCACCAACCGCATCGCCGACGCCGCGCCCAAGGTGGCGAGCGTCCTCAAGGCCATCCACGAGCGTGCCCCGCACGCCCGTGTGGTGCTCGTCGGCTACCCGACGATCATGCCGGACGACGGCACCGGCTGCTTCCCCACCGTGCCGATCGCCGCGGGTGACTCCGCCTACCTGCGCGACACCGAGAAGCAGCTCAACGCCATGCTGAAGAAGCAGGCCCGCGCCGCGCACGTCCGCTATGCCGACAGCTACGCCACGACCGTCGGCCACGACGTCTGCAAGCCCGTCACGGACCGCTGGGTCGAGGGTGCCCAGCCCGAGAACCCGGCTGCGCCCTTCCACCCCAACGCCAAGGGCGAGCAGGCCATGGCTCGTTCGGTGGACAGCGCGCTCAAGGGCCGTTAGGCCCTCCTGCCTACGGGCGCCGCACCGGCGGTGCGGCGCCCTGTCGGCGGCCGGGCCGTCCGAGTAGGCTCCGGGCCCCGCTCGCCTGTCAAGGAGGCAGTGATGGCCCTACCCAGACCGAACGCCCGTCGACGCCTGCCCGTCATCGCCGCCACGGCCTCGCTCCTCGCGGGAGCGTTCGCCGCCCCCGCCGCGGCGGCCGGTCCGGCGCACCCGTCCCTGCGCACCCCGGAGAAGAAGGCCGTCGCCACCGGCTACGGCGGCGCGGTGGCCAGCGTCGACGCCGACGCCTCGGCCGCCGGCATCGAGGTGCTGCGCAAGGGCGGCAACGCCGTGGACGCCGCGGTGGCCACCGCGGCCGCGCTGGGCGTCTCCGAGCCCTACTCGGGCGGCATCGGAGGCGGCGGTTACTTCGTCTACTACGACGCCAAGACCCACAAGGTCTCCACCATCGACGGCCGCGAGCAGGCCCCGCTGAGCGCCACCAAGAACCTCTTCCTGGAGCACGGCAAGCCGATCGCCTTCCCCGACGCGGTCACCAGCGGTCTGAGCGTGGGCACCCCCGGCGTGCCCGCCACCTGGGGCGCGGCCCTGCACTCCTGGGGCAGCCGCCCGCTGGGCGAGGTGCTGAGGCCCGCCGAGCGCCTGGCCCGCGACGGCTTCACCGTCGATGCCACCTTCCGCCAGCAGACCGCCGACAACGAGGCCCGCTTCAAGGACTTCCCGGCCACCGCCAAGCTCTTCCTGCCCGGCGGCAAGCTCCCGGCCGTGGGCAGCACGCTGAAGAACCCCGACCTTGCGCGCACCTACGAACTGCTGGGCAAGGAAGGCGTGAACGCGCTCTACAAGGGCGCACTGGCGCGCGACATCGTACGGACCGTCCGCAAGCCGCCGCTGGCCTCCGGCTCCCGGCGCGTGGCGCGCCCCGGTGACCTGACCGAGAAGGACCTGAGCGCCTACAGCGTCAAGCGGCAGGCCCCGACCCGGGTCTCCTACCGAGGCCTGGACGTCTACGGCATCGCGCCGTCGTCGAGCGGCGGAACGTCGGTCGGCGAGGCGCTCAACATCCTCAAGAAGAGCGACCTCTCCAAGCTCGACCGCGCGGACTACCTGCACCGCTACATCGAGGCCAGCCGGATCGCCTTCGCCGACCGCAACCGCTGGGTCGGCGACCCGGCCTTCGAGCACGTGCCCACGGACGGGCTGCTCTCGCAGAAGTTCGCCGACTCGCGCGCCTGCCTGATCAGGGGCAGCAGCGCGCTGAAGAGCCCGCTGGCTCCCGGCGACCCGATGCACCCCTCCTCCTGCGCCTCGCACAAGAGGGCGGCCCCCACGCCGTACGAGGGTGAGAACACCACCCACCTGACGGTCGCCGACAAGTGGGGCAACGTGGTGGCGTACACCCTGACCATCGAGCAGACCGGCGGCAGCGGCATCACCGTGCCCGGCCGTGGGTTCCTGCTCAACAACGAGCTGACCGACTTCTCCTTCACCCCGGTCACCGCGGGCGTGCACGACCCGAACCTGCCGGGGCCGGGCAAGCGCCCGCGCTCGTCCATCTCGCCGACGATCGTGATGAAGAACGGCAAGCTCGACTTCGCCCTCGGCTCGCCCGGCGGGGCGACGATCATCACGACCGTGCTGCAGACCTTCCTCAACCACGTCGACCGCCACATGCCGCTGGGCGAAGCGATCGCCTCGCCGCGCGTGAGCCAGCGCAACGCGGCGCAGACGGAGATGGAAGCGGCGCTGTGGAACAGCTCCGTCAAGCGCCAACTGGAGTCGAAGGGACAGGACTTCAAGCAGGTGCCCGACATCGGGGCGGCCACGGGTGTCGAGCGGCTGCCGAACGGGAAGTGGCTCGCCGCGGCCGAGAAGACCCGGCGTGGCGGCGGCTCGGCCATGGTGGTGCGGGAAGGCAAGTGAGCCCCTCCGGGCGCGGGGCCCAGCGGGCTCCCGCGCCCGGAGTGCCGACCGCATGAGTTTTCCACAGGCGGCGTGATGGTCTTGCCACGCGCTGTGACGGGACCTACGGTCGCTTCCACACGCGGATCTACGCGTGTCGGCAGCCGTCCGAGGTGACTACCGCCTGGCTGAGGCCCTGGCATAGGAGCAGCTCATGGCCAATGTTGTCCGCGCCGCACTGGTCCAGGCGACCTGGACCGGCGACACCGAGTCGATGATCGTCAAGCACGAGGAGCACGCTCGCGCGGCCGCCGCGCAGGGCGCGAAGGTGATCGGCTTCCAGGAAGTCTTCAACTCCCCCTACTTCTGCCAGGTGCAGGAGAGCGAGCACTACCGCTGGGCCGAGCCGGTCCCCGACGGGCCGACCGTCCGCCGGATGAGCGACCTGGCGCGCGAGACGGGCATGGTGATCGTCGTGCCGGTCTTCGAGATCGAGCAGTCCGGCTTCTACTACAACACCGCCGCCGTGATCGACGCCGACGGCAGCTATCTGGGGAAGTACCGCAAGCACCACATCCCCCAGGTGAAGGGCTTCTGGGAGAAGTACTACTTCAAACCGGGCAACCTCGGCTGGCCCGTCTTCGACACGGCCGTCGGCAAGGTCGGGGTCTACATCTGCTACGACCGGCACTTCCCCGAAGGCTGGCGCGCCCTCGGCCTGGCCGGCGCCCAGCTCGTCTACAACCCCTCGGCCACCTCCCGCGGCCTGTCCGCCCACCTCTGGCAGCTCGAACAGCCCGCTGCCGCCGTCGCCAACGAGTACTTCGTCGCCGCCATCAACCGCGTCGGCCAGGAGGAGTACGGGGACAACGACTTCTACGGCACCTCCTACTTCGTCGACCCGCGCGGGCAGTTCGTCGGGGGCACCGCCAGTGACACCAAGGAGGAACTGCTCGTCCGCGACCTAGACTTCGGCCTCATCGAAGAGGTCCGGCAGCAGTGGGCGTTCTACCGGGACCGCAGGCCCGACGCCTACGAAGGCCTGGTGCAGCCGTGACCGCCCGGCCGGCGCCGCTCCACGCCCGCCACCGGGCCGTCATGCCCGACTGGCTCGCCCTCTACTACCGCGAGCCGCTGGAGCTCACCCACGGCGAGGGCCGCCATGTGTGGGACGCCCAGGGCCGGCGCTACCTCGACTTCTTCGGCGGCATCCTCACCACGATGACCGCCCACGCCCTGCCCGAGGTCACCAAGGCCGTCGCCGAGCAGGCCGGGCGCATCCTGCACACCTCCACGCTCTACCTCGACCGGCACATGGTCGAACTGGCCGAGCGCATCGCCGCCCTGTCCGGCATCCCCGACGCCCGCGTCTTCTTCACCACCTCCGGCACCGAGGCCAATGACGCCGCCCTGCTGCTGGCCACCACCTTCCGGCGGTCCAACCAGATCCTGGCCATGCGCAACGGCTACCACGGCCGCTCCTTCTCGGCGATCGGCGTCACCGGCAACTCCTCCTGGTCGCCCACCAGCCTCTCCCCGCTCCAGACGCTCTACGTGCACGGCGCGGTCCGCACCCGGGGACCGTACGCCCACCTGTCCGACCGGGAGTTCACCGAGGCCTGCGTCGCCGACCTGGAAGACGTGCTCGGCCAGGCCCACGGCAACGTCGCCGCCCTCATCGCCGAGCCGGTCCAGGGCGTCGGCGGCTTCACGGCCCCGCCCGACGGCCTCTACGCCGCCTTCCGCGACGTCCTCGCCCGGCACGGCATCCTGTGGATCAGCGACGAGGTGCAGACGGGCTGGGGCCGCACCGGCGACCACTTCTGGGGCTGGCAGGCCCACGCCGAAGCCGGCCCGCCCGACCTGCTCACCTTCGCCAAGGGCATCGGCAACGGCATGTCGGTCGGCGGCGTCGTCGCCCGCGCCGACGTCATGAACTGCCTCGACGCCAACTCCATCTCCACTTTCGGCGGCAGCCCCGTCACCATGGCGGCCGGCCTCGCCAACCTGACCTACCTGCTGGAGCACGACCTCCAGGGCAACGCCCGCCGCGTCGGCGGCCTGCTCATCGAGCGGCTGCGGGCCATCGCCGCGGGCCTGCCCGTCGTCCGCGAAGTCCGCGGCCGCGGACTGATGATTGGCATCGAGCTGGCCGCCCCCGACGGCTCGCCCGCCCCCCAGGCCGCCGCGCTCGCCCTCGAAGCCGCGCGCGACAAGGGCCTGCTCATCGGCAAGGGCGGCCGCGAGGGCCACGCCCTGCGCATCGCCCCACCCCTGACGCTCACCGTCGCCGAAGCCGAAGAAGGCGCCGACATCCTGGAGGAGACGCTGCGTCACGTGCAGGACGCCTTCGGCGGAAAGGACCGGTCATGAGCGACAGAACGCTCGTCCGCGGCGGGCTCGTCATCACCGCCGCCGAAGAGATGCAGGCGGACGTCCTCATCGAGGACGGCAAGATCGCGGCGCTGGCCGCCCCCGGCAGCTCCTGCGCCCGCGGCTGGACCGCCGAGCACACCATCGACGCCACCGGCAAATACGTGATCCCCGGCGGCGTCGATGCCCACACCCACTTCGAGCTCCCCTTCGGCGGCACCGCCTCCTCCGACACCTTCGAGACCGGCACCCGCGCCGCAGCTTGGGGCGGCACCACCACCGTGGTCGACTTCGCCGTCCAGCCCCGCGGCGGCGCGCTGCGCCAAGGGCTCGACGCGTGGCACGCCAAGGCCGAGGGCAAGTGCGCCGTCGACTACGGCTTCCACATGATCGTCTCCGATGTGCACGAGGGCACGCTCAAGGAGATGGACCTGCTGGTGGAGGAGGGCGTGACCTCCTTCAAGCTCTTCATGGCCTACCCCGGCGTCTTCTACAGCGACGACGGACAGATCCTGCGGGCCATGCAGCGCGCCTCCGGCAACGGCGGCCTGATCATGATGCACGCCGAGAACGGCATCGCCATCGACGTCCTGATCGAACAGGCCCTCGCCGCCGGGCGCACCGACCCCCTCCACCACGGCGAGGTCCGCAAGGCCCTGCTGGAAGCCGAGGCCACCCACCGCGCCATCCAGCTCGCCCGCGTCGCGGGCAGCCCCCTCTACGTCGTGCACGTCTCGGCCCGAGAAGCCGTCGCCGAGCTCGTCTCGGCCCGGGACCAGGGGCTGCCGGTCTTCGGCGAGACCTGCCCGCAGTATCTGTTCCTGTCCACCGACAACCTGGCCGAGCCCGACTTCGAAGGCGCGAAATACGTCTGCTCCACACCACTGCGCCCCCGGGAACACCAGGCGGCACTCTGGCGCGCCCTGCGCACCGACGACCTCCAGGTCGTCTCCACCGACCACTGCCCGTTCTGCTTCTCCGGGCAGAAGGAGCTGGGCCGCGGCGACTTCTCGAAGATCCCCAACGGGCTGCCGGGCGTCGAGAACCGCATGGACCTGCTCCACCAGGCCGTCGTCGACGGCCACATCTCCCGGCGGCGCTGGATCGAGATCGCCTGCGCCGCGCCCGCCCGGATGTTCGGCCTCGCTCCCCACAAGGGCACCATCGCCCCCGGCGCCGACGCCGACATCGTCGTCTACGACCCGCACGCCCAGCAGACCCTCTCGGCCGAGACCCACCACATGAACGTCGACTACTCGGCCTACGAGGGCAAGAGGATCACCGGCCAGGTCGAAACCGTCCTCTCGCGGGGCGAAACCGTCATCGACCGCAGACGGTTCACCGGGCGGGCGGGGCACGGACGCCACGTCCCCCGCTCCACCTGTCAGTACCTCGCGTAATCCGGTAAGGAGCACACCGCACGTGGACTTCGGCCTCGTCCTGCAGACCGACCCGCCCGCCACCGCCGTCGTGGAGCTCATGCGCCGCGCCGAGCGGTGCGGCTTCCGCTACGGCTGGACCTTCGACTCCGCCGTGCTGTGGCAGGAGCCGTTCGTCATCTACAGCCGCATCCTGGAGCACACCGAGCACCTCGTCGTGGGCCCCATGGTCACCAACCCCTCGACCCGCACCCCCGAGGTCACCGCCTCCACCTTCGCCACCCTCAACGACATGTACGGCAACCGCACGGTGTGCGGCATCGGCCGCGGCGACTCCGCGATGCGGGTGGCCGGGCGCAAGCCCAACACCCTCGCCAGGCTCAGCGAGTCGATGCGGATCATCCGCGACCTGGCGGAGGGCCGCGAGACGGATATCGGCGGCACGGTGGTGAAGCTGCCCTGGGTGCACGACGGCCGGCTTCCCGTGTGGATGGCGGCCTATGGGCCGAAGGCGCTGGCGATGGCCGGCCGCGAGGCCGACGGCTTCATCCTCCAGCTCGCCGACCCCGATCTGACCCGGTGGATGGTCAAGGCCGTCCGCGACGCCGCGGCCGAAGCAGGCCGAGACCCCGCCTCGCTCACCATCTGCGTCGCCGCCCCCGCCTATGTCACCGACGACGTGGCCCACGCGCGGGAGCAGTGCCGCTGGTTCGGCGGCATGGTCGGCAACCACGTAGCCGACCTGGTCGCCCGCTACGGGCAGGGCACCGGAGCCGTACCCCGGGCCCTCACCGCGTACATCGAGGCGCGCCAGGGCTACGACTACAGCCACCACGGGCGCGCCGGGAACCCCTCCACCGACTTCGTCCCCGACGAGATCGTCGACCGCTTCTGCCTGATCGGCCCTGTGGCCGCGCACCGGGAGCGGCTGGAGCACCTCAGAGAGCTGGGCGTCGACCAATTCGCGCTCTACGCCATGCACGACGCGAGGGAGGCGACGATCGACGCCTACGGACAGCACCTCATCCCGGCGTTGCGCTGACCCGGGGCGGGCGGCGCGCCGCTACGGCACCCGCGCCGTCCACTCCGGGGAGGCGAACTTTGCCGCCGCCAGCTCCTCGGCCCGGACCATCTCCTCGGGGGTGACGGCCCCCTCCGTCAGCCCGTAGCGCGCCCGGAAGGACTCGATCATCTTCTCGATGACCGCGGCCCGCGAAAGCCCCGTCTGCCGCCGCAGCGGGTCGACGCGCTTCTTGGCGCTCTTCGTCCCCTTGTCCGACAGCTTCTCCTTGCCGATGCGCAGCACTTCGAGCATCTTGTCGGCGTCGATGTCGTAGGCCATGGTCACGTGGTGCAGCACCGCCCCGCCCCCGCTCACCACCCGCTTCTGCGCGGCACCCGCGATCTTGCCGGCCTCGGTGGCGATGTCGTTCAGCGGCTGGTACCACGCCTTGACGCCCATGCCCTCCAGCGCGCCCAGCACCCAGTCGTCCAGGTAGGCGTAGCTGTCGGCGAAGGAGAGCCCCTGCACCAGCGCATCGGGGACACACAGGGAGTAGGTGATGGTGTTCCCCGGCTCGATGTACATGGCGCCGCCGCCGGAGATCCGCCGGACGACGGTCATCCCGTGCCGGGCGGCGCCCTCCGGGTCGACCTCGTTGCGCAGCGACTGGAAGCTGCCGATCACCACCGCCGGGGAGCCCCACTCCCAAACCCGCAGGGTCGGCGGCCGCCGACCGGCGGCGACCTCGGCCGTCAGCACCTCGTCCAGCGCCATGTGCAGGGCGGGCGACTGCGGTCCGTCGTGGACCAGCTGCCAGTCGTAGTCCGTCCAGTCCGACGCCCGGGCCAGCGCCCGGCGCACCGCGACGCCCACCGCCTCGGAGCCGAAGCCGAACATCACCGTGCCCTCGGGCAGCGCCGTGTCGATGCGCGCGGCGAGCTGCGGGGCGGGGGTGTCGGCCGGAGCGCCCTCCAGGGCGCGGTTGATGTCGAGGAGCGCCTCGTCGGGTTCGAGGAAGAAGTCCCCGGCCACCCGGACATCGCGCAGCACCCCGTCCACGACGTCCAGGTCGACGACGACGAGCTTGCCGCCCGGCACCTTGTATTCACCGTGCACGGCGCATCCTCCAGCATGAGTTCCTCGGCCGGCCGCCCGCTCGGCCGGTGAATCAACCGTAACGCTGTGCCCGCGGGCTCCATGTTCATGCCCGGGACACCGTGCGGCAAAGGCCCCTTCACCGATTGTCGGAGCGCCGTGGTTCGATGGTCATATGATCGAGAAGTTTCTCGCAGGCGACCTGTCCGACGTCGAGGAAGCGGTGCGCAAGGCGGCCGCCGCCGAAATCATGCCGCGCTTCCGGCAGCTCGCGGCCTACGAGATCGTCCAGAAGAACGGCCCGCACGATCTGGTGACCGTCGCCGACCGCCTGGCCGAGGAGCACCTGACGGCCTCCCTCACCACACTGCTGCCCGGCTCGGTCGTGGTCGGCGAGGAAGCCGTGCACGCCGACCCGTCGGTGCTCGGCGCGGTGCGCGGCAACGACCCGGTGTGGATCGTCGACCCGGTCGACGGCACCCGGCAGTTCGTGCACGGCGACCCCGGCTTCGCCACCCTGGTCTGCCTGGCCCACCGCGGCGAGCTGCTCGCGTCGTGGACGTACGCCCCCGCCCTGGACCAGATGGCGATAGCCCGGCGCGGCGGGGGAGCGCAGCTCAACGGCTCGCCGCTGCACTGCGGTTCCCCCGAGCCCGGCCGCGACCTCGAAGTGGCCACCTCCCACTTCGACTTCACCGACGACGAGCAGAAGCGCGTGCTGGCCACCCTGCTGACGGACGGCGTGGCGCCGCGCCCGTGCGGCTCGGCGGGGCTGGAGTATCTGCACGTGGCCCAGGGCGCGCTGGACGCCCTGGCCTTCTCCTGGGAGAACCCCTGGGACCACGCGGCGGGCCTGCTGCTCGTCGCCGAGGCGGGCGGCGCGAGCGCCACGGTGGCGAACGAACCGTTCCGGATCGCCGGGGGCAACGCGCTGCCGTTCGCCGCGGCGCGGGACGCGGCGACCCTGCGGCATATTCTGGACCTGCTGGCGTCCGCCGGCCGACCCTGACCCGCAAATCGAGGGGAGCCCGACCGGTGACCACCATGCTGGACGCGGTCGTCGTGGGCGCCGGGCCCAACGGCCTGACCGCCGCCGTCGAACTGGCCCGCCGCGGCCTGTCCGTCGAGGTGTACGAGGCGGCCGACGCCATCGGCGGCGGCGCCCGCACCGAGGAGCTCACCCTCCCCGGCTTCCGCCACGACCCCTGCTCCGCGGTGCACCCCCTCGCCGTGCGCTCGCCCGCCTTCTCCCGGATGCCGCTCGGCCGGTACGGCCTGGAGTGGATCCACCCCGAGCTGCCGATGGCCCACCCCTTCCCCGACGGCACGGCCGCCGTCCTCTCCCGGCGGGTCGGCGAGAGCGCCTCCTCGCTGGGGCGGCGCGACGCGGGCACGTACCGGCGGCTGATGGCGCCCTTCCACGGCCAGTGGGACACCCTCGCCGCCGACTTCCTGCGCACCCAGTGGGACGGGCTGCCGCGCGACCTCGCGGGCTACGCCCGCTTCGGCCTGCTCGCCGCCCAGCCGGCGAGCATGCTGGTGCGCCGCTTCCACGACGAGAAGGCCCGCGGGCTGTTCGCCGGGCTCGCCGCTCACGGCATCGCCCCGCTCACCGGCATCGGGACCGGCGGCATGGCGATGATGTTCGCCATCGCCGCCCACGAATGCGGCTGGCCGGTGCCCCGCGGCGGCTCGCAGTCGATCGCCGACGCGCTCGGCTCGTACCTGCGCGCCCTCGGCGGCACGATCCACACCGGCTTCGAGGTCAAGCACCTGGACGACCTGCCGCCCGCCCGCGCCTTCGTCTTCGACACCTCGCCCACCGCCCTCGCCCGCATCGCCGGACTCGGCAACGCCTACCGTCGCTTCCGCTTCGGCCCCAGCGCCTTCAAGGTCGACTACGCGCTGAGCGGCCCGGTGCCCTGGCGCGCCGAGGCCGCCCGGCGCGCCGGCACGGTCCACGTCGGCCCCACCTACGGCGAGATCCGCGACGCCCTGGGCGCGGCCGTCGACGGACGGGACCCTTCCGTCCCCTTCCTCATCACCGCCCAGCCCAGCATCGTGGACCCCACCCGGGCACCCGAGGGCAAGCACACCTTCTGGGTGTACGGGCACGTGCCCAACGGCTGGGAGGGCGATGCCACCGAGTTGATCGAGCGTCAGATCGAGCGGTTCGCACCGGGGTTCCGCGATCTCGTCCTCGCCCGTGCCATTGCCGGCCCCGCCGTGCTCGCCGCCCGCAACGCCAACTACGTCGGAGGCGACATCGCCACGGGTTCCGTCGCGGGCCTGCGGCTGCTGATCCGCCCCAAGCTCGCCCGGGTCCCGTACGCGACGGCGCACCCCGCGGTCTTCCTGTGCTCCTCGGCGACCCCGCCGGGACCGGGCGTCCACGGCATGTCGGGCCACCACGCGGCCCGCGCGGTGTGGCGGCGGCTCACGCGGGGGTCCTAGGGCGTGTCCTGGGGCCCCGACGCCCATGTCGGATTTCCGCGAGCCCCGACGCCCCGCACCGCCGATCCTTGAAGCATGCACACCGACTTCGACCGCTGTGTTCGGGCCGTGCGGTCCAAGGACGCCCGCTTCGACGGCTGGTTCTTCACCGCCGTGCTCACCACACGCATCTACTGCCGCCCCAGCTGCCCGGTGGTGCCGCCGAAGGACGAGAACATGACGTTCTATCCGAGCGCGGCCGCCGCCCAGCAGGCCGGATTCCGGGCCTGCAAACGCTGCCGACCCGACGCCAGCCCCGGCTCCCCGCAGTGGAACGAACGCGCCGACCTCGTCGCCCGCGCCATGCGGCTCATCGCCGACGGAACCGTCGACCGCGAGGGCGTACCGGGCCTGGCCGCCCGCCTCGGCTACAGCACCCGGCAGATCGAACGCCAACTGCTCGCCGAACTCGGCGCCGGCCCCCTCGCCCTCGCCCGAGCCCAGCGCGCCCAGACCGCCCGCATCCTCATCGAGACCAGCGCCCTGCCCATGGCCGACATCGCCTTCGCCGCGGGCTTCTCCTCCATCCGCACCTTCAACGAGACCGTGCGCGAAGTCTTCGCGCTCGCCCCCACCGACCTGCGCACCCGCGCACTGCGAGGCCAAGCACCGGCCCCCTCCGGCCTGTTGACGCTACGGCTGCCCTTCCGTGCACCCTTGTGCCCGGACAACCTCTTCGGCCTCCTCGCCGCCACCGCCGTCCCCGGCGTGGAGGAGTGGCGCGACGGCGCCTACCACCGCACCCTGCGCCTGCCCTACGGACACGGGACCGTCGCCCTCGCCCCCCGCCCCGACCACGTCGAATGCCGCCTCGCCCTGTCCGACCAGCGCGACCTGGCGGGCGCCATCAGCCGCTGCCGCCGTCTGCTCGACCTGGACGCGGACCCGGAGGCCGTCGACGCCCAGCTGCGCACCGACCCCTCCCTCGCCCCGCTCGTCGACAAGGCGCCCGGGCGCCGGGTGCCGCGCACCGTGGACGCCGAGGAGTTCGCGGTGCGGGCCGTGCTGGGCCAGCAGGTGTCCACCGCCGCGGCCCGGACGCTGACCGCCCGGCTGGTGGCCGCGCACGGCGAGCCCGTCGAGGCGGCGGGCGGCGGCCTCACCCACCTCTTCCCCACGGCCGCGTCACTGGCCGCCCTCGACCCGGAGGCGCTCGCGATGCCGGCCGGGCGCCGGGCCGCGGTGGTGCACACGGTCGAGGCGCTCGCCTCCGGCGAACTCTCCCTCGGCATCGGCAGCGACTGGGCCGAGGCCCGCGAGCAGCTCGCCGCCCTTCCCGGCATCGGCCCCTGGACCGCCGAACTGATCGCCATGCGCGCCCTCGGCGACCCCGATGCCTTCCTCCCCACCGACCTCGGTGTGCACAGGGCCGCGGCCCGGGTGGGCCTGCCCGCCACGCCCGCCGCGCTGGTCCGGCACGCCGCCGCCTGGCGGCCCTGGCGGGCCTACGCCGTGCAGTACCTGTGGTCGGCCGACGATCGGAGCCCCCTCGTATGTCTGTAGTGCACACCGTCATCGACAGCCCCTACGGCCCCCTCACCCTGGTGGCCACGGACGGCGTCCTCTCCGGCCTCTACATGACCGGCCAGCGGCACCGGCCGCCCGAGGAATCCTTCGGCGACCGCGACGAAGGCCCGTTCACCGAGGCCGAGCGCCAGCTCGCCGCGTACTTCGCGGGCGAACTGACCGGCTTCGACCTGCCGCTGCGGCTGAAGGGCACCCCCTTCCAGCAGCGGGTGTGGGCCGGCCTGCAACGGATTCCGTACGGGCAGACGCTTTCGTACGGCGAGCTCGCCGAGCGGATCGGGGCGCCGCCGGGGGCGTCCCGGGCCGTGGGCCTGGCCAACGGGAAGAATCCGGTCGGCATCATCGTGCCGTGCCACCGCGTGATCGGCGCCTCCGGCGGCCTCACCGGCTATGGCGGGGGACTGGACCGCAAGCGGCGGCTGCTGGCCTTCGAGAGCAGCGGGTCCGGGCTGTTCCAGACGTTGTTCTAGCTGTCGCGCCCCGCGGTCGTCCGCAGCCAGGCGAGCACCTGTTCCGCGTGCCGGTCCGGCGGGAAGACCGGATAGAAGACGTGCTCGACGATGCCGTCGCGCACGATCATCGTCAGCCGTCTGAACAGCGGCACGCCCCCGGCCTCGAAGGTCGGCAGCCCGAGCTCCCGCGCCAGCTCCAACCCCGGATCCGACAGCATCGAGAAGGGCAGCCGGAGCCGCTCCACCACCTCCCGCTGATACCCCGTCTCCTGGGTGGACAGGCCGAACACCCGGGCCGCCCCCGCCGCCACCAGCTCCGCGTGGTGGTCGCGGAAGCCGCACGCCTGCGTCGTGCACCCGCGCGCCCCGGGGATCGCGTCCCACCCCTGGGGAAGGTCCGCGTCCGGCCTGCCGGTCAGGGGATAGACGTACAGCACCGTGCGTCCCGGCCCCAGGGCGTCCAGCCGTACGGACTCGCCTGCCGTGCCGGGCAGTTCGACGGGCGGCAGCGCCCGGCCGGGCAGGTGGTCGGCGCCACCGTCGTCCTCCGGGACGGGCAGGCCGGCGGGCAGTTGGTACGGGTCGTGCACGGGATCTCCTTCGGGTTGCGGGGCGCTGCTTCCCCGGTAGGCGGCGTGGCGCAGGTGCGCCGCCAAGGCGGCGCGCCGTGCCGTGAGTTCGGCGATGCGGCGGTCCAGTTCGCCGATGGCCTCGTGGTAACCGGCCAGCGAGGCCGGGCAGTCGTCGGCGTACGGCATCCCGGCGGCGAGGCACTCCAGGAACGGCCGGGTGCGTTCGGCGGGGATGCCCAGGCGCCCGAGCGCCTTGACCTCCCGCAGGAGACGGACGTCGTGCTCGTCGTAGTCCCGGTAGCCGTTGGCCAGCCGGCCGGGTGCGATGAGCCCCAGCGACTCGTAGTACCGCACCGCCTTCGCCGTCACGCCCGCGGCCCGGGCCGCCTCGCCGATCCTCATCCGCCCACCTCCGTCTGCTGTCACCGGACGCTAAACCCTGCCCCCGGGGTCAAGGTCAACCAGTTCTTGACCTCCAGGTCAAAAACACCCTACGATCTTCCATATGGGCAGACCGAAGCAGTTCGACCCGGAGGTCGCCGTCGACCAGGCGATGGGTGTCTTCTGGCGCAAGGGGTACGCCGCGACCACCCCCCAGGACCTCGTCGACGAGATCGGCATCGGCAAGGGCAGTCTCTACCACGCCTTCGGCAGCAAGCACGCGCTGTTCGAGCGGGCGCTGGAGCGCTACCGGGACACCCAGGCCTACGCACTGGTCGAGCTGCTCGGCCGGCCGGGTCCCGTGCTGCCGCGGCTTCGGGCGGCGCTGGAGGCGCTGGTCGAGATGGACCTCGACGACCCCGTGCGCAAGGGCTGCTTCGCCGTGAACACCGCCACCGAGCTGGCCGGTGTGGACGCGAGGTCCACCGAGCTCGTCCGGGCGATGTTCGCGCGCACCGAGGGCGCCCTCCGGGCCGCCCTGGAGGCGGGGCAGCGCGCGGGCGAGATCGACGCCTCGCGCGACGCCCGTGCGATGGCGAGCATGCTGCTCGCGACCGTCATCGGCATGCGGGTCATGGCCAAGACCGCCGACGGCCCCGACCAGCTCAACCGTGTGGTGAACGCGGCACTGTCCGTGCTCTGACGCCCCCGGCCCGGCCCGCCGCCCCTCCGCGGCGGGCCGGGCCTCCCCATGCACTTGTTCTGTACCTGAAGGTAAAGAAAGAGGGAATACGCCATGGATCTCCACCTCGCAGGCAAGACCGCACTCGTCACCGGCGCGAGCCGCGGCATCGGGCTCGCCGTCGTCCGCCGGCTCGCCGCCGAGGGCGTCCGCACCGTCGGCGTCGCCCGTACGATCACCGACGAGCTGACGGCGAGCGGCGCGGTGACCGTCTCGGCCGACCTCGCCACCGCCGAGGGCACGGCCCACGCCGTCGAGCGCGCCCGCGCCGCCCTCGGCCGCATCGACCTGCTGGTCAACGGCGTCGGCCTCGGCGACACCTTCGCCTCCGAAGGCTTCCTCGGCACGGACGACGCCGTCTGGCAGGCCTCGATCGACATCAACCTCTACAGCGCTGTGCGCATCACCCGCGCGGCCCTCCCGGACCTGCTGGAGACGGGCGGATCCATCGTCAACATCTCCTCCATGGGGGCGCGGGTACCGAGCTCCGGGCCGGTCGACTACACCGTGGCCAAGGCGGCGCTGACCGCCCTCGGCAAGGCGCTCGCCGAGGAGTTCGGGCCGCGCGGCGTGCGCGTCAACACGGTGGCGCCCGGACCGGTGCGCACCGCCGTGTGGGAGGCGGAGGACGGCTTCGGCGCCCATCTGGCCGAGGCCTCGGGCGTGGACCTGCCGACCTTCCTGGCCCAAGTGCCCCAGGCCATCGGCATGACCACCGGCCGGATGACCGAACCCGCCGAGGTCGCGGCCCTGGTGGCCTTCCTCCTGTCGGACCACGCCCGCAGCATCACCGGCGCCGAACTGCGCATCGACGGCGGCGCGGTCAAGACGGTCTAGCCACGGCCTAACCCCGGCCCTCACCCCTGCCGTCGTCCTTGCCGCGGCCGCGCGCGCTCTCGGCCACCCGGCGCAGCCGCGGATGCCGGACCGGGCCCTGCTCGGTGACCGCCTCGCCGACCATCGTGCGCAGCGCGTCCCCCAGCCCGTGCATCCCGTGGTGGCGCGCCGGGCCCGCACCGGGGTCCGTGCGCAGCTCGGTGAGCAGCGACCAGCACAGCGCGAGCATCACCAGCACGAACGGCAGCGCCACCAGGATCGTCGCCGACTGCAGCGACTTCAGCCCCCCGGCCACCAGCAGCACGGCCGCGACCGCGGCCATCAGCACGCCCCAGAGCACCACCAGCCAGGTGCGGGGATGCAGGGCGCCACGGCTGGAGAGCGAGCCCATGACCAGGGACGCGGAGTCGGCGCTGGTGATGAAGTACGTCATCACCAGCGCCATCGCGATCCACGAGCTGAGCGTGGCCAGCGGCAGGGTGTCCAGCAGGGCGAACAGGGACGCCTCAGCGCCCTCCTTGACGGTGCCCGCCATGTCGGCCGCGCCGGTCATGTCCAGCCGCAGCGCGCTGCCGCCCATCACGCAGAACCACACCACCGTGGCTCCGCTGGGCACCAGCAGGACGCCGATGAGGAACTCGCGGATCGTCCGGCCGTGGGAGATCCGGGCGATGAACGTGCCGACGAAGGGGGCCCAGGACAGCCACCACGCCCAGTAGAAGATGGTCCAGGCGCCCAGCCACGTGGAGTCCGTGAAGGCGCCGGTGCGCGTCGCGAGCGTCAGCAGGTCGTGGAGGTAGCCGCCCGCGGCCGCCGGGATGGTGTTGAGGACGAAGACCGTCGGGCCGAGCAGGAAGACGAACAGCATCAGACAGGCGGCGAGCACGATGTTGAGCGTGCTCAGCCACTTGACGCCCTTGTGCAGCCCGGAGAAGGCGGAGAGCACGAAGGCGGCCGACAGCGAGCAGATGACGGTCAGCTCCAGGGTCGTGGTGTCCCGCACGCCCGTCGTGATGTTCAGTCCCTTGGACACCTGCAGGGCGCCCAGGCCCAGGCTGGTCGCCGTGCCGAAGACCGTGGCGAAGACGGCGAGGAGGTCGATGCAGCGCCCCGGCCAGCCGGCCGCCCGCTCCTCGCCGAGCAGGGGGACGAACGCCGAGCTGAGCCGGTTGCCGCGGCCCTTGCGGAAACCGGCGTAGGCGAGCGCCAGCCCCGCCATGCCGTAGATCGCCCAGGGGTGCAGGGTCCAGTGGAAGAAGGAGTACTCGAGGGCGGTGCGGGCCGCCGCGGGGGAGCCCGCGGTCACCCCGCTGCCCGGCGGCGGGTCCACGAAGTGCTGGAGCGGCTCCCCGACCCCGTAGAACATCAGGCCGATGCCCATGCCCGCGCTGAACATCATCGCGATCCAGGCGAGGTTGCCGAACTCCGGCTGGTCGTCGTCGGCGCCGAGCCGGATCCGGCCGAACCTGCTGACCGCGATGACCACGCACAGCACGAGGAACACATCGGCGGCGATGACGAACAGCCACGCGAAGTTCGACAGCACCCAGCTCAGGGCCGCCGTCGACACCTGATCGAAGGAGTGCTTGCCCAGCGCCGCCCAGGCGACCACGGCCAGCACGGCGGCGCAGCCGATGACGACCAGGGGCAGGTCCGGGGGCTCGTCCGGCGCGTATGCGGGACGACGCTCGGCGCTCTCGGGCCTCTCGGTGCTCATGACGCCCCACTATGGCCGGGAAGGGCGTGATTGTTCGGGCTGGCACGCCGCCCGGAGGCATGGGCAGCCGCACAGTCCCCGGGTAGGGTCGCCGCGGCGCGACGGCAGAGGCAAGGGGATGCATGGTGGCAGAAGCTACGCGCGTGCTGATCGCCGCGGACAAGTTCAAGGGGTCGTTGACGGCCGTCGAGGTCGCCGAGCATGTCGCCGCCGGGCTGCGGCGGGTCGTACCGGAAGTCGAGGCCGTCTCGCTGCCCGTCGCGGACGGGGGCGACGGGACCGTCGACGCGGCGGTGGCGGCGGGCTACGAGCGGTGCGAGGTGCGGGTCGCCGGGCCGGTGGGGGAGCCCGTCGCCGCCGCCTTCGCGCTGGAGCGCGGCAAGCGCACCGCCGTCGTGGAGATGGCGGAGGCGTCCGGGCTCCGACGGCTGCCCCAGGGCGTACGAGCGCCCCTGACGGCCACCACGTACGGCACGGGCGAGCTCGTCCGCGCCGCGCTGGACGCCGGGGCGCGGACGATCGTGCTGGGCGTGGGCGGCAGCGCCACCACGGACGGCGGGGCGGGCATGCTCGGCGCCCTCGGGGCGCGGTTCCTGGACGGGCGCGGGCGGCCCGTGGGGCCCGGCGGCGGGGGCCTGGCCGAGGTGGACTCCGCCGACCTCTCCGGGCTCGATCCGCGGATCGCCGCGACGCGGGTCGTGCTCGCGAGCGATGTCGACAATCCGCTCACGGGGCCGCGCGGCGCGGCCGCGGTCTACGGGCCGCAGAAGGGCGCCGGCGCGGCGGACGTGGCCCTCCTGGACGCGGCCCTCGCCCGCTACGCGCGCGTGCTGGACCGTACGGACCTGGCGGCCGCGCCGGGGGCCGGGGCGGCGGGCGGAGTCGGGTTCGGCGCGCTCGCCGGGCTCGGCGCGGCGTTCCGGCCGGGCATCGAGGTCATCCTCGACGTGCTCGGCTTTGCCGAGGCGGTGCGGGGCTGCCGGCTGGTGATCACGGGCGAGGGGTCGCTGGACGCGCAGAGCCTGCACGGCAAGGCGCCGGTGGGGGTGGCGCGGGTCGCTGGCGCGTACGGGGTGCTCACGGTTGCCGTCTGCGGTCGGCTGACGCTTGCGCCTTCGGCGCTGGCGCGTGTGGGCATCTCGCGGGCGTACGCGCTTGCCGAGCTGGAACCCGATCCGGAGCGGTGTATGGCCCATGCCGGGCCCTTGCTGGAGCGGACTGCCGAATTGATCGCGCGGGACGTCTTGGGCTGACGTCAGAGCCTTTCCCACCCGCCCACCCGTTACCCGGCAACGCAGGGCGGGCATGCAAAGGGCCCCGAACGAAAGCGTTCGGGGCCCCTCGTGGTCTGCGTTACGGGAGCTGCGCTGCCCGTGCCTCGCGGCGGTTGTCGCGGAAGGTGTTGACCCGCCGTGCCGTTGCGAAGAGCGGGATCACCGCGCCCAGGACGACCTGCAGGGCGCAGCCCGTCTGCAGGAGCAGCTCGCCGCCCGGCGCGTCGAACGCCCACGCGGCCAGCAGGCCCATGCTGAGCACGATCCAGCTGAGCATCGCCACCGCGAGGCGGCCCCGCGGCTTGGGGTACTCGACCCGGCTCACCATCAGCCACGCCACGCCCACGATCGCGAGCAGCGTCGGCACGAAGGGGAGCTCCAGCAGCACGATGGAGACCACCGTGAGCGCCCCGAAGGGGCTCGGCATGCCCTGGAAGATGCCGTCCCGCATCGGTACGCACGAGAAGCGCGCCAGGCGCAGCACCACGGCCAGCAGCACCACGACCGCGGCCACGGCCGAGACCTTCTGGTGGGCGTCGTCGGCAACCATGCCCCAGACGACCACGAAGTACGCCGGCGCCAGGCCGAAGCTGATCAGGTCCGAGAGGTTGTCCAGCTCCGCGCCCATCGCCGAGCTGCGCAGCTTGCGCGCCACGAGCCCGTCGAAGAGGTCGAACACGGATGCGAGCAGCATCAGTATCACGGCCGAGGCCGCGCTGTGCCGGGCCATGCCGCCGTCCTCGTTGCCCGTCAGGTGCGGGATGAGGACGCCGGTGGTGGTGAAGTACACCGCCATGAAGCCGCAGATCGCGTTGCCCAGGGTGAGGGTGTCCGCTATTGACAGCCGCGTGGACAGCGGCATGTCGTCCGCGTCGTCGGCCTCCGCTTCCGGGACCCAGGCGGCCTGTGTGTCCGGATCAATCACGGTCAAGACGTGTCACCCCTGCCGTGGTGGCCTGGCCGACCTCGACCGCGATCTCGACACCCTCCGGGAGGTAGATGTCGACCCGCGAGCCGAAGCGGATCAGACCGATGCGCTCGCCCTGCTCCACCTTGGTGCCCTGCGGCACGTACGGCACGATGCGCCGGGCCACGGCACCGGCGATCTGCACCATCTCGATGTCGCCGAGCTCGGTGTCGAAGTGCCAGACGACGCGCTCGTTGTTCTCGCTCTCCTTGTTGAAGGCCGGAACGAACCCGCCCGGGATGTGCTCGACCGACGTCACGGTGCCGGCCAGCGGCGCGCGGTTGACGTGGACATTGAGCGGGCTCATGAAGATCGCGACGCGGGTGCGTCCGTCCTTCCAGGGCATGATGCTCTGCACCACACCGTCGGCCGGGGAGATGACGCGGCCCTGGGCGATCTCGCGATCGGGGTCGCGGAAGAACCACAGCATGCCCGCCGCGAGCGCGGTGGCGGGCACGGCCAGCGCCGCCCAGCGGCCGGAGCGTCGGGCCTGGGTGAGGCTGACCGCTGCAGTGGCGACGGTCGGGAGGAGCCACGGCGATGCTCCGCGCGCGAGGCGTACGCCAACGAGGCTGTCGCGTGGTGCAGAGGAAGAGCTGTGGGGCATGGGTGACCTTCGTAGCGGAGGGTGCCGCGTAACGATTGGGGGACGGCGGCTTTCGGGGGATGGTATCGGTTGCGACGGGCAACTGGCTAAGCGCCAGAGCCAGTCCGTGGCCGAACTCCGATGACAGGGTGTGATCTTCTTCTCTGCTCTATGACCGCCATATCTCCCTAAATCGGGCAATTATCCCTGGATTCGGTACTCCTCGAGTAGCCGGCGCCCAATGATCATTTTCTGGATCTCGGCCGTACCTTCACCGATGAGCAGCATCGGGGCCTCCCGGTAGAGACGCTCGATCTCGTACTCCTTGGAGAAGCCGTAGCCGCCGTGGATGCGGAAAGCATCCTCGACGACCTCCTTGCAGTACTCGGAGGCCAGGTACTTGGCCATTCCGGCCTCGAGGTCGTTGCGCTGACCCGAGTCCTTCTTCCGTGCAGCATTCACCATCATCGCATGGGCCGCTTCGACCTTTGTCCCCATTTCGGCCAGCTTGAACTGAATGGCCTGATGTTGAGCGATGGCTTTTCCGAAGGTGTGGCGCTGCTGCGCATAGGAGACACCCAGTTCGAACGCACGCTGGGCGACGCCGCAACCACGGGCGGCGACATTCACCCGGCCGACCTCGACGCCGTCCATCATTTGGTAAAAACCCCGGCCGGTGGTCCCGCCGAGCACCCGATCGGCCGGAACGCGCAGGCCATCCATGATCAATTCGGTGGTGTCGACGCCCTTGTAGCCCATTTTCTCGATCTTGCCGGGAATGGTCAGACCCGGCTTGACCTGCCCGAATCCGGGCTCCTTCTCAATGAGGAAGGTCGTCATGGACTTGTGCGGGGCGGTGCCCTCGGGGTGGCCTTCGTCCGTCCGGCACAACACGGCCACCAGCGTCGACGAGCCGCCGTTGGTCAGCCACATCTTCTGGCCGTTCAGGACGTACTCATCGCCCTCGCGCACGCCCTTCGACGTGATCGCCGACACATCGGAGCCCAGCCCCGGCTCCGACATCGAGAAGGCGCCGCGGACCTCGCCCGTCGCCATCCTCGGCAGGAAGTGCTCGCGCTGCTCCTGCGTGCCGTGCTGCTTGAGCATGTAGGCGACGATGAAGTGCGTGTTGATGATTCCCGACACACTCATCCAGCCGCGGGCGATCTCCTCCACGCACAGCGCGTATGTGAGAAGGGACTCACCCAGGCCCCCGTACTCCTCGGGGATCATCAGGCCGAACAGTCCGAGTTCCTTGAGGCCCTCGACTATGCGGGTCGGGTACTCGTCCCGGTGCTCCAGCTCGGTCGCGACCGGGATGATTTCCTTGTCGACGAATTCACGGACGGTCGCCAGGATTTCCCGCTGGACATCCGTCAACCCGTCGGTCTGCGCCAGGCGCCCCATCTCACTTCTCCCGGACGATCGGCTCGGGGCGGCCGGGCTGTTCCCCGCCACGCTCCTTGATGTACGTGGCGGTGGGGACCATCACCTTGCGCCGGAAGACGCAGACGACGGTGCCGTCCTGCTTGTATCCACGGGTCTCGACGTGGACGATCCCGCGGTCGCTCTTCGACTTCGAGGGCGTCTTGTCCAGCACGGTCGTCTCGCCGTAGATGGTGTCGCCGTGGAAGGTGGGCGCCACGTGCTTGAGCGACTCGACCTCCAGATTGGCGATGGCCTTGCCCGAGACGTCCGGCACCGACATGCCCAGCAGCAGTGAGTAGACGTAATTGCCGACCACCACGTTCTTGCCGAAGTCGGTCGTCTTCTCCGCGTAATGGGCGTCCATGTGCAGCGGATGGTGGTTCATCGTGAGCAGGCAGAAGAGGTGGTCGTCGTATTCCGTGACGGTCTTTCCGGGCCAGTGCTTGTACACGTCCCCGACGGTGAACTCTTCGTAAGTGCGGCCGAACTGCATCGTGCTCACGCCTCCGGAATCTCGAAGGAGGACTTGCGGGTCATCCCCGCCGCCCGCCCCTTGCCCGCGATGACCAGGGCCATCTTCCGGCTGGCCTCGTCGATCATCTCGTCGCCCAGCATCGCCGAGCCCTTCTTGCCACCCGCCTCGGAGGTGCAGTAGTCGTACGCGTCCAGGATCAGCTCGGCGTGGTCGTAGTCGTCCTGCGAGGGGGAGAAGACCTCGTTGGCCGCCTCCACCTGGCCGGGGTGCAGCACCCACTTGCCGTCGAAGCCCAGCGCCGCGGCGCGGCCGGCGACCTCGCGGTAGCCGTCCACGTTCTTGATCTGGAGGTACGGGCCGTCGATGGCCTGCAGGTCGTGGGCGCGGGCGGCCATCAGGATGCGCATGAGGATGTAGTGGTAGGCGTCGGCCGGGTAGCCGGGCGGCTGCTCGCCGACCACCAGCGACTTCATGTTGATGGAGGCCATGAAGTCGGCCGGGCCGAAGATGATCGTCTCCAGGCGCGGCGACGCGGCGGCGATCTCGTCCACGTTGACCAGGCCCTTGGCGTTCTCGATCTGCGCCTCGATGCCGATGCGGCCGACCTCGAAGCCCATCGTCTTCTCGATCTGCGTCAGCAGCAGGTCGAGGGCGACGACCTGCTGGGCGTCCTGCACCTTGGGCAGCATGATGCAGTCGAGGTTCGGGCCGGCGCCCTCGACGACCGTGATCACGTCCCGGTAGGTCCAGTGCGTCGTCCAGTCGTTGACCCGCACGACCCTGGTCTTGCCCGTCCAGTCGCCGTTGTTGAGTGCGTCGACGATGGTGTGCCGGGCGCCTTCCTTGGCCAGCGGGGCGCAGGCGTCCTCCAGGTCGAGGAAGACCTGGTCGGCCGGGAGGCCCTGGGCCTTCTCCAGGAAGCGCGGGTTGCTGCCGGGGACGGCGAGGCAGGAGCGGCGCGGGCGGAGCCGGTTGACGGGCGCGGTCATGCGGAGACCTCCAGGGGGTCGAGCTTGTTCGCTTTGCGGATCTCGTCGACGATACGGCCGATGATCTCCGTGATTCCGAAGTCCTTGGGTGTGAATACGGCCGCGACACCGGCCGCCTTGAGGGCGGTGGCATCGGCGGACGGGATGATGCCACCGACGATCACGGGCATGTCGTCCGCCCCCGTGCTCCGCAGCCTCGCCAGCACGTCGGGCACCAGCTCGGCGTGCGAGCCGGAGAGGATGGACAGGCCGACGCAGTGCACGTCCTCGGCGACGGCCGCCGAGACGATCTGCTCCGGGGTGAGCCGGATGCCCTGGTAGACCACCTCGAAGCCCGCGTCGCGGGCCCGTACGGCGATCTGCTCGGCGCCGTTGGAGTGGCCGTCCAGGCCGGGCTTGCCGACCAGCAGCCGCAGCTTGCCGGCGCCGAGGTCGGCCGCGGTCCGGGCGACCTTGGCCCGTACCGCCGCGAGCGGCGTGCCCGCCTCGGCGGTCACCGCCAGCGGGGCGCTGCTCACGCCGGTGGGGGCGCGGAATTCGCCGAAGACGTCGCGCAGGGCCCACGACCACTCGCCGGTGGTCACCCCGGCGCGCACGCACTCCAGCGTGGCGGGCATCAGGTTCGTCGAGCCCGCCGCGGCCTTCTTGAGCGCCGACAGCGCCTCCTGGGCGCGGCCCTCGTCGCGGTTGTCGCGCCAGCGGTGCAGGCCGGCCACGACCCGGGCCTCGTTCGCGGGGTCGACGGTCATGATCGCGGTGTCGAGGTCGGCGGTGAGCGGGTTGGGCTCGGTGGACTCGTAGCAGTTGACGCCGACGATCTTCTCCTCGCCCGCCTCGATCCGGGCCCGGCGCTCGGCGTGCGAGGAGACCAGCTGGGACTTGAGGTAGCCGGACTCGACGGCGGCCATCGCCCCGCCCATCTCCTGGATGCGCCCGATCTCGGCCAGGCACTCCTCGACCAGGGCCGCCACCTTGGCCTCGATGACGTGGGAGCCGGCGAAGATGTCCTCGTACTCCAGCAGGTCGCTCTCGTGCGCCAGAACCTGCTGGATGCGCAGGGACCACTGCTGGTCCCAGGGACGCGGCAGGCCCAGCGCCTCGTTCCAGGCGGGCAGCTGGACGGCGCGGGCGCGGGCGTCCTTGGAGAGGGTGACGGCCAGCATCTCCAGGACGATGCGCTGGACGTTGTTCTCCGGCTGGGCCTCGGTCAGGCCCAGGGAGTTGACCTGGACGCCGTAGCGGAAGCGGCGGTGCTTGGGGTTCTCGATGCCGTAGCGCTCACGGGTGATGTGGTCCCAGATGCGGCTGAAGGCCCGCATCTTGCACATCTCCTCGATGAAGCGCACTCCGGCGTTGACGAAGAAGGAGATCCGGGCGACGACCTCGCCCTTGCGGTCCTCGGGCACCTGCCCGGATGCGAACACCGAGTCCAGGACGGCGATCGCGGTGGACATCGCGTACGAGATCTCCTGTACCGGAGTGGCCCCCGCCTCCTGCAGGTGGTAGCTGCAGATGTTGATCGGGTTCCACTTCGGGATGTTGTTGACCGTGTACGCGATCATGTCGGTGGTCAGCCGCAGCGAGGGACCCGGCGGGAAGACGTGCGTCCCGCGCGAGAGGTACTCCTTGACGATGTCGTTCTGCGTGGTCCCCTGGAGCTGTGCGACGTCCGCACCCTGCTCCTCGGCGACCACCTGGTACATGGCCAGCAGCCACATGGCGGTGGCGTTGATGGTCATGGAGGTGTTCATCTGCTCCAGCGGGATGTCCGTGAACAGCCGCCGCATGTCGCCGAGGTGGGCGACCGGGACCCCGACCCGCCCGACCTCGCCGCGGGCGAGGACGTGGTCGGGGTCGTATCCGGTCTGCGTCGGGAGGTCGAACGCGACCGACAGTCCCGTCTGGCCCTTGGCGAGGTTGCGCCGGTAGAGCTCGTTGGACGCCTCGGCCGTGGAGTGCCCGGCGTACGTCCGCATCAGCCACGGACGATCCTTCTGACGCTCAGTCATACCTATGGCTCACACGTTCCGGAAGCGATTGATGGCGTCGATGTGCTGCGCCCGCATCTCTTCGTCGCGCACGCCCATGCCTTCCTCCGGCGCCAGGCAGAGCACGCCGACCTTGCCCTGGTGGACGTTGCGGTGGACGTCGTGGGCGGCCTGCCCGGTCTCGTGCAGCCGGTAGGTCTTGGACAGCGTGGGGTGGATCTTCCCCTTGGCCACCAGGCGGTTGGCCTCCCACGCCTCGCGGTAGTTGGCGAAGTGCGAGCCCACGATCCGCTTGAGCGACATCCACAGGTAGCGGTTGTCGTACTGGTGGTCGTAGCCCGAGGTCGAGGCGCAGGTCACGATGGTGCCGCCCTTGCGGGTGACGTAGACCGAGGCGCCGAAGGTCTCGCGGCCGGGGTGCTCGAAGACGATGTCCACGTCCTCGCCGCCGGTCAGTTCGCGGATGCGCTTGCCGAGCCGCTTCCACTCGCGCGGGTCCTGGGTGTGCTCGTCCTTCCAGAACTTGTAGCCCTCGGCGCTGCGGTCGATGATCGCCTCGGCGCCCATCTTCCGGCAGATGTCCGCCTTCTGCTCGCTGGAGACCACACAGATCGGGTTGGCCCCGCCCGCGAGCGCGAACTGGGTGGCGTACGAGCCGAGTCCGCCGCTGGCACCCCAGATCAGCACGTTGTCGCCCTGCTTCATCCCGGCGCCGTTGCGGGAGACGAGCTGCCGGTAGGCGGTGGAGTTGACCAGGCCCGGCGCCGCGGCCTCCTCCCAGCTGAGGTGGGCCGGCTTGGGCATCAGCTGGTTGGACTTCACCAGCGCGATCTCGGCGAGCCCGCCGAAGTTGGTCTCGAAGCCCCAGATGCGCTGCTCGGGGTCGAGCATGGTGTCGTTGTGCCCGTCGGCGGACTCCAGCTCCACCGAGAGGCAGTGCGCGACCACCTCGTCGCCGGGCTTCCAGGCGTTGACGCCGGGGCCGGTGCGCAGCACCACGCCCGCCAGGTCGGAGCCGATGACGTGGTAGGGCAGGTCGTGCCGCTTGGCGAGGGGCGAGAGCTTGCCGTAGCGCTCGAGGAAGGCGAAGGTCGAGACGGGCTCGAAGATCGAGGTCCAGACCGAGTTGTAGTTCACCGAGCTCGCCATGACGGCCACCAGGGCCTCACCGGGCCCCAGTTCGGGCACCGGCACCTCCTCGACGTGGAGGGATTTGCGGGGGTCCTTCTCCCGGGTGGTGAGCCCGGCGAACATCTCCGCTTCGTCCTTGTGCACGGTCACCGCGCGGTACGACTCGGGCAGGGGCAGCGCGGCAAAGTCCTCTGCGGCACTGTCGGACGCGAGGATCGCGTCGAGTATCTGGTTCACGGATTGCCTCCGGCGAAGCGCGTTGCGGAACGGCTCTGAGGGAACGTCGGGGGTGGTGCAGAGGCGGTGCCGTCGGTTCGGCGGGTAATGCTGCCGCGCGGGGTGGCGCGGGGCGTGCGATGCCTGGTGACGCAGGCGTCCGGGCGCACAGGTGGTACAGCCTTGCGGGGACAGCCGGCGCACGACGATCGTGTCTGCGCGCCGGCTGCCCGGACACCGACAACGTATGGCACCGCGTGCCACTCGACAAGACACTCGGTGCCAAGAATTTCTCTCAGATGTCATCCGGGGGGCACGCATGAGCAACAGGGGCCGCTCCATGGCGGAGCGACCCCTGTCTGATTTGGTATGAATGCTTCTAGAATCAGCCCTTCTTGAGGGCCTTCTCGATCGCTCGCATGACCTCGCCGAGCGGCGCGTCCGTACGGGCCACCGCCACCAGCACCTCGCCCTCGGTGCGCGCGCTCGCCGCCGGGGCGTCCTCGACCCCCGCGCGGCCCGCGCCGATGCCCGTGCCGAACGTCTCGCGCACGATCGCGAAGGCGTGGTCCAGCTGCGCCTCCACGTCGCCCTCGCCGCCGCTGCGCAGCCAGCGGCGCAGCACGTGGTTGTGGGCGGTGACCACCGCCGAGGCGGCGACCTCGGCGAGCAACGGGTCGTCGTCGCCCGCATGGTGGGCGCTCTCGTCGAAGTGGCCCAGGAGGTAGCGGGTGAACAGCCGCTCGTAGCGGGCCACCGAAGCGATCTCGCGCTCGCGCAGGGCGGGCACCTCGCGGGTCAGCCGGTAGCGCTCGACGGAGACCGCGGGGGAGGCCGCGTACATCCGCATGACCTCTTTGATGCCGCGGCAGACGGTGTCCAACGGGTTCTCGTGCGGCGGGGCCGCGTCGAGCACCCCCGCGGCCCGCACGAGGGTGTCGTCGTGGTCGGGGAAGATGGCCTCTTCCTTGGAGCGGAAGTGGCGGAAGAACGTCCGGCGGGCGACCCCGGCCGTGGCTGCGATCTCGTCTACGGTCGTCGCCTCGTAGCCCTTCGTCGCGAACAACTCCATGGCGGCCGCCGCGAGTTTGCGGCGCATGGTGAGCCGCTGGGCGGCGGCCCGGCGGGAGCCGGTGCTCTCGGCTGCGGCGGGCTCGGTGGCGGCCCCGCGCGCGGCGCGGGCGGACTTGGCGGGCTGGGACATGTGGGGAACGTAACACGGGCCCGCACGGGCGTGCCGGGGCGGACCTCCGGCCGGTTCGAGCAGTCCGCCCCAGCCCGGGTATGCCTCAGGCCCTTTCATGCTCGCGGAAGCCGCGGCCCGTCTTGCGCCCGAGGCAGCCCGCCGCCACCAGGTGCTCCAGCAGCGGCGCGGGCGCGAGCCCGGGGTCGCGGAACTCCTGGTACAGCGCCTGCTCGATGGCCAGCGAGACGTCGAGCCCCACCACGTCGAGGAGTTGGAAGGGGCCCATCGGATAGCCGCCGCCCAGCTTCATCGCCTCGTCTATCTCGTCCAGCGAGGCGTAGTGCTCCTGCACCATCTTCACGGCGCTGTTGAGGTACGGGAACAGCAGCGCGTTGACGATGAAGCCGGCCCGGTCCCCGCAGTCCACCGGGTGCTTGCCGATCCGCTCGCACACCGCGTGCACGGTGGCGTGCGCGTCGTCGGCGGTGAGGACCGTGCGGACCACCTCCACCAGCTTCATCGCCGGGGCCGGGTTGAAGAAGTGCATGCCCACGACGTCCTCGGGGCGCGAGGTGGCCCGGGCGCAGGCGACGACGGGCAGTGAGGAGGTCGTCGTGGCCAGCACGGCGCCCGGCTTGCAGATCTTGTCGAGCGCGGCGAACAGCTCCCGCTTGACGGCCAGGTCCTCCGCCACCGCCTCGACGGCCAGGTCCACTTCCGCGAAGGACTCCAGGGAGCCGGCCGGCGTGACCGCCGCGAGCACCGCCTCGCGCCGCTCCGCCGTCAGCCGCCCCTTGGTGACCTGCCGGGCGAGCGAGCCGGCGATCCGCTCCTTGGCGGCCTCGGCCTTCTCCATGGAGCGGGCCGCGAGGACCACCCGGTAGCCCGCCTTGGCGAACACCTCGGCGATCCCGCTGGCCATGGTGCCCGAACCCGCGACGCCCACCGTGCGCACCTCGCGCCCGGCGGTGCGGCCGGCCGCCGCGGCCGGGGTCAGCGCGTCCGCGGCGACCACCTCGGAACCGGGTGCCTCGTAGGCGTAGAAGCCGCGGCCCGCCTTGCGGCCGGTCAGCCCGGCCGCGGCCAGCTGCTTGAGGACCGGGGCGGGCGCGTGCAGCCGGTCGCCGGAGGCCGCGTACAGCTCCTCCAGCACGGTGCGGGCGGTGTCGATGCCGATCATGTCGAGCAGGGCGAGCGGGCCCATCGGCAGGCCGCAGCCCAGCCGCATCGCCGCGTCGATGTCCTCGCGCGAGGCGTAGTGCGACTCGTACATCGCCGCGGCCTGGTTGAGGTAGCCGAACAGCAGCCCGTCGGCGATGAAGCCGGGCCGGTCGGCGGCCCGCAGCGGCTCCTTGCCCAGCTCCTGGGCGAGCTCGGTGACGGCGGTGACGGCGGTCGGCGCGGTGAGCACCGAGGAGACCACCTCGACCAGCTGCATCGCGGGCACCGGGTGGAAGAAGTGCAGGCCGAGCACCCGCTCGGGGCGGGCGGAGTCGGCGGCCAGCCGCGTCACCGACAGGGCGTTGGTGCCGGTCGCCAGGATCGTGGTGGGGCGCACGATCGCGTCGAGGGCGGTGAAGACCTCGTGCTTGAGCGCGTAGTTCTCCGGCACGACCTCGATCACCAGGTCGGCGTCGGCGGCGTCGCGCAGATCGGTGGAGGTGCGGAAGCGGGCCAGCGCCTGCCGGCCCTGCTCCTCGGTGATCCGGCCGCGGGCCACCGCACGGTCGAGCGCCGCCCCGAGGACCGCGGTGGCCCGCGCCGTGGCACTGTCGGCGACGTCGATGCCGATGACGTCCCGGCCCGACCGGGCGAGCACCTCGGAGATGCCCGTGCCCATCGTGCCGAGGCCGATCACGGCGACGGTTTTGAGGGAAGAAGAAAGGGGGGAGAGGGGGGACGGCTCGGGGGAGGAGGCGGACGTACGGTCCATCACGAAGCTCCAGAGGGTGTTCCCCGTGCGGGGCATCCGGCGTGCACGGGGAGGACGGCGGCCCGCGGCCCATGAAGAGGGCGCGGCGACTGACGGTTTCCGGGGACGGGTAAGGGGCGTCCACGGGGCGGGAGTTGTGCGACCGGCGGGCCCTATCCCGGGGCCCTGCCGCTCTCGACGTGCCGAACCGACGAACCGACGTCCGGGCAGTCACGGCCGCGGCGCCTGCGTCACCAGGCCGCCGCAGCGGGAAGTACTGCTCGTGCCGGGGAGATTAACTCACCGGTAACCAAGAGCGCCAGAGGGTGGGCGCGCGACTTACGATGTGGTGATGTGGTCCAGGCCACTCGGGGAGGAGAGCGGGAAATGGAAGAGGAATTCCGTGCACTGCTGAAGCGGGTACGGGCCGAACTGGTCTCCCCGGCAGAGCTCTCGGCGTACCAGAAGCTGCTCGCCCTCGTCCGCACCGACGGCCGCGCCGCCCGCGATGAACTCGCCGAGGTCCTCGTCGCCCCCGAACGGCCGCTGTGGGCCCGGGAGATCGCCGCCTACGCGCTCGGCAGCCGGGGCGACCGGCGAGCCTTCGAAACGCTCGTTCTCCTCCTCAACTACCGCGAACCCGTCCGCTGTGCCACCGCCGCCCATGTCCTCGCCCGCCTCCGCGACCCCCGCACCGCCCGCGCCGCCGCGGCCCTGGCCACCAATCCGCTGCGCACCGCTTACGCCATCCACCCCGTCCGCCTCCTCACCGAGCTGCGTGCCCCCGAGTCCGTGCCCGCCCTGCTGTCCACCCTCGAACGGCTGCTGGCCGCCCGCGATCACTGCTGGCCCGTCGCCCGCGCCTGTGTGGAGGGGCTCGGCATCCTCGGCGACCGCCGCGCCGAGGCCACGCTCGTCGCCGCCCGCGAGCACGAACGCCTGCGCCCGGCCGCGCTGACGGCCCTGGCCCGGCTGAATGGCCGGGGCGGCGGCGCTCACGGCGCGCGGACCGGCTCCAGCACGTAGCGCACCTCCGGCACGGGCGTCCCGCCGACGTCGTACGCCTCCTCCGCACCGTCGGCCGCGAACCCGGCGCGCTCATAGAACCGCCGGGCGCGTGTGTTGCCCTTCACCACCCACAACACCATCCGCGCATACCCGCACTCCGCCGCACCCACGAGTGCCGCACAGCACAGCGCCCGGCCGATGCCGGTGCCGATCAGACTCGGACGTACGTAGAGGGCGTAGAGCTCGCCGTGGCCCGCGGGGCCCTCGCGCTCGGGGCCGTAGCAGGCCCAGCCGGCCACGCGCCCCTCGTCCTCCGCGACCAGGTTGATGCGGTGCCCCCGCGTGGCCTGCCAGATGTCGCGGCGGCGGGCCTTCTCCTCGGTGACGCTCATGGCGTCCAGGAAGGCCTGCGGCATGAGCCCGGCGTACGCCGCCTGCCAGCCCCGTACCCGGATCTCGGCGACGGTGTCGACATCGGCCTCGGTCATCGTCCGTATCCGCACCATGGCGGCACGCTAGCGCCCCCCGACGCCTGCGGGCAGAAGATATTCCGGTATGCCGAACCGTGCCGACCCCGATTTGGGCGGGTGTGGCGATGGTGGTTGGCTTGCCGCATACAGGCAGGCAAGCACGACGTCCGGGAGGACAAGCCATGGGCCAGGTCGAGGCCACCACGGAGCGGAACATCGCAGCGGGCGCGGAGGACGTGTTCGACGCGCTGGCGGACTACAGCGGCACGCGCGCCAAGCTGCTGCCCGAGCACTTCAGCGAGTACGAGGTGCGCGAGGGCGGCGACGGCGAGGGCACCCTGGTCCGCTGGAAGCTCCAGGCCACCAGCAAGCGCGTCCGGGACTGCCTGCTGGAGGTCTCCGAGCCCTCCACCGGACAGCTGGTGGAGAAGGACCGCAACTCCACCATGGTCACCACCTGGACCGTCACCCCCGCCGGCGAGGGCAGCTCCAAGGTCGTCGTGCACACCACCTGGACGGGCGCCTCGGGCATCGGCGGATTCTTCGAGCGGACCTTCGCGCCCAAGGGCCTCGGCCGGATCTACGACGCCGTCCTCGACAGGCTCGCGGCCGAGGTCGAGGGCAAGCCGGGCGCCGGCCGATAACCGGCCAAGTCACCGGTTCGAGTGGTTTTCCCGGCGGCGGGCCGGTGTCCGGAAACCGCCTCCGACCGGCAGAAAGCCCCTCGTTCGACGCTCCCAGGTGAATCGTCGCGCTTGCTGGCCGTTGTCGCGTAATGCGAGAAATGGGCGGCGACGCAGGCGCGACGACGGGAGCAGTACGTGGGCGGGTCCACCTTCGAGACCACCTTGGTGAAGAGCCACAGGACGCTTCCCCCGCCCACGCCCGAGCCGGCCCCTGCCGACCGGCAAGCACGGCCAGGCCCCGCCAGAGTGCGGCTCGTCTTCACCGGGCTGATGCTCACGCTGCTGCTCGCGGCGCTCGACCAGACCGTCGTGGCCACCGCGCTGCCGAAGATCGTGGGCGAACTCCACGGCCTGGACCGGATGTCCTGGGCCGTCACCGTCTATCTGCTCACCTCGACCGTCGTCCTGCCGCTCTACGGCAAGCTCGGCGACCTCTCCGGCCGCAAGACCGTCTTCGTCTTCGCGATCGTCGTCTTCGTCGTGGGCTCGGGGCTCGCGGGCTGGTCCCGCACCATGGACCAGCTCATCGCCTTCCGGGCCCTGCAAGGCATCGGCGCGGGCGGGCTGTTGATCGGCGTCCAGGCCATCATCGCCGACATCGTCCCCGTCCGGCAGCGCGGCCGCTACATGGGCGTCATCAGCGCCGCCTACGGACTCGCCTCCGTCGCCGGGCCGCTGATCGGCGGGTTCTTCACCGACCACGCCTCCTGGCGCTGGTGCTTCTACCTCAACGTCCCCTTCGGCCTCGTCACGCTCGCCGTCGTGGCCGCAGGCCTCAAGCTGCCCAAGCCGCCGCGCCGCGCCCGCTTCGACGTGCTCGGCGCGCTGCTGCTCACGGCCTCCTCGACCTGCCTGGTGCTGCTGACCACCTGGGGCGGCACCGAATACGCCTGGACCTCCCGCACCGTCCTCGGGCTGGGCGCGGGCGCCATCGGCACCGCCCTGCTCTTCGTCGTCGTCGAGAACTTCGCCGCAGAACCGATCATCCCACCGCACCTGTTCCGCGACTCGGTCTTCACCGTCACCGCGCTCGTCGGTGCGATCACGGGGGTCGCCCTCTTCGGTGCCGCCAGCTACCTGCCGACCTTTCTGCAGATGGTCGACGGCGTCGGCGCCACCGAATCCGGCCTTCTGATGCTGCCCATGATGGGCGGCATCGTCATGGCCTCGCTCCTTGGCGGACACCTCATCAGCCGCACCGGCCACTACAAGCTGCTGCCCATCCTCGGCGGCGCCCTCTCCGCCGAGGGCATGTACCTGCTCTCCCATCTCGACACCCAGACCGGGCGGCTGGTCTACAGCCTCTGGATGGCCATCCTCGGCATCGGCATCGGCCTGTCGCTGCCCGTGCTCGTGCTCGCCGTGCAGAACTCCGTGCACCCCGCCGACCTGGGCACGGCCACCAGCGCCAACAACTACTTCCGGCAGATCGGCGGTTCGGTCGGCGCCGCGGTCTTCGGCACGCTCTTCGCCCACCGCCTCGCCGCCCGCCTGGCCGCCGAACTGCCGCACCGCGCCGGACTCCCGGCCCCGGACTCCCTCACCCCCCAGCTGGTGCACGCCCTGCCCGCACCCCTGCGCGACGCCTACGTCCGGGCCTACGCCGACGCCATGCCGCGGATCTTCCTCTACCTCGTACCGGTGCTCATCGTGGGCTTTTTGCTCGCCTTCCTGCTGAAAGAGAAACCACTGGTGTCCCACAACGCCTCCGAAGCCGCCACGATCCCGCACGCCGCCACCGAACCCGTCACCATGGCGCACACCTCCCCGGAAGCCCCCACGGAGCAGCGCAACCCGCCGGAGCCCCCCACCGTCCCGGCCGCGCGCACCGCGGCCCCGGCCGACCCCGCGCCCTTCGTCGCGGGCATCCCCGTCACCGGTGCCGTCCAGCACCACGACGGCACCACCGTGCCCCGCGCCGCCCTCACCCTCATCGACGTCCAGGGCCGCCAGATCGGCCGCGGGGCGAGCGGCGAGGACGGGCGGTACGCGCTCAGCACGCCCGGCACCGGCTCGTACGTCCTGATCGCCGCCGCCGGAGGACACCAGCCGCAGGCCGTCACCGTCACCATCGGCGAGCGGCCCGTCGAGCTCGACGTGGTCCTGGGCGGCGCCGGACGCCTCGCCGGGACCGTGCGCACCGCCGACGGCAGCCCGGTGCGCGAGGCCCTGGTCACCCTCACCAACGTGCACGGCGAAGTCGTCGCCTCCACCCGCACCGGGCACGAAGGCGGCTATGTGATCGCCGAGTTGGTGGCCGGCGAGTACACCCTCGCATCCAGCGCCCCCGCCTTCCGGCCGACCGCGCTGCCCGTCACCGTCCAGTCCGCCCGCGAGACCTGGCAGGACATCGAGCTCGCGGGCGGCGCCGTGCTGCGCGGCACCGTACGGGCAGGCGCCGGACGGCCCGTCGAGGACGCCCGCGTGACCCTGCTGGACGCGGCCGGCAACGTCGTGGACTCCGCCGTCACCGGGGCCGACGGCACATTCCGCTTCGTGGACCTCTCGGCCGGCGAGTACACCGTCGTCGCCGCCGGCTACCCGCCGGTCGCCACCGTCCTCCAAGTCGCGGGCGGCGGACGTACCGAGCGGGATCTCCAACTCGGCCACGCGGACTAGAGCCTGCCCGCCCGCCCCGGCACACGACCGATTCGGGCAACCGTCCACATCGGGCGGGCCGGGGGCCCTACGGTGGTAGGGGTGGGCCGATCATGCGGTATGCGTGCGAAGGAGCGACCACCCATGGACAGTGGCACGTCCGAATCCATCCCCGGACGGGTTCCGCTTGCGGTGGTCGTGGTCGGCTCCGACGGGCTGGTGACGCACTGGAGCAGTGGAGCGCGCAAGCTCTTCGGGCCCGGCCGTGAAGAGGCAGTCGGCAGCCCCGCCGCCGATCTCATGCCCGTCTACGGCGCGCTGGGCGACGCCGAGGGCTGCACGGCGGCCGACAGCGCCGAATACGGGCCGGCCGACGGCCTCGGAGCCGAGCTCGACACCATCCCCCTCGCCCCCGGCTACGCCCGCGCCGGACGCGCCCGCTCCACCGGCCGCCCACCCGGCCGGCTCGACGTGATCTGGTGGGCGTATCCGCTGGCCGGGCCCGGCCCCGAGCGGCTGCTGATGCTCGCCGCCGACGCGGGCGCCCTGCCCGTCGAGGAGAGCAGGCGCATCGCCCCGGCCTTCGCCCCGCACACCGACTTCCCCGACGCCACCCTGCTCGCCGGGCGGCTCCCGGACATCCTGCCCAACATGGGCCCCGCCGCCTGCGGCCGCATCGCCGCCCAGGTCCTCGAACTGGGCTACCCCGTCCTGGAGATCAGCCGCCACGAGCGGATCCCCGTCACCCACGACTGGGGTACGCCCCGGCACGCCGGGCGCCGCTCCCGCGTCCCGGCCGCCGACGCGCCGGCCACCGAGGTGCGCGCTGCCGGCGAGCCCGATCTGGAGCACGCCGCCGTCCGCGAGCGCCTGGAGTTCCTCAACGAGGTCAGCAAGGGCATCGGTACCTCCCTCGACCTCGAACGCACCATCCGCGAGGTCACCAGTGCGGCCGTGCCCCGCTTCACCGACTTCGCGGGCACGCATCTGCGCGCCGCGGTCCTGGCCGGGGAGGGCTTCCCGGACGGCCCGCCCGACGTCACCACCGTCTGGCACCGCGTCTCGGTCGAGCACAACGACGAACCGGGCCGCTGGGACGACACCGTCCCCGTCGGCGAGGCCATCGCCTTCCCCGAACACACCCCGTTCTTCCAGTGCATGGTCACCGGCGAGCCGGTGCTCATCCCGCGCATCACCGAAGAGCTGGGCAACCGCATCTCCGAGCGGTTCGAGAAGCGCGACCTGCGGCCCCTGATCAACGGCCGGTCGATGCTCGTCGTCCCCCTCAAGGCCCGCCACGTGGTCCTGGGCTTCATGGTGCTGATGCGCCGTGAGGGACGCGAGCCGTTCGACGACATGGACCGCACGACCGGCGCCGAACTCGCGGCCCGAGCCGGGCTCGTGCTGGACAACGCCCGGATGTACACCTACCAGGAGAACGTCGCCGACACCCTCCAGGACAGCATGCTGCCGCAGCTCACCCCGCGCACGGCGGGCTGCGACACCGCCACCCGCTACCTGCCCGGCACCCGGCTCGGCCGGGTGGGCGGCGACTGGTTCGACAGCATCAAGCTGCCCGGCTCGCGCACCGCGCTCGTCGTCGGCGACGTCATGGGCCACGGCCTGCACTCGGCCGCCATGATGGGCCAGCTGCGCACCGCCGTGCAGACCATGGCCGCCCTCGACCTGCCGCCCGAGCGGCTCCTGCGCAACCTCGACGACCTGGCCCAGCGGCTCGGCGAGCACTACCTGGCCACCTGCCTCTACGCGGTGTACGACCCGATCCGCTCGGAACTGCGCATCGCCAACGCGGGCCACATCCCGCCGGTGCTCGTACGGGCCGCGGACGGCCGCAGCGAGCTGCTGCAGCTGCCCACCGGCGCGCCCATAGGCGTCGGCGGGGTGCCCTTCGAGGCGGCGGCGGTGCCGGTGGCCCCCGGCGACCGGCTGGTGCTGTGCACCGACGGACTGGTGGAGGTCCGCGGCCAGGACATCGGGGCGGGGCTGGCGGCCCTGTGCGAGTCGGCCGCCCACCCGGCCGCCTCCATGGACGACGCCTGCGACACCATCATCCGCGCCCTCAACAACGGCGACGGCCGCAAGGACGACGTGGCCCTGCTGATGGCCCGGCTCAACGGCATCCCGGCCGAACACGTGGCGGAGTGGCAGCTCGCGCCCGAGCCCCGGGAGGCCGCCCGCGCCCGCCGCCTGGCCCGGGAGCGGCTGGCCGCCTGGGGGCTGGCGGACGCGGCGCCGACCATGGAGGTGCTCGTCGGCGAACTGGTCGGCAACGCCGTGCGTCACGCCCGGACCCGGTCGGTGGGGCTGCGGCTGGTGCGCACCGACGTGCTGCTGTGCGAGGTCACGGACGACGACCACACCCTCCCGGCGCTGTCGGGCAGCGGCCTCGACGAGGAGTCGGGGCGCGGGCTGCGGGTGGTGAGCGCCATGGCACGGGAGTGGGGCGCCAGCCATACGGCGCGCGGCAAGACGGTGTGGTGCGAGCAGGCGCTGGTGCACCGCCCCTCACGAGCGGCCGGCCGCTAGCCCGGACCACGACCGCATCGCATCGAACGTCACATTGGACATGGCATCGTTCTTCGTGCAGAGGTTCGCTCGACGCCATGCTTACGCCGCACGAGGCGGGGGGAGTGGGTCCCGGTGACGCACACTTCGCGGTCCTTCCGGGCTGCGAGGACGCGCTCGTCGCGGCCCGCTCCTTCCGCCGCCCAGAAGCCCGTATCCTGGCGCACTCCTAGGGTCGGCCCTGGCTGGTCGGCCGGTGGAGCGGCCGGGAAATCGTCACCGCCCAGGCCGGACGGGCCGCCATCGCCGTGGTGGGATGCGCTCCGGTCGACGCGGACGAACTCAAGAGGTACGCACACCGGTTGCGTGACCTCACCGAACTCGACGCCCTGGCGCGCCGGCTCCCCGGCAGCTTCCACCTCGTCGCCGCGCTGGACGGACGGCTGCGGGTGCAGGGGACCGGATCCGGCCTCCGCCTGGTCTTCCACGCGGCCGTCGACGGCGTACAGGTGGCGGCCACCAGTGCCGACGTCCTCGCCGCGGCCACCGGCGAAGAGCCGGACGAGGAGCGGCTGGCCGTGCGGCTGCTGTGGCCCGTCCCCTACCCGCTCTTCGAGACCTCGCTCTGGCGCGGCGTCACGGCCGTGCCCCACGAGGAGGCGCTGATCATCGCGCCCGACGGCCGGACGACCCGGCGCTCGCGCTGGTGGACGCCTCCCGAGCCGACGCTCTCCCTGGCCGAGGGCGCCCCCCTGGCGCGTGAGGCGCTGTCACAGGCCGTCGACGCCCGTACGGACGCCGGAGGCGTGGTCAGCTGCGACCTCTCCGGTGGCCTGGACTCCACCTCGGTCTGCTTCCTGGCCGCGCGCTCACCGGCCCATGTGGTGGCCGGCACCTGGCCCGAGCCCTCCTCGTCCGCCCCTCCCTGCTCCTCCTGGACGAGCCCATCTCCTCGTCTACCGGGAACTGGCGGTGAGCCAGGCCCTGCGCACCGCGGGAACGAACGGGCAAGGGGTGATGCGGCGGCACTGACCCCGCGCCGGGCCCCGCCGCCGGGTCGTGCCCCCGAAGTTATCCACAGGCCTGGTCCGGGCGTTCGCCGACGCGTAGCGTGCCGGTCATGAAGATCCTGATCTCCGGTGGCACGGGCGTTCGGGTGGGCTGCGTGCGGCTCGCCTCGCGGGTGCCCGGGACTTCCGGCCGCCGCCGCTTACGGTCGGTGGTGCTGGAGTCCGGCCGGAGCCGTGGTGGAGGAACGTCATGACTGATCACGTCAACGGGGGCGGCGCAAGGGAGAGAGTGGACGAGCGGGCGCTGGAGGAGGTGGTGCGCTTCACCTCCGATCTGATCCGCATCGACACCACCAACCGCGGCGCGGGCGACTGCCGGGAGCGGCCCGCCGCCGAGTACGTCGCCGAGCGGCTCGCCGAGACCGGCATCGAGCCCGTCCTGCTGGAGAAGGACCGGGGGCGCACGAACGTGGTCGCCCGGATCCCCGGCGCCGATCCGGCCGCGGTGGGCATGCTGCTGCACGGCCACCTCGACGTGGTGCCCGCGGAGCCGGCCGACTGGAGCGTGCACCCCTTCTCGGGCGAGGTCCGCGACGGGGTGGTGTGGGGCCGGGGCGCCGTCGACATGAAGAACACGGTCGCGATGTTCCTCGCGACCGTGCGGGCCTGGGCCCGCGCCGGGGTGCGGCCGCCGCACGACATCGTCCTCGCCTTCACCGCCGACGAGGAGGACAACGCCCTTGCCGGAGCCGCCTTCCTCGCCCGCGAGCACGCCGGGCTGTTCCGCGGCTGCACGGTGGGCATCGGCGAATCGGGCGCGTACACCTTCCACGCGGACGCCGGGCTGCGGCTGTATCCGGTCGGCGCGGGCGAGCGCGGCACCGCGTGGGTCAAGCTGACGGCGCGGGGCAGAGCCGGGCACGGCTCGAAGGTCAACAAGCAGAACGCCGTGGGCAGGCTCGCCGCCGCCGTGACCAGGATCAACGAGCACCAGTGGCCGGTGCGCCTCGGACCGACCGTCAAGGCGGCGCTACGGGAGATCGCCGCCCTGCACGGCATCGAGGCGGACGTGGACGCCCCGGACTTCGACGCGGACGGGCTGCTGGGCAAGCTCGGCCCGGCCGCCGCCCTGGTGGCGCCGACGGTCCGCAACAGCTCCAACCCGACCATGCTGGACGCCGGTTACAAGATCAATGTGATCCCCGGCAGCGCCGTCGGATTCGTGGACGGCCGGACCGTCCCGGGCGGGGGCGAGGAGTTCCGCACCACCATGGACCGCCTGACCGGCCCGGACGTGGACTGGGAGTTCCACAACCACGGCGAGGCGCTCCAAGCGCCCGTGGACTCCCCGGTGTTCGCGCGGATGCGCGCGGCCCTGGAGCACTTCGACCCCGGGGCGCACGCCGTGCCGTTCTGCATGTCGGGCGGCACCGACGCCAAGCAGTTCTCCGAACTGGGCATCACCGGCTACGGCTTCTCCCCCCTGAAGCTGCCCCCCGGCTTCGACTACCAGGCGCTCTTCCACGGCGTCGACGAACGGGTGCCCGTCGAGGCGCTGCACTTCGGTGTCCGCGTGCTCGACCGCTTTGTGATGAACGACAAGGAGGCATAGCAGACATGGTGACCACGGCGCCCTACGGAGCCTGGCGCTCCCCCGTCGATGCCGCACTCGCCGCGCGGCGCGGCGGTCGGCCGGACTTCGTGGGTCTGGTGGGCGAGGAGGCGTGGTGGGTCGCCCCGCGCCCCGCGGAGGGGGGCCGGTGCACGCTGGTGCGGCGGGCCTCCGACGGGGTCGAGGCCCCGGCCCTGGAGGCGCCGTGGGACGTGCGCAGCCGGGTGCACGAGTACGGCGGCCGCCCGTGGGCCGCCGCTCCCCGGCCGGCGGGCGGCCCGCTGGTGGTCTTCGTCCACGACGGCGATCAGCGGCTGTACGCCTGGGAGCCCGACGCCCCGGAGGGCCGGGCGCCCAGAGCGCTGACGCCGCTGTCGGCCGTGGGCGGCGGCCTGCGCTGGGCCGACCCCGTGCTGCTGTGGGAGCGGGGCGAAGTGTGGTGCGTGCTGGAGGAGTTCACCGGCGAGCGGCCCGGTGACGTACGGCGGCTCATCGTCTCCGTGCCGCTGGACGGAAGCGCCGCCTCCGACCGCTCGGCGCTGCGCGCCCTGAGCGACGGCCGGCACCGCTTCGTCACCGGCCCACGCCTCTCCCCGGACGGCGGGCGGGTGGCCTGGCTCGCCTGGGGCCACCCGGGCATGCCGTGGGACGGCACGGAGCTGCGGGTGGCCGAAGTCGGCCCGGACGGCCGCTTCCGCGGTGCCCGGACAGTCCTGGGCGGCCCGGAGGAGTCCGTGGCCCAGGTCGAGTGGGGGCGGGACGGCGCACTGCTCGCCGTGACCGACCGCACCGGATGGTGGAATCTGCACCGTCTCGACGCCGGGGGCGAGTCGGCGGGGCAGGGCGTGGTGAGCGTCAACCTCTGTCCGCGCGAGGAGGAGTTCGCCGGTCCCCTCTGGCGGCTGGGGCAGCGCTGGTTCGCCCCGCTGGCCAACGGCCTGATCGCGGTCGTCCACGGCCGGGGCGCCCAGCGCCTGGGCATCCTCGACCCGGAGACGGGGGAGCTGGTGGATGCCGCCGGGCCGTGGACGGAATGGGCCCCCACCCTGGAGGCGACCGGCACGCGCGTCATCGGCGTCGCGGCGAGCCCCCGCACGTCGTACGAAGTGGTGGAGCTCGACACATGCACGGGCCGGGCCCGTGCCGTCGGCGCCCGGCACACCGATGCCGTGGACCCCGCCTACTACCCCGAGCCGCACGTGAGGACGTTCACCGGCCCCGGCGGCCGGGAGATCCACGCCCGGGTCCATCCGCCGCGCAACCCCGGCCACACCGCCCCCGCAGGCGAGTTGCCCCCCTTCGTGGTCTGGGCCCACGGCGGCCCCACCAGCCGCTCGGCCCTCGTGCTCGACCTGGAGATCGCCTATTTCACCTCGCGCGGCATCGGCGTCGTCGACGTCGACTACGGCGGTTCCACCGGCTACGGGCGGGAGTACCGCAACCGGCTGCGCGAGCGCTGGGGCGTCGTCGACGTCGAGGACTGCGCGGCTGTCGCCGAGGCGCTCGCCGCGGAAGGCACCGCCGACCGGGCCCGGCTCGGGATCCGCGGCGCCAGCGCGGGCGGCTGGACCGCAGCGGCTTCGCTGGCCTCCACCGACCTCTACGCCTGCGCCATGCTCGCCTGTCCGCTGATCGAGCCGATGGCCTGGGCCGAGGGCGGCACGCATGATTTCGAGGCGGCCTATCTGGAGAGCCTCATCGGCCCGTTCGCCGAGGTGCCGGAACGCTACCGCGACCGCTCGCCGCTGAGCCGGGCCGAGCGAATATCCGCCCCGTACCTGCTCCTGCAAGGGCTGGACGACCCGATCTGCCCGCCCGAGCACGGCGAGCTGCTGCTCGCGGCGACGGCCGGGCGGGGCGTGGACCACACACACCTGGCCTTCGAGGGCGAGCGCCACGGCTTCCGGCGCGCCGACTCGCTGATCCGTGCGCTTGAGGCCGAACTGGCGCTGTATGTCCGGTCCTTCGGTATCACCCCACCGGACATGCCGGGCACCCCCGCGCACCGGTAGCCTGATCATCTGCCACACCGGCTGTGCGCACGCACAGGGGCGGTGACCGGATACCTGGGGGAGACGAACTGATGGACGGCCCGTGGCTGCTGGGTGAGGACCCCCTCCCGGGACGCTGGTCGCCCGGCGGCCCGCCGCAGGTGTGGCTGCTGCGCATCGGCGACCACGCGCCCGTACCGCCCGAGGAGTACGAGCGCGTTCTCGACGCGGGCGAGCGCGAGCGTGCCGCCGCCTTCATCCGGCAGCTCCATCGCGAGCGTTATGTCGCCGCCCATCTCGGGCTGCGCAGCCTGCTCGGGGCGTATCTCGGGCTGGATCCGGCGGCGGTCGAGCTCACGCGTGAGCCGTGCCCCGGCTGCGGCGGGCCGCACGGCCGCCCTGCCGTGGCCGGTGCGACGGGGCTGCACTTCAACCTCTCGCACACCGGGGACCTGGCGCTGTTCGCCTTTGCCGACACCCCGATCGGGGCGGACGTGGAGACGGAGCAGCCCGAGTCCGTGGTGGCGGAAGTGGCGCGGATGCTGCATCCGCTGGAGACCGCCGAGCTCGACGCGCTGCCGTTGGCCGAGCGGCCGTTGGCCTTCGCCCGGTGCTGGACGCGCAAGGAGGCGTACCTCAAGGGGACGGGCACGGGGCTCTCCGAGAGCCCGGCGGTGACGTACGTGGGGTCGGGGGCCGCCCCGGCCTCGCCGCCGGGCTGGACGCTGACCGACGTCGCGGTGGGGGAGGGGCACGCGGGCGCCGTGGCGGTGGCCGTCGCCTGAGCCGGGCGGCGCCTACGGGGGGTCGCTCAGCTGCACCGGCGACAGCACCCGCGAGGCGCCGATGGGCAGGTCCCACAGGTCCTGCCGCGATCTGCCCGCCGCCTCCCACGCGGCGCGCACCCGGTGCAGCGGTTCCAGCGGCGGCTCGGCGGAGAGCAGGAAGGTCGACCAGTGCATCGGCGCCATCACCCGGGCGCCCAGATCCTGGCAGGCACGGACCGCCTCCTCCGGGTCGGTGTGGACCGGCCCCAGCATCCAGCGCGGGTCGTAGGCGCCGATGGGCAGCATGGCGATGTCGATGCCCGGGTAACGGCCGCCGATCCGCTCGAACCAGAAGCCGTAGCCGCTGTCGCCCGCGAAGTACACCCGCTGCCCCTCCGGCGCGGTCAGCACCCAGCCGCCCCACAGCGAACGGCAGGTGTCGGTGAGGGTGCGCTTGCTCCAGTGGTGCGCGGGGACGAAGTCGAAGCGGACCGGACCGGCCGGCCCCGGCAGCTCGACCGCCTCCCACCAGTCGAGTTCGGTGACGCGGGTGAAGCGGCGGCGCCGGGCCCAGGACGCGAGGCCGGCCGGGAGGAGGAGGGGCGTCTCGCGCGGGAGCCGCTTGAGGGTGGGGGCGTCGAGGTGGTCGTAGTGGTTATGGCTGATGACGACGGCGTCGATCCGCGGCAGATCCGCCCAGCGCACCCCGACCGGGGTGACGCGGGACGGGGTGCCGAGGATCCTGCGGGACCACACCGGGTCCGTCAGGATGGTGAGCCCGCCCACCCGCACCACCCAGCTGGCGTGCCCCGCCCAGGTGACGGCGACGGTCGTGGCGTCGACGGCGGGCAGCGGGCCGGGCTCCAGGGGCAGGTCGGGGATCTCCCGCAGCGCGTCCGCGCTCGGGCGCAGCCGTCCTTCGCGGGCGAGCCGGGCCAGTGCGCGTACGCCCGGCAGCGGGGCGGTGAGACGGTCGGCGAACGACCGGGGCCAGGACCGGATCTCGCCGAGGGGGCGGGGTTCCGCGAGTGGGCGCTCGGTCTGTTCGGTCATCTGGGGCTCCATTCGTGGGGAACCGGTGTGGTGCGGTGCGCGGCCCGCGCGGCGGTCCGCCCACCGACCGACGGTAGATCAGGCGCCGGCGAGTTCACTGAACGCCGATGCAAAAGTGGACAACGCCGCGACGACATCCGGCACGTGCAGCGGGTCGGGCGCGTCGAGGGCGCGCTGCCGCTGCTCGTCGGTGGTGCCCAGCAGCGGCGGGATGGACAGCCGCACCCGCAGCGCGTCCGGGTCGTCGCCGAACCGGTGGCCGCCCGGCGCCGGATGGCCCAGCGCCTTGCCGAGGTGGGCCTCCAGCTCGACGGAGTCGGTGATGCCGCGGGCGGCGAGGGCGGTGCGCAGCTCGCCCAGGTCGGCGTAGAGGTGGGGGCCGGTCTGCGGGGGGCGGCACAGCACCCCGGCGGTGGCCAGCCGCTCGCGGGCGGCGGCGGCCAGGGTGCCGTAGAGCCGGGTGGCGGCCGCGGTCCGGGCGCGCACAGGCTCCGGCTCGGCCAGCGCGTAGCGGGCGGCCGCCGAGACGGGCGGCGGCAGTTCGGCCCGCAGCGCGCTCAGCACCGTCAGGGACCGGGCGCGCAGCGCGGGACCGACGCCGCCCTCGGGGAAGCGGGCGGCGGCGACGGGCCAGGCGCTGGGGGTGAGGGCGCCGGCGAGGTCGGTCAGGACGATGACGCGGTCCGGGTACATCTCGGCCGGCCCGACGAACACCGTGCCGAGCGGGTGGTGGAGCGTGTCGCGCCAGGTCTCGTCGCTGACGACGGTCAGTTCCTCGGCGGCCGCGGCCTCCAGGACCTCGTGCAGGATCTCCGGCGGCGCGACCGTCCCGGTGGTCTCATCGGCCACCGACAGCACCAGGAAACGCGGCCGCCCGCCCTCGGCCCGGATCCGGGTCACGGTCTCCAGCAGCGCGAACGGGTCGGGCACGCCGCCGCACTCGGCCGGTACGGCCACGTGGTAGGCGAGCCTGCCGGCGAGCCGGGCCAGCGACCCGTACCAGGGGGCACACGGCCGGGTCAGCAGCACTTCGCCGCCCGCCGAGGCGAGCAGGGCCAGCAGCAGGGGCTGGGCGCCGGGGGCCGCGAGGACGTGTCCGGGCGAGGTCGGCAGCCCCCGCCGCGCCCAGTATCCGGCCGCGGCGGCGCGCAGTTCCTCGCCGCCGCCGACCGGCTCCGCCGTGGCGCGCCCGGCGGCCCGGGCCAGGTGCGCGGCGACCTCGGGAACCACGGGCAGACCGTGCTCGGGGGGCGGGAGCGCGGGTGCCGGGGAGTCCTTGAGCATCCGTACGTACCTCCGTACCTCGCATACCTCGCCCGGTCTTCCGTCCACCTTCGCAGATCAAGGAGGCGCGGGCGGGGCGACACGGGCGCGGGAGTGACGAGGCGTCCCGTATCGCAAGACACCACTCTCGTCATGCGAGACGACTGCGTACCGTTGAGGCACCGACAGCGCCGCTTTCCGAAAAGGGGACCGTCATGCCCGGCAACGCCCACGAGGCCGTCTACACCCACGGCCACCACGAGTCCGTCCTGCGCTCGCACACCTGGCGCACGGCCGCCAACTCCGCCGCCTACCTGCTGCCCGAGCTCGAACCGCACCACCGGATCCTGGACATCGGCTGCGGCCCGGGCACCATCACGGCCGACCTGGCCGCGCTCGTCCCGCAAGGCCGCGTCACCGGCCTCGACCCGGCGGAGGGAGTGCTCGGCCGGGCCCGCGCGCTCGCCCGCGAACGCGGCCTGGACAACGCCGACTTCGTCACCGGCGACGTCGCCGCGCTGCGCTTCCCGGACGCCTCCTTCGACGTCGTCCACGCCCACCAGGTGCTCCAGCACGTCGGCGACCCGGTGGGCGCGCTGCGCGAGATGCGCCGGGTGTGCAGGCCCGGCGGGATCGTCGCCGTCCGCGACGCGGACTACGCGGCCATGACCTGGTATCCGCACCTCCCCGGCCTGGACGACTGGCAGCACCTCTACCAGCGCGTCGCCCGGGCCGGCGGCGGCGAACCGGACGCCGGGCGGCGGCTGCTGTCCTGGGCCCGCCGGGCGGGCCTGACCGACGCCACCGCCACCGCGAGCGCCTGGTGCTACGCGAGCGCCGCGGAACGCGCCTGGTGGAGCGGGCTGTGGGCGGACCGCACCGTCGCCTCCGACTACGCCCGCCTCGCGGTGGACGGCGGCCACACCGACCGCGCGGGGCTGGAGCGGATCGCCGCGGCCTGGCGTGCGTGGGGGCGGCACGAGGACGCGTGGTTCGCGGTGCTCAACGGCGAACTCCTCTGTCGTGTGTGATCCTCCGCGACCCGCCCACGGCACCGGCTCCTCCAACTAGCCTGGTTTCCATGAACATTCTCGGGACTTCGCTACGGGTGTGTGTCGGTGACCTGGACGCGGCGATCGCCGTCTACGAACGGCTGACCGGGGCCCAGGCGTTGCGCTTCCAGCGCGGCGGGGTCTCGGTCGCCGCCGTCGGCTGCTTCTTCCTGATGAGCGGCCCGGAGGCGGAGCTGTCCATCCTGCGGAAGATCACGGCGACGATCGCCGTGACCGACGTGGACGAGGCGCTCGACGACCTCCGGACGGTGGGGGCGGAGATCATCGCGGGCCCCGTGCCGACCCCCATCGGACGCAACCTGGTGGCGCGTCACCCCGACGGATCGGTGTTCGAGTACGTGGACCGCAGGAGCTGACCCGGGCCGTCAGGCAGGGAAGAGCTGCTCGGCGAGGGCCTGTTCACCCTCCCTCAGGTCTTCCACTTCCAGCCCTTCGGCGACGACCGCCCGCGCCGCCGCAACCTCCCCCAGCGCCAGCAGGATCCGCGCCTGCAGCAGCCGGAAGCGGCCGCGCGCCCGCGTGGCGGCGGGCAGGCCCGCCAGGACCTCCGCCGCCTCCTGCGCACGGTCCGCCGCCAGCAACTCCTCGGCCGCCTCGTGGCCGAGCGCGGACAGCGCGGCGCGGGACGCCCCGGCGGTGCAGGCCGCGCCGACGGCGGCGGCATAGCGGTCGGCGGCCCGCGCACGGTGGCCGTCGGCCGCGTCGGCGGCGGCCAGGCAGCGCAGGGCGGGCCAGCCGAGCCCGAGCCGCAGGGCACACTCCCAGCTGCGCACGGCCTGCGAGCGGTCGCCCGCGTGCCACTGGGCGACGCCCAGGTGGTAGGCGGCGTGCGGGCCGGGCTCGGCGGCCTCCAGCAGCTCCCGCCAGTGCGGGGCGACCAGCGACGGGCCGGGCTCCGGGCCGTCCTCGCGGAGCGTGCCGGTGTGCCACAGCTGACGCCAGGGCCGCTGCTGCGCGCCGAGCGTTGCGGCCGTGAAGGGCGTGCCCGGCAGCGTGAAGCCGCTCCGCTCGGCTTCGAGCGCACCCCAGCCGGAGCCGGTGGCCAGCTGCTCCTTGGGCTCCTGGTCGGCGTACGGCCGCCACGCGGCGTACGCGGCGTCCACCTGCGTGCGCGGCAGCGCGGCCTCCAGGCGGGCCTCGGCCTCGGCTCGCGCCGCGGCCCAGTCGGTGCCGTGCACGGCCCGCGGGTCGGCGGCCAGCGGCCCGTACGCCTCCAGCCAGGCGAACTCGCCGCCCGCCTCCAGCGGCACGTGCTCCAGCTGGGTGCGGGCGAGCCCGGCCTGGATCTCCGCGTAGCCGCCCGTGCCGGGCTCGGTGAGCCACTCCTGCCAGCGCCGCCCCGTCGCGCCCGCACCCCAGGCGAACAGCTTGCGGCCGCGCAGCAGACCGGTCGAGGTCTGCACCAGGCCGCGGCCGCTCTCGTCCAGCGCGGCGATCCAGGGCCGGGCGCCGTCGGCGGTGTCGTAGAAGTGGTCGGCGGGCGGCTCGCCGCCCAGCGGGTACGTGCCGTCGGTGCCGTCCTGCCCGGGCACCGCCACTTTGCGCAGCGTGCGTTCGTAGCCGAAGTGCCAGGCGCTGTCGGCCGGGGCGAGGACGCGGGTGTGCGGGGTCTCGGGGACGGCGGTGTTGGACCACCAGTAGACGGGCACCGTGCGGTGGTGCGGATTGCGGATGCGGACGCCCGCGTAGAGGAAGTCGGAGCCGTCGGGCAACCACAGGTCGACCTGGAACGGCGTGTCGCGCAGCCGCTCCCACTCCCACAGCCGCAGCATCTCGCCCCCGTCGGGCGCGGGCACACGGGCGGCGTGCAGCGGGGCGACGGAGAGCGTGCCGTGGCCGGTGGCACCGATGTTCCACTCGATGCCACCGGAGAACCAGGCGCCGTTGAGGGCGAAGCCGGCGGGCTGGAAGACGGGGTTGCGGTAGACCAGGGAGCGGCCGGACGGCTTGTGTTCGAGGGAGTGGACGCGGCCGCCGAGGCCGGGCAGGACGGTGGCGCGCAGCCGGTCGTTCTCGATGACGACCGCGTCGAAGTCGGTGGGCACCCGGGTGCGGGTGTAGTCGTCACGGCGGCGCACGGGCAGCAGGGAGCGCAGCGGGGCGTAGCCGATGCCGCGGGCCATGCCGTCGGGGAGCGGGCCGAGCCGGGCGCGGTCGACGCGGTGCGCCTCGCCGGGGGCGGCGAGCGGGGGCAGCGGATTCTCCGGCCCCAGCGGCGCGGCGGGCAGGGACAACACGGCACGGCGGACGGTCGTGGCCACGGCTCTTCAACTCCTCACACGGGCCGCCGTACGCCCGGCGCCCCCCTGACACTCCACGGACATCGAACTGCTTCCCACCGCCGCCGACCAGGACTCCTGCCCAGGTCTGGGGAAACCCCCGGTCGCCCGCCCTCAGCGCCACCGCGGCGCGTCGGTCCCCCAGCGGCCCGGGGGCCGGGCCCAGTCGCGCGGGCCGCCGTCGAAGGCCACCGGCGGCAGCGCGTACCGCAGCCGCCCCGACGGGCCTTCGGTCTCGGCCAGATGGGCGTCCGCGTCGTAGGGGCCGGAGGGCTCACCCGTGTCGCGCGGCACCTCGCGCATCAGCCAGGCGGCGGTGCGGGCGAGGGAGAGGTCCGCCAGGTGGGTGCCGCCCGCCGTGTGCCGCAGGGTGACGGCGCGCAGCACGGCGGCGGCGAGCAGATAGCCGGTGCCGTGGTCCAGTGCCTGGGCGGGCAGGGCGCCGGGCCGGCCGTCGGGGCCCGCCTCGGTGACGGCGATGCCGCATGCCGCCTGCACCAGGCTGTCGAAGCCGCGCCGGGTGCCCCACGGCCCGTGGCCGCCCCAGGCACTGACCCGGGCGACGACCAGGCCGGGCCGCCGTTCGGCCAGCGCCCGGGGCGACAGGCCGTACCGGTCGAGCGCGCCGGGCCGGTAGCCGGTGACCACGACGTCGGCGGCGGCGAGCAGGTCCTCGAAGACGGCCCGGTCCGTGCGGCGCCCGAGGTCGAGGACGGCCGAGCGCTTGCCGAAGCCGGTGTCGGCGTGGGCGTCCGGGCTCTCGGGCAGGCCGGGGCCGTCGATGCGCAGGACGTCGGCGCCCAGCAGGGCGAGGGTGCGGGTGGCGACGGGACCGGCGATGACCCGGGTGAGGTCGAGCACCCGCAGCCCCTCGGCGGGCAGCGCGCCGGACGGCTCGCCCAGGGTGTTTATGGGCCCGTCCGCGATCCGGTCGAGGGTCAGCAGCGGGCGGCGGGCGACCTCGGCGCCCTGCGGGTGCGTGGCCCACTGCCCGGGCGTACGGACGGCGATGGCGAGCCCTCCGTGCGCGTACACCTCCTCCTCCACCGCTGCGGCCTCCCGCTCGGCGAGGGCCGCGGCGACGAGCGCGGCGAGTTCCGTGTCGTCGCCGGTGTCCGTGAGCTTCAGGGAGGCAAGGAGGCGGTCGCGGTGGTGCGGATAGTTGGCGTGGGTACGCAGCCAGCCGTCGGCGGTGGGCCAGAAGCGGGAGAGGGGAGCGAAGGCGGTCGGGGCGCGGCCGTCGATGCGCAGGTGGCGTTCGCTGACGAAGGCGGTCGCGACGGCGCCGTCGTCGACGCGGACAGGTGGGAGGGTGCCGCCTCCGCGCCGCGCGGTGAGCAGCTCGGCGGCGGCCAGGGCGCAGACGGAGACGGTGGCGCGGGCCGTCTCGCGCACGGGCAGCCGGGCGGGGAGGACGGCGCTCGGGCCGCCGGATTCGACGGCCGCGGTCAGGGCGGGATCTCCGCCGAGTGCCGCCCAGGCGTGGGCCGTTGCCTCACGTGAACGCTTGATCATCACACGAGTGTGGCACTGGGTGTCAGTTGCGGGAAGGGTCGCGGGCCACTCCTCGAACGCGATTTCCGGTGGCACGGCGGCCCGGGCCCGGGGCTAGGCTCGGCATCGATGAGTGAGCGCAAGCCCGAGCCCGGCCCGGAGCCGGAGGCCAGGACCTGCCAGTGGTGTCACGGCTCCGGCTTCGTGACCCGCGCCTTCGCCTACTGCGACGGCACGGACCCCTTCAAGGGCCCGGCCGAGACCGTGCACCGTGCGGGGGAGTGCCGGCACTGCCGGGGCACCGGCGACTACGACGCGGACCGGGACCCCACCCTGCGCTGAGGCGGCCCCGCCGGGCCGTGCGGTCCGGTGCGGCACATTCCGCTTGAGCGTGCCGCCCCGGACGGCAGGGGGTGGACGAATCGCGGTCCACGGCCGGGATCGCTGCACCTTTTACGGCCGCCGGGCGGCCCCCGCGGGACAAAAACCGCTGATTTTGCGCCGCCCCCCGGTGCCGTCACTATGTGCTGTCGCACATCCATGCGACCTGCCCGCAGGACGAGAGGCGCACCACCTCATGCACGACACCGACGGCACGCAATCCCGCCGTTTCGGCCTCCCCACGGCCACCGCCCTGGTCATGGGCAACATCATCGGCGGCGGCATCTTCCTGCTGCCCGCTTCCGTCGCCCCCTTCGGCACCGTCAGCCTGCTGGCCTTCGGCGTGCTGACGGTGGGCGCCATCGCGCTCGCTCTGGTCTTCGGACGGCTCGCCGAGCGCGACCCGCGCACGGGCGGCCCGTACGTCTACGCCCGCGAGGCCTTCGGCGACTTCGCCGGGTTCATGTCGGCCTGGTCGTACTGGACCATGACCTGGGTCAGCAATGCGGCCCTCGCCGTGGCCGGGGTGGGCTACTTCCACGTCGTGACCGGGGGCAGCCCCTCCACCGGCTCCGACCTGACCATCGCCCTGCTGATGGTGTGGCTCCCGGCGCTCGCGAACCTCGCCGGCACCCGCTGGGTGGGTGCGGTGCAGCTGGTCTCCACGGTGCTCAAGTTCGTCCCGCTGCTGTTCGTGGCGGTCGTCGGACTCTTCTTCTTCGACCCTTCCAAGCTCGGTTCCTTCACCGAGGGCGGCGGCAGCTGGACCGGCGGCCTGTCGGCCTCGGCAGCGATCCTGCTCTACAGCTACGTGGGCGTGGAGTCCGCGGCGATGAGCGCGGGCGAGGTCCGCGATCCGGAGCGCAACGTGGGACGGGCCAGCGTGCTCGGCACCATCGGCGCGGCCGTCGTCTACCTCCTGGGCACGCTGTCGGTCTTCGGCACGGTCGCCCACGACAAGCTGGTCAAGTCCACCGCGCCGTTCTCCGACGCCGTCGACGTGATGTTCGGCGGCACGTGGGGCGGCACACTGATCGCCTGCTGCGCCGTGATCTCCATCGTGGGCGCGCTCAACGGCTGGACGCTGATGAGCGCCCAGGCGCCCTACGCCGCGGCCAAGGACGGCCTCTTCCCGGCGGTGTTCGGCAAGAAGCGGCGCGGGGTGCCCACCGCCGGTGTGCTCGCCGCGACGATCTGCGCCTCGGTGCTGACGGTCATCAACTACACCTCCGGCTCGGGCGGGGTCTTCGAGATCCTGGTGCTGGTCACCACCTTCTCCGCGACCGTCCCGTATCTGCTGGCCACCGCCGCGCAGGTGTACTTCCTGCTCAAGGGGCAGCGCGAGAAGGTCCGTCCGGCCCGGCTGACGCGCGACCTGGTGCTGGCGCTCGGTGCGTTCGGCTTCTCGTTCTGGCTGGTCGCGGGCGCGGGCTACGCGGCCGTCTACCAGGGCACGCTGTTCCTGTTCGCCGGGATCATCGTCTACGTGTGGATGGCGGCCCGCCGCCCGGCGGGGGACAACGGGCGGCAGGCCGCCGGTCAGGAGGCCGCGGAGGCCGCGGCCGAGGCCGCCGAGGAGCCCGCTGCGGCCGCGGAGGCCCTCACGCGGTGACGCCGCCGTCGAGGACGAGCTCGGTGCCGACCGTGTAACCCGCCTCCTCGGAGGCGAGGTAGAGCACGGCGGCGGCGATCTCGTCCGGCGTGCCGGCCCGGCCGGCCGGGACCTCGCGGCGCATCCGCTCGGCCTTGTCCAGCGAGGACTCGCCGGGCCGGGAGGACATCGGCGTCTCGACCGGGCCGGGGCTGACGGCGTTGATCCGCACCCCGTCGGCGATGTGGTCCCGGGCGGCGCTGCGGGTCAGCGCCGAGACGGCGGCCTTGCTGGTGGCGTACGCGCCCAGCGAGGGCTTGCGCAGGTGCGCGCCGATGTTCGACGAGACGTTCACGATGGCACCGCCGCCGTGCGCGCGCATGTGCCCGATCTCCGCCTTCATCGACAGCCACACGGCGGTGACGTTGGTGTCGAGGACCGCGTGCCAGTCGTCCTCGGCGATGTCGGCGACCTTGGCGGGCGGCACGGCGATGCCGACGTTGTTCACGGCCACGTCCAGGCTGCCGTACCGTTCCACCGTCCGCTCGACCAGGGCCCGTACGTCCTCGGGGCGGGTCACGTCGGCCGTGACCGCGGTGGCCTCGCCGCCCTCGGCCTCGGCGAAGGCGACGGTCTCCTTGAGCGGCTCCGCCCGGCGCCCGGCGACCACGACCTTGGCGCCCTCGCGGGCGAAGGCGAGCGCGATGGCCTGGCCGATGCCGGTGCCGCCGCCCGTGACGAGGACGGTCTTGCCGGTGAAGCGTGCGGTCATGTCGACGACTCCTCTTGCGGTTGTGCGATCGATGCTCGTCCGGCTGCTCGTCTCCATGAAACGAGAACGGCCGTTCTTGAATTCTGGTGTGCGGGGACCCGCGCCCGGCCCGTTGAATCCGTGTCAGTCCAGCAGTGCCAGCGCCTGGGCGGCCGCGTCGCGCAGCCGCCCGGGCCCGCGGCTGACCCGGCCGACGACCCGCAGGCCCTGAAGGAGCACCAGCAGCATCCGGGCGAGCGCCACCGGGTCGCGCTCCGCGGGCAGTTCGCCCTGTGCCCTGGCCCGCATCAGCGCCGAGGTCAGCGCCGTCTCCAGGCTGTGCCAGCTCTCCTCGACCTGCCGCGCGGTGTCCGGGTCGTGCGCGGCCAGCTCCACCGCCGTGTTGGTCACGAAGCAGCCGCGCCGGAGCTCGTCGCAGGCGGCCTCCTCCGCGAAGCGGTGCACCAGCGCCCGTACGGCGGGCAGCGCCGGCCCCGGCTGGGAGAGCTCCTCCACGATGCGCGGGCCGCGCTGCTCGCCGTAGCGCTCCAGGGCCTTGAGGTACAGCTCGCGCTTGGAGCCGAACGTCGCGTAGAGGCTGGCCCGCGCGATGCCGAGGTGCTCCACGAGGTCGGCCATCGACGTCGCCTCGTAGCCGCGCCGCCAGAACAGCTCCAGAGCCGACTGCAGGGCGGCGTCCGGATCGAATTCCTTGGTCCTCGCCACGACGCCGACCCTAGCCCTATCGAGAACGATCGGTCAATAAAATGAGTTGGCGCTATCAAACGAGTTCGCGCTATCAACCGACTTGAAAAAACGTGACATTGTACGCTGGAGGCCACAACCTGCACGGAGGTCTCAACATGGGCGAACGCCGGCTCCGCGACCCCCTCGCCGCTCACGAGCGGCTGCGCGACAAGGTCGCCCACGCGCTGCGTGCCGCCCTGATATCCGGTGAACTCCGCCCCGGAAGCGTGTACTCCGCGCCCGCCCTCGCCGCCGACTTCGGCATCTCCGCCACGCCCGTCCGCGAAGCCATGCTCGACCTGGCCCGCGAAGGCCTCGTCGAACCCCTCAGGAACAAGGGGTTCAGGATCACCGAGGTCAGCGAGCGCGACCTCGACCAGTTCACCGAGATCCGCGCCCTGATCGAAATCCCCACCGTCGGCCTGGTCGCCCGCACGGCCGCCCGCGAACGGCTCGAAGCGCTGCGCCCGGTGGCCGAGGAGATCGTGGCCGCCGCCCGGGCCCACGACCTCATCGGCTACCTGGAGGCCGACCGCCGCTTCCACCTCGGACTGCTCGCTCTCGCGGGCAACGAACGCCTCGTCGAGGCGGTGGGCGACCTGCGCAAACGCTCCCGCCTCTACGGCCTCACCCGCCTCGACGAGCGCGGCGAGCTGCTGCCCTCCGCCGAAGAGCACCTCGAACTGCTGGAGCTCTGCCTGGCGGGTGACGCCCCGGGCGCCGAGGCCTGCACGGCCCGCCACCTGGGCAAGATCCGCTCCCTGTGGGCGCAGGCGCGCGACGAGCCCGTCGAGGCGGCTCCGAAGTTGTGCCTGGGCGGTTCCCCCCGTCCCCGCATCCTCTGACGCGGCCGCCCGCCGGGCCGGGCCATCGAAGTCCTTCCTCTTCGGCAAGTGATGGTAAAGCGGAGGGGCATGGGTTGTCAGTGCAATTTCACATTACTATGGTACAGGCGCACCTCCGTAACTGACGCAACATCAACTCCCACTAGGAGAACCGGTGTACGCGGTACGTCACGTGCGCAAGGGGCTGATCGCCGCCACCCTCGCGGCCTGTCTCGCCCTGCCCATGGCCGGAGCCGCCCAGGCGGCTCCCACCCCCCACAAGAGGCCACCCGCTGCCGCCACCTCCACGGGCGGCAGACCCGCGGCCGCCCGGCCCGCGGACGGCAGACCCCCCGACGAGCCCGACCGGCTCGCCGTCCCGCCCAAGGAGTCGAGCCGCACCCCCGTGCCGGGCGGCGGCAAGGTCGACCCCGGACGCCTGCCCGGCGCAGCCCCCCAGTCCCCCACCCCCAGCGGCAAGCCGGCCAAGGCTCTGGACGGCACCGTCCCCTGCACCCTCGACGGCATCACGGGCCTCGACCCCGAGCACCTCGCCGACTTCCTCACCGACCCCGCCGTCACGGCCGACGGCTGCCTGCACGGCCTGATCTGGACCTGGGACGCACGCCTCGCCCCGGTCATGTCCCGGGCCCACGTCCAGGCCGTCTCCCGCCGGATCGCCGCTCTCGCCCCCGGCCACGGCGGCACCGACGCCACCCACCTCTACGAGCTCTTCACCTACCTCCACGCCGCCGTCTACCAGGACTTCTCGCACGACGAGATCGACCTGACCGACCCGGCCACCGTCGGCGCGATGCGCAGCGCCATTGACGCCTTCGCCGCCGCCGCCCACACCTTCGACCCCACCCGGCAGAACGCCGGCACCCTGCGCGAGGCCCTGACCGCGGGCAGCGCCCCCGGCCTGCGCCAGCACCAGCTCGGCCTGGTCACCCGGGTGCTCGCCACCCTCGCCCCCGGCGCCTCCACGGCTGCCGACCCCGCCTGGGGCGGCGCCGCCCTGGCCGCGCTCACGGTCAACTACCTCGGCATCTACCCCGGCAACAAGGACACCGCCTTCCAGCAGGCCGCGGCCGCCGACCCCGGCTACCGCGCCGCCTTCCGCGCCTTCTCCGGCCACACCCACCTCAAGAACACGCCCAACGCCTGGGCCGTGCGCGATGCCCTCGGCGAATACGGCCGCTTCGGCCAGATCGACAGCCTGCGCACCGCCATCGTCGGCGACCTCGGCACCCTGCTGACCACCGCCCAGGCCAACTTCGGCGACCTCAGCGCCCCCTGGGCCTCGGTGGTCTCCTGGCTCAACTACTACGAGGCCTGCGCCCCCTTCAACGTCTGCAAGCCCCAGATCGAGACGCGGCTCTTCCCGCACACCTACACCTACGACAAGGGCGGCATCGAGGTCCACACCGCCCTCGACCAGAGCGTCGTCGACCAGCTCTACTACGCGAGCAAGCAGGTCAAGACCCAGTTCTTCCGGATGCTGGGCACGGACGCACCGCTGGCCGGCGACCCCAACACAACCCTCCACATCCACCTGTACGCCTCGCGCGCCGACTACGAGGTCTTCCACCCGCTGCTGACCGGCATGGGCACCAACAACGGCGGCATCTACGTGGAGCGGGGCGCCACCTTCTACACCTACCAGCGCCGCGTCCCGCAGGACTCCACGCTCACCCTGGAAGAGCTCTTCCGGCACGAGTACACCCACTACCTCAACGGCCGCTGGGCCGTTCCCGGCATGTTCGGCGACGCACCCTGGTACACGGGCGACCTGACCACCGCCATGGACGAGGGCACCGCCGAGTTCTTCGACGGCGCCACCCGCGACGACGGCATCAAGGTCCGCAAGTCCCTGGTCAAGGGCGTCATCACCGACACCGCCGGCGGCCGCCCGCGGATGACCGTCAACCAGTTCCTGCACGCCACCTACGACGGCGACGGCTTCCGCTTCTACGACTACGCGGGCACCTTCTTCGAGTTCCTGTGGACCGAACACCCCTCGCTGCTCCGCGAGATGTACGGCTACCAGCGCGCCAATGACCCCAAGGGCTTCGACGCCTGGCGCACCCGGATGGGCTCCGACGCCGCGATCCAGCGGGAGTACGACGCCTTCCTCGACGAGCAGATCGCCGACGTCGACGGCCTCTACGTGCCGGACACCCACTTCACGCCCAACGGCTCGCTGGACTACTCCCGGCCCGAGGAGGTCCGCTCGGCCTTCATCAAGGCCACCGGCATCACCCCGGCCTGCACGGGCAACGGCGACACCAACGGCAGGGCTCGCTTCACCTGCACCGGCCGCATCACCGCCAACCTCTCCAACTCCCAGAACGCCGACCATGTCTTCGAGGACATGTCCAAGACCGTCGACTACTTCATCCTCACCCGCACCCGCCCGGCCGCGAACAACCTGGCCGACATGAACTGCTCCTTCGGCGGGGTGGACATCTGGACCACGGGCGACGCAGGCTCCGCCGACTTCACCTGCGAGGGACCCCTGCGCAGCTGAGACGCCATTACCCCGGGAGTAATCGCCCCCACCGCCCCCGGGCGGCAAGGTGATGACCACGGCCCCCGGACCCGCGCACTCGGGTCCGGGTGGTCGTGGCCATCGCTTGTCCACCAAGGAGAGAACCATGTCGCAGAGCCGTTACGACAACGCCGTCGCCCGCTACTTCGAGGCCTGGAACGCCACCGACGCCATCGCGCGGGCCAAGGCCGTCGCGCAGGCGTGGAGCGAGGACGGTACCTACACCGACCCGCTCGCCGACGTGCGCGGCCACGCGCACGTCGCCGCCGTGATGGCCGGGGCGCACGAGCAGTTCCCGGGGTTCGAGTTCCGGCAGACCGGCGCGGCCGACGGGCACCACGACACCGTGCGGTTCTCGTGGGAGCTGGTCAGCCTGGCCGACGGGTCCGCGCCCGTCGCCGGGTCCGATGTGGTGACGCTGGCCGAGGACGGCCGGATCCGTACCGTCCTCGGCTTCCTCGACCGGGTGCCTACGGCCTGAACGGCGGCTCCATGAGGGCGGCGGCCGTCTCCGCGTCGGCGGGGAGGAAGGTCTCCAGGGCCAGCTCGGAGACGGTCACGTCCATGGGTGTGTTGAAGGTGGCGATGGTCGAGACGAAGGACAGCGTCCGGCCCCCGTGTTCGATCACCATGGGCAGCGCGAAAGGCACCGCCGCCCCCTCCGCCGCCCGCTCCTCACCCACCGGGTCCGGCAGCGGGTAGGCGCTGACCTCCTCGTACACCGCGCGCAGCGGGGCCGACCGCAGCACCGCCAGCTGCCGCTCCATCTGGTGCAGCAGATGGGCGCGCCATTCACGGAAGTTGCGGATGCGCGGGGCCATGCCCTGCGGGTGCAAGGTGATGCGCATGGCGTTCAACGGGGGTGTGAGCAGCGGCTCGGCGACGCCGTCCAGCAGCGTCGTGATGCCGCTGTTCGCCGCGAGCACGCGGTACGTGCCGTCCACGATCAGTGCCGGGAACGGCTCGTAGCTGCGCAGCAGCCGCTGCAGCCCCTCCCGCAGCCCGTCCATCGCCGGGTCGTCCAGCGGCCGCTCGGGGTAGTGCGGGGCGTAACCGGCGGCGATGAGAAGGGCGTTGCGCTCCCGGACGGGGACGTCGAGGTGGTCGGCCAGCCGCAGCACCATCTCCTGGCTCGGCCGCGACCGGCCCGTCTCGATGAAGCTGATGTGCCGGGCGGAGGAGTCGGCACGCAGCGCCAGCTCCAACTGGCTGATCCGCCGCCGGTCCCGCCATTCGCGCAGCAGCGCTCCCACGCCCGCTTCCGGGGCAGCCGCAACAATTGTCATGGCCCGACCGTAACCCGGATGCGCCCGCACATTGACGCGAAAGCGCCCCCGTCACATGGGACGCTGGCATCACGGGTACCCGCCGGTACCCCATGGACGAAGGGGATGGTGTGATGGCAGTGGAACCGCTCTCGCAGAGGGATGTCGAGGAACGCCTGCAGGAGCTGCCCGGCTGGAGCACGGACGGCGACCGGATCACGCGGACGTACACCTTCGACGGGCACTTCCAGGCGGCCGCGCTGGTGATCCATGTCGCGCAGATCCAGGAGGAGTTGGGCCACCACTCCGATCTGACCCTGGGCTACAACACGGTGACCCTCACGGTGAACACGCACAGCGTCGGCGGCAAGGTCACCGGGCTCGACGTCGAACTGGCCCGCCGCGTCGAGGCGGTCGCTCCGGGACACGGGGCGCGCTGAGCCGGGGCCCCGGGACGGCCGGGGCCCGCGCCGCCGCCCGTCAGGCGTAGTCGAACTCCTCGGGATCCGGGCCCAGCCGCCTGCCCCGGTCGAGGCCGGCGATCGCATCCAGGTCGGCGTCGTCCAGCACGAAGCCGAAGACGTCGATGTTCTCGCGGATGCGGGACGGCGTCACCGACTTGGGGATCGCCACGTGGCCCAGCTGGAGGTGCCAGCGCAGGACGACCTGGGCCGGGGTGCGGTCGTGCCGGGCGGCGATGCGGGCGAGGACGGGGTTGTCGAGGAGGCCCTTGCCCTGGCCGAGCGGCGACCAGGCCTCGGTGGTGATGCCGTGCCGTGCGTGGAAGGCGCGCAGCTCCGCCTGCGGGAACTGCGGATGGAGCTCGACCTGGTTGACGGCAGGGACGACCGGGGTCTCGGCGAGCACCCGCTCCAGGTGCGCGGCCGAGAAGTTGGAGACGCCCACCGCCCGGGCCCGCCCGCTCTCGGCGAGCTCGGCGAAGGTGCGGACGATGGTGACGTAGTCGTCGCGCATGGCTCGGGGCCAGTGCACGAGGTACAGGTCGATGTGGTCGAGCCCCAGCCTGTCGAGCGAGGCGTCGAACTCCCGCAGGACGCTCTCTCGGGTCCACTTCTCGGTGGCGCTGTTCCACAGCTTGGTCGTCACGAACAGCTCGTCGCGGGGGATGCCGGAGGCGGCGAGCGCCCGGCCCGTGCCCTTTTCGTTGTCGTAGACGGCGGCGGTGTCGATGCTCCGGTAGCCGGCTTCGAGGGCGGTGGAGACGGCGGCCGTCGCCTCCTCGTCGGGGATCTGCCAGACGCCGAAGCCGAGCTGAGGCATCGCGGCGCCGTTGTTGAGGGTGAGGGAAGGGACGTGGCTCACGGGGATCGATCCTTACGTGCGGACGGGGGGAGGCTCGCCTCGATGTCACCTTCCCCGCGCGCCGGGATCCGTCGCGGGATACCGCCGTTTGCGCTACTTGCCGTAGAGGCCCTCGACGTCCGTCGCGTACGCCTTCTCGATGGCCTTCCGCCTCAGCTTGAGGGTCGGGGTCAGCAGGCCCTGGTCCTCGGTGAAGCGCGCCGCCAGGATGCGGAAGGTCCTGATCGACTCCGCTTGCGATACGAGCGTGTTGGCCGCGACGACCGCCCGCCGGATCTCGGCCTCCAGCTCGGGATCGCGCACCAGATCGGCCGGCTCGGACACCGGCTTCCCCCGCATCGTGAGCCAGTGGGCGACCGCCTCCTGGTCGAGGGTGACGAGCGCGGCGATGTACGGGCGGTCGTTGCCGACGACGATGCACTGGGCGATCAGCGGATGGGCGCGGACCCGCTCCTCCAGGGGCAGCGGGGAGACGCTCTTGCCGCCGGAGGTCACCAGGATCTCCTTCTTCCGCCCGGTGATCGTCAGATAGCCGTCCTCGTCCAGCTCGCCCAGGTCGCCGGTGGCGAACCAGCCGTCTCGCAGCACCTCGTCGGTGGCGCGCCCGTCGCCGAGGTAGCCGGTGAAGACCTGGCCGCCGCGCAGCCACACCTCTCCGTCGTCGGCTATGTGCACGGTCGTGCCGGGCACGGGTCTGCCGACGGTGCCGTAGCGGGTGCGCTCGGGCGGGTTGGCGACGGCGGCGCCGGTCGTCTCCGTCAGCCCGTACCCCTCGAAGACGGTGATGCCCGCGCCCGCGAAGAACAGCCCCAGATTCCGCTCCATCGCCGAGCCGCCCGACATCGCGTGCCGCACCCGTCCGCCCAGCGCCTCGCGGATCCGGGAGTAGACGAGCTTGTCGAATACCTGGTGTTGCACGCGCAGCGCAGCGCCCGGCCCCGGGCCCGTGCCGAAGGCCCGCTCCTCCGCCGCCTGCGCATAGCGCAGGGCGACGTCGACGGCCCGCTCGAACGGGCCCGCCTTGCCCGCCAGCTCCGCCTCCCGCCGGGCGGAGGCGAAGATGCCCTCGAAGACGTAGGGCACCGCCAGGATGAACGTCGGCCGGAACTCCCGCAGGTCCGGCAGCAGTGCGGCGGCCGACAGCTGCGGCTGGTGGCCCAGCTTGACCCGGCCCCGGACGGCCGCGACCTGCACCATCCGCCCGAAGACATGGGCGAGCGGCAGGAACAGCAAGGTGGCCGCCTGCTCACCGGGGCGGGAGCGGAAGACGGGGTCGTAGGCGCGGACGATGTTGTCGGCCTCGGCCATGAAGTTGGCGTGGGTGAGTACACAGCCCTTGGGGCGGCCCGTGGTGCCCGAGGTGTAGATGACGGTGGCGGGGGATTCGGGGGTGAGCGCCATGCGGTGCCGGTGGACCACCGCGTCGTCGATGCGTTCCCCGGCCGCGCAGAGCTCGGCGACGGCGTCGGCGTCCAGCTGCCACAGCCGGGCCAGGCGCGGCAGCCGGTCGACGACCGAGCCGATGGTCATGGCGTGGTCCTCGTGCTCGACCACGCAGGCGGAGACCTCCGCGTCGTGCAGCATCCAGAAGACCTGCTCGGGCGAGGAGGTGGGGTACAGCGGTACGGGCTGGGCTCCGACGCACCAGAGGGCGAAGTCGAAGAGGGTCCACTCGTAGCGGGTGCGGGACATGACGGCCACGCGGTCGCCGAACCGGACGCCCTGTGCGAGCAGGCCCTTCGCCAGGGCCAGCACCTCGTCCCGGAAGGTGCCCGCGCTCACGTCCTGCCAGCGACCGTCCGCCTTGCGGCCGAACACCACCCGGCCGGGATCCTCGGCGGCATGGTCGAACACGACGTCCGCCAGTCCTCCGACGTGGGGCGCCGTCACCAGGGATGGAACGGTGAACTCGCGCAACTCTCGCTCCTCGCGACGCTCCGCACAGCGCCGTGACCGTACCCGATCCCGTCCGCGTGCGAACCCCCCGGATTCGCCTCACTCCGCCTCCCCGCCGGGTCTCGACCGAATCTGCACGGAATCCGCCACCGATGCTCACCCGGTGTCCGAGTGTCTCCGCAGGGGACCGGCTCACCCCTCGGGTTCCGCGGTGGGGGCGTGCAGCCGGTCCCCGGCGGCGAGGATCACCTCGGCGAGCGCCTCGGCGCTGCCCGCGACGGGGCTCGGCCGGGTGCCCGGTGCGGTCTGCGCGCCGTGGAGCAGCACCACGTCGATGCCCCCGAGCTCCGGCAGTCCGGCCCGGGCCGGGATCCGGACCAGGCCCGGCGGGATCATGCCGAGGGTGTGCGCCATCACGCCCAGCCCCGCACGGGCCGCGGCCACCAGGCCGTTGAGGCTGCCGCTGGTGCAGGCCACCCGCCAGGAGCGGCTGTGCCGTTCGAGCACGTCGAGGGCGCGGGAGCGGGTCACCGCCGGGGGCGGGAAGACCACCAGCGGCACGGGCCGGTGCGGGTCCAGGCGCAGCTGCTCGCTGCCGATCCATACGAGCCGGTCCCGCCAGACCAGCCGGCTGCGGCCGTGCGTCGACTGGTACGGGTGGTCCGGATGGCGCTTGGCGAGCACCAGGTCGAGCCGCCCGGCTGCCAGCTGCTCGTGCAGCGTGTCGGAGAGCTCGACGGTCAGTTCCAGCTCGACCTCCGGGTGGTCGCGGCGGAAGCGCTCCAGGATCTCCGGCAGCCGCGTCAGGACGAAGTCCTCCGACGCCCCGAACCGCAAGCGGCCGCGCAGCCGCGTCCCGGTGAACCACTGTGCCGCTCGCTCGTTGGCCTCCAGGATCGTCCGGGCGAAGCCCAGCATCGCCTCGCCGTCCTCGGTCAGCGTGACGCTGTGCGTGTCCCGGGAGAACAGCTGCCGCCCGGCGGCCTCCTCCAGCCGGCGCACCTGCTGGCTCACCGTCGACTGCCGCACCCCGAGCCGGTGAGCGGCCTGGGTGAAGCTCAGGGTCTGCGCCACGGTGAGGAAGGTGCGCAGCTGCGTGGGATCGAACACGGGGCCACCGTAGCCTGCTCATCGCCAATCGTGATAGCAGTCAGAGTGGTGAACGGGGTTCCCGATAGGCGGCCGGGCGGTCAGGCTGGGTGCCATGCGCCGCTTCCGTCCGCCCCGCATCAAGCTCCCCATAGACCCCTATATAGCCGCCCTGCTCGGCACCGTGCTGCTGGCCACGCTGCTGCCCGCCCGCGGCGCGGCCGCCACCACTATGGACGGCCTCTCCACGGCCGCGGTGGCCCTGCTCTTCTTCCTCTACGGCGCCCGGCTCTCCACCCGCGAGGTGGTGGAGGGCCTGCGCCACTGGCGACTGCACCTGACGGTCCTCGGCTGTACGTTCGTCATCTTCCCGCTGCTCGGCCTTGCCGCCCGCGGCCTTGTGCCGTACGTCCTCACGCCGGAGCTGCACACCGGTCTGCTGTTCCTGTGCGTGGCGCCCTCCACCATCCAGTCCTCCATCGCCTACACCTCGATGGCCCGCGGCAACGTGGCCGCCGCGATCTGCGCGGGCTCCTTCTCCAGCCTCGTGGGCATCGTGCTCACCCCGCTGCTGGCCGCGCTGCTCCTGGGCGGCAGCGGGGGCGGCTTCTCGCTCGACTCGCTGCTGTCCGTCCTCCTCCGGCTGCTGGCCCCCTTCCTGGCCGGGCAGCTGCTGCAGCGCTGGGTCGGCGGCTTCCTCACCCGGCACAAGCGGGTGCTGGGCCGGGTCGACCGCGGTTCGATCCTCTTCGTCGTCTACACGGCCTTCAGCGCGGGCGTCGTCCGGGGCGTCTGGCACCAGATCGGCCCGTGGCGGCTCCTCGCCCTGCTGGGGGTGGAGGCCGTGCTGCTCGGGCTGATGCTCACCCTCACCAGCCAGGGGACGCGGTGGCTGGGCTTCGACCGCGAGGACCGGGTCGCCATCACTTTCGCCGGCTCGAAGAAGAGCCTCGCCAGCGGGCTGCCGATGGCCACCGTGCTCTTCGGCGCGCAGGCGAGCCTGGCGGTGCTGCCGCTGATGCTCTTCCACCAGCTGCAGCTGATGGTCGGCGCCGTCCTCGCGAAGCGGTACGAGCGGCAGCTCGCGGCGACGGTCCGGGACGCCCCGGCCGTGGCGCCCCGCGCGGCGGCCGACGCAGCGGTGCCGTAAGGCCTCGCCGGGCGGCCGGGCGGCCGGGCGGGCCGCTCGGTCAGCCCGTCCGGTCCAGCGGCAGCCACAGCACCGCATCCCGGCGCTCCGGCGCCGCATTGGTCTCGCGCAGCCTGGCCAGCTCGGCATCGGTCAGCCCCCGTCCGTAGACCCGCACCTCATCCAGATCGCCCGTCAGATACGCCCGGCCGTCCGGCTTCTGCCCGAGGTGCACCCCGAACGTCGAGGTGCGGCTCACCGTGCCCGGGACATCCGCCACGGTGACGGCGACCCCGTCGACGGCGAGCGTCAGCCGGCCGCCCGTGCGGCGCAACGCCAGCTGGTGCCACTGCCCGTCGTCGTACGCACCGGCCGCCCGGACCGTCGCCGTGCGCGCCGGCCCGGCGCCCGCAACGGCCGTGAGCCGCCCGGCGATCCGGCCCGTCTCCGGCTCCCCGTACAGCGCCACCTGCGGTGAGCCGCCGACCCCGCCCATCCACAGCAACGGCTGCTCGCCCTTGGCGGCCCGGTGGCGGAACCACAGCACCGCCGTGAAGTCCCGGGTCCGCAGCGGCAGGGAGGGGCGGTAGGGCAGGCGGACGGCCGCTTCCTTGCCGTCGAAGGCGAGGGCCTGCCCGAACCGGCCCTCCACCTGCCGGGCGCCGCCCAGTATCGGCGCATCCCGGCCGTCCGCCGAGCGGTCGGGGGTGGTCGGGTCCGGGCCCCGCCGGGGGCCCAGCCACTCCTCCGTGAAGCGGGCGAAGCGGATCTCCTGCCGGGCGTCCGCTTTTCCCGCCTCGTAGAGCAGGCCGACCGTGCCGGTGCCGACGAGCGTCATGTCCGAGTAGCCGGACCAGTCGGCGGTGACCTGTCTGCCGCGCTCGGCGCCCTCCCAGGTGCGGCCCTCGTCGTAGGAGGAGCGGATCGTCATGGTGCGGCGCCGGTCGGGGTCGGCGGGCGCCGAGAACAGCCAGCGGCCGGAGCGCAGCGGGAGCACGGCCCCCTGCACCATGGGGGAGTAGAGGCCGGGCAGGGACCGGAAGGGCGCGGTGAAGCCCGCGCCGCCGTTGCCGCTGACCGCCTCGTCGCGATTGCCGAGGTCGGTGCCGCCCTGCTCGCGGCCGTTCACGTACACCGTGCCGTCGTCGCGCTCGGCGAGCGTCAGCTCGGAGGGTTTCTGGCGGTACGTCGAATCCGCGGCCACCCGGAAGGTGTCGGTCGCGCCGAGCCGCCAGTGCGCCCCGCCGTCGTCGCTGAGGGCGAGCGCCGCGTGGTTGGCGGAGGTCCGGGTGCCGTTGTGGCTCTCGGCGTTGACGCCGATGACGAGCCTGCCGCGGTGGCGCCCGTGGGCGAGCTGGATGCCGTGGCCGGAGCCGGTGGCGTACCAGGAGTTCCAGGAGGCCGGCCGGATCGACGCCGTCAGCTCGCGCGGGCGTGACCAGCTGACGCCGTCGTCGTCGCTGTACTGCAGGTGCGGGGTGCGGTTGCAGGGCACGTCGCAATTGCCCGCATCGGCCCGGCCTTTGTTGTAGGTGGTGGCCAGCACGATCCGGCCGGTGCGCCGGTCCACGACCGGGGCAGGGTTGCCGTGGGTGTCCCCGCGGCCGGTGTTCACGACCCGCGGCGGCTCCCAGGTCCGGCCGCCGTCGGTGGAGCGCTTGACGACGACGTCGATGTCGGTGGCGTCACCGCAGTTGCGCTTCCTGCCCTCGGCGAAGGCGAGCAGGGTGCCGCGGTTGGTGGTGACGACGGCCGGGATGCGGTAGCACGCGTAGCCGCCGTCCGGCTCCTGCGAGGGCTTGAACAGGACACGCTCGTCGAAGTCGGCGAAATCCGAGGGGCTTGCGGCACCCGTGTCCGCTCCGGCCGGGTGGGGGAAAGGGGTGGCCAGGGCGAGGGTGAGGGCGGGAACGAGCAGGGCGAGGCATCTGACGAGGCATTTGGCGAGGTGTCGCGGTGGCGTCACGGAAGTGGCCCGTCCCTTTCGCGTCGAGGCCGTCGGCCGGTCCTGTCCGGCGCATCTTTGCCCTCCCGGGCCCCCTCCCAAAACCGGGGCCCCATGGGCAATCCGGGCTCACTACGGTCGCAGCAGCACCTTGCCCAGGTTCGCGCGCGACTCGATGATCTCGTGCGCCTTCGCCGCCTCTTCCAGCGGCAGCTCGGCGTGGACGCGCGGCCGCAGCCGCCCGGCCGCGAAGAGCTCCCACAGCTCCCGCCGCCACTGCTCCAGCAGCTCGGGCCGGTGGCGGGCTATGAGCGCGATCTGGAAGCCGACGGCGGATTTCGCGCCCACCAGCAGGTCGTACGCCTGGAGGGTGCCACCGCCGGAGCTGTACGCCACCAGTCGCCCGCCCGGCGCGAGCGCGGCCATCGCGGGGGTGAGGAGCTCGCCGCCCACCGCATCCAGCACGATGTCCACCGGCTCGCCCCAGGAGTCGTCCCCGTAGGTCACGACCTCGTCCGCCCCCAGGGAGCGGACGAACTCGGCCTTGGCCGGCGAGCTCACCGCGGCCACCACCCGCCCGGCGCCCCGCGCCTTGGCGAGCTGCACGGCCAAGTGGCCCACCCCGCTCGCCGCGCCGGTCACCAGAACCGACTCTCCCTGCGTCGGGCGGGCCGCCTCGAACGCCCCCAGGGCCACCAGTCCGGACCGCACCAGGGCCACGGCGTCGGCGGCGCTCGCACCTTCCGGTACGGGCGAGACCATGGCGGCACCCAGGACGGAGAAGTCGGCGTATCCATCGGAGAAGCACAGGCCCGTCACGCGGTCGCCGACCGCGAAGCCCGTGACCTCGGGGCCGACCGCGGTGACCTTTCCGGCCACCTCGCCGCCCAGGCTCGCGGGCAGGGGCAGGCCGCCTTCGCGCACCTTGCGGACGACGGGCAGGGTGACGCCGACGGCCTCCGTGCGCACCAGGATTTCGCCCGGACCGGGGGCGGGGGTGTCGGTGTGCTCCAGACGCAGGACTTCGGGTCCGCCGTTCTCGTGATACCGGACGCGACGCATACGCACCTCCATGGGCGCTCAGGATGGGTAGACAGGCAGGGACTTCGGCGTCATTCGTTGGGAACTCCAACGTTGGTAGCCCCTACGGTACACGACTTCATTGGGAAGTCCAACGGTTTCCGTTACGCTCGACCCATGGCAGACGAAGACCGCCCGGGCGCGAGCACCGCCGCCCTCGCCCGCATCCAGACCCTCCCCAGCTGGCTGCTCAACCGGGCCTCGGCGCGCGGCCGCCGCCTCGTGGCCGAGGCGCTGGCCCGCGACGGGATGCGCATGCCGCACCACGCGGTCCTCTCCGCCGTCGCGGACCTCGGCCCGGTGGCCCAGGCGGAGCTGGGGCGCACCACCGGCTTCGACCCCAAGGACATGGTCGGCATCCTCAACGACCTCCAGGCCCAGGACCTCGTCAGCCGCGCCCCCGACCCCTCCGACCGCCGCAAGAACGCCATCACCCTCACCCCCGCGGGGCGCCGCCGCCTCGCCCGCCTCGCCAAGCTCGGCGACGAGGCGAACGAGACGCTGCTCGCCGCGCTCACCCCCGCCGAGCGCGAGCTGTTCCTGGCCCTCCTCACCCGTGTGGTCGAGGAGGACGCTTGACGGAGCGGTCGGTGGTGGAAGTTCCTCCGGATGACGGGCGGCGACCCGCCGGATCTGGTGGGATGTCACACGATGTGAGCACACGGCACAAGGAGGCGGAAACGCACGAACGGCAGCGGTTGGTGATGCCCCGTGCCCGTTTACGGGGCAACAATCAACAGACCACGGCGAGAAGCAACCGGAACAAGGTGAAACGGGGTGTCGCGTGAACCTGCAGCAGATGCACTACACCTCCACCGCCACCGTGGGCCCGGGCGGCTCCGGCTTCCGCCTCACCGCCTCGAGCCCCGAGCTGCCCATCACCCTGCTGGGTGAGGCGGAGCAGCTGATCGGATACGAGCCGCCGCTCGACGCCCCCCTGCACCCCTCCGCCGAGGAGCTCGCCCTCTTCCCGGTGGCGTTCAGCCACAACCGGCTCTCCGACGGCAGCCGCCTGCTGTACCGCATCATCCGCACCAGCCCCGGCCGCGGCGGCCGCCACGGCAACTTCCACGCCCACGCCGTACGCCTCTCCGACCACAGCGGCCTGCCCGGCGGCCTGCTGCCCATCGAGGCGTGGGAGTCGCCCTCGTGGGCCGACCGCACCCCGGACGGCGGCGCTCCGGACCCGCTGCCGTCCCTCTCACCCGCCCGGCGCATCGACAAGAAGGGCCTGTTCGAGTTCGTCCACGCCCGCGCCGACCGGCTGGAGGCCTTCCTCGCCGACGTCCGCACCCTCTTCCGCACCCCCGACGCGCCCCAGCTCCTCGTCGTCGAACGGGACAGCGTCCACACGGCCTACTGGATCGCCATCGCCAGCGCCGTCCTGCCCCGCGACCTCGCGGACCGGCTCACCTTCACCACCTACACGCGCCGCCCCATGCTCGCCCGCCAGCAGATCGTCGGCGCCTTCCCCGACGCCGACTTCGACTACGACTCCGCCGCGGCCGAGCAGCGCTACCGCGTCCACGACTGCACCGGCGGGCCCTCCAGCCCCACCCGGACCGAGCACGACCCCTGGGCGGCCGTCGCGGCCCGCATCTGGCTGGCGGGACAGCCCGCGCTGTTCGCCGAAGCCGCACGCCGCACGGGCGTCGGCACCGCCCCCGGCGCGGGCTCCGACCACGACCCGCGGGACGACGCCGACCGGCTCGCCGCCCTCGCCGCCCGTGAAGGCATCACCCTCGACTCCAACGGCCGCACCGCCGCGGCCCGCTGGGTCCGCCGGCGCACCGCCGGCGGCGGCCTCACCGAAGCCGTCCGCACCCCGCTGCTGACCACCGTCGCCGCGGGCGGCACCGACCGCACCCCCGAGGAGTGGACCGTCCTCGGGACGCTCACCGAAGAGTTCGCCTCCTCCGCGTTCCGCACGACCGCTGCTCCCCTCAGGCGCGACCTGCGCGCGGAGCTCGACCGGGTGGCGGGCGACCCCGCCACCCCGCTCGTCCGCTTCCTCACCCTCCTGCGCCTGGCCGAAGCGCTCCGGGTGGACCGCTCGGCCGTCCTGCCCGTCCTCACCGAGCGGCTCACCGCCGCCCTGCTGAACGAGGCGTCGGCCGACCGCAAGGTCGTCCGCGCCGCCCTCGACGCGCACGCCGAGCTGCGCTGCGCCGTTCTGGACGCGCTCGACCGGACCGCCGCCACGGGCGACCCACACCCCATCGTCCGCCTGCTCGCCGCCGAGCTCCCCGGCGCCGACCTCACCGGCCGCCCCCACCTGCGCATGTGCGCGGAGGTGACCGACGATCCGGCGCGCGAAGGCGGCGAGGCGCCCCCCGACGACCCCGCCGAGCGCCCCGCCCGCATGCGCAAGCTCACCCTGACGGCCGGACCCGAGCACCAGGAGAGCCCCACCGTCCTGCGCACCGCTTTCCGCCTCGTCTGGGGCGGCCGGCCGCTGCCGACCCCGGAGGCCGCCCGGCTGCTCGCCGAGCTCCCGGCGGGCTGGCACCAGGCGGACGGCCTCGTCCAGGCCTTCGTCCGCACCGCCCTCGACAGCACCGCCGACGACCCCGTGGCACCCGGCCTGGCCAAGGCCCTGCTGAAGAGCATCCTCGGCTGCGGCACGGAACTGGCCCTCAGGGAACGGGCCGCGCTGCTGCTCCTCGAACAAGCCGGCGACATCGCCGACGGCGCGGCCCTCCCCGGCTGCACCGGCCGAGTCGTCGCCCTCCGCCGCCAGGCCGCCCCGCTCGAACCGGGCGCCGAGGAACGGCTGAGCAGGGCCCTGGCCCAGCGCCTGCTCGGCGTGGACCCGCCGCCCGCCCCCGGCGAGCTGCCCGACCTCATCCACTCCGGCGACGAGTGCCTGCTGCGCGCCTACGCCCGCGAGGCGCAGGGCCGGGCCGTCCGCGAACTGCTGCGCTGCACCCCGCCCACCTACGCCGCCGTCTGCTTCGTCGCCTGGCACACCGCCCCCGAAGTGAGCGGCCTCTGGGACGAGATCCGCACCGAGCTGCTGGTCTCCGTCCTGAGGCCCGAGGTGCGCCGGATGACCACCGAGGACATCGAGGAGGTACGGCGGTGCCTGCGGCAGGTCGGCGGCCAGTGGGCGGAGATGTTCCACGAGTGGGACCGCTTCGGCGTCCTCGGCCGCCTCAGCGGCCGCTGGCGCGGCCGCCCCGGACGGCCGTGAACCGGACGGCCGTGAACCGGACGGCCGTGAACCGGACGGCCGTGAGCCAGGCGCCGGGCGGCTACGCCAGACGCACCCGCTGCTCGCCCGCATAGACGTTCATCGAGGACCCCCGGAGGAAGCCGATCAGCGTCATCCCCGTCTCCACCGCCAGATCGACGGCGAGCGACGACGGCGCCGACACCGCCGCCAGCACCGGAATCCCGGCCATGACCGCCTTCTGGGCCAGCTCGAACGAGGCCCGCCCCGAGACCAGCAGCACCGCGCCGGACAACGGCAGCAGCCCCTGCTGCAGGGCGCGCCCCACGAGCTTGTCGACCGCGTTGTGCCGGCCCACGTCCTCCCGTACGTCCAGCAGTTCGCCGTCCGGCGCAAACAGCGCGGCGCCGTGCAGGCCGCCGGTCCGGTCGAAGACGCGCTGCGCCTCGCGCAGCCGGTGGGGGAGTTCGGCGAGCAGTTCCGGTGCGAGCGAGAGCGGCCCCGGCCCGTCGGCGACGGGCCAGCGGGCCGTGGTGCGCACCGCGTCCAGGCTCGCCTTGCCGCACAGCCCGCAGGAGGACGTGGTGTAGACGTTGCGTTCGAGGGTGATGTCGGGGACGGGGACGCCGGGGGCGAGCCGTACGTCCACGACGTTGTAGGTGTTCGAGCCCTCGTCGGTGGCCCCGGCGCAGTAGACGATGTTCGCCAGCTCGTCGGCGGCGCCCAGCACGCCCTCGCTGACCAGGAAGCCGGCCGCGAGCGCGAAGTCGTCGCCGGGCGTGCGCATGGTGATGGCCAGCGGCTTGCCGTTCAGCCGGATCTCCAGCGGTTCCTCGGCGACGAGCGTGTCGGGGCGGGCCGTGACGGCCCCGTCCCGGATGCGGATGACGCGGCGGCGTTCGGTGACCCGTCCCATGGTGTTCAGTTCCCGGTGATCGGTTGTGGCTGGTGGCCCGGCGGTCCATTGTCGCGCGCCGCCGTCCGGGCACGTGACGTGGGCCTCATCCCCGGCGAGAGCCCTCCCGGACCCGCCCCCCGTGGCTACCGTTCGGTAGGCAGTTCCGATTCACGATGCGCCAATTCCCCGCCCCGACCGTGCACCGAGAGCGGAGATCACCCATGGCCACCACCCTCAGCACCCCCGCCTCCCCCCTCCTCAAGCCCGGCACCGAATGGGCCGCTGCCTGGCAGCGCTGCCTGGCCGCCGCCCCCGAGGCGTTCCGCGAGGACCGGGTCCTCAATCTCTGGCGCGGCACCTGGCAGGCCGACGGCCGCCCGCTGCCCGCCACCACCCCCGTCGACGGCACTCCGATCGCGGGCCCGCCGCGGCTCGACGCGGCCACCGCCCGGCAGGCCGTACGCGCCTCGCTCGACCAGCACCGGGCCTGGCGCGAGGTGCCGCTCGCCGAGCGCAAGGCGCGGGTGAGCGCCGGCCTCGACGCCCTGACGGAACACCGCGAACTCCTCGCCCTGCTCCTCGTATGGGAGATCGGCAAGCCCTGGCGGTTGGCGCAGGCCGACGTCGACCGAGCGATCGAGGGCGTGCGCTGGTACGTGGCGGAGATCGACCGGATGACGGCCGGACGCAGCCCCCTGCCCGGCCCGGTCAGCAACATCGCCAGCTGGAACTACCCGATGAGCGTGCTCGTCCACGCCATGCTCGTCCAGGCGCTGGCGGGCAACGCGGTCATCGCCAAGACCCCCACGGACGGCGGCCTGGCCTGTCTCACGCTGGCCGCCGCCCTCGTCGCGCGGGAGGGGGTGCCCGTCACGCTGGTCAGCGGCAGCGGAGGCGAGCTGTCGGAGGCGCTGGTGCGGGCGCCGGAGATCGGCTGCGTGTCCTTCGTCGGCGGCCGGGACACCGGCGCCCGGGTCGCCACGGCAGTCGCCGACCTGGGCAAGCGGCACATCCTCGAACAGGAGGGTCTCAACACCTGGGGCATCTGGGACTTCACCGGCTGGGACGCCCTCGCCCCGCAGATCCGCAAGACCTTCGACTACGCCAAGCAGCGCTGCACGGCCTACCCGCGGTTCGTCGTCCAGCGCTCGGCCTTCGCCGACTTCCTCGCGCACTACCTGCCCGCGGTGCGGGCGGTGACCCTGGGCCACCCGCTGGCGGTCGACTCCGCGCAGGACGACCTGCCGGACCTGGATCTCGGCCCGCTGATCAACGCGGCGAAGGCGAAGGAACTGACGGACCAGGTCGCCGAGGCCATCGACCGCGGGGCGATCCCGCTGCACCGCGGCGAGCTGTCCGCGGGCCGCTTCCTGCCGGGGCAGGACACCAGCGCGTACGTACCGCCCGTCACCCTCCTCAGCCCGCCGCCGGCCTCCCCGCTGCACCACGCCGAGCCCTTCGGCCCGGTCGACACGATCGTGCTGGTGGACACCGAGGCCGAGCTGCTCGCCGCCATGAACGCCAGCAACGGCGCCCTCGTGGCCACCCTCTCCTGCGACGACCCAGGCGTGTACGAGCGGCTGGCCCCGCAGATCCGCGCCTTCAAGACCGGCCACGGCACGCCGCGCTCGCGCGGGGACCGACAGGAGCTGTTCGGCGGCTTCGGCGCCTCGTGGCGGGGCGCCTTCGTGGGCGGGGAGCTGCTGGTGAGGGCGGTGACACAGGGATCCTCGGCGGACGAGCGGCTGCCCGGCAACTTCCCGGACTACCACCTGATGCCCTGACCCGTGGCGGGCCCGGCGCCGGCCAGGAGCGCTCACTCCTGGCCGGGCACGGAGGAGTCGCTCGCCTTGCCCATAAACGAGCCTTATGTCCCGACAAATGGCCTGGTGAAGGGCGCTCCGAAAGCTTGATACAGTTATCCATGTCGCCGCGGGGAACACCCCGCCAAGACAAAACACCTAGTCCGGGTGGCGGAATGGCAGACGCGCTAGCTTGAGGTGCTAGTGCCCTTTATCGGGCGTGGGGGTTCAAGTCCCCCCTCGGACACCAGAGAGAACCCCAGCTGAGCTGGGGTTTTTCTGTGTATGTACCCAGAGATCCACGAGGCATGAACGTTTCAAGCACCACCCGTACCACCAGCACCGACCGCACCACCGATAACCGGCTCTCCCCGGCGGGACGCCCCGTCCGGGTGGGTGTCCTGGTCACCGCGCTGCTCACCGCCTGCATCGCCTTCCAGCTGAACGCGAGCATGCTCAGCCCGGCGCTCAAGAACATCGAGGACAGCCTCGGTGCCAGCTCCGCCGAGATCGGGCTCACCCAGACCGCCTTCTTCACCTCCGCGGCCCTGTTCTCGCTCTTCCTGCCCCGGCTCGGCGATGTGATCGGGCGCCGCAAGGTGCTGGTCGGCATGCTGGCCCTGATGGTCGTCGGCTGTGTCGTCGCGGCCCTCGCGCAGAGCGTGCCGATGCTGTTCGTCGGCCGTGTCATCCAGGGCGCGTCCGGGCCGACCGTCCCGCTGTGTCTGATCATGCTGCGGGTCGAGGTGACCGAGCCCAAGCGGTACGGCACCCTGCTGGGTGTGATCACCGCCGTCAACGGCGGCATCGCCGGCGTCGACTCGCTCGCGGGCGGCTTCCTCGCCGACAAGCACGGCTTCCAGGCGGTGTTCTGGGCCATGGCGGGCGTGGCGGCCGTCGCCACCGCGCTCGTCGCCGCCCTGGCGCCGGAGTCGAAGGTCGCGGACGCGAAGCGGATGGACTGGCCCGGTGTCGGCCTCCTCGTCGTCTCGGTCGGATCGCTGCTCGTCGCGCTCAACGAGGCCGGCAAGCTCGCCGCCGCGAACTGGGGCATGGTGGCCGCGCTCACGGTCCTCTCCGCCGCCGCCTTCGCGCTGTTCTGGCGGACCGAGGACCGCTCCCGCCACCCGCTGGTCGCCACCAGGCACCTCAAGCAGCGCGGTACCTGGGCCACCCTGCTGACCACCGTGCTCACCATGACCGGTGTGTTCGCCGTCATGAACGGCCTCGTCCCGGCGTTCGCCCAGGACGCGAAGGCGGGTCTGGGCATGACCGCCGAGCAGTCCGCGTGGTGGACCCTCACCCCGTACGCCCTCGCCGGTCTGGCCATGGGCCCGATCGCCGGCCGGCTGGCCGCCACCTACGGCTACGGCCGCGTGCTGCGGCTCGGCCTCATCGGCTCGGCGGCCTCCGTCGTGCTGCTGATCGTCACGCTGCCCGGCCACTCGCGCGTCATGCTGCTGACGGCCTCCCTCCTCGTGGGCATCACCTACGCGGGCGTGGCGAACATCGTGCTCAACGGGCTCGGCGTCGTGCTGTCCCCGGGCGAGAACCCGGGCTTCCTGCCCGGCCTGAACGCGGGCGCCTTCAACCTCGGTGCCGGGCTCAGCTTCGCGCTGCTCTACGCGGTCAAGACGGCGACGCTGCCGTCCGACCCGGCCTCGTCCGGCGACTACACCGCGGGCATGATCGCGGGCGTGGTCATCCTGGCCGCCGCCCTCGCGACGTCCTTCCTGATCCCGAAGCCGGTGGCGGCGGAGGCCCAGGGCTGACGGACCCGGCTCATCGTGGAGGCGGCCGGGCGCGACCCGGCCGCCTCCACGCGTTTTGCGCCGATTCCGGGGAAAGGTATTCGGCGGCAGACCCTTCTGGTCGAAAAGGCACCATTGATCCCCCGCCGCGCCGTCCCCGACCATAGGGACCCACCAGGGCGCACACCGGGGGAGAACGCGCATGAGTGAGACCTGCCGTGATGTCGTGGTCGTCGGCGCGGGGCCCACCGGCCTCGCCCTCGCGATCGCGCTCCGCCAGTACGGTTTGGACGTCGCCGTCCTGGAGAAGGAGCCGCACACCAAGCGCGAAGTGCGCGCCAGCATCATGTGGCAGCGCGCCCTGGAAGTCCTGCGCGACCTCGGCTGCGCCGACAAGTTCGTGGGCGGGGGGCTGCCTCTGCGCCAGGCCGAGATCTACGTCCGGGGCCACCGAGTCGGCGGACACGAGATGAGCGTGTCCCACACGCTCTTCCCCGAGCCCCTGTCCATCGAACAGATCGCCACCGAGGAGCTGTTGACGGAGCGGCTGGGCGAGCTGGACACCACCGTGCGCTGGGAGAGCGAAGCCGTCGACGTCCGGCTGTACGCCGACGCCGCTGAGGTGGACGTACGAGGCCCGAACGGCCGCGCGGAAACGATCGCCTGCCGCTGGGTGGTGGGCTGCGAGGGCGCCCACAGCCTGGTGCGCAAGGCGCTCGGCGTCCCCTTCGAAGGGGAGCGCCGCACCGGCCTCCAGGCCGTGCAGATCAACGCCGAGCCCGATTGGAAGTACGCGTACAAGCCCGACACCAGCTACTTCTTCTTCGAGCGCCGGGTGTGCCTCATCGCCTCCCCGCGCCCCGGCGGCGGCTACCGCTTCTTCGCCTTCGTCAGCGATCCCGACCCCGCGCTCGTCGCGCCGCCGGACGCCGAGGAGATGCGCGAGCTCATCGCACGGGCCGCGCACGACGCCGCCCTCCGCCTGACGCCGACCCAACCGCTCTGGCTGAACCGGGCCCGCTTCCACGACCGCATAGCGGCGTCGCTGCGAGAGGGCCCGGCCATGCTCGTGGGCGACAGCGCCCATATGTGGGCCCCGATCGGCGGCCGCGGCCTCAACACCGGGCTGCGCGGGGCGCACAACCTCGCCTGGAAGCTCGCGGCCGTCCACCACGGCTGGGCGCGCGACGCGCTGCTCGACACCTACTCCACCGAACAGCGCGCCGCCGCCACCGAGATCATGCGGCAGATGCGCCACAACGTGACCGAACTGCCGCCCGCCCCGGCCACCCTTGCCGCCATGCGCCTGGCCCTCCCGGCCCTGATGGCCGGTGAACGCTTCAGCGGGCGCGGCCGCATCCTGCTCAGCGACCTCGCCCGCCACCACCGCAAGAGCGCCCTGTCCGCCGACGGCGCCGGGCGCGCGGCGCTGCGCGCCGGTGACCGGATGCCCGATCTGCCGGTCACCGAGGGCGGACGCCGGCGTCGGCTGCACGACCTGCTCTCCTACGGGCGGTGGACCGCCCTGCTGGTCCACGGCAGGTCCACCGGCGACGGCGCGGACCTGGAGGCGGCGGCCGCCGCCGTGGACCGCGCCCTCGCCCGGCACGCCCTGCCCGCCGAGGTCTTCCACGTGCGCCCGGGGCACCGCGACACCGGCCGGCTGCCGTCCGGCACCCTGCACCTGATGCGGCCCGACGGCCACATCGGCCTGCGGGCCCCCGCTGCCGACTCCCGGGCGCTGCAGGACTACCTGCACACCTGGTTCACCCTCAAGTGACCGTCCGCACCACCATCCGCTCCGGACCGTGGAAGACCAGGTCCTGCGCGTAGCGCACCGCGTCGTCCCCCTCGGCCAGGGCCAGCCCCGGCAGCCCGCGCAACAGCGCCGCCAGGCCGATCTCCGCTTCGGCACGGGCCAGCGGTGCGCCCACGCAGTAGTGGACGCCCATGCCGAAGCCGCTGTGGCGGCGCGCGTCGCGGCGCACGTCGAGGCGGTCCGGGTCGGGGAAGCGCTCGGGGTCCCGGTTGGCCGAGCCCAGCACCAGGGTCACCTTGGAGCCCGCGGATATCGCCCGGCCCCCCAGGACGTCGTCCTCCTTCGCCTGCCGGGTGATCATCTGCACCGGGGAGTCGTACCGCACCAGTTCTTCCACCGCGTTCGGCAGCAGCTCCGGCTGCCCGCGCAGCAGCGCCAGCTGGTCCGGGTGGGCGAGCAGGGCCAGCACGCCCTTCGACACCAGGTTGGTGGTCGTCTCGTGACCGGCCGTCAGAAGGTGGATGCAGGTGCCCACCAGCACGTCGTCCCCGAGCGGGCTCTCCTCCTCCGCACGCATCATCGCCGCGATCAGATCGCTGCCGTGCCGCGCCAGGTCGGCCCTGCGCCGGGCCAGCTCGGCCCGGAAGTAGGAGTCCAGCTCCCGCGCCGCCGCGTCCGCCACTGCGAAGCCGTCGGCCCGCCGGGCCACGCGCGAGCTCGTGGCCTGCTGGAGGTCCACCGCACGGGCCCGGAACCAGGGGCGGTCCTCCTTCGGCACGCCCAGCAGCTCGCTGATGACGAGGATGGGGAAGGGGGCGGCGAAGCGGTCCACCAGGTCCGCGCCGCCCTGCTTTCCGGGCGGCGCCGCGCGCAGTTCCGCCGCCAGCTCGGCCACGAGCTCTGAGGCCAGATGCCCGATGCGCGGGCGCAGCGCCTCGACGATGCGCGGGGTGAAGCTCTTCTGCACCAGCGCGCGCACCCGGGTGTGCCGCGGCGGGTCCATGAAGACCATCCAGTTGGCGGTCGTCCTCCTCAGGTGCGGGCAGTCCTGCGGCAGCCGGGCCGGGGAACCGCCGCGCACATAGGCGCGGTCCGCCAGCACCCGGGCCACGTCGTGGTGGCGGAAGAGGTACCACGTGCCGTCGGCCCGGTGGACGGGGTCGCGCTCGCGGTAGCGGCGGTAGAGCGGGTACGGGTCCGGAAGGTGGACGTCCGAGATGCGGAACGGGCCGGGTCCCCGGTCGGTCATGTGGCACTTCCCCTGATCAGATCGGCCAGGCGGCCCGGGTCCAGCGGCAGCTCGATGCCCCGCCAGGCCACGTGCCCGTCCGGGCGCACGAGTACGTACGGCTTGCCGTAGAGGCCCGCCACCGAGCGGTCGGTGCAGCGGGTGGTCTCCAGCGGTACGCGCCGCCGGGCGAAGGCGCTGTGGAACAGGCCCAGCCGGTCGGAGTCCGCGAAGCACATCAGCCGGAACGCCCGGCCGAACAGGTCGAGCGTCGAGGTGCCCGGACTCAGCCAGGCGTGCGGGGCGCGGCCGCCGGGGAGGGCGGCGGTCCGCCAGTCGCCGCCACGGCCGCTGGGGGCGATCAGCGGCGAGGTGTAGCGGTAGCCGAAGTGCACGTCCGGGGCGTCGAACTCGCGCCGCACGCCGCCCCGTTGCAGGCGGGCCGCGAGTTCTGCCCGGGCCCGTACGCCCTCGGCCGAGTCCAGCAGGATCCCCTCGGGCAGCTCGCGGCGCATCGTCCGCATGAGGTTGACGTTGGCCTCTTCCAGGCTGCGCTCGGCGACCGGCCGGCGTTCGGCGTCGTAGGAGTCGAGCAGCCCCGGACCGGCCCAGCCCGCCAGCTGCCCGGCGAGCTTCCAGCCCAGGTCGGCGGCGTCGCCGATGCCGGTGTTCATGCCGAAGCCGCCGGACGGCGAGAGGGTGTGGGCGGCGTCGCCGGCGAGCAGCACGCGGCCCTGCCGGTAGGTCCCGGCGACCCGGTGGGTGAGGTGCCAGACGTTCTCGGAGAGGATCTGCAGCGGCGTGTCGAGCGCGATGGCCGTGCGGACCAGGGCCGTTGCGTCCTGCTCGGCCTCGGGCTCCCGGCCCGCCCCCACCGTCAGCCGGTACAGCTCCCGGCCGTCCATCGACCGCAGGGGGAAGCGCAGGGCGGGCGGCCGGGTGAGGAAGTACACCTGGGCGGCGCGCTTGCCGAGTTGTTCACGCAGCTCGGGGGCGCGGAAGAGGATGTTGCGGAAGACCTGGGTCTCGTAGCGGGCGGGCGCATCGATGCCCAGCGCGTTGCGCACGGGCGAGGGCGCGCCGTCGCAGGCCACCGCGTAGCGGGCCCGGAAGGCCAGCCGGGCCCCGCCGGCCGCCAGGTCGGTCGCCTCGGCCGTCACCCCCTCCCCGTCCTGGACCAGCCGGTCGACGCGGCACCGGCGGCGCAGCGGGCCGTCCGGGTGCACCCCGACCTCGCCGGCGAGCAGCGGGGCCAGCCAGTGCTGGGGGCAGACCTGTTCCGGCTCGGGCGTGTAGGGGAGCGCGGGGCGGCTGTCAGCGGTGCCGAAGTCGAGACGGTGGATCTCGTGGCCGCCCACGGCCGTCACCCAGGCGATGTCCAGCGGATGGTCGCCGGGCCAGCCGGTGGCCCGGATCCGGTCGGCGAGGCCCCAGCGCCGGAACAGCTCCATCGAACGGGGGCCGACCGTCCCCACCTTGGGGTGGGGGACCAGGCCGTCCGAGGCGTCCAGGGCGAGGAAGCGCACGCCCCGGTAGGCCAGGTCGAGGGCGAGTGCCAGCCCGACCGGGCCGGCACCCACGATCAGGACGTCCGTCTCCGCGGCGACGGGCATCTCGTGCGTTTCGGCAGTCATGAGCATCCTTCCGTGCGGGGGGTGCGGAAGAAATCGGCGTAGAAGGACATGAGTTCCGGGACCTGCTCGGGCACCGCCGCGCACCGGCGGGCGGTCGCCGAGAGGTGCTCGAAGCGCAGGGAGAGTGCGCGGCGCGCCACGTCGGGACGGGCCGAGGCCGCCGGCGTCACGTCCAGCTCGAACGTCGGCCCGGCCGTCCTGCCGCGCCGCCCGGAGTCCATCGTGACCAGCAGCTCCGCGAGCGGGCGCATCATGCCGGTCATGACGTCGATGGAGGCGTTCATCAGCTTCGAGCGGCGCAGGCTGGCGTCGGGGCTCTGGGTGAAGTGCTGCACCATCAGCTGGAGCATCAGGTGGTACGAGCGGTTGAACAGGTGGGCCACGGCGCGGGCTTCGGGATCGGTGACGGGGTCCTTGGCCAGGCCGTGGGTGCCGTCCGTGCGCAGGGTCGGGTTGCGCAGCACGGGGTAGGCCGGGCTCCACGGCACCGGCCGTCCGTGCGGGCCGGGGACGCGCTCGTGGGTCAGCAGCTCGCCGATCCGCAGGAAGCTCTCGAAGTGCGAGGTCTCGGGCGGCGCGGCGGGGCCGAGGACGCTTCCCTCGCCCTGCTCGGTGATGACGTCCACGGCGAACAGGGCGCTGGGCAGGTCGTCGACCTCCAACTGGTAGTCGGGATGTTCGGTGTTGACGGATTCCCGCAGGAACACGTGGTGTTCGCCGCCGCCGCGCCCCTTCTCCACCAGGAACACGTCCGGGACGCGCTGCAGCCCTTCCCGGACGGCCGCGTACAGCTCGCTGATCGAGCCCCACGCCCGGCCGGACCGCGGCGCGGTGCGGCGGTCCGCCGCACCGTCCCGGCTCAGCTCCGGGGTGAGCGCCGCGGGCTGTTCGATGGCGGCATACCGCTGCACGCTGCCGATGCTCAGCGGTTCGAGGGCGAAGTCCAGCGGCACCGGCAGTTCGGCGCCCAGCGTGGCGAAGTCGATCAGCGGGACGTGGAAGGGCTCGCCCATCGCCATGATGATGTTGTTGACCAGAAGGAAGTGGATCATCTCTTCCCGGGCGACGTTGAGCAGTGTGCCCCGGATCCCGTCGTCCAGCGTCGCCCCGCCCTGCCCGCAGGCGAGTTCGAGCTGTTCGGGCGTCCACAGCCCGCGCCGCACGTACTCCCGCCCGGCTCCGTGGGTGGGCACCGAGAAGGCCGCGTACAGGTACTGGAGCATCACCGCGAGCTCCAGGGTGGCGGCCTGTTTGAGGAGGGCCCACAGCTCGCCGCGCGTGGTGATCCGGGCCGGGGCCGTCGGCGTCGCGGGCACGGGCAGGGGCGGGCGGACGCGCGCCTGCTGGTTGCGCAGGAAGGCCAGCAGCAGGCGGGCCTTGGGGTCGGAGAGGTCGCGGGTGGGCGGCATGTAGTACGTCTTCGCCTTGTTGGCCGGGTCGCACATCTGCCACATCAGCTCGGCGTACGTCTCCACCTTGCAGCGGTCGGCCAGGCTGAAGACGTCCGAGCGCATGAAGGTGGACAGCTGCTCGTAGTAGGCGAAGACCTCGCGGTGCAGCAGGGCGAAGTCCACCTTCTCGCGGGGCACTTCGTCCAGGTGCCAGTCGTCGGGCAGCACCCGCACGGCCAGCGCCCCGGCGCCCGCCCAGAAGCCGAGCGCGTCCTCGTCGTCGTAGGCCCGCCAGGCCGCGCCCGGGGCGCCGGGGCCCTCGCACGGGGACTCGGCGGGGTCGGCGGAGAGCAGGACGCGGCAGGTGCCGGCCTGCTCGCCCCGCAGGGTGAGCAGGCCGTGCCCGTGCTCGTCGGTCTCCACGACGCACGTTCCCGCGTAGCCGCCGTCGCCGCGCAGCCCCAGCACGACCGCGTCGCCGCAGCGCGCCGAGGCCGCGCCCGCCACCGGATCGGCGGGCAGGGCCCGGGGGTTGAAGTACTGCCGTACGTAGACCTTTCCGGCGCTCGCCGGGCGGCCGCGCACATAGGCGCGCAGCGGGACCTGCACGGCGTGGTCGGCGCCTGCCCCGCGGCGGTCGCGGTGGTGCAGGACCACGACCGCCTCGTCGCTCTGGACGTTGACCTCCCGCTCGGCCAGCAGCGTCACCCGCCGGCCCGCGTCGTCGGTCCCGGTCAGGCACAGCGGCTCGGCCTCGGCCGCCTCCCACCCCGGCTCGGCGGCCGCCGTCACGATGCCCGAGGTGAGTTCGCCCGGGTACGAACCGGCCGGCAGGCGGGCGACGAGCCGCCCCGAACGGCTGGTGCGCAGCTGGAGTTCACCGGCGTCGAGCGGGGGCCCGAGCCGGTGCAGCGGCCCCGGGCCCGCCTCGCGGGCCCGGGTGGTGACCGGCACCGCGGAGACCATGTTGAACACGGCCCGCCCGGCCGCGATCCGCACCGTCAGGTGGTGCAGCCGCCCGCCGCCCGCGGGCGGGGCGAGCAGGCGTCCGGCCGGGTACGAGCGCAGCTCGTCGGCGTGCCAGGGCGCGACGGTCCCGCGCACGCGCCACAGGCCCGGCTGGTCCGGGGCCTGGGGCGACGCCATGCCGTCCAGCGCGAACTGCACCACGATGCCGTCCGCGCCGCCCTCCTCCAGCGCCGTGCGCAGCGCGTGCACGGCGGGCGAGAGGCGGGCGTCCGGCAGCCAGTCGGGCCGGCCGCGGACGACGAACTGGTGCACCGCGCCGTAGCGCAGCTGCCGTTGCAGGACGTGCTCGCCGACGTCCAGGATGTGCCGGAAGCCGACCCAGCGCGGCGGCTGGAAGCCGTCGACGCCGCCGGTGAGCAGGTAGCCGTCGTCGTGCGAGCGGCCCAGGCGCCCGAGGCCGAAGCGGCCGATCATCAGCGTTGTGGTCCACCAGGAGGCCGGGTCCAGGTCGAAGACGCGGGCCCGGTTGACGGTCGTGCGCAGGTAGGCGTTGTAGTGCCCCCACACGTCCACGCTGCGGCCGACGACCGGGTCGCCGGTGTCGGGCGGGGCGCCGTCCGCGGTCTCGACGGAGACGATGCGGGCGTCCAGCAGGAAGTGGCCGTTGCCGTCGAAGTTCCAGCCCTTGGCGGCGCTGAACTCCCCTTGGGGGTCGGGGCGTCCGTCGCGGCCGAAGCGCGGGCCGCGCTGCTGGAGATAGGCGTGGTACTCGGCGGCGGGCCGCTCGTGCGGGAACGGCCCGTCGCCGGTCAGGGCGCGGTTGCGGGCCAGGTCGACCAGGCCGCTGCGCGGCCCGGTCGGCAGTTTGGTCGTCGCGGTGCCCGCGAAGTGCAGCCTGGGCAGGTCGAAGACGCTCATCACAGTGCTCCGGCGGGGTTGTGGCGGCCGCTGGCGACCGCGTGGCGGGGCCCGGGCTCGTAGCGCTCGATCTCCTCCACGGCCCGCAGCGCGGACTCGATCGCCCCCTCGATCCAGGCGGGTGCCGACGAGCAGTGCTCGCCCGCGAAGAACAGCCGGCCCACCGGCCGGGCTGCGCGCAGCAGTTCCTCCTCGCACTCGGCGGCGTTCTTCCCCCAGCGGGTGGTGCAGCCGCCGCCGCTCCAGCGGCATTCGCCCCAGGCCGCGCTCACGGCCGCGCGGACCATGCCGGGCCGCAGCAGTTCGGGGTGGACCGCGCCGAGCTCCTGGAGCACCAGGCGGTGGCGGCGCCGGGCCGAGAGGTGCCCGAGGCGGGCCGCCTCGTCGCCGATGGTGTAGCTGGCCAGCAGCGCGGCGCCCTGACCCGGGGAGCCGTCGACGGGCGGGTAGTAGGTCTGACGGATGGCGCCGCCGGTGAAGGAGGCGCCGCCGCGTATGCCGCCCTCCCACCAGAAGGGCTCCCGGCAGTGGAAGGCGACCTTGGTGGCCGGGCAGTAGTGCACCTCGCGCAGCACCGCCAGCTTGTCGGCGTCGAGCCCGGACAGGTGCATCCGGCGCAGAGCCGGGAAGGGGACCGTGCAGAGCACGAAGTCGGCGTGCTCGACGCGGGTGCGGGCACCCGCCCGGACGTGCACCAGCACCCCGTCGGGGCGCACTTCGAGCCCCACGGCCTTGCGGCCGCAGACCACCGGGGTGCGCAGCCGGCCGGCGAGCCGGCGGGGCAGCTGGTCCATGCCGCCGTTGAGCCGCAGCAGGGCGGGGCTGGTCTCGGCGAGGATGTCGTCGAGGAAGCTGTTGAGCCTGCCGCTGCACCCGGCGCGGATGCCGGGGTGGGCGGAGAAGAGCGAGTGCAGGTCGACCCGGTCGCCCGCCGCGCCGCGCAGGTGGGGTGCGAGGTCGATGCGGTCCACCAGGGCGAGGAGTTGACGGCGCAGGTCCTCGCGGAGCGCGTCCCGCAGGTCCGGGGGCGCGATGGCGTCGACGATGGCTGTGAGCCAGGCGCCGAAGACGACGGTGCCCTCGTTGTGGTCGTGGCCGGGCAGGCGCTCTTCCAGCTCGCGCCGGAAGTTCTCGCGCAGCGGTCCGGCGGCGTCCTTGATGCGGACGAAGCCGCCGTCGGTGTGGAGGAATGCGTTCTCCTCCGACAGGAGTGTGCTGAACGCCCCGAGGTTTTCCTCCAGTCCGAGGTGCCGAATGTATTCGAGCGTGAGCCGGTGGTGGGTCGGAATGCGCATGGCGCCGAGTTCGACGGAGGGCGCTCCGGCGCCCTTCCCGAAACGGTGGGTGTGGATGCGGCCGCCGATGCGGTTGTTGCCTTCCAGTACCTCCACCCGGTGGCCGAGCCGCTCCAGTTCGTACGCCGCCACGAGGCCCGCTATTCCTGCCCCGATGACGATGATCCTCCGGTTTTCGACCCCACCTCCACCGACCGCGTGAGCATGCCAAAAGCGCATGTTGTCGGACATTGAACTTTCCCCCCGTAAAAGTGCATCAATTCCCCGTATGGGACTTCATAGAGATTTCATAGACGGCTGACGGGTGCAATAAAGTTTCAGGACACCGGCAAACGGCGCGGATCTCGTATCGGAATCCCCACCCGCCTCGACGAATGCGTAGACGGCATACGGACGATGTGGATGCGTCACATACCGGATTTCCCCTTGTGGTATTTCCCGTCCCCGTGATCCGCCTGCGGCGTCCGCGTCCCCTAGGTTCCCTACTCCCTCGGGAGTAGGGGTAAGTCCGTACTCAAGTACGACGACGGGGCGGCTCGGCGCACGGCATGGTGGATTCCATGGACGAGGGGACGGGCCGCCGGGGGCGGGCGGAGAGCAGAGGCGAGCAGTGAGCGCGCTGGTGGCATCGGTGGCGCTGTGCCTGGTGTCCGCCGTCTGCTACGCGGGCGCGGCCATCGTGCAGGAGCGGGTGGCGGCCACGGGCGGAGCCGGCGGCCGCGGGCCGCTGCGAAGACCGGGGTGGTGGGGCGCGGTGGCGCTCACCGGGGTGGGGGCGGGGCTGCACGTGCTGGCGCTGGCGTTCGGGCCGCTCAGCCTGGTGCAGCCGCTGGGCGCGCTGACGATCGTCTTCGCGCTGCCGATGGCCGCGCTGTTCGTGCACAGACCCGTGGGTGCGAGGGGCTGGCGGGGCGCCGTGCTGGCCACGGCCGGGCTCGCCGGGCTGCTCGCCCTGACCGGGCCGCCGCGCACCGAGTCCCTCGACGGCGGCCAGCGGCCCGTGCTCGTCGCGGCGGTACTGGGCGCCGTGGCCCTGCTGGCCATTGCCGCGCGCCGGGTGCGACGGCCGGTCGTACGGGGCGTGGTGCTGGCGACGGCGGCGGGCGCCGCCTTCGGCATGGCCTCGGTCTTCACCAAGGCCGCCGCCGAGGACTGGGACGTGCACCGGCCGGCCGCCATGCTGCCCGGCCTCGCGGTGATAGCGCTGCTCGCCTCCGCCGGGATGCTGCTCTCCCAGGCCTCCTACCGGGGCGCGGGCCTGGCCGCACCGCTGGCCACCGTCACCGTGGTCAACCCCGTCGTGGCCTCGGCCGTCGGAATCCTCTCGCTGGGCGAGGCGTTCCGCTACGGACTGGCCGGCGCCCTGCTGGCCGTCGCCGCCGGAGCCGTTGCCGCCGTCGGCGTGATCGCCCTGACCGTCCAAGGGGCGAACGCCTCCACCGATGCCCCCCGCGAGCTCGTCGTACTGGCCGGATCTCCGCCCGACGCGGTAGTGCCGCCGGGGCCGGACGGCGTAGGGACGCCCTCGGTGCCGCACCCCCGGTCGCGTCCACGGTGTCTGGTTCCGGCCCGTTCCGACTCCGATTCCGGCTGAATCCCCGCCCATCGGACACGCCCAGGAGGCCCAGGAGGCCGCGGGGGTCGCGGCGATCCGGCCATGGAGCGCACGCCGACGCACCATGGCGCCCGCGGGGCGCGCCGCGCCACCATGGAAGCCCGGATCCGGCCACCCCGTGACAGGAGCGCCCGTGGACTTCGACGTCGTCGTGGAGATCCCGCAAGGCAGTCGGAACAAGTACGAGATGGACCATGAGCTGGGACGGATCCGGCTCGACCGGATGCTGTTCACCTCCACCCGCTACCCCGCGGACTACGGCTTCGTCGACGGCACCCTGGGCGCCGACGGGGAGCCGCTGGACGCCCTCGTCCTCGCCGGCGACCCCACCTTCCCCGGCGTGGTCATCCGGTGTCGCGCCATCGGCATGTTCCGCATGCGGGACGAACGGGGCGAGGACGACAAAGTGTTGTGCGTGCCCTCCGCGGACCCCCGCCACGAGCACGTCCGCGACCTGCGGCACCTCCCCGAGTTCGACCGGCTGGAGATCCAGCACTTCTTCGAGGTCTACAAGGAACTCGAGCCCGGCAAGTCCGTCGACACCGCCTGCTGGGCCGACCGGGCCGCCGCCGAAGCGGAGATCGCCGCCTCCCGTGCCCGGGCCCGGGGTGTGGGGCACGACTGACAGGATGATGCGGTAAAAGGGGGCATGGCCACCACCGACCGGCGGTCCGGTCCCCTCCCCGCCGCCCTTGCCCGCGTCAGCAGCGCCGCACCGCTGCGCGATCCCCGTCTGGCCGCCGTCGCGCTGGCCTTCGCGGTGGTCCAACTGTGCTACGCGGTCGTGCACATGGATCTCGGCTGGGACGAGACCGTCTACCTCTCGCAGGTCGACCCCCGCAACCCCGCCGCATTCTTCAGCGCCCCCCGCTCCCGCGGCATCAGCTTCCTCGTCGGGCCCGTCATCGCCCTCACCTCCTCCCCCCCCGTGCTGCGCGTGGCGCTGGTGCTGCTCTCCTCGGCCGCGCTCTTCGCCGCGTTCAAGGTCTGGGAGCCGCTGCTGGGCCGCGGGTGCACCGCGCTGGCCGCGCTGCTCTTCGGCGGGCTGTGGATCACCGTGCTCAGCGGCCCCGAGGTCATGCCCAACCTCTGGGTCGCGCTGACCTCCGTGGCCGTGGTGGGCTGGTTCCTGCGGGCCCGCCACGACGGACCCGGGCGGCGCCGCGCCCTGCTGGGCCTGGCTGCCACCCTCGTCGCCGTCACGCTGTTCCGCGCACCGGACGCCGTCTGGCTCGCCCTGCCCCTGCTGGCCGCCTGCGCGGCCGTACGCGACTGGCGGCGTCCCGGCACCGTGGCGGCCGTCCTGGGCGGCCTGGCGCTCGGCGGCGTGCAGTGGACCATCGAGGCGTACGTGCGGTTCGGCGGCATCGGCGGGCGGCTGGCCGTCTCCAGCGACACCGAAGGCGGCATGGGGGCGCACCTGGGCGCCGGGCTGCGGGCCGCCTACCGCTCGCTCAACGGGCCGCAGTTGTGCCGGCCCTGTCACATCGCGGGCCCGGCGGTCACGCACTCGCTGTGGTGGCTGCTGCTTCCCGTGCTCCTCGCCGCGGCCTGTGCGCTGGCCCCGACCGCGGTGACCTTCCTGCCGGTCGCCTGCGGGCTCTCACTCGCGGCGCCCTACCTGCTGCTGCTCGACTACTCGGCCCCGCGCTTCCTACTGCCCTCGTACGCGCTGTTCGCCCTGCCGGTGGCCGGCCTGGCCGCCCGGGCGGTGCGGGCCGCGCGGCCGGGGCGGCCCAGGTATGCCGTCGCGGGCCTGCTGACCGCGGTGCTGGCCGTCCACCTCGTGGTGCAGGTCGAGGAGTTGCGGGTGAACACCGCCGACGCGCGCGACACCACCGTGCGCTACCGGCGCGCGGCGGACGAACTGATGCGGCTGGGACTCCAACCCCCGTGTCTGGTCACGGGCCCCCGGGCACAGCCCATCGCCTACGAGGCGGGGTGCGCGTCGGCGGAGACGATGGGGAACAACCGGTCGACGACGAATGCCGGCATCGTGCGGGCGGCGGCGAGCATGCCGACGGCGCTGCTGTTCGATACGAACGATCCGTATCTGCCGCCCTTCGCACGCACCTGGCACCCGCACGACATCCCCGGCACGGACTGGGTGGCCTACGTCCCGTAGGGTCCGGCCCCGCTCACGCCTCGCGCAGCAGCACCGCCAGGTCGCTGTCCACATCCAGGTGCCCGCCCTCGCCACCCGCCGGGACGAGCGCGTAGGTACGGGCCAGGAACGTGCGCAGCTCCGGAGTGTCGAGCTGGACCATGGCCACGCCCTCCGCCGCGTGGAACTCCAGCACGGTCCGGTGCGGCCCGCACGGCCACACCCGGACGTCGCCGCCGCCCGCGGGGGTCAGCAGGCCGCGGGCCAGCAGCTCGCGGGCGAAGGCCCATTCGACCTCGTCGCCGTCCAGGGAGGCGGCCGGGGGGAAGGTGACGCGGACGGCGAAGGGATCGGCACGCTCGTACAGCAGCTGCGCGGGAACCGTGCGGGACGGCGGGGCCGACGCAATGATCCGAGCCTGGACAGCCTGTTCGATGACAGTGGACAACGCCAGCTCCCTTGCGATGGTGTTCCGGGTGGTGCGCTTCCGTGCCGCTACGACGCCTACAGGTGGTCAGACGGTTTATCGAATGCCGCAGTGCACATGAATCAAGCGTGAGCTGCATCACTGTCCTTGAAAAAGAAGACATATGCCTTCTAGCGCAAGGAAGTTGAAGGAAAGCCTCAAGGGTGGACGGGCGTCACGTTGACGCTTTCGCCGCTGTAGACGCCCCGTTCGGCCTCCGCTAGCTTCACCGCCCATGAGGCGGACGGTGAAGTGGATACGGGCGTTGTCGGTGGCGCTGGCCGTGACGGCGGCCGGTGCGGCTCCCGCGCAGGCGGCGCAGCGGCCGGTGCCGGGAGTGGCCTGGCAGGCCAAGGCCACCGGGAGCGACGCGCGCTTCCGCGGGCTCGCCGCGGTGAGCCGGTCCACCGCCTGGGTGGCGGGTACCAAGGGGACCGTGCTGCTCACCCGTGACGGCGGCGGCCACTGGCGCGACGTCTCGCCGCCGGGGGCGGGGGCCCTGGAGTTCCGGGACGTCGAGGCATTCGACGCCCGGCACGCCGTCGTCCTCGCCATCGGCGAGGGCGAGGCCTCGCGGATCTTCCGCACGGCCGACGGCGGAGCCCACTGGACGGAGAGCTTCCGCAACACCGACCCACGGGCCTTCTACGACTGCCTGGCCTTCTTCGACCACCGCCACGGCATCGCGCTCGGCGACCCGGTCGACGGCCGCTTCCGCGTCCTCGCGACCGCGGACGGCGGCCGCACCTGGCGGCTGCTTCCCCCGGCCGGAATGCCCGCCGCGCAGCCCGGCGAGGCGGCGTTCGCCGCGAGCGGCCAGTGCGTGGTGACCTCGGGCACCCGCGACGCATGGATCGCCACCGGCGGCGCCGCCGCCTCCCGCGTCCTGCACTCCGCCGACCGGGGCCGCACCTGGACCGCCGCCGCCACGCCCGTACCGGCGGGCGACCCCGCGCGCGGCGTGTTCGCGCTCGCCTTCCGCGGGGGCCGCGGGCTGGCCGTCGGCGGCGACTACCGCGCCGGACAGCCCTCGGAGCGCGCCGCCGCCGTCAGCGCCGACGGCGGGAGGAGCTGGCGCGCGGCCGACGAGCCGCCCGCCGCCTACCGTTCGGGCGTGGCCTGGCTGCCGCGCGGCCGCGCCACGGCCGTGGCCGTCGGCCCCACCGGCAGCGAGATCACCACGGATGGCGGCCGCACCTGGCGCGGCTTCGACACCGGCTCCTACGACACGGTCGCCTGCGCACCGGACGGCGGCTGCTGGGCGGCGGGGGAGAAGGGGCGGGCCGCCCGTCTCGGCGCGGCGCCGCGGCCGCAAGGGTCAGGACGGTAGCTCCTGGCGGTACTGCTCCAGGGGCGGGGCGGTCTTCGTCGCCACGAACTCCGTGATCGTGTACTCGCAGACGCCCGCCACGCTGAACGGGTCGCTCCTGGTGATCTCCTCGACCTTGGCGCGGTCCTCGCCCAGCGCGATGATGATCCCGCCGTCACGGGGCACCTTGCGGCCCGAGGCGATGAAGACGCCGGACGCGTAGTGGGCGTCCAGCCAGGCCACATGCTCTTCGAGGGCGGCGTCGATGCGTTCGATGGGCGCGATGTAGGTCAGCTCAAGTACGAACATGATCGCCAGGCTACGCCCGTGACGTAGCGTGGAAGCCACTATGGCCCTTGCGATGAGCGACATACCCGGCGAACTGCCGCCCGACTGGCCCACGACGGAGGCGGAGGCCCGCGCCGTCCAGGACGCGTTGCGCGAGAGCGTCGTGCGCGACGAGGCCGGCCCGCCGCCCGGCGCTCCGCTGGTCGCCGTCGGCGTGGACGTCGCCTACGACGACGAGCGGGACGTCGTCGCGGCCGCCGCCGTCGCGCTCGACGCCGACACCTGCGAGGTGCTGGAGGAGACCACGGCGGTGGGCCGGGTCGCCTTCCCCTACGTGCCCGGCCTGCTCGCCTTCCGGGAGATCCCCACCGTGCTCGCCGCCCTCGGCCGCCTGGAGCGGACCCCGGGCCTCGTGGTCTGCGACGGCTACGGGCTCGCCCACCCGCGGCGCTTCGGGCTGGCCAGCCACCTCGGCGTGCTGACCGGCCTGCCGACGATCGGCGTCGCCAAGAACCCGTTCGCCTTCCGCCATGAGCAGCCCGGCCCGCGCCGCGGTGATTCCTCGCCGCTGCTGGACGGGGACGAGGAGGTGGGCCGCGCCCTGCGCACCCGCGACGGGGTCAAGCCCGTCTTCGTCTCGGTGGGCCACCGGGTGAGCCTGGACGGCGCGTGCGCCCATGTCCTGCGCCTGACCCGCGGCTACCGGCTGCCGGAGACCACGCGCAGGGCGGACGCGCTGTGCCGGGCGGCGCTGAAGCGTTCGTGAGGCGGAGGCGTTCTTGACAGCGGCGCGGCGCCCGCGCCAGATTCGGCCCCGGAATCCCGCACGTGCCTCCTCGCCGGAAAGGCGGACCGCATGCGCCTCCCCGTGCCCCTGTCCGGCGTCGTCCCGCCCCTGTGCACTCCGCTCGATGCCGCCGGCGAGGTCGACACCCGCTCCCTGGCCCGCCTCGTGGAGCACGTCCTGGCCGCCGGTGCGTCCGCCGTCTTCACCCTCGGCACCAGCGGGGAGGCCGCCTTCCTGAGCGACGCCCAGCGGCACACGGCCCTCGCGGCCGTCGTGGAGGCCGTGCAGGGCCGGGTGCCCGTCCTCGCCGGGGCCATCGACATGACCACGGCCCGGGTGCTGGACCGGGCGCGGGCCGCGGCGGCGCTCGGCGCGGACGCCGTGGTGGCCACGGCGCCCTTCTACGCGGCCACCCATCCGGCCGAGACCGCGGACCACTTCCGGCGGCTGTGCAAAGGCGCCGGCGTACCGGTGATCGGCTACGACATCCCGTCCGCCGTCCACTCCAAGCTCGGCGCCGCGACCGTCCTCGCGCTCGCCGAGGACGGAACGCTCGCCGGGCTCAAGGACAGCAGCGGCGACCTCGGCGCCCTGCGCCGCCTGCTCGTCGCCCTCCGCCGCCGGGGCCTCGACCGGTTCGCGGTCCTGACCGGCTCCGAACTCGCCGTCGATGCCGCCCTGCTGGCGGGCGCGCACGGCGTCGTGCCGGGCCTGGGCAATGTGGACCCCGCCGGGTACGTACGGCTGTACGAGCACACGCGGGCCGGGCGCTGGACCGAGGCGGCCGCGGAACAGGACCGGCTGGCGGCGCTGTTCGACCTGGTGGACGCGGGGGATCCGGGGGAGATGAGCGGCGCTTCCTCCGCCCTGGGCGGCTTCAAGGCGGCGCTGCACGCGCTGGGGGTCATCGCGTGCCCGGCGACGGCCGCGCCGATGCGCCCGCTGCCCGACTCCGCCGTGAGGGAGGTCCGCCGGGTGCTGGCGGAGAGCGGATTGGCGTAGCGGCCCGCCGCAGCGGCCGGGGCAGAATCTCCCCCATGACGCCCACGATCCTCAAAACCCGCAGCCGTGTCCGCTCCTTCGCCCTCTCCCTCCCCGGCGCCGTCGAGGAGTTCCCCTGGGGCGACAGCGCCGTCGTCAAGGTCAACAAGAAGATCTTCGTCTTCCTCGGGGCCGAGGGGGACGCCGAGTCCGCGGGCATCTCGGTGAAGCTCAAGGACGAGGAGGCCCACGGCCACGCCCTCACCGTGCCGGGCGCCGCGCCCACCGCTTACGGGCTGGGCCGCTCCGGCTGGGTGTCCGTGCCGCTGACCGGCGGGAGCGCCCCGGCCGAGCTCCTGTGCGACTGGGTCGAGGAGAGCTACCGGACCATCGCCCCCAAACGCCTCGTCGCCCAACTCGACGCACGCTGAGGGCCGTCAGGGGCTTGTGGACGGTGCGCCACGTTCATAACATCACGAGTGTTACAGCAGTTGTGTCATAAGGCTGTGTCATAAGGCGTCGGACGTGGGGGCGGGGCGGATGGCAGACACGGGAAGCGGTCCGCTCGCCGGAGTGCGCGTGGTCGAGCTCGCAGGCATCGGGCCGGCCCCCTTCGCCGCCATGCTCCTGGCCGACCTCGGCGCCGACGTCGTCCGCGTCGACCGCCCCGGCGGCCCGGGGCTGCACATCGACCCGGACCACGACCTCGCCAACCGCAACAAGCGCTCCGTCCTCGTCGACCTCAAGTCCGCGCACGGCCCCGACACCGTGCTCGACCTCGCCGCGCGGGCCGACGTCCTGCTGGAGGGCCTGCGCCCGGGCGTCGCCGAGCGCCTCGGCGTCGGCCCCGGACCGGCCCTGGGCCGCAACCCCCGCCTGGTGTACGGGCGGATGACCGGCTGGGGCCAGGAGGGGCCGCTCGCCCACAGCGCCGGGCACGACATCGGCTACGTCGCCGTCACCGGCGCCCTGGGCATGACCGGGCCCGCCGACGGGCCGCCCCACCCCGCGGCCAACCTCCTCGGCGACTACGCCGGCGGCTCCCTCTACCTCGTCACCGGGGTCCTCGCCGCCCTCCACCACGCCCGCGCCACCGGCACCGGGCAGGTCGTCGACGCCGCCATCGTCGACGGCACCGCACACCTGACGGCGGTGATCCACGGCATGCTCGCGGCGGGCGGCTGGCAGGACCGGCGCGCCGCCAACCTCCTCGACGGGGGCGCGCCCTTCTACGGGACGTACGAGACCGCCGACGGCGGGTACATGGCGGTCGGCGCGCTGGAGCCGCGGTTCTACGCCGAGTTCGTCCGGCTGCTCGGCCTTGAGGAGGCCGGCCGCGAGGACCCCGCCCGCTGGGACGAGCTGCGCTCCGCGATCGCGGAGCGCTTCCGCAGCCGCACCCGCGCCGAGTGGACCGAGGTCTTCGAGGGCACCGATGCCTGTGTGGCGCCCGTCCTGTCGCTGCGCGAGGCCCCCCGCCATCCGCACCTGGCCGCGCGCGGCACGTTCACCGACGAGGGCGGCATCGTCCAGCCCGCCCCCGCCCCGCGCTTCTCCGCCACCCCCACCGCCGTACGCCGCCCGCCCGCACGGCCCGGCGCGGACACCGCCGAGGTGGCCTGCGACTGGGACGTCCCCCGCCTCGCCCCGTCCGCCGACCGGAAAGGCCTCCGCACCGATGAAGCGTGAGCTCTTCACCGCCGAACACGAAGCCTTCCGCGAGAGCGTGCGGGCCTTCCTCGCCAAGGAGGTGACCCCGCACCACGAACGGTGGGAGAGGGAGGGGATCGTCTCCCGCGACGCCTGGCGCGCGGCCGGGCGGCAGGGCCTGCTCGGGCTCGCCGTGCCCGAGGAGTACGGCGGCGGGGGGAACGCCGACTTCCGCCACAGCGTCGTCCTCACCGAGGAGTTCACCCGCGCCGGGGCCTCCGGCCTCGCCGTCGCCCTGCACAACGACATCGTCGGCCCCTACTTCACCACCCTGGCCACCGACGAGCAGAAGCGGCGCTGGCTGCCCGGCTTCTGCTCGGGCGAGAGCGTCACCGCCGTCGCCATGACCGAGCCCGGCGCCGGCTCCGACCTGCAGGGCATCCGCACCACCGCCGAGGACCGTGGCGACCACTGGCTGCTCAACGGCGCGAAGACCTTCATCTCCAACGGCATCCTTGCCGACCTGGTGGTTGTGGTGGCCAAGACCACGCCGGAGGGCGGGGCCAGGGGCCTGAGCCTGCTCGTGGTCGAACGCGGCATGCCCGGCTTCGAGCGCGGCCGCAACCTCGACAAGATCGGCATGAAGGCCCAGGACACCGCCGAACTCTTCTTCGACGACGTCCGGGTGCCCAAGGAGAACCTGCTGGGCGAGGCCGACGGCGCCTTCTTCCACCTGATGGCCAACCTCCCGCAGGAGCGGCTGAGCATCGCCGTCGCCGCGATCGCGGCGGCCGAGCACCTCCTGGAGATCACCACCGGCTACGTCAAGGAGCGCGAGGCGTTCGGCCGGCCGCTCGCGCGGCTGCAGCACATCCGCTTCGAGATAGCCGAAATGGCCACCGAGTGTGCCGTCACCCGCACCTTCCTCGACCGCTGCATCGTCGATCACAACCGGGGCGAGCTCGACACCGTGCACGCCTCCATGGCCAAGTGGTGGGCCACCGAACTGCAAAAACGCGTCGCCGACCGGTGTCTGCAACTGCACGGCGGATACGGCTACATGACCGAATACCCGGTCGCGAAGGCCTTCACGGACGGCCGGATCCAGACGATCTACGGTGGCACCACCGAGATCATGAAGGAAATCATCGGCCGTTCCCTGCTCTCCTGACCGACCCTCCCCGGACCCCGAAAGGCTGCCGAACGTGAGCACCGAAGCGTATGTGTACGAGGCGATCCGCACCCCCCGCGGCCGTGGCAAGGCGCGGGGGCACCTCCCAGGCCGTCAAGGCTCTGGGGGAGGCGCACTGCACGGCACCAAGCCCGTCGACCTCGTCGTCGGCCTGATCCACGAAGTGCGGCGCCGCTTCCCGGACCTGGACCCGGCGGCCGTCGACGACATCGTGCTCGGCGTCGTCAGCCCCGTGGGCGACCAGGGCTCCGACATCGCCCGGATCGCCGCGATCGCCGCCGGGCTGCCGGACACCGTGGCGGGCGTCCAGGAGAACCGCTTCTGCGCCTCGGGCCTGGAGGCCGTCAACCTCGCCGCGGCCAAGGTGCGCTCCGGCTGGGAGGACCTGGTGCTGGCGGGCGGCGTCGAATCGATGTCCCGGGTGCCCATGGCCTCCGACGGCGGCGCGTGGTTCGCGGACCCGATGACCAACTTCGACGTCAACTTCGTCCCGCAGGGCATCGGCGCCGACCTCATCGCCACGCTCGGCGGCTTCACCCGCCACGACGTCGACACCTTCGCCGCGCGTTCGCAGGAACTGGCCGCGGCCGCATGGAAGGACGGCCGCTTCGACCGGTCCGTCGTGCCCGTCCGCGACCGCAACGGCCTGGTGGTCCTCGACCGCGACGAGCACCTGCGGCCCGGCACCACCGCCGAGTCCCTCGGCGCGCTCAAGCCGTCCTTCGCCGGCATCGGCGAGCAGGGCGGCTTCGACGCGGTGGCGCTCCAGCAGTACCACTGGGTGGAGAAGATCGATCACGTGCACCACGCCGGGAACTCCTCCGGCATCGTCGACGGCGCGGCGCTGGCCCTCATCGGCAGCCGTGAGGTGGGCGAGCGGTACGGACTGCGGCCGCGGGCCCGCATCGTCTCCGCGGCCGTCTCCGGCTCCGATCCGACCATCATGCTGACCGGCCCCGCGCCCGCCACCCGCAAGGCGCTCGCCAAGGCCGGCCTGGACATCGGCGACATCGACCTGATCGAGATCAACGAGGCGTTCGCGGCGGTGGTGCTGCGCTTCGCGCAGGACATGGGGATCGGCCTGGACAGGATCAACGTCAACGGCGGAGCCATCGCCCTGGGACACCCGCTGGGTGCCACGGGGGCGATGCTGCTGGGCACGGTCGTGGACGAACTGGAGCGGCGCGGCGGGCGGTACGGCCTGATCACGCTGTGCGTGGGCGGCGGCATGGGCATCGCCACGGTCGTCGAGCGCATGACCCCCAGCGCCGGCTGAGCGAGCCCCGAGGCCACCGCGCGGCAGCGCGCTTGAACACTGGAGACTTCGAAATGACCGAAACCACCATCCGCTACGAGCGCAGCGACTGCGGCATCGTCACGCTCGTCCTCGACGACCCCGGTCAGTCGGCCAACACCATGAACGCCGCCTTCACGGCGTCCCTCGCCGCCGTCGCCGACCGGCTGGAGGCCGAGCGGGAGACCGTGCGCGGGGTCGTCTTCACCTCCGCGAAGAAGACCTTCTTCGCTGGCGGCGACCTGCGGGAGCTGATCGCGGCCACCCCGGCGCAGGCACAGCAGGTGTTCGAGACGGGGCTCGCCGTCAAGCGGGACCTGCGGCGCATCGAGACCCTCGGGGTGCCGGTCGTCGCGGCGATCAACGGCGCCGCGCTCGGCGGCGGTTACGAGATCGCCCTGGCCTGCCACCACCGCATCGCCCTCGACGCCCCCGGGTCGAAGATCGGACTGCCCGAGGTCACGCTGGGGCTGCTCCCCGGAGGCGGCGGCATCGTGCGGACCGTACGGCTCCTCGGCATCACCGACGCCCTGCTCAAGGTGCTGCTCCAGGGCACCCGGTACAGCCCCCGCCGGGCACTGGAGGCGGGGCTGGTCCACGAGGTGGCGGCCACCGCCGAGGAGCTGCTCGCCAAGGCGCGGGCCTTCATCGACGCCAACCCGCAGTCCTGCCAGCCCTGGGACGTCAAGGGCTACCGCATCCCCGGCGGCACCCCGGCCGACCCCCGCTTCGCCGCCAACCTGCCGGCCTTCCCTGCCACCCTCAAGAAGCAGACCGGCGGCGCCCCCTACCCGGCCCCGCGCAACATCCTGGCCGCGGCCGTCGAGGGCGCGCAGGTCGACTTCGAGACCGCGCAGGTCATCGAGGCCCGCTACTTCACCGAGCTGGTCACGGGCCCGATCGCCAAGAACATGATCCAGGCGTTCTTCTTCGACCTGCAGGCCGTCAACTCCGGCGCCAGCCGCCCGCAGGGCGTCCCGCCGCGCACCGTGCGCAAGGTGGCCGTCCTCGGCGCGGGCATGATGGGCGCCGGCATCGCCTACGCCTGTGCGCGGGCGGGCATCGAGGTGGTGCTCAAGGACGTCTCGGCCGAGCACGCCGCCCGCGGCAAGGCGTACTCGGAGGGCCTGCTGGCCAAGGCGGTTGCCAAGGGCCGCACGACCGAGCGCGAGCGCGACGAACTGCTCGCCAGGATCACCCCCACCGGGGACGTCGCCGACCTCGCCGGGTGCGACGCCGTCATCGAGGCCGTCTTCGAGGACCCGACGCTCAAGCACAAGGTCTTCCAGGAGATCCAGCACGTCGTCGACCAGGACGCGCTGCTGTGCTCCAACACCTCCACGCTGCCCATCACCCTGCTCGCCGAAGGCGTCGAACGGCCCGGGGACTTCGTCGGCCTGCACTTCTTCTCGCCGGTCGACAAGATGCCGCTGGTGGAGATCATCAAGGGCGGGCGCACCGGCGAGGAGGCCCTGGCCCGCGCCTTCGACCTGGTGCGGCAGATCCGCAAGACGCCCGTCGTCGTCAACGACTCGCGCGGCTTCTTCACCTCGCGCGTCATCGGCCGCTTCATCAACGAGGGCGTGGCGATGATCGGCGAGGGCATCGACGCCGCCTCCGTCGAACAGGCCGCCGCCCAGGCCGGATACCCGGCCAAGGTGCTCTCCTTGATGGACGAGCTGACCCTGACCCTGCCCCGCAGGATCCGCGAGGAGACGCGCCGCGCCGCCCTGGAGGCGGGCGGCACCTGGGAGCCGCACCCCGCGGACGCCGTCATCGACCGGATGACCGAGGAGTTCGGACGCACCGGACGCAGCGGCGGCGCCGGCTTCTACGACTACGCCGACGGCAGGCGGACGAGCCTGTGGCCGGGGCTCGGGGAGCACTTCGGGCGGGGCGTGCGGATCCCCTTCGCGGACATGATGGACCGGATGCTCTTCTCGGAGGCGCTGGATTCGATCCGCTGCCTGGAGGAGGGGGTGCTCACCTCGGTCGCCGACGCCAACATCGGTTCGATCCTCGGCATCGGCTTCCCCGGCTGGACGGGCGGCGTGCTGCAGTTCGTCAACGGCTACGAGGGCGGCCCGGCAGGCTTCGCGGCGCGGGCACGGGAGCTCCAGGCAGCGTACGGCGACCGGTTCGCGCCGCCCGCGCTGCTGGTGGAGAAGGCGGAGAAGGGCGAGACCTTCACCGACTGACGCGCGCCGGAGAGCCGCCGTACGGGGGCTGGGGCAGGGCCTCAGCCCCCGTACGTCTGCTTCAGCTCGTGCTTCAGCGACCGCTGGAACGCGGTGACCAGCGCCTGGACCACCATGGGCTGCATATGGGCCGACAGCGACTTCATCGCCTCCACCTCCTCGGGATCGCTCTCCCGCTCCCGGTAGGGGCCCCACACCTCGTCGTGGAAGAGCCGCGTCAGCTCGCGGGCCGTGGCCCGGGCGTGCTCCAGCAGCACGCCGCGGGCCGCCAGGATCGTCTCCAGGGTCATGGGGACGTCCAGCAGCGCCACGCCCAGCTGCAGCAGCGCGGGGTCGACCCGGAACGTGCCGTCGTCCTCGGCGGTCCGCTCCAGGACGTTCATGGCGGCCAGGCGGGCGATGTCGTCCTCGGCCAGCGGCCGTCCGACGCGCCGTTCGAGCTGCGCTCGCGTGGTCTCCTCCGCCTTGTCGGGCGTCCAGGAGGCGACCATGGCGCGGTGGATGGCCAGGTCGTGCGGGCTGAGGTCGTCCGGGAGCCGCTGGACGTACCGTTCGATGGCGGCCAGCGTCAGCCCCTGGTGCTGCAGTTCTTCTATGAGGGCGAGGCGGGAGAGGTGGGCGCGGCCGTAGTGGCCCACCCGGCGCGGTCCGATCACGGGCGGCGGCAGCAGGCCCCGGGTGCCGTAGAAGCGCACGGTGCGGACGGTCACTCCGGCGCGGGCCGCCAACTCGTCGACGGTGAGGGTGGCTTCTGCCGCCTCCCCGGCTTCCGGGGTCTCGTGGGGCATCGCGGTGCCTCGCTTCCTGTCGCGCCTTCGGGCTCAACAGTATTGCTGTGCCACCACTGCTGTGAAACCGCCGTGGGCACACGAAAGGGCCCGCCGCCGAAGCGACGGGCCCTTTCACCGAGTGTGCCGGTCAGTGCGGGAGCGCGGCCTGCGCTTCCTTGATCTTCTTCCAGGACTTGGGCTCGGCGGCCTTGAGGGACCGGCCCGCCTTGGCCTGGTGCGCCGTGCCGATGCCGTCCTTGGCGGCGTCCGCCGCGCTCGGCTTCGTCGTGGTGAACAGCCAGGTGTCGAAGAGCTTCTGCAGCGGCTTGCCGGAGACCCGCTCGGAGAACTTCACGAAGTCCTGCACCGAGCCGTTGCCGTACTTGTTCTCGCTCTGCCACTGCTTGAGGATCGTGAAGAAGGTCTTGTCGCCGACCTTGTTGCGCAGGGCCTGCAGGGCGATCGCGCCGCGGTTGTAGACGGCGTTGTGGAACTGGTTGTCCGCGCCCGGGTCGCCCGGCTTGACCTTCCAGAAGTCGTTGTCCGCGGGGATGCCGTTGTAGACGTAGTCGGCGAGCTCCTGCGTGGTGCCCTCGCCTTCCTTCGCCGACCACAGCCACTGGGCGTAGGTGGCGAAGCCCTCGTTGACCCAGATGTCGCGCCAGTTCTTCACCGAGACGTTGTCGCCGAACCACTGGTGGGCCAGCTCGTGCACGACCACCGAGACGTTGGCGCCGTTGGCGAAGCTCGACGGGCTGTAGTACGGCCGGGTCTGGGTCTCCAGCGCGTAGCCGGTCTTGACGTTGGGGACGTAGCCGCCGACGGCGTTGAAGGGGTACGGGCCGAAGACCGAGCTCTCCCAGTCGATGATCTCGGCGGTACGGCCGACGCTCGCCTTGGCCGGGTCGAGGTTGTCGCCCAGGTCCTTGCTGTAGGCGTTGAGGACCGGAAGGCCGTTCGAGGTCTTGTCGGTCGTGATGTCGAACTTGCCCACCGCCAGCGTCGTCAGGTACGTGGCCTGCGGCTTGGTGGCGCGCCAGTTGTAGCGGGTCCAGCCCAGCTTGGAGGTCTGCGACTTCAGCTCGCCGTTGCTGACCGTCTGCAGCCCGTCGGGCACCGCGACCGAGATGTCGTACGTGGCCTTGTCACGCGGGTGGTCGTTGCTGGGGAACCACCAAACGGCCGCCTCGGGCTCGTTGGCCACGACCGCCCCGTCCGGGGTGCGCTGCCAGGCGGAGTAGCCGTTGATCTTCACCTGGGAGGGGGTGTCGCTGTAGCGGACGACGACGTTGACCTCCTTGCCCTGTTCGAGGGAGGAGGGCGGGGTGATCTCCAGCTCGTGCTCACCGGTCTTGGTGAACGCGGCCTTCTTGCCGTTGACGAGCACCTCGTTGACGTGCAGCGCGAAGTCGAGGTTGAAGCGGGACAGCGCCTGAGTGGTGGTCGCGGTCAGCGTCGCCGTGCCGTCCAGCCGGTCCGTCTTGGGCTCGTACTTCAGCCGCAGGTCGTAGTGGGAGACGTGGTAACCGCCGTTCCCGGACGTGGGGTAGTACGAGTCTCCGACACCCGGGGCACCCGGCGTGCCGTCGGCCGCGGATGCCGGGATCGCCAGCATGAGGAAGGCGGCGGCCGCGCTCGGAACGATGAGTCTGAGACGCACGAGTCACTCCAACTCGTAGGGGGCGAAAGATCACTCGCAGCCTATGTACTCATCAGGGACACCGGTATGTCCATGGTGTATCCCGACATGAGAACGACATGTGCGTGTCATCAGACGCCTCCCGGCCACCCCTGACAGCGGTCACCCCCCTTCTGTACGGGAGTTGACTCACGCTACGGTCCCGAGGTGCCCGAACGCGCGCGGAAACCCCGCATACCCTGGACGACTTCCCTGCTGGCGGCCCTGGCCGCCCTGATGGCCGCACTGCTCGCGCCGCCCGCCGCACAGGCGGCCGCGGCCGGCAGCAAAGCGCCGCCCGAGAGCAGACCCGTCTACTCCTACGACCGTGCGGTACGGGAAACCGTATGGGTGGACATCAAGCTCGATGGCGATGGCGACGGCCGCACCGACCGGGTCGCGGCCGACATCATCCGGCCCCGCGAAGCCGCGGAACGCGGCCGGAAGGTGCCGGTCGTCATGGACGCCAGCCCGTACTACTCCTGCTGCGGACGCGGCAACGAAAGCCAGAAGAAGACCTACGACGCACAGGGCAAGCCTGTTCAATTCCCGCTTTACTATGACAATTACTTTGTGCCGCGGGGCTATGCGGTCGTCCTCGTCGACCTCGCCGGCACCAACCGCTCCGACGGCTGCATCGACATCGGCGGCCGCTCCGACATCCAGTCCGCCAAGGCCGTGATCGACTGGCTGAACGGCCGGGCCCGCGGTTACTCCTCCCGCACCGGCAAACACGCCGTCAGCGCCGGCTGGAGCACCGGCGCCGTGGGCATGATCGGCAAGAGCTACGACGGCACCGTCGCCAACGGCGTCGCCGCCACCGGAGTCAAGGGCCTGAAGACCATCGTCCCCATCGGGGCGATCAGCTCCTGGTACGACTACTACTTCGCCAAGGGCGCCGCCCTCTACGACGGCGGGCCCGACGGCCTCGCCAACGACATCGAGAGCCCCGAGGCGCACGGCCGCTGCCAGGCCGTACAGCGCAAGCTCGTCGAAGGCGCCCCGCGCAACGGCGACCGGACGGCGCTGTGGGACGAGCGCGACTACGTCAAGGACGCGCACAAGGTGCGCGCCAGCGTCTTCGCCGTCCACGGCATGCAGGACCTCAACGTCCGCACCAAGCACTTCGGCCAGTGGTGGGACGCGCTCGCCGCCAACGGCGTCGAGCGCAAGGTGTGGCTGTCACAGACCGGCCACGTCGATCCGTTCGACTACCGCCGCGACACCTGGGTGCCCACCCTGCACCGCTGGTTCGACCACTACCTCCTCGGCTACGACAACGGCATCGAGCGCGAGCCGATGGCCGACGTCGAGCGCGCCCCCGACCAGTGGTCCACCGACCGCGTCTGGCCGCCCCGCGGCACCGCCGCGACCACCGTGCGCCCCGCCGCGGGCCCGCAGCCCGGCGTCGGCACCCTGGGCACCACGCCCGCGCCGCGCGGCACCACCGCCGAGTTCACCGACGACCGCACGCTCGGCGAGAGCGACTGGTCGGCCCACATCGACCAGTCCACGCCCGCCAAGGCCGGGTTCACCACCGCCCCGCTCACCCGCGACCTGCGTCTGGCCGGTTCCTCGAAGGTCAGCCTCACCGTCACCCCCTCGACCGCCTCGGCCCACCTGTCGGCCGTCCTGGTCGACCTGGGACCGGCCACGATCCGCAACTACGCGGCCTCCGGCGAAGGCATCCTCACCCTCGCGGACCGCACCTGCTGGGGCAGCGGCACCACCGCTGACACCGGCTGCTTCAAACGGACCGCGGCGGACAAGCAGAACGTCGACTACACGGTCTTCAGCCGCGGCTGGGCCGACCTCGGCCACTACGCGAGCGCGTCCCACGGCACCCCGCTGACCCCGGGCAAGCCCTACACCGTCACGCTCGACCTCGCCGCCACCGACCACGTCGTCCCGGCGGGCCACCGCCTGGCCCTGATCGTCGCCGGCACCGACGCCGGCCTGATCGAACCGGCCGCCACCACGCCCAAGCTCACCGTGGACCTGCACCGCACCTCGGCGAGCCTCCCGCTCGTCGGCGGCAAGGCGGCCTTCGAACGGGCCGTCCGCAGCGGCGGCCATGGCGGACGACCGGCCCCCGCCACCCCGCGCGGCCTGCCCGTCCCCTCCCTCACCCACCGTCCCTGAACCGCCAGGGGGCTCCCCGCCGGGGAGCCCCCGCCCTCACAGCTCCACCAGATCCGCCGTCTGCAGCGCACAGCCCCACGAGACCGTGATCCCGGCGCCCCCGTGCCCGTAGTTGTGCACCAGCCGCGCCCCGCCCGGCAGCCGCTCGGCCTCCAGCCGCACCCGGTGGCGCGCCGGACGCAGCCCCACCCGGTGCGCCAGCACCCGCGACTGGCACAGCCGGGGATGGACGCGCGAGCAACGGGCGATGATCGCCTGCGCCGTGCAGGGCGACGGCGTACGGTCCCAGACGTGCTCACCGGCCGTGCCGCCGAGGACCACGCCGTACGGCTGCGGCAGCACGTACAGCAACTCCGGCTTGCTGTCGTCGGCCACCGTGAACCACTCGTCGATCCCCGGGTTCTCCACCACCACGACCTGGCCCCGCACCGGATACACCTTGTAGTCCGGCACCAGGTCGCGGGCGCCCAGGCCCGTGCAGTTGACCACCGCACCGGCCGCGCGCCCCGCCTGCCCCAGTGAGGCGACCGGACGCACCGTCACCGTGCCGCCCGCGGCCGCCAACCGCCGCCGCAGATAGTCCAGATGCGCCGGCATGTCCAGCAGCGGCAGACGGCAGCGCACCCCCCGGTCGTACCCGCGCGGCAGCTCCTCGGGCTCCGCCGCCCTCAGACCCCGCACCTGCTCCGCCCACGGCCCCAACTCCGCTGGAACCGCGCCCCCGTGGGTGCCCTCGACCATGCGCACCCCGGTCTCCTCCGGCCGCTCCGCCAGTCCTGCCAGGACCGCCAGCGACCGCAAAGCCCAGGCGGACGCCTGGGCTTCGGGCCGTATGCGGTAGGGCCACCACAGGCCGCCCGCCACCGCCGAGGTGGTCTCCGCGGACGGCGAGCGCGTCCACACCTCCACCCGGAGGCCACGCTCCGCCAGCACGACAGCGCTGGTCAGCCCGGTGACCCCGGCCCCGACCACGATCACATCGCTAGCCATGGGCCGACGGTACAGGCCAATTCGCCGCCGCCGGGCTGGAAGTGGCACAAACGGGGGAATACAAGGGGCATGAAAGCGGAGTACGCGACTTTCGGACTGGCGCCGACGGCGCACACCGGTGGGATCCCGGCCGACGGCGCGTACGGGGCGCGCGCGGGGGCGGCACAAGTGCCGGAGGAGAAACCGGACTTCACGCGGGACCGCCGCGTGCTGCTCGTCGGCCCCCGCACCGGCCTCTTCGCCCGCCTCGCGGCCGCCCTGCGCACCAGTGGCATCGGAGCCGACATCACCCGGGAGGCCGCCGGGGCCCACGAGGAGGAGCTGCGCGCGTACGGGGCCCTGGCCTTCGACCGCACGGTCGGCGAGGACGAGCGGTCCGCCGTGCGCGCCGCCCTCGCCGCCGCGCACGCCACCGCCGTCTGCGTCGAACCCCTCGCGCCGGTCGTCCCCCTCCTCGCCGCCCAGCTGGAACAGGCCCTCGGCCCCCGCCACCCGGGCCCGCACCTGCTCGCGGCACTGACCGCCGCGCCGGGGGAGGCCCGCCTCGTCAGCACGGCCGCCGCGCGGATCCGGCTGACCGGCTACCACCGCGACCGGCTGCGCCGCACCCATGCGCACCCCCTCTTCGACGGCAGCCCTGAGCCCGGCGAGCACCGGGTGCCCCTCGACGCGCGCATCGCCTTCGTCGTCGCCCGCACGGACGGGGAGGTGCTGGTGGCCCGGGCCGGGCGAGACGCCTTCGGCGCGCCGCCGCCCAGCGGATAGAGTCGAGGCCCTATGAGCGCCACCCTCGTCGTCAAGGACCTCGCCGCCGGACACGGCGACCGCACCCTCTTCTCCGGGCTCGACCTCGTCGTCGCCCCCGGAGACGTCATCGGGCTTGTCGGGGCCAATGGCGCCGGGAAGTCCACCCTGCTGCGCCTGCTCGCCGGGCTCGCCACCCCCGACGGGGGCACCCTGCGGCTCAGCCCGCCGGCCGCGACCGTCGGACACCTGCCCCAGGAGCCCGAGCGGCGGCCCGGCGAGACCGTCCGCGACTTCCTCGCCCGCCGCACCGGCGTCGCCGAGGCCCAGACCGCCCTCGACACCGCCACCCAGGCGCTGGTCGACGGCGCGCCCGGGGCCGACGACGCCTATGCCGTCGCCCTCGACCGCTGGCTCGGCCTCGGCGGCGCCGACCTCGACGAGCGGGCCGAAGAGGTCGTCGGCTCCCTCGGGCTCACCGTCGGCCTGGAGCGGCCCATGACCGGCCTCTCCGGCGGCCAGGCCGCCCGCGCCGGACTCGCCTCGCTGCTCCTGAGCCGCTACGACGTCTTCCTGCTGGACGAGCCCACCAACGACCTCGACCTGGACGGCCTGGCCCGGCTGGAGGACTTCGTCACCGGGCTGCGCGCGGGCACGGTCCTCGTCAGCCACGACCGCGAGTTCCTCGCCCGCACCGTCGGCAAGGTGCTCGAGCTGGACCTCGCCCAGCAGCAGATCAATCTCTACGGCGGCGGCTACGAGTCCTACCTCGAAGAGCGCGCCACCGCCCGCAGGCACGCCCGCGAGGCCTACGAGGAGTACGCGGGCACCCGCGCCGCCCTGGAGACGCGCGCCCGCACCCAGCGCAACTGGATGGAGAAGGGCGTCCGCAACGCCCGCCGCAAGGCCGGCGACAACGACAAGATGAGCCGCAAGACGCGCTCCGAGTCCACCGAGAAGCAGGCCGCGAAGGCCCGCCAGACCGAGCGGCTCATCGAGCGGCTGGACGTGGTGGAAGAGCCCCGCAAGGAGTGGGAGCTGCACATGGAGATCGCGGCCGCGCCCCGCTCCGGCGCGGTCGTGGCCACCCTGAGCGGCGCCGAGGCCCGCCGCGGCTCCTTCGCCTTCGGCCCCGTCGACCTCCAGATCGACTGGGCCGACCGGGTCGCCGTCACCGGCGCCAACGGCTCGGGCAAGTCCACCCTGCTCGCGGCGCTGCTCGGCCGGCTGCCGCTGACGGCGGGCAGCTCGGCGCTGGGCCCCGGCGTGGTCGTGGGCGAGGTCGACCAGGCGCGGGCGCTGTTCTTCGGACGCGAGACGCTGCTGGAGGCGTTCGGCGCGGCCGTGCCCGACTGCACGCCCGCCGAGGTGCGGACCCTGCTCGCCAAGTTCGGACTCAAGGCCGGCCACGTGCTCCGCCCGGCCGTCACCCTCTCCCCGGGAGAGCGGACCCGGGCCGCGCTCGCCCTGCTCCAGGTCCGCGGGGTCAACCTGCTGGTCCTCGACGAGCCCACCAACCACCTCGACCTGCCGGCGATCGAGCAGCTGGAGTCCGCGCTGGCCTCGTACGAGGGCACCCTGCTGCTCGTCACGCACGACCGCCGGATGCTCGACGCCGTCCACACCACCCGCCGCATCGAGGTCGCGGAAGGCAGGATCAGCGAACGCTGAGGCACCCCCGGCGCCGGAACCCATGGGCCGTCCGGGTGGTTCCTGTGAACTCTCTGTCCGAAAACAAACCCACCTGACGATCAAAACTTGCCCAAGCCGCGACCACGGAAACCACGGCGTACGGTCGCGTTTGGTGGTGTTTCTGTGGCCTTTCTGCCCTGTGGACAGCAGATTTAACCGTTGATGGGCTTGGTACGGCAGGCGTTCGATTTACAGAACGTTGGGTTCCGAATACGAACCGGGGAGGACCGGCCTCCGTCTGTGGAGGCGGACGTCCGCGAAAGAAGGACGTCTGCACCACCGACGTCGAATAGAGGGCGTATCCATGTCCCGGACCCTTCCCGGCCACCTGCCTGTACCGCGGGGACCGCTCGCGGGGAAGGCGCGCTACGGCAGCGCACCACCACCGTCGGCGCGCACCTTGCTCGACGTGCTCGACGCCACCGCAGCCGCCCACCCCGACGCGCCCGCCGTCGACACCGGCAGTGAGCTGCTCACCTACCGGTCGCTGTGCAACGAGGTCGCCAAGCGGGCCGAGTGGCTGAGCCGGGCCGGCGCCGGCCCCGGGGACCGGATCGGCATCCGCATCCCCTCCGGCACCGCCGAGCTCTACCTCGCGGTGCTGGCCGTGCTGCGCTGCGGCGCCGCCTACGTCCCCGTCGACGCCGACGACCCCGACGAGCGCGCCGCCACCGTCTTCCGCGAGGCAGGCGTCTGCCTGGTCCTCGGCCCCGACAACTCCCTCACCCAGGGCCCCGGCTCCGCGATGGGCAACATCCCCCGCGACCCGCTGCCCGACGACGACGCCTGGATCATCTTCACCTCCGGCTCCACGGGCGCCCCCAAGGGCGTCGCCGTCAGCCACCGCAGCGCCGCCGCCTTCGTCGACGCCGAGGCGCGCCTCTTCCTCCAGGACCGCCCGCTGGGCCCCGGCGACCGCGTCCTGGCCGGGCTCTCCGTGGCCTTCGACGCCTCCTGCGAGGAGATGTGGCTGGCCTGGCGGCACGGCGCCTGCCTGGTGCCCGCCCCCCGCTCGCTGGTGCGCGCCGGGCATGAGCTCGGCCCCTGGCTGGTCGAGCGCGGCATCACTGTCGTCTCCACCGTCCCCACCCTCGCCGCCCTGTGGCCCCCGGAGTCCCTGGACCGGGTGCGGCTGCTGATCGTCGGCGGCGAGGCCTGCCCCGCCGAGCTCGTCGACCGCTTCGCCGTCCCCGGCCGCGAGATGTGGAACACCTACGGGCCCACCGAGACCACCGTCGTCGCCTGCGCCGCGCAGATGCTGCCCGGCCGCACCGTACGCATCGGACTGCCGCTGGACGGCTGGGAGCTGGCCGTCGTCGACGAGGCCGGCGAGCTCGTGCCCTTCGGTGCCGAGGGCGAACTCGTCATCGCCGGTGCGGGCGTGGCCCGCTACCTCGACCCCGTCAAGGACGCCGACAAGTTCCGTCCCTCCGCGGCCCTGGAGAGCCCCCGCGCCTACCGCACCGGCGACCTCGTGCGCGCCGACGCCGAAGGGCTGGTCTTCGCCGGCCGCGCCGACGACCAGATCAAGCTCGGCGGACGCCGCATCGAACTCGGCGAGATCGACGCCGCCCTCAGCGCCCTGCCCGGCGTGCGCGGCGCCGCCGCCGCGGTGCGCACCACCCCCGCCGGAGAGCAGCTCCTGGTCGGCTACGTGGTGGCCGGCGCCGGCTACCGGCAGGAGCATGCCAGAGGCCTGCTCGCCGAACGGCTGCCCGCGGCCCTGGTCCCGGTGCTGGCCGAGGTCGACGACCTGCCCACCCGCACCTCCGGCAAGGTCGACCGCAACGCCCTGCCCTGGCCGCTGACCCAGACACAGACCGGCGGCGGCGAGGAACTGCACGGCACCGCCGCCCGCCTGGCCGACCTCTGGGAGCGGCTGCTCGGCATCCGCCCCGGCGCCGACTCCGACTTCGTCCTCATGGGCGGCTCCAGCCTGACCGCCGCCCGCATGGCCTCCGCACTGCGCGAACACCACCCCGGCGTCTCGGTCGCCGGCCTCTACCGGCACACCGTGCTGCGCGACATGGCCGAGCACCTCGACTCCCTCACCCCCCACGACGCGCCCCAGGACGGCCCCCGCCGCGCGGTCCGCCCCGTGCGCCGCCGCACCGGCGCCGCCCAGCTCGTGGTCCAGGGCCTGCTCTTCGGCATCACCGGGCTGCGCGGGCTGGTCGGCCTGGCCGCCGCCGACAACATCCTCGGACTGCTCGCCCCCAGGGCCTGGGCCCCCTACACCTCCTGGTGGCTGGTGCTCACCGGATGGTTCGTCCTCTTCAGCGCCCCGGCCCGCGCCACCATCGGCGCGGTCGCGGCCCGCCTGCTGACCCACGGCATCACCCCGGGCACCTACCCGCGCGGCGGCCGGGCCCACCTGCGGCTGTGGGCCGCCGAGCGGACCGTGGCCACCTTCGGCGTCCCCTCCCTGCTCGGCACCCCCTGGGCCGCCTGGTACGCGCGCACGCTCGGCTGCGCCGCGGGCAAGGGCGTGGCCCTGCACGCCATGCCGCCCGTCACCGGCCTCGCCGAACTCGGCGACGGCTGCAGCGTCGAGCCCGAGGCCGACATCGCCGGCTGGTGGCTCGACGGCGAGCACCTGCACGTCGGCGCGGTCCACATCGGCCCCGACGCCCGCGTCGGCCACCGCGCCATGCTGATGCCCGGCGCCCGGCTCGACGCCGGCGCCGAACTCGCCCCGGGCGCCTGCCTGGACGGCCACGTCCCCGCGGGTCAGTCCTGGGAAGGCGCACCGGCCCGCCCGGCCCCGCAGCCCAACGGCGTGCACCACCCCGCCGCCACGAGCGCCTTCGACGGGCACCTGCCCGGCCACCCGGACACGGGCGACCTCGGCTGGCCCGCGCCGCGCACGCACCGCTCCCGACGCTGGGCGGCCGCCTACGCGCTGTCCCTCTTCGCCATGCCCCTGCTGCCGCTGATCGCCGCGGCGCCCGCCCTCGTCGGCACGTACGTCCTGGTGAAGTCCGCCACCACGCTCTCCGCGGTCGCGCTGCTGCTGCTCGCCGCGGCGCCCGCGGTCACCCTCGTCTCCACCGTCTGCTGGATCCTGGTCGTCGCCCTCACCGTCCGGATCCTGGGCCGCGGCATCAAGCCCGGCATCCACCCGGCCTGCGGCGGCGTCGCCTGGCGCGCCTGGCTCGTCACCGGCCTCCTCAACAGCACCCGCGGCAGCCTCTTCCCCCTCTACGCCAGCCTGGCCACCCCGGTGTGGCTGCGCCTGCTGGGCGCCCGCGTCGGCAAGCGCGCCGAAATCTCCACCGTGCTGCCACTGCCCTCGCTGCTGAGCGTCGACGACGGGGCGTTCCTCGCCGACGACACCCTCGTCGCCCCCTACGAACTGCGCGGCGGCTGGCTGCGCCTGGGCAACGCCCACATCGGACGGCGCGCCTTCGTCGGCAACTCCGGCATCGTCGGCCCCGGCCGCACCGTGCCCGACAACGGGCTCATCGGGGTGCTCTCCGACGCCCCCGAGCACAGCGAGCCCGGCAGCTCCTGGCTGGGCCGTCCCGCGATGCCGCTGCCCCGCGTGGCTACCCAGGCCGACTCCGGACGCACCTTCACCCCGCCCCGCCGCCTCGTGTTGGCCCGCATGGCCGTCGAGCTGTGCCGCATCCTGCCGCTGATGTGCGGGCTGGTGCTCGCCGAAGCCGTCTTCCTCGGTGAGCAGGACGCGCTCGACACCGGGGGCCTGGGGCTCGCCGCGCTGGTGGGCGCGCCGCTGCTGCTCGCGGCCGGCCTCGCCGCCGGGCTGACCGCAACGGCCGCCAAGTGGCTGCTGATGGGCCGCTTCAAGGTCAGTGAACACCCGCTGTGGAGCTCCTTCGTCTGGCGCAACGAGCTGTACGACACCTTCGTCGAGTCCCTCGCCGTGCCGTGGCTCGCCGGCCCCTTCACCGGCACCCCCGTCCTCAACTGGTGGCTGCGCACCCTGGGTGCGCGCATCGGCCGGGGCGTGTGGTGCGACACACACTGGCTTCCGGAGACGGACCTGGTCACCCTCGGCGACGGGGCCAGCGTCAACCGCGGCTGCGTCCTCCAGACGCACCTCTTCCACGACAGGATCATGCGGATGGACTCCGTCCACCTCGGCGCGGGCGCCTCGCTCGGCCCGCACGGCATCGCGCTGCCCGGCACCACCATCGGGGAACACACCGCCATCGGCCCCTCCTCGCTGGTCATGCGGGGCGAGACGGTCCCCGCCCGGACCCGCTGGACGGGCAACCCCATCGCGGGCGAGCGCCCGGCACCCGTCGCAGCGGCGGCCGTGCCCGCCGCCCGGGCGTGCGAGCCCGTGGCGTGAGGGGCGACGCGGCATGACGTTCCGCTCACGCCTCCAGTGCAGCCGCCGCGCCCTGCTCACGGCCGCGGCGGCGCTCCCGCTCGCCGCGGCCACCGCGGACGCGGCCCGGCCGCTCGCGGACGACGCCCGGCGCTACTTCCCCCGGCACGGCTCGTACGGCCACCGCACCCTCGCCTACGACCTGCGGCTGGACTACGACCCCGAGGAGGGCACGCTGGACGGCCACGCCCGGATCCGGGCGGTCGCCAACGAGCACACCGACCGGGTCGAACTCGACCTCGCGCGGCTGAAGGTGCACACCGCGCAGATCGACGGCGAGCCCGTGGCCTTCCACCGCAAGGACGGCAAGCTGCTGCTCACCGCCGGGCGGCCGCTCGCCGCCGGCCGGCCGTTCGTCCTCGACATCGGCTACGGCGGCAGCCCCGGACCGGTGCGCACCCCCTTCGGGTCCATCGGCTGGGACCTCACCGGCGACGAGCACGACGGCACGCTCGTCGCCTCGCAACCGCTGGGCGCCCCCTCGTGGTTCCCCTGCAACGACCGCCCGGACGACAAGGCCGCCTACACCTTCGCCGTGACGGTGCCCGACGGCCGGCACGCGCTCGCCAACGGCACCCTGCAGCACCGCGAGGAGCTCGACGACGGGTCGGTGCGCTGGACGTACCACCACCCGGGGCCCATGGCCACGTATCTGGCCGCGGTCTACACCGGGCGCTTCGCGCACGCGCACGGGGACGGCTCGCCCGTTCCTGTGCGCAACGCCTATCCGGCCCGGATCGCCGAGGCCGCCCGGCACGACCTGGCGCGCCAGCCGGAGATGCTCAAGGCGTTCACCGGGCTGTTCGGGCCGTACCCGTTCGAGTCCTACGGCGCGGTCGTCGTCGACGCGGAGCTGGCGGCGCCGGTGGAGAACCAGACGCTCTCCGTCTTCGGCCGCAACCACATCGACGGGCAGCGCGGTGCGGAGACGCTGGTGGCGCACGAGATCGCCCACCAGTGGTACGGCAACAGCGTCAGCCTGGAGGACTGGCAGCACATCTGGCTCAACGAGGGCTTCGCCACCTACGCCGAGTGGCTGTGGTCCGAGCACATCGGCGAGGACGACGCCGACACGATCGCCCGGCAGTCCTGGCGGGACCTCTCCCGCCGCAAGCAGAACTTGCGCATCGCCGACCCGGGCCGCCGCCACCTCTTCGACGACCGCGTCTACGTCCGGGGCGCGTGCACGCTGCACGCGCTGCGGCTGGCCCTCGGCGACGGGGCCTTCTTCTCGCTCCTGCGCACCTGGCACGCCGCGAACAAGGGCGGCAACGTCACCACGGAGGCCTTCCTCCGCCACGCGGAGCGCACGACGGGCCGGGCGGTGGGCACCCTGCTGCACCCGTGGCTCTTCGAGAAGAGCCTGCCGGATCTCCCGGCTCGCGAGGCCGACATCTGACGCCGACAGCGCAATCATCGAGCGCCGGGCGGGCTGGATTCAGCCCGCCCGGCGCTCGATGACACCGCGCGGTTTACAGCAGGCCGGCGCGCCGCAGCGCATCCGCCATCGCGTCATTGCCCGGCGCGGCCGCCTGGCGGGGACGCGCCCCCGTACCGCCGCTGCCGCTGCCACCGCCGCCGTTTCCGCGGCGCTGGCGCGGAGCGCTCCGCTCGGCACGCTCACGGGGCGGCGCACCCTCGTCGTCCAGCCTGAGCGTCAGCGAAATCCGCTTGCGCGGAATGTCGACGTCCATCACCTTCACCCGCACGATGTCGCCGGGCTTCACCACGTCCCGCGGGTCCTTCACGAACGTCTTCGACATCGCCGAGACGTGCACGAGCCCGTCCTGGTGCACGCCCACGTCCACGAACGCCCCGAACGCCGCCACGTTCGTCACGACGCCCTCCAGCAGCATGCCCGGCGTCAGGTCGCCGATCTTCTCGACGCCCTCCTTGAAGGACGCCGTCTTGAAGGCGGGCCGCGGGTCGCGGCCGGGCTTCTCCAGCTCGCGCAGGATGTCGGTGACGGTCGGCAGGCCGAAGGAGTCGTTCACGAAGTCGGCGGGCCGCAGCGAGCGCAGCGTCGCCGTGTTGCCGATGAGCGAGGCGACCTCGCCGCCGGTCGTCTTCACCATCGCCCGCACCACCGGATACGCCTCGGGGTGCACGCTGGAGGCGTCCAGCGGGTCCTCGCCGTCGCGGATCCGCAGGAAGCCCGCGCACTGCTCGAAGGCCTTGGGGCCGAGCCGGGCCACGTCCTTGAGCGCCTTGCGGGAGCGGAAGGGGCCGTTGGCGTCGCGGTGCGCGACGATGTTCTCGGCCAGGCCCGAGCTGATCCCCGAAACCCGCGAAAGCAGCGGGGTGGAGGCGGTGTTGACGTCGACGCCGACGCCGTTCACACAGTCCTCGACGACCGCGTCCAGCGACCGGGAGAGCTTGCTCTCGGACAGGTCGTGCTGGTACTGCCCCACACCGATCGACTTGGGGTCGATCTTGACCAGTTCGGCGAGGGGGTCCTGCAGCCGCCGCGCGATCGAGACCGCGCCGCGCAGCGACACATCCAGCTCCGGCAGCTCCTGGGAGGCGAAGGCGGAGGCGGAGTACACCGAGGCACCGGCCTCGGAGACCATCACCTTGGTGAGCTTCAGCTCCGGGTGGCGGGCGATCAGATCCGCGGCGAGCTTGTCCGTCTCGCGGGACGCCGTGCCGTTGCCGATCGCGATCAGCTCCACGGAGTGCTCGCGGGCCAGCCGCGCCAGGGCGGCCAGGGAGGCGTCCCACTTCTGCTGGGGCACGTGCGGATAGATGGTCTCCGTGGCGGCCACCTTGCCCGTCGCGTCCACGACGGCGACCTTCACGCCCGTACGGAAGCCGGGGTCCAGGCCCATCGTGGCGCGGGTGCCCGCCGGTGCGGCCAGCAGCAGGTCGCGCAGGTTGGCCGCGAAGACGCGCACCGCCTCGTCCTCGGCGGCCTGCCGCAGCCGCAGCCGGAGGTCGATGCCGAGGTGGACGAGGATGCGCGTGCGCCACGCCCAGCGCACCGTGTCGGCCAGCCACTTGTCGGCCGGGCGGCCGCGGTCGGCGATCCCGAAGCGGCGGGCGACGCTCTGCTCGTACGCGGTGGGGCCGGGCGTCTGCGAAGGCTCCTCCGGCTCCAGGACGAGGTCGAGGACCTCCTCCTTCTCGCCGCGCAGCATCGCCAGCACCCGGTGCGAGGGCAGCTGGGTGAAGGGCTCGGAGAAGTCGAAGTAGTCGGCGAACTTCGCGCCCGCCTCCTCCTTGCCGCCGCGCACCTTGGCGACGACGCGGCCACGCGACCACATGCGCTCGCGCAGCTCGCCGATCAGATCCGCGTCCTCCCCGAACCGCTCGGTGAGCACGGCCCGGGCGCCCTCCAGCGCGGCGGCGGCGTCCGCGACGCCCTTCTCCGCGTCGGCGAAGGCCGCGGCGGCCGCGAGCGGCTCGACCCCGGGGTCGGCGAGCAGGCGGTCCGCCAGCGGCTCCAGGCCCGCCTCCCGGGCGATCTGCGCCTTCGTCCGCCGCTTGGGCTTGAAGGGCAGGTAGATGTCCTCCAGCCGCGCCTTGGAGTCGGCCTCGCGGATCCGGGCCTCCAGCGCCGCGTCCAGCTTGCCCTGGGTCCGTACGGACTCCAGGACCGCCGTCCGCCGCTCCTCCAGCTCGCGCAGATAGCGCAGCCGCTCTTCGAGGGTGCGCAGCTGCGCGTCGTCGAGCGCGCCCGTCGCCTCCTTGCGGTAGCGGGCGATGAACGGCACGGTCGAGCCGCCGTCGAGCAAGTCGACGGCCGCCCTGACCTGCCGCTCCTGTACGCCGAGCTCCTCGGCGATCCTGTCTTCGACCGACTTCGTCACGTTCACCCTCCGCATTGTGTCAGGTGCCCGTGACGGTGCCGGAACGCCCGAAGGCGCGTCAGCCGCGCAGATCGGCCGGGTACGCGCCCGCGTCCACCGCGGTCTGCGTGAAGGCCGTCGCCAGCTCGGTCAGGCGCTCGGTGCCGGCCGCGCCCAGGTGCTCGTAGGGGGCGGCGTCCAGCAGGTCCGTCTCGTCCTCCAGCTCCTCGCGCAGCGTGATGCCGGCCTCGGTCAGCCGCCCGTCCGCGCTCAGCAGGCCGCGCTCGCGCAGCCGGTCCCCGGCCGCGGTCAGCTGCTCCTCGCTCCAGCCGCGCGTGGTCAGCAGCCACTTCACCGACATACCGCGACCGGTGACGGAGTGGCTGACTATCGCCTCCACCGGGTCGAGCCCGGAGCGGGTGAGGGCCATCAGGTGGCCGTCGCCGCGGTGCTCGCGCAGCAGCGTGGCGGCGTGCCACAGCGCCAGGTGCGGGGCCTTTGGTACGGGCAGGTCGGCGTGGGCGGAGTAGAGCGGGCGGACCGCGCGCTCGCAGGCCTCGGCCGCCCGCAGCGCGAGCTGCGCCGCCTCGGCCATCTCCTTGGAGGCGATCGCCTCTTCGCCCAGCAGCCGCCGCAGCGTGGCATCGGCGGCCCGCAGCCGGGCGTCGAGGACCTGCTCCGGCGAGGCGGTCTCCCACACGGCCGGGATGTGCCGGGCCACCATCTCGTGGTTGAAGCTGTGGAACGTCGCCGTGACGACGCCCGCGCCGACCCGGCCCATCGCGGCCGAGCGCCCCGCCAGATAGGCGGCTCTGCGGTCCTCGATTCCCAGTGCGTTCAGCTCCCGGGCGGTGTCGGGGGAGAAGTAGATCGTCGAGTGGAGGGGGTTGACGACGGCGTGACAGCGGCGTCCCGCGCCCTCGGGCAGAGTGGTCATGTTCCGTACGCTACCTACTGGTTGGTACTGCCGGAAGGCCCCGGCGGTGTAACCGAGATCATGGCAGGATAGGTGGGGTTTTCGTCATTGCAGTCATGAGGCGGCCGCCCCCAGCATGGTCGTCATGACACCCAGTCGCACCGTGCTGATCGTCCTCTTCGAGGGCGTCCAGAGCCTCGACGTCACCGGCCCCCTCGAGGTGTTCGCCAAAGCCGCCAAGTTCCGGCGCCCGGACGCCTACCGGGTGCGCACCGCGACCGTCGACGGCGGCCCGGTCCGCACCAGCAGCGGCCTGTGCCTGATGCCCGACGCGGCGCTCGCGGACTGCCCGACGCCCGACGTCCTCCTGATGCCCGGCGGCAACTGCACCGGCGAGCCCGATCCCCGGCTCACGGCCTGGCTGCGCGAACAGGGGCCCCGCGCCGGGCGGCTGGTCTCCGTGTGCACCGGCACCTTCCCGCTCGCCGCGGCCGGCCTGCTCGACGGCTGCCGCGTCACCACCCACTGGGCGTACGGCGAGGCCCTCGCCGAGCGGTATCCCGCGCTGCGGGTGGACCCCGAACCCATCTTCGTGCGGGACGGCCGGATCGCCACCTCGGCCGGGGTCACCGCGGGCATCGACCTCGCGCTCGCCCTGGTGGAGGAGGACCTCGGCCGCGAGGCCGCGCTCGCCATCGCCCGGCGCCTGGTGGTGTTCCTGCGCCGCCCCGGCAACCAGCGGCAGTTCAGCACCCAGCTCGCCGCGCAGACCGCCGAGCGCCCCACGCTGCGCGAGGTCCAGCACTGGATCGTCGCCCACCCCGGCGCGGACCTGTCGGTCGAGGCGCTCGCCACGCGCGCCAACCTCTCGGCCCGGCACTTCGCCCGCGCCTTCCACGCCGAGGTCGGCATGCCGCCCGGCCGCTACGTCGAGCGAGTGCGGCTGGAAGCGGCCCGCCGCAGGCTGGAGGACACCACGGACGGCGTGGAGGAGGTCTCCCGCGCCTGCGGCTACGGCACGCCCGAGGCCATGCGCCGCGCCTTCGTCCGTGCCCTGGGCACGGCGCCGGCCGAATACCGCCGCCGCTTCCGGCCGGAGGCACCCGCACAGCCCGTCTACGCCTGACCCCGCATCAGACCTCCACAGGAAGAAACCCCATGCAGATCGCCATCCTCCTCTATCCCGGCTTCACCACCCTGGACGCCGTCGGCCCCTATGAAACGCTCAGCCGGATACCCGGCGCCGAGACCGTCTTCGTCGCCGAGCGGCCCGGCCCGCACTCCAACGAGCTCGGCAGCCTCACGCTCGTCGCCGAGGCCTCCTTCGACGACGTGACGCGCCCCGACGTCCTCGTCGTGCCCGGCGGCCCCACCGGAAACCTGCCGCTCGCCCACGAGCCGGTGCTGGAGTGGGTGCGGGCGGTGGACCGGACCACCACCTGGACGACGTCGGTGTGCACCGGCTCGCTGATCCTGGGCGCGGCCGGGCTGCTCAAGGGGCGCCGGGCCACCACGCACTGGCTGGCGATGAACCACCTCGCCTCCTACGGCGCCGAGGTGACGGGGGAGCGGGTCGTCACCGACGGCAAGTACGTCACGGCCGCCGGGGTGTCCTCCGGCATCGACATGGGCCTGACGCTGGTGGGCCGGGCGGCGGGCGACCGGGCGGCACAGTCGGTGCAGCTGCTCATCGAGTACGACCCGCAGCCGCCCTACGACGCGGGCTCGCCCGAGAAAGCCCCCGCCGACCTGGTCGCCGAGTGGCGGGAGAGGCGCGGCGTGGCCTAGCCGCGCCCGCCGGCCGTCCACGCGAAGCGCGGCGCCCGGCGCTCCAGGAAAGCGGCGACCCCCTCGGCGGTGTCGCCGCTGCCGCGTGCCTGCTCCGCCCAGTACGCGACGCGGTCCTCGGCCACCGGCCCGGCGGCGAACTCCTTCGCGGCGGCCTGGGTGAGCTGCGAGCGCGAGGCCAGCAGCCGGGCGAACTCCGCCACCCGCTTCTCCAGCGCGTCCGCGGGCCACACCTCGTCCACCAGGCCCGTGCGCAGCGCCCGTTCGGCGTCGATGAGCTCGGCGGAGAAGAGCAGGTACTTGGCGGTCGCCGGGCCCACCAGCTCCGTCAGCCGCCGGGTGGAGGAGGCGGCGTAGACGATGCCCAGCCGGGCCGGAGTGATGCCGAACGACGCGCCTTCGGCGGCGAACCGCAGATCGCAGGCGGCCGCCAGCTGGCAGCCGCCGCCCACGCAGTAGCCGCGCACGGCCGCGATGGTCGGCTTGGGGAAGGCGGCGAGCGCCTCCTCGGCCGCGACCGCCAGGTCCCGGGCGGCATGGGAAGCGGAGCCGTCGCCGTCGGCCAGGCCGGAGATGTCCGCGCCCGCGCAGAAGGTGTTGCCCTCGCCGGTGAGCACCAGCACCCGGACGGCCGGGTCGGCGGCGCAGCGCTCCAGCAGGCCCGGCAGCGCCCGCCACATGTCCGGGGTCATGGCGTTGCGCTTGGCGGGATGGGCGATCCGGACGGTCGCCGTGGCGCCGGAGACGTCCAGGTGCAGCGCGGGCGTTCCGGATGCGGGCAGATCACGTGCGGGCTCCATGAGCCGGATGCTATCCGTGTTCATTGAACGAGGAACTGCCAGCCAGGATCAGTCGCGGGTGTGACCGTGGCATACGCACCCGGTCAAAACGCGTCGATAGACGGCTACTTCCGATCAGCTCCCCGCGCGGACCCCGCGTTTCCCAACACTCGACCTGTGCGGTCGAGCCACGGTGAGGGGTTGGTATCGGACATGGAGATCCCCGGGGGCGTCCCGCCCGGCCCGGGACGGACGCCCCCGCCCCCCGAAACCGCCGGGCCCGGTGAGTGCGCAGCCACCTGGCGGTACACCGCCCCCGCGCTCGACCGCTCCGTCCCGGGGGCCAGGCAGGCCGTCCGCGATCTGATCCGGCGCCGCAGGGTGCCGCTCCACGACGACGCGCTCCACGGACTGCTGCTGATCGTCTCCGAGCTCGTCACCAACGCCGTGCAGCACGCGGCGCTGCTCTCGCCCGAGCTGGCCGTGGAGGTCTCCATCGGCCCGTCCTGGGTCAAGGTCGCCGTCGAGGACGACCATCCCTGTCGGCCCAGGCCGGTGCGGGTGCACGCCGGCGAGGAACCGCGCACCGGCGGCCGCGGCCTGCTGCTGGTGCAGGCCATCGTGGCCGAGGCCGGCGGCCGCTACGACGTGGAGCGCACCGCGAGCGGCGGCAAGGTGGTCTGGGCCGCCCTGCCGCTGCCGCCGTCCGTCACCAGCCCGCCCCGGCCCCGGTGACCTCGCGGATCGCGGGCCGCGCGGCGTCCAGCACTGTCATGAACCACGCGGAGAAGGTGCCCTGCTTGCGCAGCGCGTCGAGCTCGGCGGGGGTGACGAACGCCGTCTCCGCGATCTCCTCCGGGTCCGGCTCCGGCCTGGCGCGCACGGTGCCCACGAAGAGGTGGTTGTACTCCTGCTCCACCAGGCCCGAGGCCGGGTCGGGGTGGTTGTAGCGGACGGTCCCCGCCTCGCGCATCAGCGCGGGCGCCACGCCCAGCTCCTCGCCGGTGCGCCGGGCGGCCGCCACGAACGGCGGCTCGTCCGGGTAGGGGTGGCCGCAGCAGGTGTTCGACCACACGCCGGGGGAGTGGTACTTCCCCAGCGCCCGGCGCTGCAGCAGCAGCCGGCCCTCGTCGTCGAAGAGGAAGACCGAGAAGGCGCGGTGCAGCTGTCCGGGGGCGATGTGCGCGGAGAGCTTCTCGGCCGTACCGATGGTTCTGCCGTTCTCGTCGACCAGCTCCAGCATGATCGGTTCAGCGGCGTCGCCGGAGTCGGCCGCGGCGGAGTCGGCGGAGCGGCCCTTGGCTGATGTCATCGGCATTGACCATCCTCGTTGTCGGTCTTCGGCACCAAGTCTGCCGTACCGGACACCGGCCCCAGGGCCAGTTGCCTCAGTGGCAGAGCCTCGCCTCGTGCGCGGCGTGCCCGCTGGGCTCCAGCTGGAAGGTGCAGTGCTCCACCGCGAAGTGTTCGCCCAGGCAGCCCTGCAGATCGTGCAGTATCTTCTCGTGTCCCGCCGAGTCCAGTGCCGCCGGGTCCACCACCACGTGCGCCGACAGCACGGGCATGCCCGATGTGATCGTCCACACGTGGAGGTCGTGCAGGTCCTCGACGCCCGGCAGCGCCATGATGTGCGCCCGCACGTCGTCCATGTCGACGTCCTTGGGCGCCGCCTCCAGCAGCACGTCCAGCGCCTCGCGCAGCAGCTTCACCGAACGCGGCACGATCATCAGCCCGATCAGCAGCGAGGCGATGGGGTCCGCCTGCGTCCAGCCCGTGGCCATGATGACCAGGGCCGACAGCACCACGGCCAGCGACCCCAGGGCGTCCGAGAGGACCTCCAGGAACGCCCCGCGGACGTTGAGGCTCTCCTTCTGCCCGCGCATCAGCAGGCACAGGGAGATCAGGTTGGCGACGACGCCCACCATGCCGAAGACGACCGTCGTGCCGCCGGGCACCTCGGTCGGGCTGGCCAGCCGCCGGACGGCCTCGACGAGGATGAAACCGCCCACGCCCAGCAGCAGCAGACAGTTCAGCAGCGCCGCCAGGATCTCCGCACGGGCGTAGCCGTAGGTGCGCCGGCCGCTGAACGGCCGGTTGGCGAAGTGGATGGCCACCAGCGCCATCGACACCCCCACCGCGTCGGTCGCCATGTGCCCGGCGTCCGCGAGCAGCGCCAGCGAACCCGTCAGCACGCTGCCGACGATCTCCGCGAGGAGCACCGTCAGCGTGATGCCCAGCGCGATCCGCAGCCGCCCCTTGTAGGCGGCGGCCGCGGTGCCGCCCGTGGGCGGGGGTCCCCCGTGCGAGTGACCGTGATCGTGCCCCGCTCCCATGAATGCCGCCTCCCGAACGGTGTCCCGGCAACGGCCGGCGGATGCCGGCCGAGGCCCAGTGAACTACGGGTGGGGGGTATCGGGCAACGCGGCACTGAACACCGTTGTCATTGCCTCTGACCTGCGGCGATACACAGGGCGGCCGATCAGCGAAGACGTGCCTCGGGGTGGTGCAGGCACCAGCCTTCCCACGCCGAAGTGACCATGCTGCGGAGGTCGTGGTGCGCGCTCCAGCCGAGCTCCTTGGCGATCAGCTCGCCGGAGGCCACGACACGCGCCGGATCACCCGGACGGCGTGCCGCGGTCTCGGCCGCCAGATCCGGGCGCCCGGTCACCTCGGCGATCAGGTCGGCCATCTCGCGGACCGACACGCCCCGCCCGGTGCCCACGTTCAGGGTCAGGTCGTCGACGCCCGCCCGGCCCATGAGGTGGCGGGCCGCCGCCAGGTGCGCGGTGGCCAGGTCCTCGATGTGGATGTAGTCGCGGACACAGGTGCCGTCGGGGGTGTCGTAGTCGGTGCCGAAGATCAGCGGGCGCTCACCGCGGGTGATCCGGTCGAACATCATCGGAATGATGTTGAAGACCCCGGTGTCGGCCAGCTCCGGCCGGGCGGCGCCGGCCACGTTGAAGTAGCGCAGGCACGCCGTCGAGATCCCGTATGCGGCCCCGGCGGCCCGCACCAGCCACTCGCCCGCCAGCTTGGTCTCGCCGTAGGGGTTGATCGGCAGGCACGGCGTCTCCTCGGTGACGAGGTCCACATCGGGCATGCCGTAGACGGCCGCGGAGGAGGAGAAGACGAAGCTGCCGACGCCCGCGTCCACCGCGGCCTCCAGCAGCACGGTCAGCCCGTGGACGTTCTCCCGGTAGTACAGCAGCGGCTTCTCCACCGACTCCCCGACCTGCTTCTTCGCCGCCAGGTGCACCACGCCCTGCACGTTCAGGTCGGCGAAGGCCCGGTCCAGCGCCGTCCGGTCCAGCACCGAGCCCTGCACCAGCGGCACGCCCTGCGGCAGCCGGGCGGCCGCACCGGAGGACAGGTCGTCATAGACCGCCACCTGCTCCCCGGCCTCCGCCATCGCCTGCGCCACGTGCGCCCCGATGTACCCCGCTCCGCCTGTGATCAGCCACGTCATGCACGGCACCCTAATCCAGCCGACCGGCGGGAATCCTGCGGTCCGCACCGGGGAACCACCGCGCCGTCCCACGCGTCATGTCAATGACGCCGTCGATGGTGGGAAGCCCCGGTGCACGTGCGGTGAACGGGCGCTTCCGTTGATCCGATAGCCTCTGCCGACGTGCTTGCACGCCGCCCCCGGCGATAGGGACCCCGGCGCGCCACGCCCGCTGCCCGGTCGCCCCGCGGACCCGCCGCGGCCACGCCAGCATCCAAGGAGTGAGTTCGTCTGTCGACCGCCATCCTCACCGGCCCGCTGCCCGCAGGCTCCTCTCTTGAGGACGACCTGCGGTCCCTGGGCTTCGACGTGCACACGACGGCCGATGCCGCCGGGGCCGCCGCGGCACTGGCCGCCGTCCCCGCCGCCGAACGGGTCGCGCTCGTCGACGCCCGCTTCACCGGCCACCTGCACGCCCTGCGGCTGGCACTGACCGACCCCCGCTTCCCCGCCGGGGCCACCCCGGGGGCGCTCACGGCGCAGCCGGAGGCGCGTGGCGCACTGACCCGGGCGATGGAATCGGTCACACGCCCCGCGCCGGCCGAGCCCGTGCACCCCGCACCCCTGCCCGACGCGCTGGCCACCCGCCTGGAGGCCGACGGCATCGCCGTGCACCGCCCCGAGCTGGGCGTCCTGGTCGCCGCCGTGCCCGAGGACGCGGAAGGCCGCGCCAAGACGCAGGCCGAGGCCGACGCCGTCGACGAGGAGGCCGTCCGGCTGCGCTCCGCGGTGAAGTCCCGCGACGGCTTCTTCACCACCTTCTGCATCAGCCCTTACTCCCGCTACCTCGCCCGCTGGTGCGCGCGTCGGGGCCTCACCCCGAATCAGGTGACGACCGCCTCACTGTTGACGGCGCTCATCGCCGCGGGCTGTGCGGCGACCGGCACCCGGCCCGGCTTCGTGGCCGCCGGCGTGCTGCTGATCGCCTCGTTCGTGCTCGACTGCACCGACGGCCAGCTCGCCCGCTACTCCCTCCAGTACTCCACGCTCGGCGCCTGGCTGGACGCGACCTTCGACCGGGCCAAGGAGTACGCCTACTACGCGGGCCTGGCCCTCGGAGCCGCCCGCGGCGGCGGCCATGACGATGTATGGGCGCTCGCACTCGGCGCGATGGTCCTGCAGACCTGCCGGCACGTCGTCGACTTCGCCTTCAACGAGGCCAACCACGACGCCACCGCCAACACCAGCCCCACCGCAGCCCTCTCCGACAAGCTCGACAGCGTCGGCTGGACCGTCTGGGCCCGCCGCATGATCGTGCTGCCCATCGGCGAGCGCTGGGCGCTGATAGCGGTCCTCACGGCGCTCACCACGCCCCGCACCGTCTTCTACGTGCTGCTGGCCGGCTGCGCGGTCGCCGCCTGCTACACCACGGCCGGCCGCGTCCTGCGCTCCCTGACCCGCAAGGCGAAGCGGACCGACCGCGCCGCCCAGGCGCTGGCGGACCTCGCCGACTCCGGCCCCCTGGCCGAGGCCGTGGCCCGCTCCCTGGGCCGCACGGTGCCCGGCGGCACGTACAACGCCCCCTTCTGGGCGCTGCTGGCCACGGCCAGTCTGCTGGCCGGACCGCTCCTCGCGGGCAACGGCGGCACCTGGCGCGCCGTCCTGCAGGCCGGGGTGTACGCCTGCTTCGCCGGAGTCGCCGTGGCCCAGCAGCTCAAGGGCCCGCTCGACTGGCTCGTACCGCCGATCTTCCGGGCCGCCGAGTACGGCCTGGTCCTGACCCTCGCCGCACGCTCCGGAGCCCCGGGCGCGCTGCCCGCGGCTTTCGGCCTCGTGGCCGCGGTCGCCTACCATCACTACGACACGGTGTACCGAATCCGTGGCGGCACCGGTGCCCCCCCGCACTGGCTGGTGCGGGCGATCGGCGGACACGAAGGACGTGTCCTGGCGGTCACGACCGCCGCCGCCCTCTGGCACGGTCGGGGTTTCACCATTGCGCTGACGGCCCTCGCGGTCGCCCTCGCGCTCGCGGTGCTCAGCGAGAGCATCCGATTCTGGGTGTCCTCCGGGGCGCCCGCAGTACACGACGAAACAGGAGAACCCGCATGATCGGCCTCGTGCTGGCCGCCGGCGCCGGACGGCGTCTGCGCCCCTACACCGACACCCTGCCCAAGGCTCTGGTGCCGGTCGATGGCGACACGACCATCCTCGACCTGACGCTCGGCAACTTCGCCGAGATCGGCCTGACCGAGGTTGCGATCATCGTCGGCTACCGCAAGGAAGCCGTCTACGAGCGCAAGGAAGCCCTGGAGCAGAAGTACGGCCTCAAGCTCACGCTGATCGACAACGACAAGGCCGAGGAGTGGAACAACGCCTACTCCCTGTGGTGCGGTCGTGACGCGATCCAGCACGATGTGATCCTCGCCAACGGCGACACCGTGCACCCCGTCTCCGTCGAGAAGACGCTGCTCGCCGCCCGTGGCAACGGCCAGAAGATCATCCTCGCCCTCGACACGGTCAAGAAGCTGGCCGACGAGGAGATGAAGGTCGTCGTGGACCCCGACAAGGGCGTCCAGAAGATCACCAAGCTGATGGACCCGGCCGAGGCCACCGGTGAGTACATCGGCGTCACCCTCATCGAGGGCGAGGCCGCCGCCGACCTGGCCGACGCGCTCAAGGTCACCTTCGAGCGCGACCCCGACCTCTACTACGAGGACGGCTACCAGGAGCTGGTCAACCGCGGCTTCAAGGTCGACGTGGCCCCCATCGGCGATGTGAAGTGGGTCGAGATCGACAACCACGACGACCTCGCCAAGGGCCGGGAGATCGCGTGCCAGTACTGACGAGGCTCATCCCCTCGCCGGTCGTCGTCGACATCCGTGCCGGGGCGCTGGACGATCTCGCGAGCGTCCTGGCCGACCAGCGGATCTCCAGCTCCGGCAAGCTGGCCGTCGCCATCAGCGGCGGCTCCGGGGCGGTGCTGCGCGAGCGGCTCGCCCCGGCGCTGCCCGGCGCCTCCTGGTACGAGGTGGGCGGCGGCACGCTGGACGACGCGATCCGGCTGGCGGACGACATGAAGTCCGGGCGCTACGACGCGGTCGTGGGCCTGGGCGGCGGCAAGATCATCGACTGTGCGAAGTTCGCCGCCGCGCGCATCGGCCTGCCGCTGGTCGCCGTCGCGACGAACCTGTCGCACGACGGCCTGTGCTCGCCGGTCGCCACCCTGGACAACGACGCGGGCCGCGGCTCGTACGGCGTGCCCAACCCGATCGCCGTCGTCATCGATCTCGACGTGATCCGCCAGGCCCCGGTCCGCTTCGTCCGCTCCGGCATCGGCGACGCGATCTCCAACATCTCCTCCGTCGCCGACTGGGAGCTGTCCCACCGGGTGACGGGCGAGGCCATCGACGGACTGGCCGCGGCCATGGCCCGCCAGGCCGGCGAGGCCGTGCTGCGCCACCCCGGCGACGTCAACGACGACGGCTTCCTCCAGGTGCTCGCCGAGGGCCTCGTCCTCACCGGCATCTCGATGTCCGTCGCCGGCGACAGCCGCCCGGCCTCCGGCGCCTGCCACGAGATCAACCACGCCTTCGACCTGCTCTACCCCAAGCGCGCCGCGCCGCACGGCGAGCAGTGCGGCCTGGGCGCCGCCTTCGCGATGCACCTGCGCGGTGCCGCCGCGGAGTCCGCGCTGATGGTCGAGGTGCTGCGCCGGCACGACCTGCCCGTACTGGCCGAGGACATCGGCTTCACCGACGAGGAGTTCGTCAAGGCCGTGGAGTTCGCTCCGCAGACCCGCCCCGGGCGCTACACGATCCTGGAGCACCTCGACCTCTCCACCGACCAGATCAGGGACGCATACGCCGACTATGCACAAACCGTCAGTCGCTGAACTCCGCCCGGTCGTGCACCCCGAGGGTGTCAAGGACCGGCGCAGCGGTGAGCACTGGGCGGGCCGCCTGTACATGCGGGAGATCTCGCTGCGGGTGGACCGTCACCTGGTGAACACCAGGGTCACGCCCAACCAGCTCACCTACCTGATGACCGTCGCGGGCGTCCTCGCGGCCCCGGCCCTGCTGGTGCCGGGGATCACGGGCGCCGTGCTCGGCGTGGTCATGGTCCAGCTCTACCTGCTGCTGGACTGTGTCGACGGCGAGCTCGCCCGCTGGAAGAAGCAGTACTCGAATTCCGGGGTGTACCTGGACCGGGTCGGCGCCTACCTGTGCGACGCCGCGGTCCTGGTCGGCCTGGGCCTGCGCGCCGCCGACCTGTGGGGCGGCGGCCGGATCGACTGGCTGTGGGCCTTCCTCGGCACCCTCGCCGCGCTCGGCGCCGTCCTGATCAAGGCCGAGACCGACCTCGTCGGCGTCGCCCGCCACCAGGCCGGCCTGCCGCCGGTCAAGGAGGCTGCCTCCGAGCCGCGCTCCTCCGGCATGGCGCTGGCCCGGAAGGCCGCCGCGGCGCTGAAGTTCCACCGGCTGATCCTCGGGATCGAGGCGTCGCTGCTGATCCTGCTCCTCGCGGTCGTGGACTCGGCCAGGGGCGATCTGTTCTTCACCCGGCTCGGCACTGCGGTCCTCGCCGCCATCGCCGTTCTGCAGACCCTTCTGCACCTGGTGTCCATCCTCGCGTCGAGCAGGCTGCGATGACGGGCCCGGGCATGAAGGTCGGCGCGGTCGTCCTCACCATGGGCAACCGCCCCGAGGAGCTGCGCGCCCTGCTGGAGTCGGTGGCCAAGCAGACCGGCGAGGCGATCGAGGTGGCGGTGGTCGGCAACGGCTCGCCGCTGCCGGAGATCAGCGTCCCGGGCCTGGCCGTACGGACCGTCGAGCTGCCGGAGAACGTCGGCATCCCGGCCGGGCGCAACGTCGGCATCGAGGCGTTCGGCCCCGCCGGACGGGACGTCGACATCCTGCTCTTCCTCGACGACGACGGCCTCCTGCCGCGGCAGGACACCGCCGAGCTGTGCCGTGAGGCGTTCACGGCCGATGCGAAGCTGGGCATCGTCAGCTTCCGCATCGCCGACCCCGAAACGGGCGTCACCCAGCGCCGTCACGTCCCCCGGCTGCGCGCCTCGGACCCGATGCGCTCCTCCCGGGTGACCACCTTCCTCGGCGGCGCCAACGCGGTCCGCACCCAGGTCTTCGCCGAGGTCGGCGGGTTGCCGGACGAGTTCTTCTACGCCCATGAGGAGACCGACCTCGCCTGGCGTGCGCTGGACGCCGGCTGGATGATCGACTACCGGTCGGACATGGTGCTCCACCACCCGACCATGCCGCCCACCCGGCACGCGGTCTACCACCGCATGGTGGCCCGCAACCGGGTCTGGCTGGCCCGCCGCAACCTTCCGGCGCCGCTGGTCCCCGTCTACGTCGGGGTGTGGCTGCTGCTGACCCTGGCCCGACGGCCGTCGCTGCCCGCGCTGCGCGCATGGCTCGGCGGTTTCAAGGAAGGGTGGACGACGCCCTGCGGTCCGCGGCGGCCCATGAAGTGGCGTACCGTTTGGCGCCTGACCCGACTGGGTCGCCCGCCCGTGATCTGACAAGCTCGTGTCTGAGAGCATCGGGCGCAGCCCGGGGCCCCGCCCCGGCAGCGCACCTTGAGGACGAAAGTGTCAACTGTGAGCGAGACAACGCACGACAGTGCGGTCGCCATGAGTGCCCCGCCATCAGCCGACGACGGAATGCCCGCCGCCGATCTGGCCAGGAAGTACGGCCTCGCGGTGAGCGGTGCCCGGCCGTCACTGCCGGAGTACGCGCGGCAGCTGTGGGCGCGGCGGCACTTCATCGTGGCGTTCTCCCGGGCCAAGCTGACGGCCCAGTACAGCCAGGCCAAGCTGGGCCAGGTGTGGCAGGTGGCGACGCCGCTGCTGAACGCATCGGTGTACTACCTCATCTTCGGCGTGCTCATGCAGCAGAGCAAGGGAATGGGGATCGGCACCTACATCCCCTTCCTGGTGACGGGCGTCTTCGTCTTCACCTTCACCCAGAGCTCGGCGATGGCCGGCGTGCGCTCGATCTCGGGCAATCTGGGGCTGGTGCGGGCGCTGCACTTCCCCCGGGCCGCGCTGCCCGTCTCCTTCGCGCTGCAGCAGCTCCAGCAGTTGTTGTACTCGATGCTGGTGCTCTTCATCTTCCTGCTCGGGTTCGGGCACACTCCGCAGCCCTCGTGGCTGCTGATCGTGCCGGTGCTGACGCTGCAGTTCGTCTTCAACACCGGTCTGGCGATGATCCTCGCCCGCCTGGGCAGCAAGACCCCGGACCTCGCCCAGCTGCTGCCGTTCATCATGCGCACCTGGATGTACTCCTCCGGCGTGATGTACAACCTGGTCGAGGCGCTGAAGAAGGCCCACTCCCCGCACTGGCTGACCACCATGCTCAGCGCCAACCCGGCCGCCGTCTACATCGACCTGATGCGGTCCGCGCTGATCACCAGCCACAAGGCGACCAAGCACATCATCCTTCCGCCGCATGTGTGGGCGCTGGCGGTCGGCTGGGCGCTGCTGCTGGGCATCGGCGGCTTCGTGTACTTCTGGAAGGCTGAGGAGCAGTACGGCCGTGGCTGAACAGAACATCATCGACACGACGTCCGAGCGCATCCCCACCGTGATCGCGGACGACGTCCACATCGTCTACCGGGTCTACGGCGGCAACACCGGCCGGGGCAGCGCCACCGCCGCCCTGAACCGGATCGTGCGCCGCAAGCCGGGTGCGGGCGTGCGCGAAGTGCACGCCGTCAAGGGCGTGAGCTTCACCGCCTACCGGGGCCAGGCCATCGGCCTCATCGGCTCCAACGGCTCGGGCAAGTCGACCCTGCTCAAGGCGATCGCCGGGCTGCTGCCCGCCGAGCGCGGCAAGGTCTACACCGACGGCCAGCCCTCGCTGCTGGGCGTCAACGCGGCCTTGATGAACGACCTCACGGGCGAGAAGAACGTGATGCTCGGCGGTCTGGCGATGGGCATGTCCCGGGAGCAGATCCGCGAGCGTTATCAGTCGATCGTCGACTTCTCCGGCATCAACGAGAAGGGCGACTTCATCACGCTGCCGATGCGCACGTACTCCTCCGGCATGGCGGCCCGGCTGCGCTTCTCCATCGCGGCGGCCAAGGACCACGACGTGCTGATGATCGACGAGGCGCTGGCCACCGGCGACCGGGCGTTCCAGAAGCGGTCCGAGGCCCGCATCCGGGAGCTGCGCAAGGAGGCCGGCACGGTCTTCCTGGTCAGCCACAACAACAAGTCCATCCGTGACACCTGCGACCGCGTGCTGTGGCTGGAGCGCGGCGAGCTGCTGATGGACGGCCCGACCGACGAGGTGGTCCGGGCTTACGAGAAGGAGACGGCCCGGTAACGGTACGCCCCGTGCCAAGGCCCCCGCCGGCAGCCGTCAGCGGGGGCCTTGACCGTTCCGTAACGATCAACTGGCTTATTGGCAGGGCCTATTCGTGCCCCGCGTGGCATTGTATGGATCAAGCACGTACCCCGGCGGTCGTCGGATATTTGTACGGCGTACGCTGTACCGTGCTGTTTTGCGCCTGATTTGCGGTGGGGCACGGTGAGTACCCGTGTGTCCCCCGCCGACGGGGCGGCACCGGGGCCGCCTCCGGGGGAGCCCAAGGGGAGGGCGGCCCTGCGGCGTGTCCGAAATAGGATGTTCTGGGTCGGCAGTGTAGAACGGGAGATGTGACGGCAATGGCTGTATTGGCTGCGGGGCCTCTCCAGAGCAGAGACGCGTACGCCGTCCCCGGTCCGGGCAGCCCGCGATGACCGCGGGGACGGACGCGCACTCGCGCGCCGTGCTCGACAAGGCCGCGCACGAGAACTTCCCCGTGGCGCCCTTCTTCGTGCCGCGCGCCTGGCGTGAGGACCTGATGGCCGTCTACGGCTACGCCCGCCTCGTCGACGACATCGGCGACGGCGACCTGGCCCCCGGCGGCCGGGACGCCGAGCTCCTCGGCCTCGACCGCGAGCAGGCGGACGACCGCACGGCCATGCTCGACGCCTTCGAGGCCGACCTCCGCCGTGTTTTCAACGTATCCGACACCCCCGGCACGGGCCCGCGCCACCCGCTGCTGCTCCGCCTGCGTCCGACCGTCCGCCGGTGCGGTCTGACCCCCGAGCCCTTCCTGGGCCTGATCGAGGCCAACCGCCAGGACCAGCGCGTCCGCCGCTACGGGACGTACGACGACCTGCTCGCCTACTGCGAGCTGTCCGCGAACCCCGTCGGCCGCCTCGTCCTCGGCATCACCGGCACAGCGAGCCCCGAGCGGATCCGCCGCTCGGACGCGGTCTGCACAGCTCTGCAGATCGTCGAACACCTACAGGACGTCGCCGAAGACCTCCGTAGAGACCGTGTCTACCTCCCCGCCGAGGACATGAAGCGCTTCCGCGTCACGGAGTCCGACCTCGCGCTCCCCACCAGCAGCGCATCGGTGCGCGCGCTGGTCGCGTACGAGGCGGAACGCGCCGGGCACCTGCTGAATGAAGGGACCCCCCTCGTGGGTAGCGTCCACGGCAGGCTGAAGCTGTTGCTCGCGGGGTTCGTGGGCGGGGGGAGGGCCGCGCTCAGAGCGGTCGCCGCCGCGGGACACGACGTTCTCCCTGGACCTCCCAAACCCACCAAGCTCAGCCTGCTGCGCGAGGTGGGGGCGACACTGCGAAGAGAGGGGTGAGCGGGACCGTGAACGGAACGCCACACGCGTCGCCGCCGGTACTCGCCGCGTACAGCTACTGCGAGGCCGTCACCGGACAGCAGGCAGGCAACTTCAGCTACGGCATCCGGCTGCTGCCGACCGCCAAGCGGCGGGCCATGTCGGCCCTGTACGCCTTCTCGCGGCGCGTCGACGACATCGGGGACGGGCCCCTGGACGCCGAGTCCAAGCGGCTCCGGCTGGAAGAGGCCCGCACCACGCTCGACCGGATCCGCCAGGGCGACATCGATGAGGACGACACCGACCCGGTGGCCGTCGCGCTCGCGCATGCCGTGCGACGCTTCCCGATTCCCCTCGGCGGGCTCGACGAACTGATCGACGGCGTCCAAATGGATGTGCGGGGCGAGACCTACGAGACGTGGGACGAGCTGCGCGCCTACTGCCGCTGTGTGGCGGGCGCCATCGGCCGGCTCTCGCTCGGCGTGTTCGGCACCGTGCCCGGCGCCCGGGACGCCGCGCGCGCGGCCGAGTACGCCGACACGCTGGGGCTCGCGCTGCAGCTCACCAACATCCTGCGTGACGTCCGCGAGGACGCCGCCAACGGGCGCACCTACCTGCCCGCCGAGGACCTCGCCAAGTTCGGCTGCTCCGCCGGGTTCCACTCTGCCAGGCCCCCGGCCGGGGCGGACTTCACCGGGCTGGTCCACTTCGAGGTGCGGCGCGCCCGCGCCCTCTTCGCCGAGGGCACCCGGCTGCTGCCCATGCTCGACCGCCGCAGTGGCGCCTGCGTGGCCGCCATGTCCGGCATCTACCGCAGGCTGCTGGACCGCATCGCCGAGGAGCCGCAGGCCGTGCTGCGCGGCAGGGTCTCGCTGCCCGGCCGGGAAAAGGCCTTCGTCGCCGTCCGTGGACTGTCGGGGTACGACGCGCGCAGCGTCCACCGGCAGACCGCCAGGGGGCGCGCTTGATGGCCCGTTCCCACACCGGCAAGCGGTGCGCAACCCTCCACCCGGTCGGCACGTCCCTGACAGCAGCCGAGGAGGTGAGCGCATGACACCACGCACGACCCGGCCCGACCGGCTCCGCGCTCACGAGGCAGGCCGCCCCGACGGGGCGGCCGCGGTGGTGATCGGGGGTGGCCTCGCCGGCATCACGGCCGGCCTCGAGCTCGCCGACGCCGGCCTGCGGGTCACCCTGCTCGAAGGCCGCCCGCGCCTGGGCGGCCTCGCCTTCTCCTTCCGCCGCGGCGAGCTGACCGTCGACAACGGCCAGCACGTCTACCTGCGCTGCTGCACCGCCTACCAGTGGTTTCTGGAGCGGATCGGCTCGCAGCACCTGGCCCCCCTCCAGGACCGGCTGAACGTGCCCGTCCTCGACGTCGGCCACCGCTCCGGACGGCCCCGGCTCGGCCGGCTGCGCCGCACTGCGCTGCCCGTACCGCTGCACCTGGCGGCCAGTCTCGCCACCTACCCGCACCTCTCGCTCGCCGAGCGGGCCAAGGTCGGCCGCGCCGCGATCGCGCTGCGCGGGCTCGACCCCGCCGACCCGGCGCTGGACGGCACGGACTTCGCCACCTGGCTGCACCGCCGCGGCCAGTCGCCGCGCACCATCGAGGCCCTGTGGGATCTCGTCGGAGTGGCCACCCTCAACGCCACCGCGGACCAGTCCTCGCTGGGCCTGGCCGCCATGGTCTTCAAGACCGGGCTGCTCTCCGAGCCCGGCGCCGCCGACATCGGCTGGGCCCACGTCCCGCTGGGCGAGCTGCACGACACCAGAGCCCGCGCCGCCCTCGACGCCGCGGGCGTGCACACCGCCCTGCGCACCCGCGCCACCGCGATCTCCCGGGCCGCCGACGGCCGCTGGCACGTGGACACCGAGGCCGGGCCGGGCAGCGCCGGCCGGCTGGAGGCCGATGCCGTGGTGCTCGCCCTGCCCCAGCGCGAGACCCACGCTCTGCTGCCCGACGGCGCCCTCGACGAGCCGGACCGGCTGCTGGGCATCGGCACCGCCCCCATCCTCAACCTGCACGTCGTCTACGACCGCAAGGTCCTGCGGCAGCCCTTCTTCGCCGCCCTCGGCAGCCCCGTGCAGTGGGTCTTCGACCGCACCGAATCCTCCGGGCTGGCCGCGCGCGACGGCAGCGCGCAGTATCTGGCCGTCTCCCAGTCGGCCGCGCAGGACGACATCGACCGGCCGGTCGCCGAGCTGCGCGAGCGCTACCTGCCCGAGCTCCAGCGGCTGCTGCCCGCCGCCCGCCGGGCGGACGTGAAGGACTTCTTCGTCACCCGGGAGCGCACGGCGACGTTCGCCCCGGCCCCCGGCGTCGGCCGGCTCCGGCCGGACGCCCCCACGAACGCGCCCGGCCTCTACCTGGCCGGTGCGTGGACCGCCACCGGCTGGCCCGCGACCATGGAGAGCGCGGTGCGGAGCGGTCTGAACGCCGTCGGCGCGGCACTCTCCGAGCTCGGCCGACCGCATCGGGACCCCCTGCGGGAGGCGGCGGTATGAACCAGCGAGCCATCACAAGGCGCGTTCCCTCAGACAGGGCGCGTACGAGCACGACCACCAGAGGAGAGACCGTGACATCGGCGATCCCAACTGTCGACACCGCGGGCGTGACCGCCCTGCTGGAGCGCGGACGGACGCTTGCCACGCCGGTGCTGCGTGCCGCCGTGAACCGGCTCGCGCCGCCCATGGACACCGTCGCCGCCTATCACTTCGGCTGGATCGACGCCGAGGGCCGGCCCGCCCACGGTGACCAGGGCAAGGCCGTCCGGCCCGCCCTGGCCCTGCTCTCGGCCGAAGCCGCCGGCGCGGCGGCCGAGATCGGCATCCCCGGCGCGGTCGCCGTCGAGCTCGTGCACAACTTCTCGCTGCTGCACGACGACCTGATGGACGGCGACGAACAGCGCCGCCACCGCGACACGGTGTGGAAGCTGTACGGCCCTGCCCAGGCCATCCTCGTCGGCGACGCGCTCTTCGCCCTCGCCAACGAGGTCCTGCTGGAGCTGGGCACCGTCGAGGCGGGCCGGGCCACCCGGCGGCTGACCACCGCCACCCGCAAGCTCATCGACGGCCAGGCCCAGGACATCTCCTACGAACACCGCGAGCGCGTCACCGTCGCGGAGTGCCTGGAGATGGAGGGGAACAAGACCGGCGCCCTGCTGGCGTGCGCCGTCTCCATCGGCGCCGTCCTCGGCGGCGCCGACGACCGTACGGCCGACATCCTCGAGGCCTACGGCTACCACCTCGGCCTCGCCTTCCAGGCCGTCGACGACCTGCTCGGCATCTGGGGCGACCCCGAGGCCACCGGCAAGCAGACCTGGAGCGACCTGCGCCAGCGCAAGAAGTCCCTCCCGGTGGTCGCCGCCCTCGCGGCGGGCGGCCCCGCCTCCGAGCGACTCGCCGAGCTGCTCGCCGCCGACGCGGGGCTCACCGACGCCCAGCTGGCCGACTTCGACGAGGAGGAGTTCGCCAGCCGCGCGGCGCTGATCGAGGAGGCGGGCGGCCGGGAGTGGACCTCCCAGGAGGCCCTCCGCCAGCACGCCACCGCGGTGGAGGCGCTCGGCCGGGTCGACATGCCCGAAGAAGTCCGGGCGCAGCTCGTCGCGCTCGCCGACTTCGTCGTCGTACGAAAGAGATGATTGCCATTCACTTACCCAGCGATCGCGGTCGCCGGCCGGTGCCCCCTGTGCGGCACCGGCCGACGGAACCCCCCAGTACGGCAGTCACAAGCAGTACGGCAGAGAAGAAACTCACTGCATTAGGGGAAGCCATGACAGCGACGACCGACGGCACCGGGGCCGCAGAGCCCCGCGCAGCCGAGGCCGGCCACAGCACAACCGTTTTGCCCCGCACCGAGGCGGCCGGTGAGCCGCCCAAGGCGCGGGAAGCCGCCGAGCGGGCCGCCGCCCGGGCCGTGGACCACCTGCTCGCCCACCAGGACGAGCGCGGCTGGTGGAAGGGCGACCTGGAGACCAACGTCACCATGGACGCCGAAGACCTGCTGCTCCGTCAGTTCCTCGGCGTGGGGGACGAGAAGACCACCGAGGCCGCCGCCCGCTTCATCCGCTCCCGGCAGCGCCCGGACGGCACCTGGGCCACCTTCCACGGCGGGCCCGCCGAGCTCTCCGCCACCATCGAGGCCTATGTCGCGCTGCGGCTCGCCGGGGACGCCCCCGACGCCGCCCACATGGCCGCCGCCTCCGCCTGGATCCGCGAGCAGGGCGGCATCGCCGCCGCCCGGGTCTTCACCCGCATCTGGCTCGCCCTCTTCGGCTGGTGGAAGTGGGAAGACCTCCCCGAACTGCCGCCCGAGATCATGTACTTGCCGAAGCGGGCGCCCCTCAACCTCTACGACTTCGGCCAGTGGGCCCGGCAGACCATCGTGCCGCTCACCATCGTCTCGGCCCTGCGGCCCGTACGGCCCGCCCCCTTCGCCCTCGACGAGCTGCACACCGACCCGCGCCGCCCCAACCCGCCGCGCCCGCTCGCCCCGGCCACCACCTGGGACGGCCTCTTCCAGCGCCTGGACAAGGCGCTGCACCTCTACCACCGCTTCCCGGTCGGCCCGCTGCGCCGCGCGGCCCTGAACTCCGCGGCCCGCTGGATCATCGAGCGCCAGGAGAACGACGGCTGCTGGGGCGGCATCCAGCCGCCCGCCGTCTACTCGGTCATCGCCCTCCACCTGCTCGGCTACGACCTGGACCACCCGGTGCTGCGCGAGGGCCTGGCATCGCTGGACCGTTTCGCCATCTGGTACGAGGACGCCGAGGGCCGCCCCGTACGGATGATCGAGGCCTGCCAGTCCCCGGTCTGGGACACCTGCCTGGCCGCCGTGGCCCTCGTGGACGCGGGGCTGCGCCCCGACCACCCCGCCCTGGTCAAGGCCGCCGACTGGATGCTGGACGAACAGGTCGTCCGCTCCGGCGACTGGGCGGTGCAGCGCCCCGGACTGACCCCGGGCGGCTGGTCGTTCGAGTTCCACAACGACAACTACCCCGACATCGACGACACGGCCGAGGTCGTCCTCGCGCTCAGGCGCGTCGACCACCCCCAGCCGCGCCGGGTGGAGGCGGCCGTCGAGCGGGCCGCCCGCTGGACGCTGGGGATGCAGTCGAAGAACGGCGCGTGGGGCGCCTTCGACGCCGACAACACCAGCAAGCTCCCCAACAAGCTGCCCTTCTGCGACTTCGGCGAGGTCATCGACCCGCCCTCGGCCGACGTCACCGCCCACGTGGTGGAGATGCTGGCCGTCCTCGGCATGGAGCACCACCCGCGCACCCGCCGCGGCATCGAGTGGCTGCTGGCCGAACAGGAAGAGTGCGGCGCCTGGTTCGGGCGCTGGGGCGTCAACTACGTCTACGGCACCGGATCCGTGCTCCCCGCCCTGGTGGCGGCCGGGCTCCCGGCCTCGCATCCGGCCGTCCGGCGGGCCGTGGCCTGGCTGGAGGCCGTGCAGAACGCCGACGGCGGCTGGGGCGAGGACCTGCGCTCGTACCGGGACCCCGAGTGGATCGGGCGGGGCGCCTCGACCGCCTCGCAGACCGCCTGGGCGCTGCTGGCCCTGCTGGCCGCCGGAGAGCGGGAGGGCGCGGCCGTCGAGCGGGGCGTCGCCTTCCTCGCACGGACCCAGGCCGAGGACGGCTCCTGGGACGAGCCGCACTTCACCGGCACGGGCTTCCCCTGGGACTTCTCCATCAACTACCACCTCTACCGCCAGGTCTTCCCGCTCACCGCCCTCGGCCGGTACCTGCACGGCGAGCCCTTCACCGCCGAGCGGCGGGCGGGCTGATGACCCCGGCCACGGGCACGCCCGCCCCCGCACCGCTGCTGATCGCCTGTGCGCTCGGCATCGAGCGCCTCGCCCTGCGCGGCGGCCTCGGCGGTGCGGCCGGGCCCGTGACTGTACTGCGCACCGGCATGGGCCCGCAGGCCGCGGACCGTGCCGTCGCGCAGGCCCTGGCCGGGGATCCGGCCATGCGTGAGGCGGCTGTGATCGCCACCGGCTTCTGCGCCGGCCTGGCCCCCGGGATGCACCCCGGTGACCTGGTCGTCGCCGACGAGACGCGCGACCGTGCGGGGCGGACGGAGTGCGTCGGCGTGGAGTTCCTCGCCAAGGAGCTCGCGCGCGCCGTGACCGGCAGCGTCATCCACACCGGGCCGCTCGTCGGCTCCGACCACGTCGTGCGCGGCGCGGAACGCGCCGACCTGCACGCCGCGGGCGCACTCGCCGTGGACATGGAGTCCGCGGCCACGCTCCGAAGCGCCGTGCGGGCCGGTTCACGACCTGTTGCGGCCGTCCGGGTGGTCGTGGACGCTCCAGAACATGAACTCGTACGAATCGGGACCTTGCGGGGTGGAATATCAGCCTTCCGCGTACTCCGCACCGTCCTTCCGGCTTTTTTCGAATGGCACCGTTCTTTGCTGCTCCCCAGGAGGTGAGCCAGATGGCCATGCCGCTTCGCCAGACCATCCGGGTCGGGACCTATCTCTTTGAACAGAAGCTGCGGAAGCGGGAGAAGTTCCCGCTCATCGTCGAGCTCGAGCCGCTCTTCGCCTGCAACCTCAAGTGCGAGGGATGCGGGAAGATCCAGCATCCGGCCGGGGTGCTGAAACAACGCATGCCGGTTGCCCAGGCCGTCGGCGCCGTGCTGGAGTCCGGCGCGCCGATGGTCTCCATTGCCGGTGGCGAACCGCTGATGCACCCGCAGATCGACGAGATCGTGCGGCAGTTGGTGGCGCGGAAGAAATACGTCTTCCTCTGCACCAACGCACTGCTGATGCGGAAGAAGATGGAGAAGTTCACTCCTTCCCCGTATTTCGCGTTCGCCGTGCACATCGACGGGCTGCGGGAGCGGCACGACGAGTCCGTTGCGAAGGAAGGCGTCTTCGACGAGGCGGTGGAGGCGATCAAGGAGGCCAAACGGCGTGGCTTCCGGGTCACCACCAATTCCACCTTCTTCAACACCGACACCCCGCAGACCATCATCGAGGTCCTCAACTTCCTCAATGACGAGCTGCAGGTGGACGAGATGATGATCTCGCCCGCCTATGCCTACGAGAAGGCCCCCGACCAGGAGCACTTCCTGGGCGTCGAGCAGACCCGGGAGCTCTTCAAGAAGGCGTTCGCCGGGGGCAACCGGCGCCGGTGGCGACTCAACCACAGCCCGCTCTTCCTGGACTTCCTGGAGGGCAAGGCCGACTTCCCGTGCACCGCGTGGGCCATCCCCAACTACTCGCTCTTCGGCTGGCAGCGCCCCTGCTACCTGATGAGCGACGGCTATGTGCCGACGTACCGGCAGCTGATCGAGGAGACCGACTGGGAGAAGTACGGGCGGGGCAAGGACCCGCGGTGCGCCAACTGCATGGCGCACTGCGGCTACGAGCCGACGGCCGTGCTCGCCACCATGGGCTCCCTCAAGGAGTCGCTGCGCGCGGCCCGCGAGACCGTCTCCGGCAACCGGGGCTGACGCCATGGCCACGACGGAGCCGCTCCCGCTGGGGCTGCCCGACGTGCCGGCCCGGCCGCTGGCGATGCGCCGCCCCTCGCGGCGCATCCAGGTCGGGTCGGTCCCGGTCGGCGGCGACGCCCCGGTGTCGGTCCAGTCGATGACGACGACCCGCACGTCGGACATCGGTGCGACGCTGCAGCAGATCGCCGAGCTGACGGCCTCCGGCTGCCAGATCGTCCGGGT
>NZ_JACHJH010000006.1 GCF_014203555.1 Streptomyces olivoverticillatus | reverse complement strand
GAGCGGCACAGCCAGGCGGAATAAGCCCGGCCGTGCACAGCGTCCTCGCTGTGTGCCTTCCCTAAGGAAGGACTTTTAAAGGAACCTCATCCATCGAGATGGACGGGGTGTCAACATATCTGGCGTTGACTTTTGGCACGCTGTTGAGTTCTCAAGGAACGGACGCTTCCTTTGGTCCCGTTTCACCGGGCCCTCCGGGCGCTTCCCTTCGGTGTTTCACACTCTATCAGGACTTTTCCCGCTTCCTTACCGCCCCGCTTTCCGTGAAATTCGCACACGGAAAACCAGAGCAGATCCGGAATTGGATCTTATCCGATGAGAGGTGCCGCCCCCGTCGCGCCGCAGTTGTCTGCAAGCCTCGGTCGTGGGCAGGGATCTGACAGTACATGTCCCGCACACGCGAGGCAAATCGATTACGGACCGCACACGCTCACCCCTCGCGCGCTCGTGCGGAATCCTTAGTTCCTATGACATACGCTTCTGGCCAGTGCGCCGTCCAGGACAGGCAGTGACGGCGCGTGATGAATCTTCACCCCTGGGAGGCTTCCCATGACCACCGTGACGTCCCCGATCGCCGGACGTGCCATCGGACTCGCGGCAGTGCCCGATCCGGTTTTCTCCGGCGCGATGGTGGGACCCGGTACCGCTATTGACCCCGTGCGCGAGCCCGCGACGGCGGTCTCGCCCGTTGACGGTGTCATCGTCTCGCTTCACCCCCACGCGTTCGTCGTCGTCGACAGCGAGGGCCACGGCGTGCTGACGCACCTCGGCATCGACACCGTCCAGCTCAACGGCGAGGGCTTCGAACTGCTCGTCAACAAGGGCGACACCGTGACGCGCGGACAGGACGTCGTGCGCTGGAACCCCGTGGCCGTCGAGGAGGCCGGCAAGTCCCCGATCTGCCCGGTCGTTGCGCTCGAGGCCACGCCGGACGTGCTGGCCGATCTCCGCGACGACAGCGATCTCAAGGCGGGCGACGTCCTCTTCACCTGGCAGTGAGCCAACGCCATCTGCGACGTATCCCAGATGGCGTTACTCATCATCCACAGCGGCGGACAAGCCGCAGCATTTTAATTTCAACCGGACACGGGTGAAGTGACTCCGCCCCATATGCGGGGCTTCCCCCTCAACTCCGCGGAGCTGAGGCGCGGTCAAGCCCTGACCGCTGCCCAAAGGGCAGGGCACCACGCTACCACGGCATGTGTCGTGGATCACCCGGATCTCTTTGTCCCGGAGAAGAGGAACGATGGAGACAACGCTGCGAGGCGTCGGCGTGAGCCACGGTGTGGCGATCGGCGAGGTGCGGCACATGGGCACGGCGGTCCTGGAACCGCCGGCCAAGCAGATCCCGGCCGACGAGGCGCCGCGCGAACAGGGTCGCGCACGCCAGGCGGTCGAGGCTGTGGCCGCCGACCTCATCGCACGCGGCAACCTGGCCGGCGGCGAGGCCCAGCACGTGCTCGAGGCCCAGGCCATGATGGCGCAGGACCCGGAGCTGATGGCCGACGTCGAACGGCGCATCACCGTCGGCAGCACCGCCGAGCGCGCGGTGTACGACGCCTTTGCCGCCTACCGGGCGCTGCTCGCCAACGCGGGCGAGTACCTGGCGGGCCGGGTCGCCGACCTCGACGACGTCCGCAACCGCATCGTCGCGCGACTGCTGGGCGTGCCGATGCCGGGTGTGCCGGACAGCGACGAGCCGTACGTCCTCATCGCGCGGGACCTGGCGCCCGCCGACACGGCGCTGCTGGACCCCACGCTGGTGCTCGGCTTCGTGACCGAGGAGGGCGGGCCGACCAGCCACAGCGCCATCCTCGCCCGGGCGCTGGGAGTGCCCGCCGTGGTCGCGCTGCCGGGCGCGGGTGAGCTTGCCGAGGGCACGGTGGTGGCCGTGGACGGCAGCACGGGCGACATCTTCGTCGACCCGAGCGAGGAGAAGCGTGCCGAGCTGACGAAGGCGGCCGAGGAGCGCAAGGCGGCGCTGTCCGCTTCGTCCGGCCCGGGTGCGACGTCCGACGGGCACAAGGTGCCGCTGCTGGCGAACGTCGGCGGTCCGGCCGACGTGCCGGCCGCCGTCGAGGCGGGTGCGGAGGGCGTGGGCCTGTTCCGCACCGAGTTCCTCTTCCTCGACGACAGCAAGAAGGCGCCGTCCGAGGCCAAGCAGATCGAGGCCTACCGCAAGGTGCTGGAGGCGTTCCCCGAGGGCCGTGTGGTCGTCCGGGTGCTCGACGCGGGCGCGGACAAGCCGCTGGACTTCCTGACCCCGGCCGACGAGCCCAACCCGGCCCTGGGCGTGCGCGGTCTGCGCACCCTGCTGGACCACCCGGAGGTGCTGCGCACGCAGCTCACCGCGCTGGCCAAGGCGGCCGAGGGCCTGCCGGTCTACCTCGAGGTCATGGCCCCGATGGTGGCGGACCGGACCGATGCCAAGGCGTTCGCCGATGCCTGCCGGGAGGCCGGGCTGCAGGCCAAGTTCGGTGCGATGGTGGAGATCCCCTCCGCCGCGCTGCGGGCGCGCTCGATCCTGCAGGAGGTGGAGTTCCTGTCGCTGGGCACCAACGACCTGGCGCAGTACACCTTCGCCGCCGACCGTCAGGTCGGTGCGGTCTCGCGGCTGCAGGACCCGTGGCAGCCTGCGCTGCTGGACCTGATCGCCGCGTCGGCCGAGGCCGCCAAGGCCGAGGGCAAGAGCTGCGGTGTGTGCGGCGAGGCCGCGTCCGACCCGCTGCTCGCCTGTGTGCTGACCGGGCTGGGCGTGACGAGCCTGTCCATGGGTGCCGCGTCGATTCCGTATGTGCGCGCCACGCTGGCCAAGCACACGCTGGCCCAGTGCGAGCGTGCGGCGGCGGCCGCGCGGGCCACGGACTCGGCGGAGGAGGCGCGGCTCGCCGCGCAGGCGGTGCTCTCCGGCGAGTGAGCGAGTGAGCCGTCGGCGGTTTCGCCGATGAGCTGATGTGCCCAAGAAGAAGGGGTGCCCCACCGGACCGGTGGGGCACCCCTTCTTCTTGGGGCCCCGGCCTGTCAGTCGAGGTCGAGCCGGATGCCCTCCCGGTAGGCGACGCCGTGCTCCGGCGGTACGGGCTCGCCCGTCTCCGCGTCCGTGCAGTAGGCGGAGAAGACCTCGGCTTCGGTCAGTGGCCGCAGCCCGCCGTCCTTGAGCTTCCAGCCGCGGACCGTGACGGGCCGGCCGGGGGTGGTGCTGCGCATGACGACTCCGCCCGGACGGTTCGTGGCGATGCCGGCTGCCAGGACCGTGCAGAAGACCAGGGCCGCCGCCTCTCCCATGTGCAGCGTGCCGTCTTCGGCGCAGTCCGCGGGCAGGACGGCGATCAGCGGGGTCTGGCCCTCGGCGGGGACGCTGCACACCAGGTGGTGCGTGCCCGTGCCCACCGCTTCGAGGAGCCGTCGAAGGATCTTCGAGGCCCGGGCGAAGGCCGCCCGGCCGATGTCCTCGCCGCAGGAGGCGCAGTCGCCGCTCTGGAGCAGGGCCGAGGCGTATTCCCAGGTGGCGTGCTGCTCGGTGTCGTCGACGAGGCGGGGCAGCAGCCGGGACAGCGGCTGGCCTTCGTAGGGGACCTTGGTGCCCGCGGCCGCGATCTCGGCGGTGTAGCGGGTCCGGCTGGCGGGGGTGTCGGGGTCGAGGTGCAGTTCGGTGCAGTACTCCTCGAAGCCGACGGGGTCGAAGAGGGCGACGCTGGTGTAGGTGCCCTGGGCGGTCAGGGCCCTGAGCAGCCCCTCCACCTGCTCCAGATAGGTGGCGTGATCATCGAAGTCGAAGCTGGTGTACCGCCGCATGGCCGCGAAGTCCCGGGGCACGGCCAGGACGGCCACGGTGCTCGGTGTCTCGGAGCGCAGCCTGCGGCGTGCGGTGGGCCGCTGCCGGCGGCGGGCGGTCGGCCGCCGCCGGTCCTTGTGCGTGTGCGCCATGAACTCTCCCCCTCAGCGCGAGTGATCGATGCTCACTCACCGTAAGGGGAGCCACTGACAACGGCCGTCAGCCGCGCTCGCGCGCCAGCTGCTCGTAGAAGTCCAGGAGCGCGACGTCGTCCACGGAGCCGGGGTTGACCGCCTTCTCCAGCGGCGTGCCTTGGAGCAGGCGCTTGACGGGGACCTCGATGCGCTTGCCGGTGAGGGTGTGCGGGATGCCCGGCACCTCGATGACCTCGTCGGGGACGTGGCGGGGCGAGAGCTGTTCGCGGATGGTCCGCTTGATCACGTCGAGGAGGGCCTCGTCCAGGACGGCGCCGGGCGCGAGGTGGACGAAGAGGGGCATCCAGTAGCCGCCGTCGGGCTGTTCGACGCCGATGACGAGGGATTCGCGGATCTCCGGGAGGCGTTCGACGGCCTCGTAGATGTCGGCGGAGCCCATGCGGACGCCCTGCCGGTTGAGGGTGGAGTCGGAGCGGCCGTGGATGACGACGCTGCCGCGCGAGGTGAGGGTGATCCAGTCGCCGTGGCGCCAGACGCCGGGGAACATCTCGAAGTAGCTCTCGCGGTAGCGGGCGCCGTCGGGGTCGTTCCAGAAGGTGACGGGCATGGACGGCATGGGGTTGGTGACGACGAGCTCGCCGACCTCGTCGGTCATGGGCCTGCCGTGGGTGTCCCAGGCCTGCAGGTCGGTGCCCAGGCAGGGGGCCTGGAGTTCACCGATGTAGACAGGGAGGGTGGGCACGGCGCCGGCGAAGCAGCTGCAGACGTCGGTGCCGCCGCTCACGGAGGCGATCCACATGTCTTCCGCGACCCGGTCGTGGATCCAGCGGAAGCCGTCGGGCGGCAGCGGCGAGCCGGTGGTGGCGACGCAGCGGACGGTGGAGAGGTCGAAGTCGCGGCCTGGGTGGACGTCGGCCTTGCGGCAGGCCATCACGTAGGCGGCGGAGGTGCCCAGGAGCGTGGCCCGGGTGCGTTCGGCGACGCGCCACTGCGCGGCGGTGTCCGGGTGGCCGGGGCTGCCGTCGTAGAGGACGACGGTGGAGCCCGCGAGGAGGCCGGAGACGAGGAAGTTCCACATCATCCAGCCGGTGGAGGTGTACCAGAAGAACCGGTCGCCGGGGCCGAGGTCGCAGTGCAGGGTGAGCTGCTTGAGGTGTTCGAGGAGGATGCCGCCCTGGGACTGGACGATGGCCTTGGGCAGGCCGGTGGTGCCGGAGGAGTAGAGGACCCACAGCGGGTGGGCGAAGGGGACCTGCTCGAAGACCGGCTCGGCGGCCTTGGAGGTGAGGTCGTCCCAGGCGAGGGCGCCTTCGGGGGCCGGCGTGCCCAGCAGCGGGATGTGCACGACGGCACGCACGGTGGGCAGTTCGGCGCGCAGTTCGGTGACGACGTCCGTGCGCTCGTGCCGCTTGCCGCCGTAGTGGTAGCCGTCGACGGCGAACAGCACGACCGGCTCGACCTGCTGGAAGCGGTCGAGGACGCTGCGGGCGCCGAAGTCGGGGGCGCAGGAGGTCCACACGCCGCCGACGGCGGCGGTGGCGAGGAGCGCGACGACGGCCTGCGGGACGTTGGGCAGGTAGCCGCTGACGCGGTCGCCGGGGCGGACGCCGAGGCGGCGCAGCTCGGCGGCGAGCGAGCCGACCTGGCGGCGGAGTTCTGCCCAGGTGACGGTCCTGGGGTCGTCGTGGGTCTCGTCGAGGTGGAGGAGTGCGGGTTCGTCGGCGCGGGCGGGGTCCCCGGCGGCGCGCAGGGCGTGTTCGGCGTAGTTGAGGGTGGCCCCGGGGAACCACTGGGCGCCGGGCATGGTGCGGTCGGCGAGCACGCGCTCGTAGGGCGCGGTGAACCGTACGTCGCACCATTCGCAGACGGCCTGCCAGAAGGGTTCGAGCTGTTCGACGGACCAGCGGTGCAGGGCCGCGTAGCTCGCGACGGGGTCGCCGGGGACGGGGGCGGGCGCGCCGTGCTTCTGGGCCGCCCAGGTGTGGAAGCGGGTGACCTGTGCACGGGCGATGCGGTCCGGGCCGGGGCTCCACAGGGGCTGCGGGCTGTCGGCGGGCTGCGGTGCGGTGGTCATCTGGCTGCTCCCGGGCTTCTGCGCGTCGTGGGCGGCGCCGTGCGCACGGCTGGGTCTGCGCGTGCGGAGGCTGAGCAGGACGATGCCATGTGATCGACTCCGGCACCAGAGGCGGCGGCGTGCGAGCCGGTCGGGGCTTGTCGGTGCGGGGGGTGAACGGTGGTTGAACGGTACGCGTGGCCTGGGGGGTCGGTGGCAGGCTGAGCGGCATGGATGCGGGTGACAAGTGGATGGCCGCGCTGCGGACGGTGGGGACGGGGCAGGGGCTGCGGTCGGTGCGGTCCGCGTGGCGGCGCCGGTGTGCGGATGCGATGGGGCTGCCCCGGCCGGGGGCGGAGCGGGCGCGTGTGCCGGGGGTGGCGCAGGGGGCGGAGCCGGAGCCGGGGGGCGGGGTGGTGCGGTTCGCGCGGTCGTCGCTGCGGGTGCGGGTGGTGGCGGGTGGCGCGGTGTTCTGCGGCTGGGACGGTGCGGAGCCGGAGCCGTCGTACGCGCTGGCCGGGGCGTGTCCGGAGGTGGACGAGCGGGCGGTCCTGGAGCCGGACACGGACGGCGGCTGGCGAGTGGTGTCCGAGCGGGTGCTGGTGGTGGTCTCGCGGCACGGTGCGGTGGAGGTGCGGACACCGGGCGGGGTGAGGCTGCGGCGGGATCTGCCGCCGCGGTGGTGGGAGCCGGTGGATCCGCAGGCGCAGGACGGCGGGGGTCCGCGGTGGGTGCAGCGGTCGGAGCTGGCGGCGGACGCCCGGTTCTTCGGTCTGGGGGGCCGGGCGGCGGGGCCGCGGCTGCGGGCGGGGTCGTACCGGCTGTGGAACACCGATCCGGGGGGCGTTTTCGAGCCGGGTGACGATCCGCTGTACATCACGATGCCGGTGCAGCTGGTGGTGGCGGACGCGGGGTCGCATCTGGTGTTCCACGACAACTCGTGGGACGGCCGCGTCACCTTGTGGGAGGGCGAGGAGGGGGCGGGGTCGGGGCACGACCGGCCGGGGCGGTGCGAGGTGCGCCTGGAGGGGGGTCCGCTGCGGTACTGGGTGATGGCGGGCACTCCGGCGCGGGTGCTGCACGACTGGGCGGCGCTGACCGGGGGTGCGGCGCTGCCGCCGGCGTGGGCGCTGGGGCATCACCATGCGCGCTGGGGGTTCGGCAGCGAGCGTGAAGTGCGGCGGGTGGTGGAGGGCTACAAGGAGCGTGGTCTGCCGCTGTCGGCGGTGCATTTGGACATCGACCACTACCGGGGGCACCGGGTGTTCACGGTGGACCGCGAGCGGTTTCCCGATCTGCCGGGGCTCGCCGCCGACCTGCGGCGGGACGGGGTGCGGCTGGTGTCGATCGTGGATCCGGCGGTGAAGGCGGAGCCGGGGATGGCGGTGTACGAGGGCGGGCGGGAGGCGGGGGCGTTCGTCCGGGACGCGCAGGGGCGGGAGGTGCGCGGTGAGGTGTGGCCGGGTGAGTCGGTCTTTCCGGATTTCACCGATCCGAAGGCCCGTGCGTGGTGGGGCGGGCTGTATGCCGAGCGGCTGGCGCAGGGGTTCTCGGGTTTCTGGCACGACATGAACGAGCCGGTGTCCTTCGCGGCGTTCGGGGATCCGACGCTGCCGCGTTCTGCCCGGCATGTGCTGGAGGGCCGGGGCGGCGATCACCGCGAGGCGCACAACGTCTACGGGCTGACGATGGCGCGGGCCGGTTACGAGGGGCTCGGCGCGCTGCGGCCGGGTGAGCGGCCTTTTGTGTTCTCGCGGTCGGGCTGGGCGGGCATGCAGCGCTATGGCGGCACGTGGTCCGGTGACGTGGTGACGGGCTGGACGGGGTTGCGGGCGTCGTTGGCGCTGGTGCTGGGGCTGGGGTTGTGCGGGGTGCCGTATTCGGGGCCGGACATCGGGGGTTTCACCGGTTCGCCGTCGCCGGAGCTGTATCTGCGGTGGTTCCAGCTGGGCGCGTACCTGCCGTTGTTCCGTACGCATTCGGCGATTTCGGCGGGGCGGCGGGAGCCGTGGGAGTTCGGGGCCGAGGTGCTGGAGCACGCGGGGGCGGCGTTGCGGGAGCGGATGCGGCTGTTGCCGTATTTCGTGACGCTGGCGCATCTGGCGCGGCGTACGGGGGCGCCGTATGCGCGGCCGGTGTGGTGGCGTTCGCCGGAGGACAGGGCGCTGCGCGACTGTGAGGACGAGTTCTTACTGGGTGATTCGCTGCTGGTGGCGCCGGTGCTGGAGGCGGGGGCGGACCGGCGGGCGGTGCGGCTGCCGCGCGGGCGGTGGTACGACACGGTGACGGGGCGGGCGCACGAGGGGCCGGGTCAGGTGTTGCTGGATGCACCGCTGTCGCGGATTCCGGTGCTGGCCCGGGCGGGTTCGGTGATTCCGGTGGCGGGTGCGGAGGGCGGGGTGGAGCTGGAGGTGTGGGCGCCTGCCGCGGGGCGTACGGGCGGTGGGGTGCTGATCACGGATGCGGGTGAGGGGTGGGAGCGGCCGGAGGTGGTGCGTTTTACGACGCGGGCGCGGGGCGGGGTGGTGACGGTGGAGCAGGAGGGCGCGCCGGAGCTGGCGTACCCGGTGCGCATGCGCGGTTGACGGGGGTGCGCGGGGGCGTGGGCCCTCTTCCTCCGCGCTCTTCGGGCTGGTATCAGGAGGGGCATGCCGAGACTCTCCGCCGCCCTGCGTGCCCTGGTGCTGCCTCTCGTGGCCGTCGTGGCCCTCTCCTCCGCCCCGGCGGCGGCGCGGGCCGAGCAGCGGTCGTCCGGGCTGCCGCCGGGGTTCACGGAGCTGGCCGACGTGGATCCGACGATCGTGCAGGAGATGCGGTACGCCACGGTGCACAACTTCACCGGCGTTCGCGTCGAGGGCTATCAGCGGCCGCGCTGTCTGCTGACGCGCCCGGCGGCGAAGGCGCTGCACCGGGTGCAGCGGGGGCTGCTGCGCCGGGGCTACACCCTCAAGGTGTACGACTGCTACCGGCCGCAGCGCGCGGTGGACGCCTTCGTCGCATGGGCGAAGGACCTCGACGACGTGCGGATGAAGGCGGAGTTCTATCCGAGGGTGGAGAAGTCGAGGTTGTTCGAGGACGGCTACATCGCCGCGAAGTCCGGGCACAGCCGGGGCAGCACGATGGATCTGACCGTCGTGCCGCTGCCGGTGCGGCGCACCCGGCCGTACGTTCCCGGTGAGCCGCTGGTGCCGTGCTACGCGCCGAAGGCGGCGCGCTTCCCGGACAACTCCCTGGACATGGGGACCGGTTTCGACTGCTTCGACACGCTGTCCCATACGCTCGATCCGCGGGTGCAGGGGGCGCAGCGGGCCAACCGGCTGCTGTTGAAGTCGGCCATGGAGGCGGCCGGTTTCGTCAACCTGGCGGAGGAGTGGTGGCACTACACGCTCCGGAACGAGCCGTTCCCCACCACCTATTTCGACTTCCCCGTGCGCTGACGCGACCGGCCTTGACGCTGCCCGGGGGCCGCAGAACACTGCCCGGTGCCATGCGCCACCGCAGCCTCCCGATCAGGAGACGCCATGACGGGTTCGTACGTCGCCGCGATCGACCAGGGCACCACGTCCAGCCGCTGCATCGTCTTCGACCGCAGCGGCCGGATCGTCGCCGTCGACCAGCGCGAACACCGGCAGATCTTTCCGCGGCCCGGCTGGGTGGAGCACGACGCGGGTGAGATCTGGGCGAAGGTGCAGGCGGTGGTGGCGGGTGCGCTCGCGCGGGCGGGGCTGTCGGCGGGCGAGGTGAGCGCCCTGGGCATCACCAATCAGCGTGAGACGACGGTGCTGTGGGACCGGGCCACCGGCAAGCCGGTGCACAACGCGGTCGTCTGGCAGGACACCCGCACCGCGGCCCTGTGCCACGAGCTGGGCGGGGCGCAGGGGCCCGACCGGTTCCGGCAGGCGACGGGGCTGCCGCTGGCCTCGTACTTCTCCGGCCCGAAGGCCGCCTGGCTGCTGGAAAAGGTGCCGGGCCTGCGGCGTCGCGCCGAGAACGGCGAGATCGCGTTCGGCACCGTCGACTCCTGGCTCGTGTGGAACCTGACGGGCGGTACGGACGGCGGGGTGCACGTCACCGACGTCACCAACGCCTCGCGCACCTTGCTGATGAACCTGGAGACGCTCCAGTGGGATCCGGCGATCCTGTCGGCCCTGCGGATCCCGGAGGCCATGCTGCCCGAAATCCGCTCCTCCGCGGAGGTTTACGGCAGGGCCACCGGCAAACTGGCAGGCGTTCCGGTGGCCGCCGCGCTCGGGGACCAGCAGGCGGCGGTCTTCGGGCAGACCTGCTACCGGGTGGGCGAGGCCAAGAACACCTACGGCACCGGCAGCTTCCTGCTGCTGAACACCGGCACCAGGCCGGTGGCTTCGAAGAACGGCCTGCTGACGACGGTGGGCTACCGGCTCGGCGGCGAGGAGCCCGTCTACTGCCTGGAGGGCTCGATCGCCGTCACGGGCGCCCTGGTGCAGTGGATCCGCGACCAGCTGGGCCTGATCCGCTCGACCGACGAGATCGAGCCACTGGCGGCGAGCGTCCCCGACAATGGCGGGGCCTACATCGTGCCCGCCTTCTCCGGCCTGTACGCGCCGTACTGGCGCTCGGACGCCCGCGGGGTCGTCACCGGGCTGACGCGCTTCGTCACCCGGGCGCACCTGGCACGGGCCGTGCTGGAGGCCACGAGCTGGCAGACGCGTGAGGTGGTGGACGCGATGTACCAGGACTCCGGGGTGCGCATCACCGAGCTCAAGGTGGACGGCGGGATGACGGCCAACGGGCTGCTGATGCAGCACCAGGCGGACGTGCTGGGGGTGCCGGTGATCCGCCCGGTGGTCTCGGAGACGACGTGTCTGGGCGCGGCCTACGCGGCCGGCCTCGCCACCGGTGTGTGGGACGGGCCGGACGAGCTGCGCACGCACTGGCGGCGCGATGCCGAGTGGACGCCGTCGATGCCGGCCGAGGTGCGGGAGCGGGAGTACCGCAACTGGCGCAAGGCCGTGGAGCGCACCTTCGGCTGGCTGGAGGAGGGCGAGGGGGCGTAGCCGCTCACACGGCGGCCGTGCGGCGTGCGGCACTGCTGGCCAGGGCGTGTTCGACGACGGAGACGAGCACGTCCTTGGCGGACTCCCGGTCGCGGGCGTCGCACATCACGACCGGCACGTGGGGGTCGAGGTCGAGCGCGTCGCGCACGGCTTCCTCGGGGTGCCGCTCGGCGCCGTCGAAGCAGTTGACGGCCAGGGTGAAGGCGATGCCGCGCCGCTCGAAGTAGTCGACGGCGGCGAAGCAGTCCGCGAGCCGCCGGGTGTCGGCCAGCACGACCGCGCCGAGCGCGCCCTGGGCCAGCTCGTCCCACAGGAACCAGAAGCGCTGCTGGCCGGGGGTGCCGAACAGGTAGAGGACCAGGTCTTCGCGCAGGGTGATCCGGCCGAAGTCCATGGCGACGGTGGTGGTGTGCTTGCCTTCCACCCCGTCGATGTCGTCCACCGGGCGCCCCGCCTCGGTCAGCAGCTCTTCGGTGCGCAGCGGCTGGATTTCGCTGACGGCACCGACGAGGGTGGTCTTGCCGACGCCGAAGCCGCCCGCGACCAGGATCTTGAGGGCCACCGGAGCGGCGGCGGGCCGTTTGCGGCCGCGGTCCAAGCGCCCGAACACCATGGGTTTCTTCCTCCGATTCAAGGTGGGTACGGCAGCGCGCTCCCCCGTGCCCGGTGATCGTTCCGCATGGACCGCCGCCGGGACAAGCCCCGGGCCCCTCACAGGGCCCGCAGGCCTTCGATGACCTCGCGCAGCACGTCCTCGGCGGGCAGTTCCGCGGGCGGCACCGGGCGGGTGACCTGCACATACCCGGCGTCGATCAGATCGCCGACGAGGACGCGGACCACGCCGACCGGCAGGTCCAGCCCGGCGGCGAGTTCGGCGATGGAGCGGGGCTCGGTCCGGGCGAGGTCGGCGATGTCGAGGTGTTCCGGGGAGAGGGTCGGGTCGACGATGGCGTGTGCGCCTTCGGGGTGCCCGGCCCAGAACTCCTCGGCCACGACCAGTGCGATGAGGTCCAGCCGCTCCTCGTCAGCGGCCCGGGTGCGGCCGCGCGTCATGGCGTACGGGCGGACCACCGGGCCCGCCGCGTCGTCGTACCAGCGCGCGGCCGTCCCCTCACCACCGTCTGAGGTCATGCCGCCGCTCACGCGCCGGCGACACCGGCGCGCGGAGCAGTGGCCAGGTGCGCTCCCACACGTTTGACCAGCAGCGTCATCTCGTAGGCGACGAGGCCGATGTCGGAGTCGGCGTCGGCGAGCACGGCGAGGGCGCTGCCTTCGCCGGCCGCGGTGACGAACAGGAAGGCCTGGTCCAGCTCGACGACGGTCTGCCGGACGTCACCCGCCTCGAAGTGCCGCCCCACGCCCTTGGCGAGGCTGTGGAAGCCGGAGGCCACGGCGGCCAGGTGCTCGCCGTCCTCGCGGCTGAGGTCCTTGGAGGCGCCGGTGGCCAGGCCGTCGCCGGACAGGACCAGTGCCTTGCTGATGGTGCCGACGCGCTCGACGAGGTCGTCGAGGAGCCAGTTGAGGTCGCCCGTGCCGGTGGTCGGCCGGCCGGGGGCCGTCCCCGTCGGAGCGTTGCTTGTGTCGGCCTTCGGTGCGGTCATCGACCGTCCCCCTCAATTGTCGTTCCTGGTGCAGGCGTTCCGGTGGGGTCCGCCTCGTTGTTCCCCCGATGGCCGGGGGGAGCTTCCTCCCGCCCCCGCTGCCAGCCCCGCTGCAGGGCGGCCATGCGGGCCCGTACCTCGTCGGCGTCGCGCTCGGGGTCCGGGTCGGCGGGGTCCGGGGCCGGCCGGGGCCGGGCCGCGGTGGGTTCCTTCAGTTGCGGGGCGAGGCTGGCCTGGCGGACGCGCCGGGGCAGCCCCCCGGTGGGGGTCCGCTCCTCCTCGGCGGCCTGCTGGTGCTGCTCGCCCGAGGGCACGGCCGGGGCGCCGAGGGTGGCCCAGCCCCGGGTGGGCTGTTCGACCGCGGCCGCGGGCCCGGGGCCGGGAGGCGTCACGTGCGCGCCGGGCAGCGGCTGCCCGCCGGTGTCCTCGTCCCATGCCGCGCGGGTGCCGGGAGGGCTCTCCACGAGCAGCGCCGAGGGGATGAGGACGACGGCCGTCGTGCCGCCGTATGGGGAGGGCTGCAGCGAGACCCGGACGCCCTGGCGCTGGGCGAGGCGGCTGACGACGAAGAGGCCGAGGCGGTCGGTGTCGGACAGCTCGAACTCGGGGGTCTCGGCGAGCCGGAGGTTGGCCTCCAGCAGCGCCTCGGGGCTCATGCCGAGGCCCCGGTCGTGGATTTCGAGGGCGAAGCCGTTGGAGACGCGCTCGCCGACGACGTGCACGGCGGTGTGCGGCGGCGAGAAGACCGTGGCGTTCTCCACGAGCTCGGCCACCAGGTGGGTGAGGTCGGCGACGGCCGGGCCGCTGAGGGCCAGGCGCGGCATGCGGCGCACCTCGATCCGCTCGTACGCCTCGACCTCGGCGACGGCGGCCCGTACGACGTCCATCAGGCGGATCGGCTTGCGCCACTGCCGGGAGGGGGCGGCGCCGGAGAGGATGACCAGGCCCTCGGCATGGCGGCGCATGCGGGTGGTGAGGTGGTCGAGGCGGAAGAGGTCGGCGAGTTCGCCGGCGTCCTCGGTGCGGCGCTCCATGGTGTCCAGGAGGGTCAGCTGGCGGTGCAGCAGGACCTGGCTGCGGCGGGCGAGGTTGACGAACACCTCGGAGACGCCGCGGCGCATCTCGGCCTGTTTGACGGCGGCTTCGACGGCGGCGCGCTGGAGGGTGCCGAGCGCCTGCCCGACCTGGCCGAGCTCGTCGGGGCCGTAGGCGCGCAGGGGCGCCTCGGCGTCGACGTCGACGCGTTCGCCCGCGGCCAGGCGGCGCATCACGGCGGGCAGGCGCACGCCGGATATCTCGTGGGCCTCCTTGCGCAGCCGCCGCAGGTCGCGGACGAGGCCGCGGCCGACGCGCAGGGAGATGACGAGGGAGGCCACGAGGGCGATGAGGCCGAGGACGCCCGCGACGGCGGCCTTGGTCAGGACGGTGATGGCGATCGGCTCGACGCGGCCGGCGTAGCGGTCGTTGGCCGCGGTGCTCATCTTGCCGAGGTCCGCGAGCACGGGGGCGACGGCCGCGTCCCAGCGCCGGGCGTCGGCCGCGTGCGTGGTCTGTCCCGGTCCGGCGAGGAGGACGGCTTCCTCGGCGTTGCGCAGCGCCCGGGCGTGGGCGCTGTTCCAGTAGTCGTCGAAGACCTTCTGGTCGGCGGCGGGCAGAACGTCGAGGTTGGTGCTGTAGAGGATGTTGCGCTCGGCGATGCGGTCGGAGAAGGCGCGCAGGTCCTGCCGGCTCATGCTGCCCGCGGCGAGGCCGGAGGCGAGCAGGGCGTCCTCGCGGGCGAGGGCCTCGCGGGCGCGGGCGATGCCGACGAGGGCGCGGCCCTGCTTGTCCATGTCGGGGTCCGGGACGACGCTGAGGCTTCCGGTGAAGTCGTAATAGGGCTCGACGAGTTCGTTGTAGGCCTGGAACGCGGAGAAGCGGGTGACGGTGTTGTCCTCGACCTTGCGGCGGAGCCCTTCGATGTCATCGAGGCTCTTCTCGATGGCACGGAAACGATCCTTCGCGGCCGGGCTCATATCGCTGCGGGCATCGGCGTCGGCGCGGGAACGGAAAACGGCGACCATTTTGTCGGTGGTGCGCTGGCGGGCGCGCAGATCTGCCAGTGCGCCGGCGCGGCCGGGGTCGGCGAGGTAGACGAGGGCCTGACGGCGCTCCTTTTCCAGGGCGCGGGCCATGTCCTCGGTCGGATAGCCGAGTTTGCGCAGCACATCGGCGACGGAGAGCAGCTCGATGGCCTGTTTGCCGGTGATGACGGTGGCGAAGGCCCACAGAGCGGTCAGGGACACCAGTGGCACCAGCAGCAGCGCCACGATCTTCCGGCGGATCGATTTCCCGCGAAAGCGCATGGCCTCCCCTATGACAACCCCGGTGCCCCGGGGGTGGTGTTCCGACAGTAATGCGGCGAGAGCCTACTACTGCGAAGTGTGCAGCTCGAAGGCCAGTGCGGTCAGCGGGTCGCCGACCGGTGGAGTCTGGCCTGATTTCCCCTCCCCTTTCTCCGCTTTCCTTGGGTTTCCCGGCGATTCCCGGGAACCTTGGAGCGGCGTCGTTCGCTCTTAGCTGTCGAGGGAGCGCCCGTCGGGCAGCCGCTGGGGGAGGTGAGCCGCCATGGACCCGGACCGTGACGTCCCGTCGGCCGTGCGCCGGTCGTTGTGGGTCGAGGAGCCGGCCCGCAGGCCCAGGATGCCCGATCCCGTGCGGACGGCCGCGGTGCGTGCCGTCCTCGTCGTCGCCGTGACGGTGGTGCAGACCATCGTCACGGTGCTGTTCGCGCTCGCCGGGTCCTGGCTGGCCCTTCCGGCGGTGCTGTGCACGGTGGCGAGCACCGTGGCCGCCACCTGGGGCGTGCTGGACGTCTGGGTGACGCGACAGGTGTGGCGGCAGCGGCACGGCGTGGTGTCCGTGCCGAGCAGCTCGGCCCGTGAGGCGAAGGAGATGCGCAGGGCCCGCAGCCCGCGCTACCCCTGACCGGCGTGCGGCGAGGGGCGGCGCGGGCTGTCCCGGCACTCATGTGTCCTAGGACCTGGTGGCCGCGGGCTCCTGCCGTGCCTCCTCGTCGGCCGGGCGGCGGTACATCCGCGTCGCCGTGATCTCCCCGTGCACCCGCTCGGCTTCCGGATCCTGTTGCTGCGGCAGGCCGGGACGCAGGTGCTCCTCGACGCTGATGTACTTCAGGCCCGCCCGCAGGTCGGCGTCGTTGCGCAGCCGGATGACCAGCGGGAATTCGGCGAGCGCCGTGGTGTCGAAGAGGCCGGTGGTGTAGAGCAGCTGGACGCCCAGGGCGTCGGCCACGGCCCGCTGGAGCTCCAGCAGGTAGGTGGCGTTGGCGCGGCCGATGGGGTTGTCCAGGAACAGCGTGCCCGCGTGGCGCTGCTTGTCGCGCCCGCGGTCGTTGCTGCGGAGCGCCGCCATCGTGCAGTACAGGGCGATGGCGGCGGTGAGCAGCTGGCCGCCGGAGAAGACGTCGCCCATCTGACCCACCGGCACCCGCTCGGCGCGCAGCACCGCGTCGGGCTTGAGGATCTCGACGGCCACGCCGCGCGGCAGCAGCGCGGCCCGTACGCCGCGCAGCAGCAGCGACATGCCATCACGGCGCAGGTCGGAGTTCTTCTTGACGGCGGAGCGGGTCGCCTCGTCGATGACCTCGCCGAGCCGCTCGGTGAGCGTGGACTGGTCCGGGTCGTCGAAACGGATGCGCAGGAACTCCTGGCCCGACCACTCCCCCAGCCCTTCGGGCAGCCGGGAGAGCCGCTGGGCGGAGCGCAGCGTGGTGAGCGAGGACTCCACCAGCCCGCGCAGCCGGTCGACGATGCTGTCGCGGTTGCGCTCCAGTTGCTCCAGCTCGTCGGTGAGGACCCGCAGCCGGGGCGCGAAGGCCTCGGCCCAGGCCACGGCGTGCTCGGGCAGGGCGGCCGCGGGCAGTTCGCGGATCTGCTGGCGGGCGGGGGTCCGCACCTGCTCGTAGCGGGTGGAGTTGGCGTGACGGACGAGCACGTCGCTCGTCTCGCGGAGGGCGGCCTCCGCGGCCGAGAGGTCGCCCGCGCAGCCGCGCAGGGAGCGCCGGGACTCGGCCGCGGTCTGCCGGGCCTCCTCCAGCGTCCCGGCGTAGGCCTCGGGCTGCTCGGCGTCCTCCTCGCCGGAGTTGTCGCGCAGGAGGTCGCGCAGGAGGGCCGCGGTGTCGTCGAAGCCGGTGGCCGCGTCCTCCGCGGCCCGGTGGGCGCGCAGCAGGTCGCCGTGGGCGGTGCGGGCGCCTTCCAGGGCGTCGGTGCGGGCGGCGAGTTCGGCGGTGGCGGTGCGCAGCAGTTCCTTGGCCTGGGCCGCGTCGGCGGGCACCTGCTCCTCGGCGAGCTCGGTGTGGGCGTCGCCGTCCGCCGGGGCGAGGCGCTCGGCCTCGCCGCGCAGGCGGCCGAGCTGCTCGCTCGCGGTGGAGGCCCGGCTCTCCAGCATCTGGACGAGCTGTTCGGCGCGGGCGGCGGCGGCCTGGCGGGAGGGGCCGTCGGCGCCGTCGGTGCCCTCCAGGAGCTGGGCGGCGCGGGTGCGGACCTTGTTGGTGAGGCGGTCGAGCTCGGCGCGGGCTGCGCTCTCGTCGCTCTCGGCGCGAGCCTGTTCGGCGCGCAGGTCGGCGCCGACGCCCACCTTCTCGTACACCTGGGAGGCGGTGCGGTAGGCCTCGCGCAGGGCGGGCAGTGAGACGGTCTGCGGCTCGGTGCCCTCGGGGACGTCGTCGGCGGCGCCGGCGATCTCGGCGCGCTCGGCGCGCAGGGCGCGGGCGGTGCGGTGCGCGTCGTCGGCGGTGCGCTGGGCGGCCCGGCGGTCCTCGTCGGCGGCGCGGGCGCGGTCCACGCAGGTGGCGGCGCGCTCTTCGGATTCGGTGGCTTCCTCGGCGAGTTCGCGCAGCCTCGTCTGCCAGTTGGCGCGCTCGCGCAGCCGGTAGGCGAGCCCCGCGAGGGCGTCGGCGACGCGGCGGGCGCGCTGGGCGGCTTCCTGCCGCTCGTCGCGCACCCGGGCCGTCTCGGCGGCGCTCTCCTCGGCCTCGGCCCGGGCGGTACGGGCTTCGGCGAGGGCGGCCTGTGCGGTGTCGGCGGCCGTACGGGCCAGCCGGGCGGCGTCCGCCAGCTCGGCGAGGCGGCCCGCGGGGCAGCCCGCGCGCCAGGAGGACAGCCGTGCGGCGAGGGTGCGGTCCCCGGCGAGCCGGGCCGCCACGGCGCGGATCTCCTCGTCGCGGGCGAGGGCCCGCTCGCGCAGGGCGTGCCGCTCCTCGTCGGCGGCGCGCTCGTCGTGCATGGCCGGGTTCGGCGGCACGAGGAAGACGCCGGTGTCCTGGCCGTCGGCTGCGGGGGTGGGCGCGAGGAGGGCGGCGGCGGTGCCGACGGCCACGGCGGAGCGCGGCAGCAGGGAGGCGCTGCCGAGCACTTCGCGGGCGCGGCCGTGGGCGTCGGGGTCGGTGATGACGACGCCGTCGACGAGCTCGGGGCGGGCCGCGAGCACGGCGGCGTGGTCGGCCGGGTCGACGGCCTGGGCCAGGTAGCGCCAGCCGGGCAGGGCGGGGATACCGTGCTCGCCGAGGTACTCGACGGCGGCCAGGACGTCGGGGCTGGGCGGCAGCAGGCCGCCGTCGCCGAGGGCGCCCAGGATGCGGGAGTCGTCGGCGGCCGCGGTCCGCAGCTCGAACAGCTGCCGCTCGGCCGCGGCCACGTTGTCGTCGAGCAGCTCGCGCAGCGCGTCGGCGTTGCGGTCGAGCTCCTCGGCGGTGAGGGGGCCGTCGGCGGCCGTGGCGCCGGGCTCGGAGGAGAAGCCACGCTGGGCCGGCACCCGGGCGTCCGCCGTCGCTTCGGGCAGGCCGAGCAGCTCGGTCAGGCGCCGCTCCGAGCCGAGCGACTCCGCGGCGCGGCGCTCGGCTTCGTACGCGCCCTCGGCCGCGGTCGCGGCGTCCGCCGCGCGGGCGGCGGTCAGCTCCGCACGGGACTCGTCGGCGGCGGCCTGCCTGGCCTGCTCGGCGGCTTGACGGGCGGCCTCCCGGGCCGTCTCGTACGCCGCCACGGCGGGCTTCTCTGCGTCGCTCGCGGCGAGCGCGGCGCGGGCGGGGTCGGCGTCCGGGGCGGTGTCGTCGAGCCAGCCGGCACGGACCGCCTCGGCGGTCTCCTGCTCGACCTCGGCCAGGCGCTGGCGCAGGTGCCCGGATTCGCTGCGGGCGCGCTGGGCCTCGGTGGCGGCGGCGGTGGCGTCGCGGTGGGCGGCCTCGCCGGCCTCCTGGAGGACGGCGGAGCGCTCCTCCTGCTCGTTGGCGACCCGCTCGCCCTCCTCCGCCGCGGCGTTGAGGGCCCGTACGAGCTCGACGGCGGCCTGGGTGCGTGCCGCGAGGGCGGGTGCCGCGTCCCGCTCGGCCTCCTGGATGGCGGCGGCCACCCGCGCGGAGCGGTCGGCGGCGGCGCGGTGGCGCAGCACGGTCTCGGCGGCCTGCCAGGCGGAGTACAGGGTGCGGGCGTCGTTGAGCTCGCGGCGCTGGGCGGCGGCGGCCTTCTCGGCGGCGGCGAGCGCCAAGGAGGCGTGCCGGTAGGCGATTTCGGCGGCGATGAGCGAGCTGCGACCGCGCTGGTTCTCGGCGTCGGTGACGGCGTGGGCGGCGGCCGCGACCTGTCCGGCCAGCTCGATGGCGCGGCCGCGCTCCTCGGCGCCGCGCGCGGACAGGCGGCGGGCCAGCACGCGGGTGCGGCGCTCGGCGCCGGCGTGGACGCCGCGCGCCTGGTCGCGCCGGACGGCGGCTTCCGCGATGCGGGAGAGCAGGTCGAGGGAGCCAGCGGTGAAGTCCCGCTCGGCGGTGAGCTCGGCCCTGCGGCCCAGCTTGTGGGCGAAGCCGTGCACGAGGTCGGCGAGGCCGTCGGTGTCGCGGGTGTCGGTGACCGCGCGCAGCAGCAGGTCGGTGAAGTCGGAGTCGTTCTTGACGGCGAAGAGGCCGGCGGCCTCGCCCTCGTCGGCGTTCATCTCGCGCTGGTAGCGGAAGAGTTCGGGGTCGAGGCCGAGCTCGCCGAGGTGTTCGTTCCAGCGCTCGTGGATCTCCTCCCACACCACGTCCAGATGCGGGTAGGCCTTGCCGGCCTCGGTGAGGGCGTCGCGGAAGCCCTTCATGGTGCGGCGGCGGCCGCGGGCCCCGGAGGCACCGTCGGCACGGGTGCGCATCGCCGTGGACTCGGCGACGGGCAGCGAGTCGAGGCTGAGCCCCGGGCCGGGGCGGAAGGAGTACCAGGCCTCGGCGAACTTGCGCGGGTCGTTGGAGACCTGGCGGCCGCGCCATTCGCTGACCTTGCCGACGACGACGCTCTCGCCGGTGAGCACGTGCTGCCACTCCAGGGCGACGTGCCCGCAGTCGTCGGCGAGCAGGAACTTGCGCAGCACGCCGGAGCTGGCGCCGCCCAGGGTGTTGCGGTGGCCCGGCAGCATCACCGAGAAGATCAGCTTGAGCAGGACGGACTTGCCGCCGCCGTTCTCCAGGAAGAGCACGCCTGCGGGGGCGGGGCGGCGCGGCGGGCCGACGGGCTCGTCCTCGAAGAACTCCGCCTGCGCGGGGGCGGGATTCGGCACCGGAGCGCCCACCCCGCGCAGGTCCAGCACGGTGTCGGCGTAGCGCGCACCGGCGGGCCCGATGGAGTAGAGGCGGACCCGGGACAGCTCGTACATGGCGGACTCTCGTTGTCGTGACGGGCGGTTGGTCGGGAAGCTCCCCAGCTACCGCTGGGAGCCGGGCTCGAAGAACGGCAGGCCGGCGTCGGCGACCAGGTCGAGGGCGTCGGCGTCGTCCGGCGGCAGAAGGGTGGCGCTGCCGTCGGCCACGGGCACGATGCCGAGCTCGAGCAGTTCGGCCATGGCGGCGGTGCCGGCCATGTCCCGGACCTGGAGCTGGTAGCGGGCGGTGGTGCGGAAGGCGCCGCCGGCGTCGTCGCCGGTGCGCTGGAGGAAGCCGGAGTCGACGAGGAAGGCGACGGCCTTGGCGATGATGCCGGTGGTGGAACCGGCCAGGCGGCGCGCGTCCTTGGTGGCGCCGGTGGCGCTGCGGCGGGCGTAGACCCGCCAGGCGGCCTCCAGGCCGGGGGCGTCGGTGGTGGGGTCGGTGTTCTCGCCCTGCTCGGCGGCCTTCTCCTCGAGCCTGCGGCAGGCCTGGCGGACGAAGGCGTCGACGCCGTTGACGGTGATGCGACCGATGTAGCCGTCGTCGGCGAGGTCCTCGGGGCGCGGGAAGGCCATGGCGGCGACCGCGAGGTGGGCGAGGCCGTGCAGGAAGCGGTCGGCGGAGTCGGTGGCGGCACGGCGGGCGTAGTCGCCCATGCGGACGGCGAAGACGGAGTCCTCCGCCGCGGTGACGGCCATGCCGGCGCGGGTGGAGACTTCGAGCACGACGAGGCCGAGCCCGGCGGCGACGGCGTCCGCGAGGCGGGCGAAGGCCGGGTCGTCGCGGTGGCGGCGCAGCAGCTCGGTGTATTCGGCGTCGCGGGCGGGGGCCAGCTTGGGCTGGAGCCCGAAGGCGATCAGGCGCGCGGCGTCGGCGGCGTCGGCGGGCGTCACCTGTGCGGGGCCGCCTGCGGCGGGGGCTTCCGGGGCCGCCGGCTCCGCCGGGTCGTCGGCGTCGTACTCAGTCACGGTTGGTGCTCCTGCTGGTGTCCATGGAGTGTGGTCGGTTCGGCACCGCCAGACAGGCGGCCGGGGGCTGAGCGCCGTCGCGGCGGGGTGGGGCCCCGGTCCCGCCCTTTCACCGTTTCCCGGGCTTGCGCCCCGGACCCCGGGCGCCAGGGCCGCGGTACAGCGATCACGACGCCTCCTGGCGGTCCGCTGCCATGCCCGCCGCGTCCAGCAAGGCCTTGCCGACGATCAGGTCGGCGCCACCGAATTCCGGGTCGTCCAGCTGTGTGCCGTCGTCGACGGCGAACAGCAGCTGCTGTTCGCCCTGGCGATAGGCCGTGCCGACCGAGGGGCTCGCCGCGTGCACGGCGAGCAGGGCGACCAGATAGGGCAGTTCGGGGTCGCTGCGGCGGGCCTCTGTCAGCAGGCCGGACAGCCGCCGAGGGGCATCCGGCGGCAGGTCGAGCAGCTCCGTCGCGGCCGCGAGCTGCTCCTCGCTGAAGCGGCTGTCGTCGGGCGTCTCCACCAGGTCCGGCTCGGGCATCTCGGCGCCGAGGTGCTCCCGCTCGGCGGGCGGCGTCAGCAGCATCTCGACCAGGTCGCCGACGCGCACCGAGACCGGGGTGCGCAGCCCCGTGCCGCGGGCGAAGAAGGCGTCGGTGACGCGGCCGGCCTGTTCCAGGGGGAGCGGCAGCAGGGGCGCGAGCAGCTGTCCGTACAGATCGATGCCGGCGTGTGCGGCGGGGGTGGCGAAGGCCTGCCGGTCCTGCTCCGCGCGGAAGAGCGGTCCTGCCTCCAGCAGCCGGGACTGCAGCTGGGTGTGGCGGCGGATGCAGTCCTTGACGATGTCGACGAGCTCGGCGGCGCGCCGCTTGTGCTCGGCCGTCTTCGAATCGAGACCGGCTTCGGCTTCGTCGCGCACCTTGCGGATGTTGGTGAGGATCGCGTTCTCGTGCCGGTAGCGGTCGGCGACGTGGTCGAGCGCCTCGGCGATCATGTCGGGCACGGTGCGCAGCCAGTCGACGGCGCGGACGTTGCGCCGGGTCGCGTCGAGGGTCTTGCGGAGCGTCTCGGCGTACTGCACCGTGCGATAGCGGGCCTGCTCCGCGGCGAGCTGGGCGTCGGCGAGCCGGCCGCGGCTGATGAGGACCTCCAGCTTGACCTCGGCCGCGATCTGCGCGCTGGTGACGTCCGTGTCGAGGGCGCCGACCAGGACGTTGACCGCCTCGTCGGTGGTGCGCAGGAAGACGGTGCCGCCGTGGCCGGGCACTTCCTCGACGAGCTTGAAGTCGTAGTCGCGCCGGACGTAGCTGCCGTCGGAGCCGAACGTGCCGTAGACGGCGCGGAAGCCGCGGTCGACGCTGCCGACGTTGATGAGGTTCTCCAGGACCCAGCGGGCGACGCGCTCGTGCTCGGCGTGCGGCCGCTCGGGGGCCTGGGCCGCGACGCGCGGCAGCAGCCGGGTCACTATCTGCTCGTGGTCGGCGCCGGTGTCGAAGTCCATGTTGAGCGTGACCAGGTCGATGGCGGCGAGCGCCACCTCCGCCATGGCGTAGATGCCGTACTCGCCCGCGAGGTTGGCCTTGCGGGCGTCGAGGTCGTGCAGCGGCGCGGTGCAGGCGAGGGCACGCAGCCTGCGGGCCAGGCCCTCGTCCGCGGCGGGGCCCGGGGCAGGACGGGATACCCCGTTGAGCTGGGGCGGAACGGCCGCCGGGGCTGGAGAAGTCACGTCGCACAGAGTAGGCGGTCGCACCGACAACGGACGAAACGGCGCGGGCTGCGGGGCTGCCGCGCCCTCAGTGCGTGGCGCCGCCCACGGCCCGGATGTCGTCGGTGTGCCGGGCGGCGGTGATCACGATCACACGGAGCGCCTCGGCGGCCGCGGCGAGGGGCAGGGACGGCTCGGAACGGGCGACGACTTGTTCGGGTATGTACGGGATGTGCACGAATCCACCACGAAGGGTGGGGTATTCGGTCGCGGCGAGGTGCATCAGCCCGTAGAAGACGTGGTTGCAGACGAACGTCCCGGCGGTCTGCGAGACGGAGGCGGGCAGGCCGGCGGCGCGGACTGCGGCGACGCAGCGCTTGACCGGCAGCGTGGCGAAGTAGGCCGCGGGGCCGCCCGGTACGACGGGCCGGTCGACCGGCCGCCCACCTGAATTGTCGGGTATGCGGGCATCATCCAGGTTGACGGCGATACGTTCGATGGTGAGGTCGGGGCGGCCGCCGGCCTGGCCGGTGCACAGCACGAGGCCGGGCCGGACGGCGCGGACGGCCTCACGCAGCACATCGAGGGCGGCGCCGAAGACGCAGGGCAGCCGGACGGCGGTGACGTCGACGCCGCCCGGCGGCTCGTCGGCGACGGCTCGGACCGCCTCCCAGGAGGGGTTCACCGTTTCGCCGCCAAATGGTTCGAATCCGGCCAGAAGCACCCGAGGGTTCTGGGTAGCGATCATTTCGGGCACATCCCCCTAAACGGCGAACAGCGACATGATGGCGATGTTGCAGCCCAGCAGGGCCAAGGCCGTGGGCAGTTGGGCCTTGATGGGCCCGTACTGGTCCCGCAGCTCCAGCAGCGCCGCCGGGGCGAGGTTGTAGTTGGCCGCCATGGGGGTCACCAGCGTGCCGCAGAAGCCCGCGAGCATGCCGACCGCGAGGACACCCGCCGCATTGCCGTGCGCCTGCTCGATCAGCACCGGCCATCCGACGGCCGCCGTCATCACCGGGAAGGCGGCGAAGCCGTTGCCCATCACGGCGGTGAAGAGGAACATGCCGACGCAGTAGACGACGACGGCCGGGAAGACGGAGTGCCCCGGCAGCACGGACGTGGCGATCCGGCGCACCTGCTCCCCCACCCCGGCGACCGAGAAGATCGCCCCCAGTGTGGCGAGCAGCTGCGGCAGCAGCATCACCCAGCCCATCGACTCCAGCGTCGAACGCCCGGCGTGCAGCGGCACCGAGATCCGCTTCTCGCGCAGCATCACCATGCCGACGGCCAGGGCCACGACCGCGCCGATGCCCAGCCCGAGGATCGTCTCGTTGCCCTTCTGCAGGACCGGCTCCCCGCCGACGGAGAGCCTCTTGACGCCGACGGCGCAGACCAGAGCGACGAGGGGGATGGTGAGCGCGGGCACGAACAGCCGGGAGCCGAACCTCTCGGCGCTCGCCGCCCGCTGCTCCGGCGCGGCGGTACGGGCCGCACCGCGCCCGGTGAAGCCGAAGCCCGCGAGGCCGACCATGGCGAGGACGGCAGCGCCGAGCGGTTCGGCCGGCGCGCTCTTGTCCGCCACCCAGGTGCTGTAGACGAAGCCGAGGCCGAGCAGGCCCCAGAACGCGGCCGTGCCGTGGCGCTTGGGGTTGGTGCGGTCGGCGAGCATCTGGGCCGCCATCACCAGGAAGATGCCGCCGACGAGCCAGAAGAACCACTCCGCCTTGATCACCGGGCCGTCTCCTTCCGGCCCTTGCGGGCCACCGTGCCGAGGGGCGCACCGAGCAGCGTGCGGTCCAGCCGCAGCAGCCGCCAGCCGTGCACGGCGAGGGCGCACAGGGCAGTGGGCACGGCCCACAGCGCGAGCTGGAGCGGCTCCAGATGGGTGTGGTAGGTGGTGTTGACGAAGCCGGTGATGAGCAGGATCGAACCGACGGCGAGGAAGACGTCCTCGCCGAAGAAGAGTCCGACGTTGTCGGCGCTGGCCGCGAAGGAGCGCACCTTCTCCCGGATTTCGGGCGGCAGCGGCCCGTGGCGCCGCTCGGCCGCGCCCTCGGCCATGGGTACGGCGAGCGGCCGCACGGTCTGGGCGTGCCCGAAGATGCTGTTGAGCCCGAGGGCGGCGGTGAGCTGGCGCAGCAGGAGGTAGAGGGCGAGGAAGCGGCCGACGGTGAGTCCGGCGAAGCGGGTGACGATGCGACGGGCCTGCTCCTGGAGGCCGTTGCGCTCCAGGAGGCCGATGATCGGGAGGGTGATGGCGAAGATAGTCACCGAACGGCTGGCGGCGAAGCCGGTGCCGAAGGCGGCGAGGACCTGGCGCGGCGAGAGCCCGCCGAGCAGTCCGGTGGCGATGCCTGCGGCGCCGACCACCAGGAGGGGGTTGCGTTTCGTGGCGAAACCGGCCACGACGACGAGGACGCCCAGAAGTACGAGCATGCGCCGCCCTTCCGCTCGGACCTCACTTGTTCGGGTGAGGAGACTGCGAGGAGGCTAAGGTATTGTTCAACAATCCTCAACAGCCCCTGCTGTAACGGCTGGAGGCCGGTGTCGACGGCCCGCTGCATTCGCCGCATATCCGCCGTATCCGCATCCAGCCGCCCCTGAGCCCGCGGGAGAGGCCATGGCCCGATCCACCGCCCAGCGCGTCGCCATGGCGTTGCGCGAGCGCATCGAGGGCGGCGAACTGCCGCCCGGTACCCAGCTGTCGGAGGAGGCCCTGGGCCGGGACCTGGAGGTCTCCCGCAATACGCTCCGCGAGGCCTTCCGGCTGCTGATCCACGAGAGCCTGGTGGAACACCTGCTCAACCGCGGCGTCTTCGTCCGGGTGCCGACGGCCGCCGACGTCACCGACGTCTACCGGATGCGCACCGCCCTGGAGACCGCGGGCGTACGGGCCGCGGCCACCGCCCCCGCCCCGCTGCGGGCGGCCGTCGCGGCGTCGGTGGACGAGGGCGAGCGGGCCGCCGCCGAGGGCGACTGGCGGCAGGTGGGCTCGGCGGACCTCCGCTTCCACCGCGCGCTCGCCGCCCTGGCCGGCAGCCCGCGCATCGACGCCGCCATGGACCGGCTGATGGCCGAACTGCGCCTCGCCTTCCATGCGATGCCCTCGCCGCACCGCTTTCACCAGCCGTTCCTGCAGCGCAACCGCGTCCTCGCCGGGTTGCTGGAGGGCAACGAATCCGCGCGCGCCGAAGCGGAGTTGATCACCTACCTGGATGACGCCCGCGAGCTCATCCTCGACGCGATGCGAGAGGCAGGGCGATGACACAGCCGACGACGCCGGAGGCCGGGGCCGCGGTCATGGACCTCAACGCCGACCTGGGCGAGGGCTTCGGCCGCTGGCAGCTCACCGACGACGAGGCGCTGCTGTCGGTCGTCACCAGCGCGAACGTCGCCTGCGGCTTCCACGCCGGCGACCCCTCCACCATGCGCCGGGTGTGCGAGCGCGCCGCCCTGCACGGGGTGCGCATCGGCGCGCAGGTCTCCTACCGCGACCTCGCCGGGTTCGGCCGCCGCGCCATGGAGGTGCCGCCGGACGAGCTCGCCGACGAAATCGCCTATCAGATCGGCGCGTTGCGCGTCTTCGCCCAGGCGGCCGGTACGGACGTGGCGTACGTCAAGCCGCACGGCGCGCTGTACAACCGCGCGGTCACCGACACCGAGCAGGCGGCGGCCGTGGTGGCGGGCGTGCTGCGGGCGGGCGGGGCGCTGCCGGTGCTGGGCCTGCCCGGATCGAGGCTGCACGAGGCGGCGGAGGAGGCGGGGCTGCCCGTGGTGCGGGAGGCGTTCGCGGACCGCGCGTACACGGCCGCCGGCACGCTCGTCCCGCGCGGGCGGCCCGACGCCGTCGTCCTCGACCCGGACACCGTCGTGGCCCGCTCCGTGCGCATGGCCCGGCACGCGGCGGTCACCGCGCTCACCGGCGAGGACATAGCCGTCGGCGCCCGGTCGTTGTGCGTGCACGGCGACACCCCCGGCGCGGCCCGGCTGGCCCGGCGGGTGCGCGAGGCGCTGGAGGCCGCGGGCGTGCGCGTCCAGGCGTTCGCATGACGGGGGCCGCCGCCATGCGCCCGCGGGTGCTGCCCGTCGGACGGCACGCGCTGCTCGTGGAGGTCGCCGGGAGCGAGGAGGCCCAGGTGTTCCACGCCGAGTTGCTGCGCCGCCGCGCGGCCGGTGCGCTGCCGCCCATACGCGAGATCGTTCCGGCGGCCCGCACCGTGCTGCTCGACGGGGTCGGCGATCCGCACGCCCTCGCCGCGCGGATCGCCGAGTGGACCGTGCCGCCGGCCGACGCCGCCGAGGGCGAGCCCGTCGTGCTGCCGGTGCGCTACGACGGCGCCGACCTGGCCGAGGTGGCGGCCCTGTGGGGGGTGGCCGAGGAGGAGGTCCCGCGCCTCCACGCGAGCATGTCCTTCCGGGTCGCCTTCTGCGGATTCGCACCGGGCTTCGGCTACCTCACGGGAGCGCCCGAGCACCTGCACGTCCCGCGCCGCGCCACCCCGCGCACCGCGGTGCCCGCAGGTTCGGTGGGCCTGGCCGGTCCGTACACCGGCGTCTACCCCAGTTCCTCCCCCGGCGGCTGGCAGCTCATCGGCCGCACCGACGTGCGGCTTTGGGATCCGGCGCGCGAACCCGCGGCGCTGCTCGCGCCGGGGACGCGCGTGCGGTTCGAGGAGATCGCATGAGCAGCCTCACGGTGGTGCGGGCCGGGGCGCTGACCACCGTGCAGGATCTCGGCCGGCCCGGCCACGCGCACCTGGGCGTGCCGCGCTCGGGCGCGCTGGACGAGCCCGCGCACCTGCTCGCCAACCGGCTGGTCGGCAACCCCGGCGGCTGTGCCACCCTGGAGACGACCGTCAACGGCTGTGCACTGCGCACCGACACGGCCGTGACCGTCGCCGTGACGGGCGCGCCCTGCGCAGTACGGGCCGACGGCCGCCCGGTGGCCTGGTGCGCGCCGGTGCGGCTGCCCGCGGGGGCCGTGCTCGACGTGGGCCCCGCCCGCGCCGGGCTGCGCAGCTACGTGGCCTTCGCGGGCGGCGTCGCGGTGCCGCCCGTCCTCGGCAGCCGCTCCCGTGACCTGCTCTCCGGGCTGGGCCCGGACCCGCTCGCGGACGGCGCGCGGCTGCCGCTCGGCGCACCCTGCGGGCCGCCGGCCGCAGCCGACGTGGTGCCCTGGGCCGCGCCCCCGACGGGCGGGCTGGTCCTGCCGCTCGTCCTCGGCCCGCGCGACGACTGGTTCGCGCCGCAGGCCCTGCGGATCCTGGCGGGGGACGGCTTCCGGGTGTCGTCCGCGAGCAACCGCATCGGGCTGCGCACGGACGGCCCCGCCCTGCCGCGTGCGCGCACGGACGAACTGCCCAGCGAGGGCATGGTCCTGGGCGCCGTCCAGGTCCCGCCCGCCGGCCGGCCGGTCGTCTTCCTCGCCGACCACCCCACGACCGGCGGCTACCCGGTCGTCGGCGTCGTCCCCGCGCCCGCCCTGGCGGCGGCGGCCCAGGCGGCGCCGGGCACGCCGGTGCGCTTCGTGCCCGTACGGGCGTGAGGCCGCGGTCCGTTCACGCCACCGCCGCCCAGCCCGGGCGCCGCTCCCCGAGGACCTGCGCGTAGTGCCCGAGGAGCCGGTCGCCCACCGCCGACCAGGTGCGGGTGAGGACGCGGGCGCGGGCCGCGCGGGCGTATGCGGCGCGCCGGCGGCGGCCCGCTTCCAGGGTGAGGACCGCGTCGCGGACCGCCTCGGCGTCGTGCGGGCGCACCAGCAGGCCGGTGCGGGCGTGCTCGATGAGGTCGAGGGGGCCGCCGGCGGCGGGGGCGATGACGGGCACTCCGCTGGCCTGCGCCTCCTGGATGGTCTGGCAGAAGGTCTCCTGCGGTCCGGTGTGCACGAAGACGTCCAGCGAGGCGAAGATCCGGGCGAGTTCGTCGCCGGTGAGGGCACCGAGGAAGCGGGCGCCCGGCAGGGCCGCGCGCAGTCTGGCCGCCTGCGGCCCGTCCCCGGCGATGACGACGCGGACGCCCGGCAGCGCGCAGACGGGCGCCAGTAACTCCACCCGCTTCTCCGGCGCGAGGCGCCCGACGTAGCCCACGATGAGTTCGCCGCCGGGGGCCAGCGCGCGGCGCAGTTCGAGGTCGCGGCGGGCGGGGTGGAAGCGCTCGCAGTCGACGCCGCGCGGCCACAGCCACACCCGCGGCACGCCGTGCCGGGCCAGGTCGCGGGCGGCGGCCGCCGAGGGCGCGAGGGTGCGGTCGGCGGCGCGGTGCACGGCGCGGATCCGGCGCCAGGCGATGCCCTCGCCCGTGCCCAGGTAGGTACGGGCGTAGCCGCCGAGGTCGGTCTGGTAGACGGCGACGACGGGCGCGCCCAGGCGGGCGGCGAGCGGCACGGCGCGGGCCCCGAGGACGAAGGGGCTCGCGAGGTGGACGACGTCGGGGCGGTGGCCGGCCAGTGCGGCGGCCAGCCGCCTGCCGGGCAGCGCGACGCGGACCTGCGGATAGCCGGGCAGGGGCACGGAGGGCACGCGGACCACCGGATACGGCCCGTCCTGCGTGCCCGGCCCGCCGCCGGGGCCGGCGGGTGTCACGACGAGCGGCTCGTGGCCGCGGCGCACGAGGTGCCGGGCGGTCTGCCAGGCGCAGTGCGCGACGCCGTTGACGTCGGGCGGAAACGATTCGGTGACGATGGCGACACGCATAACCCAGTTGTCGCCATCCCGCGCGTGGAGCCGGAGACGCCCGCCTTTCCGCCCGGGGAACGTCCCATGAGCGTTGGCCGCGGGTCAGTCCAGCCCGCGGATGATGTGTGACTCCGGGTCGTCCTCGTCGATGTGGCGGTCCGGGGTGCCGAGCCCGTCGGCGCCTTCCGGGGCTACGGCCCCGGCTCTCGGGCGGTCCTTGCGTCCCGGTCCCTCGTCGGTGGGTTCGTCCATGGCGGTCCCTCTCCCCCTTGCTGCCCCCTGATGTGTGGTTCCTGTGACCGGTAAGCCTTCCCCGCCGCACCGCCGGACAATCACATGTCCGGACCAGGCGTCACCTTCCGGCCTTATTACCCCCCATTAGGGTGAATTCAGCGGGAATTGGGTTAAAATGCAACCAGGTCCGAACTGACACTGAAAGAAGGTGGCTGACGTGACCGCCCCTACGTCGCCCCGGATCGACCAGCACCCGGACATCATGGCGCTCCGCGCCCACTCCGAGGAGACGACGGCGAGCCCCGCCGCCCAGGCCGTCGAGGCACTCGCAGTCCTCTGCGGCGTCTATCTGGCCGCATCACCATGGATTGTGGGCTTCAACGGCTCATCCACCCTGGCCATCAACAACCTCATTGCCGGTGTCGCCTTCGCTTGCCTGATCGGCGGCTTCGGTTCCGCGTATGAACGCACACACTCCATGAGCTGGGCCGCGCTGGGTCTGGCGGCCTGGACGATCATTGCCCCCTGGGTCGTGTCGGGCCATGGGTTCGCCACGCGCGCCATCGTCAGCAACGTCATCGTCGGAATCGTGGGATGTGTGCTCGCAGCGGCCCTAGCGGCCATGGGCACCGGAAGGGTCCGGCGCTGGACACCCTGACCACCCTCGAGGCCCCGCCGCCCGCTGCCCCGGGCGGCGGGGCGGTCATGTGCCGCGCCGCCCGCCGGAGCTGACGGTCCGGTCCGGAGCCGCGAACCGCCCGGATGCCGTACGCCGGGCGTCGTCGGCGGGCCTAGCGGGCGCCGTCGGGGCCGGGCTGCCGGGCGGGTCCGGCAGCCGCACCTCTGGCCGGCGACGGGTGCTGCGGGCGGTCCCCGCCGGACTGCTGCGCGGCACCGGCCGAGGTGAACCGGCCGCCCTGGGCCGGTGAACCGGACCCGGGATCCGCGGCGGCCTCACCGGAGACGGTCCAGCCGGACGGGCCGCCCCGCGCTTGGCTCGCCCGTTTGCGCAGCTGCGTGTCCATGTCGCGGCGAATACGTCGGATGATCTCATCCATGTCAGGCATGCGGGCGACGGTAGAGGCGCCGCGCGGCCGGAACGGCACTGGCCAGGGCGTATTCACCCGCGCGGATGAATACTCAGGTGATCTTCGGCCGTCGTGGCTTCGCCGGACGGGAAGTGGCAATGCTCCCCTCCCCCGAATGGCCCAACGACCCCAAGAGGTGCGAGGCATGACGACCGTACGCGCAGCCACAGGTGAGCTGTTGCGGTCCCGCGGAGCGGCCCGGGGCCACGGGGCGCCGGTCGCGGCGGTGCCGCCGGGGGCCTGAACCCCGCTCCCTGTTCTTCCTTGTCGCCCTCACTTCTCGACGCCCGCTGCCGCCGGGCCACCACCGCATGGAGCTGCCCATGACCGTACCCACGGACACGGACGGGACCGCCGCCCTCCCCGTGGCCTCCCGGGGCGAGAACTTCCGCCTCACCGTCGGCTACTTCCTGCCCAACTACCTCAGGGGCATCTTCCGTTCGCGCCCCCGGCTGGCCCGGCTCGTCGCCCGGCTGGACCCCGGCCGGCGCGGGCTGCGCCTGATGCGGGTGATGCGCCGCCGGCACGGCCGCGGGCCGGTGGTGGTGCGCGGCACCAGCGGGCCCACGCTGCTGGTGCTGGACGCCGAGGACGCCCGCCAGGTGCTGGCCGGGCCGGTCGAGGTGTACGCGGTCGACACCTGGGAGAAGGTGAGCGGATTCGCCACCGTGCAGCCGGAGGCGCTGATCGCCTCGCACGGCCGCCAGCGCACGGCCCGGCGGGCCTTCAACGACGCGGTGCTCGACGCGGGCCGTCCCGTGCACCGGCTCGCGGGGCACTTCCTGAGGATCGCGGGCGAGGAGGCGCGGGCACTGCTCGGCCCGCGGGCGGAGGCCGGGCTGTCGGCCGGCCAGGTCCGCGACCGCGTGGAGCGGATGGGCAGGCGGTGTTTCCTGGGCGAGGCGGCGGCCGACGACGAGGAGTTCTCGCGCCTGCTGGGCGAGCTGCTGGCCGAGGCCAACTGGCTGGGGGCCCGGCGCTGGCGGGCCGGGCGCACCCGCCGGACCCGGCGCAAGATGATGCAGCGCCAGGCCCGTTATCTGTGCGACGCGGATCCGCGCAGCCTGACGGGACTGTTCCGGACCGCGCCGCGCGGTCCGGAGACGGCCCCCGAGGGCCAGGTCGCCCACTGGTTCATGGCGCTGGGCAGTGTGCACGCCACGGTGGTGCAGACGCTCGCGCTGCTCGCCAGCCACCCGCAGCACCACGAGCGGGCCGCGGCGGAGGTCGCGGCGGCCGATCGCGGGCACGGCGCACGTACCGCGGCGGGCTTCGAGGCCATGCCGTATCTGCAAGCCTGTGTCCAGGACGCGGCGCGGCTGTGGCCGCCGGTGCCGAGCCTGCTGCGGCGCACCACGGCCGAGACCCGGTGGCGGACGGCGGTGGCACCGGGCGGGACGAACGTGCTGGTGCCCGCCGCCTTCCACATGCGGGACGGCGAGCGCATCGACTACGCGCACCGCTTCGCCCCGGAGAAGTGGCTGGACGGCACGGCGGAACGGGACTGGGCCGTCAGCCCGTTCGGCCGGGGCGAGGCCCGGTGCAGCGGCACCGAGCTGGTGCTCCAGCTGGCCACCGGGTTCGTGGCCGAGTTCCTGCGCGGCGGGGAGCTGGCGGTGGCGGGAGTACGGCTGCACCCGCGGCGGCCGCTGCCGTACTCCTTCGACACCTCGCGGCTGCGGATCGGCTACCGCCCCTTCCGCACGCCGCCGGAGAGGCCGTGACGACGGTCGGCGGCGTGCGCGGCGGTTCGGAGGCCGCCGCGCTGGCCGCCGTGGCGCGCACCCTGGGCGAGGTGGCCGGGGAGGTGCGCGCGGCGGGCCGGGCGCTGACCGCCGTGGCGGCCTGTCCGCTGCTGGCCGCCTCGCTCGCCCGCTCGCCCCGCACCGGGGCCCGGGCGCTGCGGGCCCTGGCCCGGGCGCTGACGGCGCCCGCGGGGCTGGGCTGGGCCGCGGACGGCGACGGGCTGGGGCGGGCCGCCCGCCTGGGCGGCGTGGTCGCCGGCCGCGGCAGCCTGGCGGCAGAGGTGGCGGTGACCTCGCTGAAGCTGCGCATCCGGCTGTGCGCGGTGCGGCACCCGGAGTTCGCCGAGGAGGGGCCGGTGCGGCGCCTGCTGGAGGCCGTCGAGGCGGGCCGCCGGGCGCGGGCGCTGCAGGTGCTGCGCGAGCAGGTGCGGGAGCGGGGCGCGGAGCGCACGCTGGCGCGGCTGGCGCCGTCGCTGGCCGAGGTGATGGCGTGGAACGCGCTGGTGGATGGCAACCCCTTCAATGACGAGGCGGCCTGGCACATCGTGCTGGGCACCCGCGGCGAGAGCGATCCGCTGCTGGGCACCACCGCCGCGGTGTGGGCCCGCTGGGACCGGGGCCCGGGCCGGGCGGTGCTCCAGCCGCCGGACCCGGCCCTGCTCGCCCGTCTGGAGGAGGGCGGGAGTGTCAGCGCGCACCTGCGGAACCTGGCGGTCATCGGCACCGACGGCCGGATGCTCGTCCAGCGGGTGACCGGCCCGGACGGGGCGGCCCGCTATGTGGTGCTGCTGCCCGGCATGGCCTTCGGCCGCCCCCGCAACCCCACTCCGCAGGACCTGGTCGGCGCGGTCACCGCGGTGGCCCGCAATGACACCCCGTACACCCGCGCCGTCCGCAAGGCGCTCGCCCAGGCCGTGCCGGCCGGGTCGCAGATCGCCCTCGTGGGGCACAGCCTGGGCGGCATCACGGCCATGAACCTGGCCGAGCTGTGCGAGGTCAACGAGCGGTGGCGGCTGACCCATGTGGTCGCCGTGGGTTCGCCGGTCGACTTCAAACGTCCGCGCGACCCGGCGACGCAGGTCGTCAGTCTCGTCAACGAACACGACGTCGTGCCCAATCTGGAGGGCCGCAGCCCCGTCTCCGTCTTCCCCGTGCCCGCGGACTGGCTGGAGATCACCTGGGCGGACCCCACGCACGACTTCCCGCAGTGTCACAACGCGGTCGTCTACGCGCAGGGCCTCGACGAGGTGGTGCCACAGGCGCGCGACCGGGTGGACGCCCTGCTCGAACGGTACCGCGGCCGGGTGGAGGAAACCCTCGTCTTCCGGCTCCACGACCGTTGAACCGCCCTGCCCCTACCCCCCTTGTGGAGAGCTATCGATGACCCGGGTACCGCGGCCGCGCCGCGAGTGGCACTCCCTGCCCTTCCCTCTGGCCCTCAGGGAGCTCAAGCGCCAGCGAGACCTGCTGCGCGCGCACAATCTGCACGACACCTACGGGGCGGGCGGCGAGCGGCGCCGCAAGCCCAGCCCCGAGCTGCTGCCGTACCGCAGTTACGACGGCTCCGGCTACGACCCCGACGACATCGACATGGGCCGGGCGGGCACCCGCTTCGACCGCAACTGCGCGCTGCCCCAGACGTTTCCGGAGCCCGAGGACGGGGGTCTGCTCGCGCCCAGCCCGCGCGAGGTCAGCAGGCGGCTGCTGGCGCGCAGCACCGGATTCCGCCCGGCCCGCACCCTCAACATGCTGGCGGCGGCCTGGATCCAGTTCCAGAACCACGGCTGGTTCAGCCACGGCGACAACCCGGCCGCCCGGCCGCTGGAGGTGCCGCTGGCCGAGGGCGACGCCTGGCCGCGGTGCCCGATGCCGGTGCGCCGCACCCGCCCCGACCCGGTCCCGCACACCGACCCCGAGCGCCCGCCGACGTACGAGAACACGGTCACCCACTGGTGGGACGGCTCGCAGGTCTACGGGTCCGGCGAGGAGCGGTGCCGGCAGCTGCGCACGGGCGAGGGCGGCAAGCTCGCCGTGGTGGACGGCAGGCTGCCGGACGAGAGCGCCCCGGGGCTCTCGGGCATCGACGCGACCGGTTTCAACGACAATTACTGGGTCGGCCTGTCGCTGCTGCACACGCTGTTCGCCAAGGAGCACAACGCGATCTGCGACCGGATCGCCTCCGCCCACCCGACCTGGGGCGACGAGCGGCTGTTCCACACGGCGCGGCTCGTCAACGCCGCCGTCATGGCCAAGATCCACACGGTGGAGTGGACGCCGGCCGTCATCGACCAGCCGGTGACGCGGGCGGCGATGCACATCAACTGGTACGGGATGCTGCCCGGCCGGGTGCGGCGGCGGGTGCGGCGCTTCGGGCACGGCGAGGCGCTGTTCGGCATCCTCGGCTCCCCCACCGGGCACCACCGCGCCCCGTACTCGATGACGGAGGAGTTCGTCTCCTCCTACCGGCTGCACCCGCTGATCCGGGACGAGTACGAGATCCGTTCGCACCGCACGGGCGTGCTGATCGAGTGCACGGGCTTCGAGCCGCTGCACGGGCTCGCCACCCGCAAGGCCGTGGAGCGCTGGGGCTGGCCGGACCTGCTCTACTCCTTCGGCACCATGCATCCGGGCGCCATCACCCTGCACAACCATCCGGACTGCCTGCGCGACCTGGCCCGGATCTCCGGGGAGCGCGTGGACCTCGGCACGGTGGACGTGCTGCGCGACCGTGAGCGCGGTGTGCCCCGCTACACGGCCTTCCGCTCGGCCCTGCACCGGCCGCCGGTGGGCGGCTTCGAGGAGCTGACGGGCGGTGACGCCAGGCTGGCCGCCGAGCTGCGCGAGGTCTACGACGGGCGGCTGGACCGGATCGACACCATGGTGGGCATGTACGCCGAGCCCAAGCCGCGGGGTTTCGCGTTCAGCGACACGGCGTTCCGGGTGTTCGTCCTGATGGCCTCGCGCAGGCTGAAGAGCGACCGGTTCTTCACCGCCGACTACCGGCCGGAAATGTACACGCCGGAGGGGCTGGAGTGGATCGACCGTACGGACATGGGGGCGGTGCTGCTGCGTCACCACCCGGAGCTCGCTCCGGTGTTGGAGGGCGTGCGCAATGCGTTCGCGCCGTGGAAGGCGGTGCGGTGAGCGACCCGGGTGCGGCCCCGGTGTGGTCGCGGCCGGTGCGCGAACAGGCCGTACGGCTGAAGTCGCAGGCCGAGCGGCTGCGGGCGAGCGCCGAAGGGATGACGCTGCCGGGGCCGGAAGGCGCGGCCCTGCGGCTGCGCGTGCTGGCGCAGGCGGACCGCGCCGAGACCGCGGCGCGCTCGCTGGAGCGCGCCGCCGAGGCACTGGGCGAGCACGAGGCCGTGCTGGCGGCCCTGGCGAGGAGGCGGCGCGAGGGCGGGGGTGCGAGAGCCGCGGGCTGACACCGCGCGAGCGGGCCGCCTGCCGGGCCGGGCCGGGTGCGCCCCGGCCCGGCGGGGGCACGTCAGCGGCCCGCGAGCGCCCCTTCGGTTTCGTGCCGCGCGTACCAGCGGTCGCCGCGGCGCTCGGCCAGGCCGTGGTCCTCCAGCCCGCTGACGTGTTTGAGGATGGTGCGCGCCTGATAGCCCACCGAGGCGCACAGGTCGTCCACCGACGCGCCGCCGGGGCCGAACGCACACAGCCCGTCCCAGGTGCGGGCCTCGTGGCGGCCGAGTCCGGGGGCCGGGGCCGGGCGCCGCTCGGGGGCCGTCACGACGGCCCGTGGTTCGGGCCGCGCCTCCGGCCTCGGCTCGGGCCGTACGGCGCTCGGCCGGGACAACCCGACCGGGCGCGGCGTGCGGTTGACCCGACGGTGTCGGCGGCCCTTCTGGCGCTTGCTCATGGTGAGAACCACTGCTCCGTCCTGCGTCGTCGATCCTGCGGTGTCGGTGCGTCAACTCGGTGTGACACCGGCCGGTTACGACAATTCCACTAAGTGTGCGCGACATCACGTACCGTGACCCGGATGCCGCAGGGGACGGACCTTGCGGGCGGCATCATGACCGGTGTGACCGAGGAGAGCGCAGGAGCCGGGGATGACGGGGACGGCCGTCCCTGGGCGCTCCGGCGGCGGCGCCGCGAGGCGCTGCTCCTCGGCCTGGCCGTGGTGACGGGCTGTTACGGCTACGCCTACGTGGGGCTGTCGGTCACCGGCACCGTCCCGGACGGGCTCCCCGGATTCGCGGCCGCCCTGGTGTGCCTGGCCGTGGTGCCGCATCTGGCGATGCGGCGCTGGGCCCCGTACGCCGATCCGCTGATCCTGCCCCTGGCCGTCCTGCTCTCGGCGTTCGGTCTCGTGCTGCTCTACCGGCTGGACCCCGCCTACCGCCTGGAGTACCACGCCGAGGCGACCGCTCCGGCGCAGCTGGTGTGGACGGTCACGGGGGTGGCGGTCTGCGTGAGCGTGCTGGTGGTCCTGCCCGACCACCGCAGGCTGCAGCGCTACCTCTACGTGACGATGGCCGGGGCGCTGGTGCTGCTGATGGCGCCCGCCTTGTTCCCCGGCGACACCTACGGCGCCAAACGGTGGATCTACTTCGGGCCGCTGTCCTTCCAGCCGGGCGAGTTCGTCAAGACCATGATCGCGGTCTTCTTCGCCGGCTATCTGGTCGTTCACCGTGATGCGCTGGCTCTGTCGGGGCGCACGGTCATGGGGGCGCGGCTGCCGCCCGGGCGGCAGCTCGGCCCGATCCTGGCGGTGTGGGGCCTGAGCCTGCTGGTGCTCATCGCCGAACGCGACCTGGGCACCTCGCTGATCTTCTTCGGGCTGTTCGTGGTGATGCTGTACGCGGCCACCGAGCGCACCGGCTGGGTGGTGTGCGGTGTGCTGCTGGCCGCGGTGGGAGCCGCCGTTGTCGGCTCGCTGGAGCCGCACGTCAAGGGCCGTATCGTCGCCTGGCTGCACCCCTTCGACGCGTTCAGGCCGGGCTCCGGGGTCTCCGACCAGCTCGCCGAGGCGCTGTTCGGCTTCGGCACCGGCGGCCTCACCGGAGCCGGCCTGGGGCGGGGCCACCCCGAGCTGGTGGGCTTCGCCGGCCGCAGCGACTTCATCCTCGCCACGGTGGGCGAGGAGCTGGGGCTCGCCGGGGTGATGGCGGTGCTGATGCTCTATGCGCTGCTGGTGGAGCGCGGCCTGAACGTGGCGCTGCGGTCCCGCGATCCGTTCGGCAAGCTGCTGGCGGTCGGGCTCGCGGCGGCACTGGCTCTGCAGGTCTTCGTGGTGGCGGGCGGCGTCATGGGGCTGATCCCGCTGACCGGCAAGGCGCTGCCGTTCCTGGCCAAGGGCGGCTCGTCGCTCGTCGCCAACTGGCTGATGGTGGCGCTGCTGCTGCGGATCAGCGACGGCGCGGGGCGGGAGCGGGCCGCCCGTTGAGCCGTGCTGCGCGGCGCCCGGTCCCGTAGCACGATGAGGACATGCTGCTGGCGGATGTCGCACGGGTGTCCGGCGAGGTGGCGGCCACGAGCTCGCGGTCGCGGAAGACCGCTCTGCTGGCCGGGCTGTTCCGGGAGGCCGGGCCGTACGACGTGCCGATCGCGATCCCGTATCTGGCCGGGCGGCTGCCGCAGCGCAGGATCGGCGTGGGCTGGAGCACCCTGCGGCACGCCCCCTCCCCGGCGGCGCATCCGACGCTGTCCCTGCGGGAGGTGGACGGCGCGCTCACCCGGATCGCGGCCGTGACGGGCCGGGGAGCGCAGGCGGAACGCAGGCGGCTGGTGGGCGAGTTGCTGGGCGCCGCCACCGCGGAGGAGCAGCACTTCCTGCTGCGGCTGATCGGCGGCGAGCTGCGCCAGGGCGCGCTGGACGCACTGACCGTGGAGGCACTGGCGGCCGCGTCGGGGGCCCCGCCGCAGGACGTGCGGCGGGCGGTGATGCTGGGCGGTTCGCTCGGGGCGGTCGCCCGGGAGCTGCTGGCCGGGGGTCCGCAGGCGCTGGAGGCGTTCCGGCTTCAGGTGGGGCGGCCGGTGCTGCCGATGCTGGCGCAGAGCGCCAAGGACGTGGACGAGGCGCTGGAGCGGCTGGGGCCGTGCGCGGTGGAGGAGAAGCTGGACGGCATCCGGGTCCAGGTCCACCGGGACGGCGCCGACGTGCGCGTCTTCACCCGGACCCTGGACGAGATCACCGAGCGGCTGCCCGAGCTGACGGCGGCGGCTCGGGCGCTGCCGGTGTCCTCGGCGGTGCTGGACGGCGAGGTCATCGCCCTGGACGCGGCGGGCCGCCCGCACCCGTTCCAGGACATCGCGGGGCGGGTCGGTTCCCGGCCGGCCGCCGCGGGTGCGGCCGCGGGACTGCCGCTGTCGCCGGTGTTCTTCGACGCGCTGGCGGTGGACGGCCGGGATCTGCTGGCCCTGCCGACGGCGGAGCGGCACGCGGTGCTGGCGGGCGTGGTGCCCGAGCCGCTGCGGGTGCGGCGGCTGGTGGTGGCGGACCCGGGCGGGGAGGAAGCGCGGGCGGCGGCGCGGGAGTTCGCGGCGCAGGTGCTGGAGCGCGGCCACGAGGGGGTGGTCCTCAAGGCCCTCGACGCCCCCTACACCGCGGGCCGGCGGGGTGCCGCGTGGCTGAAGGTGAAGCCGGTGCACACCCTGGACCTGGTGGTGCTGGCCGCGGAGTGGGGGCACGGCCGGCGCACCGGCAAGCTGTCGAACCTGCATCTGGGCGCGCGGCGGCCGGACGGCTCGTTCGCCATGCTGGGCAAGACGTTCAAGGGGCTGACGGATGCGATGCTGGCCTGGCAGACGGAGCGGCTGCGGGAACTGGCCGTCGGCGACGACGGGTTCGTGGTGACGGTGCGGCCGGAGCTGGTGGTGGAGATCGCGTACGACGGCTTGCAGCGGTCGTCGCGGTATCCGGCGGGGGTGGCGCTGCGCTTCGCGCGGGTGGTGCGGTTCCGTGAGGACAAGCGGGCGGAGGACGCGGACACGGTGGAGACGGTGCTGAGCGCTTTCCGCTGAGTGCATTCCGCTGGCCGGACGGGCTCGCAAGAGCCCGTCCGGCGAGGAGACTCCTAGCGGTTGACGTCCGCCGGGCACAGACGCCGTGCCTGCTTGTCGCCCTTCAGCTTCGCGTCCACGCAGCCGCCCGGCAGCCCGTCGTGCGCCTTGGTGCCGAAGTTGGCGGTGACGGTGAGCGTGCCGTCGCCGAAGACGGTGCGCTGGACGGTGCGGTCGGCGGTCAGCGTGCGGAAGCCGGTCATCGGCTCGGTGCCCGCGGCCTGGTGGAGCGGGGAGAAGTACTTCTGGAGGGCAGCCAGTTCACTGCCGTTCTTCTCCAGGGAGTCGCCGCCGATGACGAAGTTGAGCGGCGTGTTGTAGAGCATCGCCAGCAGGGCTCGGTCGGTCTTCTGCTGCGGCAGCTTGTCGTACGGCAGTTCCCAGCGTTCGACGTTGACGAGCGAGTCGTGCAGGGCGGTCTCGAACAGCGGTACGCGGTAGGTGGGGTCGTACATGGCCTTGGCCACGTTCGCCGGGAGTTCGGCGGGCTTGAAGAAGGCGTCGGGGGCCTTGGCGGGGGTGTAGCCGCCCCAGGTCTTCTTGTCCCGCTCGGCCTTCCAGAGCCCGTCGGTCACGGGGGTGCCGGAGCCGTGGTCGTAGGAGAGGACCTGGTTGGCCCAGGCGCCGGCGGATTCGGAGCCGAGGGCGAGGTGGTCGTCGTCGGCGAGGCGCTTCATGCGGGCGAGGCGGTTGGCGCGGTCCTGCGCCTTGGTCATGGGGTGAGCGTCGCTGTGGTCGCGGAAGAGTTCGCCGGCCGCGTCGACGTCGAGGAAGTAGCTGTCGGCGCCGTTGGCGGTCATCTTCCGGGTGCGGTCGGCGAGGTAGTGGTGGGTGGGCTCGGCCTTCTCGAAGGCCTGCGAGCTCATGTAGCAGCCGCGGTCGTGGAAGCCGGTCTCCGGCGTCTTGTCGGCCTTCTGGACGCAGAAGTCGGGGTACAGCTTGTCGGGCCATGCGGAGGTGGGGGTGTCGGACTTCTTCGGGTCCTGGCCGTTGGCGAAGGAGTCGTACGGGCCGACGAGGTAGCCGGCCTTCTTCGCGGCGGCGACCGCGGCGGCGTCCATGGGGTTGTCGTCGGCGTCGTAGCCGAGCCACATGCGGTCCACGCCGAGCGCGCGCAGCTTGCGCACGCCCTCGGCGGTGCGGGCCTGGCCCCATACGTAGGCGTGGAAGGCGCCGAGGAGCTTCTGGTTCGCGGGGGCGGCCGCCATCTTGCGCTTGAGGCTGCCGAGCTGTCCCTGCTCCTTCAGCCAGGCGCGGTAGTCCAGGGCGGGGGCGACCGGGGAGCCGTCGGTGAGGGAGAGGGCGACGGTGTAGTCCGTGGTGCCGTCGCCGCGCGAGAAGGTGTGCTCGGCGGTGGCCCGGAGCCTGCCCTTCTCGGAGCCGACGTTCAGCGTGGTGCCGATGTCGGTGGGGACGAGATAGCTCGCGCCGGTCCGGCCGGCGCTGTAGCCCCACAGCGGCAGGGACTGGGACTCCATGTCCGACTTGCTGCCGACGAGACCGGCCTCGGACGAGTTCCAGAAGGTGTCGGCGACCGGTATGGACAGCCCCTCGCCGCGCGGCAGCTGGAGGGCGGAGGCGGCGGGGTCGGCGCCGGTGACGGGCCACTGCAGGGTGCGGTCGGCGGTGCCGGTGGACCGGACGGAGACCAGCAGCCGCCCCTTGTCGGCGCGGACGGTGATGGTCAGGCCGCTCCCGGGGTACGTCCAGCGAGCGCCGTCGGCGCTGGCGGTCACGGGGCCGGGGGTGCCGAGCGCGGTGGCGGCGGGGGCGGAGAGTTCGACCGTGGCGCCCGCGTCCGTGCGCGCGGTCACACGCAGCGAGGCGGTGTCGACGGTGGCGGTGCCGCCGCGTACGGGCAGGTCGACGAGGTGGCCGTGGACGCGGGCCGACTGCGCCGGGCGGGGCGGGGCGGCGTCGGCCGAGGGCAGGAGGGCGACGCAGGGCAGGGTGGCGGCCAGCACCACGGCGGCGGCGCGGGCCGTGCGGGACGAGGTGATGAAGGGCATGAGGAATTGATAACGGGCCGCTTTAAGAGACTTCTAAGGAACAGGGCGGACCACCAGGGGTGCTGACCTTGCGTCAGGCGGAGGGGGCACCCCTGGAGGCCCCGTGTCACTTGCCCTGGAAGAGCTCCAGCAGGTCCTGGCGCCCGAAGACGCCCGCCGCTTCGATGGCCGAGGGCGTGCCGGCGGCCGGGTCCGCGCCGTGGGCGAGAAGGATGCGCACCACCTCGTCCTCGCCCTTGAAGACGGCCCCGGCCAGCGGCGTCTGCCCGCGGTCGTTGGGCCGGTCGGGGTCGGCACCGCGGTCGAGCAGGGCGGTGACGGCGCCGGGATGGCCATGGTAGGCGGCCAGCATCAGGAGCGAATCGCCCTTGTCGTTGGTGAGATTCGCCGGGACGCCCGCGTCGACGTAGGCGGCGAGGGTGTCGGTGTCGCCGTGCCGCGCCAGGTCGAAGACCTTCGAAGCCAGTTGGAGCACCTCGGGGTCGTGCGCGGGCTCATCGGTCTCTGGAGTCTGTTCTGACATGTTGTGCGGTCCTCCGTACGGGTGTATCCCCACTTGCCGGAATAATACTTTCTGTGAAGCTGGAGGAGCTCAAGGTGACCGCCCCCAGCACTCGGGAGACTCCATGATCCTCTCCATTTCGGGCGTCGTACTGCTCGGAGTCATCGCGTTTCTGTTCTTCCGAAAAGACGGCCTCAAGCTCTCGCACGCGCTCGTCTGCTCGCTCTTCGGCTTCTACCTCGCCGGCACCGCCATCGCACCGAGCATCAAGGCGGGCGGTGCCAGCCTCGCCAGCCTTCTGGGCGGGATCAAGTTCTAGCCCGCCTCCGCGACCGTCAATCACCGACACCAGGAGAACGACGTGGGCCGGCGAGGAATTCATCGCGGAACGGCCGGCGGCGCCCCGCCCTCCGCGCACCGGGAGCTGGCGTACGCGGTCGCCGACGGCACCAGGGACATATTCCATCCGCTGATCGTCATCGGCCGCGGGCTGCGCACCCTGATGGCCACCGGGCGCCGCACCTGGGCGCAGACCCCGCGCGAGCGGCGCGGCCCGGCCCTGCTGCTGACGGCCTCGTGCCTGGCCATCCTGGCCCTGATCCCCTACGGCCCGCCGCTGGTCGCGGCGGCGGTGATGGGGGCGGGCGCCTGGGCGGGACGCGGGCGCGGGCACCGCGAGACGGGCGAGGCGGAGAACGCCCGGCTGCAGACCCTCTACGACGCCCTGGTGCCGTACTTCTCGGTGCCCGAGGACCCGAAACCCCTCTACCAGCACGGCGGCCACTGGCCCAAGGCCTTCGAGGAGCACGCCTTCGACGACGAGGGCCGCCTGAGCTCCCTGCGGCTGCGCTACCCCGCCTACTTCGCCGACGGCGAGGAGGAGCCCCGCGCGCGGGTCGAGCAACTGCTGCACCTGAAGGCCGGACGGGGCCGGGAGTACCGGTTCGACTGGGACGAAGAGGCCAACCGGCTCACCCTGAGCGCCCTGCCCCCGCTGCCGGCCGACATCGCGGCCCAGCGGTTCGTGACCGCGCCGGGCGAGACCGTCCTGGGCTTCACCGACCCCGGCGACGTCCAGCGGACGCTGCCGGTCGGCGACGGCGAGGAGATGCGCGACGCGCCGCCCGTCGTCTGGCGTACGGGCCCCCGCTCCGCCGAGCCGCACCTGCTGGCCCTGGGCCGGCCCGGCGGCGGCACCACGACCCTGCTGCGGTCGGTCACCCTGCAGGCGCTCCACCACGGCGGCGACGTGGTGGTCGTGGACGGCGGCGGCACGGGCGAGTACGCCTGCCTCACCGGGCGGGAGGGGGTGCTGGCGGTGGAGACCTCGCTCACCGGGGCGCTGGCCATCCTGGAATGGGCCTGCCACGAGACCGAACGGCGGCTGACGGCCGCGGGCCACGCGCGCCAGCTGGGGCGCGCCGTCCCCGAGGACGTACGCCGCCCGCTGTGGATCGTCGTGGACCGGCCCGTGGGGCTGAGCCAGCTCGCGACGGGCCAGGGCCGCACCGACCCCCAGGAGCTGCTCGCGGTGCCGCTGCGGCACGGGCGGGTCACGGGCGTCACCGTGGCGGTCGGCGAGCAGCTGGACGCGGCCGGGCGGCTCGCCGAACCGGTGTGGACGGCCGCCCGGGCCCGGGCGGTGCTCGGCGCCGCCGGCCCCGACCGGACGACGGCCGCCCTCGGCTCGCCGCCCCACACCACGGCAGGCCCGGAGCTGCCGCCCGGCCGGGGCTACGCCCGGCTCGGCTCGGGCCCGGTGCACCGGTTGCAGGTGCCGGCCACCCCGGACCCGTACGACGAGGAGGCCGACGAGGCGCAGCGCGGTGCGGTGCTGGCCCTGCTGCCGGTGCGGACCGCCGCGCTGCCGTCCGGGGTGGAGGCGGTGCCCTGGAGCGGATACGACGAGGAGCTGCCTGCTCAGGCCACGTAGGTCCGCGGCACCTCGGCGGCGGCGGTGGCGCCGCTCGCCACCAGGCGGGCGGCCTCGGCCAGCCGGGTGGCGGCCTCCTCGGCCACCGGGCCCCGGACGGTGAACGGCAGGCGCACGTACCCCTCGAAGGCCCCGTCCACCCCGAAGCGCGGCCCCGAGGGCACCCGCACCCCCAGCCGCTCCCCCGCCTCCGCGATCCGGGAGCCGGACAGCCCGCCGGTGCGTGCCCAGAGGGTGAGGCCGCCGTGCGGGACGGCGAACTCCCAGTCGGGCAGGTGGCGTCGGAGCGCGCCGACGACCGCGTCGCGGCTCTCGCGCGCCTCGGCCCGCCGGATGGCGATCGCGGAGTCCCAGCCCTCGGAGCCCATCAGCCAGGCGACGGCCAGCTGTTCGAGGACGGGGGTGCCGAGGTCGGCGTAGGCGCGGGCGGCGACCAGGCTGCGGATGACGTCGGGGGCGGCGCGCACCCAGCCGATGCGCAGCCCGGCCCAGATGCTCTTGCTGGCCGAGCCGACGGTGATGATGGAGCTGCCGGCGGGGTCGAAGGCGCAGAGGGGCCGGGGCAGTTCGACCTCGGGGTCGAGCAGCAGCTCGGACATGGTCTCGTCGGCGACCAGCAGGGTGCCCGCGGCGCGGGCGGCCTCCACCAGCTCCCGGCGCTGCTCCTCGGAGGCCAGGGCCCCGGTGGGGTTGTGGAAGTCGGCGATGACGTAGGCCATGCGCGGGGCGGCGTCCCGCAGCACCTGCCGCCAGGCGGGCAGGTCCCAGCCTCCGATCCCGCCGGCCATGGCCACCGGCACCAGCCGGGCCCCGGCCTCGCGCATCAGCTGCAGGACGTTGGCGTAGGAGGGCGAGTCGACGGCGACCCGTTCCCCCCGGCCGGCCATCTGGCGGCAGATCGCGGCGACGGCGCCCATCGCACCGGTGGTGATCATGATCTGCTCGGGCATGGTCGGCACGCCACGGGCGGTGTAGCGGTCGGCGACGGCCCGCCGCAGGGCGGGCAGCCCCGCCGGGTAGTCGCCGTGGGTGTGGGCGTAGGGCGGCAGCTCTTCCAGGGCGCCCTGGAAGGAGCGGGTGAGCCAGGGCTCCGGCGCGGTCATCGCGGCGCAGCCCAGGTCGATCACCGAGCCGGCGGCCTCCGGGGGCAGCGGCTCCAGGGCCCGGGTGGGCAGCGGGTTCCCGGCGGGCATCGCGGTCCAGCTGCCGGCCCCGCGCCGGGATTCCAGGAACCCCTCGCCGCGCAGTGCCTCGTAGGCGGCGGCCACGGTGGTGCGGCTGACGGAGAGGGCGGTGGCCAGCTCGCGCTCCGCGGGAAGCCGGGCCGCCACCGGGACGCGGCCTTCGAGGACGAGCAGCCGGATGCCGTCAGCGAGGGAGCGGTAGGCGGGCGAGCGGCGGCCCGTGAGGGGTGTCACGGCGTCGCGCCCGTGCTGCGAGCCGAGCAGGCGCGCCAGCTGGGGCGCACCCACCGAAGAAGTCCACGGACTCATGGTTTGCGGTCCACCTTCCCGGAATTGGCCATGGATCTTGAGTTGACCCAGTCCACAGACTGTCACGCAACAGGCCACTTGCACCAGCGGAGGGGAAGAATCGTGTCCGCAGCCGGATTGGGATCAGAGGAGTCGCCGGAGGGGCGGGCACCCGGGGGGTCGCGGGGGCCGCACCTCGCCCGCCGCCTGCTGCAGCTGTACGCCGGGCTGGTGCTGTACGGGGTGAGCGCGGGGCTGCAGCTGCGGGCGGGGCTGGGGCTTGCGCCGTGGGACGTGCTCAACCAGGGCGTCGCCCGGCACGCGGGCCTGTCGATCGGCACGGCCTCGATCCTCATCGGCGCGATGGTGCTGCTCCTGTGGATACCGCTGCGGCAGCGCCCGGGGCTGGGCACGGTCTCCAACGTGCTGGTGATCGGCCTGGCGCTGGACGCCACGCTGAGCCTGGCCCCGGCGCCCGGACCGCTGTGGGCGCGGATCGCGCTGCTGCTGTTCGCGGTGGCGCTGTGCGGAGTGGCGACCGGCCTCTACATCAGCCCGCGCTTCGGGCCGGGCCCGCGGGACGGCCTGATGACGGGGCTGCACCGGCGGACCGGCCGCTCGGTGCGGCTGGTGCGGACCTGCATCGAGGTGGCGGTGCTGGCCACGGGCTTCGCGCTGGGCGGCTCCGCGGGGGCGGGCACGGTGCTCTACGCGCTGGCCATCGGGCCGCTGTCGCAGTTCTTCCTGAGGTTCTTCGAGCTGCCCGGAACACCGTCCGCGATCGTGGCGGAATCGGCTCCTCCGGTGACCGCGGGCACCGAAGTGCCGGACCCGGTTTAGGCCGGAAACACGCGGGCCGGTAGTGTACGCCTTCGACCCACCGGATGGACCGTTACTGCGCGCTTAAGTAGTGCAAACACAGGGTGACATCTATTGCCAGATGTGACAAAACGGGCGCCGGTGGGTACAACAAGGGGCGGCACGACGGGCGACGCATGTCCCTCAACGGGAATCTTCACCGCCGACCGGACGTTGACCGGATGACGACGACAGCGACACCTGTCCTGTGGGCGACAAGCCCGGGAGGCACGATTCATGAGTGAGCGAGCTCTCCGCGGCACGCGACTTGTGGTTACCAGCTACGAGACCGACCGCGGCATCGATCTGGCCCCGCGCCAGGCGGTGGAGTACGCATGCCCGAACGGCCATCGATTCGAGATGCCGTTCTCGGTAGAGGCGGAGATTCCGCCGGAGTGGGAGTGCAAGGCGTGCGGCGCCGTTGCACTCCTGGTAGACGGCGATGGGCCTGAGGAGAAGAAGGGCAAGCCTGCGCGTACGCACTGGGACATGCTCATGGAGCGGCGCACCCGCGAGGAGCTCGAGGAGGTGCTGGCCGAGCGGCTGGCCGTCCTGCGCTCCGGCGCCATGAACATTGCCGTGCATCCGCGGGACACCCGCAAGTCCGCCTGACGGCGGGCGCACGACAAAGGGCCCGGGCCACTGCTTCGCGCAGTGGCCCGGGCCCTTTTTTACGTCTTTTCACGCCCCTACCGGGGCAGCTGCGGCCCGTCCGGCCGCGGGGCGGGCGGTTCGTCCTCGCGGATCACCTCGCCCTGGACGACCTTGCCGTCCGGCTGGTGCATCCTCGCCTGCCGGAAGGCGTCGCCGAGCGTCCCCGGCCCGTAGCCGCCCGCGCGGTCCAGCCGCCGCCCCACGGACGTGCGCAGCAGCTTCCGCGTCGGCGGGAAGAGGCACAGCAGCCCTGCCGCGTCCGATATGAGGCCCGGCACGATCAGCAGCAGGCCGCCCAGCATCGTCAGGGCGTTGCCGCCGCCATCCTCGGCCTGCGGGGCCGTGCCCGGCTGCTGGAGGGACTGGGTGAGCCGCTGCCAGGCCCGCCGCCCCGCCCGCTTGATCACGTACGAGCCGGCGAGCACGCCCCCGGCCAGCAGCGCCAGCACGGTGAGCCCGCCCGCCGCTTCGCCCACCAGCATCAGCAGCCAGATCTCCAGCACCGCCCAGACCGCCACGCCCAGCGGGACGAGCCTGCGGGCGAGGCTGCGCCGGGGCGGTGTGCCGTTCACGGTCTGCTGTGTTCCGAACGTCATGCCTCAAGTGTGCCCGGAACCGCGGCCGGGCCGCGGGCGAGGGTCAAGGTCTAGCGCTCCTTGCCCAGGGCCTTGGAGACGCGGGAGCCGAGGCCCCAGGAGGTCACCCGCCACAGCGCCTCCGCGACGATGTCCCGGCTCATCTTGCTGTCGCCCAGCTCCCGCTCGACGAAGGTGATGGGGACCTCCACCACGTGGAACCCGGCCTTGACCGCGCGCCAGGCCAGGTCGACCTGGAAGCAGTAGCCCTGGGAGGCGACCTCGTCCATGCCCAGCCCCTCCAGCGTCTCCCGCCGGAAGGCCCGGTAGCCGCCGGTGACGTCGCGCAGGGGGACGTCGAGCATCAGCCGGGAGTAGGTGGAGCCGCCGCGGGAGAGGAACTCGCGCGACTTCGGCCAGTTCACCACCCGGCCGCCGGGCACCCAGCGCGAGCCGAGCACCAGGTCGGCGCCCTTGAGCGCGGTCAGCAGGCGGGGCAGCTCCTCCGGCTGGTGGGAGCCGTCGGCGTCCATTTCCACCAGGACGCCGTAGCCGTTGTCCAGGCCCCAGCGGAAGCCCGCCAGATAGGCGGCCCCCAGCCCCTCCTTGCCCTGCCGGTGCAGCACCTTGACGTGGTCGTCGTCGGCGGCCAGCTCGTCGGCGAGCTTGCCGGTGCCGTCGGGACTGTTGTCGTCGGCGACGAGGACGTGCGCCTCCGGTACGGACTCCCGTACCCGGGCGACGATGGGCTTGATGTTCTCCGCCTCGTTGTAGGTCGGAATGATCACCAAGGTCGTGCCGAGCGGACCGAAACTCCGCTGACCACCGTCGTTCACTGCTGACCCTTCTTGTCCATGTTCTTTTCCGCCCCCTCCGGCCGGACCCGACGGCCGATCAGGAGAGCGGCCGCGCAGGACAGGAGGCCCACGATAGCGAGCGCCCATTCGGGAGCCGCACCCGCGCGGTCGGCGAGGGTCGTCCCGTCCCGCAGCGGGATGCGCGCGGTGATGACGTCCTGGGTGAACTCCTTGCTGCGCTGGAGCACCCGGCCGTCCGGCGCGACCACCGCGCTGATGCCGCTGGTGGCTGCGGTGACCACGGCCCGGCCGTGCTCGACGGCCCGCAGCCGGGACATGGCCAGCTGCTGCTCGGGCTGGCCCGTGCGGCCGTAGGTGGCGTTGTTGGTCTGCACGACCAGGGCCCGGGCCCCGGCCCGAACGGTGTCGTGGACGATCTCGTCGTAGGCCACCTCGAAGCAGATGACATCACCGAGGCGCGCGGGCCCGACCTGCAGCACGCCGGTGTGGTCACCGGGGTAGAAGTCGCGCGGGACCCGCTGGAGGCGGGTGATGACCTTGCTGAGCTCCTGCCGGAAGGGCACGTACTCGCCGAACGGCACCGGGTGCTGCTTGGCGTAGGAGGCCCCGGGTCCGGTCGTCGGGTCCCAGACGATGCCCATGTTGTCGATGAAGCCCGGCTTGCCGGGGTGGTCGACGAGCGCGCCCACGAGGACCGGCACGCCGACGGCCCTGACGGCCTTGTCGATCCGGTCGTAGGCCTGCGTGTACTGGAAGGGGTCGAGGTCGGAGGAGTTCTCCGGCCAGATCACGAGATCCGGCTTCTTCGTCTTCCCCTCGCGGATGTCCCGGGCCAGCTTCAGCGTGGCGGAGACGTGGTTGTCGAGGACCATCAGCGGGCGGCCCAGGAAGTCCATGCCGGGCTTTTCGACGTTGCCCTGGATGATGGCGATGTCCACGCTGTCGTCGCCCTTGGTGGGTACGGGCACGGCGAATCCGGCGGCCGTCACCGCCGCCGCCAGGGCCACCGCCCCGGCGCCCGGCAGCACCGCCCGCAGGCCTCCGGCTCCAGATCGCAGCCGCACGGCGGCGACGGCCGCGTACGCCAGCAGGCCACCGGACAGCGCCACCGCGAAGGTCACCAGCGGTGCCCCGCCCAGCGCCGCGAGCGGGGTGAAGGGCGAGCCGGTGTTGGCGAACGCCAGCCGGCCCCACGGGAAGCCGCCGAAGGGCACCCGGTCGCGCGCCCACTCCTGGGCGATCCACAGGCAGGCGCCCCACAGCGGCCAGGCGGGCAGCCGCGAGGTCACCGCGAGGGCGGCGCCGAGCGCGGCCACGAAGAGGGCCTCGACGACCGCCAGGCCCAGCACCGCGTCGTAGCCCACCACGTGCAGCCAGCGCAGCAGCAGGAAGAAGAAGGGCAGCGCGAAGGCGAACCCCGTCCAGGCGCCCTGCCGTGCGGTGCGGCCCCGGGTCAGCAGCGCCAGCGCGGCCACCGCCAGGACCGACAGCGGCCACAGGTCGTACGGCGGGAAGGCCAGGGCGAGGGCGGTGCCGCCGACGGCGGCCAGAGCGGTGCGGGCCGCCTCGCGGCGGGCCAGCCGGGCCAGGCGCACGGCCCGGCCCGGGCGCCCGGTCGCCGCGGCGCCAGGTGCGCCGACGGCCGTCGGGGGGGCCGTGGCGGCTTCGGGGGTGGTTTCGGAACCCGAGGGCACGGTCGCGCCTTCCTGGAGCTTTCGGGTGTATCAGCAGACCGTACCTCGCCACGGGCGCACGGCGGCCCACAGGTGCACGAGGGGTGCGGCAGGGGAAGCCCAGGAAGAACGGGGAGGAGGCGGAATCGGGGCCCGGCGTCCTTCGGGCCGACCTCGGGTCCGCTGGCTGCGGTCGGCCGAGAGCCGTTGTCTACTGAACATCCGGGCCCCACCCGGGTCGCACCTGCCGGGCAGGCGGAACCTTCCTTCGCCCCCGTGCGCTGGTACCTGGCTCCCAGTGGCGGAGCGCCCGTGTGGCGCCCGCCCCATGGCCCAGCGGCGTTCGACGACTGTGTGGAGGTTCACCGGCCGGACGTCCTGCGGTGGACCCGGCAGAACCTACCGGCCGCCGCCCGCACCCTGTCAATACCTCCGCGACCTGCGTGGCTCGGGCGAACCAGCAGGTCAGTATGGACGAGGGCAGGGCGCCGCGACAGCCCGACGGCACGTCGTTCGGCGGTACGCGGCGCCCTGCGCGTCACTCGTTCGGGCGCGCGGGGGACGCGTACACCTCACGTCCGCCCACGACCGTGCGCAGGCACACCGGCAGCAGGGCGCCGGGGGTGAGGTCCGGCAGGCCGGGCGTGCCAGAGCGGGGGTCGGTGGACCAGTCGGCGACGCGGTGGTCGGGCACCTGCACCACGAGGTCGCCGGTCTCCCAGACCGCGTAGTCGGCGGGGGCGCCGGGCACCAGGACGCCCGCGTCGTCGCGGCCGATCGCCCGCCAGCCGCCGCGCGTGTGCGCGGTGAACGCCGCCCGCACCGAGACCCGGTGCTCGGGCGTGCGGTGGAAGGCGGCGGCGCGGACGGTGCCCCAGGGGTCGAGGGGGGTGACGGGGCTGTCGGAGCCCAGCGCGAGCGGGACTCCGGCGCGCAGCAGGGCCGCGTACGGGTTGAGGGTGCGGGCCCGCTCGGCGCCCAGGCGCTCGGCGTACATCGCGTCGTCGCCGCCCCAGGCGGCGTCGAAGGCGGGCTGCACGGAGGCGGTCAGGGCCAGTTCGGCGAAGCCGGCAATGTGCTCGGGGGTGAGCATTTCGGCGTGCTCGACGCGGTGCCGGGCGGCCCGGACGCGGGCCGTGCCCAGCTTGTCGGCGGCGGCCCGGACGCCTTCGACGACGGCGGTGAGCGCGGCGTCGCCGATGGCGTGGAAGCCGGCCTGGATGCCCGCCTCGGTGCACGCGGTGACATGGGCGGCGATGGCGGTGGCGTCGAGGTGGGCGGTGCCGGTGTGTCCGGCCTCGGGGGCATCGGCGTACGGCTCGTGGAGGCAGGCGGTGTGCGAGCCGAGGGAGCCGTCCACGAAGAGGTCGCCGGCCGCGCCGATCGCGCCGAGCTCGCGGATGTGCGCGGCGTCCTCGGCGCGGGTCAGCGCCTTCGCCCAGTAGCCGGTCACCCGGGGGCCCGTCTCCCGGGCGGCGAGGCGCAGCAGGCCGGTGAGGTCGTCGACGGAGGAGATCTGCGGTCCGGCGCATTCGTGGAGGGAGCCGATGCCGAGCGAGGCGGCGCGGGCGAGCGCGGCGCGCTGGGCCTCGGCGCGCTGGGTGGGGGTGACGCTGTCGTAGGCGGCGGCGCGCACGGCGTGGTGGGCGTCACCGGTCAGCGGCGCGTCCGCGGCGTACCCGGAGCGTTCGCGCACGTGCGGCACGAGGTCGAGCAGGGCCGTGGTGACCACGGCGGAGTGCACGTCGGCGCGGGTGAGGTAGAGGGGGCGCCCGCCGGTGGCCTCGTCGAGCTCGCGGCGGGACGGGGGTCGCCGCTCGGGCCAGGCGCTGGCGTCCCAGCCGTGGCCGAGCAGGACCCGGTCGGCGGGCCGCGCCGCGGCGTGCGCCCGCACCCGGTCCAGGGCCTCGGCGAGCGTGGCGGCGCCGGTGAGGTCGAGGCCGGTCAGGGCGAGGCCCGTGGCGGTGGTGTGCACGTGGGCGTCCACGAAGGCGGGGGTGACGAGCGCGCCGCGGAGGTCGACGACCTCGTCCACGCCGTCGGCGAAGGAGTCCGCGGCGCCTTCGGAGCCGACCCAGGCGACGTGCCCGTGCTCGACGACCATCGCGGTCGCGAAGGGGTCGGCGGGGCTGTGGACGGTGCCGCCGCGCAGCAGTGTGGTGCGCGGCGGGTCCTGGGGGGTGGTGCGCTCTGTCATGGGGATCAGTCTGTCCCCTCGCCGCCCGGTCCCGTAACCGGCCCCGCCCGTGCTCACCCGACCCGCGGCGGCCGGGCCTCGTACGGGGTGGACAGCACGATCGTCGTCCGCGTGGAGACCCCGGCCAGCGACCGGATGGTGGCGAGCAGGTGCTCAAGCTCCAGCGGGGTGGCGACCCGCACCTTGAGTATGTAGTTCTCGTCCCCCGCCACGCTGTGACAGGCCTCGATCTCGGGGATCTCCGCCAGCCGGTCGGCGATGTCGTCGGGCGCGCTGGGGTCGAACGGCTTGACCGAGATGAACGCGGTCAGGGGCAGCCCGACCGCCTCGGGGTCGACGACCGCCGCGTATCCGCGGATGACGCCTCGCTGTTCGAGCCTGCGCACGCGCTGGTGCACCGCCGAGGTGGACAGCCCAGTGGCCTTGCCCAAGTCGGTGTAGCTCATCCGCCCGTCCTTGACGAGCAGTTCCACGATCTCTCTGTCCAACTCCTCCACGCGGGTCAACCTACTGCGTCGGTGCGCCCCCGGCACAGTCGGCGGCGCCGCTGGCACACAAGGTATGTGACAAACGCCACAGGCATGCACCCGTGTCCTCCCGGGTGCAGCGATTACCCGGCCTCTGCCGAGGGAAATGCTTGCTGTGGCCGAGGCCGAGGTGCCTGGCCGGCTCATCCGAGGGGGAGAAACCTATGCCCAGCCTGGAACGTGTCGATCACGAGGGCGATGTCGGACCGTATGCCTACGAGTCCGAGACCTGCGAGATGTTCCGGGTGACGTGCCCGGACTGCGCCCGTCCGATCGGACTGCTCGACGGTGAGGAAGTGCTGCCGGAGCACGCGCTGTGCCCGTCGCCCTGGGATCCCTTCGGGCTCACCGTGTGCCCCGGCGCGGGGCGTGCCATCGAGAATGCCGCGCCGGCCGGTGAATCGCCGGAGACCCAAGAGCTGGACGCGGCGCTGCTGCTGACGCTTCCGGAGAGCCTGGACTGGCGCACGCAGCCGTTTTCGCACATCGGCGGGCCGGGCTCGCGGCCGGTGCGCGTGCCGGGGGTGCGCCGGCCCGCCGCCTGAGCGCCGGCATCCCGCCGGTTCCGCCGACGGCCGCGAGGGCGCGTCCCGGAACCGGCCGGTCTGCCGTGGTGCTCAGGGGGCCAACGGGGCGTCGGCTCAGCGGGATTCGGGGCCGGCCAGGTGCCGGGCGACGACCATCCGCTGGATCTGGTTGGTCCCTTCGACGATCTGCAGGACCTTGGCCTCGCGCATGTAGCGCTCGGCGGGGAAGTCGGCGGTGTAGCCGTAGCCGCCCATCAGCTGGACGGCGTCGGTGGTGACCCGCATCGCCGCGTCGGTGCAGAAGAGCTTGGCCATGGCGGCCTGCTTGGCGAAGGGCTTGCCCTCGTCGCGCAGCCGGGCCGCGGCGAGGTAGAGCGCGCGGCCCGCCTCGATCTGGGTGCCCATGTCGGCCAGCATGAAGCGCAGGCCCTGGAAGTCGACGACCGGGCGGCCGAACTGCCGCCGCTGGGTGACGTAGGAGAGCGCCTGGTCCAGCGCGGCCTGGGCCACGCCGATGGCACAGGCCGCGATGCCGAGGCGGCCGGAGTCGAGGGCGGACAGCGCGATGGCGAAGCCCTGTCCCTCGTCGCCGATGCGGCGCGCGTCGGAGACCTGGACGCCGTCGAAGTGCAGCTGGGCGGTGGGCGATCCCTTCATGCCCATCTTCTTCTCGGGCGGTGCCGCGCTCAGGCCCTCGGCGTCGCCCGGCACGAGGAAGGCCGTGATGCCGTGGGCGCCTTCGCCGCCCGTGCGCGCCAGGACGGTGTAGAAGTCGGCGATGCCGCCGTGGGTGATCCACGCCTTGGTGCCCTGCAGCGTCCAGGTGTCGCCGGAGCGCGTGGCGCGGGTGCGCAGCGAGGCGGCGTCGGAGCCGGAGGAGGGCTCGGAGAGGCAGTACGCGCCCAGGAGCCCGCCGCCGAGCATGGCGGGCAGGTGCTCGGTGCGCTGCTGCTTGGTGCCGTATCCGGCGAGGGCGTGGCAGGCGAGGGTGTGCACGCTGACGCCGAGCCCGACGGTGAGGCGGGCGGCGGCGAGCTCTTCGAGCACCTGGAGGTAGACCTCGTACGGCTGGTCGCCGCCGCCGAACTCCTCGGCGTAGGGCAGGGCCAGCAGCCCCGAGGCGGACAGCAGCCCGAAGACCTCGCGCGGGAAGCGTCCGGCGTCCTCCTCCTCGGCCGCGTGGGGCTCGATCTCCCGCTGGACCAGATCGCGTACGAGCGAGATCAGGTCGCGGGCTTCCTCGGTGGGCAGCTGACGCTCCACCGGCTGCGGGCCGTGGTCGGTCATGGCGGCGCTCTCCTCCCTGTCGGGCGCTGCGGCGACGGGCGCCCTGGGTGTCGGCGCCGCCGTCGGTGGTTCGCCCAGCCGATGGTCCCCCGCCGGGTCGCGGACCGGGGTGACCTGCGGCTGTGGCGCTTGGAGTATGCCCGATCGGGGGCCTGCCGTCACGGGTCTGCCGATCATGACGGACTGGCCTGTCAGGTTCGGTCCGGACCATTGACCGCAATGGTCTAGTCCTTCTACGGTTTCCCCACCGTTCAGCGGACCGACGCGTACATGCCACTCGCGCGGGTGTCACCGTCCCCGGTCACCGCCCCTGCACGGCAGCGCGGCACCCCCCTGCTCTCTCCCACCCCACCGAGGAGAACGCACCATGCCCCGACCGCACGGACCCCTCGCGGCCCTCGCCGCCACCGCCGCCCTCCTGGCCACCACCCTCGCCGCGGCCCCGGCCGCCACCGCCGACCCCGACGACACCCAGGCCGGGCACCGCATCGTCGGCTACTTCACCAACTGGGGTGTCTACGGGCGCAATTACCACGTCAAGAACATCGAGACCTCCGGCTCGGCCGCCAGACTCACCCACATCAACTACGCCTTCGGCAACGTCACCGGCGGCAAGTGCGCCATCGGCGACGCCTACGCCGACTACGACAAGGCCTACGACGCGGCGGGCAGCGTCGACGGCAAGGCCGACACCTGGGACGAGGGCGCGCTGCGCGGCAACTTCAACCAGCTGCGCAAGCTCAAGAAGCTCCACCCCGGCCTCAAGGTGCTCTGGTCCTTCGGCGGCTGGACCTGGTCCGGCGGCTTCGCGGAGGCCGCCAAGGACCCGGCGGCGTTCGCCGAGTCCTGTTACGGGCTGGTCGAGGACCCGCGCTGGGCCGACGTCTTCGACGGCATCGACATCGACTGGGAGTACCCGGGCGCCTGCGGTCTGACCTGCGACACCAGCGACCGGGCCGCGTTCCGCGAGCTGATGGCAGCGCTGCGCGCGAAGTTCGGGGACAAGAACCTCGTCACCGCGGCGATCAGCGCGGACGGTTCGGACGGCGGCAAGCTGGAGGCGGCGGACTACGCGGGCGCGGCCCGTTACGTCGACTGGTACAACCCGATGACGTACGACTTCTTCGGCGCCTGGGACGCCAAGGGCCCCACCGCCCCGCACTCCCCGCTCACTTCCTACCCCGGCATGCCCAAGGCGGGCTTCGACACCGACTCGGCGATCCGCAAACTCACGTCCCTGGGCGTGCCCTCCTCGAAGCTGCTGCTGGGCATCGGCTTCTACGGCCGCGGCTGGACCGGCGTGGACCAGGCCGCCCCCGGCGGCCCGGCCACCGGCCCGGCCCCGGGCACCTACGAGCAGGGCATCGACGACTACAAGGTGCTCAAGTCCACGTGCCCGGCGAACGGCACGGTGGCGGGCACCGCCTACGCCAAGTGCGACAGCCAGTGGTGGAGTTACGACACGCCGTCGACCATCGCCGGGAAGATGGCATACAAGGACCGTCGGAGGCTGGGCGGCACCTTCTTCTGGGAGCTCAGCGGCGATACGGCGGACGGCGAGCTGGTCAAGGCGATCAACTGACCCCGTGTCACCGAGCAGCCGGCGGCGGCCCGCATTACGCTGAGCCGGTCCGAGCCCGCATCAGCCCCAGCGCCCGCAGGAGCCGCCGCCCATGACCGTCACGCTCGACCAGGCCTTCTTCCGCCGCTTCCTGGACCGTGCCACGAGCGTCGTCACCGCCGAGGCCGCGCACCTGACCGAACTCGACGCCGCCATCGGCGACGCCGACCACGGCATCAACCTCAAGCGCGGCTTCGCCTCCATCGCCCAGGCGTTGGCCGCCGAGGCGCCGGAAGGGCCCGGTGCGCTGCTGACCGCGGCCGGGGTGCACCTGACCAACACCGTGGGCGGCGCGGCCGGTCCGCTGTACGGAACGGTGCTGCGCCGGATGGGCAAGGTGCTCGGCGAGGAGGCCGTCGCCACCCCCGAGGCGCTGGGCCGGGCGCTCGCCGCGGCGGTGGCCAGCGTACGGCGGCTCGGGGACTCCGCGCCCGGCGACAAGACCATGGTCGACGCGCTGCAACCCGCCGCCGACGCCTACGCCGAGGCGCTGGCGGGCGGCGGCGACGTGGTGGTGGCCCTTGACGCGGCGGCCCGCGCGGCCCGGGCCGGCGCCGAGGCGACCGTACCGCTCCAGGCCCGCCGCGGGCGCGCGAGCTACCTGGGCGAGCGCAGCATCGGCCACCAGGATCCCGGGGCCACCTCCTCCGCACTCCTGATCACCGCGCTGTACGAGGCCACCGACCCCCGGCTGTGCGCCACCGCCCCGCAGCCCGCGGCGGAGCCGGAAGCAGCAGCCGAGCCGGAGCCCGAGGCGGGCCGGGTCGGCGTGGTGCTCGTCTCGCACAGCCGCGCCGTGGCCGAGTCGACCGCCGCGCTGGCCCGGGCCCTGGTCGGCACCGGCGACCCGGCACCGGTCGCCGCCGCGGGCGGCCTGCCCGACGGCTCCGTCGGCACCAGCGCCGAGCTGGTCCGCCGGGCGGTCGCCGATGCGGACCGCAAGGCGGGCGTGGTCGTCTTCTGCGACATGGGCAGCGCGGTCCTCACCGTCAAGGCGCTCCTGACCGCCGGGGAGCTGCGGGACGCGCACATCGCGGACGCCCCCTTCGTCGAGGGCGCGGTGGCCGCCGTGGTCACGGCGTCGGCCGGCGGCGACATGGCCGCCGTCCTGGCGGCCGCCGACGACGCCCGGACGTACCGCAAGCTCTGACCGCCTCTCGGCGCCGCGGGGCGGGAGTGGCCGACGCGCAGCCACCGTGAAAGTCTGGAAATGCCGAACCATCCGGATGCGTCTGGATATGTTCGGTTTCCTGGTTCACGGTGCGGAGGTCCTGCCAACGGTGTCGCGTCACACGATGTCGCGCAGTCTCCCCTTCGCGCTCGTCCTGGGCTATCTCGTGGTCATCGTGGTCGTCGACCTGATGACCCCGGCCTCGCTGCGGCTGGACGTCTACGCCGCGCTCGCCCCGGTCACCGCCGCGGCGGTCTGCACCTACCGGCAGACCGTGTTCGTGGGCATCGCCGACCTGCTCCTGATGGTGGCCCACCACGGCGTCTTCGCCGGGGACACGGAGACCGTCAACCGCGTCGGCTCGGTCCTGGGCAACGTCCTCATGGTCGGCACGGCCGTGGTGATCGCCCGGCTGCGGCGGGACGGGGAGGAACTGCTGGAGCGCGTACGGGCCACGGGCGAGGCGGCCCAACGGGCGCTGCTGCGGCCGCTGCCGCTGCGCACCCAGAGCGTGGTCGTGGACGGCTTCTACATGTCCTCGCAGCGCGAGGCGCTGATCGGGGGCGACATCTACGAAGTCGTCGACACGCCCTACGGGACCCGGGTGCTCATCGGGGACGTGCGGGGCAAGGGGCTCGGCACGCTGGGTGCGGGGGCCGCGGTGCTCACCGCGTTCCGGGAGGCGGCCTACCACCGGCGGGATCTGGAGAGCGGCGTCGAAGCGATGGAACAGGGCCTGTACCGCTACCACCGCACGGCCGAGTACGAGAGCACCGCCCGCGAGGTGCAGGCCTCGGAGGAGTTCGTGACGGCGCTGGTCCTCGGCACCGAGGAGGCCCCGGCCGGGCAGGAGGGGACGGGCGGCCGGATGCAGCTGGTGTTCGTCGACTGCGGGCACCTCGCCCCGTTCGTCATCGGCCCGGACGGGGCGGTGCGCGAGCTGGAGACGGCCGAGCCCGGGCTGCCGCTGGGCCTGGGCGACCTGGTGGCGGCGCCTCGCACCGTGCAGCGGATCGCGCTGCCGCCCGGGAGCCGGGTGCTGGCCTGCACCGACGGGGTGACCGAGGCGCGCTCCGCGGACGGCGGCTTCTACCCGCTGGCCGAGCGGCTGGGCGCCTGGGCCGCCCTGCCCACCCCCGAGCTGCTGGAGCGGCTGCGCACGGACCTCGTCGCGCACACCCGCGGCAGGCTCCAGGACGACGCCGCCATGCTGGTGATGGAGCGTGCGCCCGTGTCCGCGGGGGCAGTCAGCGGCCGAACAGCTCGAAGGTGACGGCCGGGCGGCCGCCGAACCGCTCGGCCGCGGCCGCCATGTTGCCCTCCAGGAAGGAGCGGCAGTACGTCTGCGGGTCCTCGGTGGTCAGCGCCTCGATGTAGGTGCGGTGGCACAGCAGCGAGGCGACGGCCCGGTCCAAGCCCGCGGCCGCGTCGACGGCGTGGGTGGGCCGCGGGGAGCCGGCCACGGCCACGTACCGCACCCCGTCCCACGGCATCAGGCCCTCGTCGACGAGGTCGGGGAAGATCCAGCGGTTGCCCGCGTCGGCCACCGCGTCGAGGACGGCCCGGCCGACGGCCCGGTGGTCGGGCGTGTTCCAGTGCGTGCCGCCGGGCCAGGTGTCGTGGTGGTTGAGGGTCAGGACGAGGTCGGGGCGGTGGCGGCGGACGGCGGCGGCGAAGTCGCGGCGCAGCGCGGTGCCGTAGGCGATGACGCCGTCGGGGTGGCCGAGGAACTCGACGGTGTCCACGCCCACGGCGGCGGCGCTCGCCCGCTGCTCGCTCTCGCGCAGCGGTGCGGCCTCACCGGGCGGCAGGGTGTCGATGCCCGCCTCCCCTGAGGTGGCGAGCACATAGACGCACTCGCGTCCGCCGTCGATCCAGGTGGCGATGGCGGCGGAGGCGCCGTATTCGAGGTCGTCCGGGTGCGCGACGATCGCGAGCGCGCGCCGCCAGTCGGTGGGCATCTCGGCGAGCTGGTCCGTCATGGCCGTCTCCTTCGCGTCGCGCCGTCCGCACGGTCGGTGAGCCCTTGGGGCAGCGTATGCGGGCGGTTACGGGCTTCTTCACGACACGCGGGAACTCGTCGGCCCTGCGGTCCGACTATCTGGTCCGGGTCCGTATCGGCGGGCCCGTGCCTGTCGAGCTTTTGGAGAGTTCCTGATGCGCCCTCGTGCGTGGTGCGGTGTGCTGGCCGCTGTGGCCCTGTCGGCGACGGCTTGCGGCGGGGGCGGTGCGGCGGAGAAGGCCGACGACGCGGCGGCTGCCGGTGCGGCCGGCTTCCCCGTGAGCGTCACCGACTGCACGGGCGCGAAGACGACCTTCGACTCCGCCCCCCGGCGGATCGTCACGAGCAACGCCGCGGCGCTGGAGCTGCTGACATGGCTGGGCGCGGGCGACCGGATCGTCGGCACGGGCTTCCCGCCCGGCAAGGGCAGCATGCCGCAGCAGTACGCGGACAGCGCGGCGAAGGTGCCGGTGCTCGGCAAGACCGTGATCCCCAAGGAGAAGCTGCTGGGCTCCGGGGCCGATCTGTATGTCGACTCGTTCTCCTCCATGAAGAACATGGGCAAGACGGGCGACGCCCCCACGCCCAAGGAGTTCGAGGCCGCCGGGATCAAGCACGTGTTCCTGAAGTCGACGGCGTGCGCGTCGATGGCCAAGGCCGCGCGCACCGACCTGTCCGGTGTCGAGGCGGACATCGAGGAGCTGGGGAAGGTCACCGGCACCTCGAAGCGCGCCGCCGAACTCGTCGAGGGCATGCGCAAGAAGACCGGCGATGTCCAGGCCGCCCTCAAGGACGTGCCGCAGGACAAGCGGCCCACGTACTTCCTCTTCGACTACGACGCCGGGACCAAGCAGCCGATGGCGGTCTGCAACCGGCAGGTGGCCAACGCGGTGATCACGATGGCCGGGGCGCGCAACGTCTTCGCCGACTGCGACGGCGACTTCAAGCCCGTCGGCTGGGAGGACGTCGTCGCCAAGAACCCCGACCGGATCCAGCTCGCGGTGCGCAACCGCGGCAGCGAGGAGGCCAACCGCAAGGCCTTCGACGAGGCCGCCGACTTCCTGCGGTCCTTCCCCGCCACCAAGGACCTCACGGCCGTCAAGGAGGGCCGCTTCCTGCGCATCGGCTCCGAGCGCACCACGATCGGCGGGGTGCGCAGCGCGGACACCGTCCGCGAGATCGCGCACGAGCTGCACCCGGATCAGGTCAAGTAGATGGCGTCCCTCGCCACGGACGCGGCCCCCGGGGCGGCCGCGGAGGAGGGGCCGGGCGTGCGCACGGTGCGCACCGGCTGGGTGGCGGCCGGGCTGGGGGTGGCGCTGTTGGTGGCGCTGACCGCCTCGGTGTGCCTGGGGTCGACGCAAGTGCCGCTCGCCGACGTGTGGTCGGCGGTGCGGCGCGGGTTGAGCGGAAGCGCTCCGGCACCGGGCACCCGGGACCTGATCGTCTGGCAGCTGCGGGTGCCGCGCGCCCTGCTGGCGGCCGTGGTGGGCGCGGGGCTGGGCCTGGTCGGCACGGCCGTCCAGGCCCTGGTCCGAAATCCGCTCGCGGACCCCTATCTGCTGGGCATCTCCAGCGGGGCGTCGCTCGGCGCGGTCGCCGCGATCGTGCTGGGGGCGGGCGCCGGCGGGCTGCTGGGGCTCGGGCTGTCCTCGGCCGCGTTCGCCGGAGCGCTGGCCTCCTTCGCACTGGTGTGGACGGTGGCCCGACGCGGGGGCGGCTTCTCGCCGCTGCGGCTGGTGCTCGCCGGGGTGGGTATCGGGCAGTTCCTGTCGGGCTTCACCCACTACCTGGTGCTGCAAGCCGGCGACGAACAGCAGACGCACGGCGCGCTGTTCTGGATGATGGGCTCGCTCGGCGGGGCGCAGTGGTCGACGCTGGCCCTGCCCACGGCGGCGGTGCTGCTGGCGCTGGCCGTGCTGGTGGCGCGGGCCCGGGCGCTCAACGCGATGCTGATGGGCGACGAGACCGCCGCCAGCCTGGGCGTGGACGTCGGGCGCCTGCGGCGCGAGCTGTTCGTGGTGACGAGCCTGCTGACGGGCGTGCTGGTAGCGGTCTCCGGGGCGATCGGCTTCGTGGGCCTGATGGTGCCGCACGCGTGCCGGATGGTGGTGGGCGGCGACCACCGGCGGCTGCTGCCGGTCGCCGCGCTCTTCGGCGCGCTGCTGCTGGTGGTCGTCGACGTGATGGCCCGTACCGCCCTGGCTGACCAGGAGTTGCCGGTGGGCGTGGTCACGGCGCTGATCGGCGCGCCGACGCTGCTGTATCTGCTGGACCGACGCCTGGAGAGGACATGAGGCATTGAGGACTGCCATCGAGGACCTGGACGTCGCGCTGTCCGGCCGGACCGTCGTCTCCGGGGTGCGGATCATGGCGGAGGAAGGGGAGATCGCGGGGCTCGTCGGGCCGAACGGCAGCGGCAAGTCGACCGTACTGCGCACCGTCTACCGGCACTTGCGGCCGCACGCCGGGCGGGTGCTGGTCGGCGGCGCCGACATCCGGGCGCTGACGGCCGTGCAGTCCGCCCGGCAGGTGGCGGCGCTGCCGCAGGAGCGGGGCACCGACTTCGAGCTGTCGGTGCGCGAGGTCGTCGCCATGGGCCGCACCCCCTACAAGCGGGCCTTCGCCGGCGAGGACCCCACGGACGGCGACGCCGTGGCGGCGGCGCTGGACCAGGTGGGCATGGCGGGGGCGGGGCGGCGGCGGTTCTCCGCGCTGTCCGGCGGCGAGCGCCAGCGCGTGCTGCTGGCCCGGGCGCTCGCCCAGGACCCGAAGGTGCTGGTGCTGGACGAGCCGACGAACCATCTGGACGTGCGCCACCAGGTGGAGCTGCTGGCCCTGTTGCGCCGGCACCGCCGTACGACGCTGCTGGCCATCCACGACCTCAACGCGGCCGCGTCGGTGTGCGACCGGCTGCACGTCCTGCACGGCGGCAAGGTGGTGGCCTCCGGCACGCCGCGCGAGGTGCTGACGGCCGGACTGCTGGCCGAGGTGTTCGGCGTGCGGGCGGCCGTGGTGGACCATCCGCTGACCGGCGACCCGCTGATCGCCTTCGACCACCGGGCGCCGGTCTTCCCCGTGTCCGGCCGCTAGCGGGCCGCTTCGAAGTGGCTGGGGCGCCCGTCGCGTACGACGAGGCGCCCCAGCTTTTCGGCTTGTGCACGGTGCATCAGCCGGGCGCCGCCCCCGGGCTGCCGCAGCACGGTGGTGTGCCAGGGCGTGGCCCATGCGTCGGCGGCGTCCAGCAGGCGTATGCCGAACTTGGCGGCGCCCGGCCGCTGCGGGTGGATGGACAGCCGTACGGAGCGCGGGTGGCAGTCCGCGATGAGCTCTCCCCAGGCCCGGCTGCGCGCGATGACCTCGTACGCCCGGGCCCGGCAGCGGCGTTGCAGCGCCGAGCGGGTGCCGGTGAAGTCCGCGGTGTCCTCCACCAGGAACCGGGTGATGCCCCGGTAGAGCCGGGTGGTCTCCTCGTCGGTGCGGGCCTGCGCGCGCAGCACGTCCAGGGACGGGGCATAGGCGTCGGTGACCAGCTGGCGCTTGGCGTCGTAGGACAGGTCCCCGTGGACGTGGCGCAGGTCGAAGGTGTCCAGGTGGCGCAGGCCCTCGCGGCGGATCAGGGAGCGCAGCGCGTCGCCGTAGGCGTCGATGTGCTCGTCGGGGACGTGGATGAGGTCGCCGAAGATGTGGCCGTCCGAGCAGATGAGCATGCGCGCCCCGGGCTCGTAGACCTCGCCGATGCGGGCGCACAGCCGGTCGAGGAAGCCCAGCGAGAGGCGCTCTCCTTCGTCGGGCAGGTGTCCGAGGACCTTGGCGGGGTTCGGGGACTTGCACGGGAAGCCGGGCAGGGTGAGGACGACGGGCTCCGACGCCCGGGTGAACTGCCGTATCTGGCGTAGCTGTTCCGGGTGCGCCCCGGGGTCGGGCGTGGCCGCTCCGGTGGTGCGGTGGTACGGCAGAAGGAGGCCCAGGATGCGGGTGGCGGCGTCGGTGCCGGTGGCGGGCTCGGCCGGGTTCAGGGTGAGGGTGCTGCTGTAGGGCATGGTGCGGTCATCCACGGGAGCGGGGGCAGACGGGCCGTTCGAAGGCGACGGGCAGCTCGGAGGTGCCCCGGCCGAGGACGGCGGGGATCCAGGAGAGCTCCTCGTCGGGGACGGCGAGGCGCAGCCCGGGCAGTCGGCGGATCAGGGTGCCGAGGGCGACCTGGAGTTCGATGCGGGCCAGGGCCGCGCCGGGACAGAAGTGGATGCCGTGCCCGAAGCCCAGGTGGGGGCCCTGTGCACGGTCGAGGTCGAGGGTGTCGGGGTCAGGGAAGCGCTCGGGGTCGCGGTTGGCGGCGCAGAGCGAGACGATCACGGAGTCGCCCGCCGGGACGCGGGTGCCGTGCAGGTCGGCGTCCTCGGCAAGGAAGCGCCAGGTGGTGAGCTCGAAGGCGCTGTCGAGGCGCATCAGCTCCTCCACGGCCCTCGGCATCAGGGCGGGTTCGGCGCGCAGCCGCTCCAGGGCCTCCGGGTGGCGCATCAGGTTCACCAGCGCCGTGGTGATCTGGTTGGTGACGGGCTCCTGTCCGGCCACCAGCAGCTGGAAGATCATGGAGTCCAGCTCCTCCTGGGTCAGTTCGCCCTCGTCGCGGGCGAGCACCAAGCGGCCGAGCAGCCCGTCGCCGGGGTGCTCGCGGCGGTCGGCGACGATCTCGGCGATGTATCCCTGGAGTTCGCGCAGCAGTGCCTCGTAGGCCGGGCGGCCGGGGTCGGCCGGGCCCACGGGCGCCACGACCTTGCCCCACTCGCGCCGGAAGCGGGCGGCCAGGTGCGGGGGCAGGCCAATGACCTCGGAGAGGACCTGGAAGGGGAAGCGGGCGGCGAAGCAGCGCACGAGGTCGGCGCCGTCCGCCTCGGCGGGTATGGCGTCCAGCAGCGCGTCCGCCATCTGCTGGAAGCGCGGGCGCAGCTCCTCCATGCGGCGCGGGGCGAAGGCATCGGTGACCAACTGCCGCATGGCGGTGTGCTTGGGCGGGTCCTGGTGCAGGAGGTGCACCTGGAGCTGGGAGTGCTGCGGCTCGGGCATGATCGAGGCGCGGGCGCGCCAGCGATCGTTGCCCAGTGCGTGATTCTTGCCCAGCCGCGGGTCGGCGAGCGTGCGCTGGGCGGCGGCGTGGCCGGTGACCAGCCAGGCGGTGACCCCGCTGGGGAAGAGCACCCGGTGGATGGGGCCTGCTTCGCGCATCCGGGCGTACAGCGGGTACGGATCGCGCTTGTACTCGGGTCCGTAGAGGGGTACGGGGTCGGGCAGCGACACGGTGGGGCTCTCCTCGCGAAGTCGTGGACCCGTAGGAAGTCGGATGGAGAGCGGCGGGAGTTCCCGGCAATCCGGCGGGCGCCCAGGCGGGCTTAGGGGGCGTCGACTGCGCCGTGATCTCTGGGTAGTCGGGCGGGCCGGCGCGCTGGTTCCCGCCCGCGAAAGGGACAATCCTCACGTGCCGAGAAGACGGCGCATTCGGGAGCGGACGGCCCGCGCCGTGTCACGATGCGGCGATGACCGCACGTCCAGCGCGCTCCCCGCGCACCCTCCTCAGACCGTATGCAGCCCTGTTCGGCTTCGTCCTGCTGCTGGCCGCCGTCTTCGGCGCCGCCTATGCGGCGGGGGTGGCGGCCGGGCCCGTGGCGCCCGGAATCCACCGCTCGGGCGGTGGCGAGGGCGGCGGATCCGGCTCCGGGTCGGGCTCGGGCGGCCAGGGATCGGGCGGCGACATGGGCACCATGGGCGACATGCCGGGGATGAGTCACTGATGAGTACGACGACACGCGCCGAGACGGGCGCGGCGGGCACTGCCGTCGCCGAGACCGAGCTGATCGTCGGCGGCATGACCTGCGCCGCCTGTGTGGCTCGCGTCGAGAAGAAGCTCGGGCGGCTGGACGGCGTGCGCGCCACCGTCAACCTCGCCACGGGCCGGGCCCGCGTCAGCCACCCGGCCGACGTGACGGCCGACGAGCTGATGGCAGTGGTGGAGGGCGCGGGCTTCACGGCCGCGCTGCCCCAGCCCGTATCGCCCGAGACGTCTGACCAGGGCGCGGCCGAGGCGCCCGCCGGTGTGCTCCGGCTGGCGGTCACCGCCCTGCTGTCCGTGCCGGTCCTGGTGCTGTCCATGGTCCCCGCGGCGCAGTTCGACTCCTGGCAGTGGCTCTGCTTCGCCCTGGCCACGCCGGTCGCGCTCTGGGGAGCATGGCCCTTCCACGAGCGGGCGCTGCGCGGGCTGCGGCACTCGACCGCGACCATGGACACGCTCGTCTCCCTCGGCGTGCTGGCCTCCTACCTCTGGTCGGCCTACGCCCTCTTCTTCGGCGGCGCGGGCGAGCCGGGCATGCGGATGCCGTTCACGCTGGTGCCCTCGATGACGACCGGCACGGCGGACGTGTACCTGGAGGCGGTGGTCGGCGTGCCGCTGTTCGTCCTGGTCGGGCGGCTGCTGGAGGCGCGGGCCCGGCGCGGCACGGGCTCGGCGCTGCGGGCGCTCGCCTCGCTCGCGGCCAAGGACGTGGTCGTACGGGCGCCCGACGGCACCGAACGCCGGATTCCGATCGACGGCCTCCGGGTGGGCGACCACTTCGTCGTACGCCCCGGCGAGCGGGTCGCGACCGACGGTGTGGTGGTCTCGGGCAGCTCGGCGCTGGACCTGTCGCTGGTCACGGGCGAGAGCGCGCCCGTGGAGGCCGGGCCGGGCGCGGCCGTGGTCGGCGGCGCGGTCAACTCCGGCGGGGTGCTGGAGGTACGGGCCGAGGCGGTGGGCGCGGACACCCAACTCGCCCGGATCGCCCGGCTCGTGGAGGACGCGCAGGCGGGCAAGGCCCGGGTGCAGCGCGTCGCGGACGCGGTCGCGGGCGTCTTCGTCCCGGCCGTGCTGTCGGTGGCGGTCACGGTCCTCGGCTTCTGGCTCGGCGCCGGCGCGTCCGCACAGTCGGCCGTCACGACGGCGGTCGCGGTGCTCGTGGTCGCCTGCCCGTGCGCCCTGGGGCTGGCCACGCCCACGGCCCTGCTGGCCGCCACGGGCCGCGGCGCCGGGCTCGGCATCCTCGTCAGCGGCCCGCAGGCGCTGGAAGGACTGCGCCGCGTCGACACGGTCGTCCTGGACAAGACCGGCACCCTGACGACGGGTTCGATGACGGTCACCGAGGTGACCGCCCGCCCTGGCGGCTTCGACCGCGACGCCGTACTCCGCCTGGCCGCGGCGGCGGAGGCGGGCTCGGAACACCCGGTGGGCCTTGCGATTCACGCGTCCGCCGTCGCGGTGCCCCCTGCGGAGAGCTTCACGGCGACGGCCGGGGTGGGCGTACGGGCGCAGGTGGAGGGCCGCCTGGTGGAGGTGGTCCGCCCGGGGGCGCAGCCCCCGGAAGAAACGGGAAGGGGCGGGTCGGGGGAATCCCTCCCCGCCGCAACGGCGAGCAACCACGACGGCGAAGGTCCGGCGGGAACGCGACGGCCTCAGCCTGGTGCCCCTGGCGACGAGTGGCTCGCCACGGCCCTCCGCCGCGCCGACGACGCCGGCCGCACAGCCGTCCTCGTCCACATCGACGGCATCCCCGAAGCGGTGATCGCCCTCGGCGACACCGTACGCGCCGGCAGTTACCGCGCCGTCGACCACCTCAAGCGGCTCGGTCTGCGCCCCGTCCTCGCCACCGGCGACGGCGAGGCACCGGCCCGCGCCGTCGCGGCCGAGCTCGGCATCACCGAAGTGCACGCCCGCGCCACCCCCGAGGACAAGGCGGAGCTCGTCCGCACCCTGCGCGAGCAGGGCCACCGGGTCGCCGTGATCGGCGACGGGGTCAACGACACGGCCGCCCTCGCGGGCGCCGACCTCGGCATCGCGATGGGCAGCGGCACCGACGCGGCCATCGGCGCGGCCGACGTGACGCTCGTCCGCGAGGACATGAGCGCGCTCGCCGACGCAGTCCGGCTGGCCCGCCGCACCTCCGTGACGGTGCGGTCCAACCTCGCCTGGGCGTTCGGCTACAACCTGGTCACCCTGCCGCTCGCGGCGGCGGGGCTGCTGAGCCCGATGGTCGCGGCGGCGGCGATGTCCGCCAGCTCGCTCCTGGTGGTGGGCAACAGCCTGCGGCTGCGCACCTGGCAGCCGTCCCCGTCCCGCGGCCGCACCGCCGCCCCGGCGTCGCGAGGAGGCGCGCGATGAACGACTCCCCCCTCATGCGGACCCTGCGGGCCGCCCTCGTGCCCGTCGCGGCCTGCGCCGTTGCCCTCGGCGGCCTCGGCGCCTGGACGGCCTCCGGCGCCGCGAGCCACCCCGCGGCCGTGACCGTGGAGGACGCCCGCGTCCTGGTGCCGTTCGGCACGGACGACACCGCCGCGTTCTTCCGGCTGCGCAACACCGGGGACGTCGCCGACGAGCTCGTCGGCGTCGACGTGCCCACGGCAGGGCGCGCGATGCTCAGCCGTACGGTCGTCAAGGACGGCGCGGGCTCCATGCGCATGGTCACCGAGGCGCCCCTGCCCGCGCACGGCACGCTGGAGATGTCGCCGCACGGGCTGGACGTCATGGTGACGTCGCCGCCCCGGCTGCGGGTCGGCGACCGGCTCCCGGTCGTCCTGCACTTCCGCGAGAGCGGCGCGGTGCGGGCGGAGGCCGTGGTGGTACGGCCGGGCAGCTGACCTCCCGGAAACGGCGGAGGGGGTCACGGTGCCGTGAGCACCGTGACCCCCTCCGCATGTGGGCGAGCTGGTTGTGGGTGGGCCGGCTAGCCCGCCATCGCCGGTATGCGCGCCGCGGCGCGCTCGGCCGTCTCCAGCTGGACGATCAGCGCCTCGCGCGCCCGGGCCACCCGGGAGCGCACGGTGCCGACCGGGCAGCCAACGACCACCGCCGCCTCCGCGTACGGCAGCCCCAGCAGCTGGGTCAGCACGAACGCCTCGCGGCGCTCGTACGGCAGGCGGTCGAGCAGCTGGGAGAGGGCCACGCCCTCGTCGAAGCCGGGCAGCCCCGCGGGCTGGGCCCGTTCGGCGGCCGACTGCCAGTCGTCCGTGTCGGACAGCCGCGGCCGGGCCGCCTGGAAGCGCAGGCGGTCCACGACCGTGCGGCGGGCGATGGACAACAGCCAGGTACGGGCCGAGGAACGGCCCTCGAAGCGCGGCAAGGAGCGCAATGCACGCAGATACGTTTCCTGAACGAGGTCGTCCGCACCCTGCGGATCGTTGCTCAGGCGTGCCACGTAGCGCCGTACGTCATTCTGGGTGGCTCGGATGAAGCGCTCCACGGCGTCGGCGTCCCCGCCGCGGGCCTCGAGCGCCCAGGCGGTCACCGTCTGGTCGTCACGCACGGCGGCCCCCCGCGCGGGGGGTGGTGCGCACGGATGCGTCCGCGCCGGGGACGATGGCGGGGTGCACTGCAGTGAGTTTCGTACCGCCATATCCGCCCGCGTCGACGGCGAGGCGCTGCCGCCGGGCATCCCCGGCGCGGCGCTCGACGCGCATCTGCGGGAGTGCCCCGCATGCCGCGACTGGGGCGAGCGGGCGCGCCGGCTCAAGGTGCTCGCGGCGGGGCTGGGGCTCGGCGCGGTGGGTGACGCGGGCGGAGGTTTTGGGCTCGGCGTCGTGGGTGACGTCGGTGGTGGTTCCGGGCTCGGCTGAGGCAGCCGGCCGGGTGAGGGCAGGGGTCATCGCCCTGGGTCCTTCCTGGAATCCGGGGCGCTCTCGCGCCGCGTACGGCGCGGGCGGCCCGGTGAAGTGGTCCGGCCTTGTCGGTCGCCGTCAGGCGACGGCGGCTCGGACCGTGGGAGGACCCCGCGTGTCGAGGACGTGGGCGTACAGCAGCCGGCGCAGCCGCTGGGCGGCGCGCCCGAGGCCGGCGCGGACGCGCGGCGGGCCCTGGCGCACCGGCGCGTCGTGGAAGAGGAAGAGCAGCGGCGCGAAGAGGCGGGCGCCGATCGCGCGGCCGAGCCGGAAGGCGGCCTGTTCGCCGCCGGAGAGCCAGATGCCGCAGACGACCGCGACCAGTACGTGCGCCGACCACATGCCGAGGGCGCCGTGGCCGAGGTGCAGCGGCATCGCGTGCATGGGCATGACGTCCATCGTCATGGCGTCCATCGGCATGCCGAGGGCGTCCGGCATGGAGTGCGCCATGCCGGCCGTGCCACCACCGCCGCTGCCCAGGGGCATCGGCAGTCCGCCGCACGAGGCGTCGCCGGTCTGCAGGGCGGCGTCCGGCATCGCGCCCGTCCCGGCGGCAGCCGCCTTGTGGGCGACCTGCTGGGCGAGCGAGAAGAAGGAGTGCAAGGCCGTCTGGGCGCCCACCGTGGCGAGCGTGATCAGCAGCGGGCCGCGCTCGCGCCCCGCCGCGAACCATGCGCAGCTGCCCGTACCGCACAGCGCGACGGCGACAGCCCACCACGGGACGTCGGTCCCGGACATGACAGCGTGGCCGAGGGCAGCCAGCAGCACACAGACCGCTGCGAACACTGCGGCTCGCAGGGCCCGCGGCACCTGATGCGTCGGCTCCCCTGTTCTCATGACGGGGACATCGTTGCACCCGCCCCGCGCGCGGCGCAGGCGGGGGGCGCGCTGTCGCCCGTACGACCCCCTACTCGGAGGCATGGCTCCGCCCCGTACCGTCCGCCCGGCGGTACGGGGCGGCGGGCCTCCGGCTCGGGGGGAATGACCGGTGACCCGGTCCCGTCGCGCCATGTGGGACTCGCACGAGTAAGTCAACTCCGCATCCCCCCGGCCGGGAACGTGTGCGTGGGGGGAGGTGTGTGTGCGGCGCGCGCACCCCGTGTGAACGCCTCCACTCCGGCGGCCGTCCCTCCCCCGGCGCCGGTGGACTACTTCTGTCCGCCCCCGCCCTCACCCCCGCTCCTGCGCGGCAGCCAGGCGGCGCTCGTCCGGTCGCCGAAGCGCGCTCCGATCGCCCCCTTGATCACGGAGAGGGCGGCCGGCAGCGCGGCGATGGCGGCCGCCTTGATCGCCGAGACGCTGGTGAGATCGAAACCGTCGGCGATGAGCAGTCCGAGAAAGGTGGTGATGTAGGCGGCGAGCGTGCGCTCGGCTATGTCGAGGAGGACCTGGGAGGTGGAGGTCCGGGGGTGGGAGTCGGCCATGTCGTCGTATCCGTTCGGGAGTTCGTTTGCGGACGTTCGTTTGCTGGAGTTCGTTGCTGTGGGGGCAGATTCGCGTGACTGATGTGTTCACCGCAAGGTCCATCGGCCCGCAGCTGCCCGGAGCCTGATGTTCCGGCGCTGCTCCCGGCGTCGGCGGCCGTGCCGCACGATCAACTTCCGTGCTGCGCGGCGGTATCGTCGAGGTCGGCGGACGGCCTCCGGGGAGGGTCCACGTGGTCAATCCATGGCTGGCGATGGCGTGCGGAGCCGATCCCGCCGAGCGGAGCCGCACGGTCCGGGGCGCCCATGCGGCGTTCGTCTCCGGCGGCGGCGTGCGCCCGGGCGTACGGGACGTGGTCGCCGACTCCTGGCGGCGCTCGGCGGCGGCGCTGCCCGGGGCCGAGTTCACGGCTCCGGTCGAGCTGGAGGGCGGCGAGCTCGAGCGCTACCGCCGCGCGCATCCGATGGCGCGCGCGATGCCGCTCTTCCGCGAGCTGTTGGGCTCCATCGCCGACGACGGCGCGCACCTGCTCGCGGTGTGCGACGCCGCGGGCCGGCTGCTGTGGGTGGAGGGGCATGCGGGGCTGCGGAGACGGGCCGAGCGGATGAACTTCGTCGCGGGCGCCCGCTGGGACGAGCGCCACGCGGGCACCAACGCCCCGGGCACCGCGCTCGCCCTCGACCACGCCGTGCAGATCTTCGCCACCGAGCACTACAACCGGCTGGTGCAGCACTGGACTTGCGCCGCCGCCCCCGTGCACGACCTGCACACCGGCCGGCTGCTGGGTGCGGTGGACCTCACCGGCGGCGACCACCTCGCGGGGCCGCACAGCCTCGCGCTGGTCCAGGCGACCGCGCGGGCGGCCGAGGCGCACCTGGCGACGACCGGTACCGGGCCGCGCCGGGTGCTGTCGGCGCTCGGCCGGGACGAGGCGCTGCTGGTGGTGGACGGGCGGCGATTACGGCTGGGGCGGCGGCACAGCGAGATCCTCGTCCTGCTGTCCGGCCGCCCCGAAGGGCTGACGGGCGAGCAACTGGCGGCGGCCCTGTACGGGGAGCGTCCGGTGCCGCCGGTGACCCTGCGCGCCGAGCTGTCCCGGCTGCGGCGCCTGGTGGGCCCGCTGCTCGCGTCCCGCCCGTACCGCCTGTGCGGCCCGCTGGAGACGGATGCGGCGTGCGTAGAGGGCGAGTTGGCGGCGGGGGACCTCCGCTCGGCCCTGCGTTCGTACAGCGGTCCGCTGCTGCCGACGTCGGAGGCGCCGGGGGTGGGCCGGATGCGGCGGCTGCTGGAGGACCGGTTGCGCCGGGCCGTGCTGGGCAGCGGCGATGCAGCCGCGCTCCAGCTGTGGGCGGACAGCGCGTGGGGCGAGGGTGATCTGGAGGTGTGGGAGCGGCTGCTGGCGGCCCTTCCGGAGAGCGCCGGGCACCGGCGCTCGGTGGCCGTGCGGGCCGGGCGCCTGCGGGCAACGTTCGCGCAACGTGCCGGGGGCTAGCGTCCTGCCGACTGCAAGACGTCAGCCCCGTCAACCGGAGGGCCGTCCCCCATGACCCGATACGCCAGCCCGGGCTCCCCCGACGCGATCGTCACCTACCGGCCGCGGTACGACCACTGGATCGGCGGCGAGTACGTACCGCCCAAGCAGGGCGGCTACTTCGAGAACCCGACCCCCATCAACGGCATGACCTTCACCGAGGTGGCGCGCGGCACGGCGGAGGACGTCGAGCGGGCCCTGGACGCCGCCCACGCCGCCGCCCCCTCCTGGGCCCGCACCTCGCCCGCCGAGCGCGCCGCCGTGCTGAACCGCATCGCCGACCGCATGGAGCGGAACCTGGAAGTCCTCGCGGTCGCGGAGTCCTGGGAGAACGGCAAGCCGGTCCGCGAGACGCTGGCCGCCGACATCCCGCTGGCCATCGACCATTTCCGCTACTTCGCGGGCGCCATCCGGGCCCAGGAGGGCGGCCTCTCGGAGATCGACGAGGACACGGTGGCGTACCACTTCCACGAGCCGCTGGGCGTGGTGGCCCAGATCATCCCGTGGAACTTCCCCCTCCTGATGGCCGCTTGGAAACTGGCCCCGGCCCTGGCGGCGGGCAACGCGGTGGTCCTCAAGCCGGCGGAGCAGACCCCGGCCTCCATCCACGTCTGGCTGGACCTGGTGGCGGACCTGCTGCCGCCGGGCGTGGTGAACATCGTGAACGGCTTCGGGGTGGAAGCGGGCAAACCGCTGGCCTCCAGCCCTCGCGTAGCAAAAATCGCCTTCACCGGCGAAACGACAACAGGCCGCCTGATCATGCAGTACGCGTCGGAGAACCTGAAGCCGGTGACGCTCGAACTCGGCGGCAAGAGCCCCAACATCTTCTTCGACGACGTCTCCGCGGCCGACGACGACTTCCTCGACAAGGCCCTAGAGGGCTTCACCATGTTCGCCCTCAACCAGGGCGAGGTCTGCACCTGCCCGTCCCGCGCCCTCATCGAGCGCGGCCACTACGCGGCCTTCCTGGAGGCGGCGACGGCCCGCACGGAACGCATCCGCCCCGGGCACCCCCTGGACACGGAGACGATGATCGGCGCCCAGGCCTCCAACGACCAGCTGGAGAAGATCCTCTCCTACCTCGACATCGCCCGCCAGGAAGGCGCCCGCACCCTCACCGGCGGCGCCCGCGCCGACCTGGACGGCGAACTCGCGGGCGGCTACTACGTCCAGCCCACGATCTTCGAAGGCCACAACCGCATGCGCATCTTCCAGGAGGAAATCTTCGGCCCGGTAGTGGCGGTGGCCCCCTTCACGGACTTCACCGACGCGATCTCCCAGGCCAACGACACCCTCTACGGCCTGGGCGCAGGCGTCTGGACCCGCAACGGCACCACGGCCTACCGCGCGGCAAGAGCCATCCAGGCAGGCCGAGTCTGGACCAACTGCTACCACGCCTACCCGGCCCACGCAGCCTTCGGCGGCTACAAACAGTCGGGCATAGGGAGGGAGGGCCACAAGATGATGCTGGGTCACTACCAGCAGACGAAGAACATGCTGGTGTCGTACTCCCCGAAGAAGCTCGGCTTCTTCTAGACGCACGAGAAAAGGCGTCTGACCTGGGCTTATGCCCGTCAGACGCCTTCCGCTCACCCCGCCCAGAGCAGTGCCCGGTTTGCGGTGTAACTCCCAGTTCCTCACATGGCTATCCCGCCCCTGACCAGCGCTTCCGGACCAGTCACGGACCAATACCCCCGGCTCACCCCTCAGACGCCGCACCCTGGCCGATGCGGTCCCACTCCTGCATGGACTGCTCAATGAGGCGGTTGGCCTGTTCTCGCACGCCGTTCAGGAACCTGGCGTAGTGGGCACGACCGCGATCAAGGACGCGGCCGGTACACGAACTACCCCCGCTGGCGCGAGGGTAGTTCCCCTGGCCGACCAGGCCCGCACTTCCCTGGGCTGTCGTCCCGCACCCGCGGAACTGGTCCTGCTACCACCGCCGGGAGTATCCGGTGTTCGGCACTTATCCGGGGAGCGTCCTGACTGAGTCGTTCCGGTCTGCCGCGTCGGAGCGGGTCGGTGCGCCGTGGCGTCGGAACACGCCGCCCCCTGCTGGTGCGTTGCACTGACCAGGGGTGACCGGAGCTCGCAGGCCCGCTTCATGCTTCGGCGGAGTCCGTGGCGAGGCCGACAGGCTGCAGACGAACTGGCCTCACTCCTCGAGGAACCGCTTCTCGACATCGGCGAAGGTAGCGGGACGTCTCGCCCGTAGGTTGCTCGGTTTCTGCTCGCCTCCTCCGGCGCAGTATCCGAGAGGGCGGTGCAGCGGAGGGGGAGAACCGTGACCGTGATTGTCGGGCTCGTGCACAACGGGCGGGTGCATCTGGGCGGGGACTCGGCCGGTGTCTCCGGCCTCAGAATCAGCGTCCGCCGGGATCCGAAGATCTTCCGCAACGGCCCTTACGCCATGGGCTTCACCACCAGCTTCCGTATGGGGCAGCTGTTGCACCACGCGTTCAAGGCGCCCAGCCCCAAGGGCGACCTGGACCGGTTCATGACCACCGTCTTCGTCGACAAGCTGCGCAAGTGCCTCAAGGACGGCGGCTGGGCGCGCAAGGACTCCGAGCAGGAGCAGGCCGGGACGTTCCTCGTCGGCGTACATGGCCGCCTGTTCACCGTCTACGACGACTATCAGATAGCCGAGCCCGCCGACGGATACGCGGCCGTGGGGTGCGGGGACGAATTCGCACTCGGCGCCCTGCACGCCACCGAGGGCCTGGACCTCAAACCACGTAGGCGTCTGGCTCTGGCTCTCGCAGCTGCCGGCCACCACAGCGCCGGAGTCTCCGCGCCCTTCAGCTACGTCACTGCGCGGAAGCGCACCTCCTGATCAGGACCGACCACACCCTCGCCCGACGCGTGAAAGCAGTTCGGTCTCGAACCGTCCGCGCACTGTCATGACGAACAACTCGCGCTCTCGCTGGACGGCTTCACCAGTTAGCTCTCAGCGGCTACCGATGAGGGGTCGGTGTTCACCTCATCCGCAGTAGCGGCGTACTGGGCTTTGCCATAGCCGAACGACCAGTCAATCGACTCGTTCTCGGTCAGAGTGACCACAACGTTCCGAGGGTCGGTTCCCGCGTACTCGTGGGCGAGTTCGGCGATCCGCCTGTAGAGCGCCTGCTTCTCCGTTGGAGTGCGCCCGGAGCGCAGCGTGATCGCGACGAACACGATGTCGTCATCACGGTGTATGCCCAGGTAATTGTCGTAACGCAGCGTGCTGCTGACCCCGTCGTGGCTGACCAGTACCTGGAACCGGTCGTCGGGCGGGAAACCGATTGTCTCGACCAAGGCGTCGTGCACGGCGCGCCCGAGTGCGTCGAGCCGATCGCTGTCGGCCCTCAATGCGTCAATACGAACCAGAGGCATATCAGCGGTTCTCCTTTCGGGGGTCGGATCGGCGGCTCGTCAACCGTGCCGTGGCCCCAAAGCAGATGAGCCGCTCCATCCTGCCAACGACCATGATCGTACAGACCGAAGGCTGTCCCGTTACTGGTGCCCCTGCGGAGGCAATGCCGGGCCAGACCGCGTCGGCAGATGATCCGAGACCGGATCCGCTCCGGGCGGCCCGGGGTACGCAGTGGGAACAGCCAGCTATCTACGGAGGGCTCTGCCACCCTGCCGTACGGGGACTGGTGAAGTACTCCGAGTCCTTGGGGCGGGCCGTGTCGCGGGCCGTGGGGCGGGGGGCCGGTTGGAGGTGGGGGATGTGCTTGGAGCAGTGGATGTAGGCCTCCTCGACGGTGAGGTGGACCCACATTTCCGGGCTGCGCCCGGGCGCGACGTCAGTGGGTAGTCCGGGATGAATGCTGCGCAGGTCCCAGTCGCGGTAGAGATGGGCCACGCCATTGACGTGAAGCCCCACGCGATGGTGGGTGAAGTCCACGAAGAGCATGCCGAGATGAGGGTTCTCGATCATGTTGCCGGCACTCGCCATCACACCGTTCCCGCGGAATTCGGGGTAGGCGAGCGTGCGGTCGTCGATCACGTGGACAAATCCCGGTGGCCCGGCCCGAAAGCTGGAATCGCACTCCCCCTTGGAGTCGGCGGTGGCCAGGAAGACCATTTCCTGGCGGCCGATGAAGTCCCGCATCTCGGAAGTGAGATGGGAGCGCACCTGTTGGTCGTAGAACCGGGCGGCGCGGCCGGCAGTGCCCAGTTGCTGCTGCAGTTGATGCTCACCTGCTGACCCGAAAGGCGGCGGAGGCAAGGTCACGAGAGGGTCTCCTGGCAGGGTGGAAGAGAGTGCGGCTCAGGAACTCAGGGAGCGGACAGGACCGGAGTCTCGAACGGGTCGTGATGGATGAGGTGATCCGGGGTGCCGTGGAGGGTGAGCGTCTCCTTGGCCGAGACGACCATCTGAGCCGGGCCGCTGAGAAAGACGTCGTGCTCGAACCACGGTCCGTACTCGGCCAGCACCTCCGGCAGGGAGCCCCGGATTCCGGGGACGTGCTCGTGGGAGACCGCGCCCCTGATGGTCAGCCAGTGGTGCCGTTGGGCCATGCGGAGCATGTCGTCAACGCCGTACAGCTCGGCCGCGGTGCGGGCGCCGAGGAACAGTTGCACTTGGTGGCGTCCGCCGCGGCGGGCGACCTCTTCGATGAGTGCGCGGATCGGGGCGAGACCGGTGCCGCCGGCCACCAGGAGCAGTTCGCTGTGGTCGGCCACGTCCAGGTTCATGTCGCCCATCGGAGGGCCCAGTTGGAGTACGTCGCCCACCGCCGCTCGATGCACCAGCGCATTGCTGACCGAGCCGCCGGGCACTGCGCGCACGTGGAAGGTGAGTGTGCCGTCCTCGCGAGGGGCGTTGCCGATGGAGTAGTAACGCCACCGCTTCGGCCACCAAGGGGTCTCGACGCTCGCGTATTGGCCTGCGGCGTACTCGTACGCGATATGGGGGCGCACGGTGATTTCGGCGATGCCGTTGCCGCGCGAGACACGGTGCACCACCGTGGCGGGCCACACGGCGGGCCGTACCGCCTCGTCCTCCTCGGCCGCACTGATCATGACCTGGGCGACCGTGCCGTACGCCTTTGTCCAGGCGGCGGCGATTTCCGGGGTCCACGCGGGGCCGGCGTACCGGGCCAGGGAGTCGAGGAGGCACTCGCCCACGGCCGGGAAGTGCGCGGCGAGGGTGCCGAACTTGCGGTGATCACGGCCGAGGTGTCCGCAGAAGCGGACGAGGTTTTCGGGGGCGTCGACCATGTCCACGATGCGCAACAGCGCGCGCAGGAGGCGATCGCGCTGGGCATCCATCCCTTCCGGGAACATCGGACGGACGTCGGGATAGCGGGCGAAAAGGATCGCGTAGAAATAGACCGTTATCTCCCCCGCGAGCGGCTCGACCATCGACAGGGAAGTCCTGATAAGGGCTATCTCGTGGTCCGACAAAGGCGCTTCCGCGGCCTTCGGCTCTTCGGCGTGGACGACCGGGGTGGGGGCCGATTCCTCCGGAGACGGAAGCACGGGCGTGCTGCTTGGACGACGCATCCGGAACCTCAAGGTGTCAGCGCTCCCCCATCCGCCATGCGACATGACTCCTGACATGACCTGCATGACTCCCGGCATGGCTTTTCACTGGATCTCCCTCTGGAGGGGATGGCACGGGAGCCGCATGGGGCCAACATGAGTCCTCATAGTCGATATAGGAGTGCAGAGCCGATCGAAACGGACGGAGCCCTTCCGGATGTCCCACGATCCTCAATGAGGGCCACGAGGCGGGATAGCGACGTACCCGCCAGAACTCGGGGCGGCTTCTTGTGGAATTACCCCGGTCGAACCCGGCCGGTGTACTGATTTGGGGCACATATCGAACCGCTGCCGCCACCCCGGCCCCACCCTGACCCCGACCGCCCACCCGGTCCCGGGCCACCCGCCCCCCAGGCCGGCCGGTCAAGATCCGGGCAAATTGCCCCGCCTCGCCCCACTCGGCCGGAAATCCGGGGTTCTGCCGGGCGCCCAGCACCCGGTCACGGGCCCCCGGTGACCCGTGTGGCCCTGATCCATTACCGAATGGAGCAATTCAACTACCGTGCGGATGCCCCGCGTGGAGAGCCGGGTGAACCTCTGAGCAAGGAGGTACATCCAATGAAGTCAATACGTACCGCTCTCTGCGGCACTCTGACGGCCGTTGCCGTCTGCGCGGCGCCCGCCGCCTACGCTCTGTCCCCCGTCCAGGCGGAAAGCCGTCTCGTGGCCACCGACCACGGTGGCGGTCACGGTCGTGACGGCGGCCGTGAGGACTGCGGCCGTGAGGACTGCGACCGTGACGACGATCACGGGCGCGGTGACCGGGACCGTGAGGACTGCGACGAGCGTGACGATCACGGACGTGAGGACCACGGTCGTGACGAGCACGGTCGCGGCGAACACGGCCGGGACCACGAGGGCCGCGGCGAACACGGCCGGGACCACGACGGTCGTGAGGACCATGGTCGTGACGACCACGGGCGCGAGGACCACGGACGTGAGGACCACGGCCGCGGCGAACACGGCCGCGGCGAACACGGCCGGGACCACGAGGGCCGCGGCGAACACGGTCGTGACGACCACGGACGTGAGGACCACGGCCGCGGCGAACACGGCCGGGACCACGAGGAGCACGGCCGGCCTCACGCACCCGCGCACGCGGGTGGCGGTGCGACCGCGACCGTGGCCGCGTCGGAATCCTCGTCTCCCGAAACCCCGGCACTCGTCCTCGCGGGCGGCGCGTTGGGTATTGCCGGTGGACTGATCTGGTACCGCCGCCGCGCCAACGCGGCCAAGCAGTGACAGGGAGCGATCCGGCGTCATGTCAGATGCGCGCAGGGGCGGCCTCGGCCGTCTGCTGACAGGGGTGGTCTGGGCGACGTTGCTGCTGGCCGTGTGGCTGGCGAGCAACAATGACACCACCGAGGGGCCGACGGCCAAGGCTCCGAAACCCGGTGGTGTCGCCATCAAGGGCCACTCCCCTGCGCAGGGCCTGCCCCCGGCACACGAACCGGTGCCGGGGGCGGACCCCAAGTCGCTCGTCATCAAGGCCATGGGCCTGACGGCGCCCATCGAGGCCCACGGGCTCGACCCGCAGGGCGGGGTCGAGGCGCCCCCGTACGACCGGCCGGGCTCCGTGGCCTGGTACCGGGACGGCCCCCGGCCCGGCAGCGCCGGCGCGGCCGTACTCGTCGGCCACGTCGACACCAAGCAGTCGTCGGCCGTCTTCTTCGAGCTCAGAACCATCAAGCGCGGTACGACCGTCAGCATCACCCGCACCGACGGCTCGACCGCCGACTTCACCGTCGAGGACGTCTCCCTCGTCGCCAACGACCACTTCAACGCCGAGAAGGAGTACGGGCCGCGGGACCCGAACCGCGCCGAACTCCACCTGATCACCTGCGGCGGCGACTACGACCGGGCTCACCACGGCTACAAGGCCAACGTGGTGGTCTCCGCCTATCTGACGTCGGTCACCCAGCCCCCGCAGCCCCCCAAGCCGGCCACCACCCCCGCGAACCCCCCGGCACCGGCACAGCCTCCCGCCCCGCCGGCTCCCCCGAGCACCGGCCCCGACGGCACGGACGGCCACGACCCGGAGGAAAGCCCCGGCTCCTGATCCGCGGCCCCGGTTGTATCGTCCGCCCATGCTGCTTTGGATCAACGGCCCCTTCGGCGGCGGCAAGACCCAGACCGCGTACGAACTCCGGCGGCGCCTGCCCGGCAGCGTCGTATGCGACCCCGAGCACGTCGGATTCGGCCTGCACCGCATGCTGCCGCCCGCCTTGCGCGGCGACTTCCAGGACCTTCCGGCCTGGCGACACGGCGTCCACGCCATGCTGGAGCTGACACTGCGCGCGCACGACGGGCCCGTCATCGCCCCGATGACCCTCGTCGACCCCGGCTACTTCGCGGAGATCGTCGGCAGACTGCGCGAGGACGGCCACGAGGTGCACCACTTCGCACTGCTCGCCCAACGGGCCACCGTCCTGCGACGGCTGACCGAGCGCGGCCTGGGGCACGGCCTCAAACACGAGAGCTTTGCCGTCGCCCGCCTCGACGACTGCCTCGCACGCCTACAGGCCGAGGAGTTCGCCGAGCACATCCACACCGACCAGCTGACCGTCCCACAAGTCGCCGACCGCATCGCCCGCTCGGCCGGACTGACGGTGCTTCCCAATACCGACAGCCCCTTGCGTGCACGGCTGCGCCGCTACGCGACCGGCATCCGCCACATCCGGTTCGACTGAACGCATCACGGCACGAACACCGCCCCCCGCAGCGAGCGTCGGCGTACCGACATCAGCCACTCCTCCACCCGGGCCTCGTCCGGAGCATCCGGCAGGGGGCTTTGCGGCAGCGCCGCGTCCAGGCGGGTGGTCAGGCGGTCGTGCCAGGCGCGTGTCTCTTCCCAGGTGAGTTCGCCGCGCCGGACGCTCAGCAGGAGGTCACGGTCCCGGCCGACGTCGATGTGCAGGGCTCCGGTCTCCAGCAGCGTGGCTCCGCTGATCAGCAGGCGCAGCAGGTGCTGGACGTGCTTCCAGCGTGGCTCGCCGTGACGTTCCCGGTGGGCCTGTGCCTTGCCGAACTGCGACTGCGCATAGCGGCCGAAGGTCCGGTGCGCGCGGCGGGAGAGGAAAGCCGGGGCCAGCGCCAGCAGTTCGTTTCCCAGCTCGGTGCACTGCTCGATCTGCGGGCTGTGCAGCACCTCAAGGATGTTGGGGTTGCCGTTCAAGGCCAGCTCGCAGAATCGCTCGACCTCCCAGCCGAATTGCTCCGGCAGCGGGCCTTCCACATGAGCCGGCGGCTTGTCCAGCCGCCAGAAATCCTCCGTGGGTGCCACGTACACGCCCCGCCGGTCGGTGTCCGAACCCTCCGTGGCCAGCCCGAAGGCCCTCGATCCGGCGACCACCGACAAGATGGTGTGCTGCTCCACAAGGTGGTGGTACGGCGAAGGCGATGGAGACGAAGGCATACCCGGCATTCTCGTGCCGGCTTCGCCCAATCACCACTGAATATGCGGCCGCCCCTCCCCACCCCCGGTGGTTCAATCGGCGCCATGTACGAACTCGACGTGGTGAACGTATTCGTCGGACCCGACGGCCGGGGCGGAAATGCGCTGGGAGTCGTCCGGGAAGGACGGACCGTGCCACAGGAAATGCGGCAGGGTCTCGCCGCCGAATGGGGTTTCAGCGAGAGCCTGTTCGTCGACGACGCCCGCACCGGGCTGGTCGACGTCTACACACCCGGCGCGCGGCTGCCGTTCGCCGGGCATCCGCTCGTCGGAGTGGCATGGCTGCTGCGGCGGCAAGGGGAGGACGTGCCGGTGCTGCGGCCCCCCGTGGGCGAGGTGGCGGCCTGGGCCGAGGGTGAGGCGTCGTGGATCCGGGCCCGGGCCGAGTGGGCCACGGGGCGACGGACCGAGCAGTTCCGCACCGTCGCGGAGGTCGACGCGCTGCCCGCGCCCCCGCCCGGGGACGGCTGGCTGTACGCCTGGGCCTGGGAGGACGAGGGCGCCGGCCGGGTGCGGGCCCGCGGCTTCCCCCGCCGCGGGGACAACGTCGTGGAGGACGAGGCGACCGGCGCCGCCGCGCTCGCCCTGACCGCCGAGCTCGGGCGCTCCCTCACCGTCCGGCAGGGCGGCGGCTCAAGCATCCTGACCCGGTTTCACCACGACGGCACCGTGGACCTCGGAGGCCGGGTCCGATGGGACGGCCGCCGGCCGTTCGCACCGGCCGCGGGACCTGGCGATCAGCGTGCGGCCGGGGCAGGCTGTCGTCCCCAGGACCACGAGGAGGACATTTCATGAATCCGCACTTATCCCCGAACAAGCCCGAGAACGACGCCGGTACCGGCAACACCCCCTATTCCCGCATCGCCCTCACCCCCGCTGCGGCAGAGCTCCTGTGTCGCCTCACCGCCAAGCACGGACCGTTGATGTTCCACCAGTCCGGCGGCTGTTGCGACGGCAGTTCGCCGATGTGCTACCCCCGCGGCGAGTTCCGTACGGGCGGCTCCGACGTCCTGCTCGCCGAGCTCCGCGTCGACGCCCTCCCCGAACCGGTCGGATTCTGGATGTCGGCCGAGCAGTTCGAACGCTGGCGCCACACCCACCTCACCGTGGACGTGGTGCCCGGCCGCGGCAGCGGCTTCTCGGTCGAGGCCCCCGAAGGCGTGCGTTTCCTCATCCGCTCCCGCCTGCTGACGGACGAGGAAGCACGGGCCCTGGACGGTCAGGGCAGTCGGGACGGTCAGGACGCAGCGTCCGCCAGCGAGAGCGTGTGCAGGCGCTCCGGCGGGCCGGGCCGCGCGTAGTACCAGCCCTGAGCCGTATCGCAGCCAAGTAACCGCAGGTGCTCGGCCTGGTTTCCGGTTTCCACGCCCTCGACCGTCACCGACAGGTCGAGGGTGTGGGCCAGCGACACAATGCCCTCGACGATCTTCACGTCCACGGGGTCGGCCGGGGCCTGCTGCATGCCGCGCGTGAAGCACCGGTCGAGCTTGAGGGTGCTCACGGGCAGCCGCCGCAGGTACGAGAGGTTGGAGTACCCGGTCCCGAAGTCGTCGAGGGCGATGTCGACGCCGAGGTCGGCCAGTTCGCGCAGCGGGCGCAGCTCCTTCTCGTCGGCGCCGATCAGGGCGTTCTCGGTGACCTCCAGGCACAGCGCGGAGGCGTCGAGGCCGGCGTTGCGCAGCACGGCGACGGTGTCGGCGACCAGGGTGGGGCAGCGCAGCTGGGACGGCGAGAGGTTGACGTTGACCCGCATCGGGCCTTCGCCGTCGCTGCGCCATGCGCGCGCCTGGCGGGCGGCCTCCTCCAGCACCCAGCGGCCCAGCGGCACGATCAGTCCGGTGTTCTCGGCGAGCGGGATGAACTGGTCCGGCCCGAGCACGCCGTGCACCGGGTGCAGCCAGCGTACGAGCGCCTCCGCGCCCCGTACCGTGCCGTCGGCGAGGCGCACGAGTGGCTGGTATTCGATGAAGAACTCGCCGTTTTCCAGGGCGGTGGGCAGGCAGTTGGTGAGGTTGTGCCGGGCGATGGCCCGGGCGTCGGCGAGCTCGTAGCGATTGCCGCCCGCGGCCTTGGCCCGGTACATGGTGATGTCGGCGCTGCGCAGCACCTCGGCCGCGCCCTTCTCGCCCGCCGCGCCCTCGACGATGCCGATGCTGGCCCGTATGGAGAGGTCGTGGCCGTCGAGGTGGACGGGCTGGGAGAGCGCGGCCAGCATCCGCCGGGCGAGGCCGGCCGGGCCGGCGGGCGCCTGGGAGGTGTCCGTCGGGGCAGCGGTCGGCGGCTCGGTGATCAGGGCGACGAATTCGTCGCCGCCGAGCCGCGCCACCAGTTCGTGCGGGCCGGCGGCGCAGGAGCGGAGCCGTTCGGCGACCTCGACGAGCAGCCGGTCGCCGACGGTGTGCCCGAGGCTGTCGTTGACGGCCTTGAAGCCGTCGAGGTCGAGGTAGCACAGGCCGAAGCGGGTGCCGTCCCCGCCGGGTGCGAGGGCCCGGTCGAGGCGCTCGAAGAACAGGGTGCGGTTGGGCAGGCCGGTGAGGGCGTCGTGGGTGGACTCGTAGCGCAGCCGCTCGTGCAGCAGCCGCCGTTCGGTGATGTCCTCCATGAGCGCGAGCTGGCTCTGGGGCCGCCCGGCGGCGTCGCGCAGGAGGGTGACGGAGAGGTCGGTCCACAGGACGCTGCCGTCGGCGCGGTAGTACGGCTTCTCGACGCGGTAGTGGTCGCGGTCGCCGCGGGCCAGCTCGCGGTAGAGGCCCCACACTTCGGGCGAGTCCTCGGGGTGGATGAACTCGCCCACGTTGCGGCCCGTCGCCCGGCCTTCGGAGCCGCCGAACATCCGGATCAGTGCGTTGTTGACGTCCGTGATACGGCCGTCGAGGTCGGCGATGCCGACGCCGACGGCCGCGCCCTCGAAGACCGCGCGGAAGCGGGCCTCGCTGCTGTGCAGGGCCTTTTCGGCGCGGGCCTGCGCGTCGAGCGCGGCGCGGGCGACGGTTTCCTGCTCGGCGAGGGTGCGCTCGCGCAGTGCGCGGGCGAAGCCGGCGGCCACGGCGTGCTGCAGACGGGCGCAGCGGGCCCGGCTCTCCTCGGCGGAGACGCCGGCGGGCGGGCAGTACAGCACGAGGTAGGCGTCGATGACGCTGAGGACCAGGGGCAGGGCGTCGGGGTCGGTGCAGTGCGCCCGTACCAGGGCGACGCCGACCTCGGCGGCGGGCCGCGGGTCGAAGGGCCGGGCGCCCAGCGTGTCGCGGAGGACGCCCGCCAGCGGCACCAGGTAGCGCTCGAACTCGGTGCGGGTCATGGCGCCGTTCGTGGCAGGGTGGACCGCCCGGCTCCAGATGGCGGCGAACCGCAGCAACCGATCGGCCCGCGGATCGGGGCCACGGGCCGCCACGGGACTGTACGAAACCGGGTCTGCGGTTTGGTTCACGGACAGCATTCTGCCACTGGACACTCGACTCACGGTTTCCGCCCCACCCCGGCACCCCTGTCGCGGGCATCAACGCCTTCCCCACCGGCTACGTCAAGCCGGTGGCACGCGCCGAACCGACCGTCAGGGCGGTGTGGTGCGCGGTGGCCAGAGTAACCGTCACGGGAGTCGGCGAACCCGGCGGTGGTGCACGGGAAATCCCGCTCCGGGCGCATCACCGACCGGGAACCGACCATCCGGTCGCGGATGCGGGACACGCTCGGCGCGGACGGGGCGATGCCTTGAGAGGCCCGGGTGGGACGCTCCATCAGACTGTGTCTCCAGCTCATCGCAGGTGTGTTGAGCAGAGGCTACTGATCGTTCGTTCGAATGGAAGCAGCAAGCGGAAATGGGCGATCCGCATTCGGCCACTGTTCACCATCGCCTCCAGCGGGTGTGTCCTGCGGGGCGATTCGAAACCACCCGTGTACGTGACATGCATCTCGTTCGCCCCGGGTGTCGCCTGCGAATTCCCCCGGGGCAGGATGCGTCGATGGTCACGATATCGATCACATCGGTGGCCACTGCTGCAAATGATCACATGGGGCCCGTATGCGCGATGCGCGGGGGGCCCGCGGCGCGGGGCGGCGGCCGGCACGGAAGGACCGCGCCGACCGCCGAAGGCCCGTCAGCGCACCCCCACCGAGGCCAGCGCCCGCACCTGGCGGGCCGTCGGGCGGACCGGGAAGTAGAGGTAACACACGCCTCCCGAACCGCTCTTGACCTGACCCTGCACATTGTGGCGCTTGGTGCGCAGCCAGATGTTCTCGAACTGGCGGCGCTTGTAGACGCGTTCGACGGCCGCGTCCGAGGGGCTCGCCGGGTCGTTGGCCACCACGTCCCCGTCCGCGGTGAAGCCCACCACGCACATCAGGTGCCCCGCCGTCCCGTAGCCCGCTCCGTCGAGCTCGGAGGCGAGGAAGGACTGCGAGGTGATCACGGGGATGCCCGCGCGGATCAGCTTCTCCGCGTCGCCGAGCGAGCGCAGCCTGGTGACCACCCCTTGCAGGTCGGCGTAGGTGGCGGCGTAGGCGGCGTTGAAGGGCCAGTTGCCGCAGCCCTGGTACTGGTAGTCGTAGGTGTGGCGGGCGGCGTGGCAGACCTGGGGGTCGGCGTAGGAGGGGTCGACCCAGCGCAGGTCCTCGGCGGTGGGCCGGCGGCCCCAGAACTCGACGACCATCTGCGAGGAGGTCGGGCTGCACCACGCCTCGCCCCCGTTGTCGTATTCGGGGTACTGACCCTTGTGGATCTCCTGCGAGTAGCGCGGCACCCTCAGCTTGTGCCCGGCGCCCTCCCCCGGCCGCGAGGCGGGCACCGTGAAGCGGTCGGGCACGTCCGAGGCCATGGCACCCAGCCGCCAGACCTGGGGGGTGCGGTCGGTGCCGGGCTTGCGGAAGAGGGTGAGCCGCAGCTCGTACGAGGCGATGCGCAGCCCGCTCGCGCGGTCGTCGACGGCGAGCGTGTCGGTGGAGACGCTGCTCTTCTTGTCGCCCTGCCCGTCGACGGAGGTGCGCCGGATGTCGCCGGGCCCGTCGCCGGAGGTCCAGCGGCCCATCACATACCAGGGGGTGCGGGTGCCGTCGGTGTAGCTGCCGCGCAGCTCGGTCTGGAGCCAGGTGCCGGCGGGGGTGCGGGCGTTCCAGGAGACGACGACCTCGCTCGCGGGCGCGGGCAGGGTGTGCACGGGCGAGAGCCAGGTGGCGTACTCCCAGGTGGCGGTGGAGTCCGTATGGGGATCGGTGTAGCGGAAGGTGCCGATGGGGCGGTGGATGACGAGGCCGGGGCGGGTCTCGCCGACGACCCGGGTGCCCGCCCCCTTGCCGCTGGACCACTGGGGATAGGTGGCCCAGGCGCGGTAGTCGACGGGCGCCGGGGACCGGCCGGGTCCGCCGCCGGAGGCGGCCGCGAAGGCCGAGGTGGCCGAGGCGAGGGGGGCGGCGGCCGTGACGGCGAGGGCCGCGCCGAGCACGGTGCGGCGGGGCGTGGGTCTGCTGGACATGACGGTGGTCCCCCAGTCGTGAAGTGGATGGGGCTGGATCGAGCCGGACGGGCGGCGCTGCGAACGGGGCGGCGAGCGCGGGCCCGGCCCGGTACAGCCGGACCACTATCGCCGCTGCGGTGGCCCACGGCCAGTGATTCCCGCACGGCGCGTCCGCGATGCCGGTCCGGGCGCGGGCGCCCCTAGGGTGGTCCGGTGAACGATCGCTTCCGGCCTCCCGCGCCGCCCGGCGCACCCGAACCCCCCGGCACCCTGAACGCCCTCGCCCGGCGGCTGCGGGCGCGGCCGCCGTCCGTCGGGCCGGTGCGGCTCGTCGCCGTGGACGGGCACGCGGGGTCGGGGAAGACCACGTTCAGCGGACGGCTGTCGGCGGCATTGGGGGATGCGCCCGTACTGCATCTGGACGACCTGGCGACGCACGAGGAGCTGTTCGAGTGGACCGGGCGGCTCCGGGAGTGGATCCTTGCGCCCTTCGCGTGCGGGGAGCCCGCCCGGTACCGCGTGTACGACTGGGTGGCGCGGCGCTTCACAGACGAGCGGGTGCTGGAGCCGGCACCGGTGGTCCTGGTGGAGGGCGTGGGCGCGGGCCGCCGGGAGCTGAGGCCCCATCTGGCGTGCCTGCTGTGGATGGAGTTGACCCACGAGGGCTCCTGGGAAAGGGGTCAACTCCGCGACGGCCCCGGACTGACCGATTTCTGGGACGGCTGGAAGCGCGCGGAGCGCGAACATTTCACTACCGACCCCACGCGGCCGTATGCCGAACTCCTGGTGCTGGAGAGGCCAGAGGGGTACGAGTTGCTCCCGGGGCCTCGGAAAACCGACTGACCTACCCCCCGGCTTACGCTCCGTGAGCGTTCACCGCCCGCATGCCGTCCGAGGGCGAACGATCCCCGCCTACTGCCCCAACTCGGCTTGACCCGGGGGGCGTACAGGACTTACGTTCTCAATGTGCGGCCCGATGAGGCTGCTTGCAGACGCGAAGCCCCCGGTTGTTCCCCCGTGATCGGGGGCTTCGTTCTGTCCGCCGCCCGTCGATTCGGGGGCTTTGTTCCCCCTGATCCCTCCGCCGCGTCACCCTGGGTGACCACTCTCCGGATCGCTTTTTCCACTGCCCCCGGAGCGCGTTCGCGCCGCGAACAGCACCCCCCGCACCCTTCGGCCGACACCGTTCGCGCAGGTACGATGCGAGGCGGCGCACCCATCGGGGAGGCACCCCGGCGGGCACGTCGGCACGCTGGTCAACTCCCGTCCACAGTACAGATGTTCGGAAAGGCGCGGCCAAGGCACTCGCCCGGCGCACGGCACGCTACGGGGGCAGGTTTGTGGGGGACGTGATGGATCTCGGCATGCAGGGCCCACCCGCCCCGGCCGATCTCGCCTGGCTGCGCGCCGTCGAGGCCTACACCATGGGCGCGTACGCACAGGCCGAAGAGGAGTTCAAGGCAGCGGTCCGGGTGGACCCGGGGATGGCCGACGCCTGGCTCGGCCTGCACGCGCTGCGCGCCGACACCACCACCGCGCTGCTGCGGATGTTCCGCCACCGCGACCGCTTCGGCGAACAGCGCGCCCGCCACCGGCGGCCGCTGAACTCCTGGTACTGGCTGGGCTGGTGGGTACAGCCGGTGCTGGAGAGCAGCCGCGATCTGCTGCTCGCCCATGCCTCTCACTGGCTCGACGGCCGGCACGTGCCCGAGCTCGACCGGGCGCTCGCGGGCTGCCCGCCGGTCGAAACCGACCCGCAGGTGCGCTTCCTGCACGCCTGCCGCGCCTACCTGGTCAAGGACTGGGACCAGCTCGTGCGCCACACCGAGCAGCTGCTCGACGATCCGCTGCTCGGCATCGAGGCCGGGCTCTTCGGCGGGATGGCCCGGGTGCGCCTGGAGATGTACGGGCAGGCGGAACCGCTGCTGGCGGCCGCGCTGATGCGCTGCCGCAGCGAACAGCCGCAGCGCAAGGAGCTGCGCTACTGGCTGGCCCGTGCCCACGAGGGCACCGGCCGCAGCGCCGCCGCCCTGCCGCTCTACCGTGCCGTGCACCGCGTGGACCCCGCGTTCATGGACACCTCGGCCCGACTGACCGCCATCGCGGACGGGGACGGCCTGGGGGACCCGGTGGACCTGACGTCCGTACCGCTGGGCGGCCCGTCGCCGGAAGGCCCGGACCCGGGCGGCGAGAGCGAGGCCCTGAGCGCCGCCGACCCCCTGGAGGGCCGGGACGTACTCACCGGCACCGGCCTCGAACCGGCGGGCAGCACCGCGGTGGAGGCGGACGGGGTGCGCGAGAAGTTCCGCCTCCCCGCCCAGCCCGGATCCCAGCCGCTGCCCGGCCGCTCCGATCCCGTCCTCCTGGCCAAGGCCCTGACCGAGCTGGAGCGGATGGTGGGCCTGGAGCCGGTCAAGCGGCAGGTGCGGGCGCTGTCGGCGCAGCTGCACATGGCCCGGCTGCGGGCCGGGCAGGGGCTGCCGGTCCAGCCCCCCAAGCGCCACTTCGTCTTCTCCGGCCCCTCCGGCACCGGCAAGACCACGGTCGCCCGCATCCTCGGCCGGGTCTTCTACGCCCTCGGGCTGCTCGGCGGCGACCACCTGGTGGAGGCCCAGCGGGCCGACCTGGTCGGCGAGTTCCTGGGCCAGACGGCCGTCAAGGCCAATGAGCTGATCGACTCGGCCCTCGGCGGGGTGCTCTTCGTCGACGAGGCGTACAGCCTGTCCAACTCCGGCTACAGCAAGGGCGACGCCTACGGCGACGAGGCGCTGCAGGTGCTGCTCAAACGCGCCGAGGACAACCGCGACCGGCTGGTGGTCATCCTCGCCGGCTATCCGGAGGGCATGGACCGGCTGCTCGCCGCCAACCCCGGACTCGGCTCCCGCTTCACCACACGGGTCGACTTCCCCAGCTACCGCCCCTCCGAACTCACCAGCATCGGCGAGGTCCTCGCCGCGGAGAACGGCGACAGCTGGGACGAGGAAGCGCTGGAGGAGCTGCGCAGCATCAGCGGCCACGTCGTCGAGCAGGGCTGGATCGACGAGCTGGGCAACGGCCGTTTCCTGCGCACCCTGTACGAGAAGAGCTGCGCCTACCGGGATCTGCGGCTGTCGGGATACGCGGGGACGCCGACGCGCGACGACCTCGCGACACTGCGGCTGCCGGATCTGATGCAGGCCTACGGAGAGGTGCTCTCCGGACCGGGCTGGGGCTCCCCGCACCGCCGCCAGGGCGACGCGCGGGACCCCCAGGACCCGTCGCCCTGACGGCGGGCGCCGCGCTCAGCCCGGCACCACCACGCCCCGCTCCCTCGGCACCCGCGCTTCCGGAACGTCCCGGTGCGCCGGGTCCCGCACCTCGCCCACCAGCATCTCCAGCACGTCCTCCAGGGCGACCAGGCCCAGCACCCGCCCCGACGCGTCGGTCACCGCGGCCAGGTGGGCGGCGGCCCTGCGCATCACCGTCAGCGCATCGTCCAGCGGCAGCTCGGCGCGGAGCGTCTCCACGCGCCGCCAGACGCGCTGCGGCACGGCCCGGTCCCGGTCCTCCAAGTCGAGGACGTCCTTGACGTGCAAATAGCCCATGAAGGAGCCGCCGCGGCCGGGGGCGCGGACGGGGAAGCGCGAGTATCCGGTGCGCACCGTCAGCTCCTCCACCTGCCGGGGCGTCACCGAAGGATCGACCGTCACCAGCGTGGCGGGATCGAGCAGGACGTCCGTGACCGGGCGGCTGCCCAGCCCCAGGGCGTCCTCCAGCCGCTCCTGCTGCTCGGGCTCCAGCAGGCCGGCCTGGAGCGAGTCCTCGACCAGCCGGTTGAGCTGCTCGCTGGTGAACACCGCCTCCACCTCGTCCTTGGGCTCGACGCGGAAGAGCCGCAGGACACCGTGGGCGCAGGCGCCCAGCAGCCGGGTCACCGGGCGGCACACCCGGGCGAACGCCACCAGCCCGGGGCCCAGCCACAGCGCCGCCCGGTCGGGGGCCGACATCGCCAGGTTCTTCGGCACCATCTCGCCGATGACCAGGTGCAGGAAGACCACCAGGGCCAGCGCGATCACATAGCCCAGCGGGTGGATCAGCCCCTCGGGCAGACCGGCCGCGTGGAAGGCGGGCTCCAGCAGCCGCGCCACGGTCGGCTCGGCGACCGCACCGAGCGTCAGCGAGCAGACGGTGATGCCGAACTGAGCGGCCGCCATCATCTGTGGCAGGTTCTCCAGTCCGGTCAGGACGGTCCGGGCCCGGCCCGAGCCCTCGGCGGCCTTCGGCTCGATCTGGCTCCGCCGCACGGAGACCAGGGCGAACTCGGCACCCACGAAAAAGCCGTTGGTCAGGACCAGCAACACGGCGAAGAGGAGTTGCAGCAGGCTCATCGCTGCTCCCCCACGATCGCCTTGGCGGCCTCCGCACGGACGATCCGCACCCGCTCGGCCCGGTGGTGCCCCACCCGGCGCACCGACAGCCGCCACCCGGGCAGCTCGGCGGTGTCCCCGGCGGCGGGGATGCGTCCCAGCAGGTCGGCGACGAGACCGGCGACGGTCTCGTACGGGCCGTCGGGCGCCTGCAGGCCGATGCGCCGCAGCGCGTCGACCCGGCAGCCGCCGTCGGCGTCCCACGCGGAGCGCCCGTCCTCACAGGCGACCGGTGCCAGCTCCGGCCGGTCGGCGTCCGCGGCGTCGTGCTCGTCGCGCACCTCGCCGACGAGCTCTTCGACGATGTCCTCCAGCGTGACCACCCCGGCCGTGCCGCCGTACTCGTCGACGACCACGGCTATCGGCTGCTCGCTGCGCAGCCGCTCCAGCAGCGGCTGCACGGGCAGGGTTTCGGGCACGAGCATGGGGGCCACGGCGATCCGCCCGACGGGCGTGCGCAGCCGGTCGTGGCCGGGCACCGCGAGGGCGTCCTTGAGGTGGACCATGCCCACGACCTCGTCCAGCCGCTCCCGGTAGACCGGGAAGCGGGACAGGCCGGTGGCGCGGGTGAGGTTGAGGACGTCCTCGGCGGTCGCGGTGGACTGCAGGGCGCTGACCTTCACCCGGGGCGTCATCACGTGCTGGGCCGTCAGGCCGCCGAGCGAGAGGGTCCGCACGAACAGGTCGGCGGTGTCCTGCTCCAGGGCGCCGGCCCGGGCCGAGTGCCGGGCGAGGGAGACCAGTTCGCCGGGGGTACGGGCGGAGGCCAGCTCCTCGGCGGGCTCCACGCCCAGGGCGCGCACCAGCCGGTTGGCGACCGTGTTGAGCAGGGTGATCACGGGGCGGAAGAGATGGGAGAAGGCGCTCTGCGGGCCGGCGACAAACCGCGCGACCTGGAGCGGCCGGGAGACGGCCCAGTTCTTGGGCACCAGCTCGCCGATGACCATCTGTACGGCGGAGGCCACCAGCATGCCGGTCACCACGGCCGCACCGGGTGCGGCGCCGCCCGGCAGCCCGGCCGCCGTGAAGGGGCCGGTCAGCAGGCTGCCCAGCGCGGGCTCGGCGAGCATGCCCACCACCAAGGAGGTGATGGTGATGCCCAATTGGGTGCCCGACAGCTGGAAGGAGAGCTCACGAAGGGAGGCGACCACGGTCCGGGCCCGGGGATCGCCGTCGGCCGCGGCCCGCTCGGCCTCCGGCTTCTCGACGGTCACCAGACCGAACTCGGCGGCGACGAAGAAGCCGTTCGCCAGGATCAGGAGCAGCGCTGCCGCAAGCAGCAGCAGAGACACGGTGATACTCATGACGCCGCCTCGCGGTAGGGGGCGGCGCAGGTACTACAGGACGATCCGTCCATTGCCGGAGTACGTCACTCCTCGGTTCGCAGGTGCCCCGGCAGGGGCGGGGCACGTGTGTGCCCGTGGCACCAGAGTAATCAAGGAAGTGGCGTCCGGGGCGGCCAGCACCCCGTGCGGGGCCGCGGCGCCCGTCAGGTGGCGGAGCCCGCGGTGCCGTGCGCTTCGACGAGGGCGCGCAGCGCGCGGGCGTCGGCGACGGCCTGGTCCTTGGCGATGCCGGGCTGGATGCCCATGGCCGGCAGGCTCGTTCCGTCGGAGAGGTCGAGGTGCACCCAGGCGTCGCCGGCCCGCAGATTGACCCGGACGATCTGCGCCCAGGCCAGCTTCCGGCTGGTCGTCAGGTTCACCACCGTCACCCCCTCGTCGGAGGCGACGACCTTGGGGCGGCTGAGCAGCACGAGCACGCCGAAGACGAGGAGCCCGGTGCCGATGAAGGTGGCCCGGTCCCCCGTGGTGAAGGCCTCCAGCATCAGCGACAGCACCGTGAGCACGGCGAGCAGGGCGGCGCCGATGCTCAGCAGCACGACCCTGGTGCGGGTCGGGCGGAAGGTGACGGGCAGCTCGGGGAGGCCGGAGGGCACGGGGGTGGGCACGTCGTACGTTCTTTCGCGGTCGGGCACTTCGCCGGTCGGAGGTGCGCCGGTCAGAGGCGGCAGGCGTGGATGCCGGTGGTGAGGATGGCGCGGGCGCCGAGCTCGTACAGCTCGTCCATGATGCGCTGGGCGTCCTTGGCCGGGACCATCGAGCGGACCGCGACCCAGCCCTCGTGGTGCAGGGGGGAGACGGTGGGCGACTCCAGGCCCGGGGTGAGGGCGACGGCGCGCTCGACGTGCTCCACGCGGATGTCGTAGTCCATCATCACGTAGCGGCGGGCCACGAGGACGCCCTGCATGCGGCGGAGGAACTGCTGCACCTTGGGGTCGTCGGCCGGGGCGCCGGTGCGGCGGATCACGACGGCCTCGGACTTGAGGATCGGCTCGCCGATGATCTCCAGCCCGGCGTTGCGCAGCGTGGTGCCGGTCTCCACGACGTCCGCGATGACCTCGGCGACGCCCAGCTGGATGGCGGTCTCCACGGCCCCGTCGAGGTGGACGACGGAGGCGTCCACGCCGTTGTCGGCGAGGTGCTTGGTGACCAGGCCGGCGAAGGAGGTGGCGATCGTCATCCCGCCGAACTCGGAGACGTCCTTGGCGGTGCCGGGCCGGGTGGCGTAGCGGAAGGTCGACCCGGCGAAGCCCAGCTGCATGATCTCCTCGGCCCGGGAGCCGGAGTCGAGCAGCAGGTCGCGGCCGGTGATGCCAATGTCGAGCTTGCCGGAGCCGACGTAGACGGCGATGTCGCGGGGGCGCAGGAAGAAGAACTCGACCTCGTTCGCCGCGTCGACGAGGACGAGCTCCCTGCGGTCCTTGCGCTGGCGGTAGCCGGCCTCATGGAGCATCGCCGACGCAGGCTCGGAGAGAGAACCCTTGTTGGGGACGGCAATGCGCAGCATGAGGTCGGTTTCCTTCGTGCGTGGGGATGGGGTCGGTGACGGTGTGACCGGCGCGGGGCCGGTCAGAGGTGGGCGTAGACGTCGTCCAGGGAGATGCCCCGGGCCACCATCATCACCTGAAGGTGGTACAGGAGCTGGGAGATTTCCTCGGCCGTGGCCTCGGCTCCCTCGTACTCGGCGGCCATCCACACTTCGGCGGCCTCCTCGACGACCTTCTTGCCGATGGCATGGACGCCCTTGCCCACCAGCTCTGCGGTGCGGGACGTGGCGGGGTCGCCGGAGGCCTTCTGCTGGAGCTCGACGAAGAGCTCCTCGAACGTCTTCTTGGACATGGTGGTCCTACCCTACGCCGGTCCCGGCACCGGTCAGTGCCAGGGCTCCGCGACCGAGCGGAGGATGACGGCCGTGGCGACGGCGGCGGTGACCGCCTCGTGGCCCTTGTCCTCGGCCGAGCCGTCGAGTCCGGCGCGGTCCAGGGCCTGCTCCTCGGTGTCGCAGGTGAGCACGCCGAAGCCGATGGGGACACCGCTGTCGGCGGAGACCTGGGCGAGGCCCTGGGTGACGCCCTGGCACACGTACTCGAAGTGGGGGGTGCCGCCGCGGATGACCACGCCGAGGGCCACGACCGCGTCGTAGCCGCGGCCGGCGAGGGCCTTGGCGACGACGGGCAGCTCCCAGCTGCCGGGGACGCGCAGCAGCGTCGGCTCGTCGATGCCCAGCTCGTGCAGGGCGCGCAGCGCGCCGTCGACGAGGCCGTCCATCACCTTCTCGTGCCACTGCGCGGCGATCACGGCCACCCGCAGGTCCTGGCAGTTCTTCACACTCAGCTCGGGGGCGCCCTTGCCGCTCACGTCTCTTCGTCTCCTCGGTCGGTTTCTGATCACTGGTTGCCGCAGGCGGACACGCGGTCGGTGTCCAGCCACGGCAGATCGTGGCCCATGCGGTCGCGCTTGGTGCGCAGGTAGCCCAGGTTGTGCTCGCCGGCCTGTACGGGCATGGGCTCGCGGCCGGTGACCTTGAGGCCGTGCCGGACCAGGGCGGCGGTCTTGTCGGGGTTGTTGGTCATCAGCCGCAGGGAGCGCACCCCGAGGTCGGTGAGGATCTGCGCCCCGGCGGCGTAGTCGCGGGCGTCGGCGGGCAGGCCCAGGTCGAGGTTGGCGTCGAGGGTGTCTCGGCCGCCCTCCTGCAGCTCGTAGGCGCGCAGCTTGGGCAGCAGGCCGATGCCGCGTCCCTCGTGGCCGCGGAGGTAGAGGACGACGCCGCGGCCCTCGGCCGTGATCCGTTCGAGGGAGGCCTGCAGCTGCGGGCCGCAGTCGCAGCGCAGCGAGCCGAAGACGTCGCCGGTCAGGCACTCGGAGTGGACCCGCACCAGGACGTCCTCGCCGTCGCCGAGGTCTCCGGCGACGAGCGCGATGTGCTCGACGCCGTCGCGGGTGGAGCGGTAGCCGTAGGCGCGGAAGTCGCCGTGGGCGGTGGGCAGCCGGGTCGCGGCCTCGCGCCGGACGGTGGGCTCGGAGGATTCGCGGTAGGCGATCAGGTCCTCGATGGAGATGATCGACAGGCCGTGCTTGCGGGCGAAGGGGACGAGCTCGGGCAGGCGCAGCATGGCGCCGTCCTCGCCGGCGATCTCCACGATGGCGGCGGCCGGGCGCAGCCCGGCGAGGCGGGCGAGGTCGACGCCGGCCTCGGTGTGGCCGTTGCGCACCAGGACGCCGCCGGGCTTGGCGCGCAGCGGGAAGACGTGTCCGGGGCGGACGAAGTCGCCGGGGACGGCGGCCTGGTCGGCGAGCAGGCGGATGGTGGTGGCGCGGTCGGCGGCGGAGATGCCGGTGTCGGTGCCGTGGGCGCGGGTGGCGTCGACGGAGACGGTGAAGGCGGTGCGCATCGACTCGGTGTTGCGCTCGACCATTTGGGGCAGGTCGAGCCGGTCGAGGTCGGGCTCTTCCATCGGCACGCAGATCAGGCCGCGGCACTCGCTCATCATGAAGGCCACGATCTCGGTGGTGACCTTCTCGGCGGCGACGATCAGGTCGCCCTCGTTCTCGCGGTCGGCGTCGTCCACGACGACGACGGGCCGGCCGGCCGCGATGTCGGCGATGGCGCGCTCGACGGGGTCGAGGGTGATGACGTCACCGTCGTCGGTGCCGTACCAGGTCTGCAGGGCGGTCATGCCGTGACTCCTTCCGAGAGGGGCGCGCGCTCGGCGCCGGTACGGGCGGTGCGCGAGCGCAGCCACCAGTCGCGCATGCCCCACAGGACGAGGGCGAGGTAGATGATGTAGACGAAGCCGGAGAAGGCCAGGCCGCTGGTGAAGGCGAGCGGGACGCCCACCACGTCGACGAGCAGCCAGGCGAACCAGAACTCGACCAGCCCGCGGGCCTGGGCGACCATCGCGGCGAGGGTGCCGACGAAGATGTACGCGTCCGGCCAGGGGTTCCAGGAGAGCTGGGGGACGGCGGTGAAGAGGCCGCCGACGGCGAGGGTGCCCAGCGCGGTGCCGGCGAGCAGCACGGTGCGCTCGCGCCCGGTGGCGAAGCGGACGGCGAGGGTGCCGTCCTGGGCGTTGCGCTTGCCGCGCTGCCACTGCTGCCAGCCCCACAGGGCGACGCCGATGACCAGCAGTTGCTTGCCGATGCCGCCGCTGAGGTGGGCGGAGGCGTAGGCGGCGACGAGCACGAGGCCGGAGAGGAGCTGTGCGGGCCAGCTCCATATGGACCGGCGCCAGCCGAGGGCGAGGGCGGCCAGGCCGATGGTGTTGCCGATCATGTCGGACCAGATGACGTGCTGCCCGAAGGCCGCGAACGCCTCGCCGCCCAGCCAGTCGACGGCGCTCATGCGACGGGCTCCTCGGTGCCGCGGCCGCCCAGGAGGCGCTCGACGTACTTGGCGAGGACGTCGACCTCGAGGTTGACCGGGTCTCCGGCCTTCTTCAGGCCGAGGGTGGTCAGCGCAAGCGTGGTGGGGATGAGGCTGATGGTGAAGTAGTCGTCGCCGGCCTCGACGACGGTCAGGCTGACGCCGTCGACGGTGATGGAGCCCTTGTCCACGACGTAGCGGCTCAGCTCCGCCGGGAGGGCGATCTTGACGATCTCCCAGTGCTCGGCGGGCGTCCGCTCGATGATGGTGCCGGTGCCGTCGACGTGGCCCTGGACGAGGTGGCCGCCCAGGCGTCCGCCGAGCGCCATGGGGCGTTCGAGGTTGACGCGGGAGCCGGCGGTGAGGGCGCCGAGAGAGGAGCGGCTGAGGGTCTCGGCCATGACGTCGGCGGTGAACGTGCCGTCGGAGGTGTCGACCACGGTGAGGCAGACGCCGTTGACGGCGATCGAGTCGCCGTGCTTGGCGCCGTCGGTGACGACGGGGCCGCGCAGCTGGAAGCGGGAGCTGTCGCCGAGGTTTTCGACGGCGACGACTTCGCCCAGTTCTTCGACGATTCCGGTGAACACTTCAGCTCTCCTCGGAGGTGGTGACGGGGGTGGCGGTGATGCGCAGGTCGGGGCCGAGCCGGGTGACGTCGGTGATGTCGAGGCGCATGGCCTGGGCGATGGTGCCGATGCCGGCGTCGCCCAGGGCCCCGGGTCCGGCGCCGAGCAGGGCGGGCGCGAGGTATCCAATGACCTGGTCGACCAGGCCCGCGGCGAGGAAGGCGCCGGCGAGCGTGGAGCCGCCTTCGAGCAGGACGGAGCAGACGCCGCGCCGGTAGAGCTCGGTGAGCAGGGCGTGGACGTCGACTCCGGTCTTGTCGCGGGGCAGCCGTGCGATCTCCACGCCGGGCAGGTGCCCGGTGTCGGCGTCCTCGCCGACGGCGACGAGGGTCGGGGCGGCGTCGTCCAGGACGCGGGCTTCGGCGGTGATGCAGGCGGTGGTGTCGACGACGACGCGCAGCGGCTGGGTGACGGCGGCCCGCTCCGGGAGGGGGCCGCGCACGGCCAGGTGCGGGTCGTCGGCGCGCAGGGTGCCGGAGCCGACCACGACCGCGTCGGCCTCGGCGCGCAGCCGGTGGACGTCGGCGCGGGACTCGGCGGAGGTGATCCAGCGGCTGGTGCCGTCGGCGGCGGCGCTGCGGCCGTCGAGGGTGGCGGCGTACTTCCACACCACGAACGGGCGGTGGTGCAGGACGGAGGTGAGCCAGGCGGCGTTGCCCGCGGCGGCCTCGTCGGCGCACAGCCCGCCTTCGACGTCGACGCCCGCCGCGTCCAGCGTGGCGGCGCCGCCGGTGGCGGTGGGGTTGGGGTCGGCCACGGCGTAGACGACGCGGGCGATGCCGGCGTCGATGAGCGCCCCGGCGCAGGGGCCGGTGCGGCCGGTGTGGTTGCAGGGTTCGAGGGTGACGACGGCGGTGGCGCCCCGGACCTCGTGGCCGGCGTCGGCGGCGGCGCGCAGAGCCTCGACCTCGGCGTGCGGGCCGCCGGCCCGTCGGTGCCAGCCCTCGCCGAGGGTGTGGCCCAGGGCATCGAGGATGACGCAGCCGACGACGGGGTTGGGGCTGGTCGAGCCGAGAGCGCGAGCAGCGAGCGCGATGGCGCGTCGCATCGCGTCTGCTTCGGTCGCGGTGGCCACCGGGGTCCTCCTGCCTCTTCGGGCACGGACTCCGGGGCTGTCGTCGGGGACGACAAGAAGCGGGTAGACCACAACGGGGTGATACAGAAACAGGGGGTGCGGGACTGCCCGTGGATAGAGGGGCAGACCATCCGCGCCACCTGTGACGGTGTGCCGATGCGGGCCCGCCGCGCACTGCCTCCCATCCGGACTTTAACCGTCGGTCCAGGAATTTCACCTGGTCAACCGGCCGCTGGCTGCGGACGGGTCGCGGACTGTAACCGCCGGTTCGGACTTTCACCGACCCCGGAGTGCGCTGCGTAAATAGTTCTCGATTGATGGTACAGCGTGCCTGAGCTGCGGTTTCTTGAATACCGCAGCTCTGACGCCTTTGAGCGTACGCCGGGGGGCGCCGCAGTGTCCACGGGGACTTGACAGAGTGCGCCGGTTCACATCGCCCATGCGGCGGGGTCTTCTCCCCCCAACTCGCGGACTTGGTACAGACCTATTGACCAACTGGTCTAGTCCTCTTAACCTCTGCCACACCTCCGAGGAGTACGGCGTCTGGTGTGCGCACATCAGGGGCCACAGCACGGCGCACCCCCCTCACCGCTCTCACGAGCCCCCCACTGGAGGACCCGATCGTGTTGCCCCGCAGCAGAACGCCCTGGCTCCGCAGACGCACGGCCGCGCTGGCGGCCGCCGGCGCCGCGCTCGCGGGACTGGTCACCGGCACCCTCTCCACTGCCGTCTCGCATGCCGAGGACCAGTCCGCCTGCCGCCCCGACGGCCTCTACATCACCCCGGGCGTCGAGGTCCCCTACTGTTCCGTCTACGACTCCGCAGGCCGGGAGAAGATGGGCGACGGGCACCAGCGCCGCGTCATCGGCTACTTCACCGGCTGGCGCACCGGCAAGGACGGCACCCCCGCCTACCTCGTCCCCGACATCCCGTGGGAGAAGGTCACCCACCTCAACTACGCCTTCGCCCACGTCGGCCCGGACGACAAGATCTCCGTCGGCGCGGACGGCCCGGACAACCCCGCCACCGGAATGACGTGGCCGGGCGTCCCCGGAGCCGAGATGGACCCCGCCCTCCCCTACCAGGGCCACTTCAATCTGCTCGGCAAATTCAAGAAGCAGCACCCGGACGTCAAGACGCTCATATCGGTGGGCGGCTGGGCGGAGACCGGCGGCTACCTCGACGAGCACGGAAAACGCGTCGACTCGGGCGGCTTCTACAAGACGGCCACCAATGCCGACGGCTCGGTGAACCAGTCCGGAATCGACACCTTCGCGGATTCGGCCGTCGCCTTCGTCAAGAAATACGGTTTCAACGGCGTCGACATCGACTACGAGTACCCGACGTCGATGAAGGACGCCGGAAACCCCAAGGACTGGACGCTCGCCAACGCCCGGCGCGGCGGTCTCGACCAGGGCTATGCGGCGCTGCTGAAAACCCTGCGGGAAAAGCTCGACCGGGCGGGCGCCGCCGACGGCAGGCACTATCTGCTGTCCGTCGCCGCCCCCTCCTCCGGCTATCTGCTGCGGGGCATGGAGACGTACCGGGCCACGAAATACCTGGACTACGTCAATGTGATGTCGTACGACCTGCACGGCGCCTGGAACGAATTCGTCGGACCCAATGCCGCCCTGTACGACGACGGAAAGGACGCGGAGCTCGCCAAGTGGGGCGTCTACACCACCCCGCAGTACGGCGGCATCGGCTACCTCAACGGCGACTGGGCCTACCACTACTTCCGCGGCGCGCTGCCCCCAGGGCGGATCAATCTGGGCCTGCCGTATTACACCCGCGGCTGGAAGAACGTCACCGGCGGCTCGAACGGCCTGTGGGGCACGGCGAAGACCACCACCTGCCCGGCCGGATCGGGGCTGACCAGCTGTGGCGACGGCGCGGTCGGCATCGACGACCTCTGGCACGACAACGACGACGACGGCAAGGAGTCCCCGGCCGGCTCCAACCCGATGTGGCACGCGAAGAACCTGGAGAAGGGCATCGTCGGCGACTACGCCACCCGGTACGGCTTCCCGGCCGGCACCAGGCTCACCGGCTCGTACGTCCGCAACTACGACGCCACGCTGACCGCGCCCTGGCTCTGGAACGCCGAGAAGAAGGTCTTCCTGTCCACCGAGGACGAGCAGTCGGTGAAGGCCAAAGCGCAGTACGTGATCGACAAGGGCCTCGGCGGCACGATGGTCTGGGAGCTCGCGGGCGACTACGGCTGGAACGCCGCCAAGGGCCAGCACGAACCGGGCTCCACCCTCACCTCGGCGATGTACGACGCCTTCAAGGCCGCCCCGGCCTACGGCGCCCGGCGCGCCACCACCGACCTGCCGTCCGAAGCGCTGGCCGTCGACGCCAGCCTCGTCAACTTCCCGCTCGGCGACTCGAATTACCCCATCAACCCCAAGATCCACCTCGCCAACAACACCAAGACCACCCTCCCCGGCGGCGCGGAGTTCCAGTTCGACTACGGCAGCTCCGCACCGGGCAACGCCAAGGACCAGTCGGGCTGGGGGCTCAAGGTGATCCGCAGCGATCACAACGCGCCGGACAACATCGGCGGCCTCAAGGGCGACTACAACCGCGTGTCGGTGAAGCTGCCCGCCTCCCAGCCGCTCGCCCCGGGCGCCTCGGCGGACCTCGACTACGTCTACTACCTGCCCGCTGCCACGCCCTCCAACTGGACGGTGAGCTTCGGCGGGAAGACCTATGCCCTGGCCGGGGACCTGGCCCGCGGCACGACGGTCGTCGACCCCGGCGGATCCACCCCCACGCCGACCGGCAGCCCCACGGCCACGCCCACCGGCGGGACGTGCACGGCCGCGCCCTGGGACAAGGCGGCCGCGTACAACGGCGGGGTCACCGTCTCCTGGAAGGCGCACACCTGGAAGGCGAAGTGGTGGACGCAGGGCGAGGAACCGGGTACCACCGGCGAGTGGGGGGTGTGGCAGGACATGGGCTCCTGCTGACGCGTCCGGGGAGCGGGTTCCGGCCCGGAACGCCGCCGCGGGCCGCGGAACGACCCCGGAGGGGGTCGCCCACGGCCCGCGGTGAAAGGGGACCGTCAGGCGCGAGCGGTCAGAGGGTTACACGGTTGCCGTGGTGACGGCCGCCGTCGTGCCGGTCACGGCCGTGGTCGCAGTCACGGTCGCGGCGGCCGTCGTCACGACGGTCGTCACGACGGTCGTCGCGGCGGTCGTCGCGGCGACCGTGGTCGCAGTCGCGGTCGCGGCGGTCGCGGCCGTGGTCGCAGCGGTCGCGGTCACGGTCGCAGCGGTCACGCTCCCAGCCGCCCTCGCGGCCACGCTCCCAGCCGCCCTCGCGGCCACGCTCCCAGCCGCCCTCGCGGCCACGACCCCAACTGCCGCATTCCCCGCGGCCGCCACCCCAGTTGCCACCCCAGTTGCTCCAGCCGCAGTTACCGCCCCAGCCGCCACCCCAGTTGCCCCAGTCTCCATGGTGCTTGTGGTGGTTCCAGCCCCAGCCGAGGCCGAGGATGCCACCCCAGTTGCCACCCCAGTTGCCCCAGTTGCCACCCCAGCGGTTACCGCCGCCGCAGCCACCGCCCCAGCCACCGCCCCAGCGGTCGCTACGGGTCCATTCCTCACGGCTCCAGCCACCGTCACGGCCCCAGCTGTGGCCCCCACGGTCGCAGTCGTCGTGGTCACGGCCGTGGTCGTGGTCCCACGACTGGTTGGCCGGCACGACCTGTGGCGCTGCCTGGGCCACTCCGGAAACCGGAACGATGACTGCCGCAGCGAGAATCGCGGCGGCCGCAGAGCGGCCGACGAACTTACGCATGTGTGTCTCCTGTAGTGCAGGAAATCGGACACCGAACGCATACCTCGCACACGCCGAGGAGCTGCCGAAGGTCGCAGGCATACAGCCCTACGAGGTGTTAATTGCGCCGATCGCAGCAACACCGCGAGGCGGGGCCACAGGGGCGGGGGCCCCTCCGCCGGAGCGCGGGGCACCGCACGGCCCGGCTTAGCATTGACCGGATCATCACAACGCGAGACATCGGGAGACGTCATGGGCCTCGGCGTGCGCTGGACTCTGCACGGCGACGGGCGCACCCCCGCCCCCGGCGCCGTCGTCAGACCGGACGAGCGGCTCACCTGGCCCAGGACCGCGGGGCTCGGCGCCCAGCACGTGGTCGCCATGTTCGGGGCGTCGTTCGTCGCTCCGGTGCTCATGGGCCTGGACCCCAACTTGGCGATCATGATGTCGGGCGTCGCCACGATCCTCTTCCTCCTCGCGACGCGCGGCCGGGTGCCCAGCTATCTGGGGTGCAGCCTCTCCTTCGTCGGGGTGGCTGCGATCATCCGGGCGCAGGGGGGTGACAGCGCCGCCGTCACGGGGGCGATCCTCGTGGTCGGCGTGGCCCTCTTCCTCGCCGGTCTCGCGGTGCGGACCTTCGGGGCGCGGATCATCCACGCGGCGATGCCGCCGGTGGTCACCGGCGCGGTGGTCATGCTGATCGGCTTCAACCTGGCGCCGGTGACCGCGCGCACGTACTGGCCGCAGGACCAGTGGACGGCACTGCTGACCATGCTCTTCACCGGGCTCGCGGTGGTGTGCCTGCGGGGCTTCTGGTCACGGATCGCGATCTTCCTCGGGCTGGTCTTCGGCTATGCGGTCTCGTGGGTCTTCGACCGGATCTTCGGGAAGATCCACTCGGTGCACGGCGGCACCGAGGCGGTGGACCACTGGCGGCTGGACCTGTCGGGGGTGTCCAAGGCCGACTGGATCGGCCTTCCCTCGCTGCACGGGCCCAGCTTCGGCTGGTCGGCGGCGCTGGTGGCGCTGCCGGTCGTCATCGCACTGATCGCGGAGAACGCCGGGCACGTCAAGGCGGTCGGCGAGATGACGGGCGATCCGCTGGACGACCAGCTGGGCACCGCGATCTCGGCGGACGGCGTGGCGACCGTGCTCTCCACGGCGGTGGGCGGCCCGGCCAACACCACCTACTCCGAGAACATCGGCGTCATGGCGGCCACCCGCGTCTACTCCACCGCCGCCTACTGGGCGGCCGCCGGCTTCGCGCTGCTCTTCGGCCTCTGCCCCAAGTTCGGCGCGGTCGTCGCGGCCATCCCGGGCGGCGTCCTGGGCGGCATCACCGTGATCCTCTACGGCATGATCGGCCTGCTGGGTGCGCAGATCTGGGTGCACAACAAGGTGGATCTGCGCAATCCGCTGAACCTGGTGCCGGTGGCGGCGGGCGTCATCATCGGCATCGGCGGCGTCAGCCTCAAGATCAGCCGGAACTTCGAGCTGAGCGGCATCGCGCTGGGCACGATCGTGGTCATCAGCGGCTACCACGCCCTGCGGGCCATGGCCCCGGCGCACCTCAAGCAGCAGGGGCCGCTGCTGGACTCGGGGACCAGCGGTTACGACGACACCGCGGGCGAAGGCGGCCCGGTACAGGGCGGGACACCACCCCGGAGCTGACACCGCCCCAGAGCTGAAGCCGCCCGGACCCGGCGATCCGTTCACCCGTTCGAGTTAAATGCCCGGCCCGATCACCTACGCTCCGTGTTCGACTGTCACTCTGTGCATATGACGATGACGCGGGCGCAGCCGGCGGTGCCCGCCGGTATCGACTGGGTACTGGCGCGGATGCGGAGCCTGGAGGCCGCACTGCCGCCGAGGGACGGGGTGGCCGTCTTCAACCGGGTGTATCTGGCGGTCACCGAAGAAGTCGGCCGCCGGGTGGCGAGCGGCACGTTCCGTGACCGCAAGGCGGCCGCGGAGCTGGACGTGCGCTTCGCCAAGCGCTTTCTGCACGCCGTCGACCAGGCCTCCGCCGGGCGGCGGACGCCCGCCTGCTGGCGACCGCTGTTCCAGCTGCGGGGCCATCCGGCCGTGCAGCCCCTGCAGTTCGCGCTCGCGGGGATCAACGCCCACATCGGGCACGATCTGGCGCTGGCCCTCGCCGAGACCTGCCGGGCCGTCGATGCCGAACCGCGCGCGCTGGAGGCCGACTTCCACCGGATCGGCGAGCTGCTCACGTCCATGGAGGAGCGCATCCGCGAGGAGTTGATGCCGGGGCCGGATCTGCTGGACGTGGCCGATCCGCTGACGCACCTGGTCGGCTCGTGGACGCTGGAGGCCGCGCGCAATGCGGCCTGGGCGTCCTTCCGCGCACTGTGGGCGATGCGCTCCCTGCCCGATCTGGCCGAGGAGTTCACGGACCGCGTCGACGCGAGCGTGGGGATGGTGAGCCGGTGTCTGCTCACACCCCTGGGCTGAAGCGCCGCCGCACCGGGCGGGTGCGGCGGCGGCAGCGAGGAGGGTCAGTCCTCCGACAGCTCGACGGGCGCGATCTCGTCGTAGACGTCGCCCGGGCCGGGGTTGGTGGCGTCCGTGGCGCCGCCGAACTGGTTCATGACGCCCCACACCGCGTTCAGTGCGGTCTGCACGGCGCCCTCGGCCCAGCCGGCCGTCCAGGAGATGTCGTCTCCCGCCAGGAAGATGCCGCGCTTGTCCTCGGGCAGCCGGTCCTGCATGAAGTGGGTGAACAGCCGCCGCTGGTAGCGGTAGTGGCCCGGCAGGTTCGCCTTGAACGCGCCCATGAAGTAGGGCTCGTTCTCCCAGGAGACCGTCACCGGGTTGCCGATGATGTGCTTGCGGATGTCGACCTTGGGGTAGATCTCGCCGAGCGACTTGAGCATGACCTCCATGCGCTCGTTCGCCGACAGCGGCAGCCACTTGAGGCTGTCGTCGCACCAGGTGTACGACAGGCAGATGACGGCGGGCTTGTCCGGCCCGTCGTCCAGCAGGTAGGTGCCGCGGGTCATCCGGTCGGTGAGCGTCATCGACATGACGTCCCGCCCGGTCGGATTTCCCTTGTCGTCGACGGCCTTGTCCAGCCAGAACGGCCGGTCGACCGGCACGAACAGCTTGGACGACTCCATGTAGTGGGTGCGCTCCATCGCCGTCCAGTGGTCGATGGGGAAGAGCGAGTCGTCGCACTCGATCTTCGACAGCAGCATCCACGACTGCGCCGTGAAGATCGCCGCCCGGTAGGTGCGGATGTCACCGCTCGCGTCCGTGACCGTGATGTGATTGCCCGCCGTGCGGTGCAGCCTGGTCACGGCCGGGCGGGGGGTGCCGCCGTGCAGCGTGGACAGCGAGGTGCCGGGCGCCCAGTGGATGATCTTCTGCGGCTCGCGCTCCCACAGCCGCAGCGGCAGCTGCTGGCTGCCGCCGACGATGCCGCGGTGGTGGTCGTCGGCCTCGGTGTAGACGACGCGCAGGATCTCCAGGATGGAGTTGGGGAAGTCGGTGTCCCAGCCTCCGGTGCCGAAGCCGACCTGGCCGAAGATCTCCCGGTGCCGGAAGGACTTGAAGGCCTCCGACTCGCAGAGGAAGCCGTAGAAGGTCTGGTTGTCCAGCTTCTCCACGAGCTTCGCCCAGATCTCGCGGATGCGCGGCACATCGCGCTCGCGCATGGCGCGGTTCATGTCGGAGAAGTCCGCGCCCTCCTCCAGGCAGGCGTTCCACGCGTTCGCCACGTCGCGGTAGACCTGCGGCAGGTCCTCGATCGTCTCCGCGTAGTGGGACTCGCCCTTGAGGTCCACGACGGTGGAGGGGGTCTCCGGCGCGAGCGGGTTGGGGAAGGGCTTGGTCTCCAGGCCCACCAGGTCGATGTAGTGCTGGAAGGCGGTGGAGGACGGCGGGAAGCGCATCGCGCCCATCTCGGCCGTGAGCTCGCCCTCGCAGCCCTCGAAGCCGACGGTCCGCAGCCGGCCGCCGATCTGGTCGGCCTCGTAGACGACGGGCTTGAGGCCCATCTTCATCAGCTCGTACGCGGCGATGATGCCGGACAGTCCACCGCCGATGACGGCGACCTCGGTGCCGTGCTCGGTGGCCGGTATCTGGCCCAGACCCGCCGGGTGGGCCAGGAAGTCGTCGTAGGCGAACGGGAAGTCCGGCCCGAACATGGTGATCGGCGGCTCGGCGGGCTTGGCCTGCTCGTCGTGGACGGCAGTGGGCACCGTGGACGTCATCGGCTGAACTCTCCTACTGGCAGGGGGGTGGGGATGGGGCGAGCGAGCTCAGACGAGCGCCGAGTACAGCTCGGGGCGGCGATCGCCCAGATAGGTGGTCTCTGCACGCGAGGCCTTCAGCAGCCCCGGGTCGACGTCGGCGAAGATCAGATCCTCACCGGCGCCCGCGCGCGCCCGGACGGTCCCGTCGGGGGCGGCGAGGCAGGACAGCCCCGCGAAGGTGAAGTCGCCTTCCTCGCCGCAGCGGTTGACGTACGCGATGTAGAGCTGGCTCTCCCACGCGCGGGCAGGCACGATCGTCTGCGGAACGATCTCGTACGGCCGCATCAGCGCGGTAGGCGTCAGCAGCAGCTCGGTGCCGGCCAGGGCGTGGGCCCGCACGGTCTCCGGGAACTCCACGTCGTAGCAGATCAGGATCCCCAGCCGGAGGCCGTCGAAGTCGGCCTGGACGACGGCCTCGTCCCCCGGGCGGAAGGATCCGGTCTCATACGCGCCGAAGAGGTGGGTCTTGCGGTAGTTGGCCAGGGCGGCGCCGTCCGGACCGAGCAGCTGGAAGGAGTTGTAGACCGCCTCGCCGTCGCGCTCGGGATAGCCGTAGCCGATGGCCAGGCCGTGCTCGGCGGCGATCTCCGCCACGGCTTCGGCGCCGGGGCCGTCGGCCGGCTCGGCACGGTCCGCCGCCGTGTCCCCGAGGGCGTATCCGGTGAGGTACAGCTCGTTGGTCAGCAGCAGCCGCGCCCCGGCCTCCGCGGCCCGGCGGGCGGCGCCGGCGAGGGAGTGCAGGCTGTCGGCGGTCGAGGCGGGAACACCACTGGGGCCTTGGTACAGCGCGATACGCAGCGGTGTCATGCGTCCTCTTCAGCGTCGAGCGGGCGGGGGCCAAACACGCATTCGTCAGTGGCATTGACGGTACGGTTTGCGCTCTCGGCCGGACAAGGCGCCGACGTTGCGTGCCAGTGGCACATTCGTTGCGCCTTTGCCGGGATCGGCGGCGATTCGTTGCGCGTCGTCGCACCGGCCGGATTCGGGCCCTCGTACGCCTGCGGACCGACGGCGGCCCGCCATGGGGATGAGCGGTGATCACTCCCTGGCGCGATGTGCGCGCACCGCGCCGCGCGGGAGTGTGATCACCGGCCGGGATCACCGGCCGATGTCCCGCCTCGCCCATCGAAAGGGCCTGCCGTGAACCGTCCTTCGCGCACCCGCCTCGCCACCGTCGGTGGTGCCCTGCTGCTGACCGCCGCGGTCGCCTGCCCGGCGCTCGCCGCCGACTCCGCCGGGGACACCCATTTCGCGAAGGAGCCCGCGCTGACCGGTTCCGCCAAGATGTACCGCTACTCCGGCGACACCGTGCACTTCTCTTTCGACGCACACGGTGCCGGGGAGCAGGCGAAGGGCACGTTCGGCTTCAGCCACCGCTTCGTCCAGGGCGGCGGCGCCTGGGCCGAGGGCAGGATCGACTGCCTGATCTCCGGCGGCAACGTGGCCGTGGCCACCGGCATCGTCACCCGGACCGACAAGCCGGGTCTCAAGGGAAAGCGGGTCGGCTTCACCGTCGTCGACCAGGGCAAGGGCAAGCGGGACCGGCTCGGCTACAGCTGGGCGATCACGAACGACCCGAGCAGCATGAAGGACCTGCCCAAGTGCGTGAGCTCCGCGCCCTACGAGATCGTCGAGAGCGGCGACTTCACGGTGGCGCCGTGGGAGCCGCAGCCGCTGCCCAAGGGCTGACCGGGGCGGAAGGGGTCAGGAGGGTGCGCCGGAGCTGAAGCGGCGCAGCAGCGGGGAGAGCACCAGCACCGACTTGGTGCGCTCCACGAAGGGCTCGCCCGCGATGCGCTCCAGCACGCGCTCGAAGTGACGCATGTCCGAGGCGAAGATCTGGACGATGGCGTCGGCCTCGCCGGTGACGGTGGAGGCGGAGGCCACCTCGGGGTAGCGCGAGAGGCCGCGGTGGATGGCTTCCGGGGAGGTGTTGCGGCGGCAGTAGAGCTCGATGAAGCCTTCCGTCTCCCAGCCGAGGGCGGCGGGGTCGACCCGGACGGTGAAGCCGGTGATGGCGCCCTCGGCGCGCAGCCGGTCCACGCGCCGTTTGACGGCGGGCGCGGAGAGGCCGACCTCCGAGCCGATGTCGGCGTAGGAGCGCCTGGCGTCTTCGGCCAGGGCATGCACGATGCGTTCGTCGAGCTCGTTCAATCGCACGGCGGGTCGATCTTTTCTACGGGGTACCTGCTGTTTGCCACGAGCAGTAGATCACGCTTTCGGTGTTCCGCCCGCCCAGAACCGGGTGAACGGCCCGGGAACGCCCGCGGGCCGCGGGGTCACCCGTACAGGGGACCCACGCGACCCGCGGTTTCGCTCTCGCTGGAGCCGGCCGGACCGAGCTAGCGCCGTCGCTTGCTCTTCTTCCGGCCCTTGGCATTCTTGCCCGGCCTCGCCGGCCGGGGCTTGGCGGCGGGCTTGGCCCCGGCCTTGGCCGACCCGGCGGCCTTCTTCGGCTCAGCGGCCTTCCCCGGCTCGGCGGCCTTCTTCGGCTCCTCACCGGTCTTCTTCGGCTCGGCGGCCTTCTTCACCTCGGCGGCCTTGGCCTCACCCTTGGCCGCGGCCTTCACCGCGACCTTGGCCGCAGCCTTCGGCTCACCCGCGTCCGCGGATTCCACAGCCACCGGCTCGAGCAGCTCCGCGCCCTCCGTCGCCAGCTTCGAGCGGCTCATGCCGTAGGCGAAGTAGATGACGAGGCCGACGAGCATCCAGCCGCCGAAGACCTCCCAGGTGACCACGTCGAGGCTGCCCATCATGTACACGCACATCACCAGGCCGATGGCCGGGAAGAGCGGGCCGAACGGGACCCGGAAGGTGCGGCGCATCCCGGGGCGGGTGCGGCGGAGCACCATGACGGCCACGTTGACCAGGGCGAAGGCGAAGAGCGTGCCGATGCTCGTGGCGTCGGCCAGCTGGCCCAGCGGGATCGCCGCGGCGAGGATGCCGCAGAAGAGGGAGACGATCACCGTGTTGCTGCGCGGCACACCGTTGCGCGGGTTGACCTTGGCGAAGGTCTTGGGGACCAGGCCGTCGCGGGACATCGCGAAGAGGATGCGGGTCTGGCCGTAGAGCACGGTCAGCACGACGCTCGCGATGGCGATGACCGCACCGGCGGCGAGCAGCACGGCCCAGAAGCTCTGGCCGGTGACGTCCTTCATGATCCCGGCCAGCGCGGCCTCGGAGTCCTTGAACTGGCCCCACGGCATGGCACCGACCGCGATCGCCGCGACCAGGACGTACAGCGCGGTGACGATCAGCAGCGACAGCATGATCGCCTTCGGCAGGTCCCGCTTGGGGTCCTTGGCCTCCTCGCCCGCGGTGGAGGCGGCGTCGAAGCCGATGTAGGAGAAGAAGAGCGTGGCGCCCGCGGCGCTGACGCCGCCGAGGCCCAGCGGCATGAACGGCTTGTAGTTGCCGGCGCGGATGCCGGTGTACGCGACGGCGCAGAAGAGCAGCAGCGACACGATCTTCACGCCCACCATGATGGTGTTGGCGCGGGCGCTCTCCTTGGCGCCGCCCAGCAGGAACGCCATGCACAGCAGGACGACCAGCAGCGCGGGCAGGTTGAAGATGCCGCCGTCGACGCCCGGCGGGTTGGCCAGCGCGGCGGGGATGGTGACGCCGATCGTGCCGTCGAGCAGCTCGTTGAGGTACTGCCCCCAGCCGACGGCCACGGCCGCGACCGAGACGCCGTACTCGAGGATCAGGCACCAGCCGCAGACCCAGGCGATGAGCTCGCCGAGGGTGGCGTACGCGTAGGAGTACGAGGATCCGGAGACCGGGATGCTGCCCGCCAGCTCGGCGTAGGACAGCGCCGAGAACAGGGCGGTGATGCCCGCGAGGACGAACGAGATGATCACCGCAGGGCCCGCCTGCGGCACAGCCTGGCCGAGGACGACGAAGATGCCCGTGCCGAGGGTCGCCCCAATGCTGATCATCGTCAGCTGCCACATGCCGAGCGAGCGGCGCAGGGAGCCGCCCTCGCCCTGGCCGCCCTCGGCGACCAGTCGCTCGACCGGCTTGCGCCGCATGAGGCGCGCGCCGAAGCCGGTGGACTGCTGCTTCGGGGTCCGCTGGTCCTCACCGGTGGCGGGCGGCGCTATGCCTTGGTCCAACACTGGGTGGCTCCGTTCATCTCTGCCGGTGGAGGCGGTGACCGACAGCGATCACCCGCGGGCGCGCCGGCAGGGCAGAGCAAACCCGTAGCAAGGGGGGACCGCCGAGCAAGCGGTACCCGCCACTCCACGTACTGCGCAGACCTTACGAGGTCAGGGCCCGCGCTCGTAATGCACCATTCTTGCGTATGAGCGGACGATCATTGCGTCCGGGGACACAGAGCGGGCGATCGTTGCACGTCGTGTTATGAATCGGTACACGGACAGCAAAAAAGGGGCGCGGCCCGGAACCGGGCCGCGCCCCTTTCGGGACCACGGAGGGTTACTGCCAGCTGGCGTGCAGCGGCTTGCCCTCGGCGTAGCCGGCGGCGCTCTGGACGCCGACGACGGCCCGCTCCTGGAACTCCTCCAAGGAGCCCGCACCGGCGTAGGTGCAGGAGGAGCGGACGCCCGCGATGATCGAGTCGATCAGGTCCTCGACGCCCGGGCGGGCCGGGTCGAGGAACATGCGGGAGGTGGAGATGCCCTCCTCGAACAGGCCCTTGCGGGCGCGGTCGTAGGCGGACTCCTCGGAGGTGCGGTTGCGCACGGCGCGCGCCGAGGCCATGCCGAAGCTCTCCTTGTACAGCCGGCCGTCGGCGGTCTGCTGCAGGTCGCCCGGGGACTCGTACGTACCGGCGAACCAGGAGCCGATCATGACGTTGGAGGCGCCGGCGGCCAGCGCCATCGCCACGTCACGGGGGTGACGGACGCCACCGTCGGCCCACACGTGCTTGCCGTACTTCTTGGCCTCGGCGGAGCACTCGAGGACGGCGGAGAACTGCGGGCGGCCCACGCCGGTCATCATGCGGGTGGTGCACATGGCGCCCGGGCCCACACCGACCTTGATGATGTCGGCGCCGGCCTCGATGAGGTCGCGCACGCCCTCGGCGGCGACGATGTTGCCCGCGACGATCGGGACCTGCGGGTCCAGGGACCGGACGGCCTTGACCGCGGAGATCATGCCCTCCTGGTGGCCATGGGCGGTGTCCACGACGATGGTGTCGGCACCGGCCTCCAGCAGGGCCTTGGCCTTGCCCGCCACGTCGCCGTTGATGCCGACGGCGGCGGCGATGCGCAGCTTGCCGTCCGCGTCGGTGGCGGGGGTGTAGAGGGTCGCGCGCAGGGCGCCCTTGCGGGTCAGGATGCCGGCGAGCTTGCCGTCCTTGTCCACGGCGGGGGCGAGCTTGCGGTGGGCGGCGTCGAGCTGGTTGAACGCCTCGCGCGGGTCGATGTCGGCGTCGAGGAGCAGCAGCTCCTTGGACATGACCTCGGACAGCTGCGTGAAGCGGTCCACGCCGGTCAGGTCGGACTCGGTGACGACGCCGACCGGGCGGTGCTCGCCGTCGACGACGACGCCCGCGCCGTGGGCCCGCTTGTGCAGCAGGGACAGCGCGTCGGCGACGGTCTGGGTCGGGGTCAGCACGATCGGGGTGTCGAGCACGTGGTGGCGGCTCTTGACCCAGGAGATGACCTCGGTGACGACCTCGATCGGGATGTCCTGGGGGATGACGACGATGCCACCGCGGCGGGCGACGGTCTCGGCCATACGGCGGCCCGCGATCGCGGTCATGTTGGCGACCACCAGCGGGATGGTGGTGCCCGTCCCGTCCTGGGCGGACAGGTCGACACCCTGACGGGAACCGACCGCGGAGCGGCTCGGCACCATGAACACATCGTCGTACGTCAGGTCGTACGGCGGCTTCTGGTCATTGAGGAAACGCATTGCTAACTCTCTCACCTGCGGTTTTGCGCGAAAGCGGGCGGGGAGTCAGCACCGGACCGACAGCATCCGGGCTGCGGCTCCTAGACCCATTATCCCTGAATTCCCCCGACAGGGGCGAACCGCAGCCCGATTCTGTGCCTTCGGCCAAGGAGCGGGCGCTTCCTTATGTTCCTTCGGCCAACCGCGCTCACCGGGCGTGACGGGCGCCCCGCGGCTCCAGCGACCGTCCAGGCGGGGGCGGAACAGTCTGCCGTACACGCGAAGCGTTTGACCACGCCTGGAGGCACAGTGGATCAGCGATTGGACGGCAAGCTGGCGCTTGTCACCGGAGCGACGCGCGGGATCGGCCGGGAGACGGCCCTGGCCCTGGCCCGGGCCGGGGCGGATGTCGTCGGCTGCTACCGGACGGATGCCGAGGCCGCGGACGGTGTCGCACGGGAGCTGGCCGAGACCGGTGGAAAGCACCGGATCGTCCGGGCCGACGTGACCCGGCCCGAGGACGTGCAGCGGCTGATGGACACCTGCCGCGAGGCGGGCCCCGCGCTCGATGTGCTCGTCAACAATGTGGGCGTCGACGCCGCGGCCACCCTGCCCGAGCTGTCGGAGGCGGAGTGGCAGCGGGTACTGGACACCGACCTCACCACCGTCTACCGGGTGACCAGAGCGGCCCTGCCGCTGCTCGCGCAGGGCGCCTCGGTCGTCTCGGTCGGCTCCTCCGCCGCCGCCCGGGGCGTCCCGGCACGCGCCCACTACGGCGCGGCGAAGTCGGGCGTCATCGGGCTCACCCGGTCGCTGAGCAAGGAGCTCGGCCCGCGGGGCGTACGGGTCAACGCGGTCGCGCCCGGGATCGTCGACGTCGGCGCGGACGGCGGGCCGTCCCCGGAGATCCGGGCCCGGATGGCCCGGATGTCGGCGCTGGGGCGGCTGGTGACCGCGCAGGAGGTGGCCCAAAGCGTGCTGTTCCTGGCGTCCGGCGCGGCCGCCTACGTCACCGGCGTCACGCTCGGCGTCGACGGCGGCCTGTGACGGCCGGCACGCCCATCACGGCCGACGCCTTCTCTCAACCCGTTCCGATCAAGAAGGAGACACCCATGCCCACCGCCGCCATCACCTACAAGGTCAAGCCCGGCTTCGAGGAGGAGATCGCGGAGATCTTCGCGGACTTCAAGCGGGCCGGCTCGCCGATCATGCGGGACGACAGCGGCAAGGAGATCGGCCGCATCCAGGCCACCGCGCTGTTCATCAAGGACGACCGGATGGTCCGCTTCATCCGGTTCGACGGAACGCTGGACGACGTGGCCCGGCACATGGCGGCCCAGGAGGGCGTCAAGGAGGCCGAGCGGCGGCTCGCCGCGTACCTGGCCGAGCCCAGGGACACCTCCACCGTCGAGGGCTTCCTCACCTACTTCCGCAACAGCACCATGCGGTGCCTGTCCGAGCTCTCCGTGGACAGCCTGCCGCCGGAGATCCTCGCCAAGCTCTGACCATCGGACGAAACAGACGAAGGGTTGCTGATGACAGGCCCGCACCTCGCCTTCCTGGGGCTCGGCAGCATGGGCAGCGGCATGGCGCTGCGCCTGCTCGACTCCGGTTTTCCCGTCACCGTCCACAACCGGACCGCCGACCGGGCGCGCCCGGTGGCCGCCGCCGGTGCGGCGCTGGCCGCTTCGGCGGCCGAGGCCGCGGACGCCGCCGACGTGCTCGTGCTCAGCCTCGCCGACGACAAGGCCGTCGACGAGGTCCTCTTCGGCCAGGTCACGCTGCGGCCCGGCATGCTGGTGATCAACACCTCCACCGTCTCCCCCGGCTACGCCCGCGGCGCGGCCGCCAAGGCGTCGGCGGCCGGGGCCCGTTGGGTCGACGCCTGTGTGGTGGGCAACCCGGCACAGGCCCGCGAGGGCACGATGCGGGTGCTCGCCTCCGGGGCGCCGGAGGACGTCGAGGCGGCCGGCCCGGTGCTGCGGGCGCTGGGCGGCACCGTACTGCCGCTGGGCCCGGTCGGCCGGGCGCCCGCCATGAAGCTGGCGTTCAATCTGCTGCTGGGTGCCCAGGTCGCCTCGCTCGCGGACGCCGTGCGCTACGGGGAGCACGCCGGGCTCGACCGTGATCTGCTGCTGGCCGCGATCGGCGGCAGCGGGTTCAGCTCCAAGGTCATGTCGTTCCGTGCCGAGGTGATGCGCAGCGGGGCGTACGAACCGGCCGCCTTCCGGGCGGCGTTGATGCACAAGGACCTGCGGCTGGTGGTGGAGGACGCCCGCGAGCTGGGCCTGGACCTCGCGGTGACGGACTGTGCGGCCGCGTACTTCGGGCAGGCGATCGCCGAGGGGAACGGCGACGCAGACGCGGCGGTCGTCGGGGCCGCGAAGGAGTGAGCGGCCGGCCGCATGCGAAGGGCGGTGGGACCCTGGGGGTCTCACCGCCCGACGCATGCGGCCGCTACACCTCCGCGAGCCTGCGGCGTACGTAGGTGAGCACTCCCCCGACCGTCTTGAGGTCGTCGAGGTCCTCGTCGGGGATGGGAAAGCCCAGGTCCTCCTCCAGGCGCGTCATGATCTCGTAGACCGCCAGCGAATCCAGGCCGAGTTCGGCGAACTCGACGTCCAAGGTGGTGTCGTCGAAGACGATCGAGTCCTCCACCCCGACGCAGGCGTCGACGTTCCGCTGGAAGTCGGTCACGGTGAATTCCCGCATCTGTTCCTCCTCGTGAGTCGTGTCTGTCCGGTGGTGCCTGTCGTGGGTCACGGCAACAGCACGACCTGGCCCGCGTAGTTCAGGCCCGCCCCGAATCCGATGAGCAGCGCCGCGTCCCCGCTGCGCACCGTCCCCTGGTCGGCCAGCCGTTCCAGGGCCAGGGGGACGGAGGCTGCCGAGGTGTTGCCGCTGTGCACGACGTCGTCGGCGACGACGGTGCCGGCTGCGAGTCCGAGGCGGTCGGCCATGACCTCGGTCATGCGCAGATTGGCCTGGTGGGGCACGAAGGCCGCAAGTTCTTCGAGGGTCACGCCCGCGGCCGCCAGGGCCGCCCGTCCAGCGGGCGGGACGTGGCCGACCGCCCACCGGAAGACGCGGCGGCCGTCCATCCTCATGTAGGGGCGCTCGGCGGCTCCCCACGCGCCGTCCATCCGGATGGCGTCGGCCTGCGACCCGTCGGCGCCACGGACCACCGGGCCGATGCCGGGTTCCGCGGAGGGGCCGACGACCACCGCTCCCGCCCCGTCGGCGAAGAGGAAGGCGATGGTGCGGTCGTGCGGCTCGACGATGTCGGTCATCCGCTCGGCGCCGACGACCAGGACGTGCCCGGCGCCCCCGGCCGCGACCGTGTCGGCCGCCACGGCCAGCGCGTGGCAGAAGCCCGCGCAGGCGGCGGAGAGGTCGAAGGCCGCCGCGCCCCGGGCGCCGAGCCGGTGGGCCACGGTCATGGCCAGGGGCGGGGTCTGCAGCACGTTCGACATGCTGGCCACGATCACGCAGTCCACCTGAGGGGCCGTCAGGCCCGCCTGGGACAGGGCCTTGGCCGCGGCCTGGGTGGCCATCAGGGCCAGCGTTTCGTCCGGTTCCGCGAAGTGCCGGGTGCGGATGCCGGAGCGGGTCTCGATCCACTCCTCGGTGGAGTCGATGCGCCGGCACAGCTCCGCGTTGTCCACCACCCGCCGGGGCCGGTACGCGCCCACGCCGAGGATGCGGCTGTGGCGGCGGCCCGGGGTGCTCAGCCGCACGGTCATCGCCGCTCCGTCCCGGCGTCGGCGGGCGCCGCCTGCGTCTCGCGGAGGTAGCGGTCGATGACCTCGCGGTAGTAGCCGGGCGCGGACACCCGCCGGTGGACGTCGGGTACGAGCGCGGCGAGGCGTTCGACGGAGACGGTGTACGCGCCCGCCGCGTCCCGGTAGGTCTTGCGTGCGACGACGCCCAGCGCGCGTTCGAGGTGGGCGCCGATGTCCTCGACGGGCACCGCGGTACCGGAGGCCACGTTGACCACGCGGCCCGGTTCGGTGGCGGCGAGCAGGGCATCGAAGAAGCGGACGGCGTCGTCGATGTGCAGCAGGTCGCGGTAGGCGCCGCGGTGAACTTCCAGTGCGCCCGCGCGGACCTGGCCGACCAGCGAGGGGAGCAGTTGGTGCGGCCGTTGTCCCGGGCCCACCAGGTGGGTCGTCCGCAGGATCAGGTGCGCGACGCCCGAGAGGGCGAGCACCCCTTCGAGGGCCAGCTTGTGCCGGGCGTAGGCGGAGCGGGGGTAGACCGGGCCGTCCTCCCGGCCGGGGCAGTCGGGCGCCCCGTACATGCCCGCCGAGCAGGTCGAGAGGTAGACCAGGCGCCGCCCGTCGGCGCGGCAGCGCCGGACCGTGCCGTAGAGCAGGTCCGCCTCCCGGGCGAACTGCTCCTGCGACACCGAGCCCGCGCTCGAGACCCCGGCCGCGAACACCACGGCGCCGGGGTGCCGGTGGGCGAGCGGGCGAAGATGGCGGGCGATAAAGCCGTCACCGACGATCTCCATGGGCTTCGTGGTCCCTCCTCGCGACGGTGAACCGTGCGCCCCGAGCTTGCGGCAGTGCCCTGGCAGGTCGCTGGAGCACGGCTGTCGTGGTGCGTCCAGAGGGCGTCGAGGGGCGGCTGCGAAGGTGACCGACAGGGCCGGGCCCCCGGCAGCCACAGCGAGATCGGAGCGGACATGGCAGCACGTACGCACGACTTCCGGGAACTGCGGAAGCTGACCGAGGGCAGGTCGGCCGAGGAGGTGGAAGCGGCCGCGGTGGAGGCCTGCGGCGGGGTGGACGAGGTGCTGGACGCGGTCTTCACCGCCTACCGGGACGCCTTCGACCCGCAGCGGGCGGGCGACGCACAGGGCGAGTTCCAGTTCGACGTGACCACCTCGGCCGGGACGCGGCAGTACACGGTCGCGGTGGGCGAGGGTCGCTGCGAGGCGCGCCGGGGTCCCGGCGCGCCGGCCACCGCCGTGACGACCGTCGGGCTGGGCAATCTGCTGCTGATGGCGGCGGGCGAGGTCACCGGGTTCCGGCTGTACGGCAAGAAACTGCTGACCACCGAGGGCGACTTGACCGCCGCGATCGGCTTCAAGGACTGGTTCGTGTTCGGCTGATCCGGGGGCGCACAGCGGAACGGGAGGCCTCAGGCCTCCCGTTCTCGTGTGTGTGCCCGGTGTTCGCGGTCAGGCCCCGGCGGCCACCAGCTGTTCCAGGCGGGCGACGGTCTGCGCGGGTGACGGCATCGCCGCGGCCTCCTCGGCCACCGCGCGGGCCACCCGGGCGTAGGAGGGGTCGTCGAGCAGGTCGACGACCGCCTGCCGCAGGTGCTCCACGCTGTTCTGGTCGTCGGCGGTGTCGACCGTGCGGCCCGCCCCGCAGGCGGCCACCTGGTCTCCGTACTGGAACTGGTCGAGGAACTGCGGCAGGACGAGCTGGGGCAGGCCGAACGCGGTCGCGGTCAGGCAGGTGCCGGCGCCCCCGTGGTGGACGACCACGTCGCAGCGGTCCAGGAAGAGGTTCAGCGGCAGGGACTCCACGATCCGCACGGAGGAGGGAACCGGGCCCAGCCCTTCGCGGTCCGAGGCCGCGATCGCGATCACCGGCTCCACCCCCTCGATCCCGGCCACCGCCTCGACGAGCCTGCGCAGCAGCGGCATGCCGTTGAGCACGATGGTCTGGGTGCCCAGGGAGATGCACACCCTGCGGGGGCCGGAGGGCTCGCGCGCCCAGTCGGGGAGCGTGCCGGTGCCGTTGTACGGGATGTAGCGCATGGGCTGCCGGACGCCGTCGGCGGGCGGGGACCACAGTGTGGGCGGGCAGTTGTCGAGGGTCAGGTCGGGGGCGGGCAGGCCCGCGCCGGTGCCCAGCCGGTCGGCGGTGGAGGAGAGCAGGCCCCGGGCGGTCTCCTCGAACCGCTCGGAGACGGCCGTCAGGCCGAGGCCGTGCCGGACGTGGGGCACCTTCAGTGCCCCGCTCACCAGGCGGCCGGCGAACTCGAACGGTTCGCTGACGACCAGGTCGGGCCGCCAGGAGCGGGCGAACTCCAGGTACTTGTCGACGGTGTACTGAGTGTGCGTGGCCCAGGTGCGGGACGCCATCCCGTACATGGGCTCGATCAGGCGCCCCCACGCCTCGATCGGCGACTCGTCCTCGGGCAGCCGCTCCCGGAGGAAGGCCAGTTGCCCGAAGGGCTCGCCGATCGGCTGGGCGCACAGCCCCGCCGCCCGGGCCACCGGCACCAGATCGGGCTGGCCCGCGACGACGACCTCGTGGCCGGCGGCGCGCAGGGCCCAGGCGAGCGGCACCATGGGGGTGAGATGTCCGTTGGCGGGGATGGCGGTCAGCACGATGCGCATGGGTCTGCCACAACTCCTCGGTTGAAGGGACGACTTGGGCGGGCGGGGTGGTGTCAGTGGTCCCTCGCCGCGTACAGCATGTGGACGTTGGTGCCGGCGAGCAGGGCCTCCTGCCCGGTCTCGACGTGGAACCCGCGGCCGGTGAGCTGCTCGGCGACGGAGGCCAGCCGCCCGTCGGTGTCGTGGATCTCGGCCACGACGCGGCGCACCCGGGGCCAGGCCGCCTCGCCGACGCCGTCGAGCACGTCCTGCTCGGCCCGCTCCACGTCGATCTTCAGCAGGGCGATCTCCTCGACGCCGTGCTCGTCGAGGGCGGCGGACACGGTGGTGACCCGCACCGGGTAGCTCCGTCCCTGGTGCATGGCGGGGAGGAAGGCGCGTGCGAGCTCCTCGTCGAAGCCCGCGTTGGCGAGGTAGACGGAGGTGTTCCGGCGGTCCTCCTCCGCGTCGGGGTAGAAGCTGCTCTGGGCGGGCGAGCGCGGGTAGTAGGTGAGGTCCCGCTCACCGGGCTCCGCGCCCAGGGCGGCCTGGACGGGGGTGATGCCGGGGCCGTGCCGGGCGACGTTCTCGCGCAGGCAGGAGAAGCAGTCCTCGGCGGGTTCGAAGGCGAACACCCGCAGGCCGGGCACCAGCCCGGTGAAGAACAGCGCGGCGAGCCCGATGTTGGCCCCCACGTCGAAGACGACGTCGCCGGCGGCCAGGCCGCTCACCCCTTTGCGGTAGAGCTCGTTGTCGGTGATGTCCTCCCACAGCGTGGCCGCCTGGTGGGGATCGGGGCTCAACACCTTCCGGGCGTCGGGCAGGGCGACCTCACTGGCGTCGCCGGACGCTCCGGGTGATCCGTTCATGTCTCTCCTCGCTCTCGTCTGTGGCCTTGCCGGGCTGCGCTCAACCGCCGAGGACACGCTCCAGGTACCGGCGTGCCCCCTCGTCCGCGTGGCCGCGCCTGCCGAGGTGGCCGTCCGGCCGGATCAGCAGCGTTTCGCCGGTCTCCAGGGCGTAGCCGCCGGCTTCACCGGCGGCGAGCCGGGCGCGGCGGACGCCGGGCAGCGCGTCCAAGGGGGCGGCCCGGTCGGCGGTGACCGCGACCCAGCCGCCTTCGCGCAGTTCGTCGTAGAGGGTGGTGGCACGCCCGTCCGCCCGTACGAGCGCCACCTGCGGGGCGCGGTCGCCGGCCTGCAGGCCGGGGCGGTCGGACTCCTGCTCGCTCAGCGGGCCCGTGCGGTAGTCGACGGCCTGTGCCCCGCGGGCGCGCTGCTGTTTGCGGACCCCCGCGCGGACCGCCTCGGCGGCGGGGGGCGTGCCGACGCCGCCCCAGAAGGAGCGTTCGGTGCGCCGGATCAGGTCGTGGGCGACGGGCATCCGCTCGGCGGCGTAGGTGTCCAGCAGCGCGTCGGGGGCGCCACGGTGGACGGCGGCGAGTTTCCAGCCGAGGTTGAAGGCGTCCTGGATGCCGGTGTTCATGCCCTGTGCGGTGACGGGCATGACGGTGCGGGCGGCGTCGCCGACGAGCAGGCAGCGGCCCCGGCGGAAGTCCTCGGCGACGCTGTTGTGCAGCCGCACCCGCCAGTTGTGCAGCGGGGCGTCCAGGCGTACGCGCGCGGAGCCGGAGAGCTTGCGGACGTAACTCTCCACCTCCTCCACGGCCGGGTCCTCGCGGCGGCCGGGGTCGGGGTCGGCGACGGCCGCGAACAGCCGGCGCCGGCCGCCCGGCAGCGGGAGGTTTCCCAGGAAGCCGTCCCCGGCGAGGTACAGGTGCGCCTCGCCGGGGCCGCCCGGCAGCCCGTGCGCGACCGCGTCCACCTGGACGAGCTGGGTTCCGGGGAAGGGGGTGGTGCGCCAGCCGATGCCGAGCTCCTGCCGGACCACGCTGTGCGAGCCCTCGGCGGAGACCACCCAGCCGGCCCGCGCCCGCTCCCGTACCCCGTCGCGGTCGAGGAGGACCGTCACGCCGTCGGCGTCCTGCCCCAGCCCCATCGCCCGCACGCCGCGTTCGACCTCGACGCCCAGCTCCCGCAGCCGCCGTGTCAGGGCGCGTTCGGTCTCCTGCTGGCCGATCAGCAGCGGGACCGGGTAGCGGCCGCCGACCTCGGCGAGTCCGACGGCCAGTTCCTCGGGTCCGAAGAGGTGGTAGACGCGGCGCTCGTAGCCGACGCCGCGCCGCCGCAGGTCCGCGACGTCCAAGCCCATCAGCTCGAACGTCTCCAGGGTCCGCTGCCACACGGTGCAGCCCCGCGTCCCCTCGCGGGGCTGCGGCCTGCGGTCCACGATGCGGCAGTCCACTCCCCGCCGGGCGAGCTCGACCGCCGTGGTCAGGCCCACGGGGCCCGCGCCCACGACCAGAACCCCGGTCGCCGTTGCCAAGGCAGCCACCTTCCTCCCGCTCTCCGAGCGCCAACTGGCTTGTGGCGTAGATCAATTGATGTGACATCAGTTGATTGCCGAGCTGCGTGGACAGGCGTACGCCCCCTCGCCTACGGTGGATCCGACCGGACTCCCACAGCCCTGTCGGCCCCCTCCCGGCTCCGCTTCCCCAGCCTCACCGTGCGCACTGGACGCACGGTCGACGCGCAATGGCAGTGCCGGATCCGCAGGAGGGAACCCATGAGCCGCACGATCTTCCGCGAAGTGACCGTCTTCGACGGGCACGGCGTTCGCACCGACGACACGGTCGTCGTCGACGACGGCCTCATCGAGGCGGTCGGCCGTGGGCTGCCCGTCCCCGCGGGCGCCGAGGTCGTCGAGGGCCGGGGGCGCACCCTGCTGCCCGGCCTCATCGACGCGCACACCCACGTGGTCGGCCCGGCGCTGCGGCAGGCGCTGCGGTGGGGGGTGACCACGGAGCTGGACATGGCCAACTTCCCCGAGCCCATCGCCCGCGCCAAGCGGGACCAGCACGGCCCGCTCGGCGGCTCGATCGCGGATCTGCGCTCGGCCTGCTGCGCCGCCACGGTGCCCGGGGGGCACGGTTCGGAGCGCTTTCCCGACATTCCCACGCTGACCGAGCCCGAGGAGGCGGCCGCCTTCGTCGACGCGCGCATCGCCGAGGGTTCGGACTACATCAAGGTGCACTACGACGACGGCCAGATCGCGGGCCGCATGGAGAACACCGAACTGCCCGTCATCCGCCGGGAGACGATGGCGGCGGTGCTGACCGCGGCCCGCGAGCGGGGGCTGCTCACCCTGGTGCACACCGGCACCGTGCAGGCCGCCGTCGAGGCGGTCGAGGCAGGTGCGCACGGGCTGGCGCACCTGCTGGTGGACCGGGCGCCGGGCCCGGAGTTCGGGCAACTCCTCGCCCGGCACGGGGCGTTCGCCGTGCCCACGCTCAGCATGGTCGAGCTGCTCTCCGGCGGCCCGGACCTGGGCGGCCTCGGCGAGGAGGCGGCCGTCGCCCCGTACCTCACCGCCGAGGACCACGACCTGCTCGCACGCCACCGCAAGGGCGAGGCGCGTCGCCTCCCCGTGGACCTGGCGGCCGCCGAGGCCGCCGTCCGCTCGGCACGCGCCGCCGGGGTGCGGCTGCTGGCCGGCACCGACGCGGTGATGTGGCTGCACGGCATCGGGCTGCACCGGGAGCTGGAGCTGCTGGTCCGGGCCGGGCTGACCCCCTCCGAGGCCCTCACCGCGGCGACCGCCGCCCCCGCGGAGGCATTCTCGCTGGCCGACCGGGGACGGATCGCCCCCGGCCTGCGCGCGGACCTCGTACTGGTCGACGCCGACCCCACCGCGGACATCCGGGCGAGCCGGGCGATCGCGGGCGTGTGGAAGCGGGGGGAACGGGTCTCCCGGGAGAACTAGACGGGTCGGTGCGGGTGCGGCCGGCGCCACGAGCAGGGCGTCCAGCGGCGGTCCAGCGCCATGGGCCACCCTGTCCGCTGTCCCGGCCCGCCCGCTCCCCCATCCGTGCGGCCTCGACGCATCCCTCGGACCCGAATGGAGCGGACGATGTCCACCGTACTCATCGCCACTCTGGCCGCCAGCGGCCATGTCAACCCCTTCGGCCCCGTGGCCGCGGAACTGGCCGGGCGCGGGCACGACGTGATCTGGTACACGGGGGCCGCCTACGGCGAGCGGGTGGCCCGCTCGGGGGCCCGGTACGCACCGCCCGAAGAGGGCCGCTTCACCGATCTCGACCGGCTGACCGAGGAGTTCCCCGAGTTCCTGTCCCTGCCTCCCGAGGCGCGCGGCCCCTGGTTCGTCGAGCACGTCTTCGTCGAGCCCGTGCCGGGGCAGTACCGGGACCTGCGGACGCTGATGGCCCGCCACGGGGCCGATGTGCTGCTGGCCGACTCCACCCTGGCCGCCGCCTCGCTGATGCACGAGCTGCACGGGGCCCTGTGGGCCACGCTGAGCGTGGCGCCGCTGGCGCTGCCGGACCCGCTGGTGCCGCCCTTCGGCAAGGGCCGGCCGCCCGGCGGACAGCCGTGGCGCCGCGCCCGCCGCCGCTACACCGAGCTGGTCGAACGCCGCCGCTTCCCGCAGCCGCTGCGCCGGATGAACGCCATCCGCCGGGAGCTGGGCGTACCGCCCGTACGGACCGGCCCGTTCGACGCCAATCTCACCCCGTACCTCTACGCGCAGGCGACCGTCCCCGAGTTCGAGTACCCGCGGCGGCGGCTGCCCGCGCACGTGCACTTCGTCGGGCCGCTGCTGCCCGAGCCCCGCGCCGCGGGGCCGCTCCCGGCGTGGTGGCCGGAGCTGGAGAAGGACCGCCCGGCGGTGCTGCTGACCCAGGGGACGGGCGCCCGCGACCTCGGCGAGCTGGTGATCCCGGCCGTCCGGGAGCTGGCGGGCGACGACCTCACCCTCGTGGTGACGACGGGCGGCCCGCCGCCCGAGGAGCTGCGGTCGGCGGACCTGCCCGCCAACGTCCACGTCGAACCGTTCCTGCCGTACGCGCAGTTGATGCCGCACCTGGATGCGCTGGTCACCAACGGCGGCTACGGGACCGTACAGCTCGCGCTCGCGCACGGCGTCCCCGTCGTGGCCTCGGGGGTGACCGAGGACAAGCCGGAGGTGTGCGCGCGGGTCGCCTGGAGCGGCACCGGCATCGACCTGCGACAGCGCCGCCCGTCGGGGCCGCAGGTCGCCGACGCCGTGCGCACCGTGCTCCGCGACCCCCGCTACCGCCGGGCCACCCAGGGCATGCGGGCCTCCTTCGCCGCCCATCGGGCGCCGCGGGAGGTGGCGGAGCTGCTGGAGCGGCTCGTCGCCACCCGCCGCCCGGTGCCGGCCCCGCCGCGCCGCCGCCCCTCCCCCACCGCCAGGAGAGCGACATGACCACGGAAGAAGCCCCGCCGTTCCCCTTCCCCACCGACCGGCCCTGGGAGCCCGCCCGCGAATTCGCCGCACTGCGGGCGCTGGACGGCATCCGGCGCGTCCGGCTGCCCACCGGTGACCGGGCCTGGCTCGTCACCCGCTACGAGGACAACCGGCGTGTGCTGTCCGACCCCCGCTTCAGCAGGGCCGCGGCAGCGCGCGCAGGGGCGCCGCGCGCCCGGCGTGCACCGCTGGAGGCGCGCTCGCTGACGACCATGGACCCGCCCGAGCACACCAGGCTGCGCCGGGTGGCCATGCGGGCGTTCACCACCCGGCGGGTGCAGGCGCTGCGGCCCGGCATCCAGCGCACCACCGACCGGCTGCTCGACGGCCTGGCCGCGGCCGGGCCGGGCGCCGACCTGGTCGCCGGCCTCGCCAGGCCGCTGCCGGTCGCGGTGATCTGCCAACTCCTGGGCGTGCCGGCCGGGGACCACGAGCGGTTCGGTGCCTGGACGCGCGTCTACCTGAGCGTGGACGGCCGCTCGGCCGAGGAGATCGAGGCGGCCGCCGCCTCGCTCAAGGGCTATCTGGCCGGCCTGATCGCCGAGAAGCGGCGGCGGCCCACGGACGATCTGCTCGCGGACCTGGCATGCGCCCCCGAGGAGGAGCGCCTCGACGAGGAGGAGCTGCTGACGTTCGGGGTGACGCTGCTGGTCGCCGGGGTGGAGACCGTCGCCCACGAGATCAGCGGCTCGGTGCTGGCGCTGCTGCGCCACCGCGACCAGTGGGAGCTGCTGCAGAAGCCCGGGGTGCTGGAGAAGGCGGTGGAGGAGCTGATCCGCTACACCCCGGCGGCGGTGAGCGGCGGCACGGTGCGGATCGCCCTGGAGGACGTGGAGTTGGGCGGAGTGCTCGTGCGAGCCGGCGAGGCGGTGCTGCCCGCCGTGATCTCGGCCGACCGGGACGCGGCCGTCTTCGACGGCCCCGACCGGCTCGACGTCACCCGCGACCCCAATCCGCACATCGGCTTCGGCCACGGCCCGCACCGCTGCCTGGGCGCACAGCTCGCCCGCGCCGAACTCGGCATCGCCGTGGGCTCGCTGGCCGCGCGTTTCCCCGGGCTGCGCCCTGCCGTGGACGTGGAGGAGCTCGAATGGGACCTGCGCACGATGCAGCGGGGGCCGCGGGCGCTGCCCGTCGTCTGGTGAGACGGGCACGGCGGCGCGGCGGACCCTCCCCGGTCCGCCGCGCCGCTGTCGGGTACCGCCGTCAGTCGTAGTACTCGCCGGGGCCGGTGCGCAGCGTCGCCCACTGCTCGGCGTCGTGGCCGCGCACCAGCAGGGCGTTCTCCGCCTCGGCCAGGTCGAGGAGTTTGCGGGTGCTGGCCCGTACCGCGTCCTCGTCCGTGTCGAAGGGCGTCATCGCCCGCTGGCCGGGGTCGAGGTGTTCGGCGGAGGGGATGGCGTCGGCCGCCAGCAGCACGGCGCCGGTGCGGGGCAGGCGGACGAGGACCGACTGGTGCCCGGCGATGTGGCCGGGGCTCTCCACCAGGCGCACCCCGGGCAGCAGGTCCGTGTCCCCTTCGACGTGCCGGTACTTCAGATGCGGCAGGTCCCAGTGGGCCCGGGCCATCTCCAGCCGGGGCACCGAGCCCGACAGCGCCAGCTCGTGGTGGGCGCGCTGGACGACGAACTCGGAGCCGGGGAAGAGGTCGTGGTTGCCGGCGTGGTCGGGGTCGAGGTGGGTGCAGACCACCAGGTGGACGTCCTCGGGCCGCAGCCCCTCCGCGGCAAGGCGGGCCGTCACCCGCTCCTCGGCCGTCACCCGGACGAAGGCCTTGGGGCCGGTGGCGTCGGGCGGGAAGCCGGTGTCGATCAGCACGTTGGTGCCGTCGCCGAGCCGCAGGAGGTAGCCGGGCACGGGAGCCCCGACGGGGGTGGTGCCCAGGCGGAACAGGTGCAGTCTCATCGGGTGCTTCCTTCCGGCGCGGTGGTCGTGGGCACGGCGGCGGGCCGTCGTCCCAGCAGGCGGTGCAGCTCCCCGTCCAGGGCGGCTGTCGACGGCTGCCGGTCGAACCGGGCCCCGACGAAGCCGTCCGGGCGGACGAGGACCGCGCCGTGCGGCGGGACGCCGTGGGCCTTCGCCCACCCGTGCGAGGGGTCGGCCAGGCCGTCGTGGCCGATCCGGTGGACGGTCAGCGGGAGCGGTCCGGCGGCCGGCTGCGGGCCGTCCGCCGCGGGTCCGGTCACCAGGACCGGGCCCCGGCCGTCGTACAGGTCGAGCGTGGAGATCCGGCGGCCGTCGCGCTCCAGCCACAGGTGGGGAGCGCGGGTGCCCGGCTCGCCGGTGAATCCGCCGTCCGCCAGGACGTCGGCGGGGGCCGTGTCCCCGGCCGGGTAGCGGTATCCGAGTGCCACCGTGTGGTCCGGCCGGATCGCACCGGGCAGGGGCTGCTGCCCGTGGCCGGGCCGGTCCAGGGAGCGCAGCACCGCCTGTTGGACGGTGGCCCGGACCACGGGCAGCCGCTCGCGCTCGTAGCCGTCGAGCAGTTCGGGGGCGGCGCTGCCGCGCAGCACCAGGGCGAGGCGCCACGCGAGGTTGTGCGCGTCCTGAATGCCGGTGGCCGAGCCGAAGGCCCCGGTGGGCGGCATGGCGTGGGCGGCGTCGCCGACGAGGAAGACGCGGCCCGAGCGCAGCTGCCGCGCCGTCCGGCCGGCCGCCTCCCAGGGCTGGGCACCCAGGATGTCCGCCTCCAGTGCGGGCAGGCCCGCGGCGGCCCGCACTGCGGCGCGGCAGCGCTCCGGCGGCCAGTCGGCCGCGCCCTCGCCCGCCGCCAACGGCACGTGCAGCAGCCAGCGGTCGGTGTTGTTGACGGGCAGCAGCCCGGCGGTGACCTCGGCGTTGCGGACGTAGGCCATGAGGAAGCGGCGGTCGCCGAGCGGTGCGGTGAGGTCGGCGCGGAAGTGGATGTTGAGGTAGTGGGCGAGGGTGCCGTGGCCCTCCATGGGGATGCCCAGGGCCTCGCGCAGCGGGCTGGCGACGCCGTCGGCCGCCACCAGATAGCGGGCGCGCACCGCGTACTCCTCGCCGGTGTCGCGGTCCCGGACGGTGGCGGTGACACCGTCGGCGTCCTGGGTGTGGGAGCGCAGTTCGTGGCCGAACCGCAGCTCTGCGCCTGCATCTTCGGCGGCCTCGCGCAGCAGCGGCTCCAGCTCGTCCTGCTCGCACAGGGTCCAGCCGGTGGGGCTGAGCTCGCCCGTACCGTCCTGCGGGTCCTGCATGTAGTCGCGGGTGAAGCCGGGGGCCTGGCGTCCGGCGAGGGACTCCATGCGGACGATGCCGCTGTTGCCCGCGAGGGCGCGGGCGGAGCCGGTGCCCCGGATGCGCTCCTCCAGCCCGGCCTGCCGGAACAGCTCCATGGCCCGGACGTTGACGCCGCGTGCCCGCGGGTGCGGGCAGGTGCCGCGGTGGCGCTCGACGAGCAGCGGCCGCTCGCCGTGCCGGGTGAGGAACACGGCGGCGGCGAGGCCGACGAGGCCGCCGCCCACGATGAGGACGGGTGTCCTCGCGTCGTCCATCTCTCTTCCCTTTCCTCAGCGGTTCAGGCGGACCCGGCTGTGGTCACCGACGATCAGCTGGTGGGCCCGCGGCGCGAAGGCGGCGGGCGACACTTCGACGTCCTTGCCGATGAGCGAGTCGCGGATGCCGGGGACGCCGCGGATGGAGGAGCGGTCCATGACGATCGAGTACTCGATCTCGGTGCCCTCCAGGCGGCAGCCCGGGCCGATCGAGGTGAACGGGCCCACGTAGCTGTCGGTGACGACCGCGCCCGGGCCTATGGTGAGCGGGCCCACCAGGCGCGAGCGGGTGATGACCACGTCCTCGGCGACGTCCACCCGTCCGACGATCTCGCTGTCGTCGTCGGCGGTGCCGCGCAGGCGGGGCTCGATGTTCTCCAGCACCATGCGGTTGCACTCCAGCATGTCCTCGACCCGGCCGGTGTCCTTCCAGTAGCCGGTGATGACGTGCGAGGAGACGTCGGCGTGCTCGCGGATCAGCACCTGGACCGCGTCGGTGATCTCCAACTCGCCCCGGTGGCTGGGGCGCAGCGTGCGCACGGCCTCGTGCACCAGGGGGGTGAACATGTAGACGCCGACGAGGGCGAGGTCGCTCTTGGGCCGGCTCGGCTTCTCCGCGACCCCGGTCACCCGCCCCGCCGCATTCAGTTCGGCCACGCCGAACTGGGTGGGGTCGGCGACCTTGGTCAGCAGGATCTGGGCGTCGGGCCGCCGGGCGCGGAAGTCGTCGACGAAGCTGCGGATGCCGGCGATGACGAAGTTGTCGCCGAGGTACATCAGGAAGTCGTCGTCGGCCAGGTAGTCGCGGGCGATCAGCACGCAGTGCGCGAGCCCCAGCGGCTCGGCCTGCGGGATGTAGGTGACCGACAGGCCGAACCGGGAGCCGTCGCCCACCGCGGCGCGGACCTCGGCGGCGGTCTCGCCGACGATGATGCCGACGTCGCGGATGCCGCAGTCGCGGATGGCCTCCAGGCCGTAGAAGAGCACCGGTTTGTTGGCGACGGGCACGAGCTGTTTGGCGGAGGTGTGGGTGATGGGCCGCAGCCGGGATCCGGTGCCGCCCGCGAGGACCAGGGCCTTCATCGTGCGCCGCCCTCCTGCCACACCGACTCCTCGGCGACCGGGCGCCGGTCCAGCAGCGGCTTCCACCACTGCGGATGGTCGCGGTACCAGCGGATGGTCTCCCGCATGCCCTCCTCGAAGGGCACGGTGGGCCGCCAGCCGAGCTCCCGCTCGATGCGGGAGGAGTCCAGCAAATACCTGCGGTCGTGGCCGGGCCGGTCGGCGACCGTGGTCTGCAACGAGGCCGGGAGGCCGAGCTCGTCGAGGACCAGGTCCGCGATCTCCTGCACGCTGGCCTCCTTCGCGGTGCCGACGTGGTACGTCCGCCCCGGCACGCCGCCCGACAGCACGGCGTCGATGGCCCGGCAGTGGTCGTCGACGTGGATCCACTCGCGCCGGTGGTGCCGGGAGGCGTACACGGGCAGCTGTTTGCCGCGCAGGGCGTTGGTGACGAACAGCGGGAGGACCTTCTCCGGGAACTGGTAAGGCCCGTAGTTGTTGGCGCAGTTGGTGAGGGTGACGGGCAGTCCGTACGTCTCGTGGTAGGCGCGCACGGCGTGGTCGGCGCCCGCCTTGGAGGCGTTGTACGGGGTGCGGGGCCGGTAGGGGGAGTCCTCGTGGAAGGCCTCGGTGGCGTCCAGGGCCAGATCGCCGTAGACCTCGCAGGTCGACACGTGGTGGAAGCGCTCGATCCCGGCCTGCCGGGACGCTTCCAGCAGCTGCTGGGTGCCCAGCACGTTGGTGCGGAAGAAGCGGGCCGGGTCGAGGACGGCGAGGCTGTTGTGGGACTCGGCGGCGAAGTTCACCACCACGTTCACCCGGTGCTCGCGCAGGATCTCCGCCATGCGGGGGCCGTCGGCGATGTCGGCGTGCGCGAAGACGATGTCCTCGCGCACCGCGGCGAGGTTCTCCTCGTTGCCCGCGTAGGTCAGGGCGTCGACGGCGACGACCGGGTCGTCGGGGTGCCGGTCGCGCCAGTAGCGGACGAAGTTGGCGCCGATGAAGCCGGCGGCGCCGGTGACGAGGACGGTGCGGGGTGGTGTGGCACGGTGCATCAGGGCATCCCTTTCGGTGAGTCACGCAGGCTGCGGGCCGGGCCCGGTGACCGGGGCCCGCACCCCGGTCACCGGCCCGGCCACGGTGGATCTCCACCCAGCTGGCCGAACAGCCCCCGCTCCGCCGGGGTCGGCGGAACCCCGAGGAGCAGCCGCTCGGGCGAGCCCGGCGGGGGTTCCGACAGGCAGGGCGGCGGCCCGCCGTAGGACTCCGGGCACGGGGGCATCGGGAAGTACAGCGCCCCCAGCGCCCGGAACCCCTGGAAGAGGGCCGAGCCCAGCGCGCGCAGCATGGTCCGCAGCATCGCCGGATTCCTCCTCGGGCCCTCGCCCCTCACTGGGCGGCGAGGACCTCGTAGATCCCGTAGTGCCGGCCGCTCCCCCGGTCCTGGTACGGGCGCAGCGGTGAGGTCTGGGCCCGGTGTGCGGGGCCCTGTTCCCAGTCGCGGAAGGAGTCGGCGTCCTTCCAGTAGCTGAGGACGGCGAAGGAGCCGTCCTCGCCGTCGAGGCGGGAGCGCAGCAGTTCGCTGCGCAGCAGGCCGGGTACCCCGGCCAGTTCCTCGTTGATGCGGTGGAAGGCGGCTTCGAGGGGGCCGGGGCCCTCCTCGGGTGCGCGGCAGTAGAGCACCACCCTGACCTCGCCGCTCATGCCGCCGCCCGGGCGGAGGGCAGGTGGCGCACGATCCGCATGGTGGCCATGGAGCCGCCGGAGCGGTACGGGTGCAGCCGCTCGCGGTGGGTGACGTGTTCGGCGCTGTGCTCGAAGGTGCGGAAGCCGGCCTCGTCGGTCCAGTCGCTGATGATGTAGTAGACGTGGTCCTCGTCGGTCGAACGCAGCAACCACTGGCCGAGGTTGGCCGGGTCGCCGGTGACGGCGTTGCCGATCTCCAGCCAGGTGCGCTCGAAGTCGTCCTGCTTGCCGGGGTGGGTCTCCACGCGCAGCAGGACCCGGAAGACCTCCTCGGGGTGCGCCATCTCAGATCCCCCCGTCGACGTGGATGATCTCGCCGGTGAGGTAGACGGAGGCGGCGCTGGCGAGGAAGACGACGACCGAGGCGACCTCGGCGGGCAGGCCGAGCCTGCCGAGCGCGGTCATGTGGCGGTAGCGCTGCTGGAGCGCCTCGTACTCCTCGGGCGGCAGCTTCGTCGCCTCCTCGGTCTCGATCACGCCGGGGGCGACGACGTTGACGCGGATGCCGCGCGGGCCGAGCTCCTTGGCCAGCGACCTGCTGAGCCCGATGACGCCGGCCTTGCTGGCGGTGTAGTGGGCGCGCAGCGGCAGCCCGACGGTGGCGACGCGGGAGCCGATGTTGACGACCGAGGCGCCGGGCGAGAGCAGCGGCAGCGCCTTCTGGGTGACGAGGAAGGGGGCGGTGAGGTTGGCGTCGACGATGCGCCGCCACTCCTCCAACGGCAGTTCGGCGAAGGGGATGTGGGAGATGACGCCCGCGTTGTTGACGATGGTGTCGAGCGTGCCGAAGCGGGTGCGGCACTCCTCGACCAGCCGTGCCACGTCCTCCGGGTTGCCGACGTCGGCCTTGACCAGGTGGTGGTCGCCGGGGAGCGCCTTCAGTTCGCGGGCCAGGCTCTCGGCGGCCTCGCCGTCCTGGCGGTGGCAGGTGACGACGTCGGCGCCCGCCTCGGCCAGGGCCAGCACCACGGCCCGGCCGATGCCGCGGGTGCCTCCGGTGACGAGCACGTGCTGCCCGTCGAGAGAGAGGTCCATGAGTTCTCCGTCCATGGGTCGGTAAGTCACAGTCGATGGATCACGGTCGGTGGATCACAGGGCGAGTGCTGCCGCGGCGGCGTTGGCCAGCAGCGCGGCGACCGCGAGGGCGGTCCGCACGAGGTTCCAGTTGCGCCATTTCACCCGTGGGTCGATGCGCTCGAAGTCCGGTGGAAGGGTGTCCGGTTCCAGGGAGCCGACCCATTTGTTGATGGGCACGTTCTTCACGAGCGAGACCACGATCGCGCCCAGGAGCAGCACGGCGGCGGCCGCGACGGGCACCCGGACCGCCGTCGCGGTGCCGGGCAGCACGGCGGTCGCGGCATCGGTGAGCAGGGCGGTGATCATGCACAGGGGCATGAACGGGTCGAACCGGGTGACCAGGAACTGGTGCACCGGCACATAGCGGTCGGCGGGGAGGCTGAGCAGCAGCGGGGCGCCGCCCAGCGAGGCGATCATCAGGCCGCCGGCCGCCATGCCGCTGCCGATCAGCGCGAAGGGCAGGAGTATCTGGGTCATTTCCCGGTTCCGCGGGCCGCCTGCTCGACGAGCTTCTTGATCCGGGCCATCTGGACGCCGGTGTTGGTGTTCAGGTGGGCGGCCATCGCCTCGTCGTCGAAGGGCATCTCGGGCCGGACGTGGAACTCCTGGACCCAGCGCATCCGGACGCCGCCCTCGGCCTCCGCGTAGTCCCAGTGGATGTTCATGAACTCGAACGGCCCGGTCTCCACCCGGCGCGCCCGCACGGTGCGGGTGACGGGGTCGGGGTGGCGCACCGACACCCAGCTCCAGACCTTGCCGTCCTCGTCGGGGAACATCGTCAGCCGGAAGCGGATCCCGCCGTCCGGGGTGCGTTCGAGGATCTCGGCCGAGGCGTATTCGTCGAACAGTCCGGGCCAGGACTCGATGTCGTTGGTCATCCGCCACACCAGGTCCATGGGGGCGTCGATCACCACGGAGTTCTCGGTCTTCGCCGCCATGGTCAGGCCACCTCCGCCAGGTGCGCGTCGACGTACTCCAGGACGGCCCGCGGGGTGGCGAGGAGTTCGACGTCCTCGTCCCGGATCGCGACGCCGTACTGGTTCTGGATGCGGGCGGCGATCTCCAGCAGCGCCAGGGAGTCGTATCCGAGGCTGCTGAAGGGGGTGTCGAGGATCGGCCCGTCGAGGTCCACCGCCTCGTCGACGCCCACCCCCTCCCGCAGGATGGTCTTGAGCTGGTCGAGCGTGAAGGCGCTCACGGTTGTTCCTCCCTTTCGACGGTGGTGTGCCGGGGGCGACTCCCGTGTCACCCCGTGCGGCGCAGCACGGTCACGGCGGTGAAGCCGCCGTGTCCGCGCGCCACGACCACGGCGGTGCGCAGCGGGATCTCGCGCGGCTGGCCGAGCACCAGGTCCAGGCCGTGCCCGGGGTCCGGGCGGGTGACGTGGACGGTGGGGGGCACGACCTGGTCGCGCAGGGCCAGCAGGGCGGCGGCGGCATCGAGCGCTCCGCCGCCGGCGTAGAGCCGGCCGGTCATGGTCTTGGGTACGGTGACGGGGACCCCGTGCGGGCCGAAGACCTCGGCGAGCGCGCGGGCTTCTTCGCGGTCGTGGCCGGGCGTGCCGTGGCCGTCGGCGAAGACCACGTCCACGTCCTCGGGCCGCAGCCGCGCGTCGTCGAGGGCGGTGCGCAGGCAGCGGGCGAGGGCGGGCGGCCGCCCGGAGCCGGGGCGCGGGTCGAAGGCGGCCGCGTATCCGGCGAGTTCGCCGTACGGCCGGCCGGCTCCGCGCCGCCGTGCCGCGGCCGCGTCCTCCAGGACGAGGATGGCGCCGCCCTCGCCCGGCACGTAGCCGCTCGCCTCGGTGCCGAACGGCTGGTAGGCGCGGAGCGGGTCGGTGACGGTGGTGAGCAGTCCGGTGGGCAGCTGGGAGACGAAGCCGGCCGGGGAGAGCGAGGAGTCCGTGCCGCCGGTGACGACGAGGGCGGCGCCGGAGCGCACCACGCGGCGCGCCTGTCCCAGCGCGTCCAGGCCGCCCGCCTGTTCGGCGACGGCCACGCCGCAGGGTCCGCGCATGCCGTAGCGGATGGAGATCTGGCCGGTGGTCGCGGCGTAGAACCAGGCGATGGACATGTACGGGCTGACGTCCCGCGGCCCCCCGCGCCAGAGCTTCTGCAGCTCGCGCTGGCCGAATTCGGCGCCGCCGCTGGCGTTGGCGGTGACCACGCCCATCGTGTACTCGGGGGTGCTGGCCGGGTCCACGGCCGCGTCGTCGAGGGCCATGGCGGTGGCCACCAGGGCGAAGTGGCTCATCCGGGAGGTCTCCACGACCAGCCGCGCGGGCAGGTGCTCGGCCGCGTCGAAGTCCTTGACCTCGCCGGCGAGCCGGGAGGGGTAGGTGCGGGCGTCGAAGCCGCCGATCTCGTCGATCCCGCTCTTGCCCGCGAGGGTGGCGGCCCACCAGTCCTCGGTGCCGACCCCGTTGGGGGCCGTCACCCCGATGCCGGTGAAGACGGCGGTGGGTGCGGTGTCGGCGGTCCGCGCCGCCAGGCCGGTCATGCGGCCGCCTTGTCCGGGGCGGCGAGCACGAGGGCGCTCTGGAAGCCGCCGAAGCCGCTGCCCACCGACAGGACCGCGTCCACCCGCTGTTCGCGGGCAGTGAGCGGCACGTAGTCCAGGTCGCACTCGGGGTCGCGTTCCCGGAGGTTGGCGGTGGGCGGGACGGCGCCGCGTTCGATGGCGAGGGCGCAGGCCGCCGCCTCGATGGAGCCGATGGCCCCGAGGGAGTGGCCGACCACGGCCTTGATGGAGCTCATCGGCACCTCGTGGGCCCGCTCCCCCAGACTGGTCTTGACGGCGGCGGTCTCGTGCCGGTCGTTCTGCCGGGTGCCGGAGCCGTGCGCGTTGACGTAGTCGATGTCCTGCGGGTTGAGCCTCGCCTGGTCCAGGGCGGCGGTGATGGCCTCGGCCATCTCCCGGCCGTCCGCGCGCAGCCCGGTCATGTGGAAGCCGTTGGCGCGGCCGGCGTAGCCGAGGATGCGGGCGTAGATGCGGGCCCCGCGGCGGCGGGCGCGTGCGGTGGGCTCCAGGACGAACATGGCGGCCCCCTCCCCCAGGACGAGCCCGCGGCGGCCCCGGTCGAAGGGGCGGCAGGCGTGTTCGGGGTCGTCGTTGTAGGTGGAGGTGGCCTTGATGGCGTCGAAGCAGGCCATGGTGATCGGGGAGATCGGCGCGTCGGTGGAGCCGGCCACCACGACGTCAGCGCTGCCCTCGGCGAGCAGTTCGGCCGCCTGGCCGAGGGCGTCGATGCCCGAGGTGCAGCCGGAGGAGACCACCGAGGCCGGGCCCTCGGCGCCGGCCCGCCACGCCACTTCGGCGGCGATCGAGCTGGGCACGAGGTAGCCGTAGAGCTGGGGGACGGCGAAGGTGTGGTCGACCGACCACTGCCTGCCGTCGTCGCTGAGCACGCGGTACTCCTGTTCCAGGCCGGTGGTGCAGCCGACCGCGTTGCCGACGGTCACCGCCGTCCGGCCGGGGTCCAGCTCCGACAGGTCCAGCCCGCCGTCGGCCAGGGCCTCGTCCGTGGCGGCGACGGCCAGTTGCGCCGCGCGGTCCATGCGGCGCACCTCCTGCGGGGTGAGGCCGTGGGCGGCCGGGTCGAAGTCGGCCTCGGCGGCCACCTGGCAGCGGAAGCCCGCCGGATCGAAGAACGTGACGCGGCGGGTGGCGGCCCGGCCCGAGAGCACGCGGTCCCAGAAGGCTTCGCGGCCCAGCCCGCCGGGGGCCATCACCCCGATTCCGGTGATCGCGACGTCCATCGGCCTCATGTGGCCGTCCCGGCGGCCGGTGCCCCGCCCACCTGCGGCGAGGGCTCGTTCTCGGCGCCCGGCAGGAACTCGGTGTCCACGTGCCCGAGTTCGGGGCGGGGGGCGAGCGGGCCGAGGTGGAAGACGGCCCGGGCGGGGACGCCGCCGGTGTTCACCATCCGGTGCCGCACCCCGATCGGCACCATCGCCGAGTCGCCCGGCTCCAGGTGGAGCGTGGTGTCCCCGATGGTGAGGGCGACCAGGCCCGACACCAGGTGGACGAACTCCTCGGAGTAGGGGTGGTAGTGCTCGCAGACGTACTCGCCGGGCTCCAGCGTCAGGGTGCCCATGAAGCCGGAGGTGGCGCCCACGGTCCTGGGGCTGAGCAGGACGCGCACGTCCCCGCCCCGGCGCCGGTTCGGCGGCACATCGGTGACCGCCACCTTCGTCGCACGCTCGCTCACCGGGGGTTCTCCCATGTGTAGAACTGGCTGGCCATGGCGTCCTTGGGCTCGCTCCACGCCGGGTCGTAGGGCCGGATGTGCCGGGCGAGCTTGATGTGGATGTCCTCGTACAGGGGGTGGCTGCGGGCCCGGTACAGGTTCGGGGTGACCTCCTGCTCCGCCTCGACGAGGTGGAAGTAGAGGTCGTGGAAGCGCCACAGCGAGCGCCGGGAGACCCCGATCAGGTGCGGCAGTTCGGAGGCGTCGGACTCCGCGAAGATCTCGGCGACGGAGTCGGCCTCCGCCGGGTCCATCCGGGCGACGATCAGGTTGCGGTACAAGGGTCCCTCCCGTTCGGACGGTGTGAGGCGTCCTGCGGCGCACCACCCTGCGCGGCCCCGCTGGACGTGGACTGGTGATCAGCTGGCGGGTGCCTGGCGGGCCCGGTCCAGCGGCCGTCGAGCCCGCCGACACCCGGCCCGCCCACACTCGGGCGTCCGCTCGACTCAGGAGGTGTTCCATGGAGTCCGCCAAGGCCGGCCGGCCCCGTCCCGTGGCGCTGCTCTTCGCAGGCCAGGGCGCCCAGCATCCGGGCATGGGCGCGCATCTGTACGGCACGGAGCCGGTGTTCACCGACGCGATGGACGCCGTCTTCGGCCTGCTGGGGCCCGGGGGTGCCGCGCTGCGGGCCGAGTGGCTGGACGGGCGGGAGGACGGCCTGGACGACGCCGGGCGGGCCCAGCCGCTGCTGTTCGCACTGGGCCACGCCCTGGGGAGGCTGCTGCTGGACCGGGGAGTGCGCCCGGCGGCGCTGCTCGGGCACAGCGTCGGGGAGGCCGTGGCGGCCGTGCTGGCGGGGGTGGTGTCGCTGCCCGACGCGGTGCGGCTGCTGGCCGCGCGGACGCACGCGGTGCGGGACACCCCGCCCGGGGGGATGCTGGCGGTGGCCGCGCCCGTCGGCGCGCTGGAGGGCGCGCTGCGCGATGGAGTGGTCGTCGGCGCGGTCAACGGGCCCGCCCAGACCGTGCTCGCCGGACCCGACGCGGCGTTGGACCGGGCGCAGGAGTGGTTGCGGCAGCGGGGGCTGCTGTGCCGCCGCGCCCGCGCCCGGCAGGCGTTCCACAGCCCCTTGGTCGCCCCGGCCGTGACCGCCACCTCGGCGGAGTACGAGCGAACCGCCTTCCGCTCACCGGGGGTTGCGCTGTACTCGGCCTGCACCGGCCGCCCGCTGACCGGCCGCGAGGCGGTGGACCCGGGGTTCTGGGCGCGCCAGCTGTGCGAACCGGTGCTGTTCTGGCCCGCGTTGGACCGGCTGCTGGGCGACGGGGACTTCCTGCTGGTGGACGCGGGGCCGGGCGAGAGCCTGCTGAGCCTGGCCCGCCGTCATCCTTCGGTGGCCACCGGGCGCAGCGCCGTGGTGTCCGCGCTGCCGCCCGCGCACCTCACGGGCAAGGACCGCGGGGCGGCGCTGGCGGGGGCCCTGCGGCGGATCGCGGCCGAGGGGCACCGGGTGCGAGTCCAGTGATCGTCCATCGTCGCCTGGCACTGTTGCGGAGTACACCAGTCCGCGCGCCGGGCCCGATCGTGCCGCGCGGGCCGACATCCCGAGCCGGCCGCCCGCGGCCGGACCGAGCCAGGAAGCGAGACGCATGAGTACAGGCTGCCCTTACCCGTTCCAGCGGCCGTCGGCGCTCGAACAGCCCTCGGAGCTGCGCACCCTTCGGGAGCGGCCGGTGGTGCCGGTGACGCTTCCCAGCGGCGACCCGGCCTTTCTGATCACGCGGTACGAGGACTTGCGTGCCGTCCTGTCGGACGAGCGGGTGAGCCGTGATCTGACCCGCCCGGGTGCCGCGCGCATGACGAAGGACAACGTCATGTTCCAGGACCCGCACATCAGCCCGGACCCGCCCGAGCACACCCGGATGCGGCGGCTGATCACCAAGGCGTTCACGCCCAAGCGCGTCGAGGGGCTGCGGCCGCGCACCGAGGAGGTCGTGGGCGAGCTGCTGGATGCGATGGAGGCGGGGCCGCGGCCGGCCGACCTCAACGAGGCCCTGGCCTTCCCGCTGACGATCCGGATGACGTGCGAGCTGCTGGGGGTGCCGGTCGAGGACCAGGACCGGTTCCGCGGCTGGACCGACGCCTTCCTGTCGGTGAGCCGGTTCACGGCCGAGGAGGTGGGCCGGGCCAGGGGCGAGCTGATCGCCTACATCCAGCGGCTGGTCGCCGCCAAGCGGGCGGAGCCCGGCGACGATCTGATAAGTGCCATGGTCGCCGTCCGGGACGAGGACGCCTCGGGGCTCAGCGAGTACGAGCTGTGTTACTGGAGCATGCTGCTGCTGATAGCGGGCTACGAGACGACGGCCGGGCAGCTGGGCTCCAGCCTGGTGATGCTGCTCAGCCGGCCGGACGACCTGGCCCGGCTGCGCGCGGAGCCGGAGTTGGTGCCGTCGGCGGTGGAGGAGCTGCTGCGGCTGCAGGTGATGGGGTCCTCGCTGTCCATGCTGCGGTATGTGAAGGAGGACATCGAGGTCGGCGGGGTGCTCATCCCGGCGGGGTCGAGCATCATCCCCTCGATAGAGTCCGCCAACGTCGACGAGAGCGTCTTTCCCGACCCGGAGACCTTCGACATCACCCGGCAGGACAACCGGCACGTCACCTTCAGCACCGGCCTCCACTACTGCGCGGGGGCGGCGCTCGCCCGGATGGAACTGCGGGTGGCGATGGGCGAGATCGTCCGGCGCTTCCCGGACCTGCGCCTGGCGAAGCCGGCCGAAGAGCTGCCGCGCAACGAGGGCGCGCTCATCCAGAACTTCCTCGAGGTCCCGGTGGTGTGGTGACCGAAGGCACCGGCCGCGCCGTGCGGCCGGTGCCTTTTCCCGTAATCCGCCCCGCCGTGCGGGCGAAGGTCAGCGCAGGATGAGCATGCCCTTGACCAGCTGGCCGGTGACAACGAAGCGGGCGCCACCCGGCACCCCCTTCGCGGGGCGGACGCGGTTGCGGACGAACGCCTTGTGGAACACCAGACCGTTGGCATCCACCACCGCGCCCGGCGGCAGCCGCAGCCGCAACAGGCTCTTGGTCGCGGACAGTTCGATGCGCACCTCGGGATGGACGAAGGCCGCCTGCCGGAAGTCGAGCCGGACGAGGGCGTCGTAGCAGTCGACGGTCAGCACGGCGGGCACCTGCCAGCGGCCGTCGATCCGAGAGAGCGACTTCACCCGGTGGATCCGCAGGCTCTTCGGCGTCGCCTCGACGGGCAGATCGGCGGTGACCGCCTCCATCTCGCCGCGGGTACGGGCGGCGTAGAGCGCGGCGACCCGCCGGTCCAGCTCCTCCAGCGAGAGCCTGCCCTCGCCGACGGCGGCCTGCAGCCGCCCGGCCGCGGCCTCCCGCTCGGCGTCGGAGACGCGCAGCAGCCCCCGCTCGGTGGGTACGTCCTGTTCGTCAGCCATGCCCAGTCCGCCCTTCCGGGTCGCCTACGGCCTGTCGTCCACACTACCGGCAGCGCCCCCGCGGCGCTGCCGGTCACCAGGTGACCGGCAGTGCGGTCAGATTCCTGATGACGGCCGGGGTCAAGGTCAGATCCTCCTCCGGTACGGCCGGGCGCAGGCCCGGGAAGCGGCGCACCAGCTGCTCCACCGCCACGGTCAGCTCCAGCCTGGCCAGTTGGGAGCCCAGGCAGTAGTGGGCGCCGAGCCCGAAGGCCAGATGCGGGTTGTCCTCGCGCCCCGGGTCGAAGGCGTCGGCGTCGGCGAACACGTCCTCGTCGCGGTTGGCCGAGGTGATCGCGGGCAGCACCGCCTCCCCGGCCCGTACCAGCACCCCGCCGAGCTCCACGTCCTCGGTGGCGACCCGGATGGTGCCGCCGTTGACCCCGGCCGTGCTGAAGCGCAGGATCTCCTCCACCGCCGCGGCCACGCCCTCGGGGTGCCGGGCGAGGCGGGCCAGGGCCTCGGGGCGGCGCAGCAGTTGCAGGGCGCCGTTCGCCAGGGTGCTGGAGGTCGTGTGGTAGCCGGCGATCAGCAACGTGACGCCGAAGACGACCAGTTCGTGCTCGCTCAGGCTCTCGCCCGCCTCCCGGGCGTCGATCAGGGTGGCCAGCAGGTCCTCGCCGGCCGGCTCGCGGCGTTTGGCCTCGATCAGCTCCGCGAGGTAGCGGGCGATGTCGGCGCGGGCGCCGCGCACCTGCTCGGGGGTATGCGATCCGAGGCTGAGCATCACGTCGGCCCAGTGGCAGAACCGCTCGCGGTCGGCGTACGGGACCCCGAGCAGCTGGCAGATGACGGCGACCGGCAGCGGCATGCACAGGACCGCCACCAGGTCGGCGGGCGGGCCCTGCTTCGCCATCGCGTCCAGCGCGCTTGCGGTGGTCTGCTCGACGCAGGGCCGCAGCCGCTCGATGTGCTTCTTGCCGAAGGCCCGGGCCACGAGCTTGTGCAGGCGGGTGTGCTCGGGCGGGTCCATGGCCAGGATGGAGGCCCCGTCCGCCGCGAGCGGCCGCATCCGCGGCGCGTCGGGCCGCGCGGCGGCGGCCCGGCTGAAGCGCGGGTCGGTGAGCACGGTGCGTACGTCCTCGTACCGGGTGACCAGCCAGCCGGTGTCCCCGGTGACGAAGCGGACGCGGGCGACCGGGCGGCTGCGGCGCAGCTCGGCCCACTCGGGGGCCATCTCAAGGAGGCCGGGGCCGGTGAAGGGAAACGGCAGGGCATCGCTGTGGTCCATGAGGTCACTCCTTCACCGGTGGGCCGGCATGCCCGGCTGTGCGATGGCGTCGCGTCCGAAGGCACAGGCGCCCGCCAGGGCGGCGACGCCTGCGATGGGGCCGGCGCCCAGCCGGGCCCGGGTCCTGAAAAAACGTTCCTGCATGTAGAGCCGCACCAACTCGTGGCACCTGTACACCGGTTCGTAGCTGTCGTCGGCGCCGATCCTGAATACCCGCTCCACCAGTTTGGAGTCCACCAGCTGCTCAAGTGCCTCGTCGACGTCGACGTCGCCTGCCGCGAGGTCGGCGCGGGTGAAGCCGCCGTCCGGCAGCGAGCCCAGCCGGTCGAACATCCGGCGGCCGTTCTGCCCCAGCCGCCGGTAGCTGAGCGCGAAGCTCTCCCGAAGGTCCACGTCGGGCGAGGTCAGCGCATCCAGCCTGCCGCCCTCGTCGGACAGCCGCTCGGCCGTCTCCCGCAGGGTGCCGTGCCCGGCGTTGATCCGGTAGGCGGCGGCGCGCAGGGCGGCGGGCAGCGCGCCGCAGAGCCGGACGATGCGCTCCGCCTGCGCCGGTTCCCGCTCCGTACGCTCCTGCCCCACCAGACTCGCGAGCAGTTGAACGGCCTCGTCGGTCGACGGCAGGGCGAGCTCCAGCGCGGCGACCTCGCCCAGCCCGGCGAGATGCGAGCGGCTGGTGAGGATCGTGGCGCACTCCGGTCCCGCGGGCAGCAGCGGCAGGACCTGCTCCGCCGACTCGACGTTGTCCAGGACCACCAACAGCCTGCGGTGGGCGCTCCATTGGCGGAAGAGCTCGCAGCGCGCCTCCAGCCGCTGCGGGGGCCGGGTCCCGGCGGCCCGCAGAAACCCGGCGACCGCCTCGGCGGGCGAGCCCGGACGGCCGCCCGCCTCCCGGAGGTCCACATAGAGCTGGCCGTCGGGGAAGTGCGAACGCAACCGCTGCGCCGTGTGAATGGCCAAAGCACTCTTGCCCACCCCGGGCATGCCGTGCAGGGAGGCGAGCCGCGGCTTGGCGTCGCCGCGCCGCCCGGCGCCGCCCGAGGCGCACAGCAGCGCCTCCAGCTGTGCGGAGGCGTCCCGCCGCCCGGTGAAGCCCGGCTTGGCGGCGGGTAGTTGGGCGGGTGAGCCCTGCACCTGGATGCGGGCCCGCTTGCCGCCGGGCAGGTTCAGCGACTGGTCGCCGCCCAGCACCGCCCGGTGCAGCCGGGCCAGTTCACCCGACGGCTCCACCCCCAGCTCGCTGACCAGGCGTTGCCGCAGCGAACGGTAGACCTCCAGCGCCTCCAGCCGCCTGCCGGAGCGGTACAGCGCCAGCATCAGCTGCGCCGGGAACCCCTCGTGCAAGGGGTGTTCGGTGGTCAGGGCCTTGAGTTCGGCGATCAGCTCATGGTGCCGGCCCAGCTGGAGCCCGGCCTCCATCCGCAGCTCGTAGGCGCGCAGCCGGGCCTCCTCGAAGCGCACGAGGTGGGCCTCCAGCAGCGGCCCCACGGTGACGCCCTCCAGCATGTGGCCGCGCCAGAGTGATAACGCCTCGCCGAGAAATGAAGATGCTTCCTCCGGTTTTCCGCTGCGCAGGGCGGCCTGTCCCTGCCGGGAAAATTGTTCGAACATGGCCAGATCCAGCTGATCGGCCTGGGCACGCACCAGATAGCTCGAGTTTATGGTGACAAGAATTTCAGGGCTTCCCGCCCGTTGCCGGGCGGCGAATATTTTCCGCAGCCGGTAGATGTAGGTCTGGAGCGTGGTGGCGGCACTCGCGGGCGGTGCCTGCAACCAGATCTCCTCGATGAGCGACTCCGGCCTGACGGGCCGGTTCGCGTGCAGGATCAGGGCCGCCAGCACATGACGCAGCTTGGGTGACGTGGGGGTCACCGCCGTTTCACCGTCAAATACTTCGAGGCTCCCCAGAACGCTGAACTTCATGGCGACTTCCCCTGATTTCAGTGGTGCTTCCATCTCCATCAGCCCCGTGCACTCGATTGCCTGCGACCGAACGATTCGAGCCGCAGAATCCCATGCCATACCACCGTTCAAGATGGAAATAACGTCCTTGGAAAGGTCTTTTACGAACCACCTATCGCCGTTCCCGCTGCCGTCGCCCGGCGGCGGCTTCGCATCCGTACCCTCAGCGCCGCACCATCAGGAAGCAGGCGGCGTGCGGCGGCCGGGGCGGGTCGGGCAGCCGCTCGATCTCGAAGGAGGAGCCGAACAGCCGCCGCTCCTCCCCCGGCGCCATCACCGTGTGCAGCAGCCGGGACATCCGCTTGCGCGCCACCAGCGGCAGCTCCTTCTTGTCCGCCGAGAAGCACCACAGGAAGAACTGGGAGCCCGGCCGCGACAGCCGCACCACCGTGTCCGCCATCCCGCGCCGTACCGGCCCGGTGGTGTCGTCCAGCGTCCCGTAGTCGACGAGCAGGTCAAACGGGCCTTCGACGCCAGGAATATGACGGGCCGACAGATCGGCTTCCACGAAGCGGCAGTGCTCCTCCACCTTCGCCTCGCGGGCCCGCTCCCGGGCGCGCTCCAGGGCGTAGGCGGTGAAGTCCACGCCGACCACGTCGAAACCGCGCTGGGCGAGGAAGACGGCGTTCGCCCCGGTGCCGCAGCCCAGGTCGACGGCGCGCGGGCGGCGGCCGGACTCCGGGTCCACTTCGATGCGTCCCTCGTCGAGGAGTTCGCGCAGCTCCGGGGCGACGCCCACGTGCTCCCAAGCTGCTCCGCGCTTGTACAGCCAGGTGTAGAACCAGGGTTTCATCGCAGCATCCCTTCGGCGTAAGTCGTATCCCCCCGGGGCCCGGCCGGCCCCGGTTCTCCGACGTGCCGCGGTCAGCCGCCGAGCGTGACCGCGTAGCTGTTGAGCACCAGGACGAGCAGGGCGGCGGCGGTCCGGACCATGTGCCATCTCCGCCACCGGGGGCGGGGGTCGCGCCAGTCGGCCGGCGGCGCCTGCGCGGAGGTTCTGCCGACCTCCTTGTTGATGGGCGCGTTGCACAGGTGGGAGACGGCCTCGACCACCACGATCCCCACGGCGGTCGCGATCAGCAGGGCCCGGGCGGTCCCGGGGCCCACCAGCACCGCCAGCGCGATGTCCGCCAGCAGCGTCGCGTTGACCAGCAGGGGCATCGCGGGGTGGTATCCCTTGCCCAGCAGCTGGTGGGTGTGCAGATAGCGGTCGGGCGACATGGCGGCGAGGGCCGGCAGCACGCTGACTGCGACGGCGAAGAACACTCCGGCCACGATGCCGCTGCCGAGCAGGACGACGACGCTGACGAGGTGGATCACTCCCGGTGCCCTCTCTTCCAAGCGGCATCCCGGCCGCTCCGGGAGAAAATGCCGCGGACATCGTTCGTGTGCGGCCCCGATGATTGCGATCTCCGCTCGCAGCTCACTGGACCGGCTCCTTCCGCCGGGGCCGCGCGCCGGTCCGGTCCAGCGCCGCGCTAGCCTCCGTGGCCAGCATCGGGGGCCGAACACGGCGGCCTCCCGTGAACCGGGGGGCCGACACGCTGAAGAGACGGGATGGTACGGAATGGTGAGCTACGCATCCGCTCTCGTGACGGGGGCGTCCAGCGGCATCGGCCGTAGTCTGGCGTGGCGGCTGGCGGCCCAGGGGGCCGACCTGACCGTGGTGGCCAGACGCGGCGAACTCCTCGAGGAGCTGGCCGAGGACGTGCGCAAGCGGTTCCGGGTGCGGGTGGAGGTGCTGGCGGCCGACCTCACCGTCGCGGAGGAGCTCTCCACGGTGGCCGAGCGCCTGGCCGACCCCGAGCGGCCGGTGGAACTGCTGGTCAACAACGCGGGGGCGGGGTCGAGGCCGCCGCGGCCGCTGGTGGACCAGCCGCTGGAGTACGAGGAGGGCAAGGTGGCCCTCAATGTGCTGGCGCCGCTGCGCCTGACGCACGCCGCGCTGTCCGCGATGGTGCCGCGGCGGCACGGCGGCATCCTCAACGTCTCCTCGATCGCCGGTTTCCTGCCCCAGCCCCAGGGGGCGACATACGCGGCGACCAAGGCGTTCCTCACCTCGCTGACCGAGACGGTGCACTGCGAGGCGCGCGGCCACGGGGTCCACGTCACCGTGCTCTGCCCCGGTTTCGTACGGCGCGGCGCGGCGGCACCGGTGGGGGGCACGCGCAGTGTCCGGCTGCCGGAGTTCGTCTGGCTGGACCGGGAGGAGGTGGCCCGCGAGGCGCTGGAGGCGGTGGCGGCGGGCAAGCCCGTCTGTGTGCCGGGGGCGGGTTACCGGGCGGTGCTGGCCGCGAGCAGGATCCTGCCCCGGTCACTGTCCCGCCGGGGCTTCGAACGGCTGTGGGCGCGCTGAGCGGTCCGGCCGCGCAGCGGCGCCGCGCCCCCTGAAGGGGCGCGGCGCCGCTGCCGGTCGGTCGCGTCAGCCGAACTTGCGCTGACGGGCGGGCAGGATGAAGGAGAGCGCGAAGACCAGCAGCATCGCTCCGGTCGCACACCACAGGGTGCGCTGCAGGGCGAGGGTGAAGTTCTCCGCGTTGGCCTTGCCGCTGGCCTTCTTGAAGGCGGCGGCGATCTCCTTGTTCTCAGCCGGGAACTGCCCCTTGCCGTCTGCGGAGTTGCCCGCGCCGGTGCGGCAGCTCTCGGGCGTGCGTCCCGGGTCCGTCTCCACCGAGCGGTCGTGGTAGCAGGTGCGGAAGGTCCGGACGATCTGGTCCTGGTTCTGCGCCGGCACGTGCGCCGCGCTGAGCGCGGAGCGGATGTCGGGCGCCGCGCGGTCGGCCATGTGGGTCGACTGGGAGCCCAGCAGCGAGAAGAAGACCACGCCCAGCACCGCGATGCCCGCCGAGGCGCCGACCTGGGTGATGGCGTTGAGCAGGCCCGAGGCGGAGCCGATCTCACGCGGCTCCACGGCGGCCATCACGATCCCGAACAGGGAGGAGACGACGGCCCCCATGCCCAGCCCCGCGACCAGCAGCCAGGGCAGCATCTGCCAGGACGTGGTGTCGGTGCCCTGGTAGTGCAGGGTCGCGATGAGCCCGACGAAGGAGGCCGCCATCATCAGCGCGCCGATGCTGATCAGCTTGCGGCCCAGGCGCGGGGCGAGCACGGCCCCGCAGACGGCCGAGCCCACGGCCATGCCGAGCGACCAGGGCAGCGCGGTCAGACCCGCGTGCATGACCTCGAAGCCGCGGCCGATCTGCAGGTAGAGCATGAAGACGAAGAAGAAGCCGATCAGCCCGGCGAAGAACAGGGCGCCGATGATCAGGCCGCCGTTGAACGGCAGCTTGCGGAAGAGGCTCATCTCCACCAGCGGCGAGCTGTTGGTGCGGCTCTTGCGGTGCTGCAACACGGCGAAGAGCGCGAACATGGGCACCGAGAGCACCATCGAGACGAACGTCCAGGCCGGCCAGCCGAGATCGCGCCCCTGCAGCAGGGGGTAGACCAGCATCAGCAGGGCAAGGGTGACCACCGCGCTGCCCAACAGGTCCAGCCGCGAGGCGTGTTCGGACTTGGTGTTCGGCACGTAGATCGCCGCGGCGATCAGCGCGATGATGCCCACCGGGATGTTCACCAGGAAGATGGAGCGCCACTCCAGGCCTGCCACGTCGGCCTTGATCAGCAGGGCGCCGAGCATGGGCCCGCTGACCACGGCGAGGCCGGACACCCCGCCGAACATGCCTGCCACGGCGGCGCCTTGCTGCGCCGGGAGGGTGGCCATCAGGGTGGACAGCACCTGCGGCACCATCACCGCGGCCATCGCGCCCTGCAGCAGCCGGGCCCCGATCAGCATGCCCGGGCCCTGGGCCGCGCCGCACAGGGCGGAGGAGATCACGAAGCCCGCCACGCCCAGCATGAACATGTTCTTGCGGCCGAAGATGTCCCCCAGCCGGCTGCCGGTGATCAGGACCAGCGCGAACGCCAGCGCGTAGCCGGAGGCCACCCACTGCGCGTCCGAGTAGCTCGCGTCCAGATCCCGCTGGAGCGAGGGGATGGCCACGTTGACGATGGTGCCGTCCAGCAGGTCCATGAAGCTCGCGAGGAGCAGGGCCAGGATCGCCCACCACTGCCTACTGGTAAGGGACTGCCCGCCCGCCGCAGCGGCGGACGCGTCGGTTTGAGTCGTCACATCAGTCTCCCCATCGTTCGTTCAGGGCTGCGCTCGATAACGCATAACAGTCGCAAGTGGTGTCGCGTACGGCCGAGGGTCTCGGCGAGGCTCGGTACGTCACTCGGTACGTCTCGTGGTACGTCCGGATAGCGGCCATGAATCGGCCTGCAGCACGCGATGTGAGGTTCACACAGGGCATCACTGGATAGCGCACCTTTGTGATATGTTTTAGTTCACGCACTAAGAGATTAGGGAGGCCCTGGCATCCATGTCAACTCAGCTGCCCCAGCGGGAAGAACTCATCGGAGCGCTCGCCTGGAAGATGCGCCGCCTCAGCGGTGAGACCGTCCTCTTCCACCAGGCCATCGCCGACCGGCTGGCCATCAACGCCACCGACCTGAAGTGCCTGGACCTCGCGGCCGGCCCGGAGCCGGTCACCGCGGGCCGGCTGGCCGAGGTCTCCGGGCTGACCTCCGGCGCCATCACCGGCGTGATCAACCGGCTGGAGAAGGCCGGGCTCGTCCGCAGGGAGCGCGACCCCGGCGACCGCCGCAAGGTGATCATCGTGCCGAGCCCCGAGGTGCCCGACCGGGTCACCGCGCTCTTCGGCTCCATGACCGACGCGATGCTCGAACTGTGCTCCCGGTACGAGGACCACGAACTCGCCCTGGTCCTGGACTTCATCAGCCGCGCGGCGAAGACGACCCACGAACAGGCCGCAAAGCTTCAGCAGACGGGGGACTCGGCCGTCGTCGGCGCCTAGGGCGTGTCCGATGGGTCGGCACGTCCCGGCAGCGCCCGCGTGCCGGGGCCGCAGCACCGCACATCGCCGGGCGCGGCCGCTCACTCACCCGGAACCGAAGGAGCATCATGAAGGGCTGGAAGGTCGACCGTCCCCAGCGCAAGGTCTTCGAAGGGGTGCGCGCGGTGCGCTCCTTCACCGTGCGCGGCCGGGTACAGGTCGTGGGGACGGACGACAGCTTCGTGACGATCGAAGTCTCGGAGGTCGGCCGGCACCCGTTCTACATCCGGCAGCACGAGGACGGGCTGCTGCACATCGGGCACCAGGGCACCTCCTGGCAGCAGATCCTCAAGGGCCGGCTCAGCCGCCGCCACGCCCAGCACGCCGTGGTCTCCCTCGCCGTGCCGCGCGACTGCCCGCTGGATCTGTGGTCGGTCTCCGCCGAGGTCGTGGCCTGCGACAGCCGCGCGGGGATCCAGGTGCACAACGGCGGCGGCGGGACCACCCTCAACCGGCTGTCCGGCCCCGTGGAGGTCGACACCGCCTCGGGCCACGTGGACGCCATCGGGCTGACCGGCGACGTGGAGGTGCGGTCCGTCTCGGGCGCCGTCGCGCTCTACGCCCGGCCCCGCCGCAAGCGCAACCTCAAACTCTCCAGCGTCTCCGGCGACATCAGCGTCTGCCTGCCCGCCGTCTCCGACGCCAGGGTCCATCTGGAGTCCCTCAACGGACGGGTGTCGAGCCAGTTCCCCAGTGTCACCCCGGTGCGGATGCCGGGGCATCATAGGGCCAAGGGCGATCTCGGCAGCGGTGATTCCTCGGTGTGGGCCACCAGCGTCTCCGGCCGCATCTCCCTCATCAGCGGCCGGGCGGAGGTCTTCGGCCCCCACGACATGGCGGAATGGGAGTAGCACAGAGAATGAGCGGCGGCCCCCGGTTCGGCTACGGCCAAGTGCGCTTCCTGCTGCTGGATCTGCTGGAGCGTCAGCCGCGCCACGGATACAAGCTGCTCAGCGCGTTGGGCGAGAAGTTCGGTGACGATTACCGCCCCTCGCCGGGCACGGTCTACCCACGGCTGCGCCGGATGGAGTCCGACGGGCTGGTGCGGCACGAAGTGGTGGACGGCCGCAAGATCTACCACCTCACCCCGGCCGGGCAGCGCGAGCTGGCCCGGCACCGGGAGGAGGCCGGGCGCCCGGAGGCGGAGGCGGCGGGTGCGTCCGCGGCCGCCCAGGCGCCGGTGGGCGGGCTGAGCGAGGCCATCCGCAGCGACGTGGAGGACATCGTGCGCACCTTCCGGCAGCAATTCCAGTCGGCCCTGGCCGATCCCGGGCAGACCTCGGAGGAACGCGACTGGCTCAGCTGGTCCGGCTGGCCCGCGGCCGCCGCGAGCCGCCCCCGGCCCGGCGCCCGGGAGAGCCTCCAGCAGGAGCTGGACGGCCTCACCGAGGCGGCACGGCTCCTGCTCGGCACCGGCCGGGCCCCGGACGAGAGCCTGCGCGAGGCGGCCGGCCTGCTCGCCGAGGCGGCCGCCGCGCTGCGCTTGCTGCTCCCGCCCGGCAGCTGAACCGGGTGGCGGCCGGCCGGCTCAGGAGCCGTCGGGGTCGGCCCGGTCGAGCGCGGGGCGCGGCCCCGGGCCCGTCTCCAGCAGCAGGTAGTCGGCGGCCGCCGTGTCCGTCACCAGGCTGGTGACCAGCCCGGACCGCAGCACCGCGCCGATCGCGGCGGCCTTGCGCAGGCCTCCGGCGATCGCGACGACCTCCGGTATGCGCCGGAGCCGGTCCGCCTCGACGGTGATGCAGCGCTCGCCCAGGTCGCGGCCGATCCGGCGGCCCTCGGCGTCGAAGAGGTGAGCCGACATCTCGGCGGCCGCCCCCAGCGAGGCGTAGTGGGCGCGCTCCTCGTCGCTGAGCATGTCGTAGACGGTCGAGATGCCCGGCGCCCAGGAGCCGATGGAGACGGCCGCCACGGTGACCTTGTCGAAGTAGTCGAAGGCCCGCGCGATGCCCGTCTGCCCGCGCAGCGCGGCCGCGGTGGCCGAGTCCGGCAGCAGCATCGGGGCGTAGATGGGGTGGGCCTCGCCGCCGGAGACCTGGGCGGCCCGGCGGACGGCCTCCACGGAGCCGCGCTCGGCGGTCCCGGCGTCGTACACGCCCGTGAGCTGTACGACCGTGCAGGGGGGCAGCCGGTGCAGGGCCGCCGCCATGTGAATGGTGGAGCGGCCCCAGGCGAGGCCGAGCACATCGCCCTCGTGCACCAGCTCGCCGAGCAGGTCAGCTGCCACCTCGCCGAGGTTCTCGGGGTCGGGCGCGTCGTCGGCCGCGTCGGCCGGGGATTCCACGACGACCGCGTGCCGCAGGCCGTAGCGGGCGCGCAGCGCGTCGGAGCGCTCCGCGTCCAGCTCGGCCGGCACCCGGATCTCGATCCGCACCAGGTCCCGCTCGAGCGCCGTCTCCAGCACCCGGGCGACCTTGAAGCGGCTGACGCCGAACTCCTCGGCGATCTGGATCTTCGACTTGCCCTCGAGGTAGAAACGGCGGGCCATCGCCGCCGCCTGCACCAGCTCGGCGGGCCCCATCGGCGTGGCTGAACGGCCCGTCGACACCGTGGTCTCCTCACTACTGTGTTCTTGCTGTGGACTCGACGTCATCCTGTCAGATGCGACGGTCCTTGATCAGACCCCTGCCTCGGCCCTCAGCAATTCGGGCGAGCGGCACGGGGCACGTCAGTGGGCACATGCCCAGGGCGCGGCGGCGGTGGCCCGCTCCGCCTGCGCGCGCAGGCTGCGTACGGCGGCCGCCGGGTCCTCCGTACCGTAGACGGCGGATCCGGCCACGAACACGTCCGCGCCGGCCTCGGCGCAGCGCTCGATCGTCTCGGCCGAGACACCGCCGTCGACCTGCAGCCACATCTCCAGACCGTGCCGGGAGATCAGCTCCCGAGTGCGGCGGATCTTCGGCAGCATGATGTCCAGGAACGCCTGGCCGCCGAAGCCCGGCTCGACGGTCATGATCAGCAGCATGTCCAGCTCGGGCAGCAGGTCCTCGTAGGGCTCGATCGGGGTGGCGGGCTTGAGCGCCATCGAGGCGCGCGCCCCCTTGGCCCGGATCTCCCGCGCCAGGCGTACGGGCGCGGCGGCGGCCTCCGCGTGGAAGGTGACCGACCCCGCACCGGCCTCCACGTACTGCGGCGCCCAGCGGTCGGGGTCCTCGATCATCAGGTGGCAGTCCAGCGGGGTGTCCGTGGCCCGGCTCAGCGACTCGACGACCGGGACGCCGAGCGTGAGGTTGGGGACGAAGTGATTGTCCATCACATCGACGTGGAGCCAGTCGGCGCCCTTCACGGCCTGGGCCTCGTCGGCAAGGCGGGCGAAGTCCGCGGACAGAATGCTGGGGTTGATCTGAGCCATACCCCAAGCCTGCCATGCCGCAAGCCCACCCCCCGACACGGGAGCCCTTTTCCGCCGGCCCAGGCCCCTTGGCGGGGCCTCCGAGAGGGGGGCGCAGGGGCCGAGGGGCCCGCATACGGGCCCCCAAATCCGCTGCAGCGGCGAGCAACCACGACGGCGGAACCCGGCGGTGCCGTACACGCTCAGGCCACGACCGCCCGGCACCGCCGAACCGCGCCACGAGAGCTGATCACCGCTGCGGCGGACGGGGGCCGCAGGGCAGAGAGCCGACGCATCCCCGGCGGTCCGGGGCGGCACGTGCCGACACCCCCAGTCGGGGCACCGACACCCCACCCCGACCGGCAGGTCACCCCGTGCGGCGCACCAGCGCCAGATACATCGCATCCGTACCGTGCAGATGCGGCCACAGCTGCACGTCCGGCCCCTCGCCCAGTACCGGAACGCCCTGCATGAAGGGGCGGGCATCGATCCACTCCGCGGCCGGAGCCGGGGCGCCGCGGCCCTTGAGGACGTCCTCGACGACGGCCCGCGTCTCCGCCGGGTGCGGCGAGCACGTCGCGTAGCCGACGACCCCGCCCACCCGCACGGCACGCAGCGCCTCGCGCAGCAGATCGCGCTGCAGCGTCGCGAAACCGGCCACGTCCTCGGGGCGGCGGCGCCAGCGCGCCTCCGGGCGGCGGCGCAGGGCGCCCAGCCCGCTGCACGGCACGTCGACCAGCACCCGGTCGAAGGAGCCCTCGCGCCACGGCGGCCGCGTGCCGTCCGCGGCGATGACCTGGTACGGGCCGGGGTTGCCGGCCAGCGCACGCTCGACCAGCCGGGCCCGGTGCGGCTGCTTCTCGGACGCCAGCAGCGCAGCACCCCGCTGCGCGGCCAGCGCACCGAGCAGGGCGGCCTTGCCGCCGGGACCGGCGCACCCGTCCAGCCAGCGCTCGTCCGGCCCCTCCAGCGGCGCGGAGGCCAGCGCCAGCGCCACGAGCTGGCTGCCCTCGTCCTGCACGCCGGCCCGGCCCTCGCGCACCGCCTCCAGCGCCCCCGGCTCGCCGCCCTCGGCGAGCCGCACCGCGTACGGCGACCAGCGCCCCGGCAGCGCGGAGTCCTCGCCGACCGCGGCCAGCAGCTCCTCGGTGGTGGAGCGCCCGGGGCGGGCGACGAGCGTGACCTCGGGGCGTTCGTTGTCCGCCTCCAGCAGGTCCTCGATCCCGGCCCGCCCGCCGCCAAGCGCGTCCCACAGGGCGGTGACGATCCAGCGCGGGTGCGAGTGGACGACGGCGAGGTGCTCCTCGGGGTCGTCCTCGTACGGCGGAGCGACGCGTTCCAGCCAGCCGTCCAGATCATGGGCGGCGATCTTGCGGAGCACGGCGTTGACGAACTTGGCCCGCCCGTCGCCGAGTACGACCCGCGCCAGCTCGACGCTGGCGGAGACGGCGGCATGCGAGGGGATGCGCGTGCCCAGCAGCTGGTGGGCGCCGAGGCTCAGGACGTCCAGCACCGGCGGGTCGACCTCGCGCAGCGGCCGGTCCACGCAGGACGCGATGATCGCGTCGTACGTGCCCTGGCGGCGCAGCGTCCCGTACACCAGCTCGGTGGCCAGCGCGGCGTCCCGCGTCTCGAAGCCGTCCTTCTCCCGAGCCTTGCGCAGCAGCGGGGGCAGCACCAGGTTCGCGTAGGCGTCCCGTTCGTCGACCGCCCGCAGCGCCTCGAAGGCGAGCATCCGCACCGGGTCCTTCTTGGGACGGCGGTAGGGCTTAGCGGGGCGGGGACGACGGGCCTGATCGTTCACGAAAGGTGCTCCGGGGCTGGGTGGCGAAGGCCTCAAGCCTACGCCGCTCCCTCCGCGCCGAGCCGCTCGCCTGCACCGATGCGCACTCCGCGGGCCCAGTCGGCGGCCTTCATCGGCTTCTTGCCCTGCGGCTGGACCCACAGAAGCTCCACGGCGTGGGAGCCGGTGCCGATGTGCACGGAGTTCTTGGCGGCGGCGATGTCGCCGGCGGCGAGCTCGGTGCGGTCGGGGTGCAGGGCCACGGACATGACCTTGAGCCGCTCTCCCCGGAAGGTCGTCCAGGCACCGGGGCCGGGGGCGCAGCCGCGCACGACGCGGTCGATGCGGAGCGCGGGCGCGGCCCAGTCGATGCGGGCGTCCTCGACGTTGATCTTGGGGGCGAGGGAGATGCCGTCGGCGGGCTGCGGCACGGCCTTGAGGCTGCCGTCCTCGATGCCGTCCATGGTCGCGGTGAGCAGCCCGGAGCCCGCGAAGGCGAGCCTGGTCAGCAGGTCGCCGCTGGTGTCGGTGGGGCGGATCAGCTCGGTGAGCACGCCGAAGACGGGGCCGGAGTCCAGGCCTTCCTCGATCAGAAAGGTGGAGGCGCCGGTGACCTCGTCCCCGGCGAGGATCGCGTGCTGCACGGGGGCGGCGCCGCGCCAGGCGGGCAGGAGGGAGAAGTGCAGGTTGACCCAGCCGTGCGCGGGGATGTCGAGCGCCGCCTTGGGCAGCAGGGCGCCGTAGGCGACGACCGGGCAGCAGTCGGGCGCGATCTCGCGCAGCCGGGCGAGGAAGTCCTCGTCGCGCGGGCGGGCGGGCTTGAGCACCTCGATGCCGGCCTCCTCCGCGCGCTCGGCGACGGGGCTGGCGACCAGCCGGCGGCCGCGCCCGGCGGGCGCGTCGGGCCGGGTGACGACGGCGACGACCTCGTGGCGGTCCGAGGCGATCAGGGCGTCGAGGGCGGGGACGGCGACCTCGGGGGTACCGGCGAAAACAAGCCTCATGGGTGGCGAACAACCTCTCAGACGCCGAGGGGGACGGCGCACCAGTCTAGGGCGTGTCCCTCTGGGGGCGTGCGGGTTGGCGCGCGCCCCATTCTGGAGGATGTACGCCCCCATACCGTGACCCGGCGGCCCGTGGCGCGTTGGGTCAAGAGAGATTGACCGAAACGGGCCGCAACCACGGCCCGCTTCCGTTGGGTTGTTCGTCAACCACCCGTCAATTCTCGTCCACCTACGTTCCTTTTACCGCCGGTCCGAGAGGCTTGTTCATGCCCGACCACGCAACCCACGACGCCCAGGCACGGGCCAGCCTGCATCTCCTGGTCCGGGACATCGAGAGGGTGCGCCGCCAAGTGGACGCGCTGCGCACGCTCACCGCCCAGCTGGGCAACGTCTACCGTCCGCGCCGCACCGGCCCGTCCGCGGGCTTCGTCGTCTACGGACGGGCTCCCGCACCCACCGTCCGGCTGGCACAGGAGCTGCGGGACAGCGTCGAGACGCTGGTCACGGCCGCGGTCGACTTCGACCGTTCGCTGGGCTTCTCGTGGGACGCGGTGGGTTCGGCGCTCGGCGTCACCAAGCAGGCGGTGCACCGGCGTTACGGGGCGCGCCGGTCCGCGGGGCAGGCGGCAGCCGAGGCCGCGGAGTCGGTCCGCACGGCCGAGCCCGCGCCCGTACCGGTCGTCCCGGCCGCCCGCTCGGTCCCCTCCCGTGACGAGGCACGCCCCACGGCCTTCCCCGGGCCCCGCAACGGCTGACCGGCTGCGGGCAGGCGCCGCGCGGCCGGCGCGTCAGCCGATGTCCGGCGGGTCCATCCGCAGCCGGACCGGATCGCCCTCGCGACGGGCGAGACGTATGGCGTGGGCCGTCTTCAAGGCGGCCGCGAGCGCCGCACCCTGGCCCGGGCGCACCCGGATCAGCGCACGCTCCCACCGCTCCCCCGGCGGAGGATCGCCCGCCCGGCGCGGCCGTCCCGGCGGCGGCGCCGACAGCTCCACCGGGCCGAGCACCTCGGCACCCGCTGGCAGCTCCGCCATGGCGACGAGCTCCGCGACCGCCTCCGGCGGGCCCGCGACCGCGGCCATCCGGGAGACGGGCGGGAAGCCCAGCTCCGCCCGGTCGGCCAGCTCCCGCACCGCGTGCCCGGCCGGGTCCCAGCGGACCAGCGCCTGCACGGGCCTGAGCGTCGGCTCGGCGACGACCACCACGGTGCCGCCCGCCTCCTGCCCCCTGACCAGCGCCGCCGCACCCAGCCAGCGGCGCAGCGCCTCCTCCCCCGCGCGCAGGTCGGGGCGGCCGAGCAGCGCCCAGCCGTCCAGCAGCAGCGCGGCCGCGTAGCCGCCTTCGGCGACCGGCTCCGCGCCCGGGGTCGAGACGATCAGCGCGGGCCGGTCGGGGACGGTGTCCAGCACGTGATCGCGGCCGGACGTCCGTACCGGCACGGCCGGAAACGCGCGGCCCAGCTCCTCCGCGGTCCGCCGCGCCCCCACGACCTGCGCGCGCAGCCGGCCGCCGCCGCACTCGGCGCAGTGCCAGCCGCGGGCCTCCTCGCCGCACCAGCCGCAGTGCAGCCCGCCGTCGGCCCGCGCCTCCAGGGGCCCCGCGCAGTGCGCGCAGCGCGCGGCCTCGCGGCAGCGCTCGCAGGCGAGCCGGGGTACGTACCCGCGGCGCGGCACCTGCACCAGCACGGGCCCGTGCTTGAGCCCCTCACGGGCGGCCTGCCAGGCGAGGGAGGGCAGCCGGGCGGCCCGGGCCGCGGCATCGCGCGCCTCGTCGCCGTCGCCGACCGTACGGACCAGGGGGGCCGTGGCCCGCACCTGCTCCCGGGCGGCGGCCAGCGGCAGCGCCCAGCCGCTGTCGACCAGCTGGGCCGCCTCCACCGTGCAGCCGAAGCCGCCGAGCAGGAAGGCCGCCTTCTCGCGCGCCGCGCGCGTGAGCAGCACCTCGCGGGCGTGCGGCTGCGGGGCGTGCGGCTCGCTGTGGCTGGAGTCGCCGTCATCCCAGATGGCGGCGAGCCCCAGATCCCGTACGGGCGCGAACATGGCGGCCCGGGTGCCGACGACCGCCCGCACCGCGCCCCGGCTGACCGCCAGCCAGCGGCGGTAGCGCTCCTCGGCCCCGACGTCGGCCGTCAGCAGCACGTGCCGCCCCGCGCCGAGCAGCGCGTCGAGCGCCGCGTCGACCCGGGCGGCGGCCCGGCCGTCCGGCACGACGATCAGCGCGCCCCGCCCGGACGCGAGCGCGGCGGCCGCGGCCCGCGCCAGCTCGGCGGGCCAGTGCGGGCCGGGCAGTGCCGCCCACACCGCGCGCGGTGCGTCGCCGCGGGCGAGGGCGTCGAGGAAGGCCGGGCCGGTCGGATACCGCTGCCAACTGCCCGCCTCGGGCGCCCCGGGCGGCGGCAGCGGCCCGGCCGACGGCTCGGCCTCGATCCGCGCGTGCCGGGGCGGCACGGCCAACTGCAGCACATCGGCGAGCGATCCGGCGTACCGGTCGGCCACGGCCCTGCACAGCCCCAGCAGCGCCGGGGAGAGCACCGGCTCGGGAGAGAGCACTTGGGCGATCGCGGCCAGCGGCCCCTGGAAGCCGGACTCGGCCACGCGCTCGACGATGAACCCGTCGAGCAGCCCGCCCCCCTCACGGCGCCCGCCGCGCACATTGCGCGTCCCGGCCCCGAACCGCACGCGCACCCGCACCCCGGACCGGGCGTCGGCGTCGAGCTCGGCGGGCACGGCGTAATCCCACAGCTTGTCGAGGTGGACGGGCCCCTTGTCGACCAGCACCCGGGCGACGGGCAGCTCCGCGGCCAGCGCGGCCCCCCGCCACGTCCGCGGCTTGGCCCGCGGCACCTTGGCCTTGCGCACGCTCTCCCGGATCAACGCGAGCTGCTCCACCTCCGGCGCCTCCCCCGCACCCCGCTCGCCCCGCCCGTTCTCGCTGCTCACAGCTCCAGTCCTACCAGACGGCACTGACAGCCCGCCCTGCCTCAACGCCACAGCCCCGGACCGGGAACCCGGTCCGGGGCTGTGGGACGTGCTGCGGCAGGCTCGGGCCTTACAGGCCCGCGGCCTTGCGGAGGGCCTCGACGCGGTCGGTCCGCTCCCAGGTGAAGTCGGGCAGCTCGCGGCCGAAGTGACCGTAGGCAGCCGTCTGCGCGTAGATCGGGCGGAGCAGGTCGAGGTCGCGGATGATGGCGGCCGGGCGGAGGTCGAAGACCTCGGCGATGGCGTTCTCGATCTTCTCGGGCTCGATGGTGTGGGTGCCGAAGGTCTCGACGAACAGGCCCACCGGCTCCGCCTTGCCGATCGCGTACGCCACCTGCACCTCGCAGCGCGCGGCAAGACCCGCGGCCACGACGTTCTTGGCGACCCAGCGCATCGCGTACGCGGCCGAGCGGTCCACCTTGGACGGGTCCTTGCCCGAGAACGCACCGCCACCGTGACGGGCCATGCCGCCGTAGGTGTCGATGATGATCTTCCGGCCCGTAAGCCCCGCATCACCCATCGGGCCGCCGATCTCGAACCGGCCCGTCGGGTTCACCAGCAGACGGTAACCCTCGGTGTCCAGCTTGATGCCGTCCCCGACCAGCTCCTTGAGCACGTGCTCCACCACGAACTCACGGATGTCCGGAGCCAGCAGCGACTCCAGATCGATGTCCGAGGCATGCTGCGAGGAAACCACCACCGTGTCCAGACGCACAGCCTTGTTGCCGTCGTACTCGATCGTCACCTGCGTCTTGCCGTCCGGCCGCAGGTAAGGAATCGTGCCGTTCTTGCGGACCTCCGACAGACGCCGCGACAACCGGTGCGCCAGCTCGATCGGCAACGGCATCAGATTCGGCGTCTCATCACAGGCAAACCCGAACATCAGGCCCTGGTCGCCCGCACCCTGCTTGTCGAGCTCGTCCTCATCACCCTCGACCCGCGACTCATACGCCGTGTCGACACCCTGCGCGATATCCGGCGACTGCGCACCAATGGACACCGACACACCACAGGAGGCGCCGTCGAAGCCCTTCTTCGACGAGTCGTAACCGATCTCAAGGATCTTGTTGCGCACCAGCGACGCGATCGGCGCGTACGCCTTCGTCGTCACCTCGCCGGCCACATGGACCAGGCCGGTGGTGATCAAAGTCTCGACCGCGACGCGCGAGGAAGGGTCTTCCTTCAGCAGGGCGTCGAGAATGGAATCGCTGATCTGGTCGGCGATCTTGTCGGGGTGGCCCTCGGTCACGGACTCCGAGGTGAACAGGCGGCGGGACACATCGCTCCCTGGGGTTGCAGCGGCTGCTGGCTGATCATTGATGGACCCGGCCGAGAGCTGCGCTCGGCGCGAATCCGGTGCCAGTTTATCCGGCCTTCGCGCCCCCCGGGCATCCCGCCTGCCGTCAGCGACCGCGTGACCTGCGACACTCGCCTCTGTGACCTCGGGAAACGCCGCGTAATCACGCCACGAATATGTCAGGGGAAAAGTCCCGGCGACCTCAGGCGAGGCGCTCCCGGACCAGATCCCAGACCGTGTCGGCGAGGGCTTCCTTGGGACCATGCGGAACCGGGGTCTCGGTGCCGTCGGAAGCGAGGACGACAGCCTCGTTCTCCTCGGAACCGAAGGTCTTGCGCTCCCCCACCTCGTTGACGACCAGCAGGTCACAGCGCTTGCGGGCCAGCTTGGCGCGCCCGTTGGAGAGCACGTCGTCGGTCTCGGCGGCGAAGCCCACGACGACCTGGCCGGGGCGGGCCCGCTCGGCCGACAGCTCCGCGAGGACGTCGGGGTTGCGCACGAGCTCGACCGGCTCCGGCTCCCGGCCGTCCTGCTTCTTGATCTTGCCCTCGGCGTACCGGGCGGGCCGGAAGTCGGCCACGGCCGCGGCCATCACCACGGCGTCGGCGTCCGCCGCGGCCTTCACGACGGCCTCCCGCAGCTGCAGGGCGGTCCCGACGTGCACCACGTCCACGCCGACGGGGTCGGGCAGCTCGCTGTTGGCGGCGACCAGCGTGACGCGGGCACCGCGCGCCACGGCGGTACGGGCCAGGGCGTAGCCCTGCTTGCCGGAGGAGCGGTTGCCCAGGAAGCGCACCGGGTCCAGCGGCTCCCGGGTGCCGCCCGCGCTGACCACCACATGGCGGCCGACGAGGTCGGCGGGGAGCTCCTCGGCGCCGCGCGCCAGCACCCGGCGGCAGAGCTCGAAGATCTCGCCGGGCTCCGGGAAGCGTCCCTTGCCGGTGTCGACGCCCGTCAGCCGGCCCACGGCGGGCTCGATGACGACCGCCCCACGGCGGCGCAGCGTCGCCACGTTCTCCTGGGTGGCGGCGTTCTCCCACATCTCGGTGTGCATCGCGGGGGCGAAGACCACCGGGCAGCGGGCGGTGAGCAGCGTGTTGGTCAGCAGGTCGTCGGCGAGGCCGTGGGCGGCCTTGGCGAGTATGTCGGCGGTGGCGGGGGCCACCACGACCAGGTCGGCCTCCTGCCCGATGCGCACGTGCGGCACCTCGTGGACGCTCTCCCAGACCTGGGTGACCGCGGGGTGGCCGGAGAGCGCGGACCAGGTCGCCTCACCGACGAAGTGCAGGGCCGACTCGGTCGGCACGACGCGTACGTCGTGCCCGGACTCCGTGAGCCGGCGCAGCAGCTCGCACGCCTTGTAGGCGGCGATCCCGCCGCTGACCCCCAGGACGACCTTGGGCTTGTCCATCGCTCTCGCTTCTCCCCGGCTCGTACGCGCGTACGCGTCCTATGACACACCAAGGGCCCGGCAATCGTGCTGCCGGGCCCTTGGTGACGAAAATGACGAAAATCAGCGCTTACTGCGCCGGGGCCTCGACGGCCTCGGAGGTCAGCAGGCCCGCGTTGATCTCGCGGAGCGCGATGGAGAGCGGCTTCTCGTGGACGTGGGTGTCCACCAGCGGGCCGACGTACTCCAGCAGGCCCTCGCCGAGCTGCGAGTAGTACGCGTTGATCTGGCGCGCGCGCTTGGCGGCGTAGATCACGAGGCTGTACTTCGAGTCGGTCGCCTCGAGCAGTTCATCAATCGGCGGGTTGATGATGCCCTCGGGCGCGGTGATGGAAGAGGACACTCTCTGCCTTCCGAAGGGGGGTGAAGAAAGATGTTCAGCGCAGCAAGGCTAGCAGCTCACGGGCAACGTCCTCGACGGAGGTGTTGACCAGCGTGGTGTCGAACTCGGACTCGGCCGCGAGCTCCACCTTGGCGGCCGCCAGCCGGCGCTCGATCACCTCGGGCGACTCCGTGCCCCGGCCGGTGAGCCGGCGGACCAGCTCCTCCCAGCTCGGCGGCGCCAGGAAGACCAGCTGGGCGTCGGGCATGGTCTCACGGACCTGCCGGGCGCCCTGGAGGTCGATCTCCAGCAGCACGGGCTCGCCCGCCTCGAGGTGGTCGAGCACGGCCTTCCGCGGCGTGCCGTAGCGGTTGCCCGCGAACTCGGCCCACTCCAGCAGTTCCCCGTTGGCGATGAGCTTGTCGAACTGCTCGTCGTCGACGAAGAAGTACTGGACGCCCTCCTGCTCGCCGGGGCGCGGCTTGCGGGTGGTGCAGGACACCGAGAGCCACACCTCGGGGTGGGCCTTGCGCATATGGGCGACGACCGTGCTCTTGCCGACCCCGGATGGGCCGGAGAGCACGGTCAGCCGCGGTTGTCTGGCCGGGGGTACGGGGGACGTCCCCCGGGAGACTGCAGTACTCATGCAGCGATTATCCCGGTTTCCGGGAGTGCCTGAGAACGTCAGGCCGCCTTGTTGCCGAACTCTCGTTCCAGAGAAGCGATCTGGTTGGAACCGAGCCCGCGCACCCGGCGGCTCTCGGAGATCCCGAGCCGCTCCATGATCTGCTTGGCGCGGACCTTGCCCACACCGGGAAGGCTCTCCAGGAGAGCGCTCACCTTCATCTTGCCGATGACATCGTTCTTCTGGCCCTGCTGGATGACCTCGTGCAGCGAGGCGCCGGAGTGCTTGAGCCGATTCTTGACCTCGGCGCGCTCCCGGCGAGCCGCGGCGGCCTTTTCGAGCGCGGCTGCGCGCTGTTCAGGGGTAAGGGGCGGAAGAGCCACGCCTGCGTCACCTCGGATGTCGAACTGTCGGATACGGACCGGTGAGGAACCTAGTCGGCCCACACCTGGGGAGCAACGCGCAACGCGCTTGCACGTTCGCTCTCGACGGAGACTAGCGGCCGATCCCGCTCCAGTCAGCGAGAACAGACGAAAAGTCCTGGTCAGACTCGCTCGACCAGGACTTTTCCGGACATAACGCACGACAAAATTGACGTCAGCCTCGCGCGGAGGCCACCGCGTCGCGCACCTCGCCGGCGAAGCGGGCGGCACTCTCGCGCAGCGCCGCGACGTCCGGACCGTGCTTCAGGACGCCGCGGCTGACGTTCGGGACGACGTTCGCGACGGCCGCGCCGAAGACCTTGGGCAGGTCGGCGGCGGTGGCGCCCTGCGCCCCGATGCCGGGGGCGAGCAGCGGCCCGCCGATGGCCAGATCCGCACCTGCCGCGGCCAGCGTGTCGCCGAGGGTGGCGCCGACGACGGCTCCGTACGAGCCCATGGGCGCGGCGTCCCGGGCGTTCTCGGCCTTGAGGTGGTCCAGCATGGTCGCCGCTACGCTCGCGCCGTCGGCACGCACCGCGTGCTGCACCTCGGCTCCCTCGGGGTTGGAGGTGAGCGCGAGGACGAAGACGCCGGTGCCGCTCTGCCGGGCCAGGTCCAGGGCCGGGCGCAGGGAGCCGTAGCCGAGGTACGGGCTGACGGTCACGGCGTCCGAGAACAGCGGCGAGGCGGGGTCGAGGTAGGTGGCGGCGTAGGCGGCCATGGTGGAGCCGATGTCGCCGCGCTTGGCGTCCATCAGCACCAGGGCCCCGGCGGCGCGGGAGTCGGCCACGGCCTGCTCCAGGACGGCGATGCCGCGCGAGCCGAACCGCTCGAAGAAGGCGGACTGCGGCTTGAGCACCGCGACCCGGTCGGCCAGCGCCTCCACGACCGTGTACGTGAAGCGCTCCAGGCCCTTGATGTCGTCGCCGAGTCCCCAGTCGGCGAGCAGGGAGGCGTGCGGGTCGATGCCGACGCACAGGGGGCCGCGCTCGTCCATGGCGCGGCGCAGGCGGGCGCCGAAGGGCGGCAGGGAAGACCGCTGCGGCCCGGAGGGCCTCGATGAGGGGTGGTGGTCGGGTGACGGGTGGGCGGTCATGCGGTCACCTTCCGGTGCTCGGCGCCGACGGCTTCGGCGAGGGTGGCATACGGGCTGGCGGCCAGCTTCTCGGCCAGCCCGTTATGGATCTTCCGGCACCAGAACGGGCCCTCGTAGATGAAGGCGCTGTAGCCCTGGACCAGCGTGGCGCCCGCCAGGATGCGCTCCCAGGCGTCGTCGGCGGTCTCGATGCCGCCGACCCCCACCAGGGTGATCCGGTCGCCCACACGGGCGTACAGGCGGCTCAGGACCTCCAGGGAGCGCGCCTTGAGGGGGGCGCCGGACAGACCGCCGGCACCGATGGCCTCGACGGTGCGCTTGGGGGTCTTCAGGCCCAGGCCGTCGCGGGCAATGGTGGTGTTGGTGGCGATGATGCCGTCCAGGCCCAGCTCCACGGCGAGGTCGGCCACGGCGTCGACGTCCTCGTCGGCGAGGTCGGGCGCGATTTTCACCAGCAGGGGCACGCGGCGGTCGGTGACCGTGCGGTCGGCGGCCTCGCGGACGGCGGTCAGCAGCGGGCGCAGCGCCTCGGTGGCCTGCAGGTTGCGCAGGCCGGGCGTGTTCGGGGAGGACACGTTGACGACGAGGTAGTCGGCGTGGCCGGCCAGGCGCTCGGTGGAGGTGACGTAGTCGGCGACCGCCTCCGCCTCCGGGACGATCTTGGTCTTGCCGATGTTGACGCCCACGGTCGTCCGGAAAACGCTCTTGCGCTCGGCCAGGCGCTGTGCCACGGCGGCCGAGCCGTCGTTGTTGAAGCCCATGCGGTTGACGAGCGCGCGGTCCGCGACGAGGCGGAAGAGGCGCTTCTTGGGGTTGCCGGGCTGCGGCTGGGCGGTGACGGTGCCGATCTCGACATGGTCGAAGCCGAGCATGGCCATGCCGTCGATGGCGGCGGCGTTCTTGTCGAAGCCCGCGGCGAGGCCGAAGGGGCCGTGCATGCGCAGGCCCAGGGCCTCGGTGCGCAGCTCCTTGTGGCGGGGGGCGAGAACGGCCGCGACGAAGGTGCGCAGGACGGGCATCCGGGCGGCGGCGCGGATCCAGGCGAAGGCCAGGTGGTGGGCCTTCTCGGGGTCCATGCGCTTGAAGATCAGGTCGAAGAAGAGACGGTACATTTCTGGCCTTCTCGGGCGGGGAGGGGCAAGCGGGTCTCGTCAGAGGTCTCACGAAGAGGGGGACACCTTGCGGTGTCCCCCTCGTTCGCCTTACGCCTCGCGTGCGGCGGTCAGATGTTCCGCGTGCTCCTGCAGGGAGCGCACGCCCACGTCGCCGCGGGTGAGGGCCTCGATGCCCTGGACGGCGGCGGCGAGCGCCTGGACCGTGGTCAGGCAGGGCACCGCGCGGGCGACGGCCGCGGTGCGGATCTCGTAGCCGTCGAGGCGGCCGCCGGTGCCGTAGGGGGTGTTGACGATCAGGTCGACCTGGCCGTCGTGGATGAGCTGGACGATCGTCTTCTCGCCGTTCGGCCCCTCGCCCTCGGACTGCTTGCGCACCACGGTGGCGTTGATGCCGTTGCGCTTGAGGACCTCGGCCGTGCCGGAGGTGGCCAGCAGCTCGAAGCCGTGCGCGACCAGCTCGCGGGCCGGGAAGATCATCGAGCGCTTGTCGCGGTTGGCGACCGAGACGAAGGCCCGTCCCTTGGTCGGCAGCGCGCCGTAGGCGCCGGCCTGCGACTTGGCGTAGGCGGTGCCGAAGACGGAGTCGATGCCCATGACCTCGCCGGTCGAGCGCATCTCCGGGCCCAGCACGGTGTCCACGCCGCGGCCGTGGATGTCGCGGAAGCGCGACCACGGCATCACGGCCTCCTTCACCGAGATCGGCGCGTCCAGCGGCAGCGTGCCGCCGTCGCCGTTCTTCGGCAGCATGCCCTCCTCGCGCAGCTCGGCGATGGTCGCGCCCAGGGAGATCCGGGCGGCGGCCTTCGCCAGCGGCACCGCGGTCGCCTTCGAGGTGAAGGGGACCGTGCGGGAGGCACGCGGGTTGGCCTCCAGGACATAGAGGATGTCCCCGGCCATCGCGAACTGGATGTTGATCAGGCCACGGACCCCGACGCCCTTGGCGATCGCCTCGGTGGAGGCGCGCAGGCGCTTGATGTCGAAGCCGCCCAGCGTGATCGGGGGCAGTGCGCAGGCGGAGTCGCCGGAGTGGATGCCGGCCTCCTCGATGTGCTCCATCACGCCGCCGAGGTAGAGCTCGTGGCCGTCGTAGAGCGCGTCGACGTCGATCTCGATCGCGTCGTCGAGGAAGCGGTCGATGAGCACCGGGTGCTCGGAGATCAGGCCCGCGTGCCGCTCCAGGTAGCCGGCCAGGGAGGGCTCGTCGTAGACGATCTCCATGCCGCGGCCGCCCAGCACGTAGGAGGGGCGGACCATGACCGGGTAGCCGATCTCCGCGGCGATGGCCTGGGCCTCGGCGAAGGAGAAGGCCGTGCCGTACTTCGGCGCGGGCAGCCCGGCCTCGGTGAGCACCCGGCCGAAGGCGCCGCGCTCCTCGGCGAGGTCGATGGCCTCGGGCGAGGTGCCGACGATCGGCACGCCGTTGTCCTTGAGTGCCTGCGCCAGGCCCAGCGGGGTCTGGCCGCCGAGCTGCACGACGACGCCCGCGACCGGGCCCGCCTGCTGCTCGGCGTGGACGATCTCCAGGACGTCCTCCAGGGTGAGCGGCTCGAAGTAGAGCCGGTCGGAGGTGTCGTAGTCGGTGGAGACGGTCTCCGGGTTGCAGTTGACCATCACGGTCTCGTAGCCGGCCTCGCTGAGCGCGAAGGAGGCGTGGACGCAGGAGTAGTCGAACTCGATGCCCTGGCCGATGCGGTTGGGGCCGGAGCCGAGGATGATCACCGCGGGCTTCTCGCGCGGCGCGACCTCGGACTCCTCGTCGTAGGCGGAGTAGAAGTACGGGGTCTTGGCAGCGAACTCGGCGGCGCAGGTGTCGACCGTCTTGTAGACCGGGCGGACCCCCAGCGCGTGCCGGACCTCGCGCACGACGTCCTCGCGCAGACCGCGGATCGCGGCGATCTGGGCGTCGGAGAAGCCGTGCCGCTTGGCCTCGGCGAGCAGCTCGGGCTCGAGCTTCTCGGCGGCGCCGAGCTCCTGGGCGATCTCGTGGATCAGGAAGAGCTGGTCGACGAACCAGGGGTCGATCTTCGTCGCCTCGAAGACCTCCTCCGGGGTGGCCCCGGCGCGGATGGCCGCCATGACGGTGTTGATCCGGCCGTCGGTGGGGACGACCGCCTTGGCCAGCAGCTCGGCCTTGTCGCCGACGGGGCTCACAAAGTCGAACTGCGAGCCCTTCTTCTCCAGCGAGCGCAGCGCCTTCTGCAGCGCCTCGGTGAAGTTGCGGCCGATGGCCATGGCCTCGCCGACCGACTTCATGGTCGTGGTGAGGGTGGCGTCGGCGGCCGGGAACTTCTCGAAGGCGAAGCGGGGCGCCTTGACCACGACGTAGTCGAGCGTGGGCTCGAAGGACGCCGGGGTCTTCTCGGTGATGTCGTTGGGGACCTCGTCCAGCGTGTAGCCCACCGCGAGCCGGGCCGCGATCTTGGCGATCGGGAAGCCGGTGGCCTTGGAGGCGAGCGCGGAGGAGCGTGAGACGCGCGGGTTCATCTCGATGACGATGACCCGGCCGTCCTCGGGGTTGACCGCGAACTGGATGTTGCAGCCGCCGGTGTCGACGCCGACCTCGCGGATGATCGCGATGCCGACGTCCCGCAGGATCTGGTACTCGCGGTCGGTGAGCGTCATCGCCGGGGCGACGGTGATGGAGTCACCGGTGTGGACGCCCATCGGGTCGAAGTTCTCGATGGAGCAGACGACCACGACGTTGTCGTGCTTGTCGCGCATCAGCTCCAGCTCGTACTCCTTCCAGCCGAGGATGGACTCCTCCAGGAGCACCTCGGTGGTCGGGGAGAGCGTGAGGCCCTGGCCGGCGATGCGGCGCAGCTCCTCCTCGTTGTGCGCGAAGCCGGAGCCCGCGCCGCCCATGGTGAAGGAGGGGCGGACGACGACGGGGTAGCCGCCGAGCGTGTCGACGCCCGCGAGGACCTCGTCCATGGTGTGGCAGATGACCGAGCGGGCGGACTCGCCGTGCCCGATCTTGGCGTTGACGGCCTCGACGACGCCCTTGAAGAGGTCGCGGTCCTCGCCCTTGTGGATGGCCTCGACGTTGGCGCCGATCAGCTCGACGCCGTACTTCTCCAGAACGCCGTTCTCGTGCATCGAGATCGCGGTGTTGAGCGCGGTCTGGCCGCCGAGGGTGGGCAGGAGTGCGTCGGGGCGCTCCTTGGCGATGATCTTCTCGACGAACTCCGGGGTGATCGGCTCGACGTAGGTGGCGTCGGCGATCTCCGGGTCCGTCATGATCGTGGCGGGGTTGGAGTTCACCAGGATGACCCGCAGGCCCTCCGACTTCAGCACGCGGCAGGCCTGCGTGCCGGAGTAGTCGAACTCCGCGGCCTGGCCGATGACGATCGGGCCGGAGCCGATGACCAGAACGGACTGGATGTCGGTGCGCTTAGGCACGCTGGCCCTCCATCAGGGAGACGAAGCGGTCGAACAGGTACGCGGCGTCGTGCGGTCCTGCGGCTGCCTCGGGGTGGTACTGGACGCTGAATGCCGGCTGGTCGAGCAGCTGGAGACCCTCGACCACGTTGTCGTTGAGACACACGTGGGAGACCTCGACCCGGCCGTAGGGCGTGTCGGTCGCGGCGTCGAGCGGGGCGTCGACGGCGAAGCCGTGGTTGTGCGCGGTGACCTCGACCTTGCCGGTCGTACGGTCCTGCACGGGCTGGTTGATGCCGCGGTGGCCGTACTTCAGCTTGTAGGTGCCGAAGCCGAGCGCGCGGCCCAGGATCTGGTTGCCGAAGCAGATACCGAAGAGCGGGGTCTTGCGCTCCAGCACGCTGCGCATCACCGAGACGGGGTGGTCGGCGGTGGACGGGTCGCCGGGGCCGTTGGAGAAGAACACGCCGTCGGGGTTGACGGCGTAGACGTCCTCGACCGTGGCGGTGGCGGGCAGCACGTGCACCTCGATGCCGCGCTCGGCCATCCGCTGCGGGGTCATGCCCTTGATGCCGAGGTCCACGGCGGCGACGGTGAAGCGCTTCTCGCCGATCGCAGGGACCACGTAGGTCTCCTTGGTGGCGACCTCGGCGGAGAGGTCGGCGCCCTTCATCTGCGGGGACGCCTGCACCTTGGCGAGCATCGCGGCCTCGTCGGCGATCGCCTCGCCGGAGAAGATGCCGACGCGCATGGCGCCGCGCTCGCGCAGGTGGCGGGTGAGCGCGCGGGTGTCGATGCCGCTGATGCCCACCACGCCCTGGCGCTCGAGCTCCTCGTCGAGGGAGCGGCGCGAGCGCCAGTTGGAGGGGATGCGTGCGGGGTCGCGCACGACGTAGCCGGAGACCCAGATGCGGGCGGACTCGGGGTCCTCGTCGTTGACGCCCGTGTTGCCGACGTGCGGGGCGGTCATGACGACCACCTGGCGGTGGTAGGAGGGGTCGGTCAGGGTCTCCTGGTAGCCGGTCATGCCGGTGGAGAACACGGCCTCGCCGAAGGTCTCCCCCACGGCCCCGTAGGCGCGTCCGCGGAAGCTGCGGCCGTCCTCCAGGACGAGTACGGCGGGGATCCCCCTTTTACTCTGCGAGCCGTTCCCCTGGATGGAGGTCGTCATCGTGCGCCTTCCGTGTCGTTGTGCGAGTCGTGCAGGGTGGTGAGGGCCTCGACCCAGGCGGTGTGCTCGGCCGCCCGGTCGGAGCGGAAGCCCGAGTCGATCGTCTTGTCGCCGTGCTGCCACGTGATCACGAGCAGGCCGCCCTCGGCGAGGACCTTGCCCGCGATGCCGTTGTCCAGACGGGCGCCGCGCAGCGCCGCCGCCGGGACGAAGAAGTCCTTGGCACCGGGCCGTACGACGGCCACCCCCTGCTCCGTCAGGGTGAGCTCGGCTCGGCTGCGGGTGCCCAGGCCCTGGGCGACGATGCGGTCGAGCCACTGCCCGGCGGTGGTGGAGCCGTGGTAGCGGCCGGTCATGGTGAGCGTGGCCGCACCGGGCTCGGCGGGCGCGGCGGGGAGCTCGGGCAGGTCACCCTGGAGGGTGCCGCGCCACTTCCAGCCCTCGCGCATCAGCCAGTACAGCAGCGCGATGAAGAGCAGCAGCCCGACGACCCAGCCGATCCGTGCGGCCCAGTCGGTGACGGCCGCAGACTTCTCCTCGGCCGCCAGATTGATCAGTGCAGGTGTCACGCGAGTTTCCCGTCCACGACCGTCGCCCGGCCCCGCAGGAAGGTGTGGGTGACGCGTCCCGGCAGCTCGATGCCCTCGTAGGGCGTGTTGCGGCTGCGGGAGGCGAAGCCCGCGGGGTCCACGACACCACGGTAAGCGGAATCCACCAGCGTGAGGTTGGCGGGCTCACCGGGGGCGATGGGGCGGCCGTGGCCGGAGAGGCGGCCGATGCCCGCGGGGCGGAAGGACATGCGCTCGGCGACGCCCGCCCAGTCCAGCAGGCCGGTCTCGACCATCGTGTGCTGGACGACCGACAGCGCCGTCTCCAGGCCCACCATGCCCATGGCGGCCGCGCCCCACTCGCAGTCCTTGTCCTCGTGCGGGTGCGGGGCGTGGTCGGTGGCGACGATGTCGATGGTGCCGTCGGCGAGGGCCTCGCGCAGGGCCATGACGTCGCGCTCGGTGCGCAGCGGCGGGTTGACCTTGTAGACCGGGTTGTACGAGCGCACCAGCTCGTCGGTGAGGAGCAGGTGGTGCGGGGTGACCTCGGCGGTCACGTCGATGCCGCGGGACTTGGCCCAGCGGACGATCTCGACCGAGCCGGCGGTGGAGAGGTGGCAGATGTGGACGCGGGAGCCGACGTGCTCGGCGAGCAGCACGTCGCGGGCGATGATCGACTCCTCGGCGACGGCCGGCCAGCCGCCCAGGCCCAGCTCGGCGGAGACGACGCCCTCGTTCATCTGGGCGCCCTCGGTCAGCCGGGGCTCCTGGGCGTGCTGGGCGACGACGCCGTCGAAGGCCTTCACGTACTCCAGCGCGCGGCGCATGATCACGGCGTCGTCGACGCACTTGCCGTCGTCGGAGAAGACCTTCACCGCGGCGGCGGAGTCGTGCATGGCGCCCAGCTCGGCGAGCTTCTTGCCCTCCAGGCCGACGGTGACGGCGCCGATGGGCTGCACGTCGCAGTAGCCGGACTCCTTGCCGAGCCGCCAGACCTGCTCGACGACGCCCGCGGTGTCGGCGACGGGGAAGGTGTTGGCCATGGCGAAGACCGCCGTGTAGCCGCCGCTCGCCGCGGCGCGGGTGCCGGTCAGCACCGTCTCGGAGTCCTCGCGGCCGGGCTCGCGCAGGTGGGTGTGGAGGTCGACCAGGCCCGGCAGCAGGATCTTGCCGTCGGCCTCGACGACGGTGGCGCCTTCGGCGCTCAGGCCCGTGCCCACCGCGGCGATGGTCTCGCCGTCCACGAGGACGTCCTGCGGCTCGCCGCCGAGGAGCTTCGCACCACGGATCAGGATCTTCGGCATGGTTACTTGTTCTCCTCGGTGCGAGCGTTGTTCTGGGGCGCCACGGCCGGCTCGGAGCCGCCGAGCAGCAGGTACAGGACGGCCATGCGGGTCGAGACGCCGTTGGCCACCTGTTCGACGGCGGTGCAGCGGTCGGAGTCGGCAACCTCGGCGGTGATCTCCATACCCCGGTTCATCGGCCCCGGGTGCATGACGATGGCGTCTTCCGGCATCCGGGCCATCCGGTCGCCGTCGAGCCCGTAGCGGCGGGCGTACTCGCGCTCGGTGGGGAAGAACGCGGCGTTCATCCGCTCGCGCTGGACGCGCAGCATCATCACGGCGTCGGACTTCGGCAGCACCGCGTCCAGGTCGTAGGAGACCTCGCACGGCCAGGTCTCGACGCCGATCGGCACCAGGGTGGGCGGCGCGACGAGGGTGACCTCGGCGCCGAGGGTGTTCAGCAGGTGCACGTTGGAGCGGGCCACCCGGCTGTGCAGGATGTCGCCGACGATGGTGATCCGGCGGCCGGCCAGATCGCGTCCGATCCCGGCGTCCGGGCCGACGAGGCGGCGGCGCATGGTGAAGGCGTCCAGCAGCGCCTGCGTGGGGTGCTCGTGGGTGCCGTCGCCGGCGTTGACGACCGAGCCGCCGATCCAGCCGGAGGTGGCCAGGCGGTGCGGGGCGCCGGAGTCGTGGTGGCGGATGACGACGGCGTCCGCGCCCATCGCCTCCAGGGTCAGGGCGGTGTCCTTGAGGGATTCGCCCTTGGAGACCGAGGAGCCCTTGGCGGAGAAGTTGATGACGTCGGCGGAGAGCCGCTTGGCGGCGGCCTCGAAGGAGATGCGGGTGCGCGTCGAGTCCTCGAAGAAGAGGTTGACGACGGTGCGGCCGCGCAGGGTGGGCAGCTTCTTGATCGGCCGGTCCGCGACCCGGGCCATCTCCTCGGCGGTGTCGAGGATGAGGACGGCGTCGTCGCGCGAGAGGTCGGCGGCCGAGATGAGGTGGCGCTTCATCCGGTTGCTCCGTGGTTTAGGAGGTTTGCGGGGGTGGTGGCCGGACATGCCGCTCCGCGGGCCCGGGGTGCCGGGTCCGTGGAGTGGGAGCTACTGCCCGTCGGCCGGGGCGGCCGCGCGCACGCCGAGGAGCACGCTGTCGCGGCCGTCCTCCTCGGTGAGCTGGACCTTGACCGTCTCCCGCAGCGACGTGGGGAGGTTCTTGCCGACGTAGTCGGCGCGGATCGGCAGTTCGCGGTGGCCGCGGTCGACGAGGACCGCGAGCTGGACGGCGCGGGGGCGGCCGATGTCGTTCAGCGCGTCGAGCGCGGCGCGGATCGTGCGGCCGGAGAAGAGCACGTCGTCGACGAGGACCACCAGCTTGCCGTCGATCCCCTCACCGGGGATCTCGGTGCGCGCGAGCGCGCGGGCGGGGCGCAGCCGCAGGTCGTCGCGGTACATGGTGATGTCGAGGGAGCCGACCGGGGTCCTGGCCCCGGTGATCTCCTCGAGCTTGGCGGCCAGCCGGTGGGCGAGGAAGACGCCACGGGTGGGGATGCCGAGGAGGACGACGTCGCCGGCGCCCTTGGCGCGTTCGACGATCTCGTGGGCGATACGGGTCAGAACCCGGGCGATGTCCGGTGCTTCCAGCACGGGACGCGCGGGGTCTGCCGCAGGAATGACTGCGTCCATACGAAACGGACCTCCTTCTCCGCCTCACGGGACGGACTTTAAAGGACGTCGGATTTACAGGTTTCACGGTACCAGGAGGAACGGCGGCCCCTCACCACCACCCCCCTGACGGCCGAGGGGGTGGACCATTCGGCTTGACGAACCGAGATTACGCTGCGTAACCTCACAGTGAGTTACCAGACACGCGGCAGTCGAGAAGAGGCCGTCGCCGTCGATACAGCGTCCGGGGAGCTTTATGTCCAGCGAATACGCCAAGCAGCTCGGGGCCAAGCTCCGCGCCATCCGCACCCAGCAGGGCCTCTCCCTCCATGGCGTCGAGGAGAAGTCCCAGGGCCGCTGGAAGGCCGTCGTGGTGGGCTCGTACGAGCGCGGTGACCGTGCCGTGACCGTGCAGCGTCTGGCCGAGCTCGCCGACTTCTACGGTGTGCCCGTGCAGGAGCTCCTGCCCGGCACCACGCCCGGCGGCGCCGCCGAGCCCCCGCCGAAGCTCGTCCTGGACCTGGAGCGCCTCGCCCACGTCCCGGCCGAGAAGGCGGGCCCCCTCCAGCGTTACGCCGCGACCATCCAGAGCCAGCGCGGTGACTACAACGGCAAGGTCCTCTCGATCCGCCAGGACGACCTGCGCACCCTTGCCGTCATCTACGACCAGTCGCCCTCGGTGCTCACCGAGCAGCTGATCAGCTGGGGCGTGCTCGACGCCGATGCGCGCCGTGCCGTCCAGCACGAAGACGCCTGACAGCGACAGAGAAACGTACCGCCGGGGGCGGGAGACCCATTCGGATCTCCCGCCCCCGGCGGTTTTTCGTCTGTTGCTCCGCTGTGCCTGCGGCGCTCGCGCGCTGCTAGTTAGCGCTCGTCGCGCCGAAGGCTCGGCTTGAGCTCCTTGAAACGGCCCAGCAGACCGTTCACAAAGGCGGGCGAGTCGTCGGTGGAGAACTCCTTGGCGAGCTGAACCGCCTCGTCGATCGCCACCGCGTCCGGGGTGCCGTCCTCCCAGATCAGCTCGTAGGCCCCGAGCCGGACGATGTTCCGGTCGGCGACCGGCATCCGGTCCAGGTCCCAGTCGACCGCATAGGTGGCGATCAGGTCGTCGATCCGGGCGACATGCTCCGCATAGCCCTCGACCAGCTGCATCGTGTACTCGTTGACCGGCGGCTGACGGTCGTCGGACCGGGAGTGCCGGACCCAGTCCGCGAGGACGCTGCGCACGGAGGCACCGCGCTGGTCGGCCTCGAAGAGGATCTGGAAGGCGCGCTTACGGGCCTTGCTACGGGCGGCCACGGTTAGCTGTTCACCCGACCGAGGTACTCACCGGAGCGGGTGTCGACCTTGATCTTCTCACCCGTGGTGATGAAGAGCGGGACCGCGATCTCGTAGCCGGTCACCAGCTTGGCGGGCTTGGAGCCACCGGTGGAGCGGTCGCCCTGGACACCCGGCTCGGTGTGCTCGATGACGAGCTCGACGGCGGCCGGCAGCTCGACGTAGAGGACCTCGCCCTCGTGCTGAGCGACGGTGGCCTCGAAGCCCTCGATCAGGAAGTTGGCGGCGTCACCGACGGCCTTGCGGTCGACCATGAGCTGGTCGTACGTGTCCATGTCCATGAACACGAAGTACTCGCCGTCCATGTACGAGAACTGCATCGTCCGCTTGTCGACGGTGGCCGTCTCGACCTTCACACCGGCGTTGAAGGTCTTGTCGACCACCTTGCCGGAGAGCACGTTCTTCAGCTTCGTACGGACGAAGGCGGGGCCCTTGCCGGGCTTGACGTGCTGGAACTCGACGACGGACCAGAGCTGGCCGCCTTCGAGCTTGAGCACCATGCCGTTCTTGAGGTCGTTCGTGGATGCCACGGTTGCGGTATCTCCTGGACTGCGACTGGTGGAACCAGAAAGTGCGGTGCGCCGCTACAGCGCGAGCAGCTCTTTGGTCGTAATGGTGAGTAGCTCGGGACCGCCGTCCGCCTCGGGGCGGACGACGAGCGTGTCATCGATCCGGACGCCGCCCCGCCCCGGGAGGTGAACCCCCGGATCTACGGCGACCGGCACGCAAGCGTCCAGTTTACCCATTGCCGAGGGCGCGAGCCGAGGGTCCTCGTCGTTTTCGAGTCCCACGCCGTGTCCGACCCTCGGTCCGACCCGCTCCCCGTGGCCCGCGGCCTCCAGCACAACGCGCGCGGCGCGGTCCACATCGCGGTAGGCCGTGCCCGGCGCCAGCGCCTCCCGGCCCGCCCGCTGAGCCGCGAAGACCTGCTCGTACAGCTCGATCTGCCAGTCGGCCGGCGAGGTGCCGATCACGAAGGTGCGGGCGATCTCGCTGCGGTATCCACGGTAGTCGGCGCCCAGGCAGACGCTCAGGAAATCTCCCTCCTCGACACGCCGGTCGGTGGGCGTGTGCCCGGCGAGCCCCGAGTGGGGGCCGGTGCCCACACTGGTCGGGAAGGCCGTGCCCTCCGCACCGTGGTCGATCAGCCGGCGCTCCAGTTCCAGGGCCAGATGCCGCTCGGTGCGCCCGACGAGTATCGACTCCAGCAGCTCGCCCAGCGCCTGGTCCGCGATCTCGGCGGCGATCCGCAGGCAGGAGATCTCCTCGTTGTCCTTGACGATCCGCTGCTGCTCCACGGCCGTGCCCAGGTCGTCCAGGCGCAGCCGGGGCGCCACCGAGCGCACGGCGCGGTGCCGGGCGACGGTCAGGTGGTGCTCCTCGACGGCCAGCGAGGCGGCCCCGGCCGCGGCGGCCCGCTCGGCCGCCGCGACGGCCGGGTCGCCCTCGGGCGTCGGCAGGACGAAGACCCGCAGGTCCTCCGCGGGCCGCCCGCCCGCGACGTCGGTGAAGGGGTCGCGGGTGCAGACGAGGAGGTCCTGGCCGGGCCCGACGAGCAGCGCGGACCCGGCGGGCGCATCAGCCGCCAGATAGCGGAGATTGGCCTCGCCGGTGACCAGTGCGGCCGCGCTGCCGCCCGCCTCGCACCGCTCGCGCAGCCGGGCGCGCCGTGCCGCGTACACCTCGGACATGGTCCCGAGCGTACGTTCGGCGGAGGGATCCGGCCGGTTCAGCGCGTCCGACCGGGCGGGTGCCGCTACCAGGGGGCGAGGGCGCGGGCGACGGCCTCGTCGATGAGGCGGGCCGTGGTGGCGACGTCCTGCTGCGAGTTGTCGATGATCGGCAGGCCGGAGCCGTACCAGCCCGCCATCCGGCCGTGGATGCGGGCGACCTCCTCGTCGCTCAGGCGGCGGTTGCCGGTGCGCTCGGCGTTGCGCTCGAGGACGACCTCCAGGCCCGGCAGCAGGACGACCGGCAGCAGGCCGGGGCCCACGTGCCGCTTCCAGCCGCCGAGGCCCACGACGGGCCGGTCGGGGAAGACGGCGTCGTCGAGGATGCAGGAGATGCCGTTGGCCAGGAAATTGCGGGCGGCGAAGCCGCAGGTGCGGCGGGCGAGGCGGTACTGCGCCTCGGAGTGGTCGTTCCACCCGGACTGGGGGTCGGCGAAGCCGGAGCGGACCCATTCGCGGACGTCGTCGAGGCTGATGTGGGCCGTGGGCACCCGGCGGGTATCCGCCCAGTGCCGGGCGACGGTGGTCTTGCCTGCCCCTGCGGGGCCGATCAGCAGCACGGCGACCGGGGCGGTCGTGGCGTCCGCCACGACCGGGGCCGCCGCCGGCGGGAAGTGGCCGGTGGCCGCCTCCGGGCCGGGCGGCGGCACGGCCGGCATCGGCGGATGGGCGGGGGGCAGCGGTGACTCCACGGGCTGCTGCATCCTGTGGCACGCTCCGTTTTCGTGCGGGTGATCTGTGCGCCGGGGTACACCCGGTGAGGGTGCCCCGGTCCCGCCCTTTCACCGTTTCCTGGGGGCTACCGCCCCCAGCCCCCGGTTGGTGGGCAGGCGTTCCGCAGGGCTGGGGGCCCCTCCCAGCGGTAGCCGGGGGAGGGTGGGCACCAACCGGCCCACCGGGCCGCACCACCGGAGGTCCGGGGCGCAGCCCCGGGAGCGTACCCCAAACAGCAAACGGGCGGCTCAGCCCGCGAGTTCCTCCGCCAGCGCCCGCAGCGCCAGCCGGTAGGAGCCGATGCCGAAGCCCGCCACCGTCCCGCTCGCGACCGCCGCGATCACGGACGTGTGCCGGAACTCCTCCCGGGCGTACGGGTTGGAGATGTGCACCTCGATGAGCGGCGCCGTGCGCTGGGCGGCCGCGTCCCGCATCGCGTACGAGTAGTGCGTGAAGGCGCCGGGGTTGATGACGACGGGGATGCTGCCGTCGGCCGCCTCGTGCAGCCAGCGGATCAACTCGCCCTCGTCATTGGTCTCGCGGACCTCGACGGCGAGGCCGAGCTCCGCGCCGAGCCGGCCGCACTCCTCGACCAGGCCCTTGTAGGAGGTCGAGCCGTAGACGTCGGGCTCGCGCGAGCCGAGCCGTCCGAGGTTGGGCCCGTTCAGGACCAGGACGGGCCTCACGCCGCAATCTCCGCGTGTGCCGCCAGCAGCATGGCCGGGTCCGGGCCCTCCAGGACCGTGGGCTTGGCCAGGCCGTCCAGCACGATGAAGCGCAGACGGTCACCGCGCGTCTTCTTGTCGACCTTCATGGTCTCCAGCAGCTTGGGCCACTGGTCGCCGCGGTAGGTGACGGGCAGTCCGACGGAGGCGAGGACCTCGCGGTGGCGGTCGGCGGTGGCGTCGTCGAGGCGGCCCGCGATGCGGCCGAGCTCGGCGGCGAAGACCATGCCGACGGAGACGGCCGCGCCGTGCCGCCAGTTGTAGCGCTCGTTCTTCTCGATCGCGTGGGCCAGGGTGTGCCCGTAGTTGAGGATCTCGCGCAGGCCGGATTCCTTGAGGTCGGAGGAGACGACCTCGGCCTTGACGCGGATCGAGCGCTCGATGAGCTCGGCGGTGTGCGGGCCCCGGGGGCTGCGGGCGGCCTCGGGGTCGGCCTCGATCAGCTCCAGGATGGCGGGGTCGGCGATGAACCCGGCCTTGATGATCTCGGCCAGCCCGCTGACGTAGTCGTTGACCGGCAGCGAGTCCAGCGCGGCCAGGTCGCACAGCACCCCGGCGGGCGGGTGGAAGGCGCCGACGAGGTTCTTGCCCTCGGCGGTGTTGATGCCGGTCTTGCCGCCGACTGCCGCGTCGACCATGGCCAGCACGGTGGTGGGCACCGCGATCCAGCGCACCCCGCGCAGCCAGGTCGCGGCGACGAATCCGGCCAGGTCGGTGGTGGCACCGCCGCCCACGCCGACGATGACGTCGGTGCGGGTGAAGTTGGACTGCCCCAGCGCCTTCCAGCAGTAGGCGGCGACCTCGACGGTCTTGGCCTCCTCCGCGTTGGGCACCTGGATCGCGATGGCCTCGTATCCCTGGTCGGTCAGGTCCTGCCGGAGCACCTCGCCGGTCTCGGCGAGCGCCTCGGGGTGCAGCACGGCGACCCGCTTGGCCTTGTCGCCGACGAGGCCGGGCAGCTCGCCCAGCAGCTGGCGCCCGACCAGGACGTCGTACGGCGCGGTGCCCGCGCTGCCTGCGACGTGGATGCGGGTGGGGGCGTCGGTCATGCGTTCCTCACTGCGTGGTGTCCGGTGTGTGGGCCGGGGGCGGGGCCAGCGCCTCGAGCACGGCGTCGGCGACCTCGGCCGGGGTGCGGCCGCCGGTGGCGACGACGGCACGGGCGACCTCGGTGTAGAGCGGGCGGCGCGCCTCCATCAGCTCGCGCCACCGCTTGCGGGGGTTGACGGCGAGCAGCGGACGCGGGGTGTCCAGGCCGACGCGGCGCACGGCGTCGGCCAGTTCGACGTCGAGGAAGACCACCGGCAGCCCCTTGAGGAGGGCTCGGGTGGCGGCATCCATGATCGCGCCGCCGCCGAGGGCGAGCACTCCGCGGTGCTCGGCCACGGCGGCGCGGACGGCTTGCCGCTCCAGCTCGCGGAAGTGCGGCTCGCCGTCGTCGAGGAAGATCTCCGGGATGGGCTTGCCCGCGGTGCGCTCGATGTCGGCGTCGGTGTCCCGGTAGCCGGTGCCCAGCCGCTCGGCGAGCAGGGCGCCGATGGTGGACTTGCCCGCTCCGGGCGGGCCCACCAGGACGACCACGGGACCTGCGCTTCCGGTCACTTGATCGCCAGGTTGTCGAGGTAGGAGCGGACGTTGCGGCGGGTCTCGGCGACGCTGTCGCCGCCGAACTTCTCCACCACCGCATCCGCGAGGACCAGGGCCACCATCGCCTCGGCGACGATCCCGGCGGCCGGGACGGCGCAGACGTCGGAGCGCTGGTGGTGCGCCTGGGCGGCCTCGCCGGTGGCGACGTCCACCGTGGCCAGAGCGCGCGGGACGGTCGCGATGGGCTTCATCGCGGCGCGCACGCGCAGCAGCTCGCCGGTGGTCAGGCCACCCTCGGTGCCACCGGAGCGGCCGGAGGTGCGGCGGATGCCGTCCTCGGTGGCGACGATCTCGTCGTGCGCCTTGGAGCCGGGCACCCGGGCCAGCTCGAAGCCGTCGCCGACCTCGACGCCCTTGATCGCCTGAATGCCCATCAGGGCGGCGGCGAGGCGGGCGTCCAGACGGCGGTCCCAGTGCACGTGCGAGCCGAGGCCGACCGGCACTCCGTAGGCGAGGACCTCGACGACGCCGCCGAGGGTGTCGCCGTCCTTGTGGGCCTGGTCGATCTCGGCGACCATCGCCTTGCTCGCGTCGGCGTCCAGGCAGCGCACCGGGTCGGCGTCGAGCTTCTCGACGTCGGAGGGCTTGGGGTGGACGCCGTAGGGGGCCTTGGCCGCGGCGAGCTCCACGACGTGCGAGACGATCTCGATGCCCGTCGTCTCCTTGAGGAAGGAGCGGGCGATCGTGCCGAGGGCGACACGGGCGGCGGTCTCCCGGGCGGAGGCGCGCTCCAGGATCGGCCGGGCCTCGTCGAAGCCGTACTTCTGCATGCCCGCGAGGTCGGCGTGGCCGGGGCGGGGACGGGTCAGCGGGGCGTTGCGGGCCAGCGCGGCGAGCTCGTCGGGGTCGACGGGGTCGGCCGCCATGATCTTCTCCCACTTGGGCCACTCGGTGTTGCCGACCATGACCGCGACCGGGGAGCCCAGCGACAGGCCGTGCCGGACGCCGCCGAGGAAGGTGACCTCGTCCTTCTCGAACTTCATGCGCGCGCCGCGGCCGTAGCCCAGGCGGCGGCGGGCGAGGGCGTCCGCCACCATGTCCGTGGTGACCGGCACGCCGGCAGGCAGCCCCTCCAACGTCGCCACCAGTGCCGGACCATGCGATTCCCCGGCCGTCAGCCAGCGCAACCTGCTCAACGGGACTCCTCTTGCTCGCGCCTCGGGATCATGCGGCGGCGCGGCCCGGGGACACCTCCCAGCGGTGGCTGGAGGAACGCGGCCCTTGGCCCGCCGACTCCGATCCTCCCACGTCCGGGCGATTTCTCCGGTCGCAGGTCCAGTTTGCGGACCTACTGCGTCAGGTTGTGAGACCGGTCAACGGCCGCGGGCCGCCAGTGCGGCCTCGCCCGCGGCGCGCATCGCGGCCAGCGGCGCCGGGGCGCGGCCGGTCATCTGCTCGACCTGGAGGACGGCCTGGTGCACCAGCAGGTCGAGGCCGCCGAGGATCGCGCCGCCACGCAAGCGCCAGGCAGCGGCGAGCGGGGTGGGCCAGGGCTCGTACAGCACGTCGAAGAGGGTGCCAGGGTGTTCGGGGACGGCGGCGGCCAGCTCGTCGGTGGCTCCGGCCGGGGTGGTGGCGATCACCAGGGGCGCGGTGAGGGCCTCGGCGGCGCGCGACCAGTCGGCGGTGCGCACGGACACCCCGAGGCGCTCGCCCCACTGCCGCATCTCGGCGGCGCGTTCGGCACTGCGCACGTAGGCGGTGACCTCGCCGGTGCAGATGCGGGCGAGGGCGGCGAGCGCGGAGGAGGCGGTGGCGCCCGCGCCCAGCACGGCGGCGGAGTCCGTCTTCTCGACGCCGCGCTCGCGCAGGGCGGCCGCGATGCCGGGGATGTCGGTGTTGTCGCCGATGCGGCGGCCGTCCTCGGTGAACACCACGGTGTTGACGGCCTCGACGGACTCGGCGGTGGCGCTGACGCCGTCGAGCAGCGGGATGACCGCCCGCTTGAGCGGCATGGTCAGCGACAGCCCGGCCCAGCTGTCGTCGAGCCCTTCGACGAAGGCGGGCAGCGCCGCCTCGTCGACCTCGAAGCGGTCGTACGTCCACTGCGTCAGGCCCAGCTCCGCGTAGGCCGCCCGGTGCAGCACCGGGGAGAGCGAGTGGGCGATCGGCGTACCGAGCACCGCCGCCCGGTGACGTGTGGTCATTGGCCGCCCTTCTTGTGCGCCTGGTTGTACTTCTCGCGGTTGCGGTTCTGCTCCTCGTTCGTCACCGCGAACAGCGTCTCGTTCTCGTTGATCGACACGAAGTAGTACCAGGGGCCCGGCGCGGGCTGGAGCGCCGACTTCAGCGCCTCGAGACCGGGGTTGTCGATCGGTCCGGGCGGCAGGCCCTTGATCTTGTAGGTGTTGTACGGGTCCTTGAACTGGCGCAGGTCGCTGACGGCGCCGGTGTCCAGGGTGCTCGTCTTCTTGGCGTAGTTGACCGTCGAGTCGAAGTCGAGCAGTCCGTAGGTCTCCTTGTTGTCCGGCTTGAGCCGGTTGTAGATGACGCGGGAGACCTTGTCGAAGTCGTGCTTGTAGCGGCCCTCGGCCTGCACCAGGCTGGCGACGGTGAGGACCTGCAGCGGGGACTTGAGCCCCAGCTCCTTGGCCTTGCCGTCCAGGTCCTGCTCGGCGTAGTTGTCCTTGGCGCGGGCCACCATCTGCCGCAGCAGGTCCTCGGGCTTGGTGCCCTTGGCCGCGTTGTACTGCGAGGGGAAGAGGAAGCCCTCGAGCGGGTCCTTGATGTCGGCCTCGGTGCCGGCCCAGTCGGGCAGGCCCAGGTTCTTCGCCTGGCTCTTGGCGACGTCCTGGGTGGTGCCCGCCTTGAGGCCGAGCTTCTTGTCGATCGCGGCATAGACCTCGGCGGCCCGGGTCCCCTCGCCGAAGGTGAGCAGGTTCTTGGTGTCGGTCATCATCGCGATGGCCGCCTGTGCCGACATCTCCTTGTGCAGGGTGTACGTGCCCGGCTGGATGCCCTTGCCCTTGGCGGACTCCCCGGCGGCCTCAGTGAACGCGCGGGAGCTCTTGACCACGCCGTTCTTCTGCAGGATGTCGCCCATCTGGGTAAGCCCGGACCCCTTGGGGATCTCGACCTGGACCTGCCCGGTGCCCTCGCCGTCGTAGTCGGGCGCGGGACCGAAGTTGGCCTCCCAGTAGTCGTAGCCGAGATAGCCGAGGCCGCCCACGCCGCCGACGAGCACGACGGCCACCAGCAGGCAGGCCGTGCCGCTGCGGCGCTTGTTCTTCTTCTTGCCCTTGCCGCGCCGGTCACGGCCGCGGCCGCGCCCCTCGTCCGGCTCGGGCTCGTCCTCGGCGGGGGCGGACGGCGCCTCCGGCGGGTCGTCGAAGAGGGAGATCTTGTCCTGGTCGGGCTCCGGGCGCCACTCCTCGTGCAGCCCCTGCGGAGCGGACTGCTGCTGCAGCTGCTCGTGCCCGCCCTGGCGCTGCTCGCCCACGTAGGGGGCGTGCTGCTGGGGCGGGTAGGCCTCCTGCGGCGTGCCGTAGTGGCCCTGCCCCTCCCCGGGGTAGGAGCCGCCGCCCTGCCCGGCGTACTGGCCGCCGGGCTGGGGGACGTAGTGGCCTCCGGTGTCCTGGGAGGGGTCCCAGCCGTGGCCCTGCTGCTGTTCGGGGTAGTGCTGCTGCTGACCGTAGGGGGGCTGCGACTGCTGCGGCTGGTGCTGCTGCGGGTACTGCTGCCCGTTGTATCCCTGGTCCCCGTAGAGGGGGTCCTCGGGATGCCACGGTTGGGAGCCGGAACCCCGGCCGTACTCAGTCATCTATCCCCTAGAGCCGCACAGCGGCAGCCAATGAGCGCCCCGTCGGACGCGATCCGATGTCTGGTCCTGCCCGGAAGACATTCGAACAGCTGCCATGTCGCGCGGAACGTTACCGTATTGCGATCAGATGACCACTTCCACGGTCTCCCCCGGCGGCCGCCCGGAGACCTTCTCGGTCTCCAGGGCGTTCTGCAGGATGATCACGGCCGCCGCCTGGTCGACGACGGAGCGGCCCTTCTTCGAGTTCACCCCGGAGGCACGGAGCCCCTGGGTGGCCGTGACGGTCGTCATCCGCTCGTCGACCAGCCGGACCGGCACCGGGGCGATGCGCCGCGCCATCTCCCGGGCGAAGGTCCGCACCTTGGCCGCGGCCGGCCCCTCTCCCCCCTTGAGGGAGCGGGGCAGACCGACAACGACCTCGATGGGCTCGTACTCCGCGACGATCGCCACGAGCCGCTTGTGGGCCTGCGGGATGTCACGGCCCGGCACGGTCTCGACCGGAGTGGCGAGGATCCCGTCGGGGTCGCACGAAGCGACCCCGATCCGGGCGTCCCCGACGTCGACGGCGATGCGCCTGCCTCGTCGCACGATCAGGCCGCTTCCGCCACGAGGCGCTCGATGGCGGCCATGGCCTCGTCGAGGGCCTCGGGGTTCTGGCCGCCGCCCTGGGCGACGTCCGGCTTGCCGCCGCCTCCGCCGCCGAGGGTCTTGGCGGCCGTACGGACCAGGTCGCCGGCCTTGAGGCCGCGCTCGCGGGCGGCGTCGTTGGTGGCGATGACGGTCAGCGGACGGCCGTTGGCCACGGTGAACAGGGCCACGACGGCCGGGCGGCCGCCCTGGATGCGCCCGCGGACGTCGAGGACGAGCTTGCGCAGGTCGTCGGCGCCGGTGCCGTCCGGCACCCGGCCGATCGCCAGGGCCACGCCGTGCACGTCCTTGGCACCCTCGGCCAGACCGGCCGCGGCCTGCAGGACCTTCTCGGCGCGGAAGCGCTCGATCTCCTTCTCGGCGTCCTTGAGCTTGGCGAGCATGCCGGAGATCTTCTCCGGAAGCTCCTCGGGACGGCCCTTGACCAGCTCGGTGAGCTGGGCGACGACCGTGTGCTCCTTGGCCAGGAAGTTGTAGGCGTCGGCACCGACGAGGGCCTCGACGCGGCGCACGCCCGAGCCGATGGAAGACTCACCCAGCAGCTTCACCAGGCCCAGTTGGGCAGTGTTGTGGACGTGCGTGCCACCGCACAGCTCCTTGGAGAAGTCGCCGATGGTCACCACGCGCACGCGCTCGCCGTACTTCTCGCCGAACTCGGCGATGGCGCCCTGCTTCTTGGCCTCCTCCAGGCTCATCACCTCGGCGTGCACGTCGAGTTCGTGCGAGAGGACCTCGTTGATCCGCTGCTCGACGTCGGTGAGGACCGAGCCCGGCACGGCCGCCGGCGAACCGAAGTCGAAGCGGAAGCGGCCGGGCGAGTTCTCCGAACCGGCCTGGGCGGCCGTCGGGCCCAGCGCGTCGCGCAGCGCCTGGTGGGTGAGGTGAGTGGCGCTGTGGGCACGGGCGATGGCCCGGCGGCGCCGGACGTCGATGGACGCGTAGGCGGTGGCACCGAGGGTGACCTCGCCGACCTGCACGACGCCCTTGTGGACGTTGACGCCCGGGACGGGCTTCTGGACGTCGCGGACCTCGATGACCGCGCCGTTGTCGAGCTTGATGCGGCCCTGGTCGGCCAACTGGCCGCCGCCCTCGGCGTAGAAGGGGGTGCGGTCCAGGACGACCTCGACCTCGTCGCCCTCGGAGGCGGCGGGCGAGGGCACGCCGTCGACGAGCAGGCCGACGACCGTGGCCTCGTTCTCGGTGAGGGTGTAGCCGGTGAAGTCGGTCTCGCCTGCGGTGTCGGCCACCTCGCGGTAGGCGGAGAGGTCGGCGTGGCCGGTCTTCTTGGCCTTGGCGTCGGCCTTGGCGCGCTCCCGCTGCTCCTTCATCAGGCGGCGGAAGCCGTCCTCGTCCACGGACAGGCCCTGCTCGGCGGCCATTTCCAGGGTGAGGTCGATCGGGAAGCCCCACGTGTCGTGGAGCAGGAACGCCCTGTCGCCGGCGAGCACCTTGCCGCCGGCGGCCTTGGTCTCGGTGACGGCGGCGTCGAGGATGTTGGTGCCGCCCTTGAGGGCCTTGAGGAAGGCGGCCTCTTCGGCGAGCGCGACGGTCTCGATGCGCTTGCGGTCCGTCAGCAGCTCCGGGTACTGCTGGCCCATCGTCTTGATGACGACGTCGATGAGCTCGCCGACGACCGGGCCGGTGGCGCCCAGCAGGCGCATGTTGCGGATGGCACGGCGCATGATGCGGCGCAGGACGTAACCGCGGCCCTCGTTGCCGGGGGTGACGCCGTCTCCGATGAGCATGGTGGAGGTGCGCAGGTGGTCGGCGATCACGCGCAGCGAGACGTCCGAGTCCTTGGCGGCGCCGTACTGGACGCCGGTCAGCTCGGTGGCCTTGTCGATGACGACGCGCAGGGTGTCGGTCTCGTACATGTTCTGCACGCCCTGCAGGATCATCGCCAGGCGCTCGAGACCGAGGCCGGTGTCGATGTTCTGGGCGGGCAGGTCGCCGAGGATCGGGAAGTCCTCCTTGCCCTCGCCCGCGCCGCGCTCGTACTGCATGAAGACCAGGTTCCAGATCTCCACGTAGCGCTCGTCGTTGACGGCCGGGCCGCCCTCGATGCCGAACTCGGGGCCGCGGTCGTAGTTGATCTCGGAGCACGGTCCGCAGGGGCCGGGAACGCCCATGGACCAGAAGTTCTCCTTCTTGCCCAGGCGCTGAATGCGCTGGGCGGGCACGCCGATGACGTCGCGCCAGATGCGCTCGGCCTCGTCGTCGTCGAGGTAGACGGTGATCCAGAGCTTCTCGGGCTCCAGGCCGTAGCCGCCATCCGCCACGGGAGCCGTCAGCAGCTCCCAGGCGTACTTGATGGCGCCTTCCTTGAAGTAATCGCCGAAGGAGAAGTTGCCGCACATCTGGAAGAACGTGCCGTGCCGGGTGGTCTTGCCGACCTCTTCGATGTCCGGGGTGCGGACGCACTTCTGCACGCTGGTGGCGCGGGAGAAGGACGGCTTGACCTCGCCGAGGAAGTACGGCTTGAAGGGCACCATGCCCGCGTTGACCAGCAGCAGGGTCGGGTCGTCCGCGATGAGCGACGCCGACGGCACGACGGTGTGCCCGCGCTCTTCGAAGAAGCGCAGCCAGCGGCGGCGGATTTCAGCCGACTCCATCAGTGGTCCTCTTTCCGGGTGAGCGAGTTGTAGGTGTGCTGTTCGAGAGCGACCAGGCGGCGCTGCTCGGGGAGTGCGCCGCGCTCGGGCTCGGGCGGCGGTGCGCTCAGGCCGAGCGCGTCCTTGAGTGCTGCTTCGCGATGCGCCATGCCGTCGCGGACGTCGAGGGCGAAGAGCTTGACCTTCCGGCCCGCGATGACAGCGCGGTCCGCCGCCTGCAGGGCCAGGCTCTCCGGGGTGAGCTTGGCGAGCTTGCGGTTGACCTTGGTGGTGGCCCAGACACCGGCTGCTACACCGGTGGTGAACCAGAACGTGCGGCGGAACATTTCTGGGGTCAACCCTTCCCACGGGTGCGGCGGCCGCCCCGGCGGGCGGACGGGAGTTTCTGGTCGACGGCCCGGCCGACGAAGACGGTGCCCGGCGATGCCACGGGGTCCGTCTTGCGCCCGATCGCGCGCCGTACGCCGTAGCCGAACGCGGCGACCTTGACCAGCGGCCCGCCGAAGGCGGAGGAGACGGTCGAGGAGAGCGCGGAGGCGTTGGCCGTGACCTCCTGGACGTCCGCGGTGATCGAGTCGACGCGGGCGAGCTGGGTGTTCGCGGAGCGGACGGTCGCGGAGGCGTCGGCGAGCAGCGGCACGGCCTGTTCGCAGACGTCGGTGACGAGCTTGGTGGCCGCCCTCAGCGCCTGCGCGAGCCGCACCAGCACCAAGGCGAGGAAGGACACCAGGATCGCCCAGAAGACGGCCACGAGGATCCCGGCCACTTCTCCACCGGACACGCTGCACCGCTCCCTGCAAAATCGTCGCTGTCCATCGGAATGGACATCGCGTCCATCGAAATAAACGTCGGGTACCGACCTTATCGCGCCGGGCCTCGCGGCCCGTACCGCATTACGCCGCGGGGAAAGGCCGCAGCCGCGGGGAAGGGCCTTGGCCGCGGGGAAAGGCCGTAAACGCGCCAGCCCGCCGGCTCGCCGACCACGAGGGACGGCGAAGACGACGGGCTGGGCGAAAAGGAGAGTGCGACGTCCGGGTCAGCGGGCGTAGTACTCGACGACGAGCTGCTCGTCGCAGATCACGGGGATCTCCTTGCGGTTCGGCTCGCGGTCCAGGCGGAAGGCCAGCGCGGCCAGGTTGACCTGGAGGTAGCGCGGGGTCTCGCCCTCGGCGGCGAAGCCACCGGCGCGGGAGACCTCGAAGAGGGGCTTGGTGCGGCTGCGCTCGCGGACCATCACGACGTCGTCGGGACGGACGCGGAAGGACGGCTTGTCGACCTTGCCACCGTTGACCTCGATGTGGCCGTGGACGACCATCTGGCGGGCCTGGTAGATGGTGCGGGCGATGCCCGAACGCAGGACCAGGGCGTCGAGGCGGCGCTCGAGCTCGACGACCAGCGCCTCACCCGTCTTGCCCTCGGCCTTCTTGGCACGGTCGTAGGCGCGGGCCATCTGGCGCTCGCTGATGTCGTACTGGGCGCGCAGACGCTGCTTCTCGAGCAGACGGACCTTGTAGTCCGAGTTCTGCTTGCGGCCACGGCCGTGCTCGCCCGGCGGGTAGGGGCGGGCCTCGAAGTACTTGACAGCCTTCGGGGTCAGCGCGATGCCGAGCGCGCGAGACTTCTTGACCTTGGGACGCGACTGGTTAGGCACGTTCTCCAGACCTCCATTGTAGGTTAGGTTAGGCTCACCTTACTCAAGGAGATCGCATGTCTCGTCCGGGGAACACCAGTCACATCACGGACAGCACGAAGAAGGCCGACGCAGCTCAAGGCGTCGACGCGACGGAGGTCCGATCAGATCGTGGTCAGCCGCGTCCCAGCGGACTTGAAATCGCACGGATGCCGTCAGCAGCCGAGCGCACACGAACTCTCGTACAGAGTACATGCTCCTCGGTACTGCTCGTGCCCGGGCTCCGGGCCGCCGGGGCCGACCGGCCGGCGCCCGAGGTCCGCACCGTGGGCCCGGACGGCGAGGTGTTCCTGCTGCTGCCCGCCGATTCCCCGGCCGTACGGGCCGCCACGCACGCCCAGGACGACGAACTGGCCGCTGTGCTGGAGATCACCGACGTGGCGCCGGTCTCCGTACCCGACCGTATCCGGGGCCGGGCTTGGATCTCCGGCTGGCTCACCTGCGTGCCCGGGGTCGCGGAGCCGGGGCGGATGCTGCTGCGCCTGGAGCCGGGCGAGGTGAGCGTAGACGACCTGTGGGGCGCCGACCACGTCGAGCCGGAGGCCTTCGCCACCGCCTCGGCGGACCCGCTGGCCTGCCACGAGACGGAGCTGCTGCAGCACCTGGCCGCCGGCCACGGCGACCAGGTGCGCGGCCTGGGCACGCTGCTCGGCGGCGGCCACGACGACGGCGATTACGAGCAGGTGACGCCCCTCGCCCTGGACCGCTTCGGACTGCGGGTGCGCTTCACCCGGCGCCACGGCGGCGGCAGCCCGGCGGACCGCTCCTTCGACGCACGCTTCGAATTCCCGCAGCCGGTCCGCGACATCGCGGGCCTCCGCGCCGAGATGCACCGCCTCTTCGAATCGGCGGCTTCCTGACGCCGGGGCCGGACGGGCCGGATCCGGCGGCCCGTCCGGCCGTCGACGGCCGGGGGCCGGCTACTCCTTCGGCTGCTCGCCGCGCAGCCGGTCCCGGACGCGCTCGACCACATCCGCGTACCGCGCCTCCGCCCCGTGGCGCGTCGGCTCGTAATAGCGCTTGCCGTGAATGGCATCCGGCGCGTACTGCTGGGCGGCGATGCCGCCGGGAAGGTCGTGCGGATAGACATAGCCCTGCGCATGGCCGAGCTTTTCGGCACCCTTGTAGTGCCCGTCCCGCAGATGCGGCGGAACCGGCCCCGCCAGCCCCGCCCGGACGTCCGCCAACGCGGCGTCGATCGCGAGATACGCCGCATTGGACTTGGGCGCCAGGGCCAGCGCCACGGCGACCTGGCTGAGCGTGATCCGGGCCTCGGGGAAGCCGATCAGCGCCACCGCCTGCGCGCCCGCGACGGCGGTCTGCAAGGCCGTGGGGTCCGCCAGCCCGATGTCCTCGCTCGCCGAGATCATCAGGCGCCGGGCGATGAACCGGGGGTCCTCCCCCGCCTCGATCATGCGGGCCAGGTAGTGCAGCGTCGCGTCCACGTCCGAGCCGCGGATCGACTTGATGAGGGCGCTGGCCACGTCGTAGTGCTGATCGCCGTCGCGGTCGTACTTCACCGCGGCGCGGTCGACGGCGCCCTCCAGGGTCTCCAGGCTGACCTCGCCCTCGCCCTTGGCGAGGGCGGAGCCCGCACCGGCCTCCAGGGCCGTCAGCGCCCGCCGGGCGTCGCCCCCCGCGATGCGCAGCAGGTGCGCCTCGGCGTCCTTTGGCAGGGTCACGGCACCGCCGAGCCCGCGCTCATCGGCCAGCGCCCGCCAGATCAGGGCGCGCAGATCATCGTCGGTGAGCGCCTGGAGCGTCAGCAGCAGCGAGCGCGACAGCAGCGGGGAGATGATCGAGAAGTAGGGGTTCTCGGTGGTGGCCGCGATCAGGGTGACCCAGCGGTTCTCCACGGCGGGCAGCAGGGAGTCCTGCTGGGCCTTGCTGAAACGGTGGATCTCGTCCAGGAAGAGGACGGTCTCCTTGCCGTAACCGCCCGAGGCCCGGCGGGCGCCGTCGATGACGGCCCGCACCTCCTTGACCCCGGCGGTGATCGCGGACAGCTCCACGAAGCGCTTGTTGGTGGCCTGGCTGACCACATAGGCCAGCGTCGTCTTGCCGATGCCGGGCGGGCCCCAGAGGATCACCGAGGAGGGCCCGGCCGGGCCGCCGCTCCCCTCTGCCCCCCTCTCGACAAGTCTGCGCATCGGCGAGCCCGGCTTGAGGAGGTGCCCCTGGCCGACGACCTCGTCGAGGGTGCGGGGGCGCATGCGAACGGCCAGAGGGCTGCCCGCCGGATCCTTCTCCTGGCGGTCCTCTGCGGCTGCGGTGAACAGGTCGGGCTCCACGCTCGAAACCCTATGCCACGGCACTGACAACGCCGCCGGACCCGAAGGTCCGACGGCGTAGGTCAAGCCAGGGCGCGGGCGCGCGTCAGGGCGTGCCGCCTGTCCAGAACCACCACCACTTGGTGAGGATCAGCATGCCGATCACGCCGACCCACAGCACCGGCACCACCCAGTGGAACTCCAGGAGGCCGCGGCGCAGCCCCTCCGGGACCGGGATGAAGCGGTGCCGGATGTTCTGCACGGTCACGTAGCAGAACATGACGATCGTGGCGACCCAGGCCAGGCAGCACCACAGGCACAGCGAGCCGATCACGTACAGCGACTGGTACTGCAGCCACGTGACGAAGCCGACGCCGAAGAGGCAGCCGGCCTCCATGCCCAGCCAGTACCACCGGGGGAAGCGGGCCCCGCCGAGCAGGCCGAGCCCGATGGCGACGATCACGCTGTAGGTGGCGAGGCCCAGCATCGGGTTGGGGAACCCGAAGGCGTGGGCCTGCTCGCTCTTCATGATGTTGCCGCAGGACACGATGGGGTTCAGGCTGCAGCCCGGTACGAAGTTCGGGTCTTCCAGCAGCTTGAACTTGTCGAGCGTGATGACCCAGGACGCCAGCACCCCCAGCGCACCGGTGATCACCAGCAGCAGGGCGAACGCCCGGCTGCCTCCCACGGCACCGGTGCCGGGGCCGTCCCGCTCCACGTCGTCGGTGTCGGAACGGTCGAGAGCCGAAGTGGTCATAGCGCCGTGGGTCCCATCAGTCGGTCGTTGCGCCCATTGTGCACCAGGGGCCTGGCAATCAGCCCTGTGCGGCCTTGAGTTCACTCACGACGGTGTCAAACGGGACGGCCCGCTGCTCGCCGCTTTCCAGGTCCTTGAGCTGCACCACGCCCTCGGCCAGGTCGCGCTCGCCCGCGACGAGCGCGTAGCGGGCGCCCGAACGGTTGGCCGACTTCATGGCGTTCTTCAGGCCCTTGCCGCCGAACGCGAAGTCGGTGGCGATGCCCGCCCGGCGCAGCTCGGTCACCACGCCGAAGAGCACCCGGCGGGCCTCCTCGCCCAGCGGCACCGCGAAGACCTGGGTGACGGGGGGCAGTTCGAGCTCGATGCCCTCCGCCTGGAGCGCCAGCACCGTGCGGTCCACGCCGAGCGCCCAGCCGACGGACGGCAGCGCGGGGCCGCCGATCATCTCGGACAGGCCGTCGTAGCGGCCGCCGCCGCCGACCGCGGACTGCGAGCCGAGGCCGTCGTGGACGAACTCGAAGGTGGTGCGGGTGTAGTAGTCCAGGCCGCGCACCAGCTTCTCGTCGTCCTGGAAGGCGACGCCGGCGGCGGTCAGCAGCTCGCGCACCTGCTCGTGGTACTCCTTGCACGCCTCGCACAGGTGGTCGCGGAGCATGGGGGCGCCGACGAGCTGCTTCTGCACGTCGTCGCGCTTGTCGTCGAGCACGCGCAGCGGGTTGATCTCGACGCGGCGGCGGGTGTCCTCGTCCAGCTCCAGGCCGCGCAGGAAGTCCTGCAGGGCGGCCCGGTAGGCGGGGCGGCACTCCTTGTCGCCGAGCGAGTTCAGCAGCAGGCGGAAGTTCGTCAGGCCGAGCGACTTGTAGGCGTCGACGGCCAGGATGATCAGCTCGGCGTCCAGCGCCGGGTCCTCGGCACCGATGGCCTCGGCACCGACCTGCGAGAAGTGGCGGTAGCGGCCCTTCTGCGGGCGCTCGTAGCGGTAGTACGAGCCGGAGTACCAGAGCTTGACGGGGAGGTTGCCCGCCTTGTGGAGGTTGGCCTCCAGCGTGGCGCGCAGCACGGAGGCGGTGCCCTCGGGGCGCAGGGCGAGCCGCTCGCTGCCTTCGCTGCGCTGGGTGAGGGTGTACATCTCCTTGGTCACGATGTCGGTGGACTCGCCGACGCCGCGGGAGAACAGCTCCACCTGCTCGAAACCGGGGGTCTCGATGTAGCCGTAGCCGGCCCGCTTGAGGGGGGCGGAGATGGCCTCGCGGACGGCCAGGTAGACCGCGGAGTCCGGCGGGGTCAGGTCGTAGGTGCCCCGGGGGGCCTTGAAGGTGCTCACGGAAGCTTTCGTCACATTCCTCGTCGCGGAGCCGGGGATCCGGCTCCAAGGCCGGCGGCCACGTCCCGGAGGTAGGGATTGGTGGCGCGCTCGCGGCCGATGGTCGTCTGGGGGCCGTGGCCGGACAGCACCACGGTCGAGTCGTCCAGGGGCAGGCACACACGGGCCAGCGACTGGAGCATCTCGGCGTGGTCACCGCCGGGCAGGTCGGTGCGTCCGATGGAGCCGGCGAACAACAGGTCGCCCGAGAAGAACACCGACGGGACGTCGGGGCTCTCGGGCATCCGGAAGGTCACCGACCCCTTGGTATGGCCGGGCGCGTGCGCGACGGTGAACTCCATGCCCGCGAGGTCGAGCCGGGCGCCGTCGGACAGCTCCTTGACGTCGTCGGGCTCCCCCACGGTCAGTTCGCCCATGAGCTGCTGCCCTATGGAGCGGCCGAGGGCCTTCTCCGGGTCGCTCATCATGAAGCGGTCCGCGGGGTGGATCCAGGCCGGGACGTCGTGCGCGCCGCACACCGGGACGACCGAGGCGACGTGGTCGATGTGGCCATGGGTGAGGACGACGGCGACGGGCTTGAGCCGATGCTTGCGCAGTGCTTCCTCGACGCCCTCGGCGGCCTGATGGCCCGGGTCGATGATCACGCACTCCTCGCCTGCGGCCGGGGCGACCAGGTAACAGTTGGTCCCCCAGGCTCCGGCAGGGAACCCGGCAATGAGCACGTTCGTCCTTAAAGGTCGGCCAGTAGGAGTGTGAGGCGGGAGCCCCGCTGAGACACCCGACCGCCTAAGAGCCTACCGGCGGCACTCCCGCCGCCGCGAACCCGTATACGGTACGGACACTCGCGATGCGCGGCTCAGAGCATGGATCGCACACGGACCAGACGGCTGACGAGGAGACGACCCGGTGGTCAGTAACGAGCAGCGGCGGCGGCAGCTCGCCCGGGAGAAGTACGAGCGGCAGCAGCAGCGCCGCGAGGCGGCGCGCCGCAAGGCCCGACTCCGCAACGCGGCGATCGCCGGCGGCCTGACGCTGGTCCTCGCCGCGGGTGCCACCGCGTACGCCACGGGCGTCCTGGAGGGCAACAAGAGCGACCGCGCCGACGCCTCCGACACCCCCACGCCCAAGAAGGTCCCGGACCCGTGCGGCAAGCCCGCCCCCGGGTCGCCTTCCACCAAGACGTGGAAGTCGGAGCCGGAGATGAGCATCGACAAGTCCGCCTCGTACGCGATGGACCTCAAGACGACGTGCGGCTCGATCGACCTCAAGCTCGACGCCGCGGCCGCCCCGCACACGGTCAACTCCTTCGACTTCCTGGCGAAGGAGGGCTTCCTCGACCACAGCAAGTGCAGTCGGCTGACGACGGCCAACATCTACGTGCTGCAGTGCGGTGACCCGAAGGGCACCGGCGCGGGTGGGCCGGGTTACACCATTCCGGACGAGAACCTCAAGGACCCCAGGCTCAAGGGGAGCGTCTACCCGGCGGGCACGGTGGCGATGGCCAACCGGTTCGACGAGCAGTCGGGCCAGGGCCGCAACTCCGGCGGCAGCCAGTTCTTCCTCGTCTACCAGGACAGCCCGCTGCCCCCCAACTACACGCCCTTCGGCACGATCGGGGCCGAGGGCATGAAGACCCTCAAGAAGATCGCCGCCGCGGGCGAGCAGTCGGGGGCCGGGGACGGCGCCCCCCAGGCGACCGTGGTGATCGACAAGGCGGTCGTCTCGAAGTCCTGAGCCGGTCCTGGCGCGTTCTCGATGCCCGTACGGCGAAATTTCGGTCGCGCGGGATACGGACAGCCGGGGCGCCGTTCGCCTATGTTGGCGTTGTGTAGGGTGCCTGCTCCGGCGGCTGTACGCACCCGGATGATCAAGCCGTCGGACCGGCCAGGGCGCGGCCCTGCCCGGAACAACTGTGGACGATGCGCGGGCCGCACACCGGCCCGGCATCATGTGGAGGAGGCGCTGTGAGCAGCGACCCGTGGGGCCGCGTCGACGAGACGGGGACCGTGTACGTGCGTACCGCCGACGGCGAGCAGGTCGTCGGCTCGTGGCAGGCCGGGTCTCCGGAGGAGGCCCTGGCTTACTTCGAGCGCAAGTACGAGGGCTTGGTCGTGGAGATCGGCCTCCTCGAGCGCCGGGTCAGGACCACCGACCTGTCGGCCAAGGACGCGATGACGGCCATCGAGCATCTGCGCACCCAGGTCGACGAGCACCACGCGGTCGGCGATCTGGCCGCGCTGCGGGGCCGGCTGGAGGCGCTGGTCGCCACGGTCGAGTCGCGCCGCGAGGAGCGCAAGGCCGCGAAGGCGAAGCAGTCGGAAGAGGCCCGTACGGCGAAGGAGGCGCTGGTCGCCGAGGCCGAGGAGCTGGCGGCGAGCGAGCAGTGGCGGTCGGCCGGGGAGCGGCTGCGCTCGCTGGTCGACACCTGGAAGGGCCTGCCGCGGCTGGACCGCAAGACGGACGACGAGCTGTGGCACCGCTTCTCGCACGCCCGCTCCGCGTTCTCCAAGCGGCGCAAGGCGCACTTTGCCTCTCTGGACGCGCAGCGCGAGGACGCCCGCAAGGCCAAGGAGAAGCTGGTCGCCGAGGCCGAGGCGCTCTCCGGGTCCACCGACTGGGGCCCCACGGCCGCGCGTTACCGCGATCTGATGACCGAGTGGAAGTCCGCCGGCCGCGCCCAGCGCGAGGCGGAGGACGAGCTGTGGGCGCGCTTCCGGGGCGCCCAGGACGTCTTCTTCCAGGCGCGCGGCGAGGTGTTCGCCGAGCGCGACGCCGAGCAGCAGGGCAACCTCACGCTCAAGGAGGAGCTGGTCGTCGAGGCCGAGAAGCTCCTGCCGGTGACGGACCTCAAGTCGGCGCGGGCGGCGTTCCGCTCGATCAACGAACGCTGGGAGGCCATCGGCCACGTGCCGCGCGACGCCCGGCCGAAGATCGAAGGCCGGATGCACGCGGTCGAGCGCGCCATCCAGGAGGCCGAGGAGGCCGAGTGGCGGCGTACGAACCCGGAGGCGCGGGCCCGTGCGGCCGGGCTGACCGGGCAGCTGCAGTCGGCCGTCGACAAGCTCCAGGAGCAGGTGGACAAGGCGCGTGCCGCGGGCAACGACGCCAAGGCCGACAAGCTCGCCAAGGAGCTGGAGGGCCGCAAGGCGCTGCTGGACCAGGCCCTCAAGGGGCTTGAGGAGTTCGGCGGCTGACCCGCACGAGCGCATGAAGTAAGGGGCTCCGGCTATTGCCGGAGCCCCTTACTCATTGCCGTGTCACGGCCTGCGGGCCGACGTCACGCGGTAGACGTCGTAGACGCCCTCCACGCCGCGGACGGCCTTGAGCACATGGCCCAGGTGCTTGGGGTCGCCCATCTCGAACGTGAAGCGCGAGGTGGCCACCCGGTCGCGGGAGGTCTGCACGGCGGCGGAGAGGATGTTGACGTGCTGGTCGGAGAGGACCCGGGTGACGTCCGACAGCAGCCGGGAGCGGTCCAGCGCCTCGACCTGGATGGCCACGAGGAAGACCGACGACTGGGTGGGCGCCCATTCGACGTCGAGGATCCGCTCGGGCTGCTGCGAGAGCGAGTCGACGTTGACGCAGTCGGCGCGGTGCACCGAGATGCCGTTGCCCCGGGTGACGAAGCCGATGATCGGGTCGCCGGGGACGGGGGTGCAGCAGCGGGCCAGCTTGACCCACACGTCGTCGACGCCCTTGACCACGACGCCCGGGTCGGCGCTGGAGCGCCGCTTGGAGCGGCCGCGGATCGGCGCCGCCTCTTCGATGTCCTCGGTCGCCGCGTCCTCGCCGCCGAGGGCCTGGACCAGCTTCTGCACCACGCCCTGGGCCGCGACATGGCCCTCGCCGATGGCGGCGTAGAGGGAGGAGATGTCGGGGTAGCGCATCTCGTGCGCGAGGGTGACCAGCGAGTCGCCGGTGAGGATGCGCTGGATGGGCAGGTTCTGCTTGCGCATCGCCCGCGCGATGGCGTCCTTGCCCTGCTCGATGGCCTCGTCGCGGCGCTCCTTGGAGAACCAGGCGCGGATCTTGTTGCGGGCGCGCGGCGACTTGACGAAGCCCAGCCAGTCGCGGGAGGGCCCGGCACCGGTCGCCTTGGAGGTGAAGACCTCCACCAGATCGCCGTTGTCGAGGGTCGACTCCAGCGGGACGAGCCGCCCGTTGACCCGGGCGCCTATCGTGCGGTGGCCGACCTCGGTGTGCACGGCGTAGGCGAAGTCGACCGGAGTGGCGCCGGCGGGCAGCGCTATGACGTCGCCCTTGGGGGTGAAGACGAAGACCTCGTTGCGCGAGAGGTCGAAGCGCAGGGACTCCAGGAACTCGCCCGGGTCCTCCGTCTCCTTCTGCCAGTCGAGCAACTGCCGCAGCCAGGCCATGTCGTTGACGGTGTCCTGGTTCTTGCCGGCGTTCTTCGGCACGTCCGTACGGATCTTGGAGGCACCGGCGACGGCCTCCTGCTTGTACTTCCAGTGCGCGGCGATGCCGTACTCGGCGCGGCGGTGCATGTCGAACGTACGGATCTGGAGTTCGACGGGCTTGCCGCTGGGCCCTATGACCGTCGTGTGCAGCGACTGGTACATATTGAACTTGGGCATCGCGATGTAGTCCTTGAACCGCCCCGGCACCGGGTTCCACCGGGCGTGGACGGTGCCGAGCGCCGCGTAGCAGTCGCGGACGGTGTCGACGAGGACGCGGATGCCCACCAGGTCGTAGATCTCGGCGAAGTCCCGGCCCCGCACGATCATCTTCTGGTAGACGCTGTAGTAGTGCTTCGGCCGTCCGGTGACGGTGGCCTTGATGCGGGCGGCGCGCAGGTCGGCCTGGACCTCGTCGGTGACGATGGCCAGGTACTCGTCGCGCTTGGGGGCCCGCTCGGCGACGAGGCGGACGATCTCGTCGTACATCTTGGGGTAGAGGATCGCGAAGGCGAGGTCCTCCAGCTCCCACTTGATGGTGTTCATGCCCAGCCGGTGCGCCAGCGGGGCGTAGATCTCCAGGGTCTCGCGGGCCTTCTTCTCCTGCTTCTCCCGCTTGAGGTAGCGCATGGTGCGCATGTTGTGCAGGCGGTCGGCGAGCTTGATGACCAGGACGCGCGGGTCCTTGGCCATGGCCACGACCATCTTGCGCACGGTCTCGGCCTGGGCGGCCTCGCCGAACTGCACGCGGTCCAGCTTGGTGACGCCGTCGACGAGCAGGGCCACCTGGTCGCCGAAGTCGCGGCGCAGGTCCTCCAGGCCGTACTCGGTGTCCTCGACGGTGTCGTGCAGCAGGCCCGCCATCAGGGTGGCCGGGTCCATGCCCAGCTCGGCGAGGATCGTGGTCACCGCCAGGGGGTGGGTGATGTACGGGTCGCCGCTCTTGCGCTTCTGGCCGCGGTGCCAGCGCTCGGCCACCTGGTAGGCCCGCTCGATCTGGCGGAGCGTGGTGGTGTCGGCCTTGGGGTCGTTGCCGCGGACGATGCGCAGCAGGGGCTCCAGCACGGGGTTGTACGGGCTGGAGCGCTGGACGCCGAGGCGGGCGAGGCGGGCGCGGACCCGGCTCGAGGAGCCGCTGCGGGGCGTGGGGCCCTGCGGGGCCGCGGCGGGGCGGGCCGCCGAGGTGGAGGCCGGGGGCTGCGGGCGGGCAGGCTCCGGCTGGGGAGCCGCCCTGCGGTGCGGCTCCTGGGATTCCGGCTCACGGCCCGCGCCGGGCGCGGCCGCGGCCTCCGGCGCGCTTCGCGGGCGGCCCTTGGGCGCGCCCGGGGCCGCCGCGGCCTCGGGAGACGGCTTGTCCTGTTGAGCGGCGGTGAGCGGCTGGACCTCGTCTGGCAAGAGCACTCCTCATGCGTACCGGCCCCCCGTTCAGGTCCGGACTGCCATGGTATCGATCCCGGCCACCTCGGCGCCGCTCGCCCGGTGCCGGCCGGGTACGCACAAGGCGGGCACCGGGTGTCTCCCGGTGCCCGCCTTGGTTGGTGTATCCGCGGCCTGAGCTGGTCAGACGGTGATCAGTGCGGCGAGCGGCGCGCCTTCGAGAGCGGGTTCCAGACGCTCGCGCCCGGGCAGGAATCCGAGCTCCATCAGCACGGCCACCCCGGCCACCTCTGCCCCGGCCCGGCGGATCAGCTTCAGCGAGGCCTCGGCCGTGCCGCCGGTGGCGAGCACGTCGTCGATGACGAGCACCCGGTCGCCGGGGGCCAGCGCGTCGGCGTGTATCTCGATCTCGGCGGTGCCGTACTCCAGGTCGTAGGCCTGCGACAGCGTGGCGCCCGGCAGCTTGCCCGCCTTGCGCACGGGCACGAAACCGACCCCGGCGCGGACGGCGACGGGGGCCGCCAGGATGAAGCCGCGGGCCTCCAGGCCCACCACCTTGTCGGCATCGCAGCGCTCGCACAGGTCGACGAGCGCGTCCGTCAGCGCGCCGAACGCCTGGGCGTCGGCGAGCAGCGGGGTGATGTCCTTGAACATCACGCCCGGCTTGGGGTAGTCCGGCACGTCGTGGATGCGGCTGAGCAGCAGCTCGCGCAGGTTCTCGTCGGCGCCCGAGGCGCTCACGGCGGTCATCGGCGCTTCCCCGAGGTGCGGCCGCGGCCGCCGCGGCCCCGGCCTGCGGACCGGTCGCGCTGGCCGACGACGCCGGCGGGCGACGCGTCCTGCGGCTCGTCGTCCTCGTCCGCCTCGGCCGACTCTGCGGCCTCGTCCTGCACGGCGCCCTGCTCCGCCTTGGCGGCGTCCGCGGCCCGGCGGGCGCGCACCCGCTTGGCCAGCGCCTTCATCTGCGGGTCGCGCTCCTTGAGGTCGGCGACCAGCGGGGTGGCGATGAAGATCGAGGAGTACGCACCGGCCGCGAGGCCGACGAACAGGGCGAGGGAGATGTCGTTGAGCATGCCCGCGCCGAGGAAGCCGCCGCCGATGAAGAGCAGACCGGCGACCGGCAGCAGCGCCACGACCGTGGTGTTGATGGAGCGCACCAGGGTGCCGTTGAGGCTGCGGTTGGCGATCTCGCTGTAGGTGAAGCGGGTCTGCTTGGTGATGTCCTTCGAGCTCTCCTTGAGACCGTCGAAGACGACGACGGTGTCGTAGAGGGAGTAGCCGAGGATGGTCAGCAGACCGATCACGGTGCCGGGGGTGACCTCGAAGCCCACCAGCGCGTAGACGCCGACGGTGATGGTGAGGTCGTGGATCAGCGCGATCAGCGCGGCGAGCGCCATCCGCCACTCGAAGGCGATCGCCAGGTAGATCACCACGAGGATCATGAAGACCCCGAGGCCCGTCCAGGCCTTGTTGGCGATCTCATCACCCCAGCTGGGGCCGACGATGTCGGTGTTGACCTTGTCCGTGGAGACGTCCAGCTTCTTGGCCAGCGCCTCCTGGGTCTTGCGCGACTGGTCCGTGGTCAGCTCGCTGACCTGGACGCGCAGCGAGTGGTTGCCGAGCTTCTGGACGATCGCGGTGTGACCGGAGGCATCCTGGGCCGTGCGACGGGCGTCCTCGGCCGAGACCGAGGTCGTGGGGGTGGTGAAGACCGCGCCGCCGGAGAACTCGATGCCCATGTTCAGGCCGCGCACCGCCAGGCCGAGGATGGCCGTGATGGTGATGAGGATCGAGATGCCGTACCAGATCTTCCGCTTGCCGACGAAGTCGTAGCCGACCTCGCCGCGGTAGAGCCGGGCGCCGAGGGTGCCGAGTCGCGACATCTCACGCCTCCTTCGGGTCGACGGTGGCGGAGGGGCGGCGGCGGGAGGCCCGCAGCGGCGGCTTGGCGCCGAGCCGCTTGGGGTCGAGGCCGGACCAGGGGTGGCCGCTGGCGAAGAACTTGCGGCGCGCGAGGAGTGTCATCAGCGGCTTGGTGAAGAAGAAGACCACGACGACGTCGAGCAGCGTGGTCAGACCGAGGGTGAAGGCGAAGCCCTGCACCTTGCCGACGGTGACGATGAAGAGCACCGCGGCGGCGAGGAAGGAGACGAAGTCGGAGACGAGGATGGTGCGGCGGGCCCGCGGCCAGCCACGCTCGACGGCGGGGCGCAGGGTGCGGCCCTCGCGGATCTCGTCCCGGATGCGCTCGAAGTAGACGATGAAGGAGTCGGCCGTGATGCCGATCGCCACGATGGCGCCGCAGACGGCGGGCAGGTTCAGCGCGAAGCTGAGTGCCGTGCCGAGCAGGACCATGATCGTGTACGTGAGGACGGCCGAGCACGCCAGGCTCGCGAGGGCGACGAGCGCCAGCCCGCGGTAGTACGCCACCAGGTAGATGATCACGAGGCCGAGGCCGATGGCGCCGGCGATCAGGCCGGCACGCAGCTGCTCACCGCCGAGCGCGGCGGTGACCGTCTGCTCGGTGACGACGTCGAAGGAGAGCGGCAGGGCACCGTAGGACAGCACGTTGGACAGGTCCCGGGCGGACTGCTGGGTGAAGCCGCCGGAGATCTCCGCCTGGCCGCCCGCGATCGAGGTGCTGACCGACGGGTCGGAGACGACCTCGCCGTCGAGGACGATCGCGAACTGGTTCTGCGGCGGCTGCTTGGTGGCCAGATCGCCGGTGACCTGGGCGAACTTCTTGGAGCCCGAGGAGTTGAACTTCAGCTGGACGATCCAGCCCTTGCCGCCCTGGCTGTCGAAGACGGCATTGGCCTCGGTGACGCCGGTGCCCTCGACGGCCACGGGACCGAGGATCTCCTTCGTCGTGCCGTCCTTGCGGCAGGCGACGATGGGGTCGGTCGGCGCGGTGTTGGCAGCGTCCGCGTTCGCCTTGGCGCGGCCGTCCTTGGTGGTGCAGTCCACGGCGTCGAGCTTCTTCTGCAGGGCGGCCGTGTCCCCGGCGGACGGGGTGGGCGTGGGCGCCTTCTTGTCGTCCTGCTTCTTCGCGTCGGTCTTGCCGTCCGTGCTCTTGTCGTCCGTCTTGCCGGACGGGGAGACGGTGGCGGTGGCGCCGGGGGTCGCGGTGCCGTCGGCCTTGAGGGCGTCGGTGACCGGGCGGCCCTGGGTGCTGGCGGAGGGGGACGGGGAGCCGGAGGACTTGTTCTTGTCGTCCTTGCTCTTGTCGCCCTTGCTCTTGTCGCCCTTGCTCTTGTCGCCGTTGTCCTTGCCGTTGGCGGAGGTGCTCGGCGTGGGCTCGGGCGCCTTCATCGCGGGGGCGGATACCAGCACGGGGCGGAAGCCGAGCTGGGCGGTGGTGCCGACCTGCTGACGGGCCTGCTTCGCGTTCGTCCCGCGAGGGATGTTCACGATGATGTGCTTGTCGCCCTGCGTCTGGACCTCGGCCTCGGTGACACCCAGACCGTTGACACGCCGCTCGATGATGCCGACGGCGGTGTTCATGTTGGTCTTGTTGATCGCGTTGGGCTTGCCGGGCTGGTTCTTGGCCTCCAGCGTGAAGCTGGTGCCGCCCGCGAGGTCGATGCCCAGCCGCGGCGTGGTGTGCCCGGAGGCGAACATCCCCCCGGTGAGCGCCACCATGGCGATCAGGATCAGGGCCAGGACTCGGCCCGGCCTGCCCTGGCCGCCCGGGGACCTGCGGCCCTTCTTCGGTGCTGCCACCTTGTCGTTTCTCCCTGTCCAACCGCCGGGCGTCGGGTGTTCGCCGGACGGCCACGAAGTGTTGTGGGGACCTGCCCCCGCCGGAGCCTAGACCGTAACGGAACCGCGGCGCACCGCTCGGTGGGTGCTCCGCGGTTCCGTGAAGGGGCTACTTCGCGTCGGTGTTGCCGTCCCGCTTGGCGTCCTTCGCCTCGGTGCCCTCGGCCTCGGGCTTCTCGTCCTGCTTCCCGGACTCGTCAGCGGCGGCCGGGGCCTCCTTGCCGAGGTCGATCTTCGTCTCCGCGGCGGCCTCGGGCTCGCCCTCGGTCAGCGACGAAGCGTCGTCCGGAACGGCCGGGGTCTCATCCGCCTCGACGCCGTGGACGATGCGGTTGTACTCGGCGTCCTCCAGGACGGCACCGATCGCGTTCTTCGCGTAGATCGCGTGGACGCCCGGGGCGACCTCGAGAAGGACGGTGTCGTCGTTGATCTCCTTGACGGTGGCGTACATGCCGCCGATCGTCCGGACACCGGTGCCCGGCGCCATCTGGTCGCGCATCTGCGCCGCCTGGCGCTGCTTGTTCTTGGCCGACCGGGTCATCAGGAACATGGCCCCGATAAGCACGATGAACGGCAGGAGAGTCACGATATTCACGGGACGGGGTTTCCTTCACACGACCGCTGGGGGCGCGGCCTGGGCTACGGGGGTGGTATGCCGCACCGATACGGACGGCATCGGCGGAGTCTAAGCGAGTCCGCGCCTATGGAACAACGCCCAGCATGGCACCGCGGTTCCTGACCGGACCAGCCCACGCGCCGTCACTCGGCGAAGAGTCCGCCCTGCCCCGCCCCCGGGGCGCCCTGTCCGGGCGGCACCAGCCCCAGGTGCGCCCAGGCCGCCGGGGTCGCCACCCGCCCCCTGGGTGTACGGGCCAGCAATCCCTCCCGGACCAGGAACGGCTCGGCGACCTCCTCGACCGTCTCGCGCTCCTCGCCCACGGCCACGGCCAGGGTCGACAGGCCGACGGGGCCGCCGCCGAAGAGCTTGAGCAGGGCCGTGAGCACGGCCCGGTCGAGCCGGTCGAGGCCGCGGGCGTCGACCTCGTAGACCTGGAGGGCCTGGGCCGCGATCTCCCGGGTGATGACGCCGTCGGCCTTGACCTGCGCATAGTCGCGGACGCGGCGCAGCAGGCGGTTGGCGATGCGGGGGGTGCCGCGGGAGCGGCCCGCGATCTCGGCGGCGCCCTCCGCTTCTATCGCGACGTCGAGCAGCCGGGCCGAGCGGTGGACGACGCGCTGGAGCTCGGCCGGGGCGTAGAACTCCATGTGTCCGGTGAAGCCGAAGCGGTCGCGCAGCGGGGGCGGCAGCAGCCCGGCGCGGGTGGTGGCGCCGACCAGGGTGAAGGGCGGCAGCTCCAGGGGGATGGCGGTGGCGCCGGGGCCCTTGCCGACGATCACGTCGACCCGGAAGTCCTCCATGGCCATGTAGAGCATCTCTTCGGCGGGCCGGGACATGCGGTGGATCTCGTCGAGGAAGAGGACCTCGCCCTCGGTGAGGGAGGAGAGGATCGCGGCGAGGTCGCCGGCGTGCTGGATGGCGGGGCCGGAGGTGATGCGGATGGGGGCGCCCATCTCCGCCGCGATGATCATCGACAGGGTGGTCTTGCCGAGGCCCGGGGCTCCGGAGAGCAGGACGTGGTCGGCGGTGGCGCCGCGGGCGCGGGCGGCCTTGAGCACGAGGTCGAGCTGCTCGCGGACCCGCTCCTGGCCGACGAACTCGCCGAGGTCCTTGGGCCGCAGGGCAGCCTCGACGGCCTGGTCCTCGCCGTCGGCAACGGTGTCGACGAGGCGATCGGCCGCAGGGGAAGGGGCGTATGCGGACTCGTCGTCCCAGTTCACGGGTGAGACCTCACGATCAGATGGTTCGTCGTCGGTTTGCGGGCACACCGGATCCCACTCATCGCGCCCGGTTCAGCGTCTGCAACGCCGCCCGCAGCAACTGCCCCACCTGCGGCGTGCCGCCGTCGGCGACGGTGGCCTCGGCCTGGGGGGCGACGGCCGTCACGGCCTCGTCCGCCTCGCGGCTCGCGTAGCCGAGGCCGACGAGGGCGGCGTGCAGCTGATCGCGCCAGCCCGCCGCGGCCGGGGCGGCGACCGCGGTACCGCGGCCGGAGCCGACCGGCTCGCCCAGCCGGTCCTTCAACTCCAGCAGCAGCTTCTGCGCCCCCTTCTTCCCGATCCCGGGCACGGCCGTGAGCGCCTTCTCGTCGCCGGCGGCGAAGGCCCGGCGCAGCGCGTCCGGGGAGTGCACGGCCAGCATGGCCTGCGCCAGCCGCGGCCCGACCCCGCTGGCGGTCTGCAGCAGCTCGAAGGTCTGCCGCTCGTCGTCGTCGGCGAAGCCGTAGAGCGTCAGGGAGTCCTCGCGCACGACGAGGGAGGTGGCGAGTTTGGCCTGCTCCCCCACCCGGAGGTGCGAGAGCGTGTTGGGGGTGCACTGCACGGCCATGCCGATGCCGCCGACCTCGACGACGGCCGCATCGGGGGCGAGGGCCGCGACCGGCCCGGAGACGAAGGCGATCATCGGGTGCCCTTCGGGAGTCGTACGGGAACGGCCGTGCGCCGCTGGGCGGCCACGGCCTCCTGGAGCCGGTTGGCCGCGGGAGCGCGCCAGATGTGACAGATGGCCAGGGCGAGGGCGTCGGCGGCGTCGGCGGGCTTGGGCGGTGCGTCCAGCCGCAGCAGCCGGGTGACCATGGAGCCGACCTGGGCCTTGTCGGCCCGGCCGGAGCCGGTGACGGCGGCCTTGACCTCGCTCGGGGTGTGCAGGGCGACGGGCAGTCCACGGCGGGCGGCGCAGAGCATGGCAACAGCGCTGGCCTGGGCGGTGCCCATGACCGTGCTGACGTTGTGCTGGCTGAACACCCGCTCCACAGCGACGAATTCGGGCCGGTGCTCATCGAGCCACTGCTCGATGCCGCGCTCTATGAGGACGAGGCGGTCGGCGGTGTCGGCCTCGGCCGGGGTGCGGACGACGCCGACGCCGACCATGCGCAGCGGTCTGCCCGCCACGCCCTCCACCACGCCCACGCCACAGCGTGTGAGCCCCGGGTCCACGCCCAGCACCCGCATCGCGCCCCTCCCTTCGATCACCTGATCACCTGCCGGAGCAGGCTATCGGCTGCCACTGACAACGCCTCGGGACGCCGACGGGCCGGCGGGGTGTTTCCCCGTCGGCCCGTCGGTCCGCTTCCGGCAGTCGCCGTCGGTCAGGCGTCGACCTTGGCCATGACCTCGTCGGAGACGTCGAAGTTGGCGAAGACGTTCTGCACGTCGTCGCTGTCCTCCAGCGCGTCGATCAGCTTGAAGATCTTGCGCGCGCCTTCCTCGTCGAGCTCGACCTGCATGGTGGGCACGAAGTTGGCTTCGGCCGAGTCGTAGTCGATGCCTTCCTTCTGGAGCGCGGTGCGGACCGCGACCATGTCGGTGGCCTCGCTGATGACCTCGAAGTTCTCGCCGAGGTCGTTGACCTCTTCGGCACCGGCGTCCAGGACGGCACCGAGCACGTCGTCCTCGGACAGCTCGCCCTTGGGGACGATCACGACGCCCTTGCGGTTGAAGAGGTACGACACCGAGCCGGGGTCGGCCATCGAGCCGCCGTTGCGGGTCATGGCGACGCGCACGTCGGAGGCGGCACGGTTACGGTTGTCGGTGAGGCACTCGATGAGCACCGCAACGCCGTTGGGACCGTAGCCCTCGTACATGATGGTCTCGTAGTCGGCGCCGCCCGCCTCGAGACCGGCGCCGCGCTTGACGGCGCTGTCGATGTTCTTATTGGGAACGGAGCTCTTCTTCGCCTTCTGGATGGCGTCGTAGAGAGTGGGGTTGCCGTCCACGTCGGCTCCGCCGGTGCGGGCCGCGACCTCGATGTTCTTGATCAGCTTCGCGAAGAGCTTGCCGCGCTTGGCATCGATCACGGCCTTCTTGTGCTTCGTCGTAGCCCATTTAGAGTGGCCGGACATCCGCCTGTCTCCTTCGCGTAACCAAATTCTGAACGAACGACTGAGATCCTACCGGGATCCCGCTAGCGGGCCGCGCGCACCATCTCCGTGCGCACCATCTCCACAAAGAGGGCGTGCACCCGGTGGTCGCCGGTGAGTTCCGGATGGAAGGACGTGGCGAGGACGTTGCCCTGCCGCACGGCGACCGTGTGGCCGTCATGGGTGGCGAGGACGTCGGCGGCGGCTCCGACGGACTCCACCCACGGGGCGCGGATGAAGACGCCTTCGACCGGGCCGCCGGCTATGCCCGCCACCTCGACGGCCGCCTCGAACGACTCGTTCTGACGGCCGAAGGCGTTGCGGCGGACGATCATGTCGATGCCGCCCAGGGTCTCCTGGTCCTCACGGCCGTCCAGGATCTTGTCGGCGACCATGATCATACCGGCGCAGGTGCCATAGACGGGCATTCCCGCCCGTACCCGCTCACGCAGCGGCTCGAGCATGCCGAAGACGACCGCGAGCTTGGACATGGTGGTGGACTCGCCGCCGGGGATGACCAGGCCGTCGACCTCGGCGAGCTCCTCGGGGCGGCGGACCGGGCGGGCCACGGCGTCGGCCGCGGCGAGGGCGACGAGGTGCTCGCGGACATCGCCCTGGAGGGCGAGGACGCCGATGGTGGGGGTGGACACGGTGGGTACCTCTCAAGCACGGATGACGGCCGCCGGGACGTACGACGGACGGTGGGCGGCCCCACCACGTGGGACCGCCCGACCGGAGGACGGCGGGATTACCAGCCGCGGTTGGCGTAGCGCTCGGCCTCGGGGAGGGTGTCGCAGTTGATGCCGACCATGGCCTCGCCCAGGTTGCGGGAGGCGTCCGCGATGATCTTCGGGTCGTCGTAGAAGGTGGTGGCCTTCACGATGGCGGCGGCGCGCTTGGCCGGGTCGCCGGACTTGAAGATGCCCGAGCCCACAAAGACGCCCTCGGCGCCGAGCTGGCGCATCAGCGCGGCGTCGGCCGGGGTGGCCACGCCGCCGGCGGAGAAGAGGACGACCGGCAGCTTGCCCAGCTCGGCGACCTCCTTGACCAGCTCGTAGGGGGCGCGCAGCTCCTTGGCGGCGGCGAAGAGCTCGTTGTTGTCCAGGGCGCGCAGCTTGCCGATCTCGTTCTTGATCTGGCGCAGGTGACGCACGGCCTCGACGACGTTGCCGGTGCCGGCCTCGCCCTTGGAGCGGATCATGGCCGCGCCCTCGGCGATGCGGCGCAGGGCCTCACCCAGGTTGGTGGCGCCACAGACGAAGGGGGTGGTGAAGGCCCACTTGTCGCTGTGGTTGACCTCGTCCGCGGGGGTGAGGACCTCGGACTCGTCGATGTAGTCGACGCCGAGGGACTGCAGGACCTGGGCCTCGACGAAGTGACCGATGCGGGACTTGGCCATCACCGGGATGGAGACGGCGCCGATGATCTCTTCGATCATGTTCGGGTCGGACATCCGGGCCACGCCGCCGTCCTTGCGGATGTCGGCGGGCACCCGCTCCAGGGCCATGACGGCGACGGCGCCGGCGTCCTCGGCGATCTTCGCCTGCTCGGCGTTGACGACGTCCATGATCACGCCGCCCTTGAGCTGCTCGGCCATGCCGCGCTTGACGCGGGCGGTGCCGGTCTCGGGAGTCTGGGGCGTGGTGGGGCTGGACACGATGTGACCTCACTATCAAGGGCGGTGATGCTGCAGGGTCATCAAACCCATGCTCTTTGTGAGGGAAAAAGAGCCAATTGGAGGTCAGTGGCCTGTCCGGTCAGCCAGCACCGCCGGCGGCTCGTCGTCCATCTCGAAGGCGAGCGGGAACGGCGCGTGCCCGGCCAGCCGGAACCAGCGCACCACGCGGTGACGGCGCACGGCCCGGGCGGCGCGGACCGCGTCGTTGTGGAAGCGCCGCGCCATCGGCACCCGGCACACGGCCTGGGTGAGCTCGGTGAGCGACTCCTCGCCGCCGGGCGCCTCGCGTACGGCCTCCACCTGCGGCGGCTCGGCGAAGACCGCGCGCAGCGCCTGGCTCAGCTCGCTCTCGGCGACCTCGCGGTTCTCCTCCTCCACCTGCCGGGCGGCGTGCGCGGCCTGGTAGAGCACGATCGAGGCGGCCGGGTCGAGCACTCCGGCGGTGGCGAGCTCCTGGGCGACCGAGGCCCGCCGCAGCAACTGGGCGTCCAGGGCCGCCCGGGCCGCGTCGATGCGGCTGTGCAGCCGGTCGAGCCGGCCCGCCGTCCAGCTCAGGTAGACGCCGACGAGGACGAGGACGGCGGCGATCCAGATGATGGTGGTCACGCCGGGTCACAGTACCGGGCCGACGGAGGCGGGCCGCCGCGATCGCGAGGCGGGGCTGTGCCGGGCGGGACTACTGCCGTGACCAAGGTGACCAAGGCCGCCCGGGGCGGGGCTCCACCCGGGGGTGGACGGCGAGGTGGAGGCCGGGGTGGAGCGGAGCCTTCGGCGAATCGACCCTGGCTCCGATCCGTCTGCACCCGGGCGGCCCCTAATTTCGGATCAGGACCGGATGCCAGGCCGAGGCACCGGATGTCCACCGAGGGAGGCCCGCCATGAAGACGAGTGCCGAGAAGACGCCTCTGGGCCCGCACGCGTCGCGCGGCAGGAGCGCACTCCTGGTCCCGCTGAGCGTCAACATCCTGCTGCCCCTCGCGATGTATTACATGCTGCGCGCCCAGGGCATAACGCAGTGGGCGGCGCTTCTGCTGAGCAGTGCGCTCCCGGCGGCGCACGCCCTGGTCACCGCCGTCGTCCGGCGCCGGGCCGCGTTCTTCGACCTGTTCGTGGTCGGGCTGCTGCTGGTGTCCGCGGGGACCTCCCTGATCAGCGGCGATCCGCGGGTGCTGCTGCTGAAGGACGCGGCGCTCCCGGCGGCGCTGGGGTTGTGGATATTGGGCTCGCTCTTCTTCTCCCGGCCCTTCGCCTTCCACTTCGGCGACCAGCTGCGGGGATCTTCCGGTGCCGGGGCGGCCGAGCGCGCCTGGCGCGAGCGGCCGGAGTTCCGGGAGGCGTTGCGGGGCCTGACGGTGCTGTGGGGCTGTGTCCAGTTGCTCGACGCCACGTTGAGCACGGTGATGGCGCTGGCGCTGCCGGTCGATGTGGTGCCGGTCGTGGGCCGCGTCGTCTCGTTCTCGCTGCTGGGCCTGGTGGCCATGGCCACCGTGCGCCGCAGCCGGGGCTTCAGGGCGCGGTACGGCATACCGCTCTTCGGGCTCCGGGCAGCTGCCGCGGAAGCACGGCCCGCAGCGTCCGGCACCCACTGACCAGGCCGGACCGCCCACGGGGGTGGCGGTCCGGCCTACTTCCCCGACCGCCGTACGCGCCGTGGCCCGGCCCGGCCGGACCCGGCCGAGTCGAATCCGACCCAGCCGAATCCGAACCGGCCGAATCCGACCTAGCCGAATCCGCCCTGGTCGCGCGCCAGTCCGAACCGGGCCCGCAGCCCGGTCCGTTCGTCGGTGGCCACCGACGCCGCTCCGGCCGTCACCGTCTCGTAGACGGCCAGCACATCGGCCCCGACCGTCGACCAGTCGAAGCGGCGCACGTGCCGGCTGCCCCGTTCGCTGAGCTCCTTGCGGCGGCGGGGGTCGCCCAGCAGCCGGAGGGCGGCGGCGGCCAGCGCGTCCGCGTCCTCGTTGGCGAACAGCTCTCCGGCCGCCCCCTGGTCGAGGACCTGTGCAAAGGCGTCGAGGTCACTGGCCAGGACGGGAGCGCCCGCCGACATCGCCTCGACGAGGATGATGCCGAAGGACTCGCCGCCGGTGTTGGGGGCCACGTACACATCGACGCTGCGCAGCAGGCGAGCCTTGTCCTCATCGCTGACCATGCCCAGGAATTCGACGCTGGAGCGCATCTCGGGAGGCAGCACGGCCACGGCCTCCTCCTCGTCGCCCCGCCCGGCGACGAGGAGCCGGGTGCCCGGCCGCTCGGCGAGGATCTTGGGCAGAGCGCGCATCAGGACGGGCAGGCCCTTGCGGGGCTCGTCGATACGGCCCATGAAGCCGATGGTGGCCGGGGCGTCGCTCTCACCGGAGGCGGCGCAGCCCGTGCCCTGCCATTCGGGGCGGGGTTCGGCGCGGGCGAAGAAGTCCACGTCGACGCCGTTGGGGATGACCACCGCGTCGCCCCCCAGGTGCTCCACCAGCGTGCGGCGGGCGTATTCGCTGACCGCGATGCGCGCGCTGATCTTCTCCAGGGCGGGCTGGAGGATCGGATAGGCGGCGATCATGGCGCGCGAGCGCGGATTGGAGGTGTGGAACGTGGCCACGATGGGGCCCTGAGCGGCCCAGCAGGCCAGCAGGCCCAGCGAGGGGGAGGTGGGCTCGTGGATGTGGATGACGTCGAAGTCGCCCTCGTGCAGCCAGCGGCGGACGCGGGCGGCGGAGAGGAAGCCGAAGTTGAGCCGGGCGACCGAGCCGTTGTACGGCACGGGCACCGCGCGGCCCGCGGAGACGACGAAGGGCGGCAGCGGCGTCTCGTCGTCGGCCGGGGCCAGCACCGACACCTGGTGGCCCAGCCCGATGAGGTGCTCGGCCAGGTCCCGGATGTGGAACTGCACCCCGCCGGGGACGTCCCACGAATACGGGCAGACGATCCCGATCCTCAAGGCTTCTCCGTTCCGGCGCTCTGCTCGGTGGGTGGTTCCGGCCGCGCTCCGGAGCCGGGCTCGGGGCGCGGGTCGAGGTCGGCGAGCCACAGCCGCTGGAGCATGTGCCAGTCCTGCGGGTGCTCGGCGATGCCGGAGGCGAAGGCGTCGGCCATCTCCTGGGTCATGACGGTGGCCTGCTCCGCCGGGGTGCCGGTCTCCGGCACCGCGATGGGCGGGTGGATCCGGCCCTTCATCACCGGCGACCGGTCGTACCAGAGGGTGACCGGCAGCAGCAGGGCGCCGGTGCGCACGGCGAGCATCGCGGGTCCGGCGGGCATCTTCGCCGCCTCGCCGAAGAACTTCACCTCTATCCCGGAGGAGGACAGATCACGGTCGGCCACCAGACAGACCAGTCCCCCGGCGCGCAGCCGCCGGGCCAGGGTGCCGAAGGCGCTGCCGCCCGAGTGCGGGAGAACCTCCATGCCCAGACCCTCGCGGTAGGCCACGAAGCGGTCGTAGAGCGACTCGGGCTTGAGGCGTTCGGCGACGGTGGTGAAGGGCACGCCCAGCTTGGTGGTGACCCAGGCCCCGGCCAGGTCGTAGTTGCCCATGTGCGGCAGGGCGATGACGACGCCGCGCCCGCTGGCCAGGGCCTCTTCCAGGTGGTGCACGTCCTGGGGGGTGAAGCCGTTGCGGACGCGGTCCTTGCTCCAGACGGGCAGCCGGAAGGACTCCATCCAGTAGCGCATGTAGGAGCGCATGCCCTCACGGGAGAGCCGGGCGAGCCGCTCGGCGGAGGCGTCGGGCAGGACGCGGGCGAGGTTGGCCTCCAGGCGCAGCACGCTCTTGCCCCGCCGCTTCCAGGCGACGTCGGCGATCCGCCGCCCGAGCACAGCAGCCAGGGGTTCGGGGAGCTTCTTGACCGTGCTCCAGCCGAGTCCGTACAGCGCGTCCGTCAGCCGCTCGTTCACCCGGCATCGCCTCCGCCGGCCGCGGCCTCCGCCTCGGCGGCCTCGCGGCGCACGGTGACCACGCGCTGGATCAGGGTGACCAGGCTGCCCGCGGCCACGGCCCACAGGGCGATGGGCAGCAGGTGCTGCACGCCCGGCACGCCGAACGCATGCAGGCCGGACAGGCCGCAGGCCACCAGGGAGATCACCAGTCGTTCGGCCCGCTCGACCAGGCCGTTGACGTTGACCGGCAGCCCGATGCTCTCGCCGCGGGCCTTGGTGTAGGAGACCACCTGGCCGCTGGCGAGGCAGAAGATCGTCACCGCACAGAGCACCTGGCTGTTGCCGCCCCCGGCGTACCACAGGGCGAGCCCGCCGAAGATCGCCGCATCGGCGACGCGGTCCAGGGTGGAATCCAGGAAGGCGCCCCACCGGCTGGAGCGACCCAGCTGCCGGGCCATGTTGCCGTCGACCAGGTCCGAGAAGACGAACAGGGTGATGACGATCGTGCCCCAGAAGAACTCGCCACGCGGATAGAAGGCCAGCGCACCCGCCATGACGCCACCGGTGCCGACGAGGGTCACCGCGTCGGGGCTGACGCCGAGGCGGATGAGCAGGGCGGCGAACGGCGTGAGAACACGCGTGAAGAACGCACGCGCGTACTTGTTCAGCATGGCCTTCCCGAGGGTCGTATGCGGGCCGGGTGGTCGGAAAGGCCACCGGCTGGCCCATCGTAGCCAGGCGGCCGGGGCCTGCCGCGCGCACATGGCGCACAAGACCCCGGCGCAGGTCACACGGGCCGGGCGGGAAGGGGCCCGGGGGCGGACGGTTGCAGCACCGTGTGCGACGTATGGACGCAGCGTGACCACGGTGGAAAGCTCGAAGGACCGCAGGTGTCGACCGGGAGGCGGGACACATGGGCGAGAAGACGAGCACGCAACCAGGGGCCGCGGGCAGGGCAGTGACGGCCGACCGGCCGCACGGCATCCGCAATGTGGCGCTGGTCGGCCACACTGGCTCCGGCAAGACCACGCTGGTGGAGGCGCTGGCGCTGGCCACCGGCGCGGTGAACAGGGCGGGCCGGGTGGAGGACGGCGCGTCGGTGTCGGACTACGACGAGATCGAGCACCGCCAGCAGCGCTCGGTGCAGCTGTCGCTGGTGCCCGTCGAATGGGCCGGTATCAAGGTCAATGTGCTGGACACACCGGGCTACGCCGACTTCGTCGGCGAGCTGAGGGCCGGTCTGCGGGCGGCGGACGCGGCCCTCTTCGTCGTCTCGGCGGCGGAGGGCATCGAAGGCATCACCGGCGCCACGCGCATGCTGTGGGAGGAGTGCGCGGCCGTCGGTATGCCCCGCGCCATCGTGGTGACGCACCTGGAGGCGGCCCGCGCCGACTTCGAGGCGATGACACAGGCCTGCCGCACCGCGTTCGGCGGCGACTCCCCCGACGGCGTGCTCCCGCTCTACCTGCCGCTGCGCGGCCCGGAGGCCCCCGACGGCCACCGGCCCGTCACCGGCCTGATCGGGCTGCTCTCCCAGCGCATCTTCGACTACTCCTCCGGCACCCGCACCGAGGCCGAACCCGGCCCCGAGGAGCTGCCGCTGATCGCGGAGGCCCGCAACCGGCTCATCGAGGGCATCATCGCCGAGAGCGAGGACGAGACCCTCATGGACCGCTATCTCGGCGGCGAGGACATCGACGTCAAGACACTGATCGAAGACCTCGAACGAGCCGTGGCCCGCGGCAGCTTCCACCCCGTGCTGGCCGCCGCCCCGGCCGCGGAGGGCGCCAAACAGGGCCTGGGCACCGTGGAGCTGCTGGAGCTGATCACCGGCGGCTTCCCCACCCCGCCCGAGCGCACCGCCCCCGCCGTCACCACGCTCGGCGGCGCCCCCCGGCCCGCCCTCGCCTGCGACCCCGGCGGTCCGCTCGCCGCCGAAGTGATCAAGACCTCGTCCGACCCCTACGTCGGCCGGGTCTCCATGGTCCGGGTCTTCTCCGGCACGCTGCGCCCCGACGAGACCGTCCACGTCTCCGGCCACGGCCTGGAGGACCGCGGCCACGAGAGCCACGACGTCGACGAACGCATCGGCGCCCTCTCCTCCCCCTTCGGCAAGCACCAGCGCCAGCTCGCCCAGGCCATCGCCGGGGACATCGCCTGCGTGGCCAAGCTCGGCCGCGCCGAGACCGGCGACACCCTCTCCGCCAAGGACGCCCCCCTGCTGATGGAGCCCTGGCTGATGCCCGACCCGCTGCTGCCCGTCGCCATCCAGGCGCACAGCAAGGCGGACGAGGACAAGCTCTCCCAGGGCCTGGCCCGGCTGGTCGCCGAGGACCCCACCATGCGGCTGGAGCAGAACCCGCACACGCACCAGGTCGTCCTGTGGTGTCTGGGCGAGGCTCACCGCGACGTGGCCCTGGAGCGGCTGCGCACCCGCTACGGCGTGCAGGTCGACGTCGTCCCGCACAAGGTGTCCCTGCGCGAGACCTTCGGCGCCAAGGCGTCCGGCCGGGGTCGGCACGTGAAGCAGTCCGGCGGCCACGGCCAGTACGCCATCTGCGAGATCGAGGTCGAACCGCTGCCGGGCGGCTCCGGCATCGAGTTCATCGACAAGGTCGTCGGCGGCGCCGTGCCCCGCCAGTTCATCCCCTCCGTGGAGAAGGGCGTGCGCGCCCAGGCGGCGCGCGGCGTCGCCGCCGGATACCCGCTGGTGGACGTCAGGGTCACCCTCCTCGACGGCAAGGCGCACTCGGTGGACTCCTCCGACGCCGCCTTCCAGACCGCGGGCGCCCTCGCCCTGCGGGAGGCCGCCGCCGAGGCCCGCATCCACCTCCTCGAACCCGTCGCCGAGGTGCAGGTCCTGGTCTCCGACGACTACGTGGGCCCGGTGATGAGCGACCTGTCCGGCCGCCGCGGCCGGGTCCTGGGCACCGAGCAGTCCGGAACGGGCCGTACGCTCGTACGCGCCGAAGTGCCCGAGATCGAGATCGGCCGGTACGCGGTCGACCTGCGCTCCATCTCCCACGGCACCGGGCGGTTCAGCCGCACCTACGCCCGGCACGAACCGATGCCGCCCCAGGCCGCCGACCGCATCCGCGAACAGGCCGATAGCGGAGCATAGTTCACAAGCCGCCCGCCCCAACTCGCTTGGCGCGGGCGGCTTTCCGATCTCCGGCGACAGGGGGCGCCTCCGACCACTACGCTGAGCACGCGGCCCATGACGCATGGATGTGGGCAGTAGTCGGGAGCAGGCCGGCGCACCGGACGCGCACGGCATTGGGGGCAGCAGTGGCAGGGGACGCGTTCGACTTCAGCCCAGGCGCACAGATCCCGGTCTCCGGGGGCGCCGGACAGACCGCGGCGACGCAGGCCCTGGCCTCCGCCGCCTACCGCGACGGCCCCGTCGACCAGCTCCTCAAGGCCAACTCCGACTGGGCCGCCTCCGCCGTCACACCAGCGCGCATCTCCCTCTTCGAGCCCAACCTCGGGGAGGCCTTCTCCCGCGCCGTCCAGCAGCGCATGCTCGGCGGCGGCCGCAAGCCCCTCATCCAGTCCTTCGGCCTCGAACCCCAGGTCATCGTCGAGCACTGCCTCGCCGCCAGCCGCATCCGCAAACAGCGCGACTCCCGGCTCAGCATCATCATGATCGTCTTCGGGCTGCTCTTCCTGCCCGGCGTCCTGCTCTGGCTCGGCGGATTCCAGCTGCGCCGCACCCTCGCCGGCGCCCAGAACAAACGCGCCGGCGCCCTCGGCACCGCACTGCTCGCCGCCCTCGCCGTCCTGGGCGTCATCTTCCTCGTCAAGCTGCCCTTCAACGGCTTCTGGGGCATCTACCTCCGCGCCATGATCGTCGCCCCGCTGATCGGCGGCGCCCTCGCCAAGACCATCTGCGAGCGCACCGCCAAGGACCTGCGCGAGCGCTGGACGGGCCTGCTCGCGGGCGGCGGCATCGGCGCCAAGATCCCCGAAGCCGTCCCCCAGACCCCCGGCGAAAAGGCCGCCGAACAGCTGCGCAGGAGCCTGGAACAGGTCTCCGCCGAGCAGCAGAGCAACGTCGCCTTCTACGCGGGCCCCAAAGGCATCCTCGGCATGGGCACCCGCTGGGGCAGCTGGCAGCTCGCCGAGGAGCTCACCCCCGGCGAAAGCGGCCGGGAGATCCAGCCCTTCCGCAGCTGGGACATCGTCCGAGCCGTCCACGACCAGCTCAAACTCCTCGAACGCACCCCGATCAACAGCGGCGGCCTGCCCGCACCCCGCATCGAGCACTGGATCATCTCCCCCATCGGCGAAGGCGCCGGCGCCGTCTCCCGGCCCGCGGGCAGCGACGGCGGCACCTACCAGATACGCGGCCCCCGGCTCCAGGAAATCTGCGACAAGCAGCACTTCGGCAGCGGCGAGCGCCACTACCTGGGCGTCCAGTTCGTCCTCTGGGACGGCCAGTTGGTCATCACCATGCTCGTCAACGTCACCGTCCTGCACAAAACCCTGCGCATCGAGGTCACCGGCCACGCCCTCGGCCCCACCCACGCCCTCTTCAACGGCAAGCCCTCGAACCGCACCAAGAAATTCAAGAAGGGCATCAAGTTCTGGGAGACCTGGGAGCGCACCCTGCCCGTCGTCGAGCCCCGCGAGGTCGTGCGCCTCACCGCACGCGCCCCGCTCACCTGGTATCCGCCGCTGCTCGAATACTGGGGCGGCAAGCTCGTGCTCCCCGAGCCCTTCGGCCTCCGCCACGCCTGGGCCGACAAGCCGTGGCGGCACCGCTTCATGGCCGACGACGCACTGCGCGCCGCCACCCCGGTGCTCCGCGTCGTCCACGAGGCCGCACTGCGCGTCCTCGCCGAACACGGCGTGGACACCGGCCGCTTCGGCAACCGCGCCAATTTCCTCAGCGGCGCCATCCAGGACCCCGCGCCACGACAGGCCGACGTCTACAACGCCTGACCGGGCATCACCCCGCCCCGCTGGGCCTCACCGGAAGATCCCGGTGTGGCCCAGCGAATACCGGCCCGGCTGGGGATAGACGGCCAGCCCGTGCGGCCCGGCACCCACCGGGATCCGCGCGATCTGGTGTCCGTCGGTCGTGTCGATCGCGTACACCTCGCTGTTGTAGCGCCCCGACAGCCACAACACCTTGCCGTCCGCCGACACCCCACCCATGTCCGGACTGCCACCGTCCGGCAGCTCCCACTTCTTCACCAGCTTGCGGCTGGGCAGGTCCAGCACCGAGATCGAGCCCTCGCCGCGGTTGGAGATGTACATCGACTTCGAGTCCCGGCTGACGTACAGACCGTGCGCACCCTTGCCGGTCGGCATCAGCCACGGCTCGGTGAACTTGTCGCCGTCCAGCACCCACACCCCGTCGGCCATCATGTCCGCGATGTACCAGGTCTTGCCGTCGGAGGAGATCTTCACGTCCTGCGGCATGGCCCCGTCGAACGGCAGCTTCTGCTGGCCGATCACCTTCATCCGCGCCGTGTCCACCTTGAGCAGCTCGCCCGAGAACTCGCACGAGACGATGAAATAGCGCCCGTCCGGCGAGAAGTCCGCGTGGTTGACGCCCAGACAGCTCACCGGCTCCGTCTTCATCCGCTTCATCGTGTGCGCATCCCGGAAGACCAGCTCCCGGTCCATCGACGCCATCACCACCGCGTACTTGCCGTCCGGCGTGAAGTAGAGGTTGTACGGATCGTGCACGTCCACCGGCTTCCCGGCCTTCCCCGTGGCCGGATCGATCGGCGTCAGCGTATGCCCGCGGTCGTTGTTGACCCACAGCGTCTTCAGGTCCCAGGACGGCACCACGTGCTGCGGCTGCTCCCCCACCGGAATCGTCTCGATCACCTTGTACGTCTTCGGGTCGATGACGCTCACCGTGTCCGACTCCGTGTTCGGCACATAGACCCGCGACGGGAAGTCCTTCACCACCGGCGACAGGGCGTTCGGGCGGTCCGCCGCGTACAGGTCGTTGGGGTCCAGCAGCGGAGGCATCCCCGGCAGCCCCTGCGGCACCCCGCGCGCCGCGCCCTGGCTGTGCACGCCCTGGTGCGGCTGCTGCCGGCCCGCCTGCCCTTCTTCGCTTCCGCCGTCGCCGCAGCCGGCGGCCAGCAGCGCACAGGCGGCCGCCAGCAGCGCGGCCCGGCGGACCCGGCGCGAACGGGAGGGGAGGCGGGGGCGGTGGTGCGAGAACTGGATCATCGGGTCAGCAGCTCCGTAGTCGTCACCGCGCGCAGACCGCGGCGGTGCAAGCCGTCGAGGATCGCGGGCAGCGCGGCGACCGTGCCGGCGTGCCCGAAGTGCAGACTCACCACCGACCCAGGCCGCACCGCGTCCAACACGGTACGCCGGACCGCCTCGGCGCCGGGATCGGTGAAGTCGAGGGAGTCCACGTCGTACGACAGGACGTGCGGGTATCCGGCCTTGCGCGCCAGCCCCGCCACCTGGTCGGTGGCCCGCCGCGCCTGCGAGGGCCGGAACCAGCGGCCGATGCCCCCGGTCAGCCTGCGCAGCCGCTCCGCGCACTCGGTGATCTCGGCGTACGCGGCCTGTGCGCTCATCGAGCAGATGTTCAGATGGCGCATGGTGTGATTGCCCAGCTCGTGCCCGCCGTCCAGCACCCGGCGCGCCAGCTGCGGCTGGGCGTCCAGCCAGTCGCCGACCGCGAGCACGGTGATCCGGGCCCCGGCCCGTTCGGCTTCGGTCAGCAGGGCGGTGGCCGACTTCGCATCGCCCCGGCCGTGGAAGGTGAGCGCCACCGCCTTGCCGTTGCGGGGCCCGTGGTCGATCTGGGCCGGCAGCCCCCGCGGCAGCCTGGGCAGCAGCAGGGGCGGCCCGTGCGGCGGGGGCCCGTGCGCCGCCGGGCTCTTGGACGACGGCGACGGTGAGGGCCGGGAGCGGGCTGCCGTCCGGTCCTCGCCGCAACCCGCGGCCCCGGCCAGAGCACTGCCCGCGGCCGCGCGCAGCACAGTGCGGCGGTGAAGGAAGGTCACCGCCCTATTAGAGCTGTTTTTAGAGATAATTAGGGCGATTTGCCTGTATGTGTCCGGAGCGTGTCCTGTCCGGTCGGCATACGACCGGATGCATGCCCCGGCACCGCCCTGCTACACGGTCGGCCAGACGTCCGCGAGCATCTTGCGGGTGTCCGCGAGGAGTTGCGGCAGCACCTTGGTGTGGCCGACGACGGGCAGGAAGTTGGTGTCCCCGCCCCAGCGCGGCACGACGTGCTGGTGCAGATGGGCGGCGATGCCGGCGCCGGCGACAGAGCCCTGGTTCATGCCGATGTTGAAACCGTGCGCCCCCGAGGCCTCCCGCAGGGCCCGCATGGCGCGCTTGGTGAAGTCGGCGAGCTCGGCGGTCTCGGCCTCGTTCAGCTCGGTGTAGTCCGCGACGTGCCGGTAGGGGACGGCCATGAGGTGCCCGCCGTTGTACGGGTAGAGGTTCAGCACCGCGTAGACGAGCTCGCCCCGGGCGACAATCAGCCCGTCCTCGTCGCTCTTGGCCGGGATCGAGCAGAACGGGCAGCCGTCTTCCGCCCCCGGACCGGTGGGCTTGCCCTCCCCCTGGATGTACGCCATCCGGTGGGGCGTCCACAGGCGCTGGAAGGCGTCGGGGGCCCCGACACCGAACTGCTGCTCCGGCTCGCTCGTCATGGGGGTCAGCATATTCCTCCGGGGGGAACGAGCGAGGGGCGGCCCTGGTGGGCCGCCCCTCTAACCCCACAGTTGCGGGGAGCACGTCGTCATCTGCCACGTGCGACCGATGGCGTCAGGATCACCCCCGCTCACGCGGGGACCACGTCACACCTGCACTCGACGCTCCACCACGTCAACGATTTCCTGCAGGGCCAGGTCACGGGGAACGCCATTCTTCTGCGAACCATCGCGGTAGCGGAAGGAGACCGTACCCGCGTGCATGTCCTCGTCGCCAACGATGATCATGAACGGGACCTTGAGCTTCTGGTGGTTCCTGATCTTCTTCTGCATACGGTCCGAGGACGCGTCCACCTCGACCCGCAGGCCCTTGCGCTTCGCCTCGGCGGCGAACTCCTGCAGGTACTCGATGTGGGCGTCGCCGATCGGGATGCCGACCGCCTGGACCGGGGCCAGCCACGCCGGGAACGCACCCGCGTAGTGCTCCAGCAGGACCGCGAAGAATCGCTCGATGCTGCCGAAGAGCGCACGGTGGATCATGACCGGACGCTGACGCGAGCCGTCCCCTGCCGTGTATTCGAGATCGAAACGCTCGGGCAGGTTGAAGTCCAGCTGGATCGTCGACATCTGCCAGGTACGGCCGATGGCGTCCCGCGCCTGCACCGAGATCTTCGGGCCGTAGAAGGCCGCGCCACCCGGGTCGGCGACGAGCTCGAGGCCCTGCTTCTCGGCCACCTTGCGCAGAGTCTCGGTGGCCTCCTCCCAGGTCTCGTCGCTGCCGACGAACTTCTCCGGGTCCTTGGTGGACAGCTCGAGGAAGAAGTCGGTCAGACCGTAGTCGCGCAGCAGGTCCAGGACGAAGGTCAGCGTCCGGTCGAGCTCCTCCGCCATCTGCTCGCGGGTGCAGTAGATGTGCGCGTCGTCCTGCGTGAAGCCACGGGCACGGGTCAGGCCGTGCACGACGCCCGACTTCTCGTACCGGTACACAGTCCCGAACTCGAAGAACCTCAACGGCAGCTCACGGTACGAACGCCCGCGCGCATCGAAGATCAGGTTGTGCATCGGGCAGTTCATGGGCTTCAGGTAGTAGTCCACGCCCGCGTCGAGCTGCATGGGGGGGTACATGCCGTCGGCGTACCAGTCCAGGTGGCCCGACTTCTCGAACAGGGCGCCCTTGGTGGCGTGCGGGGTGTAGACGAACTCGTACCCCTCCTGCTCGTGCCGGGTACGGCTGTAGTCCTCCATGACCCGGCGGATGATGCCGCCCCGGGGGTGGAAGACCGCCAGGCCTGAACCGATGTCGTCCGGGATGGAGAAGAGGTCCAGCTCGCTGCCCAGGCGGCGGTGGTCGCGCTTTTCGGCCTCCGCCAGGAACTCCAGGTGCGCCTTGAGCTCGTCCTTCGACGGCCACGCGGTGCCGTAGATGCGCTGGAGCTGCTTGTTCTTCTCGCTGCCGCGCCAGTAGGCGGACGCATTCCTCATGAGCTTGAACGCCGGGATGATCCGCGTCGTCGGCAGGTGCGGACCGCGGCAGAGGTCCTTCCAGCACAGCTCGCCCGTCTTCGCGTCCAGGTTGTCGTAGATCGTGAGCTCGCCCGCGCCCACCTCCACGTCCGCGCCGTCGTCGTGCGAGGCGGAGCCCTTGAGGCCGATCAGCTCCAGCTTGTACGGCTCGTCCGCGAGCTCCTCGCGGGCGGCCTCGTCGGTGACCACGCGGCGGGAGAACTTCTGCCCGCGCTTGATGATCTCCTGCATTTTCTTCTCGATGGCCTTGAGGTCATCGGGGTGGAAGGGCTTCTCGACGTCGAAGTCGTAGTAGAAGCCGTCCTTGACCGGCGGGCCGATGCCCAGCTTGGCCTCGGGGTAGAGCTCCTGCACAGCCTGGGCCATGACGTGTGCGGTGGAGTGGCGCAGGATGTCGAGGCCGTCCTTGGAGGAGATCTCGACGGGCTCGATCTCCTCGCCGTCGGCGACGGCGTACGCGAGGTCCTTGAGCTCGCCCGCGATGCGGACGGCCACGATGGTGCGCTCACCGGAGAAGAGCTCGGCGGCCGTAGTGCCCGTCGTCACCACGCGTTCTTCCCGCTCGGAATCGCGATGGATGATCACACGGACGTCTGACACCGGTCTCTCCTGACTCTGGGGCGCGGCAGCGGTTGCTGTGCGCTTGAATCGTACCGATCCCCGGGCCGTGGTCGCGAAACGCTTTACCGGGGCCGATCGCCGTCGCAGGCCTCCCCGAAGACGTCGAGGTTCTCGTGCAGGGACTTGAGCAGGCGGTCCCGCTCGGCCTCGTCCACATGGACCGGCATGACGCCGCCGGCATCCGCCAGCCGCCGGAAGCCGCCGCGGCTCTCCAGGCGGCCGCCGATCCGGACGGGCAGGCCCAGGAGGTGGGCATGGCCGGCGATGCGGTAGTCGTCCTCGTCGAGGGCGGCGCGCACCTGCGTGACATCCGCTCCTGCCAGGACCCGCAGCCGCACCACCCCTCCCCCGCTGGGTGCCTCGCGCCGCATGCGCACCACCGCTCCGGTGAGCTGCACGGCCTCGGCGGGCTCGTTGCGGATATACCGGGCCCCGGCGTCGCGGAGGGCCGGGAGGTCGCCGGGTGAGAAGTCCACCGGCTCGGGGCGGGCGGCGAATCCTTCGGGCGGGCCCGCGGCCGGGGCCCACTCGACCTCGATGCGGACGCCTTCGGAGCCGCTGACGAGGGTCACCAGGGACTCGGTGAGCTCCTGGCAGACCCCGGCCTCGACGGCGGCGTCGAAGGCATCGGTACGGCCGGTGGCGCGCTGGTAGTCGGTGGCGTCGCGGGCGGCTTGCAGGGCGCGCAGCAGCGCGGTGGCCGTCGCCCGCCCGTCTCCCGCGTGGTCGGGGGCGTACGGGCCGCCCTGGCCGAGCGGCAGGTGGACGGTGAGCAGCCGGCCGCCGGGCGCGGGGCCGACGAGGACGGGGTCGAGCGCGGCTTCGGCCTGGCGGCGGCGCCGGGCCCCGTGGTAGCCGGCCCGGCCGCGGGCGGCCAGCGCCCCGGCGAGCAGCATGGCGCGGGCTCCGGTGCGCAGCCGTTCCTGTGCGGTCCAGGCGGTGGCGGGGGCGGTGGGTTCGGGGATGTCGCGGCGCCAGCGGATCTCGTCGCCCGGGGTGCGCAGGGCGACGAGGATGTCGCGGGCGGAGGGGGCGGCGCTGCGCTCGAGGGCGGTGAGTGCCTCGGCGAGGAGGTCTGCGCTGTCGGGGAAGGCGCGGCTCTCGGGGAGCAGGAGGCTGGTGCCGGGGGCGTCGGGGGGCGTCCAGCGGCTGTAGCGTCCGGGGGCTCCGCCGCGTCGCCGCCAGCCGTGGCGGGCGAGGAGCGCGCAGAGGACCGCAGGGTCGGGGCTGCGGGGGTGGTGTCCGTCCGGCCGGTGCATCAGGGTCTCCCTCCCGACCCGACCCGGGTCATGATCTCGCAGAGGGCGCGGTCGTCGAAGACGCGCGAGGTGGGGATCCGCACGGTGGTCCGGTGTCTGCCGGTCACGGGGTGTCCCGCGAGGTTGGTCCAGTAGCAGCAGTGGCGCAGCTCGAGGCGGTCGTGGTCGGCGTGCAGCCAGTCGTCCTGCGTGCGGGGGACGATCATCACGACGAGGATCTTGTGGACCGATACGGGGGTGCGGGCGAGCTTGACCAGGTGGTCGTTGTCGAGGGTGAAGGCGAAGGTCGGTCCGGGCCGTTGGGGGATGCGGGGTTCGGGCTGCGGGTGGGTGCGGGGGGTGAGTTGGTAGGTGCACTTGAGCTGGACCTTGATGGTGACTTCGTCGTCGGTGATGTGCCCGGGGGCGCTGTGGCTGACGTGCCAGTCGATGCCGTTGTCGGGGAAGGGCTGGGCGAGCGAGCACCCGGCCGCGGCGGCGACGGCGTGGAGGTAGCCGACCTGGAGGGTCTCCATGCAGGCGGTGGTGGCAAGGGTGCCGCGCGGCGGCGGGGGCAGGACGCCCCCGGGCAGCCGGCCGCCGGAGGGGGTGGCGGGGTCGGGGTGAGCGAGCACCATGTCCGAAAAACCTTCCGGGCTCGCCGGTCCATTGCTCGTACAGGTCGTACATCTGTGTTGTCTCCAGACGAACTCCCCGGCAAACAGCGGCGGTTCGGGCCGTGCCGCGGCCGGGTATCACCTCGCGGGGAGGGGAAATCCGCCATTCGCCGGGCAAGCGCGAGGAGTTGTGTGATGCCGTGCTGGTTCGATGGGCCGCTCGCCGCCTTCGACACCGAGACGACCGGGGTCGATGTGGAGCACGACCGGATCGTGTCTGCGGCGTTGGTGACGCAGTCGCAGGAGGGGGCGCTGCCGGTGGTCACCCGCTGGCTGGTGAATCCGGGGGTGCCGGTGCCCGAGGGGGCGACGGCGATACACGGCCTTACGGACGCCCATCTGCAGCGGCACGGCCGGTGGCCGGCGCCGGTGATGGAGGAGGTGGCGCGGGGGCTGGCGGGGCATGCGGCGCGGGGCGTTCCGCTGGTGGTGATGAACGCGCCGTTCGATCTGACGTTGCTGGACCGGGAGTTGCGGCGACATCGGGCGTCCTCGCTGGACCGCTATCTGGGCGGTGCCCCGCTATGTGTGCTGGATCCGTGGGTGCTGGACAAGCACCTGGACCGCTATCGCAAGGGCCGGCGCACGCTGTCGGATCTGTGCACGCAGTACGGGGTGGAGCTGACGGGCGCGCATGACGCGGCGGCCGATGCGACGGCGGCCCTGGCGGTCGTACGGGCGGTGGGGCGGCGGTTCGCGTCGCGGCTGGAGCGGCTGAGCGCGGCCGAGCTGCACACGCGGCAGGCGGTGTGGCACGCGGCGCAGGCGAGGGGGTTGCAGGCGTGGTTCGCGCGCAACGGTTCGGAGGAGGAGTGCGATCCGGCGTGGCCGCTGAGGCCGGAGGTGCAGTCGGCGGCGTAGCGCGGCCGGGTAACGCACAAGGCCGGTCCGTGGTTTGACGGACCGGCCTTGTCGATGTGGGCGATACTGGGATCGAACCAGTGACCTCTTCGGTGTGAACGAAGCGCTCTCCCGCTGAGCTAATCGCCCGGGATTCCGCACCGGGGTTCCCCCCGGCAACGCACTGAACAATACAGGTCGCGGCGGCTCTCCATCAAATCCCCTCGGCCCGGCTCTCCAGCAGAGCGGCGAGGCCGCGGCGGCCGCCGCGCATCATCCAGGCGTGGTTGGCGAGGAAGAGCGGGCGGCCGGGCAGCGCCAGGCGCCTCATCAGGGGTTTGTGCACGGTCACCTCCTGTTCGAAGCGGGCGGTGCTGCCGGTGCGGCCGCGCGGCAGGACGGTCCAGCGGGCCCAGCCCTCGAGGTCGCCGTGCAGGGTGATCTCCAGGGTGCGGGCGGCGGGGTCGCGGCGGCCCTGGCGGGCGGTGACGGCGAGGTCGTAGGGCAGGAAGGACCGGAAGCGGACGGTGCCGCTGTCGTCGCCGGTCCTGGTGACGCCGATGACCTGGGGCCACCAGGCGGGGTAGCCGTCGGGGTCTTCGAGCACGGCGTAGACGGCGTCGGGGGCGGCGGCCAGCGTCCAGGTGTCGTGGAAGCGGTAGTGATGCAGCGAGGGCAGGCGGCGTCGGTCCACGGGGCCAGCGGACTACAAAAAACCGGGGGTCCGCAAGGGTGAACCTTGCGGACCCCCGGTTTGAGGGTGGGCGATACTGGGATCGAACCAGTGACCTCTTCGGTGTGAACGAAGCGCTCTCCCGCTGAGCTAATCGCCCGGGCGCACCGCAAACATTACCGCATGTCAGACGGTGCCCCGAACCATGCGTGCCTGGTCAGCGGCCGGTGTGCCAGGGCAGCCGGAGGCCGTGGGTGGACACGTAGATCCCCAGCAGGACGGCGATGATCACAAAACCGGCCGCAGTGAGGGCGATGTTGCGGCGTCTGACCTTGGGGTCGAGGGCGCGTTTGGCCGCCTCGGTGACCTTGTGCTTGGTCCAGCGCAGCACCAGTTGGGCCCAGACGAACTCGGTGGCCCAGATGGCCATCCCGGCAAAGATCACCAGCCAGCCGGGGCCGGGCAGGGGCAGCATGATGACGCCCGCCACGACCACGGCGAGGCCGACGACGAAGACGCCGGCCTGCCAGCTCAGGTGCAGCGGCCGGGACCGCCTGACGAAGTGGGGCGCTCGCGAGCCGAGGCGGTGCGCGGCGGCGTCGTCACCGTCCGCAGCGACCTCCCGCCGCTCGTCACTCTCCGCGTTCATGGGACCCAACGTACCGAGAAGGTCCGGAACTCACCGGTTCGGCGGTATACGCCGCGCGGCGACTGGGCCGTACGAGGTATCCGAAGAGCCTCAAAACGGTCAGAGGGGTTTACAACGGCACCGTAGGTGGCATGTCGATTTCGCCGACGTGCGAATCCCCGAGCGCACACTGAGCGAAAGGCCCTGGCGCTTATGAACACCACGGTCAGCTGCGAGCTGCACCTGCGCCTCGTCGTGTCGAGCGAATCCTCACTGCCTGTACCCGCAGGCCTGCGGTACGACACGGCCGATCCGTATGCCGTGCACGCCACCTTCCACACCGGAGCCGAAGAGACGGTCGAATGGGTTTTCGCCCGCGATCTGCTCGCCGAGGGCCTGCACCGGCCCACCGGCACCGGCGACGTCCGGGTCTGGCCCTCCCGCAGTCACGGGCAGGGCGTCGTCTGCATCGCGCTGAGCTCGCCGGAGGGCGAGGCGCTGCTGGAGGCTCCGGCAAGGGCCCTGGAGTCGTTCCTCAAGCGGACGGACGCCGCCGTTCCGCCAGGCACCGAACACCGCCACTTCGACCTGGACACGGAGCTCTCGCACATCCTGGCCGAGAGCTGACGCCAGGGCGGATCGAAACCGGAAGGCGCCGGCCCACTCGGGGAGGCCGGCCATCACTTCGCAAGGAAGCACCAGCGCACGACATCTCGCATACGGCAGGACGACGGCGCCGTCGCCGCGGATCACCGCGGGCGACGGCGCCGTCGCGTCGGGGAACCGCTAGAGTCTGCTGCCCGCAGTCGAACAGTTGCCGCCCCACCCGTCCGGCCAGGGAGCGAATGATCCGTGCTGATCAACCACGACACCCGGTGCGCACTCGACGCCGTCGTCGACCTGCTCAATGCCGGGCCCGCCGATCTGGCGGGCCTGCAGGGGTTCGTCGAGCGGCACGGCATCAGCGGGGTGGGCGCCCTGCACGAGCGCGACCTGACGGCCGTGCACGAGCTGCGGGCGCGATTCGGACAGGTCTTCGACGCGGGGAGCAACGAGGCGGCGGCCGAGCTGCTCAATGCGCTGGTGGCCGGGGCCGGGACCACGCCCCGGCTGACCGATCACGACGGCTACGACTGGCACGTGCACTACTTCGCGCCCGGCGCCTCGCTGGCCGAGCACCTGGCGGCGGACGGCGGGATGGCGCTGGCGTTCCTGCTCGTCGGCGGCGAGCGCCAGCGGCTGCGGCGGTGCGCGGCGCCGGACTGCGGGCGCGCCTTCGTCGATCTCTCCCGCAATCGCTCGCGCCGCTACTGCGACGGGCGCACCTGCGGCAACCGCCTGCACGTGGCCGCCTACCGGGCGCGGCGCCGGGAGGCGGCGGACTGACCGCCTCACCAGCGGTACAGGTCGTGCACGGCCGTCAGCAGGATCAGGGTGGCCACGAGGGCCAGGAAGAACATCAGGGGCGGCTGGGAGAGCGCGAACAGGCAGCCGCGCGGTTCATCGGTGATCTCGGCCGGTTCGTCGTTCATCTCCGACAGATCATGGCGCAGCCGGGCGGCGCCGTCTCACCAACGCGCCTCCTGGGCGCGGCAGTTCATCAGATCCCGTGCTTTTTGAGGATTTCCTCGATGTCCGAGAAGTCTTCCCCGTCGCCGCCCGCGGCCTTCTTCCCCCGGCTCTTGGGGTGGTCCGCGGTCCGGCCCGGGGCGAGCGGGGGCGCGGCCGCGGCGGGGGCGACGGCCTCGCGGCGCGCGGCGCCGACCGCCTTGCGCTCCTTGCGCCCGCCGCGGCGCGGGGCGGTCCTGCTCACCATGAACAGCACCGCGGAGAGCGCGAGCACGCCGAAGCCGGCCCAGACGCTGGGCTTGAAGACCAGGTCGGTGATCCAGTCGACGATCCCCGTCATGACCAGGCCGATGGGGATCAGGGAGTAGGCCGCGATGCGGGTGGCGGCCAGGAATCGCTTGCGGTAGGCAGTCAGCAGGGCGATGCCCAAGCCGGCCGCGGACACCGCGGCGCAAACGGTCGAGGTCAGCATCCGGTCCTCCTGCCGATGACGGTGTGCTGCATCCATCCTGCACCGCCCGCCGCCGCGCATGCCACGGCCTGCCGGGCGCTCGGGGGGAAGTCGGGGTCGACTCAGGGGCGCTTCTCCTCCTCAGGTCCCGGGTCCCGTCCCCTGGCACCTACTGGAAGACTGGCCCCATGAGCGACACCGACACCTCCCGCGCCGTTCTCGACTTCTGGTGCGAGCTGCAGTGCCCCGACTGCCACCGGGCCCTGGACGACCTCCGTGCCCTGCGCGCCCGCTACGGCGAGCGGCTGGAGATCCGGCTGCGCCACTTCCCGCTGGAGAAGCACAAGCACTCCTACGCCGCCGCGCAGGCCGCCGAGGAGGCGGCCGAGCAGGGGCAGGACTGGGCCTACGTCGAGGCCGTGCTGGCCAGGACCGGTGAGCTCGGCACGCAGGGCGAGAAGCTGCTCCTGGCGGTCGCCGACGAGCTCGGGCTGGACGCCGAGGAGATGGACACCGCGCTGATCGACGGGCGGCACCTGCTGATCGTCGACGCGGACCAGGCCGAGGGCAAGGCTATCGGCGTGACGGGGACGCCCACGTACGTCATCGGCGGGGAGCGGCTGGACGGCGGCAAGAGCCAGGAGGGCCTGCGCGAGCGGATCGAGGAGATCGCGGACCGGCTGCTCGCGGAGTAGGCCCGCCGGGGTTCCGGGACGCGCCCCGGATCAACGCCCCTAGATCAACGCCTTGTACAGGTGCACCACGGTCGTCTCGTAGCCGAGCGAGTCGTAGAGGCGCCGGGCCGGCTCGTTCCCGGCGAAGACGTTGAGCCCGAGCGCGACCGCGCCCGCCGCCAGGGCCTCGCGCTCGGCGAGGAGCATCAGGGTGCGGCCGTGCCCGCGGCCCCGGTGGGCCGCGCCGACCTCGACGTCGAAGACATGGGCGCCGTCGGCGTGCGGCCCCACCCACAGGGTGCCGACGTCCTCGCCGTCGTGGGACAGGACGGCGAGGGTGGTGCCGAGTGCGCCGTCGTGGTCGCGTACGGCCATGGCCTCGGCCCGGGCGGGCGGCACGCCCAGCTCCGTCCAGTGGCGGACGTAGCGCTGCCGGGCGTGGGCGAGCCAGCGGCGGGACTCCTCCTCGTCCATGGGGCGGGGGATGCTGCCGGCCGGCAGCGCGGGCGCGGTGGCCAGCGGCTTGGTCATGGTGCGGCTGCGCTCGGTGTAGCCGAGCGCCCCGGCCAGGCCCAGGGCCGTCTCGGCCGGAGCGGGCACGCTCACCTGTATCTGCCCGCAGCCCCAGGTGCGCAGCACCTCCTCGGCGGCGAGCGCGGCGACCGTGCCGCGCCCGCGGCCGCGGTCGCGCTCGTCGATGGCCAGCGCCGATATCCGGCCGACGTGCGGCCCGAAGCGGGCGTCCGTGGTGAGCTCGACGGTGCCGACGGGCCTGCTGTTGACGCAGACCTCGAACGAGCGGGACCGGCCGCCGTCGTCGCTGCGCCGTTCGGGTGCGGTGGGCCGCAGGGTGGTGGTCACCCTGGTGTTGTACCGGCCCGGGGGCCGTACGTCACCGGTTTTCTTCTACGGATCGAGGGCTCTACGGATCGAGGTCGGAGCCCGCGCGCTCGTCGAAGATCCGCATGGCCTTGGCGGTCACCGGGCCGGGGGCGCCGGGGAGTTGGCGGCCGTCGACGGTGTGCACGGCCTGGACGTCGCGGAGGGTGGAGGTCAGGAAGACCTCCTCGGCGCGGTCCAGGACGTCGTAGGGCAGGTCGGTCTCCCGGGCGCCGGTCCATTCCAGGACGAGGGCGCGGGTGATGCCGGCCAGGCAGCCGGAGGCGAGCGGCGGGGTGTGCAGTTCGCCGTCGAGGACGACGAAGACGTTGGAGCCGGTGCCCTCGCACAGCGCCCCCACAGTGTTGGCGAACAGCGCCTCGGTGGCGCCCTGCTCGGCGGCGCGGGCCAGGGCGACGACGTTCTCCCCGTAGGAGGTGGACTTCAGCCCGGCGAGGGCGCCGCGTTCGTTGCGCGTCCAGGGGACCGTGACGGTGGCCGTGGTGTCGGGCCGCCGGTGGGTCGCGCCGACGGCCACGACGAGGGTGGGGCCGGTGGTGCCGCGGTCGGAGCCCAGCGGGGAGAGTCCGCCGGTGTAGGTGATCCGCAGCCGGCCCAGCGGCACGGGTTCGGCTTCGAGCACCGCCGTGCAGGCCCGCCGCACCTCGTCCCGGTCGGGCTCGGGCAGGCCGAGGCCGCGGGCGGAGCGGGCCAGCCGGTCCAGGTGCCGGGTCAGGGCGAAGGGCCGGCCGTCCACGGCCTTGATCGTCTCGAAGACGCCGTCACCGACCGTGAACCCGTGGTCGAAGACCGAGACCCGGGCGCTGTTCGCGTCGCGCAGTGCGCCGTCCAACCAGATCTTCACCGTGTCGTCCTTCCAAGCGTCCGGTGTGTTCCCGACGCTATCGCGAGCAGCCGGTCCGCCTTGAGTTCCGTCTCGGCCCACTCGCGCTCGGGATCCGAGCCCCAGGTGATCCCGGCGCCGGTGCCGAAGCGCAGTACGGGCCCGCCGGGCGCGTTCCGCTCGATCCAGAAGGTGCGGATGCCGACGGCGAGCTCGCCCGCGCCCCGGTCGGCGTCGACCCAGCCGATGCCGCCGCAGTAGGGGCCGCGCGGCGCGGTCTCCAGGGATTCGATGATGCGCAGGGCGCTGGCCTTGGGTGCGCCGGTGACGGAGCCGGGCGGGAAGGTGGCGGCGAAGAGGTCGGCCCACCGGGCGCCGTCGGCCAGCTCGCCGCGCACGGTGGAGACGAGGTGGACGAGGCCGGGGTGCGCTTCGACGACGCACAGGCCGGGGACGGTCACGGAGCCGGTGGCGCAGACGCGCCCCAGGTCGTTGCGGACCAGGTCCACGATCATGACGTTCTCGGCGTGGTCCTTCTCCAGCAGGTCGGCGGCGGTGCGGCCGGTGCCCTTGATCGGGCCGGACTCCACGGTGCGGCCGCTGCGGCGCAGATAGAGCTCGGGTGAGGCGGTCGCCACCTCCACGCCGTGGGCGGGCAGCCGGACCGTTCCGGCGTAGGGGGCGGGGTTGCCGTGGGCGAGGAGGGCGGTGAGGGCGTCCACGTCGGCGGCCTGCGGGTCGGGCAGGGGCGCGCTCAGCACCCGGCAGAGATTGGCCTGGTAGACCTCCCCCGCCGCTATGTGTTCGCGGATGCGGCGTACGCCCGCGGTGTAGGCGGCGCGGTCCAGGGAGCTGGTCCACTGCTCGGGGGCGGGGCCCCGCCAGCGTCCCGGGCCGGGGTCGGGATCGGGGCGCACGTCGCCGAAGCGGGCGCACACGATCCCCCCCTCGTAGTCCGCGACCACCGCCCACCAGCCCCTGGAATCCAGGGCTGCCGGATCGCTGGTGACATCGCGCAGGTCGGTGGCGAGAAGGCCGCCGAAGCGGGCCATGGGAGCGAGGTCGTGCACGTCATCGAGTCTATGGCGCGGGCCTCGCGGGCGGTCCGGCCGAGGATCAGCGCAGCACGCTGGGCAAACGGAATTTGAGCTGGCGCCGTAATCCGCTAAAGTTCAACACGTCGCCGGGACGCGGAAGCGCCCCGGAGATGCAAGACCTGCGGACATAGCTCAGTTGGTAGAGCACCACCTTGCCAAGGTGGATGTCGCGAGTTCGAGTCTCGTTGTCCGCTCGATGTGGGGGATCTTCCCGAACCCCCGCTCCGTTGGTGGAGTGGCCGAGAGGCGAGGCAACGGCCTGCAAAGCCGTCTACACGGGTTCAAATCCCGTCTCCACCTCCAAGGACGATTAGCTCAGCGGGAGAGCGCTTCCCTGACACGGAAGAGGTCACTGGTTCAATCCCAGTATCGTCCACCAGGTCTTCACGGACCTTCCCGCGCGATTAGCTCAGCGGGAGAGCGCTTCCCTGACACGGAAGAGGTCACTGGTTCAATCCCAGTATCGCGCACGGTGCACACGCACAGTTGCGGACGATTAGCTCAGCGGGAGAGCGCTTCCCTGACACGGAAGAGGTCACTGGTTCAATCCCAGTATCGTCCACCGGGTCCTCACGGACCTTCCCGCGCGATTAGCTCAGCGGGAGAGCGCTTCCCTGACACGGAAGAGGTCACTGGTTCAATCCCAGTATCGCGCACGCGCAGTCGGCCGGGGGCCGGAGCTTCGATGCTCCGGCCCCCGGCCGCTTTCGTGTCCGGCCACAACTTTGATGAGTACACGACGGGCCGGGCACCTCCCCAGGTGCCCGGCCCGCCATGCCGTCCGCCGCGCCCCCGTCCCCACGGGGTCATTGCCGGTATGTCCCCGGCCCGGGCCGCTCTCCCGGGCCTTGGGCGCTCAGCGCCCCAGCATTCCGGCAACGGACGACGCTTGTGTGACGACGGCGTCCCAGCCGCCGAAGACCACCGCGAGAAGGACTGCCAGCGGCAGCACCATCGCGGCGGCCACCAGCGGATGGCGGGTGGAGGACGGGCGGTCGCCGAAGACGTCGGTACCCGGGCGGCCGTGCGCCCGGTCCGCCGGGCGGCCTGCGATGTCCGCCATCACCCTGCTCCCTCCGTGTGTGTCAGGGGGCGGCGGGCACCTGACCTCGGGGGACGAGTAGTGCGCCCGCCGCTTGTGCTCAACACTAGGCGCGGGCCCCCGGGTAGGGCGTCATGCCGTGGTGCCGCTTGCCGCTTCTCCCGGAGGATGACGCGACGGCCGGACGGCTACACCCGTGGGTGGAGAGCGGACCCCTGGACCCCCGGGTCTTCCCCGAGGAGGCGCTCGCTCCCGTCCACCCGCGGCACCGGGTGCTCCACCAGGGCGAGGACCCGGTTGGCCATGAACCGGGCGGTGCGCACCACGACCCCGGTACGGGTGACTTCGCTCACTTCCACCACGCCCCGGCGTACCGCCGTCTCCACCCTGCGGCCGGCTCTGTCGGCCACCACTTCATACGTTCGAGTCGTGTCCCCTGCGTCGACGACTATCTCCACTCGGTCACCCTTCACGGCACCAATCCCCCTTCCGTGACGGCCCCTTGGGGCCTGGCAAGCGGGCCGGCGACGCACGGCCGGCGTCTCGTGCCCGCCTTCCAAGGATCCCACCGGGCACTGACAATCCACCTGCCGACGCATGCGCGGCCTATCAGCGAGCCCGCCCGTCAATCCGTAAGCTGTGGCACGTCAGACGCCGGGCAGCTAAGTGGGGCAGCCACACCGGAGGTAGGGGACGAAGATGACGATGATGCGGCTCCGGCGCGAGGACCCGCGTGTCGTCGGCTCGTTCCGGCTGCACCGCAGGCTCGGCGCGGGCGGCATGGGCGTGGTCTATCTGGGTTCCGACCGGCGGGGCCAGCGGGTGGCGCTGAAGGTGATCCGGCCGGATCTGGCGGAGGATCAGGAGTTCCGTTCGCGCTTCGCCCGCGAGGTGTCCGCCGCGCGCAGGATCCGCGGCGGCTGTACGGCCCGGCTGGTGGCCGCCGACCTCGACGCGGACCGCCCCTGGTTCGCCACCCAGTACGTGCCCGGCCCCTCGCTGCACGACAAGGTGAACGAGGAGGGGCCGCTGTCGGCGGCTCAGACCGCCTCCATCGGCGCGGCGTTGGCCGAGGGCCTGCTGGCCGTGCACGACGCGGGGGTCGTCCACCGCGACCTCAAGCCGTCGAACATCCTGCTGTCCCCCAAGGGCCCCCGCATCATCGACTTCGGCATCGCGTGGGCCACGGGCGCGAGCACGCTGACGCACGTCGGCACGGCGGTCGGCTCCCCCGGCTTCCTGGCGCCCGAACAGGTGCGCGGGGCAGGGGTGACGCCCGCGACGGACGTCTTCGCGCTCGGTGCCACGCTCGCCTACGCCGCCACCGCGGACTCCCCCTTCGGCCAGGGCAGTTCCGAGGTCATGCTCTACCGGGTCGTCCATGAGGAACCCCAGCTCATGGGTGTGCCGGATGCGCTGGCGCCGCTGATCCACGCTTGTCTGGCCAAGGACCCGGAGGAGCGGCCGAGCACGCTCCAGCTGTCGCTGCGGCTCAAGGAGATCGCGGCGCGGGAGGCCCACGGGTTGACCGAATCCCGCCCCCCGTCGCCGCGCCGGGAGGCGGACCGGCCGTTGGGCCAGCGGGCCGCCGAGTACGAGCTCCAGCGCACCGAGCGGCGCCCGGGCAGCGCACCGACGCCGCGGCCCCACGCCCCGTCACGCCCCGCCGATCCGGGGCGCGGTGAGCGGCACCCGGCCGCGCCGCGGGTGCCCGGCGGCCGCAAGGGCGCCCGCCCGGCGGCGCGCCCCGGGGCGGGTGCCCGGCGGCCGGGGCCCGACCGCAAGCTGCTGCGTCAGCGACTGATCGTCTTCGTCGTGGTGACGCTGCTGGTCGCGCTCGGCATCGCGGCCGCCCAGGGCTGCCAGGGCCCGTCCCGCAGCCACGGCATGGGCCCGCTGCCCGGCGGGCCCGCGGTCGGCGTCAGTCCTGCGGACGGCCCGTAGCGACCGCGTAGAAGGCCACGGCGGCGGCCGCCCCCACGTTCAGGGAGTCGACGCCGTGGGCCATGGGGATCCGCACCCAGACGTCGGCCGCCCGCAGCGCCTTGGCCGACAGGCCCTCGCCCTCCGCGCCCAGCATGAGCGCCACGCGCTCCAGGCGGTGCGGGGCCGCCTCGTCGATGGACACGGCCTTCTCGCCCGGGGTGAGCGCCAGGACCTTGAAGCCCGCTTCGCGGACCGTCTCCAGGTCGCGGGGCCAGTTCTCCAGGCGCGCGTACGGCACGGAGAAGACGGCGCCCATGGACACCTTCACCGAGCGCCGGTAGAGCGGGTCGGCGCAGTCCGGGGAGAGCAGGACCGCGTCCATGCCGAGGGCCGCGGCGCTGCGGAAGATGGCGCCGATGTTGGTGTGGTCGTTGACCTTCTCCATGATCGCCACGCGGCGGGCGGAGCGCAGCAGCTCGGCGGCGTCCGGGAGCTGCTTGCGCTGCATGGACGCCAGCGCGCCGCGGTGCACGTGATAGCCCGTCACCCGTTCGGCCAGGTCCGGGGTGACCACGTAGACCGGGGCGTCGGTCTCGTCGATGACGTCGTGCATCACGTCGACCCACTTGGCCGACAGCAGCATCGAGCGCATGGCGTATCCGGCCTGCCCGGCGCGGCGGATGACCTTCTCGCCCTCGGCGATGAAGAGGCCCTCGGCGGGCTCGCGCCTGCGCCGCAGCTCGACGTCGGTGAGGTCGGTGTAGTCCGCCAGACGGGGATCGGCGGGGTCGTCGATGGTGATGAGTTCGGCCATGGTGCGGTTCGTGCCTTCTTCGGGGGCTGGGGGGGCTGGGGCCCTAGTTGTCGGTGTCGGCGGCCGGGCCGACCGTGACGACCTCGCCGATCACGATGACGGCCGGCGGGCGTATGCCCTCCGCCTTCACCCGCTCCCCCGCCGTCGCCAGGGTCGCGTCCACGCGGCGCTGGGCGGCCGTCGTGCCCTCCTGCACCACGGCCACGGGGGTGTCGGCCGGGCGGCCGTGCCGGATCAGGGTCGCGGCGATCGCGGCTATGTTCTCGACCGACATCAGCAGCACGAGCGTGCCGCGCAGCCGGGCCAGGGCCGCCCAGTCGATGAGGGACCGCTGGTCGTCGGGCGCCACGTGCCCGCTGACCACGGTGAACTCATGGGCCACGCCACGGTGGGTGACGGGGATTCCGGCGGCGCCCGGCACGCTGATGGAGCTGGAGATGCCGGGGACGACCGTGCACGGGATGCCGTGTTCGGCCAGCGCCCGGACCTCTTCCATGCCGCGGCCGAAGACGAACGGGTCGCCGCCCTTGAGTCGCACGACAGCCTTGCCCGCCTTGGCGTGCTCGATGAGAGCGTTGTTGATGGCCTCCTGGGCCATGAAGCGGCCGTACGGGATCTTCGCCGCGTCGATGACCTCGACGTGCGGGGGCAGCTCGTCGAGGAGGTCGCGGGGGCCCAGGCGGTCGGCGATGACCACGTCGGCCTCGGCCAGGAGCCGGCGGCCGCGCACGGTGATCAGGTCCGGGTCGCCGGGGCCGCCGCCGACGAGGGCGACGCCCTTGTGGCGGGCGCGGTGGTGGGGGGCCGCGAGGGAACCGTCGCGCAGGCCCTCGACGATGGCGTCGCGGACGGCGGCGGAGCGGCGGGGGTCCTGGCCGGTCAGGACGGCGACGGTGACGCCCTCGCTGCGGCCGGTGGCCGGGGTCCAGGCGGAGGCGGCTTCCGCGTCGTCGCTGCGCACGGCCCAGACGCGGCGCTCCTCGGCCTCGGCGGAGGCGGCCTCGTTGGCGGCGGGCTCGTCCGTGGAGATCAGGGCGTACCAGGCGCCGTCGAGGTCGCCGGGCCGGTAGCGGCGGCGCTCCCAGCGCAGTTCGCCGGCCTCGGCCATGGCTTCCACGGACGGGGTGGCGGAGGGGGAGACGAGCCGGACGTCGGCGCCGGCGGCGATCAGGGCCGGCAGACGGCGCTGGGCGACCTGGCCGCCGCCGAGGACGACGACGCGGCGCCCGGTGAGACGCAGTCCGACGGGGTAGGCGGCAACGGGTGCAGGCTCGGCCATGGGGCGGGTCTCCTCGTAAATGCGCTGGTGGGGACACCCTAAGGTGCAACGGCGGGTCGGTGGAGGGGGTGGGCGGGCCCGGCGCCCGCCCGGCCACCGGCTCGTGGCCCGGACGCGTGCGTCCGGGCCGTGAGCGTCAGCTCTTCTCCGTGACGCCCGCCGTGTCGAACGTCGCCACCTCGTGCATCGCACGCGCCGCGCTCTGCACCACCGGCAGCGCCAGGAGGGCGCCCGTGCCTTCGCCGAGGCGCAGGTCGAGGTCCACCAGCGGGCGCAGGCCCAACTTGGTCAGGGCCGCGACGTGGCCCGGCTCCGCGCTGCGGTGCCCGGCGATGCACGCCGCCAGCGCCTCGGGGGCGATGGCCCGGGCCACCAGGGCCGCGGCACCCGCGCTGACGCCGTCCAGGATCACCGGCGTGCGCAGCGACGCGCCGCCGAGGATCAGGCCGACGAGCGCGGCGTGCTCCAGGCCGCCGACCGCGGCCAGGACCCCGATGGGGTCGTTCGGATCGGGCTGGTGCAGTTCCAGCGCGCGGCGGACCACATCGATCTTGCGGGCGTGCATCTCGTCGTTGATGCCGGTGCCGCGACCGGTGATCTCGGCCGGGTCCGCGCCGGTGTAGATGGCGATGAGGGCGGCCGACACGGTGGTGTTGGCGATGCCCATCTCGCCGGTGAGCAGCGCCTTGTTCCCGGCCGTGACCAGGTCGCGGGCCGTCTCGATGCCGACCTCGATGGCGCGCAGTGCTTCCTCGCGGCTCATCGCGGGGCCCGCGGTGAAGTCGGCCGTGCCGGGGCGGATCTTGCGGGGCAGCAGTCCGGGGGTGCTCGGCAGTTCGCCGGCCACGCCGACGTCGACGACGCAGACCTCGGCGCCGACCTGGTTCGCGAAGGCGTTGCACACGGCCCCGCCGCCCAGGAAGTTGGCCACCATCTGCGAGGTGACCTCCTGCGGCCACGCCGTGACGCCCTGGGCGTGCACGCCGTGGTCCCCCGCGAAGATCGCGACGGCCGCAGGCTCCGGGATCGGCGGCGGGCACTTGCGGGACAGGCCGCACAGCTGCGCCGAGATGATCTCCAGCATGCCGAGCGCGCCGGACGGCTTGGTCATCCGCTTCTGCCGCTCCCAGGCCTCGCCCAGCGCCTTGGCGTCGAGCGGGCGGATGCCGCGGAGCGTCTCGGCGAGCAGGTCGTGCGGGTCCTCGCCGGGCAGGGCGCGGCGTCCGTACTCCTCCTCGTGCACGACCCAGGACAGCGGCCGCCGCTTGGACCAGCCGGCCTGCATCAGCTCGGGCTCGTCCGGGAACTCGTCGACGTAGCCGATGCAGAGGTAGGCGACGACCTCCAGGTGCTCGGGCAGGCCGAGGGTGCGGACCATCTCGCGCTCGTCGAAGAAGCTGACCCAGCCGACGCCGAGGCCTTCGGCGCGGGCGGCGAGCCAGAGGTTCTCGACGGCGAGGGCCGAGGAGTAGGGGGCCATCTGCGGCTGGGTGTGCCGGCCGAGGGTGTGCCGGCCGCCGCGCGTGGGGTCGGCGGTGACGACGATGTTGACGGGCGTGTCGAGGATGGCCTCGATCTTCAGTTCCTTGAACTGCTTGGCCCGGGCCTTGGGGAGGGACTTGGCGTACGCCTCGCGCTGGCGGGCCGCCAGCTCGTGCATCGTACGGCGGGTCTCCTCGGAGCGGATGACGACGAAGTCCCAGGGCTGGGAGTGCCCGACGCTGGGCGCGGTGTGCGCGGCCTCCAGGACGCGCAGCAGCACCTCGTGCGGGATGGGGTCGGTGCGGAAGCCCTTGCGGATGTCGCGGCGCTCGCGCATCACGCGGTGCACGGCGGCGCGCTCGGCTTCGCCGTAACCGACGGCGGGCGGGCCGAGCGGCTCCGGCGCCGGGGCGGGCTCCTGCGGCTCGGCTGCCGCGTCGGGGACGACGGCCGGCTCGGATTCGTCCGGTACCAGACGGATGTGAGCGGGCGTCTCGACGGGCGCCGCCTGCTGCGGCTGCTCGTCGGGTACGGGCACGGGGGCGGCAGCGGCACTCTGCTCTTCCGGCACCGGCTGCGCCTCGGGGGTCACGGCCTCGGCCTGCTGTTCCGGCACGGGCTGCACCTCGTCGACGGTGACGGCCGGCGGCTCGGGGGCGACGGCCTCGGCCGGGACGTCCTGCGGCTCGGCCGGAGCGGCCACGGGCACCTCGCTGTCGGGGACGATGCCGACGGCGGCTTCCTGGACGAGCACGGGCGATACGCCCTCGGGAGCCGCGGCCACGGGGGCAGCTTCCTGGACGGGCACGGGCACCTCGCTGTCGGGGGCGCTGACGGCAGCGGCAGGCACTTCCTGGGCGGGCAGCACGGACGCCGCGTTGTCGACGACGGTCTCCTGGGCCGGAGCGGGCGACCCACCGTCAACCGGCGTACCGGCGCCGTCGGCCTCCTGGACGAGCACCGGCGCCTGAGCCTCGACCGCCGCGGCGGCAATCGGGGCCTCCTGCACCGGGGCTTCCTGCACCGCCTCGGCCACGGGCTCCTGCGCGGGCGCGGCCGGCTCTTCGGCGGCCTGGACCTCCTGCGGAGCAGCCTCGGCAACCGGCTGGCTCACGGCGGGCGCGGGCGTCTGAGTTTCGGGCACGGGCACGGGAGCGGGCACCGGAGCGGCGGCAGCCTGCTGGACCTGGGGCTCGTCCGCCGGAGCTGCCGGAACCTCGACGACGGGCTCCGGGGCGGCCTCGACCGCGGCCTGGACCTCCTGCACGGTCACGGGCACGGGCGCGGGCACGGGCGCGGGCGCGGGCACGGGCACGGGCGCGGCCTCGGGCTCCGGGGCGGGCGCGGGCACCTGCGCCGCACCGTCAACCGGCGCGGCGACGGCGGCAGGCTGGGCCTCCTGGACGGGCGCGGGGGCGCTCTCGACAGCGGCCGGAGCTTCCTGCGGCGCCTCGGCCACGGGCTCGGGCACGCTCTGCACGGCCACCGCTTCCGCGGGGGCGGCGGCAGGCTGCGCCTCGGCCGGGACCGGCACGGCGACCGGCTCGTCCTGCGCGGCCTGCGTGACCTGCGGCGCATCCGCGGCCGGCACCGGTTCGGCTGCCACAGCGGCCACAGCGGCCACAGCGGCCACAGCGGCCACGGCGGCCTCGGGGGCTGACACGGCGCCAACCGGCTCCGCGGGCGCAGCCACCGGGGCCGGCTGTGCGGGCTGCGCCGGCTCGACGAACGCGCGCATGCCGCCGAGGTCGAGACCGCCCGCGGGCGCGGCCGGTGCCGCCTGGTCCGTTGACGGCGAGTCAACCGTGGGCGCGGCCGGCGCGGCTTCTTCCGCGACTATCTCGTGCCCGGTGGCCTGCGGGGGCACGAAGGCGACCGGAGCGGGCTCCGCCTCCCAGGTGCCCGGCGTGGACTGCGCGTCGGCGCCGGGGACGTCGAGGTACTCCAGGCCGGGGGTGGTGGCCTGCGCCTGCTGCGGCACGACGGGGGCGCCCACGGGCTGCTGGGGCGCGGCCGGGCCGCGGTCGGCGAGGGAGCGCACGACGCCGGTGTTGGGCTCCGGCACGGGCGGGCCCATGTGCAGCGGGCGGCGCGGCTGCGCCGACGCAGCGGCGGCGGCCGGGGCCGTACGGACACCGTGGTACTCGACGGAGCCGGTGTCGCGGCCGCCCGTCTCGTGCGTGCCGCCCTGGACCGGCGGCTGCTCCATCCAGGCGCCCTGGGCGCCCGGCATCAGCAGCAGGTCGTCCTCGTCCGCCGCGTCGGCGGAGTCGGCAAAGGTGTAGGGAGCCGGGGTTCCGGTGTCGGCAGGGGCTGCGGCATCCGCCGGAAGCGGGTGGCCGGGCAGTGCGCCTGCGTTCTCCGGCTGTCCCTCGCCCGGGAACCGGCCGGTGTCGGTCATGCGTACCCCTCGCCCATCGGTAGTGCTCCTTCCAACCGCTGACGCCCATAGACAAGAACGAGCGTCGGTGCCTCGCGGCACGTTGTGTGCCGTCCCGAGCCACCCTGCCCTGTACGCGCCAAGACGAGGGTGCGTTCGGAGCATTGGCGACTGTGGTGTCGGACACCGGGCGGCTGCACAACGGTCCGCCAGCCTACCCCGCGCCCGGCCCCCTGCCCTCAGGGGTGGGTACGACGGCCACTCAGAAGGAAGGCTACGGCCCGCTCGCGTTCCGTCCAGGCGCTTGTGTCCAACTCCACTGCTTGGAGCAGTACGCATTCCACCGCGTACCCGCCCTCGGCGAGCGCCCGGCCGATGGCCTCGGCCTCGTCCCGGGTGGCGGCGTGGGTGACGATGCGCTCGGGGCGGCGGGCGGCGCAGGCGGTGACGACGGGGGCTCCGCCCGCGCCGATGCGCACCACGTCGGGTTCGGGCAGGTCCTCCAGGACGTGGGGCGCGGTGCCGTGGACGACCTGCAGTTGCACGCCGAAGCGGCGGGCGGTGGCGGCGGTGTGGCGGCAGGCCTCGGGGTCCCGGTCCACGGCGATGACGGCCGCGCCGAAGCGGGCCGCCTCCACGGCGGCGGCGCCGCTGCCGGCGCCGATGTCCCAGACCAGGTCGCCCACACGGGGCCCGAGCCGTGCGAGTTGGGCGGCCCGCAGTTCGGTGCGCTCGCCTTCGCCGAGGGCGGTGGCGTAGGCGTCGGCGGGCAGCGCCCAGCCGCGTACGGGCGGGGGGTAGCCGCTCTCGCGGCCGGCGATCCAGCCGCCGGCGCGGCCCGCGGCGGCCACCGAGCCGCCGATGACGATGACGACGTTGGGGTCGCGCCAGGCGTGGTCGGCGGCCCGGTCGGAGGTGACGACGGTGACCTGCTCGCGTTCGGTGCCCAGTTCCTCGCAGATGACGAAGGTGCGGTGGACGGGGCCGAGGAGCAGGGCGAGTTCGGCGGGGCCCGCGCCGGGCGAGGTGAGGACGGCGACCTTGGGGTGGGCGCGGCAGACGTTGACGGCGCGCCGCAGGTCGCGGGCGTGGGCGGCGACGATCTGGGCGTCGTCCCAGGGCATGCCGGCCCGGGCGAAGGCGGCGGCGACGGAGGAGACAGCGGGCACCACCTCGACCTCGAGGCCGTGTTCGGGGGCGCGCAGGGTGCGGACGACGCCGAAGAAGCCGGGGTCGCCGTCGGCGAGGACCACGGCGGAGCCGCGGTGCTGGGCGATGCGGCGGGCGGCGAGGTCGACGCTGCCGAGGCGGATGCGTTCGGCGGTGGGCGGGATCTCCGGCAGGGCCAGGTGGTGGGCGGCTCCGGCCACGAGGGTGGCGGCGCCGACGGCGGAGCGGGCCGCTTCCGTCAGCGGTGAGCCGTCCCATCCGATCACCGTGACCCGGTCGGCCATCGTCGTCAGTCTCCTGGGCTTGTCGGGATCGGGCGGGCGCGGGCAGGCTGAGAGTACCCCGGTTGGTCCGGACCTTCGGTCCGGTGGCTGTGGCGCTCAGCGCCAGTCGGGGAAGGCGGTCGCGTAGTCGGAGTAGTCGTAGCCGCCGGCGTGGGTCTCGCGGACCTCGTCGAGGTCCTCGGGCAGCAGGCTCCAGACGATGAGGTCGGTGCGGATGTCGGTCCAGCCGCCGTCTTCCGTGCGGCTGCGCGCTATCCATGCGTTGCGCAGCACGCCCTCGCTGACGCAGCCGGTCTTCTGGGCGACCTGCTGGGCGGCGGTGTTGTCGGCGGCGGTGCGCAGCTCCAGGCGCTCGAACTTCTGGTCGCGGAAGAGCCACTGGGCACTCGCCAGGACCGCTTCGCAGGCGTAGCCCTCGCCGCGGGCCCAGGGCGCGGTGACGTAGGCGGCCTCGGCGGCGAGGTTGCGCCAGTCGGTGTTGCGCAGGTGGACGATGCCCACGAGGCGGTGGGTGAGGAACTCGGCGACCGCAAAGACGATTCCGCGGCCGGAGGTGCGCTCGGCGGGCGCCTGCCGCAGGGCCCAGTCGCGGGCGTCGGCGGTGGTGTAGGGGTGCGGGGCGGAGGTCCAGGCCGTGATGAGCTCGTCGTTCATCATCTCCGCGAGGGCGGGGATGTCACCGGCCTCGAACGGGCGCAGCACCAGCCGGTCCGTACTGATGGAGATGTCCGGAAAGGTGGAAGTCATGCGCTGCTCCAACGCCGGGGCGGGTGGGCTCGGTGGTTCTGGGTTTCTCGGGTGTGGCGGGGTGTCGCTTGTCGGGTGCACCAGCATGCAGCATGGGCGTGCCGGTGCGCCAAGCGCGTAGGCCCCGCGCACGACGGTTTCGTGCGCGGGGCCTACAACCGTACGGACGGCCGAGGTTACAAGGTGTCAGCTCTTTGCGGGACCGAAGGCGGGGATGACGGCGCCGCTGAACTTCTGCTGGATGAACTTCTTGACCTCGTCGGAGTTGAGGAGCTTGGCGAGCTTCTGGATCCGGGGGTCGGACTCGTTGCCCTTCTTGACCGCGAGGAAGTTGGCGTAGGGGTTGCCCTCGGCCTTCTCCAGGACGAGGGAGTCCTTGGCGGGGTTGAGCTTGGCTCCGATGGCGAAGTTGCCGTTGATGACGGCGGCGTCGACGTCGGCGAGGCGGGAGGGGATCTGGGCGGCCTCGAGCTCGGTGAACTTGACGCCCTTCTTGTCCTCGACGTCGGAGAGCTTGGCCTCGGCGCCGACGCCGTCCTTCAGCTTGATGACGCCGTTGTCCGCGAGGAGCTTGAGGGCGCGGCCCTCGTTGGTGGCGTCGTTGGGGACGGCGATGGTGGAGCCGGAGCCGAGGTCGGAGACCTTCTTGTCCTTCTTGGAGTACAGGCCCAGCGGCTCGATCTCGACGTTGACGACGGGCACGATGTCCGTCTTGTTCTTCTTGTTGAAGTCGTCGAGGTAGGGCTTGTGCTGGAAGAAGTTGGCGTCGACTTCGCCGTTCTGCGTGGCGGTGTTGGGCAGGACGTAGTCGTTGAAGTCTCTGACCTTGAGCTTGAGCCCGGCCTTCGCGGCGAGGTTGTCGCGGACGAAGTTGAGGATGTCGCCGTGCGGGGTGGGGCTGGCGGCGACGACGAGCTCGGCGCTGGGGTCGGCGTCCTTGCCCTTCTTCTCCGAACCGGCGGAGGTGTCGGAGGGGGCGCTGCAGGCGCTCAGGCCCAGGGTGAGGGCTGCGGCTGCGGCGACGGCGGCGGTGAGCTTGATGGTGGTACGCACGAAGAGTGCCTTCCTTGCTTGGTGTTTCCGGGTGTCCCGAGGTGTTGCCGCCCGGCAAAGGGTCCGGGCTCCTGGGAGGCTGTGGGGGGTTGCGGCGCTCAGGCCGCCTTGCCGGCCGTGGTGGCCTCGGCTTCCGCCGCGGCCCGGGGGGCGGGCACGGTGGCGGGGGTGCGCTGGGCGGGCAGCAGCCGGCGCAGGCCCACGGGGGCCGCCTGGCGGCCGCCGCGTCCGGCGAGGCGGCGCACGACCAGGTCGCCGAGGAGCTGGACGGCGGTGACGATGACGATGAGCAGCACGATGGTGATGTTCATCAGGCCGGTCTCGTGGCGCATGTAGCCGTAGGTGATGGCGAGGTTGCCCAGGCCGCCGCCGCCGACCGCGCCGGCCATCGCCGAGTAGCCGATGAGGGTGATCACGGTGGTGGTGAGGCCCGCGATGAGGGAGGGCAGGGCCTGCGGCAGCAGCACCTTGAAGACGATCGTCCAGGTGCCGCCGCCCATCGACTGCACCGCTTCGACGAGCCCGTGGTCGACCTCGCGCACCGAGGACTCCACCAGGCGGGCGAAGAAGGGGACGGCGCCGACGGCGAGGGCCACCACGGCGGCGCTGGGGCCGATGGAGGTGCCGACCACGGCGCGGCTGAAGGGGATCAGCCAGACGATGAGGATGATGAAGGGCAGCGAGCGGCCGAGGTTGAGCACGGCGCCGAGGACCTTGTTGACCACCACGTTCTGCAGCAGCGCGCCCCGGTCGGTGAGGACGAGCAGCAGGCCGAGCGGCAGGCCGCCGAGGACGGCGTAGAGGGTGGACCACCACACCATGAAGAGGGTGTCGAGACAGGCGTCGTGCAGCAGGGGCTGCATCTCGGTCCAGGTCACTTGGCACCTTCCTTAAGGAGCGCGTCGGCGGGTGCCGGGGTGTGCACGTCGGCGACGTCGACCTGCAGGCCCTGCTCGCGCAGGAAGCCGATGGGGACGACGTTCTCCTCGAAGCGGCCGGGCAGTTCGATGCGCATCCGGCCGACCTGCTTGCCGCCGACGGTGTCCATCGCGGCGCCCAGGATCGAGATGTCGACGTTGTAGGTACGGGAGAGCTGGGAGATGACCGGCTGGGTGGCGGCCTCGCCGTGGAAGGTGACGTCCACGACGGTGCGGTCGGGGCCGGAGGGCTCGCCGCCGACCGGGAAGAGCTCGGCGGCGAGCTCGGAGCCGGGGGTGGCGAGCAGTTCGGCGACGGTGCCGGACTCCACGACGCGGCCGCCCTTCATCAGGGCCGCGGAGTCGCAGATGGTCTTGACGACGTCCATTTCGTGGGTGATGAGCAGGACGGTCAGGCCGAGCTGCTGGTTGAGGTCGCGCAGCAGCTGGAGGATGGAGCGGGTGGTCTCCGGGTCGAGCGCGGAGGTCGACTCGTCGGAGAGCAGCACCTTGGGGTCGCCGGCCAGGGCGCGGGCGATGCCGACGCGCTGCTTCTGGCCGCCGGAGAGCTGGCCGGGGTAGGCCTTGGCCTTGTCGGCGAGGCCGACCAGGTCCAGCAGGTCGAGGGCCTTGCGCCGGCGCTCCTGGCCGGAGAGGCCGAGGATCTCCAGCGGCAGCTCGATGTTGGACTGCACGGTGCGCGAGGAGAGCAGGTTGAAGTGCTGGAAGACCATGCCGATGTGGCTGCGCGCCTCGCGCAGGGCGGCGCCCGCCCGCAGTCCCCGTCCGGCGAGTGCGGTGAGGTCCTGGCCCGCGACGGTGACCGTGCCGGAGGTGGGACGCTCCAGGAGGTTCACGCAGCGGATGAGGGTCGACTTTCCGGCGCCGCTCTGGCCGACGACGCCGTACACCTCGCCCTCGCGGACGTGCAGATCGACGCCGTCGAGAGCGGTGACCTCGCGGCCTCGTGAGCGGTAGACCTTTGTCAGGCCCGTAGTGGTGATCACAGGGGATTCCGTCACTGTCGAGTGCGTGGCGGTGGTGGTGCCGACGCACGGGCATTCATTGCGGAACGCGGCATTGGGAGCCCGGGCGCACTTCTGGGCGCGGGGTCTTAAGGGATCCTGGTGACGCGGGGGCGGAGCGGGCCGCGCCGGCGGGGAGGCCGGATGCGGGGCTCTACGGGTCTCGCTTCGGGGCGCGAGGCACAGACGGGGGCCCTCAGCAGTCACACATTCGACACATGCAACGAGCAGCACCGGGCGTCTTCATCGCCTCGGTCGCAAGAATGCGGGTGCTCGTCGTGGTCATGCGGGCAAGTAAAACAGAAGGGTGTGCGAACAGGCCAAGCTTGTCCGAATAGCGGACAGGCTTGATCGGTCCGTGGACGGTCCACGGTCGGCACCGCAGCCGCCCCAGGGGTCGCACGCGGTGGTCGGGGGCCGGGCCATTAAAGTCGTCCCCATGCCTGTCCTGTCCCTTCCGCGCCCCCGCGCCGCCCGGCGGCCGCGGTGATCGACGCGCTGACGTTCGCGGCCTCGCTGGCCGCTCTCGCGCTGGCCGCCTGGTGCGGCTTCGCCTTCAAGCGCGACCAGCCCACCAAGGACTGGCACTTCATCGGCATGGCCGTGGTCTCGGTGCTCGTCCTGCTGCAGCTCGTCATCGGCCTGGTCCGCCTCGCGGGCGGCGACAAGCCCGCGCAGGGCACGGCGATCTTCGTGGCGTATCTCCTGGGCGCGGCGGCCGCCGTGCCCGCGGCGGGCTTCATGTCCCTGGCCGAGCGGACCCGCTGGGGCTCGGCCACGGTGTCGGCGGGCGCCGTGATCCTCGCCGTGCTGGAAGTACGGCTCTACGACATCTGGGGAGGCTGACCGTGTCCGAATCCACCGACGCGCAGGCGAAGTCCGGCTTCGACCTCGGGCAGGGCCCGGGAAGGCTGCTGGTGTGGCTGTACGGGGTGTTCACCGTCGCCGCGGCGTCCCGCTCGGTCGTCCAGATGATCCTGGACTTCGGCAGGGCGCCGCTCGCCTACGCCCTGTCGGCGGCCGCGGCCGTGGTGTACGCGTTCATCACGTACTCGCTGGTGCGCGGCGGCGAGTCCGCCCGCAAGGCGGCGCTGGTGTGCTGCGCCGCCGAGCTGGCGGGGGTGCTGACCGTGGGGACCTGGACGCTGGTTGCGCCGTCCGCCTTCCCCGATGCGACGGTCTGGTCCGACTACGGCATGGGCTATCTCTTCATCCCGGTCATCCTGCCGGTGACCGCGATGATCTGGCTGCGCCGGTCCGAGCGCTGAGGCGTAAGGCGGGGCGGGTCAGGCACTGGTGGCGAGGGCGGGCGCCTCGGCGGGCCCGGCCTCCTTCTCCAGGGTGATCACGGTGAGCTTGCCGGTGACCCGCTCCGTACCGGTCTGCGTGTAACCCCACTTGCGGTGCAGCCGCAATGTGCGCTCGCTGCGCTGGCCGATGGCGAGCCGGTAGCGCTTGGCCGACCACTCCCCCGCCAGTCGCTCCTCGATCGCGCCGAGCAGCCGGCGGCCCAGGCCGTGCCGCTGCATCCGGGGGTGCACGATGAGTCCGCTGATGACGGCCGTGCCGTCGCCGTCGACCGTGCCGCGCACCGAGCCGACGACCTCGTCGCCCAGCCGCGCCACCAGGACGCAGCCCCCGCCCAGCTCGGCGCGGAGCGCGTCCAGGCTCTGGGTGAGGGGTTCGATGGAGTAGTCGCCGTAGAGCTCGGCTTCGCTCTGATAACAGAGGTACTGGAGTTTGAGGATCTGCTCGGCATCGGTCTCGGCCGCGGCCGAGACGGTCACGCTCATGCCCATGTGCGCCTGCCTCCCCTTTTCGGTTCGGTCCGCCCTGACGGGAGCCGTCGCGGTTACGCCGCCTCCGTGGCACCGGTTGTCTAACGCTCCTTTCCCCCGGGTCAAGGAGCCGCAATCTCCGCCAAGAGCATTCTGCGCAGGCATCCCAGGCAGCGGGAACGCACGGGCCCCAGAGATCCTTGTGACATTCCCAACTTCCCTGCGATTTCCCGGTACGTCGGGTCGCTGCGGGACAGCAGTGCGGCCAGCAGCCGGGGACATCTGCCGGGCAGCCGGCGCACGGCCGCCCTCAGTTCCCGCCCCGCCTCGGCGGCCAGCACCTGCTGTTCCACTCCGGATTCCAGGCGCCGCCCGGACGGCTCGGCGGCGGTGGGGTCGTACGGCACCTCGCGGCGGGCCCGGCGGCGGGCGGCACGCGCCTCGGCCCGTACGGCCGCATGTAACCGCACGGCGGGCTGCCCGTCGCGTTCGCTCAGCAGCCGTACCCAGACGGCCTGTTCGAGATCCGCGGCGTCGACTCCGGCGGCGGACGCCTCCGCCGCGCACTCCGCCTTGAGCAGCGGGCTCAGCCGGGTCAGGAGATCACTCTGCGTCATGGCAAGCGGGACGTGAGTCTCCGCTTCCATGGTTTCCGGAACCCTCCGGAATCACCCTTCCGGGTGGGTGGCACCGCCGGACGCCCGGCCCGGCGGTGCCGCCCGTCGGGTCACTTCTTGAGGAAGTCCGCCCGCGCGAAGGCCGCGGTGTCGCAGTTGTCCGAGAAGATGCCGTCGATCCCGGTGGCGTAGTACGCCTTGAACGCCCCGAACGCGTCACCGTAGGCGTTCGGGTCCGAGCCGCGCTGGAAGTCCGCGGGCAGGAAGGTGTTCTCGTTGCGCATGGTGTACGGGTGCAGTATCAGCCCGGCGGCATGCGCGTCGCGGACGAGGGTGGTGGGCTTGCCGAGCTTGCCCTTGGCGTCGCGCGGGATGATCTGCTGCACCCACGGGCCGATGCCCTCGGCGAAGCCGGCGATCCACTTGAGCCCCTTGGGCGTGATGAGGTCGGCGACGGTGCGCGGGTCCTTGGCCTCGACGAAGTCCCACGGCCGGGTCGTGAGGTCGTCCAGCAGGAAGATCTTCGGGCTGTGGACACCCAGCCGGCTCAGCCGCTGGAGGCTGCTCGGCTCGAAGGACTCCAGGAACTGCGCCGAGTCGGCACGGTGCCGGCCGTACCGGCGCAGCAGCTTGGCCAGCGGCTCCTCGAGGCCCAGACCCAGCTTGCGGAAGTACGTGGGGTGCTTGGTCTCGGTGTGCAGCCAGATCCGGCGGCCGCGCTTGCGGCCCTGCTCGTCGGCCCACTTGAGGACCTCTTCGAAGGTGGGCACGTCCCAGCGGCCGTCGTAGAGCGTGTTGTGCTGCCGGTTCTGCGGCAGGCGCTCGACGGCGCGGAGCGTCTTGAGCTCGGCGAGCGTGAAGTCCTCGGTGAACCAGCCGGTGTGGGCCTCGCCGTCGACGGTCTTGGTGGTCTTGCGGGAGGCGAACTCCGGCCGCTTGGACACGTCGGTGGTGGCGGTGATGTCGTTCTCGTGACGGCACACCAGGTGGCCGTCCTTGGTGGGCACCAGGTCCTGCTCGATGACGTCCGCGCCGTTGGCGAGCGCGTACTCGTAGGAGCCGAAGGTGTGCTCGGGCCGGTAGCCGCAGGCACCGCGGTGGCCGATGACGGTCGGCTTCGGCAGGTCCTTGTACGAACCGGTGTCCCGCCCGTACCCGTCCGCCGCGCTCCGCGAAGCCGCCGTCGCCTGGCCCGCCCCGCTGCCGAGGGCGACCGCCCCCGCGCCGAGGGCCGCCGCGGCCCCCAGCATCGTGCGCCTGCCCGGCCGCTGCTCCTGCTGCATGTACGCTCCTCGTTCACTTCGTCCGCTGCCCGGTGTGGCAGCCGTCCTGGCGGCTGCCCGGCCGGGCAGATCGTATGCATGATTGGCATACGCACAGAAGGACGAAGATCGAACGGAGGGGAAACTCACGTCAACACTGTGTATCGACTCCGTGAACCTGGTGTGCGCGGCCGTTGTACCCGCGAGTATCGTCAGCGGCTGCCCAGCATGCGCCGTACCGAACCATCACGACCGGAGGGTCCGTTGTCCCGCATTCTGCTCAAGGCATTCCTCGGATTGCTGATGCGCGTCCTGTACCGTCCCAAGGTGGAGGGCGCCGAGCGTATTGCCGAGAACGGCCCGGTGATCCTGGCCGGAAACCACGTCACCTTCATCGACTCGCTGTTCCTCGCCCTGACCGTCAAGCGCGCGGTGTACTTCATCGGCAAGGACGAGTACGTCAAGGGCAAGGGGCTCAAGGGCCGTGTGATGGCGTGGTTCTTCGGCGCCAGCGGGATGATCCCGGTCGACCGCGACGGCGGCCACGGCGGTGTCGCCGCGCTGATGACCGGCCGTCGGGTGCTGGACGAGGGCAAGGTCTTCGCCATCTACCCGGAGGGCACCCGCTCCCCCGACGGCCGCCTCTACCGCGGCCGCACCGGCATCGCCCGGCTCGCACTGATGACGGGCGCCCCGGTGGTGCCGTTCGCGATGATCGGCACCGAGAAGGTCCAGCCGAGCGGCAAGGGCCTGCCGCGCATCGCACCGGTGACGGTCCGCTTCGGCGAGCCGCTGGACTTCTCCCGCTACGAGGGCATGGACCGCGACCGCTATGTGCTGCGCGCCGTCACCGACGAGGTGATGAGCGAGGTGATGCGCCTGTCCGGCCAGGAGTACGTGGACATCTACGCGACCAAGGCGCGCCGGGCCGAGGCGGCCTGACAGCTGCACTGACGTTCAGGGATGCCCCGGTGCCTTGCGCGCCGGGGCATCCCGCTTTTCCGGCTCAGCCCCAGCAGTGCGGCTGGTACGCCGGGTCGGCCGGGCCCTTGCGGCCCAGTGCGTTCAGCACCCACTGTGCGACAACCGGGTCCTTGGTCGCCTGGTCGTGCATGAACGGGTCGAGCGGGCACTTGTCCTGGAGCACGACGTTGGTGAGGTGCTCCTTGGGCCCGGTCAGCAGGGCGCTGGTGTAGGGGATGACGACCTCGTCGTGCCGGGTGGTGATGACCGTGTAGTCCGGGCCGGCCGGGGTCTCGTCGCCCGCGTTGAGCTTCTTCATCAGGTCGGAGCCGAACTGCTGGTCCACGCAGGACGGGCAGAAGGTCCAGCCCGCGGGGATCGCCAGCGGGTTCTTGGTGCCGTGGTTGGAAGGCACGATGCCGATGAGGTCGTCGACCTTGTCCGCGCCGCCGAGGAACTTCACGTAGTAGCGCGGCATCATGCCGCCCTGGCTGTGGCCGACGATGTCGACCTTGGCCGCGCCGGTGGCGCCGCGCACGGCCTCGACGAAGTCCCGCAGTTCCGCGGCCGCCTGGGGTATCGGGTCGGTCTCCATGTGCCCGTAGTTGAAGGCGAAGACGCAGTAGCCCGCCTCCTTGAGCTTCGGCGAGAGCGCCGCCCAGTTCTCGACCATCAGCTTGAACGTGCCGTTGACCAGCACGACGGGCTGCGGATGCGCCGAATCCGGCTTGCAGGACCAGTCGTTGGCCCCTCTCGGCGGGATGTCCAGGGGCGAGGCGGAGGCCGGGGCGGCGAGGCCCGTGAGGCCGAGGGCGGCGGTGGCCGCGGCGGCGAGCAGGAACCTGACGGTGCTGCGCAGACGGATGGGACGCATGTGGGGGATTCCTTAGAACACCGGACTGTCGTCCGAACCACGTTCGACATTGTCGACCAGTGGTCGAGATGGTTCCCCGGGCGTCAGGAGCGCGTCAAGAGAGTTACTCGCTGGTAAACATCACAGGGACCGGGGCTTGCCCGCCCCGGTCCCTGTGATGTTTGCTCATCTGAGCTGTGTACGGCTCAGCGATCAGTGCCCCGTCGTGCCCTCTTCCAGCCGCTGGCCCCGCAGGAGGAACCACGCGGTGACGGCCGTGCCCAGCAGCACCGCCGCGCCCACGCCGGAGGCGATCCGCAAGCCGTCGACGAAGGCGTCCTGCGCCGAGGAGAGCAGCACGGCCCCGGTGTCGGCGGGCAGCTGGCCGGCCGACTCGACCGCGCCGCCGAGGGACTCGTGGGCCTCCGCCGCCGCGCCCGCCGGGACCCCCGACGGCACGGCGAACCCGCGGTAGACGCCGGTGACGATCGACCCCAGGAGCGCGATGCCGAGCGCCGCGCCGAGCTCGTAGGCCGTCTCCGAGACGGCCGCGGCCGCGCCCGCCTGCTCCTTGGGCACGCTGGAGAGGATCACATCGGCCGTGACGGTGAAGGAGAAGCCCGCACCGACGCCGACGACCAGCAGCACCACGCCCAGCACCGGATAGGCGGTGTCCCCCCGGAGCCAGACCAGCACGGCGAGGGCGACGCCGATCGCCGCGAGCCCGCCGGCCACCACCGACCGCACCGACCAGCGCCGGGCGGCCTGCCCGGCGAGCAGCCCCGCGGTCACCGCGCCGACGGCGGCGGGCAGTTCCGCCAGGCCCGCCTCCAGCGGATCGCGGTCCTGCACCAGCTGGAGGAACTGCGAGAGGAAGAACACCAGCCCCGACAGGCCCAGGATCGTCAGCAGATCGGCCAGCACGGCCCCCGAGAACCCCCGATGGTGGAAGAGCCGCATGTCCAGCAGCGGCGCGGGCAGCTTGAGCTGGCGCCGTACGAACCACAGCAGCGCCAGCAGGCCGACGGCGCCCGCCAGGGCGACCTGCACGCCGAAGCCGGCCGTCGCCCACTCCTTGACCGCGTAGATGATCGCCACGATGCCGACCATCGACAGCGCCACGCTGAGCAGGTCCCAGGGGCCGGGCGAGGGGTCGCGCGACTCGGGCAGCAGCCGGATGCCGACGAGCACGAGCACGGCCATCACCGGCAGGTTGATCAGGAAGACCGAGCCCCACCAGAAGTTCTCCAGCAGGAACCCGCCCACCACCGGGCCCACCGCGGCACCGGCCGAGGCCATGGCGCCCCAGATGCCGATGGCCAGGCTGCGCTCCTGGGGATCGTGGAAGAGGTTGCGGATCATGGCCAGGGTGGAGGGCATCAGCGTCGCGCCCGCCACGCCCAGCAGCGCCCGGGCGAGGATCATCATCTCGGGGCTGGAGGCATAGGCGTTGAGCACCGAGACGGCCCCGAACGCCACCGCGCCGCTCAGCAGCAGCCGCTTGCGGCCGATGCGGTCACCAAGGCTGCCCATCGAGACCAGCAGTCCGGCGATGACGAAGGAGTAGACGTCGCCGATCCACAGCAGCTGGGTGCCCGAGGGCTTGAGGTCCTCGCTGAGGAACGGCGTGGCGAGGCCGAGGACGGTCGCGTCGACGGCGACGAGGAGGACGGCCAGCACCAGGACGGCCAGGGCGAGCCAGCGTCCCGGACGCGGAGCGTCCGCCATTTTGGGCGCGTCCGGCTGCGGGGAGAGGATCTCGCTGCTCACGGCTCCATCCTCCGTCGCTGCGCGCCGCCCAGCAGCAGCTCGGAGACCATGCGGCTGATGTCCTTGGCGGCCACCCGGCCGTCCTGCACGGCCCAGGCGCCGGTGCCGATCAGCCCGTAGAGGGCCTCGGTGAGCCAGGCGGGTGACAGGTCGATGCGGAAGGCACCCTGCTCCTGGCCCCGGCTGAAGAGCGCCTGGACGCGGGCGTCGAGGCGGTTCCAGCCCTCGTTGATCCCGCCTTCGTAGAGCTGGTTCTCGGTGAAGAGGAAGGCGAGGATGCCGGCCACCGGCTCGGCTTCGGCCACCAGCCGGCGCACGGCCTCGGCCGCGTCGCCCTCGTCCACCCGCGCCGCGTCCAGAGCCCGTCCGAACTGCTCGATGCCGAGCTCTTCCAGGGCGCGCACCAGTGCGTCGCGGCCCGCGAAGTGCCGGTGGAGGGTGGCGCGGCCGATGCCGGCGGCCTTGGCGATCTCGTCCATGGACGCGGTCGCCTTGCGGGTGAGCAGGGTCGCTGCCGCTCTCAGGACATGGTCACGGTCAACACTCATGAGACAACGATAACCCGAATGAGACGTTGATGTCTCATTCGGGTTATCGCCGTATCGCTTTGCTCGTGGTCAGCGCTGCTTGGCGACCGCCCACTCCCGCTGCACGGCCAGGTCCGCCTTGACCTCCTGGAGCTGGACGGCGACCGCGGACGGTGCAGTCCCGCCGCGGCCGCTGCGCGAGGCGAGCGCGCCGGGCACGTCGAGGACCGTACGGACCTCGGGCGTCAGGTGCGGCGAGATGGCGGCGAACTGCGCATCCGTGAGCTGGTCGAGCTCGATGCCGTGCGCCTCGCACTCCTTGACGCACTCCCCCGCCACCTCGTGTGCCACCCGGAACGGCACGCCCTGCTTGACCAGCCACTCGGCGATGTCGGTGGCCAGCGAGAAGCCGGCGGGGGCCAGCTCCTGCATCCGCTCGCGGTGGACGGTGAGGGTCGCCATCATCCCGGTGAAGGCCGGGAGCAGGACCTCCAGCTGGTCGCAGGAGTCGAAGACCGGCTCCTTGTCCTCCTGCAGATCGCGGTTGTAGGCGAGGGGCAGGGCCTTGAGCGTGGCCAGCAGGCCGGTCAGATTGCCGATCAGCCGCCCGGACTTGCCGCGCGCCAGCTCGGCGATGTCCGGGTTCTTCTTCTGCGGCATGATCGAGGAGCCGGTGGAGAAGGCGTCGTGCAGGGTCACGAAGGAGAACTCCTTCGTGTTCCAGATGATGACCTCCTCGGCGATCTTCGACAGGTCGACGCCGATCATCGCCGTGATGAAGGCGAACTCGGCGACGAAGTCGCGCGAGGCCGTGCCGTCGATGGAGTTCCCCACCGAGCCGCGCTCGAAGCCGAGGTCGGCCGCGACCGCCTCGGGGTCGAGCCCGAGCGAGGACCCGGCGAGCGCCCCCGCCCCGTACGGCGAGACCGCCGTGCGCTCGTCCCACTGGCGCAGCCGCTCGGCGTCCCGCGACAGTGCCTGGACGTGCGCGAGCACGTGGTGGGCGAAGAGCACGGGCTGGGCGTGCTGGAGGTGCGTACGGCCGGGCATGGCCACGTCGGGGTGCGCCTCGGCGAGGCCGACGAGCGCCTCCTGGAGGTCGGCGATCAGCCCGCCGATGATCCGCGCGTGGTCGCGCAGGTACATCCGGAAGAGCGTGGCCACCTGGTCGTTGCGGGACCGCCCGGCGCGCAGCTTGCCGCCGAGGTCGGGGCCGAGCCGCTCCAGCAGCCCGCGCTCGAGGGCGGTGTGCACGTCCTCGTCGGCGATGGTGCCGGTGAAGGTGCCGGCGGCGACGTCGGCCTCCAGCAGTCCGAGGCCCTCGATCATCCGCTTCAGCTCGTCGTCCGTGAGCAACCCGGCCTTGTGCAGCACGCGGGCGTGGGCACGGGAGCCGGCGATGTCGTACGGGGCGAGGCGCCAGTCGAAGTGGACGGAGGCGGACAGCTTGGCCAGGGCCTCGGCGGGGCCGTCGGCGAACCGGCCGCCCCACAGGCGTACGTCCTGCTGCTCGCTCATACGAGGTCCCGCTTGGCCGCCATCTTCGAGGAGAGCCCGAAGATCTCGATGAAGCCCTTCGCCATGGACTGGTCGAAGGTGTCGCCGGTGTCGTAGGTGGCGAGGTTGAAGTCGTAGAGCGACTGCGCGGACTTCCGGCCGTTGACCACGGCCCGGCCGCCGTGCAGCGTCATCCGGATGTCGCCCGAGACATGCTCGTTGGCCTCGGCGATGAAGCCGTCCAGCGCCCGCTTGAGCGGGGAGAACCACAGGCCGTCGTAGACCAGCTCGCTCCACCGCTGCTCGACCTGCCGCTTGTAGCGGGCCAGCTCGCGCTCGACGGTGACGTTCTCCAGCTCCTGGTGGGCGGTGATCAGCGCGATGGCGCCGGGCGCCTCGTAGATCTCCCGGGACTTGATGCCGACGAGCCGGTCCTCGACCATGTCGATCCGCCCGACGCCCTGGGCGCCGGCCCGCTCGTTGAGCTGCTGGATCGCCTGGAGCACGGTGACAGGCTTGCCGTCGATCGCCACGGGGACGCCCCGCTCGAAGGTGATGATCACCTCGTCGGCCTCCCGGGGGGTGGCCGGGTTGGCGGTGTAGTCGTAGACGTCCTCGATCGGCGCGTTCCAGATGTCCTCCAGGAAGCCGGTCTCCACGGCCCGCCCGAAGACGTTCTGGTCGATGGAGTACGGCGACTTCTTGGTCGTCGCGATCGGCAGCTGCTTCGCCTCGCAGAAGGCGATGGCCTTGTCCCGCGTCATGGCGTAGTCCCGCACCGGGGCGATGCACTTCAGCTCCGGCGCGAGCGAGGAGATCCCCGCCTCGAACCGCACCTGGTCGTTGCCCTTGCCGGTGCAGCCGTGGGCGACGGTGGTCGCGCCGTGCTTCTTCGCAGCGGCGACCAGGTGCTTCACGATGGTCGGCCGCGAGAGCGCGGACACCAGCGGGTACCGGTCCATGTACAGGGCGTTCGCCTTGATCGCCGGGAGGCAGTACTCCTCGGCGAACTCGTCCTTGGCGTCCGCGACCTCCGCCTCCACCGCACCACAGGCGAGCGCGCGCTTGCGGATGACGTCCAGGTCCTCGCCGCCCTGGCCGACGTCCACGGCAACGGCGATGACCTCGGCGCCCGTCTCCTCGGCGATCCAGCCGATGGCGACGGAGGTGTCCAGGCCGCCCGAGTAGGCGAGTACGACGCGCTCGGTCACGGGATTCTCCTTACGGTGCAGTGCGCTGCGCATTCATGCGCTGATAGGTATAACTATGCAGTGCGCCGCATGTTTCGTCAATAGCGCGTGAGGGTGAATCGGTCACGAGTGGATGTCGGCGGGGCGTTCTACGATGCGAGTATCCGGGTGCCCAACCAGGGGAGGTTCCGCCATGACCGTGCAGGACGACTTCTTGCGGGAGACCGTCGAGCTTGCAGCGTCGGTGATCGAGGGCTTCAAGATCGAAGTGGTGGGGGACCGGATCATCATGACGCCACAGAGCAGCGTCCAGTGCTGGACGATCCGCCGGGTGGTGAACGCCGTCGAGGCCTGCGGCATCACCGAGGAGCGCATCCTGTCGGACGTAATGATCCAGTTCCCGGGGGAACCCCCGCGGTGCCCCGACGTGGCGATCACCGAAGACGGCGCCGACAACCCGTACACCTACGACGACCTGCTGGCCGCCATCGAGATCGTCTCCTCGAAGCACGACAGGAACGACTACGCGATCAAGGTGCACCAGTACGCCCGCTTCGGCGTGCCCGCCTACTTGATCATTGACCCTTTCAGCGGCCAATGCAGCCTGCTCACCGAGCCGGCGAACGACTTGTACACCTCGTGCGAGGAGTACAAGTACGGCGACACCATCTCCTTCCGACTCCGAGACGGCAGCAGCATCGAGATCCCCACGCACACGTTCAAGCGCCGCATCTGACCGCCCCAGCCCCCCGGATTTGGATCACAGCCCGGAACAGGATATTTTCTTCCTGCACGCCCCACCGGGAAGAAACGCCCGGAGGGACACGGCATCGGGACGTGGCGCAGCTTGGTAGCGCACTTGACTGGGGGTCAAGGGGTCGCAGGTTCAAATCCTGTCGTCCCGACCATGGGTCGGATGTAGAAGGCCATTCAGGGGCCCTGCTTCACTACGGTGAAGCAGGGCCCCTGGCCGTTTTCCCCGAGCGGGCGGCGGGCGGGGAACATTGGGGTGCCCCGCGCCGCCCTTTCAGCGCCTCACCGCTCCTTCTGGGCCAGTCTCAGCAAGTGGTCCGCCAGGGCCTGGCCGCCCAGGGGGTCGCGGCTGATCAGGAGGACCGTGTCGTCGCCCGCGATCGTGCCGATGATCTCGTGGACGCCCGCCTGGTCGATGGCCGAGGCGAAGAACTGGGCCGCGCCCGGTGGGGTGCGCAGGACCACCAGGTTGGCGGAGGCCTCCGCCGAGATCAGGAGTTCGGCGGCCAGGCGGCCCATGCGGGCCTCGGTGGCCGATTCGCCCAGGGGTGCGCGGGGGGTGCGGTCGCCGCCTTCGGAGGGGACGGCGTAGATCAGCTCGCCGCCCGTGTTGCGGATCTTGACCGCGCCCAGTTCGTCGAGGTCGCGCGAGAGCGTCGCCTGGGTGACCGACAGGCCGTCGTCGGCGAGCAGCTTGGCGAGCTGGCTCTGCGAGCGCACGGCCTGGCGGCCGAGGATGTCCACGATCCGGCGGTGCCGGGCGGTGCGGGTCTGCGGCACGGCCTGTCCGCCGTGCACCGGCTCGGTCTGCTGTGCCTCGGGCATCTCTTCGTCAGTCTCCGGATCGTCGTTCCTCGTGGGCCCCGTCGGCGACGGCGTCCAGGACACCCGGCAGTGCCCGGAGGAACGTCTCCGCCTCATCTTCTGTGATGATCAGCGGAGGGGCCAGCCGCACCACGTCGGGTGCGACCGCGTTCACCAGGAGACCGGCTTCCTGTGCAGCGTGCTGCACCTTTGGTGCGAGGGGCTCGGAAAGGACAATACCCAGCAGCAGGCCCGCACCACGGATGTGGTCGACGAGCGGGTGGTCGAGCGCAGCGATCCCGTCACGCAGCAGCGCCCCCGTGCGCGCGACCCGTTGCAGCGCGCCGTCCGCCCCGAGGGTGTCCAGAACGGCGAGTGCGGCGGCGCAGGAGACGGGGTTTCCGCCGAAGGTCGAGCCGTGCTGACCAGGTGTCAGCAGGTCGGCGGCGGTGCCGAAGGCCAGCGTGGCGCCGATGGGCAGCCCGCCGCCGAGCCCCTTGGCGAGGGTGACGACGTCCGGCTCGATCCCTTGCGCCTGGTGCTCGAACCAGTGTCCGGTGCGTCCGATACCTGTCTGGATCTCGTCCAGGACGAGGAGGGTTCCGGTGGCCCGGGTGATCTCGCGGGCCGCGGCGAGATAGCCCGCCGGGGGCACGACGACGCCGTTCTCGCCCTGCACCGGCTCCAGCATCACGAGCGCGGTGTCGGTGGTGACCGCGGCTTGCAGGGCCTCGACGTCGCCGTACGGGACGTGGGTGACGTCGCCGGGCAGCGGCAGGAAGGGTGCCTGCTTCGCGGGCTGGCCGGTGAGGGCGAGGGCGCCCATGGTGCGGCCGTGGAAGCCGCCGGCGGCGGCCACCATGTGCGTACGCCCGGTGCGCCGGCCGATTTTGAAGGCGGCTTCGACCGCCTCCGCGCCGGAGTTGGCGAAGTAGACCCGCCCGGGCCGCCCGGCCAGCGCCAGCAGCCGCTCGGCCAGCTCGACCGTGGGCTCGGCGGAGAAGAGGTTGGAGACGTGGCCGAGCGTGGCGATCTGGTCGGAGACCGCGCGGACGACGGCCGGGTGGGCGTGGCCGAGGGCGTTGACGGCGATGCCGCCGACGAAGTCCAGGTAGCGCTTGCCGTCGGCGTCCCAGACGTACGGGCCCTCGCCCCGCACGAGCGGGATGCGGGGGGTACCGTAGTTGTCCATCAGGGCGCCCTGCCAGCGCTTGGTGAGCTCCGCGTTGGTCACGACTCCTCCTCGTCCGGTACGACCATGGTGCCGACGCCCTCGTCGGTGAAGATCTCCAGCAGGATGGCGTGCTGCACCCTGCCGTCTATCACCCGGGCGGTCCTGACGCCGTTGCGCACGGCGTGCAGGCAGCCCTCCATCTTGGGGACCATGCCGCTGGCCAGCTCGGGCAGCAGCGCCTCCAGCTCGCCGGCGGTGAGCTTGCTGATGACCTCGTCGCTGTGCGGCCAGTCCTCGTACAGCCCCTCGACGTCGGTGAGGACCATCAGCGTCTCGGCGCCGAGCGCGGCGGCGAGCGCGGCGGCCGCGGTGTCGGCGTTGACGTTGTAGACGTGGCCGTCGTCGGCGCTGCGGGCGATGGAGGAGACGACGGGGATGCGGCCGTTGTCCAGCAGGGCCCGGATGGCGCCGGTGTCGGTCGCGGTGATCTCGCCGACCCGCCCGATGTCGACGCGCTCGCCGTCGACGTGGGCGTAGCGCTTGGTGGCGGTCATGGTGTGGGCGTCCTCGCCGGTCATGCCGACGGCGAGCGGGCCGTGCCGGTTGAGCAGCCCGACGAGCTCGCGCTGCACCTGTCCGGCCAGCACCATCCGTACGACGTCCATGGCCTCGGGCGTGGTGACCCGCAGTCCGGCCTTGAACTCGGAGTCGATGCCGAGCTTGTCGAGCTGTGCGCTGATCTGCGGGCCGCCGCCGTGGACGACGACGGGCTTGAGGCCCGCGTGGCGCAGGAAGACGACGTCCTGGGCGAAGGCGGCCTTCAGCTCGTCGTCGACCATGGCGTTGCCGCCGAACTTGATGACGACGGTCTTGCCGTGGTGGCGCGTCAGCCAGGGCAGCGCCTCGACGAGGGTGCGCGCCTTGGGCAGCGCGGTGTGCTTGCGGGTGGCGCCGGTAGTGGCCTGGGTGGTCGTCATGAGGAGTACGCGCTGTTCTCGTGGACGTAGTCGGCGGTGAGGTCGTTGGCCCAGATGACGGCGGTCTCGGAGCCCTCGGCGAGGTCGGCGGTGATGCGGACCTCCCGGTAGCGCATGTCGACGAGGTCGCGGTCCTCGCCGACGGAGCCGTTCTTGCACACCCAGACGCCGTTGATGGCCACGCCCAGCTTGTCGGGGTCGAAGGCGGCCGAGGTGGTGCCGATGGCGGAGAGCACCCGGCCCCAGTTGGGGTCCTCGCCGTGGATGGCGCACTTGAGGAGGTTGTTGCGGGCGATGGAGCGGCCCACCTCGACGGCGTCGTCCTCGGTGGCCGCGCCGACGACCTCGATGCGGATGTCCTTGCTGGCGCCCTCGGCATCACCGATGAGCTGGCGGGCAAGGTCGTCGCAGACGGTCCGTACGGCCTCGGCGAACTCGGTCTGCTGCGGGGTGATGCCACAGGCGCCGGAGGCCAGGAGCAGCACGGTGTCGTTGGTGGACATGCAGCCGTCGGAGTCGACCCGGTCGAAGGTGGTGCGGGTGGCGGCGCGCAGGGCGTCGTCGAGCCCGGCCGCGTCGACGTCGGCGTCGGTGGTCAGGACGACGAGCATGGTGGCGAGGCCGGGGGCGAGCATGCCCGCGCCCTTGGCCATGCCGCCCACGGTCCATCCCTCGCCCTGGGCGACGGCCGTCTTGTGCACGGTGTCGGTGGTCTTGATGGCGATGGCGGCCTTCTCGCCGCCGTGCGGGGAGAGTTCGACGGCGGCCTTCTCGATGCCGGTGAGCAGCTTGCCCATCGGCAGCCGGACGCCGATGAGGCCGGTGGAGGCCACGGCGATCTCGGCGGCACTGTGCCCGAGCGCCTCGGCGGCCTTCTCGGCGGTGGCGTGGGTGTCCTGGAAGCCCTCGGGGCCGGTGCAGGCGTTGGCGCCGCCGGAGTTGAGGACGACGGCGGAGACCTGGCCGCCGCGCAGGACCTGCTGGGACCAGAGCACGGGTGCGGCCTTGACGCGGTTGGCGGTGAAGACGCCGGCGGCGGCCAGGCGCGGCCCCTGGTTGACCACGAGGGCCAGGTCGGGGCTGCCGCTCTCCTTGATCCCGGCAGCGATGCCCGCCGCCGTGAATCCCTTTGCTGCCGTGACGCTCATGGAGCCACTCCCGTGGTGGAAAGTCCCAGCTCCTCGGGGAGTCCGAGGGCGATGTTCATGCTCTGCACCGCGCCGCCCGCGGTGCCCTTGGCGAGGTTGTCGATGGCGCAGACCGCGACGATCCGTCCGGCCGACTCGTCGAGGGCGACCTGGACGAGCGCGGTGTTGGAGCCGGTAACGGCTCCGGTGGCGGGCCACTGCCCCTCAGGCAGCAGCCGGGCGAAGGGCTCGCCCTGGAACGCCTTGCCGTAGGCGGCCCGCACCTCCTGGGCCGTCACCCCCGCCTTCGCTTTGGCGCTGCAGGTGGCGAGGATGCCGCGGGGCATGGGCGCCAGCGTGGGGGTGAAGGAGACGGTGACGGGCTCCCCGGCGGCGGCCGAGAGGTTCTGGACCATCTCGGGGGTGTGCCGGTGGCCGCCGCCGACGCCGTACGGGCTCATCGAGCCCATGACCTCGCTGCCGAGCAGGTGCGGCTTGGCCGCCTTGCCCGCGCCGGAGGTGCCGGACGCGGCGACGATCACGGCCTCGGGCTCGGCGAGCCCGGCGGCGTACGCGGGGAAGAGCCCGAGGGAGACGGCGGTCGGATAGCAGCCGGGGACGGCGATGCGCCGCGCCCCGCGCAGCGCCTCCCGCCCGCCGGGCAGCTCCGGCAGCCCGTACGGCCAGGTACCGGCGTGCGGCGAGCCGTAGAAGCGCTCCCACTCCCCCGCGTCCCTCAGCCGGAAGTCGGCTCCGCAGTCGACGACGAGCACCTCGTCGCCCAGCTCGGCCGCGACGGCGGCGGACTGCCCGTGCGGCAGGGCGAGGAAGACGACGTCGTGCCCGGCGAGCACCTCGGGGGCAGTCGGCTGGAGCACCCGCTCGGCGAGCGGGTACAGGTGCGGCTGGAGCGCGCCCAGGCGCTGCCCGGCGTTGGAGTTCCCGGTCAGGGCGCCGATGCGCACTTCGGGGTGGGTGAGCAGCAGACGCAGCACTTCCCCGCCCGCATACCCGCTCGCCCCGGCCACTGCCGCGCTTACCGCCATGGATCGGCCCTCCTCGTCACGGCATGACTATACGAAGAGCAGCAGTTTTATGCAATGGCCTCCGCGCATGCCGGGGAGCGGGCGTGATGTGACTGAGCGCTTCCGTTGGCCACTGGGTGCGAGAGTTGCCCAGTTGGGTAACCACACTTGCCAGACGTACGGCCCTTACCTCGCACCAAACACCCATATCGGAATCATGTGTCATATTACGGACATATCTCCCGACGAAAGGCACGTCATGAAGTTCGCAGTCATCGGCGGTACCGGGCTGATCGGGTCGCAGGTCGTCAAGATTCTGAACGCCGACGGGCACGAGGCGATACCACACTCGCAGTCCACCGGAATCGACGTCATCAGCGGCCAGGGACTGGACGAGGCGGTGGCGGGAGCCGACGCCGTCGTCAACCTGACGAACTCCCCTACCTTCGACGAAGCCTCCCTGGCCTTCTTCCAGACCTCGATGGACAACCTTCTGGCCGCGGCCCAGAAGGGCGGCGTCGGCCACTTCGTCATCCTCTCGATCGTCGGCGCGGACCAGGTGCCGGAACTGGACTACTACAGGGCCAAGGTGCTCCAGGAGGACATCCTCGCGGCCGGGCCGATCCCCTACTCAATCGTCCGGGCGACGCAGTTCATGGAGTTCATGGATGCCGTCCTGTCCTGGACCGTCGACAGCGACAGTGTCCGGTTGCCCGCCACGCCGATCCAGCCGATCGCCTCCAAGGACGTGGCCAACGCGGTGGCCGAGGTTGCCACGGGCGCCCCGCTGAGTGGCATCCGCAACATCGCCGGCCCCGAGATCTTCCCCCTGGACGAACTGGGCCGGATCACCCTGTCCCACAAGGGCGACAACCGTACCGTCGTTACCGACCCCACCGCTGGCATGTTCGCCGTCGTCAAGGGCGACGTCCTCACCGACATGGACGCTCACCTCGCCCCTACCCGCTACGCCGACTGGCTCTCCTGAACCGCTCGCGCCCTCCAGCTTCCAGTTCGGCCGGACGTGACGATGCAGATAGCCGACAGGCGCCCCATGCCCTGAGCGCTGTAGTTGGCCATACTGGCCAACTACAGCGCTCAGTCACAACGAGTGGTCTTCGGCGGCAGACGGCGAATGAGTGTGGCTGAGCGCCCGAGTTGGCGAGTGAGTGCTTCAGTTGGCGGGGGGACGACCTGGGATCGGGCCATCGTCTGCAGTGCAGGCACCGAAGGCACTCGCTGTGCCGCTGAGAATTTTGAGGTCATGGTGATGGTGCGTGCGGGAGTGCGAGGGCAAGGAGGGCGATGAGGACGGAGAAGACGGCGCAGGCGGCGAAGCCTGCTTGGAAGCCGGCCGTGGTGTAGTCGGCGGAGCCGGAGACGGCGGCGATGACCGCGCCGATGACAGCGATGCCGATGGTGGCGCCCATCTGGGCTGCGCTGGTGATGATGCCGGAGGCTTGTCCTCGGTGCTCGTCGGCGACGGTGTTCTGGGCCGCGGTGACCGCACAGTTGTAGACGGCGGGGATGGAGATTCCGTACAGCAGCAGAGCGGGGATGATCCACGGCAGGGAGTGTGCCGAGGCGGCCAGGGCGAGCCAGGCGAAGGCGACGATCGCGGTAAGGGCGGTGACCAAAGCCGGGAGGCGGGATCCGACCCGGTCGACGACGTGGCCGGTGACCGGAGCGACCGCGATGATCGGGCCAAGCGCAATGGCCAGGGCGAGACCCGCCAGGAGCGGCCGCAATCCGGCCTCGTGCTGCAGGAACAGGGGCGCGAAGACGATCAGGCCGAGGTAGACCACGTAGACCAGAAAGACGATCGCGACGGCGCTGGAGAAGACCCGGTCGCGCAGGATGCCCAGATCGAACAGCGGTGTACGGCGGCGCAACTCGATGAGGGCGAAGGCGGCGAAGAGGATCACCGCGGCCGCATACAGCAGCCCGGCCGGGAGCGAGTCCCAGCCCCAAGCGGGGGCTTGCATCAAGGCGACGACGAGTGCGGCGAGTCCGGCCGCATTGGTGAGCAGACCGGGTACGTCGAATCGCTCGCGGCGCCCTGACCGGACGTCATGGCGGACGGTCGTGGCGCAGATGAGCCCGACGGCGCAGGCGATGGGGACGTTGATCCAGAAGACGGCCCGCCAGCTGATCTGGTCGATCAGGGCTCCCGTGAGCAGGGGGCCGATGACGTAGAAGACGCTGGCGGCGCCGATGTAAGCGCCCACTGCACGGCCGCGTTCGGCCGGTGGGAAGGTCTGGGAGACGATGGCGAGCGCGGTGGGGATCACCAGGGCCGCGCCGACCCCCTGTACCGCCCGCCAGGTGATGAGCAGGGCCAGGTCGGGGGCGGTGGCACTGAACAGCGATGCCAGGCCGAAGACGGCCAAACCGACGGCGAAGGTCCGGCGACGGCCGCAGATGTCGGAGAGCCGTCCGCCGACGGCGACGAAAGCGGCCAGGGTGAGCATGTAGGCGTTCATCACCCAGTGCGTCCCGGTACGGGAGGCGTGAAGCTCCCGGTGGATCGTCGCCAGCGCGACGCCGACACCGGTCTCGTCGATGAACGTCATGGCAAGCGCGCCACTCATCGCGACCAGCACCCAGCGGCGGTGCCGCCTGTCGGCGATCTCGGTCCCTGGCGCGGTGGACTGGGGGGTCATGGAGGTATTGCACCTCCACGTCGAGGATTGGGGTGGCAGCGCATCCCTGTCTTCCCGCCATGTCGGGACGCCATGTGCCGCCGCCCGGGTGACAGCCGTCTCAGCGCGAGGTGCCAACGGCAGGCTGCGATCGGCTCGGAAGGCGCCAGGCCAGCAGGCCGGTGGCCCCCGCGAGGGCGAACAGGGCCCACGCACACCCCATCAGGGCCGCCGTGAAGTCGCGGCCCGTCAGGTGTGCGCTCCTCTGCTGTGGGTCGACGCCGAGGAGGGCAACGAACAGGGCGCCGAACACGGCCACGCCGAGAGAGCTGGCGAGTTGGTTGACCGTCAGGACGACTCCCGAGGCCGCTCCCGCCTCGGGCGGGGGCACGGTGGCCAGGATGACGCCGATCAGCGGCGCCGCCACGAGCCCCTGCCCCACCCCCGCGATCAGCAGCGCGGGGGCCATAACCAAGGCCTCCGCATGGGGGGAGGCCGACGGGGCCGGGGCCAGCGTGACGATCAGGACCAGGTAGCCCATAGCCATCGTGACCGCGCCCACCTTCAAGACCGCGTTCCCACGGCGGACGGCGAACCGCCGCCCGGCGAGCGAGGCCCCCGCGAAGCCCAGCCCGAGCGGCAGGAACCCCACGCCAGAAGCCAACGGTGACAGATGCAGCCCCTCCTGGAAGACGTAAGCCAGCAGCAGAAACAGGCCGTAGTTGCCGCTGTAGAACACCAACGCTGCGCCCAGCCCCGTGGTGAATCCACGATCTCGGAACAGCGAGGGCGTAATCAGAGGCGCCCGTCCCGCTTTCTCCCGGCCCCGTTCGACGGACCACAGCCCCACCAGGGACAGGGCCGATCCGGCGAACGCCGGCCACACCCACCACGGCCAGCCATCGTCACTTCCCCGTACCAGGGGATACACCAGCAGCGTCATCGCCACCGCGGTCAGGACCAGCCCCTGGATGTCCGCCGGTCGCCGCATCGCCCCGGTCTTCGGCAGGACGAAGGGCACGCACGCGGCCGCGGCCAGGCCGATCGGCATGTTGACCCAGAACACCGAGCGCCAGCCGAGCCCGAGCACGTCAGCGTGGATCAGCGCCCCGCCGACGATCTGCCCGACCGCTGCGCCCATCCCGATCGTCCCGCCATAAAGGGCCAAAGCGCGCGGACGACGGTCGGGCGGGAAGACGTCCTGGATGATCGAGAGCACTTGAGGCAGCATCACCGCCGCTGCGAACCCCTGCGCCACCCGCAGCCCGATAAGCACCCCGACCGAGGGCGCCAAGGCGCAACCCGCGCTGCACACGACGAACGCCAGCAGCCCGGCGAGGAAGACCTCCTTCTTGCCCAGAGAATCACCCAACCGGCCGCCCGACGTCAGGGCGACGGCATAGGCAAGCACATAGCCGCTGATCACCAGCTGGATATCGCCGAAGCTCGCCCCCAGATCACGCTGGATGGACGGGGCGGCGACGTTCACGATCAGCACGTCCAGGATTCCCATGAACGTGGCGGCCAGCAGCACGACCAGCGCCATGCGCCGATGCATGCCGACCTGCATAGTGTCCATGCCGCCTCTCGACCTCACTCCAGTGCCCCATGCCGCCGGGCCGGCGCTTCCTGCTTCGTCCTCGGCTCGTCCTCGGCGAGGATGCGATGGTGGTGCGGTGGCCCTGCCCACCAACTGAAACGCCCAGCCGCCAACTCAAGCACTCAGTCGCCAACTGAATCGCTCAGTCACAGGGCGGGTCAGTACTGTGACGTCGACACTGCGACTTTGACCGAATAGTCGGCCCGTGCCTCTGTCCGTACGGTCGCGAGGAGCCCTTCATGAATACACCGCGGGACCTGTTGATCGTCACCATGGACATGGAGTCCAGTCGCCCCGTCGAGCAGGGCGACCTGTCGCTCGCGCTCGCGGCAGCCGAGGTGATCGACCTCCTCGGCTCCCAAGCCGTCACCCTGGACGACGAGCGCATCGTGCCGGGCTACCGGCCGGCGCTGGCCGACCACCTGCTGAACGAGGCGGCCGCATCGCTCGTCCGGGAGGCGCCCTACGAGTCGGTCACCGACTGGCTGTGGCGCAGGGGCCGGGGCCTGTCCGCGGCCTACCAGGCCGCCCTTGAGGCGGAAGGCCAGCTCGTCCGGCAGCGCCGCCAGGGCCTGAGCTTCCGGGCCGGGCGGCCGACGCTGACCGATTCGCCCGCCCGTCACCGGGCGGCGGAGCGCTGGGCCTCGGACGAGCCCGTCCTCGCCACGCTCGCGGAGGCGGTCGGGGTCGGCAGCAAGCGGACCGGGGACTCCCCCGACGTGACCGACGACGCCGTGGCGACAGTGCTGGCCGCCGTCAGCGACGCGCTGGTGGAGCTGGGGGCCGTGCGACAGCGGAAGGTCATCGAGGATGCGGCCTTCGACAACATCTGGCGCGGCGGCGGATGACGGCGGACACGCCCTAGGGCGTGTCCGATGGGTCAGTGCGGGCCCCGCGGCGTCTGGCGCTGGGGGCACCTCCCGGCGGTAGCTGGGGGAGTCGCGGGGCCTGTGCCGACCCACCGGACACGCCCTAGTACCCGGTGGGGCGGATCAGGCCCGTCTCGTAGGCGAAGACCGCGGCCTGGGTGCGGTCGCGCAGGCCCAGCTTGACCAGGATGCGGCTCACATGGGTCTTCACCGTCTGCTCCGCCACCACCAGTCTCGCGGCGATCTCCGCATTGGACAGGCCCTGCGCGATCAGGGACAGGACCTCCGTCTCGCGTTCCGTCAGGCCGCCGATCCGGTCCTTGAGGGGGGCGCGGGGAGCGGCGGCCATCCGGGAGAACTCGGCTATCAGGCGCTTGGTGATGTTCGGGGCGAGCAGGGCGTCGCCGCCCGCCACCACTCTGACCGCCTGGGCGAGTTCGGCCGCCGAGGCGTCCTTGAGCAGAAAGCCGGACGCGCCCGCGCGCAGCGCCTCGTACACGTACTCGTCGAGGTCGAAGGTGGTCAGCACCAGGACCTTGACGGTGGCTGGGGGTCCCCCCTGCTCGGAGAGCTCGGGGGAGGGGGCGGTGATGCGGCGGGTCGCCTCGATGCCGCCGAGTCCGGGCATGCGGATGTCCATCAGGACGACGTCGGGGTCGAGTTCGTCGGCCTTGGCGAGGGCGTCGAGGCCGTCGACGGCCTGGCCGACGACCTCGATGCCGGGTTCGGCGTTGAGCAGCACGGTGAAGCCCTGACGGACCATGACCTGGTCGTCGGCGATCAGTACGCGGATGGTCACGAGTCGTCCTTGGGGAGGGCCTGGGTGGGCAGGATCGCGGTCACTTCGTAGCCGCCGTCGGGGGTGGCTCCGGCGGCGAGTTCGCCCCCCAGCATGGCGGTGCGCTCCCGCATGCCGAGCAGTCCGTGGCCGGCGCCCGGCGAGGGCGGGGCGGGGCGGTCCGGGGCGGTGTTGGCGATGCGGACCATGACCCCGGACCGGCGGTAGCCGATCTCCACCCGCACCGTCGCCCCGGGCGAGTGGCGCATGACGTTGCTGAGCGCCTCCTGCACGATGCGGAACGCCGACAGCTCGACGCCCGGCGGCAGCGGGCACCGCTCCCCGGTGGTCCTGGTGGTGACGGTGAGCCCGGCGCCCCGCACCTTGCCGACCAGCTCGTCCAGCCGGTCCAGGGTGGGCTGCGGGGCGTGCCGCACGCCGTCCGCCAGGGCGTCCTCGGAGCGCAGGACGCCAAGCACCCGGCGCAGTTCGGCGAGGGCCTCGACCGCGTTCTCGCGGATGCCCGCGAGGTTCTCCCTCAGCTCCTCGGACGGGTTCTCGACCAGGTGCGGGGCGACCTGCGCCTGGATGGAGATCACCGACATGTGGTGGGCGACCACGTCGTGCAGCTCGCGGGCGATCCGGTTGCGCTCCTCCAGGAGGGTGCGCCGGGCCCGCTCCTCGGCGGTGAGTTCCTCCTGCACGACCAGCCGCGTCCGGGCCAGCCGGCTCATGCGCAGCGAGGCGCCGACCGCCGCCGCGGCCGCGAAGAACACCGTGCCGATGCCCAGGCCGGAGTTGTGAGCCTGTGTCGTGAAGGACATGTTGCCCAGCCCCGCCAGGACCGTGATGCCCAGCGCCGTGGCCGTGACCCAGGGGCGGGCGCGCAGCGCGAGGAGGAGCAGCACGAGGGTGTGCAGCGCGATGCCCTCGACGTTCCAGGGGAACAGCACGTTGGGGTTCATGGTGTCTTCCCGGAAGACCGCCACGGCGACGAGCACTGCCGTCGAGAGCCACCAGGCGGGCACCGGGCGGGACAGCGCGAGAAGGGCGGCGCCGCACTCGAGCAGGCCGAGCAGCACCCCGGTGGGCGAGGTCCCGACGCCCCCTACGTGCTGGGCGGCGTTGGCCCAGCCCACCAGCAAGACGACTGCCACCGCATGGACGTGCGGCACCCGGCCCATCCAGGCCGAGCGCGGCAGCGGGTCGCGGGACAGCGTCAGCAGGTCCTCACGCACGGCGCGCGCCACCTGCCGCACGGTCGGCGCGCGTCGGCCGTCCTCCCCGTTCCCCCACTTCACAAGATCCACTCTAGACACGCGGCACCTCCGTGGCCCGTGCGGGCCGCTGCTCGCGTACGACCCGGCCGCGAGCGCCACGTGTGTGCCGCCCGTGCTCGTACGCGCGGAACGCGGCCAGGCAGATCAGCAGCGCCATGGCGAACACCGGCAGCCACGCCAGCCGGGCGCACACCCAGGCCGGGCCGTCGGGGACGGTGTGCAGGCCGGGCAGGGGGCAGCCCGCGAGGAGTCCGAGCGAGGTGACCGTCATCATCGCGGTCTGGTGCCAGAGGAAGACCGTCATGGCGGAGAGGTTCAGCAGGGCCACCGCGGCCCAGGCGGCGGGCCGGGCGAGCACCCGCCGCAGCGGGCCGAGCAGCAGCAGGGCCGCGCCGCACTGGGCGAGGCCGAAGGTGACGGCGGCGAGGGTGGGCGGGTTGAGGTTGGAGATCCGCTCACCGGGCACGCCGACCATGGAGGCCGGGTAGCCGGCGGCGAGGACGAGTGCGGCGGTGGCCGCGGCGCCGCCGAGCAGCAGGGCCCACCCCGTCGCACGGCCGCGCAGAGCGCCCCGGGCCCACATCGCGCCCAGGCAGTACGGGACGAGCCAGCCCGCCGCCACGTTGATCCAGCCGAGCCACGCCGGTCCGCCGAGGCCGAACCGGATCAGGTCGACGAGGAGCACGACGGCCAGCGGCCACGCCGGGTGCAGCCGGGCGACCAGCGGGGTCGCCGCCGTCAGCGCGGTGAAGACCAGCAGGAACCAGAGGGGGGAGACGACCAGCTTGAACAGCGTGTGCACGGTGTCCAGGCCGGCTCCGCGGGCGAGCATCGCGGTGGCGGCCACGGCCCACACCACCAGCACGGCGGCGACCGGCCGGAACAGCCGTGCGCCCCGGGCGCGCAGCCACTGCCCGTACGTCGCGCCGCGGGCGCGGGCCGCGGAGTAACCCGTGGCGCCGGCGTAGCCGCCCACCAGGAAGAAGACCGCGAGGGTCTGGACGACCCAGGAGACCGGCGTCAGCAGGGGCATGTAGTGGAGCGGGCTGACGGCGCGGACCGTGCCGCTGTCGACCACCAGGGCCGTCACCAGCCAGTGGCCGAGCACGACGCCGGAGATGGCGAAGGCGCGCAGCGCGTCGACGGCGCGGTCGCGGCCGGGTGGGGTCGCGGAATCGATCCGGCGGACGAGGTCACGCATGACGGCCCTCCTCGGCGGGGGTCCGGCCGGAGACGATCCGGGCGATGTTGGCCAGGGAGACGGAGCCGGGGGCGAGGTAGTCGCTGTGTCCGCCGTCGCCCGCCGCGAAGATCCGGGCGCCGAAGCGCGGCGAGAGGGGGTCCGTCCCGAAGCCGAGGGTCGCGAAGGGGAGCGTGAGGTGCGCGTGGGGCACCTCGGCGACCCAGTCGCCGGTGCCGCGGCCGGCCCAGACGGTGGCCCGGGTGTGCAGCGCGGCGGCGGTGCCGACCCCGATGCCGGGGCTGCCGTAGAGGACGACGTCCGCGACGTCGAGGCCGGACACGGCCCGGCCGCAGACCACGGAGCCGTAGGAGTGGCACAGCAGGGAGATCCGGGTGGCGGGCTTGAGCGCGCCCAGCTCGCCGACGAACCGCCGCAGCGCCGGGGCCGCGGCGGCGGCGCGGCCGGGGGTCACTGCATCGAGGCTCACCGTGGCCGGTGTCCGGTATCCCAGCCAGGCGACGACGGCGGAGCGGTCGCCGAGTTGCCGCTGGAGTGCCGTGGCACCGGCCTGCAGGCGTCCGTACCGGTCGAGACTGGTGTCCGAGCCCGGGACGAGGACGGCTGTCCGCTCGGCCCGGGACAGGTCGCCGAAGACCTCGGCGGTGCGGCCGCCGTCGCGGCCGTCGAACGAGAGGAAGTGGCGGGCCGGTTCGGCCATGGCGTGCAGCGCGGCGGCCCGCCGCAGGTCGCCGTGGTCCGTGGCGGCCCGCTCGGCGGCCCGGATGTCGGCGCGGGTTGCGGCGTACCGCTCGGCGAGGGCGGCGGGGGTGGCGGCCCGCAGCGGGGCGAGCGCGGAGGGCGCGGGCGCCGGTACGGCCGCGGGGCGGGCCGCGCCCAGCACCGGCAGGGTCACCGAGCCGATGACGAGTGCGGCGAGCAGGGTGCGCCGCAAGCGGCTGCGGGGCGGGCGGGGCGCCATGGTGGGTGGTCCTTCCGGTGCCGGATTTCTCCGTCGTGGGTTCGGCACCGAAGCTATGGATCAGCGCGGGTGGTCGGCGTCCCGCCGGAGAGGGCACCTGCCGCGTAGCTCGCGAGTACTACGGGTAGGGGGCCGCCGAGCAGGCCGCATCGGGCGCAGAAAATAGGCGGACCCTACAAATCCCCGGCGACCCACTCCGTCGATCACGGCATCCGACCCTCCATCACCACCCTGGCAGAGTTGCCCACAGGTTGATCTTCCTCTCGCGGCCGCGATCGCGGGAGTTGTAGCAGTAACACAAAGGGGGTAGTCCATGAGCACTCACACCGACGCCGTGGTGGTCACCGGTCTCGGGGCCACGACTCCGCTCGGCGGGGACGCCGTGTCGACCTGGCGGGCGATGCTCGACGGGCGGTCCGGGATCGGCAGGATCGAGGAAGAGTGGGCCGAGGCGCTGCCCGCGCGGATCGCGGGGCGGCTCGCGGTCGAGCCGACCGAGGTGCTGGACCGGGTGCAGGCCCGCCGGATGGACCGCTGCGAGCAGGTCGCGCTCGTCGCGGCGCGGGAGGCGTGGGGCGACGCGGGGCGGCCGGAGGTCGATCCGGAACGGCTCGCCGTGGTGATCGGCACGGGCACCGGCGGCGTGCTCACCACACTGGCGCAGGACGACGTGCTGGAGGCGTCCGGGGTGCGGCGGGTCTCCCCCCACACCGTTCCGATGCTGATGGCGAACGGGCCCGCGGCCTGGGTCAGCATCGAGCTCGGGGCCAAGGGCGGCGCCCACACCCCGGTCAGCGCCTGCGCATCCGGGGCGGAGGCGATCGCGATGGGGCTGGACCTGATCCGGCTGGGCCGGGCCGACGTGGTCGTGGCGGGCGGCGCGGAGGCCTGCATCCATCCGCTGCCGCTGGCCGGGTTCTCGCAGGCCAAGGCGCACTCGACGCGCAACGACGAGCCGCAGCGGGCCTCCCGGCCCTTCGATGCCGACCGGGACGGGTTCGTGATCGGCGAGGGGGCCGCCGTGGTCGTGCTGGAGCGTGCCTCCTTCGCCGCCGCGCGGGCGGCCCGCGCCCACGCCACCCTGGCCGGTGCGGGGGTCACCTCGGACGCCCACCACATCACCGCCGCGCATCCGGAGGGCCAGGTCCGCGCGATGCGGCTCGCCCTGGCCTCCGCGGGACTGTCCCCGCTGGATGTGCAGCATGTGCACGCGCACGCGACGTCGACGCCCATGGGCGACCTCGCCGAGGCACGGTCGGTCGCCGAGGCCATCGGCACCCATCCGTCCGTCACCGCGACCAAGTCGATGACCGGTCACCTCTTCGGTGCCGCCGGGGCGCTCGGCGCGCTGGCCGCGCTCCTCGCGGTCCGCGACGGCGTCGTCCCCGCGACCGCGAACCTCGACCGCCTCGACCCCGAGGTGCCCCTCGACGTCGTCGCGGGCGCGCCCCGGCGGGGCGCGGTGACCGCCGCCTTGACGAACTCGTTCGGCTTCGGTGGCCACAACGCCTCGCTGGTGTTCACCCCGGCTCCGTAAGGCCCGCGCGCGGGCGCTGTCCTACCAGGCGGCGCCCGCGGGCTGCTTGGTGGGCACGTTGAGCCGGTTGAAGAGGTTGGTCAGGCCGATCCACAGGAGCAGCCCGGAAAGCTGCTTCTCGTCGTAGTGCGCGGCCGCCTCGTCCCACACCTCGTCCGGCACCGGGTCGGTGCGGTCGGCGAGCCGGGTGACGGCCTCGGCGAGCGCCAGGGCCGCGCGTTCGGCGTCGGTGAAGTACGGCGCGTCCCGCCAGGCCGCGACCGCGTGGAGCCGCTCGTCGGTCTCGCCCTTCTGCTTGGCGCCGCGCACGCCGCCGTCGACGCAGTAGCTGCAGCCGTTGATCTGGCTCGCCCGCAGGTGCACCAACTGGAGGGTCGTCTCCGGCACACCGCCCCGGTGTGCGGCCTTGACCACGCTGAGGACGGCCGGCATGGCCTCGGGAATGATCTGGGCGGGGTTCTGCATACGTGCCTGCATGAGTGCTCCTCCATCACGTGTCACATCGACGGGATTTCGTCCGTCATCCCACTGACGGAACGCGCAGAGAGAATGTGACCGATGGACGAGAAAGATTTTCTGGCGGAGTGCTTCGAGACCCACCGCACCCATCTCCGGGCGGTGGCCTACCGCATGCTCGGCTCGCTGGCCGAGGCGGACGACGCGGTGCAGGAAGCGTGGCTGCGCCTGGTGCGCAGCGACAGCGACGGCATCGAGAACCTGGGCGGCTGGCTGACGACCGTCGTCGGCCGGGTGTGCCTCGACATGCTGCGGTCGCGCACCTCGCGCGGTGAGGAGCCGCTGGACGTACGGGTGCCCGATCCGCTCGTCGGCCATGTGGAGGCCATCGATCCCGAACACCAGGCGATGCTGGCCGACTCGGTCGGCCTGGCGCTGCTCGTGGTGGTGCAGACGCTGGGCCCCGCGGAGCGGCTCGCGTACGTCCTGCACGACATGTTCGCGGTGCCCTTCGACGAGATCGCCCCGATGGTGGGGCGCACCCCGGCCGCGGCCCGGCAGCTGGCCAGCCGGGCGCGCCGCCGGGTGCAGGGGGCGGCCACGGTGCCCGACGCCGATCTCACCCGTCAGCGGAAGGCCGTCGACGCCTTCCTCGCCGCGGCCCGGGACGGCGACTTCGACGCGCTCGTCGCCGTGCTCGACCCGGACGTCGTGCTGCGCGCCGACACCGGGGGCGAGGCCGCGGCCAAGGTGGTGCGCGGTGCGGCCGCGGTGGCCGGGCAGGCGCTCACCTTCCAGCGCGTTTCGCAATCCGCCCGGCCCGCGCTCGTCAACGGTGCGGCGGGCATCGTCACGACCGTGGACGGGCGGCCGGTGGCGGTCCTGGGCTTCACGGTCACCGACGGCAAGGTCACGGCCATCGACATCCTGGCCGACCCCGAGCGGCTGGGCCGGCTCGAAGTGGAGGATCTCGACGGCTGACCGAGGGGTGCCACTCACCTGGCCCGTGAGGCGGGGCCCGTACGGCGCTGCACCAGCAAGGCGCTCAGGGCGGTGCGCCGGTGCAGCACCGCGCGTCCGGCGCGGGCCGTGGTGACCAGGCCCGCACCGCGCAGTGCGGCCGTGTGGGCAGAGACGGTGGCGTTGCTGACGCGCAGGCGCCGCGCCAGGTCGCCGGTGGTGTGCTCCTCGGCCAGCAGAAGCAGGATCTCGAAGCGCGTGCGGCCGAGCACCGCGGCCAGTGCGTCCTCCGCGCCGCCCGGCCCGGCCGGTGCGGGCGGAAGGCCCGTACCGGCCGGGTAGGTCACGACCAGGGGGCGGCTGGGCAGGTCGGATATGAGGGGGTGGCCGGTCCAGTGGAAGGCGGGCAGGAGGAGCACGCCCCGGCCGCCCGGCTCGATCTCCAGGCCGCCGGGCCCCGCGAACTCCCAGACGTCCCCCCGCAGTCGGCCGCCGGGGACGAGCCCGGCGAGCACGGCACCGATGCCCTGCTCGGCCACGGCCACGGCCCGGCGGGCGAACTCCCGGTGGTGCAGGTCCTGTACGACGGGCCATACGGGGCCCACGATCGTGTCGAAGGCCGCCTGCTGGGCGCGGCACAGGAGGCGCCAGGCCTCGGCATCGCCCCGGTGCAGGCCGCGGATCCACGGCGGGGGCGGCGCGGGGTGGCCGGCGTAGACGCGCTCGATCTCGGAGCGGACCCGGTCGGGGTGCCAGGACCGGACGGTGTCGAGCCCCTCCCCCAGGCTGTCGTCGGTCACGTCGAGGAATCCGGGCGCCCGCCCGGCGGGGACGAGGTCGGCCAGCGGCTCGACGGCAGCGGGCAGACAGCGCAGCACGCGCCGTCGCCACCTGCCGAAGAACAGCTCCTCGTCGTGACGGACCATCATGCCGAGGGCGGTGTTGAGCTCTTGCAACGGGGCCGGCCTGGACGCGAAGCGCACCCGGGCGAAGTCGGCGGCCGTCAGGCGGATGCGGATCACTGCTCTCCCCGGTGGCGCTGCGCCATCGTTTCGGGCTGGGCCTCAACCATCGCCCGTACCGGCCGCCGGGCGCCAGCATGCACGGCATGACCTCTTCCTTGATCCGTAAGACCGTCGGTACGGACCGGCGGACCTTCCTCGCCTCGTCCGTACTCGCCGCCGGGCTCGTGCTCGCGGGACCGCTGGGCACCGCGCGGGCCCGGGCCGCGGACGGGCTCACCCTGCGGCTGCCCGCGCCGAGCGGCCCGCACCCGGTCGGGGCCGCCACGCTGTATCTCGTCGACCACAAGCGGCGCGACCCGTGGGAGGCGATCCCCGTCCGGGAGGTGATGATCACGGTCTGCTATCCGGCCCGCACCGTCCACGGCCACCCCCTCGCACCGCAGCTGACCGAGGGCGCCGCGAAGGCCTTCCGGGACGTGGACGTCGTCTTCCACCACCTGCCGGACAAGGGCGTGAACTGGGGGTCCACCCTGACGTACGTGCACACGGGCGCCCCCGCACAGACCGTGCGGCGGCCGGTGCTGGTGTACAGCCCCGGCGGCGGCGACCCGCGCACCATGGGCACCGGGCTCGCCGGTGAACTGGCCAGCCACGGCTGGATCGTGGTGACCGTCGACCACCCGGGCGACGCGAGCGAGGTGGACTTCCCCGGCACGATGCAGGGGCGGGAGAAGGTCCGTACGACCGTCTTCCGCGGGGACCCCCGCATGGATGCGCACCGCTTCGACACCGCGATCACCACCCGGATCGCCGACGTCCGTTTCGTACTGGACTCTTTGGAGGCCCTGGCGGCGGGCCGGAACCCGGATGCGAAGGGCCGCGCGCTGCCCGAGGGCCTGGGCCTCGCGCTGGACATGCGACGGGTGGGCGTCTACGGCCATTCGGCGGGCGGCACCACCGCGGCCGAGGCGCTGTACGAGGACGGTCGCATCCGCGCGGCGGTCAACATGGAGGGCTATCTGGACCACACTCCGCAAACACCCGGCCGGCCCGGGGAGTTGTTCCCGGTGGCCCGGTACGGGGCGGGCCGGCCGCTGCTTCTGCTGGGCAGCGACGGCTTCACGCACCGGGAGGAGCTGGAGCGGTCCTGGACCCCGCTGCTCGCCCACCCGCGGGGATGCGCGCGCCGGGAGAGGATCCGCGACGCCGCGCACTGGGTGTTCACCGACTACGCGGCGCTCGCACCCCAGTTGCAGGCCGCCGGACTGATGCCCGCCGCCGACCGGAACGCTCTGGTCGGCGCGGCCTCCCCGGCCGTGGCGGTGCCCGAGGTGCGCCGCCGGGTGCACTCCTTCTTCGCCCGGCACCTGCCGCCGTCCTGACCGCTACCGCCCGGCCGGGGCGGGCTGCTTGGGCGCCGCCGGGCGGCGGACCGCGTCGCCCGCGGCCGGGTGCAGCCGCAGGGCTCCGGCCAGGGCGCCCAGCGATACGAGCGCGAGCAGGCCGAATGCCACGTGGTAGGCGGTGGTCGCGCCGGGCCGGCCCGGCAGCGCGTCGCCGAGGGGGCCGCCGAGGCGGAGGGCGACCGTGGCGGCCACCACGCCGAGGCCCGCCGCGGCCTGCTGGGCGGTGGACTGCAGGGTGTTGGCGTGGCGCATGCGCTCCTGGGGCATGTCGGCGAAGGCGATGACCTGGTAGCAGGTCAGCCCCAGCGAGCGCGCGGCGCCGCTGACGACGGCGAGGACGACGATCGCGGCAACCGGCGTCGACGCGGTGAGGAAGCCGCACAGCAGCGTGGTCGCCGCCACCCCGGCGGTGGCGGCCAGCAGCAGCGGACGGAAGCCGTAGCGGTCGAGCAGCCGGTTGGTGGCGGGCTTGATGCCGATGTTGCCCACGAAGACGAAGAGCACCACCGTGCCGGACTCCACCGCGCTCCAGCCGAAGGCCTCCTGGAACAGCAGCGGCAGCAGGAAGGGAACAGCCGCCACCACGATCCAGAACAGCGAACCGCCGGACACCGACGCCCTGAAGGTGGCCACCTTCAGCGTTCGGAGGTCGGCCAACGGCTGCTCGGTGCGCAGCAGATGACGGGCCGCCGCCGCCAGCAGGAGGACGGACAGCGCACCGGTGGCGGCCGCCGGGCCCCAGGCCGCGCCTGCGGCGGACAGCAGATGGGCGGTCCAGGTCAGGGCGCCGAGGCCGGTGGAGGTGAGGGCGACGCCCCACCAGTCCAGGCGCGGCGGACGGCCGGCCTCCGGCCCGGCCTGCACGAGCCGCCAGGCGACGGCGAAGGCCACCGCCCCCAGCGGGAGGTTGACGAGGAACATCCAGCGCCAGTCGGCGTAGGTGGTGATGAGGCCGCCGAGCAGCGGCGCGATGACGGGGGCGGCGAGGGCCGGCCAGACCACGTACGACACGAGCCGCGGGATGTCGGGCTTCTCCGCCTTCGCCACGACCATCAGCCGGCCGACGGGCACCATCATCGCACCGCCCGCGCCCTGCAGCACCCGCATGGCGACCAGCTGCCCGAGGTTCTCGCTCAGGGCGCAGGCGAGCGAGGCAAGGGTGAAGACGGTGATGGCGGTGAGGAACACCCGCCGCGCCCCGAAGCGGGCGGTCAGCCAGCCGCTGAGGGGTATCAGCACGGCCAGCGTCACCAGGTAGGCGGTGACGACCAGGCCGATCGCGGCGGGGGCCACGCCCAGGGCCGCGCCCATGCTCGGGGCGGCGGTCGACACGATGGTGCCGTCCAGGTTTTCCATAAAAAAGCAGCCCGCGACCAGGAGCGCGACGTTGCGTTGCTTGGCGTCGATCATGTCTCTCATCCTCGGGCCCGGGACAGTTGACCACAAGGTCCGAGTGGTCATACCAGCCTTGATCCGCATGCAACTATGACCGCATGCAGCTACCGGACATGAATCTGCTCCCGGCCCTCAACGCCCTGCTGCGCGAGGGGAGTGTGACGGGCGCGGCTGCCGAGATGAGCGTCTCCGCCTCCGCGATGAGCCGTACGCTCGGCCGACTGCGGCGGGTGCTGGGGGATCCGCTCCTCGTGCCGGCCGGGCGCGGACTCGCCCTCACCCCACGGGCCTTGGAGCTCCGTCCGCAGGTGGAGGCGGCGCTCATCGGCGCGCTGGCCGCACTGCAGCCGGCGCAGCCGCTCGACATCGCCTCCGTGGCACGGCAGTTCACCGTGCGCACCAACGACGGCCTGGCCGTCGTCATCGGGCCGGAGCTGACGGGCCGCATCGCGCGTGAGGCGCCCGGCATCCGGCTGCGGATCCTGCCCGAGTGCGAGGAGGACCCCGCCGACCTGCGCGACCGCGTCGACCTGGACATCGGCCATCTTCCGGAGCTCCCGCACGACGTACGGAGCCTGGAGCTGCCCCCGCACGGCTATGCGGCCGTCTGCCGCGCGGATTCCCCGCACGCGCAAGGGCCGTTGACTGTGGAGGGGTTCGCGGCGGCCGCGCACATCACCGTCTCGCGGCGGGGGCGCTTCCACAGCGTGGTCGACGAGCGCCTCGCGGAGCTCGGCCTGCGGCGGAACGTGCTGGCGACGGTGCCCACGCAGATGACGGCGTGCTTCCTCGCTCTGCACTCGGATGCCCTGGCGTTGGTGCCGGCACCGGTGGGGGCACGGGCTGCCGAGGTCATGCCGCTGGCGGTGCTGGAGATTCCACTGTCGCTGCCGCAGGTGCCGATGGGGATGGCCTGGCATGCACGGCTGGATGCGGATCCGGCCCATGCGTGGCTGCGCCGGGCCGCGGCGCGGGCCGCGGCCGGTGGCTGAGGCCGGGGACCGTCACACCTCGCGCATCACCGCACCCAACCGCCGTACGCCCTCCCTCAGTTCCGCCACCCCCGCGGCGGCGGCGAAGCACAGGCGCAGGTGCGGCGCCGCGGGCTCCGCGGGGTAGAAGGGGCGGCCGGGCGTGACCAGGACGCCCGCGCGCAGGGTGGCCGCCGCGAGGGCGGATTCGTCCGTGCCGTCGGGCAGCCGCACCCACACGTGGAAGCCGCCCGGCGGCACGTACGCCACCTCGGATCCGGGCAGTTCGCGGCCGAGCGCCGCAAGCAGCGCCTCTCGGCGCACGCGCAGCTCGGCGGCGAGGGCGCGGCGGTGGCGCGGCCAGGCGGGCGAGCCGACGAGTTCGACCGCGGTCTCCTGCAGCGGCCGGGGCACGAAGAAGCTGTCCACGACCTGGATGGCCCGCAGCCGGTCGAGAACCGGGCCACGGGCGGCGAGGGCGCCCACCCGCAGGCTGGGCGAGGTGAACTTCGTCAGCGAACAGACGTGGACGACCACGCCGTCGGCGTCCTCGGAGGCGAGCGTGGGCGGCAGCGGCGGCGCATCCTCGTGTGCGAGACGGCGCGCGAAATCGTCCTCGACGACGAAGGCCCCCGCCTCGCGGGCGATGCGCAGCACCTCTCGGCGGCGGTCCTCGGCGAGGACGGAGCCGGTCGGATTGTGGAAGAGCGGCTGGCAGACGAAGACCCGCGCCCGGCCGGCCCGGAACGCCTCGGCGAGCAGATCGGTCCGTACGCCCTGGGCGTCGACGGGCACGGGCACGGGCCGCAGCCCCGAGGCGCGGGCGGCGGCGATCACGCCGGGATAGGTGGGCGATTCGACGAGCACGGGCGCGCCGGGCGGGGCGAGGGCGCGCAGCGCGGTGGTGAGTGCGCTCTGTCCGCCCGCGGTGACCAGGACCCCGGAGGGGGTGACGGAGCCCGTCGGGCCGCCGATCTCGCGGGCGAACCAGGAGCGCAGCTCGGCCACGCCCTCCAGGGGCGGGCGCTCCCAGGCGCCGGGGCGCCGGCCGGCCCGGGCGAGGGCGGCCGCCAGGGCGCGTTCGGGCTGGAGGGAGGGGTGGAGGTAGCCGCCGCTGAGCTCGATGACGCCGGGCGGCGGCCCGGCGAGGCTCGCGATCACTCCGGCGGCGTCCACGGACCGGGGCACCGCCTCCTCGCCGGCCTCGGCGCTGAGCGCGACCTGCTGCCAGGAGGTGTCGCCGGGCGGTGCGGAAGCGGGGTGCGGCTCGGCACGGAAGGCCCCGGCGCCGGGGCGGGTCACGACCAGGCCCTCGGCCGCCAGGGTCGCCAGCGCCCGCGAGACGGTGACGGGGCTGACCCTGAACCGCTCGACCAGTGCCCGACTGGACGGCAGCTTCTCACCCGGAGAGTAGCGGTTGAGCTCGCTCCGCAGGGTGAGAGCCAGTTCGGCGACGCTGTTACGCTCGTGCATGACAGCACAAGATAGCGCTACCGGCCGCGTGGCGATAGCAGTAAGCGGCGGAGTCCTGCTCGCGGCGCTCGCCGTGGCGATGTTCTCGCTGACCTTCCCGGCGACCGTGTGGGCCCTGGACGGGCTCGGCCCCTGGTCGGTGACCGCGTGCCGGGCCGTACTCGGCGGGCTGATCGCGGGCGGGTGCCTGCTCGACCGGCGGGTCTCCCCTCCGGCGCGGCGGCATCTGGGCGGCCTGCTGGCGGTGGCCGCCGGAACCGTCGTCGGCTTTCCCCTGCTCACCACCCTCGCCCTGCAGACCTCCTCGACCTCGCACGCCGCCGTGGTCGTGGGCCTGCTGCCGCTGACCACGGCCGCGTATGCGGCGGTGCGCACCCGCACCCGGCACTCCGGGCGGTTCTGGGCCGCGGCACTAACCGGGGCCGCCGTGGTCGTCGTCTTCGCCGTGCAGCAGAGCGGCGGCCGGCCCGGCCTGAGCGACCTGTACCTGCTGGGCGCCCTGCTGATCTGCGCGGCGGGCTACGCCGAGGGCGGCAAGCTGGCGCGCGAGCTGCCGGGCTGGCAGATCATCGGCTGGGCGCTGGTGCTCTGCCTGCCCCTGGCCCTGGCCGGGGCGGCCGTGGCCCTGTCCGTCGAGCCCGTCCACCTGGGCGGACGGATGACGGCGGGGATGCTGTGGCTGGGCGCGGCCCAGTTCCTGAGCCTATGGGTGTGGTACCGCGGGATGGGCGCGATCGGCATCGCCAAGGCGAGCCAGCTCCAGCTCGCGCAGCCGCTGCTCACCCTCGTCTGGTCGGTGGCGCTGCTGGGCGAGCACCTGACGCCGGCGGCGCCGCTGGCGGCCGTGGCCGTGCTGGTCTGCATCGGGGTGACCCAGCGGGCATAGGGCTCGTACGTTGCGCGTGCCATATACCGGCGGTCACCCTAGGCTGGGAGCGTCCGAGGCACCTGTCCCCTCTCGAACGGAAGGGTCACCGTCGATGCATGCGAGCAAGGGCGACCGGTTGGTTGTGCACGGCAGAGTGGTCGGCAAGGAGGACCACGTCGTGGAGATCGTGGAGGTGCTGGGCCCCAACGGCACACCGCCGTACCGTGTCCGTGCGGAGAACGGCCACGAGACGGTCATGTCTCCCGGCCCCGACTCCGTGGTGGACCACCGCAAGGCCACCGGCAACGCATAGCGGCCCCGGTGGCCGCACGGCTCAGCGCGGCGGGCGTGCGCGGTGGGGGTAGTGGTCCTTCACCACGCGCGCCATCGCCCCGATGGGGTCCGCGACCACCTGCTTGGCCGAGAAATAGACATTCCCCAGGACCTCCGGGTGCTCGTGGCAGAGCGTGAGGTGCCGCGAGAGCTCGGCGGGGTCCTGCCAGGGGGAGGGCTGTGCCGGATCGCCCGCGCGGTAGAGGGCTTCACCGATGTAGAGCTGCGTCTTCGTGCCGTGGACCGTCTGTGCCCACCAGGGCACCAGCTTGGCGTAGTCGGCCGGGGCGAAGCCGAGGTGCCAGTAGCACTGCGGGACGATGTAGTCGATCCATCCCTCGCGGGCCCACTTGCGGGTGTCGGCGTACAGGTCGTCGTAGGTCTGCACCCCGGCCCGGGTGTCCGAGCCGCGGGGGTCGGTGTCGGCGTTGCGCCAGACGGCGAACGGGCTGATGCCGAACCGCACCTCCCGTCTGCACCTCTTGATGCGCTCCCCCGTCTCCCTCACCAGAAGGTCGATGTTGTCGCGCCGCCATGCCGCGCGGTCGGGGAAGCCCTTGCCGTAGCGCTCGTAGGCCGCGGTGTCGTCGAAGGTCTGCCCGGCGACGGGGTAGGGGTAGAAGTAGTCGTCGAAGTGCACGCCGTCGAGGTCGTAGCGCCGGACGGCGTCCAGGATGGCGTCCTGGACGAAGCGACGGACCTGGGGCAGGCCGGGGTTGTAGTAGAGCTTGCCGCCGTAGGGCAGCACCCAGTCCGGGTGTCTGCGCGCCGGGTGGGTCGGGGTGAGCCGCGTGGGGTCAGTGTGATTGGCCACCCGGTACGGGTTGAACCAGCCGTGCAGCTGCAGCCGGCGCCGGTGGGCCTCGCGCACCGCGAAGGCCAGCGGATCCCAGCCGGGCGAGCGCCCCTGAGTGCCGGTCAGGTACTCCGACCAGGGCTCGTACGGCGAGGGCCAGAAGGCGTCCGCCGTCGGGCGGATCTGCAGCAGCACGGCGTTGAGCCGGCGGGCCACGGCGGTGTCGAACAGCCCGAGCAGCTCGGCGCGTTGCCGATCGGGGGGCAGGCCCGGTCGTGAGGGCCAGTCGACGTTGACCACCGTGGCCGCCCACATGCCGCGGAATTCTCGCTTCCGGTCATGGGCGCCTTTTTCGGCCACTGTCTGCGCGGCCGCTTCACCGGTGGCCAGCACACCCGCCACGGAGGCCACGGAGGCCACGGTGAACGACCTTCGACCCATACGCCCCATATGCGGGCCCCCTCTCGCTGTCGTCCCGTCGCAACGGGTGCACCGTCTGCGCACAGCATGCCCGCCCCGGCCCGCCGGGCACCCCGCCGCGCGGAGTAACGTCTTTTCCCAAGGCGGCAGCCGGACGACCTTCGGCCTCCCGCCGGTCGACGAAGATCAGCGAAAGGCACGATGTGACGGACACTGTGGCAGACGTGGCACGCGTCGGGGTGGTGGGCTGCGGCCAGATGGGCGCGGGCATCGCGGAGGTGTGCGCCCGCTCCGGCCTGGACGTCAAGGTCGCGGAGACCACCGGTGAGGCCCTGGAGCTGGGCCGCACCCGGCTGACCAACTCCCTGGGCAAGGCCGCCGAGCGCGGCAAGATGACCGAGGAGGAGCGCGATGCGACCCTGGCGCGCCTGAGCTTCACCACGGACCTCGGCGAATTCGCCGACCGGGACCTGGTCATCGAGGCGGTCGTCGAGAACGAGCAGGTCAAGACCGAGATCTTCCAGGTGCTCGACCAGGTGGTCACCCGCCCGGACGCCATCCTGGCCTCCAACACCTCTTCCATCCCGCTGGTGAAGCTGGCCGTGGCGACCTCCCGCCCGGACCGGGTCATCGGCATCCACTTCTTCAACCCGGCCCCGGTGCAGGAGCTCGTCGAGCTGATCCCGGCGCTCACCACCGGCGAGGAGACGATCAAGCGCGCCCAGGCGCTGGTCGGCAAGGTCCTGGGCAAGCACGCCATCCGGGCCCAGGACCGCTCCGGCTTCGTCGTCAACGCCCTGCTGATCCCCTACCTGCTCTCCGCCATCCGGATGTTCGAGTCGGGCATCGCCAGCCGCGAGGACATCGACAACGGCATGGAGATGGGCTGCGCCCACCCCATGGGCCCGCTCAAGCTCGCCGACCTGATCGGCCTCGACACGGTCGCCTCGGTCGCCGACAGCATGTACGCGGAGTACAAGGAACCGCTGTACGCCGCTCCCCCGCTGCTGCAGCGGATGGTCGACGCAGGCCGCCTCGGCCGCAAGACCGGGTCGGGTTTCTACACCTACTGACCTGCTTTTCCCCGACCGGCCCCCGGCGCTCTTCCGCGCCGGGGGCCGTCGTTCGCACGGGGTGTGCGCCACTGACCCGCAGATACCCTCCGCACACGCTCCCGCCCCGCCCGCCCACGCGGTTGACTCGCCTCGTTACGCAAACACGCGGAGATTCTTCCGGAAGGGGTACGGACCGTGACCATCCATCCCGAGCACGCCGCGAAGGCGGCCGAGCTCGCGGAGCTCAGGCGCAGCCTCGACGTCGGCGTCGTCCGCATCGACGGCCACCTCGCCCTCCTCACCCAGCGCAGCGACCAGGCCGAGCGCGACCTCACCGAGGTCGAGGAGCGGTTGCGGGCCCTGGAGCACGGCAAATGGCCCTTGGCGTCACTTGCCGCGCTCACCGGCCTGGCCGGCCTCGCGGTCGCCGTCTGGCAGGCCTCGGGACGGTGAGCGCGCCCTGTCCTCCGGGCCCGTCAGCCGAGCCGGATGTGGTGCAGGAGCAGCAGCGCCGCCGCCATGTTGGCGGCCGGCACCTCGCCGCGGGCGATCAGGTCGGGCACCAGCTTCAGCGGCACCCACTCGCGCCGGTCCGACTCGAAGCCGTCCTCCGGGTCACCGATGTACTCCGCCTCATCCGACCAGTAGATGTGGTGCCGGGCGTCGGTGAGGCCGTTGGACGGCTCGACGGACATCAGGTGCTTGAGCGGCCCCGGCCGCCAGCCGGTCTCCTCCTCCATCTCGCGGGCCGCCGCGAAGGCGATGTCCTCGCCGTCCTCGACGACGCCCGCGGCCAGCTCCCAGCCCCAGTTGTCGGTGATGAAACGGTGCCGCCAGAGCAGCAGCACCTCGTTGGCCGCGTTGACCACCGTGGCCACGGCGACGGGCCGCAGCCTGATGAGGAAGTGGTCGAGGTGACGGCCGTCGGGGAGTTCGACATCCGCGAGATTGACTTGGAACCAGCGGTTCTCGTAGACCGTCAGTTCCTTGAGATTCTTCCAACGCACGTGTCTGCCACCTTCCGCCGAGGTGGCCACCTCCCGGGCGCTGTCCTCACGACACTCCTCACAAGGGCACGCGCAGCGCCCCGTCGATCATCTCGGCGGCCTCGGCCGTGGCCGCGCACCCACTCTCGATCAGGTGCTCGCGCACCGCACGGAGCCGGTCCCGTAAGCGCTGCGATTCCATGCCTCTCGCCTGCTCGGTCATCTCCCGTGCGGTGGCCACCGCCTTGTCCGCGTCTCCCTGACGCAGCTCGATGTGCGTGAGCATGGCGAGCCGGTGGACACGGCCCCGGTCGTGCGCGGGGGTGTCGACGGCCCGGTCCGCATGCTCACGGGCGGGTCCGAGGTCGCCGAGGCTCAGCAGCGCCTCCGCCACCTGTACGTTCACCAGGCCGGGCTGGACGTAGCCGGTTTCGGCGGGCTCCTGGCCACGGTGGATGCGTTCGGCGGCCGCTTCGGCGCGCCGGATGCAGCCGAGCGCGCCCTGGCCGTCGCCGAGCCGGGCGTATGCCTTGGCCTGCATGGCGTAGAGGTCGGCGGCGAGCGCCGGGGTCAGCTGCGCGCCGGCGGCGCGGAGCGCGGATTCGGCGAAGGCGACGGCCTGCCGGTACTCCCCCATGAAGAGCGACTGGTTGACGAGGAGGGCTATCACATACGCGCCCAGGCCCCGGTCCCCGCTGGCCTTGGCCAGCCGCAGGGCCTGGTGGAAGTAGCGCTGGGCGAGTCCGTGCGCATCGGAGTCGTAGGCGCAGATGCCCGCGACGGCCACCAGGCCGCCGGTGGCGCGGTGCAGCTGGCGCCCGGTGGCATCCGAGTAGGCGCCGCGCAGCAGCGGCGCCGCCTCGGAGTTGAGGAAACCGACGACGCGGACGCGGGTCGCGATGCCCCCGGCCTTGCGGTACATCTGCTCGTAGTGGGCGCGGGCCGCGCGGAGCATCTCGATGTCGTCGGCCGAGACCCGGGTCAGTCCGCGCCGGGAGACGTCGGCGTCCTCGGGCGGGTTCTCCCACTCCCACACGGGGATGACGGCGGGGGTGCCGGTGACCGCGGGGGCGCGCACGATGTGCTCCCGCTGCTGCTCGTCGGAGCGCCACAGGGCGGTGGCGCGCTCGACGAAGCCGGACAGCGGGGTGCCGGGCACCCGCGGGGTGCCGGGGGTGCCGAGCCCGATGTCGTCGAGGGTCAGCGCGCGGTGCAGCCGCTCGCCGAGGACCTCGCAGATCAGGTCGGGCACCTGACCGCGCGGGCGCTGACCCTTCAACCAGCGGGCGACGGCGGTGTGTTCGTAGCGCAACGCCAGCCCCCGGGCCCGGCCCGCCGCGTTGACGTGGGCGGCCAGACCGGCGTGGGATATCCCCGCCTCGTCCAGGATGGCGTCGAGCAGTGTGTTGGGCTCCATCCCTGCCCTCCGATGCGCTCGGTGGGCTCAGCGTAGTGGAGATCGATTCGCACGGGGTGTGAACGGGCCACGGACGGACGGGCGTTCACTCGCGCAGGCAGGAACGGACGGGCGGCAGGGCGGCCATGGCGGCCGGCGAGCGCGGGTGGTCGTTGCGCAGGGCCAGCAGGGCGAAGTCGTCGGTGAGCACGCCGCCGGTGTGCCTCAGCAGGGCGCCCCGGACGTGCTCGACGACGGCCGAGGGGACGACGGACCGGCCATGGGCCGCCTCGGCGAGGACCCCGGTGAGCGGGAAGAACTCCCCCGCCGCGTCCCGGGCGTCCTCGGCGCCGTCCGTATGCAGCACCAGAGCCTCGCCGGGCAGCAGCCGGTCCAGGGCGAGCGGTGGGGTGTCGGCGGGGAGCGGGAACATCCCGAGCGGCGGCATGGGGTCGCCGGGCGCCATGGCGACGGCACGGCTGCTGCGGCCGTGGCCCAGGGCGGAGAGCCGGTGCGGCCAGGGGTGCCCGCAGTTGAGCGCCACGACCTCGCCGTCCTCGCGGACTTCGAGCAGCAGCACGGTCGCGAACTCCTCGGCCGACTGCCGCTCCGGCTGTGCTTCCCCGCACGCCCCGTCGCCGAGGTGCCGGTGCAGGGCGCGCTCCAGGCGGCGCAGCACGCCGGGGAGTTCGCTCTCGTCGTGGGCGGCTTCGCGGAAGCTGCCGAGGAGCGCGGCGACGATGCCGAGCGCGGGCAGCCCGTGCCCGCGGACGTCGCCCATGACGACCCGCACGCCGTACGGGGTGGCCAGGGCCTCGTAGAGATCGCCGCCGACCAGGGCGCCTTCGCTCGCCGACAGGTGCCCGCCGGCGAGCGTGAGGCCGCCCAGCCGGGGCGGCACGGGGCGCAGCAGGGCGTGCTGTGCGGTGGCCGCGATCTCCTTGACCCGCTCCAGCTCCTGGGCGAGCCTGCGGCCGCGGCCGGAGGTGAGGTAGCTGGCGGCGACGACGGCAAGGATCGCGCAGCAGGTGCCGAGCCGGGTGCCGGGGGCGGCGCGCCCGGCGGAGCCGAGCGGGAGGAGCGCGAAGAGCGCGCAGCCGCCGCCGAGCACGACGCACTGGCGGCGGCCGCTGCCCGCACAGGCGATCGCGGGCGCGGCGGCGAGCAGTTCGACGAACTGTGTGCCGAGCGGGCTGACCAGCTCCCAGACGACCACGGCGAGCACCCAGAGTCCGGGAAGCGCCAACACCAGATTCCGCCGGCAGCGCACCGCCCCTGTACGGATCATGCCGTCGGCCCCCCATAGCAGCAATGACGCGCACGATTCTTGCCGAGCCTTCACGCCGAAGTAACGACCCGACCTCCCGATTCCACCCATTGAGTGATATTCGGGTGGTGCTCGGCCATCACGCGTGACAGACGCGAGGGGCGCCCCGGATCTCCGGGGCGCCCCTCACCTGTGCGGACGGCGCAGCTGCCGTGCGGTGCTATGCGCCGCGCAGCACCGCGCCCGTGCGCTCGACGGCCGAGCGGACCGCCGCCTCGCGGGCCGCCGAGGCCTCCTCGGCGGTCAGGGTGCGGTCGTCGGCGCGGAAGCGCAGCGCGTACGCCAGCGACTTCTTGCCCTCGCCGAGCTGTTCGCCGGTGAAGACGTCGAACAGGCGCAGCGATTCCAGCAGTTCACCGGCGCCGGCCTTGAGCGCGGCCTCGACGTCGGCCGCGGCGACCGAGGCGTCGACGACGAGCGCGACGTCCTGGGTGGCCACCGGGAAGGCGGAGACGTGCGGGGCCTGGAGGGCGCCCGTGCGGGCCCGCTCCAGCAGGTCCAGCTCGATCTCCATCGCGCAGGTGCGCTCGGGCAGGCCGAACGCCTTGGTGACGCGCGGGTGGAGCTCGCCCGCGTTGCCGACGAGCGTCTCCTGGCCGTCGACCACGGCGAGCAGCGCGGCGCAGCGGCCGGGGTGGTACGGCGCGTGCTGGTCCTGGCGGACGATCAGCTCGACGCCCGCCTCGCGGGCCACGGTCCGGCCGGCCTCGACGGCGTCGGCCCAGGTGGCCGGGCGGCCCTGGCCCCACCAGCCGGTCTGCTCGCGGGCGCCGGCGAGGACCACCGCGGCACGGCGCGGCTGCCGGGGCAGCGCGGCGTCGAGGGCGGCGATCTCCTCGTCGGTCGGGCGGCGGTCGACCGGCAGCCGGACCGGGGTGGCCTCGTCACCGGTGGGCCGGAAGACCAGGCCGGTCTCGAAGAGCGCCAGGTCGTGCTCACCGCGGCCGTCGTTGCGGCGCAGGGCGGCGAACAGCCCCGGCAGCAGGGTGGTGCGCAGCGCGGGCTCGGTGTCGGAGAGCGGGTTGACCAGGCGCACGGCGGTGCGGCGCGGGTCGTCGGCCTCCAGGCCCAGGTGGTTGAGGGCCTCGTCGCCCACGAAGGGGTAGTTGAGCGCCTCGACGTAGCCGGCCCCGGCCAGTGCCCGGCCGACGCGGCGGTGCAGGCGCTGCCGCTCGGTCAGGCCGCGCCCGGCGGGCGGCTGCGGCAGGGTGGAGGGCAGGTTCTCGTAGCCCTCCAGCCGGATGACCTCTTCGGCGAGGTCGTTGGGGTCGGTCAGGTCGGGCCGCCAGCTGGGGACGGTGACGATCAGCTCGTCCTGGCCGTAGACGTCGCAGCCGACCTGCTGCAGGCGGCGCACGACGCTCTCGCGGCCGTAGCGGACGCCGGCGACACGGTCCGGGTGGTCGGCGCGCATCGCGATGGTGTGCGGGCCGCTGGGGGTGACGACCTCGGTGACTCCGGCCTCGGCGGTGCCGCCCGCGAGCAGCACCAGCAGGTCGACAGTGCGCTGGGCGGCCGCGGAGGCCGCCTGCGGGTCGACGCCGCGCTCGAAGCGCTTGGCCGCCTCGGAGGAGAGCTTGTGGCGGCGGGCGGCACGGGCGACGACGATGGGGTCGAAGTGCGCGGCCTCGATGACGACCTCGGTGGAGCTCGTGGCGGCCCCGTGGTCGGCGATCTCGGTCTCGGCTCCGCCCATGACGCCCGCGAGCCCGATGGGGCCGCGGTCGTCGGTGATGACCAGGTCCTCGGCGTCCAGGACGCGCTTGGTGCCGTCGAGGGTGGTGAGCTTCTCGCCGGGCTCGGCGCGGCGGACGCCGATGGCGCCCTGGATGCGCGTGCGGTCGTAGGCGTGCAGCGGCTGGCCCAGCTCGAGCATCACGTAGTTGGTGATGTCCACGGTGAGCGAGACCGGGCGCATGCCCGCCTTCTGCAGGCGGCGCTGGAGCCAGATCGGGGAGCGCGCCTCGGCGTCGAGGCCGGTGACCGTGCGGGCGGTGAAGCGGTCGCAGGCGGCCGGGTCGGCGACCTGGACGGGGTAGCCGTAGCTGTTGGGCGCCGGGACGTCCAGCAGGGCCGGGTCGCGCAGCGGCAGGCCGTAGGCGGTGGCCAGCTCGCGGGCGATGCCGCGCATGGACAGGCAGTAGCCGCGGTCGGGGGTGACGGCGATGTCCAGGACCTCGTCGACGAGCTCCAGCAGCTCGATGGCGTCGGTGCCGGGCTCGTACTCCTGCGGGAGCACGATGATGCCGTGCGTGCCGTCGTCGCCCATGCCGAGCTCTTCGCCCGAGCAGATCATGCCGTGCGAGGTCTTGCCGTAGGTCTTGCGGGCGGCGATGGCGAAGTCGCCGGGGAGCACGGCGCCGGGCAGCACGACGACGACCTTGTCGCCGACGGAGAAGTTGCGGGCGCCGCAGACGATCTCCTGCGGCTCGCCGGTGCCGTTGGCCTGCCCGACGTCGACCGTGCAGAAGCGGATCGGCTTGCGGAAGCCTTCGAGCTCTTCGATGGTGAGGACCTGGCCGACGACCAGGGGTCCGGTGAGGCCGGTGCCGAGCTGCTCGACGCGCTCGACCTCGAGACCTGCGGCGATGAGCTCGGCCTGTACGTCACGGCCGGTCTCGCCCGCGGGCAGGTCGACGTATTCCCGCAGCCAGGAAAGCGGGGCGCGCATCAGATCTCCATCCCGAACGGCCGGGTGAAGCGCACGTCACCTTCGACCATGTCTCGCATGTCCTCGACGTTGTGGCGGAACATCAGCAGTCGCTCGATGCCGAACCCGAAGGCGAAGCCGCTGTACTTCTCCGGATCGATGCCCGCGGCGATCAGCACCCGCGGGTTGACCATGCCGCAGCCGCCCAGCTCGATCCAGCCCTCGCTGGAGCAGGTGCGGCACGGACGGTCGGGGTTGCCGGCCGACTCGCCGCGGCAGACATAGCACTGCATGTCCAGCTCGGCGGAGGGCTCGGTGAAGGGGAAGTAGTTCGGGCGCAGCCGCGTGGTCAGCCCCTCGCCGAACAGCGAGCGCACCATGTGCTCGATGGTGCCCTTGAGGTCGGCCATGGTCAGGCCCTCGTCGATGGCGAGGAGCTCGACCTGGGTGAAGACCGGGGTGTGGGTCGCGTCCAGCTCGTCCGTGCGGTAGACACGGCCCGGGCAGACCACGTAGACGGGCGGCTCGCGGTCGAGCATCGCGCGGACCTGCACCGGGGAGGTGTGGGTGCGCAGGACGACGCCGGACTCGGCCGACCCCGCGGCGGAGCCGCTATCAGCAGCAGCCTTGCCCTGCACGAAGAAGGTGTCCTGCATGGCGCGGGCCGGGTGGTCGGGGCCGAAGTTCAGGGCGTCGAAGTTGAACCACTCCGTCTCGACCTCGGGGCCCTCGGCGACCTCGTAGCCCATGGCCACGAAGACGTCCTCGATGCGCTCGCAGAGCGTGGTGAGCGGGTGCCGGGCGCCGGCCGGGAGGCGGTCGTGCGGCAGCGTGACGTCCACTGCCTCCTCGACCAGCACCCGGGCGTCGCGCTCGGCCTCCAGCTCGGCTTGGCGGGCGGCGAGGGCCTTGTTCACGGCACCGCGGGCCATGCCCACGCGCTTGCCCGCTTCGGCCTTGGCCTGCGGGGGCAGCGCGCCGATCTCGCGGTTGGCGAGGGACAGCGGGGAGGTGGGGCCGGTGTGCGCGACCTTGGCCTCGTGGAGCGCGTCGAGACCGCCCGCGGCGGCGAAGGCGGCGAGCGCCTCGTCCCGCATGCGCTCGATCTCTTCCGGTTTCAGTGCCTCGACCTCGACAGGGTCGTACGACTTATTGGGTGCCGACATCTCTTCCCGTGCTTCCGATTCGCTGGCTTCGGTTCGCGCTGCTTCGCCCGACGACGTTGGCCACTGGTGGTTGCCAAAGGTGCCAAAGGTCGAGTCTAAGGGGCGCGTGTGGTCGGATGAGCCCGCGGGCGGCCGCTCAGCCCTGGGACAGGAAGGCCGGGGCGCCCACGGGCAGGGTAAATCGGAACTGGGCGCCGCCCTTGACGGCCCTCCCCACCGTGATTGTCCCGCCGTGGGCCTCGACGATGCCCTTGACGATGTACAGGCCCAGGCCGGTGCCGCCGCGCTTGCTGCCCCGCCAGAAGCGGGTGAAGACGCGGCCCATCGACTCCTCGGGGATGCCGGGGCCCTCATCGCTCACGGTGACCGCCGTCCCCTCCGTCCGGGCCTTGATCAGTGCTGGTGACACCTCTATGGTGACCCTTCCCTCACCGTGGCGCACCGCGTTTTCCAGGAGGTTGCCCAGCACCTGGTCGATTTTGTCCGGGTCTGCCCATAGAGGCGGCAGCGAATCCGCGACCTTGATCTCGAAGCGGTCGGCGGGCTGGCCGGCCCGGGTGCGCGCCTCGACGTTGCGCCGCACGGCAGCGGCCATGTCGACCGGCTGGCGGCGCAACTCCAGGCGGCCGGAGTCGATGCGGGAGATGTCGAGCAGCTCGGCGATCAGCCGGGTGACGCGGTCGGCGTCGGCGTCGACGGTCTCCAGCATCAGCCGCTTCTGGTCGTCGGTGAACCGCTCCCACTTGGCCAGCAGCGTGGCCGTGAACCCCTTGACGGAGGTCAGCGGTGAGCGCAGCTCGTGGGCGACGGTGGCGATCAGCTCGGCGTGGCTGCGCTCGGTGCGGCGGCGGGCCTCCGTGCCGCGCAGCTGGATCACCAGGCGCACCACGGGCCCGCCCGGCCGCGGCCGGATGTAGCGGGCGGAGACCAGCACCTGGCGGCCGCCGGGGAGCAGCAGATTCCGCTCGGGCTGCCCGATCCGGGTGGCCAGGCCGCCGTAGGGGTCCGTCAGCGCCCACCAGCGGCGGCCGTCGAGGTCCTCCAGCGGCAGGGCGCTCTCCAGCGGGCGGCCGAGCGCCTCGCCCGGGCGCACCGCCGTGATCCGGGCGGCGGCGGCGTTGAAGCAGGTCACGCGTCCGCTGTCGTCGGCGACGACCAGGCCGTGAGGCAGGTCGTCGGGGTGCAGGCCGAGGCCGTCGAAGGAAGCGGGCACGCAGTCGGCGGCCACGCTCCCGGAAGTCCTGACGTTCGTCATCCGCACCCCCTCCCGAGCCCCCGGAGCGCAACCCTACTAGCTGGAGGTCACGGAGCGGCACCCTCCGGACGCGCGCTGCGCACGGGCGGAGGCGTACAGGCACACCGCGGCGGCCGTCGCGAGGTTGAGGCTCTCGGCCTTGCCGTGGATCGGGACCCGCACCACCGCGTCGGCCAGCGCCCGGGTCTCCTCGGGCAGGCCCCAGGCCTCGTTGCCGAAGATCCAGGCGGAGGGGCCACCCATGGTGCCCTCGTCCAGCTCGGCGTCCAGATCGCGCTCGCCTGCGCCGTCGGCGGCCAGGATCCGCGCCCCGGCGCCGCGCAGGCCGTGCACGGCCTGCTCCACGGGGACGCCGACGGCGACCGGCAGGTGGAAGAGGGAGCCGACGGAGGCCCGTACGGACTTGGGGTTGTACAGGTCCACCGAGGCGTCGGTCAGCACGACGGCGTCGGCCCCGGCGGCGTCCGCGCAGCGCAGCACGGTGCCGGCGTTACCGGGGTCGCGGACGTGGGCCAGGACGGCGACCAGCTTGGGGCGGGCCGCAAGGATCTCCTCGAAGGGCGAGTCCAGGAAGCGGCAGACGCCGATCAGGCCCTGCGGGGTGACGGTCTGCGAGAGGTCGGCGATGACCTCGTCGGAGGCGAGGTGGAAGCGCACCCCGGCGGCGCGGGCGGCGCCGACGATCTCGGCGTGCCGTTCGGCCGCCTCGACGGTGGCGAAGAGCTCCAGGAGGGTGGGCTCGCCGGCGCTGCGGTGCTCGATGGCCTCGCGCACGGCCTGGGGGCCCTCGGCGATGAACCGGCGCTCCTTGACCCGGAAGCTGCGTTTGGCCAGCCGCCGTGCGGCGATGACGCGGGGGGAGCGCGAGGAGATCAGCTCGGGGGTGCCCATGGGCGGCGGCTCACTTCACTGTGGTGGTGCGGTGCGGTACGGAGCTGCGCTTGACGCGCGCGGCAGGCCGGCAGGCGGCGTGCAAAAGGCAGCGGACCCGCAGGCCTCCGGGGCCTGCGGGTCCGCTCGAGCCTTGCGGGCGCCGGATCAGGCGGCGGCCTTCGGCGCGTTGACGTCGGCCGGCAGCGCCTTCTGGGCCACCTCGACGAGCGCGGCGAACGCGTTGGCGTCGTTGACCGCGAGCTCGGCCAGGATCTTGCGGTCCACCTCGATGTTGGCGGCCTTCAGACCCTGGATGAGGCGGTTGTACGTCATGCCGTTCTGGCGGGCAGCGGCGTTGATGCGCTGGATCCACAGCTGACGGAAGTCGCCCTTGCGCTTCTTGCGGTCGTTGTAGTTGTAGACCAGGGAGTGGGTGACCTGCTCCTTGGCCTTGCGGTACAGGCGCGACCGCTGGCCGCGGTAACCGCTGGCCGCCTCGAGGATCGCCCGACGCTTCTTGTGCGCGTTGACTGCGCGCTTGACGCGTGCCACTTGATTAACTCCTTGTAGCGGGGCCGCGGTCGAATCTCACGCGGCCCGAAATCGATTGGGTCCCGGTGTCAGACGCGCACCCCGTGACCTTGCGGCCGGGGGTGCAGGGCGTCACTTGCCGAGAAGCTTCTTGATCTTCTTGGCGTCGCCCGGGGCCATCTCGGCGTTGCCGGTGAGGCGACGCGTCAGCTTGGACGACTTGTGCTCGAGCAGGTGGCGCTTGCCGGCGCGCTCACGCAGCACCTTGCCGGAGCCCGTGATCTTGAAGCGCTTGCTGGCACCGCTGTGCGTCTTGTTCTTCGGCATCGCGCCGTATCTCCTCGTCGGTGGCGCTCCCACCCGGCATGCGGGCGCACGGGAGCGTCAGCTGGTTCGATTGCTGTCCGGGGCGGATGCCCCGGGTGAGCCGGGGCCGAGGGCCCCGGAATCACGCCTCTGCGGGCTCCTCGGCGGCGTCCGCGCTGGATCCACCCTGGCGCTCGGCCTTGCGGGCGGCCTGCGCCTCGCGGGCTTCGGCCATCGCCTCGGTCTTCTTCTTGTGCGGACCGAGAACCATGATCATGTTGCGGCCGTCCTGCTTGGGGTTCGACTCGACGAAACCCAGCTCCTGGACATCCTCCGCGAGGCGCTGCAGCAGTCGGTAGCCCAGCTCGGGCCGGGACTGCTCGCGACCACGGAACATGATCGTGATCTTGACCTTGTCGCCCTGCTTGAGGAACCGGACGACGTGACCCTTCTTGGTGTCGTAGTCGTGCGGGTCGATCTTCGGCCGGAGCTTCATCTCCTTGATGACCGTGTGCGCCTGGTTCTTGCGCGCCTCACGGGCCTTCATGGCCGACTCGTACTTGAACTTCCCGTAGTCCATGAGCTTGCAGACCGGCGGACGGGCGTTCGCCGCCACCTCGACCAGGTCGAGGTCGTACTCCTGCGCAAGCTCCAGGGCCTTGGCAAGCGGCACGATGCCGACCTGCTCGCCACTGGGACCGACAAGTCGCACCTCGGGGACTCGGATCCGGTCGTTGATGCGGGGCTCGGCGCTGATGGGGCCTCCTCGGTAGCACCACACGGCCGCCTGGCGGACAGCCGCGTAACGTCTTTTCGGTATGACCGCCGCGTCGCACGAAACGCAAAAAACGCCTCGGACGGGTCACAGGCAGAGCTCCTCACACACCGGAGCACCGCCGCGGTGAACCGCGAGGCGCGCTGGACAGCTTCTCATCGTCCGTACGGAACGATGAGTTCTGCCGACCGGAGACCTGCCGACCCGGGGGTCTGCGAGGTGGGAGATCGGAGCCTCCACTTGTGGGTCGGGCACACGAGTGTCCGACCGGTCGCTCACCAGCATACCAGCGACCCGGCCCGGTCCCCACTCGTGCGCGCCGTGGCCATAGGCTGGGGCCATCGTCCAGCACGAAGCAGTGCCCGAAGAAGCGGAAGAACAACGATGAGCGACGCGACCCCCGACGCCACTCCCGAGCCCACCCCCGGGACCGCCGACGAGGCCGGGGCACCGGACTTCGACACCATGACGCGCGACATCGCGGACGTCCCCGCTGTCGAGGTGATCACGACGGTGGCGGTGCACCTGATGAGCGCGGCGGCGGTCAACCTGGGCCTGGCCGAGCAGGGCGAGGCCCACAAGGACCTGGACGAGGCCAGGAAGCTGATCCACGCGCTGGCCGGCCTGGTCACCGCGAGCGCCACCGAGATCAGCAACTTCCACGCCGGACCGCTGCGCGACGGCCTCAAGTCGCTCCAGCTGGCCTTCCGCGAGGCGTCGGTGGTGCCGGACGAGCCGGGCAAGGGTCCGGGCGAGCAGTTCACGGGCCCGGTCTTCGGCTGAGCCGTCAGTCGGCCCGGCCGCCGAAGGTGGGCCGGTCGGGCCGGCCCTCACCCGAGCCGGCCAGCGGCTCGGAGGCCGCGAGGTCGTCCGCGGAGACGGCGGCGGAGTGCAGCGGATGGGTGACCCGGTGCGCGTAGGCGGCCAGGGCGCCGCCGACCAGCGGAGCGATGATGAACAGCCACAGCTGTGAGAGCGCCGCGCCGCCCGCGAACAGGGCCGGGCCGATGCTGCGGGCCGGGTTGACAGAGGTGCCGGTAAGCGGCACGCCCACGATGTGCACCACCGCGAGGGCGATGCCGACGGCCAGCCCGTCGAAGCCGACCATGGCCACCCGGTGGGTCACCGCCAGCAGCACGAACACCAGCAGGAAGGTCAGCACGACCTCCGCGAGGAACGCGCCGCCGGTGTTGACGTGCACGGCTGAGCGGTCGCCGTAGCCATTGCTGCCGAAGGCCTCGTCGGTCTTGAGCTTCGGCACCTGCTTGGCGAGCAGGAAAAGGATGGCCGAGCCGACGATGGAGCCCAGCAGCTGCGCGATCCAGTACTCGATCGCCGTGTGCAGGGTGATGCGGCGCTCCAGGAGCATGCCGAAGGTCACCGCCGGATTGACGTGGCAGCCCGAGACCGGGCCCAGCGCGTACACCAGGGCCATAAGAGTGAAGCCGAAGGCCAGCGCGATACCGAGCACACCGATGTAGTCGGCTGCGAGCACCACGGAGCCCACGGCGAAGAAGACCAGCAACAGCGTCCCGAGGAATTCGGCGGCGATGGCCCTGGTCACGACCGGATCCAGATGGCTCAGGTCCGGCTTGATGTTCTTCAGGGCGTCCATGGCGACCTCCTGAGGATCTCGTGGACCGTCCTTAGGCATTGTCGGACGGTCCCTCCCCGGGCGCCTGTCGGAGATCAGCGGGTGAAGAGCGGCTCTCCCGGAACGGCTGCCTCCGGCGGCAGCAGGGCCAGGTCCAGGCCCCGTACGAGCCGGGCCCGCAGCACCTCGTCGGCGGCCAGCCCCTCGGCGACGCGCCGCACCACCTCGGGGGCCGCGGCCCCGGGGGCCAGGGCGAGGGCCAGGGTGCCGTCGGCGTCCGCGGCCGCGACCAGGTGGGCGCGGTGCACGCCGGGCTCGGTCGCGAGCACGGCCCGCAGCGCCTCGGCGACCGCCGGGTCCGTCAGCGGGTGGGCGCTCGCGCGCCCCTCGGCCAGCGCGAGCAGCGCCGGGCCGGTCAGCGGATAGGTCACCGGACCGGCCAGGTCCAGCACGATCGTGTCCGCCTTCTCGTGCGCGGCGGCCTGCAGCACCTGGTGCAGCGGTACGGCCACGGGCCGGGCGTCCGCACGCCAGCGGGCCAGCGTCTCCAGGGAGGTGAAGGCGGGAAGGGCGCGCCGCCCGTCCGGAGCCTGGAGCGTCGGGACGGCCATGTCGCTGGTCTTCTCCCGCTTGAGCCCGTCCGAGCCGGTCTCCACCTCGCCGAGCACGGCGACGACGGGCACCAGCAGGCGGGCCTTCGGGAGGGCGGCGAGCACCCCGCTCTCGGCGGCCGGGTCCCGCGCCCAGGCGGCGAGCGCCTGTGCCAGTGCGGGGTCGGCGGAGCCGTCGTCGTCGGAGAAGCCGGGGTCGGGGATGTTCTTGAGCGCCACGGCCCGAGCTTATCCCCGGGGGGCGTGGCCCCGGAGACCCGGATCCGCGCCGACGTGCATCGTGCTCGAAGGCCGGGTGAACCGGGGTGTGCGCCGCAGCACCGCCGCCGCCCCCAGCAACAGCAGCCCCAGCGCCCCCGCCAGCATCGCGGGAGCCCCGAAGCCATCGTCACCGGCGTCCGCCGCGACCGCCTGCGGGCCGGACCCGAAGTAGCGCGGGGCGCTGCCCGGAGCCGCCCGGGTGCCCGCCCCCGCCGCCCCCTCGGCACGGGCCAGGGCCGCCGCCGGGTCCACCAGACCCGCGCCCACCTCGTCGCTGCGCCCGCCGGCCGGTACGTCCTGGGCGGTCTCCGCGAGCAGCCGGCGGATCTGCGGCGGCGTCAGCCCGGGGTGCGCGGCCCGCAGCAGCGCCACCGAGCCGGAGACGAAGGCGGACGCCGCACTCGTGCCCCAGCCCTCGTAGTAGCGGCGGTCGGGGTCGGCGATCACCACGTCGACGCCGGGGCCGCTGACGGTGGCGTACCAGCGGCTGGTGGAGAAGGAGGCCCGGGCGCCGTAGCGGTCGACGGCGGTGACCGCTATCACGCCGGGGTAGGCGGCCGGGTAGGAGACGTGGTCGCCGTGCTCGCCGCCGTTGCCCGCCGAGGCGACCACGACCGCGCCCTTGCCGAGGGCGTAGCGCACGGCGGCGTCCTCGTTCGGCTCGGGGTGGGCGGTGTCGCTGTCGTCGCCCAGGGAGAGGTTGATGACGTCGGCGCCGTGGTCCGCGGCCCAGCGGATGCCGTCCGCGAGCGCCCCGCCGCGAGCGCCGCGGGCCTTGGCCCGGGCCGGGTCGCCGTCTTCGAGGATCACTCGCACCGGCAGGATCCGGGCCTCGGGTGCGACGCCCACCACCCCGTCCGCGTCGTCCTCGCCGTGTCCGCGCCCCGCGATGATCCCGGCCATGGCGGTGCCGTGCCGGGCCCACGCCCGGTCGCCCGGCCCGGCGCCGAGGCCGACCAGGTCCTTGCCGGGCAGCACCCGGCCGTGCAGGTCGGGGTGGTTCTCGTCGACGCCGGTGTCGAGGACCGCGACGGTGACGCCGGCCCCCTTGGTCGTCCTCCAGGCCTCCTGGACGTGCAGCGAGTCCAGCGCCCACTCCTGCGTCCGTATCGCGTCGGCCCGGGCGGGCACGGCGCCCGCGGCCGCGAGGGCCACGGCCAGGGCGGCCCCGGCGAGCGCGCGTCCTCCCCTCACCGGCGTGCCTCCTGCGGGCTCTGCCGCGCGGCCGCGCGGTAGGTGCGTTCCGTCTGCTCGGCGAGGGCGGCCGCGTCGTGGCCCAGGCCCGCCTGGGCGGGGGCCGTGGTGGCGCCGGGGACGACGGCCTGGTCGGCGGGCTGGGGTGGGATGCCGGTGCGGGCGTCGGCGAAGCCGGTGACCGCGTAGACGACCACCGGGACGTCGGTGAGCACGCTGATGCGCCAACTGCCGCGCTGCGCGTCGCCGAAGCCGTCGGCGACGGTGCCCTTGGGGGCGTAGGGGCGGGGCATCAGGTCGGGGCGTTCGTCGAGCCGTTCCTCGGTGAAGCGGTCGCGCAGCGCCCGCATGCCCGCCGGGTCGGTGTCCGTGATGAGCAGGCCGACCGTGGTGACGCTGGTGGAGGTGGCGTCGGCGTAGGTGGCGCGCAGCAGCCGTTTGCAGCCGACGGGGGCCAGCGCCTTGGTCAGCAAGGGGTCGAAGGCGCCCGTGCAGCCGCCGTCGGGGGCGACGCCGATGCGGGTCCAGTCGCGGTCGGCTCCGCCGGGGCCGGCCGCGTCGGCGTGCACGGCGGGCGGAAAGAGCGTGTCGACGGGGACGTTCTGCCAGAGGGTGCCGCCGCGCGCATAGGCAGCCTGGGCGGCGGGGCGGTCCTGCGGCCCGGCGGCGGCCCAAGTGCCCGCTATCGCCCCGGTGACGAGGCCGAGCCCGACCACCAGGCACGCGGCGGCGGCCGCAGCGCGGCGGGACTTCTGCGGCAGGCCGGCGACGGGCGGCGTCACCGGGAGCGGCGGCGCGTAGGCGGGGAGCGGTGGCGGCCGCATCGCTTCCGCTTCGGTACTCACCTAGCGCTCCCCCTTGCGAGCCGGCTCACCGTACCGCTGTACCCCGTACCGCCGTAGTTCGGACATCACGCCCGCGGCGGAAGGCCGGTGGCGTGCGCGCCACTTTACGATGCCCGCCGCGGCGTGTGCCATTCACCCGTGCCGGACCCCTACCCAGGGCAATCCGGCTCTGGCAAGCTGCCCGCCATGTCCTTCGAGCGGGCACGCTACGACCGGGCCACCGGCCACTTGGACGCCCCGTTGGCGGTGGTCGACTTGCGGGCGTTCGATGCCAACGCGGACGATCTGGTGCGGCGTGCGCACGGCAAGCCGGTGCGCATCGCGACCAAATCGGTGCGGTGCCGGGCGCTGTTGGAGCGGGTGCTGGCGCGGGACGGGTTCGCCGGCGTGATGGCCCATACGCTCGCCGAGGCGCTGTGGCTCGCGCGGTCCGGTGTGGAGGACGTGCTGCTGGCCTACCCTTCGGCCGACCGGTCCGCCTTCGCCGAGCTGACGTCCGACGCCAAGCTCGCCCGCGCGGTCACGGTGATGGTGGACGACCCGGCCCAGCTGGCGGTGGTCGACGCGGCGCGTGCGGGGCGCGAAGAGGTGCGCGTCTGCCTGGAGTTGGACACCTCGCTGCGCCTGCTGGGCGGGCGGGCGCGGATCGGGGCGCTGCGTTCACCGCTGCGCACCCCGGAGCGGCTGGCGGAGCTGGCCCGTCTGATCGACCGGAGGCCGGGCTTCCGGCTGGTGGGGCTGATGGCGTACGAGGCCCATGTGGCGGGCGTGGGCGATGCGGTGGCGGGCCGTCCGCTGCGCTCGGCAGCGGTCCGCCTGATGCAGGCGGCGGCCCGCCGCGAGCTGGCGGCCCGCCGGGCGGAGGCGGTGCGGGCGGTACGGGCCGTGGCGGAGCTGGAGTTCGTCAACGGCGGCGGTACGGGCAGCGTGCAGCACACGGCGGCCGAGCCGGCGGTGACGGAGGTGGCCGCGGGGTCGGGGCTGTTCGTACCGCGCCTGTTCGACGACTTCCGCTCGTTCACCGGCCGCCCGGCGGCGCTGTTCGCGCTGCCGGTGGTGCGCCGCCCGGGGTTGGGTGTGGTGACCGTCCTGGGCGGCGGCTATCCGGCGTCCGGGGTGCCGGGGCGGGACCGGCTGCCGGTGCCGTACCTGCCGGCCGGGCTGCGGTACGCGCCGCAGGAGGGCGCGGGCGAGGTGCAGACGCCGCTGCTCGGGCACGCGGCGGACGACCTCCTCATCGGCGACAAGGTGTGGTTCCGGCATGCGAAGGCGGGCGAGATGTGCGAGCACTTCGCGGCGCTGCACCTCGTGGACGGCGACCGGGTGACGGAGACGGTGCCCACCTACCGGGGCGAGGGCCACACATTTCTGTGAAGGTGCGAGAACTCAGGGCGTGAGGATCAGCCGGATCGGGTTGCCGTCCTTTTTGGCCAGGCGCTCGACCCCGGCGGCGGCTTCGGCCAGCGGGAGGGTGCCGCTGATGGAGCGGGAGAGGTCCAGGCGGTGCAGCCGGGCGAGCGTGACGAGTTCGGCCACGTGCCCGGGCTGGGATCCGTAGTGGCCGAGGATGCGCTGCTCGCGGTAGCTGAAGCCGATGCTGTCGGTGACGGTCAGCGGCGCCGGGCCCAGGCCCACCAGGACCAGCCGTCCGGTGTGTGCCAGGCAGCGCACGGCCTGTTCGCGCACGGCGGGGACGCCCGCCATGTCGAGGGCGAGGTCCAGGCCGAGGCCGTCGGTGGCGGCGCGGATGCGGTCGCGGATGTCGGGCGCGGCGGCGTCCAGCGCGAGGTCGGCGCCGAACTCCAGCGCGCGCTCGCGCGCGGCCGGGAGCGGGTCGACGGCGATGACGGGCGCGGCCCCGGCCAGGCGCAGCAACTGCACGGCGTGCGCGCCGAGGCCGCCGACGCCCCAGACGCCCGCGGGGCGGCCGGGCCGGACCTGTCCGGTGGCGGTGACGGCGGCCCAGGGGGTGGAGACGGCGTCGGGGATGACGGCGGCCTGGGCGAAGGGGAGGTCGTCGGGGATCGCGACGAGCGTGTGGTGGGTGGCCAGCGCGTATTCGGCCCAGCCGCCGTCGTAGTCGACGCCGCGGGTGAGGACGTTGCGGCAGGGTTCGAAGCGGACGCAGGCCGGGCAGGTCCCGCAGCGCTCGCCCGCCTGGAGGAGGACGCGCTGCCCGACGGCCCAGGGGCCGGGGACGTCCGGGCCGAGGGCGTCGATGACGCCCGCGGTCTCGTGCCCGAGGGTGATCTTGTCCGCCGCGGGGCGGACGGGCTTGAGGCTGCCGTCGATGAGGTGGACGTCCGACAGACAGATCCCGGCCGCCTCGACCTTGATGCGGACCTGTCCCGGGCCGGGTGCGGGCACGGGTATCTCCTCGACGGCGAAACCGCCGCCGCGCAGGTCCAGTCGTCCGGCGAGCATGGTGTCGGTCATGGCGGGGGCCTCCAGTGGGATGCGCGTGAGCCGGCGTTCGCTCCCCCGATCATGCCGAAGCCGACGGCGCGGCGGGCGTGTTACCGGTGCCTTGATCCACGGGCGGGGACCGATGGGCCGAAACCCGCCGGTCCCCGGCGGCCGGAGGCGTGCCCGGTCAGTACGCCTTGTCCGTCTGGTCCGGGATGACGCTGCCGTCCGCGCGCAGCACGGGGCCGTGCGAGCCGTCAGGGGCGGTGGCGGCCGTCGTCGAGCACGGGTACGTGCCGGACTTGCGCGGCATCGGGTCGATGAACATGGGGTTGGCCACCCAGCGGCCGTCCGCGTCGTCGAAGGCACGGCACATCAGCTCGGCCTTGTTGCGGTTGACGGCGATGTGCGCGCCGGTCGCGTCGTTCACGAACGTCACGTCGGTGTCGGCGTCGCCCGCGCCCAGCGCGATGCGGTGCGACCAGTCCTGCTGCTGCCAGGCCTTGGCGCCCTTGATCTTGAAGATTTCCTGGTTGATCAGGCAGCGCTTGCCGTCCATGTACGGCAGAGCCTCGCCCTGCCCGTCCGGCACGTCGCCGCAGCCCTTGGTGCGGGTGGTCAGACGGCCGTGCTCGGTGATGCTGCGGATGCCGATGGTGTGCTTGCGGTCGAGGCCGACGCCGCCCGACCAGGCCTCGGCGATCGGCTCGGAGGAGGCGGAGACGATGTAGACGTCGAATCCGGCCGCCTTGAGGGTGCGGATGAGGTCCTTCTGCTGGTCGTAGTAGCGCACGTAACCGGCGATGGTGTGCGTGCCGACCTTCTGCGTGGCCCCGACGGGCGCGGCGAGCTGCTCGGCGCGGGCCCGCTCGGCGAAGGAGGTCAGGGCGGCGGGGGTGTGCCCGGCGAACAGCTGGGGGATCCAGGCGTAGGCGGGGACGGTGCGCCGGTGGTTCCAGTCACCGGCGAAGGCGCTCTCGCCGGCCATGGTCTGCGACTTCTCGCGGATCTCGAAGATCTCGTCGGTGCAGGCGGTGTTGCGGGAGGTGGGCAGCGGCTTGCCGACGGGTACGGACGTGCCGCAGGCCTTGGTCAGGGCGCGGTCGGCGGCCGGGGTCAGCCACTTGCTGGTGTCCTTCCAGCTCTTGGGCCGGAGGATCTTGTCGTGCCCCAGCGCCCAGGCGAGCGTGGCGTCCGTGATGTCGTTCTTGACGACGGTGTTGTCCCAGTCGAAGGCGGCGACGGGGCGGCTGCCGCCGGGTATGCCGGAGCAGGTGCCGCGCTCGTCGATCATCTTCTGCAGCTTGGCGCGGTTGTCGCCGTACCAGGCGAGGTTCGCGTCGAGCCGGGGGCAGTCGGTGCGGGGGTTGCCGTGGGCCGGGGCGGCGGCGCCGGCCGGGACCGCGGCGGCGAGGGCTGCGGCGGCAGCGAGGCCGACGACGATGGCGGACTTGGTGCGCATGTGCTCTCTTTGGTACGTGGGGCAAGGACGCACGTCGGGGCCGGTGGGGTTGCGCACCGGACCCGACGTACCGTCATGGACCTTACAGCGGGGTGACGTAGGCGCCCGCGATGCCGCCGTCCACGAGGAACTCGGCGGCGTTCACGAAGGACGAGTCGTCGCTGGCCAGGAAGGCGACGGCGGCGGCGATCTCCTCGGGCTCGGCGAACCGGCCCACCGGCACGTGCACCAGCCGTCGCGCGGCGCGCTCGGGGTCCTTGGCGAAGAGCTCCTTGAGCAGCGGGGTGTTGACCGGTCCGGGGCACAGCGCGTTGACGCGGATGCCCTCGCGGGCGAACTGCACGCCCAGTTCGCGGGACATGGCGAGCACCCCGCCCTTGGAGGCGGTGTAGCTGATCTGGGAGGTGGCGGCGCCCATGACGGCGACGAAGGAGGCGGTGTTGATGATGGAACCTCTGCCCTGGCGCTGCATGTAGGGCAGCGCCGCCTTGCAGCACAGGTAGACGGAGGTCAGGTTGACCTCCTGCACGCGCTTCCAGGCCTCCAGGCCGGTGGTGAGGATGGAGTCGTCGTCGGGCGGCGAGATCCCGGCGTTGTTGAAGGCGATGTCGACCGAGCCGTAGGTGTCGTAGGCGGTCTTGAAGAGCGCCTCCACCTCCGCGGGGTCGGTGACGTCGACCTTGACGAAGAGGCCGCCGGCCTCGGCCGCGGCGGCCTTTCCCGCGCTCTCGTCGATGTCCGCGCAGACGACGTGGGCGCCTTCGGAGGCGAGCCGGCGGGCGGTGGCCAGGCCGATGCCACTGCCCGCTCCGGTGACGACGGCGGTGCGGCCGACGAGGCGGCGGCAGACGGCGGGGGTCTGGTCGGTCATGCTCTGGCCCTTCTGTGGATGTGGCAGTACGGCTGGGGGGCGTGCGGGTGCGGGGGTCGCCCCCGGGTCATCGGGCCTCGAGAGGCTCGACGGCGATGAAGACGTTCTTGGTCTCGGTGAAGGCGGCGAGCGCGTCCGGGCCCAGCTCCCGGCCCAGGCCGGAGCGGCGGAAGCCGCCGAACGGCGTCCAGTAGCGCACGCTGCTGTGGGAGTTGACGGAGAGGTTGCCCGCCGCGACGGCCCGCGAGACGCGCAGGGCGCGCGAGACGTCCCGCGTCCACAGCGAGCCGGACAGGCCGTACTCGGTGGCGTTGGCGATGCGCACCGCGTCCGCCTCGTCCTCGAAGGGGATGACGACGGCGACGGGCCCGAAGACCTCCTCGGTGGCGGCGCGGTCGCCGGGCGAGCCCTCCAGGACCGTGGCCGGGTACCAGAAGCCCTTGCCCGCCGGGGCCTCGCCGCGGATGGCCGCCGGGGCGGATTCGGGGACGTAGGAGCGTACGCGCTCGCGGTGCGCGGCCGAGATCAGCGGGCCCATCTGCGTGGCCGGGTCGGCGGGGTCGCCCACGGTGAAGGCGGCGACCGCGGGTTCGAGCAGTTCCATGAAGCGGTCGTAGACGCCGCGCTGGACGAGGATGCGGCTGCGGGCGCAGCAGTCCTGGCCGGTGTTGTCGAGGAAGGAGCCGGGGGCGGCCGCGGCGGCCTGCTCGATGTCGGCGTCGGCGAAGACGATGTTGGGGCTCTTGCCGCCGAGTTCGAGGGTGACGCGCTTGACGTCCCCCGCGCACTTGGCCATGATCTGCCGGCCGACGGCGGTCGAGCCGGTGAAGACGATCTTGGCCACACCCGGGTGTTCGACGAGCGCGGCGCCCGCGACGGGACCGGCGCCCGGCAGCGTCTGCAGCAGCCCCTCCGGCAGCCCGCTCTCCAGGGCCAGTTCGGCCAGGCGCAGGGCGGTCAGCGGGGTGGTCTCGGCGGGTTTGAGGAGGACGGCGTTGCCCGCGGCCAGGGCGGGGGCGAAACCCCAGGCGGCGATGGGCATGGGGAAGTTCCAGGGGGCGATGACGGCGACGACGCCCAGGGGCTCGTGGAAGGTGACGTCCAGGCCGCCGCCGACCGGGATCTGGCTGCCGGTGAGCCGCTCGACGCCCCCGGCCGCGTAGTCGAGCAGGTCGCGGACGTTGCCCGCCTCCCAGCGGGCGCCCGCGATGGGGTGGCCCGCCTCGCGGACCTCCAGCTGGGCCAGTTCCTCCAGGTGCGCGTCGACGGCGGCGGCGAAGCGGCGCAGGTGGCGGGCGCGGTCGCCGGGGGCGAGCGCCGCCCAGCCGCGCTGCGCCGCGGTGGCGCGGCGGACGGCCGCGTCCACGTCCCTAGCGGTCGCCGCCGGGACCGTGGCAATGAGTTCCTCGGTCGCCGGGTTGATGATGTGGTGCTCGTGCACGTGGTCTCCCTGCTCGTTCCTTCCGGCGGCCGCCCCCTCGCGGGCCGCCGGGGTGGCTCACATCCGCTCGAAGGAACGGAAGCGCTCCCAGTCCGTGACGGCGGTGTCGTAGGCCTCCTGCTCGACGCGCGCCATATGGAGGTAGTGCTCGACGACTTCGTCGCCGAAGGCGGCGCGGGCGATCGGGCTGGCCTCCCACAGTTCGGCGGCCTCGCGCAGGGTGGCCGGCACGTGTGCGGCGTCTCCGGCGTAGGCGTTGCCGGTGCAGGCCTCGGGCAGCTCCAGGCCGTTCTCGATGCCGTACAGTCCCGCGGCGACCATGCCCGCCACCGCCAGGTAGGGGTTGACGTCGCCGCCGGGCAGGCGGTTCTCGAAGCGGTGGGCGTGGCCGCGGCCGACCACGCGCAGGGCGCAGGTGCGGTTGTCGGGGCCCCAGGCGACGGCGGTGGGGGCGAAGGAGCCGGGGCGGAAGCGCTTGTAGGAGTTGATGTTCGGTGCGTACAGCAGGGTGAAGTCGCGCAGCGCGGCGAGCTGTCCGGCGAGGAAGTGCCGCATGGTCTTCGACATGCCGTACGGACCGGTGTCGTCGGCGAGCACCGGGCGGCCGTCCTCGTCGCGCAGCGAGAGGTGGATGTGGCAGGAGTTGCCCTCGCGCTCGTCGTACTTGGCCATGAAGGTCAGCGCCATGCCCTCCTGGGCGGCGATCTCCTTGGCGCCGGTCTTGTAGACGGTGTGCTGGTCGCAGGTGGTGAGCGCCTCGTCGTAGCGGAAGGCGATCTCGTGCTGGCCGAGGTTGCACTCGCCCTTGGCGGATTCGACGGTCATGCCCGCCGCGCCCATCTCGTTGCGGATGCGGCGCAGGAGGGGCTCGATGCGGCCGGTGCCGAGGACGGAGTAGTCGATGTTGTACTGGTTGGCCGGGGTCATCCCGCGGTAGCCGCGGTTCCAGGCGTCCTCGTAGGTGTCCTTGAAGACCATGAACTCCAGCTCGGTGCCGGCGTGGGCGCTCCAGCCGTGCGAGGCGAGGCGGTCGAGCTGGCGGCGCAGGATCTGGCGGGGCGAGGCGAGGACGGGCGAGCCGTCGTGCCAGGCGAGGTCAGCGGTGACGAGGGCGGTGCCGGGGTGCCAGGGGGCGCGGCGGAGGGTGCTGAGGTCGGGGTGCATGGCGAAGTCGCCGTAGCCCCGCTCCCATGACGACATGGCGTAGCCGTCGACGGTGTTCATGTCTGCGTCCACGGCGAGGAGGTAGTTGCAGCCCTCGGTGCCGTGCTCCAGCGCGTCGTCGAGGAAGAACCGGGCGGCGAACCGCTTTCCCTGGAGCCGCCCCTGCATGTCCGTGAAGGCGAGGACGACTGTGTCGATCTCCCCGGTGTCCACGAGCCGACGCAGCTCGTCGACCGTGAGCGGGGGTATGCGGTGTGCCACGGTGTTGCCTCCTGTCGGTACGACCGGAGGTCTTAAGGTAGGGCCGTAGACCATTGGTTGGGAAGGGGGTCCGATGAACGAAGGTGCATCGGCGGACGAGCGGACGGCGGACCGGCTGGCGACGGTGCTGCGGCCGGTCCGCGCGGGGAACGGCTTCGAGGAGGCCCTGGAGCAGATACTCCAGATCGTGCGGCTGGGGCTGGTGGAGCACGGCGAACGGCTGCCCGCCGAGCGGGAGTTGGCCGAGCGGCTGCACATCAGCCGGGTGACGCTGCGCGAGGTGCTGAAGGTGCTCCAGGACCAGGGGCTGGTGGAGAGCAGGCGCGGCCGGTACGGCGGGACGTTCGTGCTGGCAAAGGCGGTGCCGGTGGCGGACGGGGACGTGCTGCGGCAGCGGTTGGCGGCCGTGGACGTGGAGGACACGCTGCGCTTCCGCGAGGTGCTGGAGGTGGGTGCGGCGGGGCTGTGCGCGGCGCACGGGCTGTCCGGCGCGCAGGCGCACCGGCTGCGGGAGGCGCTGGCCGCGACCCATGACGCGCCGTTGGGTGCCTACCGCCGCCTGGACACGCTGCTGCATCTGACCCTGGCCGAACTTTCGGGATCCGCCACGCTGGCCGCGCAGTACGCTGCCGTGCGCGCGTCGGTCAACGACCTGCTGGACTGCATACCGCTGTTGGTGCGCAACCTGGAGCACTCCCAGCGGCAGCACACCGCGCTGGTGGAGGCGGTGCTGGACGGGGACGCGGACACGGCGCGCGAGGTGATGCGGGAACACTGCTGCGGCACGGCGGCGCTGCTGCGGGGGTTCCTGGCGTAACGTCCCGGCACCTCGCACGTAACCGGGGTTTTACGCAAGGGGGTTGCCTTTCCGCCGTCGACACCGCAAAGGTATGGCGCAAAACCTTTACCCCAGTCCCCGAGGCAGGAGCGGCTCATGGCCGATCGCACGGACTCCCCCACCGCACCGCCCGCCGACGCCGCCCCCGGGGAGGGCACCGCCGACTACCTCGAGAAGCGCACCCTGCGCCGGGGCAGCGCCGGCCCCCTCCTGCTCACCGGCCTGGGCGTGGCCTATGTCGTCTCCGGCGACTACTCCGGCTGGAACTTCGGCCTCGCGCACGGCGGCTTCGGCGGGCTCGCCGTCGCCGCCGTGCTGATGGGGCTGATGTACACCTGCATGGTCTTCGCCCTCGCCGAAATGGCCGCCATCCTGCCCACGGCGGGCGGCGGTTACGGCTTCGCGCGGCGCGCCCTCGGCCCGTGGGGCGGCTTCCTGACCGGCACGGCCATCCTCATCGAGTACGTGCTCGCGCCCGCCGCGATCGCCATCTTCATCGGCGACTACGTCCAGTCGCTGCACCTGTTCGGTCTCACGTCGGGCTGGCCGGTCTACCTCGCGTGCTTCGTCCTCTTCATCGGCATCCACCTGTGGGGCGTCGGCGAGGCGCTGCGCTTCAGCTTCGTGGTCACCGGCATCGCCGTGGCGGCCCTGCTGGTCTTCGCGGCCGGGGCGTTCGGCCACTTCGACGCGGGACGGCTCAACGACATACCCGTCGACGCGGGCGCCTTCGGCTCCTCCTCCTGGCTGCCGTTCGGACTGCTGGGCATCTGGGCGGCGTTCCCCTTCGGCATGTGGTTCTTCCTCGGCGTCGAGGGCGTGCCGCTGGCGGCCGAGGAGACACGGGACCCGGCGCGCACGCTGCCGAAGGCGATGGCCACCTCGATGGGCATCCTGCTGCTCCTGGCCCTGCTGACCTTCCTCGCCGCCACTGGAGCAGGCGGCGCCGACGCCATGAAGGACGCGGGCAATCCGCTGGTCGCCGCCCTGGAGACCGACGGGCACGGCACGGCGCTCGGCCGGATCGTCAACTACGCGGGCCTGGCCGGGCTGGTGGCCTCCTTCTTCTCCCTGATCTACGCCGGCTCCCGCCAGCTCTTCGCCCTCTCCCGGGCCGGCTACCTCCCCCGCTTCCTCTCCCTCACCAGCCGCCGCAAGGCCCCCTACCTCGGGCTGCTGGTGCCGGGCGCGCTCGGCTTCGGCCTGGCCGCCGCGACCGGTGACGGGGCGCGCATGCTCAACGTCGCGGTCTTCGGCGCCACCATCTCCTACGCGCTGATGTCGCTCTCCCACATCGTGCTGCGCCGCCGCGAGCCGCACCTGGCCCGGCCGTACCGCACGCCGGGCGGCGTACTCACCTCCACCACCGCCTTCGTGCTGGCGTGCGCGGCGCTGGTGGCGACCTTCGTGGTCGACGTCGCGGCGGCGCTGATCGCCCTGGGCGTCTACGCCGTGGCCGCCGCGTACTTCGCCCTGTACAGCAGGCACCGCCTGGTGGCGGGCGCACCGGAAGAGGAGTTCGCGGCGCTCGCCCGGGCAGAGGCGGAACTGGCCCGTGAATGACCGGTGTTCGACGACCAACCGCTGCCGCACCACACGGAAAGGGACGTACAGACCGTGACCGCGAAACCCCTCATCGGCATCACCACCTATCTCACCCGCGCCCGCTGGGGCGCCTGGGACCTGAAGGCCGCACTGCTCCCGGCCTCCTACCCCGCCCAGGTCCAACGGGCGGGCGGGCTCGCCGTCATGCTGCCGCCGGACGAGCCGGGCGCGGCCGAGGCGGTCGTGAGCCGCCTGGACGGCCTGGTGCTCGGCGGCGGGGAGGACCTCGACCCGGCCCTGTACGGCCAGGCCCCGCACGCCCGCGCAGGCGCCCCGGTGCCCGAGCGCGACCGCTGGGAGACGGCCCTGCTCTCCGCCGCGCTGGAGCGCGGAGTGCCGGTGCTCGGCATCTGCCGGGGCATGCAGGTGATGAACGTCCAGGCGGGCGGCACGCTCTGCCAGCACGTGCCGGACCTGGTGGGTCACGACGGGCACAACCCGGCGCCGGGGACCTTCACCGACCACGCCGTCGAGCCGGTGCCCGGCACACTGACCGGCAAGCTGCTGCCGGACGCCTTCGGCGTGGCCACCCACCACCACCAGTCCGTGGACCGCCTGGGCGAGGGCCTGGTCGCCTCCGCGTACGCCGAGGACGGCACGGTCGAGGCGCTGGAGCGGCCGGGCGGGGGCTTCGTCCTGGGCGTGCAGTGGCACCCGGAAGCGCGTGAAGACCTGCGCCTGACCGAGGCGTTGGTACGGGCGGCGGTCGAGGGGCCCTTCTGACGAACGCCGTATTTCGCCTGTCGAGGCCTGATAAGACCTTTCTCCCCCCTACCGGACAACTGGTAAATCCGGGACTCTTGTCAGGCAATCGGCGAAACGGGGGAAGACGTTGTCAGAGCCGTCCGACATCACGACGGGGGCGGGCGCCGGGGCGGACCACTGCCCGGCGCTCTCGCCCGAATCCATATCCACCACCTTCCTCACACCCGGCTCCCCCGGCCTGCACCCGCTGCTGAAGCGGCTGCGGGACGAGGCGCCGGTCTTCTTCAGCGAGAAACTCGGCACCTGGGTCGTCACGCGGTACGACGACGTCGCGGGGATCCTCAAGGACGCGGAGCTCTTCCCGTCCTCCACCCGCTCCTTCATCCTGGCGGGCGTTCCCGCCGAGGTCCGCGAAGTCCTGGAGGACACCTGCACGTTCGCGGCGCCCAACATGGGGTTCGACGGGTCGCCGGTCCACGAGCGGCTGCGCAGGCCGGTCACGCAGTACTTCTCCCACCGGGGCGTGGCGCGCCTGGAGTCGCGGATCACCGGGATCGCCGAGCGGCACGTGCGCGCGTTCCCCGCCGAGCCCCCGGCCGACCTCGTCGAGGCGTACGCACGGCCGCTGTCGGCGGACATCGTCATCGAGCTGGCCGGGCTCCCCGCCGCCGACCACGACCGCATCCTGCGCTACCACCGGGCGCTCAACGACTTCTTCTTCGGTCAGCCGCCCGAGCACCTCCAACTCGGCTACGCCAAGGACGTCAAGGAGTGGGAGGGCTATCTCGCGGGCGTCATCGCCGAGCGCAGGCGCGCGCCGCGGGACGATCTGATCAGCCTGCTCACCCGGAAGGTGGCGCGGGGCGAGGCGCAGTACAGCGACGAAGAACTGATCAGCTTCTTCAGCTTCGACATCGTCACCGCGGGCATCCGGCCGACCGGCTTCGCCCTGGTCAACCTCTGCAACGAGCTGCTGAGCGAGCCGGAGCGCTGGGAGTCGCTGCGGGAGGAACCCGCCCGCTTCGACGGGCTGTTCCACGAGACCCTGCGGCGTTCGGGGCTCGCCCTCGGGGTGTTCCGCAAGACGGCGGCCGATGCGCAGGTGGGCGGCGTCGTGATCCCGGCGGGTGCGGCCGTCTGGGCCCTGACCGCCTCGGCCAACCGCGACGAGCGGCACTTCCCGCACCCCGACGCCTTCGACCCGCACCGCCCGCTGCTGGGCAGCAGCCTGCACTTCTCCCAGGGCCTGCACTACTGCCTGGGCGTCAACCTGGCCCGGACGGTGACCCGGGCCGGCCTCACCGCGCTGATGCGGCACCGCCCCGGCCTGCGCCTGGTCCGGGGCCAGGAGCGGGTGTACGAGCCGGGCATCAACGTCATCGCGCCGGCGAGGCTGCTCCTGGAGTGGTGAACCGCGTCAGGCGCGCTGCCCGGCCGGCGACCACGTCAGGCCCAGCAGGTCCCGCGCCGGGCCCGCCGGGTAGTGGCCCGCGGGCCAGACCGCCCGAAGGTCGCGGCGGAGCTCCAGGTCCGCCACCGGGATCTCCACCAGGCGGCGGGCCGCCAGCTCCTCGCCGACGGCGAGCTCGCTGAGGACGGACGGCCCTGCGCCACCCACCGCCGCGGCCTTCGCCGCCGTGGTCGACGCCAGCTCCAGCAGCGGCTCCGCCAGCCCCCCGTGCGCGGCCAGCGCCGCATCCAGCACCTGTCGGGTGCCCGACCCGCGCTCGCGCAGCACCAGCGGCGTCGCCGCCAGCTCCCCCGGTTCCAGCGGCGCCCGGCGCCGGGCCCAGGGGTGCCCCGGCGCGGCCACGACCATCAGCCGGTCGCGGCCGACGACGACGCCGTCCAGCCCCGGCGGCACCTGGAGCCCCTCGACGAAGCCCAGGTCGGCCTCGCCCGCGCGCAGCCGCTCGGCGACGGCCGCCGAGTTCCCCGCAAGCAGCGAGACCGCCGTGCCGGGCCGCTCCGCACGCAGCGCGACCAGCCAGGTGGGCATCAGGTACTCGGCGATGGTCATGCTCGCCACCACCCGCAGCCGCGAGTCCCGCCGCGACCGCAGCGCCTGCGCGCCCGCGTCGAAGGCCTCGGCCGCCTCCACGATCCTGCGCGCCCAGTCCGTGACCAGCACCCCGGCGTCCGTCAGCCGCGAGCCCCGCGGCGAGCGCTCGACCAGCGCGACCCCGAGCAGCCGCTCCATGCTGCGCACCCGGCCGCTGGCGGCGGGCTGGGTGATGCCCAGCTCCCGGGCGGCCCGCCCGAGGCTGCCCAGCCGGGCCACGGCCAGCAGCAGCTCCAGCGCCGCGAGGTCGGGCACGCGGTGCGCCAGCGGCACGGGCAGTGAGTCACTCATAACTTCAGCTTATGCCCTCATAGCCCTATGGTCCCTGGTGAGGGCCTCGCCCCCGGGCGAAGGTAGATGGCATGAGCAACGAAAGTCCCCTCCGCCACCTCGGCCCCAACTGGTACGCCACCGTCATGGGCACCGCGATCGTCGCGAGCGCCGGGGCGGCGCTGCCGGTCCGGCCGCCAGGGCTGCGGGGAGCGTGCGAGGTGGTGTGGGCGCTGTCCGCCGTGCTGCTCCTCGCGTTGCTCACGGCCCGCGCCGGGCACTGGGCCCGCCATCGCGACCAGGCCGGACGCCACCTGGCCGACCCGGCCGTCGCCCCCTTCTACGGCTGTCTGGCCATGGCCCTGCTCGCGGTCGGCGGCGCCACGCTCTCGGTGGGCTCGGCGGTCGTCGGCGAGAGCGCCGCGGTCGCCGTCGACGCGACCCTGTGGGTGGCCGGCACCGTCGTGGGCCTGGCCGCGACGGCGGCCATCCCGTATCTGATGGTCACCCGGCACCGCATCGCCCCGGGCGAGGCGTCCCCGGTGTGGCTGCTGCCGGTGGTCGCCCCCATGGTCTCCGCCGCGCTCGGTCCGGCGCTCGTGCCGCACCTGCCGGCCGGACAGTGGCGCCAGGCGATGCTGCTGGGCTGCTACGCCCTGTTCGGGATGAGCCTGCTGGCCACCCTGCTCATCCTGTCGGCGGTCTTCTCCCGGCTGGTCCACCACGGGCCGCTGCCGCTCGCCCTGACGCCGGCGATGTTCCTTGTCCTCGGCCCGCTGGGCCAGTCCACCACGGCCGTGAACAACCTCGCCGACGCGGCGCACGGCGCCGTCGGAGGGTCGTACGCGGGGGCGATGGCCGCCTTCGGGGTGCTCTACGGCGTCCCCGTGACCGGATTCGCGCTGCTGTGGCTGGTGCTGGCGACGGCGATGGTGGTGCGGGCCCACCGCCGCGGCATGGGCTTCACGATGACCTGGTGGGCCTTCACCTTCCCGATCGGCACCTGTGTGACGGGCGCCGCCGCGCTGGCCCGGCACACCGGGCTGGACGCGCTGTCCTGGCTGGCGGTGGCGCTGTACGTGCTGCTGGTCGCCGCCTGGGCGGTGGCGGGTGCGCGGACGGCGGCCGGGCTGGTCAGCGGCCGGCTGCTCGCAGCGCCGCGGCCAGTACCCGTGGCGCTTGCGCCAACGATGGCCCGTACCACGTGAGATGACGCCCGCTGACCAGCGCCGACGGCAGCCCCGGGAAGGACTCGGGGCCGTCGTCGCGCGTGAAGCGGTACGGCTCGTCGGGCAGCACCACCAGCTCCGCGCCGCACACGTTCAGCTCGTCGAGCGGGATGCGGGGGTAGCGCTCGGCGTGTGCGGCATGGATGTTGGCCACGCCGAGCCGGGCCAGGACGTCACCGGCGAAAGTGTCCCGCCCCAGCACCATCCACGGCCTGCGCCACACCGGCACCACGGCCCTCAGCGACGGCCCGTCGGCCCGCACCTCCCGCCACGCCTCGCGCGCCTCGTCCAGCCAGGCCGGCCGCGGCAGCCCGCAGCCGCGCAGCAGCACCCGCTCCAGCTCGGTGAACGCCTGTGGCAGCGTACGGACTTCGGTGACGAGCACCTCGATCCCGGCGGCACGCAGCACCGCGAGGTCGGGGGCGCGGTTCTCCTCCTCGTTGGCGATGACGAGGTCCGGGGCGAGGCCTACGATCCTGGCGGTGTCGGGGTTCTTGGTGCCCCCGACCCGCGCCACGTCCAGCTCCGCGGGGTGCTCGCACCAGTCGGTGGCCCCGACCAGCAGTCCGGGCTCGGTGACGGCGACGGCCTCGGTGAGCGAGGGGACGAGGGAGACGACACGGCGTACGGCCGGGCGGCTGCTCCTGGACGCGGACACCACCCCACCGTACGCCTGTTCGTCAGACTGCGCCCTTAAGTCCCGACGGGCGCCAGCTTGTCGACGAGGCCCGGGCGGGCGTCGAGCCAGCGGCGGGCGGAGTCCTTCTCCTTGCCCTTGCCGCCGCCCTGGATCGCCGACTCCAGGGAGGCCAGGTCCTTGTCGGACATCTTGAAGTCCTTCACCCACTGCGCGACGCGCGGGAAGTCCTTGGCGAAGTCCTTCTTGCCGACCGAGTGGATCTGCTCGCCCTGGCCCCAGGCGCCCTTGGGGTCCTTGAGCTTCTTCAGGTCGTACTTGTCGTACGCCCAGTGCGGCGACCACAGGGTGGTGACGACGGGCTCCTTCTTCTTGATGGCCCGGTCCAGCTCGGCGAGCATCGTGGAGGTGGAGGAGGAGACGACCTTGTACTCCCCGTCCAGCCCGTACGCCTTGAGGACCGTGTCGTTGAGCTTGCCCATCATCCCGGCGCTGGACTCGATGCCGACGATCTTCCCGCCGAACTGGGCGCTCTTGCCCTTGAGGTCGGCGAGGGAGTCGACGCCCTTGACGTAGGAGGGCACCGTCAGCTCCAGCGAGGTGGGGCCGTACCAGGAGCCGAGGTCGCTGAGCTTGTCGCCGTAGCGGTCCATGTACTGCTTGTGCGTCGTGGGCAGCCAGGAGTCGAACTGGACGTCCATCTTCCCCTGCGCCAGGGCGGTGTACAGCGGGCCCGGGTCGAGCTGCTTGACGTCGGGCTTGTAGCCGCGCTCCTCCAGGACGTTCTGCCACAGGTAGGTGGCGGCGACGGCCTCGTCCCAGGGGAAGTAGCCGAGCTTGATGCTCTGGCCCCGGCCCACGTTCTTGCCCGCGGCCACGCTCTGCCGTCCGCCGTCGTCGCTCACCAGGTGCATCCCGCCCGCGACGAGCGCGAGGACCACGACGCCGACGGCGGCGACGGCCGTGCCGGGCCGGTGGCTCAGGAAGGCCGGGCTGCGGCGGGCCGCCGTGGCGGCCGCCTTGGCCGAGGCGCGGCGGCCGAGCGGGGAGACCCGCTTGCCGAGGGCGCCGGTCATCCGGTCCAGGTACATGGCGAGGACGACGACCGCGAGGCCGCTCTCGACGCCCCCGCCGATGTTCACCTGGGTGACGGCCGCGTACACGGCCTCGCCGAGGCCGCCCGCGCCCGCCATGCCGGCGATGACGACCATGGACAGGGCCAGCATGATGACCTGGTTGACGCCCGCCATGATGGTCGGCAGGGCGAGCGGCAGCTGCACCCGCAAGAGGGTGTCGCGCGGGGTGGTGCCGAAGGCCTTGGCGGCCTCGACGAGCTCGCCGTCGACCTGCCGGATGCCCAGCTCGGTCATCCGCACGCCGGGCGGCATGGAGAAGACGATGGTGGCGATCAGGCCCGGCATGGGACCGATCGAGAAGAACATCACGCCCGGGATCAGGTAGACGAAGGCGGGCATCGTCTGCATGACGTCCAGGACGGGCCGCAGCGCACCGCTGACCCGCCGGTCGCGGGCGGCCCAGATGCCCAGCGGCACGGCCAGGACGAGCGTGATGACGCTGGCGACCAGGACGAGCGAGAGCGTCGCCATCGCCTGGTGCCACAGCCCGAGGGAGTCGATCAGCGCCAGGCCCGCGAAGGCCAGGACACCGGCGAGCAGGCCGCGCAGCCACCAGGCGACGACGGCGAGGATGCCGGCCGTGAACAGGGCGCCGGGCGCGCCGAGCGCGGCGTTCACGCCGTCGTACATGCCGGTCAGGACGGTGTTGATGGCGTCGAAGAGCCAGGAGAGGTGGGACTGCAGCCAGCCGACCGCGTCCTCGGCCCAGCCGCCGAGAGAGATCCTAGGCACGGGCGGTCACCTCCGCTCCGGTCGCCGGGGAGGGATCCGCACCGGGATCCGCACCGGGCTCCGCGAGCGCGGCGAGCAGCCGGTCCCGGGTGACGACCCCGGCGAGCTCGCCCCGCTCGTCGGTGACGGCGACGGGGGTGCCGCTGTGCGAGAAGGGGGCGAACAGCTCGGAGACGGGCGTCTCGGTGCCGACCGTCGTGGCGCCGTCCGGCACCCCGGCGGGCCGGTCCATGATCGAGCCGGCGGTGAGCACGCGGGAGCGGTCCACGTCCTGGATGAAGGAGGCCACGTAGTCGTTGGCCGGGCGGACCAGGATGTCCTCGGCGGTGCCGTTCTGGACGATCCGGCCGTCGCGCATCACGGCGATGCGGTCGCCCAGGCGCATGGCCTCGTTGAGGTCGTGGGTGATGAAGACGATGGTCTTCTTCAGCCGCTTCTGCAGGTCCAGCAGCTGGTCCTGCATATCGCGCCGGATCAGCGGGTCCAGGGCGGAGAAGGACTCGTCCATCAGCAGCAGGTCCGCGTCGGTGGCGAGCGCGCGGGCGAGGCCGACGCGCTGCTGCATGCCGCCGGACAGCTCGTCGGGCCAGGAGGACTCCCAGCCGCCGAGGCCGGCGAGCTCCAGGGCCTCGGCGGCCCGCTCGCGGCGCTCCTCGCGCGGCACTCCGCGCACCTCGAGGCCGTAGGCGGCGTTGTCCAGCACACTGCGGTGCGGGAAGAGGGCGAAGTGCTGGAAGACCATGCTGATGTTGCGCGAGCGCACCTCGCGCAGCTCGCGCGCGGAGAGGGCGGTCAGGTCCCGGCCGTCGTACAGGACGCGTCCGGCGGTCGGCTCCAGCAGTCCGTTCAGCATGCGCAGCAGCGTGGACTTGCCGGATCCGGACAGACCCATCACCACGAAGATCTGGCCGGCCTCGACCTCGAAAGAGGCGTCGATGACCGCCGCCGTGGTGCCGTCGGCGCGCAGCTCGTCGCGGCTCGCGCCGCCTTCGAGCCGCTGGACGGCGGCTTCGGGTCGTCTGCCGAACACCTTGTACAGGTGCTCGGCCTTCAGCCTGGACACATAAACCTCTCGGGTCGCACTTCGGCCCGTCCCCCGCCGGGCCCACTTCCGGCTCGCGCCTGCCCCAGGTCATTCAGGGCAAACGGAACAGTGACCCGGTTCACATGTCGGTGGGGTACGGCATGATCGGTGCGTGACCCGACGCCTGATGCTCCTCGACACCGCTTCCCTGTACTTCCGCGCCTATTTCGGGGTGCCGGAATCGGTGAAGGCCCCCGACGGCACGCCCGTGAACGCGGTCCGCGGCCTGCTCGACTTCATCGCCCGCCTGGTCCAGGACCACCACCCCGACGACCTGGTCGCCTGCATGGACTTCGACTGGCGCCCGCAGTGGCGGGTCGAGCTGATCCCGTCCTACAAGGCGCACCGGGTCGCGGAGGAGATCGAGGGCGCGCCCGACGAGGAGGAGACCCCCGACACACTCTCCCCCCAGGTCCCGGTGATCGAGGCCGTGCTGGACGCGGTGGGCATCGCCCGCGTCGGCGCCATGGGGTACGAGGCCGACGACGTGATCGGCACGCTCGCCGGGCAGGCCCGCGGGCCGGTGGACATCGTCACCGGCGACCGCGACCTCTACCAGCTCGTCGACGACCGGCGCGGGGTGCGGGTGCTCTACCCGGTCAAGGGCGTGGGCACCCTGCAGGCGGTGGACGAGGCGGTGCTGCGCGAGAAGTACGGCGTGGACGGGCCGGGCTACGCGGACCTGGCCCTGCTGCGCGGCGACCCCAGCGACGGGCTGCCGGGGGTGCCGGGCATCGGCGAGAAGACCGCGGCGAAGCTGCTGGCCTCCTTCGGCGACCTGGCCGGGATCCTGGCCGCGGTGGACGACCCGGCCGCCAAGCTGAGCCCGGCGCAGCGCAAGCGGCTGGAGGAGGCCCGGCCCTATCTGGCGGTCGCGCCGAAGGTGGTGCGGGTCGCCTCGGACGTGCCGCTGGCGCCGTTCGACGCGGCGCTGCCGTGCGCCCCGCGCGACGCCGAGGCGCTCGGGGCCCTCGCGGAGCGCTGGGGCCTGGGCGGTTCGCTCCAGCGACTGCTCACCGCGCTGGAGCGGTGAACTGTTAACTTAGGTAGACCTAACTTCAGGTGATCAGGGGAGAAACGCCATGGCGGACCGTCCGGTTCAGAGAAAGAAACAGAACGTCACCCGGGCGCACGTGGTGCGCACCGAGCGGCTGACGCCGCACATGATGCGGGTGGTGCTGGGCGGCGAGGGGCTCGCGGAGTTCGGCGCCGGCACGTACACCGACCACTACGTCAAGCTCTTCTTCCCTGTCGAGGGCGTGACCTACCCCGAGCCCTTCGACATCGAGGCCGTCCGCCGCGACCTGCCGCGCGAGCAGTGGCCGCGGACGCGGACGTACACGGTGCGCTCCTTCGACCGCGCGGCCGGGGAGCTCACGATCGACTTCGTCGTGCACGGCGACGAGGGCCTCGCGGGCCCGTGGGCGCTGCGGGTCCGGCCGGGCGAGGAGATCCTCTTCCGGGGGCCCGGCGGCGCCTACGCCCCCGATCCGGCGGCCGGCTGGCACCTGCTGGCAGGCGACGAGAGCGCGCTGCCCGCCATCGCGGCCTCGCTGGAGCGGATGCCCGAGGGGGCGGTGGTCCGGGCCTTCGTCGAGGTCGCCGACGCCCGGGAGGAGCAGAAGCTGGAGCTGCCCGCGGGCGTGGAGATCGTCTGGCTGCACCGTGACGGGGCGCCGGTCGGCCGGGCGCTGGTCGACGCCGTGCGTTCGCTCGACTTCCCCTCCGATGACGTGCAGGTGTTCGTGCACGGTGAGGCGGGCTTCGTGAAGGAGCTGCGCCGCCATCTGCGCCTGGAGCGCGAGGTGCCCCGCGAGCGGCTGTCGGTGTCCGGCTACTGGCGGCGCGGCCATGACGAGGACGGCTGGCAGGCGTCCAAAAGCGAGTGGAACCAACAGGTCGAGGCGGAGCAGGAGACGGAAGCGGCGGCCTGAACACCATGACGTACAACCGAACCGGCAAGACCGCCCTGGCATGCCTGGCCGCGGCGGCCCTCGCGCTGACGGCCGCCGCCGAAGCCGGCGCCGCCTTCCCGAGCCCGCACCGCCCAGTGATGACGAACGGTCAGGCCGCGCCCGGGGGGCACGACGGCCGACTCACGGTGGCAGCACCGGCGTTCGACGAGGAAGACACCGACACCCCCGACGATCCGGCGCCGGACGACGACGCGGACGGCGTCCCGAGCGACAACGAGGACGACAGCGGGGACGACGGTGGGGGCGACGGCTCGGGGATCTCTCCCACCGAGCTGGCCATCGTGATCGCAGGCACGGCCGCGCTGGCCGCGACCCTGGCCTCGGTGGCCACGTATCTGCTGACCAGGCGCCGCCGCGACCAAGGCTGAGCACGGCTGTGCCCCGGGCCCGAGGCCCGGGGCACAGCAGGCCGTTACCCGACCGACGAGTACGCCACGACCCCGCGCAGCAGGCCCTCGACCGCCTTGCGGGCGTTGCGCGCGACCGGGCTGCCCGTCGGCGCCGCCGCCGCGATCTGCCCCAGGACGTCGATCAGCTGCTTGGACCAGCGGACGAAGTCGCCCGCGGGCATCTCGATTTCCCGCAGCACCTCGTCCAAGCCGTGCCCGGAGGCCCAGCGGAAGGCGGGCCAGGCGAAGCCGAGGTCCGGCTCCCGCTGCCCCACGCCCTCCGCCTGGTTGATCTTGTGCTGCTCCTCCAGGGCGTCCAGCCGGCCCCAGATGCGGACCATCTCGGCCAGCGCCTCCTTGGCCGGGCCCGTCGGCAGCTTCGGGGCCACCGCGTCGTCGGCCGCCCGCGACTCGTAGACCAGCGCCGAGGCACAGGCCGCAAGCTCCGCGGGCTTGAGGTCGTCCCAGACGCCCTCGCGCAGGCACTCGGAGGCCAGCAGGTCCAGCTCGCCGTAGAGCCGGGCCAGCCGGCGGCCGTCCTCCGTCACCTGGTCGCCGTGCAGGTAGTCCAGGTCGGACAGGAGCGCGCAGATGCGGTCGAAGGTGCGCGCGATGGTGTTCGTACGCCCCTCGATGCGCCGCTCCAGCTGGCGGGTGTCGCGCTGCAGACGGTGGTAGCGCTCGGCCCAGCGGGCGTGGTCCTCGCGCTCGTCGCAGCCATGGCAGGGATGCGCACGGATCGCGGTCCGCAGCCGGGCGATATCGGTGTCGTCCGCGGCGGCCGCACGGGACTTGCGGTGCCGCTCCGGCACGAGGTGCCCGGCCTTGGTGCGCAGCGCGGAGGCGAGGTCGCGGCGGGACTGGGGGCTGCGCGGGTTGAACGACTTGGGGATGCGCATCCGCTCCAGCGGCTCGACGGGCACCGGGAAGTCGATCGCGGCCAGCCGCTTGACCTGCCGCTCGGCGGTCAGCACCAGCGGGCGCGGCCCGTCGTGGTGCTCGAAGCCGCGGTGGCGGTCGGTGCGCCCGGCGGGCAGCCCCGGGTCCAGCACCAGCGCCAGCCCGGCGTACTTGCCCGTCGGCACGTGGATCACATCGCCCGGCTTGAGCCGCTCGAGCGCCGTCGCCGCGGCGGCCCGGCGCTGCACCGCGCCCTGCTTGGCGAGCTCGGTCTCCCGGTCCTTGAGCTCGCGGCGCAGCCGTGCGTACTCGTCGAAGTCGCCGAGGTGGCAGGTGATCGCCTCGCGGTAACCGGCCAGCCCCTCCTCGTTCTTCTGCACCTGGCGGGAGATGCCGACGACGGACTTGTCGGCCTGGAACTGGGCGAAGGAGGTCTCCAGCAGCTCCCGCGAGCGGTGCCGGCCGAACTGCGAGACCAGGTTGACGGCCATGTTGTACGAGGGCTTGAAGCTGGAGCGCAGCGGATACGTGCGGGTGCCGGCGAGGCCCGCGAGCGCTCCCGGATCCATGGCGCGCTGCCACAGCACCACCGCATGGCCCTCGACGTCGATGCCGCGCCGCCCGGCGCGCCCGGTGAGCTGGGTGTACTCGCCGGGGGTGATGTCGGCATGCTGTTCGCCGTTCCACTTCACCAGCTTCTCCAGCACGACCGAGCGGGCGGGCATGTTGATGCCCAGCGCCAGGGTCTCGGTGGCGAAGACGGCCTTGACCAGGCCCTTGACGAACAGCTCCTCGACGACCTCCTTGAAGGTCGGCAGCATGCCCGCGTGGTGGGCGGCGATGCCCCGCTCCAGGCCCTCCAGCCACTCGAAGTAGCCCAGGACGTGCAGGTCTTCGTCGGGGATGGCGGCGCAGCGCTCCTCGACGATCGAGCGGACGCGGGCGCGGGCCTCGTCGTCGTTGAGCCGCAGGCCCGCGTAGAGGCACTGCTGGACGGCGGCCTCGCAGCCGGCGCGGCTGAAGATGAAGGTGATGGCCGGCAGCAGGCCCTCGGCGTCGAGCCGCTCGATGACCTCGACCCGGCTGGGCGTCCAGATGCGGCTGCGCTGGCGGCGCTCGCGCTCCCGGTCGGCCTCGCGCAGATTGCGGCCGCGCCGGCGGTCCCGGCCGCCCATGGGGCGGCTGTTCTCCATCCGGGCCAGCCGCACCAGGTCGGGGTTGACCTCGCGGCGGGCGGAGCCGGGGCGGCCGTCGGGGGTGTCCTTCTCCTCGAACAGGTCGTACATCCGCCGCCCGGCGAGGACGTGCTGCCACAGCGGCACGGGCCGGTGCTCGGAGACGATCACTTCGGTGTCGCCGCGCACGGTGTCCAGCCAGTCGCCGAACTCCTCGGCGTTGGAGACGGTGGCGGACAGGGAGACCAGGGTCACCGACTCCGGGAGGTGGATGATGACCTCCTCCCAGACGGCGCCGCGGAATCGGTCGGAGAGGTAGTGCACCTCGTCCATCACCACGTGGCCGAGGCCGTTGAGCGCCTGCGAGCCCGCGTAGAGCATGTTGCGCAGGACCTCGGTGGTCATCACCAGCACCGGGGCATCGGCGTTGACGCTGTTGTCGCCGGTGAGCAGGCCGACCTTGGCGGCGCCGTAGCGCCTCACCAGGTCGTTGTACTTCTGGTTCGACAGCGCCTTGATGGGCGTGGTGTAGAAGCATTTGCGGCCCTGGGTGAGGGCCAGGTGGACGGCAAACTCGCCCACGATGGTCTTGCCGGAGCCGGTCGGCGCGGCGACCAGCACTCCCTTGCCCGCTTCCAGGGCGCGGCACGCCTCTATCTGGAAGGGGTCGAGCTCGAAGTCGTACATCTCGCGGAAGGGAGCGAGTGCGGTGGCCTGCTCCGCAGCGCGCTGCCGTGCCAGGGCGTAGCGCTCAGCAGGGGACATGTCGTCGGTCATCTTGTCTACGAGCCTACCGGGCGCCTCCGACAGCCACCCGATCTTTATCGGCGTTCTCCCGGCGACCCCCGCCGGCGGGCCCGCTCAGCACCGGGCCCCCAGCAGCCGCACCGCCCCGGGGACGGTCTCGGCGGTGAGCGGCAGCGGTCCGAGCGGTTCGCCGTCCGCGTAGCCGGTGATCCCCTCCGCGGCGAGCGTCACCTTGGCGGCGCGGTGGGTGGTGACCAGCGGATGGCCGAGGTGGGTGCCGCGGTAGACCTTGGGGAAGACCGCGAGGAGCGTGGCGCGGCTGCAGGGGCCGACGACGGTGATGTCGAAGAGCCCGTCGTCGGTCCGGGCGTCGGCGCAGATGCGCATGCCGCCGCCGTAGGACGAGGCGTTGCCGACGGCGACCAGGGTGGCCTCGACGTGCTGCTCGGGCCCGTCGTCGAACCGGATGCGGTAGGGGACGGGCCGCAGCGCGGCGAGTTCGGCGAGCAGCGCCACGTCGTAGCGCAGCCGTCCGGAGGGGAAGCGCATCCGGTTGCCGCGGTCGTTGACGCGCGAGTCGAAGCCGGAGGCGAGGACGGTGCCGAAGTAGCCCTCCCCCACCCTGCCGAGGTCGACGGCGCGGCCGCCGTCGCCCTTGAGCTCCCGGGCGATCAGCTGGGCCGCCGCGGCGGGGCTGCGCACGGGCAGGCCGTGGGCGCGGGCGAAGTCGTTGCCGGTGCCGACGGCCACCACGCCGAGCGGGGTCAGGGTGCCGGCGACGGCGCGCAGCGCCAGCGAGGTCACGCCGTCGCCGCCGACGGCCACCAGTGCTCCGGTGCCCTCCGCCACGGCCCGACGGGCCCGGCGCAGCGCGTCGGGGGCGTTCTCGCCCACCACCGTGCGGACGGCGAATCCGGCCTCGCGCAGCACCTGGGCCGCGGGCTGGGCGGCGCGGGCGCCGCGGCCGCGGCCTGCCGTGGGGTTGACGAATAACGTGATGTCGCTGCTCACGCGCGCGACCCTACCGGCCCATGGGGCGCCCGGCCCAGCGCCGCGGGGCGGCCGCGATGCTCGCGACCGCCCCGGGGCGTGGCCGGCTCTCCGATGTGACGGACCCGGTCAGGTCACGTCGTCGTAGCCGCTGCGGTGGCCGGAGGGGCTGCCGCTGGTGGACTGCTCGGGCAGTGCGGGCATCGGCTCGGAGTCGCCGATGGACTGCGGGGTGAGGTCCAGCGGTGCCGCCTCGTCGTCGGCGAGCATGTGGTCGGGGTTGGACTCCCGCTTGCGCTTGTCGTTGAGCAGCGCGATGCCGACGGCGATGAAGTACAGCAGGATGATCGGCCCGGCCAGGGCGAACATCGAGAACGGGTCGACGGTGGGCGTGGCCACGGCCGCGAAGATCGTGACGCCCATGATCATGCCGCGCCACCAGCCGAGCATCCGGCGGCCGGAGAGCACGCCGCCGAAGTTGAGCATCATCAGCAGCAGCGGCAGCTCGAAGGAGAGCCCGAAGACCACCACCAGCCGGGTGACGAGGTCGATGAGCTCGTCGAGCGGCAGCAGGTTGTCCACGCCGGACGGCGTGAAGTCGATGAGCACCGTCGCGGCGGCGGGCAGGATCTTGTACGCGAAGAAGCCGCCCGCGGCGAACAGCGGGACGCCGGCCGCGACGAAGCTGAGCGCGTACTTCTTCTCGTTCTTGTGCAGGCCGGGGGCGAGGAAGGCCCACAGCTGATACAGCCACACCGGGCTGGAGAGCACGACGCCGGAGACCAGGGAGACCTTCACCATCAGGGTGAACGGTCCGACGAGACCCGACATCGTGATGTTGCCGCAGGTCTTGCGGTCTCCCTTGTTCGCGAGCTCCGCGAAGGAGACCTTGCAGCCGATCGCGTCCTGGATCGGGTGCTTGAAGACATCGATGATGTCCTTGTAGTAGAAGGCCGCGACCACGGCCACCACCACGATCGCGAAGACCGACTTGGCCAGCCGGTTGCGCAGTTCACGCAGGTGCTCCGCGAGGGGCATCCGCCCCTCGGGGTCCTTCTCCTTCTTGCGGGCAGGCTTGGGCAACCCACGTCCCTATCTCGTGCGGCAGGCGGGCCCCGGGGGCGTCCGCCTCAGTCGTCCTGGGTCAGCGCTGCGTCGTACGGTCGCTCGGCTCGGTCACCGGGCGGGAGTTCACATCGCCGGGCGCGGCCTTGATCGTACGCGGGGCCTGGTTCTCGGCGGGCGGGTCGGCCGGAGCGGCGGCATTGTCCTGGCCCTCCGAGCGCATGGCCTTCGCCTCGCTCTTGAGGATGCGGGCGGACTTGCCGAGGGAGCGCGCCATGTCCGGAAGCTTCTTCGCACCGAACAGCAGGACGATGACGACAAGAATGAGGATGATCTCGGGGGCTCCGAGCCGTCCGAACATGTGGGTACCTTCTCACCGAAGCGGCATGGGTGTGGGGCTGACCGACCGATCGGACATATGTCCATCAGTCGTACGTCAGCGATCGTAACGCTCAGGGGTGAACGCTGGGCAACCCCTGGGCATACTCCCAGTCGCGACCCTCCGCCTCGTCAACAGGGCCACCTCGACCAGCGTACCGTCCGCCCCCACACAGCAAGAGGGCGGCGGAGCCGACCCTGTCACTCCTGCCGCAGTGCCTGGGCGGTCTGCGCGGCCAGCGGGGTCGCGGCCCGCTCCAGGTCCTCCGCGGCCCGGGTGATGCGCTGCGAGCCCTCGGCCACCGCCCGGGACAGCCGCCGCACCTCGGCGAAGACGCGCACGGCGAGCACCCCCAGCACGGCGAGACCGCAGAATCCGAGGGCGATGGCGAGCATGGGCCAGAGCATGGAGGGAGCCTATCGAGGGGAAGGGGAATCGGCCGGATCGCGCTGTCCGGTCAGGCCGTGATGTGCAGCCGCAGGGTGCGTACGCCGCCGCCGGTCAGCAGCTCGACGATGCGCTCCCCGGCCGGCTTGCGGACGGCGGAGCCGCAGTCGGGGCAGGTGAAGGAGTAGAAGGTGGTGCGGTCGCTGGCGCCGATCGCCAGCCGCAGTGCGCCCGCCGCCAGCTCGAAGCTGCCCCGGCAGTCGGGGCAGGCGGCCTTGAAGACCGCGGCCGCCGTCGTTCGCACGTCCATCACGTCCCCATCCACTCTCCCTGTCCTTCCTCTCGCTCCCGACTGCGCCTTGACTCCCCGTACGCCTTACTCGCCGTACGCCGCGAGCGCCTCGCGGGCCGCGTCCCGGGCGGCCTCGGCGGGGGCGGGCGGGGAGACGATCCGCCCGTCCCGGCCGAGCCGCAGCGCCAGGCGGCGCAGCGAGGCCGGGTCGGGGGTGCGCAGGGTGATCCGCAGGCCGCCTTCGGGCAGTTCCTCGGCGCTGTCGTGCGGGTAGTACTCGGCGACCCAGCGCCCGCCGGGCCCGACCTCGATGACGACCTCGGGGTCCTCGGCGGCGGGCTGCACCAGCCCCTCTGAGAGGTCGCGCAGCTCGACGGGCGGCGGGTCGGAGGCCTCGTCGAGCAGTCGGATTTCGGCCACCCGGTCGAGGCGGAAGGTGCGCCGCGCCTCGGAGAGCCTGCACCAGGCCTCCATGTAGGTGTGGCCGACCACGAACAGCCGGATGGGGTCGACCTCGCGCTCGGTCAGCTCGTCGCGCGCGGGCGAGTAGTAGCGCAGCCAGACGCGTCGGCGCTCGGCGATGGCCCGGTCGACGTCGGCGAAGACGCCGCCCTCGGATTCGAAGGTCACCGACAGCCGGGAGCTGGCGCCCGCGGCCTCCCCGGCGGCGGCCTCGATCTTGGCGGTGGCGCGCAGCAGCGCCTGCCGGTCGCTCTCCCGCAGTCCGGGCAGGGTGGCCACCGCGCGGGCGGCCACCAGCAGTGCGGTGGCCTCGTCGGCGGCGAGCCGCAGGGGCTGGCCGGTGCTGGTGCCCGACGCGTCGGGGTTGTGCCACCAGATGCGGTCGCCGTCGGTGTCGATGTCCAGCAGGTCGCCGCCGCGGAAGCTGGTGCCGCACATGGGCAGCACGTCGAGGTCGCCGATGAGCTCGTCCTCGGTGATGCCGAAGGCGCGCGCCACGTCGCTGACCCGGGCACCGGGGCGTTCCCTCAGGTAGGTGACCAAGGACAGCATGCGCCGCGTCTGGTCGATGGCGTTGGTGGCCATAAGAAGTCGGTCCCGTTCCTCTCAGCCCTTGGCCACGGCGCGCAGGCGGTCGATCACTTCGGCCCGCAGTTCGGCGGGTTCGAGCACGACCACGTCGGGGCCGAACTCCACGAGCCAGGCGTCCAGCCCGTGCCCGTAGGGGATCTCCAGCTCGTCCCAGCCGTCGTCCAGGTCGCGGATGTTCAGCGCCCGGGAGCGCAGCGGATAGCCGTGGCCCGCCCGGACCTTGATCTTCGCCGTACCGGTGGCCGTCTCGCCCGCCCAGGTCGAGACCGTCTCGCGGACGGTGACGTGGTCGGGCACGGGGGCGGTGAAGGCCAGGGCGCGGGAGCGGACCTTGCCGGTGATCCGGGAGAGCCGGAAGACCCGCTCGGCCTGCCGGTCGCGGTCCCAGCCCGCCAGGTACCAGTGGCCGCGCCAGCACTCCAGCGCCCAGGGCTCGACCTTGCGCTGCTCGGGGCGGACGGCGTTGGCCTTGCGGTAATCGAAGACGACGACGCGGCGGTCGCGCGCGGCCAGCATCAGCGGCTCGAAGGCGGCCTCGTGGACGGGGATGCGCGTCTCGAGGGCGCTGTGGCTGCCGTAGAGGTCCTCGGCCAGGGGCATGCCCGCGGCCCGCAGCTTCTGCAGCGCGCCGCTGGCGGCACCGGCGAGCCGGGCCTGCTGCCAGACCTTGGCGGCGAGGCCGAGCGCCGCGGCCTCCTCGACGTCGAGGGTGATCGGCGGCAGGCGGTTGCTGTCGCGGCGGGCGAGGTAGCCGGTCTCGCCGTCGATGCCCTCGACGGTCTCGATGATCAGGCCCAGCTCGCGCAGATCGTCCTTGTCGCGCTCGAACATCCGGTTGAAGGCGTCTTCGCTGCCCGCCGCGGTGACGGAGGCGCCGCTGCCCTGGCCGGAGGCCGCACTTGCCCGGGGGCCGGACGTTGCAGTGCCGCCCGGTCCGAAGGCCGCGTGGTGTCCCGGCCCGAAGGCTTCGAGGTAAGCCTCGATGGAGGAGCGCAGCTCCCGCTTGCTGAGCGGACGACGGGTGCCCAGCAGGCACAGCGCCAGGTTCATCAGCCGCTCGGCCTTGGCAATCGCCATCGACGCCCTCTCTACTTGTGCTCTCAACCGTTGACCGTACCGCCCACCGGTCGTACGGCAAAAGCCGAGGGCCCGCGCCGTAACCGGCGCGGGCCCTCGGGGGTCCTGCGAGAGGACTCAGACGCCCATCAGGTCGCAGACGAAGATCAGCGTCTCGCCCGGCTTGATCGCGCCGCCGGCGCCACGGTCGCCGTAGGCGAGGTGGGCGGGGATGACCAGCTTGCGGCGGCCACCGACCTTCATGCCCTGGATGCCCTGGTCCCAGCCCGCGATGACCTGGCCGGCGCCGAGCTTGAACTCCAGCGGGCCGCCGCGGTTCCAGCTCGCGTCGAACTCCTCGCCGGTGGAGAAGGCCACGCCGACGTAGTGGACCTTGACGAAGGCGCCCGCCTCGGCAACCGCGCCGTCGCCCTCCCAGATGTCGGTGATCTCGAGGTCGGCCGGCGGGTTGCCGCCCGGGAAGTCGATCTCGGGCTTGTCGATGCTCACGAAACTGCTCCTAGGAACGAATACAGACAACCGTGCAATTCTGGCAGACCCGCCTCGGCGGACGCCCGGGGGATCAGGCCTTGCCGACGATGTCGACGACGAAGACCAGGGTGTTCTTGTCCAGGCCGCTCTGCGCCTGGCCCTCGTAGCCCAGCTTGGGCGGGATCACCAGCAGCACCCGGTCGCCCACGTGCTTGCCGACCAGACCCTGGTCCCAGCCCTTGACGACCGAGCCGGTGCCGATCTGGAAGGCGGTCGCCCCGGAGTGGTCCCAGGAGGAGTCGAACTTCTGGCCGTCCTCCCACTTGACGCCGGTGTACTGCGCGATCAGGCCGTCACCGGCCTTGACCTCGGCGCCGCTGCCCTTGATGAGCACCTGCTCCTTGAGGTCGGACGGCGCCTTCTCGTCCTTGGGGATGGTGATGTCGGCGGCCTTCTGGGAATTGATCTTCACCTCGGGCATCCCCGACTCCGGCTTGGCCATGTCGCCCTTGACCTCGGCCTTGGAGTCGACCTTCTGGGCGCCCACCACGTCGATCACCCAGATCAGGCCGTCCTCCGGCTTCACGCCCGCCTGCGGGTTGAGCTGGTCGCCGATCAGCGCCTTGGCGGTGCCCTCGACCTCGATCCGGCTGCCCGCCTTCTGGCCGACGACCGCGTCCAGCACCTTGGCCGGCATCTCCTGGCTGGGCTGGCCGAGCTGCTGCACCATCTGGCGGCGGGGGCCCTTGGCCGGCTGGTCCTGGGTCTCCCAGGTGCCGCCCAGCGGCTTGTTGTCCTTCATCGTCTGTCCGGCGAAGTCCAGCCGGACGAAGGAGCCCTTCTCCGCCTTCTCGCCCTTGCCCTCGGTCAGGGTCTTGACGACGAGCTTGTCCGCGGGCTTGGCGTCCTTCGGGGCCGAGATCTCGGGCTTCTGACCGAAGGACCCCGTCACCTTGACCTTGGCGTCGGACGAGCCGCCGCCCTTGTCGGAACCGCACGCCGCGGCGGTCAGCAGCAGGACGGGCACGGCCAACGCCGCGGCAAGGCGACGCGCGTTCTTCGTGTGGTTCATGGAGTCCAACTCGGGCTATAGGGGTCGCTGGGCAGTGTGCGTCACTCTACGGGCTGTTTCCCGCCGATCAACCCCGTCCGACACGGTTGTGCCCCGGGTCCGCGGAACCCGGGGCACAACCCGCCGTGGGCGGCCTCCGGCCGGCCTTCTGGCGCTCACATTCCGGCGATGAGCTTCTCCACCCGGTCGTCGACGGACCGGAAGGGGTCTTTGCACAACACCGTCCGCTGCGCCTGGTCGTTGAGCTTGAGGTGCACCCAGTCGACGGTGAAATCCCGGCGCTGTTCCTGGGCACGGCGGATGAAATCGCCGCGCAGCCGGGCCCGGGTGGTCTGCGGGGGAACCGATTTTCCCTCGAAGATTTTGAGGTCGTTGCACACCCGGGCCGCCTGCCCCCGCTTCTCCAGCAGGTAGTAAAGGCCCCGGCGGCGGTGGATGTCGTGATAGGCGAGGTCTATCTGGGCCACTCGCGGATGCGACATGGTGATGTTGTTCTTGGCCCGGTACCGCTCGATGAGCTGGTACTTCATCACCCAGTCGATCTCGGTGGAGATCAGGTCCAGATTCTCGTCGCGGATGGCCTCCAGGGAGCGGCCCCACAGCTCCAGGACCCGCTCGACCGTGCCCGTACGAATGCCGCGGCGCTCGCAGAAGTCCACGGCCTTCTCGTAGTACTCCTGCTGGACCTCGAGGGCCGAGGCCTCGCGGCCGCTGGCCAGGCGCACCTTGCGTCTGCCGGTGATGTCGTGGCTGACCTCGCGGATGGCCCGGATCGGATTCTCCAGGGTCAGGTCGCGCATCACGGTGCCCGCCTCGATCATACGCAGGACGAGGTCGGTGGCGCCGACCTTGAGCAGCATGGTCGTCTCGGACATGTTGGAGTCGCCGACGATCACATGCAGCCTGCGGTAGCGCTCGGCGTCGGCGTGCGGCTCGTCACGGGTGTTGATGATCGGGCGCGAGCGGGTGGTGGCGGAGCTGACGCCCTCCCAGATGTGCTCGGCGCGCTGGCTGACGCAGTAGACCGCGCCGCGCGGCGTCTGCAGCACCTTGCCGGCCCCGCAGAGCAGCTGCCGGGTGACCAGGAACGGGATGAGGATGTCCGCGAGCCGGGAGAACTCCCCGTGCCGCGCCACGAGGTAGTTCTCGTGGCAGCCGTAGGAGTTGCCCGCCGAATCGGTGTTGTTCTTGAAGAGGTAGACGTCGCCCGCGATCCCCTCCTCGTGCAGGCGGCGTTCGGCATCGACGAGCAGGCCTTCGAGAATGCGCTCGCCCGCCTTGTCGTGGGTGACCAGCTCGGTCACGCTGTCGCACTCCGGAGTTGCGTATTCCGGGTGCGAGCCGACATCGAGGTAGAGGCGGGCGCCGTTGCGCAGGAAGACATTGCTGCTGCGGCCCCAGGAAACGACACGGCGGAAGAGGTAGCGCGCCACTTCGTCAGGCGACAGTCGGCGCTGTCCCCTGAACGTGCACGTGACGCCGTACTCGTTCTCCAGCCCGAAAATGCGGCGGTCCATGCCTGAACACTACGCCTGATGCCCTGCCGTGAAACCGGGTTCGACAGCACCGTTCCGATCATTTTCCGACCGGGCCACGACCTCGGAGTGCGCCTCGGGATGCGCCATGTGGCGCCGCGCCCCCACGAGCACCAGCAGGGCGGCCGCCCCACCGCCCACCGCGACCCAGAACCCGGCCCTGGCACCGCCGTATTGGACGGCGGGCCCGACGAAGGCCGTGCCGATGGCCGCGCCCACGCCGAAGGACGTCACCAGCCACGAGAACGCCTCGGTGACGGTGCCGCGCGGCGCGTGCCGGTCGACCACGACGAACGCACAGGCCAGCGACGGGGCCAGGAACACACCGGCAACGGTGGCCAGGATCGTCATCGCCACCGGGCCCGGTACGAGCACCAGCGGCACGTAGCCCAGGGCCAGCCCGGCGACCAGCAGCCGCAGCCGCTGCTCCGGCGTGCCGGACCACTGCCGGGCGCCGTAGACGGAACCGCCGATGAGGGCGCCGACGCCCAGCGCCGAGAGCAGGTAGCTGGCGACGTTGCCGCCGCCGTGCCCGTCGCCGTAGGCGACCGCCGCCACGGCTATCGAGCCGAGGGCCGAGCCGATGAAGAAGAACGCGCCGAGCAGCACCAGCAGCCCGCGCGAGCGCAGCGCCCCCAGCCAGTGGGCCTCGCGGGCGGCGCTGCGCCACTGGCGCGAGGGCGGCGAGGTGACGACCGCCAGGGCGCCGAGCACGCCCAGGACGTTGAGGACGAACAGCGCGCCCGCCTCCGACCAGTAGGCGACCAGCCGCGTGACGATCAGCGGACCGACGACGTAGATCAGCTCCTGGGCGATCGCGTCGAGGGAGTAGGCGGCGTGGAGGTCGTCCTCGCTCTTGAGGACGGACGGCCACAGGGCCCGCAGCCCGCCCTCCAGCGGCGGCGTGAAGACACCGGCGACGATCATCGCGAGGTAGGAGAGCGGCAGCGGGTGCAGGCCGACGACGGTGAACAGCGTCATGCCGAGCGCGGCCAGCACGGCCGAGGGCAGCATCACCTTGGGCTGGCCGTGGAGGTCGACGGCCCGGCCGAGCAGGGGCTGGCCGACGGCGTTGGCCACGCCGTAGACGGCCGAGAGCGCTCCGGCGAGGGTGTAGCTGCCGCCTTCGGCGCGGACGAAGAGCACGATCGCCAGGGCGGCGGTCGCATTCGGCAGCCGGCCCACCAGCGTGCCCATGAGCAGTCGCGCCGCGTGCTGCGTTCTGAGCATCTTGCCGTAGCCGCCCGCTGCCGCCCCTGCCATTGTCCGCCTTCCTGAGCCCGGGACCTTCGATCTTTCGGCCATCTGGCCAAGGAGTCCCGGTTTTACGTATAACTAATCCAGTTATACGTACCATGGCCGCAGCCTGCGGGTCCAGCCGTGGGGCAGCAGTGAGAGGGGCGTCGCAGCGTGGCGGAAGTCGGGCGTGGGGGCGGGCGCGGCGACGGACCGGGCGCACGGCGGACCGCCGTGCGGGAGCGGGGCGCCGCCGCGGCCCGTGTGACCAGCCGGGACGTGGCGCACGCGGCCGGGGTCTCGCAGGCGACCGTCTCCCTGGTGATGGGCGGGAAGTGGCGCGGCCGGGTCTCCGAGCGCACCGCCGAGGCCGTCCGCTCGGCCGCCCGGGACCTGGGCTACCGGCCCAACCTCGCCGCCCGGAACCTGCGCCTGGGCCGCACCCGCACGGCGCTGCTGGTGGTGCCCGCGCTGACCAACGAATTCTTCGCCCGCGTCTACACGGGCGCGGCCCGGGCCGCCGCCGAGCACGGCGTGGGCGTGGTGCTCTATCCCTCCCCCGAGGGCACCGGGCCCGCCCGCGACCCCTTCGCCTCCGCGCGGGCGACGCTCGACGGGGTCATCGCCTCCTCCATGGCGGCCGAGGCGCTGGCGGACATCCGCGAGGGCGGGCTGCCGCTGGTGATGCTCGACAGCGACCCCGAGCGGCCGGAGGCTGCCGCGACCGTCAACCTCGACATCGCCGACGGCATACGGCAGGTGACGGACCATCTGCTCGCGCTGGGCCACCGGCACCTGGCGCACATCGCGGCCGACATCGACTCGTGGACCTTCCGGGTGCGGGCCCGGGCCCTGGCCGACGCCCTGCGCGGGGCCGCCGGCGCGACGCTGCGCACCGAGCCCGCCGGGCTCGATGTGGATGCCGGGCGGCAGGCGGCCGAGCGGGCCCTCACCGGGCCCGGCCCCCGCCCGACGGCGCTGATCTGCGACAGCGACGTGCTGGCGGCGGGCGCCTGCAAGGCCGCGCGGCGGCTGGGGCTGCGGGTGCCGGACGACGTCTCCGTGACCGGCTTCGACGATCTGCCGCTGGCCACCGCGCTGGAGCCGGAGCTGACCACGGTCCGGCTGCCGGCGGAGGCCGTGGGCGAGGCGGGCATGCGCGCCCTGATCGCCGTCCTGGACGGCGGGCCCGTCGCCACCCGGGCCCTGCCGGTGGAGCTGGTGGTACGCGCCTCGACGGCAGACGCCGGACGGGCCGTGTCCGGCCCGCCCGGCGTCTGAGCAAGACACGCGACAGCGGAAAACAAATAAAGAAGGGGAGACGGCCTAGTCGTCGTCGGCCGGGTTTCCGGCTTCCTCCGGGGCCCCCTTCGCGGCGCCGCTGCCCCCGTCGCCCTCCAGCAGGCGGGAGAGCTGCCGCCCCAGGATCCGCTTGAACTTGCGCTGCTGCGGACGTGTGCGGTCCAGGACCGCGACCTCCAGCTGCTCGGCAGTGAGCGTGCGCTCGCCGCCGTTGGTGTCGCGGGTCAGGGACTCGACCGCGAGCTTGAGCGCCTCGGACAGCGTCATCCCGTCCCGGTGCCGCTGGTCGAGATAGCTGCTGATCTGGTCGGCGTTGCCGCCCACCGCCACCGAGCCGTGCTCGTCGACGATCGAGCCGTCGTGCGGCAGCCGGTAGATCTGGTCGTCCTCGGGGCCGGCTCCGACCTCGGCGACGATCAGCTCAACTTCGTACGGCTTCTCCCCCGCGCTGGAGAAGATGGTGCCGAGGGTCTGCGCATAGACATTGGCAAGGCCGCGGGCGGTGACGTCCTCGCGGTCGTAGGTGTAGCCGCGCAGGTCGGCGTAGCGCACGCCGCCGATGCGCAGGTTCTCGAACTCGTTGTACTTGCCCACCGCCGCGAAGGCGATCCGGTCGTAGATCTCGCTGACCTTGTGCAGGGCGCGGGACGGGTTCTCGGCGACGAAGACAACGCCATCGTTGTACTGGAGGACCACGACGCTGCGGCCGCGCGCGATGCCCTTGCGGGCGTACTCGGCGCGGTCGGCCATGGCCTGCTGAGGTGAGACATAAAACGGCGTCGACACCGCTATCCGTCCCTTTCTGTGGGTGACGAGGACATCACAGGAGCGCGGCCCGCGGGCCGTCCGGCTCCTCGAGCCGCCGCTCGTGGATCGCCCGGACGACCTCGGAGAGCTGGGCCTCGGTGAGCTTGCGGAAGCCCTCGTCGGTGATGACGGTGACGATGGGATAGATGCGGCGCGCGAGGTCCGGGCCGCCGGTCGCCGAGTCGTCGTCGGCGGCGTCGTAGAGCGCCTGGATGACGAGGGTGGTGGCCTGGCTCTCCGTCAGGTCGTCACGGAAGAGCTTCTTGAGCGCACCGCGGGCGAACAGCGAACCGGATCCCGTGGCCGCGAAGCCGTGCTCCTCGGAGCGCCCGCCGGTCACGTCGTAGGAGAAGATGCGGCCCTTCTGCCGGTCGACGTCCCAGCCCGCGAAGAGCGGGACCACGGCCAGGCCCTGCATGGCCATGCCGAGGTTGCTGCGGATCATCGTGGAGAGCCGGTTGGCCTTGCCCTCCAGGGAGAGCTGGACGCCCTCGACCTTCTCGAAGTGCTCCAGCTCCAGCTGGAAGAGCTTGACCATCTCCACGGCCAGCCCGGCCGTGCCGGCGATGCCCACCGCCGAGTACTCGTCGGCCGGGAAGACCTTCTCGATGTCGCGCTGGGCGATGATGTTGCCCATGGTGGCCCGCCGGTCACCGGCGAGCACCACTCCGCCGGGGAACGACGCCGCGACGATCGTCGTACCGTGCGGGGCCTCGATGACGCCCTGTGCCGGCAGCTGCCGGTTGCGCGGCAGCATCGCCGGCTGGTGCTCGGCGAGGAAGTCCATGAAGGACGACGAGCCAGGCGTCAGGAAGGCAGCCGGTAGACGCCCGATGCTACGAGGGTTGGCTTCCACGCGTTTCCTTCCACGAGTTCGATCTTGAAATGCTGAACGGACGATACCGCCGATGGCGCGGACGCCGGTCCCGCACCCCTCCTTGGGGCGCGGGCCGGAGGACACGCGCTACTGGCCACCCTTCTGGACGAACGAGCGCACGAAGTCCTCGGCGTTCTCTTCGAGCACATCATCGATTTCGTCCAGCACGGAGTCCACGTCGTCCGACAGCTTCTCCTGCCGCTCCTTGAGGTCATCGGAGACCTGCGCGTCCTGCGCCTGCTCCTCGACCTCTTCCGTGGTACGCGTGGTTTTCTGCTGCCCGCCGCCGGTGTCCTTGGTCGCCATACCCCTCACCCCGCTCGCTTGACGTTCAAGATCAGACGTACACCTTCAGACCCTACAAGCAGGGTCCGAGATCGGCCCCGCACTTGCTACAACGTCCCGGAACCACCGTGATGATTCCCGCATCCCCCGCTTCTCAGACCCTCCTCAGCCCCCGGACAGCACCCGCACCAGGTCCTCCGCCGTGCGGCAGCGGTCCAGGAGCTCCTTGACGTGATTGCGGGTGCCGCGCAGCGGCTCCAGGGTGGGGACCCGCTGCAGGGAGTCACGGCCCGGCAGGTCGAAGATCACCGAGTCCCAGGAGGCCGCGGCCACGTCGTCCGCGTACTGCTCCAGGCAGCGGCCGCGGAAGTAGGCCCGGGTGTCCTCCGGAGGGGCCGTACGGGCCCGCTCGACCTCGCTCTCGTCCAGCAGCCTCTTGAACCGGCCTCGGGCGGCCAGCCGGTTGTACAGGCCCTTTTCCGGACGCACGTCCGCGTACTGCAGATCGACCAGGTGCAGCCGGGCGGCGTCCCAGCCCAGGCCGTCGCGGCGGCGGTAGCCCTCCAGCAGCTCCCGCTTGGCCACCCAGTCCAGCTCGCCGGCCAGGCTCATCGGGTCGTGCTCCAGCCGCCCCAGCACGTCCTCCCAGCGGGCCAGGACGTCCTTGGTCTGCTCGTCGGCATCCGCCCCGAAGCGGTCCTCGACGTACTTGCGAGCCAGCTCGTAGTACTCCATCTGCAGTTGTACGGCCGTGAGCGTACGGCCGCTGCGCAGCGTCACCAGGCGTCGCAGCGTGGGGTCGTGGCTGACCTGGTGGAGGGTGCGCACGGGCTGCTCGACGGCGAGGTCCGAGGCGATGAAGCCGTCCTCGATCATGGACAGGACCAGGGCGGTGGTGCCCAGCTTGAGGTAGGTGGAGATCTCCGAGAGGTTGGCGTCCCCGATGATCACGTGCAGCCGGCGGTACTTCTCGGCGTCGGCGTGCGGCTCGTCGCGGGTGTTGATGATGGGCCGCTTGAGCGTGGTCTCCAGGCCGACCTCGACCTCGAAGTAGTCCGCCCGCTGGCTGATCTGGAAGCCGTGCTCGTGCCCGTCCTGGCCAATGCCCACCCGGCCCGCGCCGGTGACCACCTGGCGGGAGACGAAGAAGGGCGTCAGGTGGCGCACGATCTCCGAGAAGGGGGTCTCCCGCTTCATCAGGTAGTTCTCGTGCGTGCCGTAGGAGGCGCCCTTGTTGTCGGTGTTGTTCTTGTAGAGGTGGATGGGCTGGGCACCGGGCAGCTGGGCCGCGCGCTCGGCGGCCTCCGCCATGATGCGCTCCCCCGCCTTGTCCCAGAGGACGGCGTCGCGCGGGTTGGTGATCTCCGGAGAGCTGTATTCGGGGTGGGCGTGGTCCACGTACAGCCGGGCGCCATTGGTGAGGATGACGTTGGCCAGGCCGATGTCCTCGTCCGTGAGCTGGCTGGAGTCCGCGGCCTCACGGGCGAGGTCGAAGCCGCGGGCGTCCCGCAGCGGATTCTCCTCCTCGAAGTCCCAGCGGGCACGGCGTGCCCGGTGCATCGCGGCCGCGTAGGCGTTGACGATCTGGGACGAGGTGAGCATGGCATTGGCGTTCGGGTGACCGGGGACGGAGATCCCGTACTCCGTCTCGATGCCCATTACTCGCCGTACGGTCATGCGGCCCTCCTTGCCCGGCGGCGCCCCCTGGTGGGGTCAGCGCGCTCAAGTACCGCTGCGCATCCAGTCCGTGTGCGTCCCCCCACTGCGCTTCGCGGCGGTACCGATGAGCCTAGAACGGCTTTGCGGCGCTGGGGAGATCATTACAGTCATTGCTCCGGTTCGTGCCGTGCCCGCTTCAGCGGCGTGGCCCGAGTCGTACGAGTGGCGCAAAACGCGTCCGGCTGCGGACGCCCTGCACCTCCCCCGCCGTGAGGCGGGAGGAGGCGACCACCAGGGTCATCCGCAGCCGGACGGCGGTGTTACAGGTACTGGCCGGTATTGGCCACGGTGTCGATGGAGCGGCCGGTGTCCGCGCCCTGCTTTCCGGTGACCAGGGTGCGGATGAAGACGATCCGCTCGCCCTTCTTGCCGGAGATCCGGGCCCAGTCGTCCGGGTTGGTGGTGTTGGGCAGGTCCTCGTTCTCCTTGAACTCGTCCACGCAGGCGGCGAGCAGGTGGGAGACGCGCAGGCCCTTCTGGTTGTGATCGAGGAAGGCCTTGATGGCCATCTTCTTGGCCCGGTCCACGATGTTCTGGATCATCGCGCCGGAGTTGAAGTCCTTGAAGTAGAGGACTTCCTTGTCACCGTTGGCATAGGTGACCTCCAGGAAGCGGTTCTCCTCGGACTCCGCGTACATCTGCTCGACGACCGACTGGATCATGCCGTCGACGGTGGCCTTGGACGATCCGCCGTGCTCGGTGAGGTCGTCCGTGTGCAGCGGCAGGGTCTCGGTGAGGTACTTCGAGAAGATGTCCTTGGCGGCCTCGGCGTCCGGACGCTCGATCTTGATCTTCACATCGAGGCGGCCGGGGCGCAGGATCGCGGGGTCGATCATGTCCTCGCGGTTCGAGGCGCCGATGACGATGACGTTCTCCAGGCCCTCCACGCCGTCGATCTCGGAGAGCAGCTGGGGGACGATGGTGTTCTCCACGTCCGAGCTGACGCCGGAGCCGCGGGTGCGGAAGAGGGAGTCCATCTCGTCGAAGAAGACGATCACGGGCGTGCCCTCGCTGGCCTTCTCGCGGGCGCGCTGGAAGATCAGCCGGATGTGCCGCTCGGTCTCGCCGACGTACTTGTTGAGCAGCTCGGGGCCCTTGATGTTGAGGAAGAAGCTCTTCCCCGCGGGCTTGCCGGTGACCTCGGCGACCTTCTTGGCAAGGGAGTTGGCCACGGCCTTGGCGATCAGGGTCTTGCCGCAGCCGGGGGGGCCGTAGAGCAGCACGCCCTTGGGCGGCCGCAGTTCGTGCTCCTTGAAGAGGTCGGGGTAGAGATAGGGGAGCTCGACGGCGTCGCGGATCAGCTCGATCTGGTTTCCCAGGCCGCCGATCTTCGTGTAGTCGATGTCCGGGACCTCTTCGAGGACGAGCTCCTCGACCTCGCTCTTGGGGATGACCTCGTAGACGTAGCCGGAGCGGGTCTCGAGAAGCAGGGCGTCGCCGGGGCGGATGGTGGTGTCCAGCAGCGGCTCGGCGAGCCTCACCACCCGCTCCTCGTCGGTGTGCCCGATGACCAGGGCCCGTTCGCCGTCCTCGAGGATCTCCTTGAGGGTGACGATGTCCCCGGCGCGCTCGAACGCCATGGCGTCGACCACGTTGAGCGCCTCGTTGAGCATGACCTCCTGGCCGGGGCGGAGGTCTTCGAGCTCCACGCTCGGGCTGACGTTCACCCGGAGCTTGCGGCCGCCGGTGAAGATGTCGGCCGTGCCGTCCTCATTGGGCTGCAGGAAGACCCCGAAGCCGGCCGGGGGCTGTGCGAGCCGGTCGACTTCCTCCTTGAGCGCGACGATCTGGTCGCGCGCCTCGCGGAGGGTGTTGGCGAGCCGCTCGTTCTGTGCGGACACGCCGGCCAGGTTCGTCTGGAGCTCGACGATCCGCTCTTCGAGAATCCTCGTGTGACGCGGAGAGTCGGCGAGCTTGCGTCGCAGGACGGCGATCTCCTGCTCGAGATAAGCAACCTGGCCAGCGGGGTCGTCAGACCCTCGTCCCGGCCGGATGCCGCGGTTCATGTCGTCGTCGTGGGCTGCCACGGTCCTCACCTCCTCCAAGGGGAGCTGGACGCTTCCTGACCCTACCTGGGCCGGTGCAGGTTGAAACCCCTAGATCACAAACCCGGTCGGAGTGTGTCCGATCTTCACCCTTGCGCACGTCCTCACGTGAGGGGAATACCCACCCATCAACATCGGAAAGCGGGCGGTTGTATCGTCGACTCGGTCAACACCCGTCAGGGCTGGCTCCAATTGGTTCACGTACGCAGGAAACGGCAGGCGAGATGACCGTGCAGGACGAAGGACTCGACGACCTGGAAGTCTGGATCGACCAGGACCTGTGCACCGGCGACGGCATCTGCGTGCAGTACGCGCCCGACGTCTTCGAGCTGGACATCGACGGGCTGGCCTACGTGAAGAGCGCGGACGACGAACTGCTACAGGACAAGGGTGCCACCACGCCGGTGCCACTGACGCTGCTCAACGACGTCCGGGACTCGGCCAAGGACTGCCCCGGCGACTGCATTCACGTGCGCCGCGTCTCCGACCGGGTAGAGGTCTACGGGCCGGACGCCGACTGACGGCGACGAAGCGGCGCTCGGTGACGGGTCAGACACTCCCCGCGACGGGCAGTGCGGTGAGCGCGAACTTGCCGTCCTTCCAGCGCCATTCGACCGCCCGGCGCAGATCCGGGCAGCAGCGCGGCACGCTCGCGGCCGAGTAGCCGAGCAGAGTGGCCGAAACCGTGTCGCCGACGACCTTGAAGCTGGTGATGCTCATCTTCTCCCGCGGGTCGACGAGGGTCGCCAGCACGCGGGGTGTGCCTCCCCCGGCGGTCGGCGGCGCGAGGACGTAGAGCCCGCTGGGCCGGGTGCCCGCCCCGGAGGCGCAGCGCACGACGGCCGCCGTCTCGGGCCGCCCGTCGCCGTCGAGGTCGGCCGGGGCCTGCTTGACGATCTCGGTGCTGGTGCCGCCGCAGTCGACGGGATAGCGCGCGGTGCGGGCGTCCGGGGCCTCGGCCGACTCGGCCGTGGTGGCGGTGGCGGTGGTGTCGCCCGGGCCCAGGAGGGCCGCTCCCGTGATCAGTGCGGCCAGCGCGGCCGCGGTGGCGAGCCAGTGGACCGGGCGGGGACGGGTGTGCGGGAGGGACTCGTGACCGGCCGGTGGCTGCACGCGCGCTGACTCCTGTGAGAGCTGTGGCTGCGGGGGGTGCTCGCATCGTGCCACACGGATCTTCGCCGTGGAACAGCGGGCTCAGGGGTGAGCCGCACCCTGCGTACGGGCCCCAACGCGGCGGCGCCGCCGCCGAGTTCCGCGGAAGGCGGGGACTCGGCGACGGCGCCGGTGCGATGTGCGGGGCTCAGCGGTGGCTCAGCCCTTGTTCGGACCCTCGTAGTCGTCGCCGTAGGCGCCCTTGGCGGGGCGGCGGCGGCGCATCGGCGGCTCGACGCCGTCCGCGAGGCGGCGGGCGGTGACCAGGAAGCCGGTGTGGCCGATCATCCGGTGGTCCGGGCGGACGGCGAGGCCCTCCACGTGCCAGTTGCGGATCATCGACTCCCACGGCTGCGGCTCGGCGAAGCAGCCGATCTCGCGGATGGACTCCACGGTCCGCGCGAGCTGGGTGGTGGTCGCCACGTAGCAGCAGAGGATGCCGCCGGGGACGAGCGCCTTGGAGACGGCCTCCAGGCACTCCCAGGGGGCGAGCATGTCGAGGATGACGCGGTCGACGTCGGTGTCGGAGAGGTTGTCCTGCAGGTCGCCGACGGTCAGCTGCCAGGCGGGGTGCGGACCGCCGAAGTAGCGCTCGACGTTGGCCTGGGCGATCTCCGCGAAGTCGGCACGGCGCTCGTAGGAGTGCAGCATGCCCTGATCGCCGATGGCGCGCAGCAGGAAGCTGCTGAGCGAGCCGGAGCCCACACCGGCCTCGACGACGCGGGCGCCGGGGAAGATGTCGGCGAATGCCAGGATCTGCCCCGCGTCCTTGGGGTAGACCACGGCGGCTCCGCGCGGCATGGACAGGACGTAGTCGGGGAGCAGGGGGCGCAGCGCGAGGTAGGCGACGTTTCCCGTGGTACGGACAACACTGCCCTCGGGAGCACCGATCAGCTCGTCGTGCGGGAAGGCACCCTTGTGGGTGTGGAACTGCTTCCCGGCTTCGAGCGTGAAGGTGTAGTGGCGTCCCTTGGGGTCGGTGAGCTGGACCTGGTCCCCGACCTGGAAGGGGCCGCGACGGCGGGCGGCACCGGTCGGTTCGGACATGTGACCAGCCTACCGGGCGCACGGAGGCCCCGGCACCACGTGGTTGATCAAGAGGGGCGTTGATCAAGAGGGGCGTTGATCAGGAGGGGCGGGCCATGGCAGCCACGAAAGCCCGCTCGACGTCGGAGGTGGAGAGCACGCCGAAGACCTCGCCCGTCTCCTCGACGACCAGGTATTCGGTGGCGGGGGTGGCGCGCAGGGTGTCGAGGAGGTCCTCGCCGGCGAGGTCGGCGGGGATGCGCATGCCGTCCCTGAGGTCCTGGGCGAGGGAGCCGACGGCGACCCAGGGGCGGCGGTGCTCGGGGACGCCGCCGATGGCGGCCTCGCGGACGAGCGCGGTGGGGGCGCCCTGCCCGTCGACGACCACCAGCGCCCGGGCACCTGCCTCGTTGGCGCGGCGCAGCGCTTCGGAGAGCGGGGTGGCGGCCTGGACCGGCACGGCGCGCCGGGTCAGGGCGCGGGCGCGCAGGCCGGGCAGGTGTTCGCGCAGCCGGGCCATGCGCAGGCTGTTCCCGGCACCGGTCCAGATGATGGCGGCGAGGATGGCGGCGAGCAGGGCGTCGGTGAGGGAGTCGACGCCGCCGAAGTCCCGGGAGCCGTCGCCGAAGCCGTCGGAGTGGGTGAGCAGCGGCAGGCCTATCAGCACGGTGACGGCCAGGGCGCGGCCGACCCAGGCGGCGGCCACGGTGCCGGTCATGGGTTTGCCGCTGAGCTTCCAGACCACCGCGCGCAGCATCCGGCCGCCGTCCAGGGGCAGGCCGGGCAGCAGGTTGAAGGCGGCGACGAGCAGGTTGGAGACGGTGAGTCCGGCGAGCAGGACGCCGGGGACGGTGCCGGGTTCGACGGCGAGGACGCCGAGGTAGAACAGGCCGGCCAGGACGAGGGAGAGCAGGGGGCCGACGAAGGCGAGGACGAATTCCCGGCCCGGGGTCTCGCTCTCCTTCTCGATCTCGGAGACGCCGCCGAAGAACTGCAGCTGGATGCGGCGCACCGGCAGCTTGAAGCGCAGGGCGGCGACGGTGTGGGCCAGCTCGTGGACGAGGACGGAGGCGTAGAAGGCGATGGCGAAGAAGAGCGAGACCAGGTAGCGGACGCCGCCGAGGTCGGGCAGGACGCGGTCGAGCTGGCCGCCGAAGACCCAGGTGATGAGGGCGGCGACGAGGAACCAGCTGGGGGCGACGTAGACGGGCACGCCGAAGGGCCGCCCCATGAGGATGCCGCCGCCCGCCTCGCGGGGGCGGGGCCTGCGGTCCCCGGGCCCGCCCGGCCCGGCGTCCCCGGTGCCGGAATGACCTTGCCCGGTGTTGTCCACGGTGTCCCCTCGTCGGATCCGGCCCCCGCACCGGCTCGGCGCGCGCTGTCTCGATCATGCAGTGCGAGGGGGTCTACCGTCGATGGTATGCGCCCCTTTGTCAGTGACGGGCCGTAGGGTTCTCTGTCATGGATACCGCTACCCAGAATTCCGCCGGGCAGGACATGGACGGCGAAGGGGGCCCGGCGCCCGCGCCCGTGGCGGCCGGCCGGCCCGCCGCGTTGTCGCCGTCGCGGGCGGCCGATTTCATGCGGTGTCCGCTGCTGTACCGCTTCCGGGTGATCGACCGGCTGCCGGAGAAGCCGAGCGCCGCCGCCACCCGGGGCACGGTGGTGCACGCGGTGCTGGAGCGCCTCTTCGACGCCCCGGCGGCCGAGCGCACGCCCGCGGCGGCCACCGGCCTGCTGCCCGGCGAGTGGGAGAAGCTGCTGGCGGCCCGGCCGGAGCTGGCGGAGCTCTTCCTCCGCGAGGACGGCTCGCACGACGCCGAGTCGCTGGCGCGCTGGCTGGAGGAGGCGGCGCGCCTGGTCGAGCGGTGGTTCACGCTGGAGGACCCCATGCGGCTGGAGCCCGCCGAGCGCGAGCTCTATGTGGAGACGGTGATCGAGGGCGCCGGGGAGTCCGGCCTGACGCTGCGCGGCATCGTGGACCGGGTGGATGTGGCGCCCACGGGCGACGTGCGGATCGTCGACTACAAGACGGGCAAGGCCCCCGCCCCGCAGTTCCGGGCGGACGCCCTGTTCCAGATGAAGTTCTACGCCCTGGTCGTCTGGCGGCTGCGCGGCCGGGTGCCGCGCCGGCTGCAGTTGGTCTACCTGGGCAGCGGCGACGTGGTGACGTACGACCCGGCCGAGGCGGAGCTGCTGGCCGTCGAGCGCAAGCTGCGCGCGCTGTGGGAGGCCATCGCGCTGGCCACCGAGACGGGCGACTGGCGGCCGCGGCCGACGAAGCTGTGCGGCTGGTGCGATCACCAGGCCGTCTGCCCGGAGTTCGGCGGCACTCCCCCGCCCTACCCGCTGCCCCTGCCCGCCCCGCGCGCCGCGGAGGCCGACGGACCGGCTGCCCCCGCCACCGAGGTGCAGGGCAGAATGGACGCGGTCTAGCAAAGGAGTTCCCCTGTGGCGATCCGCGTCCTACTGGTCGACGACCAGCCGCTGCTGCGCACCGGCTTCCGGATGATCCTGGAGGCCGAACAGGACCTCGCGGTCGTCGGGGAGGCCGGGGACGGCCTGCAAGCGCTCGACCAGGTCCGCGCGCTCCAGCCGGACGTGGTGCTGATGGACATCCGGATGCCCCGGATGGACGGCGTCGAGGCGACCCGGCAGATCACCGGCCCCGAGCGCAACGGTCCGGCGAAGGTGCTGGTGCTGACCACCTTCGACCTCGACGAGTACGTGGTGGAGGCGCTGCGGGCGGGGGCCAGCGGGTTCCTGCTCAAGGACGCGCCCGCCCATGAGCTGGTGCAGGCGATCCGGGTGGTGGCGGGCGGCGAGGCCATGCTGGCGCCGAGCATCACCCGGCGGCTGCTGGACAAGTACGCCGGGCACCTGCCGTCGGGCGAGGAGCCGCTGCCGGGCACGCTGCACACGCTGACCGACCGCGAGGTCGAGGTCCTCAAGCTGGTGGCCCGCGGTTTGTCGAACGCGGAGATCGCGGCGGATCTGTTCGTCAGCGAGACGACGGTCAAGACGCACGTGGGCCACGTGCTGACGAAGCTGGGCCTGCGCGACCGGGTGCAGGCCGCCGTCTACGCCTACGAGAGCGGACTGGTACGCCCCGGCGCGCAGTAGCGCACCGGGGCGTCGGTGACCGGGGTGGCCCGAGGGGCCGTCCCGGTTACTTGGACTTCTTGATCTCCCAGAATCGGAAGACGGTCGAGGCGTCCAGGGTCCACTGCAGGCCGGTGATCTTGGAGCTGGCCACGGCGTACTGCTTGCCCTGCCACAGCGGCAGCACCGGCACGTCCTGCGCGATGGTGTTCTGCAGCTTGGCGAAGTCGTTCACCGTCGCGGGGCGGCTGCTCTCGGCGGCGGTGGTCGGCAGGAGGTGCCCGGATATCTCCTTGGACTCGTAGCTGTTGCCGAGCACGCTGTCGTCGCCGAAGAACGGCGCGGTGAAGTTGTCCGGGTCCGGGTAGTCGGGCACCCAGCCCTTGACGTAGACGGCGTACTTGCCGGCGGCTATGCCCTTCGTGTACTCGTCCAGCGGCGCGGTCTGCACATCGGCGTCGAAGAGGCCGCTGTCGTTGAGCTGCTTGGCGATCTCCTTGAACTCGGGCACGGTGCCCGGTCCGTAGCGGACCGGCGTGGCCCACAGGGTCAGCTTGACCTTGCCGTGGAAGCCGGCCGAGCTCAGGGCGGCCGCGGCCTTGTCGGGCTGCGGGCGGTCGCCGTAGGTGTCGAAGAACGGGGTCCGGTGGCCGGTGATGCCGGTGGGGACGACCGAGTACAGCGGTTCGGCCGTGCGCTTGTAGACGTCGCGGACGAGCGTGCTGCGGTCGACGAGGTAGGCGATGGCCTTGCGGACGCCGACCTTGCCGGCCACCGGGTCCTTGGTGTTGAAGACCAGGTGCTGGACCTCGGCGCTGGTGCCCTCGACGACCTGGAGGCCGTTCTTGTCGCCGGTATCGCCGGCGTCCAGGTCGGCGATGTCCTTCATGGCCAGGCCTCGGTAGGCCAGGTCGATGTCGCCCTTCTGCACGGCGGACTTCAGTTCGTCCTGGTTGCCGTGGAAGAACTTGATGGCCATGCCGCTGTTCTGCACGACGGCTTGGCCCTTGTAGGAGCCGTTGACCTTGAAGACGGCCTTGTCCTTGTCGAAGGAGTCCAGCTTGTAGACCCCGGAGCCGACGGCCTTGCCGTCGGTCCGGAGCTTGTCCATCGGGTACTCCTGGTGGTCCACGATGGAACCCGCACCCGAGGCGATCTTCTGCGGGAAGGTCGCGTCGGCCTGCTTGAGGTTGAAGACGACGTTGGACTTGTCCGGCGTCTGGATGTCCTTGATGGAGGACAGCAGGGTGGCCGCGGGACCGTCCTTGTCGTTGATCTTCAACGTCCGGCGGAAGGAGTAGGCGACGTCCTCGGAGGTGAGGTCGTGGCCGTTGCTGAACTTCAGGCCCGACCGCAGCTTGCACTGGAAAATGGTGCTGCCGGAGTCCTTGAACTTGCAGTTGTCCGCGGCGTCCGGCTGCGGGGTGGTGCTTCCCTTGGGGAAGCTCAGCAGCGACTGGAAGACGTTGTTGAACAGCAGCCAGGAGCCCGGGTCGTAGCCGGATGCCGGGTCGGTGGAGAGCACCTCGTCCGACATCCCCATGACCACCGACTCACCGGTGCCGGCCGCCTTGCCGTCTTCCGATCCGCACCCGCTGAGCAGGGCGGCGGCAAGCCCCGCGCCAAGCGGGGCGGCGAGCCACTGGTCACGTTTCCTCACGTGCACGTTCCTCACAGTTCTTGATCGCTGAAGAGACCGTCTGTAGCTGTAGAGATTCTTCGGTCGAGCTGATGAAACCGGTGTAGCAGGTGGTGCGTTGGGTGGAGCCGGTGGTGCTGGGTTGAACGGTGTTACACGCCGCGGCCGAGCTCCCACGGCTGCAGCTCGGAGGCGGAGTTGAGTGCCCACTCCGCTCCCGTGACCTTGTCGCGGACCGCCACGTACTGCTTGCCCTGCCACAGCGGCAGCACGGGCACCTCGTCCGCGATGATGTCCTCGGCCTGCTGAAAGTACTTGGCGGCCGAGTCGCGCTGCGAGGACTCGCGGGAGTCCGGGATCAGCTCGTTGCTGATCTTGGCGTTCCGGTAGGGCGAGCGGAGGAAGTTGTCCTTGCCGATGAACGGCGCGACGAAGTTGTCCGGGTCCGGGAAGTCGGGGAACCAGCCCATGCCGTAGACCGCGTACTTGCCCTTCGCCGCCTCGGGGCGGAAGTCCGACCACTTGACGCCCTGGACCTTGGCGTCGAAGAGCCCGCTGGCGTTCAGCTGCTTCTGCAGCGTCTGGAACGCCTTGCCGGTGGTCTCGCCGTAGTGGTCCGTGGTGTACGTGAGGGTGAGCGGCACCGGGGCGGTGATGCTCGCGCCCCGCAGAATCGCCCGCGCCTTGTCGGTGCTGGGGTCGCCGTACTTGTTGGAGAAGGAGTTCTGGTGGCCGGTGATGCCGCTGGGCACCAGCGAGTACAGCGGCTCGCTCGTGCGGTTGTAGTCGTCGCGGGTCAGCGCCTGGCGGTCGACCAGCTGGGCGACGGCCTGCCGGACCGCCTTGCTCTTCACCGTGGAGTCGTCGGTGTTGAAGGCGAGGTAGCTGATCTCCTGGCCGGGCGACTCCAGCAGCCGCACGCTCTGGTCCATGGTGGAGCGCAGCCGGGCGATCTGCTCGGGCAGCAGCGCCCGGTTCATGATGTCGATGTCGCCGTTCTTGAGCGCCTTCTCCATCGACGCGGAGTCGTCGAAGAAGCGCATCTCGACCTTGTCGTTCTGCAGCTTCACCGAGCCCTGGTAGTCCGAGTTCTTGGTGAAGGTGGCCTTCGTTACCCGGCCGTCCTTCTCCTCGGTCTTCAGCGTGTACGGGCCGGATCCGACGACCTTGAAGCCGTTGCCCAGCTTGTTCTTGTCGTAGGACTCGCTGTCGAGGATGGCGGCGGCCGGGGTGGTCAGCTTCTGCGGGAAGGTCGCGTCGGGCGACTTGAGGTGGAAGACGACCTCGAGCTCGCTGGGCGTCTCGACCTTGTCGATGTTGCTCAGCAGCGAGACCGGGCCGTTCTCGAAGTTGATGGCCAGGGCGCGGTCGATGGAGAACTTGACGTCCTCGGCGGTCAGCGCGTGGCCGTTGGAGAACTTGAGCCCCTTGCGCAGCGTGCAGCGGAACTGCTCGTTCCTGCGGTCGCCGAAGGTGCACTTCTCGGCGGCGTCCGCGACGGGCGCCGTACCGGAGCGGGGCAGCCGCAGCAGCGTCTGGAAGGTGCTGTGGAGAACGTTCCAGGCGCCGATGTCGTACGCCACGGCCGGGTCGAACGGGGCCGGCGCGTCGGTGGTCTCCTCGAACCGGTCGGTGGTGCCGATGACGATGGCATTGCCCTTGCCGGCCGTCGCCCCGCTCCCGCCACACGCGGCGAGCAGGGGAGCCAACAGGCCTGCCACGGTCGGCAGCACCAGCGTCTTGCGGTTCATTGTCTGGGGTTCTCCCTGTGGTGCGATCGGTGCCCGGACCCTACCGATACCGGATGTGCTGGTCATACGGGCAGCCGTGAAGTTCTCGCGAAAAGATTAGTGCGCGTGGCCGCTGCCGCCGGAACATGTCGAAGTTGAGGCGATATCACGCCGTGATAACGGCCGCCGGATGACCGATATTCGGACGCCGGAACGATCCACGCACTAGATGATCAAACGGGACACAAGGGTGCGCTTCTGCCCCGTGGAGAGCCCTTCTTCGGGTGCGCAAGGCGACACACGGGCCCGTTGGTCGGTGACGAACGTCACTCGCGAGATGCGTCGGCGCCCCTTGCCGACCATGGAAATTCAGCCGCCGCATTCGTCACGGAAAACAATCGGGCAGGCGCCCAGAGTTCCTTGGTCATTCACCGTCCACGCTCAGTGTCCGGCCACGTGCATTCCCGTGAGCGGCGCCCGATTAGTCACCGGCGGTCAGAGCCGGATCAGGCCTCGGAGAAAAGAAAGATCGACTTCTTCGAGCGAGCGGACGACGGTCCGCCCCAGCGCGGGCGGGATGGGCGCCACGGACGGCACGGCCACCACCCGGCACCCGGCCGCCTCCGCTGCTGTCACCCCCGTCATGGTGTCCTCCACCACGGCGCACCGGGCCGGATCCACGCCCAGCCGGGCCGCGGCCATCAGATACGGGTCCGGGTGCGGCTTGGTCCGCGCCATCTCGTCGCCCGCGACCGTCAGCGTGAAGTTCTCCGGCCCCAGGGTGTGCAGCACCCGGTCGATGATCTCCCGGTGCGAGGCGGACACCAGCGCCGTCGGCACGGAGTGGGCGGCGAGCTCCGCCAGCAGTCTCCGCGCGCCCGGCATCAGCGGCACGCCACGGCCGATCATCTCGGAGAAGCGCATGTTGAGCAGCGCCGTCAGCTCGGCCAGGGCGATCTTCGCCCCCGTGGCCTTGATCAGGAAGGAGGCGCTGCGGTGCATCGGCCCGCCGACGACGATCTCGCGGTACTCCTCCAGCAGCTGGTGTCCCAGCTCGGCGAAGACAGCGACCTCCACCTCCCACCAGAAGCCCTCCGTGTCGACCAGGGTGCCGTCCATGTCGAGCAGGACGGCCTGCAGGGCCGGGGCCGCCGAACGGGTGTCGACAGCGGGGATGGTGCTGGTCATCCGCACACCTCCAGAGGGGAAGAGAAGGCCGGCCCAGCCACCCTGCGGCGGGTGGCGGACCGGCCTTCACCGGGCCGACAATTGTACGACCGACCATCACGTTGCGTCGCGTCGATATTGCGCGGACGGGCGGCTCTCAGCCCTCCCCGTCCGGGCCCTCCGTCTCCTCCTCGCCCGAGGACGGCTCGTCCTTGGGCTGCGGCCTGGTCGGGCGCGTACGGCCGCTGGCGGTGTCCCGCAGGTACGAAGCGTCCCGGCCGCCCTCCGCCACCCCCGGTTCGGCCGCCAGGCCGCCCGGCTGGCCCGGTCCGGGCTGCCCGTCGCGGCGGCGCAGATAGCGCTCGAACTCGCGGGCGATGGCCTCGCCGGAGGCCTCCGGGAGGTCTGCGGTGTCCCGCGCCTCCTCCAGCGACTGGACGTACTCGGCGACCTCGCTGTCCTCGGCCGCCAGCTGGTCCACGCCCAGCTGCCAGGCGCGGGCGTCCTCGGGCAGCTCGCCCTGCGGGACGCGCAGGTCGATCAGGTCCTCCAGGCGGTTGAGCAGGGCCAGCGTGGCCTTGGGGTTCGGCGGCTGGGAGACGTAGTGCGGCACGGCCGCCCACAGGCTCACGGCCGGGACGCCCGCGTGCGTGCACGCCTCCTGCAGGATGCCGACGATGCCGGTCGGCCCCTCGTAGCGGGACTCCTCCAGATCCAGCGTGCGGGCCAGGTCCGGGTCCGAGGTGACGCCGCTGACCGGAACCGGGCGGGTGTGCGGGGTGTCGCCGAGCAGCGAGCCCAGGATCACCACCATCTCCACGCCCAACTCGTGGGCGAAGCCCAGGATCTCGTTGCAGAACGAGCGCCAGCGCATGCTCGGCTCGATGCCCCGCACCAGCACGAGGTCGCGCGGCTTGGCACCGCCCGTGCGCACCACGGAGAGCCGGGTGGTCGGCCAGGTGATCTTGCGGACGCCACCGTCCAGCCAGACGGTGGGCCGGTTGACCTGGAAGTCGTAGTAGTCCTCGGCGTCGAGGGCGGCGAAGACCTCCCCCTTCCACTCCCGGTCCAGATGCGCAACCGCGCTGGAGGCGGCGTCACCGGCGTCGTTCCAGCCCTCGAAGGCACAGATCATGACCGGGTCGATCAGCTCGGGAACCCCCTCAAGCTCGATCACCCAGCGCCTCCTTCCGACCGGGGCGCGCACGGCTTTCGTCCGTACCACCACCGGTAACCGTTCCGTGCAGTTGCCATTGTCTTGCGTGCCCCAAGCCTACGACTTCGGCGACCCCCCTTCGCAGCCCCTGAGGGGGACGTACTTTCAGCCACGCACACCCCATCCGCTGCGGTAGGCGTGCCAGTCGGCCTCCGTGGCCGCGAAGTCGACGTACAGCGCGACCCCGAAGTGCTGCCGGTGCCGGTCCTCGCGGGTCAGGCCGAGCCGGGTGCCGCGCACCGCGGCCGCCGCGGTCTCGGCCTTGCCGTTGTGGCCCAGGTTGTCGGTGTGGAAAAACGGCAGCCCCATCAGCAGATCCGTTTCCGCAGGCGTCACCTGCAGGGCCAGCGTGGTCTGCTGGGCCACGTAGCCGCCGTAGAGGTTCTCCCACGGCAGCGCGGTGTCGTACGACATGACCGCGATCTGGTCCACGCGCCGGGCGACCTGCCCGAAGTAGGCCTGCGACCACCACTTGGGGCTGCCCAGCAGGCCGGAGGCGGTGTGCATGGACGGCAGCGGGTCGATCTGCTGTGCGGCCACCGACAGCACCCCGCCGCCCGAACGCACGGCCGGACGGAGCGAGTCCAGCAGGGTGAGGAAGTTCCGGTCGCGGTCGCGCACCGGCTCGACGTCCAGGTGCACGCCCGCGAACCCGGCCCGCAGCACCTGCCCCGCACTGGCCACCACTGCGTCCCGCGCCGCCGCCGAGTCCAGCCGCAGCCCCTGGTGGCCGCTGCGGACCACCTTGTCGCCCAGCCAGGCCTGCACCCGCAGGCCCGGCAGCTCCCGGTGCGCGGTGTCGATGAACTGCCGCGCGCCCGAGTACGCCGACGCGGGCAGGGTGCCGTCGTGCTCCAACGGCCCGGCGTGCACGTACAGATCGTGGATCCCGGTGCCCGCGACCCGCCGCTTGAGCTGCGCCCAGTCCGCCGCGCCGTGTCGTCCGTCCAGCCAGGCGTGGCCCAGCCAGACGGCGTCCCGGCCGCGGGTGACGGCGTCCGCGGCGGGCGATCCGGCGTACGAGGCCCGCAGCGCGCTGCCCGCCGCCGCGACGGGCAGCAGGAGGGCCAGGGCCAGCCCCAGCGCGATGCGGAGCACCACCCGCTTGCGCGGCAGGCGCGGCTTGCGCGGCAGCCATCGGCGCGTCTTCTGCCCGTCCATACGGTCGTCCCCCTCGTTTCCCTCACAGGGACGTCACAAAGGCGGCGCCGGTTGCCCGGCCGGACATATGCGCCGGATACATGCGGAGGAGGGGAGAGGCGCCGCGCGCCTCTCCCCTCCTCCGGGCTGTCGCCGGATCAGCTCTTGTCGTTGAGCATGTCCTTGACGCGGGTGCGGACGTCCTCGTTGTCCAGACCGCGGATCGTCAGCGTGGTGCGGCGGCGCAGCACATCGTCCACCGTCTCCGCCCACTCGTGGTCGCGGGCGTAGACGACCTGGGCCCAGATCTCCGGACCGTCCTCGTGGATCCGCTCGCCGAGCTCGGGGTTCTCGTTGACCAGGCGGGCGATGTCGAAGGACAGCGAGCCGTAGTGCGTGGCCAGATGACGGGCGGTCAGCGGGTCCATGCGGCTGCCGGGCTCGCGGTCGACGAGCAGGCGGTGGGCCACCGCGTTGGGGTTGGCGACACCGGGCAGCGGGGTGCGGCGGACCAGGCTGGAGATGGGCTCCATGTCCTCGGTCAGCGGGCTGCCGGGCACCTGGGCGAGCTTCTTCATGACCGTACGGCCGATGTGGCGGTAGGTCGTCCACTTTCCGCCGGCGACGGAGAGCATGCCGCCCTTGCCCTCGGAGACGACCGTCTCGCGCTTGGCCTGGGCGACGTCGCCCGGGCCGCCGGGCAGTACCCGCAGGCCGGCGAAGGCGTACGTCATCAGGTCGCGGTCGAGGTCCGCGTCCTGGATGGAGAACGCCGCCTCGTCGAGGATCTGCTGGATGTCCTCCTCGGTGGCGCGCACGTCCGCCGGGTCGCCCTCGTACTGGGTGTCGGTGGTGCCCAGGAGCAGCTGGTCCTCCCAGGGCAGGGCGAAGGTGATGCGGTACTTGTCGATCGGGGTGGCCATGGCGGCCTTCCACGGCGACTTGCGCTTCATCACGATGTGCGCGCCCTTGGAGAGGCGGATCGACGGCGCGGCGCCCTTGTCTTCCAGCTTCCGCAGGTGGTCCACCCACGGGCCGGTGGCGTTGAGGACGACGCGCGCGTCGATGCCGAACTCGGTGCCGTCCGTGCGGTCCTTGAGCTCCGCGCCGGTCACCTTGCCGTGCGTGAAGCGCAGGCCGGTCACCTCGGCGTGGTTGAGGACCACGGCACCCGACTCGACGGCCGCGCGGACCGTCATGACGGCCACGCGGGAGTCGTTCATCTGGTGGTCGTAGTAGACCGCCACGGCCTTGAGATTGTCGGTGCGCAGACCGGGGTTGTCGGCCTTGGCCTTGGCCGGGGTGATCACCTTGCCGACGCCGTCGCCGAAGGCGGACAGCGCCGAGTAGGCGAAGACACCGGCGCCGAGCTTGGCCGCGCCCACCGGCCCGCCCTTGTAGACGGGCAGGTAGAAGGTGAGCGGGTTGACCAGGTGCGGGGCCACGTCCTTGGCCAGCACCCTGCGCTCGTGGTGGTTCTCCGCCACCAGCTTGACCGCGCCGGTCTGCAGGTAGCGCAGACCGCCGTGGACGAGCTTGGAGGAGGCGGAGGAGGTGGCGCCGGCGAAGTCGCCGGCGTCCACCATCGCGACCCGCAGTCCCGACTGCGCGGCGTGCCAGGCGACCGAGGTGCCCAGGATGCCGCCGCCGATGACCAGGAGGTCGTACGTCGCGTTGGACAGTCGCTCCCGGGTCTCGGCTCGGCCCGGGTTGGCACCGGCGGCCGGGTGCGTTCCCAGGGTCGGAACGCTCTGCGGGGTTGTCATGATTACTCCTCGTCCTCGATCCAGCCCATGGTCCGCTCGACGGCCTTGAGCCAGCTCTTGTACTCGCGGTCACGCGTGTCCGCGTCCATGCGGGGGGTCCACTCGGCGGCCCGGCGCCAGTTGGCGCGCAGCGCGTCGGTGTCCGGCCAGAAGCCGACGGCCAGGCCGGCGGCGTAGGCGGCGCCGAGGCAGGTGGTCTCGGCGACCATCGGGCGCACCACGGGGGCGTCCAGGAAGTCCGAGAGGGTCTGCATCAGCAAGTTGTTGGAGGTCATGCCGCCGTCGACCTTGAGCGCGGTGAGCTCGACGCCGGAGTCCTTGGTCATGGCGTCGGTGATCTCGCGGGTCTGCCAGGCGGTGGCCTCGAGCACGGCGCGGGCGATGTGCGCCTTGGTGACGTAGCGGGTCAGGCCCGCGATGACACCGCGCGCGTCGGAGCGCCAGTAGGGGGCGAACAGGCCGGAGAAGGCCGGCACGAAGTAGGCGCCGCCGTTGTCCTCGACGGAGCTGGCCAGCGTCTCGATCTCGGCCGCGCTCTTGATCAGGCCCATCTGGTCGCGCATCCACTGCACGAGGGAGCCGGTGACGGCGATGGAGCCCTCGAGGGCGTAGACGGGCTTCTCGTCGCCGATGCGGTAACCGACGGTCGTCAGCAGGCCGTTGTAGGACTGGACGGGCTCGTCGCCGGTGTTCATCAGCATGAACGTGCCGGTGCCGTAGGTGGACTTGGCCTCGCCCTTGTCGTAGCAGGTCTGGCCGAAGAGGGCCGCCTGCTGGTCGCCGAGCGCGGAGGCGACGGGCACGCCGGCCAGGGCGCCGCCCTGGGCGGTGCCGTAGACCTCGGCGGAGGAGCGGATCTCCGGCAGCACGGCGGCCGGGATCTCCATGGAGGAGAGGATGCGCTCGTCCCACTCCAGGGAGCGCAGGTTCATCAGCAGGGTGCGGGAGGCGTTGGTGACGTCGGTGACGTGCACGCCGCCGTTGACGCCGCCGGTCAGGTTCCAGATGACCCAGGAGTCCATGGTGCCGAAGAGGATGTCGCCGGCCTCGGCGCGCTCGCGCAGGCCCTCGACGTTGTCCAGCAGCCAGCGGACCTTGGGGCCGGAGAAGTAGGAGGCCAGCGGCAGGCCCGTCTCGCGGCGGAAGCGGTCCTGGCCGACGTTGCGGCCGAGCTCCTTGCACAGGGCGTCGGTACGGGTGTCCTGCCAGACGATGGCGTTGTAGACCGGCTCGCCGGTGTTCTTGTCCCACATCAGCGTGGTCTCACGCTGGTTGGTGATGCCGATCGCCTTGACGTCGGCGGCGGTGATGCCCGCCTTCTCGACGGCGCCCGCGACGACTTCCTGGACGTTGGTCCAGATCTCCTTGGCGTCGTGCTCGACCCAGCCCGGCTTGGGGAAGATCTGCTCGTGTTCCTTCTGGTCGACGGAGACGATGCGGCCGTCGCGGTCGAAGACGATGCAGCGGGAGGAGGTGGTGCCCTGGTCGATCGCCGCGATGAACGGGCCCGTGCCGTGGCTGCCGGTGTTGGTCATGGTGTCTGCTCCTGAAGTCTGAAGGTCGGCGGTTGCTGCTCTAGAACGCGAGCTTGTGGATGCCCGCTGCGAGGGCGGCGCCGATGAGCGGGCCGACCACGGGGACCCAGGCGTAGCTCCAGTCGGAGCCGCCCTTGTTCGGGAGCGGGAGCAGCGCGTGCACGATGCGCGGGCCGAGGTCGCGGGCGGGGTTGATGGCGTAGCCGGTGGGGCCGCCCAGCGAGAGGCCGATGCCGACGACGACGAAGGCGACCATCAGGGTGCCGGTGCCGCTGGTGGCCAGGCCCTTGGTCAGGCCCATGGTGAGGATGAAGAGCACCAGCGCGGCGGTGGCGATGATCTCGGTGACGAGGTTCTGCACCGCGTTGCGGACCTCGGGGCCCGTGGAGAAGATGCCCAGCACCGGGCCGGCCTGCGGCTCGGCGGTCTGGTCGACCATGCCCTCGTGCGGGTTCAGGCTGCCGACGATCTCCGGGTCGGTCAGGTGCGCCTTGAACTGACCGTAGTAGGCGAGCCACACCAGCGTCGCGCCGATCATCGCGCCGAGCAGCTGGGAGCCGATGTAGAGCGGAACGTCGCTCCACTTCACCGCGCCGTCGATGGCGAGGCCGAGGGTGACGGCGGGGTTGAGGTGCGCGCCGGACTTGGTGCCGATGTACGCGCCGGCCAGTACGGCGAAACCCCAGCCGAACGTAATGGCGAGCCAGCCCGCACCCTGCGCCTTCGAACGCTTCAGTGTGACGGCGGCGCACACGCCGCCGCCGAGCAGGATCAATACTGCGGTACCGATGGTCTCACCGGTGAAGATGTCGGAGCTGGACACCCGCGACTCCTTTGTCCTTCGTCCAGGGGAAGGCGAACCCCGGGTCCCTCCGGCGGTCCGCGCCCTCCGTGAGGGCGGTGATCGGTCCCGTGGCACTGCACACCATAGCGAATATTGTCGTTTGGCGTTCGACAATGCCGACCGATGCACGGCAGTTTTCTGCACGGTTAAGGGTGCGTCAAGGGTTGTGTGACCGGAAACTCTTGGCCAACTGGCTGGAAATCTCCGTATGGATACCGGCGGGTAACGGACCGGCATCGAGCGGGGGTCGGGCGGCCGGTGAACGTCCGGAATGCCCAGATTTTCCTAGAACCGTCCGGCACCAAGATCACGAGAGACGGCGCGCGCGCAGTCGCGCACCGCGGCCACCAGCCGCGCCCTGAGCTCGCCGTCCTCGCACACGCGCTCCACCGCGCCGGTGATGCCGACTGCGCCCACCGGCATCCGCCGCCGGTCGTGGATGGGCGCGGCCACGGACGCCACGCCCGCCCACGTCTCCTCCACGTCCGCCGCCCAGCCGCGGGCGCGGGTCAGGTCGAGGACGCCTTCGAGGTCGGGCAGGGCCGTCACGGTCCGGGGAGTGAACGCCTCACGGGCGCCGTCGGTCATCTCGCTGTGGGCGACGGGGTCGTAGGCGCACAGCACCTTGCCCAGGGCGGTGCTGTGCAGCGGCTGCATCGCGCCGACCTCCAGCACCTGACGGCTGTCGTCCGGCCGGAAGACGTGGTGGATGATCAGCACGCCCTGCTGGTGGAGGACGCCGAGATAGACGCTCTCCCCGCTGGAGCGGGCCAGGTCGTCGGCCCAGACCAGGGCGCGGGCGCGCAGCTCGTGCACGTCGAGGTAGCTGTTGCCCAGGCGGAGCAGTTCGGCGCCGAGCTGGTAGCGCCCGGAGGCAGGGTCCTGCTCGACGAAGCCTTCCTGCTGCAGCGTCCGCAGGATGCCGTGCGCCGTGCCCTTCGCGAGCCCCAGCGCGGAGGCCACGTCGGACAGGCCGAGCCGCCGCTCGCCACCCGCGAGCAGCCGCAGCATCGCCGCGGCCCGTTCGAGCGACTGGATGGTCCGTGCCATTCGAGAGCAACCTCCTCCACATGCCGTTCGGCATTGCTGAACACTATCGGCCGATGCCGACCACGGGGTAGCTGACGGCGGCATGACCATGATCGCCGAGTCACCTCCGGTCACCCAAACGGGGGCACCGGTTCCGGGCAAGGGAACGACGGTCACATCATCCGACGAAGGCGTCCGCACCGTGGAATGCCCCCTGCTTCCCGCGCAGCCTGCGGCTACGCTTGCGGCGTACGCCCTCTCCAGGAGGGCGTAAAGCCGACAGCCGTCGCACACCCGGGAGCACACCCATGGCTTCGCATACGCCATTGACCGCCGAAACCGCCCGAGCCGCGCAGTTGCGTGAGGCCCTTGCCACCCGAGTGGTGGTGGCGGATGGGGCGATGGGCACGATGCTCCAGGCGCAGGATCCGAGTCTGGAGGACTTCGAGCAGCTTGAGGGCTGCAATGAGGTCCTGAATGTGACGCGTCCGGACATTGTGCGTTCGGTGCACGAGGCGTATTTCGCGGTCGGTGTGGACTGCGTGGAGACCAATACGTTCGGTGCGAATCATTCGGCGCTGGGCGAGTACGAGATCGCCGACCGCATCTTCGAGCTGTCCGAGGCGGGGGCGCGGATTGCGCGGGAGGTGGCGGAGGAGTTCGCTGCCGGTGATGGCCGGGTGCGCTGGGTGCTGGGGTCGGTGGGGCCGGGCACGAAGCTGCCGACGCTGGGCCATGCCCCCTTCGTGACCCTGCGGGACGCCTACCAGCGGAACGTGGAGGGCCTGGTCGCGGGTGGTGCGGACGCGATTTTGGTGGAGACGACGCAGGACCTGCTCCAGACCAAGGCATCCGTGATCGGCGCCCGGCGCGCGATGGAGGCGGCGGGTGTGGATCTGCCGCTGCTGGTCCAGGTGACGGTCGAGACGACCGGCACCATGCTCCTGGGCTCCGAGATCGGCGCGGCGCTCACCGCGCTGGAGCCCCTGGGCATCGACATGATCGGCCTGAACTGCGCCACCGGCCCGGCCGAGATGAGCGAGCACCTGCGCTACCTCTCCCGGCACGCACGCACCCGGGTATCGGCGATGCCGAACGCCGGCCTGCCGGTCCTGGGGAAGAACGGCGCGCATTACCCCCTCTCCCCGGCGGAGCTGGCGGACGCGCATGAGACGTTCGTGCGCGAGTACGGGCTGTCGCTGGTGGGTGGCTGCTGTGGCACGACGCCGGAGCATCTGCGGCAGGTCGTCGAGCGGGTGAAGGGCCTGACCCCGACCGCACGTGATCCGCGGCCGGAGCCGGGTGCGGCTTCGCTCTACCAGACCGTCCCGTTCCGTCAGGACACCTCTTACCTGGCCATCGGCGAGCGGACGAACGCCAACGGGTCGAAGAAGTTCCGCGAGGCGATGCTGGAGGGCCGCTGGGACGACTGTGTGGAGATGGCCCGCGACCAGATCCGCGAAGGCGCCCACCTCCTCGACCTGTGCGTCGACTACGTCGGCCGGGATGGCGTGGCGGACATGGAGGAGATCGCGGGCCGGTTCGCCACCGCCTCCACCCTGCCGGTCGTCCTCGACTCCACCGAGGTGGACGTCATCCGGGCCGGTCTGGAGAAGCTCGGCGGCCGGGCCGTGATCAACTCGGTGAACTACGAGGACGGCGACGGCCCCGACTCCCGCTTCGCGAAGATCACCCGGCTGGCGGTCGAGCACGGTGCGGCCCTCATTGCGCTGACCATCGACGAGGAGGGCCAGGCCCGCACACCGGAACACAAGGTGGCCATCGCCGAGCGGCTGATCGCGGACCTGACCGGCAACTGGGGCATCCACGAGTCGGACATCCTCATCGACTGCCTCACCTTCACCATCTGCACCGGCCAGGAGGAATCCCGCAAGGACGGCATCGCCACCATCGAGGCGATCCGCGAGCTCAAGCGCCGCCACCCGGACGTGCAGACGACGCTGGGCCTGTCGAACATCTCCTTCGGCCTGAACCCCGCCGCCCGCGTTGTCCTGAACTCCGTCTTCCTGGACGAGTGCGTCAAGGCCGGCCTGGACTCCGCCATCGTCCACGCGAGCAAGATCCTGCCCATCGCGCGCCTCGAAGAGGAGCAGGTCAAGACCGCCCTGGACCTCATATACGACCGGCGCGCCGAAGGCTACGACCCCCTGCAGAAGCTCATGGAGCTCTTCGAGGGCGTCAACATGAAGTCGATGAAGGCGGGCAAGGCCGAGGAGCTCCTCGCGCTCCCGCTGGACGAGCGGCTGCAGCGCCGGATCATCGACGGCGAGAAGAACGGCCTGGAGGCCGATCTGGACGAGGCGCTGCGCGACCGCCCCGCCCTGGACATCGTCAACGACACGCTGCTGGAGGGCATGAAGGTCGTCGGTGAGCTGTTCGGTTCGGGGCAGATGCAGCTGCCGTTCGTGCTGCAGTCGGCCGAGGTGATGAAGACGGCCGTCGCCTATCTCGAACCGCACATGGAGAAAACCGCCGACGGCGAAGGAGGGGCGGGCAAGGGCACCATCGTGCTGGCCACCGTGCGCGGCGATGTCCACGACATCGGCAAGAACCTCGTCGACATCATCCTCTCCAACAACGGCTACAACGTCGTCAACCTCGGCATCAAACAGCCCGTCTCCGCAATCCTCGAAGCCGCTGAGGAGCACAGGGCCGATGTCATCGGCATGTCCGGGCTGCTGGTGAAGTCCACCGTGATCATGAAGGAGAACCTGGAAGAGCTCAACCAGCGCAAACTCGCCGCCACCTACCCCGTCATCCTCGGCGGTGCGGCCCTCACCCGCGCCTACGTCGAGCAGGACCTCCACGAGATCTACGGAGGCGAAGTCCGCTACGCCCGCGACGCCTTCGAAGGCCTCCGTCTCATGGATGCCCTGATCGCCGTCAAGCGCGGGGTGCCGGGCGCGGCGCTGCCGGAGCTCAAGCAGCGGCGGGTGCCCAAGCGTGACGTCGCCGTGCTGGAGATCGACGAGCCCGAGGGATCCGTGCGCTCGGATGTGGCGGTGGACAATCGGGTGCCCGAGCCGCCGTTCTGGGGCACCCGGGTCGTCAAGGGCATTCCGCTCAAGGACTACGCGTCCTGGCTGGACGAGGACGCGCTCTTCAAGGGCCAGTGGGGCCTCAAGCAGGCCCGCAGCGGCGGCCCCACCTACGAGGAACTCGTCGAGAGCGAAGGCCGGCCCCGCCTGCGCGGCTGGCTGGACAAACTCCACACCGAAAACCTGCTGGAAGCCGCCGTCGTCCACGGCTACTTCCCCTGCGTCAGCAAAGGCGACGACCTCATCCTCCTCCACGAGGACGGCACCGAACGCACCCGCTTCACCTTCCCCCGCCAACGCCGCGGCCGCCGCCTGTGCCTCGCCGACTACTTCCGCCCCGAAGAATCCGGCGAACACGACGTCGTCGGCCTCCAGGTCGTCACCGTCGGCTCCCGCATCGGCGAAGCCACCGCCGAACTCTTCGCCGCCGACTCCTACCGCGACTACCTCGAACTCCACGGCCTGTCCGTACAACTCGCCGAAGCCCTCGCCGAATACTGGCACGCACGCGTCCGCGCCGAACTCGGCTTCGCCGCCGAAGACCCCACCGCCGTGGAAGACATGTTCGCCCTCAAATACCGCGGCGCCCGCTTCTCCCTCGGCTACGGCGCCTGCCCCAACCTCGAAGACCGCGCCAAAATCGCCGACCTCCTCCAACCCGAACGCATCGGCGTCCACCTCTCCGAGGAATTCCAGCTCCACCCCGAACAGTCGACGGACGCGATCGTGATCCACCACCCGGAGGCGAAGTACTTCAACGCGCGGTAGCGCGCGGGGGTAGGGGGCGGCGCCAACTTTTCGGCGCCGCCCTTCCCGATCCCTGACGGGCCTGGCACGGCCGTCCCCCTCAGCCTCGCTCCGTTCCCCCTACCCTGGCGGTGACGAGCTGTTCGGAGAGGGGCGAGATCGTGCCATCTGATGCCATCAACGAGCCGTACACCGACCCGCTGGCCTTCGGCCAGCGCCTGCAACTGCTGCGTACGCGCCGCGGAATGACCCGCATCGTCTTCGCCGGTCTGCTCGGCAAGTCGCCCTCGTGGGTGAAAGCCCTCGAATGCGGGCGGCTCAAGACTCCGAAACTCGATGTCATCCTGCGCATTGCCGAGGTGCTGCGCGTACGCGAGCTGTCCGAACTCACCGGTGATCAGAGCGCACGTGTGGACCTCTTCATCGGCCCCGGTCACGCGCGGCTGCCCGCCGTGCGGGACGCCGTCAATGCGTTCCCGTGCACCACGACGGGTCAGGCTCCTGCAACAGCGGAGCTACGGGCACGCCTCGCCCGTGCCTGGCAGGCTCGCCACTGCGCGCCCAACCACCGCGACGTCGTCGGCACCATGCTGCCCGACCTGATCCGTGACGCCCAACTCGCCGTCCGGCAAGCCGACCGCACGGCCGACCGCCGGGCGGCGCAGTCGGCCCTCTCTCAGGTGTACAGCCTCAGCCAGTTCTTCCTGGCCTACCAGCCGGATGCCGCCCTCCTGTGGCGAGTCGCGGAACGAGCGATGATCGCCGCCCAGGAGTCCGAGGACCCGCATGCCATCGGCGTCGCGGCATGGCTGGCGGCGCAAGCACACCGCGACTGCGGACCGGCCCACTTCGATGCCGCCGACGCCGTCACCCTGGACACCCTCCGGTTCCTGGAACCGCTGCTGCCCGACGGGGCGGATGACGTCCTCGCCATCACCGGAGCCCTCCGCTTCGAGGCGGGCTACACCGCTGCCCGCCGAGGCGACAGCGGCACGGCCTGGCACCACTGGGACACGGCCCGCGCGATGGCCGACAGGCTCCCCGCCGACTACTACCATCCCGTCACGTCCTTCTCCCGTGCCGTCATGGGCGCGCACGCCGTCACGGTCGCCGTCGAGCTGCACGCGGGCGGCGAGTCCGTGCGGCAGGTGGCGGCAGCGGACGCGCTGGCCATCCCCTCGCGCCCTCGACGCGCCCGTCACCGTATCGAGGAAGCCCGCGGATACCGGCTCGACGGTCAGCGCGACGCTGCACTCGCCACGCTGGACAAAGCCTTCGAGGCCGCCCCGGAGACGATCCGCTACAACGGGTACGCCCGGACGATCATTCTCGAAGAGTCCGAGTCGAAGAGCCCGGAACGCCGCCGACGAGCCGCGCAACTCGCCGTGAAGGTCGGGCTGCTGGCCGCCTAGCGCAAGGCCCGGAGCAGGGGGCACAAAGCGTGCCCCCTCCGCACCGGCGACCGACCTACGGTCACCTTCGGATCCCGCCCACGCCGATCTGAAGGAGCACTGTGCACACCCTCACCACCCACTGGCTGGCCCAAGCCTCCGCCAACCCCCAAGCCACCACCACCCGCTGGGAATCGGGCAGAACCGCACCGCTCCTGAACGGTCACCGATGGGACCTGGTGCAGCTCGACTTCACATTGGCCACTGCCGTGGTCACCCACCTCAAAGCGCACGGCCACCACATCGGCCCCTACCTCATGAGCGGCGCGCAGCACACCATGTGGTGGCTGCTCCCGCTCGGTACGGGCTACCGGCTCGCCGGGATCGCGGGCGTCAACGTCTGCCCCACCGACTGGCCGCTCCTCGCGCCGCCGCCCGCCAAATACCTGGGCGACCGCGTCTGGGTCCTCCCCGAACCACTCGCGCCGGGCCGCCGCCCCGGCCTCACCGCCCCGGACGACCTGCGCGCCGCCCTCGACGCCGCCCACCACCGGCTCGCCGGAAAGCTCGCCGGAAAGGCGGCGGCCCCATGCCCGTAAACCGACCCACCACCCCGTACACCACCGCCGAATGCAGGCTCGGCCGACACGCGTACTGCCACGGCAACACGGACATCCGCCGGGCAGGAGCACCGGCCTACGAGGCCCCGGTGGAACGCCTCCGCTGCGACTGCGACTGCGGCCATCCGCGGAAGCCCACCGCCAGGGGTTAGGCGGCGGGCTCCCCGGGCGGCCCCTCATCAGTGGTTGTGGTGAGGGGCCGCCAACCCCGGCCACCGCAAGGCGCGAGCCCTCAGCCGACCAGCCGAAGCGTGAACGCCCGGTCCGTCGCCCGCGACCCCGTCTTCACCTGCACCACCCCGCCCCGGTCCGACGCGTCGTACCACCAGCCCCGGTCCGCCTTCTCGAACGCAGCCCGCGAGGTCAGGCGCGGCAGCTCCGTGTCCTCCAGTGTCGCCGTGCGCGGACCCGCGCCCGTGTGGACCGTGAAGCGGTACGGGCGTGCCGTCTGCTTGCCCTTGAAGTCGCCCTCGGAGGCGCCCAGTCGCAGGGTCACGCCGTTCGGCCGGGTACGGGTCGTCAGCTTCTGCTGGGCGTAGGCGCCCGTCCGGTGGGCGCGGGTGACGCCGTCGTCCTCGTAGAGCGTGAAGGCGGACGAACCCTGCGTCCGCGGGTAGACGTCCCAGGCCAGCGGCGAGTCCGCCGTGCGGTCCTGGTACGAGCGGATCCCGGGCCACATCGGGACGTTCGCGCCCGCCTTCACGAACAGCGGCAGCGTGTCCAGCGGGGCGCGGTAGCCGTCGACCGTCGTCGGGCCCTGGTAGGTGCGGCCCGTCCAGTAGTCGGTCCACGTCCCCTTGGGCAGGTAGATGCCGTTGCGGACCTCCTTGTCCTCGTACACCGGGGCCACCAGAAAGTATTCGCCCGAGAGGAATTCGTACTTCGCCGCGTCCGACGCCGCCTTGGGATCGTCCGGGTATTCCAGCGCCAGCGGCCGCACCGGGCCGATGCCCGTGCGCGTGGCTTCCGCCGCGTACGAGTACATGTACGGGAGCAGCGATTCCTTGAGCTTGAGGTATTTGCGGTTGATGGACGTGTACGGATCCCCGTACCGGTAGGGCTGTTTGTCGCTCGGCGCCCAGCCGTCCATCGTCATCACGGCCGGCAGGAACGCCTTCCACTGCAGATCGCGGACGTACGTTTTGGGGCTGCCGCCGAAAATTCCGTCCACGTCGCCCGTGGTGTAGGCCAGCCCGGACATGGTCGCGCCCGCGTAGGTGGGAATCTGCCAGCGGATGTACTCCCAGGAGCCCTTCTGGTCGCCCGACCACTGCACTCCGCAGCGCTGGGCACCCGACCAGCTCTCCGGCGCCCAGGTGAAGCCGCGGGCGTCGCTGTTGTCCTCGATGCCCTTGTAGGCGTCCTTGCAGCCGTCCAGGGCGAATTTGTAACCGTCGCCGACCCAGGCGACGTCCAGTTTGGCGACCCGCTGGCCGGACTTCACCTGGTCGGCCAGTTTCGCCAGGCCGTCCTCGGTCCACAGGCCCATCTTCATCTTGCGGTCCGCGAGACCCTTGCCGGCGTCGGCCAGGTTCTCGTAGCCGCAGCCGTAGCCGTCGTTGACGAGCATCCAGCCGAGCGGCATGTCGTTCGCCGTGTATCCGTCGGCGACCTTGAGGGCGTCGAGCGTATGGCGCTCGCCGCGGTTCTTGTTGTGCAAATAGCAGTCGGAGTCGCCGATTTCCAGCCCGTACAGCGGCGGCATGAACGGTTTGCCAGTGAGCCGGGTGTATCCGCCGATGGCGTCCTTGGCCGTCCGCCCCGCGAAGTAGTAGGCGTCGAAGCGCCGTTCCTTCTCGGTCGTCGTCACCGGGTCGGTGAAGGCGTAGGTGCCCGGCGCATAGGTGTTGCGGTAGACGCCGTAGCCCGCGGACGACAGGTAGAACGGCACCGAATTGGGGTGCCCGCCGTCGTCCCAGTGGTAGTCGACGCCGACCTCGACGGTCTTATCGCGGTGCGAGGTGTTGCCCCGGCCGTTCTGCATTCCGGCGCCGTAGAACTGCTCGCGGGCGCCGCGGGCGAGGGACTGGGTGGTCTGCTCGGCGTTCCAGGTCAGGCCCTTGCTCTCCGCCCAGAGCAGGTGGCCGTCGGCGCGGTAGAGGGCGAAGCGCAGCGGGCTCTTGTACGCGCGCAGGGTGACGGCGGGGGTGCTCAGCTCGTAGCGGTCGGCCTTCTCCCGCCAGCGGGTGCGCGGGGGCGGTCCCTGGGGCAGGGCGACGTCCTTGCCGACCGGGTCGGTGAACTCCCCGTCGGGTGCCAGTTCCAGCCGGAAGGTGTCCGCCGAGACGAAGCTGACCCGCGCCTCGGCCTTGCCCGCCCGGAGGCGGAAGACGGGTCCCGCCGTCGAGAAGCCGGTCACGTCGCCGACGGTCTGCTCGCCGGAGACCGGCGGTCCGGCGTGCGCGGCGCCCACCGGCCCGGCCATGGCGGCCGCGAGCCCGAGGAGGGCACTTGCGACCGCCGCTCTCAGTCGTGTGCGTGTTGTCATGCCCGCGTGCTTAGTGCGGGGCGGGCAGGCACGACCATGGACTCGCGCGCCGCACGCGTGGACTTATCCGCGGCTGCCCACACACGCAGAAGCGGGGCGTTCCCCTTTCCGGAGGCCGGGAAGGGGAACGCCCCGAAGGCGTGAAAGGGAGATGGCTAGAGCGCCACGCCCAGCAGTGCGTCCACGGCGCGCGAGACAAGGCCCGGTGCGCCCTCCTCCGTACCGCCCTCGGCCGCCTGGGCGGCGGCCCAGCGGTCGACGGCCGCCAGGGCGGCCGGGGCGTCGAGGTCGTCGGTGAGGGCCTCGCGGATCTCCTCGATCAGTGCGTCGGCGGACGGGCCGTCCGGGCGGGAGACGGCGGCGCGCCAGCGGTCGAGGCGCTCAAGGGCCTCCGCGAGCACGGCGTCCGTCCACTCCCAGTCGGCGCGGTAGTGGTGCGCGAGGAGCGAGAGGCGGATGGCGGCCGGGTCGACGCCCTGGCGGCGCAGAGCGGAGACGAAGACGAGGTTGCCCTTGGACTTGGACATCTTCTCGCCGTGGAGGGCGACCATGCCCGCGTGGACGTAGGTCTTGGCGAACGGGTGCTCGCCGGTGAGCGCCTGGGCGTGCGAGGCACCCATCTCGTGGTGCGGGAAGATCAGGTCGGAGCCGCCGCCCTGGACGTCGAAGCCCATGCCGAGGTGTTCGAGGGCGATGGCGACGCACTCGATGTGCCAGCCGGGGCGGCCGGGGCCCAGGGAAGCGCCGTCCCAGCTGGGCTCGCCCGGGCGGGCGGCCATCCACAGCATGGGGTCGAGGGGGTTCTTCTTGCCGGGGCGCTCGGGGTCGCCGCCGCGCTCGGCGGACAGCAGGCGCATCGCCTCGGCGTCGAGGCCGGAGACGCCGCCGAAGGACGGGTCGGAGGCGACGGAGAAGTAGATGTCGCCCTCGAGCTCGTAGGCGGCGCCCGCCTCGCGCAGCCGCTCCACCAGCGGAACGATCTTGGGTATCGACTCCACGGCGCCCACGTAGTGCTGCGGCGGGAGCATGCGCAGTGCGGTCATGTCCTCGCGGAAGAGGGCGGTCTCCCGCTCGGCGAGAGCGGTCCAGTCGTCGCCGTTGGCGACGGCCCGCTCCAGCAGCGGGTCGTCCACGTCGGTGACGTTCTGGACATAGTGGACCTGCCGCTTGGTGTCGAGCCACACGCGCTGCACGAGGTCGAACGCGTTGTAGGTCGCCGCGTGCCCCATGTGGGTGGCGTCGTACGGCGTGATGCCGCAGACGTAGAGACGGGCGACGGGACCGGGGGCGAGGGTCACTCGCTCGCCGGTCGCGGTGTCGTGGATCCGGAGGTCGCGGCCACTGCCGGGCAGGGCGGGTACCTCTGAAGCGGGCCAGGCATGCATGCCCTGAGCGTAACCGGACGCATGTTCCGGATACGAACCGGACTCGGGTGTTGGCCGAAGATGCTCTCTTGCGCACCCCCGCCCTCGTGTGCTGTCGGCTGCCGTCTCAGACCGGCGGCCAGGGGATCGCGGGCCACTGCCCGCTGGGCTCGCGGTGCCGCCCGGTCCGCAGCAGTCCGGCCACCCGGGCCCGCAGCGCCGCTATCTCGGCGGGGGTGATGAGCTCGGCCAGCCGGACGGCGAGCGGGCGCCCGTCGGCCAGATCGGCCGAAAGTCGCCGTAGGGCCGTCAGGGCTTCCGCGGTCAGCGGCTCGCCCGCCCAGCCCCACAGCAGGGTGCGCAGCTTGTCATCGGCGTTGAAGGTCACACCGTGGTCGATGGCGTAGAGCCGCCCGTCCTCGGCGGGCAGCAGGTGGCCGCCCTTGCGGTCGCCGTTGTTGATCACCGCGTCGAGCACGGCCAGGCGGCGCAGCCGTTCGTCGTCGGCGTGGACGAGCAGCGCGGTGCGCTCCTCGCCGACGTCCGCGAAGCCGACGGCCTTCCAGCCGGGGCCGGGCTCCTCGCCCTCGACGAGCGCGAGCAGCGCCGTCCCGGGCGAGTCGTCGGCGGTCGCCTCGATCCACAGCTGGCACATGCCTCGGCCGTAGGGGCCGTCGCGCAGCACGGTGGGCGGGATCAGGCCCCAGCCCATGGCCTCGGACAGCTCGTAGGCGGCCACCTCGCGCTGGGCGAGCGTCCCGTCGGGGAAGTCCCACAGCGGCCGCTCCCCGGCGACCGGCTTGTAGACGCAGGCCGCGCTGACGCCCTCGTACTCGACCGTGCAGTAGAGCACCGCGTTGGATGCCTCGCGGACGCGTCCACGCACCGTCAGCTCGCCCTTGGCGAGCAGCTCGTGCGGGGTCACGCTCCGCGGCGGTATCCGTTCTGACGCGGACATACGTGTCCTTCCGGGTCGAGCGGCAGGCTGCACAGCGGGCACGGGGGGCGGCCGGCGTTGACGACTTCCAGGGCGCGCTTGGCGAAGGCGCGGGCCATGGTGCCGGTGAGCCGCACGCGCAGCATCGGCGGGCCGTTCAGCTCGTCCTGGATGAGCCGTTCCTCGGCCTCGGCGAGGTCCTCGTCGGTATCGGCCTCCAGCTCGACCAGGGCCTGGGCCTCGACGACCATGCGCTCGCCCTCGCCGTCCCAGGCCAGGGCCATGGTGCCGACCCGGAACTCCTCGTCGACGGGCGATTCCAAGGGGTCGGTGTCGGCGAATTCGACGGGGGCGACGGCGGGCACCGGGGCGCTGCCTCCGGTGCGCCGGACCACCTCGTCCAGCAGTTCGTCGATGCGCTCGGCGAGCGCTTCTACCTGGGCCTTTTCCAGCGCGACGCTGGTGGTCCGGCCTGCCGCTGTGGCCTGGAGGAAGAAAGTGCGGCGGCCAGGCAGCCCGACCGTACCGGCGATGAAGCGGTCCGGCGGGTCATAGAGGAACACCTGACGGGTCAACGTCCTGCTCCATTGGGTCGGTGGTCGGCGGAAGTCCGGTTTCCGGATGCGGGATCACCGGCAGCGGCGCGAGCGGTCCCGCGAGCCCACCCTACTGCGCACGGCGATCACGGTGCCCCCGCACCGCCCCCCACGGCCGCGTCCTGCGCGCCGTCGGCCGGTGCGTCCCCGCGGGGGGCGAGCCCGGCCAGGTCGCCGGTGTCGCCGAGGCGCAGCAGGTACGGGCGCAGCCGGGTGTAGCGGACGGCGGTGACGGAGCAGGGGTCGGCGGTGATGCGCTGGAACTGGTCGAGGTGCAGGCCCAGGGCGTCGGCGACGATCGACTTGATCAGGTCGCCGTGGGTGCACATCAGGTAGAGGGCGTCCTCGCCGTGGAGGTGGGCGATCCGCTCGTTCCACTCCCGCACGGCGTCCACCGCGCGGGCCTGCATGGCGCGTACGGACTCGCCGCCGGGGAAGACGGCGGAGGAGGGGTGGCGCTGGACGAGCTCCCACAGCGGCTCGTCGGCGAGCTCGGCGAGCTTGCGGCCCGACCAGTCGCCGTAGCGGCACTCGCCGATGCGCTCGTCGGTGTGCAGGGGCAGCTCGGGCCGGGCGGCGAGCAGCGGGGCGAGGGTCTCGCGGCAGCGCTGGAGGGGGCTGGTGACGGCGGCCGCGAGGGGGAGCTCGGCGAGCCGGGCGGGGAGGGCGGCCGCCTGCGCCCGGCCGCGCTCGTCCAGGGCCACGCCGGGGGTCCAGCCGGCGAGCACTCCCCCGGTGTTGGCGGTGGACCGGCCGTGCCGGACCAGGATCAGGGTGGGCATGGCCGCCAGCCTACGACGTGGCCGTGGGGCCACCGAGTGTGCGACGGACGGATGAGAGGGAGAATGCCACGCATGATCGTGGACTGCGGCATCTACCGGCACGGACGCCGTACCGACGGCCCGGCCGACTTCTCGGACGCGCTCGAGGAGGTGCGCGCCGAGGGTGACTCCTTCGTCTGGATCGGGCTGTACGAGCCCACGGAGGAGGAGTTCGGCCTGGTGACGAGCGAGTTCGGGCTGCACCCGCTGGCCGTGGAGGACGCGCTCAACGCGCACCAGCGGCCGAAGCTGGAGGTGTACGACGACTCGGTGTTCATGGTCCTCAAGCCCGTGCTCTACGACCACGACAGGGACGTCGTCACCACCGGCGAGCTGATGCTGTTCCTCGGCGACTCCTTCGTGGTGACCGTGCGGCACGGCGAGGGCAGCCCGCTGAAGGAGGTCAGACAGCGGCTGGAGCAGGATCCCGAGGTGCTGCGCCACGGTCCGACGGCGGTGCTGTACGCGGTGAGCGACGCGGTGGTGGACCACTACACCGAGGTGGCCGCCGAGCTCCAGATCGACCTGGACGAACTGGAGGCGGAGGTCTTCGCGCCGTTGGGCGAGGACACCAGGTCCACCGCTGCGCGGATCTACAACTTCAAGCGCCAGGTGGTGGAGTTCCGGCGGGCCACCTGGCCGCTGACCGAGCCGCTGAACCGGCTGACGTCCGCGGGGCTGCCGTTCGTCAACGACAAGTCGCGGCCGTTCTTCCGCGATGTGAGCGACCACCTGACCCGGGCGAACGAGTCGGTGGAGGGCCTGGACCGATTGCTTTCGGACATCCTCTCGGCCCATCTGGCACAGATGGGGGTCCAGCAGAACGACGACATGCGCAAGATCTCGGCCTGGGCGGCGATGGCCGCGGTGCCGACGATGATCGCCGGGATCTACGGGATGAACTTCCAGCACATGCCCGAGCTGCGGGAGCCGTGGGGTTATCCGGTGGTGCTGACACTGATGGCCGGGCTGGTCATCTGGCTGCACCGGATGTTCAAGCGGCGCGGCTGGCTGTGAGGGCGGCCGCCGCCGACTGCGGTGAGCGCCTGCGCGGGGAAGTCAAGCGCCACACACGGGGCGCGCCGGACGGGGCCGCCGTGCGCTCCGCCGAATGACGGACCCCGAGGCCGTAACCCGGGCGCCGACGGGGCGTTGTGCTGGTGTCGGCCGTGGCGGGGAAGACTACCCCCGAGCCCCCACCACGGCCGCGGATTTCCACTGCGGGACCGCCGTCCCGCGGCCGGTTCAGGCGAGCCCGGCCCGCTCCAGCGCCTCGACGCCCGTGCGCAGCGCGGCGATGCGCTCGTCCAGCGTGAAACCGGCGGGGGCCAGCGACAGCGTGGTGACACCGGCCTGGGCGTAGGCCTGCATGCGCTCGGCGATGCGGTCCACGGAGCCGAGCAGCGCGGTGGAGTCGATCAGCTGCCGGGGGACGGCCGCCGCCGCGCCCTGCTTGTCGCCGGAGAGGTACTTCTCCTGGATCTCGGCGGCTTCCTTCTCATAGCCCATGCGCTGCGCGAGCTTGTTGTAGAAGTTCTGCTTGGCGCTGCCCATGCCGCCGACGTAGAGGGCGGTGTAGGGGCGGAAGAGGTCGGCGAGGGCGTCCACGTCGTCGCCGACGGCCATGGGGACGGTCGGCACGATGTCGAAGCCGTCGAGGTCCTTGCCCGCCTTGGCGCGGCCGGCCCGCAGTGCGCCGAGGGTGGTCTCCTCGGCGTGCTCGGGGGCGAAGAAGACGAGGAGGGCACCGTCGGCGATCTCGCCGGTCTGCTCCAGGTTCTTGGGGCCGATGGCGGCGATGTAGAGCGGGATGTGCTCGCGCACCGGGTGGACGGTGAGCTTGATGGGCTTGCCGGGGCCGCCGGGCAGCGGCAGCGTCCAGTGCTCGCCGTCGTGGGCGACGCGCTCGCGGGACATGGCCTTGCGGATGATCTCGACGTACTCGCGGGTGCGGGCGAGCGGCTTGTCGAACTTCACCCCGTACCAGCCCTCGGAGACCTGCGGGCCGGAGACGCCGAGGCCGAGGCGGAAGCGGCCGCCGGAGAGCGAGTCGAGGGTGGCGGCGGTCATGGCCGTCATCGTGGGCGTGCGGGCGGGGATCTGGAAGATGGCGGAGCCGACGTCGATCCGCTCGGTCTGTGCCGCGACCCAGGACAGCACGGTGGGCGCGTCGGAGCCGTAGGCCTCGGCGGCCCAGCAGACGGCGTACCCGAGCCGGTCGGCCTCGCGGGCGACGGCCAGGTTGTCCGCGTCCATCCCGGCTCCCCAGTAGCCGAGGTTGATTCCGAGCCTCATCCGGCCCATCTGGCACCCCTTACCGATCAGTAACGTCCTTGTTGCCGGGACTCTAGCGCGCGGACCTGGAGTACGTCACCGGCGAGTTGTCCACAGGCCGCGGCGGGGCGGCGACGGATCCGGGCGCGGCCAGTAATCTCGGCGCTCATGGAGCCAAGACATCTCGGCCGCACGGGCCTGCGGGTATCCCGGATCGGGCTCGGCACCCTCACCTGGGGCCGGGACACGCCGGAGGGGGACGCCGCCGAGCAGCTCAAGGCGTTCTGGGAAGCGGGCGGCACCCTCGTCGACACGGCGGACGTCTATGCGGACGGCGGTGCGGAGTACGTCCTGGGCCGGCTCCTGGAATCGCTCGTCCCGCGGCGCGATCTGGTGATCGCCACCAAGGCGGGCAGCGTCCTGGACCCCAGCCGGCGGGTGGACGGCTCGCGGGGCCACCTGCTGGCCGCGCTGGACGCCTCGCTCAAGCGGCTCGGCACCGACCACGTCGACCTCTGGCAGATACACGCCTTCGATCCCGCCACGCCCGTCGAGGAGACCCTGCACGCCGTCGACCTGGCCGTCAGCAGCGGCCGGGCGCGCTATGCCGGGGTCTCCAACTTCTGCGGCTGGCAGCTGGCCAAGGCCGCGACGTGGCAGCTGGCCGCGCCGGGCGTCCGCACCCCGCTGGCCAGCACGCAGATGGAGTACTCGCTGCTGCAGCGCGGCATCGAGCGCGAAGTCCTGCCGGCGGCCGTGGACCTGGGACTCGGCGTGCTGCCGTCCTCACCACTGGGCCGCGGCGTGCTGACGGGCAAGTACCGGCACGCGACCCCGGCCGACTCCCGCGGCGCCTCCGACCACCTCGCACCGTTCGTCGCCCCTTATCTGGACGAGGTGGCGAGCCGGATCGTGGATGCGGTCCTCACCGCGGCGAACGGGCTCGCCACCACGCCCCTGGAAGTGGCCCTGGCCTGGGTGCGCGACCGCCCCGGCGTGGTCGCGCCCATCGTCGGTGCGCGCACGGCGCAGCAGCTCAGAGCGGCATTGTCAGTGGAGAGCCTTACGCTTCCGGACGAGATCTGCCAGGCGCTCGACGACGTGTCGGCGCCCGTGCACCGCTACCCCGACCAGGACTGGAGCACCCTGTGAGCAACGACCGCCTCGCCGGCGGAGCCGCGGACGCCGGAGCCGACGCCCCCGAGGGCCGCCCGGCGGACGGCCCGGAGCCGGGCAAGCGTTCCTCGGCCGCCGAGATGCTGGCCGCGGCGGTCCGGGCCGTGGAGAGCGGCGAGCGGTCGGCGGCGTCCTTCTTCACCGAGCCCAAGCGGCCCGCGCCCGCCCGCCCGGCACGGCCCGTCCCCCAGCGGACGCCCGCCCCCGGCCCCGGGCAGCGCCCCGCGCCGGACCCCACGCTCACCGGGGACGTCCGGCAAGTGCTCGCCGCGGGAGGAGCACCCGAGCAGCTGGCCGGGCAGGTTGTGGAGGCGCTGGGCGAGCAGGCCGCCACGACGCTGCGGGAGGACCCCTGGCGGCTGCTGGCCGTGCCGGGCGTACGGCCAGACCAGGCCGACGGCTTCGCCAGGGCGCTGCTCGGCGCCGAGTGCACCCCGGGCGACGAGCGCCGGGCACAGGCCCTGACCGGCTGGCTGCTGGAGCGCGCCGCGCTCGCGGGCCACACCGTGCTGGAGTCCTCCGCGCTCCTGGCCGAGCTGGGCCGCCGCTCGGTGCCGGATCCGGACGAGGCGCTGCACGGCGCCATCGCCGAGGGCGCGGTGCTGGTCTTCCGCGAGGGCCCCGAAGGCGAGGAGGAGCAGGAGGCGGAGGGCGAGACCGCGGAGGACGCCTCGGTGCGGCTGCTGCTCGGGCTCGACCGGTACGCCATGGCCGAGGAGAGCCTCGCCGACGGCCTGACCCGGCTGGCCGGCACCTTCGAGGCGGATCAGGAGCTCGACTGGGAAGGCGCGGCGGCGACCGCCCCCTCCCCCTCGGCCGCCGAGCTGATCCGCGCCGTCGCCGCGTCCGGCCTGGTCACGCACAGCGGCGGCGAGGCGGCTCGCGCCGAGCCCGCCGCGCTGGTGGCCGCGGCCCGCGCGCTGGGGCTGCGCGCCTGTGCCGCCGCGCACACCGAGGACGGCAGGCGGCGCCTGGTCGAGCTCGGCGAGACGGAGGCCGTGACCCTGGCCGGGCTGCTCTCGGACCGCGAGGGTCCCGGGCGCGATGAGGACGGCGCCTGGGCCCTCGACCTGCTGGCCGTGCTGGACGCCCCCCAGGTGGACGTGGAGACGGCTGCACTGCTGGTGGAGTCGCTGGCGGACGGCGCCCGGCTGGTGCTCAGCGGCGACCCGGGGGTGCTGTGGTCGGCGGGCCCCGGCCGGGTGTTCGCCGATGTCGTGGCGGCCCGCATCTGCCCCGCGGTCGTCTCCCGGACCCCCGACCCCGGCCCGATCGGCGAGCTGGTCTCCGGCATCGGCATCGGCGAGCTCCAGCAGGTGGAGGCGCCCGGCAAGGAGGTCGTGATCGTCCCGGTGCGGGATGCGGGCGAGGCGGTGCACCGCACGGTGCAGCTCGTCGCCGACTCCGTGCCGCGCGCGATCGGCGTGCCGGCCGAGCACACCCAGGTCGTCACCCCCGGCCACGGCGGGGCCGTCGGCACCCGGGCGCTCAACGCGGCGCTCAAGGAGCGGCTGAACCCCGGGCCGGGCCGGTTCGGCGGCTTCGACCCGGGCGACCGGGTGGCGTACGTCCCGGCCCCCGGCCGGATGGTGCAGGGCACCGTGGTCTCGGCGGACGTCGAGGGCCTGCGGCTGGACTGCGCGGGTGCGGCCGTGGTCGTGCCGCCCGGCCGGGTGGCCGAAGAGGTCCGGCACGGCTGGGCCGTGACCGCCCACCAGGCGGTGGGGGCACGCTGGCCCGCCGTCGTCGTGGTACTGCCGGGCGACGCGGCGCAGACGCTGACCCGGGCCTGGGTCTATACGGCGTTCAGCCGGGCCGAGCGGCATCTGTCGGTCGTGCACGGTGTGGACCAGGCGCTGCCGCGGGCGGTCGCGGAGGTGCCGGCCAAGGAGCGGAGCACACGGCTGGCCTCGCTGCTGCAGGCGCAGGCGCAGGGCGCGGCCGAGGGGTGAGCGCGGCCCCGGCCCGGCGTGCGCCCGGGCCGGGCGCCTTCCGCCCTCAGTCCTCGGAGGAGCCGAATTCCCCCTCGTCCTCGATCTCCTCGTCGAGGTCCAGCTCCTCGTCGAAGACGGCACTGACGTCGAAGCGGCACACCACCCGCTGGGGATCGGCCTGGTCGAAGGGGGTCGACAGCCACTCCCCCGGTTCGGCGGGCTCATCGCCCGCGGCCACCCACAGGGTGGAGTCGCCTTCCTCCAGGCCGAATTCCTTGTGCCGGGAGGCGATTTCGTCGGGCTCGTACTCGCCGAACAGCACGCCGAGCGCCGCGTGCACGCTGCCCGCGGCGCCGCCGGGCCCGCCCGCCTCCGGGTCGGCGTCGACGTCCGGGTCCAGATCGGCCACCCGCTGCGCCTGTGCGAGCAGCCGCTGGGGTTCGACCACCGCGTAGTCCCGGCGGATCAGCACGCTCAGCACGCTGGGCTCCTCCGGCCCGGCGTACGCGGGCAGCGTGTCGTCGCCGGGGATCTCGAAGGGGGTGACCTCGTCATAGGCGTCGTAGAGCAGTTCGTCGTAGGCCTCGGCTGTCGCGGCCAGCTCGTTGAACGCGGCGTAGACGGCCGGGTCGTCCTCCCCGGAACGGCGTTCGACGGCCTCGAGGTGGCGGTCCAGAGCGGCTTTGACCGCCTCGGCGGCGGCCCGTACCTCGGCAGCGGTCGGCTGCGCAGCATCAGACATAGTGCAGACGCTATCCGCACCGGGCCCGTTCCCGCACAATAGATGCGATGCCGGAATACGAATTCTGTGATGTGTATGTGCCCCGGGGGGTCTCCCGGAGAGCAGCCACACGCCTGCTGACCGACCACGCCGAGTACGGACACTGGGAGTTGGACCGACTACGCCTCTACCCGGACGGCAGCCGGAAGGTGCGGCTGCGGCGCCGGATCATCCGTCAGCTGCGCGCCACCTGGTGAACGTTCGAACGCCCTGAGCATGCGGGGGTGAACGCGGAAGGGAGCGGGCCCCGCCGATGCGGGGTCCGCTCCCTTCGCTGCGGCCGGCCCGGCGGCTCACTGCCGCCGGGCCGGTCCGTCAGCCCTGCGCGCCGCGGGCGCGGCGGTAGAGCACCGCGCCGCCGAGCAGCAGCGCGGCGCTGGCCGCACCGGCCGCACCGAGCTGGCCCGCACCGGTGTGCGCGAGCTGGGCGGCCTGCTCGGCCACGCCGGCCGGGCGGTGGGCGTCCATCACCTGCGGGCGGTGGGCGTCCTTCACCGCGGTGACCGGCTTGACCGCGTGGTCACCCGGGTTGCCCGGGTGAGCGGCCGGCGGGTTGTGCTCGCCGGCCGGCGGCTTGTGGCCGGGCTGCTGCTCGCCCGGGTTCCCGGGGTGGCCGGGCGGGTTGTGGTGGCCGCCGGGGCCGTGGGTGCCCGGGTGACCGGGGTGCCCAGGGTGACCCGGGTGACCGGGCTGCCCCCGGTGCGGCGGCTGGTGGCTGTGGCCCTCCCAGCCGTGGCCGCCCCCGGAGTTCACGCACTCGTTGCCGCTGGCGGGGTTGCCGATGCCGATGACGTCGACGCTGTTGCCGCAGGCGTTGACCGGCACAGTGACCGGCGCCTGGGCGACGTTGCCGGAGAGGACGCCGGGCGAGCCGACGGCCTTGCCCTGGGCCTGGGCGGAGCCGCCGCCGTGGCCCTTCTTGCCGCCGTGCCCGTGGAAGCCGCCACCGCCGTTGACACACCGGTTGCCGGAGGCCGGGTTGAGCAGGCCGACCACGTTCACGGTGTTGCCGCAGGCGTTGACCGGCACAGTGACCGGCACCTGGACGGTATTCCCGGAAGCGACGCCCGGGGAGTGTGCGGTGGCGCCCTGGGCGCCGGAGTCCGCGATTGCGTAACCGCCGGTGACGGCGAGCACTCCACTCGCCGCCGCTACGGTGAGCAGGCCCTTTTTGTTGACCTGTCGCATTTACTTCTGCCCCTCTGCTTTTGCCATGCGGATTACGGGCGGGCCAGATGCCCGCTCATGAAAGCCCAGTCGAAAGCCCGGCGGCCCCGGGGCGCGTGAGGCGCTCTCCGGAGCCGCTTGGCTCATTCCCTCACGGGCTCGGACAAAACGTCACTTGTTGATGCAGGTGTTGCCGAACGTGGGGTTGAGCAGACCGACGACGTCGATGGTGTTGCCGCAAACATTCACCGGAACCGCGACAGGGACCTGGATGACGTTGCCCGAGACGACGCCGGGAGAGCCCACGGCAGCGCCCTGAGCGCCCGAGCTGGCGGCGGCGAGCCCCGCCCCCGCGAGCACGAGTCCGCCGGTGGCAGCCGATACGGCGACGACCTTCTTCAGCATGGATTCCTCCTTGTTGGCACTGCGGTCCCAGCCGCGGACCGCACACCTGTAACGACGAGGAGGTAATAGGGCTACGTAACCCTGACCGCGTTCACTCTTTCCGGTTAAAGATGCGCCAACAATGCGCAGAGGAGGGTGGATTCGGAGCGGTTCTCAGCTCTGATCGATGAAACGGTCCAGCACGCGCACCCCGAATTTCAGACCATCGACGGGCACGCGTTCGTCAACTCCGTGGAACATTCCGGCGAAATCCAGTTCGGGCGGCAACTGCAGCGGCGCAAAGCCGAAGCAGCGCACACCGAGGTTGTCGAAGTGCTTGGCGTCGGTACCGCCGGAGAGCATGTACGGCACGGCGCGCGCGATGGGGTCCTCGGCCTTGAGCGCCGACTGCATGGCCTCGACGAGGTCGCCGTCGAAGCTCGTCTCCAGCGCCTTGTCCGCGTGGACGTCCTCCCGCTTGACGCGCGGGCCCAGGATCCGGTCGAGGTCGGCGAGGAACTCCTCCTCGTACCCCGGCAGGAACCGTCCGTCGACGTGCGCGGTGGCCTGCCCGGGGATGACGTTCACCTTGTACCCGGCGCCCAGCATCGTGGGGGCCGCGGAGTTGCGCAGCGTGGTGCCGATCATCTTGGCGATGCCGCCGAGCTTGGCGAGCGTGGCCTCCATGTCCTCGGGGTCGAGCGGGGTGCCGAGGGCGTCGGAGAGCTCGTCGAGGAAGGACCGCACGGACTTGGTCACCCGGACCGGGAACTCGTGCCGCCCCAGCCTGCCGACCGCCTCGCACAGCTCGGTGATGGCGTTGTCCTTGTTGGTCATCGAGCCGTGGCCCGCCGTGCCGTCCACGGTGAGCCGCATCCAGTGCATGCCCTTCTGGGCGGTCTCGATCAGATAGAGCCGCAGGTTCTCGTTGACGGTGAAGGAGAAGCCGCCGACCTCGCCGATGGCCTCGGTGACGCCTTCGAAGAGGCCGGGGTGCTTGTCGACCAGGTGCCGGGCGCCGTAGATGCCGCCGGCCTCCTCGTCGGCGAGGAAGGCGAGCACGATGTCGCGCGGGGGCTTGCGCCCGGTGCGCAGCCGGTCGCGGACGACCGCGAGGGTCATCGCGTCCATGTCCTTCATGTCGACCGCGCCGCGGCCCCATACACACCCGTCGGCGATCTCGCCGGCGAAGGGGTGGTGGGTCCAGTCGTCGGCGTTGGCCGGCACGACGTCGGTGTGGCCGTGGATGAGCAGCGCCGGGCGGGACGGGTCGGCGCCCTCGATCCGGGCCACGGTCGAGGCCCTGCCGGGGTGCGACTCGAAGATCTGCGGTTCGAGACCGACCTCGGCGAGCTTCTCGGCCACGTATTCGGCGGCGGCTCGCTCACCCGGTCCGGAGTGGTCGCCGTAGTTGCTGGTGTCGATCCGGATCAGGTCCCGGCAGAGGTCCGTGACCTCTGCCTCGGCGCCCTTGCCCGGGCCGGCGGTGGCCGGCTTCGACTCGCTCACGCTGCCTCCTCGTGGTTCGCTGCCGGGTCCCGCCCGCGGCGGGCCCCGACGTGGTCCACCGCCATCCTGCCTCCCCCGCTCCGCGGGCCCAAGGCCGTAATGCCGCCGACATGCGCCCGCAATGTTCCGCGGCGCCGACCCCCTGCCGGGGGCTGCGGCGTCCGGGTGATCGAGCACGTCCGGATGTTTGCTATTGTTTTCCATGTCGCCGCGGGGAACACCCCGCAGAGACAGACACCTAGTCCGGGTGGCGGAATGGCAGACGCGCTAGCTTGAGGTGCTAGTGCCCTTTATCGGGCGTGGGGGTTCAAGTCCCCCCTCGGACACCAACGAAAAACCCCAGCTCAGCTGGGGTTTTTCTGCGTTTCCGGGGGGTCTTGCGGGCGCCCCGGGGCATTGACGGCGGGGATAGGTTCAGGATCATGACCGAACATGCGACCGGCCGGGCGGCCGACGGCAGCGCGGGGGACGCGGACTACGGCACGATCGGCGCGGGTTACAGCCGCTACCGCCGGCCCGATCCGCGCATCGCGGCGGCGGTTTCCCGGGCCCTGGGCGACGCCCGTACCGTGATCAACGTGGGGGCGGGGGCCGGGTCGTACGAGCCGGCCGGGGCGCTGGTGACGGCGGTGGAGCCGTCGGCGTCGATGCGGGCCCAGCGGCCCGCGCATCTACCGACCGCCGTGGACGCCGTGGCCGAGCGGCTGCCGTTCGACGACGGCGCGTTCGACGCCGCGATGACCACCTTCAGCGTGCACCAGTGGAGCGACCTGAAGGCCGGCCTGCGGGAGATGCGGCGCGTGACGCGCGGCCCCGTGGCCGTCCTGACCTGCGACCCGGACCTCGTACGGGAGTTCTGGCTGTACGACTATGCCCCGCTCGTGCTGGACACCGAGGCCCGGCGGTATCCGGCGGTCGAGGACATCACCCGGGCGCTCGGCGGCCGGACCACGGTCGAGCCGGTGCCGGTCCCCGCGGACTGCAGCGACGGCTTCAACGAGGCGTACTACGCCCGCCCCGAGCGCCTGCTGGACCCCGGGGCCCGGCAGGCGTGCTCGGCGTGGAGCTTCGTCGAGGCGGACGTGGCGGAGCGGTACACGGACCGGCTCCGCCGCGACCTCGACAGCGGGGCGTGGGACGAGCGGCACGGCGCCCTGCGCGGGCAGCCGTCCCTGGTCGGCTCGCTCGTGCTGATCCGCGCGGTTCCCTAGGGCGCCGGGCCCGCCATGAGGCGTTCCTCTCAACGGCGGGCCGGCCAACCGGCCTTGCGTATCATCGGGCGGATGATCTCCAACAGCTCCCGCCGTGCCGCACCGTCCGCCGCCGCCCCCTGCCGGATAACGGTCTGCCGCGGCTGCTGCTGTGGTGACGCCCGCAAGGTGCCGGGTGTCGACCACGCGGGGCAGATCGCCCGGCTGCGCGGTGCCGTGGGGGATGCGGCCCGGGTGCGGGCGTCGGAGTGCCTGGACGTGTGCGACCAGGCGAATGTGATGGTGGTGCAGCCGTCGGCGGCGGGGCGCGCGGCAGGCGGGCGGCCGGTGTGGCTGGGGCTGGTCAACGACGACGGCGCCCTGGCGGACATCGCCGAGTGGGTCCGGGCCGGCGGCCCGGGGCTGGCCGAGCCGCCGGGGGTGCTGGATCTGTACGCGTTCACGGTGTCGCGGCGGGTCGGCAAGGCGCTGGAGGGCTGAGGGCGCCTTCCCCGTCGGCCGGTGGCAGCACGTCATGAGGAAGCCTTTCGGGTCAGGCGGGAGGCCGCCGCCTTGTCGAGCAGGAACGCCTCGTTGCCCAGCCCGATGCGGGCGTGCACCTCGGGCCGCAGGTGTCGCAGCAGCAGTCCGTAGACCACCCCGAGGAGGACCGAGGCGCCGACGATGCCCGGAAGGATCCAGCGCAGCACCGGGCCGGGGTCGGCGCCGAGCAGCACGTCGAAGTCCTCGACTGCACAGCCGACGATCACCAGCAGGGCGAGCCCGGCCAGGCCGGAGGCGATCAGCCGCGGGGCCTGCGCCCGGCCCGCTCCGCGGCGCACGAAGAAGGCGATGACGGCGGCGCAGGCGGTGGCCATGAGGACGATCACGCCGAGCGCGCCGATGTTGCCCATCCAGGTGAACAGGCGCAGGACGGGCGCGGTGGGGTCGCCGTGCGGCCGGTGGTCGGTGGCCGCGAACACCACGACGGCCAGCAGGGAGACGACGCTCTGCAGCAGGGAGCCGTAGGCGGGTGCGCCGCTGGAGCGGGAGGTGCGACCGACGGCGGCGGGCAGCAGGCCCTCACGGCCCATGGCGAAGGCGTAGCGGGCGACGACGTTGTGGAAGCTGAGCATGGCGGCGAACATGCCGGTCACGTAGAAGAGGTGCATGACGTCGGTGAAGGCGGCGCCGAACCGCGCTTCGGTGAGGGTGAAGAGCAGGCCCGGCCCCTCCTGCTGCGCCAGGGCGGTGATCCGGGAAGGTCCGGCAGCCACGCTCAGCGCCCAGGAGGAGAGGGCGAAGAAGAGGGCGACGAAGCCGACGGCGAGGAAGGTCACCCGGGCGACGACGACGTGGGGGCGGCTGGTCTCCTCGGCGTAGACGGCGGCCTGTTCGAAGCCGACGAAGGAGGCGATGGTGAAGGAGAGCGCGGTGCCCAGGCCCGCGCCGCCGAGGGTGGTGGGGTCGAAGGCGTGCAGCGAGAAGCCGTCCCGGCCGGGTTGGGCGATCCCGGCGACGTCGAAAACGACGACCATGGCGCATTCGACGAGGAGCGAGGCGCCCAGGACCTTGGCGTTGAGGTCTATCTTGAGCCAGCCGAGCGCGCCGACGGCGAGCACGGCGGCGGTGGCGGGCACCCACCAGCCGACGTTCAGGCCGAGGTGTTCGCCGAGGAGCCCGGAGAGTTCGAAGCCGAACAGGCCGTAGATCCCGAACTGCATGGCGCTGTAGGCGACCAGGGCGACGACGGAGGCGGCGGCTCCGGCGGTGCCTCCGAGGCCGCGGGCGATGTAGGCGTAGAAGGCGCCGGCGTTGTGGACGTGCCGGCTCATCTCGGCGTATCCGAAGCTGAAGAGGGTCAGCACGACGCCGAGGATGACGAAGAGCAGGGGCTGGCCGACGATGCCCATCGTGCCGTAGATGGTGGGCATGACGCCCGCCGTGACCATCAGGGGAGCGCTGGCGGCGACGACCGACAGCAGGAGCCCCGGCACTCCTATCCGGTTGGCGCGCAGCCGTCTGCCCTGCCCCAGATAGGTGCTGATCTCGCTCGTGGTGCCCGTCGGCATGGCGGGGTCGTCCTTCCCATGGGGTGAGCGGGTCGGGGGTGCCGCCCTCGGCGTCAGGCCGCGCCGAGGGCGGCGCGGCGGGCGGCCCGGAACGCCCCCCGCGGGTCCCGGTCGGGGTAGCACCAGGGGGCGTGGGTGGCGTGCGGGCCGATGCGGGTGAGCAGGGCGGCGGCTTCGGCGAGCCGGCCTTCGTGCAGTTTGGCGTGGGCGAGGTAGTTCAGGTCGACCTTGCGCCGGGGGTGGGTGGCGGCGGTGCTGTCCGCCGCGTCCGGCCCTTCTTCGTCGGTGTCCCATTCGAGCCACCAGTCGAAGGCGGCCTTCATCACCTGGCGGGCACGGCGGGTGGTCCAGTGGCCCGAGCGGGCGGGGTCGGCCGGTTCGACTCCGGCGCGGGCCAGGACGCGGTAGCGCTCGGCGTGGGCCACGACGGGCAGGACGGCCAGGGGCGAGTCGGCGGGGGCCTGCTCGGCGGCCCAGGAGGCGAAGTCGTAGACCTCGTGGAGCGGGTCGTCGCGGTCGCCCTCCTGGTGTTCGGCCAGGCAGGCGGCCATCAGGTGGTGCGCGTGGTGGTGGTCGCGGTGGCGTGCGCGGACCTGGTCGAAGGCGCGGACGCGCTCGTCGTCGGTGCCGGTGCGGCGGGCGAGGATAAGGGCGCAGAGCCAGGGGGTCGGGTCGCGGGGGGCCATCCGGGCGGCGGTCAGGCACAGGGCGCGGGCCGCATCGGGCTGGTCCTTGCCCTGCAGGGCGCGGAAGACGGTGGCGCAGGCGAGGAGGAGGGCGGCGTCGGGGCTGTCGGGCTCGGCCAGCTGCCAGTCGCGGGCCCAGGCGAGGCTGCTGCCCCCTTCGGCGAGGACGACGAGGCGGTGGCCGCGGCGGTCCCAGTCGTCGCCGGTGCGGGCGAGGAGCTGCCGGGCCTCACCCCAGCGCCCCCGGGCCAGGGCATCACGGACCGTGGCCAGCTCGGTGTCGTCCAGGACCGGATCGAAGGTCGGCCCGCCCTTGTACCGGGGACGACCCAAGGGGGGTGGGGGCGTCATCGGCGTGCTCCCTCCACGGCGTGCGTCCCCTCCGGGCGCCACAGCCCGGCGTCCGTGAACAGGTATTCCCCATCACGCACAGCAAACCGGTAGTCACGGCTCCGCGTCAAGGCCGGTCTTGTACTGACATCACGTCAAGTGACGTGCCGTCAGCTCCAGTTGGCGGCGCGGGTCGACGGCGGAGCGCCTCGGCGGCACTGCCCATCCGCACGTACATACGACGTACATACATTCGACACTCACCCCTCTCTTGTGCGGCACTTCCGACTCCGGTCCACCGTTCGACTGGATGAACGGCCGAAAGAGGGGTACTCGGACGTCACTCCGCCCACAAGGCGGCTATCGTTTTTCTGTCAAGTCTCCTACGACCGGCCGGTCTTGAGGTGCACGACGTGATGATCTTCGCCTTCGCCGTCGGCGCGGCGGCCTGTCTGGGTGTGGGCTTCGTTCTCCAGCAGAACGCCGCCCAGCGGGCCCCGATGAGCGACTTCCTCTCCCTGCGCCTGCTGCTCGACCTGATGCGGATGCCCCGCTGGCTGGCGGGCATCGCGCTGATGGTCTGCGGGATGGCGCTGGGCGCGGTGGCGCTGAGCGGGGGCGAGGTGTCGCTGGTGGAGCCCCTGCTGGCGACGAACCTGCTGTTCGCCATGGCCCTCTCGCGGTACCAGACGAAACAGCCGCTCGGCCGGACGGGCTGGGGCGGACTGTGGCTGCTGGCCGGCGGGGTGACGGCGTTCATCGTCGCGGGCCGCCCGCACAGCGGCGACACCGTCACCGACCCGCTGCGGCACTGGCTGATCATCGGGGTGATGGTGGGCACGGCGATGCTGCTCGCCGCCGTCTCCAAGCGGGTGCGGATGAGCACGGAGGCCGCGCTGCTGGCGGTGGCCGCCGGGCTGCTCTACGGCGTCCAGGACGCGCTGACCCGGGTCAGCGGCGAGCAGTGGGCGCACGGCGGCTGGCCGGTGCTCGTCACCAGCTGGCATCCGTACGGGGTGCTGGCCCTCGGCGTCACGGGGCTGGTGCTGGTGCAGAGCGCCTTCGAGACGGCCCCGCTGCGGATGTCGCTGCCCGCGCTGACCGCCGCCCAGCCGCTGGCGGGGATCGCCTGCGGGGTCGGCTTCATGGGCGACCGGCTGCGGACCACGCCCGGGGCGCTGGCCTGGGAGGCGGCGGGCCTGGCGGCCATCGTGGTCGGGATCGTGCTGATCGGCCGGCATCCGGCGATGCCCTCGGGAATGGCCGAGACCGGGCGGATGCGCGACCTCCAGCCGCACTGACCAAGAAGCGCACCGGCTGGTTGGATGGGGCCATGACCGATCAGCGACCGCTCGCGGAAGACGAACTGCTGGACATCGTCGACGAACACGACCGGGTCGTCGGGCAGGCGCTGCGCGCCGAGAGCTACGCCCGGCGGTTGCGGCACCGGTGCGTCTTCGTCCTTGCCCGGGATCCCCGGGGGCGGATCTTCGTGCACCGCCGCACCGACCGCAAGCTCGTCTTCCCCTCCCGCTACGACATGTTCGTGGGCGGGGTCGTCGGCGCGGGCGAGACCTACGACGAGGCGGCCCTGCGCGAGGCCGAGGAGGAGCTGGGCGTCAGCGGCCTCCCGGCCCCCGTGCCGCTCTTCCGGTTCCTGTACGAAACCGCCGAGCACAGCTGGTGGTCGGCGGTGTATGAGGTTCGGTGCGCGCTGCCGGTCAGCCCCCAGGAGGAAGAGGTGGCCTGGCACGCCTTCCTCTCCGAGGCGGAGCTGGCGCAGCGGCTCGGCGAGTGGGACTGGGTGCCGGACGGCTTCGAGGCCTACCGGAGGCTGAGGGCGATGCCCTCGGCCTCCGGCACGCGCTAGGGCGTGTCCGATGGGTCAGTGCGGGTCCCGCGGCGTCTGGCGCTGGGGGCACCTCCCAGCGGTAGCTGGGGGAGCATCGCAAGGCGGAGCATGACCCGCGTACTGGGCGTACTCGGGTCGTGCGACAACGCAGCGAGGTGCCGTGCCGGGGGCACCTCCCAGCGGTAGCTGGGGGAGTCGCGGGGCCTGTGCCGACCCATCGGACACGCCCTAGGGCACCGTCACCACGATCTTGCCCCGGGTGTGGCCCTGGGCGCTCAGGCGCTGCGCGTCCGCCGTCTTCTCCAGCGGGAAGACCTCCGCCACCTCGACCGAGAGGACGCCCTGCTCCGCCAGGTGGCTCAGCGCGGTCAGGTCGTCGGCGTCGGGGCGCACCCACAGCAGGCGGCCGTTGAGGTCGGCCACCTCCGGGTCGGCGATGGAGACCAGCCGGGCGCCGGGCGCGCTCACCTCGGCCGAGGTACGGATCACGCCGCCGCCGACCAGGTCGAGGACGACGTCGACGCCCTCGGGCGCCAGGGCCCGTACGCGCTCGGTCAGCCCGTCCCCGTAGACGACGGGCTCGGCGCCCAGCGCGCGCAGGTAGTCGTGGTTGCGCTCGCTGGCGGTGCCGATGACGCGGGCGCCGAAGTGGCGTGCGAGCTGGACGGCCATCGAGCCCACCCCGCCGGCGGCGGCGTGCACCAGGACGGTGTCGCCCGAGGCGGCCCCCACGGCCTTCAGCGCCTGGTAGGCGGTCAGGCCGGCCAGCGGGAGGCCGGCCGCCTCCTCGTGGCTGAGGCCGGCGGGCTTGCGGGCCAGGGTGCGCACCGGGGCCGCCACGTACTCCGCGAAGGTACCGCGGGAGAGGACGTCCTCGCGTACGTAGCCGATGACCTCGTCGCCCTCCTGGAACTCGGGAACGTCGGAGCCCACGGCGACGACCACGCCGGAGACGTCCCAGCCGGGGATCACGGGGAAGACCGCGTCGAGCAGCGGTTCCAGGTAGCCCGCCTGGGCCTTCCAGTCGACGGGGTTGACGGCCGCCGCCTTCACCCGGACCAGGACGGAGTCCGGGCCCACCTTGGGCTTGGGCAGCTCCCCGTATTCGAGGACCTCGGGGCCGCCGTAGACGCGGTAGCTGACAGCCTTCATCGTGGTGCTCCTCCGTGCTCGGTGGCGTGACTCAGCGGGTGGCGGGTGCGGTTTCAGCCTCGGACGCGGCGGCCGAGCCCGCCACCGCTGCCCGCGGGCCGTGGATGGTGCGCAGGCCCAGCCCGGCCACCACGGAGACCAGCGCGAAGGCGGTCCCCGCGATGACGAAGGTGAGCGTGAACTGGCTCTCGGCGGGCAGCTTGGGCGCGCCGGGCGGCAGGTGGGCGATGCTCTTGGAGGCGAGGACCGTGGTGATCATCGCGCTGCCGATGGCGCTGCCGGTGGAGCGGGAGATGGAGTTGATGCCGTTGGCTATGCCGGTCTGGTGGTGCGGCACGCTGGTGACGATCACGGCGGGCATGGCCGCGTAGCCGAAGCTGATGGCGGCGCCGACGAACATGCCGGCGGCGATCACCGAGAAGGCGTGCTCGTGGTCGAGCGCGATCCACACGAAGCCGGCGGTGCCGATCAGCGAGGCGAGCAGCAGCACCAGGCGGGGGCCCTTGTGGCGGACGAGCTGGCCGCCGACGGGGGCCGCGAGCAGCGAGACGACGGTGCTGGGCAGCAGGAACTCGACGGAGGCGCGCAGCACGCTGGCGTCGAAGCCGTAGCCCGTGATCTTCGACGGCATCTGGACCAGGTAGGAGACGCCGATGAAGAGGGCGAAGGAGCCGAAGCCGACGAGCAGGCCGGAGAGGTTGGCGAAGAGCACCGGGCGGTGGACGAACATCTTCATGTCGACCAGCGGCTCGCGCACCTTGCGCTCGACCAGCGTCCAGACGGCGGCCATCACGGCGGCGCCCACGAAGCAGCCGATCGTACGGGCGGAGGACCAGCCCCACTCGTGGCCCTGGGTGATGGGCAGCAGGAGCAGGACGAGGGTGGCGGCCAGGCTGAGCGCGCCGAGCACGTCGGTGCGTCCGCCGGTGGTCTCCCGGGTGGCCGGGACGAGGGTGACGACGGCGAGCAGGGCGAGCGCGGCGAGGCCGGTGGCCAGCCAGAAGGCGCTGCGGTAGTCGGGGTTGTCGCCGGAGGTGAGCAGGCCGGTGGCGACGAGCGCCAGGCCGCTGCCGAAGGCGAGGGTGCCGCTGACCATGGCCATGGCGCCGGGCAGCTTGGCCGGGCGGACCTCCTCGCGCAGCACGGAGAGCGCCAGCGGGAAGATCGCGGTCGCGGCGCCCTGGAGCACCCGGCCGACGATCAGCCAGAGCAGGGAGTGCGTCACGGCGGCGAGGACGGACCCGGCGACCATGACGATCAGCACGCCGACGAGCGTCTTCTTCTTGCCGTGCTGGTCGCCGAAGCGGCCGAGCAGCGGGGTGAAGACGGCCGCGGAGAGCAGGGTGGCGGTGGTGACCCAGCTGACGTTGGCCGAGGTGGTGTGCAGGTCCTTCTGGATCAGGCCGAGGATCGGCACCACCAGGGTCTGCATCATCGAGACGACCATGGCGGCCAGGCTCAGGGCGAAGACGATCACCGTCTCGTTCCGCCGGCTGCCGGGCGTGGCGGGCGCTTGGGAGGTCATGGGAATGCGGAGTCCTTTGGGGTCCATCTGGTTACTTCACGACGTTGATGCTTGAGATCGTCAAGCAACTGGGCCTACGTTACGGCGGAATACTTCAGGTAGTCAAGTTAATGATTTAGAGCTTCAAGCTCTTGAGTACACTTCACCCATGACCGGCACCCCTTCGCCCCCGACCAAGGCCCAGCTCCTGGAGCTCGTCGCGGCGCTCGGCACCGCCCAGTGGCAGGACTTCGCGGCCACCGCCGCCCGGCACGGCCTCACCTCCGTCCAGGCCAAGCTGCTCGCCCAGCTCAAGGGCCCGGTGCCGATGCGCGGCCTGGCCACCGTGCTGGTCTGCGACGCCTCCAACGTCACCGGCATCGTGGACCGTCTCGAAGCGCGCGGCCTGGTCCGGCGCGAGCCCGACCCCTCCGACCGCCGGGTGAAGAACGTGGTGGCCACCGAGGAGGGCGTCGAGACCATCCGCCGGGTGCGGGACGAGATGCAGGCCACGCACAGCGCGCTCGACGCCCTCGACGAGGACGAGCGCAGCACCCTCTACCGGCTGCTGGAGCGGCTCCGCCCGGACCTGGAGCACCGGGCCTGACCGCGCGCACGGCGGCCTTGCCCCGCGCCCGTATTCTGACGGGCAGTCGGCTCCGAGAGACGGACCGCACCGGGGAGGCACGCGTGGGAACGACGACCGACAGCACGTACCAGCCTTACACCGTCACGCTCGCGCCGGGCGTGAGCGCCTTCGTCCAGCCGGACGGGGGCTGGTGCCTGAACAACGCCGGGTTCGTCACCGGCGGCGGCCGCACCCTGCTGATCGACACCGCCGCCACCGAGCGGCGGGCCCGGCTGCTGCGCGACGCGGTCGAGGAGAGCGGGGCGCCGCGGCCCTCCCTGGTGGTCAACACCCACCACCACGGCGACCACACCTACGGCAACTGCGTCTTCACCCCCGAGGCCACCGTCGTCGGGCACGTCGCGTGCCGCCGCGAGACCCTGGCCGAGGGGCTGCAACTGCACGCCATCTGGCCCTCCGTCGACTACGGCGACATCGAGGTCAGCGCGCCCACGCTCACCTACACCGACGAGCTCACCCTCCACCTGGGCGAGACCGAGGTGCGGCTGCTGCACCCGGGGACGGCGCACACCGTCGGCGACACGATCGCCTGGCTGCCCGAGCAGCGCGTCGTCTTCACCGGCGACCTCATCTTCGAGGGCGGCACCCCCTTCATCGTCATGGGCTCGCTCAGCGGCTCGCTGCGCGCACTGGAGGCGCTGCGGGCGCTCGACGCGGAGACCGTCGTGCCCGGCCACGGCCGGGTGACCGACCCCGGCGTCTACGACACCATCGAGGGCTATCTGCGCTTCGTCGACGACCTGGCCCGCACCTCCCACGCCGCCGGGCGCACTCCACTGGAGGCCGCGCGCGGCGCCGACCTCGGCGAGTTCGCCGCGCTGCGCGAGAGCGAGCGCCTGGTCGGCAATCTGCACCGCGCCTACGCCGAGCTGGACGGGCTGCCGCCGGGGGCGCCGCTGGATCTGGCCACGGTGCTGGGCGACATGATGACGATGAACGGCGGGAAACCGATGGCCTGTCACGCCTGAGGCGCTTCGCTACGGGAGAGTGCTCCGGGGCCCTGGACGCCATACCGACCGGTCGGCATCATGATCCAGGGCCGTACGCACGTACGGCGATCAGCCCGACTCCCCGCAGAGGAGCACTCGATGAGCAAGGGCAACCCCCCGGGCCTCGACCTGGAACGGCTGCGCGCACACCTGGACCGGGAGCGGCCGGGCCTGGTGGCCGGGCCGCTCGGCGCCGAGCTGGTCGAAGGGGGGCGGTCCAACCTCACCTACGCGGTCGGCGACGGCGTCCGGCGCTGGGTGGTGCGCAGGCCGCCGCTGGGCCATGTGCTCGCCACCGCGCACGACATGCGGCGCGAGCACCGGGTGATCAGCGCGCTGCGCACGACGGACGTCCCGGTGCCGGAGACGGTGCTCTTGTGCGAGGACGAGGACGTCATCGGATCGCCCTTCTACGTCATGGAGTTCGCCGAGGGCACGCCCTACCGCACGGCGGAGCAGCTCGCCGCCATCGGCCCGGACCGCACCCGCACGGTCGTCCTGGGCCTGGCCGACACCCTCGTCCGTCTGCACGCCGTGGATCCGCACGAAGTGGGGCTCGCGGACTTCGGGCGGCCCGACGGCTTCCTGGAACGGCAGTTGCGCCGCTGGGGCAAGCAGCTGGAGGCGTCGCGCAACCGCGACCTGCCCGGCATCGACGCGCTGCACCAGGCGCTGGGCCTGGCGCTGCCCCACTCCCCCGCGCCCACCGTCGTGCACGGCGACTACCGGCTCGACAACGTCCTCGTCGGCGCCGACGACACCGTCACGGCCGTGCTGGACTGGGAGATGTCCACGCTCGGCGACCCGCTCACCGACCTCGGCCTGCTGGTGATGTACAGCGAGCAGCAGGACGTGCCCGGCTCGCCGCTGACCACCACGCGCGGCGCCCCGGGGCACCCCGAGCCCGCCGAGATCGTCGAGCGCTACGCCGCGGGCTCGGGCCGGGACGTCACGGCCCTGCCCTGGTACACCGCCTTCGCCTACTTCAAGCTCGCCGTCATCCTCGAAGGCATCCACTACCGCTACACCCTCGGGCAGACCGTCGGCGCGGGCTTCGACCGTATCGGGCAGCTCGTCCCGCTCTTCATCGACAACGGCCTCACCACCCTGCAGGAGGGCTGAGCACGCCATGGACTTCGCCTACGACGCCCGGACGCTGGCCCTGCGGGAGAGCCTGCTGGCCTTCATGGACGAGCACGTGTACCCGGCCGAGGCCGTCGCCGGGGAGCAGCGCGCCAAGGCGGCCTCCCCCTGGGACGTCCCGCCCGTCGTCGAGGAACTCAAGGCCGAGGCGCGGCGGCGCGGCCTGTGGAACCTCTTCTTCACCGACGAGCACGGCGGGGCCGGCGGCCCGCGGGGGGCCGGGCTGACCAACCTGCAGTACGCGCCACTGGCCGAGATCACCGGCCGCAGCCCGCAGTTGGCCCCGCTCGCCCTCAACTGCGCGGCCCCGGACACCGGGAACATGGAGCTGCTGGCACAGTTCGGCACCGAGGAGCAGCGCGAGCGGTGGCTCACGCCGCTGCTGGCGGGCGAGATCCGCTCGGCCTTCGCGATGACCGAGCCGGACGTGGCCTCGTCGGACGCCACGAACATCGAGACCCGGATCGAGCGGGACGGCGGCGACTACGTCATCACCGGGCGCAAGTGGTACATCTCGGGCGCCCTGCACCCCGATTGCCGGGTCTTCATCGTCATGGGCAAGACCGACCCGGACGGCGCCGACGTGCGCCGGCAGCAGTCGATGGTCCTGGTCCCCCGGGACGCGCCGGGGGTGGAGGTCCGCCGCGCCATGCAGGTGTACGGCTACGAGGACCACTACCACGGCGGGCACGCGGAGGTCGTCCTCGACCGGGTGCGGGTGCCGGCGGCCAACCTCGTCGGGGAGGAGGGGGGCGGCTTCGCCATCGCCCAGGCGCGGCTGGGGCCCGGCCGGATCCACCACTGCATGCGGCTGATCGGCATGGCCGAGCGGGCGATCGAGCTGATGTGCCGGCGGGCGGTGGCCCGCGAGGCGTTCGGCAAGCCCCTCGCGCGGCAGGGGGTGGTGCACGAGTGGATCGCCGACTCGCGGGTGGCGGTGGAGCAGCTGCGGCTGCTGGTGCTCAAGACGGCCTGGCTGATGGACACGGTCGGCAACCGGGGTGCGCACACCGAGATCCAGGCGATCAAGATCGCGACGCCGCGGGCGGTGGCGGACATCATCGACAAGGCGGTGCAGCTGCACGGCGCGGGCGGGGTGAGCCAGGACTTCCCGCTGGCGGAGCTGTGGGCCGCGGCACGCACGCTGCGCCTGGCCGACGGCCCGGACGAGGTGCACCAGCGGTCGCTGGCGCGGCGGGAGTTGAAGCGCTACGTGTGAGCCGGCCAGGGCGGACACGCCCTAGGGTCGCAGCGCCCGCAGCAGCAGGTCGGCCAGGTGGTCGGCCACCTGCTGCGGGCCCAGCGGGCCGCCCGGCCGGTACCAGCTGCCCAGGTGGTGGACCGACCCGAAGTGGTAGTCCACCACCAGGTCGGCGGGGGTGGTCGCGTTGAAGACGCCCGACCGCTGCCCCTCCTCCACCAGCGCGCGGAAGCGCTCGTGGTAGCGGCGCCGCTCGGCGCGGACCTGCCGGAGCCGGTCCGGGCCGAGGTGGTGCATCGACCGGAAGAAGATCTTCGTGTCGTCGAGGTTCTCTATGCTCGTGACGACGACGTCCGCAGCGGCCTCCCGCAACCGCTGCTCCACCGGCGCCGCCGCGTCCGCGAAGGCGTCCAGCCGCTCCTGCTGCAGCCGCAGGACCCGCCCGTACACCTCGTGCAGCAAATCGTCCTTCGAGCCGAAGTAGTGATAGAGCGCGCCCTTGGTGACGCCCGCCGCCTCCACGATCTCCTGGACGGAGGTGCGGTCGTAGCCCTGCTCGGCGAAGAGCCGGGTGGCGGCTGCCAGCAGCCGCTGCGGAACCGTCCTGGCAACTACCGCGCTGCGCACGCTGTTCACGTTCACGTCTCCTTCGGCTCGGCTGTCGGCAGAGTAGCCCCCACCGTCGGGTGAACAGAGCGGGCGAAGGCTGGACATGCACCCTTGACGGCAGGACGATGCGCCCACAGCGGAGCAGGTCAGGGGGACGCATGGCGGACATGGGCGTGGCACCGTACTGGGAGACGACGTTCGACGCGCAGGGGGATCCCGACCCCGGCGAGCGGGACGCCCTGCTGGGCGGGGCAGCAGCGGCGGGCCTGACCGATCTGGTGGTCTTCGCACACGGCTGGAACAACAGCCGGTCGACCGCCACCGGGCTCTACCGCTCCTTCTTCGCCCCCTTCCCCGGCCTCCTCGCGGGCGCCCCCGGCCCCGTGTGCCTCGGCTACGGCGGCGTGATCTGGCCGTCGATGCGGTTCACGGACGAGCCGGTGCCCGACTTCCCGCCCTCCCGCCCAGCTCTGACCGCCGCGGGGCCCGAGCTCGGCCCGGACACGCTGCGGGCGCTGGCCGGCGTCTTCCCCGGCAGCGAAGCGCTGCTGGACCGGCTGGCCGAACTCATCGAGCGGCGGCCGCCGGACGACGCGCGCCTGGAGGAGTTCGCCGGCCTCGTGCGCACCCTCGTCGCGCACGGCCGGACCGAGGGGACCTCCACGGCGCCGACCGCCGCCGACATACAAGACATGGACGACGTCGACGCGGCGGATCCCGCCATGCTCGTCCGCCCCGCCCCCGAGGTGTGCGGGCGCTTCGCGGACGCGCTGACGGCCGCGGGCGCGGTGCCCGCCGAGCTCTTCGGCGACGTGTGGCAGCGGCTGTGGAGCGGGGCGCTGGAGCTGCTGCGCCAGGCCTCGTACTGGGAGATGAAGCGGCGGGCGGGCACGGTCGGCCGGGCGGGTCTCGGCCCGCTCCTCGCGGCGCTCGCAGCCTCCGCCCCCGGCCTCCGCGTCCACCTGGTGGGCCACAGCTTCGGCGGGCGGCTCGTCTCCTTCGCCGCCCGGACCCTGACGGAGCGCGGCGGCTGCGTGCACTCCCTCACCATGCTCCAAGGCGCCTTCTCGCACTACGCGTTCACGCCCCGGCTGCCCTTCGCCACCGGCCGCGCGGGGGCCCTGGAGGGGACGCCGGACCGGGTGCAGGGGCCGGTGGTCTGCTGTCACTCGCGCTACGACCAGGCCCTGGGCATGCTCTACCCGCTGGCCTCCCGGGTCGCGGACGACCCCGACTCGCTGGCCTGGCTGGACGACTCCCGGTGGGGCGCCATGGGCCACGACGGCATCCAGGCCGTCGACGGCTGTGCGCAGCTCACCCTCGACTCGGCCCTGGGCGGCGCGCTGCCCGGCGCGGGCTGCGTCAACGTCGACTGCTCCTCCGTGGTGCGGCGCGGCGGCCCGCCCTCGGGCGCCCACAGCGACATCTGTCACCCGGAACTGGCCCGGCTGGTCCTGCTGACAGGCCGGATCCTGCGCTGAACGGCGGTCGGGCTTGCGCCACCTTCGGCGAAGCCCACATCTGTGCGCCCGATGGGGGTAGCAGAGCGGAGTCGGCGGCGTACCGCGCCCGGCGGATCCATCCGGTCTCGATCCGATGGATCCGATTCGCGGCGGGTTACGTCCCTTCCATGTCGATCCGAGTCCGCGCCGCCGGAGGTGGGATGCAGTGGCAGGTTTCAGAGCACTGGCTCGAGAGGTGCGCAATCCACGGAACACGATCGCGCTGCGACGGACCTGCTTGCGCAAATGCCTCGAACGCTTCGCCCCGTACGGGCACCGGGCGACCTGGCACCATCTGTGCTCACGTGCCGGGTTCGCCCCCGACGACCGGGCTCCCGACCCCGCATCGCTCCTCGCGGCGCTGGCCGAGCTCGAGGAGGCCCGTGAGCTCTGGCTGGCGTACGAGGCCGAGTTCGCGGGACGGCGCAGGAGCGAGAAGCACGACGGCATCCGCCAGCCCAGTGCGGTCGACGACTGGCACCGCAACACCTGGGGCGGCTGCGACATCGTGCCCTGCGCCTCGCCGCTGGTGCAGCCGGACGCGCGGCTCGCGGAGGTGCTGCGGCGGGTGATCAAGGCGATGGAGTCCGCGCCGGGCGACACCTGCCCGGTCTGCGCCCAGGAGCGCATCGAGTGGCGCACCGACCTCGAGCGCTTCCCGCTCCAGGGGCCGGTCTGCACGGACTGCGGCATCGTGGTGCCGCCCCCGGTGCTCACCGCGGCCGCGCTCTCCGCGGCCCGGCGCTACGCCCTGGCGGAGCGGTACGCGGCGGTGTGAGGGCGTTCCCCGGGGCGCCCCGGGGAACGTCCGCCCGGCCGGGCGGGCGTCAGGCGTTGCGCTGGCCGTAGAGCATCGAGCCGGTGCCCAGGCCGCCGAAGCGGTCGTCGGGGTTGGACAGCGCGCACTTGTCGAGCGAGAGGCAGCCGCAGCCGATGCAGTCGTCGAGGTGGTCGCGCAGCTTCCCCAGCTGCTGGATGCGCCGGTCGAGCTCGGCCCGCCAGACCTCGGACAGCCGCGCCCAGTCCTCGCGGTTGGGCGTGCGCTCGTCGGGCAGCTCGGCGAGCGCATCGCGAATGGTGGCGAGCGGGATGCCGACGCGCTGGGAGGCCCGTATGAAGGCGACCCGGCGCAGTGCGTCACGGCCGTAGCGGCGCTGGTTGCCGGAGGTGCGGCGGCTGGAAATCAGCCCCTTGGCCTCGTAGAAGTGCAGTGCTGAGACGGCCGCGCCGCTGCGCGCGGAGAGCTGACCGACGGTCAGCTCGTGGACCTGGGTGGAAATCTGCGGCATGGCGTGGACTTTACGTCAGCGGTGATCCCCGGGCCGGTGCCCGGTGCACCCCACCATGCGCAGGACGAGCCCGGCGTAGAGGTCGCCGATCTCGTCGGGGGTGCGCTTGCCGTCGGACGTGAACCAGCGGGCCACGTCGATGCACAGGGAGACCACGGCCAGGCCGGTGCCGCGCACGTCCGGGACGTCGAAGTCACCCGTCCGCACGCCGTCTTCGATGATGTCGCGCACCGCCGCGTCGGTCTCGCGGCGCAGCCCGACGATCTCGGCGTAGTGCTCCTCGCCGAGCGCACCGAGTTCGTACTGCACGACGCGGGCGGTGGTGTGGTGCTCGGCGTGCCAGCGCACGAAGTGGCGGACGGCGTCGGCGAGCCGCTCGGCGGGGCCGCCCGCGCCGTCGCGGGCGCGCTCAAGGATGCCGAGTGCCAGCCGGTGGCCGACGGAGCTGATCCGGTAGAGCAGCTCTTCCTTGGTCTTGTAGTGGATGTAGAGAGCCGCGGGGCTCATGCCGGCGCGGCCGGCGATGTCCCGGGTGGTGGTGGCGTGGTAGCCGCGCTCGGCGAAGGCCTGGACCCCCGCGGTCAGCAGCCGCCGGGCGGCGTCGGGGGTGACCTCTGCCCACTCCCCGTTCCGCTCCGCCTCCGTGCCCATACCGCGCCCCGCTCTCCGGGCCCGCCGGGGCCCCTCGCCGACAGAAGAACGAACACCATACCCCGAAGCTGAGCAAGCGCTTAGATGGCGTACGCGGCCCTTCCCACGGGAATGCATTCACGCAGGTAAGCCACGGCCGACGGGGAGGGCGGATGGCCTGGAACAGCAAGGGGGCGCGCGGTCTGCGGCCGCTGGGCACGCTGCCGGTGGCGGCCGCCGCCCTGACCGCGACGGTAGCGGTCTACATCACCTTGGTCACCTTCGGCAACATCACCGACTTCGGCACCAACCAGCAGTTCGTCCGCCATGTGCTCGCGATGGACACCACGTTCCAGGACGCGGACCTGATGTGGCGCGCGATCACCTCGCACACCGTCCAGGACCTCACCTACGTCGCCATCGTGATCTGGGAGACGCTCTGCGCGTTCGTCCTCGTGGCGGCTTCGGTGCTGTGGGTGCGCGAGCTGCTGGGGGACCGCCGGTCGGGCCGCGCCGATTACGGGCCGGCCCGCCGGGCCTCCACCCTGGGGCTGTTGATGCTCATGCTGCTCTTCGGGCTGGGCTTCATCGCCATCGGCGGCGAGTGGTTCGCGATGTGGCAGTCGGCGAAGTGGAACGGCCTGCAGGCGGCGTTGCGCAATTTCACGCTCGCCGGGACAGTCCTGGTGCTGATCCATCTGCCGTCTCCTCAGTGGGCGCACGACGGAGGGTGAAGGGCGCCGACCCGCGGCTACTCGAAGACCACCAGGGCCCGCCCGCCGCGCCCGGCGAGCATCGCCTCGAACGCGCCGGGGATGCCGTCGAGTCCGATGCGGTCGGTGACCATGGCGGACAGGTCGAAGCGGCCCGCGCGGACGTGCCCGGCGATGACCGGCAGGTCCCGCGCGGGGTCGCTGTTGCCGTAGACGCAGCCGGAGAGCGTGCGGCCGAAGTGGAAGAGCTCCAGCGCGGAGAAGGAGACCTGCTGGTCCTTGCCGCCGATGCCGACGACCGTGGTGCGGCCGCCCCGCCGGGTGGAGGACCAGGCGGTGCGGATGGTGTCGGCCCGGCCCACGCACTCGACGGCGACGTCCGCGCCGTGCCCGCCGGTCAGCTTGCGGACCTCCTTGGCGGTGTCGGGCGAGGCGAGGAGGAAGTCGGTGGCTCCGGCGGCGCGGGCCAGCGCCTCCTTGCCGGGCGAGACGTCGACGGCGATCAGCGGGTGCGCGCCCGCGATCCGCGCGGCCTGCAGGGCGGCCAGTCCCACGCCGCCGACGCCGTACACCACCACCGACTCGCCCGCCCGCACCCGGGCGCTGTGGTGCACGGCCCCGTAGCCGGTGAGCACCGCGCAGCCCAGCAGCGCGCCCTCGGCGAGCGGCACGCCCTCCGGCAGCGGGAGGACGGCGCTCGCCGGCACCACGGTCTCCTCGGCGAAGACGGCGGTGCCCAGGCCCGCGTAGAGCTCGCCGCCGCTGTCGGCGAGGGTGGCGTAGGGGGTGCCGTGGCCGTCGGCGGCGCGGGCGCACAGCCACGGCTCGCCCAGGGCGCAGAAGTGGCACCCGCCGCAGGAGGGGGCCCAGTTGAGGACCACCCGGTCGCCGGGCGCCACCGCGGTGACGCCCTCGCCGACGGCGGTGACGGTGCCCGCGCCCTCGTGCCCCAGCACGGCCGGCACGGGCTGGCGCAGCGTGCCGTTGGAGAGGGAGAGGTCGGAGTGGCACACCCCGGCGGCGGCGAGCTTGACCCGCACCCGGCCGGGGCCGGGCGGGGGCAGCTCTATCGCGGCGATCCTCAGCGGGGCGCCAACGGCGGGCAGTACGGCGGCGCGGACCATGCCGGCCCCTTCCTAGGCGGTTCCGATTGCGAAAACGGACGCGGTCGCGCCGGTCAGAACTGCAGCGACTTGGTCTGGAGGTACTCCGCCAGACCGTGCTCGCCCAGCTCCCGGCCGACGCCGGACTGCTTGTACCCGCCGAAGGGCGCCCGCAGGTTGTACCGGCCGCCGTTGATGTCGATCTGCCCGGTGTCCATGCGGCGGGCGAAGGCCACCGCCGTGCTCTCGTCCGCGGCCCACACGGCGCCGCCGAGGCCGTAGACGGTGCCGTTGGCGATGCGCAGGGCCTCCTCCTCGTCGCGGTACTTCATGATCGAGACGACGGGCCCGAAGATCTCCTCCTGGGCGATGGTCATCTCCGGGGTGACGTCGGCGAAGACCGTCGGGCGCACCCAGTGGCCCTTATCCCGGCCCTCGGGCGCCTCGGGGCCGCCCGTGACCAGGCGCGCGCCCTCCTCGACGCCCTTCTCGATGTAGCCGCGGACGCGGTCGCGCTGGCGGCCGCTGACCACCGGGCCGAGGCGGGTGGCGGGATCGCCCGGGTCGCCGGGCACATACGGGGCGACGGCCTCCGCGGCCAGCGCGACGGCCTCCTCGTAGTGGTCGGCGTGGACGAGCAGCCGGGTCAGGGCGTTGCAGGACTGCCCGGAGTTGCGGCAGACGTCGGCGACGGTGGCGCCGACGGCCTTGGGCAGGTCCGCGCCGGGCAGCACGACGCAGGCGGACTTGCCGCCGAGCTCGAGGGCGACGCGCTTGACCGCACCTCCGGCGATCGCGCCGATCCGCCTGCCGACGGCGGTCGAGCCCGTGAAGGAGACCAGATCCACGTCCTCGTGCTCGGCGAGCGCCTGCCCGGCGACCGGGCCGAGGCCGGTGACGAGGTTGAAGACGCCCGCGGGCAGACCCGCGACGGCCACGCACTCGGCGAAGAGCCGAGCGGTCAGCGGCGTGTCTTCGGCGGGCTTGAGGACGACCGTGCAGCCCGCGGCCAGCGCCGGAGCGACCTTGGCCACGATCTGGTGGAGCGGGTAGTTCCACGGCGTGATCGCGCCGACCACGCCGACGGGCTCGTGGAAGACGGTCGAATTGCCGATCCGCTCCTCGAAGGCGAAGCTCGCGGCCAGTTCGGCGTACGAGCCGGTGACGGCGACCGGCAGCCCGGCGTGCACGGCGCGGGCGAAGCCGACGGTCGACCCCAGCTCGGCGACGACGGTCCGGGCGATCTCCTCGCCGCGCTCGGCGAGCGCGTCCCGCAGGGCGGTCAGGTACTCGGCGCGGCGGGCGGGCGGGGTGGCGGCCCAGGCGGGCAGGGCCGCGCGGGCGGCCCGCACCGCGGCGTCCACGTCGTCGGCCGTGCCCGCGGGGACGGTGCCGAGGACGCTCTCGTCGGCCGGGTTCAGCACCTCGATGGTGTCGGTGCCGGAGGCAGGGCGCCAGGCGCCGTCGATGAACATCCCGTCGTGCGCGATCACAGGTCGTCTCCTTGCATGTCGGTCGCCCCGTTTCGTTCCCGACCGACCCTACCCACGGGTAGTGCCAACTGACAGACCCACATGCCGGTTCCGGCCGTCCGGCCGCGTCCGCGCTCGCCGGGAATCGGTCATTGACGTGCCCGGCCGGGAATCCTACGGTCATCCATAGGATTTCTTCGGCGGTGGGAGCACGTGATGAGCGGTATGGGCAGCGAGCAGGCGCGGAGGACGGCCGAGGGGCTCGCCTATCTGTCGGGGTTCGGCAACGAGCACAGCAGCGAGGCACACCCGGGCGCCCTCCCGCACGGCCGCAACTCCCCCCAGCGGGCACCGCTGGGGCTGTACGCGGAGCAGCTGAGCGGCACCGCCTTCACCGAGCCGCGGCGCAACAACCGCAGGTCCTGGCTCTACCGGATCCGTCCCTCCGCCGCCCACCCGCCGTTCACCCGCATCGACGGCGGCGCCCTGCGCGGGGCGCCCTTCACCGAGACCGTGCCCGACCCCAACCGGCTGCGCTGGGACCCGCTGCCCCAGCCCCCCGAGGGCACCGACTTCCTGGCCGGGCTGTGGACCCTGGGGGGCAACGGCGACGCCACCCAGCGCACCGGCATGGCTGTGCACCTGTACGCCGCCAACGCCTCCATGAGCCGGGTGTTCAGCGACGCCGACGGCGAGCTGCTGATCGTGCCCGAGAGCGGCGGGCTGCTGCTGCGCACGGAGTTCGGCCTGCTGCGGGCCGAGCCGGGCCAGGTGGTGCTGATCCCGCGCGGCGTGCGCTTCCGGGTGGAGCTGCTGGACGCCACCGCCCGCGGCTACGTCTGCGAGAACTACGGGCAGCACTTCGTCCTCCCCGACCTCGGCCCGATCGGCGCCAACGGGCTGGCGAACCCGCGCGACTTCCTCGCGCCGACCGCCGCCTACGAGGAGACCGAGGGCCCGGTCGAGGTGGTCAACAAGTTCTGCGGCAACCTCTGGTCGGCGACGTACGACCACTCGCCGCTGGACGTCGTGGCCTGGCACGGAAACCTGGTGCCGTACGTCTACGACCTGCGCACCTTCAATGTGCTGGGCTCGATCAGCTACGACCACCCGGACCCGTCGATCTTCACGGTCCTCACCTCGCCGTCGGACACCCCGGGCCTGGCCGGGGTCGACTTCGTGGTCTTCGCCCCGCGCTGGCTGGTCGGCGAGGACACCTTCCGGCCGCCGTACTTCCACCGCAACGTGATGAGCGAATACATGGGCCTGATCGAGGGGGCCTACGACGCCAAGACGGGCGGAAAGGGCGGGTTCGTACCGGGTGGCGGCTCGCTGCACAACATGATGTCGGCGCACGGCCCGGACCGGGAGACCTTCGACAAGGCGAGCGCCGCCGAGCTGACGCCGCGCAAGGTGGACGACGGCCTGGCCTTCATGTTCGAGACGCGCTGGCCGGTGACCCTGACCGCGCAGGCGGCGGGCGCCGACCACCTGCAGCAGGGGTACGACGGGGTGTGGCAGGGTCTGGAGCGCCATTGGGTGTCCCGGGGGTGAGCCCCGCGGGACCCGCCGCCGCCACGCCCGCCCCGTAGAGCCGGAGTTCCCGTGACCGCCTTCGCCCCCGACTCCCTCGCGCTCAACCGCAAGCTCCCGCTGTGGTATCAGGTGTCGCAGTCGCTGCGCGCCTCCATACTCGGCCGGCGCCCGGAGGACCCACTGCGGCTGCCCACCGAGGACGCGCTGGCCGAGCACTACGGCGTGAGCGTGCTGACGATGCGCCAGGCGCTCAAGGAGCTGGAGGCGGAGGGGCTCATCAGCCGGCACCGGCGGCGGGGCACCTTCATCGAGCCGGGCGCCCGGCGGGGCTCACCCGTGCGGCTGCTCGGCTCGGTGGACACGATCGTCGCCCAGCAGTCCGGGGAGCGCACCACGGTGCTGGGACACGGCCCGGTGGCGGTCCCGGCCGGATACGCCGAGCACTTCCCGGACCTGACGGAGGCGGTGGCCTTCCGGCGGCTGCGCTGTGACGAGAAGTCCGGCGAACCGGTCAACTGGGCGGAGAACCTGCTCCGCCCCGAGCTGGCCGGCCGCATCGACCTGGCGGACCTGGCCCGCTGGCCGATGACGAAGGTGCTGCGCGATGCGCTGGGGGTCCGCATCAGCCGGATCACGGACACGGTCGAGGCCCGGCTCGCCGACCCCGAGACGGCACGGCTGCTCCAGGTGCCGCTGCTCAGCCCGATCCTGCACTACACGGGCGTCACCTACGACGACACCGGCCGGGCTGTCGACGTGGCCTGCATCCGCTACCGGGGCGACCGCTTCTCCTTCACCGTCACCCTCGACGCCCGCTAGGGCACGCTTTGAGCGCCGGACCGACGGTACGGGCGGGCCGCCGGGGCTCGGGCCGGGGGAGACGGGGAGGAGGGTCAGGCGTGGCCGTTCTGGCTGCCGCGGCTGCCGAAGAGCGAGCGCCGCAGCCGGCGCAGCGGGGCGAACAGGGAGACCCGGGCGGTGCGGCTCTGGCCGGCCCGCGTGTGGTCACGCGCCGTCAGCTCGCGCATCAGCACGGTCGCACCCTCGACCTCGCGCTGCGGCAGGGCGGGCCCGCCGAGCACCGCGAGGTGCCGGTCGAGGCGCGCACTCGACGCACCGCTTCCGTAACTGATCGCAGGCACACGTGGCCTGCTGCGCATAGCTATCTGATCCATGAGACTCCCCACCCGTACGAGGCACCCGGCCCAGGCAGGGTAACCCTATCGCCCCATCGCGTCACCCGCGCATTCGCGGTGCCGATTCACCAGCCCGTCAAGGGCGTTGACGAGCCTGGCGTGAACCTGTCGTAACCCAGCGCGAGTTGACCAGGACAATACGGCATCAAGGTAGGGGCAATCACGCTCCGTTGCGGTACATTCACCCCGAATTGCTCTGGCATTGCTCTGGCGGGGGTGGGCGGCATGAGCGGGAGTTCCGACGCCGGGCGCGTGCTGGCGGGGCGGTACCGGCTGCTGGGCGAGCTGGGGCGCGGCGGTATGGGCGTGGTATGGCGGGCCCGGGACGAGGTGCTGGCCCGCGATGTGGCCGTCAAGGAGGTGCGCGCGCCCGCCGGCCTGCAGGAACACGAGGTCCGGCAGTTGTACGCACGGCTGGAGCGGGAAGGGCGCGCGGCCGCGCGTGTCGCGCACCGCAACGTCGTCACCGTGCACGACGTGGCCACCGAGGACGGCCGCCCGTGGATCGTCATGGAGCTGGTGCCGGGTCTGTCACTTGCGCAGACGCTGGAGGCGGAGGGTCCGATGGACCCGGCGCGCGCGGCGCACATCGGTGTGGAGGTGCTGGCCGCACTCCGGAGCGCGCACGCCGTGGGCGTACTGCACCGGGACGTGAAACCGGGAAATGTGCTCCTCGGCAACGACGGGCGTGTCGTCCTCACCGATTTCGGCATCGCGGCGATCGAGGGCAGCTCGGCGCTGACCGCGACCGGGCAGCTGGTGGGCTCGCCCGAGTACCTGGCCCCGGAGCGCGCCCTGGGCCGCGCCCCCGGCCCCGAGTCGGACCTGTGGTCGCTCGGGGTGATGCTGTACATGGCGGTGGAAGGGTACTCCCCCTTCCGGCAGGACACCCCGCTGAGCACGATGCGGGCCGTGGTGGACGACGCGCTGCCGCCGCCCCGGCGGGCCGGATCGCTCGCCCCCGTGCTGGAGGGGCTGCTGCGCAAGGACCCCGCGGAGCGAATGGGCGCGGCGGAGGCGGAGCGCCTACTACGGACGGTGGCGGCCGGGCGCGCGCCGCGCCCGGCTGCGGGCCCGGCGGGGGCGCACGCGCCGACGGTGGCGGTGGCGCGGAGCGACGGCCCCGCACCGTCCACACCGCCGGCCGCCCCGGACTCCCCCGGTGCCGGCTCCCCCGAGCCCGGCCGGCGGCGGTCCCGGCGGCTCTGGGCCGGGGTGGCGGCCGCGGTGGTCGCCGCCGCGATCGCCGCGGGCGTTCTGGTGTGGACGCTGGACGGTGGCTCGGGCGGCGGTGCGTCCACGGGCGGGGCCACCGGTGACGGCGGCAAGAACGCGGTGGCCCCCAGCAGTGCCGGGGGCTCCACGTCCTCTTCCGCCCCTCCTTCCTCTTCTTACTCCTCCGCCTCTCCTTCTTTCTCCGTGACGATCGAGCTGACCGCCCTGCGCAACCGCTATGCGGGGGCCTGTCCGCCGCCGGAGGATTCGGCTCCGGCCTTTACCGCTTCCCTCGCCGTGGACCGCACCCCGGCGGACGTCGTCTACCGCTGGATCACCGGCAGCGGCGCCGTCACCGATGGCGGCTGGCAGACCGTCCACTTCACCGGCTCCTCCCGTACCGCGCTCCTGCGGCACACGGAGGTGAACCACCGCGCGGGCACGCCCGACGACGACTGGATCGCCCTGGAGGTCAAGGCACCCCGGCAGCAGACGTCCCGGCACGTCCCCTTCACCGTGACCTGCCGTACGTCCCCTACGGGCAGGACCTCTCCTTCGTCTGCTTCGTCTTCCGGTTCCCCTGGTTCCGCGAGCCCGTCGGTGCCGACTCCGACGGCCCCTTCCACATACGGGGGCTCAGACCGCTGAGGAGAAGACCGGCAGATAGCCGCCGGACTGCCCGGCCGCGGTGGGGTGGTAGGACTCGTCGACGGGCAGCGTCACGCTGTTCAGCCACGGACTGCCGGAGCACAGCTCGTGGCCGGAGAAGGTGGCCGTGACGTCCCCGTAGGAGAAGCCGTGGTCGGCGGCGCGCTTGGCGATCACCGAGTCGATGTGGTCGGCCGCGGCATTGATGGCCGACCGCTTGGTGTCGCTCAGCCCGATGCAGCTGCCGCCGAGCTTGTAGAAGCGCGGATAGCCGAGGACGACGACGTGGGCCGAGGGCGCCTTGGCGCTGATGGCCGAGTAGACGCTGTCGAGCTTCGCGGGCAGTGCGTCGCTGATGAAGGCGCGGGCCTTGGCGATCCTGTCCAGGCAGGAGCTGTCCGAGCCGAAGACGCAGGTGCTCATGGTGTCGGCGAACCCCGCGTCGTTGCCGCCGATGGAGATGGAGACGAGCCCGGTGGAGGCGTTCAGCGGGGTCAGCTGCCCGCTGAGCACATCACCCGTACGCGCGCCCGAACACGCGGTGAAGGCGAAGCTCGAGGGTGAGTGCGCGGCCGCCCACAGCTTGGGGTAGGCCCGGTTGCTGCGCTTGCAGCTTCCGCTTGCGGAGTCGTAACTGCCGGCACCGACGCCGGACGAGTAGGAGTCACCGAGCGCCACATAACCGGGAGTTGACAGGTGGGGAGTGGCTTGCGCGGTACCGGCTCCCCCGAGGGCGAGAGCCGCGGTGACGAGGAGTGCGGACAGAGAAGCCGCACATCTGGACAGTTTCATGGAACCTCCTTTAGCAGGGTTTTCCGCCATCTCCGTGGTAGCAGCGACCCTGTCGCGTCGGAAGTGTCCATGTCAAAACTGGAAAGCGGTCCGTCATATGGATTGCGGTTGCATGGCGCGAGGATGACGTCTCGTCAGAGCGGGCGGCGGACCCTCGTCCGGTTCCCGACTGTTCATCTGACGGACAAGCTCCGGTTGTGGTGATCAGTGCCAACCGGAGGCTTTTCGCATGGCCTTCACATCTTGACGTGCCTCCGCCGATTGCGCGACATTGAAGCCCGGCATCCGGCGCTTCGGGGGGCAAAGTCGCCAATGCAGAACTTCACGGATCTCACCGGTCTCGACGGTCCGACAGAACCAGACGACATGGGCGAAGCGGCAGGTCACCGCGGGAGGAGGCCGCCCGCCGCGGACTCCCTTCCGGTGGTCGCGGGGGCCGCGGCGGCCATCGCGGGGGTGGGGGGCGCGCTGGCGCTCGCCGACATCGGCTCGCCGCTGCGTGCGCCGTTCACGCTCTTCTTCCTGATCGTGGCGCCCGCGTGCGCCGTGGGCGCCGCGCTGCGCAGCCTCGATCCGCTCAGCCGGGCGGTGATCGCCACCGGTGGGGCCATCGCCGTCGACCTGCTGATCGCACAGACCATGCTCGCGCTGCACGCCTGGACGGTGCGGGGCGGTGTGGCCGCGGTGGCGGCGCTCAGCCTGCTGCTGTTCCTGCTGGCACACGTGCGGCACCACCGCGGCCGCGCGGCGAGAAGTCGGGCTTCGTGACGTGGACATCAGCGTGTGCCGGCCGGGTGAGCTCACGGCCGTCGACCGGGCGGCGTGGTCGGCCCTGCAGGCACGGGCGGTCGAAGACGGTTCGCCGCAGCTCGCGAATCCTTTCCTCGCACCCGAGTTCGCACTCGCCGTCGGCCGCTGCCGCCGCGGGGCGCGCATCGCGGTCGTGCGCGAGGAGGGCGAGCCCGTGGCCTTCTTCCCCTTCCAGCGCACTTCGCTCGGGGTGGGCCGGGCGATAGGCCTGGGCGTCTCGGACGCGCAGGGCCTCGTCCACCGACCGGGCTTCCAGTGGGACACGCGCGAGCTGCTGCAGGCCTGCGGGCTGTCCCTGTGGGAGTTCGACCATCTGATCGAGGGGCAGAAGCCGTTCGAGGTGGCGGCCTCCGGGTCGTACGCCTCGCCCGTCATCGACGTCGACCAGGGGTACGAGCGGTATCTGGCGGCGCTGCGCAAGCAGTCGCCGAAGTTCACCCGCACCACGCTGGCCAAGGAGCGCAGGCTCGGCCGGGACGTCGGCGAGGTGCGCTACGTGCACGACGAGCGAGACCCGGCCGTGCTGCGCACCCTGACGGGCTGGAAGTCGGCGCAGTACCGAAGAACGGGGCGCGCAGACCGCTTCGCGCGCCCCTGGATAGCGCATCTCGTCGAGCAGCTGTTCCACACCCGCACGGAGACCTTCAGCGGGCTGCTGTCGGTGCTCTACGCGGCGGGGCGGCCGGTCGCCGCGCACTTCGGGCTGCGTTCCCCCGCGGTGCTGGCTTGCTGGTTCCCGGCCTACGACACGGAATTCGCCAAGTACTCGCCGGGGCTCGTACTCCACTTGCGGATGGCCGAGGAAGCGGCCGCCGAGGGGCTGGCCTACCTGGACCTGGGGCGGGGCGGGAAGGCGTACAAGGACTCGCTCAAGACCCGTGAACTCAGCGTCTCCGAGGGGTGGGTGACCCGCCGCCACCCGGTGGCCCTGGGCTACCGGGCGCGCCGGGCGCCGGTGCGCGCGCTGCGCAACACCGTGCTGTCCCGCCCCGAACTGTTCGAGCCGGCGGACCGGCTGCTGAGGCGGATGGGGCGGATCCGGGAAGGCGGCTGAGGGTCCGGCCGGAACCGTCGGGGCCGCGCGGCCCGTCAATACCCGCGGCGCCGCTGGCAGTTGCATCGGCGCAAAAAACACCAAAGGAGGAGTCTCCGCCCCACCTCTTGCCATACAGTCTCAAGCTTCAATACCGTCGTACATCTACCCGCATCGGCCCATCATGTCCAAGCGGCTCCGGGGAGGGCTTCGAAAAGCGTCGCGATGGTGTCCGACGCGGGGCGCGGCAGGGGGTGCCGCGCTCGGCTTTCAGCAGTGCCGAGTCGCGTGCCGCGCGGCCGGCGTTACTTGCCAACTCGCCCTGCCCGTACGGGGCCAGCAATGCCGTACGGACAACGGCGAGTACCCCCTTTTCGAACCGGACAGACAACCGGACCGCTCTAGGGCGGGCGGTCCACCGGACGAGAGGGAAAGAAGACTCATGAGTGCGTTCGTGCGCCCGGCGGCCGGTGAGGATGATCCTGAAGTCTCAGGCCGCTACCGTCCGGTGACCTCGCAGTTCGCGATAGCGCCACCGGTGAGCGTCGTCATTCCCGCCATGAACGAGGCGGAGAACCTCCCGTACGTCTTCAAGACACTTCCCGACTGGATCCACGAAGTGGTCCTAGTCGACGGCAATTCCACCGACGACACGGTCCGGGTCGCCCGCGACCTGTACCCGGACGTCAAGGTGGTCGAACAGCGCGGCAAGGGCAAGGGCGACGCGCTGATCACCGGTTTCGCCGCCTGCACCGGCGAGATCATCGTGATGGTCGACGCGGACGGCTCGGCCGACGGCGGCGAGATCGTCAGCTATGTCTCCGCCCTGGTGGGCGGCGCGGACTTCGCCAAGGGCTCCCGGTTCGCCAACGGGGGCGGCACGGACGACATGACGCTGATCCGCAAGCTCGGCAACCGGGTGCTGTGTTCGATCGTCAATCACAAGTTCGGTGCTCGCTATACCGATCTGTGCTACGGGTACAACGCGTTCTGGAAACACTGCCTGGACGCGATCGCGCTGGACTGCGCCGGCTTCGAGGTCGAGACCCTGATGAACATCAGAGTGGTCAAGGCAGGGCTGCGGGTCCAGGAGATTCCCAGCCACGAATTCGTCCGGATCCACGGCGCGAGCAATCTGCGGGCCGTGCGCGACGGGCTGCGCGTGCTCAAGGTGATCCTGCACGAGCGCGGCACCCGCCGCGCCCGGCATCCGCGGCAGCGGCTGGCCATCGCACCGGCGGCGAATCACGGGGAAGTCTCTTGAGCACTGCACCGACCGGACGGACCGGTGCACCGAGCGTCTCGGTGGTCATCTGCGTCTACACCGAGGACCGTTGGGGCGACATCCTCGCCGCGGTGGCCTCGGTGCTCGACCAGTCGTACCCCGCGCTGGAGACGCTGCTCGTGGTCGACCACAATCCGGCGCTGCTGCGCCGGCTCGCCAAGGCCTACGGGGACGACGGGGCGGGGGCCGGCGCCCGTCCCGTGCGGGTGCTGGCCAACGCGGGCCCGCGTGGCCTGTCGGCGGGCCGCAACACCGGCCTCGCGGCCAGCGCCGGCGAGGTCATCGCCTTCCTCGACGACGACGCGGTGGCCGAGCGGGACTGGCTGCTGCACTTCGCCGAGGGCTACGCCGACCCCAGGGTGATGGCGGTGGGCGGCCGCACCCAGCCGGTGTGGGCGTCCCGGCGCCGCCCCGCCTGGTTCCCGGAGGAGTTCGACTGGGTGGTGGGCTGCACCTACCGCGGCCTGCCGCCGGGCAAGACGGTCGTGCGCAATGTGCTGGGCGGCAACGCCTCGTTCCGCCGCTCGGCCCTGGAGGCGGTCGGGGGGTTCGCCAGCGGCATCGGGCGCGACGGCCACCGGCTGCCGCTCGGCTGCGAGGAGACGGAGCTGTGCATCCGGCTGACCCGGGCCGTGCCGGAGGCGCTGCTGCTGATCGACGACCGCTCGGTGATCCACCACCGGGTCCCCGCCGCCCGCGAGCGGTTCGGCTACTTCCGCGACCGCGCGTACGCCGAAGGCCTCTCCAAGGCCCTGGTGACGCACAGCGTGGGGGCCCGGGCCGGGCTGGAGAGCGAGCGCCGGTACACCACCCGCGTGCTGCCCGCGGGCGTCGCGCGCGGGGTGCGGGACGCACTGCTGGGCCGGCCGGGCGGCGCCGGGCGGGCCGGGGCCATCGTGGCGGGGCTGGCGGCGACCACCGCCGGCTACGCACTGGGGGTCTGGCGGGCGCGCCGGGACGGCGGGCGGTTCGCGGTGGCGGACGTGCCGGCGAGCAGCGCGGGCGAGGGGGCGGCGGCATGAACGGTCCGAGCGTCGCGCAGCGGCCGGTGCCCATATTGATGTACCACTCGGTGGCCCGCACCCCGGCCCGTGCGGCCTACGGGCTGTCGGTCTCCCCCGAGGCGTTCGACGAGCAGATGCGGCTGCTGGACGGCTTCGGCTTCACCCCGGTGACGGCCGAGCAGCTGGCCGCCGCCTGGCGGGCAGGGCGCCCGCTGCCCCCGAAGCCGGTACTGATCACTTTCGACGACGGCTACGAGGGCGTGCACCGCTACGCCCTGCCCGTCCTCCTCGAACACGGCTTCACGGCCACGCTGTTCGCCTCCACGGGCTGGCTGCGCGGCGCCCACGAGACGGGGGGCGCGCTCGATCTGATGCTGAGCTGGGACCAGGTGCGCGAGCTGGCCGCGGCGGGGCTGGAGATCGGCGGGCACAGCCACACCCACCCCCAGCTCGACCAGCTCACGGACGACCGGCTGTGGTTCGAGGTGCAGCACTGCCGGGAGGTGCTCGCCGCCGAGCTGGACCGCCCGCCGGTGTCCTTCGCCTACCCGTACGGCTACTCCAGCCGCCGGGTGCGCGGCGCGGTGCGCACGGCCGGCTTCGGGGTGTCCCTGGCCGTGGGCAACACCCTGGCCGCGCGCCGCCAGGGCCCGTACGCCCTGGAGCGGGTGACCGTGCGCCGCACCACGGGCATAGCCGACTTCGAACGGCTCGTCGAGGGCCGGGGGCTGGGCCGGCACTTCGCCGGTGACCGGGCCCTGACCAAGGGGTACGCCGTCGTCCGCAGAAGCCGCCGAGTCGTCAGGAAAGTGATCGAAGCCCGTGTCTGACACGTCCACCCGGACCGAGGAAAGAGCCGTGGACGCCCCCGCCCGGCGGCTGCGGCTTCCCGGGCGAGGCGGCGGGACACCGCTGTTCCGCAACGCCTTCGCGCTGATGCTCAACACGGGCATCAGCGCGGTCCTCGGGGTGGGGTTCTGGCTGGTCGCCGCCCGCTACTACAGCGAGGACTCGGTCGGCCAGAGCTCGGCCGCCATCGCCGCGATGAAGCTCCTCGCGGGGCTCACGGCGGTCACCCTGACCGGGGCGCTGGCCCGGTTCATCCCGGTCGCCGGGCGGACGACGGGGCGGCTGGTCTTCCGTACGTACGCGGCCAGTTCGCTGCTCGTCGCGGCGGCGGCGGGCGTCTTCCTGCTCACCCTGGGCCTGTGGGGCCCGTCCTACCACTTCCTGCACGGGCTGCTGCCGGGCCTGGGCTTCATGGCGGCCGTCGTGGCCTGGTCGGTGCTCACGCTGCAGGACGGGGTGCTCACCGGGCTGCGCAGCGCGCTGTGGGTGCCGGTGGGCAACACCGTCTTCTCGGCGGTGAAGCTGGCGCTGCTGGTGGGGCTGGCGGCGGCGCTGCCGATGTCCGGGGTGTTCGTCTCCTGGGTCGTCTCCATCGCCGTCTCGGTGGTGCCGCTGGGGTGGCTGGTGTTCCGGCGCCTGGTGCCGGCGCACGTCCGGGCCACCGAGGAGAGCGCCCTCCCGGCGTCCTACCGGGAGATGGGGCGCTTCCTGGCCGGTGACTACACCGGCTCGCTGTTCTCGCTGGCCGTGGTCTACCTGGTACCGGTGATCGTGGCCGCCCAGGTCAGCTCGACCGACAACGCCTACTTCTACATCACCTCCACCATCGGCGGCACGGTCAATCTGCTCGCCATCAACATGGGCGCGTCCCTGACCGTCGAGGGCTCGCACGATCCGGCGCGGCTGGCCGACAACTGCCGGGCGGCGCTGCGCCGGATGGCCAAGATCATGGTGCCGGTGTGCGTGCTGCTGTTCGCCCTCGCGCCGTACATCCTGCAGGTCTTCGGCCGGGGCTACGCCGAGGCGGCGACGCCGCTGCTGCGCTGGTTCGCGGTGGGCGCGGCGCTGCGGGTGGTGATGGAGGTCTACTTCGCGGTGCTGCGCGCGCAGAGCCGCACGGCCGGACTGGCCTATCTCCAGGGGTTGTTGTGTGCACTGGTGCTGGGGCTGACGCTGATTCTGCTGCCGCGGATGGGGCTGACGGGGGCGGGGGTCGCGGAGATCAGCAGCCTGACCGTGATCGTCTCGATCGCGGCGGTCAAGCTGCGGGGCGTCCTGAAGGCCGCGCCCGCCGCCGGGCAAGGTGGCGACAGGACGCCGCCCGACGGGGACCTCGCGGATCTGCCGGTGCGCGGCGACCGCAGGGACGAGACGGTGGGAGGGCGGGAGGAGGCCGGGCACGGCACGCGCTGGGCGCTGCGCTCGGCGCTGGACGCGGACACCATGCCGCTGGGCGTGCGGCTGGACTTCGACCATCTGGAGCGGCGGCCGGACCTGCGGCACACGCCTGCCGGGGGCCTGGAGAAGGCGGAGCGGCCGGAGAAGGCCGCGCGCACTCCGCCGAAGCCGGAGCGGCTGCCGGCCCTGCCGCCCGCGCGGGAAGCCGCCGGGGAGGCCGTGCGGCCGGGGGCCGTGGCATGGTGGCGTACGCCGGTGGCGGGAATCCGGCTGCTGGCCGTCGCGGCGCTGGCGATGTACTGGGTGCCGCTGGAGGCGGTCGGCTCGGTCGACCTGGAGGGCATGGGCGGCTTCGGGCTGGTGTCCGTGCTGCCGGTGGCCACGCTGCTGGGGGCCGCGCTGCTGGTGCTGGCCTTCGCGTGCGCGCTGTGTCTGGACCGGGCGCGCCGGTGGCTGCTGGCGGCGCTGCTGCTGGCGACGGTGGTCTCGCTGCACGCCGTGCCCGCGCTGCTGGAGGCCCAGCCGCGCTTCCCGACGGCCTGGCAGCACCTGGGCTTCCTGGACTACATCGACCGCACCGGCACCGCCGCGCCCGACCTGGACGCCCGCTGGAGCTGGCCGGGCTTCTTCGCGCTCGCCGTGTTCGCGGCCCGGGCCTGCGGTGTGACGGACCTCGGCGAGGTGCTGCGCTGGTGGCCGCTGGCCGTCCAGCTGGCCTGCCTGGCACCGCTGGCCCTGCTGCTGCGGGCGGTACGGGCGAGCTGGCGGGCGAAGTGGACGGCGCTGTGGCTGTTCGCGCTGTGCGGCTGGGTCGGGCAGGACTACTTCTCCCCCCAGTCGCTCAACTACGTCTTCTATCTGCTGTTCGTGGCGGTGCTGCTGGTGTGGTTCCGCTGGCCGGGGCAGCTGCGCGGCAGGCTGCTGCCCGGCGAGCGGGAGGTCCGGCCCGCCGGGCGGGGCGAGCTCGCGGTGCTGCTGGCCCTGCTCGTCGCCCTGTTCACCGCCTCGGTCGCCAGCCACCAGCTGACCCCGTTCGTCATGCTGGGCGTGCTGACGGCCCTGGTCCTGGCGCGCCGCTGCACGGCGGCCGGGCTCCCGCTGCTGTGCGCGGTGATGCTGGCGGTGTGGGTGGGGTTCCTGGCGGAGCCGTACTGGTCGGGCCACTTCAACGAGCTCTTCGGCGGCCTCGGTTCGCTGGGCGGCAATGTCTCCTCGTCCGTATCGGGCCGTATCGAAGGCGGCAGTGCCACCCACAAGATGGTGCTCTACGTCCGGGTGGCGCTCGCGGGCGGCACGCTGGCCCTGGCCGGGCTCGGCTGGTGGCGGAGGCGCCGTGCCGGGATCGGTGACCGGTCGCTGCTGGTCCTCACCTCTGTGCCGTTCCTGGCCTTCGGGATGCAGTCCTACGGCGGCGAGGTGGCCCTGCGGGTCTTCCTGTTCGCCCTGCCCGGCGCCTGTGTCCTCGCGGCGCTCGCGCTCTTCCCGCGCCCCGCCGGCGCCGGCGGCCGCTCCTTCGCGGCGCCGCTCGCGGCCCTGCTGGCCGGGGTGGTGCTCGTCTTCGGCTTCCTGGTGGCGCGCTGGGGCAACGAACCCTTCGAGCAGGTGCGTTCGGGCGAGGTCGCCGCCATGGACTACGTCTACGAGCACGACGAGCCGACCGTACGGCTGCTGTGGATGAGCAGCGACACCCTCACCAACGTCACCCCCGCGCTGCCCTGGGGCGCCCGGGACATGGAGCGGGTCCTCTACGAGCCGGTCCTCGCCCCGCGCGACCCGGGCCGGGGCCCGAGCCTGGTCGAGGCCCTGCGCAAGGCTGGGCCGAACTCCTATCTCGTGGTCAACCGCAGCCAGTCGGAGTATCTGGAACTCAGCGCGGGTTACGTGCCCGACTGGGACGGGCGGCTGCGCCGCACCCTGGACGGCCGGCCGGAGCTGCGCCGGATGCTGGCCAACGACGACGCGGTGCTCTATTCGCTCAAGGACCGCCCCGCCGGGGAGGTGCCGCAGCCGCGGCCCGGTCCCGCCGGGCCGCGGGTGACCTGGACGCCGGTGTCCGTGGTCGGCGCCCTGGCGGCCGTGGCGCTGCTGGTGCTGCTGACGGTGCGGGAGCTGGTGCGGGTCGGGGTGCGGCCGGGGGTGCAGCAGCTGAGGTGGTTGCAGGGCTCCTTCTGGTTTGCGTTGCCGCTGCTGGCCGTGGTGCTGGGGTCGTTGGTGTGGCGGCTGGCCACGATGTCGTAGGGGTGCGTCAGAACAGGGCGCGGTAGCAGAGGGCGGCCACGGCCTGCACCCCGGGGGCGGGGCGGCCGGGCCGGTGGTGCGGGAGGACGTGGCCGTCGAGGGCAGTGACGCCGGTCGGCGGATAGCTGATGCGCGTGCCCGCCGTGCGGTCCCACTCGGGGTCGCTCTCCAGCTGGCCAAGCCGCTCCATGGTGGCGCCGACCAGGCCGGGGTGGAGGTGGAGCGGGCCGACGGCGCCGAAGGCGGTGGTCAGCAGGGTCAGGTCGCACTGTTCGGTGTCGATGTGGAGGAAGACCTCGTCGTCGCCCTCGTAGTAGCCGTAGGCGGCGAAGGTCGGCACCAGCAGCCGGCCGGTCAGCGCCCGGGCCGTGCCGGTCAGGGCCAGGTGCACTTGGGCCAGCAGCGGGCCGCTCGCGGCGGGGGTGGCGCGGCGGGGCAGCCGGCGGGTCACGACGGGCGTGCGCGGCCCGCTCAGGGGGATCGCGGCGTGGGCGTGGCGCTCGCGCCCCTCCGCGGCGATGGCGTCGGACAGCCGGCCGTCCCACAGTCCGGGGAGGTGGACGTAGCCGTCGGCGGTGAAGGCCCGCCGTTCGGCGGGGGTCACGGGGCGGCCGTTAGGTGCGGCGTCGGCTTGCGTGCTCACGTCGGCGGCGCCCGTCAGGAGACGGAGGCGACCGGCCAGGAGGCTTCGGAGGTGTAGTGGGCCATGTCCGCCTCGGCCGGCAGGTTCAGCACGCCGGCGAAGGAGTAGCCCTCGCACAGCGGCACGTCCGCACGCTCCCCCAGGTGCGCCTCGATCAGGGCCCTGGCCTCGGGGGCGGCCTTCGCCGTGGCGACGGCCTCCCGGGGCAGCACGTAGTAGTTCCGTTCCGCGTCGACGATGACCAACGCCTGACTCGCGTTTTCCGGCACGGCGGCCCTTCTTTCGCCAGGGGCGTCTCTCGCTCGGTGGACGCCGAGGGAAGTGTTGCCTCCCCGGGCGGCGAAGGCAACCGCCAGAACCGGCTACAGCCAGCGGACTTCGTACGCCCCGAGGCCGAGCAGGCGGCCGTCGACCCGGGCCGAGATCTGCCGGTCCGCGGTATTGACGGCCAGCACGGTCTTGCCGGAGGCCAGGGCCTGCACCTGCCCGGCGTCGGGTCCGCCCACGTCCACCGGGCGCAGCCGCGTGCCCGGCGGAAAGGCCTTGGCGAAGTGGGTGAGCAGGTCCAGCATGGGCAGCTCTCCCCCGCCGTCGCCCAGTTCGGTGCTGCGCCACAGGCAGCCGGGGCAGTTGGCGCCCTGTTCCTCCGGGTTCCAGTAGAAGGCGCCGGCCACACCCGACTCGGCCAGCCGCATCATGGCGGTGGCCTGCACGGCGATGCGGTGCGGCTCGGTCCAGCCCGTGCGGTTGTCCTGGGCGTCGGCGGGCTCGACGTACCACTCGGCCCACCACACGGGCAGCCCGGTGGTCCGGTTCAGCCAGGTGGTGACGTCGGCGAACTTCCGGGTGGCCGCGAACTCGTCGGGGATGAGTCTGCTGCCGTCGCGGGTGTAGCTGGAGCCGTCGACGACGACGAAGTCGGCCCCCTCCTTGTGCTGGTCCCAGTACTCCACGGCGTCGACGGCCCGCTGGTCGAGCGATCCCCACGGTCCGCTCACCGAGGAGGAGTTGGCGGTGGAGCCGGGCGCCTGGCTGTCCATGACGACGTACGGCCCGCCGACGAGGGCGTTCTTGTTCCGCTTCTTGAGCTCCTCGTAGACGAGGTTGTAGAACTCGGTGTAGCCCTCGTAGTCCCAGCGGTTCCTGGAATCGTCGTAGAAGCCCTTGAACTCGTTCCAGACGATGAAGTGGCGGACGTCCGGATAGCGGGCGGCGATCACTCCGGCCAGTTGGGCGAAGTCCCTGTAGTGGGCGCGGTCCGGGGCCTTCTCCAGGGACTGCTGCGACCAGTCGGTGCGGTCACCGCCGCCCTTCATCCAGTCCGGGGCGCAGCACAGGGTGAGCACGGGGGTGCCGCCGGTCGCCCGCATCAGGGCGATCCTGCGGTCCAGGTCGGCGAAGTTGTAGACGCCGGGCCGGGGCTCGGGGTTGTCGGCCCCCCAGCCCATGATGTGCTGGTTCTGCGGCATGGGGTCGGCGGAGAGGGTCTGTGCCGCCTTCTTGCGGGCGGCGTCCTGGCCGAGGTCGGCGCTGTACTGGGTGTGGGTGAACCCCCAGCCGACGTCGGCCGCGTGTCCGCCGAGGCGGCCCGTGACGCCCCGGGCGCGGCCGCCCGACTGCCAGTCGGCGACGACCACGGTGACCAGCAGCGCGAGCACCACGACGACGGCTCCCAGCAGCGCGGTGAGCTTCCATCGCCTCGCCCGCGGCAACGTCCGACCTTCACCATGACGTCCCATCAGGGCAAGGGTAACCGGCCCTGTCCGTGCCTTCCCCCTTTTGTCCTCAATCGCCGCAGGGGTCGTGCGTCAGTCGCCGTAGACCGCCCGCAGCGCGTTCTCGGCGGCGGTCAGCGCGGCGGCCCGGTCCAGGCCCAGGCGGTGGGCGCGCTGGGCGTAGGCCTGTGCGGCGGCGGCCGCCTCGCGGTCGGCCGTGTCGCCGGGGGCGGCGATGAAGGTGCCGTTGCGGCCGCGCGTCTCGATGACGCCGTCCGCTTCGAGCGCCCGGTAGGCCTTGGCCACCGTGTTGGCGGCCAGCCCCAGTTCCTCGGCGAAGCCGCGCACGGTCGGCAGCTTGTAGCCCACCGGGAGCGCGCCCGAGCGGGCGCGCTCCGCGATGCGGGCGCGGATCTGCTCGTAGGGGGGTTCGGCGGCGTCCGGGTCGACGGTCATCTGCAAGGCCACGGTGGACTCCTGGGTGGACGGTGTTGTGCCGTCCATTGTGCGCCAGGCGGGACCACCGTGCCTGCACGTGCGGCTAGAGCTCCAGGGCCGTGCCGTAGGCGGCGAGCCAGCTGTTGAGGCCGAGGACCAGTTCGGTGCCGGTCCGGTAGGTCTCGCCGGTGTCCTCCTTCAGCGCCCGGGCCACGCCGGCGGTGTCGAGCAGGGGGCGGACGGGTGCGTCGGTATCGGCGAGGACGCGCCGCAGTTCCGCGCGGAGGGCGGCGGCGTAGCGGGGATCCTGGGTGCTGGGGTAGGGGCTCTTGACGCGGTCGGCGACGGACGCCGGGAGGACGTCGCGGACGGCGGCGCGCAGCAGGGACTTCTCGCGGCCGTCGAAAGTCTTCATCGCCCAGGGCGTGTTGAAGACGTATTCGACGAGCCGGTGGTCGCAGAACGGCACGCGCACTTCGAGGCCGACGGCCATGCTGACGCGGTCCTTGCGGTCGAGCAGCAGCTGGACGAACCGGGTCAGGTGCAGGTAGCTGACCTCGCGCATGCGGCGTTGCAGGCCCGTCTCGCCCGGCAGCCGGGGCACTTCGGCGAGCGCCTCGCGGTAGCGGGCGTCCTGGTAGCCGGGCAGGTCGAGCTTGCCGAGGATGCCCGGGTCGAGGAGGTCGGTGCGGCGGCCGGCCCCTTCACCGGAGAAGTTGTCGAAGACGCCGGCGGCGAGCCAGGGGAAGGTGTCGGCGTGCACGGATTCCGGGTCGTGGAACCATTTGTAGCCGCCGAATATCTCGTCGGCGGACTCCCCGGACAGGGCCACGGTCGAGTGTTCGCGGATGGCCTTGAAGAGGAGGTAGAGCGAGGTGTCGCCGTCGCCGAAGCTGATGGGCAGGTCGCGGGCGGTGAGCACCGCGTCGCGGTGGGCGCGGTCCATCAGGGCGGCGGTGTCGAGGACGATGTCGGCGTGGTCGGATCCCACGTGCTCGGCGAGGGCGTGCGCGTAGGGACCGTCGGGGGTGGGCCGCAGGCTGTCGGCCTTGAAGTTCTCGGTGTGGCCGGTGAAGTCCACCGAGAAGGAGCGCACCGGACCGCGGCCGGCCTCGGCCAGCCCTAAGGCGGAGAGCGCGGTGATGGCGGAGGAGTCGAGGCCGCCGGAGAGCAGGGTGCACAGCGGGACGTCGGCGATGAGCTGGCGGGCCACGATGTCGTCGAGCAGCTCGCGCACCCGCCGGACGGTGGTGGCGGTGTCGTCGGTGTGCTCGCGTGCCTCGAGTCCCCAGTAGCGGCGGACGGTCAGGCCCTCGCGGCGCACCCGTGCGGTGTGGCCGGGGCGCAGCTCGTGCATGCCGCGGTAGACGGCGTGGCCGGGGGTCTTGGTGAAGGCCGTGATCTCGGCGAGGCCCTCGGCGTCGACGGCGGGCCGCACGGCGGGGTGGGCGAGGATGGCCTTGGGCTCGGAGCCGAAGACCACGCCGTCGGGGGTGGGGTGGTAGTAGAGCGGCTTGATGCCCATGCGGTCGCGGACGAGGAGGAGTTCCTCGCGGCGCGGGTCCCACAGGGCGAAGGCGTACATGCCGTTGAGGTGCTCGGTGAAGGCCTCGCCCCATTCGAGGTAGGCGTGGAGCACGACCTCGGTGTCGCTGCTGGTGCGGAAGGCGTGGCCGCGGGCGAGCAGTTCGCGGCGCAGTTCGCGGTAGTTGTAGACCTCGCCGCTGTAGGTGACGGCGAGCAGGGTGCGCCCGTCGCGTTCGACGAGCATGGGCTGTGTGCCGCCTTCGAGGTCGATGACGGCGAGGCGGCGGTGGCCCAGGGCTGCGTGGGTGTCCAGCCATATGCCGGATGCGTCCGGCCCGCGGCAGGCCATGGTCGCGGTCATCGCGTCGAGCGTGTCGCGCTCGGTGGTGAGGTCGTGGTCGTAGGAGATCCATCCGGTGATGCCGCACATGGTTGGCGGTGTCCCCTTTCGGTTGGCCGCCCCGGTGGGTTCCGGAGCATGGCACTGCCCCCCGCTGGCGGACGACGCTACGCCGACATAGATGCAGACACCATCTATTTACGGTAAAACCTTTCGCCCGGGACTCATGACAGGCCCCACTCATGACAGCCCCTGCTTATGACAAAAAGTGGAACGTGGGCGGCGGGTGCATCAGGAAGTCGTGGTGCGAGATGTTCCAGGCGTACGCACCGGCCATCGCGAAGGCGACCCGGTCCCCCGCCCGCAGCCGTGCGACGGGCACCCGCCGCGCGAAGACGTCCTTGGGCGTGCACAGTTGCCCGCTGAGGGTCACCGGTTCGCCGAGGGCCGCCGGGCGCAGCCAGGGCTGGGCCCAGTCGTCGACGGGCAGCACGGTGAAGGGGTGGTCGTGGCCCTTGGCGGCGGGGGTGCGCAGGTGGTGCGTGCCGCCGCGCAGGACGGCGAAGGCCTCGCCGTGGGTGTGCTTGAGGTCGAGGACCTCGGTGACGTACCAGCCGCAGTAGGCGGTCAGCGCCCGGCCCGGCTCCACGCGCAGGGTGAAGTCGGGGTGCTTGGCGGTCAGTTCGCGCAGGCCCCGGCCGTAGGTCTGCCAGTCGAAGCGGGCGCCCGGCCGGGCGTAGTCGACGGCCATGCCGCCGCCCACGTCGACCTCGGTCACCTGGAGGCGGTGCCGGCCGGCGAGGTCCCGCGCCCAGTCGGTGACGCGGGCCGCGACGGCCAGCTGGGCCTCGGGGCCGAGGCCGCTGGCCAGGTGGGCGTGGATGCCGCGCAGCCGCAGCCGGCGCCCGCGCAGCAGCGGCAGGCAGGCTTCGGCGCTCCGCGGGTCGAGGCCGAAGGGGCTGGGCCGGCCGCCCATGGCGAGCGCCGCTCCGCTCGTCTCGGCATCGACGGCGGGCAGGTTGACGCGCAGCAGGATGTCGGCCGGTGCGCCGCCGGGCCGTTCGTCGGCGAGGTCCGCGAGCAGCCGCAGCTCCTGCTCGCTCTCCACGTGGAAGCGCTCGACGCCCAGGTCCAGGGCGAGCCGGAGTTCTGCCTCGGTCTTGCCGGGGCCACCGAAGGCTAGTGGCATGCCGGGTACGGCCTCGCGGACGTGCGCGAGCTCGCCGCCGGAGGCCGTCTCGTAGCCGCTGACGTGCGGGGCGAGCGTGCGGAGGATCTCGGCGGCGGGGTTGGCCTTGGCCGCGTAGTACAGCTCGGCCCGCTCGGGCAGGGCGGCCCGCACGGCTCGGGCGCTGTCGGCCAGGTCGGCCAGGTCGTAGACGTAGGCGGGCAGTTGATCGGCAGCCAGGTGGGCGGCGTGGCCGGCAGCGCGGGGGGTGATCACGGGGTGGTCTCCAAAGGCCGGCGCGGCGGTACGGGCGGACCGTCACCCCCGGCCGCGCGGGTGCCGGCTTCCGGCAGTACCCGCAGGGCGCTCAGCACGTCGGGCACCAGGGGCGAGCCGATCCGGACGTACCCGGCGTCCCGGTCGGCCAGGCGCTGCCAGCGAGTGATCAGGTTCGCCTTGGCGGGCAGCGGCACGCCCGCGACCAGGGCCCGCAACAGAGGCGGTTGGCCGTGCGCGGCGGCGCGGTCGGCGAGGACGCGGCGGACGGCGGACCACAAGGCGCCTTCCAGGCGCGGGTGCCGGTCGGCGAGGGCGGCGAGCATCTCGGCGACGTGGTTGACGAGGAGGCAGTAGACGACGCGGTCCCAGCCGCGTTCGCGGCCGTACGTCATGGGGCGGGCGACCATCTCGTCGAGGCCCGCGAGGCCGGGGTGGCCGGTGAGCAGCTTGGTGCCCTCCAGGTCGCGGAAGACAACCTGGAGGGGGCTGCCCCGGTCGTCGATGCCGATGACGACGTTCTGCAGGTGGGGTTCGAGGACCACGCCGTGGTCGAAGTAGGCGGCCAGCACCGGGGGGATCAGCAGCCGCAGGTAGGCGTCCCACCAGGCGAGGGCCTCGGCCTGGCTGCGGCCGTCCAGCAGCCGGCCCAGCTGGGCGCCGCAGCTGGGGTACTCGTCGGCCACGGCGGCGGCCAGCAGGGCGGTCAGGCCCGGCGCGAGGTGGGCGCCGAGGCCGTCGCGGGCGATGACGCCGAAGCCTTCGGCGAGGTCGCGGCTGCCGAGGTCGAGGGTGCGGTAGGCGGGTTCGCCCAGCAGCGCGGTGCCGGGGAAGCGGGCGGCGAGGTCGGCGGCGGCGGGGGCGAGCAGCCGGGTCAGGGCGACCGCGCCGGCCAGCTCGTACTCGGCGTTCTTGCGCAGGCAATTGGTGATGCGCACGTTGAGGCTGAACTTCAGGAAGTCCCGGCCGTCGTAGAGGGTGCGCACCGAGGCGGTGGGCGCGAAGGGGGTGCCGCGCGGGCCGAGGTCGAGGACGTCGCGGCGGGCGACGGCGGCGCGCAGGGCGGGGTGGTCGCGCAGCATGCCGTACTGCCAGGGGTGGGCGGGCAGCAGGACGTAGCCGTCGGGCACGCCGCCCTGCCGCTCGAAGGCGGCCGGGGCGCCGGGGGCGGCGGCCTCCTGGCGTACGTACCTGCGGCGCACGGCCAGATGGCGCAGGGCGAACCGGGCGCGGGCCTCGGGGGCGTAGCGCCGCCAGTCCTCGGGAGTGCCGGTGCGGGCCTTGGGGGTGGGGTGGAAGCGGTGGCCGAAGAGCAGGGACTGTTCGGAGGCCAGGTAGGGGTCGGCGGGGTGGTCGCCGGCCCCGGCGGTGGCGAGGGCGGCGGCGACGCCGGCGTGGCTGGCGGCCACCTGGTCCAGGAATTCGTCGTTGCGGAAGCCGGTGCGCAGGGCGAGTTCACGGTGGATGCACTCGGCGAGGGCCTGCCAGGGCAGTGCGCTCCAGGTGCCGCCGTGCTGTGCGGTGACGGGGCCGGTGAAGCGGTGGGCGCCGATGAGGGAGGTGCGGCGCAGCCGGACCCGGAGCAGCTCGCCGCACCGGGGCAGGCGCAGCAGCAGGTGCCCGTCGCTGACGGCGGTCTGGTGCTCCGGGCCGCAGACCTCGCGGAGCAGGCAGTTGAGGAGGGTGTGGGCGACGATGTGACCGGCGAGGGGGGAGGTGGGGGCGGATGGGCCTGTTGTCATGTCAGCGGCTCCAGCGGAGGGGGGAGGGGGCGGGCCGGTGTGCGCCGTCACCGGGCCGTCGGCAGCAGGTAGTTGGGGCCGTCGACGTAGTACTTGTTGATGTCGGTGGCGCCGGAGCGCTCCTTGGTGAGCAGCGTGCCGGCCGTGACCATGGCCTTGACCGGCAGCCGGCGGGCGGCCAGGACCCGGGCGCGCAGGACGGCGGCGGGCCCAGGGGCGAGCCGGGCGATGGCTTCGGCGAGCCGGTCGCGCAGCTGGGCCAGCCAGCCGTCCAGGGTGCCCCGGCCGAGCCGGGCCAGCTCGAAGGCGAGGGCGCCGGCGCACAGGTGGACGGTGATGGTCGCGAAGACGTCGGCGACGGGCCCGTCCCCGGCGACGAGTATCCGCCGGTCGCCGAAGCCGAGCAGGCCGTCCGTCGCACGGCCGATCCGGGCCGCGAGCCGGGCGGGGTGCACGCGGGGGTCGTCGTTGTCCTTGAGCAGCAGCCGCAGCCGGGGCCGGCCGTCGGCCTCGTCCAGGACGACGGAGGTGTTCTGCTGGTGGGATTCGAGGGCGATGCCGTACGAGAAGAGGGTGGTGTGCCAGTCCATCAGCAGCGTCAGATAGGCGTCGAGGAAGGTGGCGAGGCAGCCGCCGTAGTAGCGCTCGGCGAGGGCTTCGGCGACGAGACGGCCGTCGGGGGCGCGGGCGAGCAGTGCGGCGACGGGGACGATGTGGGCTTCGTGGAGGCCGGGTGGGTGGCGGCGCACCAGGGCGGCGAGGAGTTCGTGGTCCGCGTCCAGGTGGGTGCGCTCGTCGGCCAGCAGGACGGTGGCGGCGAAGCGCGGCTCGCGGGCGGTGATCTCCTCCAGCAGCCGCTGGGAGACCTCGCCGTCGAGGAGCGTGCCGGGTTTGATGGTGCGCCGGTTGAGCCGGCCCAGAGTGGCGGTGGTGAGGGGCAGTTTGAGGTGGGTGGCGAGGTCGCCCGCGACCGCGACCGTACGGGTGGACAGGGTGGGGATCACCTCCAGCCACGGCTGCTCGGCGAGGTGGGCGCGGCCGGCGAGTCCGGTGGCGCGCAGGGCCGGGGCGAGCGGCCCGGCGGCGGTGAGCGGGTGGACGGGCAGGGCGAGGTGGGTGGCGTCCAGCCCGCTCAGGCCGAGGGCCGAGGGTGCGGGCCACCACGCGGGCAGCTCCGCCCGCTCGCCGCGCACGGCCGTGTGCGGGAGGGCGAGCCAGCGCAGCGGGAAGCGGGGGTGGAACTCGGGTGCGTGGGCCCGCAGTTCGTCCTCACCCAGGCCCGACCTGGCGCGGCCGGTGGGGTGGACGGGGTGGTCGCGGAAGGCGGCGAGGGTGTCGAAGGCGAGCGCGCCGCGCTGCCCGGTCCAGGCGGTGACGGTGTCCCCGTACGTCCCTGCCAGCCGTTCGACGACGCCCGGGCGCAGCCGGTCGTGCAGGTGGGCGGTGGCGAGGGCCTCGCGGCACTCGGCGGCGAAGGCGTCGAAGCCGGGCCGGTCCTCGGCGGCCACGGCCCCGCGGAGCCGGTCCAGGACGGGGCGGAGGCCGGTGAGGCGGGTGCCGTCGGCGGTCTCCAGCAGGGCCTCGCGGGCCTGGATCTCGCACTGGAAGCCGTCGGCGGCGACCGGCACCAGCAGCGTGCCGCCCGCGGCCCGGAGCCGGAGCCAGTCGCCGTCCGGGCGGTGCTCGGTGCGGGCGGTGCGGCGCAGTCCGTAGGGGTCCTCGCGCAGCAGGGTGGTCAGGACCCGGACCAGGAGCGCGTTCTCCGCCGTGTCGGTCGTGGTCCTGCTCATCAGCCGATCTCCCATCGCCGGGACGCCAGGAAGTCCGCGACTGCGCGGTCCATCCGGTCGTCGTCGGTGCCGGTGGCCCACAGCGCGCCCAGGAAGTCGCGGTTCGAGTGGTGGAGCGGGTGTTCCTCGCCGAGTGCGCGCAGCGGCCGGTAGACCAGCCGGACGCCGTCGCGCTCGGTGTCGCTCGCCCCGGGCGCGGCCTTGAGGGTGCCGCCGCGCTCGGCGCGCACGTACTCCATACGTACCCGGGCGCCGGCGGGCGCACCTGGGCGGGCGGGCAGCCGCTCGCCCAGGTGGGTGCGCAGGATGTCCTCGAAGAGCGGGACGCCGAGCAGTTCGGCGAGGGCCAGGTCGCTGTGGTCGCCGACGGCGCGGTAGTTGACCTCGATGATCCTGGCCCGGTCGCCCTGGGCCACGTACTCGGTGTGGCAGGCGCCGAGGCCGACGCCGAGGGCTTCGAGCTGGGCGACGACCTGCGCGCTGTGCGGCTGGGGCGGGGCGGGCAGCAGGTGGCAGCGTTCCTCGGTGAAGTACGGCAGCGGGGAGAGCTCGGTGCGGAAGGCGGCGACCGTGTGCAGGGTGCTGCCGTCGCCGAGGGTCTCCAGGGTGTGCAGCTCTCCGTCGAGGTACTCCTCGGCGACGAGCGCGGCGCCGGGCCGCCGGGCCCTGATCTCGCGGCAGCGGCCGACGAGTTCGCTCGCGCTGCCGACCAGGACGACGTCCTCGCTGGCCACGCCTTCGCGGGGCTTGAGGACGCAGGGGAAGGGCAGGTCCGTCGCGGCGAGGGCGGCCGGGTCGTCGTCCGGCGCCAGCTCGGCGGAGCGGACGGTGTCCAGGCCCGCTGCGGCGAGGACGCGGCGCAGCTGCGCCTTGTTCTTGGCGTTGTACGTGGCCCGCCAGTCCTTGCCGCGGAGGCCGAAGTAAGCGGCGGCCAGGGCGGCCTGGGTCTGGAGGTGGTCGCTGTTGGTGAAGACGGCGTCGGGGCGGCCGAGGGCGGCGATCCGGTCGATGACCTCGCGGTAGTCGCCGACGTCGCAGGGGACGACGTCCAGTGCGGGCAGCGGGGCGCCGCCGTGGGCCGTGTGCCGCTCGTAGGCGCGTCTGTGTGCCGTGGGCTGGTCGGTGAGGAGGGTGACCGTCAGGCCGAGCCGGGCGGCGGCGGGCAGGAAGCCCTCGGTGACGGAGTCGGTCGGTTTGAGCGCGAGCAGATGCAGCCGCACGGCAGGCGCCTTTCGGGCCGGGGTGGACGAGGGGTGCTTGCGCGGGTGACGCTGCCGCCACTCTTGCCCTCGCCCTCCGCCGTGTCGACACCGCCGCACCACGGGGACGACCCTAGGTTAGGTAACCCTAAGTCTGTCAATTCCCCGAGGGAGTGCCGGTGCGTGCCTCACTTCGCGCTCCCCAGGCGGCGGTAGCGTGCGCGCCGTGCGGCGAGGCGCTCGCCTTGGTCGCACGCCCTCAGAGCGGCCAACTCCGCGCCCAGCAGCGGTCCGAGGGTCAGCAGGAGGCCGGTCTCGCCGTCCTCCTCCACGAGCCGGTCCACGATGCCGCTGGCCATGAGGTCGGCGGAGCGCACGCCTTGGCGCTCAGCGACCTCGTAGGCCCGGTCGGTGGTGCGGTGGAGAATGGCCGACGCGCCCTCGGGCGGCAGCGGGGAGAGCCATGCGTGCCGGGCGGCGACCACCCGGTCCGCCGGGAGCAGCGCGAGCGCGGCGCCGCCCGCGCCCTGGCCGAGCAGCAGGCACAGGGTGGGTGCGGGCAGGGTGACCAGGTCGGCGAGGCAGCGGGCGATCTCCCCCGCCAGCCCGCCCTCTTCGGCCTCGCGCGAGAGTGCGGCCCCGGCGGTGTCGACGACGCTGAGCAGTGGCAGGTTCAGCTCGGCGGCGATGCGCATGCCGCGCCGGGCGGCCCGCAGTCCGGCTGGCCCGAGCGCCTGCCCGTGCCGTCCGGATGCGGGGGGCCGGCCGCGGTCGTGCCCCAGGACGACGCAGGGCACACCCCCCACGCGGGCGAGCGCGAGCAGCATCCCCGGGTCGCGCTCGCCGGCGCCGGTCCCGCTGAGCGGTGTGACGTCGCCGGCGACGGCTGCCAGCAACTCCCGTACACCGGGCCGTCCGGGCAGCCGCGACCGCCGGATCGATTCGGCGGCGGACGGTGCGATTGCCGGCGCCCCGGCGACCTCGGCCACCGCTGCCCCGGCGGCCGGAACCGTCTCGCCGCACAGGACCGACAGCGACCGCGCCACGATCTCCCCCAGCCGCGCCGCGGGCAGCACTGCATCGACGAGCCCGTTGGCCAGCAGGTTCTCCGCCACCTGGACGCCTTGCGGGAACTCCTCGCCGTAGAGCGCCTCGTGGACGCGCGGACCCAGGAAGCCGATGAGGGCTCCCGGTTCGGCGGCCGTGAGGTGCCCCAGGGAGCCCCAGGAGGCGAGGACGCCTCCCGTCGTGGGGTGGCGCAAATAGACCAGGTACGGCAGGCCCGCGGCCTTGTGGTCGGCGATCGCGGCGGTGACCTTGACCATCTGCAGGAAGGCGATCGTGCCTTCCTGCATCCGCGTGCCGCCCGAGGCGGGCGCCGCCAGCAGCGGCAGGCCCTCGGCCGTGGCCCGCTCCACCGCCCGAACCAGCCGCTCCCCCGCCGCCACCCCGATCGACCCGGCCAGGAAGCGGAATTCGCAGGCCACCACGGCCACTCGGCGGCCGCCGACCGTGCCCTCGCCGGTGACCACGGACTCGTCCAGGCCGGTCCGCTCGCGTGCGGCGAGCAGGTCGGCGCGGTAGCCGGGGTCGTCGGTGCTCACATCGACGGGTTCGTCCCAGCCGTGCCAGCTGCCGGGGTCCACCACGGCGGCGATGAGGTCGAGGGCGGGCGTACGGGGGTTGTTCGCGCTCATGGCCTCACCCTGCCACGCGCTCCGCCAGCAGGGCGGCGAACCCACCGGCGCGGGCCAGCGCCTCCAGCTCGTCCAGTGCCCGCCGGGCCGAGGCGGCGGCGTCCCGGTCGCGCTCGGCGAGGCCGCTGGCGTCGAACTCGTCCTCGTCCAGGCGCAGGACGGTCGCCGCGTCGGCCGACAGCCACAGGTCGAGGTCGAGGTCTTCGACGACCACCTCCTCGCCGATCTCGGCCGGGCGGGCGACGTCGCAGTACCAGCCCTTGAGGGCACCGGCCGCGTCCCGCACCTCCATGACCGCGTACCAGCGGTCGCGCCAGTAGTGCTCGGTGAACACGTCGCCCTCCTCGAAGCGGACGAACCCGAAGTCGCGGGAGCCCGCCCCGGCCCAGGGCGCGCGCACCACGGCGTGCGTGCCGTCGTCGCGGACGACGACCGCCGGGTAGCGGACCTTGGTGCGGCCGCCCTTCACCAGCCTGACCGTCACGCTCTCGCCTGCCGTCAGAGTCCTGCTCATGTCGTGCTCCTCGAACCTGTGCAACCCGCCGTCGTGGGACGCCGTGAAGCCTCCCCGACGGCGGGCCGCGGTGCCACCGGTTTTCCCGCGGCGCGGACCACGCCGCGGGACTGCCCTATCCGATGACGGAAGCGCAGGTGGTCGGCGTGGCGTGGGCCGGGTCGAGGGAGTTGAGGATCTCGTGGAAGACGACGCGGTCGATCGTGCCGAGCGCGACGTGCTCGGAGAGGTCGACCGGGCAGAGGTCCTGGACGAGGACGTTGCGCACGTCGGGCCCGGTCAGGAACTGCGAGCGGTAGGGCGTCGCGATCTCGTCCCACTTGCTCGCGATGACCGTGTAGTGGACGCCGGGGACGGTGTCACCGCCCTCGTTGAGGCGGCGCAGGAAGTCGGAGCCCTGGGCCTGGTCGGTCAGGCCCGGGGTGAGGCCGGAGATCGCGGCGCGGGCGCCGGGGACGACGTCGAGAAGCTTGGTGAGGCCGGACAGCGTGGTGCCGTGGCTGGTGGGGGCCATGGCGATGAGGGAGTTGACCTTGTCCGCACCGCCGAGGAACTTCAGGTAATAGCGCGGCATCATGCCGCCCTGGGAGTGCCCGACCACGTCGACCTTCGGCGCGCCGGTGGCTGCGAGCACCTTGTCGACGAAGGCGGCGAGCTGCCCGGCCGACTTCTCGATGGGCCCGAGGCCGTGGAAGAAGGGGATGCCGGGCACCTGCCCGTAGTCGTAGGAGAAGACGCAGTAGCCGCGGTTGGTCAAGTAGGGCGCGAAGGCGAGCCAGTTGTCGACGGAGTTGCCGAGGGTGCCGTGGGAGAGGACGACGGGCCTGGGGTGGGCGGCCGATGGCTTGCAGGAGTAGTCGTTCCAGCCACTGCTGACAGTCTCGGCGTGGGCGGGCGCGGCGGTGGCGGTCTGCGGGACGGCGGCTACGGTGAGTGCCAGGGCAAGGGCAGGCAGGAGGGCACGCAGGGGTCTCCAGGGCAGCTTCACATGAACTCCTCGCAGGTGGGGGGGGAGAAACGCTAGGGCGAACGGGGACACCCTTACCACCGGTTCGCTGATAGCGCGTCAACTTACGTGCGAGTAGGGTGCGCGCTGGTCATGCCGCCGTCAAGGAAAGCGGCACGCATCTTTGCGAACAGAACAAGCCACCGCCCCGCAGAAACAGGGACGCGCTCAGGCCACGTGGTGTGCCGAGGCGAGGCCGACCGCCGCCATCCCGAAGCGCGCCCGGGCCCGGTCCACGGCCGCCTCCACCCGGCGCGCCTTCTCGTCCTCCGGGTCGAAAGAAAGCTGGTGCGCGACGAGTTGGGCGTCGCACAGCCCTTCGGCGCGCAGCGCCACGGCCCGCACCCGGGCCCGCTGCAGGCCGAGCGCGGCGTGCAGCGCATAGGCGGCGGCGGTCAGTTCGGGGGTATGCGCGGTCGGTTCTGGGAAAGTCCGGGAACGAGTGGTCGAGGAGCCGTCGGCATAGCGGACGGTGAGCTTCAGACCGCGTGCTACCTGACCGCTCTGCCGCAGCCGGAGCCCCAGCCCGTCGGCGAGCGCGAGCAGCGCGCGGCGGCGCCGGTGCGGGTCCAGTTCGTCGCTGCCGAAGCGGTGTTCGGACCCCATGGAGCGGACGCGGGCGTCCGGGGTGACGGGCGTCGGGTCGATGCCGCGGGCCCGTTCGTGGATCCGGCGCCCGGCGGCCGCACCGAGGACGCGCTGGAGCGCGGACAGCGGCGCCTCGGCGATCCGGCCGACGCTGTCGAGCCCGTAGGCGCACAGCGTACGGGCGGTGGCGGGCCCCACCCCGTACAGGGCGGCGGCGGGCTTGCGGGCCAGGAACGCGGCCACGGCCTGCGCGTCGTCCGGGAGCGTGCGGACCGACCCCGGCGGCCCGTCGTGTGCGGTCATCCGCGCGAGCATGGGGTTGCCCGCGATGCCGACCGTGCAGTCGGCCCCGTACCGGGCGAGGGCCCGCACCCGCAGCAGCGCGGCCAGTTCCGCCGGGTCGTGCCCGAAGTACCGCACCGCGCCCCGCACGTCCAGCAGCGCGGCGTCGGGCGGCAGCGCCTGGACGACGGGCGTCACCTCGGCGAGCAGGGCGAGCAGCCCGTCGTAGGTGTCCTCGGTCAGGGCCGGGCCGGCCACGGGGTGGAAGTGCACGTAGAGCACGCCCGCCGCCGGGGGGCGGTCCGGCACGGCGGCGAGGTGGCGGCCCTCGCCCGCGCTCATCCCGCGCTCCCCGGGCTCGCGTGCCACAGCTTGCGGCCGGTGGCCGCGCCCTCGCCCGCGGGCCGGAGGTCGGACCAGGGGTGCAGGGCGTAGCCGGTGGACAGCCGGATGCGGCGCTGCGACGGTGCGGCGCCGGCGCCCGCTGCACCGCCTGCGGCCAGCAGTGCGGCCACCGCGTCCAGGCCGCCTTCGGCGCGGAGGGCGGCGAGCTCCGCGAGGTCCCAGGCCGCGGCGCCCACGACGCTCAGGCTGCGCGGGCCGCGGCGCTGGACCACGCCGCGCACGAGCAGCAGCCAGGAGTGGAAGACGGTGTGTGCGCACGCCGCGTGGCTGTCGTCGAAGAAGGCGCAGTCCACCAGGCCCGTGCCGTCGTCGAGCGTGGTGAAGATGACCCGCTTGCCCGAGCGGACGGGCGGGGTCTGGGTGGCGGCCTTGGCGCCGGCGACCAGCACGGTCTCGCCGTGGCGCGCATCGCGCAGCAGCCGGGCGGGCATGGCGCCCAGCTCCTGCAGGAAGTCCCGGTGCCGGGACATCAGATGGCGCGATGCGTCCATGCCGAGCACGCTCAGCTCCGCGCCGAGCCGCTCCTCCGCGTCGAGGTCGGGCAGGCCGATGGGCTCGGCCTGCGCGCTGTCGACCAGGGTGGGCTGGGCGGCGTCGCCGCGCCGGTGCCGGTGCAGTTCCGCGATGTGCAGCAGCAGGTCGCGGCGGTTGGTGCCGAACGCGTCCAGCGCCCCCACCCGCGCGAGCCGTTCGGCCACGGGCCGCCCGGGGCGGGCGCGTTGCCACAGGTCCACCAGCGAGGTGTAGGGGCGGCCGGCCACGATGCGGTGGGTTTCGGCCTCGGAGATGCCGTGCACTTCGGAGAGCGCCAGGCGGATGCCGAAATCACCGGACACCAGTTCGATCGAATAGGCGGCGCCCGAGCGGTTCACGTCCAGCGGCAGGATCGGCACCCCGCGCCGCCGGGCGTCCGCGAGCAGCAGCCGCTTGGGGTACATCCCCGGGTCGTGGGTGAGCAGGCCCGCGTAGAAGGCGGCCGGGTGGTGCGCCTTGAGCCAGGCCGACTGGTAGGTCGGCACGGCGAAGGCCACGGCGTGCGCCTTGCAGAAGCCGTACGAACCGAACGCCTCGACGATCTCCCAGGTGCGCCGGGCCACCTCGGACGAGTAGCCCTTGCGGCGCGCCGCCGCCGCGAACCAGGCGCGCACCCGGCCGATCAGCTCGGGATCGGACAGGGCGCGGCGCGTCTCGTCCGCGTAGGCCCGGTCGCAGCCGGTCATGATGCGCAGGATCTCGATGATCTGCTCGTGGAAGACCACCACGCCATAGGTCTCGCGCAGCGTCTCCTCCAGGTCCGGGTGCGGGTAGCGGGCGGGGGCGCGGCCGTGCCGGGCGGCGATGAAGGGCCGCACCATGTCGGCCGCGACCGGGCCCGGCCGGAACAGCGAGATGTCGACCACGAGGTCGTGGAAGTCCTCGGGCTGGAGCCGGCCGATCAGATCGCGCTGGCCGGGCGACTCGATCTGGAAGCAGCCCAGCGTCTCGGCGGAGCGGATCAGCTCGTACGTCCGCCGGTCGCCCGGCGGCACCTGCGCCGGGTCGTCCAGATCGATGCGGCGCCCGGTGGCCCGTGCCAGCTCGGCGGTGGCGTGCGCCATCGCGGACTGCATCCGCACCCCCAGCACGTCGAGCTTGAGCAGCCCGAGCTCCTCCACGTCGTCCTTGTCGAACTGCGACATCGCGAACCCCGCGCCGCTGGTGGGCACGACGGGGGTGCGGGCCCGCAGCGAGGCGTCCGACAGCAGCACCCCGCACGGGTGCATGGCGATCCCGCGCGGCAGTCCGTCCAGCGCCTCCACCAGCTCCCACATCCGGTGCCCCGCGCCGTACCGGCCGGCGGCGACGCCGCGCAGCTCGGGCAGTTCGGCGAGCGCCGCGCGGGCGTCCTTGGCCCGGATGTGCGGGAAGGCCTTGGCGAGCCGGTCGACCTCGGCCGGCTCCATGCCCAGGGCCGCGCCCACGTCCCGCACCGCGTGCCGCACCCGGTAGGTCTCGGGCATGGAGACGGTGGCGACGCGCTCCTCGCCGAAGCGGTCGAAGATCGCGCGGTAGACGTCCAGGCGGCGCGCGGACTCCACGTCGATGTCGATGTCGGGCAGCGCGGCCCGGCGCACCGACAGGAAGCGCTCCATGAGCAGGCCGTGCGCGACGGGGTCGGCGTGCGCGATGCCGAGCAGGTGGTTGACGAGCGAGCCCGCGCCGGAGCCGCGGGCGGCGACCCGGATGCCGAGCGCCCGGGTGTCGTCGACGATCTGCGCGACGGTGAGGAAGTACGAGGGGAAGCCCCGCGCCTCGATGACGGCCAGCTCCTCCTCCAGCCGGTCCCAGTGGCGGCGGTCGCGGTCGTAGCCGCGCAGCACCATGGCCGCGGCGCAGCGGGAGCGCAGCACGCGCGCGGCGGTGCGCCGCCCGGCCCCCACCAGGTGCGGCTCAGGGAAGTGGACGGTGCCCAGCCCCAGGTCGCCCTCGGGGTCGACGAGGCACTCGGCGGCGGTCTCCTCCGTCGTGGTCAGCAGCCGGTGCGCTCCTTCGCGGCGCTCCCCCGCGGCCTCGGCGATCCGCTCGGCGGCGTCCGCCATGGCGGACGCGCCTTTCAGCCAGCGCTCCCCGCCGTCGAGGGCCTCGGGCCTGCGGGGGTCGACGGGCACCAGCAGCCGCGCCGCGTCGAGGACGTCGGCGACGGGGCCCTGCCCGGGGTCGGCGTAGCGCACGGCGTTGGTCAGCACGGCCCGTACGCCGTGTTCGGCGGCGAAGCCGACGGTGCGGGCGGCCAGCCGCAGGGAGCCGGGGCCGGTGCCGGTGCGGCCGTGCCAGACGGCCTCCAACCGCAGGCCGTCACCGAACAGTTCGCGCCAGGGCGCGAGCAGCCGTGCCGCCCGGTCGGGGCGGCCCGCGGCGAGGGCGCGGCCGACCTCGGAGCCGGGGCCGAGCAGGACGGTCAGCGGGGCGCGCAGCCCGGCCGCGGCGCCCGCCAGGTCCGCGTGGCGCAGCTCGGGGCGCTCGGTGCCTCCGGCGTGTGCGGCGGAGACCAGGGCGCACAGCGCGGCCCAGCCGTACGCGCCGTCGCGGGCGAGGAAGACCGCGCGGGGCGCCGATTCGTCGACGAAGGCCCCGCCGCGCACGGGGGTCCGCCTGCGCACGGCCGGCCCGGGCTCGGGCTCGGGGTCCCGTACGGCCAGGTCGACGCCGAACAGCGGGCGCACCCCGGCCCTGGCGGCGGCCCGGGCGAAGCGGACGGTGCCGGCGAGGCTGTCGCGGTCGGTGAGGGCGAGGGCGTCCAGGCCGCGCTCGGCCGCCCGCTCGGCCAGCCGTTCCGGGTGGGTGGCGCCGTACCGCGCCGAGAACCCCGACGCGGTGTGCAGATGCGTGAAGCCTGCCATCGCGCCTCCTGCCGCTTCCCCACCTCCTGGTCGGCTCGTCCGTCCGACATTTCCTGGCCGAAAACAGCCCTTCCTCTTCCCCCCACCATAGACCACTTCTCGAACGTTCGTACGAATGTCTGTGCGAACCCGTACGAGCGCTCGCGCGCACGCCGTCCCTCGAACGGCCCGCACGACCTGCGCCGCCCCACCGGCGCGCGCAGGCTCGGGGCATGGTCCTCACCCCCGGCGGCTCCGCCCGTTTCGTCGAAGAGGTCCGGCAGGCGGTGACCGGCCGCGCGGCGGCACTGGTGCTCGGCGCCCTGGTGCTCCAGCTCGCGTTCATCGCCTCCTACATCGGGGCCTTCCACAGCCCCAGGCCGAAGGAGATCCCGCTGGGCGTCGTGGCCCCGCAGCAGATCAGCGCGGAGCTGGCCGGCAAGCTCGGCGCACTGCCCGGCGACCCGCTGGACCCGCGCGTGGTCCGGGGCGAGGCGGACGCCGTCCGCCGGATCCGCGAACGCGACCTGGACGCCGCGCTGATCGTCGACCCGCGCGGCACCACCGACACCCTGCTCGTCGCGGGCGGCTCCGGCGCCTCGCTCGCCCAGGCCACGGAGACGGTGGTGACCAAGGTCGAGAAGTCGCAGCAGCGCAGCGTGAAGGTGCGCGACGTCGCTCCGGCGGCCCGGGGCGACGCCCGGGGCCTGACCTCGTTCTACCTGGTCGTGGGGTGGTGCGTGGGCGGCTATCTGTGTGCCGCGATCCTCGCCGTCAGCGCCGGGGCCCGCCCCGCCAATCTCCACCGGGCCGTCATCCGGCTCGGCGCGATCGCCCTCTACGCCCTCGGCTCCGGCCTGCTCGGCGCCGTCATCGCGGGCCCCGCGCTCGACGCCCTGCCCGGCAGCATCCCCTGCCTGTGGGGGCTGGGCGCGCTGGTGGTCTTCGCCGTCGGCGCCATCACCCTGGCCTTCCAGGGGCTCGCGGGCATTGTGGGCATCGGGCTGGCCATCGCGCTCGTCGTCGTGCTCGGCAACCCCAGCGCGGGCGGCGCCTATCCCTATCCGCTGCTGCCGCCCTTCTGGCGCACCATCGGGCCGGCCCTGCCACCGGGGGCGGGCACCTGGTCCGCCCGCTCCATCGCATACTTCCGGGGCAACGCCCTGACCGGCCCGCTGCTGGTGCTCTCCGCCTGGGCCGTGGCCGGGACGGTCGTCACGCTGACGTGCTCGGCGCTGCGGTCCAGGAAGTCCTCGCCCGGCGCCTGAACCACCGGCGCGCGCCGGTCGGTGCGCTGACGAGCCGGTGATCCCGGTACGGGCGCGGGTCCACTCTGTTGGGGGCCGTGCAGCGTCACGGCCCGGCAGACGGACAGGGGAGGTCCATGTGGCGTCCGGCACGGACATATCCCGGGCGGAGGCCGAGGCGGCCCCGCGGCCCTGGCGGCAGGCGGTGGTGCTCGGCGGCGGTTACGCGGGCCTGCTCACCGCCCGGGTGCTGGCCGAGACCTTCGAGCGCGTCACCGTCATCGAGCGGGACCGGGCGCCCCGCCCCGGCGAGCCCCGCCCCGGAGTGCCGCAGGCCCGGCACCCCCACGGCATGCTCGCCCGGGGCGGACAGCTCCTGGAGATCCTCTTCCCCGGCCTGCGCGAGGAACTCTCCGCACGGCAGGCGCCCGTCTTCGACTTCGGCACCGCCTACCGCAGCCTGCTGCCCACCGGCTGGGCGCCCAGCGCCCACCTGGACATCCCGCTGCAGTCCTGCGGCCGGGACACCCTGGAGGAGTGCCTGCGCCGCCGGGTGACCGCCCTGCCCCAGGTGGAGACCCTCGACGGCTTCCGCGCCGACGGGCTGGCCCTCGACCGCGCCGCGGGCCGCGTCCGGGCCGTCATCGGCCGCAGGCTGGCGCCGGGTGCCACCCCGGAGAACCTCACCCTCCCCGCCGACCTGGTCGTCGACGCCACCGGCCGCTCCTCGCCGCTGTCCCGCTGGCTCGAGGCGGCGGGCTATCCGCGGGCCCGCCGGCTCGCCGTCGCCTCGCCCTTCGCCTACTCCTCACGGCTGTACGAGATCCCCGACAGCGCCCGCGACCACGACTGGCTCTGCTCCGTGGAGGTCCCCTTCCTGCCCGCCGTGCCACGCGGCGGCGGCATTCTCGCCATCGACGGCGGCCGCTGGATCATCTGCCTGATCACCCGCGACGACGACCTGCCGCCCGCGGACGACACCGGCTTCCTGGAGTACGCCACCGGCCTGCGCAACCCCCACTTCGCCGAATGCGTCGCCGAGGGCACCCCGCTCTCGCGCACCTACCGGCACACCAATCCCGGCAACCACTGGACGCTCTTCCACAAGATGCCCGCCTGGCCCGACGGCCTGACCGTCCTCGGCGACGCGCTGTGCACCCTCAACCCCCTCTACGGGCAAGGGATGACGGTCGCCGCCGAGCAGGCCGTCCTGCTCGGCACCATGCTCGGCGAGCGCGCCGCCGCCGGGAAGCCCGCCGGGCCCGTGGCCCGCCCGTTCCAGCGGCGCGCCGCCCGGCTGCTGCGCCTGCCCTGGACGTTCAGCACCACCGCCGACCTCGCCGCGGACCCCTCCCGGGCGCTCTCGGTCGGCCGCCGCCTCGCGCACCGGTATCTGACCGGCCTGCTCGCCGTCCTGCCGGAGGACCCGGCCGCCTACCGCCGCTTCGCCCGCGTCCAGCACATGCTCGACGGCCCCGCGGCCCTCGCCCACCCCTCCGTCCTCCTGAGCGTCCTGCGTCACCGCGCGCGCTGATGGACCGCCGCAACTGATTGGTCGCTGTATACGAAACGGCGGAAGCGGTGTCAGCGGCCCCTCCGCGGGCATCAACACCAGTGACGAGAGAGCCTTTTGAGGACAGACCGAACGGTCGGTCTGAGTGCTCTTCGGCCATTACTGCGGAGCTCCGCAGCCCTGCAGGTCGCCCCGCAACCGCCGGGCGGACCGCTTTTCGGCCTGGCCTCGCGAGCCTTCCGAGCCAACACCGAGGCCCTTCGATACGACGATCAACAAGCCATTAAATCAAGCTTTCCAAGGCTTCCCTAAGGGGTCGTCAATGATTACAAGGGATCTGCGCTGGTCAACACTCCTGAAACATTAAATCCCCCTCTTCCCCGCCAAGTCGGACACTCCCGTCCGCCCGGCGTTTACCTGGCGCCACCCCGGAGACCCGTTTCACATGAGATCGAGCCACTACGGAAAGTCTTCAACCGGCGACTGAAAGTGTTCGATGGGCGTGCGTTCATGCCCAACTTGGGCCAGACTGCCGTCCGTTATCTGCACCCACGAGCAAGGGAGTGTTCGGAATGCGGTACATCACTGGGGGGATCGCGCTGGGGGCCGCGCTGGCATTGGGCGGCCTGGCGGCGGCCGGGACGGCCGCGAACGCCGCGCCCGCGCAAGCGGCGCAGACGCAGAGTCTGTACGCGCCCTCAGCGCTCGTACTGACCGTCGGCCAGGGCGACGAGGCGGCGACCGCGAACGTACAGCGCGCGGTGACGCTCACCTGTATGCCCAAGCCCGCAGGCACACACCCGGACGTGCGCGGCGCCTGCGCCCAGCTCCGTCTGACCGACGGGGACTTCGATCAGATCACCAAGATCAAGTCCGACACGTTCTGCACCAAGGAGTGGAACCCGTCCGTGGTCACGGCCATAGGCGTCTGGGAAGGCAAGCGCGTCAACTACGAGCACACGTTCGCCAACCCGTGCGAGGCGAAGGCGGGCAAGGGCACGGTCTTCGAGTTCTGACCGGAGGCCAGCCACACCGCGCGGCCACAGCACGCGAAAAGCGGCCCCCGGACACCGTGGAGGTGTGTCCGGGGGCCGCCGCCTGTGGGGGCGCGCCCTCAGCCGAGCTGCGCCTTGAGCGCGGCCAGGGCTTCCGGGAGCGGCTGGTAGTAGGTCTCCCCGCCCTGCAGCCCGCAGCTGCCGACACCGCCGGAGAGCACGCCGAGACCCTTGTCGTGGTCGAAGAGGGGGCCGCCGCTGTCCCCCGGCTCGCCGCAGACACTGGTCTTGATCAGCCCCGTGACCTGCCCCTCCGGGTAGTTGACCGTGGCGTCGATGCCGGTGACCTTGCCGCTGTGCACGCCGGTGCTGGAGCCGCTGCGCTCGACCGTCTCACCGACGGACGCGAGGGCGGCCTCGCGGATGGCCTGCGCACCGGAGCCGTGGAGGTTCACGACGCTCGGGTGGTCGCCGCCGGCGGTGTACTCCGCGAGCGCGTAGTCGTGCCCGGGGAACACCGAGGCCACGGTCTTCGCGATCTCCGGGCCGCCCTGGGTGGCGGACCAGCTCGGCACGGCGTTGCCGCAGTGTCCGGCCGTCAGGAAAGCAGCGGGCCTGCCGGGCCGGGTGACGTTGAACCCCGCCGTACAGCGGGCGGAGCGACCGTAGACCGCGTCGCCGCCGCCGAGGAAACGGGTGAGCCTGCCGGGGACCGTACGCACCACCACGGCCCCGCCGGAGCCGGAGACGACCTCGTCGAGCTTGGCCCGCCGGGCGCCGGTGACGGTGGAATCGGCGGTGACGACCACCCGGCCCAGTCTGGGGTCCGTCGCCCACGCCGTACCGGGAATGGCGGCGGTCTTGCTCAACTCCTCCTGCACGACGTCGAGTTGGGAGTCGGAGAAGCGGGTGGCGGCCGAAGCGGACGACGCGTGGGCGGACTGCGGGAGAAGGACGGCGGCGGTGAGGGCAAGAGCGGCGGCGAGAGCCGAGGCGGCGCGCGCGGGCATCCGGCGGATGGTCAACTCGACACCTCCAGTGGGGGGTCGGGTTCCCGGCGGCGATGCTGCGTCCGGGACCCGGAGGACGTGCGGCACGGGTCGCGTCCATGCCAAGTCGTCCGTCGAGTGTCCCGATCGGAGGGGGGAGTGCACAAGGGCGACTTCCAGTCGCGCGCATGACCATGCGCGCGCCCCCATCACGCGCCGCGCGCTTGCCGGGGGCGTTCGAGGGCTCTACGCCCTATGCCGTACCCCTGCCTTGCCTATGCCTTACGCACGCTCGGTGCCCGCCCCGCCGTCCCCGGGCTCCGCGGACGCCGGGCGCTCCACGGGCTCCGCGGTCTCCGAAGGCTCTGTGAACTTCAAGGGCTCGGAGGACGCCGAGGGCTCCGAGAGCTCCAGGGGCTCCGCGGACCCCAAGGACGCCAAGGACTCCGCGATCTGCGAAGCCTCCGGCGCCTCTTCGAGTTCGATCCGCTCGGCCGCGGGCTCGGCCTCCGGCCGGGCCGGCGGCGCGGCCTCCCCGTGGCCGGCCCGCTCCAGGAACCGCAACAGCTCCACAGGGAACGGCAGCACCAGCGTCGAGTTCTTCTCGGCGGCGACGGCCACGATCGTCTGCAGCAGCCGCAGTTGCAGCGCCGACGGCTGCCCGGACATCGTCCGAGCCGCCTCCGCCAGCTTCTTCGACGCCAGCAGCTCCGCGTCCGCGTTGATCACGCGGGCCCGCCGCTCCCGCTCGGCCTCGGCCTGCCGCGACATCGACCGCTTCATCGTCTCCGGCAGGGAGACGTCCTTGATCTCGACCCGGTCGATCTGCACGCCCCAGCCGATGGCCGGGCTGTCGAGCATCAGCTCCAGGCCCTGGTTGAGCTTCTCCCGGTTGGAGAGCAGGTCGTCCAGGTCGCTCTTGCCGATGATCGAGCGCAGCGAGGTCTGTGCCATCTGCGAGACCGCGAAGCGGTAGTCCTCGACGGCGATCACGGCCTCGGTCGGGTTGACGACCTTGAAGTAGACGACCGCGTCCACGCGCACGGTCACGTTGTCACGGGTGATGCCCTCCTGGGCGGGCACCGGCATGGTGACGATCTGCATGTTCACCTTACGGAGCCGGTCGACTCCGGGAACGATCAGCGTGAACCCGGGCTGCCGGACGTTGGGCAGCAGCCGCCCCAGGCGCAGCACCACTCCGCGCTCGTACTGCTTGACCACCCGGGCCGCCCCGACCAGGTACACCACCCCGGCGGATCCTGCGGCCACCACTGCCACCACGAGGTCTTCGAGCATCACGACCCCCTGCCGTACGCATAGGCGATACATCCACGGTATGCCCGCGCCGGGGCGTGGTCGAGCCCCTGGCCGGGCGGGCCGGGGGCTCTGTGCTGCTGGCCGAGAGGCTGGGGAAGGGCGGAAGCGCTCGCGGTCAGACGCGGGAGGGGGCGCTAGAAGATGCTCACCCCGTAGGCGCTGAGCGCCTTGGTGACCGGCTGGAAGAAGGTCGTGCCGCCGGAGGTGCAGTTGCCGCTGCCGCCGGAGGTCAGCCCGAGGGCGGTGGAGCCGGCGAAGAGCGCGCCGCCGCTGTCGCCCGGCTCGGCGCAGACGTTGGTCTGGATCAGGCCGCGGACCACCTGGCCGTTGCCGTAGTTGACGGTGGCGTTCAGGCCGGTGACCTTGCCGCCGTGCACCTTCGTGGTGGAGCCGCTGCGCTGGACGCTCTGGCCCACGGCGGCGTTGCCCGCGGAGGTGATGCGCTGGGAGCTGCCGTTGTAGAGGTCGACGGCGCTGGGGTGGGCGAGGGAGCCGTTGGTGTACTGCACGATCCCGTAGTCGCTGCCCGGGAAGGTGGTGCCGGTGGTGGGGCCGATGCTCGTGCTGTGGCTGGAGTTGGTGTAGTAGGGCGGCTTGCCCTGGGTGCAGTGGCCGGCGGTTAGGAAGTAGTAGGTGTTGCCCTTGCGGACGTTGAACCCGACCGAGCAGCGCCAGGTGGGTGCGTAGATCGCGTCGCCGCCGGCGAGCAGCGGCTTGAGGGTGCCGGGCGTGCGCTCGACGCGTATCGCGTCGGCCAACGGCCCGGCCTGCTGTCTGATCCTGGCTATGGCGGCGGCGGAGACCGTGGAGTCGGCGGTGACGACCACGTCTCCGTTTGCCCGGTCGACAGCCCAGGCGGTGCCCGCGACGTCGGCCGACTCGACGGCGGAGCTCGCGGCGGACAGCTGGGCGGCGGAGAAGGCGGTGCTTGCCGCGCCGGGCTCGGCGTGGGCGCTGGTGGCAGCGAGTGCGGAGGCGGCCAGGAGGCCGGAGGCCACGGCGATGACCCTGGCTCGGCGGGCGGTGCCGGTACGGGGGGTGGTGCGCTTGATCCTCACGTCTTTCCTCCCGAGGGGGGTCCGGGGCCCGCCGGTGGGACGGGCCCGTGAGGCGCACAGCCAAGAGGCACGCAGGATTCCACTTTCGCCGTGCCCCTGACAAGCGCTGTCCGGGAGTATTCGGGCATCGGACACCGCGGCGCAAGAGCGCCTTTCGGACGCGCCCCCGGCGCGCGACGAGCGCCCCGAGGAGGCTCCCCCGAGCCCGCCGCTCACCCCTTCCCCGCGGGCCGCGCGAGTCCGAGGTGCTCGCGCAGTGTGTGCCCGGAGTACTCCGTGCGGAAGGCGCCGCGCTCCTGGAGCAGAGGGACGACCCTCTCGACGAAGTCGTCGAGGCCGCCGGGGGTGAACTGGGGGACGAGGATGAAGCCGTCCGCCGCACGGAGGGTGACGAACTCGTCGAGGGCGTCGGCCACTTGGGCGGGCGTCCCGATGAAGGACTGCCGGCCGGTGGTCTCGATCACCGTCTGCCGGATGGACAGGCCCTTGGCCTCGGAGACGGCCCGCCACTTCGCGGCGACGGCGAGCGGATCGCCGATGCGCACCCGGCCCTGGGCCGGGCGGCCTTCGGGATCGGGGTCGATGTCCGGCAGCGGGCCGTCGAGGTCGTAGCCGGACAGGTCGCGGCCCCAGACCTGTTCCAGGGTGAGCAGGGCGGTCTGCGGGGAGACCTGCTGCTTGCGGATCTCGGCGGCCTTCTCCTGGGCCTCGGCCGCCGTGTCGCCGAGGACGAAGGTCACCCCGGGCCACGGCCGCCCGCCCCGCCTCCCCGGCGGCAAAGCCGGCGCCTCCGCTGCCTTCACCCCGGCCGTCGCTCCGGCCGCACCCTCCCCTCGCGCCACTTTCTGCTCGGTCAGTACCTTTCAGCAGTCACAGCCACAATCGCATCCATCACATCCGTCGCATCCATCGCAGCATTTGCCGCAGCAGTTGCAGGCATCGCAGCAATCACCACAGCCACTGCAGTCGCCTCCACCGCAGTCGCAGTTGTCGGCACAGATGGAGCACCAGGCCTCGCGCGGCTTCCCGCTCCAGGGGTCCATATAGGGGTCCTTGCAACACACCTGGCACGTACAGCACATCACGCTCCACACCGCGCACCCGGCGATCAGCCCGCGCCGCCTCCCCCACCTCGGCGGCTGCGGCGGCGCGGGCGGGGGCATGTAGGACGGCGGGCCGAAGGCGCCCTGGTGTTCCGCGGCTCCCCGGTGTCCGGGGTTCGCACAGGTGTGGCCGCCGTCGGAGAACGCCCGGTCGACCGCGCTCTGCAGTTCATGGGCGAGCAGGAGATGCGCGAGCCTGCCCTGCGCCTTGCTGCCGAACTCCACCTCGCGCAGCGCCAACCGCACTCCGTGCACGGCGTCGTCGCACAGCCGCCGCACCTCGGCGAGCGGGGTCTGCGTGGCGGCGACCGGGTTCCATGCGCCGGTACGGGCGTCCTCGGCCAGGTCTTCGACGGCGTCCAACAGGTGTGCCAGCCGCCCGAAGAGCCGGCCCGCCTCCTCCAACGGCGCCCGGTTGGCGGGCCGCCCGGCCAGTACGGCCGTGTAGCCGAAGGCCGCGGCGGTCGCCGTCTCCGTCGGCTCGGTGATCTGCACCAGGGGGGTGCCCGGCCCGGCGAGCTCCTCGAGCCCGGTCTGCCGTTCGACCGCGTCGACCAGTACGGCGGTGTCGAAGCCGAGTTCGGAGCCGGTACGTGCGCCCGCCCGGTCCCACTTGGCGGCGATCCGGCGGGCGGCGGCCGCGACCGGGCGCCTGCCCAACGCTCCGTCCCCATCGGCAACATGGTCCCGCATCTTGGCCGAGGCCAGTACCAGCGAGACGGACGCGGCCAGCCGGGCGCCCTCGCCCTTGGCCACGGAAGCGCTGCGCATGCCGCGCAACGGGCACGGACCGGCCGTGCGCCGCCAGGAGTTCGCACCTTCGGCGCGCGAGGACTGGGCCTCGACCAGAACGGATATGACTAGACCGTCATAGTTGGTGGCTATTCGAGCAAACTGCCCGTGATCGCCCCTCAGAGCGAGGCAGAGGCCGCAAAGATGCGCCATCCACTCCGTCCGCATGCTCTCGGACAGCCGATGACGGCATGGCCTGATAATCCCGAACAAAACGTGTCCCCGTGTGTGGTGTCGATGTGCCCGGGCATCCTAGTCACCGGGGAGAATCGTGTTGGGCCGTGGCCTGCACGCACCCGACCCATGCCGCATATGCCCAGGTCCAGCGCCTGTGGCTGACTCCTCGAGGTTTCTGACGCACCGACACCCGCTTTGCACCAGATGCGTCACGAAATCCTCGCTTGGCCGCCATCCACTTGGCACATCATCCGCATCATGGACGACCATAGGGGAGCGGGCGGAACACACCGCGTGTGAGAGGAGGCGTCCATGGGATCGGTGCGCAAGGCGAGTGCCTGGCTTGGCCTCGTCGACGACAGCGATGGCGAGGGCTACTACGGCGGCTACGAAGAGGACTCGTACGAAGGGCCCGAGCCAGCCGACTCCTGGGTCACCAACCCCAAGGTGCGGGTGGCCGACGAGGTCGCCCAGGAGCAGGGCACCCGGATCGCCACCGTCACCCCGGACGGCTTCCGGGACGCCCGCGGCATCGGCGAACTCTTCCGCGAGGGCGTGCCGGTGATCGTCAACCTCACGGCGATGGAGCCCGGCGACGCCAAGCGGGTCGTGGACTTCGCGGCCGGTCTGACGTTCGGGCTGCGCGGCTCCATCGAGCGCGTCGCCAACCGCGTCTTCCTGCTCACCCCCGCCGACTACAAGGTGGTCAGCGGGGAGCCCATGCGCCGCGCCAACGGCGGCTTCTTCAACCAGAACTGACGCGGGGGGGCCGGCCGGGGGTCCGGGGGTCGGCCCCCGGGCAAGCACAGCAATCAGAACTGACTGGGACCCAACGGGCAGGTGCTTACCGGAACGCGTCGATGCCGGTGAGCGCCTTGCCCAGCACCAGTTGGTGCATCTCCACGGTGCCCTCGTAAGTGAGCACCGACTCCAGGTTCGTGGCGTGCCGCATGACGGGGTATTCGAGCGAGATCCCGTTGGCCCCCAGGACCGTCCGCGCGGTGCGGCAGATCTCGATCGCCTCGCGCACGCTGTTGAGCTTGCCGAAGCTCACCTGCTCCGGCCGCAGCCGCCCCGCGTCCATCCGCCGCCCCAGATGGTGGGCGAGCAGGATGCCCTTGTGCAGCTCCACCGCCATGTCGGCCAGCTTGGCCTGGGTGAGCTGGAAGCCACCGATCGGCCTGCCGAACTGCTCCCGGGTCTTCGCATAGTCCAGCGCCGTCTCGAAACACGTGCGCGCGGCGCCCATCGAGCCCCACACGATCCCGTACCGGGCGTGGCTCAGACAGCTGAGCGGCCCGCGCAGGCCGACGGCCTCCGGCAGCACCGCGTCCGCGGGCAGCCGCACCTCGTCCAGCACCAGCTCGCTGGTGACCGAGGCGCGCAGCGACCACTTGTGCTTGATCTCCGGCGCGGACAGACCCGGGCTGTCCGCCGGCACGACGAAGCCGCGGATGCCCTCCTCGGTCTGCGCCCAGACCACGGCCACCCCGGCCACCGAGCCATTGGTGATCCACATCTTGCGGCCGGTCAGGACCCAGTCGCCCCCGGCCTCCCGCTTGGCGAACGTCCGCATGCCCGCCGGGTCGGAGCCGTGGTCAGGCTCGGTCAGCGCGAAGCAGCCGATGATCTCGCCTGCCGCCATGCCGGGCAGCCAGCGCTGCTTCTGCTCCTCGGAGCCGAAGCGGTGGATGGCGTACATCGCGAGGGAGCCCTGCACCGAGACCAGCGAGCGGATGCCGGAGTCGGCGGCCTCCAGCTCCAGGCAGGCCAGCCCGTACTGCACGGCGCTCGCGCCCGCGCAGCCGTAGCCGGTGAGCTGCATGCCCAGGGCCCCGATCGAGCCCAGCTCGCGGGCGAGTTCACGGATGCCAGGGAGGCTGCCGCTCTCGTACCACTCGGCGATGTGGGGCAGCACGCGGTCGGCCGCCCATTGCCGGACGGTGGCGCGGACGGCCCGGTCCTCGTCGGTGAGGAGGTCGTCGATCGCGAGCGGATCGTGCGGGTCGAACACGGGGGCCTCCGGGCTCGGGTGCGGTGTGGATCAACGGCTTTGCCCCGAACGCTACGGCCGGGTAACCACGTTCGTCCAGCCCCGGTCCCGCCCCTCGCCCGCTACGGCGTTCCGCTCTCCGTGCCGCGCGGCAGGCGCAGCGCGGCCAGCGCGCCCAGCAGCAGCAGAGCCGCACTCACCGCCAGGGCGACGTGCATCCCGTAGACGAAGGACTCCCGCGCGGCGCCGCGCAGCGCGGCCCCCGCGGGTCCGCCGACCCGGTCGGCCACCTGGTACGCCTCGCCCAGCGAGTGGCTCGCCGCCCGCCCCGCGGCGCTCGGCACCCCGGGCACGTCGGCCACTCCGGGCGCGTACGCCGCGTTCATGACGCTGCCCAGCAGCGCGATGCCGATGCCGGCGCCGAGCTGGTAGGAGGTCTCGCCGATCGCCGCCGAACCGCCCGCGGACTCCGCGGGCGACTCGCTGAGCATCGATTCGTACGCCCCGAAGAGCGTCGTCTCCAGGCCGAAGCCGAGCAGCACGAAGCCCACGACGAGCACGCAGGGCCGGTCCCGGTCGCCCATGACGGTCAGGGAGAGCACGGCCATCGCGGTCAGCACGAAGCCGGCCGAGACCATGGCCCGGGGGCCGAAGCGGCGCAGCACGTGCGACCCCGCGAGCCCCGCGGCCATGGCGGCGAGGGTGAGCGGCAGCAGTCGCAGGCCGGTCTCCAGCGGGGTGAGGCCGAGGACGAGCTGGAGGTACTGGGCGGCTATGAGCTCCAGCCCGACCAGCGCCAGCATCGCCAGCACGATGCACCCCACCGAAGTGCCGAACGCGGGCCGCGCGAACATCGTGAGGTCGACCAGCGGGTGGGTGCGCCGCCGCTGGCGGCGTACGAAGAGGATGAGCAGTGCGGCCCCGAGCGCCCCGGGCACCAGCGTGGTGAGGGACAGCGCCTCGGCGCCGCCGATCCGCTTCACCCCGTAGACGACGCCGAACAGTCCGAACGCCGCCATCAGCGCGCCGACCACGTCCCATGGGCCGTTGCGGTCACCGGTCGACTCGGGCAGCAGCCACCACCCGGCCGGCAGGACCAGCGCCATCAGCGGAATGTTGATGAGGAAGACCGATCCCCACCAGAAGTGCTCCAGCAGCAGCCCGCCGACGAGCGGACCCACCGCCGCGCCCACGGCGGCCACCGCGCTCCACACGCCGATCGCCAGCGCCCGCTCCTGCCGGTCGGGGAAGACCTGCCGCAGGATCGACAGCGTCGCCGGCATGATCATCGCCCCGCCGACGCCGAGCAGCGCCCGGGCCGCGATCAGCACCTCGGGCGCGGTGGCCAGCGCGGCCAGCGCCGAGGCCACGCCGAAGAGCGCATAGCCCAGGAGCAGCACCCGGCGGCGGCCGACGCGGTCGCCGAGGGTGCCGAAGAGGATGAGCAGCGAGGCGCAGACCAGGGGGTAGACGTCCACGATCCACAGCAGCTGGATCGCGCTGGGCCGCAGGTCCTCGCTGACGGCCGGGACGGCGATGTGCAGCACGGTGGCGTCGACGGCGACGAGGAGCAGGCTGACGCACAGGACGACGAGCACCGTCCAGCGGCTCGCCCCGGCGCCGCCCCCGCGGACGGAGAGCCCGTACCGGGACCGCTGCCGGGGAACACCCGACGACCGTCGGGTGCCGGCGGTGGTCGTCCCGGACATTCACTCTCCTGTCGTGGTCGTGCGCCGGACGGCCGCGGGCCCGGGAATGCGCGGGCCCGACGGTTTGAGGCGGCTTGAGTGAGTCGACAGCGTACGCGAGTCCCGCCCGAACCTCCGTGGCACCTCTCACGTCACAGGGCTGGGACAATCGATCGATGACCACTCTCGCTCCTCCCCCCGGCACGGGTGCACCGCCCCGCGGCCGCGCCGCGTTCGGTTTCGCGCTGCGCCGTGCCGTTCCGGCGCTGCTGGTGTTCGCGGCGGTGCGGGTGCTGGGCGTCGTGGCGCTGGCGCTGTGGGGTCTGGCGGACGGAAAGAGCGCGCTCCAGCTGCTCTCGGCGCGTTGGGATTCCCTCTGGTACGCCCGGATCGCCGAGCACGGCTACGGCTACACCCTTCATCTGGGGGGCGGGAAGGTCCACTCGGACCTGGCGTTCTTCCCCTTGCTGCCGGGGCTGGAGCGGGGGCTGTCCGCGGTCCTGCCGCTGTCGGCGGGGCAGGCGGGGCTCGTGGTGAGCGCGGTGGCCTCGCTCTTCGCCGCGTGGGGGATCTTCGCCGTCGGCGACCTGGTGCACGGGCGGCGGACGGGCGTCGCGCTGGTGGCGCTGTGGGCCGTGTTGCCGGTGGGCGTGGTGCAGTCGATGGCTTATTCGGAGTCGCTGTTCACGGCGCTGGCCGCGTGGAGCGTGTACGGGCTGCTGCGCGGCCGGTGGGTGGCGGCGGGTGCGTTCGCGGCACTGGCCGGGCTGACCCGGCCGGTGGGCGCGGCGGTGGTGGCGGCCGTGTGGATCACGGCGGCGGTGACGCTGCTGCGCAGTGAGGACCGGCGGGCGCTGCCCCGGGGGCGGATGCTGCTCGGCGTGGTGCTCGCGCCGCTGGGCTGGCTGGCCTACTTCGCCTGGGTCGGTGTGCGCGAGGGAAGCGTCACCGGCTACCTCGATGTCCAGGGCGGCTGGGGCAACGGCTTCGACGGGGGGCTCGCCTTCGCCTCGTTCATCGGGCAGCGGCTGGCGGGCCCGGCGTTCCCCGCCGGGCTGGCGCTGCTGGTCGGCGTGGGCCTGGTGCTCTGGCTGTACGCGGCGGGGGCGCGGCAGCGCCAGCCGCTGCCGCTGCTCGTCTATACGGGCGTGGTGCTGCTGCTGGCCCTGACGGCCAAGGGGTACTTCGGCTCCAAGCCGCGTCTGATGCTGCCCGCCTTCCCGCTGCTGCTGCCGCTCGCGGTGGCCCTGGCGCGCATGCGGACGGTGCGGATGGTGACCGTGGTGTCCGGTGTGGCGCTGGCGTCAGCGGTCTACGGCGCCTTCTGGCTGCACGGCTCCGGCCCCCCGTGATCATATTTCCGGACCGTCCGACGGGTACGGGGAAACGGCACGGAACGTCGTGGCCAATCACCGATAAACATCGGCACAGGAAAATGGAATAAGGCGGAGAGAGTAGTTCCGGAAACTCCCCGGACGATTCTTTAGGTGTTCCTTATTCCGTCGGATCGGGCGCGCCGAAAGTCATGGTTGAGACGCATTCCACATCACATCGTCATCACAAAGAGGCCCGATCGGCCAAACCCTCCCGTCACGCAATGTAACGTCGATTGAGTGCGTACCAACGACGAGCTCGTCCAAGCGGAGGAGCGCCAGACCGATCCCGTGCGGCCGCGGATGACCAGGACCCGCCTGGGGATCTTCGTGGCGACCCTCATGGTGTACGTGGCGATCGTGGTCGGTGTGCTCACCACGTCCTGGCCGGTGCGGTTCGACTGGCAGGTCATGCTCTTCCGGCCGTACAAGCAGTGGCCGGAGATCCACACGTTCCTCGACTACTTCGTGGTCCTGGGCCAGCGCGGCCCGACCGCCGTCGCCGTGGCCGCCTGGCTGGGCTGGTGCACGTACAAGCAGAAGACCCTGCGCCCGCTGCTGGTGCTGGGCACCTCGCTGTTGCTGCTCAACGCGACCGTGGGCGCCGCGAAGATAGGCATGGGCCGGCTCGGCCCGCACTACGCCACCTCGATCGGCTCCAACGAGATGTTCGCGGGCGGCGACATATTCCCCTCCGGGCACACCGCGAACGCGGTGGTGACCTGGGGCGTGCTGGCCTATCTGGCGACCACCCCGCGCACCCGCCGGGTGGCCTCGGTGATCGCGGCACTGCTGGCGCTCGGGGTCGGGATGACCACCGTCTACCTGGGCACGCACTGGATGAGCGACGTGACCCTCGGCTGGACCGCGGGGCTGCTGGTCCTGCTGGTGCTCCCCTGGTTCGAGCCGCTGATGGCCCGCGCCGAGGCCTGGCTGCTGACCCTTTGGCGGCGGCTGCGCGAGCGCGGCGCACCGCTTGCGGCTCCGGTGCCGGCGACGGTCGCCCTGGGCGGACCGCGCGCCCCGGCCGACGACGAGCGGCCCGTCCGCGAGCCCGTGGGCGCGGGCAGCCGCGGCGGCGCCTCCCGTGTCCCGGACGGCCGGCCGCACCTGCTGCCCCGGCCGCACACCGCCCGCTCGGAGCGGACGCCCGTCACCCCCACCGGCAGCCGCCGGCCGCCGCACGCCGACCGCGCGCCGCGCACCGCGCCGCTGGGCCCGGCCGCCGGCCGTGGCCGCACCGCGAGCTGACGGCGCGACGGCAAGGACGCACAGCACGAAGGAGGGCGGTCCCGGAAGCTTCCGGGACCGCCCTCCTTGCGCTTTCTACCCCTTCCAGCAGCGCCGTACGAGGCCGTCCTCGACCTCGAAGTTCAGCCGCCCGACGCGGTACTCCAGGGTGATGAAGGTGCCTGGCGCCAGCGCCCGGACCTCCGTCCAGCCGCGCGAGCGGGCGCGCTCCGCGGCGGTCTCGGCGTCGAGGCCGGCGTACGCCCCGGGGTCGTCGTCGGGGTCGGAGGGGAAGTGCGGAAGAGGTGCCATGGCAGCACCGTAGGCCGCGCCGCCCGGCCGGGGGAAGCGGAGCCGCCCATGGATCCGTCCCCGCCCGGTCCGCCACTGGTCACACTTCTGTCACAGATGTTGCGAGCCCTTGCGCCTCGCCACCGACCGTCCCCGGCGCCCGTTCCGTATCCCGCCAACCGCCTTCATAAAACACCGCGGAGAAATTCACGGCACCTTTTCCAAAGGACCCGGTCAACCTCTCTGTGGGCTCGCTGGAATTCCCGGGTAAAGAGTCATGGAGATACCGCTCGGGAAGAATTGCCGAGAGGGTCTCCGGTGCCGTCCGGCGAGGGCTGCCGGACCGCCCGGAATACACAGTTCCGCCACAACGCGCACACCGGTCGCGGACATCTGTTTGACCGGCATGGGACGGCACCGCGGCCCGAACCCGGCGAGGCACCCTCGCGCCCCGGCCCACCCGGCGAGCATCATGGCGGGTGCCCGGGAGGGCTCACGTGCCACGACAGCCTTATGAGCCGACAGCGAGGGGGCAGGGATGGGGAGCGACACCGCGCAGGCCACCGCATCGGGCGAGACCCGGGAGCGGCAGCGCGGCCGGATCGTGGTGGACTGGCTGACCACCACCGATCACAAGAAGATCGGGCACCTCTACCTGATCACGTCGTTCTGCTTCTTCCTCGTCGCCGGGCTGCTCGCCATGCTGATGCGCGCCGAGCTGGCCCGCCCCGGGCTGCAGCTGATCACCAACGAGCAGTTCAACGAGGCGTTCACCGCGCACGGCACCATCATGCTGCTGCTCTTCGCCACCCCTGCCTTCGCGGGCTTCGCCAACGCGATCATGCCGCTGCAGATCGGCGCGCCGGACGTGGCCTTCCCCCGGCTGAACATGTTCGCCTACTGGCTCTACCTCTTCGGCGGCCTGATTGTGGTCAGCAGCCTGCTGATGCCCGAGGGCGGCGCGTCCTTCGGCTGGACCGGCTACGCACCGCTGAGCAGCGCGGTCCGCTCACCGGGGCTGGGCGCCGACATGTGGATCCTGGGCCTGGCGCTGTCCGGCTTCGGCACCATCCTCGGCGCGGTGAACTTCCTGACCACCATCATCGGCATGCGCGCGCCCGGCATGACGATGTTCCGGATGCCGGTCTTCACCTGGAACGTGCTCTTCACGTCCATCCTGATCCTGCTGGCCTTCCCGGTGCTGGCCGCGGCGCTGCTGGTGCTGGAGGCGGACCGGCGGTTCGGGGCGCAGGTCTTCGAGGCTTCGAGCGGCGGGGCGCTGCTGTGGCAGCACCTGTTCTGGTTCTTCGGGCACCCGGAGGTCTACATCATCGCGCTGCCGTTCTTCGGCATCATCACCGAGATCATCCCGGTCTTCTCCCGGAAGCCGATCTTCGGCTATGTGATGCTGATCGGCGCGACCATGGCGATCACGGCCCTGTCGGTGGTGGTCTGGGCGCACCACATGTTCGCGACCGGGGCGGTGCTGCTGCCGTTCTTCTCGTTCATGTCGTTCCTGATCGCCGTGCCGACCGGGGTGAAGTTCTTCAACTGGATCGGCACCATGTGGCACGGCTCGCTGTCCTTCGAGACGCCGATGCTGTGGGCGGTCGGCTTCCTGGTCAGCTTCCTCTTCGGCGGCCTCACCGGGGTGATCCTGGCCTCCCCGCCGCTGGACTTCCACGTCACCGACACCTACTTCGTGGTCGCGCACTTCCACTACGTGGTGTTCGGGACGGTCGTCTTCGCCATGTTCGCGGGCTTCTACTTCTGGTGGCCCAAGCTCACCGGGAAGCTGCTGGACGAGCGGCTGGGGAAGCTCCACTTCTGGACCCTGTTCACCGGCTTCCACCTCACCTTCCTCGTCCAGCACTGGCTGGGCGCGCAGGGGATGCCCCGGCGGTACGCCGACTACCTGGCCGCCGACGGCTTCACCGCGCTGAACACGATCTCCAGCATCGGGGCGTTCCTGCTCGGGATGTCGACGCTGCCGTTCTTCTACAACGTCTGGAAGACCGCCAAGTACGGCAGGCGCGTCGAGTCGGACGACCCCTGGGGCTTCGGCCGCTCGCTGGAGTGGGCGACCACCTGCCCGCCGCCGCGCCACAACTTCCTCTCCCTCCCCCGCATCCGCTCGGAGTCCCCGGCCTTCGACCTGCACCATCCGGAGACGGTGCGGCAGGAGAAGGCCGAGGCCACGGGCGAAGCGGGACCGCGCTAAGCGGTGACCGGGGGCCGCTCGTCGACGCGGACGGAAAGGTCGTTGTCGACGGTGTAGTACGGGCTCACCCGGGCAGGGGCGTAGGAGGCGGCGACGTCCCGCGCGGGGTAGGTGAAGATCTGCTTCTTGTCGGCGACGTCGTCCAGGATGCGGGCCAGGCGCACCGGGGAGGTGCCCTCCGGTCCGCGCAGCCACAGGTCCCACACGTCCAGGCCGCCGTGCCACGGGGCGCAGAGCTCGTCGTAGGAGAGGAAGAACGTGAAGTCCTGGCCGTCGGGGGTGACCGCCGCGGTGACCATGACGTCGTCGTCGCGGCGCAGCCGCGCCTCGACGACGGCCTCCGCCAGCCAGGCCGCCGGCTCCCCGACCCGGTACAGGCAGCCGTGGCCCGTTATGCCGGAGGCCTCGAGGAGGAGGTCGCCGGCCTCGGCGTGCGGGGCCCGCAGCCAGCTGCGCAGCGAGAGGTTGCCGTGCTTGGTCGCGTACGGGATGCGCACGGCGAGCGGCGAGGTGCTGGGGCCGGGTCTGCGGTCGACGAGCGAGCGCAGGTCGGCCACGCCGGGCACCAGGCGCTGCGGAGCGTGTTCGCCGCAGGCCACGTGGACGTCCCAGCGGCCCTCCGGGAGGGCGACGGTGCTGGGCAGGACGGCCCGCAGGCGCCCTTCGCCGTTGGACGTCAGCGGCAGCCGGACCTCGTCCTCCCCGGTGGCGCCGCGGCGGCGCAGGACGAGGGCCGCGGACCAGTGGGCGGGCTCGCCCCCGTGCCCCGGTGCGTCGAGGTCGAAGGTCAGTCCGCCCGCGGAGTCCGCGATGCAGTCGGCGGTGGGGTTCTCCGCGCCGAAGGCCAGGGGAGGGGCAGACACGATGGTGCTCTCCTCGGGGGTGGTGGAAGGGGTCATGCGGCTCGCGCCCTTCGCAGGGCGGAGCGGCTGCGGTCCTTGGTGCGGAAGGCGCTGCTGAGCAGGGCGCCGCGGGTGCGGTGCAGCGAGCCGCGCAAGGCGCCGCGCGCGAGCAGGTCGGTGAAGAGCTCCTCGTAGCGCCCGGCGACCCGGTCGGGGTCGAAGCGGGCCGAGTTCTCCAGGGCGCGCTCGCCCATGCTCTTGCGCAGTTCGTCGTCGTTGATCAGCTTGAGCAGTCCGGCGGCGATCTCGTCGACCTTGCCGACGGGCACGAGCAGGCCGTCGACACCGTTGTCGATGATCTCGCCGGGACCGTGCGGGCAGTCGGTGGAGACCACCGGCAGGCCGCAGCGCATCGCCTCGACGATGGTCATGCCGAAGGACTCCAGGCTGGAGGTGACGGCACCGATCGAGCCCTTGACCCACTCGGGCTCCAGCGGGGTGGCCGGGCCCATCAGGTAGACGTGGTTGTAGAGGCCGCGCTTGTCGATCAGCGCGCGCAGCTTGGCGCGCTCGGCACCGGCGCCGTAGATCCGCAGCCGCCAGTCGGGGCGCTCGGCGACGACCTTCTCGAAGGCCCGGATGAGGACGTCGTAGCGCTTGGCGGGCGCGAGCCGGCCGGCGGCGATCACCCACTTGCCGGTGGAGTCGGCGGGGGCCAGTGCCGGGGCGGGGACGCTGTTGGGCACGGCTTCGACGCGGACTCCGGGCAGCCGCATCATCTTGCGGTAGGTCTGCGCATCGGCCTCGGTCACGGTGGTGACCGCGTCCAGGCGCGGGTAGTGGGTGCGCAGGGTGAGCTTGAGCTGCGGGGAGTGGGTGCCGAGCGTCAGGTGTTCCTGGCCGATGCGGACCGGACCGCGGCGGGCCTGCTGGGCGATGTGGACGTTGAGACCGGGACGGGTGCCCACGACCACGTCGCACTCCAGGCCGCGCAGGTGCTCGGCGATCCGCCGGTCAGTGAGCGCGCTGTACTGCTTGTAGCGGCCCTCGGTGGCGGGGAAGACCGTGGCGGGGCGCTCGTACTCCGGGTTGTCGCCGTCGTGGCCGGGACTGTCCTTGCGCAGGTCGACCAGGTGCCGCAGCCGCACCTTGCTGCTGGGGGCGAAGACGGGCTCGTCGCGGTGGCGGAAGACGGAGACGATCTCCACGTCGTGGTGCTCGGCGAGAGTGCCCGCGAGGTTGTACGTGGTGCGGATCGTGCCGCCGATTCCGTACGCGTTGTGAATCAGGAATGAGATGTGCATTCGTCCCCATGCAGCCGGTATGCCGCGGACAGTCCGGGTAGCCCGCTTCTACTGAGAGGTTAGACCGCACGGAGGGCCCGGCGGTTGGCCGTGATCGCCAACTCGTTCCCCAAGTGATGAGGAATCGGTAGCCCCGGACGGGAACTTTTCCGGGCCGTGACCCAGGCCATGGGTCGTCCGTTGTCTCCTTACGAGCCGCCGGGACGGTCCCGGCGCCCCCTTAACGTTTCAGTACGAGGAGCCCCCGTGCCGCGCATGCTCGATGTCAGCGACGACGTACGCGCCGAGATCGGCGACGAAGAAGCGGACCGACTGCTCGGCGGCGACAACGCCCCGGGCCAGTACGACTGCACGTCCTGCCGCACCCCCGGCGACACCGAGCGGGAGCCCACCAGCACCGTGCTGTTCGTCGGCGAGGAGACGGCGGTGCTCGCCTTCGCGCATGCCACCTGCATCCCTTCGCAGGTCGTGCCGGTCTCCGAGGAACAGCTCCAGGGCGCCGTGAGGTCCATCACGGGCGAGGGCGGCGAGCAGGTGGGGGTGCGCACGGAGGTGCCACTGCAGGCCGAGCTCGGGGTGACCAGCGGCCTGGTGATGGTCGGCGGCGAGATCCAGCCCGCGCTGGTCGTCGAGCCGCTCGCCCCGATCGCCCGCCCGGGCACCGGCGGGTCCGAGGACGTCTTCCTGGAGCTCCTCACCGAGCAGGGCTTCGCGCCGGTCGGCTCCATCGACCGGGTGCCCGCCCCCTCGCCGGGCTGGTCGGTGCTGCTGGTCATGGGCAAGCTGCACGCGATCCTGCAGTCCCAGGCCGGTGCCGCCCCCACCGCCTGGTGGCAGGCGCACCAGGCCATGCAGGTCGCCGACGAGTGGCGGGCCGCGGTGAACAAGACGCAGCGGGTGCTGGTCTTTGCCGCACCGGTCGGGACGATCGGGGCACAGCCGCGCGAGGACCTGCTGCGCGAGGCGCTGGACCGGGCCGCGGCCGCGGGCCGCCTGGTGGGTGCGTCCATGCCGCTCGCGGGCACCTGACCGGCCGGGCCTTTCCTCCCCTTGTGCACCCCGTGGGGGTGGTCCCGGCGAGCCATTCGAGTCGGGGGCCGCATCCGACGGGGTCCCGCGTCGTTGGCAGGGATGTGTACTCATACGAACCCGTCGCCCGGACCTCGTACCCGAACCACATCCCCGGCATGCGGCCACCCCGCGACGCCGGCCCGGAGCACCCCTTCTCGGTCACCCCGATCTACGACGCCCTCTGCGCCGAGTACCGCCGGTCGTTCCGCACGCTGCCCGGTGACCGTTCGGGCGAGGAGGAGCTGAGGTTCAAGGGCTTCGGCCCGCAGGGCGGCTACAGCGGGCAGGGCTACTTCCCCCAGCTCCCCGCGCCCTCGTACCCCGTCCAGTCGGGGTACAACGCGGTCTGGGAGTCGTACTACGGCCGCCGCGGCAGCCAGCTGCCCGCACTGCCGCCCGGCCAGCGCGACGGCCGGATGCGCAACTTCTGAGCGCGCGAAAGCCCCGGGCCCGTACGGGTCCCGGGGCTTTGGGTGGCGCTAGAGCGCAGCCGCCCTACTTCTTGTTGCGGCCGCGCTTCTCGCGCACGCGCACCGAGATGTGGATCGGCGTGCCCTCGAAGCCGAACTCCTCGCGCAGCCGACGCTCGACGAAGCGGCGGTAGCCGGCCTCCAGGAAGCCGGAGGCGAAGAGCACGAAGCGCGGCGGCTTGGTGCCCGCCTGCGTGCCGAAGAGGATGCGGGGCTGCTTGCCGCCGCGGATCGGGTGCGGGTGGGCGGCCACGAGCTCACCGAGGAAGGCGTTGAGGCGCCCGGTGGGCACTCGCGTCTCCCATCCGGCCAGCGCGGTCTCCAGCGCCGGGACGAGCTTCTCCATGTGCCGGCCGGTGCGCGCCGAGACGTTCACCCGGGGCGCCCAGGCGATCTGGGCGAGCTCGGTCTCGATCTCGCGCTCGAGGTAGTAGCGGCGCTCCTCGTCCAGCGTGTCCCACTTGTTGATGGCGAGGACGAGCGCCCGGCCGGCCTCGACGGCCATGGTGATGATGCGCTGGTCCTGGACGCTGATGGACTCGCTCGCGTCGATCAGGACGACCGCGACCTCGGCCTTCTCCACGGCGGCGGCGGTGCGCAGCGAGGCGTAGTAGTCGGCGCCCTCCTGGAGGTGGACGCGCTTGCGGATGCCCGCCGTGTCCACGAACTTCCAGATCTGGCCGCCCAGGTCGATCAGCTCGTCGACCGGGTCGCGGGTGGTGCCGGCCAGCTCGTTGACGACGACGCGCTCCTCGCCCGCCACCTTGTTCAGCAGGGACGACTTGCCGACGTTGGGACGGCCGATCAGCGCGATGCGGCGGGGGCCGCCGAGCGCCGCGCCGAAGGTCTGGGCGGGGGCCTCGGGCAGCGCCCTGAGGACCTCGTCCAGCATGTCGCCGGTGCCGCGGCCGTGCAGCGCGGAGACCGGCATCGGCTCGCCGAGGCCGAGCGACCACAGCATGGCGGCGTCCGCCTCGGCGGAGGGGCCGTCCACCTTGTTGGCGCACAGCACCACGGGCTTGCCGGCCCGGCGCAGCAGCTTGACGACGGCCTCGTCGGTGTCGGTGGCGCCGACGGTGGCGTCCACGACGAAGACCACCGCGTCGGCGGCCTCGATCGCGAACTCGGCCTGGGCGGCCACGGAGGCGTCGATGCCGAGGACGTCCTGCTCCCAGCCGCCGGTGTCGACGACCTTGAAGCGGCGCCCGGCCCACTCTGCCTCGTAGGTGACGCGGTCACGGGTGACGCCCGGCCGGTCCTCGACGACGGCCTCGCGGCGGCCGATGATGCGGTTCACCAGCGTCGACTTGCCGACGTTGGGGCGGCCGACGACGGCGAGGACGGGCAGCGGGCCGTGGCCGGCGGCGGCGAGCTCGCTCTCGACCTCGTCGGCGTCGAAGCCCTCCTGGGCCGCGAGCTCCATGAACTCCGCGTACTCGGCGTCGCCAAGCTCACCGTGCTCGTCGCCGGAGTGGATCTGGTCGTTCATGAAGTCCGTTCCTCGTTCGTCGTCCGCACACATAGCGGTGTGCTTCTTAAGTCTCGGTCAGCGGCCGGTCAGCCGCTTGGCGTCCGCCAGGTGTGCGCCCAGGCGCTCCTGGATGCGCACGGTCGCCTCGTCCAGCGCCTTGCGGGTGCGGCGTCCGCTGCCGTCGCCCGCCGTGAAGGGGTCGCCGAAGACCACGTCGACCCGGCTGCGCAGCGGCGGCAGTCCGGATATCGCCCGGCCCTGCCGCTCGGCCGTGCCCAGCACCGCCACCGGCACGATCGGCGCCCCGGAGCGCACGGCGAAGTAGGCGAGCCCGGCGCGGACGGAGGCGAAGTCGCCCTCGCCGCGGGTGCCCTCGGGGAAGATCCCCAGGACGTGGCCGCGCTCCAGCACGCCGAGCGCGTCCGTGATCGCGGCCCGGTCCACGCTCTCCCGGTCCACCTTGAGCTGGCCGATCCCGCGCAGGAAGGGGTCCAGCGGGCCGGTGAACGCCTCCCGCTTGATCAGGAAGTGCACGGGGCGGGGCGCGGTGCCCATCACCATCGGGCCGTCGAGGTTGTGGGAGTGGTTCACGGCCACGATGCAGGGCCCCGCCGCGGGCACCCGCCAGGCGCCCAGCACACGGGGCTTCCACAGCCCGTACATCAGCCCGATGCCGATCCGCCGCCCGACGGCGGCGCCGGGCTCGGAGCCGGTGACCGCTCCGCTCACGCGGCCGCCCGCTTCTCCTCGACGAGGGTGACCACGCACTCGATGACCTGGTCCAGGGTCAGCTCGGTGGTGTCCACCTCGACGGCGTCGCCGGCCTTGGCCAGCGGGGAGGTCTTGCGGCCGGAGTCGGCGGCGTCCCGCTTGAGCAGGGCGGCCTGGGTGGCGGCCAGGCCGGCGGCCTGCGCGCCCTTGAGCTCGCCGTTGCGGCGGGCGGCGCGGGCCTCGGGCGAGGCGGTGAGGTAGATCTTGAGGTCGGCGTCGGGGAGCACGGTGGTGCCGATGTCCCGGCCCTCGACGACGATGCCGTGCGGCGCCTCGGCGGCGATGGCGCGCTGCAGCTCGGTCATCCGGGTGCGGATCTCCGGCACGGCGCTGACGGCGCTGACGGCGGAGGTGACCTCGTGGGTGCGGATGGGCGCGGACGCGTCGGCGCCGTCGACCGTGATGGTCGGCGCGAGCGGGTCCGTGCCGGAGACGATGTCGGGCTTGCCGGCGGCGGCGGCCACGGCGTCGGCGTCGTTCACGTCGATGCCGTTGTTCAGCATCCACCAGGTGATCGCCCGGTACTGGGCGCCGGTGTCCAGGTAGGCCAGCCCCAGCTTGGCGGCGACGGCCTTGGAGGTGCTGGACTTGCCCGTGCCGGAGGGGCCGTCGATGCCGACGATGACAGCTGCCGGGGCGGTCCGGGCGGCGGTTTCCACGGTGTCAGACACCTTCCTTGTGCACGGGGCGGGAGACGATGGGCCCCAACGGGGCTCACCCAAGGTTACTGGCTCGCCGGACCGCCCCGTGCAGCCGTCCGGGGCGGGCTACTGCCGGACCGACCAGCCCCGGTCGCGCAGGGTCGCCGCGAGGGAGGAGACGGCACCCGGTTCGACCATCAGCTGGATCAGGCCGGCCTGCTGGTTGGTGGCGTGCTCGATGCGGACGTCCTCGATGTTGACGCCCGCCCGCCCGGCGTCCGCGAAGATCCGGGCCAGCTCGCCCGGCTGGTCGCCGATCAGCACAGTCACCGTCTCGTAGACCGCCGGGGCCGCGCCGTGCTTGCCCGGCACCCGGGAACGGCCGGCGTTGCCGCGGCGCAGCACGTCCTCGATGCCGGAGGCGCCGTCGATCCGCTTGTCCTCGTCGGCGGAGTCCAGGGCGCGCAGGGCCCGTACGGTCTCGTCGAGGTCGGCGGCGAGGCCGGCGAGGACGTCGGCCACGGGGCCGGGGTTGGCGGAGAGGATGTCGATCCACATCCGCGGGTCGGAGGCGGCGATGCGGGTGACGTCGCGGATGCCCTGGCCGCACAGGCGCACGGCCGTCTCGTCCGCGTCCCGCAGGCGGGCGGCGACCATGCTGGAGACCAGCTGCGGGGTGTGCGAGACGAGGGCGACCGCCCGGTCGTGGGCGTCGGCGTCCATGACGACGGGCACGGCACGGCACAGGGCGACCAGTTCGAGGGCGAGGTTGAGGACCTCGGTGTCGGTGTCGCCGGTGGGGGTGAGCACCCAGGGGCGGCCCTCGAAGAGGTCGGCGGTGGCGGCGAGGGGGCCGTTGCGCTCCCGGCCTGCCATGGGGTGGGTGCCCAGGTAGGCGGTGAGGTCGGCGCCGAGCGCTTCGAGCTCCCGGCGGGGGCCGCCCTTGACGCTGGCGACGTCGAGGTAGCCGCGGGCCAGGTCGCCCCGGATGGCGTCGGCGAGGGTCGCGGCGACGTGCGCGGGCGGCACGGCGACGATGGCGAGGTCGACCTGCCCCTCCGGCGGCTGGTCGGTGCCGGCGCCGCGGGCGGCGGCCGTCCGGGCCTGGGCGGGGTCGTGGTCCGCCAGGTGGACCTGGATCCCACGGCCGGCCAGGGCCAGCGCGGCGGAGGTACCGATGAGTCCGGTACCGATGACGAGAGCTGTTCTCACTGGGCGGTGTCCTGGGGGCGCGTCCGTTGACTGGTGGCTCCCAGCCTAGTCAGCGACGAAGGGGGTCCGCGTCCGGTACAACCATGCTCATGATCTTTCATGTGGTGCCCCTGGACGACTGGCTGGCCGTGCCCGACCGCCCCTACTCCCCCGCGTCGCTGGCCGAGGAGGGCTTCGTGCACTGTTCGCCGGACGAGGCGACGACGCTGGCCGTGGCCACCGCGTTCTACCGGGAGGTGCCGGGGCCGCTGATGGCGCTGCTGGTCGACGAGCACAAGCTGGACGTCCTGGTCCGCTGGGAGTCCGCGGATCCCGCTCCCCCGCCCGGGGTCGCCCCCGGGACGCTCTTCCCGCACGTCTACGGGCGGATCACGCGCGATGCGGTCGACGGCATGATGGAGATCCAGCGCGACGAGACGGGCCGGGCGACGGGGCTTGCGGTGTGGTCCTGACCGTTCGACCGTGCCCGTCGTGGCGGCGGGAAAGATCCCGCCGCCACGACGGCCGGGCCGGATCCTAGAGCTCGACCTCGCGCATCAGCATGCCGACCTCGGTGTTCGTCAGACGGCGCAGCCAGCCCGACTTCTGGTCGCCCAGGGCGATGGGGCCGAACGAGGTGCGCACCAGCTTCTCGACGGGGAAGCCCGCCTCCGCCAGCATGCGCCGCACGATGTGCTTGCGGCCCTCGTGGAGGGTGACCTCGACCAGGTAGTTCTTGCCGGTCTGCTGGATGACGCGGAAGTTGTCCGCGCGGGCGTAGCCGTCCTCCAGCTCGATGCCGCTCTTGAGCTGCTTGCCGATGTCGCGCGGCAGCGGCCCGGTGATGGCGGCCAGGTAGGTCTTCTGCACGCCGTACCGCGGGTGCGTCAGCCGGTGGGCCAGCTCGCCGTGGTTGGTGAGCAGGATGATGCCCTCGGTCTCGGTGTCGAGGCGGCCGACGTGGAAGAGACGGGTCTCCCGGTTGGTGACGTAGTCGCCGAGGCACTGGCGGCCGTCGGGGTCCTCCATGGTGGAGACGACGCCGGCGGGCTTGTTGAGCGCGAAGAAGAGGTACGACTGCGTGGCGACGGTCAGGCCGTCGACCTTGATCTCGTCGTTCTCCGGGTCCACGCGCAGGCCCTGCTCGGTGACGATCTGCCCGTTGACCTCGACGCGGGCCTGCTCGATGAGCTCCTCGCAGGCACGGCGCGAGCCCATGCCGGCACGGGCCAGCACCTTCTGCAGGCGCTCGCCTTCCTGCTCGGCGCCGGGGAAGGTCTTGGGGGTCTTCACCTGGGGCTTGTTGTGCCGCTCCCGGTTGCGCTCCTCGATCTTGGCGTCGAGCTCACGCGGGCGGGCCGGGGCGTAGCCATGGCCACGGGCGGGCCCGCTGCTGCGCCCGCCGGAACCGGCCGTGGAGCTCTTGCGCGGGCCGCCCTTGGCGCCACCGCGGGCGGACGCGCCGCGGCCGCTAGTGGGACCGGTGGTGCGGCCGCTGGTGGCGCCACCGCGGGTGCGCTCGGCGTCGGGGCCCACGTCGTAGCGGCGCTCCTCGGGGCGCGGCCGGCGGGGGCGCTCCTGCTGCCGGTCGTCACGACGGTCATCACGACGGTCGTCGCGGCGATCATCGCGGCGATCATCGCGGCGGTCGTCCCGCCGGTCACCGGCGCGCCCGCCGTCGAAACGCCCGCCGGAGCGACCGCCCTCGGAGCGTCCGCCGCCCGCGCGCCCGCCGCCGGAGGCCGGGCGGCCTCGACCGCCCCGGTCGTCCCGGTTGCCGCTTCCGCTGTTCCTGCCGCTGCTTCGCATCAAAGTTCCGTCTTGTCGTCCGCTTCGGTGTCCGGTGCGTCCGGATCGAACGACGGCACCCCTTCCTGGGAGTCGCCCTCGACCGCTTCCGCCTCGGGGAGGAACGGCGCGAGCTCGGGGAGCTCGTCGAGGCCGCGCAGGCCCATCCGCTCCAGAAAGTAGTTCGTCGTCCTGTACAGGATCGCACCTGTTTCGGGTTCCGTCCCCGCCTCCTCCACCAGACCGCGCTGGAGGAGGGTGCGCATGACGCCGTCGCAGTTCACGCCGCGCACGGCGGAGACCCTGGAGCGGCCCACCGGCTGGCGGTAGGCGACCACGGCCAGGGTCTCCAGCGCGGCCTGGGTCAGCCGGGCCTGCTGCCCGTCGAGGACGAAGGACTCCACGGCCGCCGCGTAGGCGGGCCGGGTGAAGTACCGCCAGCCGCCCGCGATCTGCCGCAGCTCGAAGCCGCGGCCCTGGACGGTGTACTCGTCGGCGAGCTCCTGCAGCGCCTGTGCGATCTCGCGGCGCGGCCGGCCGAGGACCTTGGCGAGGTGTTCCTCGGTGGCGGGCTCGTCCACGACCATGAGGACGGCCTCCAGGGCGGGCCTGAGGGCGAGCTGCGGGGCGGTGTCCGTCCCGGCGGGCGGCTCCTCGCGTCCGTACGGTCCTTCGCTCACGGCGTCCTCTCCTCGGGCTCCGCCTCGGGGGCTCGGTCGAATTCGTCGGACACCGGCAGGGAGGCGCCCGCCGTGCCCGTCCAGCGGACCGTGAGCGCCCCCAGCGCCTCCTCCTGGTCCAGGGCGACCGCCCGCTCGCGGTAGAGCTCCAGCAGCGCCAGGAAGCGCGCCACGACGGTCAGGGTGTCCGGGGCGTCCTCGGTCAGCTCGGCGAAGCTCGCCTCGCCCGCCTCGCGCAGCCGGGCCACGACGAGCCCGGCCTGCTCGCGGACGCTGACCAGGGGGGCGTGGATGTGGTCGACGTAGACCTGCGGCACGGGCTTGGGGGTCATCGCCTTGACGGCGAGCTCGGCCAGCCGCCGGGCGCCGATGCCGAGCACGACCTCGGGCAGCAGTTCCGCGTGGTGGGGTTCGAGGCCGACCGTACGGGGGTAGCGTCGGCCCTCGTCCTCCAGCCGGTCGCTGAAGATCTCCGCGATGCGCTTGTACGCGCGGTACTGGAGCAGCCGGGCGAAGAGCAGGTCGCGGGCTTCGAGCAGGGCGAGGTCCGCCTCGTCCTCGACCTCGGCGGCGGGCAGCAGCCGGGCCGCCTTGAGGTCGAGGAGGGTGGCCGCGACGACGAGGAACTCGGTGGTCTGGTCCAGGTCGAAATCCGGGCCCATGGCCCGGATGTGGGCCATGAATTCGTCGGTGACCTTGGACAGGGCCACCTCGGTGACGTCCAGCTTGTGCTTGGCGATCAGCTGGAGGAGCAGGTCGAAGGGGCCTTCGAAGTTGTCCAGCCGGACGGTGAACCGGCCGTCGCCTTCGGTCTCCGCCGCCGCGGGCGCCTCGGGCCCCTCGGTGTCGGCCGGCGGCGTCGCCTGCCCGCCGGGGCCGCGGCCCAGGGGACGGCGGGCCGGAGGAGCGGCGGCTGGGGGCATCGGTTTTCCAGGGTGCGGGGCGGAACGGGCCGTACGGCCCGTGAAGGCGCGGTACGGCAGGAGGCTAGCGCGGCGGGGCCGCTCAGCGGCCGCGCAGGCGCCGTACGAGGATGCTCGCGTCGCCGCGCGACTCGAGGTCGGCCAGGACGACGGCGACGGCTTCCCGGACGATCCGGCCGCGGTCGACCGCGAGGCCGTGTTCGCCGCGCAGCACCAGCCGGGCGTGTTCGAGGTCCATGAGCTCCTCGGCGGAGACATAGACGGTGATCTTCTCGTCGTGCCGCTCGCGGCCGCTGGGGCGACGGCCCGCGGCGCGTCCACGGCGCTTGCCCTGGGCCGGCTCCACGGACCGCGGGGCGGCGGCGGCACGGGCCGCGTCGGCCCGCCGCCCCTCGTCCGGCTCCTGGGCCGCACCGGCCGCCGGGGCGGCGGGGCGCCCCTCTGGCCCCGGGGACCGCTCGGCATCCGGACCGTCACCCGGACCGGGGACCCGCGGCGGCGTCTCGCCGTTCGCCTTGCGGCGGGGGGAGGAGGACTGCAGCCCCATCCCTCCGGTCGTACGGAACAGTTCGTCGGCTCCGGGCAGACTCACTCGGCGTGACACCGGGCGAGCACCTCCCTGGCGAGCTGACGGTAGGCGGCGGCGCCGACGGAGTTGGAGGCGTACGTGGTGATGGGCTCGCCCGCGACCGTGGTCTCGGGGAAGCGGACCGTACGGCCGATGACCGTGTGGTAGACGTGGTCGTCGAACGCCTCGACCACGCGCGCGAGGACCTCGCGGCTGTGCACGGTGCGCGAGTCGTACATGGTGGCGAGGATGCCGTCCAGCTCCAGCTCGGGGTTGAGCCGCTCCTGGACCTTCTCGATGGTCTCCGTCAGCAGGGCCACTCCGCGCAGCGCGAAGAACTCGCACTCCAGCGGCACGATCACCTTGTGAGCCGCCGTCAGGGCGTTGACGGTGAGCAGGCCGAGCGAGGGCTGACAGTCGATCACGATGTAGTCGTAGTCGGCCATCAGGGGCTTGAGCGCCCGCTGCAGGGTGGACTCCCGGGCCACCTCGCTGACCAGCTGGACCTCGGCCGCTGACAAATCGATATTGCTGGGCAGCAGGTCCATGTTGGGCACGGCCGTCTTGAGCAGCACCTCGTCGGCCGACATGCCCCGCTCCATGAGCAGGTTGTAGACCGTCAGATCCAGCTCCATCGGGTTGACTCCGAGCCCGACGGAGAGCGCGCCCTGCGGGTCGAAGTCGACGAGCAGCACCCGGCGCCCGTACTCGGCAAGGGCCGCGCCCAGGTTGATGGTCGACGTGGTCTTGCCCACGCCGCCCTTCTGGTTGCACATCGCAATGATCTTCGCCGGGCCGTGGTGGGTCAGCGGTCCGGGGATCGGGAAGTACGGCAGGGGGCGGCCGGTGGGGCCGATGCGCTCGCGGCGCTGGCGGGCGGCGTCAGGGGCGAGGGTCGCGGCGTACTCCGGGTCCGGCTCGTACTCGGCGTCGGGGTCGTAGAAGTGCCCTTCGGGGACTTCCTCGTAGTCGGCGAGACGGGCGAGCTCCGTGCCGCGGTCGCCGGCCATGGCGTTCACGTGTTGACCGTCCATGCTCTGGTGGGCTGTCGTCATGTTCTGGATGTTCTGGTGTGCTGCGAAGGTGTGGACAGCGACGGAGCCGACAGCTTGGAGTCCCACGGGACTCGGCCCCTGCGCTGGGGGAACCTCCACGCACGGGAGCATTCCTGGTTGACCACCCCCGGGAGCAAATGTCGACTCATTCACAAGTCGTCCTACCTCCTTGGTGACCAGGAAACATCTAGATACGTCAGCGTGGCACCATGCCGACGGTTGGCGACTCTATGGCGTGTCGGCGGTCCGCAGCAACACAATCCGCCGGAGACGGCACGATGTGTCGGCAATCGAACACCCTTCTGTCAAGGGTGTTCGGCCCATAACCCGGAAGTTTCACGGGCAGGCGGGACGGGGGCGGAAAAGCCCCGGCCGGGCCTTGCTCGGCAAGGCCCGGCCGGGTGCGTGCTTTCGTGGGTGCGGCGGCGCCGACTCAGCCCAGCAGGGTGCTCAGTTCGACGTGCGGCAGGCCGTGCGCCTCGGCGACCGGGCCGTAAACGACCTGGCCCTCATGCGTGTTGAGGCCCTTGGCCAGCGCGGCGTCGCGGCGCAGCGCCTCCTGCCAGCCGCGGTTGGCCAGCTCCACGATGTAGGGCAGCGTGGCGTTGGTCAGCGCGTAGGTGGAGGTGTTGGGGACGGCGCCCGGCATGTTGGCGACGCAGTAGAACACGGAGTCGTGGACCTGGAAGGTCGGCTCGGTGTGCGTGGTCGGCTTGGAGTCCTCGAAGCAGCCGCCCTGGTCGATCGCAATGTCGACAAGTACACTTCCGGGCTTCATCTTGGCGACGAGCTCGTTGGTGACCAGCTTGGGGGCCTTGGCGCCGGGGATGAGGACCGCGCCGATGACGAGGTCGGCCTCGACGACGGCCTTCTCCAGCTCGTAGGCGTTGGAGACGACCGTCTGCACCTTGGTGCCGAAGACCTTGTCGGCCTCGCGCAGCTTGTTGATGTCACGGTCGAGCAGGGTCACGTGGAAGCCCATGCCGACGGCGATCTGCGCGGCGTTCCAGCCGGAGACGCCACCGCCGATGACGACGGCCTTGCCCGCGTGGGTGCCCGGGACACCGCCCGGCAGCACGCCGCGGCCGCCGGCCGAGCGCATCAGGTGGTAGGCGCCGACCTGCGGGGCCAGCCGGCCCGCGACCTCGGACATCGGGGCGAGCAGCGGCAGCGCGCGGTTGGCGAGCTCCACGGTCTCGTAGGCGATGGCGGTGGTGCCGGACTGCAGCAGGGCGTCCGTGCACTCGCGGGAGGCGGCCAGGTGCAGGTAGGTGAAGAGGGTCTGGCCCTTGCGGAGGCGGTGGTACTCCTCGGCGATGGGCTCCTTGACCTTCAGCAGCAGGTCGGCCGTGGCCCAGACGTCGTCAGCGGTGTCCAGGATGGCGGCACCGGCACCGACGTACTCGGCGTCGGTGATGGAGGAGCCGAGACCGGCCCCCTTCTCCACGAAGACCTGGTGGCCGTTGCGCACGAGTTCGAGCACACCGGCCGGGGTGATGGCCACGCGGAATTCGTTGTTCTTGACCTCGCGGGGGATGCCGACCTTCACGTCGATCACGGTCCTTGTTCAGAGAATGACAGGCTAATCCTGATATGCCCGGGCACACCAGAGCAGACCGCGTCGATCGCGGCTCAGCCAGTCTAATGAAGGATCCCGCGCTGTCTAGCCTTGCAATGCACCAATCTTTGCGGCACGCGCCACTGATTTCGTAGGTCGACGATCAAGTACCCTGCGTTACCCCTTCCGGGTGTCCGGGCCCTGCGCCGGAGCCTCAGGCTGCAGCTGGGCCGCGGCCGAGCGGTGCCGCTCGGCCGCGGGGGCGTCACCCAGCAGCTCCAGCAGCCGGGCACTCTCGGTCAGCGCGCGGACCTGCCCCGGCACGTCCCGCAGCCTGCGGCAGGCCGCGCCGGCGGCCCGCCAGTCGCGTAGTGCCTCCTGCCACTGGCCCGCGTAGCCGTGCACCGCGCCCAGCCGCCCGTACAGCCGGGCCTCGTCGGCCAGCTCACCGCGCGTCAGCCGCAGCTCCAGCCCCCGCCGGTACCAGTCGGCCGCGCGCTGGAAGTCGCCGAGCTCCTGGTGGGCGGCGGCGACGGACTCCAGCGCCCGGCTGGTGGCGTACGGGTCGCCCGACTCCCGGGCTGCCTGGAGCGCGTCCCGGTAGCGCTCGAGCGCCTCCTGGGTGCGCCCGGCCCGGGCGTCGAGATCCCCGAGGTTGAGCAGGGCCGCCGCCTTCTCCAGCGGCATGTCGCAGCGCCGGGCCACGTCCAGGACGAGCTGGTGCAGCCCGTACAGCTCCGGAGCGGCCGCTTCCGGTCCCAGATGGGCCGTCAGGGCCCGGGTCAGCGCGGAGACCAGCCGCCGCGCCAGGGTGTCCAGCCGGCCGTCCTCCACGGCCAGCCGGGCCGCGGCCAGCAACGCCGGCAGCCGGGCCGCCAGCCACTGGCCGGCGGCCCGCTCCGAGGGGAACCGCAGCGCCCTGGGCAGTTGCTCGATCCTCCGGCGCACGGCCGGATCGTTGCGCTCGGTCGCCGCACGGCAGGAGTGCAGCTGCCGCACGGTCCGCTCCAGCATCCGGGCGCGGGCCAGCTCGATCTCGGCCGGCCGCTCCTGTGCGTGCAGCAGGGAGCCGAGCAGCGGCGCCAGGCAGCCCGGCACCCGGTACTGCGGCGGAAGCACCCCTTCCGGGCCCTCGGGGGCCTCCTGGCGCAGCAGGCCGCGGGCGGTGAAGTCCTCCAGGGCGCCCTGGGCGGTGGAGACCGCGCACCCCGCCAGGGCGGAGGCGGTGTGGGCGTCGGCCAGTCCGGACGGGGCCAGGGCGAGCAGGTGCAGGGTGCGGGCGACGGGCCGGGGCAGGGCCTCGTAGGCGAGCCAGAAGGAGCGGGCCAGCGGGTGTCCGGCGTTCTCGTGCCCCTCGGCGGGCGGCAGCTCCCGCAGCCGGTTGACCACGTCGACGACGGACATCTTGGGCTGTGCCGCCAGCCAGCCGCCGACCAGCACCAGCGCCGCGGGCTGGCCACCGCACTCCTCGACGACGGCGGCCGCGGCCGCCGGGTCGCAGGTGATGCGGGTCGGGCCCGCGTACGACTCCAGCAGCTCCACGGCGGCGGCCGTGTCCAGCCCGCCCAGTGTGCAGGGCCGCACGTCGGGCACGCCGGTCAGCGGGCCGCGGGCCACGGCGACGACCAGGCACTCGGGCTCGTCCGGCAGCAGCGGGTCGACCTGTTCGGCGCCGGCGGCGTCGTCCAGGAGCAGCAGCGCCCGGCGCCCGTCCAGCGCGCGGCGCAGCGCCTCGGTCAGTTCGTCCTCGCACGCCCCGGCGGGCACGGGCGCGCCCAGCGCGGCGAGCAGGGCGCGCGCGGTGCGTTCGGTGGGTACGGGCTCGCCGTCGGGGCCGGTGAGCCGGGCGCGCAGTACTCCGTCCGGGTACTCCGCGGCCAGCTGCCGGGCGAGTTCCTCGGCGAGCGCGGTGCGGCCGGAGCCGGGGCGTCCGGCGATGAGCAGTACCCTGCCGCGCGGTTGCTTGCGGCCGGAGAGGGTGTCGAGGCCGGCGCGCACGATGTCGGCGCGCAGTTCCTTGAGTTCGCGCTGCCGCCCGACGAATGTGCCGGGAGGCGCGGCGGGTCGCCGACGGGACGGCCGTTGCTGACGGGGTCTCACTTCCGGTCCGGCGGGCGGCCGCCGGGCGGGCGGCGGCGCCACAGGTTCTCCGGTCTCCACCGTCCGTTCCGCCACGGTCCACTCCCTTCCCCTGCCTACGGCGGGGAGGTCACTGCCTGCTGCACTGGCCCGCCGCGGCCGCGGGCGGGAACGCAACGAGCCTAGTTCACCGCCCGCCACCCGCCGGGAATGCCCGTCCGGCCCCTTAGAAGATCACCTCTTCGGGTTGGATGACAGTCGGACGGGGTCCCGCGAGAGTGACTTCGCCTGCTACGCCTCGAAGGGGCGGGCCGGCCAGGGGGCCTCCGCCGGGCGCAGCGCGTCGAGGCCGTCGCCCGCGAGGGCTGCGGTGAGCGAGAGCACGCCGACCACGAGGCAGTTGTTGTGCAGCTCGCCCGCGAGGATGCCGCGCACCAGGTCGGTCAGCGGGATGCGGGCGATCTCCATGTCGGCCTCCTCCTCGGAGACCTCGAAGCGCTCGCCCTCGACGTCGGAGATGCCGCGCGCCAGGAAGACGCGGACGGCCTCGTCGCAGCCGCCGGGGGTGGTGTAGACGTCGGTCAGCACCCGCCAGTCCTCGGCCTTGACGTGCGCCTCCTCGTACAGCTCGCGCTGGGCGGCGTGCAGCGGGTTCTCGCCGGGGACGTCGAGCAGGCCCGCGGGGATCTCCCAGAGCTTCTGGCGCACGGGGTGGCGGTACTGGTTGACCACCAGGACCCGGTCCTGGTCGTCGAGGGCGAGGACGGCGACGGAGCCGGGGTGCACCTGGTAGTCGCGGGTGACGGCGCTGCCGTCGGGCATGACCACGGTGTCCGTGCGCACGCTGGTCTTGTTGCCGGTGAACGGCGTCTCGCTGGCGGTGATCCGCCATTCCTCGGCGGTGTCCTTGATGCGCATGTGCGTCCTCCAGAAATGCGAAAACCGGGGTGGGGCCGCCCAGTGTGGGAGGCCCTACCCCGGTCAACCGTATAGGTCAGCCCTGCTGACGCTTGACGGCCGCCTTGACCAGGCCCGCGAAGAGCGGGTGCGGACGGGTCGGGCGGGAGCGCAGCTCCGGGTGGGCCTGGGTGGCCACCAGGTACGGGTGGACCTCGCGCGGGTACTCCACGTACTCCACCAGCTTGTTGTCCGGGGAGGTGCCGGAGAAGACGATGCCCGCCTTCTTCTCGAGCTCACCGCGGTAGGCGTTGTTCACCTCGTAGCGGTGGCGGTGGCGCTCCTCGATGTAGGGGGCGTCGTCGTACACCTCGCGGACGATGGAGCCCTCGGCGAGCTTGGCCGGGTACATGCCCAGTCGCATGGTGCCGCCCATGTCGCCCTCGCCGGCGACGATGTCCATCTGCTCGGCCATCGTGGAGACGACCGGGTGGGCGGTGGCCGGGTCGAACTCGGTGGAGTTCGCGTCCGCGATCCCCGCCAGGTTGCGGGCGGCCTCGATCACCACGCACTGCAGGCCCAGGCACAGACCCAGCAGCGGCACCTTGTTCTCACGGGCGTAGGTGATCGCGCCGACCTTGCCGTTGACGCCGCGGTCGCCGAAGCCGCCGGGGATGCAGATCGCGTCCACGTCGCCGAGCTGCTTCTTGGCACCCGCGGGGGTGGTGCAGTCGTCGGAGGTGACCCACTTGATCTTCACTCGGGCCTTGTTGGCGAAACCGCCGGCCCGGATGGCCTCGGTCACCGACAGGTAGGCGTCGGGCAGGTCGATGTACTTGCCGACCAGGGCGACGGTGACCTCGTGGTCCGGCTCGTGGACGCGCTTGAGCAGGTCGTCCCACTGGGACCACGCGACGTCGCGGAAGGGCAGGTCCAGGCGGCGCACCACGTAGGCGTCCAGGCCCTCGGCGTGCAGCACCTTGGGGATGTCGTAGATCGACTTGGCGTCGATGGCGGCGACCACCGCGTCCTCGTCCACGTCGCACATCAGCGAGATCTTGCGCTTGATGGCGGTGGGCACGTCGCGGTCGGCGCGCAGCACGATCGCGTCGGGCTGGATGCCGATGTTGCGCAGGGCGGCGACCGAGTGCTGGGTGGGCTTGGTCTTCAGCTCGCCGGACGGGCCGATGTAGGGCAGCAGCGAGATGTGGACGACGAAGACGTTGTCACGGCCGACCTCGTGGCGGACCTGACGCACTGCCTCCAAAAACGGCAGCGATTCGATGTCGCCCACGGTGCCGCCGACCTCGGTGATGACGACGTCGACGTCGTCGGTCGCCATGCGGCGGATGCGGTGCTTGATCTCGTTGGTGATGTGCGGGATGACCTGCACGGTGTCGCCCAGGTACTCGCCGCGCCGCTCCTTGGCGATCACGGTGGAGTAGACCTGGCCCGTGGTCACGTTCGCGCTGCCGTCGAGATCGACGTCCAGGAAGCGCTCGTAATGGCCGATGTCCAGGTCGGTCTCGGCGCCATCATTGGTGACGAACACCTCGCCGTGCTGGAAAGGGTTCATCGTGCCGGGGTCGACGTTCAGGTACGGGTCGAGCTTCTGCATCGTCACCCGCAGACCCCGTGCCTTGAGCAGCGCGCCCAGGCTGGAGGCGGTCAGCCCCTTGCCGAGCGATGAGGCCACACCCCCGGTGACGAAGAGGTGCTTGGTCGTCGTGGGCTTAGCGGCAATTGCCAAAGGGGGGCTCCCGTGGTCGCGAGGTGGAGGTGCGATTCGGCGATCACCCGGTTTTCCCGGAGTCGCCGTCGCTGCGGTTGGGGGGTCTTGCACCCACCGGTCCACGGGGTACCAGGGTATCAGCGCCCGGGGCCCGGCGCTTCCGGTGACGCGGCGCTGTGCCCTCGCGGACCCTGTGTCACGGCCCGTGCGTCACGGCGTGTCCCGGGCCACCCATTCGGCACAGATTCCCCGGCCAACCGTCGCGCGTGTCCCAACTCCGCGTCGTATCCTGCTCGGACACATGCAGCGAGCCGGCCGGCACGGCACCATCCCGCCCTCCCCGAGCTACCTCTCCCAGCCACCGCTGGGGGCGCCCGCCAGGGAGGTACTCCCCTTCCGGAACAGAGCTCGTCGAAGATCGCTTGACCGCCAAAGGCCCTCCGGGGTCCTAGATGCCGTTCGACTGGAGATGACGTGGCCGGGCGTATCGAGGATTACGCACTCATCGGCGACATGCAGACCGCCGCACTGGTCTGCCGGGACGGCACGGCCGACTGGCTGTGCCTGCCCCGATTCGATTCGCATGCGGCGTTCGCCGGACTGCTCGGCACGGAAGAGCACGGTTACTGGCGGATCGGCCCGGCGCACCCCTCGGGTGCGGCGCCGCCGCGTGCGGACCGCCGCCGGTACCGGGGGGATTCCCTCGTGCTCGAATCCGAGTGGGACACCGGGCGCGGCACGGTGCGGGTCATCGACTTCATGCCGCCGCGCGACGGTGCGCCCCAGCTGATCCGGATCGTGGAGGGCGTCAGCGGGCGGGTGCCGATGCGCTCGGCGCTGCGGATGCGCTTCTCCTACGGCCGGGTCGTGCCGTGGGTGCACAAGGTGGGCGAGCGCACGGTAGCCGTCGCGGGTCCCGACTCGGTGTGGCTGGACACCACCGCCGACACCTTCGGCAAGGACCTGACCACCTACTCCGACTTCACCGTCTCCCCCGGCGAGCGCGTCGCCTTCACCATCAGCTGGCAGCCTTCGCACCGCGAGCCCCCGGCCCTGCCCGACCCGGACGGGGCGCTGGAGGCCACGGAGGAGTTCTGGCGGGAGTGGGTGGGCCACTGCACGTACCACGGCCCCTACCGGGACGCCGTGGTCCGCTCGCTGATCACGCTCAAGGCACTGACGTACGCCCCCACCGGCGGCATCGTGGCCGCGCCCACCACCTCGCTGCCGGAGGAGATCGGCGGCGTCCGGAACTGGGACTACCGCTTCACCTGGCTGCGGGACGCCGCGATCACCCTCTCCTCGCTGCTGCGCACCGGCTACCGCGAGGAGGCCCGCGCCTGGCGGGAGTGGCTGCTGCGGGCCGTGGCGGGCGACCCGGAGAACCTGCAGATCATGTACGGCATCGCGGGCGAGCGCGAGCTGAGCGAGGCCGAGCTGCCCTGGCTGCCGGGGTACGAGAACTCGACTCCGGTGCGGGTGGGCAACGGCGCCGCGGGCCAGCTCCAGCTGGACGTCTACGGCGAGGTCACCGAGGCCCTGCACCTGGCGCACATGACGGGCCTCGCCCGCAACGACTACGCGTCGCTGCTCCAGCTGCGGCTCATCGGCTACCTCGAGGACCACTGGACCGAGCCGGACGAGGGCATCTGGGAGGTGCGCGGCCCACGCCGCCACTTCGTGCACTCCAAGGTCATGGCCTGGGTCGCGGTGGACCGCACCATCAAGCTCATCGAGTCCGGTGACGTGGACGGCCCGCTGGAGCGCTGGCGCGAGCTGCGCGACGACATCCACCGGGACGTCTGCGAGAAGGGTTACGACAAGGAGCGCAACACCTTCACGCAGTACTACGGCTCGAAGGAGCTCGACGCGTCGCTGCTGCTGATCCCGCAGATGGGCTTCCTGCCGCCGGACGACAAGCGCGTCATCGGCACCATCGAGGCCATCCAGCGCGAGCTGTCCACCGCCGACGGCTTCGTGCTGCGCTATCCGACGGCGGGCGAGGAGGCGGGCGTCGACGGGCTGGAGGGCGACGAAGGGGCCTTCCTGGCCTGCTCGTTCTGGCTCGCCGACGACCTGGCGATGATCGGCCGGGTCGACGAGGCCCGCCAGCTCTTCGAGAAACTGCTGGCGCTCCGCAACGACCTGGGACTGCTGGCGGAGGAGTGGGATCCGCACCTGAAGCGTCAGGTGGGCAACTTCCCACAGGCGTTCAGCCATGTGCCGCTGATCGACACGGCGCTGCGGCTCACCGCGTCGAGCGCGTTCGGAGGCTGAAGTACAGCGCGAAGGCGCTGACGGGGAGGACGAGGACGGCTGCGGCGGCGTTGAGGCCGCCGTAGCCGTAGAGGGCGAGCAGGCCGCCGGAGAGCGCGCCGCCCGCCGCCCCGACGAGGTTCATGAGGGTGTCGGACAGGCCCTGCACCTCCGAGCGGTGCGCGGCGCCGACGGACTCGCTCAGCAGCGTCGAGCCTGCGACGGTCGCACAGGACCAGCCCAGGCCCAGCAGGAAGAGCCCGGCCCCCACCGGCCACTGACGGCCGCCGGAGGTGCCGGCGAGCAGCGTGGCGAGCGCCATGATCCCCTGCCCGGCGAGGATCACCGGTATCCGCCCGAGCCGGTCGGCGGCCTTGCCCACCAGCGGCGAGAGCGCGTACATCCCGGCGATGTGCAGGCTGATGGTGAAGCCCACGACGCCGAGCGAGGCGCCGTGGTGGGCGAGGTGGACGGGCGTCATCGTCATGACGGACACCATCACGGCGTGCCCGAGGACCAGCGCGCCCAGCCCGGTCAGGGCGGCGGGCGAGCCCGTCACGTGCCGGGCCGCCGCGCGCATCCGGGCGCCGAAGCCCTGCCGCTGTGCCTCCTGCCCGCCGTTCGCGGCCTCGCGGGCTCTGGCGAGCAGCAGGGGGTCGGGGCGCAGCCGGGTGTGGACGACGGCCCAGCCGGTGACGAACGCGGCGACGGAGAAGACGAAGGTGCCGGCCGCGTCGGGGACGCCCACGACGCGGGCGACGGCGGCGCCCGGCTCGCTGAGGTTGGGGCCGAGGACGCTGCCGACGGTGGTCGACCACACGACGAGGGAGAGGGCGCCCGCGCGGGCGCCGGGCTCGGCGAGGTCGGCGGCCGCGTAGCGGGACTGCAGGTTCGCGGCGGTGGCGGCGCCGATGAGCAGCATGCCCAGCATGGTCGGCGCGAGCCGGCCGAAGTGGGCCGAGACCAGGACGGTCAGGGCGCCCGCGGTGGCGGTCAGCCAGCCGGCGCCGAGCCCGGCGCGGCGGCCGCGGGCCCGGGAGAGCGCGGCGAGCGGTACGGACACCAGCGCGGCGCCGAGGGTGACGAGCGTGGTGCCGAAGCCCGCGGTGGCCTCGGAGCCGCTGAGGTGCTCCACGAGCAGCCCGCCCGAGGAGAGCATCGCCCCCATGCCGATGCCCGCGACGACCTGCGCCGCCATCAGGACCTTGAGGGTGCGCCGTTGGACGGCGGGCAGGTCGGGGGAAGAGGGGTCGGCGTTGGCCGTGCCGGATATGTCGGACGGCCCGGAGGCGGGTTCGGCGGCAGACGTCATGCGGGACAGGGTAGGCGCGTGCGACCTGTAGGTTCCCGCCATGGAACCGCACGCGCCGTCCGCCGCCCAGGGCACGATCACCGTGGCCCGCGCCCTCGAACTGCCCGCGCTGCGGCGGGGGCTGCCCGAGGTGATGGCGGGCCCGGACCGGCTGGACCGGCCGGTGCGCTGGGTGCACGCGGGCGAAGCGCCCAACATCGCGGCGCTGCTCAAGGGCGGCGAGTTGCTGCTGACCACCGGGCTGGGGCTGGGCGCCCGCGCCGCCGAACAGCGGGCGTTCGTCCGGGGGCTGGCCGAGCGGGACATCGCGGCGCTGGTGGTCGAGCTGGGTGCGCGGTTCGCGACGCTGCCCGCCGCGGTGGTGGACACGGCGCGCTCCTGCGGGCTGCCGCTGGTCCAGCTGCACCGGGAGGTGCCGTTCGTGGCGGTGACCGAGGAGATCCACACGGAGCTGGTCAACGAGCACTACGCGCTGTTGCAGCGGGCCGAGGAGGTGCACCGGCGGTGCACGGAGGTGCTGCTGGGCGGCGGCGGGGTGCCGGAAGTGCTGCGGCTTTTCGCGGACTTCGCGGGCAACCCCGTCTTCCTGGAGACGCCGGACGGGCGGCTGCTGTACGCCGCCGGGCCCGTGGGCGCGAGCGGTGCGGCGGATCCGCTCCAGGTGTGGGACGGGCTGCGGGCGGCGGGGCTGCCAGGGAGTCTGGTGACGGATGTGCCGGGACACGGGCCCGGCCCCGGCGCCGTACGGGCCCGCCTCGCGGTGCTGCCGGTGAACGCGCCGCTCGCGCCCGTGCACCGGATCGCCGCGGACCGGGCGGCCGGGCTGCTGGCGGTGGTGCTGCTCCAGGCGCGGCAGGAGGAGGAGCTGGCCGCCCGCGGGCGCGGCGACTTCCTCACCGACCTGGCCGAAGGGCGCCTGGACGCGGCGGACGCGCCCGCGCAGGCCCGGGTGCTGGGCTTTCGGCCCGGACCGGGACCGCTGCTGCCGGTGGTCATGCGGATGGCCACCGAGCTGGTGCCCCCGGACGCCTGGGCGCCGCTGGCCTGTGCGGTCCACAAGGAGCTGGCGGGCGTGGGGGTGCCGGTGCTGCTGGGCGTACGGCTTCCGGAGGGGCGGGTTCCGCTGCTGGTGGGGCTGCGGGAGGAGGGCGAACGGGCGGCGGTGGCGGACCGGGTCGCGGCGGCGCTGCGGGCCGGGGCGGAGCGGACGGCCGCCCGGCCGCCGGTGGTGGTGGTCGGCGCGCCCGCCACCTGGGCGACGGCCGGGGCGGGGCTGCGCCACGCCGCGCAGGCGGCGACCGCGGCACAGGGGCTGCCGGACCGGCCGTGGCACGACGTGCGGCGGCTGGACGTGGACGTCCTGCTGTGGCGGCTGCGCGCCCACGGCGAGCTGGCGGACTTCGTCGAGCGGGTCATCGGGCCGCTGCTGGCCCACGACCGCACCTCCCGCCCGGCGTTGCTGCCGACGCTGGAGACCTACCTCGCCCACGCGGGCCGCAAGGCGGAGACGGCACGCGAACTCCACCTCAACCGGCAGACCTTGTACGACCGGCTGGCCCGCATCGGCCGACTGCTGGGCACGGATCTGGAGGACCCGCAGACGGTGCTGGCCCTGAGCCTGGCCCTGCGGGCCCGGCGCCACGTGGGGTGACGGCTCAGACCCGGTGCCCGAGTTCGTCGTAAATGCTCAGGACGTGGGCGACCGTGTCGTCCTCCGAGGGCCAGCTCGCCGCCTGGCGGCGGCCCGCCGAGGAGAGTTCGGCCCGGCGGACGGGGTCCTCCAGCAGGCGTGCCACCGCATCGGCGAGCGCGGGCGCATCGCCATAGGGGACGAGCTCGGCCGCCGCCCCCACCAGGTCGGGCACCCCGCCGACCGAGGTGGCCACCAGCGGCACCCCGGCGTGCAGCGCCTCCTGGGCCAGCCAGGACCGCGCCTCCCAACGGCTCGCCAGGATCACGACGTCGGCGGCGGCCAGCAGCTCGGGCACGTCGTCGCGGCGGCCCACCAGCTGCACCGGCAGCCCTTCGTCCTCGATCCGGCGCTGCATCTCCGGGCGTTCGCGCCCCTCCCCCGCCACGACCAGCAGCGGCTCGGGGTCCAGCTCCCGCCAGACCCGGGCGGCATCCAGCAGCGGTCCGTAGCCCTGGCCGGGCTCCAGGCGGCCGACGGTGACGAGCAACGGCCGGGCCACGGCGCCCAGTTCGGCGCGGGCCTTGTTGCGCAGCAGCTCGTCCTCGTCGAGCGCGTACCGGGGCGCGGGCAGCGCCACGGGCGCCAGCCGGGCATCCCGCGCGCCGCGCAGCCGCGCCTGGTCCACCAGGTCCGAGGAAGCGCCGAGCACCACCGCCGCCGCGCGCGCCGCCTGCCGCTCCATGAGCCGTACGACGTGGGAACGCGCCCCCTCCGCGGACACCCGCGTGTGCCAGGTGACCACCAGCGGCGTAGGGCGCCCCCGCAGCGCCAGCGCGGCCAGCATCCCGGAGCGCAGCCCGTGCGCGTGCACCACGTCGGCGTCCGCGGCCGCCGCCCGGATCCCGGCGACGGCCGGCGCGTTCGTGCCTGCGCGCAGCGACACGAAGGACGCGCCCGAATCATCGAACCCGTACCGCCCGGCGGTCTCCCCCGGTCCGCACACCGTCACCCGCAGCCCTCGCGCCACCAGTCCGCCCGCCAACGAGCGCACGTGCGCGCCGCTCCCCCCGCTGCCGCCGCCCAATACCTGAACGGCGTGCAGGGGCGGCCGCCCGTGCGAGGGGCCGGGTGTGCTGCTCACGCGGGGGAAGCTCCTGAGTCGACGTCGGGCGGGGCGTACGGCGAGGTGCTGCGCCCAGGATGCCAGCCTCCACCGGCATCCGGTCACCGCCGTTCCGTGGGCGGCCCGCCCTACCTCGCCCGCACATCCCCGGATTCACCCGCTTTGGGGATTCCGGGCGTCGGCGACGAGGGCCACGGCGGTCAGCACCGCGGCGTGGAAGGCCAGCCCGGCACGGCCGTTGGCGGCCACGACGGCGACGCCGAGCCCCGCGCCGAGGGCGTGGGCGCCGGTGTCGCCGAGCATGGTGCGCTCGCCGATGTCATCGGCGGCCAGCACGGCCGCGGCAGCCACGGGGGCGGCGCAGACCCCCCTCGCGGCCCCACCGCGCAGCAGCCCGCCCGCACCGAGCGCGATCACGGCCGCGGCGGCGCGGCCGGGCCGTACGTCCAGCAGGTTGACCAGGTGCGCGGATCCGGCGATGACGACCGCGGCGAGCGCGCGGTCGAGGGGGCGCTCTTCGAGCACCATCCCGGCGGCGAGCCCGGCGGCACCGATGCCGGCGAGCTTGACGGTGCCGCTGGTCACTTCGCCGCGTCGCAGGGCGCCCAGGTGGGCGCGGAAGCCGCGGCGGGGGTCGCCGGCGCCTGCGACGTCGTCGTACGCGCCGCAGGCCGCGGCGGCGAGCACGGCCAGGGAACCGGCGGCCCGGTGCCGGGCCGGCAGCCCGGGGGCGGTGCCGATGCCCGCCGCGGTGCCCAGCGCGGCGGCGGGACCGCTGCACAGGTCCACGGTGCGGCCCGCGTGGTTCTTGCGCTCCCAGACGGCCCGGCCGCCGGGCCGGGTGCGGCGCAGCGCCTCATACGCGCCACGCGCGACGAGCGCGGCGGTGCCGGCGCCGCGCCGGGCACCGGCCGCCCGCCACGGCATCAACGCCCCGCCCGTGCCGCCTGCAGCAGTTCCTCCGCGTGGGCGCGAGCCAGCTCCGAGTCCTCCTGGCCCGCCAGCATGCGCGAGAGCTCCCGCACCCGGTCCTCGCCCTCCATCGCCTTGACCCCGCTGCGCGTCACCGCGCCGTCGTGGGTCTTCTCCACCACCAGGTGCCGGTCCGCAAAGGCGGCCACCTGCGGCAGGTGCGTCACCACGACCACCTGCGCCGACTGCGCGAGCCGCGCCAGCCGCCGGCCGACCTCGACGGCGGCCTTGCCGCCGACCCCGGCGTCCACCTCGTCGAACAGATAGGTCGGCACCGGGGCGGACCCCGCGAAGACGACCTCCACGGCCAGCATGACCCGCGACAGCTCGCCGCCCGAGGCCCCCTTGGCGATGGGCCGCGGCTGCGCCCCGGGGTGCGGGGTCAGCAGCAGCTCGACCTCGTCCGCGCCGTGCGGCCCGTAGGCGACGGCCCGACCGCCGACCTCGATGCCGGACTCCGCGTCGGACACCGCGTTCTGCCGGAGGGAGAAGGACACCCGCGCATGCGGCATGGCCAGTTCCGCCAGCTCGGCGGTGACGGCTCCGGCGAAGCGCTCGGCCGCCTCCGCCCGGGCGGCGCTCAGCGCCTCGGCCAGCTCCCCGAGCTCGGCCCGCAAGGCGTCGCGCTCGGCGGTGAGCTCGCCGATCCGCTCGTCGTCGCCGTCCAGCTCGGCCAGCCGCTCCGCGCCGCTCTCGGCCCAGGCCAGGACGGCGGTGATGTCCTCGCCGTACTTGCGCGTGAGGTGCGTCAGCGCGGCCCGCCGCTCCTCCACGGCCGCGAGCCGCCGCGGATCGGCGTCCAGGTCGGAGGCGTAGCCGGCCAGCTCGCCCGCCACGTCGCGGAGCAGGATGCCGATCTCGCCGATCCGGTCGGCGAGGGCCGCGAGCGCGGGGTCGTGGGAGCGTACGGCTGCAACGGCCCGGTGCGCACCTGCGACGAGCGTGGCGGCGTCGATGCCCTCGGGGTCCTCCGGATCGCCGGCGAGCGCGGCGTGCGCGGCGGTGGCCGCGGAGGCCAGGGCCTCGGCGTGGCCCAGCCGCTCCGCCTCGGCGGAGAGCTCGGCGTCCTCCCCCGGCACGGGCTCGGCCGCGGCGACCTCCTCCAAGCCGAACCGCAGCAGGTCCGCCTCCTGGGCGCGCTCGCGGGCCCGCGTCGTCAGCTCGGCCAGCTCGGCGGCCACCGCCCGCAGCCTGCGGTAGGCGTCGGCGTACTTGGCGAGCGGCATGGCGACCGCGTCGCCCGCGTAGCGGTCGAGGGCCTGCCGCTGGCGCGCGGGGCGCAGCAGCCCCTGCTGGTCGGTCTGCCCGTGGACGGCGACGAGGTCGTCGGCCAGCTCGCCCAGCAGCCCCACCGGCACGCTGCGGCCGCCCACATGGGCGCGCGAGCGCCCCTCCGCGGAGAGGGTGCGGCTGACGAGCAGCGTGCCGTCGTCGAGCTCGGCACCCGCCTCCTCGGCCCGCACGGCCGCGGGCGACCGGCCGTCGAGGGCGATCCGCCCCTCGACCACCGCCGCCTTCGCCCCGACCCGCACCAGGGCGGGGTCGGCGCGCCCGCCGAGCAACAGCCCGAGGCTGGTGACGACCATGGTCTTGCCGGCGCCGGTCTCGCCCGTCACCGCCGTGAAACCGGGCGACAGCTCGACCACCGCGTCGTCAATGACGCCCAAGGACCGGATCCGCATCTCCTCCAACACGGATACGACCATACGAGGTTCCGGGGGCCCCTCGCGACGGCCTCCCCCACTGAACACCTTGGGGAAAGCCCCACCACCGTTCCGGGTGATCACTCCATGGTCCCGGCACCCCTTACCGGAGGAGGCTGTTCACCATGAACGCAGGCCTCCGCCCCCACACCCGCAGCCCCCGCACCACAGCCCTGCTCCTGGCCGCCGCCGTCGCCCTGACCACCGCCGCCGGCACCGCGAGCGCGGTCGCCGCCACGCCCCGCACGGCCTCGCTCGACGGCACCTGGCGCATGGACGGCTACGGCACGGTCGTCGCCATCGAGGACGGCGGCCGCAAGCTGCGGACGTACGAGACGACGGGCGTCAGCTGTCTGCCCGGCGAGCTGACCGGCACCCGTACCGATGCCACCGGCCCCTTCCGGCAGGACGGCGAGGCACCCCTCACGGTGGCCCTCAAGGGGAGCGACCGGTCGGAGCTGGCGTTCGGGGACAACGTGGGCCACCGCACGCTGCGGCGCACCGCCGCGCTCCCCGCGAACTGCAGCCCCGCCACCGTCCCGTCCCCGGACGCGGACCCGCGCACCGTCTTCGACACCTACTGGCAGACCTACGCCGAGAACTACCCCTTCTTCGCCGCCCGGCACGTCGACTGGAACGCGATGCGGGACCGCTACCGGCCCCGCATCACCGCAAACACCAGCAAAAAGGAGCTCTTCTCGATCCTGTCCGAGATGATCCGGCCGCTCTACGACGGGCACACCGGCCTGGTCGACCTGGAGAACCCCGACGGCTATTTCAGCGGGCACCGGCAGGACACCGTCATCCCCGGGAAGCAGGAACGGGCCCGCATCGACGGCGCGGTCGCCGCGAGCGTCGATGCGGCCGGCGCCCAGAAGGCCGGCGAGCGGTCCTGGGCGAACGGACAGATCACCTACGCCGAGCTGCCCGGCCGGATCGGATTCCTGCGCATCACGACGTTCCTGGGCTACGACCGGGGCAACGCCTACGAAGCCGACAAGGCCACCCTCGACAAGGCCCTCGACGAGGTCTTCACCGCCGCCCGCACCAGCGGCCCGGATGCCCTGCACGGCCTCGTCCTCGACCTGCGCCTCAACGGCGGCGGCTCCGACCGCCTCGCCCTGAGCGTGGCCGAGCGGCTCACCGGACGGCCGTACACGGCCTACCTCAAGCACGCCCGGAACGACGCCCGGGACCCGAAGAAGTTCACCCCCGCCGAGCCGATCGCGGTCAGCCCGCACCGGGGGCCGGTCTACACCGGCCCCCTGACCGTCCTCACCGGCCGGCTCACCATGAGCGCGGGCGAGACGCTCACCCAGGCCCTGCTGGGCCGTGGGCCGCGCCCGGTACTCATCGGCGAGAACACCCAGGGGCTGTTCTCGGACCGGCTCGAACGCACCCTGCCCAACGGCTGGAAGTTCTGGCTGCCGAACGAGGAGTTCGTCAGCGCGCAGGACCACCGCACGACCTACGACGGCACGGGCATCCCGCCGGCGATCCACACGGACGTCTTCACGGAGGACGAGCTCTCCCACCACCGTGACTCGGCGCTCACCCGGGCGCTGGAAGAGCTCCGGGGCCGGGGGCCGGCCCGCCGCTAGTGCGGCGCCCCCCGCCACCCCGCCACCGGCAGGGCGAACTTCGCCACCAGCCGGTCCGTGAACGACGCGTGGTGCAGGCGCGCCAGCCGCACCGGCACCGCACCCCGCCGCACCTCCACTCGCGCACCCGCCGGGAGTTCGACGGTGCGGCGGCCGTCGCACCACAGCACCCCGTTCGGGGTCTGCGGCTGCACCTCGACGGCCAGCACCGAGTCCGGCGCGGTCACCAGCGGCTTGGCAAAGAGGGCGTGGGCGCTGATGGGGACCATCAGCAGCGCCTCGACCTCGGGCCAGACCACCGGCCCGCCCGCCGAGAACGCGTACGCCGTCGAACCGGTCGGCGTCGCGCACACGACGCCGTCGCCGCCGAAACGCGAGACCGGGCGGCCGTCGACCTCGGTGACGACCTCCAGCAGCCGCTCCCGCGCCGCCTTCTCGACGGACGCCTCGTTGAGCGCCCAGTCGGTGTGCACGACGTGCCCGTCCGTGCGGACCAGCACGTCCAGCGTCATCCGCTCCTCGACCTCGTAGGCGCGGGTGACGACCCGGTCCACGACCTTGTCGAGGTCGTCGCGCTCGGCCTCGGCGAGGAAGCCGACCCGGCCCAGGTTGACGCCCAGCATCGGCACCCCGGAGCGCCGCGCGAACTCCGCGCCGCGCAGCAGCGTGCCGTCGCCGCCGAGCACCACCAGCAGCTCACAGCCCTCCAGGGCATCCGGACGGCCCGGACCGGTCTCGACCCGCTCCGCCGAGGGCGGCAGCGGCAGGTCGGCGGCCTCCTTGGCCAGCACCCGCACCCCGATCCCGCAGCGCAGCAGCCCCTCGACCACGAGTTCGGCGCTGCGAATGGCCGCCGGACGGCCGGTGTGCGCGAGCAGGAAGACCGTACGTCCTCCTGCGCTCTGTGCCTGTGATGGTGCTTCTGAAGTGGTCAACGGGGCCCCTCCGCCACTGCACGGTCAACGTCGGCCGGGTCCAGTTCGGGCGCACCGGCGCGCAGCCACAGAAAGTACTCGACATTGCCCGACGGACCCGGCAGCGGGCTCGCCGTCACACCCAGCACACCCAGCCCCAGCCCGGCCGCCTGCCGGGCGACGGTGCACACCGCGTCGGCGCGCAGCTCGGCGCTGCGCACCACGCCGCCGCTGCCCAGCCGCTCCTTGCCCACCTCGAACTGGGGCTTGACCATGAGCACCAGGTCCGCGTCGGGCGCCGCGCACCGCACGAGCGCGGGCAGCACCAGCCCGAGCGGGATGAAGGACAGATCGCCGACGACCAGGTCGACCGGGACGTCGTCGATCTGCTCCAGCGTCAGTTCGCGCACGTTCGTCCGGTCCTTGACAGTGACGCGCTCGTCGCTCTGCAGCGACCAGGCCAGCTGCCCGTAGCCGACGTCGACGGCGACGACGTGGGCGACGCCCGAGCGCAGCAGCACGTCGGTGAAGCCGCCCGTGGAGGCGCCCGCGTCCAGCGCCCGCCGGCCCTCGACCTTCAGCCCGAGCGGCACGAAGGCGGCCAGGGCGCCGGCGAGCTTGTGACCGCCGCGCGAGACGTAGTCGGGGTCGCTGTCGTCCTGGGTGACGACCAGAGCGGCGCTGGTCTCCACCTGCGTGGCGGCCTTGGTCGCCGTCGTGCCGCCGACGGTCACGCGCCCTGCGGCGATCAGCTGGCTCGCGTGCTCGCGCGAACGGGCCAGCTTGCGGCGCACCAGCTCCGCGTCGAGTCGGCGGCGGGTCACTGCCACGTGCGGTTCAGCTCCTGTTGTCGTACGGACGCGTGGGGCCCGAAGGCCCGGGGTGCCGGTCGAGCGCGCCGAGCGCGTCGCGCAGACCTGCGTGTACATCCTCGTACACCTCCAGGTGACCGCTCGCGTCGAGGTGGCCGGCGTCGGCCAGCCGGGCCAGGACGGCGTCCACGCGGTCGTTTCCGGTGGGGGTCCGTTCGACGCCGAGCGGCTGGGGCTGGGAAGGGCCTTCGGTCATGGTTCCGACGCTACCTCGGAACGGGTGTTTCTCCGGCGTTTCCGCCGTTCTGAGGTAGCGTCCAGGGAAATGGCGACCATTGAGGAGTGCCGGGGCGCACTCGACAGGCTGGCGGAGAACCTCGAAGGGGCGGGCGGGGAGCTGCGCAGCGCCGCCGCGCTCGACCGTTCCCTCAGCTGTCACATCACCGACCTCGACGTGACCTTCGTCGGGCACCTCAGGGACGGCCGGATCAGGGATGTGATGACCGTCCACGGCACGCCCGAGCGGCGGGCCGAGATCGGTCTGGAGATGTCCGGCGACGACCTGCTGGCCCTGGTCGACGGCAAGATTCACTTCGCACGGGCCTGGGCGAGCGGCCGGGTCAAGGTCCAGGCGAGCCTGCGGGACGTGCTCCGGCTGCGCTCGATCCTGTAGGGGCCCGGAGGGGGCCTTCGCCCCCCGAGACCCTCTCCTGCCGGCTCCTACCAGCCGAGCCGGGCCAGCGCCTTGCCCGGGTCCAGCTCGCAGACCCCGTCGCCGGCCGTCGTCCAGGCGGCGGCGCACAGCGCCCGCAGCGCGTCGCCGCGGTCACCGTCCCCGTCGAGGACGAACGCGTCACCGCTGACCGACGCCGTCCATCCGCCGCACCGGAAGCCTTCGCCGGCCGTGCCGGAGACGGCGGGCTGCGCCACGAGCAGCCCGCGCAGGTCCTCCGCCACATACGTCGCCCGATGCTCCGGCCGGGCCGCGAGGAGCTGCGTGGGCGTCGTCACACCGGTCAGCACCAGCAGCGAGTCCACTCCGCCGACGTGCGCGCCCTCGATGTCCGTGTCCAGCCGGTCCCCGACCACCAGCGGCCGCTCGGCCCCGGTCCGCAGGATCGTCTCGCGGTGCATGGGCGGCAGCGGCTTGCCCGCCACCTGCGGCTCGGCGCCGGTCGCTATCCGCACCACCTGAACCGCCGCCCCGTTGCCCGGTGCGATGCCCCGCGCGCTCGGAATCGTCAGGTCCGTGTTGGAGGCGAACCACGGCACCCCGCGCGCCACCGCGTACGAGGCCTCCGCCAGCCGCGACCACGGCATGTCGGGCCCGCCGTACCCCTGCGCCACGGCGGCCGGGTCGTCGTCCGCCGACTCCACCGGCACCAGCCCGCGCTCACGCAGCGCGACCCGCAGCCCCTCGGCGCCGATCACCAACACCCGGGAACCTGACGGAATCTGATCGGAAATCAGCCGGGCCACCGCCTGGGCCGAGGTGATCACGTCCGCCGGCCCGGCCGGCACGCCCAGCTCGGTCAGATGCCCGGCCACGGTCTCGGGCGTGCGCGCCGCGTTGTTCGTCACGTAGGCCAGGTGCATCCCGCCGTCCCGGGCCGCACCCAGCGATTCCACGGCGTGCACGATCGCCTCGCCCCCCGCGTACACGACGCCGTCGAGGTCGAGCAGCGCGGTGTCGTAGGCCTCGCTCAGCCGCTGCCCGCTGCCGTCGGGGCGGGTCCGGACGGTCTGCTCCATGCTGTGATCGCTCCCTGTGCCGTACGTCTCTTCCCCGATCATTTCATTGCCCGGCGGGTCTCGGGACATAGCATTTCCCAATGAGCACTCCAGGCCACGGCCCCACCGGTGCCACCGGGCAGGGGCTTCATCTCGCACCCTTCCGGGGGCTGCGCTACGTCCCCGAGCGGGTGGGCAGCCTCGCCGCGGTCACCTCGCCGCCGTACGACGTCGTCGTACGGCCCGACGGCCTGCGCCACCTGGAGACCGCGGACCCGCACAACATCGTCCGGCTCATCCTCCCGCAGGCGGCCACGGCCGCGGACCGGCACCGCCAGGCGGCCCGCACCCTGCGCCGCTGGCAGGACGAGAACGTCCTCGCCGCCGATCCCGTGCCCGCGCTCTACGTCTACGAGCAGCGGGGCGAGGGCATACTCCAGCGCGGCCTCATCGGCGCCCTCCGCCTCACCCCGCGCGAGGAAGGCGTGGTCCTCCCCCACGAGGACGTCATGCCGCACATCATCGAGGACCGCGCCGCCCTGATGCGCGACACCAGCGCCAACCTGGAACCGCTGCTGTTCTCCTACCGTGGCGACGGCAATGGCACGGAAGGCGCGGCGGGCGTCATCGAGCGCGTCATCCGCACCGAGCCGCTGCTCTCGACGACCACCGACGACGGCTACGCGCACCGCCTGTGGTCGATCACCGCCCAGGACGACCTGGACCGGATCGACCGGGACCTCTCCCACCGGCACGCCCTCATCGCCGACGGCCACCACCGCTGGGCCACCTACCTGCGCCTGCGCGCCGAGCAACCGGCGCCGGGCCCCTGGGACTTCGGCCTGGTGCTGCTCGTGGACACCGCCCGCTACCCGCTGCGGGTCCGCGCCATCCACCGCCTGCTGCACCGCCTCCCGGTCGCCGAGGCACTGGCCGCGGTGGGCGGCACCTTCCGGGTGCGCACCCTCGACGTACCGCTGCAGGACGCCCTCGACGCGCTGGCGCAGGCGGTGGGCGGGGGCGGTCACGGCAATGCCTTCCTGCTGGCGGGCGACGGCCGCTTCCACCTCGTCGACCGCCCGGACGCGGAGCTGCTGGCCCGCACGATCCCGGCCGACCGGCCGCGGGCATGGCGCGAGCTGGATGCCACGGTGCTGCACTCCACGCTCCTGGAGCACGTCTGGCATGTGCCGGACGACCCGGAGCACATCGGCTACATCCACGAGACGGCGGCCGCCGTCGAGCAGGCCGAGCGCCACGGCGGCACGGCAGTGCTGATGCACCCGGTCCACGAGGACGTCGTCCGTGAACTCGCCGAGCAGGGCGTCACGATGCCGCGCAAGTCGACGTCGTTCGGCCCCAAGCCGGCGACGGGGCTGGTGCTGCGGAGCCTGGCTCTGGACTGAACCGGAATACGACGACGAGGGCGGAACCCCTGGTGGGGGTTCCGCCCTCGTCGTCGTATCAGTGCCGGAGCGTCTTAGGCGTCCTTGGAGCCGGAGTCCTCGGCGTCGGCGGCTGCATCGGCGTCGGCTTCGGCAGCGGGGGCCTCGGCGGCCGGGGTCTCGACAGCCGGGGTCTCGACAGCCGGGGTCTCGACAGCCGGGGTCTCGGCGACAGCCTCGTCCGCGGTCTCGTCCGCGGTCTCCTCAAGGGCGTCCGTGAACTCCACGCCGTCCAGCTCGGCGAGCCGGTCGGAGGCGTTCGTGGTGCCGCCCTGGTCGGCCTCGAGGGCCTTGGCGAACCACTCGCGCGCCTCGTCCTCGCGGCCCACGTCGAGCAGCGCATCGGCGTAGGCGTACCGCAGGCGTGCGGTCCACGGCTGGACGGAGTTCGACGCCAGCTCGGGGCTCTGCAGCGTCACGACCGCCGCGTCCGCCTGGCCCATGTCCTTGCGGGCACCGGCGGCGACCAGGCGCATCTCGACCTGGCTGGCCTTGTCGAGCTTCTGCACCTCGGGCTCACCGGCCATGGCCAGGGCACGCTCCGGGCGGCCCATGCCGCGCTCGCAGTCGGCCATGACGGGCCACAGCTCGACCGAACCGGTCATCCGGCGGGCGGCACGGAACTCGGCGAGCGCCTCGGAGTACTTGCCGGTGGCGTACGCGGCGAAGCCGGCGGCCTCACGGACGGCGGCCACGCGCGAGGCGAGCCGCAGGGCGACCCGCGAGTACTCGTAGGCCTGCTCGGGCTCTTCGTCCAGCAGCCTGGCGACCATGACGAGGTTGCGCGCGACGTCCTCGGCGAGCGTCTTCGGCAGGCTCATCAGCTCCTGCCGCACGTCCTTGTCGATCTCCTCGCCGGTCACTTCCTCGGGGATCGGCAGCCGCTTCACAGGCTCGCGGTCGCCGCGGTCCCGGTCGTCACGGCGCCCGTAGCCACCGGAGCGGTCGTCGCGGCCACGGTAGCCGCCGCCCTGCCGGTCGTCACGGAACGAACGACGGGGGCCGCGGTCGTCGTCGCGGCGCGGGCCACGGTCGTCACGACGATCGTCGCGACGGAAGCCACCACGGTCGTCATCACGACGAGGACCACGCTCATCGCGGCCACCGCGGTAGCCACCACGGTCGTCGTCGCGACGGGGGCCGCGGTCGTCACGACGCTCGTCCCGGCGGAACGACGGACGCTCGTCACGACGGTCATCGCGGCGGAAGCCGCCACGGTCGTCGTCGCGACGCGGGCCGCGGTCGTCACGACGCTCATCGCGACGGAACGACGGACGGTCATCGCGGCGCTCGTCACGGCGGAAACCACCACGGTCATCGTCGCGACGCGGGCCACGGTCGTCACGACGCTCATCGCGACGGAACGACGGGCGGTCATCGCGACGGTCATCGCGGCGGAAGCCGCCACGGTCGTCATCACGGCGGGGACCGCGGTCATCACGACGCTCGTCACGACGGAACGACGGACGCTCGTCACGGCGCTCGTCACGGCGGAAGCCGCCACGGTCGTCGTCGCGACGCGGGCCGCGGTCATCACGACGCTCATCGCGACGGAACGACGGGCGGTCATCGCGACGGTCATCGCGGCGGAAGCCGCCACGGTCGTCATCACGACGGGGACCGCGGTCGTCACGGCGCTCATCGCGACGGAAACCACCAGTGGAGGGGCGGTCATCCCGACGGAAGCCACCGGACGGGCGGTCGTCACGTCGGAAGCCACCACCGGAGCGGTCGTCACGACGGTCATCGCGACGGAAGGTCGGACGGTCGTCATCACGGCGCGGGCCACGGTCGTCACGACGGTCATCGCGACGGAAGGTGGGACGGTCGTCGCGACGCTCGTCACGGCCACCGCGGAAACCGCCGCGGTCATCGTCGCGGCGCGCGGAGCCACCAGCCGGACGGCCACCACGGTCGTCGCGACGGAAACCGCCGGAGCGGTCATCACGGCGGAAGCCGCCGGCACGGGGGCCGCGAGGCCCACCGCGGCGCTCGCCGCCCGAGCGATCGTCGGGAGAGTTGGTGGACATCGACGTGACTCCTGTCTTCAGCTACCGCTGTCATTCTCGCGCACACTGCTCACAGATGCGCTTCGGCAAGATATGCAAAGGAAAAAACAAAAGGACCCTTGGTCCCAGCGTGAACGCTGGGACCAAGGGTCCTTGAAAGATTGTTCGGCGGCGTCCTACTCTCCCACACGGTCCCCCATGCAGTACCATCGGCGCTGAAAGGCTTAGCTTCCGGGTTCGGAATGTAACCGGGCGTTT
>NZ_JACHJH010000005.1:102224-516751 GCF_014203555.1 Streptomyces olivoverticillatus | reverse complement strand
GCTTCCTTTGTACTCACCCTCTCGGGCTTTCCTCCGGGCGCTTCCCTTCGTTGTTTCCAACCTTACCAGATCCGTTTTCCAGTCCGTTTCCGGTCTGGAATTCATTTCCGGTGCCCGTTGGAGTGGGCTGTTTCGACTTTATCAGAGTCGAAGTGCTTCGAATGAATTCACATTCACCGACCGAAGCTGGTCAGATACTAACTGTTGCGGAGGAACCAGTCCAGTTCGTCCCAACCGTTCGAATCTACCTCCCCCCTCAACCCGTGTCAACAGGTTTCCTGGGGCGAAGAGGACACTACCAGGATCTGGGCCCCCAACGCACATCGAGCTCCCGCCCTCCGCCCAGGTCAGGCAGGTCGGGCGAAGGTCGATGGCGGGCTCTCCAGGTCCTCGAGCTCGACTCCCGGGGCCGACAGCACCACGTCGCCGGCGATGTGGACCGCGCACTGCTCCCCCGTGTCCAGGGCGCTGACCTGGTACTCGTCCACTTCCAGCGGGCCGTTGTCAGTGGCGTGTGCTGTCCTGGCCACGAGGGTCCAGGACTGGTCGACCGTGAGGGGGGCGAGGACGGGGGCGGTGAAGGAGACGAGGCGGACCCGCGTGGCCGCGCCGCCGGGGGAAAGGCGGAGGAGGCGGGCGAGGGCCACGTAGAACGCGGGGGACGTGCCGGTGAAGGCGTGGGCGGGGACGTTGCCTTCCTGCGCGTGTTCGCCCGTGGGGTCGGTGCGGACCCAGGTGACGCCGTCGATTGCCGCTCCCCGTACCTGCCAGTCGGCGCTCTGGAGCTGGAGGCGGATGGGACGGCCGAGGTCGTCGATGGCCAGGTCGACCGAGCCGGCGGGGGTGCCGGAGGGGGAGGTGATCTGCGAGACGTAGCGCCAGCCGGAGGGGCCGGTTGCGCACTGGAAGTGCTCGTCGCCGAGGGGGGAACGATCGTGGGGGTCGTAAAGGGAGTAGCGGCCGCGAGGCATGGTGGGGTCCTTGGTACTGACGGGACAGGCCCCCGCCGTGGGGGCGGGGGCCTGTTCTACCAGCTAGTGGTGCTGATGATGCCGATCCTGGTGCTGGTGTCAGTAGCGGTAGTGGTCCGGCTTGTACGGACCCTCGACCGGCACACCGATGTACGACGCCTGCTCCGGGCGCAGCGTCGTGAGCTTGACGCCGAGGGCGTCGAGGTGGAGGCGGGCGACCTTCTCGTCGAGGTGTTTGGGCAGGACGTAGACGTCGGTGGGGTAGGTCTCGGGCTTGGTGAAGAGCTCGATCTGGGCCAGGGTCTGGTCCGCGAAGGAGTTCGACATCACGAACGACGGGTGTCCGGTGGCGTTGCCCAGGTTGAGCAGGCGGCCTTCGGAGAGGACGATGATGACCTTGCCGTCAGAGAACGTCCACGTGTGGACCTGGGGCTTGACCTCGTCCCTGACGATCCCGGGGGTCTTGGCGAGGCCGGCCATGTCGATCTCGTTGTCGAAGTGACCGATGTTCCCCACGATTGCCTGGTGCTTCATCCTGGCCATGTCCCCGGCCATGATGATGTCCTTGTTGCCCGTCGTGGTGATGAAGATGTCGGCGGTCTCGACGACGTCGTCGAGGGTGGCGACCTGGTAGCCGTCCATCGCCGCCTGCAGTGCGCAGATCGGGTCGATCTCGGTGACGATCACCCGGGCGCCCTGGCCCCGCAGCGACTCCGCGCAGCCCTTGCCGACATCGCCGTAGCCGCAGACGACGGCGACCTTGCCGCCGATCAGGACGTCGGTGGCGCGGTTGATGCCGTCGATGAGGGAGTGGCGGCAGCCGTACTTGTTGTCGAACTTCGACTTCGTCACCGCGTCATTGACGTTGATCGCGGGGAAGAGCAGCGAGCCGGCCTGCTGCATCTCGTACAGGCGGTGGACACCGGTGGTGGTCTCCTCGGTGACGCCCCGGATCTCCGACGCCAGCCGGGTCCACTTCCGGGGGTTCTCGCCCAGCGTGCGGTTCAGCAGGGTGAGGATGTGCGCGTACTCCTCGCTGTCCGCCGTTGACGGGTCCGGAGCCGCACCCGCCTTCTCGAACTCCACACCCTTGTGCACCAGGAGCGTGGCGTCACCACCATCGTCCAGGATCATGTTCGGACCACCCGTGGCAGCATCCGGCCAGGTCAGCGCCTGCTCCGTGCACCACCAGTACTCCTCCAGCGACTCGCCCTTCCACGCGAACACGGGAACACCCCGCGGGTCCTCCGGCGTGCCCTGCGGACCCACCGCGATCGCGGCAGCAGCATGATCCTGGGTCGAGAAGATGTTGCACGACGCCCACCGCACCCGAGCACCCAACGCCACCAGGGTCTCGATCAGAACGGCCGTCTGCACCGTCATATGCAGCGAACCAGTGATACGGGCGCCGGCCAGCGGCTGCGCCTGCGCGTACTCCTTACGGATCGCCATCAAACCGGGCATCTCATGCTCGGCGAGAGTGATCTCCTTACGACCGAAAGCCGCCAGAGACAGGTCCGCGACCTTGAAATCCTGGCCGGTGGAGGTGGTAGTCATAACGGGCTGCTCCTCCTGAGGGGCGAGCGAGAGTGGTTACGGCTGTGCACGCGGTCATGCCAGTGCGGACACTCCGGTCGCACACTGGTTCGCTGGCCGCAGCGCAGTCCGTCGGAGGCCCTCTCTCCCTCGGCCGGTCCGTCGGTACGGACCGCCCGACCGCCATCAGCAGCGACGTCTGGCTCTGTGCCGAATCTACACCGCGTGCCCTGCCCTACCCCAGCCCCTATGCCGACCCTTGGACCCCCCTGGGGACCCGGCATCTTTCGGACCGAGAGATTCCGGATTGGCCGTGGACTTACCGGACTTCCTCCCTTTGCTCCGCCGGTCGGGTGTTGCAGGATGCGGTCAGATGATGAAGGTGCCCTGCGTCGTGTGAGGAGATTCCGTGACCAGTCCAGCCGGTGCCCCCGAGGGCGCGGGGGCCAGCGGGCAACGGCTCCGGCTGCTTGCCGTGACGGCTTGTCCGACCGGAATCGCGCACACCTATATGGCGGCGGAGAAGCTGGTGCAGGCGGCGCAGGCGCTCGGGCACGACATCAAGGTGGAGACCCAGGGCTCGATCGGGGCCGAGAACGTCCTGACCGACAACGATGTCAGACAGGCGGACGGGGTCATCATCGCCGCTGACAAGGACGTGGACCGCAGCCGGTTCGCCGGCAAGCGCGTGGTGGTCGTCGGTGTCGCCGAGGGGATTCACCATCCGGAGCGGCTGATCGAGCGCGTACAGAGCGCACCCGTCCAACAGGGCGAGGCAGGCGCGGCCGCGAGCAGCGCGACGGCCGGGCAAGCAGGTGGCGGACGAGCGGGCGGCGGGCGAGGGGGCACGTACAAAGCGCTGATGAACGGCGTGTCGTACATGATCCCGTTCGTCGTGGTCGGCGGGCTGCTGATCGCCGTTTCACTGGCGCTGGGCGGACATCCGCAGGCGAGCGGCGGCCTGGTGATCCCGGACGGCTCTTTCTGGAAGCACGTCAACGACATCGGCGTCATCGGCTTCACCCTGATGGTGCCGGTCCTGTCCGGCTACATCGCCTACGCCATCGGCGACCGGCCCGCGCTCGTGCCCGGCATGATCGGCGGGTGGATCGCCAACACGGGGGCGCTCTACGGCTCGAAGTCCGGTGCCGGGTTCATCGGTGCCATCGTGACGGGCTTCCTGGCGGGCTATCTGGTGCTGTGGATCAAGACGATCCGGGTGCCGAAGTTCGTCCGGCCCATCATGCCGATCATCGTCATCCCCGTACTGGCGACCTCGGCGCTCGGTCTGTTCTTCATCTACGTCCTGGGCCGGCCCATCGCCTGGCTCTTCGAGCACCTCACGAGCTGGCTGGCCGGGCTCACGGGCGCGAGTGCGGCGCTGCTCGGGATCGTCCTGGGGCTGATGATCGCGTTCGACATGGGCGGGCCGGTCAACAAGACGGCCTTCCTGTTCGGCGCGGGGCTCGTCTCCAAGAACCCGGAAATCATGGGCATGTGTGCGGCGGCGATCCCGGTGCCGCCGCTCGGGCAGGGGCTCGCGACGCTGCTGCGGCCGGGGATGTTCACCGATCAGGAGCGCGAAACAGGGCTGGCAGCACTGTTCATGGGCTTCTTCGGCATCACGGAAGGCGCCATTCCGTTTGCTGCGGCCCGGCCGGCGCGCGTGATCCCCGCCAATATGGCCGGCGGTGCCGTGGCCGGGGCGATCGCGGGGATCGCGGCGGTCAAGGACAGCGTGCCGCACGGCGGTCCGATCGTCGCCGTGCTGGGTGCGGTGAGCGGAGTGCCCATGTTTCTGGTGGCCATCACCGTCGGGGCCGTGGTGACGGGGCTGACGACCGTCACGCTGATGTCGGTCGGGCGGGCCAGGACCGCGACGGGTGCGGCCGCCCCGGCGACCGTCGCGTCCGCCCCGGCGACCGTCGTATCCGCCCCCGTGACCGTCGCGTCCGTCCCGGCGCCGGCTCCGGCCGGGGCTGTGCCGGAGGCCCGGTCCCGGGTGCTTTCCGGTTATCTCACCGAGCGCACGGTGAAGCAGGAGCTGGCCGCGGGCGAGAAGGAGGCCGCCATCCGGGAAATGGCCGAGCTGCTCGCCGCCACGGGCAAGGTCCGGGACCTGGACGGGCTGGTTGCCGCCGCGCTCGCGCGGGAGGAGCTGGGGACGACCGGGCTCGGGGAGGAGATCGCGATTCCGCATGCGAAGACGGATGCGGTGACGGAGCCGGTCGTGGGGTTCGCGCGGTCCGGGGAGGGGGTCGAGTGGGGGGCCTTGGACGGGGCGAAGGCGCGGTTGATCTTCATGATCGCCGTGCCGGAGGAGGCGGCCGGGGACGAGCACTTGCGGATTCTGGCGTTGCTGGCGCGGAAGTTGCTGGACGCCGGGTTCCGGGGGCGGTTGCTGGGGGCAGGGGGTGTGGCCGGGACGATGCGGGTGCTGGGGGAGATCCGCTGACGTCCCCGGCCCCGTCCCTTCCGCGTCCCTTCCCGTCCCTTTCCGCCCCTTCCCGCCCCTGGGGCTCAGCCGCTTCCCCCCGGCGTTGCCCTGGGGTCCTCCCCCGCCGCCGCTGCCGCTTCGCTGTAGATGTCCGGCTCCAGGTAGATCACCCGGGCGATCGGGACGGCCGCACGGATGCGCTCCTCCGCCTCGTCGATCGCTCGGGCCACCTGGACCGCAGTGTCGTCGCCACGGACCGCGATCTTGGCGGCCACCAGGAGCTCCTCGGGGCCCAGGTGCAGGGTGCGCATGTGGATGACGCGGGTGACCGACTCGCCGTCCACCGCCGCCTCGCGGATCTTCGCGAGCTCCGCCGGGCCCGCGGCTTCGCCCAGAAGCAGGGACTTCGTCTCGGCGGCCAGCACCAGGGCGATCAGGACGAGCAGGGCACCGATGCACAGGGTGGCGATGCCGTCCCACACTCCGTCGCCCGTGGTGACCGACAGGACGACGCCGCCCAGGGCCAGGACGAGGCCGATGAGGGCGCCGAAGTCCTCCAGCAGCACGACCGGCAGCTCGGGCGCCTTGGCCGTGCGGATGAAGGAAGACCAGGACTGTCCGCCGCGCAGTTCGTTCGACTCCTTGACGGCCGTGCGGAAGGAGAAGCCCTCCGCCACGACCGCGAAGACGAGCACGCCCACGGGCCAGTACCAGTTCTCCAGCGCGTGCGGGTTCTCGACCTTCTCGTAACCCTCGTAGAGCGCGAAGACACCGCCGATCGTGAACAGCACGATGGAGACGAGGAAGCCGTAGACGTAGCGCTCGCGGCCGTAGCCGAAGGGGTGCTCCTCGCTCGCCTTCTTCTGGGCCTTCTTGCCACCGAGCAGCAGCAGCGCCTGGTTGCCGGAGTCGGCGACCGAGTGCACGCCTTCCGCGAGCATCGACGACGACCCGCTGAACGCAAACGCCACGAACTTGCTGACCGCGATGGCCATGTTCGCGCCCAGCGCCGCGACGATCGCCTTGGTCCCGCCTGATGCACTCATACGCGCCGTTCATCCCTTTCGCTCGCCGCGACCGATGCAGCCGACACGGCTGATACAGCCGATCCGGCCGATGCAGCAGCCTACGCAGCAGATGTCACCGACGCGGCCGACGAGCCCGCCAATGCGACCGTCGCCCGGAAGACCGTGGCCTCGCCGCTGAGTTCGACGCGCTCGCCGGCCCGTACGAAGGCGGAGTCGCCGCGGTCCAGCAGCAGTTCGGCGCCCTCGGCGTCGCACAAGGTGGCGCTGCCTTCCGTGCAGAGCAGGATCTGCGGGGTGCCGGTCGGCAGCACGGTGAAGGGTTCGGCGCAGGGGGCGAGGACGTAGCGGGAGAGGCGGAATTCGTCGATGGGGGTCTCGTAGACCTCTTCGCCGTGTTCGTCCGCTTCGGGGCGCAGTACGGCGGGCGCGCACGCCTCGAAGCGGACGACGCGCAGGAGTTCGGGGACGTCGACGTGCTTGGGGGTCAGCCCGCAGCGCAGCACGTTGTCGGAGTTGGCCATGATCTCGACGCCGAGGCCGCTGAGGTAGGCGTGCGGGACGCCCGCGCCGAGGTAGAGGGCCTCGCCGGGGTTGAGGATCACGTGGTTGAGGAGCATGGCGGCGATGACGCCGGGGTCGCCGGGGTAGTGCCGGGCGATGGTGGCGTAGGCGGCGTACGCCTTGTGGTGCGGGCCCTCTTCTGCGGCGAGGCGCTCGGCGGCCGCCGCGGCCGCCGTCACCGTGTCGGCCATCGCGGCGCGGTCGGCGGAGAGGACGGCCGTGAGGATCTCGCGCAGGGCGTCCGATTCGGGCTGGGCGTGCAGCAGGTCGGCGTACGGCTTGAGGGAGTCGACGCCGAGGGCGGCGAGCAGTTCGGCCGTGACGGCGGGGGCGCGGAAGCCGCAGAAGCCCTCGAAGGTGGTGAGCGCGCAGATCAGTTCGGGCTTGTGGTTGGCGTCCTTGTAGTTGCGGTGCGGGGCGTCGTGCGGGACGTCCCGCGCCTCTTCGCCGGCGAAGCCCGCTCGCGCCTGTTCGAGGTCGGGGTGGACCTGGAGGGAGAGGGGGTCGGCGGCGGCGAGTAGCTTGAGGAGGAAGGGCAGGTGGGGGCCGAAGCGGCGGACGGTGTCGGGGCCGAGTTCGCCTTCGGGGTCGGCGGCGATCGCGTCGCCGAGCGCGGTGGGGCCGGGGCCGCGGTCGATGCGGGAGGGGGCTCCCGGGTGGGCGCCCATCCACAGTTCCGCCTGGGGTTCGCCGGTGGGCCGGACGCCGAGGAGCTCGGGGATCGCGGTGGTGGAGCCCCAGGCGTAGGGGCGCACGGTGTTGGCGAGGCGGTCCATGCGGGATCCTGACTGTCGGTGCGGGGCCTGGATTTCGAGGTGCCCGGCCGTTTTACGGGGTGGAGGCGAGCGCCAGGTAAACGGCGGCGAAGTCCGTGATGGCCAGGAGCTCGGCGGCGGTCTCCAGCGGGCCGCCCTCGGACGCCTCCAGTTCGCTGACGGGGGTGTCGCGGTGCAGGGCGAGTTCACGGGCGGCACCGGACGGCGAGGCGACGTCCGGTTCGCATTCGCGGAGCAGGACGACGCGGGCGTGCAGGGCCTCGGGCTCCTCGACGCGGTCGCGGAAGAAGTCCTCGGGGTCGGCGCCCGCGGCGAAGTCGCCGGCCAGCAGGGTGCCGTGGGTGGTGAGCGCCTCGGGCAGCTCGGCGGCGAGCGCCGGGCGGCCGGCCAGGGCGGCGAGGACGGTCGCGAAGCGGCGGCCCGCGGCGGCGGCGAGTTCGCCCTCGGTCCAGATGAGCGGGAGGGTGTCCGCGAGCTCGGCGGCCAGGGTCTTGGCCGGGTTGTTGTAGGTGGCGATGGCGGGACCGCAACGCTCGGCGATCGTATCGAGGCGGTCGGCGAGCGCTTCCAGCGCGGAGGGCGGCGCGCTGAGCAGGCCGATCCGGTCGGTGAGGGCGAGCAGCGGGGTGATCAGCGACCAGAGGGTGCCGGGGCCGGTGGGCAGGACGCTGTCGGCGTCCTTGCCGGCGGGTTCACCGGCGCTCATCGTGGCCTCGTACGGCATGGTGGTCAGCGGGATCGCCAGACCGCGTACCTGGGCGGTGGCCTCGGCGAGGGGGCTGCCCGCCGGGGAGACGGAGACGACGGAGCAGCCGCGGCGGTAGGCCTGTTCCAGGAGGAGGGCGAGGCCGGGCTCGGTGCCGTCGGGGCTGGCGACGAGCAGCAGGTCGAGCGGGCCGGTCCAGCCGGGGAGCGCCCAGCGCAGGGCGCCGGGGGCGGGGGCGACGCCGGCCGGGCGGATCAGGGCGACCGGGCAGGTGTCGCCGGCGAGGGCGGTGAGCAGGTCGGCCGTGGAGACGGCGGCGGGGCTGGGGCCCGCGACCAGGACGGCGCGCGGGCGGCCGTCCGGGGCGAGGGTGCCGACGCCGGCCTCGGCGGCGTTGCGTGCCGCGGTGCGGACCCGGGCGCCGGATTCGGCGGCGCCGCGGAGCAGGCCGTGGAGGTCTGCGCGGGAGAGGCCGTCGGGGTCATCGAGGAGCGACTCGTCGAACACCGTTGCTCAGCCTCCGGTTGCCGAGGGGTACGGGGTGCTGCCTGCCGGGGTCGGTCAGGCGGGGCGGCGGGCCTCGTCCACGAGGAGGACGGGGATGCCGTCACGGATGGGGTAGGCCAGTCCGCAGCTCTGGCTCTCGCACACCAGCTCGGGGGTCTCCTCGGTGGCGTTCTCCTCGCGGAGGGCGGCGTGGCACGCCGGGCAGGCGAGGATCTCCAGGAGACCGGCTTCGAGCGGCATGGGGGCTTCCCTTCGGGGATGTGCGGTTCTGTGTGGTCAGCGTAAGCCCTTGCCGGGCCGGGGCGGGAACGGGCCGGGGCGTGCGGGGGTCGTTTCCCCTGCCCGCCCCGTCCCGGGGGTCCGAACGGGGGTCAGGCCCGCACGATCGCCAGGACCTCGTCGCGGATGCGGGCCACCGTGGCCTCGTCGCGCGCTTCCACGTTCAGGCGCAGCAGCGGCTCGGTGTTGGAGGGGCGGAGATTGAACCACCAGTCGGCGGTGGTGACGGTCAGGCCGTCGAGCTCGTCGATCCGGACGCCGTCCAGGGCCTGGTAGGCGGCCTTGACCGCGGCGGTGCGGTCGGTCTGGTCGGCGACGGTGCTGTTGATCTCGCCGGAGGCGGCGTAGCGGTCGTACTGCCGGACGAGGTCCGAGAGCGTGCCGTCCTGGCCGCCGAGCGCCGCCAGCACGTGGAGGGCAGCGAGCATGCCGGTGTCGGCATTCCAGAAGTCGCGGAAGTAGTAGTGGGCGGAGTGCTCGCCGCCGAAGATCGCGCCGGTGCGGGCCATCTCCTCCTTGATGAAGGAGTGTCCGACGCGGGTGCGGACGGGCGTGCCGCCGTTCTCCTCGACGACCTCCGGGACGGACCAGGAGGTGATCAGGTTGTGGATGATCGTGCCGCCGGGGTGCTTGGCGAGCTCGCGGGCGGCGACCAGGGCGGTGATCGCGGACGGCGGGACGGGCTCGCCGCGCTCGTCGACCACGAAGCAGCGGTCGGCGTCGCCGTCGAAGGCGAGGCCGATGTCGGCGCCGGTCTCGCGGACCTTGGCCTGGAGGTCGACGAGGTTCTTGGGGTCGAGCGGGTTGGCCTCGTGGTTGGGGAACGTGCCGTCCAGCTCGAAGTACATGGGCACCAGGTCGACCGGCAGTCCGTCGACGACGGAGGGGACGGTGTGCCCGCCCATGCCGTTGCCCGCGTCGACCACGACCTTCAGGAGCCGGATGGCGCCGAGGTCGACCAGCGAGCGCAGGTGTGCGGCGTAGTCGGCGAGGACGTCCTGCCGGCTGACGGTGCCGGCGGTGGCGGCGGGCTCGGGGGCGCCGTCCTCGATCCAGCGCTCGACGAGGGCGCGGATCTCGCCCAGGCCGGTGTCCTGGCCGACGGGTGCGGCGCCGGCCCGGCACATCTTGATGCCGTTGTACTGGGCGGGGTTGTGGCTGGCGGTGAACATGGCGCCGGGCAGGCCGAGTTGGCCGCTGGCGAAGTAGAGCTGGTCGGTCGAGCAGAGCCCGATCTCGGTGACGTCCACGCCACGGGCCGCCGCGCCGCGCGCGAAGGCGCCGGACAGTCCGGGCGAGGAGGGCCGCATGTCGTGGCCGACCACGATGGCGCGGGCGCCGGTGACTTCGGCGAAGGCCGCGCCGAACAGCCCGGCCAGGGACTCGTCCCACTGGTCGGGGACCACGCCGCGTACGTCGTACGCCTTCACGATCTGCGACAGGTCAGCCACAGCCAATCCCTCCTGGAATCCGGTCCGCTACGGAGCAAACCTACCTGGCGGGACGAGCCGTCAGGAGTCGGGCGAGCGCAGCACCCTGAGATGGCCCCTGCGGGCGACCTCCATCGGGTCGGCGCCGCGGGCGGCGGGGCCCGGCTGGTGGCCCTGGGCGGCGGTGCGTTCCTGCGGACGGGCGGCCTCGCGCACGGCGTTGGCGAGCGCTTCGAGGTCGTCGCCGCTGGGGCGGGCGGGCCCGGAGTCCACGGCGAGGCGCACGACGTCCCAGCCGCGGGGTGCGGTCAGGCGCTCGGAGTGCTCGGCGCACAGGTCGTAGCAGTGGGGCTCGGCGTAGGTGGCGAGCGGGCCGAGGACGGCGGTCGAATCGGCGTAGACGTACGTCAGCGTCGCGACGGCCGGGCGGCCGCACGCGGTGCGCGAACAGCGACGTACAGGGCTCACGAGGTTGGACGGTACCGCACTCTTGAGCGGGCCGCGACGACTCACCCCCGGCTCACCCCTCCGTGTCGTCCCGGTTCGTCCGGTGGACGCCCTTGCCGAACCGCCTGGTTGACCTGCGCGGGGAGCAGGAAGCACGGGGTCCGGCGACAATGAAAACAGTCACCTTCGGGTACACATAGTGTCATTCATCATGCGACCGCCGGTCGCGTAGGTGGCCGTAATTGATCGCATAGATGACTGGAATGTTCAAGGGGCGACATGCCATGAGATGGGCGGCTACGGCGTGCACACGGTCGGCCGACGGATACCCTCAAGGGTGATGGACAGCCCCGTACCTCCACCGGCTTCCGCCGGGGACTCCCCCCACCCGGCCGGACCGCGTCCGCGCCACCGCGACCGCCACGGGCGGGGCATGCGCGGGCCGATCGCCCCGCCGCAGGTGCCGCTGTCGGCCAGCCGCGCCGAGGCCTTCGCCGACCTGGTGCACGACTCCGCGGAGCGGCTCGAGCGGCGCTGGCCGCAGCTCGCGGCCGTCGAGTTCCTCGTCCAGGAGGTGCCCGTCACCGGCCCGGAGACCCCCGGGGAGTGGGATCCGCTCCTCGACGGCGACTCGGTGCCCCTCGGGAGCTACGTCGCCGCCCACGGCGAGGACCCCGACCGGATCGTCGTCTACCGCCGCCCGGTGGAAATCCGCACCAAAACGCGTGACGAGCGTGCCCTGCTCGTTCACGAGGTCGTGGTCGAGCAGGTCGCCGAGCTGCTCGGGCTCGCGCCCGAGTCGGTGGACCCGCGCTACGGGCAGGACTGAGCCCGCCCCTCAGCGCTTCCCGTCGCCCGTCAGCAGCGACAGGTCCTGCCCCGCCTCCGGCACCGCCACCGCGGAGCGGTCGTCCGGCACCGGCTGGACCGTGAACATGGGGACGCCGTCCTTGGGCAGCGCCAGCATGCGCGAGACGTGCACCGGGCCGCCGGAGACCTTCTCCACCGTCACCGCGTACCCGCCCTTGGCGCCGTCCGGCTGCGGGGGCTCCACGGACAGGGTGGTGCCCGCCTTGACGGTGTACGTCTTACTGACCGGGGTGCCGCCCTCGCTGCCCGCCGAGGACGTCACCTTCACCTGCGCCTCCTTGCCGGGGGCGGCCAGTGCGAGGGTGCTCGCCTTGGCGCGGTTGTCGGCGACCGTGCCGCGGCCCTCTATGGCGGGCGTGGCCGGGATGAACGCCGTCTCCTGCTTGTCGTCCTTCCCGCGCGTCACGCGCAGCGCGGCGACGACCGCCCCGCTGCCGCGGTCCGCCGTCAGCAGCAGCGAACCGGCCTGGCCCTTGGTGACGTCGCCCAGGTCGACGTCGGCCGTCATACCGCTCTTGACGTGCAGCGACTCGTGCCCGGCCGGGCTGATCGAGCCGCTCGGCCCGGCCAGCCGCAGCTTGAGGTCCGCATCCGCCGAGCCGGGCGCGAAGGCGACGAGCCGTACGGACGTGGCGTCGGCGGGGATGCCCGGCAGCACCACGTCGGTCGAGGCGTCGGCGGAGGGCGCCAGCCAGTCGCCGCCGGTCTTCTCGTCGGACGCCTGGACCGCGGCCCCCACGCGGCCCGACCGGGCCGCCACGTGCAGGGTCAGGCTCTCCGTCGGGGCGTCCGTCAGCGTCGACAGCAGCACGGGCACGGTGGAGTGGGGCGGAACGTTGACGCCTTCTCCGGTGGGGGCGTTGATCCGGCCGTCCTTGCCGTAGAGCTCGAGGTCGACGACGGCGGCCGTGTTGTCCGGATTCGTCAGGTGCACATAGTCCTGGCGGCTCTTGGCGGTGCTCGCGCCGGGGAACCAGAAGGACGTGTCGGGGGCCCCGCAGGCCAGACCGTGCAGCCCGCGGCCGCTGCCCGCGCTGATGGTGGTGGTCTGCTGTGCCGTCCAGCCCGGGGCGAGCAGCCCGTCGGCCGTACCGAAGAGGGCGGGCGCGTCCGAGCGGTCGGTGGTCACGGTGACCGGTTTGCCCGGCTCCTTGAGGGAGAGGACGGGCTTGCCGGTCTCCTGCGGCTGGCCCTTGTCCTCCTTCTTCTTGTCCTTCTTGGCGTCCGTCTTCGGATCACCCTTCGGGTCGGTCTTCACTGCCGCGCCCGCTGCCGCCAGCAGGTCGGCCGAGGATCCCGAACCGCCGCCCTTGCCCTGGGGCGTGAACGCCGTGTACGTCGTCTCCCCCACGTCGGAGGAGGTGGGTGCCGGGCACAGCAGCGTCGTCCGCTGCACCGGCAGCCGCGCGGCCGTCTTCGGGCCCGTGCCGCCGCCGTGCGACGGGGGGTTGAGAGCCGCCACGCCGGTGACGACGGCGAGCGAGGCCGTGACGGCGAACAGAGACAGGGTGGTGCGCTTCACTGCTGCTCGCTCCCGTCACGGCGGGGGTGGCTGCCACCGCCGTACGTCGTGTCGTAGGGCTGGCCCTGTTCGGGGATCTGCCCGTAGCCGTACGGGTCGTAGGCGCCGCCGGTGCCGCCGGTGCCGTCGTCGTAGGAGGCCGGGTACTGCTGCTGGTACGAGCCGTCGTAGCCGTAGCCGCCCTCCTGATAGGGCTGTTGCTGCCCGTAGTACGCCTCCCACTCGGCGTACTGCTGCTGATGCGGCACGGCGGCGTAGGGATCCGCGTCGGGTGCGGCCACGGGCTCGTAGGGATCGGCGGCGGGGGCCGGGGCGGGGGGCTCGGGCACCTCGGGCGCCTCGGGGGCGGCGGCCTGCGCGGCCGCCCGGAGCCTGCGGGCCCGGCGGCCCTCCCCCGCGGCGGGCTGCGCCGGTACGGCCGCTTCCGCCACGGGCGCGGCCGGTTCGGCCTCCGGCAGGTCGTCGTCGACCTGCCGGCGGCGGCCCGGCAGCGCGAGGACTACGAGGACGAGCGCGAGCGCTCCTTGCGTCCACAGCCAGACCGTGCGGCCGGTGGGCGCTTCGTAGGTCAGGGCCAGCTTGCCGCCGCCGGAGGGCAGTCGGAAGCCCTGGGCCCAGCCGTCGACGGTGGTGCGGCTCAGCGGCTTGCCGTCGAGCGTGGCCCGCCAGCCGGGCGCGGCCTTGTCGGCGATGCGCAGCACCCGGTCGCCGGCGCCCGCGGGGATGGTGGTGTGCGCCTCGACGGGCCCGGAGGCCACCGCCACCGGTGCGCTCGCCTGTGCGTCCTGCCGGCCCGTACCGCCGACGATCGTGACGCGGGCGACCTGCCGGTCGACCCGCCACAGCGAGCTGCGGTCCTGCGAGCTGAGCCGGGTCAGGCCGGGGGTGGCGTCCAGGACGCGGCCCATGGACTTGGGTGCGCTGTCGCGGACGAGCACATAGCCGACGGCGTAGTCGCCGAGGCGGCCCGCCTGGTCGGCGCCGGAGCCGGCGACGAGGCCCGCGACCATGGCGTCGAGCCGCTTGTCGCGGCCCGCGGCCGCGGACGGTTCGGCATCGCCCAGGCGTGCTCCGGAGCCGCGGACGAGGGTGTAGGCGACCCGGCCCTCCTCCCCGCCGAGCACGAGGGTGCGGGGCTGGTCGCGGGTGCCGGCCTCCTCGGCGACGAACGCGGGCACCTGGACCGGGTCCCGGCGCTCCAGCGGCCCGTCGGCGCCGGTGACCATCCAGGCGCCGGCGGCGACCAGCGGGGCGGCCCCGGCGGCCAGTGCGATCAGGCCCGCGACGGGCTGCCGCCAGCCGAAGCTGAGCGCGGCAACCCGCTCGCGCGAGCCCTCGGCGCCGACGGCCGCGGCGGCCAGCAGGCCGAGGCCGTAGAGGAGGGTGGCGGGCCCGGCCCAGGCCGAGCGTCCCCCAGCTACCGCTGGGAGGTGCCCCCACAGAGCAGCGCACAGCAGTCCGGTGAGCGCCACGGCCCAGGCGGTACGGATCGCGGACTGCCGGTCCGGGCGCAGCAGGGCGGCGAGCGCGGCGAGGACGACGCCGAGGAGCAGCAGCCAGCCGAGGGTCTTGGGGCCGCCCGGGTCGGCCGCGAGCAGCTGCAGGGCGGAGGCGGTGCCGTGCCCGTAGTCCAGTCCGGCCTCGGTGAGGAAGCGGGCCGGGTCGGTGAACAGGCCGAGCGACCACGGCGCGAGGACGACGAGGGGGGTGCCCGTGGCCGCAAGCAGGCGTGGGCCGTACACGGCCAGGCTCGCGGCGGTGCTGCGGGCGCGCAGCGCCAGCACGCCCAGTCCCAGCAGCAGCGCCAGCGGCCACACCACGGGGGTGAAGGCGGTGGTGACGGTGAGCAGGAGGGCGTACGTCCAGCAGGCGCGCCAGCCGGGGCGCGCGGCCGGGTCCCGGAAGCCGCCGGCGGTGACGGCCGCGCGTGCCATGAGCGGCAGCAGCACGGCGAGCACGGCGGTGCCGAGCCGTCCGGTGGCGAGGGCGCCGGTGGCGGCGGGCAGGAAGGCGTAGGCGACGCTCGCCCAGGCGCGCAGCAGCCGGGAGGAGACCAGGGGGCGGGAGGCGAAGTAGGCGGTAAGTCCGGCCAGGGGCACCGAGCAGACCAGCAGCAGGGTGAGGGTGAAGCCGGTGGAGCCGAGGCAGAGCGTGGTGAGGGCGGCGAGGACGGCCGCGTACGGGGGGCCGCCCGCGGTGCTGCCGGTGCCGACGGGGTGCCAGGCCGCGGTGTAGGCCGACCAGAGCCCGGAGAGGTGGTCGGGTACGGGCAGCAGGGCGCCGCCGGAGAGGGAGCCGCCGCCGAACAGGCCGCGGCAGGCCACGGCGGAGACGAGCAGCAGGAGGGCGAAGAGGACGGGGGCGGGTCTGCGCGCGATGCGCTTGAGCCGCGTGAACTGTTCGATCTCCAGGTAGTCGGCGTCATCGCCGCCGGGGCCGGATTCGACGGCGCCGTGGCGTCCGGCGGAGGACTGGCCGTCGTCCGCACGGGCGCCGAAGTCGCTGGCGAGCTGTTCGACGGTGGCGCGGAGGGTGGCTCCGGGCGGCGGGAAGAGCGGCCGCAGCTCGCCGGGCGGGGTCTTCGGCCGCCCGCGCCGCTTGCGCGCCGCGAGGATGCGCCCGGGGCGCAGCAGGATGCCCGCGAAGCCGGCGAGTTCGTCGAGCGCCTGTCCGGGGGCCTTGCCGACGAGGTAGCCGAGGGTGCGCAGCAGGGTGCCGAGCACCACGCGGAGCATGACGTAGGGCAGCAGGGGGCCCCGGCTGTTGGCGAGCAGGGTGTAGACGGCGCCGGCCTTGTCGACGCGGTGCGGGTTGGCCGGTCTGCGGCCCACGCAGTCGACGGGGCGGCGCTCGCGGGCGGATGCCTCGGCGTGCCGCAGGACGGCGTCGGGGGCGACGAGGACGCGGTGTCCGGCGGCGTGGGCGCGCCAGCACAGGTCGACGTCGTCGCGCATCAGGGGCAGGCGGGGGTCGAAGCCGCCGAGCTCTTCCCACACGTCGCGGCGCACGAGCATGCCCGCGGTGGAGACGGACAGGACGGGGCGCACCTGGTCGTGCTGGCCCTGGTCCTGCTCGCGGCGCTCCAGGCCGGTCCAGCGGCGGCCGCTGCGGGCGATGGAGGCGCCGACCTCCAGCAGCTGCCTGCGGTCGTACCAGCTGCGCAGCTTGGGGCCGACGACGGCGGCGTGGGGGTCGGAGTCGGCCACGCGCAGCAGTTCGTGCAGGGCCGCGGGGTCGGGGGCGCAGTCGTCGTGCAGGAGCCAGAGCCACTGCACGGGCTCGAGGTCCGTCCGGCGCGAGTCGTAGGAGTCGTACGCGCCGGAGGGGTCGGACGGATCCTGGCCGTTCTCGCGCCAGGTACGGCCGACGGGGTCCCAGCCGCTGGAGCTCTTGAGGTAGGGGAGCTCCTCGGCGGTGAGCCTGGCGGCCGTGCGGACGGCTTCGTCGACGGCCGTGCCGAAGCCCGCGCGGCGGGCGAGGTGCAGGACCTTGTCGTCGCCGAGGGCGTCGGCGAGCAGCTGTGCGGAGTGGTCGGCGCTGCCGGTGTCCGCGGCGACCGCCTGCTGCACCGGCCGCTCCTGGCCGAGCAGGCCGGAGAGGGCGTCGGGCAGCCAGCGCGCGCCGTCGTGGGCGACGAGCACGGCGGTGACGACGTGCCGGGGGAACGCCGGGGGGATGGTGGGGTCGAACATGGCAGGTACGGGCCCCGGTTCAGTGGGCTGCGGTGGACGTGTGAGCGCCCCGGGAGGCGTCGGTACGTCTCGGACGGCCACCCACCCTAGTGGCTGCGAACACAGCGGTCCGCCTCTCGCTTGCGGGGCGCGAGAGGCGGACCGTGCGGTATGAAGCGTGGTGCGGGAGTGTGCGGACCGGGCGGCCCTTCATTCCCCTTGGCGAGCCCTGGGTAAGACATGTCGTCAGGTCGTGACGTCGGTCTCGGACCGTGACCGTCAGACCGCGGCCTTCTTGAGGCGGCGGCGCTCACGTTCGGACAAACCGCCCCAGATTCCGAAGCGTTCATCGTTGGCCAGGGCATACTCAAGGCATTCGGAACGGACTTCACAGGCAAGGCAGACTTTCTTCGCCTCACGCGTGGATCCGCCCTTTTCGGGGAAGAAGGACTCGGGGTCGGTCTGAGCGCACAGTGCGCGCTCCTGCCAGCCGAGCTCCTCGTCCGCCTCCTCGACCAGCAGTTGCTGGAACAGCTCGGTCATGTGCGCCCCTCGTCTGTCATTGCGTCCCCGTGTGCTGCCGCGATCAGTTGCGGCAGAACGACACGAGTGAAATTACAAGTGCGGCGATCCGGGCCAGTCAAGCCGGGATCTGCTATTGAGCCCCTTATTCACTCTGCGGAACCAAGGCTGAGCGTAAAGTTGCCAAATCGCCACAAGAGTGGACACTTCCCTCGGCCGCCACAGGTGCCCCGTCCCTCACTCGGGAAACCCTCGGGGGACCCTCGGAAAAGAGGACGTCAAGCAGGGCGAAGCCGTTGCATCACGGCTTAACGGGTGGCTTTGGATGCACGGCCCTTGTCCGGTCCTCACGGAACGGAAACCTTTCGTCCCGCTCAGTAACCGATAGAGTGAACGATTGACGCCAAAACGGACATGCGGTTGACAGGGGCGCCGTCGAGCCGGTCTCCTTGTCGGCATGCCAGCGACCTCTTTCCCCATGGCTTCCGCCATGCGGAACCTCAGCCTGACCCGTGCCTACGGGTCCCGCTGTGCTGCCCAGGCGCGCTGTCGCTGTTCCAGCTGTTGATGCCCCAGAGCTCCGGCTGATTCTCCCCGCCCGCACGGTCGCACTTCCGGCCGGCTTCGTGCCGCACGCCCCTGCGCCCGTACGCGCTCGTATGCATCCGCAATCGATGCATCCCGCCACAGCACCGCGCCGCCCCAGCACTTTCGCCGAGGAACCGAACGCATATGAACAGCGACGTCCAGATCGCCGGTGACCCGCTCGCCATCCCGCACCTGATGCCGCCGCCCGCCGCCCACCCCGCCACCGTCGCCGAGTTCGCGGGCCTGGCCCGCGCCGTCGCCGCCGACCGCGCCGCCTGGGCCCACCTCGTCCGCTACGACGCCGTCACCCGCTGGTACCACCGGCTGCGCACCGGCCCCGGCTACGAGGTGTGGCTGCTGAGCTGGGTGCCCGGCCAGGGCAGCGGGCTCCACGACCACGGCCGCTCCTCCGGCGTGCTGACCGTCCTGGAGGGCGAGCTCACCGAGCGCTCCACCGGCGCGCGCCGAGTGCTGGGCGCGGGCGCCCAGCGCGTCTTCGCGCCCGGCTACGCCCACGAGGTCGTCAACGACTCCCTGGAGCCGGCCGTCAGCCTGCACGTCTACTTCCCCGGCCTCACCGAGATGCCGATGCACCGCCCGCACTGCGGCGCCGCCGCCCGGCCCTCGGCCGAGGCCGCCGCGCTGTGACGGGCATGTGACGGGCACCCCTCCGGGTGCCGTGCCGCCGGGCGGCTGCTGACAGACTGCCCCCATGCAGCGCATTGTGGTTCTGGCCGGCGGGATCGGGGGCGCCCGCTTCCTCCGTGGCCTCAAGTCAGCAGTCCCCGACGCGGACATCACCGTCATCGGCAACACCGGTGACGACATCCACCTCTTCGGTCTCAAGGTCTGTCCCGACCTCGACACGGTGATGTACACGCTCGGCGGCGGCATCCACGAGGAGCAGGGGTGGGGCCGCGCCGGCGAGACCTTCGCCGTGAAGGAGGAGCTCGCGGCCTACGGCGTGGGCCCCGAGTGGTTCGGCCTGGGCGACCGCGACTTCGCCACGCACATCGTGCGCACCCAGATGCTGGCCGCCGGATATCCGCTGAGCGCGGTCACCGAGGCGCTGTGCGCCCGGTGGCAGCCGGGCGTGCGGCTGCTGCCGATGACCGACGACCGCGTCGAGACCCATGTCCTGGTGGACCTGGAGGGCGCCCGCAAGGCCGTCCACTTCCAGGAGTACTGGGTGCGGCTGCGGGCCGAGGTGCCCGCCCACGCGATCGTGCCGGTCGGCGCGGAGGAGGCCAAGCCCGCGCCTGGCGTGCTCGAAGCCCTCGCCGCCGCCGACGTCATCCTCTTCCCGCCGTCCAACCCCGTCGTCAGCGTCGGCTCCATCCTCTCCGTGCCCGGCATCCGCGAGGCCGTCGCCGCCGCGGACGCACCCGTCGTCGGCCTCTCCCCCATCGTCGGCGGCTCCCCGGTGCGCGGCATGGCCGACAAGGTGCTGGCCGCCGTCGGCGTCGAGTCCACCGCCGCGGCCGTCGCCCGGCACTACGGCTCCGATCTGCTGGACGGCTGGCTGGTGGACACCGTCGACGCGCAGGCGGTGGCCGAGGTCGAGGCCGCGGGCATCCGCTGCCGCGCGGTGCCGCTGATGATGACCGACACCGACGCCACGGCGAAGATGGCGGCCGAGGCACTGGCGCTGGCCGGGGAGGTACGGGCATGAGCACGGCCCCCGGCTTCCGCGCCTGGGCGCTGCCCGGCATCCCCGAAGTCCGGCCCGGGGACGACCTCGCCAAGCTCATCACGCTGGCGGCCACCGCCGAGGGGCTGCCGGGCCTGGCCGACGGCGACGTCCTGATCGTCACCTCGAAGATCGTCAGCAAGGCCGAGGACCGCATCGTGCAGGCGGCGGACCGCGAGGCCGCGATCGATGCCGAGTCCGTCCGGCTGGTGGCCCGGCGCGGCCCCCTGCGCATCGTCGAGAACCGGCTCGGCCTGGTGATGGCCGCGGCCGGCGTCGACGCCTCCAACACCCCCTCGGGCACCGTGCTGCTGCTGCCCGAGGACCCGGACGCCTCGGCCCGCCGCATCCGCACCGGCGTGCGGGACGCGCTCGGTGTGGACGTCGGCGTGATCGTCACCGACACCTCCGGGCGGCCCTGGCGCAAGGGCCTGACCGACATCGCGATCGGCGCCGCGGGCCTGCGCGTCCTGGACGACCTGCGCGGCGGCACGGACACCCACGGCAACCCCCTGGTCGCCACCGTCGTCGCCACCGCCGACGAGCTGGCCGCCGCGGGCGACCTGGTCAAGGGCAAGGCCGGCGGGCTGCCGGTGGCCGTGGTGCGCGGGCTGGGGCACGTCACCGGGGGCGACGAGGAGGAGGGCGCCCGCGAGCTGGTGCGGCCCGCCGTGGACGACATGTTCCGGCTGGGCGCCTCCGAGGCCGTACGGGAAGCGATGACGCTGCGGCGCACCGTGCGGGAGTTCGCCGACGAGCCGGTGGACCCGCAGGCCGTGCGGCGCGCCGTCGCCGCCGCGGTCACCGCGCCGGCGCCGCACCACACCACGCCGTGGCGCTTCGTCCTGCTGGAGTCCGAGGAGTCGCGGGTGCGGCTGCTGGACGCGATGCGGGACGCCTGGATCGCGGACCTGCGCGCCGACGGGCGCTCGGAGGAGAGCATCGCCAAGCGGGTGCGCCGCGGGGACGTGCTGCGCCGCGCGCCGTACCTGGCGGTGCCGTGCCTGGTGACGGAGGGCTCCCACGCCTACCCGGACGCGCGGCGCAGCACGGCGGAGCGGGAGATGTTCGTCGTGGCGGCCGGTGCCGCCGTGCAGAACTTCCTGGTCACGCTGGCGAGCGAGCGGCTGGGGTCGGCGTGGGTGTCCTCGACGATGTTCTGCCGCGACGTGGTGCGGGAGGTCCTGGAGCTGCCGGAGGGCTGGGATCCGATGGGTGCGGTGGCGATCGGCCGCCCGGCGGCCGAGCCCGGCGCCCGGCCGGCCCGGGACGCGGGGGCGTTCATAGCGGTGCGGTGAGGCTCGGATGCCGCTTCGGATGCCGCTTCAGATGCCGCTGAAGTCGCGCACCGAGAAGCGCGGCGCCCGGCGCGGGGGCGTCACCCCGCTCAGCAGGATCAGGCGGCACGCCCGGTGCCGCTGTCCCGCGTACGGGGCGAGCAGTTCGAGCATGCCCGCGTCGTCCGTGCCGCGCTCGCCCGTCAGCGCATAGCCGACGGTCTTCGGCAGGTGCAGGTCGCCCGTGGTCACCGCGTCGGCCGCGCCGTTGCTGCGCTGAAGCGTTTCGGCCGCCGTCCACGGGCCGATGCCGGGGACCGCCTGCAGGCGGGCGGCGGCGCGGGTCTCGTCCATGGCCGCCGCCTCTTCGAGGCGCGCCGCCACGCGGACCGCGCGCAGGATCGTCGACGACCGCTTGGCGTCGACGCCCGCCTTGTGCCACTCCCAGGACGGGATCAGCGCCCAGGTCCGCGGATCCGGCATGACCCGCATCCGGGCGGCCGGGCCGTCGGCCGGCCCGGGAGCGGGCTCGCCGAAGCGCTGCAGCAGCAGGCGCCAGGCGCGGTACGCCTCGTCGCTGGTGACCTTCTGCTCCAGGATCGAGGGGATCAGAGACTCCAGGACCAGGCCGGTGCGGGCCAGCCGCAGCCCGGGGTTGCGGCGGTGCGCCTCGGCCAGGAGCCGGTGGCGGGGTACGAACGCGGCGGGGTCGTCCTCGGCGCCGAGCAGCGTGGGGAGCGTCTCCAGCAGCCAGGCGGCGCCGGGCCCCCACGCCCGGCCGTGGACGGCGCCGTCCCGGACGGTCAGGCACAGGGTGCCGGGGCCGGCCGGGGTGCGGCTGGCGCGCCAGAGGGAGCCGTCCGGTGCGGCGCGGAAGGCGGGGTCGCCGGGGCCGCGGGCCAGGACGCGCAGGGTGCGGTCCAGGTCGTACGGGCCCGGTGGGGCCCAGCTCCGCGTTGCCGTTGCCATCCTGGCCAGGGTACGCGGCCCCCGCCGGGGCCTACTGGTCCGAGGAGAAGCGGATCGCCGACTGGGGGATGCGGGCGCCGCACCAGATGCGGGCCCCCGCGCACAGTTCGTTGTCGGGGCCGATGTGGGCGCCGTCGCCGATGACGGCGCCGTCCAGGACCGTGCGCGCCCCGATGCGGGCCCCCGCGCCGATCAGGGAGTCGCGGATGCGGGCGCCCGACTCCACGACCGCGCCGTCCAGGACCGTGCTGCCGTCGATCCGCGCGCCCGGCTCCACGCGTGCGCCCGCGCCGATGACCGTGCCGCCCATGAGCTTGGCGTCGGGGGCGACCTCGGCGGTGTCGAGGACGAGGCGGTCGCCGCAGCGGCCGGGGACGGCCGGGGAGGGGGCGCGGCCCATGACGAGGTCGGCCGAGCCGCGGACGAAGGCCTGCGGGGTGCCGAGGTCGAGCCAGTAGGTGGAGTCGACCATGCCCTGCAGATGGGCGCCGGACGCCAGCAGCCCGGGGAAGGTCTCGCGCTCGACCGAGACGGGCCGGCCTTCCGGGATGGAGTCGATTATCGAGCGGTTGAAGACGTAGGCGCCCGCGTTGATCTGGTCGGTGACGATCTCCTCGGGCGTCTGGGGCTTCTCCAGGAACGCCGTGACGCGGCCCGTCTCGTCGGTCGGCACCAGTCCGAAGGCCCGGGGGTCCTCGACGCGGGTCAGGTGCAGGGAGACGTCCGCGCCGGTGGTGCGGTGGGTGTCCACGAGGGCCTCGATGTCCAGGCCCGTGAGGATGTCGCCGTTGAAGATCAGCACCGGGTCGCCGGGGGCGGAGTGCAGGCGGGAGGCCACGTTGCGGATGGCGCCGCCGGTGCCGAGGGGTTCCTCCTCGGTCACGTACTCCAGGTGCAGGCCGAGCTCCGACCCGTCGCCGAAGTAGGGCTCGAAGACCTCGGCGAGGTACGAGGTGGCGAGCACGATGTGCTCGACGCCCGCCGCCCGCGCACGGGCGAGCTGGTGGGTGAGGAACGGGACGCCCGCCGCCGGCACCATCGGCTTGGGGGTGTGCACCGTCAGCGGGCGCAGCCGGGTGCCCTTGCCGCCGACCAGGAGGATCGCTTCTGTCACCTGTCGTCTCTGCTTCCTGCTGGGGCCGGGCCGTGATCGGCGGCCAGTGTATGCAGAACGTACCCCTCCGGCCGCGCCCGGTCAGCGCCCCTGGAGGCGGGCGGCCGCCGAGCGGGCCCCGCCGAGGCGGCTGTAGAGGCGCTCACCAGGGCATTCGGTGGCGTAGCCGTCCCGGTGCCCGGAGATCACCTTGAGCCGTACCGTGGCGCCCTTCTTGAAGAGGTTGCCGCCGCCGGACACCAGCGAGGCGGTGCCGAGCGGGTTCACGCCGTAGAGGCCGAGCTTCCATGAAGTGAGGGCGGCCACGGCGTCCACCGCGGCACTGGACGGGTTGCTTTTTCCGAAGGATCCGAGAACGGCGATCCCCATGCTGTTGGTGTTGAAACCGAGAGTATGGGCGCCTCTGACGGGTTTCGCCACACCGCCTGCCCGCCCCTCGTAGACGGTGCCGCACTTGTCGATGAGGAAGTTGTAGCCGATGTCCCGCCAGCCGCTGCTGACCACGTGGTAGCGGTAGATACCGCGGATGACGGAGGCCGACTGTGCGCAGCTGTAGCCGTTGCCGGAGGCCGTGTGGTGGACGAACGCGGCCTTCACGGTCTTGGTGTAGGGGAAGTTGCGCTCGCGGATGGACTCGTCTGCGCCCCAGCCCGCCCGGGTGACGATGCGGGGGCGGGGGCCCACGTAGCGGCCGAGGTCGGGGCCGCCCGAGTCGGAGGCCTCGCTGTCGTCGGACGGGTAGGAGTCGCCCGGGTCGATGCCGTCGGAAGGGCTGTCGGTGGGACTGTCGGTCGGACCGCCGGACGGGATGTCGGTCGGACTGTCGGTCGGGCCGTCGGAGGGATCGTCGGAGGGGCCGTCGGTGGTCGGCAGGCCGGGGACGGTGGAGTCCGAGTCGCCGCGGGAGTCGGAGGGCCGCCCCTCGCGCCCCGCGCCGTCCACGTGGGTCGCGGCGACGTCCCCTTCGGAGGCGGGCTTGTCGAGGGCCGGGATCTCCAGGGCGCCCAGCGGGGCGAGCGGGGCGTTGGCGGCCGAGGCGGCGTTCTCCTCGTCGGTGGGCACGGGCGGGGCACCGCGCCGGCCGGCCGTCCGTGCGGCGCCCTTGGCCGGGTCCGTACCGGGGTCGACGAGTTCCAGCTTCAGCCCGGAGGGCAGTGCGGAGGACTCGGACGTCCGGCCGGCCACCGGGTCCTGGCGGACCCTCACCTGGACGGCGTCGGAGGCGCCGACCCACAGCGGCGCGGTGGAGCCGCGCAGGCTGCCGCCGCGCGCCTCGGCCGAGTCCAGGTCGGGGCGGTCGTCGTCGTGCTCCTGCACGTCCTGCCAGCCGGACCAGGCATGGGTGTCCAGCGCGCGGGTGCGGATCTCCACGTGTCCTCGCAACTCCGCCGTGGCGTCGTCCCACACGACGCCCACCAGCGAGAACGGCCTGACGTCCCGGGCCGAGACGCCCATCTCGCCGCGCCGCACGCCCGCGGCGCGGCTCTTGTGGCCGAGCGGCACCAGCGGCAGCGAACGCGTCGAGCCGGGCACGGCGGGCGCGGTGGCGCCCGGGGCGGCCTCGGGTGCGGGACCGTCCGGCGGGGTGGTGGTGGCCACGGCCGCGCCGGAGGGGGTGGCGAGGAAGGGCAGGGTCAGCACGGCGGCGCAGGCGGTGACGGTCGAGGAGACGAGGTTTCCACGGTTTCCACGCATGACAGAAATCCTGGACATATCATCACACATCTGTCCATTTTTCCGGTTGACGGCGAGTCGGCCCCGACGGCCTCCCCGTCCCCTTGCCGCGCCTGCGTCCGACTGCCCGTCAGCGGCCCCGCGGCGTACCCTGACGCCGATGAACGCCACCGACCGCACCCCTGCCGACCTGCTACGTTCCGCGCTCACCGCGGACCCGGCCCGCCCGCTGGTGACCTTCTACGACGACGCCACCGGCGAGCGCGTGGAACTGTCCGTCGCCACTTTCGCCAATTGGGTGGCGAAGACCGCCAATCTGCTCCAAGGCGACCTGGCCGCCGAGCCCGGCATGCGCGCCGCCGTCCTGCTGCCCGCCCACTGGCAGACCGCCGTCTGGCTGCTCGCCTGCTCCTCGGTCGGCGTCGTGGCCGACGTCGGGGGCGACCCGGCCGCCGCCGACCTCGTGATCACCGGCCCGGACGCCCTGGAGCGGGCGAGCGCCTGCCCCGGGGAGCGCGTCGCGCTCGCCCTGCGCCCCCTGGGCGGCCGCTTCCCCGAGCCGCCGCGGGGCTTCATGGACTACGCCGTCGAGGTGCCGAGCCAGGGCGACCGCTTCACCCCGTACGCCCCCGTGGACGCCACCGCCCCCGCGCTCGCGGTGGCCGGCCGGGAGCTGACGGGCGAACAAATGGTCGAACAAGCCCGCGCGGACGCCCGGCAGCACGGCCTGACCCCGGGCTCGCGGATGCTCTCCGCACTGCCCTACGACAGCTGGGAGGGCCTCTCCGCCGGGCTCTACGCACCGCTGGCCGCGGGCGGCTCGGTCGTGCTCTGCCGCCACCTCGACCGCCTCCCCGGCGACGGCCTCGACAAGCGCCGCGAGAGCGAGCGCGTCACCGTGACGGCCCTCTGACGCTGCCGGAGCGCCGTATCCGGGCGATGATCGGCGGTATGCACGGCACGCCCGGACCGCCGCACGGCCCCCACACCAGGGGGCCGGGCGGCTGGATGTCCGTACCGCCGCCGCGCCGGCCGGGCCGGCGCGGGCAGCGCCGCTGGCTGCGCTGGCTGGCGCTGGGGCTGGCGGTGCTGGTGCTGTTGGTGGCCGGGATCGGCTGGGTGCTCTACGAGCGGCTCAACAGCAACATCACCACCGACACGGCAACCGCGGACGAGCTCGCCCGCTGGGAGAAGGAGCGCCCCAGCGCGCTGGTGGCCGGCGCCCAGAACATCCTGATCATCGGCTCCGACACCCGCAGCGGCACCGGCGGCGCCTACGGCGAGGACAGCGGCACCCAGCGCTCCGACACCACGATCCTGCTGCACCTGGCCGCCGACCGGAACAGCGCGACCGCCGTCAGCCTCCCCCGCGATCTGATGGCGCAGATCCCCGCCTGCCGCAAGCCCGACGGCACGTACACCAACGAGCGCTTCGCACAGTTCAACTGGGCCTACGAGCTCGCCGGGACCGCCTGCACGATCCGTACCGTCGAGAAGATCACCAATATCCGGATAGACCATCACATCGTGCTGGACTTCAACGGTTTCAAGCGTCTGGTCGATGCGGTGGACGGCGTCGAGCTGTGCTTGAAGAAGCCCGTCGACGACCGCGAGGCGCATCTCAAGCTGCCCGCGGGCCGCCAGGTGCTGCACGGCGAGGAAGCGCTCGGCTACGTCCGCGCCCGCTACAGCATCGGCGACGGCAGCGACACCGAACGGATGGGGCGGCAGCAGGAGTTCCTGGGTGCCCTGTTCCGGGAGATGCGCAGCGAGGGCGTCCTGCTCAACCCGGCCCGGCTCTACCCGGTGCTGGACGCGGCGACCAAGTCGCTGACCACGGACGCCGGGCTGGACTCGCTCAAGAAGATGTACAACCTCGTGCGGACGGTGCGCAACATCCCTTCCGACCGGGTGCAGTTCCTCACGGTGCCCCGCAAGCCGTACGCCTACAACGCCGACCGGGACGAGCTCGTACAGCCCGACGCCGACCAGCTCTTCCAGCAGCTGCGGATGGACAAGCCGGTGTCGGTGAGCGCCAACGTCCGCCCCGCAGACAGCAAGCCGGGCGCACCACGCCCGCGACCGGGTGCGCACCCCCGCAACAGGCCTGGCGCCGACGAGGACGACGGACCGGCCGAGCCCGAAGCACCCCCGGCTGCGCCGTATTACTCGCCGCATCCGTATCCTTCACCTGCTGCTTCACCGGCTGCTTCGGTCACCCCGGCGACGACGATCGCGCCTACGGCCGTGTCCGCCCCGCCCGTTCCGCCCCCTTCCGCCTCGTCCCCCTCCTCGGTCCCCGGCGCGCCGCCGACCTACACGGGGACGACCGCGGCACGTGGCGTATGCAGCTGAAACCGGTAAAGAACTCCTAAAAGGTGCGCGACTTTTTCGCGCCGGAGTTCGTTCTTGCACTGTTCTTCGCGAAGGGATTGGGCAGATTGCCCAGTTGTAGGGGAGTGCAATTTGTCACCGGCGTCGCTTGACGCTGAACTGGGCGGATAGTGTGAGCGCTCCGGTGTGCACGGCCTGAATTGACCACACACCGCACACACGACGTGGACAACGTGATCGAGCGCCTCATTGGGGGGTAGGCGCCGCGTGGCACCGACGGAGGATTCAAGCGACCGTGGACGCGCAAGGCCGTGGGCGGGCGGGCGACATCGACCCCGCCGACCAGTGGGTGTTCGACCCCGATACCGGCAGCTACGAGCTGCGGCTTGACCATGCCGAGGAGCCGTCGGCTCCCGGCACCACCCCCACTGCGGCGTCCGCGTCCGCTCCTCGCCCCACTGTCAGAGCACAGGGCTCCGCCAAGCTGAAGCCGGGCGCCAAGCCCAAGCCGGGCGGCGGCGACGGACGCACCGTGCCCGGACCGCGCGGCGGCAACGGCCGGCGCTCGGCGGTCAAGGCTGCCGCCGCGGGCCGCCGCAAGCCGAAGCCGAAGAAGACCGCGAAGAAGAAGGTCCTGATCTGGACCGGCGGCACCCTCGCCTTCGTCCTGGTCGGCGGCTCCATCGGCGCGTACTTGCTCTACCAGCACCTGAACAACAACATCGACAAGGTGGACGTGGGCGTGGACAACGCCGCGGTCACCAAGGGCCCGGTGAACATCCTCGTCATCGGCACCGACAAGCGCTCGGGCAAGGGCAACACGGGCTACGGCGACGACGGCAGCGTCGGCCACGCCGACACCACGCTGCTCTTCCACTTCTCCGAGGACCGGACGAACGCCACCGCGCTGTCCATCCCGCGTGACATGATCACCGACATCCCCGACTGCCCGACCAAGCAGAAGGACGGCTCCACCAAGACCATCCCGGGTTCCAAGAACGTCCGCTTCAACGAGAGCCTGGGCCAGGAGGACCGCGACCCGGGCTGTACCTGGCGGACCGTCGAGGCGGTGACCGGGCTGAAGGTCACTCACTTCATGATGGCCGACTTCAACGCCGTCAAGGAGCTCTCCTCGGCGGTCGGCGGTGTCGACGTCTGCCTGGCGAAGGACATCAACGACGCCGACTCGCACCTGAAGCTGAGCAAGGGCCACCACACCGTCGAAGGCGAGCAGGCCCTCGCCTTCGTACGCACCCGGCACTCCGTCGGCTTCGGCGGCGACCTGAGCCGGATCCAGCTCCAGCAGCAGTTCCTGAGCTCGATGATCCGCAAGATGAAGTCCGGCGACACCCTCACCAACCCCAAGAAGCTCTACGAACTCGGTGACGCCGCGACCAACTCGCTCACCGTCGACACCGGCATAGGTTCCATCAGCAAGCTGACGAGCCTGGGCAAAGAGCTCAGCAAGGTGAACATCAAGAACATCACTTTCGCGACCCTGCCCGTGCTCGACAACCCTGCCGACGGCAAGGTGAAAAAGACGGTCATCCTGGACAAGGGCAAGGCCGAACCGCTGCTGGCGATGATGCGTCAGGACGTCTCCCTCACCGAGGTGAAGGAGAAGGAGAAGGCCGACCAGGAGAAGGCGGACGCCCAGCAGGCGGCGCTGCTCAAGGGTGCACGGGCCGAGCCCGCGCAGGTCCGGGTCAAGGTGCTCAACGGCAGCGGCCGGATGGGCGCCGCACAGGAGACCGTCGCCTGGATGCAGAACTCCCAGGGCATGGTCCGCACCAGCAACGGCGGCAATGCATCCGGCGGCAAGAAGGACAAGACGCTGCTGGAGTTCGCCCCCAACCAGGCCGACCAGGCGCGCAAGCTCGCCGACGCCATGGGCCTGCCCGCCGACGCGCTCAAGCAGAGCACGGGGACCGCGGCGCCCACCGCGGAGATGACGCTGACCCTCGGCGCGGACTACCAGGGCACGGGCATTCCGGTCTCGGCACCGAAGAAGGCGCCCGAAGGCATCCAGAAGGTCGAAGCAGACGATAAGAACGTCTGCGCCAAATGAACCCTGCGAACGCCCTTTCGCATCTCATTACCCGGTAACACACTGATCAGGTACAACAGGTACCACATGCCTGCCCATCGGGCCGGACGCACCATTTCAGGGGAGGCCCGATGCGGCAGAGCAGCGGCGTGCGCAAGGAGCAGGCCGCACAGGGGTCCGCGGACGCCAAGAGCGCCAAGGACACCGGGGGCGCCGGGGACGCCAAGGGAGCCGAGGGAGCCAAGGGGTCCGACGGCACCAAGGGCGCCAAGAACGCGAAGAAGCCCGGCGGTTCCATACCCCCGGGCGGCGGCCGCAGCCGTGCGGCCCGAATAGCCCGCTGGTCCGCGCTCGGCCTCGCGGTCCTCATCCTCGGCGTCTCCGCCGCTGGCTACCTCTACTACGAGCACCTCAACGGCAACATCAAGAAGAACAAGCTCAACCTCGGCGACAAGCAGCTGGACCGCAGCGTCGCCAACGCCGACGGCCAGCGCCCCCTGAACATCCTGCTCCTGGGCTCCGACAGCCGGGCGAGCAAGGCGAACCAGGAGCTGGGCGGGGCCCGCGACGACGCCGACCGGCCCGCGCTCGCCGATGTGCAGATGCTGCTGCACGTCTCGGCCGACCGCTCCAACATGTCCGTCATCAGCGTCCCCCGCGACACCCGGGTGACGATCCCCAAGTGCACGGACCCCGAGGACGGGAAGGTCTACAAGGAGACCAACCGTCAGATCATCAACACCAGCCTCGCCAACGGCGGTCCGGGCTGCACCGTGGCCACCTGGGAAGAGCTCACGGGCATACCCATCGACCACTTCATGATGGTCGACTTCTCGGGCGTGGTCTCCATGGCCGACGCCGTCGGCGGCGTCCCGGTCTGCGTCGACGCCAACGTCTACGACGACAAGTCCGGCCTGCGCCTGCAGAAGGGCACCCACACCGTCAAGGGCCAGCAGGCGCTGCAGTGGCTGCGCACCCGGCACGGCTTCGAGGACGGGAGCGACATCGGCCGCACCCACGCCCAGCACATCTACATGAACTCGATGGTCCGGCAGCTGAAGGCGGGCAGCAAGCTCACCGACCCCAACCAGCTCACCGACCTCGCCGAGGCCGCCACCAAGGCACTCACCGTCGACAAGGACCTCGGCTCGGTCAAGAAGCTCTACGACCTCGGCAACGACCTCAAGCGGGTGCCGTCCGGCCGGATCACGATGACCACCATGCCGTGGGCGACGGACCCGCAGGACCCGGACGCGCACGTGATCCCCAAGCCCGGCGACGCCGACAAGCTCTTCTCGCTCGTCCGCAACGACATCGCGCTGGACGGCAAGGACAAGAAGAAGGACGACAAGGCCGGCGCCTCCGCCGCCCCTGCCGCCCCCAAGAGCGACATCGCCATCACCGTCTTCAACGGCACCGGCACCGCCGTGGAGCCGCCGGCCACCGGCCGGGGCGCCGACATCGCCGAGTTCCTGGTCAAGCAGGGCTTCACCAAGGCCACCTCCGACTCCTCCCCCCGGGCGCAGGCGGACACCACCATCACCTACCCGAAGGCGACGCAGCGCGGCGACGCCCTGGCCGTGGCCAAGGCGCTCGGACTGCCGGACACCGCGGTGCGGCACTCGCCGGAGGTGCAGCAGATGACGCTGACCGTCGGCGGCGACTGGCGTACGGGCACGGCCTACCCGAAGACGCAGGACGACGAGACGGACCCGTCCGCCACGCCCTCGGCCTCCACTTCGGCCTCCGCTTCGGACAAGCCGGACGACGGCAAGTCCGGCGACGACGGCAAGAAGGACCCGAAGAAGAAGGCCGACGACAACAAGGCGCCGGAGAGCTCGGATCCGCTCAACGGTGACGACAAGTCGGCCTGCATGAAGGTCAACCCGCTCAACCGCTTCTGACGCGGCGGCCGCGCGCCGCTTCCGGGAGACCGGAAGCGGCGCGCGGCCGCCGTTACTCCGCCGCCCGGACCGCCGGGCGGCGGCTGGCGATGACCTTCTTCGCGAGCGAGCGCGGGCTGGTGAGGAAGCCGAAGCCCCACGACATGTGCATGGTCGCCAGCGCCACCGGGATCCGTACCCGCGCGGCCGGCGACAGCCCCTTGCCCGCCGGGACGGAACCCGCCGTGATCGCGGCCAGGTACCCGGCGGGCACGACCAGGCCCCACGGGGTGACGGTGGCGCCCACGACGATCCCGGCCGCGATGGCGAGCACGGCGGTGGGCGGCGCGAGGTAGCGCAGGTTGATCGACCCCTGGTGGAAGCGGGCGACCACGTGCCGCCAGCGGCCGTAGTCCTTGTACTGCTTGGCGAGCGCCTTGACGTTGGGCCGCGGCCGGTAGGAGACCTTGAGCTCCGGGGAGAACCAGATCAGCCCGCCCGCCTCGCGGATGCGGAAGTTCAGCTCCCAGTCCTGGGCGCGGATGAACTCCTCGTTGTAGCCGCCCTGCCGCTCCAGCGCCTCGCGCCGGAAGACACCCAGATACACGGTTTCGGCGGGGCCTGCGGCACCGCCGGTGTGGAAGGCCGCGTTGCCCACGCCGATCTTGGAGGTCATCGCCGCGGCGACCGCCTCCTCCCAGGCGTTCTCTCCCTCGGCGTGCATGATGCCGCCCACGTTCTGCGCGCCGGTCTCGTCCAGCAGCCGGACGGCGGTCGCGATGTAGTCCGGGGAGAGCATGCCGTGCCCGTCGACCCGTACCACGATCGGGTGACGTGATGCCTTGATCGCGGCATTGAGGGCGGCAGGGGTGCGTCCGGTGGGATTGGGCACCGTATGCACCCGGGAGTCCTCCCGGACGAGCTCCGCGGCGATCTCGTCCGTGCGGTCCGTGGACGGACCGAGGGCGATGACCACCTCCATGTCACCGGCATACTCCTGCTCCAGGATGTGCCGCACGGAGGTGCGCAGATGCCGCTCTTCATTGAGCACCGGCATGATCACGGAAACGGCGGGCGGCTGCTGCTGATCGGGCATGGTTCCTCGGTGGTTCGGGGGTCGGCCCCCGGCGGACGGCTGTTCCTCGACAATCCTCGGTCACGTTACCGCCAATGGAGGACACGGTCCCGCCCCGCCCGGGTGGCGGGCACTGCGCGGACGGCGTGGGGCCGCATGCAGCTCATCGTATTGACCTACGGTGTTTTCGGTTTCTCCCCAGTTGTCGCGGAGGTCTAGAAATGACCGCACCGGCCCGCTCCGCCCGCCAGCACCGGCCCCGCCACAGCGCCCCGCGCCGCCCGCGGTGGGGGCTGCGCTTGGCCGTGGGGGCGGCGATCGCCGTGCTGGGCGCGGGAGGCATCGGGCACGCGGTGGTCAGCCGGATCGACGGCGGCCTCGGCCGGGTCGATCCCTTCGGCGGGCTGTCGGACCGGCCGGGCGGCGGCCAGGGCATGAACATCCTGATCGTCGGCACCGACGGCCGCGACAAGATCACGGAGCAGGAGCGGCGGGCCTACCACCTCGGCGGGGTCCCCTGTCACTGCACCGACACGATGATGCTGGTGCACCTCTCCGACGCCCGCGACCGGGCCAGCGTGGTCAGCCTCCCCCGCGACACCTACACCGAGATCCCCGAGTACACCGACGCGACGGGCAGGATCCACCCCACCCATCCGCTGAAGCTGAACGCCGCCTACGCCGAGGGCGGCCCCCCCATGACCGTACGGTCGGTCGAGCGGCTGACCGGGGTGCACGTCGATCACTACCTGGAGGTCGACTTCACCAGCTTCATGAAGACCGTCGACGTGGTGGGCGGCGTGCAGGTGTGCACCGAGCGGCCGCTCAAGGACGGCTACACCGGGCTGGACCTCCCGGCGGGCGCAAGCCGGCTGGGCGGCGGCCAGGCCCTGCAGTACGTGCGCTCCCGGCATCTGGACGGCGCCGCGGACCTGGGCCGGATGCAGCGCCAGCAGCGCTTCCTCGCCGCTCTGATGCACCAGGCGGCGAACGGCGGGGTGCTGCTGAACCCCGTGAAGTTCCGGGAGGTCGCCTCCACCGTGATCGGCTCGGTCCGCGCCGACCGCGGGCTGGAGGCCGCCGACCTCGTCGAGCTGGGCCGGGCGATGAAGAGCCTGAACCCGGCCTCCGCCGAGTTCACCTCCGTCCCCATCGGGGTCGTGGACTTCCCCGTACCGCAGATCGGCTCGACGGTGAAGTGGGACGAGGCCGCGGCGGGCAAGCTCTTCCGGGCGCTGCGCGAGGACCGGCCGCTGGGCGTCGCCCCCGGCCCGCACGCGCCGCACGACGCCAAGCCCTCCGAGCGGCCGCCCGGTCAGCAGCTGGCACAGCCGCAGTCGCAGTCGCAGCAGGAGCCCGTCGACGTGGCTCCCGGCGAGGTCCGGGTGCAGGTCTACAACGGCACCGGGCGCGCCGGCCTCGCCCGCACCACGGACCAGGAGCTGCACGCCGCGGGCTTCGCCACCACCGGCCTGCCCGCCGATGCCCCGCCGCCCCTCGCCCGGCAGACGGTGATCACCTACGACCCTCGGTGGGACCGCTCGGTGCACACGATCGCCGCCGCGCTGCCCGGCGCCCGGCTCCAGCCGGTGCCCGGGCAGGGGCCGCTGATGAAGGTGACGCTCGGTACGGACTTCACCGGGGTCCACCCGGTGCAGCCCCGGCCCCCGGTCCAGCGGGCGCACGGCACCGAGATCGTCACCGGCGACCAGGTGGTGTGTCCGCAGGGCCTGTGAGGGCGGCGCGGCTCAGTCGTCGAGCCCCTCGGCCACGCGCTTCTCGCGCAGCTCCATGATCGCGCGGCGTCGGGCCAGCCGGTGGGTGCGCCGGATCTGGGCCTCCTGGTAGCGCCGGCGGTCCTTCTCCGTCTCCGGCATGACCTGCGGTACGCGCCTGGGCCTGCCGTCCTCGTCGACGGCGGCGAAGACGAGGTAGGCGCTGCCGACCTGGGTGGCGGGCGTCGACTCGTTCCAGCGCTCGGCGAGCACCCGCACGCCGATCTCCATCGAGGACCGGCCGGTCCAGTTGACCTGGGCCTTCACATGCACGAGGTCGCCCACCCGGACCGGCTCCAGGAACGCCATCTCGTCCATCGAGGCGGTGACCGCGGGGCCGCCCGAGTGCCGGCCGGCGACCGCGCCGGCGGCGTCGTCCACCAGTTTCATGATCACACCGCCGTGCACGGTGCCCAGCAGGTTGGTGTCGTTGCCGGTCATGATGTGCGAGAGGGTCGTGCGGGACGCCGAGGTGGGCTTCCCGGCTATCTCCGGGTCCGCGCCCCGGTCCAAAATGGTCATGTCCCCCACTGTATGCGGGCGCCGGGCAGCAAACCGTTTCTGCATCGTCTCTGCAACAGCCTCGCCACGGTCCCATCCGCTCGCTGTGGGGCCCCGTGCACCGCCAGGCACACTCGATGTCATGAACGACTGGCCCGAAGGGCGGACCCAGGACCGCCGCGAGCGGTACGGGCGCGGCAGCACCGGCACAGAACCGGACGGTGTCCGCACCATGCCGCACGTCCGGCGCACCCCGCCGCAGCAGTACCGGCCGCCCGAGGGCTACGACTCCCCCGGCGGCCCGGACCGCGACGGCTACTCCACGGGCCGGGTCTACGGGCCCGGCGGCCCTTCCGGCGGCGGCGAGCCGCACGGCCGGGGCCGCCCGCGGCGCACCGGCGCCCCGAACTGGCGCCGGAGAATCAAGATCGGCGCCATCGTCTTCATCACTGCACTGCTCGCCGTCTCGGTCAGCACGTACTTCTGGGCCGACTCCAAGATGCGCCGCGAGGTCGACCTCGGCCAGGTCGAGGACCGGCCGCCGGCCGGGCAGGGCACGAACTACCTCATCGTGGGCTCCGACAGCCGCGAGGGCCTCTCGGATCAGGACAAGAAGGAACTGCACACCGGGTCGGCGGAGGGCAAGCGCACCGACTCGATGATGATCCTGCACACCGGTGACAACGGCACCACCATGCTGAGCCTGCCCCGCGACTCGTACGTCACCATCCCCGCCTTCACCGGCAAGACGTCCGGCAAGCGCTACGCCGCCTCCACGCACAAGCTCAACCAGGCCTACTCGGACGGCGGCGCCGAGCTGCTGGCCCGGACCGTGGAGTACAACACCGGGCTGCGGATCGACCACTACGCGGAGATCGGCTTCGGCGGCTTCCGCAATCTGGTCGACGCCCTGGGCGGGGTGGAGATGTGCCTGGACAAGCCGGTCAAGGACCGCGACTCGGGCGCCGACTTCAAGGCCGGCTGCCAGGAGCTGAACGGCGCCCAGTCGCTGGCCTTCGTCCGCCAGCGGCACCAGGAGGCGGACCAGGACCTGGGGCGCATGCGCAACCAGCAGAAGTTCCTCAACACCCTCGCCAAGCAGGCCGCCTCCCCCGCCACCGTCCTCAATCCCTTCCGCCTCTACCCCGTGATCGGCTCCGGGCTCGACACCCTCATCGTCGACAAGGACATGGGGCTGTGGGACCTGACCTCGATGTTCTGGGCGATGAAGGGCGTGACGGGCGGCGACGGGAAGCAGCTGACCGTGCCGGTCTCCAATCCGGACCTGGCCACGCGCGACGGCTCCGCCGTGAAGTGGGACACCGCCAAGGCCAAGCTCCTCTTCGACCAGCTGAAGAAGGACCAGAAGGTCACCCTCGACTCCGGCCGGTGAGCCCCGGCGGTCAGCCGGGCTCCGGCCCCGTCGCGTCGATCATCGCGAAGGCCGCGCCCTGCGGGTCGCGGACCACGGACATCCGGCCCGCCTCCATGTCGAAGGGCGGCTTGAGCACCGAGCCGCCCGCCCGGACCAGGGCGTCGACCGTGCTGTCGGTGTCGTCGACCGAGAAGTACGTCAGCCAGTGCGGGGGCGTGCCCTCCGGCAGCCGGTCCAGGCCCTGCATACCGGCGACCATCCGGCCGTCGGCGTTGAGGGAGAAGTAGCCGGTCGCGTGCTGCATGGGGCTGACGGTCAGGCCCAGCGCGTCCCCGTAGAAGTCCTCGGCGGCGGAGGGGTCGGCGGTGTTGAGCTCGTTCCACACCACCGAGCCGGGCTCGTTGACCACCTGCGAGCCGATGAAGTCCCGGGCCTCCCACAGCCCGAACACCGCGCCCATGGGGTCGGCGGCCGCGGCCATCCGGCCGAGGTCCATCACGTCGATGGCCTCCTGCAGGACCGCCCCACCGCGGGCCGCGATCTTCGCCGTGGTCTCGTCGGCGTTCTCCACCGCGAGATACGTGGTCCAGGCGGTGGGCGGCGAGGCCCCGCCCTCCGGGGCCATCGCGGTCATGATCCCCGCCACCGGCTTGCCACGCAGCGTGCACACCGCGTACCCACCGGTCTCCGGCGGCCCGGGCTCCCCCTGCCAGCCGAACAGGTCCCGGTAGAAGTCCAGGGCCGCTCGCTGGTCGGGAACCATCAGATCGACCCAACAGGGCGTGCCGGGCACGTACGGGACGGATACCTCGGGCATGACGCGACCCTCCAGGGCGGTTGCGGTGCGGCCCCCCGCCTGCGCACCACCTTGACCCGAAGGGGTGCCGGGCGCCACCCGAACCCGGATCCGGAGGGGGCCGCCCGACCCCACCCAGACGGCACAGCCCCCGGCATCGCGCCGGGGGCTGTGCCGTCTGCAGTGAACGCCGCTACGGCAGGTTCCTCGCCATGACGATGCGCTGCACCTGATTCGTGCCTTCGCAAATCTGCGTGCTTCACGGATAACAGGACTCTGACCTGCACGGATGGGCACCTGAGAGGGGCCCTCCCCAGCATTTCCCAATGATCACCCTTGCGGGGGTCCAGGCCAGTCGCACGCCCTCTTGACGGCAGGCCGCGTGAGTACGAGGGTCTTGCAACCGATCACGACTGGCTCGGCAACAGAGGTCGTTATGACACTACGGTTCGTCGGGAAAGATCCGGAGTCAGGAGATCACGGCTCCCCGGCCGTCTGGGTCGACGAGAGCACGAAGGATCTCCTGCTCCAGGGCTGGAAGGCGGACGGCCAGACGCGAAGGGACTGCGCGGCGGACGTCTCGCAGCCCGACCACGAGGCAGTGATCCGGGTACCGAAGCGGATGATCCCGCTTCTTAGGGAGGCGCTTGATGTCGCAGAGCTTGAGTAGCTTTGCCGACCTGTTGCGGTCCGCAGAGCGCTCGGCGGTGCATCTGGAGATGCGCGACGCGTACGGAGTGGAGAACGAGATCGAGGGCTTCGCGGCCTGGAAGAAGGGGCACCGCCTCGATCCGGCAGATCGCGAGTCCTGGTGGCGGCCCTGGCTGGACCTGGTGCAGGAGGTCACGGGCAAGGGCGTGACCATGCGCCGTGCCCGCATCGTGTCGGAGCCCGTCAGCGACTACATCCGCTTCGAGCACTCCGGGACGTTCACCAACGTCGCAGCCGGTGAGGACATCCGTTGGCTGCCGAGACGGCAGGCGTCGGACCTCGCGCTCCCCGGCAATGACTTCTGGCTCTTCGACGGTCGAGTGGTGCAGTTCAACATCTTCGACGGCGACGGCCGATGGGTGCAGACGGACCAGACGGAGGACGCCGCCACGGCAAGGCTCTGCGCGTCAGCCTTCGAAGCAGTGTGGGAGCGCGCCGTCCCCCACGAGAAGTACACGGTCTGACGCGGGCCGGGTCGGTCAGCTCATGTCTTCGTCCCCCTTCTCCAGCGCCCAAGCGGCACGGGCTGCCATCGCGTCCCGCCTGGACGAGATCCGGAGAGACGCAGGACTCACAGGACACGAGCTGGCCGCCCGGTGCGGCTGGCACAAGTCGAAGTCGTCACGCATCGCCCGGGGCAGGACCCTGCCCTCCGATGCCGACATCAGGTCATGGTGCGCAGCCTGCGGAGCCGAGGAACAAGCGGCCGACCTGATCGCCGCGTCCCGGACCGCCGAGTCCATGTACGTCCAGTGGAAGCAGATCCACCGCGACGGGATGCGCCGCGTTCACCAGAAGACGACGCCGCTCTACCAGCGAACCCGGCACTTCCGCGTGTACGCCTCGAACCTCATGCCGGGGATGCTCCAGACTGCCGAGTACGCAACCGGCCTCCTCCGCTCCATCACGGAGTTTCAGCAGACTCCCGATGACGTCGAGGCTGCGGTGAAGGCACGCCTCGACCGTTCGCGGGTCGTGCGTGAAGGCGACCACCGGTTCGCCCTGCTCATAGAGGAAGCCGTCCTCTACTACCGCGTGTGCGATGACGAGGCCATGGCCGGTCAGCTTGGCTACCTTCTCTCGGTCATGGCACAGGCGAACGTCTCGCTCGGCGTGATCCCCTTCGGGGCTCGCCGGAGAATCTGGCCCCTGGAAGCGTTCTATGCCTTCGACGAAGGGCTGGTGGCCGTCGAGACTCTGACGGCCGAGATCAACGTGGCGGCGCCCGGGGAGGTCGGTACGTACCTCAAAGCCTTCGCGGAACTGTCGCAGATCGCCGTCCACGGCGCGCAGGCTCGGGCCCACATCACCAAGGCCATCGACTCCCTAGCCTGAATCTCTGCAACCGCCTGCAACTTTCTCGCAGTTGCCCCCCTCGGGTTCCTAGCCTCTTCGCCATGACCACGGACATCGAAGCAGCCGCACAGCAAGCCGACGCCTTCCTGGCAGGCAAGAAGAAAGCCGACGACATGGCTTTCATGCTGGGTCGTGCGCTGGCGGAGATGGGCATCAGGGTCGGCGACAGGGACTCGTGGCCGCAGCTCATGGGCCGCGCGTCCCTGTCCGGTGAACCGCACGTGTACCTGGGGACGGTGCCGCTGACCAGGGCCCTGAAGCTGGTCGACGCCCTGATCCACGCGGAGTCGGTGAAGCGGGACGCGCCTCACCTGCGCAGGCCCGGCCACGATTCCTGACCCGGTGTCCGCCGCACGGCGCCACGGGGAAGGTCCTCGTGTCGGCACAGGGTTGAGCAGGAAGGAGTACCCACAAAATGGGTGGGAAGGACTTCGAGAACGCAGGCGAGCCCTGGGACCCACAGGCCAACCAGGACCAGGCGACCGATCCTGACGCCCGCGTCTCTCAGAACGGCGACGTATACAGCGGGATGGCGGACGACAAGGACCGGGAAGGGAAATGAAGCGCGGCGAGGATCTGATTCAGGACCTGAGAGAGCAAGGCTTCATGCGGTGCGAGACCACCGAGGACGGTAAGGCCGTGATCATGCGCAAGGGCCGCCGTTGGACGGTCGTGCCGCTTCGGTGGCTCACCGATGAAGCCGTGGACACGATCAAGGCCCAAGCCGGAGTCAGCCTCGTGTGAGCGGCCACTACCACGATGCTCACGCCCGGCGCAGACGATCCCACCGAGCGGTCAGAGGTGGCCCCCACCCATACGAACAGCCCCCGGCTCGACGCCGGGGGCTGTGTCGTTTGTGCAGGTCAGCGGCTGCTACTTCGGCAGGTTCCTCGCCATGACGATCCGCTGGACCTGGTTCGTGCCTTCATAAATCTGCGTGATCTTCGCGTCGCGCATCATGCGCTCCACCGGGTAGTCACGGGTGTAGCCGTAGCCGCCGAGGAGCTGGACGGCGTCCGTGGTGACCTCCATGGCGACGTCGGAGGCGAAGCACTTGGCCGCGGCGCCGAAGAAGGTGAGGTCGCCGTCGACGCGCTCGGACTTGGCTGCCGCCGAGTACGTCAGCTGGCGGGCGGCCTCCAGCTTCATGGCCATGTCGGCCAGCATGAACTGGATGCCCTGGAAGTCGGCGATCGGCTTGCCGAACTGCTTGCGCTCCTGGACGTAGCCCTTGGCGTAGTCCAGCGCGCCCTGGGCGATGCCGAGGGCCTGGGCCGCGATCGTGATGCGGGTGTGGTCCAGGGTCTTCATCGCCGTGGCGAAGCCGGTGCCCTCCTCGCCGATCATGCGGTCGGCGGGGATGCGAACGTTGTCGAGGTAGATCTCGCGGGTCGGGGAACCCTTGATGCCCAGCTTCTTCTCGGGGGCACCGAAGGAGACGCCCTCGTCGGACTTCTCGACCACGAAGGCGGAGATGCCCTTGGAGCGCTTCTCCGGGTCGGTGACGGCCATCACCGTGTAGTACTCGGAGACGCCCGCGTTGGTGATCCAGCGCTTCACGCCGTTGAGCACCCAGTGGTCGCCGTCGCGCACGGCCTTGGTCTTCATGCCGGCCGCGTCCGAGCCCGCGTCGGGCTCGGAGAGGGCGTACGAGAACATCGCGTCGCCCTTGGCGAGCGGGCTCAGGTACTGCTTCTTGAGCGCCTCGGAGCCGGACAGCACGACCGGCAGGGAGCCGAGCTTGTTGACCGCGGGGATAAGAGAGGAAGAGGCGCACACGCGGGCGACCTCTTCGATGACGATCACGGTGGCCAGGGCGTCCGCGCCCGCGCCGCCGAACTCCTCGGGGACGTGCACCGCGTGCAGGTCGGCGGCGACCAGGGCGTCGAGCGCCTCCTGCGGGAAGCGGCCCTCCTCGTCCACCTCGGCGGCGAACGGCGCGATCTTGGCCTCGGCGAGCGAGCGCACGACCTTGCGCAGCTCGTCGTGCTCCTCGGACGGCCGGTACAGGTCGAAGTCCTTTGATCCCGCCAAGGCGTGCTCCCTGAGAGTTAACTACCGTTTAGTAACCCGATTCTAGGGCGGTGGCCCACGGCGGGTATACGTGAGCTTGCCGACAGCCACCGGGCTACCGGAGGGCTTCCCTCCCCCGGCCCCGACTATGCTCGGGCCCGCAGTCAGCCCCGTCAGCACGTGACAGCACCAGGAGCACCGCATGGCCCCCAAGATCACTGTGATCGGCACCGGCTACCTCGGCGCCACGCACGCCGCGGCCATGGCCGAGCTGGGGTTCGACGTCCTGGGCCTCGACGTCGTGCCCGAGAAGGTGGAGTCCCTCTCGCACGGCAAGGTCCCGATGTACGAGCCGGGGCTGGAGGAGCTGCTGCGCAAGCACGTCGCCGGGATCGAGGGGTCGAGCGGGCGGCTGCGCTTCACGACGTCCTTCGAGGAGGCCGGCGAGTTCGGCGACGTCCACTTCATCTGTGTGAACACCCCGCAGAAGCACGGCGAGTACGCCTGCGACATGTCCTACGTCGAGAGCGCCTTCACCTCCCTCGCGCCGCAGCTGCGCCGCCCGGCGCTGGTCGTCGGCAAGTCGACGGTGCCGGTCGGCAGTGCGGCACGGCTGGCCGAGCTGCTCGTGGAGCTGGCACCGGCCGGCAGCGATGTGGAGCTGGCGTGGAACCCCGAGTTCCTGCGCGAGGGGTTCGCCGTCGAGGACACGCTGCACCCCGACCGGATCGTGGTCGGCGTCGCCGGGGAGCGGGCCGAGAAGGTGCTGCGCGAGGTGTACGCGACGCCGATCGGGGAGGGCACGCCGTTCGTGGTCGCCGACTACCCGACGGCCGAGCTGGTCAAGACCGCCGCCAACTCCTTCCTGGCGACCAAGATTTCTTTCATCAACGCCATGGCCGAGGTATGCGAGGCCGCCGACGGCGACGTGGCGAAGCTGGCCGAGGCCATCGGCCACGACGACCGGATCGGCAAGAAGTTCCTGCGGGCCGGGGTCGGCTTCGGCGGGGGCTGCCTGCCCAAGGACATCCGGGCCTTCATGGCGCGGGCCGGGGAGCTGGGCGTCGACCAGGCGCTGACTTTCCTGCGCGAGGTCGACTCCATCAACATGCGGCGCCGCTCGCACATGGTCGAGCTCGCCCGCGAGAGCGTGGGCGGCAGCTTCCTCGGGCAGCGGGTGGCGGTGCTGGGCGCCACGTTCAAGCCGGACTCGGACGACGTCCGGGACTCGCCCGCACTCAACGTCGCCGGGCAGATCCATCTGCAGGGCGGCCAGGTCACGGTGTACGACCCCAAGGGCATGGACAACGCCCGGCGGCTCTACCCCACGCTGGCCTACGCGCCCACGGCGCTGGACGCGTGCCGCGGGGCGCATGTGGTGCTGCACCTCACGGAGTGGCGTGAATTCCGCGAGCTGGACCCGGCGGAGCTGGGCGACGTGGTGGCGGCGCAGCGGATCCTCGACGGACGCAACGCGCTGGACGCCGGCACGTGGCGGGCGGCGGGCTGGACGTACCGCGCGATGGGTCGCCCCCGGGCATAGCCCCGTACGGGCCCGGGTGCGCTGCGCACACCGGGCCCCGCCCCTCCGCGGCTCAGCCGTCCAGCTGCTGCAGGGTCGCGATCGACGGGCCCCGCACCGCGGACAGCGTGCGGGAGGCGTCTTCCGCCGCCCTCAGGACCCGCACCGCGTTCTGCCAGGTGAGCTTGGCCAGATCGGCGTCCGACCATCCCCGGCGCAGCAGCTCCGCGATCAGGTTCGGGTAGCCCGAGACGTCCGGGAGGTCGGCGGGGGTGAAGGCCGTGCCGTCGTAGTCGCCGCCGATGCCGATGTGGTCGACGCCCGCGACCTCACGCATGTGGTCGAGGTGGTCGGCCACCGTCGACGCCGTGGCGACCGGGCGCGGGTGCCCGTCCTCGTACGCCCGCTGCACCTTCATGGCCTCGGCGGTCGTGTCCAGGTGGTGGAAGCCGTGGGCCCGCATGTTCTCGTCCGCGGCCAGCGTCCACTCGATCGCGGCGGGCAGGACGAACTTCGGGACGAAGGTCGCCATGGCGACACCGCCGTTGGCCGCCAGCGAGCCGAGCACGTCGTCGGGGATGTTGCGCGGGTGGTCGCACACCGCGCGCGCCGAGGAGTGCGAGAAGATCACCGGCGCCTCGCTGACCCGCAGTGCGTCCCGCATCGTGTCGGCGGACACGTGCGAGAGGTCCACGAGCATGCCGATGCGGTTCATCTCGCGCACGACCTCTTCGCCGAAGCGCGTCAGGCCGCCGGCCGCGGGCTCGTCCGTGGCGGAGTCCGCCCAGGCGACGTTGTCGTTGTGGGTGAGCGTCATGTAGCGGACGCCGAGCTGGTGCAGGGCCCGCAGCGTGGCGAGGGAGTTGTTGATGCTGTGCCCGCCCTCGGCGCCCATGAGGGAGGCGATGCGGCCCTCGGCCCGCGCCGCCTCCATGTCGTCGGCGGTGAGGGCGAGCCGCAGCTCGCCGGGGTAGCGGTCCGCCATCTGCCGTACGACGTCGATCTGTTCGAGCGTCGCGCTGACGGCGTCGTCGCCGGCCATGTCCGTCCGTACGTACACCGACCAGAACTGTGCGCCGACCCCGCCCGCCCGCATCCGGGGCAGGTCCGTGTGGAGGTGTCCGGTCTGGTCGGCGGTGACGTCGCGGCGGCCGAGGTCGTAGCCGACGGTCTGGCGCAGCGCCCAGGGCAGGTCGTTGTGGCCGTCCACCACGGGGTGGGCGGCGAGCAGTTCGCGGGCGCGGACCAGCTCGGCCGGCTCGTTCACGGCGCTCACTGTCCGAACCCGAAGCCCGCGGCGCCCTGCGCCTTGGCCCGCAGCCGGCGGCCCTTCTCGGTGGCCTGCTCGTTGAGCTCGTCCTGGAAGCTGCGCATCCGCTCCAGGAGGCCGCCGTCATGCGCGGCGAGCATCCGCACCGCCAGCAGGCCCGCGTTGCGGGCGCCGGCCACGGAGACGGTGGCGACCGGCACGCCGGCCGGCATCTGCACGATGGACAGCAGGGAATCCATGCCGTCCAGGTACTTGAGCGGTACGGGCACCCCGATCACCGGCAGCGGGGTGACGGAGGCGAGCATCCCGGGCAGATGGGCCGCGCCCCCCGCCCCCGCGATGATCGCCTTCAGCCCGCGGCCGTGGGCCTGCTCGCCGTAGGCGACCATCTCGCGCGGCATCCGGTGTGCGGAGACGACGTCGACCTCGTAGGGGATCTCGAACTCGTCCAGGGCCTTGGCGGCCTCTTCCATGACGGGCCAGTCGGAGTCCGAGCCCATGACGATGCCGACGAGGGGGGAGCGGGGAGATGTCATTCGGTGATCGTTCCTCGCAGGTATCCGGCGGCGTGGCTCGCGCGCTCGCGCACGTCCGCCAGGTCGTCGCCGTAGGTGTTGACGTGTCCGACCTTGCGGCCGGGCTTGACGTCCTTGCCGTACATATGGATCTTCAGGCCCGGGTCCCGTGCCATGCAATGAAGGTACGCGGAGTACATGTCGGGGTAGTCGCCGCCGAGCACGTTGGCCATGACGGCCCACTTGGCGCGCGGGCGCGGGTCGCCGAGCGGCAGGTCCAGCACGGCGCGGACGTGGTTGGCGAACTGCGAGGTGATCGCGCCGTCCTGGGTCCAGTGCCCGGAGTTGTGCGGGCGCATCGCCAGTTCGTTGACGAGCACCCGGCCGTCGGCGGTCTCGAAGAGCTCCACGGCGAGGTGTCCGACGACGCCCAGCTCCTTGGCGATCTTGAGCGCGAGCTGCTGGGCGCGGGCGGAGAGCTCCTCGGACAGGCCGGGCGCGGGGGCGATCACGGTGTCGCAGACGCCGTCGACCTGGACGGACTCGACGACGGGGTAGGAGACTGCCTGGCCGTGCGGGGAGCGGACGACGTTGGCGGCGAGCTCACGGGTGAAGGCGACCTTCTCCTCGGCGAGCACCGGCACGCCGGCCCGGAAGGGCTCCGCGGCCTCGGCCTCGCTCCGTACGACCCAGACGCCCTTGCCGTCGTAGCCGCCGCGGACGGTCTTGAGGACGACGGGAAATCCTTCGCCTTCCGCCGCGAACCGTGCCACGTCGGCGGGGTCACGGACGATGCGGTGCCGTGGGCAGGGCACGCCGATCTCCGTGAGCTTCGCCCGCATCACACCCTTGTCCTGGGCGTGCACCAATGCGTCGGGCCCCGGGCGGACGGGGATGCCGTCGGCCTCCAGGGCCCTGAGGTGCTCGGTGGGAACGTGCTCGTGATCGAAGGTGATCACGTCACAGCCTTGTGCGAAAGCACGAAGGGTGTCCAGGTCGCGGTAGTCGCCGATGACGACGTCGCTCACCACCTGGGCCGCCGAGTCCTGCGGGGTGTCGCTGAGCAGCTTGAACTTGATACCGAGGGGGATGCCCGCCTCGTGGGTCATACGGGCGAGCTGGCCGCCGCCGACCATGCCGACTACCGGAAACGTCACGCCCCCAGGGTATCCGTACGTACGAACCGCCCCTACCGCCCCTGGATGATCCTCCAAGACCCGGCGCGGTGTCGCTTGTTGGCCGCCCCTGCCCGAAAAGGGCCCGTTAGCCGACCGTTCACCGACTCTCCGGGTCGTGGGCGAAGCCCGCTGGTTAGCATGAACGGCATGACTCAACGGCGCACAGTGCGTTCCCGGCTGGAGCGGCTGGCCCGCGAAATCGCGAAGTTCGGCGCCGTGGGCGCCATCGGATTCGTGGTCAACTTCACCGTCTTCAACTTCTGCGTCCACGGCATGCACCTCGCGGTGGTGCGTTCGGGCATCATCGCCACCGCGGTGGCCATCGGTGCCAACTACATCGGAAACCGCTACTGGACGTACCGCGGCGGCGACAAGAACCGGCGCAGCCGCGAACTGTCCCTGTTCCTTCTCTTCAGCGGCGTCGGGCTGGTGATCGAGAACGGCATCCTGGGCCTCTCGCACTACGGCCTGGGCCTGACCTCGCCCCTCGCCGACAACATCGCGAAGAACGTGATCGGCCTCGGCATCGGCACGGTCTTCCGCTTCTGGTCCTACCGCACGTGGGTCTTCCGGGCGCTGCCGGCCCGGGCGGCCGTGGAGACCGCCGAATCGTTCCTGGCGGCGGCGCCCCCGCGCGTGGAAGCGCGCAAGTAGCCCCTTACCCGTAAAGCAGGCAGCCCCTACACGTCGCCCGGATCCGCTCCGCGGCTCAGACCCCTTCTATCGTCTGATCCGCTCCGCGGCTCAAGAACAGCGCGAAGACCGGCGGGTGCTGCTGGAGGAGTTCCAGCCGCCCGCCGTCCGCCTCTGCCAGGTCGCGGGCCACGGCAAGCCCGAGCCCGGTGGAGTTGCGGCCGCTGACCGTCCGCTCGAAGACCCGCGAGCCCAGGTCGACGGGGACCCCCGGACCCTCGTCGGTGACCTCCACGACGGCCTGGTTGCCGGTGACGCGCGTCCGCAGGGCGACCGTGCCGTCGCCGTGCATCAGCGAGTTCTCGATCAGCGTGGCGAGCACCTGCGAGACGGCGCCGGGCGTGCCCACCGCGCGCAGGCCCTCCTTGCCGGAGCGGACCAGGGCGCGGCCGCCGCTGCGGGTGGCCGGCCGCCACTCCTCGATCTGCTGCTTGATGACCTCGTCGAGGTCGAAGGTGACCGCGGAACCGGTCTGCGGGTCACGGGAGTTGGTCAGCAGCCGCTGGACGACGTCGGTGAGCCGCTCCACCTGGGTGAGGGCGATCGTCGCCTCTTCCTTGACCGTCTCCGGGTCGTCGGTGAGCGTGATCTCCTCCAGCCGCATGGACAGCGCCGTCAGGGGCGTGCGCAGCTGGTGCGAGGCGTCGGCGGCGAGCCGCCGCTCGGCGGTGAGCATCCGGGCGATCCGCTCGGCGCTCGCGTCCAGCACGTCGGCCACCCGGTCCAGCTCCGGCACCCCGTAGCGGCGGTGCCGGGGGCGGGGGTCCCCGGAGCCCAGCCGCTCGGCGGTCTCGGCGAGGTCGATGAGCGGCGCGGTGAGCCGGTTGGCCTGGCGGACGGCGAGGAAGACGGCGGCCACGACGGCCAGCAGCGCCACGGCGAGGATGACGAGGAGGGTGCGGCCGACTTCCTTGCTGACCGTGGAGCGGGACTCCTCGACGCGGACGGTCTCGCCCTGCTCGCCCTTCTGCGTCGCGGTGATCACGCCGCCCTGGGGGCGACTGCCCAGCTCGATGGCGGCCCGGCTGGGGATGTCGACGCGTGCGTACCGCTCGGGGGTGATCTGCTCGCGCAGCACCCCCGACTCGACGCGCTCGCCGCCGGCCAGCCGGCTGTCGACGATGCTGACCAGGCGCACCGCCTCGGACTGCACGCTCTCCTGGGCGCTGCTCTCGATGGTGCGGGTCTCGACGATGACGAGCGAGATGCCGAAGACGGCGATCACGACGAGCACGACGGCGAGCGTGGAGTTGATCAGTCGGCGGCGCACGATGCTCGTCTTTCTGTCTTGCGGGCCCTCGCCCGCGGCGTCAGCTCTTCTCGAACCGGAAGCCGACACCGCGGACGGTGGCGATGTAGCGGGGGTTCGCGGCGTCGTCCCCGAGCTTCTTGCGGAGCCAGGAGATGTGCATGTCGAGGGTCTTGGTCGAGGACCACCAGGTGGTGTCCCAGACCTCGCGCATCAGCTGGTCCCGGGTGACGACCCGGCCCGCGTCGCGCACCAGCACCCGCAGCAGGTCGAACTCCTTTGCGGTGAGCTGGAGTTCCTCGTCGCCCATCCAGGCGCGGTGCGACTCGACGTCGATCCGGACCCCGTGGGTGGCGGGCGGCTGCTGCTGGGACTCGACGGTGCCGCGCCGCAGCAGGGCCCGTACCCGGGCGAGCAGCTCGGCGAGGCGGAAGGGCTTGGTGACGTAGTCGTCGGCGCCGGCGTCCAGACCGACGACGGTGTCCACCTCATCGGCGCGGGCGGTGAGCACCAGCACCGGGAAACCATGGCCTTCGGTGCGCAGCCTGCGGCAGACTTCCAGTCCGTCCATGCCGGGCAGCCCGAGGTCGAGGACGAGCAGGTCCACTCCTCCCTGGAGGCCGGCGTCCAGCGCGGTCGGACCGTCTTCGCGTACCTCCACCTCGTATCCTTCGCGGCGCAGGGCGCGTGCGAGCGGCTCCGAGATGGAAGCGTCATCCTCGGCGAGCAGTACTCGGGTCATGGGGGTGATGGTAGTCCGCTCGGGCGCACGTCAGAGGTGTACTGAGGGCTACCTACGGCAACACTTCACCGAAAGTGCTATCACCTTCGAATACGTGTGAATGGTTCCAAGGTCACCTGTGATCCATGTCTCAACTCCTTCCATACCGGGGCGGGGTGTGACGTATGGTGACCGGAAGTCTGTAGCACTACCGAGGACCTTCGGCTGTCAGACACGCCGGAGGTCTTATTTGTGCCGCAGGAGCCGGGCGAATCCCGGACTTGCTTCATAGTGAATGACCTGTCGGCCGGGTCCGCCGCGCGAAGATGCGCGGGGGCGTGGATCCCGGTGTACGGCCGTCCTGCCGCCCCCTCCGTGTCGGGGGCGAACCCCTTGGGCTTGGGGGGCGGACGGTGCGGTGCCGGTGCCGGCCTCCCCACCCGGGCGCGCACAAGCTCACCCCCCCCTCGCGCGTCCCGAGCACACAAGGATCGACCATGGCGTCCAGCCTGACGAAGGACGCTGCCAAGCAGGAGAACACCTCTCCGGCTTCCGGTGGCAAGACCTTCTTCGGCCATCCCTTCGGCCTGGCCCCGCTCTTCATGACCGAGATGTGGGAGCGCTTCTCCTACTACGGCATGCGCGCACTGCTTGTCGTCTACCTGATCGCCGGCGGCCCCGATGCCAAGCCCGGCAGCCAGGGCGGCGGTCTGGCGATGCCCGAGGCCAGCTCGGTGGCCATCTACTCCGTCTACGTCGCCATGGTGTACCTGCTCGCCATGCCCGGCGGCTGGTTCGGCGACCGCGTCTGGGGCCCGCGCAAGACGGTCACCATCGCGGCCAGCACGATCATGGTCGGCCACTTGGCGCTGGCCATCCCCGGCAAGCCGACGTTCTTCGTGGGCCTGGCCCTCGTCGCGCTCGGCTCCGGCCTGCTGAAGTCCAACATCTCGACGATGGTCGGCCACCTCTACGACGGTCCGGAGGACCCGCGTCGTGACGGCGGCTTCACCGTCTTCTACATGGGCATCAACCTCGGCGCCTTCTTCTCGCCGCTGGTCATCGGCACCATCGGCCAGAAGTACAACTGGCACCTGGGCTTCACCATCGCCGCCGTCGGCATGGCGATCGGCCTGGCCTTCTTCCTGTGGGGCACCCGCCACCTGAACCCCAAGAGCAGCATCGTCCCGAAGCCGCTCTCGGCCGCGGAGAAGAAGTCCACGCTCACCAAGGGCCTCATCTGGCTGGCCGTCGCGGCCGTCTTCTACGGCATCGTGGGCGGCACCGGTCACTTCACCCTCAACTGGGCCCTGGTCCCGATCACCATCGCCGGTCTGATCATCCCGATCTCCGTCCTCGTCCGCATCAAGCGCGACAAGGAGCTCTCGGCGTCCGAGCAGACCCGGGTCAGCGGTTACATCTGGTTCTTCGTGGCCGCCGCGGTGTTCTGGATGATCTTCGACCAGGCCGGTTCGACGATGTCGACCTTCGCCGAGAAGAAGACCGCGGACAACGTCTTCGGGATCAACTTCCCCTCGACGTGGTTCCAGTCGGTCAACCCGCTGTGGGTCATGGCGCTGGCGCCGGTCTTCGCCTTCGCGTGGATGGCCCTGGCCCGCCGCAACCGCGAGCCCAGCACCACGGTGAAGTTCGCGATGGCGATGGTCGTCATCGGTGCCTCGTTCTTCGTCTTCGCCGTCCCGATGGGCATGGCCTCGGACGGCACGAAGGTCAGCCCCGCGTGGCTGCTGGCGATCTACATGATCCAGACCATGGGTGAGCTGAGCCTCTCCCCGGTCGGCCTGTCGCTCACCACGAAGATGGCGCCGCAGAAGTACGCGAGCCAGATGATGGGCGTGTGGTTCCTCGCCGTCACCGCCGGTGACTGCACCACGGGTCTGCTCTCCATCGCGAAGGTGGACCTCGACGGCACCAACGTGATCCTGCTGCAGGCCGCCCTGGCCGCGCTGGCCGGTGTCGCGGTGTGGATGTACCGCAAGAAGATCGAGGGCCTCATGGGCAACATCCGCTGACGCGGAGACCTCGCGACGAGGGCCCCCGGTGCACTGCGCACCGGGGGCCCTCGTCGTATGTCATCCCTCCTCCTTGCCGTGTGCGCCCGGGTCGGTCTCCGGCCTGAACCAGGGCAGGGCGGGGCCCTGCGGCGACGGGCCGGGGGCGGCGGCGGGCGCGGGCGGCCGGATGCGGCCGACCACCGCCATCCCGGCCCGGAAGAGCCCCACGGCCACCACCACGCACAGCAGGACCCAGAACAGCGTCACGCCCCACGGGCGGCCGACGTCCCAGGGCTGCTCGACGAGGACCTTGCCGCCGTACTCGAGCGAGACGAGGTAGTCGCCGTACGCGCCCGCCGCCAGCTCCACGTCCAGCGCGACCCGCTCCTTGCGTCCCGCCGCCACCGTGCCGTGCCAGGGGCGGTCCTCCCAGGAGGGGGCGAGCACCCCGCGGGAGGTGCCCAGGCGGAAGACCGGATCGGCGGCCGGGTTCGCCCCCAGGTTGGCGACGGTCACCACCAGGCGGCGCTTGGGCGGCGCCCCGAACCAGGTCAGCAGCCCGCTGTGGCCCTCCAGCCGGGCCTGCAGGACGCTCAGCCGCTCGCCGCCGCTCGGCCGGGGCAGCGGCGCCACCGGGTGCCCGGCGACGGAGAACGCCGCGTCGGCGGCAGCAGGGTCGCCGGTGACGGTCGCGACGTGGACGACGCACGGACACGGCTTGGGCGGCGCGGCGACCGGCAGCACCCGGCGGAAGGTGCCGTCGGCGGCGGTCGTCACCGTGCGGCCGTCGGCGTTGGCGCAGGCGTTGGTGCCGCCGATCATGTTCTGCCCGCAGACCAGCAGCGTCAGCAGCGCCCCGGGCCGCCAGCCCGAGCCACTGACCGTGACGTTCTCGCCCGTACGGGCTTCGGAGCGGTCGACGGCGACGGCCGGGTCGGCCGCCTCGGACGCCGCGGCCGGTGCGGGTCCGACGGGGGGCAGGAGCAGCGCGCACAGAGCGCACAGAGTCGCGAGCAGGGCGCGCAGGCCGGGCTTCACGCTGCGGCCTCCGCCGCCGGTCGACGCCCGCGGCGGCGTACGCGGCGTGTCAGCCGCAGGGCCCCCCACCCGGCCGCCAGGGCGCCCGCCGCGGCCAGCGACGGGCCCAGCCAGGGCAGGGGCGTGTACGAGCCGCTCGCGGTGGCGCGGGCGGCGCCCCGCGCAGTGGCCGTGACGCTCACCGTGACCCGGTCCAGACGCGGGGCATCGGGCCACTTCTCCGCCAGCCGGACGCTGCGCCCGGGTGCCAGAGCGGCGGGCGTACAGCTCGCGGTGCGCCGCATGACCCGCCCGAAGAGGCCCTCGGCACGCAGCATCAGGCGCGGGGCGAGGGTGGTGTTGCCCCGGTTGACCAGGTCGTAGCGGATGACCGTCCCCCGGCCCGTACCGCTGACCTGCACATGTTCGACGGCGAGGGCGGCGAGCAGCGGGCCGCTGACGCGGACGGCCATCGGCACGCGGACCTGCCGGCCGCCGGCGGTGGCGAGGACGGCGGCGGGGTGGTCGCCGGGGGATGTGCCCGGCGGCACGGTGACCGTGAGCGGGACGTCGGCGCGGGTGCGGGGCGGCACGGTCAGCCGCCGGGCGGCGAGGGCGATCCACGGGCCGGTGCCGCGCACCTCCACGGCCAGGGGGCCGCGGCCGGGGTTGACGAGCGTCAGCCTGTCCTCGAAGACCGTGCCCGGCCCCCCCTCCAGGTAGAACGACGACCGGTCCTCCGCCGCGGGCCGCCCCTGCCCGCCGCCGGGTGCGGGCGCCGCCGTCCAGGCACCGGCGTCCGAGGCGGCCGCCGGGACCGCGGGAGCGGCGAGCAGGGCCAGGGCGGCCAGGAGGGCGGCGGGGGTGCGGGACGGCATCGCGGCTCCCTGTGCGTCGGGCGTCGGAGGTCAGCCGGTGGTGCGGCGCCGCCGGGTGAGCCAGAGGGTGCCCGCGGCTCCGGCGAGGAGCACGGTCCCGCCGAGGGTGCCGAGGGCGACGGCGGAGTCGGCGGGGCCGGTCTGCGGGAGCTGCCCGCCGCCGGAGCCTCCCGTGCTGCTGCCCGCGGTGCCGCCGCCGGTGGTGCCTCCCGTGGTGCCTCCCGTGCTGCCTCCCGTGCTGCCGCCGGTCGCGCCGCCCGAGGAGGACCCTCCGCTCGTGGCGCCGCCCGACGAGCCGCTGCTGGATCCGCCGCTGGATCCGCCGGGCGCCTTGACGTCGAGGGTCAGGGACGGCTTGGGGTTGTTCGACGGGGTGCAGGTGGTGGTCGTGCCCAGGGCGAGGATGGTCAGGGTCCCGGCCGTGAAGGTCACCTGGCCGCTCTTCTTCGGCGTGTACGTGCCCGACAGGTCGCTGATCTTGATCGGGGTGTTGGGCGGTATCGGCTGGTCGTTGGCCGGGCCGGAGACGTCCACCGTGCCGCTGTCCGCGCCGCCGAGCTTGATGACGGCACTTGGCTTCATCGCGCCCTTGCCGAGCTCGATGGGGCTGGAGGAGACGCCTTTCTGGAAGGACATCGTGAGCTTGTAGGAGTCGCCGCTCTGCACGCCCTTGATGTCGATGGGCGACACGGCGCTCTTGTCCCCGATGGGGGTCTTGCACTGGTAGTTCACATCGACGGTCTCGGCCTGCGCGGCCGGTGCGGCCAGCAGGAACGTGCCACCGGCCAGAGCCGCCGAGACCACGAGCGCGCCGGTGCGGCGTGCCGGGTGCCGTTGGTCGTGGGACACCTGGGGTTCCCCTCTCGTCCGGTGCCGCAGCCGAAAATTACTGACGCCACATCAGATCGGGCGCCGACAGTACGCCCGGGACCTTGGAGAAGGAAGACACGGAACACGACAGGTGACACCGGGCGACACGACCGCCACGGCAGCCGCCGGTTCTCAGCTCTCCCTCAGATTCCTTCGTTAGCCTGCGATTGCCGGACGAGACGAGGAGGTTGCGACGTGGGGCGCGGGGCGTATGCGCTGGCGCGGGTGGCCGTGATCGTACGGGCACCCGCCCGCCTGCTGTGGTGGCTCGGGATGCTGAGCGCGGGAATCGGTGCCTTGGTGCCGGGGCTCACGGGGCGCAGGATCGGGGTGCTCGCCGGGGCGGTGCTGTTCGCCGCGACGGCGGCGGCGGCCTTCCTGGCGCGACGAAAACGGTACGCAGAGCTGGCGCAAGGTGCGTCGAAGGCGAGCCGGTCCGTCTTCCTGCAGGACCGGGCCGTGACGGCGCGGAACTGGCGGCGGGGCCGGCGCTGGTGGCTGCTCGCGGCCTTCCCGGCCGCCGTCGGCTCGTCCTTCGCGGTGCCCGCGGCGGCTGGGCTGGCCCTGGCCGGGCTCGGCGCCGGGCTGTGGGCGAAGGCCCTCTGGCTGGGCACGCTGGAGCGCCGGGGTGAAGCGCTGCTGTGGGTGCGTACGGAGTGGGCCCAGGGCAGCCCCGCGGCCGGGTCCGTGAGCGGCTATCTGACGACCGGCCTGGCGGCGGGCGATGCGGCGCCCGGCGGCGCCAGGCGCAGGCCGGGGCGGGCCGGGGGCCGGGCCGCGGTCAGCGCAGCGCGCTGAGGTCCGCCGCGTGCGCGCCGCCGCTCTCGGCGACGAGCTCGTCGAGCGTCTGCGGGGCGCGGACGGGCGCGAAACGCACGCCCTGCGGGTCCGCGGCGAAGCCGTACACCCCGGGGCGGGGCAGCGAGTTGTACGCGTAGTGGCTGGAGAAGTAGTACGCGCCGGTGTCCAGCAGCGCGACGTGGTCGCCCGCCTCCAGCAGGGGCAGGGTGCGGCCGGTCGCGACCAGGTCGCCGGCGAAGCAGCACGGCCCTGCGACGTCCTGCGGGAGGGGGTCGGCCGTCTTCGGCCGGCCCTGCGCGTCGTAGGCCGCGACCCGCAGCGGCCAGACCTCGGGCGCGAACACGGTCCGTACGGCCACCTGGGCGCCCGCGTGCGTGACCGCGATGCGGCGGCCCCCCGCCGTCTTGGCGTACTCCACCCGGGCCAGCACCATGCCGCTCTTGGCCAGCAGCGACCGGCCGAATTCGGTGACCAGGCCGTAGCGCCCGTCGAACAGGCCGGGCGCGGTGGCCGCGAGCAGATCGGCGTACTCCCGGTAGGTCGGGGTGACCTCGTCGGAGGCGAAGTTGACGGGCAGTCCGCCGCCGATGTCGATGGCCCGGACCTGTCGTCCGCCCACCGCCTCGTTGATCTCCTCGGCCAGCTCGTAGGTGGCCCGGACCCCGGCGGCGAGCAGCTCGGGCGGGCAGCCCTGGGAGCCGGTGTGGGCGTGCAGCCGGGTCAGCCAGGGCCGCTCGGCGTAGGCGCGGACCAGCCAGTCGCGGGCCCCCTCGTCGAGCAGTGCCACGCCGAACTTCGAGGTGGCGGTGGCCGTGCTCAGGGCGTCGATGGTGCCGCCGCCGACCTGCGGATTGACGCGCAGGCCCAGGGGCGAGGCGGTCGGCGCGCTCCGGACGAGGGCGTCCAGGCGGGCCAGCTCCTCGCGGCTGTCGGCGTTGACGGCGACGCCGAGGGCGAGGGCCTCGCGCAGCTCTGCGGTGGTCTTCGCGGGTGAATCGAGGACGGTGTCGCCGGGCGCGACGCCGGCCGCCCGGGCCAGGGCCAGCTCTCCGGGGCTCGCGACCTCGCAGCCCAGGCCCTCCTCGGCGAGCAGGCGCAGGACGGGGACCAGGGGGGCGGCCTTCACGGCGAAGGCGTGGAGGGCCGGGGCGGGGCCGCCGAAGGCGGCTTTCAGGGCGCGGGCGGCTTCGCGCATGCCGCGCACGTCGAGCAGGCCCGCAATGGGGCGGCCGGGGCCGACGACGCCCTGCGTCACGGCTGCCCGTACGGCGGCGTCGCGGCGGTGCGCTGCACTGTCCATACGGGTTTCTTCCCCCCTCGCGCCCCTTGCCGTAACCGGGGGACCGCCAGGCGGGCGGAAGGAGGTGTTGACCCGTACCCCGCCGCGCGCTTACGGTCGCGGCGGTTCTCGGGAACGGCGGTGCGACGCATGCGCGTTCTAGGGGAAGGCGTCGACGTCGTGGTCGTCGGCGGTGGCATCGTCGGTGCGGCCTGCGCGGAAGCGCTGACGCGGCGCGGTGTGCGGGTGCTCCTCGCCGAGCGCGGGCCGCTCGCCGGGCAGACGACCGCCCGTGGCGACGGCCGTCTGCTGATCTCCGACAAGCCCCCCGGCCCCGGGCTCACCCTGGCGATGGCCTCGCTGCGCCGCTGGCCGCTGCTGCTCGCCGCGTTGCGCGAGGAGCTCGGCCCGGCCCGGGCGGCCTGCGAGTACGAGCGGAAAGGCGGCCTCGCCGTCGCCGTCCGCGCGGAAGAGGCCGCCGCGTTACGGGAGTTGGCAGCCGCCCAGCGCAGTGCCGGGGCCGACGCCCGCGAGCTCACGCCGGACGAGGCAATCGGCCGCGAGCCCCACCTCACCCCCGCCGTCCGCGCCGCCGTCCACTACCCCGAGGACGCCCGGCTCCAGCCCGTCCTCGCCGCGACCGCCCTGCTCGCCGCCGTGCGGGCCCGCGGCGGCGAGATCCGCACCGGCGTGCACGTCCTGTCCGTCCTGACCGGCGCCGACGGCTGGGTGGTGGGCGTGCAGACCCCCGACGGGCCGCTGCCGTGCGGGGCGGTGGTCAACGCCGGCGGGCCGCGGGCCGGGACCCTGGCCGAGGCGGCGGGCGCCTCGCTGCCCGTCCTGCCCCGGTACGGCACCGTGCTGGTCACGGCGCCGCTGCCGCCGGGCACGGTGCGGCACACGGTGCACGGCACGGTGGCCGGCGGGCCGCCGGTGGTGGTCGGGGCGGCCCCCGGCGGCCAGGTGCTGATCTCCTCCGGCCGCCGGCGCGCCGGGGCCGACGAGGCGCTGCGCGCCGACGACCTGCGCGCTCTGGCCCGCTGCACGGCCGCCCTCTTCCCCGTGCTCGCCGGCGTGCCCGTGCTGCGCGCCTACGGCGGCTTCCACCCGGGCACCCCCGACGGCCTCCCCGTCATCGGCGAGGACCCGCGCCATCCGGGCCTGTGGCACGCCGCCGGGCACGCGGGGGCGGGCGTCGCGCTCGCCGCCGCGACCGGCGAGCTCCTCGGGCAGCTCTTCACCGGGGAGCCGCCGCTGGTCGACCCCGAGCCGTTCCGGGTCGCCCGCCCGGGACTGGGCCTCGCCGAGGAGGAGAACCGATGCCCCTGACCGTGTACGTGGACGGTGTGCCGCACCCGGCCCGGCCGGGCCAGACGGTGGCGGCGCTGCTGCTCGCCACGGGCCGCACGGCCTGGCGCAGCACGCGCCACGGAGGCCGCCCCCGCGGCCTCTTCTGCGGCATCGGCGTCTGCCACGACTGCCTGGTCGCCGTCAACGGCCTGCCCGATGTGCGTGCTTGCCTGCGCGAGGTGTGCGACGGGGACCGGATCGAGACGCAGGACGGCGCCACGCTGCCGGGACCGGCCGGGGAGCGCGCGTGACCGCGCCGCCGCGCGTGGTGGTGGTCGGGGCCGGGCCCGCCGGGGCGCGCGCGGCGCTCGCCGCAGCGCGCGGCGGGATACGGGTGGTCCTCGTCGACGGTGAGCCCCGGGTGGGCGGCCAGTACCACCGGCACCCGCTCGCCGAGCCCGGTTCCCGCCGGCTGCACCCGCTGGAGCGTTCCGTCGTCGCGCAGCCGCGTATCGAGCACCTGTCCCGCGCCACCGTCTGGGCTCTGGAGGCGGGCCCGCGGCCGGGAAGCCACCTGGTGCACCTCCAGCAGGGCTCTGCCGACGCCGCCGGGCGCACGCAGCGCACGCTGGTCGCCGACGCGCTGGTGCTGTGCACGGGCGCCTATGACCGGGTGCTGCCGTTTCCCGGCTGGGAGCTGCCGGGGGTGGTCACGGCGGGCGCGGCGCGGGCTCTGGCCGTGGGGCAGCGGACGGCGGTGGGGCGGCGGGTGGTGGTCTCGGGGACGGGCCCGTTCCTGCTGCCGGCGGCCGTCTCGCTGCTCACGGCCGGGTCCCGGGTGGCGGGCGTGTACGAGGCCGGGAAACCGTCCCGCTGGCTGCGCAACCTCCCCGCGGCGCTGCGCGACGGCGGCCCCGCTTTACTTGCCGAACTCGCTTCGTACGCCGGGGCCTTGGCGCGGCACCGGGTGCCCTGCCGTTCCCGTCGCGCGGTGGTCGCGGCGCACGGCGACGGCCGGGTCGAAGCGGTCACCGTCGCCCGGCTCGACGCCCGGTGGGGCGTGGTGCCCGGCAGCGAGCGCGTCATCGCTCCCGTGGACGCGCTCTGTGTGGGCTACGGCTTCCTCCCGCAGCTCGAACTGCCCTTGGCGGCGGGCTGCTTGGTGCGCGACGGCCGCGTCGTCGTCGACGCGCGGCAGGCGACGTCGGCGCCGGGCGTGTACGCGGCCGGGGAGGTCACCGGCGTGGCCGGGCCGGTGGCCGCGGCGGCGGAGGGCGAGCTGGCGGGGCTGGCGGCGGCCGCCGATCTGAGCCGCGCCTGTGTCCCGGCGCGCGAGGCGGCCGCGGCAGCGCGCGTACGCGCCGGGCGCCGCTTCGCGGCGGCGCTGGAGGAGACGTACCCGATCCGCGAGGGCTGGCGGAGCCGGCTCACCGAGGACACGCTCGTCTGCCGGTGCGAGGAGGTGACCTACGGGCAGCTGCGCGATGCCGTGACGGACCGGGGCGCGGACGCCATGCGCACCATCAAGCTCACCTGCCGCGTGGGCCTCGGCGCCTGCCAGGGCCGGATCTGCGGCCGCAACGCGGCGGACCTCGTGGCGGGCCTCCTCGGCCGCCCGCCCGCCGACACGCTCGCGACCGACCGCCGCCCGCTGGCCCACCCGGTCCGCCTGGGCGACCTGGCGTCCGGGCCGGACGGACCTCCCGCCACCTGTTGACTAGGGCTATTCACCACTCCAAACTGTGCAGTGTTCTATTCAGTACGTTCCTTTCAGGACGGTGCGGAGCCGTTCCGGAACCAGGGAGGCAGGGCCCATGTCAGGACCGCGACCCGTGCGGGCACCGCGAGGCACGCAGCTGAGCACCCAGGGCTGGCAGCAGGAAGCCGCGCTGCGGATGCTGCAGAACAACCTGGACCCGGAGGTCGCCGAGCACCCGGACAAGCTCGTCGTCTACGGCGGCACGGGCAAGGCGGCGCGCGACTGGCGGTCCTTCGACGCGATGGTCCGCACCCTGCAGACGCTCAAGCAGGACGAGACCATGCTGGTCCAGTCCGGCCGCCCGGTCGGCGTGATGCAGACCCACGAGTGGGCCCCGCGCGTACTGATCGCCAACTCCAACCTCGTCGGCGACTGGGCCAACTGGGAGGAGTTCCGCCGCCTGGAGGCCCTCGGCCTGACGATGTACGGGCAGATGACGGCCGGTTCCTGGATCTACATCGGCACCCAGGGCATCCTCCAGGGCACCTACGAGACGTTCGCGGCCGTCGCCGCCAAGAAGTTCGGCGGAACTCTCGCGGGGACGATCACGCTGACCGCCGGCCTCGGTGGCATGGGCGGCGCCCAGCCGCTGGCCGTCACCATGAACGACGGTGTCGCGATCTGCATCGACTGCGACCCGCGCGCGATCGAGCGCCGCATCGAGCACCGCTACCTGGACGTGAAGGCCGACTCGCTCGACCACGCCCTGCAGCTGGCCGTGGAGGCGCGCGACGCCCGCCGCCCGCTGTCCATCGGCGTCCTCGGCAACGCCGCCGAGCTGCTGCCGCAGCTGCTCGCGATGAACGCGCCCATCGACATCGTGACGGACCAGACCTCCGCCCACGACCCGCTCTCCTACCTGCCGCTCGGCGTCGACTTCGACGACATGGCCTCCTACGCCGCCGAGAAGCCGGCCGACTTCACGGTCCGGGCGCGCGAGTCGATGGCCAGGCACGTCGAGGCCATGGTCGGCTTCCAGGACGCGGGCGCCGAGGTCTTCGACTACGGCAACTCCATCCGCGGCGAGGCGCAGCTGGCGGGCTACGAGCGCGCCTTCGCCTTCCCCGGCTTCGTCCCCGCCTACATCCGGCCCCTCTTCTGCGAGGGCAAGGGCCCCTTCCGCTGGGCGGCGCTGTCCGGCGACCCGAAGGACATCGCGGCGACGGACAAGGCGATGCTCGAACTCTTCCCGGAGAACGAGTCCCTCGCGCGCTGGATCAAGATGGCCGGCGAGCGCGTCCACTTCCAGGGCCTGCCGGCCCGCATCTGCTGGCTCGGATACGGGGAGCGGGACCGCGCGGGCGAGCGCTTCAACGAGATGGTGGCGGACGGCACGCTGCAGGCCCCCCTCGTCATCGGCCGCGACCACCTCGACTGCGGCTCGGTCGCCTCGCCGTACCGCGAGACCGAGGCGATGCTCGACGGCTCCGACGCGATCGCGGACTGGCCGCTGCTCAACGCGATGGTCAACGTGGCGTCGGGTGCGTCGTGGGTCTCCCTCCACCACGGCGGCGGGGTCGGCATGGGCCGCTCCATCCACGCGGGCCAGGTCACGGTGGCCGACGGCACGGCGCTGGCGGGCGAGAAGATCCGCCGTGTTCTGACGAACGACCCGGGGATGGGGGTCATTCGGCACGTGGACGCGGGCTACGACATCGCGGAGTCGGTGGCGGAGGACCGCGGGGTCCGTATCCCGATGCGGGAGGGCGAGTGAGCAACGCTGCGGGCAATCGTCCCGCAGGGCGATGGGGGTACCTCCCAGGCCGTTCAGGCTCTGGGGGAGGGTGGGCGCAGCCCGACCACCGGGCCGCGCCCGAAGCGGGTGCCCCCGGTGGGGCAGACCGTGGGCTGCCGGGTGCGGGTCCGGGTGTGCCCACCTGTCCCGCCCCAGGCGGACGACTGCCCACACCCTCCTCGTTTCATGAGATGTGGCGCGACCTCGCGCCGATGGGCCGGAACCCCGAAAGCGGCGGTTACCGCCGATTCGCCTGGACCGGTGCCGACGCCGACTGCAGGTCGTGGTTTCAGGCGCAGGCCGAAAGCCGGGGCCTGGCCTACGAACTCGACCGGAACGGCAACCAGTGGGCCTGGCTCGGTGACCCCGCCGCCGGGGACGCCGTCGTCACCGGCTCGCATCTCGACTCCGTCCCCGACGGCGGCGCCTTCGACGGCCCCCTCGGCGTCGTCTCGTCCTTCGCCGCGCTCGACGAGCTCCGCGCCCGCGGCGCCCGGCCGAGCCGCCCCCTCGCCATCGTCAACTTCGGTGACGAGGAGGGCGCCCGCTTCGGCCTCGCCTGCGTCGGCTCCCGCCTGACCGCCGGGCAGCTCACGGCCGAGAAGGCCCACGCGCTGCGGGACGCCGAGGGGATCTCCCTCGCCCGGGCGATGGAGCGCGCCGGATACGACCCCGAGGCCATCGGGCCCGACCCCGAGCGCCTCGCCCGCATCGGCGCGTTCGTCGAACTCCACGTCGAGCAAGGCCGGGCCCTGGCAGAGACCCCGCACGCCGTGGGCGTCGCCTCCGCGATCTGGCCGCACGGCCGCTGGCGGTTCGACTTCCACGGCGAGGCCAACCACGCCGGCACCACCCGCATCGAGGACCGCCGCGACCCAATGCTCACCTACGCCAACACCGTGCTGGCCGCCCGCAAGAAGGCACGGCTCGCCGGGGCCCTGGCCACCTTCGGGAAGGTGAGCGTCGAGCCCAACGGCGTCAACGCCATCGCCTCCCTCGTCCGCGGCTGGCTGGACTCCCGCGCCGCCGACGAGGAGACCCTCGCCGAGGTCGTCGGCGAGATCGAGCGCGCCGCCGTCGAACGGGGCGAGCGCGACGGCGTCGGCGTCCGCGTCACCCGGGAATCCTTCACCCCCGTCGTGGAGTTCGCGCACGGCCTCCGCGACGAGCTGGCGAAACTGCTCGGCGGCGTCCCCGTGCTGCCCACGGGCGCGGGCCACGACGCGGGTATTTTGTCCGGCACCGTCCCCACCGCCATGCTGTTCGTGCGCAACCCCACCGGCGTCTCCCACTCCCCCGCCGAAACGGCGGCCGAGGACGACTGCGTGGCCGGGGTGGCCGCACTCGCCGATGTACTGGAGGGCCTCGCGTGCAGGTGACCTACTGGGCCGAGCACGCCTGGCTCGGCGCCTCGGTCGAGCCGGGCGTGGCCGTCGACGTCACCGACGGACGGATCACGGCCGTACGCACCGACGTCCCGGCCCCGCCGCCGGGCGCGGTCGCCCTGCGCGGGCTGACCCTGCCGGGGCTGGCGAACAGCCATTCCCATGCGTTCCACCGCGCTCTGCGGGGTGTTGTGCAGGCGGCACCCGACTCCACCCTCCCCGGACTGGCCAACGCGCACAGCCACGCGGGGTCACCTCCGCCTGCGCGGAGCGCGAGCCGGGCGCCTGATTCATTCTGGACGTGGCGCAACGTCATGTACGGCATTGCCGACAGACTCACCCCCGAAAATTACTTCGCCCTCGCCCGCGCCGCCTACGCCGAGATGGCCCTGGCCGGCATCACCTGCGTCGGCGAATTCCACTACCTGCACCACGCCCCGGGCGGCACCCCCTACTCCGACCCCAACGCCATGGGCGAAGCCCTCATGGCGGCCGCCGCCGACGCCGGCATCCGCATCACCCTCCTCGACACCGCCTATCTCTCCGCCGGCATAGGAGATGGACGCAGCGGGGAAGCCCCGAACCCCCACCAGCTCCGCTTCTCCGACGGCACGGCCGCCGCCTGGGCCGAGCGCGTCAGCGCCCTCAAGCCCGCCGGACCGCACGCCCACATCGGCGCGGCCGTGCACTCCGTGCGCGCCGTGCCCGCCGCCGAGCTGTCCACCGTCGCCGACTGGGCCGCCGAGCGCGAAGCACCCCTGCACGTCCACCTCTCGGAGCAGACCGCCGAGAACGACGCCTGCCACGCCGCGCACGGCCGCACGCCCACCCGGCTCCTCGCCGACCACGGCGTGCTCGGCCCGCGCACCACCGCCGTGCACGCCACGCACCTCACCGACGAGGACATCTCCCTCCTCGGCGGCTCCCGCACCGGCATCTGCATGTGCCCCACCACCGAACGCGACCTCGCCGACGGCATCGGCCCCGCCGTCGCCCTCCAGAGGGCCGGCAGTCCGCTCTCCCTCGGCAGCGACAGCCACGCCGTCATCGACCTGTTCGAAGAGGCCCGCGCCATGGAGCTCGACGAGCGCCTGCGCACCCGCACCCGCGGTCACTGGACCGCCGCCGCCCTCCTGCGCGCCGCGACCGCCGACGGCCACGCCTCGCTCGGCTGGGACGAGGCGGGCCGGATCGAGCCGGGCGCGCTCGCGGACTTCACGACGGTCGCGCTGGACTCCGTCCGTACGGCCGGACCCCCTGCGCGGCTGGGTGCCGAGACGGCGGTATTCGCCGCGACCGGCGCAGACGTCCGGCACACGGTCGTCGGAGGCCGGCACGTCGTGCGCGACGGGGTGCACCAGCTCGTACCCGACGTACCGCGAGCGCTGGCCGACTCCATCGCCGCCCTGAGCGGCTGACGCCGAGGACCGGAGCAAGCATGAGCACGGCAATCATCAACATCAGCAGTCTCGTCACCAACGACCCCTCCCTCGGTGAAGGCCCCCTCGGCCTGATCCAGGACGCAGCGGTCGTCATCGACGACGACCGCATCGCCTGGGTCGGTGGGACAAGCAAAGCACCCGCCACTGACAACGCCGTCGACGCCGGCGGCCGGGCCGCCCTCCCCGGCTTCGTCGACTCCCACTCCCACCTGGTCTTCGCGGGCGATCGCACGGCCGAGTTCAACGCACGGATGTCCGGGCAGAGTTACAGCGCGGGCGGCATCCGCACCACCGTCGCCGCCACCCGCGCCGCCACGGACGAGGAGCTGGAGGCCAACCTCCTGCGCTATCTCCGTGAGGGCCTGCGCCAGGGCACGACCACGCTGGAGACCAAGTCCGGCTACGGCCTGACGACCCGGGACGAGGCCCGCGCCCTGCGCATCGCCGCGGCCCACACCGAGGAGGTCACCTACCTGGGGGCGCACATCGTGGCCCCCGAGTTCGCGGACGACCCCGCGGGCTATGTGGAGCTGGTCACCGGCGGGATGCTCGACGCGTGCGCGCCCCACGCCCGCTGGGTCGACGTCTTCTGCGAGAAGGGCGCCTTCGACGGGGACCAGGCCCGTACGATCCTGGAGGCCGGCCGGGCCCGGGGCCTGACCCCGCGCGTCCACGCCAACCAGCTGGGCCACGGCCCGGGCGTACAGCTGGCCGTGGAGCTGGGCGCCGCCTCGGCGGACCACTGCACCCACCTCACCGACGCCGACGTCGACGCCCTGGCCCAGGGCGGGACGGTCGCCACGCTGCTGCCCGGCGCGGAGTTCTCCACCCGCGCCCAGTGGCCCGACGCGCGCCGTCTCCTCGACGCGGGCGTCACAGTGGCGCTCTCCACCGACTGCAACCCCGGCTCGTCGTTCACCTCGTCCGTGCCGTTCTGCATCGCCCTCGCCGTCCGCGACATGGGCATGACCCCCGACGAGGCGGTGTGGTCGGCGACGGCGGGTGGCGCCGCTGCCCTGCGCCGCAGCGACATCGGCCGGCTGGCCCCGGGCACCCGGGCCGACCTGCTGCTGCTGGACGCCCCCAGCCACGTCCACCTCGCCTACCGGCCGGGGGTGCCGCTGGTCTCGGCCGTCTGGCAGCGGGGCGTTCGCGCGCTCTGACACCGCTCTCACCGGCCGCGCCGAAGAGACCGCGGCCGGTGCGGAGCGGCAAGCCTCAGGAGGCCCGCTGCAGCAGCCAGGCGTTCGGCGTGAAGGACGGGTTGACGAAGGCCTGGCAGCTGCTGGTGTAGTAGGTCTGCAGCTTGATCCAGCCCTTCGGCGGGAGCGTGGTGGCACAGGCGTTGACCTGGCTGCCGACCGGAAGACCGTCCACCTGCTTGATCATCTTGATGTTCGGGCTCAAGGACCCGCCACCGCACGAAGCGTTGACGCCCCAATTCACGTCGACCCAGCCGTCCGGCGTCATCGAATTGGCGCAGACCGTACGGGTCTCGCCCGGCGACGCCTGTGCGGGGCTCGCCGCGACGGACGCGAAGAGCGCCGCCCCGAGTACTGCCAGACCTGCCGTGCGGAACCGTCTCATGGAGCGTCTCCCAGCCATCGAAGAGTGCACTGACGGAAATTCAGTGCGGGCAGTGAGCATTCAATGGCGCATGTGAAGCATGCGGGGAGAGTGTTTTCGGCCTCAGATGGCTTTCCCTTCAAGCCACGACACGTGCCAAAACCACTGCGCTTGCCAAAAACCACTGCGCCGCACGGGATTTCCCGTGCGGCACACAGCGTGGCGGTGCTGCCCTGACAGGCCCGTCGGCGGTCACTCCTCGGTCATCAGCCCCCGGCGCAACCGCACCAGGGTGCGCGACAGCAGCCGCGAGACGTGCATCTGCGAGACGCCGAGCTCCTCGCCGATCTCCGACTGCGTCATGTTGGCCACGAAGCGCAGGGAGAGGATCCGCCGTTCGCGCGGGGGGAGTTCAGCGATCAGCGGCTTGAGCGACTCGACGTACTCGATGCCCTCCAGACCGTGGTCCTCGTAGCCGATGCGGTCCGACAGCGAGCCCTCGGTGTCGTCCTCCTCGGCCTGGGCGTCCAGCGAGCTCGCGGTGTAGGCGTTGCTCGCGGCCATGCCCTCGACGACCTCTTCCTCGGCGATGCCGAGGCGCTCGGCCAGCTCGCCGACGGTCGGGGAGCGGTCCAGCTGCTGCGCCAGCTCGTCGCCGGCCTTGGCCAGGTCGAGGCGGAGCTCCTGGAGCCGCCGGGGCACCCGGACCGACCAGCTGGTGTCGCGGAAGAAGCGCTTGATCTCGCCGATGATCGTCGGCATCGCGAAGGTGGGGAATTCGACGCCCCGGCTGAGCTCGAAGCGGTCGATGGCCTTGATCAGGCCGATCGTGCCGACCTGGACGATGTCCTCCATCGGCTCGCTGCGCGTACGGAACCGGGAGGCGGCGAACTTCACCAGCGCGAGGTTCAGCTCCACCAGGGTGTTCCGTACGTAGGCGTACTCGTGGGTGCCCTCTTCGAGCTCCGTGAGGCGGGCGAAGAGCGTCTTGGACAGTGCGCGCGCGTCGACGGCGCCCACTTCGTCGTACGGCGGGATCTCGGGGAGCCCGGCGAGACCGGGATCACGGTGTTCGGGCGGGGTTGCCGACGAGGCCGTCTCCCGAGACTCCGGGGCAACCGCGCCCTGCAGGGCCACGGAAGCGGAATCGGAACGCTTTTCGTCGAGCCGGGGTGACATAGTCTCCTCCATCATTTCTCGGCATAAGGCTGCCGAAGCCGTGCACCTTTGCTGCGGTTTGCGGCGCCTCCAAAGCCGTCCGTGGTGGATGTGTCTCTACTAGCCCTACCCGTCTTTGCCTTCATATCGCAAGTGCCGCATGTCCGCTTCTCCCTAATTTGTCGGAACCTCGGCTTCCGGACGACCGTATGAAAGGCGTAGGGTTTTCCCTGCGCCACGCGGGAACACCACGAAGGCACGAAGGGAAGCGCATGGATCGCGGAATGGTCGGCAGCGCAAGCAAAGGCCGGCTGCATGTGGAGGTCCGGCGCCACGGCGTCAGCTCCGTCGTCTCGGCGGCGGGTGAGCTCGATCACCACACCGCGGAGCTCCTGCGCGAGCCCCTGGAGGCCTGTGTCCGCGACGGTGACGCACGCGTGGTCGTCGACTGCTCGCAGCTGGAATTCTGCGACTCCACGGGGCTGAACGTACTGCTCGGCGCCCGGCTGAAGGCCGAGGCCGTGGGCGGCTCCATACATCTCGCCTCGATGCGTCCCGTGGTCGCCCGGGTATTCGAGATCACGGGCGCGGGGGCCGTCTTCACCCTGCACGACACGCTCGATTCGGCTCTCGCCGACTGACCCTCTCGGCACTCCCCCCGTTATTCGTGTCACAGGCGTTGCCTGCGTCACAGCCCCGGCACCGATTCAGTGGGTGTTCTCACGGTTCGGCCGGGCAGGAGAGTGCTGAAATCCGTTCTTGTGCGAGATGACCAACAATTCTGACTCGGTGAACCGGTGAGGTGAAGCGCTGATGAGCACCACGCGGCCGTGCCCGCCGCCGGACGGCCAAGGTCCGCGGGCGGAGGGCGCCACCTCTGCCGAGCCCCCGCCGGACCGCACGCCGTCCCGTCGGCTGCACCTGGTCGGCGCCAGCGGCGCCGTGCCGCTCTCCCGTGACTTCACCCGGCAGGCCCTGCACGACTGGGGCTGGCTGCCGGCGGTCTCGGCGGACCACCGGGCCGCCGCGGAGGACGTCCTGCTGGTCGTCTCCGAGCTCGTCACCAACGCCTGCCTGCACGCGGACGGCCCGGAAGAGCTCCGGGTGATCCGCACGGGCAAGGTGCTGCGGCTGGAGGTCACCGATCTCGGCTCCGGCACGCCCTCACCCCGCACCCCGCACCGCGCCGGGCGCCCCGGCGGGCACGGCATGTTCATCGTGCAGCGCCTCTGCCTGGACTGGGGGGTCGTGCGCCGCGACGGCGGCGTCGGCAAGACGGTCTGGGCGGAGCTGGCAGCACCTTCCTGAGCCACACCCCATCGCACGCCCCGGCCTCCGCGCTGGTCCACCGGGGTCATACCCCGGTATCACACGCGAGTTGGCACCGCCGTATGACGCGGCGTCACCCCCGGCGTCCCTAAGGTCGGCGTTATCAGCCGAGCAGTGGGAGGAGCCGATCATGCCGGGGTACGAGCGTGGTGAGCGGGGACTGCGGCGGCGCGCCCTGGTGGCGGCCGGGGTGCTCGCCCTGACCGGGATCCTGGGCGCGTACGCCCCCGGCGCACAGGCGAGCGGCAAGCCCGCCACCGCAACAGGCGCCCCGCAGACCCGGCTGCCCCGGCCCACCGGCCCGTACGCCGTCGGCACCACCACCCGACACCTGGTCGACACCCGGCGCAAGGACCCCTGGCACCCCGAGCGCGGGCACCGCGAAGTCATGATCGGCATCTGGTACCCGGCGGCCCGGCCCGGCTGGCGGAGCGCCCCCGCCCCTCACGCCGCCCGCACCGCGCCCCACATGGAGCCCCACGCCGCGGCCCACTTCGGCTCCCCCGAGGGCGCGGGCCCACTCAACTACGGCGTGCCGGCCGGGGCCATCGACTGGGCCGCCACCCGCACCCACGCCCGCGTGGACGCGCCCCTGGTGCGCGGGGCGGGCAAGCGGCCGGTCGTGCTCTACTCCGCGGGCCTCGGCGACCCCCGCACCTGGAACACCTCGCTGGTGGAGGAGCTGGCCTCGCGCGGCTACGTGGTCGTCACCGTCGACCACACCTACGACGCCTCCGAGGTCGCCCTGCCCGGCGGGCGCAGCGGCGGCCGGCTGGCGGAATCCGTCCTCCCGGCGCTGGCCGCGAAGCCGGGCACGGACGTCGGCGCGGTGCTGCGCAAGGCCATGAAGGCGCGTGTCGACGACACCCGCTTCGTGCTGGACACCCTGCAGAGCCGGTCCCGGCGGCTGGGCCTGCCGGGCGGGCTGGCGGAGGGCATGGAGCTGCGCAAGGTGGGCATGGTGGGCCACTCGGCGGGCGGCTTCACGGCGCTGCAGACCATGCACGACGACCGGCGGATCGCCGCCGCGGTCAACATGGACGGCACGCTGGAGTTCCCCGGGCCGGACGGCAGGGGCGGAGAGCTGGGCAACGTCGCCCAAGAGGGCGTGGACCGGCCGTTCCTGCTGATGGGCACGGACGAGCCGGACTCGGGCGACCACCGGCACCAGCGGTCCTGGGCGGCGCTGTGGGAGCACTCGACGGGGTGGCGGGGCGACATGGTGCTCGACGGGTCGCGGCACGGGGCGTACACGGACGCGGCGGCGCTGCTGCCCGCGCTGGCGGAGCGGCACGTGGTGCCGTGGGAGACGGTGCGCAAGGACGTCGGGACGATGCGCCCGGAGCGGGCGGTGGCAGAGACCCGCACCCGCGTCGTGGCGTTCCTCAAGCGGTTCCTGCCCGCTCCCTGACCGGGCACGCGGCAGAGCCCGCTATTCGGCGAACAGCCCCCGCGCGGCGGCCTTCGCGTCGAACTCCTCCAGCCGCGCCTGCGCGTCCGGCAGCGCGTCACACATCGCCTCCAGCAGCACCCGGCCCAGCAGCATCGGCGCGCAGGCCGTGTCGAAGGCCAGGCCCGTGCCGACGGCGGCGGGCAGCAGGACGTCGCTGTACCGCGCCACCGGCGCGAAGGTGGAGTCGGCGACGGTCACGACCGTCAGGCCCGCGCCCTGCGCGTACTCCAGCGCCTCCACCACCTCGCGCGGATGCCGCGGCAGCGCGAAGCACAGCAGCGCGCTCGCCCCGGCCCGCACCGCCCCGTCGATCCGGTCGACGAGCAACGTGCCGCCCTCGTCGAGGAGCCGGACGTCGGGGTGGACCTTGCGCGCGAAGTAGGCGAAGCCCGCGGCCTGCGCGGTGGCGGCGCGCAGGCCGAGCACCGGCAGCGGCCGGGAGGCGGCCAGCAGCCGCCCGGCGCGGGCGACCGGGGCGGGGTCGGCGAGCAGCGAGGCCAGGTGCCGCAGGTTGTCGATCTCGGCGTGGACGGCCTGCTGGTACTCGTTGTACGAGCGCTCGCCGGGCTCCTCGGCCGCGGGCGCGACGTCCCGCAGGTGCCTGCGCAGCGCGGGGTAGCCGTCGAAGCCCAGGGCGACCGCGAAGCGGGTCACGGACGGCTGGCTGACCCCGGCGAGCTCGGCGAGCTCGACGCTGGAGAGGAAGGGCGCGTCGGAGGCCCTGCGCACCATGCAGTGCGCGATGCGGCGCTGCGTGGGCGTCAGCCGGTGCCCCTCGAAGAGCTTCTGCAGCCGCGCGGTGGCCTCCACCTCGCCCGCGGTCTCGCCCATCGGCCCTCCTCGCCGGGTCACGGACAGGCCTTTCATTCGGCCTCTGTCCTGCATGGAATTATGCAGTGCGCGGGCGGCGGCTCACAGCGGCGGCAGCAGCTTCTTCTGCGGCTTGCCCATCGCGTTGCGCGGCAGCGCCTCGACGAAGCGGATCCGGCGCGGGCGCTTGTGCACGGACAGGTGCCCGGCCACGAAGTCGATCAGCGCCTGCTCGCCCACCCCCTCGGCCACCACATAGGCGACGATCTCCTGGCCGAGGTCCTCGTGCGGCACCCCCACGACCGCGGCCTCGGCGACGGCCGGGTGGTCCAGCAGCGCGTTCTCCACCTCGCCCGCGCCGATGCGGTAGCCGCCCGACTTGATCAGGTCGGTGGAGGCGCGGCCGACGATGCGGTGGGTGCCGTCCGGCTCGATCGCCGCGATGTCGCCCGTACGGAACCAGCCGTCGGCGGTGTACGCGGCCGCCGTGGCCTCCGCGCGGCCGAGGTACCCGGCGAACAGCGTCGGCCCGCTCACCTCGAGCTCGCCGATGCCGCCCTCCTCCGCCGCCTCGGCGATCCGGGTCCGCACGCCCGCGAGCGGGTGCCCCACGACGCCCTGGCGACGCTCCCCGGCGGCCCGGGTGGAGACGGTGATGAGGGTTTCGGTCATGCCGTAGCGCTCGACGGGCCGCTGCCCGGTGAGCGCCTCCAGGTCCCGGAAGACGGGGGCGGGCAGGGCCGCGCTGCCCGACACCAGCAGCCGCGCGCCGGCCAGCGCCCGGGCGGCGGACGGCTCGCGCACGATACGGGACCAGACGGTGGGCACCCCGAAGTACAGGCTGCCGCCCGCCGCCGCGTACGCCTGGGGCGTGGGGCGGCCGGTGTGCACCAGGCGGCAGCCGGTGCGCAGGGCGCCCAGGACGCCCAGGACGAGGCCGTGGACGTGGAAGAGCGGCAGGCCGTGCACGAGGGTGTCGTCGGCGGTCCACTGCCAGGCGTCGGCGACGGCGTCCAGGCCCGCGGCGACCGCCCCGCGCGGGATGAGCGCGCCCTTGGGGGCGCCCGTCGTGCCGGAGGTGTAGAGCACGAAGGCCGGCGCCTTCGCGTCCGCCTCGGCGCCGGAGTACGAGCCGCGCGCGGCGAGGTCCACCGGTACATCCTGACCCAGGATCAGCTCCGCGCCGGAGTCGCGCAGGATGTGCTCGCGCTCGGCGGGCCCCGCGTCCGGCGGCACGGGCACCACGGGCACCCCGGCGAGCAGGCCGCCCACCACCGCCACGACCGTCTCCAGCGTCGCCTCGGCGGGCACGGCCACCGAGGCCGCCCCGGCGATGCGGGAGGCCACCGCGGCCGCGGCGCCCAGCAGTTCCTCCCGGGAGCAGGACCGGCCGGCGACCGTCAGGGCGTCCGGCCGGTCGGCGGCGCCGGGTGCGGCGAGCGACGACAGCAGAGGTTCCGTCACGGACTGCTCCTTCCACGGGGGCCCTCGGCGACCCGGGGTCCCCCCACTGCGGATACGGGTGCTAGCCCCACCGACGTGGGACTCCCGCAGACCGTACCGTCGACGTCATGATGGCCCGCGACCCCGATCTGAAGAAGGACCTCGACGCGACCCTGCAGACCCGCAAGGAACTGGGGGCGGAGTACGAGGCAGAGCTCATCGAATCGTTCCTGGAGAAGGTCGAGCACCGCATCGAGCAGAAGCTGGACGGCACGGTGGACCGGCGGGTGCGCCGGCACCTGGCCGAGCAGCAGATGGACGCGGCACGGGGCGCCCACCCGCGCACCGGGAACGGCCTGGGCACCGGCTCGTTCGGGGAGCGCTTCGGCTTCGCCGCGGTCTCGCTGGTGCTGGCCGTGCCGCTGTCCGCCATCGGCGCGGTCAACGCCCACCTGCCGGGGCTGCTGGTGACATGGGCGGGCATCGTCGGCGTCAACGTCGCCCAGGCGGCGGGCGGTGCGCCATGGCTGCGCCGCCGCGAGCGGCGGGAGCAGGAGTCCGACTGGGCGTGAGCCCGTGCGCGGGTGGGCCGTCGCCCGAAGCCGTGCGGCCCGGACGCGCCGGCGGAGCGTGAGCCCGTGCGCGGGGGGCCGCCGCACCCCGGCCGGAGCCGGGGTCGGGACGGCGGCGGTCCCCCGACGGGGACGGGGCCCGGCCCCGGGTACGGGGCCGGACGCCGCGTCCGGACGGCCAGGGAGTCCGGGAGCCGCTCCGAAGTCCCACCGTCGCATTCGGGCGCCGGTCCGGGAGCGAATCCCGGGCCGACGCCCTTACTATGACCGGCCGTTGTTAAGCCCGTGCTGCGTACACGTGACGCATACGCACCTTTGACGGACCGTCCGGCGACCGCAGCGGCTACTTGGCGCCGTTCTCCCCGGCCAGGAAGGCCAGCAGGTCCTGACGGCTCACCACGCCCGTCGGCTTGCCCTCGACCAGCACGATCGCCGCGTCCGCGGTGCCCAGCACGGCCATCAGGTCGGCGACCGGCTCGCCGGAGCCGACCTGCGGCAGCGGCGCGCTCATGTGCTTCTCCAGCGGGTCGGCGAGCGAGGCGCGCTGGGCGAACAGGGCGTCCAGCAGGTCGCGTTCGACGACCGAGCCGATGACCTCGGCGGCCATCACGTCCGGGTGGCCGGCGCCCGGCTTGACGATCGGCATCTGCGAGACGCCGTACTCGCGCAGCACCTCGATCGCCTCGCCGACCGTCTCCTCCGGGTGCATGTGCACCAGCGAGGGCAGGTCGCCCTCCTTGCGGCGCAGGACGTCGGCGACGCGGGCGGTGGCACCGCCCTCCTCCAGGAAGCCGTAGTCCGCCATCCACTCGTCATTGAAGATCTTGCTGAGGTAGCCGCGGCCGCTGTCCGGCAGCAGGACGACGACCACGTCGTCCGGGCCGAGGCGCTCGGCGACGCGCAGCGCCGCCACCACCGCCATGCCGCAGGAGCCGCCCACCAGGAGGCCCTCCTCCTTGGCCAGACGGCGCGTCATCTGGAAGGCGTCCTTGTCGGAGACCGCGACGATCTCGTCGGCCACCGTCTGGTCGTAGGCGGTGGGCCAGAAGTCCTCGCCGACTCCCTCGATCAGGTACGGACGGCCCGAACCGCCGCTGTAGACCGAGCCCTCCGGGTCCGCGCCGACGACCTGGACCTTGCCGTCGCTGGCCTCCTTGAGGTAGCGGCCGGTGCCGCTGATGGTGCCGCCGGTGCCCACGCCCGCCACAAAGTGGGTGATCTTCCCCTCGGTCTGCTCCCAGAGCTCGGGACCGGTGGAGTGGTAGTGCGAGAGGGGGTTGTTGGGGTTGGAGTACTGGTCGGGCTTCCAGGCGTTGGGGGTCTCGCGCACCAGGCGGTCGGAGACGTTGTAGTAGGAGTCCGGGTGCTCGGGGTCGACCGCGGTGGGGCAGACCACGACCTCGGCGCCGTACGCGCGCAGCACGTTGATCTTGTCGGTGGAGACCTTGTCCGGGCAGACGAAGATGCACTTGTAGCCCTTTTGCTGGGCCACGATGGCCAGGCCCACGCCGGTGTTGCCGGACGTCGGCTCGACGATCGTGCCGCCCGGCTTGAGCTCCCCGGACTTCTCCGCGGCCTCGATCATCCGCAGGGCGATGCGGTCCTTCACGGATCCGCCGGGGTTGAAGTACTCGACCTTGGCAAGAACGGTGGCCCGAATGCCGTCGGTCACGTTGTTGAGCTTCACCAGCGGGGTATTGCCAACAAGCTCAATCATCGAGTCGTGAAACTGCACGGTGATCTCCGCGGTCGGGGGCACTAGCGGTTCGTCGCGTGCCCGTACTGCCAGCCTATTGCGCGGTCGGCCGGCTCAGTGACGCGTTGTGTGCGACAGCACTCGGGGCAACCTGCTCATAGCGTGCACTGGCAAGGGTGCGCCGGGTTCGTGAAGCTTTTATGAAGCGTTTGTAAAACGGGTTTCCGTAAGCGGAGGAGGCCGGTCGATGTCCATGTCGAGGGCGAGGGCCGCACGCCGTATCGCGGCTGCGGCGGCGTACGGCGGCGGCGGGGTCGGCCTGCTGGGCGGGGCGGCGTTCGGGGTGCTGCTCACGGAGGTGGCGCTGGCCCGGCGGGTGGTCGGCGGGGCGGGTGACGCGCCGCCGCACGCCGACGGGCGCTACGGCTCGGCCTTCGTCCACCGGCTGGGGCGCGAGCCGCTGCTGCTGGGCGTGCTGGGCGACTCCACCGCGGCGGGGCAGGGCGTGCACCGGCCGCGGCAGACGCCGGGGGCGCTGCTGGCGACGGGCCTCGCTGCGGTGGCGGAGCGGCCGGTGGTGCTGCACAACGTGGCGCTTTCCGGGGCGCAGTCCTACGACCTGGAGCGGCAGGTCACCCAGATCCTCTCCGACCCCGAGCGGAAGCCCGACGTGTGCGTGATCATGATCGGCGCGAACGACGTGACGCACCGGGTGCCCTTCGCCCGCTCGGTGCGGCTGCTGGCCGACGCGGTGCACCGGTTGCGGGACGCGGGGTGCGAGGTGGTGGTGGGGACGTGCCCGGACCTGGGCACGATCGAGCCCGTGTACCAGCCGCTGCGGTGGCTGGCACGGCGGCTGAGCCGGCATCTCGCCGCCGCGCAGACGATAGCGGTGGTGGAGGCCGGCGGGCGGACGGTGTCGCTGGGCGACCTGCTGGGGCCGGAGTTCGCGGCGAACCCCCGGGAGCTGTTCGGGCCGGACAACTACCACCCGTCGGCGGAGGGGTACGCCACGGCGGCGATGGCGGTGCTGCCGACGCTGTGCGCGGTGCTGGGGCTGTGGCCGGAGGACGAGCGGCCGGACGCGGCGCGGCGCGAGGGCATCCTGCCGGTGGACCGTGCGGCGGCCGCGGCTGCGGCGGAGGGCGGTACGGAGGTCACGGCTGCGGCACGCGGGCGCTGGGCCCTGCTCAAGCACCGCAAGCGGCGGCGGGTACCGGTGAGCGGGGTGGAGGCGGGGCCGTCTGCGGGTCGGGGCCGGGGTGGGGCGGACCCCTCTGGGGGCTGGATTATTTACGGCAACGGTCCCCGTTGAACGTCCATGGACAGTCGCCGCAAATAACCCTTACGCCCCCTGCCGGGGTCCGCCCCACCCCGGCCCCTCAGGCCGGATGGCCCCCGCCCGCCCCTGGTTGTGGGCAGGCGTCCCGCAAGGCGGGACGGGTGGGCACAACCACGGCCACCGGCCCGCGGCCGACAACGGTGGTCGAAAGAGTTCGGCGTCACAGCACAGAAACCGTGACCCCGGCCGTACTTGCCGGTAACTTCCCGAAGAGTCCAGCGTTCAGCGCCCATTTGGAGCCGTGATGCCCGAAGCCGTGATCGTCTCAACCGCCCGCTCCCCCATCGGCCGCGCCTTCAAGGGATCGCTGAAGGACGTGCGCCCCGACGATCTGACCGCGACCATCATCCAGGCCGCCCTCGCCAAGGTCCCCGGGCTCGACCCGCGCGAGATCGACGACCTGATGCTCGGCTGCGGCCTCCCCGGCGGCGAGCAGGGCCACAACCTGGGCCGCATCGTGGCCGTGCAGATGGGCATGGACCACCTGCCCGCCACCACGATCACCCGCTACTGCGCCTCCTCCCTGCAGACCTCGCGGATGGCGCTGCACGCCATCAAGGCGGGCGAGGGCGACGTCTTCATCTCGGCGGGCGTGGAGTGCGTGTCGCGGTCCGTCAACGGGTCCTCCGACGGGATGCCGGGCACCCACAACCCGCTCTTCGCCGACGCGGAGGCCCGGACGGCCGCCCGCGCCGAGCAGGGCGGCGAGGGCTGGCGCGACCCGCGCGAGGACGGGCTGGTCCCGGACGCGTACATCGCGATGGGCCAGACCGCCGAGAACCTGGCCCGCCTCAAGGGCGTCACGCGCCGGGACATGGACGAGTTCGGCGTGCGGTCGCAGAACCTCGCCGAGGAAGCCATCAAGAAGGGCTTCTGGGAGCGCGAGATCACACCCGTGACGACTCCGGACGGCACGGTCGTCTCCCAGGACGACGGGCCCCGCGCGGGGGTCACGCTGGAGGGCGTGGAGGGCCTCAAGCCCGCCTTCCGGCCGGACGGGCTGATCACGGCCGCCAACTGCTGCCCGCTCAACGACGGCGCGGCGGCCCTGGTCATCATGTCCGACACCAAGGCGCGGGAGCTGGGCCTGACCCCGCTGGCCCGGATCGTCTCGACCGGCGTCTCGGCGCTCTCCCCCGAGATCATGGGCTACGGGCCCGTCGAGGCCAGCAAGCAGGCGCTGAAGCGGGCCGGGCTGACCATCGGCGACATCGACCTCGTCGAGATCAACGAGGCCTTCGCGGCGCAGGTCATCCCCTCCTACCGCGACCTGGGCATCGACCTGGACCGCCTCAACGTCAACGGCGGCGCCATCGCCGTGGGCCACCCCTTCGGCATGACCGGCGCCCGCATCACCGGCACGCTCATCAACTCGCTCCAGTTCCACGACAAGCAGTTCGGGCTGGAGACCATGTGTGTCGGTGGCGGTCAGGGTATGGCGATGGTTATTGAGCGGCTGAGCTGAGCCTGCGGCATCTGCCCGGGGCACGGTGCCGGGGCCTTGCTCGTTCGTGACCTAATCTCCCCCAGGATGTGACCAACGTCCCGGGGGAGATTCGTTTCCGCAGGTCAGAGATGTTGAAAGGACAACGGCCGGGGCTTAGGTCCCGTCCGTTACATGACGTTTTGCACTGGGGATCGCGGATGGCACACGGAAAGCTGAGGTAGGAATTCGGGGGATCCATAGCAACCGGGAGTACGTCAGTGAGCGCCATGTCCCTTGCCCTGCTGCTGGCCGCGGGTGCCGCCACGGCCGCGGGCGCCGCCGCCCTGTACAGCACTCGCGGTCTGCGCCGCCAGATCACCGCCCTGCGCGCCGACATCGCGGCCGCCACCGCCGAGCGCGCCACGGTGCCCGCCGCCCGCAGCGCCGAGAGCGCCGACCTCTCCGAGATACGTGCCGCCGTCGCCGACGCGCTGGCCGAGGAGCGGGAGCGGGAGCTGGCCGAGGCCCGGGCGTTCTGGGCCGCTCAGGAGGCCCGGGATCTGGCCGGGCTGCCGGGGCTGGGCGACGAGCCGCTCGCCGAGGGCCCGTACGGCGGTCTCTTCCTCCCCCGCCCGGCCGATCTGGCCGGACTCGAGCCCCCGGCCGAGCCCGAGGCCGAGGACTCCCCCGAGCTCGCCGCCGCGCGCCGCAGGCACCCCTCGCACCTTGACTTCTCGCCCGTCCCCGCGATCGGCGACCACGAGCAGACGGCCCTGTGTCTGGAGGAGCTGGCCGACGCGGCGGTGCCGCTGGCGGACGTCCGGCCGGGCCCGCTGGGGACCCTGGACGTGTACGTCTTCGCCGACGGCACCACGCTGTGCATGACGCCCGGCCACCGGGAGACGGCCGAGCAGCTGGCGGAGGCGCTGCGCGTCGGCGACGCGCCCGTCCTCCTGGGCGGCTCCGGGGTCTCCGGCGCCTACGCCCTGACCTTCCGCTGCGCGACGGGCACGGTCTACGCCCTGGCGGACCGTGTCATCGCCTCGCTGTGACCCCCGCGGGTCACAGCCCGCAGCGCTGAGCCGCCGCCTCGACCAGGGCCACGGCCTCCGGCACGCCCGCACCCTCCGGCACCCGCCCGCCACAGGCGGCCAGCGCCTCGGCCAAATCATGGCCGGCCACTGCCACTTGGTCGGCCACCGCGAACATCCCGGCCTCCGGCATCTCCCGCACCGCCGGAACGTCGGGTTCCTCGATGCGCTGGGTCCACGCGGCCAACTCTCGCGCCAAAGTCAGCGCTTCCGCCGCCGCCCCCCGGCTCAGTCGGGACTGCGGCAGGGCCCGCAGACGGTCGGCGAAGGCGTCCACGGCGGCCAGAAGAGGCGTCACATCATCCACGTCACGAGACTATGCGCCGTCCACCGACTGTTGCCAACGATTGAACACTCGGGCACGGTGACATGAAGGACCATCATTCGACGCGTCCGGAGGCGCCGATGTCCCACGTCTTCTCCGACGAGACCCACCGGAACCTGCTCTCCCGAATCCCCCATTGCACCGGCCGTGAAGTCGCCGATTGGCTGCGCACGGTCGAGGACGGTCCGGCCCTCTCCCGCTTCGAGGAGAAGGTCAGCTGGCTGCGTGGGGAGCACAACCTCGCATACGGCCACGCGAAGGCAATCGTCCACGAGTACGACCTGCAGCGCGCCGCGCGCAAGCTCCGGTAACCGAGATCGACGGGGGAACGTGCCATAACGGCGAAAGCCAAAGGGGCCCGGGGAGGCATTGCCTCCCCGGGCCCCTGCCGGCCGCTCGGGACTAGTCGTTGTTCAGGATCGCGATGATCCGCAGGATCTCGGTGTAGATCCAGACCAGCGAGAGGGTCAGGCCGAAGGCCGCCAGCCAGGACTCCTCGCGGGGGGCGCCGTAGCGGACGCCGTCCTCGATCTGCTTGAAGTCCAGCGCCAGGAAGGCGGCGCCCAGCAGCACGCCGACGACGCCGACGGCGATACCCAGACCGCCGGTGCGGAAGCCCAGGCCGTCACCGCCGCCGAAGGCGGCGAAGAGCATGTTGACCATCATCAGCAGGACGAAGCCGATGGCCGCCGCCGTGACGAAGCGGGCGAACCGCCGGTCGACCCGGATGAGCTTGGTGCGGTAGGCCACGAGCACACCGACGAAGACGGCGATCGTGCCCAGCACCGCCTGCATCGCGGCGCCCTGCGCGACCTGGTTGTAGACCTGGCTGATCACGCCGAGGAAGAGGCCCTCGAAGACGGCGTAGGACAGGATCAGCGCCGGGGTCGGCCTGGCCTTGAACGTCTGGATCATGCCGAGGACGAACGCGACGAAGGCCGCACCGATGCCGGCGCCGAGCGGCAGCTCCAGCGCCCAGGCGGCGCCGGCGGCGACGATCAGCGCGCCCAGCGTCATGGCGCTGCGGGCGACGACGTCGTCCATCGTCATCCGGCCGGTCTGGGCCGGCGCCTGGGGGTAGCCCTGCTGGAGATCGGGGCCGCCCTGGGCGTACGGGTTGACGGGCTCCGCGTAGGGATTTCCGGCGTAGGGGTTCGCGTAGGGGTTTCCGTGGGCCGCGGCCCCGGCCTGCGGCCCCGCGTTGAAGCCCGCGTAGCCGTTGTCGCGGCTGAACCCCCGTCGCGAGAAGACCGGGTTGCTGCTCCTCATCTCACTCCTCCATGGCCACCCTGCGCGGCCTTGCCGTTAAGGGTAATGGGTAGGCAAAGGAATGGCTCTCCTGCTACGGGACGATCTTTTTTCCACATGCCCACGTCCTTGAGAACGCGAACCACCGGGACTCGGTTCCGCTGAGAAGGCGGGAATGGAGAGCGATTGCGTTAAAGCAGAGAGGTGCCCGGAGCCGGACTTGAACCGGCACGGCCCGAAGGGCCAGCGAGGTTTAGGCTCGCCGTGTCTGCATTCCACCATCCGGGCGGGGGCTCTCGGGCCGCACAGCAGGGAGGCGCGCGAGCTTCCCTCGAGGAGAGCAGGACGAGCCTAGCCGGGGTGCGCCCCCCGAACAGCGGAACGGTGGCCGGAGGTTGTCTTATTTTATTGGTAACTGAGGCCCCATCAGTGCAGGGGTGACGCCATTGGCACATGCCAGAGGCCGATCTCTCCCGTTCACCACCCCACCCCCCTTGCCAACTGGAATTGTCGCAATCTCGTCGCTGTGTGTAAGGAGGTTCCCTACTACCCAGGGATGACAGGAGTGCGCTACATACCTCCGAAGGCTGTCCCGGGAACCGGAGCTTCGGCTGATCCGTCGGGGGTACCGCCGCGGGGACGATGGAGTACGTCCTGAACGCACCGCCGTCCCGACAGGAGCTCTCCCTCGTGACCACCACACCCTCCGGCGCATCGACCGCCGTCCGCACGACCGCGGTCGCCGCCCGCGCCACGGATCTCACCAAGGTCTATGGACAGGGCGAGACCCAGGTGGTCGCCCTGGATGCGGTCTCCGTCGAATTCCGGCAGGCCGAGTTCACCGCGATCATGGGCCCCTCCGGCTCCGGCAAGTCGACCCTGATGCACTGCATGGCCGGTCTCGACACCGTCTCCGGCGGCTCGGCCCGGATCGGCGACACCGAACTGACCGCGCTGAACGACAAGAAGCTCACCCGGCTGCGGCGCGACAAGATCGGCTTCATCTTCCAGGCCTTCAACCTGCTGCCGACCCTCAACGCCCTCGAGAACATCACGCTCCCCATGGACATCGCGGGCCGCAAGCCCGACCAGGCGTGGCTGGACACGGTCGTCGAGACCGTCGGCCTGTCCGGGCGGCTCAAGCACCGCCCCAACCAGCTCTCCGGCGGCCAGCAACAGCGCGTCGCCGTCGCCCGTGCCCTCGCCGGGCGCCCCGAAATCATGTTCGCGGACGAGCCCACCGGAAACCTCGACTCGCGCTCCGGCGCCGAGGTGCTCGGCTTTCTGCGCAACTCGGTGCGCGAGCTCGGCCAGACCGTCGTCATGGTCACCCACGACCCCGTCGCCGCCTCCTACGCCGATCGCGTCGTCTTCCTCGCCGACGGCCGCATCGTCGACGAGATGTACGAGCCGAGCGCCGACGCCGTACTCGACCGCATGAAGCGCTTCGACGCCAAGGGCCGTACGAGCTGACCGTCACCTGCTAGCGAACCGCCCTGCCCGACGCCGAAAAACGGCGAAAAGCGACTCTCAGAGTTCAACCAGGACTGACTTATGTTCCGTACCGCCTTGCGCAATGTGCTCGCGCACAAAGCCAGGCTGCTGATGACCGTCCTCGCCGTGCTGCTCGGCGTGGCCTTCGTCTCCGGCACCCTGGTCTTCACCAACACCATCTCGGACGCCTTCCAGAAGAGCTCGCAGAAGGGCTTCGACAACGTCGACGTCGCGATCCAGCCCCACACGGCGGACCGCGACCGCGAGGAGCGCCGGCCCGGCCACGCCCCCAAGCTCAGCCAGCACCTGCTCGACCAGGCCGGCAAGGTGCCCGGCGCCGCCTCCGCGACCGGCTCGGTCAGCGGCTTCGCCGCGGTCGCCGACAAGCACGGCAAGCTCGTCGGCGAGGGCTTCAACTCCACCGGCGCCAACTACTACCCCGGCCCCGGCGGCAAGGACGCCCGCTACCCGCTGAAGGACGGCCGCGCGCCCCAGGCGGCGGGCGAGATCGCCCTCGACGCCAAGACCGCCGACCGCGGCGGCTACAAGATCGGCGACACGGTCCGGCTCTCGGTCGACGGCCCGGTGCTGGAGAAGAAGCTCACCGGCGTCTTCACCACCGACGACGGCAACGTCTCCGCGGGCGGCAGCCTCGCCCTCTTCGACACCGCCACCGCCCAGAAGCTCTACGCCACGCCCGGCGAGTTCGGCGAGATCGACGTCAAGGCCGCCCCCGGCACCTCCCAGGCCGCGCTGAAGACCGCGATCGACAAGATCCTGCCGCGCGACGCCGAGGCCACCACCGGCAAGCAGCTCGCCGACGACCAGGCGACGATGATCGCCCAGGGCATGGACGGCATGAAGACCGGCATGCTCGTCTTCGCCGGCATCTCGCTCTTCGTCGGCATCTTCATCATCGCCAACACCTTCACCATGCTGGTCTCCCAGCGCACCAAGGAACTGGCCCTGATGCGCGCGGTCGGCGCGAGCCGCCGCCAGGTCACCCGCTCAGTGCTCCTCGAAGCCCTCGTCGTCGGCGCGGTCGCGGCCGTCACCGGTCTGCTCGCCGGCATCGGCATCGGCGCCGGGCTGCGCTCCCTGCTCAACGGCGCCGGGGCCACCGTCCCCGACGGCCCCCTCGTGATCACCCCCGGCACCGTCGTCACCTCCCTGGTCGTCGGCATCGTCGTGACCATGCTGGCCGCCTGGCTGCCCGGCCGCCGCGCCGCGAAGATCCCGCCGGTCGCCGCGATGAACAGCGTGCACGCCGTCGCCACCACCCGCTCCCTGGTAGTGCGCAACACCATCGGCGCGCTGCTGTCCGGCACGGGCATCGCCGCCGTGCTCGCCGCCACCGGCATGAAGGACGGCAAGACCGTCCTGGGGATCGGCGCGGGCCTGCTGCTCATCGGCGTCTTCGTGCTCACCCCGCTGCTGTCCCGCCCGCTGATCGCCGCCGCGGCGCCCGTCCTGAACCTCTTCGGGATCTCCGGCAAGCTCGCCCGGCAGAACGCGGTCCGCAACCCGCGCCGCACCGCGGCCACCGCCTCCGCGCTGATGATCGGCCTCACCCTGATCACCGGCCTGACGGTCATCGCGGGCAGCGTGCAGCAGGCCATCGACAAGATGGCCACGTCCGCCATCAAGGCCGACTACGTCGTCTCCATGGCGTCCCACACCCCGCTCTCCCCGGAGGTCGCCAAGAAGCTGGCGAGCGCCCCCGGCGTCACCGCCAGCAGCCCGCTGCGCATGTCCGCCTCCCGGATCGACGGCGACCACGAGTCGCTGACCGGCGTCGACGGCAAGAGCATCAAGGAGCTCACGAAGCTCGACTTCACGGCCGGCTCCTTCGACGGCCTCACCGCCGGCAAGGCGGTCGTCGACGAGAGCACCGCCAAGTCCCACGGCTGGAAGCTCGGCTCGACGGTCGATGCCACCTTCGAGGACGGCAAGCACGGCAAGATCACCGTCTCGGGCATCTACAAGGGCAACGAGCTGATGCGCGGCATCATGGTCGACACCACGACCCTCGCCCCGCACCAGAGCGTGGTCAACGACCAGCAGGTCATGGTCAAGACAAAGGCGGGCACGGGCGCGTCGGCCAAGGACTCCCTGAGCAAGGCCCTCGGTGACAACCCGGCCATCCAGATCCAGGACAAGAAGGACATCTCCAACGACATCGCCAAGGCGATCAGCCTGATGCTGAACATGCTCTACGGGCTGCTCGGCATGGCCGTGATCGTCGCCGTCCTCGGCGTCGTCAACACCCTCGCGATGTCCGTCTTCGAGCGGTCGCAGGAGATCGGCATGCTGCGTGCCATCGGCCTGGACCGCAAGGGCATCAAGCGGATGGTGCGGCTGGAGTCGCTGGTCATCTCGCTCTTCGGCGGAGTGCTCGGCGTCGGCCTCGGCGTGTTCTTCGGCTGGGCGGCCGGTGAACTGATCGGCAAGAGCCTGGGCACGTACGAGATGGTCCTGCCGTGGGGCCGGATAGCCGTCTTCCTGCTGATAGCAGCGCTGGTCGGCGTCCTGGCGGCGCTCTGGCCGGCCCGCCGCGCGGCGAAGCTCAACATGCTGGCGGCGATCAAGGCGGAGTAACTCCGCGGGACCCGGACGGGCTGATTTTGGCTGAGCTCAGCCAAAATCAGCCCGTCCGGCGATTGAGGACAACGCGGCGAAGCCGTGTTGCAGGGACGACGGCCCTAGGGCGTGTCCGGTGGGTCAGTGCGGGTCCCGCGGCGTCTGGCGCTGGGGGCACCTCCCAGCGGTAGCTGGGGGAGCATCGCAAGGCGGAGCATGACCCGCGTACTGGGCGTACTCGGGTTATGCGACAACGCGGCGAGGTGCCGTGCTGGGGGCACCTCCCAGCGGTAGCTGGGGGAGTCGCGGGGCCTGTGCTGACCCATCGGACACGCCCTAGCCCCGCCACTCCCGCGCACGCAGCAGCATGCCCGACGCCCCCGACTCCGGCGTCCGGACCGCCAGCACCTGGTTGACCCCAATGCGGTTGCGTTCAAAGGACAAGGCGGACGCCGCCATGTACAGCCGCCACACCCGGGCCCTGCCCGGCGACGTCAGGCGCACGGCCTCGTCCCAGTGGGCCTCCAGGTTGGCCACCCACCCGCGCAGCGTCAGCGCGTAGTGCTCCCGCAGCGCCTCCACGTCGCGCACCTCGAAGCCGGCCCGCTCCAGCTGGGCCACCGTCCGGCCGACGGGGGCCAGTTCGCCGTCGGGGAAGACGTACCGGTCGATGAACTCGTCGACCCGGTACTCCTCCTCGTCCCGCAGCGGCCGCCGCGCGATCTGGTGGTTGAGCAGCCGCCCGCCCGGCTTGAGAAGGGCGTGCAGATCGGCGGCGTACTCCGCGTACTGCGCGGAGCCGACGTGCTCGGCCATGCCGATCGAGGAGATCGCGTCGAAGGGGCCGTCGGCGATCTCGCGGTAGTCCTGCACCCGGATCTCGATACGGTCCGTCAGACCGGCCTCGGCGACGCGCTTGCGGGCGTACGCGGCCTGCTCCTCGGAGAGGGTGATGCCCACGGCGCCCACCCCGTACTCGCGGGCGGCGTGCAGCACCATCGAGCCCCAGCCGCAGCCGACGTCCAGCAGCCGCATGCCCGGCTCCAGGGCCAGCTTGCGGCAGACGAGGTCGAGCTTGGCCCGCTGGGCGTCCTCCAGGGTCGCCTCCGGGCTCTCCCAGACGGCGCACGAGTAGACCATCGACGGGCCGAGGACGCGCTCGTAGAAGGTGTTGCCGACGTCGTAGTGGTGACTGATGGCCTGCTTGTCGCGGCGCAGCGTGTGCAGGGGGCCGCCGGTCCTGCGGGCTTCCTCGACGGGCGGCGCGGGCGGCGCCCAGGGCCCGGCGAGCTTGAGCAGCTCGCGGGCCGCGGCGCGCAGCGAGGGGTCGCGCACGGCGTGCAGCAGGGCAGCGGGGCCGGAGTGCCGCGCCGATCCCTCGCCGCGCTCCCAGAAGTAGCCGGCGAGCAGCTCCAGGGCCTCGTAGAGGTCGCCCTCGACGTCGATGTCCCCGGCGACCCAGGCGCGGGCCAGGCCGAGCTCTCCGGGCTTCCACAGGAGCCTGCGCAGCGCGCGGCGGCGCCTTATGACGAGGACGGGGGTGCCGGGCGGGCCGGACTCACTGCGGTCCCAGGCGCGCAGGCGCACCGGGGGCGGGGCCCCCAGCACCTGTTCGGCCAGCGCAGTAAGCCGTCGGGCGGCCTCGGCCATGTCGCACACACCTCCGTGATGAAGTGTCAGCAGATCGTTTCACCTGACACCTAAACACTTACGGGCCGCGCCATAGTCCTTACCGCACGGATTAGGTCACCTTCGGATTTCCGGCACGGTGCTCCGCAGCGAAGGTTCTCCCGGCCGCGGCCGCGGGAAACCCGCCGGGGTGCGAACAGCCGCCGTCCGGGTGCGTGTCCGGGTACGCCGAAGGGCGCCCACCCCACGGATTGGTGGACGCCCTCGGTGTGAAACGTGTGCCTGCGGACCCTGAGGTCAGCTCGCCTTGGCCTTCTGGGCCGGGGCCCCGTCGGTCTTCTGCGCCTGCGGCGCGGGCTTGGCGGCCTCGTAGAACTCCTCGCGCGGGTTCTCCATGGCGCGCAGCGAGACGACCTCGCGCTTGAGGAACATGCCGAGGGTCCAGTCCGCGAAGACGCGGATCTTCCGGTTCCAGGTCGGCATGGCCATGCCGTGGTAGCCGCGGTGCATGTACCAGGCGAGACGGCCCTTGAGCTTGATCTTCGTCTTGCCCATGACGATCATCGCGACGCCCTTGTGGAGGCCGAGGCCCGCCACCGCACCCTTGTTGGAGTGCGAGTACGTCTTCTGCGGGAAGCCGCGCATGCCGGAGACCACGTTGTCGCCGAGGATCTTGGCCTGGCGCAGCGCGTGCTGGGCGTTGGGCGGGCACCAGGCGTTCTCGTTGCCGGCCTTGCGGGAGGCGACGTCCGGGACCTGGGCGTTGTCGCCCGCGGCCCAGATGTAGTCGGTGCCCTGGACCTGGAGGGTCTCGGCGGTGTCGACGTGGCCGCGCGGACCGAGCGGCAGGCCGAAGCGGGCCAGCGCCGGGTTGGGCTTGACGCCCGCGGTCCACACGATGGTGTTGGAGTCGACCTCAAGGCCGTTCTTCAGCACGACGTGGCCGTCGATGCAGGAGTCCATGGAGGTCGAGAGGTAGATCTCGACGCCGCGGCTCTCCAGGTGCTTCTTGCCGTACTCGCCGAGCTTGGGACCCACCTCGGGGAGGATCTTGTCGGCGGCGTCGACGAGTATGAAGCGCATGTCCTCGCGCTTCACGTTGGGGTAGTACTTGGCCGCGTCGCGGGCCATGTCCTCGACCTCGCCGATCGTCTCGGCGCCGGCGAAGCCACCACCGATGAAGACGAAGGTCAGCGCCTTGCGGCGGATCTCCTCGTCCTTCGTCGAGTCGGCCTTGTCCAGCTGCTCGAGGACGTGGTTGCGCAGGCCGATGGACTCCTCGATGCCCTTCATGCCGATGCCGTTCTCGGCAAGGCCGGGGATCGGGAAGGTGCGCGAGACCGCGCCCATCGCGATGACCAGGTAGTCGAAGGGCAGCTCGTACGCCTCGCCGACGAGCGGCGCGATCGTGGCCACCTTGCGGTCCTGGTCAATGGTGGTGACGCGGCCGGTGAGGACCTCCGCCTTGGGGAGCACGCGTCGCAGCGGCACCACGACGTGGCGCGGGGAGATGCTGCCGGCAGCTGCTTCGGGGAGGAAGGGCTGGTACGTCATGTACGAGCGCGGGTCGACGACCGTGACGGTCGCCTCGCCGTACCGCATCTTCTTGAGGATGCGGCGCGCCGCGTACAGGCCGACGTACCCACCGCCTACTACGAGGATCCGTGGACGCTCCGTGGTGCTCATGTTTCGAGTATCCAGCACTCTCACACGGGTTGCTCGTGCGCCCCTTCACAAGGCGCCGGGGGGTGTCTGCTACACTCCGCGGCCCTCGTGACGGACGCCATAGCGCCCGGAGGGAACCACGGCACCGGCGCGGGCGTTGATCACCCCTGCTGAACTGGCCTTGTGGCGATTTCGGCGGCTGGACCACCGTCCGTCAAGGGCCCGCATAAGCGTTTCTTTAAGACGACCGAAACCGGCCCGTTCCGTCTGCCCGGGGGGCCGCAACCGCCTTGTGAGACCCGAAAGGGGGCCCGGAGGCCCCCTTCCGCGGTTTCAGGAGCGCTTTTTCATGTGAAGGATTTCACGAACTTTCTTCGCCGTGGCCTCTCGAAGGCCCTTCGAAGGCCCTTCGCGGGCCGTTTCGGCGGCCTGCTCCGGCAGCCCGGCTCAGGCGACGCTCCAGGCGATCCCGTCCAGGATGTCGTGCTCGCTGACGACGACTTCGCGGGCGCCGGTCCGCTCCATGACGGCGAGCAGGACGAGCGCCCCGGCGGCGATCACGTCGACGCGGCCGGGGTGCATCACGGGGATCGCGGCGCGCTGCTCGTGCGTGGAGGCCAGCAGCTCGTGCGTGATCTCCCGGACCCGCTCGACCGGGATCCGCGAGTGGTGGATGACCGTCCAGTCGTACTCCGACAGCCCGAGCGCGATCGCCGCGACCGTGGTGACCGAACCGGCCAGCCCCACCAGGGTGTGCGCCTCGGTGATCGGCACGGTCTCCTGCGCCAGGTCCAGCGCGGCCTCCACGTCGGCGCGTATCGCCGCGATCTGACCGGGCGTCGGCGGATCGGTGACCTCGCCGTCCACGACGAGGTGGCGCTCCGTCATCCGTACGCAGCCGACGTCGACGCTGCGGGCGGCCCGTACATGGTCGTCGCCGACGACGAACTCCGTCGAGCCGCCGCCGATGTCCACGACCAGGTACGGCTTGGTGAGGTCCGCGCGGCCGGTGAGCTCCTTGGTGGCGCCGGTGAAGGAGAACTCGGCCTCCTGGTCACCGCTGATCACCTCGGGCTCCACGCCCAGGATCTCCATGACGCCGCGCACGAAGTCCTCGCGGTTCTCGGCGTCGCGGGAGGCGGAGGTGGCTACGAAGCGGGTGCGCTCCGCGCCGAGCGCCTTGATGACTTCGGCGTACTCACGGCATGCGGTGAACGTGCGCTCCAGCGCCTCTGGGGCGAGGCGGCCGGTGCGGTCGACGTCCTGGCCTAGGCGGACGATCGTCATGCGGCGGTCGAGCTCGACCAAGTCGCCGGTGGCGGGGTCGCAGTCGGCCACGAGCAGGCGGATGGAGTTGGTGCCGCAGTCGATGGCTGCAACGCGGGTCATGGGTTGCTCCTGGGGTGCGGGTGTGGGCCGGTGGTCGGGTTGTGCCCACCCTCCCCCAGCTACGCTGGGAGGTGCCCCCAGCCCTGCGGAACGATTGCTCACAACCCTGGCGGGGCTAGTCGCCGCAGGGGTTTACGCACGGGCCCTTCGACCACCACTCCGGCAGGAGTGCCAGTGCCTCGTCGCCGAAGGGGTTGACGCCCGGGCCCGCCACCAGCGAGTGGCCGACAAGGACGTGCAGGCACTTCACCCGGTCGGGCATGCCGCCCGCGCTCGGGAAGCCCTGCAGCACCTCGATGGCGTCGCGCCGGGCGATGTAGTCCTCGTGCGCGGCCCGGTACGCGGCCGCGAGCTCGGGGTCGGTCGCCAGCCGGTCCTGCATCTCCTTCATCAGCCCGGAGCCTTCGAGCGTCCCGATGGCGGAGGAGGCGCGCGGGCACGTCAGGTAGTACAGCGTCGGGAACGGCGTGCCGTCCTCCAGGCGCGGCGCGGTCTCCACGACGTCGGGGTTGCCGCACGGGCAGCGGTGCGCGATGGCGCGCAGGCCGCGCGGCGGCCGGCCCAGCTGCTCCTTGAAGGCGGCGATGTCCGCGTCGGTCGGCTCGGTGGGCTCGGTCATCGGAGGAGGGGTGTCCATGTGCTCGCGCTCGCTCGCTCGTAACTCGGTGATCTCAGGTCAGTGGGTGCGGGGGGGTGGGGGTGCGGGCGGCGGCTCGCTCAGCGGCGGCCGTCCGCGGAGTCCACACCGTCCCAGAGGTTGCTGTACCAGGGCCGGTCCGCGACGCCCTCGTCCTTGGGGCGCCTGGCCTCGCCGCTGCCGTCCACCACGGTGTAGCCGGTCTCGCCGGGGCGCACGTAGTGCAGGTGCTCGCGCGCCTGCTGCTCGACGTACGCAGGGTCCTCCAGCCGGACCTTCTCGTCCTCCAGCTGTTTGACCTGCTTGCGCGCGTTCTCCGACTGGCGGCGCTGGTCGGCGATGTCCGAGCGCTGGGTGACCCATTGGCGCATCGGGTAGGCGAGGGCGACGACGAGGGAGCAGACCACGAGCGCGAGGAGCGCGGCGCGGCCGGTGAGCCGGGAGCGGCGCGGCGGCCGGGAGCGGTAGACGCGCGCGACGGCCGGCCCCTGTACGAGCGCCGTGCCCAGCGCCTTGAGCCGGGTCGCGGTGGAGAACCGATCCGCCGCCACGTCGCCTCCCCTTGGTCTCGTCCGCAAAGCCGTCCTCGGCCACGGTACGGGACCGCGGCCGAGGACGGGGTGAGGCTTGGGACTTTGTCAGCCTCTGTGCGTGCGTCAGCCCTTGAAGCGCGGGAAGGCGCTGCGGCCGGCGTAGACCGCGGCGTCGTCGAGGATCTCCTCGATGCGCAGCAGCTGGTTGTACTTGGCGACGCGCTCGGAGCGGGCCGGGGCGCCGGTCTTGATCTGGCCGCAGTTGGTGGCGACGGCCAGGTCGGCGATGGTGACGTCCTCGGTCTCGCCGGAGCGGTGCGACATCATGCACTTGAAGCCGTTGCGCTGGGCCAGCTCGACGGCGTCCAGGGTCTCGGTCAGCGAGCCGATCTGGTTGACCTTGACCAGCAGGGCGTTGGCGGAGTTCTCCTCGATGCCGCGGGCGAGGCGCTCGGGGTTGGTGACGAACAGGTCGTCGCCCACCAGCTGCACCTTGTCGCCGAGCTGCGCGGTGATGGTGTTCCAGCCGGCCCAGTCGTCCTCGAACAGCGGGTCCTCGATGGAGACCAGCGGGTACGCCTCGACGAGCTCGGCGTAGTACTCCGTCATCTCGGCGGCGGAGCGGTCCTTGCCCTCGAAGCTGTAGACGCCGTCCTTGTAGAACTCGGAGGCGGCGACGTCGAGCGCCAGGGCGATGTCCTGGCCGGGGGTGTAGCCGGCCTCCTTGATGGCCTCGAGGATGAGGTCGAGGGCCTCGCGGTTGGAGCCCAGGTTCGGGGCGAAGCCGCCCTCGTCGCCGAGGCCGGTGGCCAGGCCCTTGGCCTTCAGCACCTTCTTGAGGGTGTGGTAGACCTCGGTGCCCCAGCGCAGCGCCTCGGAGAAGGACTCCGCGCCGATCGGCGCGATCATGAACTCCTGGATGTCCACGTTGGAGTCGGCGTGCGAGCCGCCGTTGAGGATGTTCATCATCGGAACGGGCAGCAGGTGCGCGTTCGGGCCGCCGAGGTAGCGGAAGAGCGGCAGGTCCGAGGCCTCGGAGGCGGCGTGCGCGACGGCGAGGGAGACGCCGAGGATGGCGTTGGCGCCGAGCGAGCCCTTGTTGTCGGTGGCGTCCAGGTCGAACATGGCCTGGTCGATCAGGCGCTGCTCGGTGGCGTCGTAGCCGACGAGCTCCGGGCCGATCTGCTCGATGACGGCGAGGACGGCCTTCTCGACACCCTTGCCGAGGTAGCGATTCGGGTCGCCGTCGCGGAGCTCGATGGCCTCGAAGGCGCCGGTCGAGGCGCCGGACGGCACGGCGGCACGGCCCGTGGAGCCGTCGTCGAGGCCGACCTCGACCTCGACCGTGGGGTTGCCTCGCGAGTCGAGGATCTCGCGAGCTACGACGACGTCGATGGACGGCACGAGGGTCTCCTTCGTGTGTGTCTGGAGTTCTGCAGCACGAGCCTAACGGGCGCCGGGGGCTGCGCCTGCCGTTGGATCCGGTCAGCGGACCGAAAATTGCCACAAAAACTGACGCAAGCGCAGAAAAATGCAGAAAACTCATAAAAAACAGCGGAGCCCCGCTCCGATGCGGCTCGGGGGGAAGGCGCATCGGAGCGGGGCGGTCCCGCGGGGCGGACGGTCAGCTGAGGTGCAGCTGCTGGCCCGGGTAGATCAGGTCGGCGTGCTCGACGACCTTCTTGTTGAGGTCGAAGAGCTTCTCCCAGCCGCCCTTGACCTTCTGCGCGTCGGCGATCTTGGCGAGGGTGTCGCCTTCCTTGACCTGGTACTCGCCGTCGCCCTTCTGGACGGACTTCGGAGCGGCGTGCTTCGGCGCCGACGGCTTCGGCGCCGGGGCATCGTCGCCCTGCTCGTCGTCGGTCTCCACCTGCGGCTTGGCGTGCTTCGGCGTGTACGAGCGCTCGCTGCGGTCGGCGTGGCTCTTGCCGGAGACGCGGCCGGAGGAGGAGCCGCCGGAGGTGTCGACGTCGGCCTTGGCGCCGCCGGAGCTCAGGTTGCCCGCACCGGCGCAGCCCCAGGCACCCGGGCCCTGCATGGCGAGCAGCTTCTCGGCGACGGCGATCTGCTGGCCCTTGGTGGCCAGGTCGGCGCGCGGGGCGTAGGCCGTGCCGCCGGCGGCGGCCCAGGAGGACTGGGAGAACTGGAGGCCACCGTAGTAGCCGTTGCCGGTGTTGATGTGCCAGTCACCACTGGACTCGCACTGGGCGACCTTGTCCCACTGGTCGACGGAGGCGGCGTTGGCGGAGGTCGCGACCATCAGCGGGGCTGCGACCGCTGCGCCGGTGACGCCGGCGAGCGTGACGATGCGGACGGCCTTGGACGGACGACGGTGCTTGCCCTTGGACATAAGTCGGTTTCCTCACCGACGCCTACGAGGTGAGCTGTCGGGTTCGGGCTGTGAGTTTGCCCGGCCGGTCCGCTTGCGCGTACCCGGCTTCACCCCTAGCCGTCCCGTCCCCGAGGCCAACCGACCCCCGGTCCGTTCCGGCAACTTACCTTGGTTCCCCCGCTCCTGCCTACGGCGCTTGCGCGACGACTCCCCCGATCGCCGGCAGGATTCGGCGTGCGATCGCGGTGCTCGCGGTGGCGAGCGGTGACGACGTTAAACACAGGCGGCCGACGGGTTCAAACCCCACTTTTCAGCCACCAGCATGGGTTGTTACCCCCAGATACCTCCTGTTTCCGCAGGTGAGGGACGGTTCATGGCGAACGGACCGAGACCATCCAGGCCAAAGTCAACGAGAGCCATGTCTCACTTTCGACTGGAACGGACATTCGGCGTTTATGCCGCGCTACTTGTGGAGTTCAAGGCGCTGACCAGGCTGGATAAGGTCCGGATCGGTTCCGACCACTTTTTCGTTCTTTTGGTACAGCGAGGACCATCCGCCCTCGACTGAGTGCTCCTGGGCGATGACTGACAGGTTGTCACCGGGACGCACCGTGTAGTCGCCGCCGAGCGGTTTATCCGTACGGGCGTTCCCGCCGTCACGCGAGGCGCGGCCGTCGGAGGGGGAACGGGACGGATCGGCGCGGTGCTTGCCCGCGCCCCCGGTCGTCCCCGCATCGCCGGGCGTCTGCGCGTCCTGGGGCGCGCTCTGACCGGCGGAAGGGGTGCCGGAGGGGAGGCCGGAGGGGATGTCGGTGGGCGTGGCGGACGGTGACGCGGGGTCAGTGGGGTCGGCCGAGGGGTCCTTGCGGTGCTTGCCGCTCCCCGGCTGCTCCGACGCACCGGGCGCGGAGGGGGACGGCGTCGCGGTGCCGGGCGCTTCGCTCTTGCCGGGCGCCGGCTTGTCCGACCCGGCGTGCGGGGTGGACGGCGTGGTGCCGCCGTGTGCGGGGGTGGCCGGGGTGGTGTGTTCCGGCTCGTCGGTGTGGCTCGGCTGCGGTTCGGGAGTGGCGCGTCCGGGGTCCACCTCGGGCGCCGCGCTGCCCTTCGACAGGCCCGGTCCGGCGGCACAACTCGACCAGGTGCCCGGGCCCTTGCCGTCGAGGATCTTCTCGGCGATGGCGATCTGCTGGGAGCGACTGGCGAGGTCCGGACGGGGCGCGTAGGCCGAGCCGCCGTTCTGGTCCCACATCTCCTGGGTGAGCTGGAGCCCGCCGAAGTATCCGTTGCCGGAGTTGGCGCTCCACATCCCCCCGCTCTCGCACTGGGCGACCTGGTCCCAGGTGCCGGTGTCCGCGGCGACGGCTCCGGTGGCTCCGAGCAGCGGCATGGCGATACCCGCCCCCGTTACCCCCGCTGCGACCACGATGGCGGGGATCTGACGGGGGCGGCGATGTCTACCGTTCCCTGGGCGCATACGCGTACCTCTCATGTGGCGGCTGATGTGGTCGTCGAACATAGCGACGGGTCCCGGCCGTCACAAGCCGGTGTAGCGGAGGTCACGCGAAGGTCACGCGGGCTGACCCGGCGTCATCTGTTATCGCGTGAGGGTGCTTGCCGGGCCTTACGGAACCGTCTGTTCCGGTGCCGGAACGGTGAATTCCACCGGCAGGGTGCGCAGTCCGCGCATGATGAGCCCACCGCGCCAGCGCAACTCGTCGGGGTCGGCCGCCAGGCGCAGGTCGGGCAGGCGGCGCAGCAGCGTGGCGAGCGCGGTCTGGCCCTCCAGCCGGGCCAGCGGGGCGCCGAGGCAGTAGTGGATTCCGTGCCCGTAGCCCAGGTGCTGGTTGTCGCGCCGGGCCAGGTCGAGGGTGTCGGGGTCGGCGAACCGCTCGGGGTCGCGGTCGGCGGCGGCGAGGACGACGAGCACCGGGTCGCCCTCGGCGATGCGCTGTCCGCCGATGGTCAGGTCCTGGGTGGCGAACCGCCAGGTGGCCAGCTCCACGGGACCGTCGTAGCGCAGGAGTTCCTCGATGCCGGTGGCGAGCAGGCTCTCGTCGCCCTCGGCCAGGGCGTTTTGGAGCCTTTCGCGTTGATCCGGGTTGCGCAGCAGCGCATAGGTTCCGTTACCGATCAGGTTCACAGTTGTTTCGAAACCGGCAAACAAGAGGATGAAGGCCATCGCGGCGGCCTCGTTCTCGGTGAGGTGTTCGCCGTGGTCGCTCGCCCTGATCAGTCCGGAGATGAGGTCTTCTCCCGGATCCTCACGCTTCCGGTGGATCAGTTCCGCGAGGTAGGTCCGCATCTTCTTGACGGAGCGAGCCACTCCGCCGCGCGGTCCGCCGCCGTGGCGGATCATCATCCCGGCCCAGTCGCGGAAGTCGTCCTGGTCCTCGGGCGGGACGCCGAGCAGGTCGCAGATCGCATAGATGGGGAGGGGGAAGGCGAACTCGTGGATAAGGTCCGCCGCTCCCTTCGCGACGCCCTGCTTGTTCACGATGGCGTCGATCAGCTGGTCGGTCAGCTCCTGCACGCGGGGCGCGAACTCCGCCACCCGGCGCGGGGTGAAGGCCTTGGAGACCAGGCGGCGCAGCCGGGTGTGGTCCGGCGGGTCGATGTTGAGCAGGTGCGTCATCAGATTGGCGCTGCGCTCGCCGGGGATGCCGACCTTGCCCTTGCCGTGGGCGTTCTCCGAGTGGTGTACGGGGTTCTTCGACAGCCGCTGGTCGGCGAGCGCCTGCCGGGCGTCGGCGTAGCGGGTGACCAGCCATGCCTCGACGCCGCTGGGCAGCTCGGTGCGGTGCACGGGCGCGTGCTCGCGCAGCCAGGCGTACGCCGGGTAGGGGTCGGAGGCGAACTCCCAGGTGAAGAGGGGAGGGGCGGGGGGCGTGTTCATGCTGTCGTTCGAGTCGTGCACGCCCCGACGCTACTAGCGCTGCCGGCAGCCGGCCGGGGCGGCCGTCAGTGGCGGCCGCTGCCGCCGCTGCCGAAGGACCCGCTGCTGCCGGGGGGCCACTTCTTGCGCTCGTCCGAGAGCTCCTCGGGGTGGGCGCCCGGGTTCCTGATCTCGTGCGGCAGCACGCGCTCGCCGTCGGCCTCGGGCTGCAGCCGGTCCGACTCGTGGTGCTCGGTCACATAGCCGACCGCGTCGTCGTTGTCGTCGTGCCCCGGCCCGTGGTCGGGGGAGCTCGGGCCGGATTCGTGCTCCTCCCGCGTCTGCCACGCCCCGGACCGGCGCTGGGGCTGGCTCGGCGGGGGCGGCTCCTGGGCGCGGTAGCGCTGGCCGAAGAAGAAGGCGGCGATCAGCAGCCCGCCGACGCACAGCCCGACGATGAACGGAGCGATGCCGCCCAGGTAGCTGGGAAGGGCGAGGTCCGTGTGCTCAATACGCATGGATGTCGGGTACCCGGCGGCGGCGCCGTCAAGACCGCCACTGGGCCGAACGGGTGTGCAGCCGCTACTCCGCCCGCGCCGACTCCGCCGCCCGGATCGCATCCCGGTAGGTGCGCGCCGCCGCGCGCAGCGCGGTCTCCGGCTCGGTGCCCTCCGCCTCGGCCCGTACGGCCAGGGCCAGCAGCTCGTAGCCGACGCCCTCCCCGGCCGGCAGCCGGACGTCCAGGCCCTCGGTGCGCACCCGGGAGCCGAGCTTCGCGGCCAGCGCCAGGGCGGGCTGGCCCAGCGGGACGCCCTCGGTGACCGACTCGCGGCCCTTCTCCGCCGCCTTCGTGCGCAGCCAGTGCTCCTTGACCTCCTCCGGGGTCGCGGCGGACTCCTCGCCGAAGACATGGGGGTGGCGGTGGATGAGCTTGTCGACGATGATGCCCGCCACGTCGTCGACCGAGAACGGCTCGTCCGGGTCGTCCTGCGCGATGCGGGCGTGGAAGACGACCTGCAGCAGTACGTCCCCGAGCTCCTCGCGCAGCGCCTCCCGGTCGCCGGTCTCGATGGCCTCCAGCAGCTCGTATATCTCTTCGAGCGCGTACTTGCCCAGGTCCTGGTGGGTGCGGATGCCGCTCCACGGGCACTCGGCCCGGATCCGGTCCATCACCTGCACCAGGTCGAGGAAGCGGGCGCCGGGAAGGTCGTACGAGCCGGGGAGCAGCTCCAGCGCGGGCATCTCCTCCCGCCCCGAGCCCGCCAGCCGGGCCAGCCCGTCGGTGAGGGACGACTCCCCCTCCACCGAAGTGATCACCACGGCGGTGCGCCGCTCCCCCACGCAGTAGTCGACGAGCTCCCGGGCACCGGCCTGCGCGTGCTCGACCTCGACGCCCGCCTCCCGCAGATACGGCAGCTGGGGGTGGCGGTCGTCCGAGCACAGCACGCGGTCGGCCTCGCGCAGCACCTGCCAGGCGGGCCATGACAGCAGCCCGGGGGCGACGCGGTGGCTGGTGGTGAGCAGGACGATGCGGCCGTGGGAGTCGTTCATGCCGTCGAGCCTAGAGGGTGTCCGATGGGTCAGTGAGGGTCCCGCGGCGTCTGGTGCTGGGGGCACCTCCCAGCGGTAGCTGGGGGAGTCGCGGGGCCTGTGCCGACCCATCGGACACCCCCTGAACCGGCGCCCCGCCCGTCATCCCGGCTTACGCCGGCCGCAGCCACGGCTCCTGCACCGGCCGCGCGGTGCCGCGCCTGGCGTCCCACGTCCCGTAGCGCGGATTGACGTCCACCCGCAGCCGGTCCGAGGTCTGCATCAGGACCTCGTTGGTCCGGGCCGCCCCCAGCTTGTCGTCCAGCTTGCTGCGGACCAGGTCCATCGCCAGCGCCTGGTCGATCTGGTCGGGCGCGACGCCCAGCGCCAGGAACCTGTCCCGCACCGCGTCGGCGCCGCCGTTCGACTGCTCCACCCGCGCCCGCTGCTCCTGCAGCTGCCGCCGGGTGATCTGCACGCCGTTGTCCTGCCCGGCCCGCTCGACGATCCGGTACTGGATCAGCCGCACCAGCGTGTCCTGGCTCAGCCGCGCGCTGCCCGCCAGCAGCTGCTGACCCTGCGGCGCCGCCTGCTGCGCCCGGCGTACGTCCTCCACCTGGCTCTGCAGCTGCGAGACGGTGATGCGGTCCTTGCCCACGACGGCGGCGGCTCCCGGATGCGGCGCGGAGCCGCACGCGGTGAGGAGGGGGGCCGCGGCGAGGAGCCCGGCGGCACAGACGGAGAGCGCTGTCCTGCGGCGGATCATGCGGATCATGAAGCCTCCCGGCATGGATCGTGCACGGCATCGATCTGGCGGTGATCGATGTTAGGGAGTCCGCGTGGCCTGGGCCACTGGTTCGACCAACGATTCGCGGCCGGTTGAGGTGCGGGACCCTTCGGCCCCCGCTCGGCGCGTATCTTTTCGATATCCACCCTTTGGCCGAACCGGCACCCCGCCGGCCGGCCCCGCAGAGAAAAGGACGCTCCATGGACTCGGCCGCAGCCGACACCGTGTCGCAGCCCGGCACGCGCCCGGCCGGGGCCGGCGCGGTGCGGGACCGGCCGGGCATCGGCGCCGTGGCCCGGGCCGCCGCCGCCCTGCGCGCGCCACGGCTGGACCCGTACTGGGTGAGCGGCGTCCTCTTCGTCCTCTACACCACGCTGTCCGTCTGCCGGCACCGCCGGATGCTCACCATGTCCTGGGACCTGGGCATCTTCGAGCAGGCCATACAGGCCTACGCCCGGCTCCAGGCACCCGTGGCCGACCTCAAGGGGCCCGGCACCAACATCCTCGGCGACCACTTCAGCCCCGTCACCGCGCTGATCGCGCCCGTGTACCGGGCCTTTCCCAGCCCCGTGACGCTGCTGGTCGTGCAGGCCGCGCTGTTCGCGGTCTCCGCCGTGCCGGTCACCCGGCTCGCCGCCCGCCGGCTGGGCCGCGGGCGCGGTCTGGCGATCGGCGTGGCCTACGGGCTGTCGTGGGGCGTCCAGCGGGCGGTCGACTTCGACTTCCACGAGATCGCCTTCGCCATGCCGCTGCTGGCCTTCGCCCTGGAGGCCGTGGTCTGCCGCCGGTGGCGGGCGGCGGTGCTGTGGGCGGCGCCGCTGGTCCTGGTCAAGGAGGACCTGGGGGTCACGGCGGCGGCCGTCGGCGTGCTGATCCTGCTGCGGCAGCGCAGCGGCGCGCGGGACCGGCGGGTGGTGGTGTGGGGCGGCGGACTGGTGGCCTTCGGGCTCGCCGCGACCGCGGTCGCGCTCGGCGTCGTCATCCCGGGCTTCAACAGCACGGGCTCCTACGACTACTGGAACAAGCTCGACGGCGAGGGCGGCGGCCCCGCGCCCGTCATCCCCCTCGACACCGCCGTCCGCACCCTGCTGTGGACGGTGCTGCCCACCACCGGCCTGCTGGCGCTGCGCTCCCCGCTGCTGATCGTCGCGCTGCCGACGCTGGGCTGGCGCTTCCTCTCCCACGACGACCACTACTGGGGCACCGACTGGCACTACAGCGCCGTGCTGATGCCGGTCGTCTTCATCGCCCTCACCGACGCGCTGGAGACGGCGCGGCGCAGCGGGCGGCCGTGGCTGCGCTCGTACGCCCACCAGCTGCCGGCCGCCGTCCTCGCGGCGGCCCTGGCGCTGAGCGCGTCGCTGCCGCTGTACGGGCTGACGCTGCCGGAGACGTACCGCATACCGGCCTCGGTGAAGGCCGCCGAACGCCTGCTGGAGCGGATCCCCGACGGGTCGACGGTGGAATCGGACGTGGGCCCGATAAGCCGGCTGGTGAACCGGTGCCGGGTGTTCTGGATAGGGGACACGCGGGGCATCGACCCGGACTACGTCGCCCTGCGGATCGGCGACGGCCGGGTGCCGCAGGATCTGGTGGCCGACGCGCAGCGCATGCATCCGGAAGCGCGGTACGCGGTGCTGGGCAGCGACGGCGGGTACGCGGTGCTGAAGCGGGTGCCGTAGCCGGACGGGCTGATTTCAGCCCGTCCGGCGTTTGAGGACGACGCGCGTCAGCGCGGATAAGGGGTGACCTCACGCCCCCAGAATCGTGGTGAGGAACTCACCCGTCCACGCGAGCAGCTCGCGGCCAACGAGCGGCTTGCCGCCGATCGGTCGCGTGGCCGGCCGCGGTACCAGCACCTGCTGCGTCGCCGGCTTGAGGACCGTACGCGGGTACAGCCGCTTGAGCCGCAGCTCCTGCGACTCCCGCAGCTCCACCGGGCCGAATCGCACGTTGGGCCCCTGCAGCGTGATGTCGCCGACCCCGCAGGCGCGGGCCAGCATCCGCAGGCCCGCGACCAGCAGCAGGTTCTCCACGGGCTCGGGCAGCTTGCCGTAGCGGTCGGTGAGCTCCTCGCGGACGGCCTTGATGTCCTCCTCCGTGGTGGCGGAGGCGATGGCGCGGTAGGCCTGCAGGCGCAGCCGCTCGCCGGGGGCGTAGTCGTGCGGGACGTGCGCGTCGACCGGAAGCTCGATCTTCACTTCCAGCGGTGCCTCGGGCGCCTCCTCGCCGCCCTCCAGCGAGGCGCGGTAATCCGCCACGGCCTCGCCGACCATGCGGATGTAGAGGTCGAAGCCGACGCCCGCGATGTGGCCGGACTGCTCGCCGCCGAGCAGATTGCCCGCGCCGCGGATCTCCAGGTCCTTCATCGCCACGTACATGCCCGCGCCCATCTCGGTGTGCTGGGCGATGGTGGCCAGGCGCTCGTGGGCGGTCTCGGTGAGGGGCTTCTCCGGCGGGTAGAGGAAGTAGGCGTAGCCGCGCTCGCGGCTGCGGCCGACGCGGCCGCGCAGCTGGTGCAGCTGGGAGAGGCCGAAGTTGTCGCCGCGCTCGACGATGAGCGTGTTGGCGTTGGAGATGTCGATGCCGGACTCGACGATCGTCGTCGAGACCAGCACGTCGAACTTCTTCTCCCAGAAGTCGACGACGACCTGCTCCAGCGCGCTCTCGCCCATCTGGCCGTGCGCGGTGGCGATGCGCGCCTCGGGCACGAACTCGCGCAGCTTCGCGGCCGCCCGGTCGATGGACTCGACCCGGTTGTGGATGTAGAAGACCTGGCCCTCGCGCAGCAGTTCGCGGCGGATGGCGGCACCGATCTGCTTCTGGTCGTAGGGGCCCACGAAGGTCAGCACGGGGTGCCGCTCCTCCGGCGGGGTGGTGATCGTGGACATCTCGCGGATGCCGGTGACCGCCATCTCCAGGGTGCGCGGGATGGGGGTGGCGGACATGGTCAGGACGTCGACGTTGGCCCGGAGCTTCTTGAGCTGTTCCTTGTGCTCGACGCCGAAGCGCTGCTCCTCGTCGACGATGACCAGGCCCAGGTCCTTGAACTTGGTCTCGGAGGAGAAGAGGCGGTGGGTGCCGATGACGATGTCGACGGAGCCCTCGCGCAACCCCTCCAGCACCGCCTTCGCCTCGGAGTCGGTCTGGAACCGGGAGAGCGCCTTGACCACGACGGGGAACTGGGAGTACCGCTCGGAGAAGGTGCCGAAGTGCTGCTGCACGAGGAGCGTGGTGGGCACCAGGACCGCGACCTGCTTGCCGTCCTGCACCGCCTTGAAGGCCGCGCGGACCGCGATCTCCGTCTTGCCGTAGCCGACGTCGCCGCAGACCAGGCGGTCCATGGGGACGGACTTCTCCATGTCCTCCTTGACCTCGGCGATGGTGGTCAGCTGGTCGGGCGTCTCCGCGTAGGGGAAGGCGTCCTCCAGCTCGCGCTGCCAGGGGGTGTCGGCGCCGAAGGAGTGGCCGGGGGCGGCCATCCGGGCGGAGTAGAGCTTGATCAGATCGGCGGCGATCTCCTTGACGGCCTTCTTGGCGCGCGCCTTGGTCTTCGTCCAGTCGGCGCCGCCGAGCCGGTGCAGGGTGGGGGCCTCGCCGCCGACGTACTTGGTGACCTGCTCCAGCTGGTCGGTGGGGATGTAGAGGCGGTCGCCGGGCTGGCCGCGCTTGGCGGGGGCGTACTCGACGAGCAGGTACTCGCGGGTGGCGCCCTGGACCGTGCGCTGGACCATTTCGACGTAGCGGCCGACGCCGTGCTGCTCGTGGACGATGTAGTCGCCGGCCTGGAGGGTGAGCGGGTCGATGGTCTTGCGGCGGCGGACGGGCATGCGGCCCAGGTCCTTGCTGGCGGACTTCTGGCCGGACAGGTCGGTCTCCGTCAGCACGGCGACCTTGAGGCCGGGGTCGACGAAGCCGTTGTCGATGCCGGCGCAGGAGACGTGCACGAGGGACGGGGCGATCTCCGCCAGGTCCGCGTCCAGGCGGGCGGGGATGCCCTCGCCGCCGAGCACCTCGACGGTGCGGGCGGCGGGGCCGTGGCCCTCGGTGAGGAAGACGGTGCGCCAGCCGTCGGCGAGCCAGCCCTTGGTGTCGGCCAGGGCGCGGGCGGTGTCGCCGCGGTAGGTCTCGGGGGCGTGCATGCCGAGCTTGAGGGTGTCGCCGTCGCCCGCCGCGCCAGCGGCAAATGTCAGAGCGTCCTCGCCTGCGGCGAAGGGGCTGACGGACCACCACATCATGCCGAGCTCGCGGGCGCGGTCGCGGACGTCGGCGATGCCCCACAGGGAGGCGGCGTTCACGTCGATGGGGGCCTCGCCGCCGCCGGCGGTGGCCGCCCAGGACGCCTGCAGGAACTCCTGGCTCGTGGCGACGAGGTCCGCGGCGCGCGTCCGCACCCGCTCGGGGTCGCAGACGACTGCCATGCTGCCCGCGGGCAGGACGTCCAGCAGCAGCTCCATGTCGTCGACCAGGACCGGGGCGAGGGACTCCATGCCCTCGACCGCGATCCCCTCGGCGATCTTGCCGAGCAGCTCGCCGAGCTCCGGGTGCTCCTCGGCGAGCGCGGCGGCGCGCTCGCGGACGCTCGGCGTCAGCAGCAGCTCACGGCAGGGCGGGGCCCACAGGCCGTGCTCCGCGATCTCCAGGGAGCGCTGGTCGGCGACCTTGAAGTAGCGGATCTCCTCGATGTCGTCGCCCCAGAACTCGATGCGCAGGGGGTGCTCCTCGGTGGGCGGGAACACATCGAGGATGCCGCCGCGCACCGCGAACTCGCCGCGCTTCTCGACCAGTTCGACCCGGGCGTAGGCGGCCGCGGCGAGGGCGTCCACGACCTCTTCGAGGTCGGCGCTCCGCCCTGAGCGCAGGCTGACGGGCTCCAGGTCACCGAGCCCCTTGACCTGCGGCTGCAGCACGGACCGTACGGGCGCGACGACGACGGAGACGGGCCCGGCCGACGGGTCGTCCTTGCTCGGGTGGGCCAGCCGCCGCAGCACGGCGAGGCGGCGGCCGACGGTGTCGGAGCGCGGGGAGAGCCGCTCGTGGGGCAGCGTCTCCCACGAGGGGTAGTCCACGACGGCATCGGCGGGCAGCAGGGAGCGCAGGGCCTGCGCCAGGTCCTCCGCCTCCCGCCCGGTGGCGGTGACGGCGAGCACGGGCCGCCCGGCGTCACGGGCGAGCGCGGCAACGGCGAAGGGCCGCGCGGCGGGCGGCCCGACGAGGTCGATGTGCGGCCGGTTGCCGTCGCCCGCGGCCTTCACCGCTTCGGCGAGCGCCGGATCCTTGACGACGGCGTCGAGCAGACCGTGCAGGCTCATGGAGAGATTTCCCGTCCCGGGGGGTCGGCCGGTGGGCCGATGGACAACGCGAATCGCCCGACACGTGTGGGATACGGGCCGGGGGCGCCTCCAGCCTACGACGGCGGGCCGACACCCGCTGGGCCTCCGGCGCAGGGCCGGGGATGCCGAACGGCCCGGACTCGCACCCCCGTGGCGAGTCCGGGCCGTTGTTTCCCCGGGCAGCAGGCTGCTAATCCGTAGCGATCGCCTTCAGGACGTTCATCCGTCCCGCCCGGAACGCCGGGACCAGGGCGGCCAGCAGGCCGACCACCGCCGAGCCGGCGAAGACCGAGATGATCGTCGGCCAGGGGATGTCCAGGACGCCCAGGCCCTGCAGGGCCAGGAGCTTCTGGGAGGTCGCGCCCCAGGCCATGCCCAGGCCGAGGCCGAGGAGGGCGCCGAAGAGGGCGATGACCACGGACTCCAGGCGGATCATGCGGCGCATCTGGCGGCGGGAGAGGCCGATGGCGCGCAGCAGGCCGATCTCGCGGGTGCGCTCGACGACCGACAGGGCGAGGGTGTTCACGACGCCCAGCACCGCGACGATGATCGCGAGGGCCAGCAGGCCGTAGATCATGTTGAGCAGCTGGTCGACCTGGCCCTTGATGAGTTCCTTGTAGTCGGCCTGGTCGCGGACCTTGATCTGCGGGTAGTCCTTGACCGCCGCCTTGAGGGAGGCGGCCGCCTCCTTCGCCTGGCCGCTGTCGGCCTTGGCGAGCATCATGCCGGTCAGCGGCATCTTGTCGGCGGGCAGGTAGCTGCGCGCGGTGGCGATGTTCATGTACATCGCGCCCTTGTCGAAGCTGGTGTCGTCCGAAGTGATGGCGTTGACCGTGAGCTTGGCCTCGCGCCCGCCGATCATCGTGACGGTCAGCTTGTCGCCCAGCTTGACCCCGTGGTCCTTGGCGAAGCCCTCCGGCACCGACATGGCGTCCTTGCCGTACGCCTCGGCCAGCTTGCCCTGGACCGCGTCGATGCGCAGGTCCTCGGCGTAGGTGGGGTCGGCGGCGGTCAGCCTGTCGGTGACGGACTTGCCGTCGGGCGTGACGACCTTGGCCTGCACACCGGTGTAGTGGGTGAAGTGCGCGACGTGCCCGGCGGACTCGATGGACTTGACCGCGGCGGGGGTGAGCGGCGCGTTGTCCGCCGTGATGATGAAGTCGGCGCCCACGGACTTGTCGAGCTGGTCGGTGGCCGAGGCGACCATCGAGGAGCCGACCACCGACAGCCCGGCGACCAGCGCGAGGCCGATCATCAGGGCCGACGCCGTGGCGCCCGTACGCCGCGGGTTGCGCAGCGCGTTGCGCTCGGCGAGGCGGCCGACGGAGCCGAAGACCCGCAGCACGACCGCGCTCAGGACGCGGACGACGAACCCGGCCAGCAGCGGTCCGACGACCACGAAGCCGATCAGCGACAGCAGCACGCCGAGGCCCAGCATGCCCGCGCCGGCCGAGGCGCTCTTCGCACCCGCGGCGGCCAGCAGCGCGGCCGCACCGGCGGCGGTCAGCACCAGGCCGATCACGGCCCGCACCTTGCCGGCCTTGCCGTCGGCGGGGTTGCCCGCGTCGCGCAGGGCGGACATCGGGGAGATCCGGGTGGCCTTGATGGCGGGCAGCAGGGCGGAGAGCAGCGTGACGACCACGCCGATGAGCAGACCCACGATGGGCGTCGCTGCCTTGATCGTCAGCTCGGAGGTGTCCAGCTTCATGCCCATGGAGCCCATGAGCTTCATCAGGCCGACCGCGAGCGCGACGCCGCCGCCGATGCCGAGCACCGAGCCGGTGATGCCGAGCAGCACGGCCTCCACCAGCACCGACCGCAGGATCTGCGGACGGCTGGAGCCGATGGCGCGCATCAGGCCGATCTCGCGGGTGCGCTGGGCGACGAGCATGGAGAAGGTGTTGACGATCAGGAAGACACCGACGAGGACGGCGATGCCGGCGAAGCCGAGCAGCGCGTACTTCATCACGTCGAGGAAGGAGCCGAGGTCCTTCTTGTTCTCTTCCTTGGTCTCGGCGGCGGTGTGCACGGTGTAGGCCGCGGCGCCGTCGAGAGCCTCGGTGACGTTTCGCTTGAGCTGCTCGTTGCTGGTGCCCTGCGCGGCGGTCAGCCCGAAGCTGCTGTACTCGCCGGCGCTGCCGAGCAGCTTGGCCTGCGCGGTCGCGGTGTCGAAGTAGACGACCGCGGCACCGGGGTTGGTGGTCTTGTAGGTGGCGATGCCGACGATCTTGACCGTGAAGTCACCGGGGGCGGCGATCACCCGCAGGGTGTCACCGGCCTTCAGGTGGTGCTTGTCGGCGGTGTCGGCGTCCAGGACGGCCTCGCCCGCACCGTGCGGCTCGTGGCCGGTGGTGATCTCTACGGACTTCTTCTGGCTCTCGTCCCAGTTGGTGCCCACGGTGGGGGCGCCGGAGTCGGGGCTGATGCTCTCGTTCTTCGAGTCCGCGACGGTGAGCTGCTGGCTGGTGGCGTGCGGCTCGACCTTGGCGACGCCGCGCACCTTCGCCAGCCTGCCCTCCAGCGAGGCGGGCACGGTCTGGGGCTTGCCCGTCTCCTGCGCCTTGTCGTCCTTGTGCGGGGCGACGGAGACGTCGGCGGCGGTGGAGGCGAAGAGCTTGTCGAACGTGGCGTTCATGGTGTCGGTGAAGACCAGCGTGCCGCACACGAAGGCCACCGACAGCAGGACGGCGACGGCGGAGAGCGCCATCCGCCCCTTGTGCGCGAGGAAGTTGCGCATCGAGGTCTTGAGGACGGTCACGAGACCCGCCCGCGCGCGTCGAAGCTCTTCATCCGCTCGAGGACCGCGTCGGCGGTCGGCTCGTACATCTCGTCGACGATCCGGCCGTCCGCCAGGTAGAGCACGCGGTCCGCGTAGGAGGCGGCGACGGCGTCGTGCGTCACCATCACGATGGTCTGGCCGAGCTCGTCCACCGAGCGCCGCAGGAAGCCGAGCACCTCGGCACCGGCCCGCGAGTCCAGGTTTCCGGTCGGCTCGTCACCGAAGATGATCTCGGGGCGGGCGGCGAGGGCGCGGGCGACGGCGACGCGCTGCTGCTGGCCGCCGGAGAGCTGGTTGGGGCGGTGCTTGAGCCGGCCCGCGAGGCCCACGGTCTCCACGACGCGGTCGAGCCACGCCTGGTCGGGCTTGCGGCCCGCGATGTCCATGGGGAGCGTGATGTTCTCGAGGGCGTTGAGAGTCGGCAGCAGGTTGAACGCCTGGAAGATGAAGCCGATCCGGTCCCGGCGCAGCCGCGTGAGCTTCTTGTCCTTGAGCCCGGTTATCTCGGTGTCGTCGATGAAGATCTGCCCGGAGGTGACGGTGTCGAGACCGGCCAGGCAGTGCATCAGGGTCGACTTGCCGGAGCCGGAGGGGCCCATGATGGCGGTGAACTGCCCGCGGGCGATGTCCACGTCCACGTGGTCGAGCGCCACGACCCGGGTCTCCCCGGTGCCGTACGCCTTGAGGACCTGCCGGGCCTTCGCCGCGACGGCCGCATGCCCTCCACTGCCCCCGGTCTTGGGAATCGATACAGCCGTTGTCACGGTGGGTTCTCTCCTAGGTAAGCGTGTTTTCCGGGCGGCCCTCAGACTGCCGGTCCACCGGCACGCACCACGAGGGTGCTGGTCAGTGTCTTCACGGTGGTGGTAGCCCTACCGCCACCCCCCGGCCGCCCATAAGAACTTAGTAAGCGCCCGTCCACCCACTCCTCCTGCTGCGGTACGAACCGCAGGTAGGAGAACGTACGGAACGACCCCTAAGGGATACGGCGTCGAAGGCCGCCCCCGTCTCGGGGTTCACCGGGCGCACGGCAGCGGAAGGTACGCATCCGGTACGCACATCGGCCGACATTCGGGCGCTTGCCGGGAAATGGACGGCGAAGAATGCGTGAAGGCGGCCCCCGGGCAAGACAATTGGGGCCACAGGGAATTAGTGTTCGGCTTTATGGCCGAGGGGGGCTGACGTGCGACCCCCTCGTACGGCCGCCGGTCTCCCGAGGAAGCAGCATCCGTGAAGATACTCCCAACTCGAGCTGCCAGCGTCTCCCGCCAGGGACTGTGCACTGCCCTGCTCGTCGCCAGCCTCACCACGGCCGCGGTGGGCGCCAGCCCGCCGCACAACGCCGGTGGCACCGGGGATCCTTCACCCGGCACCGATGACCCGCAGCGGCACCCGCACGGCGTCCCCAACCTCTCCCTGCCCGACCTCCGGCCCAAGCGCCCGGCCCCGACCGGCTCGCCCGGCAGCACCGTGGACCCCACCGGGGGCACGGCGGACATTCCGGCGACCGCCCTGGCCGCCTACAAGAACGCCGAGAGCCTCGCCGCCAAGCTCTACCCCGGCTGCCACATCCCCTGGCAGCTCATCGCGGGCATCGGCAAGGTCGAGTCGGACCACGGCATGATGGGCGGCGGCCTCAACACCGACGGCAGCACGCTCAGACCGATCCTCGGCCCCCGGCTGACCGGCGGGCAGTTCGAGCTCGTCAAGGACACCGACGGCGGGCGCTGGGACGGGGACAAGGAGTACGACCGGGCCGTCGGACCCACCCAGTTCATACCCTCCACCTGGGAGAGCTTCGGCGCCGACGGCAACGGCGACGGGGTGAAGGACCCCAACAACATCTTCGACGCCACGGCCGGCACCGCCCGTTACCTCTGCTCGGGCGGCAAGGACCTGAGCGACAAGGGGGATCTCGACAAGGCGATCCTCAGCTACAACAACTCCCGCGAATACGTGAACGCGGTCACCGCCTGGATGCACGCCTACCAGAGCGGCGACGTCGGCTCCACGCCCGACACCCTGCCGGGCGCGCCGACCGGAGGCGGCGGTACGCCCACGCCGGGCTCGTCCACGCCCGCTCCCTCGACCAGCCCGACGCCCGGCTCCCACGAGCCGTCGCACACCGGTGGCAACTCCGGTGGCTCCGGCAACTCCGGTGGCTCCAACGGCTCGGGCAACACCGGTAACTCCGGCAAGCCGAGCGGTGGCAAGACCACCCCGCCGAGCAAGCCGGACAACCCGGGCAAGCCCGGCGGCGACCACGGCGGCGACAAGCCCGCTCCGTCCGCACCCGTCTCCCGCCTGGACCGCATCGGCGACCAGAAGCTGGAGGCCACCGCGGGCGAATCCTTCGACCGGCAACTGCGTGTAAGGGCCCTGGACTCCGCCGGGAAGCCCGCACCCGCCGGCACACGGGTCCGCTTCGAGGTCATCGGCCTGGACACCGCCGCCCGCTTCGCCGACGGCACCCGCACCGCCATCGTGACGCCCGGCAAGGACGGCACCGCCACCGCGCCCAAGCTCCTCGCGGGCGACAAGCCCGGCACGTTCACCGTGCGTGCGAGCGTCGAGGGACGCGACGGCTCGAAGATCGCGCCCGTCGACTTCGCCGCCACCGTCAAGGCCGCGCCCGCCCCGCACGCGGACACCCTCGTCCGGGTCGGCGACGGCGACCTCAAGGCCGCGCCGCAGGGCCGGTTCACCGACAAGATCCAGATCAAGGCGACGGACGGCGACAAGCCCGTCGCGGACACCGCGCTCACCGCCACGCTGCTGGCCGCCGACGGCAAGACCGCGGCGGTCGACGGCCCGTTCTTCAAGGACAAGGACGGCAAGCCGCTGCGCACCCTCGCCCTCCCCCGGACGGGCAAGGACGGCGTGGTCACCCTGCCGGACCTGTTCACGGACGCCAAGACCGGCAGCTACACGCTCCGTCTGACCACCGAGGACGGCGTCACGCTCACGCTGAAACTGACCGTCGAGCAAGCCGCACCGCAGAAGTAACCGGCACCCCGGACGACCAAGGTCCGGGCGAGTGGGGCGGGCCGCGGCGCCCGCCCCACCCGTCAGTCGGCCGCGTCCTCCGCCACCGGCTTGCCCGTCAACGCCGCCAGGCTGTGCCGCACATGTGCCATGTGCGAACGCAATTCCTCGCGCCGCTCCTCGTGCTCCCGCAGCACCCGGTCGGTATCCCGCGCGATGCGCTCCTCGCGCACCCGCGCCTGGGCGATCACCGCCGCCGCCTGCGCCTCGGCGTCCTCCTGCCCGTGCCGGGCGGCCTCCTCGGTGTCCGCGTAGCGGCGCCGCGCCTCGCCCAGGGCCGTGCGCGCGTACTCCTCCAGCGCCGCCACCCGGGCGTCCATCGCGGCCTCCCGCTCGGCGATCTCCCGGCCCGCCGCGTCCCACTGCTCCGTGTGGTCCTTCTCCTGCTCGGCCAGGATCATCGAGGTGCGCTGGCGCATCTCCTGGAGCGCCGCCAGCGACTCCTCGCGTCGCTGCTTCACCTCGCGGCCCGCGGTCGTGCACAGGTCGTCGGCCACGGTCTGGGCCGCGAGGAGCGCCTGGCGCGCCCACTCCTCCGCCTCCGCCCGGACCGCCACCGAGTACGCGTGCGCCTCGTCGCGCAGCCCCCGGGAGTAGCCGTCGGTGGCCTCCTGCAGCTCCGCGACCTCCGCCTCGGCCCGCTCGCGCAGCCCCGCCGCCTCCAGCTCGGCCGTCGTCACCAGGCCCTGGGCGCGCGGCCCGAGGGACTCGTACGTCTGCGGCGGAAGCTTCGCGACGGTCTGGGCGAGGCGTCGCACCTCGTCCTCCATCTCGCGCGCGAGGACGGTGAGCCGGGCTGCACGCTCCCAGGCGGAATCGCGCTGGCGCGCGAACTCCGCGAGGGCGCGGTCGACCTGCTCGGGTCGGTAGCCGCGGCCCCGCACGACAGCGAAACCGTCAGGAGACACCGATGAACTCATCCTTGTAGCCCCTTATATCCGGAAATCCGGTATGCGACGCGGTCCGGCGTACATCATTCCCGGACGAGGCGAAGTGACCATGACGCGACACTCCGCCCGCGCCTCCTGCTCCAGCGCGCGGCCGCCGACGGCGCAGGGCGCCCGACCCCCGTCCTCGGGTCGAGCGCCCTGTGCCGTCACCACGACTCGGCCGGCCGCTAGAAGAGACCGTCCCACATCTGCTCCAGCAGTACGGCCCACCAGTTCTCCGGAGACGAAAGTGCCACCGGGTCCAGTGACGCCAGCTGGTCCTGAAAGTCCACGGTCCAGCGCCCGGCCTGTTCCGGCGTCAGCCCGTACCGCCACCGCCACATCTTGCCGAGCAGCGCCAAAGAGCGTACGAACTGGGGAAGACTCGTGTTGACGAACTGCGGCACCGCGGGGCGGCCGTCCGGCCCGGCTTCCAGGGGTACGGCCACGATGTGCGCCGTGCCGTACTGGACGCAGAGCTGGCGTCCGTAGTCGCTGCCCACGACGAGGTACGAGCCGGCGTCCGGCGCCGGCTGCACACCGCGCTCGGCCGCGAGCTCCGCCAGCGTGGGCACGGGGCGGCCCGGCTGGGCCTGGCCCCAGAAGAACGGCCCGAAATCGACGGGCAGACCGGCCCATACGAGCGTCTGCGCGACGACGTCCGGCACACCCTGGCGGGAGACGGCCCGCTGGTCGAAGCGGAAGACGCCCTGCGGGCCGAAGCACTCGGCGAGTTCGCGCCCGATCACATCCGGGCCCACCGGCTGGGCGGGCGGGACCTGGCCCGGCTGCGGCAGCGGCGCCCGGTTCGGGGCGGGCCGTGCGGGCCCGTCCGCGACCTGGTGCAGCTCGCCCTGGTGCTCCACCAGGTGCCGCATGCCCTGCTGACGGGAGGCGAGGTCGCGCCCGTACGCGGCGGTGTGGCTGATCCGCACCTGCGGCCAGGTCTCCCGGACCATCCGGGCGCAGTAACCGCCCGGCAGCTCACAGGACTCCAGCTCGGTGTGCAGCTCCAGCACCTGCTGCGGCGGCACGTTCATGGCGCGCAGCTCGTGCAGTATCTGCCACTCGGGGTGCGGGGTGCCGGGGGCACTGCGCCGGATGATCTGCTGTTCGGACCCGTCCTGGGCCCGGTACCGCAGGACGGCCATGTAGCCGGGTCCCACGGTGGGCACGGCGGGGGGCTGGGGGTAGCCGGGTCCCATGCCGGGGGCTGCGGGGCCGGGGGCCGGGGGGCCGACGGTGCCGGGTCCGGCGAGCATGGTGGCGGCGGCGTGGACGCCACCGGCGGGGGTGCCGGGCTGGCCGGGGGCAGCGGGGGCGTGCGGCTGTGCCGGAGCGCCGGGCATGCCGGGCTGGCCGGGCGTGCCGGGCTGGCCGTGCTGGCCGGGGGCGTGCGGCATACCGGGCGTGCCGGGCTGACCCGGGGCATGCGGCATACCGGGCGTGCCGGGGCCCGCGAGCATCGTCGCGGCGGCGTGGACGCCACCGGCGGGGGTGCCGGGCTGGCCGGGGGCCGCGGGGGCGGCTCCCGGAACGGGCGGCTGAGCGGCACCGGGCTGACCCGGGACGCCGGGGGCCGCGGGGGCACCCGGAACCGGCGGCTGACCCGGAACACCGGGGGCGGCGGGCGCGCCCGGAACCGGCGGCTGACCCGGAACACCGGGGGCGGCGGGCGCGCCCGGAACCGGCGGCTGAGCAGGCTCACCCGGAACCTGAGCACCAGGCTGACCCGGAGCACCGGGAGCCACAGGCGCACCCGGAACGGGCGGCTGGCCCGGAACGCCAGGCGCCGCAGGGGCACCCGGAACCGGGGGCTGACCCGGTGCACCCGGAACGCCGGCGCCGTTCGTCTGCGGCATCATCTGCGTCCGTACGTACCCGCCCGCAGGCGGCCCGCTCGGCGCTGCCGGGACGTCGAGTGCCGGAGCGACCGTCGTGCGCGGCAGTGCGCTGCCCTGCGGCATCAGTTCGGTCTTTGCGTCCGCGTGGATGCCCGGACGGGGCTTGTCCTCCTCGTCCATGCCCGAGAGCGCCGGCGCCAGCACCGTGGCGGGCAGGCCGACGGAACGGTCGTCGGCGGCGTCCGCGGCCACGTTGGCGTCGGCACCCGCCCAGGGCGCGGCCTCGGGCTCCGGCTCGGCCGGCCCGTCCGCGGCCACGTTCGTGTCCACATCCGCCCACGGCGCGGCAGCCGGAGGCGCGGGCTCGGGCTCGGACACGGCCTCGGCCTTGACCAGCGATGGGCCGGCAACCGGCTCGGCAACGGGAGCCGCTGAGGCCGCGGGCGCGGCGGGCTCTGGTGTTGCTGCCGGTGCCGGTGCTGCTGCCGCGGGCGGTGCCGGGTCGACGGGTGCGGGCGCTGCCGCCGACGCCGCGGGGGCGTCGGAGGGTGCCGCGCCGACGGCTGCCGAGCCCGCGTCAGAGCCCGGCCTGCGGTCCGGGATGCCCATCGCATCCGCCGCGTCCTGCAGCCACTGCGGCGGGCTCAGCAAGAAGGACGTCGCCTCCAGGTCCACCCGTCGCGGCGGCGCCTCCGCCGCCTCCGACACCGAATCGTCCACGGCCCCGTACTCCTCCTCGTACCGCCGGATCACCTCGCCCACCGGCAGTCCGGGCCACAGCGTCGTCTCGCCGCTGTCCCGGGCGATGACGAGCCGGACCCGGCCGCCGTCGCCCGTCGGGCCTCCCCCAGAGCTGGACGCCTGGGAGGTACCCCCATCGCGGTCCTCGGACCAGGCCACGAAGCCCAGGTCGAACTCGCGTACCCGCACCTCGCGTTGGAGGTAGGCCGGCACGTCTCCGTTGACCCAGCGCTCCGCGCGCTCCTGCGCCTGCGCGAACGTCACCATGCGCCGCTCACCCCTCCACCGCGACGGCGTACGCGAAGCCGCCGTCCACCATCAGGTTCGCCACCGTCTCCAGCTCCGGCGGGCCGCCCGCCAGGCGGGAGAGGAAGTCGTCGAAGTCCTCGCCACAGGGCAGCAGCAGCTGCTCCACGCGGTCCTGCACCGTCCGGCCGTCCCGGTCGCGCGCGTCGTCGTACGGGCAGAACCAGACCGAACCGATGGCCTCGCCCTTCACCTTGACGGCGAGCACGCCGCCCTGAGCGAAGGCGACGCCCAGGTAGTCCTTGGTGAAGTGGTCGCGCAGGCACTTGTTGATGTAGACGAGGTCGTTGACGGCCGCCTCGTCGCGCACGGTGAAGAACGGCTGGTCGAGCAGCAGTCCCAGCTCGGCGTCGAGCGCGGCGCCCACCGGCGCGCAGCCGCCCGCGGCCTTGAGGAAGGCGCGGTAGGCGCCCGGCAGCCGGTAGCCGAGGTCCTCCTCGACGCCCTGCACCTGCTCCTCGGTGACCGCCAGATCCCGCTGGGGCAGCACGAAGTGCACCGGCCGGGTCTCCTGCAGCGGCCGCGTGCCGCGCTTGTCCTGCTCCACGGCCGCCGTCGCCAGCCCGGCATGGTGCCGGAGCAGCGCCTTGACCTCGGTCGGGATCAGCTCCAGGCGGCGGGTGCGGGCGACGTGATGCCAGGTCCAGCCGTGCGGCGTCGCCACCGGCGAGAGGCTGGCCCACAGCTCGTGCCCGGCCGCGTGCAGGGCGGCGTTGGCCGACACGTAGTCGGTCAGCCGCAGTTCGTCGATGCCGAACCCCTCGGGCGGCTCCGCGATTTCCGCGGCCGCACGGGCGTACGGCGAGAAGTCCGGATAGCCCTCGTCGTCCACCCGCACGCCCTTGGGGTGGCGGGTGTGGCGGACCGGGTCCGGGAAGTGCACGACCTGCCCGGCATAGGCCGCGTTCGGTGGCGCGGCTTGCTGCCCGAGCCGACCTGTCGTCATGGCGGAAGCCCCCTGCTGACTGTCTCCTACAGGACTGATTAGCCCCGGACATGCGGCCGACGCCGGGAACACCTCGTGGGCGACAGCCTATGCGGTGCCGCAAGGCGCGGGCTCGCGCCCGTCCCAGGGGCACATGCGCGCGCTTGCAGGTGCGTACTGGACCGGCGTGCGCCGGCGCCCGGAAATCGCCGCCCCGCGGCAATATCCCGGCCTGGCGGCGGCAAACGTGCGACAACCGATCACCCCACTGTGACCATTCGTCACAGAAAGCCCACGCAACACCGACCTGCCTTCCACACCCGCCACCCCATTTGGCAGGCTGATCCCCGCAACAGGGGGATTGCACGGGAGGGAAGAACGACGATGCACACGACTCAGGACCGCCGACCGGTCGACGAGAGCGCCGCGGCGCCCGGCGATCCCCGTCTCACCTGGAGCTCCACCGAGGACGCCGACCGGCCGCCCGCCCTGCTCCACCGCCGCGACGGCATACTGCCCGCGGTGGCCGCCGCGCTCTCCGTGCGCGGCGAGACCCTCACCTGCACCGCGGGCAAGGCCGAGCAGCCGCCCCGGCTGCACCCCCTCGTCCAGGACTTCCTCGACACCCTCACCCACGAACGGCGCGAGCGCTTCACCGGCCGCTGCCCCGAGGCCGTCCTCTTGTCGCGCTTCCTCACCGGCTTCGAGGGGGGCCGCAGCAAACGCGCCGCCCGCAAACCGCTCACCCACGGCGATGCGCGGCGCGCCCTCAAGCAGTCCAAGCTGACCGCCCGCCACATCCGCGAGGACGGCGACCCCCGCCACGGCAGCTACGCACCGCCCTGCCGCTCCTGTACCGCGCTCCTGTCCCACTTCGGGGTGCGGTCCGTCGACTCCGGCGCCCCGACCCCCGGCAGGAGCTGATCGCCCTCTCATGCGCGCATTCGACCGCACCGCCGCCACCCGTTTCCCCGTCGCCGTCGACGCCGCCCTGCGGGAGGCGGGGTGGCAGCCCGGACGCTGGGACATCAAGACCGCCGAGGGCTGGGCCGACACGCTGCGGGCGCACGTCTCGCCCGCCGGGCACCGGCACACCGTCTTCCCCGCCGCCGTGGAGGCGTGGGCGGAGTTCGGCGGGCTGCACATCGCGTCCGCCGGGCCGGGGCGGCACATCGCGCCGACGCCGTTCCAGGTCGACCCGCTGCACGGGCTCCACCTGGCCCGGACCGTGGCCGACCTCGGGCGGGCGCTCGGCGCCGAGGTCTGCCCCCTGGGGCAGGAGCTGGACGGCCAGGCCCTGCTGGCGATCGATGTGCACGGGCGCGTGTACAGCCTCGACCACACCGGCGACTGGTACCTGGGCTCGGACATCGACCACGCCATCGGCACGCTGGTGACCGGCGTCCGGCCGTCCCGCCTCTCGGCGGGCGCGGCCCGCGGCTAGCCCGCCGCGGGCAGGCCGGATCTTCCGTCCGGGATCACCGCGGAGACCCGGAATCCACCCGCGTCCGTCACCCCCGAGACGAAAACCCCGCCCAGCGCGGCCACGCGCTCGCGCATGCCGACCAGGCCGTTGCCCCCGCTCGGCAGGCCGGGGCCCGCCCCGGCCCCGAGGTCCGACGGGCCGTTCTCCACCTGGAGCGCGACCTCGCCCTCGCGGTGCGCCACGCGCACCACCGCCTTCGCGCCGGGCGCGTGCTTGTGGACGTTGGTCAGCGCCTCCTGCACCACGCGGTAGGCCGTCCGCTCCACCTTCGCCCCGTAACTGCGCTCCTCGCCCTGCACGCGCAGCTCCACGGCCATCCCGGCCGCCCGGGACTGGCCCACGAGGTCCTCCAGGCCGTCCAGGCACGGCCCGTCCACGGCCTCCGCCTCCGCCTCCGCGCCGCCGGCCGAGGCCCGCACCCGGGCCGAGGCCGCCGCGGCGACCGCCGCCAGCCGCTCGGACTGGGCGGAACCGCCGTCCGTGCCGACCGCGCCGACCGGGTTCGTGCGCAGCACGCCGAGCATCTCGCGCAGCTCGGTCAGCGCCTGCCGCCCCATGTCACCGACCAGGGCCGCGTTCCTCGACGCCTTCTCCGGGTCCTTCAGGGCCACCGCCTGCAGCGCGGCCGCGTGCACGACCATCAGCGAGACCCGGTGGGCCACCACGTCGTGCATCTCACGGGCGATGCGGGTGCGCTCCTCGTTACGGGCCCACACGGCCCGCTCCTCCGCCCGGTCGGCCAGCAGCGACAGCTCCCGCTCCAGGCCGTCGGCCCGCTCGCGCAGGCTCTCCACCAGACGCCGCCGGGCGCCGACGTAGAGGCCCAGCAGCACGGGCGGGGCGGTCAGGCCCAGCGCCATCACCACGGAGAAGACGGCCACGAGCCATATGCCGGGGTGGTAGCCGTCCTGGGCCATGTCCTTGTCGAAGCGCGCGTAGGTCACTATCAGCGTGCCCGCCAGCGACGCCCCGGACAGCGCCCCGATGATCCGGCGCGGCACCTCGGAGGCGGCCAGCGTGTACAGGGCGACGATGCTGAGCAGATACCCCATCTCCGCCGGGGTGATCGCGATCGACACCAGCACCACGGCCACCGGCCAGCGCCGCCGCAGCAGCAGCGAGGCCCCCGCGGGCAGCCCACTCAGGCCGCCCAGCGCCCCCGGCAGCCCCACCTCGCGGGCGAAGGAGACCCCCTCCACCATGCACTCGAGCGCCGACACCAGGGCCAGCACCGCATCCAGCACCAGACTGCGCCGCCGCCCCCACCACCACGGCCCCGCGGGCGCGCCCCGCGCGCCCGCATCCGCGTTTGCCCCCGTTGTGGTCATACCACCCAGACTACGGGCGGCCGCCATCGGTTTTCCGACGACCTCGGGGGGCCGGAACCGGCCGTCCGCCCGCATACCGTCGCGTCGAGGGCCGACGGTACGGCATAGTGTTGCCAGCAAGGTCGACAGCCTGACAAGGTGTCCGGTTTAGGCCGCTTTTCCATCCCCTGTGGTGTAATTGGCAACACAACGGTTTTTGGTGCCGTCTTTCCAGGTTCGAGTCCTGGCGGGGGAGCTTCCTGGCAGGGGAGCCCGAAGACCGCCTCACCGGGTTCCGGCCGCACTGGCCGGGACCCGCGCGCGTTTCCCCCCTCTTAAGCCCCGGTATCCTGCGGGTGTCCACCCCCTCGAAGCCGAAGGGCACACCCGTGAGCGCCAACCGCCCGGCAGCCGTCGTCGTCCTCGCAGCGGGTGAGGGCACCCGCATGAAGTCGGCGACCCCCAAGGTCCTGCACGCGATCTGCGGCCGCTCCCTCGTCGGGCACGTCGTCGCCGCCGCCCGCGAGCTGGACCCCGAGCACCTCGTCGTCATCGTCGGGCACGCCCGCGAGAAGGTCTCCGCGCACCTCGCCGAGATCGACCCCGGCGTCCGCACCGCCGTCCAGTACGAGCAGAACGGCACCGGCCACGCCGTGCGCATGGGCCTGGAAGAGCTCTCCCGCGACGGCGTGACCCTCGACGGCACCGTGGTCGTCGTCTGCGGCGACACCCCGCTGCTCACCGGCGAGACCCTCGCGCGCCTGTCCGGCACCCACGCCGCCGACGGCAACGCCGTGACCGTGCTCACCGCCGAGGTGCCGGACTCCACCGGCTACGGGCGCATCGTCCGCGACGACAGCGGCGCCGTGACCGCGATCGTCGAGCACAAGGACGCCACCGACGCCCAGCGCGCCATCCGCGAGATCAACTCCGGTGTGTTCGCCTTCGACGCCCAGCTGCTGGCCGACGCCCTCGGCAAGGTCCGCACCGACAACAGCCAGGGCGAGGAGTACCTCACCGACGTCCTGGGCATCCTGCGCGAGGCCGGGCACCGGGTCGGGGCGGCCGTGGCGGCCGACCACCGCGAGATCCTCGGCATCAACAACCGCGTCCAGCTCGCCGAGGCCCGCAAGCTGCTCAACGAGCGCCTGCTGCACGCCGCGATGATGAGCGGCGTGACCGTCGTGGACCCGGCGTCGACCTGGGTCGACGTCACCGTGACCTTCGGCCCGGACGCGCTCGTCCACCCCGGCACCCAGCTGCTGGGCGCGACCCACCTGGCGGCGGGCTGCGAGGTCGGCCCCAACACCCGCCTCAAGGACACCTCCGTCGGCGCCGGCGCCCGCGTGGACAACACCGTCGCCGACTCCGCACTGATCGGCGAGGACGCCACCGTCGGCCCGTTCGCCTACCTGCGCCCCGGCACCCGGCTCGGCGTGAAGTCCAAGGCCGGCGCCTACGTCGAGATGAAGAACGCCGAGATCGGCGAGGGCACCAAGGTGCCGCACCTGTCCTACGTGGGCGACGCCACGATCGGCGAGTACAGCAACATCGGTGCCGCCAGCGTCTTCGTGAACTACGACGGCGTCAACAAGCACCACACCACCATCGGCTCGCACTGCCGCACCGGCTCGGACAACATGTTTGTGGCTCCTGTCACGATCGGGGACGGCGCCTACACCGCCGCGGGCTCGGTCATCACCAAGGATGTGCCCCCGGGTTCGCTGGCCGTCGCACGCGGCCAGCAGCGGAATATCGAGGGCTGGGTGGCTCGTAAGCGCCCCGGGAGCGCCGCCGCACAGGCCGCTTCCGAAGCTCGCCGGGAGACCGACGGCGAGCAGTGAGCGTGACACGGGACGGCCGCGCACGGCGTACCGTGATAAGCGCACACAAAGTGCCCTTCTTCGAAAAATCAGCTCTCAAGGAGACTGCACTGTGACCGGGATCAAGACGACCGGCGAGAAGAAGCTGATGCTCTTCTCCGGCCGCGCCCACCCCGAGCTTGCCGAGGAGGTCGCTCACCAGCTGGGGGTCGGCCTGGTCCCGACCAAGGCCTTCGACTTCGCCAACGGTGAGATCTACGTCCGCTTCCAGGAGTCGGCCCGCGGTGCGGACTGCTTCCTCATGCAGAGCCACACCGCTCCGATCAACAAGTGGGTGATGGAGCAGCTGATCATGATCGATGCTCTCAAGCGGGCCTCGGCCCGGAGCATCACCGTGATCGTGCCGTTCTACGGCTACGCCCGCCAGGACAAGAAGCACCGCGGCCGCGAGCCCATCTCGGCCCGTCTGATCGCCGACCTGTTCAAGACGGCCGGTGCCGACCGCATCCTCACGGTCGACCTGCACACCGACCAGATCCAGGGCTTCTTCGACGGACCCGTGGACCACCTGTTCGCGCTGCCGATCCTCGCGGACTACGTGGGCGCGAAGGTCGACCGCGACAAGCTCACCGTCGTCTCCCCCGACGCCGGCCGGGTGCGCGTCGCCGACCGCTGGTGCGACCGCCTCGGCGCGCCGCTGGCGATCGTCCACAAGCGCCGTGACAAGGACGTGGCCAACCAGGTCACCGTCCACGAGGTCGTCGGTGACGTCGAGGGCCGCGTCTGCGTGCTCGTCGACGACATGATCGACACCGGTGGCACCATCTGCGCCGCCGCCGACGCGCTCTTCGCGCACGGCGCCGCCGACGTCATCGTCACCGCCACGCACGGCGTGCTCTCCGGCCCGGCCGCGGACCGCCTGAAGAACTCCAAGGTGAGCGAGTTCGTCTTCACCAACACCCTGCCCACGCCGAACGAGCTCGAGCTCGACAAGATCACGGTGCTCTCCATCGCGCCGACGATCGCGCGCGCGGTCCGCGAGGTGTTCGAGGACGGTTCGGTCACGAGCCTCTTCGACGAGCAGGCGTAACGATCATTCGGTCGTACCGGCGTCTCGCACTGACGTACTGATCGATTTCTGGACGGCCTCCCCGCCGGGTAGACTCCTCGAGTTGCTCGGCGAGGGAGGCCGTCCGCTTTTGTGCGGCTGTCCGTTATCGACGCGCTCTTCGTAGCAGGCCTGTCGTGGGCCGGGTAACCGATCCACAGTCCGTCTGTTCACGAGGAGTGCACCATGACCGCCGAGGTCAAGATCCCCGCCCAGGTCCGCACCGAGTTCGGCAAGGGCTTCGCCCGCCGCGCCCGCGTCGCCGGCCAGGTCCCCGCCGTCGTCTACGGCCACGGCGGCGAGCCCGTTCACGTGACCCTGCCGGGCCACGACCTGATGATGGCGCTCAAGACCCCCAACGTCCTGCTCTCCCTGGACATCGAGGGCCGCAACGAGCTGGTCATCCCCAAGCAGATCCAGCGTGACGCGCTCAAGGGCTTCCTGGTCCACGTCGACCTGCTGGTCGTCAAGCGCGGCGAGAAGGTCACCGTCGAGGTTCCGGTCCACACCGAGGGCGAGCTGGCCCCGGGCGGCAACCTGCTGGAGCACACCCTGACCGCCCTGCCGGTCGAGGCCGAGGCCACCCACATCCCCGAGGCCGTCACCGTCTCCGTCGCGGGCCTGGAGGCCGGTGCCTCCGTCCTGGCCAAGGACGTCACCCTGCCCGCCGGCGTCTCCCTCGCCGTTGACGCCGAGGCCGTCGTGCTGCACGTCGTCGCCGGCCAGGCCGCCGAGGCCGAGGGCGTCGAGGCCTGAGCCTCGCCCTTCCCGGCTTTTCTTTGCAACCGCCGCCCCGCTCCCGTTGGAGCGGGGCGGCGGTTGGCTATGAAGGAGACATGCAGATGACGGACGACTCCAGCCCCTGGCTGATCGTGGGCCTCGGCAACCCCGGGCCCGAGTACGCGGGCAACCGCCACAACGTGGGCTTCATGGTGGCCGACCTGCTCGCGGAGCGGATGGGCGCCAAGTTCAAGGCACACAAGGCGCGCGCACAGGTCGTGGAGGGCCGCCTCGGCGCCCCGGGCCCCACCGGCCGCCGGGTGGTCGTCGCCAAGCCCATGTCCTTCATGAATCTGTCCGGCGGGCCCACGGCGGCGCTGCGCGACTTCTACAAGGTGCCGGTGGGCCGCATCGTCGCCGTCCACGACGAGCTGGACATCGACTACGGCACGCTGCGGCTGAAGGTCGGCGGCGGTGACAACGGGCACAACGGCCTGAAGTCCATCACCAAGGCGATGGGCCCGGACTACTGCCGGGTGCGGTTCGGCATCGGGCGGCCGCCGGGGCGCATGCCGGTCGCGGACTTCGTCCTCAAGGACTTCTCCTCCACGGAGCGCAAGGAGCTCGACTACCAGGTCGACCGGGCCGCCGACGCGGTGGAGTCCCTGATCCTGGACGGGCTCGAGCGGGCGCAGGGCACGTACAACTCGTAAGAGGCAACTTCAGCCCGGCCGGCGTTTGAGGCCGAGCGGCGGAGCCGCGATGAGGGAGTCCGGGGCGCAGCCCCGGGAAACGGCGAAGGGGTGGGGCCGGGGCCCCACCCCACCGGCCTCAGCCCGTGTTACGGAGCCCGGCTGCCACGCCGTTGACGGTCAGCAGGAGCGCCCGCGCCAGCAGCGGATCCGCCTCCTCGCCCTGCTCCGCCGCCTGCCGCTGCCGGTGCAGCAGGGAGACCTGGAGGTACGAGATCGGGTCCAGGTACGCGTCACGGATGTGGAACGTCTGGCTCAGCACCGGGCTCGCGGCCAGCAGTTCGCTCTCGCCGGTGATGCGCAGCACCTCCGCGACCGTCAGCTCGTGCTCGGCCTTGATGGTGTCGAAGACGTGCCGCAGCTCGTCCGGGACGAGCGTGTCGACGTAGTGCTGCGCGATGCGCAGGTCCGTCTTGGCGAGGGTCATCTCCACGTTGGAGAGGAAGTTCTGGAAGAAGTGCCAGTGCTCGTGCATTTCGTCCAGGACCGTGTCCAGCCCCGCCTCGCGGGCGGCCTTGAGGCCGGAGCCCACGCCGAACCAGCCGGGGACGATCTGCCGGGACTGGGTCCAGCCGAAGACCCAGGGGATGGCCCGCAGCCCGTCGAGGCCGGCGCCGGAGTCGGGGCGGCGGGAGGGGCGTGAGCCCAGGTGCAGCTCGGCGAGCTGGTCCACGGGGGTGGAGGCGAAGAAGTAGGCGGGCAGGTCCGGGTCTTCGACCAACCGGCGGTACGCGCCGTGGGCGGCGTCCGAGACGGTGTCCATCGCGGCGTCCCAGCGGGCGAGGGCCTCGTCGGACTGGCGGGGCGCGGTGTGCAGGGCGGAGGCCTGGAGGGTGGCGGCGACCGTCAGCTCCAGGTTCTCCCGGGCCAGCGCCGGCAGCAGGTACTTGTCGGAGATGACCTCGCCCTGCTCGGTGACCTTGATCTCGCCTTCGAGGGTGCCCCAGGGCTGGGCGAGGATCGCGTCGTGGGTGGGGCCGCCGCCGCGGCCCACGGTGCCGCCGCGGCCGTGGAAGAGGCGCAGCCGCACGCCGTAGCGGTGGGCGACGTCGCGCAGCCGGCGCTGGGCGCGGTGGATCTCCCACTGCGAGGTGGTGATGCCGCCGAACTTGGAGGAGTCGGAGTAGCCGAGCATGACCTCCTGGACGTCGCCGCGCAGGGCGACCAGGCGGCGGTAGGAGGGGTCGGCGAGCATCTCGTCGAGGAGCCGGTCGGCTTCCTTGAGCTCGTCGGTGGTCTCCAGCAGCGGCACGATGCCGATCTTCGCCCAGCCGGCGTGCAGGTCGATCAGGCCGGCCTCGCGGGCGAGGACGGCGGCGGCGAAGACGTCGTCGGCGCCCTGGCACATGGAGATGACGTAGGACTCGACGACCTCGGGGCCGAAGCAGGCGAGCGCATCGCCGATGGTGTCGAAGACGCCGAGGGTCTTGACCCCGGCGGCGTCGAGGGGGGCCGGGCGGGGGGCCAGCGGGCGGCGCGAGCGCAGCTCCTTGGCCAGCAGCTTGCGGCGGTAGTCGCGCGGCATGTCGGCGTAGCGCCAGGACTCCTCGCCGAGCCGGTCGAAGAGCTGGCCGAGGGCGTGGTGGTGGGCCTCGGCGTGCTCGCGGACGTCCATGGTGGCCAGGTGGAGGCCGAAGGCGGCGAGGGTGCGGATGGCGCGCTCCAGGCGGCCGCCGGCGATCAGGCCGCCGCGGTGGGCGTGCAGCGAGTCCTGGATGAGCTGGAGGTCGGCGAGGAGCTCGCCGGTGCCCAGGTAGTCGCGGCCTTCCTGGTGGGGGGTGTTCCTGGCGAGCCGCTCGCGGGTGTTGACGAGCTTCTGCCGGACGCAGGTGGCCTTGAGGCGGTAGGGCTCCTCGGCGTTGAGCCGCTTGTAGCGCGGGCTGATCTCCGGCAGCAGTTCGAGGTCGCGCTGGAGGGAGGTGAGGAGCTCTTCGCTGGCGCCGCTGTTGCGGATGGAGTTGGACAGGGCGCCGCGCAGGTCGTCGACGAGTTCGAGGGCGTCGGTGATGCCGTGCTCGTACTGCAGCAGCAGCACGTCCCGGGTGACCTGGGGGGTGACGTTGGGGTTGCCGTCGCGGTCGCCGCCGATCCAGGTGCCGAAGGTCAGCGGGCGGGTGGTGGCGGGCAGGTCGACGCCGACGCGCTCCAGCTCGGCGGCGAGGTCCTCCAGGACGTCGCCGACGGCGCCGGCGTGCAGCTCGTCGAGGTAGTAGATGGCGTTGCGGGCCTCGTCGGTGGGCTCCGGGCGGGCCACGCGCAGCTCGTCGGTCTGCCAGAGCAGGTCGATGTTCTCGGCGAGGCGCAGGTCGGAGCGGCGCCGGTCCGCCGGTCCGGCGGCCGTCGCGTCGAGCAGCCCGGCGATCCGCCGCAGCTTGTTCAGCACGCTGCGGCGCGCGGCCTCGGTCGGGTGGGCGGTGAAGACGGGGCGTACGCCCAGGTGGCGCACGGTCTCCCGGAGGTGGTCGGGGTCGGCGTCCTTGAGCTGGTCGACGGTGCGGGCCAGGATCGAGCCCTCCGCCTCGCGGTGGGCGTGCAGCTCGCGGCCGCGGTGCACCTGCTCGGTGATGTTCGCCAGGTGGAAGTAGGTGGAGAAGGCCCGTACGAGCTTGGCGGCGGTCTCCAGGTCGGTGGCGCCCAGCAGCTCGGCCGCGGCCTCGCCGTTGGTGCGGGTGAGGGCGCGGACGCGCTCGACCAGATCGAGAAGTTCGTCACCTTCCTGGCGGACCAGGGTCTCGCCGAGGAGATCACCAAGGCGGCGGATGTCGGCGCGCAGGGCGGCGTTGGTGTTGTCGGCACTGCTCACAGGTGCGGCTCCTTGCGGTGTTTCCGAGCACGTCTGGAGGGGTGGCGGACCGCGCTGTCCGACGGCACCAGCATAGGTCTCCCCCGTCCGCGCGACCGACGCGCAGCCTGTGCCGCAGCCCTCTTGCCCATGGGCTTCGCCCTGCCATACTTACGAAGCCGTAGGTTACGGAACCGTAGCCATGTCCCGACCCCCCTGAGGGAACCCATGACTGCAAGCCCCGACGTGATCGAATCTGCGCCGAAGGCCCAGGAGACCCCGCTGCCCATCGGCACGCTGGGTGGTGACAGCAAGCGTTCGGTCGAGCAGATCACGCTGCTGCTCTTCATCGCCGTTCCGTTCGTCGCACTGCTCGCCGCCGTCCCGCTGGCCTGGGGCTGGGGTGTGAGCTGGCTGGATCTCGGCCTGCTGGTGGCGATGTACTACATCGGCTGCCACGGCATCACGATCGGCTTCCACCGCTACTTCACCCATGGCTCCTTCAAGGCCAAGCGGCCGCTGCGGATCGCGCTGGCGGTGATGGGGTCGCTGGCGGTGGAAGGACCCCTGGTGCGCTGGGTGGCGGATCACCGCAAGCACCACAAGTTCTCCGACGCCGAGGGCGACCCGCACTCCCCGTGGCGCTACGGCGAGACGGTTCCGGCGCTGATGAAGGGCCTGTGGTGGGCCCACGTCGGCTGGATGTTCGACGAGGAGCAGACGCCGCAGCAGAAGTACGCCCCGGATCTGATCAAGGACCCGGCGATCCGGGCGGTCTCCCGGCAGTTCGTGCTGTGGACGACGGTCTCGCTGCTGGTCCCGCCGCTGGTCGGCGGCCTGGCCACCTGGTCGTGGCAGGGGGCGCTCACGGCCTTCTTCTGGGGCTCGCTGGTGCGGGTGGCACTGCTGCACCACGTGACCTGGTCGATCAATTCGATCTGCCACGCGGTCGGCAAGCGCCCCTTCAAGTCCCGCGACCGCTCGGGCAACGTGTGGTGGCTGGCCGTGCTCTCCTGCGGCGAGTCCTGGCACAACCTCCACCACGCCGACCCGACCTCGGCCCGGCACGGCGTGCTGAGGGGCCAGCTGGACTCCAGCGCCCGCCTCATCCGCTGGTTCGAACGGGCCGGCTGGGCGTACGACGTGCGCTGGCCGGACGCCGGCCGCATCGAGTCCCGCCGCACCCCCGCAGGGAAGCGGGAAGCTGCCGCTGGTGCCCCCGGTGGCAGCTGAGGGAGGCATGATTGACGGCGTGGCGATCGACAGCAGTACCACCGGTGACAAGAACCAGGCCCCGAAGCCGGGTACCAGACGCTCCCGGCCCCGCCGGGTGCGGATGACGGGTGCGGAGCGCCGGGAGCAGCTGCTGGACATCGGTCGCACGCTCTTCGCCGAGCGGGGCTTCGAGGGCACGTCCGTGGAGGAGATCGCGGCGAAGGCCGGGGTCTCCAAGCCGGTGGTCTACGAGCACTTCGGCGGCAAGGAGGGGCTGTACGCGGTGGTGGTCGACCGCGAGATGCGGCAGCTGCTGGACATGGTGACGGGCGCGCTGACGGCCGGGCACCCGCGGGAGCTGCTGGAGCAGGCGGCGTTCGCCCTGCTGGACTACATCGAGACGTTCACGGACGGCTTCCGCATCCTGGTCCGCGACTCCCCCGTCGCACAGTCGACGGGCACCTTCGCCTCTCTGATCAGCGACATCGCCACCCAGGTCGAGGACATCCTGGGCCTGGAGTTCAAGGCCCGCGGCTTCGACCCCAAGCTCGCCCCGCTCTACGCCCAGGCGCTGGTCGGCATGGTGGCCCTGACGGGCCAGTGGTGGCTGGACGTCCGCAAGCCGAAGAAGGCGGAGGTGGCGGCGCACCTGGTGAATCTGGCGTGGCACGGCCTGGACGGCCTGGAGGCGAAGCCACGCCTGGTGGGCCACCGCAAGGCCTGACGGCCCGTCCCGCGGGGTGAAGGGTGCGGTCCGCACCCTTCTTTCCGCCGCAGCGGCGACCGGCCATGACGGCGGAGTCCGGCGGTGCCGGACCGGCCTCAAGCCGTGGGGTGCCCCGCATGCCGGGCACCGCTCGGCGTGACGGCCACCACGAAGACTCGGCGGAAGGGGAAGACCGTGCCGTGCGGGCCGGCCGGGTACGCCTCGCGCAGGCGAGCCCGGTAAGCGGTCAGGAACTCCTCCGTCGCCTCCGGGTCGTCGGCTAGAGCCGTCAGCACCGGGCGCAGGCCCGTGCCCTTGACCCAGTCGAGGACCGGGTCCGCACCCGGCAGCACGTGTACGTACGTCGTCTCCCAGGCATCCACCGCGCAGCCCAGCGCGGCAAGGCGGGCCAGGTAGTCGGCGGGGTCGAGGACCTCGACCGTACGGCGGCCGGCGTCGCCGAGCCGGTCGCGCCAGCGCGGCGAGGCGCACAGCTCCCGCAGCAGGGCGTGGCTCGGCGCGTCCCCGTTGCCCGGCACCTGGAAGGCGAACGTGCCGCCGGGCGCCAGCGCCGCCAGCCACGCCGGGAAGGACTCGGCATGGCCCGGCACCCACTGGAGGGCCGCGTTCGAGACGATGAGGTCGTACGCCTCGTCCGGGACCCAGTCGGTGAGGTCCGCGGGGGCGAAGTCCAGCCGGCCGCCACCGGGCGTGGGCCCGGCGTGGGCGCGGGCCTCGCGCAGCATGTCGGCCGAGTTGTCGAGCCCGGTGATGCGGGCGGCCGGCCAGCGCTCGGCGAGCAGCGCGGTGACATTGCCCGCACCGCAGCCGAGGTCGGCGATGCGAAGCGGGCGGCCGCGGCCGGGCGGCTCGGGGATGCGGGCGAGCAGGTCGTGGAAGGGGCGGGTCCGGTGCCCGGAGTGGCGCAGGTACTGCCCGGGGTCCCAGGCGGGTGAGCGGTGCACGGTGGAGCCTCCCGGAGGGTGCGGACGTGCGGGATCGGCCGCTGCGGGAGACATTCCCCCGCCGGCACCCCAGGATCTCCACATATTTATCTTGACGTCAAGAGACTTCATGTCGACAGACCAACTACACTGATCGCATGGAGGACGAGGTCGATCGGCTGGTCGCAGCGTGGCGCCGGGAGCGCCCTGACCTCGACGTGGAACCACTCGAGGTGCTCAGCCGCGTCAGCAGGCTGGCCCGCCACCTCGACCGGGCGCGGCGCATCGCCTTCTCCGAGCACGAGCTGGAGCCCTGGGAGTTCGACGTCCTGACCGCGCTGCGGCGCGCCGGCGCGCCCTACCAGCTCTCTCCCGGGCAGCTGCTCACTCAGACCCTGGTCACCTCGGGCACCATGACCAACCGCATCGACCGGCTCGCCAAGAAGGGCCTCGTCCAGCGCGAGCCCGACCCCAGCGACCGGCGCGGCGTGCTCGTGCGCCTCACCGGCGAGGGCCAGGACCGCGCCGACCAGGCCCTCGCCGGGCTGCTCGCCCAGGAGCGCGCGATCCTCGCCGAGCTGTCCGCCGCCCAGCGGGCCGAACTGGCCGCCCTGCTACGCCAGTTGACCGCCCCGTTCGACAACGTCCCCGGCTAAGTCCGCCGGCCCCACCCCGGCCCGGCGGGCCAGCGCGACGGCGGCCAGCGTGGAGTGCACGCCGAGCTTCCCCAGCACGTTCTGCATGTGGGTGCGCACGGTGTGCGGGGAGAGGTAGAGGCGCTCGGCGACGGCCTTGCGGCCCAGCCCGGCCACCATGCAGCGCAGCACCTCGCGCTCACGCGGCGTCAGGGACTCCACCAGCCGCTCGCTCTCGGTGCGGTGCTTGCGCGCGGCCGTCAGCTCCCGCAGCACCCCGGTCAGCAGGGCGGGCGGCAGATGCGTCTCATCCCTCAGCACGCCTCGTATGACCGACAGCAGTCGCGAGAGCGAACAGTCCTTGGCGACCCATCCGCCCGCTCCGGCCTGCAGCGCCGCCGCCGCCCGCCGCGGGTCGTCGCGCTCGGCGAGCACCACCGTGCGGACGGCCGGGTGACCTGCGCGCACCCTCGCCACCAGCGAGATCCCGTCGACGGCACCCTCGCCGCCCGCGGGCCCGTCCTGGCCCGGGGCGCGCAGCTGCCCCGGCACGTGCACCACGTCCGAGCCGACCGCGCCGAGATCGGCGTCGATCAGCAGGACGTCGAAGCGCCGCCCTTCACTCGCCGCACGCTCCACCGCGCGCAGCGCCGCCGGCCCGCTGCCGGCCGCCGAGACGTCCACGTCCTGCTCGGCCGCGAGGGCGGCGGCGAGCGACTCGGCGAAGATGCGGTGGTCGTCGACCACCAATACCCGAATACGTGCCACAACCACCCCCATGTCCCGGTAGGCGGAGGCAGTGCGGGTACGGCGCCCGAACCTGGGGCCGCCACGCGCGCACGGCCGCCGCCGTGCCCTGACAACCGCCCCGCCCCGGGCGTCGTACCTGCCTGTCTCGCCCCCTGATCAGCGCCGGCCCCCACCGGCACTGTGCATCAGCGTACGGCGGGGCCCGGACAACGGGAGGCGATTGGCAAAACTGCCTGACCCGGGTGTTTATGGTGAGCTTTGTGTTCGGTATTGAGGCGGTGAACGGTCCGGAAACGACGTGATGTTGTCCGGATCCACCGGTCTCAGCCGGGCACGGCGAAGATCCGCGGCGCCCGGAGCCCGGCGGCCTCGAAGGCGGCCGGCACCGCCTTCTCCACCGCCTCCGCGTCCGCTTCCTCGGCCAGGACGACCGCCGAGCCCCCGAAGCCCGCGCCCGTCATCCGGGCCCCCAGCGCGCCCGCCCCGCAGGCGGCCGCGACCACCAGGTCCAACTCGGCGCACGAGACCGCGAAGTCGTCCCGCAGCGAGGCGTGCCCGGCCGTCAGCAACGGCCCGACCAGCCGTGGATCGCCCGCGTCCAGCAGCGCCGCCACCTGCTCGACCCGGTGGTTCTCACCGACCACGTGCCGCACCAGCGCCCGCGCCCCGGGGCCGGGCAGCCTTGCCAGGGCGGCGTCCAGCTCCTCGTACGCGATGTCCCGCAGGGCGCGCACGCCCAGCGCACGCGCTGCCGCTTCGCAGCCCTCGCGCCTGCGCGCGTACTCGCCGTCGCCCACCTCATGTTTGACGCCCGTGTCGACCACCAGCAGCCGAAGGCCCCAGGCGGCGGGGTCGAAGGGGATCTGCCGCCACGACAGGTCGCGGGTGTCCAGGTGCAGCACATGGCCTTCGGTGCAGCAGGCGGACGCCATCTGGTCCATGATCCCGCAGGGGACGCCGACGAAGGCGTTCTCGGCCCGCTGTGCAAGCCGGGCGAGCTCCGGACGGGCCGGCCCCAGCCCGTACAGCCCGTCCAGCGCGAGGGCGGTGGCGACCTCCAGTGCGGCCGAGGAGGACAGGCCCGCCCCCACCGGCACCTCGCTCTCCACGTGCAGGTCGGCGCCGCCGGACACGTCGTGCCCCGCCTCGCGCAGGGCCCACACCACGCCCGCCGGGTACGCCGCCCAACCCGGCACCGCGCCCGGTGCGAGGTCGGCCACCGCCAGCTCGCTCACCGTGCCGGGCGCGGCCGCGGAGTGCAGGCGCAGCAGCCCGTCCGTGCGGGCGGCGGCCGCGACCCGGGTGCGGTGCGGCAGTGCCATCGGCAGCACGAAGCCGTCGTTGACGTCGGTGTACTCGCCGATGAGGTTGACCCGGCCGGGCGCCTCCCACACGCCCTCGCAGGCGGTGCCGTAGACGGCCGCGAAGCCGGCCGCGGCCTCCGCGGCGCTCATCCGCGCCCCCGGTCCCGCCGCGCGAACTCCCAGGCGTCTTCGACGATTCCGGCGAGGTCGCACCGGGTGGGCCGCCAGCCGAGGACGGCGCGGGCCCGCTCGGCGGAGGCGACCAGCACGGCCGGGTCGCCCGGCCTGCGGGCGGCGGCGAGCTGCGGGATCGCGTGGCCGGTGACCTTGCGGGCGGTCTCGATGACCTCGTGGACGGTGAAGCCGTTGCCGTTGCCGAGGTTGCAGATCAGGTGCTCGCCGGGGCGCGCGGCGCCGAGGGCGAGCAGATGGGCCTCGGCGAGGTCGGCGACGTGGATGTAGTCGCGGACGCACGTGCCGTCCGGGGTCGGGTAGTCGTCGCCGAAGACGGAGACCGCCTCGCGCTCGCCGAGGGCGACCTGGAGGACGAGCGGGATCAGGTGCGATTCGGGGTCGTGCCGCTCGCCGTGCCGCCCGTACGCCCCCGCCACGTTGAAGTAGCGCAGCGAGACGGCGGCCAGGCCGTGGGCCGTGCACTCGGCGCCGATCATGTGGTCGACAGCCAGCTTGGTGGCGCCGTAGGGGTTGGTGGGCACGGCCGGGGCGTCCTCGGTGAGGGGACCGGCCGCGGGCTCGCCGTAGACGGCGGCGGTGGAGGAGAAGACGAGCCTGCGGATGCCCGCCCCGCGCATCGCGGCGAGGAGTTCGAGGGAGCCGCCCACGTTGTTGCGCCAGTACTTCTCGGGGTGCGCGACGGACTCGCCGACCTGGGAGGAGGCTGCGAAGTGCAGCACGGCGTCGTACGAGCCGTCCAGGTGACGGGCCGCGTCCTGCACCCGGCCCTCGATGAAGCGCGCCCCCTCGGGCACGGCGTCGCGGTGGCCGGTGGACAGGTCGTCCAGGACGGTCACGGCGTGCCCGGCGGCCAGCAGGTGCGCCGCCACGACGCTCCCTACGTAGCCCGCCCCGCCGGTCACCAGATACGAACCGCCCGTCGTGGTGCTGGTCATGCGCTCGCCACCTCTCGCAGTCGCGCGGCCGCGGCCTCGGGCGGCACGTCGTTGATGAACACGCTCATGCCGGATTCGGAACCGGCGAGGAACTTCAGCTTTCCGGGAGTACGGCGGACGGTGAAGAGCTCGAGGTGCAGGGCGAATTCACTCCTGTGGGGGTGGTGGAAGGGCGCCTGGTGCCAGGCCGAGATGTACGGGGTGGGCGGTTCGCCGGAGCCGAAGATCAGGTCGAAGCGCCGCAAGAGTTCCAGGTAGAGCTGTGGGAACTCTGTGCGGGCCGCGTCGTCCAGGGCGAGCAGGTCGGGCACCCGCCGCCGGGGGTAGAGGTGCACCTCGTACGGCCAGTGGGCGGCGTAGGGCACGAAGGCGGTCCAGTGCTCGCCTTCGAGGACGATGCGGCGGCCGTCCGTGCGCTCGGCCTCCACGGTGTCGTCGAAGAGGTTGCGCCCGGCAGTGCGCTCGCGGTGCGCGGCGGCCGAGGCGAGCATGCGTTCGGTGCGCGGTGTGACGAACGGGTAGGCGTAAATCTGGCCGTGCGGGTGACCGAGGGTGACGCCTATCTCCTTCCCCCGGTTCTCGAAGCAGAAGACCTGTTCGACGGCGGGGAGCGCGGCCAGTTCGGCCGTCCGGTCGGTCCACGCCGCCAGCACCAGGGCCGCCCGGTCCTCGCCCAGGTCCGCGAAGGAGGCGTTGTGATCGGCGGTGAAGCAGACGACCTCGCAGCGGCCCGCGTCGCCCGCGAGGGAGGGGAAGCGGTTCTCGAAGACCACGACCTCGTAGTCCGCGGCGGGGATCTCGGTGAGGCGCCCGGCCCGCGAGGGGCACAGCGGGCACTGGTCGGGCGGCGGGTGGTAGGTGCGGTCCTGGCGGTGCGAGGCGATGGCGACGCTGTCGCCGAGCAGGGCGTCGCGGCGGATCTCGCCGGTGGTCACGGTCGGCGCCGGCGGGCGCCGGTCGACGGCGTCGCGCACGGCGTCGTCCCGGGAGTCGTAGTAGACCAGCTCGCGGCCGTCCGCCAGCCGGGTCGCCGTCTTCTTCATGCGGGGCCTCTCCTCACCACGCCGGGCACGGCACTTAACGCCTTCTCACATCACACACCTTCACACACGATCAAACACAAGGAATCATGACTCAACAGCCCGGTCAACATCGAACGATGAGGTGACCCATGCCCGCCCACTCCCTGGCCCAAGGGCTCCGGCTCCCGGTCAACGGTCTCGACTACGCGATCCTGGCGGTCTACTTCGCCGTGGTCCTCGGCATCGGCTTCGCCGCCCGCCGCTCGGTCCGCACCAGCCTGGACTTCTTCCTCTCCGGCCGCTCGCTGCCCGCCTGGGTCACCGGACTCGCCTTCGTCGCCGCCAATCTGGGCGCGACCGAGATCCTGGGCATGGCGGCCAACGGCGCCCAGTACGGCGCGTACACCGTGCACTGGTACTGGATCGGCGCCATCCCGGCCATGGTCTTCCTGGGCCTGGTGATGATGCCGTTCTATTACGGGTCGAAGGTCCGCTCCGTCCCCGAGTTCCTGCTGCACCGCTTCGGGCCGGCCTCGCACCTGCTGTCGTCCGTCATCTTCGCCGTGTCCTCGGTGCTGATCGCGGGCGTCAACCTCTACGCGATGGCGATCGTGCTCCAGGCGCTGCTGGGCTGGCCGCAGTGGGTCGCGATCGTCGTCGCCGGCTTCTTCGTCCTCGCCTACATCACGCTCGGCGGGCTCTCCTCGGCCATCTACAACGAGGTGCTGCAGTTCTTCGTGATCCTGGCCGCGCTGATCCCGCTGACGGTCGTCGGCCTCAAGCGGGTGGGCGGCTGGGGCGGGCTGTCCGACTCCCTGACCGCCACGCACGGCGAGGACTTCCTCAGTGCCTGGGGCGGCACCGGCATCGGCCACGCCAACCCGCTGGGCGCCAACTGGCTGACCATCGTGCTCGGCCTGGGCTTCGTGATGAGCTTCGGCTACTGGACCACCAACTTCGCCGAGGTGCAGCGCGCCCTGTCCGCCAGGAACCTCAGCGCCGCCCGCCGCACGCCCCTCATCGCAGCCTTCCCCAAGATGTTCATCCCGCTGGTGGTGGTCGTGCCCGGCCTGATCGCCACGGTCATGGAGCCGGCCCTGGGCAAGCCCGGCAGCAGCCTCAGCTACAACGACGCGATTCCGGTGCTCATGCGCGACCTGCTGCCCAACGGCGTGCTGGGCGTGGCCGTCACCGGGCTGCTGGCCGCGTTCATGGCGGGCATGGCGGCCAACGTCTCGGCCTTCAACACGGTCTTCACCAATGACATCTGGGCCGCCTACGCCAAACGCGACCGCGAGGACGCCTACTACCTGAGGACCGGCCGGGTGGTCACCGCCGTCGGCGTCGTGGCCGGCATGGGGACGGCCTTCATCGCCTCCTCCTTCTCCAACATCATGAACTACCTGCAGACGCTGTTCTCGTTCTTCAACGTCCCGCTGTTCTGCGTCTTCATCATCGGCATGTTCTGGAAGCGCGCCACGGCCGCCGCGGGCTTCTGGGGGCTGCTGACCGGCACGGTCGCCGCGATGATCAACTACTTCTGGTTCTACAAGCAGGGCGTCATCGCCATCCCCTCCGACCAGGGCGCCAACTTCGTCTCCTCCATCGTCGCCTTCGCGGTCGGCGCCGTGGTGATGGGCGCGGTCTCGCTCTTCACCACGCCCAAACCCGCCGGGTCACTGGCCGGTTTGGTCTACGGGACCGTCTCGCCCGGCATGGCCGAGCCGCCCGCGGAGGGCGACGACGCCTGGTACCGCAGCCCCGCGCTGCTCGGCTGGGGCGCCGTGATCCTCGCCGCCGCCTGCTACATCCCCTTCTCCCTCTAACCCTTCAGCACCGTAAGGAGCCGGTCGTGAGCGAGTATGAGTACCAGCACGAGGTCGAGGAACTGGAACGCGCCTCCGCCACCGCCGCCCGCCTCTTCGACGTGCGGCGGATCATCGGCGGGCTGTTCACGCTCTACGGGCTGGTCGTCACCATCGCCGGGCTCACCGCCTCGGACGCCGACATCAAGAAGGCCCAGGGCATCAACCTCAACCTCTGGACGGGCGTGGGCATGCTCGCCCTCGGCCTGCTCTTCTTCCTGTGGCTCATCCTCCGCCCGACGCCCCCGCCGCCCCCCGCGCAGGACTAGCCGCGACACCGCTCGCGGCCCGGTCCAGCAGGCCCGTACGGGCCGCGAGCGCGGCCGCCTCCAGCCGGGACCCCACGCCGAGCTTCATCAGGACGCGCTGGACGTGCGTACGGGCGGTGCTCGGCGCTATCCCCATGCCCGCCGCGATCAGCCGGGTGTCCTCGCCCTCGGCTACCCGCACCAGCACCTCGACCTCGCGCGGGGTCAGCAGCTGCAGCAGCCGCGCGCCCTCGTCGTCCGGCTGGGCGGCGGGGTTGAGCAGCTCCGCAAAGGCGCCCTGCAGCAGCTGCGGGTCGACCGCGGCCTCGCCCGCGCGCGCCTTCATCATGGCCCGCTCGACGCCCTCGATGCGCTCGTTGTGCCGGACGTAGCCGGAGGCGCCCGCGGCGAAGGCCGCCGCGATGCCCAGCGGGCTCGGCACCGGGCCCAGCACCACCACCGCGACCTGCGGGCGCTCCCGCTTGATCCGCACGACCGGGTCGAAGGCGCCCGGCTCGGCCGGCGCGGCCGTGCCCAGCAGGCACACCTCGGGGGCCCGGCTCACCACCAGCTCGGCCGCGCCCGCACTCGGCGCGGCCGCCGCCAGCACCCGGTGCCCGCGCAGCTTCAACGCCGAAGCGAGCGCCTCGGCCAGCAGACGGTGGTCGTCGACCACCATGAGCCGCACGCCCATTGCGCTTCCCCCCTGTCGCCCGCCGCCGACTACTGTCGCCCGCGCACGTCTCCCCGGCACCCTCTTGCCCGGGAAGCTACACGCTTGTTCGACGTTCCGCGCCCCTTACCGGTGAGAAGTCCCCCGGAATGCCGAAATCCCTGCCAATCACGTGTACTTCGAGACTGAAACGGATCGTTCAGGCATGTACGCGCGACGGACAGGGATACGGCAGGGATACGGCGTGAGCCGCTCCTCAAACGATCAGTATCAGCTCCCGCCGAAGACCATCGCCAGGTACTCCTTGCCGAGGCTGTAGGAACGCGGCTTGTCGGCGAAGTCGTTGCCGAGGAAGAGCCGGTTCTGGACCCACAGGGCCTGGTGGCTGTCGGGCGACAGGTAGCCCTCAGCCTCGGCCGTGGAGGCCGGATTCTTCAGCAGCACATCGGTCTTGTACGTCTTCGGGTCGATCCGCACGACCTGGCCGCCCGCCTTGTAGGTGGCCGCCTGGTAGCCGATGACGTAGCCGTTCTTGTCCACCGACAGCGGCGTCAGCGTGGAGCCCGGCTGGCCCTCCGCCTTGCCCTTGGACTGGCCGCTGGCCAGGTCGAAGCCGACGACCTCGTTGACGCGGCCGACCTCCTGCGAATTGCCGCTCTGGTGCTCCTCGGTCGGCAGGTAGAGGGTGTCCTTGTCGATGGCGACCTTGGTGCAGCCCTCGACGTCGGTCGCCGGGCACTTCGGCGTGAACTTGCCGTTCTGCGTGGAGACCTTGCTGCGCAGCTTGCCGTCCTTGGCGCTGTCGTCGATCGCCAGGAAGTCGGAGGCGGAGCTGCCGGAGGAGTCGCCCGCGTCGACCGCGATGACCAGCGGGTCGGTGGACGCCACGTGCACGTACTGCAGGCCCGCGGGCACCTTGTAGGCGGACTTGACCGCGCCCGACTGCGGGTCGAGGGTCTGGACCTGCATCAGGGGGCGCGCGTAGTCGCCGCAGCGGCGCACCGCGACGAGCTTGGAGCCGCCCGCGTAGCCGTCGTCCTTGCAGTCGTCGCCCGGCTTGGGCTTCCACAGCTCCTTGCCGTCGAGCGACCAGGCGGCGCCGCCGCTGGTGCCGCCCGCCGCGATGGTGGTGCCGCCGATGGTCACCTCGTCGAAGCGGATGTCCTGGTCACCGGCCTTGGCGGAATTCTGCCAGAGCTTCTTGCCGCTGTTCAGGTCGAGCGCGACGACCTGGGTGCAGGGGCCGCCGTACTTCTGGTCGGAGCTGGGCTTGCCCGCCTTGACCAGGACGACCGTCTTGCCGTCGGCCGTGGCCCGATGGGAGGCCCAGCAGACCTCGCCGTCGAGCGGGATCTCCCACTTCTTGCCGCCGGACAGGTCGAAGCCGTCGATCTTGTACATGTCGACCTTGGCGAAGACCTGGTCGGTGGCCCACATGCCCTTGACGCCGACCAGGTCGTCGGCCTTGGGCTGGTCGACGCTGAAGAGCAGCTTGCCGTCGATGGTCTTGGGCTTCTCGTTGCCGCCGCCCGGACCGTCCTGCTGGCCGCCGCCGCCCTTGGCGGAGTTCTTGTGGGTGTCGTCCTTGCTGCCGGAGGTGGCGTACCAGACGCCGCCGCCGACGGCGAGGGTCAGCGCGACCGCGCCGCCGATGATGGCGATCATGCGCTGCTTGCCCTTGCCGCCGCCCGCCGGGGCGCCGTCGGGCACGCCGGGGTACATCGGCGGGGTCGGGTACGCGCCGTACTGCGGGGGCTGCGGGGGCTGGGCGCCGAAGGCCTGGGTGGGCATGTCCGGGCGGCCCGGCTGCGCGGGGTAGCCGTAGCCACCGGGGGCGGGCTGCGCCGGGTAGCCGTAGCCACCGGGAGGGGCACCGGGCGGCGGGGTCTGCGGGGCGCCCGCCGGCGGGGGCGGCAGCTGCGGGGAGACCTGCGTGGGCGGCGGGGTCTGCGGGGCACCCGCCGGCGGGGGCGGGGTCTGCGGATAGCCGTAGCCGGGCTGGGCCTGCGGGGGCGTGGCGGGCGGTGCGCCGAACCCGGGCGCCGGCTCCTGCGGCGATCCGAAGCCGCCCGGCTTGGCCGGAGGAACCCCCTGCGGGGGCTGGGGCGGCTGGGGCGGCTGTGACATCAGCTTTCCTCTTTACGCGCGGGACCACGGCCCGGCATCGGGTATGAATCCAGCCAGTGTGCGGCTGGCGAGCGGGTGTTCTTTGTATCACCCGGCTCTGACGGCGATTGGGCCGATCTCCGACGTATCCACCACCTGAGACCGGCCCGTGACGAGACTGTTGCGCCTTTTCACTCCTCGCGAAGCGCCTGACGGCCGCCCCGCGCGCCCGTGTTGACCGGCCGGCAGCCGCCACAGGTGGGCAACTCACCGGCCGGAGCGGTGTCTCACACGTCGTCGGCGAGCTCGAGCCAGCGCATCTCCAGCTCCTCCCGCTCGCCGGCCAGCTCCCGCAGCTCGGCGTCCAGCTTGGCGACCGCCTCGAAGTCGGTGGCCTGCTCGGCGATCCGCTCGTGGAGCTTGGTCTCCTGCTCGCTGATGCGGTCCAGGCGGCGCTCGATCTTCTGCAGCTCCTTCTTGGCCGCCCGGGTGTCACCGGCGGGCTTGGCCTTCGCGGCGGCGGCCGGGGCCGCGACCACGGCGGGCACCGCCGCGTCGATGACCTTCTGGCGCCGCTCCAGGTACTCGTCCAGGCCGCGCGGCAGCATCCGCAGCGCCCGGTCGCCGAGCAGCGCGAACACCCGGTCGGTGGTGCGCTCCACGAAGTACCGGTCGTGGCTGATGACGACCATCGAGCCGGGCCAGCCGTCGAGGAGGTCCTCCAGCTGCGTGAGCGTCTCGATGTCGAGGTCGTTCGTCGGCTCGTCCAGGAACAGGACGTTGGGCTCGTCCATCAGCAGCCGCAGGATCTGCAGCCGGCGCCGCTCACCGCCGGAGAGGTCGCCGACCGGCGTCCACTGCTTCTCCTTGGTGAAGCCGAACTTCTCGCACAGCTGCCCCGCCGTCATCTCCCGGCCCTTGCCGAGGTCGACGCGGTCGCGCACCTGCTGCACGGCCTCCAGCACCCGCTTGGCCGGGTCGAGTTCGCCGACCTCCTGCGAGAGGTAGGCCAGCTTCACGGTCTTGCCGACGGCCACCTTGCCCTTGACCGGCTGCTTCTCGCCCTGCGTGCGGGCTGCCTCGGAGAGGGTGCGCAGCAGCGAGGTCTTGCCCGCGCCGTTGACGCCGACGAGGCCGATCCGGTCGCCCGGGCCCAGCTGCCAGGTCAGGTGCTCGATCAGCACCTTCGGTCCGGCCTGGACGGTGACGTTCTCCAGGTCGAAGACGGTCTTGCCCAGCCGCGAGCTGGCGAACTTCATCAGCTCGGCGCTGTCGCGCGGCGGCGGCACGTCGGCGATCAGCTCGTTGGCGGCCTCGATGCGGAAGCGCGGCTTGCTGGTGCGGGCCGGAGCGCCGCGGCGCAGCCAGGCCAGCTCCTTGCGCATCAGGTTCTGCCGCTTGACCTCCTCGGTCGCGGCGATCCGCTCCCGCTCGGCGCGGGCGAAGACGTAGTCGCTGTAGCCGCCCTCGTACTCGTGCACGGCGCCGCGCTGCACGTCCCACATGCGGGTGCAGACCTGGTCGAGGAACCAGCGGTCGTGGGTGACGCACACCAGCGCCGAGCGGCGCGCGCGCAGGTGCCCGGCCAGCCAGGAGATGCCCTCGACGTCGAGGTGGTTGGTGGGCTCGTCCAGGACGATCAGGTCCTGCTCGCCGATCAGCAGCTTGGCCAGCGCGATGCGGCGGCGCTCGCCGCCGGAGAGCGGGCCGATGACGGTGTCGAGGCCGCTTTCGAAGCCGGGCAGGTGAAGGTCGCCGAAGAGGCCGGTCAGCACGTCGCGGACCTTGGCGTTGCCCGCCCACTCGTGGTCGGCCATGTCACCGATGACCTCGTGCCGGATGGTGGCGGCCGGGTCGAGGGAGTCGTGCTGGGTGAGCACGCCGAGCCGCAGGTGGCCGGCGTGGGTGACGCGGCCCTTGTCGGCCTCCTCCAGCTTGGCGACGATGCGGATGAGCGTGGTCTTGCCGTCGCCGTTGCGGCCGACCACGCCGATCCGGTCGCCCTCGTTCACGCCGAGGGAGATGCCGTCGAGCAGTGCACGGGTGCCGTACACCTTGTCGACGGCTTCCAGATTGACCAGGTTGGCTGCCATTCCGCTCCTCGCTCAGGGGACTCCCTCCAGGATCCCACGCCCGGCAGGGGGCCCTGTCTCAGCCCCTGGCGCAGGCCCCGGGCCCCGGCTCCGGCGCTCCCGGCCCTCCCCGCGCTCCCGCAGCTCCCGCAGCTCCCCGCACTCCCGGCGCTACCGATCTGTCGCCCGCGTCCCGCATGCCGCCGCCTCCACCAGGAGCCGGCCGGCCACGGCCATGAGGACAGCGGCGGGTGCGGCGGCCCCGGGGCGGTCAGCTCAGGACCGTGGCCCCCGGCACCGGCCCCGCCGCCACCCGCACCGCGCGGCACGTGCCGGAGCTCTGCAGTGCGTCGGCCACCTTTCGCGCCCCGGCCGCGTCCGGCACCAGGAACGCCGTCGTCGGCCCGGACCCGGACACCATGGCGGCCAGCGCACCCGCGCCGCGGCCCGCTTCCAGCGTCGCGGCGAGCGATGGCCGCAGCGACACCGCGGCATCCTGCAGGTCGTTGGACACGGCTGCCGCCAGCGCCTCGGCGTCGCCGGCGCGCAGTGCGTCCAGCAGGGCGGCCGATGCCTCCGGGGCGGGGATGTCCGCCGCCCCGCGCAGCCGGTCGCACTCGGCGTACACGGCGGGCGTGGACAGGCCGCCGTCGGCGACGGCGAAGACCCAGTGGAAGGCGCCTCCCACGGGGAGCGGCGTCAGCAGCTCGCCGCGCCCGCGCCCCAGCGCGGCACCGCCGACGAGGCTGAACGGCACGTCGCTGCCCAGCTCGGCGCAGATGCCCAGCAGCTCTTCGCGCGAGGCGCCGGTCCCCCACAGCGCGTCGCACGCGAGGAGCGCACCGGCCCCGTCCGCGGAGCCCCCGGCCATGCCGCCCGCGACCGGAATGTCCTTGTCGATATGGATGTGGACGTTTGCGTCCCGCCCGTAGCGGGCGGCCAGGGCGAGGGCCGCGCGGGCGGCCAGGTTGGAGTGGTCCAGCGGCACCTGGGCGGCGTCCGGCCCGGCGCAGGTCACCCGCAGCTCGTCGGCGGGGCGCACCGTCACCTCGTCGTGGAGCCCGACCGCGAGGAAGACGTTGGCCAGGTCGTGGTAGCCGTCGGAGCGCGGTCCGCCCACGGCGAGCTGGACGTTGACCTTGGCGGGGACGCGGACGGTGACGGAGCCGGTCACTGGGTGGCGCCCTTCTGCTCGGCGATGGCGACGAATTCGTGCACGGTCAGCGCCTCTCCGCGCGCCTGCGGCGAGACGCCCGCGGCGACGAGCGCGGCTTCGGCGGCGGCCGCCGACCCGGCCCATCCGGCCAGCGCGGCGCGCAGCGTCTTGCGGCGCTGGGCGAAGGCGGCGTCCACGACGGCGAAGACCTCGGCCTTGGTGGCGGTGGTCTTGATCGGCTCGGACCGGCGGACCAGCGAGACGAGGCCGGAGTCGACGTTGGGCGCGGGCCAGAAGACGTTGCGCCCGATGGATCCGGCCCGCTTGACCTCGGCGTACCAGTTGGCCTTGACCGAGGGCACGCCGTAGACCTTGTTGCCGGGCGCGGCGGCGAGCCGGTCGGCCACCTCGGCCTGCACCATCACCAGGGTGCGCTCGATGGTGGGGAACTGGTCGAGCATGTGCAGCAGCACCGGCACGGCCACGTTGTACGGGAGGTTGGCGACCAGGGCGGTCGGCTCGGGGCCGGGCAGTTCGGTGACGTGCATGGCGTCGCTGTGCACGAGCGCGAAGCGGTCGGCGCGGGCGGGCATGCGGGCGGCGATGGTCGCCGGCAGGGCCGCGGCCAGCACGTCGTCGATCTCCACGGCCGTGACCCGGTCGGCGGCCTCCAGCAGGGCGAGGGTCAGCGACCCGAGGCCGGGGCCGACCTCGACGACAACGTCGTCGGGGCGGACCTCGGCGGTCCGTACGATGCGCCGGACCGTGTTGGCGTCGATCACGAAGTTCTGGCCGCGCTGCTTGGTGGGGCGGACCCCGAGGGCGGCCGCCAGTTCGCGGATGTCGGCCGGGCCGAGCAGGGCGCCGGACTCGTCTGTGCTGGGGCTGGAGCTCACCCGTGAAGTTTACGGCCGCACACGGGCCAGGGGCTCGCCCCCCGGCTGACGTACAGCTTCTTGGCCCGCCGGGTCTGCTCGGAGGCGGGGGCGTCCTGCGGGCGGCCGTTGCCGCCGAGCGAGTGCCAGGTGTGGACGTCGAACTGGTAGAGGCCCCCGTAATTGCCCGAGGGGTCGACCGCGTCGGGGCGGCCGCCCGCCTCGCACTGGGCGAGGCTCTGCCAGTTCAGCCCGTCGGTGCCCTGCACGGAGGCGGGGTGGGCCTTGGTGCCCACCTTCACGATCTCGGTGCGGGGCTGTCTGACGACCTCCGAGGAGATCTTCCTGGGCTTCTGCTTGACGCCGTTGACGCTCCGCAGGGCGTAGGTGACGCGCTCGACGCCCTTCTCGCCGCGCTGGACGACGACCTCGGTGCCCTTGTAGAGCGAGGGGTCCTCGTGCCGCTCGGTGGCGAAGTCGATGGACTCCTCCTTGACCTCCTCGCCGCCCGTGATGCGCATGACGGAGATCGTCTGGCCTTCGCGGGGGAAGCTCTGCGGGTCGACGGAGGTGGTGTCCTCGCCGTGCAGGGTGATGCCGGCCTGTTCGATGGCCTCGCGGACGGTCGCGGCGTTGGTGCGGATGGTGCGCTCGCGCCCGTCCGCCATGAAGGTGACGGTCCGCTCGGTGCGTACGTCCAGGTCCAGGCCCGTGCGCCCGATGGGCGCGGAGCGCGAGGCGGACAGGTAGGCGCCCTCGGCGCGCACCCCGAGCTGGCGCAGGGCGCCGTCGACGGTGCGGGCGGTGGTCCACACCTGGCGGCGTTCCCCGTCGAGGGTGAGGGAGACGGGGCGGCCGTAGCGGACGATGACGCGGTCGCCGGAGGCCAGGTCGTGGTGGGTGCCGGGGGCGACGATGTCGTGCTCGCCGACGGTCATGCCCTGGTCGGCCAGCAGCTCGCCGACGTCGTCGGCGAAGGTGTGCAGGGTGCGGGGCTTGCCGTCGACGCTGAGCTGGACGGCCTTGTCGCTGGCGATGAAGGCGGAGGTGCCGCCCGCGAGGAAGGCCACGACGAGGGCCTGCGGCAGCAGGCGGCGCAGCGGCTCGGCCCGCTCCCCGGTGCCGGGGCGCCTGCGGCGCCCAGCGGCCCGGCGGGCGGCGCCGCGGCCGGGCGGGCCGGGCTCGGGGTCGTCGAGGGCGGCGGCGTCCTCGGGGAGGGCGTGGCCGGGTGCGTACAGCCCGGCCGGGGCCGTGGTCTGCCGGGGCAGCTGGGGCCGGCCGAAGGGGTCGCACGCCCCGGGGGACTCGTACGGCGGCTCGTAGGGCGCGGGCGCTGCGTAGGGCTCGTACGGCTCGTAGAGCGCGTGCGGTTCGAGAGACCCGTACGGCTCGTGCGGCGCGTACGGGTCGTACGGCAGCGCTTGGGTGGCAGCGCGGTGTGCAGCGTGGGGGCTGCCCTGTGCATGACTCACGACACTCCACTGGTCCGGCTAGGCCCGGGACTGTAGCGGAGCCGCCGTCACCGGCCAAAGTCGTATGGTCACACGGTGTCGCGAAATCTCGGCGTCAGTAACCGAAGGCGCGTGCGGTATTGGCGGAGACCGCCGTGGCCAGGGCGTCTTCGTGGACCCCCTTCACTTCGGCCATCGCGCGCAACGTGACCGGAATGAGGTAGGGCGCATTGGGCCGTCCGCGATACGGCATCGGGGTCAGGAAGGGTGCGTCGGTCTCGACGAGGACCCGGTCCATGGGCGCCACGGCGAGGGCGTCGCGCAGGTGCTGCGCATTCCTGAACGTGATGTTTCCGGCGAAGGACAGGTAATAGCCCGCGGCCGCACAGATTTTGGCCATTTCGGCATCGCCGGAGTAGCAGTGGAAGACGACGGTCTCGGGCGCGCCCTCCTCCTCCAGCACGCGCAGGACGTCGTCGTGGGCGTCGCGGTCGTGGATGACCAGGGCCTTGCCGTGCCGCTTGGCGATGTCGATGTGGCGCCGGAAGGAGTACTCCTGCGCGGCCGCGCCCTCGGGCCCGGTGCGGAAGTAGTCGAGGCCGGTCTCGCCGACGCCTCGCACCTGCGGCAGGGCCGCGAGGGCGTCGATCTCGGCCAGGGCCTCGTCCAGGGCGCGGTCACCGCCCGCCGGCCGGGGGGCCGGATGTCCGGAGCCCTCCACGCCGTGCACGATGCGGGGCGCCTCGTTGGGGTGCAGGGCCACCGTGGCCCAGACGTTCTCCCAGTCGGCGGCCGTCTGTGCCGCCCAGCGGGAGCCGGCGAGGTCGCATCCCACCTGGATGACGGTCGTGACGCCCACGGACGCGGCCTTGGCCAGGGCGTCCTCCACGGCGTCGCCCTGCATGTCCAGGTGGGTGTGCGAGTCCGCGACCGGCACGTTCAGCGGTGCCGGGAGCGGCGGAGGGACGTCCTTGCCGCCGTCCTTCTTCCGCTCGCCGCCGACCGGACCGCTGTTCGATGCTGTTGCCGCCATGACCGCGATTCTAGAGATCGCGCGGAGCGGGGCTCACTTCCGGTGGAAGGGCTTCAGGAGATCCGAGAGGTGCCAGTGGTGGCCGCGCTCGTGCGGCTGGTGCGAACCGCCGCTCTGCAGCGGGCCGGTGGTGGCCTGGGGCACGATCGAACGTCCGGAAATGTGCAGGACGTTGGCGATGACGGAGACCTGGCCGGACCGCATGATGCGGACCACGTGCTCACCGCAGTTGATGCACGTCGGGCGGGTCAGCGGGGACGGCACGCGCTCGCCGTCCGCGTAGTACGTCACGAAGGGCTGACCCTCGGCGTCCACGTGGTGCCGTATTTCGTACGACTGTTCCCAGCTGTACGCGCACCTCATGCAGGTGAAGGCGTAGGACTCGTGTGCCGCCTCGAAGGCCGCCGCGCTCTGCTCGGTCACGGTGCGCGGACGGGGGGCGGGCTGGACACCGCTCGGGGTTCCTGCGGTCTCGCTCATGGCAGCTCCTCTTGCCCGATGGACAAGTCTCTCCGGGACCGGACGTCCCACAACAAGGGAACGCCCATCCCGGCGACGGCGCAGCAGCCTGACCCGCGAATTGGGACAAACTTGGCGGCTTCATGTCCTGAGGTGTTGGCTGCCAGGTCCAAGCTTTGCTTTTCAGGTTAGCCCTTTACCTTACGGTGAGACCTACTGTGCGGCATTTTTTGCCGCTACGACCGCATCGAACACATCCCTCTTGGGCAGGCCTGTTTCGGCCGCGACGGCCGCGATCGCCTCCTTGCGGCGCTCCCCCGCCTCTTCCCTGATCCGCACCCGGCGGACCAGCTCCGCGGCGTCGAGCTCATCGGGGCCGCGCTCGGGGGCGCCCTCCACGACGATGGTGATCTCGCCGCGCACGCCCTCGGCCGCCCACTCGGCGAGCTCCTTGAGCGGGCCGCGCTTGACCTCCTCGTACGTCTTGGTCAGCTCCCGGCACACGGCGGCCCGGCGGTCCTCGCCCAGCACCTCGGCCATCGCGGCGAGGGTGTCGTCGAGGCGGTGCGGGGCCTCGAAGTAGACGAGGGTGCGCCGCTCGTCGGCCACCTCGCGCAGCCTGCCGAGCCGCTCGCCCGCCTTGCGCGGCAGGAAGCCCTCGAAGCAGAACCGGTCCACGGGCAGCCCCGAGACGGCCAGCGCAGTCAGCACGGCCGACGGGCCCGGCACGGCGGTCACCTTCACGCCCCGCTCGACGGCGGCGGCGACCAGCCGGTAGCCGGGGTCGGAGACGGAGGGCATCCCGGCGTCGGTCACCAGCAGCACCCGCGCCCCGCCGACCAGCGCCTCGACCAGCTCGGGGGTGCGGGCCGACTCGTTGCCCTCGAAGTACGACACCACCCGCCCGGTGGTGTGCACCCCCAGCGCCTGCGTCAGCCGACGCAGCCGCCGGGTGTCCTCGGCGGCGATCACCTCGGCCGCGCCGAGCTCGGCGGCGAGCCGCGGGGGCGCGTCGGCGACGTCGCCGATGGGGGTTCCTGCGAGTACGAGCGTTCCAGTCACCCCTCCATCCTCGCAGGCTACGGACGGGCGACGAGCGTGATGTCCCGCTCGGTGGTGGCGAGGACGTGCGGCACGGGGATCCCCTGCCGGTTCCGTTCCAGCCACAGCAGGCTGGCATCGGCCTGCACGCCGCCGGGCCCCCGCGGCGTCTGGTTGGCGTGCCCGGTGTTCCGCCACCGGTGCGCCTTGCCGTCGCACACCGCGGTGCTCCCGCCGACCCCGGAGGACTGCAGGCCCTGCCTGATGTTGCTCCCGACGAAGACACTGCCGGGCTTGGCCGGTGCCGAGCACCGGTAGCTGCCGGAGAGGGTCACGGCCCCTTCGGCATCCACCCAGCCGCTCCGGTCGACACCGACGCTGTTGGCGGGCGGCGGAGCGGCGAGCGCGGCCATGGGCGCGGGGAGGAGGGGGACGAGGCCGACGGTGCTTGCGGTGGCGGCGAGACGGAACGCCTTGAAGGTCAGCATGCGCGTAGGCATACCGGATCCCGCGGGGCGGACCCCCGAACGTCACCCGGTCGGGGGCGCGTCCGGCAGCGGAAGCCGCCAGTCCTCGTGCGGGGTGGCCCGCTCCCACACGGCCTCGAATGCCGACGCGCAGAGTTTTACGACCGCCGGGTCATCGAGCATTTCCCCGCCAGTCGAAGCGCCGTCCCCGGTGAAGTGGCTGAACCTCACCAGCCGGTCGTCGAATCCGGGAACGCTCATGCTTTGGCCTCCGCGACGGCGCGAGCCCGGTCCGTGAGGTCGCGCACTGCGCGGGTTCTCCCGTACGGGCGGATACGGCGCCACATGGCGGTGAAGTGCTCGTCGCCGCGAGCCGTGGACAGCTGAACGTAGTCATCGAGGAAGGCATGCCACGTGGCGCATGCCGCCTCCACGTGGCCGAGCTCGAATTGGCGCTGCGCGAGCAGGGCGTTGGAATGCAGGCGGCCCTGGCGCTCCTGCCGCGGCTGGACCTTGAGGCATTCCTGCATCGCCTGGACCGAACCCTTGAGGTCCTTGAATTCGTAGAGCACGTGCGAGACGTGGAATTGGTAGGCACTGGCGTCGTACCCGCCGATGGCTTCCCGCCGGGAGTCGGCCTTGGACAGCGCCGATTCCGTCTCGTGGAGGCGGGCGAAGGCGGTATGCCGGTCGCCGTTCATCGACGCGGCGTGCGCCTGCTGGCCCGCGAGAAAGGCCCGCAGGCGCGGCCCGGCCTTGGGCGAGGCTTCGGCAGCGGCGTCGGCGAGCTGGAGCGCTTTGGTGCCGTAGCCGAGATGGGACGCCTGCAGACTCATGCCGCGCAGGGTGCGGCAGTACGTGATGTGGTCCTCCGCTGCTCCCGCGAGCTTGAGCGCCTTTGTGTAGTAGCGCTGGCCGAGTCCGTGTTCGCGTTCGTACATCGCCATCCAGCCGGTGAGGTAGACGAGGTCGGAGGCGGCGGCGAGCATGTCTTTGCGGACCTTCTCGGGAGCCGACGCCTTGAGGTATGGGGCGACGGTGTTGACCAGGAAGGCCGCCGCCATGGGGCGGGCGTGGCCGCCGCCGAGCTCGTCGAGGATGTCGGCGATCTTCTCGGTCATCGTGCGGACGGTGGCGACCTCGCCCGCGCCGATGCGGGTGGTGCGGCGGGTGGAGCCCGAGCGCTCCATACGGCCCACGAGGTCGGGGAAGAGCGGGATGGCCAACGCCGCGGAGTACATGCCCGCGGTGAGCAGGCCCCTGCGGGAGGGGTCCATGTCGGCCCTGCCGACGTCGACGAGCTCTTCGAGGGTGTTCTCGCCGCCGTCCGTTCCCGCGGCAGCGAGACCGGCCTCCGCATGCGTGACCGGCCGTTTCAGCCGCCGGGAGAGCGCCTCCAGGATGACGGCCCTGACCGGCCGCCGCGGCATCGTCCCGGACAGCCAGTGCGACACGGCCGACTGGTCGTAGCGAAGGACCAGCCCGGCTTCGATGCCGGTCCGGTTCACGGACGCCGCGAACTGGCTGCGTGACCATTTCGCTTCGTCCAGGAGGTGGGCCAGCCCGGCGTTCGGGGTGCGTGGGTTGCTCGCCATGCTTCAACTCCCGCCGACTTTCATGGCTTTCACGTTCACGCGTCCTCCTCACGGTACCGGGTGCGGCCGTCGCGGCAGTTACCTCTGTGCACGCATGGATCGCCACGAGGGAGTCAAGCAATGAGCCAGGCCAAGTCCGGTCCGGAAGCCGGTCACACCGTTGCCGAGGTGTCGCAGTACCTCGCCGAAGTCATCGGCCGCGGGCTGGCCTCGCCCGTTGCGCTGCCCCGCGCGGAGGAGGTCACAGAGGTCACCGAGCGGCTGCGGGGCTTCCTGGTGCGGCTGGTGTCGGAGGCCGAGGAGCACATCGGCGGCATGGACCGGGGCACCCCCCAGTGGTACCTGGCGCAGACCGCGGTCGACGCGGCCCGCCGGGAGCTCGGCGCCGGGCCCGGCCCGGGGCTGCGCTCGGCCGTCCTGCACATGCAGAACCTCGGCCGGGCCTGTCACCACCTGCGTGGGGTCCTGCTGGAAGGCACGAACACATGACGGCCGTCCCGGCACGGCCGGGCACTCCGTGCAGAGCCCTCGACCCGTGAGCGGCCGCCACCCAGTGGATGGAACCGGTATCTCGTTGGCAACCAGGGAGGCAGCTGCAGCACGCTGGTACCCAACTGAAAGGGGGCGCCCACTGGTTGCAGTGCGCCGAGCGAGTGCTTCTCACTCTGGTCGCGCGCCCCCGCATCAGCAGACGAGTTGTCCCCGTCTCTCGCGAAATACGCTGAGCAGACCCACGGGGTGCTACTTATCTATTACGTAGGCCACGGCCGGCTCTCAATGCAAGGCGAACTATGCTTGACCGTCAGCACTACGCAAAGCGATTACCCCGCGATCACCGGCATCCGGTGGTCCACCCTCGCCGATGCCATGCACACCAGCCCGGCCCGCGTGCGTATAGCGATCCTCGACTGCTGCTTCGCCGGCCAAGCCATCGAGGCCCTCGCTGACAATACCGACACCGCCGTCGCCGACATCGTTCACGTTGAGGGCGTTTACACCCTCACTGCGACCACCCGCAATCGCACGGCGCACCAACCGCCACGCGAACAACAAGCGACGGCGTGCACATCCTTCACCGGCGAACTCGTCGACCTGATCCGCTCGGGCATTCCGGACGGACCTGCGGACCTCACCCTGGGTGCGATCTATCCCGCCCTGCGCAGCCGTCTTTCCGCTCGTGGATTGCCACAGCCCAACCAGCGGGGCACCGACCTCGCCGACCACTATGTCCTGACCCGCAACGCCTGGTACACAAAGGCCCACTGGTTCAGCCAACAGAGCGTTCACGCAGCACCCTCAGCGATCAGCGCGAGTTACGGCGGACCCAACCAGGGTGTCACATGGAAGGACTGACGATCTGGGGAGGGATGAAACTACGGCGAACACGAGCGCTCCGTAGCTCCTTTCCAAACGTCAGCCAGTACCGCAAATGACGCACGTTCCACTCCGTGCAGGGGGTCGGCCAAGACCAGCCGGACACCTCCGCCGCATGGCGCAATCCGGGGTGCGCGGGCACCGCGGCGCCTGCAACTTGGAATCGTGCGCATGGCGAAGAAGTGGTGGTTTCTGACCGCGGCGGGCCTGGTCGTCACTGCGGGCGAGTTTGCCTGGCTCGGCTCCGAGGACGCCAACGGCGCATTGACGTACGCCGGACGCCTCACCGGGGTCGCGCTGATCTGCGCGGCCCTGCTGGAGCTCATTGCAGCCAGCGCACTCGCCGATTGCCGCAATACACGAGGTCAACTGTTTCGCTACTCTCCTGCGGCGGTTCTCCTCGGCGTGCTCGCATCCTTCCTCGTCAACATCGCGCTTCTTGTTCTGCATATCGAGAGCTTCAGCTACAGCCGCTACTTGTGGTTTTGGCTGCCCATGACCACCTGGTCCGCCTGGACTCTCCATCTACTCTACAAACAGTACAGACAATGCAGGTTCCGGATCCCGAAGATCAAAGCGCTTATAGCCGGCGTCGGCGTCACGGCTCTCATCGCAATCGCCAACTTCGGATACACGCAGATCTACCAGCCGTACACCACGCCCGCACTGATCTCCACAACCGTGGAACTCGGGCCGGCACAAATCAAGGGCGGAGTGGTCACGGTACCGGTCCGGGTGAGTTCGAAAAATACCGGCAACGTGGGGGTCTACGTACTGGGCTCTCTTTACCAGGTGACAGCCGGGAGGGCCGCCTACACCGACAAGGCTCGAACCACTCCAGAATGGCAGCAGGACATCAATAACGGCCGGACCGATCTGCTGCGGTACGAGGACGAGGGCAATCGAGGGTACGAACTGCTTGCGCAAGGCCGGATCATGCGACAAGGACGCAAACTCGACCCGGGCTCGGAAGTGACGTCGGAAAAGGTCATCCAATTCCCGCTGGCCAGCTCCTACGACACCCTGAATGCCACCGGCGACGTCGTTTACATGCGCAGAGACCGTGTAGTCCTCGACAGCGACGAGTACGCACAATCAGGGCGGAGCTCATGGCACAAGGACAACAGCCAGGCCAAGGAGCTCCAGCCGCCAGGATGGGTTGCAAACAAAGACACGAAGACCTTTAAGTACCAATCCCCCATCATCCACAGCAATGCACTGCTCGAATACACCCGGAGCAGCAGAAGCGTCACGTTGTGGTGGGTGCTCGAAGAACCAAAACGAACCTGGATCGGCCCCTACCTGGTGGCCACCGTCACGCCGGAGGGCGATGAGAACGCAAAGCCGGACCCGGCCCTCCCCCAACAGCTCTCCGACGAATACGGCCTGGACCACTCCTCAAGCGGTCGCGCCCAGAAGACCGTGCAGCAGCTCACCAGCGGCGCCAAACCGAGCTGACCGCGCCGCGCGCCCGCCACCGCCGAGCCGGGCGGATCACGTGGCCGCATCCGCCCTCGCAGGCTCGCAGCCGCTGCGGGGGCGGGGGTCGGCTCCGGGGCCGGGTCCGGCATTTCGCGGAGGAGGCGGTTGCGGGTCAGGGCCGCCGGGGAGTGGACCTTGGGCGGCAGGCCGTCCGTCCAGGCGCAGCTTGCGCTCCCTGTGCGAGACCGACGCCAGCGCTGCCGCGCCGCGCTCGGCCGGCGGGTGGGGAGGGTGGGAGGTGTTCTCCCCAGAGCTTCACAAGGTGGCCGACGCCGCGCCCCCGGGACTCGCACAGGGTGGTTCCTTACGATGGCGCGGTGACCAGTGACACCGCGACGCAAGGCCGGCAGGGCCCGACGGCAGGCGAGCAGCAGCCCCCGTGGCAGCGCAGACTGCGCCGGTTCGGCTACTTGGGCCGCACCGGCGCGCAGCCCGACGTGCGGGAGCGGCTCGTGCCGCCGTATCCCGAACCCGGGACGCGGCTGTGGACGGCGGCGGGGGCGACCCCGGCCGCCGCGCGGGTGCTGGCGCGCTCCATGGGGTGGGCGGGGCCGCTGCTCGTCGCCCTCTTCGCGGGGCTGCTGCGGTTCTGGCACCTCGGCAGCCCGAACGCCGTGATATTCGACGAGACGTACTACGCCAAGGACGCCTGGGCGCTGTGGAAGTACGGCTACGAGGTCAACTGGCCCAAGGAGGCCAACGACCAGATCATCGCCGGGCACACCGGCGTCACCGACGCCGCCGCCTACGTCGTGCACCCGCCGGTGGGCAAGTGGGTCATCGGCATCGGCGAGTGGCTGTACGGACTGACGCCGTACGGCTGGCGGTTCATGGTCGCGCTGCTCGGCACGCTGTCGGTGCTGATGCTGTGCCGGATCGGGCGGCGGCTGTTCCGCTCCACCTTCCTGGGGTGCCTGGCGGGCGGCCTGATGGCCGTCGACGGGCTGCACTACGTCATGAGCCGCACGTCGCTGCTCGACTCGGTGCTCGTCTTCTTCGTGCTGGCGGCCTTCGGCTGTGTGCTGGTCGACCGGGACAAGGCGCGCGCCCGGCTGGCGGCCGCGCTCCCCGAGGACCCGGACGGCGCGGGCGCGCTGCCGGACGCCGAGGTCGGCGACGGGCTGCGGCTGGGCCTGCGGCCGTGGCGGCTGGCGGCCGGGCTGTTCCTGGGGCTGGCGTTCGCGACGAAGTGGAACGGCGCGGTCTATCTGGCGGCGTTCGGGCTGATGACCGTCCTGTGGGACGTCGGCTCGCGGCGCCTGGCGGGCGCCCGCCGCCCATGGATCTCCACGCTGCGGCGCGACGTGCCGTGGGCGTTCCTGTCGACCGTGCCCGTGGCGATCGGCGTCTACCTCGCCTCCTGGACCGGATGGTTCGCCAAGAGCGGTACGTACAGCCAGAGCCTGGGCTGGCAGCACAGCGGCTTCTACCGGCACTGGGCCGAGACCGACGGCGGCCAGAGCTCCGACGGCTTCCTCGCCGGGATCCTCAACCCGCTGCGCAGCCTGTGGCATTACGAGCACGAGGTGTGGAAGTTCAACACCAACCTCACCTCGCCGCACACGTACATGTCCAACCCCTGGAGCTGGCTGGTCCAGGGCCGCCCGGTGTCGTACTTCTACGAGTCGCCCGCGCCCGGCCACGACGGCTGCCCGGTGAACACGGCCGACAAGTGCGCCCGCGAGGTCCTGGCGCTGGGCACCCCGCTGCTGTGGTGGACGGCGTGCTTCGCGGTGCTGTACCTGCTCTACCGGTGGGCCTTCCGGCGCGACTGGCGGGCCGGCGCGGTGGTGGGCGCGGTGGCGGCCGGCTATCTGCCGTGGTTCCTCTACCAGGAGCGGACGATCTTCGTCTTCTACGCGGTGGTGTTCGTGCCGTTCCTCTGCCTCGCGGTGGCCATGATGATCGGGGCGATCCTCGGGCGGCCGGGCTCCTCGGAGCGGCGGCGCGTGGTGGGCGCGGTCGGCGCCGGGACGCTCGTCCTGCTCATCGCCTGGAACTTCATCTACTTCTTCCCGATCTACACGGGCCAGCCGATCCCCATGGACGCCTGGCGGAGCCGGATGTGGCTCGACACCTGGATCTGAGTGCGGGCCCCGGGCGGCGCCCGACTCGCGCGCCGATACGTTTCGGCCGCTTCGCGCCGTGCGTCACTCCTCTCCCGTAAAGTGCCAACGGGCTTTTAATCATCCGATTAAAAGACGTGGGGAGGGGATCGGGACATGCACAAGGGCGCGAAGATCGCAGTCGGTGTCGTCGCCGCGGCCGTGGTGGGGGCGGGCGGGCTGGGCGCCTACTACCTCGTCGACGCGGTCGCGAGCGACGGCGGGGGCGGCTCGTCGCACACGGAGGCGGCGCCGGCCGAGACCGGACCGCCGACCGCGGCCGAAGTCGAGAGAACCGCACGGGACTTCCTCGCCGCCTGGGCGGCGGGCGACACGGCCAAGGCCGCGGGTCTGACCGACGACGCGGCGGCGGCCACCACCGCCCTCACCGGCTACCGGGCCGCCGCGCACGTGGAGAAGGTGGCGTTCAAGCAGGGCGCGGCGACGGGCGCCAAGGTGCCCTTCTCCGTCACCGCCGAGGTCGTCTACGGCAAGCAGCGCTCCACGTGGACGTACGACAGCGCGCTCTCCGTCGTCCGAGGCAGGACCGGCACCGGGCGGGCCCTCGTCGGCTGGCAGCCGAGCGTGGTGCATCCGCAGCTGACCGCCGGTCAGTCGCTCAAGACGGACGTCACCCAGGCGGCGCAGATCACGGCCGTCGACCGGGAAGGCCGCGAGCTGGACGCCAAGGACTACCCCTCGCTGGCACCGGTCCTGCCCGAGCTGCGCAAGCGGTTCGGGGAGAAGGCGGGCGGCGAGGCGGGGGTGGAGGTCCGGGTGGAGACGGCGGGACAGCCGGCTTCCGCTTCCACGCCGGCTTCCGCTTCCACGCCGAGTTCCGCGCCGAAGACGCTGCACGTCGTCTCCAAGGGCAAGCCCGGCAAGCTGCGCACGACGCTGGACGCGAACGTGCAGCGGGCGGCCGAGACGGCCGTCAGCGGGCACGCCGACGCGTCCGTGGTGGCGGTGAAGCCAAGTACGGGCGAGATCCTCGCCGTCGCCAACTCGAAGAAGACGGACTTCAACGCGGCGCTGCACGGGCAGACCGCGCCCGGCTCCACGATGAAGATCGTCACGTCGGCGATGCTGCTGGAGCAGGGCAAGGCCACGCCGGGCAAGCCGCTGCCGTGCCCGAAGAACGCCACGTACGGCATGACGTTCCACAACGTCGAGGACAGCGAGAACCCCGGCGCCACCTTCGCGCAGGACTTCGCGGCCTCGTGCAACACGGCTTTCATCTCGCTGGCCGGCCAGGTCTCCGACGACGCGCTCGCCGCCGAGGCGCGGGACGTCTTCGGGCTGGGCCTGGAGTGGAAGAGCGGCATCACGACCTTCGACGGCCGGGTGCCGTCCGACAGCGGGGCAGGCAAGGCGGCCGCGATGATCGGGCAGGGCCGGGTGCAGATGAGCCCGCTCAACATGGCGTCGGTGGCGGCGACCGTGCGCAACGGCTCGTTCCGGCAGCCGTACCTCGTCGACCCGTCCGTGGACGGCCGGGAGCTGGCGAAGGCGCCGCGCGCGCTCCCGGGGCCGGTGGCCGACAACCTGCGCTCGATGATGCGGCTCACCGCACTGTCGGGTACGGGCCGCAAGGCGATGGCCGGGCTCGGCGGGGACGTGGGTGCGAAGACCGGCTCGGCCGAGGTCGACAACCAGACGGCGCCCAACGGGTGGTTCACCGCCTACCGGGGCGACGTGGCGGCGGCCGCAGTCGTGCCGCAGGGCGGGCACGGGGGCGACTCGGCGGGCCCGATCGTGGCGGCTGTGCTGCGGGCCGGCTGACGGACGGCCGTAGTGACACCTCTGGTCGCGGTCGCCGTCCTCATCGCCGCCATCACGCACGCCAGTTGGAATGCCGTCGCGCACGGCATCCGGGACCAGCTGCTGGCCTTCACGCTGGTGGGCACCGGCGGGGCGCTCTGCGGAGCGCTGCTGCTGCCGTTCGCCCCGGCGCCCGCGGGCGCGGCCTGGCCGTACCTGCTCGCGTCGGCGGTGCTGCACATCGTCTACCAGGTGCTGCTCATGCGGTCGTTCACGCTCGGCGACTTCGGCCAGATGTACCCGATCGCCCGCGGTACGGCGCCGCTGGCCGTCACCGTCCTCGCGGCCGTCTTCGCGGGCGAGCTGCCCGACGGCTGGCAGCTGGCGGGCGTCGCCGTGGCCTCGGCGGGCCTGGTCGGCCTGGCCGTGTGGGGCATCCGCGGTTCGGGCAGCCGCCCGCACTGGGCGGCCATCGGCGCGGCGACGGCGACGGGCCTGGCCATCGCGGCGTACACGGTCGTCGACGGCCTGGGCGTCCGGGCCTCCGGCTCCCCGCTGGGCTACATCGGCTGGCTGATGATCCTTGAGGGCCTGGTCATCCCCCTCTACGCACTGACCACGCGCCGCGGCCGCTTCCTGTCCGACATCCGCCCCTTCGCCGTGCGCGGCGTGGCGGGCGGCGTGCTGTCGGTATTCGCGTACGGCCTGGTGCTGTGGGCCCAGACCCGGGCGGCACTGGCCCCGATAGCCGCCCTGCGCGAGTCGTCGATCCTGGTGGGCGCGGCGATCGGCACGGTGGTGATGAAGGAACGCTTCGGCGCACCACGCATCGCGGCGGCGGGGCTGATGGTGGCGGGGATCGGGCTGATGCTGCATGCGGGGTAGCGCCTTCCGGTGACAAACCCGCACATTTCATGGGATTTACTCAGATCGGGCAGACCCACCCCGCAAAGCCCCCCGCAACGCCACATTCCCGATCAGGATGCCGCCGTCCACCGGCAGCGTGACGCCCGTGATCCAGGACGCGTCCGGCGAGGCCAGGAAGGCCACCGCCGCCGCGATGTCCTCCGGGCGGCCGACCCGGCCCAGGGGGTAGAGGGGGGCCGCCCGGGTCAACGAGGCTTCTCTGCCATCCCAGTTGGGGGTGTCGACTGTGCCGGGTGCGATCAGGTTGACGCGGACGCCGCGGGCCGCGCAGTGGCCCGCCAAAGTGCGGGTCAGGCTTGCCAGGCCCGCCTTGGCCGCGCTGTAGGCGTGGTTGCCGAAGTCCTGTTCGCCGTTGACCGAGCCGATGTTGACGATCGAGCCCCGGCCCCCCGCCGCCGCCAGGTGCGGCATCGCGGCGCGGGCGCAGCGGTAGGCGCCGGTGAGGGTGACGTCCAGGTCGCGCGACCACGCCTCGTCGTCGTGGTCCTCCACCAGGGGCGGGTCCGGGTGGCAGGACAGGGCGTTGTTGACGAGCACGTCGAGGCGGCCGAAGCGGTCGACGGCGGCCGCCACCGCGGCCTCGACCGCCGCGTGGTCGGTCACGTCGCACGCGAGGGATTCGGCGCCCTGGCCCTCGGCCCGGATGCCGGCCGCGGCCTTCGCCGCCCGCTCGCCGTCGAGGTCGGTGACGAGCACCCCGGCGCCCTCGGCGGCCATGCGGCGCGCCGTGGCCTCGCCGATGCCGCGCCCGGCGCCCGTGATCAGTACCGCATAGCCCTCGAAGCGTGCCGCTGCCATGCGGCAGCACTACCCCGCCAGCGACCTCGCAACCGCCCGTACCAGCGCCTGGGCGCGCGGGTCGGCGGTGACGTTCTTCTGCATGCCGTTGGTGACGTAGCCGAAGGCCAGGCCCGTCCCGGGGTCGGCGAAGGCCAGCGAGCCGCCGCGGCCCGGGTGGCCGAAGGAGCCGGGGGCCAGCAGCGGCGAGGCCGGGCCGTGCAGCATGTAGCCCAGGCCGAAGCGGGTGTTCACGACCAGGACGCGGTCGGGGCCGGCGGACTCCTCCGTACGGGCCATCGTCAGCGTCGCGGGCGCGAAGAGGCGGCGGCCGCCGTCGACGACGCCGATCAGGGAGGCGTAGAAGCGGGCCAGCGCGTCGGCCGTGGCGATGCCCGCGGAGGCGGGGAGTTCGGCGGCCCGGTAGGCGGGGTCGTTCTCGTCGGCGAGGGGGTCGATGGCGGCGAAGGCGCGGCGCGTGAGCGAGGCGGCGTCGCGGTAGGCGTCGGTGACGGACTGCTTGGCGCGCACCCGCAGGCCCGCCGAGGCGGGCGCGGCCGGGGCCTCGATGTCGGCGATCCGGCCCACCCGGTCCCGCTCCGCCTCCGGCAGCCCGATCCACAGGTCCAGGCCGAGCGGCCCGGCTATCTCTTCGGCCACCCAGCTGCCGAGCGTCCGGCCCGTCACCCGGAGCACCAGCTCGGCGAGCAGCCAGCTGTAGGTCTGGGCGTGGTAGCCGTGGTCGGTGCCCGGCTCCCAGGCCGGGGCCTGGGCGGCGAGCGCCCGGGGGCCGCTGACGCCGTCGACGGCCTCGGCGGGGGTGAGCGGGGTGTCCAGGACGGGCAGTCCGGCGCGGTGCGAGAGCAGGTGCCGGACGAGGACCCGGTCCTTGCCGTTCGCCTTGAACTCGGGCCAGTAGGTGCCGACGGGCGCGTCCAGGTCGACCTGTCCGCGCTGGTGCAGCAGGAGCGGGACGGCGGCGGCCACGCCCTTGGTGGCGGAGCGGACGATCTGGGCGGTGCCGTGCCTCCAGGGCTCGTCGGACCCGTCGGCGTTCTTCGCGCCGGCCCACAGGTCGACGATCTTGCGTCCGTCGCGGTAGACGGTCACGGCCGCGCCGCGCTCGCCGCGGTGCGTGAAGTTCTGCGCGAAGGCGTCCCGGACCGGTTCGAAACCGTCCGCCACCGTGCCCTGGACGTCCACCACTGTCGTTCCGCTCCCGTGCTTCCTAGACAAACGTTTTCGCGACGAATGTTTCCGCGACAAATCCGTCCTCCATGGTGCACGACGGTCTACGCGCAGAGAACCGGGGGCCGGTCCCGCATCTAGGACACCCGGCGGCCTAGACGGCTCGTAGCGTCGTTCCCATGACTCACGCAACCACTGACCAGGGCCATTCCACCGCCATCGGCCGCCTGCTGGGCGTCGGCTTCGGCGGCCACGACGGCAAGGCCCTCGCCGCGTTCTGGGCGGCCGTCCTCGGCTGGGAGGTCACCCAGACCTTCGGCGACGCCGCGGCGATGATCAGCGACGGCACGACGAGCCACGTCTTCTACACCGCCCGGGACTTCAAGGCCCCCGACTGGCCGGCGGACGAGCTGGCCTTCCACTTCGAGCTCGGCGTCGACGACGTCGCCGCCGCCGAGGAACGCCTGATCGCGCTCGGCGCGAACAAGCCGGAGCACCAGCCGGGCGGTGCGCACTGGACCGTCCTGCTGGACCCGTCCGGTCACCCCTTCTGCGTCACCGCCCGCCAGTCGTAGCCGGACGAGCCGCCACCGACCGCGGGTCGAAGCCGAACGGCAGCTCCAGCCGGTGCGCCCGCATCGTCTCCTCGTCGCACAGCAGCTCGCGCGTGGTGCCGTCCGCGGCGATGACGCCGTTGCTGAGAATCACGGACCGTTCGCACAGCTCCAGCGCGTACGGCAGGTCGTGGGTGACCATGAGCACCGTCACGTCCAGCGAGCGCAGGATGTCGGCGAGCTCGCGGCGGGAGGCCGGGTCGAGGTTGGAGGAGGGCTCGTCCAGGACGAGGATCTCGGGCTCCATGGCCAGGACCGTGGCGACCGCCACCCGCCGCCGCTGCCCGAAGGACAGGTGGTGCGGCGGGCGGTCCGCGAACTCGGCCATGCCGACCAGGGACAGCGCCTTGTCCACGCACGCCGCGAGCTCCGCGCCGCGCAGCCCGGCCGCCGCCGGGCCGAAGGCGACGTCCTCGCGGACGGTGGGCATGAACAGCTGGTCGTCGGGGTCCTGGAAGACGATGCCGACCCGGCGCCGGATCTCCGCGAGGTTGCGCTTGTCCACCGGCAGCCCGGCGACGCGCACCGAGCCCGCGCCGCCGTCGAGGATGCCGTTGAGGTGCAGCACGAGCGTGGTCTTGCCCGCGCCGTTGGGCCCGAGGAGGGCGACGCGCTCGCCGCGCCCGACGGTCAGGTCGACGCCGAAGAGCGCCTGGTGGCCGTCGGGGTAGGCGAAGGCGAGCCCGGAGACTTCCAGGGAGGGGACCGCGTCGGTCATGTCAGCATCCATCCGGTCAGGCAGACCGCCAGTGCGGCCAGCGGCAGGGCGGCGGCGTACGTCCACTGCGCACGCTCCGCCGTCACCTCGTCGATCACGGGCATCGTGCCCGCGTAACCCCGGCTGACCATCGCCAGGTGGACCCGCTCACCGCGCTCGTACGAGCGGATGAACAGCGCCCCGGCGGATGTGGCCAGCACCCCCCAGTGGCGCACCCCGCGCGCGGTGAAGCCGCGCGATTCGCGGGCGATCCGCATCCGCCGCATCTCGTCGGTGACGACGTCCCCGTAGCGGATCATGAAGGAGGCGATCTGGACGAGCAGCGGCGGCATCCGCAGCCGCTGCAGGCCCAGCAGCAGCGAGCGCAGCTCCGTGGTGGAGGCCAGCAGCACGGAGGCGGCGACGCCCAGCGTGCCCTTGGCGAGGACGTTCCAGGCGCCCCACAGCCCGGACTCGCTGAGCGAGAGGCCGAGCACGTGCACCCGCTCGCCCTGGGCCACGAACGGCATCAGCACGGCGAAGGCCACGAACGGCACCTCGATCAGCAGCCTGCGCAGCAGGAAGCCCGCGGGCACCCGGGCCGCGGCGGCGACGACGGCGATCAGCAGCGCGTGCAGCCCGAAGGCCCACACGGCCTCGCGGGGGGTCGCGACCACGGCGAGGACGAAGCCGAAGGTCGCCGCGATCTTGCAGTGCGGCGGCAGCTCGTGCACCGGCGAGCGGGCGTGCCGGTAGAGCTTGTGAGCGTGTCCCGCGCCCATCAGACCGTCTCGGTCTCGGGGAGCACGGCCCGGGCGCGGCGGCGGCGGACGGTCACGAAGACGCCGGTGCCGACGGCCAGCGTGGCGCCGACACCGATGACACCGGCCAGGCCACCGGAGAGCCGGGCGTCGGAGACGTCCTTGAGGCGGTAGTCGGCGAGCGGGGAGTCCTTGGCGGCGTGCTGTCCGGTCTTCCTGTCGATGCCCTTGTCGTGGGCGACCTTCTCCAGGCCGTCGGGGCTGGTGGAGGCGTAGTAGCTGACGAAGCCGGCGAGGACGAGCGCGGCCACGAGGCCGACGATCCGCACCTTGCGGGTCGAGCGCGCGGCGGCGGGGGCGGCCGCCTGGGGGGCCACCTGCACCGTCGTGCCGTCCGCGGTGCGCAGCTGGAGCGGCTTGGCCAGGCCCCGGGCGCCGTACACCAGGTCGGGGCGTACGGCGATCACGGCGCCGACCGTGAGCGAGGTGATCAGGGCCTCGCCAATGCCGATGAGGACGTGCACGCCGACCATGGCCGTGAAGACCTTGGCCGTAGGCACGTCGGTCGTCCCGCCCAGCGCGTAGATCAGGGTGAAGACGCAGGCCGCGGCCGGCACGGACACCAGCGCGGCGGCGAAGGAGGCGGCGGTGACCGAGGAGCGCCGCTTGGGCAGCACCTTCACCAGCAGCCGGAAGAGCACGTAGGCGACGACCGTCGTGGTGACCGCCATGTCGCTGATGTTCACGCCGAGCGCGGTGAGACCGCCGTCGGCGAAGAGCACGCCCTGCATCAGCAGGACGACGGATATGCAGAGCACGCCCGTGTACGGGCCGACGAGTATCGCCGCGAGGGCGCCGCCGAGCAGGTGTCCGCTGGTGCCGGCGGCGACGGGGAAGTTCAGCATCTGGACGGCGAAGACGAACGCCGCGACCAGGCCGGCCAGCGGGGCCGCCTTGTCGTCGAGCTCGCGCCGGGCGCCGCGCAGGCTGACCGCGACGGCGGCAGCGGCGACGGCACCGGTCGCCACGGAGACCGGGGCGTTGATGAATCCGTCGGGTACATGCATGGCGGACACTCCGTCCGTTTCATTCGGTTTCGTACGTGTTTTCTGCTCGTCCGCGGGCGCGGTCGCGTCGTTCGGCCGTGCAGCCGTGAACCGCTCGATGATAGGGGCCTCCTGCAAATCAGTGGCAAGAGCGTGCGCGCCGCGACTACGCGCCCCTCGCTCAGCCCCGCGCCCGCCACCGGTGGCGGCCCTGGGCGTCTCCCCAAATGCTGGGCACGGGAGGTACCGCCACGATGACCACGGCAATATCCGACGGCACGCCCGCCACCACCGCCCCGGTGCTCAGCCGCCGCCGCACGAACCTCGTCTTCGTCACGATCGTGCTCGGCATGCTGCTCGCCGCCCTGGACCAGACGATCGTCTCCACCGCGCTGCCGACGATCGTGGCGGACCTGGGCGGCGGCGGGCACATGGCCTGGGTCGTGACGGCCTATCTGCTGGCCGAGACCGTCTCGACCGTCCTCGTCGGCAAGTTCGGCGACCTCTTCGGCCGGAAGATCGTCTTCCAGGTGAGCGCGGTCGTCTTCACCGGCGGCTCCATCTTCTCCGGCGCGGCGAACTCGATGGTGATGCTGATCGCCGCCCGCGCCCTGCAAGGCATCGGCGGCGGCGGTCTGATGGTCACCGCCATGGCGCTGATCGCCGACGTCATCCCGCTGCGCGAGCGCGGCAAGTACCAGGGCGCGCTCGGCGCCGTCTTCGGCGTGACCACGGTCGTCGGCCCGACGCTGGGCGGCCTCTTCACCGACCACGCCACCTGGCGCTGGTGCTTCTACGTCAACGTGCCCGTGGCCATCGTCATGGTGATCATGGCCGCGCGCACCGTCCCCGTCGTCCGCTCGGCGGTCCGGCCCGTCGTGGACTACCCGGGCATCGTGCTCGTCGCGCTCGGCTCGTCCGCGCTCGTCCTCGGGCTGGAGTGGGGCGGCAACCAGTACGCGTGGGGGTCGGCGGTCATCGTCGGCCTCTTCGCGGGGGCCGTGGTCCTGCTGGCCGCGTTCGTCCTCGTGGAGCGGCGGGCCAGGGAACCCATGCTGCCCATGCACCTCTTCCACAACCCCGTCTTCACGGTCTGCTCGGTGCTCAGCTTCATCGTCGGCTTCTCGATGCTCGGCGCGATGACGTACCTGCCGACGTATCTGCAGTTCGTGGACGGGGTCTCGGCCACCGAGTCGGGCGTGCGGACGCTGCCCATGGTGGCGGGGCTGCTGGGCACGTCGATGCTGTCCGGCATGGCCGTCAGCCGCACGGGCCGGTACAAGGCGTTCCCCATCGCCGGTGCGGCCGTGATGGCGCTCGGCCTGTACCTGATGTCGACGATGGGCCGGTCGACGGGCGCCTGGCTGGAGTCGCTGTACATGCTCGTCCTCGGCCTGGGCATCGGCCTGGCCATGCAGGTGCTGACGATCGCAGTGCAGAACACCGTCCCCTACCACGAACTGGGCACCGCCACCTCGGGCGTGACCTTCTTCCGCACCCTCGGCAGCTCCTTCGGCACCGCCGTCTTCGGCACGCTCTACAGCGCCAGACTGCGCACCGAACTGGCCCTGGCGCTACACGCGTCGCCCGGGGTGCCGCCGTCCGCCGTGCAGAGCCCGCAGGGGCTGCGGTCGCTGCCCCCGGCGCAGGCGGCGCCCGTCATCGACGCGTATGCGAACACGGTGAACTACGTCTTCCAGTGGGTGGTGCCGATCGCGCTCGCCGGGTTCGTCGTGGCGTTGTTCCTCAAGGAGGTGCCGCTGCGCGACAGCGCGCGTGCCGGGGCCTCCGACATGGGCGAGGCCTTCGCGGCCCCCGACTCGGCGGAAGCCGACCGGCAGTTGGAGCGGGCCGTCGGGCACGTGATGCAGAAGGCCGGGAACGGGGGGCCGGTGAGCCTGGAGATCCTCGCCGCCTCCGGCAGCGCGCTCACCGCCGGGCAGGCGTGGGCGCTCGGGCAGATCCACTGGCGCACCCGCGTCAGGGGCTCCGCCACCCTCGCGGAGATCGCGCGCGCACACCGGATGCCGGAAGAGATCCTGGAGCCCGCCTTCGCGAAGGTGACCGCTGCCGGATACGCGACGCCGGACGGCGGACGGCTCGCCCTGACGCCGGCGGGCCAGGCCGAGCTCGACCGTCTCGCGGCGGCCTGGCGGCACTGGCTCGACGACCGGCTCGAAGGCTGGACGGCCGCCGACGCGGAGGACCGGGCCCGGCTGGACCGGGCCCTGGACCGGCTGGCGGAACGCCTGTTGGAGGAAGAGGAAGCGGACCCCTACGAGCGCACGGCGGTGTAGTCCCAGCAACCGGCCACAACCGGCCGCCCGATCTTTTTTTGGATCGGGCGGCCGGTTTTTGTTATCCGGCCGCGGCCTGCGAGTCCCCATCTATATCGGGCCGACGGACCCCGTGTGCCCCACGTCCGTCACCACCCTCCACCGATGGGACCGCAATGCGAATAACGCACCGCAGCGAAAGACGCACCACGCACCGTCGAAGCAAAACCCGGCGCCGGGTGATCATGGCGGCGACCGCCGCCACGGCAGCCGCCGGGATCGCCATCGGCGTCATCAGCGTCGGTTCGGCGAGCACCACCAAGCCTCAGCAGACGCAGGCGGAGAGCACGCCCGCCGCCCAGCCCGTGCACAAGGCGCCGCCCACCCCCCTCACTTCGACGCCCAAGTCCGACAAGGGCCGCGGCATGGTCTACAAGGGCCTCGACCCGGCCCCCAAGGGCGACCGCTGCGTGGGCGTCTACCGCGTCACGGACAAGGACCTGTGCACCCACGGCCCGGACGCGCCGCCCAAGGGCGTCGACATCACCAAGAACACCCCGCCGGTCGCGGCGAGCGCGCAGAAGCCCTCGTCGCTGGCCGGTGACGGCGGCAAGGCCCCGTCCGCCGCCGAGGCGCTGCAGGGCGCGCTGCCCGCGCTCGACGCCCGCACCGGCCGCGTGGCTGCGGCCGCGAGCCCCTCCGGCTCCACCGCGACCACCCCGAAGGACGGCTCCTCCCGGGTCGTCTGCGAGGGCGACGGCGCCACCGGCAACCGGGTGCAGGTGCTCTACGTCCACCCGCCCGGCCAGGACCGGTACGGCCAGTACGCGGCCTCCTTCAAGCAGTGGGCTGCCGAGACCGACCTCATCTACAACGCCAGCGCCCAGGAGACCGGCGGCGAGCGGCACATCCGCTACGTCACCGAGTCCGACTGCACCGCCTCCGTCCTCGACGTCGAGGTGGCCTCGGGCTCGCTCGGCGAATTCGGCGCGATGAACGAGGCCCTGGCCGCCAAGGGCTACGACCGCCGCGACCGCAAGTACATGATCTTCGCGGACGCGCAGGTGTACTGCGGCATCGGCACCTTCAACGGCGACGAGCGCCCGGGCCAGGACAACCTGAGCAACTTCGGCCCGTCCTACGGCCGCACGGACAGCGGCTGCTGGAGCGGCAGCACCGCCGCCCACGAACTGGGCCACAACCTCGGCGCGGTCAACAACAGCGCCCCGCACAGCAGCAAGGCGGCGCACTGCGTCGACGAGTGGGACATCATGTGCTACTCGGACGCGCCGTACTACCCGCAGATGCAGACGATCTGCCCCGACCGCTCGCACGACGACCGGCTGGACTGCAACCACGACGACTACTACAACACCAGCCCTGCGCCCGGCAGTTACCTCGCCACGCACTGGAACGTCGCCAACAACCGCTTCCTGATCGCGGGCGGCGGCAACACCGACCCCAACCCCTCCCCCTCGCCGGACCCGACGAAGCCGCCGACCGCCGGCCCCGACGCCCAGGTCTCCCAGATCACCGCCGACTCGGCCGTGGTGAGCTGGTCGAAGGCCGCCTCGGCCTCCGGCTACGACCTGATGCTGGACGGCAAGAAGTACGCGGACGTCAAGGAAACCGCCATCCGGCTCACCCGCCTGAACCCGGGCACGTCCTACCGGGTCGCGGTCGCCGCGCGTGACGCGGACGGCAAGGCCTCCGCGGCCGGCCGCACCGCCTCCTTCCGCACCCTCTCCTCCGGTGACGGCGGGCCGACCCGCCCGGGCACCAAGTACCTGCTGCTCAACAGCCTCACCGGGCAGGCCGCCGACCTGTGGGGCGGCTCGTCCAACAACGGCACGGTCGCCATCGCCTACCAGCGGCACGGCTACGCCAACCAGCAGTGGACGTTCGAGGACGCGGGCAGCGGCACGGTCCGCGTGAAGTCCGTGCAGTCCGGCAAGTGCCTCCAGCTCGGCGCGGACGGCAAGGCGGTCGACGGCCAGTACGTCGCCCAGCAGCCCTGCAGCGATGCGGCCGGGCAGAAGTGGAAGCTGAACGCCTCCGGCAGCTCGTACGTGCTCCAGCCGCAGGGCTCCTCCCTGGTGCTGGGCATCAGCAAGCGCTGGTACTACGGCGGCTGGCTGCTCGAACTCCAGCAGAAGAACGACCAGGGCTACCAGAACTGGACCCTGGCCAAGGCCTCCTGACGACCCCACTCGAAGCCAGGGCCGGCGACCGCTGCCACCCACCCCACCTGCGGTCGCCGGCCCTCCATTGCAAGGAGCGCCACGATGAATCTCCGCCCCACCGCGCTGGTCCCGGCCCTCGGCGCCGCCGCCCTGCTCGTCCTGGGCACCTCCGGCCCGGCCGCCGCGCACGGCGACACGATCCACTTCACCATCGGCGACAACCGGACGGACGGCCACGTCCGGGCCGTGGCGGCCTGGGACAACGACAACGACCCTGTCGACGAGCCGGTCGCCGGCACCCTCACCGCCCAAGACCCCTCGGGCCGAACGCTCGGGCCGTGGGCGCTGGTCCGGGTCGAGGGCAGCAAGGCCACCTACACGACCCGCGAGGTGCTGCCTCCGGGCAAGTGGCAGGTCGTCGTCCACTGCGGCTTCCCGGACCTGGGCCACGGCGAGGCGACGGTGTCCGTACCGGCCCTGGCCGGGCCGAAGCCCGCCGCTTCTGCGCCGGTGCAGCCATCGCGGCCGGCGGCGGAGACGGCCGCGAAGACGGCACCGGCAGCCGACGAAAAGAAGTCCGACGGCACCGGCGTCATGCCCATCGTGGCGACCGCCGCCGCCGCGGCCCTCTGCGTCGGAGGCATCCTCTTCTTCCTCAAGCGCCGCCGGAAAAGCTGAGTCCCGAGCGCTAAAGCGCCGCCCTGTTGCCGGTGTGGACGGGCAGCGTCGCCTGCGCGGCGCGCGCGGCGTCGGCCGCGACCTGCTGGGCGGTGAGCACGTAGCCGGTCTCCTCGTCCGCCGTCGAGCGGGCGAAGACCACGCCGTAGACCTTGCCCGACGTCGTCAGCAGGGGCCCGCCGGAGTTGCCCGGCCGGACCGTGGAGCGGACCGAGTAGACGTCGCGGGAAGTGACGCCGTCGCCATAGATGTCCTGGCCCTTGGCCCGCACCTCGTTGGCGACGGTCGCGGCCCGCAGGTCGAGGCCGCCGTTCTCGGGGAAGCCCGCGACCACCGCCGCGTCCCCGCGCTTGGCGGTCTTGTCGAACGGCAGCACCGGCACGTCCAGGCCCGGCACGTCCAGCACGGCCACGTCGGTCCTGGGGTCGAAGAGCACCACCTTCGCCCGGTACGCGCGCCCGACCCCGCCGACCCTGATGGTCGGATCGCTGACCCCGGCCACCACGTGGGCGTTGGTCATCACGTGCTCGTCGGCGTAGACGAAGCCGCTGCCCTCCTGGCCGCGGCGGCCGCCGGAGACGTCGGCGACGCCCTCGACCTTGACCACGCTCTGCCGGGCCGCACGGGCCGCCGCGGAGGTGACCGCATCGCCGGAGGGCTTGGGGACGGTGGTGGCGGGCTCGTTCTCGAAGGGGTTGAAGACCTGCGGGAAGCCCGCCCCGGCCAGCGCGTCCGTGGTCCGGCTGAACCAGGTGGGCGCCTGCTCGGGCATCGACTTCTGCACCGCGCCCAGCAGCGCCGAGTCCTTGATCTCACGCGTGAGCGCCGTCGAATTCGCCGATACGAGCACGCTCGCGGCCACCCAGGCGACCAGCAGCGCCGCCAGCGAATTGACGGCCGCACCGCCCACACCGTCGATGCCGCGCACCGGCGCCCACGTCAGCTTGCGCCGCAGCCGCCAGGCGAGGCGGCCGGCCAGGGCGTGCCCGAGGGCCGCAGGCAGCAGCACGACCGCCACGGCGACGACGGCCGCCGTGGTCGTCCCCGCCTCGAAGGGCTCCAGGGCGTAGGGCAGCGCCCAGACGCCGAGCACGGCACCGCCGAGGAAGCCGGCGAGCAGCACGATGCTCGCCACCAGGCCGCGGCGGAAGCCGGAGACGGCGTAGGCGACGACTATCAGCAGCAGTAGCAGATCGAGCAGATTCAACGCGGAGCCCTTTCCCTCGCACGCGTCCCCCGACCGCGGCCACGGCCGTGGGGAGCCGTGGACTAGGGAAAACGCCGGTGGAGGCACCGACGGTTCCCATACCTGCCGATTTCATGGCGTACGACACATGGGGTGAGGGTGCCCGGTTCCGGGCACCCTCACCGCGTCAGGCGCCGCTGGGTTCGAGGACCCGGTCCTCCTCGTCGGCAACCGCCGCGGCCGGCGCCGCCAAGCGCTCGCCCTCCACGTCCACGTTCGGCAGCACCTTCGCCAGCCAGGCCGGCAGCCACCAGGCGGCGCGGCCGAGCAGGGCCAGGACGGCCGGCACGATGGCCATGCGGACCACGAACGCGTCGAAGAAGACCGCGATCGCCAGGCCGAAGCCGATCATCTTGATCATCTGCTCCGAGGAGCCGATGAAGCCCGCGAAGACGCTGATCATGATGACGGCCGCGGCCGTCACCACCCGGGCGCCGTGCCGGAAGCCGGTCACGATCGCCTCGCCGGGCCGCTCCCCGTGCACATACGCCTCCCGCATCCGGGTCACGAGGAAGACCTCGTAGTCCATCGCGAGACCGAAGACGACGCCCACCATGAAGATCGGCATCATGCTCATGATCGGCCCGGTCTCCTCGACGCCGAAGACACTGCCGAGCCAGCCCCACTGGAAGACCGCGACGACCGCGCCCAGGGCGGCGACCACCGACAGCAGGAAGCCGAGCGCCGCCTTGAGCGGCACCAGGACCGAGCGGAAGACGACCATCAGCAGCAGGAAGGCCAGGCCGACGACGAGCGCCAGATAGGGCAGCAGCGCGTCGTTCAGCTTCTGCGAGACGTCGATGTTCATCGCCGTCGCGCCGGTGACGAGCACCTTCGCGCCGGTCTTGGAGGAGATGTCCCCGGCCTCGCCGCGGATGGCGTGGACCAGGTTCTCGGTCTCCGTGCCGCTGGGCTTGGACTTGGGCACGACCGTGATCGTCGCGGTGTCACCGGCCTTGTTGAAGGCGGCCGGGGTGACCATGGCGACGTCGTCCAGGCCCTTGACCGTGCTCACCACGGAGTCCGCGGCGGCCTTGGGGTGGTCGCTCTTCGCCGCGTCGACGACCAGCATCAGCGGGCCGTTGAACCCGGCGCCGAAGCCGTCGGACAGCAGGTCGTACGCCTTGCGCTGCGTGGTGTTCGCCGGCTGCGCCCCGTCGTCGGGCAGGCCCAGCACCAGCGAGCCCGCGGGCACGGCGACCGCGCCCAGCCCGATCACACCGGCCACCAGCACCAGGACCGGCCTGCGCAGCACGATGCGGGCCCAGCGGGTGCCCATGTTGGGCTTGCCCTGCCCGGCGTCCTCGCCCGGCGCGGCCTTGCGGACCTTGCGGGCCAGCACCTGGCGGCCCGCGAAGCCCAGCAGCGCGGGGATGAGGGTCAGCGCGATCAGCACGGCGATGGTCACCGTGCCGGCGGCGGCCAGGCCCATCTGCGTCAGCATCGGGATGTTGACGACCGCGAGACCGGCCAGCGCGATCACGACCGTGAGACCGGCGAAGACCACCGCGGAACCGGCCGTGCCGACCGCGCGGCCCGCCGCCTCCTGGCGTTCGCGCCCCTCGGCGATCTCCGCGCGGTAGCGGGAGACGATGAAGAGCGCGTAGTCGATGCCGACCGCGAGGCCGATCATCATCGCGAGCGTCGAGGTGTTGCCGGAGAGGCCCAGCGTGGAGGCGAGCGCGGTGATCGAGGAGACGCCGATGCCGACGCCGATGATCGCGGTCAGCAGCGGCAGCCCCGCGGCGACCAGCGAGCCGAAGGTGATCAGCAGCACGACCGCGGAAATGGCCATGCCGATGACCTCGGTGCCGCCCTCGGGCATCGACTGCAGCGCGCTGCCGCCCGTCTCCACCGTCAGCCCGGCGTCCCGCCCGTGCACGGCGGCGCCCTTGAGGGTGTCGAGCGAGTCCTTGGTCAGCTCGTTGGACTTCACCTTGTACGAGACCGACGTGTACGCGGTGGTGCCGTCCTTGCTGACGGCGTTGGACGTGAAGGGGTCGGTGGCCTGGCCCACCTGGGGGCCCTTCAGCTCGCCGACGACCTTGCCGACCGCGGCCTTGTTCTTCGCGTCGGTGATCTTCTGGCCGGCGGGGGCCTTGAAGACCATGCGTGCGGAGGCGCCGTCCGCGTTCTTGCCGGGGAAGCGCTGCTCCAGCAGGTCGAAGGCGTGCTGTGCCTCGGTGCCGGGGATGGAGAAGCTGTTGTTGGTCGACTTGGACGCGGTGGCGGCGCCCACGCCGGCGAGGGCCAGCAGCGTCACCCATATCAGGGCGACGTACCAGCGGCGCCGGAAGGCGAGCCGGCCGAGTTTGTAGAGGAACGTGGCCACGAGGCGGTGTGCTCCCGTCGGTTCGATGACGTAACTGGGCATGGGGACCCAGCCCGACGACGAGAGCGGCGCGTCAGGTGGGGTCGGTGGGGGTGTGGGGGGTGTTCGGTTGTTTCCGCTGGGTCAGAGGCCGAGGGCGGGGACGATCACGGCATCGATGTAGCGGGTGAGGTACTCCGCGTCCGCCGGCCGGTCCTCGACCAGCGGGCGGGAGACGAAGGCGCCGAGCATCATGTGCCCGACGAAGTCGAGCGCCGGGGTGTCCGCGGCAACCTCGCCGCGGGCGACCGCGCGCCGGAACACCGCGTCGAGACCCGCGAGCTCGGGCTCGATCAGCAGCTCCCGCAGCGCCCGGTGGAGATCCGGGTTGCTGTGGATGGCACGCTGCAGCCCCCGCATGAGGGCGGCGTCCTTCTCCATCCGGTCCTTGTCGGACCGGCACACCATCGCCTGGAGGTCACCGCGCACCGTGCCGGTGTCGATGTCCGCCAGGCTCAGCGGCTTGTTGTGCCGCAGCGCGCTCGCGACCAGCTCCGGCTTGCCCTTCCACTGGCGGTAGAGGGTGGCCTTGCTGGAGTGCGTACGGGCGGCGACGGCGTCCATGGTCAGGGCGTCGTAGCCGACCTCGCGCAGGATCTCGAGGACCGCCTCGTAGAGCTCGGCCTCGCGCTCGGGCGTCAGCCGGGTGCGGCGCGCCGTGGGCTTGGGTGGTTCCGCCGGCATTCCGCCCCCTTCCGGGCCGACTGGCGTACGAAACGGTTTCGTACCGTACATCGCGAGCCTACGCCCGGCCCGAGCGAAACGGATCCGTTTCGATGGTGTTCTGCGTCACGGCGACGAGTTGCCGGGCCGCGGCAACGCCGAAACCATGGACAGTGTGAGCGACGCACGCGCGGCCTCCGGGCCGCAGACGAGGGGCGATGCCTACATCCGCTTTCCCCACCTGCACGGCGACCTGCTCTGCTTCGTCGCCGAGGACGACCTGTGGCTGGCGCCGCTGGCGCCCCCCGCTTCGGGCGGGGGCACGACGGGGCGGGCGTGGCGGCTGACCGTCGACCGGACCCGGGCCGGGCATCCGCGCTTCTCGCCCGACGGGCGGCACATCGCCTTCACCAACTGGCGCAGCCTCGATCCCGAGGTCCATCTGGTGCCGGTCGAGGGCGGGCCCGCCCGGCGGCTGACGTACTGGGGCAGCACCGACACCCGGGTCTGCGGCTGGGCGCCCTCCGACCGCAACGGCGGCCACGACATCCTCGCCGTCTCCTCGCACGGCCAGCCCTTCTCCTACTTCTCGTGGGCCTACCGGCTGCCCGTCGACGGCCACCCGGGCCTTCGGCTGCCGTGGGGCCCGGTGGCCGACATCGCGATGCGCGGCACGGGGCACGCCCCGGGCGAGACCCTGATCCTCACCGGCAAGCCCCCGCACGAGCCGGCCTCCTGGAAGCGCTACCGCGGCGGGGCCACCGGCAGGCTCTGGCTCCAGGACCAGCGGCTGGTGCCGGAGCTGGCCGGGCACCTGGACTCGGCGATGTTCGTGGGCGACCGGATCGCCTTCCTCTCCGACCACGAAGGCGTGGGCAACCTCTACTCCTGCCTGCACGACGGCTCGGACCTGCGCCGCCACACCGACCACGCCGACTTCTACGCCCGGCACGCCTCCACCGACGGCTCCCGCGTGGTCTACCAGTGCGCGGGCGAGGTGTGGCTGGTGGAGGACTTCGGGCCCGGCGGCGTACCGCGCAAGCTGGACGTCCGGATCGGCGGACCGCGCGCCGGACGGCGCCCGTACCAGGTGCAGGCCGCCTCCAACGTCGTCTCGCTGACCGTGGACACCACCGGCCGGGCCAGCGCCGTCCAGGTGCGCGGCAGCCTCTACTGGCTCACCCACCGCGACGGCCCGGCCCGCACGATCTTCGACACCCCGGGCGTACGGGTCCGGCTGCCGGAGATGCTGGGCTCGACCGGGCGGGTGGCCTATGTGACGGACGCGGAGGGCGAGGACGCGATCGAGATCGCCGGGCTGCCGCGCGCGGCCGACGCCTCACAGCCGCGCCGCCTGGGCGCGGGCCACCTCGGGCGGGTGCAGGAGCTGCTCGCCTCGCCGGACGGCAGCCGGCTGGCGGTGGCCGCGCACGACGGGCGGCTGCTGCTGGTGGACGCCTCGCCCGAAGGGGAGGGAACGGTCGAGGAGTTGGTGAAGTCGGACAACGGGCCCGTGCGTGACCTCGCCTTCTCGCCCGACTCCGGCTGGCTGACCTGGTCGCACCCCGGCATCGGCCGCTCGCTGCGGCAGATCAAGGTCGCCAGGCTCAAGGACCGGCTGATCGTGGACGTCACCAACGGCCGTTTCGAGGACGAGCAGCCGGTCTTCACCCGCGACGGCCGCTACCTGGCCTTCCTCTCCTGGCGCGGCTTCGACCCGGTCTACGACGTGCACACCGGCGACCTGTCCTTCCCGCTGGGCTGCCGCCCCTACCTCGTGCCGCTGTCGTCGGCGACGCCGTCCCCTTTCGCGCTGACCATCGAGGGCCGCCCGGCGGGCGGCGGGCTGGACCTGGACGACGCCGGCGAGGGGGCCGAAGGTGCGGTGCTGGTGGAGGTGGAGGGGCTGGAGAGCCGGGTGACGCCCTTCCCGGTGGCCGCCTCCAAGTACTCCTCCCTCCACCCCGTCAGCGGCGGCGGGCTGGTGTGGCTGCGCTGGCCGATCTCCGGCGCGCTCGGCGAGACCTTCGCCAACCCGGCCGACATCTCCGGCCGGCCCACGCTGGAACACTTCGACCTGATCAAGGCCAAGCGCACCGAACTCACCAGCTCCCTCGACTGGTACGCGGTCAGCGGCGACGGCTCCCGCGTCGTCGTCTACGACGAGGGCGATCTGCGAGTGGTCCCCGCCACCGACCCCGGCGACGCGGACTCGACCGTCTACGTCGACATGCGGCGCATCCTGCACGACGTCGACCCGCCCGCCGAGTGGCGGCAGGCCTACGCCGAGGCGGGCCGCATCGTCCGCGCGTACTTCTGGGAGCCGGGCATGTGCGGGGTCGACTGGGACGGGGTGCTGGAGCAGTACCGGCCGCTGGTCGAACGGGTCGCCACCCCCGACGAGTTCGCCGACCTGCTGCGCGAGGTCCTCGGCGAGCTGGGCACCTCGCACGCCTACGTCACCCCGGCGCGGCGCAACGAGGGGCCGCCGCACTACCAGCGGGCCATCGGCCTGCTGGGGGCCAACCTGACGCACCAGAAGGACGGCTCCTGGACCGTGCGCCGCATCCTGCCCGGCGAGTCCTCCGACTCCAAGGCCCGCTCCCCGCTGGCCGGTTCGGGCGTCCGCGAGGGCGCGGCCCTCACCCACGTCGACGGCCGCCCGGTCGACCCGGTCACCGGTCCCTACCCGCTGCTGGCGGCGGCGGGCGGCACCACGGTGGAGCTGACCTTCCGCTCCCCGGAGGACGAGGGGCACGCACGCCGGGTGGCCGTCGTGCCGCTCGTCGACGAGCGTCCGCTGCGCTACCAGGACTGGGTGGCCAAACGCCGCGCGGTGGTCCACGAGCTGAGCGACGGCAAGTGCGGCTATCTGCACATCCCCGACATGGGCGGCTCCGGCTGGGCGCAGTTCAACCGCGACCTGCGGATGGAGATGTCGCGCCCGGCGCTGATCGTGGACGTCCGGGGCAACGCGGGCGGCAACATCAGCGAGCTGGTGGTGGAGAAGCTGACCCGCACCATCATCGGCTGGGACCTCACGCGCGACGCCCAGCCGGTCTCGTACGCCAGCAACGCCCCGCGCGGCCCGGTCGTGGCCATCGCCGACGAGATGACCTCCTCCGACGGCGACATGATCACCGCCGCTTTCAAGCTCCAGGGGATCGGCCCCGTCGTGGGCCTGCGCACCTGGGGCGGTGTGGTCGGGATGACCGGCCGGCACCGGCTGGTGGACGGCACCTCGATCACCGTGCCGATGAACGCGGCCTGGTTCCAGGCGTACGGATGGTCGGTGGAGAACCACGGCGTCGAGCCGGACATCGAGGTGGACCGCACCCCGGTGGACTGGGCCGAGGGGCGGCACAAGCAGCTCGACGACGCGGTGCGGCTCGCGCTGGACCTGCTGGACCGGCACGGCGCGACAAAGCCCCCGGACTACTCGGACGTACCGGTCCTGAGCCGGCCGAAGCTGCCGCCGCGCGGGTAGCGGGGCGCGTACGAGCGAGGGGCGCACCCGGTGGGTGCGCCCCTCGTGTCACTGCATGCGCGTCACCGCACGGGTGTCACTACATGCGTGTCACTGCAGGTCGTCGAAGTCGTCGATCTCGTCCAGGGAGCGCTGCTGTTGCTGCTGGCCCTTCTGCTGGGCCTGCTGACCCCGCTGCTGCGCCTGCTGCTGCCGCTGCTGCGCCTGCTGCTGGGTCTGCTGGCCCTTCTGCTGCGCCTGCTGGCCCTTCTGCTGGCCTTGCTGCTTGGTGTCCTGGATCTTGTCCTTGGCCTGCTGGCCCTTCTGCTTGCCTTGGTCCTTCATGGCCATGCTGGTTCTCTCCTCGGAGTGGGATCGGGGCACGTCGCTGAGCCCCGGAATCAGCGTGGCATGACGCCTCACACTGCGCATATCGGACGATTACGGTCAGCTACCGGGGCTCGGCCGCCCCGCGGCGCGCTCCTTCTCGTCCGCCGCGCCGCCCGCCCCCACCAGGGCGCCCCGCCCCCCGGCGGAGGAGGTCAGCAGCGGCTCCACCCGGCGCATCTCGCGCGGTCCGGCCAGTGCGACGAGGGCGGGGAAGACGGTCCGCACGCCCTGCATGCCGGGCAGCCACCACTGCCCGTACACATGCGCGGAGCGGCGCTCGATGCCCGTCACGATCCGGTCGGCGGCGGGGCCCAGGGGGTACGTGCGGTTGGCCGGCCAGGGCAGGCGCCGGCGCATCCGGCGCATGACCTCGTCCGCGTCGGCGCCGCGCACCATGTCCGTGTCCGTCCAGCTCAGATAGGCGACCCCGACGCGCACGCCCTTGTGGGCCACCTCGGCGCGCAGGCCGTGCGCATACGCCTCGACGCCCGCCTTGGAGGCGCAGTAGGCGGTCATCAGGGGCATCGGGGCCATCGCGGCGAGGGAGGCTATCTGGAGCAGATAGCCCCGGCTCTCCGTCAGCATCGGCAGGAAGACGCGGCCGGTGACGGCGGAGCCGACCAGGTTGACCTCGATCACGCGGCGCCATGCGACGGGGTCGGAGGCCTCCAGGGTGCCGCCGCCGGCGACCCCGGCATTGGCGACGACGACGTCCACCCGGCCGAAGCGCTCCTTGACCTCCCGGGCGACCCGGGCCATGGCCTCGTGGTCGGTGACGTCGGCGTGCCAGTGGGCGGCGCCCGTGCGCAACGAGGCGGCGACGCCCCGCAGTTCGTCGGGCTCCAGGCCGATCAGCGCCACGCTCGCGCCGCGCGCCGCCAGCTTGCGGGCGAGCAGTGCGCCGAGGCCGCGCGCCGCTCCGGTGACGACGGCGACCCGTCCGGTCAGGGGGCTCGGGCTCACGGTGCGGCCTCCACGGCGACGGTGCGGGCACGGACGCGGGGTTTGCGCAGGACCTGGTACTCGGCGATGTCCACCTGCCGGGTGGCCCGCCGGAACTCGGCCGTGGTGCCGGGCCAGACCGTGGTGTTGCGACCGGCCGCATCCAGGTACCAGCTCTTGCAGCCGGTGTTCCACACGGTGCCGCGCATACGCTGCTGGACCTTGCGGTTCCAGGCGCGCACGGCGGAGGGGCGGGCGTCCAGGGCGGCCTTGCCGCCGAGGGTGTCGAGCTGGCGCATGTAGTCGGCCAGGTAGTTCAGCTGGGACTCGATGATCAGGATCATCGAGCTGTTGCCGAGGGCGGTGTTGGGGCCGATGACGGTAAGGAGGTTCGGGAATCCGGCGGCGCTGGTGCCGCGCAGGGCGGCCATGCCGTCCTTCCACGACTCGGCGAGCGTGATGCCGTCCACACCGGTGATCACCTGGCCGATCGGCATGTCCGTCACATGGAAGCCGGTGCCGAAGACGATGACGTCCGCCTCGGCCTCGGTGCCGTCGGCGGCGACGAGCGTGGAGCCGCGCACCTCGGCCAGGCCGGAGGCGACGAGGTCCACATTGGGCTTGGCCAACGCCGGGTAGTAGTCGTTGGAGAGCAGGATGCGCTTGCAGCCGATGCGGTAGTCGGGCAGGAGCCTGGCGCGCAGCGCCGGGTCCGCGATCGCCTTGCGCATATGGGCGGCGGCCAGGCCCTCAAGGAAGCGGAGCCGGTCCGGCCACTTGGTGAAGAAGCCGACCTGCAACTCCCTGATGCCCCACAGCACTCCGCGCCGCAGCACCCGGGTAGCGGGCACCTTGGCGTGCAGCCACTGCTCGGCGGCGCTGATCTCGCGGTCGGCGCGCGGCAGCACCCAGGGCGGGGTGCGCTGGAAGAGGGTGAGCCGGCCGGCCTCCGGCTGGATCGCCGGGACGATCTGGATGGCGGAGGCGCCCGTGCCGACCACGGCCACGCGCTTACCGCGCAGGTCGCAGCCGTGGTCCCAGCGGGAGGAGTGGAAGACGGCGCCGGGGAACTCCGCGAGGCCCGGCACATCGGGGATCGACGGGTCGGACAGCGGCCCGGCGGCCGAGACCACGACGTCGGCGGTGTACTCGCCGGAGCCGGTGCGCACCTCCCAGTGCAGCTCGCCCGCGTCCCAGCGCAGGCCCTGCACCTCGGCGCCGAAGCGCAGGTGCGGCCGCAGCCCGAAGACGTCGGCGACGTGCTCCATGTAGGCCCGGATGTGCGGCTGGCCGGAGAAGGCGCGGGGCCAGGCGGAGTTGGGGGCGAAGGAGAAGGAGTAGAGATGGGACGGCACGTCGCAGGCGCAGCCCGGGTAGGAGTTGTCCCGCCAGGTGCCCCCGAGGGCATCGGCGCGCTCCAGGACCACGAAGTCGGTGATCCCCTCCCGCCGCAGCCGCACGGCCGCCCCCAGCCCGCCGAACCCGGCGCCGATCACCGCCACCCGCACATGCTGACGTTCACGCTCGGCCATTGCCACAGCCTCCCGGTCGACACACCGCTCGCCACCGTGCCAGCGATGACTGACACAGTGGTGAGCGTAAGGGAGAGGCCCGCCGGGCGTATATGGGTACGGGGAAGGGGAGTTACCGCGGGTTGCCGGGCACTCCGCTCCGGACGCCGGTCACGAACGCCGACCAGGACGACGCGGGGAAGATCAGGGCGGGGCCGTGGGGGTTCTTACTGTCCCGGACGGGGACGACGCCGGACGCTGCGCACTCTGGGGCCCATTCGACGCAGGCTCCGCCGTTGCCCTCGCTGTAGCTGGACTTCTCCCATATCGCGCGGGTGAGGTCGAGGGTGGTGCTCATGGGTGTAAGCCTCCATTACGTTCCGAATGAGGGAGAGTGAATCGGGAAGGGACAAGGCGTTGGCGCGCAGCCGCTCATAGGTCGCGCGCGCTTCGGTGACCGCTTCCGGTGAGTCATGCACTTGCCCCTGCATGTAGCTCTCTGCGTACAGGACTTCGATCCCGGCCTTCTGCCTGAGCAAGATAAACGGCGTCTTCCTTGCAGGAGTGCCACCGAGAGGGAACACCTGGACCGTGATGCGCGGGTGCTCTGATACGGCCGCAAGTTGCTGGAGTTGCCCCCGCATGACGTCTGGACCGCCCATGCCGGACCACAACACCGCCTCATGCAGGATCACCCACAACGACGGAGGGTTGGGGGCGTCGAACACCTCTCGGCGCCGCATACGGTCTTCAACCCGTTGCATGATCCGTGGCGCAGGGTCGTCCGGACGTGCCGCCCGGCAGACGGCTTCGGCGTACTCGGGGGTTTGAAGTATGCTCGCCACCAAGCCGGGCGAGTAGTCACAGATGGTCGCCGCTTCGCGCTCCAACTGAAGATACGGGATCCACCACGTCGGGCTACCGGCATCGGCCGCTCGCTGCCGCATGCGCGCATACAAACCCGGGGCGCCGAACACCTTGTCGCACTGCTCGGCGAACTGCGCGGAAGCGAGCTGCCTGCCGCTTTCCACCTTGCTGACGTAGGGCTGCCGGAAGCACAGCTGATCGGCAAGCTGGGCCTGGGACCAGCCGCGGGCCTCACGCGCGTACCTGACCTCTTGACCGAACGCCTCCGCCGGCGACTCCGGGTCGCTCATATGTTCAACTCCCGCCATTCCAGAAGCAGTTGGAATCCAAACTACCCTGGTCAGCGCATTGATGCCGGGTGGAATCTGAGCCTCACGATTGATGCCCGGCCGGGAAGGTCGGGACACACGGAGGCTCGAACAGAGTGATCATTCACCCGAACTTCATCGGCCTGGAGCCGTTGCCGCCCGTCCCCCACACGAGTGGCCCGCTGACGAACCCGACGCAGGCCGAGTGCACGGGTTGCGCCCGGTACCGCAGGGTCATCAAGGCGGTCGAGGAGGCGGCCGAGGGGCTGGAACGGCAGGCCAAGGACCAGATCCGCCGACGCAACCCCGAGGCGGCCGCCATGACTCACCGGGTGGCCGCCCAGTACCGCAAGCACGCCGACGCATACCGCGAAGCGTGGACAGCCCACGAGCAGCACCACCCGCACAAGGACGGCCGTTGGGTCGCCGGAAGCGCACACTCCGAACAACCGGCCGAACCGGGAAACGAATCCAAATCCCGGTAAAAGAAGGGGACTTGGACGGGGCGGCGCAAGTGACACACTCCGCGCATGAGCGCTGACGCGTACCGCCCGTACCAACCCTCGAACGACCCCGTCACGTGCATCAGGTGTCGCGGCATCGCTGTGATTCTGACCAGGGCCATGCACCCCCGCACCGGGGAAGATCAATGGCGGTTGACATGCCTTGACTGCCGGATCGCTTGGCCGCAAGACCAGCACGGGGGTTCACCGGACGAATACGCGTGACCGGAGTGCACCCTGAAAGGACAGCTGATGCGCCGCCGGAAGCGCGTGGGCACGCCCGTGCGAGTGCTGGTGCACCCTACGGCGCGCTACGTTGCTCGGACCGCGTACAGGAGGTGGTCCCGTGCTTCCGACGATGAAGGAGCATGGCTGTCCGCCGGTCTTCCATGTGACGACCGTGGATGAGGACGGCGTGGTCCAGGCTGAGAAATGCTCCCGATGTGGCTACACGCTCACATACGGGCTGGCGGGTACCCCTCCCGGGGACGCTCCCGATCTCAGGCGATACGGACAGATCAGGAAGGGGTAGTGCGATGCGGTGCACGAATCCGGGGTGCAGCGGCCAGATGCAGCGTGACCCCAACGACGATGAAGGATGGTACGAGTGCAACACGTGCCATATGCGCATGCAGTTCCAATGAACTCCCGCCCCCTGGGGGCGGAAGCCATTGAGCTGCCGTGCTCGCGCAGCGCGTCGTGCCGCTCAGGCGCCGAAGACCCCCGTCACCGGCGCATGGTCGCTCCAGCGCTCCGCATGTGACGCCGCCCGCTCCACATGCGCCTTCACTGCGCGCTCCGCGAGGCCCGGCGAAGCGGCGAGGTAGTCGATCCGCCACGAATCAGGAGGCACAACAAGCGTCGGCTAAAGCGGACCACGGCCCCGGCAGTCAATGAGGGCGACCTCGGCCTGTGCCCTCCGGCACGTGGCCGGCAGCAGTGCCCAAGGGCACAGAAGCGCTCACCGGCCCGAGTACGGACTGGTCACTGCCAGAAGATCTCTTCCACAACAATCTGTGGGTCCTCGGTCCGCCGCACGAACGTGTATTTCAACCAGCCGTGCCCGTTGTCGAAGTGCAGAATGCGAGGGCCTTTCGGATCGCTGGACCTGGCGGGTTCGACAAGCATGTCTTCGGACAGGCCGGCATCCGCATTGATCCCGCGGAAGTACGGGTCGTCCGCCGTGACCAGCTCTGCACGGGCTGCGTCGATCATCTTCCGCACGTGCTCAGGCAGCGCGTCGCGTGCGGCCTGGGCCTTGAGGGTCCAGTCCATCTGCCAGGGCGGCCCCATGAACCCGTTGGTCACTGGCCGGGCTCCGTGCGGGCTGCCATGTGGCGAATGCTGGACGCTTCTTCCAGGAGTGCTCTGGCTTCAGCCGGGTCGGTGCACTCATAGGCGGCGCGGTGTTCGAGGCCGGTGACGTGGGCATCGAGCTGCGGGTCGCGGGCGATTGCGTACTCGCCCCACCACCGGGCCATGAAGGCGGGCACGGTGCTGATGTCGTATGCGTCGGCGACGTACCGCTTCCAGTGCGCGTCGAAATCGGGCAGGAGCTGGGGAGCATGCTGGGCGATGGCTTCACGGAGGGCCTTCGGGGTTCTCTCCGGCATAGGCGGGATGCCTGGCTCACCCACGGCAGCTGTGGTCATCGTGCCTCCTCCGTCCGGCCTGTGCTTCCTGGTGCGGGAGACCGCCTGTGCAGCCTATCGCCGCGCAGGCCGTGGGCGAGGGCGCACAGGGTGAATCCGAGCTGAGCCCCGTCCGTTCGCTGCCCCAGGCGGGGCTTCTCGCTGCCGTGCGCTACATGCCGAAGACCCCCGTCACCGGCGCATGGTCGCTCCAGCGCTCCGCATGCGAAGCAGCCCGCTCCACATGTGCCTTCACCGCGCGCTCAGCGAGGCCCGGCGAAGCGGCGAGGTAGTCGATCCGCCAGCCCGAGTCGTTGTCGAAGGCGCGGCCGCGGTACGACCACCACGAATACGGGCCCGCCACGTCCGGGTGGAGGGCGCGGACCACGTCCACGTACTCCTCGAAGACCTTCGTGAGCCAGGCGCGCTCCTCCGGCAGGAAGCCCGCGCTCTTGCGGTTGGCCTTCCAGTTCTTGAGGTCGGCCTCGGTGTGGGCGATGTTCCAGTCGCCGCAGACCAGCACCTCGCGGCCTCCCCCATTGCTGAACGCATGGGAGGTACCCCCACCCGCGGCGCGGGCCTTGAGGCCCACCAGGTACGGGAGGAACTCCGCCATGAAGCGTTCCTTCTCGTCCTGGCGCTCCGTGCCGACCTCGCCCGAGGGCAGGTAGAGGCTGGCGACCGTGACGCCCGGCAGGTCGATCTCCGCGTAGCGGCCGCTGCCGTCGAATTCCGCCGAGCCGAAGCCGATCCGCACCGCGTCGGGCTCGCGCCGGGAGTACAGCGAGACGCCCGCGCGGCCCTTGGCCGCCGCCGGGGCGTGGACGACGTGCCAGCCGGCGGGCTCGCGCACCTCGTCGGGGAGCTGGTGGGGCTCGGCGCGCACTTCCTGGAGGCAGACGACGTCGGCGTCGGTCCGCTCCAGCCAGTCGGTGAAGCCCTTCTTGGCCGCGGCGCGGAGACCGTTGACGTTGGCGGTGGTGACGGTGAGCATTCCGGCACGATACCGATTTCCGTACGATTCCCGGATGCAGATCGTGCCCGTGACCTACGACCACCCCGACGCGGTGAAGCTCCAGGAACAGGTGCAACTGGAGTACGTGCAGCGGTATGGCGAAGGTGATCTCACCCCGATGGACCCTGTCCAGTTCGCCCCGCCGCGTGGCCTTTATCTCATTGCCTACGACGCGGTCGGCGACCCCGTGGCCACCGGCGCCTGGCGGTCCATGGAGCAGCACTCCGAAAATGGCGCGGGGTACGCGGACGGGGACGCCGAGCTGAAGCGGATGTACGTGCTGCCGCAGGCGCGCGGCCTGGGGCTGGCCCGGCGGATCCTGGCCGCGCTGGAGGACAGCGCCCGCGCGGCGGGGCGGCTGCGGATGGTGCTGGAGACGGGCGACAAGCAGCCCGAGGCCATCGCGCTCTACCTCTCCTCGGGGTACGCGCCCGCCGCGGCGAAGTTCGGGCTCTACCGGACCTACGACAGCAGCCGCTGCTTCACCAAGCCGCTGGCGGCCGACTGAGCCGGGCGCGCCCTCAGCCTTTGTGGCCGGCCGCGATCGCCGCCTCCACCTCCTCCCGGACCCGCTCCGCCGGGTAGCGCCGGACCTCGCCGTAGTGCTCCAGCACCCGGTCCACCGCCGCCGGGTCCTCCTCGCGCACCTCGGCCATCAGGACCGTGCTGCCCGGCGGCACCTCGGCGGCCAGCATCTCCAGGGCGGCGTTGGAGGCGGTGGCCTCGCGGGCCTCGTGCATTCCGCCGATCAGGCCGCCCGCCCCGAAGCCGATCATGACGCCCAGCGGCCCGCCCAGGATGCCGAGGAGGCCGCCGAGCAGCCCGCCCATGGCGAAGGCGTGGCCCGTGCCCGTGTTGTCGACGGCGTCGGGGAAGTCCAGGGCGCCCTCCGCGTCCCGTGAGATCACCGCGCCCTCGCGCAGGGAGACGGTCCCTTCGGCGTGCGCCTGGCGCAGGGCGTCCAGCGCGCGGTGGCCCTTGTGGGCACCGGAGACGTTGAGGAAGAGGACGTTGTCGTTCATGGCATCCACTCTTGGGCCTCTCCCCCGCCCGCGCACGTCAGTCGCCGCCCTCCGGATGCGCCTCCCGCACCGCCTCCGTCAGGTCCAGCGTCGCCTCGGCGCCCCCACCGGGCGGATTGGCGAAGGCCAGCCGGGCGCCGAGCACCCGCGCCTGGCCCGCCGCGATCGTCAGCCCGAGGCCCAGGCCCGCGCCCGATCCGGTGCGGAAGCGCTGCGGGCCGCCCGAGAGCAGCGAGCCGGGGAAGCCGGGCCCGCGGTCGCGGACGCGGACGACGCCGCCGTCGACCTCGGCGACGACCGGTGCCGAGCCGTGCCGGAAGGCGTTGGTGACGAGGTTGGCGAGTATCCGTTCGACGCGGCGGGCGTCGGTCTCCACCAGGCAGTCGCGCACGACGCGCACCTCGACCGGTCCGGGCCCGCCGTCCCCGGATCCGCCGTCCCCCGGCGCGGCCGACCGCACCGCACGCCGGGTCAGCTCGCCCAGCGCCCGTACCTCGCTCTCCGCGCGCTCCGTCGCGCCGTCCAGGCGGGCCACCTCCAGGACGTCCTCCATCAGCGACCGCACCCGCTGGGCCCGTTCGCGGACCATCTCCGCGGGGCGGCCCGGCGGCAGCAGCGCCGCGGCGGCGACCAGCCCGGCGACCGGGGTGCGCAGCTCATGCGCGATGTTGGCGGTGACCTCGCGCTCGGCCTGCAGGCGCGCGGCCAGCGCGTCCGCCATGGTGTTGACGGCCTGGGTCAGCCGGGCCACCTCGTCCTTGCCGCCGCGGGGCCGCAGCCGGGCGGTGAGGTCGCCGTCGGCGATGCGTTCGGCGATCCGGGCGGAGGCGTTGAGGCGGCGGCCGACGGCCGTGGCGAGGGCGACGCCGACGAGCGCCGCGAGGGCCGTGCCGAAGGCGCCGGAGAGCCACAGGATGTCGTCGAGGTCCTCCAGGTCGCGGGTCTGCCGGGTGTAGGGGTGCTTGAGGACCACGACGTCGTCGCCGACGCGCGTGGCCGCCCACAGGAACGGCTCGGCGCCGCTGCGGTCCAGGTACGTGGCGCGCTTGCCGTCGTCGACGGCCCGGCGCAGCGGAGCGGGCAGCCGGTAGGGGTTGAGGATCGTCCTGGGCCGGTCGATCCCGGCGGCGTGGTCCTCGGCGGCCGCGCCGAGCCGCTGGTCGATGGCCTCGCGGGCGGTGTCCAGCTGGGTCACGGCGGTGCGGTGGTGCACGACGAGGCCGATGAGGACGGCGACCAGCGCGGCGGTGGCGGTGATCGCCACCACGGTCTTCGTACGCAGTCCCATCGCTTGGCAGCTCCTCGTCGGCTCGCGGACCGGCTAGCGCCGGGGCACGTAGAGCCGCAGGTCACGCAGCTCGTTGTGCTGCTCGGGCGGTAGGGCAGCGGCCTCGATGGTGGCCCTGCTGTAGTAGGCGGAACGATCCTGCCGCACCAGTCCGCCGAGGGTGACCCTGACCTCGTACGGCTTGTCGCGGCAGGCGGGCAGGCACCAGCCGCCGGAGACGCCGCCGACGGCCTCGGCGGTCGGGCCGCCCCAGGAGCGCCAGCGCATGCCCGTCAGCCGTACGGACCCGCCGATCTCCAAGGACGCGGGGCGACGCAGCGGGGGTTCACCGGCGGCCTGGGCGACGTAGACCGGCCCGGCGGTGGCGGCGGGGGTCTGTGCGGGGCCGGCCACCTTGAGCCCACCGGGGTCGGCGCAGCCGCACAGCAGCCCGCCCAGCAGCCCGGCGGCAACGGCCGCGGCGACGAGTGTCGCGGTCAGGGGTCGCACGGAGTTCCTCACGCCAGGGGGACGGAAGCGGACGGGACGGGACGGGCAACTCTGCTGGACCGGACCGGGCTGGTGGATCGGCTGAATGGCCGTCACCAGGAGGGCTGTGCGGTTCCGTGGGGCCATTCGTGCCAAATGTAACCGGCGTGGCCGGATAGCCGCCCGCGCCCTTGACCGATATCCGCCGTGGGCTCATAGGATCACCGCGCTCCAGTGGACCGGTCCGGTCGCCCTCAGCGCCACGGTGGAGGTCACTCATGCACATCACCCGTCGCACGCTCCTCGGTGCCCTCGCCGGGTCGGCCGCCCTGGGGGCGGCAGGCGTCCCCTCCGCCGAAGCCCTGGCCGCCGCGGGCGAAGCGGGAGCCGCCGCGGCCGCGCTGGCCCGGCTGCTGCCCCGCCACCACGGTCAGGTCACCTTCCGCACCGTGCGCCGCCCGGGCGGCGCCGATGCCTTCCGCGTGTCCGGGCAGAGCGGCCGCATCACCGTGGAGGGCAGCACACCGGCCGTCCAGCTCACCGGCCTGCACTGGTACCTCAGACACGTGGCGCACGCCCACTTCTCCTGGGCGGGCGAGCAGACCCAGCTGCCCGAGCGCCTCCCGGCCGTCCGCTCCCCGCTCGCCCGCGAGGCGAACGTGGCCCACCGCTTCGTCCTCAACGACACCAACGACGGCTACACGGGCCCGTACCACGGCTGGGACTACTGGGAACGCGAACTCGACGTGCTGGCGCTGCACGGCTTCAACGAAGTGCTGGTCTACACGGGCGCCGACGCCGTCTACCACCGCACCTTTCTCGAACATGGTTACAGCGACGCCGAACTGCGCCGGTGGGTTCCCGGGCCCGCGCACCAGCCGTGGTGGCTGCTGCAGAACATGGCCTCCTTCGGCGGGCCCGTCTCCCGTGAACTCCTCGACCGCCGCGCGGCCCTCGCCCAGAAGATCGTGCGCCGGCTGCGCGAGCTGGGCATGACACCCGTGCTGCCCGGCTACTACGGCACCGTGCCGCCCGGCTTCGCCGAGCGCAACAAGGGCGCCCGCACCGTCCCCCAGGGCGACTGGGGCGGCTTCCGCCGCCCCGACTGGCTCGACCCGCGCACCCCCCACTTCGCCCGCGTCGCCCAGACCTTCTACCGGGTGCAGCAGGACCTCTGCGGCGAGAGCACCCTGTACAAGATGGACCTGCTGCACGAGGGCGGGAACCCGGGGGACGTCCCCGTCGGCGCCGCCGCCCGGGCCGTCGAGAAGGCGCTGCGCACCGCGCACCCGGACGCCACCTGGGCCATCCTCGGCTGGCAGGAGAACCCGCGCCGCGAGATCGTCGACGCCGTCGACCGCGACAGGATGCTCGTCCTCGACGGCATCTCCGACCACTACCCCAACGTCACCGACCGCGAGGCCGACTGGGCCGGCACCCCCTACGCCTTCGGCTCCATCTGGAACTTCGGCGGCCACACCGCGCTCGGCGCCAACGCCCCCGACTGGGCCGAGCTCTACCACCGCTGGCGGACGAAGGAGGGCAGCGCCCTCTCCGGCATCGCCCTGATGCCGGAGGCCGCCGACAACAACCCCGCGGGCCTGGCCCTCTTCGCCGACCTCGCCTGGAGCGACGCCCCCGTCGACCTCCGCGACTGGTTCACGCGCTGGCCCGGATACCGCTACGGCGGCGAGGACGCCCACGCCGTACGCGCCTGGGACGTGCTGCGCCGCACCGCCTACGGCACCTCCCGCACCGACGGCTGGAGCGAGCAGGCCGACGGACTCTTCGGCGCCCGGCCCGACCTGGCCGTCAACCGCGCCGGCACCTGGTCGCCGCGGCGGCTGCGGTACGACGCCGCCGAGTTCGACAAGGCCCTGCCCGCGCTCCTGGCCGTCGCCCCCGCGCTGCGCGGCAGCTCCGCCTACCGCCACGACCTCCTCGACGTGGCCCGGCAGTCGATCGCCAACCGCAGCCGGCAGCTGCTGCCCCGCATCAAGGCCGCCTACGACGACGGCAACCGCACCCGCTTCGGCGAGCTCACCCGCCAGTGGCTGGACTGGATGGACCTGCTGGAACAGGCCGTCGCGACGAGCGAAAGCCACCTGCTGGGCCGCTGGATCGCGGACGCCCGCTCCTGGGGCTCCTCGGACGCCGAGCGCGACCGCCTGGCCGCGGACGCGCTGTCCCTGCTGACGGTGTGGGGCCCGCGCGCCTCGGCCGACGGCGGCAAGCTGCACGACTACGCCAACCGCGAGTGGTCCGGCCTGGTCGGCGGGCTCTACCGGCTGCGCTGGAAGACGTACTTCACCGAACTCGACGCGGCACTCGCGGCGGGCCGGGCGCCCAGGCCCGTCGACTGGTACGCCGTGGAGGACCACTGGGCCAGGAGCCGTCCCACGACCCGGACCAGGCCGGCCGGGGACATCGTGCGCATCGCACGGACGGTCGCCTCACGGCTGTGACACGAGAGGCTGTGAAACGAAAGAGCGCCGGACGGGCCGCAGTCGGCCCGTCCGGCGCTCAACGGCACCGTGAGAACTACGCCGCGCGCTTCTTCGGCGTGCTGAGGGAGCCCTCGCCGCCCGCGAGCTTCCACTCGCGGTGCAGCAGATCCAGCGGGATCTTCCGCTCGAAGACGGGGGTGCCGAAGATCTTCAGCTGCGCCTGCAGCGCACCCGTCAGATCCAGGCCGCCGTACGCGCCCCACTTGCCGGAGACCGAACCGGTCCCGTCCGTGGCGCCCGTGGCGGTGGCCTCGCCCTCGGCCCGCAGGTACGGCGCCAGGTCGGCGCTCACGCCCACGACCCCGTACAGACCGAGGGACGCCTCGGCGCCCAGCGTCGCCTTGACCTTGCCCGACGCGCTCGCCGTGGCCCGCACCGGGCTGGCGTTGAAGTCGGCCTTGGTGATCGGCGACCAGCCCTTGCCCCAGGTGTAGCTGCCGCCGACCTTGAAGTCGCCCTTCATGTCCTGGCGGACGTCGACGCTGAGCTTGCCCTCGGCATCGACCTGCAGGTAGCAGGTGAGGTCGAGGTTGACCACGACGGGCACCGGCCCGACCTGGATGACCGGGTCGGCGTGCAGCTTGGCGAAGGGCAGCCGCACCGGCTTGTCCTGCGTGGTGGCGGCCGCCTGGCCCTTGAGCTCCCACTGCGCCGACAGGTCGCCGGACAGCGCCAGGGAGGCGGTGCCGGGCGCGTGGCCGAAGCCCTTGCCGTCGTAGGAGAAGTCGACCTCGGGGGCCAGCTGGACGAAGCCCGTCGCGGACGCCTCGGCCGTGACCGGGGAGCCCTTGGGCGTGGGGATCGAGGCGCCGACGTCCAGCCGCAGGCTGCCCAGGGGCACCTTGGCGCCCTGCGGGCCGACCTCGATGCCGCCGGGCTTGGTCCAGGAGGCCTTGACGCCCGGGAGGAGCGGCACGACCTTGACCGAGGACGGGTCGACGGGCACCTTGCCCTTGGCCTCGGAGTCACCGAGCAGCGCGTCGAGGGTGGCCGGGGCCGTGTTGACCTCGGTGCCCTCGTCGGTCTTGCCCAGCACCTGCGTGACCTTGGCCAGGACACCGTGGGGGGCACCCGGCGCCGGAGCGCTGGCGATGACGTCGCCGACGGCGACGTTCTTCTCCTCCGGCTTCTCCGTGGCGCTGGGCTGCGGCGCCACGCCCTTCCGCTTGGGCGGGACGGGCTTGGCGGCCGTGGCCGCCGGGGATATGACGGCGCGTCCGGTGCTCTGGTCGAACTTGGCGACCTTCAGCGAGGACTTGGCCGCCTGACGGCCGCCGCCGTCGGACGGATGGGCCACGGCGCTCGGCGCGCCCGCCCCGGCAGGCGCCGCGGCGACGGCGAGCTGCGGCGCGGCAGCGGTGGCCGCCACGGGTTCGGCGTCACCGCCCTTGCCCGCCGCGGAATTGCCCGAACCTGCACAGCCGGTGACGACGAGCAGGGACGCGGCGGTCAGTGCAGGTAAAGCGGCATACCTGATGGTTTTGCGCAAAGTTGATCCTCGGGAGCGTGAGGTGGGGGCGGCCCGCGGGGAAGTGACCCCACGGGCGCGCATCACACGGCAACGGGAAAGATGACGACCGCTCTTGGAGCTGCGATTACTCGCAGGTACACAGCGATCCGCATGATCGTGCCACGCGTCATCGAGGCGCAGAACTGTTTCTTCCGCCCGGGAAACATGATCTCCCTCACATGTCACCCGGGACGGAAAAGTCCGTTATTCAACCGCCCACTTGAGCGGCGCCGCGCTGAACCCCTTGGAGTACAGGACGTAGGCGACCTTCCTGCCCTCCGGCACCACGAAGGGCACGCACAGCGTGGGCTCGTCGCCCTTCTGCCAGACGGCTTCGGTGTCCTCGCTGTGGCAGTCGGCCGGCCTGCTGCTCAGGCCACCCATGAGGACTATCAGCCGGGTCCCCTGCTGGCCGCCCTCCATCTGCATCCCCACGTTGGTCGCAATCATGGGGCCCCTCAACGGGGTGTCACCGCCGACCAGCTTGGCCTTCACATACGCCCACGCCAGCGTGTAGCCCTTGTACTTCTGGTCCTTCAGCTCGTCGAGGTCGGCGGGCTTGCCCATCACCACCTTCTGCGGGGTGATGGTGAACTTGCCCGTCTTGTTGTACCGCTGGACCTCCTGCGTCTCCGGACTCGGCTGGCCGAGCTTGAGCGGCTGGTCGGCCTTCGCCGAGGAGCTGTTGGACCCCCCGCCCGACCCGCTCCCGGTGGAGCCGTCGCACGCGGTCAGCGACAGCGCGGCGAGCAGGGCCCCGGCGGCGAGCGCGGTGCGGCGGAGCGGCATGGCATGCGTGCGTGGCATCAGCAAGGATTTCCCCGTGTATATCGGTACTGCTTCCGTTCTCTTGGATCTCGGCTACGTTACGGGGGCTGCGTAGGGTGCAGTACGTCGGAGCGGAGCACGGGGGCGGCATGACGGGCGAAGGCGGGCAAACGCTGCGGCACGCGAACCCGCCGGGGCTGCCCGCCCGATGGCGCACCGTCCCCTACGAGCGCACCGTCCTCGGCGTCATCCACAACGTCACGTCCGCGACCCGGCTCATGGACCTGCTCTCCGTCTTCGACGGCGATCCTCGGGTGCAGGTCTTCTTCACCTGCGTCGGGTCCTCTCCATTCGCCCACGGAATCGAGGAATTCGCGGCGGCGCGCGAATTCGCATTGATTCCCTGGGGCGAGGCCCGGGCACAGGATTTCGACTTGGCGGTCAGCACCAGCAGAGGTGGAGATCTCCAGGAGATATCCGCACCGCTCATCGGTTCGCCGCACGGCGCTGGATACAATAAAAAACTCAGCCGGGAGCCGGGAGCCGGGAGCCGGGAGCCGGGAGCCGGGAGCCGGGAGCCGGGAGCCTTCGGCCTGACGGCCGAGTGGCTCGTGCACGACGGCGATGTGATTCCCTCCGCGATAGTCCTGTCGCACGAGGAGCAGCTGGAACGCCTGCGCAGCGGATGCCCGGAAGCAGTTCCCTTCGCCCATGTCATCGGTGACCCCTGCGCCGACCAGATCCGGGCTTCCGCCCCGTTCCGCGAGGATTACCGCGCATCCCTCGGAATTCACCCCGGCCAGAAACTGATACTCGCCACCTCGACCTGGGGTGGACGTTCCCTGCTGGGCACGGATCCCCATTTCCTCCGCCGGGTCCTCGCCGAACTCCCCCGCGACGAATACCGCGTCATCGCCGCCGTGCACCCCAATGCCTGGTACGGGCACGGCGGCCGCCAAATCCGTTCGTGGCTGGAGCCGTTCGTACGGGAGGGGCTCATCCTGCCCCGGCCGGAGAGCGACACCTGGAAAGCCGCGATATGCGCGGCCGACGCCTTCCTCGGCGACCACGGCTCGCTGACCCTCTATGCGGCCTCGTCCGGGCTGCCGGGCATGCTCGCCTCCTTCGACGACGACTGCGTGGCGGCCGGCTCGCCCATGGCGCGGCTCGGCCGGCTGCTGCCGCGCGTGCTCCCGTACCGGCCACTGCGCCCGCAGATCGAGCACGCCATGCGTCACCAGACCGGGGACACCCGGCTCGCCCAGGCCGCCGGGCTGGTCACCTCGCACCCCGGCGAGGCGCTCGGCCGGATGCGCACGCTCTGCTACGAGCACCTGAAGCTCGCGGAACCCTCGTGTCCGGCGACCGCGTTCCCCGTTCCGCTGCCGCTCACCGTGCCCGCCCCGCGCCGCCCTCCGGCCGCCCCGCCCATGTTCGTCGACACGCACTGCGTCGACACGCACTGCACGGCGGGCGACCGGCCCGCCGTGCGGTTCCGGCGCTACCCGGCGGCGCTCCAGGACGAGCCCGGTCCCCACCTGCGGGACCCGCACGTCGTGGTCGGGGAGGGCGAGCCCGAGCGGCGCTGGGCGAACGTGGCCGACATCGTCGTCGCCCGCCGTACGACCGAGCCCGGCCGGCTGTTCGCCCGCCACCTCGGCTGCGGCATCGTGGCCGTACCGGCCGCCGGGGACACCTGCACCCTGTTCCTGCGCGACGGGCGCGCGTACACGGCCCGTTGGCACCGGCCCGCGTGGTGGGCCGGACCCGCGGTGGCCGCGTCCGTGCTCTACGCCTGGCTGGCGGAGGACGGAGGCGACGGCGGCAGTGCCGAGATCACGGTCGGGTCGGGGACCGGCGGGTCACTCCTGTCCCTGCGCCGGACCGGCCAGCCGGCGGGCGGCCTGCCCGACCTCGATGCTGCCCAAGCGGCGGAAGAGGCCGAGGGCTGACTCCCAGTCGGCGCGGGCCCGTTCGGCCCGGCCGTCGGCGGCGTGGGCGTCACCGCGCGCCAGGTAGGCATCGGCCTCGTCCTTGGGGGCGTCGAGCCCGGCGAGGATCCCCAGCGCCTCCTCCAGGCGGGGCAGCGCCTCGTCGGGGCGGTCGGCGGCGAGGCGGGCCCGGCCGTAACGCAGCAGGCTCTTGGCCTCGTTGTGGCGGTCCGGCACGGGCAGGGCGGCGAAGCGGCGTGCCGCGGAGAGCAGGAGGCGGGCGGCCTCCTCGTGCTGCCCGGCGGCACCGGCGGCCTGCCCCTGGTGGTACTCCAGCAGGACCCGGCCCCGCGGATGATCCGTGTCCCCCAGCGCCCGCAGCGCCTCGCGGAAACGGTCGAGGGCCTCCAGCGGCCGCCCCTGCCGGGCCGCCACCTGCCCGAGGCCTTCCAGGGCCGAGGACTCCGTACGGGCGTGGGCGGCCTCCCGGGCGAGGGCGAGCGACCGGCCGTAGTGGCTCTCCGCCTCCGCCAGGTCCTGGGGGGAGCCCCGGTCGATGAGCGCGAAGGCCAGCTCGTAGTGCATGCGCGCGGGCGCGAGGGTGCCCTGCAGGTGCCCGGCGGCCTCCACTGCGCTCCGGCAGGCCTCGATCCACAAGGCGTGGTGCTTGTGCCGGAAGAAGAAGCCGTGCAGCGCCTCGACGAGCTGGCAGACGGTGTCGTACCGTCCGGCGGCGCAGGCGCGCTCGATGACGACGGCGACGTTCTCCCGGTCCCGCTCCATGGCGTCGAGGGCCTGCTCGCGGCTGTCGAAGACCCCGGAGAGCAGTTCCGGGCGGGCGAACACCGCCCCGTGGTGCCAGCGCGGGGAGAGCAGCAACTCCGCGGCGGCGGCGCGCCGCAGGTACCAGTCGGCCAGGAAGTCTTCGGTGGCGGCGCGGGCGTCCGGCTCCCGCCGGGCCAGCTCCCGGGCGTAGGCGTGGATCAGCCCGTTCATGCGGCAGCGCCCGCGGCTCGCGGGCTCCAGCAGGTGCGCTTCGAGCAGGGCCCGCCGGACGCGGCGGCCGTCCGCACCGCCACCGGCGAGCGCTTCGACCAGCTCGTCGGCCATATCCGTCGTCGGGTGCACGCCGAGCGCACGGAACGTCCGGGCGCCGTCCTCGTCCAGCGCTTCGTACGCCATCGCGAAGGCCGGGCCCACGGCCTCTCCGTCGGGCACGGCGAGCTCCTTCACCAGGGACGGCGGGTCGGTCAGCTGCCGGGCCAGCTCGGTGAGCCCGCCACCGAGGGGATCGTCGGCGAGCGCCCCCGCGATGCGGGCCGCGAGCGGCAGCCCGGCCAGGACCCGGACCACCGTGCGAAGTTCGGCCCCGTCCACGGTCTCCTCCCGTCCGGCGGAGCCGAGGAGGAGCCGGGCGCAGTTGTCGTCGTCGAGCGCGTCGAGGGGGAGGTAGTCGGGTCTGGGCATGTCGAGGCTGCGCAGCCCGCTGAGCCGCTGCCGGCTGGTGAGCACCACCATGCCCGCCGGGTGTCCGGGCAGCAGGTGGGGCACCTGTGCCGGATTGACCACGCCGTCGAGCAGCACCAGGCAGGGCCGGTCGGAGGTGAGCCACCGGAAGTGCACGGCCAAGGCATCCTCGTCGGCGGGCATTTCGGAGCGCGGGGTGCCGAGGGCGCCGACGAACGTCCGGAGGACGCTCGCGGGGTCGCTCGGCGACAGCCGTCCCCGCGGGCTGAGGTCGGCGTAGAACGTCCCGCCGGGGAAGTCCTCCTCCCGGCCGTCCGCCGCCGCCCAGTGCGCGAGGACGCCGGACTTGCCGACGCCGGGCAGGCCCGTGATCGCGACGACCTGTACGGACGTCCGCACGGCCCGGCGGCCGCTCAGTTCGTCCAGGGCGGCGCAGACGGGGTCGCGGTCCACGAACCCCTCGGGGGCGGGCGGGCGCATCCGCGGCACGCGCGGCGGCGTGACGGCGCCGTGGAAGTGCTGGGTCACCGTGGCGTACCGGGCCTGGATGGCCGTGCCGAACTCCCCGCCCGAGATGGTGTTGTCCACCGCGTTCATCCCGCCGCCACTCCCCCGCCCCGCCCGCCCGTCACGACGTCCGCAGTCTGACAGCCGACGGCCTGCGACATGACGGAATCCGGCCTCTCGGTTACGACCTCCCCACCCCGTCCCGACAGCCGCTTCGGGTCATCCCGCCCGTCTCGACAGCCCGGTATCGGCCACTCCCCCTGGAGCTGTTTCTTCCAACACCGCACCCAATGCACCCTCTTCACGCCAATCGACCCGAATTGGAGTGATCTTGTCCAGATATCCGTTACTCCGGGCGGCCGCCGCGGCGATAGCCGGGCTCCTGGCCCTCCCCCTCGCCGCCTCCCAGGCCGTGGCGAGCCCGACGGCCGGTACGTCGCAGGCCGCACCCGACACCACCCTGCACAGCGGTGACAGGCAGAACCAGGCGCTGGACGCCTACTGGACCCCCGAGCGCATGCGCTCGGCCGTCCCCGCCGACGCGCCCCGCCCCACAGGCGGCCCCTCGGCCAAGGACGCCACACCTGCGGCGCACGGCGCGGCCGCCCGGCAACTCGCCGCCTCCCAGGCCCCGCTCGCGCACGACGCCCGGCTCCAGGGGCTGAACCTCACCCCCACGGTCGGCCGGGTCTTCTTCACCGACTCCAAGGGCGTGCCCCGCTCGTGCTCCGCCTCGTCGGTGAACAACCCCACCAAGAACATGGTCGTCACGGCCGGGCACTGCGTGCACGGCGGCAAGGGCATGGGCTGGCACTCCAAGTGGACCTACGTCCCCGCCTACTGGAACGGGAACGCACCGTACGGCCGCTGGAGCTACCACTACGCCCGGACGTTCAACGGGTGGATCCAGAAGAGCGACTTCGACCTCGACGTGGCCATCCTCAACCTGTGGGACAACGGCGGCCGCCTCGTCGACCGGGTCGGCGGCAACGGCCTGGGCGTCAACTACGGCTTCAAGCAGAAGGTCACGGTGTGGGGCTACCCGGCCGACCCGCCGTACAACGGCTCCCGCCCCTACTACTGCCAGAACCTCACCACCTGGAAGCACTCCAAGTACCAGGTCGGGGTCGGCTGCACGATGGTCGGCGGAGCCAGCGGCGGCCCCTGGCTGAGGAACTACAACACCTCCACCGGCCTCGGGGACGTCTACGCGGTCACCAGCCGCCGCACGGAGCCGCCCAAGGACATCTGGAGCCCGTACTTCGACAACGACATCGGCCACCTTTACGACCAGATGGCCCACAACTGAGGCCGGAGGGAACCGCCTTGACGCCCGGGACGTCGAAGCGCCGTCCGTAGCCCACGGATCCCGGCGACCGAGGAGCCAGCCACCATGACGCGCAAGTCCGTGGCCGCCATGACGGCACTGATCCTGGCGGCGGCCGTGACCGTCACCGTCTCGGCCTACCGCGACCCAGCACCGGAGCCGGCCGGGGGCGGCGCGGGCGCACCCACGACGGTGCACGACGGCGGGCCGGACGCGGCCTCGTACTGGACTCCCGAGCGCATGCGCGAGGCCCGCCCCGCCGACATGGGCATCACCCCGGCCGACGATGGGCACGGCGCCGGAGAGCGACCCTCCGCAGGGAACCGCTGAAACGCCCCCGGCCGCATTCCGGCCGGGGGCGTTCGGATCAGGACTGCGGCGTGTCCGCTTCGGCCGCGGAGGCGATCGCGTCGCCGCTGTTGTCCCGGTACAGGCCGAGCTTCGGGCTGAGCACGACCGCGCCGTCCCCGAGGGGGAAGTTGAGCGTGTCGGCGTTGGGCATGTGGTCACCGTCGGGCAGGATGCTCAGCTCGTCGATTCCGGAGTCGCTGCCGGTGGTCGCGCCGCTGGGGTTGAGGTCGACGACCGCGTACGCGGTCTGCCCGGCATGCACCGGGTACGCCGGTGCGCCGCCGAGCCCGCCGGGGACGAGCGGCTTGACGTCGTGGCTCCGGTCCGCGGAGTGCGAGTTGCCCAGGTGGACCAGCGGGAAGTAGCTCAGACCGCAGGAGTTCGCGCCCAGGTTGTGCACCTCGATCAACCGCCGGCTGGGCGTCGCGTTCGTGTTGAACACCTGCACCGAGAGCTGCTGCATGGAGCACGGGTGCGAGTAGGCGTAGCTGTCGCTGTCGGAGTTGGCCCCCGCACCCGTGGCCGCCATGGCGGTTCCGGACTGAAACGCGGTCAGCGCGACCGCGCCGAGCAGGAGGGCGGAGGCGGACGACAGGACGGACTTCATGGACACGATGGTTGGCCTTTCGCCGTGATCGGTTCGGATGGCCCAACCGTGCGCCGTGTCTCGTCCCGGGTGCCACAGTCCGCCCGCAGTCCGGGATGCTGGAACGATTCCACCCCCTCTGACCTGCGGCGATGCCCCGCCCTGGAACGCCGGCCCGGAACGCCGGGAAGGGCGGAACGGCCACGGAACAAACCCGGAAACCCGAAAACCCGAAAACACAGAAACCCGGAAACGCAAAGATCCCGCCCGATCAATTCTGATCGGACGGGATCTTCGAACCATCCCCGAGCGAACTCAAGAACAGTCATTGCTGTGGACCTGAGGGGATTCGAACCCCTGACCCCCTCGATGCGAACGAGGTGCGCTACCGGACTGCGCCACAGGCCCTTGCAACGAGTGAAACTCTAGCATCCCCGTCGGAGTGCTCAAAAATCCGCTCCCCGGCACCCGCTGGTCAGGGCCACCGGAGCGGCGCAGGTCACTCGTTGGCGGCGCGGGGGCGGGTGTCGTCGGCGTACTGGTCGAAGAGCGGGGTGCTGCCGCGCTCGCGGGGGCGGCGGCGGTAGCGCGCGGGACGGCGGGCCTCCTCGGCGGGCTTCTGGTCCGCCGAGGGTCCGGCCGTGCTGGAGCGGGCGGAGCTCCAGGGGTCCGGGGCGCCGCGCTCACCGTCGTCGCCCGCGCGCGGGGCGACGGGCGCGGAGACATAGGTGGGCAGCGGCACAGGCACGGGCTCCCAGCCCTCGCCCTCGCCGCGGTCGCGCTGCTGGTCGACCCACTCCGCGTGGTCGGTCTGCTCGACGAGCGCGCGGCGGCCCGCGCTGTGCGCCGACAGGCCCGCCGGGGCGGGCGCCGGATGGATCACGGTGTCAACGGCGGCGGCGTCCGCGTCCTCCGGCGCCGCCTGATGAGGGCGGGGTCGGCCCTCGCGCAGCCGCTGCGCGGCCAGTTCGGCCCGCTGCTGGTCCATGGTGAAGGCGAAGCGGCGCCGCTCCTGGGTACGCAGGTAGACGATGTACGCGCTCAGCAGTGCCGCCGGCGCGGCCGGGGCCCACAGGAACTCCAGCCCGCCGACGCCCGCGACCACCGCGCCGAGGGTGAAGGCCAGGAAGAGCAGCACGGTCGTGCGGCGGCGGCGCGCCAGCACCTTGGAGCGCCGGGCCCGCTCGGCCGCCGTCTGCGCCGCCACGGAGGCCGGGGCGGGCGCCGCAGCGGCCGCGGGCGGGGACGCGGGCGCGCCGAAGGACCGGACGTCGACCGCTTCGGTCGCGGTGTCCGGCTCCGGGGCCGCGGGCTCCGGCTCCGCGGGGTCCGCTGGGACCGGCGCGTCGGCGGAGGCCCTCCCCTCGAGGTCCTTGGCGTAACGGCGCTCCATGCCCGCCCGTCCGGACAGCAACCGGATGGCCGTGCTGAAGCGTTCCGTCGGACGGGCTTCATTGAGCTCGTCCTGCCTACGGAGCCACATCGGCACCAAGTAGGCGGCCCAGGCCCCGACGATGACTGCGTAGATCAGGCCGCTGCTGCTCACGGTTCACACCGTAGAGGGGTACGGACAGCAGATTCCGCCAATTGGCGCGGTGTGTCGCACGATCCGGCTGATATCTCGAACTTTTTTTGTGATTGTTGGGACCGGATCGCTGCGAATACCGTCAATTGACAGTCAATTTCGAACGTCTATTCGGTTCATTCGCTAATTGATTTCCCGGGCCGCTCCGGGGCCGCCGACCGGCCGGGAGCGGTGCCAGCGGGTCAGCAGCCCCTCCGGCACCTCCTCGGCGGTCAGCGCGAAGACCAGGTGGTCGCGCCAGGCGCCGTCGATGTGCAGATAACGGGGGCGCAGCCCCTCCTCGCGGAAGCCCAGCTTCTCCACGACCCGGCGGCTGGGCAGGTTCTCGGGCCGGATGCACACCTCCACGCGGTGCAGGCCGAGCGAGCGGAAGCAGTGGTCGACGACGAGCGCGACGGCGGTCGGCATCACGCCGCGGCCCGCGACCGCCTCGTCCACCCAGTAGCCGATGTGGGCCGAGCACATCGAGCCCCAGGTGATCCCCGCCACGGTCAGCTGCCCCGCCAGCTCGCCCCGGTACTCGATCACGAAGGGCAGCATCCGCCCGGCGTGGGCCTCGGCCCGCAGGTGCCGGACCATCTGCCGGTAGGTGGGGCGCTGGGTGACGGGGCTGCCGGGCGGCGGCGGGGGGACGGTCGCCTCCCAGGGGCGCAGCCAGTCGCGGTTGCGCCGGTTGACCTCGCGCCAGATGCGCTGGTCGCGCAGTTTTATGGGGCGCAGCGTGACCCCGCCGTCGGCCAGCTCGACCGGCCAGATGCCGTTCAGCTCGTACCCCCGGGTCTGTCCGGGGCGGCGGGGCGCGCGTGGTCGCCGCCGTGGAGCTGGTCCACGGCGTGGACCAGGAGGCGCCCGAGGACGGCCAGGCCGTCGCGGACCCCGCCGGTGGAGCCCGGCAGATTGACGATCAGGGTGCGCCCGGCGATCCCGGCGAGGCCCCGGGAGAGGGCTGCCGTGGGCACGGTGGCGATGCCTTCGGCGCGCAGGGCCTCGGGGATGCCGGGGATTTCCAGGTCGAGTACGCGCCGGGTGGCCTCGGGGGTGCGGTCGGTGGGCGAGATGCCGGTGCCGCCGGTGGTCACCACGACGTCGTACGCGGCGGCGACGGCCTCGCGCAGGGCGGCCTCGACGGGGTCGCCGTCGGGCACCACGCGGGGGCCGTCGACGAGGAAGCCCAGCTCCTGAAGCCCGGCCGCGAGGAGGGGGCCGCCCTTATCGGCGTAGACGCCGGCGGCCGCGCGGTTGGAGGCCGTGACGACGAGGGCGCGGTAGGGGTGCGCCGTCATGCACCGGCTCCTTCGCCCCTGACTCCCCTGACGTACGGGCCGGACTTTCCGCCGGTCTTCTCCTCGACGCGGATGTCCGTGAGCACTGCGGCCTTGTCGACCGCCTTCACCATGTCGATCACCGTCAGCCCGGCGACGGCGACCGCCGTCATCGCCTCCATCTCCACGCCCGTGCGGTCCGTGGTCTTCACCGTGGCGAGGATCTCCACGGCGTCGTCGGCCACGGCCAGGTCGACCTTCACCCCGGAGAGCGCGAGGGGGTGGCAGAGCGGGATGAGCTCGGGGGTGCGCTTGGCGCCCATGATGCCGGCGATCCTGGCGGTGGCGAGGGCGTCGCCCTTGGGGACGCCCTCGCCGCGCAGCAGTGCGACCACGCGCGGGGAGAGCAGCACCCGGCCGCTGGCGCGGGCGGTGCGGGCGGTGATCTCCTTGGCCGAGACATCGACCATGCGGGCCGCGCCCGCGTCGTCGAGGTGGGTGAGGTGATCCTGCTGGTCCTGGGCGCTGCTCATCGTTCTCCCGGTCCGGTCCCTGTGGGCAGCCACCGTACCGGGCGGCCCGCCCGGTCAGTCGAGAAGCACCACGTCCAGTTCGGCCCCGGGCTCGACGCCGGTGGTGTCCTCGGGGACGACGATCAGGGCGTTGGCCTCGGCGAGGGCCTTGACCAGGTGGGACCCGGCGCCGCCGACGGTGGTGACGCGGCCGGTGGCCGGGTCGTGGCGGCCGCGCAGGTACTGGCGGCGGCCCTTCGGCGAGGACTCGATACCGTCGGTGCACACGGCCCGTACGGTGCGGCGGTCCACCGGCTCCAGCCCCATCAGGGCACGCAGGGCCGGGCGGACGAAGAGCTCGAAGGAGACGTAGGAGCTGACGGGGTTGCCGGGCAGGGCGAAGAGGGGGGTGCGGTCGGGGCCGATGCGGCCGAATCCCTGCGGTTTGCCGGGCTGCATGGCCAGCCGCCGGAAGGCCACGCTGCCCTCTTCGGCGGTCAGCCCCGACAGGGTCTCCTTGACGACGTCGTAGGCGCCGACGCTGACGCCGCCGCTGGTGACGACGGCGTCGGCGCGCACCAGCTGATCCTCCAGGGCGGCGCGCAGCGTCTCGGGCTCGTCGCCGACGGCGCCGACGCGGTAGGCCAGGGCTCCGGCGTCCCGGGCGCAGGCGGTCAGGACGAAGCTGTTGGAGTCGTGGATGAGGCCGGGGCCGAGCCGCTCGCCGGGCGGGACGAGCTCGCTGCCGGTGGACATGACGACCACGCGCGGCCGGGGCCGTACGGTCACGGTGGCGCGGCCGATGGCGGCGAGCAGGCCGATCTGGGCCGGGCCGAGGACGGTGCCGGCGCGCAGGACGAGGTCTCCGGCGGTGACGTCGCTGCCGCGGGCGCGGACGTGGGCGCGGGCCCCGGCCGGGCGGTGCACGCGGACCTCGCCGGAGTCGCCGCCCGGGCCGGTCATGGCGGTGGCGGGGCCGCCGCCGGTGCCGCCGTCGGTCCATTCGACGGGCACGACGGCCTCGGCGCCGGGGGGCAGCGGGGCGCCGGTCATGATGCGGGCGGCCTCGCCGGGGCCGACGACGGGCGGCTCGCCGCCGCCCGCCGCCACGTCGCCCACGACGGTGAGGACCGCCGGGAACTCCTCGGTGGCGCCCTCGACGTCGGCCACGCGGACCGCGTAGCCGTCCATGGAGCTGTTGTCGAAGGGGGGCAGGGCGGCGGGGGCGGTGATGTCCTCCACGAGCACACAGCCCTGGGCGTCGAGGAGTTGCAGCTCGATCGGCTCCAACGGCCGGATCTTGCCGAGAATGTCGGCGAGGTGCTCTTCCACCGGCCAGAGGCGGTCCTCGAGGTCTCGGCCGTCGTGGACCTCTGCCGCGGCCGTGCCGTCGGTGCTGCTGCTCAAAGCGCTACATCTCCTCGGTGACGTAACTGCGAAGCCAGGCCCGGAAGTCGGGACCGAGGTCTTCACGTTCGCATGCCAGCCTGACAATGGCACGGAGATAGTCGCCGCGGTCGCCGGTGTCATAGCGGCGTCCCTTGAAGACCACGCCGTGCACGGGCCCGCCGAGGGCCGGTTCGGCGGCCAGCGACTGGAGGGCGTCGGTGAGCTGGATCTCGCCGCCGCGGCCGGGCTTGGTCTCGCGCAGCACGTCGAAGATGGCCGGATCCAGGACGTAGCGGCCGATGATGGCGAAATTGCTGGGGGCCTCTTCGGGGTCGGGCTTCTCGACGAGCCCGGTGACCTCGACGACGTCCTCGGTGTCGGTGGGCTTGACCTCCGCGCAGCCGTAGAGGCCGATCTGGGTGTGGTCGACCTCCAGGAGCGCGATCACGCTGCCGCCGTGCCTGCGCTGGATGTCGACCATGCGGGAGAGCAGCGGGTCGCGGGCGTCGATGAGGTCGTCGCCCAGGAGCACGGCGAAGGGCTCGTTGCCCACGTGCGGCGCGGCGCACAGCACGGCGTGGCCGAGGCCCCGGGGGTCGCCCTGGCGCACGTAGTGCATGGTGGCCAGATCGCTGGACTCCTGCACGCGCGCCAGCCGGGACTCGTCGCCCTTGCGGCGCAGGGCCTCTTCGAGCTCGTAGTTCCGGTCGAAGTGATCTTCGAGGGGGCGCTTGTTGCGGCCTGTGACCATCAGGACGTCGGACAGCCCGGCGTGGACCGCCTCCTCCACCACGTACTGGATGGCGGGCTTGTCGACGACCGGCAGCATCTCCTTGGGCGTGGCCTTGGTGGCCGGAAGGAAGCGGGTGCCGAGCCCGGCTGCGGGGATGACAGCCTTGCTGATCCGAGGTCGCGAGTGAGTCATGGACGGAACACTATCCGTTGAAAATGAGCGCAAGATGAGGTTCCAACGATTATGACCCGAGACAAGGAGTTTGTACGAGTAATGATCAATTATGACGTTAGCAAGGCGGAGTTGCGCCGTGCCCTCCTGGCGGTGAGGGCCGGGTTGACCGCGGATGACGTCGAGGCGGCGGAGTCCGCGCTCGGCCGCCGCGCCCTGGAACTTCCCGAGCTGGCGGAGGCGGAAACGGTGGCCGCCTATGTCTCCGTGGGGCGCGAGCCCGGCACCCGCGCGCTCCTTGACGCGCTGCGCGCCCGAGGCGTGCGCGTCCTGCTCCCGGTCCTCCTCCCGGACAACGATCTCGACTGGGGACTCTACCGGGGGGCCGGCCATCTCGTCCGGGCCGCCAAGGGTCTCCTGGAGCCCGACGGCGAGCGCCTGGGGCCGGACGCCGTCACCGCCGCGGACGCCGTGCTGCTGCCCGGCCTGGCGGTCGACGGCCGCGGCCTGCGGCTGGGCCGGGGCGGCGGCTCGTACGACCGCGTGCTGGCCCGCCTGGAGCGCGCGGGCACCGGCCCCTCCCTCGTCGCACTCCTCTACGACGACGAGGTGGTCGCGCGGGTCCCGGAGGAACCGCACGACCACCCCGTGCACGCGGTGATCACCCCTGGCGGGGTGCACCGGTTCGGCTAGCGCTGCCGGCTAGGGCTTGAGCGTCAGCACGTCGGCCCCGGCCTTCTTGACCGCGTCCGCGCTGAACGCCCACGGCAGCAGCTCGCCCTTGGCCCACTGGTCCGTCTGGTCGTAGTAGTGCGCGTTGTACGCGTGACCCGAGGCACCGGTGAGGTTGATCCAGCGCGACTTGTCCAGGTCGTCGAGGTTGACCACCATCCGCATCGACGGCACCCAGACCACGTCGTAGCCACCCGCCGCGTTCCAGCCGGAGGCGTTGACCGCCGCCTCGCCGCCCGCCAGGTTCCACGGGCCGCGGTTGAGCATCCACTGGACGATGCCGGGGCCCTCCTTGCCGAGCGTCTGGTTCTTCAGCGTCAGCTGGTGCAGCCGGCCCCAGCTCCAGGAGTTCACGTCCTTGCCGAGCTTGGAGGTCAGCTCCCAGCGGGCGTCCTTCAGGGCGCGCGCCAGCAGCTCGTCCCGGTTGGCGGTGCCGGCGCGGCCGCCGGTCTTCCACCAGTCGTTGTCGGGCTTGTCCAGGATGGAGCGGACCACCTCGAACCAGCGGTCGCCTCCGTCCGGCTGGGCCGCGTCCGGCTCGCGCTCGCCGCACTCCGTGACCAGGCGGGCCCGGCCGTTGAGGTCGTCCTGCGGGGCGTTGCCGTCCGGCGGGCGCACCTGGAGGCACTGGCCCTTGACCCGCAGCTCCTTGGGCAGCTTGTTGCCGAAGGCCAGCTTGAGGGTGTTGCGCCAGACCGCGTTGAAGTAGGCGGCGGCCGGGGAGTCGGCCTCCTGGTTGCCGTCCCAGTCCTTGAGCAGCTGCTGCGCCTCGCGGACGTACTTGGTCTCGCGCTCGTTGTCGCCCTTGACGTCGACCTTGAGCAGGTAGGGCACCAGCAGCTTGGCGATCTCGCTGCTGTTGTCCATCTGCATCTTCTGCATGTCGTCCGTCGAGATCTTCCCGCCGTCCTTGATCTTCGACTGGATCAGGTCGTTGATGCGCTGGCTGCGGGTGCCGTAGCCCCAGTCCTCGGTCAGCAGGTAGGGGTACTTCTTGTCGGCGACGGCCTGGTTGGCGGTGACGATGTAGCCGCGCTTGGGGTTGTAGTCCCACGGCAGCGCGGACTGCGGCACCCAGCCGGACCACTGGTAGGCCGAGTCCCAGCCGGGCGCGGGGTAGCGGCCGTCGGGCGCCGGGGTCTTGGCGGCCGAGGCCCCCGTGCCCTGCGTCTGGCCCTCGGTCTGGTTCTGCTGGTTCTGGCCCTGGCCCTGCGTCTCGCCCTGGCCCTCGCCCTTGGCGCTCTCGGCCTTGCCGCGCACCGGGATCCGGCCGGGCGCCTGGTAGCCGATGTTGCCCTTGGTGTCGGCGTAGATCAGGTTCTGCGAGGGCACCTCGAAGTCGGCCGCGGCCTTGCGGAAGGAGGCGAAGTCGCTCGCCTGGTCCAGCCCGAAGAGGCCGTCCATCGTCTTGCCCGGGTCCAGCGCGGTCCAGCGCAGCGCCACCGCGTAGCCGTCGCCGCGGTCGGGCGCGGGGTCCTTCACGGGCGCTTTCTCGCCGACCTTGACGAGCTCGTCGTTGCGGTCCGAGACGATCGGGCCGTTGTTGGTCTCGCGGACGGTGATCTCACGGCTCTTCTCGCCCGCGACCTTGATGGTCTCCTTGCGGGTCACGAAGGGCTTCTGCTGGCCGTCGTAGAGGTAGCCGTCGGCGGTGACCTTCTCCAGGTACAGGTCGGAGACGTCGGCGCCCATGTTCGTCATGCCCCAGGCGACGTCCTTGTTGTGGCCGATGACGACGCCCGGCATGCCGGAGAAGGTGTAGCCGGCCACGTCGAACGGGCACTGCGCGCTCACCGCGTTGCAGTGCAGGCCCATCTGGTACCAGAGCGAAGGCATCTGCGGTGCCAGGTGCGGGTCGTTGGCCAGCAGTGGCTTGCCGGTGGTCGTGTACTTGCCGGAGACCACCCAGGAGTTGGAGCCGATGCCGTTGCCGCTGGGACCCAGCAGCGCCGGGATCTTGTCGAGCGTGCCGGAGAGCGACGACAGGCTGCTGTGCAGCCCGGCGGCGGCGCCGGCGCCGCCGGTCGCGGCCGCCGCACCGCCGGCGCCCTGGGTGCCGGTCGCACTGCCCTTGGGGTCGAAGGCCTTGGTGGCGGGGTCGACGGAGCCGCCCTCGACGATCGGCTTGTTCCGGTCGTACGGGTACGCCGGGTAGAGCTGCTCGATCTGCTGGGGGCTCAGCCGGGACGAGGCGAGCGAGCGGTCGATCTCGTCGCGCATGTTGCCGCGCAGGTCCCACGCCATCGCCTTCAGCCAGGCGACCGAGTCGACCGGCGTCCACTGCTCGGGCTTGTAGTCGTTCTCGAACGACAGGGCCGCGTACTCGACCGACAGCGACTTGCCCTGATGGTCCTTGAGGTAGGCGTTGACCCCATCGGAGTAGGCCTGCAGATACTTCTTGGTGGCGGGCGACAGCTTGGTGTCGTACTCCTGCTGCGCGACCTTGCGCCAGCCCATGGTCCGCAGGAAGGCGTCGGTCTCCACCTGCCCGGAGCCGAACATCTCGGAGAGCCGTCCCGCCGTCAGATGCCTGCGGACGTCCATCTCCCAGAAGCGGTCCTGCGCCTGCACGAAGCCCTGGGCGCGGAAGAGGTCCTCGGCGTTGTCCGCGTAGACCTGCGGGATGCCCTTGTCGTCACGGACGACCTTCACCTGGCCCGACAGGCCCTTGAGCTGGAGCGTTCCGCTGGTCGTGGGGAAGGAGGCGCGGACGGTGCCCACGCTCCAGTACGCACCGTAGGCGACGCCCGCCACGAGCAGCAGCACGAGGGAGATCACGAGCAGGCGGGCGCGTCGCCCCTTCTTCTTCTTGCCGGGGCCGGTCTTATTGGCGGGCATCGCTGTCCTTAGAGGGGCAGGGTGGTCCTGGGAATGCTGGAAGCAACCATAGGCGCAGGGCGTCGGCCACCCGGAAGCGGTGCCGTTGCTTGCGCCGCCCGCGCGACGGCCGTCATCACGAGCACGCGTCAAGAACCCGTAAAATATTAGATGAGGAAATGAACTATCCCGTGGCAAGACCTCGTGAAGGGACCGGCCCCTGACTGTCCAGCACCTCAACCAACTCCTGCTGATCTGCTCGCTCGTACTGCTCGTCGCAGTGGCGGCGGTACGGGTCTCATCGCGCAGCGGGCTGCCCAGCCTGCTCATCTATCTGGGCATCGGCGTCGCCATCGGCCAGGACGGCATCGGCGTCGTCTTCAACGACGTGGGCCTGACCCAGGTCATCGGTTACGCGGCACTCGTCGTGATCCTCGCCGAGGGCGGCCTCGGCACCAAGTGGCACGAGGTCAAACCGGCCCTGCCCGCCGCGGCCGTGCTCTCCACCTTCGGTGTCGCGGTGAGCGTCGGCGTCACCGCGGCCGCCGCGCACTATCTGGCCGGTGTCGACTGGCGGCAGGCCCTGATCATCGGCGCAGTGGTGTCCTCCACCGACGCGGCGGCGGTCTTCTCGGTCCTGCGCAACGTGCCCCTGCCGGGCCGGCTCACCGGCGTCCTGGAAGCCGAGTCCGGCTTCAACGACGCCCCCGTCGTCATCCTCGTCGTGGCCTTCTCCGCCGCCGGCCCGGTCGACCACTGGTACCTGCTGCTCGGCGAGATCGCCCTGGAGCTGGCCATCGGCGCCGCCGTCGGCCTCGCCATCGGCCTGCTGGGCGCGTACGGGCTGCGGCACGTGGCGCTGCCCGCCTCCGGCCTCTACCCGATCGCCGTGATGGCCATCGCGACCGTGGCCTACGCGGGCGGCGCGCTCGCGCACGGCTCCGGCTTCCTGGCCGTCTATCTCGCCTCGCTGATCCTCGGCAACGCCAAGCTGCCGCACTGGCCCGCCACCCGGGGCTTCGCCGAGGGGCTCGGCTGGATCGCCCAGATCGGCATGTTCGTCCTGCTCGGCCTGCTGGTCACCCCCCACGAGCTGGGCGCCGACATCATGCCCGCGCTGGTGGTGGGGCTGGTACTGACGGTGGTGGCGCGGCCCGTGTCCGTCTTCCTCAGCACCGCGCCCTTCCGCACGCCCTGGCAGGAGAAGGTGCTGCTGTCGTGGGCGGGCCTGCGCGGGGCGGTGCCCATCGTGCTGGCCACCATCCCCATGGTGGCCGAGGTGCCGGAGAGCCGCCGGATCTTCAACATCGTCTTCGTGCTGGTGATCGTCTACACCCTGGTGCAGGGCCCGACGCTGCCCTGGCTCGCCCGGCACCTGCGGCTGGGCGACTCCGAGCCGGAGGACCTGGGCATCGAGTCGGCGCCGCTGGAGCGGCTGCGCGGACACCTGCTGTCGGTGGCGATCCCCGAGGGCTCGAAGATGCACGGCGTGGAGGTCTCCGAGCTGCGGCTGCCCGCCGGGGCCGCGGTCACCCTGGTCGTACGGGACGGCACGAGCTTCGTGCCCGGCCCCTCGACGGTGCTCCGGCACGGCGACGAACTGCTGGTGGTGGCCACCGACCCGGTGCGCGACGCGGCCGAGAAGCGGCTGCGGGCGGTCGGCGAGGGCGGCAAGCTCGCGGGCTGGCTGGGCACGGGCGGGGGCCCCGCCGAAGATGCGGCGAAGGCCACAAGCGGACGGCGACCCTGGTGAAGAGGCGGGTATGGTAAAGAGGAAGTAGCGTAAGTAAACTATTCGAGTTACTTGCTGACACTTACCGACAAACCGAACCAACTCTGTCTGATGCAGAGCTGGCGCGACCGCACGGCGGCCGCGGTCGCGCACCACAAGGCGGCCGGCTAGGCATCTACCACGGTCCTGCGCGAGAGGACAGCTCTCGGCGCGCTCCGTGGCGACGACGTCGTTTCCGGAGCGTGCTACCAGGCGGCGGAAAGGCCCGACCGTGGCATCCACGGTCCACGACCCCGCCGGGGCACGGCCCGGATACGGACAGCTGCTGCGGACCCGCGGCGCCTGGACGTTCGTGCTCCCCGGTTTTCTGGCCCGGCAGCCCTTCGCGATGCTCACCATCGGCATCCTGCTGCTGGTCAACCACACCACCGGCTCATACGGAACCGCGGGCACCGTCTCGGCGACCGCGGGCGTCTCGATGGCGCTGTTCGCGCCGCAGAGCGGCAAGCTCGCGGACCGCTTCGGGCAGGGCGCGGTCCTGATCCCCGGCGTCATCGTGCACGCCGCCGCGATCTCGCTGCTGACGGCGCTGGCGCTGTCGGACGCCCCGCTGTGGGCGCTGTTCGCGGCGGCCGTGCCGGCCGGCGCCTCGACCCCGCAGATCGGCCCGATGGTGCGGGCCCGCTGGGCCGCCAAGCTGGAGGGCTCGCCCCTGATGAGCACGGCGGCGGCCTTCGAGTCCGTCACCGACGAGTTCACCTTCGTGATCGGCCCGGTGCTCGCCACCGCGCTGGCCACGGGCGTGCACCCGGCGGCCGGGCTGGTCGCCGAGGCCGTGCTGACGCTGGTCGGCGGCCTCCTCTTCGCCTCCCAGCGGCGCACCCAGCCGCAGACCGTCCGCGCCGCGGGCGGGCAGCGCGAGAAGCAGGCCTCGGCGCTGTCCGTGCCGGGCGTGCGCGTGCTGGCGATCACCATGCTCGGCATCGGCACGGTCTTCGGCGGCATGCAGGTGTCGATGACCGCCTTCACCAAGGAGCTCGGCGAGCCGGGCCTCAACGGTCTGATGTACGGCACGTTCGCGGCCGGAAACATGATCGCGGGCATCGTCTGCGGCGCCGTGGCGTGGAAGTCGAGCCCGCAGCGCCGGCTGCTGACCGCCTACCCGCTGCTGGCCCTGGCCACCACCCCGCTGTGGGCGGCGCACGCGCTGCCGCTGCTGGGCGGGCTGGGCCTGCTCGTGGGCCTGTGCATCGCCCCGTCGCTGATCACCGGCTACACGCTGGTCGAGAAGCTCGTCCCGGCGAGCAGCCGCACCGAGGCCTTCACCTGGCTGACCGGCGCGGTGGGCCTCGGCCAGGCGGCGGGCGCGACCGTGGGCGGCCGGCTGATCGACGCCCACACCGCGAGCACCGGATTCCTGGTGCCGCTGGGCGGCACGGCCCTGGCCCTGGCGGTCCTGCTCGTGCTGCGCAAGGCACTCACGCCGAAGGGCGAATCGCTCGTCGCGGCACGTGGGGTCGGTCACCGTGAGCCCGTTTCGGTGGACTGACGGGCCGGAATACTGCACTATTGAGCGTCGTTAGCACTCATTGAGTGAGAGTGCCAGGAGGAGCAAGTGCCGACTTACCAGTACCAGTGCACCGAGTGCGGCGAAGGCCTCGAGGCGGTGCAGAAGTTCACCGATGACGCCTTGACCGTGTGCCCGCAGTGCGACGGACGCCTGAAGAAGGTCTTCTCCGCGGTCGGCATCGTCTTCAAGGGTTCCGGCTTCTACCGGAACGACAGCCGCGGCTCGTCGTCCAGCAGCAGCCCGGCGGCGAAGTCGACGACCTCGTCCTCCACCGCCGCCTCGAAGAGCGACTCCTCGTCGTCGTCCTCGACTTCGACGTCCTCCTCTTCCTCCTCGTCCTCGACGAGCAGCTCGGCCGCCTGACACCGGCCCCACGCACGACGCAAGCCCGCCGCTTCCCTCACGGAAGCGGCGGGCTCCGTCGTATCCGGGCCCGGCGGCTAGGGTGAGCCGCATGGTCGATACGAGCAGCACGCGCGCGGCAGCGGAGATAGGCGTCATCGGCGGATCGGGGTTCTACTCCTTCCTCGAGGACGTGACCGAGATCACGGTCGAGACCCCCTACGGAGCGCCGAGCGATTCGCTCTTCCTCGGCGAGATCGCGGGCCGCACGGTGGCCTTCCTCCCCCGGCACGGCCGCGAGCACCGGCTGCCCCCGAACCGCATCAACTACCGGGCCAACCTCTGGGCGCTGCGCTCGGTCGGCGTGCGTCAGGTGTTCGGCCCGTGCGCGGTGGGCGGGCTGCGGACGGAGTACGGGCCGGGCACGCTGCTCGTACCGGACCAGCTGGTGGACCGCACCAAGTCCCGCACCCAGACCTTCTTCGACGGCGAGCCGCTGCCTGGGGGAGGCAGCGTGCCCAACGTGGTGCACACGACCTTCGCCGACCCCTACTGCCCGGCGGGGCGGGCCGTCGCGGTGGCGGCGGCGCGCGGCCGCGGCTGGGAGCCGGTGGACGGCGGCACGATGGTCGTCATCGAGGGCCCGCGCTTCTCCACCCGCGCCGAGTCGCTGTGGCACGCGGCGCAGGGCTGGTCGGTGGTCGGCATGACCGGGCACCCCGAGGCGGTCCTCGCCCGCGAGCTGGGCCTGTGCTACACCTCGATGTCGCTGGTCACGGACCTGGACGCGGGCGCGGAGACCGGCGATGGCGTCTCCCACGAGGAGGTGCTGCGGGTCTTCGGCGAGAACGTGGGCCGGCTGCGCGAGGTGCTCTTCGACGCGGTGGCCGCACTGCCCAAGACCGAGGACCGCGACTGCCTGTGCACGCATGTGCACGACGGCTGGGACCTGGGCATCGAGCTGCCGTAAGCGGCGCCGAGGGCGCAACGGCGCGCGGTGGCCCGAATGGAGGCACCGCGCGCCCGGTCCGGTGGTGTTTGCCCCGGAGGCGGCCCGGTCAGGGTTCTTTCGTCTGTCCCATACATTATGGAATCGACCATTCCGTCATGGATGCGCACAGAGAGAGGCTGTTCGGTGAGCGAGAAGAAGACAGGGGTCCTTGGCGGCTTCAAGGCATTCCTGATGCGGGGCAACGTGATCGACCTCGCGGTCGCCGTTGTCATCGGCGCTGCGTTCACCAACATCGTGAACTCGGTGGTCAAGGGCGTGATCAACCCGGTCGTCGGCGCCTTCGGCACCACCGACCTCGACCACTACGCGGCCTGCCTCAAGGGCCCCTGCGCCCGCTCGGCGTCGGGCGTGGTGACCCGGGGCGTCTACATCCAGTGGGGCGCGGTACTCAGCGCCTCGCTCACCTTCCTGATCACCGCGGCGGTGGTCTACTTCCTGATGCTGCTGCCGATGAAGCGCTGGCAGGAGCGCCAGGCGGCCAAGGCCCCGGCGGAGGCCAAGCCCGCCGAGCTCACCGAGATCGAGCTGCTCGCCCAGATCCGCGACGCCCTCGTCGAACAGCGCCGCGGCCCCGGCACGGACTCCTCCGTACCGGCCCAGCGCTGACGCTCAGATTCAGATGTGGTGCGGCGGCTTCTCTTCCAGGAACCACGCGAGGCCGTCCGCGCCGCCGGAGGGGCGGTCTCCCCAGCCGCGGTCCGTGTCGTCCGAGGACGGCCGGTCCAGCGGGTCGTCGAAGTCCAGCGCGACGGCCGGGGCGGTCCGGGGGGCGGGTTCGGGGGCGGTGCTCATGCACCCAGGGTACGGGCTCGGCGCGCGGCTCCCGGGGGCAGCGGCGACAATCGCCCTATGACCAACGGTGACGGTCACCGTACGCCCGGGCGGCACGCCGCCGTGCTGCGCCGGATGACCGCCCGCGACCGCGACGAGCCGCACCGGGCCGCCACGCCGCTGGAGCTCTTCTTCGACCTCTGCTTCGTCGTCGCCGTGGCCCAGGCGGGCAGGGCGCTGGTACACGCGCTGGCCTCGGGACACCCCGGCCACGGCATCGCCGGCTACCTGATGACCTTTTTTTCGGTCTGGTGGGCCTGGGTCAACTTCAGCTGGTTCTCCTCCGCCTACGACACCGACGACGCGCTCTACCGCGTGGTGACGCTCGTACAGATCGCCGGGGTGCTGGTGCTGGCGGCGGGGATCCCGCGCGCCTTCGACCACGCCGATTTCCGCGTCGTGTGGTTCGGCTACGTGGTGATGCGGCTGGCGCTGGTCTCCCAGTGGCTGCGCGCCGGGCACGGCGCCACCGGCGCCGAGCGACGCACGGCGCTGCGGTACGCGGCGGGCGTGAGCGCGTGCCAGGTGGGTTGGCTGGGGCTGCTGTTCCTGCCCACCCCTGCCAAGCCGTGGCTGTTCCTGGTGATGGCCGCGGTGGAGATGTCCGTGCCCGCCTTCGCGGAGCTGGGGCGGGGGCAGGAGACCACCTGGCACCCGCACCACATCGCCGAGCGGTACGGCCTGTTCACCCTCATCGTCCTGGGCGAGACGGTGGCGGCGGCCACGGCGGCCGTCCAGTCGGCCCTGGACGAGAACGAGGCCCTGGGCCTGCTCCTGCCGATGGCGGGGGGCGGGCTGCTGCTGATCTTCGCCGCGTTCTGGATCTACTTCGCCGTCCCGATCCATCTGCACCTGGCCTCCAACCGGCAGGCGTTCGCCTGGGGTTACGGCCACTACGCGGTCCTCGGCTCGGCGGCCGCCATCGGCGCGGGCATCGAGGTGGCCATCGAGCAGGCCACGGGCAAGGCCGGCATCTCCGTCCTCGCCGCATCCGCCGCGGTCACCGTCCCGGCCGCCCTGTTCATGTGCTCGGTCTGGCTCGTCCACTCCCGCCACTACAAGCGCGGTGTGGCCCAGCAGTTGGTCCTGCCCGTCTCGGCACTGGCGATCCTGGCGTGCACCTTCGCGGGCCGGGAGACGGTGTTGCTGACGGGGCTGGTGGGGGTGGTGACGGTCGCGACCGGTGTGACGTTGGCGGCACGCAACAGCCCGTACGAGGCCTGAACGGGCTCGGCGGGCAGGATGGGTGTATGACCAACACACCGTTCTCCACGGGCCCCTTGGACGCGCTCACCGACGTCCGCGGTCTGCGCGTCGGGCATGCGCAGCTGACCGGGGAGCGGGCCCTGTCCGGCACCACCGTGGTCCTCACGGACGCCGGCGGCGCCACCGCCGCCGTGGACGTGCGCGGCGGCGGCCCGGGCACCCGCGAGACCGATGCCCTCGACCCCCGCAATCTGGTCCAGCGCGTGGAAGCCGTCGTCCTCACCGGCGGCAGCGCCTTCGGCCTGGACGCCGCCTCCGGCGTCATGGCCTGGCTGGAGGACGCGGGCCGCGGCTTCCGGGTCGGCCCGGACCCGGCCCAGGTCGTGCCGGTCGTACCCGCCGCCGCCCTCTTCGACCTCGGCCGCGGCGGCGACTGGCGGGCCCGCCCGGGCGCCGCGCTCGGCCGCGAGGCGGCCGAGGCCGCGGCCCGCACCGCGCCGGGGGCGCCGGTCGCACTGGGCAACGTGGGCGCAGGCACCGGCGCCGTGGCCGGGGGCCTCAAGGGCGGCATCGGCACCGCCAGCACCGTCCTGCCCTCGGGCGTGACCGTCGCGGCCCTCGCCGCCGTCAACGCGGCGGGTGCGGTGGCCGACCCGGAGACGGGCGTCCTCTACGGGCGGCTGTACGAAGGCGGCCGCGTCGCGTACCCGGATCCGGAGCGCCACCTCGCGGCGCGCCGCACCCTCGATGCGGCGCGGGCGGAATCCGCCCGGCGCTGGGCCGCCTCCGCGCACCCTCCGCTCAACACGACCATCGCCGTCGTCGCCACGGACGCTGTCCTCACCCGCGCCCAGGCGCAGAAGCTGGCGGGCACCGCCCACGACGGCCTGGCCCGCGCGGTGCGGCCTGTCCATCTGCTGACCGATGGCGACACGGTCTTCGCGCTGGCCACCGGGGCGCGGCCGCTGCCCGTCGAGGAATCCCTGCCGGGCAGCGCCGACTTCGCGGCGGGCGCGGTCAACGAGATCCTGGCCGCGGGTGCCGACGTGCTGACCCGCTCGGTGGTCAAGGCCGTCCTCGCGGCGGAGGGCGTCGACGGGCCCGGCGGCGTCTTCCCCTCCTACCGGGAGCTCTACGGCGAGTGACGCCCCCGTGAACGCCGAAGGCCCCGGCCTGCCTGTAGGGGAACAGGCAGGCCGGGGCCTTTAGGGCGCAGGGACCGTCAGGCCGCCGCGGCCTCCTCGTGCACCGGCTCGCCGGCCGCGTCCGCGACCGCCCCGGCAGCCGCCTCGGCCTTGCGCGGCAGCACGAACATCAGCACCAGCACCACACCCAGCACCGCCGCGACCCACCACATGCCGTGCCGGAACGCCTTGCCGAACGCCTCGCCCGCGTGGCCGCGGGCCATCGCGCCCTGGTCCAGCTGGTTGAAGAAGACCACCGACACCAGGCCGAGCCCGACCGCATTGCCCAGCTGCTGCGTGGTGTTGATCAGGCCGGACGCGGAGCCGGAGTGCTCGCGCGGCACCTCGGCGAGGACGGTCTCGGTGAGCGGGGCGACGATCAGGCCCATGCCCAGGCCCATGACGACCAGCGGCAGCGCCATCTGCCAGGGGTGGATGTCCGTGCCGTAGTGCCCGGACTCCCAGATGTAGAGCATCACGCCGGCCGCCATCGACACCGCGCCCGCCTGCAGCACCTTGCGTCCGAAGCGGGGCACCAGCTTCTGCACGGACACCCCGGCCGCCGCCGACACCGCGATCGAGAAGGGGATGCCGGTCAGGCCGGCCCGCAGCGGGCTCCAGCCCAGCCCGATCTGCATGTACAGGGTCCAGATCAGGAAGAAGATGCCGCAGGCGATGCCGAAGGCGATCTCCACGCCGATGCCGGCGGCGAAGCTCTTGACCTTGAACAGCGACAGTTCGACCAGCGGCGAGCCGTCCTTGCGGGTCTTGTGGCGCTCGTAGGCCACGAAGGCGCCGAAGACCAGGACGCTGCCGAGCATGCAGAGGTAGCCCCACAGCGGCCAGCCCAGCTCGCGGCCCTGGGTCAGCGGGTAGAGCAGCATCAGCAGGCCGCCCGTCGCCAGCACCACGCCCACCAGGTCCAGCTTGAGCGCCTGCGGGGCCTTGGACTCGCCGATGTAGCGGCGGCCCATGATCAGCCCGGCGATGCCCACCGGCAGGTTGACCAGGAAGATCGGCCGCCACTCCAGACCGAAGAGGTTCCACTGGGTCAGCAGCGCCCCGAGGATGGGGCCGGAGACCGCGCCCAGGCCCACGACCGCGCCGAACATGCCGAAGACCTTGCCGCGCTCGTGGGCGGGGAAGGTGGCGTGCACGATCGCCAGCACCTGCGGCACCATGAGCGCCGCCATGCCGCCCTGCAGGACGCGCGCGGCGACCAGCAGATGCGGGTCGCCGGCGATGCCGCAGAGCATCGAGGCGAGGGTGAAGCCGGACATGCCGAGGAGGAATATCCGCCTGCGCCCGTATATGTCGCCGAGGCGGCCACCCGTGATCAGTCCGGCGGCGAAGGCGAGCGCATATCCTTCGGTGATCCACTGCAGGACGCTGAACGAGGCGCCGATGTCCTTCTGGATGCTGGGCATCGCGATGTTGACGATGGTGACGTCGACGAGGTCCATGAAGGACGCGGTCATCACGACGGCCAGCGCCAGCCAGCGGCGACGGTCCGAGGCGTCGGGTGAGGCGCCGGGGGGCGGGGCGGTGGTCACAGGGGGCCTTCCTCTTTGGGTGTTCTGCGGTGGTCTCGGAGAAACGTAAACCCCATATAGGCCAGGACGTGTCCTAGATCGGCGCCAGACTGAGTGGCATGACCGACACTCCGGCACGGCTGCTGAATCTGCTGTCCCTCCTCCAGACGCCCCGCGAATGGCCCGGCAGCGAGCTCGCGACGCGACTCGGAGTCAGCCCGCGCACCATCCGGCGGGACATCGAGCGGCTCCGCGACCTCGGCTACCCCGTACAGGCAACGATGGGAGCGGACGGCGGGTACCGGCTGGCGGCCGGAGCGGCCATGCCGCCGCTGGTCCTCGACGACGAGGAGGCGGTGGCCATCGCCGTGGGGCTGCGGGCGGGCGCGGGCCACGCCGTCGAGGGCATCGAAGAGGCGTCCGTACGGGCCCTGGCCAAGCTGGAGCAGGTGCTCCCCTCAAGGCTGCGGCACCGGGTGGGCGCCCTGCAGGCCGCGACCGTGCCGCTCGTCGGCGGCGACGGCGCGAGCGTCGACCCGCACACGCTGACGGTGATGGCCTCGGCGGCCACCGGCCAGGAGCGGCTGCGCTTCGCCTACCGCAAGGGGGACGGCGAGGAGACAAAGCGGCTGGTCGAACCGCACCGTCTGGTCAGCACGGGCCGCCGCTGGTACCTGGTGGCGTACGACATCGACCGCGACGACTGGCGGACGTTCCGGGTGGACCGGGTCAGCGAGCCCTTCGCGACCGGCGCGCGCTTCACACCGCGCGAGCTCCCGGCGGCCGACGCGGCGGAGTACCTGAGCCGCTCCATGGCCGGGCTCCAGCCGACGTACCGGGTGGTGGCGGCGTTCGAGGCGCCCGCGGAGTTCGTGGCGGCGCGGCTGCCGCGGTGGCTGGGGATGCCGGTGGCCACGGGCGACACCAGCTGCCGGCTCGACGTGACGACGGCCGACTCCCTGGAGTGGGTGGCGTTCCGGCTGGCGCTGGTGGACTGCGAGTTCGCGGTGCACGAACCGCCCGCGCTGATCGAGCACTTGCGGGAGCTGGGGGCGCGCATCAGCCGCGCCGCAGGCTGACCCGCGGCCGCGGTCCGGGGGCGCGGGCCCCCGGACGGTGCGGTTACGCCGCCGCGTCGAACCCGGTGTCGTGGGCCATCTTCTTCAGCTCCAGCAGCGCGTGCTTCTCGATCTGCCGGATGCGCTCGCGCGTCAGCCCGTGCTGCTTGCCGACCTCGGTCAGCGTGCGCTCGCGCCCGTCCTCGATGCCGTAGCGGGCCTTGATGATCGAGGCGGTGCGGTGGTCGAGACGGCCGATCAGGCTCTCCAGCTCCTCGCTGCGCAGCAGCGCGATCACCGACTGCTCCGGCGAGACCGCGGAGGTGTCCTCCAGCAGGTCGCCGAACTGGGTCTCGCCCTCGTCGTCCACGGACATGTTCAGGCTGACCGGGTCGCGCGCCCAGTCCAGCACGTCACCGACGCGCTCGGGCGTGGTGCCCAGCTCGGCGGCTATCTCGGCGTGCTCGGGCTCGCGGCCGTTCTCCCGGTTGAACTCGCGCTGCACCCGGCGGATGCGGCCGAGCTCCTCGACCAGGTGGACGGGGAGCCGGATCGTACGGGACTGGTCGGCGATCGACCGGGTGATGGCCTGGCGGATCCACCACGTCGCGTACGTGGAGAACTTGAAGCCCTTGGTGTAGTCGAACTTCTCCACCGCCCGCACCAGGCCGGCGTTGCCCTCCTGGACGAGATCCAGGAGCGGCAGGCCGCTGCGCGGATAGCGGCGGGCCACGGCGACGACCAGGCGCAGGTTGGACTTGATGAAGACGTCCTTGGCGTGGGCACCCTCTTCCGCTATCGCTTCGAGCTCCTCGCGGGAGGCGTCGGCGGCCTTGCCCGCCTTGTCCGTCTCCTCCTGGCCGTCGAGGATCTGCTGGGCGTAGACGCCCGCCTCGATGGTCTGCGACAGCTCGACCTCCTTGGCGGCGTCGAGCAGGGGCGTACGCGCTATTTCGTCGAGGTACATGCCGACCAGGTCGCGATCGGCGATCTCCCCGCCTGCGGCGCGAACACTGCTTGCCTCGTCGGAGCCCCGGGCGGCGGTCTGACGACGGGCGACGGCACGGGTTGCCATGCGTACTCCCTTGCGATGAGTGGGTCGCGGGACGGACTCGGGACGCCCTGGCGGGTGCCCCGTCCGAAGAAAAGAACGACTGGAATCCGGACAGAATTCCCTCGGGCGTCTTCTTTTTTCTGATCATGCAGTACCCTGTCCGCCCACAAGGGGGGTTCCATGCCGCCACAGCCGATGGACGTGCAGGTCAGACCGGGCACCACAGGGGATATCGAGGCCCTTACGGAGCTCTACAACCACTACGTGCGCGAGACGCCCATCACCTTCGACGTCACCCCGTACACCACGGAGGAACGCCGCCGGTGGCTGGAGTCCTACTCCCAAGACGGCCCACACCGGCTGCTGGTTGCCCAAGACGTCCCGGAAGGTCGGATTCTCGGTTACGCGACCAGCAGCCCCTTCCGCCCCAAGGCCGCGTACGGCACATCAGTCGAGGTCAGCGTCTACTGCGCGCCGGACGCGACGGGCCGCGGCATCGGCACGCTGCTCTACGAGGCGCTCTTCGCGGCGCTGGAGAGCGAGGACGTCCACCGCGCGTACGCCGGGATCACCCAGCCGAACCCGGCCTCCGACCGGCTGCACCGCGCCTTCGGCTTCACGGTCGTCGGCACCTTCCGTGAGGTGGGCCGGAAGTTCGGGCGGTACTGGGACGTGACGCACTACGAGCGGCCGGTGGGTGCGTCCGTGATCGAGTTGCCCGGGCCCTGAGGCGGGTGTGCCCTGGTGTGGCGGGGGTGAGTGAGAGGAGCCCGCCATGCCGACCCACTCGATCATGCCCGGCCGCCACCACTACGCCCACGAGGGCCCGGGGCCCGTGGCACGGGGCGAACACCTCACGGACGTCCGCCACGCACCTCGCGCCGCCGTGGCCGTACCCGTCGTCGGCGGCTTGGCCCTCGGTCTCTACACGGTCTTCCTGGCGCACGACAACGGCTACTCCGAGCTCCAGGGATGGCTGGTGGGGCTGATCGCCGCGATCGCCTCCGGGGGCCTCGGCTACGTACTGATCCGCCGGCGCAACTCGATGATGGCGGAGGTGCGGGCAGCCGCGTTCGGCGCGCTGTTCGGGGCGAGCATGGGGTTCCTGTACAGCCTGACCGGCGGGACCGTACTGCGGGCGTCGAGCATCGGCCTGCTGTTCGGGCTGGGGCTGGGCGTGACCGCGTACTACCTCTTCTACTGGCGCGAACACTGAGGCCGGGGCCGCACCCTGGGCCTGACTAGCCGAACTGCACCGAGCGCTTCGCCAGCCCCATCCAGAACCCGTCGATGACGCTCCGCGGGCCGGCCGTCTCGCCCTCGGAGGCGCCCAGGGTGACGAAGAGGGGCGCGAAGTGCTCGGTGCGCGGGTGGGCGAGCGCGGCCGCCGGGGCCTTGCCCTCGAAGCCGAGCAGCGCGTCGACGTCGCCGGCCCGGAGCGCCTCCTCCCCCCACGCGTCGAACTCCGCAGACCAGCCGGGCACGCCCGCATGCCGCAGGGCGGCCAGGTTGTGGGTGAAGAAGCCGCTCCCCACGATCAGCACGCCCTCGTCGCGCAGCGGCGCGAGCCTGCGGCCGAGCTCCAGCAGCCGTTGCGGGTCGAGCGTGGGCATCGACATCTGCAGGACGGGCACGTCGGCGCCGGGGTACATCTCGACCAGCGGCACGTAGGCCCCGTGGTCCAGCCCCCGATCCGGCATGCCGTGCACGGGCGTGCCGGGGCGGCGCAGCATCTTGCGCACCTGCGCGGCCAGCTCGGGCGCGCCCGGCGCCGCGTACTGCACCGCGTAATAGCGCTCCGGGAAGCCCCAGAAGTCGTGGACAAGCGGCACGGTCGCGGTGGCGCCGAGCGTCAGGGGCGCCTCCTCCCAGTGGGCGGAGACGATCAGAACGGCGCGCGGCCGGGGCAGCGCGGCGGACCAGGCGGCGAGCTGGCCGGGCCAGACAGGGTCGTCCGCCAGCGGCGGCGCGCCGTGCGAGAGGTAGAGGGCGGGCATACGCCCGCCGGACGGTGCGGCGGTGGCCTGCATGGGTGCCCTCCAGCGTTTACTCGAAGCCTGCTTGCTTGAGTCCTGCTTTGCTCGAGTCCTGTTTACTTGAAGTCTCAAGCTCGGTCACTTCGAGCCTAACCGCTGCTTATTTAAGTTTCAAGCAATTCGCTGCGGGCGGGACGCCGTGCGCAGCCGGGGGAGGCGAGTGAAACAGTGGATGCCATGAAGAACCGACCCGAGGGGAGCACGGAGGCGGCGCCTCACTGGCTCACCGACGAGGAGCAGGCCACCTGGCGGGCGTACCGCCACGCCTCGACCCTCCTTGAGGACTTCCTCGACCGCCAGCTCCAGCGCGACGCGGGCATGCCGCACATCTACTACGGGCTGCTCGTCCAGCTCTCGGACGCGCCGCGCCGCCGGATGCGGATGACGGAGCTCGCCCAGCACGCCAAGATCACCCGGTCCCGGCTCTCGCACGCCATCGCGCGGCTGGAGAAGAACGGCTGGGTGCGGCGCGAGGACTGCCCGTCGGACAAGCGCGGGCAGCTGGCGGTGCTCACGGACGAGGGGTTCGAGATGCTGCGCGCGTCGGCGCCGGGGCACGTCGAGGCGGTGCGCATGGCGCTGTTCGACCGGCTGACGCCCGAACAGGCCGCCCAGTTCGGCGAGATGTGCCGCGTCATCGCGGCGGGTCTGCAGCCGGCGACGGGCGCGGACCTGCCGTGGCTGCGCTGACCGTCCGTAATGCGTAGAGGCCCCCGCCGGATCCGGCGGGGGCCTCTGGTCGTGTCTTTACATAGTTACGGCGAGACGGCTCAGTGAGCCATCACCGGAACGGCGTCGACGGACTCGCCCTCGCCGTCGCCCTGGGCGCCGCCGGCCGGCTGTCCCTGGTTGGCGTTGACGAAGACCAGCGCGACCAGCGCGGACAGCGTCAGGATGCCGGCCGCCCACCACACCGCGGTGGAGTAGCCGTGCACCATCGACTTGAAGGTGAGCAGCTTCTGCGAAGTGGCACCGGCCATGTGCGACTTGAAGTAGTCGGTGGTGGCGCTGGCGGCGATGGTGTTGAGCAGCGCGGTGCCGATGGCGCCGCCGACCTGCTGCGAGGTGTTGACCATCGCGGAGGCGACACCGGCGTCACGCGCCTGCACGCCGAAGGTGGCCAGGCTCATCGCGGGCATGAAGGCCGTACCCATGCCGAGGCCCATCAGCAGCAGGCCGGGCAGGACCACCTTGGCGTAGGAGGTGTCCAGGTCGATCTGGGTGAGCAGCGTCATGCCGACGGCGGCCAGCAGGAAGCCGGGGCCCATCAGCCAGCGCGCCGGGACGCGGTTCATCAGGCGCGCACCGATCTGGGTGGAGCCGGTGATCATCATGGCGATCATCGGCAGGAACGCCAGGCCGGTCTTGACCGGGGAGTATTGCCGGACGACCTGCAGGTAGTACGTGAGGAAGAGGAACAGGCCGAACATCGCGATGGCGGCCAGGGCCAGCGAGACGTAGACGCCGCCGCGGTTGCGGTTGGTGACCACGCGCAGCGGCAGCAGCGGGGCCTTCACCTTCTTCTCGACGACCAGGAAGACGAGCAGCAGCACGGCCGCGGCGACGAACAGGCCGATGGTGCCGCCGGCCGTCCAGCCGTCGGACTCGGCGCGCGTGAAGCCGTAGACGAGCGAGACCAGGCCGAGGGTGGCCAGGATGACGCCGGGGATGTCGAGCTTGGAGGAGTTGCGGCTGCCCTCGGGCTCGTGGATGGTGGCGATCGCGCCGAACGCGGCGACGACGGCGAAGGGGATGTTCACGAAGAACGTCCAGCGCCAGTTCAGGTACTCGGTGAACAGGCCGCCGAGGATGAGGCCGAAGCCGCCACCCGCACCGGCGATGGCGCCGAAGACGCCGAAGGCCTTGGCGCGCTCCTGCGCCTCGGTGAACAGCACGGCGAGCAGCGAGAGCGCGGCCGGGGCGAGCAGCGCGCCGAAGGCGCCCTGCAGGGCGCGGGCGCCGAGCAGCATCCCGGTGTTGACCGCGGCGCCGCCGATCGCGGAGGCGGCCGCGAAGCCGATGAGGCCGGTGACGAAGGTCCGCTTGCGGCCCCACAGGTCGGAGATCCGGCCGCCGAAGAGCAGCAGTCCGCCGAAGGCGAGCGCGTAGGCGGTGATGACCCACTGCCGGTTGCCGTCCGAGATGCCGAGGTCGGCCTGGGCGGAGGGCAGCGCGATGTTCACGATGGTCGCGTCGAGGACGACCATCAGCTGCGCGAGTGCGATGAATATGAGCGCTTTCCAGCGTTTGGGGTCCGCCTGGGCGGTGAGATCTGGCATGGGTGGGGCCTACCTAGCGGTGTGCGGAGGGTTTTGGGACTGCGGGCGGTGCGGGTGCTGCGGGCGGTGCTGGGTGCTGCTGGTGCTGCTGATACGACGTGCGGGCTACCGGTTTCGTGACAGGTCGTCGCGCGAGGTCTGGGCCTTGCGGCGCAGGTCTTCCAAGGTCGCGGCGGAGCCGGGGAGTTCGGAGCGGGCCGGGGCCATCAGCCCGTCCAGGAAGAGCTGCAGGTGCCGGTGGACGAACTGATCGAAGTCGATGCATCCGGCGTCCGGCAGGGGCCTGGTGAGCTGGGTGATGGCCACCATCAGATCGCCGACGGCGATGTCCGTGCGCAGCTGCCCGGACGCACGGGCGGCGGCCATCAGGGCCTCGCTCTCCCGCTCCAACCGGTCGCGGGCCTCGACGAGTTCCGGATGGTCCTTGTCGATGCCGTCTGCGAGCAGCGGGCAGAGCGCCCCGATGCGCTCGTCCGCCGCGGCGTGGACAAAGCGCCTCAACGCCAGGAAAGCATCGGGCTCCTCGACTCTTGCGCTCTCGGCCTGGTCCGCGATGCGGGCCATGACGGAGAGGGTGACATGGTGGATCAGCTCGCGGCGGTCCGCGAAGTGCCGGTAAAGCGTCGCATTGCCGACCCCGGCCCGTCGAGCGATTTCATCGAGCGAGGATTCGGCCCCGTGTTCGACGAGCGCCTCGCGGGCGGCCGCGACGATCCGCTCCCGGTTGCGCAGGGCGTCCGCCCGGAGGCGGGGCTGCGGGGCTGCGACCACGGTCGGCACTCCTTCGACAGGGAAATCCGGAATCGGGGAAGGACTCCCCGTTTGACAGAGACGCCCAGTTAAACGGGGAGAAGCTCCCCGGATATTTCGCCCGAAGATGTGAGGTGAATCACAAAGCGCACCTTCGGCGCGGAGGGTGAGGTTCCGCCTCCGTCTGCCGCAGTCCCGCGCGCGAACGCCGTACGGGGCTGCACACGGTGACCCCATGAAGACCCTGGCCATCACCGTGGCGGCGGCCACCGCCTTCGCACTCGCCGGGCCGGTGCCCTCCGAGGCCGGAGAGACCGTCGCCGGCACGGCGGCCGCCGGTCTGCCGGCGGCCGCGCTCCGGCAGGTCCCCGCCGCCCGCCACCCGTCCGGCCCCTGCGCGCTGCACACGCTCACCGACAACGTCTCCGAGGGCGCCCGCACCCCCGGGGGCTACGCGCCGTCCAGCGGCACGGTCCGGGCGGTCACCTTCTTCATCGACTTCCCCGACGCCCCGGCCGAGACGAGCCCGCGGCAGCGGTACGCCGAGTTCTTCCCGGCCGTCGCCGACTACTACCGCGCCAGCTCGTACGGGCGGCTGGACTACCGCTCCACCCCCGTCCTGCGCTGGATCCGCATGTCACGCCCGTACGCCGCGTACGGCATCGCGCGCGGCACGCCCTTCGACGTGACCCGGGACGACGGCTACCACGCGATCGCCAAGGAGATCCTCGCCGCCGTGGACGACACGGTCGACTTCCGCCGCTACGACCTGATCAACGTCCTGGCCACCCCGAACGCGGGCCCGCCCGCCACCCAGGACGTCCGCTCCGTCACCTTCGCCGGCGCCTCCACGGGGCTGGAGACCGACGACGGGGTGCCCTTCCGGAACGTCTCCTTCATCTGGAGCCGGCAGACGGGCGAGAGCCCCTTCCGCGTCCTCAACCACGAGAACGCCCACAGCTTCGGCCTGCCCGACCTCTACGACACCGGGCACAACCGCGCCGTTCGAACGCCGGTGGGCCACTGGGACCCGATGGACGAGGACTGGGGCCCGTCCAACGACTTCCTCGCCTGGCACAAGTGGAAGCTGGGCTGGCTGACGCCCTCCCAGGTCCGCTGCGTCACCTCCGTCGGCACCCGCACCTACGCCCTCTCCCCCACCTCCGTGCGCGGCGGCCCGAAACTGATCGTCGTCCCGCTCTCCCCGACCCGGGCCATCACCCTGGAGGCCCGCGCCCCGGGCCGCCTCGACCACACGGTCTGCCGCCCCGGCGTACTGATCACCACCGTGGCCACGGACCTCTCCCCGGGCACGGCCCCCGTCCGCGCGGCGGACGCCACCCCGGGCAGCACCGGCTGCTACACCACCGACGCCAACGTGACCCCGGCCCTCACCGACGCCACCTTCCGCACGGGCCAGCGCTTCACGACGGCGGACGTGGAGGTGACCGTAGGAGCCCGCACCCCGTCCGGCACCTGGCACATCACCCTGACCCGCCGCCCTGCCACCGGCTGACCCCCACCCGCTACACTGACGGCTGCCCCGCCTCCGTAGCTCAGGGGATAGAGCACCGCTCTCCTAAAGCGGGTGTCGGCAGTTCGAATCTGCCCGGGGGCACGCGCATCACCAGCGCCAACGGCGCGAAGGCCCAGGTCGGAGCACTCTCCGCCCTGGGCTTTCTCCGTTCAGCCCCGCTCTGCGCACGGTCTCCCCCGCCCTCGAAACGGTCTGGACTCACCTCGCCGTCTCCCAAACATCTCCCACGGGGACCCCGCTTCCTCGCAGGTCAGAGCCGTGAAGCGCGCGAGCCCCCTCCCAAGACGAGAGGGGGCTCGGCAGGTGCCGGGGCAACGAAGGTGCCGCCTTCCATGACCCGGCACATCCCATGGCAGCCTGGTCGGTAGCCGCAGGGAACACGCTTCGACTACGTGGCTGTAGACGGATCTTCACAGGCGAAGCCGTCACGATCCAGAGGCCATGAGGTAGATCACGCCGTCATTCTCCATGGTTGTTCCTTAACTCCCAATTGACGTCCCAGAAACGGCAACAGCCTCGTATACGTGCCGGATGAGAGCACGCATACGAGGCCGACGCGCAACCAGCCGATGGTGGCGGACCACTTGCCTCGGGTCAGGCGAACGCTGCCTTCTGGGGTGATCTCGGCCCGGCTGCCGTAGAGCGGTAGGCCGCCCTCGGCGTTCTGCCGGTGCCGGATGCGTTCGAGTACATCCCAGAGGCGTCGAGGGCCGCCTTGATGGACTTGGGGCTGCTCGATCCAGGATGCGGAGGCCCTGGCCCATGAACCGTCCCGATGCAGCAGCCACGTCGCGGCTTGGCAGGGCAGGGCCGTGCGGCACCAGCGGCCTGCTCCCGCACGTCAGGCGGCTGACCAGGGAAGATAGAGAACTGGGACGGGAGTATCTAGGGTCAGCACGTGGCTTTCATCATGGTGTGTGAAGACGACGCGGCGGTCCGCGACGTCCTCAAGCGCGCCCTGGAGCACGACGGCCACACCGTCTCCGTCGCCGCCACGGCCGACAGCCTGCTGCGGCAGTTCGCACCGGCGCCCCATCTGGTCGTCCTGGATCTCGGGCTCCCGGATGCCGACGGCCGTGACGTCTGCCTGGCCCTGCGGGCTCGCGGCGTCGACGCGCCGGTGTTGATGCTCACCGCCTTGGACGGCCTGCATCACAAGGTGGGCGGCTTCGAGGCCGGCGCCGACGACTACATGACCAAACCCTTCGACATCCCGGAACTGCTGGTCCGCGTCCGGGCGCTGCTGCGCCGGGCCACCGTGGCGCCCGCACCGCGCGAGGTTGTCCTCGATCCGGCGAAGCACGTGGTGACCTACGATTCGGTGAGCATGAGTCTGACCCCAACCGAGTTCCGGCTGCTGGGCCGCCTGATCGCCTCGCAGGGCGACGCGGTACGCCGCCACGCCCTCATCGCTGCCGGCTGGCCGCACGGGGCGCAGGTCAGCGACAACACCCTCGACTCCTATGTGCGCCGGCTGCGGGCCAAGCTCGGTCCGCTGGGTGTGGCCGAGCGTCTGGCGACCGTCCGCGGCGTGGGCTACCGATGGCAGTGACGGGATTCCGTAAGCGGGTCGTCGCACTCACCGTGCTGATCGCCACCGCCGTGGTGGCGATACTGGTCGTGGTCTCGCACGTACTGCTGAGCCGGGTGACGGACGCCGACGCGCACGATCTGGCGCGTACTCGTGCCGAGGCGGTCGCGGCGAACGTCACCGCCAAAGGCGGCCGTGTCGTACTGACGGAGAACGGCAGCGAGGCGCTGGACGAGGTCGCCTGGGTGTATGCCGACGGCCGCCTGATCGACGGGAACGTGCCACCGAGCGTGGTCGATCGCGTCGAGGAGCTGGCGGACTCGGGGCGATCGCAGACCGCGTCGGTCGGCGATTACCTCCTGTACGCGCGGGAGGTCCCGATCGACGGCCACCACGTCATGGTGATCGTCCGGGTGGACCTCACGCCCTACGAGACATCCGAGCAGCGCAGCCTGACCTTGTCGCTGATACTGGGCGGCCTCGCAATCCTCCTCGCCGGCGGTGTCGCACACCTCGTGGTGCGCCGCGCGCTGCGGGTCGTGCACGAGATGGCCGCCCTCGCCGACGACTGGGGCCATCACGAACCCGGGCGCCGCTTCAACCTCGGGGTCCCCCGCGACGAGTTCGGGGAACTGGGGCGGACCTTGGACCATCTCCTGGAGCGCGTCGACAACGCGCTGGCGGACGAGCGCCGGCTCACCGATGAGATCGCCCACGAGCTGCGGACACCGCTCACGGTCCTGCGGGCCGAGGCGCAGCTGGCGCAGCTGTCCGGCGAGCCGGTGCCACCGGAGGCGGTGCTCAGCGAGGTCGACCGCCTCGATGCGGCGATCACGACGCTTCTGCGCGCCGCGCGCGCACGGACGGACAAGGGGACCCGATGCGATCTGCGCTCCGCCGCGCGGCAGGCGATCGCCGGCCGCGCGGTCGAGGTCGCCTTTCCCTCGAAGATCGAGGTCGCCGTGGCGGCCGACGTCGCCGTGTCGCTGCTGTCGCCCCTCCTGGAGAACGGCCTGCGGCATGCGCGGTCGCGTGTGTGGATCACCGCGCGCAACCAGGGCGAGGCCATCGTGGTCGATGTCCTGGACGACGGCCCCGGATTCGATCCCGCGGAGGTCGACCGGGTCTTTGAAGCGGGTGTGACCGGCGGCGACGGGTACGGGCTGGGGCTCCCAGTGGTCCGGCGCATCGCCGCCTCGGCCGGTGCGGAGGTCCGCGCGATCGCGGACGGCCGCGGTCACGTCGAGGTGACACTCCCGGCCGCCCGTGCAACCACGTAGTCAGGTTACGTGCAGATTCCCCGCGTAAACCTCCCTGCATGACAACGACAACGGAAGCACGCACGCGCAGCGGGCGGCTCATGCTCAACAAGGTCCCCGAGGTCACCATCTGGTTCTGGGTGATCAAGGTCCTGTGCACGACCGTCGGTGAGAGCTTCGCCGACTGGATCAACATGAAGCTGGGCGTCGGCCTGGCGAACACGGCCTGGATCTTCACCGCGGTGTTCGTGGTGGTCCTGGCCATCCAGCTGCGGCTGAAGCGGTACGTTCCGTTCCCCTACTGGCTGACCGTGGTCGTTGTCAGCGTCACGGGCACCTTGTACACCGACATCCTGACCGACCAGCTGAACGTGCCGCTGTGGATCAGTTCCGCGGTCTTCTCGGTGCTGCTCGCGGTGGTCTTCGGTGTGTGGTGGCTGCGCGAGCGCACGCTGTCGATCCACTCGGTCACGACGCTGCCACGTGAGTCGTTCTACTGGCTCGCCGTTCTCGTCACCTTCGCGCTCGGCACCGCGACCGGCGACTGGACTCTGGAGCTGACCGGCTGGAGCCCGGGCGTCTCCGTGTTGCTGCCGCTCGGCCTCATCGCGGCGATCACGCTGTTGTGGAAGTTCGGCGCGAACCCGGTGCTGTCCTTCTGGCTCGCCTACATCCTGACCCGCCCGCTGGGCGCGAACATCGGCGACTGGCTCGCCTCCCCCAAGGTCGCCCAGAACCCGGGCGACCCGACCGGTCTCGCGCTGGGCACGTTCACCACCAGCCTGATCTTCCTCGGCCTGATCCTGGCGACGGTGGTCTACCTGACGGTGACGCGCTCGGACGTGACCGAGACCCACGAGGCGACCCACGCCGCACCGGCCACCAGCAACCCGCGCAAGGAGCGCACCGCGCTTGCCGGCTTCGGACTGCTGGCCGTCGCCACCGCGGGCCTGCTGGTCTGGGCCCACGGCCAGCCGCACGTCGGCCCGGCGCCGGAGACCGACAACACCTCCGCCGTCCAGATGGCTCCCGGCCAGGCGGTGAAGAAGTTCCCGCCCGCCAAGGTCGCTGCGCTGAAGACCCTCGCCTCCACCTCGCTCAAGGACGCACGCTCGGGGAACGCGACCGGCGCGCACGCGGCCGCCCAGTCACTGCGTGACCTGTGGGACGCCGACCAGGCCTCGCTGCAGCCGCTGGACCAGACCGGCTGGACCTCCATCGACGCCCAGATGGACGAGGTGCTCAAGACGTTCGGCATCGATCACTCGAACCCGCCGATGTCGCCTGCGCAGCAGGAGAAGGAACTGAACGCCCTCCTGACGGACATGGGCTGACAGACCGCACAGCGCCCGGCCGGCCCACCCGGCCGACGGGCTCAGTGTGCCGAGGCGGCGCAGAGAACCGCGCTTCCGAACTGGCCCACTCCATCGGCGGCCGACTCTCCCTCACCAGAAGGGCTCCGGCCACGTTCACCCCCCTCATCCCGGTCCGCGGGGCCGGCTCCGAAGGCAACGCACCGGCCTGCAGATGAATGCCTCTCTCCGACATGCTCGGCTCCGGGGTGTGGCTTGTTCGCCTGCCCTTGTGTCGAGCCGGTCCGATGCGCCCGGATCCACGACGGCCACCGCACAGACGGGGGACTGCGATACCGCCGGGCGTGACAGTCCCGCAGCCGTGTGTCCTCGCCGGAGCGGGCATTCCCGACGGGGAGGCCCGCTCCGACATTGCCGACTGATGCCGACGTGCGTGCGCGATGCGTGAGCGGACTGTCCGGCACAGGCCGCCATGAGCCGGATGAAGCACACAGCCGTGTGACGCTGACCAGGTGGGACAGCATCACGCGGCAGCGCCACGCACGACCCGGCAAGGATTCGATCCCACTCCTGAAGCGGGTGCCGGCAGTTCGAATCTGCCCGGGGGCACAGAGAAACACCTGGCGAAGGCCCTCCCGTCCGTCGGACGGGAGGGCCTTCGCGCTCGCAGCACGCTCGCAGCGCACAGCTTCTCCGCTGCTCTGCGCCTCACGCCAGGCCGAGCCAGCCGAGCACCGTCTGGACCAGCAGGATGGTGGACATGCAGGCGACGCCGACGACCACGACGGTGGCGGCGGCTCGGTAGCGCGGTCCGTTGGCGGCGGCGCCGAGGACCGAACGGCGGTTGGTCAGTACCAGCAGGTAGACCAGGACGATGGGGCTGATCAGGCCCTGGAGGACCTGGGTGCCGATGAGCAGCTGGATGACGTCGACCGGGGTCATCGCCACGGTGGCGCCCAGCACGATCTGGGCGGTGAACAGGCCCAGGAACAGCGGGGCGTCACGGAAGCTGCGGGAGACCGAGCGCTCCACGCCGGCCGCCTCTCCTATGGCGTAGCTGGCCGACAGTGGGACGACCGCTCCGGCCAGGGCGGAGGCGCCAAGCAGGCCGACGGCGAAGAGGAGTTCGGCGTTCTGGCCGGCGACCGGCTTGAGGGCCTCGGCGGCCTGAGCAGCGGAGTCGAGCGGGCCGGTGCCGCCGATGGCGGAGGCGGTGGCGATGATGATGGTCAGGCTGATGACGCAGGCGAAGACGGCGCCGAGGACGGCGTCGGCGCGGATGAGGGGGTAGTCGGCCGGCTTGGCGCCGCGGTCCACGACGCCTGCGGCCGCATAGAACTGCATGTACGGGCTGACCGTCGTACCGATCAACGCGACCGCGAGAAGGATGAAGTCCTTGTTGGGCTCCATGTGCGGGACGACCAGGTGGTGGCCGACGGCGCCCCAGTCGGGGCGGCCGAGGATCATGGCGACCGGGTAGGCGAAGAACGCCAGTGACATGATGAGGAAGATGCGTTCGGCCCAGCGGTACGAGCCGAACAGCACCAGCGCCCACAGCAGGATCGCGGCCGGCGGGATGACCGCCCACTTGGGGACGCCGAGCAGTTCGAAGGCGGCGCCGATGCCCGCGAACTCGCTCACCACCAGCCCCGTATTGGCCAGCAGCAGGCAGAAGACGGCGAGCGCGGTCAGGCGCAGGCTGAATTGCTCGCGAATCAGCGCGCCGAGGCCCTTGCCGGTGTGGGCGCCGAGGCGGACGGCCATCTCCTGCACCATCACCAGGGCGACGGTGACCAGGACCATGAAGAACAGGGTGCCGTAGGTGAACTGGGAGCCTGCCGAGGCGTAGGTGGCGATGCCGGCGGCGTCGTTGCCCGCGTTCGCGGCGACCAGGCCGGGGCCCGCGATCGCCGCGACCATGGTGATGCGCCGCCAGCCGGTACGGCGGACGGGGCGCTCCGTGGCCTCCGGCACAGTGGCGGTGTCGAGGTCGCGGGTCACTGGAGGAACCTCCGGAAGTGCAGGCGCCCGCGTTCGGGCAGCATCGCGTCGAGCAGGTCGTCGGCCAGGATCCGGCCGATCGGGCGGTCGGTGTCGTCGACCACCAGCAGGGAAGAGGCGCGGGCGGCGACGAGCTGGTCGGCGGCCTCGGCCAGCGGGGTGTCGGCGTGGACGGTGACGGGCGGGCCGAACTGGGCCGGCCAGGACACCAGGTCGGCTATCGGGGCCGTGTCCTCTGCCACTGCCAGGTCGAACAGCCCGACATCGCACAGCAGGCGGTCCTGCTCGTCCACGACGGCGACGGCATCGATCTCGGTACGGTGCTCGGCCTGCTGGGCCAGCCGGCCTCGCACCTCGGCGACGGTCTCGTCCCGGCGGGCGGTGACCAGCAGGATGGTCATGGCGCCGCCCGCCGTGCCCTCCCGGTGCGTCAGCAGCCGGCGCAGCTCCGCCGCCTCGCCGGTCGGCATGCGGGCCAGCAGCGCCTCGCGCTCCTCCCCGGTGAGGTCGCGCAGGGCGTCGGCGGCCTCGTCGGGCTCCATCTCGTCGATCAGCCGGGCGGCATGGTCCGGCTGGGCCTCGCGCAGCAGGTTCTCCAGCTCGGCCGGTTCCATCTCCTCCAGCGCATCCGCCGCATGCTCCGGCTCCAGCCAGCCCAGCAGCTGCTGGCGCTCGCTGCGGCCGAGGTCTTCGAGGATGTCGGCGAGGTCGGCCGGGCGCAGCCGGTGCAGCGCGGTCCGGGAGGCGCGCAGCCGCACCTCCGGCGGGCCTTCGGTGGCCTGCTCGGCGAACGGGGCGACGGCCTGCCAGTCCAGCACCCGCTCCGGAGTGGGCCGGGCCTGCCAGCGGCGCGGGCCGAGCCGGCGCAGCAGGGTCGGCAGGGAGACGTCGACGCCGACCAGCACCACCTTGTCGACCAGCGGTGCGAGGTACAGGTCGGCGGCGCGGGTGACCTGCACGCCGTCCACGTCGACGAGCTGGTGGTCGAGTACGTCCCTGGCAAGCAGCACCTCACCCGGGCGCCGGGCGAAGTCCCGCATGTCGATCCGCGCGGTGCGCAGCCGTACGTGCCCGGCGTGCACCCTGCCGATGGCGTCCGAGGCCAGGAACGTACGCCGCCGCCCGATGCGCAGTATCAGCCCGGTGACCGGCGGATACGACTCCTCGCCGTACAGCCGGGCGACCACGTCGACCACACGGCCGACCTCTTCGCCGGCCTGGTTGGTGACCGGGCCGCCGATCAGCCCGGCCAGCGAGACCAGGGAGGTGCGGACCGCCTTGGAGGCGGTGGCGCCGCGCTCCAGATGGACCCGGCGGTCGCGCAGACGGGCCGAAGTGGACATGAGCAGAGTGTTGACGGACAAGATGAACACCCCCTTGCCCCGGCATGACGGGGCACCGGGCGACCACGGCAGCGCGCTCTCCCCCTGCTCCGGACGCGGCGGCAGGACACACGGCGACCCGACGCGCCGGGCAGGCCCGCGACGGGGCCGGGCGGGGTCGGGTCAGTGGAAGAGAACGGGCTGTCTCAGGCCGCGAAGGGACGGCGAGGACAACGCGGGAAGGGGCCGACTATGGCCCGGACTACTGTCCATGCTCGCCTCCTCCCGATCCCGGCCGCGCACGACGCTGCGGCCATACGGCAGGGCAGCCGGAAGGAAGACCCGGCGCACCCCAACTCGTCAGAGCTTTGGCACTCCACGGCGTGTCCCCGCATTCGCGGGGAAGCCACTTGGGGTCACCCCTTGGGCCGGGGAGACCTGTCCTGATCCGGAGCGTCTCTCGACGGGTGGGATCAGTGGCCTGTGTCCGTGAAGACGCCTCACCGAACGAGGTGTCTCATCAAAACCGTGTCAACGATACGCCCCCGCCGACCCGCTCTCCCAATCCATGACCGGCGCTTGACCTCACGCCTACGGGACCGTGACCCTCCCCTGGCACACTGTCCGGACCCCGAGCCGGCGAAGGAGAGTCCCGTATGTCGATGGTCGGCGACCTGCGCAAAGTGGCCCGCCTGACGCGGCAGAGCCGCCGCCGCGTGGACCTCAGCCACCCGGCCCGCTCCCCGCTCGGCTCGTCCGTCGTCAACTGCGTGGTCTACCGCGACGGCGTCCGGCAGCCCGTTACGGACACGGTCGAGGAAGCCGTCCGGCAGGTACGCAAACACGGCCACGGCTTCCTGTGGCTCGGCCTGCACGAGCCGACCGAGACGGAGTTCGCCCAGGTCGCCGAGGTGTTCGACCTCCACCCGCTGGCCGTCGAGGACGCCGTCCAGGCCCACCAGCGGCCCAAGCTGGAGAGCTACGGCGACATCCTCTTCACCGTCCTCAAGACCGTCACCTATGTCGAACACGAGCAGCTGACCGCCACCAGCGAGGTCGTCGACACCGGCGAGATCATGGTCTTCACCGGCCCCGACTTCGTGGTCACCGTCCGCCATGGCCGCCACGGCTCACTCGGCCCGCTCCGCGAGGACCTCGAAGCCCACCCCGAACAGCTGGCCAAGGGGCCCTCGGCGGTGCTGCACGCCATTGCCGACCACGTCGTCGACGACTACCTGACCGTCACCGACGCCGTCCAGAACGACCTCGACGAGGTCGAGACCGAAGTCTTCTCCCCTCAGGGCTCCCGGACGGCGGACGCCGGCCGCATCTACCAGCTCAAGCGCGAGGTCCTGGAACTGAAGCGGGCCGTGGTCCCGCTCGCCCGCCCCCTGGAAGTGCTCTCCACCACGCCGCTGCGCTCCGTCGACCCCGAGACACGCGCCTACTTCCGCGACGTCGCCGACCACCTCGCCCGAGTCACCGAGCAGATCACCGCGTTCAGCACGCTGCTCGACTCCATCCTCCAGGCCCATCTCGCGCAGGTGGCCGTGGCCCAGAACGACGACGCCCGAAGGATCACTGCTTGGGCGGCCATCTTCGCCGTACCCACCATGGTCACCGGCATGTACGGCATGAACTTCGACCACATGCCGGAACTGCGCTGGCGCTTCGGCTACCCCCTCGCGATCGGCGTCATCCTCGTCGCTTGCTTCCTCCTCCACCGAGGCTTCAAGCGCAACGGCTGGCTGTAAGACGGGGAGGGTGGGCGAACCTGGTCACCTGGTCGCTGCCTGTTGTTCGCCGGCACCGCCGAGTCGGTCACGACGGCGGAGACAACGGGCCGGCGCAATGGTCCGCGCGCCGGAATCGGTCTTTAGGGGCTTTACGGGCCGCCGAAGCGGCAATCGCCCAGAATCGGACCCGAATCGATGGGCGAGTAGGTGGCATACAGGGTGAACAGCTCCAGCAGGATCGTCAGCACATTGGGCCAGACACAGAAGTAGGCCAGCAGCCCCCACTTCGTCTCCCAGATCCGAACGCCGTGCCGTCGGCGCATCCATTTGGCGAGCAGGACGCAGACAACGACTGCCGATATACCGAGGACGGGCCCTGTCCAGGCGGCGAGATATTCCATTGCCGGGAAGGGCATGTGCCGACATGCCGCCTGCTGCCGGTCGACCCAGTCCCGGTCGATGCCCTCCACCTGCCAGGAAGTGACCACGCCGGCAACGGTCGCGAGTGGCACCCACAGCCCAGCGATCAGCGCGCCCAGCCCGAGCGGGCGCTTCTGTGCTGCGGGGTCGATGGGAGCGGAGGAAGGTGAGGTAGCCATCAGTACCAATCCGGATGAGGGCGGACGATGTGGATGCGTTGCTCACCTTCGTTCCTGGTGGCGATGTGCACGCGGCTGTCGAGGCTGACGTTCTGCCATGAGCTGGTGTGCTGGGTCAACTTGATGTCGCCGTCGGGTGTTACGGACGTGACGACGGCGGCGTGGTAGGTCTCACCCGGGGGCTCCGAGGCGCCAGGGGCCACTTGCTCGTAGAAGATGACGTCGCCAGGGCGCGCTTGCGACCTTGGGACCTCGTCGCCACCGTTGCGCAGCAGGAACTTCTGCAGGTCTTTGGCCAGCGCCCATGAGCGTGAGTGGTAGACCCGCCGGTCGATCGCGTCCCATCCCACGCCGCTCTCCCGGCCCCAGGTGTTGTCACCCATGGGCCCCGTCCAAACGCCGAGCTTCTTCTCCATGCCACCGGCTTCAAGGGCTGATGACACAAAATTGGCACAGTTGTTCCTGAAGTGGAGATCGTCCTTCTTGTCCCAGTGATCCAGTGCGTACCGCACCATCTCCACACGGTCGATCTTGCCGTCAGCGCCTCTGAGTTCCCGCCCGACTGCCGATGGCAGGCCCTTGAGGTCGGCGAGGGTCACGGGATCCGCCCGCATCAGGTCTTTCTGCTGCTTTGATGTCAGTCCGTCCCACCAGGCGCGGACGAGGTGCGGGTCCTTGCCGACCGGGATGTCCGCCCTGAGCATGTCGAATTCGACACGGGAGGCCTCGACCTCGATCTCGTTGTGCGCCTTACTGGTGTCGGCGACGTTGACCGTCTTCGCCAGCTTGGCCAGCTCGGCGGCCGCTTTCCCGTCGGCTTGCGTGGCCTGGCGCAACGATTCTTCGATCAGGCCGTTGATCTCGGCTACGCGCTCCTGCTCCTTGGCGTAGGCGGTGCTGTTGCGGGCCCCGACGTCCAGCGGCACATTGGGGCCCGTCGGACCGGTGTAGGAGCCGACAGCGTGGCCGTCCTGGATGTGCAGCCCGTACTCGTTCGCGAGCTCGACCGCGTGGAACAGCGTGCGCTGGGCCCACTCCATCGAGTAAGCCAGGCCGTCGAGCACCATGGCCACGCCCTTGGTGATGTCGCCACCGGCCTCCAGGCGGTCGGCGATGTCCTCCAGACGCTTGCCCGCCTTCTTGCCCGTGGCGTCCGCCCAGTGCTCGTCGAGCGGCTTCTTGCCCTGTGCGCGGATGTCCTCGGCGGCGGCTTCGGAACGTCTGGAAAGGGCAACCCAGTCGTCGGCCGCCTTCTTCCACTGGTCGACGCGGCAGCCGTACAGGTCGTGATAGGAGACCACGGCTCAGCTCCTCCCGAATTCGGAGAGCCCGTGCCGGATCCTGGAAATGGCGTCCTTCTCCTGCAGATCAGTGGCGTCGTAGGCGTTCGCCGAGCTGTGGAGGTTCTCGGCCATGGTGTTCATCTGCTTGGCCAGGTCGACCATGTGGTCCTCCCAGGCGGTCGCGCATTGCTTCAAAGCTGCCGCAGCGGTCCAGCCGTGGTGACCGTCGGCTGCCGTATCGCTCGAATCGAGAGACCGGCGGAGGTTTTCCAGCGCCGTGTGCGCGGCCGACTCGGTTCCTCCGGCGCCTTGCCGCACTTGGTCCGTCTTGATGTTTATGTCCACCAATCCCCCCTGGTTGGCTCAACGGCCAAAGATAGGCGATCGGTTCGGCGAACCTGCGCTCGGCCCGAAGCCCTGTTAGAACCAGGGCCGCCCCGGGTCGTTTGCCTGTGTGCGGGCGCCGAGGAAGTCGCGGAGGTCTGCGATTTCGTAGTCGTGGGCGCGGAGCGCTTCGATAAGTCGGGGCAGGGCCTCGGCGTCGAGGATCGTGGCCTGGTTCTCCGAGGTGCCGACGTGCATCTGGACGATCTCGCCGGGGCGCAGCGCGTCCAATGCCCGCTGGACGACCTTGCCCACGGTCATGCCGCGCCCCGTGCCGAGGTAGCCGTTTGTGTCGGCGGTCCACTCGATGTCGGCGAAGCCCAGGGCGTTGACCTCGGTGATCTGCCGCGGGGTGGTCTCGCCGTAGGGGAAGCGGAAGAACGGCAGCGGTGCGGAGCCGATGGCCTTGCGGAGGGCCCGGTCCGCCCTGAGGACCTCCGCCGCCCGCTCCCCAGGGGACAGCTCCCCGAAGTGCGGGTGGCTGTAGGAGTGGCTGGCGATCCCCTGCCCGGCCGCCGCGATGGTGCGCGCGGCATCGGGGTGCTGCTCGGCGAAGGCACCGGTCAGGAAGAAGGTGGCCGGGGCGTGGTGCTCGCGCAGCGTCCCGAGGATCGCGTCGAGACCCTTGTCGTTCCACGCCGCGTTGAACGTCAGAGCCACCACATGGCGCGGCGTGGGCATCGTGCGGTTCGCGGAGCCGTACAGCGCCCGCACCGGGTCGGTGCCGGGGGCGGTCGCCGCGCCCAGGACCGTCACGGCCAGCGCAGCGAGGACCGCCGTGCGCAGAACCTCCGTGCGCGAAGACGTCACGCCCGCAGGCTATCGGCAGCCCCTGCACGGCGTTCATCCGCTGCACGGCACGCACGACCACAACGCAGTAAAATCGACAGCGTGAGCGAGCAGCGGCAGAGCCGTCGCGAGCGGCTCCGGGCCGAGACCAGCGCGGAGATCAAGGCCATCGCGCTCCGGCTGATGGCAGAGGGCGGTCCGGGCGCCATTTCACTGCGCGCCATCGCCCGCGAGATGGGGATGACCGCCGGCGCGATCTACGGCTATTACGCCACCCGCGACGACCTGGTCACCACGCTCATCAACGATGTGCACACCTCGCTCGTCGGCGCCGTGGAGGCCGCGCGCGACGCCCGTCCGGCCGATGACACGGCAGGCCGCCTCCTGGCCTGGGCGCAGGGGTTCCGCGAGTGGGCGCTCGCGCACCCCGAAGGCTTCCGGCTGGTCTACGGCGATCCGGTGCCCGGCTACGAGCCCCCGGACGGCGGGGCGGCGCCGGAGGCCGAGCGCCGCACCTGCGTGGGGCTGACCGGGCTCGTCGCGGCCGTCTGGCCGGAGGCCGAGCCGCTGCAGCCGGCGGGCGGGCACCTGTGGTCGGACTTCACGCCCGCCCTGGTCTCCGCGGTCCGCGAGGAGTACCCCGGACTGCCGCCGGCCGCCGTCGCGCTCGCCCTGCGCCTGTGGGGGCGGATGCACGGCCTGGTGTCGCTGGAAGTGTTCGGACACCTGCGCGCCCAGACACACAACCCCGGCCATCTCTACCTCGCCGAGATGCTCGACCTCCTCCGGTCGCTGGGGCTCAACCCTCCCGCCGAGCACATTCCTGACAGGGCTTGACTTCCGCTCCCCGTGCTAAAGCGCGGGGATTCCTGCCACGGTCGGTTGACCGTCTCGGTGGGTTCCTGCTTCTCTGCGCCGTGCCGGAACGTGTTCCGGTCTTACCTGCGCTCCACAGGCTGATACCGCCAGTCCGGCGGCCTTGGCGATGTCGACCGCCGCGTTGATGTCCCGGTCCAGGACGCTCCCGCATGCCGGGCATTCCCACGCGCGGATGTGGAGGGGCTTGGGGCCGTCCTTCACGCCACACACGCAGCACACCTGCGAGGTGGGCTCGAACCGGCCGATGTGTATGAAGGTGCGTCCGTACCGGGCCGCCTTGTACTCCAGCATCGCCAGGAACGACGCCCATCCGGCGTCGTGCACCGACTTGGCCAGGCGCGTTCCCCGGTCTTCTTCGCCTCGGTGATCAGCAGCTTGGACAGGTCCCCCGTCTTCGGGAACGGCACGCCATGGGCGCGGGCGGTCTCACGGGCGCGGAGCGCGTCGTTGCAGACCACCCGCGCGCACCCGAACGCCCGGGCCAGCGCCGAGCGCTGAGGACCGTTCGGGTACAGGCGGAAGCTGTACCGCAACCGCATGCCGCGCGCAGTATGCGCCGACTTCGAGGTGCGAACTGGTCGAGTTCAACGGGGAGAACAACCATGTACACCTGCTCGTGCACGGTCCGGCGCTACTGGCGGACACAACGGCTTGCGGTCCGGGCGGTCTTCACCGGATCAGTCGGCGTGGCTCCGCCATCGACCGTGAAGCAGTAGATCGAGCAGCAGAACCGGCCGTCCAAGAACAGTCCGTCGAAGCAGACTAAAGTCGACTGGTCACCGCTGGTCGTGGAGCCAGTACGTACGCGGTTCCGGGACGCGGGGGTGTCCCGGGGGGAGGGCATGAACCGTATGAGCCGCCGCTCCAATGGACTGATAGGCATGTGGGCCGAGGCGCAGCGCCAGCAGCAGCGCCAGCAGGAGGCCCGGCACCGGGCGACGGTGCAGCAGCAGCGCGAAGAGGAACGGCAGCAGCGGGCGTACGAGCGCGAGGTCGCCCGGCAGGACCGCGAGCAGCGGCAGGCGTACCGCCAGGCGCGGGAGGCCGAGGCCCGGCGGCGCACCGAGGAGCTGGAGGCGCAGGTCGCGGCGCTGGAGGGGCTGCTGGCCGCCGGGTGCCGGGCGCCGGGCTTCACGCCGGACATGCTGGGGCGGCCGGAGCAGGTGGAGCCGTTCAACCCGGGGCACCTGGGGCAGCCCGTCGCAATGCCCGATCCGAACGCCTACCGTTTCGGCAGCCGCGCCCAGTACGAGCAGGACCAGCGCGCCGCGCAGGATGCCGAGGCGGTGCGCCGGCAGCAGCTGGCCGCGTACCAGCAGCAGTACGACCAGTGGGCCGCCACGACGCTCGCGGAGATCCGGCGGCACAACGCGGGCATCGGGGAGATGACGGCCGCCCTGCGCGAGGGGGATCCGGATGCGGTGGTGGAGTACTTCTCCGCCGCGCTCTACGCCTCCGGCGCCTGGCCGCAGGACTTCCCGCACCAGGTCTCGGCCGCCTACGACCCGGGGGCGCGCCAGCTGGTGCTGGACTGGGAGCTGCCGGGCTTCGGCATCGTGCCGGAGACGAAGTCGGTGCGGTACATGCCGACGGCGGACGAGGAGAAGGAGACGGCCCGCCCGCTCACCCAGCGGCGCGCGCTCTACCGGGACGTGCTGGCGCAGTGCGTGCTGCTGGCGCTGCGGGAGCTGTTCGCGGCGGACGGCTTCGGGGCGCTGGAGTCGGTGGCGCTGAACGGTTTCGTGGACGAGCACGATCCGGCCACCGGGCGGCGTACGCACATCGTGCTGGCCTCCGTCACCGTCTCCCGGCAGTCCTTCGCGCAGCTGCACCTGGAGCAGGTCAGCGCCGTGGACTGTCTCGCCGACGGGCTCGGCGGGCAGCTGTCGGCCCGCCCGGACCAGCTCGCGGCGGTACGGCCGGGGCGGGCGCCCGGCGAGGTGGGGCGGGGTGTCGTCTCGCACGGCGGCGGGGACGACCCCGACCTCTTCGAGATGGATCCGATCGAGTTCGAGGCGCTGGTAGCGGAGCTGTTCCGGGCCCGCGGCATGCGAGCGGTGATGACGCAGCGGTCGAACGACGGCGGCGTGGACGTGGAGGCGCTGGATCCGGACCCGATCAGCGGCGGGCGGATCATCGTGCAGGTGAAGCGGTACCGCAAGACGGTGCCGCCGACGGCGGTGCGCGACCTGTACGGGACGGTGCAGGGGGCGGGCGCGAACAAGGGGGTGCTCGTGACCACCTCGGGCTTCGGCCCGGGTTCGTACGCCTTCGCCAACGGCAAGCCGCTCACACTGGTCTCCGGCGAGGAGCTGGTGGCCCTGCTGGCCGAGCACGGGCTGCGCGGGCGGCTGGGCGGCGGTGCGCCGCAGCCGAAGGCCCCGGCGCCGGATGCCGCCGTGGACGGCGACCACAACGTGCTGGGGATGTCCTGGTCGGGCGGCGTGGCGCTGGACGTGTGCGCGCTGGTCTGCACGGGCCCGCAGGTGCTCAGCGAGGACCACTTCGTCTTCTACAACAATCCGCGCACGCCCGACGGGACCGTGCGGGCGGTCGCGCCCGGCGGCGCCGACAAGGCAGCCCTGGCGGTCGCCTTCGAGGCGCTGCCTTCGGTCGCGGACCGGCTGGTGCTGGTGGCGGCCATAGACCCGGAGGCCGATCCGGACGCCGATCTGTCGCGGTTCACCGACGCCCGCATCCGCCTGTCGGACGCCTCGGGCGCGGAGCTGGGGCAGCTGGAGGTCTCCGACGGGCGGCCGGGCGAGACCGCGCTCGTCCTGGGTTCCTTCCGCAGGCGGGCGAGCGGCGACTGGGACTTCGTCGTCGGCGGCAAGGGGTATCCGGGCGGGCTGGAGGCGCTGGTGCAGGAGTACGGGATAGAGGTGGCGTAGCGGGTCGCCCGGCGGTCGCAGCAGGTCCGCCCGACGGTCGTAGCAGGTCAGGCCGGCGGTCGTGCGGGTTATCCACAGGCCCCGGTGCACGGGGCGCGATCCTCGTAGACTTCCCGAATGGCCGAGCTCACGGATCCCCCCGCCCTCACCGGCACCGCAGGTGTCAGCGATGCTCTGCAATGCCTGCGGCGCGTCTTCGGTTACGACTCGTTCCGGGGCGAGCAGGAAGAGATCATCGAGCATGTGGTCGCCGGTGGCGACGCGCTCGTCCTGATGCCGACCGGCGGCGGCAAGTCGCTGTGCTATCAGATCCCGGCGCTCGTCCGGCCCGGTGTCGGCGTCGTCGTCTCGCCCCTGATCGCGCTGATGCAGGACCAGGTCGACGCACTGCGGGCGCTCGGCGTGCGGGCCGGATTCCTGAACTCCACACAGGATGCGGACGAGCGGCGGATGGTCGAGGCGGAGTTCCTCGCCGGGGAGCTGGACCTGCTTTATCTGGCGCCCGAGCGGCTGCGCGTGGAGGCCACCCTGCGCCTGCTCGACCGCGGCAAGATCTCCCTCTTCGCCATCGACGAGGCGCACTGCGTGGCCCAGTGGGGCCACGACTTCCGGCCCGACTACCTGGCGCTGTCCTCGCTGCACGAGCGCTGGCCGGACGTGCCGCGCATCGCCCTGACCGCGACGGCCACGGACGCCACCCGCACCGAGATCGCGGCCCGGCTCGGTCTGCAGCAGGCGCGGCACTTCGTCGCCAGCTTCGACCGGCCGAACATCCAGTACCGCATCGCGCCGAAGAACGACCCCAAGAAGCAGCTCCTGGAGCTGCTGCGCACCGAGCACGCCGGGGATGCGGGCGTCGTGTACTGCCTGTCGCGCAAGAGCGTGGAGGACACCGCCGTCTTCCTCGCGCAGCACGGCATCGAGGCGCTGCCGTACCACGCCGGTCTCGATGCGGGCACCCGCGCCGCCAACCAGTCGCGCTTCCTGCGCGAGGACGGCGTGGTGATGGTCGCCACCATCGCCTTCGGCATGGGCATCGACAAGCCGGACGTCCGCTTCGTCGCCCACCTCGACCTGCCGAAGTCCGTCGAGGGCTACTACCAGGAGACCGGCCGCGCCGGGCGCGACGGCCTGCCGTCGACGGCCTGGCTGGCCTACGGGCTGCAGGACGTGGTGCAGCAGCGCAAGATGATCGACGGCTCCGAGGGGGACGACGCCCACCGCCGCCGCCTCGCCTCGCACCTGGAGGCCATGCTCGCCCTGTGCGAGACGGTCGAGTGCCGCCGGGTGCAGTTGCTCGCCTACTTCGGCCAGCAGAGCACGGCCTGCGGCAACTGCGACACGTGCCTGGCCCCTCCGGTCACCTGGGACGGCACGATCGCCGCCCAGAAGTTCCTGTCGGCCGTCTTCCGGCTGGCCCGGGAGCGGCGGCAGAAGTTCGGGGCGGGCCAGATCATCGACATCCTGCTCGGCAAGAAGACCGCCAAGGTCATCCAGCACGACCACGACGGCCTCACGGTGTTCGGCATCGGCACCGAGCTGAGCGTCGCCGAATGGCGGGGCGTGGTGCGGCAGTTGCTGGCCCAGGGGCTGCTGGCGGTGGAGGGCGAGTACGGCACGCTCGTCCTGACCGACGCCAGCGCCGAGGTGCTCGGACAGCGGCTCGAGGTGCTGCTGCGCCGCGAGCCGGAGAAGCCCGCCCGTGCGTCCGCCGCGAAGGGCTCGAAGTCCGGCGGCGCGGGCAAGCGGGCCGTCCCGGACGATCTGCCCGAGGCGGCGGTGCCGGTCTTCGAGGAGCTGCGCGCCTGGCGTGCGGCCACCGCGAGGGAGCAGGGCGTGCCCGCGTACGTGATCTTCCACGACGCGACCCTGCGCGAGATCGCCACGGCCCTGCCCGGCTCGCTCGACGAGCTGGGCACGGTCGGCGGTGTGGGCGAGAGCAAGCTGGCCAAGTACGGACAGCCGATCCTCGACGTGCTGGCGGGGCTGGCTTCTTCGGCTCCTTCCGCTTGATGCGCCGGCGGGCGCAGGCCGGTCCGGCCTGCGCCCGCCGGGCCCGGTCAGTTGAGCAGCGGCCGCGGCGAGCGGAAGAGCTGCGGCGGCTGGAGCACGGCCGTCAGGTGTGCGTAGACGACCACGTTGCCCATGTAGACCCCCTCCTCCTGGGAGAAGCCGCCACCGCAGGTGATCAGCCGCAGCTCGGCCCGCCGCCCCGAGGTCCCGTAGACCTTCCCGGAGGGGAAGTCGGCCTTGGCATAGACCTCGACGGCGTCGACCGTGAAGACCGCCGTACGGCCGTCCGTGCGCGCCACCTCGACGGTGTGCCCCTTCTTCAGGGCACCGAGGCTGTAGAAAACGGCCGGTCCGCTGTCGGTGTCCACGTGCCCGGCGACGACCGCTGTTCCGGCCGCGCCCGGCGTCGTCCCGGCCGCGTACCAGCCCGCGAGGTTGCTCTCCCCTTCGGGCGGGCTGGCGAGCGTCTCGTCCGGCAGCAGCCCGAGCCGCATCAGCGGGGCGTCGACCCCGATGGCGGGGATCCGCACCCGGGTCGGGGCCGAGGCGGGCAGCGGCGCGACGAGCTGGTCCGGGCGGAGCCCGGCCGCGGGCGGCCCGCCGGGCGCGGCGAACGCCTCGGCCTTCGAGGGCTGCGGGGGCGGCGACTGCCCGTGCGCACCGCGGTCGACGAGCCAGCTGCCGACCCACAGCGCGGCGGCGATGACGGCGGCCACGACGGCCCGGAGCCGGATCTCGTGGTCCCGGTCCGGCGCCGTGCGCCGGGGCGCCGGGGCGCCGCGCAGGTAGGCGCTCTCCGCCGGGCTCCGCATCTGCTTCCCCAGGGGGCCGCCCCCCGCCCCCGGACGCCGCGCGCGCGTCCGGGGGCCAAGCGGGGGACCGCCCGGCCGGGGACGTCGCGTGGTCAGGCCCCGCTGCCGCTGCCGCGGCGGCGCAGGAACCAGACGCCGCCGACCGCCGCGGTGGCCAGCACGGCCGCGCCCGCCACGATCTCGGCGGTGCCCGAGTCCTCGCTCGTACCGCCCACACCGGTCTTCATGCCGCCCTTGGGCGGCTTCATGGGCATGCTCATGCTCGGGCTCGCCATCATGGGCGAGGACTTGGAGGCGGTCTTGCCGACCACCAGGTCACCGGTGGCCTCCTTGCCGTTGTCGCATTTGACGCCGATGCCGTAGGTGCCGGGCTTCGCCGAGGCGGGGACCTTGAACTGGCCGACCACGACATCCTTGTACGTGCCGGGCTTGAGCTCGAACGACGCGGGGCCGCCCACCGCGCTGGCATCGCCCATGCCGTGGCCGACGTGGCCGCAGGCGGCGGTATTCGCCGTGACCATCTCGCCCGGCTGGGCCATGCCCGGGCTGAGCTCCAGCCTCCCGAAGTCCCCGGCGAGCGCCGGGCCCCCCGCCAGTCCGACGGCGGCTATGGTCAGGGCGGCCCCCGTGAGCACTCGTGTAGTACGCATGCTTCCTCCGTGAGCGCGGACGCGGCACGGGGTGTGCCGCTGGGGGAAGTCGGGGTTCCGCGCTTTTCTCACTGCCGAGCGAAGCGGGGTGGCGCGGGGCGCGCACCTTGACACGGCTTCAGATCTCCCGCTCCCGGAGAGCCGGTTCGGGGGCGTTGGGGCAGGTCACCGTGGGGGTGCGGAGATCGTCCGTACGCCCGTCCCCCAGCGTGGCGAACGGGTGACGGTGAGTACTCAATAGCCCGCTGGGGGCACCTCCCAGCGGTAGCTGGGGGAGTTTGAGGACGACGCGCGTCAGCGCGGACACACGGGCGACTACCGCACCAGATCGTCCGGGCACCCCGTACCGCGAGGCAACTTGTACGGGGCCGCGATCCGGTACGTGCCGGCGTGCGGCGCCCGCAGCAGCGTCCAGTCGTCCTCCGGCTCGCCTTCCTTCGGCGGCTGCACCTGCTTGGTCAGACAGCCGTTGACGTTCACCGGGGGCTCCCCCTTCGGCCCGGTCTTCGGCGGCTGGACGGCCTTGCCGTTCGAGTCCACCAGACCCAGCCAGGGCGAGTAGGGGATGCGGATGAGCACGGGCCCGGCCTGCTTCACGGTGATCGTGAGCTCGCCCGCGTCGGCCCGCTCCACGACCGCGGGCGGGGCGGCCAGCGGCGTGGGGTCCTTCACCTCGTACAGCCGCCAGTTCTCGTCCTGCCACACCTGGCGCAGATACTCCGGCCCCGCATCGACCAGCTTGGCCTCGGCGACGGCCGCATTGTCCGGCTCTCCGGTGGGCAGCACCACGTAGTGCACCGCCCAGCGGCTCAGCCAGGCGCGGTAGCTGGCGGTGGTGAGGCGGCCGTCCTCGTAGAAGAGGGGGTTGCGCTCCCGGTCCGCCTGCCGGTTCCAGCCGCGCGCGAGGTTGACGTACGGGGCCAGGGCCGATGCCTCGCGGTGGCTGCGGGCGGGGACGACCTCGACCCGGCCGCGCGCGGCGTCCACCTTCTGCAGGCGGTCGACGAGCGGCGCCAGCTCCCGCGCCCAGGAGGCGGCGGGGGTGGTGTGCACGATGTCGCTGATGGAGTTGACGGACTGCCAGACGGTGCAGGTCAGCACGGCCAGGGCGGTCAGCGTCCAGGTGCGTCCCGTCCGCAGCAGCTCGGCCCGCGGCGGCATCTTGAGCTCCGTCAGCACGGCGACGAGCACCACTCCGCCGAAGATCATGCCGAGCCGGGCGATGTTCGTACCGATCTGGGAGGGGATGAGCCAGACCAGGAGCACGCCGAGGACGTAGAGCGCCGAGACGATCCGGACGGTCCGCCACGACTTGGGCGTGAACACCATCCCGAAGACACCGGCGAGCAGCGGCAGGATCACCGAGAGGAAAGACATCGGCTGACGGCCGGAGAAGGGGAACAGCCACGCCGACAGGGCGACCACCACGACCGGCGTGATGCCCAGCGCGTACGCCGCCGGACGGCGTTTGCTCAGCCACAGCGCGGCCGCCACGATGCCCACGTACAGGCCCGCCACCGGGCTCGACGCCGTCGCCAGCCCGGCCATCACGCCCGCGAGGGCGGCCCTCCCCCACCGGTACTTGCGCTCCGTGCGCCAGTCCACCGGCCAGGCGAAGATCGTGGCCACCGCCGCCAGCCCGAACATCGTGCCGAGCCCGAAGGTCACCCGGCCCGAGATCGCGTTGCAGAGCAGCGCGAACGTACCGTAGAGGGCAGGCCACAGGGGTTTGCGGACGGCCCGGCTCCGCTCCAGCAGCAGGGCGATCAGCCCGGCCGAGACGGTGCCCGCGATCATCATCGTGGTGCGCACGCCGAGCTGGGCCATCAGATAGGGCGAGATCACGCTGTACGAGACGGGGTGCATCCCGCCGTACCAGGCCAGGTTGTAGGCCGAGGCCGGGTGCTGGAGGGCGAACTCCGCCCAGGCGTCCTGCGCGGCGAGGTCACCGCCGCTGTTCGCGAAGAACAACACCCACAGCACGTGCAGCACGGCCGCCGTGGCGAGCGTGACCGGCACGGTCCGGTTGAGCGCCGCGCGCCATCCCCGGCGTGGCCGGTCCAATCCGGTCGCCCACGACGGGAGACGCCGTACGGGGGAGGTTGCCACCCCTGGCGCGTCGTCGCTCTCGCTACCGGTCTCTCCCGGCTTCCCGGCCCGCGCCGGCCCCACGGTGGTCACTGCGGCTCTCCCCGTCTTCCCCCGAGGTCTACTCCCCCATCTTCACGCATGCTCGGGTTGTGGTGAGCAAACCCCAGCGACGCTAGCACGGCGCCATCACACGGCCGCGGCCGCGGAACGGCTCCCGGTCCGCACCACTCGTACGGACCAGGAGCCGTCGGCGCCACGGCTCAGCCGAGGCGGGTGAGCTTGGCGCCGAAGGACGGCTCGGCCAGCTGCTTCTGCAGGGCCACCGGCACCTTCACGGCGCTCGCGCCGCTGCCCACGACCAGCTCGCCGACCTCGGTTCCGGCCTTCGCCGTGTGCGGGATCTTCTTGCCGTCCGTCTCGAGCGCGAACTTCGTGGCGAAGCCGGCCCAGCCGACGGCGACGACGTCCTTCGTCGCGACGACGGGCGTCTTGCCGTCCAGGCCGTCGTCGACATAGCCGACGACATCGCCCTTCTTGATGACCGTGGCGGTGCGCAGGGCCTGCTGCACGGCGGTGAGCTGCTCGTAGCTCTTGTTCTTGACCTTGGTGAGGCTGTTCTCGGCGTTCGGGTCCGGACCGCCCTTGAAGTGCTGGTCCATCGTCGCGCCGACGATCAGGTACTCCTTGTTGTCGATCTTCTTCCGGCCCGCCCACATCAGCGTGCCGCCGGCCTGGGTGCTGGAGCCGGTCTTGATGCCCAGCACGCCGGTGTGCTTCACGAGCAGCGTGTCGTTGTTGTTGTTGATGCGGCTCGGCGAGAGGCCGGGGATGTCGGCGTTGGGCTGCTGGGTGATGTCCCGGATCACCGGGTTCTTGATCACTTCTTCGGCGAGCTTCACCTGGTCGACGGCCGTGCTCACGGTCGTCGGGGTCAGGCCGCTGGGGTCGGTGTACGTGGTGTTCGTCATGCCGAGGTCCTTGGCGGTGTCGTTCATCTTCTTGACGAACGCGTCCTCGGACTGCGAGTCCCAGCGGGCCAGCTGGCGGGCGATGTTGTTGCCGGAGGGGATGAGCAGCATGCGGAGCATGTCGTACTCGGAGAACTCCTGCCCCGTGCGCACCGGGACCCGCGACTCGTCCTGAGCGCCGGCCTCCTTCTCCGACTGCTCGTCGATCTTGACCATGTTGCTGGTCTTGTCCCCCTCCTTGAGGGGGTGGTTCTTGAGGATCACGTACGCCGTCATCACCTTGGCGACGCTGGCGGTCGGCACGGGCTTCTGGCCGCCGAACGTGCCCACGTCACCGGCGCCGACGACCTTCACGGCGGACTGGCCCTCGTCCGGCCAGACAAAGGAGGCGTTGCCGCCCTCGAACGTGTAAGCCTTCTTCGCCCCGAGCGCCAGCTTCGGGTCGGGCAGCGGGCGGAACGCCTGCACGACCACGAAGATGATCGCGAGCAGCACGACCAGCGGCGTCCAGATCTTCAGACGACGCGCGACGGTGCGAGCCGGGGTCGGCGCCGGCGGAGGCGTGTTGGTCAGCTGCGCGAGCAGGTCGAGCGGCGCCTTGGGCTCCTGGGGCGCGCCGGGCGCCTGCGGCGCGGGCGCCACGGGCGGCGGCACGGAGACCGGGACGGCGGGCTTGGCGGCCGCGGGCTTCGCGGCAGGCTTGGGGGCGGCCTTGGGAGCAGCCTTGGGAGCGTCGTCCTTCTTCAGCGGGACGAACTGGCTCGCGGGCTTCCCGGCCGGCGGCACGGGCGGAGCCTTGAGCAGCTCGGTGGGCTGGTCGGCGCCCTTGGGTGCGTCGGCCTTGGGTGCCGGCTTGACCGTCCCGAAGGCGGCGGTGGCCTGGTCGGTGGGCTTGGCCTTGGCCTTGGCCTCGTCGGCGGACTTCTCACCGGCCGCCGGCTTGACCGTACGGAAGACGGCAGTCGCCTGGTCGGTGGGCTTCTTGGCCTCGCCCTTACCGGTGGGCTTCTCGGCCTCGGCCTTCGGCTTGTCACCGGCAGGCTTGACCGCACCGAAGACGGCGGTGGCCTGGTCGGTGGGCTTCTTTCCACCGGTCTCCGGCTCGGCCTTCGCCTCGCCCTTACCGGCCGGCTTCTCGGCCTCGGCCTGCGGCTTGACCGCACCGAAGACAGCCGTCGCCCGGTCGGTGGGCTTCTTGCGCTCAGCCTGCGGCTTGTCGCCCGCAGCAGCCCGCTCGGCCGGCTTGTCGTCCCCGGACGCGGACTTCTCGTCGGCGGCGGGCTTGTCAGCCTTGTCGGCAGGCTTGTCCGCCTTGTCGGCAGGCTTCTTGCCGTCGGACTCCGGCTTGGCGCCCGCGGCAGTCGCCGCACGGTCGGCCGGCTTCTCCGCATCCGACGCCGACCGCGCCTCGGGCACACCCGGCTTGTCCTTATCGGACGCCGACCGCGGCTCAGGCACACCCGGCTTCTCCGAGCCGGAGTTGGCCTCGTCATCCGGAGCGTCGGATTCCGCAACCCACGCCGCCACCGCGGCCTTCAGCCGCGCATCGCCCTCCGGGGCGCCGGCCTTCTTACGGTCGCGACCGTCGCCGTCGTCACCAGCGGCATCCGCGGCCTCAGAGGCCGCCTCCGCACCGGCCCCGGCCCCGGCCCCGGAACCGGCCTTGCGCCCAGGCGCAGCCGACATCGCAACACCGAGCCGAGGATCGCGTTCGCTGTCAGTCGTCTCCCCCGACGACTTCCGCTGCTCCGACTTGTCGGGGGACTCGCCCGCCACCGATGCCTCCTGAATTCCCGCGCCATACGCCGAGTCGGGGCGCCACGCGCCCCGCTCCCCGATTCTCTCAACGTCTACCAGTGTCCTCTGCCGCCGCCGCGCTCGATCGCGCGTACACCGTCAGTGGACCCTGTCGGGCTTCACCCATGTGCAAGACGAGACGACATACCTACCGGTTCCCACCCGAAGTCACCACGCGCTCTCGACAGACCAATGTGAGAGGGGTCACCCTGTCACTCATCCACGCGGGGAGGCATGGATGGGCAGGAGCCGCAGAACAATTCCGGAGGAGCTTCTGCTGCTGGCACTGGACCCGGCCACGGGTACCACCGCACAGCCGCAGTCGCTCGACCTCGGTCTCGCCGGAGCCCAGCTCGTGGAGCTGGCACTGGCCGGACGGATAGCCCCAGACGGGGATCGTATCGCCGTGGTGCACCCACGGCCGACAGGAGATCCGACCCTGGACACCGCGCTCGAACTGCTGCGCCGCCGCGGCAGTCCGGTCCGGGCGGTCCACTGGATCGGCGGGCCCCGGCTGGGCCTGCGTCAGACGTATCTCACGCACCTGGAGCGGTGCGGCATGGTGCATGCCGTGGCGGGCCAGATGTGCGGGGTACTGCCGACGACGCGCTACCAGGCGACGGACACGGCCATCAGCCGGGAGATCAGGAACCGGCTGGACAGCGCGATCCGCACCGGCGTGCCGCCGGACCCGCGGACCGCGGCGCTCGCCGCCCTGGCCCATGCGGTCGGTCTCGGCAAGCATCTCTACCCCGGCAACGAGGGGCGCTCCTCGCGTTCCCGGCTCCGGGACCTGATCAGGCACGACCCGATGGGTGGGCTCGTGGCGCACGCCGTGATGGACGTACAGAACGGCGTCGGGGCACAACCGCGGCGGGCACCGGCCGCGGCGGGCACCGCGGGCGGTGGCGGCGGGCGCCGGGCGGCGGCCGTACGGCCGTCGGTGGAGGCCGCAGGCGTGGCCGAAGCCCGGCAGCCGGTGGCACACCGTGGCGGCGTCATGGCCCGCGCAGGCGCCTCGTGAAACGGTTCGGCTACCGCTAGCGACCGGCGCACGTCCCACAAGTAACACCTTCCGCTCCAACCGACCGCACCGCAGTCCCCACGACCCGGTTCGGGAGCCGCATCAGGCGCGGGGCGGTGGGCCGGCCCGTCCCGGACGGCGGTACGGCCCGCCGCCCCGCGCGTGCATCCGTACAGTCAAGTACCGTTCACCACAAGCGGACTGGGTGTAAGCGTTTTCCAGCGCCGCCCCGGCCGGTGGTGGCAGGCTGCGGAGCAGAGAGAAGCAGCATGACGGAGCCGGAGGTGCGTCCCGTGGCGTCCAGCGTCAACCCCACTGTCAGGCGGCGCCGATTGGGGCAGGAGCTGCGCAAGCTCCGTGAGCTCAAAGGCATGACGGCCGAAGAGGTGGCCGAGCGGCTGCTGGTGTCGCAGTCGAAGATCAGCCGGCTGGAGAACGGCCGCCGCAGCATCAGCCAGCGCGACGTCCGCGATCTGTGCGGGGTGTACGGGGTCGAGGACCACCGCATCGTCGACTCCCTGATGCAGATGGCCAAGGAGTCGCGCCAGCAAGGCTGGTGGCACGCCTTCGGTGACATTCCGTACAGCGTCTACATCGGGCTGGAGACAGACGCGGCGTCGCTGCGGGTGTACGAAGTCTCACTGGTGCCCGGCCTGTTGCAGACGCAGACGTATGCCAGCGCGGTGACGGAGGGCTCCTGGCCGGAGGCCACCGCGGCGGATGTCGAGCGGCGCGTCCAGGTGCGGATGCGGCGCCAGGAGCGGATCACCGACCCGGAGAACCCGCTGCGCCTGTGGGCCGTCATCGACGAGTCCGCGCTGCGCAGGATCGTGGGCAGCGGCCGGATCATGTGCGAGCAGATGCAGCACCTCGTGGAGCTCAGCATGCAGCCGCACATCACCGTGCAGGTGCTGCCCTACGCGGTGGGCGCGCACCCGGGCATGTACGGGAAGTTCTCCATCCTGGAGTTCCAGGATCCGCAGGACGCGAGCACGGTGTACCTGGAGGGGATCACCAGCGACCTCTACCTGGAGAAACCGAACGACGTCCAGGCGTACAGCGTGATGTACGAGCACCTGCGCATGCAGGCGCTCAACGCCGAGGACTCCCGCCGGTTCATCCTCAAGGTCGCCGAGGACTGGTCCCGGACGGACACCGCGGGCGTCCAGCCCTGAACCCCATTCCCCCCTGGCGAATTACCCGAAATATCCCGTCCGGCGGCCGAAGAGGCGGAACGCTACACCTCCTCCCACCAGCCACGGAAGAGCCACTGAAATAAGCCATCCGGTCGAGTGAACGGCCCAGTCATCTTGTGATGTTGGCGCGTAACGTCGATCGCACCTCGGGAAACCGGCGTTCTGATCCGACAAGAAGTACACACCCGCATCGGAGACATCATGGCGATCCAGCAGGGCAAGACCACCTGGCGGAAGTCCTCCTACTCGCTGGCCCACGGAGACTGCGTGGAGGTCGCGTCCCCCCTTCCGCTGTCCATCGCGGTCCGCGACTCCAAGGACCCGCAGGGCCCCTCCCTCGGCTTCACCCCGGGCGCCTGGTCCGCGTTCGTGGTGACCGTCGGCGACGGCGCCCGCGACATCTGATCCGCGCCTCGGCGCGACCCCCGCCCAGAGCCCTCTCGGCCGGCACGACCACCGGCCGAGGGGGCTCGGCCATGCCCCAGCCCGGCTACGAGCGCGGGTAGCGCGCCAGCCAGGCGGCCGACGCACCGGCCGGGCTGTCCGGCCCGTGCAGCGTGGTCCCCTGCGTCAGCTCCAGTGCGAAGTCGTCGGCGAGCTCCAGGACCGTCGCCCGTCCCTCCAACTCTGCGAGCCAGCCCGCCGGAAGCGCGGTCTCCCCGTGCACCGCCCCCAGCAGATTGCCGCAGACGGAGCCGGTGGAGTCGGAGTCGCCGCCGTGGTTGACGGCGAGCAGCAGACCGTGGCGCACGTCCTCGGCCACCAGGGCGCAGTACAGGCCCATCGCCAGCGCCTCCTCGGCCACCCAGCCCTCGCCCAGCGACTGGACCCGCTCGGGCGTCGGCAGCCCCTGGCGGACGGCATCCAGGGCCCCTTGGAGCGCGCGGCTGGTCTCCTCGTGCCCCGGCTGTACGGCCAGCAGCGCCAGCGTCCGCCCGACCGATGCCTCCAGCGCCTCGCCGCGCACGATCCCGTGCACGATGACGGCGAAGGCCGCCGCGGCCAGCATCCCCGAGGGGTGGCCGTGGGTCTGTGCGGCGCATTCGGCGGCGAGTTGGAAGACGTGCTGCGGCTCCCAGCCCGCGAGCAGCCCGAAGGGTGCGGAGCGCATGACCGTCCCGCACCCCTTGGACTCGGGGTTCTTGGGCGACTGCAGGGTGCCCATCCGGTCGTCGGCGAGGCCCGACAGGCAGGCGTTGCCGGGGGCCCGCCGCGCGTACAGCCACTCCTCGCGGGCGAGCCAGCCGCCGTCCGGATCGCGCTCGTCCGGCCCCCAGGAGTGCTGGGTGGTGGCCCAGCGCAGATGGGCCCGGTGGACGTCCGCGGCCGGCTGCCAGACGCCGGTGCCGCGCCGGGTGTGCGCCCGGATCAGCCCCTCCACCGTGAAGAGCGTCATCTGAGTGTCGTCGGTGACCGCGCCGCGCCGCCCGTAGGCGGGGACGTAGTCGCGTACGCCCTCCGGCCCGTGAGCGGCACGGATCTGCTCCAGGGAGTGGAACTCGATGCCCGCGCCGAGCGCGTCCCCGATGGCACCGCCGAGCAGGCAGCCGCGCACCCGGCTGCGGAAATCCTGCTGTTCGGCCCGGCTCCACAGCAGGGAACCGGCTGCTTCGCCGGCCCCCGCTCCGGCGAGAGTGGTCACGTTCCGGCCTCCTGGCGACTATCCGCTTATGGTCGGCACAGCACTGTAATCGACCGATCTTGATCAGGCACCGCTCTTTTTGAACGGCCGGACGGTGTTCATGATCTTCTCGATCTGGTCCGGCGTCAGTGCGTCCGGAACGCCCTGGTCGGCGTAGATCACCCAGACGTGCACCTCACCGTTGGGAAGCTTCTGCGCGATGCTGTGCACGACGGCCTTGGGCGGGACGCAGGAGCTCGCCCGGTTGGTCAGGGTGACCTCGGCGGTGGAGGTGAAGCCGTCGATGCCATTGTGCTTCCACGGCACCGCCTTGCCGACCTTCATCTCCGGCTTGTGGCCGTTCAGTCCGCCGTAGGCCGCGAATCCCCAGTTGCCCGCCACGTTGTAGGCGGCCTGCTCGGGCGGGGTGTCCTTGGCGCCGCCCTGCACGCCGACCTGGGCGAGCTGGCCCTTGCCCGCCTCGCCGATGGAGGAGTCGTTGCGCGAAGCGCAGCCACCCTCGTGGAAGTTGGCCGCACCCGACATGGTGACCAGGGGCTTGCCGTCCTTGGTGTAGGCGATGGCGGTTTCCGGAGGCAGCACCTTCCAGTTGTCCGCCTTGCCCGGTACGTCGTAACTGAAGTGGTGCGTCTCGCTGTTCTGCGTCTGCCATCCGGCGACCATCGGCGCGGCCGAAGCGCCCGGGGCGGCGCTGCCGTCCGGCGCAGCCGGTGCTTGCGAGGGCTGCTGCGCGGGCGCCTCGGAGGCCTGCCCCGCGCCCTTGGCGTCGTCGGACTTCTTGCCGCCGCCCTGGAGCGCGAAGGCCACGCCGCCGCCGATGACGGCCAGCGCGACCACGCCGCCGACGATGGCGAGGAGCGTCCTGCTCTTCGGCTGCGCGGGCGGCTGCGCCGGCCCGGGCTGCTGCGGCAGGTGCGGCATCGGGGCCGTGGCCATGGGCGGCGCCGACTGCGGACCGGGCACGGGGCCGTGACCGTGGCCGTACACCGGGCCCGGCGCGGGCGGAGGCGGCACGGCACCCGCGCCACCCACCGGACCGGGCGGAGGCGGCGGAGGCACGGCACCGGCGCCGCCCACCGGACCCGGCGGCGAGGGCATCGCGGGCTGCGCGATCATCGTGGGCTGCGCATGCGGCGAACCCTCCGGACCGGGCGCGGGCGGCGCCGGCACGGCGGGCTGCGAGACCATCGTCGGCTCGGCGTGGCCCGTCCCCTCGGGTCCCCACACGGGGGGCGGCCCGAAGCCGCCCTGCGGCGGCTGAGGGTTCTGCGGCTGCGCGGGCTGCTGGGGCTGCTCGGGGTTCTGGGGCCAAGACATGCAGGCCACCCTACGCATGGACTGTCGCCGTCCTATCGGCCCCCATCAACAGCTCCGCAACACTTGTACGAATAGCGAGCCGCCCAGGTCGGCCCAAATCGTCTATTCCGGGTCGTTCCCCAGCACCGGGAGCAGCTCCGGCAGATGCCCGTCCGAGGCCATCGCCGCCTCCTGCCGCTCCCCCGGCACCTCCCCGTACAGCGTGGTGCGCGGCCGGGCCGGGCGGCCCGCCGCCTCCGCTATGGCGGTCAGGTCGCGGACCGAGCGGTAGGAGCCGTAAGAGGAGCCCGCCATCCGCGAGATGGTCTCCTCCATCAGCGTGCCGCCCAGGTCGTTGGCGCCCGAGCGGAGCATCTCAGCCGCACCCTCCGCACCCAGCTTCACCCAGCTTGTCTGGATGTTGGGGATGTGCGGGTGGAGCAGCAGCCGGGCCATGGCCGTCACCGCGCGGTTGTCCCGCGTGGTCGGGCCCGGGCGGGCGATGCCGGCGAGGTAGACGGGGGCGTTGATGTGGATGAAGGGCAGCGTGACGAACTCGGTGAAGCCGCCCGTCTCCTGCTGGATCTCCGCGAGCTGCCGGAAGTGGCCGAGCCAGTGCCGGGGCTGGTCCACGTGCCCGTACATCATCGTCGAGGAGGAGCGGATGCCCAGCTCGTGCGCGGTCTTGACGACCTCGACCCACGTCGCCGTCGGCAGCTTGCCCTTGGTGAGGACCCAGCGCACCTCGTCGTCGAGGATCTCGGCGGCCGTGCCGGGGATGGAGTCCAGCCCCGCCTCCTTGGCCGCGGCCAGCCACTCCCGGATGGACAGTCCGGTGCGCGTCGCGCCGTTGACCACCTCCATCGGCGAGAAGGCGTGCACGTGCATGCCCGGCACCCGCTCCTTGACCGCCCGCACGATGTCGAAATAGGCGGTGCCCGGCAGGTCCGGGTGGATGCCGCCCTGCATGCAGACCTCGACCGCGCCGACCTCCCACGCCTGCTGCGCGCGGTCGGCCACCTGCTCCAGGGAGAGGGTGAAGGCGTCGGCGTCCGTACGGCGCTGCGCGAAGGCGCAGAAGCGGCAGCCGGTGTAACAGACGTTGGTGAAGTTGATGTTGCGCGTGACGATGTACGTGACGTCCTCGCCGACCGTCGCGCGGCGCACGTCGTCCGCGATGCGGCACAGCGCGTCCAGGGCGGGCCCGTCGGCGTGCAGGAGGGCGAGCGCCTGGTCGTCCGTCAGACGGGTGGGGTCGTCGGCTGCCTGCGCCAGCGCCTCGCGCACGTCGGCGTCGATGCGGGAGGGGGCCATGCCGGGGGCCGCGGCCTCGCGCAGCGCCTCCCAGTCCCCGTACACCTCGTCGAAGTCGTCCCGCCGGTCGGAGGTGCGGCCCTCGCTGTCGATGGTGCGGTGCAGTTCGGTGCGGCCGGTGGGGATGAAGACGTCCTCCGGCTCCTGCCAGGGGTGGCCCTCGACCACCGCATCCGGGCGGGCCAGGCCCGTCTCGGGGTCGGCGAGGGCGCGCACGTGCGGCAGCAGCCGCGGGTCCAGCCAGGGCTCGCCGCGCTGGACGAACTCCGGGTAGACCGCGAGGCGTTCCTCCAGGCGGAAACCGGCGGCGGCCGAGCGCTCGGCGAGCGCCTCGATCTGCGGCCACGGGCGCTCGGGGTTGACGTGGTCCGGGGTGATCGGCGAGACGCCGCCCCAGTCGTCGATGCCGGCGCCGATGAGCCGCGCGTACTCCCCCTCCACCAGGTTCGGCGGGGCCTGGAGACAGCCGGCGGGGCCCATGATGTGCCGGGCGACGGCGACGGTGGCCACCAGCTCGTCCAGCTCGGCATCCGGCATGCCGCGCATCGCCGTGTCCGGCTTGGCCCGGAAGTTCTGCATGATCAGCTCTTGGATGCCGTGGTAGGCGCGGGAGACGCGGCGCAGCGCGAACAGCGACTCGGCGCGCTCCTCGTACGTCTCGCCGATGCCGATCAGCAGGCCGCTGGTGAACGGCACGGAGCTGCGGCCGGCGTCCTCCAGGACACGCAGCCGGACGGCCGGCTCCTTGTCCGGCGAGCCGTAGTGCGGCCCGCCCGGCTCGCTCCACAGCCGCGTCGCCGTGGTCTCCAGCATCATGCCCATCGACGGGGCGACCGGCTTGAGCCGCTGGAAGTCCGTCCACGACATCACGCCGGGGTTGAGGTGCGGCAGCAGCCCGGTCTCCTCCAGGATGCGGATCGCGATCGCCCGTACGTAGGCGATGGTGTCGTCGTACCCCTCGGCCTCCAGCCACTCGCGCGCCTCGGGCCAGCGGTCCTCGGGCTTGTCGCCGAGGGTGATCAGCGCTTCCTTGCAGCCCAGTTCGGCGCCGCGGCGGGCGATGGCCAGCACCTCGTCCGGCGACATGAACATCCCGTGGCCCGCGCGGCGCAGCTTGCCGGGGACGGTGGCGAAGGTGCAGTAGTGGCACTTGTCGCGGCACAGGCGCGTGAGGGGGATGAAGACGCTCTTCGAGTACGTGATGACGCCGGGGCGGCCCGCGGCCTCCAGGCCCGCGTCGCGCACCCGCGCGGCGGAGGCGCACAGCTCGTCCAGATCGGCGCCGCGGGCCTGGAGCAGGACGGCGGCCTCGGCGACGTCGAGCGCGACGCCGTTGGCAGCACGCCGCAGCGCGCGCCGCATGGCGTTGGCGGTCGGTGCTGCCGGTGCTGCGGGTCGTGGTGCGCTCGAAGTCATTGTCCGAGCATACGAGCGCACACTGACAGCGCCAGGCACCGCACACGACGGGCAGGTGTGCCTCTCGTCACGCCTTCCGGAGGCTCCCTCCGGGCGGTTTGCGGGTACCGGTCACAGGAACTCCGCGTGCGCGTCCAGCGCCCGCAGCACCTCGGCCTCCGCCGCCGACGGCAGCGCCACCACCACCTCTTCGATGCCCAGGTCCGCGTAGTGCTCCAGCTTCCCCTCCGAGGGGTGCACGGCATACGGCACGACCTCCGGCTCCCCGATCCGCCCCGCCTCCTCCCACGCCCGGCGCAGCTGCGGCAGCGTCTCGCCCAGCCCGCTGCCGCCGATCGGCAGCCACCCGTCCGCGAACTCCGCGATGTCGGCGAAGAGCTTGGGCCCGGCCGACCCGCCGATGAGCGTGCGCGGCCCGGTCAGCGGCGCGTCGCCCTTGCGCTTGCGCGGCGTCCGCAGGGGCTTGGGGTGCGCCCAGCTCGCCTCGACGGAGCAGAACTCGCCCTCGTACGCCGTCGGTTCCTCGGTCCACAGCGCCCGCATCAGCGCCATCCTGTCCCGCACCAGGCGGCGTCTGGTGCGCCATTCGACGCCGTGGTCGGCTGCCTCCTCCACGTTCCAGCCGTAGCCGATGCCGAAGGTGAGCCGGCCGCCGCTGAGGAAGTCGAGCGAGGCGACCTGTTTGGCCAGCACGATCGGGTCGTGCTGGGCGACGAGCACCACGCCGGTGCCCAACGTGATCCGGTGGGTGACGGCGGCGGCCTGGGAGAGCGCCACGAACGGGTCGAGAGCGCGGCCGTACTCCGGCGGCAGCGGGTCGCCGACGGGCGCCGGGGTGCGGCGGCTCTTCGGAATGTGGGTGTGCTGGGGGAGAAAGAGCCCGGCGAAGCCGCGCTGCTCCAGCTCGTGGGCGAGCCGGACCGGGCTGATCGTCTCGTCGGTGAGGAAGATCGTGGTGGCGATCCGCATCGGGGGGCACCTCCGTCGTCGCGTGGGAACACGGTAGGCCCTGGCGGCCCATTCGTGACCCGCGACAAACCGCCTGTTCCCCCATCCGCCACCTGGGGGTACGACACTGTGGACGGCGGTGACCGAACCGCCGCCCGGCACGTGTCGAACCTCCAGGCGACCCGGAAGGGGCACGCATGAACCGGCGCGACGTACTGAAAATGACCGCTGTCGCGGGCGCGGCGAGTGTGCTTACGCTCGACCGCGTGACGTTCGCCCACGCCGACGGATCCGGCGAGGAGACCCGCACGGTCACCGGCAGGCTGCCGGCCGGCGCGCCGGACTTCGTCCACCTCCCCGTGGAAGTCCCCCGCGGCGTGCGCGAGATCGCCGTCTCCTACGGCTACGACAGACCGGCCGTGCCGGACGGCACCCAGGGCAACGCCTGCGACATCGGCATCTTCGACGAGCGCGGCACCGAGCTGGGCGGGCCGGGCTTCCGCGGCTGGTCGGGTGGCGCCCGCACCGAGTTCGCGATCAGCGCCGAGCAGGCCACGCCCGGCTATCTGGCGGGCCCGGTCCGCCCCGGCACCTGGCACGTCGTCCTCGGCCCGTACACGGTGGCCCCGCAGGGCCTGGCGTACGAAGTAAAGGTCACCCTGCGGTACGGGCGGCAGGGCGCCACGCCCAAGCCCGTCTACCCGCCGCAGCACGCCAGGGGGCGGGGCCGGGCCTGGTACCGGGGCGACAACCACCTGCACAGCGTCCACTCGGACGGCAAGCGCACCCCCGCCGAGATCGCCGCGGCGGCGCGGGCCGCCGGGCTGGACTGGATCACGACGACGGAGCACAACACGACGTCGTCGCACGGCGCATGGCAGGGCCTGTGGGGTGACGACCTGCTGATCCTCACCGGCGAGGAGGTGACCACCCGCAACGGCCACGTCGTCGCCCTGGGCACCGACCCGGGCGCCTTCATCGACTGGCGCTACCGCGCCCGCGACCACGCTTTCGCACGTTTCGCGCGCAGAATCCGGCAAACAGGCGGACTGGTCGTCCCGGCCCACCCGTACGCGACCTGCGTCGGCTGCAACTGGAAGTTCGGCTACGCCGAGGCGGACGCGCTGGAGGTGTGGAACGGCCCGTTCACCCCCGACGACGAGATGGCCATCGCGGCGTGGGACGGCATGCTGGTGGCCTCCGTTCGCGACGGCGGGCGCTGGCTGCCCGCGATGGGCAACAGCGACGCCCATCGCGAGCCGCAGGTGGTCGGCCTGCCGCAGACCGTCGTCCTCGCGGACGCACTGTCCCGCGAGGCCCTGCAGGAAGGCATCCGCGCGGGCCGCAGCTGGATCGCCGAGTCGTCGGCCGTGAAGCTGTCCTTCAGGGCGACGGGCGGCAACGGCGCCCACGCGGACATCGGCGGCCGGCTGCCGGTGGCGCCGGACGCGCCGGTCACGGTCCGGCTGGAGGCCGGCGGGGTGCCGGGCTGCACGGCCTCCTTTGTCACCGACCAGGGACGGCTGTTCACGGCACCGGTCCCGGCGGACGGCCGGCTGGAATGGCGCACGAGCGCGGCGCAGGCCGCGTACGTACGCGCCGAGGTCCGGCACCCGGCAGCGGACGGCGGGGCGTCGGGGCTGCCGGGTGCCATGGCGGCCACGACGAACCCGATCTTCCTGGGCCGCGGGTAGGGGCCGCGGGTAGGGGCGGGGCCGCTCAGACGGCGGTCCGCTCCACCGGTATCCACAGCTGCGCATCCGCCTGCGTGCCGTCCTGCGACAGCCGGGTGCGCAGGATCTCCGGGCCCGGCCTGCTCCGGTAGGGGTTCGACGGGAACCACTCCGTGAAGACGTCCCGCCACATGAACTGGAGCGCCTGCGGGAACGGCCCGGAGCTGTCGAAGACGGCCCACGTGCCCGCCGGGACGGCGAGCTCGTCCATGTCGTCCGGCGCGGGCGCACCGGTCACCACACCGTGGTAGTAGTCGAGTTCGCTGCCCTCGGCACGGCTCTGGTCGTGCAGGACGCTCGCCGAGACGATGCCCTCGGGCTGCTGGTCGGACAGCGCGTGTATCCGATGCACCGTCTCCTGCCCGATGCTCTTGATAAACGCGGCGATGGCCGGGTTCACCCCTTCGTAGACGACGGGTACGCGCGCCTTCTTCCCGACGACACGGAACTCGTCCTTCTCCACGACCTTGTACTGCATGCTGTTGCTCCCTTCGACGACGAGGCGGAAGGACATCCGTGGCTGGGACTTGAGGGCCGCACCCGACCGTCTGGCCTCACCGGGGCCGACGCCGTGCACGGCACGGAACGCCCGCGCGAACGCCTCCCCGGATCCGTAGCCGTAGCGCACGGCCACCTCCAGCAGCGTCCGCTCCCCCGCGAGCACCTCGGCCCCGGCGACGGTGAGCCGCCTGCGCCGGATGTACTCGGACAGCGGCATCCCCGCGAGCGCGGAGAACAGCCGCCGGAAGTGGTACTCCGACGTCGCCGCGATCCGCGCCAGCTCGGCCGCCTCGATCGGCTGGTCGAGACGGGCCTCGATGTGCTCCATGGCCTGGTTCAGCCGCTCCAGCATCCCGGCCTCCTTCCTTGCGATCACCACGTTAGGAAGGACCCACCCTGCCGGACCCGACATCTTGTGCCCGGTCCGGTCGGGTCAGGCACCCAGCGACCGGGCCGCGACGTGGTCGAGACGCTCGGCGAAGATCCGCGCCGCATCGGGGGTGAGCGTGCGCAGCGCGACCATGGCCGTGAGCACGACGTCGCACAGTTCGTTCTCGACGTCCGCCCAGGTGTGGGTGGTCCCCTTGCGGGGGTTCTGGCCGGTCGCCCCGATAACGGCTTGGGCGACCTCACCGACCTCCTCGGTCAGCTTCTTCACCCGCAGGGTGCGCCGGCTCTCGTCGGACATCCGGTTGTTCTCGTCCAGCCACGTCACTAGTCGGTCGACAGTGGCCCAGGTGTGCTGATCCATACGCTGTGTGCTCCCAGCTGCGGTGGTCGGCGAGGCGTGCGTCGGTCGGGCTGGTGCGACGGTGGGGCGAAGTCGCCCCCGACTGGCTGCCGTTCATCGGCGGCAAGCGCATACCGCCGTATGCGGCGATCATTCCCGCCACGCTCGGCGGCCTGGGCGCCACCGCCTTCTGGCTGCCCGTCCTGCTGTCCTGGATCGTCCCCGGCATGCACCACGCGGAGTTCGCCAACGGCTGGTGGGAGCTCCTGGCGAAGGTCTGCATCACGCCCGGGATACTGTTCGGGCCCCTGGTGCTCGTACTCACCTACGCCTACTACAAGCGCCGGGCCAGCGCGAATGCGTAGGTGCGCTCCGCAAGGCAGCTCTGGCAGGTGCCGAAGAAGCGGGACACCCGCTGACCGTCGGCTCCGGTGAGCTCGTTGCGCCAGAGGCAGCGGAACTCTCCGCACGCGCACGGCCGGTGGGCTACATCGGTGAACGCGCTGATGGCGGAGTCGTGACCGCCCTCGACCGGCGGCTGCCCGAAGGCGCTCCCGGCATCGGGGAGTCCGGACCGCTTTCGGTCCCACGGCCCCATCCCGTCAGCGGTACGCCGCCCCGAGCCGAGGCACCAGCCGCACCTTCCGGGTCCGCCGTTGCTCGCGAAACACCAGCATCGTTCCCAGCCGCCGCCGTCCTCCCGGTCGATGCGGACAGTGCCTTCACACTCCAGGCACACGCCCCAGCCGTTGCAGTCGTTGCACACCACCCCATCGACGACCGTGCTGAGGGTGAAGTACGGCTGCCGCAGCTGCCGTCCGGTGAACTCGACCGGCGTCCAGCCGGTGAACGTCAGGATCCCGCGCCCCTCACCCTCGTAGATCCGGACTTCGAAACCATCGCGCGAGGCCGTCGCCCGGCTCTCCCCAGGCCCGCTCCCTCGCCATCGGTGCGCCGCCCACCCGGCCGCGGTGAAGGCGTCCAGCACGTCGTCGAAGCCCGGCGACGCGGGGCGGTCGTCCCCTCCGGCAGCGACGAGGAACAGAAAGCGGTGGCCGACTGGTTCCGGGTCGAGAAGGCATACGGGATCGGTCCACTCACGGACCACTACCGGGGGCCGGTCCGGGTACAGCGCAGAGGCGATCTCCAGCAGTTGTTCTTTCAGCCATACCGCACTCACCGGACCGGCTCCTCACGCAGACGTGTGCGTCTCCATGATGGCCGTACCGCCGGCTACGGCCTTCGGCAGGTGTCCCTCCGGTTCGGCGCTGACGCCGCCGCGCACCGCGACGGCGTCAGCTCCCTGGATCGCGGGCTCAGCCGAGACGCCTGCGGTACGCCCGTAGGGCGAACGTGCCGCCTACGAGAGCAGCCGAGGCGGCCGACCCGCCGAGCGCCACCGGAACCGAGGACGACGAATCCGGCTTCGGCGCGGTAAGCCCGTACCCGCTGGAGAAGCCCTTCGTGTCGTAGTCCGAGCCCGGCATCTTGTCCGAGAAGCGGCCCTTCACCAGCTTCTGGTAGTCGGCGAGGGACACCGACGACTTGCCGCCGAGGCCCGTGGTCGCCGCGTCATTGAGCGGCGTGACGGTATCGAGCGTGAGCTTGTACCAGGCGTGGATCTGCGGCTCGCTGAACACCGTGGAGCCTGCAGTGGCCTTTGCGGCGTTGGTGACGTCGCCGTCGCCGTCGCGCACGGCGGCCATGTGCCAGTTGCCGAGCAAGGAGGCCGCGGCGAGCAGAACGGTGGCGTTGTGCCCGTTGGGGCCCGTCACCTTGGCCACCAGATAGCTGAGCTGCACCGCACTGAGGAGCGTCGGTGCGGCCTTTCCGGTGACGAAGTCGGGCGTGATCTCGTACAGCGCGATCGGGTCACCCAGGGTGAATTGCTGCTGGGGGTCGCACGTCACGGCCTTGGAGGGCCCGATCTTCTTGCCGCTGGTGCCGGACTTCGTGTTGGCGGTGAGGAAGCGGCAGACCGTGTCGTGCACCGCATCCGAATGCAGCACGTTCACCGCGCCCTGGAGATCGGGGATGGGCGGCCCGTCGGCGGCCTGTGCCGGTGTGCACACAGCGGACGCCAGCGCAAAGACGCCCAGCGTCAGGCCGGCGGCCAGGCGGGGGAGCCGGGGGTTGCTCTTGCCTCGCATGATCGCCTGCCTTAGTTGTGTTCGCCGGGACGGGAATGGGTCCACTTGAACGACGAATTGCTCACGTAGTCGTTGTAGTTCCACCACGTGTAGGTCTGCGTGTCCGGCCAGGGGTCGCCGACCGCGATCGTCGAGTCCGACGTGTCGTACCCGTAGATGACGTTCATGTGGCCGCCGCCGGAGTTCCAGCCGATGCGCGCGCCGAAGGGCCGGGAGTTGTTGACCTCGGTCTGGACCTCGCTGAAGGTCGCGGCGCGGTACAGGTCGTACCCGGTGTTGGCGAAGCCCATGTTGTGCCAGGCGTTGGCCATATCGTCGAGGGTCGCGGGCTGGTTGTTGCAGCTGAGGCTGCTGCCCTTGGCGGCGAGATTGCAGAAGTCGGTCTGGCTGTACTGGGTGAAGCCCCACCACTGCGCGATCGTCAGACCGGAGGCGTCCCAGCACCACTGGGTCTTCTCCTGCTTGAGCATGGTGATGTCGTCGTACGCTCCGTCTGCCTGCGCCTGGCCCGCGGCCATCAGCATTCCCGAGGCGGCAAGCGCCACGGTCGACGCCATGGCCACCATTTTTCGTCTCATGACTTTCCTCCGTTGCAACGCGTGCGATACGGGGATAGTTGACGTGGTGCGGCCGCGCCCGCCTTTCACATCCGGCCGGTTTGTCAATCGGCCCGGAACTGGCGTCAGTTCGGGATTGCGCCCCGATATTTGCGCGGCAATGACAGAAGAGCGCAAGAGGGCGACATCGGGCAGGGGTCGCGCGGGCAATTCACCCTAATGGCGGCGGGGCGCTTTCCCGAGGAAAAGACCTGTTCCGCCGCTGCCACCGTAGCCGCCCCCGGCTCCGTTGCGCCCCGGAAGAACGCCGGACTGCGCCGTCGCATGGCCTCCATTGCATCCCGGGATGAGAGTCCCCCCTCCGGAGGGGGAGGTGGTTGCACGGATGTCCTTCCCAGGCTGGCTTGGACGTCCATTCCTGGCAACGACGTTGCGGGAGCGGTACGTCGGGCGGATGGTGCGCATGGCCACCACTCAGGTTCGCTCCGCCGTTGCGTCCCCGTCTCGCTGGACGGTGCGGGCAGCCCACGTCACTGCAGTGCTCACCCTGCCCACCGGGATCTGGCGCCTCCTGCTGGTATCCGGCCACCGTGCCGGATACACCGAGGCCGGCTACGACCTCCGCATCCGCAGCCCCTCTCCAAGATGTCTACTGTTCCGGTTCCGCACTGCCCAACGGCCTTGTGGTCCTCGGGTGTGTTCCGCCGACACCGCAGCACCCGGCGAACTATCGCTGTCAATCGCTGTCTGCCGTAGGCAAATCCGACGTCGGCAGTCTTCTGGGCCTGCTGGGCGTGGCCACCCAAAACATCGACACCCCGGTCGGGATCACCTGCCAACCGGTCACGGGTGCCAACATGGCCGCGACCCCTTAGGACCCCGTCAGCACCACGCCGACGGCCAGCACCAAACTCTCGCTTCACCCCCCCCCGGTAGCTGACGGCCGTCGCCACGGCGATGAAGGCCAGGCACGTCAGGACATGCACGACGCGGTCGCCGCCCAGGGCCTGCGCGCCTGACCCTCACGGGCCGATAGTGACGCAGCACGGTCTCCCGACCCGTCGGCCTCCGCGTACATCGAAGCAGAGCGAAACCGCCCCGTGCGCCCCCGGCAGGCTCCAGTGCGCCCTCCGTTCCGGCTGGCGAGGTGACTGCGCCAAGCCGTGCTCCGCACCCTGGGTGAGGTCGCCAAAAGGGAGTTGACCAGGGGATTCTGTTAGCCGAGAGCCCACCCAACTCCCGTCTGGGAACGCATCATTAGCCGCGCCGCGGCGATGTAGTGTCGTCGCCAGCGCTTCGAGCGCGCCCCCCTTCAAAGAGGTCCCGTCATCGGGGCACTCGCCCGGGGTGTCCCGGTCTGGGCTCCCTCCGGTGCGGTCACCGGCATTGGCCGCGTCCCGATGAAGGGGGGCGCCAGTGAGGCGCCACCGTAGAAAGCCTCTGCACGAGCGGGTCGCAGCCGTGATCCGGGAACTGTGGAGGTGGTTCACCGGAAGGTGACCGTCGGACGGTGACCGTCAATCCTCCGAAACGCTGAGGACTGACGGCCGGAAACCGTCCTCTACGGTCGGCCCTCGTCGCGGAATGTCGGTCCGCGGCGGGGGCCTTTCTTGTTGTGCACCGGAAGGTGACCGTCGGACGGTGACCGTCAATCCTCCGCTGAGCTGAGGACTGACGGCCGGAAACCGTCCTCTACGGTCGGCCCTCGTCGCGGAATGCCGTCCGTGGCGGGGGCCTTTTTTGCTGCCTACAAGGCCCGGCACCGGTTCCGGTCCTCAAGGACACCCCACAAGTTACCGGTCAACCGTGCCGTTCGCGAGCCTTACCCAACACGCGGCTGACGCGGGCCACCTCACCCCGTCGCGGCCGCCTGTCGATGGACCACCCCGCTCTTGTCGACGGTGAACTTTCCGGTCCCCTCGCCGTCGAACGTGCCCTTCGTGATCCACTCGATCAGGGCCGCGTTGAGTGTGGCGTGCGGGCCCGCCCACGTCGTGTTGGGGGCCTGGCCGTACACCGTGGCGGAAGCCGGTGGCTTGCAGCGGGCGCCCGTGCAGCCTTCGGCCAGGAGCGTGTGGCTCGCGCACTTGATCTGCACCAGCACCTTGTTCTGCATGCTGGCCGGAAGCTGGTCGTAGAGGGTGGTCGACGTCGTCACCGGCAGGACGCCGTCGTCGATGCCGTGGATGACCAGCGCCGGCACCGTCAGCTGCCCCGCGACGGTGCTGTTCCAGCCATAGGTGGAGAAGGTCGGCGAGCGGTTGAGGCCGGCGGGGTGGTGGGGGTCGGTGCCGCCCCAGTCGCGGCCTCGGCCGTCCTGCTGCATGAGCTCCTTCCAGGTCTCGTCCTGGCTGCCGTTCACGATGCGGCCCGGACAGTCCTGCTCGGTCGTGCCCGATGCCAGCTTCCAGCCGTCGGACGTCCCCTGGTGGTCGGTGAGCGTCAGGGGGAAGGAGACGAAGCCTCCCGACGGCGTCGACTCCTCGGTCGTCCCGCCGTAGAACGACGACAGGAAGACGACGCGGTTGACCTTCGCGATCGTGTCCGAGCTCTTGGGCAGCAGAGGGTTGGGGTTGTTCGCGTACAGCGCCCGGCCGACGCGGTTTCCACCCAGCGAGTACCCCAGGAGGGTCACCTTGCCGTCCGTCGGATGGGCTTTGGCGATGGCATCGTCGATGGCCTGGCGGACGTCGCGCACCCACACGTCGGTGCCCGCGAAGCGCACCTTGCTGGAGTGGGCGTACCGCTGCCCGGCGAGAGGGTTGGTCGAGAGCTTCGTGCCCTGCTGGTCGAGGGGGAAGACGGGGTTGTGGGTACGGTCGCACCCCTCCGCGAAGGCACAGCTGCCGTCGGAGCGGAAGGCCCTGAGGCTCGCGTTGTCGGGATCGTCCAGGCCGTCCTTGAACCGCGTGGACTGGCCGTAGCCGAGCAGGCTCGGCGCGAAGGTGTCGATCCCCTCTCGGGCGAGGCCCGCCTGCACGCTGAGCTTGTTGTGATCCTGGTCGGCGCCCTTGAGGTCGAAGGCCACCGGTCCGGGGACCGTACGGCCGTGGATCAGCACGGCGGCCCTGACGGGCGTCTGCGCGCACCGCCCGTGCTGGTACTTCGGCTGTACACGGTGCACGTGCAACTGCGCCTTCTGGCCGTCGAACCGTCTGTCCGGCATCAGCCCGGCCGGCACGCTGAAGTCCAGCGCGTAGTCACTAGTGGCGATGTCGGTGGGCATCTGGTCGCAGGGCTCGTCCGAGGACCGGAAGCTGTCGACCGCCAGCAGCCCGCCGGCACCGAACGCGCCCAGGGCCAGACAGATGCCCACTGCGAGCCACCGCCTGTGCGCGGTGGACCTGCGGCGCCACCATTGGGCAAGGGCTCGGGCCGGCCGTACGCGCCCGCCACGCTCAGGCGGGCTGTCCTTCTCCGGGCTGCCGTCCACCGTGTCTCCTGACTGGGCTGCCGCATGCCGCCCGGCGTCGTGGATCACCTGCACGCAGCATGCTTCGGCACGCGTACGAGCCCCGCCACACGGGCTCGGCCGAACGGCTCAAGGCCCGTCGGCCCCTTCCCTCCCCCGGAAGAACGCCGGGCTGCGCCGCCGCATCGACTCCATCAGCACCGCGCCGACGGCCAGCAGCCCCACCCCGATCACGAACACCGAGCCGACCCCCAGCACCGAACTCCCGCTTCCGTACGCCGGGTCCCACATGTCGTGGAGCGTCTTGAAGAAGACGGCCGCCAGCAACAGTCCGCCCATTAGTGGAAAGACGCCTTTGAAACACGCAGCGCGCAGCGAATTCCGCAGCTCGGCCCGGAAGAACCAGGCGCACGCGAAGGCCGTGATGGAGTAGTAGAAGCAGATCATCAACCCGAGGGCGTAGATCGTGTCGATGAGGACGTTCTCGCTGAGGAAGCTCATGCCCGCGTAGAAGACGCCCGTGGCGACGCCCGCCGCGACGGTCGCGCGGCCCGGGGACTTGAAGCGCGGGTGGACGCGGGCGAAGGACGGCGGCAGGGCGCCGTAGGTGCTCATCGCCAGCACGGTCCTGGCCACCGGCAGGAATGTGGTCTGCAGGCTGGCGGCCGCCGAGGCCAGTACGGCCACGAACAGCAGCACGCCGAGCGCCGTGCCCAGCACCGGGTCGGCCAGCGCCGCGAAGACGTTGTCGGCCGTCTCCGGGTTGCCCAGGCCCGTACCCTCCTTCCCGACGCCGGCGAACATCTGGGCCGCGACGGCCGTGAGCAGGTACGAGCCGACGAGCACGGCCATGGCCAGCAGCGCGGCCCGGCCGGGGGTCTTCTCGCTGCCGGCCGTCTCCTCGTTGACCGTCAGGCAGGCGTCCCATCCCCAGAACATGAAGATCGAGAGGGAGAGTCCGGCGGTGAAGGCGCCGAAGGACGGCACGGCGAAGGGGTTCAGCCACGCCCACGAGAAGTCGACCGCACCCGGCAAGCTGCCGGAGGAAGGCGACTTGCCGATGGCCATCGCCACGAAGACGGCCAAGACGGCCAGTTGGAGGCCGACGAGCCCGTACTGCACCCCCTTGGTCGCGGTCACACCGCGGTAGCTGACGGCCGTCGCCACGGCGATGAAGGCCAGGCACGTCAGGACGTGCACGACACGGTCGCCGCCCAGGGCACCCACCGCCTCGCTGCTGGTGATTTCGCCCAGCAGCAGATAGAAGAAGGAGGTCGCGACGCCGGCGAGGTTCGACAGCACGATGATGGTCGCGATGACCAGGCCCCAGCCGCACATCCAGCCGATCCGGGGGCCGAAGGCCCGCACCGTCCAGGTGAAGGACGTGCCGCAGTCGGGCAGGACGCTGTTCAGCTCGCGGTAGGCGAAGGCGACCAGCAGCATCGGGAGGAAGCCCGCGAGGAAGACGGCGGGCATCTGCACCCCGACCTGGCCGACGGTCGGGCCGAGGGTGGAGGTCAGGCAGTACACGGGCGCGACGGTGGAGATCCCGATGACAGCGCTGCCCAGAAGGCCGACGGATTCGCCGCCGAGGCCCTTGCCGCGCACTTCCCCGCCGTCGGCGCCCGCGACGCCCGTTACCGTGTCTCCGGACCGCAGCCGGGGATGTGCCTGAGCCATGGGCAGGACGTTAGGTGCTGCTGTTTCCGCATCCGGAGGAAAACGGTCCGGGGAATCGACCTTGAATTCGTGCCGCGGCACCGGCAGTTGACCTCGTCAAGCAAGGAAGACATCGCATTACGACCGGTAACACCAAGGGCTCCCGCCTCACCCGCCGCACAACGGAAACCGCATCTCCGCCCCATTTGCCCCACTTCAAAAATTTCCCGCCCCCGCCGCCCCCGCCGTCCCCGCCGCCCCAACGGTCCCCACCGTCTCCGTGTCCCGCCCCGACCGCAGCACCCTCCCCGGCAGCGCCCCCGTCACCACGTCGTGCCGCACCGTCTCCACGCCGCCCACCCGTACGCTCACCACGCCCACCGCCCGCGCGTCCAGCCGCGGGCCGTCGCCCGGCAGGTCGTGCACCAGCGCCGCGGGCCCCGCGTCGACGCGCTCCGGGTCGAAGAGCACCAGGTCGGCGTGGAAGCCCTGGGCTATCCGGCCCCGGTCGCGCAGCCCGAACAGCCGCGCCGGCTCGTCCGTCAGCATCCGCACCGCCCGCTCCAGCGGCACCAGCCTGCGCCCGCGCAGGCAGTCGCCGAGGAAGCGCGTCGTGTACGGCGCCCCGCACATCCGGTCCAGGTGCGCCCCCGCGTCCGAGCCGCCCAGCAGCACGTCCTCGTGGTCCCACGTGTGCCGGCGCAGCTCCCAGCTGGCGGGGTCGTTGTCCGTGGGCATCGGCCACAGGACCGTACGCAGCACGTCGGCGACGCAGATGTCCACCAGGCAGTCGAAGGGGGCCTGTCCGCGCTCGGCGGCGATGTCGCCGACCCTGCGGCCGGTGAGCCCGTCGTTCTCCTTGGCGTACGTGTCGCCGATGACGTACCGGGCGAAGTCGGCCAGCCGCCGGAACACCCCCGCCTCCGGTCCCCGCGCGCGGCGCAGCAGCTCGGCCCGTACGGCACCGTCGCGCAGCCGGTCGATACGCTCGGGCACCGGCAGGGCGAGCACCTCGCCCCAGCCAGGGATGAGGTTCAGCGCGCAGAAGGTGCCCAGCGACATGTTCATGGGCGTGAGGATGGGCATGGTCAGCGCGACGATCCGGCCGCCCGCGGCGCGCGCCTTCTCGCTCGCGGCGAGCTGGTGCGGCACGCGGCCGGGCTCGGCCGCGTCGATGGTGAGGACGTTCCAGTTCAGAGGGCGCCCGGCGGCGGCCGTCATGCGCACCAGCAGGTCGGCTTCGGCGTCGGAGAAGCGGTCCAGGCAGCCGGCCACGATGGCCTCGATCTGGGTGCCCTCGTGGGCGCCGACCGCGCGGGAGAGGGCGAGGAGTTCGCCGGGCAGGGCGTGCCGGGAGGCGACGGGCCGGCCGTCGCCGTCGGAGTGCGAGGCCGACTGCGTGGTGGACAGGCCCCAGGCCCCGGCGTCCATGGCCTCGTGCAGCAGCGCGAGCATGCCGCGCAGCTGCCCGTCGTCCGGCGTGCCGCCGACGGCGCGCGGGCCCATGACGTAGCGGCGCAGGGCGCAGTGGCCCACCATGAAACCGGCGTTGACGGCCAGCCGGCCGTCCAGCGCGTCCAGGTAGTCGCCGAAGGACGACCAGGTCCAGGGCGCGCCCTCCTCGAGCGCGGCCAGCGACATGCCTTCGACCCTGCTCATCATCCGGCGCGTGTAGTTGGCGTCCTCGGGGCGCGCGGGGTTCAGGGGCGCGAGGCTGAAGCCGCAGTTGCCGCCGACGACGGTGGTGACGCCGTGGCTCATGGACGGGGTGGCGTAGGGGTCCCAGAAGAGCTGGGCGTCGTAGTGCGTGTGCGGGTCGACGAAGCCGGGCGCGAGGACGAGCCCGGTCCCGTCCTCCTCGGTGCGCGCCCGCTCGCCGGTGCGGCCGCCCGCCTTCACCGCGGCCGGGCCGCGGTCGATCACCGCGATCCGTCCGTCCCGTATGCCGACGTCGGCGACGTACGAGGGTGCGCCGGTGCCGTCGACGACTGTGGCGCGGCGGATGAGGTGGTCGAGCACGGCGGCGGGTCCTCTCGCTCGGCGGTCGGACGGCCCGTACGCGGGCGCGGGGTACGGGCGGGGCCGGGGCGGCGGCCCGGGAGGCGCCGCCCCGGCGGACGGGGGTGCTCAGGCCGCGGCGGCCCGGCGGTAGCGCGTGGTGCGGTGCACGGGGTCGGTGTCGATCTTCGGGATGACGTGTTCGCCGATCAGCCGGATGGTGCGCAGGGTGTCCTCGTAGGGCACCCCGACCGGCAGTCCGAAGGCGAGCTGGTCGGCGCCGGCCTGCTCCCAGCGCTTGCACTGGCGGAAGACCTCGTCGGGGTCGCCGCAGATCATCAGCTCCTCGGCGATGAGCAGCTCGATGATCTCCGCGCTGTAGTCGGGCAGCAGCTCGGGCCAGCGCGGAATGCCCTCGGAGCGCGGGAAGGTGTCGTGGTAGCGGAAGAGCAGCGACTGGAGGTAGTTGAGGTTGCCGCGCACGGCGATGTCCACGGCCTGCTCGTGGGTCTCGGCGCAGATCGCGGTGGAGGTGACCATGACGTTGTCGTTGACGAAGGCGCCGACCGCCTCGGCCTGCTGGACGGCCGTCTTGTACGAGTCGACGACCCACTCCATGTCGGAGACCTTCTGCACGCTGAAGCCCAGGACGCCCAGCCCTTTCTTGGCCGCCATGGCGTACGAGGAGGGCGACCCGGCGGCGTACCACATGGCGGGGTGGGAGGGTCCGTACGGCTTGGGGAGGATCTTGCGGGGCGGCAGCGACCAGTGCCGGCCGGCGAAGCCCGGGTACTCCTCCTCGCGCCACATCCTGGGGAATTCGGCGATCGTCTCTTCCCAGATGTCCTTGGTGGCGTTCATGTCGGTGACGCCCGGCAGGAAGCCGAGGATCTCGTGGCTGCCCGCGCCGCGGCCGGTGCCGAATTCGAAGCGGCCGCCGGAGAGGTGGTCGAGCATGGCGGCCTTCTCGGCGACCTTCACCGGGTGGTTGACCTGCGGCAGCGGGTTGAAGATGCCGGAGCCGAGGTGGATGCGCTCGGTGGCGTGGGCGAGGTAGCCGAGGAAGACGTCGTTGGCGGAGAGGTGGGAGTACTCGTCGAGGAAGTGGTGCTCGGAGGCCCAGGCGTACTTGAAGCCCGACCTGTCCGCCTGGATGACGTATTCGGTCTCCTCCATCAGGGCGTGGTGCTCGGCCTCGGGGTCGGTCCGCCTGCGGCTCGCAGGTACGTACCCCTGGACAAAGATCCCGAATTCCACGGAGGTCACCGCCCGTCGTGCTGCCGATTTACCTGACGCACCGTCAGATGTGGAGGACTCTCGCACCAGCCGGTGGGAGCGTCAAGAGCGGCGGACGCGCGGGGCGGGCGGGCGCCTCACCAGGACCGGTCCGCCCCGGTGAACGGGTGCATCACCAGGACGGGTCCGCCCCGGCCAGCCAGCCGCCGTCCACGACGAAGGGCTGCCCGGTGACGTACGAGGAGTCGTCGGACGTCAGGAACAGCGCCGCGCGCGCCACCTCTTCCGGCCGCCCGATCCGCCCCATCGGCACCAGCTTCCGGAACGCCGCGTCCGCCTGCTCCCGGCCGTGCCCGGGGACCGCGCCGGGCCGGAGCAGCGCCGGGTTGGTCATGGGGGTGTCGATGCCGCCGGGGCACAGGGCGTTGACCCGGATGCCGCGGGCCGCCAGCTCCAGGGCCGCCACGCGGGTCATGGCGAGGACGGCGCCCTTCGAGGCGGCGTAGGCGGTGAGCGTGGCCATGCCGGCCAGGGCCGCGTACGAGGCGGTGTTGACGATCGTCCCGCCGCCCGCGGCCGCGATCTCGGGCGCCGCGGTCCGCATGCCCAGGAAGGGGCCGGTCTGGTTGACCCGGACCACCACCTCGTACTCGGACAGCGAGGTGTCCACGAGGGCGCGGTGGCGCAGGATCCCCGCATTGTTGACCAGCCCGTCGAGTTTGCCGAACGTCCTCGTGGTGAAGGCGACAGCATCCGCCCAGTCGTCCTCGCGGCCGACGTCGAGGTGCACATAGCGGGCGCACGGGTGCCCGATGTCCGCGGCCAGCGCCTCGCCCGCCTCGTCGAGCACGTCGGCGAGGACGACCTTTGCGCCTTCGGCCGCGAAGAGCCGCGCCTCCTGCTCGCCCTGGCCGCGCGCCGCACCGGTGATCAGCACGACCCGGCCGTCCAGTCTGCCTCTGCCCATGGCGTGCGCATCCCTTCATCCACGGAGGTGGGGGGCGACCTCCTCCGCGAAGGCCGCCATCTGGTCGAGGAGTTCGGCGAGGCCGCGGCAGCGCAAGCGCACCTGGATCTGGTCCGCTCCCATCTCCCGGTAGGCGCGCAGCGACGCGGCGAGCGCCTGCGGCGCGCCCGTGAGCGTCCGGGGGCCGGTGTCCCAGGTGGGCGTGCCGACGTACAGCGGCTCGGTGATCGCCCCGACGGCGAACGGGCCTTCGCATCCCGCCTCTTCGCGCAGCCGTCGCAGCTCCGCAATGCGCTGCGGCAGCTGCTCGCGCGGGTCTCCTTGCGACAGCCAGCCGTCGCCGCGCAGGGCCGCCCGGCGCAGCGCGGCGGGCGAGGAGCCGCCGACCCACAGGGGCGGCCGTGGCGTGCGTACGGGACGTGGGCCCTGGCCGAGGCCGTCGAAGCGGAAGCGGCTGCCCTCGAACGCCGGGAACTCCTCGGGGCCGAGGGCCGCCTTCAGGGCGTCGACCGTCTCGTCCAGGACGGCCCCGCGGCGCCCGAAGTCCACGCCCAGCGCCTCGAATTCCTCGCGCACGTGCCCCGCGCCCACCCCGAGGACCAGCCGCCCGCCGGAGAGCCGGTCCACGGTGGCGTACTGCTTGGCCGTGACCAACGGGTGCCGCAGCGCGGCCACGGCGACGTGGCTGAGCAGCAGGACGCGCCCGGTGACGGCGGCGAGGTGGGCGAGGGTGGCCACGGGGTCGTACCAGACGGTCCCCATGGCGACGGCCAGGCGCCGGGGTACGGCCACGTGGTCGCAGACGGCGACGTACGCGAAGCCGTGCCGGTCGGCGGCGCGGGCGACGCGCCGCAGCTCGTCGGGGCCGGCCGCCGCCTCCCAGGGCTCGGCGAAGAGGGTGCTCAGGGCCTGGACGGGCAGCTGCATGCCGTAGGACAGCCGGCCTTCGGGCAGCACCTGCAGGCCGTGGATCGAGGCCGGTGGCTGTTCCAGTGATGGATCAGGCACCGGATCCGCCGCCCGATCAGGCACCGGCCCAGAGCCCTTCGGGCGTGAGCCCGAGCAGCTCGATCGCGTTGCCCCGCACCACCCGCTCGACCGTCTCCGGCGCCAGGTGCCGCATTTGCTCCTCGGCGACCTGCCGGGACCTCGGCCAGGTGGAGTCCGAGTGCGGGTAGTCGGTCTCGTAGAGCACGTTCCGCTCGCCGATCGCGTCGAGGTTGCGCAGGCCGAAGGCGTCGTCGAAGAAGCAGCCGTGGACGTGCCGGGCGAAGAGCTCGGAGGGCGGGCTGGCCACCTTCTCCGCGATGCCGCCCCAGCCGCGGTTCTCCCGCCAGACGACGTCCGCGCGCTCCAGGATGTACGGGATCCACCCGATCTGCCCCTCCGCGTACATGATGCGCAGCCCGGGGAAGCGGTCGAACTTGCCCGACATCAGCCAGTCGGCCAGCGAGAAGCAGCAGTTGGCGAAGGTGAGGGCCGAACCGACGGCGGGCGGCGCGTCCGGCGAGGTCGACGGCATCCGGGAGGAGGAGCCGATGTGCATGGCGACGACGGTCCGGGTCTCCTCGCACGCCCGCAGGAACGGGTCCCAGGCGTCGCTGTGGACGGACGGCAGCCCCAGGTGGGGCGGGATCTCGGAGAAGCACACGGCCCGCACGCCCCGCGCGGCATTGCGCCGCACCTCGGCGGCGGCCAGCCCGGCGTCCCACAGCGGGACGATCCCCAGCGGGATCAGCCGGCCCACGGCCGCGGGACCGCACCACTCCTCCACCATCCAGTCGTTGTAGGCCCGCACGCACAGCAGCGCGAGCTCGCGGTCGCGCGCCTCGGCGAAGGTCTGGCCGCAGAAACGCGGGAAGGTGGGGAAACAGAGCGCGGATTGGACATGGTTGCGGTCCATATCGGCCAACCGCTCCGGCAGGCTGAAAGAACCCGGACGCATCCGCTCGTAGGTGATTCCTTCGAGACCGATCTCGTCCCTGGAGTATCCGACGGCGGTATCAAGCCGCGTGAGCGGACGGTACAAATCCTCATAGACCCACCAGTCGGCCACCGGCCCGTCGTCCCCCGGGGCCCCCATGGCCGTTGCGAACCTTCCGCCGGTGAAGGTCATCTCCTTCACCGGGGCCCGGACGATCCTCGGCCCGACGTCGTGGAATTTCGCCGGTAGCCGGTCCCGCCAGACGTCGGAGGGCTCGACCACGTGGTCGTCCACCGAGATTATCTTGGGGAAGCTCGCCATGGCCGACACGTTAGCGCCGATCTGACGGACCGTCAGCAAATCACGCACGCGGCCCTGGGAAGTCCTTGTGGAGAGGCCGGACCCCTGCTGACGCAGAGGGCTTCAACAAGGCAGACTGGCCGGTGCGACCGAGCAGGACAGGCAGGGGGTCACGATGGCCGGCGACACAGGGCACGGGCAGCGGCTGCGCTTCACCGTGCTCGGGCCCGTCCGCGCCTGGCGCGGCGAAGAACTGCTCCACACCGGATCACCCCAGCAGCGGGCGCTGCTCGCCGCCCTGCTGCTGCGCGGCGGCCGCACCGCCACCGCCCCCGAGCTCGTCGACGCCCTCTGGGGCGATGAACCGCCGCACGCGGCGCTCGCCGCGCTGCGCACCTACGCCTCCCGCCTGCGCAAGGCCTTCGGACCCGACGCCGACGCCCTCGTCAGCGAATCCGGCGGCTACGCCATACGCGTCAGGGAGGGCGGCCTCGACATCGACACCGCCGAACGGCTCGCGGCAGAGGCCGACAAGGCACGCGGCGCGGGCGACCGCGGCCGCGCCCGCGAGCTGATGAACCAGGCACTCGGCCTCTGGGACGGCGAGCCGCTGGCCGGGCTCTCCGGCCCCTACGCCGACACCCAGCGCGCCCGCCTGGACGAGTGGCGGCTGTCCCTGCTGGAGACCCGCCTCGACCTCGACCTCGAAGTCGGCTGCCACGCCGAGGCCGTCTCCGAACTCACCGCCCTGACCGCCGCCCACCCGCTGCGCGAGCGCCTGCGCGAGCTGCTGATGCTCGCCCTCTACCGCAGCGGCCGCCAGGCCGAAGCCCTCGCCGTCTACGCCGACACCCGCCGCCTGCTCGCCGACGAACTCGGCGTCGACCCCTGCTCCGAGCTCTCCGAGCTCCAGCAGCGCATCCTGCAGGCCGACGTCGACCTCAATTTCCACATGGGCGCCGACCGGCCCAGCGCCGGCCCCACCTTCATCCGGCCCGCCCAGCTCCCGGCGACCGTCCCGGACTTCACCGGCCGCGCCGCGTTCGTCGGCGAGCTCAGCGACCAGCTCGCCACCGCCGAGGGCAGCGTCATGGCCGTCTCCGCCGTCGCGGGCATCGGCGGCGTCGGCAAGACCACCCTCGCCGTGCACGTCTCGCACGCCGCACGCCACCACTTCCCCGACGGGCAGCTCTACGTCGACCTTCAGGGCACCGGCCCCGTCGTCGCCGAACCGGAGGCCGTCCTCGGGTCGTTCCTGCGCGCCCTCGGAATCCCGGACTCCGCCATCCCTGAAGGCGTCGAGGAGCGCGCCGCGCTCTTCCGCTCCACCCTCGACGGCCGCCGCGTCCTGACCCTGCTCGACAACGCCCGCGATGCCGCCCAGGTCCGTCCCTTGCTGCCCGGCAACGAGGGCTGCGCCGCGCTCGTCACCAGCCGCTCCCGCATGGTCGACCTCGCCGGCGCCCACCTCGTGGACCTCGACGTGATGAGCCCCGAGGAAGCGCTGGTGCTCTTCACCCGCATCGTCGGCGCCGAGCGGGTCGGCGCCGAGCGCGACGCCGCCATGGACGTCGTCGCCGCCTGCGGCTTCCTGCCGCTCGCCATCCGCATCGCCGCCTCCCGGCTGGCCGCCCGTCGCACCTGGACCGTCACCGTCCTGGCCCGCAAGCTCGCCGACGAGCGCCGCCGCCTGGACGAGCTGCGCGCCGGCGACCTCGCCGTCAAGGCCACCTTCGAACTCGGCTACGGCCAGCTGGAGCCCGCCCAGGCCCGCGCCTTCCGCCTCCTCGGCCTCGCCGACGGCCCCGACATCTCGCTCGCCGCCGCGGCCGCCCTCCTCGACCTGGACCCCGACGACACCGAGGAGCTCCTGGAGTCCCTGGTCGACACCTCGCTGCTGGAATCCGCGGCGCCGGGCCGCTACCGCTTCCACGATCTCGTACGCCTCTACGCGCGTTCCTGCGCCGAGCGCGACGAACAGCCGCCGGCCGAGCGCGAAGCCGCCCTGTCCCGGCTGCTGGACTTCTACCTGGCGACCGCGGCCGGCGTCTACGTCCTCGAACGCCCCGGCGACCAGCTCCTCGTCCACCTCACGCCCACCACGCACCCCGGGCTCACCTTCACCGACCGCAGCGCCGCGAGCGACTGGCTCTTCGCCGAGGCGGGCTGCCTGCTGGCCTGCGTGCGCCAGCACGCCGACTCCTCAGGCGACACCCTGCGCCGTGCCGTGGACCTCCTGCTCGCCGCCAAGGACCTCGCCGAGTCCGGCGCCGACTCCCGGCAGTACGAACAGGCCGCCACGGCCCTTCTCGCGGCCGCGCGGACGACCGGCGACACCCGGGCCGAGGGCCGGGCCCGCACGGTCCTCACGCACGTCCACAACGTCGCGGGGCGCTTCGCCCAGGCCGACGAGCAGGCCCGCCAGGCGGTCCTGCTCGGCCGCGCCTGCGAAGACCCCATCCCCTGCTGCTACGCCTCCAACAACCGTGGCATCACCGCCATCTACCAGCACCGCCACGAGGACGCCGAGGCCTACATCAGCCAGGCCCTCGCCTGCTTCCGCGCCGACGGCAACCGGCCGGGCGAGGCCAGCGCGCTCAGCAACCTCTCCCGGGTGCACCTCGACAGCGGGCGCGTCCAGTCCGGGCTGCGCCTGGCCGAGCAGGCCATCGCCATCTACCGCGAGGTCAACGTCTCCTGGCGGCTGGCCAACGGCCTGTACGCGTACGGGGTGGCCCTCACCCGCGCCGGCCGGCACGTGGAGGCGCTGGCCCAGCTCGCCGAGGCGCTGCCCATCTTCCGCGACAACCGGCAGCGGATGTGGGAGGGCATGACCCTCTTCCGCATGGCCGAGCTCTACCTCGCCGCCCACCAGCCCGCCCAGGCCGCCGCCCACGCCGAACAAGCCCTGGTGCAGCTGCGCACCATGGGCGGCGACTGGCGGCGCGGGAACGCACTGACGGTGCTCGGGCGTTGTCTGGATGCCCTCGGGCAGTCCGGGCGCGCCCACGCCTGCTGGACGGAGGCGCTGGCCATCTTCGAGCAGCTCGGCTCCTCGGAGGCGGCGGACGTGCGGGAGCTCCTGACGCCGGTGGCGGTCTAGGAGCGAGCGGGTCGGCGTGCGGGAGGCGCCGGCGGTGTCTTTTCCCCTCCGGGGGCGGGCGCAACTGCCGTGAAAACCCTGTCACGTGCCCGTTCATCGATCGTTTATCGCGTACCGCCAATCTAAGGGATGTCGATCCGTCGCGTCGGGGGGCAGGCGGGTCGTAGGTGAGGCCTCACCTCTAGGGTGAACAGCCCTAATGCCCGTCCGGCGGTCCTCGGGGGAGTCGCCGGGCGGGTTCTGCAGTCCCCGCCACAAAGGCGACTCGCCTTGACCTACGGAGTTGAACGACATGAGCGACGACAAGAAGCTCACACCCAAGGTGGCCACACCGCAGGACGACCACGCCACCGGTAGTCCGGCCGTCCTCCAGGACGACCACGCCACCGGTCAGCCGGCCGTCCGTCTGGACGACCACGCGACCGGCGGTCAGCCGATCGTTCTCAAGGACGACCACGCGACGACCGAGAAGCCGTTCTGACGGTCAGGTGCCACCTGCACGAAAAAGCACCAAGATCGTGTGTTCGGTAGCTTCCGTCTGACATCGGCCGGAAGCTCCCGGACCCGCACGGTCCTCACGGGGGAACGGGGGAACGGGGGGATCGGGGGATCGGGGGAATCAGGGGGACAGTCCAACGGGGGATATCGGGGGATATCGGGGGACTGGCCACGGGGGAACACACAGGGACCGGCGTCGACGGCGCGGAGGGGGAGCCGTCGGCACCGGTCCCTGCGCTCGCGGGGGGCGACAAGGGGCAACAAGGGGCGACGAAGGAAAGCCCCGATTCTCGGCCGTTTCCCATGGGGAACGGGGACCGGCCGGGTACGTTCCCCCATGCACCGTCTTCCGCGACCGCATAGCATCGCAAACTGCCGCTCCTGAGCAGCAGTTGACACGTGATCGATCGCACCAAAGCACCATTGCGTCAACGCACCATTGCACCGCCGCACTACTGCACGACTGAATCACCGCACCACTGCACAGCCGGCTGTCGGCGCGAATCCGGGAGCAGCAAGGAATCCGCCGGAATCGGCAACATCACCCGATGTACCACCACCCCCGAGCAGAGGAGTCGCAATGAACCGCAAGACGACGACCACCACCATGGCCCGCGGAAAGCGCACGCTCGCCATATTCGGCCTCGCCGCCACGGCGGCGATCCTCGGCTCGGCGCCGGCATTCGCCGACGACCACTCGACCGCCGTACCCGCCCTGCACGCGATCACGGGCAGCGCGGCCCCTCACGACGACCACACCACGGGCGGTGCGGACGACCACACCACCGGTGGCTCCGACGACCACTCCACCTTTGCTGCTGACGACCACAGCACCCTTGCTGACGACGACCACACGACCGGCCTGGACTTGAGCTAGCCGAAGCCCGGGCCAGGCGCCGGAGGCGCGGTCCGGTGACAACCATCACCGTCCTCGCTCCGTGTGGCACACACCTGCCGGGTGAGTACGGTCACCGGACCGCGCCCCGCGCGTCTTCCCCCTTTCACCGCCGCTGCCGCAGCACCCCTTTGAGCACCTTCCCGGACGCATTCCTCGGCAGCGTCCCTACGAACTCCACTTCCCGCGGCACCTTGTAGTTCGCCATCTCGCGCCGCGCCCAGGCAATCAGGCCCTCCGCCGTGACCGCGTCCGCCCCACCGCTGCGGACGGCGAACGCCTTGCCGACCTCGCCCAGCCGGTCATCCGGCACGCCGACGACGGCCACGTCCGCAACGCCCGGATGCCGGGCCAGCAGCTGCTCGATCTCGGCCGGGTAGGCATTGAAGCCACCGACGACGAACATGTCCTTCAGCCGGTCCGTGACCCGCAGATTGCCGTCGCCGTCCAGCACGCCGACATCGCCCGTGTGCAGCCATCCGTCGGCGTCCACGGCTTGCGCAGTGGCGTCGGCGTCCTCGAAGTAGCCGGACATCACCTGATACCCGCGCACCAGGATCTCTCCGGGCTCGCCCACGCCCAGCGCCCTCCCGTCGGCACCGGTCACCTTGACCTCCGTACCGGGTATGGCCCGGCCCGAGGTGCCCGCGACGACCTCGGCGGAATCGCCGGGGCGGCACATGGTGATCACGCCCGTGGCCTCGCTCATGCCGTAGGCGGTCAGCACGGTGGCGATGCCCAGCTCTCCGCGGAGCCGGTCCACCAGCCGCCGCGGCACGACGGCCGCCCCCGTCACGGCCACCCGCAGCGACGAGAGGTCGTAGGCCTCCCTGGCCGGGTGGTCCAGGACCGCCTGGTACAGGGTGGGCGGACCGGGCAGCACGGTGATCCGCTCCGCCGCCACATTGGCCAGCACCGCTTCCGCCGTGAAGACCGGCTGCGGATGGATCGTCGCGCCCCGCATCAGGCTCGCGATGACACCAGCCTTGTAGCCGAAGGTGTGCGAGAACGGGTTGACGATCAGATAGCGGTCTCCTTCCCGCAGTCCGGCCAGTTCGCCCCAGACGCCGAAGGTGCGCAGCGTCTGCGCGTGCGTGGTGACGACGCCCCTGGGCTCGCCCGTGGTGCCCGAGGTGAAGAGGATGTCGCAGGCGGCCGCGGGCCCAACCGCGTCTGCCCGCTCCCGCACGGCCTCGGCGGGGACCTCGCGCCCCGCCGCGAGGAACTCCTTCCACGTGCGGAAGTCCGCAGGTGCGGCATCGGCCAGCACCACCACGTCCCGCAGCTCGGGCAGCCCCGGCAGGGGCGACGTGCGGGCGCGTACGGTCGCGCAGGGTGCCGCCGCACCGGGGGCCCCGGCCGGCTTCCCGGCCGCTCCGCGCAGCGCCGCCACATAGGAGGTGCCGAGGAAGGGACCGGTGACGAACAGCAGCCGGGCCCGGGTCCGCGCCAGCACCTGGGCCGCCTCGGCGCCCTTGAGGCGGGTGTTGACGGGGACGAGCACGGCGCCCGCCGTGACCGCCCCCAGGCCGGCGGTGATCCAGTCCAGGGAGTTGGGGGCCCAGACCGCGACCCGGTCCCCCGCCTGTACCCCGGCGGCCATGCACGCCGCGGCGGCCCGCTCGATGCGCCGCCCCAGCTGCCGGTAGGTGATCCGCGCGCGGCCCTCGACCACCGCCTCGCGGTCCCCGTACCGCTCGGCCGCCGTACGCACCAGGCGGGGTATCGAGCCGAACTCCAGGTCGCCGCACATGGCTTGCCCTCCCGCTCCGCTAGCTGACTGTGCGTCAGATTAGCGATACCCTTCCGCGCTGTCAGGAGGGAACGCGACGGCGCCGGACCCGAGAACGCGAAGGCGGCAACGATGAAGGCGAGCACAGCGACACCGGACACGACGCCGGCGCATGCGCCGGCGGCAGGCGCGAAGGCGGTCGGCCCAGAGGCGGCAGACACGACGGCGGCAGACGCGAGGGCAGCAGGCATCCCGACGGCAAACGCAACGACCGCAGCGAGCACGGCCGCGGTCATGACCGCGGCGCCCGCGACCGCACCGGCGCGCCCCGCCGCCATGGCACCGCTCAAGGACACCACCGCAATCGTCGGCATCGGTCAAACCCCCTTCGCCAGACACCTTGCCGAGCCCGAGAAGACCCTGGCCTGTCGTGCGATCCTCGCCGCGCTCGACGACGCGGGCATACCCCCTTCCCAGGTCGACGCCTTCACCTCGTACACCATGGAGGAGACCGACGAGGTCGAGGTCGCCAAGGCCATCGGCGCAGGCGACGTCACCTTCTTCTCCAAGGCCGGATACGGCGGCGGCGGCTCCTGCGCGACCGTCGCCCACCTCGCGGCCGCGATCACCACCGGCCAGGCGACCGTGGGCGTGGCCTGGCGCTCCCGCAAGCGCGGCTCCGGCCCGCGCCCCTGGCGGAACACCGGCGCCGAGCTGCCCACCCCCGGACAGTGGACCCGCCCGTACGGGCTGTTACGCCCCGCCGACGAGATCGCGATGCTCGCCCGCCGCTATATGCACGAGTACGGCGCCACCCGCGACCACTTCTTCAACGTCGCCCTCGCCTGCCGCAACCGCGCCAACCAGAACCCGGCCGCGATGATGTACGAGCGCCCGCTGACCCGCGAGATGTATATGACCTCCCGCTGGATCAGCGAACCTCTCTGCCTCTTCGACAACTGCCTCGAAACGGACGGAGCGCTGGCCTGCGTCGTGGTCTCCGCCGAGCGCGCCCGCGACTGCCGCCACCCGCCCGTCTACGTCCACTCCGCCGCCCAGGGCCTGCCCGCCCAGCACCACGGCATGGTCAACTACTGGACCGACGACCCGCTGACCGGGCCCTCCTGGACCGCCGCCCGCCGCCTGTGGCACACGGCGGACTTCGGCCCCCCGGACGTGGACGTCGCCCAGATCTACGACGCCTTCACCCCGCTCATCCCGCTGTCCCTGGAGGGCTATGGCTTCTGCGCGCGCGGCGAAGGCGCGGCCTTCTCGGAGGGCGGCGCCCTCGAACTGGGCGGCCGGCTGCCGATCAACACCGGCGGCGGAGGGCTGAGCGAGGCTTACGTCCATGGTTTCAACCTCATCAACGAGGGCGTCAGGCAACTCCGCGGCACCTCCACCGCGCAGGTGCCCGGCGCCGAGACCTGCTTGGTCACGGCGGGCGAGGGCGTACCCACGTCGGCATTGCTGCTGAGGAGCTGATTGCTCATGCCCTCCATCATGAGGGGTACCACTGACAACGCCCCGGGGAACACTGTGGGCGACATGAACAACTCCCGTACCAGGCAACCCCCTTGCAACACCACCACCGACGGCCTGCTGCTGCCCGTCCCCGACGCGGACGGGCTGCCGTTCTGGGAGTTCGCCGCCCGCGGCGAACTGCGCATACAGGCCTGCGCCGACTGTCGCGAGCTCCGCTTCCCGCCCCGGCCGTGCTGCCCGCACTGCCAGTCGTTCGACAGCGAGTGGCGCAGGATGAGCGGCCGCGGCCGCATCTGGTCCTATGTCCTGCCCCACCCGCCCCTCCTGCCCGCCTACGCGGAACTGGCCCCGTATAACGTCATCCTCGTGGCCCTCGCCGACGCTCCCGGCATCCGCCTCGTCGGCAACCTCGTCACCGCCCGGGACGCCCCCCTCAACTCCGCCGACCCGTCCCGGCTGCGCATCGGCGCTCCCGTCAAGGCCGTCTTCGCCGAGCTCGCGGAGGACGTCGTCGTGCCGCGCTGGGTCCTGGAGGAGGCGTGAGCGTCCGCAGCGAAGTACGGGCGGACGGCGTCGCGCTGGTCACCCTCGACCGCCCCGAACGCCACAACGCCATCGACCTCGAAATGGCCGGGCAACTCCGCGATGTGTGGCAGGCGTTCCGCCTCGACGACACGGTCCGGGCCGTCGTCCTCACCGGCGCCGGCGACCGCGCCTTCTGCACCGGCATCGACCGTTCCGCCCAGGTCCCGCAGCCGCACTCGCCGTACTCCACGGACGACCCGCTGCTCACCGTCGGCCCCAAGGCCGCAGACCTGTGGAAGCCCGTGATCGCGGCAGTGGGCGGCATGGCCTGCGGAGGGGCCTTTTACCTGCTGGGCGAGGCGGAGTTCGTCGTCGCCTCCGAGGACGCGTCCTTCTTCGACCCGCACACCTCGTACGGCATGGTCAGCGCCTACGAGTCGCTGTACATGGCCCAGCTCATGCCCTTCGGGGAGGCGGCGCGGCTGGCGCTGATGGGCACGGCCGAACGCCTCTCCGCGCGGCGCGCGTACGAGATCGGGCTGGTCTCCGAGCTCACCCCGCCCGGCGAGGCCACCGACGCGGCCCTGCGGGCGGCCGCCACCATCGCCGCCTGGCCCACCGAGCCGGTCCAGGGCACGGTACGAGCCCTGTGGGCGGCCAGGCAGGCCGCCCAGGCACACGCACTCGCCCTGGCCCCCCACCTCATCGCCCTCGGCAACCTGCCACCTGACCGGCAGGCCGGGCTCTTCACCGAGCGCAATCGCGAGCACCGCATGCGCTGAGCCGCGGGCCGGGAACGCCGGACACCGCGCGCCGCCGCCCACATCGGCGGCGGCCGCGCCCTGCTCAGCGCCGCGGCGTCAGCCCTGTGCCCTTCGCCGCATCCAGCGCGTACACACAGCGGTCCTTACTGCAGGCGTAGACCACCCCGCCCGTCGCCACCGGGGAGCCCGTGATCTCGCCGCCCGTGGCGAGCTTCCAGCGGAGCTGGCCGCCTGCCGCATCCACCGTGTAGAGACAGTGATCGGCGGAGCCGAAGTGGACCCGCCCGTCGGCGACCACCGGCGAGCCCACGATGTCGCCGCCCGCCGCGAAGCGCCACTTGGGCGTGCCGGTGACGGCGTCCAGCGTGTACAGCGCGCCGCCACTGCCGAGGTGCACGGCACCCGCCGAGACCAGCACCGGCTCCCTCGACTGCCGGGCCTCCGTGGCGATGCGCCAGCGGTCCCGGCCGGTCGCCGCGTCGAGGGCGTACACAGTGCCCAGATAGTCGGCGATGTAGACACCGCCACCCGTCACCGCGGGGCCGGGCGCGTACGCGGGCGGGCTCAGGAAGACCGCCGGCGCCTCGAAGCGCCAGCGGACGTCGCCGCGCGCCACGTCGATCGCGAGGACCCGCGTGCCCGCTGCGACGTACACCGCACCGTCCGGCGCGGTCAGCAACCGCACCGGCACGCCGCCGCACGCCGCCGCGTCGCCCACCGGATACGACCACCGCTCCACGCCCGTACGGGCTTCGAGGGCCCGCAGGCGCGCGTCGGCCCACACGTACACGGTGCCGTCGTGGACGACCGGCCCGCAGTCGGGCGTCTCGAAGTCCGTCTGCGCGCCGCTCATCTCCCACAGCAACTCGCCGTTGGCCGCCTCCCACGCCTGCACGCCGCCACCGCGCGTGCCCGTGACGACCGTGCCGCAGTCGGCCTTGAGCGAGTAGACCCAGCCGTCCGTGGACAGCCGGCATCGCTCCGTGCCGTCCGAGGCGTCCAGCGCGTAGAGCGTCGGGCCGTCGGAGGCGTGTATGCGCCCGTCGGCGACGGCCATCGCCCAGGCCACGTCCCGCGTCTTGAACTGTCGCCGCCCGCTTGCCACATCGAGCGCGTGCACCTCGAAGGACGTGACGTACAGCAGCTCCCCGTCGACGACCGGCGTCCCCCATACGTCATTGGACATACGGAACCGCCACGGCCGCCAACGACCCTCTTCTGCCTGTCCGTTGGCCCCGGCATCCGGAGCGGGGGCGGGCGCCGGGACCGGCGGCTGGGCCGGCATCGCCGCGGAAGCCCCCGCGGGGGGCCGCACCCAGCCCGTCGCGGGCCCGGCGCCCAGCTGGCCCTGCGGCTCACGCGTGTCGGCGACGCGCGGGCCGGGACCGATCGGCACCTTCGACCCGGCCAGCCGTACGGTCCCGTCGACGACCGGCGCCGCGGCATGCCGCCCGTGCATGGCGGGGCCGGTGGCGGGCGCGGCGGGCATCGGACCGCTCAGGCCGCCGCGCGGATCGGGCGCGCCGACCAGCCCGGAGCGGCCCTGGGCGGCCCCTGCGCCCCAGCCGGGGCTGCCGTGCCCGCCGTCCGGCTCGTACGCCGCCACCGGCTCCGGGGCGGGCGCCTGGGCGGGCCGCGGCGGCGCGCTCGGCCGCCGCGCGCCGCCCCTGCCGCCGGAGCCCGCGGCGGCGGGCCGGTGCCCTGCGCGGCGCTGCTCGATGAGGGAGACAGCGTTGTCGGGAAGCCAGGCCGATGCCGTGCCGCTGTCGTCGTCCCCGCCGGAGGCGAAGAGGTGCGGCGCGAGCTCGGACTGCAGGTCCGCGGGGCTCGGCCGGAGCTCGGCGGCCATCTGCATGCAGGAGTCGATCAGGGGACGCAGCTCGTCGGGCAGCCCGCTGAGGTCCGGGCCCTCCCGCAGCAGCATGAACACGGTCTCCACCGGGTTCGCCCCGTGGAACGGCGCGTGGCCGGTCGCGGCGAAGACCAGCGTGGAGCCGAGGGAGAAGATGTCACTCGCACCCGTGACGCTGCGGGAGTCCCGTGCCTGCTCGGGCGACATGTACGCGGGCGTGCCGACGGCGACGTTGGTCATGGTCAGCCGGGTGTTGGACACACCGGAGGCGATGCCGAAGTCGATGACCCGCGGACCGTCCTCCACCACCAGGACGTTCGAGGGCTTCAGGTCGCGGTGGACCAGGCCCGCACCGTGGATGGACTGCAGCGCCTCCGCGATGCCGGCCGCAAGCCAGCGCACCGCCTGGGCGGGCAGGGGGCCGCACTCGGTGATGATCTCTTCGAGGGAGGGCGCGGGCACATAGGCGGTGGCCAGCCAGGGCACGGCGGCCCGCGGGTCGGCGTCGACGACGGCGGCGGTGTAGAAGCCGCTGACCGCCCGCGCAGCTTCCACCTCACGGGTGAAGCGGACACGGAAGAGCTGGTCTTCCGCCAGCTCCGTGCGCACCGTCTTGATCGCCACCCGTCGGCCCGATGCCGAGCGTGCGAGATAGACCAGCCCCATGCCGCCGGCACCGAGTCGGCCGAGCACCTCGAACGGGCCGATCCGTCTCGGGTCGTGCTGCGTAAGCTGCTCCACCACTGGTCTGCCACCTCCCCGTGGGGGCTTGAAGGGTTTCAGCCCCGTGCGCGTCACACCGCAGAATTATCCCGGTCGACGCACCCCGATTCTTCCTGGCGAAGTCCGCGGTGGCGAACCCGGGGCGCGCTTCGCCGTGTCTTCGCCCCATGCCGCCACATGCGGAACGCCACGCCCCGCCGTCATCTCACCGTTTCTCCGCCTCCCCCCGCCCGCCCCTCTCCGGCTACCCCCGGCCTGCCCGGGAGAGGTCGATGACGGCGAAGAGAGCGCTCTGGTCGTCGGCGAGCACGGCGAAGCGCCCGTGCGGGCTGTCCTGCGGATCGCGCAGCACACGACCGCGCAGCCGGCGGGCCGTCGCCGCTGCTTCGTCGCAGTCGGCCACCACGAAGTAGGTCAGGTAGTGGGCGGGCATTTCCTTGGGGAACCGGTCGTCGTCCATGACGGCCCGGCCGCCGAGCGCGTGCTCGGGGGTGAGGGGCTTGCCCGGGGGCGTCCAGACGGCGAAGTCGATACCCGCCTGCTCGCTGACGTCGTGGCCCTGGAAGCCGAAGACGGCTTCGTAGAAGGCATCGACCGCCTTCGGATCGCGCGTGTACACCTCGGTCCAGCCGTACGCACCCGGTTCGCCCCGCTTCTCGAAGCCCTTGTGGGAGCCGGCCTGCCAGACACCGAAGACCGCGCCGCCGGGATCGGCGGCCATCAGCATCGTGCCGTACGGGCCGACGGACATCGGGCCCATGACCATCGTGCCGCCCGCGGCATGGATCCGGCGGGCCGTCGCGGCCGCGTCGGAGGAGGCGAAGTAGACGGACCAGGTGGTCGGCATCCGGCCGTCGGGCTTGGGGGCCAGCGCCGCGACGTTCTTCCCGTCGTGGAACGCCTGGGTGTAGTGGCCGTACTCCCCGCCGCTGTCCTCGAACGTCCAGCCGAAGAGCTCGCCGTAGAAGCGCTTGCCCGCTTCGACGTCGGGCAGCATGGCATCCGCCCAGCAGGGCATGCCTTCCGGGATTCCGTCCGGGGCTGCGCTCATGGTCGGGTCTCCTTTGCGCGATCGGGCGAAGTGCGGCGAAATGCGGCCGGGTGTCCTTGCTACGCGGAGTGTTCTGGCAGCCACGGTATAGGTGGTCGGGGATTCGCGCGCGGCCTGTGGATAACTATCGAAGGAACGGCGCGGAGATCGTGGTCCACAGCTTGTTGATAGGACAATTCACCGGTACGGGCCAATCCGCTTCAACTCTCTCGCTGCCCCTTCACAACCCATCTGACCTGCACATATACCCCATCATTCACCCCCGCCCCCATTTGCATGCAGCCGAATCGCGCTCCGATCACCCCTCGGTAAGCTGACGGCATGACAGGACAAGTACGCACCGTCGACGGCCGCGTGGCCGGTCGGCGCGGCCAGGCGACGCGGCAGAAGCTGCTCGACTGCCTCAGCGAAATGCTCAGCTCCTCGCCCTACCGCGATGTGAAGGTCATCGACGTCGCCCGCAGGGCCGGCACCTCGCCCGCGACCTTTTACCAGTACTTCCCCGACGTGGAAGGCGCCGTCCTGGAAATCGCCGAGGAAATGGCGAAGGAGGGCGCCGGCCTGACCGAACTGGTCGCCGGGCGCTCGTGGGTCGGCAAGTCCGGCTGGCAGGCGGCCGAGGAACTGGTCGACGGCTTCCTCGGGTTCTGGCGCAAGCACGAGGCGATCCTGCGCGTCGTGGACCTGGGGGCCGCCGAGGGCGACAAGCGGTTCTACAAGATCCGCATGAAGATCCTGAACGCCGTCACCAACTCCCTGACGGATTCCGTGAAGGAACTCCAGGCCAAGGGCAAGGTCGACAAGGACGTCAGCCCGGCGGCTGTGGCCGGCTCGCTCGTCGCGATGCTCGCGGCCGTGGCCTCGCACCAGAAGGGCTTCCAGAGCTGGGGCGTCAAACAGGCCGAGCTCAAGCCCAACCTCGCGCTCCTCGTCCATCTGGGCATCACCGGCAAGAAGCCGACGAAATAGCGCGTCAGCGCAGCCCCCGCAGGCGTCCGCCCAGCGCACGACGCCTCGGCACCTCGTATGTCCTGTCATCGCAACGGCGGGCTGTCCGGGCACGGCCCGGTCGGCCCGCCGTCGCGCATCCGCGCCGTCCGCCCACGCCGGGGCCCACGCCGGCTTCCGACCGTTACCGCCGCTCCAGCCGGAACAGCCGGATCTGCCGCTCCACCCGCGCCTGATAGCGCGCGTACGGCGGCCAGAACTCCAGCACGGCCACCCATACGGCCTCCCGTTCCACCCCGCGCAGCAGCTGCGCCCGCACCGGGACGTCCCGGCCCTTCCAGCTGATCTCCGCATCGGGGTGCGCCAGCAGGTTTGCCGTCCAGGCGGGGTGCCCGGGGCGGCCGAAGTTGCTGCCGATCAGAATCCATGTGCCGCGCTCGCGCTCCGGCATGCAGGCGAGCGGCGTGCGCCGGGGCAGCCCGCTCTTCGCCCCCGTCGACAGCAGGACCACGCTGGGCAGCATGCGCGCGCTGAGCAGGACCTTTCCGCCGGTCAGCCGGTGCACCGCCCGGTCCATCGCGGGCAGGAAGTGCGGCGCGATCCGAGCGAAGGATCGGGTTGAGGAGACCTTCTGCACCAGGCGCTCGACGGCGGCCATCACAGCACCACCGTTTCCCGCCGCATCGCGGCCGCAAACAGCCCCGCGGCCTGCGCGGCGTGTTCACGCAGCCGCTGAACCGGGCCGAACAACAGCTCGTCCGATGCCGCCCGTTTGAAGTACAGCTGCACATCGTGGTCCCACGTCACCCCCACGCCTCCGTGCAGTTGCACCGCCTCCCCCGTCACCAGCCGGGCCGCCTCCAGCGCCTGTGCGAGCGCCAGTCCCCCGATGGCTGCAGACGGCCCGTTTCCGGCTGCCCACGCCGCGTAGTACGCCGCCGAACGGGCCGCCTGCACGGCCACGTACAGATCTGCCAGCCGGTGCTTGACCGCCTGGAAGGAGCCGATGGGCCTGCCGAACTGTTCACGCACGCGCGCGTACTGCACCGTTTGCTCCAGCGCCCGGCCTGCCACCCCGACCGCCTCGGCCGCCAGCACGGCGGCCGGCACCCCGCCCAGCCGGGCCATGGCCGCCCGCACGTCACGGCCGGCGTCACCGAGCGGCTCCGCCGGGACGTCCCGCAGCTGGACACGGGCCTGGGGCCGCGTCTCGTCCAGCACCGTCAGCCGCCTACGAGCCACACCACTCGCCCCCTCCGGCCGTACGGCGAACAGCAGCGTGCGACCGCGCGCATAGCCGCCCGTATGCGCGGCGACGAGCAGCAGGCCCGCACTGTGCCCGTCGAGCACCTGGGCGGCCTCGCCGTACAGCCGCCAGCCGTCCCCGTCCCGCCGCGCCTGCACCCCGCCCGCACGGCCGCCGCCCGACCAGCCGCCGTCTTCGCGCCCCGTCAGCCCGAAGGCCTCCGGCAACGTCCCGCAAGGCACCACGAGCGCCCCTGTCAGCTCGCCGGAGGCCAGGCGCGGCAAGAACACGGCCCGCTGCTCCTCGCTGCCCAGAGCGGCGACGAGCGGGGCCGTCACCGCCGCGGTCGCCAGCAGGGGCGAGGGCAGCAGCGCCTGACCAGTCTCCTCGCAGACCAGAGCCAGCTCCGTGGGGCCGCAGCCCGCTCCCCCGTAGCGGCCCTCGACCGCCAGCCCGGCCAGCCCCGGCCGGTCCGCGAGCTGCCGCCACAGCGCCTCGTCGTACCCGGCCCGGGTCTGCGCCGCGGCCCTGACGTCATCCGTGGCGCAGTGCTTCAGCAAGGCCTCACGCACAGTGCGCCGGATCTCGATCTGTTCGGCAGTGAGCGCGGCATCCATGACGAGCCTCCTCTTCTGACGGGCCGTCATGTTAGGCGCGATGGCGTCGCCTTCCCAGCCCTCCCCGCGGCCCGATCTGATGTACCGTCAGTTTCATGACTCCAGGCAAGCGCAAGGTCGCTGTCGTCGGCGTCTCCCTCTCGGATTGCGGCCGTCTCGACCGGGCCACGCCCTACGCCCTGCACGCCCAGGCCGCTCGCCGGGCCCTCGCCGACTCCGGTCTCGGCAAGGACGTCGTCGACGGATTCGCCTCCGCCGGGCTCGGCGCGCTCGCACCCATCGATGTCGCCGAGTACCTGGGCCTGCGGCCAACCTGGGTGGACTCGACCTCCGTCGGCGGCTCCACCTGGGAGGTCATGGCCGCCCACGCCGCCGACGCCATCGCCGCGGGCCATGCCAACGCCGTCCTTCTGGTGTACGGCTCCACCGCGCGCGCCGACATCAGGGCGGGCCGCCGCACCGGAGCCCTCTCCTTCGGCACCCGCGGTCCCGCACAGTTCGAGGCTCCCTACGGGCACACACTCGTCGCCAAGTACGCGATGGCCGCCCGCCGCCATATGCACCAGTACGGCACCACGCTGGAACAGTTGGCGGACATCGCCGTTCAAACACGCGCCAACGCCGCTCACAATCCCGACGCCCTGTACCGCACGCCGATCACGGTCGACGACGTCCTCGGCGGCAAGATGATCGCCGATCCGTTCACCAAGCTTCACTGCTGCATACGGTCCGACGGCGGCTGCGCCGTGCTGCTGGCGGCAGAGGAGTACGCGGCGGACGCGGCGCGGCCGCCGGTGTGGGTGCTGGGCACGGGCACCGCCGTGTCGCACACGGCCATGTCCGAATGGGAGGACTTCACCGTCTCCCCGGCGGCCGTCTCGGGGCGGCTGGCCTTCGACCGGGCGGGCGTCACGCCCCAGGAGATCGACGTCGCGGAGCTCTACGACGCCTTCACCTATATGACGCTCGTAACGCTGGAGGACCTGGGCTTCTGCGCAAAGGGCGAAGGCGGCGCGTTCGCGGCGAAGGGGCGGCTGACGATCGGCGGCGACCTGCCGGTCAACACCGACGGCGGCGGGCTCTCCGCCTGCCACCCCGGGATGCGCGGCCTCTTCCTCCTCGTCGAGGCGGTACGGCAGCTGCGCGGCGAGGCGGGCCCGGGGCGCCAGGTCCGCACGCGCGACGGCAGCCTCCCCCGCCTCGCCGTCGCCTCGGGGACGGGCGGCTGGTTCTGCTCGTCGGGAACGGCCATCCTGGGCAGGCTGTGACGGCCGGGCCGGCACCCCCTACCCGGCAGGGCGGAACACCGGCACCATCAACGGAGCCCTCGCCCCCGCCCGGAAGGCCACCCCCAGGGGCATGCCGACCCGCAGTCCGCCCTCAGAGCACCCGATCACCTCGGCTGACATGCGAGGCCCTTCCTCGAGGTCGATCACGGCGGCGGTATACGGAAGGTGCCCGCCAAAGGGAGGCAGGTCGTTCACATGGACGATGGACCACGTATAGAGCGTGGCCCGGCCGCTCGCCTCCTCCCAGACGACGTCCTCGCTCCAGCAGCGCGGGCAGAACTCGCGCGGATAGAAGTGCGCCCTGCCGCACGCCTCCGCCCGGCAGCGGCGGATCAGCAACCGCCCCTCGGCGGCCGCCTCCCAGTACGGCCGCGTGAAGTCGTCGATCTCCGGCGCATCGAAGCGCGGCGAGCCTCCCACGGAACCGACCTCCCCTGCATTCGGTCGTGCACGCGGCCCCGCACAGCCATTTCCTGACGGTACGTCAGCTCGATAGTCTGACACTACGTCAGTTTATCGGCCAACGAGCAGGAGTGGGCGAGAACGATGCTTGGATCGACTCACGGCACCCTCACCACCACCTCCCGCCCGGCCCGTGTGGTGGCCTGCGGCGAACGTCCCGGCCCCGCCGTCCACGGCATGGCGGCCCCGGGTCCCGAGGACACGGACGTCAGCGGCCGCCCCCTGTGCTCGCCGGTCCCCGACCTCGACCGCTTCTTCCGCCCCGAGGCCGTGGCCGTCATCGGCGCCTCCGAGACCGAGGGCCGCCCCAACACCGGCATCACGCGACAGCTCATTGCCTGGGCCGGACGCGTCGGCGCCCGCGTCCACCCCGTACACCCCACCCGCACCACCGTCTTCGGCCTGCCCTGCCACGCCTCCCTCCGCGACCTGCCCGAGCAGATCGACCTTGCCGTCCTCCTGGTCGGCGATCCAGCCCCCGTCCTCGAAGAACTCCGCGAGTACAAGGTCAAGTTCGCCGTCGTCTTCGCTTCCGGATTCGCCGAAACCGGGGACGAAGGCGCCGCCGCACAGGCCCGGCTCGCCGCCGCCCTCCAGGGCACGGGAATCCGGATGCTCGGCCCCAACACCAACCTGAACGCCTTCGAGCACTTCCGCGACGATCTCGACGGACCCGCCATCGCCCTGATCACCCAGTCAGGCCACCAGGGCCGCCCCGTCTTCGCCCTTCAAGAACTGGGCATCCGGCTCTCTCACTGGGCGCCGACCGGCAACGAAGCCGACCTGGAATGCGCCGACTTCATCTCCTACTTCGCCACGCGGCCCGAGGTCGGAGCCATCGCCGCGTATATAGAAGGGCTCAAGGACGGCCGCGCCTTCCTGCTCGCCGCGGACCGGGCGGCCCGCAACAAGGTGCCCGTCGTCGCCGTCAAGGTCGGCCGCACCGAGACCGGCGCCCGCACCGCCGCCACCCACACGGGCAAGCTGACGGGCGCGGACGACGTCGTCGACGCGGCCATACGGCAGTTCGGCGTGATCCGCGTCAACGGCCTGGACGAGCTGCAGGACACCGCGGCCCTGCTGGCCCGCGCCCGGCCGCCCCGCGCCACCGGCGTCGCCGTGTATTCGATCTCCGGCGGCACCGGCGCCCACTTCGCCGACCTCGCCACCGCAGCCGGCCTCGAACTGCCCGCCCTCTCCATGGCCAGGCAGAGGCAGCTCCACCAATGGATCCCCGGCTATCTGAGCGTCGCGAACCCCATCGACAACGGCGGCCATCCCGTCGGCGACTGGCGCGGCCGCAAAATCCTCGACGCGCTCCTCTCCGACCCCTCCATCGGCATCCTCGTCTGCCCGATCACCGGCCCCTTCCCGCCCATGAGCGACAAGCTCGCCCAAGACCTCGTGGACGCCGCGGAGACCACGGACAAGCTGATCTGCGTCGTGTGGGGCTCCCCGGTCGGCACCGAGGCCGCCTATCGCACCACCCTGCTCGGCTCCTCGCGCGTGGCCACCTTCCGCACCTTCGCCAACTGCATCACCGCCATCCGCGCCTACCTCGACCACCACCGCTTCACCACCGGCTACCGGTCCCCCTTCGACGACGCGCCCCGCCGCCCCTCCCCGTCCGCACGCAAGGCCGAACCACTGCTGCGCCCGGGCGAGCAGCTCAGCGAGCACGCGGCAAAGCAGCTGTTGCGCGCGTACGGCATACGCGTGCCGCGCGAACAACTCGTGACCAGCGCCGCGGCAGCCGTCCGGGCCGCCGCCCTGGTCGGCTACCCCATCGTCGTCAAGGCCTCCGGCCCGCAGCTCGCCCACAAGTCCGAGCTCGGCCTGGTGAAGATCGGCCTGACCTCCGCCAGCCAGGTCCGCGACGCCTACCGCGAGCTGGCCGACATCGCCCGCTACGAGCAACTCCCCCTGGACGGCATCCTCATCTGCCAAATGGTCGGACGGGGTGTGGAAATGGCCGTCGGCATCACACACGACCGCCTCTTCGGCCCCACGGTGACCGTGGGACTGGGCGGAGTGCTGGTCGAAGTCCTGGACGACACTGCCGTGCGCGTGCCGCCGTTCGGCGAGGACCACGCCCGCGCCATGATCGGCGAACTGCGCGGCCGCGCGCTGCTGAGCGGAGTGCGGGGGGCTCCCCCGGCCGACGTGGACGCCCTCGTCGAGACCGTCCTGCGCGTCCAGCGCATGGCCCTGGAGCTGGACGACGGCCTCGCCGAGCTGGACATCAACCCCTTGGTGGTGCTGGAACGCGGCCAAGGCGCCGTGGCCCTCGACGCGCTCGCCTTCTGCCGCCCTTGAGACAAGGAACTCCCCCATGCCCCTCTCCCCCCGTGAAACCTCAAAAGCCTCCGAAACCTCCGAACCCTCCGCCGAAGCCCAGGACTTCGCCTCCGGCGGTGACCCAGCCGATGGTTCATTGATACTCCACGCCACTGACAACGGCGTGGCGTGGATCACTCTCAACCGTCCGAAATCACTGAACGCCATCACGGCTGACCAGCGCGAACGCCTCATCTCGCACTTCGGCCGGGCCTCCGCCGACCCCGCCGTCCGAGCCGTCGTCCTCACCGCCACCGGCAAGGGGTTCTGCGCGGGCGCCGACCTGCGCTCGGCCCCGGCGGCAGCCACCGCCGAGCGCGTTCCGGGCGATGTGGCCCGCACGATCCGGGAGGGAGCCCAGCGGCTGATCAGCGCGGTGCTGGACTGCGAAAAACCCGTGATCGCGGCGGTGAACGGCGTCGCGGCGGGCCTGGGCGCGCACCTTGCGCTGGCCTGCGATCTGGTCCTGGCCGCGGAGTCGGCGCGGTTCATCGAGGTGTTCGTCCGGCGCGGCCTGGTCCCCGACGGCGGCGGCGCGTACCTCTTGCCCCGCTTGGTGGGGCCGCACCGCGCGAAAGAGCTGATGTTCTTCGGCGACGCCCTCGCGGCCACCGAGGCGGAACGTTTCGGCCTGGTCAATCGCGTGGTTCCGGACGGGGACCTGGCAGCAACGGCCCGGGCATGGGCCCAGCGGGTGGCCCTCGGGCCGACCCGGGCGCTGGCGTTGACGAAGCAGCTGGTGAACGCCTCCTTGGACAGTGACCGCACGGCCGCCTTCGCCGCCGAGGCGGCCGCCCAGGAGATCAACATGGCAACGGCGGACGCGACGGAGGGCGTCGCCGCCTTCGTCGAGCGCCGCACTCCGGTCTTCCGGGGACGCTGACCCCTTCCGACCTGACGCACCATCAGATTCAATGGCTTTCATGATGGGACACGCCGGAATGGCGGCAGCCGCCGTGCGCTACCTGCGCTCGACGGGCGCCCCGCTCTCCTCGCTGCCGGCTCACCACACCCCTGCACCCCCGCCCAGACTGCGGGCCGTACGAGCGGACGAACAGCTTCCGGTGGCGTCGGAGGAGTTCCGGCGCATCCTCGGGCACTTCGCCAGCGGCGTCACGGTGATCACCGCCCCGGGCCGGGGCGCGGAGGGGCCCGCGGGCTTCGCCTGCCAGTCGTTCGCCTCGTTGTCGCTGGACCCGCCGCTGGTGGTGTTCCTGGTCGGCCGGACGTCCACGACCTGGCCCCGCATTGCACGCGCCGGGGTCTTCTGCGTCAACGTACTCGGTTCGGGACAGAGAACGCTCTGCCGGGGTTTCGCGGTCAGCAGCGCGCTAACAGGCGACAAGTTCGCCGGTGTGCCCTACGACCGGGCCCCAGTGACGAGCTCTCCGAGGCTTTCCGGCGTACCGGCGTGGATCGACTGCGTCATCCATACCGTGCACACGGGTGGCGACCATCTCATCGTCGTGGGGCGCGTGGAAGCACTGGGCGCGGACGAGGACGCGGCGAGCGCCGGTCCGCTGCTCTTCCACCGGGGCGACTTCGGGACGTTCGACGGCTTCGGTCCGGTCCACCCGGATCCGTAAACGTTTACTTCCTCTAGTGCTTGACCACCTTGGTCAGGACAAGGTCCGTAACCGTTTACCTCTTCTTGTGCCTGACCACCTTGGTCAGCACATAGCGCTTGCCGGAGCCGGGCTTGCCGATCTCGTGGAAGATCCGCGGCGCCTTCTCCGTACCGATGACGCTCCAGTCGCGGGAGAGTTCGCAGGAGCTGATGCGCATGGACACGCCCTGGACCCTGCCGCTGTCCTTCATGACCGTCCAGGTCCCGGAGCCGTCGCAGTCCTTGGGCAGGTCCTTGCCGGTGCCGTCCCAGATGTAGTTGTCGAGCCCGTTGGCGATCGCCAGGCCGTCGGAGTCGAGCTTGACCGTGCCGCCGCGGCCGTCGGTCCAGGTGCCGGCGATGTCCGACTTGGTCAGGCGGGGCGGTTCGTACACGCTGACCAGCCCGGTCCCGTACGCCGTCGCGCCGAGCGCGCCGATGGCGAGCCAGGCGAGCGCACCGTTGCGGGTCACTCTCCGCGCCACGCTCCCCTGGCCGCCCTCGTGGACCCGGCGGGCAGCGGCGCGGCCCGCGAGCGCGGCGGGCAGCATGCCCACCGTGAGCGCCCCCCACCACACCAGGTAGGACAGCGGCCGGGCGAACGAGAAGCTGCCGAGCGCCGCCACGGCTCCGAACGCGGCGACCGTCGTGGCCGACACCACCGGCACGGCGCCCGCGGTCCACAGCCATCCGTCCGGACGGCCCCGGCGGCGCGCGGCCCGGCGGGCCAGCGTCAGGGCGGGCATCACCGTGGCGACCGTGACGAAGCCGCTGACCATAACGGTCAGCAGCAGGACCCCGAGCGACACTGCGGCGATCAGCGGAACACCGTTGGGGATGCCGTCGTGCTCCCGTGTGAGCAGTACGAGCACGGCAACCGTCACCGCGATGACGGTTTCCGCACAGAATGCGGCCATCGACGCGCAGAATGCGGCGCCGAAGCCGTCGGCGTGCGTCACCTGCGCCGGCGCGCCACCGGATGCCTCCGGTGCGGCACCCTCCGCGTCGTCCGGTATCGCGTGCGGCTCAGCCTGCTGTGTCATATCCGCCCCTCTCTCCAAGAATGATTCCCCCAGAGGCCGAGAGGTTCCGTTGCCGGAGGTCCGAGACGTGCCCGGCCCGCCGATCCGTCGACTGATGAGGCCCGAGACCACCGAACCGAGGCCGGCCGCCCAGGCGAACATTCTTACCGAATAGTCCTTCTTGACCGGACTTCGGGTGTGCTGGTCCGAGGGCTCCGGCCGCCGGGACCCCCAACCGGCAGACAGGGCCCACCCCACACGTGCGGCAGGGCGGACGCAAGACCTCCGGCAGGGACCACACGGCGGTTCAGACCCGGGTCACTGGTCGAACGTGAGGACGCAACGGGCGACCGCACCGTTGAGCACATCGTGCGCCGCCTGCTCGAAGGCCTCCACCGGATACGTCACAGTGATCAGCTCGTCGAGCAGCAGTCGGCCCTGACGGTAGAGCCCGGCGTAGCGCGGGATGTCGCGCTGCGGGCGGGAGGAGCCGTAGCGGCAGCCGAGAATCGACTTGTCGAGATACATCGACGAGACCGGGAAGGACGCCTCCGTGCCGGCGGGCGGCACACCGAGCAGCACCGCCTGGCCATGCCGGTCCAGGAGGTCGATCGCCTGCCGGATGAGCCGGACGTCGCCCACGCACTCGAAGGCGTGATCGACGCCGGTCGGGAGGATCTCGCGCACCGCGGCCGTGGTGTCGCCACTCGCGCGGGCGTCGACGAAGTGGGTGGCACCGAACCTCCGGGCGAGGGCGGCCTTCGCCGGGTTGGCGTCGACGGCGACGACGGCCGACGCTCCGGCGATCCGCGCGCCCTGTATGACGTTGAGCCCGATACCGCCTGCGCCGAGGACGAGCACGGAGTCGCCCTGCTCCACTTTTGCCCGGTTGAGGACCGCGCCGACGCCGGTCAGCACGCCGCATCCGATGAGCGCGGCCGAGGCCGGCGGGACGTCCACCGGAATCCTGACGGCTTGGGCGGCCTTGACCAGCGTGCGTTCCGCGAAGGCGGAGACCGAGGCGAAGTGGAAGAGTCCCTCGCCCCGGCGTGTGAACGGCCTGCCGGGCCGTCCGATGGACCGGCGGCACATCGTCGGCCGGCCCCGGTCGCAGTCGGCGCAGGCTCCACATGAGGCGAGCGTGGACAGAGCGACGGGATCGCCCGGTGAGACGTGTGTGACGCCTGCCCCGACCGCCTCGACCCGGCCCGCGCCCTCATGGCCGAGGACGACGGGGGCGGGGTAGGGGATGGTCCCGTCGACGACCGAGAGGTCGCTGTGGCACAGGCCCGCGGCGCCGACGGCGACGAGCACTTCGCCCGGTCCCGGCTCCCGGACCGCCAAGTCGTCCACGACCTGGGTCCGCTTGCCGTCGAAGATGACGCCCCTCATGGCTGTGTCCTCTCGAACGGCGGTTGTTGGGTATGCGTCCAGGGATTCCGGTTGCCGTTGGTGCGCGCGGCGGGGTGGGCATGCCGGGGCCGGCGGTCAGGAGGGCCAGACGACCGACTGGAGTTCGCTGTAGGCGTGCAGGCCGAAGGAGCCTCCGTCCCGGCCGACACCGCTCTCCTTGAACCCCCCGAAGGGCGTCTCGGGGTGCCGCTGGACGGTGTTGATACCGACGTTTCCGCTGCACAGCCGGGCGGCGAGCGCCCAGGCGCGGCCGGTGTCGGCGCTGAAGACGTAGTCGTAGAGGCCGTACGGCGTGCTATTGGCGATACGGATCGCCTCGTCTTCGTCGTCGAAGGGGATGACGACCACCACCGGTCCGAAGATTTCCTCGCGGGCGACGGGCATCTCGGGGGTGACGTCGGCGATGAGGGTCGGGGCGGCGTAGAAGCCCGGCCGGAGCGCGGGGCGGGTGCCGCCGGCGACGATGCGGGCCCCCTGCTCGCGGGCCCCGGCGATGTAGGCCTCGACGCGGTCGCGGTGCGCGGCGGAGATCAACGGACCCACGATCGTGGAGTTATCCACAGGCTGCCCGACGATCAACGACCCGGCGTAGTCTCGGAGACCGGTGACGACCCGCTCGTACAGCGATCGATGGACGAGCGCCCGGGTCGGTGCCGTGCAGACCTGCCCGCTGTGGAAGGACCAGACCGAACCGACCGCCCCGATCGCCGACTCCAGCACTTTCGTGTCGGCATCCCCCAGGACGATGGCTGCACCCTTGCCTCCCAGTTCCATCAGGGTGCGCTTCATCGACCTCCCCGCGCACTCGGCGATCTTCTTTCCCACAGCCGTGGAACCGGTGAAGCTGACCATGTCGACGCCGGGTTGGGCCACCAGCGCTTCGCCGGTGGCCGCACCCGAGCCGGTGACGACGTTGAAGACGCCGTCCGGGAGCCCCGCTTCCCGGAAGAGCGGCCCAAGTTCCAGGCAGCACAGCGGATCTTGGGGAGCCGGTTTTGCGACGACCGCGTTGCCCATGGCCAGGGCGGGTCCGACCTTGCCCGCGAGATTGACGACCGGGAAGTTGTAGGAGGTGATGCAGGCGACCACGCCCACGGGGCGGCGCACCGCGGCGGCGCCGATCAGGCCGCCGGGAGCGAGCGGGCTCGCCCTGACGGGCCGTGGAGCGATCGGGAGGACGTCCGGCTCCAGTGCGCCGCGTGCGCAGCGGCGGAAGCGGTCCACGGCCGTGGGCAGCTGCATGGCCGTGGTGAGGCGCATGGTGGCGCCCGTCTCGGCCTGGAGCAGGGCAGTGAGCTTCCCGGCGTGTTCGATGAGCAGTTCCGCCATCCGTTCCAGCACGGCCGCGCGCTTGCGCGGATCGGTACGCGACCAGCCGTCTTGGGCGGCCTGCGCGGCGGTCACGGCGGCGGCGACTTCGGCGGGAGTCGCCTCCGGGGCCTCCCCGACGACCTGTTCGGTCGCCGGATTGACAACTGGATAGTGCCCTCTTTCCGGCGCCTGCCAGGCGCCGTCGATCCAGTGCCCGTACGCCCTCATGGCCGGGGCTCCTTCGGCAGACCGAGCGCGCGCTCGGCGATGATGTTGCGCTGGATCTCGTCGGACCCGCCGTAGATGGTGTCCGCTCTCGTGAAGAGGAACAGGCGCTGCAGGGCGTCCAGCTCGTAGGGGCGGTCGGCGTGCCAGTCGCCCGGTCCCACGGTGGCGGCCGCGCCCTGTACCTGCATGGCCAGCTCGCCGAGCCGCCGGTGCCAGCCGCCCCACAGCAGCTTGGCGACGCTCGGTGCGCCCGGGTCGTCGGTTGCCCCCAGGGTCCGCAGGGCGTTCCAGCGCATGATCTGGAGCTGCGCCCATTGCCGTACGAGCCGGTCGCGTACGACCGGCTCCGCTGCGGCACCGGTCCGGAGGGCGAGGCCGGTGACCCTCATCAGCTCTGCGGCGAAGCCGATCTGCTGGACGAGCGTGGAGACACCACGCTCCCGAGCCAGCAGCCCCATGGCCACCCGCCAGCCGTTGCCCTCGCCGCCGACGAGGTGCTCGGCGCGGGCCTGGGCACCGTCGAAGAGCACCTCGTTGAAGTCGGCCGTGCCCGTCATCTGCCGGATCGGGCGGACCTCGATCCGGCCGGGCTGGTCCATCGGGACGAGCAGGAAGGAGAGTCCGTGGTGGCGGAGCGAGCCCGCCGTGGTGCGCGCGAGGACGAAGCACCAGTCGGCCTCGTGGGCGAGGGAGGTCCAGATCTTCCGCCCGTCGATCCGGTACGTACGACCTCCGTCGGCCCGCACGGCGGTGGTGCGCAGGGCCGCGAGGTCCGAACCCGCGCCGGGTTCGCTGTACCCCTGGCACCACAGTTCCTCGCCCCGGGCGATGGCGGGCAGGAAGCGGGCGCATTGCGCATCGTCGCCGTGCGCGAGGAGGGTGGGGGCCAGCAGGTTTTCGCCGAGGTGCCCGAGGCGGGCGGGCGCCTGGGCGCGGGCGTACTCCTCGGCCCAGACGACCTGTTCGGTGACCGTCGCGGCCCGGTTGCCGTAGGTGCCGCGGGCCCGGGGCCAGCCGAGCCCGGTCCAGCCGCCGGTGCCCAGTTCGCGTTCCCATGCGCGGCCGGGGGTGCGGGCCGCGCCGTCCGGGAGGTGTTCGGCGAGCCAGGCCCGCGCCTGCCGGCGGAACGCCTCGTCCTCCGGTCCGAACGCGAAGTCCACGGCTTCTCCCCTCGCCGAAATCGACACAATCAGCACAATCGACAGACTGGACACGATCGACGGACTCGACAGAACAGTGCGGCCCGGCCCGGGGCCGGGTCAGGTGTTGGGGCGGTCTCCGGCAGCGGCCGCTTCGGTCATGGCCGCCAGCTGGTCCAGCATCGGCATCGGGTCGGCCCCGACGGTCGTGGGGAGGACGTCGGCGATGCGCTGCGGCGTCCAGGGGCCCTCGGCGTAGGCGGCGCGCAGTTCACGCGGCTGGGCCCAGACCGCGATCTTGGAACCGGCCGCCGTGTAGACCTGCCCGGTGATCCCCTCCGCCCGGGCCCGCTCGCTGAGCAGATAGACGACCAGGGCGGCCACGTCCTCCGGTTCGCCGATCTCCTTGAGCTCCATGGGCACGCCCTCAGACATCCGGGTGCGCGCCACGGGGGCCACGCAGTTGGCGGTGACCCCGTACTTGTGCAGGCCCAGGGCGGCACTGCGGACGAGGGAGATGACGCCTCCCTTGGCGGAGGCGTAGTTGGCCTGGGACACGCTGCCCTGGTGGTTGCCGCTGGTGAAGCCGATGAGGGTGCCGCCGCGCTGGCGGCGCATCACCGCGGAGGCGGCGCGGAAGACCGTGAAGGTCCCCTTCAAGTGGGTGGCGATGACGGGGTCCCACTCCTCTTCCGTCATGTTGAAGAGCATGCGTTCGCGCAGGATCCCCGCGACGCACACGACACCGTCGAGCCGCCCGTACCGCCCGAGTGCGGTGTCGACGATCCGCTGTCCACCCGCCATGGTCGACACGTCGTCGGCCACGGCCGCCGCCTCGCCGCCCATCGCTGCGATCTCCTGGGCGACGGCTTCCGCCACCTCGCTTGCCGGCTCGTCACCGTGGACGGAGACGCCGTAGTCGTTAACGACGACCTTCGCCCCCTCGGCGGCACATGCCAGCGCAACGGCCCGGCCGATGCCCCGTCCGGCCCCCGTGACGGCCACGACCTTGCCTGCCAAGAAGCTGCCCACGGCGCACCCCTTCCGGCCCAATCTGACGGACCGTTAGATTTTTGGGCAGGGAAGGCACGAACACAAGACCGGGGAGGGATCCCATGTCGTTGCCGGCCGAGTTCCACGAGATCGCCAAGCGCATCAACAACTGGGGACGATGGGGAGACACCGACGAAATCGGCACGCTCAACCTCATCACCGAGGCGGTCGTCCGCGCCACGGCGGCAACGGTCACCAGTGGCCGCCGCATCCCTTTGGCGCTCCCCCTCCAACAGGACGGGGTGCAGACGGGCGTCATCCCGGGCAGGGTCAATCCGCTGCACACCATGACCGGGATCAATGTGGAGCTTGCGGGCCCCGGCACCGTGGCCACCAGCGACGACATCGTGACCATGGGCCTGCAGGCGGCCACCCACTGGGACGGGCTGGCCCACGTCTCACACAGCGGCAGGCTGTACAACGGCCGCCCCGCAGAGTCGATCACCACTCACGGTCGGGCGGCTTTCAGCGGAGTGGAGAAGGCGGGCCCGATCGTCTCGCGCGGGGTGTTGCTCGATGTCACCCGCGCACGGGGCGTGGACCGCCTCGACGCCGGCCATGTCGTCACGCCGGAGGACTTGGATGCCGCGGAGGAGCTGGCCGGCGTCACGGTCGGCCGTGGCGATATCGCGCTCATACGAACCGGCCAGATTCAGCGGTACCTGGCCGGCGACAAGCAGGCGTACACCTACCCTTCGCCCGGACTGTCGATTCGCACGCCCGAATGGTTCCACGCGCGGGATGTGGCCGCCGTCGCCAACGACACCCTGACGTTCGAGATCTTCCCCCCGGAAATCGAGGGGCTCTGGCTGCCCGTCCACGCACTCGACCTGGTGGAGATGGGCATGATGCAGGGCCAGAACTGGAATCTGGAGGAGCTTTCACAAGCGTGCGCAGAAGCACGGCGCTACGCGTTCCTGCTGGCCGCGACGCCGGAGCCGTTCGTCGGCGGAGTGGGGGCGCCCGTCGCACCGGTCGCGATTCTCTGAGACCGGAACGGCCTGTCGAGGGGACGGGCGGGCGGCGGCGCACAGATGCGCACCCCGAGCACGGCACCGTACGCCGCCACCCAGCTCCGGCGCCTTAGCCCTGTGATCGCGCCGGGCCGCGACCCGCACTCGCCAAGGCGGCCCTGGGCACACGGACCTCTCGACGTCCCCTCGCAACGAATCGCTGCATCCAAGGGTGATCACGTGAACACTTCACGTCAACACCTGGTCTGGACTTTTGTCGACTACGCCCGATTTGTCGCGGCGTGTTGTGACTCAAAAGCACCAGTCCAGAGCGAGTCACCGCGATCGACCTCGCACCAGATCCGCTTGCCCACACCCTCACGGTGCCAGCCCCAGCGGTCGGCGAGACCGTCCACCAACTCCAGGCCCCGGCCTCCCGTGTCGTCACCCTGGGCGCACCGCCGGCTCGGCGGACGAGCGCTGATGTCGGCCACCTCGACCCGGACCGTGCCCGCGGCGCCTGCGGCCATCACCCCGGCGGCAGCGCCCGTGCCGGGGAAGAGCATGCGCAGCACAGCCGGACAGCCCGTGTGCACCACGGCATTGGTGACCAGTTCGGAGATCAGCAGGATCAGCGTCTCGGCGAGAGGCTCGTCGAGCCCTATTCCGGATCCGGCGAGCCGTGACCGCGCCCATCTACGGGCCCGCCCCACCTCCGAGGGGTCGGCCCCGACCTCCATCTGCATTTGAAGCACCTGCACCGCTCACACCATCCGAACCGGCGGACACAACGCCTCGCGCCTCCCGGGGTTCACGGAGCGTGATCCCCTTGAGAGACAGCATGGTTGACGTTCAGTTACCCCAACAAGCGCTTCGGTCATATTCCGGCGCAAAGGGGTAGGGGTACTGCATACTGTGCGACGCTCGCTGCGGGAAGTCGAACATTGGGGAATCGAGTACCCAGTTTCGACGCGATAGACGGGCATTCCCACAGCCGATGTCACCACATGAGCAACACCCGTTTTGTTGCGCCCTTGAACTACTCGCACCCGAGGGAGAGTACCCGAGGTCGGACCCAACTCCACACTGTGACGAGTTACGTCAAGGGCACAACTCGATATCAACGCAGCGTGATCTTTTATCCGCGGCAAGGCAGGCATTCCACCCACATCGATTACTCAACGCCATTGAACGTCCAGTCCATTTCGCGGAAGCGATGGTCCGGGACGCCCTCCGTGGGCCCGTTCGACAGTGCGGCCGCCAGCACCTCCTCGGCCTCGTACGCCCCTTGCCACTGTTCGAGCCGCAGCCATGACCGTTTCAAGTGCAGATGCACATCCATGTCCCAGCTGAATCCCAGACCGCCATGCAGTTGCAAACAGTCACGGGCATTACGGACAGCCGCATCATCGGCCAACAGTTTCGCCGCCGAAATATCACAGGCCGTCATCGTCAATGACGCGGCGTGCACGCTACTGCGTGCGATTTCCGCACGCACGAGCATTTGGGCACAGAGGTGTTGCACGGCTTGGAACGTCCCGATGGGGCGGCCGAACTGGATGCGTGTTCTGGCGTGGTCCACCGCCATCTCCAGAGTGCGGGAGGCGCTGCCGAGTTGCTGGGCGGCAGTCAGCAGCGCCGCCTCGCGGCGCAGCCGGTCTGCGCCCGGGGCCGCGACCTGCATCGCGTGATCGGTGACCGCCGGGGGGAGTTGCCGTACGTCGTACAGAGGCGTCGTCGGATCCACCGACCGCACCGGGCGCCCCGGCAGTTTCTCCCTTCCCGTGCCCCCGGCCGTCGACAGCACGTGGACGCTGGGGTGGTTGAGCAACAGCACAGCATCCGACGCGTCCAGATGCTCGACCATGCCGGGTCGGTCGACCGCCGTCACCACGGCCGCCCCCTCGGCGGCGCCCGGCACGTGACCGGCGGCGAGGTGGGTGGCGACGAGCGGGCCGGGCAGCAGGGCGCGCCCCGCCTCTTCGAAGACCAGCACGGCCTCCGGCAGCCCCAGACCCGCCCCGCCGTCCTTCTCGGGCAGCCGCAGGGAGAAGAGCCCGGCTTCCCCCAGTGCCCGCCACAAGGCGCGGTCGAACGCCGGTCCTGGCCGGTCCGCATCGGCCGCTTCCCGGAGCCGCTCGCGGGGGAAACGGGCCTGGAGGAGCTCCCGCATTCCCGCCTTCAGGGCCCGCTGGTCGTCGTCCGGCCGGAGGTCCATGGCCGCTCACCGTCCCTTGGGAAGGCCGAGGATGCGCTCGGCGATGATGTTCCGCTGGATCTGGGAGGTGCCTGCCGCGATCGTGTACGAGAGGGAGGAGAGCCGCTCGGCGGTCCACTCGTGGTCGGCGTCCAGGCAGTGGGGGCCGAGGATGTCGGCGGCCGTGTCGTACAGCTCCTGGCGTGCCTGTGAGTAGTGCAGCTTGAAGACCGAGCCGCCCAGGCCCGGCACCCCGTCGCCTCCGGTGCGCAGCGAGCTCTCGGCCTCGCTCACGTTGGCCTGGACGAGCCGCCACAGGGCGGTGAAGTCGGCGTTCAGGCGGCCGAGGCGGCGGCGCAGGGCGGTGTCCTCCCACCGGCCGTTCTCCTTGGCCACAGCCGCCAGGCGGGCGAGGGTGCGGCAGCAGGCCACGACTTCCCCGGCGAAGGCCGTGCCGCGTTCGAAGGAGAGGGTGACCATGGTGACGCGCCAGCCGTCGTTCTCCGCGCCGATGCGGTGGGCGAGGGGGATCCGCACGTCGTCGAGGAAGACCTCGGCGAATTCCGTGGAGCCGGCGAGGGTCCGCAGCGGGCGGACGGTCACCCCGGGGGCGTCCATCGGCAGGGCGAGCCAGGAGAGACCCCGGTGCCGGGGCGCGGCGGGATCGGTGCGGACGAGCAGTTCGCACCAGTCGGCGACCTGGGCGTGCGAGGTCCAGATCTTGCTGCCGGTGACGACGTAGGCGTCGCCGTCGCGGACGGCGCGGGTGCGCAGCGAGGCCAGGTCGGAGCCGGCTTCCGGTTCGGAGAAGCCCTGGCACCAGACCTCCTCGCCGCGCAGGATCGGCGGCAGCCAGCGGGCGCGCTGTCCGGCGGTGCCCTCGGTGGCGATGGTGGGACCGGCGTGCAGCAGGCCGACGAAGTTCGCCCCCACATATGGCGCGCCGGCCAGCTCGGTCTCCTCAAGGAAGATCAGGTGCTGGGTGGGGGTGGCGCCCTGGCCGCCTGCGTCGACGGGCCAGTGCAGGCCGGCGTACCCGGCGTCGTACAGCGCCCGTTGCCAGGCGCAGTCGTAGGCCCGGCGGGCAGGCCAGTCGGACGGCGGCGGTTTGGGCGGCAGCTTGGGCAGCGTCCGGCGCAGCCAGGCGCGCAGGCAGCGCCGGAAGTCTTCCTCTTCCGGGGAGTAGGTGAGGTCCATGGAGGGTTCACCTGCCGGGGGCGTCGAGGTCCAGGCCGAGCATGCGGATGGCGTTGCCCCGCATGAGTTTGTGAACCGTCTCGCCGTCCAGGCCCCGCACGTGCTCCAGGGCGATCTCCTTGGTGTGGGGGAAAGTGGAGTCGACGTGGGGGTAGTCGGTTTCGAAGGTGGCGTTGTCCCGGCCCACCGCATCGAGTGATGCGACACCGTGTTTGTCACGGAAAAAGCAGCAGAAGACCTGCCGGTAGTAATAGGTGGAGGGCGGCTCCGGGACGAGGTCGCGCACCCCGCCCCAGGCGCGGTGCTCGCGCCATACGTCGTCGGCCCGTTCCAGGAGGTAGGGGATCCAGCCCATCTGGCCCTCGCTGTAGGCCAGTTTCAGGCGGGGGAAGCGCACGAGCACGCCGCTGAAGAGGTAGTCGGACATCGAGGCCATGGCGTTGTTGAAGGACAGGGTTGCCTGGACGGCCGGTGGTGCGTCGGGGGATGCGGCGGGCATCTGCGAGGAGGAGCCGATGTGCATGTTGACGACGGTGCCGGTCTCCTGGCAGGCGGCGAAGAAGGGGTCCCAGTAGCCGGTGTGGATGCTGGGGAGGCCGAGGTGGGTGGGGAGCTCGCTGAAGGTCACCGCGCGTACGCCGCGTTCGGCATTGCGGTGTATTTCCGCGACGGCGAGGCGCACGTCCCACAGGGGTATGAGGCACAGCGGGATCAGCCGGCCGCGGCTGTCGCCGCACCACTCCTCCACCATCCAGTCGTTGTAGGCCCGTACGCAGGCCAGGGCGACTTCCTTGTCGTGGGCCTCGGCGAAGGTCTGGCCGCAGAAGCGGGGGAAGGTGGGGAAGCAGAGAGAGGCCTCGACGTGGTTGAGGTCCATGTCCTTCAGGCGTTCGGCCGGGTCCCAGCAGCCGGGGCGCATTTCGGCGCGGGTGATGCCCTCCAGGGTCATGTGGTCGCGGTCGAACCCCGCGGCGGCGATGGTGCGCTTGTAGGGGAAGCGGAGGTCCTCGTAGATCCACCAGTCGGCGGGCGGACCGTCGGGGTCCATGGCGATGCGGTACTTCCCGCCGGTGTACTCCAGCTCTCCGATGCCGGTGGTCAGGGGCCGGGGGCCGCGCTCGCGGTACTTGGCCGGCAGCCAGGCCTCGAAGAGGTGGGCGGGCTCGATCACGTGGTCGTCGACGCTGACGATGCGCGGCAGATCCATGAGGGCTCCCTCTCGCCTATCTGACGAACCGTCAGTTCGCTTCGAGGCTAGTCCGCACCCCCTGGACCGACAAGGCGCACCGGCCTATGCTCCGCCAGACCTGATGCTGCGTCAGATACCCCGTACGGTCAGACCAGAGGGTTCCCCGGAGGAGGACGCCATGCGCCCTGGTACCGACGCCCTGGACCCGGCCCGCTGCCGCACCCTGTGGGAACTCCTCGACCGCCGCGCCGCCCTGGCCCCCGGCGCCCCCGCGCTCATCCAGGGCGACGGCCCCGGCGCCGGCCACCGGCTGTCCTTCGGCGGTCTGCACACCCGCGCGGAGCGGGTCGCCGCCTGGCTGTACGGGCTCGGCATACGGCCCGGGAGCCGGGTGGCCTGGCAGCTGCCCACCCGGATCGAGACGGTCGAGCTGGCCTTCGCGCTGGCTCGCCTGGGCGCCGTCCAGATCCCCATCGTCCCCTTCTACCGGGAGCACGAGGTCGGCCATGTGCTGCGGGCGGCCGAAGCGGAGTTCTTCGCTGTACCGGGAGTCTGGCGGGGCTTCGACCACGCCTCGATGGCCCATCGTCTCGCCCTCGCCCTCCCCACGCCACCGCTCGTCTTCCCGGCCTACGAGCCCCTCCCCGAGGGCGACCCCGCCGTCCTGCCCGCCCCGCCCCGCGACGGCACGACGGTGCGCTGGATCTACTGGACCTCCGGCACGACCTCACGGCCCAAAGGCGTCCTGCACACCGACCGCTCCCTCATCGCCGCAGGCGCCTGCCTCGCCGGCGCGCTCCGCCTCACCCCGGACGACGTCGGCTCCATGGCCTTCCCCTACGCGCACGTGGCCGGGCCCGACTACACCGTGACGATGCTGCTCAGCGGCTTCCCCGCCGTCCTCCTCGAACACTTCGTCCTGCCGGACTCGCTCGACGCCTACCGCCGCCACGGCGTCACCGTCGCCGGAGGCTCCACCGCGTTCTACGCGATGTTCCTCGCCGAGCAGCGCAAGGAGCCCGCCCGCCCCCTGATCCCCACCCTCCGTCTCATGGCGGGAGGCGGCGCCCCCAAGCCGCCGGAGCTGTACCACGACGTCGTGCGCGAGCTGGGCTGTCGGCTCACTCACGGCTACGGCATGACCGAGGCGCCGATGATCACCATGGGGACCGAGGACGACCCGCCGGAGAAGCTCGCCGCCACGGAAGGACGGTCCCCCGCCGGAATGGAGATCCGTGTCGTCGGCAAGGACGGCCGGCCGGTGCCCGCCGGGGTCACGGGAGAGATCCGGCTGCGCGGCGAAGCGGTCTGCACCGGCTACCTCGACCCGGCGCACACCGCCGAGGCGTTCGACGCGGACGGCTTCCTCGTCACCGGCGACCTGGGCCGTCTCACCGCGGACGGATATCTCGTGCTCACCGGGCGCGCCAAGGACGTCATCATCCGCAAGGGCGAGAACATCTCCGCCCAAGAGGTCGAACAACTCCTCTACGGGCACCCCGGGATCGAGGATGTCGCCGTCATCGGCCTGCCCGACGCGGTGCGCGGCGAGCGCGTCTGCGCGGTCGTGCAGCAGCGGCCGGGAGCCGCACCGCTGACCCTCGGCGCCGTCACGGACCACCTGCGGGCCGCGGGGCTGTCCGTGCACAAGCTGCCCGAGCAGCTGGAGCTCGTGGACGAGCTGCCGCGCAACGGCACGCTGCGCAAGGTCCTCAAGTACGAGCTGCGCGAGCGCTTCGGCGGCGAAAGCGCACGGCCCTGAGCCCCGGCACGGCGCGGGGAGCGGCTCAGCCCTTGGCCCGGTAGGTGGCCGTGGCCTGGTCGAAGAAGGTGTCCACCGAGCGCTGCTCGTCCATCGGGCCGATCACCTGCAGCACGTGGTACCGGGAGTCCAGGATCATCGCGGAGTTGCGCACATAGACCTGGCGGCCGCTGCTGTCGTTCCAGTTGAACGCGCCCTCCGCCGTCGCCGTCCCGCCGACGTCGATGCGGCGCAGGCCGGAGGCGCCGGACCAGGAGGAGGAGCGGTACGGGGCCAGTTCGGGCTCCTTGTCCTGCTGGTAGGCCATGGGGTCGCCGCCGGACTCCGCCACCGTGTCCCGGCCGGGCACCACGATCAGCTCGTAGTCGCCGCCGACGTAGACGACCTGGCCGCGCTCGTTCTCACCGCGGCGCTGCCAGTCGTCGGGGACGGCCACGGAGAAGCCCTTGGGGTCCTTGCGCAGGGTGAACCCCTTGGCGACGCCGTCCGCGGCGACCGTCCGGCTCGCCTGGGTGCCGGTGTCCGCCGGACGCCCGGCCGTACCCGCGGCCCCTGCACCGCCCGGCGCGGCACTCATCGCTCCCGCGTTGCCACTGCGGTCGGCAGGGGTCTGCCCGGCGCTCTGTTCGGCGCGCGGCATGAACAGCAGTGCATAGAGCACCGCACCGACCAGCGCGAGCAGGATCAGCCCCAGCAGCAGACGGCCGAGGCGGCGGGGCGCGGGGGCGGTGCGCACCCGCTGCTCCTGAAGGTGCCCCATGGCGACCGAACCGGCCCGCTCCCGGCCGGGCGCCCGCTTGTGCCGTCCGTGAGCCGACGCCGCATCGGCGGCGGCAGCGCGGCCGCGTCGGCGGCGGACCAGCTCGCCGCGCCGCCTTATCACCGGCAGCCGCCCGGGGTCGGCGGGGAGACCGGGCCCGATCGAGGGGACGGTGACCGTACGGCTGCCGATGTCCGGCTCCGGCGCGGACCGGATCAGCGACCGCAGCCAGCCGCGGAGCTCCTCGAACTCCGGGCGCTCCGACGGCTCCTTGCGCATCAGCGACTCGACGACGGGGCGCAGCGCGCCGCACTCCTCCGCGTAGGCGGGCGGCTCCACGCAGACGAGCTGCACCAAGTCGGAGGTGCTGTCCTCGGGGTAGGGGGCGTGGCCCTGGACGACGCGGAAGAGCAGCGCGCCCAGCGCCCAGAGGTCGGCCGGGGGCCCCACGGGGGGAGCGAGCTGCCAGTTCTCCTGGACCGGCCATGCCTGCTCCGGCGCCCAGCGCTCGGTGACGGCGCCGACCACCACCATGCGTGCCTGCCGCGCCCGCTCCGCGGCGAGGGCACTGACCGGACCCGCGGCAGGCGCCCAACCGCCCGTCCCGGGCCCGGAAGCCGACGCGTCAGCCCCCGCCGCAGCGCCCGTCACGGTCTCGGCGGCCACCTGCGTATGGCCGGTCGCCACGCCGCCGGCCGGGCCGTGGGCCTTCGCTGCGCCACCGGCGGCACGGGAAGCGCCGCCATTCTGAGCGCCCTGGACGAGCGGGTCGGCGCTCCACGGCGCAGGGGAGCCCGGCGCGGGGGCGGTGCCGCTGGCGGCGCTGCCGCCGCCCCAGGTGGACGAGCCCTTGGGCGCACGGGAGCCGCCCTCGACCGCCGCGCGGGCCGCGGCGGCGCGGGCTGCCGCGTGGTACGCGGCGATCGCGCCGGACCGGACCGCGCGTGCGTTGCGCGCCTCGCTGCGCTCGCCGTGGGAGGGGTCCGGACGGCGCGCGCCGCCGGGCGCCGCACCATTGTCACCCTGGGCCGCGGGGAAGCCGCCCGCCGCGGAAGCGCCCTGCGCGTCCGTCCCGCGCACCTGGCGCGGGACGGTGCCCGCCGCGCCGGGGCGCGGCCGGCCGGCTTCGGACGGGACGGGGTCGTAGCCGCACAGGGCCTCTTCCGCCGCTCCCGCGGCGAGTCCGGTGAGGATGGCGCGACCGTCGTCGCAGATGAGGACGGTGCGCGCGGTGATGTTGCGATGGGTCCAGCCCTGGGCGTGCAGGGCACGCAGGGCGGTCAGGACGTCGGCGGCCACCTCGGCCGCACGGTGTGGCGAGAGGGTGCGCTCGGCGAGCAGCGCGGCCAACGGGCGTGCGGAGACGAGCTCGCTGACGATCCAGAGGCTGCCCGCCTCGGCGAAGACGTGGAAGACCTGGTCGAGCCGCGGGTGGTCGGGGATCTGTGCGGCGGCCGTCGCCGCGGCCAGCGCACGGCGCACCGCCGGATCGCCGGGGCCCCCGGTCGTACGGCCGGCTCTCGCGCCGGCAGCCCCCGGCCGGGGCCCTGCCCCGGTCTCGTACGCGCCTTCGTCGCCCACGACTTCCGCGTCCACGATTTCCGGCAGGGGAATCTGCCGGACGAGGACCTCCTGGCCGCTGTACGTGTCGAAGGCCCGGGTCTCGACGAGTTCGAAGGCGTCGGAGGGGGGCAACGGCAGGCGATAGCGGTCGGCGAGCACCCGGCCCGCGTACTCGTCCACGACGCCTCCCCGATCGTGCGATCCACCAACCATCGCCCGAACAACCGTCAAAGCCGGTCATTCAGGCGCTCATTGCGGCTGCGTACCGTCCACGGCCACTCACGATACGTGCCGAACCCGCCCCTTCGGGCGCGTACGGCTCAGTACGTCCCCCGGCACCGCCGACGGTATGCCTGTGGAGCGGCGGGTCCGGAAGCGGACGGCGTCAGTTCGCGCCGGGGAGGCCGGCCGAGGCGCCGCGCACCGGCAGGGCCGCCGCATATGCGTCCGTCGTGACGGTGACGGACATGGCGGCCTTCTTGTGGCCGGGCGACGTGCCGCCCTTGCCGTTCTTGCCCTTGTCGTCGCCGCTCATGGTGATGGCGAGCACCGTGCCGATGACGGCCAGCACCACGACGACCGCCGCGACGAGCAGGACGCGGCGCGGCACGACGTCCGTGATGGAGGCACGGCCGTAGCCGCCGGAGCGCGCGCCCCTGCCGCCCCGGGCCGCGGCGACGCTTCCGACGGTGAGGTTGAACGACGGCACCGGCTCGTTCTGCTTGCCGGTGGTCGAAGACGCCGCCTCGACGTCGTCCCGCAAGGGCTTGAAGGCACCGCGCGCACCACGCGCACCCTCGGCCCTGGAAGTACCGGCAGCCCCGGAGCGCTCACCGGCACCCCGCGACCCTGACGGCGCAGCGGCCCGCGAGCCGGACGCACCCGTCCCGTCGATCTTGTCCGACGCCCCCGACCGGCCGAAGCCGGCGGTGCGCTCCGACGCGCCCGCCCGGTCCGCCTTCTCCGCCCACCCCGGCTTCGCCGGTATCGACGGCAGCGTCGGCATCGCGATGGCCTGCGTGGCATCCAGGTCCGGAGACGGCTTGGGGGGCTTGGGCAGGCGCTCGTCGGGGGCATTGACCGCGTCGGTCAGCAACGCCCGCGCGCCCGCCTCGTCCAGCCGCTTCTGCGGGTCCTTGGCGAGGAGGCCGTACATGACCTCGGCCAGCGGACCGGCGTTGCGCGGCGGGCCCAGGGGCTCGGTCATCACGGCGGTGAGGGTGGCGATGGCCGACCCCTTGTCGTACGGCGGCACGCCCTCGACGGCCGCGTACAGCAGACCGCCCAGCGACCACAGGTCCGCGGGCGGTCCGGGCTTCTGGCCGCGGGCGCGCTCGGGAGAGATGTACGAGGGCGCGCCGACGAGCATGCCGGTGGAGGTGACCGAGGGGTCGCCCTCGACCTGCGCGATGCCGAAGTCGGTGAGGACGACCCGGCCGTCTTCGGCGATGAGCACGTTCGACGGCTTCACGTCGCGGTGCAGGATGCCCTGGCGGTGGGCGGCGCCCAGCACGTCGAGCACGGCGACGCCCACCTCGGCGGCTCTGCGCCACTTCAGCGGCCCGTCCTCACGGATGACGTCGGCGAGCGAACGGCCCTCGATGAGCTCCATGACGATCCACGGCCGGTCGTCCTCGTGCACCACGTCGTAGACGGTGACCGCCCCGGCGCTGCGAATACGGGCGATGGCCTTGGCCTCGCGCAGTGTGCGCGTGATCAGACGGCGCTTCTCGTCCTCGTCGATGTTGGCAGGGAACCGCAGTTCCTTGACCGCGACCGTACGGCCCAGGGTCTCGTCGGTCGCCCGCCAGACCGTGCCCATGCCACCGCGCCCGAGGACGTCCCCGAGGCGGTATCGCCCGGCGAGGAGGCGCCCTGCCGTGCCCTGCGTCTGCTCCGCCTCCGACATGCGTCCCCTCTGGCAATCAGCTCTGCGACCAACCGACCCTGGCAGAGCGACCATTGTCTCTCATCCGCGGACCGGCGGAAGGCCAGGGTCCGAGGCCATGGATGATGAGGGCATGCCGACGCGCACCGTGCTCCCGCGCTTCACTGCGGCCATGACCGCGCTGTGCTGCGCCGTAACGGTGTCGATGACGACGGGATGCGGCGGCGTCGTCGCCCGCTCACCTGTACAGGACTTGGTTTCGGAACGGTCGGTTCCCGGTGCCGCCGAGTTGTCACAAGGTGCTCATGGTGAGCTGAGGTTCAGCACGGCGGGCGTGGCGGACGTACACACCGGGCGTCGCATCGGCCTCACGGACCGCTTCCGGGCCGGGAGCATCACCAAGACGGTCGTCGCCACCGTCACCCTCCAGCTCGTGGCCGAGCACCGGCTGGGGCTGGACGACCCCGTCGCCGCGCACCTGCCCGCCACGACCGCGCGGGCCCTGCGGAGCGCACCGGGAATCGCCGGAGTCACGGTCCGCCAACTGCTCACCCACACCAGCGGCGTGTTCTCCTACACCGACGACAGCACCTTCTTCAGCGAATTCTTCGGCCAGGGCTTCGCCACGCACCGCTACGACTCCCACTCCGCCGACGCGCTCGTGCGGACCGCGCTCGCCCATCCGCCGTACGCGCCGCCCGGCACCCGCTACCACTACTCCAACACCGACTACCTCCTCCTCGGCATGGCCATCCGTCAGGTCACCGGCCACAGCTACGCCACCGAGGCCCGACGCCGCGTCATCGGCCCGCTGCACCTCACCGGCACCAGCTTCCCCGGCACCCGCACCTCGCTCCCCTCACCCCACGGGCGGGCCTACAGCGCCGACGCCGCTGACATCTCCGACGTCACGGACGTCACCGACCTCAACCCCTCGGCCGCGGGCGCCGCCGGTGAGCTGGTCTCCACCCTCCCCGACCTCGACCGGTTCTTCGGCGCCCTCCTGAGCGGCGCCCTGCTGCCCGCGCCCGAGCTGCGCGCCATGCGGGACACCTCGGCCTCCGGCGGCCGCTACGGCATGGGCCTCTTCCCCGTGCGGCTGACCTGCGGGCGCACGCTGTGGGGCCACAACGGCGAGATCAACGGCTCGTACGTGCAGGTCCTCGGCACCGCCGACGGGCAGCGCGTGGTCGGCTACCGGACCAACAGCGACACCCGGCCGCCCGCCGCGGCCGAAGCACGACTGCTCAGCGCGGAGTTCTGCCCACGGGGGCGGTGAATCCGCGCCCGCCGCCGGAGGCGCTAAGCGGGTTGGTCGAAGTCGAGTGCTGATCCTTTGGGCTGCCAAGGCGCCGACCTGGGTGGGCGCGGGAGGATCAGCACTGCACTTCACCGAGGCCGCTTAGATCGGCTGGATCTCCGGGGCGCCCAGCCGGGCCGCGTCCGCCGTCAGGTCGTCGGGCTGCAGCTGCGACTCGCGCTCCGCCTCCACGCGCTTCTCGTAGTGCTCGACCTCCTTGACGACCTGCGCCGCGTCCCACCCCAGGACCGGCGCCATCAGACCGGCGGCCTCACGGGCGCAGCGCGCGCCGCGGTCGAAGGTCTCGATCGAGATGCGGGTGCGGCGCGTGAGCACGTCGTCCAGGTGGCGCGCGCCCTCGTGCGAGGCGGCGTAGACGACCTCCGCCCGCAGATAGTCCTCGGCGCCGCCCAGCGGCTGGCCGAGGGACGGGTCGTCGACGACCAGGGCCAGCACCTCGTCCACGAGCGAGCCGTACCGGTTGAGCAGGTGTTCGATCCGGGCCACGTGCAGCCCCGTGCGCACGGCCAGCTGGGCGCGCCCGTTCCACAGGGCGCGGTAGCCCTCCGCGCCCACCAGGGGCACGTCTTCCGTGACGCAGTCGGCGACCCGCTGGGAGAGCCCGTGCACCGCCTCGTCCACCGCGTCCTTGGCCATCACGCGGTAGGTCGTGTACTTGCCGCCCGCCACGACCACCAGGCCGGGCACGGGGTGCGCCACCGTGTGCTCGCGCGAGAGCTTGCTGGTCGCGTCCGACTCGCCGGCCAGCAAGGGGCGCAGCCCCGCGTAGACGCCTTGCACGTCGGCGCGGGTGAGCGGCACGGCGAGCACGGAGTTCACGTGCTCCAGCAGGTAGTCGATGTCCGCACTGGAGGCCGCCGGGTGCGCCTTGTCCAGGTCCCAGTCCGTGTCCGTCGTGCCGATGATCCAGTGCCTGCCCCAGGGGATGACGAACAGCACGCTCTTCTCGGTGCGCAGGATCAGCCCGGTCGTGGAGTGGATACGGTCCTTGGGGACGACCAGGTGGATGCCCTTGGAGGCCCGTACGTGGAACTGGCCGCGCTCGGCGATGAGCTGCTGCGTGTCGTCCGTCCACACCCCCGTGGCATTGACGATCTGACGGGCCCGGATCTCGAACTCGCCGCCCTGCTCCAGATCCCGCACCCGCGCGCCGACCACCCGTTCGCCCTCGCGCAGGAAGCCCACGACGCGGGCCCGGTTGGCGGCGTCCGCACCGTAGGCGGCGGCGGTGCGCACGAGGGTGGTGACGTAGCGCGCGTCGTCCATCTGCGCGTCGTAGTACTGGAGGGCGCCGACCAGCGCGTCCTTGCGCAGGCAGGGCGCGACGCGCAGCGCCTTCTTGCGCGTGAGGTGGCGGTGGACGGGCAGTCCGCGGCCGTGGCCGGAGGAGAGGGACATTGCGTCGTACAGCGCCACGCCCGAGCCCGCGTACAGGCGCTCCCAGCCTCTGTGCTGGAGCGGATAGAGGAAGGGCACCGGCTTGACCAGGTGCGGGGCCAGCCGCTGGAGCAGCAGTCCACGCTCCTTGAGGGCCTCCCGGACGAGGGCGAAGTCGAGCATCTCCAGATAGCGCAGACCCCCGTGGATGAGCTTGCTGGACCGGCTGGAGGTGCCCGCGGCCCAGTCGCGCGCCTCGACGATCCCGGTGACCAGCCCGCGGGTCGCCGCGTCGAGCGCGGTGCCCGCGCCGACGACACCGCCGCCGACCACCAGGATGTCCAGTTCCCGCTCCGCCATCCGGGCGAGCGCCGCACCGCGCTCGGCCGGCCCGAGTGTCGCTGTCCTCACCACTGCCTCCCGCTGACCGCTGCCGCTGCCCATGCCGGTGACCTGCCGATGCCGATGCGCCACGCCGGGCGGGCACCCCTGCTCCTTCGATGCTGCCCCAGATCGGCTGCTTCGGCCGTGTTGGGACCGCTCGGATTCGGGCCGGGAGGAAGACGGAAGCCGCCAGAAGGTGCCCGAAATCATTCCGGGACGAGCCGCGCCGCGACAATACCGGAAGTCAGTCATATATCCGCTTAACCTGATGTACCAGCTGATTTCGGACGGTCTCCCCCGCCGGTCCCCCGCCGATTCCCCCGCCGACTCCCGCCGCCAGCCCGCGCCGCCCCGCCGCCATCCCTCCGGACGCCTCCTCCGGGAAGGACCGCATCCCGCCATGCCCGCAGATCTCGCCGTCATCGGACTCGGCCCCCTCGGCCTTCCCCTCGCCCAGGCCGCCACCGCCGCCTCCGTGGCCACCACCGGCTACGACCCGGACCCGCACGCCGTCGCCGAACTCCGCGCCGGCCGTCCCCCCTTCGACGGCGGCGACGGCTCCCTCACGGCCGCCGGAATCCGCCGCATGCTCTCCGCCGGTTTCCGCCCCACCACCGACGACGCCGAACTCGGCAAGGTCCGTACGGCCGTGATCTGCGCCCCCACCCGGCTCGGCGAGGACCGGGCGCTGGACCTCACCGCCGTCGGCGAGGCGGCCCGCGCGCTCGCGCCCCGGCTCCGCCCGCACACCACCGTCGTCCTGGAGTCCGCCGTCTCCCCCGGCACCACCGAGGACTTCCTGCGCCCCCTCCTCGAAGCCGGCTCGGGGCTGCGCGCGGGCCAGGACTTCCACCTCGCCTACTCCCCCAGCCGCCTCGACCCCGGCAACCGCCGCCACGGCGTCGCCAACACCCCCAAGGTCATCGGCGGCCTCACCCCCGCCTGCACCGAGGCCGCCGCCGCCTTCTACGGGCGGATCTGCGAGAAGGTCGTACGCGCCCGCGGGCCGCGCGAGGCCGAGGCGGTCAAGGTCCTGGAGAGCAACTACCGGTACGTCAACATCGCGCTGGCCAACGAGATGGCGGTCTTCTGCCACGACATCGGCGTCGACCTGTGGGACGTCGTGCGCTGCGCCGAGACCAAGCCGTTCGGCTTCCAGGCCTTCCGGCCCGGGCCCGGGGTGGGCGGGCACGGGGTGCCCATCGACCCCAACTACATCTCCTACAAGGGCCGCAGCCTCGGCTACCCGTTGCGCATGATGGAGCTGGCGCAGGAGGTCAACGGGCGGATGCCGCGCTACGTCACCCAGCGGTCCGCCACCCTGCTCAACGAGCACGGCAAGTCGGCGCGCGGGGCACGCGTCCTGCTGCTGGGCGTCAGCTACAAGCCGGACACCGGCGACCAGGAGGGCTCACCCGCGCGGGAAGTCGCCTCACGTCTGATGGAGCTGGGGGCGCAGCTCAGCTACCACGACCCCTATGTGCACGAGTGGAGCGTGCTGGGGCGGCCGGTGCCCCGGGCGGACTGCCTGTACGAGGCCGCGGCCGAGGCGGATCTGACGGTCCTTCTCCAGCCCCACCGCACCTACGACCTCCAGGGGCTCGCGGTGAAGGCCCAGCTGCTGCTGGACACCCGGGGTGCGAGCCCGGCGGGGGCGGCCCACCGGCTCTAGGGCACAGCCCTGCCGTATCCGCCCCCGCCCTCCCTGCAACCGCCGCCTACAGCCGTCCCGCCAGCAGGCGCGGCTGGGCGTCCAGGACCGTCCGCAGCGCCGCGAAGTCCTCCACGCAGCGGCCGGTGCCGATCGCCACGCAGTCCAGCGGGTCGTCCGCGACGATCACGGGGATGTCGAGCTCCGAGCTCAGCCGCACGTCCAGGCCGCGCAGCAGCGCGCCGCCGCCGGTGAGGACGACGCCGCGGTCCATGATGTCGCCGGCCAGCTCCGGCGGGGTCTCGTCCAGGGTCTGGCGGACGGCCATGACGATGGCGTCCACCGGCTCGGACAGCGCGTGCCGGATCTCGTCGGCCGTCAGCTCCAGCGTCTTGGGCAGGCCGCTGACCTGGTCCCGGCCGCGGATGGTGAAGCGGTCCCCGGGCCGCAGGCCCTGGGTCTCCTCCGGGTCGCCGCCCGCCTCGTCGCCGGCCTTGGCCACCTGCCGGGCGAGGGCCGCGAGCCCGGCCTCCGACGAGTAGCCGAAGCCGGTGGGCGAGGCGGAGCCGATGCTCATCTTGAGCGCCTCGGCGGTCCGTTCGCCGATGGCCAGGGCGTACTCCTTCTTCACGTAGGAGATGATCGCCGCGTCCATCGCGTCGCCCGCCGTCCGCACCGAGCGCGCGGTGACGATGCCGCCCAGCGAGATCACGGCGACCTCGGTGGTACCGCCGCCGACGTCGACGACCATGCAGCCGGTCGGCTCGCTGACCGGCAGTCCCGCGCCGATCGCCGCCGCCATCGGCTCCTCGACCAGGTGCACCTGCCGCGCCCCGGCCTGGGCCGCGGCCTCGATGACCGCGCGCCGCTCGACGCCGGTGATGCCCGAGGGCACGCACACCACGACGCGCGGCCGGGTGAAGCGGCGGTTGCCCACGACCTTCTTGATGAAGTGCCGCAGCATCCGCTCGGCTATCTCGAAGTCGGCGATGACGCCGTCGCGCAGCGGACGGATGGCGACGATGTTCGACGGAGTGCGGCCGATGGTCTCCTTGGCCTCCGAGCCGACCGACAGCACGCTGCCGTCCTCGGCGTTGACCGCGACGACCGAGGGCTCGTTGAGCACCACCCCCTTCCCCCGCACGTACACCAGCGTGTTCGCGGTGCCGAGGTCGATGCCCATGTCCCTGCCGCTGAACGACTTGCTTTGCGCCATAAGTCGCCAGTATTCCCTATGATCGAATGCTTATACGGAGCTAACGGCGAAACGGCAGGCGGGCAGCGGGCGGGCGGAGAGCCCGAAGGCCCGGCCCGCCGAAGCGGACCGGGCCTTCAAGAAGACGAAGCGTCAGCGATTGTCGTGCTGCGACGGGGCGACCGTCACCTCGACGCGCTGGAACTCCTTGAGCTCGCTGTAGCCCGTGGTCGCCATCGCCCGGCGCAGGGCGCCGAAGAAGTTCATCGAACCGTCCGGGGTGTGCGAGGGGCCGAGCAGGATCTCCTCGGTCGTGCCGACCGCGCCCAGGTTCATGCGCTTGCCGCGCGGCACGTCCTCGTGGACGGCCTCCATGCCCCAGTGGTGACCGCGGCCCGGGGCGTCCGTGGCGCGGGCCAGCGGGGAGCCCATCATCACGGCGTCGGCACCGCAGGCGATGGCCTTCGGCAGGTCGCCGGACCAGCCCACGCCGCCGTCGGCGATGACGTGGACGTAGCGGCCGCCGGACTCGTCCATGTAGTCGCGGCGGGCGGCGGCCACGTCGGCGACGGCGGTCGCCATCGGGACCTGGATGCCCAGGACGTTGCGGGTGGTGTGCGCGGCACCGCCGCCGAAGCCGACGAGGACGCCGGCCGCGCCCGTGCGCATCAGGTGCAGGGCCGCGGTGTAGGTGGCGCAGCCGCCCACGATGACCGGGACGTCGAGCTCGTAGATGAACTGCTTGAGGTTCAGCGGCTCGGCGGCGCCCGAGACGTGCTCGGCGGAGACGGTCGTGCCGCGGATGACGAAGATGTCCACGCCCGCGTCGACGACGGCCTTGGAGAACTGCGCGGTGCGCTGCGGCGAGAGCGCGGCGGCGGTCACGACACCGGAGTCGCGGACCTCCTTGATGCGCTGGCCGATCAGCTCCTCCTTGATGGGAGCGGCGTAGATCTCCTGCATGCGCTTGGTGGCCGCGTGCTCGTCGAGCTCGGCGATCTCGGCCAGCAGCGGCTCGGGGTCCTCGTAGCGGGTCCACAGGCCCTCAAGGTTGAGCACGCCGAGGCCGCCCAGCTCGCCGATGCGGATGGCGGTCTCGGGCGAGACGACCGAGTCCATGGGGGCGGCCAGGAACGGCAGCTCAAAGCGGTAGGCGTCGATCTGCCAGGCGATCGAGACCTCCTTCGGGTCGCGGGTACGGCGACTCGGGACGACCGCAATGTCGTCGAATGCGTACGCCCGGCGGCCGCGCTTGCCGCGCCCGATCTCGATCTCAGTCACGTGTGTGGCCTTTCCTTCTGCACGTCTGCCGCATCCCAGTATCCCCGACGCCGTGCGGTTCGGCGGCGGGCGGATCCGCACCCTGGCCCTGCACCCCCGGACCGCAAACCGCCGGGCGGGCTGAATGATCAGCCCGCCCGGCGGTTGTGGATTCCGACAATCAGCGGCGCGAGCAGTTCGGCGCCTCGGTCGTCATCTGACAGCCCCACCCGGGGGACGACCCCCGGACCCCCGGCCGGAGACCCGGCCTCAGCGCCGCGAGTAGTTCGGCGCCTCGGTCGTCATCTGGATGTCGTGCGGGTGGCTCTCCTTGAGGCCCGCAGCGGTGATGCGGACGAAGGTGCCCTTGTCCTTGAGCTCCTGGACGTTCGCCGAGCCGACGTAGCCCATGGAGGCCCGCAGACCGCCGATGAGCTGGTGCGCGACCGAGGCGAGCGGGCCGCGGTAGGGCACCTGGCCCTCGATGCCCTCGGGCACGAGCTTGTCCTCGGAGAGGACGTTGTCCTGGAAGTAGCGGTCCTTGGAGTACGAGCGGGCCTGGCCGCGCGACTGCATCGCGCCCAGCGAGCCCATGCCCCGGTAGGACTTGAACTGCTTGCCGTTGATGAAGACCATCTCGCCCGGCGACTCCTCGCAGCCCGCCAGCAGCGAGCCGAGCATCACCGTGTCGGCACCGGCCGCGATCGCCTTGGCGATGTCGCCCGAGTACTGCAGGCCGCCGTCGCCGATCAGCGGGACGCCCGCCGCGTGGCAGGCCTGCGCGGCCTCGTAGATGGCGGTGACCTGCGGGACGCCGATGCCGGCGACCACTCGGGTGGTGCAGATGGAGCCCGGGCCGACACCGACCTTGACGCCGTCCACGCCGGCGTCGATCAGGGCCTGGGCGCCGTCACGGGTGGCGACGTTGCCGCCGACCACGTCGACGTCGATGTTGGACTTGACCTTGGCGATCATGTCGAGGATGCCGCGGCTGTGGCCGTGGGCGCTGTCGATGACCAGGAAGTCGGCACCGGCCTCGACGAGCGCCTGGGCCCGCTCGTAGGCCTCGTCGCCCACGCCGACCGCGGCACCGACGACCAGCCGGCCCTCGGAGTCCTTCGCGGCGTTCGGGTACTTCTCGGCCTTGACGAAGTCCTTGACCGTGATGAGGCCCTTGAGCACACCGGCGTCGTCCACCAGCGGCAGCTTCTCGATCTTGTGGCGGCGGAGCAGCTCGATGGCGTCCTCGCCGGAGATGCCGACCTTGCCCGTCACCAGCGGCATCGGCGTCATGACCTCGCGCACCTGGCGGCCGCGGTCCATCTCGAAGGCCATGTCGCGGTTGGTGACGATGCCCAGCAGCTTGCCCGCGGGGTCGGTCACCGGCACACCGCTGATGCGGAACTTGGCGCACAGCGCGTCCGCCTCGGCCAGCGTGGCGTCCGGGCGGACCGTGATCGGGTCGGAGACCATGCCGGACTCCGAGCGCTTGACCAGGTCGACCTGGTTGGCCTGGTCCTCGATGGAGAGGTTGCGGTGCAGCACGCCCGCACCGCCCTGGCGCGCCATGGCGATGGCCATCCGCGCCTCGGTCACCTTGTCCATCGCAGCGGACAGCAGCGGGATGTTGACCCGTACGTTCCGCGAGATCCGGGAGGAGGTGTCCACGGCGTTCGGCAGGACCTCTGAGGCGCCCGGCAGCAGCAGGACGTCGTCGTATGTCAGACCGAGCATCGCGAATTTCCCGGGCATTCCGTCGACGTTGTCAGTCATGACACCTTCCCAAATGGTCTTGCCTCGGCGAGGACTCCCATGCTAACGGCCGCCGGGGGTGTCCCATTCCACGACGGCTGAGTCACTCGTCACTTGGAGATTCGCACGAGAGGCCTCGCGGTCGGCTGATCGTTCACTGTTCGGCGAGGGCCCGGAGCCTGCTGAGGGCACGGTGCTGGGCGACCCGTACGGCGCCCGGCGACATGCCCAGCATCTGCCCGGTCTCCTCGGCCGTGAGCCCCACGGCGACCCTCAGCAGAACCAGCTCGCGCTGATTCTCCGGAAGGTTGGCGAGGAGCTTCTTGGCCCACTCCGCGTCGCTGCTCAGCAGCGCCCGCTCCTCGGGGCCGAGGGAGTCGTCCGGCTGCTCCGGCATCTCGTCGGAGGGCACGGCCGTACTGCCGGGATGGCGCATGGCGGCCCGCTGGAGGTCGGCGACCTTGTGCGCGGCGATGGCCACGACGAAGGCCTCGAAGGGCCGCCCGGTGTCGCGGTAGCGCGGCAGGGCGCACAGCACCGCGAGACAGACCTCCTGCGCCAGGTCGTCCACGAAGTGCCGGGCATCGCCCGGCAGCCGCGACAGCCTGGTGCGGCAGTAGCGCAGCGCAAGAGGGTGCACGAGGGCGAGCAGGTCGTGGGTGGCCTGCCGGTCGCCCTCGACCGCGCGGGCGACGAGCGCGCCAATGGCTGTCGTGTCGTCGTCGCGCATCGGTCCATGGTGCCTCGGTGTGGAACCTTCCGTGGCACCACCCTCGTGGTTGTGCATCGAACCGTTACGCGTCGGTGTCGTCGCACTCACGTCTAGCGCCTCCCCCTTTCGGGTATGCCCGCCCCTGCACTCACGACTCCACCGGTAGCTTGCGCCCGTGCCGTACGGCGGCGGGCAGGGCTTGTCCGTCATGAGGTCTCTTGGGGCCGAGTGCAAAGCCTCGGCTCCTGCCGGGGAGGAGTCACACTCCAAGGATGCGGCATCCCTCGGAGTTTCGGCGTCGGACGCCGACGTCGTGAGGTCGCGGCAGGCACCACCCGCCGGGTGGCGCGCACCGCGACCTCACGACGCTGCGCGCCACACCGCGCCTAGCGCACCAGCCCCCAGCGAAAGCCGAGCGCCACCGCGTGCGCCCGGTCCGAGGCGCCCAGCTTCTTGAACAGCCGTCGCGCGTGGGTCTTGACGGTGTCCTCGGAGAGGAAGAGCTCGCGGCCGATCTCGGCGTTGGACCGTCCATGGCTCATGCCTTCGAGCACCTGGATCTCGCGCGCGGTGAGGGTGGGCGCAGCGCCCATCTCGGCCGAGCGCAGCCGCCGCGGGGCGAGCCGCCAGGTGGGGTCGGCGAGCGCCTGCGTGACGGTCGCGCGCAGCTCGGCGCGCGAGGCGTCCTTGTGCAGATAGCCGCGCGCCCCGGCGGCGACCGCGAGCGCGACCCCGTCCAGGTCCTCGGCCACCGTCAGCATGATGATCCGGGCGCCGGGGTCGGCGGAGAGCAGCCGGCGGACGGTCTCCACACCCCCGAGTCCGGGCATGCGTACGTCCATCAGAATGAGGTCCGAACGATCGGCGCCCCAGCGGCGGAGGACTTCCTCGCCGTTGGCCGCCGTCGTCACGCGCTCGACGCCGGGCACGGTCGCCACCGCGCGACGGAGCGCTTCTCGGGCAAGCGGGGAGTCGTCGCAGACGAGGACGGATGTCATGGCCGTCCTCCGCAGCTGATGCGCGTCACCTTGAGCCTCCAGAGGCTGTATTGATCGTCACCTGTGCGGTTGACGGGGCCCGGCCGCCTGCCTTGCGCCCGGCTGATTAATCCGTCAACCGCCTCCGCACTCTCAACGACGGTCACCCGAAAGAGTTACGGGTTCGGTCGACCACGTTCGGCACTCTACGTGAGGGTGCGGATACGGAGCAGGGCGCACGGGGGGCGCCCGCCCTTCAACTCAAGCTATGCCCCATTTGCCCACTCGGACCTGTTTTTCTTCCCATTTGCTGGTGTCTGTGGCTAGATTCGCAATGAGTCATATTTTCATCTGCTCAGACGGTCATGGATGAGCGCCTGCGGCTTGGGTACCTGCATCGGATCACTTCGGACCACCCGGATCACCCGGATCACTTCGGCAGATCGTTTCGAGGGGATAAGCAATGGCAGATTTCTCCCGCCTTCCCGGTCCCAACGCCGACCTGTGGGATTGGCAGCTGCTCGCGGCCTGCCGCGGGGTCGACAGCTCGCTCTTCTTCCACCCCGAGGGCGAACGGGGCGCCGCGCGCAGCGCGCGCGAGACGTCCGCGAAGGAAGTGTGCATGCGCTGCCCTGTACGCGCGGAATGCGCGGCGCACGCGCTGGCCGTACGGGAGCCCTACGGAGTGTGGGGCGGCCTCACCGAGGACGAGCGCGAGGAGCTTATGGGGCGCGCGCGGCACCGCTCCATCGCCGCGAACGGCACGGGCGCGGGCCCGAGCCCCGACACAAGCCCCAACACGGCGCGCGCGCCGGTGCCATGAGCGGGGTGGCGGCACTTCCCTGACGGCACCTGCCCCGCTTCACCCGGACACGTACGCGGAAACGTACGCAGAAACGTTTCGAACGGCCGCCGCCTCAGCGCTGTGCGGCCTCCGCCAGCTTGTCGAGCATGGCCCCGACGGCGGGCACCCTGGCCAGGTCCGGCAGGGTGAGTGCGACGATCTCGCGGTGCACCACCGGCTCCACCGGCACCGTCCGCGCTCCCTTGGGCCGCACCGACTCCAGCGCCAGCTCGGGCATCACGGCCACCCCGAGCCCGGCCCCGACCAGCCCGAAGACCGCCGGGTAGTCGTCCGTCGCGAAGTCGATCCGAGGCGTGAACCCGGCGCTCTCGCACACCTCCACCAGATGCCGGCGGCACCGCGGGCAGCCCGCGATCCACGGCTCCCGCTCCAGCTCGCTTATCCCGATCCGCTCCGCCCCGGCCAGCCGGTGCCCCTCCGGCACCACGCCGATGAGGCGGTCGGTGAGCAGCGGCCGTACGACCAGGTCGTCCCACTCCGCACCCGCGGACGGGTCGGCGCCGCGCACGTCGGGGTAGCGGAAGGCCAGCGCGATCTCGCACTCGCCCTCGCGCAGCATCTCCACCGAGCGTGGCGGCTCGGCCTCGACCAGCGAGACCCTCGTGCCCGGATGCGCCGCGCGCATCTCGGCGAGCGCGCCCGGCACCAGCGTCGAGCTACCGCTGGGGAAGGACACCAGCCGCACCCGCCCGGCCCGCAGCCCGGCGATCGCCGCGATCTCCTCCTCGGCCGCGGTCAGCCCGGCCAGGATGCCCGAGGCGTGCCGCACGAGCGCCTCGCCCGCCTCGGTCAGCCGCATCTCGCGGCCCGTGCGGATCAGCAGCGGGGTGCCCGTCGACTGCTCCAGGGCCTTCATCTGCTGGCTGACGGCGGGCTGGGTGCAGCCCAGCTCACGCGCGGCGGCGGAGAACGAACCGGTGGTGGCCACGGCGCGCAGCACCCTGAGATGACGAGCCTCGATCATAGGTCGAGCATAAGCCCAACTTGGAGGCGTCGCGAAATATTGGGTGGGCACTTTGAGCCTTCTCGCCTAGGCTTCTGTGCCATGCCGTCGCCTTCCTCCCCTTGTGCCGCCCCCGCTTCCGTCCTCGCGGCCGTGCCGCCCGGCCGGCTCCTCTCCGTCAACGTCGGCCGCGCCCGGTCCGCCGACCGCGCGGGCTGCGAGGGCGCCTTCACCGATGGCCTCGGCAGCGGCATCGACAAGCGCCCGGCCGACGGCGGCGTCGCGGTGGCGGCCCCCGGCCCGAAGGGCACGGGCGGCAGCGGCCTCGCCGGGGACGCGGTGGTCAACCTGCGCCACCACGGCGGCGACGACCAGGCGGTGTACGCCTTCGCGCGCGAGGATCTCGACGCCTGGGAGCGCGAGCTCGGCCGCCCGCTGCCCGGCGGCTCCTTCGGCGAGAACCTCACCACCAGCGGACTCGACGTCAATGGCGCGCGCATCGGAGAGCGTTGGCGCATAGGTACGGATCTGCTGCTGGAGGTCTCCGCGCCGCGCATCCCCTGCCGGGTGTTCGCCGACTGGCTGGGCGAGACGGGCTGGATGAAGCGGTTCACCCAGGCGGCCGCACCGGGGGCGTATCTGCGCGTCGTCGAGCCGGGAGAGATCCGTGCGGGTGATCCCGTCACCGTGGTGCACCGGCCCGGACACGAGGTGACCATCTCCTTCGCCTTCCGCGCCCTGACCACCGAACGGGCCCTGCTGCCCCGCCTTCTGGCCGCCGGTCAGGCGCTGCCGTCCGAGATGCGGGAGAAGGCCCTGGCGTTCGGGGAAGGCCGGAAGTCCGCCGCCGGGGGCCTTGGCGGAGGCCAAGAGCGGAAGGAAGGCTTCGAAGTAGCTCCACCGGCCACTAACGTGCCTGTATGACGACTGCACTGATCACGGGGGCGACGGCCGGCATCGGCGCGGCCTTCGCCCGGCGCCTGGCTGCCGACGGACACAACCTGGTCCTCGTGGCCCGCGACGAGAAGCGACTGCGCGAACAGGCGACCGAACTCCACGACCGGCACCGGGTGGAGGCGGAGGTGCTCCGCGCCGACCTGTCGGAGGAGAAGGGCATCGAGGCGGTCGAGGCCCGGCTCTCGGACCGGAAGAACCCGGTGGACCTGCTCGTCAACAACGCGGGCTTCGGCAACAAGGGCCGCTACCTCGAAGTCTCCATGGCCGACGAGCTCACCATGCTCAAGGTGCACTGCGAGGCGGTGCTGCGGCTGACGTCGGCGGCGGCCGCCGGGATGCGCGAGCGCAGGCGCGGCGGCGTGGTCAACGTCGCGTCCGTCGCCGCCTTCGTGCCGCGCGGCACGTACGGGGCGAGCAAGGCGTGGGTGGTGCAGTTCACCCAGGGCGCGGCGCGCGATCTGGCGGGCAGCGGGGTGCGGCTGATGGCGCTGTGCCCGGGCTTCGTCCGCACCGAGTTCCACCAGCGGGCCGGGATGGGCACCGAGAACGTACCGGGCTGGATGTGGCTGGACGCGGACAAGCTGGTGGACGCGGCGCTCAAGGACCTGGCCCGCGGCAAGTCGCTGTCCATTCCGGACCCCCGCTACAAGGCGCTCACCGGCCTGATGAAGCTGGCTCCGCGCCGCGCGGTCTCCCGCGCGAGCGCCACCACGGGCCGCAGGTACGGGCCCAACTGACGGCTGCCGCCGGGCATGCCTCCCGGGCGGCCCCAGGGCCAGGGCCTGTACCGACCCATCGGACACGCCCTAACTTGGACATATCACCCGGGAGGCATCATGACATTCGTACAGATAGTCGACTGCAAGACTCGCCGGTACGACGACATGAACCGGCTGATGGACAGCTGGGTCGCCCAGACCGAGGGCAAGCGGACCGCCACCCATGCGGTCGTCGGCCGGGACCTCGCCGATGCCGAGCACTACGTCGAGATCATCGAGTTCCCGTCCCACGAGGCCGCGATGGCCAATTCCGACCTCCCGGAGACCAACCGGATCTTCGAGGAGATGGTCGCGCTGTGCGACGGCGCCCCGTCCTTCACCGACCTCGACGTGGTCCGCGACGAGCAGCTGAACAAGGCCACGGCCCGCCGCTTCTTCGAGGAGATGGCGGTCGGCGGCCACCTCGACGTCGCCGACGGCCTCTTCACCGAGAACTACCGCGACCACGACCCCGTCAAGGGGTACGAGGGAGTGGGCATCCGGTCCGTCAAGGACGACGTCGCCCGCTGGCGCCAGGGGTTCGACTTCCGCTTCACCCTGCACGACCAGCTCGCCGAGGGCGACCTGGTCGCCACCCGCTGGACCTGGCAGGGCACCCACGAGGGCGACTTCATGGACCTCCAGCCCACCGGCCGGGAGGCACAGATGACCGGGACCACGATCTTCCGCTTCGAGGGCGGGAAGATCTGCGAGGGCTGGTGGGCCTACGACGTGCGGAGCCTGATGCGGCAGCTGGCCGCGGAGTAACGCGGCGGAGCCCCCCGAAGCGGGCTCCTGGAAGCGGAGCTGCCGGAAACAGAGCTGCCCGAACGCGCCGGGGCCCGGCCCCCCTTGCGGGAGGCCGGGCCCCGGCGTGATGCGGTGGCTGCGTCAGTGCGCGTGGCCGTGGCCGTGACCGGCCTCGGCGGCCTCCTCTTCCTTCTTCTCGACGACCAGGGTCTCGGTCGTGAGCAGCAGGGAGGCGATGGAGGCGGCGTTCTCCAGGGCGGAGCGGGTGACCTTGACCGGGTCGATGACGCCGGCCTTCACCAGGTCGCCGTACTCGCCGGTCGCGGCGTTGAAGCCCTGGCCCTTCTCGAGCTCCGCCACCTTGGAGGTGATGACGTAGCCCTCGAGGCCGGCGTTCTCGGCGATCCAGCGCAGCGGCTCGACGACGGCGCGGCGGACGACGGCGACACCGGTGGCCTCGTCACCCTCCTTGCCCAGGCCGTCCTCCAGCACCTTGGCGGCGTGGACGAGCGCGGAACCGCCACCGGAGACGATGCCCTCCTCGACCGCGGCGCGGGTCGCGGAGATGGCGTCCTCCAGACGGTGCTTCTTCTCCTTGAGCTCGACCTCGGTGGCCGCACCCACACGGATGACGCAGACGCCACCGGCGAGCTTGGCGAGGCGCTCCTGGAGCTTCTCGCGGTCCCAGTCGGAGTCGGTGGTCTCGATCTCGCCCTTGATCTGGGCGACGCGGCCGACGACGTCGTCGTGGTTGCCGCCACCGTCGACGATCGTGGTGTCGTCCTTGGTGATGGTCACGCGGCGGGCGGAGCCCAGCACGTCCAGGCCGGCCTGGTCGAGCTTGAGGCCGACCTCCTCGGCGATGACGGTGGCGCCGGTCAGGGCGGCCATGTCGCCGAGCATCGCCTTGCGGCGGTCGCCGAAGCCCGGGGCCTTGACGGCCACGGCGTTGAACGTGCCGCGGATCTTGTTGACGACGAGGGTGGAGAGCGCCTCGCCCTCGACGTCCTCGGCGATGATCAGCAGCGGCTTGGAGCCACCGCCCTGGATGATCTTCTCCAGCAGCGGGAGCAGGTCCTGGATGGAGGCGATCTTGCCCTGGTGGATCAGGATGTACGGGTCGTCGAGGACGGCCTCCATACGCTCCTGGTCGGTGACCATGTACGGCGAGAGGTAACCCTTGTCGAAGGCCATGCCCTCGGTGAAGTCGAGCTCCAGGCCGAAGGTGTTGGACTCCTCGACGGTGATGACACCGTCCTTGCCGACCTTGTCCATCGCCTCGGCGATGAGCTCGCCGACCTGCTTGTCCTGCGCGGAGAGCGCGGCGACGGCGGCGATGTCGGCCTTGTCGGCGATCGGGCGGGCGGTCGCGAGCAGGTCCTCGGAGACGGCCTTGACGGCGGCGTCGATGCCCTTCTTCAGGGCGGCCGGGGAGGCGCCGGCGGCGACGTTGCGCAGACCCTCGCGGACCAGCGCCTGGGCCAGCACGGTGGCGGTGGTGGTGCCGTCACCCGCGATGTCGTTGGTCTTGGTCGCCACCTCCTTGACGAGCTGGGCGCCGAGGTTCTCGTACGGGTCGTCGAGCTCGACCTCGCGGGCGATGGTGACACCGTCGTTGGTGATGGTGGGTGCGCCGAACTTCTTGTCGATGACGACGTTGCGGCCCTTCGGGCCGATCGTCACCTTCACGGTGTCGGCAAGCTTGTTGACGCCGCGCTCAAGGGCGCGACGGGCGTCCTCGTCGAACTTCAGGGTCTTCGCCATGGGTTACGTATCCTTCGCCATCTCTAAACGAACTGCGCCCCGGGCACCCGGGTCGTTGAACGCGGGAACCAGGGGCGCAGAACTAAAGCTTCGAAAGCTCGAGAGCTTCGGGTGAATTACTTCTCGACGATCGCGAGGACGTCGCGAGCCGAGAGGACGAGGTACTCGTCGCCGTTGTACTTCACCTCGGTGCCGCCGTACTTGCTGTAGAGCACGACATCGCCGACGGTCACGTCGAGCGGAATGCGGTTGCCCTCTTCGAAGCGGCCCGGGCCCACGGCCAGGACGACGCCCTCCTGGGGCTTCTCCTTGGCAGTGTCCGGAATGACCAGGCCAGAGGCCGTGGTCTGCTCGGCGTCGAGCGGCTGGACCACGATGCGGTCCTCGAGCGGCTTGATGGCAACCTTGGAGCTGGCGGTCGTCACGATCCGACCTCCCCCTTCGGAGATCTCGCGGGGTTAACTGTCTGAGGTGGCGACCAGCTGGGTCCGTCGTCGCGGGTGCCGGAACCTGCCCGTCGCTGTGTCTGGCACTCACCGGTGGAGAGTGCCAACGAAGCCGAGACTATGACGCGGTTAGCACTCGGTCAAGCGGAGTGCCAATTCGCCGTGCGGCGCGCTCGGCTGGATCGGCCCCGGTTCGGCGCCTCTCCGGCCGCCGGTTCGGTCCCGGAGAGCAGCCGTACCCCGGCGCGGGCCGCGCTACGCCTGGCCCCGCCGCCTCAGACGTAGTCCTCCAGCCGGGCCACCGTGAAGCCCTGGGCCTGGATGCTGCGGAGCATGTTGGCCGTCATCTCGGTCATCGAGGTGCCCTTGAGCTCCGACGGGCCGCGGAAGTGGGCCAGGATGATGTCGCCGGGGTGCAGCTTGTCGCCCTCGGCGTAGCGCATGTCGTTGATCTGCATCGTCGCCTCCCACAGCACCACCGTGTGGATGCCGCAGCCCGCGGCGGCGGCCAGTGTGTGGTCGTTGTAGTTGCCGTAGGGCGGCCGGAAGAGTGACGGGCGGCTGCCGAGCCGCTTCTGGAGGACGTCCTGCTGCCCGCATATCTCGTGGTGCTGGGCCTCGGCGGAGAGCGTCCGCAGGTTGGGGTGGGTCAGGGTGTGGTTGTCGATGCCGTTGCCGAGGGCCCGCAGCTTGTCGAAGTAGCCGTAGCCGCTGCCCGCGCGGGCTATGGAGTCCGTCAGGAACATCGTGAAGGGGAACTTCAGGTCCTGCGCCATCTGCACGAACCGCGGGTCCTTCTCGGCCCCGTCGTCGAAGGTCACGAAGACGACCTTGTCGCTGGTCGGTATGCGCCGGACTATCTGCGGGGTGCCGCCCTCCTTGCCGCCCTTGACGGGCTTGACCGCGGGCGGGGCCGGAGGCGCGGCCAGCGGCTTGTCCAGGCCCCAGCGGCGGTAGGCGGCGGCGTCCGGCGTGGCGGAGGCCGAGGCCTTCGGCTTCGACGGCGGGGCGCTGTGCGCCGCGGCCCCGCCACCGGAGGAGGACGAGCCGGAGCAGCCGGAGAGGGCGGCGGTCAGCAGCAGGGCGGAGGCGAGGGTGGCGGCGCGCAGGCGGCCGGATATCGACGGGCTCACACTGCCGATTGTTGTGCACGAGTTCGGATGCGGCGACGGGGGTTCCGCCGGTGGCCGGGCGGGCCGCCCGCCGGGCGTCGGCGAGAATGAGACTCGTGTCCGCACCGAACCAGACCGGCCTCGCCCCGCTCCTCACCGACGAGGGCCGCCGCCTCCTCGACGAGCTCCGCGACCACGATCCCGCGCAGGAGCTGGCCACGGCGACCCGGCTGCGCCGCGAGCACTCCGCCGAGCTGGTCTCGGCGGCGCTGGGGCAGGCGCGGCTGCGACAGCGCGCGGTAGCGAAGTTCGGCGCCGAGGACGCCTACCGCATGTACTTCACGCCCCACGGCGTGGAGCAGTCCACGCGCGCTGAGGTCGCCGCCTACCGCGCCCGGCGCTTCGCCGCGCTCGGTGTGCGCCGTCTGGCCGACCTCTGCTGCGGCATCGGCGGCGACGCGATCGCGCTCGCACGGGCCGGGATCTCGGTGCTGGCCGTCGACCGCGACCCGCTGACCTGCGAGGCCGTCCGGGCCAACGCCGAGGCGCTGGGCCTGTCCGAGCTGATCGAGGTGCGCTGCGCCGACGTCGCGGACATCGACACCTCCGGCTACGACGCCGTCTTCGTCGACCCGGCACGGCGCGGCGGCCGCGGCCGGATCTTCGACCCGGAGGCGTATTCGCCCCCGCTGTCCTGGGCCGTGGAGGCGGCGCGCAAGGCGCCGTACGCCGCCCTCAAGATCGCCCCCGGGGTGCCGCACGAGGCGGTCCCGGACGAGGCCGAGGCGGAGTGGATCTCGGACGGCGGCGATGTGAAGGAGGCCGTGCTGTGGTTCGGCACCGAGCCGGGCGCACGGAGGGCGACGCTGCTGCCGGGCGGCGCCTCGCTGACCGGCCGCGGCCTGCCGGACCCGGCCGTGCGGCCGGTGGGCCGCTACCTCTACGAGCCCGACGGCGCGGTCATCCGCGCCCACCTGGTGGCCGAGGCCGCCGAGGAGCTGGCCGGCGGCCTGATCGACGGGACGATCGCGTACGTGACGTCTGACGAGCTGCGCGCCACCGCCTATGCGGCGGCGTACGAGATCACCGACGTGCTGCCCTTCAACCTCAAGAAGCTCAAGGCCCTCGTCCGCGAGCGCGGGATCGGGGTGGTCGTGATCAAGAAGCGGGGTTCCGCGGTGGAGCCGGAGGACCTGCGCAAGAAGCTCAAGCCCACCGGGCCGAACTCCTGCGTGATCGTCCTGACGCGGGTGGCGGGCGCCCCCGCGATGCTGCTGGGGCAGCCCGTCCGGGCGTAGCCGCTCAGGGCTAGTCGAGGTCCGTGAGGTCTTCCGCGTAGAACGTCGTCAGCGGCTGCGGGCCCACGTACTGCTGGCAGTTGCACTGGCCCGGCTCGTAGCGGACCGGCTTCTTGTCCGCGTCCCAGGCGACGGCCACCTCGACCGACTCATGGCACTTGCCCTGCTTGTCGTGCTTGGCCAGGTGGTGTCCGCAGCCGCACACCGGCGCGGGCTGCTTGCCCGCCGCCTCCAGCGCGGCGCGCTCCTCGCGCTGCGCCTCACGCTGTGCATCGAGCTCCGCCAGCTTGCGCTCGTGGCGCATCTTGAGCCCGGTGCGGACGGGTTCGGTGACCTTGGCGACGATGCCGGCAGCCGGCCCGGCGAAAATGAACGCCCACCAGAACCATTCCACTGCGGATCGCCGCCTTCCCCGTGTCCCCTGTACGAGCAGGACCGTGCCGCTGCTCGCGCAACAGGATAAGGCGTCGGACAGAGGTGCTACTCCCCCGTCACGACTCCCCCCTCACGAGTACAGATTGTCCTTGCTCAGCTCGTGGAAGTGGTCGTGATCGTGGTCATGCCCGTGACCGTGCTCGTGCCCCGGCACATGCGTCTCCGTGACCGGCAGCGACGAATCCGCCGAGAGGTCCCACGAGGACGCCGCGCGCCCCCGCGCCACCATCTCCGCGCCCAGCGCCGCCACCATCGCGCCGTTGTCCGTGCACAGCTTCGGGCGGGGGACGCGCAGCGTGATGCCCGCGTCCTCGCAGCGGCGCTCGGCCATGGCGCGCAGGCGGGTGTTGGCGGCCACGCCGCCGCCGATCATCAGGTGGTCGACGCCCTCGTCCTTGCAGGCGCGGACGGCCTTGCGGGTCAGTACGTCCACCACCGCCTCCTGGAAGGAGGCCGCGACGTCCGCCACCGGCACCTCCTCGCCGGCCGCGCGCTTGGCCTCGATCCAGCGGGCGACCGCCGTCTTCAGGCCCGAGAAGGAGAAGTCGTATAGGGGGTCACGAGGGCCCGTCAGGCCGCGCGGGAAGCGGATCGCGGCCGGGTCGCCCTCGCGGGCGTAGCGGTCGATGACCGGGCCGCCGGGGAAGCCCAGGTGCAGCACCCGGGCGATCTTGTCGAAGGCCTCGCCCGCGGCGTCGTCGATCGTCGAGCCGAGGGGGCGCACGTCGGAGGTGATGTCGGGCGCGAGCAGCAGCGAGGAGTGCCCGCCGGAGACGAGCAGCGCCATCGTCGGCTCGGGCAGCGCGCCATGCTCCAGCTGGTCCACGCAGATGTGCGAGGCGAGGTGGTTGACCCCGTACAGCGGCTTGCCCAGGGCGTAGGCGTAGGCCTTGGCCGCCGAGACGCCGACGAGCAGGGCGCCCGCGAGGCCCGGGCCCGCCGTGACCGCGATGCCGTCGAGGTCCTTCGCGCTCACCCCCGCTTCCTTCAGGGCGCGCTGGATCGTGGGGACCATGGCCTCCAGGTGCGCCCGGCTGGCGACCTCGGGGACCACGCCGCCGAAGCGGGCGTGCTCGTCGACACTGGAGGCGACCGCGTCGGCCAGCAGCGTGTGGCCGCGGACGATGCCGACGCCGGTCTCGTCGCACGAGGTTTCGATGCCGAGGACGAGGGGTTCGTCAGCCTTGCGAGCCATGAGGTGTTCCTTGTTCTGAGTCTGCGGCGTCGGAGGATGCGGATGCGCCGGAGGGCTCCGACGCGGGGATCATGCGCATGACGAGCGCATCGACGTTGCCCGGCTGGTAGTAGCCGCGGCGGATGCCGACGGGCTCGAAGCCGAAGCGCTCGTACAGGCGCTGGGCGCGGGTGTTGTCGACGCGCACTTCGAGGAGCACCTCGCGGCACTCGAAGGCCGTCGCGGTCCGCAGCAGCTCGCTCAGGAGCCGGGCGCCCAGGCCCGTGCCCCAGTAGCCCTGGTCCACGGCGATGGTCTGGACGTCCCCGGTCCCGTCAATGACGGCGAGCCCGGCGTATCCGACGATCCCGTCCGGCGTCTGCGCCACGACGTAGCGGCGGTTGGCGTTCGCCCCGCGCGCGTGCGCGAGCTCGGACCAGAACAGGCCCTTGGACCAGGCGTCGTGCGGGAAGAGCTCGCGCTCAAGCTCCAGCACCGGCCCGATGTCCCACCAGCGCATCTCACGGATGCGGACGTCCGGCGCGCCCGCCCCGTTCGGGCTGTTGTCGGTCCCGGTCACTTGGGCGTGACCACCTTGTAGTTGGCCGGCACCTGGGCGTCCGGGCGGCGCAGGTAGAGCGGCTGATCCGGCAGGAACTCCCCGCCCGTGCGCAGCTTCTCGGCGGCGAGCTCGGCCAGCGCGGCCGCCGACTGGTGCTGCGGCAGCTCTTCCCGTACGTCCGTGAAGACCCCGGAGTAGAGCGCCGCGCCCGCGCCCACGGACGGCATGGAGGCGATCTGCTCGGGCAGTTCGGCGGGGCGGTCGACGGCGGGCTCGGTGAGCCGGGTGCGGGCGTCCGCGTACCGCGCCCAGTAGACCTCCTTGCGGCGGGCGTCCGTCGCCACGACGAACTCGCCGGTCAGGCCCGCCTGTCCGGCCGCGTACGCGATGCCGTCCAGCGTGCACAGGCCGTGGACGGGGACGGAGAGGGCGGCGCCGAAGGTCGCGGCCGTGACGATGCCGACGCGCAGGCCGGTGTACGGACCGGGGCCCACACCGACGACGATCCCGGTCACCGCGTCCAGCGTGCGGCCGGCCTCGGCGAGCACCCGGTCCACTGCGGGCAGCAGCAGCTCGCCGTGGCGGCGGGCGTCGACCTGGTCGGACCGGGCGATGACGGACTCGCCGTCGTGCAGGGCGACGGTGACAGCGGGGGTGGCGGTATCCAGAGCGAGCAGCAGCACGTGACAAGCCTACGGCGCGGCGTGGGGCGTCCGGTGCGCGCATTGGCCTCCGCCGGGGGCGCGGCGGGGGCGCGGACCGGGTGCTACGGTCAGCCGCATAGTCGTACGAGCGGCCGCGGGGGCGGCGGCGCGGCGATCGCGGGGATACGGCCGTAAGGGTCACACCCGCGACGGCCCGGCCGCCCGGCGGCTCGCAGACGCAGCACAAGCAGCAGATGAAGGGGTGCGCAGCGTGGGACGCAGCAGCTCGGGGGTCATCGTGGCCGCGCTCACCGCGGCGGCCCTGGCCGGGGTCGGCTTCCTCGCCGTCCAGGCGGAGGCCGCGCCCGACCGTCCGGCGCGCGCCCACGCCGCGAGCCCCTCGCCCTCCGGCGGGGCGGACAAGGGCAAGGGCGGCCAGGACGCCGGCAAGCCGGGTGGCGACGCGGGCGACAAGGCGCAGGGTTCGCAGCCCCCGGTGCCGCAGGGCTCGGGCACGGGCCTGCGGGTCGTCTACGCGCTCGCACAGAAGCGGGTGTGGCTGGTGGGCTCCGACGGCAAGGCCACCCGCAGCTTCCAGGTCTCGCCCAGCGCGGTGAACCCGCCGCCGGGCAGCTACGCGGTGACCTCGCGCTCGGCGAACGTCACCGGGTCGGACGGGATCCCGATCGAGCACGTGGTGCGCTTCCACCAGGGTGCGAGCGGGATCGTCTTCGGTTTCAGCGCGGCCGTCGACGGTTCGTCGCCGAACCCGGCCTCGGGGAAGAAGACGGGCGGCATCCGGGAGACGCCGGCGGACGGCCAGGCGATGTGGGAGTTCGCGGTGAACAACACGAAGGTCGTCGTCGTCCTGTAAGGCGTTTGCGTCCTGTAGGGCGTCGTCGTCCTGTAGGGCGTCCTGTGGACCGCCTCGGCCTTCAGCCGGAGGGCGGAAATTCCGCTCGGGCGGCTCAGGCTGCGTGCGGCCTGGGGGCCGGGCGCTCTTCCGGCTCGGCGGGGTCCGCCGGGGGCGTCTTCGGCGGCGTCGAGACCGCGTCGGCCGCGGCACAGGCCGCGAGGAGGTCACGCATCGAGGGGGACCGCTCCTCGCCGGAGCGGTCGGCCATGGCGGCGGCAGGTTCGTTGGCCGACATGAGTGCCTCCTGGGACCCACTCGGGGCTACTTAGGTAGACCTAACCGTCTCTCTGGCTTCCATGTGACCACGCCCGGTACCGACCACGCAACATCTTGCCGACGGCTTGTCGGAACGTACAGCCGTCGCGCGGTTCGGCCCAGCAGCGGTTCAGCCCAGCAGCGGTTCAGCCCAGCGGCGCGAAGTCCGTGCCCTCCCAGCGGGCGCCGATGCCGGTGACGGTCACGCTGCGCACGTCGTCCGCGTCGTCCACCGGGGCGTCCGCGCCCACCGCGCGCTCGATGACGACCCGCAGCCGGTCCTCGGAGAGCTCCTCGACCTTGCCGTCGCCCCACTCCACGACGATCACGGACTCGGGCAGCGAGACGTCGAGGTCCAGGTCCTCCATCTCGTCGAGGCCGCCGGAGAGCCGGTAGGCGTCCACGTGCACCAGGGCCGGGCCGTCGCCCAGCGGGGGGTGCACCCGGGCGATCACGAACGTGGGCGAGGTGACGGCGCCGCGCACGCCCAGCCCCTCGCCGAGCCCGCGCGTCAGCGTGGTCTTGCCGGCACCGAGCTCGCCGGAGAGCAGCACGAGGTCGCCGGGGCGCAGCAGGGCGGCCAGCTTGCGGCCCAAGTCCCGCATGCTTTCGGCGGACTTGACGGTGAGCTGCGCGGTGGGGGCGGACGGGGTGGCGTGCGGGGCGTTCATACCGGCCGATGGTACCGGGGTGGCCTCCGGCGGCCTTCTCCCCCGGCCCGCCCCTTTCCCGCTACCCGGGGCAGGCCCCCGGGCCCCGTTGTCCGCTCTGCCGCGCGTCGTCCTCGAACGCCGGACGGGCCGAGCCCCCGTGGAGCGGCGACACCGCCGCCAGGACCTCGTTCAGGTGCTCGTTCACCGCGGCGGGCTGCTCCAGCATCACCAGATGCCCCGCCCCCGGCACCACCACGAACCCCGCGTCCGGCAGTGCCTCCGCGATCGCCTGGCTGTGGGTGGCCGGGGTGATCATGTCCTTCTCGCCCGCCAGGACGAGCACCGGACGGTCGTCGAAGGCGCACAGCGCCTCGATCTTGTCGTGTTCGGCGAAGGCCGGGTAGAACTCGGCGACCACGTCCACCGGGGTCGCCTCGATCATCCGCTCGGCGAAGCGGGCCACCGCCGGGTCCACATCCCGGGAGCCGAACGAGTAGCGCTTGATGACGCCGCCGACGATCTCGGAGCCGGCCCGTCGGCCCCGTTCGACCAGCGCGGTCTGCGCCGTCATCAGCTTGAAGGCGCCCGGCAGCACGGTCCGCCTGATCACGCTCATGCCGGCGGCCGGCAGCCCGTAGGTGACCTCGGAGAGCCTGCCCGAGGAGGTGCCGACGAAGGCCGCGCCGACCACGCGCCCGTCGATCAGCTCGGGGAAGTGGGCGGCCAGCGCCATGGTCGTCATGCCGCCCATCGAGTGCCCCACCAGCACCAGCGGCCCCTCGGGCGCGGCGGCGTCGATGACCGCCTTCAGATCGCGGCCCAGCAGGTCGATGGAGACGCCCGGGGTACTGCCGCGCCCGGAGCGGCCGTGGCTGCGCTGGTCCCAGAAGACCATGCGGACGGCGCCGCGCAGGGCGGCGCGCTGGAAGTGCCAGGAGTCCTGGTTGAGGCAGTAACCATGGCTGAAAACGACCGTGACCGGCGGCGCGGCGCGGCGCCGCCCGAAGAACCGCGAGCCGCGCCGGTCGCCGGGCTCGTCCACCTCGTCGACCTCGTAGTACAGCTCGGTGCCGTCGTCGGTGACCGCCGTGCCCGGCGTGCCCCGCAGCGTCCCGTACGGGCAGGTCGAGTCCAGCGCCAGCCGGGCCTTGCGGCGCATGCCGCGCCCGACCGTCAGGCGCTCCGCGGCCACCCCGACCGCGGCTCCCGCGGCCAGCACCCCGACCGCGGCTCCGGCGACGCCCGCCCCGCGCCGCCAGGCGGCCGCTCCCAGGCCGCCCGCTACCCCCGTGCCCGTACTGTCGCCCTCGCCCATCATGCGTCCCCCGTGTCGTCGACTTCGTTGTCGTGTTCGGAGTTGCCCTGATCGCACATGTCGCTGTCGTACTCACCGACATAGACGCGCGGTACGCGCGCGGAGATGCGCGTGACGACTTCATAGGCGATGGTTCCGGTCGCCCGCGCCCAGTCCTCGGCGGTCGGCTCGCCGCGGTCGCCCGGGCCGAAGAGCACCGCCTCGTCGCCCACGTGCGCGCTGTCGCCGCCGAGGTCCACCACGAACTGGTCCATCGCGACCCGGCCCGCGACCGTGCGCCACTTGCCGCCGACCAGCACCGGGCCGGTGCCGGAGGCGGCCCGCGGGATGCCGTCCGCGTAGCCGACGGGCACCAGCGCCAGCGTCGTCTCGCCCGGCGTGGTGTACAGGTGCCCGTACGAGACCCCGTGCCCGCCCGGCACCCGCTTGACCGAGGCGAGGGAGGCGGACAGCGTCATCACCGGCCGGAGGCCGAAGTCATCCGGAGCGCCGACCTCCGGGCTCGGGGATATGCCGTATATGGCGACGCCGGTGCGCACGAGGTCGAAGTGGGTCTCGGGGAGGGTGAGGGTCGCCGGGGAGTTGGCGATGTGCCGCACCTCGGGGGTCAGGCCCTGGGCCTCGGCGTAGGCCACCGCGTCCTTGAAGACGGCCAGCTGGGCCTGGATGGAGGGGTGGCCCGGCTCGTCCGCGCAGGCGAAGTGCGACCAGATGCCGGTGACCCGGATCAGGCCCTCCCGCTCGGCGTCGACGGCGCCCGCGACGAGCTTCTCCCAGTCCGCGGGCTGGCAGCCGTTGCGCCCCAGGCCCGTGTCGATCTTCAGCTGGACGCGGGCCGGGCGCCCGGCGGCCCGTACCGCCCCGGTGAGCTCCTGCAGGGCCCACAGCCCGCTGACCGAGATGTCGATGTCGGCCTCGACAGCCTCCCGCCAGGGCCCGCCCGGCGTCCACAGCCAGCACATCAGCCGGCCGCGGTCGCCCGCCGCGCGCAGCGCGAGCGCCTCCTGCGGGGTGGCCGTGCCCAGCCACTGGGCGCCGGCCTGCCGGGCCGCGCGGGCACACGGCACCGCGCCGTGGCCGTAGGCGTCCGCCTTGACGACGGCCATCAGCTGCGCCCGGGGGGCGCGAGCCCGCAGAGCTCGTACGTTGGCCCGCAGGGCGGCCAGGTCGACCACGGCACGGGCGCGCATCGGTGTCTCACTCATCACCGCCAGTGTCTCAGGCCACCGGGCCGGGGTATGCGGGCCGGGGGCGACGGGTGTCACATCCGGGGTGTCTGGGGGAGGCTTGGGCCATGAGGACTGGCTTCAGCGTGGAGACGGTACGGGCGGCGGAACGGGCTCTCATGGCGGAGCTCCCGGAGGGCGCGCTGATGCAGCGCGCGGCGGCGGGACTGGCCGCGGCCTGCGCCGATCTGCTCGGCAGGCGGGTGTACGGGGCGCGGGTGGCGCTGCTGGTGGGCAGCGGGGACAACGGCGGCGACGCCCTGTACGCCGGGGCCCGCCTGACACGGCGGGGCGCCGGGGTGACGGCCGTGCTGCTGTCCGCCGACCGGGCGCACCCGGGCGGCGTGCGGGCGCTGCGGGGCGCCGGGGGGCGTGTGGTCTCCGCAGCGGACGGGGTGCCCGTGGTGCGGCGGGCGGATCTCGTGGTCGACGGCATCGTGGGCATCGGCGGCAAGGGCGGGCTGCGGGCCCCGGCCGAGGAGCTGGTCCGGGCCGCGGAGGACGGGGGCGCCCCGATCCTGGCCGTCGACCTGCCCAGCGGCGTCGACGCGGACAGCGGCGAGGTGCGCGGGGCCGCGGTGCGGGCGGACGCGACGGTGACCTTCGGCGCGTACAAGCCCGGCCTGCTCATCGACCCGGCGCGGGAGTACGCGGGGGCGCTGCGGCTGGTGGACATCGGGCTGCGGCTGCCGGAAGAGGCCGAGGTGGAGGCGCTCCAGCACGCGGACGCGGCGGATCTGCTGCCCCGCCCGGACGCCGAGAGCGACAAGTACCGGCGGGGCGTGATCGGCATCGTCGCCGGGTCGGCGCGCTATCCGGGGGCGGCGGTGCTGGCGGTGGCGGGCGCGCTGCACGGCGGCGCGGGGGCGGTGCGCTACGTGGGCCCCGCGGCGGAGGCGGTGATCGCCCGCTTCCCCGAGACGCTGGTCTCCTCCGGGCCGCCGTCGAAGGCCGGCCGGGTGCAGGCCTGGGTCGTCGGGCCGGGGCTGGGCGACGGCGCCGAGGCCCGGCAGGCCCTGGAGGACGTCCTGGCCTCGGACGTCCCGGTCCTGGTGGACGCCGACGGCCTGCGCCTGCTGACCCCCGAGGGCCTGCGCGCCCGCACCGCGGCCACGGTCCTGACCCCCCACGCGGGCGAGGCGGCGGCCCTGCTCGGCCTGTCCCGCGAGGAAGTGGAAGCGGCCCGCCTGTCGTCCGTACGCGCCCTGGCGGCCCGCTTCGGGGTGACGGCCCTGCTCAAGGGCTCGACCACACTGGTGGCCCACGCGGGCCACCCGGTGCGGGTCAACCCGACGGGCACCCCGTGGCTGGCGACGGCGGGCAGCGGCGACGTCCTCTCGGGCCTGACGGGCTCCCTGCTGGCGGCGGGCCTGTCGGGCCGCGACGCGGCATCGGTGGGCGCCTACCTGCACGGCCTGGCGGCCCGCTTCCTGGGCGACTCCCCGGTCACGGCAATGGGAGTGGCCGAGGAGCTGCGGGGGGTGTGGCGGGAGGTGTCGCGGGGGTGACGGCTTACGGGGACGGGGTCAGTCCCGTCGTCCGGCCGCCTGTCCCCGCTGCCACACCTCCGGCCGGCCGCCGAGCCTCTCCAGCGCCTCCTCGTGTGCTCGGCTCTTGACCACGAACGCCAGCCCGTCCTCGTACGAGAGCCTGGCGATCACGGCCTCGGCATAGTGCTCCGTGTCGAACCGGTCCCACGCCCACGCCAGCTGGGCCCGTACCGCCAGCGAGGGGTGCGCCGCGTACCGCGCCAGCAGCGGGATGGCACGGTCGTCCGAGACCGTCGTCGCCACGACGACCACCGCATGGGCCACCTCGTCCGACAGCCCCTCCGGCCCCGGCAGCAGGTCCAGGACCACCCGCCCCGCCCCCGCCAGCGCCTTCGCCGCCTCCACGTCGCGCGGCGGCACCAGCTCGGCGGCCGACTTCTCGACCCGGGCGCGGATCTCCGGGTCGACCATCACCGCGTGCTCCAGGCAGGCGGCCGCCAGCAGGTGCAGCCGGTGGCGGTGGCCCTCCTCGCGGTCGCCGCGCTCCAGCAGCATGCCCAGCAGCTCGGCGCGGGCGCGCGGCGGCGCGTGCCCGACGGCCATGCGCAGGACGTCCTCCCACTGGTCGTCGTGAGCGTTGTTGACCAGCACGTCGAAGTCCCACTCGTCGACGGCCGCCTGCGCGCCCAGGTAGTCCTGGAAGGTGCGGTGGATGAAGTCCAGCGTCCCGCTGGTCGGCTGCCGCAACAGGCCGCTGCGCAGCACCAGGTGGCGCAGGATGTCCTCGGCGCTGCCACGCTGCGCCACGTGCGGCATGGCGGGCAGCGCCCGTTCGAGGATCTCGACGGCCTTGTGCCACTCGATCTCGGAACGGCCGTTGCGGATCAGCCAGTACGCGACCTTCTGCAACAGCGCCACCTGCTGGTCGTGCTCCAGCTCGGGGCCGTCCCCGCCGACGACGACGTCCCGCTCGCGGTCGCGGCGTACGAGCAGCAGCTCCAGCGCGGCGCGGTACAGCTCCATCCGGCCGTGCGGCAGACAGCCCTTGCGGGAGCGGTTGAGGGCGCAGATCAGGGCGCACATCAACGGGTTGGTCGCCAGCCGGCCGAGGTCGCCCTTGGCGACGACCGCCGTGGTCAGCGAGTCGCGGAAGGCCCGTAACCGGGCGTCGCCCTGCTGCCCCGCAGCGGTGTGCCAGCGGTCGATGAAGGACGTGACGTCCGCCCGGCTCATCGGCAGCAGCTCCAGCTCGGTGAAGCCCGCGTCGGCCAGCCAGCCCTCGCGCACAGCGGAGGGCCGGGTGGTGATCACGAACCGCGCGTTGGGGTAGGCGGCCAGCAGGTCCTTGACCCAGACCAGGGTGCGGCGGCGGTCCGCCTCAGGCACCTCGTCGACGCCGTCGATCAGCAGCAGCGCGGTGCCCTCGGTCAGCCTGCGCGTCGCCCAGCCCTGCGCCGCCGGCAGCCCGGCCAGCGGCCCGGCGGACGCCGCGAGGAACTCCTCGGGCTGCGGCAGCGCCCCGCGCCGGATCAGGGTGCGCAGCGGCAGGGTCACCGGCAGGCAGCCGCTCAGGTGGCCGAGCGCCGGGGGCAGCTCGCCGCGCGCGGTGATGGTGGCGAGCCACTGCAGCAGCGTGGTCTTGCCGGATCCGGCGGCGCCGCGCAGCAGCACGCGATTCTGCCCGGCCAGCGCCTCCTCGGCGCGCCGCGGCGACGGTACGGACCGGCCCGCCGCCTCCCCGGGCGGCAGCCCGAAGCCGCCGGCCGGCCGCCGGGACGCGCTGGTGAGCTCAAGGCTCAGATAGGCGGCGTCCAGCGGCCAGGTCTCGCCGTCGCCGTCGGAGAGCGTCAGGCCGATGATGGTCAGCTTGCCGACCTTCTCGACCACGTACTCGCGCAACCGCCGCTCGAACGCCTCGATTTCGAGCTGCCGGCTGGACATCAGCGACCGGGATTCCGGCTTGTGCCCCGCCAGCAGGCACTCCTGGAGGAAGCGGAATTCCGACCAGAGCGTCTCCGACGGCGTCACCGTCAGCCGCCCGTGCCGCCAGCCGGCGGGGTCGGCATTGACCACCCCGGCGAGCAGCCCCTCGACGAAGACGGCCGAGCCGGACATGCCCGCCCACGGCGAACCCCCGTCGGCCGGCGCCTCCGGCGCGTCGTGGTCGCTGTCCAGCACGTGCCGCCCGCTGAGCAGATTGCTGCCCGGCTTGAACGTGCCGACGACCTGCTCGGTGTCGAGCTCGCCGCAGGCGTCCCGCTGGACGTGCGGGAACCCGATGGCCTGCGCCCCCGGCCAGGACCGCAGATCGTAGGCCCGGCCCCAGGTCAGCGGCTCGAAGGCGGCCGCCGCGTCCTCGGTCACGAGGTCACGCTCGGCCACGAGCAGCGCCACGTCGCACCGCCGGTCGTCATCCCGCGCCCACGCCACCTTGCACCGCACCTGCCCGACGCCCCCGGGCACGATCACCCGCGGCGCCTCGCAGTCCGCCACCACGTGTGCGGCGGTGAGCACGAGACGCGGGGTGAGCAAATACCCGCTCCCCTGGCCCCGCCCGAATACCGCCGCAATCCGCTCTTTCGCCGGGTGCACGGGCCCATTCCCCCTCCGCCGCACCTTCATCACCGCGCAGTTGACGATACGGCAGACGGAGGGGCCCGTCAGGGGTCTCGGCCGGGATGCCCGTGCGGGCGCTACGCGCCCGTCGCCCCGTCCACCCGCTCGCGCAGCAGGTCCGCGTGGCCGTTGTGGCGGGCGTATTCGCCGATCATGTGCACGTAAACGAAGCGCAGCGAGCAGACCTCGCCGTCGTGCGTGAACGTCTCGTCGAGGGACGCCTCGGCGGCGACCGCGTCGGCGAGGCGGCACTCTTCGAGCAGACGGGCGTAGTCCTCCTCGGCGCGGGCCGGGTCGAGGGCCTCGAAGTCCGCGTCCTTCTGCTCGTGGGTGCTGTACAGCTTCTCCAGCGGCAGCCCGGCGAACCGGCTGCGGAACCAGAAGCGTTCGACTTTCGCCATGTGCCGGACCAGGCCGAGCAGGGAGAGGTTCGACGGCGGGGTGGAGCGCTCGGCGAGCTGCTCGCCGTTCAGGCCCGCGCACTTGCGCAGGAGGGTGGTGCGGTGCCAGTCGAGCAGGCCCCGCAGCAGGGTGGCTTCGTCGGCGGTCAGTGAGCCGGGCCGCGGCCGGGGCACGGAGGGGGCTGTCCACGTCATGCGGCGATCATGCCGGAGCGGGCTGCGGCCGGGCGACGCGTTTTCCGGTGGCAGGCGGTCGGGCTCACCAAGCGCCTTCGCCGCGCAGCACGGCGTCCGTACCGCCGTCGGCGAAGACGATCTGGCCCGTGACGTGCGTGTTCTCGGGCGAGGTCAGGAAGGCCAGCAGCGGTGCGATCTGCCCGGCGGCGGCGTGGCCGTGCAGCGGCATGGGCAGGACGGCGTCCATGAGCCGGCGCGTCTTGGCGTCGGCGAGCACCCCCTCGGTCATGGGCGTGACGACGAGCGCGGGCGCGACCGCGTTGAGCGGGATGCCGGCGCCGGCCCAGTCCGCCGTGGCCGCCGTGCGGCGCACCCAGCGGGCCACGGCGCGCTTGGAAGAGCCGTAGATCAGATGTCCTTCGCCACGCTCCAGCGCTGCGGACGCGGCGGCGGCCGCAGCGCTCTCGTCACCGGCCAGGGCGGCATCGACGATCGCCGGGTCGTGCGGGTGAATCGCGGTGGCGGAGGAGACGACGACCGCGCGCGGGTCGGCCCCCTCGGCCAGGAGCGGCCGCAGGCCCTCCAACGTGGCCACGGCACCGAAGTAGTTGACCTTGACGGTGAGCGGATCGAAGTGCGCGACCCCGGCGCAGGCGATCACGGCGTCGAGATGGCCCCCGGTCAGCTCCCGGGCCCGCGCGACCAGCTCCGCACGCCCCTCGGGCGTGGCCAGATCCGCGCAGATGCCGGCGCCCGCGAGATCCGCGCCAATGACGGCGCGACCCTCCGCGCGCAGGCGCTCGGCGGTGGCCTCGCCTATGCCGGAAGCCGCTCCGGTGACCAGGTACGTACGAGTGGAAGGCATGCGCCGCACGCTCCCACACCCGCGGCCGTCAGGTCAGGAGTTTGCGGACCCGCTCCGAAACCTCCTCGTTCCCGAACGTCATCCGGCCCACGTGGACACCGTCCGAGCCGTAGCAGGGCTCCTTGAGCACGGCGGTCTTCAGCACGTCCAGCGACCAGGGCTCGCCCTTGACGACGAGCCCGTGGGCCGGAGGCATGACGCTCATGCTCCACCCTGTGCACAGCAGCCATCTGCCGTACGACTCGCTCTCGTTGAGCGAATTGCCCGGCACGTGCCGCGCCGCCACCTCCCACAGGGACGAGTCGCCCTGCGGGAGGTCGGGCACCGGCACCGCGGCGACCACCGCCATCGCCCCGTGCTTGGCATACGCCAGCACGCACCGGCCGTCCGGCCACTGCGACGTCAGCAGCGCCATGATCACGCGGTCCGCGCCGCTGATCCGCTTGGCCATGTCCTCGATCCCCTCCCGGTGGCGTGAGCCCTTTTCAACCGGGCGGGGCGCCGAGGGGTTACGGACGGACGGGCTCCCGCAGCTCGAACCAGACCTGCTTCCCGACGAGTTCGAGCCCGTCCCAGACCCAGCTCACCCCGGCCGCATCCGCCAGCCGGCGCACGAGCGCGAGCCCGCTCCCGCCTCCCTCTCCCCCGTCCGCCTGCCGGGGCCACGGCAGCCTGCCGGGTTCGTCATCGCATACGGCCACGACCACGCGCTCGTCGTACACGGTCACCTCCACGGCGAGCTCGGGCATGCGCGAGCGCCGCACGACGGTCGCCACGGCGTCGGACACGCAGATCCGCGCCGTCTCGATGGCGCGGCGCCGCTCGACCGCGACGAGGCCGGCCGTGACGAACTCCCGCGCCAGCCGCGCGGTACCGGGGGCGCACGGGGCGCTCATCCGGTAGCAGGCCCGCACCGGCGCGGCGACGAGGCCGCACGGGGCGCTCACCGCGCCATCTCCGCCCGGCCCGGCTGGCGGGGCACGAAGTCGATACCGTGGGCGGTGACCACGGGCACGTACGGCGCCGCGCCCGCCGCCACGGGGACGAACCTCCGGGCGCAGGCGTCGCACCGGACGGTACGGGACCGGAACAGGGCTCTCGCGGCGGAGCCGATGCGGCGGATAGAGTCGAGCACGTTGACGCTCCTTGGAAGCGTTGGCCGTGCCCCCGGGCCGTTGACGCGGTCGCGGGGGTCTTCTGACCTTCACAGACTGGCTGCGCCACATGGCCGGAACCAGCAGACGTTGCTGATAGCTCCGGCCACGGTTTCACCGGCCGCTACCTGCCCAGCCAGGCGCCGTAGTTGCCGAAGGTGTCCGGCATTCTCCGCTTCGCCGACTCCAGGCCCGCGAACGTCTCCCGCACCAGCGGGTGGTAGCGCGTCTGCTGCGGCGCCAGCTTGCGGGCCCGCTGGAGGTTCTTGAAGGCCGCGTCCGTGCGGCCGGTCCACATCTGCGCCCGCGCCACCTCAGCGCAGTGGTGCGCCAACCGCGAGGGGGGCCAGCCGTCGGGGATCGTCATGTGCTCGGCGGCCTCCACGGCCCCCTGGTAGTGGTCCAGCTCGGCGAGGACGCTCACGCGGTGCACGCCGACGTTCGTCGGCCCGAACGACACCCAGTGCACCTTTTCGGCCGGTCCGGTCAGCTCGGCGATGCGCTGCGCCTCGCCGAGGTGGCCCTCGGCTGCACCCTCGTCCTGGTCACGCGCGCACAAGACGGCTGCACCCAGGTGGAGTTGCCCGGTGAGCACGTTGCGCGCACGCCCCGCCTCCGCCTGTTCCAACGTGGCCATGCCGAGCCGGACGAGCCGCTTTCCCGTCCGGCAGTCACCCGCCCGCAGATAGGCCACACCCCGCATGTACTGCCGCATACCGCTCAGCAGCGGGTCGGACGCCCGTTGCGCGGACCACTCCAGGCGGTCCAGCGCGACCGTCCCGAGATCCGGGAAGCCGAGCTTCGTCGTCACGTCGTAGGCGGTGCGGTAGGTGCTCGCCAGCACGCGCCAGCTCCGGTCGTCCGGAGCGAGGTGGGCCGCCGTGGTGGCCTCCTGCATCAGGGCGGGCAGGTCGGCGGCCACCTGCTTGATGTTCGTCGCGCGCACCTGCGCACACAGCCGGTCGGCGTGCGCCTCCAGCTCGGCCACCGGGCGCGGGGTGACGTCCGGATCCGGCCCGAGGTCGTAGACGTTCAGCGCGTCGCGGATCGGCTGGATCAACCCGTCCAGCTGATCCTGCCGCAGTTCGTCGAGGTAGGGCTGGCCGTTCAGCTCGGCGACGGAGACGGACAGGGCACGCGCCAGGGCACCGGTCACGGCGGGGCTCGCGGGCAGCACGCCCTGCTCGACCTTGGTGAGGGTGCTGTAGGACACGTGGGAGAGGTCGGCAAGCTCGCGCTGAGTCAGCCGCCGCGCTCTGCGCGCCCGCGCGATGCGGGCGCCGGTGTGCTCGTCCAAGTACGGGGGCATAGCGTGCTCCGTTCTGACGTGAACAGCAGAACGGTACCCTGACCGACCGACACACCGACGCCCAAAGGGCTTGCCCCCAGAGGCAATTGCCGTAACCCTCACCCCTCCGCAATAACCACCGCCGACGCCACCCCCGCGTCATGGCTCAGTGAGATGTGCCAGGACGTCACCCCCAAGGCCTCCGCCGCCGCGGCCACCGTGCCCGTGACGACCAGGCGCGGTCGGCCGCTGTCCTCCGTGACGATCTCGGCGTCCGTCCACAGCAGGCCCGCCGGCGCCCCCAGGGCCTTCGCCAGGGCCTCCTTGGCCGCGAAGCGGACCGCCAGGGAGGCGATGCCGCGGCGCTCCCCGCTCGGCAGGTAGAGCTCGCGCTCTACGAACAGGCGGTCGGCCATGGTCGGCGTGCGGTCCAGGGCCGCGCCGAAGCGGTCGATCTCGGCGACGTCGATGCCCACTCCCACGATCATTCGACCGTCACCGACTTCGCCAGATTCCTCGGCTGGTCCACCTCGTTGCCGCGCGCCGTGGCGAGCTCACAGGCGAAGACCTGGAGGGGGACGGTGGCGACCAGGGGCTGGAGCAGCACCGGGGTCGCCGGGATCTCGATGAGGTGGTCGGCGTACGGGCGCACCGCCTCGTCGCCGCGCTCCGCGATGACGATCGTGCGGGCGCCGCGGGCGCGGATCTCCTGGATGTTGGAGACGATCTTGTCGTGGAGGACGGAACGTCCGCGTGGGGAGGGAACGACCACGACGACCGGCAGGTCCTTCTCCACGAGCGCGATCGGGCCGTGCTTGAGCTCGCCCGCCGCGAAGCCCTCGGCGTGCATGTAGGCCAGCTCCTTGAGCTTGAGGGCGCCCTCCAGGGCCACCGGGTAACCGACGTGCCGGCCCAGGAAGAGGACGGTGTTCTTGTCGGCCAGGGAGCGGGCCAGCTCCCGCACCGGCTCCATCGTCTCCAGTACCTCCTCGACCTGCGTCGCGATCTCCGACAGCTCGCGGATCACCGAGACGATCTCGTCGCCCCACTTGGTGCCCCGCACCTGCCCCAGGTACAGCGCCACCAGGTAGCAGGCGACCAGCTGCGTCAGGAACGCCTTGGTGGAGGCGACGGCCACCTCCGGCCCGGCGTGGGTGTAGAGCACCGCGTCGGACTCGCGCGGGATCGTGGAGCCATTGGTGTTGCAGATGGCCAGCACCTTCGCGCCCTGCTCACGGGCGTGCCGCAGGGCCATCAGGGTGTCCATCGTCTCGCCGGACTGGCTGATGGCCACGACCAGCGTCCGCTGGTCGAGGATGGGGTCCCGGTAGCGGAACTCGCTGGCGAGCTCCGTCTCGCACGGAATGCGGGTCCAGTGCTCGATGGCGTATTTTGCGATCATCCCGGCGTGGTACGCCGTGCCGCACGCCACGATGACGACCTTGTCGACCTCGCGCAGCACGGAGGCGGGGATGCGCACCTCGTCCAGCGACAGCGCCCCCGCCGCGTCGATGCGGCCCAGCAGGGTGTCCGCGACCGCCTTGGGCTGCTCGGCGATCTCCTTGAGCATGAAGTAGTCGTAGCCGCCCTTCTCGGCGGCCGAGGCGTCCCAGTCCACGTGGTACGGGCGTACGTCCGCGGGGGCGCCGTCGAAGTCGGTGACCGTGACGCCGTCCCGCCGCAGCTCGACGACCTGGTCCTGGCCGAGCTCGATGGCCTCGCGGGTGTGGGCGATGAAGGCGGCGACATCCGAGGCAAGGAAGTTCTCGCCGTCGCCGACGCCCACCACCAGGGGCGAATTGCGCCGGGCGCCCACGACCACGTCCGGCTCGTCGGCGTGCACGGCGACGAGCGTGAAGGCGCCCTCCAGGCGGCGGCAGACCTGCCGCATGGCCTCGGGCAGGTCGCCGCAGGAGGAGAAGGCCTCGGCCAGCAGGTGGGAGACGACCTCGGTGTCGGTCTCGGAGCCGAGGGCGTGGCCGCGATCGGTCAGCTCGGCGCGCAGCTCGGCGAAGTTCTCGATGATGCCGTTGTGGACGACGGCCACCCGGCCCGCGTTGTCCAGGTGCGGGTGGGCGTTGGCATCCGTGGGGCCGCCGTGGGTGGCCCAGCGGGTGTGCCCCAGGCCGGTCGGCCCGGAGGGCAGGGGCCGGCCTGCGAGCTCTTTCTCCAGGTTGGCGAGCTTGCCCGCCTTCTTGGCCGAGGCCAGGCCGCCGTCGGCCAGGACCGCGACCCCGGCCGAGTCATAGCCGCGGTACTCCAGTCGCCGCAGGCCTGCCAATACGACATCGAGGGCGCACTGCCCTCCTACATAGCCAACGATTCCGCACATGGAGTGCAGCGTACGGCCAGGGGTCAACGACCGCGCTCGATCCGGTCGATGGCCTCCTGCACCAGCTCCAGGTACTCCACTTCCTCGCAGCGCGGTTTGCTGCCGAGAACGTAGGTGTCGAGGCAGTCGTCCAGGTCCTGGCCCAGGTCCTCGTCCGGCAGCTCGGCCGCCAGCTCGCCGTGCACCCGGTCGGCGAGGGCGGTGCGCTCTCCCCGGGCGGCGGCCCGGTGCCGGGCGGCCAGCTGGGGGGCGCGCACCAGACGCAGTACAAGCTTTCGAATGAGGCGGAGCACGAGATGGAGTACGAACACGGAAGTCCCTCGCATGGTGCAAACCGGAGCGTGGTGCGGTCCGGAGCATGGTGCCGACCGGAGGCAGGAACGTACTCCTGACTCGGCAGTAAGGACAGGATCCACGGCGAACTTCACTCACCATCCCCACCCAAACCCCACAAGAACACCCGAACCCCACACCCCGAAGTGATCGCCGCGGCGCCTCCGCGCAGAATGGGCCCGTGCCGACGACCACAGAGCAGCCGCAGCATCGACGCCGCGCCGACTCCTCCCCCTTTGTGGACCTGACCCGCGCGGAGTGGAGCGCCCTGCGCGAGAACACCCCGCTGCCGCTGACCGCCGAGGAGGTCGAACGGCTGCGCGGTCTCGGCGACGTCATCGACCTGGACGAGGTCCGCGACATCTACCTGCCGCTCTCGCGCCTGCTCAACCTCTACGTGGGCGCCACCGGGCAGCTGCGCGGGGCGCTGAACACCTTCCTCGGCGAGAAGGGGGCGCAGCCGGGCACGCCCTTCGTCATAGGCGTCGCCGGCAGCGTGGCGGTCGGCAAGTCGACCACCGCCCGCCTCCTGCAGGCCCTCCTCGCCCGCTGGCCCGAGCACCCGCGCGTCGAGCGCGTCACCACGGACGGCTTCCTGCTGCCCAACGCGGAGCTGCAGCGGCGCGGACTGATGTCGCGGAAAGGTTTCCCCGAGTCCTACGACCGCCGGGCGCTGACCCGCTTCGTCGCGGACGTGAAGGCCGGCAAGGCCGAGGTCTCCGCACCCGTCTACTCCCACCTGGTCTACGACATCGTCCCCGGCGAGCGGCTGACCGTGCACCGCCCGGACATCCTCATCGTCGAGGGCCTGAACGTGCTGCAGCCCGCCCTGCCGGGCAAGGACGGCCGGACCCGGGTCGGGCTCGTCGACTTCTTCGACTTCAGCGTCTACGTGGACGCCCGCGCCGAGGACATCGAGGGCTGGTACTACGAGCGCTTCAAGAAGCTGCGCGCCACCGCGTTCCAGGACCCGGATTCGTACTTCCGGCGGTACACGGAGGTGTCGGAGGAGGAGGCGCTGGACTACGCGCGGCGCAACTGGCGGACCATCAACAAGCCGAACCTGCTGGAGAATGTGGCGCCCACGCGCGGGCGCGCCAATCTGATCCTGCGCAAGGGCGCGGACCACAAGGTGCAGCGGCTGTCGCTGCGGAAGCTTTAGGCAAGAAAAAACGCCGGACAGGCTGATTTCAGCCCGTCCGGCGTTCGTTCGAGGGGTTTAACCCAGCTCGGTCTTCACGACGTCCGCAAGACGCTGTGCGACGGTGCGGGCCTGCTCGATGTCGGCGGCCTCGACCATCACCCGCACCAGCGGCTCCGTGCCGGACGAGCGCAGCAGCACCCGGCCCGTCGAACCCAGCTCGCGCTCGGCCGCGTTGACCGCGTCGGCCAGCTCCCGGGAGGCGCCGACGCGGGACTTGTCGACGTCGCGGACGTTGATGAGGATCTGCGGGAGGCGCTCCATGACCCCGACCAGCTCGGCGAGCGAGCGGCCCGTGGCGGCGACGCGCGCGGCCAGCATCAGGCCGGTCAGGGTGCCGTCGCCGGTGGTGGCGTGGTCGAGGACGATGACGTGGCCGGACTGCTCGCCGCCGAGGGCGAAGCCGTTCGACTTCATCTCCTCCAGGACGTAGCGGTCGCCGACCGCGGTCTGCACCAGGTCGACGCCCTCGCGCTCCATGGCGAGCTTGAAGCCCAGGTTCGACATGACGGTGGCGACCACGGTGTTCTTGCGCAGCGAACCCGCCTCGCGCATGGCCAGGGCCAGCACGGCGAGGATCTGGTCGCCGTCGACCTCGTTGCCCTTGGAGTCCACGGCCAGGCAGCGGTCGGCGTCACCGTCGTGGGCCACGCCCAGGTCGGCGCTGTGCTCGACGACGGCGGCACGCAGCTTGTCCAGGTGGGTGGAGCCGCACTCGAGGTTGATGTTGAGGCCGTCGGGCTCGGTGCCGATGGTGACGACCTCGGCGCCGGCCCGGGAGAAGGCCTCGGGGGAGACGCGGGAGGCGGCGCCGTGGGCGCCGTCGATGACGACCTTGAGGCCGTCGAGGCGGTTGGGCAGGACGCCGATCAGGTGGGCGACGTAGTTGTCGAAGCCCTGGTCGTAGTCGCGGACCCGGCCGACGCCGGCGCCGGTGGGCCGGTCCCAGGGCTCGCCGGAGGCGTGCGCCCGGTAGGTCTGCTCGATGCGGTCCTCGAGCTCGTCGGCGAGCTTGTGGCCGCCGCGGGCGAAGAACTTGATGCCGTTGTCGGGCATCGCGTTGTGGCTGGCGGAGAGCATCACGCCGAGGTCGGCACCGAGGGCGCCGGTCAGATAGGCGACGGCGGGCGTGGGCAGCACGCCCACCCGCAGGACGTCGACGCCGGCGCTGGCGAGCCCGGCCACCACGGCGGCCTCCAGGAACTCCCCGGACGCGCGCGGATCACGGCCGACCACCGCCACCGGGCGATGGCCCTCGAACGTACCCGCCTCGGCGAGCACGTGCGCCGCCGCCACCGACAGGCCGAGCGCGAGCTCCGCCGTCAGATCGGCGTTGGCGACACCGCGCACACCGTCCGTACCGAAGAGTCGTCCCACTGGTGTCCTCCCAAAAACGCGGGGGCGGGGCCGCCACGGCCCCTGAACATACGTACCAAGTCCTGACCGCCAATGGCCGAACGCCCCGGCGGCACGGAACGTGCCGACCGGGGCGTTCGGACAGTACAGCGCAGGCGCGTGTTTAGCGCTTGCTGTACTGCGGAGCCTTGCGGGCCTTCTTGAGACCGGCCTTCTTGCGCTCGACCGCACGGTCGTCGCGCTTGAGGAAGCCGGCCTTCTTCAGCGGGCCGCGGTTGTTGTCCACGTCCGCCTCGTTCAGCGCGCGGGCCACGCCCAGGCGCAGGGCGCCGGCCTGGCCGGACACGCCGCCACCCGCGATGCGGGCGATGACGTCGTAGCGGTCGTCGAGCTCGAGCACCTTGAAGGGCTCGTTGACTTCCTGCTGGTGCACCTTGTTGGGGAAGTAGTCCTCAAGGGTGCGACCGTTGATCTTCCACTTGCCGGAGCCCGGAACGATCCGGACGCGGGCGATGGCGTTCTTGCGACGGCCCAGGCCGGCGGCCGGCTGCGGGTCGCCGAAGCGGGACGCGAGGGACTCGCTGGTGTACTCGGTCGCCTCGGACTCGAAGGTCGCGTCGCCCGCGAACTCCTCGGTGATGTCCTCGATAGGCGTCTCGGCGGTGGTCTCAGCCACGATTCTCCTCAGACTTTCTGGTTCGGCGGTGGCCGGGACTTAGCCCTGCTTGACCTGGGTGATCTCGAACGGAACGGGCTGCTGGGCCGCGTGCGGGTGCTCGGAGCCCGAGTAGACCTTCAGCTTCGAGAGCATCTGACGGCCGAGGGAGTTCTTGGGCAGCATGCCCTTGATCGCCTTCTCGACGGCCTTCTCGGGGTTCTTGTCGAGCAGCTCGTCGTAACGGACGGAGCGCAGACCACCCGGGAAACCAGAGTGGCGGTAGGCCATCTTCTGGGTCTTCTTGTTGCCGGACAGGTGCACCTTGTCGGCGTTGACGATGATGACGAAGTCACCCATGTCAACGTGAGCGGCGTACACGGGCTTGTGCTTGCCACGGAGCAGGGCGGCGGCCTGAGAGGCCAGACGGCCCAGGACGACGTCCTGCGCGTCGATGATGAGCCACTGGCGCTGGACATCGCCGGGCTTGGGGCTGAACGTACGCACGGTCGTAGCCTTCGCTTCTTCAGTGAGTGTGGGTCCTGACACGGCCCAGCCGGACGATCACACAGCTTTGGCCGCACTCCGGGGACGCAACCCGTGTGCCAGCCACTGGCGATCAGCCTGGTGGACAAGCGTAAGGGCCCCTCGCGTGAGAACGACCAAGCCAATACGCATAACGAACCCACAGGGTACCCGGGACGCCGCTGCCGGGTCAAAACATGGTCTCACCGGCTGCGCGCCACGCGCCCCTCGTCCCACACCGGCTCCGACTGCATTCCCCCGGGGGACACCCCCCGGACCCCCGGCCGGGCCCGGTCACCGCTTCCGCGCCACGCGCCCCTCGTCCCACACCGGCTCCGGAACCTCCCGTACCCGGCCATCCGCTCCGAACACCAGATAACGGTCGAAAGACCGCGCGAACCACCGGTCGTGCGTGACGGCCAGCACCGTCCCCTCGTAGGACTCCAGGCCCTCCTGGAGCGCCTCGGCGCTCTCCAGGTCCAGGTTGTCCGTCGGCTCGTCCAGGAGGAGGGCGGTGGTGCCCGCCAGCTCCAGCAGCAGGATCTGGAAGCGCGCCTGCTGGCCGCCCGAGAGCTTCTCGAAGGGCTGGTCGCCCTGCTGCTCCAGTTCGTAGCGGCGCAGGACCGACATCGCGCCGCCGCGGTCCTTGGCGTGCTCCGTCCACAGGATGTCGACGAGCGTGCGGCCGGTCAGCTCGGGGTGGGCGTGGGTCTGCGCGAAGTGGCCGGGCACCACGCGGGCACCCAGCTTCCAGGCCCCGGTGTGCGCCACGCCCTCGCCCGCCAGCAGGCGCAGGAAGTGGGACTTGCCCGAGCCGTTCGAGCCGAGGACGGCGACCCGCTCGCCGTAGAAGACCTCCAGGTCGAAGGGGTGCATCAGCCCGGTGAGCTCCAGCTTTTCGCAGGTCAGGGCGCGTACGCCGGTACGGCCGCCGCGCAGCCGCATCCGGATGTCCTGCTCGCGCGGCGGCTCCGGCGGCGGGCCCGCCTCCTCGAACTTCCGCAGCCGGGTCTGGGCCGCCGCGTAGCGGGAGGCCATCTCATGGCTGACCGCGGCCGCCTGCCGGAGGTTGATCACCAGCTTCTTGAGCTGGGCATGCTTCTCGTCCCAGCGCCGCCGCAGCTCCTCGAAGCGGGCGAAGCGCTCCTTGCGGGCCTCGTGGTACGTGCCGAAGCCGCCGCCGTGCACCCACACGTCGCTGCCCGCCGGGCCCGGCTCCACGCTGACGATCTTCTCGGCGGCGCGGGCCAGCAGCTCGCGGTCGTGGGAGACGAAGAGCACCGTCTTCTTCGTCTCGCGCAGCCGCTCCTCCAGCCAACGCTTGCCGGGGACGTCCAGATAGTTGTCCGGCTCGTCCAGCAGCAGCACCTCGTCCGTGCCGCGCAGCAGCGACTCCAGGACCAGGCGCTTCTGCTCGCCGCCGGAGAGCGTGCGCACCTCGCGGAACTGCGCCTTCTCGTAGGGCACGCCCAGCGCGGCCATGGTGCACATGTCCCAGGTGGTCTCGGCCTCGTAGCCGCGGGCCTCCGCCCAGTCGGCGAGGGCCTGCGCGTACGCCATCTGCGCGGCCTCGTCGTCCACCGTCATGATCGCGTACTCGGCCTTGTCGACCGCCTCGGCCGCGGCCCGGATACGCGGGGGCGCCACCGAGACCAGCAGGTCGCGAACGGTGCGCTCGTCCCGCACGGACCCCACGAACTGCGGCATCACGCCGAGGCCGCCGGTGACCGTGACGGAACCGCCGTGCGGCTGGAGCTCCCCCGCGATCAGCCGCAGCAGCGTGGTCTTGCCCGCGCCGTTGGCCCCCACCAGGGCGACCGAGGCGCCTTCGCCGACCCGGAACGACGCATCGCCGAGCAGCACCCTCCCGTCGGGGAGGTAGTACTCCAGATGCGCTGCTTCCACGTGTCCCATGGCGGCGATTCTCCCGGCTCCCCGGCAGGGGACCAAGCGGATTACGCGGATTACGATGCACGCCATGAGCTTTGGGCAGGGAGGGCCGCAGGGGCCCCCGGGGGGATCTCAGCCGTCGACGCCGCAGTTCGGGCCGCCGCCGCAGGCACAGCCCCTGCCCCAGGCCGCGCAGCCACAGGCACCCGGCTGGCCGCAGGCGGCGCCGCAGACGCAGACCCCCGACTGGGGGCAGCTCGCCGACGCCACCGCCTCCCGCAGCCGCCGCCGCAAGCTGCTGATGATCGGCGGCGGAGTGCTGGCCACCGGCGCGGTCGCCGCGATCGTGGCCACGGCCGTCGTGCAGTCCGGCAAGAGCGGCAAGAAGCTGCCCGCCGCCGAGAAGCTGCCCGCCGCCTCGGCCTCCCCCGAGCCCACCTTCTCCAAGGTCGCCCCGCCGCCTCCGCCGAACCCGGAGGAGTTCATAGCCAGCAGCGACAAGGACAAGGCGCCGCTCTCCACCAAGACGCTCTTCCCGCACGCCAAGCCGGTCATGAGCCCGAAGACGGGCTACACGCGGGCGGCCACCGACTCCACTTCCGACTGCGCCTCGGTCGGCCAGAACGGCTTGGGCGCGGTCCTCGCCGACAACGGCTGCCGCCAGGTGCTGCGCGCCACCTACGTCCGCGACGGGGTCGCCGTGACCGTCGGGGTCGCCGTCTTCGACAACAAGGCCGCCGCCGACAAGGCCAAGGAGCAGTCCACCGGCAACATGGCCGCGCTCGCCGGGGACGACGGCACCAATTTCTGCCAGGGGCCCGCCTGCCGCCTCACGGCCAATGCCGAGGGCCGCTACACCTACTTCACCGTCGCCGGATACACCAACGGCACCGCCGTGACCTCCGACGACACCAAGGCGCTCAAGGCCGGGCACGACGTGGCGGGCTACACCTTCCGGCGGATCATGGCCCGCGCCAACGCCCAGGCGTCGGCGTCCGTGTCCTCGCCGAAGGCCTCCTCCGAGCCCGCCAAGACCGCCTCCGGCTCCCCGAAGCCGTCCGCGGCCCACTAGCCCCCGGTCATTCCGAGCTCTCGCCCGCCTCGCCGCCCTCGCCGCCCCCCGGCGCCGGGTGCGGCGGCGGGGCCGTGGGCCGCTGCTCGGCCCGCTCCAGCTTCTCCACCTTCGCGACCTGGGCCGCCACCAGCCGCTCCGGGATCTCCACCGCACCCGGGTCGGTGAGATTCGTGGCGAAGAACATCGACAGGGTCGACCCGGTCCGCACCACCGTGACCAGGCTCGGCGCCTCTTCCACCGCGTTGTCCAGGCGGTAGGCCACCGCCTCGTCCCCCACCTTCGGCGCCGGGAGCATCCGCACCGCCTCGAACCGCTGCGCCTGCCCCTCGCCGGTCTTCATCCGGAAGCCGCCCGCGCACCGGGCCGCCGCCGACCGCAGCTCCCCCAGCGTCGTGGCGGCGCCGTCGCCCGCATACGACGAGATGCGGATCATGCCCAGCAGCCCCTGGAAGCCCTCTTCCCGCGTGCCCTTGGAGAAGGTGTTGACCACGGACGCCGCCGACTCGGGCTGCGGCTGGGAGCCCAGGGCCACCACCAGGGGTCTGCACGGCGGACTGTCCGTGCTCGGTCTGCCGCCCCCGGCCGAGCCGGGGGACGCCTTCTCGATCTGGAAGCCGGCCACCTCCCGCGGGCCCAGCTCGGCGTGTCGGAGCTGAACACCGCTGAGCACCTTCACAGCGCTCAGATCGCCCTTGCCCTCCACGACCGGCCCCCGCGCGGCCGCCGGGCGGGGACCGTCCCCCGCGCAGCCGGTCGCCAGACCCAGCACCGCAACCGCGGCGACCGACGCCATGGCCTTCCCTGTAACCCGCCGTCCAGCGCCCACGAGCCTGCCCTTCTCGCCGCTTTTCACGTGACCCAAGCCACAATGTAGGCTGCGCAGGCAACCGAAATCCCCACCAACGGTCTTTACCGACGGATCGGACCGGACAACCAACCAACGGGCCGATCCGCAGGGGGACGACCGGACACCCAGGCCACGGGGGAAGGACGGACGCGGCACACCGAGCTTGCCGCGCACACACCGCCATGAAGATTTCTTTCCTTTTGCAGAACGCCTACGGCATCGGCGGAACCATCCGCTCCACGTTCAACGTCGCCGGAGCGCTCGCCGCCCGCAACGACGTGGAGATCGTCTCCATCCTCAGAACCGGCGAAAAGCCCCGGCTGCCGCTGCACCCCAAGGTCAGACTGGTCAACCTCATCGACCAGCGCCCCGAGAAGGGCGTCGACCGCGATCACCCGCTGCTCGGCCAGGACACCCCGTACATCCCGCCGGTCGAGGCCAAGGGCGCCCACTTCAGCGCCCTCACCGACCAGCGCGTCGCCGAGCACCTCGCCGAGACCGACGCCGACGTCGTCGTCGCCACCCGCCCCGGCCTGGTGATGTACCTCGCCGAGTTCGGCAAGGACCACTACCTGCGCATCGGCCAGGAGCACCGGATCTACGGCACCCACGAGCCGTCCATCCGCGCCTACCAGGACGCCTCGATCCCCCACCTGGACGCGCACACCACCGTCTCGGAAGCCGACGCGGCCACCCACCGCGAGCACTTCCCCGACGTCAAGACCAAGATCATCTGCATCCCCAACGGCTGCCCCCCGTCCGAGGTGGAGCCGGCCGACCCCGCCACCAAGCTCGTCGTGGCCGCGGGCCGCCTCATCCCCGTCAAGCGGTACGACCTGCTGGTCTCCGCCTGGGCCACCGTCGCCGCCGCCCACCCCGACTGGAAGCTGCGCCTCTACGGCCGCGGCCCCGAGCAGCCCAAGCTGCGCGCCCAGATCGACAGGCTCGGCCTCACCGAGTCCCTCACCCTCATGGGCGCCCACTCCCCCATCGAGACCGAGTGGGCCAAGGGCTCCATCGCCGCCGTGACCTCCCGCGAGGAGTCCTTCGGCATGACGATCGTCGAGGCCATGGGCTGCGGCGTCCCCGTCGTCGCCACCGACTGCCCGCACGGCCCCGGCGAGATCATCACCGACGGCAAGGACGGCCTGCTCGTCCCCGTCGGCGACGTCGAGGCCATCGCCAAGGGCCTGCTCAAGCTGATCGAGGACGACGAGCTGCGCCGCTCCATGGGCGCCGCCGCCCGCGAATCCGCCCAGCGCTACTCCCCCGAACGCATCGCCGACGCCTACCTCCAGCTGATCGACAGCCTCGGCGCCCCGCGCGCCGCCGCGCCCTCGGCCGACCGGGCCCAGGGCCGGCCCCAGGCCGAGCCGCTGCCCCTGGCCAAGCGGCTGCGCCGCACCGCAGGCAAGATCGTCCGGCCGCTGCGCCGCCCGGTGGCCAGGGCCGCCAAGCCGCCGGTGAAGTCGGTGCTCAAGGACATCGTGGTCCGCAAGCCGCTGCGGCCGGTGGCCTCCTGCCGGATCGACGCCGCCGGCAACATCCTCGTCTCGGTCGACGGCGCGGGCATCACCGGCGAGAAGCTCTCGCTGACGGTGACCCGGCGCAAGGAGGGCAAGCCCGTCGCGGTGCCGCTGGCCAAGCCCACCACCACGGGCGGACCGTGGACGGCGGTGCTCGACCGGGCCGAGCTGCGGCTGGGCGAAGGCCGCTGGGACCTGCACGTGGTCCGGGCCGACGACAAGGCCCGCCGCCGCGTGGTCTCCCACCTCGCCGAGGGCCGCGGCCTGCTCGACCTCGAACCCCTGCCGGGCGCGCCCTTCACCTGGTGGGTGCCCTACCCGACCGTCGACGGCTACCTCGCGCTGCGCGCCTGGCACCGCGACGCCCACGCCGAGGCGCGCAGCGTCCGGGCGGGCACGGACGAGTTCACGGTCGAAGGCACCCTGCACGGCACGGAGTTCACGGCCGACAGCAACCCGGTGGTACTGGGCGCTCCTCGCACGGAGACGGCCGAGGAGGTGTCCGTGGACGTCGAGGTCGTGGACCCGACGACGTTCCGCGTGAGCATCCCCTACGAGCGGCTGCGCGCCGCCCGCGGCAGCGACGAGAGCACGACGTGGGACCTGTCCCTGCGGGTGGCACCGGGCGCCGAGCCGGTACGGATCGGCAGGCTGATCGGCGACATCGTCGACCGCAACAAGACGGATATGTACCCGACGATCGCGGGCGTCCACCCGTACTTCACGATGTCGAGCGACCTCGCGGTGAATCTGCCGGCAATGGAAGCGGCAGGCTGACCGTTCGCCGGACGGGCTGAATTCAGCCCGTCCGGCGTTTGAGGACGACCCCGAAGAGCGATTTACGGGCACCCCGGCGCCGGGCGCCTAACAGCCCCCGCACCCCGGAAGCGTCCGCCGATTGCGCGCCGCAAGATTCCGCGCCGCGAGCTCGGAATCGGCCGGATACCCGACCTCCTCCAGCGTCAGCCCGTGCGGCCGCACCACATGCACCGCCGAGTCGCGGACGCCCGCGCCCAGCACCTTGCCCGGCCAGTCCACCGGACGGTGGCCGTCGCCGACGAACAGCAGCGCACCCACCAGGGAGCGCACCATGTTGTGGCAGAAGGCGTCCGCCCGCACGGTCGCCGTGACGATGCCCGACGCGTCCCGCTCCCAGCTCAGCTGCTGGAGCGTACGGATCGTCGTCGCGCCCTCGCGCTTCTTGCAGTAGGCGGCGAAGTCGTGCTCTCCGAGCAGCGCGCGCGACGCCTCGTTCATCGCGTCCACGTCCAACGGCCAGTCGTGCCAGAGCACGTGACCGCGCAGCAGCGGGTCCACGCCGCCGGGGTGGTCCACGACCCGGTAGGCGTACCGCCGCCAGATCGCCGAGAAGCGCGCATTGAACCCGGCCGGGGCCTCCACCGCCCGCCACACGCGGACGTCGTGAGACAGCCGCCCGGCGAGCCGGCGCAGCAGCTTGTCCTCGTGGTCGGCCCACACCTCCGCCGGAAGATCGACGTGTGCGACCTGCCCGCGCGCGTGCACCCCGGCGTCCGTCCGGCCCGCGACCGTGAGCTCGTACGTCTCCTTGGACCGCGTCACCGTCCGGATCGCGTCCTCGATCTCGCCCTGTACGGTGCGCTGGCCCTCGCGCTGCTTGGCCCAGCCGGAGAATTCCCTGCCGTCGTACGACAGGTCCAGCCGCACCCGGACGTAGCCGGGCTCCACCTCGTCACTCACTCGGAGCTCCCTCTCATCAAAAATGCGGAACGGGCCCGCCCCCTGCAGTAGGGAGCGGGCCCGTCCGTGCAACGCATCAGATGCGTCAGGCGTCCTTCGACTCCTCGGCCGGAGCCTCGGCAGCAGCCTCGGACTCCTTGACCGCACGCTTGGTGGCGGCCTCGGCCTCGGCGACGGTCGCCTTCTTCGCGATCTCGCCCTCGACCAGCTCGATCACGGCCATCGGGGCGTTGTCGCCACGACGGTTGCCGATCTTGGTGATACGGGTGTAGCCACCCGGACGCTCGGCGAAGCGCGGAGCGATCTCGGTGAAGAGCACGTGCACGATGCCCTTGTCCGTGATCGTCTGCAGCACCTGGCGACGGTTGTGGATGTCGCCCTTCTTCGCCTTGGTGATCAGGCGCTCGGCGACCGGACGCAGGCGGCGGGCCTTGGCCTCGGTCGTCGTGATGCGGCCGTGCTCGAAGAGCGACTTGGCGAGGTTCGCCAGCATCAGCTTCTCGTGCGCGGCACCGCCGCCCAGACGGGCACCCTTGGTGGGACGCGGCATGGTGTTTCTCCTTGGTGTCTGCCCCGGCCGTATCAGGTACCGGAGTCAGTATCCGAGCAGGCGGTCGCCCGTCGGAGATCCGGACAAGCCCCGAAGGGGCGAGTCCGGAGGGGGCGCGGGGCGATGTCAATCTGCAACTCCGCCGCGTGGGCGCGACAAGCCACAGCGCACCCGCACCCGAAGACCGATCAGTACTGCTCAGTCTCCACGAAACCCGCGTCCGCGTCGTCGTCGGCGCCAAAGGCGTCAGCGGCGGCGGTCGGGTCGAATCCGGGCGGGCTGTCCTTGAGGGCCAGGCCCATGCCGGCCAGCTTCGCCTTGACCTCGTCGATCGACTTCGCACCGAAGTTGCGGATGTCGAGCAGGTCGGCCTCGGAGCGGGCGACGAGCTCACCCACGGAGTGGATGCCCTCGCGCTTGAGGCAGTTGTACGACCGAACGGTGAGCTCGAGCTCCTCGATCGGCAGCGCCAGGTCGGCGGCCAGGGCGGCGTCCGTCGGGGACGGGCCCATGTCGATGCCCTCGGCGTCGATGTTGAGCTCGCGGGCCAGACCGAACAGCTCGACCAGGGTCTTGCCGGCGGACGCCATGGCGTCACGCGGGCGCATGGCCTGCTTGGTCTCGACGTCGACGATCAGCTTGTCGAAGTCGGTGCGCTGCTCGACACGGGTCGCCTCGACCTTGTAGGTGACCTTGAGCACCGGCGAGTAGATGGAGTCGACCGGGATACGGCCGATCTCCTGGCCCACCTGCTTGTTCTGCACGGCGGAGACGTAGCCGCGACCGCGCTCGACGGTCAGCTCCATCTCCAGCTTGCCCTTGGCGTTCAGCGTCGCCAGGACCAGGTCGGGGTTGTGCACCTCGACGCCGGCCGGGGGGGCGATGTCAGCAGCGGTGACCAGGCCGGGACCCTGCTTGCGCAGGTACATCACGACCGGCTCGTCGTGCTCCGAGGAGACGACCAGCTGCTTGATGTTGAGGATGAGGTCGGTGACGTCCTCCTTGACGCCCGGCACGGTGGTGAACTCGTGCAGGACACCGTCGATGCGGATGGACGTGACCGCCGCACCCGGGATCGAGGAGAGGAGCGTACGACGCAGGGAGTTGCCGAGGGTGTAGCCGAAGCCCGGCTCCAGCGGCTCGATCACGAACCGCGAGCGGAACTCGTCGACGACCTCTTCGGTCAGCGAGGGACGCTGAGCGATCAGCATGAGATGTTGCCTCTCAGTCTTAGGCACCCACTATTTGATGCCTAGGTCAAGGGTACGGGCGGCACAACCCCGAAGAGCCGTACCGCCCGAAGTGCCGTATGAAGCGGCGCGAAAATCCCGAGGGTCAGTGACCCCTGGAATCAGACGCGGCGGCGCTTCGGCGGACGGCAGCCGTTGTGCGGGGTCGGGGTGACGTCCTGGATGGAGCCAACCTCGAGGCCGGTCGCCTGGAGCGAACGGATGGCGGTCTCGCGACCGGAGCCCGGGCCCTTGACGAAGACGTCAACCTTGCGCATGCCGTGCTCCTGCGCGCGGCGGGCGGCCGACTCGGCGGCCATCTGCGCGGCGAAGGGGGTGGACTTGCGCGAGCCCTTGAAGCCGACGTGGCCGGCGGAGGCCCAGGAGATCACGTTGCCCGTGGGGTCGGTGATCGAAACGATGGTGTTGTTGAACGTGCTCTTGATGTGCGCGTGGCCGTGAGCGACGTTCTTCTTTTCCTTGCGGCGCACCTTCTTGGCAGCGCCCTGACGACCCTTGGGGGGCATGTCTTACTCCCGTGGAGTGGAGGTGGTCGGTCCTACAGCGAAGACCGCTGGTTTGCGGGTGCCTCGGGGGTTGCTCCCCGAAGATCCGCAGCGTCCGCTGTGGACTACTTCTTGCCCGGCTTCTTCTTGCCGGCGATCGCGCGACGCGGGCCCTTGCGGGTACGAGCGTTCGTGCTGGTGCGCTGACCGTGGACGGGCAGGCCACGACGGTGACGCAGACCCTGGTAGCAGCCGATCTCGACCTTGCGGCGGATGTCCGCCTGGACCTCACGGCGGAGGTCACCTTCGGTCTTGATGTTGGCGTCCACGTACTCGCGGATCTTGACCAGGTCCTCTTCGCCGAGGTCACGAACGCGGGAGTTCGGGTTCACACCGGTGGCGGCGAGGGTCTCCTGCGCCAGGGTGCGGCCGATGCCGAAGACGTAGGTGAGTGCGACCTCCACGCGCTTGTCGCGCGGGATGTCAACACCGGAAACGCGTGCCATTCAATGGCTCCAGTTGATTCTCGGGGGTCTTCCGCAAAGCCACTCCCGACCGCCGGCCCTCTGAAAGAGAGCGGTACGTCCGGGTCCCCGGCCCCCGCCGGAGGTGCCGCCAGCCGTGGCTGGGCGGGCCCTGCGTATGTACGTATTGCTATGCGTCGCGCGAAGAAACTGCGGAGTGCAGGTTCTGCGTCAGCCCTGGCGCTGCTTGTGGCGCAGGTTGTCGCAGATGACCATGACCCGGCCGTGGCGGCGGATCACCTTGCACTTGTCGCAGATCTTCTTGACGCTCGGCTTGACCTTCATGGGATGTGAGGTTCTCCGGGTCAGTGCCTTCACCCACGGGAGGGTGCGGGCAAGATCTACTTGTAGCGGTAGACGATCCGTCCGCGCGTCAGGTCATAGGGAGACAGCTCCACCACGACCCGGTCGTCGGGAAGGATACGGATGTAGTGCATCCGCATCTTGCCGCTGATGTGCGCGAGGACCTTGTGACCGTTCTGGAGCTCCACCTTGAACATGGCGTTCGGCAGAGACTCGATCACGGTGCCCTCGATCTCGATGGCACCTTGCTTCTTGGCCACGCTTCGCCTTTCGAATCGGCTACCTTGATCGACTCCGTGTTCGCACCGCCCGAACGAATGCGGGCATACGGATACACGAGAGCCGACGCATCAGTCTACGTCAGGGCAACCGGAAAGACTAATCCAGGGTGCCTGCCCCGACACAAAGATCCTTAAGCCAGCGGATCGGGGGCCGCCGTGACCCCGTACTCGGCCAGCTTGGCGCGGCCGCCGTCGACCGCGGTGAGCACCAGCGGGCCCTGCTCCGTGAGGGCGACCGAGTGCTCCCAGTGGGAGGACCAGGTCAGGTCGTCGGTGAGGACCGTCCAGTCGTCCTCCAGGACGTGCGTCCTCGGCGTGCCGAGGCTCACCATGGGCTCGATCGCGATGCAGAAGCCCGGGACCAGCTTGGGGCCCTTGCCGCGCTTGCGGGAGACGTAGTTCAGCAGGTGCGGGTCCATGTGCATCTCGGAGCCGATGCCGTGCCCGCCGTAGTCCTCGATGATCCCGTACTTGCCGGAGGCCGGGCGGGGCTGGCGGCGGATGTAGCCCTCGATCGCCTTGGAGATGTCCACCAGGCGGTTGCCGTTCTTCACGGCGGCGATGCCGGCCCACATGGACTCCTCGGTCACCCGGGAGAGCTCGATCAGCTCCGGAGCGTGCCCGGTGCCCACGAAGGCCGTGAAGGCCGCGTCGCCGTGCCAGCCGTCCACGATCGCACCGGCGTCGATCGAGATGATGTCGCCGTCCTTGAGGACGGTCCTGGTGTCCGGGATGCCGTGGACGACGACCTCGTTCACCGAGGTGCAGATCGTCGCGGGGAAGCCGCCGTAGCCCAGGAAGTTCGACTTCGCCCCGTGCTCGGCCAGCACCTTGCGGGCCACCTCGTCCAGGTCCTTGGTGGTCGCGCCGGGCACGGCCGCCTCCCGGGTGGCCGCGTGGATGGCGGCAACGACCAGCCCCGCCTCGCGCATCTTCGCGATCTGCTCCGGGGTTTTGATCTCCACCATGGGGGTGCCTCTCTCCATTCGGCCACGCCAACTGCTCGGGACAACTGCTCGGACAAACACTACGGCCGCGACGCCCAGGGGGGCATCGCGGCCGTAGTACGACTCGCGTATCAGGCTTCCGCGCGCTCCAGCGCGGCCATGGCCCGCTGCGTGACCTCGGCGACCTTGCCGAGCGCGGAGATCGTCACCACCAGGCCCTGGGCCTTGTAGTAGTCGATGATCGGCTCGGTCTCGCTGTGGTAGACCTCCAGCCGCTTGCGGACGGTGTCCTCGCTGTCGTCCTCGCGCTGGTACAGCTCGCCGCCGCAGGTGTCGCAGACACCCTCGGCCTTCGGCTGGTTGTAGATCGCGTGGAAGACGTGGCTGCTGTCGTTGCGGCAGATCCGGCGGCCGGCGATGCGCTTGACGACCTCGTCCTCCGGGACCTCCAGGTCCAGCACGGCGTCGAGCCGCAGCCCGTCCGTCTTGAGGATCTCGTCCAGCGCCTCGGCCTGGGCCAGGTTGCGCGGGAAGCCGTCGAGGAGGAAGCCGCCTTCGGCGTCCGCCTGCTGCATCCGGTCCTTGGCCATCCCGATGGTGACCTCGTCCGGCACCAGCTGCCCGGCCCGCATGTACTCCTGGGCCTTCTGACCCAGCGGCGTGCCCTGGCTGATGTTCGCCCGGAACAGGTCGCCCGTCGAGATGTGCGGGATCGCGAGGTTCTTGGCGAGGTACGCGGCCTGCGTACCCTTGCCGGCGCCGGGCGGCCCGACGAGGACGATTCGCATCAGCGGAGGAACCCTTCGTAGTTGCGCTGCTGAAGCTGGCTCTCGATCTGCTTCACAGTCTCCAGACCGACACCCACGATGATCAGGATGCTGGTTCCCCCGAACGGGAAGTTCTGGTTTGCGTTGAGTGTGACCAGTGCCACGGTGGGCACCAGGGCGATCAGCCCCAGATAGAGAGATCCCGGCCACGTGATCCGGTTCAGCACGTAGCTCAGGTACTCCGCGGTGGGGCGACCGGCCCGGATGCCCGGAATGAAACCACCATACTTCTTCATATTGTCGGCAACTTCTTCGGGGTTGAAGGAGATGGCGACGTAGAAGAACGCGAAGAAGACGATCAGCAGGAAGTAGGTGACGATGTAGACGGGGTGGTCGCCCTTGACCAGGTTGGACTGGACCCACGTCGCCCAGCCGGCCTTGGAGCCGGTGAACTGCACGAGCAGGGCCGGGATGTAGAGCAGCGACGAGGCGAAGATGACCGGGATCACACCGGCCTGGTTCACCTTCAGCGGGATGTAGGTCGACGTACCGCCGTACGACCGGCGGCCGATCATGCGCTTCGCGTACTGCACGGGGATGCGGCGCTGGGCCTGCTCCACGAAGACCACCAGCCCGACCATGGCCAGACCGCAGAGGATCACCAGGCTGAATTCCAGCCAGCCGCCCATCAGCTTGCCCTGGAGCTTGATGCCCCACAGCGCGCTCGGGAAGCCCGCGGCGATCGAGGTGAACATCAGGATCGACATGCCGTTGCCGATGCCGCGGTCGGTGATGAGCTCACCGAGCCACATGATCAGGCAGGTGCCCGCGGTCATCGTGACGACCATGGTGATGGTGGTGAAGATCGACTGGTTCGGAACGATCTGGTTGCCGACGTGGCAGCTGCCGAAGAGCGCACCGCTGCGCGCGGTGGCCACCAGGCCGGTGCCCTGCAGCACGGCGAGGGCGACGGTCAGATAACGCGTGTACTGCGTGATTTTGGTCTGCCCGGCCTGGCCCTCCTTCTTGAGGGCTTCGAGGCGTGGAATCACCACGGTCAGCAGCTGCAGGATGATGCTCGCCGTGATGTAGGGCATGATCCCGAGCGCGAAGATCGTGATCTGCAGCAGCGCACCGCCGCTGAACATGTTCACCAGCCCGAAAAGGCCCTGGCCACTCTTGGATTCGTCCAAGCACGTCTGGACGTTCCGGTAGTCGACACCCGGCACGGGTACGTGCGCACCGAGCCGGAAGAGCACCATGATGCCCAGCGTGAACAGCAGCTTCTTGCGCAGGTCGGGCGTCTTGAACGCCCGGGCGAACGCGGTGAGCACGGTGCCTCCTGCGCCTCTCACGCAACCACGCGAGAGGTGACGGTCTTGAGGATCAACGAATACGAATCGGTCAACCCCGCACGGGCACAGGCCCCGCGGAGATTAACAGCAGTGCACGCCACCTTACCGGCGACCATGCCCCCCTTGGAACGACCAACCGGGGATGCCCCTTTTGGGACATCCCCGGTTGTCGGATCAACAAGCTCAGATGAGCTCGGTGACGGTGCCGCCGGCAGCGGCAATCTTCTCCTGGGCGGAAGAGGAGACGGCGTCGACCGTCACCTGCAGCGCCACGGAGATCTCGCCCTGGCCAAGGACCTTGACGAGCTCGTTCTTGCGAACAGCACCCTTGGCGACCAGATCGGCCACCGTGACCTCGCCACCCTGCGGGTAGAGCGCGGCCAGCTTGTCCAGGTTCACAACCTGGAACTGCTTGTGGGCGGGGTTCTTGAAGCCCTTGAGCTTCGGGAGGCGCATGTGGAGGGGCATCTGCCCACCCTCGAAGCGCTCCGGAACCTGGTAACGGGCCTTGGTGCCCTTGGTACCACGACCTGCGGTCTTACCCTTGGACGCCTCACCACGACCGACACGGGTCTTGGCGGTCTTGGCACCCGGGGCAGGACGGAGGTTGTGGACCTTCAGCGGGTTGTTCTCCGCCATGTCAGTCGACCTCCTCAACCGTCACGAGGTGGCGGACGGTCTGCACCATGCCGCGGATCTCGGGACGGTCCTCCTTGACAACCGTGTCGTTCAGGCGCTTGAGGCCGAGCGAACGCAGGGTGTCGCGGTGGTTCTGCTTGCTACCGATGTAGGACTTGACCTGCGTGACCTTGAGGCGAGCCATTACGCACCCGCCCCTGCACGCGCCCGCAGCAGTGCGGCGGGGGCGACGTCCTCCAGCGGCAGGCCACGACGGGCCGCGATCTCCTCGGGGCGCTGAAGGCCCTGAAGCGCGGTCACCGTGGCGTGCACGATGTTGATCGGGTTCGACGAACCGAGCGACTTCGACAGGATGTCGTGAACGCCGGCGCACTCGAGCACCGCACGCACCGGGCCACCGGCGATAACACCGGTACCGGGGGACGCGGGCTTGAGCAGCACGACGCCAGCCGCCTTCTCACCCTGGATGGGGTGGGGGATGGTGCCCTGGATGCGGGGGACCTTGAAGAAGTTCTTCTTGGCCTCTTCCACGCCCTTGGCGATGGCAGCCGGAACTTCCTTGGCCTTGCCGTAACCGACACCGACCGTGCCGTCACCGTCGCCCACCACGACCAGCGCGGTGAAGCTGAAGCGGCGACCACCCTTGACAACCTTGGCGACGCGGTTGATCGCGACTACGCGCTCAACGTACGCGGTCTTCTCGGCGGCAGCGCCACCGTCGCGACCCTTCCGGTCCCGCCGCTCGCCGCCACCGGCACCGCTTCCGCGGCGCTGGGGTCCAGCCATTGGATTTACCTCTCTCTGTTACGTCCGCTAGCTCCGGAACCGGGGCTTAGAACTTCAGCCCGGCTTCGCGGGCGGCGTCCGCCAGAGCGGCAATGCGCCCGGCGTACTGGTTGCCACCGCGGTCGAACACGACGGCCTCGACACCGGCGGCCTTGGCACGCTCGGCAACCAGGGCGCCGACCTGCTTGGCCTGCGCGGACTTGTCGCCCTCGCCACCGCGGATCGACGCGTCCAGGTGGGACGCCGACGCCAGGGTGTGACCCTTGAGGTCGTCGATGACCTGAGCGGTGATGCCACGGTTGGAGCGCGTCACAACGAGACGCGGGCGCTCGGCCGTACCCGACAGGTTCTTGCGGATGCGGATGTGGCGGCGCGCCTTGGCAGCGCGCTTGTACGCGTCGCCCTTGGCGATCTTCACACCGTATGCCATGGCTTACTTACCAGCCTTTCCGACCTTGCGGCGGATGACCTCACCCGCATACTTCACGCCCTTGGCCTTGTAAGGGTCGGGCTTGCGAAGCTTGCGGATGTTCGCGGCGACCTCGCCGACCTTCTGCTTGTCGATGCCCTCGACGCTGAGCTTGGTCGGGGACTCCACCTTGAAGGTGATGCCCTCGGGGGCCTCGATCAGGATCGGGTGGCTGTAGCCCAGGGCGAACTCCAGGTTGGAGCCCTTCGCCTGGACGCGGTAACCGACACCGCTGATCTCAAGAGCCTTGCTGTAGCCCTGGGTCACGCCGGTGATCATGTTCGCCACCAGCGTGCGGGACAGGCCGTGCAGGGCCTTGTTCTGACGCTCGTCGTTCGGACGCGTGACGACAAGAGAGCCGTCCTCGCCCTTAGCGATCTCGATGGGCGCGGCCACGGCGTGCGTGAGCGAGCCCTTCGGGCCCTTCACGTGCACCGTGCGGCCATCGATGGTGACGTCCACACCAGCGGGAACCGGGATGGGCAGCCGTCCAATACGCGACATTGGCTATTCCTCCTGTTCCCTGGTTACCAGACGTAGGCGAGGACTTCCCCACCCACGCCCTTCTTGCTGGCCTGCTTGTCGGTGAGGAGCCCGTGCGACGTGGAGATGATCGCCACGCCCAGGCCGCCGAGCACCTTCGGCAGGTTGGTGGACTTTGCGTAGACCCGCAGGCCCGGCTTCGAAATGCGCTTGATGCCGGCGATCGAGCGCTCGCGGTTCGGGCCGAACTTCAGCTCGAGGGTCAGGGACTTGCCGACCTCGGCGTCCTCGACCTTCCAGCCGGTGATGTAGCCCTCCTGCTGGAGGATCTCCGCGATGTGCGACTTGATCTTGCTGTGCGGCATCGACACGGAGTCGTGGTATGCCGAGTTCGCGTTCCGCAGACGGGTCAGCATGTCTGCGATCGGATCGGTCATGGTCATGTTTGGCCTTCGGCCTCTCTCGCCGTGGTTTCCTATCTGCGCCATCCCTCTCCCCGAACTGTGTCGGAGCGGGTGCGGCGCGGGGACCTACGGCGTAGTAAGACGGTCATGGGCGGCGGGGCCCAACCCTTCAACTCTACGCGAGCTGCGGGTCGGGTCCCCGCCATCCAGGATGCTTACCGAGAGCCCTGGTCAACCCAAGTGGGTTGTTACCAGGAGCTCTTGGTCACGCCCGGCAGCTCGCCACGGTGAGCCATCTCACGAAGGCACACGCGGCAGAGGCCGAACTTGCGGTACACGGAGTGCGGGCGGCCGCAGCGGTTGCAGCGGGTGTACGCACGAACCGCGAACTTGGGCTTGCGCGCGGCCTTCGCGATCAGAGACTTCTTCGCCATCTCGGTCACGCCTCCTTGAAGGGGAAGCCGAGGTGACGAAGGAGGGCACGGCCCTCGTCGTCGTTGGTCGCCGTGGTCACCACGGTGATGTCCATACCCCGGACGCGGTCGATCTTGTCCTGGTCGATCTCGTGGAACATGACCTGCTCCGTGAGACCGAAGGTGTAGTTGCCCCGACCGTCGAACTGCTTCGGGGACAGACCACGGAAGTCGCGGATGCGCGGCAGCGCGAGCGACAGGGTGCGGTCCAGGAACTCCCACATGCGGTCACCACGGAGGGTGACGTGGGCGCCGATCGGCTGGCCCTCACGCAGCTTGAACTGCGCGATGGACTTGCGAGCCTTGGTGACGGCGGGCTTCTGGCCCGTGATCGTGGTGAGGTCGCGGATGGCGCCATCGATCAGCTTGGAGTCGCGGGCGGCGTCGCCCACACCCATGTTGACCACGATCTTGGTCAGGCCGGGAACCTGCATGATGTTCTCGTGGGAGAACTCCTCACGCAGCTTGCCGACGATCTCTTCGCGGTAGCGCTGCTTGAGGCGCGGCGCGTTGGTGGTGGCAGTCATCAGATGTCCTCACCGGTCCGCTTGGCAACGCGGATCTTGTTGCCCTCGTCGTCGAAGCGGTAGCCGACGCGGGTGACGACCTTCTTGCCGTCCTTCTCCACGATGAGCTGAACGTTGCTCACGTGGATGGGGGCCTCGGTCGTGACGATGCCGCCGGTCTTGGAACCGCGGGCGGTCTGGCCGGCCTTGGTGTGCTTCTTGACCCGGTTGACACCCTCGACGAGGACACGGTTGTCGGCGGGGAAGGCCTGGACGACCTTGCCCTGCTTGCCCTTGTCCTTACCGGTGATGACCTGGACCAGGTCGCCCTTCTTGATCTTCATCGGTTACAGCACCTCCGGCGCGAGCGAGACGATCTTCATGAACTTCTTCTCGCGCAGCTCTCGGCCCACGGGGCCGAAGATACGGGTGCCGCGGGGGTCACCGTCGTTCTTGAGAACGACAGCGGCGTTCTCGTCGAAACGGATGTACGAGCCGTCGGGACGGCGGCGCTCCTTGACGGTGCGAACGATGACCGCCTTGACGACGTCACCCTTCTTCACGTTGCCACCGGGGATCGCGTCCTTGACGGTGGCGACGATGACGTCACCGATGCCCGCGTAGCGGCGACCCGAGCCACCGAGAACACGGATGCAAAGGATCTCCTTGGCACCAGTGTTGTCGGCGACGCGAAGTCGCGACTCCTGCTGGATCACGTCTATCTCCTGATCGTCTGCCGGTTCCCGGCGGGGGCCCCAAAACTTGAGGCCCCACGCCGAGCCTGGCGGAACTTATCTGAGGGAAAACCCCTCAGAAATTACTTGGCCTTCTCGAGGATCTCGACGATGCGCCAGCGCTTGCTCGCCGACAGCGGACGCGTCTCCATGATGAGGACGCGGTCGCCGACGCCGGCAGCGTTCTGCTCGTCGTGCGCCTTGAGCTTGTTCGTACGGCGGATGACCTTGCCGTACAGCGCGTGCTTGACGCGGTCCTCGACGGCGACGACGACGGTCTTGTCCATCTTGTCGCTGACGACGAGACCCTCACGGGTCTTGCGGAAACCGCGCTCGTTCGTCTCAGTCACATTCTTCTCGCTCATCAGGCGCTCTCCACCGTCTCGATGCCCAGCTCACGCTCGCGCATCAGGGTGTAGATCCGGGCGATGTCCTTACGGACGGACTTGAGCCGACCGTGGTTCTCGAGCTGTCCGGTCGCCGCCTGGAAGCGGAGGTTGAACAGCTCTTCCTTGGCCTCACGGAGCTTCGCGACGAGGTCCTCGTCGTTGAGCTCGCGCAGCTCGGTCGCCTTGATACCAGCGGCCATCACGACTCACCTGCCTCGCGCCGAACAATGCGGCACTTCATCGGAAGCTTGTGGGCGGCGCGGGTGAGCGCCTCCTTAGCAACCTTTTCGTTCGGGAAGGACAGCTCGAACATCACCCGACCGGGCTTGACGTTCGCGATCCACCACTCCGGAGAACCCTTACCGGAACCCATGCGGGTTTCGGCCGGCTTCTTCGTCAGCGGACGGTCCGGGTAGATGTTGATCCACACCTTGCCGCCACGCTTGATGTGACGGGTCATGGCGATACGAGCGGACTCGATCTGCCGGTTCGTCACGTAGGCCGGGGTCAGGGCCTGAATGCCGTACTCACCGAAGGCGAGCTCAGTGCCACCCTTGGCCATGCCGTTCCGCTTGGGGTGGTGCTGCTTGCGGTGCTTGACCCTGCGAGGGATCAGCATGTCGGTCAGGCCTCCGTTCCGGTGGACTCAGCCGGAGCAGCGGTGGCCTCGGCCTTGGGGGCCTCGGCAGCCTGCTGCGGCTTGCGGCCGCGGCCGCCACGCTCGCCACCACGGCCACCACGGGCCGGGCGGTCGCCGGCGCCGCGCGACGGGCGGTTGCCCGCACGAGCGGCAGCGTTCTCGGCGCGGACCTCGGCGATGTTCTTGACGTCGCCCTTGTAGATCCAGACCTTCACGCCGATGCGGCCGAAGGTGGTCTTGGCCTCGAAGAAGCCGTAGTCGACGTTCGCGCGGAGCGTGTGCAGGGGCACACGGCCCTCGCGGTAGAACTCCGAGCGGGACATCTCGGCGCCGCCGAGACGGCCACCGCACTGGATCTTGATGCCCTTGGCGCCGGCCTTCATCGTCGACTGCATGCTCTTACGCATGGCGCGACGGAAGGAGACGCGGGAGGACAGCTGCTCGGCGACGGCCTGGGCCACCAGCTGAGCGTCGACCTCGGGGTTCTTGACCTCGAGGATGTTCAGCTGAACCTGCTTGCCGGTCAGCTTCTCCAGCTCGCCGCGGATGCGGTCGGCCTCGGCGCCGCGGCGGCCGATGACGATGCCCGGACGAGCGGTGTGGATGTCAACGCGGACGCGGTCGCGGGTGCGCTCGATCTCAACCTTCGAGATACCGGCACGCTCCATGCCCTTCGTCATCATGCGACGAATGGCAACGTCTTCCTTGACGTAGTCCTTGTACAGCTTGTCGGCGTACCAACGGGACTTGAAGTCCGTGGTGATGCCGAGCCGGAACCCGTGCGGGTTAACCTTCTGGCCCATTACCGGGTTCCTTCCTTGCTGCTGACGACCACGGTGATGTGGCTGGTCCGCTTGCGGATCCGGTAGGCACGGCCCTGAGCACGCGGACGGAACCGCTTCAGGGTCGGGCCCTCGTCCACGAACGCCTCGCTGATGAACAGCGACGAAGCGTCCGTGTGGTCGTAGTTGTGCGCGGCGTTGGCAATGGCGCTGTCCAGCACCTTGCCCACCGGCACGCTCGCGGCCTGCGGGGCGAAACGCAGGACCGCCTGAGCCTCCGTGGCATCCATGCCACGGATGAGGTCCACCACGCGGCGGGCCTTCATGGGCGTGACGCGGATGTACCGCGCCTGGGCCCTGGCTTCCATGGTTGTCCCTTCGGTGTCAGTCATAGTCGTTCACACCCCGCCTAGCGGCGCTTCGACTTGCGGTCGTCCTTGACGTGGCCGCGGAAGGTGCGGGTCGGCGAGAACTCGCCGAGCTTGTGGCCGACCATCGACTCGGTGACGAACACCGGGACGTGCGTCTTGCCGTTGTGCACCGCGAGCGTGTGGCCGAGCATGGCCGGCACGATCATGGAGCGACGGGACCAGGTCTTGATGACGTTCTTGGTACCGGCTTCGTTCTGAGCGTCCACCTTCTTGATGAGGTGTCCGTCGACGAAGGGTCCCTTCTTGAGACTACGCGGCATCTAAACCCGCTCCTAGCGCTTCTTGTTCGTCTTGCGGCGGCGGACGATGTACTTGTTGCTCGCCTTCTTGGGAGAACGAGTACGACCCTCCTTCTGACCCCACGGCGAGACCGGGTGGCGACCACCGGAGGTCTTGCCCTCACCACCACCGTGCGGGTGGTCAACCGGGTTCATGGCGACACCGCGGACGGTCGGGCGAACGCCCTTCCAGCGCATACGGCCGGCCTTGCCCCAGTTGATGTTCGACTGCTCGGCGTTGCCGACCTCGCCGACAGTGGCGCGGCAGCGGACGTCGACCAGGCGGACCTCACCGGACGGCATGCGCAGGTGGGCGTAAGCGCCCTCCTTCGCCAGCAGCTGCACGGAGGAACCGGCAGAGCGGGCGAACTTGGCGCCACCGCCGGGACGGAGCTCGATCGCGTGGATCGTGGTACCGACCGGGATGTTGCGCAGCGGGAGGTTGTTGCCCGGCTTGATGTCGGCCGTGGGGCCGTTCTCGACCAGGTCACCCTGGCCCAGCTTCGCCGGGGCGATGATGTAGCGCTTCTCGCCGTCTGCGTAGTGCAGGAGCGCGATGCGCGCGGTGCGGTTCGGGTCGTACTCGATGTGAGCGACCTTCGCCGGAACGCCGTCCTTGTCGTGACGACGGAAGTCGATCACGCGGTAGGCGCGCTTGTGGCCGCCACCCTGGTGGCGAACGGTCACGCGACCGGTGTTGTTACGGCCGCCCTTGCTGTGCAGGGGGCGGACCAGCGACTTCTCCGGCGTGGACCGCGTGATCTCGACGAAGTCGGCGACGCTGGAGCCACGACGGCCCGGGGTCGTCGGCTTGTACTTGCGGATACCCATTTCTCAGTCCTCGTCCGATTCCGGACGACTCGGACTCCTTGTTAGGAGACCGGGCCGCCGAAGATGTCGATACGGTCGCCCTCGGCGAGGGTCACGATGGCGCGCTTGGTGTTGGCGCGCTTGCCGAAACCGGTCTTGGTGCGCTTGCGCTTACCCTGACGGTTGATCGTGTTGACCCCGGTGACCTTGACCGAGAAGACCGCCTCGACGGCCTGCTTGATCTGGGTCTTGTTGGCGCGCGGGTCGACGATGAACGTGTACTTGTTCTCGTCCAGCAGCGCGTAGCTCTTCTCCGAGACAACCGGCTTGACCAGCAGGTCGCGCGGGTCCGAGAAGGTCTTGCTGGTGACGACGGCCTCAGTCATCAGGCCTCGCTCCCTTCGGTCTCAACGGCCTTGGGGCCAGACACGAAGGACTCGAGAGCGGCCTGGGTGAAGACCACGTCGTCGGAGACGAGCACGTCGTACGTGTTCAGCTGGCCCGGCTCCAGGATGTGAACCTGGGGCAGGTTGCGGGCGGACAGCCACGCGGCCTCGTCGGCCCGGTCGACGACCAGGAGCAGGTTCTTGCGCTCCGAGATCTTGCCGAACAGGGTCTTGGCGGCCTTGGTGGACACCGCGCCGTCGACCACGCCGGAGACGACGTGGATACGGCTGTGGCGCGCCCGGTCGGTGAGGGCACCGCGCAGGGCGGCGGCCTTCATCTTCTTCGGGGTGCGCTGCGAGTAGTCACGCGGCACGGGACCGTGCACGACGCCACCACCGGCGAACTGCGGCGCGCGGGTCGAACCCTGACGGGCGCGACCGGTGCCCTTCTGGCGGTAAGGCTTGCGGCCACCGCCGCGGACCTCGCCACGGGTCTTGGTCTTGTGCGTGCCCTGACGGGCAGCGGCCAGCTGCGCGACGACGACCTGGTGGATCAGCGGGATGCTGACCTTCGCGTCGAAGATCTCCGCGGGGAGCTCGACGGTCCCGGCCTTGTCGCCTGCCGGCGAAAGGATGTCAATGGTGCTCATCGGTTACCTCAGGCCCCCTTGGCCGCGGTACGGACCAGGACGAGGCCGCCGTTCGGACCAGGAACCGCGCCCTTGATCAGGAGCAGGCCCTTCTCCGCGTCAACGGCGTGGACGGTCAGGTTCTGGGTGGTGACCCGCTCGTTGCCCATGCGGCCCGCCATGCGGAGGCCCTTGAACACACGGCCCGGGGTGGCGCAGCCACCGATGGAACCGGGCGAGCGGTGCTTGCGCTGGGTGCCGTGACCGGCGCCGAGGCCCTTGAAGTTGTGACGCTTCATGACACCGGCGAAGCCCTTGCCCTTGCTCTTGCCCGTGACGTCAACCTTGACGCCGGACTCGAACACAGCAGCGGTGATCTCCTGGCCGAGCGTGTACTCGCTGGCGTCAGCGGTACGCAGCTCCACCAGGTGGCGGCGCGGGGTGACGTCGGCCTTGGAGAAGTGGCCCTTGAGGGGCTTGTTCACCTTGCGCGGGTCGATCTCGCCGAAGGCGATCTGGACCGACTCGTAGCCGTCGATGTCGTTGGTGCGGACCTGGGTCACGACGCAGGGCCCGGCCTTGACGACGGTCACCGGGACAACCCGGTTGTTCTCGTCCCAGACCTGGGTCATGCCGAGCTTCTCGCCCAGGACGCCCTTAATGTTCTTAGCCATCTCGCGCGTCACCTCAGAGCTTGATCTCGATGTCGACGCCCGCCGGCAGGTCGAGGCGCATGAGCGAGTCAACCGTCTTCGGGGTGGGGTCGAGGATGTCGATGAGGCGCTTGTGCGTGCGCATCTCGAAGTGCTCGCGCGAGTCCTTGTACTTGTGCGGCGACTTGATGACGCAGTACACGTTCTTCTCAGTGGGCAGCGGCACCGGGCCCGCGACCGACGCACCAGTGCGCGTCACCGTCTCGACGATCTTCTTCGCCGAAGAGTCGATGACCTCGTGGTCGTAGGCCTTGAGCCGGATGCGGATCTTCTGTCCCGCCATGGCTACTTCGTAGTCCTGTCTCTCGTAACGCTCTGGAACTCGGCAAGCTGCGCCGGGAAGCGCTGCTTCTCTCCACTCCACCTCCGACCCACGCGGTCGGGCGTGTCGCGCCCCTTCCAGCAGATTTCCCTAAGGAAATTCCCTGATGAAGGGGTTTGTGGGGGAGAAACACCCACCGAGTGCCTGGCTGGGGCCCCGCTGACACTTCCCGGAAGATTCCCGTACTTCCACCTCTGATAAGAGGTGACGAGTACTGCGGGACTCGCTTCCAGTCCTCCCGGCGGGAGGCGCACAGCATCGGCACTCAACCGAGCAACCTGAACAGTGTGCCATACGGTCCCGAAGGGGCGCCAATCGCAGCTGAAGACCGTACCCCGAGCGGCCCACTTGTCAAACCACCCCGCCGACATACGGGACACTATGGTCCCCGGGAGCCTGTGATATCACGGCCACCGCACCCCATGGGCCCCACAGGCTTTTGTCAGGGCTTGGGCAACCCGCACACCGTCCGCGCCGTCCCCTCACACGCTGGGGCAGCCAGACGGTGCTCGCAGCACTTCGGGACGGAGTCGCTTTGTTGAACATCTCACAGCGCAGGGGCATGTCTCGCCGGAGCGTACTCGCCGGCATCGCCGCCGTCACCGCGGCCGGTGCGGCGGGATGCAGCGGCGGCGGCGGCGAAGGCGGGCAGTCGGGCTCCCCCGCGCCCGTGCGCGCGGTCGACCCCCACGCCACGCAGTCGTTCAGCAACGCCAAGGAACCCCTGCTCCTCCAGGTCATGGCGCACCCCGACGACGACCTGTACTTCATGAACCCCGACGCCGGCCGCCTGGTGGCCTCCGGCGTCCCCGTCGTCTCCGTCTACGTGACGGCGGGCGAGGCCGTCGGGCAGAACTGGATCGAGGGCATGCCCAAGACCAAGCCCGACAAGGCCGGCTACTCCTCCGCCCGCCACCAGGGGCTGCGCCAGGCCTACGCGGAGATGATCGGCAAGGACCGCTTCACCCCCTGGCAGAAGTCCGTCATGCAGCTGCCCGGCGGCGTGCGGGCCGAGACCAACGAGCTCTCCGACGGCAAGCACCGGATCCGGCTGATCTTCCTGAACATCGCCATGCTCTCCGCGGGCAACACCCGGCTGCCGATGCTCTGGGACCGCCCGTACGCCGTGATGCAGAGCCTGGTCGCCACCGGCTCGCCGTGCACCACCGTCAGCACGTACCACCACAGCACGCTGGTGGACGTGCTGGCCGCGATCATGCAGCAGTTCAAGCCGACCGTGGTGCACACCATGGACCCCGACCCGGACTACCAGGTCCACGACGCCACCCACCCCAAGGACAACGACTACGGGGCGTGCTCGGACCACCGCGACCACACCCCGACCGCGCTGTTCACCTGGAAGGCCCTCTCCCAGTGGGTGGCCGACACCACCCGGCGCGACGGGCACCCCCCACGCTTCACGACGCTGGCCTTCCGCGGCTACTACAACCAGCGCTGGCCGCACAACCTCCCGCCGCAGATCGTCGAGGAGAAGCACCGCCTGGTCGAGGCCTACGGCGGCGACCCCTCCTGGAGCTGCGCCAACCCCGCGGGCTGCGGCGACTACGGCCAGGGCGGCGACCGCCCCATCAAGAACCGCAAGGGCTGGATCCGCTCCACCCACTACCGCTACCCCGGCGCCATGCCCGTCCCCGACAGCGACAAGGCCGGCCGCCTGGAGGCCTTCGGCGTGCTCGGCATGCAGGCCGTGCGCTGGCAGGAGACCTCCCCCGGCAGCGGACGCTGGGGCGAGCCCCGCAACCTCGGCGGCGGGCCCCTGGCGCCCGCCGTGGCCGCCGTCAAGGACTCCGAGGGCCGGCGCCTGGTCTTCGCCCTGCGCTTCTCCGGCCTGGAGGGCCAGGGCCGCTCCAACAGCCGCGAGATCGTCGTCCTGGAGGAGCACACCCCCGGCGGCTCATTCAATGCCTGGAAGGGCCTCGGCAACCCCGAGCACAAGGCCGAGCGCGGCCGCCGCGTGGGCCTGCCCGCCGCCGTGGCCACCTCCGACGGCCGGGTGCACCTCTTCGTCCGCAACGCCGGCAAGGGCCTCTCCAGCCGCGTCCGCGAGGCGAACGGCAAGTGGGGCAAGTGGCAGAGCCTGCACGGCCAGGAGATCCAGGAGGGCCTGACCGTCGCCCTGGACAAGCAGGGCCGGGTGCACGTCTTCGGCGTCGGCCGCGACACCGTCCACCACTGGAGCCAGGACGACACCGGCAAGCCGGTGCACGAGATGCCGCTCAAGGGCCTGCCCGGCCCCGGCGGCGACCCCGTGGCCGCCGCTCTGGGATCCGACGACGCGCTCACGGTCGTCTACCGCACCCCGGAGGCGGTGGCGCCCTCCGCCTACCGCCTCACCGGCGGCGAGAACACCTCGCAGGCGAACGGCGCGGGCCTGCCGGGCTTCGCCGGATACGGACCGCTGGCCGCCTGCACCGTGCCCCGCCGCGGCGGCAAGGACGCCCTGATGCTGCTCGGCCGGGCCATGAACGGCGAGATACAACTGGCCGACACCGACTCCGGCGACAGCCCGGTGCACGCCCCCTCCCAGTACGTCCCCGTGGGCACCACCGCGCTGACCACCGACGCGGCGCACCGCCTGACCGCCGTGGGCCTCGCCCCCGACGCCACCCCCTGGATCTGGCGGCCCGCTCCCGGCTCCGGCGGCTGATCACCGCCGGGCGGCGCCGGGATACCGTAGGGCCCGTAGGAAGCACCTCCGCCCGCACCACGCGAGTTACGGGATTCCATGCCGCCGATATCGCCCGAAGCACCCGGCAGACGGCTCCTGGCCGTCAGCGACCTGCACACCGGCATGGCCGACAACGTGCCCATCGCCGATTCGCTGCGCCCGGTCACGGACGACGACTGGCTGATCGTCGCCGGTGACGTCGCCGAGCGCTTCGAGGACGTCGAGCGCACCCTGGCCCTGCTCGCCGGCCGCTTCGCCAAGGTGATCTGGACGCCGGGCAACCACGAGCTGTGGACGCCGAACACCGACCCCGTGCAGCTGCGCGGCGTGGCCCGCTACGAGCGTCTGGTGGAGCTGTGCCGGGGGCTGGGCGTCGCCACGCCCGAGGACCCCTGGGCCGTCTGGGAGGGCGAGGGCGGCCCGGTGGCGGTGGCGCCGCTGTTCACGCTGTACGACTACAGCTTCCGCACCCCCACCGCGGCCACCAAGGCCGAGTCGCTGGCTCAGGCCCGCGAGGCGGGGATCGTCTGCACCGACGAGTACATGCTGGACCCGGAGCCGTACGAGGCGGTCGACGACTGGTGCCGCGCCCGGGTGACGGCCACCGAAGCCCGGCTGCGCGCGCACGACGCGGACCTGCCGCTGGTGCTCGTCGACCACTACCCGCTGGTGCGCGAGCCCACGGACGTCATGACCTACCCGCAGTTCGCGCAGTGGTGCGGGACCGTCCTCACCCGCGACTGGCACCGCCGGTTCAACGTGGCGGCGGTGGTCTACGGGCACCTGCACATCCCCCGCACGACCTGGCACGACGGGGTGCGGTTCGAGGAGGTCTCCATCGGCTACCCGCGCGAATGGCGGCGCAGGGGCCACCCGCGGGGGCTGCTGCGGCAGATCCTGCCGTTCCGCGCCTGAGGCCGGGGCACCCCCGGCGGCAAGCATGCGAAAGGGCCCGCACATCCGAGGATGTGCGGGCCCTTTCAGACCTTCAAGTAAGAGACTTACTTGTTGATCTTGGTGACCTGGCCGGCGCCGACGGTGCGGCCGCCCTCACGGATGGTGAAGCGCAGGCCCTCCTCCATCGCGACGGGCTGGATCAGGGAGACGGACATCTCGGCGTTGTCGCCGGGCATGACCATCTCCGTGCCCTCCTTGAGGGTCACAACACCGGTCACGTCAGTCGTACGGAAGTAGAACTGCGGACGGTAGTTGTTGAAGAACGGGGTGTGGCGGCCGCCCTCGTCCTTGGAGAGGATGTACGCCGTGGCCTCGAACTCGGTGTGCGGGGTGACCGAACCCGGCTTGATGATGCACTGGCCGCGCTCGACGTCCTCGCGCTTGATGCCACGGAGGAGCAGACCGACGTTCTCACCGGCCTGGCCCTCGTCGAGCAGCTTGCGGAACATCTCGATACCGGTGACCGTGGTGGTGGTCTTCTCGGTCTTGATGCCGATGATGTCGACGGTCTCGTTGACCTTCAGGACACCACGCTCGATACGACCGGTGACGACGGTGCCACGACCGGTGATCGTGAAGACGTCCTCGATCGGCATCAGGAAGGGCTTGTCGACGTCGCGCTCCGGCTGCGGGATCGACTCGTCGACGGCCTTCATGAGGTTCATGACGGACTTGCCCCACTCGGCGTCGCCCTCGAGCGCCTTCAGCGCCGAGACCTGAACGACCGGAGCGTTGTCGCCGTCGAACTCGTACTCGTTGAGGAGCTCACGGACCTCGAGCTCGACGAGCTCCAGGATCTCCTCGTCGTCCACCATGTCGGCCTTGTTCAGGGCGACGACGATGTACGGAACGCCGGACTGGCGGGCCAGGAGCACGTGCTCCTTGGTCTGCGGCATCGGACCGTCGGTCGCGGCGACCACGAGGATCGCGCCGTCCATCTGGGCGGCACCGGTGATCATGTTCTTGATGTAGTCCGCGTGACCGGGGCAGTCGACGTGGGCGTAGTGACGCGACTCGGTCTGGTACTCGACGTGAGCGATCGAGATCGTGATACCGCGCTGGCGCTCTTCGGGCGCCTTGTCGATCTCGTCGAACGGCGTGAAGGGGTTCAGGTCCGGGTACGCGTCGTGCAGCACCTTGGTGATCGCCGCGGTAAGAGTGGTCTTACCGTGGTCGACGTGACCGATGGTGCCGATGTTGACGTGCGGCTTAGTCCGCTCGAACTTCGCCTTCGCCACTGGGGTCCTCCTGGGAGTGGTTCTGTACGCCTTACTTCGATCGGCGCCAGGGATCTTTGCTGGGGTGCCGTCCACCGGGGCACACCGCCACGTTTGCGGTGGTATGCCCCGACAGTCGGTGTCAAGCCTAAAGCGTGAGCCTCGTCATCGGAGACGAGAGCCCCTTACTCGCCCTTGGCCTTCGCGATGATCTCCTCGGCGACGTTCCGCGGAACCTCGGCGTAGGAGTCGAACTGCATCGAGTAGCTTGCGCGACCCGAGGTCTTGCTGCGGAGGTCTCCGACGTAGCCGAACATCTCCGACAGCGGAACCAGGCCCTTGACGAGCTTGGCGCCGTGACGGTCCTCCATGGCCTGGATCTGGCCACGGCGGGAGTTGATGTCACCGATCACATCGCCCATGTAGTCCTCGGGGGTGGTGACCTCGACGGACATCATCGGCTCGAGCAGAGCCGGGGACGCCTTGCGAGCACCCTCCTTGAACGCCATGGAACCGGCGATCTTGAAGGCGAGTTCGGAGGAGTCGACGTCGTGGTAGGCGCCGTCGAGCAGCGTCACCTTCACGCCGGTCAGCGGGTAGCCGGCCAGCACGCCGAACTCCATGGCCTCCTGGCAACCCGCGTCCACGGACGGGATGTACTCCCGCGGGATACGGCCACCGGTGACCTTGTTCTCGAACTCGTAGCCATCGCCCTCGAGAGGCTCGATGGCCATCTGCACCTTGGCGAACTGGCCGGAACCACCAGTCTGCTTCTTGTGCGTGTAGTCGATACGCTCGACGGCCTTGCGGATCGTCTCGCGGTACGCGACCTGCGGCTTGCCGACGTTGGCCTCGACCTTGAACTCACGGCGCATCCGGTCGACCAGCACGTCGAGGTGCAGCTCGCCCATACCCGCGATGATGGTCTGGCCCGTCTCCTCGTCCGTGTGGACCTGGAAGGACGGGTCCTCCTCGGCGAGGCGCTGGATGGCGACACCCAGCTTCTCCTGGTCGCCCTTGGACTTGGGCTCAATGGCGACCTGGATGACCGGGGCCGGGAAGTCCATCGACTCGAGGATCACCGGGTTGCCCGCGTCGCAGAGGGTCTCACCGGTGGTGGTCTGCTTGAGACCCATGACGGCGACGATGTCGCCGGCACCCACCGAGTCGATCTCCTCACGCTTGTTCGCGTGCATCCGGTAGATCTTGCCGATGCGCTCCTTCTTGCCCTTCACGGAGTTCTGCACCTGGGTGCCGGCCTCCATGCGGCCCGAGTAAACCCGGACGAAGGTGAGCTTGCCGAGGTGCGGGTCGCTCATGATCTTGAAGGCAAGACCCGCGAACGGCTCGTCGTCGGACGGCTTGCGCTTGACGACCTCGTCGGCGTTGCTGACCGAGTGGCCCTCAACGGCCTCGATGTCCAGCGGCGACGGCAGGTAGCGCACGACCGCGTCGAGCAGGGGCTGAACGCCCTTGTTCTTGAACGCGGTGCCACAGAACACCGGGGTGACGGTGACGGAGTCGGCGCCGCCCTTGGAGGCCAGCGTGATGCGGCGGATGGCCGCCATCAGCTGCTCCTCGGTGGGCTCCTGGCCCTCGAGGAAGAGCTCCATCATGGCGTCGTCGTGCTCGGCAACGCCCTCGAGGAGCTTGCCGCGCCATTCCTCGGCAGCCTCGGTGTGCGTGGCCGGGATGTCGACGACGTCGTACATCTCGCCCTTGGCAGCCTCGGCGGACCAGACCAGAGCCTTCATCTGGACGAGGTCGACCACGCCCTTGAAGTCGGCCTCGGCACCGATCGGCAGCTGCATGACCAGGGGAACCGCGCCCAGGCGGTCGACGATCATGTCGACACAGCGGTGGAACTCGGCACCCGTACGGTCCAGCTTGTTGACGAAGCAGATACGCGGCACGCCGTAGCGGTCCGCCTGACGCCAAACGGTCTCGGACTGGGGCTCAACACCGGCAACGCCGTCGAACACCGTCACGGCACCGTCGAGCACGCGCAGCGAACGCTCCACCTCGACGGTGAAGTCGACGTGGCCCGGGGTGTCGATGATGTTGATGGTGTGGTCGACGTTGTTCAGCGGCCAGTGGCAGGTCGTCGCGGCAGACGTGATCGTGATGCCGCGCTCCTGCTCCTGCTCCATCCAGTCCATCGTGGCAGCGCCGTCGTGGACTTCACCGATCTTGTACGAAACACCGGTGTAGAACAGGATCCGCTCGGTGGTGGTCGTCTTGCCCGCGTCGATGTGGGCCATGATCCCGATGTTGCGGACCTTGGCCAGGTCAAGCGAAGTGGTGGCCATATGGCTCAGTCTTCTCTCGGTTCTCGATGGGGGTAGCGACTACCAGCGGTAGTGCGCGAAGGCCTTGTTGGACTCGGCCATCTTGTGCGTGTCCTCACGCTTCTTGACCGAGGCGCCGAGACCGTTCGAGGCGTCCAGCAGCTCGTTCATGAGGCGCTCGGTCATGGTCTTCTCGCGACGGGCGCGGGAGTAACCGACCAGCCAGCGCAGCGCCAGGGTGGAGGCGCGGCCCGGACGGACCTCGACCGGCACCTGGTAGGTGGCGCCACCGACACGGCGGGACTTGACCTCAAGAGCGGGCTTGACGTTCTCGAGGGCGCGCTTGAGCGTGATGACCGGGTCGTTGCCGGTCTTCTCGCGCAGGCCCTCCATGGCGCCGTACACGATGCGCTCGGCGGTGGAGCGCTTGCCGTGCAGCAGGATCTTGTTGATCAGCGAGGTGACAAGAGGAGAACCGTAGACCGGGTCGATGATGACCGGGCGCTTCGGGGCGGGGCCCTTACGAGGCATTCTTACTTCTCCTTCTTGGCGCCGTAGCGGCTGCGAGCCTGCTTGCGGTTCTTGACGCCCTGGGTGTCGAGCGAGCCACGGATGATCTTGTAGCGAACGCCCGGCAGGTCCTTCACACGACCGCCACGCACGAGCACGATGGAGTGCTCCTGCAGGTTGTGGCCCTCACCCGGAATGTAAGCGGTGACCTCGATGCCGGAGGTCAGACGCACACGCGCGACCTTACGGAGCGCCGAGTTCGGCTTCTTCGGGGTGGTCGTGAAAACACGCGTGCAGACGCCGCGGCGCTGGGGCGAACCCTCGAGTGCGGGCGTCTTGTTCTTCTCGACCTTGTCCTGCCGGCCCTTTCGGACCAGCTGCTGGATCGTAGGCACCGTTTCTCCGGTTTCTGTGTGCCGATCACGATAAAACTAACCTGGGAGCTACCGCCGACCCACGCGGTCGGGCGTGTCGAAGGCTGCGGACCTCCGCCGCATGGCGGAATGGCGCAGATTTCGGTGTCTCCGAGCCGGCGTGGAATCCGTCCGGTTCCGGGCTTCCCATGCGGTCTGACGGCACGCACAAGAGCCCAGGGACACCCCAGGCACAAGGTCAGAGCGTACCTACCGCATGGGCTGCGGTCAAAACAAATACACACGCGGAGGACACCCCGATGTGCAGCAAATGTCGCAGATCTGCGGGGGGTTGGCCCGGCCTGGGGCTTCCGCGACCGCCGTATGGGTGAAATCACGCCGCAGGGCGGCCACCCCCGGAAGGGGTGACCGCCCTGTGTGCGTATCGCTTGCGACTACTGGTTGTACGGACCGTAGTCGTAGTCCTCCAGCGGGACCGCCTGGCCGGAGCCGGTGCCGAAGGGCGAGTAGTCGATGTCGTCGTAACCGACGGCCGAGTACATCGCGGCCTTGGCCTCCTCGGTGGGCTCCACCCGGATGTTGCGGTAGCGGGACAGGCCCGTACCGGCCGGGATGAGCTTACCGATGATGACGTTCTCCTTGAGGCCGATCAGGGAGTCCGACTTGGCGTTGATCGCCGCGTCGGTCAGAACCCGGGTCGTCTCCTGGAAGGACGCCGCCGACAGCCACGACTCGGTGGCGAGCGAGGCCTTGGTGATACCCATCAGCTGCGGACGGCCGGAGGCGGGGTGACCGCCCTCGGTGACCACACGACGGTTCTCGCCCTCGAAGCGCGAGCGCTCCACGAGCTCGCCCGGCAGCAGCTCCGCATCGCCGGACTCGATGATCGTCACGCGGCGCAGCATCTGCCGGATGATGATCTCGATGTGCTTGTCGTGGATCGACACGCCCTGCGAGTTGTAGACCTTCTGGACCTCGCCGACCAGGTGCACCTGGACGGCGCGCTGGCCGAGGATGCGCAGCACGTCGTGCGGGTTGGTGGCACCCACGGTGAGCTTCTGGCCCACCTCGACGTGGTCACCCTCGGCGACCAGCAGACGGGCACGCTTCGAGATCGGGAACGCCGTCTCGTCGCTGCCGTCGTCCGGGGTGACGACGAGCTTCTTGGTCTTCTCGGTCTCCTCGATGCGGACGCGGCCGGCCGCCTCCGAGATCGGGGCGACACCCTTGGGCGTACGGGCCTCGAAGAGCTCGACGACACGGGGCAGACCCTGGGTGATGTCGTCACCGGCCACACCACCGGTGTGGAAGGTACGCATCGTCAGCTGGGTACCGGGCTCACCGATGGACTGGGCGGCGATGATGCCGACCGCCTCACCGATGTCCACCAGCTTGCCGGTCGCCAGCGAGCGGCCGTAGCAGAAGGCACAGGTGCCGACCGCGGACTCACAGGTGAGGACCGAGCGGGTCTTGACCGTCTCGACGCCGTGGGCGACGAGCTGGCCGATGAGCACGTCACCGAGGTCGACGTTGGCCGGCGCGATGACCTTGCCGTCGACGACGACGTCCTCGGCGAGCATACGGGCGTACACGCTGGTCTCGACGTCGTCCGTCTTGCGCAGGACGCCGTCCTCGCCGCGAACGGCGATCGCCAGCTTGAGGCCGCGCTCGGTGCCGCAGTCCTCCTCGCGGATGATCACGTCCTGGGAGACGTCGACCAGACGACGGGTGAGGTAACCCGAGTCGGCGGTACGGAGGGCGGTGTCCGCGAGACCCTTACGGGCACCGTGGGTGGAGATGAAGTACTCCAGCACGGAGAGACCCTCACGGAACGACGCCTTAATGGGTCGCGGAATGGTCTCGTTCTTCGCGTTCGACACCAGACCACGCATACCGGCGATCTGCCGCATCTGCATCATGTTTCCTCGGGCACCCGAGTCAACCATCATGAAGATGGGGTTCGTCTTGGGGAAGTTCGCGTTCATCGCCTCGGCAACCTCGTTGGTCGCCTTGGTCCAGATCGCGATGAGCTCCTGCGTGCGCTCGTCCTTGGTGATCAGACCGCGCTCGTACTGCTTCTGGACCTTCTCGTCCTGGGCCTCGTAGCCCTTGACGATCTCCTTCTTGGCCTCCGGCACGACGATGTCGGAGACGGCGACGGTGACGCCGGAGCGGGTGGCCCAGTGGAAGCCGGCTGCCTTCAGGTTGTCGAGCGTCGCCGCCACGATGACCTTGGGGTAGCGCTCGGCCAGGTCGTTGACGATCTCGGAGAGCTGCTTCTTGCCCACCGAGTAGTCGACGAACGGGTAGTCCTCGGGCAGCAGCTCGTTGAAGAGCGCGCGGCCCAGGGTGGTGCGCAGACGGAAGGAGTCACCCTGCTGCCACTCCGGCTCGCCCTCCTCGGCGACCGGGGGAACCCAGCCGCGCGGGGGAACGGTGCCGATCGGGAAGCGGATGTCGACCTTCGCCTGGAGCGAGAGCTCCCGGGCGTCGAACGCCATGATCGCCTCGGCGACGGAACCGAAGGACCGGCCCTCGCCGATGACCTTGCGCTCTTCCTCGTCGGTGGTGAGGAAGAACAGACCGAGCACCATGTCCTGGGTCGGCATGGTGACCGGACGGCCGTCGGCCGGCTTGAGGATGTTGTTCGAGGACAGCATCAGGATGCGGGCCTCGGCCTGCGCCTCCGCGGAGAGCGGCAGGTGGACGGCCATCTGGTCACCGTCGAAGTCCGCGTTGAACGCGGTGCAGACGAGCGGGTGGATCTGGATGGCCTTGCCCTCGACCAGCTGCGGCTCGAAGGCCTGGATGCCGAGGCGGTGCAGCGTGGGCGCACGGTTCAGCAGCACCGGGTGCTCGGCGATGACCTCTTCGAGGACGTCGTACACGACGGTGCGGCCGCGCTCGACCATGCGCTTGGCCGACTTGATGTTCTGCGCGTGGTTCAGGTCGACCAGGCGCTTCATCACGAACGGCTTGAAGAGCTCCAGCGCCATGGCCTTGGGCAGACCACACTGGTGCAGCTTCAGCTGCGGGCCGACGACGATGACGGAACGCGCGGAGTAGTCCACACGCTTACCGAGCAGGTTCTGACGGAAACGACCCTGCTTGCCCTTGAGCATGTCGCTCAGGGACTTCAGCGGACGGTTGCCGGGGCCCGTGACCGGGCGACCACGACGGCCGTTGTCGAAGAGGGCGTCGACCGCCTCCTGGAGCATCCGCTTCTCGTTGTTCACGATGATCTCGGGGGCACCGAGGTCGAGCAGACGCTTCAGACGGTTGTTGCGGTTGATCACACGGCGGTACAGGTCGTTCAGGTCGGAGGTCGCGAAGCGGCCACCGTCCAGCTGCACCATCGGACGCAGGTCCGGCGGGATCACGGGGATGCAGTCCAGCACCATGCCGCTGGGGCTGTTGCGGGTCTGCAGGAAGGCGGAGACGACCTTGAGGCGCTTGAGCGCACGGGTCTTCTTCTGGCCCTTGCCGGTCCGGATGATCTCGCGGAGGCGCTCGGCCTCCTCGTCGAGGTCGAAGGACTCCAGGCGCTTCTGCAGCGCGGCGGCGCCCATCGCACCCATGAAGTAGGTGCCGAAGCGGTCGCGCAGCTCGCGGTAGAGCAGCTCGTCGCCCTCGAGGTCCTGGACCTTGAGGTTCTTGAAGCGGCTCCACACCTCGTCGAGGCGGTCGATCTCGCGCTGCGCGCGGTCGCGCAGCTGCTTCATCTCACGCTCGGCGCCCTCGCGCACCTTGCGGCGCACGTCGGCCTTGGCACCCTCGGCCTCGAGCTCGGCCAGGTCGGACTCGAGCTTCTTGGCGCGGGCCTCGAGGTCGGCGTCGCGGCGCTGCTCGATCTGCTGGCGCTCGACGGAGACGTGGGCCTCCAGCGAGGGCAGGTCGCGCGTGCGGCGCTCGTCGTCCACCCACGTGATCATGTAGGCGGCGAAGTAGATGACCTTCTCGAGGTCCTTCGGGGCCAGGTCGAGCAGGTAGCCCAGGCGCGACGGGACGCCCTTGAAGTACCAGATGTGGGTGACAGGAGCGGCAAGCTCGATGTGGCCCATCCGCTCACGACGCACCTTGGCGCGCGTGACCTCGACGCCACAGCGCTCACAGATGATGCCCTTGAAGCGGACACGCTTGTACTTGCCGCAGTAGCACTCCCAGTCCCGGGTGGGGCCGAAGATCTTCTCGCAGAAGAGCCCGTCCTTTTCCGGCTTCAGGGTGCGGTAGTTGATGGTCTCCGGCTTCTTGACCTCGCCGTGGGACCAGGTTCGGATGTCGTCCGCGGTCGCCAGGCCGATCCGCAGCTCGTCGAAGAAGTTGACGTCGAGCACTTGTCGTCAATCCCTCTTTCAGGGTTCGTGCCCTCCCGCCGTGGCGGGATATGGGCTCTACATCAGTGGTCTGGGGGTCCGGGGACGGTGGGGGGTTCCGGGGTCGGAACCCCCCACCAGACCCGTCAGACCTCTTCGACGCTGCTCGGCTCGCGCCGGGACAGGTCGATACCGAGCTCCTCCGCCGCGCGGAAGACGTCCTCGTCGGTGTCCCGCATCTCGATGGACATGCCGTCCGAGGACAGCACCTCCACGTTGAGGCAGAGGGACTGCATCTCCTTGATGAGCACCTTGAAGGACTCGGGGATGCCGGGCTCGGGGATGTTCTCGCCCTTGACGATCGCCTCGTAGACCTTCACTCGGCCGGTGACGTCGTCGGACTTGATGGTCAGCAGCTCCTGGAGGGCGTACGCGGCGCCATAAGCCTCCAGCGCCCACACCTCCATCTCACCGAAGCGCTGGCCACCGAACTGAGCCTTACCACCCAGCGGCTGCTGGGTGATCATGGAGTACGGACCGGTCGAACGGGCGTGCAGCTTGTCGTCGACCAGGTGGTGCAGCTTGAGGATGTACATGTACCCGACCGAGATCGGGTCCGGGAACGGCTCGCCGGAGCGGCCGTCGAACATCCGGGCCTTGCCGGACGGGAGCACCAGGCGCTCGCCGTCGCGGTTGGGGATCGTGGACTCGAAGAGACCGGCGATCTCGTCCTCGCGGGCGCCGTCGAAGACCGGGGTCGCGACGTTGGTGCCGGCGGCGACGTCGTCGGCGCCGATCGCCTGGAGCCGCTTCATCCAGTCCTCGTCGCCCTCGACCTTCCAGCCGCGGCTGGCGAGCCAGCCGAGGTGGATCTCGAGGACCTGTCCCGGGTTCATTCGGGACGGGACACCGAGCGGGTTGAGGATGATGTCGACCGGGGTGCCGTCCTCGAGGAACGGCATGTCCTCGACGGGCAGGATCTTGGAGATGACACCCTTGTTGCCGTGACGGCCGGCGAGCTTGTCACCATCGGTGATCTTGCGCTTCTGGGCCACGTAGACGCGGACCAGCTGGTTCACGCCCGGCGGCAGCTCGTCGCCCTCTTCGCGGTCGAAGACGCGGACGCCGATGACCTTGCCGATCTCGCCGTGCGGGACCTTCAGCGAGGTGTCACGGACCTCACGGGCCTTCTCACCGAAGATCGCGCGGAGCAGGCGCTCCTCCGGCGTCAGCTCGGTCTCACCCTTGGGCGTGACCTTGCCGACCAGGATGTCGCCGGCGACGACCTCGGCACCGATGCGGATGATGCCGCGCTCGTCGAGGTCGGCGAGGACCTCCTCGGAGACGTTCGGGATGTCCCGGGTGATCTCCTCGGGGCCCAGCTTGGTGTCACGGGCGTCGACCTCGTGCTCCTCGATGTGGATCGAGGAGAGGACGTCGTCCTGCACGAGGCGCTGCGACAGGATGATCGCGTCCTCGTAGTTGTGGCCTTCCCACGGCATGAACGCCACGAGCAGGTTCTTGCCGAGCGCCATCTCGCCCTCGTCCGTGGACGGACCGTCGGCGAGCACCTGGCCGGTGACCACGCGGGCGCCCTCGTCCACGACGACCTTCTGGTTGAAGGACGTGCCCTGGTTCGAGCGGGAGAACTTGGCGACACGGTAGGTGTTGTACGTGCCGTCGTCGTTGGCCACCGTGACGTAGTCGGCGGAGACCTCCTGGACGACACCGTCCTTCTCGGCCTTGATGACGTCACCGGCGTCGACCGCACAGCGGTACTCCATGCCGGTGCCGACCAGCGGCGCCTCCGCCTTGATCAGCGGAACGGCCTGGCGCATCATGTTCGATCCCATGAGCGCGCGGTTGGCGTCGTCGTGCTCGAGGAACGGGATCATGGCGGTCGCGACCGACACCATCTGGCGCGGGGAGACGTCCATGTAGTCGACGTCGTCGCCGGCGATGTAGTCGATTTCGCCACCACGGCGGCGGACGAGCACGCGCGACTCGGCGTAACGCATGTCCTCGGTGAGGGGGGCGTTCGCCTGGGCGATGACGAAGCGGTCTTCCTCGTCGGCGGTCAGGTAGTCGACCTCGTCGGTGACGACACCGTCGACGACCTTGCGGTACGGGGTCTCGACGAAACCGAACGCGTTGACCCGGCCGTAGGAGGCGAGCGAGCCGATCAGACCGATGTTCGGGCCTTCGGGCGTCTCGATCGGGCACATGCGGCCGTAGTGCGACGGGTGAACGTCACGGACCTCGAAGCCGGCCCGCTCACGGGAGAGACCACCCGGGCCCAGCGCCGAGAGACGACGCTTGTGGGTCAGACCCGACAGCGGGTTGGTCTGGTCCATGAACTGGGACAGCTGGCTGGTGCCGAAGAACTCCTTGATGGAGGCGACGACCGGCCGGATGTTGATCAGGGTCTGCGGCGTGATCGCCTCGACGTCCTGGGTGGTCATCCGCTCGCGGACGACGCGCTCCATACGAGCCAGGCCGGTGCGGACCTGGTTCTGGATGAGCTCGCCGACGTTGCGCAGACGACGGTTGCCGAAGTGGTCGATGTCGTCGGTCTCGACGACGATCGTGGTGCCGTTCTCGCCGACGGTCTCGGCCTCACCGGCGTGCAGCTTCACCAGGTACTTGATCGTCGCGATGATGTCGTCGACGGTCAGCACACCGGCGTCGAGCGGCGCGTCCGCGGCCAGCTTCTTGTTGACCTTGTAACGGCCGACCTTGGCGAGGTCGTAGCGCTTGGGGTTGAAGTAGAGGTTCTCGAGCAGCGTCTGCGCGGCCTCACGCGTCGGCGGCTCGCCCGGGCGCAGCTTGCGGTAGATGTCGAGCAGCGCGTCGTCCTGGCCCTGGGTGTGGTCCTTCTCCAGGGTGGCGCGCATGGACTCGTACTCGCCGAACTCCTCCAGGATCTGCTCGGTGGTCCAGCCGAGGGCCTTGAGGAGGACGGTCACGGACTGCTTGCGCTTGCGGTCGATGCGCACACCGACCATGTCGCGCTTGTCGACCTCCATCTCCAGCCACGCGCCCCGCGAGGGGATGATGCGGGCCGAGAAGATGTCCTTGTCGGACGTCTTGTCGATGGAGGAGTCGAAGTAGACACCGGGCGAACGGACCAGCTGCGAGACGACGACACGCTCGGTGCCGTTGATGCAGAAGGTGCCCTTGGGCGTCATGAGCGGGAAGTCGCCCATGAAGACCGTCTGGGACTTGATCTCACCGGTCTCGTTGTTGGTGAACTCCGCGGTGACGAAGAGCGGGGCCGCGTACGTGAAGTCGCGCTCCTTGCACTCGTCGATGGAGTTCTTCGGGGGCTCGAAACGGTGGTCGCGGAAGGTCAGCGACATCGACCCGGAGAAGTCCTCGATCGGAGAGATCTCCTCGAAGATCTCCTCCAGTCCGGACTTGGTGGGGACGTCCTGACCGCTGTCCAGCGCAGCCTCGACGCGAGCCTTCCAGGCGGCATTGCCGAGCAGCCAGTCGAAGCTCTCGGTCTGCAGCGCAAGGAGGTTCGGAACCTCGAGGGGCTCCTTGATCTTCGCAAAAGAGATGCGCAGCGGGGCGGTGCTGGCGCCGGTGTTCGTATTGGCGGTCGAGGCGTTGCGCGAGGCGGCCAAGAGGGGGTCCTTCCGAGGGCTCGGACTCACTACGCGCGTACCGGTCCCACTCGTCGCGTACGAGAGAAATCCCAGCTCAGGGGGTTTCCATCAACTGTGCTCGAGAGTGGGCATGCCCCTGGTGACGGGCAGGGAGCAGCTAACAGGCAGCGCAAAGGGTCAGTGTAGCCACTTGGCCCACTGATGTCCAGAGCGGATTTCCGGAGACCGGTGCGATACCAATCTCTCCCTCCGGGATCCTCTTGTTCCTCGTCGCCTGACGCAAGACTTCCCCGATCGCGCTCGATCCATGCCTCGGACGGAGGATCGACAGAACCCCGGGGTGAACGCCGCTCGTCACCGCGTCCAGAGAATCGCGCGCGGCGTGCCGTTCGTCAAGGCCCCTCGGCCGCCGGACGCCTCCCGTGGCGCCTCTCGTGGCTCCTGCGGGGCCGCGCCGGACGTACGGCCGCGGGCCGCCCGGCGAGGCAACGATGATCACCATACTCGCCCCCGGGGTCGGCCGTGCGCAGCCGCTGCGGGAACGCCCAAGGGCGACCACCCGCATGGGTGATCGCCCTTGGTTTGCCGGTGCAAGCCGGCGAAGAGAGTCAGCAGACTCCGAAGGTCACTTGACCTCGACGGAGGCGCCGGCGCCCTTGAGGGCCTCGGCGGCCTTCTCCGCGGCGTCCTTGGCGACCTTCTCGAGGACGGGCTTCGGGGTGCCGTCGACGAGGTCCTTGGCCTCCTTCAGGCCCAGGGAGGTCAGCTCACGCACGACCTTGATGACCTGGATCTTCTTGTCACCGGCGGCGGTGAGGATGACGTCGAACTCGTCCTGCTCCTCAGCGGCCTCGGCGGCGGCGGCGGGGCCACCGACGGCGACAGCGGCAACCGGGGCGGCAGCGGTGACGTCGAACTTCTCCTCGAACGCCTTCACGAACTCGGAGAGCTCGATGAGGGTCATGCCCTCGAACTGCTCGAGCAGGTCTTCCTGAGAGAGCTTCGCCATGATGGCGGGTCCTTCCACTAAATCGGCAGGTGCCGGATGTACATGTCGGCGGGCGGACGGCCCGCTGTGACCAGCGCGTTCAGGCAGCGCTGATCAATGCGCGAGCCGAATTACTCGGCACCGCCCTGCTCGGCCTGCTTGGCACGAAGCGCCTCCGCGGTGCGGACGAACTTCGAGGGGAGCGCCTGGAAGAGCGCGGCAGCCTGGGACTGCTTGCCCTTCATGGCACCCGCCAGCTTGGCGAGCAGAACCTCGCGGGACTCGAGGTCCGCAAGCTTCTTGATCTCATCGGCGGACAGCGCCTTGCCATCAAGGACACCGCCCTTGATGATCAGGTTGGGGTTGTCCTTGGCGAAGTCACGGAGACCCTTCGCCGACTCCACCGGGTCACCGGTGACGAAGGCGACAGCCGTCGGGCCAGCGAAGAGCTGGTCGTCGAGCTGGAACCCGGCCTCATTGGCCGCGATCTTGGTCAGCGTGTTCTTCACCACGGCGTACTGCGCGTTCTCACCGAGCGAACGGCGCAGCGTCTTGAGCTGCGCCACGGTGAGACCGCGGTACTCGGTCAGCACAGCGGCGTTGGAGCTGCGGAACTTGTCCGTCAGCTCGGCAACCGCGGCGGCCTTGGCGGACGTCGCCATGAGCCTCGGCCTCCTTCCGGGTGATTCGGACCGCTTAGGCGCGAGAAGGGACCTGGGCAAAACGAAACGCCCCGGCGCAGGCGCTCGGGGCGTGACTCGACCGTACGGACACAATCACTTGCGTCTTTCACGGGAGTGCAACCACAATCACCTGCGCAGGTCGCCCGCAGCTAGCGGATCCTTCGGCCACCACACCCCCCGAGGGAGACGCAGCAACGACCAGCGGTCTTTGGCTTCTGGCAAAAGGTACGCGAGCGACGGGCGAACAAGCAAATCGGCGCCGACCGGGCGGTTCAGAGGCTCTTCCCTCAGAGGCTCTTCCCGGCCTCGCCCAGGCCGCCGGCCGGACGGTCGCCCATGTCGGCCGTGTCGTCGGCCGCAGGGGCCTCGACGGTGACCGGCTTGTCGAAGTCCTTGAAGACCATCGTCATGTCGAGCGGGCCCTTGTCGGCCTGCCCGCGCTCGCGCAGCTGGACCGGCCGGTTGTCCTTGGCGATCCACAGGTCGACGTCGAGCTTCTGCATGCCCTGCTGGCGGAGCTGCTCGACCGTCTTGCGGCGGCGCTCCTTGGTCGCGTCGCTGCCGTCCTTGCCGGCTGCCCCGGCCATCTCGTCGAGCGTGACGGAGCCCGCGTAGTGCGTGGCCGGGATGCCGTTGACGGTCTCCTCGCCGACCTTCTTGATGTCCTTGGAGCCGGAGAGCAGGCCCGTTTGGGCGGACGGGTCCTGGTGGGCCGCGCCCATCCCGCCGAGGGCGTCCTTCATCTTGCCCTTCAGGGGCATCTTCAGCCAGTGCTTGCCGTCCAGACGGTCGGATATCTTCTCGTTGCCGCCCATGTACATGGCGTCCCCGACGAGCTTGAGCGTGAACCTGCCGTCCTCCCCGTGATCGGCGAGCTCCACGTTCATCTCCATGGCCTTCGGGTCCATGTTCATGGCCAGCTCGGCCTTCATCCGCCCCGGAACACCCGGGCCGATGCCGCTCATCTCGACCCGCAGGGACTTCAGCTCCGCGGCCTTCTTCGACGCGCTCTGCACGGCAGCCGCAGGAGCCCCGGAGGCGGCCTCCGACGGGGCCGCGGACGCGGACTTGGCAGGGGAGCTGCCGCCCGAGGACGAACAGCCCGTAGTGGCCCCGCAGAGCAGCAGCCCGGCGGCCATACCGGTGGTTACGCGTACCGCACGGCGATTCATGAATATGACCCCCCATAAACGATGTTGTACGGACGATATCCGCCCGCACCGACACCGCGGCAACCGGATAACGCAACCGGGCCCCGCACCCAGAAGGGTGCGGGGCCCGGCCCGTGAAGCTCACACGCTACGAGAGGTCGCTCAGACCGTCTCGTCCTCGACGAGGAGGTTGCGGGTGCGGTTGGGGTCCAGCGCGATGCCGGGGCCCATCGTGGTGGTCAGAACCGCCTTCTTGATGTAGCGGCCCTTCGCGGCGGACGGCTTGAGGCGGGAGATCTCCTCGAGCGCCGCGGCGTAGTTCTCCACCAGCTTGGTGTCGTCGAACGAGACCTTGCCGATGATGAAGTGCAGGTTCGAGTGCTTGTCGACGCGGAACTCGATCTTGCCGCCCTTGATCTCGGTCACGGCCTTGGCCGTGTCCGGGGTGACCGTGCCGGTCTTCGGGTTCGGCATCAGGCCACGGGGACCGAGCACGCGGCCGAGGCGGCCGACCTTGCCCATGAGGTCCGGGGTGGCGACGACGGCGTCGAAGTCCAGACGGCCCTTGGCGACCTCGTCGATCAGCTCGTCGGCACCGACGATGTCGGCGCCGGCGGCACGCGCGGCCTCGGCACGGTCGCCGGTCGCGAAGACCAGGACCCGGGCGGTCTTACCGGTGCCGTGCGGAAGGTTCACGGTGCCGCGGACCATCTGGTCGGCCTTGCGCGGGTCGACACCCAGGCGGAAGGCAACCTCGACGGTCGCGTCGAACTTGGTCGCGGAGGTCTCCTTGGCGAGACGGACGGCCTCGAGGGGAGCGTACAGACGCTCCTTCTCGACCTTGGCGTCCGCAGCGCGGAGAGTCTTGCTGCGCTTCACTTCTGCTCCTGAAAGGTTGAGCGGGGAGTCGTGGTCCGGACCAGCGCTTGGTCCTGCCACTGAGGGGTCAGACGGGAGCTGATCAGCCCTCGACCGTGATGCCCATGGAACGGGCGGTGCCGGCAATGATCTTCGCGGCGGCGTCCAGGTCGTTGGCGTTCAGGTCGGGCATCTTGGTCGTGGCGATCTCGCGGACCTGCGCCTCGGTGATCTTGGCGACCTTGGTCTTGTGCGGCTCGCCGGAGCCCTTGTCCACGCCCGCAGCCTTGAGGATCAGCTTGGCGGCCGGCGGAGTCTTGGTGACGAAGGTGAAGGAACGGTCTTCGTAGACCGTGATCTCCACCGGCACGACCATGCCACGCTGCGACTCGGTCGCGGCGTTGTAGGCCTTGCAGAACTCCATGATGTTGACGCCGTGCTGACCCAGCGCGGGGCCGACCGGCGGAGCCGGGTTGGCGGCACCGGCGTTGATCTGGAGCTTGATAAGCCCCGTGATCTTCTTCTTCTTGGGAGGCATTGCTCTCTCCGGGTCCTAGTGAGAGTTTTTTGCCTGCGCACAATGCGCGCAGGCATACCGCACCACGATAACGGGTAACATGCTGCGGCCAAAAACCGAGCAGGTCAGACAGGCTGTGAGCAGCCCGTCTGACCTGGTCGGAAGCGTGTGTCCGGGAAGAACTAGTTCTTCTGGATCTGGTCGAAGCTCAGCTCGACCGGGGTCTCGCGACCGAAGATCTCGACGAGGCCCTTGACCTTCTTCGAGTCGGCGTTGATCTCGTTGATCGTCGCCTGCAGCGTCGCGAACGGGCCGTCGGTGACAGTGACCGAGTCGCCCACCTCGAAGTCCAGCACCTGGACCTCGACCTTGCGGCTGGGGGCCGGACGGCCCTCGGCCTCGGCGGCCTCCTTGGCGGCCTTCGCCTCGGCCTCCGGGGCGAGCATCTTGACGATCTCGTCCAGGGTCAGCGGGTACGGGTCGTAGGCGTTGCCGACGAAGCCGGTGACGCCCGGGGTGTTGCGGACGACGCCCCAGGACTCGTTCGTCAGGTCCATGCGCACCAGCACGTAGCCGGGCAGCTTGTTCTGGCGGACGGTGCGGCGGTCGCCGTTCTTGATCTGGACGACCTCTTCCTGCGGCACCTCGGCCTGGAAGATGTAGTCCTCGACGTTGAGCGAGACGGCGCGCTGCTCGAGGTTGGTCTTCACACGGTTCTCGTAACCGGCGTAGGTGTGGATGACGTACCACTCGCCGGGCAGGCCGCGCAGCTCGTCGCGGAGCGCCTCGATCGGGTCGACCGGGGCCTCTTCCTCGGCGGGCTCCTCGGCCTCGGCGGCCTCGTCACCGGAGAGGGCGGCGTCCTCGGCGTCCTCGGCGTGGACCGCGGCCTCCTCGGCGGGCTCGCCCGCGGCGGCGTCCTCGGCGTCCAGCTCGTCCACGTTGTCGGCACCCTCGAGGATCTGGGTCTCGGTGTCCTCGCCGATCTCCTCCGAGGGAGCCGGAGCGTCCACGTCGGCCTCCGTCGCCTCGACGGGCTCGGCGGCGTCGTTCAGGTTCGGGTCAGACACGTGGCTGCTTCTTCCTGGCTTCAATGTGGGTGGAACGTGCGAAGAGACGGCTCTCTCCAGGAAGTCCCCGGACAGAGGCCGCCTTGCGCGCGGATTCAGCGTCAGCCGAAGACGTACTTGACGGCCTGGTTGAACCCATAGTCAATCACGGTCACCAGACCGATGACGATGACAACAAAGACGATCACCACAGTGGTGTACGTCGACAGCTGGTTCCGGGTGGGCCAGACGACCTTGCGGAGCTCGGCGACAACCTGGCGGTAAAAGAGCGCGAGGCGGCCCAGAGGGCCCTTCTTCCCGCGCTTGCCACCACGGCGGCCCTTCTTGGAGGCCACCTCGTCCTCTGGACGACCGCTCTCAGGCGTCGCGGTGGAGCCAAGGGCTTCCGTCACTACGTCCTCACCTGAATCCGGGTCGTGGCCGTGCCGCGCCCGGGTGAGCCGCACGGCGGTGCATTTCAGTACGTACGCATGCACGCACCCTGGTGACGATGCGTGTAGCAGGGCCGAAGGGACTTGAACCCCCAACCGCTGGTTTTGGAGACCAGTGCTCTACCAATTGAGCTACGACCCTTTGTGGTTCCTCCTAAACGTACCGCATCCATCCGGAAGCACGGTGTGCATGCACGGAGCGGATTCGCCGGTTAAGAGGCCAACGACGGATGAGTGTACGTGCTCCGGCGGCCGTCGTCGAACAGCTCGCGGTCCGAAAGGCGTGTGACCGCGTCCCGGCGGGTCTGCGACGATGCCTGTATGACCGCTGCGACTCCTCCCGTACAGTCCCCCACCGAGCGCCGGGTGTCCGCCCGCATCGGTTCGATCTCCGAGTCCGCCACCCTCGCGGTGGACGCCAAGGCCAAGGCCCTCAAGGCCGCCGGCCGCCCCGTGATCGGCTTCGGCGCCGGCGAGCCCGACTTCCCCACGCCCGGGTACATCGTCGAGGCCGCCATCGAGGCCTGCCGCGACCCCAAGTTCCACCGCTACACTCCGGCCGGCGGTCTGCCCGAGCTCAAGGCCGCCATCGCCGCGAAGACGCTGCGCGACTCCGGCTACGAGGTCGAGGCCTCCCAGGTGCTCGTCACCAACGGCGGCAAGCAGGCCATCTACGAGGCCTTCGCCGCCATCCTCGACCCGGGCGACGAGGTCATCGTCCCGGCCCCGTACTGGACCACCTACCCCGAGTCGATCCGCCTCGCGGGCGGCGTCCCGGTGGACGTCGTGGCCGACGAGACGACCAACTACCGCGTCTCCGTCGAGCAGCTCGAGGCCGCCCGCACCGAGAACACCAAGGTGCTGCTCTTCGTCTCCCCCTCGAACCCCACCGGCGCCGTGTACTCCCGCGCCCAGGTCGAGGAGATCGGCCGCTGGGCCGCCGAGCACGGCCTGTGGGTGCTGACGGACGAGATCTACGAGCACCTGGTCTACGGCGACGCCGAGTTCTCCTCGCTGCCGGTGGTCGTGCCCGAGCTGCGCGACAAGTGCATCGTGGTCAACGGCGTCGCCAAGACGTACGCCATGACCGGCTGGCGCGTGGGCTGGGTCATCGGCCCGAAGGACGTCGTCAAGGCCGCCACCAACCTGCAGTCGCACGCCACGTCCAACGTGTCGAACGTGGCGCAGGCCGCGGCGCTGGCCGCCGTCTCCGGCGACCTGGAGGCCGTCGAGGAGATGAAGGTCGCCTTCGACCGCCGCCGCCGCACGATGGTGCGCATGCTCAACGAGATCGACGGCGTGCTCTGCCCGGAGCCGGAGGGCGCCTTCTACGCCTACCCGTCGGTCAAGGGCCTGCTCGGCAAGGAGATCCGCGGCAAGCGGCCCGCCACCTCCGTGGAGCTGGCCGCGCTGATCCTGGACGAGGTTGAGGTCGCGGTCGTCCCCGGCGAGGCCTTCGGCACCCCGGGCTACCTGCGCCTGTCCTACGCCCTGGGCGACGAGGACCTGGTCGAGGGCATCGGCCGGGTCCAGAAGCTGCTGGCGGAGGCGAAGGCGTAACGCCCTCTCCCTCCTGCCCGTGCGGGCCCCCGGCTGCGGCCGGGGGCCCGCATTGGTTGTCAGTCCGCTCCCCGTTCAGGGAAAGCGTCTTCCCGTTGACGGGCGCGTGCGGCAAGATCCTGGGATGAAGAACGTTCGCGACGTCCGCAAACTGCCGAAGGCCCATCTGCACCTGCATTTCACCGGGTCCATGCGTTCCTCGACCCTGCTGGAGCTCGCCGACAGGTACGGCGTGCACCTGCCCGAGGCGCTGAGCAGCGGAGAGCCGCCCAAGCTGCGGGCGACGGACGAGCGCGGCTGGTTCCGCTTCCAGCGGCTGTACGACATCGCGCGCTCCTGCCTGCGCTCCCCCGACGACATCCGGCGGCTGGTGCGGGAGGCCGCCGAGGAGGACGTCCGGGACGGCTCGGGGTGGCTGGAGATCCAGGTCGACCCGACCTCGTACGCCCCGCGGCTGGGCGGGCTGATCCCGGCGCTGGAGATCATCCTGGACGCGGTGGAGAGCGCCTCGCGGGAGACGGGCCTGGGCATGCGCGTGCTGGTCGCCGCGAACCGGATGAAGCACCCGCTGGACGCCCGCACCCTCGCCCGGCTCGCCGTGCGCTACGCCGACCGCGGCGTGGTGGGCTTCGGGCTCTCCAACGACGAGCGGCGGGGGCTGGCCCGCGACTTCGACCGGGCCTTCGAGATCGCCCGGGAGGGCGGTCTGCTGGCCGCTCCGCACGGCGGCGAGCTGTCGGGCCCCAGCAGCGTCCGCGACTGCCTGGACGACCTGCACGCGGGCCGCATCGGCCACGGCGTGCGGGCCGCCGAGGACCCCCGGCTGCTGCGCAAGCTCGCCGAGCGCGGTGTGGCGTGCGAGGTGTGCCCGTCCTCCAACGTGGCACTGGGCGTCTACGACAAGCCCGGCGACGTGCCGCTGCGCGCGCTGTTCGACGCCGGGGTCCCGATAGCGCTGGGCGCGGACGACCCGCTGCTCTTCGGCTCCCGCCTGGCCGCCCAGTACGAGCTGGCGCGCGAGCACCACGCCTTCACCGACGCGGAGCTCGCGGAGCTGGCCCGGCAGTCGATTCGGGCGTCGAGGGCGCCGGAGGACCTGCGGAAGCGGCTGCTGGCGGGCGTGGACGACTGGCTGACGGCCGCGTAGGCGCAGCCCCCGGCCCGTCTGCCCCTAGAGGGTGACGCCGACGGTCACCGGCTCGTTGACGAGCGTCACGCCGAAGGCGCGGTGCACGCCGTCGCGCACCTCGCGGGCGAGGGCCAGCAGGTCCTCGGTGGTGGCCGCCCCGCGGTTGGTGAGGGCGAGCGTGTGCTTGGTCGAGATGCGGGCCGGGCCGTCGCCGTAGCCCTTGGTGAAGCCCGCCTTGTCGATCAGCCAGGCGGCCGAGGTCTTGACGAGCCCGTCCCCGGCGGGGAAAGCGGGCGGCTGCACGTCGTCCCCGAGCCGCTGCGCGACGCGCTCCAGGAACGCCGCGTGCTGCTCCGGGGAGAGGACCGGGTTGGTGAAGAAGGACCCCGCCGACCACGTGTCGTGGTCCTCCGGGTCCAGGACCATGCCCTTGCCTGCGCGCAGCTTGAGGACCGTCTCCCGGGCCGTGGCAGCGGGCACGCGGTCTCCGGCCTCCACGCCGAGCGCGCGGGCCGTCTCGGGGTAGCGGATCGGCGCGGACATCCCGTCCGCGTCCTCCAGCTCGAAGCGGACGCGCAGCACGACGTAGCGCTCCGGGTCGGCCTTGAAGCGGCTGTGCCGGTAGGAGAAGCCGCAGTCGGCGTTGCGCAGGACGACGGTCTCCCCGGCGTGCCGGTCGTAGGCGACGACCTCGGTGATGGTCTGGGAGACGTCCTGCCCGTACGCGCCGACGTTCTGGACGGGCGTGGCACCGGCGGATCCGGGGATCCCGGCCAGGCACTCGATGCCGGCCAGCCCGGCCTCCACGGTGCGGGCGACGGCGTCGGACCAGTTCTCGCCGGCGGCGAGCTCGAGCGTGGTGCCGTCGAGGCGGAAGCCGGTGGTGGCGACATGCAGAGCCGTGCCGTCGAAGCCCTTGTCGGAGATGACCAGGTTGCTGCCGCCGCCGATGATCAGCAGCGGCGTGCCGCTCGCGTCGGCCTCGCGGACGGCGGTGATCACCTCGTGGTCCGTGACGGCGGTGACCAGCCGGGCGGCGGGCCCGCCGAGCCGGAAGGTGGTCAGGGGGGCGAGGGGGGCTTCGTGTCGTTCCTGCACGCGCACAAGAGTACGGGGGCGCTGCCGCCGGGCGACCGGGGTGCGGGCCCGGCCCCGGGACCCCGGGGCCGGGAAGGGTCAGCCCTGCGCCGACACCACGGGTTCCCGCACCGCTGTCGGCTCCGGCTCCTGAGCCGCAGGACGCGCCCGCCGGGGCAGCAGCGCCGCCGCAACAGCCGCCACGCCCACCGCTGCCGCACCGACCCACAGCGCCGGCGTCAGCCCGTCCACGAAGCGTGCAGGCGTCTCGTAGCCGCCGTGCGAGGAGAACACCGACCCCAGGACGGCGACGCCGAGCGCTCCGCCCACCTCCCGCAGCGCGTTGTTCGCGCCCGAGGCGATCCCCTGCTCGGCGGGGCGGACGCTGGACATGACCAGGTTCGCGGCGGGCGCGAAGTACAGCGCCATGCCGATGCCGCTGACGATCAGCGCCGGAAGCTCGGCTGCGTAGGAGACGTCCGCCTTGACGACGAGGGCGAAGAGCGCCAGTCCCAGCGCCTGGAGCGCGAGGCCCGCCGTGACGACCGGGCGGCCGCCTGTCTTGTCCGAGAGATAGCCGGCCAGCGGCGCGACGATCATGGGCATGCCGGTCCAGGGGAGCATCCGGAGGCCCGCCTCGGTGGGCGAGTAGCCGCTGACGCCCTGGAAGAACTGCGACAGCAGGAAGATCGCGCCGAACATGCCGAGGAACATCAGCAGGCCGGCGGCGTTGATCGCGCTGAACGCCCGGTTGCCGAAGAGGCGCATGGGCAGCATGGGGTTCTTGCTGCGGAAGCCGTGGTGGACGAAGCCGCCGAGCAACGCACCGCCGACGATGAGGCCGGTGAGCACCCAGGTGCCGGTCCAGCCGTCGGAGTGGGCGTTGACCAGGCCGTAGACGATGCCGAAGAGGCCGCCGCTGACCAGCAGCGTGCCGGGGACGTCGAGCCGGGCGTGCGGGGCGCGGGACTCCGCCAGGCGCAGCCGGGCGAGCGGGAGCAGGGCCACGCCCAGGGGCACGTTCAGCCAGAAGATCCAGTGCCAGGAGACGTGCTCGGTCAGCCCGCCGCCGATCAGCGGGCCGCCGGCGACGGCCAGGCCGTTGACGGCGCCCCAGATGCCGTACGCCATGCCGCGCCGCTCGGCCGGGACGGCGGCGGCGAGGAGGGTGAGGGTGAGCGGCGTCATGATCGCCGCCCCTACGCCCTGGACGGCGCGGGCGGCGATCAGGCCGTCGATGCCGGGGGCCGACGCCGCAGCTGCCGAGGCGGCGGTGAAGACGGCGAGGCCGAGGAGGAAGAGCTTGCGGCGGCCGAAGCGGTCACCGAGCGCGGCGCCGAACATCAGCAGGACGGCGAAGGTCAGGGTGTAGGCGTTGACCGTCCACTCCAGGTCCGCCAGTGCCCCGCCGAGGTCCTTGCGGATGGAGGGCAGGGCGGTGGTGACCACCAGGTTGTCCAGCGCCGCCATGAATCCGGCGATGCTCGTGATGATCAGGGCCCAGACGGCCCTGGCTCGCTGGTTCACAAAGTCCCCCCGGGGAGCGTGATGTCTTGTCGGTGAGTGATGGAGAATTTGTTAGTGATGGATTACTAAATTTCCTCGGCATGCGGCAGGGCGGGCCGCGGGGCCCTCGCCCCGCGCGCCTAGTCCTTGCAGTGGCCGGCCCACATCGGGTGTCCGGCCGGGTAGCCCAGGCAGACCAGGGTGTTCATGAGCATCCCCTCGGCCAGGAAGCCGGCCGTCTCGTCCTCGTCGGCGCCGAGGGCGAGATGGATCGTGTCCCGCAGCTGCTGCCAGCCCTCGCGGATCGGGTGGCCGAACTCGTGGTCGCCGGAGGCCTCGGCGGACGCGACCGCTACGTACATCTGCATCTGCATCAGCAGCTTTTCGCGGTCGCGCTCGATCATGTCCTGGTAGGCGGCACCCATGGCGGCCGGGACGCCGCCAGGAGGCGCATTCTCGGCGGCCTCGCGGAAGAGCCGCCCGGTGTCCTCCAGGCAGCGGGCGGCGGCGGCCAGGAAGATGGCGCGCTTGCTCGGGAAGAGACGGAAGAGATACGGCTGCGAGACGCCCACGCGGCGCGCGATCACCTCCGTGGAGGTGCCGCTGTAGCCGCCGCGCGCGAATTCGGTGATCGCGGCGCGGATCACACTCTCGCGGCGTTCTTCCGCGCTCATCCTGACCATGGCCAGTAAGTTAGTGGCCACTCACTAAGTCGTCAAGTGCGAAGTAAGGGGCACCCGCCATTGACGGGCGCCCCTTACTTCAAGCTCTCTGCCTCAGGCGAGCTTCACCACGGCGCGGGACATGCCCAGCACCTTCTGGTCGCCGCTCTTGGCCAGCAGGTCGACGCGGACCGTGCGGGCCTCGTCGTCGAGCTTGGCCGCGACCTTCGCGCCGACCTCGATCACGGCGCCCTTGTCGTCGTTGGGGACCACGACGGGCTTGGTGAAGCGCACGCCGTACTCCAGCACCGCGCCCGGGTCGCCGACCCAGTCGGTCACCACGCGGATCGCCTCGGCCATGGTGAACATGCCGTGCGCGATGACGTCCGGCAGCCCGACCTCCTTGGCGAACTTCTCGTTCCAGTGGATCGGGTTGAAGTCGCCCGAGGCACCTGCGTAGCGCACCAGGTCCGCGCGGGTGACGGGGAACACCTGGGCGGGCAGCTCCGTGCCCACCTCCACCGCGTCGTACGCGATCTTCGCGGCCATCACGCCTCCTCGGCGGCGCGTGCCACCAGCGTCGTGTGCGCGGTCACCACGTGCTCGCCGTCCTGGTCGTGGACCTCGCCACGGACCGAGAGCACGTCGTTGCCCGCCAGGGACTTGACCGACTCGATGCGCGAGGTGACCGTCAGGCGGTCGCCCGCGCGGACCGGGCGGGTGTAGGCGAACTTCTGGTCGCCGTGCACCACACGGTTGTAGTCCAGGCCCAGCTGGGGGTCCTGGATGACCTGACCGGCCGCCTTGAACGTGATCGCGAACACAAAGGTCGGCGGGGCGATCACATCGGGGTGACCGAGCGCCTTGGCGGCCTCGGGGTCGGTGTAGACCGGATTGGCATCGCCGACGGCCTCGGCGAATTCGCGGATCTTCTCCCGGCCGACCTCATAGGGGTCGGTGGCCGGATAGGTCCGTCCGACGAAGGACTGGTCGAGCGCCATGGCTCGGCACCTCCTGAGTGGACTGGGATTCCGTGGGTGGATACGCCATGAGGCCGCCCCCAGGGACTGGGGACGGCCTCATGAACGAGACGTGCTTTATCGCGTTTCGCGGTGCGCGGTGTGCGAGTTGCAGCGAGGGCAGTGCTTCTTCATCTCAAGACGGTCCGGGTTGTTGCGCCGGTTCTTCTTGGTGATGTAGTTCCGCTCCTTGCACTCCACGCAGGCCAGCGTGATCTTCGGGCGGACGTCGGTGGCAGCCACGTGAGTGCTCCTTGACGGAATGGACGGATGAACGCATAAAAGAGTAGCCGATCGGAGGACCGACCCCACAATCGGCTACTGTATGTAGCGGTGACCGGACTTGAACCGGTGACACAGCGATTATGAGCCGCTTGCTCTACCGACTGAGCTACACCGCTTTGATGCGGGAGGGGCCCCCGCCCGAAGGCGGGGAACCTCACACACCAGAGCCCCAATACGGAATCGAACCGTAGACCTTCTCCTTACCATGGAGACGCTCTGCCGACTGAGCTATTGGGGCGAGCGAGGAAGACATTACACGGTCTGCGGCCGAAGGTGAAATCCGTATCCGGCCGCCCCGGGCGAGCGCTTCTCCACAGTCCCGGCGACCACACCAGTACGACTATTCGCCGCCTGCTCGAACCGGCTTCCTACGCGGCCTACGCTCGGAACACGCCGCGTGATCTTGCCCCCGGAGGAGCGCGATGCCCGACAGTCAGCAACAGCCCGCGAGAGGTCCCGACGGCGATGCCGCCGCCGCTTCCGGTGACGGCGCCCTGGTGCTGTGCGGGGCCCGCCTCGCCGATGGCCGGGTGGTGGACGTACGGCTCAGCGGCGGCCGCATCGAGGCCGTCGGCACCGCGGGCAGCCTCGCGCCCGGCCCCCGCATCGAGCTCGGCGGCTATCTCCTGCTGCCCGCCCCCGCCGAACCCCACGCCCACTACGACACCGCGCTCACCGCGGACATCGCCGGCCCCGTCTCCCTCGGCGCCGAGGACGTCCAGCGGCGGGCCACCGAGGCCGCCCTGCTGCAGCTGAGCCACGGCGCCACCGCGGTCCGCTCGCACGTGCGTATCGGCGACGTCCAGGGGCTGCGGACGCTGGAGGCCGTCCTGCAGGCCCGGCGCGCCCTGCGCGGGCTCGTGGACGTGTCCGCCGTCGCCGTCCCCCGGCTGCTCACCGGAGTCGCCGGAGCCGACGGCCTGGCCATGCTGCGGGACGCCGTGAAGATGGGCGCCACCGTGATCGGCGGCTGCCCCGACCTCGACCCCGACCCCGCCGGCTTCGCAGAGGCCGCCCTCGCCGTCGCCGCCGAGCACGGCTGCGCCGTCGACCTGCACACCGAAGGCGCCGACCCGGTCCGGCTGGCCCGCCTCGCCGCCATGGCGGGCGGGCTGCGCCCCGGGGTCGGCCTCGGCCCGTGCGGCGGCCTGGCCCGCCTCCCGTACGAGCAGGCAGCCCGGGTCGCGGAGCAACTGGCCGCCGCCGGGGTCACGGTGGTGTGCCTGCCGCAGGGCGACTGCTGCGTCTGGGGCGGCGGCATGCGCGTCTCCACGTGCGCGCCGGTGCGCCTGCTGCGGGCGGCGGGCGTCAAGGTCGCGGCGGGCAGCGGTTCGCTGCGGGACGCGGCCAACGCGGTGGGCCGCGGCGACCCCCTGGAGGCCGCCTTCCTGCTGGCCTCCCACGGCGAGCTGAGCCCCGCACAGGCCTACGAGGCGGTAAGCGTCCGGGCCAGGGCCGCGATGGGGCTGGCCGAGGTCCGGGTGGAGGCCGGCTTCCCGGCCGAGCTGCTCGCCGTGCGCGGCGCGGGGATCGCCGGGGTCCTGTCCCTGGGCTACAGCCGCCTGGTGGTGCACCGGGGCCGGGTGGTGGCCCGTACGAGCGCGGTGCGGGAGTACTGCGACTCGCAGGCGGCGGTGGCGCTGGACCTGCCCCGGCAGTCGCCGCGCGGGGCGGACCCGTCCTGACCACCCGGGCGGCGCACGGGGCGTACGGTCGGATCATGCGCATTGTCATCGCAGGTGGACATGGTCGGATCGCGCTGCGGCTGGAGCGGCTGCTCGCCGGGCGCGGGGACGAGGTGGCGGGCGTCATCCGCCGGCGGGAGCAGGCCGGCGACCTGCTCGCGGCAGGTGCGGAGCCCGTCGTGTGCGACATGGAATCGGCGTCGACGGCCGATGTGGCAAGGCACTTGGAAGGTGCCGACGCGGCCGTCTTCGCGGCCGGGGCGGGCCCGGGCAGCGGCGTCGAGCGCAAGGAGACCGTCGACCGCGCGGCGGCCGTCCTCTTCGCCGACGCGGCGGAGGCGGCCGGGGTGCGGCGGTTCCTCGTCGTCTCCTCCATGGGCGCCGGCAGCGAGCCCCCGCCTGGCACGGACCCGGTCTTCGCCGCCTATCTGCGCGCCAAGGGCGCGGCCGACGCGGACATCCGCACCCGCCCCGGCCTGGACTGGACGATCCTGCGCCCCGGCACCCTGACCGACGACCCCGGTACGGGCCTGGTGAACCTCTCCGCCGGCGCCACGGGGCCGGGCGCGGTCCCCCGCGACGACGTGGCAGCGGCGCTGGCCGCGCTGCTGGACGCGCCGGAGACGGCGGGGCTCACCCTGGAGCTGATCGGCGGGGACGTGCCGCTGGAGGGCGCGGTGAAGGCGGTGGCGCGGGGGTAGGGCGCGGGGCCGGGACCGCCGCGGCCCGTCGCGGCCCGTCGCGGCCCGTCGCGGCCCGGAAAACGAAAGGACCCCTGATCCGAAGATCAGGGGTCTCATTCCGTGGCGGCGCCAGGATTCGAACCTGGGTAGGCTAAGCCGACGGATTTACAGTCCGCTCCCATTGGCCACTCGGGCACACCGCCATGGGTTGTCGCCCTCGGCCGCTCTTTCGAACCGCTCTGTGGCAACGACGTAAACCATACCCGATGACCTGGGGTGGTCCGCCACTCGGTTCACAGCCGTCCCGCACCCCGGTTCACAGCCGCTCGATCGGGCGGCGGATGACTAGGCTGGCGGGGCGGCCTCCCCCGGCCACCGCCGGGGACACCCCGCGCCGCACCCCTGATGGATCTACGTACGAGGAGCCAACTCAATATGGCCGACTCCAGTTTCGACATCGTCTCGAAGGTCGAGCGGCAGGAGGTCGACAACGCCCTCAACCAGGCCGCCAAGGAGATCTCCCAGCGCTACGACTTCAAGGGCGTGGGCGCCTCGATCGCCTGGTCCGGCGAGAAGATCGAGATGCGGGCCAACGCCGAGGAGCGCGTCAAGGCGGTGCTCGACATCTTCCAGTCCAAGCTGATCAAGCGCGGCATCTCGCTGAAGTCCCTGGACGCGGGCGAGCCGCAGGCCTCGGGCAAGGAGTACAAGATCTTCGCCTCGATCGAGGAGGGGATCTCGCAGGAGAACGCGAAGAAGGTCGCCAAGATCATTCGCGACGAGGGCCCCAAGGGCGTCAAGGCCCAGGTGCAGGGCGACGAACTGCGCGTCTCCTCCAAGAGCCGCGACGACCTCCAGGCCATCATCGCCCTCCTCAAGGGCAAGGACCTGGACTTCGCGATCCAGTTCACCAACTACCGCTGACGACGGGCCGGGTGGGAATCCCGGCCGTACGACGGGTGTGCCGAGGGCGCGCCGGGTGGCTTTCCGCCACCTTGGCGCGCCCTCGGCGTTCGTACGGGGATTCCGGGACGGAGGAAGCCGACATTCGGTCACGTCCGTGGAACACCGCTCTCCGCCTGCCGCGGCAAGGCCATGGTGAAGCTTCCCTTTCACCAGGAGGCAGTGATGGCAGGCTTCGGCAGACACGGCATCCGCTCGGCCCTCGCCGCGCTCGCAGTGAGCGCGGCACTGACAGCGGGCAGCGGCGTGCCCGCGGTCGCGGCGCCCGGCCCCGGCGCCCCGAAGGCCGCGAGCGAGCATTACGTGTCCTTGGGCGACTCCTACACGTCGGGCCCCCTGATCCCGGCCCAGGTCCACTGGCCGTGCCTGCGGTCCAACCGCAACTACCCGTCGCTGGCCCACCAGGAGCTGGGTTTCGGAAGTTTCACGGACGTCAGTTGCGGAGGCGCGAAGACCGACGACATGTGGTCGCCCCAGCCGGGCAAGGACAATCCGGCGCAGCTGGATGCCGTGGGCAAGGACACCACGCTGGTGTCGCTCGGCATCGGGGGCAACGACATCGGCTTCGACGAGATCATCGGCAACTGCATCCGGCTGGCCGCCGGCAGCAAGCCGGGCGACAAGCCGTGCGAGGACTTCTACACCGAGGGCGGCACCGACCGGCTCGCGGAACGCATTGCCGCCACGGCGCCCAAGGTGGCCGCGGTCCTCGCGGGCATCCGCGAGCGGGCAGCCCGGCACGCCCGGGTGCTCGTCGTCGGGTTCCCGGCGCTGGCCACGGAGGACGGGCGCAACTGCCGCCTCTCCCTGGGCATGGCCAACGACGACGTCCCTTACCTGGTGGCGACGGAGAAACGGCTGAATGCGATGCTCCGGCAGCAGGCGGAGTCGGCGGGCGCGCGCTACGTCGACACCTACGGGGCGACGACGGGGCACGACGCGTGCCAGGCGCCCCGGGATCGCTGGATCGAGGGCCTGATCCCGCTCCGGCCCGCCTTGGCGTTCCATCCCAACGACCGGGGCGAACAGGCCATGGCCGGGGCCTTCGTTGAAGAGCTGGCCCGGCCCCGGCACTGACGCCAAGCGTCAGCGCGTCGCGAACGGCCGGTCGGTGGGCACGATTTCGCGGCCCAGCGGCATCAGGGAAATCGGGATCAGCTTGAAGTTCGCGATGCCCAGCGGAATTCCGATGATCGTGAGGCAGAGCGCGATTCCGGTGACGATGTGCCCGAGCGCCAGCCACCAGCCCGCGAAGATGAACCAGATGACATTCCCGATCAGCGATCCCGCCCCGGCGTCCCGGCGCTCCACGGTCGTACGGCCGAAGGGCCACAGGGCGTAGCCGGCGATGCGGAAGGACGCGATCCCGAAGGGGATGGTGACGATGAGGACGCAGCAGATGATGCCTGCGACGACATATCCGATGGCCATCCAGAGTCCGCAGAGGACCAACCAGATGACGTTAAGGATGAACCTCATGACCAACAGCCTTCCACGCGACCTGCTACCTGGCCACTGAGACGCCGGGGCGCGGCGTGGTGGTTGCCCCGGGGTCGTGGGCGGGCGGCCACCCGGACGGCGTAACCAGCGCGCCGGTCCCCCGGATGGCCGTCATGGTGGCCGTGTCGCCGGGGGCCGAGGAGAGAGAGTTACCGCTCTTCGGACGTCTGCCGATGGGAAAGGACGCTCACCGTGCCTCGATTCGCATCCACCACGCTGGGAGCCGCGGCCTGTGCCACCGCGCTCGCCGTCCTCGGGTCCGCCGGCCCGGCCTTCGCCGGGGCGTCTGCGCCGGTTTCCCGGCACGTCGCCGCCGACCCCAGCCCGCCCGGCGTGCCGGATCCCGACCTGCCGGATCTGGACTTCCCGGACCTCACCGACCTGCCGGATCCGGACTTCCCGGACCTGACGCATCTGAGCGGGCTGCCGAAGCCTCCCTCGCCTCCCGCAGTGCCCACCCTGCCCACGCTGCCGACCTTGCCCACGGTCCCGGCGCTCCCGACGGACGGGCTGCTGTAGGACCGCGAAGCCGGGGCGCCGGAGGCCACGGGCCTCCGGCGTCAGCCCTGGCGGCCCGCCATCTGCTCCAGGCGGTGGATGCGCTCGCCCATCGGCGGGTGCGTGGAGAACAGCTTGGACATGCCCTCGCCCGCCCGGAACGGGTTGGCGATCATCATGTGGCTCGCGGTCTCCAGGCGCGGCTCGGGCGGCAGGGGCAGCCGCTGGGTGCCGGCTTCGAGCTTGCGGAGGGCGGAGGCCAGGGCGAGCGGGTCGCCGGTGAGGCGGGCGCCGGAGGCATCGGCCTCGTACTCGCGGGAGCGGCTGACGGCGAGCTGGATGACGGAGGCCGCGATGGGGCCCAGCAGCATGATCATGATCATGCCGATGATGCCGGGGCCCTCGTCGTCGTCGGAGCGGCCCACGGGGATCAGCCAGGCGAAGTTGACCAGGAACATCACTACCGAGGCGAGCGCGCCCGCGACCGACGAGATGAGGATGTCGCGGTTGTAGACGTGGCTGAGCTCGTGGCCGATGACGCCGCGCAGCTCGCGCTCGTCGAGCAGGCGCAGGATGCCGTCGGTGCAGCAGACCGCGGCGTTGCGCGGGTTGCGTCCGGTGGCGAAGGCGTTGGGGGCCTCGGTCGGCGAGATGTAGAGGCGGGGCATCGGCTGGCGGGCGGCCGTGGAGAGCTCGCGGACCATCCGGTAGAGCTGCGGCGCCTCGAATTCGCTGACCGGGCGGGCGCGCATCGCGCGCAGGGCGAGCTTGTCGCTGTTCCAGTAGGCGTAGGCGTTGGTGCCGAGGGCCACGAGAACGGCGACGATCAAGCCCGTCCGCCCGAAGGCGCTGCCGATGACGATGATGAGCGCGGACAGGCCGCCGAGGAGCACGGCTGTCCTGAGCCCGTTGTGCCGGCGGTGCACGGTACGCCCTCCAGGTGGTGCGGCAGGGGAACCCTTGAACCAGTGGAACCTTTCGTACTGGTCAACGCCAGGCGGGGGACGCTGGTTCCCTTGTGCACGGCGGGGAGGGCGTCCGCCGCCCGGGTGCTCTCCTGCAGTGCTAGGGCGTGTCCGATGGGTCAGTGCGGGCCCCGCGGCGTCTGGCGCTGGGGGCACCTCCCAGCGGTAGCTGGGGGAGCATCGCAAGGCGGAGCATGACCCGCGTACTGGGCGTACTCGGGTCGTGCGACAACGCAGCGAGGTGCCGTGCCAGGGGTCGCGGGGCCTGTGCTGACCCATCGGACACGCCCTAGAGCAGCGCGCCCTCGGCGAAGCGCAGCACCAGCTGCGGGGCGCCCGACAGGGCCACGCCCGCGAGTGCCGCCAGCGCGATGGCCGCCGTCAGGACGGCGGGGGCGCGTACGGCCTGGGGCGCCTCGCCCTCGGCCGGGCGGAAGAGCACCGCCGTCCACTGGAGGTAGTAGTACAGGGCAATGACGACGTTGACGGCCATGACGACCGCCAGCCAGCCCAGCCCGGCGTCGACCGCGGCCGAGAACACCGTCACCTTGGCGAAGAGCCCGATGATGCCCGGCGGCAGCCCGGCCAGGCAGAGCAGGAAGAAGCCGAGGGCCAGGGCCGCGAGCGGGCTGCGGGCGTAGAGGCCGCGGTAGTCGGTGATCCGGTGCTCCGGGCTCGTACGGGCGACGAGCGCGGCGACGGCGAAGGCACCGAGGTTCACGACGGCGTACATCAGGGCGTAGGCGACCGTGGAGCCGATGGCGTGCCCGGGGTCGTCGGCGTAGCCGGCGGCCGCGATCGGGACGAGCAGGTAGCCGGCCTGGCCGACGGAGGACCAGGCGAGCAGACGTACGGCGCTGTGGGCGCGGTCGGGGCGCTGGCGCAGTGCGGCGACGTTGCCCGCGGTCATCGTCAGGGCGGCGAGGACGGCGAGGACGGGGGCCCAGACGTCCGCGTAGGAGGGGAAGGCGACGACGGCGACCAGGATGAGGCCGGTGAAGCCGACGGCCTTGCCGATGACGGACAGGTAGGCGGCGATGGGCAGCGGGGCGCCCACGTAGGTGTCGGGCACCCAGAAGTGGAAGGGGACGGCCGCGGTCTTGAAGGCGAAGCCGACGAGGGTGAGGGCCACGCCCGTCTGGGCGAGGACGGTCAGCTGCGGGTCGGTGTGGGTGAGGGCGTCGGCGATGCGGGTCAGGTGCAGGGTGCCGGTGGCCGCGTAGACGAAGCTGACGCCGAGCAGGGTGACGGCGGTGGCGGTGACCGAGGAGAGGAAGAACTTCAGTGCCGCCTCGGAGGAGCGGGCGTCGCCGCGCCGCAGGCCGACGAGGGCGAAGGCGGGCAGCGAGGCCACTTCGAGGGCGACGACGAGGGTGGCGAGGTCGCGGGAGGCGGGCAGCAGGGTGGCCCCGGCGGCGGAGGACAGCAGCAGGAACCAGTACTCGCCGGCCGGGAGCTTCGCGTCGGCGATCGCGCCCACGGACAGCAGCGCCGTGAGCAGGGCGCCGCCCAGCACCAGGAACTGGATGACGAGCGTGAAGTGGTCGACCGTGTAGCTGCAGGCGTGGGCGGTGCCGGGGCCGGTGAGGCAGAACGTCGAGCGGTTGCCGCCGCGCAGCGGGATGAGGGCGAGGGCGGCGACGGCCAGCCCGCCGATGGAGAGGGCGCCCAGGAGGGGCTTCCTGGCGTCGGGCAGGAAGAGGTCGGCGACGAGGACGGCCAGCGCCACGACGGCGGTGACGGTGGGCGGTGCGATGGCGAGCCAGTCGACGGACTGGATGGCGCCTCCGGCGAGGGGAACCATCACTTGCCTCCTCGGAGGAGCTGCTGAACGGCCGGGTCGGTGAGGCCGATGAGGGCCGCGGGCCAGAGCCCGGCGAGGACGGTGAGGGCGACGAGCGGGGTCCAGGAGACGAGTTCGTAGCTCTGGACGTCCGCCAGGAGCGGGCCGACGGGCGGGGTGCCGGGCTTGTGCCCGGCCGTCTCGGTGCCGTTGCCGCCCATGCAGACGCGGCGCACCACGACGAGCATGTACGCGGCCGTCAGGAGGGTGCCGAGGCCCGCCAGGGCCATGAAGGTGAGGTAGGCGGGGCGGCTGAGGCCGTCGGCGGGGCGGAAGGAGCCGAACATCGCGAGCATCTCGCCCCAGAACCCGGCGAGCCCGGGCAGGCCCAGCGAGGCGACGGCGCCGAAGGCGAGGAGGCCGCCGAGGCGGGGGGCCTTGCCGTAGAGGGCTGCGCCGTGCTCGCCGGAGAGCCGGTCGAGGTCGCTGGTGCCGTAGCGGTCCTTGAGGGCGCCGACGAGGAAGAAGAGGAGACCGGTGATGAGGCCGTGGGCGATGTTGGCGAAGAGGGCGCCGTTGATCCCGGTGGGGGTGAGGGTGGCGATGCCCAGGAGGACGAAGCCCATGTGCCCGACGGAGGAGTAGGCGATCAGGCGCTTGAGATCGCCCTTGGCGCCGGAGCGGGCGAGGGAGAGGCAGACCAGGGAGCCGTAGATGATGCCGACGGCCGCGAAGGCGGCGAGGTAGGGCGCGAAGGCGTGGGCGCCGTCGGGGGCCACCGGCAGCACGATGCGTACGAAGCCGTAGGTGCCCATCTTCAGCAGGACGCCCGCGAGCAGCACCGAGCCGGCCGTGGGGGCGGCGGTGTGGGCGTCGGGCAGCCAGCTGTGCAGGGGCCACATCGGGGCCTTGACGGCGAGTCCGAGTCCGATGGCCACGACCGCGACGATCTGGGTGGTGTGGCTGAGCTTCGACCCGTTGTCAGTGGCGAGTGCCACCATGTCGAAGGTGCCGCCCTTGATGCCGACGAGGAGGAGGCCTAGCAGCATCACGACGGAGCCGAGCACGGTGTAGAGGATGAAGCGCAGGGCCGCCCGTTCCCTGCCCTCGCCGCCCCAGCGGGCGATGAGGAAGTACATGGGAACGAGCACCATCTCGAAGGCCAGGAAGAACAGCATCAGGTCGAGGACGGCGAAGCTCGCGAGGGTGCCGGCCTCGAGCAGCAGGAGCAGCGCGACGAATGCCTTGGGGCTGGTGCTCCGCTCACGCGGAGGTGACCCGTAGCTGTACAGCGCGCAGAGGAAGGTCAGCAGCGCCGTCAGGACGAGGAGGGGGAGCGAGATGCCGTCCACGCCGAGGTGGATGCGGATGCCGAGGGCCGGGATCCAGCTGATGTCGGTGGTCGCCTGCATCCGCGCGGGGTGACCGTGGTCGAAGCCCGCGGCGAGGGCGACGGCCAGCGCGAGCACGGCGCCTGTGACGGTGACGCCGTGGCGCAGCACGGCCTGCTCGGGGCTCCTGCCCCGCAGGCCGGGCGGGGCCGGCAGCAGGGCGGCCGCGGATCCGAGCAGGGGGAGGGCGACGATCGCAGCGAGGAGGATCTGCATGACGGGGTGACTCACTGTCAGGCTCCGGTGGCTACGAGGACGGCGGCGACGGCCAGGACGACGGAGCCGGCGAGCAGGGCGCCGAGGTAGGTCTGCACATTGCCGGTCTGGGCCCGGCGGACGGCCGTGCCGAGCAGCCGGGGGGCGCTGCCCGCGCCGCGTACGTACGTCTCGACGACCTCGCGGTCGAGGAAGGCGGCGAGGCGGGCGGCGGCGCGCACGGGCCGGACGAAGAGCGCCGAGTAGACGGCGTCCAGGTGGAAGCCGGTGGCGGCGTGGCGGTGCAGGGGGCCGAGCAGCAGCCTGCCGGGGTCGCCCGGGTCCGGGGCGGAGGCGATGTGGCCGTAGGCGAGGGTGTGGCTGGCGATGGCCTCGGCCTCGGAGACGGCGGGGGCCGCGTCCGGGTCGGCGGCGACGGCGCCCAGGGGGGTGCGGGCGGTGAGCACGCTGGTGCGGCGCCAGGCCGCGTAGGTCACGGCGGCGCCGGCGAGGGCGCAGCCGGTGGACAGGAGGGAGGTGGTGAGGGTCGGGGTGAGCGGGCGCCCGTCGAACCAGTGGGGCAGCTTCCAGGCGGCCAGGCCCAGGGCGGCGGTGGGCACGAAGAGGATCCAGAGCACGCCGTTCATGGCCAGCGGCTCGCGGCCGTGGTCGGCGGCCTCGGGGCCGGTGCCGCGGAAGGCCATCAGCCACAGGCGGGTGGCGTAGCCGGCGGTGAGCAGGGCGGTGAGGAGCCCGGCGATCAGGACGGTCCAGCCGGCCGCGGCCGGGATGCCGGGGGCGTGGCCGCCTGCCGCGTGCTCGGCCGCGCCGAGGACGGCTTCCTTGGAGAAGAAGCCGCTGAACGGGGGGATTGCGGCGAGCGCGAGGAGGGCGACGGTCATCGTCCAGAAGGCGTCGGGGATGCGCTTGGCCAGGCCGCCCGTGCGGGCCATGGCGCCCAGCGAGTTCGTGCCCGCGGCGTGGATGATCACGCCTGCGCCGAGGAAGAGGAGGGCCTTGAACGCGCCGTGCGAGATGAGGTGGAAGACGGCGGCGCTGCGGTTGCCGACGGCCAGGGCGCCGGTCATGTAGCCGAGCTGGCCGACGGTGGAGTAGGCGAGGACGCGCTTGATGTCGTCCTGGGCGAGGGCGGCGAGCGCCGAGCCGGTCATGGTGACGGCGGCCATCACGGCCAGCACGACGAGGGCCGCCGTGGAGGCGGTGAAGACCGGCAGCAGCCGGGCGACGAAGTAGACGCCGGCCGCGACCATCGTCGCGGCGTGGATCAGCGCGGAGACGGGCGTGGGGCCCGCCATCGCGTCGGGCAGCCAGGTGTGCAGCGGGAACTGCGCGGACTTGCCCGCGACGCCGGCCAGCAGCAGCAGCGCGATGAGGGTGGGGTGGGCGAGGTGGCCGGAGACGGCGGCGGTGAGGATGCCGTTGATCCGGAACGTTCCGGCGTCGGCGGCCAGCGCCAGGATGCCGATCAGGAAGGGGACGTCTCCGAGCTTGGTGACCAGGAAGGCCTTGAGGGAGGCGGTGCGCGCGGCCTCGGTCTCCCAGTAGTGGCCGACGAGGAAGTACGAGCAGATGCCCATGATCTCCCAGCCGACCAGCAGCACCATCAGGTCGCCGGAGTAGACGACGAGCAGCATGGCGGCGGTGAAGAGGGAGACGAGGGCGGCGTAGGAGGGGTAGCGCGGGTCGTCGCGCAGGTAGGCGGTCGAGTACAGCTGGACGCAGGTCGCGACGACACCGACGAGCACGGCGACGAGGACGGCGAAGCCGTCGAGGTGCAGGGCGAGGTCGATGGGCACCGACCCGGTCGGGGTGAGCCGGGTGGCCGCGTCGACGGGCCGGCCGCCGCCCTGCTGCCAGGCGGTGGCGACGGCGAGGACGGCCGCGGCCAGGGTCGGCAGCACTGCGAGGGGGCGTACGAAGCCGGGGGCGCGGCGGCCGAGGAGGAGGCCGCCGACAGCCCCGAGGAAGGGCAGCAGCGGGACGAGGACGGCGGTGGTCGTGGTGCTCACGCGGCGGCCTCGGCCTTCTCGTCGTGGTCGGCCGGCTGCTGGGGTCCGGCTCCGTCCGGCTCGCGCAGGTCGCGGAGCCGGTCGATGTCGGCGGTGCCGCGGTTGCGGTGGACCTGGAGCACGATGGCCAGGCCGATGCCGATCTCGGCGGCGGCGATGGCGATGGTGAAGAGGGTGAGGGCCTGGCCGGCGTGGAGCGTGTCGCGCAGCCACACGTCGAAGGCGACGAGGTTGAGGTTGACGGCGTTGAGCATCAGCTCGACGGACATCAGGACCAGGATCGCGTTGCGCCGGGCGAGGACGCCGTACACGCCGGTGCAGAAGAGGAGGACGGCGAGGACGGCGGGGTAGACGAGGTGCATCAGCGCGCTCCGTTCTTCCGCTCGGTGTTCTCCCGCTCGGTGCGGCGCGAGAGGACGATCGCGCCGACGAGTGCGGCGAGCAGCAGCACGGACAGGGCCTCGAAGGGCAGCACCCAGTGCCGGAAGAGGATCTCTCCGGAGACCTTGGTGGTGCCCTGGGGTGCGCCGCGCAGGTCGATCCAGGTGGTGCGGAAGGCGTCGGCGACCACCCAGACCAGAGCGGCGGCCGCGGCCACGGCGACCGCGAGGGCGGCCGGGCGGTTCGCCGAGTCGGCGTCCGGGGAGCGGCCGATGGGGGCCTTGGTGAGCATCAGCCCGAAGAGGAGGAGGACGACCACGGAGCCCACGTAGATCAGCACCTGGACCCAGGCGATGAACTCGGCCGTGAGCAGCAGGTACTCCACGGCGATGCCGCCGAGGGCGACGACCAGCCAGAGGGCGGCGTGCACCAGCTGCCGGGTGGTGACGGTGACGATCGCCGCGCCGAGGGTGACGACGCCGACGAGGAGGAAGACGATCTCGACGCCCGTCGGGGAGAGGAAGCCGTGCGCCTGGGCGGCGAGCACGTCGTGGGTGCCGGTGCCGGTCATGCGTCTCCCTCCTTCTCCTGCTCCTGGGCTTGCTGGGCTTGTTGGGCTGCCAGCTTCTCGGCCGTCTTGCGGGCCGCCGCGATCTCCTTCGGCTCCTCGGCCGCCGGGTCGAGGGCGGGGGGCTCGGGCACGGTCCACATCCACTCGCGGAGCTTGTCGCGCTCGTGGGTGAGCTCGTGGATGTCCGTCTCGGCGTACTCGAACTCCGGCGACCAGAAGAGGGCGTCGAAGGGGCACACCTCGATGCAGATGCCGCAGTACATGCAGAGCGAGAAGTCGATCGCGAAGCGGTCGAGGACGTTGCGGCTGCGTTCGCGGCCGCCGGGGGTGGCGGCGGGCACCGTCTCCTTGTGGGAGTCGATGTAGATGCACCAGTCCGGGCACTCGCGGGCGCACAGCATGCAGACGGTGCAGTTCTCCTCGAACAGCCCGATGACGCCGCGGGTGCGGGGGGCGAGCTCGGGCTGGACGTCCGGGTAGCGGGCGGTCACCGAGCGGCGGGTCATGGTGCGGAGGGTGACGGCCAGGCCCTTGGCGAGGCCGGATCCGGGAATGCCCATGATTACTGGATCACCACCTTGACGACGCCGGTCAGCGCGATCTGCGCCAGCGCGAGCGGAATGAGCGCGGTCCAGGCCAGCTTCTGCAGCTGGTCCTCGCGCAGCCGCGGGTAGGTGACCCGCAGCCAGATGACGACGAAGGCGAGGACGGCCGTCTTGAGCAGCGTCCACAGCCAGCCGAGGCCGTCGGCGCCGAACGGGCCGTGCCAGCCGCCGAGGAAGAGGACCGTGGTGAGACCACAGAGAACCACGATGCCCGCGTACTCGGAGAGGAGGAAGAGGGCGAAGCGCAGGCCGGTGTACTCGGTGTACGCGCCGAAGATGATCTCGGAGTCGGCGACGGGCATGTCGAACGGCGGCCGTTGCAGCTCGGCGAGGCCGGCGGTGAAGAAGACGAGGGCGCCGACGATCTGCCAGGGCACCCACCACCAGTGGAAGGCGTCCACGATGCCGGGCAGGGACACGGTGCCGGCCGCCATGGCGACGGAGGCCGCGGCGAGCAGCATCGGCAGCTCGTACGCCATCAGCTGGGCTGCCGTGCGCAGGCCGCCCAGCAGCGAGAACTTGTTCGCCGAGGCCCAGCCGGCCATCAGCGAACCGAGGACGCCGATGCCCATGACGGCGAGCACGAAGAAGATTCCGGCGTCGAGGAACTGCCCCACGGCGTTGCCGGGGCCTATCGGGATGGCGACCAGCACGAGCAGGTAGGGCAGGAGCGCGACGGCGGGCGCCATCTGGAAGATCCGCCGGTCCGCTCCCGCGGGCACGATGTCTTCCTTCTGCGCGAACTTCACGCCGTCGGCGACGAGCTGCGCCCACCCGTGGAACCCACCGGCGTACATCGGCCCGAGGCGGCCCTGCATGTGGGCCATGACCTTGTGCTCGGTCTGCCCGATGACGAGCGGCAGCACGAGGAAGACGACGAACACGGCGAGGAGGCGCAGGACGACGTCGAGAGTGTCGCTCATGCGGGGTCGCCTCCGGCGGGGTTGTCGTGGTTCTCGGGGTGCCCCGAAGGCTTTTCGGCTGCGCGGTCGGCTGCGCCGGGCTGCTCGGGGGCGTTGGCTGCGCTTTCGGCTGCGCCGGGCTTGGGGGCGGCCTCGGCCTGGCTGCCGGCTGCGCCGGGCTCCCGCTCGGCGGGACCGGGCTCGGGGGCACCCTCGGCTGCGGGCTCGGCTGCGGGCTCGGCTGCGGGCTCGGCTGCGGGCTCGGCTGCGGGCTCGGCTGCGGGCTCGGCTGCGGGCTCGGCTGCGGGCTCGGCTGCGCCGGGCTGGGCGGCCGACGGCTCGGCTGCGGGCTCGGCTGCGCCGGGCTGGGCGGCCGACGGCTCGGCTGCGGGCTCGGCTGCGCCGGGCTGGGCGGCCGACGGCTCGGCTGC
>NZ_JACHJH010000005.1:0-102125 GCF_014203555.1 Streptomyces olivoverticillatus | reverse complement strand
CGCCAGAACCCTTGGCTGCGCCGGGCTGCTCGGGGGCAGCTTCGGCTACGCCCTCGGCCTCGGCAGAGCCCTCGGCTGCGCCGGGCTCACCTGCGGCCTTGGGCGCGCCGGGCTCGGGGGCGGTCGCGGCCTGGCCCGGCGCGCCGGGCTCCGTGGCGTTGGCTGCGCTTTCTGTTGCGCCCAGGCGTTTGGCCGGGGCGTGGTGTTCGGTCGTTTCCGGGGTTCCGGCCGCACCGGATCCCGGCTCCGGGGCCTCGGTGCGCGCGGGTGCGCCCGGTTCCGGCTGGGGTTCGGTGTCGTCGAAGGCCGGGCGGGCGTGGTGCCAGGGGGCGTCCGCCGAGCGGGGGGCCGCCGGGCTGCGCGGCGGTTCCGGCTGCTGGTCGGCCGTGCCGGCCGCCTGCTGGCTGGCCGAGCCCCCCGTCGCACTGCGCGTGCGGCGCGGAGCCGCAGCCTGGCTCGCCGAGCCTTCGGACGCGCTGCGGGCACGACGGGCCGGGGCCGCGCCTTCCGCCGTGCTGCCCGCAGGACGAGCCGGAGCCGCACCCTCCGCCTGGCTCGCCGAACCCTCGCTCACGCTGCGTGTGCGGCGGGCCGGAGCCGCGCCCTCCGCGGCGGCGCGGGGTGGGCGGGCCGTGCGGGTCGGGCGGGCGGGAGCCGGGGGGAGTTGGCCCTTGAGGGGGCCCCATTCGTTGGGGTCCGGGACGCCCGGGGGGAGCATCTGGCGGCGCTTCGGGCCGCCCTCCGCCGGTTCGCCCGGCTCCTTCGCGCCCGGCCACGCCTTGGCCACCCGGGCCGCCAGGACGAAGTCCTTGCGCAGGGGGTGGCCCTCGAAGCCCTCCGGCAGCAGGAGCGGGACCAGGTGCGGGTGGCCCTCGAAGTGCACGCCGAACATCTCGTGGGTCTCGCGCTCGTGCCACGCCGCGCCCGCGAAGACGCCCACGGCACTCGGCAGCGACGGCGCCTCGTGCGGCACCGTCGTGCGCAGGAGCAGACGGCGGACCGCGCCCGGCCCGGTCAGCGCCGCGACGTGCGCGCACACCCTAAAGCCCGTGCCCGGTTCGTCCACCGCGCTAAGCCAGTCGAAGAACGTGCAGCCCAGCCGGTCACGGGCGGTCCCCAGCGCGGTCAGCCACTCGGCCGCGGGGACGTCGACGGTCAGCAGCCCGTACGCCTCCTCGGCGGTCGCATCCTCGCCGAAGAGTTCCTGGGCGCTCGCGGGCAGCCACATCACGCCGTCTCCCCCGGCGTCGGCGGCGCGGCCACCAGGCCGCTGCGCAGCGCGGCGGCGGACGGCCGGGTGTAGCGCTCGCCCAGCGATTCCTGGGCGATCTTCTCCTGGAGCTTGAGGATGCCCTGGAGCAGCGCTTCGGGCCGCGGCGGGCAGCCGGGCACGTAGACGTCCACCGGAATGATCTGGTCGACGCCCTTGGTCACCGAGTACGAGTCCCAGTAGGGGCCGCCGCAGTTCGAGCAGGCACCGAAGGAGATCACGTACTTGGGCTCGGGCATCTGCTCGTACAGCCGCTTCACGGCCGGCGCCATCTTGTCCGTCACCGTGCCGGAGACGATCATCAGGTCGGCCTGGCGCGGGCCCGGCGCGAAGGGGATGACGCCGAGCCGGATGAAGTCGTGCCGGGCCATGGAGGCCGCGATGAACTCGATCGCGCAGCAGGCGAGCCCGAAGTTGAAGACCCACAGGCTGTAGCGGCGGCCCCAGTTCAGGACGACCTTCATCGGCTCGGGGGCGAGGCGCGCCAGCGGGCCGAGGCTACGTGTCACGTCCATTCCAGGACGCCCTTCTTCCATGCGTACAACAGGCCCACGGCGAGGAAGCCGAGGAAGATGAACATCTCCACGAGCGTGGCCGCCCCGAAGCCCGGGGCGGCGAAGACCGTCGCCCACGGGAAGAGGAAGACCGAGTCCACCGCGAAGATCACGTACAGGAAGGCGTAGACGTAGTAGCGCACCTGCGTGTGCGCCCAGCCCTCACCGACCGGGTCCACGCCGCACTCGTACGTCAGCAGTTTCTCGGGCGTCGGCGCCACCGGCCGCAGCAGCCGTCCGGCCCCGAAGGCCACGGCCACGAAGAGCACGCCGATCACCGCGAGCAGCCCGACCACCGAGTACCCGTGGTAGTAGTCCGCCGCCAGCTGGACACTGGCGCCGCTGGTGCGCACGGTCGCGTCCGGCACGTGTGCCCCTCGCTCTCTGTCCTGCGTATTCGACGATCTGTACGCCCGCGAGTCTAGGCCCTGCCGCCGCCCCGGCCGGAAGCGCTGCCCGGCGGGAGGTGGGGTTATCCCCACCTCCCGCCCCCCATGACCCCCATGGCGGGCCGCCGCGGCCGCCGGGCAGGCTTGCCGTATGACTGCCGGCACCACGACGTACGAAGCAGCCGCCGACGAGGACCGGCTGCCCCCCGCCCGCCTCCCGTTCGAAGCCCGGACGTGGAAGGAAGTGGCCCACCTCCTCCTCAATCTCCCGGAAGGAATTCTCGGCTTCCTCTACGTCTCTGTCTGGCTGTATGCCGGTGTGTTGACGGCCGTCACGGTGGTGGGCCTGCCGCTGCTGGCGGTGGGCCTGACGGGGTCGCGCTGGGTGGGCCGGCAGGAGCGGCGCCGGGCGCGGGCCCTGCTGGGCGTGCGGATCGACGAGCCGAGCCCGCTGTCGCGGGCGCGGGCGCACGGCGACGGGCACCGGTTCTTCGGCTGGCTGTGGCCGGCCCTGAAGGACCCGGTGGCCTGGCGCAGCACCCTGTATTCGTTCATCCGATTGCCATGGGGCGTTCTCACTTTCGGGGTCATTCTCTGTCTGCTCTTCGTCGGCTGGCCGTTCCTCGGGTATGTGGCGCGGGCGCTGAGCAATGTGGACCGGGCGATGGTGCGCGGCCTGCTGTGCCCGTCGAGCGAGCTGGAGCGGCGGGTGCGGGAGCTGGAGGAGGACCGCGGGGTGGTGGTGGACACCGCCGCCGCCGACCTGCGCCGCATCGAGCGGGACCTGCACGACGGCGCCCAGGCCCGGCTGGTCGCCCTTGCGATGGGGCTGGGGCTGGCGAAGGAGAAGCTGCTGGAGGATCCGGAGGCGGCGGCGAAGATGGTCGACGAGGCGCACGGCGAAGTGAAGCTCGCCCTGCAGGAGCTGCGCGACCTCGCCCGCGGCATCCACCCGGCGATCCTCACCGACCGCGGTCTGGACGCGGCGCTGTCGGCGCTGGCCGCGCGCTGCACGGTGCCGGTCTCGACCGATGTAGGGCTGGCGGTGCGGCCGGCGCCCGCGATCGAGGGCATCGCCTACTTCACCGTCTCCGAACTGCTCCAGAACATCAGCAAGCACAGCAGAGCCCGCCGGGCCGAGGTCGAGCTGTGGCGCAAGCAGGACCGGCTGCTGATCCAGGTGCGCGACGACGGCCGGGGCGGCGCCTCCACCACGGGCGGCAGCGGGCTGGCGGGGCTGGCCGAGCGGCTCGGCTCGGTCGACGGGCTGTTCGTCGTGGACTCCCCCGTCGGCGGTCCGACGACCATCACGGCGGAGCTGCCCTGGCGCGACCGCTGACCTTTCCTTCGTAAACGGGCGCTCCCCCACCGCGGGGGTGGGGGCAACCCCACCCCCGGGACACCGACCTGCCGCATGGTCCAGGGCGCCGCGGCCGGGGAGCCTGGTGTACGAGAGAACGGCGCGGGGCGCCCAGGCGGATCACGGAGATCGGACGGACAGATGGCCATCGACCACGGACACACGCGCGGCGGGACCGCGGACCGGCGCCACCGGCTGCCGGCCGGGCTGCGGGCCCCGCTGGAGGCGCGCACCTGGCGGGAGTTGCTGTACTTCCTGCTCGGCCTTCCGGTCGCGGTGACGGCGTTCGCGTTCGCGGTCACCATGACCAGCCTCGGCGCCGGGCTGCTGATCACCTTCCTGGGCGTGCCGGTCCTGGCCGCGGCGCTCGCCGGGGCGCGCGGCCTGGGCGCGTTGGAGCGGGCGCGGGCGCGGGCGCTGCTGCGCCTTGATGTCGCCGACCCCGAGCCCGTACGCCCCCGGTCGAAGGACGGGCGGGGCGGGGCGATGGCCTGGGTGGGGGCGCTGCTCAAGAGCGGGACGTCCTGGCGCCATCTGCTGTACGCGCTGGTGTACTTCCCGTGGGCGCTGTTCGCGTTCGTGGTGTCGGTGGTGCTGTGGTCGGTGGGCTGGTCGCTGTTCCTGTATCCGGCGTACGAGTGGGTGTTCCCCGAGTTCGTCGGCGGGTCGGGGCTGCAGTTGTACGGCGACGCCGACGGCTACGCCGTCTACCTGGACGGTCCCGTGAAGACGGTCCTGACCTGCGCGGTGGGTCTGGTGCTGGTGCTGGTCACGCCGTGGGTGCTGCGCGGCATGGCGCAGGTGGACCGGCTGCTGGTGTCAGGGCTGCTGGGGCCCTCGCGGCTGGCGGCACGGGTGTGGGAGCTGGAAGAGGACCGCGGGGTGGTGGTGGACACCGCCGCCGCCGACCTGCGCCGCATCGAGCGGGACCTGCACGACGGCGCCCAGGCCCGGCTGGTCGCCCTCGCCATGGATCTGGGGCTGGCGAAGGAGAAGCTGCTGGAGGATCCGGAGGCCGCGGCGAAGATGGTCGACGAGGCGCACGGCGAAGTGAAGCTCGCCCTCCAGGAGCTGCGCGACCTCGCCCGCGGCATCCACCCGGCCATCCTCACCGACCGCGGTCTGGACGCGGCGCTGTCGGCGCTGGCCGCACGCTGCACGGTGCCGGTCTCCACCGAGGTGGACCTGGCCGAGCGTCCGGCACCGGCGATCGAGGGCATCGCCTACTTCACCGTCTCCGAACTGCTCCAGAACATCAGCAAGCACAGCGGAGCCCGCACCGCCCGGGTGGACGTGTGGCGTTCGGCGGACCGGCTGATGCTCCAGGTCTGGGACGACGGGCAGGGCGGTGCCTCCACCGCGGCGGGCAGCGGGCTGGCGGGGCTGGCCGAGCGCCTCGGCTCGGTCGACGGGCTGCTGGTCGCCGACTCCCCCGCCGGCGGTCCGACCGCCGTGACGGCCGAACTGCCGTGGCGCGGCCCCATGGAGTGACCGCGCGCAGGCCCTGCCCGCCGCCGGGAGCGGACGATTGCTGCGATGCTGGGAGAGTTGGTCTTCATACAGCAGCGCCGGCGCGGGGCCGCGCGGGGACATCGGGGGCAGGAAATCGTGGAGGACAGGGTGCGGGTGGTCATCGCCGAGGACTCGGTGCTGCTTCGGGAGGGCCTGACCCGGCTGCTGACCGACCGGGGGCACGAGGTCGTGGCGGGTGTGGGCGACGCTGAGGCGCTCGTCAAGACCATCACCGACCTGAGCGGCGAGGGAGCGCTGCCGGACGTGGTGGTCGCGGACGTGCGGATGCCGCCGACCCACACCGACGAGGGCGTACGGGCCGCGGTGCGGCTGCGCCGGGACCACCCCGAGCTGGGTGTGCTGGTGCTCTCGCAGTACGTCGAGGAGCAGTACGCCACGGAGCTGCTGGCGGGCAGCAGCCGGGGCGTGGGCTATCTGCTCAAGGACCGGGTGGCGGAGGTGCGCGAGTTCGTGGACGCGGTGGTGCGCGTCGCGCGCGGCGGCACCGCGCTGGACCCGGAGGTCGTCGCCCAGCTGCTGGGCCGCAGCCGCAAGCAGGACGTGCTGGCCGGACTGACGCCGCGCGAGCGCGAGGTCCTCGGTCTGATGGCCGAGGGACGGACGAACTCCGCGATCGCCAAGCAGCTGGTGGTGAGCGACGGGGCGGTGGAGAAGCACGTCAGCAACATCTTCCTCAAGCTGGGGCTTTCGCCCAGCGACGGGGACCACCGGCGGGTCCTGGCGGTGCTCACCTACCTGCGCTCGTAACGGTCCGCGGGCCGGGCGTAGATCAAAAGAACGAGGGGATCCCCCAGAGCCGAAGGCCTTGGAAAGGACCCCTCGGGACGCCGCAAAACCATGACAAATAGGGGCGAAAGCGTACTACCCTCTGCGGTTTGTCCCGTGATCCCTCCCTGGAAGGCCACCCTTACCCACGTACGATGGCCATGGGAACGCCGGTTACGCACCACCGAGTGCGCGGCGCCGCCACGAGGGAGGTCCGAAGCAGTGACCAGCCAGGTCAGCAGCCCGGCCGAACAGGCCGATTCCGCCGAGCCGCACGGGGACTCCCCGCCGGCGGGAGGGGAAGAGACCACAGCGCGCCCCGCCGCCGCCAAGGAGGTGCGCCGCCTCGACCGGGTGATCATCCGGTTCGCGGGCGACTCCGGTGACGGCATGCAGCTCACGGGCGACCGTTTCACCTCGGAGACGGCCTCCTTCGGCAACGACCTGTCGACGCTGCCGAACTTCCCGGCCGAGATCCGGGCGCCCGCCGGGACGCTGCCGGGCGTCTCCAGCTTCCAGCTGCACTTCGCGGACCACGACATCCTCACGCCCGGCGACGCCCCGGACGTGCTGGTCGCGATGAACCCGGCGGCGCTCAAGGCCAACCTGGCCGACGTGCCGCGCGGCGGCGAGATCATCGTCAACACCGACGAGTTCGCCAAGCGCGCGATGGCCAAGGTGGGTTACGCCGCCAGCCCGCTGGAGGACGGCTCGCTGGACGCCTACCGCGTGCACGCCGTTCCGCTGACCACGCTGACCATCGAGGCGCTCAAGGACCACGGCCTGTCCCGCAAGGAGGCCGAGCGCAGCAAGAACATGTTCGCGCTGGGCCTGCTGTCGTGGATGTACCACCGGCCGACCGAGAGCACCGAGGCGTTCCTGCGGAAGAAGTTCGCGAAGAAGCCGCACATCGCCGAGGCCAACGTGGCCGCCTTCCGGGCCGGCTGGAACTTCGGCGAGACCACCGAGGACTTCGCCGTCTCCTACGAGGTGGCCCCCGCCACCGCCGCCTTCCCGCCCGGCACCTACCGCAACATCTCCGGCAACCTGGCGCTGTCCTACGGCCTGGTCGCCGCCTCCCGCCAGGCGGACCTGCCGCTCTACCTGGGCTCGTACCCGATCACCCCGGCCTCCGACATCCTGCACGAGCTGTCGCGGCACAAGAACTTCGGTGTACGCACCTTCCAGGCCGAGGACGAGATCGCGGGCATCGGCGCGGCGCTGGGCGCGGCCTTCGGTGGCGCGCTCGCGGTGACCACCACCTCCGGCCCCGGCGTGGCCCTGAAGTCGGAGACGATCGGGCTCGCCGTCTCGCTCGAACTGCCGCTGCTGATCGTCGACATCCAGCGCGGCGGCCCCTCCACGGGCCTGCCCACCAAGACCGAGCAGGCCGACCTGCTCCAGGCGATGTACGGGCGCAACGGCGAGGCCCCGGTGCCGATCGTGGCCCCGAAGACGCCCGCCGACTGCTTCGACGCCGCCCTGGACGCGGCCCGGATCGCCCTGACCTACCGGACGCCGGTGTTCCTGCTGAGCGACGGCTACCTGGCCAACGGGTCCGAGCCCTGGCGGATCCCCGAGGTCGACGAACTGCCCGACCTGCGGGTGCAGTTCGCCACCGGCCCCAACCACACCCTGGCCGACGGCACCGAGGTCTTCTGGCCCTACAAGCGCGACGAGCAGACCCTCGCCCGCCCCTGGGCCGTGCCCGGCACCCCGGGCCTGGAGCACCGCATCGGCGGCATCGAGAAGCAGGACGGCACGGGCAACATCTCCTACGACCCGGCCAACCACGACTTCATGGTCCGCACCCGCCAGGCCAAGATCGACGGCATCGACGTGCCCCGCCTCGACGTGGACGACCCCGACGGCGCCGCCCGCACCCTCGTGCTCGGCTGGGGCTCCACCTACGGACCGATCACCGCGGCCGTGCGCCGGGTCCGGGCGGGGGGCGGCCGCATCGCCCAGGCGCACCTGCGCCACCTCAACCCCTTCCCCGCCGACCTCGGGGACGTACTGCAGCGCTACGACACGGTGGTCGTACCGGAGATGAACCTCGGCCAGCTCGCCACCCTGCTGCGGGCGAAGTACCTCGTCGACATCCGCTCCCACACCCAGGTCAGCGGAATGCCGTTCAAGGCCGAGCAGCTCGCGGACGTGTTCAAGGAGGCCATCCATGACTGAGACGATCCCGCAGGGCACGGGCGCGATCGAGGCACTCTCCCTCGTGCCCAAGGCCGAGGCCGTGCAGTCCATGAAGGACTTCAAGTCCGACCAGGAAGTGCGCTGGTGCCCGGGGTGCGGCGACTACGCCATCCTCGCCGCCGTCCAGGGCTTCATGCCCGAGCTGGGCCTGGCGAAGGAGAACATCTGCTTCGTCTCCGGCATCGGCTGCTCCTCCCGCTTCCCGTACTACATGAACACCTACGGGATGCACTCCATCCACGGCCGCGCCCCCGCCATCGCCACGGGCCTGGCCACCTCCCGCCGCGACCTGTCCGTCTGGGTCGTCACCGGCGACGGCGACGCCCTCTCCATCGGCGGCAACCACCTCATCCACGCCCTGCGCCGCAACGTCAACCTCAAGATCCTGCTGTTCAACAACCGGATCTACGGGCTGACCAAGGGCCAGTACTCCCCCACCTCCGAGGTCGGCAAGATCACCAAGTCGACGCCGATGGGCTCGCTCGACGCGCCCTTCAACCCGGTGTCGCTGGCGCTGGGCGCCGAGGCCTCCTTCGTGGCCCGTACGGTCGACTCCGACCGCAAGCACCTCACCGAGGTGCTGCGCCAGGCGGCCGCCCACCCCGGCACCGCGCTCGTGGAGATCTACCAGAACTGCAACATCTTCAACGACGGCGCCTTCGAGGCCCTGAAGGACAAGCAGCAGGCGCAGGAGGCGGTCATCCGCCTCGAGCACGGGCAGCCCATCCGCTTCGGCACCGACCTGGCCAAGGGCGTCGTGCGCAACGCGGCCACCGGCGATCTGGAGGTCGTGGCGGTCACCCCGGAGAACGAGGCGCGGATCCTGGTCCACGACGCGCACAGCGCGTCCCCGACCACGGCCTTCGCGCTCTCCCGGCTCGCCGACCCGGACACCCTGCACCAGACGCCCATCGGCGTCTTCCGCAGCGTGGACCGGCCGGTCTACGACGGCCTGATGTCGGAGCAGTTGGAGACGGCCGTCGTGCAGCAGGGCAAGGGCGACCTGGCCGCCCTCCTGCGCGGCAACGACACCTGGACCGTCGTGGGCTGATCCGACCAGCGTACGAACCTCCGGCCGGGCACGATCGGGTGTCCGGCCGGAGGTTCTGGCGGCCGCCGGGCCGGGCAGCGGCTCTCATATGGACATGGCCGACTCCGAAGCCGCCCCCCTCGTCCGCGACCGGCTCGCCTACCGCCTCAAGCGGCGCATCCTCGGCCCGCCGCTCGTCACCGAGCAGCTCGCCCACCAGACCCTCTCCAACCCCATGGCGCTCGGGGTCCTCGCCTCCGACTGCATCTCCTCCACCGCCTACGGCTCCGAGGAGATGCTGCGCATCCTCGTGCCGGTGGTCGGCGTCGCCGCGTTCACCCTGCTGATGCCGGTGACGGGCGCGATCCTGCTCGTCCTGGTGCTGCTCACGTTCTCCTACCGGGACGTGGTCTCCGTCTACACCAGGGCGGGCGGCTCCTACGTCGTGGCGCGCGAGAACTTCGGGCCGCGGATCGCCCAGATCGCGGCCGTCGCCCTGCTCGTCGACTACATCGTCACCGTCGCCGTGCAGACCGCCGCGGGCACCGACGCGCTGATCTCCCTCGCGCACCTCGTCGGCGAGGAGTACACCGGCATCGACCACCTCAAGCTGCCCATCACCATGGGCGTGGTGGTGCTGCTGATGTACGGGAATCTGCGCGGCGTCCGTGAGGCGGGCCGTGCCTTCGCGGCCCCCGCGTACCTCTTCATGCTGGCCGTCGCGCTGATGCTGGCGGTGGGCCTGGTCCGGGCACTGGGCGGCGGCCTGCCGCACGCGAACGTGCACGCGCAGGGCGCCCTCGACCTCGGCACCCCGGGGCAGGGCTGGCTCTACGGGGCCTCGCTCTTCATGGTGCTACGGGCCTTCGCCAACGGCGGCTCCTCGCTCACCGGGCTGGAGGCGATCTCCAACAGCGTCTCCGCCTTCCGCCGCCCGCAGGGCACCAACGCCCGCCGCACGCTGACCGTGATGAGCTGCGTGCTGGGCACCATGGTCCTCGGCGTCTCCGCGCTCGCCCACTTCACCCACGCGATCCCCTACGTGGACGGCAACCCCACCGTCATCGCGCAGGAGGCCCACCTGGTCTTCGGCAACGGCTGGCTGGGCACGGCCGGGCTCGTCTACGTCCAGCTGGCGACGGCGCTCATCCTCTACACGGGCGCCAACACGCCCTTCACCGGCTTCCCCTTCCTGGCCAGCTTCGTGGCCGAGGACCGCTTCCTGCCCCGGCAGCTGACGCGCCGGGGCCACCGCCTCGCCTTCTCCAACGGAATCATCAGCCTCACCGTCGTCTCGCTGGCGCTGCTGCTGGTGACGCGCGGCAGCGTCGACAGGCTCGTCGCGCTCTACGCCATCGGCGTCTTCACCGGCTTCACCATGGCGGCCGCCGGGATGACCGCGCACTACCTGCGCCAGCCCGGGGAACGGCACCGGCATTGGAAGGCCGGGGTCAACCTGGTCGCGGCGGTGGCCTCCGCGCTGGTCGTGCTGATCTTCGCGGTCACCAAGTTCACGGAGGGCGCCTGGCTGGTCGTCATGGTCTTCCCCCTGGGGGTGTGGGCGCTGATCCGCATCAACCGGCAGTACCGGCAGGAGGCGGAGGCGCTGGAGCACGTCCCCTCCCCCGGGGAACGGCCGCACTGGCGCAGACACCTGGTCTACGTGCTCGTCGACGCCTTCGACCTGGCCACCGTCAAGGCACTCAGCTACGCGCACGAGCTGCGCGCCGACGAGGTGCGGGCGCTGCACTTCGTCATCGACGAGGCCCGGGCGAAGCGGCTGGCCCGGCTGTGGGAGGAGTCGACCGGCACGGGCGATGTGCCGCTCGACCTCATCGACTGCCCGGACCGGCGGCTGCGGCACACCGTGGCGACGATCGCGGCCCGCATCACGGCGGACGGCGCGACGGCCCTGACGCTGCTCATCCCGCGCCGCACCTACTCGACGCCGCTGGGCCGGCTGCTGCACCGCAACATGGGCGAGGAGATGGCGAAGACGCTGGAGCACCTGCCGAACGTGGCGGTGACCATCCTGCCGTTCGACGTCACCAAGGCGATCGAGCAACTGCAGGCGCAGGCCAGGGCGGCCCGTTCCCGGACGCCGTCATGACCGTCACACGAGACGCGAATGACAGGCGGGGTGCGGTGCCGCTACCTTCGCAAGGTTGCCGCTGCCGCATCCCTGGGAGGTATCCGTGAAGCCGCACATATCTCGGGACGAGACTCGCACCGGACTGCTGTGCAGCGTCGCCGCGTACTCGATCTGGGGCCTCTTCCCGCTCTACTGGCCGCTGCTGGAGCCGACCAGCGCCGCCGAGATCCTCGCCCACCGGATGGTGTGGTCGCTGGTCACGGTGGCCCTCGCGCTGCTGGCCACCCGTCGGCTGGACTGGATCCGCCCGCTGCTGCGGCAGCCCAAGCGGATCGGGATGATCGCGCTGGGCGCCCTCTTCATCTCCGTGAACTGGGGCGTCTACATCTGGGGCGTCAACACCGGGCACGTCGTCGACACGTCCATGGGCTACTTCATCAACCCCCTGGTCAGCATCGCCTTCGGCGTCCTCGTGCTGCGTGAGCGGCTGCGGCCGCTGCAGTGGACGGCGGTCGGGGTCGGCGCCGCGGCGGTCGTGGTGATGGCCGTCGCCTACGGCAAGCCGCCGTGGATCTCACTGGTGCTGGCGGCCACGTTCAGCACCTACGGCCTGGTCAAGAAGAAGGTGGGGCTGGGCGGTCTGGAGTCGATGGCCGCCGAGACGGCCGTGCAGTTCCTCCCGGCGCTGGGCTTCCTCCTCTTCCTGGGCGCACAGGGCCGGTCCACCTTCACCGCCTCGGGCACCGGGCACGCCCTGCTGCTGGCGGGCACCGGCGTGATCACCGCGCTGCCGCTGATCTGCTTCGGCATCGCGGCCGTCCGGCTGCCGCTGTCGGTGATCGGGATGGTGCAGTACCTCGCCCCCGTCTTCCAGTTCGCCCTCGGGATCACCGTCTTCCACGAGACCATGCCGCCCGAGCGCTGGGCGGGCTTCGCGCTGGTGTGGCTGGCGCTGGCGCTGCTGACGTGGGATGCGCTGCGGACGGCCCGCAGGGCGCGGGCGGAGCTGCTCGCCGTCCAGGACCGCGTGCGCCCGGTATCCGGAAACGAGCGTCCGGTGTCCGAAACCCTCTCTTGACGGGCCCATGGGGGGCCTCCAACATCATGTTCACGTCAAATGAGTTGGAGCCCCCCATGTCTGAACTCCACGGACCAACCCTGACCCGCAGCCCCCACAGGCCCCTCAGAACCCACAGCACGCGCAGAGCCCTTCCGCTGGCCGCCGGTGCGGCCCTGACCGCCGCCCTGCTCGGCATGTCCCCGGCCCCGGCCACCGCGGTCCCCACCACCGCGAGCGCCCACGCCGCCCCCGTCGCCGCCCGGCACACGGCGGGCGCCCCGGACATACCCGTCGCGGGCGTCAAGGCACACCTCGGTCAACTGCAGTCCATAGCGCGCGCCAACGGCGGCAACCGCGCCCACGGCCGCCCGGGCTACAAGGCGTCCCTCGACTACGTCAAGGCCAAGCTGGACGCCGCCGGATACACCACCACCGTCCAGCCCTTCACCTCCTCCGGCGGCACGACGGGCTACAACCTCGTCGCCGACTGGCCCGGCGGCGACGCCAACCACGTCGTCTTCACCGGCGCCCACCTCGACTCGGTCCAGGCCGGCCCCGGCATCAACGACGACGGCTCCGGCTCGGCCGGCATCCTCGAAGTCGCCCTCGCCGTGGCCCGCGAGGGCTACCACCCCGACAAGCACCTGCGGTTCGCCTGGTGGGGCGCCGAGGAGCTGGGCATGGTCGGCTCGCGGAACTACGTGGACAAGCTGCCCGCCGCCGAGCGGTCGAAGATCGACGCGTATCTGAACTTCGACATGATCGGCTCGCCGAACCCGGGCTACTTCGTCTACGGCTACGACCAGCCGCTCGAAGGGCTCTTCGAGAACTACTTCGCCGGCAAGGACATCGCCACCGAGGTCGACACGGAGGGCGACGGCCGCTCCGACCACGCGCCCTTCCAGGACGCGGGCATACCCGTGGGCGGCCTGTTCAGCGGGGCGGACTACATCAAGTCCGCCGACCAGGCGGCGAAGTGGGGCGGCACCCAGGGCAAGGCGTTCGACGCCTGCTACCACCGGTCCTGCGACACGTACGCGAACCTCTCGGACACGGCGCTCAAGAACAACAGCGACGCGATCGCGTACGCGGTGTGGTCGCTGAGCGGCGGCTCGGGCTCCTCGCGCTGACGCAGCGCCCTTGGAGTCGGACGGGCCCCTGCGGGCCCGTCCGGCTCACACGGTCACGTCCCGCGCCGTGAACCGCGCCCAGGCCGCCGACCCGAACACGGCCGCGTAGAGCGCCTGCAGGCCCAGATTGCGCAGCATCTGGTCCCAGTAGACCGGATCCCGCAGCAGATCCGCGAAGCTCAGCCAGTAGTGCGGGAAGAGATACGGCTGGATCGCGTGCAGCTGCGGGAACTGGTCCAGGATCTGGACCGTGATCAGCAGACCCACCGTCGTGGCCATCGCCGCGATGCCGCTGTTGGTGAGGGTCGACACGAAGAGCCCCAGCGCCGCCACGCCCATCAGCGACATGGCCACCACCACCGCGATCAGAGCCGCCCGCAGCAGCCCTTCGCCCAGCGATATCGTCGTCCCGCTGATCAGCGTGACGTCGCCCAGCGGGAAGAGCAGCGCCCCGACCGCCAGCGCCGAGGCGGCCACCACGAAGGCGGCCACCAGGCAGAAGAGCATCGCCGTCGCGAACTTGGCGAGCAGCAGCCGCGTCCGCCCGGCGGGCGCGACGAGGAGATAGCGCAGCGTCCCCGCGCTCGCCTCGCCCGCGATCGAGTCGCCCGCGATCACCCCGACGGCCATCGGGAGGAAGAACGGCAGCGTGGCGGCGAGGGCCGTGAAGACCAGGAAGAGGCCGTTGTTGGTGACCTGGCTGATGAAGGCCGGGCCCCCGCCGTCGTGCCCGCCCGAGCCGCCGCCGCGCGTCTCGACCTTCACGGCGATGCCCACCAGCACCGGCACCGCGGCCAGCACGCCCAGCAGCGCGAGCGTCCGCCACCGCCGGAAGGTCGTGCCCACCTCGCTGCGCAGGAGCGAGAGCCCCCACAGCGGGCTCGGGGCCCGCACCGCGGCCGCCGTCTCAGCCTGCGACATCGAAACCCTCCCCGGTGAGCGCGACGAAAGCGTCCTCCAGCGAGGCCCGCTGCGTGCCGAAGGCCCGGACGCGGACGTCCGCCCGGACGAGCGCGGCGTTGACGTCGGCGAGGTCCGGCGGCCCGGCGGCGGGCAGTTCGCCGGTGACGCGGTCGTCGGTGACGACGAGGTCGATCACTCCGTGCTCCTTGAGGACCCGTACGGCATCCGCTGTGTCGGGGGTGGTGACGGCCAGCCGGCCGCGGACCGAGGAGGCGAGGTCGGCCACCGTGCCCTGGGTCAGCAGCCGGCCCTGTGCCATGACGGCCGCGTGCGTGCAGACCTGCTCGATCTCGTCGAGGAGGTGCGAGGAGAGGAAGACCGTGGTGCCGTCCGAGGCCAGCTGCCGCACCAGGGACCGGATCTCGCGCATGCCCTGCGGGTCGAGGCCGTTGGTCGGCTCGTCCAGCACGAGCAGCTCGCGCGGCCGCAGCAGCGCCGAGGCCAGGCCGAGGCGCTGCTTCATGCCGAGCGAGTAGGCACGGGCCTTCTTGCCCGCGGCGCCCGCGAGGCCCACCCGATCCAGGGCGCCCTCGACGCGGGCGGCCCGGGTGCGGGGGTCGGCGGTGGGGTCGGCGGCGTCGAACCGCACGAGATTGTCGCGGCCGCTGAGGAAGCCGTAGAGGGCGGGCCCCTCGATCAGGGCGCCCACCCTCGGCAGCACCCGCCGCCCGGCGCCGGGCATCGCCTCGCCCAGCACCCGGGCGGTGCCCGACGTCGGTTCGATCAGCCCCATCAGCATCCGGATGGTGGTGGTCTTGCCGGAGCCGTTGGGCCCGAGGAAGCCGAAGACACTGCCCCGCGGCACGACGAGGTCGAGCCCGTCGACGGCGAGCTGCCCACCGCGGTAGCGCTTGGTGAGGCCGAGCGTGGCGATCACCGGTTCCATCGGCTTCCCCGTCCTTGCTCCAGCAGGTCCTACTTGGCGGCGTCGGCGGCCTTGACCAGCGCGTCCTTGGAGACGGCGCCGACGTAGACCTTGCCGTCGTCCGTCATCAGGGCGTTGACGATGCGGGTGCTGAAGACGCGGCCGGAGCCGAACTTGCCCGACACCTTGGAGCCGAAGCCGTCCATCAGCGAGGAGGCCTCGGAGCCGTGGCTCTTGCCCTTGCCGGTGACCGCGGCGCCCGCGTCCTTGCCGCCCTTGATCTCGGCGATCGAGGTCCAGCCCTTGCCGATGACGTTCTTCGAGCCGGAGAAACCGGCGTCGGCGCCGGGCAGGCCCTCGGGCAGCTTGCCCTGGTGCTCGCGGCCCTGCTGCTCGTGACCCTGCTGCTTGCCGTCGCCCTCGGTGACCTTGGCGCCCTTGGGCGGGGTGAAGGAGAAGGTGTCCGCGCCCGGCTTGCCGAAGTCGACCTTGGTGAAGACCGCCTCGACGGCCGCCTTGCCGCCGCTCTTGGGCGAGAGGGTGAACTTCAGCGGGACGCCGTTCTTGGCGTCGACCGCGATCCGCACCGCGCCGACCGTCGACTCGGACTGCTTGGGCTTGATGACCAGCTGGTAGGCGTCCCGCCCGGCGACCTTGACCGTGCCGTCGACCGTGACGGCCGTCGTGTCGTCGGAGGCCGCCAGCACCTTCTTGGCCAGCTCCTGCGGGGACGCCTCGCCGATGCCGGTCTTGTCGCCCTTGTCGTCGTGCTTGCCGCCGCGCTTGCCGTCGGCCCGGTGCTGCCGATCGGTGGAGTGGTGAACGGTGTTGGTCGCGCTGTCGTACGCCCAGACCTGGTCGCCGTTGTGGATCACGCTGTACTCGGCGGCCTGCTCGACGATCGACACCCGCTGCTTGTCGGGGCCGTCGGCGGCCACCCGCAGCGTGTGCGTGCCGGACGCCAGTTCGGTCAGTTTGGCCTGCGGGTCGGGGGCGGAACCGCCCTTGTGGTCGCCGCCCTTGCCGCCCATGCCCGAGGCCAGACCGGCCGGGAGCGAGGGCAGACCCAGGTCGGTGGTGACCCGGACGGAGCCGGACAGCTGCTGCGTGTCCGACGCGGCCATCTTGGCTATGAGGTCCTGCGCGCTGATCTTCGGCAGATCGGGGCTGCCGGTGCTGGCGAGCGCCGAGCCGATCCCGATGGTCGCCGCCGCAACACCCGCCACCGCGACCGGCACCGCATAGCGAACCGCCTTCCGGCGGCCCGTGCCCGTCCCGGACGTGGACTCGTTCCGTGCCATGTGCCTCTACCTCCGTGGTCGCCGGCGGTCGCTCGCACTCAGGCTCAATTGTGGCCCGACCGCTCGGTGGGGGATTCCATTCCACCAAAGAGGGGGCCTGCGGACGTCAGCCGACGGGATCAACTCGCCATACGCCTTGGGTATGACGGGGCGTATGGCGAGTACTGCCGCACGGCTGACGGGCGGGGGTCAGCCCGCCCGGTGGACCACCGCGTCGCACAGCTGCTCAAGCGCCTGCTTGGCGAAGCATTCGGGGAGCGGCGCCAGCGTGGCCCGCGCCTCCTCCGCGTAGCGGATGGTGTCCCGGCGGGCCTGCTCCAGCGCGGGGTGGGCGCGCAGCCGCCGCAGCACCTCGCCGAGCAGCGCGTCGTCGCCGAGGTCGCCGTCGAGCATCGCGCACAGCTCCTGGTCCTCCGGCAGGCCGGAGGCCGCGGCGCGGGCGCGCAGGTGGAGGACGGGCAGCGTGGCGATGCCCTCGCGCAGGTCCGTGCCGGGCGTCTTGCCCGACTCGTGGGAGTCGCTGGCGATGTCGAGCACGTCGTCGGCGAGCTGGAAGGCGATGCCCAGCCGCTCGCCGTAGTGGGTGAGGGTCTCCACGATGCGCTCGTCGGCGCCGGACATCATCGCCCCGTAGCGCATGGAGACCGCGATCAGCGACCCCGTCTTGCCCTCGAGGACGTCCAGGTAGTGCTCGATGGGGTCGCGGCCGTCGCGCGGGCCCGCCGTCTCCAGGATCTGCCCGGTGACCAGCCGCTCGAATGCCTCGGCCTGGATGCGGACGGCCTCCGGGCCGAGGTCGGCGAGGATCCGGGAGGCGCGGGAGAAGAGGAAGTCGCCGGTGAGGACGGCCACGGAGTTGCCCCAGCGGGCGTTGGCGCTGTCCACGCCGCGCCGCACCTCGGCCTCGTCCATGATGTCGTCGTGGTAGAGCGTGGCCAGATGGGTGAGCTCGACGACGACGGCCGACGGCACCACCCCGGGGGCGTACGGGTCGCCGAACTGCGCGGCGAGCATCACCAGCAGCGGGCGGAACCGCTTGCCTCCTGCCTGTACCAGGTGCTGGGCGGCCTCCGTGATGAAGGGGACACCGCTCTTGGTGGCCTCCAGGAGGCCCTCCTCGACAGCGGCCAACCCGGCCTGGACATCGGCTTCAAGAGCCTGGTCCCGCACGCTCAGCCCAAAAGGCCCGACGACGGTCACGAGGGATACTCCTGTCTGCCTGCGAACACGGGGATTGTCGATGTGTCGCTGTCCTCTACCGAAAGTCAGCGTATCCGGTCGGCTCTCGATCACCGGCGGCGCCTCCGCGCCGATCCCCGTACTCGCCGATGTGGGCAGCCGTTCCGCCCAGCGGAACGGCTGCCCACATCGGGTGGTGCCGCTTAGAGCGCCGCCACGGCCCGTGCCAGGCGCGGCGAGGCGTAGTCCGTGCCGCACACGAACCGCATGACCGGCCCGTAGCTGGCCGCCGCGGGCAGCCCCGTGAAGAACAGCCCCGGCACCGAGGAGCGGTATCCGGCGCCCAGCCGGGGCCCGCCCGCGCTCACCGCGAGCCGGGTGCGCAGCCCCGCGCCCAGGAAGTCCAGCGCCGCCACGTCCATCCGGTAGCCGGTCGCCGCGATCACGTGGTCGGCCCGCAACTCGCTCTCCGCGCCGCTCTCCCCCTCGCCGGCGAGCGTGAGCACCGGGCGCCCCTGCTCCACGCGGGCCCGCACGATCCGCTTGCCGTCCGTCACCTGCACCCGGCCCACGAACCTCTCGCGCAGCCACCACGCCCCCAGCGGCCCCAGCACGCGCTGCACCAGAAACCGGCGCGTCGGCGCGGGCAGGCGCCGGAAGCCGTCCGCGTGGTACGAGAAGGCGTAGAGCGACCAGGCCCGCCCGAAGGGGGTGTCGGGCTTGAACGGCGACTGCCCGTCCGGCGCCGCGCCGAAGCGCACCGCGCCCCGCCGCCGGGCAACCACCCGTACGGAGGCGGCCCCCGCATCGGCCAGCAGCACCGCGGTCTCCAGGGCCGACTGCCCGGCGCCGACCACGACCACGTCGCGCCCGGCGAAGGCCGTCAGATCGCGGTGCTGGGAGCTGTGCGAGACCGGCCCGTTCACCGAGGGGCCCGCCGGCACGGCCGCGGCCAGCTCGGGCGGCAGCTGCGCCAGCCCGCTCAGCCCGCTGGCCACCACCACCGCCTTCGCGGCGAACTGCTCCCCGGAGTCCAGCTTCAGCTCGAAGCCGCCGCCGGAGCCGCGGCGGTCCACGGACACCACCCGCACCTGCTCCAGGGCCGGCACCAGCCGCCGCTGGAACCACAGGCCGTAGCGGGCGAAGGTCTCCACCGGGATGGTGTCCCAGTCCGACTCGTAGCGCTTCTCCCCCACGTCCTGGCAGAAGTCGAAGAGCGTGTGCCCCGGCTGCGGCGCGTCGATGCTCGACGCCACGGGGGTGGATTTCAGCAGCATCCCGGCGGGCATGTGCTCGCGCCAGCTCACCATCGGCGAGCCGAAGACGCGCGTCGGAACGGCGCGCGCCTTGAGATGTGCTGCGGTCGAGAGGCCGTACGGACCGGCCCCGATGACGGCTACGGGAAGTGTCACGAGTCCCCTCCCAGGGCGTTGCTCGGCGCGTTCGCCGGCCCGGCGGGGCCGGCGCTGGTTACTCGGCAGGGTGGTGCGCTGTCATTCGGCCGCGGCGGCAGCGGCCCGGCGCCGGTCCCGCCACAGCTGCCGTACGTGCCGCACGCCCGGCCGCACGAACCGGGCGAGCATGGTGAAGAACGGCTTCATGTCGTCACGGGCGGCCCACGCCAGCTCGGTGCCGCTGGCGCGGCGGGGAGCGTGGGGGGTGGTGTATCCGCTGCGGCGGTAGGCGGCGAAGGCGGGGAGGTCGATGTTCTCCACGATGAAGCGCCGCCCGGCGAGCTGTTCGCCCTCGGGCACCTGCCGTCCGGTGAGGTCCAGGTGCTGGGCCCGTACGACGTCGATGCCCGCCTCGTTCTCGAACAGGCGGAACTGGGCGCCCATCCGGGGGTTGAAGTCCAGCAGTTTGTACCGGCCGTCACGCCGGTCGAACCTCCAGTCCAGGTCGATGATCCCGCAGAAGCCGATCTGTTTGATGAACTGGGCGGCCATCGCGGCCAGTTCGGGGTTGTCCACGACGTAGGCGTTGGCCGTCATGCCGGCGTGCGGCGGCCAGGAGCGCACCTTGACGCCGGTGAACAACGCCAGCGGGGTGCTCTCCGCGTCGAAGTAGGCGTGCACGATCCAGTCCTCGGCCTGGTCGCGGGGCAGGTACTCCTGGAGGATCACGCCCGGGGACGGTCCCCAGGCCTTCGCCAGCTCCAGCAGCTCGCGGGGGCCCTTGATGCGGGTGGTGCCGTGCACGGCCGGATGTCGGCGGCGCTCGAACGCCTCGCGGTTCTTGGCCACCAGAGGGAAGGCGGCCACCGAGGCGTACTTCTCGATCTCCTCGTACGAGGCGGGGAAGAGGGCCGCCGGGGAGGGCACCCCGTGCTCCACGCACAGCTCGTGCAGCCCCTGCTTGCTCGCCAGTCTGCGCGGCAGGCCGCTCTCCACCGGCGGGAAGAGGAAGGGGCCCGCCAGCTCCTCGGCGTGCTCGGCGATCAGCACCGCCGCTTCCTCGTCCGTGGGGATCAGCACCGCCGGGCGGCCGATCCGCCGGCCGATCTGCAGCAGCCCGGCCACCAGCTCCTCGGCCCGCTCGGTGCCGGTCGTCGGCCAGACGAAACCGGACCGCAGATAGCGGGAGACGGCGGCGGGCGTCCAGCTGTCCTCGGTGATGGCGTACATGGGGACTCCCAGCCGGCCGAGACTGCGGATCGCCCCGACTCCGCCATGGTGCAGGGGATAGTCGCCGATTTTCACGATCAGCCCCGGAACGGACCGGTCCACCGCCACGGGCGCACTCCTGCTCGCCACCAGCACCCCCCTCGGCCACTCAGCCTCAGCGGCCCCCCATTGAGTGTGACCCGACTTAGGACGCTACTTCGGAATCCACGCCTCCAGCAAGGAGTTACCGGACATTGCCCACCCTTTAGCCAGTGGTCGGACACCTGTCGGACACCCCTTGCCCCGCGGAGATCAACCCGTACTGTGTGGGGAACGGCCCACCCGGCCCCACGGAGCGTCCCAGGAGAAGGCGAGGCAGCGTCCCATGCCCCAGCACAGCCCCCGTGAGCTGCCCGAAGGCGACCCCTTCGGCGCGCACACCCTCCCCTACGGCGTCTTCACCACCCCCGACGCACCCGACCGCCCCCGCATCGGCGTCCGCTACGGCGCACACGTCCTCGATGCGGCCGCGGCCGCCGAGGCGCACGGCTCCGCCCACGCGCCCCTGCTGGCACAGCCGACCCTCAACCCCCTGATGGCGGCGGGCCGCGAGGTGTGGCAGGCGGTGCGCGCGGAGATCCGCGGCTGGCTGGACGGCCCGCACTTCCACCCGCTGGCCGAGGTGAACCTGCACCTGCCCTTCGAGGTCGCCGACTACGTCGACTTCTACGCCAGCGAGCACCACGCCACCAACGTGGGCCGCATCTTCCGCCCAGACGGCGAGCCCCTCACGCCCAACTGGAAGCACCTGCCCATCGGTTACCACGGGCGTTCGGGCACCGTCGTGGTCTCCGGCACCGACGTCGTGCGCCCCCAGGGCCAGCGCAAGGCCCCCGCCGACCCCACGCCCTCCTTCGGGCCCTCGCTGCGGCTCGACATCGAGGCCGAGGTCGGCTTCGTCGTCGGCACGCCCGCACCGGTGAACACCCCCGTCGCGCTGGCCGACTTCCGCGAGCACGTCTTCGGCGTCTGCCTCGTCAACGACTGGTCGGCCCGCGACCTCCAGGCGTGGGAGTACGTGCCGCTCGGCCCGTTCCTCGGCAAGTCCTTCGCCACCTCGGTCTCCGCCTGGATCACCCCGCTGGACGCCTTCGACGAGGCCCGCACGGCCCCGCCCGCGCGGACGTTCCCGCTGCTGCCCTACCTCGACGACGCCCACGCCGAGCCCGGCGGCATCGACCTGCGCATCGAGGTGACCGTCAACGGCGAGACGATCTCCCGGCCGCCCTTCTCCGCCATGTACTGGACGGCCGCGCAGCAGCTGGCCCACATGACCGTCAACGGCGCCTCGCTGCGCACGGGCGACCTCTTCGCCTCCGGCACCGTCAGCGGCCCCGAGCCCGACCAGCTCGGCTGCCTCCTCGAACTCACCCAGGGCAAGGGCCCCTACCTGGCCGACGGTGACGAGGTCACCCTCACCGCCTGGGCCCCGGGCCCGGACGGCGCCCGGATCGGCCTCGGCGAGGTCACCGGCCGGATCGTCCCGGCGCGCACCGCGCCCGCGCCCGGCGCATGACAGACCCCGCCGCCGCGCTCATGCTGCCGGAGGAAGTGCTGCTGCTCTCCCTCAACCCGGTCTCCGGAAGCCGGCTGTGCCAGGGCCGCTTCCTGCAGTACGCGGTGGCGGGGGCGGCCCTGGCGGAGCTGGAGCTGAGCGGGCACATAGCCGAGGAGCGCGGGCGGGCGGTGGTGACCCACCCCATTCCGCCCGGCGATCCGCTGCTGGCGGACGCGCTGGCGAGCCTGGGCGTGTCCGCCAAGGGGCGGCGCGCGGGCTCGCCCCGGGTGCGGGCCTGGGTGCGCCGGGCGGCCCGGCGCCAGGAGGAGGAGTGGCTGGCCCGCCTGATCGAGCGGGGTGCGCTGCGTGCGGAGACCCGTCGCTTCCTCGGCTTCGTCCCCTATCACCGCTTCCCGGCCGGGCAGGCCGAGCGGAGCACGGAGGTGCGGCAGCGCTTCGACGCGGCGCTGCACGCCGGGCTGCCCACGCCGCGCGAGCGCAAGCTCGCCGCGCTGGTGGCGGCGGCGGGGGTGACGTCGCGGCTGTATCCGAGCTGGGACCAGCGGTCCGTGCGCAGGTCGTTGCGGCGGCTGGTGCACGAGGAGTGGACGGCGCTGGCGGTCTACCGCAACGTGCGGGAGGACCGGGCGAGCCAGTCCGGCGGGGGCGGCTGAGCCGGTCGGGCTGTGCCGCCCGGGAGGCGGCCTGTTAGCTTGCCTGCTCGGTGCGACGGGCTGAGGAGATGCGGTGCGCGAGGCGGCACGGTGGACAGGGGCGGCGGTCATAACCGCCGTGCTGGTGACGGGTTGCGGTACGAGCGGGGGCGGCGGCAAGGGCGCCGGGGAGACGTCGGCGGCGCAGCAGCCGTCCGCCTCGCCGACGGCGTCGGCACATCCCTCACGGCCGGGCATCGTGGCCCCGGGCGTCCCGGGCGCCTCGGCCAACCCTTCCCAACAGAAGCCGGACGGAAAGAAGTTCGACGGCATCTGGGTGTCGACCACCTCGGACGGGGTGAGCATGCACATCGTCGGCACCTCGGCCGTCTACTCCGACCCCGAGTCCACCTGCATGGGCGAGGCGCGGCAGTCCGAGTCCGCGGCCACGCTGGACCTCAAGTGCAACGGCAAGCAGAGCGCCATCTCCGGCACGGCGGCCCTGCTGCCGGGCGGCAAGGCGATCAAGGTGGCGTGGCAGAACGGGCGCATCAACACCCTTCAGAATCCGGGCGCCATCAAGGTCGAACTGCCCAAGCTGGATGACTTTCCCACTTCGCCCGCCGGGCGGCCCTCGGAATGATCCGGCCCGGTTCCGCTGCTAGCTTGTCGTGTTCAGATCCATAAAACGGTGAAAACGACGAGAGGGCGCACGTGCGCAAGGCAGTACAGATCACGGGGGCGGCGGTCTTCGCCGCTGTGCTGATGACGGGTTGCAGCAAGAGCAGCGACGGCGGCGACAAGAAGGTGCCCGCGACGCCTCCGGCGGCCGCCGGCTCGCAGGCGCCCGCCGCGCCCGCCGCGGGTGGCGCGAGCAGCGCTCCCGCCGGTGGCACGACCGGCTCGGTGGACGGCGCCTGGGGCACGGCCCAGAGCGCGGACGGCGCCGTGGGCCTGTCCATCCACGGCTCCAAGGGCGCGGTCGTCAACGGCAAGCACATCTGCCCGGGTGAGGTGAACCAGAGCGCCAAGCCGGTCACCCTGACCCTCAAGTGCAACGACGGCGACACCACCCGCAGCCAGGGCACCATCGTGAGCTCGGACGGCAAGTCGCTCACCGTCTCCTGGGCTTCGGGCCGCAAGGACACCTTCGTCAAGGCCGACGGGGCCGGGGCGGCGGGCGGCGCCGGGCAGCTTCCCGACCTGAGCAAGATCGGCCACTGACGCGCCGCATCGCACCGCACGCACCGCCGCCCGGCACCCTGCGCAAGGGTGCCGGGCGGCGGTCTGCGTACCGGGCGCTCAGCGCGCGAACACCGCGGCCTGTCCGGCCAGGTCCAGGAAGTACTGCGGGGCCACGCCGAGGACGACGGTGACGATGACGCCGAGTGCGATGGCCACGGACGTCACCGGGCTGGGCACGGCGACCGTCGGGCCGTCCGCCTTCGGCTCGCTGAAGAACATCAGCACGATCACCCGGATGTAGAAGAACGCGGCGATCGCCGACGACAGCACACCGATGATCACCAGCGGCGCCGCCCCGCCCTGCGCCGCCGCCTTGAACACCGCGAACTTCCCCGCGAATCCGCTGGTCAGCGGGATGCCCGCGAAGGCCAGCAGAAAGACCGCGAAGACCGCGGCCACCAGCGGCGAACGCCGCCCGAGCCCGGCCCACTTGGACAGGTGCGTGGCCTCTCCGCCGGCGTCGCGCACCAGCGTGACCACCGCGAACGCGCCGAGGGTGACGAAGGAGTACGCGGCCAGATAGAAGAGGACCGAGGACACCCCGGCCGGGCTGACGGCGATGACACCGGCGAGGATGAACCCCGCGTGGGCGATGGAGGAGTAGGCCAGCAGCCGCTTCACATCGGTCTGGGTGACGGCCACGATGGCGCCCACGAGCATGGTGACGATCGCGACGCCCCACATCACCGGCCGCCAGTCCCAGCGCATGCCGGGCAGGACGACGTACAGCAGCCGCAGCAGCGCGCCGAAGGCGGCGACCTTGGTGGCGGCGGCCATGAAGCCGGTGACCGGCGTGGGGGCGCCCTGATAGACGTCGGGCGTCCACATGTGGAACGGCACCGCACCCACCTTGAACAGCAGCCCCATCAGCACCATGGCTCCGCCGACGAGGAGCAGTGCGTCGTTGCCCATCGTGTCGGCGAGCGCCGGGCCGGGCGTCTGGACGTTGCCGCTCACCACGTCGGCGATGCCCGCGTAGGTGACCGTGCCCGCGTAGCCGTACAGCAGCGCCACGCCGAACAGCAGGAACGCCGAGGAGAAGGCGCCCAGCAGGAAGTACTTGACGGCCGCTTCCTGCGAGAGCAGCCGCTGGCGGCGGGCGAGGGCGCACAGCACGTACAGGGGGAGCGAGAAGACCTCCAGCGCGACGAAGAGCGTCAGCAGGTCGTTGGCGGCGGGGAAGACCAGCATGCCGCCGATCGCGAAGAGGAGGACGGGGAAGACCTCGGTGGTCACGAAGCCCGCCATGACCGCGCGCTGCTCGGCGTCGCCGCCCGGCACGGCACCGGCCTGCGCGGCGAAGGAGTCCACCGGCCTTCCCTGCACGGCCGGGTCCAGGCGCCGCTCGGCGAAGGTGAAGACGGCGACGAGGCCGACGAGCAGGACGGTGCCCTGGAGGAAGAGCGCCGGCCCGTCGACGGCGACGGCGCCCATGGCTGCGACGTGCGCCTTGTCGTGGGCGTAGCCGCCGACGGCCAGGGCGACCACGGAGGCGAAGGCGGCGGCCAGGCCGACCACGGTCAGCAGGACCTGGGCGTGGTAGCGGGCGCGGCGCGGCAGGAACGCCTCGACGAGGACGCCCAGCAGGGCGGCGCCGAGCACGATGAGCACCGGCGCCAGCTGGGCGTACTCGATGTGCGGCCCGGGGATCTTCTTCGGCGCGTCGGCCGCCAGTGTCCACAGGCTGTGGACAGATGCTGCGTGGCTCACTTCGCGGCCTCCACGTCATGGGCTGTCACGGGGGCTTTCACGGGCACGTCGGGCCGCGGGTCCGTCTTGTGCACCTGCGACATCGTGTGCTCGACCGCCGGATTGACGATCTTCGTCAGCGGTTTGGGGTAGACGCCGAGGAACAGCAGCAGCGCGATCAGCGGCGCCACCACGGCCAGCTCCCGCGCCCTGAGGTCGGGCATCCGGCGCACCTGTTCGCGCACGGGGCCGGTCATCGTGCGCTGGTAGAGCACCAGCACGTACAGCGCGGCGAGCACGATGCCCAGCGTCGCGATGCCCCCGATGACCGGGTGCCGGGTGAACGTGCCGACCAGCACCAGGAATTCGGAGACGAACGGCGCGAGCCCCGGCAGCGAGAGCGTGGCCAGGCCGCTCACCAGGAAGGTGCCCGCGAGCACCGGCGCCACCTTCTGCACGCCGCCGTAGTCGGCGATGAGCCGCGAGCCGCGCCGGGAGATCAGGAAGCCCGCGACGAGCATCAACGCGGCGGTGGAGATGCCGTGGTTGACCATGTAGAGCGTCGCGCCGCTCTGGCCCTGGGTGGTCATCGCGAAGATGCCCAGGATGATGAAGCCGAAGTGCGAGATCGAGGCATAGGCGATCAGCCGCTTGATGTCCCGCTGCCCCACGGCCAGCAGCGCCCCGTAGAGGATGCTCACCAGCGACAGCACGAGGATCGCCGGCGTCGCCCACTTCGACGCCTCGGGGAAGAGCTGGAGGCAGAAGCGGAGCATCGCGAAGGTGCCGACCTTGTCGACCACCGCCGTGATCAGCACGGCCACGGGCGCGGTGGCCTCGCCCATGGCGTTGGGCAGCCAGGTGTGCAGCGGCCACAGCGGCGCCTTCACCGCGAAGGCGAAGAAGAAGCCGAGGAACAGCGCCCGTTCGGTGGTGGTCGCGAACTCCAGCCTGCCGTCCGCCCGCGCCTGGGTGATCTCCTGGAGCGAGAAGGTGCCGGCGCCGAGCTGGTGGGCGGTGACCGCGTACAGCCCGATGACGGCGGCCAGCATGATCAGGCCGCCCGCGAGGTTGTAGAGCAGGAACTTCACCGCGGCGTACGAGCGCTGGGCCGCCGTCTCGGCCTCGCCGTGCTCCCCCGCCCGGTCGCCGAAGCCGCCGATGAGGAAGTACATCGGGATGAGCATGGCTTCGAAGAAGATGTAGAAGAGGAAGACGTCGGTGGCCTCGAAGGCGATCAGCACCATCGCCTCGACCATGAGGATCAGGGCGAAGAAGCCCTGGGTGGGCCGCCAGCGCGAGCTCTTGGTCTCCAGGGGGTCGGCGTCGTGCCAGCCCGCGAGGATCACGAACGGGACCAGTACGGCGGTCAGGGCGATCAGCGCCACCGCGATGCCGTCCACGCCCAGCTCGTAGCGGACCCCGAAGTCCTTGATCCAGGCGTGCGACTCGGTGAGCTGGAACGGGCCCTTGGCGCCCGGCGCGAAGCGCACCAGCTGCACCGCCGCGAGCACCAGCGTGGCCAGCGAGAACGCCAGCGCCGTCCACTTGGCGGCGGTGCGCCGCGCCGCCGGCACGGCGGCCGTGGCCACCGCGCCGAGCGCAGGGACGGCCGCGGTGAGCGTCAGCAGGGGAAATGACATGACTAGACCGCCCTCATCAGCAAGGTGGCGGCGATGAGCACCGCCGCGCCGCCGAACATCGAGACCGCGTACGACCGGGCGTAGCCGTTCTGCAGCTTGCGCATCCGGCCCGACAGGCCGCCGACGGAGGCGGCGGTGCCGTTGACCACGCCGTCGACCACGGTGTGGTCGACGTAGACAAGGCTGCGGGTGAGGTGTTCGCCGCCGCGGACCAGCACCACGTGGTTGAAGTCGTCCTGGAGGAGGTCGCGGCGGGCCGCCCGGGTGAGCAGCGAGCCGCGCGGCGCGGTGACCGGCACCGGCCTGCGCCCGTACTGCGCCCAGGCGAGCGCCACGCCCACGACGAGGACGGCCATGGTGGCCGCGGTGACCGTGAGCGCGCTGACGGGAGAGTGGCCCTCCTCGTGGCCGGTGACGGGCTCCAGCCACTTCACGAAGGCATTGTTCACCGTGAACAGGCCGCCGGCGAAGACCGATCCGACGGCGAGGACGATCATCGGGACGGTCATGGTCCTCGGCGCCTCGTGCGGGTGGGGCAGCTCGCCCGCGCCGTGCGCGGCCGCGGGCTCGGCGCCGGGCTCCGCCGGGGAGGGGGCGGGCTGCCAGCGCTTCTCGCCGAAGAAGGTCATCAGCATGACGCGCGTCATGTAGTAGGCGGTGATGGCCGCGCCCAGCAGCGCCGCCCCGCCCAGGATCCAGCCCTCGGTGCCGCCCTTGGCGAAGGCCGCCTCGATGATCTTGTCCTTGGAGAAGAAGCCGGACAGGCCGGGAAAGCCGATGATGGCCAGATAGCCGAGGCCGAAGGTGACGAAGGTGATCGGCATGTATGTCCGCAGGCCGCCGTAGTGCCGCATGTCGACCTCGTCGTCCATGGCATGCATGACGGAACCCGCGCCGAGGAAGAGGCCGGCCTTGAAGAAGCCGTGCGTCACCAGGTGCATGATCGCGAAGACGTAGCCGACGGGGCCCAGCCCGGCGGCGAGGATCATGTAGCCGATCTGGGACATGGTCGAGCCCGCGAGGGCCTTCTTGATGTCGTCCTTCGCGCAACCGACGATCGCACCGAAGAGCAGCGTGACCGCACCGACCGTGACCACGGCCGTCTGGGCGTCCGGCGCGCCCTCGAAAATGGCCCCGGAGCGGACGATCAGATAGACCCCGGCCGTGACCATCGTGGCCGCGTGGATCAGCGCCGAGACGGGCGTCGGGCCCTCCATCGCATCGCCGAGCCAGGACTGCAGCGGCACCTGGGCGGACTTGCCGCAGGCGGCCAGCAGCAGCATCAGCCCGATCGCGGTCAGCCGCCCCTCGCCCGCGCCGTCCGCGCCGCCGAGGACGGGGCCGAAGGCGAAGGTGCCGAAGGTGGTGAACATCAGCATGATGGCGATCGAAAGGCCCATGTCGCCCACGCGGTTGACCAGGAACGCCTTCTTCGCCGCCGTGGCCGCGCTCGGCTTGTGCTGCCAGAAGCCGATCAGCAGGAACGAGGCCAGGCCGACGCCCTCCCAGCCCACGTAAAGCAGCAGGTAGTTGTCGGCCAGGACCAGCAGCAGCATCGCGGCCAGGAAGAGGTTGAGGTAGCCGAAGAACCGGCGCCGCCGCTCGTCATGGGCCATGTAGCCGACCGAGTAGAGGTGGATCAGCGAGCCGACGCCCGTGATCAGCAGCACGAAGGTCATCGACAGCTGGTCGAGCTGGAAGCCCACGTCGGCGCGGAAGCCGCCGACGGGCACCCAGCTGAACACCGTGACGCCCAGCTCCCGGTCGTCGCCGCTCCTGCCCAGCAGGTACGCGAAGAGCACCACGCCGATGACGAAGGACACGGCCGCGAGCAGCGTGCCGACCCAGTGCCCGGCGCGGTCCAGCCTGCGCCCGCCGCACAGCAGCACGGCCGCGCCCAGCAAAGGGGCAAGGACGAGCAATCCGATGAGGTTTTCCACCGTCAGTGTCCCCTTACAGCTTCAGCAGGCCGGAGTCGTCGACCGAGGCCGAATGACGGGAGCGGAAGATCGTCACGATGATGGCGAGGCCGATGACGACTTCGGCGGCGGCCACGACCATCGTGAAGAAGGCGATGACCTGGCCGTCGAGATTGCCGTGCATCCGGGAGAAGGTGACGAACGCGAGGTTGCAGGCGTTCAGCATCAGCTCGATGCACATGAAGAGCACGATGGCGTTCCGCCGGATGAGCACTCCGGCCGCGCCGACGGTGAACAGCAGGGCGGCCAGATAGAGGTAGTTGACGGGGTTCACTGGGCGGCTCCCTTCCGGCCCTCGCCCTGCTTCTGCCCCTGCCACTCGCTCGAGCGCTGCTCCAGCGCCGCGAGCTCCCCCAGCGCCTCGGCCGACACGTCGCGGATCTGGCCGCGGGCGCGCAGCGTGGCGTTGACCGTGAGCTCCGAGGGCGTGCCGTCGGGCAGCAGGCCGGGGACGTCGACCGCGTTGTGCCGGGCGTAGACGCCGGGGGCGGGCAGCGGCGGCACCTGCTTGCCGCGGCGCACCCGCGCCACGGACAGCTCGCGCTGCGTGGGGGCGCGCTCGGTGCGCTCGCGGTGGGTGAGGACCATGGCCCCCACTGCCGCGGTGATCAGCAGGGCGCCGGTGATTTCGAAGGCGAAGACGTACTTGGTGAACAACAGGGCGGCGATCCCCTGGACGTTGCCCCCGGAGTTGGCCTGGCCGAGCCCGTCGAAGCTGCGCAGCGAGGCGTTGGCGATGCCGGCGAACAGCAGGACGCCGAACCCCAGGGCGCACAGCGCGGCCAGCCACCGCTGCCCGCGGATCGTCTCCTTGAGGGAGTCCGCGGCGGTGACGCCCACGAGCATCACCACGAACAGGAACAGCATCATGATCGCGCCGGTGTAGACGATGATCTGGACGACGCCGAGGAAATACGCGCCGTTGGCCAGGTAGAAGACCGCGAGCACGATCATCGTGCCGGCCAGCGACAGGGCGCTGTGCACGGCCTTCCTCATCAGCACCGTGCCCAGCGCGCCGCCCGTGGCGACGACGGCCAGGATCCAGAACTGGACCGCTTCGCCCGTCGACGTCATCGAGGCGGTGGCGGCAGCGTTCATGCCTCCACCCCTTCCTCGTGGTCCTCCTGCGGCCGCTCGCCCTGGGAGCGGGCCGGCTGCCGGACGGTGCCCGGCGCGGCGCCCGTCACCAGGCCCCGGTAGTAGTCCTCTTCGGTCATGCCGGGATAGATCGCGTGCGGGGTGTCGACCATGCGCTCGTCGAGCCCGGCGAGCAGCTGCTCCTTGGTGTAGATCAGTGACTCGCGGCTGGCGTCGGCCAGTTCGTACTCGTTGGTCATCGTGAGCGCGCGGGTGGGGCAGGCCTCGACGCACAGGCCGCACAGGATGCAGCGCAGGTAGTTGATCTGGTAGACGCGGCCGTAGCGCTCGCCCGGCGAGTAGCGCTCCTCGTCGGTGTTGTCCGCTCCCTCGACGTAGATCGCGTCGGCCGGGCAGGCCCAGGCGCACAGCTCGCAGCCGATGCACTTCTCCAGGCCGTCGGGGTGCCGGTTGAGCTGATGGCGGCCGTGGAAGCGCGGCGCGGTGTGCTTCTTCTCCTCCGGGTACTGCTCCGTCAGCCGCTTCTTGAACATGGCCTTGAAGGTCACGCCGAAGCCGGCGACGGGGTTCTGCAGCGGGGGCCGGGAAGACCGGTCAGACACGGCCGCCCTCCTTTCCGTCACTCAGAGTATCCACTCCGCCACTGACAATGAGCTCGCGATCCCCGCGCGGCCTGCGCCGGGGCACCGGCGGCAGGCTCTGGCCGGGCATCGGCGGCACCGGGAATCCGCCCGCCATCGGGTCGAAGGCGGGCGGCGGGCCGTCGGCCGGCTCGGCGCCCCGCCTGCCGTCGCGGTCGCGGAAGACGTCGACGACGAAGGACAGCAGCAGCACCGCCAGCAGCGCGCCGCCGACGTAGAGCACGATGCTCTGGAAGCCGTAGTTCTCGTTGCGCAGCGCCCGCACGGTGGCGACGAGCATCAGCCACGTCACCGACACCGGGATGAGCACCTTCCATCCCAGCTTCATCAGCTGGTCGTAGCGCACCCGGGGCAGCGTGCCGCGCAGCCAGATGAAGAAGAACAGCAGCAGCTGCACCTTGACGACGAACCAGAGCAGCGGCCACCAGCCGTGGTTGGCGCCCTCCCACAGGGACAGCGGGTACGGGGCCTGCCAGCCGCCCAGGAAGAGGGTGGTCGCGACCGCCGAGACCGTCACCATGTTCACGTACTCGGCGAGCATGAACATCGCGAACTTGATCGAGGAGTACTCGGTGTTGAAGCCGCCGACCAGATCGCCTTCGGACTCCGGCATGTCGAAGGGGGCACGGTTGGTCTCGCCCACCATCGTCGCGATGTAGACGAGGAAGGAGACCGGCAGCAGCAGCACGTACCAGCGGTCGTGCTGCGCCTCGACGATCGCCGACGTGGACATGGAGCCGGAGTAGAGGAAGACCGAGGCGAAGGCCGCGCCCATCGCGATCTCGTAGCTGATCATCTGTGCGCACGAGCGCAGCCCGCCCAGCAGCGGATAGGTCGAGCCGGAGGACCAGCCGGCCAGCACGATGCCGTAGACGCCCACGGACGCGACGGCGAAGATGTACAGGACGGCGATCGGCAGGTCCGTCAGCTGCATCGTCGTGCGGTGCCCGAAGACCGAGATCTCGTTTCCGGCCGGGCCGAAGGGGATCACGGCGATCGCCATGAAGGCCGGGATCGCCGCGACGACCGGCGCCAGCAGGTAGACGACCTTGTCGGCGCGGCGGACGATCACGTCCTCCTTGAGCATCAGCTTGATGCCGTCCGCGAGCGACTGCAGCATCCCCCACGGCCCGTGCCGGTTGGGGCCGATGCGCAGCTGCATCCAGGCGACGACCTTGCGCTCCCAGACGATGGAGAAGAGCACGGTCACCATGAGGAACGCGAAGCAGAAGACCGCCTTGACGACGACCAGCCACCACGGGTCCCGGCCGAACATCGACAGATCCTCGGCCGCGAGGTGGTGCAGCGAGGGGTTCACGACCGCTCCTCCGTCTCCGGCGTCCCGGCGCCCGCGCCGGTGTCCGCCCCGATCCGTACGAGCCCGCCCGGGCGGACCCCGGTGTCCGAAGCGACGCCGCCGCCCACGGAGTTCAGCGGCAGCCACACCACCCGGTCGGGCATCGGTGTGATCTGCAAGGGCAGCCGGACCGTGCCCGCCGGGCCGGTCACCGCCAGCACCTCTCCGTCGCGCACCCCCGCCTCCACGGCCGTCGCCGCCGAGAGCCGGGCGAGCGCCGGATGCCGGGTGGCCGCCAGCGCGTCGTCACCGTCCTGCAGCCGGCCCCGGTCGAGCAGCAGCCGGTGCCCCGCGAGCACCGCCTCCCCGCGCTCCGGCCGCGGCAGCGCGGCCGCGCTCGAAGCCGGCCCCGCGGCCCGCTCCCCCGCCCAGCACCCCAGCCGGGTCAGCTCGGCCCGCGCCGCGGAGACGTCCGGCAGCGCGAGGTTCACCTCCATGGCGTCCGCCAGCATGTGCAGCACCCGCAGGTCCGGCAGCTGTGCCACGCCGTGCGTCAGCTGCTCCCGGCGGATCGCCGGCTCGAACGGGCGGGCCCTGCCCTCCCAGTCGAGGAACGTCCCCGCCTTCTCGGCCACCGCCGCGACCGGCAGCACCACGTCCGCCCGGTCCGCCACCTCGCTCGGCCGCTGCTCCAGGCTCACCAGGAAGCCCACCGCGTCCAGGGCCTCGCGGGCCCGCGCCGGATCGGGCAGGTCCGCGACCTCCACGCCGCCCACCAGCAGCGCCGACAGCTCGCCGGTGGCCGCGGCCTCCACGATGTGGCCGGTGTCCCGGCCGGGGCTGCGCGGCAGCTCCCCGACGCCCCACGCGGCCGCCGTCTCCTCCCGGGCCCGGGGATCGGTGGCCGGGCGGCCGCCGGGCAGCAGCCCCGGCAGGGCGCCCGCCTCGACCGCGCCCCGCTCGCCCGCCCGGCGCGGGATCCACACCAGGCGCGCGCCCGTCGACGCGGCCGCCGCCACCGCGGCCGTCAGGCCGCCCGGCACGCCCGCCAGCCGCTCCCCGGCCAGGATCACCGCGCCGGGGGCGCGCAGCGCGTCGGCCGCCGCCCGGCCGTTCGCGTCCAGCCCCGCCGCCGACCCCTCGGCCAGCGCCCGCAGCCACTCCGTCTCCGTGCCGGGCGCGGCGGGCAGCAGCGTGCCGCCCGCCTTCCCCAGGCCCCGTGTGGCGTGCGTGGCCAGGGCGAAGGTGCGCTGCCCGTGCTTGCGCCACGCCTTGCGCAGTCGCAGGAAGATGCCGGGCGCCTCCTCCTCCGCCTCCAGGCCCACCAGGAGCACCGCGGGCGCCTCCTCCAGCGACCGGTAGGTGACTCCGGAGCCGTCCAGATCCCGCCCCCGACCGGCCACTTCGGCCGCCAGGAAGTCGGCCTCCTCGGCGCTGTGCACCCGCGCCCGGAAGTCCACGTCGTGCGTCTCCAGGGCGATGCGGGCGAACTTGGCGTAGGCGTACGCGTCCTCGACGGTCAGCCGCCCGCCCGTGAGCACCCCGGCGCGGCCCCGGGCCGCGCCCAGCCCGCGGGCCGCGGCCTCCAGGGCCTCGGGCCAGCTCGCCGTCCGCAGCACCCCGTCGGCGTCCCGCACCAGCGGGGTGGTGAAACGCTCCGGCCGCTGCGCGTAGCGGAACGCGAAGCGCCCCTTGTCGCACAGCCACTCCTCGTTGACCTCCGGGTCCTCCGCGGCCAGGCGGCGCATCACCTTGCCGCGCCGGTGGTCCGTGCGCACCGCGCAGCCGCCCGCGCAGTGTTCGCACACCGACGGCGAGGAGACCAGGTCGAAGGGGCGGGCCCGGAACCGGTAGGCCGCCGACGTCAGCGCGCCCACCGGACAGATCTGGATGGTGTTGCCCGAGAAGTACGACCGGAACGGATCGCCCTCGCCGATGCCCACCTGCTCCAGCGCGCCCCGCTCCAGCAGCTCGATCATCGGGTCGCCCGCGATCTCGTTGGAGAAGCGGGTGCAGCGCGCGCACAGCACGCACCGCTCCCGGTCCAGCAGCACCTGCGCCGAGATCGGCACCGGCTTCTCGTAGGTGCGCTTGCGGCCCTCGAAGCGGCTGTCGGCCTGGCCGGCGGACATCGCCTGGTTCTGCAGCGGGCACTCGCCGCCCTTGTCGCAGACCGGGCAGTCCAGCGGATGGTTGATCAGCAGCAGCTCCATCACGCCGCGCTGCGCCTTCTCGGCGACGGGCGAGGTGAGCTGCGTCTTGACCACCATGCCGTCCGTGCACGTGATGGTGCAGGACGCCATCGGCTTGCGCTGGCCCTCGACCTCCACGATGCACTGGCGGCAGGCGCCGACGGGATCGAGCAGCGGATGGTCGCAGAAGCGCGGGATCTCGATGCCGAGCAGCTCCGCGGCGCGGATCACGAGTGTGCCCTTGGGCACCGAGACGGCGATGCCGTCGATGGTGACGGACACCAGGTCGTCGGGCGGAACGGCCGCGCCTCCCCCTCCGGAGGGTGCGGACGTGGTGACGGTCATACGTGCACCTCCGGGTGCGACTGGTCGGCCCACACGGTGGACTTCGCCGGGTCGAAGGGGCAGCCCCGGCCCTTGACGTGCTGCTCGTACTCGGCGCGGAAGTACTTGAGCGAGGAGAAGATCGGGCTCGCGGCGCCGTCGCCGAGGGCGCAGAAGGACTTGCCGTTGATGTTGTCGGCGATGTCGGCGAGCTTGTCGAGGTCCGGGATCCGGCCCTTGCCCGCCTCGATGTCGCGCATCAACTGCACCAGCCAGTAGGTGCCTTCGCGGCAGGGCGTGCACTTGCCGCAGGACTCGTGGGCGTAGAACTCCGTCCAGCGCGTCACCGCCCGGACGACGCACGTCGTCTCGTCGAAGCACTGCAGCGCCTTGGTGCCGAGCATGGAGCCGGCCGCACCCACGGCCTCGTAGTCGAGCGGCACGTCCAGGTGCTCGTCGGTGAGCAGCGGCGTCGAAGAGCCGCCGGGGGTCCAGAACTTGAGCCGGTGGCCGGGGCGCATGCCGCCGCTCATCCCGAGCAACTGGCGCAGGGTGACGCCCAGCGGCGCCTCGTACTGGCCGGGGGAGGCGACGTGGCCGCTGAGCGAGTAGAGCGTGAAGCCCGGGGACTTCTCGCTGCCCATCGAACGGAACCATTCCTTGCCGCGCCGGAGGATCGCGGGAACCGAGGCGATGGACTCGACGTTGTTCACCACAGTGGGGCACGCGTACAGGCCCGCGACGGCGGGGAAGGGGGGCCGGAGCCGGGGCTGGCCGCGGCGCCCTTCGAGCGAGTCGAGGAGGGCCGTCTCCTCGCCGCAGATGTAGGCGCCCGCCCCCGCGTGCACGGTGATGTCGACGTCGAGTCCGCTGCCCAGGACGTTCCGGCCGAGATAGCCCGCCGCGTACGCCTCGCGCACGGCCTCGTGCAGCCGCCGCAGCACGGGGACGGTTTCGCCGCGCAGATAGATGAAGGCGCGGTTGCAGCGGATCGCGTAGCAGGCGATCAGCATGCCCTCCAGGAGGGAATGCGGATTGGCGAAGAGGAGGGGGATGTCCTTGCAGGTGCCCGGCTCGGACTCGTCCGCGTTGACCACGAGGTAGTGCGGCTTGCCGTCGCCCTGCGGGATGAACTGCCACTTCATCCCGGTGGGGAAGCCCGCGCCGCCGCGGCCGCGCAGCCCGGAGTCCTTGACGTAGGCGATGACCTCGTCGGGGGACATCGCCAGGGCCTTGCGCACGCCCTGGTAGCCCTCGTGCCGCAGGTAGGTCTCCAGCGTCCAGGAGCGGGGCTCGTCCCAGAAGGCGCTCAGGACGGGCGTGAGCAGTTTCTCCGGGCTGGTCTCGAAGATCTCCGGTGCCACGGTCATCCTTCCCCCTCCTCGGTGACCGGACCGCTGGGGTGGTCGGGGTCCGAGGCGGATGTCTGCTGCGGAGACTGCTGCGTCCCGGAGGGACTCGTTGAGGGGTGGTGGTCGGGCGACGGGCGGGCGTGGGAGCTCGGGTGCCGGGGCGGCTGCTCGTCGTGCGGGGGCGCGCCGCGCGGCGGTCCCACGCGGGCCGGGGCGCTCTCGCCCTTGGCCAGCCGCAGCCCCGCGAGCGAGGCGGGCCCGGCGCCGCCGCCCGCCTCGACCGCGCCCGGCCGCTGGTCGGGGAAGCCGGCCAGGATGCGGGCCGTCTCCTTGTACGTGCACAGGGGCGCCCCGCGGGTGGGGGTGACGGTGCGCCCGGCGCGCAGGTCGTCGACGAGCCGCTCGGCGCTCCCGGGCGTCTGGTTGTCGAAGAACTCCCAGTTGACCATCACCACCGGCGCGAAGTCGCAGGCGGCGTTGCACTCGATGTGCTCAAGGGTGATCTTGCCGTCTTCGGTGGTCTCTCCGTTGCCGACGCCCAAGTGGCGCTGGAGCGCGGCGAAGACGGCGTCGCCGCCGAGCACCGCGCACAGGGTGTTGGTGCACACCCCCACCTGGTACTCGCCGCCCGGCTTGCGCCGGTACATGGTGTAGAAGGTGGCCACCGCCGTCACCTCGGCCGTGGTGAGCCCGAGGAGATCCGCACAGAAGCGGATGCCGGTGCGGGAGACGTGGCCCTCCTCGGCCTGGACGAGGTGGAGCAGGGGCAACAGGGCGCTGCGGCTGTCGGGGTAACGGCCGATCACCTCACGGGCATCCGCCTCCAGCCGGGACCGCACGTCCTCGGGGTAGTCGGGTGCGGGGAGTTGGGGCATCCCCAGTTCGACGTCAGTCACCGGTCGACGCCTCCCATAACCGGATCGATGGACGCGACGGCGACGATCACGTCGGCGACCATGCCGCCCTCGCACATCGCCGCCACGGCCTGGAGGTTGGTGAAGGACGGGTCCCGGAAGTGGACCCGGTAGGGGCGGGTGCCGCCATCGCTGACCACGTGCACGCCCAGCTCGCCCTTGGGGGACTCCACGGCCGTGTAGGCCTGGCCGGGCGGCACCCGGAAGCCCTCGGTCACCAGCTTGAAGTGGTGGATGAGGGCCTCCATCGAGGTGCCCATGATCTTCTTGATGTGGTCGAGGGAGTTGCCGAGGCCGTCCGGGCCGAGGGCCAGCTGGGCGGGCCAGGCGATCTTCTTGTCGGCGACCATGACCGGGCCGGGCTGCAGCCGGTCCAGGCACTGCTCGACGATGCGCAGCGACTGCCTCATCTCCTCCAGCCGGATCAGGAAGCGGCCGTAGGCGTCGCAGGTGTCGGCGGTGGGGACGTCGAACTCGTAATTCTCGTAGCCGCAGTAGGGCTGGGCCTTGCGCAGGTCGTGCGGCAGGCCCGTCGAGCGCAGGATGGGCCCGGTCGCGCCGAGCGCCATGCAGCCCGCGAGGTCGAGGTAGCCGACGTTCTGCATGCGGCCCTTGAAGATGGGGTTGCCGGTGGCGAGCTTGTCGTATTCGGGGAGGTTGCGGCGCATCTTCTTGATGACCTCGCGCACCTGGTCCATGGCGCCGGGCGGCAGGTCCTGGGCGAGGCCGCCGGGGCGCACGTAGGCGTGGTTCATGCGCAGGCCGGTGATCAGCTCGAAGACGTCGAGGACGAGCTCGCGGTCCCGGAACCCGTAGATCATGATCGTGGTGGCGCCGAGCTCCATGCCGCCGGTGGCGATGGCCACCAGGTGGGAGGAGATTCGGTTCAGCTCCATGAGCATGACCCGGATGACGGTGGCCCGGTCGGGGATCTGCTCCTCGATGCCGAGCAGCTTCTCCACGCCCAGGCAGTACGCCACTTCGTTGTAGAAGGGCGTCAGGTAATCCATGCGCGTGACGAACGTGGTGCCCTGGGTCCAGTTGCGGTATTCGAGGTTCTTCTCGATGCCGGTGTGGAGGTAGCCGATGCCGCAGCGGGCTTCGGTGACCGTCTCGCCGTCGATCTCCAGGATGAGCCGGAGGACGCCGTGCGTGGAGGGGTGCTGCGGGCCCATGTTGACGACGATGCGTTCGTCGTCGGCCCGCTTCGCCGCCGCGGCGATCTCGTCCCAGTCGCCGCCGGTGACGGTGTAGACCGTGCCTTCGGTGGTCTCGCGGGGGCTGGCGTTGGATGTCGGCATCAGGAGTACGACCTCCGCTGGTCGGGCGCCGGGATCTGGGCGCCCTTGTACTCGACGGGGATGCCGCCGAGGGGATAGTCCTTGCGCTGCGGGAAGCCCTGCCAGTCGTCGGGCATCATGATCCGCGTGAGCGCCGGGTGGCCGTCGAAGACGAGCCCGAAGAAGTCGTAGGTCTCGCGCTCGTGCCAGTCGTTGGTCGGATAGACCTCGACGAGGGAGGGGATGTGCGGGTCGTCGTCGGGGGCGGCGACTTCCAGCCGGATCAGCCGGTTGTGGGTGATCGAGCGCAGGTGGTACACGGCGTGCAGCTCGCGGCCCTTGTCGCCGGGGAAGTGCACTCCGCTCACGCCCGTGCACAGTTCGAAGCGGAGCGCCGGGTCGTCGCGCAGGGTGCGGGCCACCCGCGGCAGGTGCTCGCGGGCGATGTGGAAGGTGATCTCGCCGCGGTCGACGACGGTCTTCTCGATGGCGCCCGTGGCCGGGATCCCCTGCTCCTCCAGGGCGCCCTCCAGCTCGTCGGCCACCTCGTCGAACCATCCGCCGTAGGGGCGGACGGCCTCGCCGGGCAGCCGCACGGTGCGCACCAGGCGGCCATAGCCGGAGGTGTCGCCGCCGTTGTTCGCGCCGAACATGCCGCGCTGGACGCGGATGGTCTCGCCGTGATCCCCGCGCTGTCCGGGGAGGTTCTGGGCGTTGACGTCCTTGTCGGGGTTGACGCCGTTGGGACCCTTGGCGGTCGGCTCGCTCATCGCAGCAGCCCCTTCGCGTCGATCAAGGGCAGGGCCTTGAGGGCCGTTTGCTCCGCCTCGCGCTCGGCTTCCTCGCGGTGCGGGCCGAGCTTCTCGTTCTGGATCTTCTTGTGCAGCTTGAGGATCGAGTCGAGCAGCATCTCGGGGCGCGGCGGGCAGCCGGGCAGATAGATGTCGACCGGGACGATGTGGTCGACGCCCTGCACGATGGCGTAGTTGTTGAACATGCCGCCGCTGGAGGCGCAGACGCCCATGGAGATCACCCACTTGGGGTTGGGCATCTGGTCGTAGACCTGCCGCAGCACCGGCGCCATCTTCTGGCTGACCCGGCCCGCCACGATCATCAGGTCGGCCTGCCGCGGCGAGCCGCGGAAGACCTCCATGCCGAAGCGGGCGAGGTCGTAGCGCCCGGCTCCGGTGGTCATCATCTCGATGGCACAGCAGGCCAGGCCGAAGGTGGCCGGGAAGACGGATGCCTTGCGCACCCAGCCTGCGGCCTGTTCGACGGTGGTCAGCAGAAAGCCGCTGGGCAGCTTTTCCTCGAGTCCCATGGGGCGCCCCCTAGTCCCATTCCAGGCCGCCGCGGCGCCATACATAGGCGTAGGCGACGAAGACGGTGAGCACGAAGAGGAGCATCTCGACGAGCCCGAACATCCCCAGGGCGTCGAAGGTGACGGCCCAGGGGTAGAGGAAGACGATCTCGATGTCGAAGACGATGAAGAGCATCGCCGTCAGGTAGTACTTGATCGGGAAGCGGCCACCGCCGGCCGGCTGCGGGGTGGGCTCGATGCCGCATTCATAGGCTTCGAGCTTGGCGCGGTTGTACCGCTTCGGGCCGATGAGCGATGCCATGACCACGGAGAAGACCGCGAAGCCGGCACCGAGGGCTCCCAGTACGAGGATGGGCGCGTAGGCGTTCACCGCTCCTCGCTCCTTCCAGTCTGTCGACGCTGACTACTGGCTGACCGGACCCGGCGGCGGGAGGCCCCTGGCGGAGATCGCCACATGTGAGGCAGTTCACAAGCCCGGGTCGATTGCATCCTATGCCCGTCGGTCTGTGATCTGCGACACGGCGTACAGGACCACGTTTGTGATCTCCACCACCTGGCGAACGATCATCAAGTCGGATGAGCGGTGATCTTCATACGCGAAGCGGCCGACCGGTCACGATAGGTGACATTCCGGAGCGGAAGCGCTGGTGGGAGCCTTGATCCACTATCAGCACCGGCTACGCAATGGCAAATTCGCGCGTTCAACCGTCAACTGATAAAGAAGCGCCATCCGCCGAGGGGACGGCAGTCAGCGGTCGTCCCCGGCGCCTCGGGCCGCTTCCGCGGCCCGCTCCGCGTGAGGATTCGCAAGCGTCGCGCCAAGACGGGCGGGGCGTGAGTTCTGCCACGTGCCGAGAGGTTCGGAGGCCGGATTTTGTGGGCAGCCTCGACGGGCGGGCTGCAAAAGTGATAGGGCGTGCGCCGGGCGTCGCCGGGACCCAAACCCCGTGCTGAGGCGTGTGATCGCGGATCCGGGCGCCCCCTGCACCGTGACCCTCCCGTGATCGGAAAGTCCGAATTCTGGGCGCGTACACGCCAATCGTGACGCACGCCACTTTTATTGAACTCAACCTGCGCGTACTGATAGTCCCTTGTCCCATGTCCCCGAACGCGCACATAACCAGCCACCGGAAGCCCCGTCGCACCGCGACCCAGTCCTGGGTCGTGCGCACGGGTGTTGCCGGTGGCGTCCTCAGCACCCTGGCAGTCGCCGGCGCCGGTTCCGCCTCGGCCAGCGCCGCCGAGAAGCCCACCGAGTCGACCATGGAGATGCCGGCGTTCAACGCCGCCCTGTCGGCTTCCATTGAGCAGAGCGCGTCCGCCACCCAGCAGACGGCCGTCGACTACCAGGTTCGCGCCCAGGTGGACGAGGCCGTCGACCACGCCAAGGCCGATGCCAAGAAGGTCAAGGACGAGGCCGACCGCAAGGCCGAGGCCGAGCGCAAGGCCGCCGAGAAGGAGAAGGCCGACGAGGCCGCCCGCGCCTCCCGCAGCAGCGAGCGCTCCTCCCTCACCGCCAAGTCCGCCTCGGACTCCGGCACCACGGCCTCCACCGCCACCGGCAGCGCCGCCTCCCTGGTCTCCTTCCTGGAGGCGCAGCTCGGCAAGGCGTACGTCATGGGCTCCACCGGCCCGTCCTCGTACGACTGCTCGGGCCTGGTCATGGCCGCCTACTCGCAGATCGGCATCGACCTGCCCCGCGTCTCGCAGGACCAGTCGACGGCCGGCACCCAGGTGTCGCTGGACAACCTCCAGGTCGGCGACATCCTCTACTGGGGTCCGGCGGGCAGCGCCTACCACGTGGCCGTCTACGTCGGCGGCGGCAAGTTCATCGGCGCGCAGAACCCGAGCACGGGCATCGTCGAGCGCGACCTGAGCTACTCCCCGCCCACGGGTGCCGTCCGCGTCATGTGACGCCGGCCGCCGCCGTCAGCAGTCTGGTCCGAAGGGCCGCCGCTCCCACCGCTCGGGAACGGCGGCCCTTCGGCGTGTGTGTGCGGGGCCGTGGGCGGGCCCCGCGGCCCTCAGGGCAGCAGCCCGCCGTCGATCCAGTCCCGCAGCAGGTGGATGCGCTCGGTGGGCCAGGCGTCCTCCCCGCTGTCCGGCGGGGGCATCAGCCGGTGGGAGACCTGGAAATAGGCGCTCTCCGCGTTGACGGGCACGGACATGAAGGCGTAGTCGTCCAGGAAGATCCCGAACTCCCGCATATGCGTGACGTCCAGGTCGGTGAAGAGCGGGCGGATGTCCCGCGAGTAGCTCACGGCATCGGGGTCAGGCACGGGGCTCAACTCCACGGGGCTCAACTCCAAAAATTGGTGGACCGCCCGCCGTGCGGGGGCGTACGCACAGCGGGCGGCGCTCGGGGGGCGGCTATGAGATGTCGCCCTTCGCGGTGAAGAACCGGACTATCCCGATTTATTCCAAAAAGGCGACACACCAAACCCCGTAAATGCCACACGAATTGGTGATTTACCCGACCCATCCGTAACCTCCCGCTCGCGAGGGAGGTGGCGGCGCTACGACCTCGGGGCCACCTTGCTCAGGCCGTTGATGATGCGGTCCATGGCGTCGCCGCCCGTCGGGTCGGTGAGGTTGGCCAGCATCTTGAGCGTGAACTTCATCAGCAGCGGGTGCGTCAGCCCGCGCTCCGTCGCCATCCGCATGACCTTCGGGTTGCCGATCAGCTTCACGAAGGCGCGGCCGAGCGTGTAGTAGCCGCCGTAGGTGTCCTTGAGGACCTTCGGGTAGCGCTGCAACGCCAGCTCGCGCTGGGCGTACGAAGCGCGCGCGTGCGCCTGCACGATGACGTCCGCCGCCAGCTGGCCGGACTCCATGGCGTAGGCGATGCCCTCGCCATTGAACGGGTTGACCAGCCCGCCCGCGTCACCGACGAGCAGCAGGCCGCGGGTGTAGTGCGGCTGCCGGTTGAAGGCCATCGGCAGGGCGGCACCGCGGATCGGGCCCGTCATGTTCTCCGGGGTGTAGCCCCAGTCCTCCGGCATGGAGGCGCACCAGGCCTTGAGGACCTCGCGCCAGTCCAGCTCCTTGAAGGAGTCGGAGGTGTTGAGCACGCCGAGGCCGACGTTGCTCGTGCCGTCGCCCATGCCGAAGATCCAGCCGTAGCCGGGCAGCAGCCGGTCCTGCGGGCCGCGCCGGTCCCACAGCTCCAGCCAGGACTCCAGGTAGTCGTCGTCGTGGCGCGGGGAGGTGAAGTAGGTCCGCACGGCCACGCCCATCGGACGGTCCTCGCGGCGGTGCAGGCCCATGGCCAGCGACAGCCGCGTGGAGTTGCCGTCGGCCGCGACGACGAGCGGGGCGTGGAAGGTGACCGGCGTCTTCTCCTCGCCCAGCTTCGCCTCGACCCCGGTGATCCGGCCCGTACGGTCGTCGATCACGGGCGCCCCGACGTTGCACCGCTCGTACAGCCGCGCCCCGGCCTTCACGGCCTGCCGCGCCAGCTGCTCGTCGAAGTCGTCGCGCTTGCGGACGAGCCCGTAGTCCGGGTACGAGGCGAGGTCCGGCCAGTCGAGCTGGAGGCGGACGCCGCCGCCGATGATGCGCAGGCCCTTGTTGCGCAGCCAGCCCGCCTCCTCGGAGATGTCGATGCCCATCGACACCAGCTGCTTGGTGGCGCGCGGCGTCAGACCGTCGCCGCACACCTTCTCGCGCGGGAACGCCGTCTTCTCCAGCAGCAGGACGTCCAGGCCCGCCTTGGCGAGGTAGTACGCGGTCGTGGAGCCGGCGGGACCGGCCCCGACCACGATCACGTCGGCGCTGCGCTCGGAGGTGACAGGCTCGGCGGATGCGGTGTCGGACACGGTCGGCTCTCCCGTTCGGCAAGGGATTCGGTCGGGCCTGAGTCTATGAGCCGGGCGTCCCCGGGCAGCCAGTGGACCTCCCGGGGGCGCTCACTCGAAATCGGTTGCGCCGCACCACCAGTAGGCGAGCGCCGTGTCGAAGACCTTGTGGGTCTCGGACCAGTACTCCTCGCGGTCCTCGAAGAGGACGGCCAGCTCGTTGCCCTTCTCGTCCAGGTAGGCCTGGTCGATGGCATGGATGGTGCGGCCCGTGTACTGCTCGGTGTACGTCCACTCCCACAGCGCGCCGGGCCTGCCCTGGAAGGTGTTCTCCGTGAACTGCACGCGCTTGTAGCCGTCCTGCTTGGAGACCACCTTCTCCATCTCCAGGAAGTGGTCGGAGACGGACTGCGTGCTGTGCACGGTGATGCCGACGCGCAGATGCGCCAGGCCCGTGGGGCCCGCGTAGTCGATCTGGTTGCTGCCCTTGTTCTCGCGGTGCCAGCCCTCGGGGACGGCGAGCGTGAAGCCCTCGGGGGACGTCATCCGCTCGTAGCCGGCGGGCGGTTGAGCCTTGGCGCGGTCCGGGATGGTGACGGGGGCGGCCGGGCCCGCGGAGCCGGACGGCCCGCTGCTGGATGCGGGCGCGGGGTGCTTGCGCTTGCCGTCGCTCCCGGCGTCGCCCCGGGTCAGCATCACACCGGCGGTGGCGGCCCCGCCCACGAGGAACGCGGCCAGACCGACGGCCACCCAGAGGACGACCTTGCGGCGGGTGGAGCGCTGCTCGCCGGGCACGGTGGCCTGGGCCTGCGCGGCGAGAGGCGCGAAGGCGCCGGTCAGGGCGGGGGTCGGCTGAGCCGGCGGGGCAGGCTGGGCTGCGGGGGCGGGCGGTGCCGGGTGGCCGGGGTGGACGGGCGGTGCGGGCTGGGCGAGTTGGGCCGGGGGCGCTGCCGGTGCCGGCTGAGCGGGCAGCGGCGGGGACGCCTGGGCCGGGGGTGCCGTCGGGGCCGCGGGAGCGACCGGAGGTACCGCCGGTGTGGGCGGGGTCGCCGGGGTGGCCAAGGCGGGCTGGGCAGGCGGTGCGGCCGGCGGACCAGCCGCGGCCATGGCGGCGGTGGCGGCGGTGGCCGGCTTCGCCGCCGCGTCCTGTGGCCGTTCCAGGCCGCACGCCATGCAGAAGCGAGCGTGCGGCACGAACGCGAAACCACAAGCTGGACAGAACGACGGCATGAAGCGCTCCGAGGCTCGGCAGGAAGATCACGACCGGGAAAACGATGATCGTACCGAGCGTGGAGCGCACCCATGACCGCTCCGGCGGTTCCTCCGGCTACGCCTGCTTCGTGCCCCGGTGCAGCGCGACGACGCCGCCCGTCAGGTTGCGCCAGGCGACCTTGGACCAGCCCGCCTGCTGCAGCCGGGCCGCGAGTGCGCCCTGGTCGGGCCAGGCCCGGATCGACTCGGCGAGGTAGACGTACGCGTCCGGGCTGCTGCTGACGGCGCGGGCGACGGGCGGTAGCGCGCGCATCAGGTACTCGGTGTAGACCGTGCGGAACGGGGCCCAGGTGGGGTGGCTGAACTCGCAGATCACCACGCGGCCGCCGGGCTTGGTCACCCGCAGCATCTCGCGCAGCGCCGCGTCCGTGTCCTGGACGTTGCGCAGCCCGAAGGAGATCGTGACGGCGTCGAAGACCTCGTCGGCGAAGGGCAGCTTGGTGGCGTCGCCGGCGGTCAGCGGCATCCACGGGTGGCGCTTCTTGCCCTCGCGGAGCATCCCGGTCGAGAAGTCGCACGGGACGACGTAGGCGCCGTCGCGGGTGAAGGGCAGCGAGGACGTGCCCGTACCGGCCGCCAGGTCCAGCACCTTCTCGCCGGGGCGGGCGGCGACGGCCTGCGCCACGGCCTTGCGCCACAGGCGGGCCTGGCCCAGCGAGAGGACGTCGTTGGTCAGGTCGTATTTGGCCGCCACGTCGTCGAACATCGCGGCGACTTCGTGCGGCTGCTTCTCCAGGGATGCGCGGGTCACGGTCCCCATTGTTCACCTGTGGGCTCTGGCACCCGGCGTCCGGGTTGCCGTAATCGCCCTTCGGGCTCGTCCTCAAACGCCGGACGGGCTGAATTTCAGCCCGTCCGGCGTTTGAGGACGAAGCGGCCGAAGGTCGCTTGCACCACCTACCGCCGACGGTGAACGAGCCGCCCCGCCACCACCGTCGCGAGGCACTCGCCAGTCGCGTCGAAGACGGCGAAGTCGGCCCTGCCCCCCGGAACCAGCGAACCCAGGCGGCAGCCGTCAAGCACCGCCACCCCGCCCCGCACGGCGGCGCCGCGCAGCTCCGGGTCGGCGACGAACTCCGACAGCACCGCCGTGCACCCGCCCTGCAGCAGCGCGTGCACCCGCTCCCGCGGACTCGGCGCGGCCGGCAGCGGCTCGTCGTGGACCAGGCCGGGCACCAGCGCCCCCGGCCAGTGGCGCACCCGCGCGCCGGGGTGCGCCACGAGGACCTGCTCCCGCGGCCCGACGGCCGCGATGCGGTCGCCCTCGACGGCCACGGCCCCGTCCACGACGGGCGCCTCGTCCTCGGGGACGACCAGCACGGCCTGCGCCGTGTGCACGGTGAGCACGGCGGCCGCCTCAGCCCGCGTCGATGAGCTTCAGCTCGGGGTGCGCCGTGCCGCCCTCGATCGCCGTGGAGGAGATGTGGGAGACGACGCGGTCGTCGACCGGGTCGTTCGCCGGGTCGTCGTGGACGAGGAGGTGCTCGTACGTCGTGGCGCGCTGCGCCGGGACCCGGCCCGCCTTGCGGATCAGGTCGATCAGCTCCATGCGGTTGGAGCGGTGCCGGGCGCCGGCGGAGGAGACCACGTTCTCCTCGAGCATGACCGAACCCAGGTCGTCCGCGCCGTAGTGCAGCGAGAGCTGTCCCGCCTCCTTGCCGACCGTCAGCCACGAGCCCTGGATGTGCGCCACGTTGTCCAGGAAGAGCCGGGCGATGGCGATCATGCGCAGGTACTCGAAGATCGTGGCCTGCGTACGGCCCTTCAAGTGGTTGTTCTCGGGCTGGTAGGTGTACGGGATGAAGGCGCGGAAGCCGCCCGTGCGGTCCTGCACGTCACGGATCATGCGCAGGTGCTCGATCCGCTCGGCGTTGGTCTCGCCCGTGCCCATCAGCATGGTGGAGGTCGACTCGACGCCCAGGCTGTGGGCGATCTCCATGATCTCCAGCCAGCGCTCGCCGGACTCCTTGAGCGGCGCGATCGCCGTGCGCGGCCGGGCCGGCAGCAGCTCGGCGCCGGCGCCCGCGAAGGAGTCCAGGCCCGCGGCGTGGATCCGGCGGATGGCCTCCTCGGCGCTCACCCCGGAGATCCGCGACATGTGCTCGATCTCGGACGCGCCGAGGGAGTGGATGACGAGCTGCGGGAACGCCTTCTTGATGGCCGAGAAGTGCTCCTCGTAGTACTCCACGCCGTAGTCCGGGTGGTGGCCGCCCTGGAACATGATCTGGGTGCCGCCGAGCTCCACGGTCTCCGCGCAGCGGCGCAGGATGTCTTCGAGGGGGCGGGTCCACACCTTGTCGCTCTTGGGCGGGGCGTAGAAGGCACAGAACTTGCACGCCGTCACGCACGAGTTCGTGTAGTTGATGTTGCGCTCGATGATGTACGTCGCGATGTGGGCGATGCTCCCGTAGCGCCTGCGGCGCACGGCGTCGGCGGCCTGGCCCAACGCGTGCAGCGGGGCGGAGCGGTACAGCTCGAGCGCCTCCTCCGGGGTGATGCGGCCACCGGCCGCGGCGCGGTCGAGGACGGACTGAAGGTCGGCGTTCTCGGTCACCGGGCGTCCCTTCGGAGGGGGAGTGTGTACGACGAATCAGCCTACAGAAGGGGTCTGACGGCGCCGGGGCCGGGCGAGGGTTCAGCCGGACTTTCTGCTGAGCGCCGCCGTGGGGCGGCCGCCCGCGGCGTCCTCGGACGCGAAGGCGATGCCCCCGGGGGCGAGGGCGTAGGTGACGGTCGTGGTCGCGCCCGTGCACAGCGGGCCCTGCGCGCCGTCGGACACTTCCTCCACGGTGAGCCGGGTGCTGGTGGCGGCGAGCAGCTTCGCCTTGCTGTGGCACTCGACGGCGTCCAGCACCGAGTAGGTGGTGCGCACCACGTACGCGCCCTTGCCGCCGCCGGAGATCGTGCTGGTCATCGTGCCGTTGTCGAGGCCGCCGGACTTCACCGGCCCGCTCCAGGTGCCCAGGAACGCCTCGGGCACGGTCGCGACCGGCGTACCGGACGGGTCCTGCGAAGCGCCCGTGGCGGCCGGCGGCTTGGCAGCCGACTCGCCCTTGCCGCTGGCGCCGCCGCCCTGCCCCGGCAGCAGGCCGAAGACGAACGCCCCCGTGGTGGCCACGGCCAGCGCCCCGGCGACGGTCAGCACGAGGGTGCAGCTCAGCCGCTGCCTGCCGCGGCCTCCCGCGGCGGCGGACAGCGCGATCCGCTTCCCCTCCTCCCCCACCGCGCGCCCGCCGTCGGCCGGCCGCTGCGGCGGCACCGCCGCCGCCACCCCCTGCCCGTACGAGGGGTCCGGCGGGCCGAACACCCCCACGGCCGGCTCCGCGGCCCGCGCCTCCAGGTCCAGCAGCTCCACCGCGCGTCGGCTCACCCGCTCCACCAACGGCGCGGGCAGCCAGCCCGGCCGTACGAGGGCGGCGGCGCCCCGCCCGCCCGCGAGGCGGCGCACCACCTCGGCCGGGTCCGGGCGGTCGCCGGGCGCCTTGGCCAGGCAGTCGACGACCAGGGCCCGCAGCTCGCCGGCCAGCGCCGGGCCCAGGACCGGCGGCTCGTGCACGACCTTGTACAGCAGCACGGCGGCCGAGCCGTCGCCGGGGAAGGACGGCTCGCCCGTGGCCGCGTACGCCAGCACCGCCCCCAGCGAGAAGACGTCCGCCGCGCCCGTCACGGCCTTGCCCAGGATCTGCTCGGGGGACATATAGCCGGGTGAGCCCACCGACACCCCCGTCGACGTCAGCGACGCCGTGCCGTCCGAGGCGCGGGCGATGCCGAAGTCGATCAGCCGCGGGCCGTCCAGGGTCAGCAGCACGTTCGACGGCTTCACGTCCCGGTGCACCAGGCCCAGCGCGTGCACCGCGGCCAGCGCCTCGCCGAGGCCCGCGCCCAGCGCCCGTACCGCCGCCTCGGGCAGCGGGCCCTCCTCGGCGACCGCCTGGGTGAGCGAGGGACCGGCCACATAGCCGGTGGCCACCCACGGCACCGGAGCCTGCGGATCCGCGTCCAGCACCGGCGCCGTCCACGCCCCGCCGACCCGCCGGGCCGCTTCCACCTCGCGCCGGAAGCGCGCCCGGAACTGCTCGTCCGTGGCGAAATGCGGATGCACCACCTTGACGGCCACCGTGCGGCCGCCCGCGCTGCGCCCGAGGTACACCCGGCCCATGCCGCCCGCCCCCAGCCGCCCCAGCAGCCGGTACACGCCGATGGCCTGCGGGTCTTCCGCCAGCAGTGGTTGCATCGGGCCCTTCGCCTCCCCCCGTGCGGGACCTCCGGGCCCCCGGCCCTTGAGCCTATGACTCAATTCACGGAGGGTCTCAGGAACCCCGGACCGGGGTTTGCCCATCCACTAGGAAGGAACAAACCGTCATGTCCTTCGGGGCAGCAGCAACGTCCGGAGCGACGCGATGACGCACTCATCACATGGGGCCTACCAGTCCCAGGGCCACCGCCGCGCATCCCGCGCCAAACGATGGACCATCGTTGTGGCGTCCATAGCCGTGCTCGGGCTGATAACGGCTGGTGTCCTGAACTACATGAAGATCGGGCCCTTTTCGGACAAGGGCGACCCGGTCAGCTTCGGACAGGACCAGGCCGCCGGCAGCGGCGGCCAGGCCGGCGGGGCGAACGGCCCGCAGAACCCGGACTCCAAGGTGCTGATGCCGACCGGCCCGGCGGCCGACTTCAAGAACGCCAGCACCCTGGACAACGGCACCCACGTCGCGGTGACCACCCTTGAGGGCAAGAAGTCCGGCTTCACCGGCAAGGTGTGGGTCTGGGCCCCCAAGGAGTACAAGGACCCGAAGTTCAAGGACAGCGGCTTCCCCGTCCTGATCGCCCTCCCCGGCGGCCCCGGCTTCCCGGCCAACTACTGGATGGACGACAACCTCAAGCTCGAGTCGTCGATCTCCAAGTGGTACAGCGAGGGCAAGAGCAAGCCCTTCATCCTGGCGATGCCCGTCCTCAACCCGCACCCGGACACCGGCGGTCTGTACTGGGACGGCAGTGACATCCCGGGCCAGCCGAAGATGGGCACCTGGCTGACCGAAGATGTCCCCGACCTGATGAAGGCGAACTTCCGCACGATCAAGTCGCGTGACGGCTGGGCCTTCATGGGCTCCTCCTCCGGCGGCTTCTCGGGCCTGAAGGCCGTGCTCAAGCACCCGGACCAGTTCAAGGCCGTGATCGCCTCCGGCCCGGACATCGTCCCGGACTCCCCGCTGTGGAAGGGCCACGAGAAGGAGAAGGCCGAGAACAACCCCGAGGTGCTGGCCAAGCAGCTGATCGCCGCCAACAAGCCCGGGCAGGACGTCTATCTCGCCTTCCAGTACGGCACGCTGGAGTCCAGCGTCATCCCGCCCGTGGACAAGTTCATCGCCACCTACGGCAACAAGGGCCCCATCCACACCCGGCTGCAGGTGATCCAGGGCGGTAGGCACAACGCCAAGACCTACGTCGAGGGCATGGGCGCCGGCAGCATCCAGTGGATCAGCGAGCAGATGGCCGGCCCCGTCTCGCCGTGATCTGAAGCCCTGGTCTGAAGCCCTGATACGGCAAGGCCGCCCGGGCCCGGCGCATATCGCCGCGGCCCGGCAGCCCGGCCCCGTGACCTCCTGGAGCCCTGATCCCCTTCACGGGGGTCAGGGCTCCAGCAGTTCCACCCGGACGTCGGCGGGGTAGCCCGTCGTCGGCCCGGTCCGGCGGGCGAACTCCGTCACGCCCTCCAGCTGCGCCGGGCCGAAGCGGAAGTCCAGCGTGGTGAAGTAGCGTTCGAGCACCTCGGCGTCGAAGGCCTCCCAGCGCGCCGCCTGCTCGGCCACCTTGCCGACCTCCTCCAGGGACACGTCCCGGGAGGCCAGGAAGGCCTCGTGCACCGTGCGGACGATCCGCGGCTCGCGCTCCAGGTAGTCCCGGCGGGCGGCCCACACGGCGAAGACGAAGGGCAGCCCCGTCCAGTCCTTCCACATCTGCCCGAGGTCGTGCACTTCGAGGCCCAGCCGGGGCGCGTCGTGCAGCGAGGCCCGCAGGGCGGCGTCGCCGATCAGCACGGCCGCGTCCGCCTCCTGCATCATCAGGCTGAGGTCCGGCGGGCACGCGTAGTAGTCCGGGCGCACGCCGTAGCGCTCGGCGAGCAGCAGCTGCGCCAGGCGCACGGAAGTGCGCGAGGTGGAGCCGAGGGCGACGCGAGCGCCGTCCAGCCGGTCCAGCGGCAGCTGGGAGACGATCACGCAGGACATCACCGGGCCGTCGCAGCCGACGGCGATGTCGGGGAGGGCGACGAGCTCGTCGGCGTTGCGCAGGAACTCGACGAGGGTGATGGGGGCGATGTCGAGGTCGCCCCGGACGAGCTGCTCGCTGAGCTTCTCCGGGCTGTCCTTGGTCAGATCCAGGTCGAGCAGCGTGCCCGTCCGGGCGAGGCCCCAGTAGATGGGCAGGCAGTTGAGGAACTGGATGTGGCCGACGCGCGGGCGGCTGCGCTGCCGCTCCTGCAGGCCGACGAGGGTCGCTCCATCTGATGCTGAGTTGTCCACATCCGGAGGCTAGCCCCGGTCCCTCCCGGCCGCCGGGGCGGGGGTCCGCCGCGCGGTGCCCGACCGCCGATCTTTTCCGTCCGCAAGGCGCCGAAAACCCGCCTTGAGCGTGATCTTCAACTCCTTCCCCGCGAGAACGCGGCGTGCTAGGCTCGCCGCAAGTTGCAGTTTGGTTTCCCTTGCAGTACAGAGCCTGCGGAGCATGTGACCCCGCAGGCTTTTGTAGTTTTCAGACTTCTCGAAGGTTCTGGAGCAGGGCAACCCTTTGGCCCAAGGAGGGCTTATGGCTACCGGAACCGTGAAGTGGTTCAACGCTGAAAAGGGCTTTGGCTTCATCGCCCAGGACGGCGGGGGCCCCGACGTCTTTGTCCACTACTCCGCGATCAACGCCGCTGGCTTCCGCTCCCTCGAGGAGAACCAGATGGTGACCTTCGACGTCACGCAGGGCCCCAAGGGTCCGCAGGCCGAGAACGTCACCCCGGCGTGATTTTCGGATCCCCGGCAGATCTTTGATCTCCGGGGATCCACTTAAGGAGCCCTGCCCTCCGCTTCGGCGAAGGGTGGGGCTCCTGCCTTTTCACGTCTCAATCGGCGATCTTTAACGCTCTTTTCACACGCGTCGCTCTATTCCCAGAGCTGCTCAGGCCGCACGACCTTCACCCGCTTCGCAGGGTTCACAAGCTTCACGGCAGTCATTCGCGATAACGCCCTTCGGGGCGCCCTCCGTACAGCGCATCGATTTCCGCCGCATAGCGTTCCGCGACCGCCGCCCGCCGCAGTTTCAAGGTCGGCGTCAGCGTCCCCGCCGCCACCGAGAAGTCCTCCGCCAGCACCGCGAACGCCCGCATCCGCAACGGCCCGGACAGCTGCCCGTTCGCCGTCTCCACCGCCTCCCGGCACAGCCGCCGCACCGCAGGGTGCCGGGCCGGACCACCCGCCGCGGCCAGGTCCACGCCCTCGCGCTCCGCCCAGGCCCCCACCTCCTCCAGGTCCAGCGTCAGCAGCGCCACCGGATACGGCCGCCGGTCGCCGATCAGCACCGCGCGCGAGACCCAGCGCGACTGCTGGACCGCGAACTCCGCCAGTGACGGCGTCAGGTTCTTGCCGCCCGAGGTGATGATGATGTCCTTCTTGCGCCCGGTGATGCTCAAGAAGCCGTCCGCATCCAGGCTGCCCAGGTCACCGGTGTGCAGCCAGCCGTCCGCGTCCAGCGCCTCGGCGCTCGCGGCGGCGTTGGCGTGGTAGCCGGGGAAGACCGACGGCCCCCGCGCCAGCACCTCGCCGTCCGCCGCGATCCGCACCTCGTACCCCGCCACCGGCTTGCCCACCGTCCCGTACCGCACCGCACCCGGATGGTTGACGGTGATCACCCCGGACGACTCGGTCATGCCGTAACCCTCGAAGACCGGGATGCCGCAGGCCCGCAGGAAATCCATCGTCTGCGGCGCGATCGGCGCCGCCCCCGTCAGCGCCCAGCGCACCCGCCCGCCGAACGCCGCCCGCACCGGCGCGAACACGCTCTCCTCCGCCTCCTGCCACGCCCGGCGCAGCTCCTCGCCCGGCTCCTCGCCCCGCGACCGCGCCTCGGTCACCGCCAGGCCGGCCCGTACGGCGGCCTCCAGCCGGGCCGCGCCGCCCGCGCCGCGCGCCTCGGCCCGGGAGACCACACCGGCGTGCACCTTCTCGAACAGCCGGGGCACGGACGGCAGATGCGTGGGCCGCACCTCGGCCAGCTCCGCCACCACGTCCTCGATCCGCCCGCCGAAGTAACACAGCGCGCCTCCCTGCCGCAGCGAGGTGAACTGCACGATCTGGGCCAGCACGTGCGCGAGCGGCAGGTAGAGGTACGTCGTGTCGCCCGGACCGCCGTCCGTCAGATCCGCCGTCGCATTCTGCTGGGCGACGACGTTGCCGTGCGTGAGACAACACCCCTTCGGCAGCCCCGTGGTGCCCGAGGTGTAGATGATCGTGCACAGGTCCGACGGCCCTCGGGCCGCGCCGCGCGCCAGCAGCTCCGCCACCGGCACCCCGCCGGGCAGCCCGTCCAGCACCGGCGCCCCCGGCGCCGCCCCGCGCCCGTCCATCAGCACCACGTGCCGCAGCTCCGGCAGCTTCCCGCGCACCGCGGCCACCCGCTCCGCCTGCGCCGCGTCCTCGCACACCACCACCGAGGCGCCCGAGTCACCGAGCACCCACAAAAGCTCGTCCTCCCCGGCCGTGGGGTACACCGGCACCACCACACCGCCCGCGGCCAGCGCACCGAACTGGGCGTACGTCCACTCCGGGCGGGTCCCGGACAGCACCGCCACCCGGTCCCCCGCCCGCACCCCGAGCGCCATCAGCCCGCACCCCACCGCCCGCACGGTCTCGCGCAGCTCCTCGAAGCTCACCTCCGTCCATCCCCCACCGCCCGGCGGACGGAACCGCAGGGCCGGCAGGCCCCCGTACCGTCCGGCCGTCCATTCGGTGAACTGCGCGATCGTTGCGGGACATTGCGGCATGCTGCCTCCCCAGGCTTCGGGTTGAGGGCCGGGCGGAATGCCGGCCCTCACTTCTCGTACAGCCCCGCGATCTCCTTCGCGAAGTCCCGTGCGACGACGTCGCGCTTGAGCTTCATCGACGGTGTCAGGTGCCCCGACTCCTCCGTGAACGCCCCCGGCACCACCACGAACCTGCGGATCGACTCGGCCCGCGAGACCGTCCGGTTGACCTCGTCCACCGCCCGCTGGAGCTCCGCCAGCAGCCGGTCGTCCACGGCCGTCCCCTCCTCTTCGAGGGTGATCAGCGCCGCCACGTAGGGGCGGTTGTCGCCGACGACCATGCACTGGCCCACCAGGGGATGCGCCCGCAGGGCGTCCTCCAGCGGCGCCGGGGCGACGTTCTTGCCGCCGGAGGTGACGATGAGCTCCTTCTTCCGGCCGGTGATCGTGAGGTAGCCGTCGCTGTCGAGCGCCCCCAGGTCACCGGTGGCGAACCACTCGCCGGCCCCCTCGGCCTCCTCGGCCCGCTGCCGCTTGGCGTCCCAGTACCCGGCGAAGACGTGCCCGCCGCGCAGCAGCACCTCGCCGTCGTCGGCTATGCGCACCGCGCCGCCGGGCAGCGGCCAGCCGACCGTGCCCAGCCGGGGCCGCAGCGGCGGGGTGACGGTGGCGGCGGCGGTGGTCTCCGTCAGCCCGTAGCCCTCGTAGACCTCGACTCCGGCGCCGGTGTAGAAGGCGGACAGCCGCCGCCCCAGCGGGGAGCCGCCGCTGATGACGTACCGGACGCGGCCGCCGAGGGCGCCGCGCACGCGCCGGTAGACCAGCGGCTCGTAGAGGGCGCGGGCGGCGCGCAGCCGCAGGCCGGGCCCGGGGCCGGTGCCGTGCCGGCGGGCGGTGACCGCCTCCCCGTACGCCTCGGCGACGTCCGCCGCCCGGTCGAAGACGGCGGCGCGGCCCAGCTGTCCGGCGGTGGCGCGGCCGGTGTTGTAGACCTTCTCCAGGACGTAGGGGATGGCGAGCAGGAAGGTCGGCCGGAAGCCGGCCAGGTCGGCGCGGAGTTCCTCGGCCCGCAGCGAGGGGGTGTGCCCCAGCCGGACCCGGGCGCGCAGGCAGCCGATCGCGACCGCGCGGCCGAAGACGTGGGAGAGGGGCAGGAAGAGCAGCGTCGCGGCGGGGCGGCGGCTGACGGAGGTGAAGACGGGGTGCAGCAGCTCGGTGCAGTTGTCGGCCTCGGTGAAGAAGTTGGCGTGGGTCAGGACGCAGCCCTTGGGGCGCCCAGTGGTGCCGGAGGTGTAGATGAGGGTGGCGATGTCGTCGGGGGTACGGGCGGAACGCCGCTCGGCCACCGCTCTGCCCGGCACCGCGCGCCCGGCGTCGGTGAGCGTGCGGACGGCGCCCGCCTCGATCTGCCACACGTGGGCGAGGTCGGGCAGCCGGCGCCGTTCCCCGGCGATCAGGCGGAGCTGCTCGGCGGTCTCCACGACGCAGGCGACGGCGCCGGAGTCGGCGAGGATCCAGCGGACCTGCTCGGCGGAGGAGGCCGGGTAGACGGGGACGGTGACCAGGCCGGCGGCCCAGGCCGCGAAGTCCAGCAGCGTCCACTCGTAGCGGGTCCGGGCCATGACGGCGAGCCGGTCGCCGGCTTGCAGCCCGTGGGCGAGCAGCCCTTTGGCGACGGCCAGCACCTCGGCGGCGAAGGTGGCGGCGGTGACGTCGCGCCAGGTGCCGTCGGGCTGCTTGCGGCTGAGGACGGCGTCGGCGGGGGCGGCCGCGGCGTTGTCGAAGGGCAGGTCGCCGAGCGAGCCCCGGGTGACGGGCGGCACGAGCGGCGGCACGGACGCCTCGCGCACGACACCGGCGACGGCGGTCGTGCGGGGTGGGACGAGTACGGGCGGTACGGACACGTGCGGCTCCTGTTCCAGACCCACATGCAAGACCGGGGACCACGGCGGGACAGCCTTACCCATCGGTAAATCCAAGCCCGCAATGTACGCCTCGGGGCCCCACGGGCTCCAGACCGTCTTCGGCCCTTGCCCGGCCGGGCGGGCCCCGCGGTCAGCGCCGCACGGCGCTGACCGGGAGGGCCGCTACGAACGGACGGGCGCCCAGCGCCGCCCGTTGACGAGGTTCTCCAGCCCCACCCAGGCCACGTTCATCAACGTGGCCGCCGTCTCCCTGGCCGCGGGGGCGGCGGGACCGGCCTGAGCGGTGGCGTTGGCCCACCCGGCGAGCGACTCGGCGGCGCCCACGAGCGCGTGGGCGAGGCCGGACACCTCCTTCTCGTCCAGCGGCGCGGCGCAGGCGGCGTCCCGCACGGACTCGGCGATCAGCTGGGTCACCAGGTCGGCGATCTGCTGCCGCAGCCCGGCCACCACGAGCGCGAACGGCTCCCCGTGCGTACGCGCCTGGCAGCTCAGCACCGCCCAGCCGGCGGGGTGTTCGGCGGTGTGGGCGAAGAAGGCGCGCAGGGCGTGCCACAGCCGCCGGTCGGCGCGGTCGCCGGGGTCGGCGGCGGTGCGCACCGCTGTCATCAGCGCTTCGGCCTCGCGCCGGATGCACGCGCTGAAGAGGTCCTCCTTGGAGTTGAGGTAGAGGTAGACCAACGGCTTGGACGCCCCCGCCAGTTCGGCGATCTCGTCCATCGAAGCGGCGCTGTAGCCGCGCCGGGCGAAGACCTCCACGGCGGCGTCGAGCATCTGCCGCTCGCGCACCTCCCGCGGCATCCGCTTGACCTTGCCACCGCTCTTCCGCTTGGGCCGGGGCACCGGCCGGTTCTGATGCTCCTGTGCGGCACTTACGGCATTCACGGTACTTACGACATTCACGACGAAAATCCCTCCCCCCCGTCACATTACCGGCAGGTAATATCACGGGGAGCAGGGACGTCAAGGGTGGAGATCAAGCCGCGGGCCGCTTACGCGGCACTCGCCACCGGCCGGACCTCCCGCACGGGCGCGTCCTCGAGCCGGGAGCCGTCCGCCGTGTCGTAGGCGGCGCGGTCCAGGATTCCCTCGCGGGCGGAGACCAGGATCGGTATCACCGACTGGCCCGCGACGTTCGTCGCCGTCCGGACCATGTCCACGATCGGGTCGATCGCCAGCAGCAGACCCACGCCCGCCATTGGCAGGCCCAGCGTCGACAGGGTCAGCGTCAGCATCACCGTCGCGCCCGTCAGGCCGGCGGTGGCCGCCGAGCCGATGACCGAGACGAAGGCGATCAGGACGTAGTCCTTGATCTCCAGGTGCACGTCGAAGACCTGGGCGACGAAGATCGCGGCGATCGCCGGGTAGATCGAGGCACAGCCGTCCATCTTGGTCGTCGAACCGAACGGCACCGCGAAGGACGCGTACTCCTTGGGCACGCCCAGGCGCTCGGTGACCTTCTGGGTCAGCGGCATCGTGCCGACGGAGGAGCGGGAGACGAAGGCCAGCTGGATCGCGGGCCAGGCGCCCTTGAAGAAGCGCAGCGGGTTGACCTTGGCGACGGTGGCCAGCAGCAGCGGGTAGACGGCGAAGAGCACGATGGCACAGCCGACGTAGATGTCGGCGGTGAACGTCGCGTACTTGCCGATCAGGTCCCAGCCGTACTTGTAGATCGCCTTGCCGACCAGGCCGAGGCTGCCGAGCGGGGCGAGCCGGATGACCCACCACAGCACCTTCTGCAGCAGCTCCAGGACGGACTCGCTGAAGGTGAGCAGCGGCTGCGCCTTCTCGCCGACCTGGAGGACGGCGATGCCGGCGACGGCAGCCATGAAGACGATCTGGAGCACGTTCAGCTGGGTGAACGGCGTGATCACGTCGGTCGGGATGATGCCGGTGAGGAAGTCCAGCCAGGAGCCGTGCTTCTTGGGGTCGGCGCCGTCGGCGATGGTCAGGCCGGTGCCGGAGCCGGGGTCGGTGAGCAGGCCGATGACGAGGCCGATGGTGACCGCGATCAGCGACGTGATCATGAACCAGAGCAGGGTCCGGGTGGCCAGCCGGGCGGCGTTGGAGACGTTCCGCAGGTTGGTGATCGACACCAGGATGGCAAAGAAGACCAGCGGGGCGACCACGACCATCAGCAGCTGGACGAAGATGCCGCCGATCTTGTCGAGGGTGGTCTGCAGCCAGTGGACGTCACCGCTCTTGGCGGCCCAGCCGAGCAGGGCGCCCAGCACGAGGCCGAGCAGGATCTGGGCCCAGAAGGGGACGTTGGAGATGCGCGATATGCGCCCGCGCTGAGCGGACGCCGGGTTGGACGGGGGCGTCGACATGCCGCACAGACTAACACTCATGCTTTGACCATCCCAAAGATAATCTTTGAGGCGCACGCGGCCCGAAACGCACCGACGCCCTGTCGTGGAACGGCAGTTCCACGACAGGGCGTCGACGGGGGCGTGAGGAGACTTACACCCTTACATCCGGTTGGGGGTGATTTACCCCCGGGCTGGTGGGGTCAGGCCCCGTCCTCCTGGCCCGCGTTGGCCGCGATCCGCGCCTTGGCGTTGTCCACGCGCTGCACGATCTGCTCGGACATGGCGTCGCGCTGCTTGCGCAGCAGCACCCAGCTGAGCGGCGCGGAGAGGATCAGGGCGAGCAGCACCATCCAGACGAGGTTCGAGCTGCCGACCCCGAGCGGGATGATGTGCGCGTAGCAGAGCCCGTACACAACCGCGAAGCATGCGACGAGCAGGGCGACACGCAGGGCGGTGTAGCGGAGCGAGGCGTACTTCTGGCTACTCACGGACGGACCTTCCAACTCTGGGGGCAACCGAAAGGGTCTGCACCAGTACAGCACGACCCCAAGTGGATCAAATCGGCGGGACGCGCCCCGGATCCGGCTGGGCCGCGGGTCAGACCCGCATCGGCTGCGGCGACTCGCGCAGCGAGGCGTCCGGACCGGGGTATTCGCGGATGGTCTCGTAGCGCGTGTTCCGCTCCACCGGACGGAAGCCGGCCTCGCGGATCAGCTCCAGCAGGTCGTCGCGCGTCAGCTTGTTCGGCGTGCCGTAGTTGTCCGCGTCATGCGTGATCTTGTACTCGACGACCGAGCCGTCCATGTCGTCCGCGCCGTGCTGCAGCGCGAGCTGGGCGGTCTGCACGCCGTGCATCACCCAGAACACCTTCACGTGCGGCACGTTGTCGAAGAGCAGCCGCGAGACGGCGAAGGTCTTGAGCGCCTCCGCGCCGGTGGCCATCGTGGTCCGCGCCTGGAGCCGGTTGCGGACCTTGCCGTCCTTCATGTCCACGAAGTCGTGCTGGTAGCGCAGCGGGATGAAGACCTGGAAGCCGCCGGTCTCGTCCTGCAGCTCACGCAGCCGCAGCACGTGGTCCACCCGGTGGCGCGGCTCCTCGATGTGCCCGTACAGCATCGTGCACGGGGTCTTGAGGCCCTTCTCGTGCGCGAGCCGGTGGATGCGCGACCAGTCCTCCCAGTGGGTGTCGTGGTCGACGATGTGCTGCCGGACCTCCCAGTCGAAGATCTCCGCGCCGCCGCCGGTCAGCGACTCCAGACCGGCGTCGATCAACTCGTCCAGGATCTCCGAGGCCGACAGCCCCGAGATCTTCTCGAAGTGCTGGATCTCGGTCGCCGTGAACGCCTTCAACGAGACGTCCGGCAGCGCCTCCTTGAGCGCCTTCAGGGAGCGCGGGTAGTAGCGCCAGGGCAGCGTGGGGTGCAGGCCGTTGACAATGTGCAGCTCGGTGAGGTGCTCGTTCTCCATCGCCTTGGCGAGGCGGACGGCCTCCTCGATGCGCATCGTGTACGCGTCCTTCTCGCCCGGCTTGCGCTGGAACGAGCAGTAGGCGCACGACGCGGTGCACACATTGGTCATATTGAGGTGCCGGTTGACGTTGAAGTGGACGACGTCACCGTTCTTGCGCGTGCGCACCTCGTGGGCGAGGCCGCCCAGCCAGGCCAGGTCGTCGGACTCGTAGAGGGCGATGCCGTCCTCGCGGGTCAGCCGCTCTCCGGCGTGGACCTTCTCCTCCAGCTCGCGCTTGAGCCCCACGTCCATGGGTGCGCCCCGCCTCTCTGGCTACTTCGCCATACGTTCCGCTGCAACCGCTCCGAGCGTACTCCCCCGTGCTCAGGCGCCTTCGGGGAGCTCACCCACCCGGTTCTCCCACTTGGTGGAGAGCACGATCGTGGTCCGGGTCCGGCTGACGCCCTTGGTGCCCGACAGCCTGCGGATCGTGCGCTCCAGCCCGTCCACGTCGCCGACGCGGACCTTGAGCATGTAGGAGTCGTCGCCCGCGATGAACCAGCAGTCCTCGATCTCCTCCAGGTCGCGCAGCCGCCGCGCCACGTCCTCGTGGTCGGCGGCGTCCGAGAGCTGGATACCGATCAGGGCCGTCACGCCCAGCCCGAGCGAAGCGGAGTTGACGGTCGCGCGGTAGCCCGTGATGACGCCCGCCGCCTCCAGACGGTTGATCCGGTCCGTGACGCTCGGCCCGGAGAGGCCCACCAAGCGGCCCAGCTCCGCGTACGAGGCACGGCCGTTCTCCCGCAAGGCCTGGATGAGCTGCCTGTCCACCGCGTCCATTGCCTGGCACCTTTCAATAATCAGCGAACTCGCCGGTTTACGTGTAGAATCTAAGGCATACGAGGGTTCAGACCCCGTAAATCTTTCAGCAGATCAGCGACTCAACGACGATCCTTCAGGAGTGACGTTCTCGTGTACACGATCGAGGTGGCCTACGCCCGCATGCGTGAGCTGCAGGACCTGGCCAACCGCTCGCGTGCCCACCAGTCCCCCGCCGCCGTGCGCGCCGCCGAGCCCAAGCCCTCGCGCTTCGGCCGCAAGAAGCGCTAACCCGCACCGCGCTCACCGCGCCCGTCACGAGAGCCCATCGCACCACCGAGCTCTCCCTTCCACCGGCGGTACAGCGTGTGCGGCACCCCTGCCGCATCCAGCACCCGCCCGGCGACGAAGTCCACCAGATCCTGGATGTGCGTCGCCCCCGCGTAGAACGCCGGAGAGGCGGGCAGCACCACGGCGCCCGCCTCGTCCAGCGCCACCAACTGCTTGAGCGTCTGCCCACTGAGCGGCGTCTCCCGCACCGCGACGATCAACGGCCGACGCTCCTTGAGCGTCACGCTCGCCACGCGCTGCAGCAGATCTTTCGACAACCCGAGCGCCACGCCGGCCACACAGGCCGTGCTCGCCGGGACGATCAGCATCCCCTTCGCCGGGTACGAGCCCGAGGACGGCCCCGCGGCCAGGTCCCCCGCCGCCCAGTACCGCACGCCCGAGACGTCCACGTCGAAGGTGTGCGGCTTGCCGTCGGCCCCCAGCGACAGCCACTGCCCCAGGTCCTCCTGCCAGCGCGCGTCCCGGAAGGAGATCGCGGTCTCGTCCAGCAGCGTGAGCCGCGAGGCACGGCTGACGACGAGGTCCACCGCCTCCCCCGCCGCGAGCAGGCCGCGCAGCACCGCCGCGGCATAGGGCGTCCCGGACGCGCCGGAGACGCCGACCACCCACGGCCGGCACTGCGTTGTGTGTTCGTACGGCTCCACGCCCCCGAGCCTAGCCGCAGGACGGCGCGGGCCCGGGGGCGGCGGTCCCCACTACAGGCCGAGGCCGCGCACCAGGAGATCGAGCAGCGCACACCCGAACAGAGCAATGCCGATGAAACCGTTGACCGTGAAGAAGGCCCTGTTCAAGCGGGAGAGATCGCGCGGCTTGACGATCGAGTGCTCGTAGAGGAACGCGCAGCCGACGATCGTCAGGCCGGCCCAGAAGAAGACGCCCGCGTGCGTGGCCAGGGCGTACCAGACCAGCAGCGCCGCGGTGATCGCATGGCAGACGCGGGCCCCGTACAGCGCGGCCGGGATGCCGAAGCGGGCCGGGGTGGACTTCACTCCGTGGGCGCGGTCGGCCGCCACGTCCTGGCAGGCGAAGATCAGGTCGAAGCCGCCGATCCACACGCCCACCGCGAGCCCCAGGATCACCGCGTCCCACGACCACGAGCCGGTGACGGCGAGCCAGGCGCCGACCGGGCCCATCGCCTGCGCGAAGCCGAGGATGGCGTGCGGGAAGTTGGTGAAGCGCTTGCCGTACGGATACACCACCATCGGGATCACGGCGATGGGCGCGAGCGCCAGGCACAGCGGGTTGAGCAGCGCGGCGGCGCCGAGGAAGAAGACGACGGCGACCAGCGCGCCGGTCCACGCCGAGCGCACCGAGACGGCCCCGGTCACCAGCTCGCGGCCCGCGGTGCGCGGGTTACGGGCGTCGATCTCGCGGTCGATGATGCGGTTGGCGGCCATCGCGAAGGTACGCAGGCCGACCATGGCGACGGTCACGAGCAGCAGCCGCCACCAGCTGATGCTGCCGGTCTCCTGGAACATCGCCGTCAGCGCGGCGATGTAGGCGAAGGGCAGCGCGAAGACGGAGTGCTCGATCATCACCAGGCGTAGGAACGCCGGCACACCTCCGCGTGTGCGGAGAGGCTTCGCGCCGCCCTCTCCGAGGATGGCATCGCCGCTCACAGTCCGTACTCCGGCTCACCCCCGCGAAGGCGGGGAAACCCCGTCTTCGCGCTGCCGACCACCATTGTGGACACCCGACTCACAGCCCGTACTCCTTCCAGCGCTTCGTCACCCGGTCGGCGACTTGCGGGTCCGACTCGACCATCTGCGGCCAGCCCCCGTCGCGCGTGTAGCCCTCCTCGGGCCACTTCGCGGTGGCGTCGATGCCCGCCTTGCCGCCCCAGAACTGCTGGTACGACGCGTGGTCCAGGTGGTCGACCGGGCCCTCCACGACGGTGAGGTCGCGCGCGTAGTCGGTGTTGCCCAGCGCCCGCCAGGACACCTCGTGCAGATCGTGCACGTCGCAGTCCGCGTCCACGACCACGATCAGCTTGGTCAGCGACATCATGTGCGCGCCCCAGATGGCGTGCATGACCTTCTGGGCGTGCTTGGGGTACTTCTTGTCGATCGAGACGATCGCGCAGTTGTGGAAGCCGCCGGACTCCGGCAGGTGGTAGTCCACGATGTCCGGCACGATGATCTTCAGCAGGGGCAGGAAGAACCGCTCGGTGGCCCGGCCCAGCGGGCCGTCCTCCGTCGGCGGGCGGCCCACCACGATCGACTGCAGCAGCGGGCGCCGCCGCATGGTGACGCAGTCGATCTTCAGCGCGGGGAACGGCTCCTGCGGCGTGTAGAAGCCGGTGTGGTCGCCGAAGGGCCCCTCGGGCAGCATCTCGCCGGGCTCCAGCCAGCCCTCGATGACGACCTCGGCGTTGGCCGGGACCTGGAGCGGGACCGTCTTGCAGTCGACCATCTCGATCCGCTTGCCGGCCACGAAGCCCGCGAAGAGGTACTCGTCGATGTCGCCGGGCAGCGGCGCCGTCGACGCGTACGTCACGGCCGGCGGGCAGCCGAAAGCGATCGCGACTGGCAGCCGCTCGCCGCGCTTGGCGGCGACCTGGTAGTGGTTGCGGCTGTCCTTGTGGATCTGCCAGTGCATGCCGATGGTGCGCTTGTCGTGGCGCTGGAGGCGGTAGAGGCCGAGGTTGCGGACACCGGTCTCGGGGTGCTTGGTGTGCGTGAGGCCGAGGTTGAAGAAGGAGCCGCCGTCCTCGGGCCAGGTGAAGAGCGCGGGCAGCGCGTCGAGGTCGACGTCGTCGCCCGTGAGCACGACCTCCTGCACCGCCGCGGCGTCGGACTTCACCTTCTTCGGCGGTACGTGCGCCATCGCGCCCAGCTTGCCGAACGCCTCCCGCACCCCGACGAAGCCCTGCGGCAGCTCCGGCTTGAGCAGCCCGCCGATCTTCTCGCTGATGTCGTCGTAGGACGTGAGGCCGAGCGCCTTGAGCAGCCTGCGGTCGGTGCCGAAGACGTTCATCGCGAGCGGCATCGCCGAGCCCTTGACGTTCTCGAAGAGCAGTGCGGGGCCGCCCGCCTTGTTCACTCTGTCGACGATCTCCCCGATCTCCAGGTACGGGTCGACTTCGGCCTTGATGCGCTTGAGATCGCCGTCGCGCTCCAGGGCCCGGAGGAAAGAGCGAAGATCGTCATAAGCCATGCGATCCAGTATCGAGCACGCACTACCCTTGACCCGTCACGGGGGCCGTCCGCGCGGCCCGCAGCATCACGTCCCGGGGGCCGCCACCATGCTGAGGTATCTGCCGTTCCTGCTGGTCCTGGCCCTGTGGATCTACGCCTTCATCGACTGCCTGAACACCCCGGAGGATGAGGTCCGCGGCCTGCCGAAGATGGCGTGGGTGCTGGTCATCCTGCTCTTCGGCGAGGTGCTGCTGGGCCCGGTCGCCTGGCTGATCGCGGGCCGCCCCCGCAGCCGCCGCGCGGCGCCCGGCGGCGGGCAGCGCTGGGTGGCGCCCGACGACAACCCCGAGTTCCTGCGGTCGCTGCGGCGGGACGACAAGAACACGGACGGCAAGGACGGCGCCGCGGGCTGACCCCGCGTCACCGCCGTCTCACTGCGGCGGCCGGCCCCGCTGGTACTCCGTGCGCAGCTTCCGCCACCGGTCCGGCTGCCACGCCGACCAGTCGGCCGGGTGCCCGGCCAGCGCGCTCAGCAGGTACTCGAAGTGGTGGTGCCAGCCCGCCAGGCAGTCCAGGCGGGTGTCCTCCGCGCCCGTCAGCTCATTGGTGAAGTGCAGCAGCGTCCCCCCGACGCTCGCCGGTGCGGGCTCCAGCTCGAAGCGGATCCGGCCGTGGATGTCGACCGTGTACTCGACCAGCCGCGGCGGGTCCCAGGCCGTCACCTGCCCGGGGGCGACCGTGGCCTTGCCCTCGGGGTCGGTGTTCAGCCAGCGCAGCGTGATGGCGCCGCCCTCGCGCTGCTCGAACGGCTCGGCGGCGGCCAGCCAGGTCGGCAGGCCCTCGGGCGTGGCGATGGCGGCCCACACGTCCGCCTGTGGGTGCGGGACGGACAGCTCGTAGTGGAGCGTGTGCTGGTCGCCCTTGCTCTCGGACGAGCCGTAGGGGGAGGGGATCTCCATGTCTCCAGCTCTAGCACGACGGCCCGCCGCCCGCGCGCTGGAAGCGGCGGGTGGCGGGCCGTACGGCATGCCCGTCCGGGGCCCTCAGACCCCGGCGTAGGAGTGCTTGCCGTTGAGCAGCAGGTTCACCCCGTAGTAGTTGAAGAGGTAGCAGGAGAAGGCGAGCAGCGCCAGGTAGGCGGCCTTGCGGCCCTTCCAGCCGGCCGTGGCGCGGGCGTGCAGGAAGCAGGCGTAGGCGACCCAGGTGATGAAGGACCAGACCTCCTTGGGGTCCCAGCCCCAGTAGCGGCCCCAGGCCGCCTCGGCCCAGATCGAGCCCGCGATGATCGTGAACGTCCACAGCGGGAAGACGGTGGCGTTGATGCGGTAGCCGAACTTGTCGAGCGTGGCCGCGGAGGGCAGCCGCGACAGCGCGTTGTCCATGGCGCGGGCGAAGGTGCTGCGCCCGGCGTCGCTCTCCCCGGCCTCCAGCCGGGCCTCGTAGCGGTCGCGGAAGAGGAAGAAGAGCGTGGAGACCGCGGCGACGTACATCGCGGCGCCGCAGAAGATCGCGCAGGAGACGTGGATCCACAGCCAGTACGAGTGCAGCGCGGGCACCAGCTGGTCGCTGGCGGTGTAGAGCACCGAGACGGCCAGGCCCAGGTCCAGCAGGACGGTGGTGACCAGCGGCAGGCCCAGCCAGCGGATGTTCTTCTTCGCGACGAGCAGGCCCAGGTAGACGCCGACGGCCACCATCGCGAAGGTCGTGGAGAACTCGTACATGTTGCCCCACGGCGCCCGCTGCACGGACAGCGCGCGGGTGAGCACCCCGCCAGCGTGCAGCGCGAAGGCCAGCACCGTCAGGGAGACGGCGATACGGCCGTACAGGTCGCCCTTCTCGCTGCCGCCGGCCGCGCCGGGGCCGTCGGGCACGTCACGGCTGCCGGGGGCGGCGCGGGTGATCACCTTGGGGCGCTCGAGGACGGCCGTGCCGCCGCCCTTCGCGCTCTCGGCGCGCGCGGTGACGGTGACGGCGGCCGGCTGCGTGGTGATCGCGGCGGCCGTGCGGCCGACCGCGCTGCGGCTGCCGAAGACCCACTCGGTGATGTGCGCGAGGAAGGCGAGGGTGTAGACGGCCATGGCCGAATAGACCAGCACATTGCTGATGTGGGCCAGGTTCTCGTTGGTTGCGGCGGCGAGATTCACGCGCGCGCTCCTTCGGACGGTTCGGCGGGGTCTGCGGGGGTGACGAGCGGTGCGGCGTCCTGCAGGGCGACCGCGATGTCGGCGAGTTCCTCGGGCAGCCGCGCGGACTCGCTGCGGCCGAGGCCGGCCAGCTCCACGACCGTACGCCCGTCCTCGCCCTCGACGGCCCGCACCCAGATGCGGCGCCGCTGGATGAACAGCGAACCGGCGAGGCCGAGCAGCGCGGCCGCGGCCCCGGCGAGCGCCGTCTCGTTGCCGGGCTGGTGCGAGACCTGGAAGGTCGCCCAGTTCTTGATGCCCTCGAACTTCAGCGTGCCGGCGCCGTCCGGGAGCGTCATGGTGTCACCGGCCTTGAGCATGCTCTTGAACGCGCTGCCGTCCTTGTCCTTGAACTGCTTCATCTTGGACAGGTCGAGCTGGTACACGTTCTGCGGCATGCCGGAGTCGATGCCCAGGCTGCCGTGATAGGCGGTCAGCACGAGCACCGGATTGTCCAGCCCCGGGAACTGGGAGAACATCGTGCCCGTGCGCAGGTCCAGGGTCGGCACGAAGAAGCCCTTGAAGCCGAGCTGGTCCTTGTTGCCGTTCTTGTCCCGGTAGTCGGGCACCTTGAGCACGGTGGTCTCGGTGACGTTGCTGTCCAGCGGCAGCGCGCCCACCGCGCCCCGGTAGGCGATGTCGCCCTTGCCGTCCCGGACGGTGACGATCGGGGAGTAGCCGTGGCCGATCAGGTAGACCTTCGAGCCGGCCGTCTCCAGCGGCTCGTTCACCTTGATGTCCGTCTTGTGCTCGGCGCCGTCGGAGCCGTCCCAGTACGTGACGTGGGCGGCGTACTCGCGGGGCGTGCCCTTCTGGGGGCCGGTGCGCTCGTAGGTCCCGGTGAAGCCGTCGAGCCGGAAGCCGAAGGGCGCCAGGTCCTCGGGGTCGAAGAGGGAGCCGGACTTGAAGTCGTCGTACTGGGTGAGCGTGTTGGAGAAGCCGTCGCCCTCGACGATCAGCTTGCCGCCCTCGGACTTCCACAGCTGTCCGGAGGCGAAGGCCACCAGCAGCACGATCAGTGAGATGTGGAAGAGCAGGTTCCCCGCCTCGCGGAGGTAGCCCTTCTCGGCGGCGACCGCCTCGCTGCGGGCCTCGGTGCGGAAGCGCCGGGCGCGCAGGACCTTGGCCGCCGCGGCCAGCACCTGCTCGGGCTCGGCGTCCGTGTGCCAGGTGGCGTGGGCGGGCATCCGGGTCAGGTGGCGGGGCGCGCCCGGCGGGCGGCTGCGCAGCTGGCCGACGAACTGCCAGGTGCGCGGGACGATGCAGCCGATCAGCGAGACGAACAGCAGGATGTAGATCGCCGAGAACCACACCGAGCTGTAGACGTGGAAGAGGCCGAGCTTGTCGTAGATCGGCGCGAGCGTCTTGTGCTGGTCCTTCCAGCCCTGCGCCTTGACCGCGTCCACGCTGGTCTGCGGGACCAGGGAGCCGGGGATGGTGGCGAGGGAGAGCAGGAAGAGCAGGATCAGCGCGACCCGCATCGAGGTCAGCTGCCGCCAGAACCAGCGCACCCAGCCGATGGCCTCGCGCGCCGTCCAGGCGAGCGCGCCGAGGAAGCCGGGGGCCCGCACGCCCCCGAAGGAGCCGGGCATCGCCTGCCCGCCCTCCTCGGTGGGCGCGGTGGACAGCGGGGCGCCGGCGGTGCCGTCGTCCTCCTCGTCCTGCCGCGGCTCCCGCGTCTGCGGGGAAGCGGTGCTATCGGTCTTGGCCATCGATCAGATCCCAGGGGTGAAGTTCGCTTGCGTCCACGTCTGCAGGTCCGTGACCATGCTGTCCCACACCCCGGTGACGAGGAGCACGCCGACCACGACGAGCATCCCCCCGCCGATGCGCATGACCCACGCGTAGTGCCGCTTGACCCAGCCGAACGCGCCGAGGGCGCGCCGGAAGGCCACCGCGGCGAGTATGAAGGGCAGTCCCAGGCCCACGCAGTAGGCGACCGTCAGCAGGGCTCCCCGGCCCGCGCTCGCCTGGTTGGAGGAGAGGGACAGCACGGCGGCCAGCGTCGGTCCGATGCACGGCGCCCAGCCCAGCCCGAAGAGCGCGCCCAGCAGCGGCGCCCCCACCAGGCCCATGACCGGCCGGGTGTGGAAGCGGAACTCCCGCTGCCCGAACCGGCTCAGAATCCCCGAGAAGGCCAGGCCCAGCACGATCGTCAGGGAGCCCAGCACCGTGTTGATCGTGCCGCGGTACTCCAGCAGGGTCTCGCCGAAGAAGCCGAAGAGCGCGCCGAAGGAGACGAAGACGGCGGTGAAGCCGAGCACGAAGAGGGAGGATCCGGCGACCATCCGGCCCCGCCTGGCCTCGGCCAGGTCCGCGCCGCTGACGCCGGTGACGTACGACAGGTAGCCGGGCACCAGCGGCAGCACGCAGGGCGAGAAGAAGGAGACCAGCCCGCCGAGCAGCGCCACGGGCAGCGCGAGCAGCAGCGCGCCGGTGAGGACGGTCTGGTTCATGTCACCGGCGGCGGCCAGGGTGCTCGTCGCGCCGGCGGCGAGGGCGGCGGTCACCGGGTCACTTCTCCGCCGCCAGCGGGTCGAGCGTCTTGCGCAGCTCGTCCTCGGTGAGCGCCTTGAGCGCCCGGGCCGCGATCTTGCCGTCCCGGTCGATGAAGATCGTGGAGGGGATGGCCTGGGGGTTCAGGCTGCCCTTGGGGAAGCGCAGCAGCAGCTTGCCGGAGGAGTCGAACAGGCTCGGGTACGGAACCTGGAACTCCTTCTCGAAGGCCTTGGCCGGGGCGGTGTCGGCGTCACGGGTGTTGAGCCCGACGAACTGCACGCCCTTGTCCTTGAAGTCGTTCGCGACCTTGACCAGGTTGGACGCCTCGGCCCGGCAGGGCGAGCACCACGAGCCCCAGACGTTGAGGACGACGACCTTGCCCTTGAAGTCCTTGGCGACGTCGAGCTCCTTGCCGTCCAGGGTCTTGCCCGACAGGTCGGGCGCGTCCTGGCGGCCGGAACGGTCCTTCACCACACTCACCCCGCCCGTCCCCTGGACGAACTGGGTCTGCCCGCCGCTGCTCGACTTCGACCCCGAGCCGCAGGCGCTCAGCGCCAGCGCTGCCAGGACGACACCGGCGGCGGCCGGCACGGACGTACGACGGCGGGATCGAGGGCGTCGAAGGGCGCGGCAGGCACTCATGTGAAAAGTTTCGCATGCGCCGTTTGGGGATCTTCCGCACCCCCCTCGCTCTCCTCCGGGGGCTCAGCGGTCCCGGGCGCTCCACTTCTCGCCCACGTCCAGGCGGCGCAGCCGTGCCAGCACGGCCGGGCTCTGCACGTCGAGCCAGTCGACGAACTGCCGGAAGGAGACCAGACGCACGTCCTTGCGCCGATCGTCGGCGATGTGTTTGAACGCCTCCTCCACCGCGTCCATGTAGATCCCCCCGTTCCACTCCTCGAAGTGGTTGCCCACGAAGAAGGGCGCCCGGTTCGTCTCGTAGGCCCGCTCGAAACCGGCTATGTAGGCCTCAGTGGCCTGCCGCCGCCAGTCCGGGTAGTGGCGGGAGGGGCCGCGGGTGGAGTTGTTCGACTGGTTGGCGAGGATGTTGTAGTCCATGGACAGGACCTCGAAGGAGCGCCCGGGGAAGGGCATCTCCTGCAGCGGGAGGTCCCACAGGCCGTGCTTCTTCGACGGCCACACCTGGAGCCCGCCGGAGGAGCTGGCGTCGTAGCGCCAGCCGAGCTTCGCCGCGGTCGGCAGCAGGTTGTCCTGGCCCAGCAGGCAGGGGGTCCGGCCGCCTATGAGCTCCTTGCGGTAGTCGAAGGGCAGCGGGTCGAGATCGGTGAAGCCGGTGTTCGTGCGCCAGCGGGTGACGAAGGAGACGGCCTGCTCGATCTCCGACTCCCACTCCCCGGGCGTCCAGTGCTCCACCGAACCGCGCCCGGAACAGAAGTGCCCGTTGAAGTGCGTGCCTATCTCGTGGCCCTCCAGCCACGCCTCGCGCAGGTTCTCCAGCGTGGCCCTGATGTGCTCGTCGGAGAGGTAGCCGATGTCCGAGGCGCCGACCGGGTTGTTCGGCGGTTCGTAGAGGTGCCGCTTGTCCTCCGGCAGGCAGTACACCCCGGAGAAGAAGAGCGTCATCTTGGCCCCGTGGTCCCGGGCCAGCTTCCGGAAGCGCGGGAACAGGCCGTTGCCGACCTCGCCCGCCCCGTCCCAGGAGAAGATCACGAACTGCGGGGGCTTCTGCCCCGGCTCCAGCGGCTCGGGCTTGGGGGGCTGATGGGGCTGCTCCCCCGCGTCCGCCGTGGAGCCGTCGCCTATCGGACGCAGCCGGGCCCGGGCGGCCGCCTTGGCGGCGGGCGGGACCGGCTTCGCCGCCGGCGGAGCGCTGCGGGCCGAGCAGCCGGCCACGCCGAGCGCCGCGGCCGCTCCCACCCCCATTCCGAGGAGGCCTCGCCGGGATATCTCGCGCATGTCGGCTCCGTCCGTCGCTCTCGCCGTGCCCTCGCACCCCCACGTCGTCATATAAATCGACATGGGGAACGAGGGCTCGCCGAGCCGGGACGGTTGCGGCCTTTTGCCGGTTTTTACGCGCCATTCGGGCGTACCGGACGCCGAATGCGCGCCGGGCGGGTAGGGCTGACGCCCCGATGACTCACGCGCCGGCGCGCACGACCCGGGCGCTACGCGCCGAAGGCCTTCTGGCCGCCCTTCACGGGCTTCGCGCCCGCCCGCAGATGAGCCGGGACCAGATCCCGGGCCGGCTCGCTGTACCCCACCGAAACGATCTTGTCGCCCCGGTAGGTGAACGTCGTCAGGCTCGCCAGCGTGCACTGCCGCTTGCGCGGGTCGTGCCACAGCCGCCGCTTCTCCACGAAGCTGCGCACGATCCAGATCGGCAGCTGATGGCTCACCAGCACCGCCTCGTGCCCCCGCGCGGCGTCCTTCGCCGCGTCCAGCGCACCCATCATCCGCACGACCTGCTCGACGTACGGCTCGCCCCACGACGGGCGGAACGGGTTGGTCAGGTGCTTCCAGTTCGCCGGCTTGCGCAGCGCACCGTCACCCACCCCGAACGTCTTGCCCTCGAAGACGTTGCCCGCCTCGATCAGCCGCTCGTCCGTCGCCAGGTCCAGACCGTGCGCCTTCGCGATCGGCGTCGCCGTCTCCTGCGCGCGCTCCAGCGGCGAGGCGACCACGTACGTCACGTCCCGCCCGGTCAGGTGCTCCGCCACCCGGTCCGCCATCCGCCGGCCCAGGTCCGACAGGTGGTAGCCCGATCTGCGCCCGTAGAGCACGCCCTCGGGGTTGTGCACCTCACCGTGGCGCATCAGATGGACGACGGTGATGTCCTTGCCCTGCTCCTGCATACCGCTCACTTCTCCCCCTCGCTCGCCTGGGCCGCGGCCCGCGCCGCGGCCGGCAGCGCCGCCGCGATCCGCTCGACGGCCGCCGCGTCGTGGGCCGTCGAGACGAACCACGACTCGAACGCCGACGGCGGCAGGTACACGCCCTGCGACAGCATCGAGTGGAAGAAGGCCGTGAACCGGAAGGACTCCTGCGCCCGCGCCTTCTCGTAGTCCGTGACCTCGGACCCGGTGAAGAACACCGAGAACATGTTCCCGGCGGTCTGCAGCCGGTGCACCACGCCCTCCTTGGTCAGCGCCTCGCCGACCAGGGTGCGGATCTCGGCGGACACCGCATCCACCTTCTCGTACGCCGCGTCGTCCAGCAGCCGCAGCTGCGCCAGGCCCGCGGCCGTCGCCACCGGGTTACCGGAGAGCGTGCCCGCCTGGTACACCGGGCCCGCCGGGGCCAGGTGGGCCATCACATCGGCCCGGCCGCCGAAGGCCGCCGCCGGGAAGCCTCCGCCCATGACCTTGCCGAAGGTCATCAGGTCGGGCGTGACGCCGTCGATGCCGTACCAGCCGGCCTTCGAGACGCGGAAGCCCGTCATGACCTCGTCGGAGATGAAGAGCGCGCCGTTGTCCGCGCACGCCTTCTTCAGCCCCTCGTTGAAGCCCGGCGCCGGCGGCACCACGCCCATGTTGCCCGGCGATGCCTCCGTGATCACACAGGCGATCTCGCCCGGATGGGTGTGGAAGGCCTCGTGCACCGCCTGCAGGTCGTTGTACGGCAGCACGATGGTGTCGCCGGCCTGCGCGCCCGTGACCCCGGGCGTGTCCGGCAGGGCGAAGGTCGCGAGGCCCGAGCCGGCCGCGGCCAGCAGGGCGTCCACGTGCCCGTGGTAGCAGCCCGCGAACTTGATCACCTTGGCGCGGCCGGTGAAGCCGCGGGCCAGGCGGATCGCCGACATGGTCGCCTCGGTGCCGGAGGACACCAGGCGCACCTGCTCGACGGGCTCGATCCGGGCGACGATTTCCTCGGCCAGGGCGACCTCGCCCTCACCGGGCGTGCCGAAGGACGTGCCGCGCGCGACGGCCTCCTGCACGGCCGCGATCACCTCGGGGTGGGAATGGCCGAGAATCATCGGTCCCCACGAGCACACGAGGTCCACATATTCCCGGCCATCCGCGTCGGTGAGGTACGGACCAGTGCCGGACACCATGAAGCGGGGCGTACCGCCCACGGCACGGAACGCACGCACCGGAGAGTTCACGCCACCGGGCGTCACGACGGCCGCGCGGTCGAAGAGCGTCTGGGAGACTGGGGCGTCATATGGGTAGCTCACGCCAGCCATGGTCTCAGAGCCGCGCGGGCAGTCGCGTCCGGGCGTTTCGCACGCGGTTCACGGGGGAGGTCTCTGAGACGATGATCGGGTTGCGCGGCTGGGGCTGTGCTGCGTAAAAAAGCGGTCGGGTGGAGATATGCATCGCGGTGGCGGACTGGGCGAGGGCACCGATGACCTGGGCCCCGAGCCCGCCCGATGGCCCGGCAAAGGACGACACCGGCGCGAGGAACAACGCCGGGAAGACAGCGTGAGCGGGAGTGGCCGGGTGGGGGTGACCTACAAGTACTTCGGGGCGCCGAACGGCGCGACCGCGGCCCGCGTTCCCATTTCCATGCGCCCCGAGGAGCTCGGCGGTGACGAGCTGGGCATGGGCGGCATGTTCACCAAGATCAAGCCGGAGACCGTGGCCGCCATGGTCCTCACCGGCATCGAGGGCATACCCCTGCACAAGGTCCCCCCGCTGGAGCTGGTCGTTCTCCACCCCGACTACGCCGTCGTCAAGCTCCCCATGACCGTCGTCGACCCGCTGCGCGGCATTGGCGAGGAATCGGTGGGCGCCGCCGCCTTCATCTGGTCCACGGTCCCCGACCGCGGCGGCCCGCGCGACGCCTTCACCGTCTACCGACTGCTGCACGAATGGCAGGACTTCTCCCACCGCCTGCACGAGGCGGGCCATCAGCCCTACTGCCTGGTCTGGCCGTAACGACGCCATGCTCCTCCTCCGCTCCATCGCCCTCTTCCTGCTCGCCGCTCTCCTGGAGATCGGCGGCGCCTGGCTCGTCTGGCAAGGCGTGCGAGAGCACCGAGGCCTGCCCTGGATCATCGCCGGGATCGCCGCCCTGGGGGCGTACGGCTTCGTCGCCACCCTCCAGCCCGACGCCCACTTCGGCCGGATCCTCGCCGCGTACGGCGGGGTCTTCGTCGCCGGCTCCCTCGCCTGGGGCATGGTCGCCGACGGCTTCCGCCCCGACCGCTACGACGTGGCCGGCGCGCTCGTCTGTCTGCTCGGTGTCGCTTTGATCATGTACGCGCCGCGCGGCCGCTGACCCGGCCTATGCTGCGGACAGATCACGGCACCCCCGGAGGCCTCACCATGACCACCCGCACCGCAGTCGTCACCGGCGCCAGCAGCGGCATCGGCGCCGCCACCGCCCGCCGCCTCGCCGCCGCCGGCTTCCACGTCGTCCTCACCGCCCGCCGCGAGGACAGGATCAAGGCGCTGGCCGCCGAGCTCACGGCCGAGGGCCACCGGGCCACGGCCCACCCCCTCGACGTCACCGACCGCGCCGCCGTCGACGCCTTCGCCGCCGCCCTCGACGCCCACGACTCCATCGACGTCCTGGTCAACAACGCGGGCGGCGCCATCGGCACCGAGACCGTCGCCACCGCCGACCCCGCCGACTGGCGCGCCATGTACGAGGTCAACGTCCTCGGCGTCCTCAACGTGACCCAGGCCCTCCTCCCCCGCCTCGTCGCCGCCGAGGGCACCGTGGTCGTCCTGTCCTCCACGGCCGCCCTCGCCACCTACGAGGGGGGCGGCGGCTACGTCGCCGCCAAGCACGGCGCGCACGTCATCGCCGAGACCCTGCGCCTGGAACTGTGCGGGCAGCCGGTGCGCGTCGTCGAGATCGCCCCCGGCATGGTGAAGACCGAGGGCTTCGCCGTCACCCGCTTCCGGGGCGACGAGGAGAAGGCGGCCGCCGTCTACGCGGGCGTGGCCGAGCCCCTGGACGCCGACGACGTCGCCGACACCGTCACCTGGGCCGTCACCCGCCCCGCCCACGTCAACGTGGACCTGCTCGTGCTGCGCCCGCGCGCCCAGGCGTCCAACTACAAGGTGCACCGCGAGTCGTGAGGAGCGGGGTCTGAGCCTCGGGCCCTAGTCCCGGCCCTAGTCCCAACGACCGATCGCGCAAACGATCAAGGGCGGCTACGGTCGAGGTCACGCACCGCAGCAGAAGGAGCCCTCATGCGCGTCATCGACTTCGACCATCTCGTCCTCAACGTCTCCGACGCCGAGCGGGCCCTCGACTTCTACTGCGGCCCGCTCGGCCTGGAGCCGGTCCGGGTGGCCGAATGGCGCGCGGGCGAGGTCCCCTTCCCCTCCGTGCGCGTCAGCCCCACCACCATCATCGACCTGGTCGAACGCGAGCGCGGCCAGTCCAACGTCGACCACATCTGCCTCGTCGTCGAACCCCTCGACTGGCAGTCCGTCATCGACGCGGGCACCTTCGGCTCCGTCCGCGGCCCGTACACGAACTTCGGCGCCCGCGGGGACGCCCAGTCCGTCTACGTCCAGGACCCGGACGGCAACACGGTGGAGCTGCGCTGGTACCCGCAGGACGCCTGAGCGCGGGTGCGGTACCGCGCCCCGTAAGGGGCGCGGGGAACTGCGCGACCGGAAACGCTCAGCGCAGCCGCACCGGCAGTTCGAGCAGCCCGCGGTGGCGGGGGTTGGCCTGCCACCGCGCCTCGTGCCCCTCGGCGAGCCGCAGTCCGGGGAAGCGTTCCAGGAGCGCGGTGAACGCGATCCCGGCCTGCAGCCGCGCGAGGGGCGCACCGAGGCAGTGGTGGATGCCGTGCCCGAAGGCGAGGTGCTTCGAGGCGTTCTCGCGGCGTATGTCGAACCGGTCCGGATCGGCGAACACGGCCGGGTCGCGGTTGGCGCCGAGCAGACCGATATGGACGAACTCGTCCTCCGGAACGGTCGCTTCGCCCACCGTGACGGGCTCGGTGGTGTAGCGCAGGGACGCCAGGCCCGACGGGGACTCGTAGCGCAGGATCTCCTCGACCGCCCCGGGCATCAGCGACGGATCGGCGCGCAGCGCGTCGAGGGAGCCGGGGTGGGTGAGGAGGGTGTGGACGCCGTTGGCGATGAGGTTGACGGTCGTCTGATGGCCCGCCACCACCAGGAGGAAGGCCATGGAGGTGATCTCGTCCGCGCTCAGCGCGTCGCCCTCGTCCCGGGCCGCTATCAGGGCCGAGAGCATCCCGTCGTCGGGGTTCTCGCGCTTGAGGGCGATCAGCGCGCCGAGGTAGGCGTGCATGTGCTCGGCGGTGAACACCGACACCTCGCCGTCGCCCCGGCCGCCGCCGAGCGTGTTGCCCCGCACCTGCAGCATCTCGTGGTCCGCGTCGGACGCCCCGAACAGGTCGAAGGCGACCGCCACCGGCAGGGGCAGCGCGAACTCGCCGATCAGCTCCGCCTCTTCGCGCCCCTCCCACTCGTCCAGCAGCGCGGCCACATGGGCCTCGATCATCGGACGCAGGGCCGCCGTCCGCCGCGCGGTGAACGCCTTCTGGACGAGCCTGCGCAGCCGGGTGTGCTGCGGCGGATCCGAGTTGAGCATGTGTGTGAACAGCGCCTCGCCGGGGCCCTCGGTCCGCCCGGTGCGCCGGCCGAACTTCTGCACCGCGTCCTGCTTGGACAGCCTCGGATCGGCCAGCAGCCGCCTGGCGTCGTCGTAGCCGGTGACGACCCATCCCTCGATCCCCGCCGCCCCGGGGAAGCGTGCATGACGGACGCCCCCGCCCTCCCGCCACAGGCGGTGGACGGCGTGGGCCCGGTCGTAGAACGAGGGCGCGAGGACCTCGGGCTCGGGGAGCTCGGGCTCGGGGAGCTCAGGCTCGGGCACGGCGGATCCTGCTCCTCGGGCCGATGTGGATCTCCTTCACGCCGAGGAGCCCGAGGAGGGGCACCTCGGCCGTGCGCTGCCCGGGGGCGACGACCAGGCCGGTGCGGCGTATGTGGTCCAGGAGGAGTTCGGCGAGCGGCATGACCATGTGCCGCCCCCAGCAGCGTTCGGACGCATGGCCGAAGGGCATGTATCCGGGGGTGTCGTCGGGGTCGAGCGTGTCCCAGCGCTCGGGCCGGAATGCGTCCGGCGCGTCCCACAGGGCGGGGTCGCGGTGGGTGAGCAGCGGCAGCATCAGCAGGTCGTCGCCGGGCCTGATCCGGTCGTCGATCACGGGGTACTCGGGCGAGCGGTTGCGCAGCAGGTTCCACGAGGGGGGCAGCAGCCGCATGGCCTCGTAAAGGATGTTGCGGCTGGGCACGCCCTCGTCGAAGGGGGCGCCGAGCCACAGGGCGTTGGCGACGAGGGTGGAGATGGTGAAGCACACGGGCGCCGCCAGGCGGCGGTACATGCCCATGGCGTACCGGCGGTCCTGATAGCCCTCCGCCTCGGCGACGAGGTGCGCGGTGTGGGTCAGGCGCGGGCCCGGCTTCGGCCGGCCGGGCAGGGCGGCCCCGACGACGATGGTCGTCCAGGTCAGCTTGGTGTCGATCTCCAGCTTGCGGCTCATGAGGATGCGCAGCCGGTACGGGTCGCCGCGCAGGACCAGATCCCGCAGGAACATGTGCCCGGTGATCGGCCACGGCCCCGACAGGTCCGTCCGCTCGGGGATCGGATGCGTGAGCGCTTCGCGGATGTCCCGGCCGATCGTCCTGATCCCCGCGGACGCCTCGGTCCTGGAGATCGACCGCCCGTGCAGGGGCTTGAACGTGGGCCGTTCGGTCTCCGTCGCCTTGCGGGCGGAGAGGATCCGGTCCGCCAGCTCCGCGCCGGCGATGCCGATCGTGTCGGGCTCCAGCCGGGCGAGGTCCTTGCCGAGGTGTTCGTCGAAGAGGGCTTGGAGGCGGGGGGCGAATACGGTGGCCCGGCGGGCGGCCGGGTGCGGTATTGCGGGTGGCATCAGGGGAGGCTCCAGGGGGGATTTCCGGCGCGGAAATGCCGGGGGCCCGCACACGGCGGCGCCGGAAGGAAAAACCGGCTCCGCCGCGTGCGGGCCCGTCACCGGTACCGGCCGGGCCTAGTACCAGATGTACCAGGCACTCTGCTTGAGGCTGGGCTCGCTCTTCTTGAAGAGCGGCACCTCACGGCAGATCGGGATACCCGCATTGCGTACGGCAGCAAGGAACTTCGACATCGGTCTTCTCTCCTCCCATGCTCGTCGGCGCACCGAACCGGTGCGCCGGACACGGCAATTGGTGCGCCACCGTGGGGATGACGCTTGCCGCGCCCAGCTGTTGGGGGTGAGTGAACCGGCCTGTAACGGAAGGTGTCAATGGTTCCGCTTTTTTCCTAGTGGAACCACTGACCCCAGTGTTGTCCGTATATGCACCCGCAGAATGCGTGAGCAGCGGCGTAAGCGGAAGCGGCGCGTACGCAACACTGCACGCTCGCTAGTTCGAGGGGCGGACGGCGAAACCCACCCCGGGGGCAACGGGTGCATCACACGATCACCACATGACCTTCATGGACCTGGAAGACCCACGCTACGCATACATGTTCGGCTTCCTGCAGGCCGACGGGCACATGCACGCAGGCCCCGGCCGAAAAGGCCGCCTGAGCATCGAGATCAGCTACCGCGACATCGGCATACTCCACACCTTCCAGGAGCTGTGCCCGTACAACAGCACCGTAAGCGAGCGCACGAGAGCCACCAGCTTCTCGGAGAGCCATCGGTCCGCCATCTGGACCGTTTGCTCGATGGAAGCGCGGCAGCGCCTCGTGGAGCTGGGTCTCCCCTATGGGAAGAAGTCCACCAGAATCGCGCCGCCCCGCGTTCCGTTCTCCCGCCCGGATTACCTGCGCGGGATCATCGATGCCGATGGCGCCGTGGGCTTCACAGCCCAGGACCTGCCCTTCATCAGCCTCGCAACGACAAGCACCGCGATCGCCACCTATCTGTGCCGCTACACCAAGCTGACGCTCGGCATTCACCGTCTGACGGGACGAAACGTCCGCGACCGCGCGTACAACATCATGTACATGCGAGAGGCCGGGGCGGCAGTGGCACAGCACCTCTACCACCAGGAATGCCTGGCTCTTGAGCGCAAGCGCACAGCAGCAACCGAGGTCGGCGCCTGGGTTCGCCCCGCACACATGCGGCCGCCACGCCCCCGCCGCAGCTGGACCCAGAGAGAAGACCGAATCCTCCTGACCGCCTCGTCCCTCGACGAGGCGGCCGAGCAATTGGGCAGGTCGAAGAATTCCTGCCAGATCCGTCGCTGGCGCTTGCAGAAGCAGTAGCCCAGTCAGCCCTTCACGCAGACGATCTGCTTGAGCTTCGCCACGACCTCGACGAGATCCCGCTGCTGTGCCATGACCTGCTCGATCGGCTTGTAGGCAGCCGGGATCTCGTCGACGACGCCGCGGTCCTTGCGGCACTCGACGCCCCGAGTCTGCTCCGCCAGGTCCCGCTCGGAGAACAGCTTCTTCGCCTTGTTACGACTCATCCGGCGGCCCGCACCGTGCGAGGCGGAGTTGAACGACGCGTCGTTGCCCAGGCCGCGCACGATGTACGAACCGGTGCCCATCGAGCCCGGGATGATGCCGTACTCCCCGCCGCCCGCGCGGATCGCGCCCTTGCGGGTGACCAGCAGGTCGACGCCCTCATAGGTCTCCTCCGCCACATAGTTGTGGTGACAGGAGATGACCGGCTCGAAGGTCACCTTCGCCTTCTTGAATTCCCGGCGCAGCACATCCTGGGACAGCGCCATCATGATCTCGCGGTTGTGCCGGGCATACTCCTGCGCCCAGAACAGGTCGTGCCGGTAAGCCGCCATCTGCGGAGTGTCGGCTATGAACACTGCGAGGTCGCGGTCGACCAGCCCCTGGTTGTGCGACAGCTTCCGTGCCTCACCGATGTGGTACTCGGCCAGCTCCTTGCCGATGTTCCGAGACCCGGAGTGGAGCATGATCCAGACCGAATTGTCCGAATCGAGGCATAGCTCCCAAAAATGGTTGCCCGAGCCAAGTGTTCCCATTTGCTTCAGCGCCCGCCCCTGGCGGAACTTGACCGCCTCGGCCACTCCGTCGAACCGCCCCCAGAAGTCGTCCCACCCCGCCGTCGGCAGCCCGTGCAGGCGCCGGGGGTCGACCGGGTCGTCGTGCATCGAGAAGCCGACCGGGATCGCCTCCTCGATCTTCGAGCGCAGCCGCGAGAGATCGCCCGGCAGGTCATTGGCCGTCAGCGAGGTCTTCACCGCGGACATCCCGCAGCCGATGTCCACGCCCACCGCCGCCGGGCACACCGCGCCCCGCATGGCGATCACCGAGCCGACCGTGGCGCCCTTGCCGAAGTGGACGTCCGGCATCACGGCCAGACCCTGGATCCACGGCAGGGTGGAGACGTTGCGCAGCTGCTGCATGGCGACGGGCTCCACCGTGGCCGGGTCGGCCCACATACGGATCGGGACCCGGGCGCCGGGCACCTCGACGTACGACATATCTGTTCCATTCCCCCGAAAAACTGAGATAAAGCAAAAATCGGACCTAAGCTCCGATTCACGACAGCGGACCGGCAGACTCCGCAGCCCGTGCGGTACACATTGTGTCCAGCCGCCGCCACGCGGCAGCAACCGGTTTTCGGGCGGACGCCCGGCGCGAAGGGAGCCACGGACAGTGCAGCGAAGGGCGTACGCACCGGCAGCAGCACTGGTCGCGGCCGTGCTCTCGGCAGGTCTCGCCGGGTGCAGCACGGGCGGCGGCAACAGCGGCGGCGGCATCGACGCCAAGGCCGGACAGGCCGGCTCCTCCGTGCCCGGCGCACAGCCCGGCAAGTACCGCAGCCTCCCCGAGCCCTGCCACTACGTCCACCGCGACACCCTGCGGCGGATGCTGCCCGGCGCCGACGACGGCGACGAGCAGGAGGCGGAGAAGATCTACGGGGGCCAGGCGGCCATCACCTACGACACCGACCGCCGCGTCGGCTGCCGCTGGAAGCTGGAGACCCCCAACGGCACCCGCCACCTCTCCGTGGACTTCGAGCGCGTGGTCTCGTACCAGACCGGCGTCAGCGACGACGAGCGCGCGGAGCAGCTGTACCAGCGGCTGGCCATGGCCGCGCACATCCCGGCCGCCGCCTCCTCCGGCCCCTCCTCCGGTCCCTCCGCCTCCCCCTCGACGAGCGCCTCCCCGACCGCCGCCGCGGCCGCCAAGGGCGACCTCGGCCCGCAGCTGGCGGACGCCTCGCCCGCCCCCACGGGCTCGGCCTCCGCCGACCCCCGCCTCGCCCCGCGCGCCCTGGACGACATCGGCGACGACGCCTTCGTCGACGACAAGCTCGTCCCCGCCGGCGGCGGCGAGCACCGCGACGTCACCGTCGTCTTCCGGTCCGCCAACGTCCTGGTCACGATCACCTACGACCAGTGGTCCACCGACAAGCAGCACATCCCCGCCAGCCAGGACCTCCAGGGCAAGGCCCACTCCCTGGCCCGCGAGCTCGACGCGGGGCACTTCGGCAACTGACCCGCCCGGTTCCGGCCCGGCGAGTAACCCCGCATTTCGGCCGCCGGAAAGCGCGAGCGGCGTACCGTGCCCCTGAAAGCGCCCCGCGACACCCACTCCACTGAAGCGAAGGACCCATGCACCGACGTACAGCCCCGCGCCTCGCCCGAATCCTCGCCTGCGCCGCAGTACCGGTGATGCTCGTAGCCACCGGCTGCTCCTCGGACTCCGGCGGGTCCAAGAAGGAGTCGGCCAAGCCCTCGCAGACCGCGACGCCGGGCGCCTCCCCCACGGTGAAGGCGGCCACCTACGCCAAGCTGCCCGACGTCTGCAAGACGATCTCCGACAAGACCGTCGACAAGATGGTGCCCAAGGCGGAGAAGAAGGAGGGCAAGGCCCTTCCGACGCCCGACACCAACGACTCGGCGAGCTGCTTCTGGAACGGCCTGAACGACGAGGACGTCAAGGACCTGCAGTTCCGCACCCTGACGATCTCGCTGAAGCGGTTCGCCTCGGACCCGACGCTGGGCACGGGCGAGAAGCGCGCACAGGACTTCGCGGCGAAGCAGACGACGGCGGCCACCACGGCGGACGGCGCCAAGGACGCCAAGACGGAGCAGGCCAGCGGCATCGGCGACGGTGCGAGCGTGGTGAGCACCAGCACAAAGAAGGACGACAACGACTTCAAGAACGAGACCGTCGTCGCCCGCACCGCGAATGTCGTGATCACCGTCAAGTACAGCGGCGCCGGCTACGAGGGCGCGAAGACGCCCAACGCGGACGACATGAAGAAGGACGCGCAGGACGCGGCCAAGGAGGTCGTGGAGTCGGTCGGCAAGGCCAACAAGTAGTTCGCGGAAACGGAAGGGCCCCGGCCCGGTGAGCGATCACCGGGCCGGGGCCCTTTTCCGTACGGGAGCTGCGGGAGCCGTCAGGCGCCGAGCAGCTTGCGCACCCGGTCCGCCCCCACGGCGAGGAGCAGCGTGGGCAGGCGCGGGCCGGTGTCGCGGCCGACGAGCAGCTGGTAGAGCAGCGCGAAGAAGGCGCGCTGGGCGGCCTTGAGCTCGGGCGTCGGCTTGGCGTGGGGCTCCAGTCCGGCGAGGACCTTCGGCACGCCGTAGACGAGCGTGGTCAGGCCGTCCAGCGACCAGTGCTCGTCCAGGCCCTCCAGGAGCAGGCGCAGCGACTCGCGGTCCTGCTCGCCGAGGCGGGCGAGGTGCTCGGTGTCGGGCTCGTCGCGCACGATGGTGCGGGACTCGGCGGGCACCTGGGTGTTGATCCAGTGCTCGGCCCGCTCCAGGCGCGGCCGGGTCTCCTCCAGCGAGGTGACCGGGTTGTCCGGGTCGAGCTCGCTGAGGATGCGCAGGGTCTGCGCCTCGTGGCCGCCGGTGATGTCGACGACGGAGGCGAGGGTGCGGTAGGGCAGCGGGCGCGGCGTGCGGGGCAGCTCGCCGGCGGCGGTGCGCGTGGCACGGCTGTAGGCGGCGGCGTCCGCGGGCAGGACGGTGCCGTCGGCGACCTTGGCGTCGAGCTTGTCCCACTCGTCGTACAGGCGCTGGATCTCCTGGTCGAAGGCGACCTTGAAGGACTGGTTGGGCCGGCGGCGGGCGTAGAGCCAGCGCAGCAGCGGGGCCTCCATGATCTGGAGGGCGTCGCCGGGGGTGGGGACGCCGCCCTTGGAGGAGGACATCTTGGCCATGCCGCTGATGCCGACGAAGGCGTACATCGGGCCGATGGGCTGCTCGCCGCCGAAGATCGGGCCGACGATCTGGCCGCCCACCTGGAAGGAGGAGCCGGGCGAGGAGTGGTCGACGCCGCTGGGCTCGAAGATCACGCCTTCGTAGGCCCAGCGCATGGGCCAGTCGACCTTCCAGACGAGCTTGCCGTGGTCGAACTCCTTGAGGAGGACGGTCTCGGCGTGGCCGCAGGTGCAGGTGTAGGCGAGCTCGGTGGTCTCGTCGTCGTACGACGTGACTGTGGTGAGGTCCTTGTTGCAGACGGTGCAGTAGGGCTTGTACGGGAAGTAGCCCGCGCCGCCCGCGCTGCCGTCGTCCTCGGCGGCTGCGCCGGAGCCCTCGGCGGCCTCCAGCTCGGCCTCGTCGAGGGGCTTCTGCTGCTTCTTCGCGCCGGGCTTGGCCTTGGTGCGGTACTGGTCGAGGATCGCGTCGATGTCGCCGCGGTGCTTCATGGCGTGCAGGATCTGCTCGCGGTAGGCACCGGAGGTGTACTGCTCGGTCTGGCTGATGCCGCGGTACTCGATGCCCAGCTCGTCCAGGGCCTCGATCATGGCGGCCTTGAAGTGCTCGGCCCAGCTGCCGTAGGGGCTGCCGGGGGGCGCCGGGACGGCGGTGAGCGGCTTGCCGATGTGCTCCGCCCAGGAGGCGTCGACGCCGGCCGGGACCTTGCGGTACCGGTCGTAGTCGTCCCAGGAGAGGACGTGGACGCACTCGTGGCCGCGGCGGCGGATCTCGTCGGCGACCAGGTGCGGGGTCATGACCTCGCGGAGGTTGCCCAGGTGGATCGGGCCGGAGGGGCTGAGGCCGGATGCGACGACGATGGGTTTGCCGGGGGCGCGGCGCTCACCTTCGGCGATGACCTCGTCGGCGAAACGGGAGACCCAGTCGGCCTCGGTGCTCTGAGCCTGAGCCACGGCACTTCCTTCCTTACGGTCCTGGCATGACCATTGTCCCAGACGGACGGGGTGGTCCGGCGGTTGCCCGGGGCGGGCGAAAATCCCGGGGGTGCCGTGGTAGGCGCATGGGATACTCGGTACTCCTCTCAATGCCGTCTACCGGAATGGCACCCACCTCATGGCTTCGGTTCCCTCCCTCGCTTCCACGCTCAACCGGCGCATCGCGGACGCCGTCTCGGCCGCCCTGCCGGAGGCCGGCGCCGCGGACCCGCTGCTGCGACGAAGCGACCGGGCGGACTTCCAGGCCAACGGTCTGCTGGCGCTGGCGAAGAAGCTCAAGGGGAACCCGCGCGAGCTGGCGGGCAAGGTCGTCGACGGGCTGCCGGCCGGTGAGCTGATCGGCGAGATCGAGGTCTCCGGCCCCGGCTTCCTCAACATCACGGTCGCCGACCGGGCGATCACCGAGACGCTCGCGGCCCGCGCTGCCGACGACCGCCTCGGCGTCCCCTTCAAGGAGCGGCCGGGCACCACGGTCATCGACTGGGCCCAGCCGAACGTGGCCAAGGAGATGCACGTCGGCCACCTGCGCTCCGCGGTGATCGGCGACGCGATGGTGAAGATGATGGAGTTCACCGGCGAGAAGGTGATCAGCCGCCACCACATCGGCGACTGGGGCACCCAGTTCGGCATGCTCATCCAGTACCTGATGGAGCACCCGCACGAGCTGGACCACAAGGACGAGACCTCCGGCGAGGAGGCCATGTCCAACCTCAACCGGCTGTACAAGGCGGCGCGGGCGCTGTTCGACGCGGACGCGGAGTTCAAGGAGCGCGCCCGTCGCCGGGTGGTCGACCTCCAGGCCGGCGACCCGGAGACGCTCGCCCTGTGGCAGCGGTTCGTCGACGAGTCGAAGATCTACTTCTACTCGGTCTTCGAGAAGCTCGACATGCTCATCCGTGACGAGGACGTCGTCGGCGAGTCCGGCTACAACGACATGCTCGCCGAGACGTGCCGGCTGCTGGAGGAGTCCGGGGTCGCGGTGCGCTCCGAGGGTGCGCTGTGCGTCTTCTTCGACGATGTGAAGGGCCCGGACGGCAAGCCGGTGCCGCTGATCGTGCAGAAGTCGGACGGCGGCTACGGCTACGCGGCCACCGACCTGTCGGCGATCCGCGACCGCGTGCAGCACCTGAAGGCCGACACCCTGCTGTACGTGGTGGACGCCCGGCAGTCGCTGCACTTCAAGATGGTCTTCGAGACGGCGCGCCGGATCGGCTGGCTGAGCGACGACGTGCACGCGGTGCAGCTCGCCTTCGGCACGGTGCTGGGCAAGGACGGCAAGCCGTTCAAGACCCGTGAGGGTGAGACGGTCCGCCTGGTGGACCTGCTGGACGAGGCCGTCGAGCGGGCGACCGCGGTGGTGCGGGAGAAGGCCGAGAAGGTCGGCCTGTCCGAGGAGGAGATCACCGAGAACGGCGTGTACGTCGGCATCGGCGCCGTGAAGTACGCGGACCTGTCCACCTCGGCCGCGCGCGACTACAAGTTCGACCTGGACCAGATGGTCTCCCTCAACGGCGACACCGCGGTCTACCTGCAGTACGCCTACGCCCGGATCCGCTCGATCGTGCGCCGCGCGGAGGGCACGGACCCCAAGGCGCACCCGGAGCTGGCGCTGGCCCCGGCCGAGCGCGCGCTGGGCCTGCACCTGGACCAGTTCGGGGAGACGCTGGCGGAGGCGGCCGCCTCGTACGAGCCGCACAAGCTGGCCTCGTACCTGTACCAGCTGTCCTCGCACTTCACGACGTTCTACGACCAGTGCCCGGTCATCAAGGCCGACACCCCGGCGCACGTCGAGAACCGTCTGCTGCTGTGCGACCTGACGGCGCGCACGCTGCGTCAGGGGATGGCGCTGCTGGGTCTGCGGACGCCCGAGCGCCTGTAGGCCCGCGGGGCCCCCGCGGGGGTCATCCGGTGTTGGCGGCCTTGGCGCCCAGTTCGAACCAGATGAGCTTGCCGACCAGCCCTTGCGGCTGGTCGCGCAGCGCGAATCCGCCCCAGCTGTCGGCGCACCACTGGACGAGGCCCAGCCCCCTGCCCTGTTCGGCGCCTTCGGCCTCGGCGTCGGGCAGGGTGACGCCTTCGAGGGCGGGCAGCCGGGGGTTGGTGTCCCAGACGGCGACGCGGACCCGGTCCCCTTCGCGCTTGACGCGGACGGAGGCGGGCCCGTCGGAGTAGCGGTAGGCGTTGGTCACCAGCTCCGAGGTGAGCAGCTCGGCGGTGTCGGCAAGCTCCAGGAAGCCGTGCTCCTCGAAGATGGTGCGCAAGGTGCGGCGCGCGATGCACGGCGCCATGGGGTCCGACGGGACCTGGAGGGTGTACTCCCAGTCTTCCGTCAGTTCAGGTTCATGACTCATGCACGCCTCCGTAGAGTAAGCGGCTTGACACACACGGTAGTCATGGTCGGAGGCTGGGAGCCCTTCCTCTCTCATTTCGACGAGACTCGACCCCTGTGGGTGACGTCGGTGCACTGTCTGTGATCAATGCGTGAGCTGCGCAAACGCGAGGAAGACGCAAGAGTGCCAACGACAGCGGCGGCGCCCCCACCGGGGAGCGCCGCCGTTGCCGTGCGTCACGAAGCCGCTAGAGGCTGCGGGCGACCTCCGTCGCCCAGTACGTCAGGATCATGCCGGCGCCCGCGCGCTTGACGGAGGTGAGGGTCTCCATGATCGCCCGGTCCCGGTCGATCCAGCCGTTGGCGGCGGCCGCCTCGACCATCGCGTACTCGCCGGAGATCTGGTAGGCGGCGACCGGCACGTCCACCGCGTCCGCGATCTGCCGCAGGATGTCGAGGTAGGGCAGCGCCGGCTTGACCATCACCATGTCGGCGCCCTCGGCGAGGTCGAGCGCGAGCTCGCGCAGCGACTCCCGGGCGTTGGCCGGGTCCTGCTGGTACGTCTTGCGGTCGCCCTGCAGCGAGGAGCCGATGGCCTCGCGGAACGGGCCGTAGAACGCGGAGGCGTACTTGACGGTGTAGGCGAGGACCGAGACGTCCTCGTGGCCGGTCTGGTCCAGGGCGTCGCGGATGACGCCGACCTGACCGTCCATCATGCCGCTGGGGCCCACCACGTGGACGCCCGCGTCCGCCTGGACCTGCGCCATCTCGGCGTAGCGCTCGAGCGTCGCGTCGTTGTCGACCCGGCCCTCGGCGTCGAGGACGCCGCAGTGGCCGTGGTCGGTGAACTCGTCCAGGCAGAGGTCGGACATGATGACGAGCTCGTCGCCGACCTCGGCCTTCACATCGCGGATGGCGACCTGGAGGATGCCGTCGGGGTCCGTGCCGGCGGTGCCGAGCGCGTCCTTCTTGGCATCCTCGGGCACGCCGAAGAGCATGATCCCGGCGACGCCGGCCTCACGCGCCTCGACGGCCGCCTTCCGCAGGGTGTCGCGGGTGTGCTGCACGACCCCCGGCATGGCGGAGATCGGCACCGGCTCGCCGATGCCCTCCCGCACGAAGGCGGGAAGGATCAGGTCGGACGGGTGCAGCCGGGTCTCGGCGACCATGCGGCGCATGGCCGGGGTCGTCCGAAGCCGCCGGGGACGGGAACCGGGAAACGTGCCGTACGTGGTGCTCAACTCCGTGCCCTCCTACGCGATCCGGGCCGTCGCTCGCTGGGGCGGGTGACCGGGTCCCCGGCCTCCAGCGCGGCATCGCGCCGCGCCGCCCCGAACTCCGCGAGCGCCTCGGCCAGCTTGTGCACCGAGGGCTCGGGCGACAGCACGTCCACCCGCAGGCCGTGTTCCTCCGCGGTCTTCGCGGTGGCCGGGCCGATGCAGGCGATGACGGTGACATTGTGGGGCTTGCCGGCGATGCCGACCAAGTTCCGCACGGTGGAGGAGGAGGTGAAGAGCACGGCGTCGAAGCCGCCGCCCTTGATCGCCTCACGGGTCTCGGCCGGCGGCGGCGAGGCCCGCACGGTGCGGTAGGCGGTGACGTCGTCGACCTCCCAGCCCAGCTCGATCAGGCCCGCCACCAGGGTCTCGGTGGCGATGTCGGCGCGCGGCAGGAAGACGCGGTCGATCGGGTCGAAGACCGGGTCGTAGGGCGGCCAGTCCTCCAGCAGCCCGGCGGCCGACTGCTCGCCGCTGGGCACCAGGTCCGGCTTGACGCCGAACTCGATGAGCGACTTGGCGGTCTGCTCGCCCACGGCCGCGACCTTGATGCCCGCGAAGGCGCGCGCGTCGAGCCCGTACTCCTCGAACTTCTCGCGCACCGCCTTGACGGCGTTCACGGACGTGAAGGCGATCCACTCGTAGCGGCCGGTGACCAGGCCCTTGACCGCGCGCTCCATCTGCTGCGGGGTACGCGGCGGCTCGACGGCGATCGTCGGCACCTCGCTGGGCACGGCGCCGTACGAACGGAGCTGGTCGGAGAGCGAAGCGGCCTGCTCCTTGGTGCGCGGCACCAGGACGTTCCAGCCGAAGAGCGGCTTGGACTCGAACCAGGAGAGCCGCTCGCGCTGCTCGGCAGCGCTGCGCTCGCCGACCACGGCTATGACGGGCTGGGCGCCGTCGGCGGACGGCAGCACCTTGGCGGCCTTGAGCACCTGCGCGAGCGTGCCCAGGGTCGCGGTCCAGGTGCGCTGGCGGGTGGTGGTGCCGGCGACCGTGACGCTGACCGGCGTCTGCGGCCGGCGCCCGGCGGCGACCAGCTCGCCCGCGGCGGCCACGACCGTGCCCAGCGTGGCGGAGACCACCGCGGTCGCCTCGCTGGTGCCGGCCTCGGCCCAGCAGACGGCGGTGGCGGTACGGGCGTCGACGAACCGGACGTCGCCGCCCTGCCCGTCGCGCAGCGGCACCCCGGCGTAGGCGGGCACGCCGACGGCCGTGGCGACGCCCGGCACCACCTCGAAGGTGACTCCGCCGTCGGCGCAGGCCAGCATCTCGTCGGCGGCGTTGCCGTCGAGGCCGGGGTCGCCGAGGACCGCACGGACGACCCGCTTGCCGCCGCGCGCGGCCGTCATGACAAGATTGGCGGTGTCCCTAAGGACAGGGATCTCGGCGGCCTTTGACGACTCGTCAGTAACCGTCTGCGCAGGCATGTCCACGGTTGCCCGGGCATGTGCACGCACCACGTCGAGCACCTGCGGATCGGCGATCAGGACGTCCGCGGCCGCCAGTGCCTCCACGGCACGCAGCGTCAGCAGGCCCGGGTCTCCGGGGCCGGCACCGAGAAAGGTGACGTGCCCGTGCGCGGGGTGGTTCGGGGCGGTGGGGTTCAATGTGCTCGCTCCCCCATAAGACCGGCCGCACCCTTGGCGAGCATCTCGGCGGCGAGTTCGCGGCCGAGTGCAAGTGCGTCCTCTTCGGACGCGGGTACGGGACCGGTGGTGGACAGCTGCACCAGCGTCTTGCCGTCGGTGGTGCCGACGACGCCACGCAGGCGCATTTCGGTGACAACCTGCCCGCTGGCCTGGAGGTCGGCCAGCGCACCCACGGGTGCGGAGCAGCCGGCCTCCAGGGCGGCGAGCAGGGAACGCTCGACGGTCACGGCGGCCCGGGTGTGCGGGTCGTCGAGCTCGGCGAGCGCGGCGGCGAGCGGTGCGTTGGTCGAGGCGCACTCGATCGCCAGTGCCCCCTGGCCGGGGGCGGGCAAAACCGTGTCGGGCTCCAGGAACTGGGTGGCCTCGCCGATCCGGCCGATGCGGTTCAGGCCCGCTGCGGCCAGCACGACGGCGTCCAGTTCGCCCTTGGCGACGAACCCGATGCGGGTGTCGATGTTGCCACGGATCGGCACCGTCTCGATCCTCCGGCCGAGCGCGCGCGCCCAGGCGTTGAGCTGCGCCATGCGGCGCGGGGAGCCCGTGCCGATGCGGGCGCCCTCGGGGAGGGTCTCGAAGGTCAGGCCGTCCCTGGCGACCAGCACGTCGCGCGGGTCCTCGCGGAGCGGGATCGCGGCCAGCGTCAGGTCGTCGGGCTGTGTGGTGGGCAGGTCCTTGAGCGAGTGGACGGCGAAGTCGATCTCGCCCGCGAGCAGCGCGTCGCGCAGCGCGGAGACGAAGACGCCGGTGCCGCCGATCTGCGCGAGGGCCTCTCGCGAGACGTCGCCGTAGGTCGTGATCTCGACCAGCTCGACCGGGCGCCCGGTGAGCTCCCGGACCGCGTCGGCCACCATGCCGGACTGGGCCATGGCGAGCCTGCTGCGGCGGGTGCCCAACCGCAGCGGACGGCCGGCGGCCGCCGTGGTGGAGGTGTCGTTCATGCCGACTCCCGTGCTGTGTTGTGCCTGTCGGCACGCGTGTCCGCCCTGCTGACGGCGGCGACCGCCTGCGGGTCGAGGTCGAAGAGCTCTCGCAGGGCGTCGGCGTAGCCGGCGCCGCCCGGGGTGGAGGCAAGCTCCTTGACCCGGACGGTGGGCGCGTGCAGGAGCTTGTCGACGACGCGGCGCACGGTCTGCGTGATCTCCGCGCGCTGCTTGTCGTCGAGGTCGGGCAGGCGGCCGTTGAGCCGGGCGATCTCGCCGGCCACGACGTCCGCGGCCATGGTGCGCAGGGCGACCACGGTGGGGGTGATGTGCGCGGCCCGCTGGGCGGCGCCGAAGGCGGCGACCTCGTCGGAGACGATGGAGCGCACCTGATCGACGTCGGCGGCCATCGGAGCGTCCGCGGAGGCCTCGGCGAGCGTCTCGATGTCGACGAGCCGGGTGCCCTGCCCCTCCAGGCGGTGGACGGCGGCGTCGATGTCGCGCGGCATCGCGAGGTCGAGCAGGGCCAGCGTCACGTCCGCGGCTGCGGGCCGTGCGGCCAGCGCGTCCCGTACGGCCTCGACCGTCAGCACCAGGCCGGTGGCGCCGGTGCAGGAGACGACGATGTCCGCGAGCGCCAGCTCCTCCGCGACGGCCGTCATCTCGACGGCGGAAGCGGTGAACCCCGCGGTGCCCGGGCCGCCGGGCTCGGTCAGTATCTGTGCCAGGCGCCGGGCCCGCTCCAGGGTGCGGTTGGCGATGGCCACGTGCGCGGCCCCCGCGCGCGCGAGCGTGGCCGCGGCGAGCGAGGACATCGAGCCGGCGCCGATCACCAGGGCGCGCTTGCCCGCGACCCAGTCGGCCACCGGCACACCGGAGGCCAGCCGCTCCAGGCCGAAGGTCACCAGCGACTGGCCGGCCTTGTCGATGCCGGTCTCGCTGTGGGCGCGCTTGCCGACCCGCAGGGCCTGCTGGAACAGGTCGTTCAGCAGCCGCCCGGCGGTGTGCAGCTCCTGGCCGAGGGCGAGCGCGTCCTTGATCTGGCCGAGGATCTGGCCCTCGCCCACGACCATCGAGTCCAGCCCGCACGCCACCGAGAACAGGTGGTGGACGGCCCGGTCCTCGTAGTGCACGTAGAGATACGGAGTGAGCTCCTCCAGCGACACGCCCGAGTGCCGGGCGAGCAGCGTGGACAGCTCGGCCACACCGGCGTGGAACTTGTCCACGTCGGCGTAGAGCTCGATGCGGTTGCACGTGGCCAGCACCGCCGCCTCGGTGGCGGGCTCGGCGGTCAGCGTGTCGTGCACCAGACGGGCCTGCGTCTCGCGGGTCAGAGCGGCGCGTTCGAGCACGCTGACGGGCGCGCTGCGGTGGCTGAGGCCGACGACCAGAAGGCTCATGCCGGCATCACGGCGGGCACGTCCCCGTCCGGTCCCTTCCTGCCGCCCGCAGCGGCGGGCGCGGCGGCCGCGCCCGGGCGGGGCGTGGCGGCGGCTGCGCCCTCCGCGGTCTCTTCGCCGGCCTTGCGCTGCTCGTGGAAGGCGAGGATCTGCAGCTCGATGGAGAGGTCGACCTTGCGCACGTCCACCCCGTCGGGCACGACGAGCACGGTCGGCGCGAAGTTGAGGATCGAGGTGACCCCGGCGGCCACGAGCCGGTCGCAGACCTGCTGCGCGGCCCCGGCCGGGGTGGCGATGACGCCGATGGAGACGCCGTTGTCGCTGATGATCGACTCGAGCTCGTCGGTGTGCCGCACGGGCAGCCCGGCCACCGGCTTGCCCGCCATGGCGGGGTCGGCGTCGATCAGCGCCGCGACGCGGAAGCCACGCGAGGCGAAGCCGCCGTAGTTGGCGAGGGCGGCGCCGAGGTTTCCGATGCCGACGATGACGACCGGCCAGTCCTGGGTGAGGCCGAGTTCCCGCGAGATCTGGTACACGAGGTACTCGACGTCGTAGCCGACACCGCGGGTGCCGTACGAGCCGAGGTAGCTGAAGTCCTTGCGCAGCTTGGCGGAGTTGACGCCCGCCGCGGCCGCGAGCTCCTCGGAGGAGACCGTGGGGACCGAACGCTCGGAGAGCGCGGTCAGCGCACGCAGATACAGCGGAAGCCGGGCGACGGTGGCCTCGGGAATCCCTCGGCTTCGGGTCGCCGGTCGGTGAGTTCGGCCAGTTGCCACGGTGCTCCTGCGGGTAGAGCGGGGCTGTAGGCGGCGCCTTGTCCCAGGACCGCCCCGTCGAACGCAGGCTATGCCTTTGTGAACGCGTGCACAAAGATGGTGTCCGTTTTGCCCCGGCAAAGTGATGGGTGTCACGCGGTGTTTCGGCCCGATCCGGGAACCATCGCCCGCATCACCGCGACCGCCACATGGGCCACACCCGCACCACGGGCGCACGGACGGGGACACGGGCGTTCACTCCTCACCGCAACTCTTCCTGCCGGAGCGCCGCCCCCGGCCCCCCGGCCGGTTAAAACTCCCGGACATCAATAAAACGCCCACCGATGGTAGTCGACTCAGGCACCCAAAATCGCCGCCGCCGACGCCGCCCGCTGCCGGGGCACAATGGCCGCCATGAGCCCTCTGCTGCGCCGCGCCCCCCGCAAGAACCCCGCCGACAGCCTGGTCACGCTCGTCGGAAAGCCCGGCTGCCACCTGTGCGACGACGCGGAGGCGGTCATCGCCGAGGTCTGCGGCGAGCTGGGCGCCCGCTGGGAGAAGAAGGACATCACCGAGGACGAGGAGCTGTACCGCAAGTACTGGGAGCAGATCCCGGTGATCCTCGTCGACGGCGCCCAGCACGACTTCTGGCGGGTGAACCCGGACCGGCTGCGCAAGGCCCTCGCCGGGTAGCCGTGACCGCCCGGATACGCACTGTTCACGCCATCGCGCCGTCCCGGCTTCCGGTTACCCCGAACAAACTGGCTATGCTCGCGGCATGGCCGCACTCGGATGGCTCACACACCGCCGCCGCTCCGCCACCGCACGCAGCGTGCTGGCAGGCGAGGCCGCGGCTGAGGCTGCCCGCAAGTCCGCTCGGGAGAGCGAGGAGTCCCTGGCCGCGGGGCCGGGCGGCACCCCACCGCCGGAGCCGGACTTCCCCGTGCCGGGAGACGAGAAGGCGGCTGCCTTCTTCGACCTCGACAACACCGTCATGCAGGGCGCCGCGATATTCCACTTCGGCCGCGGACTGTACAAGCGGGAGTTCTTCGGCAAGCGCGAACTGGCTCGCTTCGCCTGGCAGCAGACCTGGTTCCGGCTGGCGGGCATCGAGGACCCGGAGCACATCCAGGAAGCGCGCGACAGCGTGCTCTCCATCGTCAAGGGCCACCGGGTCTCGGAGCTGATGACCGTCGGCGAGGAGATCTACGACGAGTACATGGCCGAGCGCATCTGGCCCGGCACCCGCGCCCTGGCCCAGGCCCACCTGGACGCCGGGCAGAAGGTCTGGCTGGTGACCGCGGCCCCCGTGGAGACGGCCACGATCATCGCCCGCCGCCTGGGCCTGACCGGCGCACTGGGCACCGTCGCCGAGTCCGTCGGCGGGGTCTACACCGGCAAGCTCGTCGGCGAGATGCTGCACGGCCCGGCGAAGGCCGAGGCGGTCCGGGCCCTGGCCGCGGCCGAGGGCCTGGAGCTGTCCCACTGCGCGGCCTACAGCGACTCCGCGAACGACATTCCGATGCTCTCGCTCGTCGGCCACCCCTACGCGATCAACCCCGACGCGCGGCTGCGCAAGCACGCGCGCGAGCACGGCTGGCGGCTGCGCGACTACCGGACAGGCCGCAAGGCGGCCCGCATCGGCCTCCCGGCGGCGGCCGGCGCCGGCGCCCTGGCGGGCGGCGCGGCCGCGGCCGTCGCACTGCACCGCGCCCGGCGCCGCTGAGCGGCCGGGCCGGGCGTTCAACCCCGCCGGACGGGACGGCGGCACCGGATCGGGTGATCTCCGGCGCCGCCGGTTGATGCGCGCTGCCGACGGGCCGTGCCCCGGGCCCGTCGATGATCACGCGCAGTACCGGATGATCACGCTCCGGATGCCCGCCAGAACGCTGGCCAAAGCCGCCTCGCGCGACCCCTTCCGTCCGCACCCCACCGATCGGGCCGCCGTCACCGGAACGGGCGACGCTTCGGCGCGCCTCCTCGCCACGCCGCGTAACCACCTTGGGCGCACAGGCAATCCGTTTGTCATACCCGCACACGGCCCCCGACAGTCCTTCGGTGTCCGGATTGCCACAACACGCTGCCCAATCGGCCACACCATCGCCAAATCTGGTCAACTTCCGTTGGTAGTTCGATATTTGATCGGCCACCAATAGGAGTGAGAGCGAACGGAAACGATGATTTAGGCAACTCGGTGTAGCACTGCCTGTACGAAGGGTTATTCTCCTCAGACGCAAACCGGTGCCAGCTTGTCCCTACGACGAGTGAACGGTCCCGCACTGCACGTGATGGAAGCTCTGCCTCTGGGAGTCCCGTGTACCCACACGTCGGGGTTGACGCCTCGGGCCTGGCTACGCTGCGCGCAGCGGTCCTCGACCGTCTGCGCGTCTTCGTCCCCACCGCGTACGCCGTCCCCGCCCTCGCCACGCTCGCCCCTGCCGCAGCGGTCGGCCCCGCCGGCCCCTGCTACGCCCTCGCCGAGAGCAGTGCGGCCGTCGGCAGACGCACCCGCCGCGGCGCCGGGGCCGCCACGTCCACCACCGCCCGCCGCCCGAGCGCCGACAGCGACAGCGCCCGCATGCTCGACCTGGTCGAGCGCGCCCAGGCCGGAGAGGCCGAGGCCTTCGGCCGCCTCTACGACCAGTACGCCGACACCGTCTACCGCTACATCTACTACCGCGTGGGCGGCCGGGCCACCGCCGAGGACCTCACCAGCGAGACGTTCCTGCGCGCCCTGCGCCGCATCGGCACCTTCACCTGGCAGGGGCGCGACTTCGGGGCCTGGCTGGTGACCATCGCCCGCAATCTGGTCGCCGACCACTTCAAGTCCTCGCGGTTCCGGCTCGAGGTGACCACCGGGGAGATGCTCGACGCCAACGAGGTCGAGCGCAGCCCCGAGGACTCCGTCCTCGAATCCCTTTCCAACGCCGCCCTGTTGGAGGCGGTCCGCAAGCTCAACCCCCAGCAGCAGGAGTGCGTCACGCTGCGCTTCCTCCAGGGCCTGTCGGTCGCCGAGACCGCCCGCGTGATGGGGAAGAACGAGGGCGCCATCAAGACCCTCCAGTACCGCGCCGTGCGCACCCTGGCAAGACTTCTCCCGGACGACGCCCGCTGATCCTCGCCGACTTCATGCCAACCTTCACTCGACGGCGGCCACCTCGCCCCGGCCGCGTAACCCGACTGCCGCGCCGCTCGTTGTCCGGGATGCAGACTTCCCGATGTCACGTCATGCCCGCATTCACTCACTCGATCGAGTGGATGCCTCCATGGCGTGCAACCCTTCAGGTGCCCGGGGGAGTCGACCGTCATGACGAGAGGAGGTGCCGCCCGTGATCGCGAACGTATCGGCGCACCGGCGGGCGAACGCCTTCGCCCAGGCCTTGGAGGACCAGGACCTCCAGGGTGCTGCGGCCGCACAGTCCGGCCCATCGGCGGAAGACGCCGACCAGGGGAAGCTGTTGGCCCTCGCCGGCGGGCTCGGCGCACTGCCGGTGCCCGAGCTGGACGCCGAGGTCAAAACCGTGCAGCGGGCGCAGCTGATCGCCGCCATGGAGGCCCAGTTCGCGGGCGGCGGCGCGGCCACCGTCCCCGAGCCGCGCACCGGCGCGGCGGCGAGCCGGGGCGCGCACCGGCTGAGCCGGCTCAGGCCGCGCTCGCGGTGGTCCAAGGGCCTGGCGGCCGGCGGGCTCACGGTGGGCGTCGCGGCGAGCGCGTTCGGCGGCGTGGCCGCGGCGAGTTCCAACGCCCTGCCGGGCGACACGCTCTACGGGCTCAAGCGCGGCATGGAAGACCTCAAGCTCGGCATGGCCGACGGCGACCGCGACCGCGGCGGGCTCTTCCTCGACCAGGCGTCCACCCGCATGCAGGAGGCCCGCCGCCTCATGGAGCGCGGCCGCTCCGGACACCTCGACCACGAGTCGCTGTCCGAGATCCGCAAGACGCTCTCCGGCATGACCCACGACGCCACCGAGGGCCACCGGCTGCTGCACGCCGCCTACGAGCGCGACGGCTCGCTCGGCCCGATGCGGCTGCTGTCGTCCTTCACGGCCACGCACCGCGAGAGCTGGAGCCAACTGCGCCAGAAGCTGCCCCCTCAGCTCACCGACATGGTCGACGAGGTCAGCTCGGTCTTCGCCGCCATAGACGAAGACGTCGAGCCGCTGCGCTCCCTGCTCCACTCCGACCACGGCACGCAGGGCACCCCCGGCCGCGCCGGTGCCTCCCCGCACGGCTCGTCCGGCGGTGCGGGCCACTCCGCGCCCACGCCACAGGCGCCCGCCACGGCCGACGGCAAGCACCCGAGCAGCCACCCCGCGCAGTCCTCCCCCGGCGGCCGCGACGACCATGAGGGCCTCCTGGGCGGCACGGGCCTGCTCCAGCCCCCGTCCGGCTCCGAGAGCGGCCAGGACCGCCAGCACGGCAAGGACGGCAAGCCGTCCAGGCAGCCGGACATCACCATCCCGCCGCTGCTGCCGGACATCCTCCCGGGGCTGGGCATCCACGGCGAGGAAGAGAAGTAGCAAGCCCGCTCACCCGGAGGCGGTCGGTGTTCGTGAAGAACACCGACCGCCTCTGCCGTTCTCAGAAGCCGTTCTCAGAAGAAGACCGACCGCCTCTGCACCAGCAGCTTGTAGAGCGTGTGCTGAATCGTTTCCCGCACCTGATCGGTGAGGTTGAACATCAGCATCGGGTCGTCCGCGGCCTCCGGCGGATAGCCGTCCGTCGGGATCGGCTCGCCGAACTGGATCGTCCACTTCGTCGGCAGCGGCACCACGCCCAGCGGCCCGAGCCAAGGGAAGGTCGGCGTCAGCGGGAAGTACGGAAAGCCCAGCAGCCGCGCCAGTGTCTTGGAATTGCCGAGCATCGGATAGATCTCCTCCGCGCCCACGATCGAGCACGGCACGATCGGCGCCCCGGCACGCAGTGCCGTCGAGACGAAGCCGCCCCGCCCGAACCGCTGCAGCTTGTACCGCTCGGAGAACGGCTTCCCGATCCCCTTGAAGCCCTCCGGCATCACGCCCACCACCTCGCCGCGCTCCAGCAGCTTCTGGGCGTCCTCGGCGCAGGCGAGCGTGTGCCCCAGCTTTCGGGACAGCTCGTTGATCAGTGGCAGCACGAAGACCAGGTCCGCGGCGAGCATCCGCACATGCCGCGCGGCCGGATGGTGGTCGTGCACGGCGACCTGGAGCATCAGCCCGTCGACGGGCAGCGTCCCGGAGTGGTTGGCGACGATCAGCGCCGCCCCCTTGTCCGGGATGTTCTCGATGCCCTTCACCTCCACCCGGAAGTACTTCTCCTTGAACGGCCGCAGCAGCGACAGCACCACCTGGTCGGTGAGTTCCTTGTCGTAGCCGAAGTCGTCGACCTCGTACTCGCCGGTGATCCGCCGCCGCAGGAAGTTCAGGCCGTGCGCCAGCTTCCGGTCCCAGCCGCCCTCCGCCTGCTCCTGCCGGGGCGCGGCCGCCGCCTGCTCGCCGCCGCCCTCCAGGGGGGCGCTCGCCTGCTGCGCCTCGTCACGTTGCGGCGGTACGGGCGCGAGCGGCGCGGCCGCCCGGCCCGTACGGCCGCCCCGGGCCGGGCGCTTGGCCCGCCGCTTGGACCGCGGCTCGTCGCCGAACGGAATGACCTTCGCATCCGCCATGGTGCGTGCGCTCCTCAGTTCTGGCCGCGGCCGGCAGGCATCAGCGCGGCGATCCGGTCGACGGTACGGGCGAGGGTCTCGGGCGGCAGCAGCCCCGCACCACGGCTGCGCGCGAAGTCGGCGAAGGCCTCCGCCGTCGTGTACCTGGGCTGGAAGCCCAGCGTCTCCCGCATCTGCGTGGTCTGGACGACCCGGCCGTGCGTGAGGAGCCGGATCTGCTCGGGTGAGAAGTCCAGGACGCCCACCGACCGCAGTGCGGAGCCGACCCAGGTGACGGTGGGCAGGAAGAAGGGGAGCGTGGGGCGCCCGAGGCGCCGTGCGGCCTGGGAGAGCAGCAGCACGCCATCGCCCGCGATGTTGAACGTCCCGCTGTTGAGCGTGCCGCGCACCGGCTCTCCGGTGGCGATCCGCAGCACCTCGATCGCGTCCTCCTCGTGCACGAACTGCAGGCGCGGGTCGAAGCCGAGGACGGTGGGCAGCACGGGCAGCGAGAAGTACTCGGCGAGCGGCGAGTCCGCGCAGGGCCCGAGGATGTTGGCGAAGCGCAGCACGCACACGGCCACATCGGGGCGGCGCCGGGCGAAGCCGCGTACGTATCCCTCGACCTCGACCGCGTCCTTGGCGAAGCCTCCGCCGGGCAGCGACTTGGGCGGCGTGGTCTCGGTGAAGACCGCGGGGTCGCGGGGCGCGGACCCGTAGACGCTCGTGCTGGACTTGACCACCAGCCGCTTGACCGACGGCGTCTTCTGGCAGGCACCGAGCAGCTGCATGGTGCCGATGACGTTGGTCTCCTTGACCGTGGCCCGGCTGCCGCGCTTGCCGAGGGGCGTGCCGTTGACGTCCATGTGGACGACCGTGTCGACGGCGTGCTCGGCGAGGACCTTGCCGATCGTGGGGTGGCGGATGTCCGCCCGTACGAATTCGGCCCCGCCCAGCCGGTGCGCGGGTGGCACTGCGTCCACCCCGATGACGCGGTCCACGTCGGGCTCGCGCTGGATGCGGCGGACGAAGCGGCCGCCCAGCTGCCGCGCGACTCCGGTGACGAGCACGACCCTGCCCAAGATCAGCGCCTTCCTTCCCACCCTCGCCCGGCGAGCGGTGACCTGACGCGGTGCCCCGGCATGTGACGTGCCGGGTGCCCGACGCGGCCACCGTAGCGGGTCGTTGTTGCGCTGTGATGACCACCCGATGCGTGGAGCGACATTTCAAGCCGTAGCGAAAGCTTTACTCACCGCAACGCACCGCAGCCCTCCCACCATGACGGTGAGAGGGCTGCGGGACGAGCACAGCGGCGCCGCTTACTTCTTGTTGCGACGCTGAACACGCGTGCGCTTGAGAAGCTTGCGGTGCTTCTTCTTGGCCATCCGCTTGCGCCGCTTCTTGATGACAGAGCCCACGACTACCCTCGCTTACATCGATTCACTCGGTGCGGGGCGTCCGAGCCCACACGACCTACATCGGGCCAGCCTACCCGGCACCGGGCGAACAGCGTAATCCGAGGTGACCGTCAGGCCGTTTCCACCCCCACGAAGGACTCCCGGAGGTACTCGTGCACCGCGTTCTCTGGGACCCGGAAGGACCTTCCCACCCGGATCGCCGGCAGATGACCGCTGTGCACCAAGCGGTACACGGTCATCTTGGACACTCGCATCACCGCGGCGACTTCCGCCACGGTCAGGAACTGAACCTCGCTGAGAGGCCTTTCGCCAGCAGCCATGACACACCTGAACCTTCCGCACATGACGCGCACCGGCTTCCCCTCCGGTGACTCCTCGTCGCTGCGCGCTCACTCCCCAGGTTAGGGGCGCGTGATGCGAGTGGGGAAGAGGAGCAGCCATCGGCCGCCTACTGTGACAGACACGCTCGATTGAGTACATAGCGAGTAAGCGGTCGGTAGTAATCAGACCGCACAGTGTCATCAAGCGGAACGGCCACGGACACTCGCCCCTCGGCCTCCCCGACGAACGGCGCGGGGTCGTCGGAGTCGGCCAGCCCGATGGCCTCAATGCCCATCTGACCTGCCCCGCAGACCCACCCGTGGTCCCCGATGACCAGCGCCGGCAGCACCCCGTCCGCCTCCGCGGCGGCGGCCAGCGCGATACGAAGCGGGAGGGGTGAATGGGTATGCACGCCCGGCTCACTTCCCGGCGCGCGTGCGCCGGGTTCACGCATCAGCGCGACTCCTCGGACGTAGTCAAGGTTGTATGTGCGTACCCCGAACCGGGTCGCTATGTCGACACTTCGACCCTGCGCCGGGGTGAGGACACCACATCCCGCCGCCGAGAGGGCGGCGGCCAACGAGGCGTAGAACCCCAGGAGCCGATGCGGGTGCCCGGTGCCGAGCAGCACCGGCGCGCCGGCCGCGGCCGCCACCGCCAGCCGGTCGGCGAAGGCATCGAGTGCCACCAGGGTGCGGTCCGGGTCGATCACATCCTGCCCGGAAGTGTGCTTGGGATCGGCCGAAACTCCGCACCTCTGCCCCATCAGATGTAACAAGTCACCGAAACACCAGTCACATTCAGGCTCAAGTCCGAGCAACACCCGTGGGTCGCGGGCCGCGAACATCCGGTACCGCTGCAGGCTCCGCTCCCGCGGCGTGGCGATGACACCGGCCAGCCGGGCGGCCAGCAGGTGGGCCCGCAGGGACGAGCGGGAGACGGGAGAGTCGGGGGGCGGCACGCCTTTGATGCTTGCTCACCGGACGGACGGCCGCGGGGCTTTCGGGCCGGGGGTCCCACAGGCGGGGTAACGGACGGGCTGGTGGGCGGATACGGGCCGGTGGGCCGGCGGGCCGGCGGGCCGGCGGGCCGATATGCCGTCAGACGGCATCCGGCATCCGGCTCAGGGCAGCAGGCCGTGGGAGGGGAACACCGCGCGCCGGGTCGCAAGGATCGCCTGGTCCAGCCGGTCGGCCGGGTCGTAACCGCTGTGCGCGAAGTCCTTCCACTGCGGCTCCAGGCCGTCCGTCATCCGCAGCGGCCCCAACTGCCGGGTGCGTCGGAAGACTTCGGCCCGCCACTCCTCCGGCACCGGCGTCTGCGGCGCCACCGGCTGCCCGGCGGCCACCGCCACCAGGTGCGTCCACGCCCGGGGGACGACCTCCGCGACCGCGTACCCGCCGCCGCCCAGGGCGAGCCAGCGCCCTTCCGCGTGCTCGTGCGCCAAGGAGTGGCAGGCCTCCGCCACGAGCCGCTGAGCGTCCAGCGACACCGCCAGGTGCGCGAGGGGGTCCTCGAAGTGGGTGTCCGCTCCGTGCTGGGTCACCAGCACCTGCGGGCGGAAGGCGGCCAGGAGCTCGGGCACGACGGCGTGGAAGGCCCGCAGCCAGCCCGCGTCCCCCGTCCCCGCCGGCAGCGGCAGGTTGACGGCGCTCCCTTGGGCGGCGTCCCCGCCGGTCTCCTCCGACCAGCCGGTCTGCGGGAAGAGGGTGCGGGGGTGTTCGTGCAGGGAGATCGTCAGCACCCGTGGGTCATCCCAGAACGCCGCCTGCACACCGTCCCCGTGGTGCACATCGACATCGACGTAGGCGACGCGCTCGGCGCCCAGCTCCAGGAGCCGTGCGACGGCCAGGGCGGCGTCGTTGTACACACAGAAGCCGGAAGCCGCGCCCGGCATCGCGTGATGCAGTCCACCGGCGAAGTTCACGGCGTGCAGGGCCTCGCCGGCCCACACCGCCTCGGCGGCGCTGACCGACTGCCCCGCGATCAGCGCGGCGGCCTCGTGTATCCCGGCGAAGGCGGGGTCGTCGGGGGTGCCGAGGCCATAAGAAGTGTCGGCGGACGACGGGTCGGCGGACGCGGCGCGCACGGCCGCGACATAGTCCTCGCGGTGGACCAGACGCAGGGTGGAGTCCCCTGCGGGCTTTGCCGCCACCACGCGGGCGGCACGGTCGAGACCGAAGGCCTCGACCAGCCGCATCGTGAGGGCCAGCCGTACCGGGTCCATCGGGTGCCCGGGACCGAAGTCGTAGCCCGTTACTGCCTCGTCCCACATCACCTGTGCGCGGCCGCTCATGACCGTCACGGTAATCGATCGCGCGCACGGGAATGCACGGGCTTAGGCGAGAAGCCTGGGGAGCTCGGTCATTTCGGAAAAGAGGCCCGTGGCCGCGGCGAGCCGGTCGCTCGGCGTCATGGAAGCGAATCCGTAGACGTCCATTCCGGCGGCCACGGCGGCCTGCACACCCAGCGGGCTGTCTTCGACGACAACACAGCGGGACGGCTCCACGCCCATGGCGCGGGCGGCATGCAGAAAGAGGTCCGGTGCGGGCTTGCCCCGGCCGACGTCCTCCGCGCTGAAGACCCACGCGTCCTCGAACCACTCGTCCAGGCCGGTGCGGCGGTGCCCGGCCCGAATGCGCTCGTGCGTGCTGGAGGAGGCGACGCAGTACGGTATGCCCTCGGCGACCAGGAGCTCCAGGACCTCGCCAATGCCCTTGACCGGCTGGAGTTCACGAGCGAAACCGTCGAGGACGCGTGCTTGCAGCACCTCGTCGAATCCGTCCGGCAGCCGCTGCCCGGTGCGCTCGAGGACGAGCTCGTGAATGCGGTGGACGGCGGAGCCCATGTAGTCGCGAACGGACTCCTCGTAGGTGGTGGGGTGACCGAGCTCGGTCAGATATGCGGCAAGGATCGTATTGGAGACGGGCTCGCTGTCGACGAGCACACCGTCGTTGTCGAAAATCACGAGGTCATAGCGCATGACGCCACAGTAAACGCAAAAAAGCCGTAGGCCCCAGGTCTTTTCGACCTGGGGCCTACGGCATTCACAATTAGTTCGGCGGCGTCCTACTCTCCCACACGGTCCCCCATGCAGTACCATCGGCGCTGAAAGGCTTAGCTTCCGGGTTCGGAATGTAAC
>NZ_JACHJH010000004.1 GCF_014203555.1 Streptomyces olivoverticillatus | reverse complement strand
CGCGACTCCTAATCGAAGTCCCGGGCCTTCCCGTTCCGAATTCCGGCATGCCGAAATTCATCCCGATCAGGGGCCGTGCAGTAGTGGATGCCGCCGGTGCGGCTCGAAGTGTCGCCCCCGCGCCCTCACGGACGCCGCGGCAACTCGGAGAACACTACACCAGGTTCAGGGGTGCTTGCGCCGCCCCTTGGGGGCGCGAGCCGCCGGGTTGCCCGTACGGGTGGTGCGGCGGCGTTCGTGGCGGGCGCGGGCCTCCTCATACTCGCTGCGGTGCAGGCGCTCCCCCGGGGCCTCCACGAAGCAGCGGAAGAAGTAGGCGAGCAGCACGCCGATGAAGCCGATCATCCTGATGCTGTACATCGACCGTTCCGCCGACGCGTCCGCGGCAGGTGCCGGGTGCCTGAGGAAGCCCTCCCACGTCTTGCGGAAGGCCAGTGCGTTGCACACGGCGAAGGCGATGACGACCAGGCCGTTCACCAGGCCGCCGACCTTGGCGATGGCCAGCCCTTCATATGCGAGGCGCAGGACGAGGGCGCCGGCGGCAGCCAGGGCCAGGGCTCCGGCTGCGACGCCCGCACGCCGCAGCGCGTAGCCGCCGTCGTGTTTCACCCAGGTCGTACCGAAGAAACGGATCGGCTCCGGCGCGGGGCCGGAGCCTGTGGTCTCGTGCGCATCGCTCATGCGTCGATTATCGGCACGCGGCCTTCACCCGGGCCCCACGTCGCTCAGCCCGCGCAGGGCACCGCCACGAAACCGCTGCTGCCCGTCTTCACAAAAGCGTCGGAGACGTACTGGCCGGGCGCGATGCTGTCCCAGACGTCGGTGGTGCCGCACGGGCCGGAGACCGTTTCGCCGCGGGTCTGGCAGCGGATCGGCACGCTGGAGCCCTCGGGCAGGACCTTGATGAGTTCACTGTCGGTGCTGGGCCCCCGGCGAACGTTCACCTGGTGGCCCGGGGCGATCGGGTAGTACGACGTCATGGTGTTCTTCCCCCCGCGAAGTATCAGTGAATGACATGTGCAGGCTAGCAACGCGCCGCACGCCTTCCCCGGCTGGCCCAGCCTCATCGATTAGGCTCCGCACGCCGCCCTATGCGGCCGAAATGACACGGGGCACGGGGGTGGGGTCATGCGCCCGGCAGGGGACGGTCCTGATTACGCGAGTCAGTACCGGCTGGAGGGCCGGCTCGGCTCGGGTGGCATGGGCGTGGTGCATCTGGCGCGTTCGGCGAGCGGGCTGCGGCTCGCCGTCAAGGTGGTGCACGCCGAGTACGCGGTGGACCCGGAATTCAGGGCGCGGTTCCGGCAGGAAGTCGCAGCTGCGCGGCGGGTGAGCGGAGCATTCACCGCGTCCGTCGTCGATGCCGACCCGGACGGTGAACGTCCCTGGATGGCCACCCTTTATATCCCCGGCCCCACGCTCGCCGAGCGCGTCAAGCGGAACGGCCCGCTGGACCCCGCCGGTGTGCGGCGGCTGGCGGCCGGTCTGGCAGAGGCGCTGCGCGACATCCATCGCGCGGGGGTTGTGCACCGGGACCTCAAGCCCAGCAATGTGCTGCTCGCGGAGGACGGCCCCAAGGTCATCGACTTCGGTATCTCGCGCCCGTACGACAGCGAGCTGCACACGGAGACCGGGAAGCTGATCGGCACGCCTCCTTTCATGGCGCCCGAGCAGTTCCAGCGGCCGCGGGAGGTCGGGCCCGCGGCCGATGTGTTCGCGCTGGCCTCGCTGCTGGTGCACGCGTCGACCGGGCGCGGGCCGTTCGAGTCGGAGAGTCCGTACATCGTCGCGTACCAGGTCGTGCACGACGAGCCGGATCTGGCCGGTGTTCCCGGCGATCTCGTTCCCCTGATCCGGGCCTGCCTCGCGAAGGATCCGGCCGCCCGCCCGACGCCGGACGCCATCATGCGCATGCTGCCTCCGTCGGCAGGTGCGAGCGCGGGCGCGAGCGTAGGCGCGGACCGGCCGGTGGAAACCCCGGCGCCCCCGAAGCCCTCTCGTCTCTCCCGTCGCCCCCGCCTCCGCCGTCCCCGCTGGCTCGCTGCCGCCGCCACCGGGGCCGTCGTGCTGGCGGTTGCGGTCGGCTGGGTGGCCAGTGAGGTCGACGGACAGCGGCAGCCGTTGCGTACGCGGCCGAGCCCCGCGGGATCCGCCTGGCAGCCGTGGGAAGCGTCCGTGCCGTCGGCGACGGCGGGCCAGGGGGACGGGGTGCGCGCCGGGTTCTGTACGTATGACAGGGGTGCGCTGTACTGCGCTGCGCGCGGGGTGCACGCGGCGCGTGTGGATGCCGACCACGGCAAGGTCGCCTGGCGGCGGGCCGGGGCGGCCGTCGGGCCCGGCGATGGTGCTCCGAGCGCGCCCGTCGTCTCCGGCGGGCTGGTACACGCGCTGTCGCCGGACAAGCGTGAGCTGTCGGCACTGGATCCGGCCACGGGCAAGCAGCGCTGGACGCGTGATGTGTCCGGGTACGGCGGGCGGGTTTATCACGCGGGTGACGTCGTACTGCTGGTTGCGGACGACAGTACGGTCACCGCGGTCGACGGCACCACCAACCAGGAGCGGTGGCGGCACAAGCTGCCCGGCGGCATCAAGCCGGTCTTCTCCTTCTACGGCAGCGGGCCCGCCTATGCCGTGTCCCCCTCACCCGACGGGCGTCACACGCGCGTCGTCGCGGTCGACCCGCTGCGGGGGAAGACGGTGTGGGACTGGACAGCGGACGGCAATCTGACGACCGTCGGCGCGGGGCCACATGCTGTCCTCTATTTGAGCGAGGCGGATTCTCAAACGCGAGTTTCGGCCGTTGTGCGGTATGCGCCGGGCATCGGGCGTGAGCGGCGGGTGCCGCTGTCGGCGGCGGTGGAGGCGACGAGCGTCGTCGCGAACGGCTCCGTCGTCTACCTGCTGTCGTCGGACGGCGGACTGACGGCGGTCGATACCGAGCCGTCCGCGGATGTGCGCCAACAAGCCACCAAGTGGCGGCTGGAGACGTCGGTGGCCAATGCGTCGGCGCTCGTACCGGCCGACGACGGCCGGCTGTACTTCTCCGCGGCGGACGGCCGGCTGCTGGCCGTGGACGCAGCGCACGGGACGATGCTCGGGCAGACGTCGCCCCGCCTGGCGCGGGCCGGGCGGGGCTATCTGGAGTTGCTTCCTGCGCCGGTGGTGGCGGACGGGAAGGTGTTCGGGGCGGCGCCGGACGGGACGGTGTTCGCGGTGGATGCGCACGACCCGGCGGGATGGCGGTGAATCCCCGGCGCCGGCAGGCTCAGCCGAGCTTGCTCACGTCCCGCACCGCGCCCTTGTCCGCGCTCGTGGCCATGGCGGCGTAGGCGCGCAGTGCCGCGGACACCTTGCGTTCGCGGTTCTTGGGCGCGTACGTGCCGCCGAGCGCCTCCCGACGGGCCGCCAGTTCCTCTTCAGGGACGAGCAGTTCGATCGAGCGGCCCGGGATGTCGATGCGGATCCGGTCGCCGTCCTCGACGAGGGCGATCGTGCCGCCCGAGGCGGCCTCCGGGGAGGCGTGGCCGATCGAGAGGCCCGAGGTGCCGCCGGAGAAGCGGCCGTCCGTCACCAGGGCGCAGGCCTTGCCCATGCCCCGGCCCTTGAGGAAGGAGGTCGGGTAGAGCATCTCCTGCATGCCGGGGCCGCCGCGCGGGCCCTCGTAGCGGATGACGACGACGTCGCCTTCCTTCACCACCTTGGAGAGGATCTTCTCGACGGCCTCTTCCTGCGACTCGCAGACGACGGCCGGGCCCTCGAACGTCCAGATGGACTCGTCGACGCCGGCGGTCTTCACGACGCAGCCGTCGACGGCGAGGTTGCCCCTGAGGACGGCGAGTCCGCCGTCCTTGGAGTAGGCGTGCTCGGCGGAGCGGATGCAGCCGCCGGCCGCGTCCAGGTCGAGGGTCTCCCACCGCTCGGACTGGGAGAAGGCGGTGGCGGAGCGGACGCAGCCGGGGGCGGCATGCCAGAGCTCGACGGCCTCGGCGGACGGTGAACCACCGCGCACGTCCCAGGTCTTGAGCCACTCGGCCAGGGTGGCGGAGTGGACACTGTGCACGTCCTCGTTGAGCAGTCCGGCGCGGTAGAGCTCGCCGAGGATGGCGGGGATGCCGCCTGCGCGGTGGATGTCCTCCATGTAGTACGTGCCGCCGGGGGCGACGTTGGGGGCGACCTTGGCGAGGCAGGGGACGCGGCGCGAGACCTGGTCGATGTCGGTCAGGTCGTACTCCAGCTCGGCCTCCTGGGCGGCGGCGAGCAGGTGCAGGATCGTGTTGGTGGAGCCGCCCATGGCGATGTCGAGGGCCATGGCGTTCTCGAAGGCGGCGCGGGTGGCGATGTTGCGGGGCAGGACGGATTCGTCGTCCTGCTCGTAGTACCGCTTGGTGATCTCGACGACCGTGCGGCCGGCGTTCTCGTAGAGCGCCTTGCGGGCGGTGTGGGTGGCGAGGACCGAGCCGTTGCCGGGGAGGGAGAGGCCGATGGCCTCGGTGAGGCAGTTCATCGAGTTGGCGGTGAACATGCCGGAGCAGGAGCCGCAGGTCGGGCAGGCGTTCTCCTCGATGCGCAGGACGTCCTCGTCGGAGACGTTCTCGTTGACGGAGTCGACGATGGCGTTGATGAGGTCGAGCTTGCGGACGGTGCCGTCGACGAGGGTGGCCTGGCCGGCTTCCATGGGGCCGCCGGAGACGAAGACGACGGGGATGTTCAGGCGCATGGCGGCCATGAGCATCCCCGGGGTGATCTTGTCGCAGTTGGAGATGCAGATCAGCGCGTCGGCGCAGTGGGCCTCGACCATGTACTCGACCGAGTCGGCGATCAGGTCGCGGGAGGGCAGCGAGTAGAGCATGCCGCCGTGGCCCATGGCGATGCCGTCGTCGACGGCGATGGTGTTGAACTCGCGGGGGATGCCGCCCGCCGCCTTGATGGCGTCGGAGACGATCCGGCCGACCGGCTGGAGATGGGTGTGGCCGGGGACGAATTCGGTGAAGCTGTTGGCGACGGCGATGATCGGCTTGCCGAAGTCCTCGCGCGCTACGCCCGCGGCGCGCAGAAGGGCTCGGGCGCCCGCCATGTTGCGGCCGTGGGTGACGGTGCGGGACCTCAGCTCGGGCATCCTGCTCCACTCCTCGATTTGCGCGGGTGCGAATTTCCGGACCTTGAGTCATCGAGGGTACGCCGGTCATCCAAGGCGTGGACAGGGTTCCGGAATATGAGACAAGCGTCCCGGCCGGTGTACCCCTCAGCCGTGCCTCAGTCGCCCGCCAGGTGCCGCTGTACCGCGGGGGCCACCAGGGCCACCACCTGGTCGAGGTCCGCCGACGCCAGGGGTTCGACCTTGATCACGTAGCGGAGCATGGTCACGCCCACCAGCTGGGCGGCCGCGAGCTCGGAGCGGAGTCCGGCCTCGGGGACGTCGAGCTCGTCGGCGATCCTGAGCATCAGCCGGCTGCTGACGAGATCGCGGAAGACCGTGGCGGCGGTCTCGTTGGCCACCGCCGAGCGGACGATCGCCAGGAGCGGCTCGCGGCTGACGGGGTCCTCCCACAGCTGGAGGAAGAAGCTCGTCAGCCGCTGCCCCACCTGCTCCCTGCCGCTCGCAACGACGACGGCCGGGGCTTCGAGGGCGGGCGCGAAATCCACTTCGACGGCGGCCGCGAAGATCTTTTCCTTGGGCCCGAAGTAGTGGTGGACAAGCGCCGGGTCCACCCCGGCGCCCTTGGCGATGCCGCGGATGGAGGCCTTGTCGTAGCCGTGCCGGGCGAATTCGGCGCGGGCGGCGGCGAGGATGCGCTCGCGGGCGCCGGGGCCCTCCTCCGTGTCCGTACGGGCGGGGCGGCCGCGGCGGCGGGGGGCCGGGGTAGCGGTCACGGGCGGGCCGCGCCGGTCGGCGAGGCGAGGTGGAGCCGCGTGTAGGCGAGGGCCTCGGCGAGGTCGGCCTCGCGCTCGGCGGCGGACATGGCCCGGCGGGTGTTGACCTCGATCACGATGTGACCGTCGAAGCCGCTGACCGCGAGGCGCTCGAGCAGCTCGGCGCAGGGCTGTTTGCCCCGGCCGGGGACGAGGTGCTCGTCCTTGGCGGAGCCGTTGCCGTCGGCGAGGTGGATGTGGGCGAGTCTGTCGCCCATCCGGTCGATCATCTGGAGGGCGTCCGTACGGGCGGTCGCCGTGTGCGAGAGATCGACGGTGAAGTGCCGGTAGTCGTCGTTGGTGACGTCCCAGTCGGGCGCGTAGGCGAGCATTTCGCGGTCGCGGTAGCGCCAGGGGTACATGTTCTCGACGGCGAACCGTACGTCCGTCTCGTCGGCCATTCGCCAGATGCCGCGGACGAAGTCGCGGGCGTAGGAGCGCTGCCAGCGGAAGGGCGGGTGGACGACGACCGTGGACGCGCCGAGCTTCTCGGCGGCGGCGCGGGCGCGCTGGAGCTTGACCCAGGGGTCGGTGGACCAGACGCGCTGGGTGATCAGCAGACAGGGGGCGTGGACGGCCAGGATGGGCACCTGGTGGTAGTCGGAGAGGCGGCGCAGCGCCTCGATGTCCTGGCTGACCGGGTCGGTCCACACCATGACCTCGACGCCGTCGTAGCCCAGGCGCGCGGCAATCTCGAAGGCCGTCGCCGTCGACTCGGGATAGACCGATGCCGTTGACAGCGCGACCTTCGCGTCCGGAATGCGCACGACTGGCTCTGTCACGAGGGACAGCGTACGACCGCCTCTCCTACGGCGGGCAGGTGGTCCGTCACACGGCGCACATGGGATCGCTCACGTTTGCTCGCGTCACAGCCCCGAAGGCCGGCTTCCGGTCATGCTCCCGGCAGGTGGTCCAGCCGCCGCAGGATGACGCCCTCGCGCAGTGCCCAGGGGCAGATTTCCAGCTCCTCCACCTCGAACAGCTCCATGGCGGCCTCGGCGACGAGCGCGCCCGCCAGCAGCTGGGGCGCCCTGCCGTCGGACACTCCGGGCAGGGCGGTGCGCTGGGCGGTCGTCATGCCGGCGAGCTTGGGCACCCAGTCCTGCAGGGCTTTGCGGGTGAGCCTGCGCTCGGTGTAGAGGCCTTCGGAGGAGCGGGCGGCGCCGGCGATGCGGGCGAGCTGTTTGAAGGTCTTGGAGGTGGCGACGGTGTGGTCGGGGGCGCCGTGCCGGGAGAATTCGCCGACGCGGCGGGCGATCTCCGTACGGACGTGGCGGCGCAGCGCTCGTATGTCGGCGGGGTCGGGCGGGTCGCCGGGGAGCCAGGCGGCGGTGAGGCGGCCGGCGCCCAGCGGGAGGGAGGCGGCGGCGTCGGGTTCCTCGTCGAGGCCGTAGGCGACCTCCAGGGAGCCACCACCGATGTCGAGCACAAGGAGTTTTCCGGCCGACCACCCGAACCAGCGACGGGCGGCCAGGAAGGTGAGCCGTGCCTCTTCGGCGCCGGTGAGGACGGAGAGGGTGATGCCCGTCTCCTCCTGGACGCGGGCGAGGACGGCGTCGGCGTTGGGGGCTTCGCGGATGGCGGAGGTGGCGAAGGGCAGGACTTCTTCCACGCCCTTGTCCTCGGCCGCGCGCTGGGCGTCGTCGAGGACGGCGACGAGCCGGTCGACGCCCGCGTCGCTGATGGCGCCGTCGTCGCCGAGGAGTTCGGCCAGACGCAGCTCGACCTTGTGCGAGTGGGCCGGCAGGGGGCGGGCACCGGGGTGCGCGTCGACCACCAACAGGTGGACGGTATTCGAACCCACGTCGAGGACACCGAGTCTCATGGCCTGAACGCTACTGCGGTTGTGGTTGGCATTTAGTCTTGAGGGGTGGCGAAGACGAAGAAGGCGAAACCGGACAAAGTCCTGGACAACGCCCCAGAGCAGCAGGTCAAGGGCTCCGGTAAGCCGGACAAGGGATCCAAGGCGGCCAAGCCGGACAAGGCAGCCAAGCAGAGCAAGTCGTCTGATCAGGGCAAGTCGTCTGGTCGGGACAAGGTTGCCAAGGCTGTCAAAAAGGTGAAGGCGTCCTCCGGGGTTCCCGACGAGGTCGGGCTCGACTTCGCCCGCGCCTGGGTCGAATTCCCCGACCCGGCCGACGACGAGCAGGTCTTCCGCTGCGACCTGACGTGGCTGACCTCCCGCTGGTCGTGCGTCTTCGGCAGCGGCTGCCAGGGCATCCAGGCCGGGCGCGCCGACGACGGCTGCTGCACGCTGGGCGCGCACTTCTCGGACGAGGACGACGAGAAGCGGGTGGCCGGACACGTGGCGCGGCTGACGCCGGACATCTGGCAGTTCCACGCGGAGGGCACCGGTACCGGCTGGACCCAGCTCGACGACGACGGCGAGCGGCAGACGCGGCGCTGGCAGGGCTCGTGCATCTTCCAGAACCGCCCCGGCTTCGCGGGCGGCGCGGGCTGCTCGCTGCACATCCTGGCCCTGAAGGAAGGCCGTGAGCCGCTGGAGACCAAGCCGGACGTGTGCTGGCAGCTGCCGGTGCGGCGCACCTACGACTGGATCGACCGGCCGGACGACACCCAGGTGCTGCAGGTGACGATCGGCGAGTACGACCGGCGCGGCTGGGGCCCGGGCGGCCACGACCTGCACTGGTGGTGCACGTCGGCGCGGTCCGCTCACGGCGCGGGCAAGCCGGTGTACGTCTCGTACGCGCCCGAGCTGACCGAGCTGATGGGCAAGAAGGGCTACGCGCGCCTGGTGGAGCTGTGCGAGGAGCGCATGGCCGCGCTGCTGCCGATGGCTCCTCACCCGGCGGACTCCCCCGCGCACACCGCCTGAGCTCAGCCCGTGCGCGTCGGCATCGGCGTCGGTGCGGGCGGCGTGGCGGGAGGGGTGGGGGCCCCGGGCGTGGGGCCGGTGGGCGCGGGGGCCGAGCCACAGCCTTCGATCGTCACGGCCGAGCCGCCCGGCGCGACGGCCACCCGCGCCCGCCAGCGCCCGGACGGTTCCAGGCTGTGGTCCACGGAGACGGTGACCGTCACGGACTGGCCCGGGCGCAGCACCCCGCCGGGCTGGCTGAGCCGCAGCCAGGGCGCGTCGGCCGACATGGACCAGCTGACCGGCTCGCCGCCGCTGGCCCGGAGCGTGATGACGGTGGCGGTGCCGCTGGGCTGCGCCTCGACCGTCAGCCGCCCGGGTCCGAGGACCGGGCCGGGCGGGCCCTGCCGCGGGGCGGGCGGGGGCGTGGCGCCGGGGCCGGCCGGGAGAGGGACTGGCCTGCCGTCGGGGCCGACAACGGCGACGGAGACGTCGGCGAACCGGTGGCCCACGGTGGCGGGCGCGCCCATGGGGGCGCGGGCGGCGCCGCCGGCCTCGTAGGAGCCGGTGTAGGGGTCGTATGCGCCGCTGTCGTACGGATCGTCGTACGAGCCTTCGTGCGGGTGGCCGCCGAGGCTGTCGGTCTCGGGGGCGGAGACCGTCGCGGAGCCGTGGCCCTCGCCGAGCGGCGCTCCCCGGTAGGCGGCCCACAGGGCGAGGACCGGGGCGGCGACGACGGTCGCGACGACCGTGGCGGTGACGGCCCGGCTGCGCAGGCGGCTGCGGCGGGCAGTGCGGTCCTTGGGGGCGACGGGGAAGCCGCTGCGGTCGAAGCGGGGCGTGACGCGGGCGGCCGCACGCCGGCGCTGGGGGCGCCGGCCCAGGGCGCGCAGCGTGGCTGCGTGCGCTGCGGCACGGGGCGCCCGGAGGACGGGCAGAGGGGCGGAGGAAGCGGCCGTGCCGGGCCAGGGCTCGCCGGCGGTGGCGCGCTCGGCGGTGCGGCGGCAGACGGCGCACTCGTCCACATGCCGCACCAGCTCGCGCCGGAGTACCGCTCCCAGCAGCACTTCCCGGTCCTCTGTGAAGCGGGCGACGAGCGGACAGCGGCCGGACTCGACGACGGCCAGGGCGGTGCGGGTGCGCTCGACTTCGCAGGCGGCGCTGGAGAGCAGCGCGCGGGCGGCGTCGCACTCCATGCGGAGCACGGCGGCGACCTCGTGGGGGGCGAGCTGGTGGCGGACGGCCAGTTCGAGGGCTTCGCGCTGCTCGGCGGTGGTGCCGGCGGCCTCCGGCCAGGCGAGCAGGGCCAGTTCCGCGCGGTGCCGCGGGTCGGCGGTCTCCGCGGGGCCGGCTGCCGCGGCGGTTCGGGCTGCGGCGGGCTCGGCCAGTCTGCGCAGGCACTCCCAGCGGGCCAGGGCGTACAGCCAGGGGCGCAGGACCTCCCCGGCGGCGGGGGCGCGGTCGGCGCGGCGCTCGGCGTGGGCGAGGACCTCGCCGAGGGCGGCGACGGCGGTGTCGTGGTCGCACAGCACCGACAGGCAGTAGGTGAACACGCCGTCCAGGTGGGGCTCGTAGCGCGCGAGGGGCAGGCGGGGGACGGTCTCGTCGAGGTCCTGGCCCTCGCCGACTTGATCCTCGCCGTCTTGATCGTCTTGGCCCTCGTCGCCCCCTTCGGTCTCGCTGATCACCTCGGTCTCGCGGGTGGCGTCGGGGGCGGGGAGCTCGGTGGTGCGGGCATCCGAGGAGGCGCTCCGAGGAGCGGTGCCGTAGGGGGAGGCGCTCTGTGTGACGGGCGTGTCGGCGGCGGGGTTCTCGACGACCGGGGGCTGGGCCGCGCGGCGCGCACCGCGAGGTGCGCGGTGCGCGCCGGTGGCATGAGTGGGGGGCTCGGGCCTGCGCGTCATCATCCCGGCGACGGTAGGCCGATGGTGCCTGCCCGTCCGCCCCGCCCACCGAGGTTTAACCCATTCGGGTGACGTTCTCCCTCAAAAGGGGACAGGAACCTCCTGTTCCGAGGCGAGGGGCGGCGGTGGCCTGCGGGGTTGGGGGGTTGCCGGAGGCCGGTGGTGCGGGGCCGGGGGTCGTCCGAGGCGCCCTGGGCCGCCACTGTCAGTGGCCACCGCTACGGTGGCTCGCATGGCTGCCCGTACTTCTCGCTCGTCCGCCAAGGACCGGCCCTCCTACCGCTGCACGGAGTGCGGCTGGACCACCGCCAAGTGGCTCGGCCGCTGCCCGGAGTGCCAGGCGTGGGGCACCGTCGAGGAGTTCGGCGGCGCGCCCGCCGTACGCACGACCGCGCCCGGCCGCGTGACCTCCGCCGCGTTGCCCATCGGCCAGGTCGACGGCCGCCAGGCCACTGCGCGCGGCACGGGCGTGCCCGAGCTGGACCGGGTGCTGGGCGGCGGGCTCGTCCCCGGCGCGGTGGTGCTGCTCGCGGGCGAGCCCGGTGTCGGCAAGTCGACGCTACTGCTGGACGTGGCGGCCAGTGCGGCATCGGAGGAGCACCGCACCCTCTACGTCACGGGCGAGGAGTCGGCAAGCCAGGTCCGGCTGCGCGCCGACCGCATCGGCGCCCTGTCCGACCATCTGTATCTCGCCGCCGAGACCGATCTGTCCGCCGTCCTCGGGCATCTCGACTCGGTCAAGCCCTCCCTGCTGATCCTCGACTCCGTGCAGACCGTCGCCTCCCCCGAGATCGACGGTGCCCCCGGCGGCATGGCCCAGGTGCGCGAGGTGGCGGGCGCCCTGATCCGCGCCTCCAAGGAGCGCGGCATGGCCACGCTGCTGGTCGGCCACGTCACCAAGGACGGCGCGATCGCGGGCCCGCGCCTGCTGGAGCACCTCGTCGACGTCGTCCTGCACTTCGAGGGCGATCGGCACGCGCGCCTGCGCCTGGTGCGCGGCGTGAAGAACCGCTACGGGGCCACGGACGAGGTGGGCTGCTTCGAGCTGCACGACGAGGGCATCACCGGCCTCGCCGACCCCAGCGGCCTCTTCCTCACCCGGCGCGCCGAGCCGGTGCCGGGCACCTGTCTGACGGTGACGCTGGAGGGCCGCCGCCCGCTGGTGGCCGAGGTGCAGGCGCTGACGGTCGACTCCCAGATCCCCTCCCCGCGCCGCACCACCTCCGGCCTGGAGACCTCCCGGGTCTCGATGATGCTCGCCGTCCTCGAGCAGCGCGGGCGCATCAGCGCCCTGGGCAAGCGCGACATCTACAGCGCCACGGTCGGCGGGGTGAAGCTCTCCGAGCCGGCTGCCGACCTCGCCATCGCGCTCGCCCTCGCCAGCGCCGCGAGCGACACCCCGCTGCCGAAGAACCTGGTCGCCATCGGCGAGGTGGGGCTGGCGGGAGAGGTCCGGCGGGTCACCGGGGTGCAGCGCCGGCTGGCCGAGGCGGCCCGGCTCGGCTTCACGCACGCCCTGGTGCCGGGCGACCCCGGCAAGGTGCCCGCCGGGATGCGGGTGCTGGAGGTCGCCGACATAGGCGACGCCCTGCGGGTGCTGCCGGGGCGGCCGCGCCGCGAGGAGCGGGGGGAGGCGGCCGGGTCCCGGTCCCAGGGCGGCTCGTGAGGGCGGCCTCCGGGCACGCCCGTTGAGGACAGTGGGGACAGCCCCCTCTCTATCGGGCCGGGCGCCAGTAGACTTTCCCCTGGTCCCGCCCGCGCGACGATGTACCCCGACGAGACACGACGAGATACACCGCGGCGCACTCGACATCTGGGCGGCCCGCGGCACCGTTGACCTTGCGACCGGAGGAGTGCAGTGGCAGCCAACGACCGGGCATCGGGCCCCGGCAAGGCCGGGAGTGGCTCCGGGGTCGACGGGCTGATGCGCGCCTCGCTGAGCGCCGTCGCGCCCGGCACGGCCCTGCGCGACGGCCTGGAGCGCGTCCTCCGCGGCAACACCGGCGGCCTCATCGTCCTGGGCATGGACAAGACCGTCGAGTCGATGTGCACCGGCGGATTCGTCCTGGACGTCGAGTTCACCGCAACCCGGCTGCGCGAGCTGTGCAAGCTGGACGGCGCCCTGATCCTCGACAAGGACGCCACCAAGATCGTCCGGGCGGGCGTCCAGCTCTACCCCGACGCCTCGATCCCCACCGAGGAGACCGGCACCCGCCACCGCACGGCGCAGCGCGCCTCCATCCAGTCCGGCTTCCCCGTCGTCTCGGTCAGCCAGTCGATGCGGCTGATCGCGCTGTACGTCGGCGGCGAGCGGCGCGTGCTGGAGGAGTCGGGCGCGATCCTCTCCCGCGCCAACCAGGCGCTGGCCACCCTCGAGCGCTACAAGCTCCGGCTGGACGAGGTCGCGGGCACCCTCTCCGCCCTGGAGATCGAGGACCTGGTGACGGTCCGCGACGTCACGGCGGTCTCGCAGCGCCTGGAGATGGTCCGCCGCATCGCCACGGAGATCGCGGAGTACGTGGTCGAGCTGGGCACCGACGGCCGTCTGCTCTCCCTCCAGCTGGACGAGCTGATCGCGGGCGTCGAGCCCGAGCGCGAGCTGGTCGTCAGGGACTATGTGCCCGAGCCCACCGCCAAGCGCACCCGCACGGTCCCCGAGGCCCTGACCGAGCTGGACGCCCTCACCCACGCCGAGCTGCTCGAACTGCCCATCGTGGCACGGGCCCTGGGCTACAGCGGCTCGCCCGAGACCCTGGACTCGGCGGTCTCCCCCCGCGGCTACCGGCTGCTGGCCAAGGTGCCGCGGCTGCCGGGCGCGATCATCGAGCGCCTCGTGGACCACTTCGGCGGCCTGCAGAAGCTCCTCGCCGCCAGCGTGGACGACCTGCAGACGGTCGACGGCGTCGGCGAGGCCCGCGCCCGCTCGGTCCGCGAGGGCCTCTCGCGCCTGGCCGAGTCCTCGATCCTGGAACGGTACGTCTGATCCCCCAGGGCGTGCCCGATGGGTCAGTGCTGTGCCCCCGCAGGGCCCGGGCGTGCGCGCAGGTGCGCGTACGCCCGCCCGCTCGGCCCTTCTGCGGTCAGCCCTTCTCCAGGCTGAATTCCGCCCGCTCGGTGGCCCCGGCCACCTTGACCTCGACCCGGTACGCCCCCGCGCCCGCCGCGGCCGCGCCGCCCGGCGTCGCGCAGTGCGCGGCGCTGCGCTTGCGGTCCCACTCCAGGGTGCGCTTGGTCTCGCCGGAGCCCGGGACCTCCACCAGCACCGCGCCGGTGCCCCGGGGGCAGTCGTCGGACGCCCAGACGTGCTCCTCGCCCTTGCTGTCCGTGATCTTCAGCAGGGCGGCGGGCGTCCCGAAGTTCACCTTGCAGGCGCTGCTGCCGGAGTTCTTCACGACGACCTCGAACTTCGGCTTCTCGTCGGGCCGGTAGGAGTCCTTGACGCTGCGCACGCTCAGCTGCACCGAGCCCGGCGCGCAGTCGGGCACGCCGGATCCGGCCGCCACGGCCTTGCCGTCGCCGGTCACCACCATGCCGGCGCCGCCGCCGAAACCGCCCCCGGCACCGGCGCCACCGCCCGTACCGCCGCCACCGGAACCTCCGCTGCCACCCTGGCCACCGGAGCCTCCCGCGCCACCGCCGCCCGAATCGCCACGCCCGCCCGGACGTTGGCTGATGTGCGGCCCCGACGGTTCCGGCCCGGGCGTGATGGCGGTCTCCGACCCGCCCTTGTCGTCAGAGTCTTGGCCCTGCGAGTCCTTGGAGCCGCCTCCGCCCCCGAGGGCGAGCAGCCACACCACCAGCAGTACGAGAAGGCCGAGCAGGCCAAGCGCAACTGCCCTCCGCCGCCAGTAGATGGAGGAGGGAAGCGGCCCGATCGGATTGCGCAGTGATCCCACGCGAAGACTCTACGAGAGATCGGCCGGGGCACCAGCCAGTACCCGCCGTAGGAGTGCCTACTTTTCCCATCATGTGCCCGGCATCGGGCCTGTTGGGGGTTACCGGCGGTCCTGGTCGCGGCCTTGGGGAGCGGTGCGCGTCCACTCCGACTTGTGGCCGAAACCCTGTCCGTTGTCGACCAGTCGCAGCCAGTCCGGGCGCAACTCCCACAGATCGGTGCGCTCCATCGCCTGCCGCAGCCTTTCGCTCTGTTCGACGTAGGGGAAGCGGGCGCTGTACGCGCGCCAAGCGGCCGCCCGCTGGTCGCCCGTCAAACGACGGCAGCAGCCGCGGCCTTGAATGCCGGTCAGGGCAGTCCAGTCCTGTCCGTCGCGCTGCGCGGTGAAGGCGACACGGGCGTCCGCGGCGAGGGCGCGCCCGTGCCGGGTGGAGCCGGACGTGACGAAGACCAAGGCAGGTTCGTCGGTCACCGCGTAGAGCACGGCGCACGCCTGGGGGCCGTCGTCATCGGCGTAGGCGAGGGTCATCGTGGTGTGCGCGTCGAGGGCGGCCCGGATCTCGGGCGGGGGGCCGGGCTGCGTCTCGCTGGTCATGGTGCCAGCGTAGGAGGCCCGTAACGGCGCCGAGGCCGTGGGCGGGCTGAAATCGGGCAGCCAACCGTGCCAGGATCGGTAGTGCCATGACTGTCACACCCATCACCCCCGCCCCCCTGCACGCCCCCGTCATCGACTGGTTCGCCGTGCACGCCCGCGATCTGCCCTGGCGCCGCCCCGAGGCCGGCCCGTGGGGGGTGATGGTCAGCGAGTTCATGCTCCAGCAGACCCCCGTCAGCCGGGTGCTGCCGGTGTACGAGCAGTGGCTGGCGCGCTGGCCGCGCCCGGCCGACCTGGCGGCCGAGCCGCCCGGCGAGGCCGTGCGGGCCTGGGGCCGGCTCGGCTATCCGCGGCGCGCCCTGCGGCTGCACGCCGCCGCTTCGGCGATCACCGAGCGGCACGGCGGCGAGGTGCCGGACGACCACGCCAAGCTGCTGGCGCTGCCGGGCGTCGGCGAGTACACGGCCGCGGCCGTGGCGTCGTTCGCCTACGGGCAGCGGCACGCGGTGCTCGACACCAACGTCCGCCGCGTCTTCGCCCGGGCGGTCGGCGGCACCCAGTACCCGCCGAACGCCACCACCGCCGCCGAGCGCAGGCTGGCCCGTGCGCTGCTGCCCGAGGAGGAGGCGGTGGCTGCCCGCTGGGCCGCGGCCACGATGGAGCTCGGCGCGCTGGTGTGCACGGCGCGCACGCCGTCGTGCACGCGCTGTCCGATCGCCGCCGAGTGCGCCTGGCTGGCCGCCGGCTCCCCGGCGCACGACGGGCCGCCGCGCCGCGGCCAGACGTACGCGGGCACGGACCGCCAGGTGCGCGGCAAGCTGCTGGCTGTCCTGCGCGAGGCCGTCGCCCCGGTGCCGCAGGCGGCGCTGGACGCCGTGTGGGACGAGCCCGTGCAGCGGGCCCGCGCGCTGGACGGGCTGGTGGCCGACGGACTGGTCGAGCCGCTGGCGGGCGGGATGTACCGCCTGCCGCTCACCTAAGGCGTGTGACAGCGGCGGGAGAGCGAAAAGCAGCCGGTGAAACGGACAGAGCCGCTCTTTCCCCGATCTATCCGCCGGGCTGTTACACAACCTATGGACAGCTGTGCACCAGCCGACGTGCTCCTGCACATCACGTCGCAACAGCTCCTCCGTAGCGTCCTACCCGTGCTGGAGGACCACCAGCGTGGCGCGGGGAACGCAAGTGGAATGGAGGCTGCGAGTATGGCCAGCAGCGGCAAGGTTCTGGACTTCGAAGAGTACGTGCGCAACCGTCAGGACGCCCTCCTGCGCAGCGCCCGGCGCCTGGTCCCGGACCCCATCGACGCGCAGGACCTGCTCCAGACCGCCCTCGTCCGCACCTACGGCCGCTGGGAAGGCATAGCGGACAAGTCGCTTGCGGACGCCTATCTCCGCCGTGTCATGATCAACACTCGTACGGAGTGGTGGCGCGCCCGCAAGCTCGACGAGGTGCCCACCGAGCAGCTCCCCGACGCCAGCGTCGAGGACGGCACCGAGCAGCACGCCGACCGCGCCCTGCTGATGGACATCCTCGGAGTCCTGGCGCCCAAGCAGCGCAGCGTCGTGGTGCTGCGCCACTGGGAGCAGATGAGCACCGAGGAGACCGCGGAGGCGCTCGGCATGTCGACCGGCACGGTCAAGAGCACGCTGCACCGGGCGCTGGCCCGGCTCCGTCAGGAGCTGGAGAGCCGCGACCTGGACTTCCACGCTCTCGAGCGCAACGAGCGGAAGCAGGAACGGTGCGCAGCCTGACAAAGGCGGCCCGGTACAAGCCGGCACTGATCACCGGTGGCGCAGTCACAGCGATGGCTGCCGCCGCCGGTCTTCTGCTTGCCGGATGCGGTGCGAGCAGTGAGGGCGTGCGCAAGGAAGGGCCCGCGCAGACCCAGTCCGCGGCGAAGGCCTCCCGTGCCCCTTCGGATTCCTCCTCGGCCTCGGCCACCCCGCCCGGGGGCAAGGTCGACGCCGTCAAGCTGATCAAGTCCGACCCCAAGGTCAGCGACGAGATCAAGAAGAACCTCAAGCCGTGCGTCAAGGACCACTACCCGATCGACGTCACCTACGGCCAGCTGACCGGCAGCGACCGGCCCGACGTCGTGGTGAACATCCTGACCTGCGGTGATTCCATCGGCATCGGCTCGTACGTCTACCGCCCCAAGGGCGACTCGTACGAGAATGTGTTCACGGCCGAGCAGTCGCCCGTCTACGCCGGCATAGACCGGCGCGATCTGCAGATCACCAAGCAGGTCTACGGGCCGGGTGACGCGGTGTGCTGTGCGTCGGGAGAGGATGTCCTGATCTACCACTGGTCGGACGGGAACTTCCGGGAGACCGGCCGGACGCACACCGACTACGGCAAGGTGGGCAACACCAGCAAGGTCCCGAGCGAAGGAACGGAGGGCTGAGAGCCGCGTGGCCGATACGCATGTGCTCTTCGTCGAGGACGACGACGTCATCCGGGAGGCGACCCAGCTCGCGCTGGAGCGTGACGGCTTCATGGTGACCGCGGTGCCCGACGGCCTGCTGGGGCTGGAGAGCTTCCGCGCCCGGCGGCCCGACATCGCGCTCCTCGACGTGATGGTCCCCGGCCTGGACGGCGTCAGCCTCTGCCGCCGGATCCGCGACGAGTCGACCGTTCCCGTGATCATGCTGTCGGCGCGTGCCGACTCCATCGACGTCGTGCTCGGCCTGGAGGCCGGCGCCGACGACTATGTGACCAAGCCCTTCGACGGCGCCGTGCTCGTCGCCCGCATCCGGGCCGTGCTGCGCCGCTTCGGCCACGCCAGCGGCTCCGCGGGCGGCGCGGCGACCGACACCGCCGACGAGGCCCTCGAAGGCGGAGTGCTGCGCTTCGGCGACCTGGAGGTCGACACGGAGGGCATGGAGGTCCGCAAGGCGGGCGCGCCCGTCGCCCTGACCCCCACCGAGATGCGGCTGCTGCTGGAGTTCTCCGCCGCGCCCGGCACCGTGCTCTCGCGCGACCGGCTGCTGGAGCGGGTCTGGGACTACGGCTGGGGCGGCGACACCCGCGTGGTGGACGTGCACGTACAGCGGCTGCGCGGCAAGATCGGCCAGGACCGGATCGAGACGGTCCGCGGCTTCGGCTACAAGCTCAGAGGCTGACGGCTTTCGTGAACACCCTGGTCGTGTCGTGGTGACGCTCGCCCTCCGCAGCGGCCTGCGCTGGAAGGTCAGCCTGGCCATCGCGGCCGTCGGCGCGCTCGTCGCCGTCGCGCTCAGTCTCGTCGTGCACAACGCGGCGCGCGTCTCCCTGCTCAACAGCAGCCGCGACCAGATGGACGACCGGGTTCAGATCGCCCAGCGGTACTACGAGTCGACCGGCGGCAAGCTGATGCTCCGCGCGAAGATCGACGACCCCGACCTGCCCAAGCCCCTGCGGGAAGCCGCGGACCTGGGTCTGCGCGCCACCTACCTGCAGGACGGCGGCAGCGAGGCGCCCGAGGTGTGGGCCTCGACGCCGCTCCGCAACGGCAAGATCCTCTCCATCCACACCCGGTTCAAGGACCGCTACGACATCCTCAACGACCTCGACCGGGCGCTGATCATCGGCTCGGTCTCCGTCGTGCTGGGCGGCTGTGCGCTGGGCATCCTCGTCGGCGGCCAGCTCTCGCGGCGGCTGCGCAAGGCGGCCACCGCCGCCCGCAAGCTCGCCGACGGCGATCCGGACGTGCGCGTGCGCGACGCCATCGGCGGCCGGGTGCTGCGCGACGAGACGGACGACCTGGCCCGCGCGGTCGACGGCATGGCCGAGGCGCTGCGCGACCGGCTGGAGGCCGAGCGCCGCGTCACCGCGGACATCGCGCACGAGCTGCGCACCCCCGTCACCGGGCTGCTCACCGCTGCCGAGCTGCTGCCGCCGGGCCGGCCCACCGAGCTCGTACGGGACCGGGCGCAGGCCATGCGCACCCTCGTCGAGGACGTGCTGGAGGTCGCCCGGCTGGACAGCTTCGCGGAGCGGGCGGAGATGCAGGACATCGAGCTGGGCGAGTTCGTGCAGCGCCGGGTGCGCTCGGTGGCGCCGGAGGCCCGGGTGAAGGTCGTGCGGGACGCCTACGTGTCCACCGACCCGCGCAGGCTGGAGCGGATCCTCGGGAATCTGCTGGCCAATGCCGCCAAGCACGGCAGAGCGCCCATCGAGGTCACTGTCGAGGGCCGGGTGCTGCGCGTGCGCGACCACGGCCCCGGCTTCCCCGAGGAGCTGCTGCGCGAGGGCCCCAGCCGCTTCCGCACGGGCAGCAAGGACCGCGCGGGCAAGGGCCACGGCCTGGGTCTGACCATCGCCGCCGGCCAGGCCAGGGTGCTGGGCGCCCGTCTGACCTTCCGCAACGCCGACCCCGAGGTGGAGGGCGGCAGCGGGGCGATCGCGGTGCTGTGGCTCCCGGAGTCGTCGCCGACGAGCACCGGAAGCTTCCCGATCATTTCGGTGTGACCGGAGGGCCTTGGCCGGGTCAGAGCTTCTCGCCGTGCTCCTTGAGGAAGCCGACCGGCTCGACGGCGGAGCCGTAGTTCGGCGTCGTACGGATCTCGAAGTGCAGGTGGGGGCCGCTGGAGTTGCCGGTGGAGCCGGACAGGCCGATCTCCTGGCCGGTGGTCACGGCCTGGCCGACCTCGACGTCCACCTGCGAGAGGTGCGCGTACTGCGAGTACGTGTCGTCGGCGTGCTTGACCACGATCGCGTTGCCGTACGCGGGGCCGTCGCCGCCGCCGTTCGGGCCGGCCTTGACGACCGTACCGCCGTGCACGGCCTTCACGGACGTACCGCTGTTCACGACCAGGTCCTGGCCGCTGTGCTTGTGGGCCCACATCTCGCCGTCCTTGCCGAACGGCTGGCCGACCTCGTAGCCGTCCACGGGGGCGACCCAGGCCTGGGCGCGCTTCCGCGCGTCCTCGGCTCGCTTGTCGGCCTCGCGCTTGGCCTGCTCGGCGGCGGCCTGCTCGGCCTGCTTCTCCTTCTCCGCGGCCTTCAACTGGGTCGAGGCCTGCGCATGGAGCGCGTCGCCGAGGCCGGTGACGGACGCGGACGCCGGAATCTCACTCAGCGTGGTCTCCGCCGCGAGCGCGACCCCGGAACCGAGCGCGACCGAGACTCCCAGCCCGGCAGCCACCAGGACGGCGGCGCGGGGGCGGAGAACGGTCTTGCTCGCGTTACGGAAAGCGGTGCGCTTCGGCATGCGGATAAACCTCCAGGCGTGAATGAATCCCGGCGGCTGACCGGGATCGCCATACCTTGATAACCAGCGAATGCAGGGTTGCCAAGAGGCCCTCCTACTAGCGAATGCCGTAGCAAGGGCGAGGGCATTTGGTCACTTACTCCATGGCATTCCGGGCCTGAATCCCGGATCGGGGCCGGGCCGGATATCACTATTGCGGCTAGTAGGCCCGTGCGGCCCTGTGCGCCTTGTCACCGCGGAGGGCCGCACGGCTCCTCCGTTTCCGGGGACCGGAGCCCCTGCCCGGCGGTACGCTCCCGGTCAGCACGTGCATACGAGGCGTAGCGGGGGGCGACGGCGTGGGAAACGGCTTCGAGGACATCGAGCTCGCGGATGCGGTACAAGCCGTCCGGGACGGCCTGATGAGCGCGGCAACGGCCGGAGCGGGTCAGGAACTGACGTTCGACGTCGGCGAGATCTCCATGGAGTTCACCGTGGAGCTCCGCCGGGACGTGAAGGGCACGGGCGGGGTCAAGGCCTGGATCGTCGAGGCGGGCGCGGAGGGCTCGCGCGGCTCGACGCGCACCCACAAGGTCGCCTTCACGCTGACGCCGAAGGACCGGCGCACGGGCAGCGGCTGGAAGGTGGGCAACGACCGGCCCGCGGGGGTGTCCGGGTTCGGCCCCGCGGCAGGGCAGTGACGGGCGGGTCCTCGCCGGGCGTCGAGGACCGGCTGGTGGCGGTCCTGGGGGCGCAGCAGGGCAGCGGGGTGCTGCTGACACCGCGCCTGGTGCTGACCAGCGCCCACATCCTGGGGCCGGATCCCAGGGGGACGGTCGACGCCATCGCGCCAGGCGGGGTGGGCCTCGCCCCATGCGAGATCTTGTGGGCAGGCGACCCCGACGTCTGCGACGCCGCGCTGCTGAGAGCTCCGTACGGGCTCTCCCCCGCCGCCTACGCGCCCCTGCGCTGGGGCACCCTCGGCACCCAGGGACCGGTGCGCGGCTGCCAGATGCTGGGATTCCCGCGGGTCCAGCGGTACGGGCAGCCCGGCCTGGACGAACTGGAGGCCGTGCAGGTCCAGGGCACCCTCACTCCCCTCGACGGCCGCATGAGGGGGCGCTACGTCCTGCACGGCGACCACCACCCGCCCAGCCCGCTGCCGGACTGCTCCCCCTGGGCGGGCCTGTCCGGCGGCCCGCTCTTCGCAGGCACGTTCCTGCTGGGGATAGCCGTCGAGGATCCCCACGGCTGGCAGTCCTCCGCCATCGACGCCGTCCCGCTCTCGCGGATCTTCCAGGAGTACGAGTTCACCTTCCACCTGCGGCGCAACTGGCCGGCCGCGCCACCGCTCGCCCGGCTGAACTCCCCCGACTCGGGCGAGCTGGCCTTCGAGGAGCAGTACGCGAAGGCGGTCAAGGCCCGCTACAGCCGCATGGAGGTCTTCGGCCTCGACGATCTGGGCACGAACGAGAACAGCTGGGATCTGGACACGGCGTATCTGAGCCTGGAGGCAGTGGCTTCCCGGCACCCGGAACCGCACACTCAACCGCATGCGCAACCGCAGCGCATCGAGGAGCTGCTCGCCTCCCGGCCGCGGACCGTGCTGCGCGGCGAGGCCGGCGCGGGCAAGACCACCCTGGTGTGGTGGCTCGCCTCGCACGCCGCCTGCTCGACCCTTCCCCTGGCGCTCGGCGAGCTGAACGGACTCGTCCCCTTCGTGGTGCCCATGCGCAGCCTGGCGGCCCAGGGCATCGCCGGCCCCACGCCCTCCCAGCTCCCCGCCGTCGCCCAGCTTCCCGTCGACGCCGCGCCGGACGGCTGGGCCGGGCGCGTGCTGGCAGGCGGCCGTGCCCTGCTGCTGATCGACGGCCTGGACGAGCTCCCCCAGGCCGACCGGGCGCCTGCCCGGCGATGGCTGGCGCAGCTGCTGCGGATGTACCCGGACACCCGGTGCCTGGTCACGGTGCGACCACTCGCCGTCGAAGAGGACTGGCTCAAGGCCGAGCGCTTCGAAGAGCTGCGGCTGCTGCCGATGGGCGACGCGGACATCCAGGCGTTCACGGCCGCCTGGCACAAGGCGGCCCGGCTGGAATGCGGCATGTTCGCCGACGACCAGCGGGCCGAGCGGGAGATCGCGCGGATCACCTCTCTCGAACGCGATCTGCGCCGGGAATTCGGGCGCAACTCGGCCCTGCGCGAGCTGGCGCGCACGCCCCTGCTGTGCGCTGTCGTCTGTGCCCTGCACCGTCGCCGCAGCGGCCTGCTCCCGGAGACCAGGTGGCACCTCTACGAGGCCGCGCTGTCCATGCTGCTCGGCAACCGCGACGACATCCGCCGGATCAGCGAGCCGGAGGGCATCCGGCTGACCGTCGACGACGGCCGCCAGCTGCTCCAGCGCATTGCGGTCTGGCTGGTGAGAAACGGCCGCGCACAGCTCTCACGCGCCGAAGCGGCACGCCAGCTGGAATTCGCGATGAAGGGCCTTCGGAACGTACGGAAACAAGGCTCGGCCCACGACGTGCTCACGCACCTGCTCAACCGCAGCGGGCTGCTGCAGGAACGTTCGGCGGATTCCGTCCAATTCATCCACCGCACCTTCCAGGACTATCTCGCGGCCAAGGAATTCCAGGAAAGCGACAGTTTGCAGGAGCTGCTGGGGCACGCGGCCGAGGAGCAGTGGCAGGACGTCATCCGGCTGGTCGTCGGCCACTGCGGGCGCAGCGAGGTGCGGCTGGTCGTCGGCGAGCTGATCACTGCGGGTGACCACGGCACGGACCGGGAACGGAAGTGGGCCCTGCGGACGCTGGCGGCCGAGTGCGCGATCAGCGCCCGGCATCTGGACGAAGACCAGCACCAGGCGGTGTGGCAGGGCGTACGAGCACTGGGCGCTCCCATCAGCCGAGCCGAGACCGACCTTCTGTCGTCACTGGGGCCGGAGGTGCTGCCGCATCTGCCCGAGCCCGAGAGCCTGCCCGCCGATGCCGCGCCGGCAGTCGTGTCGGTCCTGCGCTCCCTGGGGGACGCGGCACACCCGCTGCTGCGGCGGTACGGGCAGCACGACTCGGCCGGGGTGCGGCAGCAGGTGGCTTTCGGCTGGGACAGCGCCGATCCGCGGAAGTATGCGGAAGAGGTTTTGGCGACCATGCGGCTCAGCGATGTCAAGCTCTACATCAGCTCGCACCGGCAGCTGCAGCAGGTGCCTCTGCTGGGCACTGTCGACACTTATTACCTCCAGGGCCACCACAGGCCGGAGGAACTGCGCCGGGCCTTCGACGGACGGGAGGTCCGGTCGCTGAATCTGTTCAACTCCCGTCTGAGCGATCTGGGCTTTCTCCACGGTCACCCGGAGATCGAGGTCCTCAGGCTTACCGCCTGTCGCCATCTGCAGGACATATCCGCCCTGGCCGGCTCGGCGCTGCGCTCACTGAGCATTGATACGGCCGATCTCGGCTTCCAGCCCGGGGGGCTTCGCCGGCTCGCCGAGGCCGAGCATCTCGCCGATCTGGAACTGCGGATGTGCACGGCGCGAGATATCGCAGCCATGCCGCCTTTGCCACAGGTGACTTCTCTGATGCTCCGGCTTGGCGAAAGGACATCGCTCGACAGGGAAGTGCTCAGGGTCTTCCCGGGCATGCGCACGCTATGTCTCAACACCTCCCCCGCCGGCTCCACCATCGTGTGGGACCTCACCGGCTACCACGGACCGCCGCCGCTTCCGGTGAAGATTTATGCGGCCAACCATCTGCTGACGATCCTGGGCGCCGACCACTTCTGCGATCGCTTCGAGGTCGTCGAAAACCCGCCTGCCCTATAACGCCTACCACTGAAAAGAAAATCGACCCCGGGACCATTCAATGATCCCGGGGCCGATCTCCATTCAATCCCTAAGGAAATCGCTTACGCGTCCTTCGACAGGTTGGGCCCGGCCCCACCTGCGGCCGACTCGACCGGCGGGGTGTCCGGCAGGGCCGTCTTCTCCTCGCCGCGGAAGGTGAACTTCTTTTCCTCACCCTCGCCCTCGGTGCCGACGACCACGATGTGGCCCGGACGGAGCTCGCCGAAGAGGATCTTCTCCGAGAGGATGTCTTCGATCTCGCGCTGGATCGTGCGGCGCAGCGGGCGGGCGCCCAGGATCGGGTCGTAGCCCTTCTTGGCGAGCAGCGACTTGGCCTCGGAGCTGAGCTCGATGCCCATGTCGCGGTCCTTGAGCCGCTCGTCGACCTTGGCGATCATGAGGTCGACGATCTGGATGATGTCTTCCTCGGTGAGCTGGTGGAAGACCACCGTGTCATCGACACGGTTGAGGAACTCGGGCCGGAAGTGCTGCTTGAGCTCCTCGTTGACCTTGGCCTTCATCCGCTCGTAGCCGGTCTTGACGTCGCCCTGGGCGGCGAAGCCCAGGTTGAAGCCCTTGGAGATGTCCCGGGTGCCGAGGTTCGTCGTCATGATGATGACGGTGTTCTTGAAGTCCACGACCCGGCCCTGGGAGTCGGTCAGGCGACCGTCCTCCAGGATCTGCAGCAGCGAGTTGAAGATGTCCGGGTGGGCCTTCTCGACCTCGTCGAAGAGGACCACGGAGAACGGCTTGCGGCGCACCTTCTCGGTGAGCTGGCCGCCCTCTTCGTAGCCCACGTAGCCGGGAGGGGAGCCGAAGAGGCGGGAGACGGTGTGCTTCTCGCTGAACTCCGACATGTCGAGGGAGATCAGCGCGTCCTCGTCGCCGAAGAGGAACTCGGCGAGCGTCTTGGACAGCTCCGTCTTACCGACGCCGGACGGGCCGGCGAAGATGAACGATCCACCGGGGCGCTTGGGGTCCTTGAGGCCCGCACGGGTGCGCCGGATGGCCTGGGAGAGCGCCTTGATGGCGTCCTTCTGGCCGATGACGCGCTTGTGCAGCTCGTCTTCCATGCGCAGCAGGCGGGAGGACTCCTCCTCCGTCAGCTTGAAGACCGGGATGCCGGTGGCCGTGGCCAGGACCTCGGCGATCAGCTCGCCGTCGACCTCGGCGACGACGTCCATGTCGCCGGCCTTCCACTCCTTCTCCCGCTTGGCCTTCGCGGCGAGGAGCTGCTTCTCCTTGTCGCGCAGGGAGGCGGCCTTCTCGAAGTCCTGCGAGTCGATCGCGGACTCCTTCTCGCGGCGCACGTCGGCGATCTTCTCGTCGAACTCGCGGAGGTCCGGCGGCGCGGTCATCCGGCGGATGCGCATCCGGGAGCCTGCCTCGTCGATCAGGTCGATCGCCTTGTCCGGCAGGAAGCGGTCGGAGATGTAGCGGTCGGCGAGGGTGGCGGCCTGGACCAGCGCCTCGTCGGTGATGGAGACGCGGTGGTGAGCCTCGTAGCGGTCGCGCAGACCCTTGAGGATCTCGATGGTGTGCGGCAGCGACGGCTCGGCGACCTGGATGGGCTGGAAGCGGCGCTCGAGGGCGGCGTCCTTCTCCAGGTGCTTGCGGTACTCGTCGAGTGTGGTGGCACCGATGGTCTGCAGCTCGCCACGGGCCAGCATCGGCTTGAGGATGCTGGCGGCATCGATGGCACCCTCGGCGGCGCCCGCGCCGACCAGGGTGTGCAGCTCGTCGATGAACAGGATGATGTCGCCGCGGGTGCGGATCTCCTTGAGGACCTTCTTGAGGCGCTCTTCGAAGTCACCGCGGTAGCGGGAGCCGGCGACCAGGGCGCCGAGGTCGAGGGTGTAGAGGTGCTTGTCCTTGAGGGTCTCGGGCACCTCGCCCTTGACGATGGCCTGGGCCAGGCCCTCGACGACGGCGGTCTTGCCGACGCCGGGCTCGCCGATGAGGACAGGGTTGTTCTTGGTGCGGCGGGACAGCACCTGCATGACCCGCTCGATCTCCTTCTCGCGCCCGATGACCGGGTCGAGCTTGGATTCGCGGGCGGCCTGCGTGAGGTTGCGGCCGAACTGGTCCAGGACGAGCGAGGTCGAGGGGGTGCCCTCGGCCGGGCCGCCGGCCGTGGCGGCTTCCTTGCCCTGGTAGCCCGAGAGCAGCTGGATGACCTGCTGCCGGACCCGGTTGAGATCGGCGCCCAGCTTCACGAGGACCTGGGCGGCGACGCCCTCGCCCTCGCGGATCAGGCCGAGCAGGATGTGCTCCGTACCGATGTAGTTGTGGCCGAGCTGAAGGGCCTCGCGGAGCGAGAGCTCCAGGACCTTCTTGGCACGGGGAGTGAAGGGGATGTGCCCGGACGGGGCCTGCTGCCCCTGCCCGATGATCTCCTCCACCTGCTGGCGGACCGCCTCGAGCGAAATCCCGAGGCTCTCCAGGGCCTTAGCGGCGACACCCTCACCCTCGTGGATCAGGCCCAGGAGAATGTGCTCGGTGCCGATGTAGTTGTGGTTGAGCATCCGGGCTTCTTCCTGAGCCAGGACGACAACCCGCCGCGCGCGGTCGGTGAACCTCTCGAACATCGTTAATCGCTCCTCAGAGCGGTCAGGCAGTTAGGGGTCGGTCCCCTCCCTGTCCTTCCGCATGCTAGTCCCGCAGGACGGGACAGCTCATTCCAACTGCCGACATCCGTCCGGATCACCCCGCGTCGGCGGGGAAACCTACTGCCGAACAGCCGACAACTCCTCCAACCCGATGGTGGGAGACGATGTTCCCGCAGGCCAGGCATATACGCCCACCACCACTACGCCCACGGCGAACGCCCGCTTGTCCCGGCACGCCCGCCCGCAGCCCTGCCACCACCCCCGGTGACGCGCTCCGGACGCCGCTATGACGGCGCTATACAGCCTCTTCCCACGGGGAACGTCTTACCCGCGCGCACGAACAGTCCATGCGGCGCGGCCCCCCTCCATCCGCTACGGGCGAACACCCTCGCGCCACCCGAAGCGCCTCTGCGCCCCTTACGCCCTATACGGAGCGTGCCCAACTATCAACCCTGCGTAACCTCTTGGGTCTTGCACAGTTGCACCGTTCATGACGGTAGCCCCTCCACACCCCTGCCGCCCCTTGGACGAGCCACGCCCGCCGCGGGACCACCGGCTGCGGCGTCGGCGGCGCCAGTGGTACGAGTGCGTGCTCGGCTGGCCCACCGCGCCGGTGACCGGCGAGGGGCCCCTCGAGCTGCTCACGGGGGTGCGCTTCGACGCGCTGGGGATGCCGGCCGCCGTCGGGTTCTCCGTGCTGGGCCGGCTGCCCGCCACAGGGCCGGTCGCACTCGACGTACCGGCCCGGAAGATGTGGTTCCTGACCGCCGCGGGCAGCGCCGACGAGCTGCCGGAGCTGCTGGCCTGGCTGGAGTGGGGCGACATCGCCCTGGACCTCGAGCCGCTGGGGCAGGGCGGCCGGATCGTCGCTCCCGTGCCCGTCTCGCCGCCGGGGATCCGGTGGCGGGAGGCCGTGGAGGCCGTGTGGGTGCGGCCTCCCGATCCGGGCCGCGAGGTGGAACCGACGCTTCCGGCAACGGGGCTCGGGGGCGATGGGGGCGCCCCCGACCTCGTGCGGCTGGTGAGCGCGGCGGCCACGGAGTGCCACCGGGCCCGGCTGCTGCGCGCTGGGGTGGCGCGCAGGGATCAGCCGCCGGGAGATCGACCGAGAGGGCCTGAGGATCAGGCGTTGGCCTTCTCGTACGCCTCGCGGATGTCGGCGGGGACACGGCCGCGGTCGTTGACGTTGTAGCCGTTCTCCTTGGCCCAGGCGCGGATCTTCGCGGTGTCCGGGCTGCCGGCGGAGGCAGCGGCGGCACGGGCCTTGCCACGGCTGCCGGCGGCGCGGCCACCGGTGCGGCGGGCCGACTTCACGTAGTCCGCCAGCGCCCCGCGCAGCTTGTCCGCGTTGGCCGTGGTGAGGTCGATCTCGTAGGACTTGCCGTCCAGGGCGAACGTGACCGTCTCGTCGGCCTCGCCGCCGTCGAGGTCGTCGACAAGAAGGACCTGAACCTTCTGCGCCACGGGGATTCCTTTCATCAGCGGAAAAGGGATTACGGAGGAATAGCAAACCGCCTTTCCCGGAAAAACACAAACCCCCCGGGAAGGTTCAGCCCGCCTTCCGCCTGGGAACGATGGCTTCCGGGTCCGCACGATAGGGGCGCGATTCGGACATAGGGACCGCACTCACAGATGCAGAAGCATCCGGCTGTTGCCAAGGGTGTTCGGCTTCACCCGTTCGAGACCCAGGAACTCGGCAACGCCCTCGTCATAGGAACGCAGCAGCTCGCTGTAGACATCACCGTCCACCGGGGTCTCTCCGATCTCGGTGAAGCCGTGCTTCCTGAAGAAGTCGACTTCGAAGGTGAGGCAGAAAATGCGCCGCACACCCAGCCAGCGCGCGGTCCGCAGCAGCTTGTCCAGTACCAGGTGGCCGACTCCCCCGCCCCGGACATCCGGGTCTACGGCAAGAGTGCGCACCTCGGCGAGGTCTTCCCACATCACATGCAGCGCACCGCATCCGATGACGGTACCGTCCTCGTCCCGCTCGGCGACCCAGAACTCCTGGATGTCCTCGTAAAGCGTCACCGTGGCTTTGTCCAGCAGGATGCGATCGCGCGCGTAGGCGTTGATGAGCCGGCGGACGGCGGGCACATCGCTGGTGCGGGCCCTGCGGACGGTGACGACATTAGTGAGAGCGGACATGTCCGGACGCTATCGCCCCGGAGCTCCCGGGGGCTCTCCGGGCCCGTCGAGTTGCACGACGCGGATGGCGTCGCGAAGGGCTTCCCGTTGTTCGGCCGACATCATGCCGAAGAAGGCGACGAGAGCGGCCGCGGGGTTGTCGCTGAGGGACCATGCTTCGTTCATCAGTGCGGCCGAGTAGGCGGCACGGTTCGAGACCGCCTCATATCGATAGGCGCGGCCTTCCGCTTCCCGCCGCAGCCAGCCCTTCTGATACAGGTTGTCCATTACGGTCATCACGGTTGTGTAGGCGATGGACCGTTCCTGCTGAAGGTCTTCGAGGACTTCTCGAACAGTGACCGGCCGGTTCCACTCCCACACGCGCGTCATGACGGCGTCTTCCAGTTCACCCAGGCGTCGAACCACACGCGAATAATAGTGGGAGATGTCTCGAATGCCGGTTTATCCGGGCGGCATACGGGCGGCAAACGGCCGCCAATCGCGGCCACAAAAAGGGCGCACGCTCCGGGAAATCGGTTTCCCGGAGCGCGCGCCCGACGCGGGGGCCGGTCCGCGTGTCAGGCCTGGGCGCCCTTGGGCGCCTGCTGAGCGGCCTCGGCGCGGGCGAGCGCGGCATCGACGATGGCGTCTTCCTTTGCCTTGTTCGCACCGCCCTGACTCTTGACGATCGTCACGATCAGCGCGATGAAAGCCACCGCCATCACCACGGGCGGGACCAGCGCGGCGACATAGTCCATGGCCGTCGGCTCCTTCTGGATCTGGGTTCTGCGCTTCCTGGGCGACCCGACCAGATTACGCGCCCTCCCGGCGATCGCAGTCAGGCGGGCCGCCCTCCGGGCACACGGGCCCGTACGGCGGCCGTCGGGGGAGGCACGGGCTTGCGGCGCGGCGGGAAGACCTCGCCCGGCGTGGGAATGGGGCGGTCGGGCCGGGGGGACTTGGGCTGGGTGGCGGGCGGCTTGTCCTGCGGAGCGGTGCCCCCGCCCGGCTTGGGGGCGGTTTTCGGGTCCGTTCCGGCGGCGGCCTGCTCCGGCTTCCACGGCCCGAGGAAGGCGGCGGTCGTCCGGACCACGGCCCCCGAATTCCGCGCCTCGGGCACCGGCGGGTGGGCACCGCCGAGAGCCAGGTGCTCGCAGCGGCGCAGCAGGGCACGTCTGCGGATCGCCTCGGGGGTGCCGCAGGGGGCGTCGCACAGCGAACGGAGCGCGTCGACGTCCTCGGGGCCGGGCCGGCATCCGGCCGCGAGGGCGTCCAGGAGCCGTTCGGCGTAGCCGCGGGCGCTGCCCGGCAGGGCGGCGCGGTAGCGGGCGAGGTCGGCGAGGAGGAAGGCGTGCAGTCTGCCGCCTTCGCGGACGGCCTCATTCAGGGCTTCGGCGAGCCGGAGGCAGTCCCGCGCTTCGGCCGCGCGCAGGGGGCCGGGATGGTCGAGGACCTCGCCCGGGGCGGGGTGGGGCTTGAGTGCGATGGCGAGGGCACGGCGCAGCACGCGCAGTTCGTCCGCGCTGAAGGCCATGCCGCCGCGGGATCCATAGGGCGTGGGCATGGGCTGACTTTAAGTGCTAAGCGGACATATTTCGCATATCGCCCTATTTCCGGCGTGGCATAGGTGTCGGGGTGGCATGCGGTCGGCGTGGCATGGGCGTCGGCGTGGCACGGCCGGCCCTGCGTGACGCGTCCGGTTAGTTCTCCCTGCGCCGCGCGGCGCCCAGGGCGATGGCGCCCGCCGACAGTGCGGTGCCGGAGGCGGTGGCGAGCAGCAGGGTGCCGGAGGCCGCCTCCGCCGCGGGCCCCACATCCGAGGCGACCGGGGCGTCGCCCTGGACCTCGACCAGGATCGGCGCCGCATCGTTGTCCGGGTCCGGGTCCGGGTCGGGGGCCGGGTCCCCCGCCGGGTCGACGATGCGCACCCAGCCCTCGGCGTCGGGCACCTGCGCGTCGATGTGCACCCGGAAGCGCACCGTCTCGCGCTCGCCCGAGCCGAAGCCCGCGGCGATCGCGCACCGGTACGCCCGCCCGCCGCCGGAGACCGCCGCGCAGGGCTGCTGTCCGGCCGGGGAGACGATCGTGGTGCCCTGCGGCGCGGTGACCTCGTACGCCCGCGCGGCCTCGGCCGGCCCCGGACCGCCGTTGCGGACCCCGAGCTCGACCTCGACGGTCTGCCCGACGCGGCCCGCGACGGGGTGAGCGATGGCCTGGTAGTCCGCTTGCGCGGGCAGGGTCTCGGCGAGCGCCTGGGCGGCGGGCAGCCAGAGGCCCGCGGCGGCTGCGGCCGTAACCGCAGCCGTCCGCCACAGAGTTCGTTTCACGACGGCCATGTGCACCCCGGCCTCCTGCCGCTCTCCCGTGACTTCGACAGTTGTCAGGACAGCCGGGGCGGCCCGTTGGTTGCCTGCCCGCCGGGACGAAGGCCCTGGGACGTGGCCTTCAGGACACGCCCTAGCCCCGCGTGACGTTGCGCTCGTAGACCAGGCGGAGGCCGATCAGGGTGAGCCAGGGCTCGTGCTCGTCGATGACCGACGCCTCGCCCAGGACCAGCGGCGCCAGGCCACCGGTGGCGATGACGGTGACGTCGTCCGGGTCGTCCGCGAGCTCGCGGGCCATGCGGCCCACGACGCCGTCGACCTGGCCCGCGAAGCCGTAGAGGATGCCGGACTGCATGGCCTCGACGGTGTTCTTGCCGATGACGCTGCGCGGGCGGGCCAGCTCGATCTTGCGCAGCTGGGCGCCGCGGACGCCCAGCGCCTCGGTGGAGATCTCGATGCCGGGCGAGATGACCCCGCCCACGTACTCGCCGCGCGCGCTCACCGCGTCGAAGGTGGTGGCCGTGCCGAAGTCGACCACCACGCACGGGCCCCCGTAGAGCTCGACGGCCGCGACCGCATTGATGATGCGGTCGGTGCCGACCTCCTTGGGGTTGTCCATCAAAATCGGCACACCGGTCTTCACGCCCGGTTCGACCAGCACGGCGGGCACGTCGCCGTAGTAACGGCGCGTCACCTCGCGCATCTCGTGCAGCACGGCCGGGACGGTCGAGCAGACGGCGATGCCGTCGATGCCCTCGCCCAGCTCGTCGCCGAGGAGCGGGTGCCGGCCCATCAGGCCCTGGAAGAGCACGGCCAGTTCGTCGGCGGTGCGGCGCGGATCGGTGGAGATGCGCCAGTGCTCGACGACCTCCTCACCGTCGAACAGGCCGAGGCTGGTCTGGGTGTTGCCGACGTCGATGGTGAGCAGCATCAGGCGTCTTCCTCCCGCTGCACGGGCTCGTCGCGCAGGTCCAGACCGATGTCGAGGATCGGCGAGGAGTGCGTGAGCGCGCCCACGGCCAGGTAGTCGACGCCCGTCTCGGCGTAGGCACGGGCGTTGGCGAGGGTGAGGCGGCCCGAGGATTCGAGCTTCGACCGCCCGGCGACCAGGGCGACGGCCTCGCGGGTCTGCTCGGGGGTGAAGTTGTCGAGCATGATCAGGTCGGCGCCTTCGTCGAGGACCGGGAGGATCTGGTCGATCCGGTCCACCTCGACCTCGATCGGCAGCTCGGGGAACTCCAGCCGGACGGCCTTGAAGGCCTCGGCGACGCCGCCCGCGGCGATGACGTGGTTGTCCTTGACGAGCGCGGCGTCCGACAGCGACATGCGGTGGTTGACGCCGCCGCCGCAGCGCACCGCGTACTTCTCCAGGGCGCGCAGCCCGACGGTGGTCTTGCGGGTGTCGCGGACGGCCGCGCCGGTGCCCTCCAGGGCGTCGGCCCAGGCGCGGGTGGCGGTGGCGATGCCGGAGAGGCGGCACATGATGTTGAGCATGCTGCGCTCGGCGGTGAGCAGGTCGCGGGTGCGGGTGCGCACGGTCAGCAGCTTCTGGCCCGCCACCACCCGGTCGCCGTCCTCGACATGCCGCTCGACCTCGAACTCGTCGGTGCAGGCCACGGAGAGGATGGCCTCGGCGACGCGCAGGCCGGCGACGGTGCCGTCCTCGCGGGCGGTGAAGTCGCCGGTGGCGACGGCGTCCGCGGGGACGGTCGCGAAGGTGGTGACGTCCTTGCCGCCGTCGAGGTCCTCCTCGATGGCCAGGTGCGCGAGGTCCTCGATCTGGAGGGGGTTCAGCCCGGCCTCCTCCAGCAGCTGCACGAGCTGCGGGTCGAGGCCGCACTCCATGGCGTCGTCGTACACGTCACCGGCGGCACAGCCGCAGGCGTCGCCGCAGCCGCCGGAGGCCGCCCCGGGCTCCTGACCGGGCCGGGCGATCTGGTGCAGGGCGGGGTCTTCGGAGGTGCTCACGCTGTTCTCCTCGGGGGTGGTGACGGGCGGGAAGGCGGCGGATTCGGTGGCGGAGACGGCAAGGGTACGGTCCGGGCGCAGGGTGACCAGGAGGTGGCGGCGCCAGGCGGCGTCGTCGCGCTCGGGGTGGTCCTCGCGCCAGTGGCAGCCGCGGGTCTCCTCGCGGCGGAGGGCGCTGGCGACCAGCACCTGGGACACGAGCAGGAGGTTGGTGGCCTCCCAGGCCTCGGTGCCGGGCTCGGCGGACTTGCCGTCGGCTTCGGCGCGGATGCGGGCCAGCTCCGCGGCGGCCGCCTCCAGGCTCTGCCGGGAGCGCAGGACGCCGGCGCCGTGGGTCATCACGCGCTGGATGGCGATGCGCTGCTCCGGGGCGATCAGCACGGAGGCTGGGGCGTCGGCGGCGGCGACGGGCGGCCGGGCGGGCTCGGCGGTCAGGCCCGGGAAGGCGTCGGCGGCGATGCGCTCCGCGAAGACGAGCCCCTCCAGCAGGGAGTTGGACGCCAGCCGGTTCGCGCCGTGCACCCCGGTGCAGGCGACCTCGCCGCATGCGTACAGCCCCGGCACGGTCGTACGGCCCTGAAGGTCCGTGCGGACGCCGCCGGAGGCGTAGTGCGCGGCGGGGGCGACCGGGATGGGCTCGGTCACCGGGTCGATGCCGTGCGCCCGGCAGGCGGCGAGGATCGTGGGGAAGCGCTGCTCCCACATGCGGGCACCGAAGTGCCGCGCGTCCAGGTACATGTGCTCGGCCCCGAGCTCCTGCATCCGCCGCGTGATGCCCTTGGCGACGATGTCGCGCGGGGCGAGCTCGGCGAGCTCGTGGGCGCCGACCATGAAGCGGTGGCCGTCCGCGTCCACCAGGTGGGCGCCCTCGCCGCGCACCGCCTCGGACACCAGCGGCTGCTGCCCTTCGACGTCCGGGCCGAGCCACAGCACGGTGGGGTGGAACTGGACGAACTCCAGGTCGGAGACCTCGGCTCCGGCGCGCAGCGCGAGGGCGACGCCGTCGCCGGTGGAGACGGCGGGGTTGGTGGTCGCGGAGAACACCTGGCCCATGCCGCCGGTGGCCAGCACCACGGCCCGGGCCCGGACCGCGCCGACGCCGTCGTGCTGGCCCTCGCCCATGACGTGCAGGGAGACGCCGGCGGCGCGGCCGTCGGCGTCCTTGAGGAGGTCGAGGACGAGCGCGTGCTCGATGGTCTCGATGCCCGCGTCGCGGACGGCCTCGACGAGCGCCCGGGAGATCTCGGCGCCGGTGGCGTCGCCGCCGGCGTGGGCTATGCGGCGGCGGTGGTGGCCGCCCTCGCGGGTCAGCAGGATCTCTCCGGTCTCGGCGTCGGTGTCGAAGCGGGCGCCGGTGGCGATCAGGCGGCGCACCGCGTCCGGCCCCTCGGTGACCAGGGCGTGGACGGCCTCTTCGGAGCACAGGCCCGCACCGGCGACGAGCGTGTCGTCGAGGTGCTGGGCGGGGGTGTCGCCCTCGCCGAGGGCCGCCGCGATGCCGCCCTGGGCCCAGCGGGTGGAGCCGTCGTCGAGGAGGGCCTTGGTGACGACGGTGACCTTCGCCCCGGCCGCGGCGCAGCGCAGCGCGACGGTGAGTCCGGCGACGCCGGAGCCGATGACGACGACGTCGGCGTCGACCGACCAGCCGGGTCGGGGGGCGGTCAGTCGTATACCGGTCATCGCTCTGCTCCGGGGTCTTGGAATTCCAGCGGCATGTTGTCGATCAGGCGGGTGGCGCCGACCTTGGCGGCGACGGCGAGGACGGCTTCGCCGACGTGGTCGTCCGGGACCTCGGTGAAGTCGGCGGGGTCGACGAGGGCCAGGTAGTCGAGGTCGACGGGCGGCTCCATGGAGGCCGCGGCGTGCAGCACGACATGGGCGGCGTGCCGGACGGCGCCGGGGCCGAGCTCCAGCACATTGTGGGCGGCGAGCAGGGCGCGGGAGAGCTCCAGGGCGCTCTTGCGGTCGGCCGCGGAGAGGTAGCGGTTGCGGCTGGAGAGGGCGAGCCCGTCGGCCTCGCGGACGGTGGGGACGCCGGCGATCTCCACCGGGAAGTTCAGGTCGCGCACCATGCGGCGGATCAGGGCGAGCTGCTGGGCGTCCTTCTGGCCGAACAGCGCCACGTCCGGGCGGGTGAGGTGCAGCAGCTTGGCGACGACGGTGAGCATGCCGTCGAAGTGGCCGGGGCGGAAGGCTCCTTCGAGGCGCTCGCCCATGGGGCCTGCGGTGATGCGGACCTGGGGCTCTCCGCCGGGGTAGACCTCGGCCGCGGAGGGCGCGAAGACGGTGTCGGCGCCGGCCTTCTCCGCGATCACGACGTCGGCGTCGAGGGTGCGCGGATAGCGGTCGAGATCCTCGCCGGGGCCGAACTGCAGGGGGTTGACGAAGACGGTGACGACGACCTGCCCGTCGGCGCCCACGAGCTCGCGGGCGGTGCGGACGAGGGTGGCGTGGCCCTCGTGCAGGGCACCCATCGTCATCACGACGGCGCGGCGCCCGGTGGACGGCGGCGGCAGTTCCCCGGCCGTGCGGGCGAGCTGAATGGTCACTGATTGCCTCCGTCCGCGAGGACGCCGAGCAGGTCCTCCGCCAGTTCGGGCTTGAGCAGGCCGTGCGCGAGGGCACGGTCCGCGGTCGTACGGGCCATCGCCAGGTAGCCGGCGACGGCCTGCGGGGCGTGGGCGCGCAGCTCGGCGACGTGCGCCGCGACGGTGCCCGCGTCGCCGCGGGCGACCGGGCCGGTCAGCGCGGCGTCGCCGCTGCGCAGGGCGTTGTCGAGGGCGGCGCCGAGCAGGGGGCCGAGCATCCGGGCGGGGTGGGCCACCCCGGCGGTGCCCAGCAGCTCCATGGACTGGGCGACCAGCGTGACGAGGTGGTTGGAGCCCATGGCGAGGGCCGCGTGGTAGAGCGGCCGGGCGGCCTCCTCGATCCACTCGGGCTCGCCGCCCATCTCGATGACCAGGGCTTCCGCGGCGAGCCGCAGCTCTTCGGGTGCGGTGACGCCGAAGGAGCAGCCCGCCAGACGCTGGACGTCGACCTGAGTGCCGGTGAAGGTCATGGCGGGGTGCAGGGCCAGCGGCAGGGCGCCCGCGCGGCGCGCCGGGTCCAGGACGGCGGTGCCGTGACGGCCGGAGGTGTGCACCACGATCTGCCCCGGCCGGATGGCGCCGGTCTCGGCGAGCCCCGCGACGAGGCCGGGCAGGGCGTCGTCCGGGACGGTCAGCAGGACGAGCTCGGCGCGGGCGAGCACCTCGGCGGGCGGCACCACGGGCACGTCCGGCAGCATGGCGGCGGCGCGCCGCCGCGAGGCGTCGGAGACCCCGGAGACGGCGACCGGCCGATGACCGGCGAGCTGCAGGGATGCGGCGAGCGCGGGCCCGACCCGGCCTGCGCCAACGACGCCGACGGTGAGCCGCGCCGGTCGGTCCTGGGGGCTCACATGCTCAGGGGAAAGATGTGCGTTCACGCGGCGGGATGCCTTCCGTTCCAGTCCGCGGAGGTACCGGACGATTCCCTTGTCATGCTACGCGAGGCGGTCGCCCCGACCCCTGGGCATCCCCAGGCCTGTGGATAACTCTGCGGGACCGGGCTACGGCCCGTCGGCCGCCGGGGTCACGACCGGCACTGCGCCGGGGTCCCGCAGCCGTCGCCGAGGCGGTCGGCAGGCAGCCGGACCGCATCGGGGCGCCCGGCCGACGGACGCGGGGCGGGAGCGGGGGCGGGGGCGGGGGCGGGAGTCGCGGCAGGAGCCGGCGCGGTCGTGGCACGGGACACGGTGGACGGTCTCAGGAAGGCGAACAGGGCCGCCAGACGAGCCCGCCGGGCCGCGACGCGCTCGTCCACGACCGCCCTGAAGGCGCGCCAGGTGCGGAATTCGCGGACCATCTGCCATTCGTTCGTGCCCGGGGCGGGCGGGGCGGTCTGCTGGTGGACAGAAGCGCGGTAGGCGTCGAGCATGTGCTGCTGGGTGGCGTTCATGTGTTCCACCGTGCTGCGCCCGGCACCAGGCCGGCTCGTCGATTGACGAGGAACGTCAATCGACGGCCCGCCGTTCTCACAGGAAGGCACGATGAACGCATGAGCGTGACGATCGACATCGCCGGGCTGCCGCCCGAGCGGGTGGTGTTCCGCCCCTCGCCCCTGGCCGAACTGTGCACCGCACTGCACGCCTTGGCCGAGCCCGGGCACCACCCCGGACTGCACGGCTGGACCACCGCGACCAACGCCGGCCTCAAACCGGACCTCGCGGACCGGCTGTGCGAGGCGGACTTCCTGTGGACCTCCACGTTCTCGGACATCAGCCTGCCGTTCGCCGCGCTGCCCGACGCACAGGGCTTGCCCGGCGCGACGCTCGCCGAGGACCTGGACATGCTCGACCGGATGAGCGACGACCTGTTCGCCGACGCCGCCCTGGAGATCTCCTGCTCCCGGCTCTACAGCCAGAACGGCCCGTCGCCGCTGGTCAACGCCAAGGCCCGCAAGCTGGCCCTGGACCGGGCCACCGCGCGCGGCCCCCGGCAACTGGACTTCGCCAAGCGGCTGCTGGACGACCCGCCCGCCGTACGGTCCTGGCTGCGCCGCCTGTTCGAGGACTGCGCGGAGGCGTTCTTCAACGACGTCTGGCACCGGGTGCGGGTGCAGCTCGCCGCCGACTCCCGGCACAAGACGGAGCTGCTGCGCCACAAGGGCCTGGCCGAGGCGCTGGCCGAGGTGTCGCCCGCGATCGCCCTGCCCTCGGACGGCTCCCGGATCATCGTCGACAAGCTGGGCAGCGGCCGGACGACCGCGCTCGACCCGGCGGTCGGCACCGGCATCACCCTGGTCCCGTCCTCCCTGGGCTGGCCCCACCTGTGGGTGGGGCACGCCCCCGGCTGGCGCCCGGTGATCCACTACCCCGTGGCCGCCCCCGAACTGCCGGGCCCCGCCTCGGTCGAGCTGCTCAAACTGCGGCTGGAGGCGCTGTCCCACCAGATGCGGATGCGGATGTGCCGCTACCTGTCACGGTCCGCCTTCAGCACGGGCGAGCTGGCCACCGCCCTCGAGATCACCGCGCCCGAGGTCTCGCGGCACATCGCGGTGCTCAAGAAGGCCGAACTGATCACGACGCGGCGGCGCGGCCGGTACGTGCTCCACCAGCTGGACCTCACCGTGGTGGCCCGCCTGGGCAGCGACTTCCTGGAGGGCGTGCTGCGCTGAGCCAGGAGGCGGCGGTCAGCGCCCGCCGCCGCCCGCGCGCACCAGTCCGCTCTCGTACGCCATCACCACCACCTGTACCCGGTCCCGCAGGCCCAGCTTGGTGAGGATCCGGCCCACGTGCGTCTTGACCGTGGCCTCCGACAGCACCAGCCGCCCCGCGATCTCCCCGTTGGACAGGCCCTGCGCGACCAGCAGCATCACCTCGCGCTCCCGGTCGGTGAGCTTGCCGAGCTCGGCGTTGGCCGGCTCGCCGCCCGCGCTCGGCAGCATCGGCGTGAAGCGGTCCAGCAGCCGTCGCGTGGTGCTGGGCGCCACCACCGCGTCACCGCTGTGCACCGCCCGGATCGCACCCAGCAGTTCGGCGGGCGGCACGTCCTTGAGCATGAAGCCGCTCGCGCCGACCTTCAGGGCCGAAAAGGCGTACTCGTCCAGGTCGAAGGTGGTCAGGATCAGCACCTTCGGCGGATCGGTCCGGGCGCAGATGCGGCGCGTCGCCTCCACCCCGTCCATCCTGGGCATGCGGACGTCCATCAGGACGACGTCCACCGCGGTGGCCGCGACCACCTCCAGCGCCTCCGCGCCGTCCCCGGCCTCGGCGACGACCTCCATGTCGGGCTGCGCCGCCAGCACCATGCGGAAGCCGGTGCGCAGCAGCACCTGGTCGTCGACGAGCATCACGCGGATCGCCATGCGGGGTACCTCTCGATAGTGATGTGCAGGAATGTGCGAAGGATGCTGCGCAACAGTACGCAGGAGATCAACGGCCCGGCTTGATCGGCAGCAGCACGCTGATCCGGAAGCCGCCGCCCGACCGCGGCCCCGCGTCCAGGGTGCCCCCGACCATGCCGACGCGCTCGCGCATGCCGATCAGGCCGTGCCCCATGCCGTCCGCGCCCCCCGACTCGTACAGCTCGTGCTGCGCGCCGCGGCCGTCGTCCTCGACGAGCAGGCCCAGCCCGTCGTCGAAGTACGTCAGCCGCACGCTGGCGCCCACGTCCGGGCCACCGTGCTTGCGGGTGTTGGTCAGCGCTTCCTGGACGATGCGGTAGGCCGTCAGCTCCACGCCGCTGGGCAGCGGCCGCGGCGCGCCCTCGACCTCGAACTCCACCGGCAGGCCCGCGCGCCGCACCTGCTCGACGAGCTCGCCGATCTGCTCGACGTCGGGCTGTGGGACGTACTCGCCGCCCTCCGCGCCCTCGTCGGTGCGCAGCACGCCCAGCAGGCGGCGCATCTCCGCCAGCGCCTGTCGGCCGGTGCCCGAGATCGTCTCCAGCGCCTGCTTGGCCTGCTCGGGCGAGGAGTCCAGGACGTACGCGGCACCGTCGGCCTGCACCACCATCACCGACACGTTGTGCGCGACCACGTCGTGCAGCTCGCGCGCGATGCGGGCCCGCTCGGCGGTCACGGCGATCCGCGCCTGCTGCTCGCGCTCCTTCTCCAGGCGCGTGGCCCGCTCTTCCAGCTGCGCCCAGTACGCGCGACGGGTGCGCATTGAATCACCGAGCACCCAGGCGAGGACGAACGGGACGGTGACGAAGACGGTGCCCAGCACCTGGGTGCCCATGTCCTGGTGGGGGTTGGGCCAGCGCAGCTGGGCGATCACCGGGGCAATGACGCCGGCGATCAGCGCGTACCGGGAGGCCCACCGGGTGCCTCCGGACGCCACCGTGTAGATGATCACCAGCAGGGCGAAGTCGGCGACGTCCACCGAGACATTGAGCCCCAGCTGGGCCAGCCCGGCCGCCGTGGCCAGCAGCAGCATCTTCTCCGGGGCGCGCCGCCGCAGCGCGACCACCACGCTCAACGCCAGCGCCGTCACGATCTGCGCGGGCCTCGACCCCGACACCGCGCCGCCCTCGAGGATGGACAGAGCGCTGGTGCCCAGCAGCAGAACCGCCCAGAAGCTGTCCACTCCGGTCGGGTGTCTGCGGAAGAAGTCGTAGAGGCGCTGCACGTCACCCAGCGTAGGCACGGCGGGTACGTGCGGGGGTCAACCGGACGATCGATCCGACCGCTCCTCTTCTACTCCCCAAGGTGGAGGCCCTGTGACCGCCAGGCGCGCATAACGTGTGCACATGGCAAGCGGAACGAGAACGTGGCGGGAGGCGGCCGAGGCCGCCCTGTACGGCCCCGGCGGCTTCTACCGCCGTCCCGAGGGCCCCGCCGGGCACTTCCGGACCTCCGTGCACGCCTCGCCGCTGTACGCCGGTGCCGTCGTGGAACTGCTGCGCCGCGTCGACGCCGCCCTCGGGCACCCGGCGGAGCTGGCGTTCACCGATGTGGGCGCGGGGCGCGGCGAACTCGTGGCCGGGGTGCTCGACCGGTGCCCGCCGGAGCTCGCCGGGCGGCTGCGCCCGTACGCGGTGGAGATCGCGGACCGGCCGGACAGGCTCGACGAGCGCGTGACCTGGCTGGACGCCCCGCCGGACGGAGTACAGGGGCTGCTGTTCGCCAACGAGTGGCTCGACAACGTGCCGCTGGACGTCGCCGAGGCGGACGGCGAGGGTACGCCCCGCCGGGTGCTCGTCCGCGAGGACGGCGAGGAGCTGCTCGGCGACCCGGTCGCGGGCGAGGACGCGACGTGGCTGGACCGCTGGTGGCCGCTCGAAGGCGCGCCGCCCGGTTCCCGCGCCGAGATCGGCCACCCGCGCGACACGGCCTGGGCCCGGGCGGTGGGCAGCCTGCGGGCCGGGCTCGCGGTGGCGGCCGACTACGCCCACGAATGCGCCGCCCGGCCGCCCTTCGGCACGCTCACCGGCTTCCGGGAGGGCCGCGAGGTCCGCCCGGTGCCGGACGGCTCGTGCGACATCACCGCGCACGTCGCGCTGGACGCGTGCGCAGGGGCCGGGGCTTCGCTGACCAGCCAGCGCGAGGCGCTGCGCGCGCTCGGCGTGGACGGCAGCCGCCCGCCGCTGGCCCTGGCCTCCGAGGACCCGGCCGCGTACGTCCGCGCGCTCGGCGCGGCGGGCGAGGCGGCGGAGCTGACGGCCCCGGGGGGCCTGGGCGCGTTCGGCTGGCTGCTCCAGCCGGTGGGGCTCGCTTCCCCTCTGCTCTAGGGGATGCCTCTGACACGGCCCGGGGAGCCGCGCCCCGGTTTCGGCAAGGGGCGGGTCAGGGGTGAGACTAGCCCCATGACGGAGACGACAGTCGGCATCGGCGGCGCGGCGGAGAGCACCGACATGGTGCTCAACATAGGGCCTCAGCACCCGTCAACGCACGGCGTGCTGCGGCTGCGCCTGGTCCTCGACGGCGAGCGCATCCGGGAGGCGGAGCCGGTCGTCGGCTATATGCACCGCGGCGCGGAGAAGCTGTTCGAGGCGCGCGACTACCGCCAGATCGTCATGCTCGCCAACCGCCACGACTGGCTGTCGGCGTTCTCCAACGAGCTGGGCGTCGTCATCGCCGTCGAGCGGATGCTCGGCATGGAGGTCCCCGAGCGCGCGGTGTGGACGCGCACCCTGCTGGCCGAGCTGAACCGGGTGCTCAACCATCTGATGTTCCTCGGCTCCTACCCGCTGGAGCTCGGCGGCATCACCCCCGTCTTCCACGCCTTCCGCGAGCGCGAGGAGCTCCAGACGGTGATGGAGGAGGTCTCCGGCGGCCGGATGCACTACATGTTCAACCGCGTCGGCGGCCTCAAGGAGGACCTGCCCGCGGGCTGGCTCGGCCGCGCCCGGCACGCGGTGGCCGAGGTCCGCTCCCGCATGGACGTCTACGACCGGCTGGTGCTCGGCAACGAGATCTTCCGCGGCCGTACGCGCGGCGTCGGCGTGCTGTCCCGGGAGACCGTGCACGCCTACGGGGTCAGCGGGCCGATCGCCCGCGCCTCGGGCGTCGACTTCGACCTGCGCCGCGACGAGCCGTACCTCGCCTACGCCGAGCTGGCCGACACCCTCAAGGTCGTCACCCGCGAGGAGGGCGACTGCCTGGCCCGCTTCGAGTGCCTGCTGGAGCAGACGCACAATTCGCTGGACCTGGCCGACGCCTGCCTGGAGCGGCTGGCCGGGCTGCCGCAGGGCCCGATCAACCAGCGGCTGCCCAAGGTGCTCAAGGCGCCGGAGGGCGCCACCTACGTCTGGACCGAGAACCCGCTGGGGCTCAACGGCTACTACCTCGTCTCCAAGGGCGACAAGACGCCCTACAGGCTGAAGCTGCGCTCGGCCTCGTTCAACAACATCCAGGCGCTGGTCGAGCTGCTGCCGGGCACGCTGGTCGCCGACATGGTCGCGATCCTGGGTTCGCTGTTCTTCGTGGTCGGCGACATCGACAAGTAGCCGTACGCGCCCGGCGGGCGGTCCTACGAGATCGCGCTGCGCAGCTCGGCGACGTCGATCTGCTCGGTCTCGTCGTGTGCGGTCAGGTCTATGACCGCGCCGTCCTTGCCGGTGGCCGCCTCGGATTCGGCCTTGGCCTCGGCGAGGGCCTCCTCGCCGACGACGTCGGCCAGATCCTGCTCCTCGACGGGCCTCGGGGGCAGGGACGGCTTCTTCTTCTGGTTGCCGAAGAAGTCGAAACCGCCCTGGGTGCGCACGGCGGGCGACGCGGCGGGGGCGTCCTTCTTCCCCGCCGGCTTCTTCTTCTCCGACTTCTCTGCCTTCGCCGGCTTCTCCGCCTTCTCCAGAGCGGCGGCGGCCTTCGGCTTGGGCGCCTCCAGGGCCTTGGCCATGGGCGCCTTGGCGGGCGCGGGGGCCTTGGCAGCGGGCGTCTTCGGCTCGTCGTCGCGCCGGGCGGCGGCGTCGCGCTGGGCGGCGGCGTTGCGGCCGAGGTCGCGGAGGGCGTCCGCGGCCTTGGCGAAGGCGGCGGCGTCGAAGACGGCGGGTGCACTCGCCTCGCCGCGCGCGGCGGAGCCCTGCGCCCCGCCCTTCGCCAGCAGACGGCGGCCTTCGAGGGCACTGGCGCGGCCGGTCTCGGCGGCGGCGTACCGGCGCAGCAGATCGGCGTGCTCGGTGCGCAGGCGGGCCAGTTCGCCACGCTTGGCGCGCAGCTTGGCCTCGACCCTGGTGCGCAGCAGACGGGTCTCTTCGAGATCCGTCTCCAGCTCGGCTATGCGCTCGTCGGTCTTCCACTCGTCGCGCACCCGGGCGGCGGTCAGCTGGGCCACGCGCTTGCCCGCGGAGCGGTCCCAGCGGCGCATCAGCACCGCTCCGACCACCGTGGCCGCACCCGCGGCCACGGCGAGACCGCGTATGACGAGTGGTTCACCGACCACCAGGGCACCGGCGGCGCAGGCGACCGAAGTCGCGGCGACCGTCGCCGGTGGAAGAAGCCGGTGCAGGGGTGCGGAATGGCGGTGGCGTCCTCGTGGCATGGCCTGAAACTTACCGTGCGTTGCCACGGAAGTGTGACCCCACCACCAAACTCTTCCCTTGATCTTACTTCTCCCCTACTCCGTCACTTCGAGCACTCCATCGAGCTCGCCGTCACTTCGAGACGAGGCCCTTGTCCTTGAGGTAGGCCGCGGCGACATCGGCGGGCTTGAGCCGCTGCGCGTCCACCTTCTTGTTGAGTTCCGTCAGATCGGCCGTGGTCAGCACCTTGTTGAGCTTGGCGAGGGCATCGGCGATCTTCTGGTCGCCGGCCTTCTTGGCATTCATCACCGGCAGGACGTTGTCGGAGTTCTGGAGCTTCTTGTCGTCCTGGAGAAGCACCAATCCGAACTGTTCGAGCGTGGCGTCGGTGGTCGTGGTCAGCAGCAGCTGGTCCTTGCCCGCCTTGACCGCCTGCTTGGCCTGGGTGCTGCCGACCTCCAGCGGGTCGATGCCGGTGACGTCGATGCCGTAGGTCTTCTCCAGACCGGGCTGGCAGAAGGGCCGCTGGGGGCATTCGTCACCGGCGGCGAGCTTGACCTTCTCCTTTGACTTTCCAAGATCGGAAAGCGTCTTGAGACCGTGCTTCTGTGCGAAGTCCGAGGTCACGGCGAAGGCGTTCTGGTCGACGGCGCCGCCCGCGTCGAGCACCTTCAGCCCGCGCGGCTCGGCGAGTTTGCGCAACGCCTTCACGGTGGCGTCGGCATCGGCGGAGGCGACGGCCGGGGCGTCCTTCCCGTTCTGCTTCTTGTTCAGGAATTCGGCGAGCGTTGCCGCATACTCGGGGACCACATCGATCTGGCCCTTCTCCAGCGCCGGCTCATAGAGCTCCCGGGCGTCGACGGTCTTGATCGACGTCGAATATCCGGCGTCCTTGAGCAGCCCCGCGTATATCTCCGCGAGCACCTTCGACTCGGTGAAGGACGCCGACCCGATCACCAGCGAGCCCTGCCCCGGCTTCGCGGAGCCCTCCGAGTCCTTGGACTTCTCCAGGCTGTTGCCTCCGCACGCGGCGAGCCCCACCGCAAGGGTGGCCGCACCGGCCGTCGCCAGCAGGGCGCGGGCGGTCCGCGCCCTGCGCAGGGTCCTGGTCATACCGAACTCCATCCATTCGCACTTGAGCAGTCGTCTCGCACTTAACCAGCCGACATGCACCCGGGCGGAGATCCGGCGCTTAAGCCGTCATCTCCCGCCCGCGGCATCACGCGGCACCCGGGCGGCGCAGCGGGTCCAGCAGCCTCTGCACGAGGATGAACACGCCCTCGACCAGCAGCGCGAGCACGGCCACCAGCAGCGCCCCCGCCACCACCTGCGCGGTGTCCGTCAGCCGGAAACCGGCCGTGATGATCCGGCCGAGGCCACCGCCGCCGGGCAGGGCGGCGAGCGTGGTCGTCGCCACGACCTGGACGGCCGCCGAGCGCACGCCCGTCACGATGAGCGGGAAGGCCAGCGGGAGCTCCACCCGGGCCATCACCTGACGGCCCGTCATCCCCATGCCCCGGGCTGCCTCAACCATGTCCCGGTCCACCTCGCGCATGCCCACATAGGCATTGGTCAGCAGCGGGGGTATCGCGAAGAGCACCAGGGCGATGACGGTGGGCCAGGAACCGTGCGAGCCCAGCGGGCTGAGGAGCAGCAGCACCAGCACGGCGAACGTGGGCACCGCCCGCCCGGCGTTGGAGATGTTCACCGCCAGGGCGCCGCCCTTGCCCAGGTGTCCGAGCACCACGGCGATCGGCAGCGCGATCGCGCACGAGATGAGCAGACACACGGCCGTCAGGAACAGGTGCTCGCCGAGGCGGTGCCACACCCCGTCCGTGCCGCTCCAGTGCGCGCCGGTGGTCAGCCACGTCCACGTGCGGTCGATGACGCCCATCAGGCCGCCACCTCCGCGGCCGGCCGCAGCGCAGCGGACTTCGCCCGCCGCTTCGTGCGCGTCCAGGGAGTCAGCAGGCGCTGGACGAGCAGCAGCACCACGTCCGCCACGACGGCCAGCGCCACGCACAGCACCGAAGCGGTCAGCACCTGCGCCTTGAAGTAGCTGTGCATGCCCTCGTAGATCAGATTGCCGAGGCCGCCGTAGCCGATGATCGCGCCCACCGTCGTCAGCGAGACGGTCGACACCGTGGCGATCCGCAGACCGGCCATCAGGGCGGGCAGGGCCAAGGGCAGTTCGACTCCGAACAGCAGCCGCACCGGCCCGTAGCCCATCCCGCGCGCCGCCTCCCGCGCCTCCTCGGGCACGGAGGCGAGGCCCGCAAGTATGTTCCGCACGAGGATCGTCAGCGAATAGAGCACCAGGCCCGTCACCACCACGGCCACCGACAGCCCGAAGACCGGCACCAGCAGCGAGAACATGGCGAGCGACGGCACGGTGTACAGAATGGTCGTCAGCCCCAGCACCGGCCCGGCGACTGCGCGCCACCTACGGGCCAACAGGGCCAGCGGAAAGGCGACAAGCAGGCCGATGGCCACCGAGCCCAGGGTGATGCCGACGTGCTGGAGCGTGGCGTCCGACAGCTCCTGGCCGCGCGTGCGCAGGTATTCGCCGCAGATCCAGTCGTTGGCGATCAGACAGTTCTGGTCCGCCATCCGTGTCCTCACCTCCCCCTCGGCCTTCACGGTCGGTCACTGGCGACCCTAACCCCGGCCACTGACATTCGCCTCCGCCGCAACACAACGGCAACATTGTTCGAGCGGTAGGACCACCACAATGGGGAGCCATGATCCGTTTCGAGCATGTCACCAAGCGCTACGCCGATGGCACGACCGCCGTGGACGACCTGTCCTTCGAGGTCGCGGAGGGCGAGCTGGTCACGCTCGTCGGTCCGTCGGGCTGCGGCAAGACCACCACGATGAAGATGGTCAACCGGCTGATCGAGCCGACCGAGGGCCGCATCCTCGTCGACGGCGAGGACATCTCCGCCGTCGACCCCGTCGAGTTGCGGCGCCGCATCGGCTATGTGATCCAGCAGGTGGGGCTCTTCCCGCACAAGACGGTGCTGGACAACACGGCGACGGTGCCGCACCTGCTCGGCTGGCAGCGCAAGAAGGCCCGCGCCCGGGCGGCCGAACTGCTGGACCTCGTGGGGCTCGACCCCTCGGTCTACGGCGACCGCTACCCGGACCAGCTCTCGGGCGGCCAGCGGCAGCGGGTCGGGGTGGCGCGGGCGCTCGCCGCGGACCCGCCCGTACTGCTGATGGACGAGCCCTTCGGCGCGGTCGACCCGGTGGTCCGGGAGCGCCTGCAGAGCGAGTTCCTGCGGCTGCAGTCCCAAGTGCGCAAGACGGTGCTCTTCGTGACGCACGACATCGAGGAGGCCGTCCGCCTCGGCGACCGCATAGCGGTGTACGGCCATGGGCGGATCGAACAGTTCGACGCGCCCGCGGCGGTGCTGGGCGCGCCCGCGACGCCGTACGTGGCCGACTTCGTCGGCGCGGACCGGGGCCTCAAGCGGCTGTCGGTGACGTCGATCGAGGCCGGCGACCTCGAACAGCCGCCGGTGGTGCACCTCGACGACCGGCTCGCCCAGGCCGGCGAGCGGCTCGCGCGCGAGGACGCGCGCTGGGCGGTCGTCCTGGACGACGCGGACCGTCTGCACGGCTGGATCTCCGCGGAGGCGGTGGCCTCCGGCGAGGGGACCGTGCGGGACCACGCGCGGCGGATGGACGCATGGGTCCCGGTGGGGGCGTCGCTCAAGCAGGCGTTCAGCACGATGCTGCAGCACGATGCCGGGTGGATCGCGGTGCTGGAGGGAGAGGCGTCGGACCGCTTCGTGGGGGTCCTGACCCCTGCCCGCCTACACGAGGCGCTGCGACGGTCGATCGAGGCCGATGCGACGGGCGCTGCGCGCAGCGAGGCCGTGGTAGAGACGGTGTCCGGGTCCTAGTGCGTGTCCGGTGGGTCAGCACAGGCCCCGCACCGACCCACCGGACACGCCTCAGGCGCGTGACGCGTCTGGGCCGTCGCCGTTTTCCTCGTCGTCTTCCGGCAGCTTGCAGACGCGCTCCATGAAGAAGGCCGCCGCCACCACGCAGGCCCCTGCCAGGACGGACGTCCCCGCATAGATCACCTGGTCGCGCCGGGCCGAGGCCTCCAGGCCGTCCAGGCCGAGGAAGACGCCCACCCCGCCGTACATCCCCGCGACCAGCGAGGCGACCAGCGCACTCGCCTGGCCGAAAACGACCGCACGGGCGGCCAGCAGCGGATCGACGCCCTTCGCCCCCGGCCGCCGCTCCCGCTGGGCCCGCAGCCGCGCGCGCAACGACAGCGCCGTCGCGAACAGGACGACGGCGATGACCGCCAGCACGATCGGAGCCGCCACCGGCACGCTGGGCAGGGTCCCGAAGGAGTCCCACAGCCGCGCCCCGGCCCACGACAGCACGCCGGCCACGGCGAACAGCCCGGCCAGCACCCCGATCCGAAGTTGCTTCACCGAGCCGTCGCCCCTCGTCGTCGCGTGATCATCCTGGTCTTCAAAGGTCTGCCCCCGCAGAACGCCTACTCGGGCAGCCGGAGTTCCAGGTCGGACCGCACGGCCACACCCTCGCGGCCCATCTCGGCCAGCAGGTCGGCCACCGCGCCACGGCCCGGAACAACGGCCTCCGGCTCGACGTCGTGCCACGGCACCAGCACGAAGGCGCGCTCGTGCACCCGCGGGTGCGGCAGGGTCAGCACCGGGTCGTCGGAGACGACGTCCTGGTAGGTGACGATGTCCACGTCGAGCGTGCGGGGACCCCAGCGCTCGTCGCGCACCCGCTCGAACGCCTCCTCGATCGCGTGCCCGCGCTCCAGCAGGGACTGCGGCGGCAGCGTGGTCTTCACCAGCACCACCGCGTTGTAGTACGAGGGCTGGGAGCCGGGATCCACGCCCCACGGCTCCGTCTCGTAGACCGGGGACACCGCCTTGACCCGCAGGCCCGGCGTGTCCTCCAGTGCGTCGATCGCTCCCTGGAGCGTCTCCAGGCGGTTGCCCAGATTGCTGCCAAGGGAGATCACGGCTCGTTTGGGGTTGCTCAGCGTGACATCGGCGGCGTCCACCTGCTCCACCACGGAGGCGGGCACCGGCTGCACGGTCGGGTCGCTGCTGCTCATACTCGGCTCCGGGTGATCGTTACGGTCACATCGTCGAAAGGCACGGTGATCGGGGCGTCCGGCTTGTGCACGACGACCTCGACCTCCCGCACCGGATCGTGCTTGAGGCACTGCTGGGCGATCCGCTCGGCAAGGGTTTCGATCAGGTCGACCGGCTCGCCCTCGACGATGCCGACGACCTCCTCCGCCACGATGCCGTAGTGCACGGTCTTCGCGAGGTCGTCGTCGGCCGCGGCAGCCCGCGTGTCCAGGCTCAGCACCAGGTCCACGATGAAGGTCTGACCCTCCTCGCGCTCCCGGGGGAAGACCCCGTGGTGCCCGCGAGCCTTCAAGCCGCGCAGCGCGACACGATCCACACGAATCACTCCTGCTGGTTGTCGGTGGTGTCCGGGAGCGCCCCGGCCACCGCCGGCGCACCGCCCGACCCTGCCTTCGGCCGGGTTACCCGCCTTCGAATCTACCTGCGAGCACCGACAACGCTCGTCCGCGGGTGCCGCGGGCGGGCGTGCCGCCCGCACCGGTCGGCTTCCGCCGCGCTTACCCGATGACCCCGTGCTCCACCCCTACCCGCCCCGTACGCAGCCCGAACGAGTGGAGCCGAAGGCTTCCCCCTGACGCGTCACACTGACGCCAATGGGCGTAGGCGACCTCACACGTCACCCTCGTCACACCGTCGGTTCGGCCGGCCCCGCTCCGTCGCCCTCCGCACCGGGCGCGTCGTCCTCGTCGTCCTCCCGCCCGGCCAGCACGGGCGAGCCGTGGTGGGACCACACCTTCCACTCGTCCCCGGACCGCCGGAAGACATTGGTGGCCACCACCAGCTGGCCCACCAGCGGCCCCAGCTCGCCCTCGTTCTCGGCCGGACCGCCGCTGAGGATGTTCTCCGTGCAGGTGACCAGCGCGGTGTCGCCGTTCACCGACACCTCGACGTCGGTCAGGAAGAACTGGATGTAGTCGGTGCTCGCCATGATCAGCGCATACGAGCGGAGCACCTCGCTGCGGCCCCGGAGCACCGGCCACCCGGGGTGGACGCAGGAGACGTCGGCGCCGGGCTCGTTCAGCCAGAGCCGGTCCATGGCCGCCGTGTCGCCGCGCTCCATCGCCTCGTACAGGGCGGTGTTCGCGAGCTCGACCCGCTCGCTGTCCGTAGGGGCGGAGGTCACCGGACCTCCCCGGCGCCCGCGCCCTCGACGGCGCGTACGACGCGTACGGCGTCGGCGCTCGCCCGCACCTCGTGCACCCGGACCGCCCAGGCGCCCTCGCGCGCCGCGATCGCCGAGACCGCGGCCGTCGCCGCGTCCCGCTCCCGGGCCGGCGGTGGTTCGCCCTCGGGGCCGGCCAGCACCCGGCCCAGGAACCGCTTGCGCGAGGCGGCCACCAGCATGGGCAGCTCCAGATCCCGGCGCAGCCTGCCCAGGCGGGCCACCAGCGCCAGGTCCTGCTCGGCGTTCTTGGCGAACCCCAGCCCGGGGTCCACCACGATCCGCGCGGGGTCGACGCCGGCGGCGACCACCGTGTCCACCCGCTCCCGGAGCTCGGCGAGGACCTCGCCGTAGACGTCCCCGTAGACCGCCCGGCTGTTCATGTCGGCGCTGAAACCGCGCCAGTGCATCACCACGAACGGCACCCCGGCCGTGGCCACCACGCCCACCATCGCGGGGTCTGCGAGCCCGCCGCTCACGTCGTTGACCAGCACCGCGCCCGCCTCGACGGCCGCCTCGGCGACCGCGGCGCGCATGGTGTCGACGGACACCACCGCGCCCTCCGCCGCCAGCTCGCGCACCACGGGGACGACCCGGCGCAGCTCCTCGTTCTCGTCGACCCGCGACGCGCCCGGCCGGGTGGACTCCCCGCCCACGTCGACCATGTCGGCACCGGCGGCCACGAGGTCGAGCCCCCGTTTCACCGCCGCGGTGGTGTCGAACCAGCGGCCGCCGTCCGAGAACGAGTCGGGCGTGACGTTGACCACGCCCATCACGGCACAGCGGTCCCACTCGGGCAGTCCGACCGGCCCCAGGCGGCCGCGCAGCGTACTCATGCCAACCAGCCTAGGGCGTGTCCGATGGGTCGCGGGCCCCGCGGCGTCTGGCGCTGGGGGCACCTCCCAGCGGTAGCCGGGGGAGCATCGCAAGGCGGAGCATGACCCGCGTACTGGGCGTACTCGGGTCGTGCGACAACGCAGCGAGGTGCCGTGCCAGGGGTCGCAGGGCCTGTGCTGACCCATCGGACACGCCCTGGGGGCGTACAGCCGAAGGCATGCCGCTCGCGGGCCACAAGCGGGCAGGCCCTCCCCGGACCGTGTCCGGGAAGGGCCTGCTCGTCATGCGTCTCGCCAGGTCACGCCGCGCGGGTGACCTCCGCCTGCGCCTCCAGCGCGTCATCGGCCTGGTCGACCGACTTCAGGTGGGCCGGGCGGCGGCGCATCAGGCGCGGCAGCTCCAGGAAGCCCTCCGCCTGCATCATCGCGAAGCCGATGCGCGGCAGGTCACGGCTGTTGGGGAAGACCACGAAGCGCGGCTCCCAGCGCGGCCGGAACTTCTCGTTGAACTTGTACAGCGACTCGATCTGGAACCAGCGCGAGAGGAAGATCAGCGCCGTGCGCTGCACGCGCACCACCGGGCCCGCGCCCAGCTTGCTGCCGCGCTCCAGGGCGGAGCGGAAGAACGCGAAGTTCAGCGACATGCGCTTGACGTCCAGGTCGGGCGCGGCCTGCAGGAAGGCGACGATCAGCAGCTCGTTCATGCCCGGGTCGGCGCTGCGGTCGCGGCGCATCAGCTCCAGCGAGCTGCCGTCCTTGCCCCACGGCACGTAGTGCTGCATGGCCTTGAGGTCGCCGAAGGGGCTGGGCTCCTCGCCCTCCTCCGGGTCCTTGTGGGCGGTGGCGATGATGGCGTCCAGGTCCTTGGGGTCGCCGATCCGGCCCAGGGCCATGGAGAAGCCGCGCTCGTCCTCGGTGTCGCGCCAGGCGTTGGCGGCCTTCTGGACGGCCTCGAGCTCTTCGGCGTTCAGGTCGCCGACACGGCGGACCTTGGTGGTGTAGCCGTTGCGCTCGATGCGCTTGACCATCTGGCGGACGTTGCGCATGGAACGGCCGCTCAGGCTGAAGTCGGCCACGTCGACGATCGCCTCGTCGCCCATCTCCAGGGCGTCCAGCCCGGTCTCGCGGGCCCACACCTCACCGCCGGTCTCGCTGCAGCCGGCGACGGCGGGGGTCCAGGAGTGCCGCTTGGCCAGCTCCATGAACTGCTCGATCGCGCCCGGCCACGCCTCGACGTCACCGATGGGGTCACCACTGGCGAGCATCACGCCGGAGACGACGCGGTAGGAGACCGCGGCCTTGCCGGAGGGCGAGAAGACGACGCTCTTGTCACGGCGCAGCGCGAAGTGGCCGAGCGAGTCGCGCTCGCCGTGCTTGGCGAGCAGCTCGCGCAGCCGGTCCTCGTCCTCCTCGGTGAGGACGGCCGCCGGGTACGCCGGGCGGAAGGCCAGGTACGCGGTGGTGGCGACGGTCAGCAGACCGAGGGCGCCCAGCGAGTAGCCGACGGTGTAGTCGACGTGGTCGGTGTAGCGGATCGAGCCCTCGAAGCCGAAGAGGCCCCATATGACGTGCTCGATCTGCTCGATCACCGGCGGGTCGCCGACCATCTTGTCGGCATGGGAGCCGACGATCACCCAGCCGAGGCCGAAGCTGGCCCCGCCCATGAGGATGAAGTTGGCCAGCGCCTTCCAGCGGCTGCGCGGGTCCGGAAGCGCCAGGAAGGACTTCCTGTGCCGCAGCAGGTAGACGAAGAGCAGCAGGGAGAGGACCGCCCCGATGTGCGAGTGCCGGTAGAGCGCCTGTGCGGCAGCACCGATCGGCAGCAGGATCACGGCGGCCAGCCAGGCCTGCTGCTTGGCACGCTTGAGGCCGTGGGCCAGCATCAGCAGCAGGATGCCGACGATGATCGAGCCGGCCGCGGCCAGCTGGGTCACCGAGCCGGGCAGCACCTCGGAGAGGGCGTGCACCCTGCTCCACCGGAACCTGGGGATGACGCCGGCCGCTATGTCGGCGAGGCCGATGAAGGCTCCCACGGTGCCGACGACGGCAGGTACGTTCTCGGGTTTGGGTCCCTTGACGATACGCGCAAGCACCGACAGCCACTTAGGCCCCGAAGGAACCTCGTCGGACTTTTTGGCATCTACCCTGACAGACATCTCTTCCCGTCGTCCATGGCGAGTGGACGTGCGCCATCTGGCGGCAGCGCCCGGACAATGTGCGCCCTGTAGGACGACGGATTCGGGGTTGAGGTTCCGCGGGGGGCCGAGCCCGGAAAGAAGTAACCATTCCGCGACTCGGCGCCGAGTCGCTCGGCAGAAAGCACCTCATGGGTCTCACCAGCATGGCAGTACTTCTGCTCGCCATAGCGGCGGCAGTCGTGCTCTTCGGATTGACCATTTGGCTCTGGCCCCGGCTGGGCAAGAAGGGCTTCGGTTCGGTCGCGGGACGGGTGGGCATGCTGCTGGCCACCCAGATCTCCCTGTTCGCCGCGATCGGCCTGTGGGCGAACCAGTCCTTCGGCTTCTACGGCTCCTGGGCCGACCTCTTCGGCCAGGTCAAGGACGAAGGCGTGGTCGTCGACCACAGCGCCGCGGGCAAGCGGGTGCAGGTCGTCGGCATCCAGGCCGTGAAGGTCCCCCGGGGCAACGTCCCCCGCGTCGGCGGCAAGATCGAGAAGATCAACATCGCGGGCCCGGACTCGAAGATCAACAGCCCGGCCTACGTCTACCTGCCGCCCGAGTACTTTCAGCCCGAGTACGCCAACAAGACCTTTCCCGCGTCCGTCGTGCTGACCGGCTACCCGGGCACCGCGGAGGCGCTGATCAAGGGTCTCGACTACCCGGTGCGCGCGCACAAGCTGGCCAAGGACAAGAAGATGCAGCCCACCGTCCTGGTGATGATGCGGCCGACCGTGGCCCCGCCCCGGGACACGGAGTGCATGGACATACCCAACGGCCCCCAGACCGAGACGTTCTTCGCCAAGGACCTGCGCAAGGCCATCTCCCAGCAGTACCGCGTCGGCGACAAGGCCGCGAACTGGGGCATGATCGGCGACTCGACCGGCGGCTACTGCGCCCTGAAGATCGCGATGCGCCACCCGGACTCGTACTCCGCCGCAGCCTCGCTCTCCGGCTACTACAAGGCCCCGCAGGACCCCACCACGGGCAGCCTCTTCGGCGGCAGCAAGCAGCTGGAGAACGAGAACGACCTGATGTGGCGCCTGAAGAACAAGGAGCTGCCGCCCATCTCCGTGCTGGTCACCAGCAGCAAGAAGGGCGAGCACAACTACAAGGACACGATGAAGTTCATCGGTCTGGCCGCGAAGTCCCCCACCCGCGTCTCGTCGATGATCCTCGACAGCGGTGGCCACAACTTCAACACCTGGCGCCGTGAGCTGAACCCCACCCTCACGTGGATGGGCAGCCGCCTCGTCGCCTGACCTCTCCGCGCGGCGAGCGCCGCACGAGAGCTCCCCGGCCCGCCGATTTCCGGCGGGCCGTTTCCGTTTCCGGTACGTCCGCAGAGACGCAAGCCGCAGGGCGTGCGCCCTAGCGGGAGGCCATGATCAGGCTCATCGCCTCGGCGCGCGTCGCCGAGTCGCGCAGCTGCCCGCGGACCGCGGAGGTCAGCGTCTTGGCGCCGGGCTTGCGGATGCCGCGCATCGACATGCACATGTGCTCGCACTCGACCACCACGACGACGCCGCGCGGCTCGAGGATCTCCATCAGGGAGTCGGCGATCTGCGTGGTCAGCCGCTCCTGCACCTGCGGGCGGCGGGCGAAGACGTCCACCAGCCGGGCCAGCTTCGACAGACCCGTGATCTTGCCGCTCGTCGCGGGGATGTAGCCCACGTGTGCCACGCCGTGGAAGGGCACCAGGTGGTGCTCGCAGGTGCTGTACACCTCGATGTCGCGCACCAGCACCATTTCGTCGTGCCCCAGGTCGAAGGTCGTGGTCAGCACGTCCTCCGGCTCCTGGCGCAAGCCGGCGAATATCTCCTTGTAGGCGCGCGCCACCCGGGCCGGCGTTTCGCGCAGCCCCTCTCGGTCGGGGTCCTCTCCGACCGCTATCAGCAGCTCACGGACGGCGTTCTCGGCCCGTTTCTCGTCGAATTCCCCAACGGAGCGCAGGGCGTCCAGCGTCACCGGGTCGGTCATGGAGTTGCCTCGTTCCTCGTACGTACGCACCGGCGCGGCCCCTGAAAAGCGCGATGCCGCGCCCCCAAGGCTAAAACCTGGGGAACGCGGCATCCATTCCGGGCCCTCTCGGGCCGGACTGTCAGCTCTCCGGGGTGCCGGAGCCGTCCTTGCGCAGCTCCACCGAGTCGACCGGGGCAGCACCGTTGTTGGCGGCGGTGTTGTTGGTCGGGGTGAGCTCCTTCGGGGAGAGCACCGGCGGGCGGGTGGAGGGCGTACGGCGCGAGGAACCGGTCCACGCCGGGCGGGCCGGGCGCTTCACGATGTGCTTGAAGACCTCGGCGATCTCCTCCTTGTTCAGCGTCTCCTTCTCCAGGAGCGCCAGAACGAGGTTGTCGAGCACGTCGCGGTTCTCGACGAGGATTTCCCACGCCTCGTTGTGCGCGGTCTCGATGAGCTTCTTGACCTCTTCGTCGACCAGCGCGGCGACCTCTTCGGAGTAATCCCGCTGGTGCGACATCTCGCGGCCCAGGAAGGGCTCGGAGTTGTCGGAGCCGAACTTGATCGCGCCGAGCCGCTCGGTCATGCCGTACTGCGTGACCATCGCGCGGGCCGTGGCGGTGGCCTTCTCGATGTCGTTGGCAGCACCGGTGGTCGGGTCGTGGAAGACGAGCTCCTCGGCCGCGCGGCCGCCCAGCATGTAGGCCAGCTGGTCGAGCATCTCGTTGCGCGTGGTCGAGTACTTGTCCTCGTCGGGCAGGACCATGGTGTAGCCCAGCGCACGGCCGCGGGACAGGATCGTGATCTTGTGAACCGGGTCGGAGTTCGGGGAGGCCGCCGCGACCAGGGCGTGACCGCCCTCGTGGTACGCGGTGATCTTCTTCTCCTTGTCGCTCATGATCCGGGTCCGCTTCTGCGGTCCGGCCACGACACGGTCGATCGCCTCGTCCAGCATGTGGTTGTCGATCAGCTTGCGGTCGCTGCGGGCCGTCAGCAGGGCGGCCTCGTTCAGCACGTTGGACAGATCGGCACCGGTGAAGCCGGGGGTCCGACGGGCGACGGCCGCGAGGTCGACGTCCGGGGCGACCGGCTTGCCCTTCTGGTGGACCTTGAGGATCTCCAGACGGCCCTGCATGTCGGGGCGGTCGACGGCGATCTGCCGGTCGAAGCGGCCCGGGCGCAGCAGCGCCGGGTCGAGGATGTCCGGGCGGTTGGTGGCCGCGATCAGGATGACGCCGCCCTTGACGTCGAAACCGTCCATCTCGACGAGCAGCTGGTTGAGCGTCTGCTCGCGCTCGTCGTGGCCGCCGCCGAGGCCCGCGCCGCGGTGCCGGCCGACGGCGTCGATCTCGTCGACGAAGACGATGGCGGGGGCGTTGGCCTTGGCCTGCTCGAACAGGTCACGGACCCGGGAGGCGCCCACACCGACGAACATCTCGACGAAGTCGGAGCCGGAGATCGAGTAGAACGGCACGCCCGCCTCGCCGGCGACGGCGCGCGCGAGCAGGGTCTTGCCGGTGCCGGGCGGGCCGTAGAGCAGCACACCCTTGGGGATCTTGGCGCCGACGGCCTGGAACTTCGCCGGCTCCTGCAGGAACTCCTTGATCTCGTGGAGCTCCTCGACCGCCTCGTCGGACCCGGCCACGTCGGCGAAGGTCGTCTTGGGGGTGTCCTTGGTGATCAGCTTGGCCTTGGACTTCCCGAAGTTCATGACCCGGGAGCCGCCGCCCTGCATCTGATTCATCAGGAACAGGAAGACGACGACGATGAGCACGAACGGCAGCAGCGAGAGCAGCACCCCGATGAAGGGGTTCTGCTTCGACGTCGAGACGTTGTAGCCCTCGGGGAGCGTCTTGGGGTCGTCGTCATCGGCCTTGGCCTGGAGATCCTTGGAGATCTCCACGCCCTGGTCGCCGATGTAGTTCGCCTGGACCTTGCTGCTGCCCTTGATCTTCTGACCGTCGACGAGCTCGACCTTGATCTTGTTCTCGTCGCCGGTCGTCAGCTCGGCCGACTTCACCAGGTTCTTGTCGATCGCATGCACGACCTGACTGGTGTCCACCGACTTGTAGCCGCCGGACGAGCCGACGACCTGCATCAACACGACCACGGCGAGGACGGCCAGCACGATCCACATGACCGGCCCACGGAAGTAGCGCTTCACGTCCATCCATACGGGGCGCGAGCGCCCCGTCCCTCCTGCCACAGTGAGGCACGGCGACCCCTGATTGGGGCGCCTGTGCATGCGGTGTCCTGCTCGACCTTGCAGAAAAACAATGCTTGAAAAGACTGACCTTCGGACGGTACCCCAGCATTGTCACCCGACGCCGCTGCGGACGGTCAACAAACCCGCCCTCGCATGCTCCAACGGCGGGAAACCGGGTTCGGTTCCCGCCCGCCGGAAGGGGCCCGTCCAAGGGCCGGGGGTGCTCAGCCGCCGTAGACGTGCGGCGCGAGCGTGCCCACGAAGGGCAGGTTGCGGTATTTCTCCGCGAAGTCGAGACCGTAACCGACGACGAACTCGTTGGGAATGTCGAAGCCGACCCACTTCACGTCGATGGCGACCTTGGCCGCCTCCGGCTTGCGCAGCAGCGTCACGACATTGAGCGACGCCGGCTCGCGGGAACCGAGGTTCGACAGCAGCCACGAAAGAGTAAGCCCGGAGTCGATGATGTCCTCGACGATCAGGACGTGCTTGCCCTTGATGTCGGTGTCGAGGTCCTTGAGGATCCGCACCACACCGGAGGACTGGGTGCCCGCTCCGTAGGAGGAGACCGCCATCCAGTCCATGGTGACCGGGTTGGACAGGGCGCGCGCCAGGTCCGCCATCACCATGACGGCGCCCTTGAGGACGCCGACGATGAGCAGATCCTTGCCCGCGTACTCCGCGTCGATCTTCGCGGCCAGCTCCGCCAGCTTCGCGTCGATCTCTTCCTTGGTGATGAGCACCGACTTCAGGTCGGTGCCCATGTCCTTCTCGTCCACCCGCGCCACTCTCGCTTGTTTAAGGCTCATCTGGCTTCTGGAAGGCCAGCCGGGACGCGCTCGGCCCCGTTCGAATCAGCCCTGCCGAAGCACCAGTCTGCCACCCTGCCTGCGAACCGCGACGCGCCCGGGCAGGTTGATGGCCCCCTGACCACGCCATCCGGTGATCAGCCGGTCGACTTCCTCCAGGTGCCGGGCGAAGAGCGAACCGGCCGGAGAACCCGCCTCGATGGCCGCGCGGCGCAGCACCCGGCGGCGCACGGCGGGCGGAAGAGCAAAGAGCTTGGCGACCTCCAGGTCGCCCGAATCATCGCGTACGGAGGGCTCGACGGCGGCGGCCCAGGAGTCGAGGGCGTCGGCATCGTCGCGGGAGAGCTGGGCGGTGCGGGCGAGGGCCTCGACCACGCCCTTGCCCAGGGCTTTCTCCAGGACGGGGAGGGCCTCGTGGCGGACGCGGGAGCGGGTGTAGGCCGGGTCGGCGTTGTGCGGGTCGTCCCAGACAGGGAGCGACTGGACCATGCAGGCCTTCCGGGCGGTCTGCCGGTCCAGGCCCAGGAAGGGCCTGCGGTAGCGGCCGCCGGCGCCGGAGGCGACGGCCATGCCGGAGAGGGAGCGGATGCCGGAGCCGCGGGCCAGGCCCAGCAGCACGGTCTCCGCCTGGTCGTCGCGGGTGTGGCCGAGCAGGATCGCGGCGGCGCCGTACCGGTCTGCGACGGCGTCCAAAGCGGCGTAGCGTGCGTCACGGGCGGCCGCCTCGGGGCCGCCGTCGCGGCCGACCTCGACCCGTACGGCTTCGACGGGGTCCAGGTCGAAGGCGGCGAGGCGGCTGACGACCTCGGCGGCGCGGAGCTCGGAGCCCTGCTGGAGGCCGTGGTCGACGGTGACGCCGCCGGCCCGGACGCCGAGCCGGGGCGCCTCGAAGGCGAGCGCGGAGGCGAGGGCCATGGAGTCGGCGCCGCCGGAACAGGCGACGAGCACGAGCGGCGGCCGGTCCCCGGCCGCGCTGGGTACGGAAGCAGGCGGTGCCAGGGTGAGGACGTCGTGGAGTACGCGGCGGACCGCCAGGCGTATCGCCGCGACCGCGGGGTGTGGACCCATGTCCGTGTGTCCAATCGTTCCATTCGGAGGGGGGTCCCGGAGCCTTGCGGGCCCCGGGTTTCCGTCACGCTGCGTGCGTCGATGGTGACAGAGGCGAGCCGTTACCCGAGCATCGCACGCCCACCCTTGGCACACGGTCCCTCGGACGGGTGATTACGGGAGCGTTCATCCGGTACAGGGCGTGACCGCGTCACGCGTCGGTCCGTCCGTGCACCCGTGCGACCCAGTCCGCCGGTTTGGCGATCTCAACCTTGGTAGGAAGGGTGTTCGGGGACGTCCAGACCCGGTTGAAACCCTCCATGCCGACCTCGTCGACGACCGCCCGCACGAAGCGTTCCCCATCACGGTACTGCCGCAGTTTGGCGTCCAGTCCCAGCAGCTTGCGCAGCGCCGCGTCCAGACGGCCCGCACCGCTGGCCCGCCGCTTCTGGAATTTCTCCCGGATGTCGACCACGCTCGGCACGACGCGCGGCCCGACCCCGTCCATCACGTAGTCCGCGTGCCCCTCCAGGAGCGACATCACGGCCGTCAGCCGGCCCAGGATCTCCCGCTGGGCGGGCGTCTGCACCAGCTCCACGATGCTGCGGCCACCACCGCCCTCCTCCGGCGGCCTGCCGCCCCCGAGCGACTGCACCGCCTCCCGGATGCGCTCCAGCAGCGTGGCCGGGTCGACCTCGGTCTCGCCGAGGAACGCCTGGATCTCGCTCTCGATGTGGTCCCGGAGCCAGGGCACCGCCGTGAACTGCGTGCGGTGCGTCTCCTCGTGCAGGCACACCCACAGCCTGAAGTCGTGCGGGTCGACTTCGAGCTCCCGCTCGATCTGCACGATGTTCGGCGCCACCAGCAGCAGGCGCCCCGTGGCGGAGCCGGACAGCTCCCCGACGACGGGGGCGAAGGTCTCGTACTGCCCCAGCACCCGCGAGGCCAGGAACGACAGCAGCATGCCGAGCTCCACGCCCGTCACCTTGCCGCCCACCGCCCCCAGCACCGCGCCGCCCGGCAGCCCGGCCCGCCGGTCCTGCATCTTCGTCAGCAACGGGCCCAGGACGGCCCGGAAGCCCTCTACGTTCGCCTTGACCCACCCCGCCCGGTCCACGACCAGAACGGGTGTATCGCCCCCCTCTGCCGCCGGCACCATCCGGGTGAACCCCCGGACGTGCTCCTCGGACGCCTTCGCGTGCCGCCGCAGCTCGGCGACCACCTCCCGCGCCTCGTCCCGGCTCACCTCGGGACCCGGCTTCACGAGCCGGACCGCGGTCGCCACCGCGAGCTTCCAGTCGACCATCTCCGTGCCACCGACGCTCGTCATGGCTTCACGGTACGTGCAACGCCCTCCGGGGAGTGAGGCCTACGGGCGCGGGGGGCGCAGCTTGAGGTCAGTGGCACCCGCACCCCGCCACACCCGTGGCCAGCCGGTCCAGCGCCCGCTGCGCCCCGTCGGGATCCGTCGTCCCGGACGTCATGAAGGCGAACGTCAGCAGCCGCCCCGATGCGTCCACCACGGTCCCCGCGAGCGTGTTCACCCCGGTCAGAGTCCCCGTCTTGGCCCGCACCACGCCGCGCGCCGCCCCGTCGTCCCCCGAGTAGCGCTCCTTCAGGGTCCCCGTGAAGCCCGCCACCGGAAGCCCCGTCAGCACCGGCCGCAGCTCCGGACGACGCGGGTCCGCCGCCCGCGCGAGCAGCTCGGCCAGGAAGTCCGCCGACGCCTGGTCCGTACGGTCCAGGCCACTGCCGTCCGCCAAGTGCACGCCCGCCATCGGCAGGCCGAGCTTCGTCAGCCCCGCCGTCGCCGCCTTCGCCGCGCCCTCGAAGTCGGCCGACGCCCCGGACGCCAGCGCCGTCTGCCGGGCCAGCGCCTCCGCGATGTCGTTGTCACTGTTCGTCAGCGCGCGCTCGACCAGCGCGGACAGCGGAGCCGACGCCACCGACGCGACGCGCTGCGCCCCCGCGCCCGCCCGCGCCTCGGCGGGGTCCCCGTCCACCGCGACGCCCCGCTCCCGCAGCATCGCCGCGAACTTCCGCGCCGCGTCCGCCGCCGGCTCCGCCGTGCGCTCGGCGGGCCCGTGGTCCGAGTCGTCCATCCGGCCCTCGTCGACCATCAGCGCGCTGACGGGCGCGAGGTTCTCGTTCGGGCCGATGGGGTGCATGGCGGGCCCGGAGTAGCGCGAGGCGTCGTACCCCAGCGTCGTGTGCGAGACGCCGCGCCCCTTCAGCGCCCGCACCGTCGCGTCCGCCAGCTCGGCGAGGCTCGCGAAGCGCGGCCCGTCGCCCTTCTGGGACTGCACCGTCAGCGTCGGGTCGCCCCCGCCGACGAGCACGATCCCCTCACCCTCGCGGACCACCGCCGTCTCGATCCGGTGCTCCGGCCCCAGCGCGGCGAGCGCCGCCGTCGCCGTCGCCAGCTTGATCGTGGAGGCGGGCGTGTACGCGGTGTCCGACCCGGACCCGTAGAGCTTCTGCCCCGTCGCCGCGTCGAAGACGGACGCCGAGCGCTCGGGGCCCAGTGCGGAAGCCGTCAGGAGCGGTTCCAGCGTCGCGGCGAGCCCGTCCCGCGTCGGCTCCTGCCCCCCGGCCGCACCCGCTCCGCCGAGGGGGGCGAGGACCGGCGGCGCGGCGGATATGACATGCCCGGCGTGATGCTCGCCACCCGCCCGCGGAGCTGCGGCGGCCCGTGCCCGTTCGGCCTTACGCTGACCTGAGTCCCAGGGACCGGCGGCCAGCACGGCGCCGGTCGCCACCACGAGCCCGGCCACGGCGGAGACGGCGACGAACCGCACGGTCCGGCGCTGTGCCTCGGGGGCGTTCCGCCACCACCTGATCTGCCACCGCCCGGCCTCAGGCACCACGGACCAGCCCCTTTCGCCACCACACACCTGCGTGGGGGACACTTAATCACCAGACGTATGTGTTGATCATGAAGGAGCCACCCGTGGAGTTCGACGTCACCATCGAGATCCCGAAGGGTTCGCGGAACAAGTACGAGGTGGACCACGAGACCGGTCGCATCCGTCTGGACCGCCGACTCTTCACCTCGACCAGCTACCCGGCCGACTACGGCTTCGTCGAGAACACCCTCGGTGAGGACGGCGACCCGCTGGACGCGCTCGTCATCCTCGACGAGCCGACCTTCCCGGGCTGCCTCATCAAGTGCCGCGCCATCGGCATGTTCCGCATGACGGACGAGGCCGGCGGCGACGACAAGCTGCTCTGCGTCCCGGCGAACGACCCCCGCGTGGAGCACCTGCGCGACATCCACCACGTGTCGGAGTTCGACCGCCTGGAGATCCAGCACTTCTTCGAGGTCTACAAGGACCTGGAGCCGGGCAAGTCCGTCGAGGGCGCCGACTGGGTCGGCCGCGCCGAGGCCGAGGCCGAGATCGAGGCCTCCTACAAGCGCCTTGAGGCCGCGGGCGGCTCGCACCACTGAGCTGGTTGTTTGAGGTGACGGCACGCGCGGCTTCGTACGACTGTTCGTACAACTAGAAGCCGCGCGTCCGCTTTGCTGCGCGCCGCACCTCACCCGGCACCTTGAGGAACATCCGGGACATCTCGCTCCCGAGGTTCACTCCGATCGCGATGGCCAGCGCCAGCGCCGCCGCCTTGGTGAGGCTGGAGATGCCGGTGCTCAGCTCGTTCTTCGCGAAGTTCAGCAGCGCGAAGTAGACCGCACTACCGGGCAGCAGCGGCCCGATCGCCGCCGTCACGTACGGCAGCGCCGACGCGTGGTGGTAGCGCGCCATCAGCTGCCCGAAGAGGCCGACGAGCCCGGCGGCGATGGCCGTGGCGGGCACCGGGTCGGCCTTGATCGTGTCGGCCATGGCCCCGTAGACCACCCACGCGACCCCGCCGTTGAGCGTCGCGACCCACACGGTGTGACGTTCCTGCTGGAGCAGCACCGCAAAGGCGAAGACCAGCAGCATCGCCGCGATGATCTGGATGACGGGCCGCTCCTGGTGTCTCAGCGCCGCCTCGGGGCTGAGCGTCCCGCCGCCGATGTGCACGCCTCCGTAGAGCACGACGAGCACGCCGCAGACGATCCCGACGATCAGATAGCCGACTTCGAGCAATCGGGCCGCGGCGGTGATGTAGTAGCCGGTCAGGCCGTCCTGTACGCCCGCGACGAGCGCCCGCCCGGGGATCAGCGCGAACAGCCCGCCCGTGATCACCGCGGAGGCCTGGACGTCGGCCGTGTGGCTGGCGCTCAGCGCCACACCCATTGCGGCCGGCGGCATGGCGGCCGCCACGAACTGGTAGAACTCCGGCAGCCCGCGCCCCGCCGCCAGCCACGCGAGCCGGTCGCCGAGCATCGCCCCGGCCGCCGCCGCGAGGAACACCACGAGTCCGCCGCCCACGAGCATGCTGGCCGCGCCGGCGAGCAGCCCGGACGCCGCGGTGAGCGCCCAGCCGGGGTACGGGTGCCGGTTGCGCCGTATCTCGGCCAGCCGGCCGTACGCCTCCTCCAGGGTCAGACCCTGCGTGGTGATGTCGTGGACGAGCCGGAAGACGGCGTTCAGCCGGGTGTAGTCGGTGCCGCGCCGCCGCACCGTGCGGTTGGCGGTGACCGGGTCGTCGACGAGCGAGGGCTGGTAGCTGACGGTCAGCAGGGTGAAGGTGACGGTCGGCTCGCAGCGGCCGAGCCCGTACGCGTGCGCGACGCCGAACATCGCGGCCTCGACGTCCTCGGCCCCCTCCCCGCCCGCGAGCAGCAGCTCGCCGATGCGCAGCGTCAGGTCGAGCACGCGCGGTACGGGCGGCCCGGCCTCCGGCTTCCCCGGCCGCTCGGGCATGGGCCGCTCGGCCAGCGGCATGCGCAGCATGGTGCGCATCCGGTCCTGCCAGGGCATCTCCACCTTCGTGAGGCTGACCTTGGGTATGCCGTAGGGCGGGGTGAAGGCGGGGTAGGCGGTGCTCTGGGTCGTACTGGAACCGGAGGGGGCCGTGGTGCCCTCGGGGAGCGTGAAGGCCGACCGCTCGGGCTCGGCCTCCGAGGGCTCGGGCGCGAGCCCCTCGGGCAGCGCGAATTCGGAGGTGGGGTGCTCTTCCTCGGGCGGGGGCGGCAGTGGCACGCCGAGGGGCGGGGTGAAGGCGCTGTGCGCTTCGTCGGAGGGCGGCTTGCGGTCTTCGTCCGGATCCCGGCCAGGGTCTTTTGCGTCGCCGCCCCGCTGCCGATCAGCCACCACGCACTCCTCGATACGCCGCCCTGCTAGGGCCACGATGCCTGATGGCGAACGGGTGCGCGCATTGGGGGCCGGTTAAGCGGAAGCCCCCGCTCAGTGGCGGGGGCTTCGGGGTGCTTCGGGGTCAGCGCTTGGCGTGGCGGCCGCGCGGGGCGGGGGGCTGGGGCGGCGTGTCGTCCTGGTAGGGGTTGGGGGCCTGGTAGGCGTCGGGCGCCTGGTAAGCGTCGTGGCCGTGGCCCTGGCCCTGGTAGCTGCCGGGGGGCTGGTAGCCGTCGTGACCCGGGTAGCCGCCGGGGGCCTGGTGGGCGGGCGGAGCCTGGTGGGGGGCCTGGTTCCCGTAAGCGCCCCGGCCCTGGTCCTGGTAGCTGCCCTGCCCCTGGAAACCACCGGGAGCCGGGAAGCCGCCCTGGGCCCCGTAGCCGCCGCCCTGGCTCGGGAAACTGCCGGGGGCCGGGAAACCGCCGGGGGCCGGAACAGTCGGACCCGGAACAGTCGGACCCGGAACGGCCGGGTCGGCGGCAGCCGAGCCCGCGGCCGCCGCGGCCTTCTTCGACTTGGACCGGGCCCGCAGGATCTCGATGCCGATCGGCACCACGGAGATCAGCACGACCAGGATCAGCATCAGCTCGATGTTCTTGCGGACGAACTCGATCTTCCCGAGCGCCGAGCCCAGCAGCGTCACCCCGGCGCCCCACATGGTGCCGCCGATGATGTTGAAGGTCAGGAACGAGCGGTAGTTCATCCGGCTCACGCCGGCGATGATCGGCGTGAAGGTCCGGATCACGGGCACGAAGCGGGCCAGGACCAGCGACTTCGGCCCGTACTTCTCGAAGAATTCGTGGGCCTTCTCGACGTTCTCCTGCTTGAAGATCTTCGAGTCCGGGCGCTTGAAGAGCGTGGGCCCGACCTTCCGCCCGAAGAGATAGCCCGCCTGGTCACCGAGGATCGCGGCGACCACGACGAGCGCGCACACCACCCACAGGGGGTACTGGTTCAGCTGCCCCGTGGTGACCAGCATGCCGGTCGTGAAGAGCAGCGAGTCGCCCGGCAGACAGAAGCCGATGAGGAGGCCCGATTCCGCGAAAACAATGGCCAGGACACCGATCAGCCCGAACTGGTTGATCAGGTAATCCGAATTCAGCCATTGAGTGCCGACTGCGAGGGTTACGGGGGTCACGGTGTCAGGCTCCTGGGTCATGGGCGCAGGCTCGTGCGAGGCCCGGGCACAGGCGTGGAGAGGCTATGAGCGGCCCCAAGCTACCAACGCCTTCGCAGACCCCTCGGTTCCAGCGTACGGCCGCCGCCCTGCACCCGTACGGCGCAACCCTGCCGCCGCCGCATGCGTCCGGGACATGGAACGACAAAACTGCACAAGACGGAGGTGGATGCGATGGGCATCGACGAGTTCGGCGGCGGACAGCACGAGCAGTCGGATGTGCTGGTGGTCACAACCAACGACGTGCCCGGCTACCGGGTCGAGCGCGTGATCGGCGAGGTCTTCGGCCTCACCGTGCGCTCCCGCCACATCGGCAGCCAGATCGGCGCGGGCCTCAAGTCCCTGATCGGCGGCGAGCTCCGAGGCCTGACCAAAACCCTCGTCGAGACCCGCAACCAGGCCATGGACCGCCTGATCGAACAGGCCCGCGCCCGCGGCGCGAACGCGGTCCTGATGTTCCGCTTCGACGTCACGGAGGCAGCGGACGTGGGCACGGAGGTCTGCGCGTACGGCACGGCGGTGGTGATCACGCCGCAGCATCCGTAAGCCTCGGAGGAAACGATCCCTCCTCACCCTGCCGGGTGGCGCTACCGTCGTATCCGGGACAGGTGTCCACGACCTCGCACACCATCCGGTCCATGGGAGCAGCAATGGCCGCAGAAGCCAGGCACGAGCAGTGGGAGCGTGCCACCCCGGAGAACTGGATGTACCCGCCGGCCGACGGCTGGACGTACGACCAGGTGAAGGAGCTGGTCCTGCCGTTCGACTGGGAACTTGTGGATGGGATCGTCGTGGTACGAGGAGCGACCAAGTGGTGGCACGACCAGGTACGGGATGAGCTCTTCTTCCGCTTGAGGATCGCCAAGCGAGAGCCGTTCCACGTCAACCTCGAACGTTGGACCATGGTCGACGAGTACAACGCTCCAAGGCCCGACGTCGTCGTCTTCGACAAGCGCGAGCTCGATGTCCGGACGGTGGAGTGCGTTCCCGTAGAGAAGGTCGTCCTCGTGATCGAGGTCGTCTCTCCGGGCTCCCGCAAAGAGGACCGCTTCATGAAGCCGGGCATGTTCGCCGAATCCGGGGTCGGCGCCTATTGGCGTGTCGAGCGCGGCGAGGACGACATGCCGGAGGTGTACGAGTACCGACTCGACCACGAAACGAGCCGGTACTCGCCCGACCCCACGCACCACATCGGGTCCCTCAAGACCGACATGCCATTCCCCATCGAGATCGATCTCCGCAGCCTGATCGAGGCCTGACCTTGTGGCCCGCCCCTGCCCGCGTAGCTACGGTTGGAGCCATGACCGCTCTGCCCGACTGGATGCGCCCGCCGCGTGAGGAAGGCTGGCTCGCGGAGGACCTGGACCGTCTCCCGGAAGCCCCACGCCACACCGAGCTGATCGACGGAGCACTCGTCTTCATGATGTCGCCGCAGCGGTCTTGGCATGGCCGTCTCGTCACCACTCTGACCACGACGCTCATGGAGCAGGCGCCGGACGGCATCGAGATCGAGCGGGAGATGACCATCCGGCTCGACGAGCGCAATCGGCCGGAGCCCGACCTGCTGGTGACCGCCTCTCCCTACGACCCCGACCGCACCTGGTTCGCGCCGGAAGAGGTGCAGCTCGTGGTGGAAGTGGTCTCTCCCGAATCCGCACACCGCGACCGCACGGTCAAGCTGCGCAAGTACGCGGAAGCCGGAATCCCGCACTACTGGTGCATCGAGGATGAGGCTGGCGCACCCGTCGTCCATGTCTACGAGCTCGACAAACCGACCGGGCAGTACGCCCCGACGGGAATCTTCCGCGGCAAGCTGCAGCGGCCCCTGCCGTTTGAGGTCTGCATCGACTTGGACAGGCTCGTGCCCGGCCGAAACGGCTGATCCGGAGTCGCGCTCAGACGATCCCCTCAAGCGGGTTCGGGAGCTCCAGGAGCTGGGTGCCGAAGGCGCCCGCACCGACAACGCCGTCGGCGAGGGCCGTGACCGTACCGCCCAGGACGTTGGCGTCCACGTCCGCCTGCGCCGGGGTGGCCAGGGCGGCGCTGGTCAGGGCCAGCAGGGCGGTGGCGACGGCCGTCACCAGGATGCGCTTCATCGCAGACTCCTCGTCGTCACAGGGTGATCCGGGAGCCGATCTGCCCGTCGGCCGCACCCCCCATTCCCGCCGTGCGCCCGCGCGCCCCGCGTCACCTCAGTACTTCAACTCGCACCAGACCGTCTTGCCGATGCCGTGTGGCCTCGGCAGTGCCGACCACGCATCCGCCAGGGCGTCGACGAGGGCCAGGCCGCGGCCGCCCTCGTCTTCGTCTGACGCCTGCCGCAGCTGCGGCATACCCTCCCCCGCATCCGCCACCTCGATCCGCAGCCGGCCGTCCTCCACCACACACAGCGTGTGGATTTCCCGCCCCGGCGATGCGTGCGCGTGCTTGCACGCGTTCGACGTCAGCTCGCTGAACAGCAGCACCGCCGTCTCCGCCGCCTCCTCCGGCACGTGCCACGTACGCACCTGCTCCCGCAACAGCCTGCGGGCCCGGCTCACACTCCGGGGATGGCACGGCAGGCGCCAACCGACGTACTTCATGGGGAAACCGGGCGGTACGGCTGTCATCGGTGTCCTTGCGGCTCAAGCGTCACTCGGGAGCGGGGGAGTCTCGTAAGTACGAGGCTCAAACGGTGCTGGCTTGAGAAGCTGTTGAGCAGTAGCGAGGGGGGTACAGGCGCTTACGTGCCTGCCACGTAGCGGGAGAGGCGGGGATGTGATGACGGGCGAAGCCGCGCAGCCGCCGATGGCATGGCGGTACTGCGGGAATCAGCTCAAGCTGTGGCGCTTGCGGGCCGGCGTCAGCCGGGAGGAACTAGGCAAGGAGGCGGGGTACGGGTACGACGCCGTCAAGTCGATGGAGCAAGGTCGGCGGCGGCCGACGGTACGGCTCCTTGAGATTGCTGATGAGATGTGCGAGGCGCACGGGCTGTTGCTCGCGGCGCGCGACTATCTGACGCCGGAGAGATTCCCTTCCTTCTCGCTGGACTTCATTCGGTACGAAGCCGAAGCGATCGCCCTCAGCTCATTTCAGCCCCTGCTGATCCCAGGCTTGCTGCAAACCGAGGAATACGCACGCGAATTGATCGGTGCCCACTGGCCGCCACTCGATGACGAGGCGATCGAGGAGATGGTCGCAGCTCGGTTGGAGCGCCAAGCCTTGCTGGACAAGCAGGCCCGAGCGTTCTCTTTTGTCATCGGGGAAGGGCCGCTACGGCAGGCGCTGAGCGGCACGGCGGCGCACAAGCGTCAGCTCCACCACCTCATGGAGACGGGAGAACGGCGGAACGTCACCATCCAGGTACTGCCCAACGGTGGCGCCCATGCCGGACTAAACGGCCCTCTTGTACTACTGGAGACGCAGGAACACGAGCACATCGCCTACGAAGAGGGCCAGACGACAGGCGTTCTGTACACAGACGCAGAGAAGATCAGCATCGCAACCCAGCGCCATGTCATGATCTCCCGGCAGTCTCTCAGCCCGAGCGAATCAGCAAGCTTCATCAGCAAGTTGGCGGAGGCACTATGAGCGCGAAGCCGGAATGGTTCAAATCCAGTTACAGCGGCACCCATGGCGGCGACTGCCTCGAAGTAGCCACTGCCCATGCACAGATACTGGTCCGAGACTCGAAGCTCAAGCGCCGGGACGGCGCCCCCCGGCTCACTCTCACCCCCGCCGCCTGGGCCGCCTTCATAGCCGAGATTCGGGTGTCGAGCCCCGAGCGCCCTTTCTGAGGAACGGGAGGTGGAGATAACCCACCCACCCTCCCAAGTCCCGCGCCTACACGTGCGGATGACTTTCCGCAACCGAGTCGCCACACCCCGCATCCAGCCTGTAGCGTGCGCAGCAACAAGCGACCCCCGCCGGTGCTACCAACACCGAAACGGGGGTCTGACCACCAAGATCGGAAGAAGCGATCCCCGTGGCTATGGCCAACCCTATCGCCGTACCCTGCCCCGCCTCTCCCCCCATGGCACGACCGGGGTACGGAAAGCGGTCAACGCCGGACCAAGAGCCGCGCAACAAGGACACGTTCGCCCACCTCGCCACCCGTGAGGCGTACATCGCGACGTACATTGACCGCCTGCCCGAAGGCGCGGTCATGGACATCAAAACGCTCGCCAAGGACTTGCCGCCGTTCGGCCAGCAGGCCGTAAGCACGGCCCTGCGGAAGCTCTCGGAAGCCGGGCACCTGCGCCGCGTCCGGGAGCCGATCGGCGAGGGCGGCACCCAGTGGGTGTTCCGCACGTACTTCTCCCGGACACCGCGCGACGACGCGTGGTGGGAGCGCTTCCTGACCGGCGAGGCAGTACCGGGGCCGGAGTCGGAGTCGGATCCGAAGCCGAAGCGTACGCAAAAGCCCCCCGCATACGAGGCGTTGGCCGCCGTCGGCCGCAAAGACGCCCGTATGGCGCTCTCGGCAGCTGAGTGCGAAACGCTGATGCCGCTGGCGGATGAGTGGCTGGCGCGTGGCGCATCCGCAACGGAGCTGGTCTATGCCCTGACGGTGGGCCTGCCGCCCGTGGTCCACTCACCGGCCGCCCTGGCCGGCAACCGCCTGACGACGAAACTGCCCCCGGAACCGGCCCCCACCGCCAGGCCGAGCGCCCAGCGCCCCCGCATCATGGAATGCACGCACTGCGGCCGCCCCGGCCGCCCAGAAGCCCTCCCAGGCGGCCTCTGCCGCCCGTGCCGCGGCGAAACAGACGGCATCGACCCCACTCCTCAAGCAAGAGCCGAAGTCCGTGCCAGGGTCGCTCAGTTGAGGGCTGCCTTGACGGTGTAAACGCCGTACTAATCATCGAATCTGATAACACATCAAACTTGCTCGAAGCGCCTTGGCTCAGGAGTAACGTTCATCGCGGCGCGCTGAGCGCGCCCCCCTTCAAAGAGGAGCCGACGACGTCGGGTTCGCGGAGGACCCGAGAACGGGTTCCTCCGGTAGCGGTCACCGGACTTGGCCGCGCTGCATGAAGGGGGGCGCCCGTGGGCGTCACCGGAAGATCCGTCCGTCGATCTGGAAGCGCGTTGCGCGGAAGGTGAGGGGGTGGTTCGCGGGCTGACCGGAGGCTGAAATAGAGCCTCCGGTCGGGTAGCCCGTCCGGTAAGGCCCTCGTCATGGAGTCCGCCATGGCGGGGGCCACTTCATTTTTCTCGATGCTCACGCCCGGCAGTGTCCGTCCGGTCCGGGCGTAACCGAGCACAGCACCCACGCAAGGGCGCCGTCGGCCATACCGTACCGGCCCGCAGGCCCCGCGTACACAGCCCCTCACCCGTCCGTGCGGGGATCCACAAGGCCGCGCGCCGCCTACTCCTCCCGCCGGATCCCCGCCCACGGGTCGCCCTCGCCCGCCATCACGTACGCCCCGCCTTCGAGCCGCTCGATCAGGCCACGCGTCCACTCGGCGCCACTGTCCGCCGTGTGGGTCCACATGCCCATGATTTCGGCGATGTGGCCCCAGTCCTCGCCCTCCCCCGCCGTCCAGCGCTTGCGGATGTCCTCACGCCAGGACTCCAGGGCCGCCAGGCGCTGCCGGAGCAGGCCGATGGCCTCGGCGCGCGGGAGGTCGACGATGAAGCCGATGCCCGCCGTGAGCACGTCGACCTTCTGGCCGACCGAGGAGAGCGCTTCGCGCAGCAGCGCGAAGTACTCCCGCTCGCCCGCCTCCGTCAGCTCGTACTCCGTGCGCGGCGGGCCCCCGGCCTCGCTGGGAGCCACGTCGTGGGCGAAGAGCAGGCCTTGCTTGGCCATGCTCTTCAGCGCGTGGTAGATCGAGCCCGGCTTGGTGTTCGACCACTCGTGGGCGCCCCAGAACTCCAGGTCGCTGCGGACCTGGTAGCCGTGGGCCTGTCCGTGCTGACGGACGGCGCCCAGCACGAGAAGCCGGATGGCCGACACGTTGCTTCGATCTCCTAGGGCGGGGCGGATTCCCGACCCGCCCAGCGTAGGGCCACGACGGCCCTACTTCGCCTCCGCCTCCGCCACCAGCTGGTGCGAGGTCTTCCCGTCCAGCGACTCCCGGATCACGTCCGCGTGCCCCGCGTGCCGCGCCGTCTCCTCGATCAGGTGCAGCACGAGCCACCGCATCGACACCCGCGTGTCCGCCGGGAACCACGGCGCGTCGGGCAGCGGGAACGTGTCCTCCAGGCTCGGCACCGACAGCACGAACCGTTCCGTCTCAGCGGCGACCGCCGCCCAGTGGGCGAGCCGCTCGGCCACCGTCTCGCCCTCCACCAGGCGGAAGCTGTCCGCCCAGGTCGAGGCGTCGCGGTGCACGGTCGGCGGCAGGCCCTGCGCCATGCGGACCCAGACGTCCTCCACCTCCGCCACGTGCTTGACCAGCCCCGACAGGGACAGCTCGCTCGCGCTCGGCTTGGTCGAGGCGTCCTCGTCGCTCAGGCCGAGGAGCGCTCGGCGGATGCCACCGCGCTGGGCCTCCAGGAAGGCCAGCAGCGTGCCGCGCTCGTCGGAAGGGTCCTTCTCGCTCACGTGCATCACCATGAGGTCCGCCTTTCGTCTCATCCGCGTCGCCCTTGCCGAGCGATGACCCCACGGTAGAACCGATCTAGGCCAATCCCCGGCCTAGATGACGACCTCAGAGCGCATCAGAACGGGAACCTGCTCCGCCCGTGCTGGATCGAGATCCACTTCGTCGTGGTGAAGGCGTCCACCATGGAGTCCCCGTTCAACCGTCCCACTCCGGAGTGCTTCTCGCCTCCGAACGGCACGATGGGCTCGTCGTGCACGGTGCCGTCGTTCACGTGCACCATGCCCGACTCGATGCGCTTGGCCAGCCGCACGCCGCGCTCCACGTCACCCGTGTGCACCGCGCCGCTGAGCCCGTACGGCGTGCCATTGGCGATCCGTACGGCCTCCTCCTCGCCGTCGAAGGGGATGATCAGCGCCACCGGGCCGAAGATCTCCTGACCCAGCACCGGGGAGTCATCGGCGAGCCCGGTCAGCACCGACGGACCGACGAGCGTCCCGTCGGTCTCCCCGCGTAGAAGCGCGGTGGCGCCGTCCGCGATGGTCTGCTCCACCAGCGTGGTGACGGCCTCGGCCTGGCCCGAGTTGATCAGGGGGCCGATGTGTGTGGCCGGATCGCCGGGATCGCCGACCTTCAGGGTGCGCACCTTGGCGACGAACTTCTCCGTGAACTCCGCCTCGACCGACCGGTCGACCAGCACCCGGTTGGCGGCCATGCAGACCTGCCCCTGATGGATGAAGCGGCTGAATACGGCGGCGTCCACGGCGTAGTCGACGTCGGCATCGTCGAGGACGATCAGGGCGCTGTTGCCGCCGAGCTCGAGGATGACGCGCTTGAAGTGCGAGGCGGCGACCGTGTTGACGTGCCGGCCTACCTTGTCGGAGCCCGTGAAGGAGATGACCCGCGGCACCGGGTGCTCTATCAGCGCATCGCCGATCTCGGCGATGTCGGTGACGACCACGTTGAGCACGCCGCCCGGCAGCCCGGCCTCCTCGAAGAGCCTGGCCACGAGGCCGCCGCCGCACACCGGGGTGTTCTGGTGCGGCTTGAGGACGACGGCGTTGCCCAGGGCGAGCGCGGGCGCGACGGACTTGATCGACAGGAGGAAGGGGAAGTTGAACGGGCTGATCACGCCGACCACCCCGACCGGCACCCGGTAGAGGCGGTTCTCCTTGGTGTCGTCCGGCGACGGCAGGATGCGCCCCTCGGCGCTCAGCGCCAGGTGGATGGCCTCGCGCAGGAATTCGCGCACCAGATGCAGCTCGAAGGCCGCCTTCAGGGCCGTACCGCCGCACTCCGCGGTGATCGCCGCCGTCAGCTCGGCCTCGCGGTCGTCGACGATGCGCAGCGCCCGCTCGAAGACCAGGCGCCGGGTGTACGGGTTGATGGCCGCCCAGGCGGACTGGGCCCGCTCGGCGGCCCGGTAGGCCTGGTCGACCTCGGCCACGGTGGCGACGGTGATGGAGGCGAGCTTCTCGCCGTCGTACGGGTTGAAGTCGACGATGTCCCAGGAGCCGCTGCCGGCCCGCCACTCGCCGTCGATGTACTGGTAGGCCAATTCGTCGAAGTAAGTGCCGTAGGACATGCGCCATCCTGTCTGCGAAGTCTGCGGAGAGCGGGGCGCGCGGGGCGCCCGTGACGATGTGCGTGCTCCTGATGGCACGTCATCGTACTGATGTGTCAACCAAGTTGAAGGAGACGCCCGATGAGATCGCGACTCCGCGCGGGTGAGAGGCTGTCCGCGTGCAGCCGGTCCATGACCCGCCCGTACTGGGCCACGTCCTCCGGCTTGTCGAGGTAGAGCGCGCTGGTGAGCTGCTCCAGGTAGACCACGTCGGAGAGGTCCGACTCGGGGAAGCGCAGCATCGTGAAGGCACCGCTCTCGCCCGCGTGCCCGCCGTGCTCGAAGGGCATCACCTGGAGCGTCACGTTCGGCTGCTCGGAGATGTCGATGAGGTGCTGGAGCTGGTTGCGCATGACGGTCTCGCCGCCGTAGGGGCGGTGCAGGGCCGCTTCGTCGAGGATCGCGTGGAAGCGGGGCGCCCGCTCCGAGAAGAGCAGCTTCTGGCGCTCCATGCGCAGCGAGACGCGGCGCTCGATCTCGGCGTCGTCGGCCTTGGGCTGGCCGCGCACGACGACGGCGTGGGCGTAGCCCTCCGTCTGCAGCAGGCCGTGCACGAACTGGACCTCGTAGACCGAGATGTCCGAGGCGGCCCCTTCGAGGCCCACGTAGGTCTGGAACCAGCCGGGCAGCACGTCACCGTAGCTGTGCCACCAGCCGGCGACGTTGGCCTCGCGGGCCAGGCCCAGCAGCGCTTCGCGCTCCGAGCCGTCGGTGACCCCGTAGAGCGTGAGCAGGTCCTCCACATCGCGCGCCTTGAAGCTCACCCGGCCCAACTCCATACGGCTGATCTTCGATTCGGACGCGCGGATCGAATACCCGGCCGCCTCGCGCGTGATGCCGCGCGACTCGCGGAGCCTCCTGAGCTGGGATCCCAGGAGTATGCGCCGCACCACCGAACCGCTCGATTCGCTCGTGACCATCTCTGCGCCCCTTCCCCTTCCGGTCCTGATCCGGTTATGACGCTTCTGCACCTCTCTGAGGGCGACCCCCGCTACCCCTGGCGCCGAAGTCTGCCATCTCCCGGCCCCGTTGAGTGCATGTCCGGTTACGCGGACCGGCCACGGACAGGAGCGCTACGACAGGGGGCGTAGGGAGAATTACCCTCCAACCATCCTGTGCGCCCCCAAATCCCCCACGTGCACGTGCATCTGCCCTTGCATCCGCCACGCGCATTGGGAACCATGGTGCTCGCACACGTGCACGTCACGTCCTCGATTGCCAGGAGTGCCTCGGATGGGTACCAACGGATCGACCGTGCTCTCCCCCTTATGGAGAGGGCTGCCCCCGATCGACTCATCCGCCGTCTCCAACTCGGCCTCCTGTGCGCTGCCACCTCGTTTCGAAGCGGTCCGGACCGCCCGGAAGTTCACCAGGACAACGCTCGGCCAGTGGGATCTCTACGGGCTCTTCGACGATGTGGCACTCGTCGTCTCGGAGCTGGTGACCAACTCCATGCGCTACGCCATACCGGCGGACACCCTGGGCACGGAGTACGAGCCGCCCGTACGCCTCCACCTGATGCGCTGGACGTCGCGCCTGGTGTGCGCCGTACGTGATCCGAGCGAGGACAGCCCGGTGGCGGAGGAAGCGGACACCGGGGACGAGCGCGGGCGCGGGCTGCATCTGGTGGATTCGTTCAGCGACGCCTGGGGCTGGCATCCGCTCGCGGGCGCGCTGCACGGCAAGGTCGTCTGGGCTCTGTTCCGGCTGCCGCGCGACTAGACCACGGGGCTAGTCGCGTATCAGGTAGTCGAATTCGCCGTCCTTGATGCCGAGCAACATGGCTTCGATCTCGGCGGGTGTGTACACGAGCGCCGGACCGTCCGGGTGGCGGGAGTTGCGTACGGCGACCCCGCCACCCGGTAGCTTCGCGAACTCCACGCAGGAGCCCTGGGAGTTGGAGTGCCGGCTCTTGTGCCAGACGGCACCCTCGATGTCCGATGCGGCCATGCCGTTGAACGCCTGGGGCACTGGGCTCTCCCGGATGGTTGCAGGGGCATCCGCATCCAGAAACGTGGATTCGAGGATGACAACTGCTCCGGATCATAGCCGCGTTCATGTGCTTATGCATGAGCCGATGCACGTGCACTGAGGGTGTTCCCGTCATTACCTCACGGATGCTTGTAACTGGAATACGGCAGGAGCACCATCTCGCAGGCATTCTTGATCGCCCGCGTCGGCTGCCGCTGGGGAGAAGTCCTTTTCGATCAGGAAACGGGGTCGAGAAGCTCGTCGAAAGCAGGTGACAGGCGGCGCCATCCCGTCGGCCCGGCCGCGTATTCGGCGTCCGTGAGCAGGCAGGACTCCAGCAGCGAGCGCACGCCCTCGCCGTCCAGGCCGGGCGAGGTGAAGGTCAGGTGCTGGGCGCGGTCGCCGTGTTCGGGGTGCCAGTCGAGGGCCGCGGCCACGCGGCGGATCGCGGGGACGAGCTCCCAGGCGGCATCGGGCAGCGAGGCCAGCCAGGGACCGGCGTTCTCCACGCACAGGGCGCCGCCCGCCGCGTCCCAGGACAGCAGCGCGTCGGGCCGGTCGGCGAGCCAGAACCGCCCGCGGCTGCGGGTCGCGGCGCAGGTCAGGTCCTCCAGCGCCGCGTAGAGCCGCCCGGGGTGGAAGGGGCGGTGGCCGCGCCATACGAGCGTGGACACCCCGTGTGCATCGGCCTCCTGCGGCAGCAGCGCACAGGCCGGATGCTGGCGGGCGGCAGCCGCCTCCACGTCGAAACCGGCCACCGCGGCGGCCGCCAGGTCCACCGAATCGACCGGAACGTGCCGTGCCGCGGGCGCCAGTTGCGCGAGCAGCGCGCTGTCGGCGTCGTCCGGGGCCTCGGGGCCCGGGACGAGCGCCAGGACGGAGACGTACTCCACCTGCCGGGCGAAGGTGTCCCCCACCGTGCGCTGATCGCTCGGCGCGGCCGCCAGCCCTGCTTCGGCGAGGTCGTCGCCGCAGGCCAGGGCGGGCAGCACCAGGGCCGGGTCCACGGCCGTCAGCACGCCCGTCAGCCGGGCCTCGGGCGCACCGTGCGCGGCGACGACCTCGGCCATGGCCTTGGGCTCGACCGAGTCCCACAGCTCGACGACGGCGAGCCGGCAGGTGCCGGCCGCGGCGAGCCGCTCCAACTCGGGGATCAGGTCCTCGCGCAGCGCACAGCAGGCGCAGTCGTTGACCAAAGGCGCCTCGCTCTCGTCGAGGACGCCGGAGCGGTCCCGCACGGTCCTGCGGACCGCGCCGGAGGAGGCGGTGGACAGGTCGTGGTGGAGCGCCACGCTCCCCGGCACGGTGGCCAGCAGCCGCTCGACGGCCGTGCGCCGGGCGTCGCGGTGCAGGCCCGCCACGAGGACCACGGGCAGGGCGGATGCGGACATCAGCGCTCCTCCCGGAAGACGACGTGCCGGCCGACGACGGGGTCGAACTTGCGCAGTTCCAGTCGGTCGGGGTCGTTACGGCGGTTCTTGCGGGTCACGTAGGTGGTTGGGGCCTCCCCTGCTCGAGCGAAGCCGAGAGCTTGGGGAACGGTCCCGGCGGTGGACCTGAGCTTGATGACGGGGCGTAGTTCGCTGCGGGCCATGGCCGCTACTATACAGAAATGGTTTCCATTTTCATTAGGAGGTTCCGGCCATGCCCGCCCGCTGCCAACTGACCGGCCGCAAGCCCGGCTTCGGCAACACCGTCTCCCACTCCCACAGGCGCAACAGCCGCCGCTTCGACCCCAACATCCAGCACAAGCGCTACTGGCTCGCGAGCGAGGGCCGCCACATCCGCCTCACGCTCAGCGCGAAGGGCATCAAGACCGTCGACGCGATCGGCATCGAGGCGGCAGTGGCCCGCATCCGGGCACGAGGGGGCAAGGTCTGATGGCGAAGAAGAGCAAGATCGCGAAGAACGAGGCGCGGCGTCTCGTCGTGGCCCGCTACGCGGCCCGCCGGGCCCTGCTCAAGGCCATCGTCCGCAACCCCGGCAGCTCCGCCGAGGAGCGGCTGACCGCCCAGCGCGAGCTGCAGCGCCAGCCGCGCGACGCCAGCGCCACGCGGGTGCGCAACCGCGACTCCGTGGACGGCCGCCCGCGCGGCTACCTGCGCGCCTTCGGGCTGTCCCGGATCGGCTTCCGGGAGCAGGCACATGCGGGGTACTTGCCGGGGGTGCGGAAGTCCAGCTGGTGAGGTACCGGGAGGCGCTGGCGCCGCAGCTGTGAATTCCCGCCGCGTGGCTCAGGCCGGCATCAGCAGCAACTCGTCCGCGTAGCACCACGCCCACTCCTCGCCCGGTTCGAAGGACCGGGCGAGGTCATGGCCGCTCTCGGCGTGCGCATGCGCGCTCGCGTGCCGGTTGGGCGAGCTGTCGCAACACCCCACGTGCCCGCAGATCAGGCACTCGCGCAGGTGCACCCACGTGCTTCCGATGCGCAGACAGTCCTCGCAGCCCTCGGTCGAGCTCGGGCTCACCTCGCGCGCCTCCCCCAGATGGGCGCACTCCCGCTGAGCCGGACGGCCCTCGACATCGGCTGCGACCTGCCATGTCCGTGGCTCGTTCATATTCCGAGCGTAGGTTCATCGCAGCGCATCGGCGACCTATCCGCACAGACGGCAATTCCCCAGGTCAGACCCGTTGTCAGACCCCGGTGGCAGACTCGCTTCCGCACGAGGGAAGGACGGAGACGTGCCACGGGGGTGCTCGTCTCCGCCCCTCCTTCGCGTGTGCCCTGAAACGGCGTCATCACGCCTTGACGGCCTCGTGGAACAGCGCCACCACCCCTCCCTCGCACTCCCCCGTGCGGCTCATTACAGCGGGCGGCACGGCGCGCCGCCTTGCACGATGACCACATGGGCCGCGGGACGGAAGGTCCCGGCCGCGCCCGCTTCCGTCGGCCCCGGACCCGAGGCAGGACCCCGTGATGACCCTCAGTCTCGAACAGCTGAGCCGCTGCACCGTCGCCGTCGACCTCGGCGCGGCCAGGACCCGCGTCTACCTCAAGGACACCGGCCTGGTCGTGGACGAACCGAGCCTGGCCGCGGTCAACACCCGCACGGGCTCGCTGATCGCGGTCGGCTCGCTGGCCGAGGGCATGGCGGGCCGTACGCCCGGCCACATCCAGGTGCTGCGACCCATCTCCGGGGGCACGGTCGTCGACATCGACATGGCGCAGCGCATGCTGCGCTTCCTCGTCAGCGACAAGATCCGCCGGACGTGGCGGCGCAAGCCGATGCTGCGCGCCGCCGTCTGCCTGCCGCACGACGCCAAGCCCATCGCGCAGCGCGCGGCCATCGAGACCCTCAGCGCCCTCGGCACGCGCCGGGTCGAGCTCGTCGACACCCTGATCGCCGCGGCCGTCGGCTGCGGACTGCCGGTCGAGCGGCCGGAGGCCACGATGATCGTGGTGTGCGGCGCGGCGTCCACACAGGTCGCCGTCCTGTCGCTGGGTGCGATCGTGGCGGCGGAGAAGGTGCAGGTCGGCGGCGATGCCATCGACTACGCCGTGATCCAGCATCTGCGCAGCGAGCACGAGCTGATGCTGCCCTCCCAGGGGCTGCACCCGCTGCACCTGGCGCTCTACTCGGACCGGACGACGGGCGGCGGCGGCACCGAGACGGAGGTCCGCGGGCGGGACGTGGCCACGGGCCTCTCGCGCACGGTTTTGGTCAACACGGCGCACGTCCGCGAGGCCATTCAGACGCCGCTGACGGCCGTGCTCGACGCCATGGGGCGCGTCCTGCGCGAGTGCCCGCCCGACCTGGTGGCCGACCTCGCCGAGCGCGGCGTCATGCTCGCGGGCGGCAGCGCACGGCTGCCTGGGCTGGACACGATGATCGAGGCGGCGACGGGCATGCTGGTCCGCATCGCGGACCAGCCCGATGTGTGTGCGGTGGTGGGGCTGGGCGCCATGATGGAGGGAAAGGTGAAGCCCCTGCACCTGGATCCGCTGGCGAGCTGACTCCATTTCCCTCTTGGGAACTTCTTTACCCTCCGAAACGCTTCTCCTTTTGCACCCCTAGTTTCACAAGGAGACAACACATGGCGCTCTGGGACCGGCTCAAGGATTCGGCCACGACGATGCAGGGCCAGCTCATAGCGAAGAAGAACGACTTGAAGAGCGGCGCATTTCGTGACGCGAGCATGGCGATGTGCGCACTGGTGGCGGCCGCGGACGGCTCGATCGACGCCTCGGAGCGGCAGCGCGTCGCTTCGCTGATCGCCACCAACGACGTCCTGCAGAACTTCCCGGCCGACGATCTGCAGGCGCGGTTCAACGACTACTGCCAGAAGCTGACCGCCGATTACGACTTCGGCAAGGTCAGCATCCTGCAGACCATCGGCAAGGTGCAGAAGAAGCCCACCGAGGCCCGCGCCGTGATTCAGATCGGCATTGTCATCGGCGGCGCCGACGGCGACTTCGACAAGACCGAGCAGGCCGTGGTGCGCGAGGCGTGCTTCGCCGTGGGCATCGACCCGGCCGAGTTCGACCTTTAGCACATCGTTCAACGTTTAGAGCGTCCGACGTTCCAAACCTCTTTTGGCCAAAATTCCCTCCCGGCGCCGTGTCCCATTTCCCTGCCTTGTCAGCCCTTCGGCCACCCGAGCACATTGAGGCCGGCGAGGGGCCGACGAGAGGTCGGCAAAGGGCCGGCAAGCGGGACGGCGCCGCGAGGGGAGTGGTCGAGCGATGGACGCGATATGCGGCGCGGGCCTCCTGCCCTGCCTCCCGGCCGATCCCGAGCTCATCGTGATCGCGGACGCCCGCGCCGCGCACGCGCCGCTCCCGGCAAGCGGCTGGGAACCGCCCGCCCTCGCCCTGTTCCTGGAGGAGGAACGGCTCACCCTGGAGCCGCTCTTCGGGGCCGGCTCCACGCCCGTACCCGAGCTGTCCCTCTTCCACCGGGCCCGCGGCGCCGGCCGGCGGGTCGACGAACTGGCCGCCCGGCTGCCCGCGCTGCCGGGCATCGACGCGGCGTACGTGAAACCGGGCGCCCTGCCCGCCACCCTCGCCCCGGGCGTACCCCGCTCCCCCGCAGCAACCTGCCCCGGCGGGCGGCCCACCCCCGACCTCTCCGCCCGCCAAGGGCACCTCGCCCCGGCACCGGGCGGTGTGGACGCGCTGTGGGCCTGGGCGCTGCCCGGCGGGGCGGGCGACGGCGTGGGCGTCGTCGACGTGGGCGGCGCCTGGCGGCTCGGGCACGAGGCCCTCGGGCGCAAGCTCGCCGGAGTCGTCGCCGGTACGCCCGTCGAGGATGCGGGCTGGCGCCATCACGGCACGAGCGTGCTGGCCGTCATCGGCGGTTCCTGCGGCGGGGGTTCGGGGATCACGGGCATTGCGCCACGGGCGCTGATCGCGGCGGCGTCCTGCCACGGCATCGGCACCGCCCGTGCCGTCCGCGCCGCGGCCGACCGGCTCGCGCCGGGCGACCTCCTGGTGATCGGCCTGCACCGCCCCGGACCCCGCTTCGGGCACGCGCTCCGCGACGACCAGCGCGGCTGCATACCGCTGGAGTGGTGGCCGGACGACTTCGCGGCCATCCGCCATGCGACGGCCAAGGGCGTGGTGGTCGTGTCTGCGGCCGGCAACGGCGCGGAGTCGCTGGACGACGCGCTCTACGACAGGCACCCGGACGGCTTCCCCTTCTGGTGGCGCAACCCCCTCTCGTCCACGGGCCCTTGCTCGGGGGCGGTCCTGGTGGGTGCGGGCGCCCCGCCGCCGGGCACCCACGGCCGCGATCACGGCCCTGACCGGTCCCGGCTGGTGTGCTCCGGCTTCGGCTCCCGGGTGGACGTCCAGGGCTGGGGCCGCGAGGTGACCACGGCGGGCGCCGACGGCGACGGCCCCGGCGATCTCCTCGGCGGCGGCGAGGAGGACCGCTGGTACACGGACGTCTTCTCCGGCACGTCGGCCGCCGCGGCGATGGTGGCCGGCGCGCTGGCATCCGTACAGGGTGTGCTCAAAGCGGCGGGCCGGGAGCCACTGGCTCCCGGCCCTGTGCGTGAACTGCTGCGGACGACCGGAGCGCCCCAGCAGGAGGCGCCCGGCCGCCCGGCTTCCCAGCGGATCGGCAATCGCCCGGACCTGCGGGCCGCCGTGCGCCGCCTCTTCGGCGCGACGGGGCGGGGCGGTTAGGCGGTTGCGCCCGAGGGGCCGGTGCGGGCCCTAGGCGGGGAGCGTCACCGACTCCCGCCCCGCCACACGGTCCCCGTCCCGCCCGTTCCCCGGCACCGTCCAGGTGCCCAGGGCGATCTCGGCCGTGATGCCCGGCCCGAACCCGGCGATCACGCCGCGCGCCGAGTCGTCGGCACCCCCGTCCTCGAAGAGCCGGTCGAGCGCGTCGAAGATGACCGCGCTGGCGATGTTGCCCCGCTCCGTGAGCGTCGCCCGGCTGTAGCGGAACGTTTCTTGGGACAGCCCCAGGTAGCGCCCGAGGTCGTCCAGGATGCGCGGTCCGCCTGCGTGCACGATGTAGAAGTCGAGCTCGGAGACGTCCCAGTCGTACGGCCGCGCCATGTCGCGCATGGCCGGGGCGAGCATGGCCATCGTGCCCGGCACCCGCTTGTCGAGGATGAAGTGGAAGCCGGTGTCCCGCACCCCGTACGAGATCCACTCCTCGGTGTCGGGCACCAGGTGCGAGCCGTTCCGCTCGATCCGCACGCCGTGCCCGCCCGCCCCGCGCACCACGGCCGCCGCCAGGGCGTCCCCGAAGAGCCCGTTGGAGAGCAGATTGCCCACCCCCAGGTCCGTCGGCTGGTAGAGCAGGGAGCAGAACTCGCAGGCGACGATCAGCACGTTCGCCGTCGGATAGGCCGTACAGAAGTCGTGGGCCCGGTTGATCGCGGCGCCCCCGGCGGCACAACCCAGCTGGGCGATGGGCAGCTGACGGGTCTCGGCCTTGAAATCCATCGTGTTGATCAGCCAGGCGGTCATCGACGGCATCATGAAGCCCGTGCACGACACGTACACGATCATGTCGATGTCCTGGGCGGACACCTCGGCGTTCTCCAGTGCGCGGCGCACGACATCGGGCACCCGCGCCTTGGCCTCCCTTTCGTAGCGTGCGTTGCGGACGGTGAATCCGGGATGCTTCAGCGTGTCCTCGATCGGCTGCACGAGGTGCCTGGTCTGCACGCCCGTGTTGCCGATCAGCCGGAGCGCGAGCTCAAGCTGCGGGTGATCGGCGTGCAGGGTGCGCGCGAGCTCCAGGGTCTGTTCCCTCGTGATCACATACTCGGGGACGGCGATGGCTGGTCTGCACAACGTTGCCATGACACGGCCTCCTTACCAGGCGACCGGCAGGGCCAGCGGGTACCGCCAGATCGAGGTGGTGTTCCACTGCACCTCCTCCGCCGGTACAGCCAGCCGCAGTTCAGGGAATCGGGTGAGCAAAGTGCCGATGGCGGTCTGGAGTTCCATCCGCGCCAGATGTGCCCCTAGGCAGTGGTGGGTTCCATAACCGAAGGTCATATGGGGAGCCGGGTTCGCGCGCTCGAAGTCCAGCTCGTCGGCACGGTCGTAGGCGACGTCGTCGCGGTTGGCCGTCAGATACGACACGTGCACCGTGTCGCCCGCGCGGATGGTGACGTCACCGACCTTGACGTCCTCCACGGCCACCCGCGGAATGCCGACGCCCTGCCGGAACGGGATGTACCGCAGCAGCTCCTCGAGGGCCTGCGGCAGCAGCTCCGGGCGGGCCCGCAGCTGTCCGAGCTGGGCCGGGTGCGTCAGCAGGGTGTAGACGATGTTGCTGATTTCGTAGGTGCTGGTGTCGTGTCCGGTGACGAGCAGCAGCATGCCCATGACGGCCAACTCCTGGCCGTCGAGCATCTCTTCGCCCACGCGGGCCGTGGCGAGCGCGCTGAGCAGGTCACTGCCCGGTTTGGCACGCCGCTCGGCGGACAACTCCGCGAAGTACTCGCGGAGTCCGGACTTGGCCTCGGCGGCCGCCGCCTTGTCGGCCGGCTTCATGGACATCATGGCCATGGCCCAGCCGCGCAGCTTCGGCCGGTCCGCCTCGGGGACGTCCAGCAGCTCGCAGATCGTCGTCAGCGGGAGCTTGGCCGCCAGGTGCGCGGCCACGTCGGCGGGGGCGCCGTGCTCGGCCATCTCGTCCAGCAGGGCGTCGACGATCCGCTGCGTGCCGGGCCGCAGCTCGTCGACCTGGTTGTTGCTGAACGCCTTGACGACCAGGCGCCGCAGCCGGTTCAGAGCGGGCGGATCCATGAGGTTGATCGCCTCGGACTGGGCGATGGGTGCCGGGGTGATGCGCGGGAAGTCACGGCCGATCAACGCGGCCCGGCTGAACCGCCGGTCCGAGGTGACCAGCCGCACGTCTTCATAACGCGTCACCAGCCAGCATTCACCGTCGCCCTCGCCGTACGGCATGCGGACGCGGGCGACGGGCGCCTCCGCCCGCAACCGGGCCATCAGTGGATCGACTTCCAGTGCTTCGTCGTGCCTGAACGGACAGGTACGTGTGGAGGAGTCAGAAGTGGTCATCGCAGCACTCCCAATGCAAGGGCCCCGCCCGGTGGCGCGCCAGCCTATTTTCTGACCATGCCTCAGCCAGAAGCGCCCCACACATATGACCTAGTAGTTCACCCAAAAGGTGGATTTTCCCGTGTAAATCGAAACCCGACACATCGAATGTTTGCCCGCGAAATCACTGCTTCCGCAACGGTCGTCATGGAGGCGCCATAAGTGCTCGGGGCGCCTCCAGTCGGATCACTTGGTGTGGCACAGGGCGGTGGAGACCATCTTCATCGCGGCCGCCCCGGACGCATCGTTCATGGTCAGGCCGGTGTTCACGGAGAGAGTGACCTGCCGCTTGCCGTCCGCCGAGGTGAAGCTGAAGGTCTGGTATCCCACGACCTCTCCCGTGTGCCCGACGACCGGCCCGTCGGACGGGCACAGGTTGCCGTTGCTCTCCAGGCCCAGCCCGTAGAAACGGTTGGTCCGCTCGGGGTTCATGGGGTGCATGTCGCGCATCTCCTTCGTCAGGCGGGGCGGGAGCAGCCGGCCGCCCAGGAGCGCCTTGAAGAAGGTGTTCAGGTCGTGCGTGGTGGAGATCAGCGTCCCGGCGGCCCAGTAGGCGGAGGGGCTGAATTCGGTGAGGTCCGTGGGGCCGGCGCCGGGACCCCTGCCGTCGATCCAGTCGTAGCCGTGCAGATGCGCCCCGGAGATGCCCGAGGTGGTCGGGAACGTGGTGCCGGTCAGGTGCAGGGGCTTCACGATGCGGTGGTCGATCTCGTGGCCCAGCGAGCGCCCGGTGACGTGCTCGATGAGCAGCCCGAGGACGACGTAGTTGGTGTTGGAGTACTCCCAGGTCGTGCCGGGCGCGGGCCGGTCCTTCGCGTCGGCGATCAGCGCGATGAGCTGGAGCGGCGTGTACGTGGCCTTCTGCGCATCCCGCACCGGGTCCTTCTTCTTCAGCAGCACGTCGGAGAAGTTGGCCAGCCCGCTGGTGTGATTGAGCAGCTGCCGCACGGTGATGTGTTCGCCATTGGGAACCACACCGGGCAACTGTCGCTCGATGACCTCATCGAGCCCCACCTTGCCCTCGGCCACAAGCTGAAGTACAAGCGTCGCCACAAAGCTCTTGGTCACGCTTCCGGCCCGGAACCGGTCCCCGGCGTGCGCGGCCTGCCCGCTCTGCAGATCGCCGACGCCGCTGCTGCCCCGCCACACCCCGCGCCCGTCCCGAACCTCGGCCACGGCTCCGGGCACCCCGGCGGCAACGGTCGCATCGAGCGCCTGCTGCAGGGCGGCCCGGTCGGCCCCGTCGGGCGCGGGCGCGGCCGCCATGGCGGGGGCAGCGGGGGCGAGCAGAGCGGCGGCGAGAAGCACGGAGGCAGCGGCGGCCTTGCGGTGCGACATGGGGTGGGGATCCTCGTCTGTGGCGGTAGCGGTTGCTGTGCCATCAAGGTAGGCGGCGACGAGGCCCCCAGTGATCATGAACGGGGATGAGCCCGGCCCCCGGGGACCCTTAGTGGGGACCCCGAGGGTTCCGCTTGGGCCGGCGCGTGCACCGCTACGGGCGCAGGTCGCCCTCGGCTAGCGGGACTTGCGGCCGAAGCGGCGTTTGCCTTGTTTTTTGGGGGAGAGGAGGCGCTGGGCGGCGAAGCGTTTACCCATGGCCGTGTAGGTGCGGGCGAGAGACTGAGTGGTGTGCACGGTGTCCACGTGACCATCGCCGAGAAGGCGCCGCTGCCGGGCGCGCGTGTCTTCGAGGATCGCGACCGATTCCGGGTAACAGCGAAGCCGGTACAAGGTGAGGCCGAGGCTTTCGGCGATGCGGAGCGTCTCGATCCTTTCGTCGCCGAGGATGCGCCGAGCCCTGGCGTGCGCGTCCTCCAACAGGCGGCGAGCTTGCACGTATTCGCCTGCCTCGTACAGGAAGACGGCAAGGGCATTCACCGAGCGAATCGTGCGCCCGTGGTCGTCGCCGAAATTACGGCGGCAACGGGCGAGGACGTCTTCGAGCATCCGGTGAGCTTCCGGCTGTTCACCGACGTGGGACAGAGCGGAAGCGTAGCGCCGGGCGCACTCGATGGTTTCCGGGTGATCATCACCGAAGGTGCGACGGCGGCGGGCGAGGGCATCCTCCAGCAGAGGGCGGGCGCCTTCGTATTTCCCGACCTGCATCAGCGCGGCAGCGAGGCTCTGAACCGACTGCAGTGTCTGAGGGTGGTCGTCGCCAAGGGCCCGGCGCTGATGGGCGAGCGTATCCGCGTGCATGCGGTGAGCTTCGGCGTAATCGCCGCATTCGTAAAGGACGGAGGCGAGTCCGGCGGCCGCTTCGAGGCTCTGCGGGTGGTCGTCACCGAGGGCCCGTCGACGACGGACCAGGGCGTCCTCGACCAGTCGGCGGGCCTCCTCGAGCTTTCCGTACTCAAGGAGGGCAAGGCCCAGATTCAGGGCCGACTGGAGGGTGTCCGGGTGGTCGTCGCCGAGAACGCGCCGACGGCGGGCGAGGGTGTCCTCGTACATTTCCCGGGTGTGCACGCTGATGCCCAACTGGTCGAGGATCACCGCCAGATCGTTGGCCGACTGGAGAGTCTGGGGATCGTCACTGCCGAGGGTGTGCCGACGGCGAGCGAGGGTGTCCTCGACGACACGGCGGGCCTCCGCCACATCGCCGATGTCCGCGGTCGCGTGGCCGAGGTACTGCATCGCGGTCAGCGTGTCCGGGTGGTCCTCTCCCAGTTCGGCGCCCCAAGCCTGCTGCAGGGAGAGGGCGAGGCCATGGGCGCCGCGGGCCTGGCCGCTCCGGATGAGGAAGAGAGCGGCCTGCAGGAGCATGGGGCGCAATTCCGGCCGGTCGGCGACCACCGCATGAGGCGCGGTGAGATGAGAGGCCGCGGACGCCCAGGCAGACCACGTTTCCGGAGTGTCCGGGTCCCCCGGGTCCACGCACGCCAGGACGGCGGCGATGTCATCCCGGATCATTCCGGCCTGCTCGGGACTCGTCTGGTCGCGGATGACGGCCTGGGTGAGCCGGTGGATCTGGAACACCTGGTGGTCGATGCGCGCCAGTCCATAGCGCCCGAGAGGCTGGAGTGCGGAATGCAGCCACATCAAGTCGTCGGGATCGCCGGGAATGGTGGCAAGCCGGGGGCGCGCATTCTCCAGCCAGGCGTTGGGAATCGGCTCGGGCCCCAGAAAGGCACCGAGGCGGAGCAACGCCCCGGATTCGGCATGTTCATCCGTGAGGCGCGTGGTCGCGATGTCGACCGCCGCGGCCAGCGAGGCCGGATAGCCCGGAGCGTCGCCCTCCTGCAAGATCCGGGCGGTGCTGGTGGCGAGAAGCCGGCAGTAGCGGTCGAGGGTCATGCCACTGCCGATGACGCCCGCAGCCTGTGCGAGAGCGAGCGGAAGGTCGCCCACGGCCTCCGCGAGGACGCCCGCCTCATCGGCGCTGATGCTCGGGAGGCGGGCTTCGAGATAGGCCAGGGAGTCGGTGCGGGTGAAGACGTCCAGGCCGGTCTGGTGGGCGAGGCCGCGCCAGTTGGGGTCGCGCGAGGTGATCAGGGTGTGGCCGGTGCCGTCGGGCGTCCACGGTTCGATCTGGTCGGGGTGCTCGGCGTTGTCGAGGATCACGAGCCAGCGGTGCCGTGTGCGCAGGTGTTGCAGGAGTATGCGGGCGTTGTACTCGGTACCGGCGTCGGGTTTGGCGATGCCGAGGCGGTCGGCGAGTTCGGTGAAGTGCACCGGAATCTGGTCCGCCTGCTCCGCGTCGATCCACCACACCAGGTCGTACTGGCTGGCGAACCGATAGGCGTACTCCAACGCGATCTGCGTCTTGCCGATGCCGCCCATGCCGTGCAGCGCCTGGACCGCGGCTTGCCGCCCGCCGAGGAAGCCGACGCGAAGCCGGGTGATCTCGGCTTCGCGTCCCGAGAAGTCCAGGTTGCGCCTGGCGACGTTCCAGACCTCCGGCCGGTCGTCGTCCCGGGGAAGGCGAGGACGCGCACCGTCGGGCGCCGCGTCGGGACCGGTGTCGTCCGCTCCCGGGTAGGCGACCGATTCGACCGGCCGCGACGGCCCGTCGACCGCCTCCAGCAGCGCCGCCACGGCCTCGTTCTCGTCGAGCCCATGCAGTTCCTTGCGGATCAGCCCCCTCAGCAGGGGCGGCACGTCCTCGTCCGCCAGGGATTTGATGGCCAGGGGAACGAGACGGCCCTTACCGGCGACCGTGGCCTTCCACTCGGCCTGCGTCCACCGCCCCGGCCCGAAGTAGTTCTGCGAGAAGAGCGCCACCACCGCGTCGGCATGGGCCAGCGCGTGATCCATCCGCCCGACGAAGTCGTCCCCCGTAGCCCAGTCCCACCGGTCCAGCTCCACCGTGTGGCCGGCCTGTTCGAGGTGCCAGCCCGTCCACTCCGCCCAGGCGCGGTCCGGGCCCGCGTAGCTGACGAAGAAGCGTTGTTTGCCGACCGTCACGATGACCCCCAGCCCCCTGGCGCAGTGTTGCGGCAATGATCCCGCGCCGGTGGGGCCGTGACATCGGAAAGGTCAGATCTTCACACGGGCGGGGTGGCGGCGCTCGAAGACGTCCCTGCTCAGGAACACCAACTGTGCTCGCTTCTCCGGTAGTTCGACCTCCGGGCCGCGCTCGAAGCCCGTCCGCAGCAGGCGTGCCGTCGCCTTCTCGTTGAGGGCGTTGGGTTCCGCAATGATCCGCTTCCGGTTCGGGTCCGCGGCCAGGATCCAGCCCAGGAAGACCGTCAGCAGCGTCTCCGTGAAGCCCGGCTCCGGGGCTCCCTCCGCGGGGCCGATCATCAGGTGGATGCCGAAGTCGCCCGGCTGGACGTCGTAGCACTCGCCGACCGGGTCGGCTTCCGGTTCGTAGGTCTGGAAGAGGGCCACCGGACGGTCGTCCCGGTGCAGGAGGTAGGCGTGGTGCGTGGTGAGCGAGTCCAGGTATGCGTAGATCTCCTGGACCCGCTCGCGCCCCGCCTCCCGCATGCCCCAGAAGCGGGCCCGTTCCTCGCCGACCCAGCCGTGGATCAGGTCGATGTCCGTACGCGGGTCGACCGGGCGGATCCGGACGGTGCCGAACCCTTCGATCTTCTCCTCGTGCTGCTCCTCAGGCGCGGCGGGCTCAGTGGTCATGTCGTTCCTCGGTGAGCTGGTTCCAGTCGGTGATCACGGGGACGAGCTCCCCGCGCTGCCACAGCGGCAACTGATCGCGGTGGTGGCCCTCCCCGGGCACGCCCAGGGCGCCGAGCGGGACGATCCACATGCTGTCCTCGCGCCGCGCGAGGTCCCATACGTAGCGGGCGGACGGGCCGCGCACGCTGCGGTCGGTGATGCCCGGGATGCTCGATGTGGACAGCACGCAGTCGTGGTCGCCGGAGACCGCCGGCCACTCCTCGGGCTCGGCGCCGGGCAGCGCCTGCCAGGGCGCGAGCCGGTGCGCCTCGCCCCAGGGGACGATCGGCTCTCCCGCCACGTCCTCGACGGCCGCCCTGACCGCCTCGGCCCGGTCCGCGGCAGGCAGCAGCCCGGACGTCAGCAGCCCCTCCAGCGCGTAGGCGACGCGCGGGATCAGCGCGAGCCACGGCAGGAACACCTCGGGATACGCCGGGGGTTCGGCCAGTCCGGCCAGTGCCGGGTGGGCCGCCAGCCGTCGTACGACCGCGGCGCGCACGGCAGCGAAGGCCATGGCGTCGGTGCTGTCGGCGTCCATGCGCCGGTCCCAGCGCAGCAGCCGGTCGCGCAGGCGTGCGGCGTCGGGGCCGAGGCCGTCCAGCTGCGACAGCAGCTCCAGCAGGGGCGCGGCCGAGCCGAGCCGGGTGTCCATGTGGATGGCCGTCATGTCCGCGGCCGTCCAGGTCTTCGGCACGTCCAGCAGCTGCCGGATCCGCTCGGCGCGGTGGCGCGGGGCGAATTCGACGCCGAGCGGCTCGGCCAGGCCGCGCTGGTTGGCCATCACCGCGAAGCCGTCGACCGCCTCGCGCGGCATGTCGCGGTGCCAGCCGCGCCACGCGTGCGCGGGCTCCCACGCCGGCACGACGCGCAGGCCGTTGTCCCGGTGACGGACCGGCACCGCGCCCGCGACGCGGTGCAGCAGGCCACCGTCCGTATCGGCCGCCTGCACGACGTTGACGGGCTCGGCCCATCGGTCGAAGGCGTGGTCCACGTCGGCGACGGTCTTGGCCCTGAGCAGGAGGGGGAGGGTCGCGAAGCCGAGGTCTTCGCGGACGCGCGGCGGGCAGCGGAGGCTGATCGCTTCCCCGTCGTCCTCCTCCGGGCCCCCGATGATCACGACGCCGCGCCCGGTCTCGATCACCTCGACCTCGACCGGCTCGCCCCCCGTCACCTCGACCGTCTCGACGTGCGCGGCGGCCGCCTCCCAGCCGTCCGGGCCCAGCGCCTCCACGCGCTTTCGCCGGCGCCGCAGGCGCTCCCGGTAGAGGTCCTGGTAGTCGGCCATGGCGTTGGTGATCGCCCAGGCCACCGTGCCGGTGTGCCCGAAGTGGGCGATGCCGGGGACGCCCGGGACCGCGAGCCCGACCACGTCGAACTCGGGGCAGGACAGGTGGATCTGCTGGTAGATGCCCGGGTCCTCGATGAACCGGTGCGGGTCGCCCGCGATGAGGGCGGCACCCGTGGCGGTGCGGTCGCCCGCTACGAGCCAGCCGTTGCTGCCGGAGGTGGCGGGGCCGTCGGCGGCGAACACGCCGATCGCCTCCGCGCCGAGCGTACGGGCCACCTGCTCGCGCCAGAGCTTGGCCGGGAAGCCCGCGAAGAGGAGGTGGTGGGAGAGCCAGACGGCCAGCGGCGTCCACGGCTGCCACCGTCCCGCCGTGAGCCCGGCGGCCGCGAACTCCGGTGCCCGCCGGGCCCCTTCGTCGAGACCGGCGTTGACGCCGTCGACGTACGAGCGCACCCATGCGGCGGTCTCCGCGTCCAGGCCGTCGAAGCAGCGCCGGGCGGTGTCGTCCAGCCGGGCCTGCCGGGCGAGGCGGTCCCAGGCGAGCGAACCGGCGCCCAGGAAAGCCGCCGAGGTGCCCTGCGAGCGGTGCCGCTCGACCTCGAGCTGCCAGCCGCGGTCCAGGGCCGCGTTGTGCCCCTGCGCGAAGGCGAGTTCGCCCGCGCTGTCGGCCCGCAGGTGCGGTATGCCCCAGGCGTCCCGGTACACCTTGATGCTCATGCCTTCCCTCCAGCGTGCGCGGTCACGGACGCCCGTCGACGGTCGGCGGGCACGACGAGCGGTGTGCCCGTCTCCGGGTCGTCGATCACCCGGCACGGCAGCCGGAAGACCTCCTCCACCAGGTCGGCGGTCACGATGTCGCCCGGTGCGCCCTCGGCCACCACCCGGCCGTCGCGCATGGCGATCAGGTGCGTGGCGTAGCGGGCGGCGTGGTTGAGGTCGTGGAGCACGGCCACCAGCGTGCGGCCCTCCTCTTCGTGCAGCCGCGCGCAGAGGTCGAGGATCTCTATCTGGTGGGCGATGTCGAGGTAGGTCGTCGGCTCGTCGAGGAGCAGCAGCGGCGTCTCCTGGGCGAGGGCCATGGCGATCCACACGCGCTGCCGCTGGCCGCCCGACAGCTCGTCGACCATGCGGTCGGCGAGGTCGGCGACGCCGGTCGCCGCCATCGAACCGGCGACGACGCGCTCGTCGTCCGGCGACCACTGGCGCAGCAGCTTCTGGTGCGGGTAGCGGCCGCGGGAGACGAGTTCGGCGACCGTGATGCCGTCGGGTGCGATGGAGGACTGCGGCAGCAGGCCCAGGGTCCGCGCGACCTGCTTGGCGGGCAGGGCGGCGATGTCCTGTCCGTCCAGCAGTACGGACCCGGAGGCGGGCTTGAGCGTGCGCGACAGGGCGCGCAGCAGGGTGGACTTGCCGCAGGCGTTGGGGCCGACGACGACCGTGAAGGACCGGCCGGGGATGGCGACGGTCAGGTCTTCGGCGATGGTCCGCCGCTCGTAGGAGAGGGTCAGTCCGCGGCCGCTCAGCCGTGATCCGCCGTGTTCCATGCTCCGTGCTCCGTTCCGTCCGTCCGTCGCCTGCGTGCTCATATCGGCCTGCTCATATCCGCCCTGCCCTGCGCTCGGCGGCCAGCAGCCAGACCAGGTAGCCGCCGCCGAGGACGCCCGTCACCACGCCGACCGGCAGCTGGTGGCCGGGGAACACCCGCTGGGCGGCCAGGTCCGCGCCGACGAGCATGGCCGCGCCGACGCACATGGAGGGCAGCAGATTGGGGCCCGGCGCCTTGGTCAGCCGTTTGGCCAGCTGGGGGGCGGTGAGCGCCACGAAGTTCACGGGGCCTGCGGCGGCTGCCGCGAAGGAGGCGAGCAGGACGGCCGCGGCCAGCAGGACGAGGCGCAGCCGCTCGACGCGGATGCCCAGACCACTCGCGACGTCGTCGCCCATCTCGACGACCCGCAGGGCGCGCCCGCAGCCGAGGAGCACCACGGGCACCAGCACGGCCATCGCGACGAGCAGCGGGAGTACGTCCTTCCAGCCGCGGCCGTCGAGGCTGCCGGTGAGCCAGAGCACGGCGCGCGCCGCGTCCATGAGCTGTCCGCGCGTCAGCAGGTAGCCGTTGACCCCGGTGAGGATGGCGGCGGTGCCGATGCCGACCAGGACCAGTCGCTGCCCGTGCACGCCGTGCCGCCACGCCAGCAGGTAGACGGCCACGCCGGTGACCAGTCCTCCGGTCACGGCGCCGGCCGCCAGGGCCAGGCTGCTGCCGCCCATGACGACCACGGCGAGCGCCCCGACCGCCGCGCCCTGGGTGAAGCCGAGCACGTCGGGGCTGCCCAGGGGGTTGCGTACGAGCGACTGGAAGAGGGCGCCGGCCAGTGCCAGGGCGGCGCCCACCAGCAGGGCGGTGGCCACGCGGGGCAGCCGCAGTTCGTTGACGATGAAGTCCTGTGCAGGGTCGCCGTCGCCGAGCAGCGTGCGCACGACGTCCGCCGGGCCGATGGTGAATTCGCCGCTGCCGACGGCGAAGACGCCGAGGACGAGCGCCAGCAGCGCGCAGCCGGCGCTCACGGCCAGCGCCCGCGGGCGGAAGCGCACGGAGCGGCCGGCCCCGAAGCGTATGACGCTCGACCGTACGGCGCTCATGCCCGCACCGCCTTGCCGCGGCGCACGAAGCAGAGGAACAGCGGCCCGCCGAGCACGGTCGTCACGATCCCCACCTGCAGCTCGCCGGGGCTGCCCAGCACCCGGCCCAGCACGTCGGCGCCGAGCAGCAGCACGGGCGCGAGCACCGCGCAGTAGGGCAGCAACCAGCGCAGGTCCGGCCCGGTCAGGGCCCGTACGAAGTGAGGCACCATCAGTCCCACGAAGACGATCGGCCCGCAGGCCGCGGTGGCCGCTCCGCACAGGAGCGTGACGGCCACGATGGCGGCGCTGCGGGTGAGGGCGGGGCGCGCGCCGAGGGCGCGCGCCGAGTCGTCGCCGAGCGCCAGGGCGTTGAGCGGCCGGGCCAGGGCGAGGGCGAGCAGCAGGCCCGCCGCGACGAAGGGCAGCACCTTGACCACGGTGGCGGGCTGGGCGTCGGCGAGCGAACCGACCGTCCAGAAGCGCATCTTGTCCAGCGAGGCGGTGTCCAGCAGCATCACGGCGCTCACGTACGAGTAGAGCGTGGCGTTGAGAGCGGCGCCGGCGAGCGCCAGCCGGGCCGGGGTCGCCCCGCGGCCGCCGCCCACCAGGTAGAGCAGCGCCGCGACAACGCCGGCTCCTGCCAGGGCGAACCACACGTAGCCGGAGAAGGCCGTCACCCCGAGGAAGGAGGCGGCCGAGGCCACCGCCGCCGAGGCTCCCGCGTTGATCCCCATCAGGCCGGGGTCGGCGAGCGGATTGCGGGTCAGCGCCTGCATCACGCCGCCGGCGAGCCCGAGGGCCGCTCCGGCGAGCAGGCCGAGCAGGGTGCGCGGCAGGCGCATGCGGTGCACGACCGTATAGGCGGAGGAGTCGTGGTCGAGGAGTCCGTGCCACACCTCGCCGAGCGACAGCGTCCTCGCGCCGAAGCCGATGCTGAGCACCACGACGGCGAGCAGGACCAGCAGGGAGACCGCCAGTCCGGCCGCGCGCAGTGCGTTGCGCGAGCCGGGCGGCCGCCCGAGGGGAGGCTGCGGCACCGTCGAAACCCCGGGGGCTAGCGGTGACTTGGTGACGGACACGGGCGGGCTCCGGTGCGGGCGGGGAGCGCGGCCGCCCCCACTGGACATCATCTTAGGTTAGGTTAACCTAAGAAAGCATTCGGCACTCCAGCCTCCCCTCTACCGCGTGAGAGACAACGCCATGCCGCACTCCTCCCCCTCCCACCTCACCCGCCGCGGCCTTCTCGCCCTGGGCGGCGCCGCGGCCCTCGGCGGCGCGCTCACCGCGTGCGGGAGCGGCGGCGGTTCGGGCTCGTCCTCGGCCAAGGAGGGCGACGGCGGCGCCTGGTCGTTCACCGACGACCGCAAGAAAAAGGTCACCGCCAAGAGCACGCCGAAGCGCATCGTCGCCTTCACCGGCACCGCGGCGGCCCTCGTCGACTTCGGCCTCGACAAGGAGATCGTCGGCGTCTTCGGCGAGACCAAGGACAAGGACGGCAAGGCCGTCGCGCAGGCCGGGGACCTCAACGTCGGCAAGGTCACGGTGCTCGGCAACGCCTGGGGCGAGTTCAGCATCGAGAAGTACGCGGCGCTGCGCCCCGAGCTCCTCATCACCCACATGTTCAACCAGGGCGCGCTCTGGTACGTGCCGGACGAGAGCAAGGACAAGATCCTGGGCCTGGCGCCCAGCGTGGCCGTCACCACCGCCCGGGTCCCCATGACCGAGCCGATCAAGCGCTACGCCGAGCTGGCCGAGTCCCTCGGCGCCGACCTCAAGGCCAAGAAGGTCACCGACGCCAAGGCCCGCTTCGAGGCCGCGGCCGAGACCCTGCGCAAGGCGGCCAAGGCGAGCGGCGGCCTCAAGGTGCTGGCCGCCTCCGGCAGCGCCGACCTGCTGTACGCGTCGAACCCGAAGTCCAACTCCGACCTGATGTACTTCGCCGAACTCGGCGTCGACATCGTCGTCCCCGACAAACTCGACGACGGCGGCTACTTCGAGAGCCTGAGCTGGGAGAACGCGGGCAAGTACAAGGCGGATCTGATCCTGCTCGACAACCGCGACTCCGCCCTCCAGCCCAAGGCGCTGGCCGCCAAGCCCGCCTGGGCCGAGCTCCCCGCCGTCAAGGCCGGACAGATCACCCCCTGGGACTCCGTGCCCCGCTTCTCCTACGCGGGCGCCGCCCCCCTCCTCGAAAACCTCGCCAAGGCCATACAGGGCGCCAAGAAGGTCAGCTGAGTCACATGACAAACGCCACCGTCGCCGGTCAGTTCCGCTTCTTCGACGCACACGTCGTCCGCACCGAACGCCTCGGCCCCTCCATGGTGAGGATCACCTTCGGCGGGGAGCAGTTGCGAGGGTTCGCCGGGGGCGGGCGCGACCAGAGCTTCTCGCTGTTCCTGCCGCAGCCCGGGCAGAGCGCCCCGGTGCTGCCGGACAGCGAGGGCGAGGGCCGGCTCGCGCAGTGGCGGGCCATGGACCCGGCGGTGCGGGCGGTCATGCGCTCGTACACCGTGCGCGAACACCGCCGCGAACCGGCCGAGGTGGACGTCGACTTCGCGCTGCACGGCACGGAAACGCGAGCCGCTGCCGCGGCGGCCGGACCTGCCGCGCGGTGGGCCTCCCGGGCCGCGCGCGGCGACCGTGCCGTCCTTCTCGGGCCGGCCGTCGAAGAGAACAGGAGCGTCGGCTTCCGGCCGCCGCTCGGCACCGACTGGGTGCTGATCGCCGCCGACGAGACCGCGCTGCCGGCGGTCGGCGGCATCATGGACTGGCTGCCGGCCGGTGTCCGGGCCAAGGTCTGGATCGAGGTCCCGCACGCACAGGACATCCAGGACCTGACCACCGCGGCCGACGCCGACATCACCTGGCTGGTCCGCGACCACGCCCGCGGCCCCCGCACCTGCCTCCTGCCCGACGCCGTACGGACCGCCGTGCTGCCCGCGGGCACGCCGTACGCCTGGATCGCGGGCGAGTCCGGCGCGGTGAAGTCGCTGCGCCGCCACCTCGTAGGCGAGCGCGGATTCGACCGCAAGAAGGTGCACTTCTCGGGCTATTGGCGGCTGGGCGCCTCCGAGGAGGACCTGCGCGCGGAGGCCCTCGCGGCTGCGTAGAGGGGCGCCCCGTAAGGGGCGCGGGGAACTGCGCGACCAGCCACGACGCTCCCGCAGTCGCACGGGAAACCCGTACCCGCGGTACCGGTTTCCCATTTCGGGATCAACTTAGGTTAGGCTTGCCTAAGTTAAGCCCGACGAACCGTTGAGGACTGGCCATGAGTTTCCAGGGGCGTTCGCACCTGTTCAACGACCGCAACGTCGACCACTACAGGCGCTCCCTGACCGACGGAGTCGAACGCGTCGCCTCCCGGATATCCCGCGCCGAGCGGCCGTTCAGCGGAATCACCCCGGCCGCGCTGGCGCCCGAGATCTCCGCGATCGACCTGGAGCAGCCGCTGAGCGACCCCGCCGCGGCCCTCGACGAGCTCGAGGACGTCTACCTGCGCGACGCCGTCTACTTCCACCACCCCCGCTACCTGGCACACCTCAACTGCCCGGTGGTCATCCCCGCCCTGCTCGGCGAGGCCGTCCTGACGGCCGTCAACTCCTCCCTGGACACCTGGGACCAGAGCGCGGGCGGCACCCTCATCGAGCGCCGTCTGATCGACTGGACGGCCCGGCGCATCGGCCTCGGCGAGAGCGCCGACGGCGTCTTCACCAGCGGCGGCAGCCAGTCCAACTTCCAGGCCCTGCTCCTGGCCCGCGAGGAAGCCTTCGCCAAGGCCGCCGCCGAGGCTGCCTACGCCGGGAACCCGCTCTCCAAACACGACTTCCTCCCCCGGCTGCGCATCCTCGCCTCCGAAGCCGGCCACTTCAGCGTCCAGAAGTCCGCGAAGATGCTCGGCCTCGGCATGGACGCCGTCATCCCCGTCGAGACCGACCAGGACCGGCGCATGCGGCCCGCGGCGCTCGCCCGCGAGCTGGAGCGCTGCCGCACCGAGGACCTCGCGGTCATGGCCGTCGTCGCCACCGCCGGCACCACCGACTTCGGCTCCATCGACCCGCTGCCCCGCATCGCCGACCTGTGCGAGTGGGCCGGGGTGTGGCTGCACGTCGACGCCGCGTACGGATGCGGCCTGCTCGCCTCCCCCACCCGCCGGCATCTGCTCGACGGCATCGAGCGCGCCGACTCGGTGACGGTGGACTACCACAAGTCCTTCTTCCAGCCGGTCAGTTCCAGCGCCGTCCTGGTGCGCGACGCCGCCGTCCTGCGGCACGCGACGTACTACGCCGACTACCTCAACCCGGCCCGGATGGCCGAGCAGCGCATCCCCAACCAGGTCGACAAGAGCATCCAGACCACCCGCCGCTTCGACGCCCTCAAACTCTGGCTGACCCTGCGCATCATGGGCGCCGACGCCATCGGCGAGCTCTTCGACGAGGTGGTCGACCGGGCGGCCCAGGCCTACGACCTGCTCAGCCGCGACCCCCGCTTCGAGGTGGTCACCAAGTCGCAGCTGAGCACCGTCGTCTTCCGCTACCTGCCCGCGCCCGGCCCGGAGCGCGAGCTGGCCGACGACGCCAACCTCCACGCGCGCGAGGCACTGGCCGCCTCCGGCGACGCCGTCGTCGCCGGCACCAAGGTCGACGGCCACCACTACCTGAAGTTCACCCTGCTCAACCCGGAGACCTCGCTGGACGACATCGCGCACGTCCTCGACCTCCTCGCCGACCACGCGGGCCGGTTCATCGCCGAGAAGGTGACCCCCGAGCAGCGCCGCAAAGCCGGCTGAACGCCGCCCTCCCCTCCGCCGCCCCTCGCCCCCTGCTCGCCATCTGCACGAGAGACCACACATGTCCACCCATGACTTCATCGCGATCGGGCTCGGCCCCTACAACCTGGGCCTGGCCTGCCTGACCGAGCCGCTTGAGGACCTCGACGGCGTGTTCCTGGAGAGCAAGCCGGAGTTCGACTGGCACCCCGGAATGCTGCTCGACTTCGCGACGCTGCAGACGCCCTTCATGGCCGACCTGGTCACGCTGGCCGACCCCACCTCCCCGTACTCCTTCCTCAACTACCTCAAGGAATCCGGGCGGCTGTACTCCTTCTACATCCGGGAGGTCTTCTACCCGGTGCGCAGCGAGTACAACGACTACTGCCGTTGGGCCGCGGGCAAGCTCTCCTCGATCCGCTTCGGCCATGAGGTCACCTCCGTCGAGTACGACGAGGCCGAGGGGCTCTACACCGTCCACTCGGTGCGGGCCGGCTCTGGAGAAACGGTTCAGCACAGGGCCCGGCACCTCGTCCTGGGCACCGGCACCCCGCCCTTCATACCGGACGCCTGCCAGGGCCTCGGCGGCGACCTCATCCACAACTCCGGCTACCTGGACGGCAAGGCGGCGCTGCAGGAGAAGGACAGCATCACCGTCGTGGGCAGCGGCCAGAGCGCGGCGGAGATCTACTACGACCTGCTGGACGGCACCGACACCCACGGCTACCGACTCAACTGGGTGACCCGCTCGCCCCGGTTCTTCCCGCTCGAATACACCAAGCTCACCCTGGAGATGACGTCCCCGGAGTACGTGGACTACTTCCACGCCCTCCCGGAGGACACCCGCTACCGGCTGGAGACCGCACAGAAGGGCCTCTTCAAGGGCATCGACGCGGATCTGATCAACAGCATCTACGACCTGCTCTACCAGAAGAGCGTCAAGGGCCCCGTCCCCACCCGGCTGCTGACCAACACCGCCCTGGACAGCGCCTCCTACGACGAGGCCAGCGGCACCTACACACTCGGGCTGCACCACGCCGAGCAGGAGCGCGACTTCTCCCTCACCACCCAGGGCCTCGTCCTGGCCACGGGCTACCGCTACCGGCCCCCCGCCTTCCTGGAGCCGGTGCACGACCGGATCCGCTGGGACCGGCACGGCCGCTTCGACGTCGCCCGCAACTACAGCATCGACACCACCGGCCGCGGCATCTTCCTGCAGAACGCCGGCACCCACACCCACAGCATCACCTCCCCCGACCTGGGCATGGGCCCGTACCGCAACTCCTGGATCATCCGCGAGCTGCTGGGCCGCGAGCCCTACGCGGTGGAGAAGTCGATCGCCTTCCAGGAGTTCGGCGCACCGGAGGGCGACCTCTCGTGATCTCTCCTGTCTCCCTTGCCTTCTCCCGCACTGACAGCCGGCTCGGCGAGTTCGCGCTGCGCCCGCTCGACCCGGAGGCCGACGCCGAGCTGCTGCACGGCTGGGTGACCCACCCCAAGGCGGCGTTCTGGATGATGCAGGACGCCGACGTGGCCCAGGTCGCCGACGAGTACCGCAAGATCGCCGAAAGCCCGTACCACGACGCCTTCCTCGGGCTGGCCGACGGCCGCCCGGCCTTCCTGGCCGAGCGCTACGACCCCGCCCGCGTCGAGCTCGTGGGCCTGTACGAGCCGCGGGAGGGCGACGTCGGCATGCACTTCCTGTGCGCGCCGGCCGACACGCCCGTCCACGGCTTCACCCTGGCCGTGATCAGCACCGTCATGGCGTGGCTCTTCGACGACCCTGCGGTCAGGCGCGTCGTGGTGGAGCCGGACGTGCGCAACACCGCTGTCCACGCGCTCAACGCGGCCGTCGGCTTCGAGCCCGTCACCACCATCGAGAAGCCCGAGAAGGACGCCCTGCTGAGCGTCTGCACCCGTGACCAGTTCGAAGCCGCGATGAGCCGAGGAACAGCGCAGTGAACAGCCCCGCGAACAATCCCGCGTACGACCCCGCGAACAGCCCCGCGCAGAACGCCCCGGCGGACGTCCACGACGCCGTCGCCCACCTGACCCCGCAGAAGTGGGCCGCCGCCAACCGGCTGCTGGTCCGCAAGGCACTCGCCGAGTTCTCCCATGAGCGCCTGCTCACCCCCGAGCCGCTCGACGAGGCGGGCCGCTACGCCGTGCGCAGCGACGACGGCACGGTGGAGTACCGCTTCTCCGCCCGCGTCCTGACCCTCGACCACTGGCACATCGACGCCGACAGCATCACCCGTTACCGTGTCACCCGTCACGGCGGTGACACCGAGCTACCGCTCGACGCCACCGACTTCTGCATCGAGCTGCGCGGCGCGCTCGGCCTGAGCGAGCAGATCCTCCCCGTCTACCTGGAGGAGATCGCCTCCACCCTGGCCGGCACCGCCTACAAGCTCGGCAAGCCGGACGTCTCCGCGGCCGAGCTGGCCGCGTCCGGCTTCCAGGCGATCGAGACCGGCATGACCGAGGGCCACCCGTGCTTCGTCGCGAACAACGGGCGGCTCGGCTTCGGCGTGCACGAGTACCACGCGTACGCACCCGAGACCGCGAGCCCCATCCGGCTGATCTGGCTGGCCGCCCACCGCGACCACTCCACCTTCACCTCGGCCGCGGACCTCGACTACGACCGGCTGATGCGCGAGGAGCTCGGCGACGAGACCCTCGGCCGCTTCGCGGAGACCCTGGCCGGACTCGGCCTCGACCTCGCCGACTACCACCTGCTCCCCGTCCACCCCTGGCAGTGGTGGAACAAGCTGTCGGTGTCCTTCGCCGCCGAGGTCGCCCAGCGCCGCCTGGTCCTCCTCGGCCCCGGCGACGACGAGTACCTCGCCCAGCAGTCCATCCGCACCTTCTTCAACACCAGTGCCCCCACCAAGCACTATGTGAAGACCGCACTGTCCGTGCTGAACATGGGCTTCATGCGCGGCCTGTCCGCCGCCTACATGGAGGCGACGCCGGCCATCAACGACTGGCTGGCCGACCTCGTCGCGAAGGACGACGTCTTCCAAGCGGCACGCCTGACGATCATCCGTGAGCGCGCGGCCATCGGCTACCGCCACCGGCAGTACGAGGCCGCCACCGACCGGTACTCGCCGTACCGGAAGATGCTCGCCGCGCTGTGGCGCGAGAGCCCCGTCCGGGACCTGGAGCCCGGTCGGCGCCTGGCCACCATGGCCTCCCTGCTGCACACCGACCGCGAGGGCCGCTCCCTCGCCGCCGCGCTGATCAAGCAGTCGGGCCTGGCCCCCGAGGTGTGGCTGCGCCGCTACCTCGACGCCTACCTGACCCCGCTGCTGCACAGCTTCTACGCCTACGACCTGGCCTTCATGCCGCACGGCGAGAACGTCATCATGGTCCTCGACGGCGGCACGGTCGAGCGGGTGATCTTCAAGGACATCGCCGAGGAGATCGTCGTCATGGACCCCGAGGCGGACCTGCCGCCGGAGGTCCAGCGCATCCGCGCGGACATCCCCGAGGAGGAGAAGCTCCTCTGCGTCTTCACCGACGTCTTCGACTGCTTCTTCCGCTTCCTCGGCGCCACGCTCGCCACCGACGGCGCCCTGGGCGAGGAGGCGTTCTGGCGGACCGTCGCCGAGTGCGTCCGCGACTACCGGGACTCGGTGCCGCACCTGGCCGAGAGGTTCGAGCGGCACGACATCTTCACCGAGGAGTTCGCGCTGTCCTGCCTCAACCGGCTGCAACTGCGCAACAACCAGCAGATGGTCGACCTCGCGGACCCGTCGGCGGCCCTGCAGTTCGTCGGCACCCTCCGCAACCCGATCGCCCGCTTCGCCCCCGCACCGTGACCGCTGTCTCCGAAACCGCCGCCGGGGCGGGGGCCCCGCCCCGCCTCCCCCGGCTCCCCACCCGGTGGCTGATCCTCGCGGTGATCTGCCTCGCGCAGCTCGCCGTGCTGCTCGACAACACGATCCTGAACGTGGCGATCCCCTCCCTCACCAGGGACCTGGGCGCGACCAACGCCGACATCCAGTGGGTGATCAACGCCTACTCGCTCGTCCAGGCCGGCCTGCTGCTCGCCTCGGGCAGCGCGGCGGACCGCTACGGCCGCAGGAAACTGCTGCTCGCGGGGCTCGCTCTCTTCGGCCTCGGGTCGCTGGCCGCCGCCCTCTCGCAGTCCACCGCCCAGCTGACCGCTGCGCGCGGCGGGATGGGCGTCGGCGGGGCCCTCCTGCTGACCACCACGCTCGCCGTGGTCATGCAGGTCTTCGACGCGGAGGAACGCCCCCGGGCCATCGGCATCTGGAGCGCGGTGAGCGCCCTCGGCTTCGCCGCGGGACCGCCCATCGGCGGCATCATGCTCGCCCACTTCTGGTGGGGCTCGATCTTCCTCCTGAACATCCCGGTCGTGGTGATCGGGCTGATCGCCGTCCGGATCCTGGTGCCGGAGTCGAAGAACCCGGGCGGCGGGCCGCCCGACCTGCTCGGCGCGCTGCTGTCCGCCGCCGGCATGACGGCGCTCGTCTACGCGATCATCCAGATGCCGGAATCGGGCTGGTCCTCGACCGAAGTGCTCCTGCCGGCCGCGGCGGGCGCCGCCATCCTCGCCGCCTTCGCCCTCTGGGAGCAGCACACCCGGCACCCCATGCTGGACCTGCACTTCTTCCGCGACCGGCGGTTCGTCGGGGCGGTGTCGGGCGTAGTGCTCATCACCTTCGGCAGCGCGGGCGTGCTCTTCCTGCTCACCCAGCAGCTGCAGTTCGTCCGCGGCTACACCCCGCTGGAAACGGGCCTGCGCATGGCCCCGTTCGCCCTCACGATCGTGGCCCTCAACTTCTCGGGCGTCGCCTTCCGTATGGGAGCCCGGCTGGGCCGCCCGGCGTCCATCGCCGCCGGCATGACCCTGCTGGCAGGCGGCTTCACGGTCGTGGCCTGCCTCACGGACGGTGGCTACGGCCCCCTGCTGCTGGGCCTCCTCCTCATGGGCACCGGCTGCGCACTGGCCAACCCGGCCATCGTCGAGGCGGTCATGAGCGCGATCCCCGAGGACAAGGCGGGCGCCGGGGCGGGCATCGACGGCACGATGACGGAGGTGGGCACGAGCCTGGGCGTAGCCGTCCTGGGCGCGGTCATGAACTCCCGCTTCACGACCCTCCTCCCGGCAACGGCAACGGGCGCCGCCTCCCTCCCCGCAGCCCAGTCCGCAACCCACACGCCGGCGGACCGAGCAGCCGTGCTCGACGCCTTCACCTCGGCCATCCAAACCAGCCAACTGGCAGGCGCCACGGCGGTCCTCACGGGCGGCTGCATCACGGCGCTGCTGCTGTGGAGGGCGGAGCGGGGGTAGGGGCGGGGCCGCTCCTACCCCGAAGCGCACGCATCACCGCGCGCCCCCCGAACGCGCTCTCGGCGCACGAGGTGAACTGGCTCCACAACAGCACCTCGGGCGCCCGGTCGTTCGCCCTGTGCACACGGGCGGACGCGAATACACGCTGAAAGCCGTAGGCCAGTGGTTCGCACCAACGGGCGTGTGTGCACGGGGAGACGGATCCGCCATGCGTGTGACCGAGGACGAGGTCGCCGGTCTGGTCCGGTCGCGGTGGGGGGATCTCCTGGCGGAGATCGGGGACGGGGCGGTCGACCGGTACGCCGAGGGCGTCCCCGCCCCCAAGCGGGCCTTCGCCGCCGCCGGCTCCGCCCTTCCCACCGACACCATGCGCCCCGCCGTGCACGCACCGGTCCGCAGCCTCGCCGCGTTCTTCCAGCGCCCCCTGTTCGTCTTCGACGCCTGCCGCACCGTGACCCGCGCCCACCACGCACAGCAGAGCGGCCGGACCGTCTTCCGGCACGACATCGGCCACACGGGCACACCCCGGACGGCGAGCCTGCGGGTGTGGGAACTGCTCGACGCGACCTGAGCCCGGGCATGAAAAAGCCCCAGGTCACGGCGAGTGAGTCCTGGGGCTGATCCGAGCCGCCTTCGGGATTCGAACCCGAGACCTACGCATTACGAGTGCGTTGCTCTGGCCAACTGAGCTAAGGCGGCGCGCTGCCGGATGCCTAGGTCGGCAGGAGCAGCGGGGACAAGTTTACACAGGTTCCGGGGGTGCTCCGACCAGGGTGATCAGGAGCACTTCTGGGAGGTGGGAGGCGCGGCGGTGGTCAGGAGGTAGGCGTTGACCGCCTTGTCGATGCAGGTGCTGCCCCGGGTGTACGCGGTGTGGCCGTCGCCGTCGTAGGTGAGGAGGCGGCCCGAGGAGAGCTGGCCGGCCAGGGCGCGGGCCCAGGGGTAGGGGGTGGCCGGGTCGCGGGTGGTGCCGACGACCAGGATCGGGGCGGCGCCGCGGGCCTCGATGCGGTGCGGACCGCCGGTGGCCGGAGTGGGCCAGTACGCGCAGGACAGGGCGGACCAGGCGAAGCTCGCGCCCAGGGCCGGTGAGGCCTTCTCGAAGTCGGGGAGGGCCCGGCGGACGGCGGCGGTGCTGCGGAAGGCGGGCGGGAGGTCGAGGCAGTTCACGGCGGAGTTCGCGGCCATGAGGTTGGTGTAGCCGCCGTGGGCGTTCCGCTCGTAGTAGGCGTCGGAGAGCCGCATGAGCAGGGCGCCGTCGCCGTTCTGCGCGTCGTGCAGGGCCTTGCGGAGCAGGGGCCAGGCGGCCTCGTCGTACATGGCGGAAATCACACCCGTGGTCGCCAGGCTCTCGGTGAGCTCGCGGGATTTGCCGACGGCGAGCGGGCGGCGGTCGAGCTGGTTGAAGAACGCTTTGAGACGGGCTCCCGCCACGGACGGCAGCGATGCGTCCAGGGGGCAGTCCTCGTGTTCCGCGCAGTCCTTCGCGAAGGACGTGAAGGCCGTCTGGAAGCCGTCCGTCTGGTCCCGGTTCACCTGCTCGGAGCCGAGGGAGGGGTCCAGCGCGCCGTCGAGGACGAGCCTGCCGACGCGGTTCGGGTAGAGCCCGGCGTACGTGGCGCCGAGGAAGGTGCCGTACGAGGCGCCGACGTAGTGCAGCTTGTCGTCGCCGAGGACGGAGCGGAACATGTCCATGTCGCGCGCAGCCTCGATGGTCGAGACGTGGCGCAGGAGCTTTCCGGAGCGCTGGAGGCAGCCGCGCGCGTACTTCTTGTAGGCCGCGACCAGTTGCCGGACTTCGGTGGCGTTGTCGGGGGTCTGGTCGACCTTGGCGTAGTCGTCCATCTCCGCGTCGGACAGGCAGGTGACGGGCTCGCTTCCGGCCACGCCGCGCGGGTCCATGGCGACCATGTCGTAGCGGGCCCGGACCTCGGCGGGGTAGCCGGCGGCCGCGTACTGCTGGAGGAAGCCGACCGCCGAGCCGCCGGGCCCGCCGGGGTTGACCATCAGCGAGCCGAGGTGCTTGCCGGGGCCGGACGCCTTCTTGCGGGAAACGGCGAGCTTGACCACGCCGCCCGCGCGGGGCGCGGAGTAGTCGAGCGGCGCCCGCATCGTCGCGCACTCGAAGCCCTTGCCCTTGGTGCCGCAGGAGTGCCAGCTCAGCTTCTGCTCGTAGTACGGGCGGAGGGCCGCGGGCAGCTGCGTGGGCAGCGGCCGCAAGGGCGGCGCCGGAGCCGCGAGCTCCGCGGACGGGGCGAAGCCACCGCCCGCCTCGCCCGAATCACCCGCCACGACGGGCGCGGCGGCGGAGATCAGCAGGGCCGCGGTCGCGACCAGCGTGCCGGAGGTGCGAAGCAGGCGACTGGCGTCCATCAGCTGATCCCTCTGTGTGGAAGACAGGTGGGCATAAGGCATACGTAGGACATACGTATGGCTACGCGGGCATACGGAGCGTATCCGGACGCATACCCGACTTGGCCAGCCTTCCGGCCCTCTAGGCCTCGTACGGGTGAGGAATCACCCAACCTGCGGTGTGCCCCGCCCTCCCCGTATTACTCACGCCCCCTCACGGGACGTGCCGGGCACAGGTGTTCAGCCCGCGCGCAGCGCCACCGTCATGGCCTCGACGGCCAGCAGCGGGGCGACGTTGCGGTCCAGCGCCTGGCGGCAGGCGCCGATCGCCTCTATCCGGCGCAGTGTGCTTTCCGGGCGCGAGCCGGATGCCACGCGCTGCAGCGTGTCGCGCGCGTCGGCGTTGGCAATCTCGACGCGCGAGCCGAGCTGTATCGCCAGTACGTCGCGGTAGAAGCCGGTCAGCTCCGTCAGGGCGAGGTCGAGGCTGTCGCGCTGGGTGCGGGTGGCGCGGCGCTTCTGCCGGTCCTGGAGCTCCTTCATGGCACCCGCGGTGCCGCGCGGCAGCCGGCCGCCGGTGCCCGCGGCGGCGCCGAGGGCCGCGCGCAGTTCCTCGGTCTCCTTGGCGTCGACCTCCTCGGCGACCTGCTTGGCGTCCTCGGCAGCCGCGTCGATCAGCTCTTGAGCCGCCTTGAGGCAGCCGCCCACGTCCGCCACCCGCAACGGCAGCTTCAGCACGGCCTCCCGGCGGGTACGCGCGCGCTCGTCGGTGGCGAGCCGACGGGCCCGGCCGATGTGCCCCTGCGTCGCACGGGCCACCTGCGCGGCGAGCTCGGGCTCGATGCCGTCACGGCGCACCAGGACGTCGGCGACGGCGGCCGCGGACGGCGTGCGCAGGGTCAGCGAACGGCAGCGGGAACGGATCGTCGGCAGTACGTCTTCCAAGGACGGCGCGCACAGCAGCCACACGGTCCGCGGAGCGGGCTCCTCCACGGCCTTGAGCAGGACGTTGCCCGCGCCCTCGGTCAGCCGGTCGGCGTCCTCCAGGACGATGACCTGCCAGCGGCCGCCGGCGGGTGACAGCTGCGCGCGGCGGACGAGGTCGCGCGTCTCCTTGACGCCGATGGACAGCAGGTCCGTACGGACGATCTCGACATCCGCATGCGTGCCGACCAGGGTGGTGTGGCAGCCGTCGCAGAACCCGCAGCCGGGGCCTGCGCCCAGCGCGCGGTCGGGGCTGACACACTGCAGCGCGGCGGCGAAGGCGCGGGCGGCGGTGGCCCGCCCGGAGCCGGGCGGGCCGGTGAACAGCCATGCATGCGTCATCTTGGAGGCGGCGCCCCCGGACTCGGCGGCCCCGCTCCCGCCCGCTGCCGCAGCGGTCACGAACGCATCCGCATCGCGCGCGGCAGCGGCGAGCTGCTCCGTCACCCGGTCCTGGCCGACCAGGTCGTCCCACACCGCCATGGCTGTCCTCCGCGCCGTCCGTCCTGCGATTACCCATTGTGGGCCACACCACTGACAACGCGGCCCGCCTCCGGCCGGGCCGGCCGACCACGGCTACGAGCGGTCGCGCCCCTCGTCACCACGGGCTTCCCGCGGATCCCGCGCGTCACGGCCGCCCCGGCGGTCACGCCCGCCCAGGAGCTCGTCCGCGAGGGTGGGCGCATCGTCCGCCCACTCCGGGCGACGGCGCGACCTGCGGCCGGAGCGGGCGTCGTCCGGTTCGGACGACGCATCCGCCTCGGCCTGGATCTTCGGCAGCTCGCGTGTCCGCTCGCTCTCGCCGCCCTGCGCGGGGCGGGCGGTGTCCTTCCCGCCCTCGTCCTCCGGGCGGAACAGCCACGTCGGAACCCGGTCCGCCGGGTTCTCCGGGCGTACGGGCGGCTTGGGCAGCACGGCGGTCTCCTCGGCGTCCGCACGGCCCTCCTCGGCCTGCTGCGGCTCCATGCCCCAGGTCACGCGCTGGTCAGCCGGCCGAGCGGCCGACGCCGCACCGCGGACGGGCGGCAGCACGGCCGTCTCGTCCTCGGCATCGCGTACGGGCGGCAGCAGCGCTGTCTCATCCTCGGCACCACGTACGGGCGGCAACAGGGCCGTCTCGTCCTCGGCACCGCGCACAGGCGGCAGCAAGGCCGTCTCGTCCTCGGCACCGTGCGGCACGGCGTCATGCGGGTCGGGCTTGTGGGCCACCGGCGACTGGATCGTCTGCGTCTCGTCGTCGTCGCCGTGCCACACGTCGCCGCGCGGATCGGGCCGGTGCACCACCGGCGCCTCCACGGTCTGCGTCTCGCCGGCGCCGTCGGCCGGCGAAGCCGCCGAGGCCTCGGCAGCAACGGGAGTGCCCGCGTCGGCCTCCGCCTTGCGCAGGTCGGCGACCCGCCCGCCGACAGCCTCCCGGGCAGCGGACCGCCCCTCAGCAGTCCCACCCGCACCCTCAGGCGCAGGCATGGCCGTCTCAACCGTCAGGGCATCGGCCGCAGCAGCCATCGAAGCCTCGGCAGCGGCACCCGTCGGCGCATCCGCCGCCACAGCCGCCCCGGCCACAGCAGCCTCCGCCGCCACTCGCGCACGCTCCGCCCGCAGCAGCGCCTCCTCGGCCTTGCGCTGCTTCTCCCGGCGCCGTTCCTCGGCCTCGGCGCGCAGCCGTGCCTCCTCCTCGGCCTGCTTGCGCAGCCGCTCCTGCTCGGCGGCGCGGGCCCGATCCTCGGCCTCCCGCCGCTTGCGTTCCTCCTCGGCCTGGCGGCGCGCCTCCTCGGCCCGCTGCCGGGCCTCCTCGGCCAGCCGCTCCGCCTCCCGGCGCTCGGCCTCTTCCGCCTCCCGGCGCTTGCGCTCTTCCTCCTCGGCGCGCAGCCGCGCGAGCTGCTTCTGGCGCTCGCGCTCCAGGCGCTCTTCCTCGGCCTTGCGCGCGGCCTCTTCCTGAGCCCGCTTCAGCGCCTCCTCCTCGGCCGCCTTGCGCGCCGCCTCCCGGGCCTCGATCTCGGCCGCCGAGAGCGGCAGGAGCTCGTCGAGCCGGTGGCGTACGACCGTGGTGACGGCCTCGGGCTCCTGGCCCGCGTCCACGACCAGGTAGCGCGTCGGGTCGGCGGCGGCCAGGGTCAGGAAGCCGGCCCGCACCCTCTGGTGGAACTCCGCGGGCTCGGACTCCAGCCGGTCGGGGGCCTCGGTGAAACGTTCGCGCGCGGTCTCCGGCGAGACGTCGAGCAGCACCGTCAGATGCGGAACGAGGCCGCCCGTCGCCCAGCGGTTGATACGGGCGATCTCGGTCGGGGAGAGGTTGCGCCCGGCGCCCTGGTAGGCGACCGAAGAGTCGATGTAGCGGTCGGTGATGACGACCGCGCCCCGCTCCAGGGCGGGCCGTACGACCGAGTCGACGTGCTCGGCGCGGTCGGCCGCGTACAGCAGGGCCTCGGCCCGGTCGGAGAGACCGGCCGACGAGACATCCAGCAGGATCGCACGCAGCCGCTTGCCGATGGGCGTCGCGCCCGGCTCGCGGGTGACGACGACCTCGTGGCCCTTGGCGCGGATCCAGTCCGCGACGGCCTGCACCTGTGTGGACTTCCCGGCGCCGTCGCCGCCCTCGAAGGCGATGAAGAACCCGCTGCCGGCCGGCGCCTGCGCGGGGTCGCCGCCCCTGAGCACGTCCATCAGGTCCCGGTGGAACGGCACCCCGTGCCGGTCGTCCGTCTTCCCCAGCACCAACGCGCCGACAGGCAGCAGCAGCGCGCCCACGAGCATGAGCGTGAACGACGCCCCACCATGTGCGAAGACAAAGCTGCCGCTCTCCATCCGGTGGGGCCCGATGAACGCGGCCAGCAGCGGCGCCACGAGCGCGCCCAGCGCGACGCTGACCCGGACGACCGCATGCAGATGCTCGGTCGTACGGAGCCTGCGGCTCTCCTCGGTCTCCTGGTCGAGCAGCGAGTGACCGGTGTTGGCGACGATGCCCGCGCTCACACCGGCCACAAGCGTCAGCAGTAGTACTGACGTCGGGTCCGGCACCAGGCCCGCAGCGAGCAGCGCCAGGCCCGTCAGAGCGAGCGCCAGCGCGAGCAGCCGCCGCCGCGAGAAACCGGGCAGCACCTTCCGCGCGCCGCGGATGCCGATCACCGGGCCGCCGCCGAGCGCGAGCACCAGCAGCCCGAAGGCCACCGGCCCACCGCCGAGATCGACGGCCTGCAGCGCCGCGACACCGACAGCCGCCGCGATCGCACCCGCAACGGCCGCACAGGCGAGAACGAGCACCGGGATGGCGCCCGTACGGCCCGTGTCGGGCTTGCCATGCGCGTCCTTGGGCCGTCGCATGCCCTCAAGCGGAGAGCGCGCACGAGGCCCCTGTGCGCCCTCGGAGCGCACCGGGAGCGTGAGGAAGTAGAGCACTGCGACGGACACGCCGAAGAGCGCGGCCGCCAGGTACGAGCCCAGGGCGGCCTGGTGCGCATGGAACCAGCCGATGCCCGAGCCGAGCAGATTGCCGAAGAGCGTGATGACGACGAGCGCGGCGGCCGCCACGGGCAGCGCCACGAAGGTCGTACGCAGCGACAGGCGCCGCAGCGCCTCGTAGTGGTCCGGCAGGGGCCGGACGGCCGCGCCCTCGGGCGGTGCGCCCGGCAGCAGCGCGGGGAGCGCGCCGTCCTTGGCGACCGTCCAGACGCGTTCGGCGACCCCGACGACGAAGGCCGTGATCAGCAGCCAGGCGAGCGCCTTGTCGCCGCTCCAGTCGATCCAGGTCGGGGCCACGGCCAGCAGCGCGAGCCGTACGCCGTCCGCACCGATCATGGTCCAGCGCCGGTCGAGCGGACCGGCCGGCGCGAAGAGCGAGGAGAGCGGGCCCAGCAGGACTGCCCCGAAGAGCAGCGTCGCGACCAGCCGCGCACCGATGACGGCGGCCACGGCGAACGCGGCCCCCCGGTAGCCCCCGCCGAACGAACCCGTGGCCGTAGCCGCCTGGAACGACAGCAGCAGGAGCACCAGCACGGACAGGGAGTCCCCGACGCCACCGGCGAACTGGGCGCTCCACAGCCGCCGCAGCGGCGGGAAGCGCAGCAGGGACCGGACGGCACGCTCGCGGGAGTCCGCGGCTAGGGCGCCGGATGTGGGGGTGACCACTGTTGGCTGCTCGGCTCGCGTCATCCTGCCAGCCTATCCGGAGTGCCCGAATACGAACCGACCACCCGAACACACGCACGAAAAGGGTGGCGGGCCGAAACCGGCCCGCCACCCTTGCCGTTATTGGGCGCCCCGGGGCGCCCGCGGCACTACTCGCCGTCCGCCGCAGCCGCGGCCGTCTCCTTGACGGCGGCCGTCGCCTTCTTCGCGGCGGCCGTGGTCTTCTTCGCGGTCGTCTTCTTCGCCGCCGTCGTGGTCTTGGCGGCCGTCTTCTTGGCCGCGGCCTTCTTCGCCGGGGCCTTCTTGGCGGTCGCCTTCTTCGCGGCCGCCTTCTTGGCCGTCTTCTTGGCCGGAGCCTTGGCGCGCTTCTCCGCCAGCAGCTCGTAACCGCGCTCCGGCGTGATCGTCTCGACGTCGTCGTCACGGCGCAGTGTGGCGTTGGTCTCGCCATCGGTCACATACGGACCGAAGCGGCCGTCCTTGACCACGACCGGACGCTCGCTGACCGGGTCGGTGCCCAGTTCCTTGAGCGGCGGCTTGGCGGCGGCCCGGCCGCGCTGCTTGGGCTGGGCGTAGATCGCGAGCGCCTCGTCCAGCGTGATGCTGAACAGCTGGTCCTCGGTCTCCAGCGAGCGGGAGTCCGTGCCCTTCTTCAGGTACGGACCGTAGCGGCCGTTCTGCGCGGTGATCTCCACGCCTTCGACGTCCTTGCCGACCACGCGCGGCAGCGACATCAGCTTGAGGGCGTCGTCGAGGGTCACGGTGTCGAGGGACATCGACTTGAAGAGCGAAGCCGTACGCGGCTTGACCGCGTTCTTGCCGGTCTTCGGCGTGCCCTCGGGGAGGATCTCGGTGACGTACGGGCCGTAGCGGCCGTCCTTGGCCACGATCTGGTGGCCGGACTCCGGGTCCTTGCCCAGCTCGAAGTCGCCGCTCGGCTTGGCGAGCAGCTCCTCCGCATATTCGACGGTCAGCTCGTCGGGCGCCAGGTCGCTGGGGACGTCGGCCCGCTGGTGGCCCTCGGCGTCCTTCTCACCGCGCTCGACGTACGGGCCGTAGCGGCCGACGCGGAGCACGATGCCGCTGCCGACGGGGAAGGAGGACACCTCGCGGGCGTCGATCGCGCCCAGGTCGGTGACGAGCTCCTTCAGGCCGCCCAGGTGGTCGCCGTCGCCGTTGCCCGCCTCGGCGGCGCCGCCCTCGGGGCCCTCGCCGAAGTAGAAGCGGCGCAGCCACGGCACGGCCTGGGCCTCACCGCGGGCGATGCGGTCGAGGTCCTCCTCCATGGAGGCGGTGAAGTCGTAGTCGACAAGCCGGCCGAAGTGCTTCTCCAGCAGGTTGACGACGGCGAAGCTCAGGAAGGACGGCACCAGTGCCGTGCCCTTCTTGAAGACGTAGCCGCGGTCGAGGATCGTGCCGATGATCGACGCGTACGTCGACGGGCGGCCGATCTCCCGCTCTTCCAGCTCCTTGACCAGGGAGGCCTCGGTGTAGCGGGCCGGGGGCTTGGTGGCGTGGCCGTCGGCGGCGATCTCCTCGGCCGCCAGCGCGTCACCCTCGGAGACCTGCGGCAGCCGGCGCTCGCGGTCGTCGAGCTCGGCGTTCGGGTCGTCCGCGCCCTCGACGTAGGCCTTCATGAAGCCGTGGAAGGTGATCGTCTTGCCGGACGCGCTGAACTCGGCGTCCCGGCCGTCGGACGCCCGTCCGCCGATCTTCACCGTGACGGAGTTGCCCGTCGCGTCCTTCATCTGGGAGGCGACGGTCCGCTTCCAGATCAGCTCGTACAGCCGGAACTGGTCACCGGTCAGACCGGTCTCCGCGGGGGTGCGGAAACGATCACCCGAAGGACGGATGGCCTCGTGCGCCTCCTGGGCGTTCTTGACCTTGCCCGCGTACGTCCGCGGCTTCTCCGGCAGGTACTCCGCGCCGTAGAGCTGGGTGACCTGGGCCCGGGCGGCACCCACCGCCGTGTCGGACAGGGTCGTGGAGTCCGTACGCATATAGGTGATGAAGCCGTTCTCGTACAGCTTCTGGGCCACCTGCATGGTCGCCTTCGCACCGAAGCCCAGCTTGCGCGAGGCCTCCTGCTGCAGGGTCGTCGTGCGGAAGGGGGCGTACGGCGAGCGGCGGTACGGCTTGGACTCCACCGAGCGCACCGAGAACGACGACTCGGCGAGGGCGGCGGCCAGCGCGCGGGCATTGGCCTCGTCCAGGTGGAGGACCTGCGAGGTGTCCTTGAGCCGCCCGGTCGAGCCGAAGTCGCGGCCCTGGGCGACCCGGCGGCCGTCGACCGTGGTCAGGCGGGCGGTGAGGGTGCCCGGGTCGCTCGCGTCGCCGCCGCGGCCGGTGGCGAAGACACCGGTGAGGTCCCAGTACTCGGCGGAACGGAAGGCGATGCGCTCGCGCTCCCGCTCGACGACGAGACGGGTGGCCACGGATTGCACCCGGCCGGCGGACAGCCGGGGCATGACCTTCTTCCACAGGACGGGCGAGACCTCGTAGCCATAGAGGCGGTCGAGGATGCGGCGCGTCTCCTGGGCGTCGACGAGCTTCTTGTTGAGCTCGCGCGGGTTGGCGACGGCGGCCTGGATCGCGTCCTTGGTGATCTCGTGGAAGACCATCCGGCGGACCGGGACCTTCGGCTTGAGGACCTCCTGGAGGTGCCAGGCAATGGCCTCGCCCTCGCGGTCCTCATCAGTGGCGAGGAAGAGCTCGTCGGACTCGGCCAGCAGCTCCTTGAGCTTCTTGACCTGGTCCTTCTTGTCGTGGTTGACGACGTAGATGGGCTGGAAGTCCGCCTCGACGTTCACGCCGAGCCGGGCCCAGGGCTCACCCTTGTACTTGGCCGGGACCTCGGCGGCCCCGTTCGGCAGGTCACGGATGTGCCCGACGCTCGCCTCGACGACGTATCCGGGGCCGAGGTAGCCCTTGATCGTCTTCGCCTTGGCAGGCGACTCGACGATGACGAGTCGGCGGCCGCCCTGTGCGGTCTCGCTGGTCGGGGACAACTTCGCTCTTCTTCCGGTCGACACTCGGTGTGGGCGTTGCGGTGACGCTGCGGAGTGTGACGGTACATCCCGCCCCCGTGTCAAACGGAAAAAGCCCGCAACGCCACTCGAACGGTAACCCGACAAGCGTCCTGTCTGCCGCCCGGACCGTCACACACTGCCCCGGAGGCCCCTCGGATCCATGGGCCGACCGGTGCGGAAAAGGCCACACGAAGGTGACGCGAACCCGACCCATCCTTTTCCGTCGCTCGCGAGTCCTCCCTTCCCGCCCCGACCGGCCGCCGCGGGCTCCGGCCCTAGGGCGCGTCTGCAGGCAGCGGGACGAGGAACCCCTGCTCGACCAGCATCCGGATCGACTCCGGCGTACGGTCGCGGAGCACCACCGGATCCTCCCCGATCAACTGCGCGATCGCATCGAGGATCCGGCCCGCGCTGAGCGTGCCGTCACACACACCTGCGAAACCGGCACCCACCGTGTCCACCTTGGTGGCCCGGCGCATGCCCCGGTTCTGCCGGAGCACCACGTGCTCGGGGTCCTCGGCACCGGGCAGCCCGACCTGCTCCTGCACGACCTCCTCGGCCAGCCGGAAGCGCGTGGCCAGCAGCGCCGCGTCGTCATGCGTGCGCAGGAAGTCCTGCCGCTCGAAATGTGCCCGGATCGCCTCGGCGAGCGGCTGCTCCACCGGGTGCGGCCACTCCTCGACGATCACCGAGGGCGCATCGGAACCCGTTTTGCGCAACGTGATCCAGCCAAATCCGATGCCCTTCGTCTTCCGCGCGGCGAACTCCTCCAGCCAGGCGTCGTAGCGGGCGGCGTACTGCTCCGGGCCCGCCCGGTGGTCGCCGCCGTCGCGCAGCCACAGCTCCGCGTACTGCGCGACGTCCTGCACCTCGCGCTGGACGATCCAGGCGTCGCAGCCGCGCGGCACCCAGGACGACAGCCGCTCGCGCCAGTCCTCGCCCTCAATGTGCTGCCAATTGGCCAGCAGCTGGCAGTAGCCGCCGTCATTGAGCCGGTCGGCCGCCTGCTGCACGAGCGTGCGGCACAGATCGTCGCCGCCCATGCCGCCGTCGCGGTAGGTGAGCCGGGCCCCGGGCGAGATGACGAAAGGCGGATTGGAAACGATCAGGTCGTACGTCTCCCCGGCGACCGGCTCGAAGAGCGAGCCCTCGCGCAGGTCGGCCTCCGGCGCGCCGGAGAGCGCAAGCGTGAGCCGTGCGAAGTGCAGCGCGCGCGGGTTGAGGTCGGTGGCGGTGACCTTGGTGGCGTGCTGGGCCGCGTGCAGCGCCTGGATGCCGGATCCGGTGCCCAGGTCGAGGGCGCTCGCGACGGGCGTACGGACGGTGATCCCCGCGAGTGTCGTGGACGCGCCGCCCACCCCCAGCACCAGCTGGGAACGGTCCACGCCGCCCGGCCCGGCCTCGCCCCCGGCGATGCCGCCCGCGCCGCCGACCGCGCACCCGAGGTCGGAGATGATCCACCAGTCCTGCCCCTCGGGGCCGCCGTACGGGCGTACGTCCACGCTCGCCCGGAGCAGCTCCGGGTCCGCCTCGTCACGCACCAGCCAGCCGTCGGCGAGGCACTCCTCCACGGGAAGCGCGGCGGCCGCCTGCCCGTATGCGACCGGCCGCTGCAGCAGGAAGAGCCGGACGAGGGTCTCCAGGGGGCCGGACCCGCGCGTGGCGCGCAGGGCCGGGACGGTCTCGCTGCGGGCGAGTGCGGCGTAGGCCGGGGCGCCGAGCAGGTCGAGCAGGCCGTCGGCGGTGAAGGCGGCGGCAAGCAGGGCGTCGCGCAGGCGGGCGGTGCGCTCGCGATGGGCGGTGGGGAGGTGCGTACTCACGCCACCATTGTCGGGGGCACCACTGACAAATGGCGAAAGCCCGGCGCCGCGCCCGCTCGGGCGCGGCGCCGGGCACGACCAACCTCGGCTCACCGACAGCTACTTCTCCGTCGGACTACTTCTCCGTCGGACTACTTCTTCGTCGGCGTGGAGCTCGTCGACGTCCGCTGGCAGCCGGGCTGCTTGGCCATCGCCTTGCCGACGTCACCGGACTGCAGCTTCTTGAGGGCGTCATCGCTCTTGCTGCTGAGCTTGCCGATGTCCCCGGCGATGCTCTTGAGCCCCTCGGCGAACTTGGCCTTGTCGGAGGTGTTGAGCTCGTCGACCCGCTTCTTCAGCCCCGCGTACGCCCCGGAGAGGTCGTTGAGCGCCTTGACGGCGTTGCGCTGGCTGGAATCGCCGTCCTTGACCGGCGGCGCGCCCGCCTTGTCGACGGAGGTGGCGAGCGCCTTGTAGGCGTCGGCGTTGGCCTGGAAGGCAGCCGAGTCGGTCTGCTGGATCTTCTTCGAGTCCTCCTCGTTCTGGACCGTGGCGATCGAGGAGTTGGCGTCCTGGATCTTCTTGACCTGAGGCTGCATCTGGTCGCAGACGTTCTTGGCCCAGTCGTCGAGCTTCTTGTTGCCGCCACCGCCACCGCCGCAGCCGGACAGCGCCAGGACAAGTGCCGCCCCGCCGGACAGTGCGGCCACAAGCTTCTTGTTCACCGGATTGGTCCCTTCAATGGCTCTCGGCCCCGGAACTTACACGGCCGGGCGGCAGGGACCGGGAGCCGAGCACACCGTACGTCCCCTTTTGAACCATTTGCACCAAGCTTGGCGTGGCATTCGCCGCACCGGTGCCGGACTTCGAGGGCGCACGGTGTGCTCAGTTGTGGCGCGTGTGGCGCCGCCGCGTCAGGACACCACCGCGGGGTCCACCGGTTGCGCTGCACGCTCGGCGTTGCCGTCGTCACCGTCCACGGCGATGCCACGCCGCTTGGAGACGTACACCGCCCCGATGATGACGAGGATCGCCGGCACCGCGACCCCTATGCGCAGCCCCCTGCTGGCGTCGACGCCGTAGGAGAACTTCACCACCGCGGGCGCAATCAACAGGGCCACCAGGTTCATCACCTTCAACAGCGGGTTGATGGCGGGACCGGCGGTGTCCTTGAACGGGTCGCCGATGGTGTCCCCGATGACCGTCGCCGCGTGCGCCTCGCTCCCCTTGCCGCCGTGGTGTCCGTCCTCCACCAGCTTCTTGGCGTTGTCCCAGGCGCCGCCGGAGTTGGCCAGGAAGACCGCCATCAGCGTGCCCGTGCCGATGGCCCCGGCCAGGTACGAGCCGAGGGCGCCCACCCCGAGCGAGAAGCCGACGGCGATGGGCGCCATGACGGCGAGCAGGCCGGGCGTGGCGAGTTCGCGCAGCGCGTCCTTGGTGCAGATGTCCACCACGCGCCCGTACTCGGGCTTCTCGCTGTAATCCATGATTCCGGGGTGCTCGCGGAACTGCCGCCGCACCTCGTAGACCACCGCGCCCGCCGAGCGCGACACCGCGCTGATCGCGAGGCCGGAGAAGAGGAAGACGACGGCGGCCCCCAGGACGAGCCCCACAAGGTTGTTGGGCTGCGAGATGTCCAGGCTCAGGCCCAGCTCCCCGGACTTGGCGTGCACGTCCTCGACCGCCGTGGCGATCGCGTCCCGGTACGAGCCGAACAGCGCGGACGCCGCCAGCACCGCCGTGGCGATGGCGATGCCCTTGGTGATCGCCTTGGTGGTGTTGCCCACCGCGTCGAGATCCGTGAGCACCTGCGCCCCGGCGCCCTCGACGTCACCGGACATCTCGGCGATGCCCTGCGCGTTGTCGGAGACCGGCCCGAAGGTGTCCATGGCGACGATCACGCCCACGGTCGTCAGCAGACCGGTGCCGGCGAGGGCGACGGCGAACAGCGCCAGCATGATCGATGTACCGCCCAGCAGGAACGCCCCGTACACGCCCAGCGCGATCAGCACCGCCGAATAGACCGCCGATTCCAGGCCGATCGAGATGCCGGAGAGCACGACCGTGGCGGGGCCGGTGAGCGACGCCTTCCCGATGTCCCGCACGGGACGCCTGCCGGTTTCCGTGAAATAGCCGGTGAGCTGCTGGATGAGCGCCGCGAGGACGATTCCGATGGCGACCGCGACAAGGGCGAGCACCCGCGGATTTCCATTGTGTGAGGCGATGACGTCGTCACCGAGCCCCTTCAAATCGGCGTAGCTCGACGGCAGATACGCGAACACGGCCACCGCCACCAGGGCGAGCGAAATGACGGCCGAGATGAAGAATCCCCGGTTGATCGCCGTCATTCCACTGCGGTCGGCTCTGCGCGGCGCCACCGCGAAAATGCCGATCATCGCGGTGACCACACCGATGGCGGGGACGAGCAGCGGAAACGCCAGACCCGAATCGCCGAAGGCGGCCTTGCCGAGAATCAACGCGGCGACGAGCGTCACGGCATACGACTCGAAGAGGTCGGCCGCCATGCCCGCGCAGTCGCCGACGTTGTCGCCCACGTTGTCCGCGATGGTGGCGGCATTGCGCGGGTCGTCCTCGGGAATGCCCTGCTCGACCTTTCCGACGAGGTCGGCGCCGACATCCGCGGCCTTGGTGAAAATGCCGCCGCCGACCCTCATGAACATCGCCAGGAGCGCCGCGCCGAAGCCGAAGCCCTCGAGCACCTTGGGCGCGTCGGCCGCGTACACCAGCACCACACAGGAGGCGCCCAGCAGCCCCAGGCCGACGGTGAACATCCCGACGACCCCACCCGTACGGAACGCGATCTTCATCGCCTTGTGCGCGACCGTCGTGAGGTCCTTTTCGGGCTCACCCTCCGCAGGCGTGGCCTCTCGCGCCGCTGCGGCGACCCGCACATTGCTGCGCACCGCGAGCCACATGCCGATATAACCGGTGGCTGCGGAGAACAACGCGCCGATCAAGAAGAAGGCCGAACGCCCAGCACGCTGCGACCAGTTGTCGGCGGGCAGCAGCATGAGCAGAAAGAACACGATCACCGCGAAGATGCCGAGGGTGCGCAACTGCCGGGCGAGATAGGCGTTCGCCCCTTCCTGCACCGCGGCAGCGATCTTTTTCATGCTGTCGGTTCCCTCGCTTGCGGCGAGAACCTGACGCACCAGCACCACGGCGACCCCGAGTGCGGCGAGCGCCACGGCTGCGATCACCATGACGAGGGTGCGATTACCACTGGTCAGTTCGACTGCGAGATTTCGAGTGAAGTCCACCTGTTCAGGGTTGAGGGGCCCCGCCATTCGTCCTCCTTGACGTTTGGCACATGGGCGCGCAGCCGACCCGCGGCACAGGGACAACCGCCGGAACAGCCGCCACGCTCAGGCGTCCTGAGCTCAAGATGGACGGATTGTAGGGAGCATGACGACGGCACAACAGGGCGCGGGAACCGGAATGAGCCTGCCCAAGTAGACAGGCAAAGCCGGAATGACGGAAACGCGGCCGGGCGCACGCCCGGCGCGCTCACAGATAGCCCAAGGGACCTACGGCAAATCCCGTAGCCCACTCTCCGGCACAAGCGCGGCTTGTCTACGCCGGTGTCACCCGTGTCGCCCGAGTCCGACGCGGGGGGGGCGACGGCGGGTGCGGGCGTCCCGTGACGCCTCTATGGCCCTGTGCCGGTGTCTGCGAGCCCTATGCCACTCTGCGGCCCTCTGCCGCGTTTACGGCCCTCTGGGCGTGTCTGCAGGGCCTACGCAGTCTCTGCGGCAGGTGTCGTCGGCCAGCTCATGCGGATCAGGCCCCCGGTCTCGTCGGCCGTCACCTCGACGTCGTCGACCAGGCCGCTGATCACGGCGAGGCCCATGTCGTCCTCGCCGTCCGCGGCCTCCTCGTGGGCCGCTGCGGAGCCGGACGGAGTCGCGGCGGGCGCGCCGGAGGCGGCCGCGGCGGAGCCCACGACCGCCTGGTGAGGCGCGTCGTCACCGACCTCGATGGAGAACTTCTTCTCGTCCTCCGTGAGCACCACCCGGACCGGCTTGGCAATCCCCTGGCTGACGTGCAGCCCCACCGCACGGGAGCACGCCTCGCCCACTGCGAGCCGGACCTCGTCCAGCACGGCCTCGTCGACCCCGGCCCGACGCGCCACCGCGGCCGCCACGAGCCTGGCCGTACGGACATGCTCGGGAAGGGCACTGAAGAGAAGTTCAACGGTGGCCATGCCATCCCCCTCGGCGTTACGTGCCCTTGCCTCCCTCTGCTGAGACAGGGCGAACTCGCAGAGGGGCCGGACCCTTGAAAAGCCCGTGCCCCCCGGCGCGGCTATGTCGTCAGGCACCCGGACAGCCGGCCGCGGCCCGGTGACGGCCCGGGGCTGCCAAAGGCCGGGCGGCCCGCCGGTCCGGCGACCGGGCGTACGACCGTCAGTCGGTCGCCTGCACCGCGTCCTCGACCGAGGTGTGAATCGGGAACACCTTGGTCAGGCCGGTGATACGGAAAATCTTGAGAATGCGCTCCTGGTTGCAGACCAGTCGCAGCGAGCCCTCGTGGGCACGCACGCGCTTCAGCCCGCCGACCAGGACGCCGAGCCCGGTGGAGTCGAGGAAGTCGACGCCCTCCATGTCGACGACGAGGTGATAGTTACCGTCGTTGACGAGCTCGACCAGCTGCTCGCGCAGCTTGGGCGCGGTGTACACATCAATCTCGCCACCGACCTTCACGACCGTGCGGTCGCCAACGGTCTCGGTCGACAGGGACAGGTCCACGGATCCTCCAGCACCTTGCATCGAGCGGTCGCCCCCCATGGATCGGCAGCCGCGATGGCATTCAATCACTTACCGGCAGGCGTGCACGACGCCTTGGCGCCATTGTCCGTCAGCCCAGTGACACACTCGATGTCGATGGCCAACGATCAACTCCCGCCGGAGGCGGGCGTACACCCCTCTCCCCGTACGGTCCTCGACCAGATCACCACCGGGGCAGGCCGGGCTGCACGCATCACTCATACGGAGCACTTGCCCCCTCGTCCCGGACGTCATGCCCCCTGGCCCGAGAAGATCCGGCCGGAAGTGATCGACGCCATCCGGGCCGCCGGAATCGAGCGTCCCTGGGCCCACCAGGCGCTCACCGCCGAGCACGCGCTGCGCGGCGAGTCGGCCGTGGTGGCCACCGGCACGGCCTCCGGCAAATCACTGGCCTACCTCGCCCCGGTGCTGAGCACCCTCCTGGACGGCTCCGAGGCCCCCAACGGCCGGGGCACCACCGCGCTGTACCTCGCCCCCACCAAGGCGCTCGCCGCCGACCAGCGCCGCGCCGTACGCCGGCTGGCCGGCCCCCTCGGCAAGGGCGTCCGGCCCGCCGTCTACGACGGGGACACCCCCGTCGAGGAACGGGAGTGGGTGCGCCAGTACGCGAACTACGTCCTCACCAACCCCGACATGCTCCACCGCTCGATCCTGCCCGCCCACCCCCGATGGGCCTCCTTTCTGCGCGCCCTGCGCTATGTCGTCGTCGACGAGTGCCACACCTACCGCGGCGTCTTCGGCTCCCACGTCGCCCAGGTGCTGCGGCGGCTGCGGCGCATCTGCGCCCGCTACGGCTCCGACCCCGTCTTCCTCCTCGCCTCCGCCACCGCCTCCGAACCCGCCACGGCCGCGGCCCGGCTCACCGGCGTGCCCGTCACCGGGATCACCGAGGACGCCTCACCGCGCGGCGAGCTCGTCTTCGCCCTGTGGGAGCCCCCGCTCACCGAACTCCACGGCGAGCGCGGCGCCCCCGTCCGCCGTACCGCCACCGCCGAGACCGCCGAGCTCCTCACCGACCTCGCCGTCCAGGGCGTACGCACCGTCGCCTTCGTCCGCTCCCGGCGCGGCGCCGAACTGGTGGCTCTGATCGCCCAGGAACGCCTGGCCGCCATCGACCGTTCCCTGCCCTCCCGTGTCGCCGCCTACCGCGGCGGCTACCTCCCCGAAGAGCGCCGCGCCCTGGAGCGCGCCCTGCACACCGGCGAGCTGCTGGGCCTGTCCGCCACCTCCGCCCTGGAGCTGGGCGTCGACGTCGCCGGCCTCGACGCCGTCCTCCTCTCGGGCTACCCCGGCACCCGCGCCTCCCTGTGGCAGCAGGCCGGCCGCGCGGGCCGTACGGGCCGGGGCGCACTCGCCGTCCTCATCGCCCGGGACGACCCGCTGGACACCTACCTGGTCCACCACCCCGAGGCCCTCTTCCAGCGGCCCGTGGAATCCACCGTCCTCGACCCGGACAACCCCTACGTCCTCGCCCCCCATCTGTGCGCCGCAGCCGAGGAGCTGCCGCTCACCGAAGCCGACCTCTCGCTCTTCGGCCCCGAGGCCCACGGCGTGATCACCCAGCTCGAGGCGCGCAAGCTGCTCCGCCGCCGGGCCGCCGCCTGGCACTGGACCCGCCGTGAGCGCGCCGCCGACCTCACCGACATCCGCGGCGAGGGCGGCCGCCCCGTGCAGGTCGTGGAGGCCGCCACCGGACGGCTGCTGGGCACCGTGGACGCCTCCGCCGCCCACACCACCGTCCACGAGGGCGCGGTCCACCTGCACCAGGGCCGCACCTACCTCGTGAACCACCTCGACCTGGAGGAGTCCGTGGCCCTGGTCGAGCCCGCCGACCCGCCGTACTCGACAACGGCCCGCGACACCACCGCCATCTCCATCCTGGAAGTCACCACCGAGATCCCGTGGGGGGCCGCACGGCTGTGCTTCGGGTCCGTCGAAGTCACCAACCAGGTCGTCTCCTTCCTGCGCCGCAAACTCATCACCGGCGAGGTGCTCGGCGAGTCCAAACTGGACCTGCCGCCCCGCACACTGCGCACCCGCGCCGTGTGGTGGACCGTCACCGAGGACCAGCTCGACGACGCCCGTATCGCCCCCGAGGCCCTCGGCGGGGCCCTGCACGCCGCGGAACACGCCTCCATCGGCATGCTTCCCCTCTTCGCCACCTGTGACCGCTGGGACATCGGCGGCGTCTCGGTACCGCTGCACCCCGACACGCTGCTGCCCACGGTCTTCGTCTACGACGGCCACCCCGGAGGGGCGGGCTTCGCCGAACGCGCCTTCCACACCGCCGGCCGCTGGCTGACGGCGACCCGCGAGGCGATCGCCGCCTGCGAGTGCGAGAGCGGCTGCCCCTCGTGCATCCAGTCCCCCAAGTGCGGCAACGGCAACGACCCCCTCGACAAGCGAGCCGCCATGCGCCTCCTGACCCGCCTCCTCGCGGGCGCCCCCGCCGCCGAGCCGGACGAGGAGACGGCCGGATAGCGCCCTGAGGACGCCATGGACGGGCGGGCGCGCCGACATCGGCCTTGGGGCGGCGGCACGAGAGGCCGGGCGCCTACGGGCCCACGGCCGCCTGCGCCGGTCCCGCCCGCGACCGCACCCGTACCGCATACGGGCCCTCCCGCGCCTCCGCCGCCACCTCCGCAATCTCTCCCGTCACCCCGCAGCGCACCACCCGGGCCCCCTGGGCGGCCGCGACCTTGCGGGCGAGGTCGCAGGCCTGCAGCTCGCCGGAGAGGGCATGATCGGCCGCTGCCAGTGCCGCCAGGTCGGCCGCCCCGCCCGCGCGGTGGCGGGCCACCACGGCCTGCCCCATGGCCAGCACCGCCGCGAACACCGCGCAGAAGGCCATGGCGGCCACCGCAGCCCACACGGACGCCATCCCGCGATCACCCCACCGTTTCCTCCGCAAGGGCCACCGCCTCTCCCGTCAGCCGTACCGCAAGCGGCCCTGGCCCGGCTGCCGCTGCCTCGACCCGCACCCGCACCAGATCCCCCTCCCGGGAGACCCCGATGCGGGCCCCTTGCGGGGCAGCCTGTCTCGCCGCGGCGACCGCAGCCGACGGCGGATCCTGGCGTGCCGCCGCACGTGCCCCGGCCCGAGCCGCGTCCACACACTGGATCTGCGCGGACGCGGCCATCAGGCACCAGATCAGGGCCGCGGCGAACAGCGCCAGCGTCGGCAGCACCACAGCCGCCTCGGCCGTCACATAGCCCGCGTCCGTACACCGCGGCACCGACGCCACAGACTGCGCGTGCGGCCGCCGCGGCTGCCCCGTCACGAAGCCCGCGTCAGAACGTCGCATGGAGCGCTTTCACGATCAGCGACTGCAACGCGGCACTGACCGGCCCGCTCGTGACGACCTTGTAGAGCACCGCCGCGAGCCCTACTGCGGCAAGGGTCCCCACCGCATACTCGGCCGTGGTCATTCCGGCATCGCCGGCCGCCTTCCGCCGGGCCACCGCCCAGCGTTTCGACCACCACGACACGACTCCTGTTGCCATGACCGCTCCCCCGTTCCGCTTCTATTCCAGACGTTCACGTTTCCGGACATTCATTCGCCTTCGCCTGCCGTCAGCGCGACTTCAGCAGGTGGCTCGCCAGCCCGATGAGCACCGGCATCAGACCGACCGTCAGAAAGGCGGGCAGGAAGCACAGACCCAGTGGCGCCGTCGCCAGCACGCCCGCGCGCCGGGCACGTATGCCCGCCTCCCAGCCCTGGGCTCTGCGCAGCCGCACCGCCAGGCGTGACATCGGTTCCACGGCCGGAACACCGGTGGCCTGGGCCCGTTCCAGGCACCTCGCCAACCCGTCGGCACCGCGCAGACCGCCCAAGCGCCCCCAGGCCATGGCGGGCTCCGCACCTAGCCGTACTTCAGCCGCCGCCTGGGCCAGTCGTTCGCCCACGGGTCCGCCGAGCGCGCTGCCAACCGCCTCTGCCGCCTCACGCGGCCCGGCCCCAGCGGCCAGACAGGCAGCCAGCAAGTCGGCCGCGAGGGGGAGTTGGCGCCCCACCGCCTCCGGCGACACCTCGCCCGCGGTGCGCTCGGCCTTCCGCTTCCACCGCCACACGCCGCAGACGGCGACCAGGCACAACACGCACCCGGTCACGCCTGCGACGAGTCCGACGATCCCCGCCCCAGCGATCACTACAAGCACGACCGGCGTCCTGCCCCTACTGGACAGGGCGCGCCGCAGCCTTCCCCCCGACCCGGCCGACTCTGCCGGCCTCATCGCCCGGACAGGCCGTTTCGGCCTGAACAGCAACGCCGCCCGCCGCCGCGTCGTTTTCTTTCTGCGGACCGCCCTTCCCGTCACCGCTGTGCATCCGGCCGCCGTCACAGCCAGGAACGCCGCCCACAGGCTGTGGATAACATTCGCACTCACTCGCCCTTCCCTTCTCCCGGGCCGTCGCCGACGGCAGCCCGCACGATCCGCCGCGTCCATGCGAGACCCGCGGATTCGAGCAGCCCGCCGAGCACCAGGCAGCCCAGCCCGGCAGGGGTGTGCAGCAAGACCTGCAAGGGGGCGGCTCCCAGCGCGGCGCCCATCAGCAATGCGAGGACGGGCAGGACCGCGAGCATCACGGCGGTGGATCTGGTGGTGGTCAACTGGGCGTCCAGCTCGTCCCGCTGGTCCCGCTCGGCGCCGAGGGCGGCGGCCACCCGCTCGAGCCCCGCAGCCAGTCCGGCGCCGCCGTCGACCGCGACCCGCCAGCACGCCGCCACCCCGTTGAGCCCCTCGGCGCCCGGCTGCCGGCCTGCCTTTCGCAAGGCGTCGGGCACGTCACCGCCGAATCTGGCGGCGGCCGAGACCTCCGGCCACCCGGGCCCCATCCCCGCATCCTTGATGCCCGCCACGGCCTCGCCGGGCTGCCGACCTGCCCGCAGATCTCCGGCGACGGTGCCGCACAGCTCGATAACGGCCGCCTCCCGCTGCTCCCGCTCGCGCTTCCGTCGCCGCGCGGCCAGCCACCGTCGTACGAGCGGCACGGCCACCGCGCCCGCGATCAGCGGCAGCACCGACCGGCCCAGGAGCGCCACCGCCAGGCCCAGCGGAAGGCAGATCCACTCCCGTCTCTCCCGGCCCAGCCGCCGCAGCCGCTCGATCAACTCCCCCATGCCCGGCGGAATCCCGGGGCCTCCGGAGCCGATCACCCCTCCCCCGGCGAGCAGCAGCCTGGCCCTTCGCACCTCTCGTCCGGGACGCATCTGCAGTCCGGCAACCGCCGCCGCGGCACAGAGCATTGCCGTGCCCCAGAGCACAGCCTGCGCAACGGGCACCGAGGGGCTCATGGAACACCCCCGCCACTGCGCTCGCACAGCGCCGCCAGCCGGCCCCAGCCCGCCTCCTGCTCGAACCCTTCCGCGCCCCATACTGCTGCCGGAACGGTCGTCACAAACCCGGCTCGGTCGCGGTCCAGTACGTGAACTTCGGCGACCCGCCGCCTGCCACTGTGATCCCGCACGAGGTGGATCACCAACGACAGCGCGGCAGCCAACTGACTGTGCAGCGCGGCCCGGTCGAGCCCGGCCGTCGAGCCCAGCGCCTCCAGCCGGGCAGGCACATCGGACGCGGCATTGGCATGAACCGTGCCGCAACCACCTTCGTGCCCGGTATTGAGGGCGGCCAGAAGGTCGGTGACCTCCGGGCCCCGCACCTCCCCGACGACCAGCCTGTCCGGGCGCATGCGCAGCGCTTGCCGCACCAGATCCCTCAAGGTGACAAGGCCTGTCCCCTCCTGATTCGCCGGCCGCGTCTCCAGTCGGACCACGTGCGGGTGGTCCGGGCGCAGTTCGGCCGAGTCCTCGGCGAGGACGATCCGCTCGTCCGGCGCAACCAGCCCCAGCAAGGTCGACAAGAGCGTGGTCTTGCCGCTGCCCGTACCGCCACTGACCAGGAAGGACAGCCGGGCGTCCAGCACAGCTCGCAGGAGCTGCTCGCCGCCGGGCGGAATCGTCCCGGCGGCCGCCAATTCCTCCAGGGCGAAGGCGCGAGGCCGCACCACCCGGAGGGAGAGGCAGGTCGAGCCGACGGCCACGGGCGGCAGCACGGCGTGCAGGCGAGTGCCGTCCGGCAGCCGTGCGTCCACCCAGGGCCGGGCGTCGTCCAGTCTGCGCCCGGCGATGGCGGCCAGGCGCTGTGCGAGCCCGCGGACCGCGGCCGCATCGGGGAAGACCACGTCGGTCCGCTCCAGGCCCGCTCCCCGGTCCACCCACACCCGGTCGGGCGCGGTCACCAGAACGTCGGTGACATCGGGCTGGGCGAGCAACGGTTCAAGAGGGCCCGCGCCGATCAGCTCGGACCGCAACCGGGCTGCCACACCGAGCACTTCGGCGTCTCCCAGCAGCCGTCCTTCCCGGCGGAGGGCTTCCGCGACGCGTGCGGGGGTCGGCTCGGCTCCGCTCTCCGCCAGCCGCAGCCTCACCGCATCCAACAGTGCGGTGCTCATGCCGACACACCTCCACCCTCGGCCAGGGCGTCGGCCCAGAACCCGGCACTGAAGCGGGCGAGCGGTCCGCGCTCGCCGCCGCCCGGGGGCCGCCCGGCGGCAAGCGCCTCCGACAGGCCCGGCTCCGGCGGCAGTTCACCCGCCAGAGGCAGCCCGAGGAGCCGGGCGATCTCCTGCCCGTCGAGCCCGGTGGCGAACGGGCCGCGCGCCACCACCCGCAGATCGCCGAGCAACATCCGCACCACGGAGGCGATCCGGTGTGCCGCCGCAACCGCCCGCAGCTCCGAGGGCACCACCAGCAGCCCCAGGTCAAGCTGTTCGAGCACTTCGACGGCCGGCTCGTCGACCCTGCGGGGCAGGTCCACGACGACCACTCCGCCGCGCCTGCGCGCCGCGCCCAGCACGGCACGCATCGCATCCGGCGGCACGGCCGTGCAGTCGCCCCGGTCCCAGCTGAGAACGCGCAGCGCGTGGAGTTCGGGGAGCGCCTCTTCCAGCGCCCGGCCGGCCAGCCGTCCGCGGGAGTCCGCGAAGGCGGGCCACCGGAGCCCCTCGGCGCTTTCGCCGCCCAGCATCACATCGATCCCGCCGCCCAGCGGATCGCCGTCGATCAGCATCGTGCGCCGTCCCGCGCGGGCCGCGCCGAGAGCCAGTGCACAGGCGAGCGTGCTCGCACCGGCGCCGCCGCTGCCGCCGATCACGCCCACCGTGAGAGCGGGCTCGCCCGCCCCTTCCACCGCATCGGCGATCCGGTCGACAAGCCAGCCCTCGCCGTCGGGCAGCAGCGCCACATTGCGGGCGCCAAGCCCCAGGGCCCGGCGCCAGATGCCGGGGTCGTCGGGGTCTTTGCCGACGACCACCACGCCTTCTCTCCGGGCCGTGCGGCTCATCCGGCTCGCGCAGTCGTCGCCCACCAGCACCAACGGTGCGGCGTCCCAGCTCTCCTTGCGTGCGGGCAGCCCATGGGCGACCTCGGGCATGGCCCCAGCGGCCGCGCACAGCCGCAGAAGATCGTCGAGCAGCCCTTCATCCTCCGTGACGATCAGCGGACCGCGCTGTCTTCCCTCCCCGGAAGCGTGCCAATCGGATGCCTTGGATCCGGTCACGGTGCCCTCCCCTCTCACTACGCGCTCTCGCATCCGCGAACATCGCGGAACTCGCGGGGAATCACCGTGCAACGAACTGGGAAATCGTGTGGATCTTGGTGGAAAACTGTGGACAACTCAACGGATGTGAATATCCCCATCACCTATACCGGTGACTTCCGGAGAGCAGCACACCGATTACCGTGCGTAACAGGTAAGAAGGGGTGTGCGATTGCGCCCGCCCGGGCGCACGAGGGAGGAGAAGCCCCGATGTCGATGCCCAAAACGCATCCGGACATGCGACGACCCCCGCCGGGGGGGAGAGCGGGGGTCGTCCCCACGGCCGACTCGGGGGGGGAGGAGTCGGACCGGGTTAGACACGGTCGCGAACGATCCGTGACTTCCATGGTGTACCCGAGAGCCTTCTCAGGCAAACCCACACGCCTCAGCTTACGCCGAATGGAGGGCCCCTATGCTCGGCGGAGTGGAAAACCACTCCTTGCCTCGGACAGCCGCGTTCTTTGATCTGGACAAGACGGTCATTGCGAAGTCGAGCACGCTCACCTTCGGCAAGTCCTTCTACCAAGGCGGCTTGATCAACAGGCGTGCGGTGCTGCGTACCGCGTACGCGCAGTTCGTCTTCCTGGCCGGCGGCGCCGATCACGACCAGATGGAGCGGATGCGCCGATATCTCTCGGATCTGTGCCGCGGCTGGAATGTCCAGCAAGTCCGGGAGATCGTCGCCGAGACCCTCCATGAGCTCATCGACCCGATCATTTACGACGAAGCAGCCTCACTGATCGAGGAACACCACGCGGCAGGGCGGGACGTGGTGATCGTCAGCACCTCGGGCGCGGAGGTCGTCGAGCCGATCGGCGCGCTCCTTGGCGCGGACAGGGTCGTCGCCACGCGCATGGTCGTGGAGAAGGGCGCGTTCACCGGCGAGGTCGAGTACTACGCCTACGGGCCGACCAAGGCCGAAGCCATCCGGGAGCTCGCGGCCTCGGAGGGCTACGACCTGACGCGCTGCTACGCCTACAGCGACTCCATCACGGACATCCCGATGCTGGAGTCGGTCGGCCATCCGCGCGCCGTCAATCCCGACCGTGCACTGCGCAGGGAGGCCGCCGCCCGCGATTGGCCGGTCCTCTCGTTCAGCCGCCCGGTACGCCTCAAGCAGCGCGTGCGGTCACTGCCCATGCCCTCACGCCCGGCACTGGTCGCGGCCGCGGCGGTCGGAGCGGCAGCCGCCACCGCGGGGCTGGTCTGGATCGCCAGCCGACGCCGCAACCCCTCGACCGTATTGTCCGCTTTCAGCGTTAAAGACAAAGAAGTGAAGCTTGGACTTCCGGTTGTCGGCGGACAGGAGTAGAAATGAGTTGACGGCCCGCGAGACCAGGGACATCCGGGAGGACGCCCCTCACGCACCAAGGCCCCACGGACCGCGCATGAACGTCGGGCACCCACGCGACGCCGACCCGTCGATTACGGGCCAGCCGCACCAGGTGGCGGGCAATGTCCCCGACCTGATGGGCAACATCGTGCACGCACTGGTAACCCGGCGAACGTGCCAGCGGCGGTACCAAGGCAAGACCGGTACCGCCGCAACCCTGTACGGCGGCACCCTCGGCCCGACAGGGGCGAGCGGTCAGGCCGCGCCGCGCTGCAGCGCCTCGCAGACCGCCGTGCTCTCGCGCACCCCGAGCTCAACGGCGCGAGCGCAGTGCGCGATCCAGCGCGCCACACCCTCGGGAGTCCCGGACACATAGCCGTCCAGCGCCGTCAGATAGGCGTCCGCGCCCAACTCCGCGTGGCCCACCTCGGCAGGGCAGACCGACTTGGGGTCCAGGCCGCTGCCGATCAGCACGATCCGCTCCGCCGCCCGCGCCACGAGACCGTTGTACGAGCCGAAGGGCCGCAGCGCGAGCAGTTCCCCGTGCACCACAGCCGCCGTCACCAGCGCCGGCGCCTCGCTTCCAGCGATCAGCAGCCCCGCCAGACCCTCCAGCCGCCCCGAGACCTCATTCGCATCCGGCAGCGCCAGCCCGACCAACGGCTCCGCCACCGGCTCGCCGGGCAGCCGCGGCCGCCCCACCGTCTCGTCCGGCCGGTCGCCGCCGGCGGCCACCAGATGCAGCCGGGCCAGCACCCGAAGCGGCGACTGGCGCCATACGCTCAGCAGTTGCCCCGCCTCGGCGGTCAGCCGCAGCGCCGCCCCCACCGTGCGCGGCTCCCCCTCGCTGCCGAAGTCGGTGCGGCGGCGCACCTCTTCCAACTCCCAATCGGCACCGGACAGCGCAGCCGAGCCGCGCGCGCCGCGCAGCGCCGCCTCGGAGGTGATCTCGTTGCTGCGGCGGCGCATCACCCGGTGGCCGTACACCCGGTCCACCGCCTTGCGTACGGAGTCCACGGAGTCGGCTACGCCCGGCAGGGAACCCAGGGCGGCGAGCGGATCGGCTGTCGTACTCATGGGTAAGACAGTACGCACTTCGGGCTTACACCCCTCGAAAGAGTGGTCCTCTTCACTCACGACTCTCACTTTGCGCACCCTCACACCTACTCTTGGTGAACATGAAGATCGCTTTCGTAGGGAAGGGCGGCAGCGGCAAGACCACGCTGTCCTCTCTTTTCATCCGCCACCTCGCCGCCTGCCGCGCCCCGCTCATCGCCGTGGACGCGGACATCAACCAGCACCTGGGCGCAGCGCTCGGGCTCGACGAGGCGGAGACCGCCGCACTGCCCGCCATGGGCGCCCAGCTGCCCTTGATCAAGGACTATCTGCGCGGCACCAACCCGCGCATCTCCTCCGCCGAGACGATGATCAAGACGACGCCACCGGGCGAAGGCTCACGGCTGCTGCGGGTCCGCGAGGACAATCCGGTCTACGAAGCGTGCGCCCGTACCGTCCGGCTGGACGACGACACCGAGGTGCGGCTGATGGCCACCGGGCCGTTCACCGAGTCCGACCTCGGCGTCGCCTGCTACCACTCCAAGGTCGGTGCGGTGGAGCTGTGCCTGAACCACCTCGTCGACGGCCCCGGCGAGTACGTGGTCGTCGACATGACCGCGGGCAGCGACTCCTTCGCTTCCGGGATGTTCACCCGCTTCGACATGACCTTCCTCGTTGCCGAGCCCACCCGGAAGGGCGTCTCCGTCTACCGCCAGTACAAGGAGTACGCGCGGGACTTCGGCATCGCCCTGAAGGTGGTGGGCAACAAAGTGCAAGGCGCCGACGACCTCGACTTCCTGCGCGCCGAGATCGGCGAGGACCTGCTCACCACGGTGGGCCACTCCGACTGGGTGCGTGCCATGGAGAAGGGCCGCCCGCCCCGCTTCGAGCTCCTGGAGGAGACCAACCGGGAAGCGCTGCGCACCCTGCACAGGAGCGCCGACAGCTCCTACGACCGGCGCGACTGGCGTCGCTACACCCGGCAGATGGTGCACTTCCACCTCAAGAACGCGGAGAGCTGGGGCAACGCGAAGGCCGACGCCGACCTGGCGGCCCAGGTCGACCCCTCCTTCGTCTTGGACGAGCGCCTGCTGGCTACCCCGCAACCGGCCTGATCCGCACTCGCTTCAGCGCCTTGCGCTTGGCTCCGCCCTTCGCCGTGTCCTTCTTGTGGGCGTCGTCCTTGCCGGCCGCCCGCCTGGCGGTGGCCCGCTCCACAGGGTGGGGTCCGGTGAAGCGGGCCCAGCCCTGCTTCGGGGCCTCACCGACGTCGAGCTTGCGCAGTTTGGCCAGGACTTTGGGGTCCTGTGCGTCCAGCCAGTCCGCAAGCTGCTTGAAGGACACACAGCGCACGCCTTCTTTGCCGCACACCTTTTTGATGACGCTCTCGACGGCGCGCATATAGGTGCCGCCGTTCCAGGACTCGAAGTGATCGCCGACGAACAGCGGGGCGCGGTTGCCGTGGTAGGCGCGCTTGAACCCGGCCAGCAGGCCGTCACGCATCTGCTCGCCCCATGCGTCGCGCTGGTCGGGATCGCCCCTGGTCGTCCCGGACTGGTTGGCCAGGAAGTTGTAGTCCATGGACAGCGTCTCGAAATCCCGTCCGGGCACGGGGATGTCTTGGAGGGGGAAGTCCCAGATGCCGCGGATCTTGCGGGGCCACATCTGCCTCCCGCCCACGGAACTCGCGTCGTAGCGGAAGCCCATGGCCTTGGCTGCTGGGATGAGGTTGTGCTGCCCCTCCAGGCACGGGGCTCGCCCGCCCACCAGTTCCTTGCCGTAGTCGAAGGGCAGCGGCGGCTCGCTCTTCAGGCCCGTGTTGGTCTTCCAGCGCCTGACGAAGGCCTCGGCCTGCCGGATCTCGCTCGTCCACTCCGCCTCCGACCAGGTGCCGACCCCGCGGTCGGGGCCGCAGAAGTGGCCGTTGAAGTGGGTGCCGATCTCGTTGCCGTCCAGCCAGGCGCCGCGCAGTTGCACCAGGGTGTCCCTGACGCCCTTGACGTTGTTGAAGCCGATGTCGGATGCGCCGGGCGAATGCCTGGGTGGTTCGTAGAGCTTCCTTTTCCCCATGGGGAGCATGTAGACGCCGCTGAGGAAGTACGTCATGGTCGCGTGGTATTTCTTGCCGACCGCGCGGAAGTGCGAGAACAGCTTCTGGCCGTCCTCACCTGCCCCGTCCCACGAAAAGACGACGAACTGCGGTGGTTTTTCGCCGGGCGCCATGCGCCGCGGCCGGGGCTGTTTGGGCTGAGGACCGGTCTCGGCCGTGGATCCGTCACCGATGAGACGGGCCGGGCGATCGACCATATTGGGATCACCCGCGCCCGGTTGTCCGGAATCGGTGCCGTCTCCTCCGGAACAGCCGACCGCACCCGCGACCAACGCCAAGACCGTAAGGCCGCCCAGCGTGGCCTTCCATGCAGCAGCCATCAGCCACCTCGTTCTTCGACTCGATCAGCCGACCGGCCGGGCCGTCGACGGATCCGGCGATCAAGCGTTCGGCGACGCCAACGTCGCACGAACGAAATCGAAAAATAAGTACGACGAGCCGATAAAAGTACACATTCACCCGATGGAGGGAAGGTGGGGCACATCGCCCGACCGACCCTTCCTCTCGCCTTTACTCTCCATTACGATTCATTTACTCAGAGTTGAGAAAGCCCCCGCCATCGCAGCGGCCTTCCCCGCTGCCCGCCGTGACCACGGCCGCGCCTCACGCGACCGCGCCGCCCCGACGAAGACGGGAACGTCCATGCACTCTCAGCCGCCTCAGACGACCCTTCCGCCCCAGGCACCGCGAGGGCACAACGGCGATTCCCAGAAGCCGGGCCATGCCTCCCGCTCCACATGGCGCCGCGATCTGTCCGCCTCCCTCGTCATCTTTCTGATCGCCGTCCCCCTCTCCCTGGGCATCGCTCTCGCCACCGGCGCACCGCTCCAGTCGGGGCTGGTCGCGGCCGCGGTCGGAGGCATCGTGGCGGGGGTGCTGGGGGGTGCGCCGCTCCAGGTCAGCGGGGCTGCCATCGGCCTGGTGATGGTGTCCGCGGAGCTGGTGCAGCGGTATGGCTGGCGAGCCACTTGTGCGATCACCGCGCTCGCCGGGCTGGCTCAACTCGCTCTCGGCGCAGCACGTGTGGCCCGTGCCGCTCTGGCCATCAGTCCCGCCCTGGTGCACGGACTGCTCGCGGGAATCGGCATCACCATCGCGCTCGGCCAGTTGCACGTCGTCCTCGGCGAAAGCCCGGACCGCTCCACGCTGGAGAATCTGGCGGCGCTTCCCTCAGAGCTCGCTCATCCGTATCCGCCGGCGCTGCTCATCGGCGCGATCACCATGGCAGTGCTGGCCGCTTGGCCGCGCCTGCCGGGCCGGGCCGGACGGTGGGCCCGCAGGCTCCCGGCGCCGCTGGCCGCGCTGGGTGTCGCCATCGGCGCGGGTCTCACCCTGGAAGTGCCGCGTGTTTCCCTTCCCCAGTGGGAGATGGAGGCCTTGCCTGCGCTGCCGGACGGGCCGGTGCTCGGGATTTTCGCGGCCGTTCTGACGGTCACCCTCGTCGCAAGCATGGAATCGCTGCTCTCCGCCGTGGCCATGGAGCGACTGAAGGCCGAACGGCCGGATGCCCGGGAAGGAGAAGCGCACCGGGCAGGAGCGGCAGCGGAGGCTGGGCGGCCGGGCAACGAGCCGGCCGAAGACGAGGACGGGCGGAGAGCCGTCCCTGTGCTCTCCGGCCTGCTGGGCGGGCTGCCGCTAGCCAGAGGCGCCCCACGGGGCCCGGCCGACGCCGCCACGGAGGCGGCCGCCTCGCGCAACAAGTCGGCGGTGCTGCACGGTGCATGGGTCCTGGTCTGCGCGGGCCTGCTCACGGCGGTCCTCGAGCTGATCCCCCTGGCCGCCCTCGCCGCTCTGATCATGTTCGTGGGCGTGAGGATGGCGGGCTTCGCCCATATCAAGCATGTGCGGCGGCACCGGGAGTTCCCGATGTACGCGGCCACGCTCGCCTCTGTGGTGCTGCTCGGTGTACTACAAGGGGTCGCCGTGAGTGTTGCCATCGCCGCGCTTCTGTCACTGCGGCGGATCACCCACACCAGCATTACGGTCACGCCCGAGGAGAGCGGCCATCGGGTGCGGATCAACGGCCAGTTGACGTTCTTCGCCGTGCCCAGACTCAGCCGGGCCCTCGCCCAACTGCCGGACAGAGCGAGCGTGGTGATCGAGGTGGGCGGCTCCTTCATGGACCACGCCGCCTACGACACCTTGCAGACCTGGTCCAACGCCCATCGCACGGCCGGGGGTCACGTCGTGCTCCAAGGCCGCTACGGCCGCCCGCTCGCCGAGCCCGCCGCCGCCGCCCACAGCTGCCGCCCCTGGACCCCCTGGCGCAACCACCACTGCACCCGTCCGCCCGTCACCGTCGACTCCTCCGCCGAGGCAGGCGGGGAGCGCCAACTCCTCGGCGGTGTCAGCGCCTTCCAGCGCAACACCGCACCGCTCGTCCGCGACGAACTCGCCCGGCTCGCCCGCGAAGGCCAGCGCCCCAGCCAGCTCTTCCTGACCTGCGCCGACTCCCGCCTGGTGACCAGCATGATCACCTCCAGTGGCCCGGGTGACCTGTTCACCGTGCGCAATGTGGGCAATCTGATGCCGCCGCCCGGCTCCGACGGAAGCTGCGACTCGGTCGGCGCCGCCGTGGAGTACGCCGTCGAAGTGCTCAAGGTGGGCAGCATCACCGTATGCGGGCACTCCGGCTGCGGAGCCATGCAGGCCCTGCTCAGCAGCGCAGAATCCCCCCGTCCCGCCGGGCCCACGGGCCGTACGGACCCCTCCGGCGCCCAGACCCCTCTCTCGCGCTGGCTTCGGCACGGGCGCCCGAGCCTGGCCCGTATGCAGTACATCGGGCGGCTCGGCCGGGGCGAGGTGGCGCTCGCCGAGCGGCCCGTGGCCGACGACGTCGAGCGGCTGGCGCTCGTCAATGTGGTGCAGCAGCTCGATCACCTGATGGCGCACCCGTGCGTCGCCCGGCGCGCGGCCGAAGGGTCACTGCACCTGCAGGGGATGTACTTCCATGTCGCCGAGGCCCAGGCCTACGTCCTGGACCAGCGGTCCCGCACCTTCACCGCGGTCCGTCCGGAGGTGCTCGACGCCGTCTGACCCCATGAGCCCCTCCCCTGCCCCCGCACCCCGTCTGACCTCGACTGATCAGATGTGCCACACGACCGGACAGGTCTAAACCATTATTTGTCCACAGCCCTTGTCAGGGTGTGCCCCGGGCTGATGAGCTAGGGACGGGACGCAACGGGACCCCTGGGAATGGGAGATGTCGTGAGCAACGAAAGCCTGGCCAACCTCCTCAAGGAGGAGCGCCGCTTCGCGCCGCCTGCCGGCCTGGCCGCCAAGGCCAATGTCACGGCCGAGGCGTATGAGCAGGCGAAGGCTGACCGGCTGGGCTTCTGGGCCGAGCAAGCCCGCCGCCTGAGCTGGGCGACCGAGCCGACCGAGACCTTGGACTGGTCGAATCCGCCCTTCGCCAAATGGTTCGCCGACGGCAAGCTCAACGTGGCATACAACTGCGTCGACCGCCACGTCGAGAACGGCCTGGGCGACCGCGTGGCCCTGCACTTCGAAGGCGAGCCCGGCGACACCCGCACGATCACCTACGCCGAGCTCCAGCGCGAGGTCTCCAAGGCCGCCAACGCCCTGACCGAGCTGGGCATCCAGGCAGGCGACCGGGTCGCCATCTACCTGCCGATGATCCCCGAAGCGGTCGTCTCGATGCTGGCCTGCGCCCGTATCGGCGCACCCCACTCGCTCGTCTTCGGCGGCTTCTCGGCGGACGCCCTCGCCACCCGCATCAACGACGCCGACGCCCGCGTCGTCATCACCGCCGACGGCGGCTACCGCCGCGGCAAGCCGTCCGCGCTCAAGCCCGCCGTCGACGAGGCCCTCACCCGCCCCGGCACGGAGAAGGTGCGCAGCGTCCTCGTCGTCCGCCGCACCGGGCAAGAGGGCGTGGCCTGGACCGAGGGCCGCGACGTGTGGTGGCACGACCTGGTCGACCGCCAGTCCGACCAGCACACGCCCCAGGCCTTCGACGCCGAGCACCCGCTGTTCATCCTCTACACCTCCGGCACCACGGGTAAGCCCAAGGGCATCCTGCACACCTCCGGCGGCTACCTCACCCAGACCTCCTACACCCACCACGCCGTCTTCGACCTCAAGCCGGAGACCGACGTCTTCTGGTGCACCGCAGACGTCGGCTGGGTGACCGGCCACTCGTACATCGTCTACGGCCCCTTGAGCAACGGCGCCACCGAAGTGCTCTACGAGGGCACGCCCGACACCCCGCACCAGGGCCGCTGGTGGGAGATCGTCCAGAAGTACGGCGTCACCACCCTCTACACCGCGCCCACCGCGATCCGCGCCGCCATGAAGTGGGGCGACGACATCCCCGCCAAGTTCGACCTGTCGAGCCTGCGCATCCTGGGATCGGTCGGCGAGCCCATCAACCCCGAGGCCTGGGTCTGGTACCGCAAGCACATCGGCGCCGACACCACCCCCGTCGTCGACACCTGGTGGCAGACCGAGACCGGCGGCATCATGATCAGCCCGCTGCCGGGCGTCACCGAGACCAAGCCCGGCTCCGCCCAGGTGCCGCTGCCGGGCATCGCCGCCACCGTCGTCGACGATGATGCGCACGAGGTGCCCAACGGCTCCGGTGGCTACCTGGTCCTCACCGAACCCTGGCCGTCGATGCTGCGCACCATCTGGGGCGACGACCAGCGCTACATCGACACCTACTGGTCCCGTTTCGAGGGCCGCTACTTCGCGGGCGACGGCGCCAAGAAGGACGACGACGGCGACATCTGGCTGCTCGGCCGGGTCGACGACGTCATGCTCGTCTCCGGGCACAACATCTCCACCACCGAGGTCGAATCCGCGCTCGTCTCGCACCCGAGCATCGCCGAGGCGGCCGTCGTCGGCGCGAACGACCCGCAGACCACCCAGGCCATCTGCGCCTTCGTGATCCTGCGCGGCTCGGCGGACGCGGCGCAGACGGACGAGGCCGCCCTGGTCGAGGAGCTGCGGGCGCACGTCGCCAAGCAGCTCGGCCCGATCGCCAAGCCCAAGCGCATCCTGCCGGTGGCGGAGCTGCCCAAGACCCGCTCCGGCAAGATCATGCGACGCCTGCTGCGCGATGTCGCCGAGAACCGCACCCTCGGCGACGTGACCACGCTGACCGACTCCTCGGTCATGGACCTCATCCAGGCCAAGCTCCCCTCCGCCCCTGGCGAAGACTGACCCCGCCGGGGCCACCCGAGCCCTGGCATGTGAGGGGCACCCGGTCCACGACCGGGTGCCCCTCACTCTTTCCGGCTAAGGTGAGTACAGGTCGCGTAAAAAACGCGACAAGAATCAAAGGCGCGCCGGGAAGTCTGGTCGGCACACACCACACGTGTCCGCACGTGTAGTCAGTCGACGCCGACCCAGGAGGTCCACCACCGTGGCCGCGCCCAAGAACCGCCGTTCCGTCTTCCTCGGCAGGCTGCCCCTGCCCGAGCGGAACTACCTCGCGGACGCGCTGCGCACCGAGACCGTGGGCGGCGTCCTCCTGCTCGCGGCAGCCGTCGCCGCCCTGATCTGGGCCAACACCCCACTGCGCGACGGCTACGAGTCCGTCCGCTCCTTCCACCTCGGCCCGGGCACCCTCGGCCTCCACCTCTCCCTCCAGCACTGGGCGGCCGACGGCCTGCTCGCCGTCTTCTTCTTCGTCGCCGGCATCGAGCTCAAGCGCGAGCTGGTCGCAGGCGAGCTGCGCGACCCCAAGGCCGCGATCCTCCCCGTCGTCGCCGCGGTCTGCGGCATGGCCGTACCCGCGCTCGTCTACGTCACGACCGCGTCGAGCGGCGGCGGCTCACTGGGCGGCTGGGCCGTGCCCACCGCCACCGACATCGCCTTCGCGCTGGCCGTCCTCGCCGTCATCGGCACCGCCCTGCCGTCGGCGCTGCGCGCCTTCCTGCTCACCCTCGCCGTCGTCGACGACCTCTTCGCGATCCTGATCATCGCGATCTTCTTCACCTCGAAGCTCAACTTCGCCGCCCTGGGCTTCGCCGTGCTCGGCCTGGCCGTCTTCTGGCTGCTGCTGCGCAAGGGCGTCCGCGGCTGGTACGTCTACGTGCCGCTGGCCGTCGTCAACTGGGCGCTGATGTACAACAGCGGCGTCCACGCCACCATCGCGGGCGTCGCCATGGGCCTGATGCTGCGCTGCACCCGCCACGACGACGAGGACCACTCGCCCGGCGAGCACATCGAGCACCTGGTGCGCCCCCTGTCAGCGGGCCTGGCCGTGCCGCTGTTCGCACTCCTCTCGGCGGGCGTCACGATCTCCGGCGGAGCGCTGTCGGACGTGTTCAACAGGCCGGAAACGCTCGGCGTGGTCCTCGGTCTGGTGCTCGGCAAGGCGATCGGCGTCTTCGGCGGCACATGGACTGCGGCACGGTTCACCAAGGCCGAGCTCAACCCCGACCTCAAATGGCCGGACGTGCTGGCCGTGGCCACCCTGGCCGGGATCGGCTTCACGGTCTCCCTGCTCATCGGCGAGCTCGCCTTCGACGACAACCCGCTCCTCGCCGACGAGGTCAAGGCCGCCGTCCTGGTCGGATCGCTGATAGCGGCGGTCCTGGCCAGCACCCTGCTCAAGCTGCGCGACAACAAGTACAAGAAGCTCTGCGCGGACGAGGACCGGGACGAGGACGAGGACGGCATCCCGGACATCTACGAGCAGGACAACCCCGAGTACCACCTGCGCATGGCGGCCATTCACGAGGCGAAGGCGGCCGCCCACCGCAAGCTGGCGGAAGTGGCCTCCGCACGCACCACCGACGACGATGGTCCGGCATGATCTGAGAGTCTTTACCTACTGCGGGACCACGGCGGGACCGCTGCGGGCGGACCGGGCGAAGCCCAGGCCACGACCCGGGGACGACGAAGACGATGACGATGAGGGAGCAGCCGATGAGCGCAGCCGACGACGGTGCGAACCGCAGCCTCGGCCAGCTGGTGGCGACGGCCACCACCGAGCTGTCCGCGCTGGTGCACGACGAGATCGCGCTGGCCAAGGCCGAACTGCGGCAGGACGCCCGGCGGCTCGGCATCGGCGGTGGCGCGATCGCCGCGGCGGGCACGCTGGCCCTGTTCTCGCTGCCGGTGCTGAGCTTCGCGGCCGCGTACGGGATCCACAACCTCGGACTGGGTCTCGCCTGGTCCTTCCTCATCACCGGCGCCTCGTTCCTGCTGGTCGCGGCGGTGCTGGGGCTGATGGCCGTGGCCAAGTTCAAGAAGATCAAGAAGCCCGAGAAGAGCATCGCGTCCGCCAAGGAGACGGCGGCTGTCCTCGGCACCGTCAAGCCGCACCCGCGGTCTCTGGCGGAGCCGAGCCAGACGGACGCAACTGTGACACGCTCATCCGTATGACGGTGCCCGATACCCCCGCAGCGCCCGCGTCCCCCGGCTCCGGCATGCCCGGTCCGTCCGATCCAGCCGTCCCGTCCGCCACACCGTTCTCGGGCATTCCGGCCACCGCGGTCGTACGACCGGAAGGCCCGTGGACACACCGGGACGTGGCCGCCAACGGGGCGCGGTTCCATATCGCCGAGATGGGCGAGGGGCCGCTGGTACTGCTCCTGCACGGCTTTCCGCAGTTCTGGTGGACGTGGCGGCACCAGCTGCCCGCGCTCGCCGAGGCCGGCTTCCGGGCCGTGGCGATGGACCTGCGCGGGGTGGGCGGCAGCGACCGTACGCCCCGGGGCTACGACCCGGCGAACCTCGCGCTCGACATCACCGGAGTGATCCGTTCCCTGGGCGAGCCGGACGCCGCGCTCGTCGGGCACGACCTCGGCGGATACCTGGCCTGGACCGCGGCCGTGATGCGGCCCAAGCTGGTGCGCCGGCTCGTCGTCTCCTCCATGCCGCACCCACGCCGCTGGCGGTCGGCCATGCTCGCCGACGTCAAGCAGAGCGCGGCCGGCTCGCACATCTGGGGCTTCCAGCAGCCGTGGCTGCCCGAGCGGCGGCTGGTCGCGGACGACGCAGCGCTCGTCGGGCGCCTGATCCGCGACTGGTCCGGCCCCCGGCTGCCCGACGACGAGACGGTCGACGTCTACCGGCGGGCGATGTCGATCCCCTCCACCGCGCACTGCTCGATCGAGCCCTACCGGTGGATGGTCCGGTCGATGGCGCGCCCCGACGGCATCCAGTTCAACCGCCGGATGAAGCGGCCGGTGCGGGTGCCGACGCTGCATGTACACGGGTCCCTCGATCCGGTGATGCGCACGCGCAGCGCGGCGGGATCGGGCGAATATGTGGAGGCGCCGTACCGCTGGCGGCTCTTCGAGGGGCTGGGGCACTTCCCGCACGAGGAGGACCCCGACGCGTTCTCCGCGGAGCTGACCGGCTGGCTCAAGGACACCGAGCCGGACCGCCGGTAACCGGCGGAGCGGGCGTGCCGGGCCACAGCCGGCGCCCTCGCAAGAATGTTCGTCCACTCGAACGGCCAATTGCCCCGCGCATAGGCCAATTGCCGGACCCACAGGCGATTACCGACCTTTGGCCCCGGGCAGAGCTTTTGGTATGGGCTGGACGCACGACTACCGTGACGTGACCGACGTGACACAGGAGCACGGCACCGAGGGCGATGCCGCACTGGCTGTGCACGTATCCGAGCGAGGCGTACCGCGGCCGGAGGCCGTGCACGATCCCCGCATCGGCATTCCGCGCATCATCCGGCGCCGCGCCCGCTGGGTGTCGGCGCGGCTGCGCCACCCCCGCGGCCGCTGACCGCACCGGGCCTGGCGCCCGTACAGCCTGATCAGTCCGATCAACCCACAGCCCTGGCGGCCTGTACGGCCCGCCAGGGCCTCCAGCGTGCGCTGGGCAGGCTCACAGGGCGCACCCTTGGGTGTTGACCCTGCTGGTGGCCGTACGGCCGTCCACGGCGTCCTGGCGGACTTCGTCGGCCGTGAGTGCGTAGCCGGTGTCGGCGTCGTCCAGCGACTTGGCGAAGACCACGCCGTAGACCTCGCCGTCGGGCGTGAGCAGCGGGCCTCCGGAGTTGCCCTGCCGCACGGTGGCGTAGAGCGAGTAGACGTCGCGGCGGACGTTGCCACGGTGGTAGATGTCCGGGCCGTTGGCCTCCACCCGGCTGCGGATCCGGGCCGCGCGTACGTCGTACGAGCCGTTCTCGGGGAATCCGGCCACGATGGCGCTCTTGCCGCTGTCCGCTCCCCCGGCGAAGCTCAGCACCGGCGCGTCCAGGGACGGCACGTCCAGGACGGCGATGTCGCGCTTCCAGTCGTAGAGCACGACGCGGGCGTCGTGGAGCCGGCCCTGGCCGCCGATCTGCACGGTCGGCTCGTCGACACCGCCGACGACGTGTGCGTTGGTCATGACCCGGTGCGGCGCGAAGACGAAGCCGGTGCCCTCGAGGACCTTGCCGCAGCTGGGGGCGTTGCCGACCACCTTGACGATGCTGCGCTGGGCGGAGTGGGCGACCGGGCTGCCCGCAAGGCGCGGGTCGGGGGCGGGCACCGAGGTGATCGGCTCGGTGGAAAAGGGCGCGAAGACCTGTGGGAAGCCGTTCTGCGCGAGGACGGTGCTGAAATCGGCGAACCAGGTGTTGGCCTGCGGCGGGACCACCCGTGCGACCCCCAGCAGCACCTTGGAGCCGCGCACCTCCTTGCCGAGCGTGGGCAGGGACGTGCCGGCGAGGGCGGAGCCGATCAGCCAGGCGACCAGCAGCATCGCGACGACGTTGACCAGGGCGCCGCCCGTGGCGTCCAGGGCGCGCGCCGGTGACCAGGTGATGTGGCGCCGCAGCTTGTTGCCCAGGTGGGTGGTGGCGGCCTGGCCGACGGAGGCGCAGACGATGACGATGGCGACGCCCAGGATGGCGGCCAGGGTGCCGGGACGGGACCCGCCGGTGGTGCTGTCCCAGATCGCGGGGAGCGCATAGACCGCGGCGAGACCGCCGCCGAGGAATCCGATCACCGAGAGCACGCCGACGACGAAACCCTGGCGGTAGCCGACGAGCGCGAACCACACGGCGGCGATCAGCAGCACGATGTCCAGCACGTTCACCGAAAGATGCCTCGCATTGCAGTTGTCGGCGGTGTCGTCGTCGGCTTCTGATCGGCGTCGCGGCCGGACCGGCGGCGCACGGCGCGTCCGGCACGGCCGGTCGCGCCGACGAGGTCCGCGTGATCAGTCAGCTCGGAGGCCACCGTCTCATGCCCGTCAGGCACGCCAGTCCAGCGGGACCAGCCGCTCCCGGTCCCACGGCCGCTCCCAGCCCGCGTAGTGCACGATCCGGTCGATGACTCCGGCGGTGAAACCCCACACCAGGGCCTCGCCCACGCGGAAGGCCGGGCCCTCGTGGCCGCTCGGGTGGACGGCCATCGCCCGGTTCTCCGGGTCGGTCAGCTCGGCCACCGGGACGGTGAAGACCCTGGCCGTCTCCCCGCGGTCCACGGCGGCGACCGGGCTGGTCTCGCGCCACCAGCCGAGCACCGGCGTCACCACGAAGCGGCTCACCGGGATGTAGAGCCGGGGCAGCACACCGAAGACCTGGACCCCGGAGGGGTCGACTCCGGTCTCCTCCTCGGCCTCGCGCAGTGCGGCCCGCACCGGACCGTCACCTTCCGGATCGCCGTCCTCGGGGTCGAGCGCGCCGCCGGGGAAGGAAGGCTGGCCGGCGTGCGAGCGCAGCGTCCCCGCGCGCTCCAGGAGCAGCAGCTCCGGCCCCCGCTCGCCCTCTCCGAAGAGGATGAGCACGGCCGACTGCCGCCCGCCCTCCTTGGGCGGCAGAAAGCGGCTGAGCTGGTGCGGCTCGATGGTGCGCGCGGCACGCTCGACCGGTGCCAGCCACTCGGGCAGCCCCTCCGCGGTGATCTCGGCGCTGCGTCCGGCTTCGCGGCCGTATGTGCTCGTCATGGGTTTCCCCCGGTTCCCTTCGGCATGCTGACGGCCGTCCCCCCGCGCGGACGCGGTCATTCGGCTCCCAGTGGGCGGGCGGGCAGGCCCGGATAGTCCGGCGGCGGCTTGAGCCGCTGGCCCGGCTGCCCGCCCATCTCGTACTTGAGCAGCTTCTTCGCCTTCTCCGGATCCGTCTCCCCCTCGCCGTACGAAGGGCACAGCGGGGCGATCGGACAGGCGCCGCAGGCGGGCTTGCGGGAGTGACAGACACGGCGGCCGTGGAAGATCACGCGGTGCGAGAGCATCGTCCACTCGCTCTTGGGGAAGAGGGAGCCCACCTCCGCCTCGACCCGGTCCGCGTCCTGCTGCTCGGTCCACTTCCAGCGCCGGACGAGCCGCCCGAAGTGCGTGTCGACCGTGATCCCCGGAACGCCGAAGGCATTGCCCAGGACGACGTTGGCCGTCTTGCGGCCGACGCCCGGCAGCGAGACGAGATCCTCTATGCGCCCCGGCACCTCGCCGCCGAAGCGGTCGCGCAGAGCGGCGGAGAGGCCCAGCAGCGACTTCGCCTTGGCACGGAAGAAACCCGTAGGCCGGATCAGCTGCTCCAGCGTCTCCGGATCGGCTGCCGCCATGTCCTCCGGAGTGGGGTAGGCGGCGAAGAGCGCGGGCGTGGTCTGGTTGACCCGCAGGTCGGTGGTCTGCGCGGAGAGGACGGTGGCACACAGGAGCTGGAAGGGGTTCTCGAAGTCCAGCTCGGGGTGTGCGTACGAATAGACCTCGGCGAGCTCGCGGTTGATGCGCCGGGCGCGGCGGACGAGCGCGGTGCGCGATTCCGTCTTCGGCGGCGTGGCGGCGGACCCCGCCGACGGTGCGGCCGCCGCCTTCGCGGCGGCCTTGGGAGCGGCCGAGCGTCTGTCCGGACTTGCGGCTTTTGTCTTCTTCGCGGCGGGGCGTTCGCCCACAGCGGAATCACGACCCGAAGTCACTCTCCCGGCCCCCTTGCCCTGCGCTCTCACCGGCCTGTTGGACACCCGGCCAGACTAGAGCCCAGCACTGACATCCGCCCCGGCCGCAGGAAAACCACAGCCCAATCGGACCCCTGCCGTAGGGGTTCCGGCGACGATGCGCCACACTTGTGTTTGATCACACAGTTTTACCGACGGGCATCATGGGGACCACGGTCCCCTGTGCATGTCGACAAGGAGAGAACTCGTGGACGACGTTCTGCGGCGCGCCCCGCTTTTCGCGGCGCTCGATGACGAGCAGGCCGCTGAGCTGCGCGCCTCCATGGGCGAGGTCACCCTCGCAAGGGGCGACGCCCTGTTCCACGAAGGCGACCCGGGCGACCGCCTCTACGTGGTGACCGAGGGCAAGGTGAAGCTCCACCGCACCTCCCCCGACGGCCGCGAGAACATGCTGGCGGTCCTCGGCCCCGGCGAGCTCATCGGCGAGCTGTCCCTCTTCGACCCCGGACCGCGCACCGCCACCGCCACCGCGCTCACCGAGGTCAAGCTGCTCGGCCTCGGCCACGGCGACCTCCAGCCCTGGCTCAATGCCCGCCCCGAGGTGGCCACCGCGCTGCTGCGCGCCGTCGCCCGACGGCTGCGCCGCACCAACGACTCGATGTCGGACCTCGTCTTCTCCGACGTCCCCGGCCGCGTCGCCAAGGCTCTGCTCGACCTGTCGCGCCGCTTCGGCGTCCAGTCCGAAGAGGGCATCCACGTCGTGCACGACCTCACTCAGGAGGAGCTCGCCCAGCTCGTCGGCGCCTCCCGGGAGACCGTCAACAAGGCGCTCGCCGACTTCGCCGGCCGCGGCTGGCTCCGCCTGGAGGCCCGCGCCGTGATCCTGCTCGACGTCGAGCGCCTCGCCAAGCGGTCGCGCTGACCCGGTCAGTACCCCGGACGAACGGAAGGGCCCCGTCACTCGACGGGGCCCTTCCGCTTGCCCGGCCCGCCTGACGCGCGGATCGGACCACCCACCGCTCGGACCAGGCCGCCGCTCAGATCAGCCCGTGCTCACCCAGATAGTCCAGCTGCGCCCGCACCGACAGCTCCGCGGCAGGCCACAGCGAAGGGTCGACGTCCGCATAGACGTGAGCCACGACCTCGGCCGCGGTGCGATGCCCGTTCTCCACCGCCGTCTCGACCTGGGCCAGCCGCTTGGCTCGGTGGGCGAGGTAGTACTCGACGGCGCCCCGCGCGTCCTCCAGCACCGGCCCGTGCCCCGGCAGCACCGTGTCCACGCCGTCGTCGACCGCCAGCGACCGCAGCCGCCGCAGCGAGTCCAGATAGTCGCCGAGCCGCCCGTCCGGATGGGCCACCATGGTCGTACCGCGCCCCAGCACCGTGTCGCCCGTCAGCACCGCCCGGTCAGCCGGGAGATGGAAGCACAGCGAATCCGCAGTGTGCCCGGGCGTCGAGAGCACGTGCAGCTCCAGGCCGCCCGTCGTGATGACGTCGCCCACGCCCAGGCCTTCGCCGCCCAGGCGCTGCGCCGGGTCCAGGGCTCGTACGGCCGTACCCGTCAGCTCGGCGAAGCGGGCCGCGCCGCCGGAGTGGTCCGCGTGGCCGTGGGTGAGCAGGGTCAGGGCGATCTGCTTACCCGCCTCCTCGACGGTGGCGATGACCGCCCGCAGATGGGCCTCGTCCAGCGGCCCCGGGTCGACGACAACCGCCAGAGCGGAGTCCGGCTCGGCGAGGATCCAGGTGTTGGTGCCGTCCAGCGTCATGGCCGACGGGTTGGGGGCGAGCACACAGGTGGCCCTGGCGGTCGCGGCGCCGCCGGGGACACCGGGGCGCGGCTGTCCGGGCAGGTCGGTGTACGTCATGCGTCGGCTCCCGCAGGTCCTGAAAAACGTCCGTGATGGGTTTGCGAGCCGGACTCCGGCAAACTGTCAGAGCCTGACCCCGCATCGGGATGCGCGTCCGTACGCGCCTCCACGTGCTTGGTGAATTCCTCATACCCCGGCCAGCTCAGCACCACTTCGCCGCCCTCCAGGCGCGCCTGTGCGAGGACGGGCGTCAGGTCCCGTTCCGGCGCGGCCGCCAGCACCTCGGCGACGGTGGCGTACGGGCGCAGCGAACGCAGCGTGGAGATGGTGGGGGGCATCATCAGCAACTCGCCCCGGTCGTAGCCCTCGGCGGCCTCTGCGGGCGCCGCCCAGACCGTGCGGTCGGCCTCTGTGGAGGCGTTGCGGGTGCGCTGCCCCTCGGGGAGCGCCGCCACGAAGAACCAGGTGTCGTAGCGGCGGGGCTCGAACTCCGGGGTGATCCAGCGTGCCCACGCCCCCAGGAGGTCGCTGCGCAGGACCAGTCCGCGGCGGTCGAGGAAGTCGGCGAAGGACAGCTCGCGGCTGACGAGTGCGGCCCTGTCGGCCTCCCACTCCTCGCCCGTGGTGTCCGCGACGACCGTGTCCGGCGTCGCGCCCGCCAGCAGGACGCCCGCTTCCTCGAAAGTCTCGCGGACGGCGGCGCAGACGATGGCCTGCGCGGTGGCGGCGTCCGTGCCCAGCCTGTCCGCCCACTCGCCCCGCGAGGGGCCCGCCCACGGCACGTCGCGCTCGTCGCGCGGGTCGACGGAGCCGCCCGGATACGCGTACGCGCCTCCGGCGAAGGCCATGGAGACGCGTCTGCGCAGCATGTGAACGGTGGGCCCGGCGGCCCCGGCACGCAGCAGGAGCACGGTCGCGGCCCGGCGGGGCGCCACGGGCTGCAGCTCACCGCGCGCGAACGCTCTGATCCGGTCCGGCCACTCCGCCGGGTACCACTGGCCGTTCGAAGTCGACATGGCCGGATGCTATGCGCTCACGCGCGGATGTTCGAGAGGACCCGAGGAGAAACGATCAGCGGGGCACAGGGGCCCACGGCCCTCTTGCGCGCCCCGCCTGCTCGTACGGTCAGTCCCGGACTTCCACCAGGATCTCGACCTCGACCGGGGCGTCCAGCGGCAGCACGGCCACACCGACGGCCGAGCGCGCGTGCACGCCCTTGTCGCCCAGCACCTCGCCGAGCAGCTCGCTCGCACCATTGAGGACGGCGGGCTGCGCGGTGAAGTCCGGGGCGGAGGCGACGAAGCCCACGACCTTGACCACCCGGACGATCTTGTCCAGGTCGCCGATGACGGACTTCACGGCGGCCAGGGCGTTGAGCGCGCAGACGCCTGCCAGCTCCTTGGCCTGCTCGGCGCTGACTTCCGCACCGACCTTGCCGGTCGCCGGAACGGCGCCCTTGACCATCGGCAGCTGGCCGGCGGTGTACACATACGCACCCGACCGCACGGCCGGCTGGTAGGCGGCCAGCGGCGGCACGACCTCCGGAAGCGTCAGCCCGAGCTCGGCGAGCCGGTCCTCGACGCCGCTCACGCCTTCTCCCGCTTGAGGTAGGCCACGAGCTGCTCGGGGTTGTTGGGACCCGGCACGACCTGGACGAGCTCCCAGCCGTCCTCGCCCCACGTGTCCAGAATCTGCTTGGTCGCGTGTACCAGAAGCGGCACGGTCGCGTACTCGTACTTGGTCATGGGACCGACTGTAATCCCTCACACCGACAGCCTCGTGCGTAGCCCGCGCGGCGACTGGTTAGGCTCCAAATCATGAGCAGGCTCCATGTCGTCAGCGGCAAGGGCGGAACCGGCAAGACCACGGTCGCCGCGGCCCTCGCGCTTGCCCTCGCCGCCGAGGGCAAACGCGCTCTGCTGGTCGAGGTCGAAGGCAGGCAGGGCATCGCGCAGCTCTTCGAGACGGAGGCGCTGCCCTATGAGGAACGCAAGATCGCGGTCGCACCGGGCGGTGGAGAGGTCTTCGCCCTCGCCATCGACGCCGAGCGCGCCCTGCTGGACTACCTGCACATGTTCTACAAGCTCGGCAGCGCCGGGCGGGCGCTGAAGAAGCTGGGCGCGATCGACTTCGCGACGACCATCGCGCCGGGGCTGCGGGACGTCCTGCTGACCGGCAAGGCGTGCGAGGCGGTGCGCAGGAAGGACCGTACCGGCCGCTTCGTCTACGACTACGTCGTCATGGACGCCCCGCCCACCGGCCGGATCACCCGCTTCCTCAACGTCAACGACGAGGTGGCCGGGCTGGCCCGGATCGGGCCGATCCACAATCAGGCGCAGGCAGTGATGCGGGTGCTGAAGTCCCCCGAGACGGCAGTGCACTTCGTCACGCTCCTGGAGGAGATGCCGGTCCAGGAGACGGCGGACGGCGTCGCGGAACTGCGCGCGGCGGGGCTGCCGGTGGGCGGTGTCGTCATCAACATGGTGCGGCCCCAGGTGCTCGACGAGGCGGCCGTGGAGGCCGCCGCAAACGGACGGCGCGCGGAGGTGGCACGCGCCTTGGCGCACGCCTTGGAGCGCACGGGCTCCGGCGGCAGGGCACCCAAGGGGCGTACGGGTCTCATCTCACCTCCTGCCGGGCCCGCGGACGCCGTTTCGGCGGACCCGTTCGTCGAACCGTTGCTGCAGCAAGCGCGCGAGCACACCGAGCGGCTCGCGCTGGAGCACCGCGGGCGCGGCGAGATCGCGCGGCTCGCCCTGCCCACCTACGAACTTCAACTGCTCGGCGACGGCGTGGACCTGGCGGGGCTCTACCGCATGGCCCGCGAACTGCGGAAGCAAGGAGTGGCTCGTTGAGCGTCGACTCGGCGGCAGCACCGCTCGACCTGGACCCCGTTCTGGACAACCCGCAGACCCGCATCGTGGTGTGCTGCGGCTCCGGCGGCGTCGGCAAGACCACCACCGCCGCGGCCCTGGGCGTACGGGCCGCAGAGCGCGGCCGGAAGGTCGTCGTCCTGACCATCGACCCGGCCCGCCGCCTCGCACAGTCCATGGGCATCGAGGAGCTGGACAACGTGCCGCGCCGGGTCCCCGGCATCGACGGCTCCGCCGGCGGCGAACTGCACGCCATGATGCTCGACATGAAGCGGACCTTCGACGAGATCGTCGAAGCGCACGCCGACAAGGAGCGCTCCCGGGCGATCCTGGAGAACCCCTTCTATCAGTCCCTGTCGGCCGGTTTCGCCGGCACGCAGGAGTACATGGCCATGGAGAAGCTCGGCCAACTGCGCGCCCGCGACGAGTGGGACCTGATCGTCGTCGACACCCCGCCCAGCCGCTCGGCACTGGACTTCCTGGACGCTCCGGGGCGCCTGGGGTCCTTCCTGGACGGCAAGTTCATCAAGGTGCTCATGGCCCCCGCGAAGATCGGCGGCCGGGCCGGGATGAAGTTCCTGGGCGTCGGCATGTCGGTGATGAGCGGCCCCCTGAACAAACTGATGGGGACCCAGCTCCTGCGCGACGTACAGACGTTCGTCGCCGCGATGGACACCATGTTCGGCGGCTTCCGTACCCGCGCCGACGCCACCTACCGACTGCTGCAGGCGCCCGGTACGGCCTTCCTGGTGGTCGCCGCACCGGAGCGGGACGCACTGCGGGAGGCGGCCTACTTCGTGGAGCGGCTGGCCGCGGAGCGGATGCCGCTGGCCGGGCTCGTACTGAACCGGGTGCACGGCAGCGGGGCGGCACGGCTCTCGGCGGAGCGGGCACTGGCCGCGGCAGAACTGCTCGCAGACGGAACATCGGAATACACAGAAAATCTTGCCGGTTCCGGCATTGTGGATCGTGGCAGCGGGCAGGCTGGCTCACGTACCGCTGACGACCCTGGCACCCTCACACCCACTGGCACGTCCTCTCCCGAGAGCGGCTTCCCCCAGCCCGCGTCTTCAGGAGTCACAGACCCACCCTCAGGAACCACCGAACCAGAAACGCATGCCTCTGCGGCTTCTCCCACTGTGGATTCCCCGGAATCCGCCACTGCGGGCACCCCGGAATCCGCCGCCCTTCCGGGCGACCAACTCGCCGCCGGGCTGCTGCGACTGCACGCCGAACGCATGCAGGTGCTCTCCCGAGAGCGGCGCACACGCGACCGCTTCACCGCCCTGCACCCCGATGTGCCGGTGGCGGAAGTCTCCGCACTGCCGGGCGATGTGCACGACCTGGCAGGACTACGGGCCATCGGCGAGTGCCTCGCCGACCAGACCGCTCAAGCACGGCAGGACATCCGGCAGCAGCCGGACAGCAGCTCGCTCCAGCCGACGACCGCCGACCGCTAACCCACCGCGGCGTACTCGTCGTACTCCGGGTCGCCCAGCGGCAGGATGCCGGCACCACGCTCGTACTCGGTACGAGCCGTCTCCAGGAGCCTGCGCCACGAGGTGACCGTGGGCCGACGGCGCAACAGCGCCCGACGCTCGCGCTCGGTCATTCCGCCCCACACCCCGAACTCGACGCGGTTGTCCAGCGCATCGGCCAGGCACTCGGTACGCACCGGGCAGCCGGTGCACACTGCTTTCGCCCTGTTCTGCGCTGCGCCCTGAACGAATAGTTCATCCGGATCGGTCGTGCGGCAGGCTGCCTGCGCGCTCCAGTCGGTTACCCAGCTCATGCTGGCGCCGTCCTCTCCCGAATCGAGGCTCCCCCACGGCGGCAGCGGCATATTCACCGTTGCCAGTTGAGGACGTTACGGAAGGCAGGCAGGGGGCAACACCCCCTTCGGGCCCAATCTTGAATGGCCCGAACGGACTATGCGTACGCGGCAGATCACCCAACGGAGTGAGCTGGCGACATCAGCGACTATTCCCTCCATAGAGGGACACTCCACCCGAGCGATGACGGGCAGTTACCGACACAGATGGCAATACGGACACCTCTCATCACTCACAAGAGTGAGGGGAGAGGTGGTGCGGGAGAACACCGTAGTGACTGGCGTGAAACAGCGTAGGCGAACACACGGGCGTCTGTCCGCCGAATGAGAACGTAGGCTTCCCCCCATGGCTATGAAGCGCTCGGGCGGGGGCCCCACCGTGACCCAACAGGCCGCGAAGTTCCTCGGCGTCAGCGTCCTCTCCGGAGTGGTGCTGGCCGGTCTGGCCCTGCCGGGCATCGGAGCGTTCGGCCTGGTGGCCAAGGGGTCGGTCGAAGGGTTCGACGAGATCCCGGCCAACCTCAAGACACCTCCCCTCAGCCAGCGCACCACCATCCTGGACGCCGACGGCGGCGAGATCGCCAAGGTCTACTCCCGGGACCGCACGGTGGTGCCCCTGAACGAAATCTCGCCGTACATGCGCAAGGCCCTCGTCGACATCGAGGACTCGCGCTACTACCAGCACGGGGCGATCGACCTCAAGGGCGTGCTCCGCGCGCTCAACAAGAACGCCCAGTCCGGCGGCGTCTCGGAAGGCGCCTCCACCCTCACCCAGCAGTACGTCAAGAACGTCTTCATCGAAGAGGCCGGCGACGACCCCGAAAAGGTCGCCGTAGCCACCCAGCAGACCCTCGGCCGCAAGGTCAAGGAGCTCAAGTACGCGATCCAGGTCGAGAAGGAGCTCGGCAAGGACCGCATCCTCAACAACTATCTGAACATCACTTTCTTCGGACGGCAGGCCTACGGCGTCGAAGCGGCCTCCCAGCGCTACTTCACCAAGCACGCCAAGGACCTCACCCTCGGCGAGTCCGCGCTGCTGGCCGGCATCGTCCAGTCACCCAGCCGCTACGACCCGGTCAACGACCCCAAGGAAGCCACCCGCAGGCGCAACACCGTCCTGCAGCGGATGGCCGAGCTGAAGGACATCACGCCGGCCCAGGCCGCCGCCGAGCAGGCCAAACCGCTGGAGCTCAAGGTCAGCAGGCCCAAGAGCGGCTGCATCACCGCCGTCGACGGCGCGGGCTTCTTCTGCGACTACGTCCGCGAGACCTTCCTCAACGACCCGGTCTTCGGCAAGACGAAGGAAGCCAGGGCCAAGCGCTGGAACCAGGGCGGCATGACCATCCGCACCACTCTGGACCCGCAGACCCAGAAGTCCGTCCAGAAGTCCATCACCGACCACGTCTACCAGAGCGACTCGGTGGCCACCGCCGTCTCCATCGTCCAGCCCGGCACCGGCAAGGTCCTCGGCATGGGCCAGTCCCGCCCGTACGGCTTCGGCGACCACCAGACGCAGATCAACCTCTCCGCCGACAAGTCCATGGGCGGCTCGAACTACGGCTTCCAGGTCGGCTCGACCTTCAAACCGATCGTCGCCGCCGCCGCGCTGGAGCAGGGCACCTCGCCCAACCAGACGTACTCCTCGCCGTATGCGATGCCCTACCCCGACGAGGTGGACACCTGCACCGGCACCTGGAAGAACAGCGAAGGCGCGACGGTCAACAACGAGAACCGCAGCGAGGTCGGCCCCTACGGCATGAAGGAAGCGATCGCGAAGTCGGTCAACACCTACTTCATCCAGCTCGTCGGGGACATGGGCCTGTGCCCGGTCACCAAGATGGCGGGCAAGATGGGCATCAAGCCCGCCGAAGGCGGCAAGCTCTCCCAGTACCCGGCCATGGCCCTCGGCGGCACTGACGGCATGTCCCCGCTCACCATGGCCTCCGCCTACGCGACCTTCGCCAACCGCGGCACGTACTGCACCCCCGTGCTCATCGAGTCGGCCACCGGACCCGACGGCAAGAAGCTGCGCGTCCCGCAGACGAAGTGCTCGCGGGCGATGTCCGAGCAGACCGCCGACACCGTCAACACCCTGCTGCAGGGCGTGGTCGAGGACGGCACCGGCAAGGAGGCCGGGCTCAGCGGCCGGGACAGCGCGGGCAAGACGGGCACCACCGACGAGCGCCGGGCCGCCTGGTTCGTCGGCTACACCCCCAACCTCGCGGGCGCCGTCTGGGTCGGCGGCCCCGGCGACAAGGTCGAGATGGAGAACATCTCCATCGGCGGCGTCTACCACGACAAGGTCTACGGCGCCGACACCCCGGGCCCCATCTGGCGTGACGCCATGACCGGAGCACTGGACGGCAGGCCTGCCGCGAGCTTCGACACCGTGGGGATCGGCGGGTCGGACCGCGCCACCGACACCGACAAGGGCGGCAAGACCCGCCCCGGCGACACGGGCCAGGGCGGCAACAAGCACGGCGGCAAGCCCGGAGCCAACAAGCCGGGCGGCAACAAGCCCGGCAAGCACAACCCACTGCCCGACTTCTCCGTCCCCGAGCTCCCCACGGGCATCCTCGGCGGAAACAGCGGGAACAGCGGCACCGGCGAGAGCGCCGGACAGGGCGGCCAGAAAGAACAGCAGTAGAAAAGTGCAGCAGTAGTACGGAGACATGAAAGCGGCGCCCGGACCATCACGGTCCGGGCGCCTCTTTCATACGCAAGCATTCGTGCGCACGCTTTCATGCACAAGCTTTCGTGCACACGGCAGGGCTGCGGCGGTCAGCCCGCCAGCAGCTGCTTGACCGCAGCGGCGACACGGCCGCCCTCGGCGCGGCCCGCCACCTTCGGGTTCACGATCTTCATGACGGCGCCCATGGCCTTCGGGCCCTCCGCACCGCCGGCCTTCGCCTCGGTTACCGCCTCCGCCACGATCGCCTGCAGCTCCTCGTCGCTCAGCTGCTTCGGCAGGTAATCGGCGAGGAGCTCACCCTCGGCCCGCTCGCGCTCGGCAGACTCCGGCCGGCCGCCCTTCTCGAACGCGTCGGCGGCCTCGCGGCGCTTCTTCGCCTCGCGAGTGATCACCTTGAGCACCTCGTCGTCGGAGAGCTCACGGGCCACCTTGCCGGCCGTCTCCTCGTAACCGATCGCGGAGAGGGTGAGACGGAGCGTGGAGGAGCGCAGTTCGTCGCGCGCCTTGATGGCGGCCGTGAGGTCGTCCTGAAGCCTGGACTTGAGCGTGGTCATGCCGCAATCTTCGCATCCTGCCCCGGCGCGCGCTCAGCATTAACGGCGCAGCCACGGCCCGGGCGCCCGCACACCCACCCGGGCGCACCCCGGAAACGGACAACTCCCTTGCCGCCCCCGGCCCATGAATCACCACCTCCGGCAGTCTGCGACGATGGACCGTATGCGTGCGCGATACGGAGTACCCCTGGGAATCACGGCGGTCGGCGCGGCGGGCATCGCCTACGCCGCCGGCTTCGAAGTCCGTTCCTTCCGGCTGCGCCGGGTCACCGTGCCCGTGCTGCCGCCCGGCATGCGGCCACTGCGGGTCCTCCAGGTCTCCGACATCCACATGGTCGGCGGCCAGCGCAAGAAGCAGCGCTGGCTCCAGTCCCTCGCGGGCCTGCGCCCCGACTTCGTCATCAACACCGGCGACAACCTCTCCGACCCCGAAGGCGTGCCGGAGACCCTCGACGCGCTCGGCCCGCTGATGCGCTTCCCCGGTGCGTACGTCTTCGGCTCCAACGACTACTACGGGCCCAAGCTGCGCAACCCCGCCCGCTACCTGATGGAGAAGGCCAGCGGGCGACACGGGCTGAACGGCAACGCCCCCGTCGTCGGCGCCATCCACAACCCGTGGGAAGACCTGCGCGACGGCTTCGACGCCGCGGGCTGGGTCAACCTCACCAACACCCGCGGCTCGCTCAAGATCGACGGCCGGGAGATCGCCCTCACCGGCCTCGACGACCCGCACATCAAGCGCGACCGGTACGCGAAGGTGGCGGGCGGACCCGACGAGGGCGCCGACTTCTCGCTCGCCGTCGCCCACGCCCCCTACCTGCGGGTCCTCGACGCCTTCACGGCCGACCGCTACCCGCTGATCCTCGCCGGGCACACCCATGGCGGCCAGCTCTGCATCCCCTTCTACGGCGCGCTGGTCACCAACTGCGACATCGACACCCGCCGGGTCAAGGGCCTCTCCACCCACCGGGCCGGAGGTCACCGCTCCTACCTCCACGTCTCCGCAGGCTGCGGCACGAACCGCTATACGCCGGTCCGCTTCGCCTGCCCGCCCGAGGCCACCCTGCTCACCCTCGTCGCCCGCGACTGAGCCCGTGGAGGTGGGGCCCGGTCCGGACCCCACCTCCACGAGAACCGGATTTCGCCTCCGAGCGCCAGTCCGCTAAAGTAGAGCTCGTTGCACCGGGGTGTAGCGCAGCTTGGCAGCGCGCTTCGTTCGGGACGAAGAGGTCGTGGGTTCAAATCCCGCCACCCCGACTGGTGAAACACCAGGTCAGGGGCCTGATCCACTCAGTGGATCAGGCCCCTGACCCGTTCCCGGAGATCGCTTGGGAATCTGGGAGAAGATCTTGGTCGGCTTCTCCCAAGCGGCTGGCCTCCGTTGAGTCACAACGCGCACCATGGGCCTCGCCGGGACCTATGCGTCCGCGAATCCGAGTGGGGCAGCGAGCAGATCTGCCCCCACTCCTCAGTTCGCGCCATGGCAGTTGCCTGGCCTCATCACGGGGGCGATCGGCGGCAACGAGCGTGATGCGCCCCCTAGCAGCGCCAGCGGCTGCTCGACGTGGATGATCCTCCGGGCAGCCCTGCATGTGGCTATATAGGCGCGGTTTGCGCCACTGAAGCCTGACCTCGCAGGTCAGCGCGTTGCAGGGCTGCTTCGATACAGTGGTCAGACCGTTCCGCTCGGAGCCGCCCCCGCGACGGTGCGCCACGACAACGTCGGTCGCTTCTGAACCCCGCGGGTCGCCACCCCCGATTCTCCGCCCTCTGCGTCGAGGGGTGAGGCCGGCTCGATGGAGCGGCCTGTGGCCGACGTGACCTCCCATAGGAATAAGAGGTCGCGCAGATAGGCGGCGGGCGGCTCGGCTGCTAGCCCCGAGGCGGCAGCGGGGCGCACAGTTCGCCGATGGCGAGCGGCGACGGCTCCGTACCGAGGATGGCCAGCACGAAGGCGGTGGTGAGCGCACGGACAGCATCGGCCTGCTTCACCAGGTAGTGGCTGCCGCGAGGTACCTCGTAGCGGGCCAGGTCGGGGACGACCGCCAAGGCCCGCCGGGCGTAGTCGAGCGACTTGGCAGCGCTCGCTTCGCTGCGGTCCCGGTCACCGTGGATGATCAGCACCCGGCGGTCTACCAGGTGCTCCACCAGGTCGCCGTACGGCAGCCAGGGAGCGATGCCGATTAGACGGCGCCGTCACCAAGGCTCCCGGCGGCGGTGAGGCGGCCGGACGCTCACCGGTCGACCGGGGCAAGCGGGGCAAGCGGGGCAAGCGGGGCATGAAACGCTCTGGCATGTCCGACGGCTATGGCATCCCGCTCGGGCGGATCCTGGCTGGCGCGAATCGCCACGACTCTCCCCTCCTGGCCCCAACGCTTGATCTACTGGATGGGATTGGGCCACTGCTCGATGCGATCAACGTCCACCTGGATGCCGGATACGACTCGGCTGCCTCCCGTGCGGTGCTCCGCGAGCGGGGGCTGCACGGCCGAATCGCCAGCAAAGGGAACCGGGCGCCGGTCCAGGCCACCCGGCGGTGGCACATCGAGCGCACTCACGCCTGGCAGAACGCCTTCCAGCGGCTCGCGCGCTGCTACGAACGACGCACCAGCGCACCGACAGCCGGGTCTCCTGTCTGTCGACGGCGGACACGTACTCCACCACCCTGAACGGAGTGGAGTATGGGGGCAGCGGCTACAAGCTGGCGGTGATCAAGACCAGCGCCACCACGGCCTACGTCGCAGAGTCCCGCAAGGCCGCCAACAACGACTCCAACGCCTGCGCAACCGGCGTACTGATCTACAAGATCGACACCTCCGTCACCACCGGCACCGGACCGATCCGCGTGGTGAGCAACCCCAACGCCGCCGCCCCCACCGGGAACTGCACCACGCTGGACATGCAGACCTGGAAACCCGGCCAGACGTTCCAGGACGACACCGCCCGCATCCGGATCCACGTGAACAGCTCCGACGCGCACAACGACACCGTCTGGACGTACAAGTGGTGACCACATAGCCCCGGGAAGTTTCCGGTCAACGCGCGGTGTGGCCGGCGCGGCATGTGCCGACCACTCCGCTCGCCGGCATGTGACACAGGACACATCTCTGTCGCGCTGTGACTGTCGATGCCTCTCTTCCTCTGTCCTTGTCTCCGCCGCTGCCACTGCCGTTCAAAGACGTGTTTCCGGCAGAGGCCATCCGTTTGGGGGCTACCGCTTGCCGAGGGGCAGCTGCGCGGCTGGTGGCGCGGTATGACGTGAGCCGCACGCACCCCGCTGTTTCCGGCCTACGTCCTCTGGGAGCCGTATGTCTGTCGCGCGCCACCTTCGTCGTCCCGGCTGCTCCGCCGGTCGTGTCACCGCTCTCTCCCGCGTCATGCGTCACACAACGCGCCACGCCACCGTGGTCACGGCTGCCCTGCTGGCCGTATGGACCGGCGGGCCGGCGCTCGCGGGATCACCCGCGCCCTCCGATGAACCTGTGCGCTACGTGGCCATGGGGGACTCGGCCGCCTCCGCCGCCGGAGTCCCGGACCAGACGAGCCTGAAGTGCCTGCGCTCGAACAACAACTACCCCCACCTGCTCGCTCGCCACATCCACCCCGCTGCCTTCACCGACGTCACCTGTAGCGGCGCCACGGCCGCGCAGCTGTCCGACCAGCTGGCCGCTCTTACCCCGGACACCACTCTCGTCACTCTCACCATCGGCGCCAACGACGCCAGAGTCGTCGACGTCCTGGAGTACTGCTCCGCCCTCGGCCTGGCCCACCCGCAGGGCGCCCCCTGCCGCGACCACTATCGGCGCGACGGCCACGACGAAGTCCTGCAGCGCATCGTCGACGTGGGGCCCGCGGTCGCCACCGCGGTGGACGAGGTGCACCGTCGCGCCCCGCAAGCGCACGTCCTCGTGACCGGATATGTGAGGTTCGCACCGACCGGCGTCCCCGCGGCCGACGGCCCCCGCGACCCCGCGTGCCGGCTGCGGGAAACATTCGCCGACGGCGACCTCGCCTACCTCGGCCTCGTCGAGCGACGGCTCGACGCCGTCCTTGGCCGGGCCGCCCGCACGCACGGCGCCGACTTCGTCGACAACCACCCGGCCAGCAACGGTCATGACATCTGCGCCCCCGATGGGGTGCGGTGGAGCGAGGGCTTGGTCCCGACTCGGCCGACAGCGCCGTTCCACCCCAATGCCCTGGGCGAGCAGGCCATGGCCCGCGAGGTCTACGCCCGTCTGCACCACTGAGCCCGCGCGGCGAAGCGGGTCCCCAGGCCACTGAACCCACTCATTGGAGTGAGCGAGTTATCCACAATCGTCGAGTCGTCCACAGCCTGGAGCACTCGCCGCCGAGTTGTCAGCCATTCGGCGCAGAATGGTGGGCATGACTGAGAGCAACGGGCCCCTCGGGTCTCCGCACGGCGACGCCTCCGTGCCGTCCGCGCCGGCAGCGCCGTCCGCGGTGTCAACGCCGTCCGCGGTGTCCATGCCGGACTGGGAGAAGCGCTTCCGGGCGCCGCGGGTGGGCCTGCCGAGGTGGGCGGAGGACGCGCCGCACCGGTCGCTGTTCACATCGAACGCGACGGGGACCTTCGAGCTGTACGCCTGGGACCGGACGACGGGCGAGCACCGCCAGGCCACCGACCGCCCCAACGGCACCACGGGCGGTGTGCTGTCCCCGGACGGCGAGTGGATCTGGTGGTTCGCGGACACCGACGGCAACGAATTCGGTGTGTGGATGCGCCAGCCCTTCCACGGTGGGGCGGACGAGCCCGCCGCCCCCGGCCTCGAGCCCTCCTACCCGGACGGACTGGCCCTGGGCCGGGACGGCACGGCGGTCGTCGGCCGCTCCACGGACAAGGGGGGCTCGACGATCCACGTCATACGCCCCGGCGCCGCGCCCGTGGAGGTCTACCGGCACGAGCAGTCGGCGGGTGTGGGTGACCTGTCTCGTGACGGGGCGCTGATCGCGATCGAGCACACCGAGCACGGCGACGCCATGCACTCGGCCGTCCGCGTCGTCCGCATCGACGGCTCGGTCGTCGGCGAGCTGGACGACACCCGGGGCGGCAGCGAGGAGCTCGGCCTGTCGGTGATGGGCTTCGCCCCTGTCGAGGGGGACTCCCGGCTGCTCGTCGGCCACCAGCGGCACGGCCGCTGGGAGCCGATGCTGTGGGACGCGCTGACCGGTGAGGAGACCCCACTGGCCATCGACCTCCCCGGCGATCTGGACGCGGCCTGGTTCCCCGACGGCAGCGCGCTGCTGATCGACCACAGCCACCACGCCCGCAGCGAGCTGTGGCGGTACGACCTGGGCAGCAGCGAGCTCTCCCGGCTGGATACTCCGCACGGCACGGTCTCGGGGGCGCTGCCGCGGCCGGACGGGACCGTGGAGTTCCTCTGGTCGTCGGCCGCCAAGCCGCCGGTCGTGCGCTCCACGGCGGGGCATGTCGTGCTGAGCCCGCCTGCGACGCCCCACGGGATCGCGCAGGCTCCCGACTCGGTGCCGGTCGAGGACATATGGGTGGAGGGCCCGGGCGGCACGGTGCACGCGCTGCTGCAGAAGCCCGCGGGCGAAGGCCCCTTCCCCACCGTCTTCGACATCCACGGAGGCCCCACCTGGCACGACAGCGACGCCTTCGCGGCCGGCCCGGCGGCCTGGGTCGACCACGGCTTCGCGGTCATACGCGTCAACTACCGCGGCTCCACCGGCTACGGCCGGGCCTGGACGGACGCGCTCAAGCACCGCGTCGGGCTGATCGAGCTCGAGGACATAGCCGCGGTCCGGGACTGGGCGGTGGCATCGGGCGTCTCCGACGCGCGGCGGCTGGTGCTGGCCGGCGGCTCATGGGGCGGATACCTGACCCTGCTCGGGCTCGGCACCCAGCCGGATGCGTGGGCGCTGGGCCTGGCCGCGGTGCCCGTCGCGGATTATGTGACGGCCTACCACGACGAAATGGAGGCACTGAAGGCCCTGGACCGCACGCTGCTGGGCGGCACCCCGGAGGAGGTGCCCGAGCGCTTCGCCGCGTCGTCACCGCTGACCTACGTCGACCAGGTGCGGGCACCCGTCTACATCTCCGCCGGGGTCAACGACCCCCGCTGCCCCATACGCCAGGTGGAGAACTATGTGGAGCGCCTGGCGGAGCGCGGTCATCCGCACGAGGTGTACCGCTACGACGCGGGGCACGGCTCGCTGGTGATGGAGGAGCGGATCAAGCAGCTCCGGCTGGAGATCGCTTTTGCCGAGCGCCATCTGGGCCGAGCGGCTGCTCGGGCGTGATGCCGAGAGCGATGTCCCGGGCGGTCTCGGCCTCGCGGCGGAAGAGCCGGAACCACATGAAGACGACGAAGCCGGCAAAGACAAACCACTCGCCGGTGTAGCCGAGGTTCTGGAAGGCCTTGAGGTCCAGGCCGCTGTTGGGAGCGGCGGCCGGGGGCACCGCCGTCAGGCCGCCCGTGGACTTGGTGACGGTGATCCACGCGTCGTACACCCCGTACGGCACGAGGTTGACCAGCGTGGCCGCGCTGATCACACCGAGCTGGCCCTGGGGAAGCCCACCGGACGCCCGCACCCCCTTGGAGGTGGAGCTCTCCGACGCCTGGAGCGCACCGGTGACGGTCACCTGACCGGACGGCGGGGCCGGGACCTTGGCGGTGTCCGCCGTGGAACCGGCGTCGCCCGGCAGCCAGCCGCGGACGACGGGCAGCGCCTTGCCTCCGTCCGTGCGCAGCAGGGTCAGCACGTAGAAGCCCGTGCGGTCGTCCAGGTCGCGGTCAGGCACGAGGAGTTGGTGCCCGGTGTCGTAGCGTCCGGTCGCGGTGGCCTGACGGCCGGAGGTCTCGGTGCTCACCGGCAGCAGGTCGCGCAGCGGCTGCGCAGTCGCGGCGCGGGCCTCGTCGGCCTGGGTCTGCTGGTCGCGGTGCGAGTCGACGCGCGATTCGAAGCGGCCGAGCTGCCAGCTGCCCATGAACAGGCAGAAGGGGATCGCCAGCACGACGAAGACGTTGATCCACCACCAGCGGGGAGTCAGCAGGAACCGATACACACCACCACGGTACGGGCACCACGCAGGGCAATGGCACCGGGCCCCTGCGCGTGGCGGTGGGCAGTGGGCGGGGGGCCGGGGGGCGAGGGGGTGGGGGCGGGGGGGGAGGGGCCCCCGGTAGTCCGGTGGTTCGGGGACGCCTACGCCGCCGGCGCTGCCGCCACTGCCCCCGTGCGGTAGATCGTGCCCGCGCACGCGTCGCTGATGGTGGCGTCGGCCGCCTTCGGCTCTCCGACGTCCGGGGTGTGGCTGAGGACGACGCTCGGCGGCGTCTTCGAGGGGGCCGGGTCCGGCGCCGGGGGCTTGTTGTCCACGGCCGCCGCGTTGCCGGTGGTCGAGGACGGGGTGGTCGCCGGGGTCGGGGTCACGCCCTCGGGCCGGGAGCAGCCGCTGGAGCCGCCGTCGGGGGCGGGGACCCACGCGAACTTGATCTCGTACGCCTGTCCCGGCTGGAGGATCACCTGGCTCGGCTCGGTGGCCGGGTCGGGCAGGCCGGGCGCCGCGTCGCCCGAGGTGTGGTCCACGACCGAGATGCGCGAGCTCTCGGCGCTGCCCTGGGTGTGGACGGAGACCACGCCGGGGCCGGCCACGGAGCAGACGGTGCGGGAGACGTTGACGACGCGGAAGGCGCCGTAGACCCGGCCGTTCTTGTCGGCGGTGCCGACCGTGCCGACGCCGTTGCCGAGTTGGTTGCGGTCGCAGGTGGGCGAGGACGCGGCCAGGGTCGGGGAGGCGTCCGTGGCCGAACCGCCCGCCGTGCCCACGCGGCCGCGGGAGGTGCTGTCCGGCCGGCTGCCTTCTTCCTTCTTCTCCCGCTCGTCCTTGCGGTCGTCGGCTCCGGTGGTGGTTTCCGCGCGGCCGTCGCCGGCGCCGTCGCCGGCCCGTCGGCCGTCGTCGGCGCCGTGGCTGCGCCGGTGGCTGCTGGCGGCGTTGGCCGCGTGGTCCTCGGCGGTGCCGCCGGTGGTGGCGACGTGGATGAGGGCGGGGAGCGCGGTGGCTCCGAGGATCACCGCGGCCGCGGCGCCGACCACGGCCTGGCGGCGGCGGGTGCGCCGGGCCGGCACGGCGCGCTGGAGCTGTTCCAGCGCGCTGGGGGACGGCTCGAGGTCGTCGACGGCGCCGTGCAGGAGGCGCCGCAGCGCCTGCTCGTCCAGGCCGTCGCCGTCGCCGTGGGGACCGAAACCGCCACCGCCGTGCGAGCCGTTGCCGTGTGCATCGCGGGCGTCATGTACATCGTGTGCGTCATGTGCGCGGGGCCGACGGCCGTCCGGGTCGAGATGGTTCATACCGGGGCCTCCATGGCGACACGCAGCGCCGCAATCCCCCGCGAACCGTATGCCTTGACCGAGCCGAGCGAGAGGCCCAGGGTCTCCGCGACCTGGGCCTCGGTCATGTCGGCGAAATAGCGCAGGACGAGAACCTCGCGCTGGCGGCGCTGCAGTCCACGCATGGCTTTGATCAATTGGTCGCGCTCCAGCTGTTCGTACGCCCCTTCCTCGGCGCTGGCCATGTCCGGCATCGGCTTGGACAGCAGCTTGAGCCCGAGGATGCGGCGGCGGAGCGCGGAGCGGGACAGGTTGACGACGGTCTGCCGCAGGTAGGCGAGGGTCTTTTCCGGGTCGCGGACGCGGCCGCGCGCGGAGTGCACTCGGATGAAGGCTTCCTGCACCACGTCCTCGCAGGAGGCGGTGTCGTCGAGGAGCAGGGCGGCGAGGCCCAGCAGCGACCGGTAGTGGGCGCGGTAGGTCTCGGTGAGGTGGTCGACTGTGGTGCCCGCTGCCATCGCCTCGTCAGCGTCCCCGCGCTGCGAAGGGACATGCGGGGCGGCCGACGGAGCAGCCTGGGCGGGAGTCTGGGACGGCGGCGGCATCTGCGCCGGGCGGGCGGCCGACCAAGGAGCGATCACCGGCATACCGCCCGATGCGCCGGAACGCTGGCGCACCGGGGCGCCGCTGCGCCTCGGTACGGTTGCGATGCTGATGACCTCTGCCACGCCTGTTGGACACGTTTCCCCCCGTCAGGGTTGTACGCGCTGGGCGCCGCGATCGACGAAGCGCCGGAACCGGACAACTGCGCACCGGACTCCCCCGCCGACGACGCACCGACACCGGCCCCGCAGGACGCACCAGCACCACGCACCCCACCGGCACCGCAGTCGGCCGACGCCTCGGCATCACAGGACGATGCGCCATATGCCCTCATGCGTACCAGCTCTTCCTCAATGCCCCGGTTTTGGCACCGCCGCGAGAGACGGCAACAAAGACGCTCCCCGGCCCGACTGCGGTTGCAGTTGGGCGGGGAGCGAATCGTCGAACAGATCGTCTGCCCAGTTCAAGAGGTCTGGACCATCGAGTTGATCACAGAACCTTCACACACCACCCAAGTATTACGGAGTGGTCATCTCTGCCGCCACGACTTCCGCGATCTGCGCCGCGTTCAGAGCGGCGCCCTTGCGCTGATTGTCGCCGCAGACGAAGAAGTCGAGCGCCTTGGGGTCGTCCAGCGACCGCCGCACGCGCCCCACCCATGCCGGGTCCGTGCCCACCGCATCCGCCGGCGTGGGGAACTCCCCCTGCTCCGGGCTGTCGCACAACACCACCCCCGGCGCATTGGCCAGGATCTCGTGCGCCCGCTCGACGGTCACCTCGTTCTCGAACCGCGCGTGCACGCTCAGCGAATGCGTCGTGATCACCGGTACGCGCACACACGTCGCGGTCACCGGCAGGTCCGGCAGCCCGAGGATCTTGCGGGACTCGTTGCGGACCTTGAGCTCCTCCGAGGACCAACCGCCCTCCTGCAACGACCCCACCCACGGCACCACGTTCAGCGCCACCGGAGCCGGGAACGGCCCCAGCGCGTCCCCCACCGCGCGCCGCACATCACCGGGCTGGGTCCCGGCCGTCGCGGCCCCCGGCCCCGTCACCGCCGCGAGCTGCGCCCGCAGCGTGTCGACGCCGTCCTTCCCCGCCCCGGACACCGCCTGGTACGAGGAGACGACCAGCTCGCTCAGCCCGAACTCGGCGTGCAGCGCGCCCACCGCCACGATCATCGACAGGGTGGTGCAGTTGGGGTTGGCGATGATCCCGCGCGGCCGCAGCCGCGCGGCGTGCGCATTCACCTCGGGCACCACGAGGGGCACGTCCGGATCCATCCGGAACGCACCGGAGTTGTCCACGACCACCGCGCCCTTGGCGGCGGCGATCGGCGCCCACTGCGCCGCAACCTCGTCGGGCACGTCGAACATGGCGACGGCGACGCCCTCGAAGGCCTCCTCGCTCAGCGCGACGACCTCGACCTCCTCGCCGCGCACGGTCAGCTTCCGCCCCACCGAGCGCGCGGACGCCACGAGGCGTATCTCGCCCCAGATGTCCGCCGCGCGCGACAGCAGCTCCAGCATCACCGCGCCGACCGCCCCGGTCGCCCCGACCACGGCCAGCGTCGGCTTGCCCGTACGATCCGCGGCCGTACGATCCGCGGCCGTACGACGCACGACATCGCCACCCGGCAGCCCCGGCGCACCCTCGCCGGGCGGCATGCCGAGGCCCTCCGGGTGGGTGGCCGTCATCGGCCGGTGCCTCCGTAGACCACGGCCTCGTCGCTCTCGCTGTCCAGGCCGAAGGCGGTGTGGACCGCCCGCACGGCCTCCTTCACGTCGTCCGCACGCGTGACGACCGAGATGCGGATCTCGGAGGTCGAGATCAGCTCGATGTTCACGCCCGCGTTCGACAGCGCCTCGAAGAACGTCGCCGTGACGCCCGGGTTCGTCTTCATGCCCGCGCCGACCAGCGAAATCTTGGCGATCTGGTCGTCGTAGCGCAGCGAGTCGAAGCCGACCTGCGCCTTCGTCTTCTCCAGCGCCTCGATCGCCTTGTGTCCCTCGGTCTTGGGGAGGGTGAAGGAGATGTCGGTCAGACCGGTGGACGCGGCCGAGACGTTCTGCACGACCATGTCGATGTTGATGTCGGCGTCCGCGATCGCCCGGAAGATCGTCGCAGCCTCGCCCGGCTTATCCGGCACCCCGACGACCGTGACCTTCGCCTCGGAGGTGTCGTGTGCGACACCCGAGATGATCGCCTGCTCCATCGGCTGGTCCCCTTGCGGTTCGTTGCTGACCCATGTGCCCTTGAGTCCGGAGAAGGACGAACGCACATGAATCGGGATGTTGTAACGGCGTGCGTACTCGACGCAGCGGTGCAGCAGCACCTTGGAACCGGAGCTCGCCAGCTCCAGCATGTCCTCGAACGAGATCCAGTCGATCTTGCGGGCCTTCTTCACGACCCGCGGGTCGGCGGTGAAGACACCGTCGACGTCCGTGTAGATCTCGCACACCTCGGCGTCCAGCGCGGCCGCCAGCGCGACGGCGGTGGTGTCGCTGCCGCCCCGGCCCAGCGTGGTGATGTCCTTCTTGTCCTGGGACACGCCCTGGAAGCCGGCGACGATCGCGATGTTGCCCGCGTCGACCGACTGCTGGATGCGGCCCGGCGTGACATCGATGATGCGCGCTTTGTTGTGGACCGAGTCGGTGATGACTCCGGCCTGGCTGCCGGTGAACGACTGTGCCTCGTGACCGAGGTTTTTGATCGCCATCGCCAGCAGAGCCATGGAGATCCGCTCTCCGGCGGTCAGCAGCATGTCGAACTCACGTCCGGCAGGGATCGGCGAAACCTGCGCGGCGAGATCGATCAACTCGTCCGTCGTGTCGCCCATCGCGGAAACCACGACGACCACCTGGTGGCCGTTCTTCTTGGCTTCCACGACTCGCTTGGCAACCCGCTTGATGCCTTCGGCATCGGCAACGGAGGAGCCTCCGTACTTCTGCACGACAAGGCCCACGTGCGCTCCTCGCAGCTATACGTATGCGTAATGCGGTCGGGACCGAGTCTAACGAGCGGCCGGAATCCCCTACGGTGGTCCCACATAGTGAGATTTTCGGCCGCAGGCCGTCAGTCCGCGAATTCCTTCAGCTCTTCGGTCTCCAGCACGACGCCGACAGGGTCGGGGATCTCGACCCTCGCCCCGAACGACCGCGTGACGATGTTGCAGTACTTGCCCCCCTCCGGTTCCGTGTGCACCGTGAGCTCACACCGATCGCGGTCGACGAGGAGATACACCGGGATGCCTACGGCCGCGTACCCATCACGCTTCTCCAAGCGGTCGCGGCGGTCGGTGTCGCGGTCGTACGAGGTGACCTCGACCGTCATCAATACACCCTCGGGGTCCGCCCACTCCCCTTGGCCTGTGAAGTGATTCCGAGGCGCGAGGGAACCGTCCGGGTGCGCCCGACCCTTGCGGTACGCCTCCACCTTCAACCCCCGCCCGGGGTAGAGCCGGAGATCCGGTCGCTGCTGCATGCATTGCTCCAGCAGCCACATGACGATCTCGTCGTGATTGCCGTCCGGCACCGACTTGACCTCGACCTTTCCGTTGATGAACTCAAGCCGGACGGTCTCCGGCGCTGTACGGGCAAGCTCCTCGAAGTCTTCGACGGGCATCTGGGGCCGGGCGGTCATCCTCGGGGTCATGGCGTCGCCTCCTCCCCTCCATGGTGCCCCTGCCAAGGTCGGCGGCGCGGTCATACACCGCCCCTACGGGCGATGCCGGCCGCGGCGCGCAGGACGTCCACGCGTCGTGTGATCTCCTCGGGCGGCAGGCCGTCCCACTCGTCCTTCTCCCCCGCAAAGCAGCTCTCGGACAGGAATGTGTCCGGGACCTCCGGGATACGCGCGCACTCCGCGCACAGGCCCTCGCCCATGACGGTTTCGAGATCCGCTTTGCCGCAGGCGACGCACGCCTCGATGCTCCGGGTTACGCGCTGTACGGGCCTCGGGGGCAGAGGAGGCATTTTGGTCTCCAGTCGTTTGCGTACGAAACCGGCCGGGCTGTGGATCTGCGGCGGCAGCCCGGCCGTCAGCGACGCCGCTATTTGCTCAGGGGTCGTGTGACGCGCCAGCCACTCCGCGGCAAGGGGTTCGAGAGCTGCGCAGTCGGCGGCCGAGAGCGTCAGCCGGGGGTCGGTACGCCCGAGGGCGGCGAGCGCGCGGTACGCGCGCGAAGCCCGCGGGGCGGCCTCCGGTTCGGGCTCCCCTACGGGCTCGGGGGCGCCGCCGCCCTCTGCGGGCAGCTCGTCCCGCTCGAACCGCTTCCACCACGCCTTGGGGCGAGCCGTCCGGGAGAAGAACGTCTGTGTCACCCAGCGCACGCCGCACTCTGTGACGGCAGCCACCGGGCGGTAAAACAGGTACCCGGCATCCCTCAGGCGCTGCAGCGCCGTCCGGCAGGCCTGTTGGCCGTAGTCCGGCAGCACCTTGGCGAGGGTCTTCACGTCCATCGCGGCCCCCTCGGGCAGCCGGTCGATAAACGCGGCGATCGACGCCTCGCGCTTGGGCAGTTGTGCGAAGTCGTGCGCGGTGCGCGGCGTCTGGTCGGGCGCATTGCGCTTCCCGAAGCCGGGCTTGGCCATGGGGTGTGCGGGGGCGGGCAGGACAGCATTAAGGTTGGCGTCAGCCACGGATCGACTCTCTTTCGATCATGCTGGTCAGACCCCGGCCTGGTGTTGCGAGCACCTGCCGGGGTCGTTTCTTGCTGCGCACGCTAGGGCGTACGTACGCCACGTCGCAACCCGGTCACGAAAAGTCACCACGCTTGTGGTAAAGGCGACTTGGGTGGGTGGGTGGGAGAAGTCCCCTCCGCCCGTTCCTTACAAAGAGAGCTCGGGCCTCGGAGCTCGGGTCGCACCCGCGAAACGCACGAACGTCGCCCAGGCGGCGGGAGTTACGTCGAGTCTCGGCCCTCGGAGCTCGAGCTTCGAGTCCCGGACGTGGACGGTGTGGGGGGTGGTGGCGACTTCGACGCACTCGCCACCCTCATCGCCGCTGTAACTGGACTTGCGCCAGGCGAAGGCGACTTCGACACAGTCGTCGCCGTCACCGCTGCTATAGCTGGACTTGAACCAGCTCAGCTCCTCGCAACTGGCTATCACGCGCTCGCCGTTCATAGTTCTCCTAGCGTCTTCTCAAGCAGTCTCGTGCTGTCCTCAGGCGTGAGAGCTTGTGATCGCAGGATGGCATAACGCATATTCAGGTCTGAGACCTCCTTGGGCCCAGAAAGGAGCACACTGCCCTTCTGCATCCCGGAGTAGACGAGCAGCTCGTGGTCCCGCGTCTCCAGGCACCGCATGGACCCAGCCAGCCCCGCGTGGGTCTCGCGCCGCGTCGGCATGATCTGCAGATCGATATTGCGCAGCTCAGCCAGCTTCAAGAGATGGCGCAGCTGGCCGAGCATCACCTCGCGACCACCGATCCACCTTTCCAGCGTCACTTGCTCGAGCACAAGGCTGATGACTGCGGCTGGAGTGCGGCACAGCAGCTGCTGTCGCTCCAAGCGAGCCTCTACACCCGCCTCGATCTCCTCGTCGTCGAGTGGCGGGCGATTACAGCGGAATACTGCGCGTGCGTACTCCTCCGTCTGGAACAAACCCGGGATGAGCTGGTTCTCATAGAGGCCCAGCGAAGCGCATTCCGCCTCGTACCGCGCGTACTCCTCGAACCAATCCGGGAACTTGCTCTGCACGATGTGCTCCGCCGCATCCCGCAGCAACCCCCCGGCCTTGCACAACAACTCTGCGGCATCGATGAGTTGCAGCGGCGGCTTGCGGCGCCCCTGCTTCACCGACTTCACCATGTCCACCGAGTACCCGGCTTCCTGGGCCAGTTGCTCGCGGCTCACGCCCGCTCGCCTGCGCCAGCCCATCAGCTGGCTGCCGAACATCCGCATCGTCGCCGACCTGGTCTGTGCTTGCTTGTCGCCCGACATGTCTTCTCCTCCGGCCTTCCCCGACAGCCGCGTCTCCACACGCTCAGAACGCTCAGGCTAGGCACGGCAAGGGATCGCATTGGCCGGAAAAGACGAAAATCCCCCCGTACGCGCTGTGGGGCGCGTACGAGGGGATGCCCGCGGCCTCGGTAAGGCCTACGCGCCTGCCTTGCGCAGGCCCAGCGGGCCGCCGATCTCGGCGGCCATGACCCGGCCGGCCTCCTCGGCGAGCTGCTCGTCGGCCACGGCGTCCGTGTCCAGGCCGCCGAGTTCGTCGAGCGGCTGGTCGAGCCGTACGTGCGCGACCAGCGACTGGAGGGCACGCAGACAGGCGGAGGCGGTCGGGCCCCAGTTGGAGAGGTAGGAGAACTGCCACCACCACAGGGCCTCGCTGACCCGGCCGTCGCGGTAGTGGGCCATGCCGTGCCGCAGGTCGGTGATGATGTCGGCGAGGTCGTCGGAGATCCGGCTGGCGACCGGAGCGCTCCGCGGCACGTAGGGGTCGAAGACCTCGGAGTAGACGTCGACGGGGTCGAGCATCTGCGCGAACCGCTCGCGCAGTTCGTCGACGTCCGGCTCGGGGCCGACGTCGGGCTCGTAGCGCTCGTCCGGGAGGAAGTCCTCGTGCGCGCCCAGACGGCCGCCGGTCAGCAGCAGCTGGGAGACCTCCAGGAGGAGGAAGGGGACGGCGCTGTCCGGCTCGTCACCGCGGGACACCTCGGCGACGGCCACGATGAAACTCTCGATCGAGTCCGCGACCGAGACGGCGAAGTCGCCCGGATCGCGCTTGGCGTCATGCAGCGTTGCGTCAGACATCGAGAAGTCTTCTCCCTTCGAAGGCACGCCCGAGCGTGACCTCGTCGGCGTATTCGAGATCCCCACCCACAGGAAGACCACTAGCCAGCCGAGTGACCTTCAACCCCATGGGCTTCACCATGCGCGCAAGGTACGTGGCCGTGGCCTCGCCCTCAAGGTTGGGGTCGGTGGCCAGGATCAGCTCGGTGACCGAACCGTCCGCGAGCCGTGCCAGCAGTTCGCGGATCCGCAGGTCGTCCGGGCCCACACCCTCGATGGGGCTGATCGCCCCGCCGAGCACGTGATAGCGGCCGCGGAACTCTCGCGTCCGCTCGATCGCGACGACGTCCTTGGACTCCTCCACGACGCAGATCACCGTCGGATCGCGGCGCGGGTCCTGGCAGACCCGGCACCGTTCCTCCTGCGCGACATTGCCGCAGACCGCGCAGAACCGGACCTTCGCCTTCACCTCGGTCAGCGCGTGCGCGAGCCGACGGACGTCGGCCGGCTCGGCCTGAAGGATGTGGAAGGCGATCCGCTGCGCGCTCTTGGGCCCGACGCCGGGCAGCCTGCCCAGCTCGTCGATGAGGTCCTGGACCACGCCTTCATACACGGATCGGTTTCTCCTTCTGTGCGCTTTTTTCTTCTATGTATCTACGGTCGTCCACTTACGCGCGCCCGTCTACGCCGGACTACGCAGCGGGATCGGACGACTACGTGCCGCCGACGGCCGGCTCGGCCCCGACGGGCAGCCGACGGGTCAGAAGGGGAGGCCGGGGATGCCGCCGCCCAGGCCCTGGGCGAGGGGGCCGAGCTTCTGCTGCTGGAGCTCCTGCGCAGTGGCGTTGGCGTCGCGCACGGCGGCGAGGACCAGGTCGGCGAGGGTCTCGGTGTCCTCGGGGTCGACGGCCTTGGGGTCGATGACCAGGGCCTGGAGCTCACCGGCGCCGCTGACCGTGGCCTTCACCAGGCCGCCGCCCGCCGAGCCCTCGACGGGCGTGCGCGCCAGCTCTTCCTGGGCCGCGGCGAGGTCCTGCTGCATCTTCTGGGCCTGCTGGAGCAGCTGCTGCATGTTGGGCTGGCCACCACCGGGAATCACGGTTTCGCTCCTGGCTGTCGACGACTGTTGCTTCTGATGCTTCGGTAGCCCGAGCCTACGTGTTCGCCGGGCGCCGCGCCCCATGCCGCAAAAAGAACATGCGGCGACGGGCGGACGGCGTGCGGCTACTCGTTGGCGATCTCTTCGACGACGGTCGCGCCGAGCTCGCGGACGATGAGGTCGTGGCCGGTCAGGGCGGTGTCGTCGAGATCCGGATCGTCCTCCTCCGGCACGTCGTCCTCGGGGGCGACCGGCGGGGGCTCGGGCTCCCGGTGCTGCTGCACGGGCGGCCCGGAGGGCGCGGCGGCCGGCGGGCGGTACGGCTCGGGGGCCGGAGCGGCGGCCTGCGGTACGGGCTGGGGGGCGGGGGCGGCCGCCTGGAACTGGGGCCGGGGCGCGGCGGGGGCACCGCCGCCGAAGCCGCCGACAGCACCGGCACCGGCGGGCGGGGTGGCGCCGCCGGAGGGGTCGACAAGCAGCTCGACCTTCCACTGCACGCCGAGGCGGTCGCTGATGGCCTGCCGGAGGACTTCCTCGCTGCCGCTGTTGGCGAAGCTGTCGCGGGCGCCGGAGGTGGCGAAGCCGACCTGGACGGTGGTGCCGTCGAACCCTACGACCTGGGCGTTCTGGCTGAGCAGGATCCAGGTGAAGCGGCGGCGGTTCTTGACCGCTTCGAGGATGTCGGGCCACATCTGCCGCACCTGGCCGGCGTCGCCGCCTCCGCCCTGGGCCGGCTGAGGCTGCGCCGGGGCGACCGGAGCAGGGGGCGCCGGGGATGCGGGGGCTGGTGCGGCCGGTGCGCCTGTTCCTGCCGTTGCTGCTGTGGGCCAGGCGCCGGCGGTGGGCGCGGCCGCGGGGGCTTGAGGCGTGGCGGCCTGGGGCGCGGCAGCGGTGGGCCAGGCGCCGGGCTGGGGACCGGAAGCGGGTGCGGCTGCGGGTGCGACAGCCTGGGGCGCGGTGGCGGCGGCGGGCCAGGCGCCGGGGCGGGAGCCTGCGTCCGCGGCGGCGGGAGCCGGGGCGGCCGGCGCGACCGGAGCGGGGGCCGCCTGGGGCGCGGGGGCCGCGGCGGGCGCCGGAGCGGGCACCTGACCGCCCTGCGGCTGACCCTGGGCCTGCCCGCCTCCGCCCGTGACGGCCGCGCGGGCCGCTGCGGCGCCGGACAGACCGTTCACCGGCGCATGGGCGTCGGGCCCCGGGACGTACCCCATGGCGGGCGCGGCGCCGGCGGCCGCGAGGGCACCGGCCCCGCGCTCCAGCCGGTCGAGCCGGGCCCGCACCGAACGCTCGTCGTCGAAGGCGGCGGGCAGCAGCACCCGGGCGCAGATCAGCTCCAGCTGGAGCCGCGGCGAGGTGGCGCCGCGCATCTCGGTGAGGCCTTCGTTGACGAGATCGGCGGCGCGGCTGAGCTCGCCGGCGCCGAAGACCGAGGCCTGGGCCTGCATCCGCTCGATGACATCCACGGGGGCGTCGATGAGGCCCTTCTCGGCGGCGTCGGGCACGGCGGCAAGGATCACGAGATCGCGCAGCCGCTCCAGCAGGTCGGCGACGAAGCGGCGGGGGTCGTTGCCGCCCTCGATGACGCGGTCGACGACCTCGAAGGCCGCCGCGCCGTCCCCGGCGGCGAAGGCATCGATCACGGAGTCGAGCAGCGAGCCCTCCGTGTAGCCGAGGAGGGAGGTCGCCATGGCATATGTCACACCGTCTTGGGCGGCACCGGCGAGTAGCTGGTCCATGACGGACATCGAGTCACGCACGGAGCCGGCGCCGGCGCGCACGACGAGCGGCAGCACGCCGTCCTCGACGGGGATGCCTTCCTGCCCACAGACCTCGCCCAGGTACTCGCGCAGCGTGCCGGGCGGGACGAGGCGGAAGGGGTAGTGGTGGGTCCGCGACCGGATCGTCCCGATGACCTTCTCGGGCTCGGTGGTGGCGAAGATGAACTTGAGGTGCTCCGGGGGCTCCTCGACCACCTTCAGCAGGGCGTTGAAGCCCGCCGAGGTGACCATGTGCGCCTCGTCGATGATGTAGATCTTGTAGCGGCTGGAGGCGGGCCCGAAGAACGCCTTTTCGCGCAGCTCACGGGCGTCGTCGACGCCACCGTGCGAGGCGGCGTCGATCTCGATGACGTCGATCGACCCGCGGCCGTTGCGCGCGAGGTCCTGGCAGGACTGGCACTCGCCGCAGGGGGTGGGCGTCGGCCCCTGCTCGCAGTTCAGGCAGCGGGCGAGGATGCGCGCGCTGGTCGTCTTGCCGCAGCCGCGCGGCCCGCTGAACAGGTACGCGTGATTGACCCGGTTGTTGCGCAGCGCCTGCTGCAACGGGGTGGTGACATGCTCTTGCCCGATGACCTCGGCGAAGGACTCGGGGCGGTAGCGGCGGTACAGCGCGAGGGACGACACACCTACGACGATATCGGGCCCGACTGACAAGTGGCCTAGGTCACAGATTCCCCGCCCGTTCCCCGCCCGCAAACGCAAGGGCCCCCCACGCACCCGCCAGAGCCCACTTACCCTTGCTGCCTTCCGGCCCTGGGGGAGTTCAGTGAGATAGCGCCACGTGAGGGGCTTACCCCCAGCCTAGCGGATCCCAGCCCATGCCCGTGCCCGCTCCCCCGCCCCGATCCCACCCCACGACCAGGCGTTCGCGAGCACCCCTCCGCGTCTTGTATTGTTTGCGGCGGAGGATTCGCCTAGAGGCCTAGGGCGCACGCTTGGAAAGCGTGTTGGGGGCAACCCCTCACGAGTTCGAATCTCGTATCCTCCGCCAGTGCCTCACCGGGCACTACCGAAGGCCCCGACCGGGAAACCGGCCGGGGCCTTCGGCGTTCTCCGGTTCCCGCGGGCCGAACCGATTTCCGGTCCGGCCCCCACTGCACGCACCTTCCGTTCAGCCGGCCACCGTGAACTCTTCGGTTCCCACCACCTCGAGAAGGCCGAGGCGGCTTGCCGTGTCGGTGCCCGGAGGCGGGGTGAACAGGACCAGACGTTGGTCTCCCTCGGGCGCGAGCAGGACCTGGCAGTCGAGGTCGACCGGGCCGATCACGTCGTGGAGCACGCGCATGCGGGTGCGGCGGCGGACGGCGACCTCGTGCAGCTGCCACAGGGCGCTGAACTCGTCGCTGGCTTCGCTCAGCCGCTCCACCAGGCGAGCCGCGGCGAGGTCGCCCGCACGGCGGCCTGTGGCGGCCCGCAGGTCGGCCACGTGCAGGCGGCTGTAGTGGTCGTGTTCCTCCGCGGGGTACGCGCCGCGGACCGCGGGATCGGTGAACCAGCGCCACACCACGTTGCGACCGTGTTCGGACACCGTGCACACCCCGCCGAGCAGAGCGCGGGCAATGGGGTTCTGCGCGAGGACGTCGCCGAGGTCGCTGAGCACCTGGGCCGGGGTGGCGGAGAGCTGGTCGAGCAGATGCAGCAGCCCGGGGCTGACGTGATCGCCGGTGGCGTGCCCGGCAGGTGGCCGGTGACCGGCGAGCAAGTAGAGGTGGTCGCGTTCGTCCGCGCTCAGACGGAGCGCACGGGCCAGGGCGGAGAGCATCTGTGGTGAGGGCTGCGGGCCACGGGCCTGCTCCAGCCGGATGTAGTAGTCGGCCGACATCCCGGCGAGCTGGGCGACCTCCTCGCGCCGCAACCCCGGGGTGCGGCGCCGGGGACCGAGGGGCAGACCCACGTCCTGCGGGCGGACTCGGTCCCGCGAGCAGCGCAGGAAATCGGCCAGCTCACGGCGGTTGATCGTCATGCCGGTCATCATGCACGCCGCGGTCGTGGCCGAACCAGGGACTGCCGGTCCCAGGGTCGGCAGGGCTCTCCCGCCCCTGACCGGGCGGCGGCAGTGTTCTCGGTGCCGGAGCGATGCCCGGCAGGCACCCAGCCCGCCCAGGGCGAGTCGAAGGAGTTTCACCATGGCCACCGTTTCCGTTGCCGGCGCCCAGGTCCACTACGAGCGTCACGGCTCCGGCCCGGGTCTCGTCCTCGTCCACGGCACCGGCTCGGCCGGCGCCGCACTGACCTGGGGGCAGATCTCCCCGCGCTTCGCGGAGAACCGCACCGTCATCACCCCAGACCTGTCCGGTACCGACCGCACCACCGATGACGGCACTCCGCTGACCGTCGAAGGCCTGGCGGCCCAGGTGATCGCCGTCATCGAGGATGCCGGCACCGGCGCCGTGGACCTGCTGGGCTTCTCCATGGGCTCCCCGGTCGTCGCGGCGGTGGCCGCGCTCCGACCCGACCTCGTACGGCGGTTGATCCTGGTGGCCGGTTGGGCCCACACGGACGGCGACGAGTACATGCGCAACCTGTTCACGCTGTGGCAGCGCCTGGGCCAGGTCGACGCAGAGGCCTTCGGGCGGAGTGTGACCATGACCGGCTTCAGCCGCGGCTTCCTCAACTCCATCGGCCACGAGCAGGTCGAGCAGCTGATCCCCAACATGCCGCCCACGCCGGGCACCCTGCGCCACGTCGACCTCGACACTCGCGTGGACATCCGTGGCCTGCTGCCGCGCATCCAGGCGAAGACCCTGGTCATCGGCTGCGCCCAGGACGCCACCGTCCCCGTCGAGAACAGCAGGACGCTGCACGCGGCGATCGCGGACAGCTCCTACGCCGAGATCGACGCCGGGCATGTGGCGTTCTTCGAAAAGCCGGAGGAGTTCATCAAGCTGGTGAGCGACTTCGCCCCCACGTCCTGACCCCCTCGGCTCCACCGCAGGCCGGCCGAGAAGATGTGGCCGATGTTACATATCGGGTATTTTGCCCTCGGGGCATCCCACCCAGGAGGACGCGATGGTGCGGCACACCCGACTGCCCGGCGAGTCCGCGGAGTACCTCGCCGCCCGCGAAGAGCTCCGCCTCGCCGAGATCGACCTCATGCGCCACCGCGAGCAGGTCGCGGCCCGGCGGCGGGCACTCCCCCAGGGGCCGCCGGTCGACGACTACGTCTTCACCGAGGGCCCCGCCGACCTCGGCGCGGGCGACACCCCCGTCCGCGAGGTCGCCCTGAGCGGGCTGTTCACCGCACCGGAACGGCCGCTGATCGTCTACCACTTGATGTACGGCAAGCGGCAGACCGACCCGTGCCCGATGTGCACCCTGTGGATCGACGGATACAACGGCATCGCCCACCATGTCGCCCGCAACGCCGACTTCGCCATCGCCGCGGCCGCCGGCCTGCCCGCCCTGCGGCAGCATGCGCGGGGCCGCGGCTGGTCCCGGCTGCGCCTGCTGAGCTGCGGGGACAGCACCTTCAAGTACGACCTCGGGAGCGAGGACGAGAACGGCGAGCAGGACTCCACCGTCTCCGTCTTCACCCGGGACGACGACGGCACGATCCGCCACTTCTACTCCGCCCACCCGCGCATGGCCGAGGACATCGACCAACGCGGCATCGACCTCCTCAGCCCCGTCTGGCACCTCCTCGACCTGACGCCGGGCGGCCGCGACGACTGGTACCCGCGACTGAACTACTGACCGTCGGCAGCCGGCCCCGTCGGCATCGACGACACCAGCCGGGTCCCGAGCTCCCGGACCGCCTCCCGGTCGGCGGGGCGGGTGATGCGGGACTCGGCATCGGCCAGGACGAGGCGGGCCTGGTCGGTGACCGCCGCTCGGCGATACGGGTCCGTGACGGAGGCGGCGGCCGTGGTCAGCAGGCGCAGCAGCGCCAGGCACACGGCGGGCTCGCCTGCGCCGTACCGGCGGATCTGGCCGCACGCGAGATCGAGGCAGTCGGCGAAGGCGGGGCCCGCGGCGCTCACCCTGACGACGCCCTCCCGGTCCGTCCTGATGTCGTCGCCAAGGGTGCGCCCGCCCAGCACGCTGATGATCACAGAGAGCCGGTCGAGCGTCTGGACGCCGGTGTACGGGTCGTTGACCGCGGGCGACAGGGCGCGCAGCGCGATGTCGACGAGCTGGCGGATGCCGAACAGCACGTCCTGCTGCAGCGTGCGCTCCGGCCCGATCTGCACGGCGCGCTGCACCGCGCGGGCCAGCGCGGTGGCGTTTCCCGGCGGACCGCCCCGGCGCGACCAGACGAGGGCCAGCGGCGCCGTCCCGGCGACGACGTGGTCGCCCACCCGGGAGACGATCGCCACCACGGCGTCCTGCCCCGCCGCGGTCTCCAGCAGCAGTTCGAGGTGGATGGTCTGCAGGTAGCCGGAGCGCGCGGCGGGCAGCGCGAGCGCGTGCGGCGGCGGGACCGGCCCCGTGCGGTCCACGCCGGGGCCCTCCGGGGTGTAGGTCCGCACGGCGCGGCCGACGATCTCCGCGACCGAGGTCATGATCGTGTCGATTTTGATCGAGTGCACGATGTGGTGCACGAAGAACACCAGCATCCCGAGGCTGAGGAAGATCAGCGCGATCGCCCCGGTGACGGCGAGCCGGGGGAAGTCCGCGCCGCCGGTGGCGCGGACGGTGTAGAGCCCGGCCGTGCTGTAGGCGAAGGTGGCGACGAAGGTGGCGAGGACCACCTGGTTGGGGCGGTCGCGCAGGAAGTTGCGCAGCAGCCGGGGGGAGAACTGGGTCGAGGCCAGCTGGAGGGTGACGATCGTCAGGCCCAGGACCAGCGCGATCACGGTCACGATGGTCGAGGCGATCGTGATCAGCACTTGGCGGGCGTCGTCCGCGGTACCGGCGAAGGCGAGCGGGTGCAGCACCGAGCCCTGCGGGATCCGTACGCGCGCGAGGAGGCTGCCCGCCACCAGGGCCAGGGCCGCGGCCGTCGCCGGCAGCACCCACAGGGCGCCGTGCAGGTATTCCGCGAGCGCCGTGGCTCGGGCACCGCGTCGCACCGGCCGCATCTCCGACCTCCTGCCCGTGGCTGCCGTTCCTGCCCGCAGGGTTCCCCGCGCCGGGCGGCCGCGCGCGTACGTCCACCGAACGGCCTAATGGCCCGGCTGGGCGGTGCAGCCCGGCCCACCAGAGCGCTATGTCCGCTTTACCCCTATATTCTGTTTCATGTGATCAAGCCTGGACGGTCACGGCCCCGTCGTCGCCCCGGCCGGGGGCGGCTCATTCTGCTGTCACCGGTGATCCTGACCGTTGTCATCGCCGCCCTGGCGTACAACACCCCCAAGGAGCTGGCCTTCAGCCGCCTCCTGCCCGCGGCGCCCGCCCTGGCCGCCGCCATGTGGCCCGTGCTCCCCACCGTCCTGCTGGGGACGGTCTGCCTGATGCTCATGATCGGCCTCGGCTTCCTCTTCCCAGGCCTGGGGACGTGGTGGACGGCGGGCGGAATCGTCGCGGTCACCGTGGCGGCCGCGTACGGAAGCCACGTCCGGCTCCAGCGGGAGCGGACCCTCTTCCAGGTGCGGCTCGTCGCCGACGCGGCGCAGCAGGTGGTCCTGAGCCCGCTGCCGGACCGCTGCGGGGGCGTCGAGATCGAGTCCCTGTACATCGCGGCCGCGGCGGAGGCCCGCATCGGCGGCGACTTCTACGAAGTGGTCGACACGCCGTACGGGGTCCGGCTGCTCATCGGCGACGTGCGGGGCAAGGGCCTGCCGGCGGTGGGGGCGGCCGCGGCGATGGTCAACTCCTTCCGGGAAGCGGCCCACGTCGAGCCCGATCTGGGCAGCGTCGCGCGGCGCCTGGAGGCCAGCAGCACCCGATACGGCGCCGCGTTCCCGCCCGAGGACCTGATGGAGCGCTTCGCGACCGCCGTGCTCGTCGAGATCCCGCCCGAGGACAGCCTCGTCCGCATCCTCAACTGCGGGCATCCCCCGCCGCTGCTGACGAGCCGGGGGAAAGTCAGCGTCCTGGAGCCCACCGCCCCCTCGCCGCTGCTCAACCTCGCGGGGCTGATCGGCGACCACTACACCATCGACACCTTCGACTTCGCCCCCGGCGACCTGCTGCTCCTCTACACCGACGGCGTCACCGAGGCCCGCAACCAGGACGGCGAGTTCTTCCCGCTGACGGACTGGATGCGCCGGCAGTCCGCGGTGCGGCCCTACGAGCTGTTCGACGCCCTCCACCTCGCCCTCGTCGCCCACAGCAGAGAGGGCCTCGACGACGACATCGCCGCCCTCGCCGTGCGCTTGGGCGAATCCCCGCCGACCCCATGACGCGCACAGGCACCCCAGCCCCTCAGTCCGGATCCATTTCCGCCGCCGTGACGATGTTCCTGGCCATGCCGCCGAACACCATGGCGTGGAAGGGCTTGACGCTCCACCAGTAGGCGTGCCCGGCGAGGCCGTGGGGGCAGAAGAGGGCGTGCTGCCGGTAGACCGTCTGCCCCTGCGGGTCGCGGTCGACGGTCATCTCCAGCCATGCCCGGCCGGGCAGCCGCATCTCCGCCCTGAGCCGCAGCAGCCGGCCCGGCTCGATCTCCTCCACGCGCCAGAAGTCCAGGCAGTCCCCGGCCCGCAGCCGTACCGCGTCCCGGCGGCCGCGGCGCAGGCCCACGCCGCCCACCAGCGTGTCGAGCCATCCGCGCAGAGACCAGGCCAGGGGCGAGGAGTACCAGCCCGTCTCGCCGCCGATGCCTTCCACCACCCGCCACAGCGCTTCCGGTGACGCGTCGACGGTGGCCTGCCGGTCGTCGGTGTAGCGGCTGCCGCCGGTCCAGGTGGGGTCCGTGGGCAGCGGGTCGCTGGGGGCGCGGGGGGCGGAGGCCGAGGACCAGCGGGTGGCCACGTCGCCGTCGCGGACGCGCTGGAGGGCCAGCCGGACGGCCTCGTCCAGACCGAGGAGGCCTTCCGGGGGCGGCGGCACCCAGCGGTCGATGTCGTGCTCGGCGCAGACCACTTCGTGCCGCAGCGACTCCACCAGCGGCCGAGCGGTGGCGCCGGGCACCGGCGTGACGAGGCCGACCCAGAGGCTGGACAGCCGGGGCGTGAGCACGGGGACGGGCAGGATCAGGCGGTTCGGCAGCCCGGCCACGGCCGCGTACCGCCGCATCATGTCCCGGTAGGTGACGATGTCCGGTCCGCCGATGTCGAAGGTGCGGTTCACGTCGTCCGGCAGCCGGGCGCAGGCCACGAGCAGCCGCAGGACGTCGCGGATGGCGACGGGCTGGGTCCGGGTGCGCACCCAGCGGGGGGTGACCATCACCGGCAGCCGCTCGGTCAGGTAGCGCAGCATCTCGAACGAGGCCGACCCCGAACCGATGATCACGGCCGCGCGCAGCACGGCGGTCGGCACCCCCGAGGCCAGGAGGATGCGGCCCACCTCGGCCCGGGACCGCAGGTGCGGCGACAGTTCGCGCTCGGGCACCGCGCGCGGGGCCAGCCCGCCCAGGTAGACGATCCGCCGGACTCCGGCCTCCCGCGCCTGCTGGCCGAAGATGCGGGCCGCGCGCCGTTCGGTCTCCTCGAAGCCGGGGCCGGTGCCCAGTGCGTGCACCAGGTAGTAGGCGACGTCGATGCCTTTCATCGCCGCGTGGACGGCCGCCTCGTCCGTCACGTCCCCGCCCACCGTCTCGACCTCCCCGGCCCAGGGGTGATCGCGCAGCTTGCCGGGCGTACGGGCCAGGCACCGCACGCCGTGCCCGGCGGCCAGCAGCTCCGGCACCAGCCTGCCGCCCACGTAGCCGGTGGCTCCGGTGACCAGGCAGCGCAGCGGCGGTGCGTCGGCGGCCATGGCGGTCAGCGCCGGCCGGTCCGGCGGCGGTGGGCGGCGGGTGACGCCATGGGAACCTCACGCGTACGGGGGGAGGGCCGTGATCACGCCCCTCCCCCCACATGCTTGGCCCTGCGCCCGGGGCCCGCAACCGTGCGCAGGTTGGCGCATCACCCGTTCGGGTCAGCGAAGGTGACGGCCGGCCGCCTCAACTCCCCTGTTTGGTCGGGGTACACGTGGCCGTGGCCGTCCGGCCGGGATCGCTCTCGGAGCGCGCCGTCAAGGTGATCTTGCCGTGCCGTTCGGCGCCCTTCGTCGCGGAGACGGCGACGGGGACGGTGACGGACGTGCCTGCGCGGGCCGTGGTGAGCCGGTTGGGCAGCCACGCCGACCAGCCCCGGCCCGAGACGGTGGCCGACAGCCGGTAGATGTCGGACAGGGACGCGGTGCGGCCGGTGTTGGCCAGGTCGAAGGTGCACACCGCCCGGCCGTCCGCGGGCCTGCCCTTCGCCGTGCCCTTGCCGAGGGCGAGGCCGCGGCCGGCCGGGCCCGTGCCGTCCAGCGACTTCACGCCGATGTCATAAGAGAGCACTCCGGAGGCGTCGCGCTGCACGTTGAGCACGTAGAAGTGCAGGCGGTTGGCCTGGTCCACGTACTCGTACGAGCTACCGGAGTCGGCCCCGGCGTGGAAGAGGGCGTCGGCGAGCTGCCGGTAGTCCCCCATGGTGATCTTCTGCGAGGTGCCGTCGGGGCGCCGGAAGTCCACCACGTTGATGTCTTCGGGGTGTGCGTCGATCACCCAGGCGAAGGGGGCGTTGTCCTCGTTCTTGGTCTTGCTCAGCAGCACACCGCTGTCCGGGGTGAAGGAGTCCATGCCCATGCGGTCGACGACTTCGACGGTGTAGTTGTCGTAACCCCCGCCGTCGCACAGCGGGTTGGTGGTGCGGTCGCAGGCCGGGGACAGGTCGCGCTTCATGGCGATGTCGATGCCGGTGAGCCCCTTCTCGCCGGGCGGCGCGGAGCGCGCGGTGACGCGGGCGACGACGGGGCCGGAGTCCTTCAGGGCGTCACGGTCCAGGCGCAGGACGTTCTTCTCGTCGACCATGCCGAGCTTGAGCTTGTCCCGCAGGACGTGCTGGGCGCCCATCGAGCCGCCGCCGGTGGCCGGTATCCGCCAGCGGGTGTGCGGGCCTCCGGGGCCGTTGAACGTGCCGCGGGAGAGCATGCCCCAGATGCCGGTGTAGGAGCGGCTGAGCGGAGTGCCGTAGGGGTTGTTGTAATTGTCGCCGATGCCCAGGATGTGGCTGAGCTCGTGGGCGAAGGTGGCCATGCCGGAGCTCTCGGCCTGGGTGGAGGAGCCATCCGCCGCGTTGGGCCAGATGCGGGCGGCCGCCTGCCAGGACGTCCACGGCACGTAGCGGGTCCGGGCGGCGTTCCCCCCGCCCGCGACGGGGGACGGCGGTCCCCAGGCGGCCGGCACGTCCTGGGCCGTCGCGAACTTCATCTGCCCGAACTCCTGCCAGGCCGCGGACTCGTCCACGCCCGCGGTGAGGTAGAAGACGAAGTCGAAGTCCTTCGTCCGGGCCTCGCCCGCGTCGGCGGTCCAGGCGCGCTTGCCGTCGGCGCGGATGTCCTTGCCGCAGGTGTCGCCGACCGGGCAGGCGCCGGGGTTCATGCCGGGCTCGATGCCGTACTGGTACGACTTCCACGGCATCCGGTAGACGCCGAAGGCGGTCAGCTCGACGCCGAGCCGCCCGCCGGAGTCCTCCATCCAGTACTCGTTGATGGTGTGACCGTGGTTGAGCTGGCCGGGCTTGTTCAGGAAGTCCCGGTAGAAGGCGGGCACCCGCTCGCGGGGAATGCCGGAGGCGCCGGCCTGCGGATTGCCGAAGCGGGCGGTGCCGGGCGCCTTGGTGACGGAGAAGTCCTCGTCGGGGTAGTCCAGGAGGACCAGCGCGCCCTTGAACGTACGCCGGGTGGGCTTGACGTCGGGGTCGGCCCAGTCGGTGCCGGGGACCGCGCGGTACTCGGCCCAGGTCATGTCGTCCGGGTTGCGCCAGTGCTGCGGGTCCAGAGGCTGGACGAGCGGTGGCCGCGGGGCGGCGGGGCCCGATGCGGCGCCCGCGGGGCCGGTGGCCACGACGGCCAGGGCGCCCAGGAGCAGGGCGACGGCGCCGAGCCACCGTATTCGGCGCACAGTGCGGGGGCTTCTGCGAGCAAGCCTGCGAGTGGGTCTACGGGTGTGTCCGCGGGTGCGTCTGCGACGGAGGAACAAGACTCACCTCTTGTCTGAGTCGTCTTGGCGGTGCGTCGACGGTGCAGTGCTGCGGTTCCCATCGCGGTCACGGTAGGGCGGGGAGTGGAGTGACGCCAGGGTCCCCGCACGACCCAGCGGCAACACCAGCCATCGGGCCCGCCCTTACGCGACCTTCGGCGCCGCCCGCATCCCGATGTAGCAGCAGCCCGTGCCGTCGGGCAGCTCGGCGAAGACCACCGGCATCCAGTCCTCGCTGAAGGAGGGCCCCGCGCCCGAGGCGGCGAACGCCGTCTGCGTCACCGGGATGAGGTCCGCCTCCAGGGGCGGGGAGAAGTTCTTCATGCCGTCGACGAACTCGTACACCAGGTGGCCCGCGCCGTCCCGCTCCGTCACGGTGATGACGACGCCCTCGCGCCGGTACGTGCCGACGAACGGCGCGAGGTCCACCACGGGCGGCTGCGCCGCAGGGGCGAAGGAGTCCGGCATCGTCACCCCGGCCAGCTCGCCCAGCAGTTCGCGGAGGAGGGCGGCGTAGACGCGGCGTGCGCCGCCGCCGTTGGTGAGCAGGGCGACGGCCACGCCCGCATCCGGCACCACCCGCAGGTACCCGTACTGCCCGATCGAGGCGCCGTCGTGGCCGTAGCCGGGGATGCCGTCCCAGTCGTACAGGGTCCAGCCCAGACCCCAACCGTCCGCGCTGACCGTCCACTTGTCGGGGACGCCGACCTCGCGGCGCTGCATCGCGACGACGGTCTGCGGGGCCAGCACGCGCGTCCCGTCCAGCGCCGTACCGCCGTCGAGGTGCATCCGGGCCAGCCGCACCACGTCGCCCGCGCTGGCGATCACCCGCCCGTACGGGCCCGCCGAGCGCGGCATGAGGTCCCAGGAGGGCGCCGGGTCCGGGTCGGTGCCCGGCTCCCCCAAGTGCCCCATCGCCGCCCGGAACCGCAGCGCCTCCTCCGGCAGCGTCATGGTGTGGTCGAGGCCGAGCGGGGCGAAGAGGTGCTGCTTGAGCGCCTCGTCCCAGGTCAGGCCGGTAAGCACCTCCACGATCCGGCCGAGCACGTTGTAGCCGATGCCGCTGTAGGAGACGGCCGTGCCGGGCCGGCAGTCCAGCGCCACGCCCTTGGCGGCCTCGACATAGCGCTCCAGGCAGTCGTCACCGCGCCCGGTGTCCAGGGTGAAGTCGCAGGTCAGGCCGCTGGTGTGGCTGAGCAGCATGCGGGGCGTGATGACCCGGGTGGCCTCCGGATCGGCGGCGGCGAAGTCCGGCAGCACGGCCGTGACCGGAGCGTCCAGGTCCAGGGCGCCGGATTCGGCGAGCTTCATGACCAGCGTGGCCGTGTACACCTTGGCGATCGAACCGAGCTGGAAGACCGAGTCGGTGGTCGCCTCCACGCCGGTCCCCCGGTGCAGCACCCCGCTCGCCAGCTCGTGCACGGTCCCGTCCACGAGCACGGCCAGGGTCGCTCCCGGCACATGGTGGGCGGCGCACAGCTCGGTGAGACGGGCCTGCCAGCGCGGGTGGTCGAACTCTCGCACCGTGCGGCTCACGTTCTCGGACATGACATCTCCCCTGGTCGACAAGCACCCCGGCGCTTTCCGCGCCGACTCCGAACACTGTACGGAATTCCGAACAGTGTTCGCAAGGGCGTACGTCGTACGACGTGATGGCTATCCTGTGACCCGCGACAAGGAAGGGAGCCGCATGCAGGCCGACGAGAAGCACCCGCAGCCACCGATCCCGTCGGTGTGGACCCGCCCCCGGCGCGGCAAGCGCGAGCAGCCCGCGCTGAGCCGGGAGCAGATCGTGTCCGTCGCGCTCGAACTCCTCGACACCGAGGGCATCGATGCCCTGAGCATGCGCAAGCTCGGCACCCGGCTGAACGCCGGCGCCACCTCGCTCTACACCTACGTGGCCAACAAGGACGAGCTCATCGAGCTCGTCGTGGACGAGGTCTATGGAGAGATCGAGATCCCGGACCCCGCAGCCGGGATCCCCTGGCGGGCCGCCGCCGCCGACTGTGCCCACAGCTTCCGCGCGGTGATCCTGAACCACCCCTGGACGGCCTCGGTCCTCGGCGAACTGGGCGTCACCCAGCTGGGTCCGAACGTCATGCGGCTGTCCGAGAGCATGCTCGCGCTCTTCGAGTCCGCGGGCCTGCCCGCGGGCGAGGCCGACTTCGCCGTCTCCGCCGTCGGCTCGTACGTGATCGGCACGGCCGTCACCGAGGCCGCATGGCTGACGACGCTGGCCCGCCTCGGCCGGAGCGAGGAGGAGTGGCTGGCCTCCCTGCTCCCCACCGCCGAGGAAGCCGCCCGCGACCATCCCCAGCTGCGGGAGCAGTACGCGTCACTGCGGGACAAGAACCCGCGCGAAACCCGCGAGGAGAAGTTCGACTACGGCCTCCAGCGCGTCCTGGACGGCCTGGAGACCCGGCTCGGGCAGCAGCCCTAAGCTCCCGCCCCCTCGCCGAGCATCCGGTGCAGCGCGGCCTTCATGCTCTTCACGAACGTCTCGCGCGTCCCGTCCGGCAGGACGTCCAGGGACAGATACGGGTTGAGGTCCTCCAACTCGACGAGGAGGAGGCCGCCTTCCGGGATGCGGCAGGCGTCCACGCGCTGGATGCCGTGGTCGATGGCGTTCCAGTCGACGAAGCGCTGGGCGAAGGCCAGGTCGGCCGGGGTGGGGTCGTACGGCTCCAGGTCCCAGCGGCGGCCCGGGTGCGGGGCGTGCAGGGCGTACTGGAAGGCGTGGTCGACGAAGTAGAAGGAGAGCTCGCTGCGCAGCTCGATGCGCGGCTGGACCAGCACGGCTCCGGCGGTGAAGGCGTGGCTCTCCAGGCGGTCGCGGGGGACGATCTCCAGGCCGATGGAGTCCGCGCCCGCCTTGGGCTTGACGACGTACTCGGCCGCTTCCGGGAGGCGGGCGAGGTCCTCGGGGCGGTCGACGGTCGGGATGACCGGATAGCCCTCGGCGCTCAGGTCGAGGAGGTACTGCTTGCCGACCATGTCGGCCTTGCCCGTCAGCTGGTTGTAGACGAGCACGCCGTCCGCGAGCGCGCGGTCGCGGAAGGCGTCGTAGGCAGCCTGGTAGTGCAGGACCGGGCCGCTGTTGCGGATGACGACCGCGTCGAAGCCGCCCATCAACTCGGCCGCGTCCAGCGGATGGCACAGGGCCACGCGGAAGTCCTCGCGCAGCCGGGAGCTCAGGAAGATGTCCTCGTCGCAGTACCTGCGGCCGCGGGCCTCGTAGGCGAGGTCGGTGACGAACAGGACGCGGGGCTGGGCGGACGGCATCGCTCTCCCGGGGCCGAGGGGCGGTCGACTGGCGAGACGATTATCCGCCAACCACCAAAACCGTCGGCTCCCCATACCGCCGACCGCCGAAGCCGTCAGGCCGTGGCGCGGCAGACCGGCACCCGGTGCGCGCCGTGGCCCGTGCCGGACAGGCGGGCGAAGGCGTAGGCCGCGGAGACCAGCGTCATGTGGTGGTGCCAGCCGGGGTACGAGCGGCCTTCGAAGGCGGAGATGCCGAAGTCCTCGGCAAGGGTGTCCAGCGTGGCCGAGGCGTCCTGGGCGGCCGCGAGGGTCAGCAGCCGTTCGGTGCGGTCGTGGATCAGGTTGGTGAGCCAGAGGCGTGCGGGACGGTTGCCGACGGGGTCCCATTCGGCGAAGAGGCGGTACACGGATCGCGTGGCGGTGACGCCCGGCAGCCGTACGAGGCAGGTCAGGACGCGCACGCCGCGCGTGCCGCCCGCGGCCGTGCCGTGCAGGGCGGTGACGGCACTGCCGTGGCGGCCGAGCAGGAGCCGGGCGCCGAGCGGCCCGCCGTCCGCGGGGTCCTGCGCGAAGGGCAGCAGCGGCAGGGACGGCGGGACGGCGATGACGTGGTCGTAGCGGCGGTCGCCGAGGGCGCGTACGAGCGATCCGGCGTCCTGCTCATGGCTCATGTCGGCCACCACGGGCAGCGGGAGGGCGCCCGTCTCCCTGGCCAGGGACTCGACCATGCCGAGCACGTACGCCGCGAGGGGCCGCTCCCGGTAGAGCGCGGGGATCCTGGCGCGGGCGCGCAGCTCTTCGTCGTCGCTCCACCGCCCGGGCACCAGCAGCCGCCAGTCGACGGGTATCTGCCGGCCGTCCCCGGCGAGGAAGATGCCCACGCCGACCTGGCAGTTGATGGTCCGGCCCAGGGCCGGGACAAAGCGGCGGTGGACTCCCGCGGAGTGCTCGCCCCGCTTGGGGATGGCGGTCAGGCCCACCGTCCAGGCCGTGGCCGCCGTCCGCTGCTCGGACCACCGCAGCAGGGCCCGGCGGACCGGCTTCCAGTCCCAGGGGCTGGCGTTGACGAACTGCTGGAGGGAGAGCGCCGCCCCGGGCAGGCCGGAGGTGGCGGCCAGCTGCCGGATCGACTTGCGGCCCGGGGCCGCCAGCAGCCCTTCGAGGTAGACGCGGGCCCAGCGGCGCTGGTCGGCCCGCGGCAGCTCCGCGAACACCTCCTGGGCGAAGGGGGTGAAAGGGTCGTGCGGCTGCGCCTGCCGTGCGGGCAGACGCGTCACAACATGCGCGGTCGCAGTCGCGGTCATGGGTGTGCTGCCTCCTTGGTCCGTCGCGAGAAAAATACATAACGCTCTCTTTTTTTTCCAGTGGGGCCCCGGGCGGCTCCGAAGCGGCCGACAACGGAACGGTTGTGGCAAGTCGGCCTGTTCGCGCCCCTGCCCCTGGCCGCACGCTTGAAGATGAACCGGCGACGGCGGCGCGGAGGCAGGGGCGGGGAAGAAATGGCCAGGCAGGACAGGGCGGTGCGGACCCGCGCGGCGCTCATCGAGACGGCTGCGGGCGAGTTCGCCCGGCATGGGTACGCGGGGGCGGCGCTGAGCCGGATCAGCAGGGCCGCGGGGGCCTCCACGGGCGCCCTGACGTTCCACTTCGACTCCAAGGGCGACTTGGCGGCCGCGGTGGTGGAACAGGCCGTCACGGCGGGCCGGACCGTGGTCGAGGAGGCGACGGCGGGTCACGCGGCGCCGTTACGGCAGCTCACCGCTGTGGTCCTCGGCCTCGCGGAGAAGGCCGAGGACGACATCGCCGTCCGTTGCGCGGTGCGGCTGGAACGGGAGGCGCTCGCGGAGGCGGAGAGCTGGCGGGAGGTGTGGTGGCCCGTGGTGGGGCGGCTGGCCGAGGACGCCTGCCGCCTGGGCGAACTGCCCACCACGGCTTCGCCGTCCGGCGTGGTGGGGCTTGCCGCGCTGTTCATCCGGAGCATCGGCATCCACCACGGACCCGGGACGGGAGCCGCGCACCTGGCGCGGCTGTGGCTCATGACCCAGCCGGGGGCGGCGGCCGGGCCGCTCTAGGGCGCGCTCAGCGGGCCGGGGCCCGGGTGCACCCCGGCGGCCCGCCACACCGCGTCGCTGCGGTACCAGTGATCCTGCGCGAAGAGCCGGAACTGACGCTCCGTCACTCCGCCGGGCCTGCCACGCAATTCGGCCAGACATCGGTCCAGCGGCCAGTCCCGTACCGGCTGCTCGACCAGCCCGCGCGCCGCCATCGCCGCGATCCACTCACCGCTGGGCACCGGCCGCGGGTGACCGGCGTGGTAGACGCCCGGGGCCAGGGCCTGCGCCGCGGGCACCGTCGCGATGCGGGCGATCAGCCGGGCGAGGTCGTCGACGTCGACGAGCGAGAGCAGCCCGCGCCCGCCGTCCCACAGCGCAGGGACGCGGCGCACGGCGTCCTGGACCGCGGGCAGCACCCAGCGGTCCCCCGCGCCCAGGATCAGCCCCGGCCGCAGGACGACGCCGCCCGCCGCCAGCACCGGCTCCTCGGCGGCCAGCCGGCTGCGGCTGACGGCGGACACGGGCTCCGGGTCCACCTCGCCGACCTCGATCCCGCGATGCGGCCCCGCCCCGTAGACGGCGGAGGTCGACAGCAGGACGAGCCGCCCCACACCCGCACGGCGCGCCTCGGCCACCACGGCGTGGGTGCCCCGCACGTTGACCGCCTGGCAGCGCTCCTCGTCCGGGCCGATGTAGCAGGCGAGATGCAGCAGGACGTCGCTGTCGTCGCAGAGCCCGCGCAGCGACGCGGGGTCGGTCACATCGGCGGCGACCCATTCCACGCGGGTGTCCGTCTCCGGCACCCGCCGCGCGACCGCCCGCACCCGGGCGCCCTTCTGCGCCAGCTTCCCGACGACGGCCGCGCCGACGAACCCCGTGGCGCCGAGGACGGTGATCCTCACTTCTTCCGCCGCTTCCCGCTCGGCTCCAGGCGCAGCGCCTCCCGCACCTCGTCCACGGCCAGCGCGGGCAGCAGGTAGCGCCACAGCGACTGGATGCGCTGTGGCAGGTCAGCGCGGTCGGTGGAGATCTGCGAGAACAGCTGGGTGCCCGAGAAGCAGCTCACCAGCAGCCAGGCCGCCTCCGCCTCGTCCACCGACGGCCGGAGCTCGCCCCGGACGCGGGCGGCGCGGAACTGCTCGCGGAAGGCCTCGGCCCACTGCTGGTACGCCTGGTCGTCGCGGACCCCGAACTCGCCCTGTTCGACGGCAAGCCGTACTCCCCCGCGCAGCACCGGGTTGGTCTGGAGCTGCTCGGCCAGGTACAGCGTGATGTCGATCAGCCGCTGGAGGCCGTCGGGGCCGCCGGGCAGTTCGAGCTCGTCGCCCTGGCCGACCATCACGGCCTTCGCCAGGGCCTCCTTCGACCCGAAATGGAAGTAGACGGCGCCCTGGGTGACCTTCGCCCGTTTTGTGATCTTCGTGACCGACGCACCACTGAAGCCGTACTCGTCGAAGACCTCGGCCGCGGCCCGCAAAATGCTTGCCTTCGTCCGCAATGCCCGCTGCTGGGGCGCCCGTTCGGACTTGATATCTCCCGTTTCGTCATCCATCCCGGCACCTCTCGACAAAAAAACGATCGTTCTTTATCTTACGGGACAGCGCGTTCAACGCGGCAGTCAGCAGTCCGCTGGGGGGACCACGCGGACGCAGAGACGCTTTCGGGGGAAACTCATGCTCGTCCTCACTGCGCAGCACCCGCACGCCGGGACCGCGATCCCGCGGCAGTACGTGCACAAGGCAGCGCAGAGCGAAGTACTGGTCACCGGCTGGGAGGCGCTGGACGGCGACGCCTTCACCGTCACCGCGCAGTGGCCCCGCGCCCACAGCTACTACGGCGCCGTGAACGGGCGGCACGATCCGCTGCTCCTGGCGGAGACCGTCCGCCAGACCATTCCGCTGCTCAGCCACCTCGGCTACGACGTCCCCTTCGGACATCGCCAGATATGGGACGACCTCAACTGGACTGCCGACCCCGCAGCCCTGACCTGCGCGGCGCTTCCGGCCGAGATCGAGATGCACATCCAGTGCAGTGATGTCACCCGGCGCGGGGGCCGGCTGGCCGCCCTGCGCATGGACGTCGTCCTGATGCGTGACGGCGTGCAGTTGGGCACCGCGGCCACCCGTTTCGCCAGCCAGTCGCCGAACGTCTACACCCGCCTGCGCGGCTCCTACGCCGACCTCGGGCAGGCCGCGGCGCGCTGCGTCGCGCTGGCGCCCCCGGCGCCGCCCCGGCGCATGGGCCGCGAACGGTTCCAGGACGTGGTGCTCTCACCCAGCGCCACGGCGCACCGCTTCCAGCTGCGCATGGACCTGAACCATCCGGTGCTCTTCGACCACCCGGTCGACCACGCGCCGGGCATGCTGCTGCTGGAGGCGGCGCGGCAGGCGGCGCACGAAGCGCTCTACCCGCACTGCGCGCTGGTCACCGGGATGGAGAGCGCGTTCCACCGGTACGTGGAGTTCGACGCGCCGTGCTGGATCGAGAGCGAAGTGCTGGAGCGGGAGGGCGACGATGCGGCCGTGCGGGTCGTGGCGACCCAGCACGGTCACGAGGTGTTCGCCGCCACGGTCACCGCGCGGCTGGGGTGAGCAGGCCCGCCGCCTGCGCCCGCTGCACGAAGTGCTGCGTGCCCCACCGCTCGCGGTACTCGTCGAAGGCCCGGTCCAGCGCCGCGTCCCAGCGGCGCCGGGCTTGCTCCCCGTACGCCTCCAGGCCGCTGCGGACCAGGTGGCCGACGGCCTCCTCGCGGGCCGCGTTCCACCGGTCGTCCAGCGTCCGGGCGCGCTGGGCCAGGGCCACCGGCACCATGGGGGTCATCACCTGCCGCCCCGGGTTCACCAGCGCGCGGGCGGCCGCGTCGATGCCGTCGAGGCAGGCGGCGGCGATGCCCTCGGCGTGCCCGGACAGCGCGCCGTCACGGGCGACCGTCAGGCCGTACGCCAGTTGCCCGGCGTCCTCGCGCGCCATCCCCGCGAGGGCGGAGTCGAGGGACGGGCCGAGGGGCGAGCCGAAGGAAGGCCCGTGGGAAGTGCCGTGGGAAGAGCCGTGGGAAGAGCCGTGGGAAGAGAGCACGCCGGCCGTGCGCGCGGTGTGCCGCAGCGAGCGCAGGGCCGCGGCCGTCAGGACGCCGAGTCCGGTCAGGTAACAGGCGACCAGGCCCTCGTGCCAGCCGGAGTGCGCGACCGCGTCCGGGCCGAAGGCCGGTACGCAGACGCGGCGCGGCGGCGGCACGCCGTACGCCGACTGCTCCTCCCGCCGCAGCCGCGCCAGCCACTGTCCGCAGAGCGTGGCGTGGCGGCGCTGCTCAGCGCTGTGGGCGCGCAGCGTCTCGCGGTGGCCGTCGCCGGGGGCGCGACGGGACAGGGCGAGAAGCGCAGCGGCCAGCCCCGCCTTGTGGGCGCAGAGATCTTCGAGAGCGGCCGTCAGCCGTTGCCGCGCATGGGGATTGAGCGCCTGCCGGCCCGCAGCGGTGTCCCGGCACTTCATGGTCGTTCCCTCGTCCGTTCCGTGCAGTCGTGCGTGAAGAGTCGTGGAGGCACGGGGGCGGTCCGCGCGGACCGCCCCGTACCGCTGCGTGCTCAGCTCCAGTACGTCAGGGGCTGGTCGGTGCCGCGCACACCGATGAAGAAGCTCACCGCGGCGCGGTCGCGGCCCTTGGACGGGCGGACGGCGTGGATGCGGGAGGCGTGCGAGAGGATCAGCATGCCGGCCTCGGGCTTGAGGGCCACGGCGGGCGCCGGGATCAGGTCGCGGTTGAGTCCGTAGCTGTCCGCGGTGATGCGCAGCGCGTCGTACTCGGCGTGCTCGTAGCCGCGCGACCACAGCTCGAGCTCGCCGCCCTCCTCGGCCGTCTGCAGGTAGAGGTTGGCGGTCATCTGGGTCAGCAGCTCGGGCTTGCCGTCGGCGCGGGCCTCGCGGCGCAGGTCCTCCAGCTCCCAGGAGAGGAAGTCCTGGTGGGGGATGGCCCCGTTGCCCTCCTGGAAGACGCGGGCCTGGCCGACGAAGAGCGGGTTGCCGTCCAGGTGCTCCATGTTGGCACCGCCCGGCCAGCCCTCCTGGAGCTCCAGGCGCAGCCGGTCGATGGGCGAGAGGAAGGGGGACCAGGCGTCGCGCAGCGACTGCACGGCGGCGACGGCCTCGTTGAAGTAGCGCTTCTCGCGCTCCGCGGTGGACAGGCCCTCGTAGGTGTTCAGGCCCCACTTGTGGACGCCCGGGACGTTCGCGTACTCGCCGTAGAGGCGGTCCTTCATGAGCTGCTCGGTGGCACGCTCGCACAGGTCCTGCGGGCAGTAACGGCGGACGACGATCGCAATGGCGTCGCCGTGCGCCAGGGCGAGGAGGTCCGCCCTGGTAATTCGCTCCGCCTCGATGACACGCGGGTTCGCCAGCTCACCGAAGGGCGAAATGGCGGGGGTTGCAGCGGTCAGCATTGCCGAATCCTTTTCGATGGCCGATCAATTCGCTGCACAGCGTAGATCGCGGATTGCGGCCGCGGACGGCCCGGAAACGGCCTGGAAGCGGCCTGGAAACGGCCGCGTTTCCGGGCCTTCTGCCGTCCTTCTGCCGGGCTTTGGCGGCCCTTTGGGTGGCGGCGCCGGACATGCCGCCCTGCGGCGGACGACGCGGGTCCGGTGCACGGGGGCCGGTCCCGGGGGGAAAGTTGCCAAAGTGGTGACGGGCCGCGAGCCGCCCGGTCGCCGCTCCCCCTTGGCAGCACTGGGGAGTGCCCTTCGCGCACGCCCGTACGCGGATGTGGGGAGGTTCCCCGACGTGTAGCTTCGCTCGTGCTTGGCGTCGCTGCTTGGAAGCGTCCCGAGCGGAACGATGGGGGAGTCGTAATGGAATTCAGAATCCTTGGCCACTTCGAAATAGCAGCCGACGACGAAACCATCTGCACGCCACGGCCCTTGAAGCAGAGAGCCCTGCTGGCCCTGCTGGTCTCCAAGCACGGCCAATGCCTTTCGGTGGCCGATCTGGTGGACTGCCTGTGGGGCGGCGAGGCGCCGCCCACGGCCCGCGCGGCGCTCCAGGTCTACATCTCCAAGCTGCGCAAGCACCTGGCCGGAGCCGGCTTCGCCTCGGGCAGCCTCTCCACCAGCCTGCCGGGGTACGTCCTGCACCTGGGCGACAACGGCTTCGACCTCGACGAATTCCTCCGGCTCACCCAGCGCAAGGGCGCCCCGCACCCGGAGGACCGGCCCGGCCTGGAGCGCGAGGCGCAGAACCTGCAGCGCGCGCTCGCCCTCTGGCGCGGCCCCGCCCTGGTCGACCTGCGCGACGTCCCGTCGCTGCGCGAGCTGGGGATCGTCCTGGACGAGGCGTGGATGTCCGCCTACGAGCGCAAGCTGGAGATCGATCTGCTGCTGGGCAGGGAGCTCATGGTCCTCAGCGACCTGCGCCGGCTGGCGCTGCAATACCCCAAGCGCGAGAAGATCCAGGGCCTGCTGATGACCGCCCTTTACCGCAACGGCCGGGCCGCCGAGGCGCTTTCCACGTATCACGGGCTGCGCCAGACGCTCGTCGAGCATCTGGGAATGGATCCCGGGCAGCGGCTCAACAAGCTGCACCATGCAATTCTCAATCGGGAGAGCTGGCTGGAAGAGCGCAAGAACGGCCTCTTCGCCTCTGTGGTGTGACGCACAAAGGGACCTGGTTGGTCCCTACATATAGTCTGTGACGGCCCGTCGGATTTCCGGCGGGCCGTTTCGTGTGCCGGGCCGCTAAAGCGCCGGTAAACGCACACGGTTGGCGCGCTGAAAGGCCACTCTCATGCGCTCAAAGAAACGGCCCTGAGGGCCATTCGCGGCAGTACGGTGGCCCGGAACTTCGGAGAACGCACCGCGAGGACCAGATTGCGATGGCACCGTGCGAATAAAGACAGTTGAGCAGGCGCTCCAGGATGCACAGGGCGCCGACGGCAATGGACGTATGCGCCGGGACCTGGGGTGGTTCGACCTCATCGTCACCGGCGTCGGCATGATTCTCGGCACCGGCATCTTCGTCTTCACCGGACAGGTGGCACGGCAGATGGCGGGCCCCGCAGTGGCCGTCTCCTTCGTGCTGGCCGCGATCGTCTGCGGGTGCGCCGCACTGTGCTACGCGGAGCTCGCCTCCTCCCTGCCGGTGGCGGGATCGGCCTACACCTTTGCCTACGCCACGCTGGGCGAACTGGCTGCCTGGATCATCGGCTGGGCCATGATGCTCGAACTCACCCTGTCCGCCTGCGTGGTGGCCGTCGGCTGGTCCGGATACCTGCAGTCGATGCTGGACACCGTGGGCGTCCACCTGCCGCAGGCGATCAGCGGCGGCAAGGGGTCCGTGGTCAACCTTCCGGCCGCGCTGCTCATCGTGGCCCTGGTGGGCGTACTGATCCTGGGCGGCACGGTGTCCAAGGGCGCCACGCGCGCACTGGTCGCCGTCAAGCTCACGGTCGTCCTCTTCGTGATCGGCGTCGGCGTCTTCTTCGTCAAGGCCTCCAACTACTCGCCGTTCGTGCCTCCTTCGCAACCGAGCAGGGCAGCCTCCGGGATGAGCGAGCCGCTGCTGCAGTGGCTCGGCGGCGGCTCCCCCTCGGCCTTCGGCATCAGCGGCGTGGTGACCGCCGCGGCCATGGTGTTCGTGTCGTACATCGGCTTCGACGTCGTGGCGACCTCCGCCGAGGAGACCCGCAAGCCCCAGCGCGACGTGCCGATCGGCCTGCTCGGCTCCCTGCTCGTGGTCACCGTGCTGTACGTGGCCGTGAGCGTCGTCATCACCGGCATGCAGTCCTACAAGAGCCTGTCGGTCGAGGCTCCGGTCGCGGACGCGTTCAAGGCCGTCGGGCATCCGGCCGTCGGCGGGATGATCAGCGTGGGCGTCGTCGTCGGCCTGGTGACCGTGTGCATGGTGAGCATCCGGGGACAGAGCCGCGTCCTGCTCGCAATGAGCCGCGACCGGCTGCTGCCGCCGTCCTTCGCCAAGATCCACCCGCGGTTCGCGACCCCGCACCGCAGCCTGCTCGTGCTCGGCGGCATCATGGCCGTCCTGGCCGGCTTCGTCGACATCGGCGTGCTGGCCGACCTGGTGAACATCGGCACCCTCTTCGCCTTCACCCTGGTCTCGGTGGGCGTCGTCGTCCTCCGCCGCACCCGCCCCGAACTGCCCCGCCCCTTCCGCATGCCGCTGGTCCCGCTGCTGCCAGGCATCTCCTTCGTCGCCTGCCTGTACCTGATGCTCAACCTCCAGCTGCTGACCTGGGTGACGTTCGTGGTCTGGCTGGCCGTGGGCCTGGTGCTCTACGCGGCCTACGGGCGCCGCCGCAGCCGCCTCGCCCCGGGCGCGACAGAGCCCGCGACCGCCTTGGACACCGCCGCCCCGGCCGCCGCCCCGGCCGCCGCGCCGGAGGCCGCGCCGGAGGCCGCACCCGAGCTCGTGACCGCCGGCAGCGTCGCGGAGAGGCTGTAACCCATGCGCCTTCCGAAAGCGTTCTGGCTGCTGTGGTTCGGCCAGGCCTTCAACCGGATCGGCACCCTGGCCCCCGCCTTCCTGGTCCTCTACCTGGAGCAGGACCACCTCGTCGACTCCCGCACGACGCCCCTCATCGTCGGCCTGTTCGGCGCCGGAGTCGTCACCTCCGGGCTGATCGGCGGCGCGCTCGCCGACGCCATCGGACCGCGCCGCACGATCATCGCCGCCCAGCCCGTCGCCGCCGCGACGGCCCTGCTCTACCTCGCGACCACCAACATGGCCGCGCTCTGCCTGCTCGCCCTGGCCACCGGCTTCCTCTCGGCGGTCGACCGGCCGGCCGGCGCCGGAATGATCTCCAAGATCGTGCCGCAGGAGGACTTCTCCCGCGCCTACAGCCTCTACCTCGTGGGCTTCAACGTCGGCATGTCGCTGGGCCCCGTCCTCTCCGGACTCCTGCTGTCCTTCTACCCGCCCGCCCTGTTCATCGTCTGGGCCGCGTGCAGCGGCATCTACGCGGCACTGGTCTGCGCACTGCCCGCCGACGCCGTACGGCCCGCGGCCGAACGGCGCGAAGGCGGCTCGGTACTGCGCAGCGCCGCCCGGGGCATCACCGAACCCTTCCGGGTCCCGGTGCTGGTCGTCTTCCTGGCCCTGACCTTCCTCATGGCCTGCGTCTACCTCCAGGTCAACTCGACGCTGCCGCTGGGCATGCGCGAGGAAGGGCTGGACCCCGGCGAGATCGGCCTGGTGCTGGCCGTCAACGCGGTGCTCTCGGTCGTGCTGCTCCCCCTCGTGCCCAGGGTCGTGGGCGGGATGCGCGAGGAGATCCCGCTGATGCTGGCGAGCGGATTCATCGCCGTCGGATTCGGGCTCAACGTCCTGGCGCACGGCATCCCCATGTTCATCGTCGCCACCGTCGTCTGGACGATCGGCGAGGTGCTGTGGGCACCGATCTCGGCCACCTTCATCGCCAAGCGGGCGCCGGAAGGGCGCGTCAGCACCTTCCAGGGGTCCTTCTTCTTCGCCTGGAACGCGGCGTTCGTCGTCGGCGGCCCCGCCGGCATCGCCCTCGCGAAGTCGGCCGGCTACCCGGCCCTGTGGCTGGCCGCGCTCGCGCTCGGGCTCGCCGTTGCGCTCGGCTTCAAGTCCCTGACCAGGATCTCCGGCTTCCGCGTTCCCGAGGGCCCGGACGCACTCATGGAAGAAACCGCCGCACCCGACAAGGTGCCGGCCGCCTCCTGACCCCGCCCCACCCAGCAATTCCGCCAAGAATTCCCGACCCAGAAGGACGAGCATGACCTCCACCGGCAGCGCGCCCGTCGCCGTAGTAGTCGACGGATACTCCGCGGGCAATTTCTACCCCGCCGCCTTCGCACAGTCCGGCACCCGCCTGGTCCACGTGCAGAGCACCCCGGAGTTCATCACCTCGATGCAGCCCCCGAACCTGGCCGACTACGAGGCCAACATCGTCGGCTCCGACATGGAGGAACTGGCGGCCCGGCTGCGCCCCTACTCCCCCGTCTGCGTCGTCGCCGGCCAGGACGGCGCCGTGCCGATGGCGGACCGGCTGAGCGAACTGCTGGCCATCCCGACCAACGGCTCGCTGCTCTCGCGCGCCCGCCGGGACAAGTACGAAATGATCGAGACGCTGCGCAAGGCGGGCGTCCGCTGCGCCCAGCAGTTCAAGAGCGCCGACCCGGCGGACATCGCCGCATGGGCCGAGCGCAGCGCGACGTACCCGGTCGTCGTGAAGCCGCTCAGCTCGGCCGCGTCGGACGGCGTCCGCATCTGCAACAACGCCGAAGAGGTCGTCTCCGCGGCCGAGGCCATCCTCTCCTCGCAGGACATCTTCGGCGCCTCGAACAGCGAAATCCTCGTGCAGTCCTATCTCAAGGGCACCGAATACATCGTCGACACCGTCAGCTGCGACGGGCAGCGCTACACGTGCGGCGTCTGGCAGTACGAGAAGACGCTGCTCCCCTCCGGAAAGAACATCTACAACCGCGACATCCTCGTCGACCCGGACACCGCCCTGGTCGCCGGACTCACCGCGTACATCGACGAGGTCCTGGCCGCGCTCGACGTCCGCTGGGGCCCCGCACACGCCGAAGTCATCGTGACGCCCGAGGGCCCGGCCCTCGTCGAAATCGGCACCCGGCTCAACGGAAACATCCACGCCGGATTCCACGACGTGTGCCTCGGCCACAACCAAGCCGCCCTGACGGCCCAGGCGTTCACCCAGCCGGACGCCTTCCAGGCGGAATACGGCAACCGCATCTACCGCAAGCTGCAGCCCGCCGTCGTCTACAACGCGCCCACCACGCTCGAAGGCGTCGTGGAATCGGTCGACGAGTCGGTGGTGGAGGAAATCCGCGGCCTCGAAAGCGTCCACACGGTGGCCGCCAAACTCAAGCCCGGCGCCCGTATCCGCCCGACCGTCGACCTCCTGACCAGCCCGTTGCGCGCACACCTGACGGCAACGAGCGAAGAACGGCTGACGGCCGACTACGAGCGCATCCGCGAGCTGAAGGACGCGGTCTACCGGCTGGCATGACCGCACGGTCGTCGCCCGGATGGCCGAAGGCCCGGGGCCTTCGGCCGTCCGGCGTGCGTCGGGGACGGCCGGGCTGCTAATAGGGCCTGGCCCCGCGAAGAGTGGTTCTCGGCGTGCCGGAGAGCGGTTTGTGTGCCATCTCGGAAGACTGTGGCCATGAGCAGTTCAGCCAAAGCAGTTCTCGAAGGCGGCCCGGACGATCTCCCCTCGCGGATCGTCCCGATCACGCCGCCGGGGGTCGAATTGAAGATCCGGCACCGTGGCGGATACGAGCACTTCAAGGTCACCACGCAGCACCGGGAGACCGAGGAGGGCCGTTTGACCGTCTACGAGTGGTTCGAGCGGACGGAGATCGCAGAGTAGTCGCGCCCATCCCGAGCAGCCGCCCCCCGCAGCGGAGGCGGCTGCGCCGCGTCGCACGGGCGCCGCCACCGGAATGCAGCCGATTGGGATCGATTGTCACCTTCGCACTGCCGCGCCTTGGCTGCGCCGGGAGCCGCTCGCCCGGTAGGCTTTCCGTGTGATCTTCAAGCGCATCGGAAACGGGCGGCCGTACCCCGACCACGGCCGGGAAAGCACCCGCCAGTGGGCGGATGTTGCCCCTCGCCCGGTACGCCTTGACCAGTTGGTGACCACGAAGCAGCAGCTCGACCTCGAGACGCTGCTCGCGGAGGACTCCACCTTCTACGGTGACCTCTTCGCCCACGTCGTGAAGTGGCAGGGCGACCTCTACCTCGAGGACGGGCTGCACCGCGCCGTGCGCGCCGCCCTCCAGCAGCGCCAGGTGCTGCACGCCCGCGTACTCGAACTGGACTGATGTCCGACCGGCAGCGACCGGCATGCGCGGCTATTGGCCCTTTTGGGTAGGGGTCCGCGCAACCCATTGATCATCTAGTAGGCAGCGCGTGCACCCAGCACTACGCTGCGCTCATGAGCATGCTCACCCCTCCCGGCATGGGCGGAAAGTACCGCATCACGGGTCGTCGCATCCCGCACATGCGACGCCCCAGAAACCGCCGCAGGATCGTGCTCGTCCTCGTCGCCACGGCCGCCGTGCTGGGGCTGGCCGGCTGGGGGACGTTCCAGCTCGTCGACGTCTTCGGCGGCGGTCACAGCACCACCCGGGCCGCGTCGCGGCCGGGGAAGAAGAGCGGCGACTGCACGAGCACCCAGGCGGACGGGCGCACCGCCCCGCGGGCCGCGCCCAAGGAACTGCCCAAGCCCGGCGACTTCACCGTCAACGTCTACAACGCCACCCCGCGCGGGGGCCTCGCCAAGATCACGGCGGACGAGCTGGCGCGGCGCGGCTTCAAGATCGGCCAGGTGGGCAATGCCCAGGCCGAGTACGACAAGAAGGTCGGGGGCACGGCGATACTGCTGGGCCCGCGGGACTCCGTCGACGGCACGCTCAAGGTGCTGGGCACGCAGCTCACCGGCCTGGAGGCGAAGGACGACCAGCGCGAGGGCCAGGAGGTCGACCTGGTCCTCGGCGACGCGTTCAAGGCGCTGACGCCCAAGGAGGAGGCGGACCGGGCGCTGGCCGGGCTGGACGGACAGCAGCCGTCCGCGCCGCCCGCGTCGTCGGCTCCGCCCGCTCCGTCCCCGTCGGCGGCCTCCGCCTCGGCGAAGTGCTGAGCTGAAAACGCCGGTGCCGACGGCACCCGAGGGCGCCGCCGGCACGGTGTCATGCGCGCCGGGTCAGCCGGCGGTGCCGTACATGCGGTCGCCCGCGTCGCCCAGGCCCGGGACGATGTAGCCGTTCTCGTTGAGCCGCTCGTCCACCGAAGCGGTGACGACGGTCACCGGGGCGCCCTCCAGCTCGCGCTCCATGACCTCGACGCCCTCGGGCGCGGCCAGCAGGCAGATGGCGGTGACGTCGTCCGCACCGCGGGCGATCAGCTCGTTGATCGCCGCGACGAGCGTGCCGCCGGTGGCGAGCATCGGGTCCAGGACGTAGACCTGGCGGCCCGAGAGGTCGTCGGGCATGCGCGTGGCGTACGTCTCGGCCTTGAGCGTCTCCTCGTTGCGGATCATGCCCAGGAAGCCGACCTCGGCCGTCGGCAGCAGCCGGACCATGCCGTCGAGCATGCCCAGACCGGCCCGGAGGATCGGCACCACCAGGGGGCGGGGGTGGGAGAGCTTGACGCCCGTGGTGGCCGTCACGGGGGACTCGATGTGGACCTGCTCGGTGCGCACGTCGCGCGTGGCCTCGTAGGCGAGCAGGGTGACCAGCTCGTCGGCGAGACGCCGGAAGGTGGGGGAGTCGGTGCGCTTGTCGCGCAGTGTGGTGAGTTTGTGCGCCACCAGCGGGTGGTCCACGACATGAATCCGCATGACGTCGACATTAACCGAGCTTTTGGGCGCAAGCGCCCGCGCGGGCCGCTGGAACGGCCTGTCGCCGCCCTGGCATCAAACCACCACTTAGGGGGAAAGTGGGCACGTACGCCCGGTCTGTCGCTCCGGGCGGAGGCCCTCGGCACGAGGTGGTGCTGCCCATGGCTGGCCGTGACCGTGACAAACGTGACCGTGACAAGCGAGATGCGGGCCGGCGCGAGTCGAACGCTCCGGCGGGGGAGGATCCGGAGGGCGCCGAGGAACGCAGGCGCAGACGAGCCCAGTTCCTGCGGGAGCTCAACGAGGCAAAAGAGCTGCGGGCCCGGGTGCAGCCGCGGCGGGCCCGGGCGGCCCGGATGCGGCAGCAGATGAGGATGCGGACCTTCCGCTGGTGACCCGGCAGCCGCTTCTCGCCCGTGGACCGCCCTGATGGCGCCGTCATGGCGTCCGTACGTCGGCTGTGTGACGCCCGTACGGCGGTCCGCCGACGCCCGTACGGACCCCACGTGAGCCACATCTCTTCGGACTGCTGCACGACGCAGCGCGGAAGACCTCTCGCAACGCCGAGGTTTCTGCCACGATTCCGAGTGGGCGGGGTCGTCCCCCGTCCGACCCGGCACCGCCTATGACCAGTGGGAGAGTCACGGTGTACTTCGCCGCAATGCTCGCGCGCACCGAAGACGGGTGGGAAGCGAGCGACACAGAACTCGACAACGTGGAAGCGCTGTCCGACTTCGCCGACCTGGCCCGCGAGGCCTCGGTCGACGACGACACGGTCCTGGTGCTCATCGAGCAGGAGGACTCCTGGTTCGGCATCGTCCGGGTGGACGGCGAGGACGACCCCCGCGTCTACGTGTCGGACGCCGCCGCGGCGAGCCGGAGCTCGTACGGGGCGATGCTCGTCGACGAGCTCATCGGCCGCGACGACGACGGTGACGACGAGCTCGAAAGGCTGGACCTCGACGGCACGGAGGACGGCGAGCCCGAGGAGGACGAGGCGGAGGCCTCCGCCTCCTCCGAGCCGGCCCCGGCGGGGCCGCTGGGCGACCCCGAACTCCTCTCCGACCTCGGGTTCGGCGCCAAGGAGCTCGGTGCTCTCGACGGCGACGCGCTCAGTTCGATCACCGACGCGCTCGGCTGCCCGGAAATCCTGGAGGCCGTCCGCTGACCTCCGGGCGCCGCGCCCCGGGGTGCAGCGCCCACACTGGTGCCATGAACGAAGCCGTCCCCGACCTTGCGTCCGAGCACGACCCCGTCCGCGACCCGTGGCGCGGCCCGATGCGGGCCGCGCTGGAGGAGGCGGCGCGGGCCCCTGCCACCGGCGACGTACCGGTGGGTGCCGTGGTGCTGGGTCCGGACGGCTCCGTCATCGGCCGCGGGCGCAACGAGCGCGAGGCCACCGGCGACCCCACCGGGCATGCGGAGGTCCTCGCGATCCGCGAGGCCGCGCAGGCGGTCGGCGAGTGGCGGCTGTCCGGCTGCACGCTCGTGGTGACGCTGGAGCCGTGCACGATGTGCGCGGGCGCCATCGTGCTCTCCCGCCTGGAGCGGGTGGTCTACGGCGCGGCCGACGAGAAGGCGGGCGCGGCGGGTTCGCTGTGGGACGTCGTCCGCGACCGCCGGCTCAACCACCGCCCGGAGGTCGTCCAGGGCGTCCTCGCCGAGGAGTGCGCCGAGGTGCTCACCGCCTTCTTCCGCGACCGCTGACCCCCTTCGCGGGGGCCCTCGCGGGAACCGATTTCAGAGCACGGCCCACCGTCCGCTAAGCTCTCTCTCGGTAGCGTGTCCGAGCGGCCTAAGGAGCACGCCTCGAAAGCGTGTGTGGGGGCAACTCCACCGTGGGTTCAAATCCCACCGCTACCGCTTCAAGAACCGCCCCCGGCGCTGCGCAAGCAGACCGGGGGCGGTTTTTTTGCGTTGTGCCGGCGGTGTGACGGTCAGCACATCCGGGGCGGGAGGTGCGCCCGCCAGGCGGACAGCAGCGCCGCGGCCTGCTCGCGGAGGTCGGGGTGCGCGGCCTCCACATGCAGCCGGGGACCGGCCGCGGAGTGCCGCACCGAGCAGTGGAAGCCGCCCGTGTCCGGGGCGAGCCAGGAGCGGAGCAGCCAGCCGGGCGGGGGCTCCGGCGGGCCGATGTGGTCGAACACGTACACCACGGTGCCGTCGCTCCGAGCGCTGTGCAGACGGCCCGGCTCCCGGACCTCCGCCATGGCGTCCTCGGCGATGCCCCAGTGACTCATCACGGCCTGCCAGGCCCGGTGGGCCTCCCCCGGCTCCGGCCGGCTCCGCGCGTCGCCGGCTGGTGTCCGGTCCCCGGCGGCCGCCGCGATGTCGGAGAGCAGCCGGGCCGTGCGCGGTGCCATGGCCGGTACGGCCGACCAGCGCAGGCGCAGCTCCGGCCCGTCCCAGGCGCCGGTCACCACGGCCGAGAAGCCGTCGTGCCCGAGTTCCCAGCCGGACCGCCCCGCCCGCCATCCGCCGGGCGGGGTGTCGCCGCCCGTGAGCACGCGGGAGACCGCCCGGAGCAGTTCGCCGGTGGTCAGGTGCGGTGCGATGGCGTGCAGGCGCAGGAGCGGGGCGATGCCCTCGTCCCGGTTCATTCGTCGTCAATTCCTCACTCTGGGAACCGCCATGGCTGTCCTTCTCCCCCGGGTCACAGCGTGAAGGTGCGGGTCCCGGAGAGCGAGGGGTCGCCGGGCCGCACGTGCAGTTCGCCGCGTGCGGGCAGCATCACCACGGCCGCGACGGTGCGTTCGCTCCTGATGTCCCCGCGGTCGGGGACGCAGATCGGCGGCTGCGAGAGCAGGCCGAAGTGCTCCTCCGGGTCCGCTTCGGGCCGCAGGGCGTCGAGACCGGCGGTGCCCGCCTCCAGCCGGCGCAGCGAGGAGTTGCGGGCGAAGACGTTGATCTCGTCGGACGGCACGAAGTCGGGGTGCAGGAAGTGGTTGGTGTGCACCGCCTGCTCGGTCTCGGTGATGCGCAGCTCGTCCCCGAGGGCCTCCACCCAGACGGCCCGTTCGGGGTCGCAGAGCATCAGGTTGCGGGAGCTCGCCAGCGGCAGGTCGCGCAGGATCTTGACGGCCTCGGCCACGCTTCCCGCGCTGTCGAGCAGATGGCGGATCGCGAGGTAGGGCGGCAGGCCGGGGCGCCACTGGCCGCCCAGCACCAGGTTGAGGCCGACGGCGAGGCCGTCGCTGTTGATGCCGAGGTAGCCGAGCAGGCCCGCGAAGCTCAGGACGAGCGACCGGCGGCCGGAGCCGGTCCGGGCGATCTCCAGGACGCTGATGTGGTCGTCCAGGTCCCCGTTGAGGTCGACGGTCTGCGCCAGCACGGGGTGGCCCTGGGCGGCGGCGCCGGTGCGTGCGTAGGTGGTGCAGTCGCCCATGGTGGGCACCTTGCGGTAGCCCATGATCTCGCGGCGCAGCTGGAGCAGCCAGGCCTCGTCCTCCCCGATCCCCGCTCCGGCGGCGAGGCCGCGGACCTCTTCGGCCAGGTCCGGCGTGGCCGCCGCGACCGCCGCCCGGTAGGCGGCGATCGTCGGCAGCAGGGCGTCCATCGAGACCTGCGGCTGCATGACCTTGTTCAGCCGGCAGAGCGAGTCGTCGAGGAAGCCCCTCAGCGGGGTGGCCAGGGCTTCGCCGTGCGCGTGCCCGAGGGCGAAGGGGTCGCCGCCGGCACGGATGAAGCGGATGTCCCGGCCGCCGGTCATCCGACGGTGTCCAGCGGCGAGACCTTCGGCTTGGTCGCCAGTTCCTGCTTCACGCGCGGCCATTCGGCGCGCAGGACGCTGTAGAAGATGGCGTCGCGGCGGCGGCCGCCGGGCATGAAGTTGAAGCTGCGCAGGGTGCCCTCCTCGACGGCGCCGATGTTGCGCAGTCCGCGTCGTGCCTGCTCGTTGAGGATGTCCGTCTTGAACTCGACGCGCTCGGCGTCCAGGTTCTCGAAGGCGTGCTCCAGGAGCAGGTACTTGGCCCAGCGGTTGATGCCCTTGCCCTGGAAATCGCGGCCCAGCCAGGACCAGCCGATCTCCAGGCGCCGGTCGGCCTCGGCCATGTTGCCGAAGCTCATGCTGCCGGCGGTGCGGCCCGTGGACTTGTCGGTGATGACGAACACCGCGCGCCGCCCGGCCTCGTGGTCGGCGAGGGTGGCGTCGAAGAACGTCTCGAAGTCGGCGTCGGTCTCGATCATCGAGACGAAGTAGCGCCAGATCTCCGGCGCCATCGCGATGTCCCGGATGGCCTCGCGGTCCTGGGGGGAGACCGGCCGCAGCACGACGTGCTCGTTCTCCAGGACGGCCGGCGCGTTCTGTGCCCAGCTCATCTCACACCGCCTCGTTCGTGTAGCGGGAAAGGGCCTCGGCCACGTCGCGCAGGGTGCGCATGGCGGCGAGGTCGTGCTCGGTGAAGTGCCCGAGGTTGACCCCGGTCTCCTCGCACACCGAGGTGAGGAAGAGGACCTTGTTGAGGGAGGTCAGTCCGTAGGCCTCGACCATGTCGAGATCGAGGTCGAGCTCCTCGGGGGCGATCTCGGGGGTGAGGACTGCGGAAAGGTTCTCGCGGGCCGCGGTCTCGGTCTCAGGCTGCATGGATGCCTTCCTTGGTGTCGTTGATCTCCCGCTCGTAGGCGGCGAGGATCTGCTTGCGCTTGGGCTTGAACTGCGAGGTGAGCAGGCCGTTGTCGATGCTGAACGGCTCTTGTGCCACCACGACTCTGCGGATCTGCTCGTCCCGCTCGACGCTGGAGTTGGTCCGGGCCAGCCGGGCCGCGATCGCCTCCGTGTCGGCGGGGAGGGCCGAGGGGGAGACCACGGCCACCAGGTCGGTCTGCGCGGGGCAGAAGAGGACGCACTCGGCGATCGCCGGGTCGCTCTTCATCTGCTCCTCGATGGGCCGGACGATGACCTTCTTGCCGTTGTCCAGGACGATGACGTCGTCGGCCCGGCCGCGGATGAACAGGAAGCCGTCCTCGTCGAGATGGCCGAGGTCGCCGGTGCGCACCGTGCCGTCCTCGCCGAAGACGCGCTCCGAGTCGCCCGGCGCGGCGTACGCGTAGCGGCGGTTGACCGGATGGTCGCTGCGGACGCTGATGACGCCGTCCTCGTCGATCAGCACCTGTTTGCCGGTGAGGACCTTGCCGACGCTGCCCGCCCGGCTGGCTCCCGGGTGGTTCTTGGTGACGATGCAGGTCTCGTTGAGCCCGTAGCCCTCGTAGATGGGCAGTCCGGCCTCGTCGAAGAAGGTCAGCATCGCGGCGCGGGCCGGTGCGGATCCCGTCCACAGGTAGCGGATGCGGTCGCCGAACAGGCGGCGGGCGGCCTCCCTGACGGCGTCCTCGGGGGAGGACGTCTTCGCGGCGCGCCGGGCCCGGCTCTCGATGTGCCGCTTGGCGGTCTCGTAGAAGGCCGGCACGCCCATGACGACGGTGGGCCGGACCCTGCCGAGGGTGGCAAAGGCCGCCTCGTAGGTGCTGATGGTGACGTCGTGCCCGTGCCGCAGCGCGGAGTAGATCCAGTAGCGCTGCTGCAGGAGGGAGAGCGGCAGGAAGACGAACAGGTCGTCGCCGGGGCCGTGTTCGAAGATCTCCTGCACGGCGTGCAGGGAGCTGTCGATGCTGCCGGCGGTCGCCGCGAGCCCCTTGGGGGTTCCGGTGCTGCCGGAGGTGAACTTCACCGTGGTGGTGTCCTCGGGCCCGTAGTGGACCGGGAGCAGCGGCTCGTCGTCGTCCTGCTTCTCGGAGAGCAGCCGGACGTCGGCGACCGGCACGACGCCGGGGGCGTCGGACGGGCGGTCGCTGAACAGCAGCTTGATGTCGTAGCGGGCCAGCAGCTCGGCGTCCGGCTCGAACTTGCCGGGTTCGAAGCCGGCGGTCTCCGCCTTCAGGCGCAGGGCCGCGAGGTCGAGCAGCACCCACTCCAGGCCGTTGGCGGCCAGGATGCCGATGCGGTCCCCCGGTGCGACGCCCATCCGGCGCAGCCCGGACGCCACCCGCCCGGCCCGCTCGTACAGCTCGGCCAGGGTCAGCGTCTCGGTGCCGTCCAGGCGGGCGAAGGAGATCCGCCCGTCATGGACGGGTGCCTCGGAGACGATGTCGTTGATCAGCGAGCGGGGCACGGGTCGCTCCCTTCCGCGGCACGCTCGGCCAGCGCTTCGGCGAGGTGGTCGGTCATGGCCCGCACGGTCCCCATCTCGTACATCGCGTCGAGGGGGATGGTGATGCGGAACTCCTTACGGACCGCGGTGAGGATGCGGGCCGCGGAGATGGAGTCGCCGCCGAGGTCGCGCAGGTTGTCGTGGACGCCCACCTCGGCGCCCTTGAGGATCTCCGACCAGATTGCGGCGACCCGGCGTTCGAGCTGGGAGGCGGGTGCGCCGCCGGAGGCGGGAGCCTGCCCGCCGCCTGCCACCACGGTGTCGATGGCCGTGGCGGAGAGCTTGGTCCGGTCCACCTTGCCGTTGCGGGTCAGCGGCAGCTCCTCGTGCCAGACGACCGCCGACGGGGTCATGTAGTCGGGCAGGTCGCGGCGGAGCGCCTGGCGCAGCTCGGCCTGGCTGGGCCGGGCGTCGCCGCTCGGCACCAGGTGGGCCACCAGCAGGTCGCCCCGGGCGCCGGACGCCCTCGCGACGACGGCCTGGCGAACCGCGTCGTGTGCGACCAGCCGGGTCTCGACCTCGCCCGCCTCGATGCGGTAGCCGTTGACCTTGATCTGGAAGTCGCTGCGGCCGAGGATCTGGATCTCGCCGTCGGGCAGGTAGCGGCCGAGGTCGCCGGTGCGGTAGAGCCGTTCGTCCCGGCGGGCGTCGTGGAAGAACCGCTCGGCGGTGCGCTGTTCGTCGCCCCAGTAGCCCCGGGCCAGGCCGGTGCCGGCGGCGCAGATCTCGCCGGTGACCCAGTCCGGTGCGTCCAGGCCGTCGTGATCGAGGACGTAGGCCCGGTTGTTGGCGTTGGGGCGTCCGTAGGGGATGGACTCGCTGCCGTCCTCGTGGCGGCCCACCGGGTGCAGGATGTTCCAGATCGTCGTCTCGGTCGGTCCGCCGAGGGAGATGACGTCCAGGTCGTCCTTGAGGCGGCGGAGTGCGGCCGGCAGGGTGGGCGGGATCCGGTCGCCGCTCATCATCACCAGGCGCAGCGCCGGCGGGAGGCCCGTCTCGACGAGTGCCTGGTCGTGCATGAGCGAGACGATGGCGGGGACGGAGTTCCAGACCGTGACCCCGGCGGCGGTGCAGAGCTCCAGCCAGTGGGCGGGGTCGACGGCCTTGTCCCGGTCCGGCATCACCAGTGCCGCGCCGGCCGAGAGGGCGCCGAAGACGTCCCACACCGACAGGTCGAAGTTGAAGGCGCTGATGGCGAAGAACCGGTCGGCGGGGCTGATGCCGAAGCGGTCCCGGCAGTCGGCGACGACGTTGGCCACGTTGCGGTGGGTGACCATGACGCCCTTGGGCTCGCCCGTCGTGCCGGAGGTGTAGAGCACGTAGGCCAGGTCGTCCGGGCAGGCGCCGGGCAGCGCCGCCGGGGCCTCGGCGGGCTCCGCGTCCGGCTCGGCGAGGGTGTCGAGGGCGAGGACGTGCCGGTCGCCGTAATCCTCCTCGGGCCGGGCGGTGTCGGTGAGCACGCAGCGCACCCGGCCGTCCCGCAGCATGTACTGCCGGCGCTCGGCGGGCAGGCCCGCGTCGACGGGCAGGTAGGCCGCGCCCGCGAGCACGGTGGCCATGATTCCGGTGATCTGCTCAGGGCCCCGGGACATCACCAGCCCCACCAGTTCGTCCCGGCCGACGCCCCGCTCGCGCAGCCAGTGGGCGGCCCGTACGGCGCGCCGGCGGAGCTCGCCGTAGCTGATCTCGCCGCTGGAGGTGATGACGGCGGGTGCCTGCGGGGTGCGCTCGGCCTGTGCCAGGAAGGCGTCGGCGAGCATCGTGTCCGGAAGGGTCACGGCCGTGTCGTTCGCGGCGCGCCGCCGCTCCCGCTGGGCCTCGGGCAGCAGGTCGAAGGTCTTCTGCTGCCAGGCCGCCGTGTCCGTCAGGGAGTCCAGCAGCCGCTGGTAGCCCTGGGCGAGGTCGTCCAGCAGCCCCTCGGGGAACAGCTCGTCCACGCCGTCGAGTTGGACGACGAGCCCGCCGTGCTGCTCCATCGCGAAGGCGTTGAGCCACACCTGCGGCGTCTGGCTGACGGAGAAGACCTCCGAGCCGAAGAGCTCCAGGGCGGAACCGTCCACGCCGGCATGGCCGATGGCGCTGTTGAAGGTGAAGGGCATCCGGGCTCCGGCCACCCCGCCGCGGCGCCGGGCGAGCTCCTGCATCACCTCGATGCCGGAGAAGTGCCGGTGGTCCAGGTCCTTGCGCAGCTGCGCCTGGATGGCCAGGGCCCGCTCCGCGAAGGGCAGGCTCCGGTCGACGGCGGTCTCGACCAGCATGGTGTCGGAGAACTGCCCGATCGCCTCCATGGCGCGGGGGTGCAGGGGCAGCCGGTTGGCGACGGTGGTGTTGAGCGTGAACCGCGGCCCGGCGCCCCAGGTGGCCAGCGTCTCCGCGTAGGCGGCGAGCAGCAGCGCGGACGGAGAGAGGCCGGCCTGTGCGGTCTGGTCCTTGAGCGCCTTCCAGGCGACCTCGTCCAGCCGCACCAGGCGCTGGGTGAAGCGCGCCCCGGTGACGGCCGCCGGGCTGGTGCGCAGCGGGAGGTCCGGGTGCGGGGCGAGGTCGTCCACGCGGTTCAGCCAGTAGTCGCGGGAGCGCCGGGCCGGAGCCCGGTCGCGCCGGGCCTGAAGGGCCTCGACGTACTCCTGGAAGTCCAGCTCCTCGGGCTCGGCGCCCTCCGCACCCTGCTCGTAGGCCTGCCACCACTCGCGGAAGAACAGGAACATGCTGATGCCGTCCATGACCAGCCCGTCGTGGCTGATGTGGAGCACCATGTGGTCGTCGGCGAGGAGGGTGGCGTCGACGGCCACCAACGGCCCCTGTTCGGCGGGCAGCAGGCGGTGCGACTGCTCGGCGCGCAGCTCTCCGCGGATGCGCTGCCGTGCTTCCTCGCTCTCGCCGCGCAGGTCGCGCCGGGTGATGGTCACGTCCTCCGGGCACACCCCCTCGGCCTGCCGGTCGTCGCCGGGGAAGCGGGAGCGCAGCGCGCTGTGCCGCCGTACGACGGCGGTCAGGGCGGCCTCCAGCCGGTCCAGGTCCCAGGCGCCCTCGATCTCGTGGTAGACGTGGCTGGCCACGTCGCCGATCTCGAAGATGCCGCTGCGGCCGAGCAGGTAGCTGCGCTGCATCAGCGTCAGCGGGAAGCCGCGGCTCCCCCGCGCCTCCTCGGTCAGGCAGGCGATCAGCTCCGGCTTGGCGGCCTTGATGCGGGCGATGAATTCCGGGTCCATCCGGTCGCGGGAGCCCTGGAGTCTCAGGTCTCCGCCTTCGATGGATATGGCGAGTCCGCGGGATTCGATCTCGCGGAGGATGTCCGGGTAGGTCATTGCTGGGCTGCCTCGGTGATGAGGGAGACGGCGGCCGGCTCTGCGCGCTCCTCGAGGAGTCGGGCCAGCGCGGTCAGGTCGTGGTCCCCGAGCAGTTCGTCGACCGGCAGGTCCACGTCGAGCTGTTCGAGGATCTGGTACTGCACGGTGACGGCCGCCAGGGAGCCGGCGCCGAGCGAGAGGAGCGTGCGCTCGGCGACGGGCTCGTCGGCCGGCAGCTGGAGCACGGTCTTGACGGTGTCGGCGAGCCAGGGCAGCAGGGCGGGTCCCGCCGCGGGCTCGGGCGAGGTCTCGCCCGTGGGGCGGAAGAACACCGCGTCGGCGAGCCGCACCCGGGTGCCCGGGGCCACCAGCTCGACGGTCTCCGGCCACGTGCCCGGCTCGGGCAGGCCGAGCGCCTCGGCGAGGCGGGCGGCGAACCGCGGCATCACGGGAGCGGCGCCGTGGGCGAGGAGACGGGCCGCGGCCAGTTCCAGGGCGACGGCGGTACGGGCCTCGCTGTGCCAGGCGTCGGTCTTGGCGAGCAGGCTCTCCCGGCGGGAGAAGGCGACGGTGTCCTCGACGATGCCGTCGAGCTCGGCGGCCGCCTGCCGCAGGGAGAACGCGTCGGGGCCGAGGGCGCCGGTGAGCGCGGTCAGCCGGGTGCTCAGGCGGCCGAGGAAGGCCGACTGCTCGGGCGTCCAGGTGCCCGCGTCCGGCACCGCGCCGTCGTAGGCCGTCCCGATGCGGCTGCCGAGGTCGTTGAGCCAGGCCTGCCAGGTGCCGATGAGGGTGTCCTGGAGGGCCGTCTCGTAGGTGGCCATCCGGAAGTCGGTGCGCTCGCCCTCCGGCCGGGTGCGGGAGAGGAAGTACCGCACCGCGTCGACGGAGTCGGGGCCGAGGATCTCCTTGCCCCAGACGGCGTGCCTGCGGCTGGTGGAGAACTTGCTGCCTTCCAGCAGGTAGAACTCGTTGACGTGGTAGTCGATGTCCGGGGCCCACTCGGGGAACGCCAGCTTGTACAGCACCGGGTAGAGCACGGAGTGGTAGAAGCTGTTGTCGTACCCGAAGAAGTGGACGATCTTCCAGTCCTGCCCGGGGTCCGCGGCCTTCCAGCCCCGGTCGAGCCGGGAGCCGAGCTCCTGGATGCCGTGCAGGAAGCCGTAGCTCATCTCCGGCCACACCCAGATCACCTGGCCGTCGCCCTCCCGCTCGGCGGGCGGGACGCCCCAGGACGAGGGGTGGGTGACGGGGATGTCGAGGCGGGGGCGGGCGAAGAGGCGGTGGGCGAGCTCGCGCAGCCGGGCGGGCACCCGGCCGACCCGGTGGTGGTCTTCGAGGGTGTCGCGGAACTCGTGCAGCGGGAGGGAGAACCGGGTCACGGTGCCCTTGCGCGGCGCGGTGTCCGACACCGTGGAGACGGGCTCCTGCAGGTCGGTGACGACGTTGGGCTCGCCGCACTCCTCGCAGATGTTTCCGCTGGTGCCGTGGGAGCAGGTGGGGCAGCCGCCCTTGACGTCGACCTCGTAGAGGTACTGCCCGGTCTCCGCGTCGTGGAGGGCCTCGCCCTCGGTGGCGGTCACCGAACCGGAGGCCACCAGGCGGGAGAAGAACTCCCGCAGCCCGTCCGGGTAGGAGGCGTCGTCGTTGGTGACGGTGTACTGGTCCAGCGGGACGTCCAGGAGGCGCAGCGTCGCGGCGATCTCGGCGCTGTAGTGCGCGGCGGTCTCGGCCGGCTCGCGGCCCTCGCGCTGCGCGGCGGCCGGCACGTAGCTCTGGAAGTCGTCGCTGCCGGTCAGGTGCCAGGCCTGGGCGCCGTTCATGCGCTGGAAGCGGACGTAGGCGTCGGCGCCGAGGTACGGGCCGGACAGGTGCCCGAGGTGCAGGTCGCCGTTGGGCGTGGGCGGCGTGGAGAAGACGAACACCGGCCGCTCGCCGTGGCCCTTGCGCTCTGCCGACCCGGCCGAGAGAACGGCCCGTCCGGCGTCCCGCCAGTACTGGGTCAGGAAGACGATGTCGGTGTCGCCGGTGTTCTCCAGCACGTGGGACTCGAAGGGCTCGAAGAGGGCCACGGTGCCGGGTTCGGCGGGGTGCCGCCGGCCGTCGATGACGAACTCGCCGCGGCCTTGGACGATGACGAAGAACTCGGTCTCGTCGTGCTGGTGGCTGGTCGAGCTGCGGCCCGGGGCCACCCTGCCCCAGCCGGCGCCCACGCCCAGCCCTTCGATGCTGCTCATGTCGATGCCGAAGGCCTCGCTCAGGACGCCGTCGTCGTACTTGTTGATGATCACGTCTGGTCCTCTTCCTGCCCGGGTTCCTGCCGGGTCACAGGGCACAGCAGATCCGCCGCCTCCGCGGCGATGGCGGGCGCGAGCCGGTAGCCGGAGCCGTTCGCGGCGCCCGCGAACACCACGCGTCCGGCCTGCGGGAGCCGGCTCACGACGGGCTCGCCGTCCGGCCCGTAGGCGTCGCAGAAGACCCGTCCGGAGGTGCACAGGCCGGCGAGTTCGGGCGCGTAGCGCTCCAACAGGGCGAGTGCGTCGCGCAGATGGGCGTCGGACAGGCCGCCGCCGAGGGTGTCCGGGTCGACGTCCCACTCCTGGCAGGTGTAGCTGAACAGCCAGTGCCCCCGCTCGTGGAGGGGCAGCAGGAACGCGTCCTCGTCGTGGAAGACGATGGCGTGGTCGTCCTCGCGGGGCTGCTGCTCGATGTGCAGGGCCACGACCTTCTTCACGCGGGCGCCCAGCGGCGCCACGAGGTCCTTCCAGGCGGGTGCGGCAAGCCAGGGGCCCGGCGCCAGCAGCGCCTGCCGGGCGAGGAGCGTACGGCCGGTGCCGAGCCGCAGGGCGACGGTGTCCTCGTCGCTCTCCACCGCGGTCACCTGCACGCCCTCGTGGAACGCGGCACGCCCGCGCAGCTCCCGGGCGAGGAGCCCGGTCAGCGCGTGCACGTCGGCGTACTGGCAGCCCTCGCCCTCCCACACGCCGTACTCCGCGGGGACCCGGACGAAGCCGCCGGGCACGCTCCCGACGCGGGACAGGCGGGCGCCGGGAAGGTAGGTGCGGCGCAGCTGCGCCTCCCCGGCGTCGTCCGCCACCAGCGTCATCCCCAGGGTGTGGATGGGCAGCCCGGACCGTTCGGCCGTGAGCTTCGCGTAGTGGTCCTGGCTGTACTCCGACATCCTGCGGACGCGCTCGGTGGCGCCCCGCGGGAAGTGCAGGCCCGCCGACCGCCGGCTGGCTCCGCTGCCGACGGCGTCCTGGTCCAGGACCGCCACCCGGGCCCCGGGGTCGCGCCGGAGGATCTCCCGGGCGGTCATGACGCCGATGATGCCGGCGCCGACGACCGCCACGTCCACGGTCTTTGCCGGTGTCGTGGCGCTCACGCCGACCACGGCACCTTCGTGCCCTCCTTCGTCGACCAGGCGACGAAGGAGGCCAGTTGCTCGTCGCTGTTCAGGCCGAGCAGCCGGTCGGCGATGCGCCGGCTCCGGCGGGCGTTCAGGCTGAGGTTGGGGTCGGCGAGGCCGCGCTGTCCCATGGCCGCGTTCTGCACGAAGATGTTGCGGTCGACGGGGCCGTCCCACTGGACCGCGTAGTCCTCGTCGATGCGCAGTTCGTCGCCCTCGCGCTCCAGCCGGTCGGCGATCGGGGCGAGGAAGTCCATGGCGGCGGGCCGGAAACCGGTCGCCCAGACGACCACGTCCGCCTCGTAGTACTCGGTGTCGCCGGACTCGTCGTTGTGGCGCACCGCGAGCCCCCAGGTCCCGCCCTTCCCCTGGGTCACCCCGGTCACCTCGCGGTTGGGGAAGAGGCCGGCCAGCTCCGGGGAGCCGTTCTCGACGAAGCGGTGGATGTAGATCCGCTGGTAGATGTCGCGGAGCGTCGACTCGGAGATGCCGTCGCTGGTCAGGATGTGCCGGGCGTTGAACGCCGCGCGGTCCGGGGCCGGCAGGCCGTAGAAGTAGTCGGAGTGCGAGGGCATGTAGAAGTCGTTGGTGAACGGCGAGTCGTCGATGGGGAAGTAGTTGCCCCGTCGCGAGATCCACGCCACCCGCTGCGGCCGTTCGGCGTCGGGGCGCGAGATGAGGTCCAGGAAGGCCTCCGCGCCGGACTGCCCGCCGCCGACCACGACGACCCGCTTGCCGTGCAGGCCGTGCGCCTTGTCCATGAACTCGCTGATGTGGAACTGGGTGGGCCCGAGCAGCTTCCGCCCGTGCTCCGGCACCCAGGGCCGGTTGCCCACGCCGACGGCGATGTTCTCGGCGGTCACGGTGCGGCGGTCGGTGCGGACGACGAAGCGGCCGTCGTCGAAGCCGACCTCGCGGACGTCCTCGCCGAAGGCGACGTTCTCGTTGCGCTCGGCCGCCCAGGCCAGGTAGTTGCGGAACTCCAGGCGCGGCACGTCCGAGAACCGGGCGTTGAGGAAGTGGTAGACCCGCCCCTGCTCGTGCAGGTACGACAGGAAGGAGAAGGGATTCGTGGGGTCGGAGAGGCTGACCAGGTCCTTGAACATGGACACCTGCAGCGTCGCTCCGGGTATCTGCTGGCCGTCGTGCCAGCCGAAGGAATCCTTTCTGTCGAGGAAGAGATGGGGGGCCTCCGGGTGACTGTGCAGCAGCGACGCCAGGCTCAGGTTCGCCGGGCCTACGCCGATCCCTACGCAGCGGTACTGCGCGGGCTCGCCGGGGGCACTGGTGAGTCCCATTTCCGGACCTCTCTTTCGACCAACGATGAACGTGAAGGGGGGTTGGGCGGACGCGCCTTGGGAGTGGCCTCAGGAGTGGTCGGCCGCGAGCGCTTCCTGGGGGTGGCCGGCGGCCGTGGCGGCCGGTGCGGCCGGTTCCGTGCGGGTGCGCACCGCGGCCAGGCCGAGGACCGTGGCGAGGAGCGAGCCGACGGCCAGCGCGGGCCACACCAGCTGCCCGAGCTGGAGGAACATCCAGCCGCCGAGCATCGGCCCGACGGCCGTGCCGAGACCGAACATGAACTGGAAGCTGCCGATGTAGCGCGACTTGAGGCGGTCCGGGCCGGCATTGGCCGGGTAGGCGAAGACCGCCGGGCCGCCGATGATCTCGCCGAGCGACCAGATGAGGGTGCCGACGACCAGGGCCGCGGGGCCCAGGGGCAGCCCGTAGAAAGCCACTCCGGCGCCGACCAGGGCGAAGCCCAGGCCGATGGTGAGCTTCAGCGGCCAGTTCTGGGAGAGCTTGGTGATCAGCAGCTCGAAGACCACCACGATGAAGCCGTTGAGGGAGACCGCGACCGTGTACCAGAAGACCGCGAGTCCGATGTCCTCGACGTACAGCGGCAGCGTCGACAGGTACTGCACGTAGACCACGGAGTGGAAGAAGGCCGCGAGCAGGTAGAGCAGGTAGCGCCGGTCCCGGAGCACCGCCCCGTAGCCGCCCGCCGGGCCGCGCTCCTCCGGCTGCGCCTCCGCGGCCCGTCCCGCCGTGCGGGCGGGCAGGGTGGCGTACGCGAGCACCGCGTACACCAGGGCGATCAGGGCCTCGCCCCAGAACAGCAGGTCGTAGCTGTGTCCGCCCGCCTTGTAGAGCGCGAAGCCGAGCAGCGGCGCGGCCGTCGCCCCCACGTTGAGGCCGAACCGGTACATCGCGAAGATCATGACCTGCCGGTCGTCGGAGGTCAGCTCCGACAGCAGGGTGGCCGAGGCCGGGCGGAACAGCTGGGCGCACAGGCCGACCAGCGCCACCGCCCCCAACAGCATCCAGAAGTCCGGCAGATACAGCAGCGAGGCCGTCAGCACACTGGCGCTGCCCATGCTGACCACGGTGGCGCCGCGCACTCCCAGCCGGTCCGCCAGCGCCCCGCCGATGAGCGCGCCGACGACGGCTCCGCCCCCGTAGACGCCGAGCGCCAGGACCGTCTGGCTCTTCGCATAGCCCTGGGACGTCAGGAAGAGCACCAGGAAGACGTTGAGGAAGCCGCTGAGCCGGTTGATGAGCACACCGACGAGGACCGTCTTCACCGCGAGCGGGGCCTCGGTGAAGGTGGCCAGGACGGTGGGCCGGCCGGCGCCGGCCGTCTCAGCCGCCATGTGCCGCGTCCTTGCGGACCGTCACGGTGATCGCCTCGCGCACCCGCCGCTCCAGCTCGTCCAGCTCCCGGGGCGTCGGCGCGTCGATGACGAAGGAGACGGCCCGGTCGTCGGAGCTGAGCAGCGGACCCAGCTCGCTGCCGCGGTCCTTGAGGACCAGCACCGCGCGCAGGGCGGGCGCATCGTCCTCTCCCCCGGGCTCGATGGCCGGCCACATGCCACCGTCGCCCACCCAGACGGGCTCGACGCCCGGCCAGTCGACCGTCACGTCGCCGAGGGTGCCGCTCTCGTGCTCCAGGTAGACCTGGCGGGCGTACCGGCCGGGGACGGGGTAGGCGGCGGGCTCGCCCAGCGCGATGCGGACGATCTCCGGCTCCAGGGGCGCGCCGGTGGCCAGGTGGTACAGCACGAGCAGACCGTCACCGGGGGTACGGGCCGCGACCTCCATCAGGTACGGGCGGCCGTCGGCCCCCGTGCGCCACTCGGAGTGGGCGATGCCGTCGGCGAAGGCGAGCCGCTCCAGCATGCGCTGGTTCGCCTCGAGCAGGGTCTCCTCAGCACCGTCGCACGTGCCGGGCACGGAGTGCGCCAGCTCCACGAAGGACTGCGCGTGCGACTCCGTGGTCTCCTTGCGGGTGACCGAGGCGAAGACGACCTTGCCGCTCTGCACCAGGCTCTCCACGGAGTACTCCTGGCCCGCCACCTTCTCCTCGACCAGCAGCGTCTCGTGGCCGGGGTAGCCGGCCAGGTGCGCCCGGAGCTCGTCGGCGCCGGCCACCGTGACCACGCCCGAACTGGAGTGCCGCGTCGCGGGCTTGAGGACGGCGGGGTAGCCGACCGCTTCCGCGTCGAGCTCCTCGCGGCGCCCGGCCGGCAGCACGACCGAGGCCGGGCTGAACTCGTCCAGGTACCAGCGCTGGAGGTACTTGCTGCGGCAGGCGCGCGTGGCCCGCAGCCCGGGGCCGGACAGGCCGAGGGCGTCGGCGAGCAGCCCGGTGGGCTCGACGAGGGTCTCGCCGACCGCGTACGCCCCGACGATCCGGTACCGCTGCCGCCAGGCCTGCGCACTGGCGATCACGCTCGAAGTGAAGGAGCCCTCGTGGTCGAGGGCGCCGTCCACGAACGCCACGTCGTCGATGAGCGCCGCCGGGTGCGCGGGGTCGGCCATGCGGGCCAGGGCGGTCTCGCGGTAGCTCTCCGGGGTGATGAGCAGGATCTTCAGTCCCCGCGCGCTGAGCTCGTCCAGATAGCGGGTGTTGCGGCAGACCACCCAGAACGCGCCGGTCAGCACGAAGGCTTCGGGTGCGGCCGCGGTCTCGGCCGTGCTGTCGGCCGTTCTCTCGGATATGGGGGTCATGCCGGTTCTCCTTGAATGGATATGGGGCTCTCGCGGAACTCGGCCGCAAGGCCCGCTCCGGCCAGGAACGCCATCCAGCGCTCCGCCTCGGCCGGGTCCTCCGCGGCCCGGTTCAGGCCGGGCCGCAGGGCGCCGTCGAGGATCCGGGTGATGCCGTGGGCGAGCGGCAGCGAGACGCAGCGCGCCATGGCGCTCTCGTCGGCGTCGCCGGTCACGTCGAGCAGGTACGCGCCGTGCCACCCGTCGCCGGAGCCGGTCCGCACCTCCAGGTCGACGGAGAGGACGACGCGGTCGCGGTCGGTGTCGGTCATGGGGTGGCGGGCGGCGAGCTCCTTGGCCAGCGCCTCGATGCGGGCCGGGTCGCCGGACTGCACGGTCTCGAAGACCGGCTGCCACGCCTGCCGCCAGCCGGCGTTGCGCAGGGTGCCGCGCACGAAGGTGTCGAGCGGCCAGCCGGACGGGATGCCGTACTGGGCGACGAAGGGCAGGCTGTCGCGGTTGGGGTAGACCTCGAACTCCTCGCCACCAAGGACGAGTTGGCGGGTGGCCTCCCAGGGGCGCTCCGAGGTGCGCTCCTCGCCGCCCAGGACGTACCGGGCGGGCGACCGGAGCGCGTTCAGCACCCCGGCCGGTGCCCAGCTGAACCGGTAGCGGAAGTCGTTGGGCACCGCGGGAACGCCGCCGCAGTACGAGGTGAAGACGGCGGATGCGGCGGCGTCGCCGACCGCAGCCCGGGCCCGGCCGACCAGCAGGTGGGCCATGAGGTGATCGATGCCCGGGTCGAGCCCGGCCTCGGTGAGCTGGACCGTGCCGCTGCCGGCGGCCCGCTCCGCCTCGGCGAGGATCTCCTCCGAGACGTAGCTGGAGCAGGCGAAGTGCGCGCCGTGCTCGCCGCACAGCCGCAGCAGGGTGGCGTGGTGCGCTGCCGGGAGCATCGAGACGACGATGTCGCCGGGGCGCAGCCGGGCGGCCAGCTCGGCGTGGTCCAGGGCGCGCGCCTCGGCCCGGCCGGTGAGGCCCAGCTCCGCCAGCCGTGCGGCGGCGCGGTCGGCGGTACGGCCCCAGAACACGACCTGCTCGGCTCGCTCGCACACCAGGGCCAGACCGGCCCGGCCGGTGGACAGACCGGTGCCGATCCAGTGGACGGTTCCGCTCGCGGGCAGCGGTGCCCCGGTGGATGCCGGTATCTCAGACACGGGCGTTCTCCTCGTCGTGCAGGCCGGCGGCGTTGCGGAAGTCGTTCAGGCAGCGCTCCCACGCCGGGCCGTCCAGCTCCAGCAGCTGGGGCAGCAGCTCGGCGGAGAAGGCGCGGCTCGCCTCGGCGGGCAGCAGGGAGGGCAGGTTGTCGATGGCGATGAGGTCGACCGGTACGTCGCCCTCGCGCAGCCGCCGCACGGGCCGCTCCCAGTCGGTGACGTCGTCGTAGACCGGCAGGACGTTGCAGTCCGAGGTGACGTCGCAGGTGACATCGCACACCACGGAGAGCCGCCGGGCCGGGTCGTCGAGATCGGCGCCCGTCAGGAACGGCGGCACCGGACGGGTGGTGAGAACGGTGTTCACCAGGAGGTCGTGGGCCAGCAGCGCGGCCTTGTCGAGGTTGCGGGTCTCGGCCAGGTCCCAGCAGGTCGGCTCGATGCCCGCCACCGTCAGCGCGTCGCGCGCACCCTGTCCACAGCGCCCCAGGGCGCCGATGACCAGGGCCGTGCACGGCTGTGCGGCGTCGCGCGAGGCGCGCAGCGCCCCGTCCAGCTCCTCCTTGGTGCGGGGGGTGAGCGGCGTGTTCAGCGCCCCCCGGTGATGGAGCACGGCGAGGGCGGCGCCGGTGTATCCGGCCCAGTATCCGAAGGCGGCGAGCCGTCGGCCGTCGTCGTCCACGAGGTATTCGAGGTCGAGCAGGGCGCCGCCGCCGGCGGTGAAGCGCCGGAGCAGCTCCTCCGCGCCGGCCTGCCCCTTGTAGGCGTGGCCGAAGAAGATGTGCCGGTGCCGCAACTCGGCGGGTGCCTCGGGGAGTTCCTTGAGGCCGAGGACGTACTCGCCCGCCGGGGCGTCGGCCCAGCTGCCGGCCGGTGCGGTCCGGCAGCCGGCGGCGATGTAGTCGCCGAGCGGGAAGACGCGCTGGGGCGACTCCTCGACGGTGACCTGGATTCCGCGCTCCACCAGCACCTTTGCGTCCGCGGGCACGAGGGGGGCACGGCGCTCGGACGGCCGGGCCTCATGCCGCATCCACAGTCGTGGCGTGTCGGACATCGCGATCGTTGTTCCTGTCTCTCAGAGGATCGGAGGATCAGAGGTGGGGGATCCGGGCGTTGGGCGACGGCCGGTAGTCCGGCCGGGCGGGCAGCGTGGCCGGGTCCCAGCCGGAGCCGAGCAGCTCGGCGGCGACCGCGGCGGCGATGGCCACCGCCAGGTCCTCGCCGGGGCAGCGGTGGGCGGCGGCCCCGAAGGTGAACACGGCAGGCTCGGCGCGTCCGGGCCGGAAGGCGTGCGGGTCGGGGTTGGCGGCGGGGTCGCGGTTGGCGGCCGCGAGGAGCAGCAGCACGGTCTGTCCGGGGGCGACCTCGGCATCGCCGTGGCGGAAGGGTTCCGCAGCGAAGCGCCTGGTGTTCTGGATGGGCGCGTCGTGCCGGACCACTTCCCGGGCCAGCTGCGCGAGGCCGTCGTCCCCCGGCGGCACGGCCTCGCCGCGGGCCAGGGCGACCAGCACGTTGCCGATGAGGCCGGCGGTCGCGTCGTAGGTCTGGGAGAGGAAGCCGACCGCGTTGGCCAGCAGCGCGGCCGTGTCCGGCCAGTCGGCGCGCTGCGCGGCGCGTACGAGGTCGTGGAGCAGCCCGTTCCCGGCCTCCGCGGCGGCCAGGCGCGGCCCCATCAGTTCCTGGAGCCCCGCGGCGGCCCGCGCCGCCGCCTGCTGCTGCGCCGCGGTCGCCGAGGCGGGGATGCACTGGACGAAGTCGCCGATGAGCCGGGCGGCTTCCTCGTCCGCCCCGGCGTCGAGGCCGCACAGGCCCGCGACGACCCGGGCGGGCACGCCGAACATCAGCTCCGTCAAGCGCGGGTCCGGGCTCGCGGCCAGGCTCGCCCGGGTCAGCCGGGCGGCCAGTGCCGCCGCAGCCGTGGTGTCCGCGCGGCCCAGCGCCTCGACGACGACGCCCTTGAGGCGCTGCTGGAGGTCCCCGTCGGTCATGCGCACCAGGGAGCCGAAGACCTCCCCCGCGGGGGTGCCCACGATCCCCGCGGGCACGGGCTCGGCGGGCGGCCGGACCCGCAGGGCACCGGAGCGCAGGGCCGCCGTGACCGCCGCGGCGTCGCTCGCCACCCAGGCACCCACGGTCTCGTCGTAGGTGAAGGGGCGCTCGGCCGTCAGCGTGGCGTAGTAGGGGTACGGATCCGGAAGCCGGATCGCTTCGATGGGGGAGGTCAAGCCGTGACTCCTCGGTGGGTTCGCCGACTCCGGGCCGGGCGGTTCTTACTTCGCCAGCGCGGCGCGGCGCATGTCGAGCGCGCCGGCGATGGTGAGCAGTTGCACCTCGGAGGTGCCTTCGTAGATGCGCAACGAGCGGATCTGCCGGTAGAGGCGCTCGGGGAGGCTGTCCTTGACCACGCCGGCCGCGCCGAAGAGCTGCACGGAGGCGTCGATGATCTCCTGGGCCGCCTCGGTGGCGTGCAGCTTGGCGATGCTGGAGTGGGCGGGGTAACGGCGGTTGCCGCGGTCCGCCTCCCACGCGGCACGGGTCACCAGCAGCGAGGCGGCGTTCAGCTTGACCTCCATGTCGGCGAGGGACGCCTTCACCAGCTGCAGGTCGATCAGCCGGCCGCCGTACGCGGGCCTGGTGCGCACCCGTGCCAGCGCCGCGTCGGCCGCCCGGCGGGCGAAGCCGACGGCGGCCGCGCCCACCGTCATCCGGAACCGCTCCAGCAGGTCCATGGCGATGACAAACCCGGCGCCGGGCTTGCCCAGGACCGCGTCGTGCGGCACCTTGCAGTCCTCGAAGGCCAGATGGGCGAACGAGCGCGGGGCGATGGGCTCGACGCTCTCCAGGACCCGCGCCCCCGGGGTGTCGGCCGGCACCAGGAAGGCGGTCAGCCCCAGCGGGCCGGACCCCTCGCCGGTCCGGGCGATCACGCAGTAGAGGCCCGCGATGCTGCCGTTGGCGATCCACGCCTTGCGCCCGTTGAGGACGTAGCCGTCGTCGGTGCGCTCGGCACGCAGGGTCAGTGCCGCGACGTCCGAACCGGCCTCCTCCTCGGACACCGCGAAGGCGCCCACCAGGGAGCCGTCGGCCATGCCCGGCAGGTAGCGCTTCTTCTGCTCGTCGCTGCCGTGACGCAGCAGCGGCGTCGCCGACAGCGCCTGGATGGAGAAGGCGAAGTCGGCCAGGTCCTCGGCGTAGGCGAGCGCCTCGCGCATCAGGCACAGCGAACGGAAGTCCCCCGCGGCGGCATCCTCCTCGGACTTGGGGTCGAGGAAACGGAACCAGCCGCTCTGCGCCAGCTCCTTCACCAGGCGGAGTCCGGCCTGCTCCGGGGTCTCCTGCCGGACGCCCTCCCACTGCTCGGTGCGTTCACGGCACCACACGCCGATGTCACGCGCCAGATTCCGGTGCGCCTCGTCGTAGAAGGGGAGTTGCAGGATTTCCGGGTCGAAACTCGTGTCGAGAGACAAAGCCATATCTCCGGGCGGTGAGATGGGGGATGGCGATGAGACGGGGAATGACGGGTCAGATGACCAGGTCGACGCTTTCGGCCTGCGGCGGCGCCGGCTGGGTCAGCGCGGTCCTGACCAGCCCGGACTCCACGAAATAGGCGAACGAGGCGTAGCCGCGCCAGATGCGGCGCCACTCCTCCTGCACGGCCGCGGCACCGGAATTCCGCTGCACACCGTCGAGGTAGGAGACGATGATGTCTGCGGACTGCCGCGCATGACCTGCGGAGACGTTGTCGATCGAGAGGTGCGCCTCTTCGTACGTCGTGTCGAAGTGATAGCGGCGCAATTTCTGTATCTCATGCAGCCGCATTTCACCGAGACCGAACATCTCGATACCGAGATTGTATCCCAGAATTTCGTTGTACAAGGTGTCCGGGAACAATGAAAGACAAATCTGATGGATCGACACCGCATAGAGGTGGTCCGGCAGTTCGTCCTGGTCGAGAAATGCGTCCTGCCGAATGTGGGGCAGGTGCACGGACATGCTGGCGAGCACCTGGTGGATGATCGTGATGTGATTCTTGGCGAGGTCGCCGCGCCCCATCTCGTCCGCGTAGATGGAGAACAGCATGGTGTCGCTCTCGCGGTTGCGGCGGCCGAGGTTCGCGATGCGGTGGGCCCAGGTGCCGTCGATCAGGCTGCCCTGGGCGAAGGTCTTCTGGCCGAAGATCACCTCGTCGCGGTCCGGGATCTCCGTCAGCGGACGGTAGGGGTCCACCAGCTTGTCCCGGTAGATGCGGTCGACGCGCTCCAGCAGCGCCCCGGGGGTGTAGTCGAAGTACTCCGCGTTGGTGTACCGGCCCCCGGCGCCGTGGGTGAAGAGGATCTCGGCGTCGGCCAGCCCGGCCTCGGCCCGCTCCCGGGCCAGCGGCAGGGTGCTGGGGAAGTGCTCGATGTTGACGAGGCGGTGGAAGAACTGCCGGTCGTCGAGCGCGCCGGGCTCCGCCAGGGCGATGTCCTGCGGCTCGGTGCGGGCGATGGCCTCGCTCCACGCCCGGGCGGCCGTGTCGCCGGCCGTGTTCGGCACGAAGGCCGGTTCGGCGGGTTCGCCCGCCGCGATGGCCTCCGCCCAGGCGGTGAAGGTCGCCGCCTCGCGCTCGTCGAAGATGCCGAACATCGGGCCGCCGAACTTGATGCTGCGCAGGAAGCGGCAGCCGCCCTGGCGGGTGGGCTGCATCTGCCGTGACTGGCGGAACTCCGCCATGAAGGCGGCCACATCGAGCTCGGGGTCGTCCAGCCAGTCGGACAGCTTGCGGTCGCCCATCTTCACGGCGCGGTGCTGGCGTCCGGCGAATTCCGCGTGCCGGGCGACGATCGCGGCGACCTTGGCGTCCAGGGACAGGCTCTGGTGCCATGCCGCGAGCTCCGCCAGCATCTCGACGTGTTCGCGTTCGAGCCGCAGCACGAGCCGTACGGCCCGCAGCATGCGCCGCCGGTCCTCGGCCCCGGTCGGCGCCTGGGCGGTGCAGGCGAGGAACTCCTCGATCACTTCCCGGAGTTCGGGCTCCAGGAAGAAGGGCTCGCTGCCCGTCAGCCCGTCGTCGATCCCCAGGGCGTGCACGGCGTAGTGCACGCCCACCACCTCCGGCAGGAAGCTCGCCGGAAGCCGGGACAGCGCCAGGTAGAAGGAGCCGTGCAGCTCGGTGAGGGCGCGGGCCTCCGCCTTGCGCAGGAAGTCCACGTCCTCGATCTCCGGCAGGTACACCCCGAGGCCTTCGAGCGCCCGCCGCCGCAGGTGCGGAAGTCCGCGCCGGACGTTCCCGGAGCCGAGCAGCCGGAAGTGCTGGCCGTACAGACGGTTGACGACGACGGAGGGCTGGGTGGCCGGCTGGGAGACGGTGTCGAGCCAGCACCCGCTCATCAGCGCCAGGGGTGCCCGCTGCCGCAGCACGAGCTCCCGGGTCTCCGGGGCGAGGGCGCGCAGGTCCGCCACGGCCTGCGCCAGGCCCTCGCGTCCTGCGGCCACCTCGGCGGCGATCGCTTCGGCGTCCGGTTCTTCCGCCTCGTGGCCGCCGTCCTCGCCGGGGCCCGGCAGGAAGGCCTCGATCAGTCGGCGGGCGAGCAGCCAGGTGGTCTGCGACTCCTGGTCGCGCAGCAGCCGGCGGAAGAGGTCGCCGGGCTGCTCGGCGAGGGCCTCGGCCGCTTCCCGCCCCGCGGCGGGGGAGAACTCGAAGGGGGCGCGCGGCAGCGAAGTGGTCAGGTCGGGCAGGGGGAATCCTGCGTGCGCGTTCATGACGGGCTCCATTTGGTCCGGTTGCTCCGGTCCTCAGCGATCGGCGCCGGGCAGCTTGCGGAGCAGCACTCCGACGCGTGCGCCGGGGACGCTCGACACGAGCATGTAGTGGCCGCCGTCCCGCAGTTGGCCGGCGGTGTTCCGGTCGACGAGGTTGATCAGGGGATCCGCGGCGAAGCAGTGGCCGAACCGCGTGATGTTGTCGGTGTACAGCTGCTCTTGGGAGAATCCGGCCTGGCGCTCCTTGAGCACGACGACGGGCCGGTAGAGGTTGGGGTGCAGGACGCCGTCCAGGTCCCCGGTCTTCATCTCCAGCGGGCCCAGGAGGCGTTCGTTGACCTGGCGGGAGAGTTCGGGGCTGATCTCGTTCGACCAGTCGAGGGAGCCGGGCCGCTGTGCGGTGGCGCTGCCTTCGATCGCGTAGCTGTCGGCGCCGAGCGGGGCGTCGGCCACCACACAGCCTGCCGCACCATCGCTGAACAGGGCGAAGTTCTCCATGCGTTCGGACTCGTCGTCGATCCGGTCGGTCGTGACGACCAGGACGCGCCGGTGGTGTCCCGCGGCCACGAGCGCCTGTGCCAGCCGCACGCCGGCCAGGAGGTTCGTACAGCGGTTGAGGGTGACGCCGGTGAAGGCGGCGTCACCGAGCCCGATGCCCTCCATGATGGCGGCGACGAAGGCGCCGTGCGTCCGCGGTCCGCCGGGGAAGCGGGTCGAGCACAGGACGAAGCCGTCGACGGACTCCGCCGCGATCCCGGCCGCGGCCAGCACCGCACGGCCGCTCTCGACCGCCAGCTCCTCCAGCGTCCTGCCGGTGCGCCGGATGTTCCCCCAGCCCCACAGCTTGGCCTGCGGCGGCATGCCGAACTCGCGGGCGCGGTCGGCCAGGTTCTCGATGTCCGTGTGCGGGGCCTCGATCTCGCCGAGGACGTACTGCGCACCGGACAGCCAGACACGGGAGTCGCTCATGCCCGCCCCTCGTCGTCCCCGGCGCCGGCCGGCATAAAGCCGTTTGCCTCCGCGTAGGGCAGGGTGTCGGCCACGAAGGTGAAGGTGCCGTCGTCGAGGATTTCGCGTACCGCGCGCACCACCGCACCCAGCGCGGCCCGGGAGAGCCCCGACCCCAGGCTGATCCGCCGGACGCCCAGGGCACTGAGCTCGTCCACCGACAGCCGCGGACCGCCGCCGCCCATGAGGACGTTGACGGGCCGGTCCACCGCCGAGCAGACCGCTCCGATGGCCTCCGCGTCCGGCAGGCCCGGCGCGTACAGCACGTCGGCGCCCGCCTCCGCGTAGGCCTGCAGCCGACGGATGGTGTCGTCGAGGTCGGGCCGCCCGTAGAGGAAGTTCTCGGCCCGCGCCGTCAGAGTGAAGGGGTGGTCCAGGGACCGTGCCGCCTCGACCGCCGCGGCCACCCGCTCCACGGCCGCGCCCAGGGGGAGTACGGGCTCGTCCTCCCGGCCCGTGGCGTCCTCGATCGAACCGCCGGCCAGCCCCGCCTCGCCGGCCAGCCGGATGGTCTGCGCGACCTCCTCCGGCGTGCTTCCGAAGCCGCTCTCCAGATCAGCGGAGACCGGCAGCGGCGTCGCGGCGACGATCGCCCGGGCGTTGTCCAGCGTCTCCTCGCGGCCGACCTGGTTCGCGCCGTCCCTGCGGCCGAGCGCATGGGCGAGGCCGGCGCTGGTCGTGCCCAGTGCGGCGAAGCCCAGCCCGGTCAGGATGCGGGCGGTGCCCGCGTCCCAGGGATTTGCCATGACGAAGGCCTTGGGGCCGGAGTGGAGCTGCTGGAAGAGGATGCCCTTGCGGTACCGCTCGTCGTCGGCTGCACGTGTCTGCATCGGATGTTCCCTTCTGTGGGGGCTCGCGGGAGGGGCCGCTGCCGTCGGCCGACGGCGGTGGGGTCAGATCATTTCGACGTGCTCCGCGGCGCGCGGCGGGGTGCGGGGCGCATCGCGCACAGCCGACCGCAGGACGTCGGTCACCGCCTCGGGCCTGTCGTCGAAGTAGAAGTGGCCGCCTTCCGCCCAGTGGTACGCCGATTCACCGGCGCACTCCTGCTGCCAGGGGCGGAGTCCGGCTTCCTTGATGTGCGGGTCCTCCCGCCCGTTGACGAGGCTGACGGGCACGGTCAGCGGGGCGGCGGGCCGGTAGCGGTAGTCGGCGACCATCCGGAAGTCGGCCCGCAGGGCGGGCAGCAGCAGCTCCTGGAGATCCTCGTTCGCGACGACCTCGGGCGGCAGTCCTCCGAAGAACTGGACGGCCTCCGTGAACTCCCTCCCCTCCAACTTCGCTGTGTCCACCACGCGTTGGGTCGGCAGCAGGGACGGCGCGGAACACCCGGACGCGATCAGACGGCGCAGCTGCGGCAGGTCGCCGAGGCGGCGGGCGACCTCGAAGGCCATCACCGCGCCGAAGCTGTGGCCGAAGAGAAGGACGGGGCGGTCGGCGGCAGCGGCGATCGCCTCGGCCGCGCTGTCGGCGAACTCCGCCATGCCGGAGGGTGCGGCCTCCTTGTAGCGGTGCCCGCGCCCCGGTGGGCACATCGCCACGATCTGCGCCTCGTCCCCCAGGGCGTCCTGCCAGCCCAGGAAGGTGCGCGGATTGCCTCCTGCGTGTGCGAAGCAGAAGATTCGAGCAGCCGGGTCCGGGTGGTCACCGGCGCCCAACAACCATGCAGAGTCGTGCACAAGCATCATTCTGTCCCGCCCGTTGACCGCGATCAGCTGCTGACACCCGGCTTTGCCGAATTCCACCCGACGTCGGCTTGGACGGTCCCCTGCGGGGCCGGCGCGTGCATAACGGCCGTGGCGCCGAGCGCCAGCGCCAGCACTCCCATGAGCCCTGCCGTGCCGGTCAGGAAACCCCGACGGGCCGGGCGGACTCCACTGTGAACAGAACGGTTTTCTCGCATGCCGATTTCACCTCGACGACTGTGGTCGCTTACGGGACGGAAGTGCCTGAAAAAAACCTGGTGTTGTGACCGGAAGGGCGCCCGTATCAGGCGCCGACATACGTCACAAAACCCCATGAGACGAACGGCTGGTGGTCACGGACAGCAATGGGGAGACTCCGCTGAGCCAAAACCCACGGACGCCCGATTGCGTCACCTTTGACGAGATCGATCCTCACCCGCCCGGACCCCGCAAAGAAGATCTAGGATGGCTCGGGTTTTCGCATTACGAGGAAACGGGGGGTCGAATTGCTGGCAAAACGGTCCAATCCTCTCGCCGGAAGGCGCCGCCATGTCCTCAGAAGGCACCACAGCACCCCGACCGACCCGCTTACCGGATATGGAGGATCCCATTCCGGAGGCGGGCGACAAAACCGCATGCAGCCTGCATGACGTCGCCGCAAGGCTGACCGAACTGGCGGAGGTCACACACAGCTACGCGGCACGCCTCGAATCCGGCCAACGCGCGTCCGGAGTGGGTTCCGGGGCGACCGTCACCTATCTCAGCGGTATCCCGGAGATCAATAAGGCCATCGATGCGGCCGTGCAGCGGGCCTGCAAGGAGATACTGACGGCGCAGCCGGACGGGCCCCGGCCGGGCCCGGTGCTGGACGGCGCACTGGAGACGGTGCGCTGGAAGATTTCGCACGGCGTCGAAATGCGCACGATCTATCAGCACACCACGCGCTTCGACGAAGCAACGAAGGCATATGTACGCCAGGTGACCGAGCACGGGGCTCAGGTGCGCACCCTGGGGGAATTCTTCGACCGGCTCATCATCATCGACGCGGCCATCGCCTTTATTTCGGCCAATGACGTGCGGACGGATGCGGTCGCCATCGAGGAGCCGTCGGTGGTGCGGTTTCTCCGGGACGTCTTCGAGCGGTCCTGGGACCGCGCGGAGCGGTTTCCCTTCATCCCGCTGCACGCCGCGAAGGCGGCGGACGACGTGATCCCGTCCATCCGGGAGTCGATCCGCCGGCTGCTCGTCGAGGGCTATTCGGACAAGAAGATCGCGCGGCGGCTGGGCATCAGCGAGCGCTCGCTCCAGGCGCATGTGGCGTCGATGAAGCAGGCGTTGGGCGCCCACAACAGGCTGCAGCTCGGGTATCTGCTGGGCCGGAGCGAGACCACCATCGTGCTGTGAGGGGCCCGGGAGCCGGCAGGGTGCGGTGCCCTGCCGGCCTCCGCGGCATCAGGGTGTTTCCTAGTCGACGGGCGTCGTCGGCACGGGGGCTGCCTCCGGCACCGGTACGGCCGCCGGAGCCGCCGCACGCCGCTTGCCGCGCATCCGCGAGACGGCCACGCCACCCAGGCACAGCGCTCCGCCGAAGAGCGTCATCAGCCCGGGGACCTCGCCGAGGGCGATCCACGAGATGAGCACGACCAGCGCCGGAACGGCGTACGTCGTCGCCCCCATCTTCCCCGCGGTCGTCCGGGCCAGCGCGTACGCCCAGGTGCTGAAGGCGACGGCCGTCGGGAAGATGCCCAGGTAGAGCATGTTCAGCGTGGCCGAGAGCGGCGCCTTGGACACCTGGGACACCAACTGCCCCGAGAACGGCAGGCACATGATGGCACCGACGATGCAGCCGAAGGTCGTCACCTGCAACGGCGACGCGTGCTTCAGCGCGGGCTTCTGGCTGACCACGCCCCCGCCGTAGGCGACGGCGGCGAGGAGGCACAGGAGCACGCCGACGAGCGAGGACGCGCCGCCGTCCGACTGGGAGATGCCCACGACGACCGCACCCGCGAAGGAGACCGCCATGCCCGCGAGCAGCATGGGCGGGAAGCCCTCCTTGAGCAGCCAGCCGCCGAGCAGCGCGATCACCATGGGGCCCACGTTGACGACCATGGCCGCGGTGCCCGCGTCCACCCCGTGCTCGCCCCAGTTGAGCGCGACCATGTAGACGCCGAACCACAGGATTCCGGAGCCCAGGATGCCCGGCCATGCCGCCCGGGGCGGGAACCCGCCGCGTCGTATTAAGAGGATGAGGCCCAGGGCGACCGAGCCCGCCAGCAGCCGTCCGAGCGCCAGCGCCCCGGGGCCGAACCAGTCCGCCGAACCACGGATGGAGACAAAGGCCGATGCCCACAACACCACGGTGACGGAGGCCGCGAGGAGGGCCCGCCTGTCGATCCCGGCTGTCGTATTCGATTGATCCATGCGCACCAACGTACCCAGTTGGCAGGTACAGGCATACCTGTCCGCGCAAAATTCGGAACCCATGGCTCCGGCGATCGCTTCCGGCCTAGTCCCTGGGCGGCGCACACCAGTTGGCGAGCGCCCACGGGCCTCTTCAAGACACTCTCGACCGCCTTCGATGCATGGTCAGGGCTGTCCGCCGCTTCGGTGATGACCGCCTTCCCCGGCCGGCCCGCGCACTCATCCGATTATTTCCGGTCCGGCCTCGTCATATGCCGTCTTGTGGTTGCCGTGGGCCGACCGGACGATCGGTCCTCGTCCTGGCGAACCCCTTTCGAGGAGGCGTTACGTGAACGACCGTCTGAGTCTCGGCCCCGATTCTGCACGGCAGTTGGCGACCACCACCAAGACCACCCCGCAGATGCGCGGCATCACGCCCCGGTACGTGCTGCGGGCACTGCCGTGGGTGGACGTCGACTCGGGCGTCTACCGGGTCAACCGGCGGCGGACGTTCATCCTGGGCGACGACCGCATCAGCACCTACCACGAGGACGGCGCCCACCACGTGATCGCCGAGGACCTGCGGGAGCTGCCGTTCCTGCGGGAGGCGGACGAGGCGCTGCTCACGGAGTTCGCCGGAGCGTTCACCCAGGTCGAGTTCCAGCCCGGCCAGGTGCTCGCCGACGAGGGCGGGGCCGCGGACCGGCTGTGGGTGCTGGCCGTCGGCCGGGCGGAGAAGCGGGCGACCGGCCGCTACGGCGAGGACGCCCTGCTCGACGTCCTCGGGGACGGCCAGTTCTTCTGCGCCGACTCCTGGGCCCGATGTCAGCCCTTGCCGTTCGCCGTCAAGGCGCTCACCTCCGGTATCGCTCTCACCGCGCCGCGCTCCGCCCTCGACGCCCTGGCCGAGCGCGACCCCGGCCTGCGGGCCGCGCTCGACGCGTACGCCGCGGGCGGGACGCCCACGCCCGGCTCCGAGGTGCCAGTCGACCTCTCCGGCGGGCACACCGGCGAGGTCGACCTGCCGGGCACCTACGTGGAGTACGAGGACGCGCCCCGCGAGTACCACATGAGCCTGGCCCAGACCGTGCTGCGCGTGCACACCCGCGTCTCGGACCTCTACAACGAGCCCATGGACCAGACCCGGGTCCAGGCGGGCCTGACCGTCCAGGCGCTGCGCGAGCGCCAGGAGTCGCTGATCCTCAACCACCCGGAGTTCGGGCTGTTCAACAACGTCGCGCCGGGGCAGCGCGTACAGACCCGGACCGGCGCGCCGACCCCCGACGACCTGGACGAGCTGCTCTCGCGGGTCTGGAAGCAGCCGGGCTACTTCCTCGCCCACCCCAAGGCCATCGCCGCGTTCGGGCGCGAGTGCACCCGCCGCGGGGTGCCGCCGGTCATCGACACCCGCTTCGGCAGCCCGCTGCTGACGTGGCGGGGCGTGCCGCTGCTGCCCTCCGACAAGGTCCGCTTCACCGGCGGCGGCCCGGCGGGCGCGGGCGTCACCGAGATCATGCTGATGCGCGTGGGCGAGGCCGAGCAGGGCGTGATCGGGCTGCGCCCGTCGGGCGTGCCGGACGAGGTCGAGCCGGGCCTGTCCATGCGCAACATGGGCACCGACCGCAAGGCCATCACCTCGTACCTGCTGACCGCGTACTTCAACGCGGCCGTGCTGGTCGAGGACGCCGTCGCCGTCCTGCAGAACGTCGAGGTGTCCAAGTTCCATGACTACGCCTGACGTCGGGGCGTACCGGGCCGCGTACGAGCCTTCGTCCGCGGCCCCGTACGAGCCTCCTTCCGCGCCCCCGGCGGCGTCCCCGCCGCGCAGGGCCGGCTTCGACCCCCAGGACGCCCGGCGCGACGTCCCGGTCCTGCACCGGACCGTGAACGGCCGGCCGCTGGTCTGGCTGGACAACGGGGCGACCACCCAGAAGCCCCGCCAGGTCGTCGAGGCCCTCGGCGCCTACTACAGCGCCGCCAACTCCAACATCCACCGCGGCGCGCACACCATGGCCCGCGAGGCCACGGAGGCCTACGAAGGGGGGCGGGCGGCGGTCGCCGGCTTCCTCGGCGCCGCGTCGCCCGAGAGCATCGTCTTCACCCGCGGCACCACCGAGGCGGTCAACCTCGTCGCCCAGACCTGGGGGCGGGCCAGCCTCGGGCCGGGCGACGAGATCCTCGTGCCCGTGCTGGAGCACCACTCCGACATCGTGCCCTGGCAGATGATCGCCAAGGAGAAGCGCGCCCGGGTCGTGCCCGTCCCGCTCACGGCGGACGGCGCCATCGACCAGGACGCCTTCGCCGACCTGCTCTCCTTCCGCACCCGGCTCGTCGCCGTCAGCCAGGCGTCGAACGTGCTGGGCACGGTGCCGCCGGTGCGCGAGATGACGGCGCTGGCCCACCGGTACGGGGCCAAGGTGCTGGTGGACGGGGCGCAGGCGGTGGCCCACTTCCCCGTGGACGTCGAGGAGTTGGGTGCCGACTTCTACGTCTTCTCCGGGCACAAGCTGTTCGGCCCGACCGGGATCGGCGCGCTCTACGGGAAGCCGGAGGTGCTCGCCGCCATGCCGCCGTGGCAGGGCGGCGGCAACATGATCGACCAGGTCGACTTCACCGGCAGCACCTTCGCGCCCGTGCCGCACTGCTTCGAGGCCGGCACCGGGCACATCGCCGGCGTCGTCGGCCTGCACGCGGCGATCGACTGGCTGACCTCCTTCGACCGGCAGGCCGTCGCCGCGTACGAGACGGCGCTGCTGGCCCACGCGGAGCAGGCGCTGGCCGCCGTGCCGGGACTGGAGATCCTCGGCTCGGCACCCGGGAAGATCGCCGTGCTCACCTTCACCCTCGCGGGCCGGGACCCGGCGGAGGTCGCCCGGTGGCTCGACGCGGAAGGCATCGCCATCCGCGCCGGACACCACTGCGCCCAGCCCTCCCTGCGGCACTACGGCGTCGAGAGCGCGGCCCGGGCCTCGCTCGCGCTCTACAACACCGCCGAGGAGGTGGACCGGCTGGCGTCGTCCCTGCTGCGCCTGGTGCAGTCCTCCTCCTGAGCCGCCCGGGGCCGGCGGGAGCGTGCGCCACGCACCCGCCGGTTCCGGGGAAGGCTGCCGTCCCGCCGGTACTGTGCGCATCGTCGAACCACGTCACAGCAGCGAGGAGCGGCCGGCCCATGCACAGCGAGAACGACGGCACGAGCGCCGGGCCGGGCCTGCGCTTCCACGTGCTCGGCCCGGTGCGGGCCGAGCGGGACGGGCAGCCGCTGCAGCTGGGCTCCCCGCAGCAGCGGGCGGCGCTCGCGATCCTGCTGCTGCGCGACGGGCGGCCGCTGTCCGTCTCCGAGTTCGTCGGCGCCCTGTGGGGCGACGCCCCGCCGCAGCGGGCGGTGACCACCCTGCGCTCGTACGTCTCCCGGCTGCGCGCCACCCTGGAACCCGACCGGCCGCCCCGGGGCCGCGCCCAGCTGCTGGTCTCGGCAGGCGGCGGCTTCGCGGTGCGCGCCGAGGACGGCGCACTGGACGCCGCCGTCTTCCAGGACCACCTGACGGCCGCCGCCTCCGCCCGGCGCGCCGGGGACACGACCGGTGCGCACGAGCGGCTGACCTGCGCCCTGCGGCTGTGGGAGGGCACCGCACTGGCCGGACTGCCCGGCCCGTACGCCGAACGGGAGCGGGCCCGCCTCGCCGAACTGCGCCTGGCCGCCCGCGAGGACCTGCTGGACTGCGCGCTCGCCCTGGGGCGGCACGAAGCGGTGGTCGCCGACCTGCGGGCGCTCGCCGCCGAGGACCCGCTGCGCGAGCGGCCGCGCGCCCTGCTCATGCTGGCCCTGCACCGGGCCGGCCGGCAGGCCGAGGCGCTCGCCGTCTACGCCGACGCCCGGCGGCTGCTGGCGGAGAAGCTCGGCGTCGAACCCGGGCCCGAGCTCGGCCGCCTCCACGAACGGGTGCTGGCGGGCGACCCGGCGCTCGCGGCCGCCCCCGTCGCCGTCGCCGTCGCGGCGCCGGCCGCGGCCGACTGCTTCCCGCCGGACGTGGCCGGCTTCACCGGCCGCGCGGAGACCGTCGCCCGCGTGCGCGAGGCCCTGGCCCCCGGCGGCGGGCGCGGCACCCCCCTCGCCGTCCTCACCGGCCCCGGCGGCGCAGGCAAGACCGCGCTGGCCGTGCACACGGCGTACGCGCTGCGGGGCGCCCTGCCCGACGGGCGGATCCATGTGGACCTGCGGGGCGAGGCCCTGGACGCACCGGGGCACCTGCTCCGCGAACTCGGCGTCACCGACGAGTCGATGCCGGAGGGCCCGGAGCGCCGCACGGCCCTGTACCGCTCCCTGACCACGGGCCGCCGGATGCTGATCCTCCTGGACGACGCCCGGGACGCCGACCAGATCCTGCGCCTGATGCCGGGCGGCTCGACGTGCGCGGTCCTGGCCACCGGCTGCCCGCAGGGCACACCACCGGGGGCCCAGGTGATCGAGGTGGGCCCCCTGCCGGAGGAGGAGGCCGAGGCACTGCTGAGGGCGGCGGGGGCCGGGGGCCGGGCGGGCCTCGGCGCGCCGGACCGGGAGGCCGGCAGCGAGGAGCGGCAGGCGCGTGCCGAAGTCCCGGGAGCCCAGGCCGAAGCGACACCCGGCGCCCGCGCGGGCCTCGGCGCGCCGGACCAGGGAGCCGGCAGCGAGGAGCGGCAAGCGCGTGCCGAAGTCCCGGGAGCCCAGGCCGAAGCGACACCCGGCGCCCGCGCGGGCCTCGGCGCGCCGGACCATGGAGCCGGCAGCGAAAGCCCGCAGGCGCACAGCCCGGACGCCGGCGGCGAACGGCCCGACCGACCCGGCCCGGCGCCCGCCGCCGCGCATGCCCTCGTCGCCGCCTGCGACGGTCTGCCCCTCGCGCTGCGCATCGCCCGCGCGCAGCTCGCCGCCGGGGCGTTCACCGATGCCGCCGGGCTCGCGAGCGCGCTGGAGGACGAGCGCAAACGGCTCGCGGAGCTCCGCGAGGGCGACGGGCTCGCCGTCGAGGCCGCCTGCCGCATCGCCTACGCCGCCCTCGGGCCGGACGCCGCACGGGCGTTCCGGCTCACGGCACTGCCCGACGTGCGCTCCTTCGACGCCGCCGTCGCGGCCGCGCTCCTGGAGACCGACGAGGCCACGGCCGAAGCCCTCGCCCGCGACCTCGTCGCGGCCGGGCTGGTCGAGACCGCCGGGCCGGGCCGCTACGGCCACCACGACCTGGTGAAACGATCCGCCCGCCAGCAGAGCGAACGCACCGACAGCCCCCCGGTCCGGGACGCCGCGCTGCTGCGGCTGCTCGACCACCACCTCGCCACGGCCGTCACCGCGCTGCTGCGCACCCGCCCCGACAGCCCGCTCCCCCGCCACCTGCACCATCGCCTGGCGACCACCGGGCGGCCGCTGCACGACGTCGCCGGCGCCCGCGCCTGGCTGCACGACACCCACCCCTACCTCCTCGCCACCGTGCGGCAGTTGCTCGCCCTCGACGTCCCCGGCGCGCTGCGGCCCGCGGCAGACCTGCTGACCATCTGGGCGCAGCTGACCTCCGGCACCGCCCGCCACCGCGACGTGGAGGAGCCCGCCGGGCAGGCGCTGGAGCGGGCCCGGCAAGCCGGGGACGACGCCGTCGCCGCCCGCCTCCTGCGGCTGCTCGGCGCGCCCCACCACGGCCCGGACACCTACGAACGCGCGGAGCGCGACCTGCGCGCGAGCCTGCGCATGGCCGAGGCGGCGGGCGACGGCCTCACCGTCACCCTCGCCTCGCACGAACTGGGCGTCGTCCTCACCTCGTTGGGCCGCCCCGAGGAGGCGCTGCCCCTGCTCGTACGGGCCGAGGAGCGCCTGCGCGCCGACGGCGCGGCGAGCTGTGCGATCGAGGCGCTCGCGGACACCGGCCGCGCCGCCATGGCCGCGGGCCGCACCGAGGAGGCGCTGAAGGCGGTGAACGAGGCAGTGGACCGGGCCCGGGAGCCGGGCCACGCCCCGGCCCTGGCGCACGCCCTCCACCAGGCCGGCTGGGTCTACCTGCGGACCAACCGCCCGGCCGTCGCCGTCGAACGCTTCCGCGAGGCCCTGGAGTTGGCGACCGGCGGGCCGGTGCCCGACCCGCGCCGCGAGGCGCTGCTGTGGGCGCGGCTGGCCCACTGCCGGCTGGCCCAGCGCCAGCACCGGGAGGCCCTGACCGCCGCGGACCGGGCACTGGAGATCGAGGGGCGGCTGGGGGACGCGTACTGCCGCGGGCTCGCACTGGCCGCCCGCGGCCGTGCGCTGCCCGCGCTGGGCGAGCCGCGGCCGGGTCTGGGCTGCCTGCGGGAGGCCTACGAGGTGCTGGAGAGCCGGGGCGCGGCGGAAGCGGCGGAGGTGCAGGCGCAGTTGGAGGCGGAGTTCCCGGGCGCCGGACCGGCGTCCTAGGGCGTGTCCGGTGGGTCAGTGCGGGCCCCGCGGCGTCTGGCGCTGGGGGCACCTCCCAGCGGTAGCTGGGGGAGCATCGCGAGGCGGAGCATGACCCGCGTACTGGGCGTACTCGGGTCGTGCGACAACGCAGCGAGGTGCCGTGCTGGGGGCACCTCCCAGCGGTAGCTGGGGGAGTCGCGGGGCCTGTGCCGACCCATCGGACACGCCCTAGGCCGGGACGCCGCCCAGGGCGGCGGGGAAGCCGTCCAGCCAGGTGAAGGCGGGCTCCACGCCCGCGATGCGGATCACCTTCGCCACCGTGGCGCCGCCGCGCACGACCCGCAGCCGCCCGCCGCCGCGCACCACCCGGTCGCGCGCCCGCAGCAGCAGCCGCACGCCGCTCGCGTCGATGAACGTCACGTGCCGCAGGTCGATCACGAGCACCTCCCGGGACCGCCCGGCCAGTGCCTCCAGCAAGGGGGCCAGCCGCTGCTCGGCCAGGATGTCGATTTCTCCGGTCAGTTCGACGACGACCGCTCCCCGCACCACGCGCTCCCGCAGGCTGAAGGCGGGCTCGTAGACCCCCATGGCCAACCTCACCGCCTTCTCTCGCCGGGCACACCGTGTGCCTTTCTGGTGCCCCGGCGACGGCCGGCTCTCACCTTCCGGGCCGGGGGAAGCGGCATCGGGGGAGGGCGCCGCTTCCCCCGGCGAGGACACGGCCCGGCAAGTCCGGCCTGCGGACGGGGGATGCGCGGCCGGACCCCACAGTGCGGGGCCGTGTCTCGGCCCGGCGGATCGCTGCCAGGTCCGCGGGCCCGCAACCATCCTCCGCCCCCGCCGCGGGCCCGCCGGGCGGGCGAAGGGCCCCGTCTGCAGGGGCTTATGGCCTTGAATACGGCGCGAGGACGTGCGGTCCGCCACCCGGCCCCCGCTCCGCGGCGACGTCAACGCGCCACGCCCATGGGATTCGGCCATACGTCCATTCGCACGGTTGCACGGATAGACTCTCGCGACCGCACACGGGACGGCAGGGGAGGCAGTGGGTCATGGTGCAAACGAAGAAGGTCGTGCTCTGGGGCCTCGGCATCTTCGTGGCGTACACGATCATCCACTCCCCCGCCCGGTCGGCCGAGCTCGTCCAGATAGGGTTCGAGGGGATCTCGGACGCCGCCAAGAGCATCGGCGAGTTCATGACCCATCTGATCAACTGAGCCGACCGTCCGCACCGACCAGCAGCGAAGGCAGCACCCATGATCCGCCACCTCGTCCTGTTCAAGCTCAACGAGGGCGTCGAGCGCGACGACCCGCGCGTGGTCGCCGGCGTGCAGGCGTTCGAGGAACTCGGCGGACAGATCCCGGAGCTGCGCTCGTGGGAGTGCGGCTGGAACGTCTCGGACCGGCCGATCGCGTACGACTACGCCATCAACTCCTCCGTCGAGGACACCGAGGCGCTCCAGCGCTACCTCGACCACCCGGCCCACCAAGCGGGCGTCGGCCAGTGGCGCGAATTCGCCACCTGGGTGATTGCCGACTATCCCTTCTGACCTCCTGCGTCGCGCCCCCGGCGCATGCGTCTCCCGGCCCCTCACCATCGTGGTGAGGGGCCGCTTTTCGTCGTCAACACGACGTTATGCGGTGCTTGCACACAGTGCACATGTCTTGTGATGCTATGACCGCTTTTGCAGGATGAGTTGAACCGTGAAGGGACCGTGAAGGGGTGGTGACCGTGCCGGCCCGTACAGCGCCCGAAGCCCCTCTCCGACGCGAAGAACCCGACGGAGAAGCGGATCGCACCGACGCCCCCGAGGACCCCCACCGCGGCGAGACCGACGTCCCCGCCGAGGCCCCCCGCACCCGGGAGAGCAGGGGCGCCGACGCGCGAGCCCTGACCCAGGTGCTCTTCAAGGAGTTCGCCGGCCTGGAGCCGGGCACGCCCGAGCACGCCCGCGTGCGCGCCGCCCTGATCGAAGCCAACCTTCCGCTCGTGCGGTACGCGGCGGCGCGCTTTCGCAGCCGCAACGAGCCCATGGAGGACGTGGTCCAGGTCGGCACCATCGGGCTGATCAACGCCATCGACCGGTTCGACCCCGCCCGCGGGGTGCAGTTCCCGACCTTCGCGATGCCGACCGTGGTCGGCGAGATCAAGCGGTACTTCCGCGACAACGTCCGCACCGTGCACGTCCCGCGCCGCCTCCACGAGCTGTGGGTGCAGGTCAACGGCGCCACCGAGGACCTGACGGTGCTGCACGGGCGGTCCCCGACGACCGCCGAGATCGCCGAGCGGCTCAAGATCGGCGAGGACGAGGTGCTGGCCTGCATCGAAGCGGGCCGCTCGTACCACGCGACCTCGCTGGAAGCCGCCCAGGAGGGCGACGGGCTGCCGGGACTGCTGGACCGGCTGGGCTACGAGGACCCGGCGCTGGCCGGGGTCGAGCACCGCGATCTCGTACGCCACCTGCTCGTACAGCTGCCGGAGCGCGAACAGCGCATCCTCCTACTGCGCTACTACAGCAATTTGACGCAGTCCCAGATCAGCGCGGAGCTGGGGGTGTCGCAGATGCATGTGTCCCGGCTACTCTCACGGAGCTTCGCCCGGCTGCGTTCCGCAAATCGAATCGACGCCTAACCCTCCCGGGTGACCCCGCCCCGAGGTCCCGGGGAAGATAAGTCGACTTGACGCTACAGCGCGTTGCCGACATGTGACATTCTGCAGGAACTGCGTTTGCCGCAGCGCAGCCTCCGGTATTCAGGTGGAGGCTGAACGCCCTCGGCCGTGCCCTCGGCCAGGGGGCCGCTGTGATCCCGTCCGCGACCTCAAGGGGGTGGCATGTCCGTAGACCTGGGCAGCGCGAAGGTGCTCGCCACTGACGCACCGCACGCCGTGCTCGACGACTGTGAGGCCATCGACACCCGCACCCTCTCCCGCTCCCTGTTCCTGCGGCTCGCCACGCTCGAGCGGGACAGCGCCGAGCGTACGTACGTCCGCGACACCCTCATCGAGCTCAACCTCCCCCTCGTGCGCTACGCGGCCGCGCGCTTCCGCAGCCGCAACGAGCCCATGGAGGACATCGTCCAGGTCGGCACGATCGGCCTGATCAAGGCGATCGACCGGTTCGACTGCGAACGGGGTGTCGAATTCCCGACGTTCGCGATGCCGACCGTCGTGGGCGAGATCAAGCGCTTCTTCCGCGACACCAGCTGGTCGGTGCGGGTCCCGCGGCGACTGCAGGAGCTGCGGCTGGCCCTCACCAAGGCCAGCGACGAGCTCGCACAGAAGCTCGACCGGTCGCCGACCGTCCCCGAGCTGGCCCTGTGCCTGGGCGTCTCCGAGGAGGACGTGGTCGACGGCCTGGCCGTGGGCAACGCCTACACGGCGTCCTCGCTGGACTCCCCCTCCCCCGAGGACGACGGCGGCGAGGGCTCCCTGGCCGACCGCCTGGGGTACGAGGACTCGGCGCTGGAGGGCGTGGAGTACCGCGAGTCGCTCAAGCCGCTGCTGGCCAAGCTGCCGCCGCGCGAGCGCCAGATCATCATGCTGCGGTTCTTCGCCAACATGACCCAGTCCCAGATCGGCGAGGAAGTCGGCATCTCCCAGATGCACGTCTCACGGCTGCTCACGCGGACGCTCTCGCAGCTGCGCGAAGGGCTCATCGCGGACTGAGGCGGACCGTCCCGGCCGCCGGGCCGACGACCGGGACCGCGTCGCACATATATACACCTGACGGAGCGTCAGCCACACTGGGCCGATGCGACGGAAGACGATCGCCTGCGCTTCGGCCGCCGCACTCGGCTCGCTCTGCCTGGGAGCCGCCCTGACGGGCTGCGGCGCCGGCCACCGCGAGGGCTATGTCGCGGCGGACGCCGCGGGGCCCGGCTCGTCCCGGGCGCCGTACGGGGCCGTGCCGCCGAAGGGCGGCGTGGTGCTCGTACCGCTGGATGCCGGCAGCAGCCGGCCGTCCTCGCGCGCACCGCAGCCGACGACGGCCCCGAAGACCCCCGCGCCCCGGCAGACCGCGGGCCGCGATCACGGCCCCACGGCTTCCCCTGGTGTCACCACGGCCCCACGGCCCGGCCCGGCCCCCGCCACGAGCGGCAGCCGGCCCCCGGCGCACGGAAGCGGCAGCGGCGCACCGCTGCCCTCCGCCCCGGCGCCGACCGCGCCCACCACGCCGCAGGGCACCCCCGGACCGGCGGTCCTGAGCGTCTTCGGACCGCGCCGCGCACCGGCGGATCAGCGCTGGTGCGAGCGGGTGGCACTCACCTTCGCCAACACCGGCGGCACCCCGGTCACCGGCGGCACCGTCACGCTCGGGACGCATGTCATCGGGGTGCTCGGCACCGACTGGGCGACCGTGCCCACCGCCTTCCCGCTGCCCGCGCCGATCGCGGCCGGGCAGGCCGTGGAAGAGGAGTGGACGGTGTGCGTGGAGGAATGGCGGGTGCTCCCCGGCATGCACATCGAGACGCGGGACGTCTCGGTGGAGCTGCCGGCGGGCACGCACGGCCAAGAAGCGATCAGCCCAGCGCCAGCCAGGCCACGCCCGCGACGACCGCGATCGCCACGATCACGCCAATGATCATTCCGGGCTTCGGGCCGGAGCCGCCGCGGGCGGCGGGCGCGGCGGGGGCGCGGCCGCCGGGGGCGGCCTCGTCGACGAAGGCGCGGAACATCTGAGTGCTGCCCGCCGGGTCGTAGTTGCCGTCAGGGCTCTGCTGATGAGGGTTGGCCATGGGCCAGGACCCTAGCGAAGCGGAATCGCGGCGGGGGCTCTGGGCTGCCGCTTTACGGCCCCGCAGGCAAGGCTTGGCGGTTTCTTTACCCGGTACGACCATATTTCATTTGCCTTCAGCAACCAAACTTCTCTATGGTTGCCCTAAGCAACGAACATCGCAGAGGAGGGCCGACGCCGCCATGGCCGCCCAGGAGCAGTACGAGGAGCTGGCCCGCCAGCTGAGCGCCGTCGCCGCCGTGCGGCGCGGCCTCGCCCGCGTGCTGCCGCAGGACTGCTCCCCCGCCACCGCCACCCTCCTCGCCCTGCTCAAGCAGCACGGCGAGATGCGGATGTCGCGGCTGGGCGAACTGCTGGACATCGACGCCTCGGTGACCAGCCGCCATGTGGCCTGCGCGGCCGAGCGCGGCTGGCTCGAACGCCGGCCCGACGTGCTGGACAAGCGGTCCCGGCTGATCGGCCTGACCCCCAGCGGCGAGGAACTGCTGCACGAGGTCTCCGTGCGCTACACGGAGACGCTCGCCGCCCGCCTGGGGGACTGGTCCGACGACGACGTCGGCCGGCTCGTCGGCCTGTTGAAGCGGTTCCGCGAGAGCGTCGGCGACTGCCGGCCGCGTGTGGCCGCGCTGCCCCACGCCTGACGTTGCACCTCCCCGTACACCGCACAAGAGCCCGACCACGAAAAGGAAGTCCATGACCACGTCCACACCAGCAGGTGTGCGGGACGCCTCCGAGATACCCGGCGACGCCTCCGGCCATCCGCCCATGACGCACCGTCAGATCATGGAGGCCCTCTCCGGCCTGCTGCTCGGCATGTTCGTGGCGATCCTGTCGTCGACGATCGTCTCCAACGCCCTGCCGGAGATCATCCACGATCTGCACGGCAGCCAGTCCTCCTACACCTGGGTCGTGACGGCCTCGCTGCTGGCGATGACCGCGGCCACCCCGCTGTGGGGCAAGCTCTCCGACCTCTTCAGCAAGAAGCTGCTGGTCCAGCTGGCCCTGGTGATCTACGTCGCCGGCTCGGTGGTGGCCGGACTGTCGCAGAACACCGGCATGCTGATCGCCTGCCGCGTCGTGCAGGGCATCGGCGTGGGCGGCCTGTCGGCCCTGGCGCAGATCGTCATGGCCGCGATGATCTCCCCGCGGGAGCGCGGGCGTTACAGCGGCTACCTCGGCGCGACCTTCGCCGTCGCGACCGTCGGCGGCCCGCTGCTGGGCGGCGTCATCACCGACACCGACTGGCTCGGCTGGCGCTGGTGCTTCTACGTCGGCGTGCCGTTCGCGATCATCGCGCTGGTCGTGCTGCAGAAGACGCTGAAGCTGCCCGTGGTGAAGCGGGACGTCAAGGTCGACTGGCTCGGCGCCTTCTTCATCACCGCCGCCGTGACCCTGCTGCTGGTCTGGGTGACCCGGGCGGGCAAGGACTACGACTGGCTGTCCTGGCAGACCTACACCATGGTCGGCGGCTCGCTCCTGCTCGGCGCGCTCTTCGTGCTGACCGAGGCCAAGGCGGCCGAACCGATCATCCCGCTGCGGCTGTTCCGCAACAAGACGATCGCCCTCGCCTCCTTCGCGAGCCTCTTCGTCGGCACCGCGATGTTCGTCGGCACGGTCTTCTTCTCGCAGTACTTCCAGCTGGCGCGCGGCGAGTCGCCGACGATGTCCGGCGTGATGACCATCCCGATGATCGGCGGTCTGTTCGTCTCCTCGACCGTCTCCGGCCAGGTCATCACCAAGACCGGCCGCTGGAAGGCCTGGCTGGTGTCGGGCGGCGCCCTGCTCACCGCCGGCCTGGGGCTGCTGGGCACGATGCGCTACGACACCCCGTACTGGCACCTGGCCATCTACATGGCGCTCATGGGCCTGGGCATCGGCATGATGATGCAGAACCTGGTGCTCGCCGCGCAGAACCAGGTCGCCCCCAAGGACCTCGGCGCCGCCAGCTCGGTCGTCACGTTCTTCCGCTCCCTCGGCGGTGCGGTCGGCGTCTCGGCGCTGGGCGCGGTCCTCGCCAGCAAGGTCCCGGACTACGTCAAGGACGGCCTGACCAAGCTCGGCCCCAAGGCCGCGGCCGCCGTGGCCCACGGCAACCCCTCGGGCGGCAGCATCCCCAAGCCCTCGACGATGCCCGGCCCGATCCGCGAGATCTTCGAGAGCGCCTACGGGCACGCGGTCGGGGACATCTTCCTCTACGCGGCGCCCTGCGCGCTGATCGCCTTCATCGTGACCCTCTTCATCAAGGAAGTCGCGCTGAAGAGCAACAAGCCGTCCGCCCCGGCGGACGCACAGCCCGCCGCCCAGGCGGACTGACCCCAGGACCCGGGGGCGTACGCGTCACGAGCGGAGACGCGTACGCCCCCGGCGGGACGGGAGCCCGAACGGCAAGCACGACTCCCGGACCACGGCCCCGGCGGCCGCTGCAACCCACACAACAGGCAGGGGACGGCCTGGGGCAGCGGCCACCGGGGCCGATGCTTTTCGCCGCGGTTGCCTGCCTACTGCCCTGACGTACCGCTGCCCGGACGGTCCCGCATGGTCTCCAGCCCCGCGATCACCGTGTCCAGGGCGAAGGCGAAGTCCCGCTCGCGCATCGCGGCCACCGAGTCGGCGGCGCGCGCCTGCACCATCCCCGCGGCCTCCTGGTAGGTCTCGGTGAACTCCGGCCCGGTGGAGACCATGTCCGTGACCTGCTTGAGGTACTCGTCCTCGGTGAGCCCCGCCGCGCGGCAGCGGTCCCGGTACAGCCCCTCGACGGTGCTGAACCCGTAGACGAACTGGAAGATCGCGTTCAGCGCCCCGCTCATCGCCTCCTGCCCCAGGCCGCTGCGCCGCATCACCAGCAGCGCGGTCTCGGAGAAGGCCATCGAGTGCGGGCCGATGTTGAGGTACCGGCCCACCAGCTGCGCCACCCACGGGTGGCCGACGAGCATGGTGCGGTACTCGGCGGCCAGCTGCCGGAGCTGGTCGCGCCAGTCGGCGCCCTCGTCGGCCGGGTCGGGCACCGCCATCTCGGCGCACACCTCGTCGAGGGCGAGCTCCAAGAGGTCGTCCTTGTTCTCGACGTACCAATAGACCGACATGGCGGTCACGCCCAGCTCCGCGGCCAGCCGGCGCATGGAGAACTTGGCCAGCCCCTCGGCATCCAGCAGCCGGACCGTCGTGGCGACGATCCGCCGCCGGTCCAGCCCACCGCCCGGGCCCTCGGACTTGCGCTTCGGAGCCGTCTTCCCGGCCAGCCACACACTGGTCCTGGGGTTGCCTGCGCGACTGCTTGCCATCTGCGCGCTCTCCCTCTCCGCTGCGCCCGCCGGTACGTACCCGATGCTAGGGCGTGTCCGGTGGGTCGGCACACGCCCCACCGGACACGCCCCGGCCCCGGCAGCCCGCCGGCTACGACCGGGCGCCCTCCCCCCGGCTCAGGTCGTAGAGCGTCGTACCGCCGACGGAGACCTTGGGGAAGTGCGCCTGGACCCAGGCGGTGATCTGCGCGGAGTACCCGCGCCCGCCCTCGCCGCGCCCGCCGCGCCCGCCGCCGCCGCGCTCCCCGCCGGTGGCGATGAAGTAGTGGATCTTCCCGTCCTTCACATACTTCTGGAACTGCCGCAACGTCGGCGAAGGATCGCTGCCGTTGAAGCCGCCCACGGGCATCACCGGCTCGCCGGTGGCCAGTTGGAAGCCGGCCGCGTTCTGCGAACCGACCGCCGCCGCGGCCCAGGTGTACGAACCGGCGTCCCGCTTCAGCGCGGCCGCCGCCGCGGCGCTCACCTTCTGACCGCCGAGCAGACCGCCCATGCCGCCGCCCATGCCGCCACTGCCGCCGCGCTGCTGCGGGCCGCCGGGACCACCGGGACCGCCGGGACCGCCGAAGCCGCCCGGACCGCCGAAGCCTCCGAGGCCACGGCCACCGGCCGCCTCCGGCTTCCCGGCCCGCTGCGCCTGGCCGCCCCACGCGCCGAAGCCGCCTGCCTGGCGTCCCTTCCCCTGCCGCTTGCCGCCGCCCGGGAAGCCCCCGTGTGCTCCCCGGACCGCGGGCCCGGCCGTCACGATCGATCCGCCGTGCGCGGTGTTCACCGTGTTCAGCGTGTAGGCGAGGGGCGCTGCCAGAGCGCTCGCCACCGCCAGCGCGCCCACGGCCCGCGCCGGAAGCTTGCTACCCGCACGCCGCACGGCCAACAGCCCCACCGCGGCCGCCACTCCGGCCGCGGGCACCACCCACCGCAGCCACGGCAGCCACTGCGGAGTGCGCTCCAGCAGCACGTACGCCCACACCGCCGTCCCGGCCGTCACCATGGCCAGCAGCACCGACGCCCACCGCTCCGTGCGCTCCCACAGCACCACCGCGCCGATGGCGACGACGGCACAGACGTAGGGGGCGAGCGCGATGTTGTAGTACTGGTGGAAGATCCCGGACATGAAGCTGAAGATCCCGAAGGTCATCAGCAGCGCCCCGCCCCACGCAAGGAAGGCCATCCTCCGCCGGGTGGCCACGGCATCGGCGGCGGTGTCCACGGCGTCAGCCGCGGTGTCCGCAGACTCCGCGGCCCGCTTGATCCGGCGCGTCAGCCACAGCCCCGCCAGCAGCAGCACGAAGGTCGCCGGGAGCAGCCAGGCGATCTGCCCGCCCATGTCCGAGCCGAAGAGTCGCCCGAGGCCCGTGTCGCCCCACCGGCCACCGCCGCCACCGCCGCCACCGGCCGGGCCGCCACCGCCGACGCTGCCGGTCTCGTTGCCGTTGATGCGGCCGAGCCCGTTGTAGCCGAAGGTCAGCTCAAGGAAGCTGTTGTGCTGCGAGCCGCCGATGTACGGGCGGGAGCCCTTGGGCCACAGCTCCACGGCGGCGACCCACCAGCCACCGGAGACCACCAGCACCAGCCCCGCCAGCAGCAGTTGACCCACCCGCCGCAGCGGACGGGTGGGGGCGCAGCAGGCGTAGAGCAGCGCCATCGGCGGCAGGATCAGCCAGGCCTGGAGCGTCTTGGTCAGAAAGCCCAGGCCGAAGCAGAGACCGGCGGCCAGCAGCCAGCCCGTCTTCGCCCCTTCCAGCGCACGCAGCACACACGCCACCGCGCACACCATCAGCAGGCACAGCAGCGCATCGGGGTTGTCGAAGCGGAACATCAGCGCGGCGACGGGCGTCAGCGCGAAGGCGGCGCCGGCGAGCAGTCCCGCCGCCCGCCCGGCGGAGCGGCGCACGGTCGCGTACAGCACGCCCACGGCGGCCACGCCCATCAGCGCCTCGGGCACCAGAATGGACCATGAGCCGAGGCCGAACATCCGCACCGACAGCGCCATCGGCCACAGCGAGGCGGGCGGCTTGTCGACGGTGATGGAGTTCCCCGCGTCCGACGAGCCGAAGAAGAAGGCCTTCCAGCTCGCGCTGCCGGCCTGTGCGGCCGCCGCGTAGAACTGGTTGGCGTAGCCCGAGGCCGCCAGGTCCCAGAGGTAGAGCGCGGCGGTCGCGGCCAGCAGCACCAGCAGCGCTGGCGAGGGCCGCGCAAGCCGTGGTCGTCGCAGTGGTGGGCGGGCGGTCATCGGGAACTCCCCTGTTCGTGGAACCGGTTGGACGAAAAGACCCAGGTGCGCAGCAGCAGGAAGCGCAGCGCCGTCGCGGCGAGGTTGGCGGCGACGAGCACCGACAGCTCGGTGCCGTGCGAGACCTCGCCGCCCGCCAGGTCCAGCGCGGCCAGCGATCCGCTGGTCAGCGCCAGGCCGATGCCGAAGACGACCAGCCCCTGCGCCTGATGCCGCACCGCCCGCTCCCGGCCCCGCACCCCGAAGGTCAGGCGGCGGTTGGCGGCGGTGTTGGCCACGGCGGTGACCAGCAGCGCCACGGCGTTCGCGAGCTGCGGCCCGACGGCCGTGCGCAGCAGCGAATACAGCCCGAGGTAGGCGAGCGTGGAGGCGACGCCGACCGCGCAGAAGCCCAGCAGCTGCCGGGCCAGCCCGCGCGGGACGCCCGGCACCGCGCGGTCGCGCGGGTCGTCGCCGAACGGCCGGGTCAGCCGGTCGAGCGGCAGCCGGCCGGTGGCCAGGGCCCGCCCGATGCGCCAGACGCCGCGCAAGTCGTCGGTGGCGGTGCGCACGATGTGCACGGAGCTGTCCGGGTCGTCGACCCAGTCCACCGGCACCTCGTGGATGCGCAGCCCGGCGCGCTCGGCCAGCACCAGCATCTCGGTGTCGAAGAACCACCCGGTGTCCTCGACCAGCGGCAGCAGCTGCTCGGCGACGTCCTTGCGGATGGCCTTGAAGCCGCACTGCGCATCGGAGAAGCGCGCCGAGAGCCCGGTGCGCAGGATGAGGTTGTACGCGCGGGAGACGAACTCCCGCTTCGGTCCGCGCACCACCCGCGAACCGCCCGCCAGCCGTGACCCTATGGCCAGGTCGGAGTGGCCGGAGAGCAGCGGGGCGACGAGCGGCAGCAGGGCGTTCAGATCGGTCGACAGGTCGACGTCCATATAGGCCAGCACCGGCGCCTCGGACAGCGACCAGACGGTGTGCAGCGCCCGCCCGCGTCCCTTCTGCTCCAGCCGTACGGCCGTGACCTCCTCGATCGCGTCGTCGAGCACGGCGGCGACCTCGGGCGTGCGGTCGGTGCTGGCGTTGTCGGCGATGGTGATCCGGAAGGGATACGGGAAGCAGTCCGACAGATACGTGTGGAGGCGGCGGACGCAGCTCTCCAGGTCGTCCTCTTCGTTGTGGACGGGGATGACGACGTCGAGCACGATCGCGCTGCCCCCGACGGGCGCGCGGGCCGGCAGCCCGCCCGAGACGGTCCGTTCCAGTGGTGGCTGGGTCATGGACCGACCCTTTCGGGCGCGGCTGTCCCGGCCGTATGCCGAAGCTGTGAGCGGGCTGTGCGTTTGCGGCCGGGTCGGCCGTATACCTGTCAGGCGACGTCAGGCGACGGGCAGTTCCACCCGGAAGACCGTCCGTCCCGGTACGCTCGCCACCGCCACCCGGCCCTTGTGCGCCTCCACCACCGCGCGCACGATCGCCAGGCCCAGCCCCGAGCCTCCCCCCGACGCGCGGGAACGCCCCGCGTCGCCGCGGGCGAACCGCTCGAAGACGTGCGGCAGCACCGCCTCCGGGATCCCCGGCCCGTCGTCCTCGACCTCCAGCGCCACGGGGGCGTGCGCCTCGGCCCGCACCCGGGCCGTCACCGTCGTGCCCGCCGGGGTGTGCGTCCGCGCGTTGGCCAGCAGATTGACCAGCACCTGCTGGAGCCTGGCCGCGTCGCCGCGCACCACGGCCGGCTCTTCCGGCACCTCCAGGCGCCACTTGTGATCCGGCCCGGCGACCCGCGCGTCGCTCACCGTGTCGACCACCAGCAGCGAGAGGTCGGCGTCCTCGGACGCCAGCGGCCGCCCGGCATCCAGCCGGGCGAGCAGCAGCAGGTCCTCCACCAGCCCGGTCATGCGGTGCGCCTCGGACTCGATGCGGCCGAGCGCGTGCCGGGTGGCGGGGCCGGTCTCCTCGCCGCTGCGGCGGGTGAGTTCGGCGTAGCCGCGGATCGAGGCGAGCGGCGTGCGCAGCTCGTGGCTGGCGTCGGCGACGAACTGCCGTACGCGCGTCTCGCTCTCCTGCCGCGCCGCCAGCGCCGAACCGACGTGCCCCAGCACGAGGTTGAGCGCGGCGCCGACCTGCCCGACCTCGGTGCGCGGATCCGCCTCCGACTCGGGCACGCGCTCGTGCAGCGCCACCTCCCCCGAGTGCAGGGGGAGCTGCAGCACCCGGGTGGCCGTGGCCGCCACGCGCCGCAGCGGTCCCAGGGCGATCCGTACGCTCGCCGCCGCCGCGATCCCGGCGGCGAGGAGCCCGGTGGCGCTGACGCACACCTCGACGAGGATGAGCGTGTCGAGGGTCTCCTGGGCGGCGTCGGTGGGGAGGCCGACGAGGTAGGCGGTGCCGTCGTGCGCGACGACGGACATCACCCGGTAGTCGCCGTGGCCCGGCACCTCCACGTCGTGCGGCCTGCCGTCCCGGGCCGGACGGGCCAGGGCGTCGCTCTGCGCGGCGGTGAGCGGCTCCAGCTTGGGGAAGCCGGGGCGCTCGCTGTCCGGCTGGGTGCTGACCGCAGCCTCGGCCACCTGCCCGCCGTCCGTGACGATCGCCCCCACCGTGCCGATGGGCTGGCCGCCGCCGCGCAGGAAGCGCAGCGGGTCGCTGCCGTACGGGTCGTCGGGGCGCTGCCCGTCGTGCCCGTCGTGCTGTCCGCCGTGCGGCCCGGCGGCCCGACGGGCCACCTCGCCGAGCTGCGTGTCGAGCTGCCCGTAGAGATAGCTGCGCAGGGCGATCGTGGTGACCGTGGCGATCACCGCGCAGACGACGGCGACGAGGGCGACCGTGGAGAGAACCAGCCGGGTCCGCAGCAGGCGGGGGCGGCGCCTCACGCGAAACGCGTGGGGCGCGTGGGACGGGACTGCTGGGGGCGCTGCGGCGGCTGGGCCACCTGGGCCGGCCGGTAGGGCTGCGACTGCGGCTGCCGGGGGCGCAGCACCGGCGGCTGGTCGGACTGCCGGGGCTCCGGCGGCTGCGCCGACTGGGCCGGCTTGATCAGATAGCCGACGCCCCGCCGGGTGTGGATCATCGGCTCCCGACCGGCGTCGATCTTCCGGCGCAGATAGGAGATGTAGAGCTCGACGACGTTGGCCTGCCCGCCGAAGTCGTAGGACCACACCCGGTCCAGGATCTGCGGCTTGCTGAGCACCCGGCGCGGGTTGCGCATCAGGAAGCGCAGCAGCTCGAACTCGGTGGCGGTCAGATGGATCTCGGTGCCGCCGCGGGAGACCTCGTGGCTGTCCTCGTCCAGCACCAGGTCGCCCACCCTGAGCACCGACTCGCTGCGCGGCGCCACCGCCCGCGACCGGCGCAGCAGCCCGCGCAGCCGGGCGACGACCTCCTCCAGGCTGAACGGCTTGGTGACGTAGTCGTCGCCGCCGGCCGTCAGACCCGCGATCCGGTCCTCGACGGAGTCCTTGGCGGTGAGGAACAGGACGGGGACGTCCGGCTGCGCGCGGCGCAGCCGGCCGAGGACGGTCAGCCCGTCCACGTCCGGCAGCATCATGTCGAGGACGACGGCGTCCGGCCGGAAGTCCCGGGCGGCGGTGGCCGCTTCGGCGCCGTCCGCGGCCGTCCGCACTTCCCAGCCCTCGTAGCGCAGGGCGAGGGTGAGCAGATCGGCGAGCGGCGCCTCGTCGTCGACGACCAGTACTCGTACGGGGCTTCCGTCGTCGTGCAGCAGCTGCGTGCGCCCGTGGGGCGAGGCCATGGTCATGGTGACAGCGTGACGGCGGAGCGTGAGAAGCCGCTTTCCGCTTCCTGTGAATCGTCTGAGAATCCGCCGGCCGGGACCGCGCCGCGGCCGGCTCCGGATACGCCACAGGCCCGGTACTTTCGTACCGGGCCTGTGGTCAGAGTAGCGGGGACAGGATTTGAACCTGCGACCTCTGGGTTATGAGCCCAGCGAGCTACCGAGCTGCTCCACCCCGCGACGGTCGAGACACCGAATCCCACGAATGAGAAACGGCTTCTCGGCTGTGCGCTCGGCAGGATTCGAACCTGCAACCTCTTGATCCGTAGTCAAGTGCTCTATCCGTTAAGCTACGAGCGCTCGGCTTCCCGGCGGTTTTTCTTGCCGGTCGGCGTTGCGGGAACAACATTACATGAACCTCGCCCTGAGGCGAAATCCGTTCCCCAAACCATCTCTGAGCTGCGGAAACGCCGATTCGCCAAGATCCGCTCGGCCGGAGATCCGGGAACGCACCGACAAGATCCGAGAACGCAAAAGCCCCGGCCGCCCAAAGGACGACCGGGGCTTTGCGTACTGCGGAGGCGGAGGGATTTGAACCCTCGATGGGCTTTAAGGCCCAAACCGCATTAGCAGTGCGGCGCCATAGACCGGACTAGGCGACGCCTCCAGCACACCCGCGTGCGCGGGTGTTGCGTGTGCAGATGATGACACAGCCTCGCGGCTCGTCACCAATCGCACCCTACGGTACCGGGCCTTCGGGGCCTGGGGCAAAGCCGTTCCCGGCGCGCAACGCGGGGCGCCCCGGAGCGTTAGTGGTGGCGAGGGGTCCGGCCGCATCCGCCGGCCGCCCGGCCCCGCACCGCTCCCACCCCAGGAGTCCCTGATGTCTCTGCGTCATCTCGCTCTGGCCGCGGCGCTGGCCCCGGCCCTCTTCGCCGCCCCCGCCGTCTCGGCCGCCCCGCTCCCCCTGGCCGGCGAGGAACTCTCGGGCGACCACCTCACGGTCACCGTCACCGACAGCGGCGCCTTCGACGGCACCTACGAGCTGTACTGCCACCCCGCGGGCGGCACCCATCCGCACGCCAGGGCCGCGTGCGAGCAGCTGGACAAGCAGACGTCCTGGGGCAGGGACCTCTTCGCGCCCGTACCGCCGGACCAGGAGTGCACGATGATGTACGGCGGCCCGCACCGGGCCCATGTGACGGGCACCTGGGCGGGCCGCCCGGTGAAGGCGGACTTCAGCCGGGTGAACGGCTGCGAGACGGCCCGCTGGAACAGGTTCTCCAGCCTGCTCGGCTAGCGGCCGGCCGGCGGCGGATCCGCGCCGCGCGGCTCCCGGAAGAGTCGAAGGACTCGCCGAAGATTCCTCCGGAAGGATCTCCCGGGAGCCAGGACGAAGGCTGACACGAGGGGCATGTCCGGCCTGCGGCAAGACGCCCCGGAGCGGCCCGGCGGCGGGCCCGCGCGCACCCGTCATCCGCAGTGGCGCCCGCTTCGACAGCCCGTAGACTGCCCCTCAATGACCCGCCACGGGGCGGTACAAACCACCCGAAGCGGTCTGCAAGGTAGCGGTAACCAGGGAGGAAGCGTCGTCGTGAGCAGCAGGCCATCCCGAGGCGCTGCTCGCCTCGCAGCCATACTCGACGCCCTGCCCGATGCCCTGTTGCTGGTGAATTGCAACGGCACCGTGGTCAACGCCAACCACATCGCGCTCGAGACCTTCGAGGTGCCCGGCACCGGGCTCGTCGGGCGCGGTCTGCTCGACCTGCTCCCGGAGTTCGACTCCCGGCGCATCCCCGGCGGCCTGCGCCCGCCGCGGGACGACCCGGACGCGGGGCGCACCCGGCCCACCCGGATGATCGCCCGGCGCACGGACGGCACCCAGTTCCCCGTCGAGGTGACCAGCGCCAACCTCGAGGACGGCCGGACGCCCTACGCCGACCCGCACGCCTCGTCCCCCAACGACGAGCTGCTCATGCTGGTCGTCCGCGACCTCACCGGCACCATGGACACCGAGGCCGAGCTGGCCCGTTCGCAGCGCCAGACCGAGATGATCCTGCGCGCGGCGGCCGAGGGCGTGGTCGGCGTCGACACCGCGGGCAAGGTCGTGCTCGTCAATCCGTCCGCCGCGCAGATCCTCGGCTACCGCGCGAGCGACCTCGGCGGCCGCGAGCTGCACCCGCTGATCCATCACTCGCGCGCGGACGGCTCGCCGTTCCCCTACGAGGAGTCGCCGATCGCGGACACGCTGCGCTCCGGGCGCAAGCACCGGGTGCGCGGCCAGGTGTTGTGGGCCAAGGACGGGCGCGCGGTGCCGGTCGACCTGACGACGGCCCCCGTGCGCGACGGCGATCAGCTCGTCGGCGCCGTGATGACCTTCACCGACCGCCGCCCGTACGACGCGCTGGCCGCGCGGCACGCGCAGCTGGTCGCGGTGCTGGACGAGGCGCTGCGCGGCCCGCTCGACCAACTGCGCGCCGAGCTCGGCACCCTGGCCGACGACCCGGCCGGGCAGCTGTGGCCCGAGGCCAACCAGATCCTGCACCACCTCGCCGCCGGGTACGCCCGGATGACGACCCTCGTCGACAACGTACTCGCCTACCAGCGCCTGGACGGTGGCCAGACCAAGCTCGTCCGGGAGATGGCCTCCCTCGACGAGGTCGTGGCGGCCGGTGTCGAGGGCGCGGTCGAGCTGATCGGGCCCGGCAGGGCGCAGTTCGCGGTGCACGCTCCCGCGATCGAGGCGGAGGTGGACGCCGAGCGGTTCGCCCAGGCGCTGGCGCATCTGATCGCGGACGTGGCGGGGGTCGACTCGACCGGTTCCGCTTCTGCTTCCGCTTCTGCTTCCCCGGCCGCTTCCGGCGACTCGACGATCGTGGTCGCGGCGGCGCAGCGAGGCGAGGTCGTACGCATCGAGGTCCGCGGGCCGTACCCCGGCGGGGACCCGGTGCACGGGCCCATCGTGCGGGGCATCGTCCGGCGGCACGGGGGCGTCGTGCAGACGCACGACGTGCCGGGCGGATCCGGCGGCCAGGCGTACGTGCTGGAGGTGCCTGTCTCGGCGGAGAGCGGCCCGATGCCGGGTTCGGGTGCGACGGTGGAGCGGCGCGGGCCGGACACCGAGAACATGACGACCGTCATGCCGATGCCGACGCAGCGGGGCCGCGGTACGCAGGAGGCGGCGGCTTCCGCCGCGCCCTCCGCCGCCGATCCCGCCACCGCAGAGCAGCAGCCGACCGGGCGGCGGCGCGGCCCGGCCCGGCCGGAGGAGGAGCCGGGCGGCGAGGCGCGCGGCCTGGTGCCACAGCAGGCCACGTCGGCGCCGACGGGCCGCCGGGCCCGCCGCGAGGGCGGGGCGCCGCGTGCGGCGGCCTTCGCCCTGCCGCCCGCGGAAGCCGACCGCACCCCGGATGCGGCCCCGACCGGCCGGCGGGCCCGCCGCACGACGGTCCCGGGCCAGGCCGCGCCCGACGCCCCGCGCACGGCCTTCGCCCTCCCTCCGGCAGACGCCGACCGCAAGCCGACGCCGGATTCCGCTTCCGATTCCGCTTCTGCTTCCGCCGGTGCTCCGGCCCCGGCCGACGGCCGGCCGAAGCAAGCCCCGGAGCCGGGCCCGGCCGAAGGCCACCCCGCCGCGGCCCCGGCCGAAGGCGCCCCGGCAGCCGCACGGCCCGCCCCGGCCGTCCCCGCACCCTTCGCCTTCGCCCCCGGCGCACCGGCAAACGACGGCAACGCGACGCCGACCCCCGACCGGCCCGCCCAGGCAGTCCCCGGGGCTCCGGCCGCAAGCAACGGCAACGCGACACCGGCCCCCGACCAGCCCGCCCGTACGGCCTTCGTCCCCGGCGCACCGGAGGGCACCGACGCGGCCGGCTCACCCCTGCCCGCCCAGGCCGGTGTTGCGGGTGAGGCCTCGGCCGACAACCAGCCCGCAGGTCCGGCCCCGGCCGACGGCCGGCCCACCCCGGGCACGGTGAACGGCCACCCCGCCCCGGCCACGGGCCAGCAGCCGCCCACCCCCGCCGGATACGGACACCCCGCCGCAGCCCCGGGGGGCACCCCGCCGGCGGCTGCCCGGCAGCACGATGCCGACGGATACGGGCACCCTGCCGCGGCTCCGGCCCCGTCCGGCCGCACGGCCTTCGCCCCCGGCGCACCGGAGAGCGGCACCGGCCACCCCGCCGCGGCCCCGGCCGAAGCCGCCCCGGCAGCCGCACGGCCCGGCCCGGACGGGACGCCGGCGGACAACCGGCCCACCCAGGACGGCTACGGGCACCCCGCGGCCGCCCCAACCCCGCCCGTCCGCCCGGATTTCGCCGCGGAAGGCCAGGCGAACGGCCACTCCGGCGCACCCGCCGCCGCAGGCCCCGTACCGGCAGCGGCACCGGCTCCCCAGGCCGGGCCCGCGCAGCCCCTCCCGCCCGCGGAGGGCGCCGCGCCCACCGGGCGGCGGCGGGCCAGGCGGGCGCTCGCCGAGGAGCCGGGGGCGCAGAGCGGCGGCGAGGCCGCGGCCGCGCGGCCGATCAGTGTGCGCATGCTCGGACAGGGGCCCGGCGCCGGCGACACCCCGCCGGGCGGGACGCCCTCCGCCGGTTCCGGGCGCCGTCGCAAGCTGGCCAACCCCGCCGAAGGCGACCCCGACCGCGAGCGGGAGCTCGAGGCGCAGGCGGCCGCCGCACCGCCCCCCACCGCACCCGCCGCCCGCCCGCACCCGCCGGCCGGGCCCGAGGGCAGGGCCTTCGCCATAGGAGCACCGGACGACGGTGCCGAGGGGCCCGAGCCCCTCGACGGCCCCAACGGGGCAGTGGAGGTCGTGGAGACCCCGCGCCCGGAGGCCGTGCGCCCGCCGATGGACGACGAGTTGCCGCCCGAGCCGCTGGACAATCCTCGCCGTCTGCTCGTGTGGCCCGCTCCGGACCCCTCCACGCAGCAGGCGCTGACCGACCGCGGCTACCGCCCGGTGATCGTGCACTCGCGCGAGGAAGTGGACGCGCAGATCGCCGCCTACCCGGCCGCGCTGTTCGTCGACCCGCTGACCGGCCCCATCACCCGGACCGCGCTGCAGGCGCTGCGCCAGGCGGCGGTGGCCGCCGAGGTCCCGGTGCTGGTGACGGCGGGCCTCGGGCATGCGACGCGGGAAGCGGCGTACGGCGCCGACCCGGCCGTCCTGCTGAAGGCGCTCTCCCCGCGCGACAGCGAAATGCACCCGCCCCGCGTGCTGTTGATCGAGGAGCACGAGCCGATCGCGAACGCGCTGACGGCGACGCTGGAGCGGCGCGGCATGCACGTGGTGTGCGCGGCGACGGACGCGGAAGCGGTGACGCTGGCGGCGCAGACCAGCCCGAACCTGGTGGTGATGGACCTGATGCAGGTCCGCCGCCGCCGTGCGGGCATCGTCGACTGGCTGCGCGGCAACGGCGCGCTCAACCGCACGCCGCTCGTCGTCTACACCTCGGCCGACATCGACCCGGCGCAGCTCCCGCGCCTGGCCTCGGGCGAGACGGTCCTCTTCCTCGCGGAGCGCTCGACGAGCGCGGAGGTCCAGGGCCGCATCGTGGACCTGCTGGCGAAGATCGGCACCAACTAGCGCGCGTCCGATGGGCTCCGGCCCGTCGGACACGCCCTAAGCGACCGGCCCGGCCACGGCTCCGGCGGCGGCCGGGGCGTCCGTACCGGTCAGCCGCCGCGCGGCCGTCCGCACGGACTGCCGCAGCCGCGCCATGTCGTCGTCCGTCTCGCCGACGAGCACCCGCCGCATCTGCGGCTGCACCGTGGACCACGAGGCCAGGGCGATCAGCAGGAAGAGCAGGTCCGGCGCCGGGATGCCGGCGCTGATCACGCCCTTGGCCTGCGCCTCCTCGAAGGCGGCGGCCTTGCGCGCGTAGTGCCGCCTGCGCTCCTCCTCGTGCGGGATGCCGCCCGTCCCGTACTCCAGCCCCTCCCAGAAGACGAGGCGGACCAGCTCGGGGTGGGCTGCGTGGTAGTCCATGAGGCGGTCGATCCAGCCGTCCGGGTCCTCCGCGTCCACGGGGATGGCGACGGCCAGCTCCATCAGCCGCTTCTCCAGGACCTGGGAGAAAAGCTCGGCCTTGTTCCCGTAGTAGGCGTAGATCAGCTGCTTGTTCGCCCTGGCCTCGCGGGCGATGCGGTCGATCCGTGCCCCGGCGATGCCGTACGCGGCGAATTCTGCGGTGGCCGCCGCGAAGATACGGGCCTTGGTGGCCTCGGGGTCCCTGACTGCTCCCATGGGGAACAGCGTAACCAACTATTCGGTTGACACCGTCCGCACCGGTCTGCGAGATTCACAACCAACCGGTTGGTTGAAATGCGCCGAACACCCAGGGGGAACCTCCAACACCATGACCGCCACGACGAAACGACCGAGCACCACGGCGACCACCACCCCGGCGGAAAGCACCGCCGACACCGGCGGCGGCCGCAGCCCCGCCGTCCTCCTCGCGGTCATCGCCCTCTGCACGGCCGTCACCGCCGCCAACATCTACCTCGCCGCCCCGCTGCTGGGCCTGATCGCCCGCAGCTTCGGCGTCGCGCCCTCCGCCACGGGCTGGATTGCCTCCATATCCCAACTCGGCTACGCCATAGGCCTGTTGTTCTTCGCACCGCTAGGCGACACCGCCGACCGGCGGCGGCTCGTCGCGGTCCTGTCCGGCCTCGCGGGCGTGGCGCTGATCGCCGCGGGGCTCGCGCCGGGGCTGCCCGCGCTCGCCGCGGCCGTCCTCGTGGCGTGCGCCGCCACGGTCGTACCCCAGCTGCTCGTACCGCTCGTCGCCGAGCGCGCCCCCGCCGACCGGCGCGGGCGGCACGTGGCGGCGGTCGTGGCCGGGCTCTTCACCGGCATCGTCGCGGCCCGCGTCCTCGGCTCGCTCGCCGGGCAGGCGTTCGGCTGGCGCGCGGTCTTCTTCGGCGCGGCCGCCCTGACGGTGGCCGTCGGCCTGCTGACGGCGGCGCTGCTCCCTGCGGAGACGCGCCCGCGCCGCGCCTCGCACCCGCTCAAGGCCATCGCCGGGCTGCCCCGCCTGCTCGCCGGCTCGGCGGACCTGCGTGCGGCCTGCCTGCGCCAGGGCGGGCTCTTCGGCGCCTGGAGCTCGCTGTGGACGACGCTGGCCCTGCTCCTGACCGGGTCCGGCCCGTACCACCTGTCCACCGGCACGGCGGGTCTCTTCGGCCTCTTCGGCCTCACGTCGACCGCCGTGGCCCCGGTCTCGGGCACCCTCATCGACCGGTTCGGGCCGCAGCGCGTGGTGACGGCCGCGTACGGGCTGGCGGCGGTGTCCGTACCGCTGTTCTGGCTCGGCGGTCACCAGCTGTGGGCGCTGTGCGCGGGCGCGGTGCTGATCCACGCAGGCCTGATGTGCGGTCAGGTCGCCAATCAGACGCGGGCCTTGGCGGCCACTGCCACTCCGGCGGCCGCCAACACCACTTACGTGGTGGCGGCGTTCATCGGTGGCGCCTCCGCCTCCGCCCTCGCAGGCCCCGCCTTCGACCACTGGGGCTGGAACGGCGTCTGCGCGATCGCGGTCGCGTCGGTGGTGATCGGATGGACCGGCGGCCTGCTCGCCGGACCGTCCAAGGCCCGGGCGGCCCGCGCCTGAACGGCCGGTGGGGCCGGACGGCAGCGCCGCCCGGCCCCACCCCACCGCGCTACCCCAGCGTCGTGACGACCAGCTCCCCGTCCGCGTACCGCTTGCGCAGCGCCTTCTTATCGAACTTGCCCACCGACGTCTTCGGCACCGACGGCACCAGCGCCCAGCGCTCCGGGAGCTGCCAGCGGGCGACGCGCTCGCTCAGGAAGGCGCGCAGGCCCTCGTAGTCGACGACCGAGCCGTCGCGCAGGACCACCGCGGCCAGCGGACGCTCGCCCCACTTCTCGTCCGGTACGGCCACCACGGCGGCCTCCGCGATCTCCGGGTGGGCCATCAGGTGGTTCTCCAGCTCCACCGAGGAGATCCACTCGCCGCCGGACTTGATGACGTCCTTCGCCCGGTCGGTGAGGGTCAGGAAGCCGTCCGGAGTGATCGTGCCGACGTCGCCCGTGCGCAGCCAGCCGTCCGCGCTGAACTTGTCCTCGGGCCGGTGCGGTTCGCCCTTCGCGCCCCCGTGGTAGGCGCCCGCGATCCACGGCCCGCGCACCTCGAGCTCGCCGGCCGACCGCCCGTCCCAGGGCAGGATCTCGCCGCCGGGCCCGGCCAGCCGGGCCTCCACGGAGGCGGGCAGCCGTCCCTGGGTGATGCGGTACGGCCACGCCTCCTCCGCACCCAGCCCGGCGGGCGGATAGGCGACCGTGCCCAGCGGCGAGGTCTCGGTCATGCCCCAGGCCTGGACGAGCCGCAGCCCGTGCCGCTCCTCGAACGCCTTCATCAGCGCGGGCGGGCACGCCGAACCACCGCTGATGACCGTGCGCAGCGACGACACGTCGCGCGGCCGTGCGTCGAGCTCGCCCAGCAGGCCCTGCCAGATGGTGGGCACCCCGGCGGTGACCGTGGGCCGCTCGGCCTCGATCATCGCCGCGAGCGGTGCGGGCTGCAGGAAGCGGTCCGGCATCAGCAGCGAGGCCCCGGCCATGAACGCGGCGTGCGGCAGCCCCCACGCGTTGACGTGGAACATCGGCACGACCGGCAGGCAGACCTCCGCCGGGGTGAGGCCGAAGGAGGCGGCGGCGTTGACCTCCATCGCGTGCAGGTAGACCGAACGGTGGCTGTAGACCACGCCCTTGGGCTCGCCGGTCGTCCCGGAGGTGTAGCACAGGGCCGCGGCCTGCTTCTCGTCCAGCTCCGGCCACGGGTAGTGGTCGCCGGGGTGGTCCGCGATCAACTCCTCGTAGGAGTGCACCCGCGGGCGGCAGCCCTCCAGCAGCGACAGGTCGCCGGGGCCGGAGACCACCACGTGCTCGACGCAGTCCAGGCCCGGCAGGAGGGGCGCCAGCAGCGGCAGCACCGATCCGCTGACGATGACGACCCGGTCCGCGGCGTGCCGCACGATCCACACCAGCTGCTCGGCGGGCAGGCGGAGGTTGAGCGTGTGCAGCACGGCGCCCATGGAGGGGATCGCGAGATACGCCTCGACATGGTCGCCGTTGTTCCACATCAGGGTGCCGACGGGCTCGCCCTCCGCGACTCCGAGCGCCCGCAGCGCGTGCGCCAGGCGCGTGGCGCGGACGCCGATCTCGGCGAACGTGCGGCGCTCCGGCTCGCCGTCGCCTGTCCAGGTCGTCACCTCGGCGCCGCCGTGCACTCTGGCGCCGTGAGCCAGAATCCGTGAAACGGTCAGCGGTACGTCCTGCATCGTGCTCTGCACCGGGAGCCTCCCCATTCTGCGCGCTCCGTTACGCGAGGGTCGTTCCCGGTGATTCTGCTGGCGTACCCGGCGGTAAGTCACTACCCGGAAGACACGAGTCCGCCACATGGGGTGACGCACAGACGAAGGCGCGGGCCGTCGTCACGCCGCGCAGGCCAGCTCCGGGTCCTCCCGCAGCTTGCCGAGCGCCCGCGAGACGGCGCTCTTGACGGTCCCCACGGACACGCCCAGCAGCTCAGCGGTCTGCACCTCGGTGAGGTCCTCGTAATACCTGAGCACGACCATCGCCCGCTGCCGGGCGGGCAGCCGGCGCACCGCCCGCCACATCGCGTCCCGCAGCGCCTGCTGCTCGGCCGGGTCCGCCGAGGGCGCGGACTCCCGCTCGGGGAGCTCCTCGCAGGGGTACTCGTCGACCTTGCGCTTGCGCCACTGCGAGGTCCTGGTGTTGACGAGCGCCCGGCGCACGTAGCCGTCGAGCGCCCGGTGGTCCTCGATGCGGTCCCAGGCCAGATACGTCTTGGTGAGCGCCGTCTGCAGCAGGTCCTCGGCATCGCACGGGTTGGCGGTCAGCGAGCGGGCGGTCCGCTGCAGCACCGGCCCCCGTGCCCGTACGTAGGAGGAGAACGACGGGTACACGGCGGCGGTGGATGCGCTGGTGCACACAGTCGTCGTGGTTGCTGTCATGCCCTCAACGCTAAGAGCGCGCCCCCGCCCCACGGATCGGCCGGAGGTGCCGAAGGGCGCTCACTCTCAGGTCGTACTGCGGGGGCCGGTCCCACCTACCGGAGGGGGAGGGACTCTCCGCCTCTGCTCCCCCCTCCGCGGCCCCCACGATCATCATTCGATGATGGCCACCGGGGCGTCGATCAGGTTGCGGTCGATGGTCAGTTTCCGGCCACCGTGCGTCTCGCTCACATTGCCCGCGTACTGGTGGATGCGCCGGTGCGGCTGCCAGGACGACGAGGAGAGCACCTGCTCCTTGTCCGTCGACGGCGTCACCCGCCAGCGGGCGAACCACACCACGTCCGGCAGGTCCTCCCACCCGGACCGGCGGGCCAGCTCCATGTGCCGCACGCCCGACTCGGCGCTGCTGTAGAAGCCCGCCAGATACCCGTACCGGGCCACCGTGGAGCTCCAGGAGCGGATGAAGCTGAGGGTGGCGCTGCCGCAGTCCTCGTCCGAGTAGTCGTACGCCTCCATGTCGAGGTAGAGCGGGCTGCCGGACACGATGCCGAGGGCGGACGCCGCGCGGACCGCGTCGCGGCCCTCGGTCATGCCCTGGCCCTCGGGGTCGTCACCGATCGGGAAGTCCCGCTTGGACGCCGCGCGCACGCACGGCGACTGCGAGCCGACGAAGAGGGGCAACACCTTCCAGCCCAGGTCGCGGGCGCCGGTGAGCCACCTCCTGGAGAGGTAGCGCTGGTTCGGGCAGGCGCGGGCGCGGCCCGCGTAGTAGACGCCCACCGCGCGGTAGTCGGAGTTCGCCCAGGCGCTCAGCGTGGTCAGCGGCGGGGCCTGGCAGGTGTCGATTCCATGTCCCCTGTAAACGGCGCTTCCGGCGGCCGGGGCGGCCGTGACGGGCACGGACTGGGTGACCACCTGGGCCAGCGCCGCCAAAAGGGCGACGAGATATCCGATGATCTTTCTCCGTCGGTCCATACGGACGAGTCAAGGCGTCCCGAGACCCCCGATTGGCGGTGACACGCCCTGCTTTCATCCGTCTGCTCCGAGAATCAGCCCCGAGGTGGGAACACCGGTCCCGGAGGTGACGAGCACCCGCGCCGCCCCGGCCACCTGGTTGACCGACGTGCCGCGCAATTGCCGCACCGCCTCGGCGATGCCGTTCATGCCGTGCAGATACGCCTCGCCCAGCTGGCCGCCGTGCGTGTTCAGCGGCAGCGCCCCGGCGGTGGTGAAGTCCCCGCCCTCGCCCGGGCCGCAGAAGCCGAACTCCTCCAGCTGCATGAGCACATAGGGCGTGAAGTGGTCGTAGAGGATGCCCACGTCGATGTCGGCGGGGCGCAGGCCGCTGGTGCGCCACAGCTGCCGGGCGACGACGCCCGCTTCGGGAAGGCCGGCCATCTCGCCGCGGTAGAAGCCGGTCATCTGCTCCTGCCCGCGGGCCGCGCCTTGAGCGGCGGCGGTGACGACGGCGGGCGGGTGCGCCAGCGTGCGGGCCCGCTCCAGGCTCGTGACCACGAGGGCCTGCCCGCCGTCGGTCTCCTGACAGCAGTCGAGCAGCCGCAGCGGCTCGACGATCCAGCGGGAGGCGGCGTGTTCGGCCAGGGTGATCGGGCGGCCGTAGAAGTACGCGGCCGGGTTGACCGCCGCGTACCGGCGGTCAGTGACCGCGACATGGCCGAAAATCTCGGGTTCGAGGCCGTACGTGTGAAGGTAGCGCCGCGCGTTCATCGCCACCCAGGAGGCGGGCGTCAACAGTCCGGAGGGAAGCGCCCAGCCGAGCGCCACGCCCTCTGCGGACGGCTCCCGGTGCCGCACGCCTGCGCCGAACCGGCGGCCCGAACGCTCGTTGAAGGCGCGGTAACAGACGACGACCTCGGCAGCGCCGGCCGCGATCGCGAGCACCGCCTGCTGCACGGTCGCACAGGCCGCCCCGCCGCCGTAGTGCACGCGGGAGAAGAAGGAGAGCTCCCCGATGCCGGTGGCCTGGGCCACGGTGATCTCGGGGCTGGTGTCCATGGTGAAGGTGACCATGCCGTCGACGTCCCCGGGCCCGAGGCCCGCGTCCGCGAGCGCCGCCCGGACGGCCTCGGCGGCGAGGGCGAGTTCACTGCGGCCGGAGTCCTTGGTGAAGTCGGTGGCGCCGATGCCGACGATGGCGGCCCTGCCGCCGAGGGTGCCTCCCTCGCGCGCGCTCACGACGCCTTCCCTGCCAGGCTCACGGTCACCGTGCCGCTGACGTGGCGGCCGAGGCGGTTGGTGCCGACGATGGCGACGTCGACGAGGGCCGGGCTGCCGTCGGCCTCGTTGCCGTCTTCCCCGTCGCCGTCGGCACATACGGAAGTGATGGTTCCGGTCAGCACCATCACATCTCCCGGGTAGTTGGGCGCGCCGAGCCGGATGGCCATCTTGCGCAGGACGGCGCCGGATCCGAAGTGATCGGTGACATAGCGGCCCACGAGGCCGTTGGTGGTCACGATGTTCATGAAGATGTCCGGGGCGCCCTTGGCCCGCGCCGCTTCGGGGTCGTGGTGGACGTCCTGGTAGTCGCGGGATGCGATGGCCCCGGCGACGATCAGGGTGCGGGTGACGGGAACGGACAGCGGGGGCAGCTCGTCGCCGGGTTTCACGCCCGTACCCGCCCGTCGTCGGCCGGGCCCACCGGGCGGAAGAACGGCAGCTCCTGCTCGCCGTCGGGCCGCTGGAACTCCACGCGCACCCGCATTCCGATGTGGACGCCGCCGGGCTCCACGCCGGTGACGTTGCCGAGCATCCGGACTCCTTCGGCGAGTTCGACCAGGGCGACCACATAGGGCGGCTCGAAGCCGGGTGCGGGCGGGTGGTGGACGACCACGTACGAATAGACGGTGCCGGCTCCCGAGACCCGGGCCTCCGTCCACCTCGGCGATCCGCACCCGCCGCACCCCGGCAGCCAGGGAAAGCGCAGCTCGCGGCAGTCGTCGCAGCGCTGGGCCAGCAGCTCGCGGCGGGCGACGCCCGCCCAGAAGCCGGCGTTGTCGCGGCCCACCACGGGCTTCGGACGCCGGCCCGCCGCCCGCGCCGCGGGCGCGTACCTGAGGATGCGGAAGCGGTGGGTGGCCGCGAGGGCGCTCACACCGGCCGTACGCACCTCGGTCCGCGTGGTGATGAAGTGCCCGGCGCCCAGCTTGGTGGCCTTGCACGGGGACACGGATTCGATGACCGAGTCGTAGGTGACCACGTCGCCCGGGCGCAGCGGGCGGAAGTACTCCTGTTCGCAGTCGGTGGCGACGACGGCGGTGAATCCGGCGGCATCGAGCAGGGCGAAGAGCTCGCCCAGCGCCGCCGACCGGCCGGCCTGCCCGCCGCCGAGCCCGGCCAGCGTCCAGGCCTGGAGCATCGCGGGCGGGGCGACGGCGTCCTCGCCGGCATGGGCGGGGTGGGTGTCGCCGACGGCCTCGCACCAGTGCCTGATCATGGCGGTGTTGACGGGGTCCTTGCCCCGCGCCGACACCGCGGCGGGGTGGCCCTCGTACGCCTTGAGCCGCTCGTACAGGTCGCTCACCGGGGCCTCCCCTCGCTTACCTGACTGTCCGTCAGCTCTACGGGGGCTGTCAAGACGGTCGGCGCCGCGCCAGGAGAGCCGACGTCGCGCCCGGAAAAGCCGTGAGGCGGCACCGAAGTGCCGCCTCACGGTTCGTACGACCCAGTCCACTCTCACCACATCAACCCTTGGTGTCACCCCGGGTGCGGGGGATCACTCGGGGCTCACCACAGGTTGGTGAAGCGCACGGTGATGTTGTCCTGACGGATGGCCGTATGGCCGGATCGGTTGACGCTCGCCGTATTGCTCTGGTTCGCGGCGCCGGTGCCGGTGGCCTGCTGCTGGGTGGTGGTGCTGGTGCTGGTGCCACGGTTGGTACCCCCGATGCCGCTCCCCACGATTCCGGCGGCGGCCGCGTTGGACCCCCGGTTGGCCAGCTGGCCGCCGTCGTCGGCCTGGGCCACGCCGGTGAAGAGCAGGGCCATCATCGGAAGCGCCGCGACGGCGGCGAGAACGCGGGCGGCAGTGCGGGTGCTTGCCATGTCAATTCCTCCAGAAGGAACTACCGGACGTAGCCGGGTGGAACTACCGGACGTAGCCGGATGGTTGGCCAACCTCCGGCGATGTTTTCGACGTCGCGCCTCCAGATTTGCCCACCGAATCTCCACCGAACCCCCAAGACGTCCTCATTCCCTCGCAAGCATGATTTCTCCTGAATAAACCTTCACTACTCGACCAACTTCTCCTATCACCCGTACCGCAGCCCACTCCACGGCCACTCCATAGCCACTCCCTGGCCGCGATTCCCCCACACCTCCTGCGCCGGATCGTTTCTCCGGAAGGTTCCGTGGGGATTCGGCGGGGATTGCCCCGGGGGACCTCCTGCATGACGGCCTGGTCTGCCGCACGGCCTCCGGCGGGTCGCGCCGGGGTGCGGGACGGTGCGACCGGGCCGCCGCCCGGCTCGGTCGCGAACGAGGGCGCTCGGGGGCGCACATGGGCGCTCGACGGCGCCTGAGTCCGGTTGCTTGCGCCCGAAGATGCTCAACCTGCGTTGGTTTTCGCTCATTTCCGTTCGCGTTGCGCCGCGTCCGTCGCCGTCCGCCCGTGTCCGTTCGCATCCGCCCGTACCCGTCCGGGCCGACCCCCGCCACTGGGCGGCGGGCCGGCCGCTCCGGAATCAGGAAGGTGCCCGATGAACCTCGTACTCCAAGCCCTGCCCGTCGCCGTCCCGTCCGTCGGCTGGGCCGCCCACGCCCTCTTCCTGGCGCGCCGGCTCCGTACCGCCCGTACGGACCCGCTGACCGGCCTGATGCGGCGCGAGGAGTTCACCGGCCGGGCGCTGCGGGCGGTGCGCCACCCGCACGCGGCCGTGCTGCTGCTGGACCTCAACGGCTTCAAGCAGATCAACGACACCCACGGCCACGCCGCGGGCGACCAGGTCATATCGGGGGTCGGACGGCGCCTGGACGCGTGGTGCCGCGAGCGCGGCGGCTTCGCCGCGCGGCTGGGCGGCGACGAGTTCACGGCCGTGATCCGGCTCGCGCCGGACGCCGACCCCGACGCCGAGATGACCTACCTCTCCGCCCGCCTCTCCGCCCCGCTCGACACGGGCCGGGTGACCCTGGCGCCGCGAGCCTCCATCGGCCTGTGCCGCACGAGCCATCGCCCGGGCGCGGGCCTGTCCGACCTGCTGCGCGGTGCGGACGAGGCCATGTACACGGCGAAGCGGCTGGGCGAGCACTGGCGGCCCGCCGGGCCCGTCAACACGTACGGCACGGCGACCGGGCGCCGCGCGGGACGGCCAGGCGCGCACCTGGCCCTGCTGCCCCCGGCACGGCGACGGGCTTCGTAGGCGCGTCGGGCGGCGGCTCGGGTTCGGGGCGTTCGTCGGGGACCGTCGGCGCGGGCGGGGACCGGAAGAGCCGGTACCGCCCGCGCCGCGACCGTCAAGCCCGGCCTACCGGACGCGGAAGTTCGATATCCGGTCGTACGCAGCGGACATCTCGGGCTATCGATTGACGACGGCCACGCCCGCCCCCGAGTCTGACGCCCGCAGTCACCGGCAAGTCGGGAAGTTCTCCAATGAGGAGGCAGATATGACATATACCCGTCCCAACACACCCCGATTAGCTCTCAACGCACTGGGCGCGACGGCCGCGGCCCTCGCCCTGACGGCGGGCACCGCGTCCCCGGCGGGGGCCGCGGGAGCGCCGGACCGGCCGCGGCCGCGCGCCGAGCGCTACGTCGCCCTGGGCGACTCCTTCACCGCGGGCCCCCTCATCCCCCGCCAGGTCAACTTTCTGTGCTCGCGCTCCGACACCAACTACCCGTCGCTGACCGCCAGATCGCTGGACGTGGCCGCATTCCGTGACGTGAGCTGCATCAACGCCAAGACGGACCACATGTGGCGGTACCAGGCCGTCACCGGCAACCCGGCGCAGCTCAACGCGCTCGGCACGGACACCACGCTCGTCTCGCTGGGCATCGGCGGCAACGACATCAACTTCACCGAGATCCTGCTCAAGTGCACGTTCCCGTTCTCGCCCATCCCGGAGGGCAGCCCCTGTCAGCAAAGGTTCACCAACGCCGACGGCACGGACGAGCTCGCCAAGCGCACGGACGAGACCGCCCCCAAGGTCGGCGCCGTGCTGCATGAGATCCATGCTCGCGCCCCGCACGCCCGCGTGGTCGTCGTGGGCTATCCGGCGCTGCTCTCGGAGGACGGGCAGGGCTGCCGCGAGTCGCTGAAGATCGCGGACGGCGACATCCCCTACCTCCGCGGCACGGTCCGCCGCCTGAACGCCATGCTGCGCCGTGAAGCGGTCGCGGCCGGGGCCATGTACGTCAACACGTACGCCACCACCGTCGGCCACGACGCGTGCCAGGCGCCCGAGGACCGCTGGATCGAGGGCATGAACCCGGTCGAGCCCGGACGGGCGGCGTCCTTCCACCCGAACGCGGACGGCGAACGGGCCATGGCCGAGGCCGTCACCGATGCCCTGCTCGACGGCCCGGCGGCCAAGCAGCGCTGAAAGAGCGCGGCAGCTTCCCTCTCCTCATGAACGGAGCCTCATGCGCCTCACCCTCCTGGCCACGGCCGCCCTGAGCCTTGCGGCGGTCGTCGCCGCGCCCGCCGCCCACGCCGACACGGCCGCGCCGCAGACCCGGCTGCAGACATGGCCGCAGACCCAGCCGCAGGCCTGCAAGAAGGGCTACTTCTGCCTGTTCGAAGGCCCGCACGGGACCGGACGGGTCCTCTATGCCGCCAACCCGCACATCACGCGGACCGGCTTCAAACTCCAGGAGGAGGCGGACATCGAGCCGTCCGTCTTCCCCAGGTCGGTGCGCAATCCGCTGCCCGACACCTTCGGCTGCATCGTGCGCCTCAACGACCGGCCGGGTTTCGCCGGAGAGGAACAGGAAGTCTCCGGCTTCGGCGATCACGAACTGGACGGCAGGCGGGTCGCCTCGCTCACCCCCGACTGCGGGTGACACGGACCGCCTAGGGCGTGTCCGATGGGTCAGTGCGGGTCCCGCGGCGTCTGGTGCTGGGGGCACCTCCCGGCGGTAGCTGGGGGAGCATCGCAAGGCGGAGCATGACCCGCGTACTGGGCGTACTCGGGATATGCGACAACGCGGCGAGGTGCCGTGCTGGGGGCACCTCCCAGCGGTAGCTGGGGGAGTCGCGGGGCCTGTGCTGACCCATCGGACACGCCCTAGCCATGCACCGGACCGGACGGATCCGAAAGCCGTACGGGCCGGCTGCCCGCCCCGGGTCGCCGGCTGCCGGATCCCCCGGAGCCGCGCTCTGTCACAGCCGGTGCCCAACACCGTCCCGACTCGATACGCCGCCACCGCTCCCGCGGCCTGCAATGATCATGACAGCCATATTCGGCCAACTCATCGACTGCAGTACCCAACGGGAGAAATCCGTGTCCCTCCGCAAGACCCCGGCCATCGCCCTGGTGACCCTCACCGCCGCGCTTTCCCTGACGGCCTGCGGCCCCGGCACCCCGTCGGCCGACCACACGGCCGGACCGTCGGCTTCGTCCGGGTCCGGCGGGTCCACCGGATCCGGCGGGTCCTCGGGCGGCGGTTCGAAGAAGGACTGCCCCACGGCGCAACCGGGCCACAAGCTGGTCATCGTGGACTCCAGAAGCGCCGAGAGCGGCGCCATCGAATACCACGAGGCGAAGCCGGTCTGCGGCGCCGACGGCATCAAGTGGGAAGGCACGTCCAAGAAGGGCAAGTCCCACATGGCGTACAACGAGACCCCCAAGGTCAAGCTGATCAACGCCCAGGGCAAGCTCGCCGACGCCACCAGGGACGACGCGAACGCCAAGCTCTCCGAGTGCTGGAGCGGCCACGACCAGCGCCCGACGAACTCCCCCCACGGTCCGTGCTACGCGAACGCGTACGACATCGTCGACAAGGGCTGGGACGTCGGCATCACGGAACTCACCCAGCTCCCGGGCAACTGACGAAGGGGGCCCTGCCGGGAGCGCGCCCCGGCAGGGCCCCTCGCTCCCACCCCCCAGCGGACGGAACTACTCATTCCGGACCCCTGCCGCAAAACCACCGGGACACACGTGCAAAGATCCGGACAATGATGCGGGCGCTTCTGGTACATGGAAGCGCCCTCACTTGATTCGGCTGATTCGGCACAACTCATGGAGTCATACGTGACCCTGTCGCGTCTCGTCACTTCGGCGATAGCCATCGCCCTGGTCGGCGCCACCGCCGGCACCGCTCTGGCCGCCGACAAGACCGCCGCCGACGCTCCTGCGGCGTCCGGCTCGGCGAAGAGCGTCTCTCGGAGCGCCGCCACTTCCGGGCAGCACAAGCCGACCCCTGCCGCACCGTTCTTTTTCCTGTCCGGGGTCCTGCCGTCCGGCCAGATGTACGTCTACATGCCCAACGGAAAGGGCGGCTTCGACGACCGCTCGGGCGCCTACATGTGGCAGCACTTCAAGTACGGGGTATCGGTCGACCCCGACCTGACTGGCTATCAGGACGGCGCATACCACGTCATGGACGACGGCACGCTGAACCTGTGGCGTGGCGGGAAGCTCAAGAAGGTGGCCACCGGCTGGGGCCGGTACGACGTCGTCTTCTCGCCCGGCACCCTGGGCAGCGCCGCCCACCCCGACCTGCTGGCCCGCGACAATCAGGGCGTCCTCTGGCGCTTCCAGACCAAGGCGGACGGTTCGCTGGCGCCGCGCGTCGGTGTCGGCTCGGGCTGGAATCAGTACACGCAGATCACCGGCCTCGGCGACCTGACCGGCGACGGCAAGCCGGACATCGTCGCCCGCGACGGTGAGGGTGTCCTCTGGCTGTACAAGGGCACAGGCGATCTGCGGAAGCCGTTCGCCTCCCGGGTCCGGGTCGGTGGTGGCTGGAACCAGTTCAACAAGCTGGTGGCCACGGGTGACGTCGACGGCGACGGCCACAGTGACCTCCTCGCCCGCGACCCCAAGGGCGACCTGTGGCTGTACAAGGGCACGGGCAAGTCCTCCGCGCCCTTCAAGTCCCGGGTCAAAATCGGCACCGGCTTCAACCAGTACCGCGACCTCTTCTAACAGCCCGTCGGCTCCGGTCCGCGCACGACTCGGGGTTCAACCCGCGCGCAGCTCGTCGAACCCGAGCAGCATTGCATCGACGGCGAAGGTGAAGCGCTCCTCGTCGTCCACGCCTGCTCGGTCGCGCGCCGCCCTGGCGATGAGCGGATATCGCTCGGTCTCCAGGGCGGCCAGCCAGCCCGCGCCACCCGACTCGTGCGCGTCGACGGCAAGCTGTGCCTCCATGACGGCGTGCCCGATCGTGAACACCGACACCGCGTTGAGGGCGTGCAACGCACGACCGAGCGGAAAGCCGTTGTCCGTCAGCATGCGCAGGAACGCCTCGATATCGTCGAGCGTCGCCTGGGTGACCGCTGGGCGGGAGGCGGCGAGCGGGAGGATGGCCGGGTGCCGCAGCAGGCCCTCGCGCAGCGCCTTCGCGTACTCACGCAGGGCCTCCCGCCAGTCGGCGGGCCGGTCCATCGCCGGTGCGGCAGTTCTGAACACCTGCTCCACCAGTCCGTCGAGCAAGGCGTCCTTGTTCGGGACGTAGTGATAGAGCGTCATTGCCTCGACGTCGAGCTGCTCGCCGAGCGAACGCATGGTCAGGGCCTTGAGCCCTCTGCGGTCGACCAGGTCCAGTGCCGCGTCAAGGACTCGCTGCCGACTCAGTCCCACGCGCTCGCCACGGCCGCGCCGTGCGCCCGGCTTCTCGGCCGTCATGCGTCGCCACCTCTTCACCCCGAGCATTGACTTTCATACAAGGTAAGGCAAGAATCGGACTCCGGCGATACTTACGCCGTAAGTCTAAGAGCCCGTTCCCCGGACACCACAGGAGCTGCAGATGCCCTCCGTCACCGCCTTCGACAACAAGCAGGTCATCCTCGGCTTCATTGCCGCGCTCAACGACCGGGCGAGCCAGGACTGGGTGCAGTACCTCGCACCGGATGTGGTGGACCACAACAAGATCATTTTTGGCGAGGAGGAAGCGCCGGGCGCTGCGATAGAGGGCTTCCGGCAGCAACTCGCCGCGTTCAGCGCCGAGCACCCGGACGACGGCTTTCACGCGGAACAGCTCATCGCCGAGGGCGACGAGGTCGTGGCACGGCTTCGGGTACGCGGAGTCCACACCGGGTATCACGCCCGGATGCCCGAGCCGACCGGCCGACGTTGTGACGTCGAACAGATCTGGATCTTCACCGTGCGTGCAGGCCGGATCGCCGAGATCCGCGCTGTGAGCGACCGTCTCGGCATGTTCCTCCAACTCGGCTGGGACTGGCCGAGCGAGGACTGAGGGAGCGTGTCGGAGCAGGCACGAGCCGCAGTGATCACGGGGAAGACCATGCGCGAGGTCGTGCGCGCGAAAGGGGCGCCCCGATCCGGGACACCCCTTCTGACCAGCGCCTGCGCTGGTCTCGCGGAGGCTGTGGGATGTGAACCCACGGTGACATTGCTGCCACGACGGTTTTCAAGAGGGCTGTGGGTGCAGACCGCGCTGACCTTCTGACCTGCGGAAACAACCCTTTCGGCGGCACTCAGGCTGCTCCACGGGCCAGAGATGGGCCACAAGCTCGGGACCTGCGCCGTCACATCGGCTGAACATCAGCCACAGCCGTTCCGCCCCTGCTCGTGCTGCTCGATCACGGCCCGGGCCCACGCGGCCATAACCAGCCGGGGAAGCATCTCGGCGGGGAACCAGTGCAGCATCACGCCCTCGGTGAGGGCAAGCTCCCCGGCGTCACCGTCCCAGCACCCAACGAAGACCGTGATCCGCCCCTCGCCTTCCGGCCCTTGCACGGTAACCACGGTGTAAGGCAGGAGGTCCGGCAGGACAAGACCAGCCTCTTCCTTCAGCTCCCGGGCAATGGCGTCCGCTGGGCTCTCCTGGTCGCTGTCACGGCCGCCGCCCAGGAGGGACCAGGCTCCCGGATCGCAAATGCCCGGGATGTTGTCCCGCAGGTGCAGCAGGTAGTCACCCCTCCCGTTGGTGATCACTGCTGCCGTGCCCATCGGCTCCTGACTGATCACGCTCTCCTCCGCCCGGCTGGGGTCACTGCGAACCGCTAGCATCGCTGAACGATCCGGCGGTGGAGGGAGCGTTCACCCGTGCGTCACCCGCGCGTAGGCGTCGCCATCTTGACGATGGGCAACCGATCCGAAGAGCTGCGAGCCCTCCTCGACTCCGTGGCCAAGCAGGACGCCACCCCCACCCGCATCGTGGTCGTCGGCAACGGCTCTCCCCTGCCGCCGCTGCCCGACGGCGTGACCGCAGTGGAGCTGGGCGAAAACCTGGGCGTCTCCGGTGGCCGTAACGTCGCCCTGCGGGCCCTGGAAGAATTCGGGGACGTCGATGTGGTGGTGGACCTGGACGACGACGGGCTGTTGCTCAGCCCCGATGTTTTCGGCCGGATCCAGGAGCTGTACGAGCAGGACGACCGGCTGGGCATCGTCAGTTTCCGGATCGCCGACGAGACGGGGCACACCCAGCGGCGCCACGTTCCGCGCCTGCGGGCAGGAGATCCGATGCGCCGCGGGCTGGTGACCACGTTCCTCGGCGGCGGGCACGCGCTGTCGATGCCGATGCTGGAGCAAGTAGGCGGCTGGCCCGAGGAGTTCTTCTACGCGCACGAGGAAACGGACCTCGCCTGGCGGGCCCTCGATGCCGGTTGGAAGATCCTCTACGAACCCGGCCTCGTCCTCCAGCACCCGCGTACCCTGCCCACCCGCCACGCGGTCTACCACCGGATGGTCGCCCGTAACCGAGTCTGGCTGGCCAAGCGCCACCTTCCCGCCGCCCTTGTCCCTGTCTACCTCGGCGTGTGGACCCTGCTCACCCTCGCCCGGAGCCGGTCTCTCGGCGGGCTCAAGGCATGGGCCGGCGGGTTCATGGAAGGCGTCAGAACGCCGTGCGGGCGGCGCCAGCCGATCAGATGGGCCACGGTGTGGCGCATGACCAGGCTGGGCCGCCCGCCGATCATCTAACCCGCGTTCACACCACCCGGAGGCTGGATGCCCCGGCCAGCTGCCGCATCCACTCCGGTGTGGCTTCCGGCCGCTCGTTGACCCACTTCACATAGCGGTCCACGCCGTCCTCCATGGTGATCTGCGGCTTCCATCCGAGGGCCCGACGCATGCGACGCGTGTCCGCGTACCCGCCCATCGGATCCCCAGGGGGCAACGGTCGCTCGACCAACGCGGCATCCGGGTAGTGCATCAGGATGCGGTCGGCGATGCTGCGGATCGTCGTCGGCCGTCCGGTGCCGATGTTCACCACCTGGCCGTCGGCGCCGGGAGCGATCAGCGCGCGGATGGTGCCCTCGGCGATGTCGTCGACGTGAACGAAGTCGCGCACCTGGTAGCCGCCCCCGTTGAGTTCGAGCGGCAGGCCGAGACTGGCGCGCATGGCCAGCCAGGCCACGACCCACGAGTGAGAGCCCTGCTTCACGGTTTGGGGTTCGCCGTAGACGCTGAAGTACCGCACCACGGCATACGGGACCTGGGCGGCCTCCATGGTGATCTTCACCTGGTGTTCGCCCCAGAGCTTCGTGTTGCCGTAGACCGACAGCGGCGACGCCGTGTCGTCCTCGCTGAACTGCACCGGCTCGCCCAGCTCGACGGAGTGACCGTTGCCGTAGACGCTGGCCGACGAGGTGAAGCACAGCCGCCTGATATGGCCGGAGCGAGCCACCTCGTCCAGGAGCACCTGTGTGCCGTGAACGTTGGTCTCCAGGGCCGCATGGGGCTCTCGGGTGCACGCGGCGACGTCCGCCATGGCGGCGGCATGGATGACGTAGTCGGACTGGCCGATGACGTGCCGCATCATCGCGCGGTCCGACACATCGCCCACCACGGTGTCGGGGTGGCAGGTGTCGATGCCGAACAGGTCGGAGTAGACCTCGCTCGGGTAGGCGTCGAGCTTCCCGACCGCGATCACGCGGGCCCCGGCTGCGCGGAGCCGGACGGCGATACGGCTGCCGATCAGTCCTCCACCCCCGGTTACTGCAACGGTCGTGCCATCGAACTCGGCCAAGGGATCGGACTCATGCCCGCTGAGCCAGGAGTCCGCCGCTTCGGCCACCTGGTCATCACGTCCGGCGACCGGCCGGGCGTAGTGCCGAGTCGTGACGCTCGCGTTCGAGTGGCCGAGCCGGTGAGCGGCGGTCATTACGCCGTAATGATCGGCGACCCACGTTCCGTGTGAGGCGCGCAGATCATGTGGGGTCACGTCAGTCAGTCCGGCCGCCGACACGGCGGGGTCGAAGTACGCCTTGCGCCACTGGTTGTAGCGAAGCGGCTTGCCACCGGGGGTCGTGAACAGGAGCGCGTCATCTCCACCGGTCAGAGTCTCCAGATGTCGCCCGAGCCGCTTCGCAAGCGCCGGGCCGACTTGCAGGAGCCGCTTCTGGTGGGACTTCGGTGTGTCGAAGACCAAGGCGCCGTTGGCCTCCGCCAGGTTCTCATCGACCAGGACGAAGCCGCCGGACACGTCGATGTCCACGCGCCGGAGGGCGAACGCCTCACCGACACGCAGTCCCGCGTACGCGAGGAGAGCGATCAACGAGTCATGCGGCTTATCGGCACACCGCACAATCCGGGCGGCGTTCCTCGATGAGTCGGCGAGGGAAGCGGACGCCCGTACCGAGCCGCTCCGCGACCTCGTACACGGTGAGGAGTCGGTCCATGGTCACCACTCCCCCTCATTCGCCAGTGCGTCACGAGCTGTCTCGCGGTTGAGTTGCAAGCCGCAGTGGATGGTGGCGGCGAGGGCAGATTCGCCTGGGGGGGGGTGGCCATGTCCGGCGTACTGCCAGTCGGCCAGGACGAGGACGGTGTCCGGCTCGGCGTCGTCCAGGCCGAGGGCCGCGGCCTCTTGGGCGGCCCGGTAGTCGGCGCGTGCCTGGCGCAGGGTGCCCAGGGTGGTGGAGTAGCGGCGGGACTTGGAGGAGAAGTGGCCCCGGAAGCCGAGCATGTGTGCCCAGGCCCACAGGCGCCGGTCAGGGTAGAGCGGATCGAGCCGCTTGCAGGCTTCGATCAGACGACGGGTGTGGTCGGGGACGTGGTGGCGGTCGAGTTCGGGGAGTTCGCCGATGCGGCGGTCCAGGGTGCCGGTGGTCTCGGCGGCTTTGGTGGCGTACTTGGCGACGTAGGAGGCGACGGCCTGTTCCGTGATGTCCGAGCCGTCCCCGAACGCTTTCACGGGCCGTACGTCCAGCTGGGCGCCCCAGCGGAAGGTACGGGCGGGCTGGTCCTCGACGGCCGGAACTGAGACAGAGGTGTAGGCGTGCGTGGTGGCGGCATGAATGGCATCGGTGAGGAGCTGCACGGTGGCCCAGGACGGTGGTGGGGTGTTGGGTCCATCGGGGCCGTCGAGCCGGATGACGGCATGGAAGTGGATGGCGCCGCGCTTCTGGAACTCGGCGACCTTGCCGTACGAGAAGCGGGCACGCTCCTTCAGCTCTCGCTGGGTGATGCCGGCACGGGCGGCGATCTCGCGGCGGAGGCGGTTCGTGAAGCGCTGCCAGAGCTGTCCGGCGTGGTGGTTGAACAGCACGGCGCCCGCGTAGTCGTAGGTGGCCGGATCGAGGGCGGTGCCCAGCTCCGGTGCGTCTGGAGCGTGGTGGATGCCGCAGCGGCAGGCGGCACGGTCCGGGCGGTTGTGGACCGGGCCGAAGGAGGGGGCCGTGAGGGTGGCGAAGACGCGGGGATGGTCGCGGACGGTGGCGCGGATGTCTCGGCGGTCGTCCCCAGCCAGGCCAGCGCGGATGAAGTGGTAGGTGTCGCCCGCGTAGGTCCATGCGCAGGCCGGGCAGCGGGAGGCGCGGCGGTTGCCGCAGGCGACGCGGAGACGCCCGCCCGGCTCGGACTCGGTTGAGTAGTGGTGCAGGGTGGCGCCGGTTGCCTTGTCCTTGTGGATCACCCAGCCGCGCAGGTGGATGGGGTCGGCGCAGCCGCCGGTGCGGCGGATCTGGTCTTCCCGGCGGGAGTGGTCGGAGGCCGAAGCCACCCTCAGCAGGTCGCTGAGGGTGGTCGGGTCGAGCAGGTCAGGCACGGACACCCTCCCGGTTACGACAGCTGGTGCGGGTGCCGGTGCCGTGGCAGGCCGGGCAGTCGACGGTGATGGTCTGGAGGTGGCCGGACTGGTTGCGTCCGCCGGCGGTGATGGCGGCGGAGGCGAAGCCGTCGCAGTTCGGGCGGGTGCCGGGCGGCGGCGTCGGCGATGCGTTGCAGCGTGGTCATGCGCTCGACACCGTCCATGGCCAGCATCATGGACTCGGCGAACTGCAGGCGGCCGTCGGAGGAGGTGCAGGTCGAGGCGAGGAAGCCGGGGCGATTCACGGTCTACATGGCGAGTTTGTTGTGGGCTTGCCGAGGTGCACACCGTCACTGTGTCGACGGCGACAACACCCTGATAGTCCTAATATGCGAGTTTCTGTCTAGCTCTTGCGCCCCAAGACGCGGGGGTGGGTTACTCCTGTTATCCGCGCGACGAGCCGCCCACCCCTTCACGGGACATGGGTCAGTCGCTCATGCCGATCCCGAGCCGCCCTCTACATCGACACATGCGATCACAGGGCCCCGGGAGTCCAGTCGGGAGCCCCTGTCATGCCTCACCCTCGTATCAATCCGTCCCGCCGCACCACCCTCGCGGCAGGTGTCGTCACCGCCATCACCGTCATCACCGGCCTCACGTCAATCCCTGCCGCCCACGCCCAAACCCTCGTCGGCTGCAGCACGGGAGACCTCAACACCGCCATCACCAACGCCAACACCAACGGCGGCGGCACCCTCTTCCTCTCCCCCGGCTGTGCCTATGACTACACCGCTGCCTTCAGCGGCGAAGACGCCACGCCAGCCATCACCTCGCCCATCACCCTGATCGGCAACGGCGCCACCATCCGGCGCGACCCCACCAGCACGAACACCTTCCGCCTTCTCGACATCGCCAACGGCGGCAGGCTCACGGTTTCGATCGTCACCATCAAGAACGGCAACCCCACCGGAGACGGCGGAGGAATCCTCGTCGAGAACGGCGGCACGCTCAACGCCAACGCCATCACCATCAGCGACAACAGTGCCAGTCGCGGCGGGGGAGTGGAGATCAACGCCGGGGGCACCGCCACCATCCGGGCCACCAGCATCACCGGCAACACCGTCGGACTCGCCGGCGGGGGCATCGACAACTCCGGAGGAAGCCTCACCCTGTCCGCATCACGACTCACCGACAACACCGCGGGCTCGCCCCTCGTCGGCGGAGGAGGAGGCGGCTACGACCAAGACGACGGCACCGGCGTCATCACAGGCACCGTCATCAGCGGAAACACGTCCGCTTTCGCGGGTGGGGGGATCGACCACGACGGCGGGCCGATGACCATCTCAGCCAGCGCCATCACGAACAACCGCGCACTTGGCGTACCCACGGGATCAAACCACCCTGGCGGCGGCGGCATCTGGACAGGTGCTTTCAACGCGGCCGAGACCATGACCATCAATGGCACCGCCATCACCGGCAACTCCGCCACAAGCGGCGACGGAGGAGGCATCCGGAACGAGTTCATGGGGGCGCTGACCCTGAACGCCACGACCCTCAGAGGCAATACGGCCGGAGGCCGAGCCGGTGGACTCTTCAACGGTGTCGGCAGCACCGCCCACCTCAACTCCAGTGCCGTCACGCGAAACACCTCCAGCACCGCACCGGGCGGTGTCTACAACTCGGGCACCGTCACGAACACCAGCTCTACCATCACCGCCAATTCCCCCACGAACTGCGCTTCAAGCCCCAACCCCGTACCCGGGTGCTTCAGCTGAGAACGGCTTCTACGTGGCGAGTCGGGACAGCCTCTTGAAGCAACAAGGGACGGCGAAGCACCGGCCCGGCCGCCATGGGGGTGCCTTGGTCCACGGCAGATACCTGGCAAGGTGGTTGAGGCTCGTGGTCGGCACCGTGAGGCATACGGGCGCCCTGATCTGTCGTCGCGCCCGCCGTCGGGACTGACTGCCGTCGGCTGAGGTCGAGACGGACAGCCCCGAACAGGCGCGAGCCGAGACCGCTGATCCTCCAAAATACGGCCCAACAAGCGCTGATCATTGCTCTTTGGCGCCACGATTCCCCTCAGTCCCCCTCCCGCTACGCAGCATCTATCTTCTCGACGACATGCCGTGCTCGGAAGAGCCTGTAGCTGCGCGCTGTGCAGGAGAGATAGTGCGCCCCGCCGTGACGCCAACGCCCTACTCCGACACCACCAGCGGACAGCGACGAGCCCACGCCCCAGGCAACCGCCAGGCACCGCCAACCCAGCCCGACTCAAATCAGGGCGTCATCAGATCGACACCAGCCCAGGGCGACAGGAGTCCCACCGAGGGGCCTAGCGTGGCTGCACCAGATGCGCACCAGAACAGGCGGTCAACCACGGTTAACGGCGGCGCTTGGTGGGGAGCACACATGGCGACGGCCCCCGACCGTCATGCCTGGTCAGGGGCCGTCAAACTGCGGAGGCTGTGGGATTTGAACCCACGGTGACATCGCTGCCACGACGGTTTTCAAGACCGTTCCCTTAGGCCGCTCGGGCAAGCCTCCCCGCACCGTCCATCGGGCAGTGCGGGGGTCAGCCTATCGCCTCAGTTGTCGCCCTTGCGCTCGCCCAGGGTGATCTCCGTCGTGGACTGCTTGCCGTCGCGCGTGTAAGTGACCGTCACCTTGTCGCCCGGCTGGTGCGACCAGATCTCGCTGATCAGGGTCGGACCGCTGTCGATCTTCGTGTCGTCGAGCTTGGTGATCACGTCGCCCGGCTTGAGGCCCGCCTTGTCGGCCGGTCCGCCCGGGGTCACCGCGGGCGTGCCGTTGGCGCCGTTGGCCGCGATCTTGGCGCCCGTGCCGGCGTCCTTCATGTTGACCGTCGCCGAGATGACCGGGTAGATCGGCGTACGGTTCTTGATCAGCTGATCGGCCACGTTCTTCGCCTGGTTGATCGGGATCGCGAAGCCGAGGCCGATGCTGCCGGACTGGCCCTGACCGCCGAAGCCGCCGCCGTTCCCGGCGGACTGGATGGCGGAGTTGATGCCGATGACGGCGCCCTGCGCATTGAGCAGCGGGCCACCGGAGTTGCCCGGGTTGATCGACGCGTCCGTCTGCAGCGCGCTCATGTACGAGGCCTGGCCGCCGCCACCGCCGTCGCTCGACGCCACCGGGCGCTTCTTGGCGCTGACGATGCCCGTCGTGACCGTGCCGGACAGGCCGAACGGCGCGCCGATCGCGACCGTGGCGTCGCCGACCGCCGCCTTCTCGGAGTCACCCAGCGGCAGCGGGTTGAGCTTGGCGCCGGAAGGGTCCTTCAACTTGATGACGGCCACGTCGTAGCCCTGGGCGCGGCCCACGACCTCGGCGTCGTACTGCTTGCCGTCGGAGAAGGTCGCCGAGAGCTTGCCGCCGTCGGCTGCCGAGGCGACGACGTGGTTGTTGGTGAGGATGTGGCCCTGCCTGTCGTAGACGAAGCCCGTGCCCGTACCGCCCTCGCCGTTGTTGCTCTGGGCCTCGATGGTGACGACGCTCGGCAGCGCCTTGCTCGCGATGTCCGCGACCGAACCGGGCGTGCGGCTCTCGGTCTTGGGGTCGCCGGAGGAGGAGACGGTGGTGGAACCGTCGCTGCCGGCCTTGTCGGCGGCCCAGTAGCCGATGCCGCCGCCCACGCCGCCCGCGACGAGCGCCGCCGCGAGGACGGCCGCCACGAGACCGCCGGCGCGCTTGCGCTGCGGCGGCGGGGTGGGCGCACCCCACGGCGCCACGGGCCCCATGCCCGCGCCGTCGCCGGCACCACCGGGCGCACCCCCGTAGGGCGGAGGCGCGTCGGGACCGCCGTACCAGCCGCCGCCCCCGGCACCGGCGGCGTTGCCCTGGTAACCGCCCGGCATCCCCGCACTGGCGAACGCGGCCGTCTGCGCGGCCTGCGCGGGAGCCACGGCGGGAGGCGCGGGCACGGCACCCGCCACCGGCGCGGCGGGCGCATCGGCATCGGGCGCGGTCTTGGTGAGCACCGGCGCCTGCGGAGCCGGTGCGGCCTCGGCCTGCGGGGAGGAGCCGACGACGTCCACCGCGGGCACGGCCGCGGTCTGCGCGGCGGGTGCGGAATCAGCGGCGGGCACGGAATCGACGGCGGGTGCGGAATCAACCGGACCGGCAGGACCAGCAGAGTCGGCGGAACCAGCGGGACCGGCGGAAGCAACGGACCCGGCGGAACCGACCGCGTCGGAAAGCTCCGCAGGCTGCGGCGGCTTCGCGGGCAGCGCGGGAGAGGGCGCCCCGGCGTGGGAATCGGCCAGCACGTAGTCGTCCGGTTCCGGACCGTCCGGGGAGGCGGCCGCGGCGGGCAGCCGCACCGTTTCCCCAGCCGCGGCCGACGTCACTGCTTGCTCAGCCGCAGGCGCGCCCGTCTGCTCGGCCGCAGGCGCACTCGCACCCTCGTTCTCGGTGCTCACGGTGTCTCCTCATCAGGTGCACGTCAGTTTCGTCGCGACTTCCGGCCACGCTCTCATACGGTCTGCCGCCAGCTTTTCCCATCGCGCGTCAGACCGCCGTAAGTGGAGGCTGTGCCCTCTGACATCCGTCTTTACTCCGGACAAATTGCGCCGCATGCGTGATTGTGCCAGCCGGTGGCACCATAACGCGGTGACCTATGCGTACCCGGCCCGGGACAGCCGTCCCGAGCGGCACTCCCTCGACGTCGTCGCCCATCGCGGAGCTTCCGAGGACGCTCCGGAACATACGCTGGCCGCGTACCGCAAAGCGATCGAGGACGGCGCCGACGCGCTGGAGTGCGACGTACGTCTGACCGCCGACGGGCATCTCGTCTGTGTGCACGACCGTCGGGTGAACCGCACGTCCAACGGCCGCGGTGCCGTCTCCGGACTCGAACTGGCCGATCTCGCGGCCCTCGACTTCGGCTCGTGGAAGGGTCAGGCCACCGACGCCGAGGCCCCCGACCGCGACCCGGACCTCGACAGGGTGTCCCCGGCATCCCTCCCCGGGGAGGCGGACGACGACCATCGCGACCGCACCTCCGTCCTCACTCTCGAGCGGCTCCTGGAGCTCGTGGCCGACGCCGACCGCCGCGTGGAGCTGGCCATCGAGACCAAGCACCCGACGCGCTGGGCGGGTCAGGTCGAGGAGCGGCTGATCACCCTCCTCGACCGTTTCGGCCTCGCGCGGCCACCTAAGGACGAACCCTCGCCCGTACGGGTGATGAGCTTCTCCGCCCGCTCCCTTTACCGGGTGCACCTCGCGGCACCCGGCATTCCGACCGTCTATCTGATGCAGTTCCTCTCGCCGCGCTACCGCGACGGACGGCTGCCCGCCGGAGTGGGCATCGCCGGACCGAGCATCCGCATCGTGCGCAACAACCCCGAATTCGTCTCCCGGCTCCAGCGCGCGGGAAACGGGGTGCACGTGTGGACCGTCAACGAACCGGAGGACGTCGAGCTGTGCGCCCGCCTCGGCGTGGACGCGGTCATCACCAACCGCCCCAAAGCAGTGCTTACCCAGCTCGGCCGACGCTAGGCCGTTGCCAGGCCCCATCTCTACCCACTGACAGCTCCGTTGACAGCCCCCCACACCCCCTTACAAGGAGTGCACCGGCGCGTTCAGACCGTATTCGAGCGGCGTGAGTGCACCCCCGCGTCGGAGTTGGCCGGTTTCCGGTCCAGGCCATTGGGGCATCCATCCCCTGACGTGGGGCAAAGGAGGTCTCGGGGGTGGCGTTGGTGGTGGCACAGGAGGTGCCCACGTCGTCGATCATGGCCGTACCCCATGGTCCAACCGGTGTGGGCGAGGCAAGACACCGGATGCGCAAGGAATTGCGCTCCAGCGGGGTAGCGGATTCGGTCATCGACGACGCCGTACTGATCCTTTCGGAGCTGCTCAGCAATGCGTACCGGCACGGGCGCCCGCTGAGCCCCGAGAGCGGCGGCAGGGACGGCGAGGACGGCGGCATCAGGGCCGCCTGGCGGGTGGACGAGCGCGGTCGGCTCACCGTCGAGGTCACCGACGGCGGCGGCCCGACCCGCCCACATCCGGCCACTCCCTCGGTCACCGCACGCGGCGGCCGGGGCTTGAACATCATCAGCGTGCTCTCCCTCGACTGGGGCGTACGGGACGCCGTCGGCGAGGTGACGGTATGGGCCGCGCTCTCCACACACGCCGGTTTCGCTACGCGCGTTGAATCCGCCTTGGGCCACGGCCTGGACTCCGGCCTTCCGCCCGAGCTGACCTACGACCTCGACGAGCTGGCCTGAGCCGTACGGCCTCTTACGACCCTCACGGCCCCGGCCTTACCGCCCGCGCGACTCTTCGCGTTCTTTGCGCTCCTTACGGCACCTACGACCCTTACGCGCCGTCGCGGAATTCGCGGGGGCACGCCCCGCCGCCCTCCAGGTGCGCCGCGGCCCATCGCCCCAGCTCCTTGAGCGCGGGCTCGAGCGCCGACCCCGCCTCCGTCAGCCCGTAGGCAACCCGCAGCGGAGGGCCGGCATCCACCTCGCGTACGACCAGGCCGGCCGCGGCGAGCTCCGTAAGCCGGTCCGACAGCATGCGCTCGCTGATGCCCGGGATGGCCCGGCGCAGCTCGGCGAAGTACGCGCGCCCCGGCAGCAGGGTGGCCACGATCAGGCCCGTCCACCGCTTGCCGAAGAGCTCGAAGACCCGCGTGATGCCGTCGTCAACGCTCTTGCACGCCTGCACGCTGTGAACCCGGTCCTCCGCCATGACCCCAGGGTACCCCCGTTCCGTGAGCTACTGCGAAAAAGTAAGCTCCTGTGTTACTACTAGTTGCGCACCAAACTTCATCTCTCACTTCTTCCGGAGCTTCCCATGGCCACCCTGCTGCACCTCGACTCCTCCGCCCTCTCCCAGGGTTCGACGTCGCGCGACGTCGCCGAGACCTTCCGCAAGGCCTGGGAGGAGCAGCACCCCGACGGCAAGGTCGTCTACCGCGACCTGGCCGCCAACCCGCTGCCGCACATATCCGAGGCGGGCATCACCGCACTCTTCACCGACGCCGCCGAGCGCACGGCCGAGCAGCAGGCCGCCTTCGACCTGCGCAACGAGCTGGCCGAGGAGCTGGAGAGCGCCGACGCGGTGCTGATCGCCGCGCCCATGTACAACTTCTCGATCCCCTCCAGCCTCAAGGCCTGGCTGGACCAGGTGATCATCATGGGCCGCACCGGCGGCGAGAACTCCTCCGTCGCGGGCAAGCCCACCACCGTCGTGACCAGCCGCGGCGGCTCCTACGCGCCGGGCACCCCGCGCGAGGGCTTCGAGTTCGCCGCCACCTACCTGGAGAAGGTGCTGGGCGGTCTGCTCGGCCTCGACGTCGACGTGATCGCGGCGGAGCTCACCCTGGCCCGTTCGGTCCCGGCGATGGCCGGCCTGATCGACCAGTCGGACGCGTCCCGCGCCCAGGCTCACGAGGCCGCCGCCACCAAGGCCAAGGCCCTGGCCGCCCGCCTCTCCGCCTGAGCCGCCAGCCCGTCCGGGCCGTCTGACCCACCCGACCGGTCCGGACCGTCCGACCCACCCGACCGATCTGGCCCATCGGACCCACTTTGGCCCGCCCGTCCCACCCACCCTGCCCGGCCCTTGCGCCCCGTCGGGCCCCGGTGGCCGTCCCCCGCCCGCCCGGCCGCGGCGCCGTACCCGGTGCGGCGCCGCACCGGGCGCTAGGCTCGCGCCCGTACGAGCCGGACGCACCATCGGGAGACCGCACACCATGGCCAAGAAGCGCCGCCCTCAGACCAAGGCCGCCACGCCGCAGGCGGGCGATGCTCCCATCCCCGTCGTCGGAGCCCGTGAACCCTGCCCCTGCGGCTCGGGCCGGCGCTACAAGGCCTGCCACGGCCGCGAGGCCGCGCACGCCGTGGCCGAGCTCGTGCAGCGCCCCTTCGAAGGGCTGCCCGGCGAGGCCGACTGGGTCGCCCTGCGCGAGCTGGTGCCCGCCGCGACCGTCGAGCTCAAGCTCAAGGGCGGACTTCCCGAGGGCGTGCCGTCGGTGACCCTCGCGACCGTGCTGCCCATGGCCTGGCCCGCGCTGCGCCGTGACAACGGCGCCGTGCTGCTCGGCCTGCAGAACGACACGGCGACCGGCGACCTCAGCCGCGACCTCGCCGACACCCTCCAGCGCGCCCTGACCGCCGAGCCCGGCACGCCGGTGGCCGCCGAGCGCACCGGGACCGACGGGCCGCGCCTGCAGGACCTGCTCGACCTCGACACACCGTTCGAGCCGACCGTCCACACGGGCTTCGAGTTCTGGGTGGAGAACGCCGAGAACGTCACCGGCGATGTCGCCGCCTCCCTGGAGCGCGCCAACGCCGCCGCCATCCCGACCGTCCGGCTCTCCGGCCTCGACGCCGCCTACTGGTGCGAGACCCCGGAGAAGAACCACCTGCGCTGGGTGATGACCCACCCGGAGGAGCAGCTGCTGGACGCCCTGGCCCGGCTGCACGCCGTGGGCGGCACCTCGCTCGGCGAGGGCACCCGCCTGGTCGGGTCGTTCCGCGCGCACGGGCTGACCGTGCCGGTGTGGGACCTGCCGAGCGGGATGCGGGCCGAGGACACGGAGAAGCCCGCGGCGGCCTTCGCCGAGCGGCTGGCCGGCGCACTGGCCGACGACACGCCGCTGACGGCCGAGGAGCGACGCGCCCGCGGCGGCCTCACGAGCCGTCAGGTGACCTTGAACTGACGCCCGGCGGCCCAGCGCAGTCGATCAAGGCGCAGTAGGTCCAGCAGTGGATCCAGCAGCAATGGATCCGGACGCAATCGATCAAGGCGCGGTCGGCAGGCCGCATTCGATCAGGTAATGCGTACGGTCACGGGTGCCGGAAAGGGCTCGGAGGGCACCGGAACCAGCCGCGCCGCCTAAGCGGGCGGACGGGGCGCTTCCGGCCCCTCCGACCGGGCAATGCCGGGTCAAATCGCGTGACTCCTGTCACAACTCCCGCTGCCGGGCCGGAAATCGGCGTCCGGAAATCCGCGATCGAATTTGCGAACCGCGGATCTCTTGTTACCGTTCTAGGAGCCCGGTCGCTGGTGCATCCCCCGTCGCCAGCGACCGGGCGCTTCCATGCCCGGACGCGCGCAAGCCGCGCCGAACCGGAGCCCGCAGCCGCCACTTACGATCACCCGGGCGCACGGGCGCCGCTTTCGATCAACGGGCACGCGGACGCCGCCTGCGATCACTGATCGCGCGACACCGCTTCTGATCACCGGCCCGCAGCCGCCACTTTCGACCACCGGGCAGCTAACCCTCCTCGCCCTCCGGCGAGTTGCTCCCCGAGCGGAGCAGCAGCTTCCCCTGCGTCGACGCGATCTCCGAGACCGCCGTGTACCCGCCGGGCCGCCGTACGGTCGCCGCATGCGGCGTCTCGCACACGTCCGGGTCGTCCGAAGCCGCCATCTGGCAGCGCACCTGGACCGTCCGGCCGTCCGGCGCCATGAGGGTCAGCACGCCTGTCAGCGGGCCGCCTGTGGCGTTGCGGTAGTACGTACGGCCCCAGGTGTCATGCCCTTGCCCCAGGACGCACGTCTGGGCCTCCACGCCTTCGGGGGAAGTGAGTTCGGGCCCGCACTCGGCCCGGTCGCCGGACGGACCCGGTGCGGCCTCCGACGCGGACGGCGCGGCGGCATCCGGACCCGCCGACGGCTGCGGCACCTCCCCGCGGCCCGTAGCGCCGCCCGGGAAGGCCGCCGGAAGCAGCCCCCGGGCCGTCCCGTGGCCCTGCGGCACCCCGCCCGGATCCGCCGGGCCCGCGGGCCCCGCCGTGGCCACGGCGAACGGCAGGACGACCGCGAGCACCACGGCACTCGCCAGCGCCACCATCCGCAGACGCGAGCCACGCTGATCTCCAGAGCGTTCCCCAGAACTTTCCCCGGCCTGTTCCCCGCCCGCGTACGGGCTATGGAAATGCGCCCCCTGCCGCCGAGACACGCCGGGCACAGTGGATGCACGCACCATGGGGAACCACCTGGAACTCGCTGCGAATTGCATGATCGGAAAGTTGATCGGAGTGTTTGATCCAAACGCTTGATCGCGGAGCGGCTCCGGGCGCGCTCCACCGGGCCGGCGGCGCCTCCGTACGGCTCACACTCGTACGGCGCCCGACACAGCCTGCGTCGAACATAGCGGGCAGCGCGGGCCTCTCCGGGCCCGCGCACGCCCGTTTCACGCGGTTCTTGAAGTGACTTACACCCATACGAGTGAGAGCGCGTGCGTCTCCCGTCCGTACGCGCTCCCACGCACCCGTATCCGGGCGGCCCCAGTCAGGCGACCCCGGTCAGGCAGCCCCCATCAGCCGGCCCGGTTAGTAGGCGAGCCTGCTGCTGCCGCCGCCCGGCGCCCCCGCGCTCTGCTCGACCAGGACGTCGACGACGGAGGCCACGTCGGGCAGCCAGGGCCGCGCCAGACCGTCCAGCCTGCGGGCGGCACCGGCCCGCGCGGCGAGCAGCCCGCGCCCCGCCCCGGCACCGGCCGCACCCGCGGGCCGCGGTGCGCGCTCCCAGCGGACGCGCCCGGTGCCCGTGGGCGAGGGCGGCAGCACCGCATAGCCGCCCTCGCCGTGGAAGCGCAGCGAACCGGGCACCCAGTCCTGGCGGTGCAGCAACTCGCCGAGGACTTCGAGGGAGTAGGGGGCCACGAGCAGGGACCAGCGGGTGGGGGTGGCCACCACCGGGCCCAGCCGTACGCCCGCGCGGTCGAAGGCCACCAGCGCCCGCGCGCCGGCCACCGCAGGCAGGCTCACCGCGCACGGCGCGTGCCCACCAGTGGCGAGCACCACGGGGGCCTCGGGCCGGTTGGTCCACCACCAGCGGACCATCCGGGCGTCGGTGGTCGCCGCCAGCAGCCCCGGGTCGAAGGGGTGGGCACCCGGAACCACACAGTCCGGGTCGGGGCAGCCGCATTCGCGCACGCGGCCGATGCCGGGCCGCAGGCCCACACCGGGGAGTACGGGCCACTGCCATTCAGTGGCGTAGGTCAGGGCCGCGGTGAGCACCGCGGACCGGCCGGCACGCCGGAGGGAGAGCTTGCGTCGCCTTCCGAGGATCTCGCGCATGAGCGCTCGTTCCTTTCCGTGAACGTCCGTGAACGCCGAAGGTGGGTCCTTCCCGCGGGCCTGCGGAGAGGGACCGTGTCGCAACTACTGGCACTGCACTACTCGCACTGCACTACTGGCACTGCGCGCCACGCACGCACGGGGCGCGCCCGGCACTTGCATGGCACTAACGCCTGGCACTTCTGCACGGCACTACGCGTGGAGCACTTCGCACGGCCCTCGCCCTCCCCATGGTCCTGGGGGACTGCGCGGCCCCATGGTGCTACGGGGACTGCGCCACCCCCATGGCCCTGCGGGGACTACGGGGACTGCGGGACTACATGGCACTACGGGCACTGCTCGGCGCGGTACTCAACGCGCCGTCGCCCCTCGGGCCGGCACACCACGTGGATCACAAGCCACTGCGCGTACAACGCAGCGCATCACGCCGCGGGCCGAGCGTGAAACCTGGCGGGGGGTGGCGCGCGTATGGCGCTTCGTGCTGAGCCGGTGCGCCCCTCGCCCAGTGCGCGGGTTGCCCCGCGCCGCTCGGGGACGGGCTTGGCCGTTGACCAATAGGACGCTCGGGCCCGCCGCCGGGTTGCGGGACGGCCCCAACTGCCCCTGCCCTTCTTCCGAGTACGTACCCACAGCAAGGGATGTGACGCGTTGTCGGAGCGACGCCAGTCGATCGCAAATCGAGGGCCACGACACTATTTTCCGGCCAACTTGGAATCCCCCCAGACGCCACCAAGGACACCACCAATCCCACTGGTCCAATGCTGGACATCCCCTTGCCGGGGCGTGTACATGTGGAGCACTGATAGCGCGCAACACGACAGGGGGTTTGCGATGCTATTGACCAGAAAGCACAGGCCAACCAGCTGGCCGAGTGGGTTCGGCGGAGCGCCGCGCCCCCGCCCCCTGCCGAGCCCGCGCCGCGCCGCCGCACGCCTCGGCCGAAGCAGACGGCCATGAGCGCCCCCCACCTGCCGAAAGTGGCCGGAATCGATCCACCGGTCCCCACCTCCGCGCACACTTCCGCCCCCGCAGCGCCCACCGCGTCCGCCACTTGCGCCCCTGCCGCCCCCGCCGCCCCGCCCTCGCCGGACGCCCTGGTGCAGGACCGCCTCGCGGGCTGGCTCTCGGACCTCACCACCCTCCAGGAGCTCACCGAGCGCCTGGCCCGCACCGCAGGCCTCGACGACGCACTGCGCGAACTGCTGCGCGGCGGCGCCTCCCTGGTCGGCGCGAGCCGCGGCCTGGTCACCCTCCACCCCGCCGAGAACCTCGGCCACCCCCGCACCGTGAGCCTCGGCCTGGGCCGCGCGGATCTCGGCCACATCGAGACCATCCCGCACGAGCCCGGCACCCACAGCCCGTACGTGCGGCTGCTCGACGACCTCCCGCCCGCGGGCGACCGGTCCGGCACCGCCCACCCCGACATCCCCGGCGAGGACGGGCTGGACCCCCGCCACCGCGAGGTCGCGGCCCGGCTCGGCTACGCGGCCAGCTACGCCCTCCCCCTGGAGTCCGCGCCCGCCACGGCCACCGACGGCCCGGACCCCGGCCCCCCGGCCGCGGGCCGCCTCGGCGCGGCCGTCTGGCTCTACGACGAACCCGCCGAACCCACCAAGCGCCAGCGCCATCTGGCCGGCCTCTACTGCGGCTACGCCACCGAGCACCTCGCCCGGCTGGTCGAGCTGGAACACGCCCGCGAGACCGTCGCCACCCTGCGCGAAGAGCTGCTGCCGTCCCGGCTGCCGAGGGTGCCCGGCGTGCGCCTGGCCGTCCGGCACCGCACCGGGCCGCAGGGCGGCGGCGACTGGTACGACGCGCTGCCGCTGCCCGAGGGCGCGCTGGGCCTGGCCATCGGCGGAATCACCGGCTCCGGCCCCGGTGCGGTCGCGGCCATGGGCCGGCTGCGGGCCTCCCTGCGGGCGTACGCCGTCATGGAAGGCGAGGATCCGGTCGCCGTCCTCTCCGACCTCGAACTGCTGCTGCGGCTCACCGAGCCCGCCCGCGCCGCCACCGCGCTCTTCGCCTACTGCGAGCCCGCCGCGCGGAAGGTGGTCGTCGCCGGGGCCGGGCACTGCTCACCGCTGATCATCGGCCCGGACCGCGTCGAGTACGTGGAGACGTCCCTGTCGGCGCCGCTGGGCATGCTCGCGTGCTGGGAGGCGCCCAGCGTCGAAATCGAACCGGAACCCGGAGAAACGCTCCTCTTCTACAGCGACGGACTGCTGCACCGCACCGGCGACGCCATGGACCGCGGCTTCGCCCGGCTCCACTCGGCCGCCGCCACGGTGCCCCGCACGGCCAGGCGCGACCCCGAGGCGATCGCCGACCACGTGCTGCGCACGGTGCTGCCGGAAGAGAGCGGTCCGGTGCACGAGGGCGAAGACGTCGTCCTCTTGGTGGCCCACTTCGATTGAGGGGTGGCCCACTTCGATTGAGGGCCGGGGAGGGGGCTGCGGAATGGTTTCCGCTGTTCGCCCCCGGAATGACCATGCCCAGCAATGAATGATCTTGTGCTGAACGTATGTCACGAGTTTTCCCCGCACCTACGATGGAAGCGGCCCCGTTCGAGGAGGAAAACCAGTGACCGAACAGCCCGCGCCCGAGAACCCCGAAGGTGACGAGCCGATCAAGCAGCGGAAGAACGGCCTCTACCCCGCCGTCTCCGACGAGCTTGCCGACAACATGAAATCCGGCTGGGCCGACACCGAGCTCCGCGATCTGCAGCCCATACCCCAGGCCGCGGAGACCGCCCGCCGGCGCGCCGAGCTCTCCGCACGGTTCCCGGGCGAGCGCCTGGTGATCCCCGCGGGCAATCTGAAGACCCGCTCGAACGACACCGAGTACGCCTTCCGCGCCTCCACCGAGTACGTGTACCTCACCGGCGACCAGACCCAGGACGGCGTGCTCGTCCTGGAGCCCACCGGCGCCGAGGGCCACGAGGCCACGATCTACCTGCTGCCCCGCTCCGACCGCGAGAACGGCGAGTTCTGGCTCGACGGCCAGGGCGAGCTCTGGGTCGGCCGCCGCCACAGCCTCACCGAGGCCGAGCAGCTGCTGGGCCTGCCCGCCAAGGACGTCCGCGAGCTGACCGACGCCCTGCGCGAGGCCACCGGGCCCGTGCGCGCCGTCCGCGGCCACGACGCCGGCGTCGAGACGGCCCTGACCGACAAGGTCACCGCCGAGCGCGACGAGGAGCTGCGCGTCTTCATCAGCGAGCAGCGCCTGGTGAAGGACGCGTTTGAAATCGGCGAGCTGCAGAAGGCCGTCGACTCCACCGTCCGCGGCTTCGAGGACGTCGTGAAGGTCCTCGACAAGGCCCGGGCGACCAGCGAGCGCTACATCGAAGGAACGTTCTTCCTGCGCGCCCGCGTCGAGGGCAACGACATCGGCTACGGCTCCATCTGCGCCTCCGGCCCGCACGCCACCACCCTGCACTGGGTGCGCAACGACGGCCCGGTCCGCTCCGGCGACCTGCTGCTCCTGGACGCCGGCGTGGAGACCCACACCCTCTACACCGCGGACGTCACCCGCACACTGCCGGTCAACGGCGCGTACACCGAGCTCCAGCGCAAGATCTACGACGCGGTGTACGAGGCCCAGGAGGCCGGCATCGCGGCGGTCAAGCCGGGCGCCAAGTACCGCGACTTCCACGACGCCGCCCAGCGTGTGCTCGCCGAGAAGCTCGTCGAGTGGGGCCTGGTCGAGGGCCCGGTCGAGCGCGTCCTGGAGCTCGGCCTGCAGCGCCGCTGGACCCTGCACGGCACCGGCCACATGCTCGGCCTGGACGTCCACGACTGCGCGGTCGCCCGTACGGAGACCTACGTCGACGGCGTCCTCGAGCCCGGCATGGTGCTGACCGTGGAGCCCGGCCTGTACTTCCAGGCCGACGACCTCTCCGTGCCGGAGGATTACCGCGGCATCGGCGTCCGGATCGAGGACGACATCCTCGTCACCGAGGACGGCAACCGGAACCTCTCCGCCGGTCTGCCCCGCGCCTCCGCCGAGGTCGAGGCGTGGATGGCGGCCCTCCAGGGCTGACCCGCCCGCGAGAGCGCACGGCCGGCACAGTCGGTACAGCCGGCGCAGTCGCACGGCCCAAGGAGCCGCGGCCCTTCCCCAGCGAAGGCCGCGGCTCCTCGCGCCCGCACGTCCGCCGGGCTACTTGTCGGCGGTGAGCACGCCCGCCTGGCCCCAGCTGTCGGCCGGCACCTCGTGGATCCAGACCTGCACGGCGTCGGCCGGGATCTGGTAGGCGTCGACCAACGCGTCGGTGAGGCGGCGGACCAGGTCGCGCTTGAGCTCGGGGGTACGGGGGCCCTGCTGGACGGTCACGATGGGCATGGCGATGCCTCCTGTTCGGCAGTGGCTTCCCGGCCGTTTCCGGGTCGCTCACCGCGTGACACCAGTCCACCGCGCGCCCGCCGCGCGAACCAGAATCACTTGCGAACCGCAGCGATCACAAATGGTGATCGCCGGTGTCCGCACACGCTTCGAGCAGCAGGTCGAGATGGGCGGGCGGGGCCGTCGGGTGCACCGCCAGTACGGCGGGAAGGGACAGACCGCTGCCGCGGACCGGCAGGAAGGCCACCCTGCGCGTGAGCAGGGAGCGCGCGTGCGAGGCGTAGACGACCGTCCACATCCCGGCGCCCGCCCCGATCGCCGCAAGGGTGTCCTGCAGCGAGTGGGTCGGCGGGCCGGGCACCGGCTCGAAGCCCGCGTCCCGGCACGCGGTGACCACCAGGTCGACCAGGGGCGGGTTGTTGCGGCGGGCGGTCAGGCGCAGCGGCAGCGTCGCGAGGTCCTTCAGGGCGACGTCATCGGCGGCGGCCAGGGGGTGCCGGGCGGGCAGCGCCACGACCAACTGGTCCTGCCACACGGGGATCAGGCGGACCCCCGGATGCTCGTCGAGCCCGCGGACGAACGCGGCGTCGAGCCCGCCCGCCGCGACCTGGCCCATCCTCGACCGGGCCGGCGCGGAGACGAGCTCGACGGCCAGCCGAGGCGCGAGGCGGGCGAGCGCCTCCAGCACCCGGTCCAAGTGGTCGCCGAGGCCGGTACTGGTGCCCAGCCGGAGCGTGGCCGTACGGCCTTCCGGAGGCTCGGCGACGGACGCCCGGGCGCGCGCCTCGGCCGCGAGCACGGACCGGGCTTCCGGAAGGAAGCGTTCCCCTGCGGGCGTGAGACGGACGTGGCGTGGCGAGCGGTCGAAGAACTCGACGCCCAGCTCCCGCTCCAGCCGCCGTATTTGCTGGCTCACGGCGGACTGCACGATGTGCAGCCGCTCCGCGGCCCGCCCGAAGTGCAGCTCCTCGGCGACGGTCACAAAGTACCGGAGCTGACGCAGTTCCACGGGCCGACCAGCCTCTCCTCGGTGTCCTCGGACCTCCGAGTGTCCCCCAAGAGGCCCTGAGAGCTCCTAGGAGGCCCGCAGCAGGGCCGCCGCCGGTGGGCCGCCCTCTCTCCACTTGAGGATCTTGTCGAAGCTGACCACCGCGCCCCGGCGCCCCGGGCCGTTGCGCACGCGGACGTGATCGGTGAGGGATTCGATCAGAAAGAGACCCCGGCCGTGCTCCTCGTGCGGGGAGGCCGGGGTCATGGGGTACGGCGTGCGCGCCTGGTGGCGGGGGCGGCGCGGGCGTTCGGCGAAGCCGGGTCCCGAATCGATGACCTCGATGCGGCAGGTGTCGCCGTCGATCAAGGCGGTGACGCGGTAGCCGGTGGAGGCGTCACCACCGTGCTCGACCGCGTTGGCACACGCCTCGCTGAGGGCGACCGCCAGCTCGTAGGACGTCTCCGGGTCGACCCCGGCCGTCTCCATGGCGCCGATCAGAAGCCGCCTGGCGAGCGGAACGCTCGCGGCTTCGCGCCGCAAGTGGAGTGACCACCAAATGCTCATGCTCAGCCTCCTGGCTGCGGCTCGACATACCGATACCTATAGCCACGGCCGGCGGGCGATAAGCCTGCCGGGCATGTGAGTCCGCTCATTCGGCCGACGCGCAAAGGAGGCGCGGCGGTGTATTGCGGGGGCGTTCTGCCCCGCGGATCACGGCAGTGACCAGGCGACACGCGAATGATCAAGGAAGTTGACAGATCGCGCCACCCCTGCCGCACGGAAGCCGTGGGTCCGGTGGGATGATGACGCAGCCATGCCTCACCCCGTCCTGCGCGCCGGCGCGGATCTGCGACTGATACGGGCCGCGGTGTTCACCGCGGTCTGTGTTCTGCTGTCCGCGGGCGGGCATGCGCTGGCGTCCTGCGCGGGTGTGCCGCCGTGGACGCTGGGCGCGGGGTTCCTGGCGGTCTTCGCGGTGGTCGTGCCGCTGGCCGGACGGGAGCGCTCGCTGCCGGGGATAGCGGCGGGCCTGGCCTTCGGGCAGGTCGCGCTGCACGCACTCTTCTCTCTCGGCCAGCACGGCATGGCCGGCCAGGCCGCCGGTGCGTCCGGGGCCATGCCGCAGGCCGGGTCGCCGAACAGCCTGGCCGACTTCGCGGCACAGCTGGTGTGCGACCAGCGGCCGATGGCGGACGCCGAGGCCCGCCGCATCATCGTCGACGCCGGTTTCGACCCTGCCGGCCATCCCCCGGGGATGGCCATGCCGGCGCACGGCGCAGGCCCGGCCTCCGGCGTCACGGACCTCCTCGCGCACCTCTTCCCGACCTCGCTCCCCATGGTGCTCGGGCACCTGCTCGCGGCGCTCGTCCTGGGCTGGCTGCTGCGGTGCGGGGAGGCGGCCGTCTGGCGCGCGGTGGAGCTCTCGGTGCAGTCGGCGTGCCAGCTGGCCGAGACCGCGTTCGTACGGACACTGGGCGCGGCGCTTGCGCTGATGTGCATACCCGCGCCCGCGCAGCCGCTCCGTCTGCCCCGGCGGCGCATGCGCGGGCGCGACGAACGCCCGGCCAGGGAGCCGGCGCTCAAGCACTTCGTGATCAGGCGGGGCCCGCCGCGCTTCGACCTCGCGGCCTGACGACGCGACGCACTTCCACCGCAGTGGGGAGGGCGCTCGTGCCGCTGCCGCACGCGCGCGTGAACCCCCCGTCGATCCTCCTGCCTGTGGAGTGTTTCCCATGAACGCATCTCGTCTCCGTGCCGCCCGTACCTCCGTCGTCGGCGGCCTCGCCGTGGGCGGCGTGCTACTGCTCGCCGGCCCCGCCTTCGCGCACGTGACCGTGAACCCGGGCACCGCCGAGAAGGGCGGCTACAGCACCGTCTCCATCAAGGTGCCGAACGAGAAGGACAACGCGTCGACGGTCAAGGTCGAGGTGGACCTCGACCCCAAGCACCCGCTCACCTCCGTCATGCCGCAGGCCGTGCCGGGCTGGGACGTGAAGGTCGAGAAGACCAAGCTCGACAAGCCGCTGCAGATGCACGGCAAGACGATCAACGAGGCCGTCAGCAAGGTCACCTGGAGCGGCGGCAAGATCGAGCCCGGCCAGTTCCAGCAGTTCCCGCTGTCGGTCGGCCAGCTGCCCACCGACACCGACGAGCTGGTCTTCAAGGCGCTGCAGACGTACTCCGACGACGACGTCGTGCGCTGGATCGACCCGTCCAAGCCTGGCGGCGCGGAGCCCGAGCACCCGGCCCCGGTGCTCAAGCTCGTCGCCAAGGGCGGCGCCGCGGGCGCCCAGGGCGATGACCACCACGACGACAAGGGCAGCTCGTCCGAGGCCGCCGCCTCTGACAAGGGAGGCGACTCCTCCGACACCACCGCCCGCGTCCTCGGTGTCGCCGGCATCGTCGTCGGCGTGGCCGGCGCCGTCTTCGGCGTGGTGGCGGGCCGCCGCCGCAACGCCGCCTGAGAGGCCGTCGTGCGGCAGTAGTACTGACGCGCTCACACACCGATGCAGCACAGTAAGTCCGGTCCGGCGGGCGCCCGTATCGCCCGCCGGACCGTGCACCACTGACCCACCCCTGGAGACGCACTCCATGCGCACCAAGATCCTGGGCGCGGCCCTGGCCGCGGCCGCCGCGCTCACCCTGACCGCCTGCGGCGGCTCGGACTCCGGCTCCGACAAGCCCGCCGCCGATGTGTCCGCCGAGCCGAAGAAGGCCGGAGCGATCACCCTCGACTCCCCCAAGGCCAAGCCGGACCTGGTCCTGACCGACACCTCCGAGAAGAAGTACGAGCTGGTCAAGGAGACCAAGGGCCGGCCGGTCCTGCTCTACTTCGGCTACACCTACTGCCCCGACGTCTGCTCGACGGTCGTCTCCGACATCGCCGCCGCCGAGAAGAAACTGCCCAAGGCCGACCAGGAGAAGCTGCAGGTCGTCTTCGTCACCACCGACCCCGAGCGCGACACCCCCAAGCGGATGCGCCAGTGGCTCGACGCGCAGGGCGGCCAGGACATCGTCGGCCTGACCGGCGACTTCGACACCATCGAGGCGGCGGCCAAGCCGCTCGGCATCCTGGTGGAGAAGCCCAAGAAGGAGAAGGACGGCTCCGTCACCGTCAGCCACGGCGCCGAGGTCGTGGGCTTCTCGCCGAAGGACGACGGCGGCCACTGGATCTACACCGCGTCCACCACCTCCGACCAGTACGCCAAGGATCTCCCGAAGATCGTCAAGGGGGAGAACCCGTGATGCGCCCCAAGAAGATGAGCAAGGCCACCGTCGCCACCGCCGCCGCCCTTCCGCTGCTGCTCGCGGGCGGGCTGCTGCTGGTCACCGGCTGCCAGTCGGAGAAGGACTCCTTGTCTGCCGGCAAGCCCGAGCTGTCCGTCAGCGGTGCCTACCTCCCCCAGCCCCCGATGGCCGACATGGCCGCCGCCTACTTCACCGTCACCAACGACGGAGGCAAGGCCGACCGGCTCACCGAGGTCACCACCCCGCTCTCGTCCGACGTCACCATGCACACCACCGAGGGCACGCAGATGAAGCACGCCCAGACGCTGGAGGTGCCCGCCAAGGGCAAGCTCTCGCTGTCGCGCGGCGGCACGCACCTGATGCTCGGCAAGCTCGACCACAAGCCGGGCGTCGGCGAGAAGGTCGAATTCACCCTGCACTTCGCCACCTCGGCACCCATCAAGATCCAGGTGCCGGTCGAGACCACGGCCTACCGTCCCGAGGACTAGGACAGTGAGATGAGGACCCCGACCACCCGGCAGGCGCTCTCGCTGCTCGGCACCCTGCTCGCCGCGCTGCTGTGTGCGCTGACGCTCGGCGCGGGCACCGCCTCCGCGCACGCCGCGCTCACCGCCACCGACCCGCGCGACGGCTCCGTGGTGCCCTCGGCGCCACAGCAGATCAAGCTCACCTTCTCGGAGGGCGTGCTGCTGAGCGCCGACTCCGTGCGGGTCCTGGATCCGCAGGGCAAGCGCGTCGACGAGGGCAAGCCCGCGCACGTGGACGGCAAGTCCGACACGGCGGCCGTCGCCCTGCGCGCGGGAGCCGGCAACGGCACCTACACGGTGGCGTGGCAGGCGGTCTCCGCGGACAGCCACCCGGTGGCCGGGGCCTTCACCTTCTCCATCGGCGCACCGTCGAAGACCACCGTCTCGGTGGGCTCGGCGGCCACGGTGACCGATCCGGCCGTCGGCGCCTTCTACGGCATCGGCCGGTACGCGGCGTACGGCGGCTTCATCCTGCTCGTCGGCGGCTGCGTCTTCGCGGGCGTGTGCCGCTCCTCGCGGCCGGTGCAGCGGGTCGCGGTCGGCGGCTGGGTCACCCTGTTCGTCTCGACCGGCGCGCTGTTGCTGCTGCGCGGTGCCTACACCAGCGGCAAGGGGATGGGTTCCGTCCTCGACCTGTCGCTGCTGGGCGACGTGCTGTCGACCAAGCCGGGCGCTGCCCTGCTGTCACGGCTGCTGCTGCTGAGCGCCGCGGCGGTCTTCCTGGCGGTGCTGTTCGGCTCGTACGTACGCGAAGGCGACGACAGTAGTACTGCCACAGGCAACCGCCGGGACCTGGCGTACGGGCTCGCCATCGGCGGCACCGTCGTCGCGGGCGGGCTCGCGGCGACGTGGGCGATGGCCGAGCACGCGTCGGCCGGCATCCAGCCGTGGCTCGCGATGCCGGTCGACGTGGCGCATCTGCTGGGCGTGGCCGTCTGGCTGGGCGGGCTGGCCGCACTGCTGGCCACCCTGTGGGCGGGCGAGCCCGTGCGCCGGGCGGAGGCGCAGCGCTTCTCACGGCTGGCGTTCGCCTCGGTGTGCCTGCTGGTGGCGACCGGCCTGTACCAGGCCTGGCGTCAGGTCGGCACCTGGTCCGCCCTGACGGGCACGGAGTACGGGCGCTGGCTGCTGGTCAAGGTCGCGCTGGCCGCCGTCATGGTGGGCCTCGCCTTCTTCTCGCGGCGCTGGACGGGGCAACTCGCCGACCGCACCGAGACGAAGAAGGCCGCCAAGGTCCGCGCGGGCGCATCCGTGGGCGCGGACGGCGAGCCCGGATCCGTACGAGCCGCCCAGCTCGCCCGGCAGCGGGCCGCGCTCGCCAAGGCCGCCGGGAAGCGGGAGCGCGACGCGGACGCGCCCCGCACGGGGCTGCGCCGCTCGGTGCTCGCCGAGAGCGCCGTCGCCGTCGTGCTCCTCGCGGTCACCACCGTGCTCTCCGGCACCCAGCCCGGCCGCGCCGAGGCCGCGCAGGAACAGGCCGCGGCCGGCAGCGGCACCACGGCCACGACACCGGACACCACACCTCCGGCGCAGCTGCAGATCCCGTACGACACCGGCGGTGCGAACGGGCGCGGCACGGCCCGGATCACCGTCGCCCCCGCGCGCTCCGGCGCCAATACCCTCGACGTGAGCCTGGCGGACGCCTCCGGGCGGCCGGTGGACGTGCCCGAACTGACCGTCTCCTTCACCGAGAAGGACAAGCAGATCGGGCCGCTGCGCGCCACGCTCAAGCGGCTTGCCACCGGGCGCTGGCAGGACGCCGCTCTGCGGCTGCCCATGGCGGGCGAGTGGCAGCTCTTCCTGACCGTGCGGACCTCGGACATCGACCAGGTCACCGAGACCAAGAACGTGAAGATCAACTGATGGTGAAGAACGACTGATGGCTGACAGCACAACCGATCAAGCTCACCTCATCTCCCGGCGGCGGCTGCTGGGCACCGCCGGTGCCGCGGGCGCGGCCGGACTCGTCGCGGGCAGCGCGGCCGGCGCCTTCGGCGACCAAGCCGTACGCGACCGGCAGGCGCCCCTGACCGGCGTCGGCTCGGCCTCGGTGGCCTTCCACGGCACCCACCAGGCGGGCATCGTCCAACCCGCGCAGGCGCACGGGCACCTGGCCGCCTTCGACCTCGCGCCGGGCGCCGACCGCAAGGCGGCAGCCGCTCTGCTGCGACGCTGGTCGGCGACGGCGGCGGAGCTGATGGCGGGCCAGGCGCCCAAGGGAGACGACACCGGCATAGCGCTGGACGCCGGGCCCGCCTCCCTCACCGTCACCTTCGGCTTCGGCCACGGCTTCTTCGACCGGACCGGGCTGGCCGACAAGCGCCCCACGGCGCTGGATCCGCTGCCCGCCTTCACCGGGGACGCACTGGACGCCAAGCGCAGCGACGGCGACCTGTGGGTGCAGATCGGTGCCGACGACGCCCTCGTCGCCTTCCATGCGCTGCGGGTGCTGCAGAAGCAGGCCGCGGGCGCGGCACGGGTGCGCTGGCAGATGAACGGCTTCAACCGGGCGCCCGGCGCGACCGAGCGGCCGAAGACCGCCCGCAATCTGATGGGCCAGATGGACGGCACGAACAACCCGAAGCCCACGGACGCCAACTTTGACGAGCGGGTCTTCGTTCCGGACGGCCACAAGGGCGCGGACGCCTGGATGGCGGGCGGCTCGTACGCGGTCGTGCGGCGCATCCGGATGCTGCTCGACAGCTGGGACAACCTCGCGCTGGAGCGCCAGGAGAAGGTGATCGGCCGCCGCAAGTCCGACGGCGCGCCGCTGTCCGGCGGTACGGAGACGACGCCGGTCGACCTCGACAAGGTGGGACCGGACGGGGCACTGGCGATCGCGGGTGACGCACACGTACGGGTGGCGGCACCGGCATCCAACCAGGGCGCCGCGATGCTGCGCCGGGCGTTCTCGTACCACGACGGCTTCCTCGACGACGGCGCACCGGACGCGGGGCTGCTGTTCATCGCCTGGCAGGCCGACCCGCTCAAGGGCTTCGTCCCGGTGCAGCGGAAGCTGGACCGGGGCGACGGCCTCTCCCGCTTCCTGCGCCACGAATCGAGCGGCCTCTTCGCCGTCCCGGGCGGCTGTGCCGAGGGCGAGTACGTGGGACAGCGGCTGCTGGAGGGGTGAGAGCGGGCAGGCACCTGGGTATCGTGGCGAAGCCCCCATCGTGATCGATCCGGAGGAAAACGTGACGTCCGCCAGCCGCTACACCTATCTCGGCCCGGAGGGCACGTTCACCGAGGCCGCCCTGCGCACCCTCCCGGAGGCCGCCACCCGCGAACTGGTGCCGATGGTCTCCGTCCCGGCCGCCCTCGACGCCGTCCGGGGCGGCGAAGCGGCGGCCGCGCTCGTACCGATCGAGAACTCGGTCGAGGGCGGCGTCACCGCGACGCTGGACGAACTCGCCACCGGCAAACCGCTGATGATCTACCGCGAGGTGCTGCTGCCCATCGCCTTCGCCCTCTTGGTGCGCCCCGGCACGGCGTTGACGGACATCAAGACGGTGACCGGGCACCCGGTCGCCCAGCCGCAGGTGCGCAACTGGCTGGCGGCGCAACTGCCGCACGCGGTGTGGGAGTCGTCGGCGTCGAACGCGGACGGGGCGCGGCTGGTGCGCGAGGGCCGCTACGACGCCGCGTTCGCCGGGGAGTTCGCGGCGGCGACCTACGGTCTCCAGCCGCTGGTCACCGACATTCACGACGCGCGGAACGCGGAAACGCGCTTCGTTCTGGCCGGCCGCCCCGCGCGGCCCGCGGCGCGCACGGGCGCGGACCGCACCTCGTTGGTGGTGTGGCTCGGCGACGATCACCCGGGCGCCTTGCTGGAGTTGCTGCAGGAGTTCGCGGTGCGCGGGGTGAACCTGATGCGCATCGAGTCGCGGCCGACGGGTGAGGGGATGGGGCGTTACTGCTTCTCCGTGGACTGTGAGGGGCACATCGCCGACCGCCGGGTGGGCGAGGCCCTGATGGGGCTGAAGCGGACGTGCCCGAAGGTGCGCTTCCTGGGCTCGTACCCGCGTGCGGGTGATGGCCCGGACGGACGCACGGGCGACGGTGTGGGCCCGCTGTTGCGGCCGGGGACGACGGACGCCGACTTCGTGGCGGCGGCGGACTGGCTGGCGCGCTGCCAGGACGGGCGGGCCTGAGGCAGGTCACCGGGGGTCCGCCGGGTTACCCACAAAGTTATCCACAGGCCGTTCTCGACCTGGGGATAAGTCGACAGGAAGAGGCGCCTAGGGGCGCCACAAAACGGTCAAAGTCGATAAATCGCTGAGATCGTCAACCTGGTCGTCCACAGCCGGGCCTCCGACTCCCCCTCAGCGGGGGTCAACCGAAAACCATCGAACAGCCCTTTAGGGTCCGCCAATCCCACCCTAAAGGGTGGCGGTGCGATGTTTGCCGAGAGAAACCCCGGTAAATAGCGGCGTAAACGGAAGACTTGATTCCGACATCCACAGATGAGAGGCGCACCCTGTGGACAAAGAAGCGGAAGATCCGACTCCTGTGGACAACAGACGTCCCCAACGTGCGTTTTCCCCAAGGAATACCGGCGCGGGACGGCGGCGGGAGACGGGGCTGCGACGGCCGTCCGGAGCGCCCGGATACCCTTCGCTCGTCCCTTTTCAGGGAATTCCGGCGATCTTCACGGAACGGCTTCCGCCGCTTTTTCCCTAAGCCCCATAATTGGGCAAATCGCCGCGAAGAGGAATATCACGTCGAGGGACCGCAGCCCGCAACGGTAGCCTGGAGGGGTGATTGACCTTCGCCTGCTCCGTGAGGACCCCGACCGTGTGCGCGCGTCCCAGCGCGCCCGTGGAGAGGACGTCGACGTCGTCGACGCACTGCTCTCCGCCGACGAGCGGCGCAGGTCTTCCAGCGTCCGCTTCGACGAGCTGCGTTCCGAGCAGAAGGCGCTCGGCAAGCTCATCCCCAAGGCCACCGGCGACGAGAAGGCCGGGTTGCTGAAGAAGGCCGGCGAGCTGTCCGCCGCCGTCAAGGCCGCCGATGCCGAGCAGGACGAGGCCGCCGCCGAGGCGCAGCGCCTGCTGCTGCAAATCGGCAACCTCGTCCACCCGGACGTGCCGCGCGGCGGCGAGGACGACTTCGTCGTCCTGGAGACCGTCGGCACCCCCCGCGACTTCGCGGGCGAGGGCTTCGAGCCCAAGGACCACCTCGAGCTCGGCCAGGCGCTCGGCGCGATCGACGTCGAGCGCGGCGCCAAGGTCTCCGGATCGCGCTTCTACTACCTGACCGGCGTCGGCGCGCTGCTGGAGCTCGCCCTCGTCAACGCCGCCATCGCCCAGGCCACCGCCGCGGGCTTCACGCCGATCCTCACCCCCGCGCTGGTCAAGCCGCGCGCCATGGAGGGCACCGGCTTCCTCGGCCAGGCCGCGCAGGACGTCTACCACCTGGAGAAGGACGACTTCTACCTGGTGGGCACCTCCGAGGTGCCGCTCGCCGCGTACCACATGGACGAGATCGTCGAGGCGGACCAGCTGCCGCTGCGCTACGCGGGCTTCTCCCCGTGCTTCCGCCGCGAGGCCGGTACGTACGGCAAGGACACCCGCGGCATCTTCCGCGTCCACCAGTTCGACAAGGTCGAGATGTTCTCGTACATCGCGCCGGAGGACGCCGAGGCGGAGCACGCGCGCCTGCTGGAGTGGGAGAAGCAGTGGCTGACGAGCCTGGAGCTGCCCTACCAGGTGATCGACGTCGCCACCGGTGACCTCGGCTCGTCCGCGTCCCGCAAGTTCGACTGCGAGGCGTGGATCCCCACCCAGGGCAAGTACCGCGAGCTGACCTCCACCTCGAACTGCAACGAGTTCCAGTCCCGCCGGCTGTCCATCCGGATGCGCGACGGCAAGAACGTCCGCCCGCTGGCGACGCTCAACGGCACGCTGTGCGCCGTGCCGCGCACGATCGTGGCGCTGCTGGAGAACCACCAGCAGGCCGACGGCTCCGTCCGGGTCCCGGAGGTCCTCCGGCCGTACCTGGGCGGCCGCGAGGTGCTGGAGCCCGTCACCAAGTGAGTCCGAGTTCAGCTCCCTACCGGCTGATCGCCACCGACCTCGACGGCACGCTGCTGCGCTCCGACGACACCGTCTCGGAGCGCACCCGCGCGGCCCTCGCGCGGGCCACGGCGGCGGGTGCGGCGCACATCGTCGTCACCGGACGGGCCGTGGGGTGGACGAAGCCCATCCTCGACGCCCTGGACTACCGGGGTCTCGCGGTGTGCGCGCAGGGCGGGCAGGTCTACCACGCGGGCGAGCACCGGCTGCTGACCTCGGTCACGCTGGACCGGCAGCTTGCCGCGCTGGCCATCGCCAAGATCGAGGCGGAGACCGGACCGCTCTTCCTCGCCGCGAGCCGTGACGGCATGGACGGCGACATCCTGGTCGGCCCCGGCTACCGGATGCAGGAGGGCCCCCTCCCGGCCGTGCCGATCACGGATCCGGCACAGCTGTGGACCGCCCCGCTGAGCAAGGTCTACCTCCAGCACCCCGAGCTGGACGACGACGCGCTGGCCGAGGCGGCCCGGACGGCCGCGGGCGGCTTGGTGGACGTCACGGTGGCGGGCGCGGGCATCATCGAGCTGCTGCCGCTGGGCCTGAGCAAGGCCACCGGCCTGTCGCTGGCGGCCCGCCGGCTGGGCGTGAAGGCCGCCGAGACGATCGCCTTCGGCGACATGCCGAACGACGTGCCGATGTTCCGCTGGGCGGCGCACGGCGTCGCCATGGCCAACGGCCACCCGGAGCTGAAGGCCGTGGCGGACGAAGTCACGGCCTCCCATGAGGACGACGGGATCGCGGTCGTCCTGGAGCGCATTTTCGGCTGAGGGCACTCCACCCCCAGTCCCACGTCGGCAGGCCGCGCGTCAGCGGCCAGCAGGCCAGCCCCAGCGCGAGGGCAACCGCATGCCCGAGGTCCGTGAACGTCCCGCCCGTCAGCATCGGCAGACCGAAGAAGAGCACGGCCGCCGTGAGGTAGATCCAGCGCCAGGGCCGGGGCACGCGGTAGGTGAGCACCCCCACCGCACCGGCGAGCCCGTACGAGACGCCTATGTCGACGACGTGCTTCATCGAGCGGGGCGCCGAATGGCTCTGTATGGCCATCAGGAGCACTTCCTGACTGATCAGCGTGGCGGCGACGTGCGCGATGAGGACGGTGGTGAGCCAGCGCCACGTGCCGAGCCAGCGTTCGACGTTGGCGTGGAAGATCTCGAACAGCACCACGTAGAGCAGGTACGACGAGGGGCTCTGTATCCAGAAGCCGCTGATCAGCAGCGACTGGAGCGGATGCTTGTTGAGCTGGTGGATGTTGCTGCTGGTGCGGTGCAGCAGGAAGGTCTCCATACCCTGGCTGGCGGCAGCCAGCACCAGGCTGTTGATGCCGATGATCAACAGCCAGATGTGGGTACCCGGGGCGGTGCGGACCCAGGCACTTGTCCAGGCGCGGACGGGCGGCCAGCGGTGGGCCGCCGTGCCTGAACCGGCGGCTTTCACCCTTCGACGGTAGCCGGAGAACGCGAGGGACGGGCGGTCGACGAGCGAGTTGTAGGATGACTGGGCAACCGGGCGACTTGCCCGCACGACGCTTCGCGCACCCCGAACAGACCGGAGGACGGATGGCACTGCAGGCAGCGGGACGGCAGTCGCTCGTGGACACCGTCGTGGATCAGCTGCGCGGACAGGTCGCCGCCGGCGAGTGGGCGGTCGGGGAGCGGATTCCGGCCGAGCACGCCCTGGCCGAGCAGCTCCAGGTGGGCCGCAACACGGTCCGCGAGGCCGTACGCGTCCTCGTGCATGCCGGAATGCTGCGTTCCAGGCAGGGCGAGGGCACGTTCGTCGTCTCCACGGCTGACCCGGGCGAGATCATGCGCGGACTGCAGCTCGCCGGTGTGCGCGACGTCCTGGAGCTGCGGATCGCCCTGGAGGCGGAGGCCGCGCGGCTGGCGGCCCTGCGGCACGAGCCGGCGGACCTGGAGCGGATGCGGGCCGCGCTGGACGCCCAGGCGGCCTTCGAGGACCCCGACGGCCAGCCCGACTCCGGCCACCTCGAGCTCTACGCCGACCACGACGTCGAGTTCCACAAGGCCGTCGTGGAGGCCGCGCACAACCCCGCACTGACGGCCACCTACACCTGGTTCAGCAGCTCCGTCCGCGAGGCGCTGGTCACCGCCCTCGGCGACCGCGACATGCCGCGCATCATCCACGGCGACCACCACGCCCTGATGACGGCCATCGCCTCCGGCGACCCCGAGGCAGCCGGACAGGCGGCCCGCACGCTCCTCGAACGCCCCAAGCAGGCCGTCGAATCGCTGCTCGGCGAGAGCTGACGCGCACCACCGCACCACCCACGCACCACCCCAGGAGGCACCCCCATGCCGGAGACGAGGCACGGAATACCACTGACCGACGCGGAGGAGGACCTCGCTCCCTCCCCCGCCGTCGCCGTCGCACGGCGACGCCTGCTCGCCCACCCCGTGTTCGTCATGCTCGGCATCGTCCTGGCCTCGCTCAACATGCGGGCCGCGTTGGCCGGAGTCTCGCCCCTCATGAGCGAGATCAGCGGTCACTTCGGCCTGACCGCCGCCGCGAGCAGCCTGCTGACGACCATTCCCCTGATCTTCATGGGCCTCGGCTCGATCGTCGCGCCCAAGCTCGCCCGGCGCTTCGGCACGGAAGCCGTGCTGTGCGGCGCGCTGTTGTTGCTGTGCGGGGGCATCCTGCTGCGCATCGCACCGCCCATCGTGGCGCTGTTCGCCGGCTGCGCCCTCGTGGGCTCGGCGATCGCGCTGCTCAACGTACTGATGCCCGGACTGGTCAAGCGTGACTACCCGGACCGCGCGGCGAGCATGACCGCCCTGTACTCCACCACGCTGATCCTCGGCGCCACCGGCGCCGCGGCATCCGCGGTGCCCCTGGAGAACGCCCTCGGCAGCTGGCAGGGCTCCCTCGCCTCCTGGGGGCTGCTCGCCGCCGTCGCGGCGCTCCTGTGGCTGCCCCAGGCGTATCTCACCCGCCGCGGCACGGCACACGGCCAGGCGGCCGCCACGCCCCGCGCCGCCGGCCCCGGGCCGAAGCTCACCCGGTCGCCGCTGGCCTGGCAGGTCACGCTGATGATGGGCACCCAGTCGCTGGTCGCCTACGTCTGCATCGCCTGGATGCCCACGATCTTCACCGACCACGGCATGAGCAAGTCCGAGGCCGGGATGGTCTACGCCTTCTACACCCTGGTGCAGATGACCGGCTCGTTCGTGGTGCCCCTGCTCGCCGGACGGATGCGGGACCAGCGGCCGCTGGTGGTCGGCGTCGTGCTGCTGATGGCGGCCGGCGTCACCGGCCTGCTGACCGCCCCCGTGGCGGGCGCCTGGTGGTGGGCGACGCTGATGGGCGTGGCCCAGGGCGGTCTGCTCGGCCTCGCGCTGACCTTCATGGTGCTGCGCACGCGCGACGCGCACACGGCGGCGCGGCTGTCGGGCATGGCCCAGACGTGGGGCTATCTGCTCGCCTCCGTCGGCCCGTTCGCGATCGGCTGGGTGTACGGGCAGACGCACGGCTGGACACTCCCGATCTCGCTGCTCCTCGTCGCCTGCGCGGCTCTGCTCTTCCTCGGGCTGGGTGCGGGGCGCGACCGGAAGGTCTGAACCGCCGGACCGGTGTCCCCTAAAGGCGAGACGCAACAGGCGCCCGGGCACGTACTGCGTGCCCGGGCGCCTGTTGGTGCATCAGTTGCCTTGAAACCCTGCTTCCTTACTCTTCTCCCGCAAGGGTGAGAGTTCGCAGTTTCCGGCCCGCGTACCAGGTGGCGGCCACCGTCACGCCCACCAGCAGCACCAGCCCCTGGGTCAGCCCCACCTCCGAGGTGATGGCCCCCTCGCCGGCGATCTTCTGGGCGAGAGCGAGGGCCCACTGCTGCACGCTGAGGGTGCGGGCGCCCGGGATGAGGTTGCCGAAGAGCGACTCCCATACGAGCGCGTACACCAGGCCCGCCACCACCGCGTGCCGGGTGATCGTGCCCAGCAGCAGGAAGATGGCGCTGTAGGCCACGGAGGCGACGGCGGCCGCGACGGCGTAGGCCACCGCGATCTGCTGGCTGTTGCCGTTGAGCAGGAAGCCCGCCATGAGCGTGGGAAGCGCCGAGAAGGCGGCGGTGACGCCGACCGCCACGACGAGCTTGGTGAAGATGATCGTCGGGCGCTTGACGGGCTTGGCGAGGAGGTAGACGACCGAACCGTCGTCGATCTCCGGGCCGATCGCGCCCGTACCGGCGACCACGCCGATGAGCGGCACCATCGTGGCCAGGGCGAAGCCACCCAGGACATCGGTGGCGGTCTGGTCGTCGGCGCCCGTCAGCATGCGCAGGGCGGCCGAGATGACCAGCAGCAGGGCGGGAAGGGCAAAGAGGATGAACGCCCGGCGGCGGCCGAGGAGCCCCCGGTAGGTAAGCCGGGCGACAGTCGCGTTGTACATGGCTGTTACCGGTCCCTTCAGGCCGCGACGAGGTAGGAGAAGACCGATTCCAGGGACTCGTCCGAGGGCGAGACCGTGAGGAGCCGGATGCCGTGCGCTTGGGCGACGGCGGGCAGCAGCGAGGTGAACCGCCCGAAGTCGACGGCCTGGACGCGCAGGACGCCCTCGTGGACGTCCACTTCGATGCCCGCAGTCGACGGGTCCGCGATCAGTGCGGCGGCGAGCGCACGGTCGTCACTGGAGCGCACGAGATAGCGGTGCGGGCGGTCGGTCATCAGCCGCCGGATCTTGCGGAAGTCGCCCGACGCGGCGTGCCGCCCCGCGACGACCACCTCGATGTGGGCGGCGAGCTGTTCGACCTCCTCCAGGATGTGGGAGGAGAACAGCACGGTGCGGCCCTCGGCGCCCATGGTCCGCAGGAGGTCCATCAACTGCATGCGCTGGCGCGGGTCCATGCCGTTGAAGGGCTCGTCCAGCAGCAGCACCGACGGCTCGTGCACCAGGGCGGAGGCCATCTTCACGCGCTGCCGCATGCCCTTGCTGTACGTGGCGATCTTGCGGTCCTGCGCGTACTCCATCTCCACCGTGGCGAGCGCGTGCTGCGCCTCCTTCGCACCCAGGCCGTGCAGTTCGGCGTTGGCCCGGACGAACTCCGCTCCGGTGAGGAAGTCGTACATCGCCTCCCGCTCGGGGACGATGCCGATATGGCGGTAGATCTGTTCGTTGCGCCAGATCGGCTGCCCGTCGAGGGTGACGCTGCCGGTGGAGGGGGCCAGGAAGCCGCCCATCATGTTGATGAGGGTGGACTTTCCGGCGCCGTTGGGGCCCAGTAGGCCGGTGACGCCGGGGCCGACGGTCATCGAGATGTCGTTGACGGCGACCACGTTGCCGAACCAGCGCGAGACGTTGTCGATGCGGAGCGTTGTCACAGCCCGGCCTTTCGGTAGCGGCTCATCAGCAGCCCGTACGAACCGGCGATCGCGGTGAGGACCACGAGCAGGTAGACCACCCCGCCACCGGCGGAGGGGCCGTGGCCGCCAGGGAAGGCGCTGTGGGCGGAGAGGAACGCCGTCTGCACGCCGTCGATCAGGGTGATCGGGGAGAACAGGCCGAGCCAGCCGATCACGTCGGAGTTGTCGCGGGCGAGCGCGATGCTCTGGACGGTGCTGACCGCGCCGTAGGAGATGGTCAGCACGGCGATCACGGCGGCGACCCCGAAGCCGCGGCGCGGCGTCAGCGCCGCGACCACCAGGCCGAGGCCGGCGAAGAGCAGGGAGAGCAGGGCCACGGACACCAGTCCTTGCGCGAAGCCCTTCGTCTGCTCCACGAAGTCAAGCTTGGCGAGCAGGGCACCCGCGTAGAGGATGACCAGGGGCGTGGCCGTCAGGACGAACAACGCCGACGCCATGGCGGCGAACTTGGCCACCACGTAGTCGACACGCTCGATCGGCCGGGAGAAGTAGAGCGGCACCGTCTTGAACCGCAGGTCCCTGGAGACCGACTGCGGCGCCTGGGCGGCGAGATAGAGGCCGATGACCGCCTGGAGGTAGATCGCGTAACGCGTGTACTCCATGGGCAGCCGGTTCATCTTGGTGGCCACGGCGACCGCCACGATGATCGCGGCGGGCAGGCACATCACGGCGAACAGCGTCATCGGCAGGACCTTGGACTTGGCCGAACGGCCGAGCCCGTAGGCGCCGCGCAGGCTCTGGGAGAAGAGCGAGCGGCGGGCGTAGCCGCGGCCGAGACGGGGGCCGTCGTAGTGGCGGTAGCCGATGTTGTGGATGACGTCCTGGGCGGGCTTGCCGCCGGGGCCTGCGAGGGTCTCAGGCGGCATCGGCGGTGCCCCTTTCATGCGGGCGGCCCGTTTCGACCGGGCGGCCGTGTGCGGCTTCGTGCGAGCCGCCGTCGGTCTGGAAGAGCTCCGCGATGCGGTGGCGACGCTGCTCCATGCGGACCAGGCCGAGGCCCAGCCCGACGACGGCGTCGCGGACGGTGTCGTAGGTGGTGTCGTCGACCACGTCGACGAGCAGCACCCTGCCGGAGGCGGGGGTGCCGTCGGCGGCGCGCCCGGCGGGCTGGGTCGCAAGGCCCGCACCGGCGAGGGCGGCGTGCAGCGCCGCCGTGCCGTCCGGGCACGCGTCGGTGTCCGTGACCTCCACCGCGAGCGAGCCGGTCGCCTGGGTGAACTCGTCGGTCGAGGAGGACCGCAGCAGCTTCCCGCCGTCGATGACGACGACGTGGTCGCAGGTGCGCTCCAGCTCGCCGAGCAGGTGCGAGGTGACCAGGACCGAGATGCCGAAGTCGGTGTGCACCCGGCGGATCAGGCCGAGCATCTCGTCCCGGCCGACCGGGTCCAGGCCGTTCGTCGGCTCGTCCAGCAGCACCAGGCGCGGGTCGTGCACCAGCGCCTGCGCCAGCTTCACACGCTGCTTCATGCCCGTCGAGTAGCCGCCCATGGGGCGGTACCGCTCCTCGTAGAGCCCCACGTGGCGCAGGGTGTCGGCGGTGCGCTCCCGGGCGGCGGTCGGCGGCAGGCCGGACATCCGCGCCATGTGGACGACGAACTCCGTCGCCGAGACGTCGGGCGGCAGGCAGTCGTGCTCGGGCATGTAGCCGACGCGCTCGCGGATCTCGGCGCCCTGCGTGGCGACGTCGAGGCCGAGCACCTCGGCGCGGCCCTCGGTGGCCGGGGAGAGGCCGAGGAGGATCTTGATCAGCGTGGACTTGCCGGCTCCGTTGGCGCCCACCAGACCGGTGACACCCGGAGTGATGTCGAGGGAGAGCCGGTCGAGAGCGGTCACCCTGGGGTACCGCTTGCTGAGGCTTTCGGTAGCGATCACAGTCACCTCTCCGACGGTAGTGGCGCGGACCACAGCGGTCGTCAGACCAGACGGCTGGATGCGCGTAGTCCTCGGGTCTGACACGCCCGTGCGGATGAGACGGGGGGACGAGCCGGGTTTTCCACAGGCCGGACCCGGACCCTTGACGCAGCCTCCGGACATTGTCACAGTCACCAGTGTCAACTTGCGGGCACGGCTTGGGCCTTGGTCGAAGGGGTGGGCATGGCGTCTGGCGTGACGGACGAGGCGGAGCTGCGCGGCTTCCGGGTGGTGCAGCAGCTGGCGTACGAGTGCGCCGAAGCGGTCGCCGCCCAGCTCGGGCCGGGGGTGACCGAGCGCGAGGCGGCACGGATGCAGCGGGAGTGGCTGCGCCGGCGCGGGGTGCGAGATTGGTTCCACCTCCCCTTCGCCTGGTTCGGCGACCGCACGGCGTTCACGGGGTTCCGGGTGCCGTTGCAGTTCTTCCCCACGGACCGGCGGCTGGAGCCGGGCATGCCCTTCGTCCTGGACATGGCGCCGGTGCACAGGGGCTTCACCGCCGACATCGGCTATACGGGCGCGCTGGGGCCCAATCCGCTGCTGGAGAGACTGCTCGCCGATCTGGAGGCCCATCGCGATCTGGTGCTGCGCGAGGTCCGCAAGCGCCGTCCGCTGCGGGAGATCTACGAGGACGTGGAGCGCCTCATGGTCCGCCAGGGTTACGTCAACCGGCACCGGGCCTACCCCTTCGGGGTGATCGCCCACAAGGTGCACCGGGTCAAGGAGCGCCGCCTGGCGCCGCAGCTGTTCGGCTTCGGCACCCAGGCGCTCAAGGGGCTGGCGTCCGATGCCCTGCACGGCCACCGGGAGGGCTGGTCGCCGCTGTGGAGCCCCTACCGCTTCTCCGACCACCCGCCCCGGCCGGGCCTGTGGGCCGTCGAGCCCCACCTGGGCTTCCGCGGCACGGGAGCGAAGTTCGAGGAGCTCTTGGTGGTCACCGACTCCCGGGATCCCGAGGAGAGTGCCTTCTGGCTCGACGACGATCTGCCGCATGTGCGGCGCTGGCGGGAAGAGAGGGCGGCCGTATGAGCAGCAGGGGCTTGGAGGGCGCCCGGGAGCGCCGGGTGCGTACGGACGGGGTGGAGCTGTGCGTCGCGGAGCTGGGCGACGCGGCGAATCCCACGGTGGTGCTGCTGCACGGCTATCCCGACAGCAAGGAGGTCTGGTCGGAGGTCGCCGAGCGGCTGCGGGACAGGTTCCACGTCGTGCTGTACGACGTGCGGGGCCACGGCCGGTCCACGGCGCCCGAGCCGCTGCGCGGCGGGTTCACGCTGGAGAAGCTGACGGACGACTTCCTGGCGGTCGCGGACGCGGTGAGCCCGGACGCACCAGTGCACCTGGTGGGGCACGACTGGGGTTCGGTGCAGGGCTGGGAGTTCGTCACGGTGGGGCGCACCCAGAGGCGCATCGCCTCCTTCACCTCCATTTCGGGGCCGTCGCTGGACCACTTCGGGCACTGGATCAAGGAGCGGATGGCCCGGCCCACCCCGCGCCGGGCGGCCCAGCTCCTCGGTCAGGGCGCCAAGTCCTGGTACGTCTACGCCCTCCACACGCCCCGCTTGCCGGAGGCGTTCTGGCGGGGGCCGCTCGCCAAGCAGTGGCCCAAGGTGCTCGCCCGGTCGGAGAAGCTGCCCCCGGGCCGCTACCCCACGAACTCGCTGCCCGAGGACGCCGCGCACGGCGCCTGGCTCTACCGCGACAACGTACGGGCCAGGATGCGCCGCCCGCGCTCCGACGCCTACGCCCATGTGCCCGTCCAGCTGATCACCCCCACCGGCGATGCCTACCTCTCGCAGCGGCTCTACGACGATCTGGACCGGTGGGCGCCGCAGTTGGTGCGGCGGACCCTGCCCGCCAAGCACTGGGTGCCCCGCTCCCGGCCCGACCAGCTGGCGGCGTGGATCACCGAGTTCGTCACGGCACGGCATGAGGGCGGGGAGAGCGGGCCCGCCCGGCTGCCGATGGGGACCGGGCCGTACGCGGAGTGGTTCGCGGGCCGGCTGGTGCTGGTGACGGGCGCGGCCGGCGGCATCGGCCGGGCCACCGCCTTCGCCTTCGCCGAGGCCGGGGCGCGAGTGATCGCCGTCGACCGGGACGCCGACGGCGCGGCGCGCACCGCGGAGCTGGCGCGGCTGGTCGGCGCGCCGGAGGCGTGGAGCGAGTGCTGCGACGTCTCGGACGGGCAGGCGATGGAGCAGCTGGCGGCCAAGGTCGCCGCCGAACGCGGCGTGGTGGACGTGCTGGTCAACAACGCCGGCATCGGCCTTGCGGGCGCCTTCCTCGACACCTCCGTCGAGGACTGGCGCGCGGTCCTCGACGTCAATCTGTGGGGGGTCATCCACGGCTGCCGTACCTTCGGCAGGCAGATGGCCGAGCGCGGGCAGGGCGGCCACATCGTCAACACCGCGTCGGCGGCGGCCTTCCAGCCCTCCAAGTCGCTCTCCGCCTACAGCACGTCCAAGGCGGCGGTGCTGATGCTGAGCGAGTGCCTGCGGGCCGAGCTGGCGTCCCGGGGCATCAAGGTCACGGCGATCTGTCCCGGCATCGTCAACACCGGCATCACCGGCACGGCGCGCTTCGTCGGCGTCCCGGAGGGCGAGCAGCGGCGGCGCCGTCTCAAGGCCGCCCGGCTGTACGGCAAGCGCGGCTACCCGCCGGAGAAGGTCGCCGAGGCCGTCCTGCGGGCCGTGGTGGAGGACCGGGCCGTCGTCCCGGTCACCCCCGAGGCCCACGGGCTGCGTCTGATGTCCCGCTTCACACCCCGGCTGAGGCGCGGCCTCGCCCGGCTCGACCCCCCGCTGTAGCCCCGCACAAGGAGCCTTCACATGAGCCACGACTACCGCATAGCCCCCAGACGTGTCTCGTTCGACTGGCGGACGACCCCGCTGCACTGGATACCGGATGAGCCCACGGCCACCCATGTCATCAACGTCCTGCACCTGCTGCTTCCCGCCGGGGAGCGGTGGTTCGTCAAGGTCTTCAAAGAGGCCCTGCCCCTCGTGCGGGACGAGGAACTGCTCCGTGACGTCAAGGGGTTCATGGGCCAGGAGGCCACCCACAGCCTGCAGCACTCCTATGTGCTCGACCACCTCGCGGCCCAAGGGCTGGACACGGGCCCCTACCTCCGGCAGGTCGACTTCCTCTTCGACGTCCTGCTCGGCGAGAAGCCGCCGTTCGGCCTGCGCCTGTCGCCCGAGGAGTGGCTGCGCTTCCGGCTGTCGGTGATCGCCGCGGTGGAACAGTTCACCGCCGTGCTGGGCAACTGGGTGCTCGACGCGGACGGGCTCGACGCGGCCGGGCCGGACCCGGTCATGCTGGACCTGCTGCGCTGGCACGGCGCGGAGGAGGTCGAGCACCGCGCGGTGGCCTTCGACATGTACGAGCACTGCGGCGGCGAGGACCCCGCGCGCTACGCCCGGCGGCTGCTGGGCATGGCGATCACCGCACCGGTGCTCGCTTATCTGTGGCGGTCGGGCACGATCCACCTGCTGCGCAACGACCCACGGCTGGCCGGCCGGCTGCGCTATTCGATGCGCGAGCACAACCGGGCCATAGGCAAGGGGCTGCTGCCCAGCTGGCGCGAGCTGGGCGGGGCCGTGCCCCGCTACTTCCGGCGGTCGTACCATCCCTCGAAGGAGGGGTCGCTGCGCAGAGCCGTGGACTATCTGGCGACCTCACCCGCGGCACGGTCCGCGGCGGGCGCGATTGGCCGCGCGGCCCTTTCGTAAGGAGCGACACCTTGCCCGACCACGCCCCGGAGACCGGATTCCCCGGCCCGGCCTCCCCCGCGACGGCCACCGCCGAATACCGCATCGAGGACCTCGCCCATCACAGCGGCGCCACCGTGCGCACCATCCGCGCCTACCAGGACCGGGGGCTGCTGCCCAAGCCCGAGCGGCGCGGGCGGGCCAACGTCTACCGGGACACCCATCTGTCCCGGCTCCGCCAGATCGCCGCCCTCCTCGACCGCGGCTACACCCTGGCCAGCATCAAGGAGCTGCTGGAAGCCTGGAACACCGGCCGGGGGCTGCGCGGTGTCCTCGGGCTGGTCGCCGAAGTCGACGGCCCGTGGAGCGACGAGGAGACCGGCCGGATCAGCCGTGCCGAGCTGCGCGAGGCGTTCGGCGGCACCACGGACGACGCGGCGATCGAGGACGCGGTGGGGCTCGGCGTCCTGGTCCGGCTGCCGTCCTCGCCGGACCAGTTCCTCGTGCCCAGCCCGCAGGAGCTGGCCGTCGCGGCCGAACTCCACGCCGCCGGGGTGCCCTTGCTCGCTATCTCGGGGCACCTGCGGGAGCTCCGCACCCATGTCGAGCACATTGCCGCGCGCTTCCTCCACTTCACCACCGAGCACGTCTTCCTCCAGTACCTCGATCATCCGCCGACCGACGAGGAGGCCGAGGAAGCGGCCGCGCTGGTGCGGCGGCTGCGCCCGCTCGCCCAGCAGACCGTCGACGCCGAACTCGCCCGCGCCATGCGGACCTTGGCCACGCGCTTCCTCCGTGATCACCTGGGCGACGCGGCCCCTTCGGCGGCGGCCGCTCTCGAACCGCCCGTCGAAGCACCCGCCGAAACCCCCGTCGATCGGACCGCCGCCACCGACGAGGTGCCCGCGGAGCAGGTGCGGCTGCCCGCCCGGACCGTGCGGTCGGTGCGCGCCCTGGTCGGCCCGGAGAACGTGGCGGCGTTCATAGCGGCCGCCGCCGACCGCGAGGTGTCGGCCCGCACCATGGACGCCCTGCTCCCCGGCGGCTAACCAGCCGGATCCGGCAGCCAGTTGCCGTGGAAGCCGTAGGGCACCCGCTGCGGCAGATGGACGGTGGCCACGGGCGGCGCGGCGAGGTCTCCGGCGTCGAGTACGACCAGGTCGCTGGTGTCGGTGGCCGCATCGTGGACATAGCTGAGCAGCCAGCCGGACCCGCCGGGTATGCCGTCGGCGGGAGCGAACGAGGCCTCGGCGGGGGTGCGCCCCGGCCCGAAGACGTGCCGGGCCGCCGAACCCGAGTGCAGGTCGTAACGGACCAGCTCACCGCGCACCTCGTCCACCCCGGGAGGGGGTGCGACGGTGACATGGCCGAACCGCGCGGCGTGCCCGGCCAGCCGGTCGTCGATCCGGGGGAACTCGCACGGCTGGTCGTCCAGCTGCTCCTCGGCGACCGTCCCCCGGGTCAGATCGACGGTCCAGCGCCACAGCGCGGGCATGGCGGGGCCGAGGTCGGGGCTCGCGTAGAAGTGCGGATATCGCACGACGTGGAGCACGATCCGCTCGCCCGTCCCGTCGCTCTCGTCGTGGGCGTTGAGCGCGTGGAAGACGTAGCAGGGGTCGATGGGCAGCCAGCGCACCTCGCCGTGGGGGTCGTCGCGCCGCAGCACCCCCAGCCGGGCGCCGTAGTCGGGATCCCAGCCGTAGGGCATCCCGCCGCCGCGCTGCTGGGCCCGCTCCAGATCGAAGACGATGGGCAGGTCCATGAAGATCACGTGCCCGGCGGTGAGATGGAAGTCGTGCATCATCGTGTGCGCCGGAACGTCCACCGGCCTGCTGACCGTCAACTCGCCTGATGCGTCGGCCCGGTGGTAGGTCAGATACGGCGCGGTGAGTCCGCCGTAGCCGAAGAAGTGCAGCTCGCCGGTGTCCGGGCAGGTCTTGGGGTGGGCGGTCATCGGCGTGGTCAGCCGGCCGTCGAAGTCGTGCGGCCCGAGCGTGCCCAGCTCGCGGCCGGGGCGGAAGTCCAGCTCGTACGGGAAGGAGGACTCCACCAGGGCGAGGGTGCGCCCGGCGTGCCGCACCACATGGGTGTTGGCGCGCCCCGCGGTGAGGTCGTGGTTGCCCTCTTCGTCGTAGATCCGGGCGCCGCGGGTGAAGGTCGAGGTGCGGACCCAGCGGTTGCGGTACGCGGTGGCACGGCCGCCTTCCAGGCGCACGCCGTGGACCATGCCGTCGCCGAAGAACCAGTGACTTGAGGCGGCGTCCTGCGGGTTGGGGCCGTTGCGCACGTACCAGCCGGTGAGCTCGGGCGGAATCGCTCCGGTGACCGGAAGCTCGTAGGCGGTCAGCTCCTCCTGGACGGGGGCGAAGTTACCGGCGAGATGGGCGGGGTCGGTCGTCATCGGCGAACCTCCTGCGAGTCCGGCTGTGCGGTGGCGGGGTGTCGGCTGGGCTGCCGTCGTGGTGACCGGCCGTCGCGCTTACCGGCCCGCCTGGGCCAGGCGGGCGCGGACGCGGTCGGGGTAGCGGGCGGTGAACACGGCGGGCAGGACGAATCCGGCGACCTGGACCGGGATGGAGACCCCGCTGCCGAGGTGGCTCGCGTAGACGGCGGTCAGGGCGGCGGCGGTCAGCGTGAAGGCGGCGGCCCAGGCGGCGGTGATCACCACATTGATCCGGCGGAAGACCGGGGTGTCCCACACCTCACGGGGCGCCTGCTGCTTGGCTATGCCGGTGGTGAAGGGCCGGCCGATGGCGAGCGTGGCCCACGCGGTGAGGGCGAGCCAGCCCAGCGCCAGGGCGCCGGAGTAGGCCCGCAGCCCGCTGTGCGGCAGGGCGAAGGCCAGCACGGCCAGGCCCGCGAAGAAGACGACCGTGCTGCGCTCCAGGATCAGCGAATCGCCCGCGACGCCGGCCTTGTGGTCCTTGACCAGCAGGGCGATGCCGATGACGAGGGCGGTGACCGCTCCCCACTGCCAGCCGGCCGAGGACACGACCGCGAAGGCGATCCAGGGGATGAAGCCGCGCAGGTAGTTCATGAGGTCTCCTCAGCCGACGACGGGCGGGCCTGTGGTTGGCCGCTCCAACCGACATTCCAACTCTGACATATCAAAAGTAGAAGGTCTAGCCTTGACCTGTCAACATCGGAATGTAGAGTGGAGGCATGAGCCTGAGACACGCGATGCTGGGCCTGCTGGCCGACCGGCCCGCCAGTGGATACGACCTGATGAAGCGGTTCGAGACATCGCTCTCCAACGTGTGGCCCGCGACCCAGAGCCAGGTCTACGGAGAGCTCGGCAAGCTCGCGAAGTCCGGCCTGCTCAAGGTCGCCGCGGAAGGCCCGCGGGGGCGTAAGGAATACGCGATCACCGAGGAGGGCCTCGTCGAGCTGCGCCGTTGGCTCACCGAGACCGAGCCCGAGCGGGTGCGCCGCAGCGACGCCATGCTCCGGGTCTTCTTCCTCAACCTCCTCACCCCCCTGGAGGCCGTCGCCTATCTCTCCACCGAAGCCGGCCGCGCCGCCGAGCGCCACGCCGCGCTGGAAGAGCTGGAGGGCGTGGTCGACTGGGGCGACGACCCGCTGTCGGTCAACGGCCGCCTGGCCCTGGAGTACGGGCTGCGCTTCAGCGCCATGTACGAGGAGTGGGCCCGCTGGGCCGCCGAGCAGATCGAGGGGCAGCCGCACACCGGCCGGGCCGGGTGAGCCGGCCTCACAGGCCCGGTGCTCCCCACACCGGGAACCAGCGGCCCAGGTCCTTCTCGATCCGCAGGTCGTCCGCCAGCAGGGCCCGCACCTGGAGCTCCAGCCCGTTGTCCCGCTTGTCGCCCCCGCCCGCCACGGGCGCGAAAGGGTAGAAAGTGCCGCGCTTGTAGAGGTAGACGAGCGCCAGCGACCGCTGCCCGGCGTCGCGAAAGCCCATCAGCGAGCAGAGCAACTGCGAACCGAAACCGCCGTCCTGCAGCGCAGAGTTGACCGCGTGCAGGTCGTTGACCAGGGTGGCGGCGCCGTCGGCGGCGTCCGCCGGCTGCCGCGCGAGCAGCCAGGTGTAGCCGTAGTCGTCCCGGCTGAACTCCACGGGGACCCCGCCGTGGCCCGTATCCGTGTCCAGCAGCTCCTGCACCCCTTCCCGGATCCGGTCGAAGGCGCCGCCCTCGACGCTCGCGAAGCACACCGACCCCAGCCCGGTGGGCGTGAAGCCCGCCCCGGCCTGGAGGGTGACGGCGGCCGAGGGCAGCGCGAAGAGCTGGTCGAGATCCGGGCGGACCGGCTTGCTGCGGCCGAGGATGACGTCCAGGAAACCCATGGGCACCAGCTCCTTCCGGGGAGGACACGCGGTCTCAAGCGCGGCCGAGCCGGGCCGATATCCGGCCGAGCTGGTCCAGCCGCTGCTCCAGCGTCGGGTGCGAGGACAGCAGCCTGTTCAGGCTCTCCGTGGAGAAGGCAGGCGCGAAGTAGAAGGCGTTGAACGGCTCCGCCCGGCGCAGATCGCGCGTCGGGATCCGGGCAATATCTCCGGTCACCTTGGTCAGCGCGGAGGCCAGCGCCGACGGCCGGCCCGTCAGCAGCGCGGCCGCGCGGTCCGCGGACAGCTCGCGATAGCGCGAGAGCAGCCGGGTGAGCAGGAAGCTGATGACGTAGACGACGGCGCTGACCAGCGGAATCACCACCATCAGGACGGCGGTGCTGCTGTCGCGGCCGCCGACGCGGCGCAGCCCGCCCCACAGTCCGATGCGGGTGACGACCCCGGCCAGCACGCCCAGGAAGGAGGCGATGGTCATCACCGCCACGTCACGGTGGGCCACGTGCGACAGCTCGTGCGCCAGCACGCCTTCGAGCTCCTCCGGCTCCAGCCTGCGCAGCAGCCCGGTCGTCGCGCACACCAGGGCGTTGTTCCGGTTGCGGCCGGTGGCGAAGGCATTGGGCACATCGCTGTCGGCGACGGCCACGCGCGGCTTGGGCATGTCCGCCAGTGCGCACAGCCGGTCGACCGCGCCGTGCAGCTCGGGCGCCTCCTGCGGGGTGACCTCACGGGCGCCCATGCCGAAAGCCGCGATCCGGTCGCTGAACCAGAACTGGGCGACGAACAGGGTGCCCGCCAGGATCAGGACGATCGGCCAGGCGCCGCGCAGCAGCACCACCAGCACGCCGACGAAGACCACATAGAGCAGCCCGATGAAGAACATCGTGCTCACCATGCGGGTGGTCAGGCCTCGGTCGGGGGCGAATCGGGTGCCTTGCATGGCGGCCTCCAAGGCTCTGCGGACCGTGTCCGGTACGTGCCTCTGACCCGATTCTCCCTCTCGCCGCCGTGTGACGGGCGTAAATCCTCCACCGAGAAATCTCCGCCGAGGCGGAAAACCTCAGCCGAGCTGTGCGAGCCCCTCCGTCGCGATCTTCTCGAACACCGCGAAGTCCGCCGCGAACATGGAGTCGGCGATCGGCCAGTGCACCACGATCTCCTCGATCCCCAGTTCCGCATGCGCCCCGGCGAAGTCGACGAAGGCGTCGAAGGACTCCAGCGGACGGTCCGGGGTGAAGCCCGTGAGCATCACCTTGCGCAGCTCGCCCACGTCCCGGCCGGCCTCGGCGCAGATCCCGCCGAGCCGCTCCAGCTGCCCCGCGATCGCCGCCCGCGACTGCTCCGGCGTACCGCTCTCGAAGAGCTTCGGGTCCCCGGTGGTCACCCACGCCTGCCCGTGCCGGGCCGCGAGCCGCATGCCGCGCGGGCCCGTGGCGGCGACCGCGAAAGGCAGCCGCGGCCGCTGCACACAGCCGGGGATGTTGCGCACCTCGTGGGCGGAGTAGTGCTTGCCCTCGTGGGAGACGACGTCCTCGGTCAGCAGCCGGTCCAGCAGCGGCACGAACTCGCCGAAGTGATCCGCCCGCTCCCGCGGCGTCCACGGCTCCCGGCCGCCCGCCAGCAGGGCCGTCGCGTCGAACCCGGAGCCGCCGGCGCCGATGCCGAGCGTGATGCGCCCGCCCGAGATGTCGTCCAGAGAGATGAGCTCCTTGGCCAGCGTCACCGGGTGGCGGAAGTTCGGAGAGGTCACCAGGGTGCCCAGCCGCATCCGTGACGTCACCCCGGCCGCCGCCGTCAGGGTCGGCACGGCACCGAACCACGGCCCGTCCCGGAAGGTGCGCCAGGACAGGTGGTCGTAGGTGTAGGCGGTGTGGAAGCCCAGCTCCTCGGCACGCTGCCAGGACGCACGGCCGCCCTCGGCCCAGCGGCGGTCGGGAAGGATCACGGTGCTCAAGTGCATGCCACCGAGCGTAGGCGCCGGGTCCGACAGGCCGCGCTCCGGGGGAGGACCGCCCGCCCCCGGACGGCCCTCCCCGCGCCCCCGTCGGCACGGCTCAAGAACGTCCCCGCTCCGTACGTTTGTACGCCCCGGCCCGGCGGGTGAACGAGAATGGGCCCGTGACTTCAGCTACCGAGCCCGAGACCCCGGCCGTCCGCCGGACAGCCGCCACTCCCCGGCTGATCGCCACCGATCTCGACGGCACCCTGCTGCGCGACGACAAGACGGTGTCCGAGCGCACCGTCGCGGCCCTGGCCGCCGCCGAGGCGGCCGGCATCGAGGTCTTCTTCGTCACCGGCCGCCCGGCCCGCTGGATGGACGTCGTCCGCGACCACGTGCACGGGCACGGCCTGGCGATCTGCGCCAACGGTGCCGTCGTCGCCGACCTGCACGACGGCGGCCGGTTCGTCGAGGTCCGCCCGCTGGAGCCCGCCGCCGCCCTCGCCATCGTGCGCGCCCTGCGCATCGCCGCCCCCGCCGCCTCCTTCGCCGTGGAGCGCACCTCGGGCGTGCACTACGAGCCGCACTACCCGCCCTTCCAGCTCGACCCGGGCTCCCGGATCGCCTCGGCGGAGGAGCTGCTGCACAGCGTCGAGAACCACGACGACCCCATCGTCAAACTGCTCGCCTTCCACCCCGAGCTCGCACCCGACGACTTCCTGGGCCTGGCCCGCATGGCGGCCGGGGAGCACGGCTCCTTCACCCGGTCCAGCCCGACCGCGCTGCTGGAGATCAGCGGCCTGGGCGTCAGCAAGGCGAGCACGCTGGCCCGGTGCTGCGCCGAGCGCGGGATCTCGCCCGAGGAAGTCGTGGCCTTCGGGGACATGCCCAACGACCTGGAGATGCTCTCCTGGGCGGGCACCTCGTACGCGATGGCCAACGCCCACCCCGAGGTGCTGGCAGCCACCACGCACCGCACGGCGGCCAACACCGAGGACGGCGTGGCGGCCGTCATCGAGCAGATCCTGCACGGCCTCTAGCGGCCCGCTACGGGCGTACCCGCGGCCCTATAGGTGCACGCCGCGGTTGCGCAGCCACTCCACCGGCTCGACGGCGGAACCGAACTCCGGGGTCGTACGGATCTCGAAGTGCAGGTGCGGGCCGGTGGAGTTCCCGGTGGTCCCCGACAATCCGATCCATTCGCCCGCGTGCACCCGGTGGCCCGGTTCGGCGAAGGGCGCCGCAAGGTGTGCGTACTGCGAGTACCAGCCGTCGTCGTGCCGGATCACCATGCTGATGCCGAAGGCACCGCCGCACCCCGCCGTCACCACCGTCCCGTCGCCCACCGCGCGCACGGGCGTGCCGGCGGGGACGGCGAAGTCCTGGCCCGAGTGCCCGCCCGACCAGTGCGACCCGTGACCCCCGAAACCGGCGGTCAGCTCGTAGTCCAGCACCGGCCGCGTCCAGCCGCTCTCGGAGACGGCCTCCCGGTCCGCCGGTGTCCGGCCGTCCCGGCCCGCCTCGTCGCCCTGGGCGCCGGGGGCGCCGTCCACCTCCGCGAGGTCGACCGGTGCGCACTTCCCGGACTCCACCGCCGCCCCCGCCGCCGCGTTCAGCTCGTCGCGGGCCTCGGCCAGCCGCTCGTCGACGGCGCGCTTCTCCGTCCGCAGCTGTTCGGCGTCCTCGTCGAGCGCGTGCCAGGCCCGCACCGTCGTCTCCTCGTCGGACGCGAGCGCCTGGCTCTTGCTGTCGGTCGCGGCCATCATCCACGCCAGCCGCTCCCTGCGGCCCATCTCGAAGGACTGCCGCTCCAGCAGTGCGAACGGGTCGACGTCGCCCTCGTCGTCGACCGCGACAGTGATCCCTCCGGTGCGGTACTGCGCCCGGGCGACGGCCCCCGCGTCCTGGTGCAGCACCGCCGACACGAACCGCTGCCCACGCAGCAGCTGGGTCACGTGCTCGGCCCGCCTCTTCTGCTCCTTCGCCGCGCGCGCCCCGCGCTCGTAGCGCTGCCGCGCGCGCCCGGCCTCCTGCGTCAGCCGGACCACCTCGGAGCTGATGCGTACGAGCCGGTGGGGCGCCCGTACGAAGGCGGCCGCCTCCGGGGCGACGGGCACGGGCGAGGTGACGGCGATGCACAGCGCGCACAAAGCCGCTCCGCCGCTCCGGCGTGCCTGCCGGACACGGCCGCCCGAAGAGGAAAAGATAGGACGATACGAACGCCGCATGCTCGCGATGCTGGCGTGCCCCGCGCGCGGCCGCCCCCGCAGAGGACCGTTCGGACGAACGACGCGCCCACCCGGCGCCGCCCACGCCTACAGCGGCGCCTCCCACACCACCCGCGTGCCGCCCCCGTCCTCGCCGATCCCCGGCCCGTAGGAGCTGGAGCCGCCCAGCGACTCGGCCCGCTTGGCGAGGTTGCGCAGGCCGCTGCGGCGGCCGCCTTCAGGGATGCCCACTCCGTCGTCGGCGACGGTCAGCCGGACCGCCTCCCGGCCGTCCGGGAGCGTGGCGGTGGCGTCGACGAGCACCTCGATCCGTGACGCCCGCGCGTGCCGGAAGGCATTGGACAGCGCCTCGCGCAGTGCGGCGATGAGGTTCTTTCCGGTCAGCTCGCCGACCTTCGCGTCGACCGGGCCGACGAAGCCGGCGGAGGGCTGGAAACCCAGCGGTACGGCGGCCGTGCCCAGCTCCCGCAGGACGCGCGTCCGCAGCCCGGCGGGCGCCTCCGAGGGCCCCTGCTGCAGCGCGAAGATGGCCGTACGGATTTCCTGGATGGTCACGTCCAGTTCCTCGACCGCCTGTCCTACCTTGTCACGCACATCGGTCTCGCCCGCCTTGCGCTGTGCGCTCTCCAGCAGCAGACCGGTCGCGAACAGCCGCTGGATCACCAGGTCGTGCAGGTCCCGGGCGATGCGGTCGCGGTCCTCGAAGACGGCGAGCCGTTCGCGGTCGCGTTGCGCCTCGGCCAGGACGAGCGCGAGGGCGGCCTGCGCGGCGAACTGGGCGGCAAGGGTGCGCTCGGTGGCGGTGTAGGGCCGGGCGCCGCGCGCCCTGGGGGTGGCCAGGGTGCCGAGGACGCGGTCCCCGCTCTTGAGGGGCAGCAGCATGCTCGGGCCGAAACGGGGCGCGACGTCCGTGATCATCCGGGGGTCGGTGGACGAATCGTCGACGAACACCGGCTCCCCGGCGAGGAGCTGCGAGACGACCGGGCTGTGCGGCGGCATGACCGTGCCCAGCAGCCCGGCCGGTTCGTCGGCGGAGACCGCCACCATCTCCAGGCCGCCCTCGCCGTCCGGCAGCAGCACGATGCCCGCGGCCGAGTCGGCTAGCCGGCGCGCCTGTTCGGCGACCACGGACAGCGCGTCCTCGGCGTCGCTGCCCGACAGCAGTGCCGTGGTGACGGCCACCGAGCCGTCGATCCAGCGCATGCGCTGACGGCCTTCTTCGTGCACGCGCGCGTTGCCGATCGCAATGCCCGCTTCGGTGGCGAGGATCTTCACCATGTGCAGGTCGGCGAGGCTGAACTCGCCCCCGTCGCGCTTCTCGGTGAGGTAGAGGTTGCCGAAGATCTCGCCCTCGACCCGGATCGGCACCCCCAGGGCGTGCTGGCCGTCCGGGAAGGCGCCGATGCTCTCGTACTGCCGGTCCTGGGTGTCCCCGTAGGTGATGAAGTCCGAGTGGCCTTCCCCGGTGGCGTCGACGACCCCGATGGCGGCATAGCGGGCGCCCGCCAGCTCGGCGGCCGTTTCGGCGATCCGGTCGAGGGTGGTGTGGAGTTCGAGGCCGGTGCCGACCGAGCGCATGGCTTCGAGCAGGTGCGGCACGCGCGCGGTCAGCTCGGTGGACAGCCCCTGGAGGCTGCGCGTGGCCTCCGTGGCGGCGTCCAGGGAGTGCAGGGCGCCTCCTTCCGGCCCCTGCTCGGCTCCGGCGCCCGGGAGGCCGGGCGGAGGGTCGGAGGGTTCTGCCATGGCTGCCATACATCGAGCCTAATAAGTGGCTTTTGCCATGGAAAGCGCCCTCTGGCTGGTATTGCCGTCGTCCGCCCGTCCGCTGCCGTCCCAGCGGTCGGCCTCGGCTTCGTGCTCCAGCATCCGGCAGAACGGACCGGCCGCCCGGGCCAGCTCCTCGTACGTGCCGCGCTGCACCGCCCGCCCGCGCTCCAGGACGATCACCTCGTCCACCGCCTCCAGCCCGGCCAGCCGGTGCGTGATCAACACGGTCGTACGGCCCTCGGTGGCGGCCAGCAGGTCCGCGGTCAGAGCGTCGGCAGTGGCCAGGTCGAGGTGTTCGGCGGGCTCGTCCAGCAGCAGCACGGGGAAGTCCGCGAGCAGCGCGCGGGCCAGCGCCAGCCGTTGCCGCTGGCCGCCCGACATGCGTGCGCCGTGCTCGCCGACGGGCGTGTCCAGCCCCTGCGGAAGCCCGTCCACCCACTCCAGCAGCCGCGCGGCCCGCAGCGCCTCCCGCAGCGCGCCGTCGTCCGCTCCCGGACGGGCCAGCCGCAGGTTCTCGCGCACCGAACTGTCGAAGATGTGCGCATCCTGCGCGCACAGACCCACCATCCGGCGCACCGCGTCGCCGTCCATACCGGCGGCGTCCCGGCCACCGAGCGTGTACGTCCCGCTCTCGGCGTCCACGAAGCGCAACAGCACCTGCGCCAGCGTCGTCTTGCCCGCCCCCGACTGCCCCACCACGGCGACCCGCCGCCCGGCGATGAGCTCCATCCCGAAGCCCGCCAAGGCCGGTTCGGCCCGGCCCGGATGACGCGCCGTCATGTCCTTCAGGGACAGCGGGAACGGCGAAGCGGGCACCGGCCCGTCCCCGTCGCGTACGGGCTCGGGCGCGTCCAGCACCTCGTACACCCGCTCCGCGGAGCGCCGCACGCGCTGGCGGTACTGCACCGCCAGCGGCAGCCCCGTCACCGCCTCGAACGCGGCCAGCGGCATGAGCACGACGACCGCCAGCCACACCCCGCCCAGCCGCCCGTCGTGCACGGCCCCAACACCCGCCCACGCCGCGGCCGCCACGGTCAGCCCGCAGGCCAGCGCGAACAGGCCCGCGCCGAGGGCGGTCACGGAAGCCGTCCGGCGCGCGATACGGGTGAGCGCGCCGTCCACACGGCGCAGGCGCTCCAGACGGGCGGGCAGCGCGCCCGCAACCGCCAGCTCCGCGCTGCCGGACAGCAGATCGACGGTGTGCGCAGCCAGTTCGCCGCGCGCGGGCGCCAACTGCCGCTCGGTACGCCGGGCACACGCCCCCGACAGCACCGGAACGACCACGCCCGCCAGCAGCAGCCCCGCGGCCAGCAGCGCACCCGCCTCCGGCAGCAGCCAGGCCGTGAAGCCCACCGAGACCGCGCCGACGAGCACGGCCGCACCCAACGGCAGCAGCCAGCGCAGGAAATAGTCCTGCAGCGCGTCCACGTCCCCGACCAGCCGGGAGAGCAGGTCGCCGCGCCGGGCGTCCCGCAGCCCGCCGGGCGCCAGCCGCTCCAGCCGCCGGTACACCGAGACGCGCAGATCCCCCAGGACCCGCAGCACGGCGTCGTGCGAGACGAGCCGCTCGGCATAGCGGAAGACGGAACGGCCGATGCCGAACGCCCGCGTCGCCGTGACGGCCACCATCAGGTACAGGACCGGGGGCTGCTGCGAGGCCCTGGAGATGAGCCAGCCGGAGACGGCCATCAGGCCGACGGCGCTGCCGAGCGCCAGCGCGCCGAGGAGCAGCGCGAGGGCGAACCGGGGCGCCCACGGCCGCCCGGCGGCCCTGACCCGGGCCAGCACCCCGGAGCTCCGTGCGGGCCCGGGACCCGGCACGGCACGGGGCACGGCGGGGGCCTCCCCCGCCTCGCGCCGGGGCTGCGGGCACACGGGCACGTCAGCCGGGAGTACCCCGGGCCCGGAGGGCCGGGACCCCAGGCGCACCGTGCGGTCGGCCACGGCGAGCAGCGCCGGCCGGTGCACCACGAGCACCACGGTCCGCCCCACGGCCAGCCGCCGGACGGCCTCGACGACCGACGCCTCGGTCTCGCCGTCCAGGCCCGCGGTCGGCTCGTCGAGCAGCAGGACCGGCCGGTCGGCCAGGAACGCCCGTGCCAGCGCGATCCGTTGGCGCTGTCCCGCCGACAGCCCCGCGCCGTCCTCGCCGAGGCGAGTGTCAGTGCCGTCCTGCAACATGGTGACGAAGTCGAGCGCACCGGCCGCGCGCAGCGCTTCGCGCACCTGCGCGTCCGTGGCCTCGGGCCGGGCCAGCCGTACGTTCTCGGCGACCGTCCCGGCGAACAGACGGGGTCGTTGCGGCACCCAGGCCACTTGGTGCCGCCAGCTTTCGGGGGAGAGCGATGCCAGATCCGTACCGCCTACGAGCACCCGGCCGGTCGTCGGCCGTTCGAGTCCCAACAGCACGTTCAGCAAGGTCGACTTGCCGCTCCCGCTGGCGCCCGTCACCGCCACCGTCTCGCCGGGCCGGATCTCCAGGGAGACCTCGGGCAGCGACGGCCCGGTGCGCCCCGCGTGCTGCACCACGAGCCGCTCGACGCTCAGGACGGCGCCCCGGGCGCCGGGCGCCCGGCCCTTCCCGGCGGGGGCGAGCTCGCTCTCCAGCACCGCGAAGACCTGGTCGGCGGCGGCCAGCCCTTCCGCGGCAGCGTGGTATTGCGCACCCACCTGACGCAGCGGAAGGTAGGCCTCCGGCGCCAGGACGAGCACCATCAGCCCGGTGGCGAGGTCGAGTTCGCCGTGGACGAGCCGCATGCCGATGCCGACCGCGACGAGCGCCACAGACAGGGTGGACAGCAGTTCCAGGGCGAAGGAGGAGAGGAAGGCCAGGCGCAGCGTGCGCAGGGTCGCCCGCCGGTAGTCGGAGGTGATGACGCGGATCGATTCGGCCTGGGCCTTGGCCCGGCCGAAGACCTTGAGGGTGGGCAGTCCGGCGACGACGTCGAGGAAGTGCCCGGACAGCCGGGACAGCAGCCGCCACTGCTTGTCCATGCGCGATTGGGTGGCCCAGCCGATGAGCACCATGAAGAGGGGGACGAGCGGCAGCGTGAGGACGATGACGAGCGCGGAGAGCCAGTCGGCGGTGACGATCCGGGCCAGGACGGCCACGGGCACGACGACCGCGAGACCCAGCTGCGGCAGATAGCGGGCGAAGTAGGCGTCGAGGGCGTCCACTCCCCGCGTGGCGAGGTTGGCCAGTTCACCGGTGTTCGGCAGTGACGCTCCGCCGGCGGCTCCGCCGGAGCCGAGCCGGGCGGCGTGCGCCAGGAGCCGGGTGCGCAGCTCGGACTTGACGGCTGCGCTCGCGCGGTGGGCGGCCAGCTCGGTGAGCCAGGCGACCACGGCCCGGCCCAGGCCGGCGGCGGCCAGCAGCGCCAGTGGCACGGCCAGCTCGCCGGCCGTACGGCCGTGCTGGAAGGAACCGGTGACGATCTCGGCGACGAGCATCGCCTGGGCGATGACGAGCCCGGCTCCCGCCAGGCCCAGCACCACGGAGGCGGCCAGGAAGAAGCGTGTCGCACGGGCGTGGGTGAGCAGGCGGGGGTCGACGGGTTTCATCCGGCGGTCCGTTTCTCAGTGCGCGCCGGGGCCCGGGATGTGCCGGGTGCCGATGCGCTTGCGGAACACCCAGTACGTCCAGGCCTGGTAGCCGATGATGAGGGGGGTCATCAGGGCGGCCACCCACGTCGTGATCTTCAACGTGTACGGGCTGGAGGCCGCGTTGGCGGCAGTGAGGCTCCACACCGGGTCCGCGGAGGAGGGCATCACGTCCGGGAAGAGCGCCAGGAAGATCATCGCGAAGGAGGCCGCGACCGTCACCCCGGAGAGGGCGAACGCCCAGCCTTCCCGCCCGGCCCGGTTGAAGAGCAGCGCCGCGGCCAGGGCGACCGCCGCCACGGCCAGCGCCGCCAGGCTGCGCCCGTTGCCCGACTCGGCCTGGGTCCAGCCGAGGAAGGCCAGGGTGAGGACGCCGGCCACCAGTCCGGACCGGGCGGCGAAGGCCCTGGCCCGGTGGCGGATGTCGCCTTCGGTCTTGAGCGCGGCGAAGACGGCTCCGTGGAAGGTGAAGAGCACCACCGCGAAGACACCGCCGAGCAGTGCGTACGGGGTCAGCAGGTCCGCTGCGCCGCCGGTGAAGTCCTTGTCCGGGCCGATCGGCACGCCGTGCACGATGTCGGCGAAGGTCAGCCCCCACAGGAAGGCGGGCAGCAGCGAGCACCAGAAGATCGCGTGTTCCCAGTTGCGCTGCCAGCGCTCGCCGGTGCGCTTGTGCCGGTACTCGAAGGCGACGCCGCGCACGATCAGGCAGACCAGGACGGCCAGCATCGGCAAGTAGAAGCCGCTCAGGAGCGTGGCGTACCAGTCGGGGAAGGCGGCGAAGGTGGCGCCGATCGCGGTGATCAGCCAGACCTCGTTGGCGTCCCAGACGGGCCCGATCGTGTTGATCAGCACCCGGCGTTCGGTGCGGTCCTTGGCGAGCGCCTTGGTCAGCACGCCGATGCCGAAGTCGAAGCCCTCGAGGAAGAAGTAGCCGGTCCAGAGCACGGCTATGAGCCAGAACCAGAAGTCGTGGAGGTGCATGAGGTGTCTCCCTTCCGTCCGCCGCGTCAGTACGCGAAGGTCAGCGGCTTGTCGGCGTCCTCCGCGGCGGCCTTGCCGTCGCCGTCCCCGCCGGAGGGCAGCCGCAGCCGCGGGTCCTTGGCGGGCGGCTTCTCATCGGTGTCCGGGCCGGCCTTGGCGTACTTCGTCAGCAGCCTGACCTCGACCACCGCGAGCACGGCGTACAGCACCGTGAAGACGGTCATGGAGGTGACGATCTCGCCCTGGCCGACGCCCGGGGAGACCGCGTCACCGCTCTTCATCAGGCCGTAGACGGCCCAGGGCTGACGGCCCATCTCGGTGAAGATCCAGCCGAAGGAGTTGGCGATCAGCGGGAAGCCCATGGTGAGGATGCCGACGCGCCAGGACCACCGGGTGAGGAAGGGGCTCAGCTCGCGCGTCCGCGTGAGCATCAGTCTGGGCACCTCGTCCTCGCCGGTGCGGAACCGTGGGTCGAGCCAGAGCTTCTTGCGCGTCGTCCACAGTCCGATGACGCCGGCGACGAAGGAGGTCATCCCGAAGCCGATCATCAGCCGGAAGCCCCAGAAGGTCATGAAGATGCTGGGGATGTAGTCCTCCGGCTTGCCGCCGTAGCGGGCGGCTTCCTGCGCGGCGATGTCGTTGATGCCGGGCACGGGGTCGGAGAAGTTGCTGTGGGCGAGGAAGGAGAGGATGCCGGGTATCTCGATCTCGACGCTGTTGTGGCCCTTGCTGACGTCGCCGACCGCGAAGACCGAGAACGGCGCCGGGGACTGGGTGTCCCACAGGGCCTCGGCGGCCGCCATCTTCATCGGCTGCTGCTCGAACATCACCTTGCCGAGGCTGTCGCCGCTGAGCGCCGTGCCCAGCCCGGCGATCACCGCGACCACCAGGCCGACCCGCAACGACGCCCGCATCGCGCCGATCTGATGACGCTGCTTCTCGCCGAGCTCCTCGCCCTGCAGTTGCTTGCGCTTGGCGCGCCACAGGTGGAAGGAGGCGATGCCGACGATGAACGCGGCGCCGGTGAGGAAGGCCGCGGTCAGGGTGTGGAAGACCACGACCATGGTGGTGTTCTGCGTCAGGACGGCCCAGATGTCGGTCAGCCGGGCCCTGCCGGTCGCCTTGTCGACGGCGTAGCCGACGGGGTGCTGCATCCAGGAGTTCGCGGCCAGGATGAAGTACGAGGACAGGACGGTGCCGGCGGCCACGATCCAGATGCACGCGCAGTGGAGCTTCTTGGGCAGCTTGTCCCAGCCGAAGATCCACAGGCCGATGAAGGTGGATTCGAAGAAGAAGGCCAGCAGCGCCTCCATCGCGAGCGGGGCACCGAAGACGTCACCCACGAAGCGCGAGTAGTCGGACCAGTTCATGCCGAACTGGAACTCCTGGACGATGCCGGTGACCACACCCATCGCGATGTTGATCAGGAAGAGCTTTCCCCAGAACTTCGTGGCATGGAAGTACTTCTCCTTGCCCGTGCGCACCCAGGCGGTCTCCAGGCCGGCGGTGATCGCCGCGAGGCTGATCGTCAGTGGCACGAAGAGGAAGTGGTAGACGGTGGTGATGCCGAACTGCCAGCGCGCCAGCGTCTCCGGTGCCAGAGCGAGATCCACTCGGTCCCTCCTTGCCTCTTGCGTCACCGGATGACCACATACCGCTGACGCTTTGCCGTGTATGAACCAGATAAAGCGGGGCATACAGGTGAGCTTGTGAACGCGTTCACATTCAGAAGCATTATGGCGCATGAGCTTTTCGGACAAGTGAGGGGGGTACCCCCTTCGACCCTTGCGCACAGCACAAAGGCCGTGCCCCCGAGGGGACACGGCCTCCGTATCGCGTCGCTGCGGACCCGGGCGGTCAGAGCTCCTTGCGGAATTCCTCCGCTGCCCGCAGGAACAGATCGTTCGCCTCGGTCTCACCGATCGTCACCCGCACACCCTCGCCCGGGAACGGCCGTACGACCACACCCGCGCGCTCGCACGCGGCCGCGAAGTCGAGCGCGAGCTCCCCCAGCCGCAGCCAGACGAAGTTGGCCTGCGACTCGGGCACCGTCCAGCCCTGCCCGGCGAGCGCCGCGGCCACCCGCGTCCGCTCCGCGACCAGCGCGTCCACCCGCTCGCCCAGCGCCTTCTCGCTGCGCAACGAGGCCACCGCGGCATCCTGCGCCACCTGGCTCACACCGAACGGGACGGCGGTCTTGCGCAGCGCCGCCGCAACCGGCTCGTGGGCGACCGCGAAGCCGACCCGGAGCCCGGCGAGCCCGTACGCCTTGGAGAAGGTGCGCAGCACGCAGACGTTCGGGCGGTCGCGGTAGAGGTCGATGCCGTCCGGGACCGCCTCGTCGCGGATGAACTCGCGGTAGGCCTCGTCCAGGACCACCAGGACGTCGGAGGGCACCCGGTCCAGGAAGGCCTCCAGCTCGGCCCGGCGGACGACGGTGCCCGTGGGGTTGTTGGGGTTGCAGACGAAGATCAGCCGGGTCCGGTCCGTGATCGCGGCGAGCATCGCGTCCAGGTCGTGCACATCGCCCTCGGTCAGCGGGACCTGCACGGGCGTGGCGCCCGAGACCTGGGTGATGATCGGGTACGCCTCGAAGGAGCGCCAGGCGTAGACGACCTCGTCGCCCGGGCCCGCCGTCGCCTGGACCAGCTGCTGGGCGACGCCGACCGAGCCGGTGCCGGTGGCCAGGTGCGTCAGCGGCACGCCGAAGTGCTCGGCGAGCTCGGCCATCAGACCGGTGCAGGCCATGTCGGGGTAGCGGTTGAAAGAGCCGGCCGCGGCGACGGCGCTTTCGAGCACCCCGGGCAGCGGCGGATAGGGGTTCTCATTGGAGGACAGCTTGTAGGCAACCGGGCCGTCGGCGGCCGCGGGCTTGCCCGGCTTGTAGGTCGGCACGGCTTCCAGCGCGGCGCGCAGCCTGGGGGTCTTCTCGGTCACCGCGGGTCCTCCTCCACCTCGGACTTTGAATACTGCACACCTTATGAGGATTGACCCGGGCGGCGTCCAGAGCCGAAGGAGCGCTCGTTGTTCTGCCGCGCGCCGTGGCGGACGCCGTGGCGCGCATCACCCGTGAAGGTGAGTTGAGACCTCTTCGAGACCTGGACCATTCGGCAGGCCGGGATACGTCAAGGGCCGTCCGGCCGTCATAGATCTGCTGAACTGCCTGTGTTTCCATGATCATTGAGGGAAATCAGCACAGCAGAAACGTGCCTGTCAACAGTCAAATAAGGCACCCTGCCAAAGGACCACCCGAGCCCTACTATCGGCTCGCCATGACAGCAGCAGGGAAGCATCAGGTGAGCCGGGCGGAACCCTCGCGCAGGGGCAGTCGGCAGGGCCGGGCGGGCATCCGGGACGTTGCCGCCGCCGCCGGGGTTTCGATCACGACCGTCTCCGACGCGCTCAACGGCAAGGGCCGGCTACCGGACGCGACCCGCCGCCATGTCCGCGAGGTCGCCGACCGGCTGGGCTACCGCCCGTCGGCCGCGGCCCGCACCCTCCGCACGGGAAAGTCCGGCCTCATCGGCCTGACCGTGACCACGTACGGGGATGAACCTTTCACCTTCACCGAGTTCGCCTACTTCGCCGAGATGGCCCGGGCCGCCACCTCCGCCGCCCTCGCGCGCGGCTACGCCCTGGTCATCCTCCCCGCCACCTCCAGACACGACGTCTGGTCGAACGTCGCGCTCGACGGCACCGTCGTCGTCGACCCCTCCGACCACGACCCCGTCGTCTCCGACCTCGTCCGCCAGGGCATCCCCGTCGTCTCCGACGGGCGTCCGGCGGGCACCCTCCCCGTCACCGCCTGGGTCGACAACGACCACGAGGCCGCCGTCGTCGGCATCCTCGACCACCTCGCCGCCGCGGGGGCCCGCCGCATCGGCCTGCTCACCGGCACCACCACCGACACGTACACCAGGCTCTCCACCCACGCCTATCTGCACTGGTGCGAGCGCGTGGGCCAGGACCCCGTCTACGAGGAGTACCCCGCGCACGACCCCTGCGCGGGGGCGGTGGCCGCCGACCGGCTGCTCGCCCGCCCCGACCGGCCCGACGCGGTGTACGGGCTCTTCGACCCCAACGGCACCGACCTGCTCGCCGCCGCCCGCCGCTACGGCCTGCGCGTCCCGGACGACCTGCTGCTGGTCTGCTGCAGCGAGTCCACCGTCTACGCCACCACCGAACCGCCCATCACCACGCTCTCCCTCAAGCCCCGGCGCATCGGCACAGCGGTCGTCCAGCTGCTGATCGACGCCATCGAGGGGCTGGACACCGGCCGGCCCGTGGAGCAGGTCATACCCACCGAACTGATCGTGCGGACCTCCTCCGAGCGGCGCCCCCCGCGCACCACGATCAGCTCACCGCGCGGCCCCGCCGCGCCCTGACCCGCGCGCACAACCCGACGGCACGCCCCGCGCACACACCCGCCGCGCACACCCCCCGTGCACCCACCCCACGTGCACGCGCCACGCCGGTGCACCCCACCGCGACACACCGGCAGGAACGGCGGCGAGAACCACCGCCGACGACAGGCAGAACACAGCAGAAGACCGCGAGCAAGACCCCCGGGCAGGCGCCCACGGGACACCCGCGTCAACCACGCGTGGACCCGCATCCGGCGCACGGGGGGACGGGCCGCGATCCGGGGAAAGCCGCCCCGAGCGCGTCTGACCGGCGCGAACAGCTCATTTAACGGCTCATTTGGGGAGAAATAACCGGCGATCCCGGTCACCTGCTCCGATTCACGGCCCCTGGTGCGTCACAAGCCGCGACGGTCATTCCTATGATGGGCGCACGACACCACGGACCGCCGACGACCAGGCAAGGTCCACAAGGTGCACGGCGGCGCGATGGTGGAGGGGTCGATGACTCAGGGGGCCGGGCAGGGACCTGCGGCACGGACCACGGCGGCGATGCCGCCTTTCCCCGGGTACGCCGCTCCCCCGCCCATGCCCGGCTACGAGCGGTCCGCCCCGGCCGTGGACCCGGGCCGCGAGTTCCCGGAGTACCAGAAGTTCCCCGAGGGCTACACCCCCACTGCCCGCGACCTGCCGGTCATCACCCGCAGCAGCGCCCCGGCCGCCCCCGGCATCCCCACGGACATGCCGACGGTCGAGCTGACCCCGCTCGCCGCGCCGCAGCCCCAGCCGCAGCCGCTGCCCACGGGCCCCGGCCCGCTCTACGTCGTCGGCGACGTCCACGGCTACCTGGACGAGCTGCACGAAGCGCTCGCCGCGCAGGGCCTCATCGACGCCTCCGGCCACTGGGCCGCGGGCAACGCCCGGCTGTGGTTCCTCGGCGACTTCACCGACCGCGGCCCGGACGGCGTGGGCGTGATCGACCTGGTCATGCGGCTGTCCGCCGAGGCCGCGGCCGCGGGCGGCTACTGCAAGGCCCTCATGGGCAACCACGAGCTGCTGCTCATCGGCGCCAAGCGGTTCGCCGACACGCCCGTCAACTCCGGCGCGGGCACCGCCTCCTTCCAGGCCGCCTGGCTGCTCAACGGCGGCCAGCGCACCGACATGGAGCGCCTGGAGGACCACCACCTGCAGTGGATGTCGCGGCTGGACGCCATCGCCGAGGAGGACGGGCACCTGCTCGTCCACTCCGACACCACCGCCTACCTGGATTACGGCGACTCCATCGAGGCCGTCAACGACGCCGTCACCGAAGCGCTCCAGCGCAACGACCCCGACGAGTGCTGGGACCTCTTCCGCAAGTTCACCAAGCGCTTCGCCTTCCGCGACGAGGCTGGCTCGGTGGCCGCGCGGGAGCTGCTGGAGACCTACGGCGGCAGCCGCGTGGTGCACGGCCACAGCCCCATCCCCTACCTCCTGGGCGAGGTCGGCACCGAGGATGCGGACGGTGAGGACGGCGGCGCGCCCGCCGTGGACGGCCCGCATCTCTACGCCGACGGGCTCGCGCTCGCGATGGACGGCGGAGTCACCATGGCCGGAAAACTGCTGGTGGTGCAACTTCCGCTCGCGGGCTGAGGGTTCGGCGCACGGTAGCGCGGGCAAGTGACGAGTTCCACCGGCACGGGGTAATTCGGGAAACAGACTGTTACCTCGCGCCGGTACGGCTCTACCATCGGCTTATCCGTAGCAGGCTCTCCTCCGTTTCCGCCCACTGCCCGGTACAAGCCGGCAAACAAGGCCCTACGGAGCATCGGGGGATGCACATGAACAGCGCTCCGCACCTGCTGGCCGAAGACCGCCCGGATTTCGAGCGGGTCCTCGACCAGGCGTTGCGTGCCGCGAACCATGACCCGGAACTCGCCGCCGCGATAGGACGGCGGCTCACCAACCAACAGCTGCGCACCATGGCGGTGAGCGCCATCACCGCCATCTCCGCCTGTGCCTCGGCGGAGTACGCGACCTACGTCAGCGCTCGCGAGGAGCTGCGCGCCCACCCGCCCGTCGCGCACCCCCGACCGAGCGAAGACGCCCCCGCCCCCTTGTACGACGACGGCCCCGACGCGGAGGGCGCGGGCGCCGGTGCGGTGCTCGCCGTGCTGGCGCCGGTCCTGGCCGGAATCGCCGCTCTCCTCTTTCTGCTCATCGGCTATGTGATGCGTTCGGTCGGCTCGAGCGAGGCCGTCGCCGGGCCCATGATCACGGTCGGCTGGTGGTTCGGCGGCCTCACCGCCGCGGGCGTGCTCATCGCCATGACCGGCATCCTGCTGACGGCACTGCGCAACGGCCGGCAGGCCGAGGACGCACCACGAGAAGAGCGCCCGGCCGTGGTGGAAGAGGCCGACCGGGCGCGGGAGGCATGGCAGCGCGCGCTGCTGGAGCGCGGCGTGCGCCCCTTCCTCCGGGAAGCCCTCGGCAATGCCCCGGCCGCATCACAGAATTCCTACGCCCCCAGGACCCCCGCCGGTCACAGCCGCACCCCCCACCTGGGCTACTCCAGCCCAGGTTTCAGCAGCCCCGACGAGGAATCCACCCCCACCCGCACCGGCTACACCAGCCCGGACTTCACCAGCCCCGACTTCGACGGGTCGGACAACCGGCCCCGATAGCCGGTCCGGCGCCACGGGTGCCGGAATTCCGGACTGCAAACGAACGGCCCGCACACATGCGGCAGGGCCCCCGCCACCGGCGGGGGCCCCTCGGCCGTCACTCGGAGCTACTCCGCGATCGGCAGGTACACCCGGTTGCCCGCCGCCGCGAACTCCTGCGACTTCTGGGCCATCCCCGCCTCGGGGTCGAGCTCCAGATCGCCGCCGTGCTCACGACGGATGTCCTGCGAGATCTTCATCGAGCAGAACTTCGGCCCGCACATCGAGCAGAAGTGCGCGGTCTTCGCGGGCTCCGCGGGCAGCGTCGCGTCGTGGAAGGCGCGCGCGGTGTCCGGGTCGAGGGCCAGGTTGAACTGGTCCTCCCAGCGGAATTCGAAGCGTGCGTCCGAGAGCGCGTCGTCCCACTCCTGCGCGCCCGGGTGGCCCTTGGCGAGGTCCGCCGCATGGGCCGCGATCTTGTACGTGATGACGCCGGTCTTGACGTCGTCGCGGTCCGGCAGGCCCAGGTGCTCCTTGGGCGTCACGTAGCAGAGCATCGCCGTGCCCCACCACGCGATCATCGCGGCGCCGATCCCGGACGTGATGTGGTCGTACGCGGGGGCGACGTCGGTCGTCAGCGGGCCGAGCGTGTAGAACGGCGCCTCCTCGCAGATCTCCTGCTGGAGGTCGATGTTCTCCTTGATCTTGTGCATCGGGACATGGCCCGGGCCCTCGATCATGGTCTGCACGTTGTGCCGCTTGGCGATCGTGTTCAGCTCGCCCAGCGTCTTCAGCTCCGCGAACTGCGCCTCGTCATTGGCGTCCGCGATCGAACCGGGGCGCAGACCGTCGCCGAGCGAGTACGTGACGTCGTACGCCGCGAGGATCTCGCAGAGCTCCTCGAAGTTCTCGTAGAGGAAGGACTCCTTGTGGTGCGCCAGGCACCAGGCGGCCATGATCGAACCACCGCGCGAGACGATGCCGGTCTTGCGGCGGGCGGTGAGCGGGACGTACCGCAGCAGCACGCCGGCGTGGACGGTCATGTAGTCGACCCCCTGCTCGGCCTGCTCGATGACCGTGTCCTTGTAGATCTCCCAGGTCAGCTCCTCGGCCTTGCCGTCGACCTTCTCCAGCGCCTGGTAGAGCGGGACGGTGCCGATCGGCACGGGGGAGTTGCGCAGCACCCACTCGCGGGTGGTGTGGATGTTGCGACCGGTGGACAGGTCCATGACCGTGTCGGCGCCCCAGCGGGTGGCCCAGGTCATCTTCTCCACCTCCTCCTCGATGGAGGAGGTGACGGCGGAGTTGCCGATGTTGGCGTTCACCTTGACCAGGAACTTCTTGCCGATGATCATCGGCTCGATCTCCGGGTGGTTCACGTTCGCCGGGAGGACCGCGCGGCCGGCCGCGATCTCCTCGCGGACCGTCTCCGGAGAGACGTTCTCGCGCAGGGCGACGTACTCCATCTCCTCGGTGATCTCCCCGCGGCGGGCGTACGCGAGCTGGGTCACCGCGGCGCCGCCCCGGCCGCGGCGCGGCTGGCGCGGGCGGCCCGGGAAGACGGCGTCGAGGTTCTTCAGGCCGCCGCGGGGCGAGGTGTGCTTGATGCCGTCGTCTTCGGGGCGCATCGGGCGCCCGGCGTACTCTTCGGTGTCGCCGCGGCCGATGATCCAGTTCTCCCGGAGCGGCTGGAGGCCGCGCCGGACGTCCGTCTCGACGGCAGGGTCGGTGTACGGGCCGGATGTGTCGTACAGGCGTACGTCCTGCCCATTGGTCAGGTGGACCCGGCGGACCGGGACCCGGAGGTCCGGACGCGAGCCGGTCACGTAGTCCTTGTGCCAGCCGATCGGCCCGCCGGTTTCGGACGTGCGTGCATCCTGCGAGGTCATGAGACCAGTACTCCCTACGCCGGCATTACCCGGTAACAGGTTCGGCGGTCGGCGCAGCAGCTTTTCGTACGTCCGGACGGTTGTCCGGGACGGAGATCAGCGCCCTCTCAGCCCGGTGCTCCGAGCTCCCGCGATTGCAAAGTCGGGACAACGCTAGCGCCTACCCCGGCAGGAGGGCCAGTACGGCTTGTGATGATGTGGGGGTGACCCCCACCGACCACACCCACCACGCCCCCCACCCACAGACGCCCCACCAGAGACCCGGCGGCGATCCTTCCCCGGGCAACTCCCCCGGCCACTCCCATGGGCACAGCCATGGCCACAGCCACAGCCATGGGCCGGCCACGCCCGTCTCGTCGCATCTGCGCAAGGTGATCGCGGCGGTCCTGATCCCGTTCACGGTCGCGGTCGTGGCCGGGCTGATCGTGCTCTGGCCGGGCGGCGCGCCCCCGCACCACCACACCGGGCTCGGCCTCGACCAGCAGACCGAGTCGGGACGGGTGGTGAAGATCGAGGAGGTCGACTGCGCCAAGGTGGGCGCCCAGCCCCAGCAGCAGTCGCCGTCCCAGCAGCCGGGCGCCCCCGCTCCGCCGCAGGGACCGTGCCAGAAGGCGACCGTCGAGGTCACCTCGGGCCCGGACAAGGGCACGACCTTCACCGAGATCGTCCAGCCGAGCTCCTCGCGCCACTACGACATGAGCGAGAAGGTCGTCCTCGCCTACGCCCCCAAGGCACCGGAAAATCTGCGCTATTCGGTCACCGATGTGGACCGGACCGTGCCGATGGCCCTGCTCGCGGGCATCTTCGCGCTCGCCGTGGTGGTCGTGGGACGGCTGCGCGGGGTCTTCGCCCTGGTCGCCCTGGTGATCAGCTTCGGCATACTCACGCTCTTCATCCTCCCGGCGATCCTCCAGGGCTCGGACCCGCTGCTGGTGGCGGTGATCGGCGGCAGCGCGATCATGCTGATCGCGCTGTACATGTGCCACGGCCTCAATGCCCGGACGTCGGTGGCGGTGCTCGGCACCATGACCTCGCTGCTGCTCATCGGCCTGCTCGGCGCGGCGTTCACCGAGTGGGCGCGGCTGACGGGCAACACCGACGACCAGACCGGGCTGGTGCACGGCCTCTATCCGCAGATCGAGATACGGGGCCTGCTGCTCGCGGGCATCATCATCGGCTCGCTCGGCGTGCTGGACGACGTCACGGTGACGCAGACCTCGGCGGTCTGGGAGCTGAAGGAGGCCGACCCCAGCGCCAATTGGCGCAAACTGTACGGCTCGGCGATGCGGATCGGACGCGACCACATCGCGTCCGTGGTCAACACGCTGGTGATGGCGTACGCGGGTGCGTCACTGCCGTTGCTGCTGTTGTTCTCGATCGCGGACAGCGGGGTGAGCACGGTGGCCACGAGCGAGATCGTCGCGGAGGAGATCGTACGGACGCTGGTCGGCAGCATCGGTCTGGTGGCCTCGGTTCCGGTGACGACCGCGCTGGCGGCGCTCGTTGCCGGTGCCGACCGGCACAATCCGGGTAAGGGGAAAGCCGGGGCGAAGGGCGGCAGGCGCCGCCGCGCCAAGTAGCGCCGAACGGGGGGCACCTGTGGTCGGGGAGCTGGGCAGAGTGACGGGGACGGTCGGTCCGGGCCTGGTCGGCGAGGTGATGGTGCGCGTCCGCGGCGGCGCCGAGGCGTTCTTGGCGTACGCGGCGGAGCCGGGCGAGCGGATGGAGCGGGGCACGGTGGTGCTGGTCGTGGAGTACCAGCCGCCGCGCACGGTGTACGTGGCGGCCGCCTACGGGTGAGCCGGCGGAAAACGACTGCCGGCCGTCCGCGGTCCCTCGCCCGGTTCAAGATCGATACGAGCGGGTATCAGCGCTTCACCCCGGGCGCGTCCGGGCGCACACTTGTGCTCAGAGGGCTCCGCTGGGGCCCACAAAGGGGGCGTGACGCATGCTCATTGGCGTCGTGGCGGGGGCTGTCCTCGTCGCGGTCATCATCCTGGTCGGGCTGTTCAAGCTCATGTGGCGGGTCGCCGAGCCCAACGAGGCGCTCGTCATCTCCGGCTCCAAGCACCGCACGGAGGGCTTGGAGGAAGGGATGGGCTTCCGGATCGTCACCGGCCGGGGCACCTTGGTGGTGCCCGGTGTCCAGGTGGTGCGGAAGTTGTCGCTTGACCTCAACGAGGCGGATCTCCATGTGGATTGCGTGACCAAACAGGGCATTCCACTCAAAGTGCATGGCGTGGTCATATTCAAGGTGGGCGACGACTTCGTCTCCATCGCCAACGCGGCCCGCCGCTTCCTCGACCAGCAGAAGGTCATGGGCGACCGGGTGCACAACGTCTTCGCCGGTCATCTGCGCTCGATCGTCGGCGGGTTGACGGTCGAGGACATGATCCGGGACCGGGAGCGGCTCACCGGCGAGACCCGGGCCGCCTCGGGCTCGGAGATGGAGAAGCTGGGTCTGATCATCGACTCGCTGCAGATCCACGAGATCCAGGACCCCACCGGCTACATCAAGAACCTCTCCGCGCCGTTCGCGGCCGCGGTGCAGCGGGACGCCCGGATCGCCCAGGCCGAGGCGGACCGGCTCGCCACCGAGGCCGAACAGCAGGCCGCCGCCCGGATGTCGGAGGCGACCCGGGACAGCGAGATCCTGCAGGCCGGCTACCAGGCCGAGCGCGACAGCGCGGCGGCCAAGGCGCGGCAGGCCGGGCCGCTGGCCGATGCGGCGGCGCAGCAGGAGGTCGTGGTCCAGGAGACGCGGGTCGCCGAGCTGGCGGCGCAGCGCCGGGAGCAGCAGCTCCAGGCGGACGTCCGCAAGCCGGCGGATGCCGCCGCGTACGAGAAGCGGACGCTGGCGGAGGCCGAGCGGGACGCCCGGATCTCGGCCGCCCAGGCCAAGGCCAGGGAAACGGAGCTCGCGGCGGCCGCCGAGGCGACGCGGGTGAAGACGGCAGCGGCCGCCGAGGCGGAGGCCACCAAGGCACGCGGCACCGCCTCGGCTGCGGCGACCCGGGCCACCGGTGAGGCCGAGGCCGCGGCGGCACAGGCCAGGGGTCTGGCGGCTGCCGAGGCCGCCAAGGCCCAGGGCTTGGCCGAGGCGGAGGCCATCAAGGCGCGGGCGGCGGCCCTGGCGGAGAACCAGGACGCGGTGGTGGCGCAGCAACTGGCGGAGAAGTGGCCCGAGATCGTGCAGGCGGGTGCGCAGGCGTTCGGGAACGTGGACCACATGGTGCTGTTGAACGGGGCGGACGGCATGTCCGACCTGTTTGCGAAGGCCCTGACGATGGGAGGCACGGGCCTGGGCCTGGCCCGTCAGCTGCTCTCGACGATGGGCACGGCGGAAGGGCCCGCCGTGGGCGGTGCCGAGGGCGTCGCGGGCAGGAACGGCAGCGGCGTCGCCCCCGTGGTCCGGGGTGCGAAGGCCGGGCCGCAGGGGGCGGCACCCCGCGCCGAGCGGGTGCCGGTCGAGGACGCGGATTAGCGCGCCGGAGGCGGCCCGCTAACCCGCGTTCTGACCCTCGGGGTTGCCGGCGAGGATGCTGTCGAGGGCCGCGGCCAGGTCGTAGTCGAAGTCGGCCACCGAGTGCTCCTCGCCGAGCGGGGCCACCCGGTCGGTCCGGTCGAGGAAGGCGACCAAGGGGGCCGCGCCCGCCCGGAACAGGGCGCCTTCGCCGCCCACTTGCAGCCGGATGAAGACGTCCGAAAGGTGCTGCGCGGAGGCGGGGGCGATGTGCACATCGCCCTCGCCGGAGGGCTGGCTGAGCCCGTCGAGCAGCAGCTCCCTGGCGAAGGCCCAGGTGACCGGGGCGTCGCCGGGGAGGTGGAAGGTGAACTTCACCGCGTACGGGTCACTGCTGTCGTAGCCCAGCTCCACCGGGATCCGGAAGGACAGCTCCTCGGAGACGAGGAAGGTCATGACCACTTCTGCCTGAACTGTGTCGCGCATCGCCCAATGCCCCGTCTTCGTCGGTTTGGCAGGGATTGAAGCCTGATGGCCCCAATGACGCCATAGTCTGACAAGAACGCCCAGCGGATCACAAGGAGTGATTTTCCAGATACCGGGAGAGACCGAGGGTGAGCATACGAGCTCTCCGACTCTGGAGCGTAGCGACTCGACTACGGGGCGGAGTCGTTCCAGCGGGATTTGGTGGCACGGAACAGCCGAGAACTGGCCAAAGCGGCCCGAGTGGGCCCGGATTTCAGGACAAGGGCGGGGAAATCGTTCTCAAGTTGACGGAAGAGATAACTCCCCGCCTTCCGCTTCGTTGAGTTGACCGAGCGGACACCGGCAGACGGCGTGGGCGACGCGGTCCGGCCGGTGCGGCGCACCCGGGCGGCATTTCGCGCCCGGGCGGGCCGGCCCCTACCAGTCGCCCCTCGACGACGAGGACGACGTGAACTTCTTGACGACGAAGATCAGAGCACTGACGAGCGCCACCAGCAGCAGGACCTTGAAGAGCAGGCCGATGAAGAAGCCGAGCACGCTCATGATCAGGCTGCCGAACACCACGAAGACCAGGACCGGCAGGGCGATCCACTTCACCCACCAGGGCAGTCCTGCGAATATCCCCTTCTCAGCCATGCCGACCCCTGCTCTCCGCTTCGCGCGTGGTTGTCATCTCACGGCCGTGGGGGCGGCGCGATCAGTCGCGCCGTGGTCCGCCGGCCGTCCGGGGCGGGCCGCCCCGGTCTGCTCTCGATGCTAGGACGGGCGGGTGGTCCGATGGGTGTTCCCCGGCCCCCGTCCACCCCTGAGCGTCCCCCTACGGGTTTTCGGGGGCGACCCTCAGCTTTCGGGCGGAGAGAAGACGACCAGCACCCGGAGGTCCTCGCTGATGTGGTGGAACCTGTGCGTCACGCCGGCCGGTACGTACACCACGCTGCCGCGGCCGACCTCCGTCGTCTCCTGGCCCACCGTGATCGACGCCCGGCCGCTCATCACCACGTACACCTCGTCCTGGGCGTGCGGTCCCTGCGGGTCGGTGGCGCCGGAGTCGAGCGCGTACAGCCCGACCGACATGTTCCGCTCCCGCAGGAACTGGAGATACGCGCCCTCGTTCGCGACCCGTTCCGCCTCCAGCTCGTCCAGCCGGAACGCCTTCATATGCCGTCCACCTCTCGCTTCGGGCCTTGATACGGCCCCTGGTGCAACCCTCGGTAAGATGCCCGCCCGGCCAAGCGGTGGTAATCGCGGGGATCCACGTCGGGCGCCGGCGTCTGCCACGATCTCACCATGAAGAATTTCGTAGTCAAGACGATCGCCAACGCGGCGGCCCTGGCAGTTGCCATCTGGCTGCTCAAGGGCATCACACTGTCCGGCGAGAACACGGCCCGGAAACTGGGCACGCTTTTCCTCGTCGCGCTCGTCTTCGGCGCGGTCAACTTCATCGTCAAACCGGTCGTGAAGCTTCTCTCGCTCCCGCTGTTCATCCTCACCCTCGGCCTGATCACGCTGGTGATCAATGCGCTGATGCTGCTGCTGACCTCCTGGGTGGCGGGCAAGCTGCATCTGGCCTTCCATGTGACGGGCTTCTGGTCGGCCCTGGTCGGCGGCGTGATCATCTCGATCGTGGCCTGGGCGATGCATGTGATCCTGCCGGACGAGCAGGACTAGGGCGTGTCCGATGAGTCAGTGCGGCGCCAGGCGTCGTGGGGCCTGTGCTGACCCATCGGACACGCCCTAGCCCGGGGCGGCGAAGACGCAGAAGAGCGGCTCGAGCCTCCCCCCTCTTGGCTCGAGCCGCCCCGGCCCTCCGTCGGACGCGTCTACACACGAAGAACCGTGCGACCAAGGCTAGTTGACTCAGCGTCAGTGTCCAATCACGCTGACGGCACAGACCTATCGACTTATTTATAGTTCCCCTACGATCGGTGGCGGCGAACCAGGGGAGTTGGCATGGATCTGGCCCTTTTGCGCACATTCGTCACGGTGCACCGGGCCGGTTCGTTCACTCGCGCCGCCGCTCTGCTCGGCCTTTCCCAGCCCGCGGTCACCAGCCAGATAAGGACCCTGGAACGCCAGCTGGGCCGTCCGCTCTTCGTCCGGCAGGCCCGCGGTGTGCGCCCCACGGCCGTCGGCGACGAACTGGCCCACAAGATCGCACCGCACGTCGACGCCCTGCTGGAGATCACCGAGGCCGGCTTCGACGAACAGTGGGCCAACCGCACCCTGCATCTCGCCGGTCCCCCCGAGTTCACCGCCCTGCGCGCCCTTCCGGCCCTCACCCCGCTCGTCGCCCAGGGCCTGGCCGTACGCGTCACCCACGGCACCGCCGAAGACCTCTTCGAGGGGCTGGCCCTCGGCCACCACGACCTCGCCATCACCACCTCCCGCCCGCGCGGCCGCCTCCTCGCCGCCACCCCGCTCTGCGACGAGGAACACGTGCTCGTCGCGGCCCCGCGCTGGGCCGCCCGCCTCGGCGGCGCCGCCGTCGTACGCGACAAGGGCGTCCAGCTGCTGGAACACCTGCCGGTGGTCGAGGTGCACGAGACCCTGCCCTTCGTCACCCGCTACTGGTCCGCGGTCTTCGATGCGAAACCGCTGGCGGCGGGCACCGTCATCGCCCCCGACCTGCGCGCCGTGCTCGCCTGCGTGGCCGCGGGCGCCGGGATCGGCGTCCTGCCGCGCTATCTGTGCGGCGACGCCCTCGACACCGGCGAGGTCGTCGCCCTCGCCGACCCGCCGGTGCCCCCGCTGCGCACCTACTTCCTCGTCGTACGCGCCGGGACGCTCGCGCATCCCCACCTCGCGCGGGCGCATGAGTGGCTGTTGCGTGCTGCCGTTTCCTGGTGAGAGCGGGTTTCACCGAGGGACGGACGCGGCAGATGTCCCCCATGACCGAACGACTTGTGGTCAAACGCACCGCCCGCGCCATCCTGCTCGACGGCGAGCCCGGCTCCGGCGAGCTCGAAATGATCCTTATCAAGCGCACCAAACCGGGTGAATCCCCTTATTGGATCACCCCCGGCGGCGGCGTGGAGCCCGAGGACGCCACGGTGGTCGCAGCCCTCCACCGCGAGGTCGACGAGGAGCTCGGCGCCAAGGTCACGGACGTGGTCCCCGCCTTCGTCGACACCGTCTCGCACTCCCTGCACCACGCGGCCCACGGCGTGAAGGTCCAGCACTTCTTCGTCTGCCGCCTCGCCTCCATGGACCTCTCCCGGCGCCACGGCCCCGAGGTGGACGAGCCCTGTGGGACGTACGAGGTCGTCCGCATCCCCTTCACCCGGGCGGGCATCGCCTCGGTGGACGTGGTGCCGCCCTCGCTGCGCGAGTATCTCGGCGCCAACATCGAGGGCGTCCGGGCGCTGCTCGCGGACGATCTGGGCTGAGCTCGCCGGCGCGGAGCCGGGCGGCGGCCCTACTGCACGCCCGCCGCCGCCCCGAAGAAGTCCCCGCCCTTGCGGCGCACGTCGTCCGTGCCCCAGCTGCGCCCGTCCGCTCCCGCCTCACGGGACGCCTTCAGCAGGTGCGGGATGTGCTTGGAGCAGTGGACGTACGCCTCCTCGACCGCGACCTCCACCCACACCACGGCCCGGCGGCCGGGGCACTCCTCCACGGGCAGGCCCGGGTGGACGGCCCGCAGAACGGCGTCGTCGACGACCCGGGCCCGGCCGTTGACGTGCAGGCCGATGCGGTCCCGGAAGAAGTCGATCATCAGGATGCCGACGTGCGGGTTCTCCTCGATGTTGCCGAGGCTGGCCAGGACGCCGTTGCCCCGGTACTCGGGGTAGGCGAGCGTACGGTCGTCCAGCACGCGCAGGAAGCCGGGCGGGCCGGCCCGGAAAGTGTTGTCGCACACGCCGTTCCGGTCGGCGGTGGCCAGGAAGAACATCTCCTGCCGGGCCACGAACTCCCGCATCCGCGCGTTGACATGGGAGAGCACCTGCTCGTCGTAGAACCGGCCGGCCCGCTCGGCCGTGCCGAGCCGGGTCTGCAACAGGCGCTCCCCGTCGCCGCCCCGTCGGTTCGCCATCGTCATCAGACCACCGCCCGGATCAGCCTGCCGCCGTCAATTCGTCGAGGGAGTCGTGTCTTATGCGGTGGGACGGTATGCCGATACCGACCAGGGTGTCCACACCGCTGCGGATCATTCCGGGCGGCCCGGAGAGGTAGGCGTCGTAGGCCGTCCAGGGCCCGTATTTGCGGACGACCTGGGGAAGTTGGCCACTCAGGCCGAGCGTCGGGCCGTCCGAGACGACGGGGCGGACCGAGAGCCAGGGGTGCGACTTCTGCAGACGCAGCATGGTGTCGATGTCGTAGAGGTCGTCGCCCCGGCGGGCGCCGTAGAAGACCTCGACGGGGCGGCTGCGGCCGTGCCGGGCGACGTCTTCGACCAGCGCCTTGATCGGGGCGATTCCGGTGCCGCCGCCCAGGCAGAGCATTCCGCTGTCGGTGGAGTGGTCCACGGTCATCGAACCGGCGGGGCCACCGAGCCGGATGAAGTCGCCGGGGCGGGCGCGGTGCACCAGGGCGCGCGACACCCAGCCGGCCGGCACGGCCTTGACGTGGAAGCTCAGCAGCCCGTCGGCGCGGGGCGCGCAGGAGAAGGAGTAGTGCCGCCATATCCGCGGCCACCAGGGGGTTTCCAGGCTCGTGTACTGCCCGGCCAGGAAGGGGTAGGGCCGGTCCGGGCGTACGGTCACCACGGCGATGTCCGGCGTGCGCAGCTCGTGCCCGACGATCTCGGCCTGCCACCAGGCGGGGGAGGTCCGCTCGTCCTCGGCAGCCGCGTCGATCATGATCTGGGAGATCGCGGTGTAGACGCGCACCCATGCGGCCTCGGTCACCTCGTCCCAGCTGTCGGGCGCATAGCGGGTGAGGGCGCCGATCAGGCATTCCCCGACGGCCGGGTAGTGCGCGGGCACCGTGCCGTATTTGCGGTGGCCGCGGCCGAGCCGGGAGAGGTAGGCGGTGAGCGTGGCGGGGTCGTCGGCGTGCTCGGCGGCGGTGAGCAGCGCCTTGAAGAGGCGGTCGCGCTGGGCGTCCATGGCGGGCGGGAAGAGGTCGCGCACCTCGGGGTGGCGGATGAACAGCAGCGCGTAGAAGTAGGAGGTGACCTTGTCGGCGATTGGCTCGATCTCGGCCATGGTCCTGCGGATGAGCAGCGTGTCGGGGGAGGGCGCCCGGCCGGAGGCGGGGGTTTCCTGCGGCCGGGCGCCCCGTTCGGGTGGCTGGTCCGCCGGGCGCTGATGCTCGTGCTCCCGGTGCGCGTGTTCCTGGTGCGCCTGTTCCCGGTGCGCGGGCGCCGGGGGGTGCCGCTCCGGTAGCCCGCGGTGGCTGCGGGGAGCGGGGCGGGCGCGCTCCCCGCCCGCGCGCGCCAGCCGCTCCGGCTGCTCTTGCCACTCCGGCCGTTCCGGCTGATCTGGCCGTTCCGGCCGCTCCGAGGGGGTGAACCAGCTCCACTCACCTCCCTCGCCGGAGGTGCCGCCGTCGGCCGACGGGGTGGTCGGAGCGTTCATCGTCGCCTCGCCTCGAACATCGCTCGGTCGGTCCCGCGCAGTCGCCGTTCCCGTCCGCGCAGCATGTCACCGAGCGCACCGGGCACGGTGGTTTTGCCGGAAGTCCGTGCGACCAAGGGCGCGTTGAGGCTAGGCTGGCCCACCGAGAGCGCGTGTGCACATGCAGATGTACCTGGGCAACTAGCCTCGGTCGACGACCAGTTCGTAGGCTTCCCGCAGGTCACGCCCCGTATACGCGTGCGAGGCAATGTCCCGCACATGGTGATCCGCATTGATGGCGACCGACACCGACACCGGCACGGCTGCGAACAACTTGGCGTCGGACATGGAGTCGCCGTACGCCACGAGATCGCTGCGGCTCAGCCCGTACGCCGCGCACAGCTCATCGGCGATCCTGACCTTCGCCGACGCATCGAGGATGCCCGCCGGGTCCAATGGCTCCCGGAACGGCACCGAGGGCCAGAGCGAACCGTGCGCCGCATCCGCCCCCCAGTCCAGCAGCCGCTCCACGAAGAACCCCGGCGACAGCGAGATCACCGCGCACCGCTCGCCCCGCGCCCGTATCCGCGCCCACACCTCCCGTATGCCGTCCAGCCAGGGCGCGCCCTCGAACGCCGCCGCGACCTGTGCTTCGGTGAGCTCCGCCCACAGCGCGACCGCCCGTTCCGCGAATTGGGGCGGTGACAGCTCCCCCGCGGCGAACGCCCGCTCCAACGCGCCGATCTCCGACTCCAGGCCCAGTTGCCGGGAGATCTCGACGGCCGCCGCCGAGCCCTGGATCAGCGTGCCGTCGAGATCGAACACATGCAGTCTGCTCATGACCGTCGAGCGTAGGCGCAACCCGGGCGCGGACGCCCGGCGATTTTCCCGGGCCCCGTCAGCCGCCCAGCACCTCCTCGATGGCCGCCACCGCTATGCGGTGGTCCTGCTCGGGCGCCCCTCCGCCCACCCCGATGGCCCCGATGAGGCGGCCGTCGCGGTGCAGCGGGACGCCTCCGGCGATGAAGAGGAGCGGGCGGTCGAGGGCGGTCGGCAGGGTGTGGAAGGGGCCGCCGGGCTGCACGGCGTCCACGACGTCGGCGGTCGGCGCGTTCAGCTGCAGCGCGGTGAACGCCTTGCGCGTGCTGGTCTCCCCCGCGATCAGCACAGCGCGGTCGTCGCGCCGGAAGGCCAGCAGGTGCCCGCCGCCGTCGAGCACGGTCACGGCGGCCCGTACGCCCCGGTCCTCCGCGGCGCACCGGGCGACGGCTATCAAGGCCTCCGCCTCGTCCGTGGCGAGCGGAAGGACGGGGGTGTTGGCGGTGGTCATGCGGCGGTGCTCCTTGTTGAGGGGGCTTGTTGACGGGTGAGTCAGTGCGTCAAGGGGAGGGCTGTCGGCGGCAGGCGTCAGCGGGCGGCGGGCGCGGCGTGGGCGTCGGCCTCGGTCTCGGTCTCGGCCGCTTAGGCGACCGCGGTCGAGCGGCCCACGACGACGCTTCCGGCACCCCGGCTCGTACGCCGCTCCAGCGACGCGGAGAGCAGGGCGAGGGCCAGCGCGACGGCGGCCATGGCGGCGCCGACCGCATTGGGTGCCGCGTAGCCGAAGCCGGCGGATATGACGAGCCCGCCGAGCCAGGCCGCTATGGCGTTGCCGAGGTTGAACGCGCCGATGTTGACGGCGGAGGCGAGGGTGGGGGCGTCCGCGGTCTGGTCGAGGACCCGCTTCTGCAGGGGCGGCACGGTGGCGAAGCCGAAGGCGCCGACCAGTGGGATGACGACAGCTGCCGCGATCTTGTCGTGCGCGGCCAGGGGCAGCAGGACGAGGGCCAGGGTCAGGCCGCCGAGCGCCGTGTAGAGCATGGGCATCAGCGAGCGGTCCGCGAACCGGCCGCCGACGAGATTGCCGCCCACCATGCCGAGGCCGAAGAGGACGAGCAGCCAGGTGACGGACGAGGGCGCATAGCCCGCGACGTCGGTCAGCATCGGCGTGATGTACGTGCTCATGGTGAAGACGCCGCCGAAGCCGAGGACGGTCATCGCCATGGCGAGCAGGACCTGAGGGTTGCGGAAGGCCGCCAGCTCACCGCTGATCCGGGCCTGTCCGGGCCGGGGCTGCTGGGGCACCAGCGCGGCGATGCCGAGCACGGCAAGCACACCCAGCGCCGCTATGGCGAAGAAGGTGACGCGCCAGCCGGCGCTCTGCCCGACCAGCGTGCCCAGCGGAACCCCCACCACATTGGCGACCGTCAGGCCGGTGAACATCATCGCTATGGCGCCCGCCTTCTTCTGCGGGGCGACGAGCCCGGCGGCCACGATCGCGCCGATGCCGAAGAACGCGCCGTGCGCGAGGGAGGCGATGATCCGCCCGGCCAGCATCAGAGCGAAGACGGGGGCCGCCGCGGAGAGCGCATTGCCCACGACGAACAGCCCCATGAGGGCCATCAGCATGCTCTTGCGCGGGACGCGGCTGCCGACGATGGCGAGGACCGGGGCCCCGACGACCACCCCCAGCGCATAGCCGGTGGTCAGGAAGCCCGCGGCGGGGATGGAGACACCGAAGTCGCCGGCGATCTCGGGGAGCAGGCCCGAGATCACGAACTCGGTGGTGCCGATACCGAAGGCGCCGATGGCGAGCGCCAGCAGGGCAAGGGGCATGACAGGGGTCCTTAGAGGGGGGAGACATCGGGAGCAGGCCTCGGCCGCGGAGTCTTTGCGGCGGACCCTTACCTGCGCCCACAATAATTGCAGACGCAGTTACTTGCAAGCGCTGGCTATTGCAGTGGAGAGCTATCCTGATCCATGACGAGACGCGCGTACGACTCCGAAGGAGGGCTCACTCATGTCCTGCACCCCGGACCCCGCTCTGGCCGGCCTGGCCCAGGGCTGGTGCGCGCTCTCGGCGCTGCACAGCCGGATCGAGACGCACATAGAGCGGGCCCTCCAGGCGCACCACGAGCTGAGCGTGCGCGAGTTCTCCGTCCTCGACGTGCTCAACCGCCAGCACAGCGGCGAGGGCGGCCACCTGCGGATGAACGAAGTCGCCGACGCCGTCGTGCTCAGCCAGAGCGCCACAACGCGCCTGGTCAACCGCCTGGAGGACCGCGGTCTGCTGACGCGCTACCTCTGCCTGACCGACCGCCGCGGCATCTACACCGACGTCACGGACGCCGGCCGCACGCTCCTCGAAGAGGCCCGGCCCACCAATGACGCCGCCCTGCGGGAAGCGCTGCGGGAGGCGTCGAACCGCAGCGAGCTGGCGCCGCTGGTCGCCGCCGTGGAATCGCTCGCTCCGACGTCGTAGGCCCTCGAAGGCGCCCGGTAAGCCCCCCCCCCTCGGCACCATCCCGGAAGCCAACTCCGGTCACTCAGGCCCCTGTGCACCCCACCACCCCGCGCATAGGGTCCGGATCATGAGCGACCTCGAGATCCGCCGCGCGACCGACGACGACATCCCCGCCATCGTGGCCATGCTGGCCGACGACCCGCTCGGCGCCCAGCGCGAGTCCCCCGACGACCTGTCCCCCTACCGCACGGCCTTCGCCCGCCTGGCCGACGACCCCCGCCAGCACCTGGTGGTCGCCGTCCGCGACGGCCGCACGGTAGGCACCCTGCACCTCACCGTCATCCCCGGCCTCTCCCGGCGCGGCGCCACCCGTTCCCTCGTCGAGGCCGTGCGCATCCACCGCGACGAACGCGGCAGCGGCCTGGGCACGCAGCTCATCCAGTGGGCCATCGAAGCCTCCCGCCGCGAGGGCTGCAGCCTGGTGCAGCTGACCTCCGACGCCACCCGCGTGGACGCCCACCGCTTCTACGAACGGCTGGGCTTCGAGGCCTCACACCTCGGTTTCAAGTACCGGCTCTGAGGCTTCAGGTACCAGCTCTGGGGCCTCAAGTACCAGCTCCGACCCCGCTTCGGCCCGGGCCCGGGCCCGCTCCCGGTGCGCCTTCTGACGGCAGGCGGCGCCGCAGTACCGGGCGGGCCGGCCCGTACGGGCGGAGGGCACGGGACCGCCGCAGGCGGCACAACCCGTTTCGTTACGCCTTTGCGCGACCCTCGGAGGCAGTTTCGTCACACGGCGCCCCGCGCGGAGGCTGTCGCACATGAGCGCCGTCAGCCGCCCCGGCGCCCCGTCCGGACCTTGTCGCTGCTCCATCGACAGACACCCCAGCAGCAGGCCCAGCACGTCCTCGACGGTGACGTCCCGCCGTACGGCACCGGCCTGTTGAGCCCTGGCCAGGAGCACTGCAAGCGCCTCACGGAAGTCCTTCTCGACCCCCGGGGAAGGCTCGAAGCGCCCCTCCGCGCTCGCCTCCAGCGCGTCGCACAGGCCCTTGTTCCGCACGGACAGCCGCACCACCGCCGCCAGGTACCGGAAGAACACCGCACCCGGGTCCTCCGCCTCCGCCAACTCCCGTGCGCTGTCCGTGAAAAGCCGCACCCGGTCCACGACCGTGGCTCTGAACAGGGCTTCTTTGGAAGCAAAATGGCGGTAGACCGTCCCCGCGCCCACCCCGGCCCGGCGCGCGATCTCGCCGAGCGGAACCGCCAACCCCGCCTCTTCGAAGGCCGATCGGGCCGCCTGGAGCACCAGGACCCGGTTGCGCCGCGCGTCCGCCCTCAGCGACGCCATACCCGATCCGGACGCCGACGTATTCCTGCGCTGCGCCATGCGTACGGCCTCCGGGGAGCGAGAAAAGAAAACGGGATGGTGGTTCCGATTTTATCCGGGTGTGTGAACGAGGATGCGCGCCGCACCAAACCGGAAAAACAGCAAAGAAAAGGCTGCTGTCGGTGCAAAAAGCACCCACAGCAGCCTCAAGGCCCCGGAGGGCCCGCGTGCCGGACGGCGGTCCGGTCAGCTCACGGCGTCCCAGGCCGCACGCGCGGCCTCCTCCGCCTTGTCCTGGTCCGCGACCGGCACCCCCAGCACCCGCAGCCCCTCGCCCAGCGCCGCCAGGGCGGCGAGCACGACGGTGCGGTCCGCGGCCAGTCCGTAGTGGTTGACGCGGACCATCTCCCCGGCGAGCGCTCCCGCGGCGGCCTGGACGGGCAGGGAGCCGTCCTTCGTCAGGGCCAGCGCGACGAGCTCACGGGCATCGACGCCGTCGGGCGTACGCAGCGTGGTGGCGACGGGTGCGGCGTCCTCGTCCCGGACGACATAGGGCGCGAGCCCGCCCAGCGCCCGTACCCCCGCGCGCATCGCGGCCGAGGCGGCGCGGTGCCGGGCGATGACGGCGTTCAGGCCGGCCGCCTCGATGCGGTCGACGGCCTGCTCCAGGCCGAGCATCTCCAACTGTGCGGGGGCGTGCGGCAGAGCCGTGCGCCCGGCGTCGATCCAACGCTCCTTCCAGTCCAGCAGGGACAGGTACGAGCGCCGGGGCGCCTGCTCGTTGGCGGCGATCCGCTCCCAGGCGCGGCCGCTGACCGACACGGCGGACACTCCGGCCGGCCCGGCCATGGCTTTCTGGCCGCCGATGACGCACAGGTCCACGCCCCACTCGTCGGTCAGCAGCGGCTCGGCGGCGACGGAGGCGACCGCGTCCAGCATCAGCAGCGCACCGTGCTCACGGACGACGGCGCCGATCTCGGCGACCGGGTTGGTGTTGCCGGTGGCGGCCTCGGCGTGCACCAGGCTGACGAAGTCGATGTCCGGGCGGGCGCGCAGCGCCTCGGCCACCTGCTCCGCCCCGACCGCACCGCTGAACGGCGCGCTCACGGTGACCACTTCCGCACCGCACGAGCGCAGCCAGCCGCCGAAGGTCTCGCCGTAGGGACCGGTGATGACGTTGAGCGCGGTGCTTCCGGGCCGGACGGCCGAGCGGATGCAGGCCTCCAGCGGCAGCAGCGCCTCGCCCTGCATCGCGATGACGGTCTCGCGGGTGCGCATCAGCGCGGCGACCTTGTCCTCGATGCACGCGAAGCGGGCGGCTTCGAGCGGTGCGAGGTCGAGCAGGACCGGTGCGGTGTTCGCGGTCACGGTGGTCACGATGGCCTTCCAGGTGGTGTCGCGCCGCGTCCCGGCGCCCGCCAATCTCCCGGCCGACTCTACGTCCGCCCGCCCGGGTCCGGGCCTCAGGCCTACCGCCAGCCGCCCGTGTCGACACCGCCCGGGACGGCGCCGTCGGGCGCGTAGGGCTCGCGGGTGAAGACGAAGGTGCCGATGTCCAGATGGCCGGGCGCGCCGTCCGCCGAGCGGACGGCCCTGAGGGTCTCCCCCAGGTAGTAGCCGTCGAGGCCGGTCCAGGTACCGTCCGCTTCCGCCCGGAAGCGGGCGCCGCGGCCGCCCGGGCCCAGGGGCGACAGCTCCAGACCGCCGTCGGCGCACAACCGCAGGGCGAACGGCGTGGACCCCCAGTACCAGGGCCCGGTCAGCTCCAGCAGCGCCGGGTCCGCGAGCTCCAGCGGACGCCACGGCTCCGGAATCCTCGGCTCGTGCTCGGCGACCGTGCGCACGAGATCCGCCGCCACCGCTGCCGTCTCGAACGACGACGTGAGGTTGGCCAGCGCGACGCCCGCGGTCCCCTCCTCCGCACTCACCCACAGCCCGGCCACGAAGCCGGGCATCGTCCCGGTGTGCCCGAAGAGGAAGTGGCCCTCCTTCCGCTGCAGCTGGAGGCCGAGCCCGTAGCCGCTCGTCCAGCCGGGCTCCTGCGGACCGGTCTCCGGCACCCGCATCTGCGCGATCGTTTCGGCAGCGAGCACCCGGTCGTCGCCGTGCAGCAGGAACTCCGCGAAGCGGCACAGGTCCTCCGCCGTGGACCACAGCTGCCCGGCCGGGGCCATCCGGCCGGTATCGACGGCCGGTTCGGGAAGCAGCACGTCCGCCCAGGGGTGCACCGCCCAGCCCTCCGCGTACGGCGCCTCGGGCACGAGCGTCGTACGGTCCATGCCGAGCGGTACGAGCACCTCCCGGCGCAGCACCTCGTACCAGCTCTCCCCGCGCACCTGCTCGACGAGCGCGCCCAGGAGCGCGTAGCCGGGGTTGGAGTAGTGGTGCAGGCGCCCTGCCGGGTGCAGTTGGGGTTGTTCGCCGAAGATGTCCGCGAGCTCGGGGCGCAGGGCGCCGTCCGTACGCTCCCACCAGGGTCCGCGCGCCTCGGCAGCGAGGCCGGAGGTGTGCGCCAGCAGCTGCGCGAGCGTGGCCTCGCCCCCCTCGGGGGTGTCGAGGTACTTGCCGAGCGGGTCGTTCAGATCGAGCAGGCCCTCGTCGCGCAGCCTCAGCACGAGCACGGCGACGAAGGTCTTGGTGACCGAACCGATGCGGTACTGCGTCTGGATACCCGGCACCTCGCCGGAGACCTCGCCGCGCCCGGCACTCCACACCATGCGCCCATCGCGCATCACCGCCCCCACCAGCGAAGGCGTGCGCCCCTTCACCTGGCCGACAGCCACGCGGTGCAGGAGCGCACGACGGGTGACGGGCAGCAGCTCCGCGAACTGCTCGTCCTCCCTTGTCACATCGGAGGACACCGGGCCGGAGGCTGCGTACAAGGCGGTCATGACCGCACCCTAACGACCGCTTTTTGAGCGGCACACCGTTTAACGGCACACCGCCCCAGGGACCGGCTCAGGTCTGGGCCATGTCCACGAAGCGGGAGTAGTGGCCCTGGAAGGCCACCGTGATCGTGGCCGTCGGGCCGTTTCGGTGCTTGGCCACGATCAGGTCCGCCTCGCCCGCGCGGGGGGACTCCTTCTCGTAGGCGTCCTCGCGGTGCAGCAGGATGACCATGTCCGCGTCCTGCTCGATGGAGCCCGACTCACGGAGGTCGGAGACCATCGGCTTCTTGTCGGTGCGCTGCTCGGGGCCACGGTTCAGCTGGGAGAGGGCGATGACCGGGACTTCCAGCTCCTTGGCGAGGAGCTTGAGGTTCCGGGACATGTCGGAGACTTCCTGCTGGCGGCTCTCGGGGCGGCGGGCGCCGCCGGACTGCATCAGCTGGAGGTAGTCGATGACGACGAGCTTGAGGTCATTGCGCTGCTTGAGACGGCGGCACTTCGCGCGGATCTCCATCATCGACAGGTTGGGGGAGTCGTCGATGTAGAGCGGGGCGGCCGAGACGTCCGGCATCCGGCGGGCCAGACGGGTCCAGTCCTCGTCCGTCATGGAGCCGGAGCGCATGTGGTGCAGGGCGACCCGGGCCTCGGCGGACAGCAGGCGCATCGCGATCTCGTTGCGCCCCATTTCCAGGGAGAAGATCACGCTGGGCAGATTGCTCTTGATCGAGCAGGCCCGTGCGAAGTCCAGCGCGAGGGTGGACTTACCCATGGCGGGACGGGCCGCGATGACGATCATCTGGCCGGGGTGCAGGCCGTTCGTCAGGGCGTCGAGGTCGGTGAAGCCCGTGGGGACGCCGGACATCTGGCCGCTGCGCGAACCGATGGCCTCGATCTCGTCGAGCGCGCCCTCCATGATGTCGCCCAGCGGGAGGTAGTCCTCGCTGGTGCGCTGCTCGGTGACGGCGTAGATCTCGGCCTGGGCGTTGTTGACGATGTCGTCGACGTCGCCGTCGGCCGCGTAGCCCATCTGCGTGATGCGCGTGCCGGCCTCGACCAGGCGGCGCAGCACCGCGCGCTCGTGGACGATCTCGGCGTAGTACTCGGCGTTGGCGGCGGTGGGGACGGTCTGCACCAGGGTGTGCAGATAGGCCGCGCCGCCGACGCGGGTGATCTCGCCGCGCTTGGTGAGCTCGGCCGCGACCGTGATCGGGTCGGCCGGCTCGCCCTTGGCGTACAGGTCGAGGATGGCCTGGTAAATGGTCTCGTGCGCCGGACGGTAGAAGTCGTTGCCCTTGAGGACCTCGACGACGTCGGCGATGGCGTCCTTGGAGAGCAGCATGCCGCCGAGGACGGACTGCTCGGCGTCCAGGTCCTGCGGGGGGACGCGCTCGAAGCCGCCGCCCTGTGACCAGCCGCCCTCATCTCCCCCGCGGTCGTGCTGCTCGCCGCGGCCCTTGCCGTCGCGACGGGAGCGGGGGAAGGGGAGCCGGTCGCCCGGACCGGACTCGGCCCAGGGGTCGTCCATGGGCTCGGGCATGCTCACCCCGGCCACCTCCTCCCGTCCGCGAAGCGGACCTCGCCGTGCTCCTCTTTCTTACGGCACGGCTCTGACATTCAGTACGCCCGACTCCGTTTGTGACGCGTCGAGTTCGCGGCGGCTTCGCGGCGACGGCGTGGAGACCTCGTGAGGCTCCGCGGGACGGCGGGATGACGGGCGAACAGACGGCGGGCGCCGGTCCACGGTAGGCCCGCGGGCCACGTCAGCCAATCTGGTTATCCACAGGGCATGTGGATGACCGGCCCCATCCTGTGGAGAACTCCGCCGAACCTGTGCACGGCGCGGGGGAAACCACTGTGGACAAACACACAGTCCTCTGCCGCCCACCCATCTGACCTGCACGTTTGTCGTCCACCGGCTGTTGAGGAGAAAAACTTCGCTGCCCGGCCCGAGATCGCGACAAACGGCGCAGAGAAGATCACACTCAACCCTGGAGAGTAAGGGGCTTAGAGTAGGTGCAGTTGTTACCTGTGGAAGATTGGACGGTCACCGTGGGCCAGGCCACCACGAGCGCGCGGCAGCGCGCCCGCCGACACGACCGCGAGATCATCGCGCTGGCCGTCCCCGCCTTCGGCGCGCTCGTCGCCGAACCCCTCTTCGTGATGGCCGACAGCGCCATCGTGGGCCACCTCGGCACCCCGCAGCTCGCCGGCCTCGGCGTAGCCGCGGCGCTGCTCGCCACCGCCGTCAGCGTCTTCGTCTTCCTCGCCTACGCCACCACCGCCGCGGTCTCCCGCCGGGTCGGCGCCGGAGAGCTCGGGGCTGCCATCCGGCAGGGCATGGACGGCATCTGGCTCGCCCTCGTCCTCGGGGCCACCGTCGCCGGCCTCCTGCTGGCCGCGGCCCCGGCCCTCGTCGGCCTCTTCGGCGCCTCCCCCGCCGCGGCCCCCCACGCCACCACGTATCTGCGGATCAGCGCCCTGGGCATACCGGCCATGCTCGTCGTCCTCGCCGCCACGGGTGTCCTGCGCGGCCTGCAGGACACCCGGACCCCGCTGTACGTGGCCGTCGGCGGCTTCGCCGCCAACGCCGCGCTCAACCTCGCCCTCGTCTACGGAGCGGGCCTCGGCATCGCCGGCTCCGCCTGGGGCACCGTCATCGCCCAGAACGCCATGGCCGCCGCCTACCTCGCCGTCGTCGTACGGGGTGCCCGGCGGCACCGCGCCTCCCTGCGGCCCGACCCCGCCGGCATCCGGGCCTGCGCCCGGGCCGGGGTGCCGCTGCTGGTGCGCACCCTCTCGCTGCGCGCGGTGCTGATGACGGCCACGGCCGTCGCGGCCCGCCTCGGCGACACCGACATCGCCGCGCACCAGATCGTGCTCACCCTGTGGAGCCTGCTGGCCTTCGCGCTGGACGCGATAGCCATCGCCGGGCAGGCGATCATAGGGCGCTGTCTGGGTGCCGCGGATCCGGAAGGGGCCCGGGCCGCCTGCCGCCGCATGGTGCAGTGGGGCATCGCCTCGGGTGTGGTGCTGGGCGCCCTGGTCGTGGCCGCGCGGCCGCTCTTCGTCCCGCTGTTCACCTCCGACGCGGCCGTACGGGACGCGCTGCTGCCCGCGCTGCTGGTGGTGGCCCTGGGCCAGCCGGTGGCGGGCGTCGTCTTCGTCCTGGACGGCGTGCTGATGGGCGCCGGGGACGGGTCCTACCTCGCGTGGGCCATGCTGCTGGTCCTCGCCGTCTTCGCGCCCGTCGCCCTGCTGGTACCGCACCTGGGCGGCGGCCTCACGGCCCTGTGGTGGGCGATGACCCTGATGATGACGGTCCGGATGACGACCCTGTGGCTGCGGGCCCGGTCCGGCCGATGGCTGGTCACCGGGGCCGTACGCGCCTGACGCCCGGCAGCGCACCCGGTACCGGGCCGGTGATACGGCGAGAGGGCCGCACCCCCTGCGGGGTGCGGCCCTCTCCGAGCTTGCCGAGCGCAGCGATTACGCGGCGACGACCTCGATGCCGAGCTTGGCAACGACGTCGGCGTGCAGACGCACGGACACCTGGTGGGCACCCAGGGTCTTGATCGGCGTACCGACCTCGACGCGACGCTTGTCGACCTTCGGACCACCGGAGGTCTCGATCGCGGCAGCGATGTCGGCCGGGGTCACGGAGCCGAACAGGCGGCCGGCCTCGCCGGCACGGGTGGCCAGACGGACCTTGACGCCCTCCAGCTGACCCTTGACCTCGTTGGCCTGCTCGATCGTGGCGATCTCGCGGATCTTGCGAGCGCGGCGGATCTGAGCGACGTCCTGCTCGCCACCCTTGGTCCAGCGGATCGCGAAACCGCGCGGGACCAGGTAGTTGCGGGCGTAGCCGTCCTTGACGTCGACGACGTCACCGGCGGTGCCGAGGCCGGAGACCTCGTGGGTGAGGATGATCTTCATTAGTTGGTCACCCTTCCCTTATCGCGCGGACGAGGTGTAGGGCAGCAGCGCCATCTCACGGCTGTTCTTCACGGCCGTGGCGACGTCACGCTGGTGCTGAGTGCAGTTGCCGGTCACGCGACGGGCACGGATCTTGCCGCGGTCGGAAATGAACTTCCGCAGCATGTTCGTGTCCTTGTAGTCCACGTAAGCGGTCTTGTCCTTGCAGAACGCGCAGACCTTCTTCTTAGGCTTGCGCGGGGGCGGCTTCGCCATTGTCTCTCTCCTGTGAATCAAGAAGTTTTGTGCTGACGCCCTCGGACCCCTGCGGGCCCGGGCCCGGAAACGGGCCTAGAAGGGCGGCTCGTCCGAGTAGCCGCCGCCGGAGTTGCCGGAGCCGCCGCCCCAGCCACCTCCGCCGCCGCCCTGCTGGCCGCCGGACGGAGCGCCGGTCGCCCAGGGATCGTCGGCGGGAGCCCCGCCGCCCTGCTGGCCGCCGGGACCGGAGCCCCAGCCGCCGCCCTGGTTGCCGCCGCTGCCGCCGCCATAGCCACCCTGGCCACCGCGACCCGCGGTCTTGGTGACCTTCGCCGTGGCGTTCTTCAGGCTGGCGCCGACCTCTTCGACGTCGAGCTCGTAGACCGTGCGCTTGACGCCCTCGCGGTCCTCGTAGGACCGCTGCTTCAGACGGCCCTGCACGATGACGCGCATGCCGCGCTGGAGCGACTCGGCGACGTTCTCCGCCGCCTGCCGCCACACCGAGCACGTGAGGAAGAGGCTCTCGCCGTCCTTCCACTCGTTGGTCTGGCGGTCGAAGGTGCGGGGAGTGGACGCGACGCGGAACTTCGCGACCGCCGCACCGGACGGGGTGAAGCGCAGCTCGGGGTCGTCGACGAGATTGCCGACGACCGTGATGACGGTCTCGCCTGCCATGGGTGAACCTCTCGGCGGGTGTGCTGCTGGCTGCTTGCTACTCGTTGCGATGCAGCCCGATTACCTCTGAACCGCTGGGGTTCAGTGGGTCTCGGGACGGAGGACCTTGGTCCGGAGGACCGACTCGTTCAGGTTCATCTGGCGGTCGAGCTCCTTGACGACCGCAGGCTCGGCCTGCAGGTCGATGACCGAGTAGATGCCCTCGGGCTTCTTCTTGATCTCGTACGACAGACGACGACGGCCCCAGGTGTCGACCTTCTCGACCTTTCCGTTGCCCTCACGGACGACGGAGAGGAAGTTCTCGATCAGCGGGGAGACAGCGCGCTCCTCGAGATCGGGGTCGAGGATGACCATCACCTCGTAGTGACGCATGTGGAACCCACCTCCTTTGGACTCAGCGGCCACGGTCGATCCGTGGCAGGAGGGTCGTGATGCGTAAACAACGGTATCGGCCGACACTGACAATCAGCGGAAAGTCCTGGGTTGCCCCTGGGACCGAAGCTGGGTCTGGGCAGACACCGGTGCAGACCGTACAGAGTACCCGCACTACGGCGTGCGGTTGAAATCCGGCCGCCCGGCCCCGCAATCTGGACGCAACGGGTGTGACCGGCGCTACATGCGCCGCCTGCCTTCAGGAGGTAGTCCCATGACACAGGCAGCACGGCAACCCCACGGGCTCCGCTCACTGGTCAGCGGAGTGCTGAACAGCGACGGCAAGGCCCATCCCGTCGAGAACACGTTTGTCGCCGCGACCGTCGTGCTCGGTGCGCTCGCCTTCATCACCTCGGCATTCACCAATCTCCACCTGCTCACTTCGTGGAGCGGCCTGGTGGGCATACTCACCGGGGCCTGGGGCCAATTCATCTCGGCGACGACGGGCGAGCGCTTCCTGCTGATCATCGGGCTCGGAGCCTCGGCCATCGGCTTCTTTCTGGGCATGGCGCACGGGGGTCTCTTCGGGGGTGTGATCGGATAGCCGGGCGTACGCCCAAACGGGGCGCTCCCTTGTCGCAGTAGGCTTCGGCGCGAGAGCCGGAGCCCCGACCTGGGGACAAACCTGCCGAGGAGCGCCCCGCATGAGCCTGACCCTGAGGACAATCAGCCGAGAGCAGCATCTGGCATATATCCAGAGCTTGCCCGCGGCCAGTCACATGCAGGTGCCGGGATGGGCAGACGTAAAGGCCGAGTGGCGCTCGGAAAACCTGGGCTGGTTCGACAAGACCGGACAGCTCGTGGGTGCCGGGCTGGTCCTTTACCGCCAGCTGCCCAAGATCAAGCGCTATCTGGCCTACCTGCCCGAGGGCCCGGTCATCAACTGGTTCTCCCCGAACCTGCAGGACTGGCTCGAGCCGATGCTGGCCCACCTCAAGCAGCAGGGCGCCTTCTCCGTGAAGATGGGCCCGCCCGTCGTCATCCGGCGCTGGGACGCGACCGCGATCAAGAACGGCATCGCCGACCCCGACGTCAAGCGCCTGCGCGACGTCGAGGCCACCCACATCGAGCCGCGTGCCTTCGAGGTCGCCGACCAGCTGCGCCGCATGGGCTGGCAGCAGGGCGAGGACGGCGGCGCCGGCTTCGGTGACGTGCAGCCGCGCTACGTCTTCCAGGTGCCGCTGGAGAACCGCTCGCTCGAAGACGTCCACAAGGGCTTCAACCAGCTGTGGCGCCGCAACATCAAGAAGGCCGAGAAGGCCGGCGTCGAGGTCGTCCAAGGCGGCTACGAGGACCTGGCCACCTGGCAGCACCTGTACGAGATCACCGCGGAGCGCGACAAGTTCCGCCCGCGCCCGCTGAGCTACTTCCAGCGCATGTGGACGGCCCTCAACAGCGAGGACCCCAACCGCATGCGGCTGTACTTCGCCGTGCACGAGGGCGAGGCCGTCGCCGCCGCGACGATGCTGATCGTCGGCGGGCACGTCTGGTACTCCTACGGCGCCTCCGCCAACCACAAGCGCGAGGTCCGGCCGTCGAACGCGATGCAGTGGCGGATGCTGCGCGACGCCTACGCGCTCGGCGCCAGCGTCTACGATCTGCGCGGCATCGGCGACTCCCTGGACGAGAGCGACCACCTCTTCGGTCTCATCCAGTTCAAGGTCGGCACGGGCGGCCAGGCCGCCGAGTACCTCGGCGAGTGGGACTTCCCGCTCAACAAGCTGCTCCACAAGGCCCTCGACATCTACATGTCGCGCCGCTGATCCAACAGCTCCATCCACACTCAGGGAAAGGTTCCGGGACCGGCCATGGCGCTCACGCTCTACGTCGACACCAAGCGCTGGCGGGCACACCAGCAGTCCGTGATCCAGCAGTTTCCGGGCATCATCCCGGTCTGCAAGGGCAACGGCTACGGCTTCGGCCACGAGCGGCTTGCCGATGAGGCGACCCGCATGGGTGCCGACATCCTCGCCGTCGGCACCACCTACGAAGCGGCCCGGATCAAGGACTTCTTCAGCGGTGACCTGCTGGTGCTGACCCCCTTCCGGCTCGGCGAGGAGCCGGTGCCGCTGCCGGACCGGGCCATCCGGTCCGTCTCCTCGGTCGAGGGCGTACGGGGCCTGGTCGGCGCCCGGGTCGTCGTCGAGGTCATGAGCAGCATGAAGCGGCACGGCATCAGCGAGGCCGACCTGCCCAAGCTGCACGCGGCCATCGAGGACGTGCGCCTGGAGGGCTTCGCCATCCACCTGCCGCTGGACCGCGGGGACGGCACCAGTGCCGTCGAGGAGGTGGCCGGCTGGATGGAGCGGCTGTGCAACGCCCACCTTCCGCTGCACACCATGTTCGTCAGCCACCTCAAGGCCGAGGAACTGAGGCAGCTGCAGCAGCAGTTCCCGCAGACGCGCTTCCGCGCCCGCATCGGCACCCGGCTGTGGCTCGGCGACCACGACGCCACCCAGTACCGCGGCTCGGTCCTGGACGTCACGCCCGTCGCCAAGGGCGACCGCTTCGGCTACCGCCAGCAGAAGGCAGCCGGCGACGGCTACCTGGTGGTGGTCGCCGGAGGCACCTCGCACGGTGTCGGGCTGGAGGCGCCGAAGGCGCTGCACGGCATGATGCCGCGTGCCAAGGGCGTCGCCCGCGCGGGCCTGGCGACCATGAACCGCAACCTCTCGCCGTTCGTCTGGGCGGGCAAGCAGCGCTGGTTCGCGGAGCCCCCGCACATGCAGGTCTCCATCCTCTTCGTGCCGGGCGACGCTCCCGCCCCGCAGGTCGGCGACGAGCTGGTGGCCCACCTGCGGCACACCACCACGCAGTTCGACCGGGTGCTCGACCACTGATTCCCCCCCGGTGGAAGGGGCCCGGCGCCGCGGACTACGAGCTGCGGCTCCCGGTGCCCCACTGGACACGTACCTCGTCCGAGTGCTCCGCGTGCCGTGACGCACGGCGCGCGGGGCCGAAGACGAATATGTCCGGCGCCCCGTCCAGGAGGCCCCCGGAGGGGTCGTCCGAGCCGTCGCGGCGGACCACGTCCCGCTCGGGCTTGAGGATGTCACGCACCACGATCGCGCACAGGTAGAGCGTCCCCAGCAGGTGCAGGACGATCGCCAGTTGGTAGCCCTCCGGCGGCAGGCCCTGGTGCTTGTCGCCGCTTCCCGTATAGGCCAGATAGAACCAGATCCCGAGGTAGTAGAGGACCTCGCAGGCCTGCCAGACGAGGAAGTCGCGCCACTTGGGCCGGGCCAGGGCGGCCAGCGGGACGAGCCACAGCACGTACTGCGGCGAATAGACCTTGTTGACCAGGATGAAGAGCGCTATCACCAGGAAGGCCAGCTGCGCGAAGCGCGGACGCCTGGGGGCGCACAGGCCGAGCGCCGCGATGCCCAGGCACCCGAGCAGCATCAGCAGCTCCGCGTAGACATTGGCGTCGTCCAGCGGGTTTCCGGTGCGCTGGGAGATGAACAGCCAGACCGAGCCGAAGTCGATCGGCCGCTCCTGGCTGAAACGGTAGAACTTCGACCATCCGTCGCGGATGTGGAAGCCGCCGGCGTCATGGGTGAGCATCACCGGCAGGTTCACCACCAGCCACGATCCCACCGCCGCCCCCGCCGCGGAGAGGAACGCCCGGGGCCGCCCGGCCCGCAGGCACAGGACGAGCAACGGGCCCAGCAGGAGCGCCGGATAGAGCTTGGCCGCGGCCGCCAGGCCCATCAGGACGCCCGTCGCGACCGTCCGGCCGCGCGACCACATGAGCATCGCGGCCGCGGTGAGGGCGACGGCGAAGAGGTCCCAGTTGATGGTGGCGGTCAGCGCGAAGGCGGGCGCGAGAGCCACCAGCAGCGCGTCCCAGGGACGGCGGCGGTGCGTGCGGGCCACGCACACGGCGATCACCGCGGTACAGGCAAGCAGCATCCCGGCGTTGGCGAACCAGTACATCTGCTCGCGGTGCTGGATGCTCCCGCCGCCCGGCGTGAAGACCGCCGCAACCTCCATGAACAGGCCCGTCAGCACCGGGTACTCGAGATAGTCCATCCCGCCGGAGACGCTCTGCGGGATGCGGTCGAAGTACGGGATGAGGCCCTGGTCGAAGCCGCGCCCGCTGTAGAGGTGCGGGATATCGGAGTAACAGGCGTGGGTGTACTGGGTGGTGGCACCGAAGAACCAACCGTGGTTGTAGCACGGGAGCTTCTGCACCATCCCGAGCGCGAACATCCCGATGGCCACCAGGGCGATCACCCGGACCGGCGTCCACCAGCTCACCCCGAGCAGCGCCCGGCGTCCCACCGGCCCCCCGATGAGCTCGCTGCCGGCCACGGCCACACCGTCCTCGACGGTGGGCCGCACGAGCTGGTCGTCCTGCACGCTCCTCATGGGCCCATCCTGCCGTACGCGCCGCGAACCCGTCGGAGGCTGTGGATAACGTCGGGGGCCGCCCCGCGCGAACGCGGGACGGCCCCCTGAACCTCACGGCCGCGACCAGGGCCGCAGCCCGCTCGTCAGCCCTGCGGACCGCCGAACAGGCCGCCACCGCCCGTCTGGCGCCGGCTCGGATCGGGCGTCGGCGTATCGCCCGTACCGCCGTCCACACCGCCGGGGCCGCCCGTGTCGCCCCCGTCGACGCCGCCGATCTGGCCCGGGCGGCACTTGCCGGGCTTGCACTGCTTGCTCGGCGACGGGGAAGCGGACGGGGACTTCGACGCCGACGGCGAGGCGGATGCCGAGGGCTGCGCCGAGGGCGGCGCCGACGGTGCGGCGCTGGGGGAGGGGCTGGCCCCGTCCCCGTACACCTTCTCTCCTATCGGCTGCGGCGCGTCGAACTGCAGGACGGGCGCCCCCTTGAGCGCCTTGCCCATGTAGTCCGCCCAGATCTCCGCGGGGAAGGACGCACCGTGGATCGTCGGCTTGCCGCCCACGCCGCGCATCGACAGGAACTCCTGCTTCTTGGCGTTCGGGTCGACGCGGTACATGCCGATCGCGGTCGACAGCTGGGGCGTGTAGCCCGCGAACCAGGCGGAGCGGTTGCCGTCGGTCGTACCCGTCTTGCCCGCCACCGGGCGGTCGCCCAGCTGCGCCGACGTACCGGTACCCGACTCGACGACGGTCTTCAGCACGTCGGTGACGTTGTTCGCCACGTTCGCGTCGAAGGCCTGCGCGCTCTTCTCCTCGTGCTCGAAGACCGGCTTGCCGTCCTTCTCCACCTTGTCGACGGAGTACGGGTCGACCTGCTTGCCGGCCGCCGCGAAGGTCCCGTACGCCCCTGCCAGCCGGATCGCGCTGGGGGCGGAGGTGCCCAGGGAGAAGGTGGGGGTCAGCGAGGCGAGCTGGTCCTTGTCCAGACCCGCCTTCACCGCGGCGTCGCGCACCAGGTCCGTGCCCACGTCCATGCCGAGCTGGATGTAGGGGGTGTTCACGGAGAACTGCATGGCGGTACGGAGGGTGATGTTGCCCCGGTCCTCGTCACCGTCGTTGCGCTGGTGCCACTCGCTGCCGTCGGTGTCGTGCCAGATCTGGCCGTTGTACGTCCGCAGCGCCAGCTTGTTGTTGCCGTTGTAGACGCTCTCCGGCGACACGAGCGTGCGCTGGCTGTCGCTCTGCTGCTCGCCGAGGCCGGGGTTGCGCTTGCCGTGCGTCATCGCCGCGGCCAGGACGAACGGCTTGAAGGTCGAGCCGACCTGGACGCCGGTGTAGTCGGCGTTGTTGGTGAAGTGCTCCAGGGCGTTCTCGCCGCCGTAAATGGCGACGATCTTGCCTGTCTTCGGCTCCACCGAGGCGCCGCCGAACTGGACGAACTGGTCGACGTCGCGCTCCTTCGGCTTGATGTTCGCCTTGCGCACCTCCTCGACCGACTTCGTCAGCTCGTCCACCTTGTTACGGTCGAAGGTCGTGTAGATCTGGTAGCCGCCCTTGTCGAGCTCAGCCTTGCTGATCTTGGAGTGGGCGACGACGTAGTTGTCGGCGAGGTCGGTGAGGTAGCCGATCTGCCCGGCACGGTTGGTCGCCTGCTTGGGCTTCTGCGGCTGCGGGAAGCCCTCCTTGACCCACTTGTCCCGCTCTTCCGGCGCCATGTGCTTGACCTGGACCTCTCGGTCCAGCGTCCACTTCCAGCGGTCCGAGGCCCGCTTGAGGTTCTTCTCCGGCGTCGCCGCCGGGCCCTGGCCGCCGTACGGGTCGTACAGGTTCGGGCCGTTCAGCGTCGCCGCCAGGAACGCGCCCTGGCTCGGGGTGAGGTCGGCGCAGTCGCGGTCGTAGTAGGCGCGCGCCGCAGCCTGGATGCCATAGGCCCCCCGCCCGTAATAAGCAGTATTGAGGTAGCCCGCCAGAATGTCGTTCTTGTCCTGGGTGGCTCCCACCTTTATGGAGATGAGGAGTTCGGTCGCCTTGCGCTTGAGCGTCTGCTCCTGGCTCAGGTAGGTGTTCTTCACGAACTGCTGCGTGATGGTCGAGCCACTCTGCGTCTCACCGCCCTGCGCCATCTTCACGACCGCGCGCGCGATGCCCATCGGGTCGACGCCCCAGTCCTGGTAGAAACTGGCGTTCTCGGCGGAAATCACCGCGAACTGCATCGACTTGGGGATCTGTGAGATCGGCACGATCTGCCGGTTCAGATTGCCGCCGCCGGCGACGACCATCTGCTTGCCGTCGGCCCAGTAGTAGACGTTCTTCTGGACCACCGAGGCCTTCTGCGCACTGGGCACCTGCACCACGGCCAGCGCCACGCCGACGATGCCGACGATCAGCCCGGCGAAGCCGACGCACATGCCCAGGACGAGCTTCCAGGACGGAAGCCAGCGCCGCACGCCGGACTTGCCGGCCCGCGGGTAGTCGATAAAGCGCTTCGTGACCGGACGGCCGTTGTCCTTTCGTCCCCGGCCGCCCCCGCCGGTGGCGGTGTCCGGGCCGCGTCTGCGGCCGCCTCCCGAGCCGCCGCGCGTGACGGCGCGCCGGGAATCGGCCCGGCCTCCGGCGCGTGGATCGGGTCCTGCGGAGTTGCTGGGTGGTGTGGCGCGTCGGCCGGACGTCGGCTGCTGGGCCGCGCGCCGGGCCGCGGCGCGTCCGCCGCCCTCGGGCTGCGGCGGCTTGCGGCGGTGCTCGCTCATCGAACGATTACTCCTCGGGCAGGCGCTATCGCCTGACAGCGGCAGGTGGCTTGCGTTCCCCCCGATGTGCGATCCGGCCGTCCCCCCGAGCCGCGAGCCGCACTGCACACGGGACGAGGACGCCCGGGGGCATCACCCGGTTCCCAGTGGTTTGCATGGCGCACAGACTACGCACGGCCAAATCCAGCCCACTGGGGATGTTCACTCCAATTCAGGCCCGTTGTGTCCCACGAATCAGTGATGTGACCTCGTTCACCGTGCCTCCTCTTGTCGCTGGAAGGCGCTCGTTCTATCGTCTGGATGTATCGAGTCGATACATCAGCTCGGCATAAAGGGACCAAGGGGACGAAGGGGGCTGGATATGAGCAGGCGCTCCGGAATCCTGGAATTCGCTGTCCTCGGCCTCCTCCGCGAGTCCCCCATGCACGGCTACGAGCTGCGCAAACGCCTCAACACCTCGCTCGGGGTGTTCCGTGCGTTCAGTTACGGCAGCCTCTATCCCTGCCTGAAGACTCTTGTGGCCAACGGATGGTTGATCGAAGAGCCCGGCAGTGCCCCGGAGGACGCCCGCGCGGCGTCCCTCGCCGGCCGGCGGGCGAAGATCGTCTATCGTCTGACGGCCGAGGGCAAGGAACACTTCGAGGAGCTGCTCGCCCACACCGGTCCGGACGCGTGGGAGGACGAGCACTTCGCCGCCCGCTTCGCGTTCTTCGGCCAGACCTCGCGGGACGTGCGCATGCGCGTGCTGGAAGGCCGCCGCAGCCGCCTGGAGGAGCGCCTCGAGAAGATGCGCGCCTCCCTGGCCCGCACCCGCGAGCGGCTGGACGACTACACCCTCGAGCTGCAACGTCACGGTATGGAGTCGGTGGAGCGCGAGGTCCGCTGGCTGAACGAGCTGATCGAGAGCGAGCGGGCCGGGCGCTACCAGCGCAACGGCTCCGCCGCGCCAGACACATCAGGAGAAGCGGGCGGCCTGCCCCGGCACCGGGGTGGCTCCCGGCCGGATCCGTCCGACGACACCACCAAGTGAGCTCTGCACTCCGCAGGGCTTGTCGAGTACAAACAGGGAGCAACCGGAATGGGTTCGGTTCGCGTAGCGATCGTCGGTGTGGGCAACTGCGCCGCCTCGCTGGTGCAGGGCGTCGAGTACTACAAGGACGCCGACCCGAACGGCCGCGTGCCGGGTCTGATGCACGTGCAGTTCGGCGACTACCACGTGCGTGATGTCGAGTTCGTGGCCGCCTTCGACGTCGACGCGAAGAAGGTCGGCCTCGACCTCGCCGACGCCATCGGCGCCAGCGAGAACAACACCATCAAGATCTGCGACGTGCCGCAGTCCGGTGTGACCGTGCAGCGCGGCCACACCTTCGACGGCCTGGGCAAGTACTACCGCCAGACCATCGAGGAGTCCGCCGAGGCCCCGGTCGACATCGTCCAGGTCCTCAAGGACAAGCAGGTCGACGTCCTGGTGTGCTACCTGCCGGTGGGCTCCGAAGAGGCCGCCAAGTTCTACGCGCAGTGCGCCATCGACGCCAAGGTCGCCTTCGTCAACGCCCTCCCGGTCTTCATCGCCGGCACCAAGGAGTGGGCGGACAAGTTCACCGAGGCGGGCGTCCCGATCGTCGGCGACGACATCAAGTCGCAGGTCGGCGCCACCATCACGCACCGCGTGATGGCGAAGCTCTTCGAGGACCGGGGCGTCATCCTGGACCGCACGATGCAGCTGAACGTCGGCGGCAACATGGACTTCAAGAACATGCTCGAGCGTGAGCGCCTGGAGTCCAAGAAGATCTCCAAGACGCAGGCCGTCACCTCCCAGATCCGCGACCGCGAGCTGGGCGAGGACAACGTCCACATCGGCCCGTCCGACTACGTGGCCTGGCTGGACGACCGCAAGTGGGCCTACGTGCGCCTCGAGGGCCGCGCGTTCGGCGACGTCCCGCTGAACCTGGAGTACAAGCTCGAGGTCTGGGACTCCCCCAACTCCGCCGGTGTCATCATCGACGCCGTCCGCGCCGCGAAGATCGCCAAGGACCGCGGCATCGGTGGCCCGATCCTCTCCGCGTCCTCGTACTTCATGAAGTCGCCGCCGGTGCAGTACTTCGACGACGAGGCCCGCGAGAACGTCGAGAAGTTCATCAAGGGCGAGGTCGAGCGCTAAAGCGCAGCGCGCTCGAGCGTCGGCGGCCCGGCTGCCGTCCGGCGCATCGCACCCACCGCAGGTCCCCGGGTAATCCACCCGGGGACCTGCGCGTTGTGTGAGGCTGTGCTGCATGCCCGTTGTGCGTGATCTTCGCGTCCTGCTCCACCTGCGCGATTTCCGCCACCTGCTGACAGTCCGGCTGCTCTCCCAGGCAGCCGACGGCGTCTACCAAGTCGCCCTCGCTGCCTACGTGGTCTTCTCCCCCGAGAAACAGACGTCCCCGGCCGCCATCGCCTCCGCCATGGCCGTGCTGCTCCTGCCGTACTCGCTGCTGGGCCCCTTCGCCGGGGTGCTCCTCGACCGCATGCGCCGCCGCCAGGTGCTGCTCTGCGGCAACCTGCTGCGTGCCGCCCTGGCCTCCGGTACCGCGCTGCTCATCGTCGCCCGGGTCCCCGACTGGCTCTTCTACGTCTCCGCCCTGTCGGTCACCGCGGTCAATCGCTTCGTCCTCGCCGGGCTCTCGGCCTCCCTGCCCCGCGTCGTCGACTCCGCGGAGCGCCTGGTCATGGCCAACTCCCTCTCCCCGACCGCCGGCACGCTCGCGGCCACCGCAGGTGGCGGGCTCGCCTTCGCCGTACGCCTGGCCGCCCCCGGTGGCGTCGCGTCCGACGCGTGCGTCGTCCTCCTGGGTGCCGTGCTGTACCTGTGTGCCGGACTGGCCGCGCTGCGGATGCCCGTGGGCCTGCTGGGGCCGGACGCCCGCGTCATCCGCACCCGGCTGCGGACGGCTCTGGCGGTCACCGTGCGCGGGCTGGCCGCCGGGATGCGACATCTGGCGGGGCGCCGCGCGGCCGCCTGCGCACTGGCGGCGATGACCCTCATGCGCTTCTGCTACGGGGCACTGACGGTCACTCTGCTGATGCTCTGCCGGTACGCCTGGTCCGACAACGACTCACAAGCACTGGCCCTGCTCGGCTATGCCGTCGGCGTCTCGGGGGCGGGGTTCTTCGCGGCGGCCCTCGTCACGCCGTGGGCCGTGGGCCGACTGGGGCGGCTCGGCTGGATCGCGTGCTGCGCCGCGACGGCTGCCGTCCTGGAGCCCGCCCTCGGCCTTCCCTTCGAGCCCGCACCCATGCTGGTCGCCGCGTTCGTCCTGGGTCTCACCACCCAGGGCGCCAAGATCTCCACCGACACGGTGGTCCAGGCCTCGGTCGACGACGCCTTCCGCGGGCGGGTCTTCTCGCTCTACGACGTCCTGTTCAACGTCGCCTTCGTCGGCGCGGCAGCGGTGGCGGCGCTCATGCTGCCACCGGACGGCCGATCGCCACTGTTGGTGGCAACGGTCGCCGTGATCTACGCAACAATCGCCCTTACTTTGCGCGGGTTTATCCGCCGGTAAATGTCACGCCAAGGCCACAGCATGCCTCAGCGCTGCGGAATTGTCGGTGAGTCCGGATACCTTACGGGCTGCATTCGCAACCGGATCACGCTTCTTTTCGGGGGTTACCTTGTCCACTCCGCCGCCCAACCAGCACCCGTACGGCCAGCAGGGCGGCAGCCCGTACGGCCAGCCGCAGCCCGGACCGTACGCGCAGCAGCCGGGCCCGTACGGCCAGCAGCCCCCCGGTCCCTACGGCCAGCAGCCCGGCCCGTACGGCCAGCCCGGCGGCTACCCCGGCACCCCGGTGCCCCCGCCGGCGCCGTCCCGGGGCAAGAGGCTGGGCAAGAAAATCGGTGGACTCGTTCTCGCCCTCATAGCCGCCGTCGGCTTCTACTTCTTCCGCCACATGAGCGACGACGACACCACCTCGCTGGCGGTCGGCGACTGCTTGCAGAACACCGGCTCAATGACCAACCCGAACATCAAGAAGCTCGACTGCACGGACAGCAAGGCGACCCACAAGGTGCTCAAGAAGGTCGACGGCTCCACCCTGGCTAGCCTGGCGTGCAGCAACGTCGAGGGCGCCACCGAGGCGCTCACCTGGAAGGAGCGCACCAACAAGTTCACGCTCTGCCTGGGTGACAACAAGAAGTAGGGGACGGATCGACCCCGGATGTGCTGAGGGGCGGTGTTTCACGTGAAACACCGCCCCTCAGCACATTCCGCCAGTGATGTTTCACGTGAAACACCACCGCGACGCATCAGCCCTCCTGGGCCGCCCACCACTCCTTGAGGGCAGCGACGGCCGCATCGTGCTCCATCGGCCCGTGCTCCAGCCGGAGCTCGAGCATGTGCTTGTACGCCTGGCCGATCTGCGGGCCCGGGCCGATGCCCAGGATCTCCATGATTGCGTTGCCGTCCAGGTCGGGGCGGATCGAGTCCAGCTCCTCCTGCTCCTGGAGCCGCGCGATGCGCTCCTCCAGGCCGTCGTAGGCACGGGAGAGCGCCTGGGCCTTGCGCTTGTTGCGCGTGGTGCAGTCGGAGCGCGTCAGCTTGTGCAGGCGGTCCAGCATCGGCCCGGCGTCCCGGACATACCGACGCACAGCGGAGTCGGTCCACTCGCCCGTGCCGTAGCCGTGGAAGCGCAGGTGCAGCTCGACCAGCTTCGAGACGTCCTTCACCAGGTCGTTCGAGTACTTGAGCTTGGTCATCCGCACCTTGGTCATCTTGGCGCCCACCACCTCGTGGTGGTGGAAGGAGACCCGGCCGTCCTTCTCGAAGCGCCGCGTCCTGGGCTTGCCGATGTCGTGGAGCAGCGCGGCCAGGCGCAGCACCAGGTCGGGCCCGTTCTCCTCGAGGTCGATGGCCTGCTCAAGGACAGTCAGCGTGTGCTCGTAGACGTCCTTGTGGCGGTGGTGCTCGTCGCGCTCCAGGCGCAGCGCCGGAAGGTCCGGCAGGACGAAATCGGCAAGGCCGGTGTCGACCAGGAGCCTCAGGCCCTTGCGGGGGTGGTCGGCGAGGATCAGCTTGTTCAGCTCGTCCCGGACCCGCTCGGCGGAGACGATCTCGATGCGGCCGGCCATCTCCGTCATGGCGGTGACGACCTCGGGCGCGACCTCGAAGTCCAGCTGTGCGGCAAAGCGCGCGGCCCGCATCATGCGCAGCGGGTCGTCGGAGAAGGAGTCCTCCGGGGTGCCCGGGGTCCGCAGCACGCGGGCGGCCAGGTCCTCCAGCCCGTTGTGCGGGTCGATGAACTCCTTCTCCGGCAGCGCCACGGCCATGGCGTTGACGGTGAAGTCGCGGCGGACCAGGTCCTCCTCGATGGAGTCGCCGTAGGAGACCTCCGGCTTCCGGGAGGTCCGGTCGTAGGCTTCCGACCGATATGTCGTGACCTCAATGTCGAAGTCCGACTTGCGGCACCCCACGGTGCCAAAGGCGATCCCGACCTCCCAGACCGCGTCGGCCCACGGCCGGACGATCTTCAGCACCTCTTCGGGGCGGGCGTCGGTGGTGAAGTCCAGGTCGTTGCCGAGGCGGCCGAGCAGCGCATCCCGCACCGATCCGCCGACCAGGGCAAGCGTGAACCCGGCCTCCTGGAATCGGCGGGCAAGATCGTCGGCTACGGGGGACACCCGCAGGAGCTCACTCACGGCACGGCGCTGCACCTGGCTGAGCTCGTTCGTCGACGGCGGGGTGGGGCTGTCATTGTTGGCGTTCGGCACAACAGAACAGGGTACGTGTCCGCGCGCGCCGAGGCCTCTTCGTTATGGGGCGCTTCACAACAGCTCTCACAAAGCAGGCGGAGCCCGGACAACAGGCCGGGCAGCGATCTTGTAGTGCGGTCCGCAGCACTTCGTCACAGCGGGCCTCGTTACCATTCGTGGACGCACATCCGACGACCACTGACGACGACGAGAGACGGGCGAGCGCGTGGCCGATGCGGCAGAGTTCCAGGGGACGAGATCCGCTCCTGCCTGCCGGTGGTACCGGCACCTCGCGATGCTGATCGCCGGGGTGCTGCTGGTCATGGGCTTGGGACAGCTTCCCGCGGCGCAGTCCGCGCACGCGGAGTCCGCCGGCTCCCGGGCGGTCGCCATCTCGGTCGACTCGCTGACGCCCGTCGCCCCGAAGCAGGACGACACGCTCACCGTTTCCGGCACGGTCACCAACAACGGAAAGTCCACGATCACCGGGGCCCGGGTGGGCCTGCGGGTGGGCCCCCAGGTCGGCACGCGCAGCGACATCGACGACATCGCCGACCGCAGCGGGTTCTCGCCGGGCACCGACGGCTCCGAAGTGGGCGGCAACCACACCCAGAAGATCGAAAAGCTGGCGCCCGGGGTCAGCCAGGACTTCTCGCTCTCGCTTCCGGTGAAGGACCTGGACCTCGGCAAGGACGGCGTCTACCCGCTCGGCGTGACCCTTTCCGGGCAGTCCGCCGACCAGCCGTACGAGCACGTCCTCGGCATCCACCGGACCCTGCTGCCGTGGCAGCCGTCCGCGACCGACGGCAAGAAGACGAAGCTCACCTTCCTGTGGCCCTTGATCTCCGCCACCCACCTCTCCGCCCGCACGGAGTCCGACCAGCAGCAGACGCCGATCTTCCCCAACGACGACCTGGTGGCCGAGCTCGCGCCGGGCGGCCGGCTGCAGCAGCTGGTGGCGCTGGGCAAGGGGCTGCCGATCACCTGGGTGATCGACCCCGACCTGCTCGCGACAGTCGAGGCCATGACCAAGAGCTACCGGGTCGGCGAGCAGAGCGACCAGAGCACCCCCGGCAAGGGCCAGGCCGTCGCCAAGCAGTGGCTCAACCAGCTCCAGGACGCCGTCGGCGGCCACCAAGTGGTGGCGCTGCCCTTCGGCGACCCCGACCTCGCTTCGCTCGCCCACCGCGGCAAGGACGTCTCCGGGGCCCTCAGCCACCTCCAGTCGGCGACCGAGCTGGCCTCGACGACGGTGGACACGATCCTCGGGGTCAAGCCGCGCACCGACTTCGCCTGGCCCGTCGACGGCGCGGTCGACTCCTCGATCGTGGACGTCGCCACCTCGGCCGGCGCCCACAACGTCATCGCCCGCAGCGACAGCCTCCGCGACCCCAGCGGCCCGTACGCCCCCACGGCCGCCCGCCAGATCGGCGGCGGCAACACGGCGATCGTGGCCGACGCCCGGCTGTCCACCGCCTTCCAGAGCGAGATGATCCGGGCGGGCGACTCCTCGCTCGCTGTGCAGCGCTTCCTCTCCCAGACCCTGATGGTGAACAAGCAGGCGCCGGAGGAGGAGCGCAGCATCGTCGTGGCACCGCAGCGGATGCCCACGACGAGCCAGGCGCAGGCCATGGCGACGGCGCTCAAGGGCCTCTCGGACGGCCGCTGGACCGAACCCCTGGACCTGGGCGACGCGGCGACGGCCAAGCCCGACCCGTCCGCGAACCAGCAGGTGCCCGGCAGCGGCTCCTACCCCGACGGGCTGCGTGCCCAGGAGCTGACGACCGAGGCGTTCGAGCAGATCCAGAAGACCCAGAGCGATCTGGACGGCTTCAAGGTGATCCTCACCGCACAGGACCGGGTCGTCACCCCCTTCGGCAGCGCGATCATGCGGGAGATGTCCACGTCGTGGCGCGGCGATCCCAAAGGCGGACAGGCCTTCCGCGACGCCGTGCAGTCCTACCTCGACCAGCTCAAGCGCCAGGTCCACCTGGTCAGGAAGTCGGACGCGACGCTGTCCGGACGCAGCGCGACGATCCCGGTGACCGTGCAGAACGGCCTGCTGCAGGGGGTCCAGGGGCTGACGCTCGTCCTGGTCTCCCAGCAGACGAACCGCCTCCAGATCGAGGACAAGCAGCAGATCCGGATCGAGGGCGGACGCCAGCAGACGGTGAAGTTCGAGGCCCGGGCCAACGCCAACGGTCCGGTCCAGGTGACCGCCCGGCTCTACGCCGCCGACGGCCAGCCCTACGGCGACCCGATCACCTTCACTGTGCATGTCACCTCCATCACGCCTATGGTGCTGCTGGTCATCGCCGGTGGCGTCCTCCTCCTGGTTCTCGCCGGGCTCCGCATCTACCTCCAGCGCAAGCGGGCTGCTGCCCGTAAAGCCGCAGGTGGCGGCCCTGACGAGCCGGGCGGGGGAGAGCCGGACGACGGCGGCGGGTCCGATGACGGCAAGCCCGCGCAGCCGGGTGACCAGGCCGCGGACACCACGGCGCAAAGCGGTGGGCCGTCCGGCCCAGGTGAGAAAGTGGAACGTTGACGACTTTGTGGGGCCGGTCGGCCGCGGACAATGAGGTGGGGTAGCGATGAACGCGCCGTACGACGGTGACCGCGGGCAGGACGCGGGCGGTGAGCAGCAGCGGGAGCCCTTCCCGCCGCCCCCGCCGCCCGGCCCGGGCGCCGCGCACCAGGGCCCGTACGCCCAGGACCCCTACCTCCGCGACGCCTACGCCGCCGAGCCGTACCCCGGGCACGACGCGACCGCCCAGGGTCCGGTGACCGACGCGCCGTACGACCTGAACCCCCACCCCGCGCAGCAGCCGGGTGGCTACCAGCAGCAGTCCGCGCCTGCGCACGCGGCGGAGCCGCAGATGTGGCCGCCCGCCCAGGCCCAGCGTGCCGAGGCCCCGGCTCCGGCACCCGCCCGGCCGTACGACGTCGACGCCACGACCAAGCTCGTGGGCGTGGAGGGCTTCGGCAACCAGGCCTCCGCCTCGGACGGCCGGCCCGAGCGGGACGCGTTCACGCACCTCTACCGGGACCAGCAGCAGCCGTACGAGCCGCCGCGCCAGCCCGGCCAGCAGATCCCCGCGCCTGGTCAGTACGTCCCCCAGCCTCCGCAGACGCCGCAGTCCCCGTCCGCCGAGCCCACGCCGCCGGAAGAGGCCCCCGCGGCGGCTCCGGCCGCGGCCAAGGGCGGCAAGGCGGCGAGCCTGCTGAAGTCGAGCGCGCTCATGGCGGCGGGCACGATGGTGTCGCGCCTCCTCGGCTTCGGCCGGAACCTGGTCATGGCGGCCGCGATCGGTGTCGGCAGCCTCAATGACACCTACCAGGTCGCCAACACCCTGCCGACCATGATCTACATCCTGGTCGGTGGTGGCGCGCTGAACGCCGTCTTCATTCCGCAGCTGGTGCGCGCGATGAAGAACGACGAGGACGGCGGCGAGGCCTACGCCAACCGCCTTCTGACCCTCGTCGTCGTCCTGATGGCAGGCGTCACCACGGTCTGTGTCCTGGGGGCTCCGCTCTTCATCAAGATGATGTCGCCGAGCATCGCCTCCGACCCCGCACAGATGGACGTCGCGGTCGCCTTCGCCCGGTACTGCCTGCCCACGATGTTCTTCATGGGTGTGCATGTCGTGCTCGGCCAGATCCTCAACGCCCGGGGCCGGTTCGGCGCGATGATGTGGACGCCCGTCCTCAACAACATCATCATCATCGCCACCTTCGGCTCCTTCATCTGGGCCTTCGGTCCCTTCAGCGAAAGCCACGTCGGCGCCGCGAACATCTCGCCCGAAGGCATTCGCCTGCTCGGCATCGGCACCCTGCTGGGCCTGGTCGTCCAGGCCCTGTCGATGTTCCCCTACCTGCGTGACGCGGGCTTCCGGATCCGGCCGCGCTTCGACTGGCGCGGCCAGGGCCTCGGCAAGGCCATGGGCCTCGCCAAGTGGACCTTCTTCTTCGTCCTCGCCAACCAGCTCGGCATGGTCGTCGTCACTCAGCTCGCCACCCGGGCCGGTGGTCTGGCGGAGAAGGGTGGCCACACCGGCACCGGCTTCGCCGCCTACCAGTACGCACTGCAGCTCTGGCAGATGCCGCAGGCCATCATCACCGTCTCGGTGATGACCGCGGTCCTGCCCCGGATCTCCCGCGCCGCCCACGACGGCGATGCCTCGGCCGTCCGCGACGATCTTTCACACGGCCTGCGCACCTCGGCGGTCGCGATCGTGCCCTGTGCCTTCGTCTTCGTCGCACTGGGCGTCCCGATGTGCACCCTGATGTTCTCGGGCGGCGCGGGAAGCGCGGGCGCCACCAACATCGGGTTCATCCTGATGGCGTTCGGCCTCGGCCTGATCCCGTACTCCGCGCAGTACGTCATCCTCCGCGGCTTCTACGCCTACGAGGACACGCGCACCCCGTTCTACAACACCGTGATCGTCGCCGCGGTCAACGCCGTGGCCTCCGTCGTCAGCTTCTTCGTCCTTCCTTCGCGCTGGGCCGTTGCCGGCATGGCCGCGTCCTACGGCCTGGCCTACGCGGTCGGCGTCGGCGTCGCCTGGCGACGGCTGCGGACCCGGCTGGGCGGGGAGCTGGACGGCGCCCGCGTCGTACGGACCTACGCCCGCCTGGCCGGTGCGTCCGTCCCCGCGGCACTGATCGGCGGAGCGATCGCTTACGGAATCGGTCAGGTTCTGGGCAACGGCGTCATGGGATCGCTCGCGGCCCTGGTCGGTGGCGGACTGATCCTGATCGCGGTCTTCTATATCGCCGCCAAGCGGATGCGCATTGACGAGTTGACCGCCATGGTCGGTATGGTTCGCGGTCGACTCGGTCGCTGACCGGAGCACAACCATCGCCCGCCGCCGCGTGTCGTGCATAGCACCGGACTGTGGGCACAATTGTCTTGGCTGTGGACAGCGTGCAACGGATGGGGAGGCAGGAGCGACGGTGGCGGAACGGAGCACGGCTGCCGTCGACGTGGCCGACAACAGCGGCGACCAGCCGCTGACCGCCGAGGCGGACCAGGCCACGACCGACGAGGCGCAGGCCGAAAAGAAGGTCAGCACCCACAAGGGCACCCAGCGCACGGAGAGCGAGAGCCCCGCGCGCGACGCACAACCGCCCGAGCTGCACAGCGGTCACAAGCTCGCCAGAAGGTACCGGCTGGAGGAGTGCGTCACCCGTCTGGACGGATTCAGCAGCTGGCGTGCCGTCGACGAGAAGCTGCGCCGCGCCGTCGGCGTCCACCTGCTGCCCGCCGACCATCCGCGGGCCCGCCCGGTGCTCGCCGCGGCCCGGTCCGCCGCGCTGCTCGGTGACCCCCGCTTCGTCCAGGTCCTCGACGCCGTCGAGGAGAACGAGCTGGTCTACGTCGTCCACGAGTGGCTGCCCGACGCCACCGAGCTCACCCCGATCCTCGCCACCGGCCCCATGGAGCCGCACGACGCCTACCAGCTCGTGAGCCAGGTCTCCCAGGCCATGGCCGCGGCCCACCGCGAGGGTCTCGCCCACCTGCGCCTCAACCCCGGCTCGGTCCTGCGCACGGGGACGGGGCAGTACCGCATCCGCGGCCTGGCCGTGATGGCCGCACTGCGCGGCATCACCTCCGACCATCCCCAGCGGACCGACACCGAGGCGATCGGCGCGCTGCTCTACGCCGCGCTCACCCAGCGCTGGCCGTACGAGAGCAATGCGCACGGGCTGTCCGGCCTGCCCAAGGGCGTGGGGCTCATCGCCCCCGATCAGGTCCGCGCCGGTGTCCACCGGGGCCTCTCCGAGCTCGCCATGCGCGCCCTCGTCAACGACGGCGCGACCGCGGCGCGGCAGGAGCAGCCCTGCACCACGCCGGAGGAGCTGGCCAAGGCGGTCGCCGCGATGCCGCGCATCCGGCCCCCGCAGTCCGAGTACGCGACGCCGCCCCCGTTCGCCCGTGCCCCACAGGCGTCCCGCAACGGCCGCCCCGTCCAGCCCATGCCGGCCGCCCCGCCGCCGCCCCTGCAGAGCCGCACGGGACGGGCGTTGAAGTGGACCGTCTCGGCCATCCTCATCGCCGCACTGGGCCTGGGAAGCTGGCAGCTCGCGGACACTCTGCTCAAGAAGGGCGAGCCGGACACCTCGCACTCGCAGCCGTCGAATGAAGACAATTCGAAGAAGGCGGAGAGCAAGCCGATCGCCATCGCGGGCGCCGAGGAGTACGCAGCCGACGGCCAGCCGCAGCACAGCGAGCAAGTGGGCCAGACCTACGACGGGAAGCCCGACACCGCGTGGCACACCCACTCGTTCGACGACGGGCCGGAAATCGTGATCAAGCCCGGCGTGGGGATCGTTTACGACCTCGGGTCCAGTCAGAAGGTCGACGGCGCCACGGTGGGGCTGCAGTTCGGCGGCGATCACACCACCATGACTCTCTACGGGGCCGATTCGCCCTCGGCGCCGCTGAGCTCGATGAAGAAGCTCGCAAAGGTGAAGACGAGCGCCACCACGGCGAAAATCTCCCTGAAGAAGCCGGCGGAGACGCGGTACGTCCTCTTGTGGATCACCGCGATGCCCCACGCTGGACGCGAGCAATACAGCGGTGCGGGCTACAAGCAGGCCATCACCGAGGTGCAGTTCACCGGCTGACCGCACGTCGGACCGGCAGGGGGGGAGGCTCGACGTTGGACGACGTCACACGCGCCGGCACAAGTGACACCGAGCTCCTCGCGCTGCATGTCGACGGGGACCCGGAAGCCTTCGGGGAGATAGTGCGGCGCCACCGTGACCGGCTCTGGGCGGTGGCGCTGCGCACGCTCGGAGACCGGGAAGAGGCCGCGGACGCCGTGCAGGACGCCCTGGTCTCGGCCTACCGGGCCGCCCATACCTTCCGCGGCCAGTCCGCCGTCACCACCTGGCTGCACCGCATCACCGTCAACGCCTGCCTCGACCGAGCCCGCAAGGCCGCCTCCCGGCGCACCGCGCCCCTCGTCGAGACCGAGCGGCTGGAGCAGCTCCTCGAACCGCACGAGTCCGCGGCCGCACCCGCCGAACGCGGGGATCTTCACCGTGAGCTGATCCAGGCGCTGGCCACCCTGCCGCCGGACCAGCGGGCAGCTCTGGTCCTCGTCGACATGCAGGGCTACCCGGTGGCCGAAGCAGCCAAGGTGCTGGACGTGCCGACCGGCACGGTGAAGAGCAGATGTGCTCGCGGCCGGGCGCGGCTGCTCCCTCTGCTCACCCATCTGCGCCCCGATGGCAGGGGTAGCCCACCTCTTGACAGGGAAAGGAACCGGTCGCAGGGGACGTCCGTCCCACCACCGGCAGGGCAGAGCGACGCAGATCCAGTGAAGGGCGGAGGTGGGCGAGCGTGACTTCAACGACCGGCACGGATGGGCACCCGGAGGTCGCGGAGATCTCCGCACTCACCGAAGGCATCCTCTCCCCCTCGCGGACGGCGGACGTCAAGGAACATCTGGCGGGCTGCCCTCTGTGCGAAGACGTACGGAGCTCGCTGAACGAGATCCGGGGGCTGCTGGGGACGCTCCCCGGGCCCATGCGGATGCCGGAGGACATCGCCGGCCGTATCGATGCGGCCCTCGCGGCGGAAGCGCTGCTGGACGCAACGGCTCCCGTGGACGCCGAGGCACCTGACCCGGCGCAGGTCCCCGTTTCACGTGAAACGGAGATTGTCGCGCCCACCGTGGTTTCACGTGAAACCGAGCGCGTTTCACGTGAAACCAACGACCGCCCGGCGGGACGCCCTCGCGCGGCGACCGGGCCCAGCCGTCAAGGCCCCGCTTCCGGGGCCCGTATCCGGCGGGCCCGCCGCTGGCCCAAGGTGCTGCTGGGCACCGCCTGTGCCGCCGCGGTCATCGGAGTCGGCAGCTTCTTCCTCCAGACCGGTGACAACGCGACCCGCGCGGACCACCCCGAGCCGGCCAAGAGCCCGTCGGCGGTCGGGCTCGCCTCCGGCGACCTCAGGACGCGCGTCCACGAGCTGCTGGTGAGCAATAAGTCCGCCGAGTCACGGGGCATGAGCGCCCAGAGCTCTCCCGAGACCTTCCAGGACACCGGGACCACGCCCCCGGCCTGTGTCCGCGACGGCATCCAGCGGGCCGAGCCTGCGCTGGCCACACATCAGGAGACGTACAACGGGGAAGACGCCTATCTGTTCGTCCTGCCCCACTCCGGCAACACCGCTCTGGTGGACGCCTATGTGGTCTCCGCCACCTGTGGCACCTCTCCCTCCCAGGGGCCGGGTGCCGGGAAGGTGTTGCTCAACGAGACCTTGGCGCGTAACTGAGCCGTCTCGCCGCGTGCTGTCGTCCTCCTCGGGAATGCGCGCCCCGTAGGATCCGTTGGGTGGGGTGAGACCCAGCAAGGACCCAAACAGCTGTCGGCAGAGACAAGGAAGACACCCGTGAGCGACGTCCGCAACGTGATCATCATTGGCTCCGGGCCCGCGGGCTATACGGCCGCGCTCTACACCGCCCGTGCCTCCCTGAAGCCGCTGGTCTTCGAGGGCGCCGTGACCGCCGGTGGTGCGCTGATGAACACCACCGACGTGGAGAACTTCCCCGGCTTCCGCGAGGGCATCATGGGCCCGGACCTGATGGACAACATGCGGGCCCAGGCCGAGCGCTTCGGTGCGGAGCTGATTCCGGACGACGTCATCGCCGTCGACCTCAGCGACGAGATCAAGACCGTCACCGACTCCGCCGGTACCGTGCACCGCGCCAAGTCCGTGATCGTCACCACCGGCTCCCAGCACCGCAAGCTGGGCCTGCCGCGCGAGGACGAGCTGTCCGGCCGGGGTGTCTCCTGGTGCGCCACCTGTGACGGGTTCTTCTTCAAGGACCAGGACATCGCCGTCATCGGCGGTGGCGACACCGCCATGGAAGAGGCCACCTTCCTCTCCCGCTTCGCCAAGTCCGTCACCGTCGTCCACCGTCGTGACGCCCTGCGCGCCAGCAAGGCCATGCAGGAGCGGGCCTTCGCCGACCCGAAGATCTCCTTCGTGTGGGACAGCGAGGTCGCCGAGATCCACGGTGAGAGCAAGCTCTCCGGGCTGACCCTGCGCAACCTCAAGACCGGCGAGACCTCCGAGCTGCCGGTGACCGGTCTCTTCATCGCCATCGGCCACGACCCGCGCACGGAGCTCTTCAAGGGCCAGCTCGAGCTGGACGAGGAGGGCTACCTCAAGGTCGACGCCCCCTCCACCCGCACCAACGCCACCGGTGTCTTCGGCGCCGGCGACGTCGTCGACCACACCTACCGCCAGGCGATCACCGCCGCCGGTACGGGCTGCTCCGCCGCCCTCGACGCCGAGCGCTACCTGGCCGCGCTCGCCGACGGCGAGAACCTCCGTGAGCCCGAGCAGTCCGCCGCCGTCTGACCTTCATCTCTCTCCCCCCCCCACACACAGAAGATTCAAGGAGACATCTCAATGGCTCTCAAGGCCGTCACCGACGCTTCCTTCGACGAGGACGTCATCAAGAGCGACAAGCCCGTCCTGGTGGACTTCTGGGCTGAGTGGTGCGGCCCCTGCCGCCAGATCGCCCCGGCCCTGGAGGCGATCGCCGCCGAGCACGGCGAGAAGATCGAGATCGTCAAGCTGAACATCGACGAGAACCCGACCACGGCCGCCAAGTACGGCGTGATGTCCATCCCGACGCTCAATGTCTACAAGGGCGGCGAGGTCGTCCAGACCATCGTCGGCGCCAAGCCGAAGGCCGCTCTGGAGCGCGAGCTCACGGACTTCATCCACGTGTAAGCGAAGTACAGAAGACAGCGCGCGGTTTCACGTGAAACCGCGCGCTGTTTTCTTGCCCCGTCGCACCGTCAGGCCTTCACAACCGTCAGGCCTTCACAGCGGCCGTAGGGCGGGCTCCTTCTGGACGGCTCCGAGCAGCCGGTCCAGGGCCAGCTCGACGTCCTCCTTCCAGGAGAGCGCCGAACGAAGCTCCAGCCGCAGCCGGGGGTAGCGGGGATGCGGGCGTACGGTCTTGAAGCCCACCGCCAGCAGGTGATCGGCGGGCAGCACACACACCGGCTCCTTCCAGCGGGAGTCGCCAAAGGCCTCGATCGCCTTGAAGCCCCGCCGCAGCACATCCTTGGCGACCGTCTGGACCATCACCCGGCCCAGCCCCTGCCCCTGGTATCCCGGCATCAGCCAGGCGGTCATCAGCTGGACGGCATCCGCGGCCACGGGGCTGGTGGGAAAGGCCGTCGAGCGTGGCACATAAGCGGGCGGCGCATAGAGCACAAAGCCCACCGGCACATCGTCGACATAGACCACCCGACCACAGGACCCCCACTCCAGCAGGACGGCCGAGATCCAGGCTTCCTTCTCCAGCTCGGGACGGCCGGCTCTCAGCGCGGCTTCACCACTGACGGGGTCGAGCTCCCAGAAGACACAGGCGCGACATCGCTTGGGGAGGTCCGGGAGGTTGTCGAGAGTGAGCGGTACGAGCCGACGCCCCATGCAGCCAGTTCCTCACTTCCGTCGCGTGCCACGCTCCGGGCGGCGCCCAGCGCACTGCGCTCCCTGAGAAGACTGCCGACGAATCCGCCGACTGCCCCCAGGATCAAGCCCGCTGCCACCAGTCCGGTCCGGCTCACCGTTCGCATGGCCCCGCCCCTCCGTGAACCAAGTCCAACGTGGATGTGCCATACCTCAACGCATGGTATCCGCAGCTTGTTTGGGTCGATAGCTCGACAAGGCAAAGGGCGGGTTGTGTTCATCATGGAGGTTCCACGTGAAACACAACCCGCCCTGAGCACCCGACACAAGGGGCACTGCTTACTCTGCGGCGCCCTCGTCATCGCCGGTGAGCTTCTGCTCCAGCACCCGGCCCTCGCCGGGAGCCAGCGTGCTCAGAATCCGCTCCAGGTCGTCCATCGAGGCGAACTCGACGACGATCTTGCCCTTCTTCTGCCCGAGGTCCACCTTCACCCGGGTCTCGAAGCGATCCGACAGCCGCGACGCCAGATCGGTCAGCGCCGGGGAGACCCGGGCACCGGCCCGGGGGCCCTTGGGCTTCCCCGACCCCTTGGGCCGTGAGCCCATCAGGGTGACGATCTCCTCCACCGCACGCACCGACAGCCCCTCGGCCACAATGCGATGCGCGAGCTTGTCCTGCTCCTCGGAGTCGTCGATGGAGAGGAGAGCCCGCGCATGCCCGGCGGACAGCACCCCGGCCGCCACCCTCCGCTGCACCGGCGGAGAAAGCTTCAACAGCCGCAGCGTGTTGGAGACCTGAGGGCGCGAACGGCCGATGCGGTCGGCCAGCTCGTCATGGGTGCAGCTGAAGTCCTTGAGCAACTGGTCATAGGCGGCCGCCTCTTCCAGCGGGTTCAGCTGGGCCCGGTGCAGGTTCTCCAGCAGGGCGTCCAGGAGAAGCTTCTCGTCCTCCGTCGCCCGGATGATGGCGGGAATCTTCTCCAGACCGGCTTCACGGCAGGCGCGCCAGCGGCGCTCGCCCATGATGAGCTCGTAGCGCTCGGGGGCCAGCTGCCGGACCACCACGGGCTGGAGAAGGCCGACCTCCCGAATGGAGGTCACCAGCTCGGCGAGCGCATCCTCGTCGAATACCTCGCGAGGCTGCCTGGGGTTGGGCGTAATGGAGTCCAGGGGGAGTTCGGCGAAGTGGGCCCCCGCCACCGGCGCCGACTCCACACCGTCGATTCCCTGTGCAGCCTCTGTTTCACGTGAAACGCGGCCCAGCGACGCAGAATCCGGAGCAGCCGGCTCAAGGGCGTCGGAGAGCTCGTCCACCGGCAGCGTGGCCGCCCTCCCCGCTGTCACCCCCCGCTCCACCGTGAGCACGGGCACCGCAGCAGGGGAGGTCGCGCCGGGCCCCATGGCCGGCCCGCTGCTCTCCGCCGCCTTGGGTGCAGGTGGGATCAGCGCACCGAGCCCCCGGCCCAGTCCTCTACGTCGCTCACTCACTGAAGCCCCTCCGACATGCTGTGCTGGTCATGCTGCTGTTGACGGCCCACCGTATGGGCCATGCCACCGTCGTAGTGCACCCCGACCCCCCGCAGTGCGATCTCCCGGGCTGCCTCCAGGTAGGACAGCGCGCCGCTGGAGCCCGGGTCATAGGTAAGAACGGTCTGCCCATAGCTCGGCGCCTCCGAAATACGGACGGAGCGCGGAATGCTGGTCCGCAGCACCTCGTGCCCGAAGTGGCTGCGCACCTCGTCCGCCACCTGCGACGCGAGCCGGGTCCGCCCGTCGTACATCGTCAGCAGGATCGTGGAGACATGGAGCTTGGGGTTGAGGTGCCCCCGGACCAGCTCCACATTGCGCAACAGCTGCCCCAGCCCCTCCAGCGCGTAGTACTCGCACTGGATCGGGATGAGCACCTCGGCGCCTGCGACCAGGGCGTTCACGGTCAGCAGGCCGAGCGAGGGCGGGCAGTCGATGAGGATGTAGTCCAGCGGCTGCTCATAGGCCTTGATCGCCCGGTCCAGCCGGCTTTCCCGGGCCACCAGCGAGACCAGCTCGATTTCGGCGCCCGCGAGGTCGATGGTGGCAGGGGCGCAGAAGAGCCCCTCCACATCCATGACCGGCTGCACCACATCGGAGAGCTGCCTGCTGTCCACCAGGACGTCGTAGATCGAGGGCACCTCGGCGTGGTGATCGATGCCCAGCGCCGTGGAGGCATTGCCCTGCGGGTCGAGGTCGATCACGAGCACCCGGTTGCCGTGCAGCGCCAGGGACGCCGCGAGGTTGACCGTAGTGGTGGTCTTGCCCACGCCGCCCTTCTGGTTGGCGACCACCATGACCCTGGTCTGCTCCGGCCGGGGCATGGTGTGCGGCGTTTCACGTGAAACGACTTCGGAAGCGGCCTCTCCGGCGGGGAGAAAACCGGGAGCCGCCACCGGCTCGGAATCGGCGGGGCGGGGACCGGGGACCGGATCGGTCATCGGCCCCGCAAGATTGGCGTCGGACCGCAAGGATTCACTCTCCTCGACATCAGGCTCGCAATAGGCAGAGCCTGCCATGCTTTCGGGGTCGTGAACCAGCGAGGCCCGTTCTCCTGTGGATGAATCCCATGAGCCTGTGGATGAATCCACGTCCTGGACCGGTCGGCGGTCACGCGGCGCGGCGAGAGCGGCGGCACCCGCGCGCCCTCGGCCGATGATTCCATGCAACAGGGAGCGACGTTTCACGTGAAACACGATGCATGGCACACACCGCGACCCCGCCGCGACACTCCGTTATGGGTAGTTTTGCCAGCTTGTATGGAGCACTGCCCGTAGGCAAAATGCCTTAGCGCCGACGGCGCGAGCGCGTGCTCCGGGCCGCCTTGGCCCGCTTGGCGGCGAAGCGCACCCCGCCGGGGCTCTCCCCCACCTCGACCCGGACCACTGTGGACAACGGGTCGACCACACCCTCACCCACCTGGAGCACCGATGTCCGGACGACACCGAGCTTGCTCAGCGCGCCTCGGGCGCTCTTGAGCTCCTCCTCGGCCGTGTCGCCCTTGAGAGCGAGCATCTCGCCGTACGGGCGCAGCAGCGGTACACCCCAGCCGGCGAGCCGGTCCAGCGGTGCCACAGCCCGGGCCGTGACGACGTGGACGGGCTCGACCTTGCCGAGCATCTCCTCGGCGCGGCCCCGGACGACCGTGACATGGTCCAGGCCCAGCAGCTCCACGACCTCCTGGAGGAAGGTCGTACGGCGCAGCAGCGGCTCCAGCAGGGTGATCTGCAGGTCGGGCCGGACCAGCGCCAGCGGAATGCCCGGCAGGCCGGCGCCGGAGCCCACGTCGCACACCGTCACGCCGTCCGGTACGGCTTCGGAGAGCACCGCGCAGTTCAGCAGGTGCCGCTCCCAGAGCCTGGGGACCTCACGGGGGCCGATCAGGCCGCGCTTCACCCCCGCGTCGGCGAGCAGCTCCGCATAGCGAACGGCCTCTGGAAAGCGGTCACCGAAAACCGCCCGCGCCGCTTCGGGCGCCGGGGGGAGCTCCGCTGCCTCTTCCACGGGGAACCGTCCTTCCGTACAACATCGTCGGGGAGTCTTGATCAGAAGATCAGGCTTCTGAATATCAGGCTGAGGGTGCCCTGAGGAATCTCAGGCTGACAAGGTTCGGCCCCGCCTGCGAGCAGACGGGGCCGTACACACCTGGAAGTGGGACCGGTCAGGCCGGGAGTACGACCACTCGGCGCTGGGGCTCATCGCCCTCGGACTCGCTGCGCAGGCCGGCGGCGGCCACCGCGTCATGGACGACCTTGCGCTCGAAGGGCGTCATCGGGTCGAGCTTGACCGGCTCGCCGCTGGTCTTGGCCTCCTGGGCGGCCTTGGCGCCCAGCTCGGCCAGCTCCTCGCGCTTGCGCGCGCGGAAGCCCGCGATGTCGAGCATCAGACGGCTGCGGTCCCCGGTCTCCCGGTTGACGGCCAGCCGGGTGAGCTCCTGGAGCGCTTCCAGCACTTCGCCGTCGCGGCCCACCAGCTTCTGCAGGTCACGGCTGGTGGAGTCGCTGATGATCGACACGGAGGCGCGGTCGGCCTCGACGTCCATGTCGATGTCGCCGTCGAGGTCGGCGATGTCCAGCAGCCCCTCGAGGTAGTCGGCCGCGATCTCGCCCTCCTGCTCCAGCCGGGAGAGGGTGTCGGTGCCCGGAGCGGCGGTCCCGCCGGTCTGAGGCTGCGTGTCCGTCACGGTGGACTCCTTCGTTACTTCTTCGTCGGGTGCTTGGGCTGCTGCGGGCCGCCCTTGCGCTGGCCGGCCTTGGTGCCGCGGGACGAACCGCCGGCCTGGTCGGACTTGGCGTCACCGCCGGAGCCTTCGCCGGAGCCCGGCTGATCCTTCTCCAGCGAGGTCTTCTTGCCGGGCTGGGCAGCCTGGGTGGTGCCGCCGACCTGGCGCTTGGACTTGGTCTGCCGCTTGGGCTGCTGGCGGGAGGCGCGGGCGGCCTCGGCGGCCTTCTTGGCCTCGACCTCGGCCGGGGCCTCCTTGAGCTTGCCCTTGGCGCGCAGGCGCTCCTGGCGCTGGGCGAAGGCGAGGGAGCCGGGGGTCGGGTTGCGGCGGATGACGAACATCTGCTGACCGAGGGTCCACACGTTGGTGGTGAGCCAGTAGACCAGGACACCGACGGGGAAGTTGATGCCGAAGACGGCGAACATGATCGGGAAGACGTACATCAGCATCTTCTGCTGCTGCATGAACGGCGTCTTCACCGTGAGGTCGACGTTCTTGGTCATCAGCTGGCGCTGCGTGTAGAACTGCGACAGCGACATCAGGATGATCATGATGACCGTGACGACGCGCACATCGGTCAGCGAGGCGCCGAGGGACTCGACCTTGGCCGCGGAGTCCGTGAACTTCACGGACAGGGGGGCACCGAAGATGTGTGCCTGGCGCGCGCTGTCCAGCAGCGACTTGTCGATGAAGCCGACCGTCTTGCCCTGCGCGATGTGGTTCAGGACCTGGTACAGCGAGATGAAGAAGGGCGACTGGGCCAGGATCGGGAGACAGCTCGAGAGCGGGTTGGTGCCCGTCTCCTTGTAGAGCTTCATCATCTCTTCGGACTGGCGCTGCTTGTCGCTCTTGTAGCGCTCCTGGATCGCCTTCATCTTCGGCTGGAGCGCCTGCATGTTCCGCGTGGCCTTGATCTGCTTCACGAAGAGCGGGATCAGGCAGATGCGGATCAGCACCACCAGCGAGACGATCGACAGGCCCCACGCCCAGCCGCTGTTCCTGTCGAAGATCAAGCTGTAGAACGCGTGGAACTGGACGATGATCCAGGAAACGGCGTAATAGAGGGGACCGAGGATCGTGTCCACGAATCAGGCTCCTTGGGCGTTGGGCTGGGTCTCGGGCTGAGCGACGGGCCCCGCTTCGGGGTGCCCACCCAGTCGGCTCCTCAGCCGCTGGTGCCAGACCGGACGCTTCCGGGGAGGGACGTGATCGACGCCACCGAGCGACCACGGGTTGCAGCGCAGGATGCGCCAGGCCGTCAGCACCGTTCCTTTGACCGCACCATGCCTGTCAATGGCTGTGTAGCCGTAGTGCGAGCACGACGGGTAGTACTTGCAGACCGGGCCCAGCAGAGGGCTGATGGTCCACTGGTAGATCTTGATCAACCAGAGCAGCGGATACTTCACTGTGCACTCCCTCCCGGGTGACCGGGGTTCCGGGGGTCACCCCCCGGGGGATTGCTTCGCGGCGCCCCTCCCAGCAGCCGCTGCAGCGCGGTATCGAGATCGCGGGCCAGTTCGTCGTGGTCCGCCTCGCCCGCGCCGGGCAGGGCTCGCACCACCACCAGGCTACCGGCGGGCAGAAGATCCAGCCGGTCACGCACGAGGTGGCGAAGCCGCCGCTTGACCCGGTTGCGGACGACGGCGATGCCGACGGCCTTGCTCACGACGAAACCCGCACGCACCGGGGGAGCACTCTCCCCGGGTGTGTGCGGGTCCGTTGAACCGCTTCGTAGGTGGACGACGAGGAGCGGGCGGCCGGCCCGGCGCCCTCGGCGAACCGCGGTGGCAAAGTCCTCGCGCCGCCTCAGCCGAGACTCGGAAGGCAGCACTTCATGGACCTTGACGTCGTGCTGGTCAGGCCGACAGGCGGGCGCGACCCTTGCCACGGCGGGACGCGAGAATCGCGCGGCCGGCACGGGTACGCATGCGCAGGCGGAAGCCGTGGGTCTTCGCGCGGCGGCGGTTGTTCGGCTGGAAGGTGCGCTTGCTCACTCGGGGACTCCAGAAATGAATCGTGTGATGGCGGGACATCGCCTGGCTGTCACCGTGCGCCCACGAGGAACTCGCAATACGCCCAAGTGCACCGCTTCATGACCACGACCCGACAGGATCGCCGTCTTTGCCCATCGGAGGCAGGCGGCAGCAGCCATCGACAACTCGACCTGGTCACGGTACGCGCGGCTACGCCATCCGGTCAAACCGGCAGCGCACCAGGGATACACCGTAGCTGCCCGGAGGCCCTGGCGCCGCGAGCACATGCCGCATGGCACATTTGTACACACCCTGTGGACAACGACTTGAACCGCGCGCCTCGGGCTGACTACCTTGACTGAACTCCTAATCTTTCCCGCCCGTCCCGAGAACCACACATTCGTGGGACTCCAGGGCGCCCCCCCGTGACTGAGAGAGCGTGTCCTGTGGCTGACCTGCCCGCCGATCTTGCCGCAGTGTGGCCGCGCGTGCTCGAACAGCTCCTCGGTGAGGGGCGTGGCCAGGGCGTGGAGAGCAAGGACGAGCACTGGATCAAGCGGTGCCAGCCCTTGGCACTGGTGGCCGACACGGCCCTGCTGGCCGTCCCCAACGAGTTCGCCAAGGGCGTCCTGGAGGGCCGCCTGGCCCCCATCGTCAGCGAGACCCTCAGCCGCGAGTGCGGCCGCCCCATCCGGATCGCGATCACCGTCGACGACTCCGCCGGCGAGCCGCCCGCCCCCCAGGCCCAGGACACCCGCCCGTCGCCCTACGACAACCCCGGCGCCGGCCCCGTCCCCCGTACGGGGGCGCAGGGACGTGACGTACGCGACCCGTACGAGAACGGCCGGGACGGCTACGAGGGCCACGGCGGCTACGAGGGCCGGGAGGGCTACGGCCGCCAGTCCGCCGCCGACGACCTGCCGGCCGTCCGCCCCGCGTACCCCGACTACCAGCAGCCCCGCCAGGAGCCCGGCTCCTGGCCCCGGCACACGGGCCCCTCCGGCCCCGCAGGCCCGCCCGCGCCCGACCGGGGCGACTACGGCTGGCAGCAGCCGCGGCTGGGCGGTTTCGCCGAGAGCGAGCGCGACCCGTACGCCACGCAGTACGAGCAGCAGCACCAGCAGCCGGACTACCGCTCCGGGGGAGCCGGGGAGCGCCCGTCGTACGAGCAGCAGCGCCGCGAGCTGCCCGAGAGCCCCGCGCGCGGGGGATCGGCCTCCGGCGGCGGCTCCGGCTCGTCGTCCTCGTCGTCCTCGTCGTCCTCCGCCTCGGGAGCCGCTGAGCCGACCGCACGCCTGAACCCGAAGTACCTCTTCGACACCTTCGTCATCGGCGCGTCCAACCGCTTCGCCCACGCGGCCGCGGTGGCGGTGGCCGAGGCGCCCGCCAAGGCGTACAACCCGCTGTTCATCTACGGGGAGTCGGGGCTCGGCAAGACGCATCTGCTGCACGCCATCGGGCACTACGCGCGGAGCCTGTACCCGGGCACCCGGGTGCGCTACGTGAGCTCCGAGGAGTTCACCAACGAGTTCATCAATTCCATCCGCGACGGCAAGGCGGACGCGTTCCGCAAGCGCTACCGCGACATGGACATCCTGCTGGTCGACGACATCCAGTTCCTGGCGAGCAAGGAGTCGACGCAGGAGGAGTTCTTCCACACCTTCAACACCCTGCACAACGCGAACAAGCAGATCGTGCTGTCCTCGGACCGGCCGCCCAAGCAGCTGGTCACCCTGGAGGACCGGCTGCGCAACCGCTTCGAGTGGGGCCTCATCACGGACGTGCAGCCGCCGGAGCTGGAGACGCGCATCGCGATCCTGCGGAAGAAGGCGGTCCAGGAGCAGCTCAACGCTCCGCCGGAGGTGCTGGAGTTCATCGCGTCCCGCATCTCGCGCAACATCCGCGAGCTGGAGGGCGCGCTGATCCGCGTCACCGCCTTCGCGAGCCTGAACCGGCAGCCGGTGGACCTCGGCCTCACCGAGATCGTGCTGAAGGACCTCATCCCCGGTGGCGAGGACGCGGCACCGGAGATCACCGCGACGGCCATCATGGCCGCCACCGCCGACTACTTCGGGCACACGGTCGAGGACCTGTGCGGTGCCTCGCGCAGCCGGGTGCTGGTGACGGCCCGGCAGATCGCCATGTACCTCTGCCGGGAGCTCACCGACCTCTCGCTGCCGAAAATCGGCGCACAGTTCGGCGGCCGCGACCACACGACCGTGATGCACGCGGACCGCAAAATCCGCGCTCTGATGGCCGAGCGGCGCTCGATCTACAACCAGGTGACCGAGCTGACCAACCGCATCAAGAACGGCTGAGACAGGCCGCCCGCGCACCGCTGAGGGCGCTTCGGGAGCTTCCCCGGGGCGCCCTTTCGCCGTCCTCGGGCCCCGTCCCCGCCATCCCGGAGCCCGTCCTCAAGCCCGTCTTGCCCGTCCCCGAGCCCGTCTCCACCGTCCCCGAGCCCGTCCTCGCCGTCCTCGGGCCCCGCCCGGATATCCCCAGCCTGTTCGAATACCGCCTCCGACCTGCCGGTTCTCCACAGATTTCGCCGCTGTCCACCGTCCACACCCTGGGGAGGGCGAAGTTATCCAGACGGTGTCCACAGACCGGGCTGTTGATATGCCATCAGGGGAGGTCAGGGGGTTGTGGATTTGTGGTCGACGAGGTTCCACAGCCTGTGGACGGCCGGACTGCTCACAACGGCCCCGACCGTTGTCCACCGGCCGCCCACAGGAGGACCGGTGTTATACACAGCCTTTCCACATCCCTGTCCACTGTTCGGCAACGAAACGCCCAAGGTCACCGCACCGAGTGAAAGGCGTCACACCAAGGTGCCGGGTTGGGCTGTGGGCAACGTGGGTAAACCTGGGGATGGCCCTGGGGAGAAGTGGGCCCTGCCTGTGCACCGGGTGTGCAGAACTTTCCGTGGTCCACAGACCACCCCGGTTTTCCACCGCCTCCACCCACAGGCCCGGTGGACAAAAAATCCGTTCCGACCTGGGCAAAGGCAGTTTTCCACCGTTTCCACAGGCCCTACTACTACGACCACAGAGATCTAGCGGGGAACTGGTTTCGAAGTGGGTGCTGTGGATGAATCGGCCTCGGGCCGCGCCACGCCCCGGACCTCGACTTGACCGCCAGCCGCACCGACTGTCAGCGGCGTGCGTCAGACTGGTCTCCGGCAACTCAGCCGACGACGTAGCCAGCAGGGCGAGCCAGCAACAAGCAGGAGGCGGTTCCGGTGAAGATCCGGGTGGAGCGCGATGTACTCGCGGAGGCAGTGGCCTGGGCGGCCCGCAGCCTCCCGGCCCGTCCGCCGGTGCCGGTCCTCGCGGGCCTGCTGCTGAAGGCCGAGGACGGCTCCCTGAGCCTCTCCGGCTTCGACTACGAGGTCTCCGCCCGCGTCTCGGTCGAGGCCGATGTGGAGGAGGACGGCACCGTCCTCGTCTCCGGCCGCCTGCTCGCCGACATCTGCCGCGCACTTCCCAACAGGCCTGTGGAGATCTCCACGGACGGCGTGCGCGTCACGGTCGTCTGCGGCTCCTCGCGATTCACACTCCACACCCTGCCTGTGGAGGAGTACCCGTCGCTGCCGCAGATGCCGACCGCCACCGGCACCGTGCCCGGCGAGGTCTTCGCCTCGGCCGTCGCCCAGGTGGCCATCGCCGCCGGCCGCGACGACACGCTGCCGGTGCTCACCGGTGTGCGCATCGAGATCGAGGGCGACACCGTCACCCTGGCCTCCACCGACCGCTACCGCTTCGCGGTCCGCGAGTTCATGTGGAAGCCCGAGACGCCGGACATCTCCGCCGTCGCCCTGGTGCCCGCCAAGACGCTCCTGGACACCGCCAAGTCGCTCAGCGGCGGCGACACGGTCTCGCTCGCGCTGAGCGGCTCCGGTGCCGGTGAGGGCCTCATCGGCTTCGAGGGCGCCGGTCGCCGCACGACCACCCGCCTCCTCGAGGGCGACCTGCCGAAGTACCGCACGCTCTTCCCGACCGAGTTCAACTCCGTCGCCGTGATCGAGACCGCCCCGTTCGTCGAGGCCGTCAAGCGCGTCGCACTCGTCGCCGAGCGGAACACCCCCGTGCGCCTCAGCTTCGAGCAGGGCGTGCTCATCCTGGAGGCCGGCTCCAGCGACGACGCACAGGCTGTGGAAAGGGTCGACGCCCAGCTCGAGGGCGACGACATCTCGATCGCGTTCAACCCCGGCTTCCTGCTGGAGGGCCTGTCCGCCATCGACTCGCCGGTCGCCCAGCTCTCCTTCACCACCTCCACCAAGCCCGCGCTGCTCAGCGGTAAGCCGGCCGTGGACGCGGAGGCCGACGAGGCCTACAAGTACCTGATCATGCCGGTGCGACTGTCCGGCTGAGCCCATGCCTCCCGGGACCGGGGCACTCACCCTTTGAGCGCCCCGGCCCCACAGGTGTGCACCGGCCCTCGGGCGTAGGCTCGGTCCCAGGAATCGCAACGACTACGGCATAGAGGATCACTGATGGAGCTCGGTCTCGTCGGTCTCGGCAAGATGGGCGGCAACATGCGCGAGCGCATCCGCCGCGCAGGCCACACCGTCATCGGATACGACCGCAACCGCGACCTGGCGGATGTCCACAGCCTCAAGGAGCTTGTGGATTCCCTGCAGGGTCCGCGCGTCGTGTGGGTGATGGTCCCGGCCGGTGCCGCCACCCAGTCCACGATCGACGAGCTCGGCGAGCTGCTGTCCCCCGGCGACGTCGTCGTCGACGGCGGAAACTCCCGCTGGACCGACGACGAGAAGCACGCCGAGGAGCTGGCGGCCAAGGGCATCGGCTTCGTCGACTGCGGCGTCTCCGGCGGCGTCTGGGGCCTGGAGAACGGCTACGCCCTGATGTACGGCGGCACCGCCGAGAACGTGGCGAAGGTCCAGCCGGTCTTCGACGCGCTCAAGCCCGAAGGCGACTTCGGCTCGGTCCACGCGGGCAAGGTCGGCGCCGGCCACTTCGCCAAGATGGTCCACAACGGCATCGAGTACGCCATGATGCAGGCCTACGCCGAGGGCTGGGAGCTCCTGGAGAAGGTCGACTCCGTCACCGACGTGCGCGAGGTCTTCCGCTCCTGGCAGGAGGGCACGGTCATCCGTTCCTGGCTGCTGGATCTGGCCGTCAACGCCCTCGACGAGGACGAGCACCTGGACCGCCTGCGCGGCTTCGCGGCCGACTCCGGCGAAGGCCGCTGGACGGTCGAGGCCGCCATCGACAACGCCGTGCCGCTGCCCGCGATCACGGCCTCGCTCTTCGCGCGCTTCGCCTCGCGCCAGGAGGACTCCCCGCAGATGAAGATGATCGCCGCGCTGCGCAACCAGTTCGGTGGCCACGCGGTCGAGAGCAAGTAACACCCGCAGCCGGGGGAGGTCGGCGCGCAACCATGCATGTTTCGCATCTGTCGCTGGCCGACTTCCGCTCGTACGCCCGGGCCGAGGTCCCACTCGACCCGGGCGTCACGGCTTTCGTGGGCCCCAACGGCCAGGGCAAGACCAACCTGGTCGAGGCCGTCGGCTATCTCGCCACCCTCGGCAGCCACCGGGTCTCCTCCGACGCCCCGATGGTCCGGCTCGGGGCGGAGCGCGCGGTCATCCGCGCCGCCGTCACCCAGGGCGAGCGCCAGCAGCTGATCGAGCTGGAGCTCAACCCCGGCAAGGCCAACCGGGCCAGGATCAACCGTTCCTCCCAGGTCAGACCGCGCGATGTCCTCGGCATCGTGCGCACCGTCCTGTTCGCCCCCGAGGACCTGGCGCTGGTCAAGGGCGACCCCGGCGAGCGCCGCCGCTTCCTCGACGAGCTGATCACCGCCCGCGCCCCGCGCATGGCCGGCGTCCGCTCCGACTACGAGCGCGTCCTCAAGCAGCGCAACACCCTGCTGAAGTCCGCCGCCATGGCCCGCCGCCACGGAGGCAAGGGCATGGACCTGTCCACCCTCGACGTGTGGGACCAGCACCTGGCCCGCGCCGGCGCCGAGCTGCTCGCCCACCGCCTGGACTTGATCGCCACCCTGCGCCCGCTGGCCGACAAGGCGTACGAGCAGCTGGCGCCCGGCGGCGGCCCGGTCTCCTTCGACTACCGGGGCCCGGCCGGATCGGAGGGCGCCCACAGCCGCGAGGAGCTCTACGAGGTCCTCGCCGCGGCGCTCGGCGAGGCGCGCAAGCAGGAGATCGAGCGCGGCGTGACCCTGGTCGGCCCGCACCGCGACGAACTGGTGCTGCGCCTGGGCGAGCTCCCGGCCAAGGGCTACGCCTCGCACGGCGAGTCCTGGTCGTACGCGCTGGCCCTGCGCCTGGCCTCGTACGAGCTGCTGCGCTCGGAGGGCAACGAGCCGGTGCTCATCCTGGACGACGTCTTCGCCGAGCTCGACGCCCGGCGGCGGGAGCGGCTGGCCGAGATGGTCGCGCCCGGCGAGCAGGTGCTGGTGACGGCCGCCGTCGACGACGACGTGCCCGCCCTCCTGTCCGGTGCGCGCTACGCGGTCGCGGAAGGTGCGGTCGAGCGCGTATGAGCGAGCAGCCGGTGACGCCCCCCACCCCGCCCGAGCCCTCCGGAGTGGATCTGGCCCGGGTGGCGCTGCGCGCCGCCAAGGAGCAGGCCCGGGCACGCGGCAACGCCGCACTCCAGAAGAAGCAGGCGCGCCGCGGCGGCCTGCGCTCCGGCGCGCGCGCCGACGGCCGCGACCCGCTGCCGCTGGGCGCCGCGATCAACCGGCTGATCACCGAGCGCGGTTGGGAGACGCCCGCCGCGGTGGGCGGGGTGATGGGCCGCTGGCCGCAGATGGTGGGCCCGGAGGTGGCACTGCACTGCGAGCCGCAGAAGTACGACGAGGACGCACGGGTGCTGACCGTGCAGTGCGACTCGACGGCGTGGGCGACGCAGCTGCGGCTGCTGGCGCCGCAGCTGGTGGCCCGGCTCAACGACGACCTGGGCCAGGGCACCGTAAAGATGATCAAGGTGCTGGGTCCGGGAGGGCCCGGACGGCGCTACGGGCCGCTGCGCGCCCCCGGCAGCACCGGCCCGGGCGACACCTACGGGTGAAACCGGGCGCCGGATCGACCTCCGGTGTGCGCCCGGAGGCCTCCGTGACCCCGGATGCCCCCTGGGACTCCGCTCATGGTTGCGGGTGGTTGACAGCCGGAAGCGCTGAGTGCCGCTGTGAGCCTCTTGGAGCCCGGGTCTACATATAGGGAGTCGGCTGATGCCGGTTCAGGGCGGCACGTGAGGACTCAGGCACCGCCAAACCCCCATTCATGTCAGTGCCACCGGTACACTGGTAGTAATCCCGCCGGCTTGCGGGACTCGTCGACCAACGCTGAACGACGCAGCCGCTCCTGCCTGCCCCGGGCGGGGTCTTCCGCCGTAGGCAGGGGAAGGCCTGTGCTGTGCCAGAAAGGGCGCTTCGTGGCCGATTCCGGCAACCCCAACGAGAACACCACCACCTCCCAGGACGAGGGCGCCGCACCCGGCGCCCCTTCCGCTGAGACGTCGGCGTCGTACGACGCCAGCGCGATCACCGTCCTGGAGGGACTGGACGCGGTCCGCAAGCGGCCCGGCATGTACATCGGCTCGACCGGTGAGCGTGGCCTGCACCACCTGGTGCAGGAGGTCGTCGACAACTCCGTCGACGAGGCCCTGGCCGGACACGCGGACACCATCGACGTGACGATCCTGCCCGACGGCGGCGTGCGCGTCGTCGACAACGGCCGCGGCATCCCCGTGGACATCGTCCCCTCCGAGGGGAAGCCGGCCGTCGAGGTCGTGCTCACCGTGCTGCACGCGGGCGGCAAGTTCGGCGGCGGCGGCTACGCCGTCTCCGGCGGTCTGCACGGCGTCGGCGTTTCGGTCGTCAACGCCCTGTCGACGCGCGTCGCTGTCGAGGTCAAGCGCGACGGCTTCCGCTGGACCCAGGACTACAAGCTCGGTGCCCCCACGGCCCCGCTGCAGAAGAACGAGGCGACCGACGAGTCCGGCACCTCGGTCACCTTCTGGGCCGACGGCGACATCTTCGAGACCACCGAGTACTCCTTCGAGACGCTCGCGCGGCGCTTCCAGGAGATGGCCTTCCTCAACAAGGGCCTGCGCATCTCGCTGACGGACTTCCGCGCCGACCACGTCGACGAAGAGGGCAAGCCGCTCACGGTCGAGTACCACTACGAGGGCGGCATCGTCGACTTCGTGAAGTACCTCAACTCGCGTAAGGGCGAGCTGATCCACCCGACCGTCATCGACGTCGAGGCCGAGGACAAGGAGCGCATGCTCTCGGTCGAGATCGCGATGCAGTGGAACAGCCAGTACAGCGAGGGTGTGTACAGCTTCGCCAACACCATCCACACCCACGAGGGCGGTACGCACGAAGAGGGCTTCCGCGCCGCGCTGACCGGTCTGATCAACCGTTACGCCCGCGACAAGAAGCTGCTGCGCGAGAAGGACGACAACCTCACGGGTGAGGACATCCGCGAGGGTCTGACCGCGATCATCTCCGTCAAGCTCGGCGAGCCGCAGTTCGAGGGCCAGACGAAGACGAAGCTCGGCAACACCGAGGCCAAGACCTTCGTGCAGAAGGTCGTCCACGAGCACCTCACGGACTGGCTCGACCGCAACCCCAACGAGGCCGCGGACATCATCCGCAAGGGCATCCAGGCCGCGACCGCCCGCGTGGCGGCCCGCAAGGCGCGCGACCTGACCCGCCGCAAGGGCCTGCTGGAGACGGCGTCGCTGCCGGGCAAGCTCAGCGACTGCCAGTCCAACGACCCGACGAAGTGCGAGATCTTCATCGTCGAGGGTGACTCCGCCGGCGGCTCGGCCAAGTCCGGCCGGAACCCGCAGTACCAGGCGATCCTCCCGATCCGAGGCAAGATCCTCAACGTCGAGAAGGCGCGCGTCGACAAGATCCTGCAGAACACCGAGGTCCAGGCGCTGATCTCCGCCTTCGGCACCGGCGTGCACGAGGACTTCGACATCGCGAAGCTCCGCTATCACAAGATCATCCTGATGGCGGACGCCGACGTCGACGGCCAGCACATCAACACCCTGCTGCTGACCTTCCTCTTCCGCTTCATGCGGCCGCTGGTCGAGGCCGGGCACGTCTACCTCTCCCGTCCGCCGCTGTACAAGATCAAGTGGGGCCGGGACGACTTCGAGTACGCCTACTCCGACCGCGAGCGCGACGCGCTGATCCAGCTCGGCCGGGAGAACGGCAAGCGGATCAAGGACGACTCGGTCCAGCGCTTCAAGGGCCTCGGCGAGATGAACGCCGAGGAGCTGCGCGTCACCACCATGGACGTCGACCACCGTGTGCTCGGCCAGGTCACCCTGGACGACGCCGCGCAGGCGGACGACCTGTTCTCGGTGCTCATGGGCGAGGACGTCGAGGCACGGCGCTCCTTCATCCAGCGCAACGCCAAGGACGTCCGCTTCCTCGACATCTGAGCCTGTCGGCCCACGAGAAACAGCCGCAGCGCGAAAGGACTTTGAACAGCAATGGCCGACGAGACCCCTGAGACTCCCACCGCCCCTGTGCCCGAAGTGACGCCCGAAGGCGCCCCCGCACCGCTGGAGGGCGTGGGGATGCGCGTCGAGCCCGTGGGGCTCGAGACGGAGATGCAGCGCTCCTACCTCGACTACGCGATGAGCGTGATCGTCTCGCGTGCGCTGCCCGACGTCCGCGACGGCCTCAAGCCGGTGCACCGCCGCGTGCTCTACGCGATGTACGACGGCGGCTACCGGCCCGAGAAGGGCTTCTACAAGTGCGCCCGTGTCGTCGGTGACGTCATGGGTACGTACCACCCGCACGGCGACGCCTCGATCTACGACGCGCTGGTGCGCCTCGCCCAGCCCTGGTCGATGCGTCTGCCGCTGGTGGACTCCAACGGCAACTTCGGTTCCCCGGGCAACGACCCGGCCGCCGCCATGCGGTACACCGAATGCAAGATGATGCCGCTGTCCATGGAGATGCTCCGGGACATCGACGAGGAGACCGTCGACTTCCAGGACAACTACGACGGCCGCAACCAGGAGCCGACGGTCCTGCCGGCCCGCATCCCCAACCTGCTGATCAACGGCTCGGCGGGCATCGCGGTCGGCATGGCCACCAACATCCCGCCGCACAACCTGCGCGAGGTGGCCGAGGGCGCCCAGTGGTTCCTGGCGAACCCCGAGGCGACGCCCGAGGAACTCCTCGAGGCGCTCATGGAGCGCATCAAGGGCCCCGACTTCCCGACCGGCGCCCTCGTGGTGGGCCGCAAGGGCATCGAGGAGGCCTACCGCACCGGCCGCGGCTCGATCACCATGCGTGCGGTGGTCCAGGTCGAGGAGATCCAGAACCGCCAGTGCCTGGTGGTCACCGAGCTGCCCTACCAGGTCAACCCGGACAACCTCGCGCAGAAGATCGCCGACCTGGTGAAGGACGGCAAGGTCGGCGGCATCGCGGACGTCCGCGACGAGACCTCCTCCCGCACCGGCCAGCGCCTGGTGATCGTCCTCAAGCGGGACGCGGTCGCCAAGGTCGTCCTCAACAACCTCTACAAGCACACCGACCTGCAGACGAACTTCGGCGCCAACATGCTGGCGCTGGTGGACGGCGTGCCGCGCACCCTGTCGCTGGACGCCTTCATCCGCAACTGGGTCACCCACCAGGTAGAGGTCATCGTCCGGCGCACCCGCTTCCGGCTGCGCAAGGCCGAGGAGCGCGCCCACATCCTGCGCGGCCTGCTCAAGGCCCTGGACGCCATCGACGAGGTCATCGCGCTGATCCGGCGCAGCGACACCGTCGACGTCGCCCGCGGGGGCCTGATGGGCCTGCTGCAGATCGACGAGATCCAGGCCAACGCGATCCTGGAAATGCAGCTGCGCCGCCTGGCGGCCCTGGAGCACCAGAAGATCACCGCGGAGCACGACGAGCTCCAGGCGAAGATCAACGAGTACAACGCGATCCTCGCCTCGCCCGAGCGGCAGCGGATGATCATCAGCGAGGAGCTCGCCGCCATCGTCGACAAGTTCGGCGACGACCGGCGCTCCGAGCTGATCCCCTTCGACGGCGACATGTCCATCGAGGACCTCATCGCCGAAGAGGACATCGTCGTCACCATCACCAACGGTGGCTACGTCAAGCGCACCAAGACCGAGGACTACCGCTCGCAGAAGCGCGGCGGCAAGGGCGTACGGGGCACGAAGCTCAAGCAGGACGACATCGTCGACCACTTCTTCGTCTCCACCACGCACCACTGGCTGCTGTTCTTCACCAACAAGGGCCGGGTCTACCGCGCCAAGGCCTACGAGCTGCCGGACGCCGGCCGGGACGCGCGCGGCCAGCACGTGGCCAACCTGCTGGCCTTCCAGCCGGACGAGAAGATCGCCCAGATCCTCGCCGTCCGCGACTACGAGGCGGCGCCCTACCTGGTGCTCGCCACCAAGTCCGGCCTGGTGAAGAAGACCCCGCTCAAGGACTACGACTCGCCGCGCTCCGGCGGTGTCATCGCCATCAACCTCCGCGAGACGGACGGCGGTGTCGAGGACGAGCTGATCGGTGCCGAGCTGGTCTCCGCCGAGGACGACCTGCTGCTGGTCAGCAAGAAGGCGCAGTCCATCCGGTTCACCGCAACGGATGAAGCCCTCCGTCCCATGGGCCGCGCCACCTCGGGCGTCAAGGGCATGAGCTTCCGCGAGGGCGATGAGCTGCTGTCGATGAACGTCGTCCGGCCGGGCACGTTCGTCTTCACCGCGACAGACGGCGGTTACGCGAAGCGGACCAATGTCGACGAGTACCGGGTCCAGGGCCGTGGCGGTCTCGGCATCAAGGCTGCCAAGATCGTCGAGGACCGCGGTTCGCTGGTCGGCGCCCTGGTGGTCGAGGAGAGCGACGAGATCCTCGCCATCACGCTGGGCGGCGGCGTGATCCGCACCCGGGTGGACGAGGTCAGGGAGACCGGCCGTGACACCATGGGCGTCCAACTGATCAACCTGGGCAAGCGCGATGCCGTCGTGGGCATCGCACGGAACGCCGAGGCCGGTCGCGAGGCTGAGGGCGTCGAGGAGTTGGCCGACGCAGCCGAGGGCGACGGGCCGGGGGCGGCCGAGGGCACGGCGCCCACGGCCGAGGACACCGAGGAGTAAGTCGTGAGTCGAGCCACGGGCACCGCGGCAGGCGGGGCCGGTGCCAAGCGGAGCGGTTCCGCCCGCACCGTCACCGATACAGCAGGTTCCCGTGGCTCGGGCACCGAGGACACCAAGGCCGTCGGCACCGCAGATGCCGACGGCGAGGGTGGGGCAGTCTCCAAGGGTGGTGACACCAAGTCCGCAGGCAGGGGGAAGAGCGTGACGGAGACCCGAGGTCCTCAGCCCTACCACCCGCCGAAGGCCTACGAGCCTCCGGCGGAGCGCTCCGCTTCGGATTCCGCTTCGGGTGCCGCAGCCGATGACGCATCCGGTTCCGCTTCCGAATCCGCTTCCAAGAACGGCAAGGCCGGCAAGCCCGCCAAGGCCGCGCGCGGGTCCGCCAAGGCCACGGAGCCCGCCAAGGCCGCAGGCCCCGTCAAGGCGTCCGGCCGGCCCACCGTCCCGGAGCAGGCCCGCCCGGCGCGTCCTGAGGCCCGTACGGCCCCGCGGACGCGCAAGGCACGGCTGCGGGTGGCCAAGGCCGACCCGTGGTCGGTGATGAAGGTCAGCTTCCTGCTGTCGGTGGCGCTGGGCGTGTGCACGATCGTGGCGGCGGCCGTGCTGTGGACGGTCCTGGACGTCATGGGCGTCTTCTCCACCGTCGGCGGCACGATCAGCGACGCCACGGGCTCCAGCGAGGGCGGCGGCTTCGACCTGCAGTCGTTCCTGTCGCTGCCGAACGTGCTGCTGTTCACCTCGGTGATCGCCGTGATCGACGTGGTGCTGGCGACGGCCCTGGCGACGCTGGGAGCCTTTGTCTACAACCTCTCCGCCGGGTTCGTGGGCGGCGTCGAGCTCACTCTCGCCGAGGACGAATAGCGGCCGGAGGAGGCCGGGGCCCGGACGATTTTGGGACTGGGCCCCAAGTGCGCTAATCTTTCGGTGCAGCGCGGGGCTATAGCTCAGACGGTTAGAGCGCTTCCCTGATAAGGAAGAGGCCACAGGTTCAAGTCCTGTTAGCCCCACCGCACGATCGGCCCGGACGGAATTCTCCGTCCGGGCCGATCGCTTTTGGGAGTTCGGGCCGGAGGCTATCCACGGAGGCCGTGGCCGGGCGGCTGCCGGGGGAGCGGACGCAGGTCACCGATCGGTATCGGCCGGTGTGTATCATCGGCCACCAGAGGTCCCCTTACGTCAAGGAAAGACGAGGTCGCGCGGTGAAGAAGCTGCTCCTGGTCGCACTGGCCGCCATCGGCGGGCTCCTCGTGTACCGGCAGATCCAGGCGGATCGTGCCGAGCAGGACCTGTGGACGGAGGCGACCGACTCCGTGCCCGCAGGTTCGGGCGTGTGAGCCATCACGAGTTTTGACGCAGGGCCCCGGCCGCTTCAAGCGGCCGGGGCCCTGTGGCGTTCCGGGGTCTGTGGCGTGGCGTTCCGGGCCCCTTTGGCCGTTCCATCCCCCGAATACTTGCAATCGCAAATAAAATGATTGCGAAAGTGAACTGCCTGCGGCTGCTCACCACCCTCCGGCCGTGAGCGCCCACACCCCGACCGCCAGGCACAGCAGCGCGACGAGCAGCACCGGGACCGCCACCTTGGGCGAGGGGCCGGGACGCCCGCGTGCGGGCCGTAACGGCCTTGCAGGGGGCGTATGGGCCACGAGCGGGGGCGGCGGCGCCGCGGGTCGCGGCAGCGGCCGGGAGAAGGGCTGAGCGCCGCTGTAGGGCCGTGTGGGCGGGTAGTTCGGGCGGGGCGGTGCCGCCGGACGGACGGTGGCCGGCGTTTCCCCTTCCGGTGAGCGCTCCGGCCGCGGCGCGGGGCCGTTCGGGCCGAAACCCTCGGGCAGCGGGCCCAGCTGGTCGAAGACCTCGATCCGCTCCTCGTCCGCCGGGGGCGGATCCAGCAGCTTCACGGCGGCCGCAAGCGCCTTGCGCGCCCCCGCAGCGGTGCGGAAACGGGCGTAGGGGTCGGGCTGCAGCAGATTCGCGATCACCTCCCACAGCGGCGCCGGGACCTCTTCCGGCGGGCCTGGCACGCCGTGCTCCAGGAATCGCTCCACGAGCGCCTCGGCATCCGGTTTGCGGCCCGTGAGCAGATAGAGCGCCACCAGACCGACGGCGAAGAGATCCGCGGGGAAGTCGGGCTCCTCGCCCACCATTTGCTCCGGCGCGAAGTAACCGGGCGTCCCCATCACGAAGTTGGTCTCGGTCAGCCGGGGCTCGCCCTTGCGCATGGCGATACCGAAATCGGAGAGGCGTAAATGCGGCCGCCCAGTACCGGTCGCCTCCAAAAGGAGGTTGGCCGGTTTGATGTCCCGGTGCACCACGCCTTCCGCATGCACCGCGGTGAGCCCCGACAGCAACTGGTCGAGGAGAACGCACACGAAGTGCGGCGGCAAGGGGCCGTAATCGCCGATGAGATGGGCGAGCGAGCCGCCGCGCACCACGTCCATGGTGAACAGCACCTTGTCGTCGTCGGCCGCCCAGCTCATCGGCGCGAGCACATGGGGGTGGTCGATCCGCAGCGCCTGCTCGCGGACGAACCTCAGCAGGGTGTGGGCGTCGGACTGCTGGAGCACCTTGGCGGCCACGTAGCGCTTGCGGCGCCGGTCCCAGGCCCGCCACACGGCCCCCGCCCCGCCGCGACCGATCGGGTCCACCAGCTCGTACCGCCCGGCGAAGAGCTCACCCATCGCGTCTGTACCGCCCCCGCCCAGGCCAGCCGTATTGCCCCCACCCCAGCCACCCGCCGCGCCGTGCCCACACGGTCAGCTCTGGTGCGCCTCGTAGTGCGCGACCGCCTCGGCTGTCCGTCCGGCGCCGTAGACCCGCAGGAACTCGGCCAGTTCGGGGTGGGTGGGAGCGAGGGTGACCGCGGCGTCGATGATGTCGCCCGCGCCCGCCACGGAGCGCAGCAGCGACTGGATCTCGCGCACCACGCGGCGCACGGTCGGCGCACCGCTGCTGGCCGTGGTCTGGGTGGAGTTGAGGACCGAGCCGCCCGAGCTCTTCTTGACCTCCTCCATCCGCTCGGCGGCCTCGGCGGCGCTCACGCTGCCGTCCGCGACCTGGCTGGAGAGCTCCTGGAGCGCCTGGACCCGCTGCACCACGGCAGGATTGCCGATCTTCGCGCGCTGACCGCTCATCAGCTGCGAGAGCATGGGCGCCGAAAGGCCCAGAACGGAGGCGAGACGGGCCTGGTTGAGGCCGAGGTCGTCGATGAGACGGCGGAAGAGCGCCCCCAACGGCTCCCCGTACCAGCTGCGCTGCAGCTCCCGTGCGCGGGCGGTGGCTTCCTGCTGTGCTGCGTCCATCTCGCTCTCCCCTTCGCTTCGCTGCCGCGAATCTTGCGGTGCATCCTACGGAGAGTGGTGGGTCCCGGCGATACCCGGTCGGGAAACACTCCTGGCACCGGGTAGTCTGGTCCCCGACGGGGCCTTAGCTCAGTTGGTAGAGCGCTGTCTTTGCATGGCAGATGTCAGGGGTTCGACTCCCCTAGGCTCCACAGACGAAACCCCTCCGACCTGCGTAAACGCGGTCGGAGGGGTTTCTTTGCGTCCTGGGCCGGTGCGTCCTGGGTCAGGCGGTGTCGCCGGGCTCGTCGTCGGAGTCCTTCGCCTGCTTGGCACGGACCTCCGGGTCGAGGAGCGAGGACTCCGCGCTGCCGTCCACCGAGGTGAGGGGGGAGCGGCCGGGCTCGGTGGCCTCCGGGGGCTCGACGAGCCAGTCGGGGTTGGCCTGCTTGTCCCACCACTTCCACGCGACGAAGGCCGCACCCGCGAGCAGACCCACCACCGCCAGCCGCTTGGCCGCCCGGCCCACGCGGCAGCCGCGACTGCGCTTGCGCACGAGCATCTCCACCTCGGCGGCGGAGACCTCGCCGCGCAGCGCGGCGAGGGCGGCGGTGCCCCGGGAGAGCGCCTCGTCCCGGACGGGCTCGGCGGCGGCGCGGGCGCGGGCCGCCGCGTGGTCCAGCTTCGGCGGCAGGGCCTCGCGGGCGTGCTCGAGCCGGGGCTGCAGATGGACGTCGTACTGGGCCCGGGCCTGGTGAGCGGCGTCGGCGACCATGGGCGCGAGCCGTGCCCGGGCCTCGTGGGCGTAGTGCGCGGCCGCGTCCTTCGCGGTGCCTGCGTAGGGCGCCACCACTTCCGCGGCGTGACGCACGCTGTCCTTGGCCGTGCAGGTCGCGGCGTGCACGCTGTGCTTGCGGGTCACGTGAACCTCCTCCTCGGTGGCGTATGGTTTGTCGCCTTTCCACCCAGTGGAAAATCATGCCTGCCGATGGGCGGACCGGCATGTGCGAGCGGGCATCCGGGTGCCGGGGGAGCCGCCCCCTGGCGGAGCCACGACACGTGCAGCGCCTTCCGGAGAACGCGTTCCCCCGGGAGAACGCCGTAAGGGGAGCTCCGGTCGACAATGCCACGGTTCGCCGCCGCGCGCCGGGCTTTGATGGCTCCCGCCGGATACCCGTCGTGCGAGGATCGGTAGCCGTCAGTGAAGACTATGGAAGGTAGATCCGTGGCCGAGCAGCTTTTCGCCACCCTCAAGACCAACCAGGGCGACATCGAGATTCGGCTCCTGCCGCACCACGCCCCCAAGACGGTCAAGAACTTCGTCGAGCTCGCCAAGGGCGAGCGCGAGTGGGTCAACCCCTCGACGGGCGCGAAGACCACGGACAAGCTCTACGACGGCACGGTCTTCCACCGCGTCATCGAGGGCTTCATGATCCAGGGCGGCGACCCGCTGGGCAACGGCACGGGCGGCCCCGGTTACCAGTTCGCCGACGAGTTCCACCCGGAGCTCGCCTTCACCAAGCCCTACCTGCTGGCCATGGCCAACGCCGGCCCGGGCACCAACGGCTCGCAGTTCTTCATCACCGTGTCCCCCACCGCCTGGCTGACCGGCAAGCACACCATCTTCGGCGAGGTCGCGAGCGACGCGAGCAAGAAGGTCGTGGACGCCATTGCCAGCGCCCAGACCAACCCGCGCACCGACCGCCCCGTCCAGGACGTGGTCATCGAGTCCGTCGTCGTCGAGACCCGCTGACGCCGGGCCGCGCGGCTGTCACGACGTCCCGGGGGAACCTGGCGCCCCGTCCGTCCGTATGACGGGCGGGGCGGCGTGCTGCCGGGCAGGGCACCGCTGCCGCGCACCGAGCAGCGCCCGCGACAGGGGCAAGGGGAGAGCATGAGCGACCAGGCCGACCGCTGTTACCGCCATCCGGACCGGGAGACCGGCATCCGCTGCACCCGCTGCGAGCGTCCGATCTGCCCGCAGTGCATGGTCAGCGCCTCCGTCGGCTTCCAGTGCCCGGAGTGTGTGGGCAGTGGTTCCGGCACGGGGCACGGCCCCGCCGCCTCCGCGCCGCGCACCGTCGCGGGGAGCGTGCACACCGACGATCCGCGCCTGGTGACCAAGATCCTGATCGGGCTCAACGTCGCCCTGTGGATCGCGGTGATGACCGTCGGGGACGGCCTGCTGGACTCCCTGGAGATGCTGGGACAGGCGCGCTTTTACGGCGGCCCGGTGGAGGGCGTCGCCGACGGCCAGTGGTACCGGCTGCTGACGGCCGTCTTCCTGCACCAGGCACCGGAGCACATCGCCTTCAACATGATCTCGCTCTGGTTCCTGGGCCCGCCCCTGGAGGCCGCGCTGGGCCGCGCCCGCTATCTGGCCCTCTATCTGCTGTCCGGACTGGGCGGCAGCGCGCTGACCTATCTGATCGCCGAGCCGAACCAGCCCTCACTGGGTGCCTCGGGCGCGATCTTCGGCCTGCTGGGTGCCACCGCCGTGCTGCTGCGGCGGATGAGGTACGACATGCGCCCGGTGATCGCGCTGCTCGTGCTCAACCTGATCTTCACCTTCACGTGGCACAACATCGCCCGGGAAGCACACGTCGGCGGGCTCGTGGTGGGCACGGCGGTGGCGTATGGCATGGTGCACGCCCCTCGGGACAAGCGCGCGCTGGTGCAGGGCCTCACCTGCGCGGCGGCGGCGCTGGCGATCGTCGTGGTGGTGTGCGTACGGACCCTCCAGCTCGCCTGAGCGGAGCTGCGGGGAGCCGTTCGGGTTACGTCACCCACATCGGTGGATGCACACGTTGTCCACAGCGAGTGCGGAATCTTGTGCACGGTGTGCGGGAACGTCCGTTCCCCGCCTCCGCGACGCCTCTGAGCTGCGTTTGCGCTGGAAGACACCGGTGTGGCCAGGGGAGCACAGCACGTGCGCCCGGTCACACCGGCGTCAACGTCCCGGAAGTTATCCACAGATCGTCTGAGTTTTCCCCACTGTGGACGAGGGTGTGGATAACTCGCCGAAAGGCTTAGGGGAAGGCTTGGTGTGCCGAGGCTACTTCCACTGCGTGGACACGACGAAGCCAGCGGCGATGAAGCCGAAGCCGACCACGATGTTCCAGTTGTGCAGCGCCTGGACGGGCATGTCGCCGCTCGTCACATAGAAGACGACGATCCAGGCCAGGCCGATCAGGAACATCGCCAGCATCAACGGCGCCACCCAGCGACGGCCGGTGGTCAGCTTGATGTTCTGCTGCTTCACCGGCGGCGGCGTGAAGTCGTCTTTCTTGCGGATCCGTGACTTCGGCACGAGGGAACTCTCTCCTGTCGATGCGCTGCGTGACCGCGCTGGGTTACAAGGTGGGCTGATCGGCCCGGGCGTCCGTTAGCGTAGTGCTTCCGCGGCGTCGGAGAGGATAAGGGTACGTTGAGCAATTCTGCGGACTCCACCAGCTCACCTGTCCGGCGCTTCAAGCCCGTGCGCCTGCTGACCGGCGGGGTCTTCGCACTGGCCGGGCTCATCTTCTGGACGAGCTTCAACACGGCCCAGGGCACCAACATCCGCACCGACTCCTCGATGCTGCGATTGTCGGACCTCATCCAGGAGCGCAGCCACAAGAACGGCGAGCTCGAGGACAGCGCCGCCGCGGCCCGCGCCGAGGTCGACGCCCTCGCCCGCCGCGACAACGGCAACACCGCGGCCCAGGACCGCAAGCTCAACGCCCTGGAGACCGCCGCCGGCACTCAGAAGCTCACCGGCCCCGGGATGACCGTCACCCTCACCGACGCGCCGCCCAACGCCACCGCCAAGATCCCCGGCGTCCCCCAGCCCCAGCCCAACGACCTCGTCATCCACCAACAGGACCTGCAGGCCGTCGTCAACGCCCTGTGGCGGGGCGGCGCCAAGGGCATCGAGGTCATGGACCAGCGGCTGATCTCCACCAGCGCCGTCCGCTGCGTCGGCAACACCCTCATCCTTCAGGGCCGCGTCTACTCCCCGCCCTACAAGGTGACCGCCGTCGGCGACCGCGGCGCCCTGCGCAAGGCGCTGGACAGCTCGCCCGCCATCCAGAACTACCTCCAGTACGTGGCCGCGTACGGGCTCGGCTGGAAAGTCGACCAGCACGACGCGGTGACTCTTCCCGGCTACTCGGGCACAGTGGATCTCCACTACGCCAAGCCCGTGGGGTGACCCGGGAGGGAGCCGGCCGATGGGGTTACGACTCGTCGTCCGTACGCTCAGCGAACTGTGCCTGACCGTCGGTACGTTGACCGTCCTGTTCGTGGTGTACGTCCTGTACTGGACCGGAGTCCGGGCGGACAGCGCCATGGAGGGCGAGATAGGCCGCCTCCAGGACCAGTGGGCCACCGGCCCGGTGACCCCGGGCGGCACCGGCACCGGCACCGACGCGCCCGGCCCGCCCGCGGACGCAACGGCCGCGGCCGGCAGCGCCGGGAACGGCCCGGCCCCCCGCGCCGGACGGACGCCAGGGGCGACGACACCTCCCGGCGCCCGCTCCTCCGCCCCGCCCCCGGCCGACTACCGCTCCGGCGCGCCCTTCGCCGTGATGTACGTCCCCCGCTTCGGCGAAGGCTGGGCCAAACCCGTCCTCCAGGGCACCGGCACCGAGCTCCTCAAGAAGGGCCTCGGCCACTATGCGCGCACCGCCGAGCTGGGCGGCACGGGCAACTTCGCCGTCGCCGGGCACCGCCGCACGTACGGCGACCCGTTCAAGGACCTGGACGAACTGCGGCCCGGCGACGCGGTGGTGCTGACCGACGGCACCACCTGGTTCACCTACCGCGTCGACACCCGCCCGTACCGCACCCTCCCCGGCGACACCGGTGTCATCGACCCGGTGCCCGCCGCCTCCGGATACCGCGAACCGGGCCGCTATCTGACGCTGACGACCTGCGATCCGGAGTGGGGCCACAGCCACCGGCTGATCGTCTGGGCGCACCTCGAAACCACCCGTCCGGCCGCCGAGGGCAAGCCGAAGGCTTTGCTCGGCTGACCCTCCGGCACCGGGTGCCGCCCCTTACTCTGGTGCTGCAAACGACCAAACCATCGGCGAGTGGGTAGAGCATGTACGTCTGGATCTGGCGTCATCTGCCGGGCAACGCGTGGATGAAGGCGCTGATCTCCCTGATCCTCGTGCTGGCGATCGTCTACGTCCTCTTCCAGTACGTCTTCCCCTGGGCGGAGCCGCTGCTGCCGTTCAACGACGTGACGGTCGACAACGGCATGCCGGTCACCGGCGGAACGGCGGTTGCCTCGTGAGCGCGCGCATCCTCGTCGTGGACAACTACGACAGCTTCGTCTTCAACCTCGTCCAGTACCTCTACCAGCTCGGCGCCGAGTGCGAAGTGCGGCGCAACGACGAGGTGGAGCCCGGCCACGCCCAGGACGGCTTCGACGGGGTGCTGCTCTCGCCCGGCCCCGGAGCACCCGAACAGGCGGGCGTCTGCATCGACATGGTGCGGCACTGCGCCAACACCGGGGTGCCGGTCTTCGGGGTGTGCCTGGGCATGCAGTCGATGGCCGTCGCCTACGGAGGAGTCGTCGGGCGCGCGCCCGAGCTGCTGCACGGCAAGACCTCGCCGGTGACGCACGAGGGCAAGGGCGTCTTCCACGGCCTGCCCTCGCCCTTCACCGCCACCCGCTACCACTCCCTCGCCGTCGAGCGGGAGAGCTGGCCGGACGAGCTGGAGATCACCGCCTGGACCGACACGGGCATCGCCATGGGCCTGCGCCACCGCGACCTGCCGGTGGAGGGCGTGCAGTTCCACCCCGAGTCCGTGCTCACCGAGTGGGGGCACCGGATGCTCGCGAACTGGCTGGTGGCCTGCGGTGACGCCGGGGCGGTGGAACGGTCGGCCGGGCTCGCCCCGGTGGTGGGCAAGGCCGGGGCGTGACCACGCTCCGGCCCGAGCAGGACCCGTGGTTGACCTCCGGGCCGCAGGGCCGCGCGACGCCCGTCGTCTCGCAGCCGCTGCCGCCGGAGGACGACGCGACCATGACGCTGCGCCGGATCGAACCCGCGCCGCCCCCGGTCACCGGGGGGCGTGCGGAGCGGCGCAAGGCGGCGCAGCGCGCCGCGCGCGCCCGCCGGGACAGCCCCGGTGTGATCGTGAGCCGCCTGGTGGGCGAGCTCTTCATCACCCTCGGCGTGGTGATGCTGCTCTTCGTCGCCTACCAGCTGTGGTGGACGAACATCATCGCCCACCAGCAGGCGGGCGGGACCGCCCACAGCCTGCAGAACAGCTGGGACAAGGGCGACGGCCCCGACCGGGACGCGGGCGCCTTCTCGCCGGGCCAGGGCTTCGCCATCCTCTACATCCCCAAGCTGGACGTGAAGGCCCCCATCGCCCAGGGCACCGACAAGCACAAGGTGCTCGACCGCGGCATGGTCGGGCACTACGACGAGAGCGGCCTCAAGGCCGTGATGCCCTGGGACCAGCAGGGAAACTTCGCGCTCGCCGGGCACCGCAACACCCACGGCGAACCGTTCCGCTACGTCAACCGGCTGCAACCCGGCGACAAGATCGTGGTGGAAACCAAGAGCACCTTCTACACGTATGAGATGACGAGCCGTCTGGATCAGACGTCCCCGGCAAACGTGCGGGTCATCGACCCTGTTCCGGTCGGCTCCGGCTTCAAGGGGCCCGGGCGGTACATCACGCTGACCACCTGCACCCCGGAGTTCACCAGTACGTACCGCATGATCGTGTGGGGCAAGATGGTCGACGAGCGGCCCCGGTCCAAGGGAAAGCCGGACGCGCTCGTCGAGTGAGGCAATGGAGAGACGGGGTACAGGCGCGGTGGCACGGACCGACGGCGACGAGCCACAGCTGCAGCAGGAAGCGGACCGCGACGAGCCACGGCGGCAGCAGGGGCCGGACCGCCCGCGGCCGGGCGGCGCGCGCGGCCGGATCGCCGCCGTCGTCAGCTTCATAGGCGAGCTGCTGATCACAGCGGGCGTGATCATGGCGCTTTTCGTCGTCTACTCCCTGTGGTGGACGAACGTCCTCGCGGACCGCGAGGCCAAGCGCCAGGCCAACCACGTGCGCCACAACTGGGCCAAGCCCGCCGGGCCGGGCGCGCTCGACACCAAGGACGGCATCGGCTTCCTGCACGTGCCGGCCATGAAGAACGGCGAGGTGCTGGTCAAGCCCGGCACCGGCACCGGTGTCCTCAACGAGGGCGTGGCCGGCTTCTACCGCGACCCCGTGCCGGCCGCGATGCCCTGGGACAAGCAGGGCAACTTCACCCTGGCCGCGCACCGGGACGGGCACGGCGCCAAGTTCCACAACATCGACAAGATCGAGACCGGTGATCCGGTCGTCTTCGAGACGCGCGACGTCTGGTACGTCTACAAGGTCTACGGAGAGCTCAAGGAGACCTCGCGCTTCAACGTCGATGTCCTGGACGCCGTCCCCAAGGAATCCGGCAAGACCGTGCCCGGCCGCTATCTGACCCTGACGACCTGCACGCCCGTCTACACCTCCGACTACCGCTACATCGTCTGGGCCGAGCTGGAGCGCACGGAGAAGGTCGACGCCAAGCGCACCCCGCCCAAGGAGCTCCGCTAGCCGTTCACGTCATGATGAAGCCCCGGCACCCTCCGCAGGGAGGTTGCCGGGGCTTCATCATGAGCCGTCAGTGCTTGCGGCCGCCGGGCATGCCGCCGAAGAGGCCGCCGATGTCCTGCTGGCCGCCCGTCTGGCCCGCGCCGGTGCCCGGCTGCCCGCCGGTGTCACCGCCGGGCAGGCCCGCCATGGTGGTGAGGTTGACCGCCGTGCCCTGGGGCACCTGCTGGCCCTGGGCCGGGTCGGAGGTCACCACCACGGCGTTGTCGTCCTGCGGGCCGTTGATGTTGCCGGGCTTGAGGCCCGCGTCCGTCAGCGCCTTCTTGGCGTCCTTGAGCTTCATGCCCATCAGGCCGGGCACGCCCTTCTGCGCCGCGCCCTTGGAGACGAAGAGCGTCACCGTCGAGCCGGGCTTGGCGGAGGTGTTGCCGTCGGGGCTCTGCCGGGTGACCGTGTTCACCGGCTTGTCCGAGTCCTCGTCCTCCCGGACGACCTGGAAGCCGTTGTCGGTGAGCTGCTTGTTGGCCGCGTCGTAGGTCTGCCCGACCACCGACGGCACCGTCTTGCTCGCCGCCTTCGTGGCGACCGTCAGGGTGATCTCGGTGCCCTTGGGGGCCTTCGAGTCGGCCGCCGGGTCCTGGCTGATGACGACGCCGGGCGTCTGGTCGGACTCCTGCTGCTTCTGCTTGACCGTGAAGCCCTTGTCCTCCAGCTGCGACGAGGCCTCCTCGAACTTCATGCCCCGCACGTCCGGTACGGCGATCTTCTCCTCGCCCTCGGACACGACGACCTTGACCTCGGAGCCGGACTTCACCTTCGCGCCCTGACCCGGGTCCTGGTCGCAGATCTTGCCCTTGGGCTCGTCACAGGGCTTGGTGCCGCCCTGGACGACCTTGAAGTCGCCGTTGACGCCGAGCTTCTGGGCGGACGCCAGCGTCTCGCCCTTGAGGTTCGGCACGGTGACCTCGGAGTTGGCCCCGCCGCCGCTGAACAGCGACTTGCCGATGAAGATCGCGCCGACCAGCACCAGGATGCCCGCGACGACCAGCAGGATGGTGGAGAGGTTGCTCTTCTTGCCGCCACCGCCGCGGCGCCCGCCGCCGGAGCCGTTGTCGTAGCCGCCGTAGCCGCCGCCGTCGGAGACCGGCGGCATCATCGACGTCTGCCCGGCTGCACCCGCATCCTGCGCGTGCAGCATGGTCGTCGGCTGGTCCTCGCCGTACCCGGCCGCGCCCAGCGAGGCCGCGGCGGCCACCGGCCGCCCTTCGAGGGCCGCCTCGATGTCGGCGCGCATCTCGTCGGCCGACTGGTATCGGTAGTCCGGGTCCTTGGTCAGCGCCTTGAGGACGATGGCGTCGACCTCGGGCCTGATCTCGGGGTCGTGGGTGCTCGGCGGGTTCGGCTCTTCCCGTACGTGCTGGTAGGCGACGGCCACCGGCGAGTCGCCGATGAACGGCGGCCGGACCGTGAGCAGCTCGTAGAGCAGGCAGCCCGTGGAGTAGAGGTCGGACCGCGCGTCGACCTGCTCGCCCTTGGCCTGCTCGGGGGAGAGGTACTGGGCGGTGCCGATGACGGCTGCGGTCTGCGTCATCGTCATGCCGGAGTCGCCCATCGCACGGGCGATGCCGAAGTCCATGACCTTCACCTGGCCGGTGCGGGTCAGCATGACGTTGGCGGGCTTGATGTCGCGGTGGACGATGCCGGCCCGGTGCGAGTACTCCAGCGCCTGGAGCACCCCGATGGTCATCTCCAGCGAGCGCTCGGGCAGCAGCTTGCGGCCGGAGTGCAGCAGCTCGCGCAGCGTCGACCCGTCGACGTACTCCATGACGATGTACGGGATCGACACCCCGTCGACGTAGTCCTCGCCCGTGTCGTACACGGCGACGATCGACGGGTGGTTGAGGGAGGCGGCCGACTGGGCCTCACGGCGGAACCGGGCCTGGAAGGACGGGTCGCGGGCAAGGTCCACCCGCAGCGTCTTCACGGCGACGGTGCGGCCGAGCCGGGTGTCGTGCGCGAGGTAGACCTCGGCCATGCCACCACGGCCGAGCACCGAGCCCAGCTCGTACCGGCCGCCGAGGCGACGCGGCTCTTCCATAGCTCCAGCCCTTCCGTTTCCCTGACCGCACCTTCGTCACGTCCGGCAGTGTGCTGTCCGGCATACCGTACCCGGCGCACCGGGCGCCTCAGGGGCGCCACCGTCACCCGATACAGGACCGGTACCGACCGCGGCGGCGTTCGGCTGTGACAGGTGAGCCGGATCACTTCTCCGTCTTGAGTACCGCCTCCATGACGCTCTTGGCGATGGGCGCGGCGAGCCTGCCACCGGCGATGTCGTCGCGAGCGGTGTTGTCGTCACCCTCGATCACGACCGCGACGGCGACGGGCGAGCCGTTGTCCGTCTTGGCGTAGGAGATGAACCACGCGTAGGGGTTGCCGCTGTTGTCGACACCGTGCTGGGCGGTACCGGTCTTGCCACCGACCTTGACGCCGTCGATCTTCGCGGCGGTTCCGGTGCCGCTCTCGACGACCGTCTCCATGATCGACTGCAGCATCTGCGCGTGCTCGGAGCTGAGCGGCTGGCTCATCTCCTTGGGCGTGTGGTGCTCGATCACGTTCAGGTTGGGCGCGCGCAGCTTGTCGACCATGTACGGCTCCATGAGCTTGCCGTTGTTGGCGACCGCGGCGGCGACCATGGCCATCTGCAGCGGGGTGACGCGGTTGGAGGCCTGGCCGATGCCCGCCATGGCGTTCTGCGGGCGGTTGTCCTTGGGGAAGATGCTCGGCACGGCGCGCACGGGCGTGTCGATGGGCTTGTTGAAGCCGAACTTCGCGGCCTCGTCCATCATCTTCTTGTTGCCCAGGTCGGCGCTGACCTTGCCGAAGACCGTGTTGCAGGAGACCCGCAGCGCCTCGCGCAGCGTGGCGTCCTTGCAGGGGAGGTTGCCCTCGTTCTTCAGCTCGACGCCCGCGGTGTCCGGCAGTGTCCACGGCAGCGGGGAGTCGGTCTTGGAGTCGACGTCCTTGTACAGGCCGTTCTCGAGCGCGGCCGAGGCGGTGACGACCTTGAAGGTGGAACCCGGCGGGTAGGTCTGCCGCAGCGCCCGGTTGAGCATGGGCTGGTTCTTGTCCTTGGTCAGCGCCGTGTAGGCCGCGCCGTCGTTGGCCCCGGCGATCGTCGAGGGGTCGTACGAGGGCGTGGAGGCGAGGGCCAGGATCTTGCCGGTGCGCGGGTCCAGGGCCGCGACGGCGCCCTGCTTGTCGCCCAGGCCCTTGAAGGCGGCCTCCTGCGCCTTGGCGTTGAGGGTGGTGATCACGTCACCGCCCTTCTTGCCCTTTCCGGTGATCATGTCGACGGTGCGGTTGAAGAACAGCCGGTCGTCGTCGCCCGTGAGGACCTTGTCCTCGAGCTTCTCGATCTGGTTGGAGTCGAAGCGCTGGGAGGAGTACCCGGTGACGGGCGCCCACATGGGGCCGTCCTTGTAGGTGCGCTTGTACTTGTAGTCGATCCCGTTGGTCTCCTGGGACCCGGTGATCTCCTGGCCGTCCACGATGATGTTGCCGCGCGGCTGGCTGTAGCGGGCGATGTCGACGCGGTGGTTGTGCTTGTTGGTCTTGAGCTCGTCGGCCTGGACGAACTGCAGCCAGTTGTCGCGGAGCATCAGGGCGAGCACGAGGAGGCCACAGAAGATCGCGATCCGGCGCACGGGCTTGTTCACGGGCGGACCACCTGGGTCATCTCGGCGTCGGGGGAAGGGGCGGGGGCCGGGGCCGGGCGGCGCGCGGTGTCGCTGATCTTGATCAGGATGGCGACGAGGGCCCAGTTGGCGAGCACGGACGAACCGCCGTACGCCATGAACGGCATGGTCATACCGGTCAGCGGGATGAGGCCCATGACACCGCCGGCCACCACGAAGACCTGGATGGCGAAGGCGCCGGACAGGCCACAGGCGAGCAGCTTGCCGAACGGGTCGCGGGCGGCCAGCGCGGTGCGCACGCCGCGCTCGACGATCAGGCCGTAGATGAGCAGGATCGCCATGACGCCGGCCAGGCCGAGCTCCTCGCCGACCGTGCCGAGGATGAAGTCGGAGTTGGCGGCGAAGCCGATGAGGTCCGAGTAGCCCTGGCCCCAGCCCGCGCCGAAGACGCCGCCGGAGCCGAAGGACATCAGGGCCTGGGAGATCTGCTCGCTGGCCGCGGACTTGCCCCAGCCGCCGAACGGGTCGAGCCAGGCGTTCACACGGGCCTGGACGTGGGCCTCGAAGGAGGCCACGCCGACCGCGCCCACCGCGGACATCAGCAGACCGAAGACGATCCAGCTGGTGCGCTCGGTCGCGACGTAGAGCATCACGACGAACATGCCGAAGAACAGCAGCGAGGTGCCGAGGTCGGTCTCGAAGACCAGGACCAGGATGGAGAGGGCCCAGACGGCCAGGATGGGGCCGAGGTCGCGGCCGCGCGGCAGGTACATGCCCATGAAGCGCCGGCTGGCCAGGGCCAGGGCGTCGCGCTTCACCATCAAGTAGCCCGCGAAGAAGATCGAAAGGACGATCTTGGCGAACTCACCGGGCTGGAGGGACCCCAGGCCCGGGAGGGTGATCCAGATGCGGGCACCGAACTTCGCGGGGAAGAACATCGGGGCGATCAGCAGGCCCAGCGCCACGGCCATGGAGATGTAGGTGTAGCGCTGGAGGATGCGGTGGTCCTTGAGGAAGATCACCACGGCGACGAAGAGGCCGATGCCCAGCGCCGAGTAGAGCATCTGGTTGGGCGCCGAGGGGACGAACTTGAAGCCCTGGTTCTTGGCGAGCTGGGCCAGCCGCGGCGACTGGTCGAGCCGCCAGATCAGGACGAGTCCGATGCCGTTCAGCAGCGCGGCCAGCGGCAGCAGCAGCGGGTCGGCGTACTTGGCGAACTTCCGCACCACCAGGTGCCCGACGCCGGCCAGCAGGCCGAGGCCGATCCCGTAGCCGAGCATGCCGGAGGGCATCTCGCCGTGCAGGGCCAGGCCCACGTTGGCGTAGGCGAAGCAGGGGATGATCACGGCGAAGGCCAGCAGCGCGAGCTCGGTGTTGCGCCGGCTCGGCGCACCCGCGGTGCTGATCGTCGTGGTGTTACTGGTGTGGGACATGGGTGAAATCGCTGACATGGCGTTGATGGCCCCCTACGGCTTCACTGCTGGGCGCTGCTGCACTGCGGGACCAACTTCTGCTCTTCCTCGCTGAGGGTGGGGCCCGGGCTCGGGGCCGGGGTGGCCTGGGTGGCGTTCGAGTGCGGCTCGCCCGCGCTCTCCTTGGCCGCCCCGCCGGTACGGTCCCCGGTCTGCTTCTCGTTCTCGCGCCGCTGCTGTTCGGCCTTGCGCCGCTCGTCCTCCTTCTTGCACGCGCCGGCGAGCTTGCCGAGTTCGTCGGCCTTCTTCTCGGCCTGGTCGCGGCTGCCGACCGCAATCGTGTCCACGACACGGCTGCGCTGGTCGACCGGGAGGTACTTGAGTTCGATCTCGGGGTGGTCCTTGGAGAGCTTGCTGAGGCTCACCCACGCCAGGTCCTGGTTGATGCCCTGGTAGACGGCCACGTGGTCGTTGTCCTTGGCACCCACGTAGTACTGCGTCTGGGTCCACTGGTAGCCGCCGTAGAGGCCGCCGCCGACCACGCCGAGGACGACTGCGAAGATCAGCGACCGCTTGATCCAACGGCCGCGGCCCCGGGCGGGCTTGATGAAGTCCTCGTCCGTGAACGCCCCGAAGGCGCCGTCCGGCATGCCGCCCACGGCCGGGTCGCCGCTGCCGGGCGGGCCGAAGCCGCCGCCGTCCTGGCCGGGCACGGGCCGGTTGGCACGGGCGTGCTCGGCGGCACGGCCCGCGGGGGTGTGCATGGCACCCTCGCCGCCGGCCTGGAGCTGGTTCTCGGCGACCGCGCCGACGATCACGGGCGTGTCGTTGAGCTGTCCGGCGAGGGTGTCGCCGCCGTCCACGTCGAGCACGTCCGCGACGATGCAGGTGATGTTGTCCGGGCCGCCGCCGCGCAGCGCGAGCTGGATCAGCTCCTGGATGGTCTCGTGCGGGCCCTGGTAGCTGGCGAGCGTCTCCTCCATCGTCTGGTGGCTGACGACACCGGAGAGCCCGTCGGAGCAGATCAGATAGCGGTCACCGGCACGCACCTCGCGGATCGAGAGATCCGGCTCCACGTGGTCGCCGCTGCCCAGCGCGCGCATCAGCAGGGAGCGCTGCGGGTGGGTGGTGGCCTCTTCCTCGGTGATCCGGCCCTCGTCCACCAGGCGCTGCACCCAGGTGTGGTCCTGGGTGATCTGCGTGAGCACGCCGTCGCGCAGCAGGTACGCGCGCGAGTCGCCGACGTGCACCAGGCCGAGCCGCTGCCCGGTCCACAGCAGGGCGGTGAGCGTGGTGCCCATGCCCTCCAGCTGCGGGTCCTCCTCGACCATGGCGCGCAGCTGGTCGTTGGCGCGCTGCACGGCCGTGCCGAGGGAGGTCAGGATGTCGGAGCCCGGGACGTCGTCGTCGAGCGTGACGAGAGTGGAGATCACCTCGGAGGAGGCGACCTCGCCGGCGGCCTGGCCGCCCATGCCGTCGGCAATGGCCAGCAGGCGGGGGCCGGCGTAGCCGGAGTCCTCGTTGCCCTCCCGGATCATGCCCTTGTGCGATCCGGCGGCGAAGCGCAGTGACAGACTCATGCGCACCTCGCCCGTCGGCTCCGGGTACAGCCCCTTCCCAGCCACGCTGCCCACCCTCCGGTCGTCATGGTCCTACTACTTCCGCAGCTCGATGACGGTCTTGCCGATACGGATCGGCGCGCCGAGCGGGATCGGGGTCGGGGTGGTCAGCCGGGTGCGGTCGAGATACGTGCCGTTGGTCGACCCGAGGTCCTCGACGATCCACTGGCCGTCGCGGTCGGGGTAGATCCTGGCATGCCGGCTGGAGGCGTAGTCGTCGTCCAGCACGATGGTCGAGTCGTGGGCGCGGCCCAGGGAGATCGTCTGGCCCTGGAGGGCCACCGTGGTGCCGGTCAGGCTGCCTTCGGAGACCACCAGCTTGGTGGGTGCGCCGCGCCGGCCGCGCTCGGCCCGGCGGCCGCCGCCGGCTGCGGGCTGCTGCTGGCGCTGCTGCGGCGGCGCGGCCTGCGCCTGTGCGCGCTGCGGACGGGTCTCGCCGCCGCGGCGGGAACCGCGCTGGGTCACCCGTGTGCCGAACAGGTCGCTGCGAATGACCTGAACGGCCACGATGACGAACAGCCACAGTACGGCGAGGAAACCCAACCGCATGACCGTGAGGGTCAGCTCTGACATTGCCCCCGCTTCACCCTTCGGCTTGCCTGTAAACGATGGTGGTGCTGCCCACGACGATGCGTGAGCCGTCGCGGAGCGTAGCGCGCGTGGTGTGCTGTCCGTCCACCACGATGCCGTTGGTCGACCCCAGATCCTGAATGGTCGCGGGGGTGCCGACCCGGATTTCGCAGTGCCGGCGGGAGACGCCGGGGTCGTCGATCCGTACGTCCGCTTCGGTGCTGCGGCCCAGCACGAGGGTGGACCGCGAAATCTGATGCCGGGTGCCGTTGATCTCGATCCAGCGCCTGGTCTGGGCGCCCGGCGCAGCGCCCGGACCCGGTGCGGCACCGCCCGTGCGGGGCTGCGGCCGGCCGCCGGGCGGCGGGGACGCGGGCATGGGCGGCGCACCGGCGGGCCGTGCCGGGTAGCCCGCGCCGTTGGTGACGGCGCCGGACGGGCCCGGGGACGACGGCCGCTGGGCCTGCTGGTCCTGCGACTCGCTGGAGGCGAGCGTGCGGCTGCGCACCCGGTACAGGCCGGTGTCGAGGTCGTCGGCCTTCTCCAGGTGGACCTTGATGGTCCCCATGAAGGTGTAGCGCTGCTGCTTGGCGTAGTCGCGGACCATGCCGGACAGTTCGTCACCGAGCTGGCCGGAGTACGGGCTGAGCCGCTCGAAGTCCGGGGTGCTCAGCTCGACGATGAAATCGTTCGGGACGACGGTGCGGTCACGGTTCCAGATGGTGGCGTTGTTGTCGCACTCCCGCTGGAGTGCGCCGGCGATCTCGACCGGCTGCACCTCGGACTTGAACACCTTGGCGAAGGTGCCGTTCACGAGACCCTCGAGTCGCTGCTCGAAGCGCTTCAGTACTCCCACGGGGCACCTCCTTCCCTCAGTGACGTCTCTGATGCTCAGTGTCGTTCCTGATACTGCTTACTGATCGTATCCACGCGTCGGGAAAACGGCTGGTTCCCCTTCGACGCCAGGAGTGACGAGTGTCGCCTTCACGCGCCCGTCTACGGGGGATCGTAGAGGCGGTCCGAGCCCAGTGTCCCGCAACCGGTGCCCTCCCCGCGGCGACCTCGGGGGCGGGCCGGGGACAACGGGCGTGAAGGCACCCTTGCGACCGTGCTAATGTTCTCGATGTCGGAAGGCGAACGGACAAGAACCGGGCGGAAACGCCGGGGAAACGGTCCGAAAGCCGGAAGACGCACCCATGCGCGGGTGGCGGAATAGGCAGACGCGCTGGATTCAGGTTCCAGTGCCCGCAAGGGCGTGGGGGTTCAACTCCCCCCTCGCGCACCATCAAGCTCCGCAGGTCTTCGGACCTGCGGAGCTTTTTGTCGTACTCATCTTCTTGTTGCAGTCGTTTTCTTGCTGTAGTCGGGCCCTGTCGTCGTCGCGTCCTGTCGTGGTCGCGGTGGTCGCGGTGGGCGCTGCGGCCGGCTTGTCACCGGCCCGCGTTGTAGCGCCGCAGGTAGCCGGCGAAGCGGTCGAGGTCGGCCTCGTCCCAGTCGGCCAGGCGCTCCTGGAGAGCCACCCGGCGGCTGGCGGTGACCTGGGCCAGGGTCCGGGCGCCGAGTTCTGTGAGATGCAGCACTTGGACGCGCTGGTCGGCCGGATCGACGCGGCGCTCGACGAAACCGAGGCGCTCCAGACCCGCGATCTGACGGCTGACGGTCGACTTGTCGAGCAGGTAGTGCGCTGCCAGATCGGTGGCCCGGCAGCCTCCCTCGTCCTCGAGGTGGGCGAGGAGGGTGAAGGAGACGAGCGAGAGCTCGGGGTGCAGCTGGGCCGCGGTGGCGCGGGCGCGGCGGGCGAACGAGGTCAGCTCGCGCTGGATCGTCGCCACGGACTCTTCACGGTGGGACACGGGGGTTCCTTCCGGCGGCCGCGGGAGCCGCTCCTCTTGCATCGACCTCTTGCGTCGACCTCTTGCGTCAACCCGATGGTTGTATGTTACAACTTGAAGTGAGGGTTGTATAAGCCAACTATTTGTGAGGGAGGCGAGCCTGTGAAGCCCGCCACGGGTGGCGCTCTGCGTCACGTCCTGACCCATCTGCTCACCCCGCTGCTGATGTGCATCGGCATGGGGCTCGCCTACCTGGGCGCGTTCGCCGACCCGTCGCCGCACCAGCTGCCGGTGGCGGTCGTCGGCTCCGGGCCGGCCGCCAAGGTGCTCGCCCAGACGCTGGACGACAAGGCGGACGGCGGGCTCGCCGTGCGGACCGTCCCCAACCGGGCCGAGGCCGAGCGCCAGTTGAAGGAGCAGCACATCTTCGGGGCGTACGTCCCGGACAAGCGCGCCCCGGAGCTGCTGGTCGCCTCCGCCGGTTCGGACACCACCGCCACGGTGGTGCAGAAGGTCTTCACGCCGGTCGCCGCGCACCAGGGCGCGCCGCTGAAAGTGAGCGATGTCGCACCGCCCGGCGAGCACGACCCCACCGGGCAGGGGATCTTCTTCCTGCTGGTGGCGCTGAGCATCGGCTCGTACGCCTCCGTGGCCGTGATCGGTGGCGCGGGCGCGGTGCTGCCCATGCGGCTGCGCGCGCTGCTGGCCGTGGCGACCTCCCTGGTCGTCAGCGCGATCGGCACGGCGCTGGCCGGGCCCGTCTTCCACCTGGTCGACCACGGACTCGCGGGGCTGTGGGGGATGGCCTGGCTCTACTCGGCGGGCGTGCTGCTCGTCGGCGTCGGGCTGCACACCTTCCTCAAGCGGTGGACGACGCTCGGCGTGATGGTGCTGTTCGTGATGCTCAACTTCACCAGTGCGGGCGGGGTGTTCCGGCCCGAACTGCAGAACGGTTTCTTCGCGGCGCTGCACTCCTTCTGGAACGGCGCCGGATTCGTGGAGGGCGTGCGCAGCCACATCTACTTCGACGGTGCGGGGCTGGGCGGACACGTGTGGACGCTGGCGTGGTGGCTGGTCGTCGGCGCGGCGGTGACCGCCGTCGCCTGGGCGGCGGAGGCGCGGCGGAACAGCGCGCCCGCAGCTGTGACAGCCGCGGCCGACGGTGCAGAAGAGGCCGCTGAGGAGACTGCCGGAGGGGCCGCCCGAGGGACCGCCGAGGAGGAGATGGAGGAGGCCGTGGGCGTCTGACCGGGCCATTGACACCGGAGGGCGGTACGGTCAGGGGCAGTTGAGCCTTGAAGGAGCCGTGAAGGGGGAGGTGGCGCCGCGATGACGCGACTGCCGTACGTACCGGGGTTCGCGCAGCCGGGGGACGGGCGGGCCGCCCGCAAGGCGGCCAGGAGCGCCGGGAAGGCGCTGCGGACGAGGGTGCCCCGCGCCGCGCACGCCGACTGGAAGCCCGCGGACGGCCGCCCCGGCGCGGTGGAGACCGTCGAGGCCTCGAACGCCGGGCGGCTGCCCGAGCTGACCCCGATCCGCATCGGCCGGATGGCTGCCTCCCCCTTCGCCTTCCTGCGCGGTACGGCCGCCCTGATGGGCCATGATTTGGCGGCCACGGCCGTCACGGGCGTCGGGGCGCAGCTGTGCGGCGACGCGCACGCGGCCAACTTCGGCCTCTACGGCGACGCCCGCGGCGAACTGATCATCGACCTCAACGACTTCGACGAGACCCTCTACGGACCGTGGGAGTGGGACGTCAAGCGGCTCGCCGCCTCGCTGGTGCTGGCGGGCCGGGAGGCCGGGGCCGACGAGCAGACGTGCCGCACCGCCGCGCGCGACGCGGTGGGCGCCTACCGGCACACCATGCGGCTGCTGGCGAAGATGCCGGTGATCGACGCATGGAACGCGATCGCCGACGAGGAGCTCGTCTCGCACGCGGACGCCCACCAGCTGCTGGGCACGCTGGAGAAGGTGGGCGAGAAGGCCCGGCGGAACACCAGCGCGCGCTTCGCGGCGAAGTCGACCGAACCGGACGGCGAAGGCGGCCGGCGCTTCGTGGACGCGCCGCCCGTGCTGCGCCGGGTGCCGGATGCGGAGGCGGCGGCGGTCGCCCTGTCGCTGGGCGGCTATCTGGAAACCCTGCCGGGGGACCTGCTGCCGCTGCTGGAGCGGTACGAGGTGCAGGACGTCGCCTTCCGGGTGGTGGGCACCGGGAGCGTGGGCCTGCGCTCGTACGTGGTGCTGCTGCTCGACCACCGGGGCGAGGCCCTGGTGCTCCAGGTGAAGGAGGCGCGGCCCTCGGCCCTGCTGCCGTACGTGGAGCAGGCGGGCTTCGTGCTGCCCGACGCCGGGCACGAGGGGCGGCGCGTGGTGCTCGGGCAGAAGGCCATGCAGGTGGTCAGCGATGTGCTGCTCGGCTGGACGACGGTCGAGGGGCGGCCGTACCAGGTGCGCCAGTTCCGCAACCGCAAGGGCAGCGTCGACCCGGCGGCTCTGGCCCCGAACGAGATCGACGACTACGGGCGGATGACCGGCGCCCTGCTGGCCCGGGCCCATGCGCACAGCGTCGATCCGCTGCTGATCGGCGGGTACTGCGGCAAGAGCGAGGATCTGGAGGAGGCGGTCGCCGACTTCGCCGTGCGCTACGCGGACCAAATGGAGGCCGACCACGCGGAGCTGCTGGCTGCGGTGCGCAGCGGGCGGGTGGCGGCCGAGATGGGGGTGTAGGGGGGCCGCGGTGCGGGGCGGGCTTCGGCGGGTCCGCCCGGCCGTCCGGTGCGGGTGGGGCCGGGGGAGTCGGCCGGGGTGCGCGGGCCCGTACGCTGGGCGGGTGACGAATCCGGAAGCCGAGCAGGACCAGTGCGCCGAGGAACCGGGAACGCAGCGGCTGGAGCAGGCCGTGCGGACGGCTGAGCAGGCGCTGATCGAGTTCGAGATCGCGGTGGAGACCTTCCGGGTGGAGGTCGAGAACTTCTCCCGGCTGCACCACCAGCGGCTCGGCCCGATGTACTCCCGCCTCGACGAGCTGGACGCGCAGATCGCCGAGGCCGTCGCCGCGCGCACCGGGGCCGCCGAGGACGTGCGGCGGGCGCGCGAGGCGCGGTCGCTGGTGCAGCCGATGCCCGAGGTGGACGAGCTCTTCGGCGGCTGGATGGACGGGGAGGGCCTGTCCCCCGAGGCGTCGGCGATGCTCACGGAGCGGCCGGTGCGGCCGCCCAAGCGGGTGCGGCCGAGCGACGAGGCGCGCCGCGCCTTCCGCGAGCTGGTGCGCAAGGCGCATCCGGACCTCGCGCCGGACGAGGCCGACCGGCAGCGCCGCGAGGAGTTCATCGTCCGCGTCAACGCCGCGTACGCCGACGGTGACGAGGTGCTGCTGCACGAGCTGGCCGAGGAGTGGGCGGCGGGCCCGGTGCCGGCCCATCGCCGGCCGAGCCGCAGCGAGGAGCTGTACGAGCGGCTGGAGTGGCTGGCGCGGCGCAAGGAGCTGCTGTCGGCGGTGGCCGCCGAGCTGGAGGGCTCCGCGATCGGCGCGATGCTCAAGATGGCGCCGGACGACCCGGACGGGCTGCTGGCGGAGATCGCGGACGGGCTGGTGGCGCAGATCGCCGAGCGCGAGGCGCATCTGGCGGGGCTGCTCGGCGGCGTCGGGTAGCGTCGGAAGCATGCATTTTGGTTCTGGTATCCCCACGGTCGCCGTCGACTCCCTCGCGTCCGACGATTTCCTGCTGGACGTGCGGGAGAGCGACGAGTGGCAGGCGGGGCACGCCGAAGGCGCCCTGCACATCCCCATGAGCGATTTCGTGGCGCGCTTCGGTGAGCTGACGGAGAAGGCGCCCGAGGGCGGCCGGATCAATGTGATCTGCCGCTCGGGCGGGCGCTCGGCGCAGGTCACCGCCTACCTGGTGCAACAGGGCCTGGACGCGGCGAACGTCGACGGGGGCATGCAGACCTGGGAGGCCATGGGCCGCCCGGTCGTGGACGGCCACGGGGCTCCCGGCACCGTGATCTAGCTCCTGGGGGCGGGCGCCGCTAGTCCAGTGGATGGGCGGCCAGCAGCTCGCCCAGGGCCTCCTCGTGTGCCGGGGCCGGGCCGAGGGAGAGCTCGAGCTGTTTGGCCCAGGCGTGATAGCGGTGCAGGCGGTAGTCGGTGTCCGCGCCGAAGCCGCCGTGCAGGTGCTGCCCGGTCTGGACGATCCGCCGTACGCCCTCGGCGGCCCATATCTTGGCCACGGCGATGTCGGCAGCGGCCGGAAGGGCTGCTTCCGCGTCTGACTCGATGCGCCAGGCCGCCTGCCAGAGCGTGGCCTCCATGGCCCGGAGATCGATGTAGCGGTCGGCCGTCTGTATGGCCACGGCCTGGAACGTGGCGAGCGGATGGCCGAACTGCTCGCGCTTGCCCGTGTACTCGGCCGTCATCAGGCACACCGCCTCGCCGAGCCCCAGGGCCAGCGCACAGGTGCCCGTGACCAGCACCCCGCGCAGCCATTCCCAGGCGCCCGGCGCGGTGATCATCCCGGTATCCTCCACGCGGACGGAGTCCAGGCTCACCTCGGCATACCGCTCACCATTGGTGGAGACCTGGCCGGCCAGACCCAGCCCGAGGGCGTGGCGGGAGACGAGCGCGAGGACGGCACGGCCGTCACCGGTGTGGGCCGGCAGCAGCACGCGATCCGCACCGTGGGCCCAGGGCACGGCGGTGTGCACCCCGTCGAGCACCCAGTGACCGCCGTCCCGACGTGCGGCGACGGCCAGTTCGGCCGGGTCGTGGCCGGTGCGGCCGTGGGCCGCCACCGTGACGACGAGCTCGCCCCTGCCCATCGCCCCCAGCAGCCGGTCCGTCCCGGCGCCGCCGAAGGTGCGCAAGCCCAGAGCGGCCGCGCTGTGCTCCAGCAGCGGGACGCGGGCCAGGACCTTCCCGGCCTCGCGCAGCACCAGGCACAGGGCGAGCGGCCCGAGGCCCGCCCCGCCGTAGACGGGCGGAACGAGCAGGCTCAGCAGGTCGGCATCGGCCAGACGCCGCCACAGCTCCCGGTCGAAGCCCTCGGCGACCGCTCCCGGCACGAGGGCCGGGCTGGGGACGGCGTCGGGGGCGACGCCGGACAGCACGGCCCGCGCCGCCTCGGCCGCGGCCTGCTGCTCCTCGGTGAAGGTGAAGTCCACTGGGCCCTCCCGGTCGCCGTGCCCCCGACCTCTGCCTGACGGAGCGTCAAGATAGGGCAGGGGGCGGTAATTGGGAACAGCGGGAGGGGTGGTTATCGGCAGGAGACCGGGGGCCCCACCCCCCCGCCCCCCTGCCCCACCCCCATCCCCCCGATCAGCGGTCGAAGTCCAGCTCCACCTGCTCGGTGGCCGGGTGCGACTGGCAGGCCAGTACATACCCGGCGTCCAACTCCTCCTGTTCCAGAGCGAAATTGCGGTCCATCCGCACCTCGCCCCGTACCAGGAACGCCCTGCATGTGCCGCACACCCCGCCCTTGCAGGCGTAGGGCGCGTCGGACCGGTTGCGCAGGACCGTCTCCAGCAGCGACTCGCCGTCCCGCACCGGCCAGCTGCCGCTGCGGCCGTCCAGCTTCGCCGTCACCGTGCTGTGCTCGGGGGCACCGGCGGGCGCCCGGGTGCCGGCCGGTGTCTCCTCGACGTGGAAGACCTCCTGGTGGACGCGGTCCCTGGCCACGCCCAGGGTGCGCAGCGCCCGCTCGGCGCCCTGCACCAGGCCGTAGGGGCCGCACAGGAACCAGCCGTCGACCGCCTCCACCGGGAGCAGCGCGGGCAGCAGCTTGACCAGCCGCTTCTCGTCCAGCCGCCCGGAGGCGGGGCCTGCCTGCTGCTCCTCCCGGGAGAGGGTCTGCACGAGCTGGAAGCGGTCGGGGTAGCGGTCCTTGAGGTCGGCGACCTCGTCGAGGAACATCGTCGACGCCGTGGTCCGGTCGCTGCGTATCAGGCAGAACGTGGCCGACGGCTCGCGGGCCAGCAGCGTCGAGACGATGGACAGGACGGGTGTGATGCCGCTTCCGCCGACGATCGCCGCGAAGCGGCCCGCGCGCGGCTCCAGCACGAACCGGCCCGCAGGTGGCATCACCTCGACGGTGTCCCCGGCCGTCAGCTCCTTGAGCGCGTAGGTCGAGAACACGCCGCCGTCCACCAGGCGCACCGCCACCCGCAGCGTCCTCGGCCCGTCGGGGCCGGGCGCCTGCCCGCAGATGGAGTACGTGCGGCGTATCTCGGTGTCCTCCACGATCCGCCGCAGCGCCAGGTGCTGGCCGGGCGCGTGGTGGAAGTCCGCCCGCAGCCCGGGGGGCACGGCGAGGGTGACGGCGACCGAGTCGTCGGTGAGCGGTTCGACGGCTTCCACCCGCAGCGGGTGGAAGGCGCCATGGCGGGCCGCTGCCATCTACAACTCCTTGAAGTGGTCGAACGGTTCGCGACAGGCCTCACAGCGGCGCAGGGCCTTGCAGGCGGTGGAGGAGAAGCGGCTGAGCAGAGTGGTGTCGGCGGACCCGCAGTGCGGGCAGCGGATCTCCTGCGCCGGTGCGGGGGCGTGCCGGGTGGGGCCCAGCCCGACCGGCACCGGGCCCGCGGGGCGGGTGCGGGGCGGGGCTATGCCGAACTCCGCCAGCTTGCGCCGCCCTTCGGCGGTGATGTCGTCGGTCGACCAGGCAGGGGAGAGTACCGTCCGGACGGTCACCTCCGCCTGCCCCTGCTCGCGGAGCACCCGCTCGATGTCCGCGGACATCGCCTCTATCGCCGGGCAGCCGGTGTACGTGGGGGTCAGCTCCACCTCCACCCGGCCGGGGCCCGTGACGTGCAGGGCGCGCAGCACGCCGAGCTCGGCCAGGCTGAGGACGGGCAGCTCCGGGTCGGGGACCGCGCCGGCCAGCGCGCGCAGCTCCGCTTCCAGGGGGGTGGGTGCGCTCACCATGACGCCCCCGGGTGGCTGCGGTGCAGATGCTGCATTTCCGCGAGCATCCGCCCGAACGGCTCGGTGTGGATGCCCTGGCGCCCGGCGCCCGCCGCCCACGCCCCGGTCTGCGGCCCGGTGGGCAGCGTCAGCGTGGCGCGGTCGACGACATCCGTCACCGTCTTCAGCCAGTGCTCGCGCAGGACGTCCCAGTCGACGCCCACCCCTTCGACCGGCTCGAACAGCTCGCCCGTGTACCGCCACAGCGCGGTCAGGGCGCGCTGCATCCGCTCGTGGCTCTCGGGCGTGCCGTCGCCGAGCCGCAGCATCCAGTGCTCGGCGTGGTCGCGGTGGTAGGCGACTTCCTTGACGGCTTTGGCGGCCAGCGGGGCGAAGGGGCCGTCCGCCGCGGACAACTGGCCGTAGAGCAGCTCCTGGTAGGCCGAGAAGTACAGCTGGCGGGCGATGGTGTGGGCGAAGTCGCCGTTGGGCTGCTCGACGAGCTGGGCGTTGCGGAAGGCGCGCTCCTCGCGGAGGTAGGCGAGCTCGTCCTCGTCGCCGGCGAGGGAGAGCAGGGCGCGGGCCTGGCCGAGCAGGTCCAGGGCGATGTTGGCCAGGGCCACGTCCTCCTCCAGCGCGGGAGCGTGCCCGGCCCACTCCCCCAGCCGGTGGGAGAGCACCAAGGCGTCGTCCCCGAGGGCCAGCGCGGCCTGCACAGGCACTGCGGTCACAGGTGCCGCACCCCCTCCGGGATGTCGTAGAAGGTGGGATGGCGGTAGGGCTTGTCGGCCGCGGGCTCGAAGAAGGGGTCCTTCTCGTCCGGCGAGGAGGCGGTGATCTCGGCTGAGGGCACCACCCAGATCGAAACGCCCTCGGAACGCCGGGTGTAGAGGTCGCGGGCATTGCGCAGGGCCATCTCCGCATCGGGTGCGTGGAGGCTGCCCGCGTGGGTGTGCGAGAGCCCGCGCCTGCTGCGCACGAAGACCTCCCACAGAGGCCAGTCGGTGCCGGTCATGCCCTTTCCTCCCCGTGCTTGGCCGCGTACGCGGCGGCCGCCTCGCGCACCCAGGCGCCCTCTTCATGGGCCCGGCGGCGCTGGTTGATCCGCTGGTCGTTGCAGGGGCCGTTGCCCCGGAGGACTTCGTGGAACTCGGCCCAGTCGATGGCGCCGAAGTCGTGGTGGCCGCGCGACTCGTTCCACACCAGGTCCGGGTCGGGCAGGGTGAGGCCGAGGGACTCGGCCTGGGGGACGCAGATGTCCACGAAGCGCTGGCGCAGCTCGTCGTTGGAATGGCGCTTGATCTTCCAGGCCATGGACTGGGCGGAGTGCGCCGATTCGTCGTCGGGCGGGCCGAACATCATCAGGGACGGCCACCACCAGCGGTTCACCGCGTCCTGGGCCATGGCGTGCTGGGCTTCGGTGCCGCGGCTGAGGGCCAGCAGCAGCTCGTACCCCTGGCGCTGGTGGAAGGACTCCTCCTTGCAGATGCGCACCATGGCACGGGCGTAGGGGCCGTAGGAGCAGCGGCAGAGCGGCACCTGGTTGGTGATGGCGGCGCCGTCCACCAGCCAGCCGATGGCGCCGACGTCAGCCCAGGTCAGCGTGGGGTAGTTGAAGATGGACGAGTAGCGCTGACGGCCCGCGTGCAGCTTGTCCAGGAGCTCCTCGCGGCCGATGCCCAGGGTTTCGGCGGCGCTGTAGAGATACAGGCCATGGCCCGCCTCGTCCTGCACCTTGGCCATCAGGATGGCCTTGCGGCGCAGCGAGGGCGCCCGGGTGATCCAGTTGGCCTCGGGCTGCATGCCGATGATCTCGGAGTGGGCGTGCTGGGCGATCTGCCGGACCAGCGTGGCCCGGTAGTCGTCGGGCATCCAGTCGCGTGGCTCGATGCGCTCGTCCGCGGCCACAGCGGCGTCGAACACCGCCTCGAGCGCTGCTGCCTCCGGCGCCGTCGTCGTCATGACCGTGCCCCCTCGCTCCCGATAACGGTGTCATCCGCGTGCGGCGTCCGCCGGGGACCCGGCATACCAGCGCCACCCGACCGACCGATCGTTCGGTTCAATGGTGGGCCGAGCCCCGTGGCGTGTCAACCCTGTGGATAACCCGTGGGCGCTGGGCCTGGTGGGGTGGCATCGGTACCGTTCGTCTGCACGCCGACGCGCGGTGTGCACGGCACAGCAGCGGTAAGCGGAATCGGGGCGGGACATGGAGACGGATGACGGGCACGATCGGACCGGGGAGCGCGCCGCGGCCGAGCTGTCCTTCCCCGCGCGTCTGGCGATAGCCGTCGGCGCGACCGTGGTGGCCTTCGCCACCGCCGTACACCTGGTGATGATGTTCCTGCACGTGGCGCCGACGAACACCATCAGCAAGCAGCACGCGGCCGCCGTGGACGGCTACGTCTACCCGGAGTTCGAACAGAACTGGAAGTTCTTCGCGCCCAACCCGCTGCAGCAGAACGTCGCCGTGCAGGCCCGCGCCGAACTGCGCGGCCCCGACGGCCGGACCACGACGACCCCGTGGACCGACCTGTCCGCCCAGGACGGCGCCGCCATCCGCCACAACCCCCTCCCCAGCCACACCCGGCAGAACGAACTGCGGCGCGCCTGGGACTTCTACACGAGCACCCACGACACCGCGGAACACCCCATCGGCCTGCGCGGAAACCTCTCCGAGCAGTACGTCCGCCGCATCGTCGCCGCCCGGCTCGTCGCCGCCCACGACGGGCAGCCGCTCCTGCGCGTCCAGGTGCGATCGGTGACCACGCTCATCGCCCCGCCGCCGTGGAGCGACGAGAAGGTGGACACCAAGCCCGGCTACCGCCTGCTCGGCTGGTGGACGGTCACCGGCGCCGACCTCCCGGAGGCGAATAACCGATGAGCACCACCTCCCTCGCCCGCGGCTTCGCCCGCGTCAGCACCTCCTCCCTCGGCGCGTACCAGACGGCCGTCATCCGGATCGGCCTCTCCTTCACCTGGCTGTGCTTCCTGCTGCGCGAGTGGCCCAACCGCCGGGAGCTCTACGGGCCTGACTCCCCCTGGAGCTGGGGCCTCGCCAGGCAACTGACCTCGGACAACCACGCCTTCACGGCGCTGATGTGGTCCGATGGCACCGCCTGGTTCGAGACCGTCTACGCCCTGGCCGTCGTCTCCGCCGCCCTGCTGATGCTCGGCTGGCGCACCCGGACGATGTCCGTGATCTCCATGCTCGGGGTGCTGTCGCTGCAGAACCGCAGCATCTTCATCGGCGACGGCGGCGACAACGTCATCCACCTGATGGCCCTCTACACCGTCTTCACCCGCTGCGGACGGGTCTGGTCCCTCGACGCCCGGCGCGCCGCCCGCCGCCATCCCCGGCCCGGCGGCGCGGCCGACGGCACGGACCTGACCGGCATCGTGCTGTGGACCGTCTGCGGCCTCGCCCTGATCGCCGCCCAGGTGTTCGCCCACCCCGGCCTGTCCTGGACGGCCGACGGCCCCCTGCCCGGCCTCGGCTGGGCGACGGCCCTGTGGGGCCTGTGGCTCGTCCACGGCGTGTGGTGGGTCGTGGAGCGGTACGCCCCGGGGGAGCCGCGGACCGTGCTGGACACGCTGGCCCACCTCGCCCACAATGCGGCCCTGTTGGTCATCATGGCGGAGGTCTGCCTGATCTACGCGACGGCCGGCTGGTACAAGATCCAGGGATCGCGCTGGCAGGACGGCACCGCGCTGTACTACCCGATGCACATCGACTACTTCGCGCCCTGGCCCTCGCTCTCGCACGCCCTGGCCGCCGGCGGGACGATCGTCCTCCTGCTCAGCTACGGCACGGTGGCCGTGCAGGTCGCCTTCCCCTTCACACTGCTCAACCGGAAGGTGAAGAACGTCCTGCTGGCGCTGATGATGGCCGAGCACCTGGGGATCGCCGTCACGCTCGGCCTGCCCTTCTTCTCCCTCGCGATGATCGTGGCCGACGCGGTCTTCCTGCCGACGCCCTTCCTGATCCGCCTGGGCACCGCCGCCGGCCGGGCCCGCGGGAGCCTGTTTCCCCGGCGTACGGGCCCGCTCCCCGCCGGGGGCGAGACGGAGCCGGCCACCCGCACCCTGGTCGGCTGACCGGAGCCCGGACCGGACGTTTGCCCTGGTCCGGGCCCGTAGGCTGAGGCCATGGAAGCCAATGCGCAGGACCGGGCCGAGAGCGTCGTGGGGCAGTGGGGGCAAGACCTCCCGGGCGCCGTGCTGCTCGACGGATTCCACGCGCTCAAGCACGCCCTGCGCTTCGGGGCCCGGGTGCACCTGGCCGTCACCAGCGACAAAGCGGCCGCCCTCGCCCTGGCCGCCGAACTCGCCGACGACCTGACGGGCGTGCTCGACGGCCTCCTGGTGGAGGTGCCCGCGCAGACCCTGCGCGAGCTGGTGCCCCGGGTGCACGCCACCGGTGTGGCCGCCCTGGCCGCCCGGCCCGAGCGCCGGGCCAACCTCGACGCCCTCTCCCGCGCGCCCAGGAAGTCTCCCGTCGTCGTCCTGGACAACCCCCGCAACCTGGGCAACGTCGGCGCCGTGGTGCGCCTGGCCGCCGGCTTCGGCGTCACGGGCGTGGTCACCACCGGCGACCTCGACCCCTGGCACCCGAACGCCGTGCGCTCCGGCGCGGGCCTGCACTACGCCACGGCCGTCGAGCGGCTGCCCCTGGAGGAGCTGCCGCCCGGGCCGCTGTACGTGCTGGACCCCGAGGGCGACGACATCCGCTCGGTGTCCGTCCCCGACGACGCGCTGATCGCCTTCGGCTCCGAACGCCACGGCATCTCGCCCGAGCTGCGGTCCAGGGCGACCCGGCTGGTCGCCCTGCCCATGCGCCCCCAGGTGTCCAGCTACAACCTCGCCACCAGCGTCGCCATGGCGCTCTTCCACTGGGCGGGCGAGGCTCCCGGCCGCTGACCGGGCTCAGGCCTGGCGGCGCACCTCCACCGTGTGGAACCGGCCCGCCACGAAGGCGGTGTCGCACAGCACCGCATTGGCCGCGGGGTTGCCGCCGGAGCCGTGGAAGTCGGAGAAGGCGGCCGTCTGGTTCACATACACCCCGCCCGTGAGGTTGAGCGAGAGCTGGGCGCACTCCTCCAGACACGCCTCTTCGACCAGCCGCTCGACCTCCGCCGAGGTGGTGTACGCGCCGACCGTCATCGCGCCCTTCTCGCGGACCGTGCGCCGCAGCAGCTCCACGGCGTCCGCGGCCGAATCGACGGCCACCGCGAACGAGACCGGGCCGAAGCACTCGGACAGATAGGCCGCTTCGGTGTCCGGCTTGGCGCCGTCCAGCTTGACGATGACGGGCGTGCGCACGGTGGCGCCGGGGAAGTCGGGGTTGGCCACCGTGCGCGAGGCCAGGGCCACTTCGCCGAGCTGCGCGGCGGCGTCGATGCGCTCCTTGACCTGGTCGTTGACGATGGCGCCCAGCAGGGCGTTGGCCCGCGCGTCATCGCCCAGCAGGCCCTCGACCGCCGCCGCCACGTCCGACACCACCTCGTCGTACGACTTGTGGCCGGCGTCGGTGGCGATGCCGTCGCGCGGGATGAGGAGGTTCTGCGGGGTGGTGCACATCTGGCCGCTGTAGAGCGACAGGGAGAAGGCGAGGTTGGAGAGCATCCCCTTGTAGTCGCCCGTCGAGTCGACGACGACCGTGTTGACCCCGGCCTTCTCCGTGTAGACCTGCGCCTGGCGGGCGTTGGCCTCCAGCCAGTCGCCGAAGGCGCTGGAGCCCGTGTAGTCGATGATGCGGATCTCCGGGCGCACGGCCAGGGTCTTGGCGATGCCCTCGCCGTCCCGCTCGGCGGCCAGCGCCACCAGGTCGGGGGAGAACCCGGCCTCGCCCAGCACCTCGCGCGCGACCTGCACCGTCAGCGCCAGCGGCAGCACCGCCCGCGGGTGCGGCTTGACCAGGACGGCGTTGCCCGTGGCCAGGGAGGCGAACAGGCCCGGGTAGCCGTTCCAGGTGGGGAAGGTGTTGCAGCCGATGAGCAGCGAGATGCCGCGCGGCACGGAGGTGAACTGCTTGTCCAGCTTCAACGGCTCGCGCTTGCCCTGCGGCTTGACCCACTCCGCCGACGCCGGGGCCTCGCCCGTCTGCGCCCGCAGGGCGTAGGCGACGGCCTCCAGCCCGCGGTCCTGGGCGTGCGGGCCGCCCGCCTGGAACGCCATCATGAACGCCTGGCCGCTGGTGTGCATCACGGCGTGCGCGAACTCGTGCGTACGGGCGTTGATCCGGGACAGGATCTCGATGCAGACCGCGGCCCGCGCCTCGGGCCCGGCCTCGCGCCACGCGGGCATGGCCGCGCGCATCGCGGGCAGCAGGATGCCGAGGTCCGCGTGCGGATACTCGATGCCCAGCTCGGGGCCGTACGGCGAGACCTCGGAGCCCGACCAGCCGTCCGTGCCCGGCTGGTCCAGCTCGAAGCGCTTGCCGCGCAGCGCCTCGAAGGCGGCCTGCCCTTGGGCTGCGTCCAGGCTGTCGGGCACCCCGTCCGCCCCGTAGGCCTTGGGGTGCTCGGGATGCGGGGACCAGTAGGCGCGCGAGCGGATCGCGTCCAGGGCCTGGTCGAGAACGGCGCGGTGCTTCTCGGTCAACTGGGCTGTGGTGAGTCCGGCGGTCACGTCTGACCAACTCCTCGTCGAGCGGTGCTCTGACAGTGCGGTGAAGCAGAGTGGCTGAGCAGTGTGGCTGTGAGCAGTGCGGCTAAGCGGTGCGACTAGGACACAGATCGCACGAGTGGGATCGCGCGACAGCGTTCGGGGGGCCGGGAACACCCCCGATGGATACAGTAACCGAACGATCGGTCGGGACAAGGGGGCCCGGCGAACCTGTGGACAACCAATCGGGGAGGATCACCGACATGACCGCAATCGACCCGGGCCGCACCGTTTCCGTCGTCGGCACCGGCACCATGGGCCAGGGGATCGCCCAGGTCGCTCTGGTCGCGGGGCATCTCGTGCGGCTGTACGACGCCGCACCCGGCCGGGCCGACGAGGCGGTGCGCTCGATCGCCGCACGCCTGGGCCGGCTCGTGGAGAAGGGCAGGCTCGACGCCGCCGCGCGGGACGCGGCCCTCGCCCGCCTGCGCCCAGCCGCCCAGCTGACCGAACTCGCCGACTCCGCGCTCGTCATCGAGGCGATTCTCGAACAACTCCCCGTCAAACAGAAGCTGTTCGCCGAGCTCGAATCGGCCGTGTCCGACGACTGCCTGCTCGCCACCAACACCTCCTCGCTGTCGGTGACCGCCGTGGCGGGCGGGCTGCGTGTGCCCGGCCGCCTGGTCGGCCTGCACTTCTTCAACCCGGCGCCGGTGCTGCCGCTGGTCGAGGTGGTCCGCGGCCACGCCACCGCCCCGGCCGCCGCCGAGCTGGCCCGGGCGACCGTGGCCGCCTGGGGCAAGACGCCCGTGACCTGCGCCGACACCCCGGGCTTCATCGTCAACCGGATCGCCCGGCCCTTCTACGCCGAGGCCCTGCGCGTGTACGAGGAGCAGGCCGCGGATCCGGCGACGGTCGACGCCGTGCTGCGCGAGAGCGGCGGCTTCGCCATGGGCCCCTTCGAGCTCACCGACCTCATCGGCCAGGACGTGAACGAGGCCGTCACCCGGTCGGTCTACGAGGCCTTCTTCCACGACCCGAAGTTCACGCCCTCGCTCGCACAGCGGCGGCTCGTGGAGGCCGGGCTGCTGGGCCGCAAGACCGGCCGCGGGTGGTTCGGCCACGGGACGGACGCCGCACGGCCCGAGCCGCACACGGCCGGGCCCTGCCGGGCGCCCGGCAGGGTCGGCTGGCACGCCAGGCTGCCCGCCAACGCCTCGGTGCTGCGCGAGATGATCGAGGAGGCGGGCATCGAGGTCGTCCGCGACCGTGAGCCCGCCCGCTCCGACGGGTTCATCTCGCTGCCCGGTGGCACCCAGCTGGCCCTCACCGACGGTTCGGGCGCCACCAACACGGCCTATCTGGGCCCGCGCATCAGCTTCGACCTGGCGCTGGACTACCGCACCTGCACCCGGATCGCCCTCGCCCCGGGCGAGACCGTGCCCGAGGAGGACCTGCAGGCCGCGATCGGTCTGTTCCAGGCGCTCGGCAAGAAGGTCAGCGTCATCAGCGACGTCCCCGGCATGATCGTCGCCCGGACGGTCGCGATGCTCGCCGACCTCGCCGAGGACGCCGCCGGACGGGGCGTCGCGAGCCGCGAGGACATCGACACGGCCATGCGGCTCGGCGTGAACTATCCCGAAGGGCCGCTCCAGTGGGCCGCCGCGGTCAGCTACGACTGGGTGCGCCTGGTCCTGCAGAACCTTGATCACGAGTACCCGGGCGGCCGTTACGGCGCCTGCCAGCCACTCCGCCGCCGTGCGGCCGTCGAAGAGAGCCTGCTGTAATCATGACCATGGCCAAGCGCGACACCTACACGCCCGAATCGCTGCTCGCGGTCGCCGTCAAGGTGTTCAACGAGCGGGGCTACGACGGCACCTCCATGGAGCATCTGTCCAAGGCCGCCGGGATCTCCAAGTCCTCCATCTACCACCACGTCAAGAGCAAGGAAGAGCTGCTGCGGCTGGCGATAAGCCGCGCGCTGGACGAGCTCTTCGCGGTGCTGCGCGAGCCCGGTGCCACCGAGGGCCGGGCCGTGGAGCGGCTGGAGTACGTCACCCGGCGCACCGTGGAGGTGCTGATCGCCGAGCTGCCCTATGTGACGCTCCTGCTGCGCGTGCGGGGCAACACCGACACCGAGCGCTGGGCGATGGAGCGGCGGCGCGAGTTCGACCACCAGGTGGCCGGGCTGCTGAAGGAGGCCGCCAGCGACGGCGACCTCCGCGCGGACGTGGACGTACGGCTGGCGACCCGGCTGCTCTTCGGCATGATCAATTCCGTGGTGGAGTGGTACCGGCCGGAGCGCAGCGGTGCGGCCACCAGCGACGAGGTGGCCGACGCCGTGGTCCACACGGCCTTCGCGGGCCTGCGGACGTACCGGTAGCCCCGGCGGGCGCCCTCGGCTAGTGGCCCTCGGCCAGGTCCGTCTCTTCGAAGACCAGCAGCGTGCGGGTGCTGAGCACCTCGTCCATGGCCTGGATGCGGGTGAGCACCAGCTCCCGCAGCGCGCGGTTGTCCCGGGTGTGGACGAGCAGCAGCACGTCGAAGTCGCCGCTCACCAGCGCGATGTGGGCGGCCCCGGGCAGCTCCTGGAGCTTCTCCCGCACCGTGCGCCATGAGTTCTGCACGATCTTCAGCGTGATGTAGGCCGACGCCCCGTGCCCGGCGCGCTCCTGGTCGATCCGGGCGCTGAAGCCGCGGATCACGCCGTCGTCGATGAGCCGGTTGATCCGCGCGTAGGCGTTGGCGCGCGAGACGTGTACGCGCTCGGCCACGGACCGTATCGAGGCGCGGCCGTCGGCCTGCAGCATGCGCAGGATCGAGCGGTCGATGTCGTCGAGCGACCGGGCGGGCGGTCTGCCGCCCGAAGTGGCCATCTGTTCGTCCGGCATACCGCCCTGCCTCCCCTTCATGGACGTCCTGTCCATATCTCAGGTTGTGGAGAACCGTTTGTCCACAGGCTTGGGCCGCCTGTAGCCAAAAAGTGCCGACGACCGAACAATCGGTAGGGAGAGCGCAGGACGCTTTCCGGTCAAGCTCGTCCCAAGAGGAGGTGCTCGTCATGACGGTTCTGGAGCAGCCCGGCTCGTACCGGCACATCCCGCCCCCGGCCTGGCAGCCCCGCACCGACCCCGCCCCGCTGTTGCCCGACGCGGAGCCGTACCGGGTGCTGGGCACCGAGGCGGCTGCCGCCTCGGACCCCGAGCTCCTCAAGCGGCTCTACGGCGAGCTGGTCCGCGGCCGTCGGTACAACACGCAGGCCACGGCCCTCACCCGGCAGGGCCGGCTGGCCGTCTATCCCTCCTCCACCGGCCAGGAGGCCTGCCAGGTCGCCGCCGCGCTGGTGCTGGAAGAGCGGGACTGGCTCTTCCCCAGCTACCGCGACACGCTCGCCGCCGTCGCCCGCGGCCTGGACCCCGTCGAGGCCCTCACGCTGCTGCGCGGCGACTGGCACACCGGCTACGACCCGCACGAGCACCGCGTCGCGCCCCTGTGCACGCCCCTGGCCACCCAGCTGCCGCACGCGGTGGGCCTCGCGCACGCCGCCCGGCTCAAGGGCGACGACGTCGTCGCGCTCGCCCTGGTCGGCGACGGCGGCACCAGCGAGGGCGACTTCCACGAGGCGCTCAACTTCGCGGCGGTCTGGCGGGCCCCGGTCGTCTTCTTCGTGCAGAACAACGGCTTCGCGATCTCCGTGCCCCTGGCCAAGCAGACCGCCGCGCCCTCCCTCGCCCACAAGGCCGTCGGCTACGGCATGCCCGGCCGCCTGGTCGACGGCAACGACGCGGCAGCCGTCCATCAAGTACTGGACGAGGCCGTGCGGCGGGCCCGGGCCGGCGGCGGCCCCACGCTGGTGGAAGCGGTCACCTACCGCATCGAGGCCCACACCAACGCCGACGACGCCACCCGCTACCGCAGCGACGCCGAGGTCGAGGCATGGCGCGCGCACGACCCGATCGTCCTGCTCGAGCGCGAGCTGACCGCCCGCAAGCTGCTGGACGAGCAGGGCATACAGGCCGCACAGGAGGCCGCCGAGCGGATGGCCGCCGATCTGCGCGAGCGGATGAACCAGGACCCCGTCCTCGACCCGATGGAATTGTTCACACACGTTTACGCCGAGCAGACTGCCCAACTGCGCGAGCAGGCAGCACAATTGCGTGCTGAGCTGGCTGCCGCACAGGAGCTCCCGGGCGAGCGCGACGGCAGCCCCCAGGAAGGACGTCAGCGATGACCACCGCGGCCGCGGGCACCGGTCTCAAGCCCGCCACCATGGCCCAGGCGCTCGGGCGGGCGCTGCGCGACGCCATGGCCGATGACCCTTCCGTCCACGTCCTCGGCGAGGACGTCGGCACCCTGGGCGGTGTCTTCCGGGTCACCGACGGGCTGTCCAAGGAGTTCGGCGAAGACCGCTGCACGGACACCCCGCTGGCCGAGGCGGGCATCCTCGGCACGGCCGTCGGCATGGCCATGTACGGGCTGCGGCCCGTGGTCGAGATGCAGTTCGACGCCTTCGCCTACCCGGCGTTCGAGCAGCTCATCAGCCACGTCTCCCGGATGCGCAACCGCACCCGCGGCGCCATGCCGATGCCCCTGACGGTCCGGGTGCCCTACGGCGGCGGCATCGGTGGCGTCGAGCACCACAGCGACTCCTCCGAGGCCTACTACCTGGCGACCCCCGGCCTGACCGTCGTCGCCCCCGCGACCGTCGCCGACGCCTACGGGCTGCTGCGCGCGGCGATCGCCTCCGACGACCCCGTGATCTTCCTGGAGCCCAAGCGGCTGTACTGGTCGAAGGCGCCCTGGGATCCCGAGCGGCCCGACGCGGTGCCGGGCATCGGCCGCGCCGTCGTCCGCCGGCCCGGCACGTCCGCGACGCTGATCACCTACGGGCCGTCGCTGCCGGTCTGCATGGAGGCCGCCGAGGCGGCGGTCGCCGAGGGCTGGGATCTCGAAGTCGTCGACCTGCGCTCGCTGGTGCCCTTCGACGAGGAGACGGTGTGCGCCTCCGTGCGGCGCACCGGCCGGGCCGTGGTCGTGCACGAGTCGGCCGGCTTCGGCGGCCCCGGCGGCGAGATCGCCGCCCGGATCGGCGAGCGCTGCTTCCACCATCTGGAGGCGCCGGTGCTGCGGGTTGCCGGATTCGACATCCCGTATCCGCCCCCGATGCTGGAGAAGCACCATCTGCCCGGCGTGGACCGGGTGCTGGACGCGGTGGCACGGCTGCAGTGGGAGTCCCAGTGGACCTCACCGGAGCCCGGAGCCGCCGCACACCAAACCGCCGACGCATACGAGAGTGGTGCGCGCTGATGGCCGTGGTGCGCGAATTCACGCTGCCGGACCTGGGCGAGGGACTCACCGAGGCACAGGTCGTCCGCTGGATGGTGAACGTCGGCGATGTGGTCGCCGTCGACCAGCCGGTGGTCGAGGTCGAGACGGCGAAGGCGATGGTGGAAGTGCCCTGCCCCTACGGGGGCGTGGTCACCGCCCGCTTCGGCGACGAGGGCACCGAACTGCCCGTCGGCGCCCCTCTGCTGACCGTCGCCGTCGGCGATGCCGCGCCCGCCGGTGACGCCGGGGCCGGCGACCCCCCGCCCCGCGAAGCCGCGCCGACCGCCGCGGACGAGGGTTCGGGCAATGTGCTCGTCGGCTACGGCACGCAGGCCCCCGCGGCGCGCCGCCGCAGGGTGCGGCCGCCGTCCCACGAGAGCGCGCCGCCCGCCGCCGAGAGCGCGCCGGCCACGGCCGTCGCGGTCATATCCCCGCTGGTCCGCCGCCTTGCCCGCGAGCGTGGCGTGGACCTCGGCCGGCTGCGCGGCAGCGGCCCCGACGGGCTCATCCTCCGCGCCGACGTCGAACAGGCGGCGCACACCGCCCCCACGCCGCCGGAGGCACAGCCGGCCGCCCGCCCCGCGGCCGTGCGGACCGAGCCGGCCCGCACGGGCAGGCGCGACGCCGGCCGCCGCCGGCCCGACGGACTGCGCGTGCCGCTGCGCGGCGTGCGCGGCGCCGTCGCCGAGAAGCTGAGCCGCAGCCGCCGGGAGATCCCCGACGCCACCTGCTGGGTGGACGCGGACGCCACGGAGCTGATGGCGGCCCGCAAGGCCATGAACGCCTCCGGCGGCGCCAAGGTGTCGTTGCTGGCCCTGCTGGCGCGCATCTGCACGGCGGCCCTCGCCAAATACCCCGAGCTCAACGCCACGGTGGACATGGCAGCCCAGGAGATCGTCCGGCTGCCCGACGTGCACCTGGGCTTCGCCGCCCAGACCGACCGGGGGCTCGTCGTCCCCGTCGTGCGCGACGCCGGCGCCCGCAATGCGGTCGAGCTCTCCGTGGAGATGGCACGGCTCACCGACGCGGCGCGCGCGGGCAAGCTCAGCCCGGCCGAGCTCACGGGTGGCACCTTCACCCTCAACAACTACGGGGTGTTCGGCGTCGACGGCTCCACCCCGATCCTCAACCACCCCGAAGCGGCCATGCTCGGCGTCGGCCGGATAGCCCCCAAGCCCTGGGTGCACCAGGGCGAGCTGGCCGTGCGACAGGTGGTGCAGCTGTCCTTCACCTTCGACCACCGGGTGTGCGACGGAGGCACGGCCGGAGGGTTCCTGCGGTACGTGGCCGACTGCGTCGAAGAGCCCGCGGTGCTGCTGCGCACGCTGTGATCGGCAAACCGTTGGCCATACTCGACGGGTGACGGAATACGACGCGGTGGTACTGGCCGGGGGCGCCGCCCGGCGCCTGGGCGGCGTGGACAAGCCCGGCCTGCAGGTCGGCGGACGGCCGCTGCTGGACCGGGTCCTGGGCGCCTGCACCGACGCCCGGCGGACGGTCGTCGTGGGGCCCCGGCGCCCCACGGCCCGCCCGGTGGCCTGGGCCCGCGAGGAGCCGCCCGGCGGCGGCCCGCTGGCCGCCCTGGCCGCCGGGCTGCGCCAGGTCTCGGCCGAGCACGTCCTCGTCCTCTCCGCCGACCTGCCCTTCCTCGGCCCGCAGACGGTGCGCGAGCTCGTCGAGGCCGCCCGCGCCGCGGGCGCCGAAGGCGCCCTCCTCGCCGACGCGGGCGGCGCGGAGCAGCCGCTGGTCGGCGCCTACGGCACCGAGCCGCTGCGCCGCGAGATCGCCCTGCTCGCCGCCGAGCACGGCACGCTCACCGGCCTGCCCCTGCGCCTGCTCACCGGCGAGCTGTCGCTCACCCGGCTCCACCACCCCACCGCCTCCTTCGACTGCGACACCTGGGAGGACGTCGGCACGGCCCGCGCACGCATCAGGGACCATGGGAGCGTGCTGGATGAATGGATTTCCGCGGTCAAGGCCGAGCTGGGCATCGAACTCGACGTCGACACCACCGGCCTCCTCGACCTCGCCCGCGACGCCGCGCACGGCGTGGCCCGCCCCGCCGCGCCGCTGACGACCTTCCTCGTCGGATACGCGGCGGCCCTGAGCGGCGGCGGTCCCGAGGCGGTGGCCGAAGGCGCACGCAAGGCGGCGGCCCTGGCCGCCCGGTGGGCCGAGGAGACCGGCCCGACCACCCCCGGCGGGCCCTCATGAAGGACCGTGACGCCGACGCCGCCCTCGACCGGGCCACCGAAGAGGTGCTGGCGCTCTTCGCCGACGACCGCCGCCCCCGCGTCGCGCCGCCCCGCACCAGCCGCCCGCTCCCCGACTTCACCGACGACTTGTTCGCAGGCGACCCCTTCGCCACACCCCCGGCCCAGCGGTCGCCCGCAGCAGACCCCCAGGCACCCGAAGCCCCGGAAACCACCGCGCCCCGCGCCCCCGCCTGGCCCGCCGCCCGCGCCGTCGCCGCCGCGGCCGCCGAGCCGCCGGCCCCGTGTGCCCGGGCGCTCGACGAGGCCCTCGGGCACACCCTCGCCGCTCCGCTCACCGCGCTGACCGACCTCCCGGCCTTCGACACCTCCGCCATGGACGGCTGGACCGTCGCGGGCCCCGGACCCTGGCGGCTGCCCCGGGACGGCACCGGCATCCTGGCCGGCCACGACCCCGGCGAGGACGCCCTGTGCGACGGGCAGGCCGTGCCCATCGCCACCGGCGCCCGCGTGCCCCCCGGTGCCACCGCCGTCCTGCGCAGCGAGCACGGCACCGTCACCGGCCAGGGCGAGCTCCACGCCACCCGCCGCGTCACCCAGGGCCAGGACATCCGCCCCCGCGGCCAGGAGTGCCGCACCGGCGACCCCCTGCTGCCCGCCGGCACCTTCGTCACCCCCGCCGTCCTCGGCCTCGCCGCCGCCACCGGCTACGACGAGCTGACCGTCACCCCCCGCCCCCGCGTCGACGTCCTCGTCCTCGGCGACGAACTGCTCGCCGACGGCCTGCCCCGCGAGGGCCGGATCCGCGACGCCCTCGGCCCCATGCTCGGCCCCTGGCTGCACGCACTGGGCGCCGACGTGAGTGTCACCCGCCGCCTCGGCGACGACGCCGACGCGCTGCACGCCGCCCTCGAAGGCTCGGCCGCCGACCTCGTGCTGACCACCGGCGGCACGGCCGCGGGCCCCGTCGACCACGTGCGCCCGGCCCTCGCCCGCCTCGGCGCCGAACTGCTCGTCGACGGCGTGTCCGTACGCCCCGGGCACCCGATGCTGCTCGCCCGGCTGGAGGGCGGACGGCACCTGGTGGGGCTCCCCGGCAACCCCCTCGCCGCCGTCGCCGCCCTGCTGACCCTCGCCGAACCCCTGCTGCGCACGCTCTCGGGCCGGCTCGCCGCGCCGTGGCCGCACCCGGCCCGGCTCACCGAGTCCGTACCGGGACCGTCCGCCGACACCCGCCTGGTGCCCGTCACCCGGGAGGACGGCGGCCGGGTCCGCCTGCTGCGCTTCCACGGTCCCGCCATGCTGCGCGGCCTCGCCGCCGCCGACGCGCTGGCCGTCGTACCGCCCGGCGGCGCGGCCCGCGGCGCCGAAGTCGAACTCCTGCGCCTGCCCTGGCAGACGGAGGCGGCAGGGAGCGCCGGGTGAAGCTGCCCGCGCAGGACGCGGCGGCCCGCGACGGCGCGCCCGGCGCCCGCTTCCGCGTCATACTGCCGCGCCACACGGCGGCCCCGCTCCGCCAGGTGGCCCGGCGCATCGTCGTCGCCCTGCTGGTGATGGCCGCGACGATCCTCATCGTCTACGCGGACCGCGGCGGCTACCACGACAACGCCGACGGCCGCGTCGACATCGCGGAACGAGCCGGTAGTCAAATTTGAGGTCGGGCGCGGCGTGCGGGAGACCGACGACCTGGTCGTCTCCGTGCTGCGCGGCCACCGGCTGCTCGCCTACGACGACCCCGAGGCGGGCCCCTGCAAGCGACGGACCGCCTGATCACGATCGTCCGGGCCCGCCCGGCGCAGGACGGGCGCCAGCGCGCACCCCAAGCCGCCCGGCAGCCGCGGGAGTAGCCTCGCGGCATGCATGCGATCACCATTCCCGTACCCGGCGGACCCGAGGCCCTGGTGTGGGCGGAGGTCCCCGACCCCGCGCCCGGAGCGGGAGAGGTCCTGGTCGAGGTCGTGGCCAGCGCCGTCAACCGCGCCGACCTGCTCCAGCGGCAGGGCTTCTACGACCCGCCGCCCGGCGCCTCCCCCTACCCGGGCCTGGAGTGCTCCGGCCGCATCGCGGCGATCGGGCCGGGGGTGAGCGGCTGGTCCGTCGGCGACGAGGTGTGCGCGCTGCTGGCGGGCGGCGGATACGCGGAGAAGGTCTGCGTGCCGGCGGGCCAGCTGCTGCCCGTACCGGCCGGCCTGGACGTCCTCTCGGCGGCGGCGCTGCCCGAGGTGACCGCCACCGTCTGGTCGAACGTCTTCATGGTGGCGCACCTGCGGCCCGGCGAGACGCTCCTGGTGCACGGCGGCGGCAGCGGCATCGGCACCATGGCCGTGCAGCTGGCCAAGGCGGTCGGGGCGCGCGTCGCGGTCACCGCGGGCGGCCCCGAGAAGCTGGAGCGCTGCCGCGAGCTGGGTGCGGACATCCTCATCGACTACCGCGAGCAGGACTTCGTCGAAGAACTGCACAAGGTCACCGGAGGGGTCGGCGCGGACGTGATCCTCGACATCGTCGGGGCGAAGTACCTGGAGCGCAACGTCGACGCCCTCGCCGTCAACGGCCGTCTGGCCATCATCGGCCTTCAGGGCGGCCGCAAGGGCGAGCTCGATCTCGGCAAGCTGCTGGCCAAGCGGGCCGCGGTGACCGCGACCTCGCTGCGCGGCCGCCCGCTCGCGGAGAAGGCGACGATCGTGGCGGCCGTGCGCGAACACGTCTGGCCCCTGATCGCCGGAGGGCGGGTACGGGCGGTCGTCGACCGCACGCTGCCGATGCGGGACGCGGCGGCGGCGCACCGCGTGGTGGAGGAGAGCTCGCACGTCGGCAAGGTGCTGCTGACCGCCTGAGCCCTGCCTGGAGCCCGGTTTTCACCCGACCGGACGCGGCCCGGCGTGCCGGGCACCACGGGGCCGTGTGAGGGTGGGCATGTCCGCAGGGGGCGACGACTCTTCACGGAGGGTGGCGCATGAGCGGCAGGGCCGGCGGGTTCCGCGCGGTGGCTTTCCCCGGACTGGTGCTGGCGGCGGCCCTCATATCCCAGGGCCCGGCGTCGGCGCAGGAGCGCGAGCCCACGGACGGGCCGCCGCCACCGGCGGCGGCCACCACGTCCACCACGGTGTTCCCCTCGGCACCGCCCTCGCCCGGCGCCGGCGAACTCGCCGGGACGGTCGCGGGCGAGGGGCGCAGACACCCCGGCCGTACGGACGCCTCGTCCGCCGGCCCCCCGGGCGGCAGCCCCGGCGCCACACCGCGCCGCGGGGCGCCGAAGGGGCCGGCCGCGGCCCTGCCGGCCGACGGCGACGGCGAGGGAGGCGACCCGGCCCCGCGGCCCTCGCAGGCCCCCGCCCCCGCCCGGCACGGGCCCGTGCGCAAGGACGAGGCGGAGCCCGCGCCCCATGTGATGCGGGTGCTGCCGCTGGGCACGGGCATGACGCTGACGGGCCTCGGCCTCGGCTTCCTCGCGCTGCGGCTCCGCAGGCGGTAGCGCGCGGATCCGCGCGCCGCGCCGCGGCTCGTACGCCGGGGAGTGCGGCGATACGGAAGAGTGAGTGCCGTCCGCCCACGTGCTGCCGGTGCGCCCCGCGCAATGGGGCGGTGGATCAGGCGTGTACGGGGGCATCAAGAGGGGGAAATCACCTGTGCGAGAGAATGGCGGCATGGATATGCCGAGGAATGAACGGTCGCAGGAGAGCCCGCACGTCCTGGTCGTGGGACCGGACGGCATGGCTCTCGGCAGCGCCAGCCCCGGCGGCGGGGAGGGCGACGACGAGCCGCGCGAGGTCCCGGTGACGGAGATGGTGGAACAGCCCGCGAAGGTCATGCGCATCGGCAGCATGATCAAGCAGCTGCTGGAGGAAGTGCGGGCCGCGCCTCTCGACGAGGCGAGCCGCGTCCGGCTCAAGGAGATCCACCACAGCTCCGTCAAGGAGCTGGAGGACGGGCTCGCTCCCGAGCTCGTGGAGGAGCTGGAGCGGCTGTCGCTGCCCTTCACCGACGAGACGATCCCCACCGAAGCCGAACTGCGCATCGCGCAGGCCCAGTTGGTCGGCTGGCTGGAAGGCCTCTTCCACGGCATCCAGACGGCGCTGTTCGCCCAGCAGATGGCCGCCCGCGCGCAGCTGGAGCAGATGCGCAGGGCGCTGCCGGCCGGTGTCCTGGGCGAGGACGACCACGACGGCCCGCAGCACGGTGGCGCGCGGTCCGGGCCGTATCTGTAAAGCGCTGTCTGCAAGCTCTTTCGAAAGCGAAAGGCCGGTTGTCGTCCGCGACAACCGGCCTTTCGCACAAGCGGCTTACGAGGACGGCTCGCCCGTCGACACCGTCAGCACGAACTCCGAGCTCGGCGACTTCGGGTCGAAGGGGTCGCCCGCGTCCGGCGTCTGGCTGAGCACGGTGCCCTGGCCCCAGGTGTTCTCGTTCTGCGTGTCCACCCGGTACTTCCAACCGGCGGCCTGCAGGCACTCCTTCACGGAGTCGATGTACATGTAGCGGAAGTCCGGCGCCGACTTCTTCGTCTTGTCGTTGTAGACGTCGTAGGCCTGCGTGCACTTCTCCTTGTCGATGGTCTTCGACTTGTCGCCGTCCCGGTGCTTGCCGGTCGTGCCGCCCGAGCCGCTCGTACCACCCGTACCGCCCGCGGGGGCGGCCGAAGCGGCCGACTGGGAGGGCTTGTTCTTGCTCGCGTCGTCCGTCTTCCCGCCGCCGTTGAGCGCGACGGCGGCGATCACGCCGATGACGGCGAGCACGGCGACGACACCCGAGCCGATGAGCACCGGCTTGTTGTTCTTGCCGCCGCCCTGGCCGGAGGAGGAGGGCGCCGAGTACGGCGGAGGGGTGCTCGGACCGGTCTGGTAGGCCGGGGCGGGCGTCGGGTAGCTCTGCGGGGCGGGCGGCGGCGTGGAAGGCCCGTAGCCGCCGCTGTACGGGCCCTGGGGGCCCGGCTGGGGCTGGTACGGGGTCTGGACGCTGTGCGGGCCCGGAGCGGGCGCGTGGCCGTCCACGGGCGGGAAAACGGCCGAGCCGACCCCGGCGCCGCTGCGCGGCGGCACGCCCGACACGATCGTGGGCGCGGGCGCGGCCTGCGCCGTGCTCGCCACCCGCGCGCACTCGTCGCGCATGGCCTCGGCGCTCGGGAAGCGCTCGTTCGGGTTCTTCTTCAGCGCGCGGGCGACGAGCGCGTCCACGGCGGGCGGGATCGAGCGGTTGATCGTGGAGGGCGCGACCGGCTCCTCCTGGACGTGCGCGTAGGCGATGGCCAGCGGCGAGTCCGCGTCGAAGGGCAGCCGGCCCGTCAGCAGCTCGAAGAGCATGATGCCGACCGAATACAGGTCGGAGCGGGCGTCCACGCCGCGCCCCAGCGCCTGCTCGGGCGAGAGGTACTGCGGGGTGCCGACGACCATGCCGGTCTGGGTCATCGACGTGACGCCGGACTGCATGGCGCGGGCGATGCCGAAGTCCATGACCTTGACCACGCCGCGCTTGGTCATCATCACGTTGCCGGGCTTGATGTCGCGGTGGACCAGGCCCATCTCGTGGCTGACCTCAAGGGCCGCCAGCACATCGGCGGTGATCTTGAGTGCCTTGTCGGCGGGCATCGCGCCGTAGTGGGTGACGTCCTCGTCGAGCACGGAGCGCAGCGGGCGGCCCTCGACGTACTCCATGACGATGTACGGCATGGTCGACCCGTCCAGGTCGTCCTCGCCCGTGTCGAACACCGAGACGATGTTGGTGTGCGTGAGTTTGGCCACCGACTGGGCCTCGCGCCGGAACCGCTCGCGGAAGGAGGCCTCGCGCCCCAGCTCCGTGTGCAGGGTCTTGATGGCGACCTGGCGGTCCAGCACCGAGTCGTAGGCCAGGTGCACGGATGCCATGCCGCCTTCGCCGAGCAGGTCGCGCAGCTGATAGCGCCCACCGCCGACAGCTCGCCCCGTGTACCGGCCCTGTGCGCCGTCCTGGCTCATGGTGTTACTTCCCCCTCGGCGCCCTGCCCGGCGTGCCCGGTCCCGCCGACCAGGCCCGGACCGCTTCGGTCCCAGGGTCTGATCCAGCTGTTCTTCGTCGTATCCCGGCCAAGTCTGCCCGAGGTCACGGGCACGTCAAGCCGCGTGCCCGTTCCGTGACCGTCTGCGCGACAAGCCGTCACGGGATTTGCCTTGCTCGTACCGGTACGGGTTTGATAGCCGGTCCATCCCGGACCGGCACACGGCTCGAAGGCTGTAGCGTGCCCTAGCGGAAGACCGTTTTCCCCGCGCATTCGCCTCTCACGCGAAAAGCCGGACCAGACACGACGGCGAGGACTGATGGCACAGACGCAGAGCGCCCAGGGTCCCGACCCTGACGCCAACGGGGGCGGAATGCCCGATGTGCCTGAAATGTGGGGCAATGGAGGGCTGGTCGGCGACGGCCGCTACCGCCTCACCCACCGTCTCGGCCGCGGCGGCATGGCGGAGGTCTTCGCCGCCGAGGACGTGCGCCTCGGCCGTACGGTCGCGGTGAAGCTGCTCCGTGCCGACCTCGCCGAGGACCCGGTCTCCAAGGCCCGCTTCACCCGCGAGGCACAGTCCGTCGCCGGCCTGAACCACCACGCCGTGGTCGCCGTCTACGACTCCGGCGAGGACACCGTCGGCCGCAACGTCGTGCCGTACATCGTCATGGAGTTGGTTGAAGGCCGCACCATTCGCGACCTGCTGCTCAACGCCGACGCGCCGCCGCCCGAGCAGGCCCTGATCATCGTCTCGGGCGTGCTGGAAGCGCTGGCCTACAGCCACCAGCACGGCATCGTGCACCGTGACATCAAGCCCGCCAACGTGATCATCACCAACACGGGCGCCGTCAAGGTCATGGACTTCGGCATCGCCCGCGCCCTGCACGGCGCGGCGTCCACCATGACCCAGACCGGCATGGTCATGGGCACCCCGCAGTACCTCTCGCCCGAACAGGCCCTCGGCAAGACCGTCGACGCCCGCTCGGACCTCTACGCCACCGGCTGCCTCCTCTACGAACTGCTGGCGCTGCGCCCGCCGTTCACCGGCGAGACCCCGCTGTCGGTGGTCTACCAGCACGTCCAGGACACCCCCGTGGCGCCGTCCCAGGTGCTGGAGACGGTGCCGCCGGAGCTGGACGGGCTCGTCATGCGCTCCCTCGCCAAGGACCCGGACGACCGGTTCCAGAGCGCGGAGGAGATGCGCGGGCTGGTCCAGTACGCGCTGCAGATGCTGCACGACGCGGGCAGCCACACGGGCGTGTGGAACACCGGCCCGATCGACCACGTCACGGCCTCCACCCAGGTGCTGGGCGGCATGGGCATGGGCGCCACCACGGCCATGCAGCACCCGCCGCACGGCGACACCTCGCAGCAGCCGCTCATCCCGCAGCGCGCCGGTGCCGGTAACGACGGCGGCTTCGACGGCTACGGCGGCCGTGGCAGCGGCCGGGGCCGGAGCGGCGGCGGCAAGGGCGTGCTGTGGCTGGTCGCGGCCATCGCGGTGATCGCGGTGGCGGTGGGCGGCTACTTCATGGTGTCCAAGACGACGAACCACAACAACCAAAAGAGCAACACCACCGACTCCCAGACCTCGGCCCCCGCGTCGCCCACCCCCGAGGCGTCCACGCCCGGCAAGAAGCACACCAACCCGACCCCCAACCAGGGCGGCACCACCGGCGGCGACACCAGCGACCAGAACGGCACGGGCGGCTGGACCCAGGAGCCGACCGACGAGTCGACCGGCCGCCAGTCGCACGGGCCGACCACGGGTCCGACGGCCGAGCAGCCGAGCACCGGCCCGACCAGCGGTCCGACCGCCGGCCCGACGGACGACGGCAAGCAGCCGACGCCCAACCCGCCCACGCCGCCGGTCGGCGGCACCGGGGGCGGCACCGTCCGCGGCACCACCGGCTGACGCCGGCCGCCGCGGCCCGGCCGTCAGTCGGTGAACGCGTCGCGCACGGACTCGTACGCGCGCGTCCACCACACCGACAGCGCCGCCGACGCCGGGAAACCGGGGTCGGCGCGGTGGTCGCCCAGCTGGTAGCGCCAGCGCAGCATCCAGAAGTCGTTGAGCCGCTCCCACCACACCCGGTGCACGGCGGCGGCCAGCTCCGCGGCGTCCGCGCCGGTGGCCCTGCGGTACGCGCGGGAGTACGGCCGTATCTTCGCCAGGTCCAGCGTGCCGTCGGGCCGCAGGAAGAAGATCACGGCGGCCCGTACCGCCTCCTCGGCGCGGGGCTGCACGCCCAGCCGGTCCCAGTCGATGATCGCGGCGGGTTCGGCGCCCCGGTAGAGCAGGTTGAGCGGGTGGAAGTCGCCGTGCACCCAGCCCCGGGCGGGGGTGACGGCCGCGGGCGGGCGGCGGTGGGCGTGCCGCTCCAGCAGCGCGCGGCGCTCCACGAGCCGGTGTTCGGCCAGCTCGTCGAAGGCGTCGCGGGGACGGCTCCCCGTGCCCCGGCGCACCAGCCCCAGGAGCTCCTCGATGAGGGCGAAGGTGTCCTCGGGGTCCGCCGCGGCGTCCGGAGCCGCTCCAGCGCCCGCACAGGCCCCTTCCGGGCCCTCCATGACCTGCTCCAGGCAGGTGTGCACATGCCCCAGCAGCGCGCCGAGGCGGCGGGACTGGGCCGCGGTCAGCTCGCCGCCGTCGCGGTGGCGGCCCTCGATCCAGGGGTGCAGGGCGTAGCAGCGGCCGCCGAGCACGGCGACGGTGGACCCCTCGGTGTCGGCGACGGGCGGGGCCACGGGCAGGCCGAGGGCGCCCAGGCGGTGGGTGGCCTCGTGCTGGCGGGCGATGGCCTCGCGGTCGCCGTCGAGGTGGTGCTTGAGGAAGAAGCGGCCCCGGGTGGTGGAGAGGCGATAGCCGCGGTTGAGCAGGCCCTCGGTCAGGGGTTCGCAGGAGACGGGCTCGCCCGCGTGCGCATAGCGGTGCAGAAGGGTGCGCAGGGTGCCGCTGTCCGGTGGGGCGGGGGTGGATACAAGTGAGCGCGGCACGTCCCAAATGTTAGTTCACGAAGAGTGCGCGGCCACTCGCACGGGAACGCCCTCAAGGTGGTGCAGAGTGATGAACTGGGGTTCTATGCACAGGTATTCGGGGATGAAGGGGGCGTCGTCGGCGGTGCTGGGCGCACGGCCGAAGAGTGCCAGCTCCGCGGGGTCCGGGTCGAAGACGCGCGCCGTGCCGACGAACTGCACGGTCCACACCGACTCGTCGCCCGCACGCCGGTCGGCCAGGTTGTCGGCGCCGTACGCCACCACGCTGCCGTCGCAGGCGCGGGCGTAGCCGAAGCCGCCGTGCAGCCGCAGCAGCACCTTCCGGCCGACGACGACGTGCCGGGCCACGGTCACGAAGGGGAGCGCGCGCATGCTCACGGAGATCCGGCCGTAGGGGGTGCCGGCCAGCAGCTGGAGTGCACGGTGTTCGTCGTACGACGCAGAGGGCATGCGCACCACTGTGCCGCCCCGGACCGCGGGCGGCGTAGGGGCACCCGCCCCTGATGGGGCGGGACGTAGGTCCTCTTGAGGGCCCTCCACGGGCTCAGCGCTTCTCGGCCTGCATCCGGGCCACGTAGGCGGCCGCCTGCGAGCGCCGCTCCATGCCCAGCTTGGACAGCAGGCTGGAGACGTAGTTCTTGATGGTCTTCTCGGCGAGGTGCAGCCGCTCGCCGATGGCGCGGTTCGTCATGCCCTCGCCGATGAGGTCGAGGATGCGGCGCTCCTGGTCGGTGAGGGAGGCGAGCCGGTCGTCACCGCGGGTGCCCTTGCCGTCGCGCAGCCGCTCCAGCACCCGGGCCGTCGCCACCGGGTCGAGCAGGGATTTCCCGGCCGCCACGTGCCGCACCGCCGAGAGCAGCTCATTGCCGCGAATGGCCTTCAGGACATAGCCCGCGGCGCCCGCCACGATGGCGTCGAAGAGCGCTTCGTCATCGGCGTAGGAAGTGAGCATCAGGCATTTGATGTTTTCGTCCTGCGAACGGATCTCACGGCATACTTCGACTCCGCTGCCATCCGGAAGACGAACGTCCAGTACGGCCACATCGGGGCGCGTGGCGGGAATGCGCACAAGGGCGTCGGCGGCCGTTCCGGCCTCTCCGACCACCTCGATGTCGGGCTCCTGGGCGAGCAGCTCATGGACCCCACGGCGCACGACCTCGTGGTCGTCAAGCAGAAATACCGTGATTTTTCCTTGTTCGCGCACAGGGCCAGTCTCACACATCGACCCTTCCCCTGCTCTTGTCCTCCGGGATAACGTGCCCCCGTTCCGGCATGCGGCCGCAAGGCTGTGACCAGTGGATTGGCCAGTGATTGGCCAGGCATAGGGACCCGCTTTGCCGATTTACTTGGAAATCCAAGCAAAATCGCAGGTCAAGGGGGGTTTCGCAGGAATGCCGCCCACTGGGTAACGTGCTTATTGCAGGCCATTCGCCGGGGCACCTGTCACGCCCGGTTCCGGCCTCGGCACACCCACCCCGTGTGCCGTCGGGGATCGAGCGAGCCTCTCTCCGCCTGACGGCGGGGGGACCCCCTCTGGCCGCCGGCAACCCCGGGGGCCGGACAGACGGAGGAGCACACGTGACCGTGGACAGCACTGCCGCGCGCAAGCCGCGACGCAGCAGCAAGCGCGCCGGAGCCAAGAAGGCCGCCGGTGAGCCCGAGCTCGTACAGCTGCTGACGCCGGAAGGCGACCGGGTCGAGCACCCGGATTACTCCATCGACCTGTCGCCCGAGGAACTGCGCGGCCTGTACCGGGACATGGTGCTGACCCGCCGGTTCGACGGGGAGGCGACGACCCTGCAGCGCCAGGGCGAACTGGGCCTGTGGGCCTCGCTGCTGGGCCAGGAGGCCGCCCAGATCGGCTCCGGCCGGGCCACCCGGGACGACGACTACGTCTTCCCGACCTACCGCGAGCACGGCGTCGCCTGGTGCCGCGGGGTCGACCCCACCAACCTGCTGGGCATGTTCCGCGGCGTGAACCACGGCGGCTGGGACCCCAACGAGAACAACTTCCACCTCTACACCATCGTCATCGGCTCGCAGGCGCTGCACGCCACCGGCTACGCCATGGGCGTGGCCAAGGACGGCGCGGACTCGGCCGTGATCGCCTACTTCGGCGACGGCGCCTCCAGCCAGGGCGACGTGGCGGAGGCCTTCACCTTCGCGGCGGTCTACAACGCGCCGGTGGTCTTCTTCTGCCAGAACAACCAGTGGGCGATCTCCGAGCCCACCGAGCGGCAGACCCGCGTCCCGCTCTACCAGCGCGCCCAGGGCTACGGCTTCCCCGGCGTCCGGGTGGACGGCAACGACGTGCTGGCCGTGCTGGCCGTCACCAAGGCCGCGCTGGAGCGCGCCCGCTCCGGCGAGGGCCCGATGCTCATCGAGGCCTTCACCTACCGCATGGGCGCCCACACCACCTCGGACGACCCGACGAAGTACCGCCGGGACGAGGAGCGCGAGCTGTGGGAGGCCAAGGACCCGATCCTGCGGCTGCGCGCCCATCTGGAGCGCGAGGGCCACGCCGACGAGGCGTTCTTCACCGCCCTGGAGGAGGAGGCCGACGCCCTCGCCAAGCGGGTGCGCGACGCCGTCCGGACCATGCCGGACCCCGACGACATGGCGATCTTCGACAACATCTACGCCGACGGCCACGCCCTGGTCGACGAAGAGCGTGCACAATTCGCCGCCTACCAGGCGTCTTTCGCTGAGGAGAGCAACTGATGGCCGTAGAGAAGCTCTCCATCGTCAAGGCGATCAACGCCTCGCTGCGCACCGCCCTGGAGAACGACCCCAAGGTCGTGATCATGGGTGAGGACGTCGGCAAGCTCGGCGGCGTCTTCCGGGTCACCGACGGCCTGCAGAAGGACTTCGGCGAGGACCGCGTCATCGACACCCCGCTCGCCGAGTCCGGCATCGTGGGCACCGCGATCGGCCTGGCCCTGCGCGGCTACCGCCCGGTCGTGGAGATCCAGTTCGACGGTTTCGTCTTCCCCGCCTACGACCAGATCGTCACCCAGCTGGCGAAGATGCACGCCCGCGCACTCGGCAAGATCAAGCTGCCGGTCGTCATCCGCATCCCCTACGGCGGCGCGATCGGCGCGGTCGAGCACCACAGCGAGTCGCCCGAGTCGCTGTTCGCGCACGTGGCGGGCCTGAAGGTGGTCACCCCGTCCAACGCCGCCGACGCCTACTGGATGATGCAGCAGGCCATCCAGAGCGACGACCCGGTCATCTACTTCGAGCCCAAGCGCCGCTACCACGACCGCTCGGAGCTGGACACGGCCGCGATCCCCGGCCCCCTGCACGCCGCCCGCACGGTCCGCTCCGGCACCGACCTGACGCTGGTCGCCTACGGGCCGATGGTCAAGACCTGTCTGGAGGCCGCCGCGGCGGCCGAGGAGGAGGGCAAGTCCCTCGAGGTGCTGGACCTGCGGTCCGTCTCGCCGATCGACTTCGACGCGATCCAGGCCTCCGTGGAGAAGACCGGCCGCCTGGTCGTCGTCCACGAGGCGCCCGTCTTCTTCGGCGCCGGTGCGGAGATCGCCGCCCGGATCACCGAGCGCTGCTTCTACCAGCTGGAAGCCCCCGTCCTGCGGGTCGGCGGCTACCACGCCCCGTACCCGCCGTCCCGGCTCGAGGACGAGTACCTGCCCGGCCTGGACCGGGTGCTCGATTCCGTCGACCGCGCGCTGGCGTACTAGGGCCCTAGGAGAGTCGTGACCATGACTGCAAGCACCGCGAACGCCGGTCAGCGCTTCCGCGAGTTCAAGATGCCGGACGTCGGCGAGGGCCTCACCGAGGCCGAGATCCTCAAGTGGTACGTCGGCGTCGGCGACACCGTCACCGACGGCCAGGTGGTCTGCGAGGTCGAGACCGCCAAGGCGGCCGTCGAACTCCCCGTCCCCTTCGACGGGGTGGTGCACGAGCTGCGCTTCCCCGAGGGCACCACGGTCGACGTCGGCCAGGTGATCATCTCCGTGGACACCCAGCCCGGTGCGGGGCCCGCGGAGGAGGCCCCCGCCGCGACGGCCGCCCACGCCGAGAGCACCGTGTCCGCCGCCCCCGCCCTCCCCGCCGAGGACGAGGAGCCGCAGGGCCGCCAGGCCGTGCTCGTCGGCTACGGAGCCGCCCCCTCCTCCACCAAGCGCCGCCCCCGCAAGGCGCGTCCGGACGCCGACCGCTCCTCCGTAGCGGCCGCCGTCCAGGCGGAGCTGAACGGACACGCGGCACCGGCCGTCCCCGCGCAGCCCGCGGCCCCGGCCGCCGTGGAGGCAGCCGGCGGCGCCCGTCCGCTGGCCAAGCCGCCGGTGCGCAAGCTCGCCAAGAGCCTGGGCATCGACCTGGCCGCGGTCACCCCGACCGGCCCCGGCGGGGTCGTCACCCGCGACGACGTGCACGCGGCCGTGAGCGCCACGGCGCAGCCCGTCGCCGAGGAGGCGCCGGCCGCCGTCGCACAGGCCGCCCCCGAGGGCCGCGAGACCCGCATCCCCGTCAAGGGCGTCCGCAAGGCCACCGCCCAGGCGATGGTCCACAGCGCCTTCACCGCGCCGCACGTCACGGAGTTCATCACCGTCGACGTCACGCGCACCATGAAGCTCGTCCAGCAGCTCAAGTCCGACCCGGACATGGCCGGACTGCGCGTCAACCCGCTGCTGATCGTCGCCAAGGCGCTCCTCGTCGCCATCAAGCGGAACCCCGAGATCAACGCCGCCTGGGACGAGGAGAACCAGGAGATCGTTCTCAAGCACTACGTGAACCTGGGCATCGCCGCCGCCACCCCGCGCGGCCTGATCGTCCCGAACATCAAGGACGCGCACACCAAGACCCTGCCCGAGCTCTCGCAGGCGCTGGGCGAGCTGGTGGCGACGGCGCGCGAGGGCAGGACCACCCCGGCGGCGATGTCCGGCGGCACGGTCACCATCACCAACGTCGGCGTCTTCGGCGTCGACACCGGCACGCCCATCCTCAACCCGGGCGAGTCCGCGATCCTCGCCTTCGGTGCGGTCAAGCTCCAGCCGTGGGTGCACAAGGGCAAGGTCAAGCCGCGCCATGTCACCACCCTGGCACTCTCGTTCGACCACCGGCTCGTCGACGGCGAGCTCGGCTCGAAGGTGATCGCCGACATCGCGGCCGTCCTGGAAAACCCCAAGCGCCTCATTACCTGGGCGTGACGGGCGAATAGCCGCCGACGTACGACGTTCGGAAGTACAACAGGACAGAGGGCCCGGACGCTCTCTCCTCACCCCCCTCCAGCGAGGAGAGAGCAGTCGTCCGGGCCCTCTGTCCGTGTACGGAGCGGCCTCGGGCAGAAAGCACCCCTGGTCGGGTGCCAAATGGCCCGTGCTAAGCAAATTACTTAAGATTGACCGACACTTGCAGTGTCGGAAATGGAGGCTGCGGTGGACCGGGTGGACGGCGAATCCATCAGCCGCCTGCTCCGCGGCTGGCGCGCGCGCGTCGACGCCCGGACCCTCCCCGAGCTGCGGGGAGTCTTTCCCCGCCCGGGGCGCCGGCTCTCCCAGAAGCACGTGGCCCGGATGACCGGGGTGAGCGAGGGCTGGTACCGGGCGCTGGAGGCGGGCCGCCGCCAGGACTTCTCCGAAAGCTTTCTGCTGCGGGTCGCCCAGGCGCTCCGGCTGAGCGAGGCGGAGACCCTCACGCTCTTTCTCGCCGTCTGCGGCCGCCGCCCGCCCGAATCCGGCCGCGACCGGTCCGATCTGCCCAGAGGCGTGAAAGCCCTGCTGGAACAGCAGGTCTCCTATCCCGCCTATCTCTCCGACGTCGCCTGGAATGTCGTCGCGGCCAATTCCCTGATGGGCGAATGGTTTCCCTGGGTCACCCGCCCCCAGCCCAACCTCATGCGCTGGGCCCTGCTGCACCCCGAGGCCCGCGAGCAGATGCTCGACTGGGAGGACAGCTGCGCCCGCATCTACCTCGCCATGCTCCGCGTCGCCTCCAACAGCAACCCCGGCAACGAGGAACTGCGCACCCTGGTCCGCGACATCCTCGAAGCCGACGCCGACTGCCGCCGCATCTGGGCCGAGGAGTACGACGTGGTCGAGCACCGCGACGGCCACGACTTCCGGCTGCGCCTGCCGTACCACGGCAACGCCGAGATCAGGGTGACCACCCATGTGCTGCTGCCCATACAACGCCCGGACCTGCGATTCGTCTTCATCACTCCGGCGGACGGCTGGGCGGGGGTCTGACGGCCGCCCGCGTCCCCCCTCGCGTGGTCCGAATGGCGGACCGGGACTGCTCACGCACCCATGTTGTATCTATGCTGTGCGCATGGCACCCTCTCCCGCTGTCCAGACCAGACGACCCCCAGCCGCCGAGAGGGTGTACGCGCACGTCAAGGACGCCGTACTGCACCGGCGTTACGAGGGCGGGACGCTGCTGACCGAAGGCGATCTGGCCGAGGCCGTAGGCGTCTCCCGGACACCGGTACGAGAGGCGCTGCTGCGGCTGGAGGGGGAGGGGCTGCTCAAGCTCTACCCCAAGAAGGGGGCGCTCGTGCTGGCGGTGTCCGCCCAGGAGATCGCAGACGTGGTGGAGACCCGGCTGCTGGTGGAGAAGCACGCGGCCGCCAAGGCCGTGCCCGCCCCCGAGGGCCTGATCGCACGGCTGGAGGAACTCCTCGACGCCATGCGCCGCCAGGCCGCCGCCGGAGACCTGGCCGCCGTCTCCGTCAGCGACCGCGCCTTCCACGCGGAGATCGTGCGCAGCGCCGGGAACCAGATCCTCTCCCGCCTCTACGACCAGCTGCGCGACCGGCAGTTGCGGATGGGCGTGGCCCTGATGCACGCCCACCCCGACCGGATCACCAAGAACCACACCGAACACACCGAGATCCTCGAAGCCCTGCGCGCGGGGGACGCCCAGGAGGCCGTCCGCGTCATCGACCGGCACGTCGGCTGGGTGCGGCACCTGGCGCGGGGTGAGGTCCGATGAGCCGCAGCGCCGCGGCGCTGCCCGACGACCCTCCCGGCGGACGGCGCGCCGTCGCCGTGTGGGGCATCGGCGTCGCGGTGTACTTCGTCGCCATCATCTTCCGCACGAGCCTGGGCGTGGCCGGGATCGACGCGGCCGAGCGGTTCCACATCAACGCCTCGGCCCTGGCCGGCTTCTCCATACTCCAACTGCTCGTCTACGCGGGCATGCAGATACCCGTCGGCCTGATGGTCGACCGGCTGGGCACCAAGAAGGTGCTCGCGCTGGGCATCGTTCTCTTCACCGGAGGGCAGCTCGGCTTCGCCCTCTCGCACTCCTACGCCGCCGCGCTCGCCTGCCGCGCGCTGCTGGGCTGCGGCGACGCGATGACGTTCATCAGCGTGCTGCGGCTGGGGGCGCGCTGGTTCCCCGCCCGGACCGGGCCGATGATCGCGCAGGTCGCGGCGCTGTTCGGGATGGCGGGAAACCTGGTCTCGACGCTGGTGCTGGCCCGGCTGCTGCACAGCGAGGGCTGGACGGCCACCTTCGCGGGCAGCGCGGGCGCCGGAGCGGTCGTCCTCGTACTGATGCTGTTCTTCCTGCGGGACCACCCCGAGGGCCGTGCCCCGACGCCCGTGGCGCACAAGGGCAAGGGCTTCGTGCGGCAGCAGATCGCGCGGACCTGGCGGGAGCCGGGCACCCGGATGGGGCTGTGGGTGCACTTCACCACCCAGTTCCCCGCCATGGTGTTCCTGCTGCTGTGGGGGATGCCGTTCCTGGTGGAGGCCGAGGGGCTCTCGCGCGGCACGGCCGGTTCACTGCTGACGCTGGTGGTCCTGGTCAACATGGCCGTGGGGCTGGTCTACGGGCAGGTCATCAGCCGCCACCACGCAGCCCGGCTGCCGCTGGCGCTGGGCACGGTCGCGGCGACCGCGCTGCTGTGGGCGGCGGTGCTGGTCTGGCCCGGCGCGCACGCGCCGATGTGGCTGCTGGTCCTGCTGTGCGCGGTGCTCGGCGCCTGCGGCCCCGCCTCGATGATCGGCTTCGACTTCGCCCGGCCCGCCAATCCGCCGGAGCGGCAGGGCACCGCCTCCGGCATCGTCAACATGGGCGGCTTCACCGCCTCCATCACCACGCTGCTGGCCGTCGGCGTCCTGCTGGACGCGACCGGGGACGACTACAAGGCCGCGTTCGCCTCGGTGTTCGTGCTCCAGGCGCTGGGGCTGTGGCAGGTCCTGCGGTTGCGCGGCCGGGCGAGCCGGCGGGAGCGGGAGCGGATCGTGGCCTCGCGCGTGGAGACCGTGCACGTGCCGGTCGGGGAGCCGGGAGGGCTCAGGGGGTGACCGAGAAATTGCCGAGGACCGCGGCCGCGAGCTCCGCGTCGCCGCCCGCCTTGATCCGGTCCGCCACCGCCTCCGGGCGGACCCGGCCGCAGGCCAGCCGGGCGTAGGTCTCCCAGTCCGTCGCGAAGGTCACCGTCGGGCCCAGCGAGATGCTGCCGTCGATCGTGGCCTTGCCCTGCGCGTCGACCCGGACCGTGCGCATGAACTCCAGCGGCCCGCCGACGTCGAAGACGACCGTCGAACCCGGCCACGCCCCCGCGTCCTTGGCCACCACCCGGGGCAGCGCGCGCAGCAGGAAGTCCCGGGCGACGACGGCCGCAGGCGAATCCAGGTTCCCCGGCATTCCCAGGGCCCGGCGCAGATCCTGCTCGTGCACCCACACATCGAACGCCCGTACAGTCAGGGCCCGTTCGAGGGTTTGCTCGCTGCCGCTGCCCAGCGGCCAGCGGACCGTGGCCCGCGGGGAGCGCGTCTCGTTGCGCAGCTGCCGGCAGCGCCTGAGGATCGTGTAGTCCAGCTCCGCCGTCATCTCCAGCGCCGTGTGACAGCGCCGCACGTCGACCTGCACCTCGATGTAGCGCGTGAACTCGTCGGTGACGTGGTAGAGATCGCGCGGCAGCGTGTGGATCGGCCGTGGCTCGCCCAGCATTTCGCACTCGACGCCGATGACGTGCGAGACCACATCGCGTACGGACCAGCCCGGACACTCCGTGGCGCGGTTCCAGTCGCTCTCGGCGAGCGGTTTCACCAACTCGTTGATCGCTTCGATGGAATGGGTCCAGGCGTCGATGACGGGCTGGAGGCTGGGGTGGACTGTCACGGGCGGATCCCTCGGGCGGCGCTGGGCAACGGGTGCGTGGCAAGTGCTGTCTGGGTTCTCTGCAGTTAAGTTACGCTGCGCAGGGTCGGCCCGGCAGAGTTTTCACCCGAGGAAACACCCGAGCAAAGCTGAGAGTGGTGGTACCGTGCGCGCCTCGTTGATCCAGACGGCAGTGGACCCCGAAGAGCCCGTGGCCGCCCGCCGTGCCCGCGTCGCGGAGCTCGTGCGCGCACAGCGCGGCAGCGATCTGGTGGTGCTGCCCGAGCTCTGGCCGGTCGGGGCCTTCGCCTACGAGTCCTTCGCCGCCGAGGCGGAGACGCTGGACGGACCCACGGCCGAGGCCATGTCGGACGCCGCGCGGGACGCGGGCGTCTGGCTGCACGCCGGCTCGATCTGCGAACGGGACCCCGAGGGCCCGCTCTACAACACCTCCCTGGTCTTCTCGCCCTCGGGCGATCTCGTGCGCACCTACCGCAAGATCCACCGCTTCGGCTTCGACAAGGGCGAGGCCGTCATGATGAGCGCGGGCTCCGAAGCGGTCACCGTACGGCTGCCGGAGACGACGCTGGGCCTGGCCACCTGCTACGACCTGCGCTTCCCCGAGCTCTTCCGCGCCCTGGTCGACCAGGGCACCGAGGTCTTCGTCGTCCCCGCGGGCTGGCCCGCGAAGCGCCGCGACCACTGGACGCTCTTCGCCCGCGCCCGCGCCGTGGAGAACCAGGCCTACGTCCTGGCCTGCGGCACCGCCGGCACCCACGCGGGCGTCGAACAGGCGGGTCACAGCATCGTCGTGGACCCCTGGGGCGAGGTCCTGGCGGAGGCGGGGGCGGACGAGGAGGTGCTCACGGTGGAGCTCGACCTCGGCCGGGTGGCCAAGACCCGCAAGGACTTCCCGGCCCTGCGGGACCGAGTGCTGGGACGGTAGGTCCACTCGGTGGACCGAGGAATAGCCGCGGGGGGAGGTGGTGTTGCATGCGGGCATGGCTCACGTACGCGTCCGCGCCCCCGAACTCATCGGCAAGGGCGGCTGGCTCAACACCGGCGGCACTGACCTCTCCCTCGCTGACCTGCGAGGACGCATTGTCATCCTGGATTTTTGGACCTTCTGCTGTGTGAACTGCCTGCACGTCCTCGACGAGCTGCGGGAGCTGGAGGAGGCGCACCGCGACACCGTTGTGATCATCGGCGTGCATTCCCCGAAGTTCGTGCACGAGGCCGATCACCAGGCCGTTGTCGACGCCGTCGAGCGCTACGGGGTCCACCACCCCGTCCTCGACGACCCCGAGCTCGCCACGTGGAAGCAGTACGCGGTCCGCGCCTGGCCCACCCTCGTCGTCATCGACCCCGAGGGATACGTCGTCGCCCAGCACGCCGGCGAGGGGCATGCGCACGCGCTCGCCAAGCTCGTCGAGGAGCTGGAGGCCGAGCACGCGGCGAAGGGCACGCTGCGCCGCGGCGACGGACCGTACGTGCCGCCGGAGCCCGTCGCCACCGATCTGCGCTTCCCCGGCAAGGCCGTGCAACTGCCGTCCGGCACCTTCCTGGTCTCCGACTCCACCCGGCACCAGCTGGTCGAGCTGGCCGCCGACGGCGAGAGCGTCGTGCGCCGCATCGGCACCGGCGAGCGCGGCTTCACCGACAGCCCCCCGCGCTTCAGCGAGCCGCAGGGCCTCGCGCTGCTGCCGGACGGCCGGGTGATCGTCGCCGACACCGTCAACCACGCGCTGCGCGCGTACGACCCGGAGACGGGCGCCGTCGAGACCGTCGCGGGCACCGGCCTGCAGTGGATGCAGGGGGCGCCCACCTCCGGACCCGCCCGCGAGGTGGAGCTGTCCTCCCCCTGGGACGTGGCCTTCTTCGACGACCGGGTGTGGATCGCCATGGCCGGCGTCCACCAGCTGTGGACGTACGACCCGGCCGCCCGGACCGTCGCGGTCGCGGCCGGCACCACCAACGAGGGCCTGGTGGACGGGGCCGCGGCCGAGGCCTGGTTCGCCCAGCCCTCCGGGCTGGCCGCGGCCGGCGAGCGTCTGTGGATCGCCGACTCCGAGACCTCGGCCCTGCGCTGGGTCGAGCGGACCGAGGACGGCTACGCGGTCCGCACCGCCGTCGGCACCGGCCTCTTCGACTTCGGGCACCGCGACGGGGACGCCGGGCAGGCGCTCTTCCAGCACCCGCTGGGCGTCACCGTGCTCCCGGACGGCTCGGTGGCCGTCTGCGACACCTACAACCACGCGCTGCGCCGCTACGACCCGGCCACCGGACAGGTGAGCACGCTCGCGACGGATCTGCGCGAGCCCTCGGACGCCGTGCTGGCAGGTGACGACATCGTGGTCGTCGAGTCGGCCCGGCACCGGCTGACGCGGCTGCGGCTGCCGGAGGAGGCCGTGCGCGTGGAGGCGGTGGCGCACCGCACGCAGCGCGAGGCGACGGAGATCGCGCCGGGCACGCTGCTGCTGGACATCGTCTTCCAGGCGCCGTCGGGGCAGAAGCTGGACACCCGCTACGGGCCGTCGACGCGGCTGCTGGTGAGCTCCACGCCGCCGGAGCTGCTCGCGGACGGCTCGGGCCAGGGCACGGACCTCAGCCGTGCGCTGACCCTGGCGGACGGGGTGGCCGAAGGCGTGCTGCACGTCTCCGCGATGGCCGCGTCCTGCGACGACGACCCCGCCAACGAATACCCTGCCTGCCACGTCCACCAGCAGGACTGGGGCGTCCCGGTGCGCATCGTGCCCGGCGCCGCCGGGCGGCTGCCGCTGGTGCTGGCGGGCCTCGACGGCTGAGGCGCCGCCCCGCCGGTCAGGGTACGAACCGGTGGTCCTCTTCCACGACGGGGGCCGCCGGGGGCGGCGGCTGCACCCTACGGCGCCTGAGCACGCTGACGTAGGCGCTCAGGCCCAGGGTGCCGACCGCCATCAGGATCAGGCCCGCGAGGTGGACGTTCATGCCGTCGATGCGCCAGTCCACCGCGAAGGTGAGGATCGCGCCCGCGGCGATCAGGCCTATGCACCATCCCATGCCCATGGCAGAACACCTTCCCGTGTGATGGGCCGTCCGTACCGGGCGGGTACCCCCGCGCGGTACGGCCAATCACCGGCGGCGGGCTACCACTTCAGGGCCGCGGCCTCGCTGTCCAGCCAGTACGTGGTCTTGGCGGAGTCGTCCACGTGCAGGGAGCCGCCCGGCACGTCGGCCTGGGACGGGCCGCCCTCGATGGGGTTGCCGTCCGGGTTCTGCCAGGTGACCGCGAGCTTCTTGGCCTCGTGGCCCTTGCCGCCCGAGCCGTCGGCGGCGGAGGCCAGCACCCCGGCGTAGGCGGACTTGCCGGGCGCGAGGGTGATCTTGCCCTGGGGCTTGCTCTCCTCGGTCACGCCGGAGCTGGCCTGGTCCTCGTCGAAGCGGAGGAAGGGGAAGCCGTAGGCCGTGCAGGGGGACTTGGAGGTGTTGGTCGCCACCAGCAGCACGTGGTTGACCGGCGACTTCACGGCCCGCGCCTCGAACTTGACGGCTGCCGGGGTGCAGGCGCCGGCCTTGGCGGAGCTGCCCTCGGTGTCGCTGCCGCCCTCGTCGCCGTCGGCCCCGGCATCGCTGCCCTGGTCGCTCGTCGCGTCGGACGCCTGCGGGTCGGCCGCCGCGGCCTTGTCGTCCTTCTTGCTATCGCTGCTGCTGCCGCAGGCGGTGAGGGTGAGGGCGGCCGCGGCGGTGAAGGCGGCGGCGGTGATCCGCAGGGTGCGGATGGTCATGGTGCTTCCCCCGGTGGGACGTTCGACGGTTCGGATGCTGCGGTGCTGCCGTACGGGCGGTGTGGCGGCACCCTATCCCTCCAGGAAGGCGGTCAGTGCGGAGGCCAGCAGATGCGGGTCGTCCGCACCGCACAGCTCGCGCGCGGAGTGCATGGAGAGGATCGCGACGCCTATGTCCACGGTGGTGATGCCGTGCCGGGCGGCGGTGATGGGACCGATCGTGGTGCCGCAGGGCATCGAGTTGTTCGAGACGAAGTGCTGCCACGGCACGCCCGCGCGCTCGCACGCGGCGGCGAAGACGGCCCGGCCGCTGCCGTCGGTCGCGTAGCGCTGGTTGACGTTGACCTTGAGGATCGGCCCGCCGTTGGGCATCGGGTGGTGGCCCGGCTCGTGGCGCTCGGAGTAGTTGGGGTGCACGGCATGGCCGGTGTCGGAGGACAGGCAGACAGTCCCGGCGAAGGCGCGGGCCTTGTCCTCGTACGAACCGCCGCGGGCGAAGACCGAGCGCTCCAGGACGTTGCCGAGCAGCGGGCCTTCGGCGCCGGTGTCGGACTGGCTGCCGTTTTCCTCGTGGTCGAAGGCGGCGAGCACCGGGATGGACGTGAGCGCGGCGCCCGGCCGGGACGCCGCGATCAGGGCCGCGACACCGGCGTGCACCGACAGCAGGTTGTCCATGCGCGGTCCCGCCAGCAGCTCCTGGTCGCGCCCCAGGTAGGCGGGCGCCTCCACGCTGTGCACCATCAGGTCCCAGCCGCCGATCTCCGCGGCGTCGACGCCGGTCTCCTCGGCGACGAAGCTGATCAGATCGCCCTCGCCGACCTCGCCCAGGCCCCAGATCGGCGTCATGTGGCGCTGCTTGTCCAGCTTGAGCCCGTCCGCGTTGACCCCGCGGTCGAGGTGGATGGCCAGCTGCGGCACGCGCAGCAGCGGCCGGTCGACGTTGACCAGGCGGTGCGAGCCGTCCCGCAGGGTGATCCGGCCGGACAGGCCGAGGTCGCGGTCGAGCCAGGTGTTGAGCAGCGTGCCGCCGTAGATCTCGACGGCCACCTGCCGCCAGCCCTGGGCGCCGGTGTCCGGCAGCGGCTTGACGCGCAGGTTGGGGGAGTCGGTGTGGGCGCCGACGATCCTGAACGGGGTGGCGGCGCTCGCCTCCTCCGGTACGAACCAGGCGATGATCGCGCCGCCGCGCAGGACGTACTTGCCGCCCGCCGAGGCGTCCCAGGCGTCCGTCTCCGCGACCTGGCGGAAGCCCGCCTTCTCCAGCCGCTCGGCGGCCTCCGCCACCGCGTGGTACGGCGAAGGGCTGGCCGCGAGGAAGGTCATCAGGTCGTCGGTGTGGCCGCGGTCGAAGCGGTGCGCAGAGCTCATGGCCTCAGGATAGAGATCAGGGCAAGAGCCGGGCGGTCCTTTCGGTGCCCGGCTCTTGCCCGTCAGACGGTGGTTGCTTAAAGCGGGAGAGGCCTTAGAAGGCGGCCTCGTCCAGCTCCATCAGGGACTGGTCGACGCTCTCGGCGAGGGCGCGCTCGACGGCCAGGGCCGGCAGGACCGTGTGGGCGAAGAACTTCGCCGCCGCGACCTTGCCCGCGTAGAAGGCCTTGTCCTTGGCGGAGGCGGTCGGCAGCTTCTCGGCGGCCACGGCCGCGCCCTTGAGGAGCAGGTAGCCGACGACGACGTCACCGGAGGCCATCAGCAGGCGGGTGGTGTTCAGGCCCACCTTGTAGATGGACTTGACGTCCTTCTCGGTCGCGGCGAGGTCGGTCAGCATCGCGCCGACGATCCCCTCCAGGTCGACCGCGGCCTTCGCCAGCTGCTCGCGGGCCTCGGCCAGCTCCTCGCCGCCCGCGGCCTCGGCCAGGAACTTCTTGATCTCCTCGGAGAGGGTGGTCAGCGCCTGGCCCTGGTCGCGGACGATCTTCCGGAAGAAGAAGTCCTGGCCCTGGATGGCGGTGGTGCCCTCGTAGAGGGTGTCGATCTTGGAGTCCCGGATGTACTGCTCGATCGGGTACTCCTGCAGGTAGCCGGAGCCGCCGAAGATCTGCAGCGACTGGGCCAGCTGCTCGTAGGACTTCTCCGAGCCGTAGCCCTTGACGATGGGCAGCAGCAGGTCGTTGAGGCCGTGCAGGGCCTTGGCGTCCTCGTCCGCGGCCTCCTTGACCAGGATCTCGTCCTGGATCGCGGCCGTGTAGAGGACCAGGGCGCGCATGCCCTCGGCGTACGCCTTCTGCGTCATCAGCGAGCGGCGCACGTCGGGGTGGTGCGTGATGGTGACCTTGGGCGCGGACTTGTCCGTGAAGGCGGCCAGGTCCGGACCCTGCACACGCTCCTTGGCGTACTCCAGGGCGTTGAGGTAGCCCGTGGAGAGGGTGGCGATCGCCTTCGTGCCGACCATCATCCGCGCGAACTCGATGATCATGAACATCTGGCGGATGCCGTCGTGCTTCTCGCCGATGAGCCAGCCCTTGGCGGGGTGCTTGTCGCCGAAGGTCATCTCGCACGTGTTGGAGGCCTTCAGGCCCATCTTGTGCTCGACGTTGGTGGCGTAGACGCCGTTGCGCGCGCCCAGCTCGCCGGTCTCGAAGTCGAACTCGAACTTCGGCACGAGGAAGAGGGAGAGGCCCTTGGTGCCCGGGCCGTGGCCCTCGGGGCGGGCGAGGACGTAGTGGAAGATGTTCTCCGCCATGTCGTGCTCACCCGAGGTGATGAAGCGCTTCACGCCCTCGATGTGCCAGGAGCCGTCCTCCTGCTTGACGGCCTTGGTGCGGCCGGCGCCCACGTCCGAGCCGGCGTCGGGCTCGGTGAGGACCATGGTGGAGCCCCACTGCTTGTCCACCGCGAGCTTGGCGATCTTCTTCTGCTCGTCGGTGCCCTCGGCGTAGAGCACGCCCGCGAAGGCGGGGCCGGAGGAGTACATCCAGATCGCCGGGTTGGAGCCCAGGATCGTCTCGGCGAAGCCCCACAGCAGCGAGCGCGGCGTGGTGGTGCCGCCGATGCCCTCCGGGATGCCCAGGCGCCACCACTCGGCGTCCATGTACGCCTGGTAGCTCTTCTTGAAGGACTCCGGGACGGGAGCGGTGTTGGTCTCCGGGTCGAAGACCGGCGGGTTGCGGTCGGCGTCGACGAAGGAGGCGGCCAGCTCGTTCTCCGAGAGGCGGGCGATCTCCGACAGCACGCTCTTCGCCGTCTCGACGTCCATTTCACCGAACGGGCCGGTGCCGTACAGCTTGTCGCGACCGAGAACCTCGAAGAGGTTGAACTCGATGTCGCGGAGATTCGACTTGTAGTGGCCCATGACAGACGGCTCCGTAGGTGACGGGAGGGCGATCCTCTGTGCGTACCGGTCAGTAAGCTCCATGATGCTACCGGCCGGTAATAAGAAGCAAGACCTGATCGCCCAACTGTGACTCGTTACTCTTCTGGGCATGTACGGCTACGACCAGAACGCGGCACAGCAGGGCTACGCGCCCCCGCAGCAGCCCGGCGGCTACGGCGAACAGCCGCTCTACCCCGAGCCGTCGCCCCCGTCACTGGCCGACGCGGTACGGGCCTTCACCACGGGTTCGATGTCCGCCGAGGACTTCCAGACGGTCTTCTCCGGCTCCAAGGTCTACTGCCCGCGCGGTGAGAACCCGGGCTTCCTGGCCCTGCACAACACCCAGCAGCCGGTGATCCCGATGTTCAGCTCGCTCAAGGAGCTGCGGCGGTACGCGGGCAAGGAGTCGAAGTACTTCGTGATCACCGGCGCGGAGGTGCTCGACCTGCTGCCGACGGGGTACGGCTTCGTCCTCGACATGGAGGGGGATCACCGGATGGTCTTCGACGCGAAGTCGGTGGAGCAGATGGTGGACTTCGCGATGCGGCGGATGTATGGCTAGACGCCATTGCTTCGCAGACGGCTAGACGGCTAGACGGCTAAATGCCGTGGCGCGTCCGGCTCAGCCCGTGGCGCGCCGGTACAGGTGCTCGGCCGCCGCGCCGAAGTACGCGGCGTACGACGTCTCGTCGTCGCCGCCCTCGTCCTTGCCTCCGAGCACGCCCACGAGCGTGCCCAGGCCCGTGGTGGCGTCGACGTCGGCCAGGAACGGGCTGCCGCTCGTGCCGTTCGGCAGGCCCGCGCAGTCGAAGCGCAGCTGTGTGGCGCTCTCGGCCACGGTGGAGTTCTGGCAGCCCACCGTCCGCTCGGCCCCGCTGGGGTAGCCCAGGACGCGCACCGGCTGCCGTGCCGGCGCCCCGAAGCGGATCCGCTCCGCGCCCGTGACGCGCTCGATGGGCCCGGAGCCGTCCACGGGGCGCACGCGCAGGAACGCCACGTCGTGATCCGGGTCGCGGTCCTCGGCCCAGGCGGGGTCGATGTCGACCGCCGTGGGCACCCACACCCCGTAGGGCGCCACCCCGTCGTGGTAGCCGGGCACGAAGGTGATGTCCGTGCGGAAGCCGCCCTGGTGCACGCAGTGCGCGGCGGTGGCGATCAGATCGCCCCGGTCGCTGTGCACGACGCTCGCCGTGCAGCCGTGCCCCACCTCGCCCTGACCGGTGTAGAACAGCGGCCCCACCGCCGGCGAGGAGGGCATGTCGGACGCCACCAGCGGCTTGGACGGGGTCAGCCCGTCGGTGCGGGTGCCGGCGGCGGCGTCCGTCTGCGCGGCCTCCAGGGGCTTGGGCGGTGCCGAGTGCACCACCGACCGCATGGCGTCGGCCGCCGCGTCGCCGGCCCGCGCCGGCTCCTTGTAGTGGCCGGAGGCGTCGCCGTCGGCGAGCAGCCCGTCACTGTCCAGCCCCCGGCCCGCCACCAGCAGTCCGGCGACGGCCAGGGCCAGCACGACGGCGACGAGGGCGGTGTACCCGGCGGGACCGGCACCGGTGGCTTTCAGGCGCATTGATCAAGTGTCCACGATCGGCCGGGGCGCCCCCACACGCGTGATGGGAAGGGAACGGGAATGAAGCGGGAATGAAAGCGGCCTTGCTGGTTGTTCACCCTTCAACTAAATTGGAGGCAGCAGACACCCCGAGGAGGCCGTCATGCCTGCTGTGACCGTCGAAAACCCGCTGAACCTGCCACGCGTGGCCGCCGCCGCGGATGCCCGGCAGCGCCCGGTGCTGCACGTCGGCACCGCGCCGAGCGGCTTCGAGGGCGAGGGCTTCCCGGTCCGCCGGGCCTTCGCGGGGATCAACTACCGCTACCTCGACCCGTTCATCATGATGGACCAGATGGGCGAGGTGGAGTACGCCCCGGGCGAGCCCAAGGGCACCCCCTGGCACCCGCACCGCGGCTTCGAGACCGTCACCTATCTGATCGACGGCACCTTCGTGCACCGTGACTCGCACGGGGGCGGCGGCACGATCAACGGCGGGGACACCCAGTGGATGACCGCCGGGTCCGGACTGCTGCACATCGAGGCGCCCCCGGAGGCGCTCGTCGTCAGCGGCGGGCTCTTCCACGGTCTGCAGCTGTGGGTGAACCTGCCTGCCAAGGACAAGATGATGGCCCCCCGCTACCAGGACATCGGCGGCGGCAAGGTCAAGCTGCTCACCTCGGCCGACGGCGGCGCCCTGCTCCGGCTGATCGCCGGAGAGATCGACGGGCACCGCGGCCCGGGGATCACCCACACGCCCATCACGATGATGCACGTGTCCCTCAGCCCCGGTGCGGAGCTCACCCTCCCCTGGCGCTCCGACTTCAACGCCCTGGCCTACGCGCTCGCCGGGCGCGGCACCGCGGGCGGCGAGGGGCGGCCGTTCCGCACGGGGCAGACCGTGGTCTTCGGCGACGGCGAGTCGCTGACCCTCCGGGCGGACGCCACTCAGGAGTCCCGCAGCCCGGACTTCGAGGTCGTGCTGCTCGGCGGAGCGCCGATCCGCGAGCCGATGGAGCACTACGGCCCGTTCGTGATGAACACGCACGCCGAGCTCGCCCAGGCCTTCGACGACTTCCAGGCGGGCCGCCTGGGACGGATTCCGGCCGACGCCTGAGCGCTCCGCTGGAGGTGTGGTCCTGCCGCTGCGGGCCGGTGGGGGCTGGTCGCGCAGTTCCCCGCGCCCCTTATGGGGCGCCCGCCTGCGCCGCTTCCGCGTGGGAGGCCGACTCGTAGAGCTCGAACCAGATGTTCTTGCCCTCGCCCTCCGGGTCCACGCCCCACCTCCCGGCCAGCAGCTCCATGAGCACCAGGCCGCGCCCGGAGGACGCCATCTCGCCGGGGTGGCGGAGGTGCGGCAGCTCGTCGCTGCCGTCGGAGACGTCCACGCGCAGACAGCGGGTGCCCGGCTCGCCGGATATCTTCGCGACCAGCCGGGCGTCCCCGTCGGTGTGCACGAGCACGTTGGTGACCATCTCGGAGACCATCAGCACCGCCGAGTCCCTCTGGCCCGCGTCCGGCCAGTCGTGCAGGAGGTCCCGCAGCTGCTGCCGGGCCAGTGCGATCCGCTCGGGCTCGGCCTGCGCGACGGTCATCACCGTCCGGCGCACCGGATGCGGCACCGGCGGGGCGCCGGTGACCGCCGCGGCCGGGGCCTCGCGGCGCAGCAGCAGCAGGGCGATGTCGTCCTCGCGCCGGTCGATCAGCGGTCCGGTCGTGTAGTGCGAGGGAGGGCCGTGCACGGCCTGGACGAGCACGTCGGCGAGCTTCTCCAGGCTGCCGTCCACCGCGTCGAGCGGGTGCTCCTCGACGATCCGGCGCAGCCGCTCCCAGCCGGTCTCCAGGTCGTGGCCGCCGGTCTCGATCAGGCCGTCGGTGCAGACCAGCATCGTCTCGCCGGGCTCCAGGACGAGGCGGGTGGTGGGGTAGTCGGCGTCGGGCACGATGCCCAGCGGCAGTCCGCCCGCGGTGGAGCGGACGAGCATGGTGCCGTCGGCCAGCCGGATCGCCGGGTCCGGGTGCCCGGCACGAGCAATGACCAGCAGCCCGCTGCCGGGGCAGACCTCGATGTAGAGGCAGGTGGCGAAGCGCTGCTCGGAGCCTTCGTCGCCGTCCCCGTTGATGCCCGCCAGGAAGCGGGAGGCGCGGGAGAGAACCGCGTCCGGGTGGTGCCCCTCGGAGGCGTACGCGCGCAGTGCGATCCGCAGCTGTCCCATCAGTCCGGCGGCCCGTACGTCGTGGCCCTGGACGTCGCCGATGACCAGGGCCAGCTTCCCGGTGGGCAGCGGGATCATGTCGTACCAGTCGCCGCCGACCTGCAGCCCGCCGCCGGTGGGCACGTAGCGGGCGGCCACCGACAGTCCGGGGATGTCCGGGCGGACGGTCGGCATCATCGTGCGCTGGAGCCCCACGCTCAGCTCGCGCTCCGACTCGTGGACGCTGGCGCGGCCCAGCGCCTGGGCGAGCATCCGGGCCACGGTGGTGAGCACCGAGCGCTCGTCGGGGGTGAAGGAGACCGGGACGCTGAAACCGGCCATCCAGGCGCCGATGGTCCGGCCGGCGTTGATCAGCGGCAGGAATGCCCAGGAGGTGCGGCCGAAGTGGGCCACCCGCCGGTAGGCCTCGGGGAAGCGGCGCCGGTACTCCTCGGGCTGGGGCAGGTAGACCGCGCGGCCGGTCCGGATGACCTCGGCGGCCGGATAGGCGGCGTCCAGCGGCTGGTCGAGGAAGGGGTCCGCCTCGCCGGGGCCGTAGCCGTGGTGGCCGATGACCCGCACCCGGCCCGCCTCCGCGACGAAGACGGCCAGCCCCGAGGGCTCGAACCCCGGCATCGACAGCCTGGCCGCCACCCTCAGCACCTCGGCCGTCGAGCGCGCCTCGGCCAGCGCCCGGCCGGCGTCCAGCAGGAACGCCTCGCGATTGCGGTGCCAGTCGGCCACGACGGGCAGCCGGGTGATCGAGGTGCCCTCCACCAGCGCCTCGGGGGCCTCTTCGACGGTGCCGACCATGAGGTGGCCCTCGGCCCCGGCCGGCTTGGTACGCAGGCGTACGGTCCGCAGCTCCTCGCCCGCCTCGTCCACCACGCGCATCCGCAGCTCGCCGAGCGTGCCCTCGGAGGCGGAGAGGGCGAGCACACCGCGGAATTCCAGCCAGTCGACCGCGTGGAACCGGGCGCGGACGGAGCTCTCGGTCGTCTCCGCGTGCTCGGGCAGGCCCAGCAGCCGCCGGGCCTCGGCGTCGAGGGTGACCGTGCCGCTGGCGTTGTCCCAGGTCCACACGCCCGTCGCCAGGGCGGCCAGCACATGCTCGGTGTGCATTGCCCCACTTTATGCAGGTCTGTCCGGCGGAGACCACTGATGCCGGGTGGGGCAGTACCCTTGCCTGGTGCTGTATGCACGCCGGCCGTACGCCAAACCGGGCCGGCGATCTTCTGCAGCGGCCACTTGCGACCACCGCCCTCGACCACGACTTGGATGAACGATGCATCGGTACCGGTCCCACACCTGCGGCGAGCTCCGTGCGGCTGACGTCGACACCGACGTGCGACTGAGTGGCTGGCTGCACAATCGTCGCGACCTGGGCGGCATCCTCTTCATCGACCTGCGCGACCACCACGGTCTGGTCCAGCTGGTCGCCCGGCCCGGCACCCCGGCCAACGAGGCGCTGAGCCACCTCACCAAGGAGACCGTCGTCCGCGTGGACGGCAAGGTCATGAGCCGCGGCTCGGAGAACGTCAACCCCGACCTGCCCACCGGTGAGATCGAGATCGAGGTCACCGAGGTCGAGGTGCTGGGCACCGCCGAGCAGATCCCCTTCACGATCAACGCCGACGACGGTGTGAACGAGGAGCGCCGGCTCGAGTACCGCTTCCTCGACCTGCGCCGCGAGCGCATGCACCGCAACATCATGCTGCGCTCGGCCGTCATCTCCGCGCTGCGCCAGAAGATGACCGCCCTCGGCTTCAACGAGCTGGCCACCCCGATCCTGTCCGCCACCTCCCCCGAGGGCGCGCGCGACTTCCTGGTGCCCTCCCGTCTGCACGCGGGCAAGTTCTACGCCCTGCCGCAGGCGCCGCAGCAGTTCAAGCAGCTGCTGATGATCGCCGGCTTCGACCGCTACTTCCAGATCGCGCCCTGCTTCCGCGACGAGGACGCCCGCGCCGACCGCTCGCCGGGCGAGTTCTACCAGCTCGACATGGAGATGTCCTTCGTCGAGCAGGAGGACGTCTTCCAGGTCATCGAGAAGGTCATGACCGACCTCTTCGAGGAGTTCGGCAACGGCCGCCACGTCACCTCCCCGTTCCCGCGCATCCCCTTCCGCGAGGCGATGCTCAAGTACGGCTCCGACAAGCCGGACCTGCGCGCCCAGCTGGAGCTCGTGGACGTCTCCGGCGTCTTCGCGGACAGCGGCTTCAAGGCCTTCGCGGGCAAGCACGTGCGCGCGCTGGCCGTGCCGGACACCGCCGGCCAGTCCCGCAAGTTCTTCGACGGCCTGGGCGAGTACGCGGTCGAGCAGGGCGCCAAGGGCCTGGCCTGGGTGCGCGTGGCCGAGGGCGGCGAACTGTCCGGCCCGATCGCGAAGTTCCTCACCGACGAGGACGTCAAGGCCCTCACCGAGGCCCTGGGCCTGGTCCCCGGCCACGCCGTCTTCTTCGGCGCGGGCGAGTTCGACGAGGTCTCCAAGATCATGGGCGCGGTCCGCGTCGAGGCCGCCAAGCGCGCCGGCCACTTCGAGGAGAACGTCTTCCGCTTCTGCTGGATCGTCGACTTCCCGATGTTCGAGAAGGACGAGGAGACCGGCAAGATCGAGTTCTCCCACAACCCCTTCTCCATGCCCCAGGGCGGCCTCGAGGCCCTGAACACCATGGACCCGCTGGACATCCTCGCCTGGCAGTACGACATCGTCTGCAACGGCACCGAGCTGTCCTCCGGCGCCATCCGTAACCACGAGCCCGAGGTCATGTACAGGGCCTTCGAGATCGCCGGTTACTCGAAGGAAGAGGTCGAGAAGGAGTTCGGCGGCATGCTGCGCGCCTTCAAGTTCGGCGCCCCGCCGCACGGCGGCATCGCGCCGGGCGTCGACCGCATCGTGATGCTGCTGGCCGACGAGCCCAACATCCGCGAGACCATCGCCTTCCCGCTCAACGGCAACGCCCAGGACCTCCTGATGGGCGCCCCGAGCGAGGTCGACGACGCCCGCCTCAAGGAGCTCCACCTGAGCATCTACAAGGGCCCGGCCAAGCCGACGCCGTACAAGCCGACGAAGTGATCCGCTAGGCGCACGAGCGTGAGGGCCGGGACCGTGAGGTCCCGGCCCTCACGCGTACGCGCAGGAGCCCGGCCGCCGCCCTCACACGAGCGCCAAGGACAGCGGCGTTCTCGGGCAGCAGCCCGCCGCGTTGTGCACGGCCCGCTGCAGGCGGCCCGGGGTCAGCCGGTGGGACCACAGCACGCACTGCACGCCGTACTCGGAGACGGCCATCAGCTCCGTCTCCCCCAGGTCGTCGGCGACGACCACCAGGGGTGCCCGGCCCGCACGGGCCAGGCGGCGCAGCTCGGCCGGGGCGTCCCGGTCGTGCCGCCCCATCAGCAGGATGTCGACCGCCGGCTGCTCCCTGACGACGCTGACGCCGGGCAGGGTGCGCAATTGCCGGACGATCCGGTGCCGCCCGATCTCGTCGGCGGCGGATACGTTTACGGTGATGCACTTCTGAAACACAGGACAGAGCCTGTCCGTGCGGGCTGAACGAACGATTGCCGAACGATCAACGCGCACAAGCGAAGGGCCCGGAACCGTCTGGTTCCGGGCCCTTCGCTCATGCGGCGGTCAGGCCTGGTCGGCCTCGGCGGCGTCGGCGCCGAAGCGCTCGCGGTACGCGGCCAGGTCCTCTTCGGTGATCTTCGCGAAGAGCACCGGCGGCACGGTGAAGGCCGTGCCCGCCGGGATGAAGGACAGCGAGGCAGCCTCGTCGGCCGTCACCCAGGTCGCACGCTTCCGGTCGGATGCCGTGTCGGCCAGCGCGAAGGCACCGCGCATGGCCGCGGCCGAGGCGGGGATGAACGGCTCGGAGACGATCGAGTAGAGGTGGATGAGGTTCATCGCCGTGCGCAGCGTCAGCGCGGCGGCCTCCGGGTCGGTCTTGATCTCCAGCCAGGGGGCCTTGGTCTCCAGGTAGGAGTTGCCCGCGCTCCACAGCGCGCGCAGCGCCTGCGCGGCCTTGCGGAACTGCATCTCCTCCATGTGCCGCTCGTACTCCGCGAGCAGCTGCGCGACCTGGTGGCCCAGCTCGGTCTCCGCCGCGCCCGCCTCGCTGCCGGCCGGGACCTCGTCGCCGAACCGCTTGCGGGAGAAGGACAGCACGCGGTTGACGAAGTTGCCGAGGACGTCGGCGAGGTCCTTGTTGACCGTGGCGGAGAACAGCTCCCAGGTGAAGGACGTGTCGTCCGACTCGGGGGCGTTGGCCATCATGAAGTAGCGCCAGTAGTCGGCGGGCAGGATCTCCAGCGCGTCGTGCGTGAAGACGCCGCGCTTCTGGGAGGTGGAGAACTTGCCGCCATAGTAGTTGAGCCAGTTGAAGGCCTTGACGTAGTCGACCTTCTTCCACGGCTCACGGGTGCCGAGCTGGGTGGCCGGGAACATCACCGTGTGGAAGGGGACGTTGTCCTTGCCCATGAACTGCGTGTAGCGGACGTCGTCGGCCTCGTACCACCAGGACTTCCAGTCGCGGTTCTCCGGGTCCTGGTCGGCCCACTCCTTGGTCGCGCCGATGTACTCCACGGGGGCGTCGAACCACACGTAGAAGACCTTGCCCTCGGCCGCCAGCTCCGGCCAGGTGTCGGCGGGGACGGGCACGCCCCAGTCGAGGTCGCGGGTGATGGCCCGGTCGTTGAGGCCCTCGGTCAGCCACTTGCGGGCGATGGAGGAGGCCAGGATCGGCCAGTCCTTGCCGTGCTCGTCGATCCACGCCTCGACCTCGCCCTGCAGCTTCGACTGGAGCAGGAAGAGGTGCTTGGTCTCGCGGACCTCCAGCTCGCTGCTGCCGCTGATCGCCGAGCGGGCGTCGATCAGGTCCGTCGGGTCGAGCACGCGGGTGCAGTTCTCGCACTGGTCGCCGCGCGCCTTGTCGTAGGCGCAGTGCGGGCAGGTGCCCACGATGTAGCGGTCGGGCAGGAAGCGGCCGTCGGCGAGCGAGTACACCTGGCGGATGGACCGCTCCTCGATGAACCCGTTCTTCTGCAGCTGCCGCGCGAAGTGCTGGGTGATGTCGCGGTTCTCGGGCGAGGAGCTGCGGCCGAAGTAGTCGAAGGAGAGCGCGAAGCCGTCGTAGATGGCCTTCTGCGCGTCGTGCTGCTGGGAGCAGAAGGCGTCGACGGGCAGGCCGAGCTCCTTGGCGCCCAGTTCGGCGGGCGTGCCGTGCTCGTCGGTGGCGCAGATGAACAGCGTCTCGCGACCGGTCTGGCGCAGGTAGCGGGCGTAGACGTCGGCCGGGAGCATGGACCCCACCATGTTGCCCAGGTGCTTGATCCCGTTGATGTAGGGAAGGGCGCTGGTGATGAGGTGTCGAGCCATTTCCGGCTGCTCCCTGGTCGCGTTCGCTATGGGTTACGTGCACCTTTAGCGTATCCGAGGGCCAAGGGGGGAACCGCGCTGCTTTTATGACGGCCTCGTCAATGTCTGCGCCCTCATGTTCACCGCCGCATCCACGCCCGCCAGGGTCTGATGATCACTTCGCGGTAGGTGTGGTGCGTGGGATTGCGCCCGGCGTGGGTGAACGTCCAGTTCTGCGCGACTCCGTAGTCCTCCCAGGTAGGTGAGGTCTCCCCGCACACCGCGCACTTCATGGCGTAGGTGATCGGCTCCGCGTCGGGCTCCTTGTCCGGCTGCAGCGTCCAGGTGCCGAAGAGGAAGACGGTCCGTGCGGTCACGGCCGCCACCCGCTCGCGGCCTCCGTCTCCGCCTCCTCTGCCGCCTGCGCCTCGGCCGCGGGGCGGGCGTGCTCGGGCGGGCAGTTCCACTCCAGGCCGCCCCGCGGCGGTCGTAGCTGTACGTAACCGGCGTGGTGGTCCATGACTTGGCCGAGGCGGCCGGTGCGGGTGTCGACGGCATAGCTGCCGAGCCTGGGAACAGCGGGTACCGAGGGGGGAATGTCGTTGCTCACGTCTTAACGATGCCCACTCAGACGCGACCTGATCACCCGCCGCTCGATTACGCAGAGTTGCATCTGGACGCCTGCGCCAACTCCGTACAGGCGGGCGAGGGTGGACGGCGAAGAGGCCGCCCCGGGCATCGGGGCGGCCTCTTCGGTGTGGTTCGGCGGGGCGGCTGCGCTAGTCGACGATCCCGGCGGCGCGGGCCTCGGCGAGCCACTCGGGGAACTCGACCATGAGTTCCTTGTAGAGCTCCTCGTCGGCGAGCAGCCGCGGCTCCTTGCCGGCGTGGAAGAAGCCCGCGTTGTCGACGACCCGCTTGTCCGGGACGGGCAGCTCGTCGAGCTTGCGGAGGAAGTCGAAGCCCTTGCCCTCCGGGTCGCCGAAGCCGACGAACTGCCAGAAGATCGGCAGCTTGGCGGCCTCGCAGAGCGCCTTTTCGGCGGCGGGCTTGCTGTAGGGGGCGCCGTCGGTCTGGAAGATGACGAAGGCGGGGTCGGTGGCGCCGGAGTTCTTGTAGTGGTCGACGACGGCGTTGATGGCCCAGTGGTAATTGGTGCGCCCCATGTGCCCGTAGGACTCGTGGAGCTCCTGGATGCGTCCTTCATAGGCGTCGAGGCCGAGTTCGGCGGTGCCGTCGACGTCGGTGGAGAAGAAGACGACGGGGACGACGCCGTCGTCGTCGAGGTTGGCCGCGAGGCCCAGGGCCTGCTCGGCCAGGTGCTGGACCGTGCCGTCCTTGTAGTACGGGCGCATCGAGCCGGAGCGGTCGAGCACCAGGTAGACGGCGGCGCGCTGCCCGGCCAGGCCCTGCTTGGCCAGCGAGGCGCCCGCCGACTTGTACAGGCTCACCAGCGCCGGGGCGCTCCCCTGCACCTTCTCCAGGCTGACGGCCGGGGCGGGGGCGGCCATGGCCGGTGCGGGCTCCGGGTCCGGGCCCGGGGCGGGCTCGGGGACGGGGTCGGGGCCCGGCTCGGGGACCGGCTCCGGCTCGGGGACCGGCTTGGGCTTGGGCATCGGTGTCGGTGCCGGCTCGGGCTCAGGGACCGGTTCGGGGCGCGGCGAGGGGGGTGAGGGGATGGGGCCGAGCGGGCCGGGGTCGGGGATGCGCTCGCCGATGCGCTCCTCGCTGCCGGGGGTCGGCTGGGCGGGGACGGTCACGGCGGCCTTGGCCGGTTCGGCGGTGCCGTCGGGCCCCGCATTCTGCTGTGGCAGGCCTGGTTCGTCGCGCCCGGTGGCTGTCCTGGACCGGCCGAACGCGTTCCGCAGCAGACTCCGAATGCCCATGGGGAGAGGTCCTTCATGTATCTCGGGTGCGAGTGAAATGTCCGTGGTGCGGGGAAAAGTCCCCGGGCCTGACGCTACGTAAGGCTATAGCTGTCAAGTCCTGTCCAGTACGTTCACACCCAGGCGCGTCTCAGGGAAGGTCCGGAATCCAGTTTCCGTGGAATCCCAGCGGCACCCGCACCGGAAGGTGCACCCGGGCCACCGGCTCGCCCCCGAAGTCCTGGGCCGCCAGCACCAGCAGGTCCGTCGCCTCGCGCAACGGGTCGTAGGCGAAGGCCAGTACCCACCCCTCGTCCTCCCCCGCGCCCGGTCCCGCCGGGACGAAGACGCCCTCCCCCACGTCACCGCCCGGCCCCACGGCGAACTCCGTGCTCGTGCCGCGCTCCAGGTCGTACTTGACGAGCCCGGCGCCGTAAGCGCCCTCGTCCCCCGCGTGCTCGCGGGCCCGCATCGCGTAGCCGTAGCGGTGCGGCCCGGTCAGCCGCCGCGGATCGGTGCGCGGGAACTCCACCGGCCGGTCGTCCAGCTGCTGCCGCCGGACCGTTCCGGCGGCCAGGTCGACGGTCCAGCGCTCCAAGTGGGCGGGGTGGTCGTCGGGGCCGGGCCGTTCGCCGTCGAAGAGGCGCTCGTAGCGGACGAGATGGACGGTGATGAAGCGGCCGCCGTGCTCGTAGGCGTTCATGGGGTGGAAGACGAAACAGGGGTCGATGTCCAGCCAGCGCACCTCCTGCGCACCGCCCTCGCGCGGCAGCACCCCCAGCCGGGCGGGCCGCCCGGGATCCCAGGCGTAGGGGAAGCCGTCGCCGGTGCGGCCGGTGAAGACGACCGGCAGGTCGTACAGCAGCACGTAGTGCTCGGTGAGCGAGAAGTCGTGCATCATCGGCCGCCCCCGCACGGGGATGTCGACGTGCCGGCGCACACAGCCATCGGTGCCCGCGACGACGTACTGCACGTACGGCCAGGCCCAGCAGTACGAGACGGCGTGCAGCTCGCCGCTGTGCGGGTCGAGGACCGTGTGCGCGGACAGACCGCCGGGCAGTGTGCCGTGGAAGTCGAAGGGGCCGACGGTGAACAGCTCGGGATCGAGCTCGTAGGGAAGCGAGCCGCCTTCGACGAGCGCCAGGTAGTGCCCGGCGAAGAACTGCACATGGGTGTTGGGCGCGAAGTCCATGCCCAGGTGGCGCGGCCCGTGCAGCAGCTTCTCGCCCAGCCGCCCGGCGACGGCGTCGCTGCGCACCCAGCGGTTGCGGTACCACTCGGCGCGGCCGTCGCGCAGCCGGACACCGTGGATCATGCCCTCGCCGCCGAACCAGTGGTACGCCGAGATGTCCTCCACGTGCAGGGGGTTGGGGCCGTTGCGCAGGTAGCGGCCGCGCAGGCGGGAGGGAAGGTGGCCGGTGACGGGCAGGTCGAGCGCGGTGACCTCGTCGTGGACGGGCGCGAAGAGGCCGCTGAGAAAGGGGTTGGTGTGGTCGGTGCGGTCGTACGCACGCCGGTCGGTCATGCCGCTCACCTCCGCCGGCCTCCCCCGGCCACCGCCGGTCGGATCCCCCAGTGAGGAGGCCGTCCTCCCACCATCCAGCGGAAGGGGACGTTCGGCCAGCCTCCACCTTGCCGTCGGCCGTGCGTTACCGACATCCGTTTCCATGCCCGTAACGCCTGGAGAAGCGCAGGGCACGGGCAGGACAAGAGCAGCCCAATAAACGGCTGCCGGGCAACCCTGTCCGCGTGTTCCCGCCTCTTTACCGGTGAGCTTTACCGGACCGAACACGAGTACCCACCACGGGGGCAGGGAGTTGAGAGGCACATGGGCCTGACCAGCCGGTCACTCTTGTACACGGTGGTTTTTGCCGCCGTGTTGTGCGTGGGACTCACGGTATGGGTTTGGCCGCGCCTGGCCGGGCGCGGCTGGCTGCCGGTGCTGGGCAGGCTGGGCTCCATCGCGGCGACCCAGCTGTCGATCATCGCGGCGCTGGCCCTGGCGGTGAATTCCAGCTTCGAGTTCTACGGAACCTGGAACCAGCTGTTCGGCCGGGTCGACAAGGCGCCGGTCAATGTGAACGAGATCGGCAGCAGCGGGCCGTACGCCACGGTCGGGGCGACGAAGGACGGGCTGGTGCAGCCCGCAGGGCCGCAGGGGCTCGACAAGGTCGGCGGAATTCCCCGGGGCCCGGCCGACAAGGAGGGCAAGGTCCAGTCCGTCCGCATCATCGGCCAGCGCTCCCGGGCCATCAACCCGGCATTCGTCTATCTCCCGCCGCAGTACTTCCAGAAGCAGTACGAGCGCCACCGCTTCCCCGTGATGGTGGTCATCAGCGGGTACCCCGGCGGCATCATGAACCTCGCCCAGCACCTCCAGGTGCCGCAGACGGCGGGGAAGCTGCTCTCGGAGAACAAGATGCAGCCGACGATCATCGTGATGGTCCGGCCGACGATCGCGCCGCCGCGCGACACCGAGTGCGTGGACGTGCCCGACGGGCCGCAGGCGGAGACCTTCTTCGCCAAGGACCTGCCCGACGCGCTCAGGAGCACCTACCGCGTCGGCCACGACCCGAGCGCCTGGGGCGTCCTCGGCTACTCCTCGGGCGGCACCTGCGCCCTGCAGCTGGCGATGCGCGAGCCGAACGTCTACCCCGCGGCGGCGGCCCTCTCCGGCGACTACAAGGTGGGCAACGACCTGACCACCGGCAATCTCTTCGGCTCCGGCCCGGACGCCAAGCAGAAGCAGCACGAGCACGATCTGATCTGGCGGCTGCAGAACATGCCCGTGCCGAGGGTTTCGGTGCTGGTGACCAGCAGCAAGAAGGGCGAGAAGAACTACGGCGAGACGGAGAAATTCCTCAAGGCCGTCAAGCAGCCCATGACCGCCTCCTCGATCATTCTTCCGGAAGGCAGTCACCACTTCACCACCTGGCGCCGGGAAATCGGCCCGGTGCTGGAGTGGATGAGCCAGCAGCTCACCTTCCCGCAGGACACCCAGGACAAGCAGGACACGTCCAAGCCGGCCGAGGACCAGAAAAAGGCCGACGAGCAGAAGAAAGCCGACGAGCAGAAAAAGGCCGAGGAGCAGAAGAAGGCCGAGGAGGAAAAGCAGAATTCCGGGGACGACGGCCAGGACGGCTGATCACCCCCGCTGATCACCCCGGCCCTTCGCCCAACTCCTCGCCCAGCCAGCCGAAGGCCGCCGGATACAGCGTGATCCATGTGCCGTAGTTGTGCCCGCCCGTGGCCAGCAGCATCGTCTTGAGCCGGACCCTGCTGCCCGCCGCCTCCCGCTGGAATTCCTCGATGTAGCGCGGCGGGCTGACCCGGTCCTGGCGGGACGTGGCGAGGAACAGCCCGACGTCGGCCTTGGAATCCCGCACCAGCCGCGTCGGGCTGTTGCGTCTGCGCAGCTCGGGGTCGCTGAGCGTGCTCCCGGTCCCGTCGAGGGGGTCCGGGTCCAGGCCGACGCCCGCGCCGAAGACCTTGGGGTACTGCAAGGGCAGCTTCACTGCGCAGAAGCCGCCCGTGGAGATGCCGAGCACCCCCCAGGAGTGCGGCGCCCGCCCGGTGCGGAAGTGGCTGCGGACGAGCTCGGGGACGTCCGAGGCGAGCCAGGTGGCCACCTTGCGGTCGCGGACGTCGGAGCAGTCTGTGTCCACCCCGCCGGGGTTGATGATGGGGACGGCCAGGATGAAGGGGCGGGTGCCGCCCGCCTTGAGCAGCCGCTCGTAGGCCCCCGGCATCTTGCCCTGCTCCATCCACGACTGCGGCGAGCCGGGCACGCCGTGCAGCAGCAGGACCACGGGGAAGGCGGTGTGGCGGTAGGCGGGTTCGTCGTACTGCGGCGGGGTCCAGACCATCACCTGGCCGGAGAGCTTGGAGCGGGACCCGCGGAAGTACGTCTCCCTTATGCCGTTGTCCCCCCGGGTGAACTTCGCGCGCTGGGCGGGCGGTCCGGGCATCGCGACCGGGCCCGTGTCACCGGTCCGCCCGAACAGGTCGCTCCAGGAGGCGTAGAGACCGTAGCTGCTGTTGATCCACACCGCGACGACGCAGATCGCGGTCGCCTGGCACAGCCCGATCAGCGCGATCCGGCCCAGCCAGCGCACCGGACGCGGCCCCGGGATCTTGGGCCAGAGCAGCAGCGCGGCCACGACGGCCAGTACACAGGCCGCGATGAGCAGTGCGAAGAACGCGGTTCCGGTGAGGCTGAGACTCATCCCGCGGGCGCTCCCTCGGCTCGGTGGCGGGGCGGCTCGACGACTCGCAGCCACGAACCCTAATCGAGGGGACGGGGCAGCGGCGGAGCAATCGCGTCAGCAGTACCCGGACGGGTCGGCAGGGGAGGCGGTGTGGCCCAGGGCCGTCACCGAACAGGTGAAGAGCAGTTCGCCGTCCTGGTGGCCGTTGACGCGGGTGACCCAGGAGCCCGAGGCGTCCTCTTCGTCGCGCTCGGCCTCTATGCGGCAGGGGCTGGTGAGCTCGGCGTAGCGGCGGAAGGTGCCCGTGAGGGCGGTGGGGGAGATCGCCGGGTACGGCGCGAGGGCGCATGCCGCCTGCCGGGCGGCCTCCAGCAGCACCATGCCGGGGATGTGGTCGACGGGATGGTCGAAGAGGATCGGGTGCCGCTGGTCGGCGCGGATCAGCCAGCGGCCGGGGCCGCCCTCGGCCTCCGCGGAGAGGACCACGTCGAAGGGGGAGAGGCGGCCGACCGCCCGGGGCGGCACCGGGGCGCCGAGCGGGGCCGGCGGGCCGGGTGGCAGCGGGCCGCGCAGCCGCCTGTAGACCTCCGGCGAGGTGCAGGTGTAGGAGGCGCTGCCGGTCGCGGCGACCTCGCCGTCGCGGCGTATGACGACCTCGTAGCGCATCGCGGCCAGCATTCCGCCGCGGCGCCGGACGTGGGAGCAGACCACGTCGAGTTCGAGCTCGGCGGGGGCGTCGCCGAGGACGAGCCGTTCCGCGACGACCGAGTAGTCCAAGTGCCACATAAGGAACTGATAGCCCAGCGGTACGTCGAATTCCGCATGGGCCAGAAGAGATCCGATCTGCCGTACGGTCTCGGCCACCAGCATCGGATCGTGGCGTAAGCCCTGAAGGGGGGTGAAGAAGCTGTGGCCGCGAGGCCATTGCGCAGTGACCCGGAATCGATCCTCTGCCTGTCTGCGCCAGCCGGTCAGCAGAACTTCGGCGACCGCGGCCCGGTGGACGTACTCGCGGGGAACGGTGGTGGTCAGCCGGGGTAAGGCGGGTACTAAGGGCGAGGGAGCGGAGGCGGCCCCGGACATGTTTCCCCCTCAGGTCACTGAGCGGCCCGGCAGGTTGGCGCTCATAGTTAAGATGCGGACTAACCCGATATTCCGAGAGTGTTACCGTTCCCGTGGTCAACGCCCTTCATGGCCAAGGTACAAGCTGGTTGACGGCCAATCGGCTCGGATGTGACTCACCTCTCGCAGTTGGTCCGTACCGGGAGAACATTCCGTCGTTAACCCCGACAGTGGAGGTCCAAGTGGCCGGGCAGCTGCGCCGCATACGGCTGGCAGCCGTCAATATCGACGGCGTTCTTCTCAATGACACGTTCAGCCCGGTGATCCACCACTTCGTGACCAGCCGGGGCGGCCGGTACACCGCCGACATCGAACGGGCGGTCTTTTCCCAGCCGCAGCTCATCGCCGCAAAGGCGCTCGGCGAGGCGGCGGGCGTGGACTGGACGCCGCAGCAGGTGCTGGAGACCTACTTCGAGGAGCGCGCCGCCCATCTGCGCCGCGACCCGGTCCGACTGCTCGACGGCGCGGTGGAGCTGCTGCACCGGCTGCGCGCTCTCGGGCTGCGCACGGTCTGCTACGGCGGCCTGGACGCCTCGCACTTCACCCGGTTCCTGGGCGAGCACGCGGACCTCTTCGACGGTCCCGGCTATGTGTGCACCAATGACTTCCGGCCGGGCGTCGCGGAGATCACCGAGGATGTCTTCGGGCTCCGCCCCGACGAGGCGCTCTTCGTCGACGACGTGGCCCGGGTCGCCGAGGCCGCCCGTGACCTGGGCGTGGCCTTCATCGGCCACCCCTCCGGATTCCCGCACGGCTTCCAGCGCGAGGCGATGCGTGCCGCGGGCGTGCGGCACCTGGCCGGCTCGCTGTCGGAGATCGACGAGGCGCTGCTGCGTCGCGTCGACGAGGAGGCCGTGGCGGGGACGGTGTGGGCGTCGGCTGACCAGAGCTGACAGCCCACCAACAATGCCGCCAACGCGGTTAATGCAATCACTGCAGCCGGTGCTGCCGATGCGGCCAGTGCTGCCAACTCATGGGGAGAGTTACGAAGATGACCGTTGAGTGCGGGATTCTGCAGGGCAAGGTTGTACTGATCACGGGTGCCAGCAGCGGCATAGGTGCGGCCGCCGCCCGGGTGTTCGCGCGCGAGGGAGCCAAGGTCGTACTCGCCGCGCGGCGCGAGGAGCGGCTGCGCGAGCTGGTGGCGGAGCTGCGCGACAAGGGCGCCGAGGCGGAGTACGTGGTGGCGGACATGGTCCGCCGCGAGGACACCCGGCAGGCCGTCGCCGTCGCCGTCGAGACGTTCGGGCGGCTGGACGGCGCCTTCAACAACGCCGGTTGGGGCCAGGGGCGCACCCCGCTGCACGAGATGGACGACGAGCTGTACGACCAGATCATGGACGTCAACGTGCGCGGCGTCTGGAACTGCCTGCGCGACGAGATCGCGGCCATGCTGGAGACGGGCGGCGGTGCGATCGTGAACAACAGCAGCGTCGCCGCCCTGCTGGCGACCCCGGTCGCGGCGCCCTACGTGGCGTCCAAGCACGCGGTCGTCGGGCTGACCAAGGCGGCAGCCGCCGAGTACGCGGCGGCCGGGATCCGGGTCAACTCCGTTGCGCCGGGTACCACGCGCACCGAGGTCGTCTCCGAGTGGTTCGACAACAACCCGGGCATCGAGGAGATGCTGCACCAGGCCACACCGCAGCCGCGCACCGCGGAGCCGGAGGAGATCGCGGAGGCGGCGGCCTGGCTGCTGAGCGACCGCGCGTCCTTTGTCACGGGCCAGACCGTGCCCGTGGACGGAGGCTTTACCGTGGTATGAATTGCGCCAGATTGCTTTGCCGGTCTTGATAGGATACGTACTCGCCGGTTTGATTTCGGGGGCGACAGCGGCACGGCATCAAGGCGGCGGCGTGTCGCCCTCGCCCGCCGGGATGCGGTGAGGCGACCTATGTGATCCGGAGGCAGACCGTGGCAAAGCAGGACCGTGCGATCAGGACTCGCCAGTCCATTCTGGAAGCGGCCGCGGTGGTGTTCGACGAGCGGGGCTACGACGCCGCCACCATCACGGAGATCCTGGCGCGGGCCGAGGTCACCAAGGGGGCGTTGTACTTCCACTTCGCCTCCAAGGAAGAGCTGGCGCTCGCCGTGATCGACGCGCAGATGCCCGACACCGTGCAGCCGGCGGCTCCGACCAGCTCCTCCAAGATGCAGGAGCTGGTCGACATGGGCATGATCTTCGCCCACCGGCTGCTCGACGACGCACTGCTGCGCGGCAGCGTCCGGCTCACGCTCGACCACGGCTCCACCAACCTCAACCGCAGCAGTCCGTTCCACGGGTGGACCGAATTGCACACGCGCATCCTCACCGAGGGCAAGGAGCGCGGCGAGGTGCTCCCGCACGTCGTCCCGGCGGACACCGCCGAGCTGATCGTCGGTGCCTACGCGGGCATCAACACCATGTCCCAGGCGGTCTCCAACCGGGTCGACCTGGAGCGCCGGGCCACCGTGCTCTACGAGCACCTGATGCCCAGCATCGCCGTGCCCTCGGTGCTGGCCCGCCTGGACATGGCCCCCGGTCGCGGCGCCCGCGCCCTGGCCGAGGTGGAGCGGATGCGCAAGAGCGCGCTGGACGCCTCCGAGGCGGATGAGGCCGAAGAGCTCGGCGCCGCCCCCGCCGGCGTCGCCTGACCTGCGCTTCCCCTTCCTTCTGTACCTCCCTTCTGCGTCGGTTCCCTGGCACATCCATGCCCAGGCGGACTGCTGTGCGAAGATCAAACCGTCCTTGCGGTATGGAATTTGCTCCCGTCAACGGCTCCCCGGGGCGTTGACGGCGGTTTTCGGACGCATCTTCGGGACTGCCACCTGCCCGCGATCCGCCTGCGAGCGGCCTTCGAACGTCCTCGCCCAGGCTCACTGGGGAAAGCCCTAGAGAGCGGCGCTCGTGTTGACACACGAGCGAGCCGGTTTTTTGACTGAGGCCCTCGCGGTGCCGAGGGTGCCGAGGTATGAGGGAGTCGAGCACATGGTGTCCGTCACCGCCCGTCCGCCCACCGCCGGGGCGCCGCTGCGACCGCGCAGGGACGCCGCGCTCGCGGCCCGTCTCGCCGTATCGGCAGCGGCCGTGGAGGGCACCGTCACCGACGGCGCCCGGCTGCGCACCGCGGACTTCGCGGCGTGGCTCGCCGGCCGCGGCCGCGCCCACGCCTTCCGGGTGGACCGCATCCCGTTCGCCGCCCTGGAGGGCTGGTCCTTCGCGGAGGACACCGGGAACCTGGTCCACCGCAGCGGGCGGTTCTTCACCGTCGAGGGGCTGCGCGTCACCGGCGCCCCGCCGCCCTGCGAGGCCTGGCACCAGCCCGTCATCAAACAGCCCGAGGTGGGCATCCTCGGCATCCTGGCCAAGGAGTTCGACGGGGTCCTGCACTTCCTGATGCAGGCCAAGATGGAGCCCGGCAACCGCAAGCTGCTCCAGCTCTCGCCGACCGTGCAAGCCACCCGGAGCAACTACACCAAGGTCCACCGGGGCGCCGACGTGAAGTACATCGAGCACTTCGTCCGGCCGGGCGCGGGCCGGGTGCTGGCCGACGCGCTGCAGTCCGAACACGGCTCCTGGTTCTACCGGAAGTCGAACCGCAACATGATCGTCGAGGCGGTCGGCGAGGTCGAGGTGCACGACGACTTCCGATGGCTCACCCTCGGCCAGATCGGCGAGCTGCTGAGGCAGGACAACGTCGTCAACATGGACTCGCGCACGGTCCTGTCCTGTCTGCCCTTCGCCGACCCGCACGGCGCCGCCCTGCACTCCGACACGGGCCTGCTGTCCTGGTTCACCGCCGAGCGCTCCCGGCACGAGGTGAGCGCCGAGCGCGTGCCGCTGCGGGACCTGCCGGGCTGGCGGTGCGGCGAGAGCGCCATCGAGCACGAGGACGGGCGTTACTTCCGGGTCGTGGCCGTCTCCGTGCAGGCGGGCAGCCGGGAGGTGGCCCACTGGACGCAGCCGCTGTTCGAGCCGGTGGGGCTGGGCGTGACGGCCTTCGTGACCCGCACCTTCGGCGGGGTGCCGCACGTGCTCGCCCACGCCCGGGTCGAGGGCGGCTTCCTCGACACCGTGGAGCTCGGCCCCACCGTGCAGTACACCCCCGGCAACTACGCCCACCTCGTCCCCGGCGACCGGCCGCCGTTCCTGGACCTGGTGCTGGACGCCGCCCCGGGGAAGATCCGGTACGAGGCGGTCCACTCCGAGGAGGGCGGGCGCTTCCTCAACGCCGAGAGCCGCTATCTGATCGTCGAGGCCGGCGAGGCGGACGCGCCGCAGGAGGCGCCCGAGGGCTATGCCTGGGTCACCCCGGGCCAGCTCACCTCGCTGGTCCGCCACGGCCACTACGTCAACGTCCAGGCCCGCACCCTGCTGGCCTGCCTCAACGCCACGGAGGCCCGGTCATGACACCACCCCTGCGCTTCGGCGTCCTCGGCTGCGCGGAGTTCGCGCTGCGCCGGATGCTCCCGGCCATGGCGCAGGCGGAGGGCGTCGCGATCACGGCCGTCGCCAGCCGCGACGGCCGCAAGGCGAAGGAGGCCGCGGCCCGGTTCGGCGCTGCCCCCGTCGAGGGCTACGAGGGCCTCCTGGAGCGCGACGACGTCGACGCCGTGTACGTGCCGCTGCCCGCCGCCCTGCACGCCGAGTGGGTCGAAAAGGCGCTGCTGGCCGGTCGGCACGTGCTGGCGGAGAAGCCCCTGACCTGCGACCCGGCCCGTACGGCCGAGCTGCTGGACCTCGCGCGGGAGCGCGGCCTGGTGCTGGTGGAGAACGTGCTGTTCGTGCACCACTCGCAGCACACGGTCGTACGGAACCTGGTGCGCGACGGCGCGATCGGCGAGCTGCGGGCCTTCCACGCGGCCTTCACCGTGCCGGCGCCGGCCGAGGGCAACATCCGGCTCAGCCGGGAGCTTGGCGGGGGCGCCCTGTGGGACGTGGGCATCTACCCGGTGCGCGCGGCCGTGCACTTCCTGGGCGACGCCTTGGAGGTGGTGGGCGCACACCTGACCACGGGCGCCGGGCGCGAGGTCGACACCGCCGGCGCGGCACTGCTGCGCGCGCCGGGCGGTGTGACTGCACAGCTCACGTTTGGCATGGAACACGCCTACCGCAACGCCTACGAACTGCACGGCAGCGAAGGCCGGATCACCGTGGAACGGGTCTTCACTCCGCCCGCCGACCACCACCCCTTGGTGCGCGTCGAGACTGCCTCGGGCGCCGAGGAACTGCGGCTGGACCCCGACGACCAGGCGGTGAACGCTCTCACCGCCTTCGCCGGGGCGGTACGGGCCGGGTCGGCTCCGGGCCGTGACGTCCGGGCGGAGGCCGTACTGCTGGGCGCCATCCGGGCGTCAGCCGGCGGCGGGCACCGCTGAGGCGTCGCGGTCGGCCGTCTCCAGGATCTCCAGGGCCACCGCGAGCAGGGCGCGCCGTTTGCTCTCCGCGTCGCCCTGCAGCGTCTCCAGGGTCAGCGCGCCGTAGTGGACGGTCAGCAGCGCGCTCGCGTAGCGGACCTGGGTGTCCAGTGCGCCGTCTCCCGCGTGCAGGAGCCGGGAGACGGCGTTGACGCGCTCGCGCTGGGCCCGGCCGATACTCAGGTTCCGCAGCGTCGCCTGGTTCTCCTGCATGATGCGGTAGATCGGGGCGGCATCGCGCAGCGCCTCGCTGTAGCGGCTCAGCAGCTCGCGCTTGGTCTCCAGGGTGGGGGGGCTGTGCCTCGCCCCACGAGACGAGCTCGTCGACGGGCCTGCCGAGCTGCTCGGAGAGGGCGCCGAGGATGTCCTCCTTGGTCTTGAAGTGGTAGTACAGCGCGGCCTTGGTGACCCCGAGCTCCTCGGCGATCTCCCGCAGCGAGGTCTTCTCGTACCCCCGGGAGACGAAGAGGCCGAGGGCCGTCTGCTGGATGCGCTCGCGGGTGTCGCTCTTGCGTGCCTGTGGCGTGCTGCTGCCCATGGGCTCACTCCTTAACTGTCGTCGTGAACCGGCCGCCCAGCGGATCTTACTTGACGCCCGGCAAGTGGGCGGGCGACCTTCCTCCGATACCAACTAGGCCGGTCAGCAGGTAAGTCACGGCCCGGACGGGGTGGCCTCGGGAACGATCCGGCCACGATCCCCGGCGTGGGTTGGTATCTGAGTGAGCATCAGGCCAAAAAAACCATACTTGACGCCCGGTTAGGACCCACATAACCTTCCCGCTGAGCTGACTAGCCTGGCGGCGAGTACGTAAATGCGCCGTGGACCGAGGGGATGGTGTGCGTCGACATGGCACGACCCGCTGCTGCCGCAATCGACTACTACGCCGCACACGACTTCTACGCGGCCGATGACCACACGGCCGACGACAGTGCGGTGCCCGGCCGCGCGGACGGGGACGGCGGGGTGCCCGCGGTCTTCGAGGGGCTGAGCGTCCCGGTGCGGACCGCGGCCTCCCTGCTGGGGGTCTCGCCGTGGACCGTTGCGCACCTGATCGAGCGCGGCGAGCTGTGCAGCGAGCGTGGCGGGCAGTACCGCTACGTCACGCTGACCAGCATTTTTTCCTATCGGCGGCGCGCCCGTTAATTCCGGCCGACCGACAGCGGTACCACTTGACGCGAATGAGTGAAACCCCGGAACCTCCCGAATGGCCCGGAGTTATTCAGATTGCTTTCTCAGTGGGGGCGCTACTCGATCGAAAGGCATAGACGTGCTCAAGAAGGTACTTGCCACGGCCGCCATGACGGCGTCCGCCGTCGGCGCCATCGCCACCCCTGCGATGGCCATCGGGGACGACCGGGATGTCGCCAACGCCAATGGCGCGAAGACCGGTTACGGCAACACTGTGACGGGTGGCAAGGAAAGCCCGCAGATGAGCCTGATCCAGGGCACGCTGAACAAGCCGTGCGTCGCGATCGGAAAGATTGGCGTCCAGTCGCTCATCGGCGCGGTCAACGTCGGCCTCCAGGATGTGCCGATCCTGTCCTCGCAGCAGCAGCAGCAGTGCGCGGACAACTCGACGATCAACGACGGCGACGACCCGCTGTCGCACCTCGTCGACGAGATCCCGATCCTGTCGGGCAACGGATCGGGCAACGGCCACTAGGACCGTATCGGACGAGCAATCCGGGAAGTTCCCCCTGTGGCGGGTGTGCGGGACCCGTCGCAGGGGGATTCTGTTTGCCGGTAATTATTCTGATAGCCCCGCGCAGTGGGCCGAACGCATGAAGCCACATAACCTCGGCCGTCGGCTCCGGTTAGGAAGGTAGTTCTTCTCATTCTGCGATCCGGAGCGAAGGAATACACGTGATCAAGAAAGTTGTGGCCACGGCCGCGCTGGCGGTCTCCGCACTGGGGAGCACCGCCGCACCCGCCATGGCGATGAGCGGCGACGGCAGGGACGTCTACAACGCGAACGGCGCTTCTCAGATGTACGGGAACACCTGGACCGGCGGCTATATGAGCCCGCAGATGGGGCTGATCAACGGCTCGCTCAACAAGCCGTGCATCGCCATCGGCAAGCTGGGCGTCCAGTCCCTCATCGGCGTGCTCGGCGTCGGCCTCCAGGACATCCCGATCCTGTCCTCGCAGCAGCAGCAGCAGTGCACCGAGAACTCGGTCATCAACGACGGCGACGACCCGCTGTCGCACATCCTCGACGACGTCGCGATCCTGTCGGGCAACGGATCGGGCAACGACAGCCTGTAGCAGTGAGCTTGTAGAACGCACAGCAGGAGCCGCCCCGGGAATCCCCGGGGCGGCTCCTCGTGCGGGCAGGCTCCGCGGTCTGCGTCAGCGCACGCCGGCGTGCAGCCAGTCGACCTTCTCGTACAGGTCCTCGTCCGAGAGCGAGGCCAGCATCTCGTTGCGCGCCTTGGCCTCCTCGCCCGCCGGGTGGTAGAGCTGCCGGCCCATCTCCCGCGCCACCAGCTGCGTCCGCGCGGTCCGTTCGCGCCGCTCGGCGTTGTACTTCTCCAGCCGCCGGGCCAGTTCGCCGCCCTCGCCGTCCGCGCCGTCCAGCAGGTCGCCGAGGAGCACCGCGTCCTCCAGCGCCATGCAGGCGCCCTGCGCCGCGTACTGGAGCATCGGGTGGGCCGCGTCGCCCAGCAGCGCCACCCGGCCGTCGGTCCAGCCCGCCACCGGGTCGCGGTCGCACAGCACCCAGGCCCGCCAGTCGCGGCCCAGCTCCAGCAGCTGCTGGGCGGCGTTGCCCAGCGCCGGGAACTCGGCGATCACGCGGTCGGTTTCCACCGGCAGTCCGGCCACCGGGTCGGTGGCGGCGTCGTCGCGGGTCGCCGCGAGGTTGAGGAACTTCCTGCTGGCGATCGGGTAGTGCACGAAGTGCCACTTGGGCCCGGCCCACAGGGTCACGCAGTTCCAGCGCAGGTCCTCGGGCACCTCCGCCATCGGGATCACCGAGCGGTAGATGGTGTGCCCGGACACCCGCGGCTCGCCGTCGTCGACGAGCTGGCGGCGCACCGCCGAGCGGATGCCGTCGGCCCCGATCAGGGCCTCGCCGGTGAAGCGGCGCCCGGCCTCGGTCTCCACGGTCACCGAGGTCTCGTCCTGCTCGTAGCGCACCACGGACTGCCCGCCCAGCAGGGTGACGGCGGGGTCCTTGCGGCAGGCGTCGAGCAGCGACTGGAAGAGGTCGCCGCGGTGCACCACCGCGTACGGGTTGCCGAAGCGCTCGCGGTAGGCGCCCGTCAGCGGCATGGCCGCCACCCGCTCGCCGGTGGTGCCGTCCATGAACCGCAGCTCGTCGATGAGGACGGCCGTGGCGAGCGCCGCCTCGCGCACCCCGAGCCGGCCGAGGGCGTGGAAGGCATTGGGGCCCAGCTGGATGCCCGCGCCGACCTCCCCGAAGACGTCGCTGCGCTCCAGGACGGTCACCTGGTGGCCGCGGCGGGCAAGGGAGATCGCCGCGGCAAGGCCGCCGATGCCGCCTCCGGCGATGAGGATCTTGGCCATGTCGTCTCTCGCTGTCCTCTCTCGGTTCGCTCGGTTCGCTGAGGTCGCTCGGTTTCAGGTATTCCCGCCGCGGCGCGCGGTCAGAGCGCGGCCTTGCGGTCCAGGACGAGATCGTGGCCGACCACATAGGAGGCTTCGTCGGAGGCGAGCCACAGCACGGTCTCGGCTATCTCCTCGACCTTCGCCCCGCGGCCCAGCGGGCAGGGGCTGATCGCATTGATCCGTATGCCCTTGTCGATGTATTCGCGCGCCGCGGTCTGGGTGAGCGTGCTGACCGCCGCCTTGGACGCGGCATACGCGCCCAGGCCCGGCAGCATGCCCTGACTGCCGATGTTGCTGGCGGTGTTCACGATCACGCCGCCGCCGTTCTTCTCCATGTGTGCGATCTCGTGCTTCATCGACAGCCAGACGCCCGTGAGATTGGCCGCCAGGGTCTCGCCCCAGACGGCTTCGGCAATCTCGGCGACGGGCTGGTTCGGCCCGAGTTCGGTCACATTGTTGAACGCCACGTCGAGCCTGCCGTGGTGCTTGACCACGGTCTGCACGATCCGCTCCGCGTCCTGCTTGCCATGGTGGGAAACATCGCCCTCGATACCGCAAGTGGCCTTGCCGCCCAGTGCGGTTATCTGCTCCACCGTGTCGTGGAGCATCTCGGGGTGACGGCCGGCGACAACGACGGTGGCGCCCTCCCGTGCGAAAGCGAAGGCGGCCGCCCGGCCGATTCCCTCGCCGCCCCCCGTGACCAGGACGACCTTGCCTTCGAAGCGTTTGGACATCTGCCTCTCCCGTTCCTGCTGTCACCGGTCCCGGCTTGTCGGATACCAACACCGGCATCATCGGCCGGATCCGGTGCACAGGTCAGGCCGATTCGGTGCAGTACGTCAGGTAGCCGGACAACAGGCGACGGGACAGGTCGTACCTGACGGAGTACCCCCACCCCGCTTGGGCGGCCGCAAACGCCCGCACAGAATTCATCGCGCCGGTATCGACGAGGAGTTACCCAGAGCGTGAGAGACGGAGAGCAATGATTACGCTTTCGTGGACCCGTCAGGTGAACGACGCCGCGGAGAACGGAAAGCCGGCCACCACTCGTGGCCAGCTGTGGCGGGTCCTTCTGCACAAGGCGGAAAGCCCGGTCGGCTATGTCCCGGCCATCAGCGAGTGCCGGATCATCGAGCGCTACAGCGATGGATTCCTGCGCGAGGCCAGGCGCGGCGATCAGGTCCTCGTCCAGCGGGTCACCCCCGACCAGTCCGCGGGCCGGATCACCTTCCGCCACGTCGACCAGTCCGATCTGGCGGTCATCACCAACCAGATCGGCGAGGACGAGAACGGCAATCTCACCCTCACCCTCAGCATCACGCTCACCGAGGCGCCGTCCTCCGCCGTCCTCGGCAACAACTCCTACCTTCACGAACTCGACGCGGACTTCGCGGCGACTCTGGATGCGATGACCGCTGTGCTGCGCCGCAACGCCGTCAGCGAGTTCGACGCCCTGACGAACTGAGGTGACCGGCATGCGCGACAACCGCTACTCCCGAAGAAGATTCCTCGCGAGCACCGCCGCTGCGGGTACGACCGTGACGGTGCTCGGCACGGCAGCGACCCTGCCCGGCGTCTCCCCGGCCGCGGCCGCGGGTGCGGCCGAGAGCGGCACCGACAGCACCACGTCCGCCGCGTTCGGACCGGTCACCGTCAAGCCCGCCGACCGCCGCTACTCCGACCTGGTCTGGGGCACCAACCGGCGCTGGGTGGGCACCCCCGACTCCGTACGCCTCGTCGGCTCCGCCGAGCAGGTCGTGGCGGCCGTCCAGGAGGCGGTGAGCGCGGGCAAGCAGATCGCCGTGCGCAGCGGCGGGCACTGCTACGAGGACTTCGTCACCAGCGATGACGTCCGCATCGTCATCGACATGTCGTGCATGGACAAGGTCTCCTACGACCCGGGGCGGCGCGCCTTCGCCATCGAGCCCGGCGCCCGCCTCGGCGACGTCTACCGCAGGCTCTACAAGGGCTGGGGCGTGACCATACCCGGCGGCACCTGCCCGACCGTGGGCGCCGGCGGGCACATCGTGGGCGGCGGCTACGGCGCGCTGTCCCGGCTGCACGGGCTCACCGTCGACCACCTCTACGGCATCGAGCTGGTGGTCGTCGACAAGTCCGGCACCGCCAAGAAGATCACCGCCACCCGGGAGGACTCCGACCCCAACCGCGAGCTGCTGTGGGCGCACACCGGGGCGGGCGGCGGCAACTTCGGAGTGATCACCAAGTACTGGATGCGCACCCCGGGCGCCTTGGGCACCGACCCGGGCAAGCTGCTCCCGCAGCCGCCGTCGGAGGTGATCGTCTCCACCGTCACCTGGTCCTGGGACAAGATGACGGAGGCCGCCTTCAGCACCGTCCTGCGCAACTACGGGCAGTGGTGCCAGGACAACAGCGCCGCGGACTCGCCGTACGCGGGCCTGTTCAGCCAGCTCAAGCCGACCCACAAGTCGGCCGGTTCGTTCTCCATGACGACCCAGATCGACGCGGCCGCCCCGGACGCCTCGCGGCTGCTCGACGACTTCCTCGCCGCGGTCAACAAGGGCAGCGGCGTGGACTACCGGGTGGACGACCGCCGGACGATCTCCTGGCTGCACGCCGTCGCGTACTGGCCCGGTTTCACCGCGCCGGACACCACGACCCGTTTCAAGGCCAAGTCGGCCTACATGCGCAAGGGTTTCCCGGACGCCCAGCTCAAGGCGTTCTACAAGCACCTCACGCGCGACGACTTCGACGGCCCGGCCTCGATCGTGATGATCACTTCCTACGGCGGGAAGATCAACACGGTGGCCCCGGGGGACACCGCGGTGCCGCAGCGCGACTCCGTCATCAAGCTGCACTACATCAGCTTCTGGCAGAACGCCTCGGACGACGACCGGCACCTGTCCTGGATCCGGGAGTTCTACCAGGAGGTCTACGCCGCGACCGGCGGCGTGCCCAAGCCGGGCGACGTCAACGACGGCTGCTTCATCAACTACGCCGACGGCGACCTGAACTCCAGCCAGTGGAACGGTTCCGGAGTGCCCTGGTACGAGCTGTACTTCAAGGGCGGCTACCGCAGGCTCCAGACGGTCAAGGCCCAGTGGGACCCGAAGAACGTCTTCCGGCACGCGCAGTCGATCCAGCTGCCGTAGGCCATTCGCACGCACGTCGAGTAGAGGGGAAGGGCCCTATGTCCTCCGGGCGCGGTTTCGCCCTCCTGGGCACAGTCCAGGTCGTACTGATCCTCGGCATCACGATGCTGTCGCCCGCGCTCCCGGCGATCCAGCATGACCTGGGGCTGTCGGGCGCCCAGCTGACCCTGGTCAGCGCCGCCTACGGGCTCAGCTTCAGCGGTCTGCTGCTGCTGGGCGGCCGGATGGCCGACCTGCTGGGGCGGCGCCGGCTGCTGGTGATCGGGGTCACGGTCTTCGGGATCGCCTCCGCCGCCTCGGCGCTCGCCCCCGGCGCGTACACGCTGCTGGCGGGCCGCTTCGTGCAGGGCGTCGGGGCGGCGCTGGCGGCCCCGTCCGCCATGTCCCTGGTGCGCTCCCTCTACCCGGAAGAGGCCCGGCACGCGAGGGCGCTGGCCGTGTGGGGCGGGCTGGCCGGGTTCGGGGCCACCTCGGGGATGCTGATGTCCGGGGCGGTGTCCACCTGGGTGTCGTGGCGGTGGACGTTCGTGGTGCCGGCCGTCGTCTCGGCGCTCGCCGTGGCGGCCGCGCCCCGACTGCTGCCGCCCGGCCCGGACCCGGTGCGGGTGCGGCTGGACGTGCCGGGCGCGGTGCTGGTCACGGCCGGGCTGACCGCGGCCAGCTACGGCCTGGTGCAGGCGGGCGAGAAGTCCTGGGCGGAGCCGGTGGTGTGGCTGCCGGTGCTGGTGGGTCTGGCGCTGCTGGCCGCCTTCGCGGTGGTGGAGCTGAAGGTGGCCGATCCGCTGGTGCCGCTGCGCTTCCTGGCGCCGCGCCGGCGGGCCACGGCCCTGTGGGCCATCTTGCTCGGCTCGGCCGGCATGTCCACGATCTTCTTCATGCTGTCGCTGTACTTCCAGGAGGTGCGGGACGCCTCCCCGCTGCTGACCTCGGCCGCCTTCCTGCCGTTCAGCGCCGCGCAGTTGGCCGCCGGGGTGTTCGCCGGGCGGCTGATCCAGCGGCTGGGCGCGCGGGTCGTCACGGCGGGCGGCCTGCTGGTGGCGGCCGCCGGACTGCTGCTGATCGCCCAGCTGGAGGCGGACAGCGCGTACGCGGGCACCATGCTGGCCGGGCTGGTGGTCTTCCCCGTCGGCATCGCGTGCGTCTTCTCCGGCTCCACGGTCGTCGCCCTCGACGGGGTGGAGGACCACCGGGCCGGGCTGGCGGGCGGGGTGGTCAACACCGCCATGGAGATCGGCCCGACCGTGGGCCTGGCGGTGCTGGTGTCGCTGGCGACCTCGCACACGGTGTCGCTGCGCGCCGGCGGGCGGGCGGCGGACGCCGCCACCAGCGGCGGCTACGGCTTCGCCCTGGCCATCGCGGCCGCCGCGTTCGCCGTGAGCGCCGTGGTGGCCGCCGTGGTCCTGGGGCGACCCGGACCCTCGGCGCGCAGCGAACCCGCCCGGCCCCAGGAGCGGGCCGCCGTGCCCGCCGCCACACCGGGCAACTAACCGCGGCGGATGGGCCCCAGGGCTCGTCCGTCGCACCAGAACGCATCCATCAAGGAGAGAACCGCACATGACTGCTCGCTTCGCCGGGAAGGTCGCCCTGGTCACGGGGGGCGGCTCCAACATCGGCCGCCAGACCGCGCTCACGTTCGCCCGGGGCGGTGCCACCGTCGCCGTCGTGGGGCCGAGCCAGGGCGAGCTCGACGAGACCGTCAAGCTCATCGAGGCCGAGGGCGGTCACGGCTCGGCGGTCGTCGCCGACGTCACCCGTTCCGAGGACGTGGCGAGGATGGTCGCCACGACCGTCGAGCGCCACGGCGGATTGCACATCGCCTTCAACAACGCCGGGATCGGCGGCAAGCCCGGCCCCAGCTCCGAGCTGGACGAAGCGGTCTGGGCCGCCGTCTTCGCGGTCAACACCACCGGTGTGTGGCTGTCCATGAAGTACGAGATCGAGCACATGCGCCGGCACGGCGGCGGCGTCATCGTCAACTCCGCCTCCAACATCGGCTTCCACGGCCGCCGTCCGGGCATGGGCGCGTACGCCGCCTCCAAGGGCGCGGTGTCCATCCTGACCCGCACCGCCGCCCGCGAGTACATCGCCGAGGGCGTGCGGATCAACGCGGTGAGCCCCGGCGGCACCAACACCCCCATGTCCTACCGGCCGGGCGAGAGCACCGAGGACCGGGACGCGCGGGTCCGCTCCGTGGTGCCGATCGGGCGGGTCGGCGAGACCCAGGAGATCGCCAACGCGGTGGCGTGGCTGGCCTCGGACGACTCGAGCTTCGTGGTCGGCCACGACATGGTGGTCGACGGCGGCGCCACCGCCTGACGCTCGCGCGGACGACGTGAAGGGGCCCCGGTCCGGGTGAGGACGCTGTCTGGTGAATCCGGGGCCCGGTGTCGGCGCACACGTGAACAGTCGTGCCCAGCCGAGTACAGATGAACGTGCCCAGCAGCGCGAATGGCCAAGGGGTTCCTTGACCTGAAGCGTGATTGAGGTTCTACCGTGGCGTCTGGTTGATCATCTGACGACGGGAGACAGCTCGTGATCCTCGTGACCGGAGCCACCGGAAACATAGGCAGGGCCCTGCTGGAGGAACTGCACGCACGCGGGGTCGGTCCGCTCAGGGGGCTCACCCGTGATGCCGCACGGGCCGTCTTCCCCGAAGGAGTCGAGGCCGTGGAGGGCGACTTCGCGAAGCCGGCGTCGTTGAAGCCCGCGCTGGACGGGGTGCGCTCGCTGTTTCTTGTGTCGCGCCTGGGGCCGGACGCCGACATCCTCGAAGTTGCCCGGCAGGCGGGTGTGGAGCACGTCGTGCTGGTGTCGTCAATCACCGTCCAGACCCACCCCCGCCTCGGCCCTGCCGGCGAGAACCTGGCGGTGGAGCAACTGCTCAAGGCAAGCGGCATGGCCTGGACGATCCTGCGGCCGACGCAGTTCGCCTCGAACGCCCTCATGTGGGCGGCTTCCATCCGTGGCCACGAGACCGTCCGGGCGCCGTACGCGGACACTGCACTGCCAACCATCCACCCTGCGGACATCGCGTCGGTGGCACGGGTGGCACTTACCGAGCCCGGCCACCAGGGGCACACGTATGCCTTGACCGGTCCAGAGCCGGTGACCGCTCGGCAGCAGGTCGAGGCCATCGCGGCAACCCTGGGCCGGGAGATTCCCTTCGCCGAGATCAGCCGCCAGGAGGCCCACGCGCAGATGGCCGCGGTCTTCGGGGCCGAGGCCGCGGACGCGGTGCTCGACGTCACGGGCGGAGACGTGAACGACGAGTTGCTGATGGTGCGCGACACGGTTTCACAGGTCACCGGAACGCCGGCCCGCCCGTTTCAGCAGTGGGCTTCAGAGAACGCCCACGCCTTCCAATGAAGCGTCTGAGCCTGAGTGCGTTGATCCGTACTCAGGCGTGACATTCAGGAGTGCGCCGACCAGGCCTATCCGCGTGCGGCGTCCCAGACCGCGCTGGTCCCGAAGTAGGAGTCGTACAGTTCCTGGACTTCGAGAAGGCTCTCCGGCGGCACCTTGCCGTAGCGGATGCGCTCAAGATGGCGGAAGTACTCGAAGCGCTCTACCCCGGGCGTGATGATGACGAGCATGTCCGCAATCTCACCGGGCGCGGCGGCAAAAGCATGCTGCATGCCAGGCGGTACGACGACCACGTCTCCGCGCTCCGCGGTGACTACTTGATCGCCCGACAGTAGCTGGGCGGTGCCATCGAGGACATAGAACATCTCGGCGGACTTGCCGTGGTGATGCGGACGAGCGCCGTTCGCGCCCTTGCCGAGAGTGACACGCATGCTGGAGAGCGCGCCACCCGTGGCGGGGCTGTCGACGAGCAGCTGGTTCGTCACCGGACCGCCCACGCCTGTCAATTCGGCGTCAGCAGCGCGTACGACGACGGTTTCGTCGAAGTCGGGGATGAAGAGAGACATCGCTTACTCCTGAAATGTTGATCACGCCGAAACGTACGTCATGCGCCAGGACGAAGGCCACGGCGGGTTCTGCCGGACAGCGATCACCAGCCGAACGGTCAGGGCAGCGCGCCCCGGTTTTCATAGCCGACAACGCCGTAAGACCCGGCTCCAACCCCGGTTCACCGCAGCCGCGATCAACCTCACCCGGTTCGATGCCTGGACCGCGGACGGGCCCCAGGCCCACACCCGGACCTCCCGCCTGGCAGCGCTTCGTCCCGCCGGATGAACCCGGCGGGACGAAGTGATCAAGTCCCGAATTCGCCAACAGCATCCGGGTGAGGCGCGGGGCCCTTGCGCGCCGTCCCCGCGGTCAGACCCCGAGCGCCGCGCCCCCGTCCACCGTCAGGTCGTGCATGGTGATGTGGGACGCCTGGTCGGACAGCAGGAAGACGACCGCCTGCGCCACGTTCTCCGGCCGGGCCAGCCGCTGCAGGGGTATGCCGACCCGGTAGGCGCTGGCGACGCCCTCGATGGATGCCTTGCGGGCGCCCTCCGCGTCCTTCCACATCGAGCTGAGCATCGGCGTCTCCGTCGAGCCCGGCGCGACGAGGTTGCAGCGGATGCCGTACTTGGCCACTTCCAGCCCGAGGCACTTGGTGAACATCGTCGCCGCCGCCTTGGACGCCGCGTACGCCGCCATCTCCACGCGCGCCGTGCCGGCCGCGTTGGACGCCACCGTCACCAGGGCCCCGTGCCCGCGCGGCACCATGCGGTTGACGACGGCGCGCGAGACGAAGAAGACGCCGGTGGTGTTGACGGCGAAGGTGAACGCCCAGTCCTCGTCGGTGAGTTTGCGGGCTTCGGACAGCCGCAGCACACCGGCTGCGTTGACCAGGTAGTCCAGCGGGCCGAGCCGCCGCTCGACGTCGTCGACCACCGCGTCCACGTCGATGCTGTTGGTGACGTCGGCGGGGAACGCCTCCACGTGGAAGCCGTCGGCGGTGAGCTTTGCCACCGTCGCCCGCAGCCGCGCCTCGTCCTTGTCGACCGCGGCGACGGTCACCTCCCGCTCACCCAGCGAGCGGACCACCGCCTCGCCGATTCCACCGGCGGCCCCGGTGACGAGAGCGATTTTGCCTTCCATATCGCGAACCTCCATACCCGGTGTGTACCGGACGCCGAATTGCGCAAAGAGGACTTCAGACACGTCCGCCTGTCATTTTCGGAGGAATGCCGGTGCACTGTGAAGCCGGTTAATCTCACTCCGTCAGGTGAACGATCGAATATGCGTCCGAGCTTCGCTGTGCTCGGTTCGGCGGGAGGGGTGCGCGGAAGCAAACGCCGTGGAATCCCGGCGAATTCGGCTCCGGCCGGGGCGGTCAGCCCTCGTAGTACACCGTGAGGACCGCCCCGCCGACCTCGATGCGGCGCAGGCCCAGGCCCCCGCCGCTGCGCAGTTCACGCAGGCAGTCGCGGAACATGGCCATTTCCTCGCCGGTCAGCACGGCCGCCGCGAGGTCGAGCAGTTCGGCGACGCTTCGATCGGTGAGCACGTGGGGCAGCTCGCCGGAGAGCAGCACCACGGATTCCCCGCAGCGACCGCGCACCACGGCGTTGGACGTCGACCCACCACTGACAACGAGCACACATTCCCCCTGGCTTCGGGCAGGTCGAGACGATAGCCCGGGAGAGGCTTGATCTACGCGCGGATCGGGAATATTCGCGGGATTGGATCGTTTCGGGAACCGGGGGTGGCGCCGGGGGCGTCCGGGACGGAATTTCCGTACCGGATACGTCAGTTCATTCGGCTTTCGGGCCTCGTTCGAGCAGGGATTCGACCAGGGCGGCCACATGCCTGCGGTCGTCCGCGGAGAGCCGCTGCACACTGGCGATCAGCAGGTCCACCTCCGGATCGGGGTGGCTCTCGGGCGCTTCCTCGGCCGCCGGGTAGAGGTGGATCCCGCAGGCCTCGGCCGCGGCCCGGCGCACGGTGTCCAGCGGCAGCTCCAGGCCCTTGGCCAGCCCTTCGAGCGTGCCGGGCTGGGGCATGCGCACCAGGCGGTCCGTGGTGGCCAGGTGGTGCACGGTCGAGCGGGGGATGCCGCCTCTGCGAGCGACGTCCCCGTAGGACCACCCCTGCCGGTCCAGTCGCTGTCTCATGATCTGCTGCAGTGCGTTGGCCACTGACGGTCGCTTCCTGCTCTCGGCTGGCTCGGGCCTGCTCGGGTGGAAACGATTCTACGGCGGGCGGTGGACCGAACCGCTTGCGCGGTGCCGACGAACGCCGCTAGTGTCCAATCTCGTTGGACAGCTCGTCCGACCGCATCGGACGCGGGCCGGGGGGTCCTGCCCGTACCCGAATGCGCACACCGTGCACCACCTTCCCGGAGGGGGAACCACCATGCTCGACGTCAACGAGCTCGAGGCCGAGTCCGCCGAACTGCTGCCCGGCCGCGAGGCGCTGGGGAAGCTGAAGTTCAGCTTCACCCGGACGACGAACGTCACCAAGCATGTCGCCCACGTCTCCGCCCACAACGAGTCGGCCGCGGCCAACATCTGCTCGCCGGAGGCCGTCGCGCAGTCGCAGGCCTCCCAGTCGATCGCCATCCAGCAGTAACCAGCCCTCGCGGCGCGGCACTCGCCGCGCCCCGTCTCTTCCGTTCCGCCGAGTTGAAAGGCACTGCCATGAGCATGAACCCGAACGAGCTCGAAGCCGAGTCCGCCGAGCTGCTGCCCGGTCGCGAGGCGCTGGGGAAGCTGAAGTTCAGCTTCACCCGGACGACGAACGTCACCAAGCACGTCGCCCACGTCTCCGCCCACAACGAGTCGCTGGCCGCCAACACCGACTCCCCCTTCGCCGTCGCGCAGTCCGAGGCCACCCAGGCGATCAGCATCAAGCAGTAACACCCCGGCGCCCGGCAGGGGGCGTCACAGCACGGCCCACGCGGTCGGCGGACCGGGCCAGGGGGAAGGGCGCGGTCCGCCGAGGGGGGAAACAGGGGACGGTTCGCCGAGGGGGAGGAAGCAGATGACGGTGGTCGGAGACCACGAGGCCGGCCGCAGCCGCCATCGCAGGGGCGACACCGCGACCGTCATGGTCGGCACCGGGGCGGACCCAGACGTCCGGACAGGGGGCGGCACGGGCGCCCCGGTGCCGGGGCCCGGCGGATTCCCGTACGTCTCGTTCCCGGAGATGTACGGGGAGGGGGATGCCGAGACCCTGGAGCTGCCGGTGGTACGGCAGCCCGTACCGCAGTCACAGCCCGCCGGGGCCCTCGTCCCACGGCTCAGCGCGGGACTGCGGCTGCACGGCGAGTACCAGGGCTCGGGGTTCACCGAGCCCAAGTACATCGCCCGGCGCGGCGACGGTCAGGTGGTGCAGCTCTCCCGGCTGCTCCACCTGACCGCGTCCGCCATCGACGGCGTCCGCGACATGGCCGCCGTCGCCCGCGAGGTCAGCGCCGGATTCGGCCGCGAGGTCAGCGCCGAGAACGTTGCCTACCTGGTGGAGCACAAGCTCGACCCGCTCGGCGTCACCGTGCCCGACGGGCAGGAGGACGACGAGGTCGACGGACCCCGCTCCGACCTGCTGCTCAGCCTCAAGGGCCACCGCGTCGTCTTCAACGAGCGCAAGGTGGCCGTCATCGCGCGCTCGCTGGCCTGGCTGCACCGGCCGGCGGTCGTGGTGCTCGTCCTGCTGCTCGCCGTCGCCATGGACACCTGGCTGTTCGGCTTCTACGGCGCGATGACGCCCGTACTGCACGTGCTGGACCAGCCGTTGCTGCTGCTCGCCGTGTTCGCGCTGACCGTGGCCTCGCTGGTCTTCCACGAGTTCGGGCACGCCTCGGCGTGCAGATACGGCGGGGCGCATCCCGGCTGCATCGGCTGCGGCCTCTTCCTGATCTGGCCGTCCATGTACACCGACGTCACCGACGTCTACCGGATCGGCCGCGCCGGCCGCATCCGCACCGACCTCGGCGGCGTCTACTTCAACGTCGTCTTCATGCTGCTCCTGACCGGCGCCTACTTCGCCACCGGACAGCCCTTCCTGCTCAGCGCCGTCTACCTCGGCCACTTCGAGGTCCTCGAACAGCTGATGCCCGCCGTCCGCCTGGACGGCTACTTCATCCTCGGCGACCTCGCCGGGGTGCCGGACCTCTACGGCAAGATCAAACCGATTCTGCTGTCCATGCTGCCCTGGCGGCCCACCGATCCCGCGGTCGCCGACCTCAAGCGCTCCACGCGGGTCATCGTCACCACCTGGGTGCTGACCATGGTCCCGCTGCTCGTCGGCGACCTCTGCTACGCGCTGTGGAACCTGCCCCGCCTGGTCGCCACCGGCATCCGCTCGCTCACCGGGCAACTCGCCGGCACCTACGAGGCGTTCGCCGACGGAGCGGTGGCCAGCGGGCTCGCCGGTGTGCTCGGCAGCATGATGCTGATCTTCCCGCTGGCGGGCATGACGTACCTGTCGATCCGGCTCACCGGTCGGCTCGGGCGCAACGCCCTGCGGGCCACGGCCGAGCGGCCGCGGCTGCGGATCGCGCTCGTCCTGGCCGTGACCGGCGTGGTGACGACCCTTGCGCTCGCCTGGACCAGCGGCGTCACGCCCAAGCCGCTGCCGCCCGCGCCGCCGATCGCCCCGATCCTGCAGCCCAACGTGGACCCGGCGCCCCAGGTGCCGGACCACGCCGCGCTGCCCGGCCTCGACCCGGCCCAAGGACACAAGCCGGGCTCCCCGGTCCCCGACGGCGCCCTCCCGGCCGCGACGCCGCTGCCGTGGCGCACCCCGCCCGCCCAGCCCGGCCTGCCCTCCCCGCCGCCCTCCGCCGCACCCACCGCGGCGCCCACGGCGCCCGGCGCCGGGCACACGGCGGCCCCCAAGCCCTCCGCCCCGGTGCCCGCGCCCGTGGCCGTACCGCCCGCCGTGCCCTCCAAGCCGGCGCCCGCGGCCTCCACGCCCGCGCCGCCCGCCTCGCCGCCCGCCCCGCCCGCGGCCTCCACGCCCCCACCCACGGCGACCGCCCCCGGGCCGCCGCCTTCCCCGGCGCCCACCCTGCCGCCGGCCAAACCGACACCGTGATCACCAGCCTGTCCGTGTAAGTGATCGCACGTCGTCAGTGATCGCACGTCGCGCTTCGCGGTGAGCCGGCGCACCGGCCGCCACCGCGGGCCCTTCACCGCCTTTACGGCATTCACAGCCTTACGGCGCTCACAGCCGTCACAGATTTCACAGGAGGAATCCCATGAACCCCACGTCCCGCTGTCTGCTGAGGATCGGCCTGCTGGCCGCCGGGGTGGCCACCGCCGCCACCGCGGGCCCCGCCCAGGCCTCCGAGGCCGTCGTCGTCGCCCGCGACGGCGTGCGCACCACCGCCGACCACCGGCACCACGTCCAGTACCGCGACAGCTTCACCGTCCACCAGTTCGGCACCGTCGTGGGCGCCGGCCTGCGCAACAACGCCGACGCCAAGTCCGTCGGCTGCACCGCCGACGACGCCTGCCGTTCGGTGGCGCTGTCCTTCCAGATCGTGACCCTCTCGGGCGACCATGTGCACCTCAACGCCGTGAACGAGGGGCACGCGGTCAACGAGCACTGCACCGGGTGCCAGACGCTGGCGGGCGCCTACCAGTTCGTCCTCTCCACCGCGCACCCCGCCGCCCTCACCCAGGACACCAAGCGGCAGCTCGACGACATCCACCGCCGCCTGGACGCCCTCGGCGCCTCCCGCCTCCCGGCCACCCAGCTCAAGCAGCGGGCCGACGCGCTGGCCGCGGAGGTCAAGGCCCTGCTGTCGAAGCCGGGTGCTACCACAGTCAAGGGGACCCGGCCTGAGGTCACCGTGCACCGTCACCTGGACGGATGGCCGGGGCACTGATTTTGGGGGCTCATGCGGAATAATCGGGTGCATGTCGCCTGAGCCAAGCTATCGGGAGCTGCGTCGCGCCAAGTTTGCGCGACGCCTCCCTGATTCTCTCGCGGACCTCAACGGCCCCGCCCACGGCGTTGTCGATCTGCCGCTTCACGTCTGCTGGTCGGGACTGTGCAGTTTCGACCTCGACCATCCAAAGCTGCGAATGAGCCTGTACCGCATCGTGATGGCCGAGGGACAGCGCGATGATTTGATCCAGTTCCTCAACCGCGATCTGCTGGTGATGTTGTGGCCGGTGCTGCGGACACTGATCAGCCGTGATATCCGGGACGTCTGGGAAGGCGCCTTCACCGAGCTCTCCACGCACGGCAAGCAGAAGGCGGCGTGAAGATCCCCGAGTTGCATCGGCGGCTTCTTGCCGACGTGATCGCTGTGGGTACTCCGTATCCGCTCGTGCTCACCGGCGGCTATGCGGTGCAAGCTCATGGCCTGGTTGACCGTGTCAGCCGCGATCTGGACGTCGCTACGGACACATCTGCGCAGTTGTCGGACGTCGCTTCGTCCCTGCGAGCGGGGCTGGAAGCGCGTGGCTGGCACATCGCGCAGCTGGAACTCGATGCGCTGTCGGCTCGCTTCATGGTGACCGACCCGGCCACCTGCGAGGACTGCGAGGTCGACATCCTCAAGCAGACGATGAGCGGTGCGCCCTTGCAGACCGTGTACGGTCCGGTGCTGCCCGTAGAGGATGTCATCGCCGCGAAGATGGTGGCCCTGGCCGAGCGGGGTGTAGCCCGAGATCTCATCGATGCCCATGCCGCCTCCGCGCGTTGGTCCCATACCGAGTTGGAGGAGTACGGGCAACGGCACGCGTGGGGCGGCTTCGACCTTGCGGACCTCCGAGCACGGCTGGAGGGAGCGGAATGGATGGACGACCGCGAGTTCATCGACTATGGGCTCGACGAAACCCAGATTGCCGGACTGCGCCGCTGGGCCCAGGAGTGGGCCGACGACATCGGCGAGCGGCTGGCCGAGGAAGCGCCCTACGAGGAACCGCCCTCCGAGGAGGAGTGAGCGGCAGCGCTCACTGCGGCGGGTTGCCGTGCTTGCGGCTGGGCACCGGCGCGTCCTTGGACCGCAGCATCGCCAGCGCGCCGATCAGCCGGGAGCGGGTCTCGGCCGGGTCGATGACGTCGTCGACCAGGCCCCGCTCGGCCGCGTAGTACGGGTGCATCAGCTCGTTGCGGTACTCCTTGACCTTCTGCGCCCGCACCGCGCCGGGGTCCTCGGCGGCCGCGATCTCCCGGCGGAAAATGACATTGGCCGCGCCCTCGGCACCCATCACCGCGATCTCGTTGGTCGGCCAGGCCAGCGAGACGTCCGCGCCGATGGACCGGGAGTCCATCACGATGTAGGCGCCGCCGTAGGCCTTGCGCAGGATGAGCTGCACGCGCGGCACGGTCGCGTCGCAGTAGGCGTAGAGCAGCTTGGCACCGTGCCGGATGATGCCGCCGTGCTCCTGCGCCACCCCTGGCAGGAAGCCCGGCACGTCCACCAGCGTCACCAGCGGAATGCTGAACGCGTCGCAGGTCTGCACGAAGCGGCTCGCCTTCTGGGCCGCATCGATGTCCAGCACTCCGGCCAGTGAGGCGGGCTGGTTGGCGACGACGCCCACGACGTGCCCGTCCAGCCGGGTCAGTGCGCAGATCACATTGGTCGCCCAGGCCGGCTGGATCTCGAAGAACTCCCCGTCGTCGACGACCTCTTCGAGCACCCGGCGCATGTCGTAGGCGCGGGAGGGGTCGGCGGGCACCAGGTCCAGCAGCCGCTCGGTGCGCCGGTCCACCGGGTCGGACGAGGGCTCGTGGGGCGGGAGTTCACGGTTGTTGGACGGCAGCAGGGAGAGCAGGTAGCGGACGTCGTCCAGGCAGCTCTCCTCGTCGGCGTACGCGCCGCTCGCCACCCCGGACACCCCGGCGTGCGCGTCCGCGCCGCCCAGCGCCTCGTGCGTGATCTCCTCGCCGGTGACCGCCTGCACCACGTCCGGGCCCGTGATGAACATCTGCGCGGTGCCCCGCACCATGAACACGAAGTCCGTCAGCGCCGGGGAGTAGGCAGCGCCGCCCGCGCACGGCCCCAGCACCACGCTGATCTGCGGGATCACCCCCGAGTTGCGCACGTTGCGGCGGAAGATCCCGCCGTAGCCCGCGAGCGCCGTGATCCCCTCCTGGATCCGGGCGCCGGCCCCGTCGCACAGCCCCACAAGCGGGGCGCCCGCCGCCTCCGCCAGGTCCATCACCTTGTGGATCTTCGAGGCGTGGGCCTCGCCCAGTGCCCCGCCGAAGATCCGGAAGTCGTGGGCGTAGACGAAGACCGTCCGCCCGTACACGGTGCCCCAGCCGGTGACCACGCCGTCCGTGTACGGCCGCTTGTCCTCCAGCCCGAAACCGGTGGCCCGGTGCCGCCGCAGCCCCTCGATCTCCGTGAACGACCCTTCGTCGAGGAGCAGTCCGATCCGCTCCCGCACCGTCAGCTTGCCCTTGGCCAGCTGCGCCTCGGTCGCCCGGGCGCCGGGCCCGCGCCGCACCTTCTCCCGTATCCCGGCAAGCTCCGCGACACGGCGCCGCACATTCGCCTCACTGTCGTCGACGATGCTCATGCGTGCCCTTTCAGCCGAGGTGCACCACTTGACCGACGAGCCTGAGCCGGGCGGCTATCGGGGCTCTGGAGGCGGGCTGGGGGATGGGTGGGGACGCTGGGGCGCCGGAGGCGCCTCACCGCCGCCCGCGGGGCAGGGCCAGGGCCGCGGCCGTCGTCACCAGGAGCAGCAGGGCCGCGGTCAGCAGGCTCAGGTGCATGCCCGGGACGAAGGAGGCGCGGTCGGAGACGAGGGCGCCGAAGACCGCCACGGCCAGGGCGCCGCCGGTCTGGCGTCCCGCGTTGAGCACACCGCCGGCCATGCCCGCGCGGGCCGGGTCGATGTCGCCCAGCATCACGGCGGTCAGGGACGGGACCGCGAAGCCCAGGCCGATGCCGAGCGGTACGAGCATCAGCGCGATCAGCAGCTTGTCGGTGCTCGCGTCCACCCCGAGGAGGCCCAGCAGCCCGAGCGCGCAGACCAGCTGTCCGACGGTGATGGGCATCCGCGGGCCGAAGCGGGCCGCGGCCTTCGCCGAGCTGACGTTCGCCACGGCGACCAGCGCGGTCATGGGCAGGAACATCAGACCGGCGGCCACGGCCGACTGGCCGAGCACCTGCTGGAAGAACAGGCTGAGCACGAAGACCGTTCCGTAGAAGGCCGCGTTGACCGCGAAGCCGATCGCCAGGCTGACGGAGGCCGTACGGGAGCGGAACAGGTTGAGCGGCACCATCGGGTCGGCGACGCGCATCTCGGTCACCACGAAGGCGGCCGCAGCCAGGGCGGCGACGAGCAGGCCGGCTATCGCCGAAGGCGTGCCGAAGCCGGAGGCGCCGCCCTCGATCACCCCGAACGTCAGGGCGCCCAGCGCGATCACGGCCGTCAGCTGGCCCAGCGGGTCCATGGAGGCAGCCCGGCGCGGCGAGCTCGGCACCCGGGCCAGGACCGCGAGGGTGAGCAGACCGACGGGGATATTGAGGAAGAAGATCGCCTGCCAGCCCAGCGAGCTGGTCAGCGCCCCGCCGACGACCGGACCGGCGGCCGTCGAGACGGCACCGCCGACCGTCCACAGCGCGATCGCCCGGGCCCGCTCGGCCGCCTCGGGGAACGCCTGGCGGACCAGCGCCAGCGACGAGGGCAGCATGACCGCCGCCGCGGCGCCCTGCACCAGCCGGGCGCCGATCAGGGGAACCAGCGAGGGAGCGAAGCCGCAGGCCACGGAGGCCGCGGTGAAGACAACCAGCCCGGCGGCGAAGGCCCGGTTGGCCCCGATCCGGTCCGAGAGCGCGCCCGCCGACAGCAGCAGCGCCGCGAACATCAGCGTGTAGGCGTCGACGATCCACTGCAGCCCGGCGGTGGTCCCGCCCAGCGTCCGTCCGACCGCGGGCAGCGCGACGTTGACGGCGGAGGCGTCCAGGCCGATCACGAAGAAGCCCAGGAGAGCCGCGCCGAGCACCACCCGGGACGACACCTGTCGGGGTGCGGCTGCGGCTGCGGCGGCCGGGGGCGAGGTGCGGGGTGCAGTCGGCCGTTCTGCCGTCGGCTGTTCTGCAGTCGGCCGTTCGCTCAAGGTCGTGGTCATGTGGTCCTCCGGGGCGCTCAAGGTGGCGGGGGTCGTTGCCTGTTCGCTGGTCACCAGACTGGGCCGACGTGCGGGAAGAAGGCAGACCGCGCTTTTCCGGGGTGTGGCGAGCGGGGGTGTGACAGGGCCCCCCACGCGGCTGCCGGGCCCCGGCAGCCCGCTGGCAGACTGACCGCATGACCGACCAGACCGAGCTGGGACGATTCCTGCGGGCCCGCCGGAGCGGCGTCCGCCCCGCCGACGTGGGGCTGCCGGCCGGCCCCGGAGTGCGCCGGACCCCCGGCCTGCGCCGCGAGGAACTGGCCACCCTCGCGGGCGTGAGCATCGACTACTACACCCGCCTGGAGCGCGGAAAGGAGACCCGCCCCAGCCCCGCCGTGGTCGAAGCACTGGCCAGTGCACTGCGGTTGAACGACGAAGAGCGCACCTACCTGCGCGAACTCGCGGCCCAGGCGGCCCGCCGCGCACCCGAACCGCGCCCGCGCCCCTCCCGCACCGTCCGCCCCAGCGTGAAGCTGCTGCTGGAGACGGTCCGCCCCAATCCGGCGTACGTCGTCAGCCGCACCAACGACCTGCTGGCCGCGAACCCCGGCGGCATGCGCCTGCTGCACGGCATGGCCAACTGGCCCGCACGGCAGCGCAACACGATTCGCTACACCTTCCTCCACCCGGCCGCCCGCGACCTGTGGCCGGACTGGGAGCAGAAGGCCAAGGGCTGCGTCGCCCAGCTGCGCGCCGTGGCGGGAAGCGATCCGGACGCCCCGGACCTGGCGGCGCTCATCGGCGAACTGGTGGTGAAGAGCCCGGACTTCAACCGGCTGTGGGAGCGGTACGAGGTGCGGAGCATCGGCGATGGTGCGAAGACCTTCCACCACCCGTCCGTCGGCACGATGACCCTCACCCACGAGGTGCTCTCCCTCAACCGCACGGACGGCCAGCGCATGGTGATCTACATGGCGCCGCCCGGAACCCCCGACCACGACGCGATGACCCTGCTCGACCTGGCGGATCTGGAGACCGAAGAAACGGCGGAGACCGCGGCGGAAACGGCCGTGGAAACGGGCACGGGACGGGGGTCGCAGGCCTCCGGGTAGCGGGGTGGGCCCGGGGCGGCCAGAATCGGACTGCGGGATACTGGCATACCGGCACAAACCGAGAGGAATCCGTTATGGCTCAGGAGAACCCGATCGATGTGCAGCAGGTCCTGAAGGGCGCCCACTACCCCGCGAGAGGCAAGGACCTCGCCCGGCTCGCCGAGGACAACAAGGCGAGCAGCGACGTGGTCAGACGCCTGCAGGCCCACTCCAAGGACACCTACAACAACCCCACCGAGGTCCAGAAGGACGTCTTCGGTACGGGTTGAGAACCACGACAAGCCCCAGGCCGTCCGCCTGGGGCTTGTGCACTGGAGCGGGATCCGCGCCGGAGCGGGATCCGCGCTAGAACGGGGTTTCCGGCTTCCCGGGTACCTCCGGAACGGGGCGCCGGAACACTCCGAACACAGCGAGGGCCATCACGAGGGCCCACCCGTCCAGGGCGAAGGCCGCGATGCGCTCCAGGCCGCCCAGGCCCGTTCCCGGATCGAGCTGACCGAAGAACATCACCGTCGCAATCACCGCGGCCGCGGCGAGCGCGAGGGTCGTGCGGCGCTGCCCGCCGAACAGCGAATCCCGGCGGACGAATCCGGTGCAGACGAGCCCGATGTTGCCCAGCCCCATGATGAAGAGCGCACCCAGTACGTGGAGGTTCTCGTCGACGTCCGCGGGCACGAGGCCGACGATGACCCATCCCACGGCGTTGACGACCATCAGAACCCTGGCGCTCACCGACACCGGCCCGCGGCCCCAGCAGGCGCCGGCCAGCAGCGTTCCGGCGAGCAGCAGGACGCCGTGGGCGATGAACGAGGCGTTCATGGCGGCGTGCAGGGGCGAGCACACATAGCGGGGGCGGGAGACGTCCCAGGTCTGGCAGTGGACATTGCCGAGGTCGCTGATGTTGTTGGCCGCCCAGCTGTAGGGCGTGCGCCAGCCGGCCTCCACGGCCAGCTGGACGACGAGGAACTGCACGACGGCGGTGATCCACAGGGCCGCGCCGATTTTTGCGGCACTGGTTCTGGGGGCCATGGAGATTGGGGCTTCGGAACGCGCCGCGGGTTTCGATTTCACGATTGCCTTTCAGGGCCGCGAATTGAGTCGCTTTTCCTTCGTGAACGCTCTCAACCGGTGGGGCGCCTGCGCATCGCTGTGACGGGGGAATTGCAAAATCCCCTGGCAGAGGGAGTCCGTACTCGCTCTTCCGGGGGAGGTGCGCCGAGGAGCCTGAAGGTACTGTTCAGGCCGTGAGCACCGTGATTCGTCCGCTCTTCGGCCAGGCCGCGTACCGGAGTTGGGTGTACGCGGGCATCGGCGCGGCCATGAGCCTGCCGCCGATGGCCCTGGCCCTCGTCGTGGCCTCGCCGAAGTGGCCGACGGCGCTGCGCACCGTGGGATTCTGCGTCGCGCTGTGCGCGGTGCTCGTGGCCATGGGCGCTCCTCGTGCGGCGCGCCGCGGGTGCATCCGGCTGGCCAACGGCCTTGCGGCCACCGGTCTTTCCGAGCCGCCGGAAGCGCCGGCCCCTGCCTGGACGGACCGGCTGCGGACCTCGGCGTACTTGGGGGCGCATATGGCGGTGGGCGGGGCGGTGACCGCGGTGGCCTGCCTCGCGGTCTTCGCGGCCCTCATCCTCCCCACCTTCTGGCTGAGCGGTGGTGGGCCGGTGGCGAGTTTCGGCTGGACCGTCCCCGTGGAGCCCGGATGGCCGGGGCTGTGGACGGTGGCTGCAGCCGCCGGATGCCTGGCGCTCGCCGGATACGCCGCCGTCGGCGGTGCCGCGGTCCTGCGCCTGCTCGCCCCGCTCCTCCTCGGCCCCCGCGCCGCCGAGCGGCTGGCCGCCGCGGAGCAGCAGTTGGACCTGCTGGCCCAGCGCAATCGACTGGCCCAGGAGCTGCACGATTCGATAGGCCACACCCTGACGGCCTCGACCATCCAGGCCGCCGTCGCAGCGGAGCTGATGGACAGCGATCCACACGCGGCCCGACGCGCCCTCAACAGCATCGAGGAGACGTCCCGCACGGCGATGGACGACCTCGACCACGTGCTCGGCGTCCTGCGGGAAGGGCAGTCGCCCACCACACCGCAGCGCACCCTGGCCCACCTGGGCCCCTTGACCGAGCGGGTCCGCGGGGCGGGCGCCCAGGTGCACGTCGAGACCGCGGGGGACCTCACCCGAATACCGGCCGTCGTGTCCCGCGAGGCCTACCGCATCGTCCAAGAGGGCCTGACCAACGCCATGCGCCACAGCGACATGGCGGGCATCACCCTGCGCGTCGCCGTTCGGGACGGCTGGCTGGAGGTCGAGCTCGTCAACCCGCTCGCCGCCACGGTGCCCTTCCGCCCGGGCAGGGAGCGCGGGCACGGACTGACGGGGATCAGCGAGCGCGTGCGGCTGCTGCGCGGCGAGGTGTCCTCGGGGCCCACGGACGAGCACGGCACGCACTGGCGGCTCGCCGCACGCATACCGCTACGGTCGGCGCCATGAACGCGAGCGGCAGCACCGCCCCCGACCCCGACCCGCCGGTCACCGTCCTCATCGTCGACGACGACGAGCTCACCCGCACCGGACTGCGGGCCCTGCTGTCGGCCAAGCCCGACCTGGACGTCGTCGGCGAGGCCGCCGACGGAGCCGAAGTGCTTCCCCTGGTGGAGCGGCTGCGCCCCGACGTCGTGCTGATGGACGTGCGGATGCCGTCCGTCGACGGCATCGAGGCCACGCGGCGGCTGCGCTCCGCGCTGGCCGACCCGCCGAAGGTCATCGTCATCACCACCTTCGAGAACGACGAACACGTCTACGACGCCCTGCGGGCAGGCGCCAGCGGGTTCATCCGGAAGCGGGCGCCGTCCCAGCAGATCGCGCATGCCATCCGGTTGGTGGCCACCGGCGACTCCCTCCTGTTCCCGGACGCCGTCCGCCGGCTGGCCGCCGCCAGGCCCGTACCGCGGCACGCGCCCACCGGCAGGGCGGCCGCGCTCACCGGCCGCGAGAGGGAAATCCTGCGGCTCATGGCCAAGGGCCGGTCCAACCAAGAGGCCGCCACACAGCTGCAGGTGAGCCTGGAGACCGTCAAAACGCACGTGGGCAACGTGCTGACCAAGCTGGGCGCGAGCAATCGCACCCAGGCAGTCGTCCTCGCCTATGAAGAGGGCCTGATGGGCCCCTGGGCAGCAGACGCGTGACCACCGGAGCGGCGGCCTCGCGCCGGGACCGGCCCGGGATCAGTCGGCGAGGGCGTCGGCGGGCGAGTCCCGCCAGGGGGTGACGGCCGGGGAGTGGACGTGGACCGCGACAGGCACCTTGATCACACCGCCGCCCTCGGTCTCGACGGCCAGGGCCGTGGCCTGGGTGCCGTCGCCGGGGGCGTCCTGACGGTCGAGGGCGACGCCCTCGTAGCCGGCCCAGCCGGGCTCCAGGATGGTGGGACCGCCTCCGAGGCCGCCGGGGGCTTCGGCGCGGACCTTCTCGTTCTTTCCGCTCTTCCCGTTCATTCCGTCGAAGGTGACGAGGCCGATGATGCCCAGGTTGCAGCGCTTGCCGCTCTTGTTGCGGGCGGTGATCAGCAGGTGGTTCTCCGGGCGAGTCACGGGAGTGGCGGTGACGGTGAGCTGCGAGGCCCGGCAGTAGGCAATCCCCGCCTGAGACGAGCCGCCCTTCGCCGGGGACGGGTGGGCCGTCGGGGAGTGCTTGGCCGCGGGCTGCTTGGCCGTCGGTTGCGTGACCGAGGTGGGAGCCGCGGCGGGCTCCGCGGCCGGTGCGGATGCAGTGGCTCCGGATGAGGCGGGGGACGGGCCGGCGCAGCCGACCAAGGCGGCGGAGCCGAGGGCGAGGGCGGCGAGCGAAGTGAGGGTGCGCGGCGCGGACATGAGGAATTTCCCGTCGGGTGGATCGCACACTGGGCGATGAGTCCGGTCGGCGTGGCCGACCGGCTGACGGCGCAACTGTGCGGCCGGTTTCGTCCCAGTGGGGTCCGTGCCGGGGAAGTTGGAACCCTGGAACGGTTCCGCCCCCTCTCACCTGGGGGAATGGTCGAGCCTGGAACGTGGTTCCGGGGCGAGGGGGAGGGTGGAACAGTGCGGGAGACCGATCGGTTCGCGGAACTGATGCGCGAGCTCAAGGAGCGTTCGGGACGCAGTTACGGCACGCTCGCCAAGCGCCTGCACTCCAGCACTTCGACCCTGCACCGCTACTGCAACGGTGCGACGGTGCCCTCCGATTACGCCCCGGTGGAGAGGTTCGCCAAGGTCTGCGGGGCGTCGGCCGACGAACTGGTCGCCTTGCACCGGCAGTGGATCCTGGCGGTCGCGGAGCGCCGCCGGGCGACGGCGAGCGCCACCGAGGACACCGGGCCGGTCCCCGTGGAACCGGAGACCGCGGCGGCGCCGGACGGAGAAGCGGCGCCACCCCCGGTGGTGGAGCCGACCACCGTCCGGATACCCGAGGCGGGGACCGGGCGCCGCAGGCGGCTGTTGCTCGCTGCCGCGGCGGCCGTCGCCACCACCGTGGTCGCCGGCACCGCCGTCGCCGTCTCGTCCTTGGGAGGCTCGCACTCCGGTGCCGCATCTCCCGCCGTGCGGCACAGCGCGTCGCGGGCGGCGTCGCATGAGGGCACGTTGAGAGAGGCGGCGGGCACGGTCACCGCGGACGGCCGGTCCTCGTCCCCCGCGGCGACACCGACGCCATCGGCACAGGCGGCATCCCGGGCGGCTTCCCCGCATGCTGCTGAGGAGAAGGCAGCGGCAGGCAGCTCCCCGGACGCCGCCGCAGCCGACCCGTTCACCGTCAACGTCCTGCCCGACAACTGGGAAAGCCCCTGCGACCAGTGGTTCGCCCTGGACCAGGAGCCCGGCAAGGTCCCACCGCCGCCCGCCCGGCACGCGACCGACGGCTGGGCCGCGGCCCTGCACGCCGTACCGGCGGGTCACCTGCGGATGCAGGTGACCGTCCAGGGCACGGACAACAGACCCGTGGTGCTGCACGCGTTGTACGTCCACGTGGACGGCGCCCGCAAGGCACCGCGCTGGAACGCGTACACCATGGGCTCGGGCTGCGGCGGCGCGTTGGCCCCCGCGTCGTTCGCCGTCGACCTCGACGACGCCGTACCGCGACCGCGGCCCGTCCCCGGCAGGGAGGGCGAGAGGCCGACGAGCTCGACCGACTTCCCGTACAAGGTGTCCGTCAACGACCCGCAGGTGCTGAACATCGACGCCTCGACGCTCGGCCAGGACGTCAGCTGGTACCTGGTGCTGGCATGGAGCAGCGGCGACCGCCAGGGCACCACCCGCATCGACGACCACGGCCGCCCGTTCCGCACGGTCGCCCTGAACACCGACCACCGCTACTGGTACAACGCGGGCCCGAACGCCTGGGCGCAGCTGTCGTCCTGACCCTCGGGGCCGCCGAGGCTAACAGTGGACGGCCTGCCCGCTCTGGCGGGTGAGGTTGTCGCTGGACATCCAGCCCGAGGTGCTCGTGCCCTCCATGCGGACGTAAATCCACTTGTTGCCGTAGGCGTTGTTGACCGAGCAGTGGTACCAGAGCTTGGTGCCGGCCTTGGCCCGGGTCACGGCGGGGCACGACTCGTACGGGCCCGTCGTCAGGTGGTAGTCGCCGGTCAGGTAGCCGTAGGCGCCCGGCTTCGGGTCCTGGTGGCTCCAGCCGTTGCAACTCTTCGACACGGCAGTGGCACTGGCACCGGGCTTGCCCTTCGGCGAGGCCGACGAGCGCGACGGTGTTCCGTGGGGGTTTGCGGACGACGGGGGGATCGCGCCGGTGGTCGTGCCTCCGCCCGGCCGTCCGCCGCCCGCCGGGGAGCTGACCCCGGACGGCGCCTGCGCCTCGCCGCCGGTCGTTCCGTCCTGCTTTCCGGTCAAGGCGTACGTGATGCCGCCTCCGGCCAGCACGACGAGGGCGGCGGCCGCTGCGATGAGAGGGCGGCTGCGGCGCCGTCGGCGGGCGGGCGCTTCGGGCGGGGGGAAGCCGGTCTGCGGAGGTTGCGGGGAAGGCTGGTGGAAGGGCGGGGCAGCGCCGAACCCGGGCGGTGGCGCGTGGGTGGTGGCCTGCGTCGGCGTGGGGGTGACGGCGGCCTGCGGCGGCTCAGGTGCGGGGGCCGGCGGCGCGGGGGCCGGCGCCCTGCCCTCGGCCACCTGCTCCAGCATTGCGCGCGCCTGGTCGGCGGTCGGCCGGTGCTCCGGCTCCTTCGCCATCAGCGCCTGCAGCACCGGCGTGAGCGGTCCCGAGCGCCGGGGCGCCGGCAGGGGCTCGGTGATGATTGCCGACAAGGTGGACCACACGGACGTGCGACGGAAGGGTGACGTTCCTTCCACCGCCGCGTACAGCGTCATGCCGAGGGACCAGATGTCCGACGCGGGACCGGGCTCCCTGCCCTGTGCGCGCTCCGGCGGCAGATAGTCGAGGGAGCCGACGAGTTGACCGCTCTGGGTCAGTTTGGTCATGGCCTCGTCGCCGGAAGCCTCCATGCTGGCGATGCCGAAATCGGTGAGCACGACCCGCCCACCGTGCTCCAGCAGCACGTTTCCCGGCTTGACGTCCCGGTGCAGCACGCCGACCCGGTGCGCGGCGTCGAGCGCGTCCATCAACTTGGCGCCGATCGCCGCGGCCTCATGCGGCTCCAGCATGCCGCGCTCTGCCAGCACGTCGTCGAGCGAGGGCCCGTCGACGAGCTCCATGACGATGACCGGCAGGCCCTGCTCCTCGGTCACGTCGTGCACGGTGACCACGCCGCTGTGCCGGATGCGGGCGGCGGCCTGCGCCTCCCGCTGCATCCGGGTCCGCAGGTCGAGCAGTTCGGGCGTGGTGGCGTCGGTGAAGGCCCGCAGGACCTTGACGGCGACCTCGCGGTTCAGCAGCTCGTCCACCGCCCGCGCAACCACGCCCATGCCGCCGCGCCCGATCACGGCGGTCACCCGGTAGCGCCCTCCGAGCACCTTGCCTATCAGCTCTTCGCCGTTCGCTTCCCCCGCTGCCACCGCATGCTCCGTTCGCCACCGTTCACCATTCGCAAGCGCGCGGCCTCAAGGGTAGAGGGCAACAACACAGGACGAGCCGGGGCGCCGCGACCAGCACCGCGACGCCGGAGAGACCGGCCACCCAGCCCATCGACGACCGGGGGCACCGGCCGGGGTGACCCGGTCATCCTCTCGGCATCCCGATGGAATTGGATGCCCGAAGCTTCTCCCACGACGGTGAAGGGCCTCCCCGCGGCCGGCCAACGATGGGAGCGCCGCCCACCGCCCATGTCCAATGCCATACGGCTGGGATATACATCCCGGCGCGCCCCTTCGAGGGCCGGGATCAGCCCTTCATCTTCGAGCCGCAGACGTATCTCTGCCAGTGCGCCGAACGCACTGGGGGAGGAACTCTCGAAGGTACTGCCCGAGCATTCGATACGAACCGTGTAGTCGTCTCCTGAGAGCAGGCAGAGGAGTCGACCAGTTTGGGTGGTTCCCTGCCCGACGAACTCGATGGGCTTGTCGTGAAGGGCTTCGAATGAGGCGGCCACGTCAGCTCCTTGGCCGGGAATTCGGGTTCCGGCGTCCTCCGCTCATGAATCGGCTTTCGTTCCGCCTCGGCCCCGCACCGCATGGCTGCGGTACAGGCGCACCCAGGGCAGCGTCTTCCGTTTCCACGCCGCTTGGGCCACGTGGATGAAGACGCAGGCGCGGTAGTCCTCGACCGCTTCCGGGGCGGCACCCGGTGGGGCGACCGTGTCGGCGATCCCCGCCACCCAATCCGCCGTGCGGGACCACCACTCGGCCTGGGCAGCCGATGTCCTGGGATAGTCGACGACCTTCTTCTTCAGCTCCTCCCCGTGCTCCGGCCACACCGCGGTCGCCGCCCGCGAGCGGAACGTACAGCGGTGGCGGCAGCCCTCGCAGTCCGGGAAGGGGGCAAGAGCCGCGTCCACGTCCGGTGTCGCCTCGGCGAAGGCGCGGAACCGGTCGGCCAGTTCCGCGTTGCCGGCGAGCGGCGCCCGGGCCACCCCGGTCTCCGCCGCCGCCTCGGCCCGTACGTTCGGCACCCGGATCAGGGCCGGCCGGTCGATCCCATCGTGGTGCGCGAAGGCCTGGAACGGCTCCAGGGACGACGCGTACCGCTCCTGGTCCGGAGCGAAGCGCATCGTGCCCCCGATGAGCTCGCGGTCGGACGCGGACGGAAGCCGGTGCATGACCTTGAGGTTGGTGTTCTTGTACGCGTCCTCGATGAGCTTCTCCGGGACCTGCTCGACGATCACCAGGCCCTCCCCGTACTTACGGTTCTCGGCCAGCGTGTTGGCGAACGCCTGTGCCGCGCGGGCCTGCGCGTTGCCCTCCTTGCTGTCGCCGCCGGAGGCGACGGGGCGCCCGAGCAGCCGGTGGGCCTCCTCGATGACGGTGACGTGGGAGAGGCCGTCGCCCCGCCGGGTCGCCTTGTAGTGCTCCGTCATCGTTTGCAGGATCAGAGCGGTCACGAGGGACTGCTCCTTCTCGTTGTCACCGACGCCCGCCAGCTCGATGACGACCGGGCGGCTGAGCAGCTCCTCCACGGGGTACGAGCGTGCGCAGTCGAGCGTGCTGCCGCAGGCGCCCTCCGCGAGCGATTCCGCGCGCAGCCGGGACGCGGCGATGATGTTGTCCCGGACTTCTCCGGAGTAGCCGAGCTGTTCGCACTCCTTGCGCATCTCGGTGATGAAGTCGCGGAGCGTGGGCCAGGACCCGGCATGCGCGGGCGTGGAGACGTCGGTGGGGACGATGCCCTTGCGCGCGTACGTGTTGCGCAGTGCCCGGTTGTAGATGGCCGGCAGCGGGTCCCAGAGGCCGAATGCCGCGTCGAAGCAGGCAAGCAGCCCGGCCGTGTGGGTGCTGATCCGGACCCCGGGCGGCACCTCGAAGGGGTTCAGCCGGAACGGTGCCGTGGTCTCGTCGCCGACGGTGAGGACGAGCAGGTCCTCGAAGCCGGGGCGGGTGGCCAGCCAGCGATAGTCGTCGAGCTCGGAGTTCACCGGCTCCAGCACCAGGAACGGCACCTTGTGGTCGCGCCAGAGCTGCTGGCAGAAGGCCAGGGTGGTGTTCGTCTTGCCCGAGCCGGTCGTGCCGACGAACAGGGCGTGCCGGGTGAGGGAGCCGAGGCCGATTCCCAGCGGGCCGGCGGGGGCGCCGTGCACCAGCTGCCGGCCGAGTTCGATTGCCGGGCCGTCGGGCCGGTAGTCGGTCTCCAGCGCCATGTCGGGCCTGCGTACGGGAAAGCCCGGCATATGGCCGTGGACGGCGAGCGGCAGCCGCAGTGCGGCGCCGGCTTCACGGGCGTCGACCAGTTCGGACAGCAGCCGCAGCGGCGGGGACAGGGGTTCGGGCAGCTGCCAGCGCTGGTCGCCGCCCCAGCGCGCATGCTCCAGCGTCGTGATTCCCGTCCACGCCGCGGCCAGCTCCGGTGGCGCCGGTCGTACGGTGACGTAGGCGGGGCCGGTGAATGTCCCGGTCAACGCGGTCCCCTGGGCGGCCCGCTCCTGGGGGGAGACCGTGGCGCCGACCAGCTCGGCAAGGGCTTCGGGGAGCGGGCCGGGGGAAGCGAGCGCGATCCGTATGCGGAAGGCGCGGTCGGTGTAGCGGCGGGTGGCGTCCGTGTACACCTTGGCGGCGTCGACGGCGAAGGCATCCGGGGCGAGTTGGGTGCCGGGGGACCACAGACCTTCCGGCATCTGACCCGGCGCCGCCAGCCGCCCGTAGTGGGTGGCGATGCGGTGCAGCAGCGGCCCGAGGTCGTCCGGCAGCCGGTACGGTTCGAGGCCGACCGTGAGCATGAGCGGGTGCGGGTGCGTGGTGAACGCCTGCCACAGGGCGTCCCACGGAGGCGCTGCTGCGGTGAACGGCTGTGGGGCGAGGTAGTAGTGCACGCCCGCGTCGGGCCGGTTGGGCAGGCCTGTCCGATAGCGCTTGCGGATCTCGGCCAGACCCGCCGGATCGGGAGTGAACGGCGTGAGCCACCGCGCCACTTCGGCGCTGTCCTCGACCGGAGCGCTGTGCACATGGTGCGGCAGCTGTCCCAGCCGGTCGCGGAGGGCGAGCGCAGCTGTCACGGCGGAGTCCTGGCTGCCGGCACGGACCCGGGCGAGCAGCGCACACGAGATGCGCCGCTCAGCCGGGTCCGTCAGGTAGCGCAGCTCGATGCGGGCGTCGTGGCCGGTGTCCCACTGGCCCGCCAGCCAGGCCGTCTCCGCGGCGACCGCCTTGATCCGGCGCTCGTCCTCGGGGAGGTCCGCGTACTCCCTGGTCTCGGTGAGGTCGGCCGCGGCCTCGATACGGACGGCCGCCCAGGCCCACACGGCCGTCCCGTCACCGACGGTCAGGACACCCGGCGGGGCCGGCCGGACGGTCTGCTGATCCATGCCGGTCAGCGGTTCCAGGAGGAGGCGGGGCTGTTGCCGTCGGGGCTGCCGGGCGCCGCGGGCGCCGCGGGCGGCGCGGACTGTCCGGGCGGTACGACGGGCATGGCCGGCGGCGCAGGCGGGTTCGGTGGGCCGGCCGCTGCCGGCCCTTGCCCTGCCGCGGACACGATGGGCAGATCCTGCCCGAAGGTCGACGCGATGGGCACCTCGACGCCTTGCACCGCGATCTCCACGCCTTCCCGGACCGCCGAGTGCACTGCCTCCCGCATCGCGCGCGGTCGCTCGGTGCGCAGCATCTGGTTGACGTTGCCGGTGCGGCCGAGCATTCCGCCGAGGAGGTCCTTGAGGTACGTGCCGATGATCACCGCTCCGGGGCGGATACGCCACATCGTCCAGCCCAGGTAGAGGCTGGTGCCGTACTCGAATACGGAGACGTAAGCCACGTACCGGCCGCTGCTGATGACCAGACGGTTGCTGACCGCCTCCGGCTGCAGGACATCGCTGCGTATCCGGGACGGCACGGCGGACACCGGGATGCGCCGGCGGGCCAGCGCGCCGTAGATCGCGGCGTAGGCGGACGGGGACGCCTGGGCCTTGTCCTCCAGCAGCGTTCGCCACTCCGAGACGGGCTCGGTGAAGGATGCGAACAGCAGGATCAACCAGAAGACGATGAAGCCCAGGATGCCGCCGACGGTGAAGCTGGGGCCGACGGCGTCGAAGTCGAAACCGTTCGTCAGCAGTCCGAACAGCCCACAGGCCAGCCAGACCGCGGTTGCGGCGAAGGCGGCGGTGCACCAGTGGCCGAAGACGGTCCGGAGGGTCACCGACTCGTCGAAGCTCAGCTCGACCGGCTGGTACTTCAGTGTCTGGTTCCGGTAGGAGCCGTTGGGGCCGGTCGCCCCCGAGGCCGCCCAGCCGGCCGGCCCGCCGGTGCTGCCCGGATAAGTGCTCATGTCGTACTCCGCATCGGGATCTGACGTCCGTCGTTGATCGTTCGGCAGGGCAACTTATCGAAATTTCAGATCAGCGGGTGTCCAGGCGGGCTCAAGGGGATACAAATGCCGGGCCGGTACACCCTGGAACGGGCCGGGCACCGGGTCACCCTGGTCACCCACGCCCGCTTCGAGCCCACGCCCGCGACCGGAATTGGCATCCATTGCCGCAGGCACTTCCGACACCGCCGTGGGCAGCGTCCCCTTCGTCAAACCTGATGCACGAGCCTCGTACATTCACGCAATGACCAGCTATACGGCAGCCCGTGTCAGGTGTGCGGAGTGCGTCCCGTCCGCTGGTGCGTGCTCCCGCGCTCCTCTGCCGTCGGAGCCGTCGGCTCCGCTATCAAGGGATGCTGTCGGCGGTCGCCCAACTGGCGCCGGTCCGGGGCCGGGTGGCGGCGTGGCAGGGCCGCTACGACCTGCTCGGTCTCGTGCCGCGGTATCACTTCTTCGCGCCCGTGCCGGGCACCCACGACTACCACCTGCTGGTCCGCAGGGTCTCGCCCGGCGGGGAGCACGGGCCGTGGCGCGAGGTGACGCCCGTGTTCGAGCGGCGCTGGTGGAACGTCCTGTGGAACCCCGACCGGCGTCACCACAAACAGCTCTTCGACCTGGCCACCACGCTGGCCAAGGGCGACCTCACCTGCTCGGACCCGGCAACCCCGCACTCGACCGGCTGCCTCCTGCTGCTGCGCTACGCGACCGAGCGGGCGCGGACCCCGGCCGGGACCGGTGAGGACGTGCGCGTGCAGTTCGTCATCGCGCAGACGGCGGGGGAACGCGGGTCGCACGCGCCCGAGGCCGTGTTCCTCTCCCGCCCGCACCGGATCGGCCGATGGCCCTCGCCCCCGCCACCGCCCTGCACCTGACCGAAGCGCTGGCCGCGACCGGTGTGCTGCTCGGCTCCCTCTTCCACCTCGGCTGCGCCGTCGTCATGGGCCTCAACTGCTTCGTCTGGGCCTTCGTCGCGCTGTACTCGGCGATCACGTACGTCGTCCTCGGTGGCTGACGAAACAGGTCTGGGCAACAAAAAACCCCAGGTCATCCGACCTGGGGTTTCCATAAAGAGCGGGCGACGAGAATCGAACTCGCGCTCTGAGCTTGGGAAGCTCATGTTCTACCATTAAACTACGCCCGCGCGAAGGCCCCTCGGGGCCTCGCATCGTCGCACACTCTACCCCATCGAAGGCCCCCGGTGCACTTGCCGTGGTGGCCTTCTTGTCGTGTGAGGGGGGTGTGGGGGCAGTGAGGATGCGGGCGTGGGGGACGGGAGTTGGGGCGTACCGTGGGGGCGCGGGAAAGGGTGAGGGGCTGCCGGGGTGCCGGGTTAAGCTCGGTCGGATAGATCCCCTAATGTGGCTTTTGTCTTTCACATGTAGGGGAAAGGGAGCTCGATGGAGCGCACCGTCGTTCGTTGTGCCGAAGGGCACGTGTTCAGCACCGCTTCGTTCCCGATGCAGAATCTCGGCCCCGGCCGGATCGGCCCCGGGCGGCTGCTGCGCTGCCCGCGCTGCGCCCGGCTGCGGCAGTCGGTGCCGGTGGCGCATCAGAAGCGCTGATCATGAACAGGTGATCACGAACAGCTGATCGTGAACAAGTGATCGTGAACGATCGGCAGTGGGCGGGCCCGGTCCCTTCGGACCGGGCCTGTGCTGTCCGGTTGTCCGCTTGTCCGGCTTCTCCGCGTATCCTCGACCCGTGCTTCTCTCAGACAAGGACATCCGGACCGAGATCGACGCAGGCCGGGTGCGGATCGATCCGTACGACGAGTCGATGGTGCAGCCGTCGAGCATCGATGTGCGCCTCGACCGCTACTTCCGGGTGTTCGAGAACCACCGGTACCCGCACATCGACCCCGCCGTCGAGCAGGCGGACCTCACGCGCGAGGTCGTGCCCGAGGGCGACGAGGCGTTCATCCTGCACCCGGGCGAGTTCGTGCTGGCCTCGACGTACGAGGTGATCACGCTCCCCGACGACGTCGCCTCCCGTCTGGAGGGCAAGTCCAGCCTCGGCCGGCTCGGTCTGCTGACGCACTCGACGGCCGGCTTCATCGACCCGGGCTTCTCGGGGCACGTGACGCTGGAGCTGTCGAACATGGCCACGCTGCCGATCAAGCTGTGGCCGGGGATGAAGATCGGCCAGCTGTGCATGTTCCGGCTGTCGTCTCCCGTCGAGCATCCCTACGGGTCCGCGAAGCACGGGTCTCGCTACCAGGGCCAGCGCGGGCCGACGCCCTCGCGGTCCTTCCAGAATTTCCACCGTACGCAGGTCTGAGCGACCAGGGACAAGGCGAAGAGCAACAGTGAGTGAGATCCGCGAGAACCTGACCTACCCGATCTTCGGGCAGGCCATCCGTGAGCTGGCGCAGACCATCGCGGACGACGGCTACGAACCGGACATCATCCTGTCCATCGCGCGCGGCGGCGTCTTCGTCGCAGGCGGCCTCGCCTACGCGCTGGACTGCAAGAACATCCACCTGGTCAACGTGGAGTTCTACACCGGTGTCGGCTCGACGCTCGAGATGCCGGTCATGCTGGCCCCCGTGCCGAACGCGATCGACTTCTCCAACAAGAAGGTCCTCATCGCCGACGACGTCGCGGACACCGGCAAGACGCTGAAGCTGGTGCACGACTTCTGCCTCGACCACGTCGCCGAGGTGCGCAGCGCGGTCATCTACGAGAAGCCGCAGTCGCTCGTGAAGTGCGAGTACGTGTGGAAGCGCACGGACGACTGGATCAACTTCCCGTGGTCCGTCGAGCCGCCGGTCGTCCGCCGCGAGGGCCAGATCCTGGACGCCTGAGCAGGCCGGCACCCACGCCGTACGCAGATATGCCGAGGGCCCGCTTCGACCGTGATCGAAGCGGGCCCTCGGCGTATGTGCAGGGTGCCTACAGGGTGCCCAGCTTGATGAGCGAGACGAGCGCCACCAGCTGGATCGCCGACGCCCCGAGCGCCCTCGGCCACGGCAGGTCGTGCGACTTGCTCACCATCGACGTCAGCAGCGCGCCGCCCGCCAGCCAGGTCGCCCAGCCCAGCACCTGGACCAGCGTGCTGTCGCCGCCGAGGAACATCGCGAAGAGCAGGCGCGGCGCGTCGGTGATCGACATGATCAGCATGGACAGGCCGACGGTGGGCTGCCACATGCCGTCGCCGCCGAGCTGCCGGGCCAGCGTGTGGGTGACCGCGCCGAGTATCAGCCCCGCGATCAGCACGATCACGCCGGTGACGAGCACTGAGGGCAGGCTGCTGGCGAACGAGGCGTTGAGGACGTCCTTGCGGGCCTTGTCGAAGCCGAAGACGGCGAGCAGGCCGTAGCCGAAGGTGACGATCAGCGCCGGGCCCCACACGGCATGGTCGCGCATCTGCCAGAAGGTGGCGTTGGGCCGCAGCACGATGCCCGTCAGCAGGTCCTTCCAGTGCAGCCGGGGGCCGCTCGGCGGCGCGGGCGCGCCCGCCTGGTACGTGCTGCCGTCGCCGTAGCCCTGGTCGTCGCCGTAGGGCGCGTACGCGTCCGGGGCCTCGCCGAGGCTGAACTGCCGGGTGTGGCCGGGGTCGGCCGCGGGTGGCGCCTGGTACGGGCCCGGGGCGCCCGGATGGCCGCCGTACGGCTGCTGCTGCCCGCCGCCGAAGTACTCCGGTTCGTCGTAAGCGGCGGGCTGCTGCCACTGCTGCGGCCCGCCCCCGTATCCGCCGCCGTGGCCGCCGTACCCGCCGCCGGGTATGCCGCCCTGCCCGGGGGCCTGCCCGCCGTGCGGGGCCTGCTGCCCGGGACCCTGTCCTTGCCGCGCGGGACCGGGGCCGTGCGAGTCCCGTCCGCGTCCCATCCTGAATCCAGCCACGCCTTCGAACGTACCCGCTCACGGAGGGTGCGGAAGCCGGGCCCGGGAGAACCGGCCCGGGTTTGCGGCCGAGCTGTGACATCCCTTAGGGGAAACCTCAGGGGGCGTGTGGCCCGTGGGGAGGTTTCATTCCTGCGGGGCAGCCAATGGTCGTCGCGGCCCGCTCAGCGCCTCGGTCGCGCGCCTCAGCAGTTCGCGCAGTTGCCGCTCCTCCTCGGGCGCGAAGGCGGCCGACAGGTGCGCCTCGACCTCCCGTGCCGCCGCGTCGGCCCTGAGCAGCAGCACGCGGCCCTCCGGCGTGAGGCGGGTGATCAGGGCCTGGGCGTGGTCGGGAGAGGGCCGCCGCTCGATCAGGGACCGGGCCTCCAGCCCTGACAGCAGCGACGCCATGCTCTGCGGCGTGACGGCGCACGTCCGCGCGAGGGCCGCCCCCGAGGAGCCGGGCGCGAGGGACAAGGCGTAGAGGGCCGCGTACTGCGGGACAGTCAGGCCGAAGGGGCGCAGGACACGGGCCTTCTCCGCCATGAGGGCCTGTTCGGCCCGCTTGATGTGGCTGCCCAGCCGGGCGTCCATCGCGGCCCGGATCTTCTCTTCGGCGCTCATGGGACAGAAGGCTAGCCGGGGCGGGGAGTTGACTCCCGCGGTGGCCGGGGTGCAAGCTGCACTCAAGCAGAACCGTCAGGGTTCTGATGCATATAAGAGTCTTGATATTAGGAATGTCTGGGGGCGATGGGTGTGCCGGTCGTGGAGATCGAGCAGGCAGGCGGCGTGAGCGCGGTCGAGTACCTGGTGGAGGGGGAGGGGCCCGGACTGCTGCTCGTCCACGGGACCGGGGCCACCGGGGAGATCAACTGGCGGCCGCTGATCGACGCCGTCCGGGATCGCTACACGGTCGTGGCGCCCGACCTGTCCGGCTCCGGAGCCACCACGGACGCGGGCGGCCCGCTGACCGTGGAGATGCTGGCCGAGCAGGCGGAGGCGGCGGCCGCGCACGCGGGCCTTACGACGTACGCGGTCGTCGGGCACTCCCTGGGCGCGGCGGTGGCCGCGGCGGTCGCCGGGCGGCGGCCGGAGGCGGTGACCTCGCTCGTCCTGCATGCGGGCCTGGTGAAGACGGATCCGCAGATGGCATTCATGGCGGACCTGTGGGGGCGGCTGATGCGCACCGACCCGGAGCTGTTCGCGCGGCTGCTGCAGCTGACCGCGATGGGCCCCGGGACGCTGCGGGCCCGGACCGCGGAGGACTTCGAGGCGGCCGCGGCCGGATTCACCGCGATGCTCGACCCCAGGGTCGTCCGGCAGATCGAGCTGGACGCGCGCGTGGACATCGGCGGCCTGGTCGACCGGATCACCGCACCCACGACCGTCATCGCCAGCACGCACGACCAGATCGTGCCGGAGCACCACCAGCGCGAGCTGGCGGCGCGGATCCCCGGGGCGCGCTACGTCGCCGTGGACGGCGGGCACGGACTGCCGTTCGAGGACCCGAAGCTGTTCGTGGACGTGGTCGTCGAGGGGCTGGAAGGCGGCCGCTGAGACGACGAAACGGCCGGCCCCCGCGAAGGGGGCCGGCCGTCTTTGTATTGCGTACCGGCGTTACTTGACCGGCTCGGGCTCCGGCGCGTCCGCCGTCTCGCCGTCCTCCTCCGGAGCGGCCGGGGTCTTCACCGACTCCAGCAGCAGCTGGGCGACGTCGACGACCTGGATGGACTCCTTGGCCTTGCCTTCGTTCTTCTTGCCGTTGACCGAGTCCGTCAGCATGACGAGGCAGAACGGGCAGGCGGTCGAGACGATGTCGGGGTTGAGCGACAGCGCCTCGTCCACGCGCTCGTTGTTGATGCGCTTGCCGATGCGCTCTTCCATCCACATGCGCGCGCCGCCGGCGCCGCAGCAGAAGCCGCGCTCCTTGTGGCGGTGCATCTCCTCGTTCCGCAGGCCCGGCACCTTGGCGATGATCTCGCGCGGCGGCGTGTAGACCTTGTTGTGGCGGCCCAGGTAGCAGGGGTCGTGATAGGTGATCAGACCCTCGACCGGGGTGACGGGGACGAGCTTGCCCTCGTCGATGAGGTGCTGCAGCAGCTGCGTGTGGTGGATGACCTCGTACTCGCCGCCGAGCTGCGGGTACTCGTTGGCGATGGTGTTGAAGCAGTGCGGGCAGGTCGCGACGATCTTCTTCTTCGCCTTCTCGACCTTCACACCCTCTTCGGCATCCTCGCCGAAGGCCATGTTCAGCATCTCGACGTTCTGCTGGCCGAGCTGCTGGAAGAGGAACTCGTTGCCCAGGCGGCGGGCGGAGTCACCGGTGCAGTTCTCGTCGCCGCCCATGATGGCGAACTTCACGCCCGCCATGTGCAGCAGCTCCGCGAAGGCCTTGGTGGTCTTCTTGGCGCGGTCCTCCAGGGCGCCGGCGCAGCCGACCCAGTAGAGGTAGTCGATCTCCGTCAGGTCCTCGATGTCCTTGCCGACGACCGGGACCTCGAAGTCGACCTCCTTGGTCCACTGCAGACGCTGCTTCTTCGCCAGGCCCCAGGGGTTGCCCTTCTTCTCCAGGTTCTTGAGCATCGTGCCCGCCTCGGACGGGAAGGAGCTCTCGATCATCACCTGGTAGCGGCGCATGTCGACGATGTGGTCGACGTGCTCGATGTCGACCGGGCACTGCTCGACGCACGCGCCGCACGTGGTGCAGGACCACAGCACGTCGGGGTCGATGACGCCGTTCTCCTCCAGCGTCCCGATCAGCGGGCGCTCGGCCTCGGCCAGGGCGGCCGCCGGGACGTCCTTCAGCTGCTCCTCGGAGGCCTTCTCGTTGCCCTCTGCGTCCTTGCCGCCGCCCGCGAGCAGGTAGGGCGCCTTGGCGTGCGCGTGGTCGCGCAGCGCCATGATGAGCAGCTTGGGGGAGAGCGGCTTGCCCGTGTTCCAGGCGGGGCACTGCGACTGGCAGCGGCCGCACTCGGTGCAGGTGGAGAAGTCGAGGATGCCCTTCCAGGAGAACTCCTCGATCTTCGAGACGCCGAAGACGTCGTCCTCGCCCGGGTCCTCGAAGTCGATCGGCTTGCCACCGCTCGTCATCGGCTGCAGCGCGCCCAGCGCGACGTCGCCGCTGGACTCGCGCTTGAACCAGATGTTCGGGAAGGCCAGGAAGCGGTGCCAGGCCACGCCCATGTCCGTCTTCAGCGAGACCGTGATCATCCAGATGAAGGACGTCGCGATCTTGATCATTGCGAAGAGGTAGGTGAGGTTCTGCAGCGTGCCGAGGCTCATCCCCTTGAAGGCGGCGACCAGCGGGTACGAGGCGAAGTAGGCGGCCTCGTAGTGGTCGACGCCGTGCAGGGCGCCCTCCAGGGCGCGCAGCGTCACGATGCAGATGCCGACGATGAGGATGACGGCCTCGACGAAGTACGCCTGGCCGGTGTTGGAGCCCGTGAAGCGGGACTTGCGGCCCGCGTTGCCCGGCCTGCTCAGCTGCCGGATGACGATCAGGACGATGATGCCGAGCGTCGTCAGCGTGCCGATGCCCTCGACCCACAGCTCCCACGGCAGCCAGTCGCCGATGATCGGGATCAGCCAGTCGGCCTGGAAGAGCTGGCCGACGGCGTTGACGATCGTCAGCAGCAGCCCCAGGAAGCCCACTGCGACGAACCAGTGCGCGACGCCGACGGTGCCCCACTTGTTCATGCGGGTGTGGCCGAGGAATTCCTTGGCCACCGTGACCGTGCGCTGCTTGGGATCGTCCGTGCGGGTGCCGGCCGGTACGGGCTGGCCCAGCCGTACGAAGCGGTAGATCTGGAAAATGGCACGGCCGAACAGCGGGAATGCGACCGCGATGAGGACCAGCGACACGATGATCGCGGCGAGTTGCATGAGGGGCTCCTCGTGCCTGCGAGAGCGGGGAACGTCTGGATTACTAAGCAGTAACTTATCCAGTCTCCGCCGACATTACCCAGTATTCACATGCCCATGAACCCGACGGGCCGGTGATCTGTGTCGCGCAGGCAACCCTTCGCGGCGACCCCTTGCCCCTGAGTGACGGTAAGACTGACATAAAAGTTGAGTGTGCCCGACTCAGGTCTGTTGACAGGTTTGGATCGGTGCTGCACGCTTGAGCCTGTTCCACTCAAGTCAGCTGGAGGAATCGACATGGCACGTGCGGTCGGCATCGACCTGGGTACGACGAACTCCGTCGTCAGTGTTCTCGAAGGCGGTGAGCCCACCGTCATCACCAACGCCGAGGGCGCCAGGACCACGCCGTCCGTCGTCGCCTTCGCGAAGAACGGCGAGGTGCTCGTAGGCGAGGTCGCCAAGCGCCAGGCTGTCACCAACGTCGACAGGACCATCCGGTCGGTCAAGCGCCACATGGGCACCGACTGGAAGATCAACATCGATGGCAAGGACTTCAACCCGCAGCAGATGAGCGCCTTCATCCTGCAGAAGCTCAAGCGGGATGCCGAGGCCTACCTGGGCGAGAAGGTCGTCGACGCGGTCATCACCGTCCCGGCGTACTTCAACGACTCCGAGCGCCAGGCCACCAAGGAGGCCGGCGAGATCGCGGGCCTGAACGTCCTGCGCATCGTCAACGAGCCCACCGCGGCCGCCCTGGCCTACGGCCTCGACAAGGACGACCAGACCATTCTGGTCTTCGACCTCGGTGGCGGCACCTTCGACGTCTCGCTGCTCGAGATCGGCGACGGCGTCGTCGAGGTCAAGGCGACCAACGGCGACAACCACCTCGGTGGTGACGACTGGGACCAGCGCGTCGTCGACTACCTGGTCAAGCAGTTCCAGAACGGCCACGGCGTCGACCTGTCCAAGGACAAGATGGCGCTGCAGCGTCTGCGCGAGGCCGCCGAGAAGGCGAAGATCGAGCTGTCCTCGTCCACCGAGACCTCGATCAACCTGCCCTACATCACGGCGTCCGCCGAGGGCCCGCTGCACCTGGACGAGAAGCTCACCCGCGCCCAGTTCCAGCAGCTGACCGCGGACCTGCTCGACCGCTGCAAGACTCCGTTCCACAACGTCATCAAGGACGCCGGCATCAGCCTGTCCGAGATCGACCACGTGGTCCTGGTCGGCGGTTCCACCCGTATGCCCGCCGTCGCCGAGCTCGTCAAGGAGCTGACCGGCGGCAAGGAGGCCAACAAGGGTGTGAACCCGGACGAGGTCGTCGCGATCGGCGCCTCGCTCCAGGCCGGTGTCCTCAAGGGTGAGGTCAAGGACGTCCTCCTCCTCGACGTGACCCCGCTGTCCCTCGGCATCGAGACCAAGGGCGGCATCATGACCAAGCTGATCGAGCGCAACACCACGATCCCGACCAAGCGCTCCGAGATCTTCACGACGGCCGAGGACAACCAGCCGTCCGTGCAGATCCAGGTCTACCAGGGCGAGCGCGAGATCGCGGCGTACAACAAGAAGCTCGGCATGTTCGAGCTGACCGGCCTGCCGCCGGCCCCGCGTGGCGTCCCGCAGATCGAGGTCTCCTTCGACATCGACGCCAACGGCATCATGCACGTGACCGCGAAGGACCTGGGCACGGGCAAGGAGCAGAAGATGACCGTCACCGGCGGCTCTTCGCTCGCCAAGGACGAGGTCGACCGCATGCGCCAGGAGGCCGAGCAGTACGCGGAGGAGGACCACCGCCGCCGCGAGGCCGCCGAGAGCCGCAACCAGGGCGAGCAGCTCGTCTACCAGACCGAGAAGTTCCTCAAGGACAACGAGGACAAGGTCCCGGCCGAGGTCAAGACCGAGGTCGAGACTGCCGTCGCCGAGCTCAAGGAGAAGCTCAAGGGCGAGGACACGGCCGAGATCCGCACCGCGACCGAGAAGGTCGCCGCGGTCAGCCAGAAGCTGGGCCAGGCCATGTATGCCGACGCCCAGGCCGCGCAGGGCGCCGCCGGTGCCGCGGCCGGTGACGGCCAGCACCAGGCCAAGCCCGAGGACGACGTCGTCGACGCCGAGATCGTGGACGACGAGAAGCCCAAGGGCGGTGCGGCGTGACGGAGGAGACCCCGGGCTTTGACGAGAAGCCTGAAGGCCCCTCCGACGCCACCAACCCCGAGGACGCGGCGCAGGGCGCCGGACCCGCCGACAAGGCGGGTCCGGGCCCGGCCCCGTCCGGTGAAGAGCTGGTCGAGGTAGGCCTCCAGGCGCAGCTGGACCAGGCCCAGGCCGCGCTCAGCGAGCGCACCGCGGACCTCCAGCGGCTCCAGGCCGAGTACCAGAACTACCGTCGCCGCGTGGAGCGGGACCGGGCCACGGTCAAGGAGATCGCCATCGCGAACCTCCTGTCCGAGATCCTCCCCACCCTCGACGACATCGGCCGCGCCCGTGACCACGGCGAGCTGGTCGGCGGCTTCAAGTCCGTCGCCGAGTCGCTGGAGACGGTCGTCGCCAAGATGGGCCTGCAGCAGTTCGGCAAGGAGGGCGAGCCCTTCGACCCGCTGGTGCACGAGGCGCTGATGCACAGCTACGCGCCGGACGTCACCGAGACCACGTGCGTGCAGATCCTGCAGCCGGGGTATCGGATCGGCGAGCGTACGATCCGCCCCGCGCGGGTCGCGGTCGCGGAGCCGCAGCCCGGTGCGCAGGGGTCCAAGGCCGATGAGGCGTCGGACGAGGAAGGCGGCGGCCCGGAAGAGGGCTGACGCGATGACGACCGTGAGGGAACGGAAGGAGGGACGCCGGGGATGAGCACCAAGGACTTCGTCGAGAAGGACTACTACAAGGTCCTCGGCGTGCCCAAGGACGCCACCGAGGCGGAGATCAAGAAGGCGTACCGGAAGCTCGCCCGCGAGTTCCACCCGGACGCCAACAAGGGCGACGCCACGGCCGAGGAGCGCTTCAAGGAGATCTCCGAGGCCAACGACGTCCTTGCCGACGCCAAGCGCCGCAAGGAGTACGACGAGGCGCGCGCCCTCTTCGGCAACGGCGGCTTCCGGGCCGGGCCGGGCGGTGCGGGCGGTTCCTTCAACTTCGACCTGGGCGACCTCTTCGGGGGCGCCCAGGGCGGGGCCGGGACGGGGGCCGGGGCCGGCGGCTTCGGCGGCGGTCTCGGGGACGTCTTCGGCGGCCTGTTCAACCGGGGCGGCGGCGCGGGCACGCGCACGCAGCCGCGGCGCGGCCAGGACATCGAGTCCGAGGTCACGCTGAGCTTCGCCGAAGCGGTGGAGGGGGCCACGGTCCCGCTGCGGATGTCCTCCTCGGCCGCGTGCAAGGCCTGCTCGGGCACGGGCGACAAAAACGGTACTCCCAGGGTCTGTCCGACCTGTGTGGGCACCGGCCAGGTCTCGCGCGGCGCGGGCGGCGGCTTCTCGCTGACCGACCCCTGCCCCGACTGCAAGGGCCGCGGGCTGATCCCCGAGAACCCCTGCGACGTCTGCAAGGGCAGCGGCCGGGCCACCTCTTCGCGCACCATGCAGGTCCGCATTCCGGCGGGCGTCTCCGACGGCCAGCGGATCCGGTTGCGCGGCAAGGGCGCCCCGGGCGAGCGCGGCGGCCCCAACGGCGATCTGTACGTGGTGGTCCACGTCGGCACGCACCCGGTGTTCGGCCGCAAGGACGACAACCTCACCATCACCGTGCCGGTGAGCTATCCGGAGGCCGCCCTGGGCGGCGAGGTGAAGGTCCCCACCCTCGGGGGCCCGCCGGTCACCCTCAAGCTGCCTCCGGGCACCCCCAACGGCCGCACCATGCGCGCCCGCGGCAAGGGTGCGGTGCGCAAGGACGGCACCCGCGGCGACCTGCTGGTCACCGTCGAGGTCGCCGTTCCCAAGGATCTCGGCGACAAGGCGCGCGAAGCACTGGAGAGCTATCGCGAGGCGACGGCCGGCGAGGATCCTCGGGCGGAGCTGTTCCAGGCCTCGAAGGGAGCGTGACCTCATGGACGGGATCGGCCGTCGACGCAATCCTTATGAGCTGACCGACGAATCGCCGGTCTACGTCATCTCCGTCGCCGCCCAGCTGTCGGGCCTGCACCCGCAGACCCTGCGGCAGTACGACCGCCTCGGCCTGGTCTCCCCGGACCGCACGGCCGGGCGAGGCCGCCGCTACTCGGCGCGCGACATCGAGCTCCTGCGCCAGGTGCAGGCGCTGAGTCAGGACGAGGGCATCAACCTCGCGGGCATCAAGCGCATCATCGAGCTGGAGAACCAGGTCGCCGCGCTGAGCGCGCGCGTCGCCGAGCTGCAGTCCGTCGTCGACGGCGCGGCGGCGGCCATGCAGCAGCGCGAGGCCCAGGTCCACGCCTCGTACCGGCGCGACCTGGTCCCGTACCAGGACGTCCAGCAGACGAGCGCGCTGGTCGTCTGGCGGCCCCGGCGCGACAAGGAGCGCTGAACGGCGCGCCGTTGGTTGCCGTCCCGGCACATGTGGAAAAGCCCGTCACCCCTGTGGGCGACGGGCTTTTTCCGTGGTTTTCCACAGGCCTGGCGGGGTGGTGCGGGGGCGCGGACACTCGAAGCGTGACGGGGGACGAGGCGTGCTGGAAGGCCCTGGCGGACGCGCAGGGCGGGGTGGTGCTGACGGCGCAGGCGGCCGGGCGGGGGTGGTCGAGGCAGCGGCTGGGCAGGCTCTTCGCGCGGCAGGGGTGGACGCGGCTGCGGCCCGGTGCCTGGCTGGAGCCCGGACGGAGCGCGGGTGAGCGGGAGTTGCTGTGGGCGCAGCAGCTGGTGCGCCCGGAGCTGGTGGTCAGCCACTGGGCGGCCACGCGGCTGCACGGCGCCGAAACGGACGTGGGGCGCACCGACTTCATCGGGTGCGGCAGAGCCAAGGGCGCCGTGCTGCACGCGGTGCCGCTGGAGCCTGATGAGGTGACGTCCGTCGCGGGCCTGCGGGCGACGGCGGTGGCGCGCACGATGGCCGACCTGCTGCGGTCCGGCCCGCGTGACGAGGCGCTGGTGGCCGTGGAGTCGGCGCTGAGCTGGCGGCACGGCCCGGGGGCGGCGCGCGGCTCGCGCAGAGCGCCACTCACCACGCTCGATGCGATCGGCCGGGCCCTGACGAGAGCGCCGACGCTGCGCGGCGCCCGGCAGGCCGTGTGGTGGCTGGCCCTGGCCGACCCCCGATCGGGGTCACCGGTCGAGACCCTGGCCCGGCTGCGGCTGTACGACGCGGGGCTGTATCCGGAGTGCCAGGTGCCGCTGCGCACGCCCGCCGGGCGCCGGGTCTACCCGGACTTCTTCTTCCGCCCGCAGGGGCTGGTCGTGGAGGTGGAGGGCTATGCCTGGCACGGCAGCAGGGCGGAGCACCAGCGCGACGTCATACGGTTCAACGACCTCTCGGCGTGCCCCGAGGTTTGCCGGATCCTGCGCTACACCACGGCCGACGTCCGGGAGCGCCCCCAAGTGATGATCCACGAGATCCGGCAGGCCCTGGCGGGGAGGTGAGAGCCGGGCCGGTTCAGCCCCGCCCCATCGCCCGGCTGACGGTGATCTCGATGACGACGCGGTCCGGGTTGGGGGTGGGCGTGCGGTGGTAGCGCTCGGCGTAGCGGGTGACGGCGTCGGCGACGGTGTCCGGCTCGGTGCGGACGATCGCGCGGCCTTCCAGGGTGGCCCAGCGTTTGCCGTCCATCTGGCAGACGGCGACCCTGGCGCCAGAGGGACCAGCGGCCTGGACGTTGGCGACCTTGCGGCTGCTCTTGTTGGTGATGACGCGGGCGATGCCGGCCTCGGGGTCGTAGGTGACGCCGACGGGCACCACGTGCGGGGAGCCGTCGGGGCGGGGGGTGGTGAGGGTGCAGACGTGCCGCTCGCGCCAGAAGGTGAGGTAGGCGGGGTCGAGGTTGTGGAGGTCCAGGGCCATACGGGAAGCGTAGTTCGCGCGGCGGCGGGGGCCGGGCACCGGTGATTTTGCCGGAGACGATGGCTTTCCCAGGGTTGAGTGGAATAGACTCAACTTATCGCACGTAGCCCCGAGCAGGTATGACGTTCGGCGGATAGAGGAGGATCGCAAGGTCGTGGATGCCGAGCTGACCAACAAGAGCCGCGAGGCGCTGAGTGCCGCCAATGACCGGGCCGTGTCGGCCGGGCATGCGGACCTGACGCCCGCGCATCTGCTGATCGCCCTGCTGGCCGGGCAGGACAACGAGAACGTGATGGATCTCCTGGCCGCCGTCGAGGCCGACGCCGCGGCGCTGCGGTCCGGCGCGGAGCGCCTGCTCGCGGGCCTGCCCAGCGTCCAGGGGTCGACCGTGGCGCCCCCGCAGCCCAACCGCGAGCTGCTGGCCGCGCTCGCGGACGCCGGGGAGCGGGCGCGCGATCTGGGCGACGAGTTCATCTCCACCGAGCACCTGCTGATCGGTCTCGCCGCCCGTGGCGGGCGCACCGGCGAGCTGCTGGGCGAGCAGGGCGCCTCGGCCGAGAAGCTGCTGAGTGCGTTCGAGAAGGTACGGGGCGGCCGGCGGGTGACGAGCGCGGACCCCGAGGGCACGTACAAGGCGCTGGAGAAGTTCGGCACGGACTTCACCGCCGCCGCCCGCGAGGGCAAGCTGGATCCGGTGATCGGCCGGGACCACGAGATCCGGCGCGTGGTGCAGGTGCTCTCCCGCCGCACCAAGAACAACCCCGTGCTCATCGGCGAGCCCGGCGTCGGCAAGACGGCCGTCGTCGAGGGGCTCGCCCAGCGGATAGTGAAGGGCGACGTCCCGGAGTCGCTCAAGAACAAGCGGCTGGTCGCGCTCGACCTGGGCGCGATGGTCGCGGGCGCGAAGTACCGGGGCGAGTTCGAGGAGCGGCTGAAGACCGTGCTGGCCGAGATCAAGGCCAGCGAGGGGCAGATCATCACCTTCATCGACGAGCTGCACACCGTCGTCGGCGCCGGTGCCGGAGGCGACTCGGCCATGGACGCGGGCAACATGCTCAAGCCCATGCTGGCCCGCGGCGAGCTGCGCATGGTCGGCGCCACCACCCTCGACGAATACCGGGAGCGGATCGAGAAGGACCCCGCCCTGGAGCGCCGCTTCCAGCAGGTGCTGGTCGCCGAGCCCTCCGTCGAGGACTCCATCGCCATCCTGCGCGGCCTCAAGGGGCGCTACGAGGCGCACCACAAGGTGCAGATCGCCGACTCGGCCCTGGTCGCCGCCGCCACCCTCTCCGACCGCTACATCACCTCCCGCTTCCTGCCCGACAAGGCCATCGACCTCGTCGACGAGGCCGCGTCCCGGCTGCGGATGGAGATTGATTCCTCCCCCGTGGAGATCGACGAACTCCAGCGCGCCGTCGACCGGCTCAAGATGGAGGAGCTGGCCCTGGGCAACGTGACGGACGAGGCCGGCAAGGAGCGCCTGGCGAAGCTGCGCCGCGACCTCGCCGACAAGGAGGAGGAGCTGCGGGGCCTGACCGCGCGCTGGGAGAAGGAGAAGCAGTCCCTCAACCGGGTCGGCGAGCTCAAGGAGCGCCTGGACGACCTGCGCGTGGCGGCCGAGCGCGCCCAGCGCGACGGCGATTTCGACGCCGCCTCCAAGCTGCTCTACGGCGAGATCCCCGCCGTGGAGCGGGAGCTGGAGGAGGCCGCCGAGGCCGAGGCGGAGGCCGAGCAGGAGGCCGCCGCCAAGGACCTCATGGTCAAGGAGGAGGTCGGCCCGGACGACATCGCCGACGTCGTCGCCTCCTGGACGGGCATCCCCGCGGGCCGCCTGCTGGAGGGCGAGACGCAGAAGCTGCTGCGCATGGAGGACGAGCTGGGCAAGCGGCTGATCGGCCAGGCCGAGGCCGTACGGGCCGTCTCCGACGCCGTGCGCCGCTCCCGCGCCGGGATCTCCGACCCCGACCGGCCGACCGGCTCGTTCCTCTTCCTCGGCCCGACCGGCGTCGGCAAGACCGAGCTGGCCAAGGCACTCGCCGACTTCCTCTTCGACGACGAGCGGGCGATGGTCCGCATCGACATGAGCGAGTACGGCGAGAAGCACTCCGTCGCCCGCCTGGTCGGCGCGCCCCCCGGCTACGTCGGCTACGAGGAGGGCGGCCAGCTGACCGAGGCCGTCCGCCGCCGCCCGTACACGGTGGTCCTGCTGGACGAGGTGGAGAAGGCGCACCACGAGGTCTTCGACATCCTGCTCCAGGTGCTGGACGACGGCCGGCTAACGGACGGGCAGGGACGGACGGTGGACTTCCGCAACACCATTCTCATCCTCACCTCCAACCTCGGCTCGACCTTCCTGGTCGACCCGCTGCTCAAGGAGGAGCAGAAGAAGGCGCGGGTGCTGGAGACGGTCCGCGCCTCCTTCCGCCCCGAGTTCCTCAATCGCCTCGACGACGTGGTGGTCTTCCACCCGCTGGGCACCGATCAGCTGGAGCGCATCGCGCGCATCCAGATCGGCCACCTGCAGCGCCGCCTCGCGGACCGCAGGCTCACGCTCGATGTCACCGACGACGCACTGCACTGGCTGGCGACCCTGGGTCACGACCCGCAGGAGGAGGGCGGCGCCGCGCCCGACCTCACCTACGGCGCCCGACCGCTGCGCCGCCTGGTGCAGACCGCCATCGGCGACCGGCTCGCCCGCGCGATCCTGTCGGGCGAGGTGCGCGACGGCGACACGGTCCGCGTGGACCGCGTGCCGGGCGCGGAGGGCCTGTCGGTGACGGCGGCGGAGCGGGTCGCGGCGTAACGCGAGCGTCAGGGGTTGCGGGGCGGGGGCCTGTGTGAGGGAGGATGGCGGGAGACCGTACGAAGGGAAATTCACGGTGAGCATCGACCCGTCCTCGATTCCGAACTTCGGGGGCCAGCCCGAACCGCACGAGACGGGCCCGACCGGCCCCGTCATCCCCGACCAGGATCTGGTCAAGCAGCTCCTCGAGCAGATGGAGCTGAAGTACGTCGTCGACGACGAGGGCGACCTCGCCGCGCCGTGGGAGCAGTTCCGCACGTACTTCATGTTCCGTGGCGAGGACGAGCAGCAGGTCTTCTCCGTGCGGACGTTCTACGACCGTCCGCACGGCATCGAGGAGAAGTCCAAGCTCCTTGAGCAGATCGACGACTGGAACCGTCGCACGCTGTGGCCGAAGGTCTACACCCACACCCACGACGACGGCACCGTCCGCCTCATCGGCGAGGCGCAGATGCTGATCGGCGTGGGGGTCTCGCTGGAGCACTTCGTCTCCAGCACGGTCAGCTGGGTGCGGGCCTCCATCGAGTTCGACAAGTGGCTCGTCGAGCAGCTCGGCCTGGAGGCCGACATCGACTCCGACGGCGACGACAAGCCGGACGACGAGGCCTGACCGGCCCCATGGGCCCGGGTCCCTACATGGGGATCCTGGCCACCGTCAGCAGATACGTCCCGTAGAAGAAGGAGAGCCCGGCCAGCGCACCCGCCGTCACGGCGACGGTGCGCGGCCGGGCTCTTGCCATGGCCACGGCCGCCGGGATCAGCAGCGGAAAGGCCGGCAGCAGGAAGCGCGGCTTGGACGCGAAGTAGCTCGACCCCCCGACCGCGATCACGGCGAGGACGAGCACGTACACCAGCAGCGCGGCGGGCGGCCGGTCCAGGGCGAGGAAGACCAGCGCCACCAGGGCGACGGCCAGGACCGCCAGCGTCACGTAGTACGCCATGTGGTCCCGGGCGATGATCAGGTGCCGGATGAAGCGCAGCGCGTCGTGCCCGAAGTCGAAGCGCGACCCCCACAGCCGCTGCACCTCGAAGTAGCCGAGCACTCCGCCCCCCGCCCGGAACCCCGCCCAGGCGACGTAGCCCGCCCAGCCGAGGGGCGCCAGCGCCGCCCCTGTCCACAGCCGCCAGTCGGTGCGGGCCCGCGGATCCTGCCGGGCCGTGAGCACCGCGGCGCACAGCACGGCGGCCACCACCGCGATGGCGTTGGGCCGGGACAGCCCGGCCAGCAGCGCCAGCACCCCCGCCCACAGCCGCCGCCCCGTGAGCAGTGCATAGAGCGACCACGCCGCGAGGGCCGTCATCAGCGATTCCGTGTACGCCATCGTCTGCACGATCGCGTGCGGCAGCAGCCCCCACAGCAGCACCAGCAGCGTCGCCACCCGGCGCCCGTGCAGCCGCTCGCCCACCGCGTAGATCCCCCAGGCCGCGGCCCCCGCCGAGGCCCAGGCCACCAGCAGTCCGGCGGTGACCACGGTGAACGGCGAGAGCGTCGCCACCGCCCGCACCAGGCCGGGGAAGAGCGGGAAGAACGCCAGGTCGTTGAAGACCACCCCGTGCGTGGTGGGGGAGGGCACGACGAGCCCGTAGCCGTTGCGGGCGATGCCCGCGTACCAGATGCCGTCCCACAGATGGCCCAGCAGCGTGCGCGGGTGTTTGCCGATCCACCACGCCCAGGCGGCCATCACCGTCATCCCGGTCAGCCGGACCACCGCGTACAGGCCGAGCGCGGGCAGGGCCCGGCGCAGCGCCTCGCGCACCCGGTCCACCCGGTGGGCGCCGCCACCGCCCCGGGGAGCACGGCGCGGTTCGGGGGTTCGTACGGGCACGGCGGTGTCGGCTGACACGGGTGCACCTCCGGTGCGGCGCATGGGTGGGGCATACCGACCATGCGGCGCCCGCCACGCGCGCGCGACCAGGAACGCCCGTAAGCGGTGCGCCTTACACCCGCTCGGCCGCACCGCGGAGTGTCGGCGTGCGCGGCGGCGGTGCGATGTGCTGCCACCCGATGTGCCGCGGCCCGACGTGCTGTGCGGGTGACGGCCGCGCGCCTATCGTGACCTTGATCGCAGGACGTGTTGTGGACCGAGGGGAGCGGGACGATGACGGATGCGCAGTGGAGCCCTGCGGAGCGGGTGCGGGGGACGGGAGCGTCGGTCTTCACCGAGATGACCGAGCTGGCCAGGCGTACGGGCGCGGTCAATCTGGGCCAGGGCGTGCCCGAGCTGGACAGCCCCCGCGGCCTGCTCGACGAGGTGGCGGCCGCCGTCCTCGCGGGCCACAACCAGTACCCGCCCGCCTACGGCACGGCCGCCCTGCGCGAGGCGGTCGCCGGCCACCAGCGCAGGCGGTACGGGCTGGAGTACGAGCCGCAGGGCGAGGTGCTGGTGACCACCGGGGCCACCGAGGCGCTGGCGGCGTCGCTGCTGGCGCTGTGCGACCCGGGCGACGAGGTCCTCGCCTTCGACCCCTGCTACGACGCCTACCCCGCGGGGGCCCGCTTCGCGGGCGCGCGCCTGGTGCCCGTACCGCTCGCCGAGGACGGCGACCGCTTCGTCCTGGACGCGGACGCGCTGCGCGCCGCCGTCGGCCCGCGCACCCGCGTGCTGCTGCTGAACACGCCGCACAACCCGACGGGCAAGGTCTTCACCGAGGCGGAGCTGGCCGCCATCGCCGGGCTGTGCCGGGAGCACGACCTGACGGTGGTGACGGACGAGGTGTACGAGCACCTGGTCTACGGCACGGAGGCGCACCGGACGATCGCCGCCCTGCCCGGGATGCGGGAGCGGACGCTCACCATCTCCTCGGCGGGCAAGACCTTCAACGTCACCGGCTGGAAGGTCGGCTGGGTGTGCGGGCCGGCGCATCTGGTGGCGGCGGTGGCCGCGGCGAAGCAGTTCCTCACCTACGCCTCCGGCACTCCGTACCAGGAGGCGCTCGCGCGGGCCCTGGGGGGCGTGGAGGAGTGGGCCGCGGAGCTGCGGCGGACGCTGCAGCGCAATCGCGACCTGCTGAGCGACGGGCTTGTGCGCGCGGGCCTGCGCCCCTATCGCGCGGAGGCGGGGTATTTCGTGCAGGCGGACATCCGCGCGTGGGGGCATGCGGACGGCGTGCGTTTCTGCCGTGAACTCCCCACGCGCGCCGGGGTGGTGGCCATTCCCACGTCCGCCTTCCACTTGTCCCCGGGCGCCCCGTCCTATCTGGTGCGTTTCTCCTTCTGCAAGCGGGAGAAGTCGGTGCTCGACGCGGTGGAGAAGCTGGTAAACGCCGTCTGAGCCAATTTTGATCAACGGATTTGCGGGCGGACCATGCCCGGCCGCATATGCTCCCGGCGGATGTGCACGCAGAAATGAGCGCATACGAACGAATGCGAAACTCCGCCGGGGGCAATGATGTTGATCCTTGCGAGCCGAGATGTTGAACATATGAACTGCACGGCCCTCGCGTGGATGGAAAGTTGCAGATGATGGGTAAAAACGCTGTGGGCGCCGCTCATTCATGATTCCCTCTCATTCACAGCCACGGTGAGAGGCAACTCCCCGGAATGCGCCGGAATCGCATCCGCCGGAACCGAAGTCCTCCACATGTGGGCATGAGCCGGCGCACTCGAAAGGAATCTGGTCCCCCTCGGGGCGGGCCGGCCCACCCTCCACTGCTCGCTCGCGGAGCCGACCCATGCTCACCACGCTCAAGACCACCTACACCGACACCCGCGCCGCCGATCTCGCCTGGTGTCTGGGCAAGGAGCCCCTTCCGGCGCTCGCGGTGCTCGATCTGCAACTGGACCGGGCGGAGGTGCAGTTGCGCCTGCTCGGCGCCTCCCACCAGGTCCTTGTCGAGGAAGGCAGCAAAGTCTGTTCGGAGACGGTCGCCTGTATACCCGGCGGCAGTACACCGCTCCCGCTCGGCGTCGCCAAACGCGTCGGCGCATGGGAGTACGAATTCGCGGCACGGGTGGAGACCCTGTCGCGCAGCTCGTTCGCGGGGCGCGCGCAAGAGCTGCTCGCGCTGGTCGCCGAGCATCCCCAGGGGCTGGCCGGAACGTTTCCCGGCAGCCCCCACGCATTCACCGCCCTCCTCGCCCAGCGCGGCGACGGCCAGGTCAGCTGGCGCACCTGGCATGCGTATCCCCAAGAAGGGCGGCTGGTCGCCACCCGGACCAGAGTCGGAGTGCGCATGACGGCACCGCTCTGAGGGCCGCCGAGGGCACGGGTCGACCGCCGAAGTCACCCGAGCGCGTGAGCAATAAACCCGTGTGGGTGACAAGTCGAGTGCCGACTCGTGACGTAGCGTTCCCGCATGGTCCACCACCGCCCGGTACCAGCGCGGCTGCCCGTGCCGGCCGGGCTCGGCCGCCTACTCGTCCTGACCACGGTGTTCATCTGCGCAGCCTGCGGGTTGGTGTACGAGCTCGAACTGGTCGCCCTGGCCTCCTATTTGATCGGCGACTCGGTCACCCAGGCCTCCGTCGTCCTGTCGGTGATGGTCTTCGCCATGGGCATCGGCTCGCTGCTCGCCAAACAGCTGCGCAGGCGTGCGGCCCTCGGCTTCGCCACCGTCGAAGCGGTGCTCGCGCTGACCGGCGGCCTCTCCGCCATGGCTCTCTACGCCACGTTCGCCTGGTACGGGCAGGCCCGCCTGGCGCTGGTCGGCTTCTCGCTGGCGATCGGGGTGCTGATCGGGGCCGAAGTGCCCCTGCTGATGACCCTCATCCAGCGCATCCGCCGCCAGGACGCGGGCGGCGCGGTCGCCGATCTCTTCGCCGCCGACTACGTGGGCGCGCTGGTCGGCGGGCTCGCCTTCCCCTTCCTGCTGCTGCCGGTGCTCGGGCAGCTGACCGGCGCCCTGGTGACCGGCGCGGTCAACGCCGTCGCGGGCGGGGCGCTGGTGCTCTGGCTCTTCCGCGGCGACCTGAGCGTACGGGCCCGCTGGTCGCTGCTGACCGTCAACGGGCTGGTGCTGGTGCTGCTCGCCGTCTGTTCGGTGCTCACCGGCCCGTTCGAGCGGGCAGCCCGCCAGGCCGTCTACGGGGCGGACGTCCGCGTCGCGATGCAGACGGATGTCCAGGAGGTCGTGCTCACCGGCGGAGGGGCCAGCGGCCGGCCTCTCTCGCTCTTCCTCGACGGACGGCTGCGGGTCAGCGGCGGCGAATTCCGCTACCACGAGGCCTTGGTCCACCCCGCCATGTCCGGGCCGCACCGCCGCGTCCTCGTGCTCGGCGGCGGCGACGGCCTGGCCCTGCGCGAAGTCCTGCGCTACGGGGACGTGGCCTCGGTGACCGTCGTCGAGCTGGACGCCGCCGTGCTGCGGCTGGCCCGCACCGACCGCGATCTCGCCGCCCTCAACCAGGGCGCGTACCGCGACCCGAGGGTCCGCGTGATCGCCGCCGACGCCTTCGACTGGCTGCGCACCCGGCACGGCGGCGAAGCCCTGTACGACGTGGTCGTCTCCGACCTGCCCGACCCCGGCATCACCCCCAGCGCCAAGCTCTATTCACAGGAGTTCTACGGGCTGGTCGAGCGCGCCCTGGCCCCGGGCGGGCGGCTGGTGATCCATGCCGGGGACCTCTGCGCCCGCCCCCGCCCGTTCTGGACCGTGGACTCGACCGTGCGCTCGGTGGGCATGCAGACCGTTCCCTACCGCGTTCGGTCGGCGGGGCCGGCCGGGGTGCGCGGGGAGAGCTGGGGCTTCCTGCTGGCCACGCGCGCCCCCGCGTCGCTGGTGCTGCCCGCCGTAGGGCCGTCCGTGCATTCGCTGACCCCGGCCGCGCTCAGTGCGGACGAGCGCGCCGCCGAGCGCAGCCGGGAGCCGGGGCTGCTGCCGTCGACGCTGATGCATCCGCGCTATGCGGAGTGACCGCGCTGCGCGGTGCGGAAGGCGCCCGGGGAGAGCCCGGCGCGGTGCTGGAAGTACTTGGAGAAGTTCGCGGCGTCGTCGAAGCCGAGCCGCTCGCCGATCCGCGCGGCGGACAACCCGCTGTGCGCGAGCAGCCGCTTGGCCTCCAGCAGCACCCGCCGGTCGACGAACTCCTTGGCCCCCACACCGGCCGCCGCGAGCGTCGCCCGGGACAGGGTGCGGGGCGAGTAGCCGAGCGCACGGGCGTAGTCGGTGACCCGGTGGCGGGTGGTGAAGTCGCGCTCGACGGCGGCCCGGAAGCGCACGAAAGCCTCCGGGAGTGGCGGCGGTGCCGCGTGCGCCGGGCCGGCCACGTGCGACAGGCGCAGCACGAGCACCGAGAGCAGGTGGCGCAGCACGTCGGCGTGGATGCCGGGCGGCAGCCGGCCGCCGGTGCGGAAGTCGGTGGCCAGGTGGCGCACGGCGCAGAAGACGGCCTCCAGGTCCTCTCCGCCGGGCTGCCACAGCACCGGGCGGTAGAGATCGTCGGCCATGGCCGCGACGGACGTGCCGGGCGGCAGGAAGCCGGGCTGGACGAGCACGACGGTGCCCTCGACGGCCGCCACGTCACCGAACCGCTGCACCTGGCCCGGCCGCACCCACAGCACGGAGCCCGCCGTCAGCCGGTGGCCGACGAAGTCGACGGTGTGGGAGGCCGAGCCGGAGTCGACGGCGACGATCTGGTGGAAGTCCAGCCGCTGCGGCCTGGCCAGCAGCCCCTCCGGCGCCCGCTCGCGCAGCTCGGCGAGGCTCAGAACCTCGACACCTGCGGGGGTGCCGGGCGGGGCCTGGTAGGCGAGGTCGAGGATCTCCCCGGCGTCACCGCACGGGGCTGTGTGTCGCTTTTTCACCATGTCCGGACGCGAGCCTACCTGGAGGGGAAGGGGTCCGCTGCCTAGCGTGAAAGGCGCACACAAACGGCAAAAACCCAGGAAAGAGGAACCACCATGGCCAGGATCGCCCTGTTCGGCGCCACCGGAACGATCGGCAGCCGCATCCTGCGCGAGGCGCTGGACCGCGGACACCAGGTGACCGCGGTCGTCCGCGACCCCGCGAAGCTCACCGAGCAGCGCACCGACCTCACCGTCACCACCGGTGACGTCCTCGACCCGGCCTCGGTGGCCGAGGCCGCCAAGGGTCAGGACGTCGTGGTCAGCGCGGTCGGCGGTGGCGACGGCCCCGGCCATGTCGCGACCATCGAACCGGCCGCCAAGTCGCTGGTGGCGGGGGTGCGCACGCTCGGCGGCGACGCCCCGCGGCTGATCACGGTCGGCGGCGCGGGCTCGCTGCGCACGCCCGACGGCAAGCAGGTCTGGGACGCCGAGGGGCTGCCGGAGTTCCTCCTGCAGATCATGCACGCGCACGGCGACGCCCTGGAGTACTACCGCACGGTCGAGGACGTCCGCTGGACCAACATCAGCCCCGCCGCGCTGATCGAGCCCGGCGAGCGCACGGGCGGCTACCGCACCGCCCTGGAGGACCTGGTCGCGGACGCGGACGGCAAGAGCCGGATCACCGCCGAGGACTACGCGGTGGCGGTCGTCGACGAGATCGAGACGCCGAAGCACGTGGGTGAGCGGTTCACGGTCGGATACTGACCGACCCGTACCGGAAAGTCCGATCGGAATCGACCGGGGCGGCACTGCCGCGGGGCCCGGTGGGTAGGCTCGCTTGCTATGGAGCATGAGGTGTTCGTTCCGTATCCCGTCGGTGCGGTGCGGCGGGTTCTCTCCGACCCCGCGCGCGTAGCCCGCTGCGTCCCCGGCCTGCAGCAGGACGTCTCCTCCGGGTCAGCGCTCGCGGGGCGCCTGCGGCTGCGCATCGGCGGCTCCACGATCACCTACCGGGGCGCGCTCCGGCTCACCGAGCGGGACGGCTCGTACGAACTGTCCGGCGAGGGCACCGAAGCCCGCGGCTCCGGCACAGTGACGCTCGTCCTGAGCGCGATGCCCGAGGAGATGCCCGGCGGCACCCGGCTGAGCTGCACGGGGACGATCGTCAGCGCCGGACGGCTCGCCGAGTTCGACGAGAAGACCGCCCAGTCGGCCGCCCGCCGGCTGCTGGACCGCTTCGGCGCCGCACTGGCCGAGGAGCTGGCGGAGGACGCGGCCGCGCCCCCCGGCACCTTCGACGCGGAGGTCCCGCCGCTCGAAGCGGAGGTGGACGACATGCACGGCATCGAGGACGGCTTCGAGGGCGACGGCCTCGACGAGGACCTCGACGACGACGAGCCCCCGGCCGAGGCGGCACACGCCCGCCGCACGATGATCGGCCGCAGCGCGGAAGAGGTCGACCACGCGCCCCCGCGCGGCCGCTACGCCCCCGTCCCGGCGCCGGAAACCGCCACCGGCACGGCGGTGCTGCGCTGGGCCGCCCCGGCGGCCGCCGTGGCCCTGGCGGGCGCCGTGGTCGTCGGGCGCGTCCTGCGCCGCAGGCGCTGAGCCCCTTCCCGGCAGCCGTCCGGTCACCCAAGGACCTATGGTCGGAGGGTGACTGACGACGTGACAAACGACAGCGGGCCCGCACACGGCGTGCGACTGAGTGCGGGCGACACCGAAGTGACCGTGGACCCTGCGGGCGGAGGCCGGCTGAGCAGCCTGCGCGTCGGCGGCATCGAACTGCTCCGGCAGGGGGAGCACTACGGCTCCTTCCCGATGGTCCCCTGGTGCGGCCGCATCGAGCTGGGCCGCTTCCGCACCGGCGGCGACATCCACCAGATGCCCGTCAACGCCGCCCCGCACGCCATCCACGGCACCGGCCGCGACACCGCCTGGCGCACCGTGCGCACCTCCGCGGACGAGTCCGGGCGGAGCACCTCGGCCGCGTTCACCTACGACCTCGCCGAGCCGTGGCCGTACTCCGGCCGCGTCACCCAGCTGGTCGAACTCGCGGAGGATTCGCTCACGCTCACCATGGGCGTGGAGACCTACGACGACTCCTTCCCGGCGCAGATCGGCTGGCACCCCTGGTTCCGCCGGAACCTGGGCACGGGCAAGGACGTCGAGATCGACTTCCGTCCCGCCTGGCAGGAGGAGCGGGGCGCGGACCACCTGCCCACCGGCCGCCGCATCGAGGCGCTGCCCGGCCCCTGGGACGACTGCTTCGGCATGCCCGAGGGCGTCGATGTGACCCTGACCTGGCCGGGGGCGCTGGAGCTCAAGGTCACCAGCCGTGCCGAGTGGGTCGTCGTCTACGACGAGCAGGACGAGGCGGTCTGCATCGAGCCCCAGTCCGGGCCGCCGAACGGGCTCAACACCCTGCCGCGACTGGTCACGCCCATCGACCCGCTCGAGGTCTCCACCACCTGGAGCTGGCGGGCACTGGCCTAAGCTCATGGCCATGACCGATGTGCGTGACGCCCTGCTGCAGCAGATCAAGGACAAGGCCGTGGTCCACGGCAAGGTGACCCTCTCTTCCGGCAAGGAGGCCGATTACTACATCGACCTGCGCCGGATCACCCTCGACGCCGAGGCGGCTCCGCTGGTGGGCCAGGTGATGCTGGATGCCACGGCCGATCTGGACTTCGACGCCGTCGGCGGCCTCACCCTGGGCGCCGACCCGGTCGCCACCTCGATGCTGCACGCGGCCGCCGCCCGCGGCCGCAAGCTGGACGCCTTCGTGGTGCGCAAGGCGCAGAAGACGCACGGCATGCAGCGTCGCATCGAGGGCCCGGACATCAAGGGCCGCCGGGTGCTCGTGGTCGAGGACACCTCGACCACCGGCGGCTCGCCGCTGACCGCCGTCGAGGCGGCGCGTGAGGCGGGTGCGGAGGTCGTCGCCGTGGCGACGATCGTCGACCGCGGTGCCGAGCAGGCCATCGCGGACGCCGGGCTGCGCTATGTGACCGGCTACTCCCTCGGGGACCTGGGTCTGTCCTGACCTGCACTTTTCCTTGACGTGCCGTCGTAGGGCGCGTGGTTTCACGTGAAACCACGCGCCCTACGCATATGAGCGGGGTGGCCCTCATGTGAAGCATTTCAGGGAGTCTGGGAAGATGGGTCCGACGATGACCGTCGCCCCCTAGGTCAGGGCCCCGTACAACGCCCGTACCCGCACATCACAAGGAGCGGACAGATGCCCATCGCAACCCCCGAGGTCTACAACGAGATGCTCGACCGGGCGAAGGCAGGCAAGTTCGCCTACCCGGCCATCAACGTCACCTCGACGCAGACCCTCCACGCCGCCCTCCGAGGTTTCGCCGAGGCGGAGAGCGACGGCATCATCCAGATCTCCACCGGTGGTGCGGAGTTCCTGGGCGGCCAGTACAGCAAGGACATGGTCTCGGGCGCCGTCGCGCTCGCCGAGTTCGCGCACGTCGTCGCCAAGAAGTACCCGGTGAACATCGCGCTGCACACCGACCACTGCCCCAAGGACAAGCTCGACGGCTACGTCCGTCCGCTGCTGGCGATCTCCCAGGAGCGCGTCGCCGCCGGTCTGAACCCGCTCTTCCAGTCCCACATGTGGGACGGCTCCGCCGAGAAGCTCGACGAGAACCTCGCGATCGCGAAGGAGCTGCTCGCCGAGGCCGTCAAGGCGAAGATCATCCTCGAGGTCGAGATCACCCCGACCGGTGGCGAGGAGGACGGCGTCACCCACGAGATCAACGACGAGCTCTACACCACCGTCGCCGACGTGGAGAAGACCGCCGAGGCCCTGGGCCTGGGCGAGAAGGGCCGCTACCTGCTGGCCGCCTCCTTCGGCAACGTCCACGGCGTCTACAAGCCGGGCAACGTCGTGCTCCGTCCGGAGCTGCTGCGCGAGCTGCAGGACGGCATCGCCGCCAAGCACGGCAAGGCCGACCCGTTCGACTTCGTCTTCCACGGCGGCTCCGGCTCCACGGAGGAGGAGATCCGCACCGCGCTGGAGAACGGCGTCGTGAAGATGAACCTCGACACCGACACCCAGTACGCCTTCACTCGCCCCGTCGCGGCCCACATGTTCAAGAACTACGACGGCGTGCTGAAGGTCGACGGCGAGGTCGGCGACAAGAAGACCTACGACCCGCGCACCTGGGGCAAGCTGGCCGAGGCGAGCATGGCCGAGCGCGTCACCAAGGCCTGCGCCGACCTGCGCTCCACCGGCACCAAGCTGAAGTAACGCCGCTGTTGAAGCAGGCGCAGCGCTCGTAGAGGCAGCGCTCGCCGCGTCACCGCCGGGCACCGGGCCCGGTCTCCGTCCGTCGGGCGGGGGCCGGGCCCTTTCGCTGGCAGGCTGCCTGCTGCCGGGGGATGATCCGGTCATGAGCGACTCCGCTCCCGCTCCGGCCGTCCGCCTCGGCACGCCCACCGGGCGGGCCGTGCTGCTGACGGCGGTGCTCGGCTCGGGCATGGCCATGCTGGACAGCACGGTCGTCAACGTGGCCCTGCCGCACATCGGCCGGGACCTGGGCGCCGACCTGGCCGTACTGCAGTGGACCGTCAACGCCTACATGCTCACCCTCGCCGGGCTGCTCCTGCTGGGCGGGGCGCTGGGCGACCGGTTCGGTCGGCGCCGGGTCTTTGTGATCGGTGTGGTGTGGTTTGCGATCGCATCGCTTCTGTGCGGGATCGCGCCCCATGCCGGGGTGCTGATCGCGGCGCGGGCGCTGCAGGGCGTCGGCGGCGCGCTGCTCACGCCCGGCTCGCTGGCGCTGATCCAGTCGGTCTTCCACCCCGACGACCGGGCGGCGGCGGTGGGCGCCTGGTCGGGGCTGGGCGGCGTGGCCTCGGCCGTCGGGCCGTTCGTGGGCGGCTGGCTGGTGGACGGGCCGGGCTGGCGCTGGGTGTTCCTCATCAACCTGCCGGTGGCGGCGGTCTGTGTGCCGGTGGCCCTGCGGTACGTCCCGGAGACCGTCCCCGGCGGCCCGCGACCCGAGGGGCGGGGGCGGTTCGACGTGGCGGGTGCGGCGCTCGGTGCGCTGGCCCTGGGCGGGGTGACGTACGCGCTGATCGCCGCCCCCGACCACGGCGCATCGGCCTCGGTGATCGTCCCGGCGGTCGTGGGCCTGGGGCTGGGCGTTGCATTCGTGTACGTCGAGGGGCGGCGCACGGATCCGATGCTGCCGCTGGAGATCTTCTCCGTCCGGCAGTTCTCGGCGATCAACGTGGTGACGCTGTTTGTCTATGCGGCTTTCAGCGGCTTCTTCTTCCTCTCGGTGCTCCAGTTGCAGGTGGTGGTGGGGTGGTCCGCGCTGGAGGCGGGCACCGCGCTGCTGCCCACGACCGTGCTGATGCTGCTGCTGTCGGCCCAGTCGGGACGGCTCGCCCAGCGGCTCGGGCCGCGCCTGCCGCTGACCGTAGGGCCGCTGTTGTGCGCGGCGGGCATGGTGCTGATGACACGGGTGGGTGCGGGGGCGGTGTACTGGCGGGACGTGCTGCCCGCCCTGGTCGTCCTCGGCCTGGGCATGGTGGCGCTGGTGGCCCCGCTGACCTCGACGGTCCTCGCCTCCGTCGACGTCGCCCGCGCAGGTTTGGCCAGCGGCATCAACAACGCCGCGGCCCGCGCGGCCGGGCTGATCGCGGTGGCCGCGCTGCCGCTGCTGGCCGGCATGGGCCCGGACGTCTACCGCGACCCGGTGGCGTTCTCGGCGACCTTCCGCCGGGCGATGTTCTGGTGCGCGGGCTCGCTGCTGCTGGGCGCGGTGCTGGCCTGGGCCACGGTGCGGCGGGCCGGGCGGCCGGTGTGCCATCCCGAGTGCGAATACCACTGCGGCGTCTCCTCGCCGCCGCTCGACCCCGGTGACGTCTAGCAGCGCCAGTAACGTGCAGCAGCCGGACGGGCACGCAAAGATCCCCCCGCCACGGCCTGGGGCCGCCGACGCGCGCTGGGGCAGACTGGAGTCCATGTCCATTCACGAGAACCTGCTCGGGGGCCCGTCCCCGACCCACCTGCCCGACGACCCGGAGCCGCGCGAGCTGCTCGCCTCCGGAGCGGCCCCCGCCGAGGTGGCCGCCAAGTACCCGTCGTCCTCGCTGGCGTGGGCACAGCTCGCCGACGAGGCGTTCGAGGGCGGCCGGGTCGTCGAGTCGTACGCGTACGCCCGCACCGGCTACCACCGCGGCCTCGACGCGCTGCGCCGCAGCGGCTGGAAGGGCCACGGCCCGGTGCCCTTCGAGCACGAGCCGAACCGCGGCTTCCTGCGCGCGCTGCACGCCCTCGCGCGCGCGGCCCAGGCGATCGGCGAGCAGGAGGAGTACGAGCGCTGCTCGACGTTCCTGCGGGACAGCTCCCCGACGGCCGCCAACACCCTCGGCTGACGCCCCGCGAACAGCACCGCGAACGCCCCGTGCACGGCCGGAACACCCCGCCGTCCGCGGGGCGTTCCGGGTTATCCACAGGCCTTGCACCGGGCGGCGTCCGGCACGGATGATCGCCGAGTAGGCCCGGCGACCCCGGGCGAAACGGCAGTGGAGGCGACGTGACCGCGGAACCCCGGCTCGATGCAACACCCAACCTCGACTTCGACGGCACCACCCCGTACGAGGAGTACGTACGGGCCTGGGAGCTCTCCCACCTCCAAGAGCCCCTCTCCGACGACCCCGGCGAGATGGCGTTCCTCGTCACCACCCAGGTGATGGAGCTGTGGTTCACGGTGATCGTGCACGAGTGGGAGACGGCCGCCCGCGCCCTGCGCGGGGACGACCTGCCGGGCGCGATGGCCGCGCTCAAGCGCTCCACCTACGAGCTCCAGGCGCTCAATGCCTCCTGGGAGCCGCTGGCCCACCTGACGCCGGCGCAGTTCAACGCCTTCCGCTCCGCGCTGGGCGACGCCTCCGGCTTCCAGTCGGCGACCTACCGCAGGCTGGAGTTCCTGCTCGGCGAGAAGTCCGCGTCCATGCTGGTCCCCTACGAGGGCGCGCCGCACATCCACGCCGAGCTGGAGAAGGCGCTGCACACCCCGAGCCTCTACGACGAGGTGTTGCGCTTCCTCTTCCGGCGCGGCCACGGGATACCCGCGTCCGTGCGCGAGCGCGAGGCCGCCGAGCGCCATGCGGCCGACCCGGCCGTCGAGGACGTCTGGCAGCGCATCTACGCGGGCGACCAGCACAGCGACGAATGCCGGCTGGGCGAGGCGCTGACCGAGGTCGCGGAGCTGGTGTGGCGCTGGCGCAACGACCACCTGGTGGCGACGAGACGGGCGATGGGCGCCAAGGTGGGCACGGGGGGATCACCGGGGGTGGCATGGCTGGAGAAGCGGGCGGCGAAGAGCGTCTTCCCGGAGCTGTGGACGGCGCGCAGCCGTGTCTGAGGACGGGCACGACCTCGCCCGGGAGGCCACGGCGCTCGACGGGGCCGACGCACTCGCCCCCCTGCGGGCCGCGTTCGTGCTCGGCGACGACACCGTCTACCTCGACGGCAACTCCCTCGGAGCGCTGCCCCGGACGGTCGCGGCGCGCCTGGCCGGCGTCGTGGAGCAGGAGTGGGGGCGGCTGGGCATCCGGTCCTGGACCGAGTCCGGCTGGTGGACCGCGCCCGAGCGGGTCGGCGACCGGATCGGGCACCTGGTGGGGGCCGCGCCCGGGCAGGTGGTGGCGGGGGACTCGACAAGTGTCAACGTCTTCAAGGCAGTCGTGGCCGCGGTGCGCCTGGCCGGCCCGGGTCGCGACGAGATCCTGGTCGACGCGCAGACCTTCCCCACCGACGGCTACATCGCCGCCTCCGCGGCCCGGCTGACCGGCTGCCGCATACGGGCCGTCGCCGCCGGCGAGGTGCCCCGCGCGGCCGGTGAGCGCACCGCCGTCGCCCTCGTCAACCACGTCGACTACCGCACCGGCCGCCTGCACGACCTGCCCGGCATCACGGCCGCCGTGCACGCCGCCGGGGCGCGCGTGGTGTGGGATCTGTGCCACAGCGCCGGCGCGCTGCCCGTGGAACTCGACGCGGACGGCGTGGACTTCGCCGTCGGCTGCACCTACAAGTACCTCAATGGCGGCCCCGGCTCGCCCGCCTACCTGTATGTGCGCCGGGAGCTGCAGCCCCGCTTCGACTCCCCGCTGCCCGGCTGGAATTCGCACGCCGACCCCTTCGCCATGTCCCCCGACTACACCCCGGCGCAGGGCTCGGCCCGGGGCCGCGTCGGCACGCCCGCCATCCTTTCCCTCCTCGCCCTGGAAGCGGCCCTGGAGGTGTGGGACGGCGTCCATCTCGCCGCGGTGCGGGCCAAGAGCCTGGCCCTGACGGATTTCTTCCTGCGCTGCGTCGAGGCGTACGTACCGCAGGGCGCGGTCGAGTCCGTCACCCCGGCCGTGCACGGCGAGCGCGGCAGCCAGGTGTCCCTGCGCTGTCCCTCCGGCGCGGGCGCGGTCATGGAGGAGCTCGTGCGGCGCGGGGTCGTCGGCGACTTCCGGCAGCCGGACGTGCTGCGCTTCGGCTTCGCCCCGCTCTACACCCGCTTCGCCGACGCCGAGAGCGCGGCGCGCGTCCTCGCCGAGGCGGTGGCCCCGTGACCGCCCCCGTCGAGACCGTGGCGTACGGGCCGCACCCCAGCCAGGTCGTCGACTTCCACCGCCCCCCGGGCGCCCCGGCGCGGACGCGGGTGACGCTGCTGCACGGCGGCTTCTGGCGCGAGGCCTACGACCGCCGGCACCTGGAACCGCTGGCGCGGGCCCTGGCTGCGCGCGGCCTGGAAGTGGCGCTGGCGGAGTACCGGCGGGTGGGCGGGGGCGGCGGCTGGCCGGAGACCTTCGACGACGTCCTGCAGGCCCTGGACACCGGCCACGGCCCTGCCGCCCGGCATGTGGTGGCCGGGCACTCGGCCGGGGGCCACCTCGCCCTGTGGGCGGCGGCCTCGCCCCGCGCCCGGATCGCGCGCATCGACCACGTCGTCGCCGTCGCACCCGTGGCGGACCTGGCGCGTGCCCGGGCCCTCGGGCTGAGCTCGGGGGCGGTGGGGGAGCTGGTGGACCGGGCGCAGGAGGCCGGGGCCGACCCCATGCGGCTGCCGCCCCCGCGGATGCCGGTCACGCTGCTGCACGGCACGGTGGACGAGGACGTCCCCGTGGACTTCTCCCGGGCCTACGCGCGGGCGGCCCGGGCCGCCGGTGCCGCCGTACACCTCGCCGTCCTCGACGGAGCGGGCCACTACGAGCCGATCACCCCCGGCACCCCGGAGTGCGCCCTGCTGACCGCCGCCCTCACCGGCGCCCCGCCCGCATAGAGCCCGACCCGCGTAGTACTTGAGACGGACCCCCGCAGATCCCCACCGGTGCGGACGCCGCAGCCGCACACCTTGCCTACCGTTGATGGCGTGACCGATACGTATGAGACGAACGGCCCGCGCAGCGAGATGCGCGTCGCGAGAAGCGCCCTCGAGAGCCTCCGCGACGATCTGTTCACCGACGCCTTCGCCCTGCGGCCGATGCCGCCGCTGGGCGACGGTCACCTCCTGGTGCGCCGTGCCCCGGGCCGGCTGCGCCGCTACGTGCGGTGGCTGCCGCACGCGGCCATAGCCGGGTTCACCGCGCTGATGGCGCTGGCGGTGCTGGACCGCCTCCCGGACATCGCCGGCCTGGTGACCGTGGCCCTCGCCGGCATCCCGCTCCTCACCACCCTGTTCCGGCCGGTGGGCGCGTGGTGGCTGTCGATGGGCGCCGCCTTCGTCGGCTCCGTCGCCTTCGGGGCCTCGCCCTGGACCGCGCCGGGCTTCCTGTCGCACATCGCGGTGATGGCGCTCGTCACGATCCGCACCCGGCCGCGCGTGGCCGCCGAGATGTGGCTGCTGACCACCGCCTTCGGGATCCTGATGACCGGCGTCCGTGGCTACGGCACCGACGCTGAGGTGTTCGAGATGGCTGTGCTCTCCGGCATGCTCCTCTTCGTCCTCGGCGCCTGGCGCAGCCTGCGCGACTCCAAGCGGCAGGTCGCCGTCCAGGCGGCCGTCACCGAGGTCGAGCGCTCCCGCCGCACCGTCCTCGAAGAGCGCACCACGATCGCCCGCGAACTGCACGACGTCGTCGCCCACCACATGTCCGTGGTCGCCATCCAGGCCGAGGCCGCGCCCTACCGCGTCCAGGACACCCCGCCCGAGCTCGCCGCCGCCTTCTCCACCATCCGGGAGAACGCCGTGGCCGCCCTGACCGAGCTGCGCCGCGTCCTGGGCGTCGTACGGTCCGAGAATCCCGACGCCTTCGGCCCGGCCGCGCCCGAGGCCCCCCAGCCCACGCTCGCCGATCTGGGCGGCCTCCTGGGCAACGTGCGCGACGCCGGCCTCGCGGTCGAGCACGTCACCACCGGCGCCGTGCGCCCACTGCCCCAGGGCGTGGAGCTGTCCGCCTACCGCATCGTCCAGGAGGCGCTCAGCAACGTCCTGCGCCACGCCCCCGGCGCCCCGGCGCGCGTCGAGATCGCCTACGTGCCCGTCGGCCTCGGCCTGCGCATCGTCAACGGCCGCCCCGACCGCCTGGCCAAGCCCTCCCCGGGCGCCGGCCACGGCGTGCTCGGCATGCGCGAGCGGGTCTCGATGCTCGGCGGCGAGCTGACCGTGCAGATCACCGAGGACGGCGGCTACGAGATCGCCGCCTTCCTGCCCGTCGCCACGCAGGAGGCGGCCGCGTGACGATCAGGGTTCTCATCGTCGACGACCAGATGATGGTCCGCGAGGGCTTCTCCGTGCTGCTGGGTGCCCAGCCCGACATCGAGGTGATCGGCGAGGCCGTGGACGGCCGCCAGGCCGTCGAGAAGGTCGCCGAGCTGCGCCCCGACGTCGTCCTGATGGACATCCGCATGCCGGAGCTCAACGGCCTGGAGGCGACCCGGGAGATCGTCGCCGCCGACGCGGACGCCAAGGTGCTCGTCCTGACCACCTTCGACCTGGACGAGTACGTCTACCAGGCGCTGCGGGCCGGAGCCAGCGGCTTCCTGCTCAAGGACGCCTCCGCCCGCCAGCTCGCCGACGGCGTGCGCATCGTGGCCGACGGGGAGGCCCTGCTGGCGCCCACCGTCACCAAACGCCTCATCCAGGAGTTCTCCCGCCTGGGTGCGCCCAAGGCCCCCACGCAGGAGCGCATCGGCGACCTCACCGAGCGCGAGACGGAGGTCCTGGTGCTGGTCGCCCAGGGCCGCTCGAACTCCGAGATCGCCGCCCGTCTCGTCGTCGCCGAGTCGACGGTCAAGACGCACGTCAGCCGCATCCTGGTGAAGCTCGGCCTGCGCGACCGCACGCAGGCCGCGGTCTTCGCCTACGAGGCCGGGCTGGTCACCCCCGGCGGCTGAGGCCGCGGCAGCGTGAGCCGCCACGCCTCCGGCAGCGCCGTCCACGTGCGCACCCGCACCGGGCCCCGTATGCGGTTGTCGGCCCGGTAGCGGAAGTCGGGGCCGGAGACCGTCACCGTGTGGGCCCGGGCCCGCACCGGGTGGTCACAGGCCCGCTGGTGGACGACGACCTCGGCGAGCCCGTCCACGGCGGCCACCGCGACCCGCCCCACCGGCCGGTCCAGGTCGGCCAGGAGCACCCCGTCCGCCTCCACCCGCAGCCGGGCCGCGCCGGGCAGCGGATGCCGCCCCGCGGGCCCCGCCAGCAGTGTCAGGGCCGTACGGGCCGTCCGCGCGGCGGGCGACCACCACGGCTGGTGCCCGTCACCGGACGGCACCCCACGGGCGCCGCCCGGCGCACCCTCGCCCCGGACGGCGGGCGCGCCGCAGGAAGAGGCCCCGGCGGGCACCCACAGGCCGCCCAGGACCACCCCGCCGCCGTCGTCGCACAGGAGGCCCAGCTGCCGCTCGGAGCCGTCCAGGACGGCTCTGGCGGCCGCCACGGCCCCCAGCGGCACCCCCAGCACGCGCGCCACCGACACCGCGGGCAGCGCGCCGACCGGCACCCACGCCAGCGGAGCCTCGGCCAGCTCGCGCCGCCGGTGCAGCAGGCCCACGATCCGCAGCAGGGCCCGGTCGTCGCCGATGACGACGGTCCGGCGCCGGCCGCGCCGGGCGAGGGCCCGGACGATCTCCTCCGGGCCGCTCGGCAGAGCGATTTTCGCCACCGCTCCGGCACACAGCACATCCCTCGCAATCCGCGTGGACTCGCCGTCCACACGCCGGGCGACCGGGTCGATGACGACGAGCAGCTGCCGTCCGCTCGGGTCTGCAGCCGACACCTTCGTCCTTCCTCAGGTAATCTCTCGGTGCAAGAGCCCCTGTCGCTGTTGCGCCAGGGGCTTCGTCTATCCGGGGCACCGGTTCGACGGCTCTAGCAGTGGCGAACGCCCGAAACACGCGGGCGTGAGGCCACCTGTGCACGTTGGACATGCCCCGCCCGGAAGGGGTGTACGCCTGTGCCCGCACTTGTGCTGCTCGGTGCTCAGTGGGGTGACGAGGGCAAGGGAAAGGCCACCGACCTCCTCGGTGGATCCGTGGACTATGTGGTGCGCTACCAAGGTGGCAACAACGCCGGCCACACGGTCGTCGTAGGTGACCAGAAGTATGCGCTGCACCTTCTCCCTTCCGGAATCCTCTCGCCGGAGTGCACTCCGGTCATCGGCAACGGCGTCGTCGTCGACCCGGCGGTCCTGCTCTCCGAGCTGAGCGGGCTGAACGAGCGCGGCGTCGACACGTCCAAGCTGCTGCTCAGCGGTAACGCTCACCTGATCACGCCGTACCACACGACGGTCGACAAGGTGACGGAACGCTTCCTCGGCAAGCGGAAGATCGGCACCACCGGCCGCGGCATCGGCCCGACCTACGCCGACAAGATCAACCGCGTGGGCATCCGGGTCCAGGACCTCTATGACGAGTCGATCCTGATCCAGAAGGTCGAGGCTGCCCTCGACTTCAAGAACCAGATCCTGGCGAAGCTCTACAACCGCCGCGCCATCGACGCGGGGAAGATCGTCGAGGAGCTGCTGGCCTACGCGGACCAGATCAAGCCGTACGTCGCCGACACCACGCTGATCCTGAACAACGCCATCGACGAGGGCAAGGTCGTCCTCTTCGAGGGCGGCCAGGGCACGCTGCTCGACGTCGACCACGGCACGTACCCCTTCGTCACCTCCTCGAACCCGACCGCGGGCGGCGCCTGCACGGGTGCGGGCGTCGGCCCGACGAAGATCAACCGTGTGATCGGCATCCTCAAGGCGTACACCACCCGCGTGGGCGCCGGTCCGTTCCCGACCGAGCTGTTCGACGAGGACGGCGAGGCGCTGCGCACCATCGGCCACGAGCGCGGTGTGACCACCGGCCGTGACCGCCGCTGCGGCTGGTTCGACGCCGTCATCGCCCGCTACGCGACCCGCGTGAACGGCCTGACGGACTTCTTCCTCACCAAGCTCGACGTGCTCACCGGCTGGGAGCAGATCCCGGTCTGCGTCGCGTACGAGATCGACGGCAAGCGTGTCGAGGAGCTGCCCTACAGCCAGAGCGACTTCCACCACGCGAAGCCGATCTACGAGATGCTGCCGGGCTGGTCCGAGGACATCACCAAGGCCAAGACCTTCTCCGACCTGCCGAAGAACGCGCAGGCCTACGTGAAGGCGCTGGAGGAGATGTCCGGCGCGCCGATCTCCGCGATCGGCGTGGGCCCGGGCCGCACCGAGACGATCGAGATCAACTCGTTCCTGTCGTAAGCGGCTTGCCCTGAAGGCGCCCCGGTGGTCATCGACCGCCGGGGCGCTCGGCGTTTCTCAGCTCGTCCTGCGGTAGGTCAGCGGGGCCTTGTCGGTGCCGGTGAACTGCCGTTGCAGCTCGCCGTCGGGCAGGATCGTCAGCTCGGTGGGGGTGCCCGGCTGGCAGGCGCCCGCCGGCTCGCCGAGCGTGACGGTGGAGGGGCCCAGGCGCAGCGGGCTGCCCGCGTCCCCGCCGCCGGCCAGGGGCGCGGTCCAGGCGCAGCGGTAGACGGTGCCGTCGTCGGAGGTGCCGCTGCCGCTGATGTCGGCGACGGTCGTGCCGACGGGCCCCTGACGGATGACGATGCGGCGGGTGTTGGGCCCGCCGGAGGTGCTGAAGTCGGACTGCCAGTTGCCGAGGAACGTCTGCGGTACGGCGCCGGAGCCGGTGTTCTTGGCGTCGCTCGGCGAGGGCGTGGCCGGGGACGGGACCGGGGCCGGGGCCGCCGAGACGGGGGCGCTGCCCGGCGGCGCGGACGCCGCGGGGGAGGAGGCCGGTGCGGCGTTGTTCCCCTTGTCTCCCCCGTCGTCGGTGTGGCGGCCGAGCAGGAAGACGGTGCCGCCGCCCGTGAGCAGGCCCGCGAGGATCACGGCGGTCAGGATGTAGGGGGTCTTCGAGCGCCGCGGCGCGGGTGCGGGTGCGGGTGCGACGACGGTCGGGGGGTACGGGCCGTAGCCGGCGGGGGCCGCGGGCGGCAGCGGCTGGGAGGCGGGCGCGGTGACGGTCCGCGGCGCGTCGAGCCGCATGTGCTGCGGCGGGCCGACGCTGGTGGGCGCCTCGGAGGCGGGGGCGGGAGCGGGGGCCGCTGCGCCGCCGGATATGGACGCCCCCGCTCCGGTCGGGTCCTCCACCTCCAGGAGCCGGACCGCGTGCCGCGCCAGCTGGGCCACCAACTGGCCCGGCAGCCAGGGCTCCACGAACCGCAGTTCCGGCAGCAGGTCCTGAACGCCCGTGCGTTCCAGGACCTGTTCCGGCGTCGGGCGCTCGGCGGGGTCCTTGGCGAGGAACGCGGCGATCAGCGGACGCAGCGGGTCCGGCACCCCGGTGAGGTCGGGCTCCTCCTGCGCGATGCGGTACATCAGCGCGTGCACCCCGCTGTCGGCGGTGCCGAACGGCATCCGGCCGGTGGCCGCGTAGGCGAGCACCGAGCCGAGGCAGAAGATGTCGCTGGCGGGCGTGACGTGCGCGCCGCGCACCTGCTCGGGCGACATGAAGCCGGGCGAGCCGACGGTCGCGCCGGTGCGGGTGAGGCCGCCGTCGGTGACGGTCTCCAGCGCGCGGGCGATGCCGAAGTCGATGAGGCGCGGGCCGTCCAGGGTGATCAGGACGTTCGAGGGCTTGAGGTCGCGGTGGACGATCCCGGCGGCGTGCACGGCCTGCAGGGCGCGGGCCAGGCCCGCGCCGAGGACGCGCACGGACCGCTCGGGCAGCGGTCCGTGGTCCTCCTCGACGACCTGGCTCAGCGAGGGCCCGGCGATGTAGCCGGTGGCGACCCAGGGGATGTCGGCCTCGGTGTCCGCGTCCAGCACGGGCGCGGTCCACTCGCCGCCGACCCGCTGCGCCGCGCGCACCTCCTGGCGGAAGCGGCGGCGGAACTCCTCCTGGCCGGCCAGCTCCGGCCGGACCAGTTTGACGGCGACCGTCCGGCCCCGGTCCGAGCGGGCCAGGTAGACCCGGCCCATGCCGCCGGCTCCCAGCCGGGCGAGCAGCCGATAAGCGCCGAGTGTGCGTGGGTCCTCCGGCGACAGACCATCCATGCCGGGCACTCCTTCCCCCGTGGTTCTTCGCGGAGAATAGCGCCACGGCAAAGGGCCGGGTATCCGCACCGCAAAAGTGCGGGCCCCGGCCCCGGATGCCCGGCCGCCGCACAGGGCGACGGCGCAGCGGATCAGGCGGGCAGGATGTTCTCCGCCTGCGGGCCCTTCTGGCCCTGGGTGATGTCGAAGGTGACCTTCTGGCCCTGCTGGAGCTCCCGATAGCCCTGGGTGGCGATGTTGGAGTAATGGGCGAAGACGTCGGCTCCACCGCCGTCCTGCTGGATGAAGCCGAAGCCCTTTTCCGAGTTGAACCACTTTACGGTGCCGGTAGCCAAGATGATCTCCTTAATAGAGGCTGGCCGGGAATTCGTACCCCACGAAAATGCAAGAGCGCCTGAGGTCACAGACCGTCAGGCGCGCACTCAATATGGGTACCAAAACTGCAACTGCGAAGGAACGTAGCACGCTAATTGGGCTGGAATCGGTATTGCGTTGCGGCGATTTGCGGAGCGGCCGTACGGTCCGCGCCGCACCCGGCACTGTGTCCACGGCCGCGGCGAATGCCGGACACACTGCCGGTGGTGGCGGGGCGGGCGCGTCCCTAAGCTCGGGCGGACTGCAGGCCACTTCAGATCAGAGGTCACGCCCGTGAGCACCCAGCAGCCCGACCCCCAGGCAGGCGCCGCCGTGAAGGCCGCCGACCGCGCGCACGTCTTCCACTCCTGGTCCGCGCAGGGCCTCGTCGACCCCCTGGCCGTCGCGGGCGCCGAGGGCTCGTACTTCTGGGACTACGACGGCAATCGCTACCTCGACTTCTCCTCCCAGCTGGTCAACACCAACATCGGGCACCAGCACCCCAAGGTCGTGGCCGCGGTCCAGGAGCAGGCCGCCAGGCTGTGCACGATCGCGCCGGGCTTCGCCGTCGACGTGCGGTCCGAGGCGGCGCGGCTGATCGCCGAGCGGACCCCGGGCGACCTCGACAAGGTTTTCTTCACCAACGGCGGCGCCGAGGCCGTGGAGAACGCCGTCCGGATGGCCCGGCTGCACACCGGGCGCACCAAGGTGCTCAGCGCCTACCGCTCGTACCACGGGGCGACAGCCGCCGCGATCAATCTGACCGGTGATCCGCGCCGTTGGCCCTCCGACACCGCCTCGGCGGGCGTGGTGCACTTCTGGGGCCCCTACCTCTACCGCTCGCACTTCCACGCGACGACCGAGGAGCAGGAGTGCGAGCGGGCGCTGGCGCACCTGGAGGAGGTCGTCGCCTTCGAGGGGCCGCAGACCGTCGCCGCGATCATCCTGGAGACGATCGTCGGCACGGCCGGCATCCTGGTGCCGCCCGCCGGATACCTCGCGGGCGTCCGGGAGATCTGCGACCGGTACGGCATCGTCTTCGTGCTCGACGAGGTGATGGCGGGCTTCGGGCGGACGGGCGAGTGGTTCGCCGCCGACCACTGGCGCGTCACGCCCGACCTGCTGACCTTCGCCAAGGGCGTCAACTCCGGCTATGTGCCGCTGGGCGGCGTGGCGATCTCCGCCGAGATCGCCGCGACCTTCGACCGGCGCCCCTACCCCGGCGGACTGACGTATTCCGGCCATCCGCTGGCGTGTGCCTCCGCGGTGGCGACGATCAACGCGATGGCCGAGGAGGGCATCGTCGAGAACGCCGCCCGCATCGGCGAGAGCGTCCTCGGGCCGGGCCTGCGCGAACTGGCCGAGCGGCACCCCTCGGTCGGCGAGGTGCGCGGCCTCGGGGTGTTCTGGGCGCTCGAACTGGTCAAGGACCGCGTCACCCGGGAGCCGCTGGTGCCCTACAACGCCTCCGGCGAGGCGGCCGCCCCCATGGGCGCCTTCGCGGCCGCCTGCAAGAAGGCGGGGCTGTGGCCGTTCGTGAACATGAACCGCACCCACGTCGTGCCGCCCTGCACCGTCACCGAGGCCGAGGCGAAGGAGGGCCTGGCCGCCCTGGACGAGGCGCTGACGGTGGCCGACCGGTACACCGTCTGACGCCCGGGGAAGCAGGGCGGTCCGGCTCCTTTATGACCCCGGTCGTACCGCTTTCGCCCCTGGACGTGTAGCGTTCCCTCGCCGTGCGCTCCCGCGTGCGGACGACCGTACGCTCTGCTGCGGCCCTCGCCTATCTTGTTGCGAGGGCCGTTCGCATGTCGCTGCGTACGGTCACGGAAGGGGAGAGCGGACACCATGCCCGGCAGCGAGGCGGTCAAGCGCACGACACTGCGCTCGCAGATCGCCGACGCCTTGCGCGACGAGGTGATCGCGGGACGTCTCCCGGCGGGGCGGCAGTTCACCGTCAAGGAGATCGCCGAGGCGTACGGCGTCTCGGCCACCCCGGTCCGCGAGGCGCTGCTCGACCTGTGCTCGCAGGGCCTGCTCGACGTGGAGCTGCACAAGGGCTACCGGGTGCGGGAGTTCTCCTACGCCGACTTCCGCGACATGATCGAGGCCCGCACCCTGATCGTCGAGGGCATGTTCCGCCGCTCCGCCCGGCAGGCGCTGCAGGACGCGACGCCCCAGGCGCTGGCCTCCGTGCGGCGCCGCGCGGAAGAGGCCGGGCGCGCGGCGTGCGCGGGCGACCTCGACATACTCATCGGCTACGACCTGCGTTTCTGGCGCGAACTCGCCGCCCTTGTCGGCAACCCCTACATATCCGATTTCCTGGACCGGGTACGGGTGCAGAGCTGGATCTTCACGGTGCCACTGCTGCGGCGGCTCGGCGATCTGCGCGGGAAGCTGTGGCACGGCCACGGCGAACTGGTGGAGGCCGTGGCCTGCCGGGATGTCGAACGGGCCCAGGCGCTCGTCACCGCCTACAACGATCATTCGCTGGCACTGATCGATGGGCTGACCGAATAGGGTCGGGGTTTGTCCGGCGCCATCGGCAATCGGATTATGGTCCGCACGGAAGACACCGCCGGTTACGCAACCTTTCGATCGTTTGAGGACGTCCACCACTCGTGATGCCCAAGACACAACCGTCGGACGCGTCCGTGGCGACCGCAACTGCGACCGTCGGTCTGACGGTGATCGTCCCGGCGTACAACGAGGAGGACCGGCTCGCCCCCACCCTCACCGCGATCCGCGCCCACCTGGAGACCCTCGACGCGGAGTGGGAGCTGATCGTCGTCGACGACGGCTCCACCGACGGCACCGTGGCCCTCACCGAGGCGGCCCGCGCCGAAGAGCCCCGCATCCGGCTGCTGAGCACCCCCGCAAACCGCGGCAAGGGCCACGCCGTGCGCACCGGCGTCCTCGCCTCGCGCGGCCGCCGCGTCCTGGTCACCGACGCCGACCTGGCCACCCCCATCGAGGAGCTGGACCTGCTGACGCGCCGGATGGACGAGGGCGCCACCGCGGCCGTCGGCTCCCGCGCCCTGCCCGGCTCCCGCATAGCCGTCCGCCAGCACGCGCTGCGCGAGGTCATGGGCCGCATGGGCGCCCTGCTGATTCGCGCTGCCGCGGTGCCCGGCATCCACGACACCCAGTGCGGCTTCAAACTCTTCGACGGCGACAAGGTCCGTACCGCCTTCGCGCGTTCCCGGCTGGACGGCTGGGGGTACGACGTCGAGATACTGCGCTTCTTCCACCAAGCGGACTGGGAGGTCGCCGAGGTGCCCGTGCGCTGGGCGCACCAGCCCGGCTCCAAGGTCCGCCCGTTCGCCTACCCCACCGTCCTCGCCGAACTCGTCCGGCTGCGCTGGGGCGCGCCGCGGCCGGCCCGTCTGGCCGTGCCGGCGCTCTACCTCTTCTGCGCCTTCGTGCTCTACGCCGGCCTCTGGGGCGGCCCGGGCCACAGCTACCTGGCCGACTCCGGCCAGGACCAGCAGCAGTGGGAGTGGTTCTTCGCGGTCACCGCCGACAACGTCGCGCACCTGCACAACCCGCTCTTCAGCGACCTGCAGAACTACCCGCTGGGCGTGAACCTCATGGCGAACACCGCCATGCTGGGCCTCTCCGTCCCCCTCGCGCCCCTCACCCTCGCCCTCGGCGCCCACGTCACCTGGGCCGTGGTGCTCACCGGCGGCCTGGCCGCGACGGCCTTCTCCTGGTACTGGCTGATAGCCAGGCGCTTCGTCCGTTCCCGCTGGGCGGCCGCACTGGGCGGCGCCTTCTGCGGCTTCGCCCCGCCGATGATCTCCCACGGCAACGCGCACCCCAACTTCGTGGTGCTGTTCATGATGCCGCTGATCATCGACCGGATGCTGCGGCTGTGCGAGGGCCCCGCCCGCGGCCGCCGCGCCACCCGCGACGCCGTCGTCCTCGGCCTCTTCCTCGCCTACCAGATCTTCCTCGGCGAGGAAGCGCTGCTGCTGGCCCTCACCGGCCTCGTCCTCTTCGCCTTCGGCTACGCCCTCGCCTCCCCGGACACCGCCCGCGCCCTCGCCCCGCGCCTGCTGCGCGGCCTCGGCATCGCCGCACTCGTCGCCGTACCGCTGGTGCTCTTCCCGGTGGCCTGGCAGTTCTACGGGCCGCAGAGCTACCGCAGCGTCCTGCACGGCCAGGTCGGCAACAACCCGATGGCCCTGCTGGAGTTCGCCACCCGCTCGCTCGCGGGCGACGCGAAGATTGCCGCCTCGCTGTCGGTCAACCGCACCGAGGAGAACGCCTTCTTCGGCTGGCCGCTCCTCGTCGTCGCCGTCGCGATCGTGGTCCGGCTGCGCGACCAGCCCCGCGTGCGCGCCCTCGGCTTCACCGCGCTGGCCGCCGCCGTGCTCTCGCTCGGCCAGAACATCCCGCTGCTCGGCACGGACAGGACGCTGCCGGGCCCCTGGCGGCTCGTCGCCAAGATGCCGTTCTTCGAATCGGTCCTCGAGTCGCGCACGGCCATGGTCTGCGTGCCCGCCCTCGGCATCCTCCTCGCCCTCGCCTGCGACCGGCTGGCCGTGCGGCGGCTGCGCAGCGAGCGCGAGAGCTCGCGCCGGCTGCTCGGCTGGGCCGCCCTCGCCGTGGCGCTGCTGCCGCTGGTCCCCACCCCGTACCGGGTCACCGAGCGCGCCCCGGTGCCCGCCTTCATCGCCGACGGCACCTGGCGTGAGCACGTACGCCCCGGCCGCTCCCTGGTGCCTGTGCCGGTGCCCGCCCCTTCCGACACCGCGGCCCTGGGCTGGCAGATCGAGGCGGACATGGGCTTCGCCTTCCCCGGCGGCTATTTCAACGGGCCCTGGGGGCCGGACCGCACCGGCATCTACGGGCCAGCACCGCGCCCCACGTCCGAGCTGCTGCGCACGGTCCGCGAGAGCGGCAAGGTGCCGGCCGTCGACAACCGGCAGCGCCGCCTGTTCGAGAACGACCTCGCCTTCTGGCGCGCCGACGCCCTCGTCCTCGCCGACCAGGACAACGTCACGGCGCTGCGCGAGACGGTCACCGCGCTCACCGGAAGCCGCCCGCAGCGCGTCGGCGGCGTGTGGGTGTGGGACGTCCAGGGGGCCCGCTGACCGGCGGGCCCACGGGCGGCACGGCAAGCGGAGCCGGGGCCTCGATGTCCGTCGACCCTGTGTGACAACCGGCTGAGCGGCACTACTCTGGCCCGACCATCGCATAAACGCGACACGAGAGTGAGTTCACGTGGCCTGTGACCTCTGGCTTGTCCCCCTTGTCGACGTGCTGTGCCACAGCCCCGACAACCCCTTCGCCGAGGAGATCGCCGCGTACGACAAGGCCCTTGGCGAGGCCGGCCTGCCGCCCGTGCCCGTCTTCGGCTACATGCCGGGACTGTCCGGCGACGTGGCGCCGGTCGCCGGATTCGACTACGACGCGCTGCACTTCCTGCGCCGGGCCTACCTGCTCGACCTGTGCGGCCTGGCCGTCACCCCGGTCGACGAACTCGGCGGCGACTACGAGCAGTTGCTGGAGATGTTCACCACCACCGCCCAGCAGTCGCACCTGGTGTGGCACTACGACCACGCGGGCGCCTACGTGCCGGTGGACTTCGCCCACCCGCTGTCCAATGACGAACTCCTCGAAGGCGGCGGCCCGCTGGGATCCAGCCACGGCCTGCTGCGCGAACTCCATGCCGTGGCACCGGTGCTGGGCATCGATCCCGCCAACCCCCCTGCGGCGCCCGCCGCTCCCGACCATCCCACCAGCCTTGAAGAGCGCGCGGCGCCCGCGCCGCAGGGCGACGGCCCCTTCGCGCGCGAGCGGCACGTCTGGCTGGGGCTGCACGCCGCTGCCACCCGGAGCCTCGGCCAGGGCTCGATGATCGTCTTCAGCTGACCGGTGAGGGCCCGGCGTGCGCCTCCGGGCGCGCACCGGGCCGTGGGTCTCAGCGGGGTGACTCCGGGGGCCGCTGCCGCGGCATGTTGGGCCGGGTGTGCGGCGGCAGCGGGAACCGGCCGATGGGCCCGCCCCCCTCGCCCCGCGGGCCCCACGCCACCAGCGACTGCGTCAGCAGCGGCGCCGGACCGGCCCTGAACTCCACCATCCAGTCGGCCGTTTCGGCCCGTACGAGCTCGGAGACGTCCTCGCAGAAGCGCCGCAGCACGGACAGGCAGCGCTCGGCCGCCTCGCTGGCCGTGCCCTCGGTCGGGCCGAGCACCTCGCGCACGCACTCCGACGCCCAGTCGAACTGCAGCACCTCCAGCCGGCGCTGCACCGCCTGCGCCGTGGCCACCGCCCGCATCCATCCCGACGTCAGCCCGAAGTAGCGGTCGCAGGCCACACAGGCCACCGCCCCGAGCAGCGCCAGAAACGCCCAAGCCGAGCCCGTGCGCAGCACTTTGGTCAGCTCCAGCAGCGGCAGGGCGGCCCCCACGACGGCACAGCCCGCGGCCGCCACCCGCAGCCCGCGCGCCCAGCGCCGCTTCCAGGCGCGGTCGGCGAGATACCAGTCCGCCAGGAACAGCGCGCCGCTCTCGACCCACCGGTACAGCTCGTCGAGGCGCACGGCGGGTTCCCCCCAGTCCCCCTGGGGGAAGGTCCGGCCGCGCAGGTCGTTTCGGTGCTTTCCGTCCTGCTGCTCCCGAGGGGCTCCCTCGGGTTGCATCTCAGGCTGGCTCACCCCTGCACTCCCTCTCCGCCGCCGTGCATAACCGTGATCGCAGCCTCCTTCCTACCGCCGAACGGTTGGCGTTGGACACAAGATCACGCCTTTTCCGTCCGGAAGTGCGGCGGTATCAGGTATAGGAGCGCTTCGACCCTCACCCGAAAGAGTGCGCGCCGATCGGGGCATGGACGCCTTACGGGCGCCGAAACGATCGGGTCGGGACGATCCGGTCAAGAGGTTCCTACGAGTGCGGGGGAGCCCCCGAGTCGTAGTGACCGCCAAGGCAGGCAATAGGGTGACCCCTGTGAAGGTCCTCGTCATCGGCGGCGGCGCCCGCGAACACGCCCTGTGCCGCTCACTCTCCCTCGATCCCGACGTCACCGCGCTGCACTGCGCCCCCGGCAACGCGGGGATCGCCGAGGTCGCGGAGGTGCACCCGGTGGACGCGCTGGACGGCGCGGCCGTCGCGGAGCTCGCCGTCTCGCTGGACGCCGGCCTGGTCGTCGTCGGCCCGGAGGCCCCGCTGGTGGCGGGCGTCGCCGACGCCGTGCGCGAGCGCGGCATCCCGGTCTTCGGCCCCTCGGCCGAGGCGGCCCTGCTGGAGGGCTCGAAGGCCTTCGCCAAGGACGTCATGGCCGCCGCGAACGTCCCCACGGCCCGCGCTTACGTCTGCACCACCCCCGCGGAGATCGACGAGGCCCTCGACGCCTTCGGCGCCCCCTACGTCGTCAAGGACGACGGTCTGGCGGCGGGCAAGGGCGTCGTCGTCACCTCCGACCTCGCCGCCGCCCGCGCGCACGCGCTGGCCTGCGAGCAGGTGGTGATCGAGGAGTTCCTGGACGGCCCCGAGGTCTCCCTGTTCGCCGTCACGGACGGCGAGACGGTCGTGCCGCTGCAGCCCGCCCAGGACTTCAAGCGCGCCCTGGACGGCGACGAGGGCCCCAACACGGGCGGCATGGGCGCGTACTCCCCGCTGCCGTGGGCCGACCCCAAGCTCGTCGACGAGGTGCTCCGGACCGTCCTGCAGCCCACCGTCGACGAGCTGCGCCGCCGGGGCACGTCCTTCTCCGGACTGCTCTACGCGGGGCTGGCGATCACCTCGCGCGGGGTGCGGGTCATCGAGTTCAACGCGCGCTTCGGCGACCCCGAGACCCAGGTCGTCCTCGCCCGCCTCAAGACGCCGCTGGCCGGGCTGCTGCTGGCCGCCGCCACCGGCACGCTGGCCGCGGTGCCGCCGCTGCGCTGGAGCGAGGGTGCGGCCGTGACCGTCGTCGTCGCCTCGCACAACTACCCGGGCACCCCGCGCACCGGTGACGTGATCGAGGGCCTGGCCGAGGCCGCCGAGCTGGATTCGGCCTACGTGCTGCACGCGGGCACCAAGTGCGACGAGGAGGGCCGGGTGGTCAGCGCGGGCGGCCGGGTGCTCTCCGTGACGGCGACCGGCCCGGACCTGGCCGCCGCCCGCACCCGGGCGTACGAGGCGGTCTCCCGGATCCGGCTGGCGGGCTCGCACCACCGGACGGACATCGCGGCGAAGGTCGCGGCCTCGGCCTGAGCGCCTCCCCGCGCCTGTACCCGGCTTGTCACCCGGTCCGTTTCAGCCGTTTCGGTCCCAACCGTCCCGCGCATCCGCGGGACGGGCGGACCGGTGTGCGCACGGTCCGCAGGGGGCTTTGCCCAAAGCCATTCCATCGGGTGACCGCTTCTCCAACCAGCTGACGGATGCACCGCCCCCAACTAGGGTGCGGCGCAGGCCGTCTGCTGCGCGTCCGGCAACTGGCCCACCGGCATTGCGATGTCAGAGGCCGGTGCCACAGTGGGGGAGGTAAGCAACGACGGCGTCGGGCTCTCTTCCGGTCTCTCGCCGTGCACCTCGGCAGAGCACTACAGGCAACTGGGGGTGATCGGTCTCGTGGCAGGTCCGGAAGCAGGCGCGCTGGCCGCGCGCACCCGAGCCCTCGCCGTGCTGCGCGTGCGCAGCGCCGCGCTGGCCGTCGCTCTGGTGCCCGCCGCGGCCGCCGTGGTGCTGGCGGCGGGCTCCGCCATGGGCCGCATCCCCGACGGCTCCCTGTGGGACGCCGTCCGCCCGGCCGTGACCGTGGCGGCCGTCCTCGCGCTCCTGCTGGCCGCCGCCGTGGCCGCCGTGGTCGTCCGCGCCCGCCCGGCCCTCAGCCCCACCGTGCCCATCCCGGAGGAGACCGCCCCCGACCTCTACCGCCTGGTCCGCGACCTCGCCGACCGGCTGGACGTCCCGGCCCCCTCCGCGATAGCCCTGACCCCCGACTGCGACAGCTGGCTGGAGGACCGTACGCACCCCGCGCACGGCCCTCCGGCCGGTCGTATGCCGTTGGCCCGGCGCGCCGTCGCAGCGGCGCCCGTGCTGGTCATCGGCTCGCCGTTCCTGTGGTGGATGCGTGTGGCCGAGCTGCGGGCCCTGCTCGCGCCGGTCGTGGCGGGCACGGGCCCGGCCGCCCACCCCGACATAGCGGCGGCCCGCCGCTTCGTCCGCGGCCTGGACGCCGCCGTCGCGGTGGCCGCCGCCCGGCCTCTGCTCGCCTTCGTCGGCTGGGCCGCCCGGCTGCTGCTGCGCTCCTGCCGCGACCACGCGGCCGAGATGGAGCGCGGGGTCGCCGCGGCCGCCTCCGAGCGCGCCCAGGCCGTGGACTACGGCCTGCGGATCGTCGCCCAGGAGCAGGTCGGCCTCGCCTACGCCGGCTGGGACCGGCTGCTCAACCGGGTCGCGCTGCCCGCCTGGCGGATGGGCCGCTGGCCCTCCCGGCTGGATGCGGGCGTGGTCTCCGCGCTCACCGAGCTCTCCCGCCGCGACCGGCTGGCGGAGGGCTTCGCCTCCCGCCTGGGGGAGCGCCCCGCCTGCGACCTGCTGGAGGAGCCCGGCCTCATCGACGAGGCCGCGTCCCTGCTGGCCGCCCGGCTCTTCCACGGCGGCCCGCCGGAGCCCGGTCCCGACTGGTCGCCGGTCGCCTGGAGCCAGTACCCGGAAGAGGTCGTGGACCGCAAATGGCGGCTGGAGGCCGCCCGGCTGCACCGCGTCCTCGACGACATCGCCGCCTGCGGCGCCACCACGGGCGCCCCGCCCGCCCCCGGGCAGGACGACCGCTCCGCCGCCCCCACCGTCGCCCGCGTCCTGGAGCGCCTCACCGGCCCGGCCGGCGGTGGGGTGGGGGAGGAGCTGGAGGTGCGGCTGAGCGCCGAGGTGGCCCGCGAGGCGGCCCGGGAGGAGCGCGCGGTGGGCAGGGGCGTGTCCGTCGCCGCCGGCGATCCCTGGATCGACGGCCTCGCCCCCCTCTTCCCGCTCCAGCCGCCCCGCAGCGGCCGGGAGCTGCTCACCGACCACGTCACCGCCATGGTCTGCTGCGCCGCCGTGGACACCGCCGGGGCCGCCCCCGGCCTGGACTGGCTGGACGGGCCCGCCCTGCTCGTCGGCGGCGCCCGCTGCGCCGATCTGTCCCACTCGGTGCTCAGCCTCATCGAGGAGGGCGACGGCGGCCCGCTGCGCGCCTGGCTCGGCGAGGTCGGCGTCCGTACGGAGAAGCCGGTCCGGCTCGCCTGAAAGGCGCGTCAGGCGTGACGCACTGTGACGAAGTCACGCTGTGTAGGTGCTAGGACCATCACTTTCGGGGAATTTCACGACGAACAGTGATGGGCCGGGCGTGACCTGTGATCTGCTGGGAAACCGAATGGGCATGCGGGGGCTCGGGGAGGGAGCGCGCACATGGGGATGGACCAGATCCGCCGCTGGGAGTCCGGAGCACTCGCACACGCTGTCTCGGACCCCTTCGGGCAGGGCCCGCTGCCCTGGCTGCGCGGCGGCGAGTACTACTTCGACGACACCGGCCACATCATCCCCTGGTACGTGGACCCGGTGGTCGCCCCCGCGGGCAGCCGCGTCCCACCGCCCCGCAGACCCGGGCCCCGCACCGCCGACGACGTCCACTGCCAGATCAAGGGCTTCGCCTCGGCCAGCGCCGTCGCCCCCGGCGAGGCCCTGGACTTCCGCATCACCGTCGACCCGCCCCAGCAGTTCGCCGTCGACGTCTACCGCATCGGCCACTACGGCGGCGTCGGCGCCGCCAAGATCACCACCAGCCCGCGGCTGTCCGGCATCGTCCAGCCCCCGCCGCTCACCGCGGACCGCACCGTCTCCTGCCACCACTGGTGGCTGTCCTGGCGGTTGCAGGTCCCCGCGCACTGGAGCACCGGCGCCTACGTGGCCGTCCTGACCACCGCCGACGGCTACCGCAGCCACATCCCCTTCACCGTCCGCGACACCAACCCCGCCGACCTGCTGCTCGTCCTGCCCGACATCACCTGGCAGGCCTACAACCTCTACCCCGAGGACGGCCACACGGGCGCCAGCCTCTACCACGCCTGGGACGAGAACGGCCGCCTGCTCGGCGAAGAGGGCGCCGCCACCACCGTCTCCTTCGACCGCCCCTACGCGGGCGCCGGCCTGCCGCTGCACGTGGGCCACGCCTACGACTTCATCCGCTGGGCCGAGCGCTACGGCTACGACCTCGCCTACGCCGAAGCCCGCGACCTCCACGCCGGACGAATCGATCCGGCACGCTACCGGGGCATGGTCTTCCCCGGCCATGACGAGTACTGGTCGCACGCCATGCGCCGCGCCGTCGAGGACGCGCGCGACGGCGGCACCTCCATGGTCTTCCTCTCCGCCAACACCATGTACTGGCAGATCGAGCTCGCCCCCTCCCCGGCCGGCCCCGACCACCTGCTCACCTGCCGAAAACGCCGCGGCCCCGGCCGCTCCGCGCTCTGGCGCGACATGACACCCCCCGAACAGCAGCTGCTCGGCATCCAGTACGCGGGCCGGGTCCCCGAGCCCGCCCCCCTCGTCGTCCGCAACGCCGACCACTGGCTGTGGGAGGCCACCGGCGCCGGCGAGGGCGACGAACTCCCCGGCCTCGTCGCCGGCGAAGCCGACCGCTACTACCCCCGGACGGCCCTGCCCCAGCACACCCGCCGCATCCTCCTCGCCCATTCCCCCTACGCCGACAGCGAGGGCCGCCGCCGCCACCAGGAGACCTCGCTCTACCGCGCCCCCAGCGGTGCCCTCGTCTTCGCCTCCGGCACCTTCGCCTGGTCCCCCGCCCTCGACCGCCCGGGCCATGTGGACGCCCGCATCCAGCGCGCCACGGCCAACCTCCTGGACCGCATCTGCAAACGCGGCTGACCCTCACCGAGGCATGGATCCGGCCGTACGGCAGAATCGAGGTGTTTGGACAAACCACCAGGAGGACGCGTGTCCGGATTCGTCGAGAAGCCCAAGCCCGCGGAAGTGCCGGGCCTTGTGCATCTGCACACCGGCAAGGTCCGCGACCTCTACCGCAACGAGGCGGGCGAGCTGGTGATGGTCGCCACCGACCGCATGTCCGCCTACGACTGGGTCCTGCCCACCGAGATCCCCGACAAGGGCCGGATCCTCACCCAGCTCTCCCTGTGGTGGTTCGACCGCCTCGCCGACCTGGTCCCGCACCACGTCCTGTCCACCGAACTGCCCCCCGGTGCCCCCGCCGACTGGGCCGGCCGCACCCTGATCTGCCGGGCCCTGGACATGGTCCCCGTCGAGTGCGTCGCCCGCGGCTACCTCACCGGCTCCGGCCTCGCCGAATACCGGCAGACCCGCACCGTCTGCGGCCTCGCCCTCCCCGAGGGCCTGGAGGACGGCTCCGAACTGCCCTCCCCGATCTTCACCCCCGCCACCAAGGCCGCCGTCGGCGAGCACGACGAGAACGTCTCCTACGAGGAAGCGGCCCGCCAGGTCGGCGCGGAGACCGCCGCCCGCCTCCGCCAGGCCACCCTCGCCGTCTACAGCCGCGCCCGCGAGATCGCCCGCGACCGCGGCATCATCCTCGCCGACACCAAGTTCGAATTCGGCTTCGACGACGGCGACCTGGTCCTCGCCGACGAGGTGCTCACCCCCGACTCCTCCCGCTTCTGGCCCGCCGACTCCTGGCAGCCCGGCCGCCCCCAGCCGTCCTTCGACAAGCAGTACATCCGCGACTGGCTGACCTCCCCGGCCGCCGCCTGGGACCGCCACGGCGAGCAGCCGCCCCCGCCGCTGCCCGACGAGGTCGTCGAGCGCACCAGCGCCAAGTACGCGGAGGCCTACGAGCGGCTCACCGGCGTCAAGTGGGCGGCAGGGGCCTGACGCAGACGTCCTAAGAGCCCTCTCAGACAACGTCTGCCAAGGTGGGGGCACCGCACCTGTGCCCCCACCCCGCCGGAGAGACCATGGCCCAGCCGCCCGTACTCGTCGTCGACGACGACCCCGACGTCCGGGCGGCCGTCATCGACGCCCTGCAGATGGAGGGCTACCTCGTACGCGCCGCCGCCGACGGCCTGGAAGCCCTCTCCGCCGTCGCCGCCGCGCCCCCGGCGGCCATCGTGCTCGACCTCGCCATGCCCGTCCTCGACGGCCTCGCCGTCTGCCGCCGGCTGCGCCAACTCGGCGACCGCACGCCCGTCCTCGTCCTCACCGCCCGCGACGCCGTCTCCGACCGGGTCGCGGGCCTGGACGCCGGCGCCGACGACTACCTCGTCAAACCCTTCGCCCTCGACGAACTCCTCGCCCGGCTGCGCGCCCTGCTGCGCCGCGCCGCCACCGCCACGGCGGCCGCCGGAACCGGCGAGCTGGCCTTCTCCGACCTCACCGTCGACCCCCTCACCCGCACCGGCGAACGCGGCGGCATCCCGCTTGAATTCACCCGCACCGAATTCGCGCTCCTCGAAGTCCTGATGCGCCACCCGGGCCAGGCACTGCCCCGCGAAGTGATCCAAGAACGCGTCTGGGGCGCCGACTTCGGCCCCGAATCCAACTCCCTCGCCGTCTACGTCGGCTACCTGCGCCGCAAACTCGAGGCCGGCGGCGCACCCCGCCTCGTCCACACCGTGCACGGCGTCGGCTACCTCCTGGCCCAGCGGTGAACCGGCTGCTCGCCCGCAGACCCCTGCGCGCCCGCCTGGCCCTGATCACCTCGGCCGCCGTCGCCCTCGTCGCCCTCGGCGTACTGGCCGCCGCCTACGTCGTCATCCGCTACGAACTCGTCCGCCAGCTCGACCTCCAGCTCAAACAACAGGCCGGGATCATCGCCCAGCAGAGCCACGACGTACGCAGCGGCGTCCTCTACGACCAGTGCGCCTACCTCGCCGCACCGGCCTGCGCCCAGGTCGTCCCCGCCGACCCCGCCGCCCCCGGCCAGCGGGGCCTCGCCCTGCCCGTCACCGGCGCCACCCGCCGCGTCGCCGCGGGCACCCTCGGCGCCCACTACAGCGACATCACCCATCACGGGCACCCCATGCGGATGCTGACCGCCCCCATTCCGGGTGAGAAGGGCCGGGCCCTGCAGGTCGCCGCCCGCTCCGACACCGTCGACCAGGGCGTACGGCAGGCCGGCGGCTACCTCGCCGCGGTCGGCGGCGTCGGCGTGCTGCTCGCGGCCGGACTCGGCTACCTGGCCTCGCGGACGTCCCTGCGCCCCGTCACCCGCATCGCTGCCACCGCCGAGCGCATCGCCGCCACCCGCGACCCCGCCCACCGCATCGAGTTGCCCCGCTACGAGAAAAGAGGTGCCCGTCGCCAGGACGAGATCACCCGCCTGGCCACCAGCTTCAACACCATGCTCGGCGAGCTGGAGGAGGCCGTCGCCGCCCAGCGCCGCCTCGTCGCCGACGCCTCCCACGAGCTGCGCACCCCGCTGACGGCGCTGCGCACCAACGCCGAGCTCCTCGCCCGCGCCGACCGGCTCACCGCCGCCCAGCGCGACCGGGCCGCGGGCGCGCTCGGACGGCAGCTGCGCGAGGTGACGGGCATGGTCAACGACCTCATCGAGCTGGCCCGCGACGAGGAGCCGCAGCCGCTGGTGGAGCAGGTCCGGCTGGACCTGCTCACCGAACGCTGTGCCGCCGAGGCCCGTGGCCACTGGCCGGGCACGCCGTTCACCGCGGACGTCACCGAGGCCACCGTCCCCGGGGTGCCCGCCCGGCTGGCCCGGCTGCTGTCCAACCTGCTGGACAACGCCGCCAAGTTCAGCCCCACCGGGGCGATGGTCGAGGTGCGCCTGGCGCGTGCGGAGGGTGGCATCGACCTCACGGTGCGCGATCACGGTCCCGGCATCGCGGCGGAGGACCTGCCCTACGTCTTCGACCGCTTCTACCGCTCCCGGCAGGCCCGGGCGCTGCCCGGCTCGGGCCTGGGCCTGGCCATGGCCCGGCAGATCGCCCGCGCCCACGGCGCGGAGCTCACCGCGGAACGGGCGGAGACCGGCGGCGCCCGCTTCCGGCTGCGCTTCCCGCACCAGGGCGAACAGAAAACCAGCCGATAACGCCGAAGGCCCGGTCGATATCGACCGGGCCTTCGTTCTCTGAGCGGACGACGAGACTCGAACTCGCGACATCCACCTTGGCAAGGTGGTGCTCTACCAACTGAGCTACGTCCGCATTCGCCCCGCGCTCTCGTGCGGTGCGGGTACCACTATAGCCAACCCTGAGCACGTGCGATGCGCGCCGCCGCGTGACGGTTCTCCGCGCCGAGCTTCGCCGTGGCCGCCGAGAGGTAATTGCGGACCGTCCCCGGCGTCAGCGAGGCGCGCTCGGCGATCTCCGCGATGGGTGCGCCGCCCTCGGCCAGTTCCAGCAGTTCCGCCTCGCGGGCGGTCAGCGGCGAATCGCCCGCACTGATCGCGTCGGCCGCCAACTCCGGGTCGACGTAACGGCTTCCGCCGTGCACCGTACGGATGATCTCGGCGAGCCGCTGGGCCGACACGGTCTTGGGCACGAACCCGCGCACCCCCGCCCCCAGGGCCCGCTTCAGATGCCCGGGACGGCCGTGACCGGTCACGATCATGGTGCGGCAGCCGGGCAGTTCGGCCCGCAGGGATGTGGCCACCATCACACCGTCCAGCCCTGGCATCTGGAGATCCAGTACTGCCACGTCCGGCCGGTGCACGCGCGCCATCGCCAGTGCCTCGCTCCCCGAGGCGGCCTCGGCCACGACCCGCAGATCGTCCTCGAGCCCGAGCAGCGCGGCGAGCGCCCCACGGATCAGATGCTCGTCGTCCGCGAGCATCACACGGATCGGCTCACCGGCCGGCTCCGGGATCACGAGCCCGTCCTCTCCGGAACGGGAGTCCCCTGGAAGGGGGCGGGCACGGGGAGCTCTTCCACCTTTGCACCCTCGGCCGCCGTCGCGGCCACGGGCACCCGCGCCGTCAGCAGGAACGTGCCGTTCGCCCCGTACTCGCAGGTGAGCGTGCCCCCCAGCCCCGTCAGCCGCTCCCGCAGACCCGCGAGCCCCGAACCGCCCCCGGCACCGGAGCCGCCCGCGCCGGCCTCCCGCACGCCGTTGTTCTCCACCACCAGGACCGCCTGTCCGTCCACCCGCCGCAGGCGCAGCGCGCAGCGCCCCGCGTCCGCGTGCCGCAGCACGTTCGTCGTGGCCTCGCGGACCACCCAGGCCAGCGCCGACTGGACCGGCGGCGGCAGTTCGTCGACGGCCGCGTCGTCGATGCGGCACTCGATGCCGGCGGCGGCCAGGATGCCCCGGGCGCCGACCAGTTCGGTGTGCAGGTCGGCCTCGCGGTAGCCGCGGACGACCTCGCGCAGCTCGCGCTGGGACTCCTGCGCGATCCGCTGCACCTCGGCCATCTGGTCCGCGGCCGCGGCCGAGCCCCGCCGCGAGAGCTGCACGGCGAGCTCGCTCTTGAGCGCGATCGCCGCGAGGTTCCGGCCGAGTATGTCGTGCATGTCCCGCGAGAACCGCAGCCGCTCCTCGGCGACCGCGAGCCGCGCCTGCACCCCGCGGGCCGCGTCGACCTCCCAGATGATCGAGAGCATCCACGCGGTGACCCGGACCATCAGCAGGACCCACCCGCTGACGAACATCGACCCGACGAAGGGCCCCACCATTCCCGCCCCGGCCGTGCCGGTCAGGACGAACGGCACGTTCGCCAGCAACGAGACCACCGTGCAGACGACGGCGTAGACCCGCTTGCGCACGATCAGGCAGAACGCGCCCAGGGGCGTCAGGGCGACCCCCATGAGCATCGTGGGCGCGTTCTGCGCGGTCTGCTCGTCGAAGGCCTTCGCCAGCACTGCCGCGAGCAGCCCGAACGCCGCGGTCAGCAGCGCGAACGAGAGCGCCAACCGCCCCCGCAGTTGCGCCTCCCCCTTGCCGAGGTAGCGGTCGAGGGCCCGGCGCAGCAGGCCGATGCCGGTCCCGGCCTGGACGGCCGACACGACGACCAGGGCCAGGGCGAGGTACTGGACAGCGGGGCCGGACCGGGCCGGCCCCACCAGCCCGCCCGCCTGCATCAGGACGAACAGCCACGGGGCCACGTACAGCACCCCGCGCGAGTAGAGGTCGATCTGTTTGACCTTGCTGTGGCTGCGAAACCCCCGCACCCGACCGATCACGCGCGCCCCACCCCCGGTTGTCTCTCCAGCTCAGCGCCGTGGTTCCCAGCGGAACCAGCGACGTACAGCAAACACCGCGACCGCCGTCCAGGCCAACGCGGCCCCCAGATGCCCCAGGGTCCCGGCCGTGCTCGCCCCGCCGAGCCAGCCGTCGCGCATCAGCTGCACGACCGGGGTCATGGGCAGCAGCGAGCAGGCCTTCGCGAGCGCGTCCGGCATCGCCTCCAGCGGGCAGAACATCCCGGAGCCCAGCATCGAGACCATCACCAGCGGCATTGCCGCGAGTTGCGCGGTCTCCGAGCTCTTGGTGAAGGCCGTGCACGCGGCGGCCAGCGGCGTCAGCAGGGCGAGGCCCAGCAGCACGCCCGCCACCAGCAGATCGGGGCGCGCCGGTATGCGCATGTGCAGCCATGCCATGCCCGCCGTCACCAGCAGGGCGCACTGCGCGACGGCGATGGTCAGGGACGGCAGCGCCGTGCCCGCCAGGATCTCCAGATCGCCGGCCTCGCCCGTGCGCAGCCGCTTGAGGACGAGCTCCTCGCGCCGCGCGGTGAAGACGCTCATCAAGTTGCAGTAGACGACGAAGATCAGGACGTACCCGAAGGCGCCCGTCATCGTCGCTTCCTTGAAGGACATCCCGGACCCGCTGAGATCGAGCTTCCGCGCCCCCGAGCTCACCGCGTAGATCACGAGGACGGGCGTCAGCAGGACCGTGTAGAGCGCCATCCTGTTGCGCCCCAGGAGCGTCAGCTCCGCCCGTCCCAGGGCCAGGGCCCGTCCTGCCGCGGTCGTCGTGCCCGTCGGGACCCCCGTACCCGTCGCGCTCGCCGTCTCCGTCGCCATCACTCGCCCCTCCCCGGGGCCGAAGCCCCCGCTATCGCCAGGAACGCCTCTTCCAGCGAAGCGGTCCGCGCGTCCAGCCCCTCCAACTCCACGTCCTTGTCCCGGGCCCAGAAGAGCAGCCCGGTCAGGGTGCGCTGCAGCTCGGTCGTCTGGAGCTCGACCCGGCCGTCGGACTCCTGGTGCCGGAGCACCCCCAGCGCGTCCAGCGGCGGCAGGTCGCCCACGAACCACCCCGTCGGCATCGCGAAGCGGATCCGGGCGGGATAGGCGCCGATCACCTGGCCGGGCGTCCCCGAGGCGACGATCCGTCCCTCACGCATGATCGCCAGCCGGTCGGCGAGGCTCTCCGCCTCCTCCAGGTAGTGCGTGGTGAGCAGCACCGTGGTGCCCTCGTCGCGCAGCCGCCGCACCAACTCCCAGGTGGTGTGCCGCGCCTCGGGGTCCAGGCCCGTCGTCGGCTCGTCGAGGAAGAGCACCTCCGGCCGCCCCAGCAGCGCGAGGGCGAGGTCCAGCCGCCGTCGCTCGCCGCCGGAGAGCTGCTTGATCCGCACGTCCCGGCGCGCTTCGAGACCGACGAGGCCGAGCGCCTCCCCGACCGGCCGGGCCCCGGTCGTACAGCCCGCCCACATCCGCACCGTCTCGGCGACGGTCAGGTCGGACGGGAAGCCGCCCTCCTGGAGCATCACGCCCATCCGGGGCCGCACCGCGCCGCGTTCCTCGTACGGATCGTGGCCCAGCACCCGCACCCGGCCCCCGGTCGGCCGGGCCAGGCCCTCCAGCAGCTCGACCGTGGAGGTCTTGCCCGCCCCGTTCGTCCCCAGGAGCGCGAACAACTCCCCCCGCCGCACGGAGAAGGACACGTCCCGCACCGCCTCGAACCCCTCGGCCCCCGGCTGCCCGTACCTGCGCCGCAGCTCCGAGACCTCGATCACACCGTCTCCGACATCCATGCTTCAAGGCTCCCGGCGGATCCCCGCGCGGATCAGTGCGGGCTGTCATGACTTCCGATGACGAATGTCATGAGGGCCGGGCGGGCGCATACGAAGAAGGCCCCGGTCACAAGGACCGGGGCCTTCTCACACTGAGCGGACGACGAGGCTCGAACTCGCGACCTCAACCTTGGCAAGGTTGCGCTCTACCAACTGAGCTACGTCCGCATGCATCCGACCGGCTTTCACCGGGCGGCGCGTGCACCACTGTACCTGATCCACGACCGTGGTCGGTAAGTGATGAGAGCGGGTGACAGGAATCGCACACTGCGCCTCCCCCTTGGAAAGGGGGCGCTCTACTACTGAGCTACACCCGCGCGCCCATCCAGACCAGTCACGTGCGTGACTGGTGGACGGTCAGAGCGGGTGACAGGAATCGCACACTGCGCCTCCCCCTTGGAAAGAGGGCGCTCTACTACTGAGCTACACCCGCGCGCCCATCCAGACCAGTCACGTACGTGACTGGTGGACGGTCAGAGCGGGTGACAGGAATCGCACACTGCGCCTCCCCCTTGGAAAGGGGGCGCTCTACTACTGAGCTACACCCGCATGACCCCGAAGTTCCGGCCCGTTTCCCGGCCTTGCCCCTCGGTGTGATCCAGACTCTAGCTGATCATCCGGGGTGCTTGGCAAGTCGGGCCGGAGCCGGGGTCCGCCGGGTCCGCTCAGCCCGCCGCGTTGAACGCCTCGTAGACCTTCTTGGGGATCCGGCCGCGCGGCGGCACCTCCATGCCGTGCGAGCGGGCCCACGCCCGCACCGCGGCCGGGTCGGGCGCGACGGCCGTGCGGCGGTAGACCTTGCCGGAGCGGGACTGCTTGCGGCCGGCGTCCACGTAAGGCGCGAGGATGCCCCGCAGTTTCTTCGCATTGGCAGTGTTCAGGTCGATCTCGTACGACTTGCCGTCGAGTCCGAAGATGAGGGTCTCCGCGGCTTCCCCGCCGTCCAAGTCGTCGGAGAGTGTGACCACTACGCGCTGCGCCACGGAAATCGGTCCTTTCGGCCAGTATCGCCACGTTGACCTGCGGCGATGTGAAGGTTGCGGTTGTTCTCGGTCAATTCATATTCATTTGTACAGCAAAGGGCAATGCGTGATGCGGCCCAGTTAATTCCGTCTGCGCGCTCCACCGTAATCGCAACGGTGGGATCTTCCGCTGTTTTTCCTGGAATTTTTCCGAGCGCTTCCGTGTGCCCTTCGTAAACGCGAAGGATAAGCCCAACATATCTATGCGCGTAGATTTTTGGGGACTGTACTCTGGCCGTACCGCTTCAGCTCACGCACCACACACCGGGAGTGCCAGTGGCACGCGTCGTAGTCGACGTCATGCTCAAGCCGGAGATCCTCGACCCGCAGGGCCAGGCGGTGCAGCGCGCGCTGCCACGCCTGGGTTTCGAGGGGATCGCCGACGTCCGTCAGGGCAAGCGCTTTGAACTCGAGGTGGAGGGTCCGGTCGACGACGCCGCCCTCGCCCGAATCCACGAGATGGCGGAAACGTTTCTCGCGAACACCGTGATCGAAGACTTCACCGTGCGAGTGGACTCGTGACCGCACGCGTAGGAGTCGTTACGTTCCCCGGCACTCTGGACGACCGCGACACCCAGCGCGCAGTCCGGATCGCCGGACTCGAAGCCGTGCCCCTGTGGCACCGGGACAAGGACCTCAAACAGGTCGACGCCGTGGTGCTGCCCGGCGGTTTCTCCTACGGCGACTATCTGCGGGCGGGCGCCATCTCCCGCTTCTCGCCGGTGATGGAGACCGTCATCGAGCAGGCGAAGGCGGGAATGCCCGTCCTCGGCATCTGCAACGGCTTCCAGGTGCTCACCGAGACCCACCTGCTGCCCGGCGCGATGCTGCGCAACAACCACCTGCACTTCATCTGCCGCGACCAGAAGCTCCGCGTCGAGAACGCGGCCACCGCCTGGACGGCCGACTACGAGGCGGGCCAGGAGATCTCCATCCCGCTCAAGAACATCGACGGCCGCTACGTGGCCGACGAGCGGACCCTCGACGAGCTGGAGGCGGAGGGCCGCGTCGCCTTCCGCTACCTCGACGGCAACCCCAACGGCTCGCTGCGCGACATCGCCGGCATCACCAACGCCGCGGGCAACGTCGTCGGCCTGATGCCGCACCCCGAGCACGCCGTCGAGCCCCTGGTCGGCACCGGCCGCACGGACGGGCTCGGATTCTTCACTTCGATCCTCAAGAAGCTGGTCAGCGCATCATGACCCTCGACACCGTCAAGCACGCGGGCGAGACCCCCGACACCGATCAGCCCTGGGCCGAGCTCGGCCTCAAGCCGGACGAGTACGCGCGCGTCCGCGACATCCTCGGCCGCCGCCCCACCGGCGCCGAGCTCGCCATGTACAGCGTCATGTGGTCCGAGCACTGCTCGTACAAGTCGAGCAAGGTCCACCTGCGCCAGTTCGGCGAGAAGGCCCCCGAGAACGATGCCCTGCTCGTCGGCATCGGCGAGAACGCGGGCGTCGTCGACGTCGGCCAGGGCTACGCGGTCACCTTCAAGGTCGAGTCGCACAACCACCCCTCGTACATCGAGCCCTACCAGGGCGCGGCCACCGGCGTCGGCGGGATCGTCCGCGACATCCTCGCCATGGGCGCCCGCCCGGTCGCCGTCATGGACCCGCTGCGCTTCGGCGCCGCCGACCACCCCGACACCAAGCGCGTCCTGCCGGGCGTCGTCGCGGGCATCGGCGGCTACGGCAACTGCCTGGGCCTGCCCAACATCGGCGGCGAGGTCGTCTTCGACGCCTGCTACCAGGGCAACCCGCTGGTCAACGCGTTGTGCGTCGGCGTGATGAAGCACGAGGACATCCACCTGGCCAAGGCCTCCGGCGCCGGCAACAAGGTCATCCTCTACGGCGCCCGCACCGGCGGCGACGGCATCGGCGGCGTCTCCGTGCTCGCTTCGGAGACCTTCGACGACTCGAAGCCGAGCAAGCGCCCCGCCGTCCAGGTCGGCGACCCCTTCCAGGAGAAGCTCCTCATCGAGTGCACCCTGGAGATCTTCCGCGAGGACCTGGTCGACGGCATCCAGGACCTCGGCGGCGCGGGCCTGTCCTGCGCCACCAGCGAGCTCGCCAGCGCCGGCTCCGGCGGCATGCGCGTCGAGCTCGACCGGGTGCCGCTGCGCGATGCGACCCTCTCGCCCGAGGAGATCCTCATGAGCGAGTCGCAGGAGCGCATGTGCGCGATCGTCGAGCCCGGCAAGGTCGACCGCTTCCTTGAGATCTGCGAGAAGTGGGACGTCATCGCCACCGTCATCGGTGAGGTCACCGACGGCGAGCGGCTGGAGATCTTCTGGCACGGCGAGCAGATCGTGGACGTGCCGCCGCGCACCGTCGCCCACGAGGGCCCGGTGTACGAGCGCCCGTACGCCCGCCCCGAGTGGCAGGACGCCCTCCAGGCCGACGATGCGGGCAAGCTCGCCCGCCCGGCCACGGCCGAGGAACTGCGCGAGCAGGTCCTCGCGGTGGTCTCCTCGCCGAACCAGGCCTCCAAGTCCTGGATCACCAGCCAGTACGACCGCTTCGTGCAGGGCAACACCGTGCTCGCCCAGCCCGAGGACTCCGGCATGGTCCGCGTCGACGAGGACACCAACCTCGGCGTCGCGGTCGCCACCGACGGCAACGGCCGCTACGCCAAGCTCGACCCGTACGCCGGCGCCCAGCTCGCGCTCGCCGAGTCGTACCGCAACGTGGCCGCCACCGGAGCCCGGCCGCTGGCCATCTCCAACTGCCTGAACTTCGGCTCGCCCGAGGACCCGGCCGTCATGTGGCAGTTCGCCGAGGCCACGCGCGGTCTGGCGGACGGCTGCCTGGAGTTGGGCACCCCCGTCACCGGCGGCAACGTCTCGCTGTACAACCAGACCGGTGAGACCGCCATCCACCCGACCCCCGTGGTCGCGGTGCTGGGCGTCATCGACGACGTCAACCGCCGTACGCCGATGGCGTTCTCCGACGAGGGCCACCTGCTCTACCTGCTGGGTGACACCAAGGAGGAGCTGGGCGGTTCGGCCTGGTCGCAGGTGATCCACGACCACCTCGGCGGCCTGCCGCCGGCCGTGGACCTGGGCCGCGAGAAGCTGCTGGCCGACATCCTGATCGCGGCCTCCCGCGACGGCATGATCGACGCGGCGCACGACCTGTCCGACGGCGGCCTGATCCAGGCCCTCGTCGAGTCGTGCCTGCGCGGCGGCAAGGGCGCCCGGATCATCGTGCCCGACGGCATCGACCCGTTCGTCTTCCTCTTCTCGGAGTCGGCCGGCCGCGCGGTCGTCGCCGTGCCGCGCAGCGAGGAGCTGCGCTTCGGCGACATGTGCGAGGCGCGGGGCCTGCCCGCGACGCGGATCGGCGTCGTGGACGGCGAAGCGATCGACGTGCAGGGGCAGTTCGCCCTTCCGCTGGAAGAGCTGCGCACCGCACACGAAGCGACGATTCCGGGGCTGCTGGCCTAGTCCCGCACCGCCGGACGGGCCGAAGGCGGCCCGTCCGGCGGTCACCCGTCCGGCCATCTCCCGTACCGCGTCGGCGGACCGCACCCCGGTACGCTCGGCCGCATGGCTCCCCGCACCTACGACCTCGTCAAGACGCGCAACGCCATCACGGCGCAGCTGCGCACCGTACGCACCGTCGTCGAAGCCCTCGACGACGGGCAGTTCGCCCTGCCCACCCGGCTCGGCGCCTGGACCGTACGGGAGTTGACGGCGCACATCGCGCTGGGCGTGGGCGCCGTCAACCGCCTGCTCGAACTGCCCGCGCCGCCCGTACGGGAGATCACCGCCGTGCAATGGGCGTCCGGGACGGCCGCCCTGGCCGGGCGTGTTGACGAGTCGACCCGCACCGCGGCGGCCGAGACCGATCCCCTCACGCTCATCGACCGCGTCGCGGACCGGTTCGCCGAGCTGACCGCCGTCGCGGCGCCGGACCGGCTGGTGGCGGGCGGTGTCGGAGGCATGCGGCTGGACGACCTCCTGGCCACCCGCTGCGTGGAGCTCGTCACCCACACCGACGACCTCGCGGCCGCTCTCAACACCAAGATCCCTTACGAACGCTGGGCTTTGGCCACGGCTACCCGGCTGCTTGCCGACACCCTCGCCGCCAAGGCTCCCGGCGGCTCCGTGGAGGTAAGGATCCCGCCATTTGCCGTAGTGCAGTGCGTGGCGGGCCCCAAGCACACCCGCGGCACGCCTCCCAATGTCGTGGAGACCGACCCGCTGACCTGGATTCGCCTGGCCACAGGCCGTTTGGCGTGGTCCGCCGCGTTGAACGAAGCAAGCGTCACAGCGAGTGGCGAACGGGCCGACATTGCGGACCAACTCCCGCTGCTCAGTTGAGCGCAGGATGATTTTCAGCCATAAAACAGTGATTCGCTGTGCCCGTCGAGTGGCTGTGCGTGGTGTGAGGCATGTCCGGTCGTCCCCGGTTCGGATGAACCTCGTCCCTGCCATAGACTCAAGGTGTGCCTCGTGGTGACGGACGACTCAACCACGACCTGCTTCCCGGCGAAAAGGGCCCCCAGGACGCTTGCGGCGTCTTCGGTGTCTGGGCTCCGGGTGAAGAGGTCGCCAAACTCACCTATTTCGGGCTGTATGCGCTGCAGCACCGTGGACAGGAGTCCGCGGGCATCGCGGTGAGCAACGGCTCCCAGATCCTCGTTTTCAAGGACATGGGACTGGTGTCCCAGGTCTTCGACGAAACCTCCCTCGGCTCCCTCCAGGGCCACATCGCGGTCGGTCACGCCCGCTACTCCACCACCGGAGCCTCGGTGTGGGAGAACGCGCAGCCGACCTTCCGGGCGACCGCCAACGGCTCCATCGCGCTGGGCCACAACGGCAACCTGGTCAACACCGCCGAGCTGGCCGAGATGGTCGCCGCCCTCCCCAGGGAGAACGGCCGGGCCAACCAGGTCGCGGCGACCAACGACACCGACCTGGTGACCGCCCTGCTGGCCGGCCAGACCGACGACGACGGCAAGCCGCTGACCGTCGAGCAGGCCGCCGCCAAGGTGCTGCCCGGCGTCAAGGGCGCCTTCTGCCTCGTCTTCATGGACGAGCACACGCTCTACGCCGCCCGTGACCCGCAGGGCATCCGCCCGCTGGTCCTCGGCCGCCTGGAGCGCGGCTGGGTGGTGGCCTCGGAGACGGCCGCCCTCGACATCTGCGGTGCGACCTTCGTCCGCGAGATCGAGCCCGGCGAGATGATCGCCATCGACGAGAACGGCCTGCGGACCTCCCGCTTCGCCGACGCCAAGCCGCGCGGCTGCGTCTTCGAGTACGTCTACCTGGCCCGCCCCGACACCGACATCGCCGGCCGCAACGTCTACCTCTCCCGGGTGGAGATGGGCCGCCGCCTCGCCGCCGAGGCCCCGGTCGACGCCGACCTGGTGATACCGACACCGGAGTCCGGCACCCCGGCCGCCGTCGGCTACGCGGAGGCCAGCGGCATCCCGTACGGCACGGGCCTGGTCAAGAACAGCTACGTCGGCCGGACCTTCATCCAGCCGAGCCAGACCATCCGCCAGCTCGGCATCCGGCTCAAGCTCAATCCGCTCAAGGAAGTCATCAAGGGCAAGCGCCTGGTGGTCGTCGACGACTCGATCGTCCGCGGCAACACCCAGCGCGCGCTCGTGCGGATGCTGCGCGAGGCCGGGGCCGCCGAGGTCCACGTACGGATCTCGTCGCCGCCGGTGAAGTGGCCCTGCTTCTTCGGGATCGACTTCGCCACCCGCGCCGAGCTGATCGCCAACGGCATGACGGTCGACGAGATCGGCAAGTCGCTGGGCGCCGACTCCCTGGCGTACATCTCGCTCGACGGCATGATCGAGGCGACCGCCATCGCCAAGCCCAACCTCTGCCGCGCCTGCTTCGACGGCGAGTACCCGATGGAGCTCCCCGACCCGGAGCTGCTCGGCAAGCAGCTGCTGGAGACCGAGCTGGCCGGCGGCGCGGACGCCGCCGACGCGCTCCGTCGCCCGTAGCGCTCGCCCACCCGTAGTTACGAACGACACGAAAGATCTCAAGACCATGTCTTCTGAGACCACCGGTGCCAGCTACGCAAGCGCGGGCGTCGACATCGAAGCGGGCGACCGCGCCGTCGAACTGATGAAGCAGTGGGTGAAGAAGGCCACCCGCCCCGAGGTCGTCGGGGGCCTCGGCGGCTTCGCCGGCCTCTTCGACGCCTCCGCCCTCAAGCGGTACGAGCGCCCGCTGCTCGCCTCCGCGACCGACGGCGTCGGCACCAAGGTCGACATCGCCCGCCGGATGGGCGTCTACGACACCATCGGCCACGACCTGGTCGGCATGGTCGTGGACGACCTGGTCGTCTGCGGCGCCGAGCCGCTGTTCATGACCGACTACATCTGCGTCGGCAAGGTCTACCCGGAGCGCGTGGCCGCCATCGTCAAGGGCATCGCCGAGGGCTGCACCCTCGCGGGCTGCGCCCTCGTCGGCGGCGAGACCGCCGAGCACCCGGGTCTGCTCGGCGCGGACGAGTTCGACGTCGCCGGCGCCGGCACCGGCGTGGTCGAGGCCGACCGGCTGCTCGGTGCGGACCTCATCCGTACGGGTGACGCCGTCATCGCGATGGCCTCGTCCGGACTTCACTCGAACGGGTACTCGCTGGTCCGCCATGTGCTCTTCGACCGTGCCGGCTGGGAGCTGGACCGCGAGGTTCCGGAGTTCGGCCGCACCCTCGGCGAGGAGCTGCTGGAGCCCACCCGGATCTACTCGCTGGACTGTCTGGCCCTCACCCGTACGGCCGAGGTGCACGCCTTCTCGCACATCACCGGCGGCGGGCTCGCCAACAACCTGGCCCGGGTGATCCCGGACCACCTGCACGCGACCGTCGACCGCTCGACCTGGGCGCCGGGCGCGGTCTTCGACCTGGTGGGGAAGCTCGGCGGCGTCGAGCGGCTCGAGCTGGAGAAGACCCTGAACATGGGCGTCGGCATGATGGCCGTCGTACCGCAGGAGTCCGTGGACGTGGCGCTGGCGACCTTCGCCGACCGGGGCGTGGACGCCTGGGTAGCGGGAGAGATCACCGAGCGCGGCGACCACGCAGAGGCCGTGGCCTTGAATGGTGACTACGCGAGCTGATCGAGTGAGCCGGGTGTGGGCAGTCGTGCCGCAGGGCGGCACGGGTGGGCACATCCGGCCCGCACCGGAGTGGTCGGCACGGCACAGCGCCAGCGTCTGGGCAGCACAGAACCCGGCCCGGGGCGAGGCCCCGGACCGGGCCGGTGAGAGTTATCGCGTCAAGCGCGGCGACGATAGGCGGACTGCTCGGACGTCTGGTCGTCCTCGTCCTCATCGTCGTTGTAACGCGCCGCGTACTGAGCGTACGGGTCGTCTTCCAGCTCGTCCTCGAGCGGCTCGCTCTCCGGCGGCTGCTTCAGCGCCGGCTGCGATGCGCCCAGCTCATTGGCCAGACGTGAGAGGTCGGTCCCGCCGCTGTTGTACTTCAGCTGGCGGGCGACCTTTGTCTGCTTGGCCTTGGCCCGGCCGCGCCCCATGGCTCGACCCCCTCATTGACGGGGCTCGACGGCCCCAGAGTCTTGACACGCGTTCACGTTCATGAGTCAGAGCGGACCCCTGTAGAGGTGTCCGGCCTGTAGAGCTTCAACGGTACCTGCTTCCGCGGCCATACGGTACGTCGCCCGCATGACGTGCCACGCAGCAGAACCTGCGAGAAGCCCCGTACTCGCTGGTCAGCTGCGATTTTAACGTGTCCTGGACGCCGACCCGCCGAGGGGTGGTGAGAGATCTCTCGTTCACCACCTCCCGGCGGCGCGTCTGTGGGGACCACTGTGCGGGTACCGCTCACCCGAGCGGGCGGACGGACCGCCCGGACGGGTGCGGCCGGGCTAACGCTCGGCGACCAGTGCGGCCTCTGCGGCCACGGTGACGTCCGTGGCTGCCGTGCTCGCCGCCACCGCACGGGCTTCCGCGGTCCGCTGCCGGGCCTCGGCCATGCGCTGCTCGGCGATCCGGTCGGCCGCCACGGCCGGCGGGATGCCGTCCGCCTTGGCGCGATCGAATATGGCCAGCGTCGTGTCGAAAATCGTGGTGGCCTTCGCCTTGGCGCGGTCGAAGTCGAAACCGTGCAGCTCGTCCGCGACCTGGATCACGCCACCGGCGTTCACCACGTAGTCCGGGGCGTAGAGGATGCCGCGGTCGGCCAGGTCCTTCTCGACGCCGGGGTGGGCGAGCTGGTTGTTGGCCGCGCCGCAGACGACCGTCGCCGTCAGGGCGGCCACCGTGGCGTCGTCCAGGGCGCCGCCGAGGGCGCACGGGGCGTAGACGTCGAGCGGCGTGCGGACCAGGACGTCCGCGTCGGACACGGCGGTGACCTGCGGGTGCCGGGCGATGATGCGCTGCACGGCCTCCGCACGGACGTCCGTGATCACGACCTCCGCGCCGTCCTCCACCAGGTGCTCGACGAGGTAGTGGCCCACCTTGCCCACGCCCGCGACGCCGACCCGGCGGCCGCGCAGCGTCGGCTCGCCCCACTGGGTCTGCGCGGCGGCCCGCATGCCCTGGAAGACGCCGAAGGCGGTGAGCACGGAGGAGTCGCCGGCGCCGCCCTGCTCGGGGGAGCGGCCGGTGGTCCAGCGGCTCTCGCGGGCCACGACGTCCATGTCCTGTACATACGTGCCCACATCGCAGGCGGTGACGTAAAGACCGCCGAGCGAGGCCACGAATCTTCCGTAGGCCATGAGCAGTTGCTCGGACTTGATCAGATCGGGGTCGCCGATGATCACGGCCTTGCCGCCGCCGTGATCCAGCCCGGCCAGGGCGTTCTTGTACGACATGCCGCGCGAGAGGTTGAGGGCGTCGCGGACCGCCTCCTCCTCGGAGGCGTACGGGTAGAAGCGGGTGCCGCCGAGGGCCGGGCCCAGGGCGGTGGAGTGGATGGCGATCACGGCCTTGAGGCCGGTCTCGCGGTCCTGGCAGAGCACGACCTGCTCGTGGCCGCCCTGTTCGGATCCGAACAGGGTGTGCAGCACGCCGTCGGCGGAGGGACGTACGTCAGTCACGGTGGTGACTCCATAAGTCGCGGAGGTCGCCCTCCGAGGGGTGGTGGAGGGCCGGTTGGCACGAGGGTAAGACCTGTCGGCCCGGCGTACGGGTCTCGTGCCGAGGATCACTCTCCCGGGGTCCGGCGCCATGGGACGATTTGGACAGTACGGGGAGTGGCACCCGCGACTCCCCGGGGGTGACCTACAGCTTGAGGGAGCGAGCGTGGGCCTGGCGTCGTCGGTGACCGTGCCGTACGCGGCATATCTACGGGTCTACGAGCCCCTGGGCGCGTTCCCCGAGCCCGAGCGGACGCACTGGGCGCGCTACGCCCGCCGCGGGACGCTGCCGGGCGTCCAGGACGAACTGCGTCGGTCGCTGGCCGACTTGCTGCCCACCCCGCCCGTACCGGTGCCGGTGCACGAGAGCGGCGACGCCTTCGTGGCGGTGGTGGACGGCGTGGTGTGCATCTGCCCCTGGCGGACCCGGCTGCGCGGCTGGCTGGCGCTGGAGGAGCTGGCGCGGCGCTTTCCGGCGCCCGTGCTGGACGCAGTGCTGCCGCCGGTCGTGCGTCGGCAGGCGGAGGCGGACTACGAGCGCTGGCTGGAGCGCAATCCCGACGCCCGGCCGTGGATCAAGACCCACACCTGGCAGGTGCCGCTGCGCTGGTTCGTGCTCTTCTCCGACGAGGAGCGCGAGTACGGCAAGAGCGAGCCCGGCGGCGAGGAGCTCGTCCTGCGCTACCGCACGCCCATGGTCCAGGCACGGCGGCGGGTCGCCCGGGGGCTGCGCACGCTCCGGGACGCCATCGAGGAGGGTCCGCTGATCGACGGGCTGGTGGAGGTGGGCCGCTGGCTGGAAGAGTTCCACCCGCGCTCACTGGTGGAGCTGGACTACGGCGGGCTGGTGCATATGGTGCCGGAGGCATGGTTGGCCGAGGATCACTCCGCGGCCGACACGGCCGAGGGGCTGGCGGCGCTGCGGGCGGGAGACGGGGTGCGGGCGGGCGAGGCGTACGAGCGGCTGACGGAGCGTTGGCGGGCGGTCCGGGACCGTCAGTTCGCCAACTGACTTCAGCGGCGGCCGGGGCCGCCGGGACCTAGGTCCCGATCCGGGCCATTGCCACAACCGTGACCTATCGCACTTACTTCAGGTCTTGCGCTCATCGCCCATCCTCGTGGCAAAATAGGACAAGGAGTCCGGGAGGGGCTCCTTCCGCCCAAGTAGGGGCGGATAGTTCGGTATTGCGCTCCTATCGCACTCCTTGACGGGTCTGGTGGCTGGTGATCCCGTTGTGACTGATCGTCACGGCGATGTGACTGTCCGCTATGGCATGGTCCATCGGCTTCCGTCGAGGTTGAACACCTGAGAGGGCAATTCCATCGGTTTGGCCGACGTGGCTGGACAGATGGTGTAGTTGTAGTGCCGAGGACAAGCCGTTCGTCCTATAACCGACTCGGCCCGCGTCCGCCATTTCGGGCAACGCGGGTCAAGGTGCAGAATTTAGAGGAAAGAACCGACGTGATGGTTCGGTTCTCCCGAGGAGGCCGCTCATGACCGCTCGCACCCCTGATGCCGAGCCGCTGCTGACCCCGGCTGAGGTTGCCACGATGTTCCGCGTGGACCCGAAGACGGTCACCCGCTGGGCGAAGGCTGGCAAGCTCACGTCCATCCGCACGCTCGGAGGACACCGGCGATACCGCGAAGCGGAGGTCCGTGCCCTGCTGGCGGGCATTCCGCAGCAGCGCAGCGAGGCCTGAACAACAGCATGACCGGGCGATTTCCGGGGCCCCCAACCCGGTAAGCAGCCCACCAAAGCTCCACAGCAAGACAGCGACGGGATGCCTGCCCCAACAGCATCCGAGCCCACCGACTTGGGCGAGTCGTCGATCGCGCTGGACTCCGCCGGGTCCAGCGCGATCTTTTTTATGCGCCGACGCTTGCCGCCGGCCGTGCGCGGCAAGGGGATCCCGGGCCCCTCGGGGGGTAAGTGCAATTGCACATATTAAATTGACCAGGTGTAGGCAGGGGGTAAGTTCCCCCTTCGCGGAAACTCTTTCGGTGACTCCCGTCACAGCGTGACGTGCTTGTCGCTCGCCGTGTCTGTGCGGTAAAGGAACTTTCGTTCACGACCGGGGCCCGTCCGGCGCCTCGACTGCCGCCGGGCGGGCCGTCGTTGGTCACCGCAAGGGCGGACTTTCGTCCTTGGCCTCCTGCGCGAGCCGCAGCAGGCGATGGCAGACCGAGCAGTGTCTCGTCAGGTGGCGGTAGCCGGCGGCGGCGGAGAGATGGGCACGCAGCAGCGCCCGGGTCTCGTGCCGGATGCTCTCCGTCCGCTTCTCTTCGGTCCGGGTGGTCGTCGTCATGGGGCGCAGCACCTCCCAATGACTGGGTACCCCTGGCACGTGTCGCAGTCAAGGAGATATGCACGGAGGCCCGGATCCGAGGGATCCGGGCCTTCAAGTAATGCGGTCCTGACGGGATTTACCCAGTCGGTGGCGGCTCCGCCGCGGTCGCGGCCTCCGCCGCCTCGGGCCGGGGGCCGCGCGATAGCACTGAGGCCCGCACCCTATCCAGGGTGCGGGCCTCAGTCTATGCGGTCCTGACGGGATTTGAACCCGCGGCCTCCACCTTGACAGGGTGGCGAGCACTCCAAACTGCTCCACAGGACCTTGCTGTGCTGCCCGCTCCCGCGGGCTTGCGAAACAGACTCTACAGCAGGTCAGGGGGTGCGGTCGAACCAGCTCGGTGAGGCGTGCGGCACAGCGGCGGGCGCGGCCCGCCCGCTACGGGGCCAGCTGGTCGATGGCCTTCACGATCCGCTTGTCGGAGACCGGGTAGGCGGTGCCCAGCGCATGCGCGAAGTAGCTCACCCGCAGCTCCTCGATCATCCAGCGGACGTCCCGCGCCTCCTGGGGGACGGGCCGCCCCTTCGGGAACTGCTCCAGCAGCCAGGCGTACTCGTCCTGCATCTCCTTCACCTTCGCCATGCGGGAGCGGTCCCGCTCGGCGTTGGTGGGCAGCTGGGTCAGCCGCCGGTCCACGGCCACCAGATAGCGCAGCAGGTCCGGCAGCCTGCGCACGCCGTGGGCGGTCACGAAGCCCGGCTTGATCAGCTGGGCCAGCTGCTCCTTGACGTCCGTGAGGGAGGGGACCAGCACCAGGCTCGTGGTGGCCTTGAGCCGGCGCTCGCACGCCTGCCAGGCCGCCAGCACCTCCTGCACCTTCCGGATGGTGTCCAGCGTCGCGTCCACGATGTCGGCGCGCACGGCGTCGAAGAGCTTGCGGAAGGACTCCTCGTCCCACACGGGCCCGCCGTGCGCCGCGATCAGCTTGTCGGCCGCGCCGGAGACGCAGTCCTCGAAGAGCGCCTGGACCGAGCCGTGCGGATTGCGCGACAGGGCGAGCTTCTGCTGATTGCCGAGCTTGTCCTGGGCGAACTTCGCCGGGTTGGACGGCAGGTTCAGCAGGATCAGGCGGCGGACGCCCGCCCGCATCGCCTCCTGCTGCTCCGGCTCGGTGTCGAAGAGCCGCACGGCCACCGACGCGCCCTCGTCGACCAGCGCCGGGTACGCCTTGACCGGCTGGCCCGCGCGCCGCGTCTCGAAGGTGCGGGGGAGCGTGCCGACCGTCCACCGGGTCAGGCCGGAGCGCTGCTCCGGCACGGTGCCGCCGGTGGACTCCGCGGCCTGCTCGAAGGCCTTGGTGATCGCGGCCTGGGTCTTCGGCTTGAGCCCCAGCCGCAGCGCCTCCAGGTCCTTGTCCTCGGCCATCTTGCGCTTGCGCTCGTCGACCACCCGGAAGGTGATCTTCAGATGGTCCGGCACCTTGCCCGGGTCGAAGTCGCTCTCCTCCACCCGCACGCCCGTCATCCGGTGCAGCTCGCGCGCCAGCGCGGCCTGCAGCGGCTCCTGCACGGGCACGGCGCCGTCCAGGAAGCGCCGGGCGTAGTCCGGCGCCGGGACGCAGTTGCGGCGGACGGGCTTGGGCAGGGAGCGGATCAGCTCGGTCACCAGGTCCTGGCGCAGGCCGGGGATCTGCCAGTCGAAGCCCTCGGCCGAGACCTGGTTGAGGACCTGGAGGGGGATGTGCACGGTCACGCCGTCGGCATCCGCCCCCGGCTCGAACTGGTACGTCACCTTGAACTTGAGCCGGCCCTGACGCCAGGAGTCCGGATAGTCGTCCTTGGTGACCGCCTCGGCGTTCTCGTTGATGAGCATCGACTGCTCGAAGTTGAGCAACTCCGGCTCGTCGCGCCGCTTGTGCTTCCACCAGGAGTCGAAGTGCGCACCGGAGACGACGTGTTCGGGCAGCCGCTGGTCGTAGAAGTCGAAGAGCGTCTCGTCGTCCACGAGGATGTCGCGACGGCGGGCGCGGTGCTCCAACTCCTCGACCTCGCCGAGCAGTTTGCGGTTGTCGTGGAAGAACTGGTGATGGGTGCGCCAGTCGCCCTCCACCAGGGCGTTGCGGATGAACAGCTCACGGCTGGTCTCCGGGTCGATGCGCCCGTAGTTGACCTTCCGCTGGGCCACGATCGGCACGCCGTAGAGCGTCACCCGCTCGTACGCCATCACGGCGGCCTGCTTCTGCTCCCAGTGCGGCTCGCTGTAGGTCCGCTTCACCAGGTGCTGGGCGAGCGGCTCGACCCACTCCGGCTCGATGCGGGCGTTGACGCGCGCCCACAGCCGGGACGTCTCCACCAGCTCGGCCGACATCACCCAGCGCGGCGGCTTCTTGAAGAGGGCGGAACCCGGGAAGACGGCGAACTTGGCGCTGCGGGCACCGACGTACTCGTTGTTCTTCTCGGCATCTTTGAGGCCGATGTGCGACAGCAGACCCGACAGCAGCGACTGGTGCACGCGCTCCGGCGCGGCCTCCTCCTCGGCGAGGTGGATGCCCATCGTCTTGGCGACCGTACGCAGCTGGTAGTAGATGTCCTGCCATTCGCGTATGCGCAGGTAGTTCAGGTACTCCGACTTGCACATGCGGCGGAAGGCGGACGACGACAGCGTCTTCTGCTGCTCGCGCACATAGCGCCACAGGTTGAGGAAGGCGAGGAAGTCGCTCGTCTCGTCCTTGAAGCGGGCGTGCTGCTGGTCGGCCTGCTGCTGCTTGTCGGAGGGGCGCTCGCGCGGGTCCTGGATGGACAGCGCGGCAGCGATGACCATGACCTCGCGGACGCAGCCGTTGCGGTCGGCCTCCAGCACCATCCGGGCCAGCCGCGGGTCCACCGGCAGCTGCGAGAGCTGGCGGCCCATCGGGGTGAGCCGCTTCTTGGGGTCCTTCTGCTGCGGATCCAGGGCGCCGAGCTCCTGCAGCAGGTCGACGCCGTCCTTGATGTTGCGGCGGTCCGGCGGGTCGATGAAGGGGAACTTCTCGATGTCGCCGAGCCCGGCCGCGGTCATCTGGAGGATGACGGACGCCAGGTTCGTACGGAGGATCTCCGCGTCGGTGAACTCCGGGCGGGAGAGGAAGTCGTCCTCCGAGTACAGCCGGATGCAGATGCCGTCGCTGGTGCGGCCGCAGCGGCCCTTGCGCTGATTGGCGCTGGCCTGCGAGACCGGCTCGATCGGCAGGCGCTGGACCTTGGTGCGGTGGCTGTAGCGGGAGATGCGGGCGAAGCCGGGGTCGATCACGTAGCGGATGCCCGGGACCGTCAGCGAGGTCTCCGCGACGTTCGTCGCCAGGACGATCCGGCGGCCCGTGTGCCGCTGGAAGACGCGGTGCTGCTCGGCGTGCGACAGCCGCGCGTACAGCGGCAGGACCTCGGTGAACCGGTACTTCTTCTTCTCCAGGGCGTCGGCGGTGTCGCGGATCTCCCGCTCGCCCGAGAGGAAGACCAGGACGTCGCCCGGCCCCTCTTTCTGCAGCTCGTCCACGGCGTCGCAGATCGCCGTGATCTGGTCGCGGTCGGAGTCGCTCGCATCCTCCTCCAGCAGCGGCCGGTAGCGGACCTCCACCGGATACGTACGGCCGCTGACCTCGACGATCGGGGCGTCGCCGAAGTGACGGGAGAAGCGCTCCGGGTCGATGGTGGCGGAGGTGATCACGACCTTGAGGTCGGGGCGCCGGGGGAGCAGCTGGGCCAGGTAGCCCAGGATGAAGTCGATGTTGAGGCTGCGCTCGTGCGCCTCGTCGATGATGATCGTGTCGTACTGGCGCAGCTCACGGTCGGTCTGGATCTCCGCCAGCAGGATGCCGTCGGTCATCAGCTTGACCATGGTCCGGCCGCCGACCTGGTCGGTGAAGCGCACCTTCCAGCCGACCGCCTCGCCCAGCGGCGTCCGCAGCTCCTCGGCGACCCGCTCCGCGACCGTGCGCGCGGCGATGCGGCGGGGCTGGGTGTGGCCGATCAGGCCCTTGATGCCGCGGCCCAGCTCCAGGCAGATCTTCGGGATCTGGGTGGTCTTGCCGGAGCCCGTCTCACCGGCGACGATCACGACCTGGTGGTCGCGTATCGCCTCGAGGATCTCGTCCTTCTTCTGGCTGACGGGCAGCTGCTCGGGGTAATCGACGGCCGGGACGGCGGCCCGCCGGTCCAGGACGCGCAGCTCGGCCGTGTCGGCCTCCGCCGCGATCTCGGCCAGTACGGCCGTACGGGCCTCGGGCTTGCGGATACGGCGCGCGCCCTCCAGCCGCCGGCCCAGCCGCTGCGCGTCGCGCAGCATCAGCTCGGGCAGGCGGGCGGCGAGGTCGGCGAAGGTGGCGGGGGCAGGCTGCGTAGACATACGGGGTCCAGGATCGCACCAGCCGCCGCGAAGCGGCGAACCTATTTCGCCCGGGAATGCACTGAGCCCCCCATCCTGAGGATGAGGGGCTCACTGTGGCTGGGGCCGGGGTCGAACCGGCGACCTTCCGCTTTTCAGGCGGACGCTCGTACCAACTGAGCTACCCAGCCACGCGACCGCCCGAGGGCGATCACAGCGGTCCTGACGGGATTTGAACCCGCGGCCTCCACCTTGACAGGGTGGCGAGCACTCCAAACTGCTCCACAGGACCTTGCTATGTGCGAGCACTAGTCTCGCACACGGTACAGCGTGCCCCCAACGGGATTCGAACCCGTGCTACCGCCTTGAAAGGGCGGCGTCCTGGGCCACTAGACGATGAGGGCTGAATGGCCCACCTGGGCGCTTCGCAGCGCGTCGGGGACGTGAGAAGCATATGGGATGCAGGGAGGGAACGCCAAAACGGTTTGCCGGGGGCGCCCCGGCGCGGGTCCGCCCGGGGGTCCGGTCCGGCGCCGCGAGGGGGCGTACGGGCCCCGGTGGCGGACAATGGCGAGCGTGCTGGAGATGACGCGCGAGGAGTTCGAGGAACTGGTCGCCGAGGGTCTGGACCGGATCCCGCCCGAGCTGACGCGGCTGATGGACAACGTCGCCGTGTTCGTGGAGGACGAGCCCGACGGGGACGCCCCCGATCTGCTCGGGCTCTACGAGGGCACGCCGCTGACCGAGCGCGGCGAGTGGTACGCCGGGGTGCTGCCGGACCGGATCACGATCTACCGCGGCCCGACCCTGCGGATGTGCCGGACGCGGGAAGAGGTCGTCGCGGAAGTGGAAGTGACGGTCGTTCACGAGGTGGCGCACCACTTCGGCATCGACGACGCCCGGCTGCACGCACTGGGCTACGGATGACCGGCCCCTGATCACCGGCGTGATCACGAATGATCACCGGTGGCCGCCGGTGCGCCGCGCGTGTCCTGGGCGGGGCGGGGTCAGTTGGGCAGTGAGCTGTCCCCTCTCCGCATCAGAAGGCGGTCCCTCACATGCGCGCAACGTCAGCGCACGCCACATTCACCCGGATCGCGGCCGTGGCCGTCGCCACCCTGGCCCTCGGCGGGTGCATGAGCGTGAGCGACCCGGGGCGGCCGGCCCCCTCGGGGACGGGCGGGCAGCGCGAGACGGGCGCGCAGACGGACGGGCTGCGGATGCCGGGCGGGCGGCCGGGGCGTACGGACGCCAAGGCGGTGCGCGGAGCGAGCGGCAGCCCGTCCGCCAAGGGAAGTCACTCGGGCACGCCCTCGGCGTCGCCCTCCACGGCCCCCGCCGCCTCGCCGGCCGCCGGGCGTGCGGGCAAGCCGGGTACGCCCGCGAAGCCGGGCGGGGGCCCCGGCACGGCCCCCACGCCGGCCCGTCCCCCCGCCCCGTCCCAGCCGGCCTCCCAGCCGGCGACGGGCGGCAGCCCCTCCCAGCCGTCGCCCCCGTCCCAGCCGCCGGGCTCCTCCTCCCCGCCGGCCCCGCAGCCGGGGCCCCAGGCGGGGCCGTCGTAGCCGGGTGTGGCGCAGGCCATGGGGGACCGGCTTGCGCCCGACCCCTGGAGGTGCGTATGGTGGTAGATCGTTTGATCCCATTTGCCCGGCGCCTGACAGAAGCGCGCCGTGTGGCGCGTTCCTTACCTTGCCGTGGCTGACCGCATCGAGGCGGTCATTTGTGAAGCCGACACGGAGCTTGGGCGCGTGCCGAAACTCCGGAAGGTTTCGCATTTCGCATGTCCATTTCCCCTGACCAGACCGTCATGCCCGCGTCCGACGAGATGATCGTCGAGGCCGTCGAGGCTGCCGTCGTCGACACCGACACCGACACCGACACCGCCGCCGAGCCCACCGAGGCCGCCGAGCCGACGATCACCTTCGGTGACCTCGGCCTGGACGACGCCATCGTCCGCAAGCTCGCGCAGAACGGCGTCACCACCCCCTTCCCGATCCAGGCCGCGACCATCCCGGACGCCCTGGCCGGCAAGGACATCCTGGGCCGTGGCCGCACCGGCTCCGGCAAGACCCTCTCCTTCGGTCTGCCGCTGCTGTCGACCCTGGCGGGCGGCCACACCGAGAAGAAGCGCCCCCGCGGCCTGATCCTCACCCCGACCCGCGAGCTGGCGATGCAGGTCGCCGACGCCCTCCAGCCCTACGGCGACGTCCTCGGCCTGAAGATGAAGGTCGTCTGCGGCGGTACGTCGATGGGCAACCAGATCTACGCCCTGGAGCGCGGCGTCGACATCCTCGTCGCCACCCCGGGCCGACTGCGCGACATCATCAACCGCGGTGCCGCCTCCCTCGACAAGGTCCAGGTCGCCGTCCTCGACGAGGCCGACCAGATGGCCGACATGGGCTTCCTGCCCGAGGTCACCGAGATCCTCGACCTGGTGCCGTCCGGCGGCCAGCGCCTGCTGTTCTCCGCGACGCTGGAGAACGAGATCGACACCCTCGTCAAGCGCTACCTGGTCAGCCCGGTCACGCACGAGGTCGACCCCTCCGCGGGCGCCGTCTCCACCATGACCCACCACGTCCTCGTCGTGAAGCCGAAGGACAAGGCCCCGGTCACCGCCGCGATCGCCGCCCGCAAGGGCCGCACGATCATCTTCGTCCGCACCCAGATGGGCGCCGACCGCGTCGCCGAGCAGCTGCTCGACGCCGGTGTCCGCGCGGACGCGCTGCACGGCGGCATGACCCAGGGCGCGCGCACCCGCGTGCTGGAGGACTTCAAGGCCGGCCACGTGAACTGCCTGGTCGCCACCGACGTCGCCGCCCGCGGCATCCACGTCGACGGCATCGACCTGGTCCTGAACGTCGACCCGGCCGGTGACCACAAGGACTACCTGCACCGCTCGGGCCGCACCGCCCGCGCCGGCCGGTCCGGCACGGTCGTCTCCCTGGCCCTGCCGCACCAGCGCAAGCAGATCTTCCGCCTGATGGAGGACGCGGGCGTCGACGCCTCGCGCCACATCGTCGGCAACAGCGGTGCCTTCGACGAGGACGTCGCCAAGATCACCGGCGCCCGTTCGCTGACCGAGGTCCAGGCCGACTCGGCCGCCAACGCCGCCAAGCAGGCCGAGCGCGAGGTCCAGGACCTCACCCGCCAGCTGGAGCGCGTCCAGCGCCGCGCCACCGAGTTCCGCGAGGAGGCCGACCGTCTCCTGGCGCGTGCCGCCCGCGAGCGCGGCGAGGACCCGGAGGCGGCCGTGGCCGCCGCTGCCGAGGCCGCCGCCGCGGAGGTCAAGGCCGAGGAGGAGGCCGCAGCGGCCGCCGCCGTGCCCGCCCAGACCGCTCCGGCGCACGAGCGCCGTGACGACCGTGGCAACTTCGAGCGCCGCGACGACCGTCGTGACGACCGTTCCGGCGGCTTCCGCCGTGACGACCGCTCGGGTGGTTTCCGCCGCGACGACCGTCCGTCGGGTGGCTTCCGCCGCGACGACCGTCGTGACGACCGCTCCGGTGGCGGCTTCCGTCGTGACGACCGCCCCTCCGGTGGTTTCCGTCGCGATGACCGCCCCTCCACCGGTGGTTTCCGCCGCGACGACCGTCCGTCGGGTGGCTTCCGCCGCGACGACCGTCGTGACGACCGCTCCGGTGGCGGCTTCCGCCGTGACGACCGCCCCTCCGGTGGCTTCCGTCGGGATGACCGCCGCGACGACCGTCCGTCCGGTGGTGGCTTCCGCCGCGACGACCGCCCCTCCGGTGGTTTCCGTCGCGATGACCGTCGTGACGACCGTCCGTCCGGTGGCTTCCGTCGGGACGACCGCCCCTCCACCGGTGGCTTCCGCCGCGACGACCGTCCCTCGACCGGCGGTTACCGCTCCGGTGGCGGCGACCGTCCGTTCAACCGCGACCGCCGCGACGACCGCCCCTCCACCGGTGGTTACCGCTCCGGTGGCGACCGTCCCGCCGGCCGTCGTGACGACCACCGCGGTGGCAGCGCCGGTTCCTCCTTCGGCCGCCGCGACGACAAGCCGCGCTGGAAGCGCAACGGCTGACGGTAGGCAGTGACCTGAGGGCCCGTACGGCACATGAGTGCCGTACGGGCCCTCGCGTTTGGGCCTCCGTACACCTGCCCGTGCAACTGTGTGGGCCACAACGACTCGGGCTCCGGCCCTCGGCCGGGCTATGCTGCGGTGTGCGGGCCGTTAGCTCAATTGGCAGAGCAGTGGACTTTTAATCCATTGGTTGTGGGTTCGAGTCCCACACGGCCTACCGGGTCTTCCGCTTCTTTGCGGCTCTGACCTGCGGGTTTGCGCCCCGGCCACTAGTCCTGGCCGGGGCACAACCATGTCAGGACGCCTTTTGCGTGAGCGATGCGTGAGCGGAGGCGTCCCGGTTCTTCTTCTTGGCCCCCGCCAGCCGGGCGCGAGGGACGAGCTTGGCGGCCTTCTCGGCGATCTCCTGGTGGAGTTCGGGGAGCAGGCTGGTGTACGTGTCCGAGGTCAGCGCGATCGTGGAGTGGCGCAACACCTTCTTCACGGCGTGGATGTCACTGCCTCCGCCGTGAGTGAGCGTCGCGGCGACGTGCCGTAGATCACGAAAGGTGATCGGCGGAAGGTCCGTGGTCGCACAGATCCGGCGGAAGGTCTCCGAGACCGTCTCGGGGTGCAGCCATGAACCGTCCTCCCGCGTGAAGACCTTGCCCGTGTCGATCCAGGGTGCCCCACTTCTTGCGCTCCTTCTTCTGGCGTTTCCTGTGAGCGCGGAGGGCGGCCACGGTGAGGCTGTCCTAAGCGATGGTGCTGGCGCTGCCGTCCGTCTTCGGGTCGGCCTCGTACGGGTCCCAGCCGTCCACCACGATCTCCTTGGCAGGCGTGATGAGCCCCGCCTTGAGATCGACGTTGCTCCAGTCCTGGCCGACCGCCTCGCCTCGCCGCAGCCCGCGGAAGGCGACCAGGTGGAAGAGGGCGTACAGCCGGTCGTCCTGGGCGGCGTCGAGGAAGACGCCGGACTGCTGCGGCGTCCAGACCATGACCGGGCTCGGTATCTCGCCTGTCTGCCGCCACCGCCTGACCCGCTCCTCAGTCCAAAGGAGTGGCTTCGGCCGCCTGCCCGAGGCGAGTTCGACGTGGGCGGCCGGATTGAACGTGATGAGCTGCTGGGCGATGTCGGCGAGCGTGACGCAGGTCGTGGGCCGGGGCCGCCTGCTCGTGGAGTGTGCGGGCCGTGTCGAGCCGTCAAGGCCCCGGGCTCCTATCCGTGGCCCCGCGACCGGGGGCGCTCGAACGCCCGGGTCACGTCGCCCGAGTGATGGTGTTGGTGTCCATCGTCACGGAGCCGTTGCGTGCCAGCGCCTGGCCGTTGATCGTTGCCCCGGTGGTCAGGGTGATCGACGTGAGGGCCAGGATGTTGCCTGCAAAGGTGGTGTTGGTGCCGAGGGTGGCGGAACTTCCGACCTGCCAGATGACATTGCGTGCCGTGGCGCCGTTGCTGAGGAGCACGCGGCTGGCGGATGCCGTCGTCAGAGTCGATCCGATTTGGAATACCCAGACGGCGTTGGGGTTGTTTCCGGCGTCCAGGGTGAGCGTGCCGGTGAGCGCGATGGAAGATGAGGCGTTGTAGACGCCCGGAGTCAGTGTCAGACCGCCGAGGTCTCCGGAAATGCTGGTATTCGGGGTCTGACTGGCGGCGTTGTTGTAGGCCACGGTCAGGTCGTTCTGTCCCTGGAGGGCGGCGGCATCCGCGGAGTGGGTGGCTCCGTTCACCTGGCCGGGCGGGAATCCGGTGATTGCCGTCCCCGGGCTCACTCCGAGGTCTCCGGTGACTACGGAGGGACCGGTATTGGTGACCGTCTGGCCGGCCAGAACCGCGAAGACTGCCAGATAGGTGTAGGCGCCGGTTGCGGTGGTGGTGCCACCGAGGGTGGTGACGGACACATCGGCGGGTCCTGGCGTTCCGGTGGGTACCACGGCGTCGATCTCGGTGTCCGATGCGATCCGGTAGGAGATGACGGGTGTGCCGCCGATGGAGACGCTGGTGGTGTGGGACAGGGCGGTGCCGGTGATGACGACGAGATTGCCGCCGTCTGCCGGTCCGGAAGCGGGGGTGACGCCAGTGACGGAAGGCGGGTTGAGGTAGGTGTAGGTGACTCCGATGGCGACACCGCCCCGGGTGGTGACGGTCACGGCCACCGGGCCTGCGGAGGCCGTCGCGGGGACGGTCACGGTGAGCTGGCCGTCGGAGACGACGGCGAATACGACGGCCTGGGTGCCGAAGCGGACCATGCTCGTGGTGTAGAGGCCGATGCCTGTGAGCGTGACGGTGTTGCCACCGGCTATAGGGCCCGCGGAAGGGGTGGCAAGGCGGATGGACGGCGGCGGCAGGTAGTAAAAGGTGCCGATGGCGCCGGTTCCTCCGGGGGTGGTTACGGTGACCTGGACGGCGCCGCTGCCGGCGGGGGTGACGGTGTCAATAGTGGTGTCGTTGACGACGGTGAAGCCGACGGCCCGGCGGGAGCCGAAGCGCACGTCGGTAGTGCCGGTGAAGTGGTGTCCGGAGAGGACCACCTCGTCCCCGCCACCGGTGGACCCCTGGTTCGGTGAAACCGTCATGAGAGTGCTCCGTACTGGACTGGCCACGCCCGGCGCGCGGGGGGACGGCAGCTCACCAACCGGGCGGCAGAGGGCTGCGGTGACTGTGCGAGGAGCTACGACCTTCGCCGCGCGGCCCGCGCCCCCGGAAATGGTGGACAGCCACATCGGTTCGATTACCCTAAGTAGCCCACCCGCGACAAGTTGCGTCAACGGCCCGGCGTTATATCACCCGAAAGAGGCAGCATGCGTGGCACTTTGTCGCATAGGGCACCACCACACCCTCCCTGCGAGCCCCCCCACCCCACACACAGTGCACCCCCTTCCTCCTGTCGGCAGCACCGTCCCGCGCCGACCGCCCGGCGCAGTCAACGCAGCAGATCCCCCGCCCTGACGAGAGACCCGGGGCACGGCAGCGGACGAGTCCGACCGCTCTGGTCAAGAATCCATGCCCATAGACAGCCCGTATTGCTACTCACGCAGATGGCTACTTGCCCCTGGGGCCACGGATAGGAGCCTGGGTCGGCGGTTGAACCGGGCTCAGGCACGTATCTCGTGAGGACGATCAACAGGCCTGTCGCTGGTTACGGGGAGTGACGCCGTGTGCCAGACCTTCGATTTACGCCGGGATGCAGTCCATCGCGCGGCTCATTCGATGGCGTAGGTGATGAGGACCGCGCTCAGCGGACGGCCTGGGCTTGGACCGTCCACGTGGTGTGAAACGTCATCCCTTGACAGCGGATGTCGGAGTCTTCCTTCAACTTCACAGCGGCAGCCAGCACGAATGGCAGGTTGGCCTGGCTAAGGTCAAGCGTGGGCAGGGGGCCCACGCCGGCTGTGGACAGTTCGATCTGATCGTGGCAGTACGTCATGTCGTCGGCGTTCGAAACGGTGTCGATAACGACATCGCCGGCGGCAATGGAGGTCAGTTGGGCCCTTACATTGCTGTTCGGGTTGGTGAAGGTGAGGGTGACGTCTGCGGTTTCACCGGGCAGCAGTGTGGCGGTTTGCCCGCCGGTGACCGTGATGGGGGCGAAGGACTCGGCGGAGCCTGCCACTGGGCCCGATGTGCTCTGCTGGATGAAAGGCATGATGTGCCTCCTGCTCAGACGGACTGGACGTGCGTAGGAACGGTCTGTCCTCGGCGGCCCGTGCTTCACCGACGCTCGTCAGCCATCAGTGGGCGCTGCCGTGAATTTTCTTGCCGGGGCCTGGAGCCGGCGGCTCACAGCCGCCCGGGAGCCCGATCGGCCGACGTGGCCACATCGGCCTATGGGCCTGGGAAGGGGCCAGCGCTCTGTCGCCGAGAACGCGGACGGCCCTCCCGCTCAGGTCGATCGAAACAGTGCTGAGGGAACACGCCGGCCCGAAACCGCTGCCTCTGCGGGCGCTCAGGAAAACGGTCAGGACGGCAGCCGAACCCTGGCCTGGCACACCGGCCTGGTACGCCGTCCCTGGGGCCGACGGTGGGCCAGCTGCCACTCTCCCGTGGAGGGATGGGCGGCCTACCTGTTCGGATGCGTACAGTAATCCATTTGCACTACGTCGCTGACAACCATGTTGACGTCACATCACCCGAACAGTGGAGCGCTCGGAGTCGGCAACCCGCGGGAAGTGCGCCCTTCGGGTCGTCCGGCATGCGATGGCCTCATGTTCTCGCGCCCGGACAGCAACCCGAGCAACATCCCGCTGGCCGACTTCACACCGCTGGGCGAGATCCGCATCGCATAGCCGAGGAACCGACTGCGCCCAACCTCCCGCGCTTGATTCGCGGTGACGTCCGGGCCTTGAGCCAAAAGCGATAGTGCCTTCGCCGCTGGGACGACGAGGCTTGTTCCAAAGTCTCTGTCTTCACAGCGAGAAGGCACTTACTGCGCATCACGTATAGGACAGGGCAGCGCACCGCATGGCGTTGACCTGCACGGACAGCACCACGCGGCATGCGTGATCACGCAGGATCATGATCCGCGTTGCTCTTTTAATCCATTGGTTGTGGGCTCGAGTCCCACACGGCCTACCGCTGGGTAGGTCATCGCACCAGGCATGACCTGCACTTTTCGCCCCGGCCGGGATTCCCGGCCGGGGCGAAGTCGTGTCCGGGACAAGGGGGGGTGACACCACCCGCGCCCTCGTTGTCCTGGCCATTCCAGCCCTCTGGTCGCCCGACCTGACAGGCTTCACAGCCCTTCTGCTCCTCGTCCTGCTGCTCGTCCTGCTGCTCGGCGCCCTCGGCGCGCTGATTCCCCGACTCGTCGGCCCCGCCGACGTCCAGCCGGTGAACGGCCTGTTCGATCGGTCGGTCCGCAGGGCAGTTGGTGAAAACCCCGCCCCCGTCCCGTGTTCGCGCCGCTACGGTAAGTGCGCGGGGTGGGTGAGTGAGGGACGGGAGGTCGAAAGCCATGGCGAAGACGCGAGCGGGCGGGGGCGGAGGCGAGCGCGGACAGCGCGGCCGCGGCGAGCCGGGCGGCGCGGACCGGACGCCCGCCGAACAGGTCGAGGAGCTGCTGGGCCGGGCCCAGAACGGCTTCGAGATCAGCGAGCGGGTGCTGGAGCGGCTGCGCACCGCGCTGATGCACCAGGCGGAGCTGCGCTCGTACCGCCAGCGCAACGACGGACGGCGGCCGCTGCGCTGCAACACCTACCGGCACATCTTCCTGCTCGCGGACGGCAGCAGCTTCCTCCTCTACGAGCTCGAGCACGACACCGGCCCGAAGGAGCGGCTGCTGTACGAGCTGTACGCCCGCGAGGACGCGCTGGACGCCGCCGAGCTCCGGGTCCACGAGCACATCGGCGGCGGGGGCATCGGCCCCGGCAGCGAGTCCGAGGAGCTGCCGGAGTGGCTGGCGGAAGAGCTGCTGATGGCCATGGGGCCGACGCGGCCGCGCCGGGAGTACGTCTCGGAGGCCTCGCCCGACCACGCCCGGCGGCTGCTGCGCCGCGCGGAGAACACGGACGGCCCCGGAGAGGTGGTGCGCGAGCTGCTCCAGGGGGCGCTCGGCCACCACATCGCGCTGATCACCAAGCCCAGGCGCCGGAGCTCGGGGCGCGACGCCACGTGGTGCCGCTTCTACGAGCACGCATTCCTGCTGGAGGGCGGGGGAGAGGTCAGCCTGTGGGAGCTGGAGCACAACATGAACCGGGACGGCCGGCTGGTGTGCGAGGTCTATCTGGACGAGGCGGAGGCCGAGGTGGCCGCGGACCGGCACGCCAGGGCGCAGGGCGTGGAGTTATAGGGCCGTGCGGATGCGGAGCGGCGGACGCGGGGCGGGGGTGTGCGGGGTGACGGCGGTCACAGGGGCTTACATGGACCGCCCCTGCGTGTTATGGTTCTACGAGTTGCAGTTGTGGTACCCATGAACTCGTGTGCGCCTGACGGTTATGTAGCCGAAGGCGCATTTTTGTTTTCTGCCGGTCTATTCCGGTATGGGGCCCATCCCATTAAGGAGATAGACATGGCTACTGGCACCGTGAAGTGGTTCAACTCGGAAAAGGGCTTCGGCTTCATCGAGCAGGACGGCGGCGGCCCGGACGTCTTCGCCCACTACTCGAACATCGCCTCCAACGGCTTCCGTGAGCTCCTCGAGGGCCAGAAGGTTTCCTTCGACGTCACGCAGGGCCAGAAGGGCCTGCAGGCGGAGAACATCGTCAACATCTGACGATTTCCCAACGCACGACACGATGGGGCCCGCACCACTGGGTGCGGGCCCCATTGTTGCCCGCACCCAGCGCGCCCAGGCTCGCGCCGACCGTTCACCACGGCGGCCCCGCGAAGCGAAGCCTCGAATCTCGGGCGTGCCACCCCATTGAGGGAAGGTCCCCGTATGACTCGCTCCGCCCGCCCCGCCCGCTCTTCTTCTTCCTCTTCCTCGCCTTCGCAGCGCTCGCGCGGCGGCCAGTCCGGCCGGCCCCGTAACGGCGGCCAGGCCGCGCGCCGCCCCGCCGCTGAGCCGCAGGGCGATTTCGAGACTCCGGTCAGCGTCACGCCCGCCCTGCCGCCGGTCGCCACCTTCGCCGAGCTGGACATGCCGGGCGGCCTGCTCGCCACGCTCGAGCGGGAAGGCGTCACCGAGCCCTTCCCGATCCAGGCGGCGACCCTGCCCAACTCGCTGGGCGGCCGCGACGTCCTCGGCCGTGGCCGGACGGGCTCGGGCAAGACCCTCGCCTTCGGCCTGGCCATGCTCGCCCGCACCGCCGGGCGGCGCGCGGAGTCGGGCAGCCCGCTCGCGCTCGTCCTCGTGCCCACCCGCGAGCTGGCGCAGCAGGTCACCGACTCCCTCGCCCCGTACGCGACCGCCGTCAACCTGCGCATCGCCACGGTCGTCGGCGGCATGTCCATCGGGCGGCAGGCGCAGACCCTGGCGCGCGGCGCCGAGGTCCTGGTGGCCACGCCCGGCCGGCTCGCGGACCTCATCCAGCGCGGCGACTGCCGACTGCGCGACGTGGCGATCACGGTCCTCGACGAGGCCGACCAGATGGCGGACATGGGCTTCCTGCCGCAGGTCACCAAGCTGCTCGACCAGGTGGCCCCGGGCGGCCAGCGGATGCTGTTCTCCGCGACGCTGGACCGCAACGTCGACCGCCTGGTGCGCCGCTTCCTCTCCGACCCGGTCACGCACTCGGTCGACGCGTCGGTGGGCGCGGTCTCCACGATGGAGCACCACCTGCTGCACCTCACCGACCAGGACAAGAAGGACGCCGTCACCCGGATCGCGGCCCGCGAGGGACGCGTGATCATGTTCGTCGACACCAAGCGCGGTGCCGACCGGCTGGTCAAGAAGCTGCTGTCCGAGGGTGTGCGGGCCGCGGCGCTGCACGGTGGCAAGAGCCAGCCGCAGCGCAACCGCACGCTGGAGCAGTTCCGCACCGACCAGGTCACCGCGCTGATCGCGACGAACGTCGCCGCGCGCGGCATCCACATCGACGGCCTCGACCTCGTGGTCAACATCGACCCGCCCGTCGACCACAAGGACTACCTGCACCGCGGTGGCCGCACGGCCCGCGCGGGCGAGTCCGGCACGGTCGTCACGCTCGTCCTGCCCGAGCAGCGCCGGGAGATGAGCCGGATGATGGTGACGGCGAAGATCAGCCCGAACGTCATCAAGACCTACCCGGCCGACCCGGAGCTCGCCCGCATCACCGGCGCCCGCGAGCCCAGCGGCGTCCCGGTGGTCATCACGCCCCCGGTGCAGCAGCAGCCCGCGGCGAAGAAGCCCTCCCGCTCGCGGGGCGGCAGTGGTTCCGGTGGCGGCCGTGGCCGTACGCGTCCGGACTCGGCCGCCGGTGCGGGCAAGGGCGCCGGGGAGCGCGCGTCCGGTGGTTCGCACGGGCGTACGCGCCCGGGTGTGGCGGCCGGTTTCGGCGGTTCCGGTGGTGGCGGCGAGCGCGCTGCCGGCGGGCGGCGCGCCGGTGGCGGCGCCGGGCGCCCGAGTCGGCGCGGCGGCGCGGGTGGCGGCGCGCGGCGGCCTTCGGCGGGCTGACGCTGCGCGCTGCGGCGATGACAGTGCGATGACAGTGGGACGGGCGGGTTGCGCGATGGCGCGGCCCGCCCGTCGGCGTATCCGGCCGTCCGCTCGCCCCGGCTCGTCCCGGCCGTCGTGGTGGGCGCGTTCGGGAGCTGACGGGCGGTCATGAGGTTGATCAAGCAAGGCATTGCAAAGCTTGCTCAACGGGCCCGTGGATTCACCCTTTCGGCTTGGAATCCGGCCGCAGTGTCTATTAACGTTCGATAACGCAGCGCGGTCGTCAAACCGCCGCAAGAGGCGGCGCCGTGCGCCTTCGCCGAATCCCGTGTGCGGAACCGGGGAACCACCAACCCCTGGGGTGAATCGGACCGTTCGCGGCCCGTAGGAGACCTTCCCGCTCCGAACCCGTCAGCTAACCCGGTAGGCGAGTCGGAAGGAAAGGAGTCGCCTCCGTGGCGTCCAACGTGCCCGCGCCCAACCTCCCCGGTCACGACGACAGTTCGAGCGATCCGGGCGCAGCGCCCGACCTCGCGTACGGCGGGGGCGAGGAGCAGTGGGGCGAGGCCCCGGCCGCGGCCCGCGGCAGGCACCGGGTGGCCAAGCAGCGCGGCGGCTCGATGGCGCGCAGCGGAGCGGTCCTCGGCGTGGGCGTGATCGCGGCGGTCGGTGCGAGCGGCATGGCGAGTGCCCAGGACCGTCCGGCACCGGCCATATCCATGCCGGACGTGCCCGAACCGACGGGTACGGCTGGTGCCCAGGCTGGTGAGCAGACCGGTGACCACGCGGGGGCTCAGGCTGGCGCCCAGGCCGGTGCTCAGGCCGGCGCCCAGGCCGTCGAGGCGGCTGCCGCTCCGGGGGCCGCGGACGCCGGCGAGGCGCTGCTCGGCCGCATCCTCCAGCAGGCCGAAGGCAAGCAGGGCGCTGTCGATCAGGGCGTTGCTGACAGCGCGCACCAGCACGCGGCGGCTGCGGCCGCCGAGGCACAGCGGAAGGCGGCCGCGGAACGCCTGGCGGCGGAGCAGGCCGCAGAGCAGGCCGCGACGCAGGCCAAGGCGGAGGCTCTGGCGCGGACGGCGAACGCCGCGGCCGAAGGCCGGGCCGCAGCCCAGGCTGCCGTGGACCACGGGGCGCACGGGACCCCGGCGCACCATGAGACGGCGCCGGCCCCTCACAAGGCAGCCCCTCACAAGGCAGCCCCTCACAAGACGGCCCCTCACAAGACGGCCCCCCACAAGGCAGCCCCTCACAAGGCAGCCCCCGCGCACCACAGCACCCACAAGCCTCAGCACTCACACAAGCCGCAGCACCCGAACGCACATCAGGGCACCCACGCGTCCCACCCGCACACAGCGCACACCGGTTCGTACGCGCTCCCTGTCGCCTCCTACACACTTACCGCCGGATTCGGCCAAGCGGGTGGCATGTGGTCCGCGCACCACACCGGCGAGGACTTCGCCGCGCCCACCGGCACCCCCGTCAGGGCCGTGCACGGCGGCACCATCACCCATGCCGGCTGGGCGGGTGCGTACGGCTACCGGATCGTGCTGACGCTCGACGACGGCACGCAGCTGTGGTTCTGCCACCTCTCCTCAATGGTCGTCACCTCGGGCCGGGTGGCCACGGGCGACCTCATCGGGCGGGTGGGGGCCACCGGCAACGTCACCGGACCGCACCTGCACCTCGAAGTCAGGCCGGGCGGGGGCGAGCCGGTCGACCCGCTGCCGTGGCTGCGCGACCGGGGCCTGCACCCGTAGGAACGCGCCCCCGGCAAGCGCCCCCTGTGGCGAGGTTTTTTGGAGACTACGCCCGTAGAAGACGCAAGTCGCCCTCTAGAAGTCGATTGCCTGGAATGTTCTCGGCTCGATCGGGAAATCAGAGTATGTGACGACCGCGACGACGATCACCACGTCCGTACCCGCTCGCCTGGACCGTCTGCCCTGGTCCCGGTGGCATTGGACGGTGGTGGTCGGCCTCGGGACCGTCTGGATCCTGGACGGTCTGGAGGTCACGGTGGTCGGCAACATCGCCGGCCGCCTCTCCGAGCAGGGCAGCGGCCTGCCGATCTCCTCCGGTGGGGTCACGGGAATGGCGGCCGCGCTGTATGTGGCCGGCGCATGCTCCGGGGCCCTGTTCTTCGGCCGGCTGACCGATAAATTCGGCCGCAAGAAACTCTTCATGGTCACGCTCGCGGTCTATCTGACCGCGACGGCGCTGACCGCGCTCTCGTACTCCTCCTGGTGGTTCTTCACCTTCCGTTTCCTGACCGGCTTCGGAATCGGAGGCGAGTACGCGGCCATCAACTCCGCCATCGACGAGCTGATCCCCGCCGTCTACCGCGGACGCGTCGACCTCATCATCAACGGCAGCTTCTGGCTGGGCGCGATCGGCGGCTCACTGCTCTCCGTCCTGATGCTCGACACGGCCATCTTCCCGAAAGACGTGGGCTGGCGGCTGACCTTCGGCATGGGCGTGATCCTGGGGCTCGTCATCCTGCTCGTACGGCGCCAGGTGCCGGAAAGTCCGCGCTGGCTGTTCATCCACGGCCGGAGTACGGAGGCCGAACAGCTGGTCACGACGATCGAGAAACGCATCGAGACGGAGAAGGGCGCACCGCTGCCGCCCGCCAAAGGCGAGATCCGCATCCGCCCGCGCGAGAGCATCGGCTTCCGCTCCATCGCCCGCACCGTTTTCGTCGACTACCGCAAGCGGGCGGTCCTGGGCCTTGCGCTCTTCATCGGCCAGGCGTTCCTCTACAACGCCATCACCTTCGGCTTCGGTGCGATCCTCACCCGCTTCTACGGCGTGTCGACCTCCCGTACGGGCTACTTCTTCGCCGTCATAGCGGTGGGGAACTTCCTCGGACCGCTGCTGCTGGGCAAGCTGTTCGACACCGTCGGCCGCCGCATCATGATTTCCTCGACGTACCTGCTGTCCGGGGTCCTGCTCTTCGGCACGGCCTGGCTCTTCGGCACCGGCCGGCTGAACGACGTCACGCTGACCGCCTGCTGGGCCGTGGTCCTCTTCTTCGCCTCGGCGGGCGCGAGCAGCGCCTATCTGACCGTCTCCGAGATCTTCCCGATGGAGACGCGGGCCATGGCCATCGCGTTCTTCTACGGGGTGGGCACGGCGGCGGGCGGCATCAGCGGACCGCTGCTGTTCTCGTCGCTGACGCAGAACGGCGTGGTGGGCGACACGGTGCTGGCCTTCCAGATCGGCGCGTCGCTGATGTGCATGGCCGGCGTGGTGGCCGCATTCCTGGCCGTACGGGCGGAGGGCCGCTCCCTGGAAGACATCGCAACCCCCCTGTCGGTGGCCCGGGGGGAACCGGTCCCGGCACCGGCGCCGGCGGAATAACGTTTCCGGTACGGGCATTGAAGAACTGCATGGCTGACAATCACCGCAAGATCGGCAACCTGTCCGTCCATCCGCTGGCTCTCGGCGGCAACGTCTTCGGCTGGACGGCCGACGAAGAGCAGTCCTTCGCAGTCCTCGACGCCTACACCGCGGCGGGTGGCAATTTCATCGACACCGCCGATGTGTACTCGGCCTGGGCGCCCGGCAACAAGGGCGGCGAATCCGAGACCGTCATCGGCAACTGGCTTGCCGCCCGCGGCAACCGCGCCGGCGTCGTCATCGCCACCAAGGTCGGCGCGGGCATACCCGAGCGGCCGGGCCTGTCCGCCCACACCATCAAGTCCGGTGTGGAGGAGTCGCTGCGGCGCCTGCGCACGGATTACATCGACCTCTACTACACGCACTACGACGACCCGTCGGTGCCGGTGGAGGAATTCATCACCGCACTCGACGCGCTGGTGAAGGAGGGCAAGGTCCGGGAAATCGCCGCCTCCAACATCACGGCGGAGCGCCTGGCCGAGGCCCTGGCCTTCTCCGACGCGTCGGGCCTGGCCAAGTACGCGGCGATCCAGCCGCATTACAACCTGGTGTCGCGCGACACGTACGAGGGCGAACTGGCCTCGGTGACTGCCCGGCACAGCCTGGCCGCGATCCCGTACTACGCCCTGGCCTCGGGCTTCCTCACGGGCAAGTACCGCGCCGGCGGGGCGGTGGACAGCGCACGGGCGGAGGGCGCCGCCAAGCACCTGACCACCGACCGTGGCCAGCGCGTGCTCGCCGCCCTCGACGAAGTGGCCCGCGCCCGCGAAGCCGAGATCGCGACGGTGGCTCTGGCCTGGCTCGCCGCCCAGCCCACGGTCGCGGCCCCCCTGGCCAGCGCCCGCACGGTGGACCAGCTCCCGGCCCTGCTTGCGGTGGCCGACCTCCGCCTCACGGACGCGGAGCTGACGCGCCTGACGGAGGCGTCGGCGTAAGCGAAGAGGGGAGGGGCGGCGTGACTCGCCGCCCCCCTACTCTCATCCGGCGTTGCGCTCGACAGCCCAAGAGGCCACGGCCACCACACCCGCCACGCCGAAGACGGAAGGCCAGGCCCCCACCTTCTTGGCCAACGGATGCGACCCGGCAAAGGCGGCAACATAAAGCCCGGCAAGCCCAGCGGCGGCCCCACCCCCGACCCGCGCATGCCACTGCCGGGCAGCCACCACCCCGGCAGCAGCCAACACCACACCACCGAGGGGCCGCTTCTTGGTCCAACGGGCGGTGGCATACCCACCAACGAGCCCGGTCGCGGCGATCGCGGCCGTAGGAACCTGTGCAGTTGCTGCCATGGCCGCAACCTCCGCATCGAGAGAACGAACGTGGAACACCGATCAAGCCGATCGACCCCACGCTAACTCTCCGACACCGGCCCCCGAACGGCAGCCCGGGTACGGACGTCTACTGCTGACCGCTACCGTCCCGCAGCTCAAACCACACGGCCTTGCCGACGATGCTGAGCCCTTCCCAGACCGGGGTCACACCCGAGTCGGACGCCAGACTTTTGACGAGCATCAGTCCTCTGCCGCGTTCGTCATCCGACCGGGGGAACCGTAGAAATGGTCGCCTGTTCGGTTCGGCGTCCAGCACGGCGACAACGACCCGCGCAACGCCAACACCAATCTCCATGGCGACGGCCGACCCCCGCGCATGCTGCACGACGTTCGTCACCAGATCGGACACGCAGATGCGCGCGTTGTGGATGAGCGACGGGTGCCCAGTGGCGTCGAGCACCGATGCGATGAAGTCACGGCTGAGTCGCGGGGCGGACAGGGTTGCAGGTGTGGCGAGTTGATACGACTCCTGGGGCCCGAAGTCGCGGGTGAAGCGGCAGCTGGCGAGCATGGTCGAGCGCATGAGCGTGTCTCCCAACGAGGCCGATGACGGACCTCCGCGCCCACTGCCGTCCGTGGCTCGGGCCGCCTTCGAGCATGCCAACTGGCATGCAGGCAGCTGCACTTCGGGTCTTCCCGGCGTGGGGTGCGCGGTGCTGACAGGGACGGTAGGGCACATACATGTGCCGCCTCAAGCTTGGGCCAAAGCGTGCGTTTCCGGCGGTGGACCCACAAGACTGTGCCGGTGCACACTTGACCTGAAAGGGAGAGGGAACTCGATGCCACCCCGGAGCAGTCCAACGGCGAGGCAAGTGCGGCTGGGTACGGAACTCCGCAAAATGCGCGAAGCGTCGGGCTTACCCGCTCGTGCGGCCGGCGAGCTGCTCGGCGGAAACCAGGCGCAGATCAGTCACATCGAATCGGGACGTTGGGGCGTCAGCGCCGAGAGAGTCCGGCGGCTGGCCGCCTTCTACTCCGCCACCGACGCCAAGTTGATTGACGCGCTGTGCGGAATGGCCGAGGAGCGTGCAAAGGGCTGGTGGGAGGAGTATCGAGGAGTCTTGCCGGCCGGCTTCCTCAATATTGCCGAGCTGGAACACCATGCGAGGTTCCTGCGGGCCTACCAGACCCTGACCGTTCCCGGGATCTTCCAAACCTCGGACTACGCCAGGACCATCTTCGCTGGCCGTATCCCCGCGTTGCCCGCCAAGGAACTGAACGCAAGGATCGAGCACCGCATGAAGCGCAGGGTGATTTTTGAACGCACAACCCCACCGCTCCTTGAAGCCATCATCCACGAGGCAGCTCTGCATGTGCTGTACGGAGGGCGCGGCGCGGCCCGGGACCAGCTACGGTTCCTGCTGGAAGTGTCCGAGTGGCCCACTGTGACTGTGCGGGTCATCCCCTTCACCTCTGAGGAATTCTTCGGATCTGCACAGACCATGCTCTACGCAGGAGGTGTAGTGCCTCAGCTGGACACAGTGCAACTTGACTCGGCTTACGGCTCTGTCTTCCTGGACGCTGATGCGCAGCTTGCGAGGTATCGGTCCATGTATGACGCTCTCCAACGGCTGACACTCGGAGTCCATGAGTCGAGAGATGTCATCAACCGCATCGCAAAGGAATTGTGAGAAGACCGCAAATGAGTGCATCCATAACCTGGCAGAAGTCCTCATTTTCTGAATCAGAAGGCAGTTGTGTCGAGATAGCCCGATGCGAGGCAGGGATCAATATCCGTGAGAGCGACACCCCCGAGGTGGTCATTTGGGCCACCCGGAGCAGACTGGGGGCGCTTATAACGGACATCAAGGTGGGTGGGCTGGTTGCCTGAATCGGTCCGTCTAAGCAGGTGAAGCCCCCCGCATTGGGGGCTTTGTGCGCCGTCTCGCGGATGAAGCGGCTCATGCATGTGCCTGAGCCTGGATGCGGTGGCATCACCTTGTGGCGGCTCTCAGGACCGCGCCGGCATCTTCCGACAAGCCGTAATCATGCAACTCCAGTGCCACACGTATGACCTTGTCGCCAGGGTGATCGCGGCCGCATATCTGGATGAGGGCCTCCGCGAGCTGCTCCTCCTGCTGCTGTCTGAGCAGAACAAGGGTGGCTGCGCTCTCTGCCGGGGTCAGCAGCTCCGCCGTTTCGCGGACCCAGTCGAAGGCTGCTCCTTCCTCACCCCGCGTTTGCAGCTCTTCGACACGGTGGATGATCTGGCAGGCGGCGGCCACATCGCGAGCCCGTTCCTGCCGGTCCCCAGTTGGAGAGGGGACCGGCAGGAACGCTTGTCGCTCCTTGGCGGCAGCCAAAGCCGACTCTAGGCCGGCCTTGTCGGCGCGTAGCTTCTTCAGCCTGCCCTTCAGGGTGCGGTTCTCGCGCCGAAGCTTGGGGCAGGTCTGACACAGGGACGGCTCCGCGCCAGCATGTGCTTCCTGTACCTGTTCCCAGGTCAGGCCGACAGCGGCAACCCCTGCCTCCTCGACAGCGGTCTCGTAGAGCCGTTGAACGAAGCCTTCGGGCGGGAGCCGCTCGCCGTTGAAGTACCTGGACAGCTCGCTCGGGTCCTTTGTGTACCCCTTTGTCGCAAGATGCTGAGCCGCTCGACGCAGGCTCGGCATGTCCATGTGCCCGTACAGGGCCACTAGTACTTGCGCGAGCCTGTATCTCCCCGGCGGCAAGTCCTTGCTGCCGAGTTTGGTGCCAACCTGCCCTGCCTGCATCGCTGACCGTCCTCCCCTGTCGGTACGACCAACTCATTTTGCAACACGTGGTGTTGACTATTTGGGGCGCAACGCGAGTTTTCTCTGGACCCGTGTTCGGTGGTGATGGATAGATAGACCTACCGCCGGAGACCCGGGGGGACGTGGTGCTCCGTGTGCAGTCTGCAGCGTGAAGCACACGCACATGGGTTTTGCGACTGGATCGGGAGGCTTAGATGACGTTGCCGTCGTGGCAGGACAGGACGCTCAAGGTGGGGGGCAAGCTGGCTGGGGGCAGGGTGCGGGCGGCACTCTGGCTTGAGGCCGAGGTCGGCGAAGGCGAGATCTTCAAGAAGAACAAGCTGCGCGAGGCGTTCCCGGAAGATTCGCAGATCGACCGCCGCGTACGGGAATTGCGTGACTACGGATGGCAGATCGACACGAGCCGGGATGACCCGTCGCTGAAGCAGGATGAGCAGAGGTATGTGAAGAAGGGGGCTGAGATCTGGGTTCCCGGCCAGGCCAAGCGGGCCAAGCACAAGGAAGGCATCTCGCGCCCCGAGCGGGTAAGGGTCTTCACGGCTGACAACAACCTCTGCCGCACCTGCGGGATCGGTGTGGGCGAGGAGTACGGCGACGGTGGCCTTGAGCTGGCCAAGTTCGACGTCGCCCGGCGCAAGGTGTTGCTGGCCGATGGAACGGTCGACTACCAGTACGTCACGGAATGCAACCGTTGCCGTGTGAGCAGCAAGAGCCGTGAAGTCGACCTCAGTGAACTGCTCGCCAGGGTGCAGGCGCTGGCACCGCTGGAGCGGAAGGTCCTCACGGGGTGGATTGAGGCGGACCGCCGTACGCTGAGCGCTCTTGAGAAGTTGTGGGGCATCTACAGAACGCTGCCCGCTGATGCCCGTGCAGCGTTCATCCAGGCCGTGACCGGCGATAACGAGTAGGACGAGGGGATGGGAGAGGCGATGCGGGAGTTCCCGCCGCCGCCGCGTGCGGCTGAGTTTGGTGAACTGATTAAGAAGAGGTTGGAGGAGGTGAAGAACTCAGGGGGCACCCGGGAGACCGTGACGATCGACTGGAATGGTCAGCCGCTGCACGTTGAGGTGATTGACCTCCCGCTCAACGGCCTCTACTACAACCCTGGTACGCACCGCATCCGCGCTCAGCGCAGCCACGATGCTGCACGGGAAAGGGCTCTGGTCAAGGATCCGTGGAGCGCAGAGAGCCAGGACTACCTGCGGTTCCTTCTCCAGGCTGAGCCGGCGGACCCGAACCGGCGCGACACCGCGTTCGACAAGCTGAAGGAAAGCCTCGAGCAGTTCGGTCAGAACGATCCCGGGCTGGTTACCCGTCATGGTGTGCTGGTTAACGGGAATACCCGTGCTGCGGCCATGCGTGAGATCGGTCAGCAGTCGATGAGGGTCGGAGTACTCCCCGATTCCTTCACCTGGGTGGACATCAACGCGGTTGAGCTGTCACTCCAGCTGCGTAAGGACCATCGACGGGACTACTCGTACATCAACCGGCTGCTTGCCATGGAAGAGCAGGCATCCCTGGGCCGCACTCCGGAAGTGATCGCGAAGGACTTCCGGATCCGGGTGGGTACCTACCACCAAGAGCGGTGGATCCTCAGCACGATCCGTGACCTGATCGACCGCAGCAAGAGCGGGGGTGGGGTCTCCCTGAGGCTGGTCGACTTCGAGGACGACCAGGAGAAGCTCAAGGAACTCCAGAGGCTGTACGAGAAGCTGGAGAAGGTTGAGCCGGACCAGGCGGAGGTGCTGAAGGAGTGGCGGCTTGCCGCCATACTTCTGAACTTCGCCAAGACGGACATCCGGCACATTGATGAAGCATTTCTGGAGAAGAATTACCTTGGCGATGCGCTGCCGAAGGGGCTGGACCTGGAAGTGGGCGCAGTCGAGCAGGAGGCAGTCTCGATTCCGGGGCTCGGTGTAGCGGTGCCGGCGGCGTCATCTGCTGTGTCGGCTGCTCGTGCGCTTAATGACCAGATCCTCCGTGCCAAGGCTGCTGTCCGTGGCTCGGCGTCGAGCCTGCTCGATGCTGACAAGAGCCAGGCCCAGAACGTCTTTGACGAGGCCCGCGATGCTTTTGACAAGGCGATCGACCGTGCGGGCCGGGACGCCCGGGTCCGGAAGCGTCAGCAGCTTGCGCCGGCCCGGCTTGCCGAGGCATGCGCAGACATTGACCAGTGTGTGGTTGAGCTGGTGCAGGCAAGGGCGACGCGGAGTCTTGATGAGGAGGCGTTCGACGACGCGGTGCTGAAGCTGCGGGTCAGCCTGCGGAAGCTGGCTCAGCAGGCCGGCCGGGGGCTCCCGAACCCGGGCGACGGTGTCGCCTGGCTGCTTGAGGCCGTGGCTGCGGAGGGCTCTTGATGCAGGAGGCCGTCCCGGAGACGTCCCTGCGTCTCGGGTTTGACGACACGCGCACCAAGGTCGTTCTGAGGACGACTGAGAACTACCGTGAAGATCTCGTCCAGCTGGCTGCCCGTTTCCGTACGGGCGGCCAGCTCGGCCAGCTCGCTGCAGTAGTGGACCTCGACGACCTGCTGGCTGGTCTGAACCACATCAGCACCTGGCCGCACCATGTCGGGGTTGAGTGGGCTCCTGATCTCCGCGACCTGGTGGTCAGCGTTCTCAACGACGCCGAGACCGTCAAAAAGCGTCTCGATGCTCCGGAGGCATCCGGGGAGGTCACGTCTGATGCGGTACCCAGTCTGCTCGGGGCGGACTGGGTGGCTGAGCTGAGCACTTTTCAGCAGCGTGACATTGCCAAGTTGCTGTCTCTCCAGCACGGCGCGAACTTCAGCGTTCCTGGTGCCGGCAAGACACGTGTCGGACTCGCTGTCTATGCAGCTCAGAAGGCCAGCGGGGCGGTGAAGAGGCTGCTCGTAGTCTGCCCCAAGTCGGCCTACGAATCATGGCAGTACGAGACCGCCGTCTGTTTCGGCCATCCGTTGCGCACGCATGTCTTCGACCGCACGCTTGATCAATGGGCGGAAGTGCTGGTCGTCAACTATGAGCGGCTTGACCGCTCGCTTAGTACCCTCGCCGGCTGGCTCAAGTCGGCTCCGTCAATGATCGTGCTTGACGAGGCGCACCGCATGAAGCTCGGTGCACGGGGGACTTATGGTGCTGCCTGTATGGCCCTCGGCCCGCTTGCGCGACGGCGCTTGATCCTTACTGGCACGCCGGCTCCTAACGGAACGAAGGACCTGGAGAACCTGCTGGGCTTCGTCTGGCCAGGGCATGGGCAGCGAACTGTGGCGCAGGCTGTAGCTGGCGGAGACCTTGGCCGGGCGAGCGCCGTTCTCCGTCCCCTGTTCACGAGGACCACGAAGCAAGAGCTGGGTCTGCCTCCGATGGAGTTGCGGATGCGGTACGTGGACATGCCGGATCTGCACAACGAGATCTACAGCTCGCTGGTGGGAGGCATGAGCACCGGTAGTGCGCGTGAGGACCTCAGCTCACTCGGCAAGACCGCGCTGCGGCTGCTGATGGCGGCTACGAGCCCCGCTCTGCTGCTGGAAGGAGCGAGTCGCCACGAGCCCCTCGCGTATCAGCTGCCGCCGCTAGAGATCCCGCAGGGCAACTCTCTCTTCTCGCTGATGCAGAACCTTCCTGACTATGAGCTGTCGCCGAAGTACAAGGAAGCTGCCGCGATCGTTGCTGAGAACGCGGCGCGGGGGCGGAAGACGCTGGTCTGGACGACGTTCGTGCGCAGCTTGACCACCTTGGCACAGCTGCTGGACAAGTACGGGCCGGCGGTTGTCCACGGCGGAACTCCTGATCGCGACGAGCAGCTCAGGCGCTTCCGCGAAGACCCCACATGCATGGTGCTGGTCTCGAACCCGGCCACCCTGGGGGAGGGCATCAGCCTCCACCACGTCTGTCACGACGCTGTGTATGTGGACCGCGACTTCATGGCGGGGCGCTTTCTGCAGAGCCTCGACCGGATCCACCGCCTTGGCCTTGCTCCCGGGACTGAGACCCGGGTGACCGTGCTTGCTGCGCGCAACACGATCGATGAGGTGGTGGAGGTACGGCTCGATCAGAAGCTCGAGTTCATGGGAAAGATCCTCGACGATCCATCGGTGCAGCAGCTGTCTGACTTGCAGGAAGAGCCTTCGGTGGCTGCTGGTCTGGCCCCGAGTGACATGGCAGCTCTGCTGAGGCATATGGGTAGAAATAGGTAGGAATTAAACATCTGGCCTTGCGAGCGCCGCCCCTGCCCGGGGTGGCGCTCATAGTGCCGGGGACACTCCTGGAGCGGGATGCATGGTGGCTCGCTGTTCTCTCTGCGAAACTTGAGCCTCTGTCTTCGTCGTACCAGGAGGAGTTCGTCGTGCTAGTCAACGGCCGAGTAGTGCCACAGACCGAGCCGTTGACCTCGATCGAGATTTGCGCCGGCGCTGGAGGGCAGGCGGTCGGGCTGCACCAGGCCGGTTTCAAGCACCTCGCATTGGTGGAAATCGATAAGCATGCCTGCAAGACGCTTGAGGAAAACCTCAAAGTCGATGCGGAATGGGGTGAATGCGAGGTCCTGGACGAGGATGTCAATGAATTCAAGCCTCACCGTTCGATGAAGCAGCTGGGCGGGCGCGCACTGGAGCCTGGCGAGCTGGATTTGCTGGCGGGCGGAGTCCCCTGCCCCCCTTTCTCCGTTGCGGGAAAGCAGCTGGGCCGGGATGATGAGCGGGACCTGTTTCCTCGTATGCTTAAGCTTGTGGAGCTTCTTAAGCCCAAGGCTGTGATGATTGAAAACGTTCGCGGGATCATGGATCTTAAATTCCGCGGCTACCGTGAAGAAGTCATCATGGCGGATCTCAAGAAGCATGGATATCGAATTTGTGAATGGGATCTACTTCAGGCCCAGGACTTCGGAGTTCCTCAGCTGAGACCTCGTGCGATTCTTGTCGCAATTCGTAATAATGTAGCTGCTCAGGCTGAACTAAATGGCGTGGAATTCGAATGGCCTGGCCATGCGTCTGTGCAGACTGTAAGTGTGGTGAAGGCGCTCCAGCCTTCCATGGAGGAGCGTCGCGACCGCCTGAAGAAGGACTTTCCGGATCTGGCGCAAGAGGTCGGCGAGGCCTACGACCGGTGGCTTAAGAAGGCCACTGAGGCGGGTGGTGTTGCACCTACCCTGGTGGGCGGTTCTAAGAAGCACGGGGGAGCAGACCTCGGGCCAAGTCGCGCAAAGGCTGCATGGAAGGCGCTAGGCGTCAATGCGCTCGGCGTAGCGAATGATATGCACCGCTGTGAAGATCCGGGGCGTGATTTCCTGAGGGATGAAGGCCCCATGCTCACGGTGGATCAGGCAGCGATCATCCAGGGGTTCCCCGATGGGTGGCAGTTCGTAGGCGGGAAGACAGCCCGGTACCGCCAGGTAGGCAACGCGTTTCCGCCGCCAGTTGCGAAGGCCGTGGGTCTGGCAATTGCCAAGGTGCTTCTTGCTGCCCGTGATCCTCAGTCGGGAGAAGCGGAACTCACGGCACCGTCAGTCCCGGCTGCGCGGAGTGCCTCCGATGCTGAGCTCAGCGCGTCGATCGCGGACAGCAGTATTGATCGAGAGCGCACAACTGTCGGGTGACTCGTGCTCCCAGAAGCGGAGCACGAGCCAGCCTGCCTCGATGAGGCGCTCGTCGGTGTCCCGGTCGCGCGCCATGTTGCGGGCGACCTTGTCCGACCAGTAGCCGGGGTTGGTCCGGGGCGATACGTAGTGCTCCGGGCACCCGTGCCAGTAGCAGCCATCGATGAATACGGCGACTTTCACCGGACGGAAGACGAGGTCCGCTGTCCGGCGGAGGCCGGGCAGGGGCCTTGCGTGAAGGCGGTACCGCAGGCCCTGGGCGTGCACGAGCCGCCGGATCAGCTGCTCGGGCTTCGTATCCCGGCTGCGGATCGCCTGCATGTTGCGGCGGCGGGCTGCTGAGGAGGCCCAGGAGCCTTCGGGGGCCGTCCACTCGATGTCTTCGGGCACGGTTCAGAGGGTAGTGGTGTTGCGGGGCAGACGATCCGATATCCGGGGCCTCAGCAGGCCGCTGGGGGGCTTATCAGCGCCCCTGCCCCGGCCCCTGCGGCCAGCCTGGCATCGGTCCCGGGGTCTGGCCCGGTGTTCCCCACCCCTGCGCCCCCGGCCACACCGGCGCCGCGAAAGGGCGGGGAGCCGTTGCCACCGAGGACGCCAGCGCCGGTTGCGCCACCTCCCTGCGCTGCCACAAGTGGTGGAGCAGCTCCTGTTCCCGTGCCGTGAAGTCCTGGTCCGCCGTGCCGCGGTAGGCGCGTTGGCGGAGGAAGGCCAGGGATGTGGCGAAGGAGATGTACTCGGCCACCGTGCGGGCCGCCGCCGGGCCGCCGGTGCGGCGGGCCGTGTCGCGGGCTATGCCGCGGGCCCGCATGGAGGACAGGGCCAGCGGCTCCGGCGGGGTGATCCAGCCCGCGGCCTGGTAGGCCGGCAGGTGGGTGCTGATGGTGCGGAGCTCGTTCTGGCGGGACCAGATCGTCAGCCACGTCAGGGCGCCGAAGACGGGGACCATGAAGAGGGCGTAGACCGCCAGGAAACCCAGGCCGGGCAGGGACGCCGAGCCGTTCCAGACGCCGTGCAGGACCATCGCCGTCAGCAGGGCGGCCACGGGGACGAGCACCCGCAGCACGCGGCGGCTGGGGGCCAGTGTGGCCGCTATGCCGAAGCCGATGCCCGTCATCGACGTGAAGAGCGGATGCGCGAACGGCGACATCAGCACCCGCATGAAGAACGTCGCCGCCGTCGTCGCCCCCAGCCCCGAGTAACCGAAGCTCTGGTCGGAGGCGAAGGCGTTGCCCAGATAGAGGATGTTCTCGGTGAAGGCGAACCCCGTGGCCGTAATGCCCGCGATCACCACGCCGTCCACGATGCCGTTGAAGTCGCGGCGCCGGAAGAGGAACAGCAGCAGAACGGCCGCGGCCTTGGCGCTCTCCTCCACCACCGGTGCCACGAACGTCGCCCCCCAACTGGAGGCGTCCGCGCGGTGCGACACGTCGATCGAGGTCAGCAGCCACTTGGTGGCGTAGCCATTGGCCAGCAGGGCCACCAGGGTGGCCGCGCACGAGCCCCAGGCGAAGGCGAAGACGAGGTTCCGCCAGGGCTTGGGCTCGACCCGGTCCATCCAGCGGAACGCGGCTATCAGCAGGGGCACCGGCAGCACGGCCAGCCCCAGGCCCACCAGGAACCCCTCGGTGCCCGTCTGCTCGCGCACCAGCGCGAGGATGACGAGACCGCACAGGGCGAGCAGCAGGATCAGCCCGCCGGCCCGCACCGCCTTGCTGTCCCAGAGGGTGTCCCACAGGGCGCGGCGCTGCGCATAGTGCCGGAACGCCGAAGGCGCCGGCTGGTGGGGCGGGAACAGGGGCGGAGGCGGTGACTGGTGCACCCGAAGACCCTAACCAAGGGCCGCGGCCGGGTGCCGCCGGTTTCTCGGCTACTTTGCCGCGCGCCTGCGGAAGAGCAGGTCGTGCACGACGTGGCCCTTGTCCAGGCCCTGCCCCTCGAACCGCGTCAGCGGGCGGAACTCCGGACGCGGCGCGTAACCGCCGTCGGCCTGGGTGTTCTCGAAGTCCGGGCTGGCGGTCAGGACCTCCAGCATCTGCTCCGCGTACGGCTCCCAGTCCGTGGCGCAGTGCAGCACGGCCCCGGGTGCGAGCCGGGTGGCGGCCAGCGCCAGGAACTCCGGCTGGATCAGACGGCGCTTGTGGTGGCGCTTCTTGGGCCAGGGGTCCGGGAAGTAGACGCGCATGCCCGCGAGGGAGTCGGGGGCGAGCATCTCGCGGAGCAGGATGATCGCGTCGCCGTTGGCGACCCGCACGTTTTCCAGCCCGTTCCGCTCGGCGAGGGCGAGGAGGTTGCCCTGGCCGGGGGTGTGGACGTCACAGGCGAGGATGCCGGTGCCGGGGTCGGCGGCCGCCATCCGGGCCGTGGCCTCGCCCATGCCGAAGCCGATCTCCAGGACGACGGGCAGCTCGGGGTCGCCGAACAGCTCGCCCAGGTCCAGGCGGCTCAGGCCGTCGATGTCCAGGCCCCACTTCGGCCACAGCCGGCGCAGCGCCTCGCCCTGGCCGGGCGTGACCCGGCTGCGGCGCGGCTGGAACGAGCGGATGCGGCGCTCGTGGTGCGAGCCCGCCGGGTCCGGCGCGGGACCATCGGGGAACATCGGCTCCTTGCGCGCGCGGGCGGGAGCCGGCACCTGGGCGGCTACGGGCGTGGGGGCGGGGGCACGGTTCTCGGACACAGTCCTCCCAGTCTACGGGCGGCGGAAGCGGAACATTTGCGGCAGCGGACCGGGGGGCAGCGGGCCGGGGCCGAGGCCCCGTACGGCGGTGGAGCCGGGCCCCGCAAGGCAGCGGACCCGGACCCCCACGGCAGCCAGGGGGCGCCCCACCCCGCCGTACCGCCGTTCCGGGCGCCCCGCCCCACACCAGGGCGCGGCGGCCCCGGCAGCCGCGCCCACGCCTTTACGATCCTGCCCGGCACCGCCCGCCGGGGCCCGAGAGCTCCCTCCCGTGAGACGGAGACCACTCATGCGACTGCGCCCCTTCACCGCCAGGCTCTTCGCCACCAGGCTCTGCGCGGTGGCACTGCTGGCCACCGCGCCGCTGCTCGCCGGCTGCGGCGCGGGCCATGACGAAGGCGGCGCGGGCCACGACGGCGGCGGCACACCGTACGGGCACAGGGACGACGCCCGCAGGCCGGGCGCCGTGCAGGCGTACGAGCACCACGCGGGGGAGTGGAAGCTCGTCTGGTCGGACGATTTCCGCGGCCCCGCCCATCGCCGCCCCGACCCGCAGAAGTGGGTCTTCGACCGGGGTGGCGAGCCCCAGTGGGGCAACCACGAGTGGCAGTACTACACCGACCGGCCCGGCAACGTCTCCCTCGACGGCGCCGGCCATCTCGTCGTCACCGCCCGCCGCGAGCGGCTGCCCGGCATGGCCTGCGTGGTCGGGCCCTGTGACATCACCTCCGGGCGGATCACCACCAAGGGCCGCTTCTCCCGCGCCTACGGGCGCTTCGAGGCCAGGATCAAGGTCCCCGGGGGCCACGGCATGTGGCCCGCCTTCTGGATGCTGGGCGCGAACTCCGACAAGGTGGCCTGGCCGGACAACGGCGAGATCGACGTGATGGAGGTGCTCGGCAGACAGCCGGGCACGGTGCACGGCGCCGTCCACGGCCCGGGCTACGTCAGCCAGGGCATCGAGAGGCACACCGGCCTCCCTCGCAGCAGGAGCCTCGCGGACGGCTTCCACATCTACCGCATCGACTGGACGCCCGACAGGATCACCTGGCTGCTCGACGGCAAGGTCTACGGAAGCGCCTGCTCCGGCGGGCTGAAGAACGGACAGAAGTGGGTCTTCGACCACCCCCACTACCTGCTGCTCAACCTGGCAGTCGGCGGCGACTGGCCGGGCCCGCCCGACGACTCCACCCCCTTCCCCGCCCGGATGGTCGTCGACTACGTACGCGTGTACGCCCACCGGCACTGAACCGGGGCCCGCCCCCCGGCCACGGCCGCCACGGCGCTCCTCACTCCAGACCGGCCAGCACCCTGCGCGCCACCTCCCGGCCGATCGGCAGCGACGCCGTCGCCGCCGGGGAGGGCGCATTGAGCACGTGCACCATCCGCGCCGACTCCGCGAACAGGAAGTCGTCCACCAGCGTCCCGTCCGGCAGCACCGCCTGCGCCCGGACCCCCGACGGCGCCGGTATCAGCTCCCCCTCCGACACCTCCGGCAACAGCCGGCGCACAGCCTCGGTGAAGGCCCGCTTCGACAGCGAGCGCCGCACCTCGCCCGCCCCGTACCGCCAGTGCCGACGGGCGATTCGCCACGCACCGGGGTAGGCCACGGTGCCCGCCAGCTCACGCGGCCGCACCACCCCCCAGCCGTACCCCTCCCGAGCCAGCGCCGGCACCGCATTCGGCCCCACGTGCACCCGCCCGTCGATGCCCCGGGTCAGATGGACGCCCAGGAAGGGGAACGCCGGATCCGGCACCGGATACACCAGAGCGCGCACCAGGTCCGTACGCGACGGGGCCAGCTCGAAGTACTCCCCGCGGAAAGGAACGATCCGCATGCCGGGGGCATCGCCCGCCAGCCGCGCCACCCGGTCGCTGTGCAGCCCCGCGCAGTTGACCAGCGCCCGGGCCCGCAGCACCGCGCCCCCGGCCGTGCGCACCGCCACCGCGTCCGCCCGCCGCCTTATGACGCGCACCTCCGCCCCGTACCGCACCTCGGCCCCGGCCTCCTGCGCCAGGCGGGCCAGCCGGCCCGCCACCGCGCCGAAATCGCACACGCCCGTCGTGCCCACATGGAGGGCGGCGATGCCCCGCACCCGCGGCTCGTACTCCGCTATCTGGGCGCGGCCCAGCTCCCGCACCGGGATGCCGTTCTCCCGGCCGCGCTGCGCCAGGGCGTGCAGCCGCGGCAGCTCCGCCCGCTCGGTCGCGACGATCAGCTTGCCCGTCACCTCGTACGGCAGGCCGTGCTCGGCGCAGAACGTCACCATCTCCGCCGCGCCCTGCACGGCATAGCGGGCCTTGAGCGAACCCGGCCGGTAGTAGACACCGCTGTGGATCACTCCGCTGTTGCGCCCGGTCTGATGGCGCGCGGGGCCGCTCTCCTTCTCCAGCACCACGACGCGCGTGCCCGGCGCGGCGCGCGTGATTGCGTAGGCCGTGGACAGGCCCACGATGCCGCCACCGACCACCAGCACGTCACAGTCGAAGCGGCCGCCCGCCGTCGTCACGTCGACACCACCTCCCCGCGCCCGCCGCCGCGACGGAAACCCCAGCGCCTCACCCACGTCCCCATCATGACCCGTACCACTGACAACCGGGGCGGCTCAGGTCCCCGGATGGAAACGATCAGGCGATACGTCCGGGCGCCGGGGCCGACCGCGGGGCCGGCTCCTCAGGGACGGCTGCGGCTCACGCCGGGGCGACGAGCAGCGGCCGCGCCCTCTCGCGCAGCTCCGCGACCCGCGGCTCGTTCCCGTACGGCTCCAGGCGGTGCAGCAGGTCGCGTACGTACTCGGTCGTCCGCGCCGACGAAATCCGCCCGGCGACCTCCACCGCCCGCACCCCCGCCGCACACGCGGCATCCAGATTCCCCGACTCCAGTTCGGCCACCGCCGACACCACCAGCCGCAGCCCGTGCGAGCGCACGAACTCCTCCGTCGGGCGTGCCAGCGCCTGCTCGGTGAACCGCTGCACCTGCCGCGGCATGCGCAGGTCCCGGTAGCACTCGGCCGCGTCGGCCGCGAACCGCTCGTGGGAGTAGAAGTCCAGCCAGGACGGGTCCGGGTCGCCCGGCCGCGCCCGCTCCAGCCACCCCTCGGCGGCCTTGAGCGCCGCGGCACAGGCGGGTGCGTCCCCCGCCTTCGCCTGCGCCCGCGCCTCCACCAGACGGAAGAAGCTCATCGTGCGGGCGGTGGCCAGCCCGCGATTGCGCTCGGAGGCGGCCTGCGCGAGATCCACGCCCTCGTCGGCGAACCCCCGGTAGGTGGCCTGCAGGCTCATCGAAGCCAGCACGTACCCGCCGAGCGGCACATCCGCCGCCGCCCGCGCCAGACGCAGCGCCTGGATGTAGTAACGCTGCGCGGCCTCCTGCTGGCCCGTGTCGAAGGCCATCCACCCGGCCAGGCGCGTCAGTTCGGCAGTCGCGCCGAACAGCGCCCTGCCCACTTCGTCGCTGTACGAACCCAGCAGCAGCGGCGCCGCGTCGACCCGCAGGCACTCGGGGACCATGGACGAACGCCAGTCGCCGCCACCGTACTTGGAGTCCCAGCGGCGCGCATCGTCCGCCGCCTCCCGCAATTTGGTCACATCGCTGTGCCCGACCCGCAGCACTAAACCGCACTCGGGGCCGGCGGCAGGGGGCGCACCGGCGCCGGGCGAGCCGTGCCCGGCGGATACGGAACCATTGCTGCCGCAACTGCCATGCACAGGCGCGCCGTTCGCTCCCGGCTCCCCGGCCGCCTCGTGCGGCTCGCGGGCCACCGAGCTGTCGGCGGGCGTTATCAGCCAACGTGAAGCAGGGGTCGCATACGCGCTGACGGAAAAAGAACCGGCCAGGCTCTGCCAAATCCCCCCGCCCCCACGCCGACCGGCGAGATCCAGCCGGTACAGCTCCGTCGCGGCCCGCACCGCCTGGCCGACATCGCGCGGAAACGACAGCCCCACCTCGGGCGCCGGATCGGCATCCGCCAGACCGATCTCGTGCAGCGGAACCGGGCGGCCGAGCTTGGCCGCTATGGCCGCCGCGATCAGATGCGGAGCCGCACCCTGCGGCACCATGCCCTTGGAGACCCAGCGGGCGACCGACGTCTTGTCGTAGCGAAGCGTCAATCCCCGCTGCGCACCGAGGTCGTTGACCCTGCGCGCGAGTCCGGCGTTGCTGATGCCCGCGAGGGCGAGGACAGTGCCCAGCTTCTCGTTCGGTCCGCGTGGCTCCCTGGACATGCGCACCCCTCGACGACGCGACGCCCGCCCCGGCATAGGCACGAGGCATTCGTAAACCCAGCGTAGTTCGCCGCATCCCGACCGTTAAGAGGTGATGTCCCGGATGGCGAGATTCTGGTCCGTATGTGCGTGCACCGAGGGGCACGTGCTCCGGTTGTGTGTGGCCGTGCGCCCACCGTGCGCTCTGTCCTCGCCAACCGCGCACGGGGTTTCATGGAGGAGCGTGGGTTGGCCCGCTGTACTGGATCCAGTGGGCTGGGGGAAGCCGTCGCCTCATTCCCCGCGGGCGGCGGAACGGTCCGGGAGGTGGCTCGCGCCTCCCGGACTGTGACGTTGCGGGACGCCACCGGGCATCCGGAAGCCGCTCGCCGCATGTCCGAAGCAGGCTCGCGCCTATAGGGCGCAGCAAAGCCCTCCCCGCCGGCGGACGGCCGCACCGGACCGGCGGGCCGGAGCACAGACCCGTAAACGGAAGCAGTTGGCGAATGCGCCCCTTCTAACCCTCCGCCGGCAGATCACTTGAATTTGGCCGGAACCCGCCAGGGCCCACCGCCTGGGCCGCCCAGGGCAGGCGCCCCCGAAACCGTGACGAAACGCCATCTCTCGCCGTTGTGAGGTGCGTTGGGCTCGCCGCCGCAGACCGCAGACGGCCGCCATTGGTCGTCCACCGGATGTCGCAACCCTGGGGTTGCTGTGCATGATGACAGCTGCCCGATGCGAGTTGTCCAATGTGCAACCTGAGGTCCGCAACCCCGGCGAGCGGCACCCGGCCCGCCCGCCCGACGACGACTGCTACCCGACAGCCACCACACGGCCCACGGCGCCCGGTGGCTGTCCACAGCCTGTGGAGGCGGCGATGCGCTGGTTGGTGGGGTGGAGCTGCACCACCACCCCGGGACCCCACGGGCCCCACACCCCGGACAACCCCGCCGTCCACCCTGTAGGCGCCCGCCTCCTGTGGGGCGACCCGGCACCTCTGTGGGCCGTCGGCGACTGGCGCCCCGACGAAGTCCGCGTCGTCCAAGCCGACCCCCACACCCGCCTCGCCGTCCTCGGCCGCTGCGGCGCAAGCGACGACGCACTGCGCACCGGCCTCACCGCCGCACGCGGCGGCGCCCTCCGCCACCTCACCGCATGGCCCGGCAGCTACACCGCCGTCGCCCACGTCGGGCGCCGCCTCACCATCACCGCGGACCTCGCGGGCGCCCGGCCCGTCTTCCACACCACCTGGGCCGGCGGCACCGCCTACGCAACCGCCGCCCTCCCCCTCGCCGACCTCGTCGAAGCCCAGCTCGACATCGGCCACCTCGCCGCACTCCTGGCCTGCCCCGACTCCCCCGAAGCACTCGGCGACGGCACCCCCTACCTCGGCGTACGCCGCGTACCCCCCGGCCACGCCCTCGTCCTGCGCGACGGCGCCCGGGACATCACCGGCTACGAACCCACCGCCTCCCTCGCCGTCGCCGCCCCCCAACTCGAGGCCGCCCAGGCCATCGACGGCGTACGCGACGTCCTCGTCGAATCCGTACGCACCCGCTTCGCCGCCCCCCGCCACACCCACCGCGACCCCGGCCCCGTACCCGGCATGGGCCCCGCCCACCGCCGCGCCGCCCGCGGCGCACCCGCCCCCGGTATCGGCGCCGACCTCACCGGAGGCAGCGCCTCCGGCACCCTGGCCCTGCTCGCCGCCGGACTGCCGGGCCTGCCCGGCACCCCCATCGGCCACGGCACCGGCGCCGGAGAACGCCTCCTCGCCGTCACCCTCAACGACCTCGCAGCCGACGACGGGCACGCCCGCGCACACGAACTCGAACGCGCCCGCGCCATCGCCGCAAGCCCCCGCCTGCACCACGTCATCGTCGCCGCGGGCACCGAAGCACTCCCCTACGCCGGCCTCGACAACGGCCCGCTCACCGACGAACCCGCCCCCGCGCTCGTCACCGCTGAACGCCACCGCCGACGCCTCACCGCAGGCAGCGCCGACCACCTCGTCGGACACGGCGCCCGCCAAGTACTTGACGCCCACCCCGCACGCCTCGCCGACCTGCTCCTGGACCGCCGCCGACGCCACTTGCTGCGCCCTGTCTCCGCCCTGGCCCGGGCCGACGGCCCCTCGGCGCACTCCCTCTTCGTCCCCTTCACCGTCTACCGGGCCGCCCGCCGACTGGCCCGTACGACGCACCGGGAGGGGCTGGAAGCCGCGGCGGCCGCCCTGCTGAGGCCCGGCCTCCACGCCATGGAGACGGCAGAAGGCCCGCTCGGAGGGGCAGGGCCCGTGGACGCCTCGCTCGCGGCGCTCACCTGGTGCAGGCCGGGCCCCGCCGCCCGGTGGCTCACGGGGGAGGCGCTGGCCGAAGTATCGGTTCGCCTCCAGGCCGCCGCCGTACGCCCCATGGGCCTCCTGCAACGCCCGGGCGAACGCCGCGCCGCCGCGGCACTCGCCCGGCATGCCGCCGACCACCGCATCTTCGAACAGGCGGCAGAGGTGCGGGGCCAGCGGCTGCACGCCCCTTTTCTCGACAACCAGGTCGTGCGCGCCTGCCGCGCACTCCCCGAGGCCCTCCGCGTTCAACCGGGGGCGCGCGCATCAGTGCTGCGCGCCGTCCTCGCGGGAACGGGCATCAGGAACCTGCCTCCCGGCTGGGGCGCCCCCTCGCACGCCTCCCACGCCGCGGCGGCACGAGCGGGCCTCAGGGCGGCCGCGGGCCTCCTGCTGGACCTCTTCGAGACGCCTCTGATCGCCGACGCGGGCCTGATCGAGGCCCACGTCGTACGGGGCGCCCTGTACGCGGCGGCGGAAGGCGAACCGCTGCCCCTGGACGGCCTGGCCGAACTCGTCTCCACAGAACTGTGGCTGCGCCGCCTCCTGGCCCGCCGCGGCACGTGCTGGACGGGCACGGCAGCACCCCGCCAGCGCGCGGTGGCGGGCGGGGTGCTGCCGAGGCCCAGCCTGTGACGGCTGCGGCCCGGTTGTCATCGGTGGCGAGTGGTGCGGCTAGTCACCGTGGTGGGGCTGGATACAGGTGATACGGGCCAGGGCCCAGTCCGCCACCGCCACGTTGTCCGGGAACGAGGTCCGCTCGACGACCAGACGCAGCGTCTTGCGGCCTGACAGCGGCACATGGACCGGCACCGCCGGCCTGCCGCCGCGGACCACGCCCGAGCTCCACAGCCGGGCGCCGTCCCCGTAGACGGAGAAGGTGGCCGAACCGAGGCCGAGCGTCATGTCGTCCAGCCCGGCCATGGCGTCGTAGGACGTGCAGGAACGGTTCAGGTCGACGGTCACCGACGACTGGGCGTGGACGCTCACCCCGTGCGGATACGCCGTGCCGCCGATCCTCATGCCGTACCGCTGCCACAGCCAGCTGCCCCCGCCGAGCCGGACCTCCGGCTTGGTGCCGTCGCCGAAGTGGCCGTAGCGCAGCTGGTTGAGCTGGTAGACGGCCGGGTCCTCGGCCGGGGGAGTCGGTTTGGCCGGGGTGGGGCGGGGGGCCGGGGGAGGCGTGGACGAGGCGGAAGGGGACGGTGTGGGCGCGGGGGCCGACGAGGCGGCCGGGGGCGCGGGCAGGGCCGGTTTCGGCGTCGGCGTCGGTGACGGGGTCAGGCTCGGGGCGGGGGAGTGCGGTGCGGGGGAGCGCGGCGCGGCCGCCCTCGCCCGCAACGGAGCCGGCGACGGGGCCCGCGAGGCACGGGGCGCGGCGGAGGGCGTCGGCCCGGCCGAGGCCGGAGCCGAGGCGGCCGGCGCCGCAGTCGACTTGATCTCCGGCTTCCGAAGCGCATGCGGAGGCGCGGAGGCGTCACCCGTCACGGCGTAGGCGATCACGGCCCCGGTGGCGACGACCAGACCGATGGCGGCGCCGACTTTCGCCGCGATCCCGAGGCCGGCACTCCCGGGGGCGCCCCCTGCCCCCCCACCCCCCGCTCCCCCGCTTGATGCCGCTCCCGCGCCCGCCCCGGCTGCCGCGCCTGCACCCGCCGCGCCCGCGGCAAGGCCCACGGCGGCCTTCACCGAGTACTCGGCGGCCAGCCAGCCGATGACGGCCACCGGCAGCAGCGAACGCAGCCGCTCGTTGACGTCCGCGACCTCAAGCGCCGCCGTACGGCACCGCGCGCACCCCTCCAGGTGCTTGCGCAGCCCCCGCTCGGCCCGGGTGCGCAGCCTGCCGCGCGTATACGCGCCCAGCCGGTCCGCGTACTGGGCGCACTCGCCCCCGGACATCAGCGACGTGTTCACATGCGCCTGCAGGTACGCCTGCTTCAGACCCTCACGGGCCCGGTGCGCCAGCACCGCCGTGGCATTGGCACTCAGCCCCAGAAGCGGCGCTACCTCGCCGGGTGACTCCTCCTCCACCGTCGTGTGCCACAGCACCGTCTGCCAGCGCTCAGGCAGGCTCCTGAACGCCTGCACGGCCAAGGACTCCTCGGCCTGCTGCATGGCCTGTACGTCCGCGCCCAGATTGAGCGTGTCGTCGTCCGCGGTCACGGACGCGGCCGCCGCCGAGGAGGCGAAGACCGCGAAGTCCTCGACCAACTGCTCTCGCTTGGCCGTCTTCGCCCAGGCCGCCGCCACCCGCCGCACGGTCGTCAGCAGATAGGCGCGGACCGCCGTCTCAGGCCCCGCACCGCCGTGCACCGCCTGCAGCGTCTTGGTGAAGACCTCGTTGGTCAGGTCCTCGGCGGTGTGGTCGTTACGGCAGCAGCTGCGGGCGTACCGGCGCACCGCGTCGGCATGCCGGCGGTACAGCTCTTCGTACGCATCGTTCTCACCGCCGCGCATCCGCGCGACCAGGTCCAGGTCGGACGGCGGCGCATCGGCATCGTCGGGCACATCGGCATCGCCCTCCGGCAGGCCCTCACCGGCACGGGGGTCGGCCTGGGCCGGAATGTCGGGCGGCCCCAGCCAGCCGCCCTCCCGCTGCTGCGGCAGGGCCGGTCCGGGAGCGAAAGGGCCACCCTGACCGGGCACCTGGCGCGACGGCGGATCATCCGCTTCGTCGCTCCCGCGCGAATCTTCCCGCCCGTCAACACCCATAGCGGAGGCTCCCGTACATGCCGGCGTACCCGAACACCGAGCAAGGGTGGCATACGGGCGTGCGCCAGGATCACTCCGGGATCGGCAACCACTCGTCCGGGTTGTGTTCTTTTGCCGGATCACCGGAGGTCACTCGTACGGGTAAGACTGTCGAACGCCCAGCCTCCTCGGCCCTGACGTCCGGCCTCCCCGGCCTCAGGGAAGCACCCCGATGCCTAGGCCACCGGCCGCGAACGCAGCCCCTCCAGCAGGATGTCCAGCAGCCGGGAAGACGCCGCCGCCTGCTGCGCCGCGTCCGGCAACGACGGGGCGGCCGTGGCTATCACCAGCAGCACATCCGCGACCGTCACGTCCGCGCGCAGCTCACCCGCCGACCGTGCCCGCTCCACCAGCCGTCCCACGACGTCCAGCAGCGCCGCCGCGCCCGCGTCGTCCTTCTCGTCGACGGCCGTCGGCAGCTGCTCGACCAGCCGCAGCTCGTGCAGCTGCCCGCCCGTGGCACCCGGCTGCCGCTGCTGCGGCACCCGCGCCTGGGGCTGGGGCTGTATCTGGGCCGGGGCCTGGACCCCGCCGTCCTCGTGCTCCACGTCGACACCGACCCGCAGCACTTGGGGCGGCAGCAGCCGGCCCGCGCCGGACGCGACCGACATGCGCAGGAACCGGGAGAGCGCCGACCACGGCTCGTCCTCCTGACCGAGCGCCGACCGTGCCTGCTCGGTGAGGCGTGCCGTCTCTTCTTCGGCTATCCGCCGGACCAGCACGTCCTTGCTCGGGAACCGGCGGTAGACCGTCCCCACTCCTACTCGGGCCCGGCGCGCCACGTCTTCCATCGGCGCCCCGTACCCCAGCTCGCCGAAGACTTCGCGAGCCGCCCGCAGCACATGTTCGAGATTGCGCTGAGCATCCACGCGCAACGGCGTATTACGGCCACCAGCGCCGTCGGTCGTCGTCGCGACAGCAGCAGACCAATGAGAGCCCTGAATGTGCATACGTTCCCCCGGTTATGACGTCTCCCCCCGGAGACTCCCCGCCCTGACTGCCGGGGCGCGTCTCGACACCCCGACGGAGTACGAACATAGTTGAGCCCAGGTCAAGAAAGAAGGGGGTAGCTACCCACAGGCCTTCCCCGATTGGAGTACCGGCCTGATCCCTCCTGATTCTGCACCACCGCACCACCCCACCGCATCCCCCCTGACCTGCGGGACTTTCCATCGCAACGAGGCTGTCGCCACGGACGGATCAGCTCCGGAGCCGGTCATACATTTCGAAGGGCCTGTGGACAAACCCTCGTCGGCGATGCGTCATGGGAGGGAGGTGTGCCAAGAGACACGCCTCGACGCGACGACACAAGGCGATGGACGACGCGATGGCCGACGCGGCGGACCGCGCGATGGTCACCATGGCGGACAACGCGACGACGCGAGGAGGAAGGGGCCTTGGTGAGCGAACCGGCGCGGGAGAAGCGGGAGGCACCGGCGGCGCAGGAGAAGGAAGGGCCGGAGAAGACAGAGAAGGCGGAGAGCGCAGAGAAGTCGGGGAACGCAGAGAAGACGGGGAAGAACGAGAAGCCCGAGAGGCCGGAGCAGAGGCAAGAGGCGGAGCAGAGGCAAACGCCGGAGAAGAAGCGGCCGGCCCGCATTCTCATCGTGGGCGGCGGCTACGTCGGGATGTACACCGCCTTGCGTCTGCAGCGGAAGCTGGGGCGGGGGGAAGCCGACATCCTGGTGATCGACCCCGAGCCGTACATGACCTACCAGCCCTTCCTGCCCGAGGCCGCGGCCGGTTCCATCTCCCCGCGCCACGTTGTGGTGCCGCTGCGCCGGACGTTGAAAAAGTGTCAGGTCATCACCGGTGAGGCCACCGCCATCGACCACGCCAAGCGCACCGCCAGCGTGAAGACGCTCGCCACCGCCGAAGAAGGCACCGGTGCGATCGAGGTCCACTACGACGAACTGATCCTCGCCCCCGGCTCCGTCTCCCGCACGCTCCCGATTCCCGGACTCGCCGATTACGGCATCGGATTCAAATCGGTGGAAGAGGCCATCGGCCTGCGCAACCATGTCCTCGAACAGATGGACATCGCCTCGTCCACCAGGGACCCGGAAGTCCGCGACGCGGCGCTGACCTTCGTCTTCGTCGGCGGCGGCTACGCAGGCGTCGAAGCGCTCGGCGAACTCGAGGACATGGCCCGCTATGCGGCCCGGTACTACCACAACATCGAACCCGGCGACCTGAAATTCATTCTGGTCGAGGCCACCGGCCGCATCCTCCCCGAAGTCGGCGAGGAAATGGGCCGGTACGCCGTCCGGGAACTGCGCGGTCGCAATATCGACGTACGCCTCGACACCCGCCTCGAATCCTGCGAGAAGCGCGTGGCCGTCCTCAGCGACGGCGCCCGCTTCCCCACCCGTACGCTCGTATGGACGGCAGGCGTCAAACCGCACCCGATTCTCGCCGCCACCGACCTGCCGCTCAACGGACGCGGCAGGCTCAAGTGCGCCGCGACCCTCCAGGTGCAGGGCGTCGAACATGCCTGGTCGGCCGGGGACGCGGCGGCGGTGCCCGACCTGACGGCAGAACAAACCGGCAAGGAATGCGCCCCCAACGCCCAGCACGCCGTGCGTCAGGCCAAGGTCCTCGCGGACAACGTCGTCTCCACCCTCAGGGGCAATGGACTGCAGGACTACCAGCACAAATACGTCGGCTCCGTCGCCTCCCTGGGCCTCCACAAGGGCGTCGCCCACATCTACGGCAAGAAGCTCAAGGGCTACCCGGCCTGGTTCATGCACCGCGCCTACCACCTCAGCCGGTTGCCCACTTTCAACCGCAAGGCGCGTGTCCTCGCCGAATGGATCCTCGCCGGGCTGTTCAAACGTGAGATCGTCTCGCTCGGCTCCCTGGAAAACCCCCGCGCGGAATTCGAACTCGCGGCGGGCACAGGCCGCCATCCGGAGGCGAGTTGAGCCAGGTGGCGGCCCCCGACCGGAGTTGGGAACTCCCCCGTGGGGCACGGCGTCTGACGGATGTCAGTCCGGTCGGCCACACTGGACGTGTGACCATGGGTGGGCTCGTAGCCGCGAAGAGTAACAATCATGAGGATTCGGACGTTTGCTGCACTCCCCCGGGGGCCGGCCCCCGCACCGCCAACCGCGACCCCCAGCAGCCCGGCGCGCGGCTCAGCCGCCCTGCGCCGGCCGCCGCGCTGCACCCCACGTCGCCGAGCTGATCCGGAACGACTCCGCGAGGTAATCCTCAGTGAACTTCACCCGCTGGAGCGCCCGGCTCCCCGGAACGCAGCGCCGCGCCGCGGCCCGCGCCGACCGCACCGCGTCCACCCCCTCGCAGCCGGCCGCGGACACCCCGCAGGCCCCCGCCGGAACCGGTTCCGTGCCCGCGGCCCGTGCCGAGTGCGCCCCGCCGTCCGCCGATGAGCCCGGCGCCGTGCCCACCCTCGACGGGCTGTCCGTTCATGCCATCCTCGGCCAGGTCCCCGCCCTGGTCGCAGTCGTCTACGGCCCCGACCACCGCATCGCCTACGTCAACGCCGCCTACGCCACGCTCTTCGGCCCCCGCATCCCCGGCGCCCCCGCCCGCGACGCCCTGCCCGAGCTCGAAGAACTCGGCCTGCTGCCCCTCATGGACCAAGTCCTGCGCAGTGGCAAACCCCGCACCATCAAGTCCCGCCGCGTGCCGTCCCCCGCCGACACCGACGCCGGCCCCCGGCACGGCTACTACACCTTCACCTGCTCCCCGATCGACGTCGCCGAAGGCCCGGCACCCCATCGCGGCGTGCTCGTCTTCGCCGCTGACGTCACCGACCAGGTCGAAGCCGCCGAACGGCTGCGCGCCAGCGAGCGCCGTCAGCGCGAAGCCGCCGTCACCCTCCAGCGCAGCCTCCTCCCCCAGGAGCTCGAACAGCCCGACGACCTGCGTGTCGCCGCCACCTACCAACCGGGCGGCAAGGACACCGCCGTCGGCGGCGACTGGTACGACGTCATCACCCTCGGCGCCGGACGCACGGCCCTCGTCATCGGCGACGTCATGGGCCGCGGCGTTCGCGCCGCCGCCGTCATGGGCCAGCTCCGTACGGCCGTACGGGCCTACGCGCGGCTCGACCTCCCGCCCCACGAGGTCCTCCAGCTCCTTGACGGCCTCGCCGCCGAGATCGACGCCACCCAGATCGCCACCTGCGTCTACGCCATCCACGACCCCAACGAGGGCCGCCTCGTCTACGCCTCCGCCGGGCACCTGCCCATCCTCGTCCGCGACCCCGACGGCTCGGTCCGCCGAGCCGCCGAGCCCACCGGCCCGCCCCTGGGCACCGGCGGCTGGCTGCACACCTCCGGCACCATGCCCATGGGACCGGGCTCCAGCGCCGTCCTCTACACGGACGGCCTGGTCGAGCGGCGCTACGAGGACATCGACGAAGGCGTCGCCGCGCTGGAACGGGCCTTCGCCGGGGCCACCGGCTCGCCCCAGGTCATGTGCGGCCGCCTCATCCGAGCCCTCGGCATCACCGAGGAACACGACGACGACGTCGCCGTCCTCGTACTCCAGCACCCCGCCCGCACCGGCCACGACGCCGAGCTCTTCCACAACGCCGCGCTCGAACTGCTCGGTGGCGTCGAGGCGGCCCCCCGCGCCCGCGCCTTCGCCTCCGGCGTCCTCGCCAGCTGGCGCTTCCCCACCGAGCTGCGCGACCTGGGCGTCCTGGCCGCGAGCGAGCTCGTGGCCAACTCCCTCCAGCACGGCACACCGCCCATGCGGCTGCGTCTGCGCCGCACCGACCGACGGCTGATCATCGAGGTCACCGACGGCGACGACCACCTCCCACGCCGCCGCCGCGCCGAGCCCGCCGACGAGGCAGGGCGCGGCATCTCGATCATCGCCACGATCGCCTCGTCCTGGGGATCCCGCCGCACACCGGGCGGCGGCAAGGCCGTGTGGTGCGAATTCGCCCTGCCCGCCGGGCACGGATGACACGGCGCCCGTGCCGGAAGCACTGCTTCCGGCACGGGCGCGCACGTTTCACCAGGCTGCTCGGTCAGGCCGCGACGGGCACACGCTCCACAGCCTCGACCTCCGCGGCCTCGACCTCGGCCGACGGCGCGACGTCCGGCGCCGACCGCTGCGCCCGCACCGCGAGCGGGTTCTCCTGCGCCGGAGTGAGCTGGCGGCCCAGCCGCAGCGCCAGCACGGAGATACCGAGCGAGCAGCCGATCAGCAGACATATATAGGTGACGTACATCCCCGCACCCGCCATCAGACCGCCGGCGGCCGGACCCACGGCCAGCGCCAGCTGCTTGACCAGGGCAAAAGCCGAGTTGTACTGGCCCACCAGCCGCGCCGGGGCCAGATCCGCCACCATCGGGGCCATCGTCGGCGACAGCATCGACTCGCCGATGCCGAACAGCGCGTACGTCGAAATGAGCAGCGCGGTCGCCACACCGTGCGCCCCCGGCACAAGCCCGGACACCCCGGCAGCCACCCACGCCACCGTCCATATCAGCCCGACGAGCGCGATCACCCTGCTGCGCCGCCGCCGCTCGACCAGCTTGAGCACCACGAACTGCGCCAGCACGATCGCCGACGTGTTCGCAGCAAGAGCCATACCGAGCGTCGCGGGCGATATCCGGGTGACCTCCACCGCGAACGCAGCCAGCCCCGATTCGAACTGTCCGTAGCAGGCGAAGAACATCACGAAGCCCAGCACCGACAGCTGCACCATCGCCCGGTCCCCGGCCAGCGTGCGCCAGCCGCCCTTGGCATCGGGGTCGGTGGGAACGGCGTCCGTCACCTTGGGCACCTTCGGCAGCCGTACGGTCGCCACCGCCGCACCCAGCACCAGGAACATCACGGACTCGATCGCGAACAGCCGCACAAAGCTCGACGCGTCCGAGGTGTCCACCAGCTGGCCGCCCAGCAGACCGCCGACGCCCATGCCCAGGTTGTTGAGGAAGAACTGCATCGCGAAGGCCCGCGAACGGGTCGCCGTCGTCGAGCACCAGACGATCATCGTCGCCAGCGACGGCTGGATGACCGCTATACCCGCACCCAGCGCGGCCGCGGCCGCAACCACCATCGACTGGCTGCTCGCCAGGCCGAGCCCCATCGAGCCGATGGCGGCGGAGACCGTACCCACGACGGCAACGGGCAGCGGACCCCGGCGGTCGATGACCCGACCGACGAACGGCAGCACGATCAGCGCGGCCACGGCAAACGTCGCCAGCACGATCCCCGCCGTGCTCGCGCCGAGATTCCGCACCTGAGAGACATAGACAAACAGGAAGGGAACCGTAAAGCCGTTGCCGAACGCGCTCAGCGCGTTGCCCAACTGGATCCGGCGCAGCGCTGCGCCCATCGCGGTGGTCACACTCACCCCTTGAACTCGAACCTGAAGACTTCAACTCTAAACTTCGAAGCTAAAGAGTACACGGCGAAGGGCTTTATGTCGAACGGCCCGTGCGATACTTCCGGCATGGCTGACACACCGGGCCCAGCTGAGCCCAGCCTCGAAGAGCAGATCGCCGCCTACCAGCGCGAGTTCCAAGGCCTGGATCCGCAGGTGGAGCGCGTGGTCTCGGCTCTCAGCCGCCTCAACCGCCGCATGAACGTCGCGTACGGGCGCCAGACCACGGAGCTCGGCATCAGCAACGCCGAGTGGGAGGTCCTCAAGGCCCTCGTGCTCGCCGGTGATCCGTACCGCCTGGGCCCCGGCGACCTGGCCAAGCGCCTCGGACTGACCCCGGCGGCCATGACCCACCGCATCGACCGGATGGTCACGGAGGGCCTGGTGACGAGGGAGCGCGACGAGACCAACCGTGTGCGCGTCATCGTGGGCATTACGGAGGAGGGCCGCGACAAGTGGCTCGACGGCCTGCGGATGGCCACGGTCTTCGAAGAGGAGCTCCTCCAGGACCTCTCGGGTGAGGAGCGCGGGCAGCTCGGCGAGATGCTGACCCGGCTGCTCCGTCGTGTGGAAGAGGCCCAGCCGGACGCCGGCGGACGCCTCAGTGACCTCGATTGACGCACCGGTTGACGCGAGTTGACACCGGTCAGGGGGATCCGTAGTGTTCTCCGGGTTGCCACGGAGCCAGAACGGTTCTGCGGCGGCCACTCACGCCTCATGGCGGCATCCACTACTGCACGGCCCCTGATCGGGATGAATTTCGGCATGCCGGAATTCGGAACGGGAAGGCCCGGGACTTCGATTAGGAGTCGCG
>NZ_JACHJH010000003.1:270898-758686 GCF_014203555.1 Streptomyces olivoverticillatus | reverse complement strand
CGGTTACATTCCGAACCCGGAAGCTAAGCCTTTCAGCGCCGATGGTACTGCATGGGGGACCGTGTGGGAGAGTAGGACGCCGCCGAACTAATTGTAAGAGAAAGCCCCGATGGGGACCGATTCCGGTCTTCGTCGGGGCTTTTTCGCATTTCCGGGCCCCTCGCCCCGGTGGCGGGACGCCGGAGGGTAAAGTCGGGGGGAATCGTCCGCACATTTCCCATAGGAGGCCCCCGGGTGGAGGTCCAGGAGACGCGCGTCCATACCGACCGCGTCCTCACCATCCCGAACATCCTCAGCATGGCGCGGCTCGTCGGCGTTCCCCTCTTCCTGTGGCTGATTCTCCAGGAGCAGGACGGCTGGGCCCTCCTCGTCCTGGCCCTCAGCGGGGTCAGCGACTACCTCGACGGAAAGCTCGCCAGGCGCTGGAATCAGATCAGCAACCTCGGCCGGCTGCTCGACCCTGCAGCCGACCGGCTCTATGTGCTGTCCACCCTGTTCGGCCTCACCTGGCGGGGGATCCTTCCGCTCTGGCTGACCGGCGCACTGCTCGCCCGCGAGGCGATGCTGCTGGTCATGGTGTGGATTCTGAGGCGCCACGGCTATCCGCCGCCGCAGGTGAACTTCCTTGGCAAGGCCGCCACCTTCAACCTGATGTACGCGTTCCCGTTGCTGCTTCTCAGTGATGGACACGGCTGGTTGCCCTCGCTCGCCGCCATTTTCGGATGGGCGTTCGCCGGATGGGGTACAACCCTCTATTGGTGGGCAGGGATCCTCTACGTGGTTCAGGTCCGCCGACTTGTCAGGGCGGACACCACGGCCGACTGACCTCGCCGCCGTAGACCAGGGCCTTAGCGGGCGTGAAGTCGGCATGACCGTCGTCTCTCAAGGAGGACGCTTCCGACATGAAGGCCGTCGTGATGGCCGGCGGCGAAGGCACCCGCCTTCGCCCCATGACCTCGAGCATGCCCAAGCCGCTCCTGCCGGTGGCCAACCGGCCGATCATGGAGCATGTGCTGCGTCTGCTCAAGCGGCATGGGCTCACCGAGACCGTGGTGACCGTGCAGTTCCTCGCCTCGCTCGTCAAGAACTACTTCGGTGACGGCGAAGAACTGGGCATGGAGCTCACCTATGCCAACGAGGAAAAGCCACTCGGCACCGCGGGCAGCGTCAAGAACGCAGAAGAGGCGCTCAAGGACGATGCCTTCCTGGTCATCTCCGGAGACGCCCTCACCGATTTCGACCTGACCGACCTGATCCGTTTCCACAAGGAGAAGGGCGCCCTCGTCACCGTCTGTCTCACCAGGGTTCCCAATCCTCTGGAATTCGGCATCACCATCGTCGACGAAGGGGGCAGGGTCGAGCGCTTCCTCGAGAAGCCCACCTGGGGCCAGGTCTTCTCCGACACGGTGAACACCGGCATCTACGTCATGGAGCCGGAGGTCTTCGACTACGTCCAGGCCGATGTGCCGGTCGACTGGTCGGGTGACGTCTTCCCGCAGTTGATGAAGGAAGGCAAGCCGATCTACGGCTATGTGGCCGAGGGCTACTGGGAAGACGTCGGCACCCATGAGAGCTACGTCAAGGCCCAGGCGGACGTCCTCGAAGGCAAGGTCGACGTCGACATAGACGGCTTCGAGATCTCGCCGGGCGTATGGGTCGCCGAGGGCGCCGAGGTGCACTCCGACGCCGTGCTGCGCGGACCGCTCTACATCGGTGACTACGCGAAGGTCGAAGCCGGGGCCGAGATCCGCGAGCACACCATCGTCGGCTCCAACGTGGTCGTCAAGAGCGGTGCCTTCCTGCACAAGGCCGTGGTCCACGACAACGTCTACGTCGGCCAGCAGAGCAATTTGCGCGGCTGCGTCATCGGCAAGAACACCGACATCATGCGGGCCGCCCGGATCGAGGACGGAGCCGTCATCGGCGATGAGTGCCTCGTCGGTGAGGAATCGATTATTCAGGGCAACGTCCGGGTCTATCCCTTCAAGACCATCGAGGCGGGTGCGTTCGTCAACACCTCGGTCATCTGGGAATCCCGCGGCCAGGCCCACCTGTTCGGCGCCCGGGGAGTCTCCGGCATCCTCAATGTGGAGATCACCCCCGAGCTGGCCGTACGCCTCGCGGGTGCCTACGCCACCACGCTGAAGAAGGGCGCGACCGTCACCACGGCGCGTGACCACTCCCGAGGCGCCCGGGCGCTCAAGCGCGCGGTGATCTCGGCCCTGCAGGCCAGCGCCATCGACGTCCGGGATCTGGAGAACGTACCGCTGCCGGTGGCCCGCCAGCAGACCGCGCGCGGCAGCGCGGGCGGCATCATGATCCGTACGTCGCCCGGGGTGCCGGACTCGGTCGACATCATGTTCCTCGACGAGCGGGGTGCCGACCTCTCCCAGGCCGGTCAGCGCAAGCTCGACCGGGTTTACGCGCGACAGGAGTACCGACGAGCCTTCCCCGGCGAGATCGGCGACCTCTCCTTCCCGTCCAGCGTCTACGACTCGTACACCGGCTCGCTGCTGCGCTCCGTGGACACCACCGGAGTCGCCGAGGCGGGCCTCAAGGTCGTCGTCGACGCGTCCAACGGCAGTGCGGGGCTCGTTCTGCCCAGCCTCCTGGGCAGGCTCGGCGTGGACGCGCTCACCATCAACCCCGGCCTCGACGAGGCGCGCCCGACCGAGACGGCCGACGCCCGCCGGTCCGGGCTGGTCCGGCTCGGGGAGATCGTCGCCTCCGCCCGGGCGGCGTTCGGGGTGCGGTTCGACCCCGTCGGCGAGCGCATCTCCCTGGTGGACGAGCGCGGCCGGATCGTCGAGGACGACCGGGCCCTGCTGGTGCTGCTCGACCTGGTCGCCGCCGAGCGGCGCAGCGGGCGGGTGGCGCTGCCGGTGACCACGACCCGGATCGCCGAGCAGGTGGCCGCCTACCACGGCACCCAGGTGGAGTGGACGACGACGTCGCCGGACGACCTGACCCGGGTCGGCCGTGCCGAGTCGACCATCTTCGGCGGGGACGGGCGGGGCGGCTTCATCATCCCGGAGTTCAGCAGCGTCTTCGACGGCACGGCGGCGTTCGTACGGCTGATCGGCCTGGTTGCCCGTACCCAGCTCACGCTGAGCCAGATAGACGCCCGTATCCCCAGGGCGCACGTGCTGCGGCGGGACCTGGCCACACCGTGGGCGGTCAAGGGCCTGGTCATGCGGCATGTGGTGGAGGCCGCGGGCGATCGCTCGGTGGACACCACCGACGGTGTGCGGGTGGTCGAAGCCGACGGCCGCTGGGTGATGGTGCTGCCGGACCCGGCGGAGGCCGTGACGCATCTGTGGGCCGAGGGTCCCGACGACGCTTCCGCCCAGGCGCTGCTCGACGAATGGTCGGCAGTGGTGGACGGCGCCGGCCGCTGACAAGGGTTCGAGCAGGACCCCGCGGGGGCGTCCTCTTCCGCCCATCGGATTGTCCCGGTTCCGTCCCGGATCCGGCACGCCGGTGGGGCCATTGGGAGAGGACGCCCCCGACGTGCGACGATGTGCGGCATGTCGCAGCAGCCCCCCGTTCGGAGCACCCCGTCGCCTCCGCCGCGCCCCGATGCCTCGATGTGGCTGCTGACCAATGTGATGGACCACAGCCTCGACGACGGCTACGCGCAGGCAGCGGCCCGGCGTGCCGAGGGCGGCAAGGGCCTGCCGAGCACACTGCGGGCCAAGTTGGGGCTGGCGGCGGCGCTGCTGCTCGCTGCGGTGGTGGTGACGCTGGGGGCCGCGCAGGCGCAGATATCGGCACCGACGCTGGCCAAGGAGCGCCAGCAGCTGATCCACCGCATCGAGGCGGAGACCGCGGCCGCGGACTCGCTGCAGAAGAACGTCGACACCCTGCGCGACTCGGTCGGCACGCAGCAGCGTGACGCGCTGCGGAAACACGGCGGGGACAAGGCGGAGTTGGTGTCCCTGCTCGCCGGGGCCACCCCCGTGCAGGGGCCCGGGGTCAAAGTAGTTGTAGATGACGCAAAACAGGCGAAGACCAGCGGCGGCGGGCCGCGCGAGAGCAGCGGCTTCTCCGACACCGGCCGGGTGCGCGACCGTGACATGCAGCGCATCGTCAACGGCCTGTGGCAGTCCGGGGCGGAAGCGATCGCGATCAACGGCCAGCGGTTGACCGCGCTGTCCGCGATCAGGGCCGCGGGTGACGCCATACTGGTCGACAACAGGCCACTGGTGCCGCCGTACACGGTGCTGGCGATCGGGGACGGCCAGCGGCTGAGCACCACTTTCCAGGACAGCGTCGACGGACAGTACCTGCATGTTCTGCAGCAGAACTACGGGATCCGCGCGAGCATTTCCGCCGAGGGCGAGGTCCGGCTGCCGGCCGCGCCGAGTCTGACCGTACGAACCGCAAAGCCAGAGAAGGGCACATCGTGATCGCCGTATTGGGCCTCATCGTGGGAGTGGTGGTCGGACTGGTCGTCCGCCCCGTGGTGCCGACGGCGGTCGAGCCCTACCTTCCCATCGCCGTCGTCGCGGCGCTGGACGCGGTCTTCGGCGGCCTGCGGGCCATGCTGGACGGGATCTTCGACGACAAGGTCTTCGTCGTGTCCTTCCTCTCCAATGTGGTGGTGGCCGCGCTGATCGTCTTCCTCGGCGACAAGCTGGGCGTCGGCGCGCAGTTGTCCACCGGTGTCGTGGTCGTCCTGGGCATCCGAATCTTCTCCAACGCGGCCGCCATCCGGCGGCACGTATTCCGGGCGTGAGACCGATGAGCACAGACGACACTCCGGACAAGCCCGGAAAGCCGGACCCGGCCGAGGAGCCGGCGAAGCCCACCGGGCCTGAAGGCAAGCCGGAAATCAAGCCTGAGGACAAGGCGGAAGACAAGCCGGAAAACGGGCCGGGGGAGCAGCCCTCCGAGCCCGGGTCCGCCGCGGAAGGTGAAGGGGCCGAGCGCCAGCGGCCCGAGCCGAAGGCCGGTCCTGCCGCCGAGGAGACGCCCGCACCCGGTGCCGTCCCGCCATCGGATGAGGCCCCCGAAGCCGAGCCGTTGACGGGACGTCAACGCCTGGTGAACGGACTGTGGCCGCCGAGGTTGACGCGGGCCCAGCTCACCGTCGCGCTGCTGCTGTGCGTGCTCGGCCTGGGCCTGGCGATCCAGGTCCGGTCCACCAGCGACAACAGCGCCCTGCGCGGTGCCCGGCAGGAGGACCTGGTACGGATCCTCGACGAGCTCGACAACCGCACCAAGCGGCTCGACGATGAGAAGCGGCGGCTGGAGAGCCAGCGGACGCAGCTGGAGAGCAGCTCCAACCAGGCTGCCGAGGCGCGCAAGCAGACCGCGCAGAAAGAGGAGCAACTCGCCGTGCTCGCGGGCACCGTCGCCGCGCAGGGGCCGGGCATCGAGCTCACGGTGAGCGACAGCAAGGGGGCGGTCGAGTCGGACAAGCTGCTCGACACGATCCAGGAGCTGCGGGCCGCCGGCGCCGAGGCGATCCAGATCAACGATGTGCGGGTCGTCGCCGACACCTATTTCTCCGGCTCCGCCGGAAACGTGGAGATCGATGGCAAAAAGGTCTCGCAGCCCTATAAGTTCAAGGTCATCGGCAAGCCTCAGGACCTGGAGCCCGCGCTGAACATCCCTGGCGGAGTGGTGCAGACTCTGGAGAAGGAGCAGGCCGCGGTCAGCGTGTCCCGGTCTGAGAAGATCATTGTGGACGCCTTGCGCCCGGCGAAGCGGCCTGACTACGCTCGGTCGTCATCGCAGTGAATCGGGCGCTCGTGCGGGGCCCATGGGGACGGCGGGAGGTTGCGGGGGGTCGGCGCACCAAGTTCGAGGTGCGTGATGGAAACTGTCTGTCGACCGTGGACGTTGTAGGGATGTCCAGGTCGGACGGTGTGTGCAGCAAGGGTTTGTCCTGCCCCACGGGCGGGTCTGTTTCGGTCAAGGGGAATCGCCCGTGAAGTTGTTTGCGAAGTTGTTCGGCAAGAGCGCACGCCAGGACGGCGGCAGTGCGCGCCACCGCGCCTCACGGCCGGTGGAAGGCGGTGAGGGGAGCCAGGGAGGGCGTCCCCTGTTCCGCGACCAGCTGGGTGCGCCGGGCGCGCCCGGAGAAGACATTCCGGGCGGACAGGGCGCGTCCTCTGTTGACCCTGCCACGGCCGGGCGCATAGGTTTCGGGGCACCAGCAACCTCAAGTGCGGGTGGAGGGTTTGCCTTGCCGGTCTGTACGAGGTGTGGCCACCGGAACGCCGAGGCCAGTCGGTTCTGCTCCAACTGCGGTGCGCCGCTGCGGCCCGGTGCGGTCGCCGAGCGCGCCTCGGAGACGACCTCGACCATCTCCATCTCCGGCCTCGAGGCCTATGACTCGGAGACCACCGGCCAGACGCCGATCCCGGCGCTCTCGCCCGAGGCCCAGGCGGCGGTCGACGCACTGCCGCTCGGCTCGGCGCTGCTGGTCGTCCGGCGCGGCCCCAACTCCGGCAGCCGCTTCCTGCTGGACGCGGAGGTCACCACGGCGGGCCGGCACCCGCAGAGCGACATCTTCCTCGACGACGTCACCGTCTCGCGGCGCCACGTCGAGTTCCGCCGGGCCCAGGACGGCAGCTTCACGGTCTCCGACGTCGGCAGCCTCAACGGCACCTACGTCAACCGCGAGCAGATCGACTCGGTCGCGCTCTCCAACGGCGACGAGGTGCAGATCGGCAAGTACCGTCTGGTCTTCTTCGGCAGCCAGCGGGGCATCTGACCCTCTCCCGGACCGGCGTCCGGGGGGATCCCAAGGGAAGGGCCATGCTTCGAGCATCGTCGGGCGGTACCGGGCCCTCCGGTACCGCCGGTGCGGAAGGGCGGCTGGTGAGCATCGGCACGGTGCTCAACTTGCTGCGCGAGGAGTTCCCCGAGGTCACCATCTCCAAGATCCGCTTCCTGGAGGCGGAGGGCCTGGTGGAACCGCAGCGCACCCCGTCCGGATACCGCAAGTTCAGCACGGTGGACGTGGAGCGGCTCGGATACGTGCTGCGGATGCAGCGCGATCACTATCTTCCGCTGAAAGTGATCCGGGAGCATCTCGACGCCATGGCCCGCGGCGAGCGGGTCCAGCTGCCCACCCCCGCACAGTCCCGCGAGGTGCTCGACCTTGCGGACGAGGCGGTTGCCGCCGGAGCCGCCGACGCCGGCCACGGTGAGCCGGGGCGGCCCGCGGCCGCACGGATCGGCCGGGAGGAGCTGCTGGCCACCGCGGGGGCGACCGAGGGTGAGCTCGCGGAGTGGGAGTCCTACGGCCTGGTCGCCGCCCACCCGGACGGCGGATTCGACGCCGACTGCGTGACCGTCGCCAAGCTCATCGCCGACCTGGGCCGTTTCGGCCTGGAACCACGGCATCTTCGCGCCATGAAGGCGGCGGCCGACCGGGAGGCCGGGTTGGTCGAACAAGTGATCGCACCCCTGCGCAGACACCGTAATCCGCAGACCAGGGCCCATGCCGAGGCCACGGCCCGGGAGCTGGCCGCCCTGTCCGTACGCCTGCACGCCGCCCTCGTACAGAGCGCGCTGCACCTGCGCACACAGTGACCGGCGGGTGCCCGACTACCCAAACCTGCCGGGCACGTCCTAGGGTTGCTGTGTGAACGAGCTCGATGTCGTGGGTGTCCGGGTGGAAATGCCCTCAAACCAGCCGATCGTGCTCCTGCGGGAAGTGGGAGGCGACCGTTACCTCCCGATCTGGATCGGACCGGGGGAGGCTACGGCCATTGCCTTCGCCCAGCAGGGCATGGCGCCTGCCCGCCCGCTGACCCACGACCTTTTCAAGGACGTGCTCGATGCGGTCGGACAGCAGCTCTCGGAGGTCCGCATCACGGATCTGCGCGAAGGCGTGTTCTACGCGGAGCTGGTCTTCGCCAGCGGGGTGGAGGTCAGCGCGAGGCCTTCCGACGCCATAGCGCTTGCACTGCGCACCGGCACGCCGATCTACGGCAGTGACGGAGTGCTGGACGACGCGGGCATCGCCATCCCGGACGAGCAGGAGGACGAGGTGGAGAAGTTCCGCGAGTTCCTCGACCAGATCTCGCCGGAGGACTTCGGCACCAACAGCCAGTGAGGCGCCCGCAGTCGGCAGGACGCGGACGCCCTGTCAGGCGTGTGCCGGGACGCCACGGCGCATTCGAGTAGCCTTTCCCGATCCCGGGACACGTAAAACCACTCTCAGGGTGATTATCACTCGGCGTGCCGAGTGTGGCGATCGTTGACGCACCCCGAGCGACTGCCTACCGTCGAGAAGGCAGGTCAAGGACGGAGGTCGGCGTGAGAAGCACGGGCGACGGTACAGCGGTAGGCAGTCCGTATCCGCTGCATGGGGGAACGGTCGAGCCGGCGCCCCGCCATCCCGCCGCGGCAGCGGTGACCACGCAAAGGGGGCGGGACAGCGACTATGCCGAGGGTTCCGAGGGCTCAGGGAGCCCCGACGACATCGGATACCGCGGGCCGACGGCATGTGCCGCGGCCGGCATCACCTACCGGCAGCTCGACTACTGGGCGCGTACGGGCCTGGTGGAGCCCAGCGTGCGCCCGGCGTACGGCTCGGGCAGCCAGCGGCTGTACAGCTTCCGCGACGTCGTCGTCCTGAAGATCGTCAAGCGGCTGCTGGACACCGGCGTTTCCCTGCAGAACATCCGCACCGCGGTCCAGCACCTGCGGACCCGGGGCATGGCCGACCTGCCCCGGATGACGCTGATGAGCGACGGGGCCACGGTCTACGAGTGCACCTCGCCCGACGAGGTCGTCGACCTCCTCCAGGGCGGCCAGGGCGTCTTCGGGATCGCCGTGGGCGTCGTCTGGCGCGACGTGGAGAGCGCGCTGTCCCAGCTGCACGGCGAGCGGGTGGACACCGGCGAGACGCTGGTGGGCCACAACCCCGCCGACGAGCTGGCACGCCGCCGCAACCGCGCGGGCTGACGGGCCGCCCCGGGCCCTGCCCGGGGCGGATCCCCGCACGTCGGCGCCGATGTCAGTGGTGTGCGGCAGCATCTGTCCTGTGAGAGGTGCACCGACGATCCTTCATCTGGACATGGACGCTTTCTACGCTTCGGCGGAGCAGGCGGCCAAGCCCAGCCTGCGCGGAAAGCCCGTGATCGTCGGGGGGATCGGCCCGCGCGGCGTGGTGGCCACCGCCTCGTACGAGGCACGGGTCTTCGGGATCCACTCGGCCATGGCCACGGCCCAGGCCCGCCGCCTGTGCCCCAACGCCGCCTATCTCACCCCGAGGTTCTCGCTCTACCGGCAGGTCAGCGAGGTGGTCATGAGCCTGCTGCGCACCCTGTCGCCGCTGGTGGAGCCACTCAGCCTGGACGAGGCGTTCGTGGATCTGGAGGCCGGCGGCGTCGAGCCCTCCACCGCGGCGGCCCGTGCCGTGGGGGAGCGGCTGCGGCGGGACATCCTGGCGGCCACGGGGCTCAGCGGGTCGGTCGGCCTCGCGGGCTCCAAGATGCTCGCCAAGATCGCCTCCGAGCAGGCCAAGCCCGACGGCCTCGTGGTCATCGAGCCCGGCACCGAGCTGGAGGTGCTCGGCCCCATGTCCGTGCGCGCCATCCCCGGCGTCGGCCCCGCCACTGCGGAGACGCTGCGCAGGGCAGGGATCACCACCGTCGCCGAGACCGCCGAGGCCGGGGAGGACGAGCTGGTCCGGCTGCTGGGCAAGGCACACGGCACCGGCCTGTACACCCTGGCCACCGCCCATGACGACCGCCCCGTCGTCGCCGAGCGGGACGCCAAGTCCGTCTCGGCGGAGGACACCTTCGAAGAGGACCTGACCGACCGCACCCGGGTGCAGCTGGAGCTCGACCGCCTCGCCGACCGGTGCGTGCGGCGGCTGCGGGAAGCGGGCCGGTCCGGGCGCACGGTCTCCATCAAGGTGCGGCGCTACGACTTCTCCACCCTGACCCGCTCCGAGACGCTGCGCGGCCCGACGGACGAACTGTCGGTGGTGCGGGAGGCCGCCCGCCGGCTGCTCGAAGGCGTCGACACCACGAGCGGGGTCCGGCTCCTCGGGGTGGGCGTCTCGGGGCTCGCCGACTACACCCAGGAAGACCTGTTCGCCCAGGCGGCCACCGAGGCCGCCGGGGACACGGCGTCGGCCGAGCCCGCGGCCGCCGGGCCCGAGGCCGACGCGCAGGCTGAAGCCGCCCCCCAGCCCCGCCGCTGGCTGCCGGGGCTGGACGTACGGCACGCGGAGTACGGGGCCGGGTGGATCCAGGGCAGCGGCGTCGGCCGAGTCACCGTCCGCTTCGAACAGCCCTGGTCCGCCCCCGGCCGGGTCCGGACGTTCGCCGTCGACGACCCGGCGCTGGAGCCCGGGGAGCCGCTGCCGCTGATACGGGCCGCCTGGGATCAGCCCCCGGAGCCCGCGGCAGAGCCTTCACCGCCCTCGCCAGGGCCCTCGGAGCCCGCGGGTGGTGCCGAGGCCGAAGGGCCCCGGGCCGCGGGCGCCCCGGGGGCCTCAGGAGCCTCGGAGGCCTCGGAGCCTTCCGGGGGCGGCAGCTCGAGCCCGTAGTGGTGGTAGAGCTGCAGCTCCTGTTCGGGGGAGAGGTGGCGGCCCACCCCGAAGTCCGGTGCCTCCTTGATCAGTGCTCGCTCGTAGGGGATGTGCAGACTGTCGCCCTCGATGCGGCTCGGCTCCAGCGGCACGAAGGCGTCCCGGCCGAACAGGCCGGTGCGCACGGCGGCCCACTCCGGCTCGCCCGTCGCGTCGTCGAGGTACACCTCGTCCACGGTGCCGATCTTGGCGCCGTCCCGGTCGAAGGCCTTGCGGCCGATCAGGCTCCGCGGATCGATGTCGGTCTGCACGCATCCTCCCAAGAGTCGCCCGGCCCGGTGGCGTCCGCACGCACGCCACCCAACCGCCCGCCGTGCGCCGCCGGGAAGCCGGGAAAGCCCCTGACAACCACGAAAAGGCACAAAGCAGGAAGCGGCCACTCGGGAGATCCTGGGGGAAAGCCGCGCTGGTAGGCTGGCGAATGGCCGCAGACCCTGTGCGGGAGAGTCCTTCTCAAGGCCCGAAAGGCCTTGGCGAAAGGCGCCGAAGGAGCAAATCCTCCCCGGAATCTCTCAGGCACACGTACCGCACGGACGAGGTCACTCTGGAAAGCAGGGCGGGCACCGGTCGGGCATCCACGCCGAGCGCCCCTCCTCACCGACGGTGAAAGCCGGGCCGAGCTGCACGGGTCCGGTGAAGCTCTCAGGTTGAGATGACAGAGGGGGAGGCCGTCCGGGTACCCGCGCCGTGGTACCCCTCGCAGGTCGCAATGACCAGGAGGCCTCCGCAGATGACCGTCCACCGCATCTCCCTTTCCGACCTGGAGCGCGGCACTCCGTTCGAGAGCCGGCACATAGGTCCCGATGGTGGGGCCCAGGCCAAGATGCTCGCCCAGGTCGGCTTCGGCTCGCTCGACGAGCTCACCGCCGCCGCCGTACCGGACGTGATCAAGAGCAGCGAGGCGCTCGGGCTGCCCGACGCCCGCACCGAGGCCGAGGTCCTCGCCGAGCTGCGCACGCTCGCCGACCGCAACGACGTGCTCACCCCCATGATCGGCCTCGGCTACTACGGCACGTTCACCCCGCCGGTCATCCTGCGCAACATCATGGAGAACCCCGCCTGGTACACGGCCTACACGCCCTACCAGCCGGAGATCTCGCAGGGCCGCCTGGAGGCGCTGCTCAACTTCCAGACGGTCGTCGCCGACCTGACGGGTCTGCCCACCTCCGGCGCCTCCCTGCTCGACGAGGGCACCGCCGCCGCCGAGGCCATGGCGCTCTCCCGCCGCGTCGGCAAGGTCAAGCAGGGCGTCTTCCTCGTCGACGCCGACACCCTGCCCCAGACCATCGCCGTCATCGAGACCCGCGCCGAGCCCACCGGCGTCGAGGTCGTCGTCGCCGACCTCTCCGAGGGCATCCCCGCCGAGCTCGTCGAGCGCGGTGTCTTCGGCGTGCTGCTGCAGTACCCCGGAGCCTCCGGCGCCGTCCGTGACCTGCGCCCCTGCATCGAGCAGGCCCACGGGCTCGGCGCGATCGTCACCGTCGCCGCCGACCTCCTGGCGCTGACCCTGCTGGCCTCCCCGGGCGAGCTCGGGGCGGACATCGCCGTCGGCACCAGCCAGCGCTTCGGCGTCCCGATGGGCTTCGGTGGTCCGCACGCCGGATACATGGCCGTGCACGAGAAGTTCGCCCGCAGCCTCCCCGGCCGCCTGGTCGGCGTCTCCGTCGACGCCGACGGCGACAAGGCCTACCGGCTCGCCCTGCAGACCCGCGAGCAGCACATCCGCCGCGAGAAGGCCACCAGCAACATCTGCACCGCACAGGTGCTGCTGGCCGTCATGGCCGGCATGTACGCCGTCTACCACGGCCCGGAGGGCCTGGCCGGCATCGCCCGCCGCACCCACCGCTACGCCTCGCTGCTCGCCGAGGGCCTGCGCGCCGGCGGCGTGGAGATCGTCCACGGCGCGTACTTCGACACGCTGACCGCGCGCGTGCCCGGCCGGGCCGCCGAGGTCGTCGCCGCCGCCCGCGAGCACGGCGTCAACCTGCGTCCGGTCGACGCCGACCACGTCGGCATCGCCTGCGACGAGACCACCACCCGCGCGCACCTGGCCACGGTGTGGTCGGCGTTCGGCGTCGAGGCGGACGTCGAGCAGCTCGACGCGGTCACGCCCGACACCCTCCCCGAGGGCCTGCTGCGCGACGGCGGCTACCTCACCCACCCGGTCTTCCACCAGCACCGCTCCGAGACCGCGATGCTGCGTTACCTGCGCCGCCTCGCCGACCGCGACTACGCGCTGGACCGCGGCATGATCCCGCTGGGCTCCTGCACCATGAAGCTCAACGCGACCACCGAGATGGAGCCGGTCACCTGGCCCGAGTTCGGCGCGATGCACCCCTTCGTCCCCGCCGAGCAGGCCGAGGGTTACCTCACGCTCATCACCGAGCTGGAGGAGCGCCTCGCCGAGGTCACCGGCTACGACAAGGTGTCCCTCCAGCCCAACGCGGGCTCCCAGGGCGAGCTCGCGGGCCTGCTCGCCGTCCGGGCGTACCACCGGGCCAACGGCGACGAGCAGCGCACCGTCTGTCTGATCCCGTCCTCCGCGCACGGCACCAACGCCGCCAGCGCCGTGATGGCCGGGATGAAGGTCGTCGTCGTCAAGACCGCCGACGACGGCGAGGTCGACGTCGAGGACCTGCGCGCCAAGATTGAGCAGTACCGCGACGAGCTCGCCGTACTGATGATCACCTACCCCTCCACGCACGGCGTCTTCGAGGAGCACGTGGCCGACATCTGCGCCGCCGTGCACGAGGCGGGCGGCCAGGTGTACGTCGACGGGGCCAACCTCAACGCCCTGGTGGGCGTGGCCAAGCCGGGCGAGTTCGGCGGCGACGTCTCGCACCTGAACCTGCACAAGACCTTCTGCATCCCGCACGGCGGCGGCGGCCCCGGCGTCGGCCCGGTCGCCGTCCGCGCCCACCTGGCCCCGTACCTGCCGAACCACCCGCTGCAGCCCGCCGCGGGCCCGGCGACGGGCGTCGGGCCGATCTCCGCGGCGCCCTGGGGTTCCGCGGGCATCCTGCCCATCTCCTGGGCGTACGTCCGGCTGATGGGCGGCGAGGGCCTCAAGCGCGCCACGCAGGTGGCGGTGCTGGGCGCCAACTACATCGCCAAGCGCCTCGAGCCGCACTACCCGGTGCTCTACACCGGCCCGAACGGGCTCGTCGCGCACGAGTGCATCGTGGACCTGCGGCCGCTGACCAAGGTGACCGGCGTCAGCGTCGACGACGTCGCCAAGCGGCTGATCGACTACGGCTTCCACGCGCCCACCATGTCGTTCCCCGTCGCCGGCACGCTGATGATCGAGCCGACGGAGAGCGAGGACCTCGCCGAGCTGGATCGTTTCTGCGAGGCGATGATCGCCATCCGCGCCGAGATCGACAAGGTCGGCTCGGGGGAGTGGGACAACGCCGACAACCCGCTGCGCAACGCCCCGCACACCGCGGCCTGCGTGGCCGGCGCGTGGGAGCACCCCTACAGCCGGGAGGAAGCCGTCTTCCCCGCCGGGGTCTCGGCCGCCGATAAGTACTGGCCGCCGGTGCGCCGGGTCGACGGTGCCTACGGCGACCGCAACCTCGTCTGCTCCTGCCCGCCGCTCGAGGAGTACGACGGCTGATACACGGGCCCGGTCACGGGTCGGGGCCGGTTCGGCGTTCACGCCGGGCCGGCCCCTTCATTTTCTGCGGTGTGTCCTGTGCTGTTGCGCCGGGTGGTGCTGCTGGTGCCGCCTAGGCAGCGGTCACCACATGGCCGGTGCCGAGCGACCGGTGCGGGGCGATGATCTGCCCGTCCGGCAGCAGCTCGCCGGTGTCCTCGAAGCACAGGACTCCGTTGCACAGCAGGCTCCATCCCTGCTCCGGGAAGTGCGCCACGAGGTGGGCGGCCTCCCGGTCGGCGGAGTCGGCTGAAGGGCACGTGGGCTGGTGCTGGCACATGGCAGGGATCTCTCGCTCTGATGTGGTGGCTGTCCTGCGGCTCGATGCGGTGGTCATGCCGCCCCCCGTTGGATTCGTCGGTCGGTCCCAGTGTTGCCCTACGGGCCTGATTCCGCAGGGATTTCCCGGTGACGCTCCTCACAGGATGAGGACGCGTCACCCGCGCGGGCGGTTGCTCCCAACGAGACCGTCACTTCGGGGGGGTTGGGAGTGGTCACAGTGGGCTAGACCGACCGGGTGAGGCGGTTGTGACGGAAGCAGTACGACGCCCCACGAGCCCCCTGGATCACGGGGGTCGCGGGGCGTTCGGAAGGGCGCTCAGGCGGAGGTCCTGAGCAGCGGACCGGGCGTCAGCCGGAGGGTGAGCTGCGGCAGCAGGTCGGTCACCCGGTGCGGCCGGTGTGCGGCGATGCCCGGCGGCGCGGGGGCCAGTGGCACCAGCAGGTCGCCCGGTGCAAACAACTGTGACGAGGCGTCGGCCGTGATGTCCCCGTGCAGCCAGAGGGTGAGCATGTAGAGCTCCGGCACCGACAGCAGGCGGGGTTGGTGCGGAGTGGGCAGTGACTCCGCCTGGCGCAGCGCCCGTTCGGTGGAGGCGAGGTAGGGGCCCTCGAAGAAGTGGGAGAACGCCCAGCCGTCCGGCGTCAGCATGGTCTCGGCCGCGGCCACCGCCCGCTCGCCCGCCTTGATCAGGAAGCGCCAGCCGGTGAGCCGGGTGCGTGGCGCACTGCCGGGCGCGGTCCGCTCCAGCACATGGACGGGCAGCGGGAGTTCGGGGCCGAGCGGGGACTGGGCGGCCTTCAGCGACGGTGTACGGGCTTCACGGACGGCGGTGGGGGAACCGAGGGCCGTGAGGACGCTGCGGAGGGCAGGCGCGGGGGCAGGGGGAACATGCAGCGGCATGGTGGGTCGCCTCTCACTTCGGAGACACGGTGGAGCTGGGGCATGCGGGGGTGCGGACGACGCTGTCGGCGTGCGGGGTCAGAGGGGGGCCGGGACCGACTGCCAGGGCGCCTGCTCTCTGCCTTATTCCGGAGTTTATACGACACGTGTTCACACGGTGTTTCGCCTAGCGGTCCGCAGCATTTCCGGCAAGGGGAAATCAGGGCCGTATCCAGGGGGGATTTCGGTGATTTTGTGCAGTATTCGGTCCCGTGACCTCGGCATCTCGTCCGGATACGGTAGGCCGGATCTCGTCGGTGTTTATCACCAGCGCATTGCGCGATGGCCCTGTACTCACGTTATGCCGACGGAATGTGCCGGAGTGCGCGTGGTGGAGAGCCTACCGGGTATGCGGTCGCGGCGAGGCGTTATCGATCGCCCGGCCTGGGCATCATCGACCGTGACAAGGCGGTCGGGGCCGTGGGCGACCCGCTTGAGGAGGGACGCTTGAATGGGTGAGAAGGTCGTGGCCGAGGGGTTCGACCTCGCCGACCGGCAGCGCCACCGGGATAAGCTCCGGCAGTGCCTCCAAGGGCTGGCGAGACTGTCGGCGGAGAAGCGGTTCGACCGCCCCCGGAATCTCATGGGACTGGAGCTCGAGCTGAATCTCGCGGGCCCCGACGGGATGCCGAGGATGATGAATGCGGAGGTGCTGGAGCGTATCGCAAGCCAGGATTTCCAGACCGAGCTCGGACAGTTCAATCTGGAAGTGAACATCGTCCCGCACCGGCTGTCGTGCCGGGTTTTCGACCAGCTTGCCGAAGAGCTGCGCACGGGGTTGTCCTATGCCGACCGCCGGGCCGCGGACGTCGATTCCTCCATCGTGATGATCGGCATTCTGCCCACCCTGACGAGCCGTGACCTGGTGCTGAAGAACCTCTCGGTGGGCGACCGCTACGCACTGCTCAACGAACAGGTCGTGGCCGCCCGCGGCGAGGATTTCACCGTTGACATCGCGGGCGTCGAGCGGCTGACCTTCACCGCGCGGTCCATCGCCCCCGAAGCCGCCTGTACGTCCGTGCAGTTGCACCTGCAGGTCACACCGGGGCGGTTCGCGGCGGTGTGGAACGCCGCGCAGGCCGTCGCGGGAGTGCAGATCGCGGTGGGCGCCAACTCGCCGTTCCTCTTCGGGCGCGAGCTGTGGCGCGAGTCCCGCCCGCCGCTGTTCGTGCAGTCCACCGACACCCGCCCGCCCGAGCTGCAGACCCAGGGTGTCCGGCCGCGGACCTGGTTCGGGGAGCGCTGGATCTCTTCCGCGTACGAGCTCTTCGAGGAGAACCTGCGCTACTTCCCGCCGCTGCTGCCCATATCCGCCGACGAGGACCCGCTGCGAGTGCTCGACGAGGGCGGTGTGCCGCAGCTGTACGAACTCACCTTGCACAACGGCACCGTCTACCGCTGGAACCGCCCGGTCTACGGCATCGCCGACGGCGTCCCCCACCTGCGCGTGGAGAACCGGGTGCTGCCCGCCGGCCCGACCGTCACCGACGTCCTCGCCAACACCGCCTTCTACTACGGGCTGGTCAGGGCCCTCGCCGAGGAGCCCCGGCCGGTGTGGACGCGGATGCCCTTCGCCGTCGCCGCCGACAACTTCGACGTCGCCTGCCGTCACGGCATCGAATCCTTTCTGCGCTGGCCGAAGGCGGGCCGCGCCGGCGGCGTGGCGCGGGTGCCGGCCGTGCGCCTGGTGCTGGAGGAGCTGCTGCCGCTGGCTGCGGAAGGGCTCGACGCCTGGGGCGTGGAGCCGGCCGACCGCGACCACTACCTCGGGGTCGTCGAGGAGCGCTGCCGCCGCCGGGTCAACGGGGCGTCCTGGCAGGCGGCCACGTACCACCGAGCCCTGGAGCGGGGCCTGGACCGCGGGCCCGCGCTCGCCGCCACCACACGGCGCTACTGCGAGCTGATGCGGACCGGAGCCCCGGTGCACACCTGGCCGACGGGCGTCGGGTACTGACCGCGCGCGGACACGGCCGTACCCCCTGTCTCACCGGCACCTGTGCGTCGGGCAAGCTGTGACGACCGCGGTGACGGGCAGACGGGAGAGACACAGTGCGGCAGAACGCGTGCGACGGCGCCGGGACCCGGCCCGGGGGACTGCCCGGGCCGCATTCCGGGGGCGGCGGGCTGTCGCGGCGGACGCTGCGCTCCGAGACCCTGCTCGTGCTGGCGCTCTCGCTCGGGGCCAGCGCGGTCTCCTCCCTGATCAGCTTTGTCGGCGCCGCCACCCGGCCCGGCGGGCTCAAGGACCAGGCCGCCACGCTCAACGCCTCGCACGCCCCCGGCCGCCCCTGGCTGGACCTCGCCTGGCAGGTGTTCGGCATCGCGACCGCGCTGGTCCCGGTCTTCCTGGTGGCCCACCTGCTGACGCGCGAAGGTCCGGGAAGCCGGGGGCTGCGGGCGATCGGCTTCGACCGCACGCGCCCGGGCCCGGACCTCGCGCGGGGTGCGGCGATCGCGGCCTGCATCGGAGGCGCCGGGCTGGCGTTCTACCTCGTCGTGCGGGCCGCGGGCTTCAACCTGACCGTGGTGCCGGAGAACCTGCCTCACGTGTGGTGGCGGATCCCCGTCCTCGTCGCCTCCGCGGTGCAGAACGCCGTGCTGGAAGAGGTCGTGGTCGTCGGCTATCTGCTGCGCCGGCTGGACGGGCTGGGCTGGACGCCGGTGGCGGCGCTGGCGGCGAGTGCGGTGCTGCGCGGTTCGTACCACCTGTACCAGGGGATCGGCGGCCTGCTCGGCAACATGGTGATGGGCGTGGTGTTCGTCCTGCTGTACCGGCGCTGGGGGCGGGTCGGCCCGCTGGTCGCCGCGCACGCGCTGATCGATGTCGTGGCGTTCGTCGGCTACGCCCTGCTGGCGGGCAAGGTGGGCTGGCTGCCCACGGCCTGACCCGACCCCGCGCCGGCCCGTCGGATGCGCCCTAGGCGAGCAGTTCGCCGTCGATGACCGTGACGGCGGTGCCGGTCAGGAGCGTACGGTCGCCGCGGACCGCCGTGCGTACGAGGCCGGTGCGCGCGGACGCCTGGAGTCCCGTCAGCTCGGCGCGGCCCAGGCGGGCCGACCAGAAGGGGGCCAGCGCGGTGTGCGCGCTGCCGGTGACCGGGTCCTCGTCGATGCCGACGTTCGGGAAGAAGCAGCGCGAGACGTAGTCGTACCCCAAGGCAGGGTCCTCGGCCGCGGCGGTGGCGATCACGCCACGGTCGGAGTGCCGGGCGAGGGCCGCGAAGTCGGGGGCCAGGGACCGTACGGTGCGCTCGTCGGCCAGTTCGACCAGCAGGTCGCCGATGTGACGGCTGGTGTCGTGGACGCCGAGCGGCGTGGCGTGCAGGGCTTCGGCCAGTCCGTCGGGTGCGGCGACCTGCGTCAGGTCCGAGGTGGGGAAGTCCAGCGTGATCGAGCCGTCGGCGTGCGCGGCCGCGGTGAGAACGCCGCAGCGCGCCCCGAACCGCACGGTGCCGCCGGCGGTGCCCGTGGTGTGCAGGACGTGAGCGGTGGCGAGAGTGGCGTGGCCGCACATGTCGACCTCGGTGACCGGGGTGAACCAGCGCAAGGCCCAGTCGGCCTCCTGCCCCTCCGGCAGCCGGCGGGCGAAGGCGGTCTCGGAGAGGTTGACCTCGGCCGCGATCCGCTGGAGGTGTGCGTCGTCGGGGAAGGGGTCGGAGTCCAGGAGCACCACCCCGGCCGGGTTGCCGGTGAAGGGACGGTCGGCGAAGGCGTCGACGATTCGGATGCGCATGGAGGGACCGTAGACGGCCTGCAAAGCCGCAGGCCACGGCCAATTGCCCGACGGTGGACCGGAGGTGGGGCGCGTGCGCCGGCCGGTGCGCCCATGACGGACTGACTGTCGGGTCTTGTCGTTCGATCGGTTCCGATATATCGTTGACGCATCGCGACAGATCAGCGATAAAGAGTGCGACGGAAAGGAACAACCATGCGTTTCCACGGACAAGGACCCGAGCGGCGCGGGGGCGGGCGTCGCGGCCCCGGCGAGGGTGGGCGGCGGGCCTTCGGGCCGTTCGGCCCCGGCTTCGGCGGTCCGCCCTTCGGCGGGCGCGGTCGCGGCGGCGGGGGCAGGGCCCGGCGCGGCAATGTGCGGGCGTCGATCCTGGCCCTGCTGCAGGACCGCCCCATGCACGGCTACGAGATGATCCAGGAGATCGCCGAGCGCAGTGGCGGGGCCTGGAAGCCGAGCCCGGGCTCGGTTTACCCCACCCTCCAGCTGCTGGAGGACGAAGGCCTGATCGCCAGTGAGAGCGAGGGCGGCAAGAAGCTGTTCACCCTCACCGACGCCGGCCGCACCGAGGCCGAGGCGGGATCCCGAGCCCCCTGGGAAGAGGTCGGGCGCGGCGTCGACTGGGAGGCCGCGCAGGAGATCCGGCAGGCCGGCTTCGGGCTGATGGAGGCCTTCGGGCAGGTCTGGAAGACCGGCACCCCCGAGCAGCGGGAGAAGGCGCTCGCCGTCGTCGGCGAGGCCCGCAAGAAGCTCTACCTGATCCTCGCCGACGAAGGGTGAGACGGGGCGGCGTGATGCCGGCTCAGGGGCGTACGGGTATAGCCCGTACGCCCCTTGGGCGTTCCGTGCGACCCTGAGACATATCGGCGCTTCTCCTCCTTGGGGAGGGGGGATCGATTGCCCGTACCCAACTGGCGTCGGATGCGGGAATGCTTCCCGCCGGGGATGCTCCTTCGGCGCGGGACTGATGGGGTGGGAGGGTGCAAAGCCGTACACCTGACATCGGATGGGCCAAGGCAGCCGAGGAGGAGCCGACCGCGGAGCTCGCCGCGGCGATCGCGGGCGCCCGCAGGCGCGCCGCGCGCGACGGCGACCGGCAGGCCGACACCGCCCATCTGCTGCACACCTTGCTGGAAGCCGACCCGCAGTGCCGGGCGGCCTTCGACGGCGGACCGGCCCAGGTCGCACGGCTTCTGGGCTACCTCGTCCAGCGCACCATCGGCTACGGGCTGCGCTGGAGCGGCACCGTGGAGGACTCCGGCGCGCTGCCGGCGCTCGCCGCGCTGTCATCGGGTCGGGCCTCCGGCTGGTCGCCCGCCGCGACGGACGCCCTGCGCGAGGCGTACGCGCGGGCCCGCGCCCGCGGCGCGGCCCGGGTGGACGGGCTGGACCTGCTCGCCGCCCTGGTGCGCGACCACCGGTGCCGCGCCGTCGACGTACTGCGCCGGGCCGGGGTCGACACCTGCCTGCTTGCCATGCGCCTCGCGGACCCCCGGCGCCTGGAGCGCGCCGCAGCCGCCGGCTGCCCGGAGCCGCGGGCGTGACGGGGAGTTGCCCAGGTCAGGCCCGCCGTCCTAAAGTCCCGATCATGCCGATGACCGTTCTGCCGCCTCCCGCCGCGTAAGCGCGGGCGGCCGCACCCCGGAAGGACCGGGCCCGGGTCGAGTACCCGGGCGGATCGCCGCTGCCCGCACACGGGACCACGCGATCACTTCACGCCTTCCGCGGGAGAACAGTCATGTCCGATTCCGTTTCGACTTCCCTGCCGGCGCGCCCGTCTCCGGACGCCCCGGTCATACCCCTGCCCTCCGCCCCCGCAGCCGTGCCCGTCGGCCGCGGCCTGCTCTTCGTGACCGTCGCGGGCGTCGCCTGGGGCACGGCGGGCGCCACCGCCTCCCTCGCCTTCGACAGCAGCGGGCTCGGGCCCGTGGCGCTCACCTTCTGGCGCGCGGTCGGCGGCCTGGTGCTGCTGCTCGCCCTGCGTGCCCTGCGGCCGCACCGCGCGAAGTCGCTCCGGCCGCAGGAGCCCGGGCGGCGCCGGGCCGTGCGGATCCTGGTCACCGGCCTGGGCTTCACCGTCTTCCAGGCCGCGTACTTCGGTGCCGTCGACGCGACGGGCCTCGCGGTCGGCACGGTGGTCACCCAGGGCGCCGCGCCCGTGCTGGTGGCGCTCGGCGGCAGGCTGTTCATGGCCGAACGGCTCGGCAGGGGCGGCCGGGTGGCCGTCATGGGCGCGCTCGGCGGGCTTGCCGTGCTGATGCTCGGCGGCGACGGCTCGGGCGCGGTGCGTCCGGCCGGGGTGGCGCTGGGGTTGCTGTCCGCGGCGGGGTACGCGGTGATCACCCTCGGCAGCCGCTTCTTCGCGCGCCGGGGCGCGGGCGCGGACCCGCTCGGCACGACGCTGACGTCCTTCGCCGTCAGCGCGGTGTGCCTGCTGCCGCTCGCGGCCGCCGAGGGCCTGTGGCCGCGGACCGCCGAACTCGGCCGCACCCTGGGCCTGATGGCCTACCTGGTGACGGTGCCGACGGCCCTGGCCTACGGGCTGTTCTTCGCCGGCCTCATGGCCGTACGGGCCACCACGGCATCGGTGATCACCCTGCTCGAGCCGGTCACGGCGGCCGTCATCGCGGTCGCCGTGCTCGGTGAGCGGCTCACCGCCGCGACCGTCGTGGGGACGACGGTGCTGCTCGGTGCGGTGCTGGCGCTGGCGTACGGGGAAGCGCGGGGTCCCGCGGTCGTCAGCGAGCGGTGAGGTAGGCCGGCACGGGGATGCCCGGGGCGAGGTCGTCCGCCGGGACCGGGGTGCCGTAGGCCGTGGCCACGGGGACGACACCGCTCCAGTGGGGGAGGGCGAGATCCTCCGGCTCGTCCCCGGGCCCGGCGTTGCGGATCTTGGCGGACACCTCGCGGAGATCCACGCGCAGCACCGCCGTGGCCGCCAGCTCCTTGGCGTTCGCGGGCCGGGAGTCGGCGGCCCGGCCGGGCACGGCCTGGTTCACCAGTGCGTCGAGGGCGGCCCTCAGCTCCGCCTCGTCGGTGACCTGCCGGGCCGTGCCGTGCACCACGACGGAGCGGTAGTTGAGGCTGTGGTGGAAGGCGGAGCGGGCCAGGACCAGCCCGTCGAGGTGGGTGACGGTGAGGCAGACCGGCATCCCGGGGTCTTCCGTCCGCGCGGCGGTGCGCAGCGGCCGGGAGCCGGTGGAGCCGTGCACGTACAGGCGGTCGCCGATCCGTCCGTAGAGCGTCGGCAGGACGACGGGGGCGCCGTCGCGGATGAATCCGAGGTGGCAGACGCAGCCCGCGTCGAGTATCGAGTGCACCACTTCGCGGTCGTAGGACGCGCGGTCGCGGTTGCGGGTGGGGGTGGTGCGCTCGGTCTGCTCGTAGGCATCGGTCTGCTCGTGGGCAGGGGAAGGAGACGTGGAAGAAGACGTTGCAGAAGACATTGCGAAGCCTCATTGCACTAGTGCATAATGCTGTTTGTGCTAGGAGAGTATCGGATCGAAGGGCGTCGCGCAGCAGAGATCTCCGCGAGCGTGGAGCGAGCCGTCGGAGCAGGTCGGCTCGCCCCGGGTGAACTGCTGCCTCCGATGCGGGAGTTGGCGATCGAGCTGGGGGTCAACCCCAATACGGTCGCGGCCGCGTATCGCGCGCTGCGCGACCGCGGGGTGATCGAGACGGCGGGCCGGCGGGGCAGCAGGGTGCGCGACCGCCCGGCGAGCACCCCGCGCGAGCAGATCCAGGTCACGGCGGAGGGCGTGCGGGATGTCTCCTCGGGCAATCCCGACCCCGCGCTTCTGCCCTCGCTCGGCGGCGCGCTCGCCGCGGCGGCCGAGCGCGCCGAGCGGCGCCCCGTGCTCTACGGCGAGCCGGTCGCGGACACCGAGCTGGAGCGGATGGCGCGGGCGGCCTTCCGGGCCGACGGGGTGCCGGAGGGGCCGGTCGCGGTCACCTCGGGCGCGCTGGACGCGATCGAGCGAGTGCTGGTCGCGCACCTCAGGCCGGGTGACGCGGTGGCCGTCGAGGATCCGGGCTGGGGCAGCGTGCTGGATCTGATTCCGGCTCTGGGGCTGCGCCCGGTGCCGGTGGCGGTCGATGACGACGGCCCGCTGCCGGGGGAGACGGAGCGGGCGCTGCGGCAGGGGGCCCGGGCGCTGATCGTCACCGACCAGGCGCAGAACCCGACGGGGGCGGCGGTCGGCAAGGCGCGGGCCGAGGAGCTGCGCGCGGTCCTGGCGGCCCACCCGCACGTGCTGCTCGTGGAGGACGACAACGGCCACGGCATCGTCGATCAGCCCTTGCGCCCGCTGGGTGGGGTCACCACCCACTGGGCGCTGGTCCGTTCGGTTGCCAAGACCTACGGGCCGGATCTGCGGCTCGGCCTGCTCACCGGCGACTCCGTCACGCTGGACCGGGTGCTGGGGAGGCAGCGCCTGGGGGCCGGGTGGGTCAGCCATGTCCTGCAGGACGCGGTGCTGCATCTGTGGCGCACGGGCGCGGTGGACGGGGAAGGGGTCGCCGCGTCCTACGGCAGGCGCCGGGCCGCGCTGGTGGAGGCGCTCCGGGAGCGGGGGATCGCGGCGCACGGGCGCAGCGGGATGAATGTGTGGGTGCCCGTGCCGGACGAGACGGGAGTGGTGGCGCGCATGCTGCAGTCGGGATGGGCCGTGGCGCCGGGGGCGCGCTTCCGCCTCGCGTCCCCGCCGGGCGTGCGGCTGACCGTCTCCACCCTCGCCATGGACGAGATAGGGCAGGTCGCGGACGCGCTGGCGGCCGCGACCCGCCCGGTGGCGGCAGGGCGTTACGGCTGACGGGGCTTGGGGCGCGCCTTGGTCTGGGTGAGCGCGGCACCGGCCAGCACGATGACCGCGCCGACCGGCAGGTTCCAGGTGAGCGACTCGCCGAGCAGGGCGACGCCCGCGCCGGTGGCCACCACGGGGGTGAAGTAGGTGATCAGGGTGGCGGTGGTGGGTCCGACCTCGGCGACCAGCCCGTACTGGATGAGGAAGGCGAAGCCCGTGCCCAGCGCCCCGAGGGCGAAGACGGCGAGCAGCGGCACCAGCGGCAGCGAGCCCGGAAGCGGGCTGAGGAGGGGGGCGGCGATGGCGAGCTGCACGGTGCCGATCAGCAGCTGGCCGCCGGACAGCGCGAGGTTGGAGTCGCCGGTGTCGGAGAGCATGCGCCGGACGTAGATCCAGCCGACGGCGTAGCTGGCTGCGGCGATCAGTGCCATCACGGTGCCCGCCGGGTCCTGACCGGAGAAGCCCTGCCAGGCGCCCAGGACCGTGAGCACGCCGACGAAGCCGAGGCCGAGACCGGCGAACCGGCGCCGGGTCGGGCGGTCCTCGGAGAGCGCCACGAGCGAGAGCACCATGCCCCACAGCGGGGTCGTGGTGTTGCAGATGGCCGCCAGGCTCGAGGAGATGGTCAGCTCGGAGTAGGCGAAGAGCGTGAAGGGGAGGGCGTTGAGCAGGAAGGCCGCGACGGCCAGGTGCGCCCAGGTCCGGGCGCGGCGCGGCAGCCGCTGTCGCTTGACCGCCAGGGTGACCGCGAGCACCGCGGTGCCGAAGAGCATCCGGCCGAAGGAGATGTACGGCGGGGCGAAGCCGTCCGTGCCGAGCTTCATGAACAGAAAGCTGAAGCCCCAGATGAGGGTGAGAGCACCGAACCGTATCCGCCAGTCCACGGCGGGGCGGCCCTGCTCCGGCGCGGCGGCTGCCGGGGCGGGCGTGACCGGGGTGGTCGAAGGGGTGGATGCGGCGGAGGAGTTGGACGGTGGTGTGGGAGTGGCAACGGTGCTCATGAACACTACAATGCCGGGGCGCAAGCGTTAGAACAAGCAAATAATTTTGGGGAGCATCGCGTAGCATCGCTTACATGTTGAACCTGGAGCGCCTGCGTACCCTCCATGCCGTCGCCCGGCACGGCTCCGTCAGCGGTGCGGCCGACGGACTGCATGTGACGACCTCCGCCATCTCCCAGCAGCTGGCCAAGCTGGAGCGCGAGACCGGCCAGCAGCTGCTGGCCAAGAACGGCCGCGGGGTGCGGCTCACCGACGCCGGACGGCTGCTCGCCGACCACGCCTCGCGCATCCTCTCCCAGGTCGAGTTCGCCCAGGCCGACCTCGAAGCGCAGGCCGGGCAGCCCGTGGGCGAGCTGCTGCTCGGTGCCTTCCCCACGGCGGCCCGCGGCCTCTTCCCCGCCGCCCTCGCCGGGCTGCGCGCCGAACACCCCAAGCTGCGCGCCCGGCTGCAGGAAATGGAATCGGACGATGCCGTGCCGAAGGTCGTGCGCGGCGACCTCGACGTCGCCGTCGTCCTCGACTGGTACAACAAGCCGCTGCCGCTGCCCGACGGCCTCGTCAAGGACCCGATCCTCGACGACCCCGCCGACGTGGCGGTCCCGGCGGACCACCCCCTCGCCGACCGCGCGGAGGTCGTCCTCGAAGACTTCGCCGAGGACGAGTGGATCTCCTGGCCGCGCGGCGAGTTCTGCCACGACTGGCTGATGTTCACCCTGCGCGGCAAGGGCGTCGAGCCCCGCATCTCGCACATGGCCGAGGAACACCACACCCAGCTGGCCCTGGTCGCCGCCGGGCTGGGGGTCGCGGTGGCCCCCCGGCTGGGCCGCGGCCCGGTCCCCGACGGGGTGCGCGTGGTGCCCGTACGGCACACCATGTGCCGCCATGTCTACGCGCTCTGGCGGGCGGACGCGGACCGCAGGCCCTCGATCCGCGCCGCGGTCGAAGCCCTGCGCACGGCCGCACTGGGCGTGAGCGGCTGACGCCGCCGGCCGCGCCCTCAGGCGCCCGGCCCCACCGCGCCCGCCCCCTTACGGAAGTCCCAGGAGACTACCGCCTCGGGGCGCAGCCGCAGCCAGGCGTGCCGGCCGTCGTGCGGCATCGCCGCCAGGCCGAAGTACTTGGCGGCGAACCGGTGCTCCACCGTCTCGAGCTCTGCGCACGCACCGCCGGTGCGCGGAGCGTCGCCCACCGGCAGGGCGCGGCCGGACAGCTCGGCCCCGCGCAGCTCCCCGTACTCCAGGCCGTCGTCGACCACCACCGCCGCGCGCGGATCGCGCCGCAGGTCGGCCCACCGCCTGCTGCGGACCAGGGAGTACAGCCACATCGCCTCGCCGTCCCAGAGGAACCACAGGGCACTGACGTGCGGCCGCCCGCCCGGCCCCGCCGTCGCCACCCGGCACGTGCGCTGCTCGGTGAGGAAGGCGTCCAGCTCTGCCCCCGTCATCATGATCCGGCGGCTCCGCCGCTGCGTGCCGGTCATCGCGCACCCTCCCGCCCCACACCTGACTGCCTGTCAGAAACCATGAGGCCTCTTCCGCCGTCGCGCAATGCCCGCTACCGTCACGCGCCCGGCCCCCACAGCAATCCGCGCACGCCCTGACGAGGGAGCACGCACCATGGCACCGCAGGACCACACCGCCGCGGGGCTCGACCCGGCGACCACCGTGCTGCTCACCGTCGAGTGCCAGCGCGGCGTGGTCGGCCCCGACAGCGCCCTGCCCGAACTCGCCGCCGCGGCACGCGCCTGCGGAGCGCTGCACAACGTGGCCCGGCTCGTGGCCGGGGCGCAGGAAGCGGGCGTCCAAGTGGTGCACGCCATCGCCGAGCGCCGCCCCGACGGCCGGGGTGCCGCCCGCAACGCCCCCCTCTTCCGCGCCGCCGAGCGGCTGCCCGTGCAGCAGCTCACCGGCACCCTGGCCGTCCGGATCGCCGAGCCGATCCCGGTCGGCGACGGCGACCTGGTCGTACGCCGGCTGCACGGGCTCTCGCCGCTGGCCGGCACCGGCCTGGACGCACTGCTGCGCAATATGGGCTGCCGCACGCTGATCGTCACCGGGGTGTCGGTCAACGTGGCCGTGCCCAACGCCGTCTTCGACGCCGTCAACCTCGGCTACACCGCGGTCGTCCCGGCGGATGCCGTGGCCGGGGTCCCCGCCGACTACGCGGCGGCCGTGGTCCGGCACACCCTCTCGCTCGTCGCCACCGTCACCACCACCGAGGCCCTCCTGCGCGGCTGGCGGCAGCGCAGGAAGCCCCGGCAGTCCCCGCCGGACCCGGTCAGCCGAGGGTGATGGAGTCCCCGCTCACCGAGATCCGCTCCGGCGGCAGCGGCTTGCGGGCCGGGCCGTGCTGCACGCCGCCGTCCGCCACGGCGAACTTGCTGCCGTGGCAGGGGCAGTCGATCGTCCCGGCCGCCACTTTGGACACCACGCACCCCTCGTGCGTACAGACCGCCGAGAACGCCTTGAAGGTGCCCCGGGCCGGCTGGACCACCACCACCTTGTGTTCCGGGAAGACCTTCCCGCCACCCACCGGGATCTCGGAGGTCTTGGCCAGGACGGCACCGGGCTTCTTCGACGTGCCCGGCTGCGCGGACGACGTGGCGGGAGGCTGCGCGGGTGCCTGGGCGGAGGGCTGCTGGGTCGCGGGCTGGGAAGCGCCCGACTTCTTGTTGCCCCCCGAGCCGCCACAGGCGGCGAGGGCGGCGGTGAGGCCTGCGGCCCCGGCCGTCGCGACGACGGTGCGACGGGCGGGGTTGGCCGGGGAGGCTGACGCGTGCGGCATAAAACGCTCCTCTGGTTGGGGGCAGGGAGTCGGACGATCCGGTCCGAAGAGTCGTACGGCTGGATCCCTTCCGGCGTTCAACGACTGCGTAGACGCCCGGCTACGTATTTTTTGCCGACGCAACGGCCCTCATCCCTGCGGCATGGTCGGTACCGCGGTTCGTCCTCGGCCATGCCGTCGGCGTCATCGAGGCAGGCGCACAGGTACGAATCACGTCCCCGGTCGACGGCTCCCGCCGGGGATGTGCCGGTGAACAGAGGGGAAACGCTTGCTCAGCTCGCATCCGGCCTCCACAGCCTCCACACCCTCCGCGAGCCGGGTGCGGGTAGCCGTCACGGCTCCCGATCCGATCAGCCGCGAGGGAGTCCTCAGCCAGCTGCGTCGGCACCCGGAGGTGGACCTGTGCGAGGAACTCGGCTCCGCCACAGTGGCCCTGCTCGTCGAGGACGTACTCGACGAGATCGCGCTCGCCCGGCTGCGGCGGATCGTGCGCAGCGAGGGGGCGCGGGTGGTGCTCGTCGTGGGGACGATCCGGGAGAACGAACTGCTGGACGTCATCGAGTGCGGCGTAGGAGCCATCGTCTGGCGCCGCGAGGCCACCGCACCCCGTCTGGTGCAGGCGGTGCTGACCGCGGCCGAGGGCGGCGGTGACCTGCCCGCGGACCTGCTGGGCCGACTCATCAGCCAGGTGGGTCACCTGCACCGGGGCGGCGCCGACCGGCCGGGGACCTTCCTGGGCCTCACTCCGCGCGAGGTGGACGTCGTGCGGCTGGTGGCCGACGGTTTCGACACCTCGGAGATCGCCGGCAAGCTGTCCTACTCCGAACGCACCATCAAGAACGTCATGCACGGACTCACCACCCGCCTGCACTTGCGCAACCGTTCGCACGCCGTGGCGTACGCCCTCCGGGAGGGCTACATCTGACCGGACGGGCGGCGGGGGCGGGCCCTTGAGGCAGCAGCGCTGCCCCGTCGTCGTCCCCGCCGTGCGTGCACCCCGGACGGCGCAGGGCGCACGATCGATGACAGGCGAAGAGCAGCCCTCGGTGGGCGGCGGCAGGCGGGAGCGCGAGAGTGATTCACGAGGTGGACGAGGTCCTCAAAGACATCCTCGTCGGCGGGGCACTGGCCGGCTCGGGTATCGAGGTGTCCTTCGACGTCCCCACCCGTGACTGGGCGGCCCGGCGAAACGCCCCGGTGATCAACGCCTACCTGTACGACATCCGGGAGGACGCGTCCCGGCGGCAGGGCGGCCGCGAGGCGGTACGCGATGAACGCGACATCGTCGTGCGCCGCCGCCGGCCTCCGCGCTGGTTCCGGCTGTCCTACCTGGTGACGGCCTGGACGAAGACGCCGCGGGACGAACACCGGCTGCTGTCGGCGGTGCTGGCGACGCTGCTGCCCCATGAGCTGCTCGCCGCTCAGCAGCTTCCGGGCGCGCTGGGCCGTCTCGGCCTGTCGGTGCCGGTGACGGTGGGCAGCGTCCGGGCGGAGTCCCGTTCCCTCGCCGAGATCTGGTCCGCGCTGGGCGGCGAACTCAAGCCCTCCCTGGACGTCTCGGTGACCGTGCCGATCCCGGCGCATCCCGAGTACGACGCGGGGCCCCCGGTCACGGAGGGCGCGGCGGTCCGGGTGCGCGGTGTGGACGGCGGCCCGCCCCGGTCGGCGGAACGCGCCCACCGGCCCCACCAGGTGGCGGCGGCCCGCGCCGGGCACCAGCAGAAGGCGGCCCGCCGCACGGAGCAGTCGTGAACACCTCGTCCCTGGAGCACACTTCACCCACAGCCGCCCCGCCCCGGGGCCCCGGCGGCGCGGACCCGACCCGCTCCCTCCTCGACCGGCTGGCCGGGCTGCGGCAGACCGTCACCGCCCTGGTCGAACGCCGCTCCGCCGACGACCCCACCGCGAACGACCCGTTGCGCGGCCTCTACTTGTCCGAGGAAGCCGTGCGTCATCTGCTGCGCACCCGGCCGGCCCCGGTGCCGGACGCGGCCGGACGGCCGGCCGGGCCGACGGGGTGGCCGGAGGACACCGACGACCGGCTGGCCCAGGTGGCCGTCCGGCTACGGCTGACCGAGCTCGACACCGCCGTGCTGCTCATCGCCCTCGCCCCCGACCTCGACCGCACCTTCGAACCGCTCTACGGCTACCTCAACGACGACGTGAGCCGCCGCCGCGCCACCGTGGAACTCGCCCTCGACCTGTGCGGGGTGCCCGCGCACCTGCCGGAGGCCCGCGCCCGCTTCCACCTCTCGGCGCCGCTGCGCGCCCTCGGCCTGCTGACCGTCGAGGAGGCCGACCGCCCGCTCCTGACCCGCTCGTTGTGCGTGCCCGACCGCCTCACCGCCCACTTGCTCGGCGACGACACCCCGGATGCCGTGCTCCTCGGCCGGCTGCATCCGATGCCGGACGCGCTGCCCGCCGGCGCACACGACGAGGCGTTCGTCCAACGGCTCGCCACCCGGCTCGGCGAAGGACCGTTCACCGCCTACCTGCGGGAACACCGCGAGGGCGACGCCCTGGCCACCCTCGCGTCCGCTCTGCACACGGCGGGCGTCGACGCGCTGCGTTTCCACGGCGCCCCGGACCACGTCCCCGAGCTGCTGCGGGAGGCGCGCCTGAGCGGCCGGGCGGTCGTGGTGTGCGGCCTGCCCGACCAACCGGGACCCATGGTGGGCGAGTTGACCGGCGCCGCGGACGTCACCGTGCTGCTGGCCGACCCTCGTCCGTACGATCCGCAGTGGTCCGCGCACGACCCGCTGGTGCTGCAGGCGCCCCGGCAGCCGGCAGGAGGCACCGCCGCCTGGCGGACCGCGTTGGGGCCGGCCGCCGACTGCTTCGACCTGGCCGGCACCGTGGCTCCGTACCACCTCGGCGGCGAGCGCATCGGGCGCGCCGCCCGGGCCGCCGCGGCGCTCGCCGCCTTCGACAAAACCCCGCTCACCGCCGCCCACGTCCGGCTCGCCGCCCGACAGCAGTCGGCCTCGGGCCTCGAACGGCATGCGCGCCGGATCCGGCCCGCGGTGGACTGGCAGGATCTGGTCCTGCCCGACGGGCCCCTCGCGCAGCTGCGGGAACTCGCCCTGCGCGCCCGCCACCGCGACCGGGTCCTCGGCGACTGGCGGCTCAGCGCGGGCGGCGGGCGCGGCCGCGGAGTCCTCGGACTGTTCGCAGGGGAGTCCGGCACCGGAAAGACGCTGTCCGCGGAGGTGATCGCCGCCGATCTGGGCGTCGACCTGTACGTGGTCCAGCTGTCCTCGGTCGTGGACAAGTACGTCGGCGAGACCGAGAAGAACCTGGAGCGGATCTTCACGGAGGCCGACCGCACGGACGCCGTGCTCCTCTTCGACGAGGCCGACGCCGTCTTCGGCAAGCGCTCGGAGGTCAAGGACTCCCATGACCGTTACGCCAACATGGAGAGCGCCTACCTGCTGCAGCGCCTGGAGTCCTTCGACGGCATCGCCCTGCTGACCACCAACCTGCGGGCCAACATCGACGACGCGTTCACCCGCCGTCTCGACCTGGTGGTCGACTTCCCCTTCCCGGACGCCGGACAGCGACTGGCGCTGTGGCAGCACGGCCTGTCGCACGTGCCCCGCGCCGAGGACATCGACGTCGACTCCCTCGCCCGGGACTTCGAGCTGGCCGGCGGTGCGATCCGCAGTGCGGTGGTCACCGCCGCCTACCTCGCGGCCGGCCGGGACCGGCACGTCGCGGCGAGCGACCTGTGGGAGGGCGCCCGCCGCGAGTACCGCAAGGCGGGCCGGCTCGTCCCGGGCGAAACGAGCTGGTGACAGGAAGGGCGCCGCGGCGTGGTCACACGGTGAAGCGGACCGCTTCCAGCTGGAGTTTCAGCTCCATCGGGCTTCCGCCGTACTTCCATTGGCCGGGGTCGGTGCACACCTGGCCCAGCCAGTTCTTCTCCTTGATATAGGCGGACTGGCATACGGAGCCGTCGAAGACCTTGATGGTGAATCCCTCCATGGGGGAGTCCCCCTCCTTGGTGCTGCCGATGACCATGTCCTCCTGGTCCGCCGCCGACGACCACTCGTCGCCCTTCCGCCAGCCCTCGACGACATAGGCACTGGCGCCGGTGACCCCCTGGGTGCCGGACACCGCGATGTTGAGCGCTTTGACGGGCGTGCCCTTGCCCACCGTGCCGGCCTCGGCCCCGTCGCACACCGGGTCCTGCCAGCCGCCGTCCGCGAGGTACGCGCGGTAGCAGATGTGGCGGCCCTGGCTGCGGGCGGCGAGCTTGCGCACCGCGGTGGCCGCGGTCTGCTCCGCGGGCTCCGTGGGCTGGTCCGCCGTCCCCCCGCTGCCCGAGTCGTCGGGCTGCCCGGGTGGGTCGTCCTGCTTCTTGTCGGGTTCGGCGGGCGCGCTGCTGATCGGTGCGGACGGACTGGGCGGTGCGATGTCGCCGGCCGCCTGGGGCTGTTCCCGCGCCGCGCTCTGCAGCTGCGGCTGGTAGGTCAGCCAGATGGTGACGAACGTGATCGTCAGCGCGACAAGCAGGCCGAAGGCGGTGGCCAGCCAGCCCGGCAGGACCCCGCGCTGCACATAGGTTCCGTCCACCGCCATCGGCTCGGTGCCGGCGCGGCGCACGGTCAGCGCGTACGGCTGCTCCTTCTTGGAGCCGAACCAGGTGATCTGCCGGGGCCGCAGTGTCGCCTTCACGAACGCGGCCCGGCCCGGCTCGATCTGGATGTTGCTCGGCTGGAGGTCGTACGACAGCCGGTCGCCGGTGTCGCCGCCGCTGAGCGAGGCGGTGACCTTGGTGTTGCCGAGGTTGTCCACGGCCAGTCGCGGGCGCCCCCGGAACCGCCCCTTCACGGTCGGCGGCACCAACTCGGCGCGTACCTCGGTGAAGGGGGTGATGGTCAGGTTGCCCTCGGGGACGGCGACGGCGTCCGGATGTTCCTTGGGCGTGACCCGCACCGCGTACGGATTGGGGCCGGCGGTCGCGTCCGGCGTACGCGGCGGCGCGAACGTCAGCTCCACCGTGCCGGTCGTCCCCGGATAGAGCCGCAGCGTTTGCGGCTCCACCGTGGTCCAGGGGGCGAGAGCACCGACGGGTGCGAAGTGGTACTCGTCGACGATGTCCCCGGTGTTGCGCACGCGCAGCTGCACCGTGGTGCTGCTGCCGGGGTCGACGGTCGCAGAAGCAGGTTCCAAAGAGGTCCAAAGGCTCACGCCACGACGCTAGGAGGGGCCGCGCGTCCCGTCAGGAGACTGCCGGGCAGAGCTGGTTGCCCTCATGGGCGGTGATGTGTGCGGCTAGTCCAGATGTGGGGCCACGATCAACGCTCCGATGACCCGTACCAGGTGGCCGTAGACCATCGCCTTCGCCTGGTCCGGTGTCAGCTGTCGGTCGTCGGGGAGATGGGAGTTCAGGAACTCGGTCACCCGGTCCAAGGTGCTTCCGTTGCCCAGGGGCAGGGGGAAGGACAGGGGGCCGCGGGGCTGTTCCTCCCGGTGCCTGATCGGAGGCGCGTTGCCGACGTAGGACTTGGCGCCTCGACCGCCGGGTCCGTAGTTGGTGTCCTCACTGTAGGCAACGTTCTTGCCCAGCACACATATCAGTCTGTCGGCGCCGACCGCGGCGGCGTCCATCGCGATCATGTTGCTTACGCCCTGGCCCCGTTCGGATCCGCTGTCCACATAGAACGCCTGGCGGTCCGGCTGCTGCTGGGTGTCGGGCAGGCCGATGCCGCCTCTGCCCATGGCGGGCCGGATGCCTACCCGGTTGATGCTGGCGGCGTGGGCGGTGTGCTGAATGGCGCAGCTCACGCCAGCAGGGAGCCGCGGGGCATTGACGTACCGTGCCGCAGCCCGCTCGGAGGCGTTCATATCGGGACTGCGGAGCGTTGAGGCGGAGTCTCCGTAGGAGGGGCCGGATGAGGATCCGTCGCTGTGTCCGCCCGAGGGGCCGCTCGTCCGACTGCCCCCGCGTCCGGCGATGCTCATCGGCGCCGCGGGCTGCGCCCTCCTCGGCTGCCGGGCCGCTTCCAGGTCGTGGATCTCCCGCCGCTCGGCCGTGATGAGATGCCGGACCTCGGCGACGGCGCGCTGCTTGTCCCGGGTGTTGTCCGTCGCCCTTCCACGATTTCCACGACCTTGGCTCCCCTCCCACACGCCGATGCGGGCCTCGACCTCCTCCAAGGCGCTGCGCCGAGCGGCCAGGTCGTCCTCCCCCACCTCGCCGTACCGCTTCAGCGCGGCCACCACATCGGGCCACCGCGAGCCGGGGAGGAGGCCCTTCCTCAGTCCCTGTGCCTTCCGGATCTCCTCGCTGCCGGCCCAGCTCCTGGGTGAGCGCTGGACACTCGGGCCGCCGGGCCCGGCATCGCCGACGGGTGCCGGCCGGCCGGGCAACGACAGGTCGGGCGTTCCCCCTTGGGCCACCTTCTTGCCGTTCGCGGCGGCCATCACCTCTTGCGCGTCCCTGGGGCTGGAGACCCTGACACCGGCGCTGTCGACGGTCCCCGCCGTATCCATGGCCGGCGGATGCCCCATGGTGTTCCAGAAGGCGTGGTCGATTTCGTGGAGAACCGTCTCGTCGGGGAGGTTCCGCTGCCCGGCGACGATGTGCGGCCCGACGGTGAACGCCTCGGCCTCGAACTCTCGCGCCGCCTGCTGCGCCACCGGACCGTCGTGCATTCGCACATGGCCGAAGTTCATGGGGTACACGCGCTCCGCCTTCTCGCGGATACGTGGCTCCAGCGGGCGCCCGGGGGACGCGAGCGCCGCGTCCAGGGACATCCGACGCTGGACGGCCGGCCCTCCGGGGGACGTTTCCGCATGGCCGCAACCGGGCCCGTGCGCGTGTTCCTCCTCCTCAAGGGCGCGCGACACGGCCGCGTTCCCCGCCAGGCGCTGGAGGGACAGAATCCGGTCGGCCGGAGTGCCCGGCCTCTTCACCGGGCGGGGTGTGTCCTGGTCACCGGCCTGCCGGGCCTGTGTTCCGTGTGCGTGCACGATGCTCCCTTCGGCACGGGACAGAGCTGACCCACCATCCTTGACCAGCCGGCTCCGGCTCGAACAGGGCCGCTGGGGCAGCGAAGAGGGCAACGACGGGAGGCGCACGGCCGTGCCCTTGAGGGCAGCGACGTTGCCCGGCAACCGGCACCCGGGACCGTTTCAGCGGCGTGACGCACCAGCCAGGGTGGGAAACGTCCCGTCTCGTATCCCGAGGAGAGCACAGCATGCCGTCCTACCTGTCGCCCGGCGTCTACGTCGAGGAGGTGGCCAGTGGTTCGCGCCCGATCGAGGGGGTGGGCACCTCCGTGGCGGCCTTCGCCGGCCTCGCACCGACCGGACCGCTGAACGAGCCCACGCTGGTGACGAACTGGACCCAGTACGTCACCTCGTTCGGCGACTTCACCGACGGGTACTACCTCGCCCACTCCGTCTACGGCTTCTTCAACAACGGCGGTTCCGCCGCGTACGTGGTGCGGGTCGGCGGTTCCGCCGAGGGCGCCGCCGGTGAGGGCGAGGCCCGCGCCGAGGTGACCGCCTCGGCCCCTCCGGCGGCCCTGCCCGCCGGCGAACCGACGCAGCTGGGCGCTTTCTCCGTGGCGGCCACGGCACCGGGTGCGACAGGCCCGCTGACCGTGGAGGTCGCCGACCCCGAGGGCGAGGGGCCCGCAGAGCGTTTCAGGCTGATCGTCAAGGACGGTGACAGGCCGGTCGAGACGTTCGACGTCACTGCCAAGCGGGCCAACCGGTCCTACGTCGTCACCCAGGTCAAGGAGCGGTCCAAGCTCATCACCGTGACGGAGACCGCGCCGGCGGCACAGCTCACCCGGCCGGAGAACCAGACCGTCACCCTCGCCGCGCCGCCTGCCCCGGCCCCGGCCCCCGTACCCGCACCGGCGAAGCGGGACACGACCGCGCACCCCGGCCCGGCCCAGTACCTCGGCGATTCCGCGGACCGCACCGGCTTCGGCGGCCTGGAGGCCGTCGACGAGGTGTCCATGGTGGCCGTGCCCGACCTCATGGCCGCCTACCAGCGGGGGACGATCGATCTGGAGGCCGTCAAGGCCGTGCAGCTCGGACTCATCGCCCACTGCGAGCTGATGGGCGACCGGGTCGCAATCATCGACCCGCCGCCGGGGCTGAATGTCCGTCAGGTACAGGTGTGGCGCCAGGAGACGGCGGGCTTCGACTCCAAGTACGCGGCCCTGTACTACCCCTGGCTGAAGTCCTTCGACCCGGCGACGGGCCAGGCCCGCATGGTCCCGCCCAGCGGCCACGTCGCCGGCATCTGGGCCCGCAACGACTCCGAGCGCGGCGTGCACAAGGCACCCGCCAACGAGGTCGTACGCGGCGCGGTCGACCTGGAGCTCCAGATCACCCGAGGTGAGCAGGACCTGCTCAACCCCATCGGCGTCAACTGCATCCGTGCCTTCCCCGGCCGGGGCGTACGGGTCTGGGGAGCCCGCACCCTTTCGTCCGACCCCGAGTGGCGATACCTGAACATCCGCCGGTACTTCAACTACCTGGAGGAGTCGATCCTGATCGGCACCCAGTGGGTGGTGTTCGAGCCGAACGACCACGCCCTGTGGGCCCGCATCCGGCGCAATGTCTCGGCGTTCCTGGTCAACGAGTGGCGCAGCGGCGCGCTGTTCGGGCAGCGGCCCGAGGAGGCGTACTACGTCAAGTGCGACGAGGAGACCAACCCGCGGGAGTCGGTCGACCTCGGCCGGGTCGTGTGCGAGATCGGCATCGCGCCGGTCAAGCCGGCGGAGTTCGTGATCTTCCGGTTGTCCCAGTTCTCCAGCGGCAGCGGGGAGTTGGAGGAGTAGGCCACCCGCCGGCGCCTCCAGCACCCGCACACCACCGTCCAGAAGCCTCGGAAGGACAGCGAACCCATGAGTCTCATGCAGGGTGACTCCCTCACCTCACACAATTTCGGACTTCAGATCGACGGCGTGATGGTCGAGTACCTCGCGGAGGTCAGCGGCCTCAGCATCGAACAGGACGTCATCGTCTATCAGCAGAACTCGGCGCAGGGCCATGTCGAGGTCAAACTGCTGCCCGGCGTGCAGAAGAACGGCCAGTGCACCGTGGTGCGCGGCATGACCCAGTCGCCCTCGTTCACGACGTGGATCAACGAGTCGATCCACGGCCAGATGAGCACGGCCCGCAAGAACGCCTCGATCATCATGATGGATTACGAGGACAATCCGGTGAAGCGGTACAACCTGCGCAACGCCTGGTGCAGCAAGATCGACGCCAGCACCCTGAAGGCCGGCGAGGCGTCCGCGCTCACCGAGACCGTGACCATCGTCTTCGAAGAACTGGTCATCGAGTGATGCGGCGCACGGCTGCCGGTGCGCCTGGCGCGGGCACCGCCCTCGCGGCGCCACCGGCTTCCCCGGCTGCGGCGGCAGGCGCGGGGCTCCCCGCTCCCGCGTCCCCCGCCGCGCCGGCCGACGCGGCACCCCGCGACCTGCGCACCGAGTTCCCTTTCCAACTGCCGCGCGGATACGTCGACGAGTCGGGCACCGTGCACCGGGACGGCGTGATGCGCCTGTCGACGGCACGGGACGAGCTGGTGCCGCTGCGCGACGTCCGTGTCCAGGAGAATCCGGCGTACCTGTCGGTGGTGCTGCTCGGCCGGGTCATCACGCGCCTGGGCACGCTGCCGATGGTGCACGACGGGATCGTGGAGAGCATGTTCGCCTCCGATCTCGCGTTCCTCCAGGACTTCTACCGTCAGATCAACGCCGAGGGCCACACCCGCGCCGCGGTGGAGTGCCCGCACTGCTCCGAGCCGTTCGAGGTGGAACTCGGCGGGAGCCGCCTGGGGGAATCGTGACGTACGCGACCGACCGACTGCACGAGGAGATCGCGTACGTCGCCTACCACTTCCACTGGGACCTGGAGACGATCCTGGACCTGGAACACCACGACCGCCGCGGGTACACGGACCGGATCGGGTCCTTCGTGGCGCGCGCCGGGGCGGAGGGCTGAGCCGTGGGGTTCTTGGACCGGCTGCGGGGCCGAGGCGGTCGTGGCCTCCCTGGCGGCAGTGACAACCGGGCCGACAGCGGCGTCGGCGCCGCCGAGGTGCTGCCGGCGAGCGGTGCGGCATCCGCGACCGCCTGGAGCGGGCTGCCGCCCCTCCAGCGTTCTGTGGCCGACGGCCGGGCCGGGGTCGCGGACGCCGGCTTCGGCAAGCGGCTGCCGACGTGGCAGAACCCTTCGTTCACGGGGGCGCGGTCCCGCATCGGCGTCCTGGACACCGCTGTCGGCGGCCTGCTTTCGGGGGCGATGACCGACACCGCCCGACCGGTGACGGGGCTGGAGCGGCCGTTGGGCACGCTGTTCCGGGCGACTGCGTTGCCGGATCCGACGGTGCAGCGGGCCCCCGCGGCGCCGCTGTGGGCCGTGCCACCGATGATGCCGACCCCGGGCCCGGCCGGGGGAGGGGCGGACGGGCACCCGGCGCCGGTCGCTTCCGCTGCCGGGCCTGCCGTTCCGCTTGTGGGTGGTCGTCGTCACGCACCTGCTGCCACGGCCCGGTCGGTCGTGGCGGCTCCGACTTCCTCAAGTGGCCCGGCCGGTAACGGCGTTCAGGGTCGTCCAGGTGCGGTACCGGGCGGGTCGACCGCCCCGGGGACGCCGGAGGCGCGGGAGCATGCGCCGGTTGACCCGGTCCGGCGGATGCGCCCTGCCGGGCCGTCGGCGCCGGCGGCTCCGCCCACCGCGTCCGCTCCCTTCCCGGCGCGCGATGCCCGCGTGGCGCCCACCCCGCTCACCTCCTCCCGGCTACGGCCCTTGACCAAGGCGCCGGCCGGGCAGGGGGCCGTACAACGAAGGGTTCTGCCGGTGGCGCAGCAGAAGCAACGCGCGTCCGCAGAAAACCCGGCAACGACTGCGGGTGGCCCCGGTACAGGGGTAAGCGCTACGAGGGCCGGCGAGCCCGGAGCGGTCTCGCCGGCCGAGGGTGACCGAGGGGGAGCCGGCTCGGCTGCCTCGCGTGGTCCGCTCAGCCGCCCCGCGCCCTCGCCGAGGAACGTGGGTGCCGGTCCGTCCAACCCCGGCGCAGCGCCGACCGGGCGTGGGCCATCGGTGCAGCGGGCGGCCGCGCGTCGCGACCGCACACCTGCAGGGCCCGGCGCCGACGCGGCACCCGGCCCTCGTGGGGGAGCTGTCTCCCCTGACGGTGACGTTGCCTCCGGCGGCGAAGCACGCGACACCAGCGACGACACGGCCGGAGCCAGGCCCTCGGCCGGCGCACCGCACGGCGAGCGCGGCACGGCGGTCTCCGGTCCGGCGCGCGTACAGCGGGCCCCGGCCCGGCAACGCAACGCCGCAGCGCCCGCCCCCGTTCGGTCCACGGGTGCCGGTGCCGGTGCCGGTGCCGGTGCCGGTGCGGCTGCGGGTGGCGTGGCACCGGCGACACCGCCCGGTCGTGGCGGCCCCGCGCACGTGTCCCCGGGAGAGGCTCCACGTCTGGGCCGGACGTCTGCCGCTCCTAGTGGAGCGGTCGCCCCGAGCCGGGACGAGGCTGCCGACCGACGGCCGGGTGTCGGCTCCGGCCGACCGGCGACCTCGCAGGCTCCGTCAGTCAGCCGTGCCGCCACGACGGCCGGTCCGCCGGCGCCCGCCCCGCGCGGTGCCGGTGCCCCGGCCGGTCGGCCGGGCGCACTGCCCCCTGTGCGGGACGCCGCGACCCGGCCCGTAGCGTCCCCGGGCCCGGCGCCGGCCGATCGCCCGACTGCCGTTGGAGGTTCGACAGAGGCCGCCGCCCCGGCAGCCGTGCCGGCCTCGGGCCCTGCGGCAGCAGCGGCTCCTGTTCAGCGGTCGCTCCCGGCTGCCGACGCCCGCGTCGTACCCGGTGTGTCGTCGGCGACCGGTTCCAGCGCACCGCAGGCAGCTCCGGGTCGGTCCACGGCTGGGCCGGTGAAGTCCCTGCCCCCGGCCGGGAGTACCCCCTCCGGGATTCCGTCGGCTGCTCGCCCGAGTGCCGTCGGAGGGTCGGCCAGCGCCGCCGCTTCGGCAGCCGTGCCGGCCTCGGGCCCTGCGGCAGCAGTGGCTCCTGTTCAGCGGTCGCTCCCGGCTGCCGACGCCCGCGTCGTACCCGGTGTGTCGTCGGCGACCGGTTCCAGCGCACCGCAGGCGGCCCCGGGTCGGTCCACGGCTGGGCCGGTGAAGTCCCCGCCCCCGGCCGGGAGTACCCCCTCCGGGATTCCGTCGGCGTCCACCACGTCTCGTCCCAGGCCGAATCCGCCCCTGAACCGGACCCCCGCCCGCTCCGCACCCAACGGATCGGTTCAGCGCAGCGTCACACGTGAGGTCACCAGGTCCGGCCTCGGCGCCCCGGTCTCCGCGACGCCCGCGCCGGCGATCGCCGCGCCCGCACGCCCGTACACCGACCCGGCCGTGCCCCGGAGTTCCGCGCAGCCCGCCGCTCCGTCTCCGCCCTCGGCGGGCCCCACTCCGGTCGGCCCCGCGGCGCCGGGCCACGGCCCCGGCTCCACCCCGAGCTCGGCGTCGTCGGCGCCCCGGCTGCAGCGTGCGCCGGCAGCCACCGTACGGCGCCGCTCCGCACTGGGTGCCCCGGTCACCGGCGTGCCCGCGGACGCCACGTCGCTCGCCGGCCCCCCGGCCCGGGCGGCCGACACGCCCACTCCGGCCCCTCGCCCCGCACCCCCGGCCCCGACCCTCCCGGTCGCTCCGCCACCCCCGGTGGCCGCCGCCCCCGCCCCTTCTCCCGTCAGCGTCCAGCGCAGCACCGCGCCCACCAAGGCCGTACCGCTGCGTCGTCCCACCCCGCACCACTCCACCACCGCCCCCCGGACCCTCCCCCTGGCCTCTCTCACCCCGCCTTCGATATCAGCACCGCTCCCGCTCCTCCCCACCCCCGGGACCGGCGACGCCCCGGCCTCCTCACACCCCGTCACCGTCCAGCGCGCCCCGGGCTCGGCCATCGGTGCGCTCGCGGCCGCGGCTGCGGCCACGGTGGCGGACACACTGCCCCGGATCCGGCCGCAGCACCGGCCACCCGCCGGCGACCCGCCGCCTCCCTACGAACCGCCGCCTCCCTACGACCCAGCCCCTCCCCACGACCCACCCCCTCCCTACGCCCAGCAACAGCAGCCCGCGCAACAGCCCCCGCCCGCCTACGCGGAATCGCCCGTCGGCGGATTCGACCCGCGCGCACTCACCGACTTCCAGCTCGACGAACTGGTGCACCGGATCATCGGCCGCGTCACCCGGCTGATCCGCACCGAACTGCGGCTGGACCGCGAGCGGATCGGCAGACTCCGCGATCCCCGCCAGTGACCGGCCGACGGCCTTCCGTCCCACCGGCCGCCCGACGCCGCACCTCTGACAGAAAGGCCCTCCGCGATGTCCCGCCAGGACCCGGGCTCCACCCTCTGGTTCACCCTCTCCATCGACGGCGAGAGCCTCGGTTACTTCAACGGGTGCGACGGGCTGTCGTCGCAAGTGGAGACGGAGCAGCGGCAGGAGGGCGGCAACAACGGCTTCGTCTGGCACCTGCCGACCCGCGTCACCTTCTCCACCATCCGGCTGACCCGCCCCCTCACCCCGGACACCACGAAGGTCGCCAAGTGGATCTCCTCCGTCCAGACGGGCATCGAGCGACCCACCGCCCAGATCACGGCGCTGCGCGCGGACGGCTCGGAGGTCGCGCGCTGGGGGCTGATCGACGTACTGCCCGTCAGCTGGCAGGGACCCGCTCTCGACCCGGCCAGTCCGGCCGTCGCCACGGAGGTCCTGGAGATCGCGCATCACGGGTTCACCGACTGACGACCGACGACCGACGACCCGACGACCACTGACCGCGCAGCGGGAGAGAGAACGCCCCACATGCCCAAGAGCAGCAACGGCGCCGGCAAGAGCCTGGTCCGCGCCACCCTGGCCATCCACGAGCCTCCCGTCGGTTCCGGCACCAGGCCGGGCGCGCTCCTCAGGACGCTCCGCTTCGACTTCAACCCGGCGCAGCTGTCGCTCAGCCGGTCCGCGCAGTGGAAGGTGACGCCGACCGCGGCCCTGCGGGACGGTCCGAAGCCCGAGTTCATGGGGGCCGAGCCGCGCTCGATGACCCTGGAGGTCTTCCTGGACTCCTCCGGCCGTCCGACCAGCGACACGGTGCTGAAGAAGGTGGCGTCCCTGATGAGCTGCTGCCGGGTGACCGGCAAGAGCATCGCGGCCAAACGGCCCTCGCCGCCCTGGGTGGTCTTCCAGTGGGGGTCGTTCTCCACGGCCCGGTTCACCGCGTACGTCAGCTCCGTCGAGGCCTCGTACACGCTGTTCGGGACCACCGGTGTGCCCATCCGTGCCACCTGCCAGGTCCGTCTGCACGAGATCCCGCGCAAGACCGGGAGGCAGAACCCGACCTCGGGCGCGCTCACCGCGCGGCGGGTGCACCGGGTCGTCGCCGGTGACTCGCTCCAGTCCCTCGCCTGGCGGGAGTACGGGGACGCCACCGTGTGGCGGGCCATCGCCGAGGCCAACAACATCGACGACCCGGCCCGGTTGCCCACGGGCACCGAACTCATCCTGCCCGCCGCCGAGGAGGTGCGTCCCTGATGGTGAACCCCGCCACGTCCGCCGTTCTCCAGGTGTCCATCGGCGGCGTCCAACTGCCCGACGCCGCCGCCCAGGCCCTCGTCGACGGCTGGGTCGACCAGGGCGCCGGGGTGCCCGCCGCCTTCCAGCTCACCTTCCGCGACCCGTACCGGGTCATGATCAGCCGGCTGAACGAGACCTTCGACACCCCGGTCACCTTCGGCACCCTGGTCACCATCGCGACCGTGGCCGACGGGCAGGGCGCCGGTGACACGCTGCTGACCGGTGAGATCACCGGCTTCGAGGCCGACTACGACGGCACCGGCACGTTCACCGTCATCCGGGGCTACGACGCCGGGCACCGGCTCATGCGCCAGCGCCGGGTGGCCGCGTACAGGAACCAGTCCGCCTCGGACATCGCCAGGAAGCTGGCCGCGCGGGACGGTGTGCTCATCGGCACGATCCAGTCGACGAAGACGGTCTACGAGTTCATCAGCCAGTCCAACGTCACCGACTGGGACTTCCTGGCGCGGCTCGCCGACGAGAACGAGATGGTCATGTCCATCGACGCGATGGGCAAGTTGCGGTTCGTCAAGCCGGAGCCCGCCTCGGGGGCGCCCCCGACGAGCACGGAGGGCGACAAGAGCCCGCTCGTGCTCCAGGCCGGACACGACATCCTGCGGCTGCGGGCCGCCGTCACCGCAGCCGACCAGGTCGGCAAGGTGGAGGCGCGCGGTTGGGACGTCACCCAGAAGAAGCCGCTCAGCTCGGTCTCGCCCGCCGAGGAGAACTCGGGCTTCGCCATCGGCGATACGCCCGGCGGGGCCGCGGGCAAGTTCCCGGCGGGCAAGCGGGTCGAGACGTCGACGCCGTACGACACGTCGGCCGAGGTGAAGTTCGCCTCCGATGCCCTTGCCGAGGACGTCACCGCGGCCTTCGCCGAGGTGGAGGTCGTGGCGTTGGGCAACACGAAACTGCGGCCGGGAGTGCCGGTGACGCTCACGGACACCGGCGAGCCCTTCGAGGGCAAGTACACGGCGACCGCCGTACGGCACGTCTTCGGCGACGGGAAGCACTACGAGTCGTGGGTGACCGTCAGCGGCCGGCAGTGGCGTTCGCTGTTCGGACTGTCCTCCGGCGGGGGCGGTACGGGCACCGCGCCCAAGCTGCCGAGTGTGGCCAACGCCCTGGTCACCGACGTGAACGACCCGCTCAAGCAGGGTCGTGTGAGGCTGCGCTTCCCGTGGCTGGACGACAAGTACGTCAGCGACTGGACCCGCACCGTGCAGATGGGCGGCCTCGGTGGCGGCGGGATCTTCCCGATGGACGTCAACGACGAAGTGCTGGTCGCCTTCGACCGCGGCGCCCTCGACCACCCGTTCGTGATCGGCGGGCTCTACAACGGCAAGGACCAGCCCACTGTCGTCGGTGACGTGCCGCTGCACGACACCGTGCGGAAGAAGGCGAGCCGGCACACCGTCTCCGACCGGGACGGCAACCGGGTGGACCTGCTCAGCCAGAAGACCGGCGGCCGCAAGCAGGGCGTCCGGCTGGCGTCCGGCGACAAACAGCTGACCATCAACCTGGACCGGACGAACACCGAGATCATCGTGGACAGCAAGGGCTCCGTCACCATCAAGGGCAGCCGGTCGGTGTCGGTGGAGGCCGGTACCGACCTCACCCTCAGTGCGCGGCGACGGCTGAGCATCAAGAGCGGCGGCCCGCTCGACATCGAGGGCAGCGGTCTGGTCAGCGTCAAGTCGCTCGCGGGTGCGGTCACGGTGGACGCGATGGGTGCCCTGACCATGAACGCGCTGGGCAGCGCACTGCTCAGCGCGGACGGGAGCGTGCAGGTCAACTCCGTGGCCAACGTGAGTGTTCGGGCCGTCACGGTCCCGATCACGGGCGCGGTGACCATCAACGGACTGGCGCCGATGGTGATTCCGGCGTGAGCGCCGGTGCGATCGAGGAAGGGGTGGGCGGCTGATGGCCGAGCAGTTCGTCGGATCCGGCTGGTCGTTCCCGCTGCGCATCGGACCGACCGGCGGCATCGCGCTGGTCAGCGGCGATCGGGAGATCGAGGAGGCGATCCGCCTCGTCCTCGCGACCGCGCCGGGGGAGCGTCCCATGCGGCCGGAATTCGGCTGCGCCATCCACGACTTGGTGTTCGCCCCGGTCAACGAGCAGACCGCGGGCCGTATCCAGCACGAGGTGTACGGCTCCCTGGACCGCTGGGAGCCGCGCATCGAGGTCACCGACGTCCAGGTGACCGCCGGCACCGACCAAAGCGTCCTGTACATCGACATCCGCTACCAGATCCGCGGCACCAACAACCCGCGCAGCCTCGTCTTCCCGTTCTACGTCATCCCCTCCCACGAGTCGGACGGCCCCGGCGGCGGCCACTTCGACGACGGTTCCGGCAACTCCCCCGAAAGCGACCGCTGATGGCCCTGCCTTCCCCCAACCTCGACGACCGCCGCTTCCAGCAGTTCGTCGACGACGCCAAGCGCTACATCCAGCAGCGCGCCCCGGAGTGGACCGACCACAACGTGTCCGACCCGGGCGTCACCCTCGTCGAGACCGTCGCCCACATGGCCGACCAGATCGTCTACCGCCTCAACCGGGTCCCCGAGAAGAACCACCTGGCGTTCCTGGACCTCGTCGGCGTCACCCTCTTTCCGCCGTCGGCGGCCCGTACGGACGTCACCTTCTGGCTGTCCGCACCCCAGGAGGAGACCGTGCCGGTGCCGGTCGGCACCGAAGTGGCCACGCTGCGCACGGAGCAGGAGGAGGCGGTGGTCTTCGCCACCGAGCACGAACTGGCCATCGTCCCCTGCGCCATGAGCCGCCTGGTGGTGCAGCACCGGGGCGAGCCCGTCGCCGACCGCACCACCGCACTCGCCGAAGGCACCCACATACGGTGCTTCGCCGAAACACCCGGCCCCGGCGACTGCATGCTGATCGGTCTCACGGCGGCCGTCCCGCACTGCGCCGTCGCCCTCGAACTCGACAGCCGGGTGGACGGCGTCGGCGTCGACCCGAGGCAGCCGCCGCTGGTGTGGGAGGCGTGGACCGAGGACGGCTGGCAACCCTGCGACATCGACCGCGACGGCACCGGCGGCCTCAACCGGGCCGGCGACATCGTCCTGCACGTCCCCGGCGGCCACGTCCTGTCCCGCAACGGCGGCCACGAAGCCGGCTGGCTGCGCTGCCGGGTCACCGAACCCCTGCCCGGCCAGCCCTTCTACACCACGTCCCCGACCGTGCGAGCCGCCGAGGTCTGCACCCTCGGCGGCACCACCCGCGTCGTCCACGCCGCCACCGTGTACGACGAGGCGCTCGGCGAATCCACCGGCCTGCCCGGGCAGCGACGGCGGCTCGCCCACGCGCCCGTCATCGGTGACGACCCGCCCCTGCTGCTCCAGACCGCCGAACACGACGGCTGGCAGGACTGGCAGGTCGTCCCGCACTTCGCCGGGTCCCGGCCGGACGACCGTCACCTCACCCTCGACGCCACGACCGGCGACATCGCCTTCGGCCCCGCCGTCCGCGAAGCCGACGGCACCCTGCGCCAGTACGGCATGGTCGCCCCCAAGGGCGCGGTCATCCGCGCCCGCCGCTACCGCACCGGCGGCGGCCGGACCGGCAACGTCACCCGCGGTGCCGTCCGGGTCCTGCGCACCTCCATTCCGTACGTCTCCGAAGTCGTCAACCGCGAAGCCGCGCGGGGCGGGGTCGACGGGGAGACCGTCGAGGAAGCCAAGGTCCGGGCCCCGATCACCCTCCGCGCCCAGGAACGCGCCGTCACCTTGCGCGACTACGAGGAACTCGCCCGCCGGGCCGCGCCCGAGTCCGCCCGCATCACCTGCCTGGAAGGCGACCCGGACGAGCACGGGGCCTACGCGGTGCGGGTGCTGGTCGTACCGCAGGCCGTCCCCGATCCCGGGGGCCGGCTCCGCTTCGAGCAACTCGTCCCCGGCGACCGCCTGTTGGACCGCATCACCCGCCACCTCGACGAACGCCGCCTCATCGGCACCAGACTCGCGGTCGGCCCGCCCTACTACCAGGGCGTCACCGTCGTCGCCACCGTCCATGCCTTCCGCGGCACCGACACCGACCGCGTGCGCCGCCGGGCCCACGACGCCCTCTACCGGCACCTCGACCCGCTCACCGGCGGCGCGGAGGGCCGTGGCTGGCCCTTCGGCCGCCCGGTCCAGTCGGGCGAGGTCTTCGCCGTCCTGCAACGGGTCCCCGGCGTGGAACTGGTCGACGAGGTCGTTCTGCATCCCGCCGACCCGCTGACCGGCCGGCGCGGCGATCCGACCGACCGCATCGACCTGGAACCACCGGCCCTGGTCTTCTCCTTCGACCACCGCGTACGGGTGATCGGAGACGGGACGTGACGCCATCGACGTACGCGGGGAGCCGGCCATGAGAGGCTCCGTCGACAACCTCGGCTCCTCCGCCCCCATCGGGGCGATGCTCCCGGCCGTCTTCGCCGAGGACGATCTCGCCCAGCGCTTCGTCGCGGGGCTCGACGACGTCCTCGCGCCGATCCTGAACGTGCTCGACTGCCTGGACTCCTACTTCGACCCCGCCCTCACACCGGCCGACTTCGCCCGCTGGCTCGGGACCTGGGTCGGCGCCGAGACCGACGGCACCGAACCCGAGCCACGGCTGCGCGTCGCCGTGGCCGCCGCGATCGGCCTGCACCGGGTCCGGGGTACCCGGCGCGGCCTGTCGGAAGCGGTACGCCTCGCGTTCGGTGTCTCACCGGAGATCACGGAGAGCGGCGGTGCCGCGTGGAGCGCGCGCCCCCGCGGACCCTTCCCCGGCGCGGCTCGCCCCCACCTCCACGTCGCCCTCCGGCTGCCCGACCCCACCCCGGCCGACACCTACCGCCTGGACACCCTCGTGGCCGCGGCCCGCCCCGCCCACATGCCCTACACCGTCACGGTGACCGCCGCCGAAAGGACCTCGGAAAGATGACCACGCTGGACTGCGGTGAGTGCGGCACCCGCGCGAAGCCGGGGCAGTCGTTCTGCGATGCCTGCGGAGCCGTCCTCCACTGGGAGCGGGCCCGGACGCCCGCCGCGGGGACCGCGACCGATGCCCGCGACACCGGCCCGGCGCCGGCACCCAGCGGTGCCGACGCGGCGCCCGCTCCCTCCGGCCCGCCGGACCAGGAGGCCACCGACCCCGGCACCGACCACGCAGGCGACCCCATGGCCGACCGTGCCCGTTCCCTCCTCGTCCCCGTCAGCGAGCCGGAGGCCACCCCTCCCGTGCCCGCCCCGGCCGTGGCCCCGGTCCTTCCCGGCCGGCCCGACACCGGCCGGCCCCACGTACGCGTCCCCGGCCCCCAGGAGGCGGGAAACGGCCCGCCCTGTCCTTGGTGTGCCACCCCGAACCACCCCGACCGCCACTTCTGCCGGCGCTGCGCGATGGCACTCGCCGCGGACGGCACACCGGAGCCCGGACACCGCCCCTGGTGGCGCCGCCTCCTCGGCCCCGGTCGCCATGAGGCCCCCTGGGCCGGCGACCGCCCCCGCCTCCGCCGCGCGTTCGACCGCATCGGCACCTGGATCACCGCCGCCATCGCCGTGACGCTGCTCATTCTCGGCGTGCTGTACGTCCCCGACGGCATCCAGGCCACGCGCGACCACTTCGCCACACGTGCGCCGGTCGAGCCGGACGAGATCCGGGCCTCGCGCTCCTACCCCGGTCACGAACCGAAGCTGGCCTTCGACAAGCTCAACAACACCTGGTGGGGCCCGGGGGTCTCGCAATCGGGCCAGGGCGAGTGGATCGAGGTGAGTTTCGCCCACCCTGCCCGGCTGCTCGACCTCCTCATCACGCCGGGTGTGTCCACCCGTGCCGACCAACTCGACAAGTCCGCCCGGCCGCACCGGGTCAAGGCGACGGTCACGAGGAAGGACGGAGGCACCGAGACCCGCGAACTCACCCTGGACCCGGGCGCGGGCGGGCAGCGTCGCGCCTTCCGTGTCGGTGAGGTCACCAGAGTGCGTTTCACCATCGAGTCGTCCTACGCGGCGTCCGCGGACAAGCAGACGGCCATAGCGGAGATCGAGCTCTTCGGCCGGTCCGGTGGGGACCAGTCCTGAATCAGCCGAGGGGCGGAGCGATCACGTCACGCGGGGTCGGGTGGTCACAGCGACATGCCGCGGAGCTGGCGGCGCGAGGAGATGCCCAGTTTGCGGTACACGTTGCGCAGGTGGGCGTCGATCGTGCGCGGACTGAGGAACAACATCACGCCCACTTCCTTGGACGTCGCTCCGGCAGCGACCTTTCCGGCGATGAGCCGTTCCTGCGGGGTGAGCCGGCCGAGTGGATGCTCACCGTGCGGGCTCGGCTGTTCGCCGGTGGCCCGCAGCTCCCGGGCGGCGCGTTCGGCGAAGGCGCGGGCACCGATGCCCGACAGCATGTCGTGCGCCGCCCGCAGCTCGTCGCGGGCCGCGACGCGTCGGTTCGCGCGGCGCAGCCACTCCCCGTACGTCAGCCGGGCGCGAGCGTGCAGCACCCGGACGCGGGTCCGGGCGAAGTGGTCGATGGCCTGTCGGTGGAGCGCTTCGCAGTCCTCACCCCGACTGAGGAGGGCCTGTGCCTGCAGCCACTCGGCGACGGCCCAAGGAAGGGGGTTCGTGCGGGCCAGCGCCTCCAGGTGCTTCATGGCCACGACGGCCTCCTCGCCGCGTCCGGCGCGCGCGGCGGCTTCGACGAGCTCGGTGTAGACGGCCCAGATCGAGTAGGAGCCGGCCTGGTGCCGGTGCTGGGCCGCCAGCGCGGCCTCCAGAGCCGCCTCGTAGTTGCCGAGCCCGTTGTGCAGTACCGCCCTGGCGTAGTGTTCGCCGGCGGCTTCGTACGGTCGCCCACCCCGGCCCAGCAACTCCCGCAGCTCGCGGTACCGGTCGAGGTCACCGCGGAAGCCGGCCAGGACGAGCTCGGGCCCCAGGAGCGGTGTCGTGCCTGCCGCCTCGTCGACGGCCTGGGCCTCGCCGAGGCTGGCGGCCGCGTCGTCGAACCGGCCGACCGAAACCCTGGATATCGCCTGGTAGCGCAGTGCCTGCGGCAACGAGGCGAGGGCGCCCTGGCGACGGGCCACGTCCACCTGGCGGTCCGAGATCTCCTCCATCGCCACGTCATCGCGCAGGTCGATGACGACCTGGCAGAGAAGATTCATCCGCCAGTGGCCCGACGAGGGGGCAGCCGCATGGTACGCCGTCGCCGCGTCGCGCATCGCGGGCACCGCCCGCTCGACGGGCAGCATGGTCTGAGCCAGCAGGGCGTCGAGCAACAGATCGGCCGGCCGGGCGGACTCCTGCTGCGCTTTCCGGTTGCGGATCCGGGCGCCGAGTTCCTGGAGACGGCCGGGCTGGTTGTCGTTGTACATGAACGACGCGAACGCCTCCAGGTAGGTCTCCCTCGCCTGGTCAGGAGCCAACTCCGCGACGACGTCGACGAGTCTGGCGGTGGCTTGCGGGCTGTGCGACAGCTGGTAGTCGACCCGCGCCCGCAACAGCCGCGCCGCGGCGCGGCCCTTCTCGTCCATCGGCCGGCGCTCCGCCCGGGCGACGAGCGTACGGGCCAGGGTGGGGGCCCCGGCCTGCAACCGCAACTGTGCCGCGGCGAGCAGCCGCCCGGCTTGGCGGTCGGAAGCCGGAGTCAGCTGCCCCGCCCGCTCCATGAACGTGGCGGCCGCGGCGAATCCGCCGCGCAGGCGGGCCCGATCGGCGGACCCCTCCAGCTCCGCGGCGACGTTCTCGTCGGCGTCGACGACGGCGTGAGCCCGGTGCCACGCCCGGCGGTCGCGGTCGGCCTCCGGGTCGGTCGCCTCCGCGAGAGCACCGTGCACGCGTCTGCGCATCCCCGGGGTGGCCGATGCGTACACCGCGGAACGCACGAGCGGATGCCGGAAACGCAGCCGCGGCCCCAAGGCCAGAAGTCCGGCGTTCTCCGCGAGGGTGAGCCCTGTGGCATCCAGTCCGATGACCTTCGCCGCGCGACGGAGCAGGCCGAGATCGCCGACCGGCTCCGCTGCGGCGAGCACCACCAGCGAGCGCGTGGTGTCCGGCAACCGCTCGAAGCGGTGGACGAACTGCTCCTCCAACGTGTCCACCACGGTGGCCCGGCAGCGCTGTGGGCCGGGCACCCCGAACGGCTCCGCGTGGTGGGCGAACTCCAGCAGCGCCAGCGGGTTGCCACGTGCCTCGGCCAGGATGCGGTCGACGACCTCGGTGTCCAGCTCGGCATGCGTCGCCGCTCCCAGCACGGCCCGGGCGTCCTCGTCACCCAGACCCGCGAGGGGTAATCGCGGAAGGTCGGCGAGTCCGGGCACCGAGCCGACATCCCGTGCGGCGAACACCACCGCGATCCGCTCGGCGGCCACGCGCCGGGCCACGAAGACCAGCGCCCGCCGCGAAGCGTCGTCGATCCACTGGGCGTCGTCCACCACGCAGCAGACCGGCTTGTGCTGCGCCACCTCGTGCAGCAGCCCCAGGACGGCGAGTCCGACCGTCAACGGGTCGGGCGAGGTCTGCGCCCCGAGGCCGAACACCCCCTCCAGCGCCCTCCGCTGTACCGCAGGAAGCGCCCGACGGTGTTCGAGTACCGGGGCGCACAGCTGGTGCAAGGTTGCGTAGAGGAGATCGCGCTCGAACTCCGTACCGGCGGCTCGCAGCACCTCGAACCCGTCCAGTGTTCCCACCGCGGCGTCGATGAGCGTCGACTTGCCGATACCCGCCTCGCCCGCCACCACGACCGCCCCACCGCGCCCGACGGCGGCCGAGGTCACCAATCGATCGAACTCACGCCGCTCTGCATGTCGAGCCACGATATGCACTGGAATCGTCCTCCGAGTCACTATTGCTAGAGGCCTCTCAGATTCTCAATCGTATGGATACGGTGCCGAGTTCACCCTTTTCGAGCCACGGTGCGGGTCGATAGTCCCCGCAGCGGTCGAGCGCCATCCGCAGCCCGTCGTGGTTCCCGAGGCAAGGGGGCCCGATAACCTGGGGAAATGCTGACAGAAGTCATTGCGACTCGTTATGTGACACCCCTGAGGGAGGGTGGCTCTCTCCCCGGCATCGTCGAAGCCGATGATCTGGGTACGTACGTCATGAAATTCACCGGCGCGGGCCAGGGCCGCAAGACCCTGGTCGCCGAGGTCGTCTGCGGGCAGCTGGCCCGCGCGCTCGGTCTGCGCGTGCCGGAGCTCGCGCGGATGTGGCTCGACCCCGTCATCGGCCGCGGCGAGCCCGACCCCGAGGTGCAGGCGCTGCTCAAGGCCAGCGGCGGGCTCAACCTCGGCATGGACTTCCTGCCCGGCGCCCTCGGCTTCGACCCGCTGGCCTTCGAGACCGACGCGGCCGAGGCCGGGCGCGTGGTGTGGTTCGACGCGCTGGTGGGCAATGTCGACCGCTCCTGGCGCAATCCCAACCTGCTGGTGTGGCACGGCGAGCTGTGGCTCATCGACCACGGCGCGACCATGATCTGGCACCACAACTGGCCGACCGCCGAGGCCGCCGCCGCGAAGGCCTACGACGCCTCCGACCACGTGCTGGCCTCCTTCGGTCCGGACATCGCCGCCGCATCGGCCGAGCTCGCCCCGAAGATCACGAGGGAATTGCTGGCCGAGGCCGCCGCCGACATCCCCGACGAATGGCTCGCCGACGAGCCGGGCTTCGACGGACCGGACGCCGTGCGCCGGGCGTACGTCGACGTGCTGCTCGCCCGCGCCGCCACCATCGGGGACCGGATCGCGCTCGGCGAGCGCAGCGCGGAAAAGCCCTCGCAGGCCCCCGAATGGGTGCGTGTCAGGCTGAACGGAAAGGCCGGAAAGTGACGCGCCACAACGGACGCGAAGTCTTCGAATACGCGCTGCTGCGCGTCGTCCCGCGCGTGGAGCGCGGAGAACAGATCAACGCCGGGGTGGTCGTCTACTGCCAGGCGACGTCCTATGTGGCGGCCCGTGTCCACCTGGACGAGGCACGGCTGAGGGCACTCGACCCCACGGCGGACGTGGCCGGCGTGCGCGCCGCGCTGCACGCCGTCGAGGGCGTCTGCGCCGGCGGGGAACGGGCCGGCCAGGCCGCCTGCGACGACGCCGGGCGCCGGTTCCGCTGGCTGATCGCGCCGCGCAGCACGGTCGTCCAGCCCGGACCGGTGCACACGGGCCTCACCGCGGACCCCGAGAGCGAACCCGAACGCCTGCTGGACCTGCTGGTCAGGTGAGGCGAGGCGGGGGCGTTGACAGCGGATGGCGGGGCTTCTAGCGTCTGATCGGCTGAAGCTACTAAGCGGTTGCTCATCCGCTGCTCCGGTGGCGGGGGAGCCGCCTTCGAGGTGAGGAGAACCCGCATGTCCACCACCGAGCAGCGCGTAGCCCTGGTGACGGGCGCGGCCCGTGGCATCGGGGCCGCGACCGCCGTCCGGCTGGCCGCCGAGGGCCGCGCGGTCGCCGTCCTCGACCTCGACGAGGCGGCCTGCGCGGACACCGTGGAGAAGATCACCGCGGCGGGCGGCAAGGCCCTCGCCGTGGGCTGCGACGTCTCCGACTCCGCCCAGGTGGACACGGCCGTCGCCCGCGTGGCCGAGGAGCTCGGCGCGCCGGTCATCCTGGTCAACAACGCCGGCGTGCTCCGGGACAACCTGCTGTTCAAGATGAGCGACAGCGACTGGGACACCGTGATCGGCGTCCACCTGCGCGGCGCCTTCCTGATGTCCCGCGCCTGCCAGAAGCACATGGTGGACGCCGGGTTCGGCCGGATCGTCAACCTCTCCAGCAGCTCCGCCCTCGGCAACCGCGGGCAGGCCAACTACGCCGCGGCCAAGGCCGGGATGCAGGGCTTCACCAAGACCCTCGCCAAGGAGCTCGGCAAGTTCGGCATCACCGCCAACTCCGTCGCCCCCGGCTTCATCGCCACCGACATGACGGCCGCCACCGCCGCCCGGGTCGGCATGAGCTTCGAGGACTTCCAGACCGCCGCGGCCTCCCAGATCCCGGTGCAGCGCATCGGCACGCCCGACGACATCGCCAACGCCATCGCCTTCTTCACCGGCGAGCAGGCCGGCTACGTCTCCGGCCAGGTGCTGTACGTGGCCGGCGGCCCCCTCAACTGACGACAGGGACGACGGACGCATGAGTGCGCAGGAGCAGCAGGACAGCGGCAGGGTGGCCCTGGTCACCGGCGCCAGCCGGGGCATCGGCTACGGCATCGCCGAGGCGCTGGTGGCCCGCGGCGACCGGGTCGTCGTCACCGGACGCAATGAGGAGGCCCTCGCCCTGGCCGTCGAGAAGCTCGGCCCCGGCCGGGCGATCGGCGTGCCGGGCAAGGCCCACGACGAGGCCCACCAGGCCGTCGCCGTCGAGCGGGCCATGGAGGCTTTCGGGCGCATCGACTACCTGGTCAACAACGCCGGCACGAACCCCGTGTTCGGCCCGATCGCGGAGCTCGACCTGGCCGTCGCCCGCAAGGTCTTCGAGACCAATGTCGTCTCGGCGCTCGGCTTCGCCCAGCAGACATGGAAGGCGTGGCAGAAGGAGAACGGCGGGGCGATCGTGAACATCGCCTCCGTGGCGGGCGTGGCGGCCTCGCCGTTCATCGGCGCGTACGGCATGAGCAAGGCCGCGATGGTCAACCTCACGCTGCAGCTCGCCCACGAGATGGCGCCGGGGGTACGGGTCAACGCCATCGCCCCGGCCGTGGTGAAGACCAAGTTCGCCGCCGCCATCTACGAGGGGCGCGAGGAGGAGGCCGTGGCCTCCTACCCGCTGGGGCGGCTGGGCGTGCCGGAGGACATCGGGGGCGCGGCGGCCTTCCTGCTGTCCGACGCCGCCGGGTGGATCACCGGGCAGACGCTCGTCGTGGACGGCGGGCTCTTCCTCAACGCCGGGGTCTGACGCCGCGCCGCGGCCCGTGCCCGGGGCCCCGCAGGGCCTTGGGCACGGGCCGCGGCGGGCGTTGTCAGTGGGCGCCGGTAGGTTCTTCCACGAGAACGGAACGAACCCCGGAGGTTGTTGACGTGACCGTCACCGACATGCTGCCCGCGTCCTGGCACGGAGTCCTCGGCGAAGAGCTGGAGAAGCCCTACTTCAAGGAGCTCGTCGACTTCGTGGAGGAGGAGCGGGCCAAGGCTCCGGTGTACCCGCCGCGCGGCGAGGTCTTCGCCGCCCTGGAGGCGACCCCCTACGACAAGGTGAAGGTCCTCATCCTCGGCCAGGACCCGTACCACGGCGCGGGCCAGGGGCACGGCCTGTGCTTCTCCGTGCGGCCCGGGGTGAAGACGCCGCCGTCGCTGCGCAACATCTACAAGGAGATGCAGGCGGAGCTCGGCTACGAGGTACCGGACAACGGCTTCCTCATGCCGTGGGCCGAGCAGGGCGTCCTGCTGCTCAACGCGGTGCTGACCGTGCGCGGCGGCGAGCCCAACTCCCACAAGGGCAAGGGCTGGGAGAAGTTCACCGACGCCGTGATCCGCGCGGTGGCCTCCCGGCCCGACCCGGCGGTCTTCGTGCTGTGGGGCAACTACGCGCAGAAGAAGCTCCCGCTCATCGACGAGGAGCGGCACATCGTGGTCAAGGGCGCCCACCCCTCGCCGCTGTCGGCGAAGAGGTTCTTCGGCAGCCGCCCGTTCACGCAGATCAACGAGGCCGTGGCCGGCCAGGGGCACGAGCCCATCGACTGGCGCATCCCCGACCTCGCGCTCTGACCCGAGCGGCGCCGGGGGCGGTCAGTGCCCGTAGACCTGGCGGCAGATCCGGGAGGCGTCGCTGCCCTGCTGCCAGTGTCCGTAGCTCTCGCCGAGCCCGCAGACGCCGCTGCGGGCCCCGGGGGCGGGGGCCGGTGCCGCCTGGGGCTCCTCGGGGGCGGGCCGGGGTCCGGCGCGCCGGACGGGGGGAGGCGCGGGGTCCGGCTCCCGGCGCGGTGGGGCGGGAGCCTCCTCGGCCGGGCCCGGGGCGGACGGGGGAGCGTCGGCGTGCGCAGGCGCCTCGCCGCGATCCGCTGCTCGCGCGCGGCCGGGGTGGTCGGCGAGGTCCGGGCCGTCCGCGGAGTCCGGGGGAGCCACCGGGGCCGCCCGGCCGGCGACCGGGTCCCGGCCGGGCCCCTGGGCGTCGCGCAGCAACGCCGATGACGCGTCCGGGGCGGGCTTCCCCGCGGGGCCCTGACCCGGGGCGTTCCCGGTGCCGGCCAGGGACTCGCGGGCCGGGCCCTCGGCGGCCTGCGGCCCGGAGGGGCGGTAGTGGCCGGACGGAGCGGGATGCGGGGAGACGGAGACACAGCCGACGGCAGCCGACATCGCCACCGCCACCAGGGCCGCCGCTGCGGACATTCGATGCACCCGCCCAACCCTGCTGAGCCACAAGGGGGTTGGGAACTCCTCGCGAGGGTGAAGCGGAAGCGTCAGTCCCGGCCGTGCGCCCTGCGCGCAGCGGTCACTCCCCGGTCGCGCCGTCGATCCGCTCGCGGATGAGGTCGGCGTGGCCGTTGTGGCGCGCGTACTCCTCGATCATGTGGAGGTAGATCCAGCGCAGGTCGACATGGTCGCCGCGGTGGCGCGGAGCGGCGCTCAGGTCGTCCAGCGACCGGCCCCGCGCCGCCTCGCGGCAGGCGGCCACCTCCGCTTCCCAGGCCGCGAAGGCCGCTTCCCGGGTGTCGTGCTCGGACAGGCTGAAATCCCCGTCCGGATCCGCGTCGCTGTAATAGAGCGGCCCGGCCGTCGACTCCCCGGCCAGCACCCGGCGGAACCAGTGGCGCTCCACCTCGGTCATGTGACGCACCAGCCCCAGCAAGGTCAGCGGCGAGGGCGGCACGGACGCCTCGCGCAGCGCGGCGTCGTCCAGACCGGCGCACTTCCTGGCCAGTGTGGTCCGGTGGTAATCGAGAAACGCCCGGAGGCTCTCGGCCTCGGCGACGCAGGCAGGCGGGCGGATGTGCTCGATGCTGGACATGGGGGCCATCTTGCTCGCGTCCGGGCGGAGCCGGCCAGGGATTTATCGCCCGAGCATCCCCCGCAGCAGCTCCGTGGCCCCCTCGCCCAGAGCGCGGCCTGGACGGAGTGGCCGACTGGCGGCCACCCGTGCGCACGTATCCTGCCGGTACGGAGACCGGCCCCACGACGGCCGGAGGGGACATCGAGGAGGCTTCGTGAAGGTCGGCTGCATCGGGCTCGGAGACATCGCGCAAAAGGCGTACCTGCCGGTGCTCGCCGCCCAGCCGGGACTGGAGCCGCACCTGCACACCCGCAACCCCGACACCCTCCACCGGGTCGCGGACACCTACCGGATCCCGCAGGAGCAGCGCCACACCAGCCTGGACTCCCTGCTCGCGGCGGGCCTCGACGCGGCGTTCGTCCACGCGGCCACGGCCGCCCACCCCGAGCTCGTCGCCCGCCTCCTGGAGGCGGGTGTGCCGGTCTACGTCGACAAGCCCCTCGCCTACGACCTCGCGGACAGCCGGCGGCTGGTGAGCCTGGCCCGGGACCGGCAGGTCTCCCTCATGGTCGGCTTCAACCGCCGCTACGCACCCGGGTACACGCAGTGCGCGGACCACCCCCGCGACCTGATCCTGATGCAGAAGAACCGGGTCGGCCTGGCCGAGGCCCCGCGCACCCTCGTCCTCGACGACTTCATACACGTCGTCGACACCCTGCGCTTCCTGGCACCCGGCACCGCCGACCACATCGACGTGCGCGCGAGGGTGGAGGACGGCCTCGTCCACCACGTCGTGCTCCAGATGTCCGGCCCCGGCTTCACCGCCATCGGCACCATGAACCGGATGAGCGGCTCCACCGAGGAGATCCTGGAGGTCTCGGGCCGGGACACCAAACGGCAGGTACTCAACCTCGCCGACGTCGTGGACCACAAGGGACAGCCGAGCCTGCGCCGCCGGGGCGACTGGGTCTCCGTCGCCCGCCAGCGCGGCATCGAGCAGATCGTCCTCGCCTTCCTCGACGCGGTGCGGGCGGGCAAGGTGCTGGACGCCGAGGACGCCCTGCGCACCCACGAGCTGTGCGAGCGCATCGTCAGCCTCGTGGAGGAACAGGCCCGCTGACCCTCCGCCGGGCGAGGCGCACGCCCTCGGCGGCGCAGAAGACGGCCAGCGCCGCCAGCGAGCCGTACACCGCCCAGTCGCCGCTGCGGACGTACGGGCTCGTGCCGCGCGCCAACGGCACGTCGTAGACGGCGGACGCACTGGCGTCCGTACCCAGCCGTCGGCCGACCGTACGGCCGCGGGCGTCGGCCACCGTGCTCTCCCCGGTGAGCGTCGCGTGCACCATCGGCCGCCAGGTCTCGGCCGCCCGCAGCGCGGCCAGCGAGGCGTGCTGGGCGGGCGCCCAGCTGTGCTGGAAGGTCGAGGTCGCCGACTGGGCGACGAGCAACTGGGCGCCGTCCCCGACGAGATGCCGGCTCATGTCGGGGAACGCCGACTCGAAGCACACCAGCGGGCCGACGCGCAGCTCGCCGGCCGTGCCCGGCAGCCGCATCACCACCTGCGCGTCGCCGCGCCTGCGGTCCTCGCCGGCCGCCTTGCCCACGGACGTGGCCCAGCCGAGCACCGAGCGGGCCGGGACGTACTCGCCGAACGGCACCAGCCGCATCTTGTCGTAGCGGTTGCCCGTCGGCCCGTCCGGCCCGACCAGCACCGAGCTCTTGAAGATCCCCGGCCGGTCGGAGCGCCGGGCGTCGACGTTGACCAGCACTTCCGCGCCGACCGTGCGGGACAGCGCGGCCAGTCGGCGCCCGAGGTCGGGGCGGTGCGCCAGGTCCTGGCCGACGCTGCTCTCGCCCCACACCACCAGCTCGACGTCCCGCCCGGCCAGCTCCCGGGTGAGCTGCTCCTCCCGGTCGAAGCGCCGCTGGACGCTGTCCGCGCCCTCGATCACGCCGGGCTGTACGAGCGCGACGCGCACCGAGCCCGCCGGCTGCGGCCGGGGCGCCCAGGCCCACACGCCGGTGACGGCCACCGCACAGGCCAGCAGCCCGGCCGCCGCGGCCGGGCGCGCCCGGGGCGCCGAAAGAAGCGCGGCCAGCGCGGTGTTGACGGCCACCAGCACGAAGCCGACCAGCCAGACGCCGCCCACCGAAGCGAGCCGCAGCGCGGGAGGGACCTGCCACTGGCTGGCGCCGAGCAGCCCCCAGGGGCCGCCCAGGTATTCCCAGGAACGCACGAGTTCCACCATCAGCCAGCCGGCCGGCACCAGGACGAGCGCCGCAGCCGTCCGGCCGGGTCCGGGCGAGGCGCCCAGGAGCCGCCGCACCAGCACACCCCAGGGCGCCCAGAGCAGCCCCAGGAGCGCGGCCAGCACCAGAATGAAGACATGCAGACTCGGCAGCAGCCAGTGGTGCACCGCGAGCAGGAACCCGGCTCCGCCCAGCCAGCCCTCGACGGCGGCGCGGCGGGCGCTCGTGGCCGAACGCACCAGCAGCAGCCACGGGACCAGGGCGCCGTAGGCCAGCCACCACAGCGAGGGCTCCGGGAAGGCGAGGGCGGGCAGCGCTCCGGCGAGGACCGCGGCGACGGCCCGCCACCGGGGTGAGGTGAGGACCGGCTGCCACCGTCCCGTCGACACCATCGGCATGACGTGCCTCCCAGAGCTGCGCCGGTCACCAGTGTCGAGCATGGCCCGTCCATCATCCGTGCCAAGGGCGAACGACATCCGGCCAACCCTGGCGCTCCCGAATCCGGAGGGATCATGAGGAAAAAAACCCCGACATCAGCGTGCAATATTCAACCGTTCCTACCCACATGGAAAATGCCTTTGGCTGGATCTGATCGAAAACGATCCGAAGCGATCCTTGCGCTCCGCGCCGGAATCCCGTGCGCCGGTGCCCGTACCGGGTTATCCGTGGTCCGGCCTGGGCAAGTACCGCACAAAAGTAGACAGGAGCGCTGCGAGTCGGCCTGGGGAGGCGGCGTGACACGCGTACGGGATCGGTTAACAGTCCAACCCCTTGAGATCGTTCCCTTCTACTGCCCTATACCGCCGGCCGTCCATCCCCGGATCAAGGAGATCGACAACGAGTCGGTGGACTGGATGCTCCACAAGCAGCTCGACACCTCACGGCACCAGCGCAAGCGACTGGCGCAGTGCGATTTCGGGGGCTTGACCGCCAAGACCATGCCGTACGGACGGACCGGTCCGCTGATCGTGGTCGCCAAGCTGCACGCCGTTCTCTTCTCGCTCGACGACGGACTCTGCGACGAGGCGGGGGCCACCGCCCACGGCCTGGCCCACGCCACGTCGCGCGTCATGCGCATCCTGGAGGCGCCCGTACCCGAATGGCCCGACGATTCGCCCCATGCGGCCGCCCTGCGGGCCATCCGCCTGGAGCTGACCGAGCACGCCAGTGCCCGGCAGCTGCGGCGCTGGATCGAGGGGATGCGTATCTATATGTCTGGTCTTGTGTGGGAGGCTGCCTGCCGGCGCGACCGGTCGTTGCCCAGCCTCAATGACTACGCCGCCATGTGGATGCGCGCGATCGGCATGGCGCCCTCGACGGCCTTGATGGACATTGCCGGAGGTTACGAACTGCAGGACGAGGATCTGGACCGGCCCGAGGTGCGGGCTCTTACCGAGATGGCCTGGACCCTCGTGGCTTGGGACAACGACTTCTACTCGCGGAACAAGGAGATCCATCGGGCCGGTGACAACCTCAACCTGATCGACGTCGTCGCACAGGAGCGGGGCTGCGGACTCGCCCTCGCGCAGGAAGAGGCCATGGCCATGCGCGACCGTGTCATGACTCTCTTCCTGCGCCTGCGCGAGCAGCTCTGGCCGCGAGCCGGGATGGAGCTGCGCTGCTATCTGGTGGCGCTCGGTCAGTTCGTCCGCGGGCACCTCGACTGGGCGTCGACCTGCTCCCGGTATGCCGGGTCCTACGGGGCCGACGGCGTCGTCCGGTGGTGGAAGACCCGCCCTTCGGACGACAGCCTGGCCCCGCTGCCCATCCCGTCCATTGCCTGGTGGTGGAGCCAGCTCGACACCGGCTACCAGCGCCGCAGCCAGTTCCTGAACGAGCGCCACCAGGAGGTGGAGACCGCGGCGGGGACCTGCGTGGAGGGCGCCGGGGCCGCCATGGGGTGCACGGGGCTGGTGGTGTGAGAGGAGGAGTCCGGACCGGGTCCCATCATCAGCTCCGGAAGCGGCGCCTGGTGGGCCGTGAACTTCACCGGCAGCGACGTCAGATGACGGGACATCAGTGACGAGCGGTACTCGAGCTCGGATTCCTCCACGGCAAGGGTGAGGTCGGGCAGTCGCAGCAGCAGGGCGTCGATGCCCGTGCCCGCGATCGCCCGGCCCACATCCTGGCCCGGGCACTCGTGTGCCCCGCCGCTGAACGCCAGGTGGGCGCGGTTCCCGTGGATGGGGACGTCCAGGTCGGGCCGGACCACCGTGTCCATGTTGGCCGCGGCCAGCCCCAGCACCAGCGCGTCGCCCGCCTTGATCTGCTGTCCGCCCAGCTCCGTGTCCTGGGTGGCCCAGCGGCCCAGGATCGTGATGAACGGCGGCTCGTCCCACAGCACCTGTTCCACCGCGTCCGGCAGCGTCATGTGGCCGCCCGCGAGTGAGGCCCGGAAGCGGACGTCGGTGAGGACCATCTTCAAGGTGTTCGCGATGAGGTTCGCGGTGGTTTCGAACGCGGCGATGAGAACCAGCCGCAGGTGCTGCTGCACTTCGTCGTCGGACAGCCCGGAGGGGTGTTCGATCAGCCAGGTGGTGAAGTCGGCGCCGGGCTGGGCGTGTTTGCGCGCCACCAGCTTGCGCAGGATCTCCTGGACGTACTCGTTGCTCGCGACCGCCGTCTCGGTCCCCTTGATCATGTCGCGCGCGGCATTGACCAGCCGGGGGCTGTACTCCTCGGGCATGCCCAGCAGCTGTGTCATCGCCATCATCGGCAGGTGCTCGGCGAACTGGTGCACGAGCTCGGCGCGGCCGGAGGCGCAGAAGCGGTCGACCAGCTGATTGGCGCACTGCGTCACATGGCGCCGGATGCCCCGCTTGTCGAAGCGCGCGATGCTGTCGTTCACCGCGCCGCGCCAGCGCTCGTGCTGCGGGCCGTCGGCGAAGACGCACACCGGCTGCCAGGTGGAGATGGGGGCCAGCGGATGCTCCGGGGTGAGCTTGCCCTCCTGCATGGCGCGCCAGAGCCGGGAGTCGCGGGAGAAGCGCGAGGGGGTGCGGGTGACGTCGAGGTTCTCCCGGTAGCCCAGGATCAGCCAGGCCGGGAGGTCGCCGTGCAGCAGCACGGGCGCGACCGGGCCGTGCTCGGCACGCAGCCGCTCGTACAGCCCGTAGGGATCGTCCTCGGCCTCCGTTCCGTACAGCCGCGCCGCACCGCCCGCGGAGTGGGCCGGGCACTGCGGGGGAGGCGCCGTGAGGGAGTCGGTGCGGGAGTGTTCGGCAGGGTTGGTCACTGTGACTCCGTGGAGACGGTCGTGAGGGTGTAGAGATAGCGCATCAGCGCCATTAGGGTGTCGCGGCAGGAAGCGCGGTCCCGGGCATCGCAGTCGATCATGGGTACGGATTCGTCGAGGTCCATCGCCGTCCGCAGCTCCGACATGGGGTACCTGGGTGCTCCGGGGAAGGCGTTGACCCCGACGACGAACGGTACGCCGCGCTCCTCCAGGCGGCCGATGACGTCGTAACTGACCTCCATCCGGCGGGTGTCGAGCAGGACCACCGCGCCCAGGGCGCCTTCGAAGAGGCCGTTCCAGAGGAACCAGAAGCGCTCCTGGCCCGGCGTGCCGAACAGGTACAGCACCAGCTGCTCGTTGATGCTGATCCGGCCGAAGTCCATGGCCACGGTGGTCTCGGTCTTGTGCTCGATCCCTGCGAGATCGTCCACGCCGACACCGGCCTGGGTCATGGTCTCCTCGGTGGTCAGCGGCCGGATCTCGCTGACCGAGCCGACCAGGGTCGTCTTGCCGACTCCGAAGCCTCCGACGATCACGACCTTGACGGCCGCGGTGGCGGAGGCCGGAAGGATGTCCTCGCTGCGCGGCCCGGCGTAGCCGTCAGAGCTTTTGTAGTCCATTCATCACCGCCTCAAGGAGTTGGACGTCGGGCAGCGCGGCCGTCGGCACCGGTGGGCGGGCCTCGACCTCCCCTTTGGAGAGCAGCTCGGTGAGCAGCGGGGTCAGCGTGCTCACCGGCAGCTCCAGATAGGCGGATATCTCAGCGACCGAGAGCGGGAAGTCGCACATCCTCACCACGGCGGTGTGCTCCGGCTGGAGCCCGGGGTCGGACTCCGAGCGGGTGACGATCAGGGTCACCAGGTCGAGCTCGGTCTTGGCTTCCGGGCGGGTCTGGCCGCCGGTGAGGATGTACAGCCGGTCGGGGTTGCCGGGGGGCTGCGCCGTGGGATCGGGTCCGGGTCCGCTCATGTCACCGACCCGCTGACCCGGGGCGGGCTGGTGAGATGCGAGCCGATCCTGGCGACCAGATCCCGCATCTTCATGCCCATCAGCCCGGCGTCCACGTCGTCGTCGGCCAGCACCGCCAGGTACGCCCCGGCGCCCGCGGCCATCAGGTAGAAGAAACCTCCGTCGACCTCGATCACGACCAGGCGCATCTGTCCGTCGCCGTGCGGGAATTCGGAGGCGATGGCGGAGGACAGGCTCTGCAGTCCGGCACAGGCGGCGGCCAGGCGGTCGGCCACCTCGGTGTCCGTGCCGTGCTGGGCCATGCGCAGGCCGTCCGAGGACAGCACGATCACGTGGCGGGTCTGAGGGACGCTGGTGGCCAGGTCCTTGAGCATCCAGTCCATGTTGAACCGCGGCTGCTGCGTCACTTGGCTACTCTTCCTTGTCTGACGGGTTGTCACTGGTCGGCCGCCCCTGGTCCGGCACCGGCATCTCCCCGTTGATGCCGCTGGTGAAGGCGGCGAGCCACAGTCCGGGCTGTACGGGCGGCTCCTCCGGAGCGGGCGGGGCCGGGGTCCGCTGGGCCGCCGCGGCCCGGCCGAAGGGCAGCGGCGCGGGGCCGCGGCGACGGCGGCGCTGCGGCAGGCCGCTGTCGCCCAGTGGGGGCGGGATGGGGCTGTCCATGATGGGCGCCGCCGACGGCTGGACGGGGATGGAGCCGGGGCGCCGCCGCTTCTTCGCGGGCGGGAGCTTGGGGGCGCGCGCGATGTCGCCGCCGGGGAACTTGCTCGCGGTGATCAGGTTCGGCGGGATGACCAGCACCGCCCGGACCCCTCCGTACGCCGAAGGCCGCAGGGAGACCAGGAAGTCGTAGGTGTTGGCGAGCCGGCTCACCACCGCCAGGCCCAGCCGCGGGGACTCGCCCAGGTCGTCCAGGTCGAGGCCGCCCTCCTTGGAGAGCACCCGGTCGGTGCGGCGGCGGGCCTCGTCGGTCAGGCCTACGCCCGCGTCCTCGATCTCGACCGCGATCCCGGACTGGATGTCCACCGCGGTCAGGTGCACCCGGGTCTGCGGGGGCGAGTAGCGGGTGGCGTTGTCCAGCAGCTCGGCCAGGGCATGGATCACGGGCTCCACGGCGGGGCCGACGACGGCGACGTCCGCCACCGAGTGCAGGTCCACCCGACGGTATTCGAGGATGCGCGACATCGCGCCGCGCAGCACGTTGTAGAGGGGGATCTCGGAGCGCCACTGGCGCCCGGGGCGGGAGCCGCCCAGCACGGCGATGCTGTCGGCGAGCCGGCCGGTCAGGGCGTTGCCGTGGTCCAGGTGGAGCAGGTCGCCGAAGACGTCCGGGTTGTTGCCGTGCTTGTGCTCCATGTCCCGGATGTCGTAGGCCTGTTGGTGCACGATGGCCTGCATCCGGCGGGCGATGTTGACGAACGCACGGTGGGCCGCGTCACGCAGCGCCTCTTCCGCCTGCACGGCTTCGATCACGGACCGGACGATCGAGCGGTGCGCGGCGGCGAAGCCGGGTTCGAGCTCGTGGGCCGGGATGGTGACCCGCACCACCTGGTCGGTGGGGGCACCGTGACGCATCAGCTTGAGCGCTTCGGGCATCACCTCGCGGGCGAAGCGCCAGGTCTCGGCGTCGTGTTGGTCGAGCCGGTACTGCAGCAGGGCCTCGCGCTCGGCGTGGCGGCGGCGCAGCCCGGCGATCACCCGTCCGCGCCGGGCCGCCTCCGAGGCGGCGAGCGCCACTGCCACGGTGGCCGCCGCCCCGCACCAGGCCACCGGCGCGCGCGCCGCCGGGGTCACTTCGAGCACTGCCGTCACCGTGCACACGGCCAGTACCAGAGGGGAGATCAGCCATATGAGAGCGGAGACGGGCCGCCTTGGAGCCGACGAGCCTGTACCAACCATCGAGATCCTCGGAACGCTGGAAGACAGAGGGGGTGTGGGGGCCGGCGCGCGGCATTTTCCGAAGGGGCTCCGGAAAGCGGCGACAGCACAGCACTTGACCGCGGCGGCCCGAAGTCAAGACGGCCCGCTGCGCGACATGGAGCGTAGCTTGTCGCACGGCGCTCCGGCGCGAAGTTGTCATATTCCCGGGATGGGCTGACGAGGGAATTCGAATGGCCTCATAATGGCCCACCCATGATTAAGCGAATGCATTTCCGAACGGCCTGAATGAATGTTCGACCGGGGCGGCGGGTCACGCTCACGGGTGGTACGTCCGCCGAACCCTGCCCCATCCGGTGCCCACGGGGCTAGGCTCGGCCCACCACATCCTCCGGGGAGACATCGCCATGTCGGGGCATCAGCGCGAACGGAACCCATCTGCCGCCCTGTTCGAGCGTGAGCGCGAGCTCGCCGTCGCGGAACAGTCGGTGCGCGGCCTGTGCGGCCAGAGCGGCTCAGGGGACGGCAAACAGAGCGGGCTGCTCCTGTTCAGCGGCGAAGCAGGCCTGGGGAAAACGGCGTTGCTCGCCGAGGTCCGGCGCATCGCCGGCGAGTGCGGCGGCTGTACGGTGCTCTTCGCGCGCGGCAGCGAGTCCGCCGAGACCGTCCCCTTCCACGTCGTCCGCCAGCTCCTCCAGCCCGCGCTCGCCGCGATGTCCACGTCCGCCCGGCAGGAGCTGCTCGGCGGCTGGTTCGACATCGCGGGCCCCGCGCTGGGCATCGCGCCGCCGGTCGGACCGCAGGCCGACCCGCAGGGCGTGCGCGACGGCCTCGACTGGCTGATCACCCAACTCTCCCTTCAGCACAACCCCTTGGTCGTCGCCATCGACGACGCCCACTGGTCGGACCCCGAGTCGCTGGCCTGGCTCACCTCCTTCGCCGTGCGGCTGCGGGAGCTGCCCCTGCTCGTCGTCCTCGCCTACCGGCCCGGCGAACTGCCCGAGCACACTCCCGCGTTCCAGGAGCTGGTGACCGGGCGGGCGGCCCGCGCCGTCGAGCTGCGCGCCCTGACGCCGGAGGCCGTGGCCGGACTGGTGCGCGCGGCCCTCGGCCCCGACGCCGACGATCCGTTCTGCCGCGAGGTCTGGGCCGTCACCGGGGGCAATCCCTACGAGGCCGTGGAGCTGATAGCCAAGGCACAGGACCGGGCGCTCAAGCCGGTCGAGGAATCCGCCGCCCTGCTGCGCGACCTGGGCGCCGCGGCCCGCGGCAGCGGCCTGGTCAACCGACTGGAGCGGCTCGGGAGTTCGGTCATCCGCTTCGCCTGGGCCGCGGCCGTGCTCGGCACCGAGATCCAGCCGGGGCTGGCCGCCAACCTCGCGGGCATGACGCCCGCCGAGGCCGGCGAGAGCGCCGACCGGCTGCGCGAGGCGCGCATCCTCGTCGGCTCCGAGAGGCTGGAATTCGTCCACCCCCTGATCGCCACGGCCGTCTACAAGGCCATCCCGGCCGCCACCCGCACCGCCATGCACGGGCAGGCCGCCTGGCTGTCCGAGGATGCGGGCCTGGGTGTGGCCGTCGCCGCCCGCCACCTGCTGGAGGTCCATCCCGACGACGACCCGCTCGTGGTCAACCAGCTGCGCGCGGCGGCCCGCGAGCACCTCGCGGTCGGCGCCCCGGACGCCGCCCGGCGCTGCCTGGAACGGGCGCTGCGCGAGCCGCCGCCCGAGGAGGACCGCGCCATGCTCCTGTACGAGCTGGGCTGCGCGGCCCTGCTCACCTCGCCGCAGACGACCGTCAACCACCTGCGCGCCGCCCTCGCCCTGCCCGATCTCAGCGACGACCTGCGCGTCGACGCCACGTACCGGCTCTCCCAGGCCTACGCGCACAACAACCAACTGCGCGAGGCCGCCGAGGTGGTGGCCGCCCAGGCCGCCGCCACCCCGCCGGGGCCCGGCCTGATGCGGCTGCAGGCCGCCCGTTACCTGTGGAAGGGCATCCAGGTCGAAGAGGAGGACGCGCACGGCCGCTCCCGTCGGATCGCCGAGCTCGCCCGGCACCTCAAGGGGCGGGACAACGCCGAGCGCGCCCTGCTCGCGCTGCGCGGCTTCGACGGGATGATCCGCGGCGAGAACGCCCTGGAGGTCATCGAGGCCGTGGACCGCGCCCTGGTGGACGGCCGGCTCGCCGAGGGCCTGGGCTGGACCAACACGGAGTGGGGCTTCGAAGTCCCCAGCATCATCGGCATCACCTACGCCTACACCGACCGGCTCGACGAGGCGGGGAAGCTCTTCGACGAGGGCGTGCGCGCCTTCGAGATCTCCGGCTGGAGCGGCGCCCACCTCGCCTTCGCCCACGACTTCCGCGGCCTGGTGTACCGCCGCCGCGGTCAGTTGACCGAGGCGGAGGCGTCCTTGCGCAAGGGGCTGCAGCTGGCCCACCGCCTCGGCCCGGGCCTGCCCATCCAGTGGGACGGCACCTGCATGCTGATCGACACCCTGATCGCCCGTGGTCGGGTGGAGGATGCCCAGGTCGTGGCGGAGGAGAACTCCTTCTATCCGCCCTACTCCCCGGCGATCGTCCTGCCGGACGCCGCCTGCCTGGCCGGGCGGCTGCTGCTCGCCCGCGGCAAGGTGAAGGAGGCCGTCGCCGAGCTCGAGTCCGCGGGGCACCGGCTGCAGGAACGCGGCCGCAACAACACCCTGTGGGCGCCGTGGGCACTGGATCTGGCCGCAGCCATCGCCGACGAGGAGCCCGAGCGGGCCCGTGCCCTCGCCGGCCAGGCCCTCCGGCACGCCCTGCGGTTCGGCACCGACACCGCGATCGGCGAGGCGCTGCGCCGCTCGGCCCCGCTGGCCGAGCCCGCCGAGGGCCTGGCCAAGCTGGAGAAGGCGGTGGAGCACCTGCGCAGGTCGCCCTGTCGCTTCGAGTACGCGGTGGCACTGGTCGACCATGGCACCGCGTTGAAGCGCGCCGGGCGGCGGGAAGAGGCCGCCGCGCGGCTGCGCGCCGGGCTGGCCCTGGCGGAGCGCTGTGGTGCCGACGGGCTGGTGGCCACCGCCCGCGCCGAAGGCGCCGACTGCGGCATCGAGGAGGCCCCGCCCACAGGTTGATGTGTCCGCAGGTTGACGGAAAACAGCCGTCGCGTGCTCAGGAGGCGCGATGGCTCGCTTTCCGGGCGGCGGTCTTTTTCGTGCTCTTCGCAGTGGTGCTCTTCGCGGCAGCGGACTTCGACGTAGCGCTCTTGGCGGCCGCACTCTTTGCGGTGGCGCCTTTCCCCGCGCCGGCCGTGGCCTTTTTGGCCATGCTCTTCTTTGTCGTTCTCTTATTCGATTCCGCGGTTTTCGTGGAGCGGCTTTCCGTGGCCGCCTTCGCAGGGGCCTTTCCCGGTTGCGCCTTCTTGCCCGCCGTGTCGATGGAGGCCTGGAGCGCGGCCATCAGGTCGATGACGTTGTCGGGCGCCCGGGTGACCGCCTTCTTGGGGGCGGGCCGGTGGTCCAGGTGGGCGTGGATGAGCTCGCTCAGGGCCACCTCGTACTCGTCCTCGAGCTGCTCGAAGTCGAAGTCCTCGGAGAGGGTGTCCATCAGGCTCGTCGCCATCTTGAGCTCCTGCGGACGTACGGTGACGGAGTCGGGCGGGGCCAGGTCTTCGGTGGCGCGGATCTCGTCCGGCCAGTACATGGTGTGGACGGTCATCAGCCGGTCGTGGACCCGCAGCAGCGCCAGCGACTCCCGGGTGCGCAGTGCGATCTTGGTGACGGCGACCCGCTCGGTCTGCTTGAGGGTCTCCCGCAGCAGCACGTAGGGCTTGTTGGCGGCCGGCCCGTCGGGCGCCAGGTAGTAGGAGTTCGCCAGCTGGACGGGGTCGATGCGGTCGGCGTCGACGAAGGCCAGGACGTCGATGAGCTTCTTGCTGGGCAGGGGCAGCCCGGCCAGGTCGCTCTGGGTGAGGACCGCGGTGTGGCCCTCCTCGTCCTCGTAGCCCCGGGCGACGTGCTCGTAGTCGACTTCCTTGCCGCAGGCGTCGCAGACCCGCTTGAGGTGAATCCGGCCGCCGTCCTCGTCGTGGACCTGGTGCAGCCTCGTCCCGTGCTCCTGCGTCGCGGCGTACAGGCGTACGGGCACGGACACCAGGCCGAACCCGATGGCACCCTTCCACATGGTCCGCATAGTTTGTTCCCTCCGAGGGGAATTTCTACTTTATGCCCGCTTCTGTGGAGCGGCAGGTGGTGGACGTCGAGGGTCACCGGCTGTCGCTGTCCCACCTCGACCGTCTGCTCTACCCCGCGACGGGGCACACCAAGGCCCAAGTGCTGCAGTACTACGCACGGATCGCCCCCGCGATGCTGCCGCACACGGCCGGCCGCCCGGCCTCCTTCGTCCGCGCCCCCGAGGGGCCCGGGGGCGAGAGCTGGGTGGCCAAGAACCCGCCTCCCGGGGCGCCCGGCTGGGTGCCCCGGGTGCCCGTGCGGCACCGGGAGGGCACCACGGAGCAGGTCGTGGTCGACTCCACCGCGGTGTTGGTGGCGATGGTGAACCTGGGCGCCTACGAGGTGCACGTGCCGCAGTGGACCGCGGCCGCCGGGCCCGACGCCCACGACCGCCTCGTGCTGGACCTCGACCCGGGGCCGGGCGCGGACCTGGTGGTGTGCTGCCGGGTCGCCCAGCGGCTGCGCCAACTGCTCGACGACGACGGCCTCACCGCGCACGCCGTCGTCTCAGGCTCCAAGGGCCTGCACCTGTACGCGCCCGTGCACCCGGCGTCCGGCCGCGCCGTCAGCGGTTACGCCAAGGAGCTGGCCGCCCGCATGATGGGGGAGCACCCGGGCCTGGTGGTGGTCTCCATGGCCCGCGTCGAGCGCCGGGGCAAGGTGCTCATCGACTGGTCGCAGAACGCCAGCGCGAAGACCACCGCCGCGCCGTACACCGTGCGGCTGCGCGAGCGCCCCGACGTCGCCGCCCCGGTCACCTGGGACGAGGTCGTCGCCTGCCGGGACCCGGACGAGCTCGTGTTCGGCCCGGAGGACGTCCTGGACCGCGTCGACACCTACGGTGACCTGCTGGCCCCGCTCGCCGCCGACGCCACCCGCGCCCGCCTCCCGTGAAGGGCCCAGGTCCGAGGGCCACGGTCATTTCGGCCGGGTCCACTCCAGCAGCCGGCCGGCTGTCCAGGTGGTGACGATCCGCTCGGCGGGCACCCCGCACTCCTCGGCCCGGGCGCAGCCGTAGACCTGCCAGTCCAGCTGGCCGGGGGCATGGGCATCGCTGTCGACGGCGAACAGCACCCCCGCCTCCAGGGCCTGGCGCACCAGCCTGCGCGGCGGATCGAGACGCTCCGGGCGGCTGTTGATCTCCACGGCGGTCCCGAACCGCGCGCACGCGGCGAAGACCATGGCCGCGTCGAACTCCGACTCGGGCCGCTTCTTGCCCGCGGAGAGCCGGCCGGTGCAGTGCCCCAGGACGTCCACGAGCGGGCTGGCGACGGCCGACACCATGCGGCGGGTCATGCTCTCGGCGTCCATCCGTAGCTTGGAGTGGACCGAGGCCACCACCACGTCCAGCCGCTCCAGCAACTCGGCTTCCTGGTCGAGCGACCCGTCCGCCAGGATGTCGCACTCGATGCCCGTCAGCAGCCGGAAGCCGTCCCCCAGCTCCTCGTTGACCTCGGCCACCACGTCGAGCTGGGCGCGCAGCCGTTCCGGGGACAGCCCGCGGGCGATCGTCAGCCGTGGCGAGTGGTCGGTGAGCACCGCCCACTCGTGCCCGAGCGCGCGGGCGGTCCGGGCCATCTCGTCGATCGGGCTGCCGCCGTCCGACCAGTCGGAATGCAGATGGCAGTCGCCCCGCAGCGCCGCCCGCAGGGCCTCGCCGCCCTCGGTCAGCGGCCCGCCCGCCTCCTCTTCCAGGCGGGCCAGATAGCCGGGCACCGCGCCGCCGACGGCCTCTTCGACGACCCGCGCGGTCTTGGGGCCGAGCCCCTTGAGCTCCGTCAGGGAACCGTTCGCGGCCCGTCGCCGCACGTCGTCCTCCGGCAGTGCACCGACCACGGCGGCGGCCGTGCGGAACGCCTTCACCCGGTACGTCGGCTCCTGCACGCGCTCCAGCAGGAACGCGATGCGCTCCAGTGCCTCCACGGGCCCCATGGCACCCACCTCCACACCCCTACCGTGGCTCACCGCACGGCGGCCCGCACGTGTTCCGTCCGCCCCCGGCCTGGGCAGGTCACTTCCGGCGCCGCCCGGCGCCGGGACGAGGGAGGCATGCCATGGGCGACGCCCACCACAGCGGCGGCACCGGACACCGGCCGAGCCGGGCCCTGGTGCTCGGCGGCGGGATGACCGGAATGCTGGCGGCGTCCGTCCTCGCGGACCACGTGGACGAGGTCGTGATCGCCGACCGGGACCGGATGCCCGACAGCGCCCGCCCGCGCAAGGGCCTGCCGCAGGCCCGTCACGCGCATCTGCTGATGTCCGGCGGCGCCCGCACCGTCGAGTCGCTGCTGCCCGGCATCACCGAGCGCTGGCTGGCCGCCGGGGCCCGTCGCATCGGGCTGCTGACGAACCTCGTCTCCCTGTCGGCGCAGGGCTGGGTGCCCCGGATCCCCACCGAGCACTTCACCATCGCCTGCAGTCGCGACCTGCTGGACCTGGTCGTGCGCGAACGGGTCCTCGAACACCCGCGGATCACGCTGCGCGAGGGTACCGAGGTCCGGGCGCTCAGCGGTGACGCCCGGCGGGTCACCGGTGCCGAGCTCGGCCGGGCCGGGGCCGGTGAGAGCGAGCACCTGGCCGCGGACCTGGTCGTCGACGCCACCGGCCGCGGTTCGCAGGCGCCGTGCTGGCTGGCGCGGCTGGGCCTGCCCGCGGTCCGCGAGACGACCGTGGACTCGGGGCTGGTCTATGCCACCCGGCTCTTCCGGGCGCCGCCTGGCTGCGAGGACTTCCCCGTCGTCAACGTGCAGCCCGAATCCGGCCCGTCCCGGCCGGGGCAGGGGCTGACCCTGTACCCCATCGAGGGCGGCCGCTGGCTCGTCACCGTCTCCGGCACCCGGGGTGGCGAACCGTCCGGCCGCGCCGAGGAGTTCGAGCCGTTCGCCCGTGGCCTGCGGCATCCGCTCGCCGCGGACCTGATCGCCGGCGCCGAGCCGCTCACCGACGTGTATCTCTCCCGCTCGACGGTCAACCGCCGCCGCTACTTCGAGCGGGCGGCCTCCTGGCCCGCGGGGTTCGTCGTCATGGGCGACGCCGTCGCCGCCTACAACCCCGTCTACGGGCACGGCATGTCCGTCGCGGCCATGGGCGCCTCCGCGCTGCGTGACACCCTGCGCGCGTGCCCGCCGACCGACGCCCGGGCCGCCCGCCGGGTGCAGCGCGCGGTCGCCCGTACGGCCGAGGCGGCGTGGACCATGGCCGTCGGTGAGGACATCCAGTACCCAGGTGCCGTGGGGGAGCGGCCACCGGTGGCGGCCCGCCTGGTGCGCGGCTACTTCCAGCGGATGCTCCGCACCTCGACCGTGGATCCGGCGGTGATCCGGGCGCTGATGGACGTCATGACGCTCTCGGCGCCTCCCGCCGCACTGTTCTCCCCAGTGACGGCCCTGCGGGTGCTGCGCGGCCCCGGCGGGCGCCCCCTGCCCGGCCCGACGATCACCGCTGCCGAGCTGGCCCTGGCGGGCCCGGGGCCGCGCTGACGCCCGGGAAGAGCGGCCGGGCGGTGTCTCACGAGCGCCGCAGGGCCGCCGGCGGCAGGAATTCGCGCTCCAGGGTGCGGTGCCACCAGGCGCCGGTCTCCCGCAGCTCCCGCCAGGTGGTGAAGCGGTAGAGGTAGAGCCGGGCCCGGACGTGGGTGGGCGGGGCCTGGGGGAAGGGGTTGTGCCGCAGCAGGCGCAGGGTCGGCGGGTCGTTGGTCAGCAGCCGCTCGACGAACGGCCCGAACCAGTCGCGGGCGTAGGCCGGTGAGATCCCGGCGAACCACATCATCCAGTCGAGCCGCAGGTGGTACGGGGCGTACTGGCGCGGCAGCCGTCGTACGTCGCCGGGCTTGCCCTTGAAGCCGTACTCCTTCCACACCGTCTGCGCGGTGACCTTCTCCTCGTCGGTGCCCTCGACCACCACCTCGTAGCGGCTGCGGTTGATGCTGCCGAAGGCGCCGTAGGTGTTGACCAGGTGGAACGCGTTGAAGGACATGTTCATCCGCTGCTGCCGGGAGAGCAGATTGCGCACCGGCCACCAGCTGAGCACCACCACGAGGACGGTGGCGGCCAGGACCAGGACCTCGTACCACACGGGCGGCGCGCCCAGCGGCGCGTGGGCGGGCAGCGAGAACAGGTCGGCCGCCGCGGATCCGTCGACGGCCGCGAGGGCGAGCACGATCGTCACCCAGTTGAGCCAGGAGAAGTTGCCGGAGGCGACGAGCCAGAACTGGGTGCAGATGATCAGGCCCGCGGCGACGCTCGCCACCGGCTGCGGGGCGAAGAGCCCGAAGGGCACCACCAGCTGGGCGACGTGGTTGGCGGCCGTCTCCACGCGGTGCAGCGGCTTGGGCAGCCGGTGGAAGAACCAGCTCAGCGGGCCGGGCATGGGCTGGGTCTCGTGGTGGTAGTACAGGCAGGTCAGATCGCGCCAGCAGCTGTCGCCGCGGATCTTGATCAGCCCCGCCCCGAACTCGACGCGGAAGAGCAGCCAGCGCAGCAGCCACAGCACGAGCACCGGCGGATCCGTGCGGGCGTTGCCGAGGAAGACGGCGAGGAAACCGGCCTCCAGCAGCAGGGACTCCCACCCGAATCCGTACCAGGTCTGGCCCACGTTGACGATCGACAGGTACAGCACCCACAGCGCGGCCCACATCGCCATCGACGCCCACAACGGCACCGCGTCGGCGGCGCCCGCGACCACCGCGGCCGACAGCAGCGCCCCGCCCCACGCCCAGGCGGCGAAGAAGCGGTCGGAGTAGTGGAGGTGGAAGACGCTGGGCGCCCTGCGCAGTGGCACGTACTCCGTGAAGCGCGGCACCGGCAGTATGCCCCGCTCGCCGAACAGGGCGCGGAACTGCAGGGCCGCCGTGGTGAAGGCGACCAGATAGAGGGCGGCGAGCGCCCGCTGCAGGACCAGACGGCTCAGCCAGTACCCGGACGCCGTGAACCACTCCATGGCGGTATCCGTACCACCCGGACCGCTCCCGACCGTGCAGTCACATCGAAGAAACGGACAAAAAGTGGCAGAGTGGATCTATGGTTGATCGGGGAGCGACGTCCGCCGACGCAGCGCCGCCGGACGACTGGCCGGCTCGCCCCGAGCTGAGTCTCGCCCTCAATCGCATCGGCAGCTTCGACTGGGACATCGACGGCGACCGGCTGCACCTGGACCCCATGGCGCAGGAAGTCCTCGGCGTGCCGCCCGGCACGTCCGTACACCGCGTCGAGGACATCGCCGGGCGGCTCCCGCCGGAGGACGCGGCCCGCGCCGACGGCCTGATCGCCCAGGCCCTCAAGGACGGCAGCGAGGCCTACGGCGTCTACTACCGTGTCCGCACCGGTGACGGCACCACCCGCTGGGCGTACGCGCAGGGCCGCATCCGGCGCGATGCGCAGGGCCGCCCGCACCGCATCATCGGCATCGTCCGCGACGCCACCGAAGAGCTCGGCAGTCCGGTCAGGCCGGAAGCCGACGAGGAGCGCCGCCACCAGACCAGCGTCGTGGAGACGATCACCGCCGCCCTGGCCCACGCCAGCACCGTCCAGGACGTCATCGACTTCTTCAAGGATGCCCAGGCCGTCAAGCACCTCGGCTCCGACCTGCTGGTCCTCGGCCTCGTCGAGACCGGGCGGATCCACCTGGTCGCCGAAGGCCCCTCGGAGCACTTCATCCCCGGCACCCGCTACACCCGTGTCGACGACAACTTCCCCATGAGCGAGGTCATCCGCACCCTCGCCCCGCGCTTCATCGAGTCCCCCGGGGAGTTCGCCGCCTCCTACCCCTGGCTGTGGGAGCGCATCAGGGACATCGGCATCGGCTCCGCCGCCTACCTCCCCCTGATCGCCCACGCCCGCCCCATCGGTGCCCTCGGCCTGCTCTACCGGGACGCGCGCGGCTTCACCCAGCAGGAGCGGAACCTCTTCATCGCCCTGGGCACCAGCCTCGCCCAGAGCATCGCCCGCGCCATGCTCTTCGACCAGGAGCACGACCTCGCCGAGGGCCTGCAGCAGTCCATGCTGCCGCGCCGCATCCCCGACATCCCCGGCGCCCAGATCGCCGTCCGCTACCGCTCCGCCCGGATGGGCCGGGACATCGGCGGCGACTGGTACGACGTGATCCCGCTGCCCGGCGGCCGCGTCGGCGCCGTCATCGGCGACGTCCAGGGCCACGACACCCATGCCTCCGCCGTCATGGGCCAGTTGCGCATCGTGCTGCGGGCCTACGCCACCGAGGGCCACGCCCCGGCCACCGTCATGGCGCGTGCCTCCTCCTTCCTGGAGGAACTGGACACGGACCGCTTCGCAACCTGCACCTACGCCGAAGCCGACCTCTCCACCGGCGTGCTGCAGGTGGTCCGCGCCGGGCACATAGACCCGCTGCTGCGGCACACCGACGGCACCTGCCGGCGGCTGCCCGTCTCCGGCGGACTGCCGCTCGGCCTCTCCGCCGACTTCGGCCACCTCGACTACCCCGTCACGACCGTCGAACTCGACCCGGGCGAGACCCTGCTGCTCTTCACCGACGGCCTGGTCGAACAGCCCGGCTCCGACCTCGACGAAGGCATGCGCCGCCTCATCGGCGCCGTCCGCGACGGCCCCTACGACCTGCACCAGCTCGCCGACCGGCTGTGCAACGTGATCGGCGAGCGCGTCGGCGAGGACGACATGGCCGTCCTCCTGCTGCGCCGGCACGGGCCCGGCGTCCGCGGCGGCGGGCGGCTGCAGCAGCACATCGCCCCCGCCGACCCCGAGGCCCTCTCCGCGGGCCGCCACATGATCCGCGCCGCGGTACGGGCCTGGGGTGCCCGGGAGCGCTCCGACGAGATCGAGCTGGTCGCGGACGAACTGGTCACCAACGCCCTGCTGCACACCGACGGGGCCGCCGTGGTGACCATCCGCATGCTCACCGGACCCGAACGCAGGCTGCGCGTCGAGGTGGAGGACAAGTCCAGCGCGCTGCCGCGCCGCCGCGAGCCCGGCGAGTCGGGCGTTTCGGGCCGCGGCCTGCTGCTCGTCGACCGGCTCGCCGACGTCTGGGGCGTCGAGCCGCGCGGCGGCGGCAAGTCCGTGTGGTGCGAGTTCATCGTCCCGGGCCGGCACGAGGTGGCGGAAGGGACGACCGACGACTGACGGCCCGTGAAAGCTGCACACACCACATAAAATTGCCTCACACCGCCCTTGCCGGGTCCACTGGCCTCTTCGCACCCCGAAGACCTGAAAAGGCCGAAAACCATGTGGACTTCCAGACCCTCCCCATTCCGGCACGGAGCGCTGTTCATCGGCGCAGCGGCCCTGATCGCGCCGACGCTGGTCGCCCTCCAGGCGCCGTCCGCCCAGGCCTTCGGCACCGTCAACACGCTCGGCCAGCACGCCGAACACGAGCGCATCACCCGCGCCGCCCTGGCCTGCGCACCGGGCACCCCCTCCGACGGCAGCTGCTTCGAACCCCGCTCCCTGGGCCAGGTCGCCGGGCACAAGGGCACCTTCGGCGCGGTCGGCGCACCCGACTCCGATGAGGCCGCCACCCCCGAGGCGCACTGCGACAACGCCGACTTCCTCGCCACCCCCGGCTACCCGCGCAGCAGAGAACAAGCCACCCGCCAACTGCTCGCCTGCGTTGCCAAACTGCAGACCCGCTTCCGGGAGGGCGTCGACGCTGCGGGCGGAACCCTCAATTCCGACGGCGGAATTGCCCCCTCCGAAAGCGACCTGAACAAGGACTGCACCTTCACGCTCGGCATACCCGGGCGCAACAAGTGCGAGGCCATCGAGGGCTTCGGCCGCGCCCTGCACGGCGTCCAGGACTTCTACTCGCACAGCAACTGGGCCGACAAGGCCGCGGCCGACCGTCCCCTCGGCACGGCCAACCCGCCCGGCCTCGGCCTGCCCGCGCCCTCCCCGCTCCTCGCCCTCTCGACCGGCCGCCCGCCCCTGGCCTCGGACGTCCCGCGCGACCTGAGCACCGGCTGCTTCTCCCTGGTGCCCCTCGTCTGCGCCAAGCGCGTCGCCCACGGCGACCTCAACAAGGACACCGGCCTCATCGACCCCGTCGCCGGCAGCACCGCCGACCCCACCACCCCCCGCGGCCGCACCGCCGACAACTTCGACCGGGCCGTGCACGGAGCCATCACCGACACCCGCCGCCAGTGGGCCGACTTCCGCACCGCACTCGCCGAGCGCTACGGCAAGAGCCGCGGGGAGACCATCGCTTGCGTCCTCACCCACGACGCACCCGCCCGCGACTGCACACCCCGCTGAGCCGCCCCGGAACCGGAAGAGGCCAAGGTCACAGCCGTTGCCCCTGCTGCCGGGCGCACCCGCTCGCCTAGCCTTCCCCCCATGACGGTCCTGCCTGATGACGGCTTCTCCCTGGCCGCCGAATTCCCGGACGCCACCCGCCAGCAGTGGCAGCGCCTCGTCGAAGGCGTGCTGAGCAAGGCGGGTACCGCGGCCGAGGGTCCGGCGGCCGAGGAAGCGCTGGCCACCGCGCTCGAGGACGGGCTCGCGACCCGGCCGCTCTACACGGCCGAGGATGGCGCGCCCGACCCCGGCCGGCCCGGCTTCCCGCCGTTCACCCGCGGCGGCCGGCCCGAGGGCACGGCCGTCACGGGCTGGGACGTACGCCAGAACCACGCCCGCTCGGAGCCGCGCCGGGCCAACGAGGCCATCCTGGCCGACCTGGAGAACGGCGTCACCTCCCTCTGGCTCACTGCCGGCGAGCGCGGACTGCCCGTCGACGCCCTGCCGGCCGCCCTCGACGGCGTCTACCTCGACCTCGCCCCCGTCGTCCTCGACGCGGGCGCCGAGTTCGAGGCCGCCGCCCGGCAGTTGCTGCGCCTCTACGACGAGCGCGAGCTGCCTCGCACCGCAGCCCTCGGCAACCTCGGCGCCGACCCGCTGGGCACCGCCGCCCGCAGCGGCGGCGACGACCTCGCCGGGCCGCTGGCGGCCGCCGCCGGCCTCGCCGTGCAGTGCGCCCGCGAGTACCCCGGCCTGCGCGCCCTGACCGTCGACGCCCTGCCCTACCACGAGGCGGGCGGCTCCGCCGCACAGGAGCTGGGCGCCTCCCTCGCCACCGGTGTCGCCTACCTGCGCGCGCTCACCGACGCCGGGCTCACCGTCGAAGAGGCCCTGGCCCAGCTGGAGTTCCGCTACGCGGCCACCGCCGACCAGTTCCTGACCATCGCCAAGCTGCGCGCCGCACGGCGGCTGTGGGCCCGCGTCGCCGAGGTCAGCGGCGGCGCGCCCGCGGCCGGAGCCCAGCGCCAACACGCCGTCACCTCCTCGGTGATGATGACCCGCCGCGACCCGTGGGTGAACATGCTGCGCACCACCGTCGCCTGCCTGGGCGCCGGAGTGGGCGGCGCCGACGCCGTCACCGTGCTGCCCTTCGACCACGCCCTCGGCCTGCCCGACGCCTTCGCCCGCCGGATCGCCCGCAACACCTCCACGATCCTGCTGGAGGAGTCCCACCTGGCCCGCGTCATCGACCCGGCGGGCGGCTCCTGGTACGTGGAGCGGCTCACCGACGAACTCGCCCACGCCGCCTGGGAGTGGTTCCGGGAGATCGAGCGCGCCGGGGGGCAGGCCGCCGCGCTGCGCTCCGGGCTGGTCGCCGAGCGCCTCGCCGCCACCTGGGAAGACCGCCGCGCCGACCTGGCCGCACGCCGCGAACCCATCACCGGCGTCAGCGAGTTCCCGCACCTCGGCGAGGAGCCGGTGCACCGGGACCCCGCCCCCGCCGCCCCGGCCGGCGGCCTGCCCGTCGTCCGCCGGGACGAGGCGTACGAGGAGCTGCGGACCCGCTCCGACGCCCACCTCGCCGCCACCGGCGACCGGCCCCGCGCCTTCCTCGCCGCGCTCGGCCCCGCCGCCGCGCACACCGGGCGGCTCACCTTCGCCGCCAACCTCTTCCAGGCCGGCGGCATCGAGCCCGTGCCGTGCACGGCGCCCGAGACCCCCGCGGCGTCCGCCGCGGCGTTCGCCGGCAGCGGCGCCACCGTGGCCTGCCTGTGCTCCAGCGACACGCTGTACGCCGAGCACGCCGAAGCCGTCGCCGCCGCCCTCAAGGAAGCGGGCGCCCGGCAGGTGTTCCTCGCGGGCAGACCGGGGGAGCGGCGCGAAGCCTACCGGCGAGCCGGAGTCGACGAGTTCGTCTTCGCGGGCGGCGACGCGGTCGCCGTCCTCTCCACCGTCCTCGACCGCATGGGAGTGGCGTGATGCGGATCCCCGACTTCTCCGGCATCGAACTGGGCCCGGCCGGCGCCGCCCCCGCCGACCTCGCCCAGTGGCGCACGGCGCTGAAGGAGAGCACCGGCCACCGCGCCGAGGACCTGGTCTGGGAGACCCCCGAGGGCATCGGCGTCAAGCCGCTGTACACCGCCGAGGATCTGGCCGGCGTCGACTTCCTGGGCACCTATCCGGGCATCGCGCCCTACCTGCGCGGCCCCTACCCGACGATGTACGTCAACCAGCCCTGGACCATCCGGCAGTACGCGGGCTTCTCCACCGCCGAGGAGTCCAACGCCTTCTACCGCCGCAACCTCGCGGCCGGCCAGAAGGGCCTCTCCGTCGCCTTCGACCTGCCGACCCACCGCGGCTACGACAGCGACCACCCGCGCGTCACCGGCGACGTCGGCATGGCGGGCGTGGCCATCGACTCGATCCACGACATGCGGCAGCTCTTCGACGGCATCCCGCTGGACCGGATGAGCGTGTCGATGACGATGAACGGCGCCGTGCTGCCCGTCCTCGCCCTCTACATCGTCGCCGCCGAGGAACAGGGCGTACCGCCCGAGAAGCTGGCCGGGACCATCCAGAACGACATCCTCAAGGAGTTCATGGTCCGCAACACCTACATCTACCCGCCGCAGCCCTCGATGCGGATCATCTCCGACATCTTCGCGTACACCTCGCAGAAGATGCCGCGCTACAACTCCATCTCCATCTCCGGCTACCACATCCAGGAAGCCGGCGCCACGGCCGACCTGGAGCTCGCCTATACCCTCGCCGACGGGGTGGAGTACCTGCGCGCGGGCCTGGGCACGGGCCTCGACGTGGACGCCTTCGCACCGCGGCTGTCGTTCTTCTGGGCCATCGGCACGAACTTCTTCATGGAGATCGCCAAGCTGCGCGCGGCCCGGCTGCTGTGGGCCCGGCTCGTCAAGCAGTTCGAGCCCAAGAACGTCAAGTCGCTGTCGCTGCGCACCCATTCGCAGACCTCCGGCTGGTCGCTGACCGCCCAGGACGTCTTCAACAACGTGGCGCGCACCTGCGTGGAGGCCATGGCCGCCACCCAGGGTCACACCCAGTCGCTGCACACCAATGCCCTGGACGAGGCCCTCGCCCTGCCCACCGACTTCTCCGCCCGCATCGCCCGCAACACCCAGCTGCTGCTTCAGCAGGAGTCCGGGACCTGCCGGGTCATCGACCCGTGGGGCGGCAGCGCGTACGTCGAGAAGCTCACCCACGACCTCGCACGCCGCGCCTGGCAGCACATCGAGGAGGTCGAGGCGGCCGGCGGCATGGCCAAGGCCATCGACGCGGGCATCCCCAAGCTGCGCGTCGAGGAGGCCGCGGCCCGCACCCAGGCCCGCATCGACTCCGGCCGGCAGCCGGTGATCGGGGTCAACAAGTACCGGGTCGACAGCGACGAGCAGATCGAGGTGCTCAAGGTCGACAACTCCTCGGTACGGGCCCAGCAGATCGCCAAGCTGCAGCGGCTGCGCGCCGAGCGCGACGAAGCGGCCTGCCAGGACGCGCTGCGCGCCCTGACCGCGGCCGCCGAGTCCGGCCCCGGCGCGGGCCTCGAAGGCAATCTGCTGGCCCTGGCCGTGAACGCGGCACGCGCCATGGCCACCGTCGGAGAGATCTCCGACGCCCTGGAGAAGGTCTACGGACGGCACGCCGGGCAGATCCGTACGATCTCCGGGGTGTACCGCGAAGAGGCAGGAGCGTCGTCCGCAGTGGAGCGAACCCGCGCGCTGGTCGAGGCGTTCGAGCGGGAGGACGGCCGCCGTCCCCGCATCCTGGTCGCCAAGATGGGCCAGGACGGCCACGACCGCGGCCAGAAGGTGATCGCCACGGCCTTCGCCGACCTCGGCTTCGACGTGGACGTCGGCCCGCTGTTCCAGACCCCGGCCGAGGTCGCCCGGCAGGCGGTGGAGGCGGACGTGCACATCGTGGGCGTCAACTCGCTGGCGGCCGGCCACCTCACGCTGGTGCCCGCGCTGCGCGAGCAACTGGCGGAGCAGGGCCGGGAGGACATCGTGATCGTCGTCGGTGGGGTCATCCCGCCGCAGGACGTCCCCACCCTGCTGGAGATGGGCGCCGCCGCCGTCTTCCCGCCCGGCACGGTCATCCCCGACGCCGCCCACGACCTGCTGGAGACCCTCGCCGGGGTCCTCGGCCACGAGCTGTGAGCCCATGGCACGGACGATTGATCTGGACGCTTACGTCAAGGGCGTGCTGGACGGCAAGCGGGCGGCCATAGCCCGCGCCATCACCCTCGTCGAATCGAACCGGGCCGACCACCGCGAGCTGGCCCAGCGGATGCTGACGCAGCTGCTGCCGCACGCGGGCGCGGCCCGGCGGGTCGGCATCACCGGCGTGCCCGGGGTGGGCAAGTCCACCTTCATCGACGCCCTGGGCACCATGCTGACCGGCCTCGGGCACCGGGTGGCGGTGCTCGCCGTCGACCCGTCCTCCAGCCGGACCGGCGGCAGCATCCTGGGCGACAAGACCCGGATGGAGCGGCTCGCCGTCGACCCCGCGGCCTTCGTCCGCCCCTCGCCCACCGCCGGCACGCTCGGCGGCGTGGCACGGGCCACCCGCGAGACCATCGTGGTGATGGAGGCGGCCGGCTACGACGTGGTGCTCGTGGAGACCGTCGGCGTCGGCCAGTCGGAGACGGCCGTCGCGGGTATGGTCGACACCTTCCTGCTGCTCACCCTCGCCCGCACCGGAGACCAGCTGCAAGGCATCAAGAAGGGCGTGCTGGAACTCGCCGACATCGTCGCCGTCAACAAGGCGGACGGCCCGCACGAACGCGACGCCAAGTCCGCCGCCCGGGAGCTCGCCGGGGCCCTGCGGCTGCTCCAGACCCCGGACGCCGCCTGGAAGCCTCCCGTCCTCACCTGCAGCGGGCGCGAGAGCACGGACCTGGACGCGGTGTGGGAGCGGGTGGAGCAGCACCGCCGGGTGCTCGGCGCGACCGGGGAACTGGACGGCAGGCGCCGCGAGCAGCAGGTGGAATGGGCCTGGACGATGGTGCGCGAGCAGCTGTTGGGCGAGCTGCGCGACCACCCCGAGGTGCGCCGGGTGGGCCCCGGCCTCGAAGCGGCGCTGCGCGAGGGCACCATGACGGCGAGTGCGGCCGCGGGGCGGCTGCTGCACGCATTCCGGGACGGCAGCGGCTCCTGACCGCCCGTCCGCCCGCCTTCCCGCCCGGCCACGCGGCACGGTCAGGGGGGCCGGGCGGAGAAGCCGTGTCCTCATGACATCCTGAGCCGTCACAAGCTCCGCCGGAGCAAACGTCGGACATCCGGGATATCGAGGATGATGCACCACATGAGACTCTGCTTCCTGGTGGAGGAGCAGTACCGGTACGACGGCATGCCGGTGGACGTGATACGCCAACTGACCGCCTGGGGCCACCGGGTGGACGTGCTGCGGCCCGGCAGTTCGCTGATCAGGCTCTCCGAGGAGGTGCGCTCCGGCCGGCACGACGCCTGGGTGCTCAAGACGGTCTCCGGAGGGCCGGGGCTGACGCTGCTGGAGGGCGCGGCGGCCGTGGGGCTCACCACGGTCAACGACGCCCGATCGATACGCGGGGTGCGGGACAAGGCCCTGGCCGCCGTGCTCGCCGAGGCCCGCGGCCTGCCGGTGCCCGCCACCTACGCGGCCGTGCTCGCCGAGGAGTTCGCCGCCCTGCCCGCCGACGCCTACCCGCTGGTCGTCAAGCCCGCCGACGGCAGCTCGGGACGGGCCGTACGCCTCGTACCGGACCCGGGGCACCTGGTGGAGGCCGCCCCGGAGATATCCGCCGACGGCATGCTCATCGCCCAGTCATACGTGCCCAATTCGGGCGTCGACCTCAAGGTGTACTGCGTCGACGGCGAGTTCTACGCTACCGAGCGCCGCTCCCCGCTCCACCCCGACCACCCGGTGCGCGAACGCCAGGTGCCGCTGACCGCCGAGGTCGCGGCGATCGCCGCCGAGGTGGGCGCGGTCTACGGGCTCGACCTGTACGGCGTGGATGTCGTCTTCGGGCCCGAGGGCCCGGTGGTCGTCGACGTCAACGACTTCCCGAGCTTCCGTCAGGTGCCCGACGCCGTGACCAAGGTGGCCTGGGCCGTGCTGCGCCTGGCCGGGGCCGAGGGGCGCACCCCCGGCGGCCGGCCCGCGGCCCCTGTGACGGTCGGCGGCGGCGCATGAGGATCTGCCTGCTCACACCGGATGCCGGCCATCCGCTCCTGGCCCGGACGGCCGCCCTGCTGAGGTCGCAGCACGAGGTTTCGTCGCTGGACCCGAACGAGACGACCGGCCTGCCGGATCCCTCCTCGCTCGCCGACGTCTACCTGCTCAAGACGCGGACGCCACGCGCCCTCGCCTACGCCCGGCACCTGGAGGAACACGGCGCGCCCGTGCTGAACTCGGCCGCCGCCACCGAGCTCTGCCAGGACCGCACCGCCATGGCCGCTCGCGCGCTGGCCGCCGGGCTGCCCTTTGCCGCCACCCGCACCGAGCCCTCGCTCACCCACCTCGCCGTGGCCGCCGGCGCCGGAGACGCCGAGGGTGCTGTCTTCCCCGTCGTGGTCAAGAGCCGCCACAGCCGCCGCCACGACCTGGTGGCCCGCGTCGGTGACCGCGCGCAGCTGCGGGCGCTGGCCCGGCAGTGGCCGGACGAGCCGGTGGTCGTCCAGGACTTCACGCCCAACGACGGCTGGGACCACAAGCTCTGGGTGGTCGACGGCCACGTCTTCGCGGGCCTGCGCCGCTCGGAGCTGGCCACGCCCGTACCGGACAAGGCGACCCGTCCGCTGGACTCCGGCGACCTGCCCGTGGGCCTGCTCGACCTGGTACGCAGGGTGGGCGAGGTCTTCGCCCTCGACGTCTACGGCGTCGACGTGCTGGACGCGGGCGGCACACCGGTGATCGTCGACATCAACGCCTTTCCCGGCATACGCGGGCAGATCGGCGCCCCCGAGGCGCTGGCCGATCTGGCCCTGCGCACGGCGGCGGGCGGCCGCCGCCCCCGCGTGCCCGCGACCATGTGACCGGGGGGCGGCTGCGCGCCCGCGGCTCAGCCGACCAGGTCGAGAACGGGCAACAGGCCGCCCGGGCGCTCTTCCACGGGCAGATGGTCCACCAGGAACACCTCGCACCCCACCGCGGCCGCCCCCGCGTCCGCGCGCCGGTCGTCGCCGACCATCACGACCTCCTCGGGCGGCAGACCGAGAGCCTCGCACGCGGTGCGGAACAGCCGTGGATCGGGCTTCTGCAGCCCGTGCTCGCAGGAGAGCACATACGCATCCACCCAGGCGTCCAGGCCGTGTTCGCGGAAGACCGGGCGCAGGTCCCAGCCGATGTTGCTCACCACCCCCGTCCGCACGCCCCGGCGGCGCAACCCGGCCAGCACGCCGGCCGCATCGGCGTACGGGCGCCAGGCCGCGGGCTCCATGTGCCGGGCGTACAGGGCGTCGTAGAGCCCCGGATCCGGCAGCGGCACCCGGCGGGCCATGCCCGTGTACGCGGCCCGATGCTGCTCCGTACTGCTGTCGCGGCCGGCCCACACCTCGGCGAGGTCCGCGGGTACGACCGTCGGCGCAGGTCCGCCCGGCTGTGCGCCGGCATCCGCCAGCTGCCGGGCCAGCGAAGCCGTCCGGTCGCCGTCGAGCGGCACACCGGCACGCTCCGATGTCGTGCGCAGCCAGGACTCGGTGGACTCGATGCGGAAGAGGGTTCCGGAGAAGTCGAAGAGCACACCCTTGATCGTCATGGCGGGAGTCTCCCCGCCGGGCGACGGCCTCATCCCCCCATGGTCATCCGCCGGGTTCCAGCACCGCCTCGACGTCCACGAGGACGTCGATCATGTCGCTGACGACCACCCCGCCCCGGTCGACCACGTCGTTCCAGCTCACCCCGAAGTCATGCCGGTTGAGGCGGGCCGTCGCGGAGAAGCCGGCCCGGCGCCTGGGGCCGAGGTCCTTGCCGTCCTCCCACCACGGGGTGTCCCACTGCCCCAGATACGTCACCTGGAACGTCACGGGGCGCGTCACGCCCCGCACGGTGAGATCGCCGGTGACCTCGAACTCGGTGCCGCTCGCCTGGTGGATGCGCGAGCCGGTGAACGTCCAGGTCGGATGGTTGTCGACGTCGAAGAAGTCGGCGCTGCGCAGATGGGCGTCGCGCTGCGGCTGGCCGGTGTAGACCCCGGTGGCGTCGACCGTCGCCGTGATGCGGGCCTTCTCCGGCTCGTCGGGGTCGACTTCCAAGGACCCCTGTACGTTTTTGAGCTGGCCGCGCACATGGGCGACCATCATGTGCCGGGCGCGGAACTCCGCACCGGTGTGGCTGGGCTCGAAGAACCATTTTGTCGTGGCCATGGCGGCTCCCAGGCGGCTGTGACCCCTGTGTCAGGGTACGCCGGGAAGCACAGGCTTTCCCGTCGTGCGGGCCGTCAGTGCGACCAGCCCAGCGCCCGCAGGCCCGGTACGAACGTCACCAGCACCGGCACGAAGGGCACCAGCGCCGCCACGGCGGTCAGCCGCAGCCGGCGGGCGGCCGTCAGCCGGGGCGCGGGGGCCAGCAGGCGGTGCACCCGGTCCGGGACGTGCGAGGGCCGGGTGGGACAGGGGCCGAACACCCCGCGGTGCTCGTTGAGTTCGACGAGGGCCAGGGCGGTCGTCAGCCGCCCGAAGCGCCGCGAGGCCGAGTCGTCGGCCGCCAGCTCCACCAGGTGGTGCACCTGGTCGCGGAAGGCGGCGAAGACCGGCACCTGCGGAAAGCCGTTGGCCAGCGCCGACGAGCAGTGCAGCAGCCAGTCGTGCCGGGCCCGCGCATGCCCCTGCTCATGGGCCAGCACCGCATCCAGCTGGGGGCCCTTCAAACGCCGCAGCGCACCGGTGGTGATCACCAGCCGGGGTGCGGCGCCGCCGCGCAGCAGCCAGGCGTCGGGGCGCTCGCCCTCCAGCACCACCAGCCGCTCGCCGCCGCGTGCCTCGCCGGGCAGCCGGGGCGAGCGGACGCGCAGCTCGGCGCGGCGGGCCCGGCGCCGGGCCCGGGCCCCGCGGATCTCCCGGGTGAGCATGGCCCCGGTCCACACGGCACCGCAGGCGAGGGTCACGGCCAGGGGCGCGGCCCACGCCCCGTAGCCGGTGAGCGCGTAGGCCTCCATCACGCCGTGCGGCGCGGGGGCGAAGACGTTGCCCCGGACGGCCTCCCAGGCCGCGGCGGCGCTCAGCAACATCGCGAGCGCACAGCACAGCAGCACGGCGGCCACCACGCACTGCCACACCCACAGGGCCAGGACGGGTTCCCGGTCGGGCCAGTCGGTACGGGTCAGCACGCGCGGCGCCATCGCCGCAACCAGTCCGCCGAGGACCAGCAACGCGAGCGGGACCATCATGCGATCACCCTATGAGGGCGGCGCGGGGCCGGACATGCCCCCGCACGGGAAGTGACGCACACCACGCGAGCCGACGGCCGCTCACATGGTCAGCAGCATCGCCAGCATCCCGATCCCCATGGACAGCCGGCAGGCGCGCGTCAGCCCGGACCCGTACGCCCGCTCCGGCCCCGGCCAGGGGGGCTCGCCCGGGACCATCGCGGGCGCCGGGACGATGCGGGCCACCGCCCGGACGACGTACACCGCGAAATACACCAACAGCACCCCGGTGAGCAGCGGCGTCCCGGCCGGTTCGTGTCCGGCCCCCAGGTGGTGGACGCCGCCGTGCCCGGCCGTGGGGGAGTGGGCCATCGCCAGGGCCATGTAGACCATCGCGAAGGCGCCCACGGCGTGGTGCAGTTGGTGTCCGTCATGCGCCCGGCTCGCCTCCGCGCGCGCCCGGGCCGGTGCCAGGGCGTGCAGGCCGACGGCGCCGAACACCGCCGCGAACGCGGCCGTCCCCCACGGCCGGGCATCAAGCGCGCCGGTGGGCACCGCCATGGCGGCCATGCCCAGGCCCATCAGGGCGTCTCCCCATGCGGCCCGGCGCTCCCCCGCCGCGCCGGCCCGCGTGCGCGAGAGGCAGTAGATCCCCGCCGCGGCGCAGAGCGCCACCAGCCCCCAGCCGATCAGCGGCGGTCCGTGCACGCTCCACCTCCCCGGATGCACACCTACCCCCGGAGAATGCCCGGCCGAGCCGGGTCGCACGGGAGCGCACGGGCGCACAGGGGGAGCACAGGCGGCCGCCGCCGTACGCCCGCGCAGAGTGGGCGTACGGCAGCGGGCGGGCGTACGCGCCGTCAGATGCCCGGCCGGTACCGCATCGGATGCCCCTCCGGCACCTCGACCACCGCGATGCGCACCCCGTCCGGATCGGCGATCCACATCTCGATCAGGCCCCAGGGCATCTTCTCCGGCGGCCGGAGCACCTCCACGCCCCGCGCCGTGAACTCCTCGTGCGCCCGCGCGGCGTCCTCCACCTGCAGCCACAGTTCGAGCCCGGGCCCCGGCGGAGTCTGCGAGCGGCCCGAGACCTCCAGGAACCCGCCGCCCAGGAAGTAGACGACGCCGCGCTCGGGACCCGTGCCGAACTCGCGGTAGACCGCGAGCCCCAGCGCCCCGCCGTAGAAGGCCCGCGACCGCTCCGGATCGGTCGGCGTCAGTAGCACCCTGCTGCTCAGTACGTGCACCATGCGGCGACTGTACGCACACCACCTCGGCTAGGGTCGTACAAGCGCCCGAAGTCTTGGGAATCGCAAGGAGAGGACACCGCACCGCATGGACACCGCCACCCGCAGCCGCGCCGTCGGACCGGCCTTCCGGCCCGCCACCGCCGCCGACGTCCCGGCCGTCGTGCAGCTGGTCGAATCGGCCTACCGCGGTGACGCCAGCCGCGCCGGCTGGACGACGGAGGCCGACCTCCTGGAGGGCCGGCGCACGGACCCCGACGGCGTCCTGGCCGTGGTGGAGCACGAGGCCAGCCGGCTGCTGGTGGCCGAGCTGGACGGCGAGCCGGTGGCCTGCTGCCATGTGGAACACCGCGGTGACCACGCCTACTTCGGCATGTTCGCCGTCCGTCCCACCGCGCAGGGCGGCGGGCTGGGCAAGACCGTCCTGGCGGAGGCCGAGCGGCTCGCCCATGTCGAGTGGGGCGTGGCCGAGATGCACATGACCGTCATCCGCCAGCGCGACGAGCTGATCGCCTGGTACGAGCGGCGCGGCTACCGGCGCACCGGGCGGATGAGCCCGTTCCCCTACGGCGACGAGCGGTTCGGCATACCCCAGCGCGACGACCTCGAGTTCGAGCTGCTGGTCAAGAAGCTGGCCTGACGGCCCGGGAAAGGCCCTACAGCCGTCCGGCCTGGACGAGGCGTCGCAGGAAGCGCCGGGTTCGCTCCTGCCGCGGCTCGCCGAAGACCTCGGCCGGGGTGCCGCGCTCCAGCACCACCCCGCCGTCGAGGAAGCACACCTGGTCGGCGACGTCCCGGGCGAAGCCCATCTCATGGGTGGCCAGGATCATCGTCATCCCCTCGTCCTTCAGCCCGCGCACGACGTCGAGCACCTCGCCGACCAGCTCGGGGTCGAGCGCCGCGGTGATCTCGTCGAGCAGCAGCAGCCGGGGCCGGCAGGCCAGCGCCCGTACGATCGCCACCCGCTGCTGCTGACCGCCGCTGAGCCGGTCGGGATACTCACCGGCCTTGCCGCTCAGGCCGAGCCGCTCCAGCAGCTCGCGCGCCCGCTCCTCCGCCTCCGCGCGCCCCACGCCGTGCACCCGGCGCGGGGCGAGGGTGATGTTCTGCAGCACGGTCATGTGCGGGAAGAGGTTGTAGGCCTGGAAGACCACGCCGATGCGGCGCCGCACGGCGTCCGGATCGGCGCGGGGGTCGGTGATCTCCTCCCCGTCGAGGAAGATCGCACCGTCGTCGATCTCCTCCAGCAGGTTCGCGCAGCGCAGCAGCGTCGACTTGCCGGAGCCCGAGGCACCGATCAGCGCGGTCACCGTGTGCGGCGCCACCTCCAGGTCGACGTCCCGCAGGACCACCGTCCGCCCGAAGGTCTTGCGCACCGCCTCCAGCCGCAGCACCGGGCCCTGTCCGCCGCTCTCGCTCATACGATTCCTCCCTGCGCCCGGCGGCGGTCCATCCGTGCGGTGACCGCGTCGGTGAACCGCGTCATCGGGATGGTCAGGGCCACGAAGATGAGCCCGGCGACCACGTACGGGGTGTAGTTGAAGCTCTTGCTGGCGGTGATCTGGGCCGCGTAGACGGCGTCGACGGCGCCCGCGATCGAGACGAGCCCGGTGTCCTTCTGGAGCGAGACCAGGTCGTTGAGGAGCGGAGGCACGACCCGGCGCACCGCCTGCGGCAGGACGACGTAGCGCAGCGTCTGCCCGCTGCCGAGCCCCAGCGAGCGGGCGGCCGCGCGCTGGCCGGCGTGTACGGACTCGATGCCCGCGCGGAAGACCTCGGCGACGTAGGCGGAGTAGGTGAGCACCAGTGCGGTGCCGCCGAGCAGCACCGGGTCGTTCGTCACCCCCTGCAGCCGCAGGGCGGGCACCCCGAAGACCACCATCAGCAGGCAGATGATCAGCGGCAGCCCGCGGAAGAAGTCGGTGTAGGCGGTGGCGAGGGCGCGCAGCGGGAAGAACACCGGCCCGCGCAGGGTGCGGGCGACGGCGATCAGCAGGCCGAGCAGGAGCACCGCCGCGCCGCAGACCACCAGCAGCCGGATGTTCAGCCACAGCCCGTCGAGGATGTGCGGCAGCGCCTCACGGGCGTAGTGGGCGTTGAAGAAGGTCTCCCGGGTCCGGGGCCAGCCGGGGGACTCGACCACCACGAGGAAGAGCGCGACGGCCGTCACCAGCGTGCTGGCCGCCGCGACGGCCGTGGCGCGGCGGGTCCGGGCACGTTGGAAGCGCTCGCGCTCCAGCCGCCGGGCCGAGGGCACGTACGGCCGGACGTCGGCGGTGCCGTCCGCGGCCATGGGCCCGGCGTCCTGCGGCTCCGGCGACACCGCCTGGCCGGCCGTCACTTGAGCACCGGAGCGTCGACGGCCTCGGACAGCCACTTCTTCTCCAGCCGGGCCAGCGTGCCGTCCTTGCGCAGGCCGTCGACGGCTGCGCTGACGCATCCGGTGATGCGGCTGCCCTTGTCCAGGACGAGCCCGAACTGCTCGGCCCGGCCTCCGGCGGCGGCCTCGAACTGGCCCACGACCTTGGCCTCGGGCACCTCGGTGGACGTGATGTAGAAGGCGGTGGGCAGGTCCACGACGATGGCGTCGACCTGGCCGTTCTTGAGTGCCGTCTTGGCGAAGTCGTTCTTCTGGAAGACGGCCGCGGGCTTCTCCGGCTTGATGACGTCGTTGACGACGTCGAGGGAGGTCGTGCCCACCTGCGCGCCGAGTCTCGCCTTCTTGAGGTCGGCGGCCGTGCGGGCCTTCGCCGCGGGGGAGTCCTTGAGAGCGATGACGGCCTGCCGCACGTCGTAGTAGCCGGAGGAGAAGTCGACCGCCCGGCGCCGCTCGTCGCTGACCGAGACCTGGTTGATGTCGAAGTCGAACTTCTTCTCGCCCGGTGTCACCGCGCTGTTGAACGGCACCGTCTGCCAGACCACGTCGCCCGCCGGGTAGCCGAGCCGGTCGGCCACGGCGTAGGCGACGGCCGACTCGAAGCCCTTACCGTTCGCGGGGGCGTCGTCCTGGAACCAGGGGGCGTACGCGGGCTTGTCCGTGCCCACGGTCAGCCGCCCGGCCGTCCGAGTGGCCAGATGCCCCTTCGTGCAGGAGGCTTGTGCCCCGGAAGCGGTCCCGGAGGCACCGGAAGCCTTCGCGGAGTCGGCGTCCTCCTGAGGGGCGCAGCCGGCGGCCGCTGCGAGCACGAGGACGAAGGCGGCGGTCCGGAGCGAGGTCCGGGCAGCTGCGCGGCTGGGCTTCTCGGCGAGCGACATGGCGGGAGACTGGCAGTGCACCGGGCGGTCTGTCCAGGTCATGACCATGATCCGTCCGAATGGCGGAAGACTGTTGCCGCTTCATGAATTTCCGGCCCCAACGGGTGGACAGACGGACACCTGACATAGTCGCCGGAAAGTGGCCGGAAAGAACCTAGGACGCCGCCTGAGGCCTGTGCGAAGCACGTGACGTATGGCTATGCGTGATCCCTCGTACGGCGGTAGTCGACAGGAAAAACAGCGGCCTGCGCGGGGATCCGCAGGATAATTTGTGGTTGCTCCCCTTGAGCGGGAGAACCTCACATGGATACGGTGTCTTAACGCCGGTTCTCCTGAGGAGGGGTAGTCGTGACGGAAATTTTTGCGTCCCCAGTGGCAAAGGCCGACACTTTGTCCGTGGATCGCGTGGTTGAGCACCCCGCCTGGGCCGCCCTGAAGGCCGCCGTGGAGACGATCCGGCCGTGGCAGTCGGCCGACGGCTCCATCGACCTCGAAGCGGAGGGCGCACCCCCGGGCCCGGCCGTCCGGGCCGAGTTCGATCTGGTCATAGCCGCCGTGGAGCAGCTCTCGCCGCTCCTGCCGCACGACGCCGCCTACCACCGCGCACTGGTTGCCGACCTGCGCAAGTGGGCCGACACCGGCTTCGGCGTCCCGGACTTCCTCGACTCGCTGCTCGCCTTCCAGCCCGCCGCCGAGCGCGCCGACGGCCTCCAGCACCTCGTCGTCTTCCCGATGTACACCCAGAACGGGAACCCCGACCGCAACCTCGAAGCCGTCGTGCTCCGCGTCGTATGGCCCGAGTGGCTCGCCGAGCTCGAGCGCACCCGCTACGACAACCCGCTCTTCCTCGGCATCACCTTCGAGGACTTCACGGCCGGCTACGACACCAACTCCGCCGTCCTCTTCCCCGAGACCATCGCCGTGCGCGAGGCCCCCGAGCGCTTCTCCTGGGGCGGCATCTTCTGCGACCGCGAGGCCGCCCGCTTCCGCCGCGTCACCGAGTCCGCCGTCGCCACCCTGGGCCTGCAGCTGCCCGACGACATCGCCGACATGATCGGCGACCAGGACCGCTGCCAGCAGGCATTCGTCCTGTGGGACATGGTCCACGACCGTACCCACAGCCACGGCGACCTGCCCTTCGACCCTTTCATGATCAAGCAGCGGCAGCCGTTCTGGATGTACGGGCTCGAAGAGCTGCGCTGCGACCTCACCGCCTTCAAGGAGGCCGTGAAGCTGGAGGCCGACGGCTACGCCCAGGGCCGCGACGTCCAGTTCGCCGTGCTGTTCGACCGGATGTTCCGCTTCCCGGTCACCGGCGAGCGCGTGCGCAACTACGACGGCCTCGGCGGCCAGCTCCTCTTCGCGTACCTCCACAAGCACGAGGTCGTACGCTGGACGGACAACACCCTGCACATCGACTGGGACCGCGCCCCGCAGATCACCAACCAGCTGTGCGGCGAGATCGAAAAGCTCTACCGCGACGGCATCGACCGCCCCAAGCTCGTCCACTGGTTCGCCGCCTACGAGCTGGTCTCCACCTACCTCGCCCCGCACCCCGGGTCCGTGTGGGCCAAGGGCCCCGACGCCCTCGACCTCACTCAGCCGCCTCGCAAGCTGGTCGATGACGTGCTCGCGGACGAATTCCCGCTCAGCATGTTCTATGAGGCCCTTGCCAAGAAGCTGCGCGGCGTGATCGCCTCGACCAAGGGGATCACCCCGGCGCGCACCGAGCAGGTGGCCGCGTGAGCGACACGACCGAGCGGGAGAAGGAGGCGACGACCATGAGCGCTCCGACGAACGGCAACGGCCGGCTGGAGGGCGCCGTCGTGGCGGTGGCAGGGGCCGCGGGCCCCGCCGGCCGGGCGGCACTGCTGCGCCTGGCGGAGGCCGGGGCGACCGTCGTCGCCGCCGACGCGGACGCGGCCCGCCTCGCCGAGGCCGTCGACGCCGCGCGCTACGCCCACGGCGGCGCCACCGTCACCGGCGACACCGTCGACCTGCTCGACCTGGACGCCACGCGCGCCTGGGCCGACCGCACCGAGAAGGAGTTCGGCCGGATCGACGGCCTGGTGCACCTGGTCGGCGGTTGGCGCGGCTCGGCCACCTTCGCCGAGACCGACCTCGCGGACTGGGAGCTGCTGGAGAAGCTGCTGATCCGCACCGTGCAGCACACCTCGCTGGCCTTCGAGGCCCCGCTGTGCCGCAGCGGCAACGGCCGCTACCTGCTCGTCAGCGCCGCGGGGGCGTCCAAGCCCACCGCGGGCAACGCCGCCTACTCCGCCTCCAAGGCCGCCGCGGAGGCGTGGACCCTTGCGCTCGGCGACTCCTTCCGCAAGGCGGGGGGCGATGCGGCCCCGCCCGCCGCGGCCGCCGTCCTGGTGGTCAAGGCGCTGGTGCACGACGCCATGCGCGCCGAGCGGCCCAATGCGAAATTCGCGGGTTTCACCGACGTCAAGGACCTGGCGCAGGCCATCGTCGACGTCTGGGAGAAGCCCGCCCAGGATGTGAACGGAACCCGTCTGTGGCTGACCCCGCAACCATGAGCACCACCCCGTCGGCGGCGACCGACGCGATACGCCGGCACGACCCGGAGCTGCGCGGCTTCGCCAGCGACAACTACGCGGGCACCCATCCCGAGATCCTCGCGGCCCTCGCCCTCGCCAACGGCGGCCACCAGGTCGCCTACGGCGAGGACGACTACACGGCCCACCTGCAGGACGTGATGCGCGCCCACTTCGGGCCGACCGCCGAGGCGTTCCCGGTCTTCAACGGCACCGGCGCCAACGTCGTCGCCCTGCAGGCCGTCACCGAGCGGTGGGGCGCGGTGATCTGCGCTGCCTCCGCGCACATCAACGTCGACGAGTGCGGGGCGCCCGAGCGTGTCGGCGGCCTCAAGCTGCTGGCCGTGCCGACCGAGCACGGCAAGCTCACGCCCGAGCTGATCGACCGCGAGGCCTGGGGCTGGGAGGACGAGCACCGCGCGCAGCCGCAGGTCGTCTCCATCACCCAGACCACCGAACTGGGCACCTGCTACACGCCCGAGGAGATCCGGGAGATCTGCGACCACGCCCACGAGCGGGGGATGAAGGTCCACCTGGACGGCTCCCGCGCGGCCAACGCGGCGGCAAGCCTCGGCCTGCCCCTGCGGGCCTTCACCACCGACGCCGGGGTGGACCTGCTCTCCTTCGGCGGCACCAAGAACGGCCTGCTCTTCGGCGAGTGCGTGGTGGTCCTCAACCCCGGCGCGGTCAAGGCGATGAAGCACCTGCGCAAGCTGTCGATGCAGCTCGCCTCCAAGATGCGCTTCGTCTCCGTGCAGTTCGAAGCGCTGCTGACGGGCGACCTGTGGCTGCGCAGCGCCTCGCACGCCAACGCCATGGCCGCCCGCCTGGCCGAGGGCGTACGGGCGGTGGAAGGCGTCGAGGTGCTGCACCCGGTGCAGTCCAACGCCGTCTTCGCCCGCCTGCCGCACGCGGTGAGCGAGCGCCTGCAGAAGCGCTACCGCTTCTACTTCTGGGACGAGACGGCCGGCGACGTCCGCTGGATGTGCTCCTTCGACACCACCGAGGCCGACGTCGACGCCTTTACCGCCGCGGTCGCGGAGGAGATGGCCAAGCGCTAGCAGCCCGCGGCTCCGGCCTCCGCGGGGGCCGGAGCCGTGCCGCCCAGGTGGGCGGGGATCCACCAGGTGTCGTGCGCGCCCTCGGTGCGCACCGGGTAGGCGCGCTGGGCGGACTCCAGCAGCTCCTGGACCCGGCCGCGGACCCGCTCGGTGAGGCTGTCGGCGGACTCGGCCGGGTCCGTCGGCACCGGCTCGCCCACCCTGATGGTCACCGGAATGTGGCTGCGGCCCAGGTCGCGCTTGTGTCCCTTGGTCCACAGCCGCTGGGTGCCCCACAGCGCCATCGGCACCAGCGGCACCCCGGCCTCCTGCGCCAGCCGTGCGGCCCCCGACTTGAAGTTCTTCAGGGTGAACGACGAGGAGATCGTCGCCTCCGGGAAGACCCCGACGACCTCGCCCGAGCGCAGCGCGGACAGTGCGTGCCGGTAGGCGTCCAGCCCCGCCGCACGGTCGACGGGGATGTGCTTCATCGCCCGCATCAGGGGCCCGGAGACCTTGTGCCGGAAGACCGACTCCTTCGCCATGAAGCGCACCAGCCGCTTGGCCGGGCGGGCGGTCAGCCCGCAGAAGACGAAGTCCAGGTATCCGATGTGGTTGCTCACCAGGACCGCCCCGCCCTGCTGCGGAACGTGCTCGGTCCCCTTGATGTCGAAGCGCAGGTCGAGCGCCTTGAACATGGTGCGGGCGGCGCCGATCACCGGGGGATAGACGAGCTCTGCCATATCGGGAAGATCCTTCGCTGGAAGTTACGCGGCCGTAGGGTGCGGCTTCTGCCAGATCGTGCCCGAATGCCCGGCCCGCGGGCCAGCGGGGACGCCCCGTAGGCCGGGAGATCCTCATCACGTCCGCCCGCGGCACCGGACGCATCGGGCGTGCGCCGGGCACCGGAGGAAGCCATACCCGGGAAATTTCCCGGCCTCCCACGACGCTGCATCCGGTGACCGGATGTGGACCGACAACGACGGGAAGGGGATGGACGTGCCCGTGCGGGACGACCGGGAGGACGAGCGGGACGAGGGCGGCCGGCTCGGCGCCGAGGAGATCGGCGCGGCGCTGGGGGAGCGGGCCACGCTCGTCCAGTTCTCCAGCGCCTTCTGCCAGCCCTGCCGGGCGACGCGGCGGGTCCTTGCCGAGGTCGCCGCGATGGTCGAGGGCGTCGCCCACGTCGAGATCGACGCGGAGGCCCGCCTCGCGCTCGTGCGCGCCCTCGGCGTCGCCACCACCCCCACCACGCTCGTCCTCGACGGGCAGGGCCGGATCGTGCGCCGTGCCACCGGGCAGCCGCGCCGCGCCGACGTCATCGCGGCCCTCGGTGCGGCGGTCTGACGCACCGTGATCCGTCTCGCATCTGTCCGGGCTCACTTGACGCTGCACACCTCGAATCGTCACTGTGACGCTATGTGGCCAGGGCTCCTTCTCCACGGACGCGCGTACGTGGACCTTCTGCGGACCGCGAGCGCGCGCTGTCCGGGCCCGTGAGCACCCGTGACCTCCCCTCGGCACCGCCCGGGGAAACCCCGCTCCCGGCTCGCCCCTCCGGCAGAAGGACCCCTTCATGACGGCCTCGCCCGATCTCGGCACCCCCGCCACGGCCACCCCCGCCACGCCCGGCCTGCTGCGTTCGGTCTTCCGCCGGCACGCCGCCGGCGTCGCGGTGATCACCGCGCACGGCACCCGGCCGGCCGGTTTCACCGCCACCTCCCTCACCTCCGTGGCCGCCGAGCCCCCGCTGGTCTCCTTCGGCGTGGGCACCGGCTCCTCCAGCTGGCCCGTGCTGGCCGAGGCCGAGCACGTGGGCGTGCACATACTCGGCGAGCACCAGCAGGACCTGGCCGCCACCTTCGCGCGCAGCGGCGCCGACCGCTTCGCCCCGCCCACCCGCTGGCACCGCGGCCCGCACGGGGTGCCGCTGCTGGAGGGCGTGCTGGCCTGGATGGTCTGCCGCGTGGTGGCCCGGGTGCCCGCCGGGGACCACCGGCTGGTGCTCGCCGAGGCGGTCGTGGGCGACCCCTCCGGCGCCGGCCGCCCGCTCCTCTACCACCAGGGGCGCTTCAACGCGCTGAGGGACTGAGACGTCCCTTTCTCCCGCGTTGGACAGATCACAGCCGTCCGCCCTTGCGCTCGGTGAACACCCTCGATGTACTGGCGAGTAACATTTTGGTGGGAGCGGGATCCGCACCCATCGGAATCCGCCCCACAAGGCGCCTATGCTGCCTGCCAAGGCAGCTGTGAAGAGACGATGCAGTAGGAGAGCCGGCGTGAGCTTGAGGATCGTTGTCTGTGTGAAGTACGTGCCCGACGCCACCGGCGACCGGCACTTCGCCGAGGACCTGACCGTCGACCGCGACGACGTGGACGGCCTGCTCTCGGAGCTCGACGAGTACGCGGTCGAGCAGGCGCTGCAGATCAAGGACGAGGCGGACGACGCGGAGATCACCGTCCTGACCGTCGGCCCCGAGGACGCCAAGGACGCCCTGCGCAAGGCGCTGTCCATGGGTGCCGACAAGGCCGTCCACGTCGAGGACGACGACCTGCACGGCACCGACGCGCTGGGCACGTCGCTGGTGCTGGCCAAGGCCCTTGAGCACGTCGGCTACGACCTGGTCGTCTCGGGCATGGCCTCCACCGACGGCGGCATGGGCGTGGTCCCGGCGATGCTCGCCGAGCGCCTGGGCGTGCCGCAGGTGACCCTGCTCTCCGAGGTCAAGGTCGAGGACGGCAAGGTGACCGGCCGCCGCGACGGCGACGCCGCCAGCGAGCAGCTCGAGGCCGCGCTCCCGGCTGTCGTCTCCGTCACCGACCAGTCCGGCGAGGCCCGTTACCCGTCCTTCAAGGGCATCATGGCCGCCAAGAAGAAGCCGGTGGAGTCCCTGGACCTGTCCGACCTCGGCATCGAGGCGGACGAGGTCGGCCTGGAGAACGCCTGGACCAAGGTCGACGAGGCCACGGAGCGCCCGGCCCGCACGGCCGGCACGATCGTCAAGGACGAGGGCGAGGGCGGCAAGCAGCTCGCCGAGTTCCTCGCGGGCCAGAAGTTCATTTAAGGCTGGGGGTCCGGGGGTTATCCCCCGGAACCACACAGCATCTGAGCCCGGTAACTCCTCCCACCGCCCTCACACTTCCCGCAGGAGAGCAACACCATGGCTGAAGTCCTCGTCTATGTCGACCACGTGGACGGCGCCGTCCGCAAGCCCACCCTCGAGCTGCTGACCCTCGCCCGCCGCATCGGCGAGCCCGTCGCCGTGCACCTGGGTGCCGGTGCGGACGCCGCCGCCGCGACGCTCGCCGAGTACGGCGCGGTCAAGGTCCTCACGGCCGACGCCGCCGAGTTCGCCGACTACCTCGTCGCCCCCAAGGTGGACGCGCTGGAGGCCGCGTACAAGGCCGTCTCCCCGGCCGCCGTGCTCGTGCCGTCCTCGGCCGAGGGCAAGGAGATCGCGGCCCGCCTCGCGGTCCGCATCGGCTCCGGCATCATCACCGACGCCGTCGACCTGGAGGCCGGTGCCGAGGGCCCGGTGGCCACGCAGTCCGTCTTCGCGGCCTCGTACTCCACCAAGTCCCGCGTCACCAAGGGCACCCCGGTCATCACCGTCAAGCCCAACTCCGCCGCTCCCGAGGCCGCCCCGGCCGCGGGCACGGTCGAGCAGCTCGCGGTGACCGTGGCCGACGCCTCCAAGGGCACCAAGGTCGTCGCCCGCACCCCGCGCGAGTCCACCGGCCGCCCGGAGCTGACCGAGGCCGCGATCGTGGTCTCCGGCGGCCGCGGCGTCAACGGCGCCGAGAACTTCCCCCTCATCGAGGGCCTGGCCGACTCGCTCGGTGCGGCCGTCGGCGCCTCGCGCGCCGCCGTCGACGCCGGCTGGTACCCGCACACCAACCAGGTCGGCCAGACCGGCAAGTCGGTCTCGCCGCAGCTCTACATCGCGGCGGGCATCTCCGGTGCCATCCAGCACCGTGCCGGCATGCAGACGTCGAAGACCATCGTCGCCATCAACAAGGACGCCGAGGCTCCGATCTTCGAGCTGGTCGACTACGGCGTGGTCGGCGACCTCTTCGAGGTCGTCCCGCAGCTGACCGAGGAGATCAAGACCCGCAAGGGCTGACCTGCCACGGCCGCCGGGGCCCCGTACGCGCTCGCGTACGGGGCCCCGCGCGCGTCCAAGGGACTGTTGACCTTGTGCCGGGCCGCGGATAACTTCGCGACACGGACAGCCGATTCCGGCAGGCGGAAACGCGGAGGCGGGCATGGGGCACCAGCAGACGGTCTCGACAACCTTCACCAGCGCCGTGGGCGAGCGCATCGGCGCCTCGCTGGCTTTGGTCGACGCGGAGCTCGCCCGCCGCTACCCGGGCGATCCGGGCACCCGCCAGCCCGTTCACACCGTCTACGTCCCCGCCGACGCCTTCGACGCCGCGACCGTCCGCTCCTGGGGCGAGGGCGCGCTGGCCGCCCTGGACCGGCACGCGCCCGACGCCGCCTCCTTCGCGGCGGTCCTCGGCATACCCGACCGCCTCGCCGGCCCCGTATACGACCGCGTACGGGCCAAACTGCGGCGGGAGCCGGTGGAGGACCTGCGGATCGACTTCGAGGACGGCTACGGGCTCCGCCCCGACGCCGAGGAGGACGCGGCGGCCGCCCGTGCGGCGCAGCTGGTGGCCCGGGCCTGCGCCGAGGGCACCGCGCCGCCCTGGACGGGGATCCGGATGAAGTGCATGGAGGCGGCCGTCCGCGACCGGGGCGTGCGCACCCTCGACGTCTTCCTCACCGGCCTGTTGGAGGCCGGCGGCCTGCCGGAGGGGCTCGTCCTGACGCTGCCGAAGGTCAGCTACCCGGAGCAGGTCGCCGCCATGGTGCACCTCGCCGAGGAGTTCGAGAAGGCGCGCGGCCTCGACGGCGGGCGGATCCGCTTCGAGGTGCAGATAGAGACGACCCAGTCGATTCTCGGCGCCGACGGCCGCGCCACCGTGGCCCGCCTGATCGAGGCCGGGCAGGGCCGGGTGACCTCCCTGCACTACGGCACCTTCGACTACAGCGCCGCCTGCGGCGTGAGCGCGGCCCACCAGTCGGCGGACCACCCGGCGGCCGACCACGCCAAGGCCGTCATGCAGGTCGCGGCGGCCGGCACCGGGGTGCGGCTGTGCGACGGCTCCACGAACGTCCTGCCCGTCGGCCCGCGCGAGCGCGTGCACGCCGCCTGGCGGCTGCACCACGGCCTCGTCCGCCGGGCGCTGGCCCGCGCCTACTACCAGGGCTGGGACATGCACCCCGGCCAGCTGCCCACCCGGTACGCGGCCGTCTACGCCTTCTACCGCGAGGGGTTGGAGGAGGCCGCCGGGCGCCTCGCCGCGTACGCGGGCGGGGGCGGCGGCGCGGTGCTGGACGAGCCCGCCACGGCCCGGGCGTTGAGCGGATACCTGCTGCGCGGGCTCGACTGCGGCGCCCTCGACGCCGAGGAGGTCGCCGCCCTCACCGGACTGGACCGCGCCGCGCTGGACCGGCTGGCGGGGCGCACCGCCCCCCAGGACTAACCTGCGGCCGGCGGGATCTCCCCGGAACCGCGCACGATCAGACGGGTGGGCAGCTCCACCCGCCGTGCCGCGTCCTGCGCCCCCTCCAGCCGCCGGAACAGCAACTCGGCGGCCGTGCGCCCCAGTTGCCCCGCGTCCTGCGCCACCACCGTGACGGCGGGCGAGAGCAGATCGGCCAGCTCCAGGTCGTCGAAGCCGACCAGTGCCACCGGGCGTCCCAGGCCCGCGATGACGCGCACCGCCGTGGCCGTCACCCGGTTGTTCCCCGTGAACAGCGCGGTCACCGCCCCGGGGCCGGTGAGTATGCGCTCCGCCTCCGCCCGTACCCGCCCGGGATCGGTGGGCCCCAGCGAGACCCAGGCCTCGTCGACGGGCAGTCCCGCGGCCGCCATCGCGGCCCGGTAGCCGCGCAGCCGCTCGGCGGCGGTGTGGATGCCAGGCCGGTCGCCGAGGAAGCCGATGCGGCGGTGGCCGTGGGCGACGAGGTGGGCCACGCCCTCGCGGGCGCCGCCGAAGTTGTCCGAGAGCACCGCGTCGGCGGCTATCCGCCCGGCCGGGCGGTCGACGAAGACGGTGGCGATCCCGGCCGCGATCTCCGGCTCCAGATAGCGGTGGTCGTCGCCCGCCGGCACGATGACCAGCCCGTCGACCCGGCGGGCGCACAGGGCCAGGGCCAACTCGCGCTCGCGCTCCGGGTCCTCGGCGCTGGAACCGTTGATGAGCAGGGCGCCGTGGTCGCGGGCGACCTCTTCGACCGCGCGGTTGAGCGGCGCGTAGAAGGGGTCGGCCAGGTCCTCCAGGACCAGCCCGACGGAGGCGGTGCGGCCCTTGCGCAGGATGCGGGCGCTGTCGTTGCGGCGGAAGCCGAGCGCGGTGATGGCGTCCTGCACGCGCCTCTCGGTCTCGGCGGTGACGCCCGGCTCGCCGTTGACCACGCGCGAGACGGTCTTCAGCCCGACCCCGGCGCGGGCCGCGACGTCCTTCATGGTCGGGCGGTTGCCGTAGCGGGGCTGCGGACTGCGGGCGGTACGGGCGGCGTCGGACACGGGTGCTCGTCCTCCGGACGGGGCGTCGGGTGCGCGGGGTGAGGTCGAGCATAGAGCCTGGACAACGTTGTCAAGACCGGGGGAGACTGGCGGGCGGACCACCCCCCACCACCGCGGACCAGGAGAGACCCTCCCGTGCACAACGACACCGGCGAGCTCGTCGCCGCTCTCGACATCGGCGGCACCAAGATCGCGGGAGCGCTGGTGGACGGGGCGGGACGGCTGCTCGCCCGCGCCCGGCGCGCCACCCCGGCGGACGGCGACGCGGCCACGGTGATGGGCGCGGTCGCGGAGGTGCTCGGCGAGCTCCTCGCCGACGGGCGCCGGCCCCGCGTGCGGGCCGTCGGCATCGGCAGCGCCGGGCCCGTGAATGCCGCCGAAGGCACCGTCAGCCCCGTCAACGTGCCCGGCTGGCGGGGGTTTCCGCTGGTGGCCGAGGTGGGCAGGCTGACCGCCGGGCTGCCGGTGGTGCTCGTCGGCGACGGGGTCGCGATGACGGCGGCCGAGCACTGGCAGGGCGCGGCCCGCGGCCGGGCCAACGCCCTGTGCCTGGTCGTCTCCACCGGGGTCGGCGGCGGCCTGGTGCTGAGCGGCCGACTGCACCCGGGGCCCACGGGCAACGCCGGTCACATCGGGCACATCAGTGTCGACCTCGACGGGGACCTCTGCCCCTGTGGCGCCCGCGGCTGCGTCGAGCGCATCGCCAGCGGTCCCAACATCGCCCGCCGTGCGCTGGAGACCGGCTGGCGTCCGGGCCCGGACGGCGACGCGAGCGCGGCGGCGGTCGCGGCCGCGGCCCGCGCCGGCGACCGGGCGGCCCTCGCCTCCTTCGCCCGGGCCGCACAGGCGCTGGCGGCCGGGATCGCCGCGACCGCCACGCTCGTCGAGATCGAGGTGGCCGTCATAGGCGGCGGCGTCGCCGGTGCCGGAGAAGTCCTCTTCGCACCGCTGCGCGAGCGCCTGCGCGACTACGCGACGCTCTCCTTCGCCTCCGGCGTCGAGGTGCTCCCCGCCCGGCTCGGCTCCGACGCGGGACTGGTCGGCGCCGCCGCTGCCGCGGCGGACGCCTGCGGCCTGTGGGAAACGGCCGGACCGGGCGGCCGCCGGCACTGAAACGGCGGGAACCAGCCGCTGTTTGGCCGGGCGGCGCCCCATCCCGCTCGCACACGTTTGCGTGGCAGGGTGGTACGGGCACGGTGTTGCGGGCGCTCCACAGGGGCTACGGAGGAGGGGGAACCGTGATCGTCTGGCTGAACGGTCCGTTCAGTGGGGGAAAGACCAGCACGGCCAGGGAGCTGGCCGAGCTCATCCCGGGCAGCACCCTCTACGACCCCGAGGTGATCGGCGGCGCCCTGCGCCACCTGCTGCCGCCGAAGCGTCTGGCCGGGGTCACCGACTACCAGGACCTGCCGATCTGGCGGCGAATGGTGGCGGACACGGCCGCCGCGCTGCTCGCGGAGGTGGGCGGGGTGCTGATCGTGCCGATGACGCTGCTGCGCCAGGAGTACCGGGACGAGATATTCGGTGCCCTGGCCTCCCGCAGAATCCGGGTCCGGCATGTGCTGCTGACATCCGATGAAACGATCCTGCGAACGCGCATCGAGCACCGCGTCGAGTTCGAGGACGACGCCGGGCGCAGTGAGTCGGTCCGCCAGTGGGCGCGCGACCACATCGCCCCCTACCGCGAGGCGCTGACCTGGCTCGAAGGCGATGCCTACGCCGTCGACACGTCCGCTCTCACGCCCCGCGAGGCGGCCGAGCGCGTCGCCGAGTCCGTGCGCAACGGCACCGCGGGCGTCTGCCAGATCGTCCAGACCCCGGAGCCGAGGGCCGAGACCCTCGCCGCCGGGGTGCTGCTCTTCGACGAGCACGACCGGGTGCTGCTGGTCGACCCCACCTACAAGCCGGGCTGGGAGTTCCCCGGCGGGGTCGTGGAGCCGGGCGAGGCGCCCGCCCGCGCGGGCATGCGCGAGGTCGCCGAGGAGATCGGCATCGAACTCGCCGCCGTGCCGCGCCTGTTGGTCGTCGACTGGGAGCCGCCGAGGCCCCCGGGCTTCGGCGGCATGCGTTTCCTCTTCGACGGCGGCCGGCTGGCCGGGGCCGACGCGGACCGCCTCCTGCTGCCCGGCTCCGAACTGCGCGGCTGGCGCTTCGTCACCGAGGAGGAGGCCTCCACCATGCTCCCCCCGGTCCGGCTGAGCAGGCTCCGCTGGGCGCTGCGCGCCCGTGAGCGGGGGTGCCCGTTCAACCTGGAGGCGGGGGTGCCGGTCGGGTGACCGGGGGCCGGCCCCCGGCTCAATTCAGCGTATTCAGCGCTTGCTCTCGGCGTAGTTGGCGAGGAACAGCGCCTCCGCGAGGGAGAGCCGCTCCAGCTCCTGCGGCGAGACGCTCTCGTTGACCGCGTGGATCTGGGCCTCCGGCTCACTCAGGCCGATCAGCAGGATCTCCGCCTCGGGGTAGAGGGAGGCGAGGGTGTTGCACAGCGGGATGGAGCCGCCCATGCCCGAGGTCTGCATCTCCTCGCCCGGGTAGGCGACGCGCATGGCCTCGGCCATCGACGCGTACGCCGGGCTCGTGGTGTCCGCGCGGAAGGGCTGGCCCTGACCGATCTGCTCGACCGACACACGGGCGCCCCACGGCGCCGCCGCCTGCAGGTGCGCGAAGAGCAGCTGCGTCGCCTCGGCCGCGTCCGTGCCCGGCGGCACCCGCAGGCTGATCAGCGCCCGGGCGCCCGCCTGCACCGACGGCGTGGCGCCGATGACCGGCGGGCAGTCGATGCCCAGCACGGTGACGGCGGGCCGGGCCCAGATGCGGTCGGCGACCGTGCCGGAACCGATCAGGCCGACCCCGTCGAGCACCTTCGCGTCCTTGCGGAAGTCCTCCTCCGGGTACTGCAGCCCCTCCCACGTCGCCGCGGCCTGCTCCTCCAGGCCGGTGACGACCGTCGTGCCGTCCTCGGCGCGCATCGAGTCCAGGATGCGGATCAGCGCCGCGAGGGCGTCGGGGGCCGCGCCGCCGAACTGGCCGGAGTGCAGGTCGCCCTCGAGGGTGTCCACCTGGACGCGCACCAGCGTCATGCCGCGCAGCGTCGCGGTGACCGTCGGCAGGCCGACCCGGAAGTTGCCGGTGTCGCCGATGACGATGGCGTCGGCGGCCAGCAGCTCCGGGTGCGCCTCGGCATAGCGCTGGAGACCGCCGGTGCCCTGCTCCTCCGAGCCCTCGACGATCACCTTCACGCCGACCGGCACGCCGCCGTTGGCCTTGAGCGCCCGCAGCGCCAGCAGGTGCATGATGAAGCCGCCCTTGCAGTCGGCGGCTCCGCGCCCGTACCAGCGCCCGTCGCGCTCGGTGAGCTCGAAGGGCGGCGAGAGCCAGGCGCTCTCGTCCAGCGGGGGCTGCACGTCGTAGTGCGCGTAGAGCAGCACGGTGGGCGCGCCCTCGGGGCCGGGCAGGTGGCCGTACGCGGACTGCGTGCCGTCGGGGGTGTCGAGCACCGCGACGTCCTGGAAGCCCTCGGCGCGCAGCGCGTCGGCCACCCAGCTCGCGGCCGCGTCGCACTCGCTCTTGGGGAACTGGGCCTCGTCCGCGACCGATTTGAAGGCGACCAGTTCGGCCAGCTCGGTCCTGGCGCGGGGCAGCAGCGAGGCAACGGTGGTCGCGAGCCCGGCCGGATCCGGTCGTCGGGTCGAGGACGTGTCCATGGAACGCTCCTTGTGGGCGCGGCGTTGTATCCGTACGGATGGCCCGTGCGTACGGCTGTCCGTACGTACGGGCGATATCGGGTCTGATCCTCCCATGGGCGGACCATGATCCTTTCGGGGCTTCCCCCGGACAGTGGCCGGACGGCGGGCCCGTAGGATGCGGGCGGTAGCCGTAACCGGTGATCGAGCGGGAGTGGAAGCACAGGTGAGCAGCGACAGCGCAGCCCGGGAAGCGGGCCCGGACGTACCCCAGGACAGCGAGCCGGTGTGGGACGTCGTGGTGGTGGGCGCCGGGCCCGCCGGGGCCTCGGCCGCCTGTGCCGCGGCCGCCACGGGCCGCAGGGTGCTGCTTCTGGAGAAGTCCGAGCTCCCCCGCTACAAGACGTGCGGCGGCGGCATCATCGGCCCCTCGCGCGACGCCCTGCCGCCCGGCTTCCAACTGCCGCTGCGCGACCGGGTGCACGCCGTCACCTTCTCCCTCAACGGGAAGCTGACCCGCACCCGCCGCTCCAAGCGGATGCTCTTCGGGCTCGTCAACCGGCCCGAGTTCGACGCCGGCCTCGTCGAGATGGCCAAGGCGGCGGGCGCCGAGGTGCGCACCGGCGTGACGGTCTCCCGCGTAGAGCAGCACGGCCCCGCCGTCCCCGACCGCCGCACCGTGGCCCTCGTGCTCGGCGACGGCCGCACGCTGCTCGCCCGTGCCGTCATCGGCGCAGACGGCAGCGCCGGGCGCATAGGGGCCCACGTCGGGGTGAAGCTGGAGCAGGTGGATCTCGGCCTGGAGGCCGAGATCCCGGTGCCGGCCACCGTCGCCCAGGACTGGGCCGGGCGGGTGCAGATCGACTGGGGCCCCATCCCCGGCAGTTACGGCTGGGTCTTCCCCAAGGGCGACACCCTGACCGTCGGCGTGATTTCCGCGCGCGGCGAGGGCGCGGGCACCAAGCGCTACCTGGAGGACTTCATCGCCCGCCTGGGCCTCGCGGGCTTCGAGCCGAGCATCTCCTCCGGCCACCTCACCCGCTGCCGGGCCGACGACTCCCCGCTCTCCCGCGGCCGGGTCATCGTCTGCGGCGACGCGGCGGGGCTGCTGGAGCCGTTCACCCGTGAGGGCATTTCCTTCGCGCTGCGCTCGGGGCGGCTGGCGGGGGAGTGGGCCGTCCGTATCGCCGAGGCCCAGGACGCGGTGGACGCGCGCCGCCAGGCCCTCAACTACGCCTTCGCGATCAAGGCCGGGCTGGGTGTGGAGATGGGCGTGGGCCGCCGCATCCTCGCCCTCTACGAGCGCCGCCCCGGCCTCATCCACGCGGCCGTGACCGGCTTCCGCCCGGCCTGGCGGGTCTTCGCGAACGTCACGCGCGGCACGACGACGCTGGCCGAGGTCGTGCGGACGCATCCGATGGCGCGCAGGTTGCTGTCGGCGATGGACCGCTCCTGAGTACTGCCCGCCGCCCGGCGGCGGCGGGCTCCCTCAGAACAGCGCCTGCGGGCCGTCCGGCTGCCGGGCCCGTATCGCCGCGGTCGTCGCGGCATCCGGGGCGGTCGCCGTCAGCGCCCAGCCCGCCAACTGCCGCCCGTCCACGAGCAGCAGACGGCCGTCCCCTTCCTCCAGGTACACATCCGGCCCCACCACCGCCAGCACGCTCCCCGCCACCGTGCACCCGGCGGCGAGCTCGACCGTGCCGTCGCAGGGGCGCAGCCGCTCCAGGTGGAACGCCGCATCGTGGTGAACCGGTGCGAAAGCCCGGACCGCGAGGGACTCCGCGAGCCCTTCAAGCGCACATGCGCGCGCATGCAGCTCCGCCAGCTCGGCCGTGCGCCGCTGCTGTGAGGGCAAGGGGTGCCGGGCGGCGCGCTTGGCCGCGTAAGGGAAGCGGTCCGGCACGGACAGGGCCGCGCCCAGCACGGCTTCCGCCCGGCGTGCCGCCATCAGCGGGCCGCGCCCCAACAGGGCGTAGGACAGCGCGGCCTGCTCCAGCAGCCGCACCCCCTGCCGCTCGGCGGCGGTGATGCCCACCTTGACCAGGCGCGGGCCGAACCAGGCGAGATACACGTCGTACGGGCGGGGGTCGTCGAGGGCGGTGTCGGCGGCCACCGAGCGGGAGCGGTCCAGCCGGGCGCACTCGGGGCACTGCGCCGAGACGGCCGCGGCCGGCACCTCGGCGGCGGCCGGGCACGGGGTGTGCCTGCCGCCTCTGCGTACCCCGGTGCACAGGCGCCGGGCACCCGTGGCGAACGCCAGCCGCTTCTGCGGCGGCAGGGCGGAGAGCCGCTCGCCGCGCACGGGGTGGCGCCACAGCAGGGCGGGGCCCGAGGTGCTCCACCGCAGCCCGGCGCAGCTCCAGTCGGTGTGCCGAGGGTCCATGCCGGCCCGCCCCTTTCGCCCTGCCGCCGCTTCGGCCGATGTCTCCATCGTGTCAGCGGCCACTGACAACCGACGCCGTCACGTCCGCCGTACCGCGTTCCGCGTGGTGTAGGCCACGAGCGCCGCCACGGCCGAGAGGGCGGCGACCGTCGTCAGGGCGGCCGGCAGCGAGAGCCAGTCCGCGAGGAAGCCGATGGCGGGCGGCCCCAGCAGCATGCCGCCGTAGCCGAACGTCGACGCGGCCGCGACGCCGCCCGGCCCCGCCAGCTCACCGGCCCGGCCCACCGCCACGGGGAAGATGTTGGCCAGCCCCAGGCCCGTGATCGCGAACCCGGCGAACACGGCCCAGACCGCGGGGGCCAGCGAACCGATCAGCATGCCCAGCGCCGCGGTCGCCCCGCCCAGCACCAGCACCCTCGTCTGCCCCAGGCGTTCGAGGAGGGCGCTGCCCGTGAGCCGTCCCACGGTCATGGCGAGCGCGAAGACGCTGTAGCCGACCGCCGCGACGCCCGCCCGTGCGGAGAGGTCCTGTGCGAGATGGAGCGCGCCCCAGTCGGCGAGCGCCCCCTCTCCGTACGCGGTGCACAGAGCGATCAGTCCGAAGACGGCGACCAGCCGGCGCTCGCGGCCCGCCCCGCGCCCGCCGGGTGCCGCCTGCGCCGCCGTACGCTCCGGCCGGGGCGCCGGGTGCGCCAGGAGCACCCGGCCCGCGGCCGCGGCGACGAGCAGGCCGGTCGCGGTCAGGAGGAGCAGGTGGTCGGTGGCCGACAGGTGCCCGGCGACCAGGGCGCCGAGGGCCGCGCCCAGCATCCCGCCGACGCTGAAGGCGGCGTGGAAACTGGGCATCACGGGCCTGCGCAGGGCGGCCACGAGGTCGACCGCCGCGCTGTTCATGGCGACGTTGAGCCCGCCGTAGGCGGTTCCGAAGACGATCAGGACCAGGCCCAGGGCCCAGGCCGATTGGGTCAGCGGAGGCAGCGCGATGCCCAGCGACATCAGCAGGGCGGAGGCCACCGTCACCGGGTGGCTGCCGTACCGTGCACACAGCCGTCCGGTCACCGTCATGGTGGCCACGGCGCCCGCCGACACGCCGAGCAGGGCGAGCCCGAGGGCGCCGGGGGAGGCCCCGGTCTGCTCCTTGATCGCGGGGATGCGGACCACCCACCCGGCGAAAAGGAAGCCGTCGAGGGCGAAGAACAGGGTCAAAACGGTACGGAGGCGGCGCAGGGCGGGCTCGTCGGCAGTCCGGCTCGGATCCGGCCGGGTCCGCGAAAGGGCCGTCCGTATTTTGTTTAGCGTCGGCACAAAGTCAGAATAGAGGCGTGACCCAGACTCGGACAACACGTTTGGAGCGGGGCCGCGGCGCCCTCGGCCCGGCCTTGGAGCTCGTACACACCGGCCGCGCCCCCACGCGCGCGGTGCTCACCGCCGAACTCGGCGTGACCCGCGCCACCGCCGGGGCCGTGGCCGCCGAGCTGGAGGCGCTCGGCCTGATCCAGGTCGACGCCCGCCCCGCGGCGTCCGCCGGATCCCAGGGACGGCCCTCGCACCGGCTGTCCATCGCCCCGAACGGGCCCGTGGTCCTCGCCGCGCAGATCCACGCGGACGGCTTCCGGGCGGCGCTCGTGGGGCTCGGTGGCCGGGTGATCGCCACGGCGCCGGGCTGCATGACGGTGCCCGCCGACCCCTCGCGCATCATCGACGCCGTCGTCGAGGCCGGTGCCGGGCTGCTGCGGGAGACCGGGCGGCGCTGTCTCGGCGCGGGGCTCGCCGTCCCCTCTGCCGTCGCCGAGCCCGAGGGCACGGCCCTCAACCCGCTGCACCTGTCCTGGCCCGTCGGCGCCCCGGTGCGCACGCTCTTCAACGAGGCGCTCGCCAAGAGCGGCGTGCTCGGCCCGGACGGCACCCCCGTCACCGGCGTCACGGGCAACGACGTCAACCTCACCGCACTCGCCGAACACCGGCACGGCGCGGGGCGCGGGGCCCGGCACCTGCTGTGCGTGGCCACCGGACACCGGGGCGTCGGCGGGGCGCTGGTCCTCGACGGGCGCCTGCACAGCGGAAGTTCCGGACTGGCCATGGAGGTCGGTCACCTCACCGTCAACCCCACGGGGCAGCCCTGCCACTGCGGCAGCCGCGGCTGCCTCGACGTCGAGTGCGACCCGCTGGCCTTCCTCACCGCCGCGGGCCGCGAGCCCGGCCCCGCGGTCTCGCTTCTGCAGCAGTCGCGCGACCTGCTGCGCACCGAGTACGCGGATCCGTCCGTACGAGCCGCCGCGGACCTGCTCATCGACCGGCTGGGGCTGGGCCTGGCGGGCCTCGTCAACATCCTCAACCCGGACCGTGTGGTGCTGGGCGGCCTCCACCGCGAACTGCTGGACGCCGACCCCGAGCGGCTGCGGGCCGTCGTGGCCGAGCGCAGCCTGTGGGGACGCAGCGGAAGCGTGCCCATCCTGCCCTGTTCACTGGAGTTCAACAGCCTGATCGGCGCGGCCGAGGCGGCCTGGCAGCCGGTGCTGGACGACCCGCTGGCGATGGTCGGATAAGGCCCCGGAGCCCCGGGGGTGGTGGCGGTGCGTCAGCCCGGCACGGCGGACCGCGCCGCCGTCCGTACGGCCGCGGCGGGCAGCGCCAGCGGAGGGCGCTCGAAGGTGACGGCGGCGCCCGCGCTCCTGGTGTGCCGGGGGGCGGCTGCAGGGGCGGCGGAGGGCACGGCGAGGGTGAACCACACGACCTTGCCGCCGTCCTGGCGCTCCTGCACGCCCCAACTGGAGGTCACCGCAGCGACGAGGGCGAGGCCGCGGCCGTGCGTGCTGCCGGTGCCCGCGGCGCCGATCCGCGGCAGCCGGGGGTCGTGGTCGCGCACCGAGACCGTCAGCTGGTCCAGGACGAGGTCGATCTCGACCGTGCAGCGCTTCTCCGGCTCCGCGTGCTGGTGCACGTTGGTCAGCAGTTCGGTGACGGCGAGCGCGGCGGGATCGATGAGCGGATCGAGATGCCAGTAGCGCAGCTGCGCAGATACGATTCTGCGGACCTGTCCGATCCGCTGCGGGAGAGCCTGGAGCTCAACGGTGCAGTGCTTGTTCACTCGGCTGATCACGGCTGCGACTCCCTGGAAGAAGTAGGGCTAGCCCGATGCAGATGTGCATGGCGATGCTGATGCGGCGGCAACGACCCACACCGTGACCGCCGACAGACCCTCAGTGATGCTGCCGGTACGAGTCAAGCGTCGGCTCTCGGAGCCGCCTTCGCAACTCCTGACCCTCAGCCCTTGGAGCCGCCGTCGTGCGCGGAGCGCACGGCCGCCAGGAAGCGGTCCACCGTCCGTGCCCCCGCGCCCTCGGCGTCCGCCGCGGAGGCGCCTGCTCCGCCCAGCGTGAGCACATAGCGGGTCCCGTTGACGGTCGCGCGCGCCCGGTCGCGGGCCGCGAACCACGGTTTGCCCGCCTGGACCGAATCGACCGGCGCACTGTCGATCTCCCGGCCGTAGCTGGTCAACAGCTCCAGCCGGCCGTCCCGAATCTTCACCTGGCCGGCCCGGGTGAGGGAGCGGCGGGAGCGCTCGATGCGCACCCCTGTCGCAGTGAACTCCGGTTCCGCCACCGTGCACCGCCTCCGTCGTCCGACTGTCGCGTCTGTTCGGCAGTCTGCCCGTGAGGCGGCCAGGGCACCAGTGCCCCTTTATGATCGGAACGTCCGGGTGATCCCCAGGGGCCCCGACGGGCATCGTGAGGAGCGGTGGCGTGGACGGCGCAGCGAATCCGGGGGGCGACCGGTGCGGCCCGGCTCCCTTCGGGCGGCGGCCCCGCCCCCACCCTCGACGTGGACCGCACGGACCCGCCCTACCGGGCCTGGCTGAAGTAGGCGGTCCGCAAGGTCCAGGCGGACGCCAACCGCTCCGCCGACACCCATCTGCTGAGCTTCCCGCTGCCCGTGGAATGGGGGTCGGCCTGAGGAGTTGGAGACCCTGCGCTCGTTCCCGGCGATCGGCAAGGACGAGATGATCCGCTACTTCACCCTCGCCTCTGTTCGCGCTGCGCGACGGCCTGCGCTCGGGGGATGTGTACGTGCCGGGCTCGACGAGCGCGGGCACCGGCCGCTGCGCAGGCGCGGTACCGATGACCCGAGCATGGTCGACATCTGACAGCCCCGGTACGGTCGTTCCCCCACCGGGGGGTGAGGCTGCATCGTGTGCTGAACGCAGCCGGGTATCTCGCCTCCCGCAGCCCGGTGATGCGCTCCGCTGAACGAGTGGTCGGCTGCCATGCCCCTTGCCTGCATGACAGTTCAGATGACTTACTCGCAGTGTCCGGTCAGATGGGCTGCCCATCCCTCCACTGGGGAAGTCAGCTCATCCACATTGGCGGCGTGCGTGCCTGTCACAGGCCCCCGCTAGGGCACCCATCGGAGGAAGCTGCCGGCCGACGCGCGTTTTCGGTGCACCGGCTGACGGGGGTAGCTCATACGTCCAGGGAGGCGTTTTGCGAGCCATCATCATGCTTCGACTGCTGTTCGGGACCGGCGCTGTCGGTGCGCTCATGTTCACTGCCCCGGCAGCACACGCGCACACGGCGCGTGCGGCGCAGGTGGTGATCGTGCCCTGTAGCGAAACCGCGTTGGTCGATGCAGTCAACGGGGCCAACGCCGCTGGGGGCAGTGACCTGATCCTGGCACCGTTTTGCACCTACGCCCTCACCAGCGCCCACAGTTCGGGGGGCGCCGGTGGACCGGCGGGGCTGCCAAACATCACCACGCCAATCACCATGACCGGGCTGGCCACTGAGATCACCCGCGCGTCGAACGCGCCTGCCTTCCGCATCGTCGAGGTGGACGGGCCTTCTCAAATCCCCGCCGACAACGGCCGGCTCGCTTTGACCGCGGTCACCATCAGCAACGGCGACGCCGGTATCGGGGTGGGCGGCGGTATCGCCAATCTCGGTGGGTCGGTCACCGTGACCGGCGGGGGCGTCCGGGGCAGTCGCGCCTCGTTCGGCGGTGGTATCTACAGCGACACGGCGCTGACGATGACCGCCAGCAGTGTCACCGGTAACACCGCCACGTCCGATGGCGGCGGCATCTTCGAGAACGCGGGCGCCGTCACGCTGCTGGTCACCAATGTGTCCGGCAACACCCCGGACAACTGCGCGGCCAAACCGCCCCTGGCCGCGCCCTGTTGAGGCCTGCAGGCGGCACCAGGGCACCCAACTCGACCACAGAGCCTCAGGTTACGTAACGGCGAGGTGGAACCACGCTGCCGTGCTCATGTCCCTGTGCCCTGTGGCACCCAACCGATCAGTAACAGCATAGGAGAGCAACCGTGGCACCTTTCATCAGTTCGATCTCCCCCACCTCGGGCCACTCGGGCCAGACGATGACCATCACTGGCACTGGTCTGGGGAGCCTGAGCACCACTAGGGTGGGCATCGGTACGAAGACGGTCACCCCCACCGCTGCCAGCAATACTTCCGTCACCCTCACTCTCCCGTCAGGGTGCAGCGGTCAGGCCAACGTGATCGTGACCGTCTCCGGTGTGAACAGCAACAGCAATGCTTTCTTCTACGTCGCCGCACCCGCGTGCACGTCGGTGACTCCCAATACGGGCCCTGCCACGCCCGCCGGCCCCATCGATGTCTTCGGTAGCGGTTTCTCGACCGCGACCTCGGTGGCCTTCGGCGCGGCCGGCTCCGCCGCCCCCACCGTGCTCTCGGACAGCCACCTCACCGTCACCCCACCGGCCCACGGCACCTTCGCCGCCTGTACCGACTCGGCGGACGTGCTCATTACCGCCACCGGCGGCACCAGCACCCCGATCGGGGCGGCCTGTCAGTTCACCTACTACGACCTGCCGAAGGTCACCAGCGTGACTCCCGCTACGGGATCGGCGAGCAACCCTCCCACCGGCGTCATCGTCGCTGGTACCTGCTTCGTGGACGTCAGCGCCGTGACGTTCACCCCGGTCGGCGGTGGCACGGCCGTGCCGGCCAACAACGTCAGCGTCACGGGTCCGGGCACTCTCACCCTCGATGTCCCCTCCGGCCTGACGGTGGGCACCACCTACGACATCCAGGTCACCACCCCCGGCGGCACCAGCACGGCCGTCACCGCAGACCAGTTCGCCGTCACCGCCTGAGACTCGGGTCGAGCCCCGGGCACCAAGGAGCGGGCGATGCGGTCGGCCCGTCACCACGGCCTCGGCGTGGAGTCGGCGGAGCGCAACCGCAGCCCACGGTGTGCCTTGGCTGCCGCACGGCAGCCAAGGCACACCTCATTCACCCCCCATGAAGGAGTTCCACGATGGCTCCTGTCATCAGCAGCCTCAACCCCAACCACGGGCCACCTACGGGAGGCACCGCCGTCACGATCAACGGCAGCGGCTTCACCGGTGTCACGTCCGTGAAGTTCGGGATCGTGGCGGTGGCTTCGTTCACGCTGGTCAGCGACAGCCAGATCACCACCACGGCCCCCGCGGGCACCGGGTCGGTCGCCCTCACCGTCACCTCACCGCTCGGCACGAGTAACGGCGTCACCTACACCTACAGCGTCGGTCCGGTGATCACCGGTCTGAGCCCGGCCTCGGGGTCGACGAGCGGCGGCAACACCGTGACGATCAGCGGCTCGGGGTTCACCGGGGCCTCGTCGGTGCACTTCGGGACCGCCTCGGCGTCGTTCACGGTGGTCAGCGATACTCAGATCACGGCGACGGCTCCGGGGGGCACCGGTTCCGTCCCGGTCACGGTCACCACCTCGGTGGCGACCAGCAGCAACGTGACCTACACCTACGTCAACTCCACCGCACCCGTGATCACCGGCCTGAACCCGAACCAGGGGCCGACCAGTGGTGGGAACACCGTCACCATTTCCGGCACCGGCCTGTCGGGCACGTCCTCCGTGCTGTTCGGCAGTCATTCCGCCACCATCACCGCCATCACCAGCACCCAGATCACGGTTACCGCACCCGGGGGAGCCGCGCAGCCGGTCAGCGTCACGGTTACCACATCGGCGGGCACCAGCAATGCGCTGCCCTACTTCTACATCACCGCACCCACCATCGCCGGCCTGATTCCGACCACGGGTCCGGGCGGCGGCGGGAACGCCGTCACCATCTTCGGCTCCAGCCTGGCCCTCACCAGTGCCGTGCACTTCGGCTCCGCCGCGGCCACCAACATCACCGTCAACTCCGACAGCCAGATCACCGCCACGGCTCCCCCGAACGTGGGGACCGTCCTGGTCACGGCCACCACACCAGGCGGCACCAGCACCGTCGGGCTGGGCGACGCCTACTACATCTACGTCGCAGCGCCGGTCATCAACTCCCTAATTCCTGCCACGGGTTCGGTATCCGGCGGGGATGACGTCCTGATCAGTGGAAGCAACTTCACCTACATCGACGCCGTGTTCTTCGGCACCGCCCCGGCATCCTTCGCCGCGGTCTCCGACACGCAGGTCGTCGCCACCTCACCGGCCGGTGCGGTCGGCCCGGTTATCGTCACCGTCCACTCCTCGGGCGGCACCAGCAACGGCGCCACCTTCCAGTACCAGCTGTAGCGCATCCCGATCGCCCGCGTCACGTCAAAGGAGACGTCGTGCAGACCGATGAGCGGTGGATGACGAGACGATCGGCCACGGATCCTCCGGCGATCGGCACGGTGGCTGCCTGGGGTGATGACACCTACGGTCAGACCGCAGTTCCGGCGGGTTCGACCGATGTGGTGGCGGTGGCCGCGGGGTAGTTCCACACACTGGTGTTGAAGTCCGACGGCACAGTGGTGGCCTGGGGGCGCAATGTCAGCGGCCGGACCAACATCCCGGCGGGCTTGGGCAATGTGGTCGCGATCACAGCGCATCGCGACCACAATCCGGCATTGACAGCGGATGGCACGGTCATCGCCTGGGGCAACAACACCCATGGTCAGGCAACCGTACCGCAGGGCTTGACCGGAGTCGTGGCGGTGGTCGCAGGCTCGACCCACAGCATGGTGCTGCGCTCGGACGGCACGGTCGCAGCCTGGGTCAGCGACCCGATGGGGCAGGGGAGTGTCCCATCAGGCCTGACCGACGTCGTGGCCATTGACGCGGGCAGATACCACAACGTGGCCGTGACAACGACACTCACTCATGCATCGTTACACTCACCCACCCGACTCCGAAGGCCAGTTGAATCCTCCCAGGGGTCGGCTCGTCGAGTCCGCTGCGCATACCGTAGCCCTCCGGGCGTCAGCTGTCCGGACCGCCCGCGCCGCCCCGGGAAGGACCGGCCACCACCAGCTCGGGCAGCCGCTCGGCGATCTCCGCCCGCGCCCCGGCCGACAGCCCCGCGTCCGTCACCAGCGCGTCGACCTCGTCCAGGGTGGCGAAGGAACTCAGGCCCACCGTCCCCCACTTGGTGTGGTCGGCGAGGACCACGACCCGCCGCGCCGAGCGGACGAAGTGGCGGTTGGTCTCCGCCTCGGCCAGATTCGGCGTCGACAGCCCCGCCTCCACGGATATGCCGTGCACCCCGATGAACAGCACGTCGAAGTGGAGCGAGCGGATCGCCGCGTCCGCCACCGGACCGACCAGGGTGTCCGACGGCGTGCGCACACCGCCCGTGAGCACCACCGTCGCCGCGCCCGGTCTGACCGCGGGGCCCGAGGCCGTCACCGGGCGCTGAGCGGTGTGGAACGCCTCGGCGACCCGTACCGAGTTCGTGACGACCGTCAGATCCGGGACGTCCAGCAACTGCTGGGCCAGGGCATACGCCGTCGTGCCGCCCGCGAGGGCGATCGCGCTGCCCGGGGACGCCATCTTCGCCGCCGCCCGCGCGATGTCCTCCTTGGACTCCAGCTCCAGCGCCGACTTCGCCTCGAAGCCCGGCTCATGCGTCGTGGCCTCCGCGACCGGCACCGCCCCGCCGTGCACCTTCGCCACGACGCCCTGCCGGGCCAGCGCGTCCAGATCGCGGCGCACCGTCATGTCCGACACGTTCAGCCGCCGCGTCAGCTCGTTCACCCGCACACCGCCGCGCCGCCTGACCTCGTCGAGGATCAGGGCGCGCCGCTGCTCCGCCAGGAGGTTCTGGTTGTCGCTCACCCGGACCGTCCTTTCCGGCCGCCGTCTTGACCCGTGCGCTCATCCTCCCACGCGCCGCCGACAAGGCCCCGGCCGGTGGATCAGGGCAGGTCGGGCAGGTCCTGCGGGTAGAGCAGGGTGAGGTCGTCGGTGCTCGGGGCGGTGAGCTGGGCCACCCGGCCCGCATGCCGCTCGACCATCGCCTCGAAGGTCTGGCGGGCGGTGCGGCCGTTGCCGAAGGCCGGCCCCTTGGGGATTGCCGTGAAGTACGCGAGCAGCGCCTCGGCCGTGCCCTCGCCGATCCGGTACTCGTGCTCGTCCGCCTGCTGCCGCACGATGCGCAGCAGCTCCTCCGGCGCGTAGTCGCCGAAGGTGATGGTGCGTGAGAAGCGCGAGGCCACCCCGGGGTTGACCGTCAGGAAGCGCTCCATCTCGGCGGTGTAGCCGGCGACGATGACCACGACCTCGTCCCGGTGGTCCTCCATCAGCTTCACCAGCGTGTCGATGGCCTCCCGCCCGAAGTCCCGCCCGGAGTCCTCCGGGCACAGGGCGTACGCCTCGTCGATGAACAGCACGCCGCCGCGCGCCCGGTCGAAGGCCTCCTGGGTGCGCAGGGCGGTCGAGCCGATGTGCTCGCCCACCAGGTCCACGCGCGAGACCTCCACCAGGTGGCCGCGCCCGAGCACGCCGAGGGAGGCGAGGATCTCGCCGTAGAGCCGGGCGACGGTGGTCTTGCCGGTGCCGGGGGAGCCGGTGAAGACCAGGTGCCGGCGGACGGAGGCGGCCTTGAGGCCCGCCAGGCGGCGCCGCCGCCCGACCTCGATCATGTCGGTCAGGGCGCGGACCTCGCGCTTGACGCTCTCCAGGCCGACCAGCGCGTCCAGTTCGCCGAGCACGGCGGCCGAGGAGCGCCCGCCGTCCGCCTCGGCAGCGGCCGGTCCGGCCGGCTCGGGATTCTCGGCCCGCGGCCGTACGGGCTGGGCGATCGCGGGCACGCTCGCGGGCGCCGTCTGGGTCACCACGCCGCGGGCCGTGCCCTCGTCGCTGGTGCAGCCCTCGCTGACCGGCCCGTCCTCGGCGAATTCGTAGCCGCCCCGGGTGCACCGCTCCGCTCTGCAGCCGGTCAGGGTCGTGCGGCAGCCGTCGATGACGTGGAAGCCGTAGCCGCCGCTGCCCGTCACCCGGCAGCCGTGGAACGTGCCGCGCCCCTCGGCCGAGACGTAGAAGCCCGCTTCGGCGGGGGAGCTCACCGTGCAGCGTTCGACGACCGGGTCGGCGCCCTTGGTGACGATGAAGCCCGTCGACGTCGCGTCCACCGTGCAGTCGGTCACCGTGCCGCCGCTGCCGTGGCCCCGGAACCAGACCCCGGTGGTCGCCTCCCGGATGCGGCAGTCGTCGAGCACCGCGGCCGCCCCGCCGCTCACCGAGACCGCGGTGCCCCGCACCCGGCTCAGGTCGCTGCCGGTGACGTCCACGCGCGAGCCGCGGTCGAGGACAAACAGGGCATCCGGCACGTCGTGCACCCGGCACGAGGCGAGGGCGGCGCTCGCGCCGTCGCTCACCCACACCGCCGGATAGTCGCCCGTGCTCTCGTGGATCTCGCTCTGGGCGGCCTCCACCCGTGTGCCCGGATCCCACACCGACAGGCCGTTGCGCCCGAACCGGCGCACGGCCGAGCGCGTCATCGTCAGCACCGAGCGCGAGCGCAGGTCGACCGCGTTCTCCGGAACGTCGTGGATGTCGCAGTCGGCCAGCGTCAGCACTGCGTCGGTGTCCAGCGTGACGCCGTCGCCGGAGGTGCGGTGCACCCGGCAGTCGGTCAGCCGCCCGGAGGCGCGCGAGGCCACCTGCACGCCCGTCCCGCGGATCTCGTACACCTCGCAGCCCGTCGCGTCCAGGGCGCTGCCCTCGCCCGTCACCGCCAGCCCCGCACCCCGCGCGTGATGCACCCGGCAGCGCTCCAGGCGGGGTTCGGCCCCGCCGCGCACGGCGATGCCGGTCTGGCCGGCCGCCACCACCTCGCAGTCCTCGAAGACCCCGCCCGCACGGTCGAGCACGCTGATACCGACGCCCGAGGGGTTGTCGACCACACAGCCGCGCACGGTGGGCCGGGCGCCGCCGCGCACCTCGATGCCCACCGCCGAGCGCGTCGCGACCCGCAGCCCGGCCAGCTCCGGCTCGCCGCCTTCCACCAACAGCGCGGGCGCGGCCGCGTCATGGCCCTCGATGTGCAGGTCCACCAGCGTGGCCGAGGCCCGCACGGTGACGGCGACACCCTCGCTCGGGGTGATCCGCACCGAGCCCGGCGCGCCGTCGCCCGCCCGCAGCGTGACGGCCCGCGTCAGCACCAGGTTCTCCCGGTAGGTGCCGGGGGCGAGGGACAGCACGTCGCCGTCGGCCGCCGCGTCGAGGGCCGATGCGAGACAGTCGTACTCTCCCGTGCGCCGCCGCCAGCGCGAGGTGCCGGTGTGCGTCACCTGGACCGAGCCCTGTGCCATGGTGCTGATGTGCCCCCACCTCGTGCCTGTGTCCCGTGACGGATGACTACCGACCGCACCACCGTAGCGCGCGCGGGGCACGGGAGTTGACCGCTCGGCGAGCTGTCAGCTTCCCGCGTCCGCCCGGCCCCAGGTGTGACCGGCGCGTTCCCACGCCCGGTCCCATCGCTCGTACCGCCGGTGCGTGATCCGGCGTACGGTCAGCCGCCGCGCCGCCTCCAGCAGCCAGCCCACCGCCACGGCCGCTCCGGCCCCGGCCAGCGTCGCGTGGACGGTGGCGGAGGCATCGTCCAGGGGCCGCCCGGCGACCCGCCCCCGGTCGTCCGTCCACAACGGGAACCGCCCCTGGCCGTCCCCGGGCTGACGGACGGCCACCGCGCCCGTGTGCTCCTTGCCGTCGGGCCCCGGCCAGCGGGCGACGACGCGGTGGTATCCCTCGCGCCCCGCCGTGCTCTCGTGGTCGGTCTCCGCGATGCCGTCCGCCAGCGAGCGCACCGTGGTGGCGCTCACCAGATGCCGGTGCTGCCGCTGTTCCCGGACGGTCTCCCGCAGCGCCTGGTGGGCCAGTGTGCCCACAGTCCAGCCCGTCACCGGACCCGCCACCAGCATGAGCACCACGGCGACCACCCCCGCCCAGGCCTCGAGGACGTCGCTGCGGCGCCGCAGCGGATTGCGCCGCCACCGCCATGTGAACCCCGGGGCCCTGAAGGCCGCCGAGAAAGCCGAGAGAACTGCCGTGAAGCTCCTCGCGCGCACGGTGCTCACCCCCTCACCCGTCCGTAAATACCTCACACAGGACGGCGCATGCGGAGGAAGGCGGCGGAGAGAGCAAAATCACCCCCTGTGGAGGCGGCCCGGGGCGACGCGTTGACGTGACAAATGCCGTGGCGGGGTGGGAACCGGGTGGATTCGGTGTACGGCCGGGGGCGGATCGTCAGGCGAGGACCTCGAACTCGTCGCCGACCCGGACCACGCCCGTGTGCTCGGGGATCAGGTTCTGCCCGAAGACCAGCTTGCCGCCGATGCGGTGGTGTGCGGCGATCGTGCGCAGCGGCTCCTTGCCGCGCTCGGCCGTGTGCTGGTCGGTGGTGGTGATCACGCAGCGGCCGCAGGGCTTCACGACCCGGAAGGTCACCTCGCCGATGCGCACCCGCCGCCAGCCGTCCTCGGCCCAGGGCGCGGTGCCGTCGACCACCACATTGGGCCGGAAGCGGTCCATGGGCAGCGGGCCCTCGGCGGCGTGGGCGCCGCGGGCTATCAGGGAGTTGAGCTCGGCCAGCGAGGCCGTGGTGGCCAGCAGCAGCGGATAGCCGTCGGCGAAGCTCACGGTGTCGCCCGGCAGCGAGAAATCGGGATCGGTGGGGCGGCGCACCGCCGGGTCGTCCATGTGCACCAGACGGGCCTCGGCCCCCAGATACGCGCTCACCCATGCGTCGGCGGCGGCCCCCGCGGGGACCGCCTCGACCTTCTGCCCGAAGACCTCCACGGTGACCGTGCCGCTCGGGCCCGGTGCGGCGGGCACGGCGACGTCGAGCGGGTCGGCCCCCGCGGCGGCGAGCCTGATCCCGCCGCCGGGCAGCGGCAGCGCGGACGCCAAGGCGAGCCGAGGCTGCTGCCGTTGGGTGACGAACCGGCCGTCCGGCTCCGTCACCATCCATCTCCGGTCCCCGGCGAGCCCCCACGGCTCCACGGCCGCCTCGCCGGGCGTACATCCCGCCATCGACTTCACCGGATAGAAGTGGACCGCACTCAGCACAGGCATCGACATACGGCCATCCTGCCAGCTGCATATGACAGTTGGCGCCTGTCGCCCGCCCAGCCGGTCCGGTCGCTTCCGGTGACCCGGGTCAGTACCCCCCCTGGTCCGGGTACTGGCGCTGGTACGGGTCCTCGTAGGGCGCCGGGGCCGGCCGGGGCGCGACCGGGCGCATCGCCTCGTAGCCCGCCGGACCCGCCGGGGCGCCGGGCCGCTGCTGGTACTGCTGCGGGCCCGCGTAGCCGCGCTGCGCCGAGGCCTGCTGCGGGATGTAGGGGGCCGCGGCCTGCTGCAGGCCGCCGCCGGGCTGGGCCGGGCCGGACTGCTGGCCGTACGGCGCGGCTTGGCCGGGATAGCCGTTGTGCTGCGCCGGGGAAGCCTGCTGCGAGGACGGGCCGGAGGGCAGGGCCGGCAGCGCGGGCAGGTTGCTGTTGCCGAAGTCGTACGGGGACGACACCCGGATCGGCGCGATCTGGGGGGTGCCCCGCTCGGCGACGAGGCTGTCGTAGATGGGGGTGTCCGGGAAGGACGACGATGCGTAGTAGCCACCGTAGGCACTGCGGGGGGAGGTCATAGCCCATAAGTTAAGCCCATGGTGTGTCGGTTGGGGAGGCCGGTACGGGGGTTGATTCCCGGGCCGGAGGCCACTGCCGACCATCAATCCGAGCGAACTTGGGAAAATCGGTCGTCAAGGTACGTTGGGATCGTGTAAAGACCGGCTGCTTAACGGCTGTTTTCGGAGGGGTGGAGCATGCAGATGCTCAAAGGCGGCAATGTCCGGATTCCGGCATCGGCCGTGCGGGTCGAGCTGGGTTGGGACACGGGTCCGGGCGTGCCGGACGTCGATGCCTCGGCGCTGCTGCTGACGGGCGGCCGGGTCCGTTCGGACGCGGACTTCGTCTTCTACAACCAGCCGGTGCACCCTTCGGGCGCCGTCCGGCACGAGGGCAAGCGCCCCGCCGCCGGAGCGGTGACCGACACCGTCACGGTCGACCTGGGCGCGCTGGAGCCGGCCGTGGAGACCGTGGTGCTCGCGGCCTCGGCCGACGGCGGCGCCTTCGGGCAGGTGCCCGGCCTGCACATCCGCGTCTTCGACGCCGCGAGCGGCACGGAGCTGGCCCGCTTCGACAGCCGGGACGCCACCGTGGAGACCGCCTTCGTCCTCGGGGAGCTCTACCGGCGGCAGGGCGAGTGGAAGTTCCGCGCGGTGGGCCAGGGCTACGGCAGCGGCCTAGAGGGCCTGGCGACCGACTTCGGCATCACCGTCGACACACCGCAGACCGTCGCCGTCCCCGTCCAGGAGCGGCCCGCCCCGGTGGTGCCGGCCGCCCCGCCCCTCCTGCCGCCCGTTCCGGCCGCGGCCCCCGCGCCCGTACGCCTGACGAAGGTCACGCTGACCAAGGATGCACCGACCGTCTCGCTCACCAAGCAGGGCGGCACCTCGGGCACCATGCGCGTCAACCTCAACTGGGAGGTGCGCAAGCAGTTCAAGGGCTGGACCCAGAAGCTGGGCAAGGCCATGGCCCTCCACGCCGATCTGGACCTCGACCTCGGCGCCCTGTTCGAGCTCAGCGACGGCAGCAAGGGCGTGGTCCAGGCGCTCGGCAACTCCTTCGGCTCGCTGTACCAGCCGCCGTTCATCCACCTCGACGGCGACGACCGGACGGGCGCGGTCGAAACGGGCGAGAACCTGACCATCAACCTCGACCACATCGCGGCATTCCGTCGTATCTTGGTATTTGTCACCATTTACGAAGGCGCACGCAGCTTCGCCGACCTGCACGCCACCGTCACCCTCCAGCCCCAGCACGGCGCCCCCGTCGACTTCTCGCTCGACGAGTGCACCGTGCCCTCCAACGTCTGCGCCCTGGCCCTGATCACCAACAACGGCGGCGACCTCGTCGTCCAGCGCGAGGCCCGCTATCTGGTGCCCGACCGCGGCGTCAGCCCCCAGCGCACCCTCGACCGGGCCTACGGCTGGGGCATGAACTGGACACCGGGCCGCAAGTGAAATGATTCGCCACGGGGCGGGCGATGCGCCGCGGATGATGCCGCGTCACGGCGTGGTCTCGGGACGGGCGTACGTACGCCCCTTCCAGGCCGCGCCCCGGCCGCGGTAGTGCTGCACCGCCGAGTCGACGGTCATCAGCAGGTACAGCAGCGCCGTCAGGGGCAACAGCGGCGCGAGCCTCAGCGGCTGCCGGTAGTAGCGCAGCATGGGCAGGTACGTGCCCGTCATCACCGCCCACGCGCCCGCGCCGAGGGCGAGCGGGAGCGCGGCCCCGGCCACGGCACCCGCCACCACCGCCACCGGCGGTGCGAGGTAGAGCACCGCCAGCCCGGCCACCGTCCCCGCCAGCAGCAGCGGCTGGTGGCGCAGCTGGGCGTAGGCGCTGCGCGAGACCATCCGCCACAGCTCGCCCAGGCCCGGATAGGGCCGGACGCTGTCCACCCGGTCCGCGAGCCCCAGCCAGATCCGGCCGCCCGACCGCTTGACGGCCCGGGCCAGCGCCACGTCGTCGATCACCGCCTGCCGGATCGAGTCCGGCACCCCGGCCCGCTCCGCCGCCTCCCGCCGCAGCAGCACGCACCCGCCTGCGGCGGCCGCGGTCCGCGCGCCGGGCCGGTTGACCCAGCGGAAGGGATACAGCTGGGCGAAGAAGTACACGAAGGCCGGGATGACCAGCCGCTCCCACGGCGAGGCCACCCTCAGCCGCGCCATCTGCGACACCAGATCCACGTCGGCCGACCGGGCCGCCGCGACCAACTCCCGCAGGCTGTCCGGGGCGTGCGCGATGTCGGCGTCCGTCAGCAGCAGGTACTCGGCGTCGGTCCGCGCCCGGGCCAGCGCCATCCCGTGCCGCACCGCCCACAGCTTGCCCGTCCAGCCGGGCCCCGGCTCCCCGGGCGAGTCCACCGTCAGCGGCAGCCCGCCGTGCTCCCGCGCCAGCGAGCGGGCCAGCGCGCCCGTGCCGTCCGTGCTGCCGTCGTCGACGAGGAAGACCTCCGCCCGCCCCGGATAGTCCTGGGCGAGCAGCGAGGGCAGGCTCGACGGCAGCACCGCCGCCTCGTCCCGCGCCGGGACCACGACCGCCACGGCCGGCCACTGCCCGGGATCGGCGCGCTCCGGCAGTCTGACGTCCGTACGCCAGAAGAAACCCTGCCCCAGCAGCAGCCACACCCACGCGGCCAGGGAACCGACCGTGATCCACATCAGCGCGCTCATCCGCCGCAGTCTGCCGCACCCCGGCCGGTCCGCCGGGCGAATCGATTAAAGTGACCGGGTGAAGATCGCGCTCCTGGACTCCGGCATCGGCCTCCTCGCGGCGACAGCCGCCGTGCACCGACTGCGGCCCGATGCCGATCTGGTCCTCTCCAACGACCCCGACGGCATGCCCTGGGGACCGCGGACCCCCGAGGGCATCACCGAGCACGCCCTGGCCTGCGCCCGCGCCGCCGCGGCCCACCGCCCCGACGCGCTGATCGTCGCCTGCAACACCGCCTCCGTGCACGCGCTCGAGGCGATACGCGCCGAACTGGAACCCGGGCTCCCGGTCGTCGGGACCGTGCCCGCCATCAAGCCCGCCGCGGCCGACGGCGGCCCCGTCGCCATCTGGGCCACCCCCGCCACCACCGGCAGCCCCTACCAGCGCGGCCTCATCCGCGACTTCGCCTCCGGCGTCGCCGTCACCGAAGTGCCCTGCCCGGGCCTGGCCGACGCCGTGGAGCGCGCCGACTCCGCGGCCATCGAGGCCGCCGTGCAGGCCGCAGCAGAGCTCACGCCCGCCGACGTCCGCTCCGTCGTGCTGGGCTGCACCCACTACGAGCTCGTCGCGGAGCGCATCCGCGCCGCCGTCCAGCCGCCCTCCGCACCCCGCGTCTCGCTCTACGGCTCGGCGGCGGCCGTGGCCGCCCAGGCGCTGCGCCGCGCCGGCGCCGTGCCGATGCCCGACGCCGAGCCCACCGGCACCCTCACCGTGCTGCACAGCGGCCGGGAGGCCGAGCTCGAGCCGGTCGTGCTGACGTACCCCGAGGGCCGCTCCCTCATGGCCGCCGCCCCCGCGCATCCCTGACGCACCCATTCGGGCACCTCGCCGCACCACCCCTGCCAGGGCGCCGGATCGTGGGTAGGCTGCCCGGTATGAGGGACCACTTCCAGGGCCCGCAGGGGCATGAGGGCCCGCAGAGCTCCGACCGCGACGAGGGCGCGCCCGCCGTCTGGACCGGACGGGCCACCAACCGCGTGCAGTGGCTGATGGCCGGTGTCGGAGCCGCGTGCCTCGCCCTGGGGATCGACCTGGCCGTGGACAGCGCCTGGACGGCCGGCCTCGCCCCCCTGGTGATGGCGGTCGTCGGCTGCGTCGCGGCGGGGCTGCTGATGCTCTACGGCACCATCGCCTTCGTCCATGTGGCGGTACGGGTCGACAAGGACACCCTGGAAGTGCGCTGCGGCCACATCGGCGTGCCCCGCACCCGCATCCCGCTCGCCCAGGTGGTCGGCGCCGACTTCGACCCCCAGGTCACCCCGTGCCAGTGGGGTGGCTGGGGCTACCGCTGGCGCCCGGAGAAGGGCACGGCCGTGATCGTGCGGCGCGGCGAGGGCATTGTGCTGCGGCTGTGGGACGGCCGTACGCTCACGGTCACCGTGGACGACGCCGAGGCGGCCGTCCGGGTGATCCGCGACCGGCTCCGGCTGCTGGGCGGCCGTCCGGCCTCGGCCTGAGTCCCATGAGGCTCGGCATTAGGCTCGGCGCATGCCGATCCCCGACTTCATCCGAGACATCCGGGCCTCCGTGGGCAGCCAGCTGCTGTGGATGCCCGGAGTGAGCGCCATCGTCCTCGACGACGAGGGCCGCATTCTTCTGGGCCGCCGTGCCGACACGGGCCAGTGGTCCATCATCGGCGGCATCCCCGAGCCCGGCGAACAGCCCGCCGCGGCCCTGGTCCGCGAGGTCTGGGAGGAGACCGCCGTCCGGTGCGTACCGGAGCGGATCCTGCTGGTCGAGGCGCTGCAGCGGGTCACCTACCCCAACGGCGACGTCTGCCAGTTCATGGACATCTGCTTCCTCGCCCGCGCGGTGGGCGGCGAGGCGCGGGTCAACGACGACGAGTCGCTGGAGGTCGGCTGGTTCGAGCCGGACGCCCTGCCGGCGATGGAGGACTTCGCGGTGTCGCGCATCAAGCAGGCCGCGGCGGGCGGCCCGACGTGGTTCGAGGGCATCGGCCAGGGCTGAGCGCGTGAGCCGGGCGGCTCAACGTGTGATCGTCGGGGGAAACCCGCAAGGAGGGGAAGAAAAGGGGAGAGGCAGCAGATTTCACACGGTGAGGCGGTGGGAACGATGGAGCATCCCCTGGTGGTGGGTGTCGACGGATCCGACGGCAGCCTGACGGCCCTGGACTGGGCGGTGGACGAGGCGGTGCGCCTGCACCTGCCCCTGCGCGTGGTCTACGCGTCGCTGTGGGAGCGCTACGAGGGCCCGGTGCCGTCCACGAACGGCGAGTACCTCGCGGAGGAGGCCCTGGCCGAGCGCGTCGTCGCCTCGGCGGGGCAGCGCGCCGGACAGCGGGCGCCGCGCCTGGCCGTGGAGACCGTGCTGGCACCCGAGGACGCCGTGGAAGCGCTGCTGGCGGAGTCCCGCGAGGCCGCGGCCGTGATCACGGGTGCGTCGGGGCGCGGAGTCGTCAAGGAGCTGCTGCTGGGCTCGGTGAGCCTGGCCGTGGCCGGCCGCGCCCACGGCCCCGCCGTCGTGGTGCGGGGCGAGGAGCGGAACCTGCGGGGCGAGTGCGGCAGGGTGGTCGTCGGCGTCGGGGCCGAGGAGTCGGCGGCCGCCGTACGGTTCGCCCTGCGCGAGGCCGAGGCGCGAGGCTGCGAGCTCCAGGCGGTACGGGCCTGGCGTTTTCCCGAGCAGGAGCCCCTCGACCGCATGAGCATCCTGGACACCCAGACCCAGGCCCACGAAGACCGCGCCTCCGCCGCCCTGGCCGCCGCCTTGCGGGAGCCGCACCGCGCACATCCCGAGGTCACCGTCCGCCACACCACCGTCGAGGGGCCCGCGCACAAGGCGCTCGTCCGGCTCTCCGCCGAGGCCGACCTGCTGGTGCTGGGCGCCGCGAGCCGCCACGGCCACCGGGGGCTCCACCTGGGGCGGGTCGCCCACCGCGCGCTGCACCGCGCGGCCTGCCCGGTGGCGGTGGTGCCGAACAGGTGACGGCGCACGGGGCGAGGGCGCGCGGGTGAGGGCGCACCGCCCCCGCCCGGGGCGGGGGGCTCTGGCCGTCCGGGCGCCGTGGGCCGAAGCTGGAGGTGTGGACGCGGCGCTGGTCCGCAGCGCCGCCGCCCCGCCGGAAGAGAGCGTTCCGTGATCACTCGCATTCGCCTTCCCCTGCGGCACCTGGCACCGCCCGCCAAGCCGGGCCCTCCCGGTCCGCCCTCCGAGCCCCCGCCCCCGCCCCCGCAGCAGCCGGTACCCGGACGGTGGCGGTGGATGCTGCCGTTCATCCTGGTCAGCCTGGTGATCGTGCTGATGCTGACCCGCGGCCTGGCGGGCCCGGCCCGCAGCCAGGTCTCCTACAGCGACTTCGTCGCCAAGGTCGGAGCCGGTCAGATCCAGACGGTCGACATCAACGACAAGGGCGCGGTCGACGGCACCCTCAAGGACGGCAAGTCCTTCACCACCCAGATCCCCACCGCGCTGGGCTCCACCAACCTCGAACAGCAGCTCCAGGCACAGCACGTCAAGATCACCGCGACCCGGAGCGACACCAGCATCTGGCCCTCCCTCCTGGTGGCCTTCCTGCCGCTGCTGCTCCTGATCGGCTTCTTCCTGTGGAGCGTCCGCCGCACGGCCGGTTCGCTGACCGGCGGCATCAGCGCCATCGGCCGGTCCCGGGCGAAGATCATCGAAGCCGAGCGGCCGACCACCGGCTTCGCCGACGTGGCCGGATACGACGGCGTCAAGCAGGAGATCAGCGAGGTCGTCGACTTCCTGCGCCACCCCGAGCGTTACGCCCGCGCCGGGGCCAAGGGGCCGCGCGGCGTCATCATGGTCGGGCCGCCCGGCACCGGCAAGACGCTCTTCGCCCGGGCCGTCGCTGGGGAGGCGGACGTGCCGTTCCTGTCCATGACCGGTTCCGCGTTCGTCGAGATGTTCGTCGGCGTGGGCGCCTCGCGGGTGCGCGACCTCTTCGACGAAGCCCGCAAGCGCGCCCCCTCGATCATCTTCATCGACGAGATCGACGCCGTCGGCGGCCGCCGCGGGGGCGGCACCCGGCTCGGCGGCAACGATGAGCGCGAGCAGACCCTCAACCAGCTCCTCGCCGAGATGGACGGCTTCGACCAGGGCACCGGCATTGTGGTGCTGGCCGCCACCAACCGCCCCGACGCCCTCGACCCCGCCCTGCTGCGCCCCGGCCGCTTCGACCGGCAGGTGACCGTGCCGCTGCCCAACCAGGCCGAGCGGGCCGCGATCCTCACCGTGCACGCCCGCGGCAAGACCCTCGCCCCCGAGGTCGACCTGGACGTGGTCGCCCGCGCCACCCCCGGCTTCTCCGGCGCGGACCTCGCCAACCTCGTCAACGAGGCGGCCATCAACGCCGTCCGGGCCGACCGGTCGGTCATCCAGGCGCAGGATCTCGACGCCGCCCGGGACCGGGTGCTGCTGGGCCGCCGGGAGTCGTCCAACGCCCTGCTGCCCGAGGAGCGGCACTCGGTGGCCGTCCACGAGTCCGGCCACGCCCTGGTGGCCGCACTGTGCGAGCACGCCGACCCGGTCGCCAAGGTCACCATCCTGCCCTCCGGGGTGACCCTCGGCGTCACCGAGCAGCTCCCCGAAGCCGAGCGCCACCTCTACAGCGAGGCCTACCTCACCGACCTGCTGGCCGTCCGGCTGGCCGGCCGGTCGGCGGAACTGGTGGTCTTCGGCGAGGGCTCGACGGGCGCGGCCAACGACCTGGCCGGGGCCACCCAGATCGCGACCCGCATGGTCCGCGAGTTCGGGCTCTCTCCGACCCTGGGCCCGGTCGGCTACGCCTCCTCCTCACTGCAGTACCTCGGCGAGCCCACCCCGGAGGACCAGCTCCGGCGGCCCTACTCGGAGCAGACGCAGCGCATCGTCGACGAGGAAGTCGCCCTGCTCCTGCGGCGGGCCGAGGAGCGAGCCCTCGGCCTGCTCCGCGACCACCGCGCCGCCCTCGACCGGCTCGCGGACCTGCTGGTCACCCGGGAGACCGTCGACGGCGCCGTCGTGCTGGAGGTGCTCCGCAGCACGGTCCCCGCCCACCCCGCGGGCGGCGGCCCCTGACGGCGGTAGACGGGGACCAACGGCCCCCGGGGAAGGGCCCAGTGGCCGCTGAACCCGGCGGCCCGGGCCGTTCATGATCGGTTCCGGACCGACCGCACAGGCGACCTTAGAGGAGGCCGGGCCTCGTGAGCGTCACCCGGAACGACGACTACCACGCGCTGCTCGCACGCCACGACGCCATGCGGCTGCGACGGCGGTTGCTCGCCCCGGCACCGCAGCCCCCCGAGCCCCTGCCGTACGACGGCGCGGCCGACCAACGGCTGATCGCCGCACACCTGCACCTGGTGACGCCCCTGGACGAGCTCATCGCCCATCTCTACGAGGTGATGTTCCGGCGTCGGCCTGCCCTGCGGTCGCTGTTCCCCGACTCGATGGCCTTCCAGCAGGAACACCTTGAGGCAGCCTTCCGCCACCTCATCGAGAACCTGCACCGCCCGGACGAGGTCGCCGCCACCTTCCGGCAGCTGGGCCGCGACCACCGCAAGCTCGGGGTGCGGCCCGCGCACTACGCCTCCTTCGAGGAGGCCCTGCGCGAGGCGCTGCGCCGGTGCGCGGGCCCGCAGTGGCCCGCGGAGGCGGAGCGGGCGTGGCTGCGCATGCTGCGCTTCGCCGTCGGGGCGATGACCGACGGCGCGGACGCCGCGCTCGCCGAACCGCCCTGCTGGCAGGCGCTGGTGGTCGGGCACGAGCGCCGTCGGCCGGACCTGGCGGTGCTGCACCTGCGGACGAGCGAGCCCTACCCCTACCGGGCCGGGCAGCACGGCGCGCTGGAGTCGCCGCTGCTGCCCCGCGCCTGGCGGCAGTACTCGATGGCGGGCGCCCCGCGGCCGGACGACGCCCTGGAGTTCCACGTCCGCCGGACCGGCCCGGGCGGGGTGAGCGAGGCGCTCGTGGAGCGCACCGGCGTCGGGGACGTGCTGCGGCTGGGCCCGGCGGGCGGCACGGCGACGCTGGATGCGGACCTCTCGCGCGATGTGCTGCTGGTCGCGGGCGGCACCGGGCTCGCCCAGGCCAAGGCGCTGGTGCAGGAGCTGGCCGCCCGCCCGCAACCACCCCGCTGCGCAAGGCTGTTCGTGGGTGCGCGCACCCGCTCCGACCTGTACGACCTCCAATGGCTGGGCGAACTGCAGCAGCGCCGCCCCTGGTTGCGCGTGGTGCCGGTGGTCGGTGACGTCGCCGAAGTGGTGGGGCGGCACGGCGGCTGGTCCGAGTACGTGGCGTACGTCAGCGGACCGCCCGCCATGGTCCGCGCCACCGCGCGGCGGCTGACCGGCCTGGGCCTGCCCGCGGCCCGCATCCGGCACGACGCGCTGCCGGAGGCCGGACGAATCGGCTGACGGGCGTGACCTGACTGCCCGTCAAATAAGGCCGCAACGGCAGCCCGCCCGGGGTCGGCCATGCGTGGCCGGGCTCGCGAGTTCGTGCGCACGGCAGTTCCAGCATTCGCGGACAATACCGGTAGCAATTCATTGGCCCCGATTCGAACCATGCGGTGATTCCGCCTGCGTTCGCGCACTATCGAGAGAGGGGTCGCTTTGCTAAAGTGTCTGCTACGTGTTCTTCCGAACGCAGTTGGGGGTCAGTAAGGATGCACCGCAAAAGCATATGATCGACCGCCGACTCAAGTCAGCGAGTGCGACCGTTCCCGTGAACGGAATAGCGAGCCGACGTGCCAGAAGCCGAGGCGCTCTGACCCTTGATCAGGCTTTTGACCTGTAAGAAGCCTGAGGTCGCCATGGTTGCCGTCCGCTGCCGCGCTGCGCACCGTCCAACGCTCCGGGTGTATGGCGCGCCCTCGGTTCAGGGTGTTCTCGCCTGTCCGGGCTGAAACCAGGAACGCGCATGAGGAAATTTCGGGTGACCCGTAAGCTGCCGCTCTCATTGCGATTGCTATTGATCAATCAGTTTGGGATCGACATCGGGTTCTACCTCCTGATGCCGTTTCTCGCGGCCTATCTGGAGCAGGGGCTGGGAATGTCGGCCGCGCTCGTCGGCCTGGTGCTCGGGGCGCGGAATCTCAGTCAGCAGGGCTTGTTCATCCTCGGCGGGTCCGCGACCGACCGGCTCGGGCCGCGTGTGGTGATCATCGTCGGCTGTGCACTGAGAACGGTCGGCTTCGGGCTCTTCGCCTTCGGCAGCTCCCTGCCACTGCTCCTCGGCGCGTCCGTCCTCACCGGCGTCGCGGCGGCGCTCTTCTACCCGGCTGTTCGCACCTACGTCACCCAGGAGTCCGACGACCACAAGTCCGAGGCGTTCGCACTGCTCAACGTCTACGCCACCTGCGGTTCACTCATGGGACTCCTGCTGGGCAGCGTGCTGTTCCTGGCCGACTTCCGGGGCTGCGCCCTCGCGGTGGCGGCGGTCTTCGGGGCCCTGACCGTCGCGCAGGCCATGGTGCTGCCGCGGCACGAGGCCGCGCCCCGCAGGCCTTCGGCCACGGTCCTGGGGGACTGGCGGGAAGCTTTCTGCAACCGCCGGTTCCTGCTCTTCTGCTTCGCCACGACCGGCATGTTCACCGTGGAGAACCAGCTGTATCTGCTGCTGCCCGAAGGGGCGTTGCAGGCCTCCGGCTGGAAGGGGTCGCCAGGGGTGCTGCTGGCCATCGGCGCGATCGTCAACATGGTGTTCCAGCTCCGCATCACCCGGGCGCTGCTGAGAAACGGCGGCGGCACCCGCTGGGTGAGCTCCGGACTCGTCGTCATGGGGCTCGGGTTCGTACCGCCCCTGCTCATCTGCGGCACCGAACCGCCCAAGGACAGCCACGAGGCGGGGGCGAGGATGCTGGTCATGGTCGTCGGCGCGCTGCTGCTCTTCTTCGGCATCATGATCGCCCACCCCACGGTGCTGGAGATGGTCCCCGGCTTCGGCCGGGAACAGCTGACGGGCACCTACTTCGGCCTCTTCTACGTCTTCTCCGGCCTCGCCGCCACCGGCGGCAACGCCGTGGTCGGCCGGGCCATGGACCTGGGCGCACAGGCCGGCATGGCCTGGCTGCCCTGGATCTGCTGCGTCTCCTTCGGACTGGCCTCGGCAGCGGCGGTCGCCCTGCTCTACCGCTCCCGGCTGCTCCCCGAACGGCCCGTGGTCCCGTCGACCCCGGTGGCCGAGGGCGCCGCGGTCGCCCTCGCCAAGCGGATCGCCGGTCGCCGCCCGGCCTCCCCGGCCACCTCCTCGGCCGCCACCACCGCGAACGGCCCGGCACGCGCCATGGATCCGGCATCCCCCGTGGCCGACCAGGCGGCGGCCAGGCCCCAGGACCCGGCCCGGCTCCCCGGCCCCGCCCGCGCCACGGACGAGGCCACCGACCAGCCCCCGAGATAGGCACGGCCAGCGCCCCCGCCGTGCCCAACCCGCCGTATTCCGGCCGGATACGAGCGCCCACACCGCCTTGCCGTGCGCGCCGCGGCCCCATAAATTCGAAGATGAGGGGGTACTGCTTCCCCGGTCGGTGATCGGCCCTTACCGAGCAGCCTCGGGGAGGCGTCTTGGCGGACGTTGAGGACGGTCGCGCACATCCGGCAGGGCCGGGTGGAGCCCGCGGACCCTCCACCCCGGTGGTCACCCTGGAGATGTCCGTCGGCGGCCACCGCACCACTCTCCGGCTGAAGCTGGAGGCGCACGGCCCGTACGGATCCGTCAAAGGCCGTACCGCGCTCGCCCTGTGGGAGGACGTCGCCGACCGGGTGAACCCCGCGATCGGCATCGTCGAGTCCACCTCCGGCAACCTCGGCCTGGCGCTGGCCGCCGTCGCCGCGGCCCGCCGCGTGCCGTTCACCGCCGTCGTGGACCCGGTGATCAGCACCTCGCTGGCCGACGCGGTACGGGTCCTGGGCGGGCGCCTGATCACGGTGGACGAACCCGACGGCGCGGGCGGCTATCTGCTCAGCCGCCTGGCCCGCCTGCGCGAACTGCTGCGCGCCGAGCCCGGGCTGGTCTGGCCCGACCAGTACACCAACCCCGCCAGCCCGCTCGTCCACGTCCGGGAGACCGGGCCCGAACTGCGCGCCCAGATCGGCGAGCAGCCGGCCGACGTCCTGATTGCCGTCTCCACCGGAGGCACCCTGGCCGGATTCCGTCGCTACGCCGCCGCGGCCCGGCCTCCCTGGCGGCTCGTTGGCGTCGACGTGGGCGGCTCGGCGGCCCTCGGTGGCCGGCCCGGCCGGCGCGTCCTGCCCGGCATAGGCGCCAGCCGCCCCTCGGCCTTCCTGCCGGACGGCCACCGGCCCACCGTCCGGGTCACGCCGGACGAGGCGGTGAGCGCCTGCCTGTGGCTGGCGAAGTCCACCGGCATCGAGGTGGGCGGCAGTTCGGGGGCGCTGGTGGCGGCGGCCCTGCGCCTGCAGCGCCACCCGTACCGGCAGGCCCACACGGTCTGCCTGTGCCCCGACGGCGCCGACCGCTACCTCGACACCGTCTACGACGCGTCCTGGCGGGCCGGCAAGGGACTGACGGAGGTGGACGTGGCCCGCGACGCCGAGATCCTGTCCGTGGAGCGCGCCGCATGAACACGGCCCGGCCCGGCGGCGACTGGTACGAGCGGGCCACCGTGCGGGGCACACCCCGCCGCACGCTCGACGGCGAGCTGGAGGCCGGCCGGCACTTCTTCCCGCCCACCCTGGTGCCCTACTGCGGCCACCCCCGCGTCCGCGAGCTGCCCGAGCCCGCCCGCGCCGCCCTCCTGGCCAGGCACCTCTACCACTACCTCGGCTTCACCGCCCAGTTCGAGACGCGCGTGGTCAACCGCGCCACGGAACGCATCGCCGGAGGCCGCAGCGGCATGGACCTGCCCACCGCCACCCGCCTCGACGCCTACCGCATCTACTGCGACGAGGGCTACCACTCCCTCTTCAGCCTCGACGTCGTCGACCAGATCGCCCGCGCCTCGAAGATCCCGCCGCTCGCCTACGACTTCGGGCCCTACCTCGCCCGGCTCGACGCGGTCGGCGAGCACGCGCTGCCCGACGAACCCGTACTCGCCCGGCTCCTGCAGGTCGTCGTCTTCGAAACGCTGATCACGGCGATCCTGAACGACGTGCCGAAGGACCCCCGGGTGCTGACGCTCGTCCGGGAGACCGTCCGCGACCACGCCCGGGACGAAGCCTGGCACCACGCCTTCTTCACACGCTTCTTCCGCGAGCTGTGGGCCCGGGAGAGCGCCGGGCGGCGCGAGCGCATCGCCCGCTGCCTGCCGGGGCTGATCCGCTCCAGCCTGCTGCCCGACCTGCGCCCCGTCCGGGCCTCGCTCGCCGCCGCCGGGCTCGGGCCGCGGGCCGTCGCCGAGGTCGTACGCGACGCCTACCCGGCGGACACGGTGGACGAGGGCATCCGCGCCTCGTCCCGGCAGGCGGTCCACCTGTTCGAAGAGGCAGGCGTCATGGACGTGGCCGGCGGCCGCGAGGCGTTCGAGGCGGCCGGCCTGCCGCCGCGCCCCGGACCGCCCCGGACCCCGCCCCCGGACCCCGGCTGACCGGGCCCGCCCCGGACGAGCGGACCGGTTGCGGCGGGTGGTGTGCGGCCGACGGGCCCACGGAGAGGTGGATCGATGACCGAAGTCCGGCAAGAGCGCGGCCTGTTCACGCTGGCGGAGCTCGCACCGCCGCAGCTCGCCGGCCTGACCGCCCGCTCCGTCGAGCTGTTCCACGACGGCGGGGCCCACGAACGGCCGCTGGACGGCTGGGCGGTGGGCATGCTGTTCACCCAGACCTCCACCCGCACCCGCACCGCCTTCACCGTGGGCGCCCTCCGGCTCGGCGCCGCCCCCATCGCCTACGGCCCCGCCGACCTCCAGCTCAACACCGGGGAGTCGGTCGGCGACACCGGCCGGGTGCTGGGCTCGATGCTCGACGCCCTGGTGGCCCGCACCGCAGGCCCCCTCGACGAGCTCAGGGAGCTGTCCCGGCACGGCCGGCTGCCGGTCGTCAACGCCATGACGGCACAGGAACACCCGAGCCAGGGCGTCTGCGACCTCGCCACGCTCGCGCTCACCTTCGGCGACCTCAGCGGCATACGCGTCCTCTACGTGGGCGAGGGCAACAACACCGCGGTCGCCCTCGCCCACGCCCTCGCGACCGTCCCCGGCGCCCGCGCCACCTTCGCCACCCCCGCCGGATACGGGCTTCCCGACGCCGAACTGCAGGCCGCCCGGCAACGCGCCGAGAGCACCGGCGCGGCCGTCGAGCAGATCCACACGCTCGAACCGGCACCCCGCGAGGTGGACGTCCTCTACACCACCCGCTGGCAGACCACGGGCACCCGCAAGCCCGACCCCGGCTGGCGGGAGGACTTCCGCCCCTTCCACGTCGGCGAGGAGCTGCTCGACCGCTGGCCACGGGCGTCGTTCATGCACGACCTGCCCGCCCACCGCGGCGACGAGGTGGCGGCCCGGGTCCTGGACGGGCCCCGCTCACTGGCCTGGACCCAGGCGGCGATGAAGCTGTCCAGCGCGATGGCCGTCCTCGAATGGACGGCCGCCGCGCCGTGAGGACACCGGCGCCGCTGAACCGGACGGCCCGCCCGTCCGTACGCTCCACCACCACACGCCTCACCTCGCGACGGAGGTTCCCGTGCTCCCGCCCCTCACCCGCGTCACGGCCTACGAGCACCTGGCCGCCGAGGACTTCGTCCCGCCGTCCTCCCCGTGGGTCTTCTTCGAACCCGCCGACACCGAGACCGGCGTCTGGGTGGCCCGCGACCTCATCACCGACGGCTGCTCCGTCCTGGACCTCGGCTCGGGCAGTGGAGCCGCCGCCGCGGCGATGGCCCGGGCCGGGGCGGCACGCGTCCACGGCGTCGACTCCGGCCCGCAGACCGTCGCCTGGGCCACCGAGCACTACGCCTCCCGCAGCAGGCGCGGCCAAGTGACCATCGCCCAAGGCGACTTCGCGCTGATGACGACCGAGGAGCTGCTGGCCACCTCGCCCACCTGGCTGCCACGCCCCCTCGTCGTCACCAGCAACCCGCCCTACGTCCCCCTCACCGCGGCCGCCGACGCGCGCCGGCGGTCGATCAGCGGGGGACATGACGGCCTCAAGTGGGCTCCCGCCATCATCGGGCACGGCCGCGCGCTCCGCTGCGACCTGGGGCTGACGATCGGCAGCTACTCCACCCCGCGCACGGCGGTCCGGCTGCTGGAAGACGCCGGATACCGCATCGCGAGCATCACCCTGTGCCCCCTGCCGCTCGGCGACTTCACCCTGGAGCACATCGAACGCGTGCTGGCCCTTGAAGAAGCGGGCGAGGCGGTGCTGTGGCGTACGGGCGACGCCACGCCCGCCTACTTCATCGTGGGCCTGGCCTGCCGTTGGGCGGGCGCCGCCGCCGGCACCGGCGAGGACCGTCTCACCGGAGAGGGGCTGCTGCGGCTGCTGCGCACGGCCGCCCGCTCACGGACCACCCGCCTGGAGGCCCTGGACGAGCCCGGCACGGGCAGTCCGCCCGTGCCGCTGCGCGTGGTCGACCTGCCGCCGGCCCCCGTGCGCCGCCACTGGTGAGCGTGGCCGGGACGCGCTGCGCGCCCTCCCCGGTATTCGCACGGTCGCGGACCATCATGGGCGTGCGCGCGCGGCGTGGCGAGCGCCGTCGCGCACGAGAAGGCACGTCGAGCCATCGAGCACGAGGAAGGACACCCGCCATGCCCATCGCAACGGTGAACCCCGCCAACGGCGAGACGCTCAAGACGTTCGACGAACTGTCGCCCGAGGAGATCGAGCGGCGCCTGGCCGCCGCCGACCGGGCGTTCCGGCAGCACCGCACCACCACCTTCGCCGAACGCACACGGCTGCTCGACCGCGCCGCCGACCTCCTCGACGAGGACCGGGACGCCATCGCCCGTACCATGACCACCGAAATGGGCAAGCCGCTGGCGGCGGCCCGCGCGGAGGCCGCGAAGTGCGCGAAGGCGATGCGCTGGTACGCCGCGCACGCCGAGGGCCTGCTGGCCGACGAGAGCCCGTCCGAGGCGGAGGTGCGCGACTCCGGCGCCTCCCACGCCCGCGTGCACTACCGGCCGCTCGGCGTCGTCCTCGCCGTCATGCCGTGGAACTTCCCGCTCTGGCAGGTCGTCCGCTTCGCCGCCCCCGCCCTCATGGCCGGCAACGTGGGCCTGCTCAAGCACGCCTCGAACGTGCCGCAGACCGCGCTCTACCTGGAAGACCTCTTCCGCCGGGCCGGTTACCCCGACGGCTGCTTCCAGACCCTCCTGGTCGGTTCGGGCGCGGTGGAGGCGATCCTGCGCGACCCCAGGGTCGCCGCCGCCACCCTCACCGGCAGCGAACCCGCGGGCCGCTCGGTCGCGGCCGTCGCCGGCGACGAGGTCAAGAAGACGGTCCTGGAACTGGGCGGCAGCGACCCGTACGTGGTGATGCCGTCGGCCGACCTGGAGCGCGCCGTCAAGACCGCCGTGACCGCCCGGGTGCAGAACAACGGGCAGTCCTGCATCGCCGCCAAGCGCTTCATCGTCCACACCGACGTCTACGACGCCTTCGCCGAGCGCTTCACCGCCCTGATGGCCGCCCTGACCGTCGGCGACCCGATGGAGGACGCCACCGACGTCGGCCCCCTCGCCACCGAAATGGGGCGCGCCGACCTGGAAGAGCTCGTCGACGATGCCGTACGCCAGGGCGCCACGGCCCTGTGCGGCGGCCGGCGGCCCGCGGCGCCGGGGGAGCTGGCCCACGGCTGGTTCTACGAGCCCACCGTCCTCGCCGGAGTCACCCCGGCCATGCGCATCCACCGCGAGGAGGCCTTCGGCCCGGTGGCCACGCTCTACCGGGTGAACGGCGTCGACGAAGCGCTGGAGGTGGCCAACGACACGCCGTTCGGGCTGAGTTCCAACGTATGGACGCGCGACGAGGCGGAACAACAGCGCTTCGAACGGGACATGGAGGCGGGCGGCGTCTTCTTCAACGGCATGACCGCCTCCCACCCGGCCCTGCCCTTCGGCGGCGTGAAGCGATCCGGCTACGGGCGCGAGCTGTCCGGGCACGGCATCCGCGAATTCTGCAACGTCACCACCGTCTGGCACGGCGCGGAGCCCGGGACCGGGCGATGAGCACCGCGGCCGGGCCCGCCGCGCTGCTCGCCGAGGCCCAGGCGCTGCTGCCCGGCATCGTGGCGATACGACGGGAGATACACCGCAGGCCCGAAGTGGGCACCCACCTGCCGCAGACGCAGCGCACGATCCTGCGGGCTCTCGACGGCCTCGGGCTCACGGTGCGCCTCGGCGAGCGGCTCAGCTCGGTGACGGCCGTACTGGAAGGCGCCCGCCCGGGCCGGACGATCCTGCTGCGCGCCGACATGGACGCGCTGCCGCAACAGGAGGCCACCGGCCTGGACTTCGCCTCCGAAGTGCCCGGCGTGATGCACGCGTGCGGTCACGACGCGCACGTGGCCATGCTGATCGGGGCGGCCCGGCTGCTGGCCGCCCGCAGGGACCGGCTCGCCGGGCGGGTGGTGCTGATGTTCCAGCCCGCCGAGGAGCTCGGCGGCGGCGCCCTGCAGATGATCGAAGAGGGGGTGCTCGGCGGCGACGGCCCCGGTACCGCACCCGTGGACGGGGCGTTCGCGCTGCACATCAACTCCCGCCACGAGTCGGGCACGCTCCACCTGCGCCCCGGCACGCAGTACGCCGCCGCCGACACGCTGCACATCACCGTACGGGGGCGGGGCGGGCACGCCGCGGCGCCGCACAAGGCGCTGGACCCCATCCCGGTCGCCTGCGAGATCGTGCAGGCGCTGCAGACGATGGTCGCCAGAACGATCGGCGTCTTCGACCCCGCGATCGTCACCATCGGCCGGATCTCGGCCGGACGCGCCTACAACATCATCCCCGAGACGGCCGAGCTGACCGGCACCTACCGCACGCTCTCCGAGGACGGCCGCCGGACCGTGCGCGAGGGCATCGCCCGGGTCGCCCACGGGGTGGCCGCCGCCCACGGCATGACCGCGGACGTCCATCTCCCCGAGGGCTACCCGGCCGTCCGCAACGACCCCGCCTTCGCCGCCGCCGTGCACCGCGCGGCGACGGCCCTGCTCGGCCCCGGGCGGGTCCACGAGCCGTCCTGGCCCACGATGGGCGGCGAGGACGGCTCGTACGTCCTGCGGCGCGTCCCCGGCGCCATGGCCTTCCTGGGCGCCTGCCCGCCGGACCGGTCACCGGGCACGGCCCCGGACAACCACTCCGACCGGGTCGTGTACGACGAACGGGCGCTGGCCACGGGGACGGCGGTGCACTGCACGGTGGCGCAGGCCTTCCTGGCGGACGGCGCCGGGCCGGCCGGATAGGGCGTGGGGCGCCGGCGCCCGGACGTCAGCGCCCCCAGCGCAGCCCGGGCGTCTGCACCGGCGCATCCCACAGGCGCAGCAGCTCGTCGTCCACCTGGCACAGCGTCACCGATACGCCGGCCATGTCGAGCGAGGTGACGTAATTGCCGACCAGCGTCCGGGCCACCGGCACCCCGCGCTCGCGCAGCACGCGATGTGCCTCGGCGGCGAAACCGTAGAGCTCCAGCAGCGGCGTGCCGCCGGCCCCGTTGACCAGGACGAGCACGGGGCCGGTGGGGCGGCGGTCCTCCAGCACGGCGTCCACCGCGAAGTCCGCGATCTCGCCCGAGGTCATCATCGCGCGCCGCTCCCGGCCGGGCTCGCCGTGGATGCCGACGCCCAACTCCAGCTCGCCGGACGGCAGATCGAAGGTGGGGCTGCCCTTCGCCGGGGTCGTACAGGAACCGAGGGCCACCCCGAAGCTGCGCGAGGCCTCGTTCACGCGCCGTGCGATCGCCTCCACCCGCTCCAGCGGCGCCCCCTGCTCGGCGGCCGCGCCCGCGATCTTCTCGACGAAGAGCGTGGCCCCGGTGCCGCGCCGCCCGGCGGTGTACAGGCTGTCGGTGACGGCCACGTCGTCGTTGACGAGCACGCTGGCGACCTGGATGCCCTCGTCCTCGGCGAGCTCCGCGGCCATGTTGAAGTTGAGGACGTCCCCCGTGTAGTTCTTGACGATGAACAGCACCCCCGCCCCGCTGTCCACGGCGGCCGCGGCCCGCACCATCTGATCGGGTACGGGCGAGGTGAACACCTCCCCGAGGCAGGCCGCATCCAGCATCCCCACCCCCACGAACCCGCCGTGCAACGGCTCGTGCCCCGACCCGCCCCCGGACACCAGGCCCACCTTCCCGGGCACGGGCGCATCCCGCCGCACGACGACGCGCCGCTCCACGTCCACGGTCAACTCGGGGTGAACGGCAGCCATACCGCGCAGCGCATCGGCGACGACGGTTTCGGCTACGTTGATCAACATCTTCACGAGGGTCTCCTGAGACGGTGGACGCAAGGCCGGTGTGCTCTTGCGCACCAGTATCCGTGCCTGCCGCCGCGCGGCCGCGCCGGCTCGGGCGGCCGGTTCCCGGGCCGGCAAACGGCCGTCATCAGCGACGCCACAACACAGCCCCTATTTACGCTTACTAAACCAACCCGATTGAGTGATCGCCGGATTGGTGGCGAGTCTTGTATTCATATGTGGGTGTTAGCCGCATGAGGGGATGATGGGGCTGGGGCGGTCCGCGATGGCGGCCGTCGTGCGCGCCAGGAGCGGTTCGTGGAGGGCCGGTCGCAACGGTGTCATCCCAGAGGGAGGGAAGCAGATGGGATCTGCCGTTACCTTCGCCGTCACCTTCGAGGAGCTCGGCCGGATTTCCGGCGAGGTGCTTCCCGCACGGACCGTGCTGTCGAGCGTGTCACCGGTGGGGACCGACAATCCGATGTATCCGATGCTGGTGCGGACCGAGCACGGAGCCACCGTCGCCTATGCCTGTCAGTACCACCAAGAGGCGGGCAGCCCGGGCCTGATGGCCGCTCTGGGGCTGGCCCCCAGTTCCCCCGCCTACACCGTGACCTGTGTTCCCGCGGCAATCTCCAGTCATTGACCGTCGCACCCTATCGCGTATGTGATGCCGGACCGCTGCGGACTGCCCCGAATTCCACGGGAGTTAACCAGCGGTCAAACAAGGACTCGTTCCTGACGGGGAATTCAGGGGCGACTGGCCGGACGGCCGGCTTGGCCGTCCGGTCGCGGAAGAACGACGAAAGGGGAATGGGATGGGAAACGCGATCAGCTTCGAGGAGCTCGACAACATCGCGGGTGAGGTGCTGCCCGAGCGGACGGTCATGGGCGTGGTGGCCACTCCGTTCAACGACCTCGGTGGCGGTCCCGACGGCGGCTCCGGCAGTGCCGGTGCCAGCAGCGGCGCCGCGGCGAACTCGGGCGGAGGCGTGTTCGCCCCCGCACCCAGCGACCACGGCACCACGATCCTGTCGTCCTGCCAGTCCATCGACCGCCAGGGGACCCCAGGCCTGTTCGGCTCCCTCGGCCTGGGCTCCGAGAACCCGGCCGCCGGTGTGACCTGCACCCCCGCGGCCATCTCGAGCCACTGACCGGCTAGCCGCTCGTCGCACATGCCCGGGGATGGGCCGAAGGCTCCGGCCCATCCCCGCCCTTTCGCAAAGCCGTCCGCCCGCCGCCCCCCGGAGAGCTCCCATGTCCGTGCCATCCACCTCGCGCGCCGGAAAGGCCGGTCCGTCGCCGGTGCAGCGCGTGGTCCCGGCAGACCGGGGCGGGGAGCCCGCGCTTGTGGCCGGCACCGAGCTGGTCGGCGAGTTCGAGGACTCCGGCTACCGCGAGCCGCCCCAACTGGTCTGCCGCCCCGACGGGCAGCTGGTCCGGCTGCCCGCCCTGCTCTACCAGGTCGTCAAGGCTCTGGACGGCGCCCGGCCTGCTCGCAACCGGCCCGGCCCCGAGTCGGTCATGGCGCACGTCGCCGATGAACTCAGCCGTGAGACGGGCCGGAAGTTCACCACCGAGCACGTCGCCTTCCTCATCGACGAGAAGCTCGCACCTCTCGGCGTCACCACCCACAGCGACGGCTCGCCCCCTCCGCCCACCCCCAAAAGCGCCCCGTTCCTCGCCTTCCGGTTCCGATTGGCAGTGCTGCCGGAGCGCGCGACCTGGTTCCTCTCCGGCCTCTTCGCGTGGCTTTTCCGTCCGCCGTTGGTATTCCTCGCCGCTTGCGCATTCCTGGCGGGCGAGGTCTGGCTGTGGACGACGCAGAACACCGCAGCCGCACTGCAGGCGGTGTTCTTCTCTCCGGCCAGTGTCCTCTTGGTCGTCTTCCTGGCCGTCGCCTCGTGTGCCTTCCACGAATTGGGCCACGGTGCGGCATGCCGGTACGGAGGCGTACGGCCGGGCGCCATGGGGTGCGGCATCTATCTGGTGTGGCCCGCTTTCTACACGGACATCACCAACTCCTACCGGCTGGGCCGCGCGGGGCGCATCCGGGCCGATCTGGGCGGCGTCTACTTCAATGCGCTGTTCGTCCTCGGACTGCTCGCCCTCTATGCGGCGACGGGATTCCAGCCCCTCCTCGTGGCGGTCCTCTCCGTTCACCTCGAAATCATTCAACAGCTCCTGCCCACGCTCCGGTTCGACGGCTATTACATCGTGGCGGATCTGGTCGGAATCCCCGACCTCTTCAAGTACATCGGCCCCATCCTCAAGCGGGTCTTCCTCCGGCGCCCGCTCGACGACCGGCTCCGTGCCCTGAAGCGGTGGCCGCAGATCGTCGTCGCGGTCTGGGTCCTCTTTTTGGTGCCGGTGCTCGTCCTCCAGCTGGGCATGGTGCTGATCAACATGCCCCAGCTGCTCGTGGCCGACTGGCAGAGGATCGGCCTGCTGATCGATAGCGCCGGCGCATCCGGCAGCCACCTCCTCGGCACGGTCGCGGCATGCCTGCAGATCCTGCTGCTCACGCTGCCCATCGCGGGGCTGACGCTGGCGTCGGCGCGGCCCGTACGCGCCCTCGTCCGCCTTGCCTTCCGCCGCGGGGCGAAGAATCCGCCGACGCGGCGGTGCGACCACGGTTCCCGGTAGATGTTTACGGCAGAGTGGTACGTATGACACATTTCGCTGCCAGAACATCCTGGTTCCTGCGCGTGGGCGCGAGCGTGGCGGGCGCCCTGGCCCTCCTCGCCGCTGCCGTGCCCCCGGCATCCGCGGGAGGAAGCACCTGCTCGGGCCAGGCCTGCATCCTGGTCGAGGGCTCCGGCCTCTACGTCTCCCGGGTGACGGCGACGCCCGCGCAAGACGCCCAGTTCTACGGCCACTTCCGGATGTACGGCGGGGGAGTGAACGGCGACAGCGCGGTACAGGTGTGGCACAAGGGCTCGCGGTACACCCTGGCGCTGGGGCACGGAGTGCCCGACCACACCAAGTTCTGCGTGGAGGCGTGGGAACACATCAACGACCAGAAGCGGCAGGTCGGGCGGACCTGCGTGGACATTCACGCGTAGACGCACAGAGGCAGGCACCCACGACGGGAAGCGCCCCGCGCCGGGGCGCTTCCCGCTGACGGCCGACCGTCAAGTCTGCTTGGCGAAGGCTGCCTGGGCCACCTGGCTCTTCGGGTCGAGCAGCAGCACATCGCCCTGGGCCTGTGCCTGTTGGAGCTTCGGGTAGAGCTCGGAGTCCTGGGCGGCGTAGAGCACGTGGACACGGGCGTCACCCTTGCCGCGCTTGTCCACCGGCGCGACGGCCACCGTCTGGCCCTGCTCGTCGTTGACCCACAGCTCGAAGTCGTCCATCTTGAAGAAGCCGATCTCCGTGATCGGACTCGGGTAGTGATGGACTCCACCGCCACTGGGCAATTCGGCGCTGTGGTCCTTGTGCTCCAGCGGAACGCTGGCGTTGCAGATCGAGTCCGTCCAGTTGGCCACCCCCGCGGCATCGGTGATGGGGGTGTCCAGCAGTTCCCGGATCCCGAGTTCCTCGACCGCCTGCGGGAACGCCGTATAGATGCGACGCGCGTTCTGCCGCAGCAGATCGACCTTCGCAGGGTCGGCACAGAACTGCGCGGACCATTCGATGCCGACGAGATTGCGGACCATGAACCACCCGTCGTCGTCCTTGAGCCACAGACCGCCACCGTGATGGTCCTCGACCGGCTCCGGCCCGTAGAACGGATGGTCGAGCGTGGCCAGCAGCTCGTGCATGCGCTTGCGCGACGCGATGTATGCGGGAGAGTCCTGCCGGGGCGCGTGCCCGGGGATGTTGATCTCCCAACCCAGCTTCTCGGCCTCCGTGTGCGGCTGGCTGGGGTCTGCTTTGGCGTTCGTGGCATCCGCAGCCATGAAAATCCCTTCCCTCCGCTTTAGGCGCATATACGGCTATTTCAAGCCTGCGCCTCACCCAGGAACGAGTCAAGGCGGGGGCCGGTGGGCCGCCTCAGCCGCGGATGCGCACCCCGTGGCGGGTGCGCAGGATGTGGAGTTCCCAGCAGGAGACGGCGGTGACGGACAGCGGTCCGCCGAGGAAAGCTGCGATCTTCACGGCCAGCGGCCCGTTCGGCAGGCCGTCGCCGAGCTGGACGAAGCTGAGCACCCACACGAGGACGGCGGTGAGGATGGCCGGCAGCGAGGCATGCACATCAGCGGTGTTGAAGGCATAGCGGGCGGCGGCACCCGAGGCGAAGAAGAGGAAGCACGCCGCCCAGACGAGGAGCGGGATGCCCACGACCAGAACGACCAAGTAGACGAGGAGCTGCAGAACAGCGTGCTGTTGCAAGGCCTTCGCCAGCACGGACAGTCCGAAGAATGCGGCGAGGGCTCCGGCAGGGACCCCCAGGTACCAGCCGATGGCCTTGAGCGGATGGCGCAGGCGCGAGCGCAACAGCGCCCGGTGCTGCGGCGGGGCGTACCAGATGAAGGCGGCGACGACGAGGGGGCCGACGAGCAGCAGCACCAGGGGTGCCACGAATACCTTGGTGAACCCGTCCTCGAACACCCCGCTCCAGCCGCCGTCCACGCCGTAGACGGATATCAGCAGGAACGTCGTCACCGCACCGGCGATGGCACGTGCCTTCTGGACGCGGTCGATGGCCGGGTCGTGCACCCGGTGGGTGCCGGGAGCGGCGAAGATGCCGTTGGCCCGGCCACGGGCACTGACTACGGACCCCAGACAGCCGGTACCGCCGGCCGCCGTCATCTGGTGTCTCAGCCCCACGAGACGTCCTCCCCTGTGAAGATCTTTTGTCGAGATCCCGGGGAGTGTATGCGGTCCTTCGCCGCCTACCCTGCCCCTCCGAACAGCTGCGTCCAGTACGTGCCCGCTCGGCCGCCGCCTGCGAAGCCGATGCCCAGGTGGGTGAAGTCCGGTTTCAGGATGTTGGCGCGGTGGCCGGGGCTGTTCATCCAGCCCTCGACGACTTCCGACGGGGAGCGCTGGCCGCAGGCGATGTTTTCGCCGATGGCGCGGTGGGGGCATCCCGCGGCCGCCGCCCGGTCCCAGGGCTCGCGGCCTTCGGGAGAGGTGTGGGAGTAAAAATCGCGGACGGCCATGTCGGTGCTGTGGGCCTGGGCCGCGGCGGACAGGCGGGTGTCGGGGGAGAGCGGGGGCAGTCCGGCGGATGCCCGTTCGGCGTTGGTGAGGGCGAGGACCTCGGCCGTGGTCGAGGCCAGACCGTCGGCGGTGAGGGGCCGGGCCCACACGGCCGTCCAGAAGGTGGTGCCCGTACGGGGGTCCGTCGCATGGGCGACGCCGACGTCGGAGTATGCCGCGCTGACCAAGGGGCCCCGCGCGCGGGCGTCGCTCGTGCAGTAGTCCGCGAACTCCGCGGGGGCGCGGGGGCCGGACACCAGGTGCTCGGCTATGGAGAGGTAGGAGTAGCCGCAGGCGGTCACCCGCTGGAAGACGGAGAGCCCCTCCGGGCCCTCGGCGTCGAGCCGGCCCTGCCGGGCCATGCCCGCCGCATGGAGGCCTGCCGCCGTCACCAGCCGCGGCTCCGCAGCTACCGGGGCCACGCCCTCCTTCGCGCGCAGGGCGTTGACCAGCACCGTGAAATCCCGTGCGGCGCCGGGCACGGAGGTGTCTTCCCGAGGCTCATCCGCCCGGTCCTCCGCCACGTCCACGCCGAAGTCGCGGGCCACTCCCGCCAGCCCGTCCGCATACCCCTGCCCCAGGGCCCGCAGCTTCCATCCCGTGCCGCGGCGGTAGACCTCCGCGAGCAGCAGCACGGTCTCGCGCGAGGACGGCGGCGGCGAGAAACGGGCCAGCAGCCGCCCGCCCGGCCCCGTGACGGTCATCGCGGGGGCGGGAAGCCGGCCCAGGGGCGTGTGCGGATCGGCCGGGCTGAGGACGACCGTGATGCGGCTCGCCCCCGGGCGCAGGCGCTGCCGGTCCACGGCCAGGGCGCCGGTGCGCAGGCGGACACCGGGAGCCGTCGGCTGGTTGTAGAAGACGAAGTCGCCGTCGCCGCCGACCTTTCCGTCCTCGCCCGTCACCAGCGCCGACAGGTCGAACGGGCCCGCCACCTCGATGGCGAGCGCGCCCTCGGGAAGGGCCAGATTGCCCCCCGGCACCAGGTCGCTCATGGACACCGCCCTTTCCGTACGCCCACACGATCCGCCGGGACAACGTCCCGTGGTCCCGTCGCGGTTCCGGACGGCTTTCTGCGGGCTCGTGGCGCGCCGCCACGGGCCGCTGCCCGACTGTTAACATCCGTGTCGGCCCGGCCGGGAGGGGAGACCCGGCGTGTGCCGTCGTTGGGGGGAGTGGCATTGAAGGACGAGGAAGGCCCGCCGGAGCGCCGCTTGACGATGGCGGAGAAGCTCGGCCATCTGCTCACGCTGCGCGCCGAGTTGGGGGACGACGGCAAGCCGTCCTACAAGAAGCTGGCGGCTGAGATAGCGGCGCAGTCGGGCGAGACGTTCTCCGGCGCGTATCTGTGGCAGCTGCACCGCGGAGAGCGCACCAACCCGACGCTCCGCCATCTCACCGCGCTCGCCGCGTACTTCCGGGTGCCGGTCTCGTACTTCACCGACGACGACCTGGCCCGGGAAATGATCGAGGAGGAGGACCTGGCCCGCCGTGAGCTGGACAAGTCCATGACCGAGGCGGGGGTGAGCGCGGTGTACCTGCGGGGCGACCTCGCGGCCCTGTCGCCGGAGGGGAAACGGATGGCCGCCGAGATGATCCGCCGGCTCCGGGAGCTGGAACAAGGGACACGTAAGCCGCCGCACCGGTGAGCCGGGCTCCCGGCAGGGCGCAGAATCGTTACCGGGTCATGTGCCCTCCTGTTCCGACCATGCCTGGGAAGTCGAGTCAGATGCGCTGGAGAAGGCTTCGCCGCCGCTGTCAGAAGGCGATAGCGCAAGTGGCGCTGCCCGAGCCGTTCTCCGCGCGGGAGTTGTGCGCCCGCTTGGCCGAGGAGCGCAACCGCCCCTTGGAGCTGCTCCCGCTGCCGAAGCCGACCGTCCCCGGCACCCCGTCGGGAATGTGGCTGGCCACCGAAGCGGGTGATTACATCTTCTACGACGCCCAGACCAGTGCGTTGCACCAGGAACACATCATCGTGCACGAGATCGGGCACATGATGTGCGACCACCGGTCCGCGGGCGACGGACAGCGGCTCTACCGGCATCTGGACATCACCGATCCCCGGTCCGTCCGTACGGTGCTGCCCCGCATCCGCTACTCCGACGTCCAGGAGCAGGAAGCCGAGATGATCGCCAGCCTCATCCTGGAGGCCGCGGGCCGGATCCCGGCCCCGGCCCGGCTGTCGGGAACGCTGGGCGGGCTCGAGTCCGCCATGGGGCTGCGGGGTGCCGGACGACGGGGAACGGATATGCCGTGCTCGCGTGGTTAGAGCCCGTCGGCATCGCCGTCCTGTGGGCCGTGGTGCTCGTCCGCGCACCGCAAGGCATCCCCCGCCGGGAGCAACGACCGCTGTGGCTCGCCCTCGTCATGATCGCGCTCGCGATGTCGCTGCACCTGGAACCGGTCACCGAGGCCCTGGGCAGGGTGCCCGGGGGCGAGCACCGGGTCGACCTCGCCACCCATCTATTGAGCATCGTCGACGCGGCGGCGGTGCTGTGGTTCGTGTGCGGGGCCGCCGGACGGCACCGGCACACCCGCCTGGTGTTCGGCTCCGCGCTCGCCGTCATGGCCGTCCTGGTGGCGCTGGACGCCGCTGCACCCGTGCACGCGCGGAACCGGATCGACCCCTCGCCCGCCGCGGCGGGCGTGCCCGACGCCTACTGGTGGCTGTTCTTCGCCTTCCACCTGCTCGCGGACACCACCTGCGGCTTCGTGTGCTGGGCCTACGGGCGGCCGGGGACGCCCCGGCCGCTGCGGTACGGCCTGCGCCTGTTCGGCACGGGCATTCTGCTGGCGTCACTGCTGTGGGTCTGCAAGCTCGTCTATCTGGCGACCCGCTCGGACGCCCTCGCCCCGCTCTTCCCACTGATCACGGGGTGCGAGGCGCTGTGCATGGCGGCCGGTGCGGTGCTGCCGGAGGTGACACGGGTGCGGGAGTGCCTGTGCCACCTGCGGACCCACCGCCAACTGGAGCCGCTGTGGCGGGACGTCACGGCCGCGGCACCGGATGTGGTGCTGGGGCCGGGCAGCCTGCGCCGTGCCGTCGCGCTGCCGGTCCACCTGCGGATGTACCGACGGGTGATCGAGATCAGGGACGCGCTGATCGTCCTGCGGGGCTACGTCACCCCGGCCGCCCGCGACCTGGCCGAACGGCTCGTCGCCGACCGCGGCGTACGCGGCGCCTCCGCCGAGGCCACTGTCGCCGCCTGCTGCATCGCTGCCGCCCTGCAGGCCAAGCGTGACGGCCGGCTTCCGGAGCCCCGGGAAGCCGGCTTCACCGGCCCCGAAGCGAGAGGTCTCGCTCAGGAAGTCGAGCAGTTGCTCCTGATCGCGTCGGCCTATCGGTCGCCGGCCGTGCAGGCGTACCGGGACGGGCTTGGTGACCTGGCGCCGCAGGCACAGAGGCGCTGACGTCAACGCCCCCCTATTCATGACACATTAATGGCATTGTGCGGTGAATCGGTTGTCTGGTGGCGGCGACCTGGATACGGTCTGGACAAGTTCGGCATCAGCTGGTGTGAACAGCGCTCCGGGGCGCGGCTCGTGTCGGCTGACGATGGCAGGGCGCCGCATCACGTCATCTCGTTGCGCAGCACCGCAGAGGAGCCGGCACGTCATGGATCGCTTTCCGGTCGTTTCAGGTCCGCCCGCCGTTCCCGCCACGCTGCCGGCCGTGGGCGTGCCGCCGGTGGTGCGTGCCGGGCATCCGCCCCGGCAGCGCACGGCCACGCTGCCCGTGGCATCCCTCCTCCCCGCCGATTCACCGCGCCTGCGCGGCCAGAACGCCCGTCACGTACGGCTGTTGGCCGGGCTGGAGGCGGTGCTGCCGCCCATCGTCGTGCACGCACCGACGATGCGGGTGATCGACGGCATGCACCGCCTGCGCGCCGCCGAGCTCAGGGGCGACGACCACATCGAAGTCCGGCTCTTCGACGGCGACGAGGAAGAGGCCTTCCTCCTGGCGGTGATGCTGAACTCGGCCAACGGCCTTCCCCTCGACCAGGCCGACCGCCTGGCCGCGGCGGCCAGGATCATCGCCGCCCACCCCGACTGGTCCGACCGCAGGATCGGCAAGGCCTGCGGTCTCGTCGCGGGAACCGTCGCGGCCGTCCGCAAGCGTTCGACTGTGCAGGGAGAACAGTCGAAAACGCGGGTGGGCCGGGACGGCCGTGCCAGGCCCGTCGACCCGGCCGAGGGCCGGATGCGGGCCGGCCGTCTGCTGGCCGCCTGCCCCGGACGGCCGCTGCGCGAGCTCGCGGAACTCGCCGGGATCAGCCTGTCCACGGCCAAGGACGTACGGGACCGGGTGCAGCAGGGCAGGGATCCGCTGCCCCCGAGGCTGCGAGGTGCCCTGGACGGGTCCGAACCGGCCGCCGCGGCAGAGGCGGAGAAGGGGCTGCAGCCCGTCTGCGACACCGCAACCGGTTTGCCAGGGCTGTTACGCCGCGACCCGTCCATGCGGACGGACGCGGGACGGACCCTGATCCACCTGCTGAGCGCCTCCCATGCGATCGGCGACCGTGCCGCGTGGCACCGGCTGGCGCAGTGCGTGCCCCGGCACCGCCGGGCCGTGATCGCCCGGGCCGCCCGCGCCTGCGCCGAGCGATGGACGCTGCTCGCCAACGTGCTGGAGGAGAAAGGACCGTGACCGGTCAGCCGCTTCCCAGTAGCGCATCGAGGTCGTGCAGGGCCTGGTCGGCCTCCGCCGCGACCGATGCGTCGTCGGGTGCCGCGCAGACCCCCATGAACAGTGAGATGACGCGGTCCCTCGCCTGCTCCGGCGTGAGTTCCGTACGCGCGTTGTCGGCCATGAGTTCACTCCTGTGTCCGGTCGGATGAGGTGAGGGCGGGACGATCGAGCGCGGTGTACCTCACAAGGCCGCTATGTCTACAAAGCATTGGCAGCGCGGAAAATGTGGACGAAGGCGCCGATGCCGGCCCGGCCCTGGAAGGCCACGTACTCGGGAAGCACCAGCTGGGGAGCCCACTTCAGCTTGTAGGCCAGCTGTGTGGCCGCGGGGTAGACCGCCTCGCCGTGCTCCCTGAGGAACTGCATGAGCCAGCCGAAGGCGGGGCTGGCGCCTTCGGGCTCGCACTCCGCCCGCAGCCCGGTGAAGGGGGTGAAGCCGAAGTGCAGCCACCGGGTGCCTTCGGAGTGGAAGACGTCCATGGCCGTCTTGTTGATGGCCTCCATGATGCCGGGAGAGCCGTCCGGCCGGCGGCGGCTGAGGTCGTGCATCCATCCCGCGCGCTCGCCGTGGACGGGGGAGTAGGAGATGTAGCCGACGAGTTCGCCGTCCACGGTGCCGACGAACAGGCGGCGATGGCTCTGCATGGCGCCGCCGTACTGGCCGACGAGGAACTCCAGCGGCCGGGCCTGTTCCCCTTTGCCGCTCAGCCACTGGCCGTCGATTGCGCGCATGGCCTGCTGCCAGGTGTCGAGGGGGGCTTCGGTCACCGTGAGCCCGTTCCGGAACGCCCGGGATATCTTGTTCCGCAATTGCATGAACTTGCTGCCGGCCAGGGTGAAGGCGTCCAGGTCGACGGCGTAGGACGCGCCGATCTGGTTCACGGTGAAGCCGTGGCGTGCGTACAGCCGGGCGTCGTGATCCTGGAGCTGCACCGCGACGATGGGCTGCCCGCAGCCGTCGGCGAAGTCCTTGAAGGCTGCCAGCAGCGGCAGATATGACTCCCGCGGGGCGAAAGGGCCCCCGAACTGCACCAGATATCGGCCCGTGGACCGGTAGACGACGACTCCGGGCAGACCCGGGGCGGTGAAGTACTCGTTGCCCTCGTTCACCGCGAGAAATGAACTGGGGTTTTCCGATTCGGTGTGCTGCCGGATCTGTTCCAGCACCGTTTCCGCCGAGATGGTTTCCGCTGTCATGCTGGTCGCCTTTCTGCCGGTGTCGGCGCCGGTCGCCAGGGTGTCGAGCACCGCTCACTATATGGCAGGAAGAACCCGGCGCAAGAGCCCGGTTGGACGCTTGAAATCCCTTGATGCGCTTGTCAGTAACAGGTCAGCCGGGCGTCAGATCCGGGAGCGAATGATGGACGGAAGTTAATCACGGACGAGCGGGAGTGAATTATGGTGAGAGGCTCCACGCGGCCGCCGCATTGCTGCGTCGTCATTGCGAATCCAATCGCCGGCCGGGTGTCCGAGTCCTTGGTGGACAAGGTGGCGGAGCACTGCTCGCGATTTACTCCCCGGGTCCGGGTCCACTGGGCCGGAGGGCGTGAGGACGCCCGGAATTACGCATTCCAGGAGGTGTCGCGGCCATCGGACGAGGGAACCAACGTGATCGTTTCGGTCGGCGGCGACGGGACCACCTGGGAAGTGGTGTCGGGTATGACCGCCGGCCGCGGGCGCCCGAGGCGGCACGCGCTCATGGTGATCCCCGCCGGGACCGGGAACTCCAACTACCGCTCGCACTGGGGCGAGACGCCCTGGCCCCTCGCCCTCGAAGCCGCACTGGGCGCTCCCGACGACCGCGTCCGCCACCTCGACCTCGCCTGGATATCCGAGCTCGCCCGGCCGGTCGTGCTCGGCGCGGGCGCCGGCCTCACCGCGCAGGTCCTGCAGGACGCCCGCGAGGTGAAGGTCACCGGCCCGGCCCGGCTCGAAGCCGGACTCGCCCGCGCGGCGGCGCGCTTCACCCCCTACGAAGGCAGGGTCACCGTCGACGGAACGGTGGTCCACGAAGGGCCGACCGTCTTCGCCAACGTCGGCGGGGGCCGCTTCCGCGCCTGGCAGTACGACGTGCTGCCGCGCTCGGTCCTCGACGACGGACTGCTCGACGTCTGCATAGCCGGGAGCGGTACGCCCCCCGCCGCACTCCCCGGACTCCTGCGCACCGGCCGGCACGTCCTCGAACCCGGCGCGGTCTACACCCGCGGACGCCAGGTCGTCCTCGAACGCCTCGACGGGGCTCCGCTCTGCTTCGAGCACGACGGCGAGCTCCTCCCCCCGGCCCGCTCCCGCTACACCCTGGAGGTGGTCGCCGGCGCGCTGCCCGTCCTGTGCAGCCCGGCCCCCGACCGCTCCCGCGCCGCGGCCCGGGACGGGAAATGAAGGAAACAGAGGAGCAGACGGAGCGCGGGGGCCTGCTGGCCGAACTGGCGGAGTGGGCGGCCGCGCTGCGGCCGGACGATCTGCCCCCGCGCGTGGTGGAGCTGGCCCAGAGCCAGGTGCTCTCCCAGCTCGCGGCGATCCGTGCGGGGCTCGCGCACCCCCGGGGACGGGACCTGGTGCGCGCCTTCGGCCCGCCGCTGCAGGACGACCCCGCCCGGTCGGCGTGCGTGCTCGCCGGCCTCGGCTCCTGGCTCAACCTCGACGACACGGCCTATGCGGGCCATCTGTCCAATTCCACCGTCTCCGTCCCCGTGGCCTACGCCCGTGCGCTGGGGCTCAGCGGCGCCGAGCTGGTCACCGCGGTGATCGTGGCCAACGAGTGCGCCGCGCGCGTCACCGCCGCGTCGACGCTCGGTCCCTTCCGCGGCCAGATGGCCGTCCAGACGTCCCTGGTGGGGGCCGTGAGCGGACGGCTGCACTGCCAGGGCGCCCCGGCCGCCCGCTGGACCGACGCGCTGGGCCTGGCGCTGTCCATGCCCCCGTGGACCCTCCACCACGCCTTCTTGAGCAGCGACGCCCGCGTGCTCAGCGTCCTTGCGCCGGTACGCATGAGCATGGACGCCTGCGACGCCGCCGCCGCGGGCCTGCGCGGGGCGGCCGACCTCCTGGAGCACCCCGGGGGCTTCCTGTCCCGCTTCGCCGACGTGCCGCTGCCCGACGCCGTGACCTGCGGACTGGGCCGGCTGTGGCACACCGACACCCTCTCCTTCAAGGTGCGCCCGGCCGGGCCCGGCATCGACGCGGCCGTGGACTGCGCCGTCGAACTCCACCCCGCCCTGCGCGGCGTCGAGCCCTCACAGATCTCGGAAATCGTCGTCGAGGCCTCCTGCTACACGGCCTACGTCGGACGTCTGGCGGAGAAGTACGCGGCCGGCCCCGGCGCTCCCAGCAGCACCCTGCCGCTGTCGCTGCGCTACACGGTGGCGACCGCGCTGCTCAGCGGCGACCTGACGGTCGCCGACTACGCCCCGCCCGCGGTGCGGGACGCGGACCGCTGGGCGCTGGCGGAGAAGGTGCGCCTGGTGCACGACCCGGAGATGACCCGGGAACTCTTCCGCGGCGAGGCGCCGTTCGGCGAGGCGGTGCGCAGGGCCGGCCCGCGCGGAGCGGAGTGGCTGCGCGCCTTCGGCGGCGAGGAGCTCCTCGACCTCCTCGGCCGTCCCGGCGATCCGGCGGACGACTATGCGCACGCCACCAAACGCACCCCGGCCCGCGTCACCGTTCAACTGGCCGACGGCCGGACGGTGATGCGCGAGCGGACCATCCCCGTCGGCGGCGCCGGACCCGACACCCGGGCGCGGCACCGCGACCTGATGCGCGCCAAATTCCTTTCCACCGGCGGTGATGTCGAATCCGCGGCGTCCTTCGGTGAACTCTTCGACATGAACGCAAAAGAACTGGGCCACCTGCTGGAGACCGCCGTCGGCAGTGTGCCGGAAGAGTCAGAAACCTGTCAGTAACGGGTCAGGCAATCTTGCGAGGATTGAAGCGGAACATCCGGTCGTACCCGTGTAATGCGAAGGGAAGACAACGCATGTTATTCGATTTTGCCTCCTTCATCGGAGGCGATGACGTCGAGGGTACGAGCTGGGTGTATACGGTCAGCTCCCGCTCCCTGCTCGAGGACGTATTCACGAGCGTCAGCCTCAAAAGGCAGCTGGAACTGGATCCCGACCCGAATTCCGAAGCCGCGAGGCACCCCTATGTGGTGGGGCGCGTGGCGATTGCCGAAGGCGCCCAGATCGATGCGGCGACCGAGGCCGCGGCCGCCGCGGTCGACGAGTGGTCCCGCATGCCGCTGGCTACGCGCATGAAGCTCGGCGAGATGTTCCGGGAACAGCTCGTGGCGCACCGGGAAACCCTGCTGGAGATTCTCGTCGCCGAGGCACACCCCAGAAAACTCGCCGAATGGGAACTGACCTGCCTCCTCCAGGTGTTCAGCGCGGACAGCTGCTCCTGGTACGAGCAGCAGATGCACACGGAGTTCGAGCACGGCCCGCGCCGGCTCGTCGTACGCCGCCAGGCGGACGGCGTGGTGTGCGTGAACCCGCCGCAGAACGCTCCGGCGCCCAGCTCGGCGCTTGCGGTGCTGTCCCTCATGGCAGGCAACGCCGTGGTGGTGCGGGCGCCACGCAGCATCGCCCTGAGCACGATGTACATCCTCCGCGAGCTCGTCGCCCCGCTGCTGGCCGAACTCGGCGCCCCGCCCGGCACCTTGAACGTCATCTGCGGAAAGCCGCGGCAGATACTGGACCGCTGGCTGGAGCACCCCGGCGTCGACGACATCCTCTACTTCGGCGGCAGCGAGGAGGGCAAGCGCTTCGAGCAGGACTGCGTCGCCCGCGGCAAGAAGCCCATCCTCGAACTCGCGGGCAACGACTGCCTGGTGGTCTGGAAGGACGCGGACCTGGAGCTCGCGGCCGAGGCCATCACCGAGTGCTTCTTCGGCTCCGGCCAGATCTGCATGGTCCCCAACCACGTGGTGGTCCACCCCGACGTCGCCGAAGAGCTGCTGTCCGCCGTCCGCCGCCAGGCCGCACTGATCCGGCCCGGCTATCCCGACGAGCCGGACGTCCTGCTCTCGCCGGTACGCCGCAGCGAGCGGTTCTTCGCCCTGCTGGAACAGGCCGTCGGCCAGGGCGCGCAGCCTGTCTGCGGCGGCCGCCGGCTGGAAGTGGACGGCACGCCCTCGCCGACCGGAGTGTTCCTCGAACCCACCGTCCTGCGGGTGGACGGGCTCACCGGAGCGCGGGAGCTGGACGTCGTCCGGCACGAGACGTTCTTCCCGCTGATTCCCGTCGTGGTCCCCGAGCCGGCCGCGGACGACGCGGCGCTGCTCGACGCGGTCGTCCGCTTCGTCAACGCGAACGAGTACGGGCTGCGGAACTCGCTGTGGTCCCGCTCCCCGCAGGTGGTGGACCGCTTCGTCACCCGGGTGCGCAACGGCGGACTGCTGAAGGTCAACGACTCCCACATCGGCTTCCTGCCCTATGTGCCCAGCCACGGCGGCACCGGCCTGACCGGCGGGGTCTTCGGCGAGGCCAACTACCCGATGCTCAAGACCTCGCACCTGCAGGGCGTGAGCATCTGCGACGGGATACCGCCCCGGCAGGCGGCCTTCGAGGCCTGACGCCCGGCCCCGCCGCCCCCGCATCCAGCCCGCCCCACAGCCCTCAGGAGGCATCCCCCGTGCGTTCCCTCGATACGGCCCGAGAAGCCTGCGAACGTCATCACCCGGGACTCGTCAAGGCCCTGGCGGAGATCCCGCTGGCCGAGCGCGAGGCCCCGGGCAGCCCGGTGGTCGAGCTCTTCCGGGAGCACGACGGCCCGTCCCTGCTCGTACCCGCCGCCTATGGCGGCCGGGACGCCGATGCGCTGGAGGCCGTGCGGGTGGCCCGAGCCATCGGCTCGTGCTCGCCGTCGCTCGCCGTCGCCTCCACCATGCACCACTTCACCGCCGCGATGCTCTTCGCCCTCGCGGCGACCGCCGGACGGCTCACCCCCCGGCAGGTGGACCTCCTCGGCCGCATCGCCCCGGAGCGGCTGCTGCTGGCGTCCGGCTGGGCCGAGGGCCGCACCGAGCAGAACATCCTCAACCCCTCGGTGGTGGCCACCCCCGCCGAGGACGGCGGCTACCTCGTCAACGGCTCGAAGAAGCCCTGCAGCCTCTCCGGCTCGATGGACCTGCTCACGGCCAGCGTGTCCCTGCCCGAGGACGATGGCTCCGCCTCCCTGGCCCTGCTGCTCATCCCCTCCGACTCCGCCGGCCTGACCGTCAGCCCCTTCTGGTCGAGCCGCATCCTCGCGGCCGCGCAGAGCGACGAGGTACGGCTGACGGACGTCCACGTCCCGGCCGGTCACGTCATCCGCACCACCCCCGACGACCCCGGACGGCTGGACGACCTGCAGACCGCGGGCTTCATCTGGTTCGAACTGCTGGTCACCGCCGGGTACATCGGTGCGGCCGGTGCGCTGGCCGAGCAGGTGATGGAGCGTGGCCGGGGGAGCGTGGCCGACCGCTCGCGCCTGGGCGTCGCCCTGGAGTCGGCGGTGGCCCTGGTCGAGGGCACGGCCCGGGCGGTGCGCGACGGGGAGAACGGCGACGCGGCCGTCGCCTCCGTCCTCGTCGCCCGCTTCGCGGCCCAGCAGGCGCTCACCACCGTGGCCGACCTGGCCACCGAACTGCTGGGCGGCATGGCCTTCATCACCTCGGACGACGTCGCCTACCTGGCCACCGCGGTCCGTCCGCTCGCCTTCCACCCGCCGTCCCGCGGCAGCACGGCCGAGGCGCTCGCCGACTACTTCGCGGGCCGCCCCCTCATCCTCTCCTGACCCTCCCGACCGCCCGCACCAGTCCACCCACCCACACACCGACCGCTGGGGAAGCAGGACGTGACCACCTATCTCGAAGAACAGGCGACAACCGATACCGAGAACGAAATCCTCGGCCTGTACCGCGCACACCTGAGCAAGGGACGGGCCACCCTCGCCGAGCTGTTCGGCAGCCACATGGAGGTGTCGTCCTCCGGCGCCTGGCTGGAGACGAGCGACGGCGAGCGGTTCCTCAACTGCGGCGGCTACGGCGTCTTCATCATGGGCGCCCGCCACCCGGTCGTCATGAACGCCGTCCGGCGCCAGCTGGCGACCCACCCCGTCGCCACCCGCATCCTGCTCGAACCCTCCGTGGCCCGCGCGGCCGAGGCCCTCACCTCCGTCACCCCGCCCGGCATGGACCGGGTGCACTTCGCGCTCTCGGGAGCCGAAGCCGTCGAGACGGGCCTCAAACTGGCCCGCGCCCATGGCAAGCGCAGGCTGATCTCCATGCACAACGGCTACCACGGCAAGACCCTCGGGGCGCTGTCCGCCACCGCCAAGGAGGTCTACCAGAAGCCCTTCCGGCCCCTGCTCCCCGACGTCACCCACCTTCCCTTCGGCGACCTCGAAGCACTGGAGGCCGTGCTCGCCGCCCACCCCGGCGAGTGCTGCGTGATCGTCGAGCCCGTCCAGGGCGAGGGAGGCGTGATCCTTCCGCCGCCGGGCTACCTGCCGGGCGTGGCACGGCTGTGCCGGGAGCACGAGGGCTTCCTCATCCTGGACGAGGTCCAGACCGGCATGGGCCGCCTGGGCGCATGGTGGGGCGCCGACCTGTACGGGGTCACCCCGGACGTCCTGCTCACCGGCAAGGCGCTCGGCGGCGGCGTCGTCCCGGTCTCGGCCGCCGTCGCCAACCGCAAGACCTTCGCGCCCTTCGACAAGGACCCCTACCTGCACACCGCCACCTTCTCCGGCGCCCCGCTGCTCATGGCGGCCGTGCAGGGCGCGGTCCGCGCCGTGCGCGACGACGGCCTCGTCGAGAAGGCCCGCACGCTGGGCGAACGGCTCCTGCCCGAGATCGAGCGGGTGGCGCGGGAGAACTGCCAGGAGCTGGTGGTCGACGTGCGCGGCCAAGGGCTGCTCATCGGCGTGGAGTTCGTGGAGGCGGGACTCGCCGGCGAACTGCTCATCGAGCTGTTCAACCACGGGCTCGTGGCCAACCACTCCATGAACGGCAGCGCGGTGGTGCGCTTCACCCCGCCGGCGAACCTCACCGACGACGAAGCGGACATTCTGCTCGACTCCTTCGATCGCGCGACCAGGGACCTGCTGGCCCGGCGCGCCCGGATGCCGGAAGGCGGTAGGTGACATGCGGCGTGTGGAACTGGAAGCGGTGATCCCGGACACCGATGCGGGGACCGTGTTCGACAACGTGGTGCGCTTCGACCGCTACCCGGAGCTCGCCCCCCATGTCGAGTCGGCGACCGTGCACGCCACCTGGCCGGAGAAGACCGGCTCGTCGAGCTGGGAGCTGCACTTCCGCAGCGGTCTGCTGCGGTGGCAGGAGGACGACACCTTCCTGCGCGAGGAACTGCGCATCGAATTCGAGCAGTCGGACGGCGACTTCGACTCCTTCTCCGGAGCCTGGGAACTGGCCCAGGACGGCGCGGACTGCCGGCTGCGCTTCCACGCCGACTTCGACTTCGGCATCGTCAGCCTCGAAGGCATCCTCGACCCCATCGCCGAGCGCGTCATCAAGGAGACCGTCGCCTGGGCTGTCTCCGGCATGTTCACCGGCGTCTCCTTCACCGGAGACCTCGCACTCGCCCCCGCGCCGCAGGGCGCGGCGGCGGTGGACTGAGGGGGCTTCGGATGGACCACGCCAACCCGGTCGAGACCCCCGTCACCTACCGGCTGCACCGGGCGGAGTACCTCGTCGGATTCGCCGTCGTCACCGGGTTGATGATCGCCCACTACGACGAGATCCGCTGGCTTCCCGCGCTGATCCTCTTCCTCTACATCGACGTCATCGGATACCTCCCCGGCGCCCTGGCCTACCGGCGCAGTCCGGACGGGCGCATCGCCAAGGGCTACTACGTGGCCTACAACCTCATGCACAGCCTGGCCACCCAGGCCGTCGTCGCCGGTCTGTGGATCTGGCTGTACGGCCCCGAGTGGGCCCTGCTCGTCCTGCCCTTCCACCTCTTCGGCGACAGGGGTCTGTTCGGCAACTTCCTCAAACCCTTCGCCCTGTCCTTCGAGCCCCAGCCCAGCCCCGCCTACCGGCGGTTCGTCGCGGACCTCATGGGCGGCCCCGCACCGGCCGCCGAACCCGTGACGAGCGCCTCGGGCACCGGCCGATGAACGCCGTGGCCGCCGTACGCCGCCTCGCCAGTGCCGTCTCGGTGCTCACCGTGGCGGGCGGCGGCCCCCTGCACGGCACCACGGCGAGCTCCGTCGGCACGGTCTCCCGGGACCCGCTGCTGGTGTGCGTGTGCTTGCGCAGCGGCTCCCGGTTCAGCGAGCTCGCCCGCGACGCGGGCACCTTCGCCGTCAACGTGCTGAGCAGCCGCCAGGCCCTGCTGGCCGACTGGTTCGCCCGGCCCGGCCGCGCCCCGGGGCCGGAGCAGTTCGCCGCCGTCGGCTGGAGCGCGCACCACGCCCACGGCGCGCCGCTGCTCGACGGCGCGATGGCCTGGCTCGGGTGCCGCATCACCGGGGTGTTCCCGGGCGGTGACCACGACCTGCTGCTGGCCGAGGTCACCGACGGTGCCGCGGGCGAGGGTCGGCCCCTGCTCAGCTGCGACGGCCGGCTGTACGGCGCCGAGCTCTACGACGTCGCCCGCCGCACCCGCCGCCACGACACCCCGCACGCCGCCACCCCGCTGGACTGACCGACCCCGCGACAAGGAGAACGACCCATGAGCGGTACGACCCCTCCCGAGGCGGACTTCGAGCAGGCACCCGGCCTGCTCGACGGCGCCACCACCCTCACCCTCACCGCCGACCAGTGCGACCTGGCCTACTGGCTCGGGCACGTGGCCCAGGGCACGCTGGCCGGCCGCGCGGCGACCGGGCACGCGCCCGAGGCGGCGACGCCGGACCACATGCGCGAGGACGGCCCGCTGCGCGACGCCCTCATCCTCGAACTCGGCTTCCGCTCCGTGGCCGAGGAGAAGGCGACCCGCATCCTCTCGCACTACGTGGCGAGCGCCCCCGGCATCACGGAGATGGAGTTCTATGCCACCCAGCTGGTCGACGAGGCCCGGCACTCCATGGTGTTCCGCAAACACCTCGTGGAACTGGGCATCCCCGCCGACAAGCTGATCCCCACCATCGACGAGATGGCCGCCGACTACACCCGCAGGGTCCTCGACCCCGTCGAGGAGTTCGCGGTGCGCGTGGTGCGCGACGAGGGGGACTTCATCGGGGCGGTCGCCGTCTTCGCCATCGTCATCGAGGGGGTGCTCGCCCCCGCCGCCGAGCTCAGCGAGCGCAAGTGGGACCCGCTCGACCCCGCAGCCGGTGAGATCGCGCGCGGTACCGCGATCGACGAGATCCGGCACCTGGCGGTCGGCAGCTCCATCATCCGCGAACACCTGCTCAAGCACCCCGAGTACCGGCCCCGGCTCGCGGAGATCCTCGAACGGGGCCGCCGGCTCTGGGACGAGGTGCCCGACGAGGAGTTCGTCATGCACCGTGAGGAGCTCTTCCAGGAAGGCATGCTGCAACACGCCGACCTCGTCGGCGACTACGAGGTGTGGCCCGGCAAGAAGCTGATCGACACCACCCCGCGCGAGCGCTACGACATGGCCGAGCAGTGGACCGACGAGATGGCCGCGGCCCGGATGGCCTACATGGGGATCACTGAGCCCCTCACCCGCGCGGCACGGGAACCCCGGTGAGCGGCCCGGCGGCCGTGATCGCGGGCCTGGGGGCCTGGCTGCCGCCGCGCGTGGTCACCAACGACGACCTGGCGGCGCGCCTGGACACCACCGACTCCTGGATCCGCGAGCGCACCGGCATCCGCGAGCGGCGCCGCGTCGGGGCAGGCATGGCCACCGGCGACCTGGCCGTCGAAGCGGGCCGGCTGGCCCTCAAGGCCTCCGGCTCCGACAGCGCCGACACGGTCGTACTCGCCACCACGACCCCGGACCGGCCGTGTCCCGCCACGGCCCCCGAAGTGGCCGCCCGGCTGGGGCTGTCCGGCGCCGCCGCCTTCGACGTCTCGGCGGTGTGCACCGGATTCCTGTACGCCCTGGCGGCCGCCGCCGGCCTGGTGGCGACCGGCACGGCCGAGCGCGTCCTGCTCATCGGCGCCGAGGCCTACAGCACCATCCTCGACCCGGACGACCGCACCACCGCCGCCATCTTCGGCGACGGCGCGGGGGCCGTGGTGCTGCGCGCCGGGCGGCCGGAGGAGCCCGGCGCGGTGGGCCGGTGCGTCCTGGGCAGCGACGGCGACCACAGCGACCTCATCCGCATCCCGGCGGGCGGCTCGCGGCAGCGCTCGGCCGGCGGCCCCGCCGACCCGCAGGATCACTACTTCCGCATGGACGGACGCAAGGTGTATCGGCACGCGGTCGAGCGCATGACCGCGGCGGCACACCAGGCCCTGGCCGCCGCCGGCTGGACCGCCGACGAGGTGGACCGGCTGGCGGCCCACCAGGCCAACGCCCGCATCACCGACGCCGTCGCCGAGCGGCTCGGCGTGCCCCCGCAGCGCCGGCTGGCGAACATCGGCCGGGTCGGCAACACGGCGGCGGCCTCGGTGCCGCTGCTGCTCGCGGAGGAGACCGCCGCCGGCCGGCTCCGCGAGGGCGACCGCACCCTGCTCGCCGCCTTCGGCGGCGGCCTCACCTGGGGCGCGGCCACCGTGGTCTGGCCCCGTGTGACCGCCTATGTGAACACCGAAGCCGAAGCCGCCTGACCCGGACGGCACCCGGCCCCGCACCCCGCACACGCACCGACAAAACGAGGGAGACCCCCATGCTGCTCGACCAGCTCAAAGAGATCCTCGTGACCTCGTTCCAGGCCGACCCCGACCTCGTCGCCCCCGAGGCGACCCTCACCGAACTCGAACTCGACTCGCTGGACCTCGTGGAACTCTCCCTGGTGATCGAGAAGCAGTTCGAGGCCCGGGTCAGCGACGACGAACTCGCCGAGCTGCAGCGCCTCGACGCGATCGCCTCCCTCATCGGGGACCGCACCGCCAGGGCCGCTTGATGCCCCGCAGCGACGTGGTGGTCACCGGCCTCGGCCTGGTCACCCCGGCGGGGATCGGCGTGGAGAGCAGCTGGGAGGGCATCTGCTCCGGCACCCCTGCCGCCGCCCTCGACGACACCCTGGCCGCGAACCCGGTGCGCATCTCGTGCCGGGTGCCCGGCTTCGACGCGGCCCGCCTCCTGGGCGGGCGGCTCGCCCGGCGCCTCGACCGGTTCGTGCAGTTCGCCGTCGTCGCGGGCCGGGAGGCGGTCGCGGACGCCGGGCTGACCCCGGCCGGCTGGGACGGGGCGCGCGTCGGGGTGGTGATGGGGTGCGCGGACGGCGGCCCCGGCACGGTGGAGGCACAGCACCAAGTGCTGCTGGCCGAAGGCGCGCAGTACATCTCCGCGCTGCTGCTGCCCATGCAACTGCCCAACATGCTGGCCGGACAGCTGTCCATGGAGTTCGGCGCGACCGGCCCCAGCATGGTGGTGGCCACCGCCTGCGCCTCGGGCGCCAACGCCCTCGGCATCGCCCTCGACCTGCTGCGCAACGGCCGCTGCGACGTCGTGCTCGCCGGGGGCAGCGAAGCCATGGTCACCCCGCTGGTGATGGCCGGCTTCGCCCGGATGGGCGCCCTGTCACGGCGGCAGGACGACCCCAAGGGCGCCTCGCGCCCCTTCGACAAGGACCGCGACGGCTTCGTCGCGGGCGAGGGCGCGGCCGTCCTGGTCCTGGAGCGGCGGCAGGACGCCACGGCGCGCGGCGCGCGCCCCCGCGCCCTGCTGGCCGGCTACGGCGCCTCGGCCGACGCGCACCACGTCACCGCGCCCGACCCGGAGGGCCGGGGCCTGGAGCGGGCCGTGCGCGCGGCGCTCGACGACGCCGGAATCGGCGGCCACGAGGTCGGCCACGTCAACGCGCACGGCACCTCCACCCCCGTCAACGACCTCGTCGAAGCCCGGGTGATCCGCCGGGTCTTCGGGGACGGACCGCTGGTCACCTCCACCAAGGGGGTGACCGGCCACCTCTTCGGGGCCGGCGGCGCGGTGGAGGCCGCCCTGAGCGTGCTCGCCGTCGAGCGGGGCGTGGTGCCGCCCACCGCCAACCTGACCGCCCTGGAGCCGGAGATCGACCTGCGGGTGGCCCGCGAGCCGTCACCCGTCACGCCGCGGATCGCCGTGAGCAACTCGGCCGGATTCGGCGGCCAGAACGCCGCACTGGTGGTGGCCGCCGCATGAGCTGGACCTCGATACGAACCCATGGAAACGGTGAGCGCGATGAATGAACCGACCCCGGCGGTCCGGCGGCTGCGCGGGCTGGCGCGGGCCGAGCGCGGGGAGGCGCTGGAGGCGATGGTCACCGGGGAGTTCCGGGCCACCCTCCTGATGACCGAGACCGAAGACCTCCCCCTGGACACCAGCTACTTCACCCTCGGCTTCACCTCCTTGCGCATCACCGAGATCAAACAACGCCTGGAGGAGCTGCTCGGCCGCCCCGTCAGCGCCAACGCCCTGTTCAGCCGGCCCACCCTGGGACAGCTCCTCGCCCACCTGCGCGAGGACGTCCTCGCCGACCTCTTCGGCGAGGAGGACACCGGGCGCGAGCGCGACGAGACCATCGAGAAGCTGCTGCGGGAGAAGCACGAGCCCATCGCCATCGTCGGCGTCGGCCTGCGCTTCCCCGGCGGCAACGACACCCTCGACGACTTCGGCGCGTTCCTGCGCGAAGGCCGTTCCGGCATCGTGCCCCTGCCCGAGGACCGGTGGGACGCCCGGCGGTTCACCCCGCAGTCCGACGACGAGCCGGGGAAGATCCACACCACGGGCGGCGGATTCCTCGACGACATCGACCGGTTCGACGCGCAGTTCTTCAACATCTCGCCCAAGGAAGCGCAGTACATGGACCCCCAGCAGCGCATGCTGCTGGAAACCACCTGGCAGGCGCTGGAACACGCCAACGTCGACCCGGCCCGGCTGCGGCACGGAAACGGCGGCGTCTACGTGGGGACCAGTTCCATCGACTACGCGCTGGAGCTGGACGGCCTGGCCTACGAGGAGCTGGACGGCCACCTCGCCTCGGGCATCTCCGCCTTTCCCCTCTCGGGACGGCTGTCGTACTTCCTGGGCTGGCGGGGTCCGAGCCTGAGCGTGGACACGGCCTGTGCCTCGTCCTTGACGGCACTGCACCTCGCTGTCCGCGGGCTGCGCGACGGGGAGTGCGACATCGCCCTGTGCGGCGCCGTCAACGCCATTCACCACCCGCGCATCCTGGTGATGTTCTCGCACGCCAACATGCTGGCCCCGGACGGGCAGTGCAAGACCTTCGACGACGCGGCCGACGGCTACGTACGGTCCGAGGGCTGCGGCGTCCTGGTCCTCAAGCGGCTCGGCGACGCACAGCGGGACGGGGACACCGTCCTCGCCCTCGTCCGTGGCACCGCCGTGGGCCAGGACGGCGACAGCGCCGGGCTGACCGTGCCCAACGGCTCGGCCCAGGAGGCGGTGATGCGCACCGCCCTGGCCAACGCCCGGCTGGAGCCGGCCGACATCCAGTACGTCGAGGCGCACGGCACCGGCACCCAGCTCGGCGACCCCATCGAAATGGGCGCCATCAGCGACGTCTTCGCCGAGTCTCACACCAAGGCGGATCCCGTCGTGGTCGGGTCCGTCAAGACGAACCTCGGGCACATGGAACCGGTGGCGGGCGTCGTGGGCGTCATCAAGACGCTCCTGCAGATGCGCGACGGCGCCGTCTTCCCGCACCTGAACTTCACCAACCCGTCCGGGCGCATCCCCTGGGACAGCTACCCGGTGACCGTCCCCCGCGATGGCTGCCCCTGGAAGCCCGCCGGGGCCCGGCGCGCGCTCGTCAACAGCTTCGGCTTCGCGGGCGGCATCGCGGCCGCCGTCCTGGAAGAGGCACCCGCCCCGACCCGGGCACCGGCCTCCGACGACCGCGGCAGCGTCTTCACGCTCTCCGCCAAGACCAAGCGGTCCCTGCGGCTCCAACTGGAGCGCTACCGCGGCTTCCTCGACGAGCACCCCGACACCGACATCGCGGACCTGTGCCACACCGGCAACGTCGGCCGCTCCCACTTCGCCCGGCGCGTGGCGGGCGTGGTCCGCACGCGCGAGGACCTGGTGGGGCTGCTCGACCGTCACTTGGCACAGAAGGAACCGCAGCGCGCCACCGCCCGCGACATCCGCAAGGTCGCGTTCCTCTTCACCGGGCAGGGCGCCCAGTACGCGGGCATGGGCCGGGAGCTGTACCTGCGCCACCCGGAATTCCGCACGCACGTCGACGAGTGCGATCGGCTGTTCACACCCCGCCTCGGACGGTCGGTCAGGTCCCTGCTGCTCGATGCGGCCGGGGATGACGCGGCGGCGATCGACCAGACCCTGTACACCCAGCCCGCGCTCTTCACCTACGAGTACGCGCTCGCCAAACTGTGGATCTCGTGGGGCATCCGCCCCAACGTCCTGCTCGGCCACAGCATCGGTGAGATCGCGGCCGCGGCGGTCGCCGGCGTGTTCACCCTCGACGACGCGGTCACCCTCGTCTCCGTCCGGGCGCGCCTGATGCAGGAGGTGTCCGTACCCGGCGGAATGGCGGCGGTCGCCGCCCCGGCCGAGGACGTCGCCCCGCTCTGCGCCGACCACCCCGACCTGGCGATCGCCGCCGTCAACTCCCCTGAGCAGTGCGTCGTATCCGGCGGCGAGGCCGCGCTCGAAGAGGTCGTCGCGGTGCTGCGCGACCGCGGCATCCGCGTCAAGCGCCTGCCCGTCTCGCACGCCTTCCACTCGCCGCTGATGACGGGTACGTACGACGAGTTCCGCACGGCCCTGGCCGGTATCCGCTTCCACGAGCCCACCGTGACTCTGGTCTCCGACACCACCGGCAAAATCGCCACACCGCGCGAGCTGTCGACGCCCGAGTACTGGGTCCGGCACATCGGCGAGCCGGTGAACTTCGCCGACGGCGTCCGCACCATCGAACGGCGCGGCAAGCACGCCTTCGTGGAGATCGGCCCCTCGGCGGCGCTCACCCCGCTCGCCAAGCAGTGCGTGGCCGCCGGCGAACACCTCTGGCTGCCCAGCGCCGCCCGCACCGACCCGCACGGCGACACCGCCCTGCGGTCACTGGCCCAGCTGTACACCGCCGGGCTCCCCGTCTCCTGGTCCGGCCTCCACCAAGGCGCCGACCGCCGCAGGATCACCCTGCCCGGCTACGCCTTCGACCACAAGAAGTACTGGCTGCCCTTCACCGGCCCCCGGCACGGCCTCGGCGGCCCCGCCGCCACCGCCGCAGCCCACCACCCGCTGCTGGGCGAGGAGACCGAGGCCACCACGGCCGACGGAACCCGGGAGTTCGCCGCCCGCATCTCCGCCGCGCAGCCCGCCTGCCTGGACGGCAGCACCGCCCTGGGAGAAGCGGTCTTCCCCCTCGGCGGCTACCTGGAGCTGGCCCTCGCACTCCAGGACGCCGTCTACGGGACCACCGACCGCACCGTGGCGGACCTCGCCCTGCACGAGCCCCTGACCCTCCCCGAGGACGGCACCGTCGACCTCCGCACCCGGCTGCGCACCCTCCCCGGCGGCGACGCCGTCATGGAAGTGGTCAGCCTCGCCACCGGCGGCGACGGACCGGCCGAACGCCGCCACGCCACCGCCCGGATCCTCGCGGAGCCCGCCACTGCGTCCCCGGACATACCCCGGCCGACCGGCCTGCCCGTCGACGTGTGCACCGGCGAGGAGATCCTCGCCGACCTGGCGTCCTGCGGCCTCGACGCCGGGCCCGCCTACCAGCGCGTGACCGGGATCGAAACCTACGGCAGCGGCCTCGTCGTCGGCGACCTGCGCGGCCTGAACGGGGCCGCCGCCGAGCACCTGCCGCCCGCCCTCGTCGAAAGCGCGCTGCGCTGCCTGTCGGCCCTGGACACCGACGGCCCCGTGCTGCTGCCGCACGGCATCCGGCAGCTGCGCTTCTTCAAGAAGCCGCGGGCCGCCCACCTCAAGGCGGTCATCAGCGTCCACGCCACACCCACCGACGGCGACGGCACCACCGCCGACGTCGTCCTCCTGGACGACGGCCGGCCGGTCGTCGAGCTCCTCGGAGTGCGGCTGCGGCCCACGCCCGTCCCCGCCGGGCTGCGTCGCGACTTCTTCTCCCACACGCAATGGCTCGAACACCCCCTGGCGAGCCCGCCCGCGACCGGCCGGCGCCACGTCCTCGTGGTGGGCCGGACCGAGGCCGACTTCGCCCCCCTCGCGGACCGGCTGGCGGACTCCGGCACCAGCCTGACCTTCGCGGCCACCGCGGAAGCCGCCCTCGAACGGCTGCGGGAAGAGAGCGTCACCGACCTGTGCTGGTTCTGGGACACCGCCGCCGGTCCGCTGTGCGCCGCATCCCTGCGCGGCGAGTGCGAGCGCAACTACCGGCAGCTGCTCGGCCTCCTGTCCGGCCTCGCCGCCGCAGGGTTCGGCCGCGGCCGGCGGCTGTGGCTCGTCACCGAAGGCGCCCAGACCCTCCCCGGCGACCCGGCCCACGCCGAGCACCCGCAGGCTTCGGCGACGCTGTGGGGCTTCGGGCACGTGCTGCTCAACGAGCACCCCTCCTACGGGACGACCCTGGTCGACCTGCCGTCCGGCGGCGGCCTCGACTGCCTGGCCGACGAGTGGCGCGGCCGCGACGCCGGGGAATACCAAGTGGCCTTCCGCAACGGGATCCGGCACGTACGGCGGCTGCTGCCCGGCGTACCGGGCCGCGAGGCCGGACCGGCGGATGCCGCAGCGCCCGTCGTCACGGACACCCACACCTATCTGATCACCGGCGGGCTCGGCGGACTCGGCCTGACCACCGCCCACCACCTCGTCGGCCTGGGCGCCCGGCACATCGCGCTGGTCGGCCGGAGCGCCACGCCGCCGCCGGACGCCGCCCACCTGCTGGAGAGCCTGCGGACCAAGGCAGAAGTGACCGTTCACCAGGGCGACATATCCGAGCCGGGCGACGTCCGGCAGATCATCGCCGAGCTCACCTCGGCCGGCCGGCCGGTGGGCGGGATCGTGCACGCCGCCGGCGCCCTGGCCGACATGCCGGTGTCCGAGCTCGACTGGGAGAGCCTGGACGCCGTGTTCCGGGCCAAGGTGTACGGCACCTGGCTGCTGCACGAGGCGACGGCCTACCTGCCCGAGCTCCGGTTCTTCGTCGGCTACTCCTCCGCCGCCTCCGTGGTGGGCGGCGCCACGCAGGCCAACTACGCCGCCGCCAACGCCTTCCTGGACCACCTCATGGTGCGCAGGGCGGCCCACGGGCTGCCGGGGCTGAGCATCAACTGGGGACCCTGGTCCGAGGTGGGCATGTCCGCCAGGCTCGGCGAGCCGGTGCTCGCCGCGTGGCAGAGCCAGGGCATCAAGCTCTTCACCCCGCGGCGCGGCATGCGGGCCCTGACCACCCTCCTCGACGGCCCGGCGGCCCAGGTCGTCGCGGGGGAGTGCGACTGGGACCGGTTCACCGCCGCCAAACCGGTGGCCAACGCGCTCTACGAGCGGCTGACCGGCGCGGGACGGCCGGACACCACCGCGTTCGACCTCGACGCACTCCTGGCCCAAGCGCCTCAGGAACGCGCCGCGGCCGTCGAGGAGTTCGTCCGTACCACCGTCGCCACCGTCCTGCACTTCGAATCCGCGGAGTCCGTCGAATCCGACGTCCCCTTCCCGCAGCTGGGACTGGACTCCCTGGTCGCCATGGAACTGAAGAACGCCCTGGAGCGGGCCTTCCACCTGCCGCTGCCCGCCTCGGTGGCCTTCGACCACCCCTGCGCGGAACAGCTCGCCGCCCACATCGACGCACAGCTCACGGCCGGACAGCCGGCCTGAACGACCCCGGTTGCCACACCGGAAGGAGGAAGCATGGACACCACACAGCAGCACACCCTCGCCACCATCGCGGCGCTCCACGCCGAACAGCGGCCGGACCACGTCGCCATCCACTGCGAGGGGCGGCGCACCACGTACGCCACCCTGCACCGCGAGAGCAACCGCGCCGCCCACGCGCTGTGCGCCCAGGGAGTGGTCCGCGGCAGCCGCGTGGCCTACCTCGGCCGGGAATCCGAGCACTACTACACCATCGCCCTGGCCTGCGCGAAGAGCGAGAGCGTACTGGTACCGGTCAACTGGCGGCTCACCGCGGGCGAAGTCGACCACATTCTGCGCGACTCCGGCGCCGACATCCTCTTCGTCGAGGACGAGTTCCTGGCCACGGCCGAGCGGGTCGCCGCGGACCTCGACAGCCTGCGCACGCTCGTCCGGCTCGACGCGGGCGACGGGCCGGGCGCGGGCTTCGTGAAATGGAAGGACGGCTATCCCGACCGAGACCTCGCACCGCGCGGCGACCGCGACACCCCCGTCATCCAGCTCTACACCAGCGGCACCACTGGCCTCCCCAAAGGGGTCGTCCTGGCGCACCGCACCTTCCTGGCGTTCACCGAGGAGATGCGGCGCCACGGCGAGAGCTGGATCGACTGGCGCCCCGACGACGTCAGCCTCATCTCCTTCCCCGGTTTCCACACCGCGGGCATGGGCTGGTTCATGCACAGCTTCACCGCCGGTGCCACCAACGTCATCATGCGCATCTTCGTCAGCGAGGAGGCGGTGCGGCTGATCGAGGAACTGGGCGTCACCACCACCTTCGTCGCCCCCGCGATGCTGCAGATGATGCTCACCGAACCCGGGGTGGGCCGCCACACCTTCCGCTCCCTGCGCAAGGTGGCCTACGGCGCCGCCCCCATCTCCGGCGCCCTGCTGGAGAAGTGCCTGGAGACCATGGGCTGCGAGTTCGCCCAGATCTACGCCAGCACCGAGACCGGCAGCGTCGCCGCGTGCCTGCCCCCGGCGGACCACGTCCCCGGCAGCCCGCTCCTGGCGTCCGCCGGCCGGGCCTGCCCGGGCAACGAACTGAAGATCGTCGACGAAGAGGGCCGGCAGCTGCCGGCCGGGCAGACCGGCCAGGTCTGCGTACGGACCCCCTCCCGGATGCTGGAGTACTGGGGGCTCCCTGACGCCACCGCCGAACTCGTCCGCGGCGACTGGCTGCTGATGGGGGACGCGGGCTACCTGGACGAGAACGGCTACCTCTTCCTGCGCGACCGCGTCAACGACACCATCATCGTCGCCGGGCAGAACATCTACCCGGCGGAGCTGGAGAAGGCGCTCGGCGAGCATCCCGCCGTCGCCGACGTCGCGGTGATCGGCGTGCCCGACGAGCGCTGGGGCGAGGCCGTACAGGCTTGCGTGGTGCTGCGCCCCGGCCAGCAGGCGACCCCGCGCGACCTCATGCGCTCGCTCGCCGGCCGCGTCGCCGACTACAAGATCCCCACCCGCTACGTCTTCGCCGACACCGTGCCGCGCAACCCCTCCGGAAAGCTGCTCCGGCGCGAACTGCGCGAGGCGTACCGCGGCGGGTCCGCCCCCGCCGCCGGACAGAGGAAGGGCACATGACCGACGACCGCACCCGGCGGCCGGAGATCGGCGTTCTGCTGCCGACCCGGGAAATGGCCATGACCGGGGACTACTCGACCAAGCCGCTGCTGGCCTTCGCACGCCAGGCGGAGGAGTACGGCTTCGACTCGCTGTGGACCGGGGACTCCCTGCTGGCCCGCCCCCGCCTGGACCCGCTGATCGTGCTCGCCGCCATGGCGGCGACCACCTCCTCCCTCACCCTCGGCACGGCCGCCCTCACCGCCGCGCTCCGGCCGCCGCTCATCGGCGCCAACATGATCGCCGCGCTGGACCGGATCTGTGACGGCAGGCTCGAACTCGGCCTCGGCGCGGGCTTCCCGATTCCGGAGACCGAGGAGGAGTTCGCCGCGGCCGGCGTGCCCTTCGCGGGCCGGGCCGCCCGGCTCGACGACACCGTCGCACTGTGGCGGCAGGCCTGGCGCAGCCGGGACGAACCCGGCGCGGCCGACTTCGACGGCCGCCTCGGGCAGTGGAAGGCCCTGGACCGGCTGCCCCCGCCGGCCCGCCCCGGCGGCCCGCGGCTGTGGCTGGCCGGCAGCGACACACCCGCCGTCACGGCCCGGGTGGCCCGGCACTACGACGGGTGGCTGCCGTTCCTGCCGAGCGCCGAGGCGTATGCGGCCGCCTGGCACCGCATCGAGGACCTCGCCGCGGAACACGGCCGCCGCCCGGACGCGATCACGCCGGGCCTCTACGCCACCGTCAACATCAACCCCGACCGGTCCCGCGCCCGCCGCGAGCTCGACACCTACGTCCAGGGCTACTACGGCCGCCCGCTCGCGGCCATGGAGACCATCCAGGCGTACGGCTACGGCAGCGCCGAGGAGTGCGCCCAGTGGCTGGCCGGCTATCTGGAGGCCGGAGCCCGCCACATCGTGCTGCGCATCGGCTCCCTCCACCCCGGCCCCCAGCTGAAGAAGATCGCCCAGGAGCTGCTGCCCGCCCTCCGCCCCCTTGTGAAGGAGACGAAGTGACCACTTCCGCACCCCACGCCGTCGGCCGCTGGTTCCAGCCGTCCGACACCGACCCCGAGGCGGGCATGCGCCTCTTCCTCTTCCCGCACGCGGGCAGCGGCGCCTCCATCTACCGCGACTGGCCCCCGCTGCTGCCCGCCGACATCACCCACCAGACGGTGCAGCTGCCGGGGCGGCAGGACCGGCTGGGGGAGGCCGGCTTCACCGAGATGGAGCCGCTCGTCGAGGCCCTGTGCGACGCCTTCGTCGCCGAGCACGACGGGCGCCCCTACGCCTTCTTCGGGCACTGCATGGGCGCCCAGCTCGCCTACCGGCTGACGCTCGCGCTCCAAGAGCGCGGCGAGCAGACGCCGCTGCTCATCGGCGCATCCGGCTGGGCGCCCGAGGGCTTCCTGGTGGTCACCGCCGAGCAGGCGCGCATGCCGGAGCCCGAACTCCTGGGCTGGATCCGCAGCCTGGGGTCCGTGCCGAAGGAGATCATGGACGACCCGCAGGCGCTCGCGACCGTGATCCCCGCCATGCGCGCCGACCTCGAAGTGGTCGCCAGCTATGTGGACGACGGCGCCGCGGTGCGGATTCCGGTCGTCACCTACAGCGGGCGGTCGGACCAGCTGATGGAGGCCGGTGCCATGGACTCCTGGCTGCCCCGGACCCCGGACTACCTCGGCAACTCCGAGTTCCAGGGCGACCACTTCTACATCAACGACAACGCCCTGCCCATCACACTCGACCTCACCCGCCACATGCGGCGGTTGGCGGCCGCGGCACGCCGGTAGCCGGACCCGGGAGGGCGGACACGGGACACGTCAGCAACATGTCAGTCGGTACGTGTAAGGATCAAACAACTGGGACGGCGCTGGCCGGCCCGGAGATCCCATACCCGTTTCGGAGGGCATGTGCTGACGTTCCGAGTTCTGGGGCCACTTGAGATATTCACACCGACCCGGGCGGTACGGCCGCGGGGGCTGCTGCAGCGCAAGCTCCTCATGGCACTGCTCGTGAACGCCGGGAACCTCGTTCCCACGGACCCGCTCATCCACGAGCTCTGGCGGGAGGCTCCCCCCGCGCACGTCGAGAACGCCCTGCAGGCACACGTCAGCAGGCTGCGACAGCGGCTGGCCGCACTGGAGCCCGAGGCGCAGACGCCCCGGCTCGTCACCTACCCCTCCGGCTACCAGCTCGACGTGGCCGAGGGCGAGCTGGACGCCGACGTCTTCACCGCCGGGCTCGAAAGGATCCGCAACGCCGACGCGGACGCCGACCCGGCTCGGACCGCCGGCGAGCTGCGCGCCCTGCTGCGCCTGTGGCGCGGCCCGGCGCTGTACGGCATGGCGGGAACCCCCTTGTGCCAGGCCGCCATCTGCCGGCTGGAGGAGTCGCGCATCGCCGCGCTCGAGCTGCTCTTCGACAGCGAACTGCGCCTCGGCAACTATGCGCAGATCATCCCGGAGCTGCGGGAGCAGCTGACGGACCAGACGTTCCGCGAACGCTTCTGGCAGCAGCTGATGATCGCGCTCTACCGGTCCGGCCGCCGCTCCGAGGCGCTCGCCGTCTACCGGGATCTCCAGCACACCTTCTCGCAGGAGCTGGGGCTGGAACCCTCGCCGGTGATGCGTGACGTCGAACGCGCGATCCTCGGTCAGGAATCCGTCAGTGGCGGATCAGGATCCGCCGGGCATCATTGAGTCAACGGGCCGAGAGGTCCGAGGAGAGGTACCCGAAGCGGCCCAACGGGGTCCGGAAGCCAGTTCCGGTCGGGTTCTGCCCGCGCAGGTTCGAATCCTGCCCTCTCCGCAGCACCACACGAGGAGGCCGCGGCACTTGTGCCGCGGCCTCCTCGCTTTGCGGTCGGTTACGGCACCGCGAGCGCCGCCTCGGCGAGCGGCCCGCCGAGGGCCGGGTCCTGCACCAGGACCATGTGCTCGCACATGCGCAGCCGTTCGGAGGGCTGCCGGCCGGCGATGCGTGCCAGCTGCTCGCAGGTCTGCCGGTAGGTCTCCAGCGCCTCGGCCTGGCGGCCCGAACGGTAGAGGGCGGTCATCAACTGCTCGCAGAACCGGTCGTGGAAGGGCGAGTACGAGGTCAGCAGCGCCCTGAGCTCTGCGATGATCGCGGAGTGCCTGCCGCGGGCGAGTTCCGCGTCGAAGAGCAGGGCGTACGCGCGCAGCCGGGCCTCGTCGAAGGTCTGGGCGGCGCTCTGGCAGATGTGCCCGCCCACGATGCCGCCGAAGACCGGCCCGCGCCACAGGGAGAGCGCCTCCCGCAGCCGTGCGACGGTCCACTGGGGACGGTGCGTGGCCGCCTCCGCCTCCAGCCTCGCCACCGCCGAGGTGAACAACTGCCCGTCGAGTTCGCCAGGTTCGACGATCAGTTGGTAGCTGCTGGGCCGGGTGATCAGGCGCGGCGTGGGCCGCTGCGGCTCCAGCCGCTCAAGGCGCCGCCGTAACCGGCTGATGTGCGCCTGTAAGGCGTTGTCCGGGCGTGCCGGGTGGCCGCCGCCCCAGAGTTCGTGGACGAGGTCGCAGACGTGGACGGGGCGTCCGTCGGCCACGAGCAGGGAGATGAGGAGGGTTGCCTGGAAAGGCCCCTGTGCCGAGTACGACTCCGCACGGGAACGGACGACGAGCGGGCCGAGTACACCGAATTCGAGCATGCTGGCTTCCATTGCCTTCGTCTAGAACTGCACGGCGGTGTGTGGGTGGCGGGAGAGATGGGCATGGGGAAGCAGTCAAGGCCGCTCGCAATGGCGTCACTCGATCACCCCCGTTTCTTTGGACGTTAGGCCCCTCTTGGCGTGTGCGCCATTACTGTTCAGGTAATCGACAGGCGACGCCGGACGGTGAAAGGCTCGGAGGCGTCGGGGCGGTGCCGTCCCGGTTCTTTCGTCATCGTTCGATGTGTCCTGAAAGGAACAACTCTTGACCAAGATCGAGGATTTCGTGGAGCGGTATGTCGCGGTGTGGAACGAGGCGGACGCGGAACTCCGCCGCCGGGGTATCGCCGAGATCTGGGCGGAAAACGCCGTGTATGCCAACCAGGGCGCCGAGTTCTCCGGGCACAAGGAGATCGAGTCGGCGGTGGTGGAGGCCTACGAGCAGTTCGTCAAGAACGGCGACTTCGTCTTCACGGTGGCGCAGGTGGATGTCAACCACGATGCCGTGAGGTTCACCTGGGACATGGTGCCGCCGGCCGGCGGCGAAGCCGCCTCGATCGGCACCCAGTTCTTCACCCTCGGTGAGGACGGCCGCATCGTGCGCGACTACCAGTTCATCGACAAGGTTCCCGCCTGATACGAGCCCTCCAGGACGCGGCGCCGTACCCCCGTCGGCGCCGCGTCCGCCGTCATTCCGCCCCCCTCGCCCTCCCCGGCGTGAAATTCCGAGAAGGTGAAACGTGCTCTGCAACCGCCCGGTCTACATAGCGAGTACCGCTGTCTGGCTTCCCCCGCTGGTCCCCCTGGCACAAGCGGTGGAATCGGGGGTGGTGGATGCGGCGCACCAGGATCTCGGCTATGAGTCGATCGCGGTGGCCGAGGGCGTCGCCGGGCCGGAGATGGCCGTCAATGCGGGCACGGAAGCCGTGCGGTGGTCGGGGGTGCCGGCCGAGGAGTTCGGCCTCGTGCTGCACAGCAGCTGCTGGTTCCAGGGAATCGACCTGTGGACCCCGTCGGCCTATGTCGCGAACCGGACGGTGGGCCGTGCCGCGTTCCCCGTGGACATCGGCCGGAATTGCAACAGCGGAATGGGGGCGCTGCACCTGGCCACCTCCTACCTGCTCGCAGGATTTGCCTCCGAGGCGCTGCTGACCACCGGGGACCATTTCGCCCCGCCGATGCTGGACCGCTGGAACATGCAGCTCAATATGATCCTCGGCGATGCAGGCACCGCGCTGACGCTCTCCAGCAGGGCGGGCTTCGCCCGGATCCTCTCCACGGCCGTCGGCGCGGACAATTCCCTGGAGCCGTGGCTGCGCGGGGCGGCGCCGTTCCGCTCCATGCCGGGCCAGGAGTGCCCGGTGGCCCTGCTGGAGCGCGGCGCCCAGCACGCGAGCACGCCCGAGGCGGCCGGCTCCTGGGAGCGGTACGAGGCGGGGCTGGTGAAGGTCGTCTGGCAGGCCCTCTCCGAGGCGGGGCTCGGCACCGGCGACATACGCCGGGCCGTGGTGCCCTTCATGCACCGGGGAGGCGGCCAGGGCGAGAACTACGACGTGCTGGGTTTCTCCGAGAAGCAGAGCCTGTGGGAATACGGGCGCACCGTCGGGCACCTGGGCGCCGGAGACCAGTACGCCGGCCTGCACCATCTCGTTCAGCAGGGGGCCGTGGCACCGGGGGACATCGTCCTGCTCGTCGGGTCCGGGCCCGGGTTCGGCTTCTCGGCCGCCGTGGTGGAGATCCTCGAACTCCCCTGACGGTCAGGCGCTGTGCTCCGCCATCGGCCGCCTGCCCGGCGTCGGAGCGTGGCCGGTCAGAGGCGGCACCAGACGCTGGAACACCGCCGCCGTGTGGTCGTCGGCCGGATGGAGGGTCTCCAGCGACAGCTCGGCGACGGTGATGTCCGTGGTGGCCCCGAACGTGGTGATGGTGCTGAACAGCTTGAGCCGGGTGCCGAAGGCGCGCATGCACAGCGTCGACACGATGCTGTCGGCGAGCTCGTGGCAGGGCCCCTCCTCCGGCATCACATAGCCCGCCACCTCCTCGTACAGATCGCGCAGGCTCGTGCGCCCGGAGTACACCGCCTGCCGGTAGAGGCGGCCCAGCAGATGCCCGCGCCACTCCTCGGCGTTGTCGACGTGGCGGACCAGGCCCGCGGGGTGCAGGGACACGCGCATCACATTGACCGGCGGGACCAGCAGGGCCGGGTCGGCGGCCTCTTCGAGGAGCAGCTCGGCCCCCCGGTTCATCGCCATGATGTTCTCGTCGGCGTCGACGGCCAGGGCGGGGAAGGGCGAGTGCATGCAGAGCACCCGGTCGACGGCCTCTTTGATGATCCTCATCCGAGGGGCGTCCAGCGCCGTCTCGCGGTAGACGGGCGCGTACCCGGCGGCCACCAGCAGGGTGTTGCGCTGGCGCATCGGCACCTGGAGCCGGTCGGCGAGCCGCTGCAGGAGGTCGCGGCCCGGCCGGGAGCGCCCCGTCTCGATGAAGCTGATGTGACGCGCCGAGGTGTCGGCGCACAGGGCGAGCTCCGCCTGGCTCAGCTTGCGCCGCTGGCGCCACTCCCGCAATAACGGCCCTACCTGAGTGGCTGCTTGCGTGCTCGTATCGATGACCGTCACTTGAGCGAGTATAGCTATTGCCTTCTCAACCAAAGCAGTTGATCGCCCGCGGACGACGCGAATGAGCCGCGTACGGGCACCGCCCGGCCATCCCGGCCGGGCGGTGCCCGCTGGTGTTGCGGCCCGCGGCCGTCACCAGGTCAGCAGCATGCCGTCCACCGCGTAGACGAGCGCCCCCTCGCGGAAGCTCAGCTCCTCGACGTCCTTCGCCAGGCGCAGGCCGGGGAACCGCTCGAAGAGGGCGGGGAGGGCGATCTCCAGCTCCAGCCGGGCGAGCGGGGCGCCGGGGCAGTAGTGCGGGCCGAGCCCGAACGCCACGTGGTTCTTGGTGTCCCGGTGGATGTCGAAGCGTCCGGGGTCGGGGTATTCGCTCTCGTCGTGGTTCGCACTGGGGATGGAGATGATCACCCCGTCCCCCTTGGCGATGTCGGCGCCGCCGATGCTCAGGTCCTCGGCGGCCACCCGGACGATGTTGTCCTGGGAGATCGACCAGTAGCGCAGCGCCTCCTCGATGACCTGGTGCACCAGCCCCGCGTCGGCGCGCAGTTCGGCGAGCTGGGCGGGGTGGCGCAGGAGGGCCAGGACGGTCAGGCCCAGGAGGTTGGCGGTCGTCTCGTGACCGGCGATGATCATCAGCCGGACGATGCCGACGAGGTCGTCGTGGGTGAGCTCGCCGGCGGCGCCGTACTCGACGGCCAGCCGGCTGATCAGGTCGTCCCCGGGGCGGCGGGCCTTGGCGCGGGCGAGCTCGCCCAGGTAGTCGGACATCGCCTGGTAGGCGGCCAGCGGCACCTCGGGGCCGCGGTCCTGGGCGAGGATCAGCGCGCTCTGCTGCTTGAAGAAGGCGATGTCCTCGTCCGGGACGCCGAAGATGCGCGCGATGACCAGGCACGGCAGCTGGACGGCGAACGCGGTGGCGAAGTCGACGGGCCGGGGCAGGTCGGCCATCTGGTCGAGGAGTTCGTCCACCAGCTCCCGCACCAGGGGGCGCATCTCACGGGTGCGGCGGGCGGTGAACTCCGGCATGACCATGTGCCGGAGCCGGCCGTGCTCGGGCTGGTCCATGCGCCAGAAGGAGTTGATCCTGGGCCACGGCGGGACCATGATCCGGTGCGGGAAGTTCGGCTGCTGGTCGTCCGAGCTCATCCGCGGGTCCGCCAGGGCCTGGCGTACGTCCTCGTGGCGGGAAATGAGCCAGGCGAGGCCCCCGCGGTGCCGGACGAGCCGGGGCGGCCCGTCGCGCAGGTCCCGGAAATCCGGCGGCGGTGAGAACGGGCAGGTGCGCTTGAGCGGCCATTCGGGCAACGATACGTCGGTTTCCGTCATGAGAATCCCTTCGGCGGCACTGGATCCATGGCACTGGCTCCACTATGGCGGCGGGGTCCTGACGAGGCCCTGATGAGTAACGGACGGGACAACGGCCGGGGCCCCGCGGCGAATTGTCCGCGGGGCCCCGGCCGGCGGTCGTCCGCCGTGTTGCGCTTTTCCCGAGCCTATTGCTTGGCGGGCCGGGGGAAGAACTGGACGGCCACCGCGACGACCACCGAGAAACAGACCAGCGGAATCACACCGAGACTGAATGCGTGCGCATAGCTCTCCAGCCGTCCCTCGGTCAGTGCCGGATAGAACACGGTGCCCACCACGGCCACGCCCAGGGCGGCGCCGCCCTCCTGCATGGTGGACAGGGCCCCGGAAGCGGCCGCCGCGTGGTCGGGCACGACGCCCGTCAGCACGGCGTTGGTGAGCGGGCCGGTCACCATGCCCATGCCGACGCCGGCGACCAGCAGCGAGGGGATCAGCCAGCCGATGCCGCCGCTGATGCCGATGTGCGACACCGTCAGCCCCGCCAGGGTGTAGCCGACCGCGACAGCGATGCCCCCGAGGGCGACGAGCTGCCGGCCGAGCCGCTGGGCCAGCCGCCCCGAGCGCAGGGAGGACAGGAAGTAGCCGACGCTCAGGGCGCTGAAGATCAGCCCGGATTCGAGCGCGGAGTAGCCCCGGCCCTGCTGGAGGTAGAGGGCGAGCACCAGGAAGAACGAGCCCATGGCCATGAAGTAGAGCAGCACGGCGAACAGGCCGACGGAGAACACCCGCTCGCGGAAGAGCCCCAGGTGAATCAGGGGTGCGCGGCCCGCGTTGCCGAGGCGCCGCTGCTGGGCGACGAAGCCCCCGAGCAGCGGGACGGACGCGGCCATGGACACCCAGCCCCACCACGGCCAGTTGTGCTCGTGGCCCACGATGAGCGGCAGGGTGACGGCGAGCAGGCCCGCGGTGACCAGGATCGCGCCGGGGACGTCCAGCCGGGCCTCGCCCTCGCCCCGGGACTCGGGCACCAGGCGCCGGGTCAGGACCACCGCCACCGCGCCCACCACGATGTTGATGAGGAAGATGCTCCGCCAGCCGAGCCCGGCGATGTCCACGGTGATCAGCACACCGCCGATCAACTGCCCGAAGACGCTGGCGAAACCGATCGTCAGCCCGTAGACGTTGAAGGCCCGCCCGCGCCGCTCGCCGGTGTAGGTGGAGGTGAGGATGCCGAGCACCTGCGGCACCAGCAGGGCGGCGGCCAGCCCCTGCACGATGCGGGCGCCGATCAGGAAGCCCGCGGACGGCGCGAAGCCACAGGCGGCCGAGGCGACGGTGAAGACGGCGATGCCCAGCTCGTACATGCGCCGCCGGCCGTAGAGATCCCCGAGGCGGCCCCCGGTGATCATGCCGCCGGTGAAGGCGAGCCCGTAGCCGATGATGACGCCCTGCGACTGTGCCGAGCTCGCATGCAGATCCGACTGGATCGCGGGAATGGCCACGTTGACGATGAAATAGTCAAGAACGGTGATAAAGGTGCCGACCAGGACAACTGCCAATGCCCCCCATGAGGGGCCGGCGGCGGCTTCTTGCCTGTCCGCCACGGGCAGCGGGTTTGCCTCAGTGGTCATCCGGATGCTCCAGGGAACTCATGCAGAGTACGGCCGCCCCGGCGTGCGCGGGACGAGCCGACGGTAAGTACGGGTTCCACATTGGACTGCCTCCCACCTCTTGTCGATTACATGCGAGGTAATGAGCGGGCCGAACCGGCCACGGCCGCAGGTGATTTCACGCCCGGATTGCTCCCGGACCGCCGTTCAAAGTCAGCGACGAGTCAGCACGGCATCATGCTGCCGAATTCATGATGGTGGACGCATGTGCATGGCAACGAACCGAGGAGTGGAATTGCCTGAGGACCTGACATTCGAAATGTTCGATCCCTCATTCCGGGCGAACCCATATAAGTTCTATGCCGGTTTGCGTGAGTCGGGAGGCGTGCGGCGGGTGCACTTCCCGGCGTATTCCGACGTATGGCTGGTCACCCGGTATGCGGACGCCCGGGCGGTGCTCACCGATCCGCGGCTGTCCAAGGACCCCGCCAACGTGAGCGCGTCGCTGCTGGAGGCCATCGTCGCGGGGGAGGGGGAGGACAACCTCCCCCTGATGTCCAGCATGCTCAACAGCGACCCGCCCGATCACACCCGGCTGCGCAAGCTCGTCGTCAGGGCGTTCACCTCACGCCGCGTCATGGCGCTGCGCCCGCGCATCCAGGAGATCGCGGACGACCTGCTGGCCGAACTGGCGCCCAAGGGGCAGGCCGACCTCATCGACGGCTTCGCCTTCCCCCTCCCGATCACCGTCATCTGCGAGCTGCTCGGGATACCGGTGGCGGACCGGGACGCCTTCCGCAAGTGGTCCACCCTGCTCACCGCCGCGGACGAGGACGAGCGGCAGCAGGTGGCCTGGGCGTACGAGCAACTCCACGGCTATCTGGCCGAGTTCGTGGCGCGCAAGCGCCGCGAGCCGGACCAGGGGCTCATCTCGGCCCTGGTGTCCGCGGAGAGCCACGAGGACCGTGCCGAGGACTTCGCCGACGAAGAGATCGTGACCATGTCCCTGCTGCTGTTGGTGGCGGGCCACGAGACGACCGTCAACCTGATCGGCAATGGCCTGATCGCGCTGCTGACCCACCCGGACCAGCTCGCCGCCCTGCGGGCCGACGAGTCCCTGCTGGGCCCGGCGGTGGAGGAGTTCCTCCGCTACGACGGCCCGGTGGAGACCGCCACCTGGCGCTATACGACCGAACCGGTGGAGATCGGCGGCGTGACGATCCCCTCCGGCGAGGCCGTCCTCGTCGTCCTGGCCGCCGCCGACCGCGATCCGGAGCGCTTTTCCGCCCCGGACCGGCTGGACATCACCCGCGCCGAGAACCCGCACCTCGCCTTCGGCCACGGCATCCACTACTGCCTGGGCGCACCGCTGGCCCGGCTCGAAGGGCAGATCGCGCTGGGGACCGTGCTGCGCCGGTTCCCGGACCTCGCGCTCGCCGTGCCGGCCGGCGAACTGCGCTGGCGCCCCGGTGTCATCATGCGCGGCGTCCACAGCCTGCCCGTGACGTTCACGCCGCCGGCGTAGAGGAGGGCGCGGAATCGCAGAGGCCGGCCCCGGCTCCGCCGAAGTGGGGGCCGGCCGCCGCCGTCCTGCCGGGCTTCACACGGCTGGGGCCGGCGCCGACTCGTCCTCGTCGGTGCCGTCGCTGTCGTTGCTGGCTTCCGTGCTGTCTTCGGTGTCTTCGGTTTCGAAGCCGACGCGCGCGGCGAGGGACGTCACCAGGTCGTCGATGTCCTCGGGGCGCTCGGTGCCGGTGACGAAGACGGCCGAGCGGGTGAAGGAGTCCTTGTGCCGGGCGATGACGTCGCCCGGGGAGACGTGCAGGTGTGCGGCGAGCACCGACGGGTGCCGGATGACCTCCTCCCAGCCGCGCACGGCGCGCAGCCGGCCGGGCGGGGCGAAGAGGAACTGCACCCGCGCGGCGCCGGAGCTCGCCGGGAGCGGTTCGGGGGCGCGGCCGAGCAGGTCGTCGACGAGGGTGCCGTAGAGCTCCAGGCCCGGTCGGGTGTGCTCGATGAGTGCGTGGATGTAGTCGCCTCCGCCGCGGCAGTGGAACTCTCCGAGGACGATGCCCGAGGAGGTCACCCAGAGCTCGACGTGGAAGATGCCGTGGGTGATGCCCACCGCCGTCAGGCCGCGGGCGACGGCGTCGCCCGCGGCCCGCGCCGTCGCCTCGTCCAGCCCGGACGGCACCTGCTGGCTGGTGGAGATGAACCCCTCGGTGACGGTCTTGCGGGTGAGCGCGAGGACGTGGGGGACCCCGCGCAGCAGGATCCCCTCGGCGGAGTACTCGTCGCCGGTGACGAAGGTCTCCATCAGGAAGCCCGTGGCCGCCGCGGGCGACGGCATGGCACCGGACGGCACGGCGAGCCTGGCGAGCGCCCCGGGCAGCTGGTCGGGGTGGTCGATCCGGCTGACGCCGATGCTGGCGAGGCCGTCCCGGGGCTTGACGATCCAGGGGCCGGGCCCGGTGTCCCGCAGGAAGCGGCGGGCGTCCTCGGCGTCCCGGCACAGGACGGACAGCGGCTGGGGGAAGCCCGCCTCGCGCAGCCGCCGACGGCACAGGTCCTTGTTGCGGACGCGCGAGACGGCCTCGGGGGAGTTGCCGCACAGGCCGAGCTCCTCGGCGACGACCGCCGCGGGCAGCACGGACAGTTCGCGGACGGTGGCGACCGCATCGACCTCCGGCCTGGTGGCGGCGGCCCAGGAGCGGCACGCCTGGGGGCTGTGCACATCGAGGTGGACCACGTCGTCGAAGAGGGCGAGCTCCGCCGCGGAGGCCGCGTGCAGCAAGTCCGGGGTGTCGGCACCCACCAGCGCCACACCACGGCGCCGGGCCTGCGCGGCGAGCCGCCGGATCTGGTCCTGGCCCCAGGGCGGCATGCCCGCGATACCCAGGACGAGGAGCGTCACATCTGCCATGTCGACCAACCCACTTCCTCTTGTGACCGTGAGAAATCCTCGTGGTACCTGTGAGAAACGCGCTCCCGCTCCGGTGACGAAGGGTAGCCGTTCGCGTCCGGGGTGTACGGGTGCGCCGACCGCGGGGTGTCGCCATTTGCCGGAAGCCGCTCTTTCGGACACGGCCGGGGCGGGGCCCGTGGCAGGATGGCGCCGCGGTGCATTCTCCGTTTGCCCGGCGCATATTCGAATCGCATGGCGGTGCCAGGAAATACGGACTTTGAACCGCTCTGACTGACTGTCAGAAGATGCCCGTCCGCTCGCCCGGTGCCCGCGGTGATGACGGGGCGCCACGCCAGGGCACAGCCATCTCATGGCGGAGAATCGACACAGGCCGCCGACGGTTGATTGACACCCCCACTGAACGCTTTTAATCTCCTTGATCGAGCGTCAGTTCTATGGTGTGTGGTTCTCGTCTCCTTAATTCTTTAGGCACCGGACCACGCTCGCCGTGCTTCTCACCCCACGATTCGTCGCCCCGTTGACTCCTCGAGTCGCACTCTGGAGGCGCCTCATGACGCTACCGACGTCGCTCCGATCCCACCCGGACTTCACCGAGGCGGACGAGACCGAGATAGCAGAGGTCGAGAGACATCTTTTCCGGCGACTGCGGATGCTGTCCGACGACAGCGATCTCATTGTCGTGTCCGGGATGGCCGCCGCGGGTCTGGTGGATTCCTCCGTCGTCACCCGATTGGCGACCGGTGCCGAGCGCGCCGGACGGCCTCTCGATCTCGTGGCGCACGGGATTCCGGCGGCGGAATTCTCGCGCTTCCAGCAACTCTGGTACCACTTCAAGGTCCCCTACGCCCGCGCCTCCTTGGTCTGGTGGTACCTCTTCTGCCTGGCCCTGGGTCGCGACGGCGACGTCAGTGAGGCCCTGCGGCGCATGACGCACTGGCTCGGTGCGCTCGGCGACGACGTCAAGGCCGCCCTCACCCGGATCGGCGACGTGCTCGACCTGCCCGGCGACACCGTCGTCGTCACCGACGCGGAGCCCCGTGACCTGGACGCCCTGACGACCGCCGTCCGGCTGGGCGCCCCCTTCCTCGCCGTGGCCGACATACCCGCGGCGAGGGAGGCGGGCCGCGTCGTCGGCCGCACGGTCGTCACCGCCACCCCGGCCGCCGGGAGCGCCCGCGAGCCGGTCCACCCCCTGTGGCTCGGCCCGGTGCCAGCCCTGCGGGACCTGCCCGCCCTGGCCCGAGCCGCATGGCGGCAGCTGCCGGAGCAGGAACGCGACGAGCTGCTGGCCACCTTCGAACGCCGGATCTCCTCCATCGAACGGGTGCGCCTCCTCGTCGGCGAGACACTCCTCGACAACCGCGGCGTCGTCGCCGAAGCCGCCGCCTGCCGCAAGGAAGACGTCGCCGAGTGGCCCGAGCAGCGCCTCGTCCTGGCCACCCTGCTGTGGTGCTGGCAGGAGGCGGGGTTCGTCCTGCAGGAGCTCAACCAGTCCCTCCTCTCCTTCCCCGCCCTCGCTCTCTTCCTGCTGCGCAAGACCCGGGAGTACGCCGCCCGGCTGCCCGACGGCGGCCCCGCCGCGGACCTCGCGGACGGCGACCTCATCGCGCTCGCCCGCCACCTGGGCACGCTGCGCACCCGGGTCGAAAAGGACTACGAGCGGTGCCTGCACTTCGACGGCAGCAACTGGGAGCGCCGGGAATTCCTGCTGCCCCTGTCCGTCTACCGGCGCCGGCAGAGCATCCCGGAAAGCCTCTGCGCCCATTTGCACGCCGAACTCGGCGTCGAGCCGCCCGGCCGCACGGGCGCCCTCCACGAATGGGACCGCTTTCTCGAACTCGCCCTGGAAGCGGGCAGCAGCCCGACCCGGGTCATGCAGGAACTCGCCCACTGGGCGGCCAATGCACAGGACCTCCGGGTGGATCTCGCGATCTTCACGGTCCCGCTCGGCCGCAAACTGGACGAACCGTGGACCATGGAGTTCACCGACCTGTTCTGCTACACGGGATTCCGCTACGGCTTCCGGCCGGAGGACTTCGGAATCGCCGCGAACCGCGTGGTGATGTACAACGTCATCGCCCAGCGCATGCGCTACAACGCGGTGAAGAAGGCGCAGAACTACGCGCCGGTCATGCGCTTCGCGCCACAGGGCTTCAACCTGCCCGACATCGCGGTGGCGGAGGACGCCAACCACGGCGGGCACGCCGCGGCGGGCATCCGGCTGGCGTGCCGGCTGCCCATCACCATCGCGCACCACGGCACCGACTGGAACGGCCTGGCGGACGTCCGGCTCAACCGTGCGACGTACAGCCGGGAAAACCGCTTCCGGCCGAGCGACATGATCGTCGGATACCGCTATACGCAATGGGCCAAGGGAATTGCGGACGCGACCTACCGAAGGGGCCTCGGCTTCGACGAGAAATGGTCGGACAAGGTCAAGGATCTCGACATCTGAGCGGAGCCGGAATGCGCGAGGCCGACAACACCATCCATGAGCAGCCCGGCGAAGACGCCTTCACGGTGCGGCTGGGCGACTGCGCCGTCACGGTGCCGGCGCGCTGCCCGCACCGTGGCGCCCCGCTGGCGCAGGGGGTCATCACCGGAACATTCCTGGAGTGCCCCTGGCACGGGGCCACCTTCGATCTGCGCACCGGCAAACGGCTGCGCGGGCCGCAATGCGCCGACCTCGGGATCGCCGGGACGGTCACGGGCGAGAGCGGCAAAAGGGTCGCCCCGCACCGGTCCGACCACCGCGACGTACAAGGTCACCGCTTGTGAGGAGTTGACTGCACGTGACGTACGTCATCACCCAACCCTGCATCGATGTCAAGGACGGCGCCTGCGTCGACGTCTGCCCCGTGGACTGTATCGAGGGAGAAGCCGAGGACCGGCAGCTGTACATCGACCCGCAGCGATGTGTCGACTGCGACCTGTGCGCCACGGTCTGCCCGGTCGACGCCATCTTCCGGGAAGAGGAACTACCGCCGGAATGGGAGCACTTCACCGCCGTCAACGCCGACTACTTCGCCACCTGCGAGGCGGGTGAGCGCTCGTGACCGGGCAGCACGCACCGCAGGACACCCTTTCGATCGTACGGTGGTCCACCGCTCTCATCGGTGACAAGGCCACCTCGCTCACCATCCCGCACGACGAGCGCCCCGTGGCGATGCACGGCGCGGCCGCCACCGGTGTGGGCCTGGTCAGCAACGGCGCCATCGGAGCCGACATCATCCGCCTCCCCGCCGGTGCCGGATTCCCGCCGCACACCCACCCCGGGCACCATGTGCTCGTCGTACTCGGCGGGCAGGGCACCATCACCTACAACGGACGGGTCCACGCCACCGAGGCGGGCGACATCTACCTCGTCGAAGGCGCGGTCTCCCATGCCGTCGGCGCGATCTCGGACCACGTGATCCTGGCCGTCGGCGCGCCCCACATGCCGGTCGAATCCGACCGCCGGATGGAAGTCGTCGTCTACGAAGAGGTGTTGAGCGAGGTCGGCAACCTGCACTGCCTGATCTGCGACACGAAATCCCAGCTGCCCGCCTGCCTGCACGACGTCGGATGCCCGCACTGCCCCTGCCACGCATGCGCGGCCGCCGGGCGGGCCCGTACCTGAAGCAGGCGCGGCTGTGCACCGACCCCAGGAGCAGATGACCATGGCACCGTCCCGGTACCACACCGACGTCACCCACCCGGGCCTGACCGCCCTCAAGGCGCAGATCGAGCCGGTCCGCAACAGCGTCATCGGCCACCCCCTCTACCGCAGCATCACCACCGCCGCGGCCACGCGCGTCTTCATGGAACACCACGTCTTCGCCGTCTGGGACTTCATGTCGCTGCTGACCAACCTGCAACGACAACTCACCTGCGTCGAGGTGCCCTGGGTCCCCGAGGGCCCCGTGGCCAGCCGCCGGCTGATCAACGAGATCACGCTGGTGGAGGAGAGCGACGAATACGGCGACAGCTACATCAGCCACTTCGAGCTCTACCGCGCCGGCATGGCGGACGTCGGCGCGGACACCGCACCCGTCGACGCCTTCATCCAGGCGCTGCGCCAGGGCGTGCCGGTGGCCAAGGCCCTGGACGCCGCGCGCGTCCCCGCGCCGTCCGCCGACTTCGTGAGCGCCACCTGGAGCGTCCTCGAAACGGCACCGGTGCACTGCCAGGCCGCCGTCTTCGCCTTCGGCCGCGAAGACCTGATCCCCGAGATGTTCGAGCAGGTCGTCCGCATCGAGGACCCGAACGGCAGCCTCACCCGCTTCAAGGACTACCTGGCCCGGCACATCGAGGTCGACGCCGACGAGCACACCCCCATGGCCATGCACATGCTCGTCGACCTGTGCCGGGACGACCCGGCCAAGTGGGCGCGGTGCGCCGACGCGGTGCGCGCCGCGCTCCACGCGCGTGCCCGGTTGTGGACGGCCGTCACGGCCGTCATCACGGCGGACGGGAAGCGGTGACGGCAGCGCCATGACACCCGACGCCCACACCGCCCCCGACGCCACGGCCACCCTGCTCACCGACCCGCGCACCGGCCGCTCCAGGGCCGGCTTCCCGGTCTCGGGCCGCGGCCGCGTCGACGCCGCCGTCGCCGCGGCCCGCGCCGCCCAGCCCGCCTGGGCGGCCCTGACCACGGGCGAGCGGTCCCGCCGGATGCTCGCCCTGGCCGCCGCCGTCGAGGACGACGCCGAACAGTACGTACGTGCCGAACAGGCGGGCACCGGCAAACCGGCCGCCGAGGCGCGCGGCGAGATCGAGCAGTGCATCGACCTCATCCGGTTCTACGCCGGCGCCGTCCGCGCCGACCTCGCCCCGGGCGGCGGGCACCGGCTGCCGGGCCGGGAGAGCTGGGTCCGCTGGGAGCCCCTTGGTGTGATCGCGGCCGTCGTGCCGTGGAACTACCCGCTGCTGATGGCCGTGTGGCGCTTCGCACCGGCCCTCGCCGCCGGGAACACCGTGCTGCTCAAGCCCGCCGAGACCACCCCCGACAGCGCGCTGCTCGTCGCGGAGGACGCGCGCGAGACCCTCGGCCCGGACGTCCTCACCACGCTGCCCGGCGACCGCGGCACCGGCCGGCTGCTCGTCGGGCACGAGGCGGTGGACGGCATCGCCTTCACCGGCAGCCGCACCGGCGGCCTCGACGTCGCCGCCCGCGCGGGGCTGCGCCGGGTCAGCCTGGAACTCGGCGGCAACTGCGCGGCCCTGGTGCTGCCGGACGCCCCGGACCACACCTGCGAAACCCTGGTCCGCACCGCCACCTACAACGCGGGCCAGAGCTGCGCGGCCCCGGCCCGCGTGCTGACGCTGCGGGAGAACTACGAGCGGACGGTTGCGCAGCTGGCCGCCGCCATGGCGGCCCGGCGCGCGGGCACGGACTTCGGCCCCCTCAACAGCCTCGACCAGGCCAAGCGCTTCGACGGCATCATCGGCGCCAGCCGCGCCCGCGTCCGGCACGTCGCCGAGGTGGCCGCGGCCGACGGCGAGGAGGACGGCTACTGGCGGCCCGGCATGATCCTCGCCGATCTCCCCGAGGACGACCCGGCGGTGCGGGAGGAAGTCTTCGGCCCGGTCCTGACCGTGCAGGCCGTCGCCGGCCCCGAGGAGCTGGTGCGCGCGGCCAACGGCGTGCCGCACGCGCTGGCCGCCAGCGTGTGGGGCCGGACCACCTCGGAGGTACTGAGGCTGGCCACCGCCCTCGAGGCCGGTGAGGTGTGGGTCAACTGCCATCTGGAGCAGACCGGCGAACTGCCGCACGGCGGGCGCAAACAGTCCGGCACGGGCACGGACCTGAGCGTGCTGGCCCTCGCCGAGTACCAGCGGCCGAAGACCGTTACCGTCAACGTGGAGCAGTAGATCCGCGGTCGGTCCGGGCGCCGTCGAAGCGGGCCAGGACGTACAGTGCGGGACCGGTCGGATCGCCGGGCCGGGCGGCGGTGTTGTCGTACATCCCGAGCACCGTGAACCCTCCGCCGGCCAGCAGGAGTTCCAGCTCCATCGGGAAGAGCAGCCTGAACCGCACGTGGTCCCGGTGCGGAGGCCGGCCCGCGATGTGCCACACGCGCTCGCGGGTCAGCAGCTGGGTGCGGTGTTCGAGGGTGTAGGTGGCCTCGGCGGTGGCCGTGAAGCCGGGCGTGTCGATCGTGAAGTGCCGCTGCAGGCCGTGGCCCTCGGGGCCGGCGATGGCGTTGGGCACGTGCAGGAAGAGCAGCGTGCCCGGTGCGGAGTGCGCCGCGAAGGTCGCCACGACCCGGGCCAGGTCCTCGTTGGCGTGGATGTTGGAGATCGCCCAGCCCAGGCAGGTGACGGCGTCGAAGGTCCGGCCGAGCCGGACCGTGCGCATGTCGCCGACGCGGAAGTCGTGCCCGGGCCGCTGCAGGCGGGCGAAGGAGACCATGGCGTCCTGGTAGTCGACGCCGACGCAGTCCATGCCGGCCCCGGTGAAGTACTCCACGTGCCGGCCGGTCCCGCAGCCGAAGTCGAGCAGCGTGCGCACCCCGGCCCGGCTGTGCTCGGCGAAGAGCCGCTCGGCCATGGCGGGGATCTCTTTCTCGGATGTCGGGTACACGGCCTCGTACAGCGCCGGGTCGTCGTACAGCAGGTTGCTCAGTGAAGGGTCCATGTCCGCCTTTCGTCCCGGTGGTGCGCCGCGCGGCATGCGCGCCGTCTCGTCAGCCGACGTCGAAGACGACCCCCGACGCGAGGCCGGTCACCAGCGCGTCGATGTCGTCGGGGGAATCGCCGCCCGCCACGAAGACGGCCGAGCGGGTGTACGAGTCCTTGGCCGCGCCGATGGTGTCGCCGGGCGCCACCTGGAGGTGTGCGGCGATCACGGCGGGGTGCCGGCTGAGCTCGTCCCAGCCGCGCACGGCGCGCAGCCGGCCGGGCGGGGCGACGAGGAACTCGGCGCGGGCGGCGCCGACGGCGCCCGGCAGCGGGCCGGCGTCCAGGCCCAGCAGGTCGTCGACGAGGGTGCCGTAGAGCTCCAGCCCCGGGCGGGTGTGCTCGACGAGGGCGTGGATGTAGTCCCCGCCGCCACGGTCGTGGAGCTCGCCCAGGACGATGCCGGCCGCGGTCACCCAGAACTCCACGTGGAAGACGCCGTGCCGTACGCCGGCCGCGGTCAGCGCCCCGGCGACGGCCTCGCCCGCAGCCGTGGCCGTGGCCGGGTCCAGGCCGGCCGGCACCCGCTGGCTGACCTCCACGAAGCCGTGCGCCATGCCCTTGCGGGTCAGCGCCAGGACGCGGGGCACGCCGCCGGTCACGACGCCCTCGGCGGAGTACTCCTCGCCCTCGACGTAGGTCTCGACGAGGAAGTAGGGGGAGGGCGGCAGCGAGCCCATGGCCGCCGGGGGCGCGGTGAACTTCGCCAGCGCCCCGGCCAGTTGCTCCGGACGGTCGACCCGGGAGACGCCGATGCTGGCGAGGCCGTCGCGCGGCTTGACGATCCAGGGGCCCGGCCCGGTCCCGTCCATGAACCGCTCGGCGTCCCCGGCGTCCTTGCACAGTCCGGTCAGCGGCTGCGCGAATCCGGCCTCGCGCAGCCGCTGCCGGCACAGGTCCTTGTTGCGGATGAGGGTGACGGCCTCGGGGGTGTTGCCCCGCAGGCCGAGCTCCTCGCAGACCACCGCCGTGGGCAGCACGGACAGCTCGCGGATGGTGAGCACGGCGTCCACCCGCGGCCGGGTGCGGGCGGCCCAGGCGCGGCAGGCGGCGGGGTCGTGCACGTCCAGCTCCACCACGTCGTCGACGAGGGAATGCTGCTCCTCCGGGGCCGCCCGCAGATTCTCCGGGGTGTCGGCGCCCAGCAGCCGCGCCCCGCGCCGCCGGGCCTGCCGGCTCAGCCGCCGGATCTGGTCGCGGCCCCACGGGGTCATCGCGGTGCTGCCCATCACCAGGAGCGTCACATCCGACATGCCACCCCACTCCCTTCCCCGCTGCACGGGCTTCGGACAGGGCACCTAGGGCGTGTCCGGTGGGTCGGCACAGGCCCCGCAGCGTCTGGTACGGCACCTCGCTGCGTTGTCGCACGACCCGAGTACGCCCAGTACGCGGGTCATGCTCCGTCTTGCGATGCTCCCCCAGCTACCGCTGGGAGGTGCCCCCAGCGCCAGACGCCGCGGGACCCGCACTGACCCACCGGACACGCCCAAGAGCACCGCCCAGAGTATGGCGGCCGGACGCACCGTCCACCACACCCCCTCGTGTGGCCGGAAGACCACCTGTGGGGCGTACGCAAATGGAGTGACCTCTGTCACGACCGGGACCCTGACGGGCTCTCTCGGCAAGGGCCCCGTCCGCGCTCCGGGCGGGCGTCCCCGAGGCGGGCGGTGCGGCGCGTGTAGTTTTGCCGTACAGCCGTGCTGGTGACTACTACCCGCGGCATGTACTCGTCATCCAGACCGCGGGCACGCGTGCCGCCGCCATACCGATACGAAGGACGCCCCACCCATGCCCTACGTGCGCCACTGGTTGCGCAACTCCATCCTGCTGTTCGCGGCGGCGATCGTGCTCGGGCTGGTCGCCGCGCACACCCAGCTGATCCAGCCGCACGACCTCGACCTGGACCGCACGATCCAGACCAACACCCGCACCGGCTGGCTGAACACCGTCATGAAGCTGGTCAGCTACTGTGCGTCGCCGGTCGCCGGAGTGCTGATCCTCGCGGTGTGGAGCGGCTGGCTGCTGTTCGTGCGGCGCCGTCCGCTGCGGGCGCTGTCCACCTTCCTCGTGGTGGCGATCGGCTGGAACAGCACGCAGATCGCCAAGGCCATCGTCGCCCGGCACCGGCCGCCGACGCAGTTCTCGCTGGACCCGGAGATCGGCTCCAACAGCTTCCCCAGCGGCCACACCGCCTTCACCGTGGCCGCGGCGGTCGCCGCGTACTTCCTCTTCCGCGAGACGCGCCACCGGCGCACCGTGGCGGTCTGCGGCGTCCTCGCGGTCCTGCTGGTGGCGTTCTCCCGGATGTACATCGGCGCCCACTACCCGACCGACACCTTCGGTTCGGTGCTGATCGCCACGTCCGCGATCCTCTTCGTCACCGGCGTCTGGCACGCCTGGCTGCTGCCGCGGCTGGAGCGCCTGACGCTGCTGGAGCGCTTCGGCCTGGCCGAGGAGCGGGCCGAGCTGGAGGCGGCCCGTTACGGCCACGCCACCTCCGTGCCCGGCCCGGCCCGGCCGGGCTCCGGCGGCCGGCACCGCAGGCACGCGGGCCGCTGACGGCCCCCACGCGGCAAGCGGCGGGCGCGGATCACTTCGGTGATCCGCGCCCGCTCTTCCGTTCCCGGACGGCCGTCCGCCTTCCGAATCACTGGAACACGTTCTACCGTGTGCGCCGTCAGCGCGGGGACGGCGAGGCTGGGAGGGACCGTGGATCTCCAATACACCCCGGGGCAGCAGCGGTTACGGGCCGAACTGCGCGAGTACTTCGCGGCCCTGGTGCCCGACGGCGCCTACGAGCGGCACGCCGACCCCGCCGAGCGCAAGAGCTTCTACCGGCGCACCATCCGCCGCCTGGGGGCGGACGGCCGTCTGGGAGTGGGCTGGCCCGAGGAGTACGGGGGCAGCGGCCTGACCCCGATGGAGCAGTTCATCTTCTTCGACGAGGCCGCCCAGGCCGGGGTGCCGCTGCCCCTGATGGCGCTCAACACCGTGGGCCCCACCCTGATGCAGTTCGGTACCGACGAGCAGAAGAGCCACTTCCTGCCCCGGATCCTCTCCGGCGAGATCGACTTCGCCATCGGCTACAGCGAGCCCGGCGCCGGCACGGACCTCGCCTCCCTGACGACCCGGGCCGTCCGCGAGGGCGACGGCTACCTCGTCAACGGACAGAAGATCTGGACCACCAACGGCGACACGGCCGACTGGGTCTGGCTCGCCGTGCGCACCGCCCCCGCGGAAGAGGGGGTCCCGCCCCACAAGGGCATCAGCATCCTGCTGGTCCCCACCAGCGACCCTGGCTACTCCTGCACCCTCATCAACACCCTCGCCTCGCACGACACCACCGCGAGCCACTACGACAACATCCGCGTCCCGCTCTCCCGCCGCGTGGGGGAGGAGAACCAGGGGTGGCGGCTGATCACCACCCAGCTCAACCATGAGCGCGTCACCCTCGCCGCCCACGGCACCACCGCGATCAGGGCCTTGCGCGACGTCCAGCGCTGGGCCGCCGCCACCAAGCTCGCCGACGGCCGGCGCGTGATCGACCTCGGCTGGGTACGCGGCCGGCTGGCCCGGACCCACGTCCGGCTGGAGGCCATGAAGCTGCTCAACTGGCGCATGGTCGACGCCCTCCAGCGCTCCACGCTCACCCCCCAGGACGCCTCGGCCGTCAAGGTCTACGGGTCCGAGGCCCGCCGCGACGCCCACGCCTGGCTGATGGAGGTCCTCGCCGCGGCCGGCCCGCTCAAGGAGGGCTCCGCGGGCGCCGCCCTCCACGGCGAACTCGAACGCGGCTACCGCAGCGCCGTCATCTTCACCTTCGGCGGCGGCAACAACGAGATCCAGCGCGAGATCATCTCCTGGATCGGCCTGGGGATGCCGAGGGTGCGCCGGTGAGGCCAGGCCGCGGGCGCCGCGCCTCAGGAGTGCGGCACCACGGTGACGGGGCAGGCCGCGCGGTGCAGTGCCGTGTGGCAGACCCGGCCCAGCTGCAGGCCCCGGTGCCCGTGCCGGCCGCCCGCGCCGAGCACCAGGAGGCCGGCATCGGCCGACGGCCACTGCAGCACCCGGTGCGGAGGTCCTTCGAGGACCGTGCGCCGGACGGTGACCTGCGGATACTCGCTCTGCACCGCGCCGAGCACCTCGTCGAGGACGGCTCTGGCCTGTTCCTCGAAGGCGCGGGCGGTGTCGTCCAGGACGCTCAGCGGACCCACGACCTGCTGGGGAGCGCGCCAGGCCCGCACCGCCTGGACCTCGCAGCCGCGGGCCGCGGCCTCGCGCAGGGCGAAGCGGACGGCGGCGATCCCCTCGCCGCCTTCGCCGACCCCGACGACCACCGGCCAGGACGCGCCCCACACGTTGCGCTCGTCTCCCCGGACCACCGTGACCGGGCAGTGGGACCGGCCCGCCACGGCCAGCACGACCGACCCCAGCAGCAGCTCCTTGACCGCCCCCCGCCCCGAGGCGCCGGTCACCAGCGCCGCCGCCTGCCGCGACTGGTCCACCAGGGCGGAGACGGCGTCGTCGGGCACCGCCACGCCGTGCACCTCCAGGTCCGGGCAGCGCTGCCGGGCGCGCTGCTCGGCGGTGGCGAGGACCTGCCCGGGGACGAGCTCGTCCGGCCCTTCGTAGCGTTCCCACCGCGACGCGTGGACGATGCGCAAGGGCAGCCGGAAGCGGACCGCCTGCCGAGCCGCCCATTCCACGGCCGCAAGGCTGCCCTCGGACCCGTCGGCACCCACCACCACAGGAAGATCCACCGTCGTCACCGCCTCTCCGTCTCTCCTTCCACGATCCCCCCTGACGGCCACGGCCAAGGGGAAGAAGACCCTTGTGGCCGATGGGCCGGCGGCGACGCCGGGACCCGCGCCGACCTCGGGAGGTGACATGCCGCAAGCCGACCCCGGGCTCTTCGGGCCCGCATCGGTCACCTGGCAGCTGCACGGCGATCCGATGATGTGGATCGCGGGCGTCCGCGCCCTGTGGCTCCAGGCCCTGCACCCGCGCGCCGTCCGCGGCGTCATCCAGAACTCCGACTTCCGCCGGGATGCCTGGGGCCGCCTGCTGCGGACCGCGAATTTCGTGGGCACCACCACCTACGGCACCACCGAGGCGGCCGAGCGCGCGGGGGCCGCCGTGCGCGGCATCCACCGCCGGCTGACCGCCACCGATCCGGAGACCGGCGAGCGCTACGGCGTCGACGACCCCGAACTGCTGCTGTGGGTGCACTGCGCCGAGATCGGCTCGTACCTGCACGTGCTGCGCCGCTCGGGGGTGCCGCTCACCGATGCGCAGGCCGACGCCTATGTGGCCGAACACCGCACGTCCGCGCGGCTCGTCGGGCTCGGCCCCGACACCGCCCCCGCGAGCACCGTGCAGCTGGCCGCGTACTTCGACCGGATGCGGTCCGCCCTGGCCCTCACCCCGGAGGCCCGCGAGATCGACGCCTTCCTGCGCCGCCCGCCCGTGCCCACCCCCGCCCTCGCCCCGGCGCGCGAGCTGATCTGGGGGCGTGTGGCTTCCCTCGCGTACGCCGCACTGCCCCCGTACGCCCACGCGATGTACGGGCGGCCCGCCCCGCCCCCGGCCACCGTTACCCGGAACCTGCGCATCACCGGCACCATGCTGCGCGGCATTCCCTCGACCATACGCTGGCAACTCCCGCCCAAACACATCCTGCGCGCGGTCTCCCGGCTGGGCCCCGGCAGCCGTCCCTCGGCCTACAAGCTGCGCAGACAGGCGGCCATACTTGAGGGGCCGGGGGAGGCACAGCGAATCGACGGGGGCGGCGGCACGGCATGGCGGACACCAGGCTGATCCAGGGCCGGTACGAGCTGCTCGACCTGATCGGGCGGGGCGGTATGGGCGAGGTGTGGCGCGCCCGCGACGAGTCGCTGGGCCGCCATGTGGCCGTCAAGTGCCTCAAGCCGATGGGCCGTCAGCACGATCCGTCGTACCTGCGGGTGCTGCGCGAGCGGTTCCGGCGCGAGGCCCGGGTGGCCGCCTCGCTCCAGCACCGCGGCATCACCGTCGTCCACGACTTCGGGGAGAGCGACGGCGTGCTCTTCCTCGTCATGGAGCTGCTCGACGGCCGCAACCTCAGCCAGCTGCTGGAGGACAACAAGCAGCACCCGCTGCCCGTCCCGGAGGTCATCGAGATCGCCGAGCAGGTCGGCGCCGCCCTCGCCTACACCCACCGGCAGGACGTGGTGCACCGCGACCTCAAGCCCGCCAACATCGTGCGGCTGACCGACGGCACGGTGAAGATCTGCGACTTCGGCATCGCCCGTCTGGGCCACGACATCGGCTTCTCCGCCCGGCTCACCGGCACCGGCATCGCGATGGGCACCCCGCACTACATGTCGCCCGAGCAGATCGGCGCAGCGGGCGTCGACCACCGCAGCGACCTGTACTCGCTGGGCTGTGTGCTCTACGAGATCGCCACGGGCGCCCCGCCCTTCGACATGGACGACGCCTGGGCCGTCCTCGTCGGCCACCGCGACACCCCGCCCCGGCCGCCACGCGAGATGCGGCCCGAACTCCCCGAGTACTTCGAGCGCGTCGTCCTCGACCTGCTCGCCAAGGACCCCGCGGACCGGCCGGAGGACGCCGCCGACCTCGTGCGCCGCATCGCCGGACTGCCCTCGCGGCGCACCGGGCCGGCCGAGCGCCGCACCCTGCCCGAAGGCCGCCCCCGGCCGTACGTACGCACCTCCGTCCGACTCACCGAACCGCCCCGGCTGCCGGGCTGGGCCCGCAACATGTCCACCGGCTCCAAGGCCGCGGGCACCGGCCCGCTGCACCCGCCCCCCGACCCGTCGGCGGCCCTGACGGGCACCTGGACGGGCCCCTGGACCGGCCAGTGGGACAAGGGCCGCTCCACCGCCCCCCACACCGCGGGCACCGAACGCCCGCCTCCCGCCGGGCTCCTGGCCGAGCTGGCCGGGCGGCACAGCGAAGGGCTGCGGCTGGCCCGCCTGGAGCGGTGGACCGAGGCCGGCGAGGTGCTCGGCGCCGTCGTCGCCGAGCGCGAGCAGGCGCTCGGCCCCGACCACCCCGACACCCTGGCCAGCCGCCACGAGTACGGCTTCGCCCTCGGCAGGCTGGGCCGCCCCGCGGACGCCCTGCGCGAGTTCGCCCGCACGGCGGCCGGCCGGGAGCGGCTGCTGGGTCCCGACCACCCGGAGACGCTCGCCGCCCGCCAGGAGACCGCCTACGTCCTGGGGCAGCTCGGCCGCCACTTCGAGGCCCACCAGGTCTACTCCGCGGTGCTCGCCGTCCGCGAGCGCGTGATGGGCCCCGACGACCCCGACACCCTGCGCTGCCGGCACAACCTCGCCTTCAGCCTCAGCAGGCTGGGGCGCCTGGAGGACTCGTACCGCATGGCGTGCGAGGTGGCGGCGGCCCGCACCCGGGTGCTGGGCACCGACCACCCCGACACGCTCGTCAGCCGCTACGAGGTCGGCTACGCCCTCGGCCAGCTGGGCCGCTGGACCGAGGCGCTGCGCACGTACCGCGAGGTGGCGGCCGCCCGCGCCCGGGTGCTCGGCCCGGACGACCCCGACACCCTGGCCGCCCGCTACGAGGCCGGGATCTGCCTGGGTCGCCTGGGGCACAGCGCAGAGGCGCTGACGCTCTACCGCGCTCTCGTCGACGACCGTACGCGCGCCCAGGGTGCGGCCCACCCCGACACCTTGCGCGCCCGGCACGGCCTGGGCGTCAACCTGGGCCGCCTGGGCCGCTGGGAGGAGGCGCTGGCCGAGGCGCGCGACGTGTGCGCGATCAGGACCCGGGTGCTGGGCGCCGACCACCCCGACACGCTGGTCAGCCGCCGCGAGGTGGCGGTCGGGCTCGGCTGGCTGGGCCGGTGGGCCGATGCCCTGGCCGTCTACCGCGACGTCGCGCAGGCCCGGCAGCGGGTGCTGGGCGCCGACCACCCCGACGCGCTCGCCAGCCGCAACGACGAAGCGCACTGCCTGGAGCAGCTCGGCCGGGCCGCCGAGGCCGTCGAGCTGTACCGGCAGGTCGCGGCGTTGCGCCAGACCCGCTCGACGCGCGGGCACCCCCGGCCCATCTGACGCCTCGTCAGAAAATCCCGGTTCCACGGGTTCCCTCGTCCGGCCCGCTGCGGCATCCTGCCGCCCATGCGGACCGAGCTGAGCAGACGGCTGGGGATCGAGCACGCCCTCTTCGGATTCAGCCCCTTCCCGGCGGTCGCCGCCGCCGTCACCCGCGCCGGCGGACTGGGCGTGCTGGGCGCGGTGCGCTACCGCGCGCCCGCCGAACTCGCCGCCGACCTCGACTGGATGCAGGCCCACACCGGCGGGCTGCCCTGGGGCCTGGACGTCGTCATGCCCGCCACCCGGGTCGAGGGCGTCACCGAGGCCGATGTCGAGGCGATGATCCCGGCGACGCACCGCCGGTTCGTCCACGACACGCTCGCCGAGCACGGCGTGCCCGAACTCGCCGCGGGCGAGGCCGGTGGCTGGCGCATCACCGGATGGCTGGACGAGGTGGCCCGCAGCCAGCTCGACGTCGCCTTCGACTACCCCTTCGCGCTGCTCGCCAACGCCCTCGGCTCGCCGCCCGCCGACGTCATCGGCCGTGCCCACGCCCACGGCGCGCTCGTCGCCGCGCTCGCCGGGAGCGCCCGGCACGCGGTCCGCCACGCCGAGGCCGGCGTCGACATCGTCGTCGCCCAGGGGTACGAAGCGGGCGGGCACACCGGGGAGATCGCCACCATGGTGCTCACCCCCGAGGTCGTCCGGGCCGTCGGCCCGCTGCCCGTACTGGCCGCGGGCGGCATCGGCAGCGGCGAACAGATCGCCGCCGGGCTCGCCCTCGGCGCGCAGGGCGTCTGGCTCGGCTCGGTCTGGCTCACCACCACCGAGGCCGGGCCGCTGTCGCCCGCCCTGACCGCCAAGCTGCTCGCCGCCGGTTCCGGCGACACCGTCCGCTCGCGCGCCCTCACCGGCAAGCCCGCCCGCCAGCTGCGCACCGCGTGGACCGACGCCTGGGACGATCCCGCCGGACCCGGCCCGCTGCCCATGCCGCTGCAGGGGCTGCTGGTCGCCGATGCGCTCTCGCGCATCCAGAAGTACGAGGTCACCCCGCTGCTGGGCACACCGGTCGGCCAGATCGTCGGCCGGATGGACTCCGTGCGCGGCGTCCAAGAGGTCTTCGACGAGCTGACGGCGGGCTTCGAGCGGGCGGCCGACCGCATCGCACGCATCGCCGGACGAGACGGCTGACATCCAGGAGGCGCCATGACCGAGATCCCCAACGGCTTCTGGGCACAGGCGGCCGCCGACCCGGGGCGGCGGGTGCTCGTCACGCCCGGGGGCCGGGGCTGGAGCGCCGGCCGGCTGCACGCCGCGGCCAACCGGCTCGTCCACGGACTGCGCGCCGCGGGGCTGCGCCCGGGCGACGCCTTCGCGGTGGTGCTGCCCAACGGCGCCGAGTTCCTCACCGCCCATCTCGCCGCCACCCAGGCCGGGTTCTACCTCGTCCCCGTCAACCACCACCTCGTCGCAGCCGAGATCGCCTGGATCGTCGCCGACTCCGGCGCCCAGGTGCTCATCGCGCACGAACGCTGGGCCGACACGGCCATCGCAGCCGCCGACGAGGCCGGGCTGCCGGACGAGCGCCGCTACGCCGTCGGCGCCATCCCGGGCTTCCGCCCCTACGCCGCGCTGCTCGGCGGACACCCGGACGGCCCGCCGGAGGACCGGACGCTCGGCTGGGTCATGAACTACACCTCCGGCACCACCGGCCGCCCCCGCGGCGTCCGCCGCCCCCTGCCCGGGAAACCGCCCGAGGAGACCCACCTCGGCGGCTTCCTCGGCATCTTCGGCATCAAGCCCTTCGACGGCCATACCCACCTGGTCTGTTCGCCGCTCTACCACACGGCCGTGCTCCAGTTCGCCGCCGCGTCCCTGCACCTGGGGCACCGGCTGGTGGTGATGGACGGATGGTCGCCCGAGGAAATGCTGCGCCTCGTCGAGACCTACGGCTGCACCCACACCCACATGGTCCCCACGCAGTTCCACCGCCTGCTCGCGCTGCCCGAGGACGTACGGGCCGCCTACGACGTCTCCTCCCTGCGCCACGCCATCCACGGCGCCGCCCCCTGCCCGGACCACATCAAACGAGCCATGATCGACTGGTGGGGGAGGTGCGTCGAGGAGTACTACGCCGCCAGCGAAGGAGGCGGTACGTTCGCCACCGCCGAGGAGTGGCTGAAGAAGCCCGGTACGGTCGGCAAGGCCTGGCCCATCAGCGAGATCGCCGTCCTCGACGACGACGGAAAGCCCCTGCCCGCGGGCCGGCTCGGCACGGTCTACCTGCGGATGGACACCGGCGGTTTCTCCTACCACAAGGACGAGGACAAGACCCGCGAGAGCCGCGTCGGCGACTTCTTCACCGTCGGCGACCTCGGCTTCCTGGACGAGGACGGCTACCTCTTCCTGCGCGACCGCAAGATCGACCTGATCATCTCCGGCGGCGTCAACATCTACCCCGCCGAGATCGAAGCGGTGCTCCTGTCCCACCCCGCCGTCGCCGACGCCGCCGTCATCGGCGTGCCACACGAGGACTGGGGCGAGGAGGTCAAGGCCGTCGTGGAACCGGCCGGGGGCCGGGAGGCGGGCGAGGAGCTCGCGGCCGAGCTGCTCGCCCACTGTGCCCGGCACCTGGCCGGCTACAAACGGCCCAGGTCGCTGGAGTTCATCGCCGAGATGCCCCGCGACCCCAACGGCAAGCTCTACAAACGGCACTTGCGGATGAACTGACCAGAGGGGCGCACGGCGCAGCCCGCGCGCCCCGCCGGCTCAGTGTTCGCTCACCCGCACCACCTTCAGCTCCGGGGAGGCGAGGATGTCCTTCTCGCAGAACCGGGCCGTGACCGTCCGCCCGGCCGAGAACAGCTCCGTCTGGTCGCTGAAGTGCGGCGACTTGGGGTTGGAGGACTGCGAGTAGGTCAGCAGTGTCCGGGCGACGGGGCAGGGGCCGCCGTCGAAGCCGACCGCCTGGATGTAGCTGGACCCCATGCCCACGTCCGCGTAGCCGCCGTGTGCCGCATCCCAGGGGGCCTCGACCTTGTTCCAGATGCCCAGCGCCTCCGTGCCGCCCGGAACCGGCAGCCGTTTGCCGTTGCGCACCACGAACTGGTGCTCGCCCAGCGGTGCGTCGAGCGCGATGCCCGCCGACCGCAGCTCCGTGACCGCATCGGCCAGGGCGCGCCCGAACCCGGCGGCCGAGGTGTTGAGCGTGCGGGGCGTGGTCACCGGCGAGGCCGCCGAGAACGGCACCCGCCACAGCTGCCCCTCGGGGATGTACGCGGAATCGTCCAGCTTCCGCCAGAAGCGGTCGAAGAGCAGCGCGCCCTTGCTGTCGGTGCGCACCGTACGGTCCCAGTGCGCCAGCACGCCGCACGCCGCCGACACGTCGACGCTCTTGCCGTCACTGTCCTTCGCCCTGCCCCCGGGCAGCGCCGCACATCCCTTGGCCGCGTCGGCTGCCGCCAGGTCGCCCGCGGGCGCCCGGTCCGCGAACTGCTGCCGCTGGAGGTCCTCGACGGTCAGCCGGCCGCGCCGGGCCATCGCGGCCACGTCCTCGATCGCGCCGCGGGTGCGCAGCGAACGGGCCGTGCCGGTGTTCCCGAAGATGCGCGCGTGGCCGGTCAGCGGGCGGTCGGCGTTGGCCAGCCAGGCGCTGTCGTTGGAGTTCTCGGCGTACGGGGCGTCCACGAGGGTGGGCATCGCGGAGGGCCCGAAGATGCCGGGCTGCACGGCGTCGGCGTCCTTGCCGGGCGCGCAGGCGCCGCGCGAGCCGTCCAGCACGGCGAGCCCGGCGGCGGGGTAGGTCTGCCGTCCCAGCGGCGTGGAGCAGCTGCGGGCCAGCTCGTCGGTGACGCGCGGCAGCACCTGCGACTGCGTGAAGAGGCTGTGCCCGTCGGCGTCCGCGGCGATGGTGTTCACCCACGGCAGCCCCTGGGTGCGTCGCAGGGCGTCCTGGATGCCCTTGACGCTGCGGGCCTTGCCCAGTGCCAGCGAGGCGTCGGAGAAGCGCAGGCTGGAGGCGTTGGGGTCGGACAGCGCGTAGAGCGAGCGGGCCGTCCACGGCAGGGGCAGGGAGCCGAGCGAGGTCACCACGGGGCCGTAGCGCGTCCACCACTGGCTGCGCGTGACGCTGGAGACACGGCCGTCCTTGCCCCGTACGGGCACGGTCACGGCGCGCTCGGTCATCCGCTCGGGCCTGCCGTCCACGAGGTAGGCGTGCGGGTTGCCCGGGGCGGCCTTGAGCTCGAAGAGACTGACCGGCACCCCGGTGGCGACGGTGTGGCTCCAGGCGATGCGGTCGTTGTGGCCGATCGAGATGAGGGTGGTGCCGAGCAGCGAGCCCCCCGAGACGTTCAGCTCGCCGGGGATGGTGGCCTGCGACTGCCAGAAGCGGCGGCCGCCCTGCCAGGGGTAGTGCGGGTTGCCGAGCAGGAGCCCGCGTCCGTTCGCGGTGGTGGAGCCCGCGAAGGCCACCGCATTGGAACCCATGTCGGAGTTCGCCTGCGAAAACGTTTCGCGGGCGGCCTGTGCCGGGTCGACGCCGGCGGCGGACTGTGGAGCCGGACCCTGGGGCGTGGGGCGGGCGCCGGTGATGCTGTCGACCGCGCGGCCCTGCCCGCCGAGCACGGTGATGGCGTACCCGTGCCGCGCCACCTCCACGGGGGTGACCGGCCGCACCCAGGCGGCGCCGCGGCAGGCGGGGTCGGTGATGCGGTTCTGCCGCAGCCAGGCGTTGTACCCGGCCGCCCAGCCGCGCATCAGCTCCTTGGACTGGCGGCTGGGACCCGCCGGAGCGGGCTGTTCGAGGAGCTTGTCGACGGTCTTCGCGTCCTGGATGCCGCGGAAGAAGAGGTCGCTCGTGAGATTGGTGGCAGCCGACGAGAGCGAACGGTCGGGAGCGGCGTCGGCCCCGAAGTACCGCGAGCGCTCTCCGCGCAGGGTGACGAACCCGTCGGCCAGAGTGCACACCTGGTCGGCGGCCTGGGCCCAGCCTTCGCCGAAGCCGAGGTCGGCGTAGTCCTTGCCGAAGATGTGCGGAATCCCGTACTCGGTGTAGCGGATGACGGCCGAGAGACCGCCCTCGGAGGGCCGGGCGGCGTGATCGGCCGCCGCGGCGGGAAGCGTGCTCGCGCCGGTCAGCAGCGCGAGGCCGCCGACGGCCAGTGCGCGTAAGCGGTGACGTCTGGGCAACGTGTCCTCCAAAAGGCATGCGAGAGACAGCAGTTGACGTTGATGACGCCTGCAGTCTGCAAGAAGGTTCAGTGGCCGGACGCCCTCGTCGTACCCGGCCGCCGAAGCCGACGCTACGGCCCTCCCCGACACCGGGCGGCCTGGATGGGCCATCGGGGTGCCGCGCGGCTTCATTCGTTCATATGTTCTATAAGTGGCGTACGCTGGCCGCATGGCAGTACAGCTTCAGGGTTCGCTCTTCGACGTGGCGGACGACGTGGGCCTGCGGCGCCCACTGGCCGAGGCCCGTCGGACGATGCTCACGCACGGCGCCTGGATCGACGTCCTGCCCGGCTGGCTGGGCGGCGCCGACCTCCTCTTCGAGGCCTTGGCGGAGACGGTGCCGTGGCGCGCTGAGCGCCGGCACATGTACGCCAACGTGGTGGCGGTCCCACGGCTCCTCGCCCACTACGGGGAGGCCGACGCACCCCCGCACCCCGTACTGGCGGCCGCCCGGGACGCGCTGAGTGCGCACTACGCCGAGGAGCTCGGCGAGCCGTTCCGCACCCTCGGCCTCTGCCTCTACCGCGACGGCCGCGACAGCGTCGCCTGGCACGGCGACCGCATCGGCCGCGGCGCCGAGGAGAACACGATGGTCGCGATCCTCTCCCTCGGCGAGCCGCGCCCCCTGCTGCTCAGGCCGCGCGGCGGTGGCGCCCCGCGCGTGCGGCAGCCGTTGGGGCACGGGGACCTGATCGTCATGGGCGGCACCTGCCAGCGCACATGGGACCACGCGATCCCCAAGACGGCACGGCCCGTCGGCCCCCGGATCAGCATCCAGTTCCGCCCTCGCGGGGTGAGCTGAGTACCTACCTTGACCTGCGGAAACAGCGGCAGGCGTCACTCAACGGCAACGCCTGCGCCCCTGCGTCACCGCATTTCCGACATACCTCTTGACTCTGGACAAATAAGGAGGAGACTCGTCATTACACCAGCCAACCGGTGAGAGCCGCACCGTCGGTGGAGACGTCCATCGGCCCGAGTGACCCCCATCTCGGCAACTGGCTAGGCCCCCGGAGGAGCACGTATCGAGACCGGAACGTCAGCGACGACTGAGGTTCAAGGATCGGTGGGGAGGCTCTCCGGGGGCTGTACTGTGTTCGCCTTCGGCCGTCTTCGTCCGCTAGCCGACGGCGCCGGCGGCCGTCCGCTGCTCCGCCGGGGTGTCCTTGCGGCTGACCGCCAGGTAGCTGACGAGGGCGATGATCGGTACCAGGAGCGCCAGGGTGACCGGCCCCGTACCCCAGCCGACGCCGCCGCGCCCGGCGGGCACGCCCATCCAGTCGGCGAAGGATGCCCCGAGCGGGCGGGTGAGGATGTAGGCGGACCAGAAGGCGGCCACCGGGCTCAGCCAGGCGAAGCGGCCGGACAGCGCGGGCGCGGCGATGGCGACGGCGAAGAGGATGCCGGACGAGAGGTATCCCAGGTGCAGGGTGCCGGCCGTGAGGTCGCCGATCGCGGTGCCGAGCGCGAAGGTGGTGAGCACCGTCGTCCAGTAGAAGGTCTCGCGGCGGCGGGTGCGGATGCTGTGGATCGACAGCGTCTTCTCGCTGACGTACCAGGCCGTCAGGACGCCGGCCAGAGCGGCGCAGAACATCACGGTCGAGACGGTGTACGGGACTCCGGCCACGACGTGGAAGACGTCGGCGGCCATGGTGCCGAACACGCTGACCATGACGATCGCCGACCAGTAGATCCACGGCCGGTAGCGGTCCGCGCGGAACTGCATCGTCAGCAGGGTCGCTATGCCCACGAGCCCCACGGCCCCGGCCGGTATCGGGCCGAGCGTGCGGCCCAGGTAGTCCGAAGCGGTCTCGCCCATGCCGGTGGTGAGCACCTTGACGATCCAGAACAGGGCCGCGACCTCCGGGACCTTGCTCCACCCCGCCCCGGATCGGCCGTGGCGGGCATGCTCCGGGCCCGATGCCGCTCGTGCCCACTCGGTCGTCGCCCCGCCGCCTGGCTGTGTCATGGTCGCCCCGCTCCTCCCGGCGCCGTTGCGCCGTAACTGCCCGATATACGCCGTCAGGACATGGTTCGGCCACCCCGGTTCCGTCGAAGCGGGGGTGATCGGCCGGTCAATGTCTACGGCACTGTAGACGATGAAAATAGGTGCGGGAGGCGGTGTGGTCGGGTGACGGCCGCACGGTGCCGTGGGGACGGCAAGGACCGCGGGCTGCCGCGCTCAGGCGGGCTGTTGGGAAGCCGCCGCTTCGGGGCGCAGGTCGTCGAGGGTGAGCCGGTGCGCCGGCTCGTCGGGGAGGGCGGTCCGGCGGGTGATGCCGAGGTCCGGCCCGACGTGGAGAAGCTCGCCCGGCGCCATCGATTCCCAGTGGGGATTGTCGTCCATGGCCTCGCTGGCGACGACGACGGCGGGTACGTCGGTGAGGTCGGGGGAGTGGACGCGCATACGGCCGGCGGTGCCGCTGTGGTCCAGGTGCCGGGTGCCGTGATGACCGCCGGCCGCGCGCCGCAGCACATACAGCTCGTGTGTCTCGGGATAGCGCAGAGCCCACAACTCGTCCCGGGTGGTGAGGACGAGATTGAGGGAGTAGACCGGTAGATTGCGCGCGATCCACTGCGCGGCGTGCTCGATCCCGGCGGTGATGTCACCGCCGTGCGCTCTGGTCTCACGGGTGACGAGGGCGAAGAACCGCTCGGAGTCGGTGTCCCCTTCGACCGAGGCCCTGTCCGGGCCCAGCCGCGCTTCGAGCCGGTCGAGGCCTTCGATGACGCCGTTGTGGGCGAAGAGCCCCCCGTCCTGCTCGAAGGGATGGGTGTTGCGAGCCTTGAGGCCGCCCGTGGAGGCGAAGCGGATGTGGGCGAGGAAGGTGGCGGACTCCACCTGCCTGGCCTCTTCGGCGAACGACCGGTCGTCGTAGGCGGCGATGGGCGCCTTGTGCACGTGCGGGGTGCCGTCGGGGTCGAAGTACCCGAGCCCCGTCCCGTCGGGGTCGCGGTGGCTTTGACGGCTGAGGCTGTCGGGGGCGTCCAGCAGCCAGAAGGTGGCGCGCGTACGCTGCGGCGCACTGCTCAGGCCGAACAACCGGCACATGGTCTGGTGTCCCTTCCGCCGATGCCGACGATCCCGGGCCGGCCGGCCCGGAAACGGGGTGCTGCTCGCCAGTGTGGACGGGTGCCGTGAGAAATCCAGTGCGCCGGGCGGGCGTTCGCGCGCCTGCCGCTGCTACGCCGCCGCGTCCCCGCTCAGCAAGTGCTGCGGCACCGACCGGAAGGACCAGTCCCCGTGCCGGCGGGTGAACACCCACACCAGGTCGAAGCGGTTGGGCCAGGACGTGGGCACCCCCGGCGCGCGCTCGGCGCCGAGTGCCTTGACGATGTCCGGGATCCGGGAGTGCTCCCAGCTGATCAGCACGGTCCGGTGCGCCGCCAGGGCGGCCGCGGCCAGCTTGTCCTCCTGGCCTTCGGCTATGGAGGTGTCCACCTCCAGCTTCAGTTGCTTCGCCAGCGGGGTGACGGTCTGCCGCATGCGGTGCGCGCCCGCGTGGGGGCCCTGGTCGGCGGCGGCGAAGATGACGGCGGGGCGCGGCAGAACGCCGGCGGCGGGCTCGCCCGACGCGGGCGGGAAGAGCCGCGGCAGGGCGTTCGCCCGGTCCCACCCTCGTTGAGTCAGCGACTTCTTGTCCCGTTTGCCGCTCTCGTCCATGCCGGGGTGATCGCCGTCGGGCTTCTCCCCATGCCTGATGATCACGATGGTGGCGTCCGCGGCGGGGCCGGAGGGCGACGGTGAGGCGGCCTGCGCCCGCTTGTCGTGGTGCCCGCCGCACCCGGCCAGCAGCAGCGGGGCGGCCGCGGCCAGCCCGGCCAGCACGCCGCGGCGGCCGATTCGCCCGGCGCCCGGGCCCGACGGGGAGTGCACACCAGTCATGGGATGGAACCGTCCTCTCCTGTACGGCCGTACGGACTTCTGCCCTCGGCCCCAGAGGGAGGGTGTCACCACCCCCGGGCCAAGACGCAACGGGGTCCGGGCGCGCCGTGGAACGACCCGGTGCCCCACCACCCTGGACTGACCGTCGGCCGGCTCCGGTTCGGCAAGGAAAAATGCCGTGGCCCGGTCCGCAGGGCGCCTATAAGGTCGCCCGATGCTGCGCATTACCGAACCCCTGTCCACCGAGCGCCTGCTGCTGCGTCCCTTCACCTCCGAGGACGTCGAGGACGTCTGGGCCTACCAGCGCCGGCCCGTGGTGGCCCGCTATATGCGGTGGGAACCACGCGACCGCCGGCAGTCCCAGGAGGCCGTCGACCAGATGGCCGGCGAGGTCCAACTGGCCGAGGAGGGCGACTGCCTCAGCCTGGCGGTGGTCTCGCCGGACCACGGCAAGGTCATCGGCCAGGTGGAGCTGGTGTGGCTCGGCGAGGAAGACCGCCAGGGGGAGATCGGCTGCGTCTTCAACCCCGATTACCAGGGCAAGGGTCTGGCGACGGAGGCCGCCTCGGCGGCTCTGCGGCTCGGTTTCGACGAGCTGGGCCTGCACCGGATCATCGGGCGCTGTCATGCCGGGAACAGTGCTTCGGCCCGGCTCATGGAGCGGATGGGTATGCGTCGCGAGGCGCACTTCATCGACACGGGGATCTTCAAGGGCGCCTGGCGCGAGGACTACGTCTACGCGATGCTGCGGCACGAGTGGCGGGCGCGTCGCGCCGGCGCCTAGCCCCGTTCGTCGACGATGCGGCGGATCTTGCCCACCGACCGTTCCAGGGAGTACGGGTCCACGACGTCGACCGTCACCGAGATGCCTATGCCGTCCTTCACTTGCCGGGCGATGGCTTCGGCGGCCGCGGTGCGCTGCTGCGGTGCCGCTTCCGGGCGGGCCTCCGCGCGCACCGTGAGGCGGTCCAGCCGGCCCTCGCGGGTGAGGCGCAGCTGGAAGTGGGGTGCCACGCCGGGCGTGCGGAGCAGGATTTCCTCGATCTGGGAGGGAAAGACGTTCACCCCGCGCACGATGACCATGTCGTCACAGCGGCCGGTGATCCTCTCCATCCGCCGGAAGACCCGCGCGGTGCCCGGCAGCAGCCGGGTCAGGTCGCGGGTGCGGTAACGGACGACGGGCATCGCCTCCTTGGTGAGGGAGGTGAACACCAGCTCGCCGTGGCTGCCTTCCGGCAAGACCTCGCCGGTGACCGGGTCGACGATTTCCGGGTAGAAGTGGTCTTCCCAGATGTGCGGGCCGTCCTTCGTCTCGATGCACTCCTGGGCGACGCCGGGGCCCATGACCTCCGACAGGCCGTAGATGTCCACCGCGTCGATCGCGAAGCGCTCCTCGATCTCGCGGCGCATGCCCTCGCCCCACGGCTCGGCGCCGAAGATGCCGACGCGCAGGGAGGTGGAGCGGGGGTCGACGCCCTGGCGCTCGAACTCGTCGAGCAGGGTGAGCATGTAGGAGGGCGTGACCATGATGATCTGCGGGCGGAAGTCCTGGATGAGGCGGACCTGCCGTGCGGTCATGCCGCCGGATGCGGGGATCACCGTACAGCCCAGGCGCTCGGCGCCGTAGTGGACGCCCAGGCCGCCGGTGAACAGGCCGTAGCCATAGGCCACATGGACCATGTCGCCCGGGCGGCCGCCCGCCGCTCTGATGGAGCGGGCCACGACATCGGCCCACACGTCGAGATCGCCGTCGGTGTAGCCGACGACGGTCGGCGTGCCCGTGGTGCCGCTGGAGGCGTGGATGCGCCGCACCCGGGAGCGGTCCACGGCGAACATCCCGAAGGGGTAGTGGTCGCGCAGGTCCGCCTTGGTGGTGAAGGGGAACCGGGCGAGGTCGCCGAGGGTCCGGCAGTCCTCGGGCCGCAGCCCGGCGGCATCGAAGGACTGCCGGTAGAAGGGGACATGGTCGTAGGCGTGCTGCAACGTCGCGCGCAGACGCCGCAGCTGCAGGGCCGTCAGCTCCTCGCGCGACAGCCGCTCTCCCGCGTCCAGGGCCTCGCCCCGCGACTCCCGGGTGCCGGTCATGGCATGCCTCCGCCCCGTATCCATCGCCCGACCGATCATTCGGTCGTTTCGCTCGGGATCAAACAAACCAGCAGGGCGGGGCGGCCGTCAAGACACCCGAACGAGTGACCATCGTCCGCGCGTACTCCTCCGCGGCACGGGCCGGTACGGGTCGGCCGGCCGTCAGGCGTACGTACGGCCCGCGAAGCGGCGCTCGAAGCCGTCGCCCACGTCGGCCGTGACGCTGACGTCGTAGGAGCCGTCCGGCCCGGCGGTGAGCGTCAGACGGGCGCTGTCGCCTGCCGCGACGGTGGTGGTCTCTCCGCCGTCGGAGACGGTGAACACCACCGGGGCGCCGCCCGCGTTGGTCAGCGTCAGGCGCAGCGTGCCCGGCGCGGCGGGGTCGGGGGAGAGGGCCGCCTCCGGATGGCCCTTGGCGGCGTCCTTCCAGGTGCGGACGTCCCCCTTGAAGCCGCGCAGATAGCCGTCGGGCCCGTGCAGGTCGATGTCGTACTTGCCGCCGCCGTAGGTCAGGGCGCTGAAGTAGTCGCTGGCACTGCCGCCGGCCGGCACGGTGTAGTGCCACGCCCCGTACGCCCGGTAGTTGACCGTATAGGCGGTGAAACCGGCGCCCAGCGTCCCGGTGTTGACCACCTTGAACCACACGCGGTTGGTGGCGGTGTCCGTCCATGAGGTGGTGTCGAAGCCGTAGCCCGTGCCGCGGGAGGGGCGGGTGCCCGGCTCCTGGACGGGGCGGGGCGCGGAGGCCGGCGGGGTGGCGTCGGGCAGCCCGTCCTGCCGGTCGCAGGCGGCGACGAGGGCCGCGGTGTCGGGCAGCGCGGGGAAGGAGACGTTCTTCGAGTCGAAGTCGAAGGCGCTCATGAGGTCGCCGCAGACCGTGCGCCGCCAGGCGGAGATGTTCGGCTCCTTCACGCCCGTCCAGTTCTCCAGGAACCGCAGGGGAGAGGTGTGGTCGAGCACCTCGGAGTGGACGTGGCCGCCCCGGCTCCACGGGGAGACCACGGTCATGGGCACGCGCGGGCCGAGCCCGATCGGGGCGCCGCCGACGAACTCGTCCGGGGTGCCGGCGGGCGGCACGGGCGGGGCCACGTGGTCGAAGAAGCCGTCGTTCTCGTCGAAGTTGAGGAAGACGACCGTCTTCGCCCACACCTCCGGGTGCGCGGCCAGTGCCTCCAGCACGTACTTGGCCGTGAAGTCCGCGCCGTACGCGGGCGGGTAGGCGGGGTGCTCGGACTGCTTCTCGGGTGCGACGACCCAGCTGACCGCGGGAAGCGTCCCGGCCGCCACATCTTGGGCGAAGGCGTCGGCCGAGCGGCGCTGCAGGCCGTTGACGTAGAGGGAGGAGTCGGGCTTCGCGCTCTGGAACTGCTTGAACCAGGCCAGCGGATTGTCGTCGTAATTGTCCTGCTGCTGGTACACCCGCCAGGAGACGCCCGCCGCCTCCAGCCGCTCGGCGTAGGTGGTCCAGCCGTAGCCCTTCTCGGAGTTGTCCGTGACGGGACCGCCCTGCTTGCCGCCCGGGTCGATCGTGCCGGTCCACTGGTAGAGCCGGTTGGGGTTGGTCGGGCCCTGCACGGAACAGAAGTACTGGTCGCACACGGTGAACGCCTCGGCCAGCGCAAACTGGAAGGGGATGTCGGCCCGTGTGTAGTAGCCCATGGTCCAGGCGGACTTGGCCGGTATCCAGTTGTTGTATCTGCCGCCGTTCCAGGCGCTGTGCGTGCCGGACCAGCCGTGGTCGAGGTCGCGGACGCGCTGGGCGTCGGTGGTGGCCGGGTCCAGGTGCCAGGGCATCAGGACACCACCGCCCAGCGGGCCCAGTCTGGTCTGACGCAGGACGTCCGAGCCGCCCGGGAAGCGCAGCAGGGAACGGTCGGCGAAGCCGCGTACGCCCTTGAGCGTGCCGAAGTAGTGGTCGAAGGACCGGTTCTCCTGCATGAAGATCACGACGTGTGCGACGTCGTCCAGGGTGCCGCCGCCACCGGTGGCGGCCATGGCCTGCTGGAGGGAGGAGGGCAGTGCGCCGAGGGCCGCGGCGGCACTGCCGCCGGCGGCCGCGCCGAGGAATCCACGACGGGACAAGGGGGTCAAGGCGTCTCCTAGGACAGGGGGGCGGGGATCGCACGGCGGACTCAGTGAAGGGCGCCGCGGCCACCACCGCCCCAACGCCTGCGAAGGCCGCCGTGTCCACTTGCCGCACACGAGGTGTCCCGTCCGTCAAGACACGGCAAAGCCGCGGGCGCCGGAAGAGCCGCGAGCGGCATGATGTCACGGGCTCGGCGCGCCCTCACTCCGGGGCGTCGGGCGCCTCGGCCACCGCCCGCGCCCAGCGGTAGTCCGCCTTGCCGCTCGGCGAGCGCCGGATGCACGCGGCCAGGACGACGCTGCGCGGCACCTTGTAGCCCGCGAGGTGGGCCCGGCAGTGCGCCTGGAGCACGGCCAGGGTCGGCGGGTCCGCCCCCTCGCGCGGCTGGACGACGGCCGTGACGCGCTGTCCCCAGCGGGCGTCCGGCACGCCCGCGACCAGCACGTCGTAGACGGCGGGGTGCCCCTTGAGCACCTGCTCGACCTCCTCCGGGAAGACCTTCTCGCCCCCGGTGTTGATGCACTGCGAGCCGCGCCCGAGGACGGTGACCATGCCGTCGGCATCGACGGTCGCCATGTCCCCGAGCAGCACCCACCGCTCGCCGCCCCTCTGGAAGAACGTTTCGGCGGTCTTGCGGGGGTCGTTGTGGTAGCCGAGCGGCACATGGCCGCGCTGGGCGATCCGGCCCACCGCACCGGGCTCCACCGGCCGGTGGGTGACCGGGTCCACCACGGACGTACGGTCGTTGACCCGCAGCCGGAAGCCGGTGCCGGGCTCGCCCGTGGCGGTGCCGTTGAAGCCGGACTCCGAGGAGCCGAAGTTGTTCAGCAGCGCCACCGAGGGCAGCAGCCGTGCGAACTGGGCGCGGACGCTCTCCGAGAGGATCGCCCCGGAGCTGCTCACGCTCAGCAGCGACGAGCAGTCCGTACCGCGCATCGGCCCTTCGAGCGCGTCCAGCAGTGGCCGCAGCATCGCGTCCCCCACCAGCGAGACGCAGGTGACCCGCTCCCGGGCGAATGTCCGCAGCACCTCCTCGGGTGCGTACTTGCGGTGCAGGACGATCCGCTGGCCGTAGCCGAAGGCGATCAGGGCGGTCAGCATGGAGGTGCCGTGCATCAGCGGCGCGGTCGGGAAGAAGACCAGCCCCTCGCCGCCCGCGGCGACCCGCTCGGCCAGCTCGCCCGGCCGCTTCACCGGCTCCCCGGTGGGTGCGCCGCCGCCGAGGCCGGAGAAGAAGAGGTCCTCCTGCCGCCACACCACGCCCTTGGGCAGCCCGGTGGTGCCGCCGGTGTAGATGACGATGCGGTCGTCGCCGGAGCGCCGGCCGGCCGCCCGCCCGGCCGGGCCGGAAGCCTCGGCCTCGGCGAAGGCGACGGGCGCGATGTGCGGCTCGGGCGCGGACGCCGGGGCGGTGCCCACCCGGACCAGGTGGCGCAGCTGGGGCGCCCGTGGCAGGGCCGCCGCCACCCGCGCGGTGAAGGAGGCGTCGAAGACCAGCGCCACCAGGTCCGCGTCGTCGTAGAGGTAGGCCAGCTCGTCCTCCACGTACCGGTAGTTGACGTTGACGGGGACGGCCCGGATCTTCAGGCACGCGAAGAGGGACTGCAGGTACTCGACGCCGTTGTAGAGGTGCAGCCCCACGTGCGCGCCCGGCCGGACTCCGCTGTCGTACAGGTGCCCGGCGAGCCGGTCCGCCGCCGCGTCGAGCTGCGCGTACGTCAGCCTGCGCTCGGCGCCGTCCCCGGGCAGGGCGAGGTGGACCAGCGCCTGTCTGCCGGGCACCATGCCCACGACCGACTCGAAGAGATCCGCGAGGTTGTAGTCCACGGCCGTCATTAGAGCGCCGACCGCCGGAGGGGGGAAGGGAGGTCCGGGCAAAGAATCTGACGTAGCGTCAGAAAACTATTGAACCGCGCCCCCGCCTCCTGCACCCTGTTCTGGGCCTGGGACCGACCGACGACCGCCAGGGGAAGGACAGCCATGGCCGGCACCGAACACCTCACCGTCGAGCGCGTCGGAGCAACCCTCGTACTCACCCTCGACCGGCCGGAGGCCAGGAACGCCCTCTCCCTGCCGATGCTCGTCGGCCTCCACGACGGCTGGATGCTCGCCGACGCCGACGACGCCATCCGCAGCGTCGTCCTCACCGGCGCGGGCGGCGCCTTCTGCTCCGGCATGGACCTCAAGGCCCTCTCCGGGCACGGCACGGACCCGGGCGACCCCGTGCGCGCCCGGCTGAAGGCCGACCCCGACCTGCACTGGAAGGCCATGCTCCGGCACCACCGGCCGCGCAAACCCGTCATCGCCGCCGTCGAAGGTCCCTGCGTCGCCGGCGGCACCGAGATCCTCCAGGGCACCGACATCCGCATCGCGGGCGAGAGCGCCACCTTCGGCCTGTTCGAAGTGCGGCGCGGACTGTTCCCCATCGGCGGCTCCACCGTCCGCCTGGCCCGCCAGATCCCCCGCACCCACGCCCTGGAAATGCTCCTCACCGGCCGCCCCTACCCGGCCGCCGAGGCCGCCCGGATCGGGCTGATCGGCCACGTCGTCCCCGACGGCACGGCGCTGGAACGAGCGCTGGAAACCGCCGCACTGATCAACGCCAACGGCCCGCTCGCCGTCGAAGCCGTCAAGGCCTGCGTCCACGACACCGCCGCCCTCAGCGAAGCCGACGGCCTCCGGCTCGAACTCGAGCGTGGCAGGCCGATCTTCGACACCGCCGACGCCAAGGAAGGCACCCGCGCCTTCGCCGAGAAACGCCCCGCCGTCTACCGGCGCGCGTGAAGGGAGACCGGCCGCCGATGCCCGGACCCACGCCCGAGACCCTCACCGCCCCCCTGGTCGTCGAGTTCCCCTTCACCCGCTCCCTCGGCCCCGTCCAGAGCGCGTTCCTCACCGGCCTGCGCGAGCGCACCGTCCTGGGCGTGCGCACCCGCGACGGCAGGGTGCTCGTACCGCCCGTCGAATACGACCCCGTCACCGCCGAGGAGATCCGCGACCTCGTCGAGACCGCCGCCACCGGCACCGTCACCACCTGGGCCTGGAACCCCGCCCCACGCCGCGGGCAGCCCCTGGCCACCCCCTTCGCCTGGGTCCTCGTCCGCCTCGACGGCGCCGACACCGCACTCCTGCACGCCCTCGACGCGCCCGGACCCGACGCCGTCCATACCGGCCTGCGCGTGCGCATCCGCTGGGCGGTCCGCCGGACGGGCGCCATCACCGACATCGCCTGCTTCGAACCGTACGACAGCCCGGCCGCGCCCCGGGCCACCGCGCACTCCGGCGCCTTCGCCGACCCGGTCACCGGCATCACCACCTCCGCCCGGCTCGACTACACCTACACCCCCGGCCGCGCCCAGACCCGCTACCTCACCGCCCTCGCCGGGCGCCGCATCCTCGGCGAGCGCTGCCCCGCCTGCCACAAGGTCCACGTCCCGCCCCGCGGCGCCTGCCCCACCTGCGGCACCCCCACCGACGAACAGACCGAAGTCGGCCCGCGCGGCACCGTCACCACCTTCTGCGTCGTCAACATCAAGGCCAAGGGGCTGGAGATCGACGTGCCCTACGTCTACGCCCACATCGCCCTCGACGGCGCCGACCTCGCCCTCCACGGGCGCATCGCCGGCATCCCCTACGACCGGGTGCGCATGGGCATGCGCGTCGAGCCCGTATGGACCGAAGGCGCCCGCCACCCCGACCACTACCGGCCCACCGGCGAGCCCGACGCCCCCTACGACGCCTACAAGGAGCTGCTGTGACGCGGGACGTCGCCATCGTCGCCTTCGCCCAGAGCGACCACCGCCGCCGCACCCCCGAGACCTCCGAGGCGGAGATGCTGCTGCCCGTGCTCCGCGACGTGCTCGACCAGGCGGGCCTGGACCCCGGCACCCCCGGCTTCACCTGCTCCGGCTCCTCCGACTACCTCGCGGGCCGCCCCTTCTCCTTCACCATGGCGCTCGACAGCGTCGGCGCCTGGCCCCCGATCGCCGAATCCCACGTGGAGACGGACGGCGCCTGGGCGCTCTACGAGGCCTGGGTCAAGCTCCTGACCGGCGAGGCCGACACCGCACTCGTCTACGCCTGCGGCAAGTCCTCGCCCGGGGACCTGCGCGCGGTCCTCACCCGGCAGCTCGACCCCTACTACGTCGCCCCCCTGTGGCCCGACCCGATCGCCCTCGCCGCACTCCAGACGCAGGCGCTCATCGACGCCGGCGCCACCGACGAGCGCGCCCTCGCCGGCATCGCCGTACGCAACCGCCGGGCCGCCACGGCCAATCCGCACGCCCAGCTCCAAGGCTCCGCCCCCGCCGAGCGCCTCCTCGAAGCCGACCACCTGCTGCGGCCGCTGCGCACCCACGACGCCCCGCCCATCAGCGACGGAGCGGCCGCCGTCGTCCTCGCCGCCGACGACACGGCACGCCGCATCTGCCCGCGCCCCGCCTGGATCCGCGGCATCGACCACCGCATCGAACCCCACGGCCTCGGCGTGCGCGACCTCACCGACTCGCCCTCCACCCGGCTGGCCGCCGAGCACGCCGGCGCCTTCACCGCACCCGTCGACACCGCCGAACTCCACGCGCCCTTCACCGCCCAGGAAGTCGTCCTGCGCACGGCGCTCCGGCTCGGCGACGACGTCCTCGTCAACCCCTCGGGCGGCGCGCTCGCCGCCAACCCCGTCATGGCCACGGGCCTGATCCGGCTCGGCGAAGCCGCCGCCCGCATCCACCGGGGCGCCTCGGACCGGGCGCTGGCCCACGCCACGTCGGGGCCGTGCCTCCAGCAGAACCTCGTGGCCGTACTGGAGGGAGAGCGCCCGTGAGCAAGGAACCCGTCGCCGTCGTCGGCATCGGCCAGACCCGGCACGCCGCCGCCCGCCACGACGTCTCCATCGCCGGACTGGTGCGCGAGGCGGCCGTCCGCGCCCTCGACGACGCGGCCCTGACCTGGGCGGACGTCGAAGCCGTCGTCATCGGCAAGGCCCCCGACTTCTTCGAGGGCGTCATGATGCCCGAGCTCTACCTCGCCGACGCCCTCGGCGCCACCGGCAAACCCATGCTCCGCGTGCACACCGCCGGCTCCGTCGGCGGCTCCACCGCCCTCGTCGCCGCGAGCCTCGTCGCCTCCCGCGTTCACCGCACCGTCCTCACCCTGGCCTTCGAAAAGCAGTCGGAATCCAACGCCATGTGGGGGCTCTCGCTGCCCGTCCCCTTCCAACAGCCCCTGCTGGCCGGGGCCGGCGGCTTCTTCGCCCCGCACGTACGGGCGTACATGCGCCGCAGCGGCGCACCCGAAGGCATCGGCACGCTCGTGGCCTACAAAGACCGCCGCAACGCCCTGCGCAACCCCTACGCCCACCTGCACGAGCACGGCATCACGCTGGAGAGGGTGCGCTCCTCGCCCATGCTGTGGGACCCCATCCGCTACTCGGAGACCTGCCCCTCCTCCGACGGCGCCTGCGCCATGGTCCTCACCGGCACCGCCGGCGCGGCGCGCGCCCCGCACCCGCCCGCCTGGGTGCACGGCGGCGCCATGCGCAGCGAGCCGACGCTCTTCGCCGGCAAGGACTTCGTCTCGCCGCGGGCGGGCCGCGACTGCGCCGCCGAGGTCTACCGGCAGGCGGGCGTCACCGACCCGCGCCGGGAGATCGACGTCGTCGAGATGTACGTGCCGTTCAGCTGGTACGAGCCGATGTGGCTGGAGAACCTCGGCTTCGCCGCGGAGGGGGAGGGCTGGAAGCTCACCGAGTCCGGGGCGACCGAAGCGGACGGGGATCTGCCGGTCAACCCCTCCGGCGGCGTCCTGTCCGCCAACCCCATCGGAGCCTCCGGCATGCTCCGCTTCGCCGAGGCCGCACTCCAGGTGCGCGGCGCGGCCGGGGAGCGCCAAGTGCCGGGCGCGCGACGGGCACTTGGGCACGCGTACGGCGGGGGTGCGCAGTTCTTCTCCATGTGGCTGGTGGCGGACACCCGCCCTACCACCTGAAGCCGGGTGTGTGCAGGCAGTTCACTGCTTTTCGCCGGTGCCCGGCGGACCCGGCGTCGGCGGCCTGTCCGGCACCGGCGCCGGTCGCTAGGGTGTGTCCGGGTAGGCGAACCGGGAGGAGCGCGGACGTGGCGGAGAGCACGACTGAACGACTGGCAGGCGAAGTGAAGCCGGACCTCGACCTCGCCAACGCCACCTGGCAGTCGAGCGGGCAGGGGCGGCGGGGGAACGTGCAGATCGCCTTCGTCGAGGGCTACATCGCCATGCGGGACCGGCGCGAGCCGGACGTCCCGGCGGTGATCTTCTCGCCGGGCGAGTGGCGCGCCTTCGTCCTCAAGGCGCGCGACGGCGCCTTCGACCTGACGTAGCGCCCTTTCGGCCTCAGTGCAGGACCACGCACCCGCGCGCCGCCAGCGCATCGAGCAGCCCGGTCGCGGGTGCGAGCGGATTCCACCGCAGGTCGAGCTTCTCCAGCGAGGGCAAGTCCGCGAGCCAGTGGGGGAGTTCCGTCAGGCGGTTCGACCGCAGGTCGAGGCAGCGCAACAACGGCAGCCCGCGCAGCGCCTCCGGCACCGAGCCGAGCGCATTGTCCCGCAGCTCCAGCATGCGCAACTCACCCAGCGCGGCGAGGGATTGCGGCAGGCCCGTCAGCACGTTGCCGCGCAGCCACAGCTCGCGCAAGTGTGCCAGGCGGCCGAGGGCATCGGGCAGACGGGCCAGCCGGTTGTCCTGGGCGCGCAGCTCCACCAGGGCGTTCATGCCGCCGAGTTCGCCGGGCAGTTCGCCCAGCCTGTTCCCGCCGACGTTCAGATAGCGGAGCGCCGTCAGGCGCCCCAGGGCGGCGGGCAGTGTGGCGAGCCGGTTGTCGTGCAGGTAGAGGAAGCGGCTCAGCCCGGTCAGGTCCCCCAGTGCTTCGGGCACGTCCGTCAGCGCATTGTGTCCGAGGTCGAGCGTGTGCAGGTCCGTCAGTTGGCCGATGCGCGGCGGCAGCTCGGTCAGTTCGTTGCCGGCCACGATCAGCACGCGCAGGCCTTCCGACTGCCAGACGGCGTCGGGTATCTGCGTCAGCCCGTGGTTCCAGTAGTCGAGGGTGCCGGTCGCCATGGCCGGACTGTATCCGCTGTGCTGTCGGTGCCCCCGCGTAGGATGGCTGCGTGGCAGGAGAACGCGATCTGAGAAAGCTGCTCGGCAGCATGCGGCCCCACCTCGATCCCGGCCGTTTCGTCTATGCCGTGGTGGACGGTGGCGTGCCCGAAGGCGTCCGTCCGGTGGTCACGGTGGCGGAGGAAGAGGGGCTCACCCTTGTCGTACGGCAGGAGGATGCCGACGCGGCGGGGCTGGAGTACTCCTACGTGGCCGGGCGGATCACCCTGCGGGTGCACTCCGCGCTGGAAGCCGTCGGGCTGACGGCGGCCGTGGCCCAGGCCCTGGCCGAGGCCGGGCTGAGCTGCAACGTCGTGGCGGGCTTCCACCACGACCACCTCTTCGTGCCCTACGAGCGGGCCGCCGAGGCCGTCGGGCTGCTGGAGCGCCTCGCCGCCCGGTACGTCTAGACGTGCACCCGGACGCGCACCGCCCGAGCGGGTTCCCCGGGCGCGTGCGGTGGGGAGGGGCACGTACGATGTGGGCATGTCGTTCCTCCGCCGCCGCAGCGCCGCCACCCCGACCGGGCCGGACTTCGACGTCCTCGCCATGGACCCCGGGGACTGGCCTGGCGACCTCGGGGCCGGGCTGCTGCCCGCGCCCGACGGAAGCTGCCAGGGGGTCTTCCTCCGCTACGACCTGTTCGGCGGGCGCGGCCCGGCGATGATCATCGGCAACCTCCCCGAGGGCTCCCCGGCGCGGGAGCTGTCCGAGGGCCAGGTGCCCTTCGAGGTGGCGCAGCTCCTGGCCGCGCTGGGCAACGACGAGCCGGTGCAGGTGCTGGAGACCGAGGACGTGCCGGTCATGCACGAGGACAACCTCCTCATCGTGCGGCGGCTGAAGTGCTCCGAGGGCCGGATCTCCTGCACCCAGTTCGACCGCAGCGACGGCGTGCTCGTCACCATCGCCAGCTGGGACCGTCCGATCACCGACGACCTCTACCAGCTGCTCAAGCCGCTGCCTGCGGAGATGTTCCAGGCCGGCTAGCGCGCCCGCGCGCCCCGCACTGCGCAAGGAGCCCCGGCACGACTCGTCGTGCCGGGGCTCCTGCCGTCTGCCGCGGCCGGTCTACCGGCCCGAGGGTCTGACCGACACGTCGGAGGCCTTGACGAAGGCCACCCGGTGCCCGAACTGGATCTCGTAGTAGACGTCCTTGCCCCGGACCACCCGGTGCCCGGCGGGCTCGAAGGTGGTGGCCCACAGATACTCGCTCGGCGACGTCTGGCCGAGGACGTAGGCCTGCCCGGCGAGCAGCTTGTACGGCAGCGGCGTCACCGTCTGCACCGGCACGCCCGCGGGGTAGGCGCCCGCCTCGGGGTAGGCACGCCCGTAGACCGGGATCTCGCTCAGCCCGGCCCTCGGCGTGACCAGCTTGCCGCGGGCGCCCAGGGTCACCGGGTCCCACCAGGGGTTGCGGAACCAGGCCTTCTGCCCCAGGTACCAGATCGCGGTCCAGCCGCGCAGCCGGTCGGCGACGGCGAACTGCTGCCCGGTGGAGGCGCGGGCGCCGGTGTCGTTGACGTCGGTGGTGGACGGGCTGCCGTCCGGGCGCAGGCCGATGTCCCGGATCAGCGGGGCGTCCTCCCGGGGCTCGGTGTAGAGCCGGACCGCGCCGGACCCGTGCGCGGGGCACGGCTCGTTCGGCCCGGTGCAGCCGGTGTAGGCCGTCTCGTTGTCCTCGTAGTCGGGCCGGATGGTGACCATGGGGGCGAAGGGGCCCGCCGTCGGCCGGAACGGCTTGCCCATCAGCTCGAAGTAGTGGTCCCAGTCCCAGTACGGACCCGGGTCGGTGTGCATCCCCTTGATCGTGGACGGGACGGTGCCGGGGACGTTGTCGTGCCCCACGATGTGCTGGCGGTCCAGCGGGATGCCGAGCTTCTGCGCGAGATACCGCACCAGCCGGGCGGAGGTGCTGTACATCTCCTCCGTGTACCAGGCGTCGGGCTGGGCCAGGAACCCTTCGTGCTCGATGCCGACCGACTTGGCGTTCACGAACCAGTTGCCCGCGTGCCAGGCCACGTCCTTGGTCGGCACATGCTGGGCGATGTGCCCGTCGCCCGAGCGGACGGTGTAGTTCCAGGAGACGTACGCCGGATCCTTTATCAGCTTGATCGTCGTCTCCCAGGTCCCTTCGGTGTCGTGGACGACGATGAAGTCGACCTTCTGCGACGCCGGCCGGTCGGCGAGGTCGTGGTTGCCGTAGTCCTTCCCGTCCAGCTGCTGGTAGGGCGCCGGGATCGACTCGCACGCCACCGAGCGCGGGCACTCGACCCCGGTGTCCGTGACCGTGCCCAGCTTGAGCTGCCCGATCTGCTCGGTGCGCGGCGCGAGCTGAGGGCTCGCGGCGAGGGTGATGCTCTGGCCGGTGTCCGTCGTGCGCCGCCGCCCGGTGCGGATCGCGTCGAAGACGTCATGGGCGAAGGTGGTGGCGGTGGCGGCGTCGGAGGCGCCCGAGTAACCGGCCACGGCGCCGTACCAGTCGGCGGGGTCGGCGCTCAGCGGCAGGCCCAGCCGCTTCTGTTCGGCGGCGAGCAGGGCCGCGCCGCCCTGGACGTTGGCCGCGGAGCTCTCCCGCAGGGCCTTCGCGGACAGCCCGGTCAGCGAGGCGGCCCGCTCCAGGGTGCGCAGCCTGGCGGGGAGGGTGGCGGGCGCCGGGAGGGCCGTGCGCGGGACGGCGTGCGGGCGGCCGGCGTCCCCGCGGGCGTCCTCACCGGCATCGCTGTGGTGCGGCAGGGCTGCCAGTGTCGTGGCGGCATCGGTGAGGTGCATGGGGCCGTAGCCGCCGGTGACGCTGGGCGCACCACCGTGGGAATCCCACCGGGATTCGAGATAGGAGAGCCCGAGCAGCACGCTCAGGGGCACCTGGTGTCCGGCCGCGGCGGCCGCGAACTCCTTCTGCAGGGTGTCGCTGTGCGGCTGCGCGGCGGTGGCGGCGGGGTGGGCCGAGACCATGGGGAGCAGCAGGGCGGCCGACGCGGCGGCGCCGGCCGCCCGCAGGTAACGGCGGCTTCTTCGTGAGCCTCTCCGGGGTGCGTTCCGTGATTCCGGTGCGGATCCTCGCAATGCGGCCTCCTCAGGACGGGCCGTGCCGTGCGCTGGAGTGATGGATATGCGATCAGGCCTGCGGACCGAACTTACCAAGATCAACCGGCCGAGCAGACGATCCGTCAATCCCGCTGGGGGTGGCGGTCATCAGACTGCGGTGGCGGTGTGACGCGCGTCAACGCCCACGACGGAGGGATTCCCGTCGTGGGCGTGTGGCGGCACCGACCTGTCGGCCGCCTTCCCCGGGCGTGGCAATGGCCCCGAACGGGGGAACGCCGACACGCCGCGCGAGTTGGCCGCGCGGCGTGTGGACGCTGGAGGATCAGGAGCTCAGCGCGTGCCGACGGCGGCCCGCACGGCCCGCCGGGCCATGGCGCAGTCGTCGTGCAGGCGGCGCAGCACCAGCCGCTGCTCCTCACCCGATTCGGCGGCGCCGGGCGTCGCCGGTTCGTGCATGGCGCGCTGGACCGCCGTCTCGTACGTCCGGATCTCACGGGTGAGCACCAGCATCAGGTTCACCAGAAAGGCGTCACGGGACGTCGGCCCCGCGGCCTGTGCATGCTGGCTGATCTGACGCCGGGCCACCGGGGCGTCCCCGAGCACCGTCCACAAGGTGGCCAGGTCGTACCCCGGGAGATACCAGCCGGCGTGGTCCCAGTCGACCAGCACCGGTCCGGCGGGCGAGAGCAGGATGTTGGAGAGCAGGGCGTCGCCATGGCAGAACTGGCCCTGCACATGCGCCAGGCCGTGCAGCAGCTTCTGCAGGTCACCGAGGTCACGATCGGTGAGCAGACCCAGCTCGTGGTAGCGGGCGATGCGCTTGCCGTAGTCGAGCGGCATGTCGAACATCCCGGCCGGCGGCCGCCAGAGGTTGACCCGGCAGATCGCACCCAGCGCCGCGCGGACGTCCGCGCGGGGGATGGTGTCCACCGGATGCCGCTGGACGGCGGCCGGGCGGCCGGGCATCCGCTCGATGACCAGAGTGCAGCTTTCGGGGTCGGCGGCGATCAGCCGGGGCACCCGGACCGGCGGGCGGTGCCGGACGAACGCGCGGTATGTGGCTATTTCGTGCTGGAACCGCTCGGTCCAGGCAGGGGAGTGGTCGAGTAAACACTTGGCCACGGCCGTGCTGCGACCGGTCGTGCCCACCAGCAGGATCGAGCGGCTGCCCCGGCGGAGCACCTGGACGGGGTTGAACTCGGGGCAGATGCGATGAACCGAAGAGATCACCGTACGCAGCTGCGCGCCCTGGGGGCCGGACAAGTCGATTCTCCCGCTGAGCGGTTGGGCGCCGATCCCCGGAGCCTTCCGCGCCCGTGCGCCCCCGAACGCGGCCCCCACGGCATGGGAGGGGTCGAGGTACGGCCCGCTGCCGCTCTGCTGGGGGCGGAGCGGCCGGGGCGGAGCGGACACGGAGGTCGATGCTGCATACATGGGCGGAACAGATCCCTTCGTGTCGGCGAATTACGGCGCTTCCCGGCCCCCGGCCCGTCGAGCACCCTGGGGAATGCCGACGGCTCCGGATGGTCGGGGTTGCGCGTTCCTACATCACACTGGACCGCGGGTGGCACACCATGTGGCGCACCCTGGCGAACCCTGGCGAATACTCGCTTGGCCCATGACCGCCCGAGTACCTTCAAGTCAGCCGAGGAACCTGGGGGCTTGACGTGACGAGGGAACCCAACACCCGCCTGGCGGACCTGTTCGGCCTGGCCGGATGGTCCAAGGGCGAGCTCGCGAGACTAGTGAACCGGCAGGCGGCGGTCATGGGCCATCCGCAGCTGGCGACCGACACCTCGCGGGTGCGGCGCTGGATCGACATGGGGGAGTCCCCCCGCGATCCCGTGCCGAAAGTGCTGGCCGCCCTCTTCACCGAGCGCCTCGGACGTGTCGTGACCATCGAGGACCTCGGGTTCGGCCGGCGCGGGCGTGCGGGCAAGGGGCAGTCCCCCGACGGGCTGCCGTGGCCACCCGAGCGGACCGCCGCGGTCCTCACCGAATTCACGGGAATGGACCTCATGCTCAACCGACGCGGCTTGGTGGGCGCGGGCGCCGCGCTCGCCGCAGGCTCAGCAATCACGGGCGCGATGCACGACTGGCTGCACTCCGATCCGGTCCTCGCTTCCGACGCCCCCCGTTTCGACGACCCCCTGCGGTCGACCGCCCATGCCGATCCCGCCGGCTTCGACCGCTACGAGGCGGCCCCGGTGGGCTCGACGGAGATCGACGCCCTGGAGCGCTCGGTCGAAGTCTTCCGCCTCTGGGATGCCTCCCGCGGCGGCGGGCTGCAGCGCAAGGCGGTGGTCGGCCAGCTCAACGAAGTGGGCGGCATGCTCTCCTACCGCCACCCCGAGCACCTCCAGCGCAGGCTGTGGGGCGTCGCCGCGAACCTCGCGGTGCTCGCCGGCTGGATGTCGCACGACGTGGGCCTGGAGCCCACCGCCCAGAAGTACTTCGTGATCGCCGCCCACGCGGCGCGCGAGGGCGGCGACCGGCCGCGCGCGGGCGAGGCACTCTCGCGCTGCGCCCGGCAGATGGTGCACCTGGGCCGGCCCCAGGACGCCCTCGATCTGATGAAGCTGGCCAAGTCCGGCGCCGGCGACGAGGCGCTGCCGCGCACCCGCGCCATGTTCGCCACCATCGAGGCCTGGGCCCAGGCGTCCATGGGGCGCAGCCAGGCGGTGCACCGCACCCTGGGTGAGGCCGAGGAGCTCTTCGTCTCGGACAAGACGGACGTGCCGCCGCCGTGCTGGATGCAGCTGTTCAACGAGGCGGATCTGCACGGCATGCAGGGGCTGGTCTACCGCACGCTCGCCGAGCACGACCCGGCGGCGGCGGGCATCGCCCAGCGGCATGCCAAGGCGGCGCTGGAGATGCGCGAGGACGGCCGTCAGCGCTCCACGATCTTCGACCACATCTCGATCGCCTCGGCCTGCTTCATCGCCGACGACCCCGAACAGGCCGACCGGTACGCGCGGATGGCGCTGCTGACCATCGGGGACACCTCCTCGCACCGCACCTGGGACCGGCTGCGCGAGATGTACCGGCTCACCGGGAAGTACGCCGGCTACCCCAAGATCGAGGACCTGCGGGAGGACATCAAGCGGGCGCTGCCCAAGGGGCGGGGCAAGAAGGGAACCGCGTCCGTGTGAGAGGCGGCGCTATGAGGTGAGGGGCGGCGCTACGAGCCGATGCACGCGATCAGCACGCACGCATCGTCCTTGCGCTCCCGGCCGCCGCACTCCTCCAGTACGGCCCGTACGCACTCCTGGGCGTTCTTCGCCGCGGCGAAGCGGGGTGCGAGCTCCAGCAGCCGCCCGGTGTCGGGACGCGCCGTCAGCCCGTCGGTGTGCAGCAGCAGGACGTCACCAGGGCGCAGGGCCTCTTCGGCCTGCGCATAGGCGGCATCGCTGACGGCGCCGAGCAGCACCCCCTCGGGGGGCAGGAGCCGCTGCCCCGTCCCGTCGCGGAAGAGCAGCGGGGCGGGGTGGCCGGCCTGGGCCCAGACCATGGTCCGGGTCGCCGGGTCGTAGCGGCAGCAGACCGCGCTGCCCAGGGCGGGCTGCACGGAGGCGTCCAGGAGGTGATTGAGCCAGCCCATCAAAGGCCCCGGCTCGGCGCCGGAGACGGCCATGCCGCGCACCGCCCCGAGCAGCATGGCCATGGTGGACGTGGCGGTCACGCCGTGCCCGGTGAGGCCGCCGACGGTCAGCAGGGTCTGCCCGCCGGGCAGCCGCATGGCGTCGAACCAGTCGCCTCCGACGAGGCTGCTGGTGGCGGAGGGCAGGTAGTGGGCGGCCAGGTCGAGGGCGCCGACGGCGTCGCGGGGGTCCGGGACGCCCCGGGCGGCCTTCTCCTCGTGCGGGAACCGCAGGGAGCCGCGCCATGGTGGCAGCACGGCTTCCTGCAGCTCGACCGCAAGCCGGTGTTCCGTCTGCGCGATCTGCCGCCGGCGCTGCGCCGAGTCACGGGTCTCGTGCACCGCCTGCTGGCTGCGCCGCAGCTCGCTGACGTCGCGGAGGACGGCCCACATCGAGGCCGTACAGCCGTCGGCGTCGAGCACCGGCTCGCCCATCATGTGCACCGTGCGCAGCGATCCGCCGCCGCTCACGATGCGGAATTCGCCGTCGATCGGCTTCCCGTCGACCAGACAGTCGGTGACCAGGGCGGTCAGCAGCTCCCGGTCCTCCTCCAGGAGGCAGGAGGGGAGCTCGTCCAGTGTCAGGGCGCCGTCCTCGGGGCGGCGGCCGAAGAGCTCGAAGAGCTCCTCGGACCAGGTGACCTCGTCGGTGAGGAAATTCCACTCCGCACTGCCCACCCGGCCGCTTGCCGGGGCGGCGGGCGGGGCCTGGCCCACGGCCTGCTCGGGGAGCCGCGGCGCGGTGAGCGTGGCGGCGCCCGCGGCACCGGCCGCGGCGAGCTCCGCCGCGGGCAGGCCCTGGCGCAGCTGCCCCAGATGCTCCCCCAGGTTTTCCGCGTGGTGCGCGGCCAGCTCGCACAGGGCGCGCTGCCAGCGCAGCTGCGGATCGCCCGAGCGCTCCGCGTCGGCCGCGGTCTCCCGGCGGACGGCGTCGATGCCGCCGCGCAGCCGCTGCGTCTGCGAGATGAGCGCGTCGACAGGGCCGCTCTCGGGCGGCTCGGCGGCGGAACGATCCGCGGGCAGTGGGGACGGCATACGTACTCCGATACAGGCGCGGCGCGGCCGGCTCCGGGGTCCGCCGGTCCGGCCGGTGGGAGGTCTGCTGTGACGACTCTTGCACAGTGAGCGAGGGCCCGTAAGGGATTTGGCAATACCCGATACGGTGGTGCTGAGGGCATATGCCCGGGGCAGGACTGCGACAAATCCGACACGGCTCCGCGGAATACGCCACTCCGGGTAGGCTGCGGGGCGCTTGGGAAAACCCCTGATTCCACGGTTCACCAGGCGTAACACCAGTGGACACCGGCAAGAATGCCGGACGACGGAAATCCCGTTGCCAGCCGACTCCCCGCACCGGATGCTGACCCCATGTTCGATCCAGACATAGCGCCCAGCGGCACCCTGCTCGGCCTCCTCCAGCGAGGCCGCGGCGACGGGACCCTGCATGCCCTCGCGGCGCCGCGGGCCGAGGCGCTCGCCGCGCTGAACCACTGCGTGCTTCGCGACCCCCGGCACGACTGGCAGGTCGAGAACCGCTCCCTTTACTACGCGCGCCTGTACCTGGAGCTCGACGGCGGACTCGGCGAGATCGAACAGCACCTCTTCCACATGGACGACCTGTTCGACACCGCCGAGGAGCGCACCGGCCTGGCCCTCGCCGTCCTCGGCCACCTGGCCTCCTACGGCCGCGACGACGCCCTCGCGCTGCTGCGCCGCTACGCCGCCACCGGCGGCAACTGGGCCTGGGCCCTCGACGAGCTCGCCCTGCGCGACGACGACGCGGCCCTGACCGCCCTCGGCGCATCCGTCCTCGCCCGCTTCCCCGCCGGCCCGGAGGGCGAGTCCGCCCTCGCCGCCGCCGTCCGGGACGCCTTCGAGCCCCGGCCCTGGCGGCTGTGGGCGGAGGACCGGCGCTCACCCGCCACGGCCGCCCGCGTCCGCGCCGCACAGGAGCAGGGCTCCTTCGACCGCTGGCAGCGCCAGCTGCGCCCCTCCGGCCCCCGGCCGGGCTGGAGCGTGCGCGAGGTCCTCGACTGGGCCCAGGAGGGCCTGGCCCTGCATCCGACCCAGCACCGCCACGTCCCGGCCACCCGCTGCCTCACCGCGGTCGCCGGGCCCGAGGACCGGCTGGAGATCATCGAGGCCGCCGCCTTCGGCCCCGAGGCCGCCCGCGCCACCGCGCTGCGCTACCTCGCCGAGCACCACGACCCCCAGGCGCTCGACCTGATCGAGACCGCCGCCGCGGACCCGAGCGGCCTCGTCGCCGAGGCCGCGGTCACCGCCTTCGAGCGGATGCGCAGCACGGCGGCCCTCGAGCGCGCCCGTGCCTGGATCCACCGCACCGACGCCCTCGGCGCCGCCGCGGCCGGGATGCTCGCCTGCCGGGGCGCGCAGTACGACTGCGCGCTCGTCCTCGCCGCCCTGCGGCGGACCGTGCGCTCCGAAGGCTGCGACGCTCCGGTGCTCTGGGATCTCGTCGACGGGGCCGGGCGGCTCGCGATCACCTGTGCCGCCCCGGTGCTGCGCCACGTCTACCGCGAGACGGCCTCCTCCCATCTGCGCGGCCGGGCCGCACGGGCCCTCGCCGCCACGGATCCGTCCTTCGCCGCCGGTTTCGCCGTCGAGTGCCTGTGGGACTGCGAGGAGTCCACCCGCGAGCTCGCCGCCCATCACGCCACCACGGCCGACGCCCGCGTCGTGGAGCAACTGCGCAGGCTGGCAGCCGATCCGGCGGAGGAGGCCGAGGTGCAGACCGCGGTCCGCAGCCGCTTCGAACCGGACGCCCCGGCCGTGTGAGCCGGCCTGGATGGTCTTGAGGATCCGGATGATCTTCAGGGCGGCGGATCTTTAGAATGTCGGGGTCCGCACCCCGACTTCCAGGAGCGACGTGCCAGTTCAGCACGGATCCACAGCATCCGTCCCCCGCCGGGCCGCCCTCGGCGGTTCCCTGCTCGTCCTGTCCGCCGCGCTCGTCCTCCCGCTCTGCACGAGCGGGGTGGCCGAGGCCCTGCCGCAGCCCGCGGCGGCCGGCCGTGCGGCGTTGCCCGCCCCGGTGCGGATCACCGAGGGACAGGTCGCGGAGACCGGCCCGGGCGGCACGATCGTCTATCCCAGCGTGACGAGCTGTCTGACCATCACCGTCCGGCTCCGCGACGGCTCCAAGGTCGGCGCGCACGCCAGCCTCTTCCAAGTGCCGGGCGAATTGCGGTCGGACGAGATCCTCGCCGCCGTCAAGCGCCGTATGGCGCGCCGCCCGGTCGCCGCCGTCGAGGTCCGGGGAGCCGTCGGGGCCTGGTACCCCGGCTACTTCACCAAGGCCATCGAGAGCTACGGCGAGGGCGAGAGCGTCCCGTACCCGCAGCGGCCCGACCCCGACGGTCTGGCGCGCGCGGTGGCCGCCGGCCTCGGTCTGCCCAAGGCGGTGCGGGTGAGCGTCGAGGACGTACCCGACGGCGACCAGACGGTCACCTGACGCCACCACCCCGGCGGGCCGCGCCGCAGGTCCGGGGCCATAATTGGCAGAACCGTGACAGCCGCATGTGCGAAGCTGTGACGAACGCCCGGATGATCAGGAGGCTTTGATGACGGACAACCCGGCCGATGGCCAGAGTCGCGAAGACGATGTGAAACGCAAATTCCGTGAGGCGCTGGACCGTAAGCGCAGCCACGCTTCCGAGGCGAACGCGAGCGGCCAGAGCCGCGACGGATCCAAGATCCACGGTACTCACGGGAAGGCGGGCGGCCAGCGCTCGTTCCGCCGCAAGAGCGGCTGACCGCCCCTCCCCGGCACGGCCGGCGACGCCCCGCGACAGCGTGGTGCGGCGCCGGCCTTTTTGGCTCTTCTTCCCCGTCCCGCACGGTGGTTTGCCCAGCGGCAGCCCCCTTGTCCGCAGTGCCGGGATGCGCCCGGTGTGCCGGGCGCCGGTGATGCGCCCTGCTGGGCGCCGCGCGGCTGTGCCGATAATGGAGGCGCCCCGCGGCCCCGCAGGGCATCGAGAACAGTCATCAGCACCAACCCATGGGGGCGTGGATGAAGAACGCACAGCAGAACGACGGACGGTACCGAGGCCGCCTGGCCCGCAGGGTGTCCGCCCTCATCGCCCTGACGCTGGGGGCCGCCCTGCTGGCCACGCCCGCCTCGGCCACGAGCGCCCCCGCCCCCGCGGCGGCCGTCGCCGCCGCGACGGGTGCGGGCACCGCCGCGGTGACGACGGAAGCGGCCGGTGCAGCGCAGGGCACGGCCACCACGGTGGCGCAGCACACGCACCACGCTGCGGCGGCTCACCACAAGCTGGCGGCCAAGGCCAAGAAGAAGAAAAAGAAGGGCTTCTTCAGCAGGCTCGGCAAGGCCCTGCTCATCATCGTCATCGTCGGCGTCCTCATGGTGGTGGCGCTGATCGTCCTGGCGATCTTCCTGATCAGCCGGGCCTTCCGGCGCCGCCGTTCCTGACCGTCACGTCCGGGCCGCCCGCGCCGCCCGGCTCCGGGAAGGAGCCGGGCGGCGGGCGGACTCCCGGGCGTTCAGCTGGTCTTCGCCACCCACGTCAGGGCCAGCCACGGCGTGGCTGCCGCCGCACAGGCCAGCGCCCAGCCCGTGTCCGTGGCCGGAAAGCCGATGAGCAGCGGCACGATGAGCGCCGCACCGCACGCGAGGACGGCCGCGGCCGGCAGGTGCACCCACGGTTCGAAGCGGCGGGAGCGCCGGACGCCGGCCTCGCGCCGGTGCAGGGCGATGGCCGTGACGAGCCCCGCCGCCAGGGCGACGATCCAGATGGCCGGGAGCGCGATGACGCGCCCGGCGAAGGAGCCGATGTCGTTCTCCGGCACCTGGCGCACGCCGAGGCCGGGCTGCTTCGGCGCGTACCGCAACCGCAGTGTGGCGCCGGCCTCCGGCTGGCCGTGGGTGCGCACCCCGTCGAGGGTGACCTGCCGGGCGCCGGAGGTGAAGGGCACCCTGACGACGACCGTCGACTCGTACTCGTCGGTGCGGCCCGCCTCGGGATCGGCCGGGTGCGGCCTGCCCACGACCCGCTGGACGGGCAGGTCGTACGCCATGCCGCCGGCCCGTTGGACCCGGGCCTGCCAGGCGCCGTCGCCGCCGTCGGGACCGACCCCCTGGCACAGGGCGGCCGCGCTGGTGAGGGCGATGCCGAAGCCGAGGACCCAGCAGAGCAGATGCGAGGAGCGGGCTTCGGGCCAGGGCTCGTGTCTCCTGCGCCACGTCTTCTTGCGTAACGCCGTGCGTCTGCGGGCCCGTACCAGGGCCGAGGCCAGGATCCAGCACAGCGCGCACGCGGCGGTCGCGCCGAGCAGCCACAGCTGCTGCCGCTTCGGCGGCAGTTCCCGGTAGGGCACCACCGCAACCAGCACGGTCGCGTACCCCACGAGCAGCGTTGCCCACCCGGTGAGCCGCGTCCATATCCTCATGCCCTGTATCCCCCCGGGCCACCGTATTCGATCTTGACGGGGAGAGGGTAATCGGTGCAATCACGTCACATGCCGTCAGGTGGCGGCACATGCCCCGACGGCCTCCGCGCCGGGTGCCGAGGGGGTCTCGGCAACGGCCCGGTACGGAGGCCCCGTTCAGTCGACGGGGACCAGAAACCGCTCCGGCTGACAGGCGTCGCACGGCCGGACCTCGTGCGTGGCGACCTGGTCACGGGCCTCGGCCGTGGTCAGGGTGTCCTCCTCGCCCTTGGGCACCCAGCAGCCCGCGTGATGCAGTTCCTGCAGGGTCCCGCCGGACCGGCGGTGCACCGTGACCGGCCATACGGCATCTTCGAGATCGTGCCGCCACTCGCCTTGGAGGCGCTGGAGTACGACATCGCGCACCCATTCGCGCGAGGAATAGCCGACTTCTTGTGCAGCGGCCTCAATACGGACGATTTCGTCATGGGTGAACAGCTGCTCCATGACGCGGGACAGTAGCAGCGGCAAGCCGTGCGCGACGCGGGTTCCGTGCGATGGCCCACGGTGCTGACCTGCGGGTTGGTGCACGGACCGGAGAGGTTTCGGCCGTCACGGCGAAGCTCCCGGCAAGTGAAGCCCAGCTCTGGGGCCTTTTATCGCACTGGCATAGGACAAGCGGCTATGCGGAAGAGGTGTGCCCCGATACCGCTTCCACCCGGGTCTTGGCCAATCCGTTATCACCTGTCCTCGTGAATGCCGCGCCGTAACCCGACGGGGGGTGCGGACCGTTTACCTCTCATCGCCACGTCATCCCGGCGCTGAGGTACAGGGAGTCCGCATGAGCCTGCTGCGCAAGATCCAAGACACCGGGCGGGTGGCGGAAGCGGCACCGCCCCGGCCGTCCGGCGATCCGCCGCGCGCCGCCCGCCAGTTGGGCGGTTCCGCCCACGTGCGCTGCATCGACGCCGGGTCGTGCAACGGCTGCGAGATCGAGATCGCGGCGGCCTTCGGCCCGGTGTACGACGCCGAGCGGTACGGCGCCCGCCTGGTCGCCTCGCCCCGGCACGCCGACGTCGCCCTCGTCACCGGCCCGGTGACGCGCAACATGGCAGAGCCGCTGCGCCGCACGGTCGCCGCGATGTCCCGGCCCCGCCTGGTGGTGGCGGTCGGCGACTGCGCCCTGGACTGCGGGGAGTTCGCCGGCGGACACGGCGTCGAGGGCGCCGTCGCCGACGTGGTGCCCACCGACCTCCAGGTGCCCGGCTGCCCGCCCCCACCGGAGCGGATCGTCGCGGCGCTGCGCGCCGTTACCGGCAGGTGAGCGGCGTGCCGGAAGACCGTCCCCCCGATACCCGCGGGGTGAGCGCCCCGTGAACGTCATCGCCACCGCGACGGTCACGGTGGCCGGCCTCGCCGCCGCAGCAGCCCTGGCCGGGGCGGCTCTTCCCCCGCGGGCCCGCGCCGTCACCGCCGGCGTGTGCACCGCCGCGCTGGGCGCCGCCGCACTCGCCGCGGGCACCGCCGCCCTCGGCGGCCGCCGCTGGTCGGCCTCGCTCCCCGGCCTCCTGCCGCCCGCGGGGATCCACCTGGCCGTGGACGCCCTCTCGGGACTGTTCATGGCGGTGGGGGGCGCCGTCGTCCTCGCCGTCGCCGTCTACGGCATCGGGTACGCCGCGGGCCACGGCCCGCACGGCATCGCCTCCCGCGGCGCCCAGGCCGTCCTGCCGGTCTTCGCCCTCGCCCTGGTGCTCGTACCCGCGGCCGCCTCCGTCTCCACCTTCCTGCTGCTGTGGGAGACGATGGCGCTCACCTCGCTGCTGCTCGTCCTGGCCGGGCACCGCGCGGGCAGCCCCGCCCGGCAGGCCGCGGTCCGCGCCGCCGGGATCTGGTACGCCGCCATGACCCACCTCGGATTCGTCCTCCTGCTGGCCGGGCTGGCGCTGTTCGCGGCCGGCGCCGGCGGCGAGACCTTCGCCGCCCTCCGCGCGGGCGCGGCCGGGATGCCGCCCCTCGCCCGCGGAGCCGTCTTCACGCTCGTCGCCGCCGCCTGCGCCTCCAAGGCCGGCGCCGTACCGCTGCACCCCTGGCTGCCGCGCGCCCACCCCGAAGCCCCCGGCAACGTCTCGGCGTTGATGAGCGCCGCCATGGTCAACCTCGGCGTCTACGGCATCGTGCGCACCGGATTCGATCTGCTCGGCGGCGGCCCGCGCTGGTGGTGGCTGCTGGTGCTCGGCGCGGGCGCCCTCTCCGCCGTCTACGGGGTCCTGCAGGCCGCCGTGGCCTCCGACCTCAAACGGCTGCTGTCCTACTCCACCTCGGAGAACCTGGGCCTCGCCCTCGTCGGCGTCGGCGCCGCCGGGCTCTTCCACGCCACCGGCAACCGCGCGGCCGCCTCGCTCGCCCTGGCCGCCGCCCTGCTGCACATCGTCAACCACGCCGCCTTCAAGGCCCTGCTCTTCTGCGCGGCGGGCTCGGTGCTGCGCGCGACCGGGGTGCGCGACCTGGACCGGATGGGCGGACTACGGGCCCGGATGCCCGCCACCACCGCCTTCTTCGCCGTGGCCGCGCTGGGCGCGGTCGCCCTGCCGCCCGGCAACGGCTTCTTCGGCGAATGGCTGCTGCTCCAGTCCATGATCCACGGTCTGGCCGTGCCCGGCGTGTTCACCGCGATCGTGCTGCCCCTGGCCGTCGCGGTCATCGCCCTGTCCGCAGGGCTGGCCGCCGCCGTCTTCGTCAAGGCGCTCGGCGTCGGCTTCTTCGCCCGGCCCCGCAGCGCCCCGGCCGCCGAGGCGGCCGAGAGCCCACCCACGATGCTGGCCGGCATGGGGCTCCTCGCGGCCGCCTGCGCGGCCCTGGCCCTCGTGCCCGGCCTGCTCGGTGACGGGCTGTCCCGCGCCGTCGCGGCGGCGGGGCTGGCCGACGGCCGCCCGCTGACCGGCGGCGCCCTCGGCGTCCGGCTGGACCGGCTCGCCGCCTCCCTCTCCCCGCTGTGGGTCGCCTGCGCGCTGACGGCCGCCCTGGCCGCCGTGTCCGCGCTGACCCGCCTGACGGCACGGCGCCGGCGCCGCGGCAACGCCCGGCTGTGGGACTGCGGCGGCGGGGCGCCGACCGCCCGGATGTCCTACACCGCGACCTCTTTCGCCGAACCCCTGCAACGGGTCTTCGACGACGTGCTCGCCCCCGAACAGGACGTCAACGTCACGCCCATCAGCGAATCCGCCTACCTCGTCGAGCGCGTGCGCTACCAGCGCCGCGTCCCCGACCGCATCGAACACCGCCTCTACCGCCCGTTCCTGGACACCGTCACCGGCCTCGGCCGCGCCTCGCGACGGCTGGCCTCCGGCAGCGTGCACCTCTACCTCGGCTACGGGTTCTTCGGCCTCGTCGCCCTCCTCCTCGCCCTGGCGGTGGGCGCGTGAACGCCGCCGGGGCCGTCGGGCCCGCCGCGGTGGCCGCCCAGGTCGCGGCGGTCGTTGCGGGCGCCCCGCTGCTGGCCGGGCTGATGCGGCAGGTACGGGCCCGCCTGGAAGGCCGGGCCGGGCCGGGCATCGCCCAGCCGTGGCGCGACCTGCGCAAGCTGATGCGCAAGGAACCCATCACCCCCGTCGGCACCGGCCCCGCCTTCCGCACCGCACCGCTGCTGCTGGTGGCCAGCACCGCCGTGGTGGCCGCCCTGATGCCGCTCGCCTCCACCGCCACCCCGGCCGGCGTCCGCTCCGACCTCATCCTCGTGGTGGCGCTGCTCGCCCTCGGCACCGTGGCGCTGGCCCTGGCCGGCCTGGACACCGGGACCGCTTTCGGCGGCATGGGCGCCTCCCGCGAGATGACGGTCGCCGCCCTCGTCGAACCCACCATCCTCCTCGCGGTGTTCGCCCTGTCGATACCGGCCGGATCCACCAACCTCGCGGCCATCGTCTCCGGCGGCATCCACGACTCGGCCCGGCTCGCCTCCCCGGCCGGCCTGCTGGCCACCGCCGCGCTGGCCGTCGCCGTCCTCGCCGAGACCGGCCGGCTGCCCGTGGACAACCCCGCCACCCACCTCGAACTGACCATGGTCCACGAGGCGATGGTCCTGGAGTACGCCGGACCAGACCTCGCCCTCGTCGAACTGGGCGCCCACATGCGGCTGACCGTCCTGCTCGGCCTGCTGGCCTCGCTCGCCGCGCCCTGGGGGATCGCCACCACCGCCTCCGCGGCGGCCGTCGCCCTCGGCCTGGTGCTGTTCGCCGTCAAAGTGGCGCTCCTCGGCGCCGCCCTCGCGGCCGCCGAGGTGTTCTGGGCGAAGTTGCGGCTGTTCCGCATCCCCGAACTCCTCGCCGGCTCCTTCCTGCTGGCCCTGCTCGCGGTGACCGCCTCGTACTTCCTGACGGGCGAATGAGGGGGACCCCATGAACGACGCCGTCTACACCCAGCTCCTCGACCTGGCCTGCGGGGCCTTCCTGCTGGCCGCCGTCGTGGTGCTGTGGCTGCGGCAGCTCGCTTCCATCGTCCGGGTCTTCGCCCTCCAGGGCGTGGCCCTGGCCGCCGTCGCCGCCCTGCTCGGCACCTACGACAGGCGCTGGGAAGTCCTCGCCGTCGCCACCGGCATCGGCGTGCTGCGGGCCGGGCTGCTTCCGCTGCTGATGCGCCGCGCCCTGACCGCCCTCGCCCCGGCCCCCGGCCACCCCTACGAAGAGGACGTCAGCGAGGCCCGCGAGACCGAACCCCTGGTGAACGTCGCCGCCTCCCTGCTGAGCGCCGCCCTGCTCACCCTCCTCGCCTACGCCGTCGCCCGGCCCCTGGTCGAGCTCAACCCCACGCCCGCCACCCGGGCCCTGCCCGTCGGGCTCGCCGTCGTCCTCATCGGCTTCTTCACCCTCGTCACCCGCCGCCGCGCCCTGGCCCAGGTGGTCGGCTTCCTGCTGCTGGACAACGGCATCACCGCCACCGCCTTCCTGGCCGCCTCCGGAGTGCCGCTGATCGTCGAACTCGGCGTCTCCTTCGACGTCCTGCTCGCCGTGCTCGTGCTGCGGATCCTCACCACCCGGATGCGGGCCGCCTTCGGCGGGACCGGCCTCGACGACATGCGGGAGCTCAGCGACCGATGACCCACGCCCTCACCACCGCCCTGCTGACCGCCCCCGTGGCCGGGCCGCTGCTGGCCTCGGCGGCCTACGCCGCGCGGCGCCGGCCCGCCCGGGCCGCAGGCGGACCCGCCGCCTGGCTCGGCCTGCTCTCCCCCCTCACCATCCTCCTGTGCGGCGCCGCGCTCGCCGTGACCGTCCCGGCCCACGGAGCGGCCACCGCCTACGGGCGGATGCTGCGCGCCGACGCGCTGTCGGTGTGGATGCTGCTGGCCATCGGCGCGGTCGCCACCCTCGCCTGCGCCGCGAGCCCCGGCTACCTCGCCCGCGAGGACGCCGACCCGCCCACCGTGCGGCGCTACCACGTCCTGGTCCACGCCTTCCTCGCCGCCATGAGCGCGGCGGTCCTCGCCGCCAACCTCGGGGTGCTGTGGACCGCCATCGAGGCCACCACCATCCTCACCGCGTTCCTGGTCGGCCACCGGCGCACCCGGGCCTGCGTCGAGGCCGCCTGGAAGTACGTGGTGATCTGCTCGGCCGGCATCGCCCTGGCCTTCCTGGGCACCGTGCTCCTCTACTACGCCGCCCGCCAGGCGGGCATCTCCGAGGCCTCCGCCCTGGACTGGCCCGCCCTCGCCGCCCGGGCCGACCGCCTCGACCCCGCCGTCGTACGGCTCGGCACCGGCCTGGTCGTCCTCGGCTTCGGGGCCAAGGCCGGGCTCGCCCCGCTGCACGCCTGGCTGCCCGACGCCTACGGCCAGGCGCCCGCCCCCGTGGCCGCGCTGATGTCCGGCGTGCTGTCCTCGGTCGCCTTCACCGGACTGCTGCGCTACAAGGTGATCGCCGACGCCGCCCTCGGCAGCGGCTACACCCGCGTCCTGCTGGCCGGGCTCGCCCTGCTCACCCTGGCGCTGGCGGCGGCCCTGCTGCTGGGCCAGCGCGACCACCAGCGGATGCTGGCCTACTCCAGCATGGAACACATGGCCCTGATCGCCCTCGGCGCCGCCGTCGGCACCCCGCTGGCCGCCGTGGCCGTCCTGCTGCACATCCTGGGCCACGGGCTGGCCAAGACGGTGGCGTTCTGCGCGTCGGGCCACATCGTGCGGCTGAGGGGCACCAGCCGCATCGGCCGGGTGCGGGGGCTGCTGGCCGAGGCACCGGCGCTGGGCACCGCCTTCGCGCTGGCCGTCATCGCCCTGCTCGGCCTGCCGCCGTTCGCCCTCTTCGCCGCCGAACTGGGCCTCGCCCGCGCCGGATTCGCCGCCGGCCCGTACTGCGCGGCCGCCCTCGCCGCGGCCCTGGCCCTCGTCCTCACGTCCTTCGCCGCGCTGGGCATCCGCACGGCCCGGATGCTGCTGGGCCCGCCGCCGGGCGGCCGGCCGCCGGTGCGGCTCGGTGCGGTGGCCGGGCTCCCGCTCGCCGCGGGCCTGCTCGGCTGCGCCGCGCTCGGCACCGCCACCGGACCGCTCACCCGCCTGCTGACCGCGGCGGCCGCAATCATCGGAGGCCACTGACCCATGACCGCGACCCTCACCGCCCGCACCGTGGTCGACGCCGACCTCGCCCAACTGCCCGGACGCGCGGCCGAGCTGCTGCTCGACGGCCACCGCCTGGCGCTCGTCGCCGCCCACCACGACGGCCCCGGCGCGCCGGGCGGCCGTGCCGTCCGCGTGGTCTACCTCTTTGTCTCCGGCCCGCCCGACACCCGCACCGAACTGCACGTAAGGCTCGACGCGGACGCCCCCGAACTGCCCACCCTGGCCCGGCTGTCCTTCCCCGGCGGCCGCTTCGAGCGCGAGATGCGCGACCTCTACGGCATCGTCCCTCTGGACCACCCGCTCCCGCACCGCCTGGTGCGCCACTTCCACTGGCCGCGCGGCTGGTACCCGATGGCGCCCGACGCGGGCCCGCCGCCGCCCTTCGCCGAGTCCGAAGGCCCGTACCCCTTCCTCGAAGTGGAGGGCGACGGCGTCTACGAGATCCCCGTCGGGCCGGTGCACGCCGGGCTCATCGAGCCGGGCCACTTCCGGTTCTCCGTCGTTGGCGAGACGATCATCAAGCTCAAGGCCCGGCTGTGGTTCGTCCACAAAGGAGTCGAGAAGCTCTTCGAAGGTCGCACGCCCGAGCGCGGACTGCCGCTCGCGGAGCGGGTGAGCGGCGACACCGCCGTCGGCCACGCCCTCGCCTACTGCCTCGCGGTGGAGGAGGCCGCCGGGCTCGGCGTGAGCGACGACGCCCGGCGCGCCCGCGCCCTCCTCCTCGAACTCGAACGCCTCCACAACCACGTCGCCGACCTCGGCGCGCTCTGCAACGACGTCGGCCACGGCATCCTCAACGCCCAGACGCAGCGGGTGCGCGAGCATCTGCTGCGGCTCAACCAGGAGGTCACCGGGCACCGGCTGCTGCGCGGGGGAGTCGTGCTCGGCGGGAGCGAGCTGCTGTGCGTGCCCACGGCGGCCCGGCTGCGGGCCGTCGGCGACGACATCCGCTCCATCGTCACCCTCGCCCTCGGGCACACCACCGTCCGCGACCGCTTCACCGGCACCGCGCGCCTGCGTCCGGAAGCCGCCCGGGACCTGGGCTGCCTTGGTTATGCGGCCCGCGCCAGCGGCCTGCCGGGCGACGCCCGCATCTCCCACCCGGCCTACGACGACTACGGCGCCGCCCTGACCGTCCCCGTCCACACCACCGGCGACGTGCTGGCCCGCTTCCTCGTCCGGGCCGAGGAGACCGACGTCTCGCTGGCGCTGGCCGAGCACCTGGCGGACGGGCTGAGCGCGGGGCGGGCCGTCGCCCGGCCGCCGCGCTCCGGGCTCGCCGAGCCGGGTTCGGGCGTCGGCATCGTCGAGGGCTGGCGCGGCACGATCACCACGCGGGTCGAGACCGGGCCGGAGGGGACGCTGCGCCGGGTGAAGATCGCCGACCCGTCCTTCTTCAACTGGCCCGCACTGCCCGTCGCGCTGGCGGACACGATCGTCCCGGACTTCCCGCTGGCCAACAAGAGCTTCAACCTCTCCTACGCGGGCAACGACCTGTGACCTATTTGGCGTGGGCGCCCAGGTAGAAGAGCAGCCAGATGAACCCGGCGAGGAAGTGGCCCACGACGACGTAGACGAGGACCCGCCAGGCGACCCAGCGCTCCTTGTACTCCTCGCTCCCCGCGCCAAGATCCCTCGGCACGGGGGCGGGGGTCGTGGGCCGGTCGGCGGCACCGCCGTTCGTCACTGCTCTTCTCCACTCGTCGTCGTCAACGCTGCGGATCCCGCCCGGCTCTCGGCGCCGCGCAGTTCCGTCAGCAGTTCTTCCTGTCCCGTCAGCACCTGCGCCAGGATGCGCCGGGCCGCCGCGAGCAGCTCCGCCACGTCGCCGCCGGCCAGTGCGTACACCACCGTGGCGCCCTCGCGGGTGGCGGTCACGATGCCCGAGCGCCGCAACACCGCCAGCTGCTGGGAGAGGCTGGAGGGCTCGATCCCGATCTCGGCGAGCATCTCGCGCACCGGCATCGGCCCGTCCTGCAGGAGTTCGAGGACCCGGATGCGCACCGGGTGCCCGAGCATCCGGAAGAACTCCGCCTTCGCCTGGTAGAGCGGTACCCGCACCCCGATCAACTCCTGCCCCGCCCGTCCTCGTCGTCCCTCGTGGTCACGCCGTGTGCATCGGCCAGCCGCAGCGCGTCGTCCAGCTCCTCCTCCGCGACCGCCGTCGCGAAGACGTCGTCGGCCGCCCGTGCCGCCGCCAGCGCGGCGCGCGCGGCGCGCACCCGCTCCCGCATCGCTTCGGCGAACGCACTCACTGCGGCCCCCTACGCGGCTCGTCCGATTCCTCTCGCACGATTCGCACGATCCGTAGAAGTAGTGAATTGAAGAATTCCGCAATTCTAGAGCACTTCGGCCGAACGGGGGGCTCCATCGGACCGTCATCCGACCGTATCCGCCGGATGAGCCCGGCACCGCTCGGGCGGGTGGGCCATGTGGGTGATGAAGATGCGATCTTCGGTGCGGTTGTCACATCATCGTAGGTCCGTTTTGTTAGTTTTTCTCCGCTGTTGTCGGTTGGTGTGCTGCACACAGCGCCCGACGGCTGCCCTTGTCCCGTGTCCCTTAGTGGCTGGGGGTGTGAAGTGGCGATTTCGGCGAGTGGAGCGCGCTTGGCGGCGGCCCGGGAGTGCCCGGACGCGGCGAAGCCCCCGGATGGCCCACCCGCCCTGGGCCCGCCCGGGACAGGCAGGGGCGGGGGCCCCGGCCCCTGTGGCGCGGACGGCCCCGGCGGGCCGGGTGCGGGGCCGCGGGCGAGCGCCCCGGCCCGCTACGACTACACAGGGTTCAGCCGGCTGGCGGGGGAGCTGACCGAGCCCCCCGACGGCGTCTACCGCGTGCGCTACCGGCGGCTGCTCGGCGGGGAGGGCGGCGGAGTGGGGGTGAGGCTCCTGGTGGGGGCCGCCCCGCTGGTCTGTCTGGGGCTGCTGATCTGGCTGATGTCGCCGGGCCACTGGCTCTACCGCGACTACGTCGGTGCCTGGGAGCGCGCGGCCGACCACGTGATGCTGGTGTCGATCGGGCTGATCGAGCTGTTCCGGGTGGTCAACGTCGTCTCCAACGCACACGCCACCTGGGTGGCCAGGGACCCGGTGCCGGTGCGCGCGCAGCCGGGGACGCGGGTGGCGTTCCTGACGACCTTCGTGCCGGGCAAGGAGCCCCTGTCCATGGTGCGGGCCACCCTGGAGGGGGCGGTGCGCATCGCGCACGACGGGATCCTGGACGTCTGGCTGCTGGACGAGGGCGACGACCCCGAGGCCAAGCGGCTGTGCCGGCGGCTGGGCGTCAGACACTTCACACGCAAGGGCGTCGACCGCTGGAACCAGCCCTCCGGCTGCTTCCGGGCCCGCACCAAGCACGGCAACTACAACTCCTGGCTGGACGCGCACGGGGAAGCCTACGAGTTCATGGCGATGGTGGACACCGACCACGTCCCGCTGCCCAACTTCCTGGAGCGGATGCTCGGTTACTTCCGTGACCCGGACGTGGCGTTCGTCGTCGGCCCCCAGGTCTACGGCAACTACACCACCGCCGTGACCAAGGCCGCCGAGAGCCAGCAGTTCCTCTTCCACGCGCTGATCCAGCGCGCGGGCAACGCCTACGGCTCGCCCATGTTCGTCGGCACCAGCAACTGCGTGCGCATCAGCGTGCTGCGGCAGATCGGCGGGCTCTACGACTCCATCACCGAGGACATGGCGACCGGCCTGGAGATCCACCGCCGCCGCAACCCCGCCACCGGCTGCCGCTGGCGGTCGGTGTACACCCCCGACGTGCTCGCGGTGGGGGAGGGGCCGTCGACGTGGACGGACTTCTTCTCCCAGCAGCTGCGCTGGTCGCGCGGGACGTACGAGACGCTGCTGCGGCAGTTCTGGCGGGCGGTGTGGGCGCTGCCGCCGGGCCGGGTGCTCAACTACGCGCTGATGACCGCCTATTACCCGATGGCCGCGCTGAACTGGGTCCTCGGCGCCCTGACCTGCGTGCTCTTCCTCGGTCTCGGAGCCTCCGGGGTCACGGTGGAGCCGCATGTGTGGCTGATGCTCTACTGCGACGCGGCGGCCCTGCAGATCGGCCTGTACCTGTGGAACCGGCGCCACAACGTCAGCCCGCACGAACCGGCCGGATCCTCGGGAGCGGCGGGCATGGTGATGTCCGCGCTCGCTGCGCCGCTGTACGCGCGCTCGCTGGGCGAGGCGCTGCTGCGGCGGCGCCCGCGCTTCGTGGTCACGCCCAAGGGCGCCGCGGCCAGCCCCGACTGCGTGGCGACCTTCCGCACGCACCTGATGTGGGCCGGGACCTTCATCGTGATGCTCGCCTCGTCGGCGCTGTTCGGGCACACCCACACGGCCATGCAGGTCTGGGGGTTGCTGGCGCTGATCACCGCGCTCGGACCGGTCGCGGTCTGGCAGGGGGAGCTGTGGCGGGAGTGGTGGCTGGAGCGCCGCGAGCCGATCCCGGCCCCCGCCAAGGCCGTGGACACGCGCAGCCGGCCGAGGGGATGAGGCGTGGTGAGGATCTTCCGACAGGCGAAGGCGCGCCGCGCGGCACTGGGCACGGCGGCGGTGCTGGCGCTGGTCGCGGCGAACGGACCCGCGGCCACCGGCTTCGCCGAGCGGGCCTGGCACGACTACACCGTCAACAAGAGCACGTACAAGGCCCGCTACGGGCACTGGGACGTCGTCGACGTACCCGAGCGCTACCGCGTCAACGCCATCCACGCGGCCCTGCTGCACACCGGCAAGGTGCTGCTGATCGCCGGTTCCGGCAACGACGAGAAGAACTTCAAGGCCGGCACCTTCCAGAGCGTGCTGTGGGATCCGGTGCGCAACACCTTCAAGGAGATCCCCACCCCCAAGGACATGTTCTGCGCCGGGCACGCCCAACTGCCCGACGGCCGCCTGCTGGTGGCGGGCGGCACCGCCCGCTACGAGAAGCTCACCGGCGACGTCCGGCGGGCGGGCGGCGCGATGCTGGTGAAGAACGAGAACCCCGACGAGGCCAGGATCCTCCCCGCGGGCACCCTCTTCGAGGGGTCCGGCGGCAGACAGTACCGCTCCCAGGTGCCCGTCCTCGTCCCGCGCGCCAGGAAGATCGTCACCGACGAGGAGGACGCGAGCCGCAAACGGGTCATGGTGACTGCCTCCCAGGCCCGGGTGTACGTGGAGGCCGTCGCCGAGGGCGAGGAGGGCGTCGCCAACACGGCCGACCAGTACCGCATCAAGGGGCTGGAGGGCCGCGAGGCCCAGGACGTCTACGGCCTGGCGGCCAAGCTGGGCCTGGACAAGAAGGACTTCCAGGGGCTCAAGGAGGCCTTCGAGTTCGATCCCGTGGCCGAGCGCTACGTGCCCGTCGACCCCATGTCCGAGGCCCGCTGGTACCCGACGCTGGTGACGCTCAAGGACGGGCGCGTGCTCGCCGTCTCCGGCCTGGACGACATGGGCGAGATCATCCCGGGCAAGAACGAGATCTACGACCCCGGGACCCGCACCTGGTCCGCCGGGCCGCAGCGGTACTTCCCCACCTACCCCGCGCTGTTCCTCACCGGCGGCGGGCGGCTGTTCTACTCCGGCTCCAACGCGGGCTACGGGCCCGCCGACCAGGGCCGCGCGCCGGGTCTGTGGGATGCGGAGAACAACACCTTCACGCCCGTGCCCGGCCTGCCGGAGCAGGACATGACGGAGACCTCCGCCTCGGTGCTGCTGCCCCCCGCCCAGGACCAGAAGGTGATGATCCTCGGCGGCGGCGGGGTGGGCGAGTCCCACCGGTCCAGCGGGCGCACGGCCGTGGCCGACCTCAAGGCCGAGGCCCCCCGCTACACCCCGGGCCCGGCGCTGCCGCGGGCCACCCGCTACCTCAACGCCGTGCTGACCCCCGACGACACCGTCTTCACCACCGGCGGCTCGGGCGACTACCGGGGCAAGCGCGGCTCGGACATCCTGCGCGCCCAGTTCTACGACCCGTCGAGCCGCACCTTCCGCACCGCCGCCGACCCTACCGTCGGCCGCGACTACCACTCCGAGGCCCTGCTGCTGCCGGACGGCCGGATCGCGGTGTTCGGCTCCAACCCGCTCTTCGCCGACAAGGACGACACCCGGGTCGGCACCTTCGAGAAGCGCATCGAGGTCTACACCCCGCCGTACCTCTACCGCCCCCACCGGCCGGCCCTCGGCACCGGCGTCATCGAGGCCGGGCGCGGGACGACCGTCACCCTGCCCGGCGCCTCCCCGCGCGAGGCGGCCAAGGTGCGGCTGATGCGGCCGAGCGCGGTCACCCACGCCACCGACGTCGAGCAGCGCTCCATCGCTCTGACGGCCACGCCCCGGGGCGGCGCGCTGGCCGTGACCATTCCGGAGGATCCTTCGCTGGTGCCGGTCGGCTGGTACATGGTCTTCGTCGTCGACCGGGCGGGCACGCCCTCCAACGCGGCCTGGGTGCACATCGCCTGACGAGCGGACGGGGGCGGCAGCGCGGCAATCCGCGCTGCCGCCCCCGGCTTCACGGGTGCGCCGCCGGAGCGGGGGCCGGGGCCGGCACCGCGGGCGCGGGCACGGAAACAGGGGCGGCGGGCGGAGTCTGTGCGGGCGGGGTCTGTGCCGGGACGCTGGGGACGGTCTTGGCCAGGCCCAGCGCGTACTCGGCCCACCAGTGCCCGGCGGGCGGGGCGCCCCGGCAGGCGCCGTCGGACTCCCCGGGGCGTTTGACCCAGACGAAGGCGTCGACGAGCGGATCGCCGGTCGCCGTGGTGGGCGGCGTCCCCAGCGCCCGGCCCGGCGGGTTGCACCACGCCTCGTCGCCGCTGCCGGTGCCGGTGCCCGCCGAGTCGTCCGCGGCGAGGGCGGTCGGCCCCGGTGCGGGGCTCGGGCCGGGCCGGGACGCGGGCGGCGGCAGCGGGCCGTTGCCGTTGCGGCTGGTGTCGATGATGTAGTGGGCCCCGCCCAGCCGGGCCGAGAGCCGGTCGCCGTACTCCCGGGTGACGGGCGTGGTGTGGAAGTTGGAGACGTTCAGGGCGAAGCCGTCGGCTTGAGCGACCCCCGCCTTCGTCAGCGCCTCGGCCAGCAGCCGCTGGTCGGAGATCCATCCGGCGTTGCCCGCGTCGATGTACACCGACGTCCCCGGCTGCCGCTTGAACGTCCGTACGGCCTCCGACAGCAGCCGGAGCCGTTCCCCGGCGGCGGAGGCGGGCACGCAGCCCGAGGCCCACTGGGCGATGGCGTCGGGTTCGAGGACCACCCACGCCTTGCGCCCGCCGATCCCGGCCGCGGCGCTCGCCACCCAGCTCCGGTAGGCCGCGGCGTCCCGCACGCCCCCGGAGGAGTACTGGCCGCAGTCGCGCTGCGGGATGTTGTAGGCGACCAGCAGCGGGATCCGCCCGGCCCGCTCCGCTTCCCGGGTCACCTCGCCCACCTGTTCCCGGGGGTCGCCGCCGGTCATCCACACCGCCGTCGGCCGGTCGGCGATGCGCCGCATCGCCTCCGCGTCCTCTTCCCGCCCCCGCTCCAGCCACGTCTGCACCTGCTTGGCGGCCCGGCCCGCGGGCTCCACCCAGAACGGGGAGTCCGGGCCGTCGGCCGCGTCGGCGGCGGCGGACGGCCCGGTGCAGGCCGACAGGCACACGGCGCATGCGCAGGCCACCAGGGCGGCACCGCGTCGTGCGCCGGAGGCGAAGCGGGTCGGATACGCCCCGGCCATGGGCGTCACCCCTTCCATCGGGCGGCAGCAGTTCCGTCCAGCCTGGATCTGTCGACCCGTCAGTTCCTGTTTTGCGCGGCCGTCCGGGTAGGACGATGCGCCGAAAGGGGAACCAGCCCGGAGAAAGACTGCGGCTGACGTGCCGTCAGTGAAGACGCGCGTACGAGCTGACGCAGGCTCAGGCCCGGCCGCCCAGCACCTCGGCCAGGTCGTAGTGCACCGGCTCCTCCAGCTGTGCGTACGTGCACGAGGAGGGCTCCCGGTCCGGGCGCCAGCGGCGGAACTGCGCGGTGTGCCGGAAGCGGTCGCCCTGCATGTGGTCGTAGGCGACCTCGCACACCCGCTCCGGGCGCAGCGGGAGCCAGGACAGATCCTTCTTGCCGGTCCAGCGGCTGGGCCCGCCGGGCAGCCGGTCGGCCGCCTGCGCCTCGGCGCTGGCCCACTCCTGCCAGGGGTGGCCTGCGGCGTCGGACATGCGCAGCGGTTCCAGCTCGTCCATCAGCTCCCGGCGCCGGCGCATGGGGAAGGAGGCACAGACCCCCACGTGCTGCAGGCGGCCCTCGGCGTTGTACAGCCCGAGCAGCAGCGAGCCGACGACCGGTCCGCTCTTGTGGTGCCGCAGACCCGCGACGACGCAGTCGGCGGTCCGCTCGTGCTTGACCTTCACCATCACCCGCTCGCCCGGCCGGTAGGGCAGCTCCGGCGGCTTGGCCACCACCCCGTCCAGGCCCGCCCCCTCGAACTGGGCGAACCACCGCCGGGCGACGTCGAGATCGTCGGTGGCGGGTGCGGTGAACAGCGGGTCGCGGGCGCCGCGCAGCGCCTCGGTCAGCGCGGCCCGGCGCTCGCGCTGGGGCGTGGCCAGCAGCGACCGGTCGCCCAGGGCGAGCAGGTCGAAGGCGACGAAGGACGCCGGGGTGACCTCGGCCAGGTGCCGCACGCGCGAGTCGGCCGGGTGGATGCGCTCCAGCAGGGCGTCGAAGTCCAGCCGTCCGCCGCGCACGATGACGATCTCCCCGTCCAGCACGCAGCGCTCGGGGAGCTGCTCACGCAGGACGGCGACGAGTTCGGGGAAGTAGCGGGTCAGCGGCCTGCCCGAGCGGCTGCCCAGTTCGAGCTCGGCGCCGTCGCGGAAGACGATGGCCCGGAAGCCGTCCCACTTGGCCTCGTACTGCATCCCGGGCGGGATGGTGGCCGCGGACCGGGCCAGCATCGGCTCGACGGGAGGCATCACCGGAAGGTCCATGGTCGTGATTGTGCGGGCCCGGCCGGGGCGGCGCCCGCCGACAGGCGTGGCGACACGGCGCCGCCTAGCGTGTGTACATGGCACAGACGCTGGAGCTCACCGTCGGCGAGCGGACGGTACGGCTGTCCAATCCCGACAAGGTCTACTTCCCCCGGCGCGGATTCACCAAGGCCGACGTCGCCCGCTACTACCTGAGCGTCGGGGACGGCATCCTGCGAGCGCTCAAGGACCGGCCCACCACCTTGGAGCGCTACCCCGACGGGGTCGAGGGGGAGTCGTTCTTCCAGAAGCGGGCGCCCAAGAACCTGCCGGAGTGGATCCCCACCGGCCGGATCGCCTTCCCCAGCGGCCGGTACGCCGACGAGATCTGCCCCACCGAGACCGCGGCCGTGCTGTGGGCGGCGAACCTGGGCTGCCTGACCTTCCACCCCTGGCCGGTCCGCCGCTCCGACACCGACCACCCCGACGAGCTGCGCATCGACCTGGACCCGCAGCCCGGCACGGGCTATCCGGAGGCGGTGCGAGCCGCGCTGGAGCTGCGGGAGGTGCTGGCCGGGCTGGGCCTCACGGGCTGGCCCAAGACGTCCGGCGGGCGCGGCCTGCACGTGTTCGTGCCCATCGCGCCGCAGTGGACCTTCGTCCAGGTGCGGCGCGCGGCCATCGCCGTCGCCCGGGAGCTGGAGCGGGGCGCGCCGGAGCGGATCACCACCGCGTGGTGGAAGGAGGAGCGCGGGGAGAAGGTCTTCGTCGACTACAACCAGACGGCCCGGGACCGCACCATCGCCAGCGCCTACTCCGTGCGCCCCCGCGAGCGTGCCCCGGTCTCCGCGCCGCTGCGCTGGGAGGAGCTGCCCGACGCCGTGCCCGAGGACTTCGACCTGGCGACCATGCCCGTTCGCTTCGCCGAGCTCGGCGACGTCCACGCGGACATGGACGCCCACCCCTGCGGCCTGGAGGCCGCGCTGGAGCTGGCCGCCCGGGACGAGCGCGACCACGGGCTGGGGGACCTGCCCTACCCGCCGGAGCACCCGAAGATGAAGGGCGAGCCGAAACGGGTGCAGCCCAGCCGGGCGAAGAAGTAACCCCACCTGCGAGTATTCATCCGTATGTCCTGGTTTATCCCCTCTTTCTGTGTGGAACTGGGGCAATGCTGTATCCACTTCGCACAGAGGAGTTCCCATGTCCTGGACATTCGCGAGCCGCGGCGGCAAGTTGTCGGCCGGCCTGCTGGCGGCCGCCGCGCTCGGCGGATCGCTGCTGGCCGTCACTCCGGTGCACGCGACCCCCGGCCCGGGTACCGGTACCAAACCCAACGGCACGGTCAACGCGGCATCGGGCATCAACGAGCGCGCGTACCCCAGCACCGACTCGTCCGTGCGGGGGGTCCTCAAGCACAACGCCCCGCTCGCGCTCCGGTGCAAGGTCCACGCGCAGGACGTGGGCGGCAACACGCTCTGGTACCTCCTGAAGGACCGCAGCACCTGGGTCTCCGGCAAGTACATCGCCAACGCCCCGGACGTCCCTTTCTGCCGGTCCCTCAACCGCAGCGCACTGGACAACAGCGTCGAGTCCCGCAGCGCGATGGGCTGACGGCACGGGCCGCGCACGACGGCCGACGGTCCGGGCCCGTGAGGCCCGGACCGTCGTCATCCGGCCATCGTCAGGCCGCCCCCGTCGATCCCGAGCCGGTTCTTCCGGCCGGATCGGCCGGGTGCCATGATGAGCGGGGGAGGGGTGAGACGTGAACTGTACTCGCTGCGGCGCGCCCGTGATCCAGGGATCCGACGGCGGCTGGTCGTGCAACAACTGTGGTGCCGCCGGTAAATAATGGACAGCTCCGACATCCCCCAGACGAATGCTGCCGCGATGCTCTGCAAAGACTGCCTGAACCCGGTGATCGAGGGTCCCGAGGGGGGGTACGTCTGCGGTCAGTGCTTCCACGTCGTCGAGCCCAACGGCTATGCCGAACGTCGCGCGGAGGGCGTGAAGAAGGCCGCCGAGGAGCGCAGGATCCGCACCGAGGAGCGGCGCGCCCGCTCCGTGGCCCGCAAGCGCGGGTGACGTCCGCACCGGCCGTGCGGCCATTACCGTCCTCGGCTCCGGCACCGGCGCCTACAGTTGCGTCACGCATCTGTGAACCAGCCGGAAGGAAGAACGCGTTGGACCACCCGACCCACGGTTGTGTTCTGCTGCTGGACGGCACCCCCGACCGGCGGCGGGGCACCCTGCCGAACCCGACGGCGCACGCCATCGCCGGGGCGGGCCCCCGCGGCTTCCTCGCCGCCCCCTCGGCCGACATCGTGCAGCTCCCCGCCATGGCGGGCCCGCAGAGCGTGCTCGCCTACCTCCAGGACGCCGTACGAGTGCCCGGCCCGCTGCTGGTGTGGGTGACCGGCCATCTGATGATCCCCACCCGCCGCAGCACCGAGCTGCACCTGGCACTGCGCGACAGCACCCCGGCCACCGTCCGCTACACGGGCCTGCCCTGGCAGTGGCTCACCCGCACGCTGCGCGAGCACGCCGGGCCCACCCTGCTGCTGATCGACGCCGAGGCGGACGCCCACTCCTGGCCGCATGTGACCGCCGCCGCCCACGACGGACGCTTGGCCGAGGGCCTGCCGCTGACCGGGGTGGTCGCCCCCGCCGCGGCCAAGCCCCCGCTGGAGGCCGGCCCCTACACCCGCGCCTTCCTCACCGCCCTGTCCGTCGGGCACCCCACGGCGGGCCCCACCCTCGATCCCGCCCTGCTCCACCAGCTGGCCCTCGCCCAAGCCGGGCTCCCCGAAGGCATCCTGGCCCTCCAGTACGGAGGCGGCGGCTCCGTCCTCGCCAACCGCGCCGCCGTGGCTCCCGCCCCGGCCCCCGAGCCCGTACCGGCGGTGGCCGATGCCCCGCCGCCCGAGGACCGCGACCCCCTGCCGCGCATCCTGACCGCCGCCCGGGAAGGCCGGCACAACGAGGCCGCCGCCATGGCCGCCGCCTGGGAGCAGCAGGCGCTCCGCCGGCACGGCCCGCACAGCTCGGAGGCCGGGCTGTGGGTCGAGGTGCGCGCCGATCTCGCCCGCCTCGCGGGGGATCACCCGCGCGCTGCCGAACTGTGGATGTCGGCCGCCTCCCACCGCATCCTGCGCGGCGGACCCACCGACGGCGAGGCGCTCGCCGCGCTCAAGCGGGCCCACTACTGCTGGCAGCACAGCGGAGAGCGCGCCCGCCTCCTCGCGCCCGCCCTGCTGGCCCTGTGGGAGCAGGTCCCCGGCAGCCTCGACGCCGCCGCCGACGTCCGGGCGCGGCTGCGGGAAGCGCCACCCACGGCCGTCCGCTAGGCGTGCCCCGGCGGCGCTCACTGCCCGCGGGCAGTGGTCCACCAGCGCGCCTTGTACACTCCGCCGCGCAGCAGGGTGCGGGTGCCGTCGGGCTGGTAGAGCGTCAGCGTCGAGGTGCACCAGTCGCAGGGGTTGCCCGGTTCGGGCCGGGCGAGGAGCACCTGCCCGGTCCTCGGGTCGTCCCCGATGCTCTTGACGCCCGGACCGCTGATCCGCGACTGCAGGGGGTAGGACACGAAGCGCCCCTGTGCCGTCGCGTACTGGTACACGGCCGAGGCGGTCGTCACCCACAGCCGGCCCCGCGCGGTGAGCACCGGGGCCAGGTCGTGTCCGTTGCGGGTGGGCAGGTCGACCCGGCGGGCCACCGAAAGCGCCGGGTCGCCCGCGGACCCCGACACCTTCAGCGCGACCAACTCCCGTGACCCCAGCGCCCACAGCAGCCGCGTCCCCGGGTCCCAGTGCACCCCGTGCGCACCCGCGAGCGCCACCTGCGCATGCCGGGTGACGCGGGGTCCGGCGGAGGCCGCGTACAGCCGTACGTAGCCGCCGGTGCTGGCCGCGACCGCCACGTTCCCGTCCGGCAGCAGGTCGATGCTGTGCGCATTGCCGGTGCCGGTGTCGGCCGCCCAGTACACCTCGCGGTCCGGATAGCCCACCACCGCGGCCAGCCCGCCCGAGGCCGTCGCCAGCAGATAGCGCCGCCCGTCCAGCTCCCGGAACTTCGCCTCGCTGGGGTTCGTCCACGAGGAGTCGGGATCCAGGTCCCCGAGCTCCTGCTGCCCGTCGGCGCTCCACGACCACAGCACCCCGCGGCTGTCGCCCCCGGCGTCCCACTGCGTGAGCCCCCCGTCGAGCACATGGACGGCCCGCGTGGCCTGATCGGCCGCCACGACGGGGGAGGCCGCCGCACGGCGCGCGCTCCCGGCCGATGCCGTACCCGGTGAAGTCCCCACGGCCAGCGCCGCCGTCAGCATCGCGGCCCACAGACGTCTCACGCGCACAGCATCGGCCGCCGCCGGGCCCCCGCCCCGGCGGCGCGCCCGGCCGGTCAGGCAAACGGCCCGCACCGAGGGGCAAGGCGCCGCTCGCTCGCCGCGATCGGCACGTCGTTGACGGAGGCGTAGCGCTTGCTCATCAGGCCGTCCGGGGTGAACTCCCAGTTCTCGTTGCCGTAGCTGCGGAACCACCGGCCCTCGGCGTCGTGCCACTCGTACTCGAAGCGCACGGCGATCCGGTCGTCGGTGTACGCCCACAGCTCCTTGCGCAGCCGGTAGTCGAGCTCGCGCCGCCACTTCTCGCGCAGGAACTCGGTGATCGCCTCGCGGCCGCACAGGAACACGTCGCGATTGCGCCACTGGGAGTCCACCGTGTAGGCGAGCGCCACCCGTTCGGGGTCCCTGCTGTTCCAGGCGTCCTCGGCGGCCTGGACCTTGCGCCGGGCCGTCTCGGCGGTGAACGGCGGAAGCGGCGGCTTGCTGTCGGGCATGGCTCTCCCTCGATGTTCTTCCTCGCGCGGAGAACGAGCGTTCTCCACATGATCGGGTAGCGTAGGAGAACGATGGTTCTCGGGCAAGGGGAGGATGACCGCATGGAGACGGCGACACAGGAGGCGCTGGCGGGCCGGGCCCTCGACGCTGCCGAGGAGCTCTTCTACGCCCGCGGCCTGCAGACCGTGGGCATGGATGCGATCCGCAGTGCCTCGGGCATCTCGCTCAAGCGGCTCTACCAGCTCTTCCCCTCCAAGGAAGCGCTGGTGGAGGCGTATTTGCGGCGCCGTGACGAGCGCTGGCGCGCCGCGCTGCGGCAGTACGCCGACGCCCGCCCCCCGGGGCGCGAGCGGATCCTGGCGGTCTTCGACTGGCTCGGCGACTGGTTCGCGGAACCTGGCTTCCGGGGCTGCGCGTTCGTCAACTCCTGCGGCGAGCTGGGTGCCACCGCACCCGGGGTGGCCGCCGCGGCCCGCGCCCACAAGGATGCCTTCCGGGCCTATCTGGCCGCTCTGGTCGCCGAGGCGGGCGCCGCCGCGCCGCTGGCGGACCATCTGGTGCTGCTCGCCGAAGGGGCCATCACCACCGCGGCCCTCTCCGGCGACGCCGAAGCGGCAGTTCAGGCCCGCGAAGCGGCATGTGTGCTGCTCGGGGCCGGCACGCCTTAGGCGTCCGCCCGTTTCCGGCCAGGCGGCGCGACCGGCCCGGGAGAGGGCGCCGTATCGTCGAAGTGACCCCTCCCTGCAAAGGAGCAGACACCGTGCACCACCGCCTCAGCTACGACGACGTCAAGCGCGCCGCCGACCGGGTGTCCGGTCACGTCAGGCCCGTCACCGTCACCCGGGACGACTCCGGTGTCTGGCTGGCCCTGGAGCACATGCAGCACACCGGCTCCTTCAAGGCGCGCGGTGCCCACAACTTCCTCGCCGCCCACCGCGAGGCGGGCACCCTGCCCGAAGCGGGCGTGACCATCGCCTCGGGCGGCAACGCGGGACTGGCATGCGCCTGGGCCGCGCGCCGGCAGGGTGTACGGGCCACCGTCTTCCTGCCCGAGAACGCCCCGCACGTCAAGGTCGCCAAACTCCGCGGCTACGGCGCGGACGTACGGCTGGTCGGCACCGAGTACGCCGCGGCGCTGGCGGCCTGCCGGGACTTCGAGCGGACGACGGGCGCGCTGGCCAGCCACGCCTACGACCATCCGCTGATCGCCGCGGGCGCCGGCACCCTCCTCGACGAGATCCGGCGGCAGATCCCCGGCTTGGACACGGTCGTCGTGGCGGTCGGCGGCGGCGGGCTCTTCGCGGGCGTCGCCACGGCCGCCCGGCACCACGGGGTGCGGACGGTGGCCGTCGAACCGGAGAACTGCCGGGCGCTGCACGCCGCGCTGGAGGCCGGGCGCGTCGTCGACGTGGCGGTGGATTCGGTGGCGGCGGACGCCCTGGGCGCGCGGCGGGTGTCCCGTACGGCGCTTGCCGTGGCGCGGGAGGCGGACGTGCGGTCGGTGCTGGTGCCCGACAGCGCGATCGTCCGCGCGCGGCAGGGGCTGTGGGACGAGCGGCGGCTGGCGGTCGAGCACGCGGCCGCCGCGGCGCTCGCGGCCGTGGAGGCATCGGGGCCGTACGTCCCGTCGGAAGGGGAGACGGTGGCTGTGGTGGTGTGCGGGGCCAACACGGATCCGAGCGATCTGGTGCAGCGGTAGGTCCGGGGAAAACCCCTTCTTCACCCAATGCGGACTCTGCGCTAGAAAGGCAGAAGTCTCACAGTTGGGTGGGTACCGGATGGATCTCCCGAAGTCAGCACAAGCGGAATGTGCAGGATTCGTCGCCATCTCCGGGCAACTGACGGGTTTCGACGAATTCGCCCTGCGCGCCACCGGCATGGTCCGGCTGTACCACGACACCACCATCAGCCAAGTGGGCCGCGCCGCCGTGGCCCGCTTCATCGATGCCATGGATGCCGCCGGAGGCGATCCGGACGCGCTCGCCGACGAGACCGCACGGGACATCGCCCGGGCCGTCACCCACCTGTGGTACCTGGGCGTCTGGCCGCAACTGGCCCGCTCCACCCACCGGGAGCTGGGCCGGGAGACGGCCAACGCCGCCTTCGTGGTCTCGCCCGAGGCGTACACCGAGGGGCTGGTCTGGCGGACCTTCGGCGGGCATCCGCCGGGGGCGAAGGCGCCCGGGTTCGGCACATGGGCGGACCCGCCCGCCGAGGGATGCCCCGCGTGAACGCGGCGCAGCGCCACGACGTGATCGTGGTGGGCGCCGGAATGGCAGGCTCGCTGGTAGCCGGTCAGCTCGCCGAACAGGGCTGGCGCGTCCTCGTCCTCGAAGCCGGCACCCGGACCCTGGACACCTGGCCCGGCCACCTCGACGCCCTCGACACCTATTACGCGGCCCCCGCGAAGGTCCCCAACGCGCCCTACCGCCCCAACGCCGCCGCACCCTCCCCGAGCGTCCTCGACCTCGAAGGCCTGCCCGCGGGCGGCTACCGGGCGAATGGCTACTTCGTCCAGAACGGCGCCCTGCCCTACGCCAGCGACTACCTGCGCGCGGCCGGCGGCACCGCCCTGCACTGGATGGGCCTGGCGCTGCGCATGCACCCGGACGACTTCGCCGTCCGCAGCACCTACGGCTACGGCCGCGACTGGCCCCTCGACTACGGCGACCTGGAGCCGTACTACCGCGCGGCCGAGCAGGCGCTGGGCGTCGCGGGCGACGCCGCCGAACAGCACGACGCCATCGGCCTGCCGTTCCCCGACGGCTACGCCTACCCCATGAAGGAGATACCCCGCAGCCACCTCGACCGGATGCTGGCCGCACGGCTCGACGGGGCCACGGTGGCCGACGCGGGCACGGACACCGTCCTGCGCGTGGTCACCACCCCGCACGCCCGCAACAGCACCCCCGACCCCCGCCACGACGGCGGGCGCGGCTACCGCCCCGCGGGCGCGGTCGGACTGCCCGACTACGGCGAACGCTGCGTCGGCAACGCCTCCTGCGTCCCGGTCTGCCCGGTCCAGGCGAAGTACAACCCCCTCAAAACGCAGGTCACTTGGAACCATCGCGTCACCCTCGTCACCCGCGCCGTGGCCGGCCGCGTCCTCGTCGGCGACGACGGCCGCGTCCTGGGCGTCGAGTACCGGCAGTACGAGGACCCCTCCGCCCCCGCCCACGTCACCCGCACCGCCGAGGCGGACCTCGTCGTGCTGGCCGCCCACTCCATCGAGAACGCCAGGCTCCTGCTGGCCTCCGGCCTCGCCAACCGCAGCGGACAGGTGGGGCGCAACCTCCTCGACCACCCCACGCTGCTCACCTGGGGGCTGCTGGACGGCCCGACGGGCCCCTTCCGCGGCCCCGGCTCCACCTCCGGCCTGGAAAGCTTCCGCACCGGAGCGGCCCGGCGGCAGCGCGCACCCTTCCGGATCGAGATCGGCAACTGGGGCTGGGGCTGGCCCGCGGGCTCCCCGGACAGCGACGTGGCCCGGCTGCTCGGCATCACCGGCGACCCCGGACAGCCGCGCGGCAAGGGCCTGTTCGGAGCCCGGCTGCGCGAGACGCTCGGCCACCGCGTCGGCCGCCAGTTCACCCTGCAGTTCGCCATGGAACAGGACGCCGAGCCCCGCAACCGGGTGACCGTCGACCCCGCCCACCGAGACCTGCTGGGCAACTTGCGGCCCGTCCTCACCTACGACCTCTCCGACCACGTCAAACGCGGCATCGCCGCCGCCAAGGCCGTCTCCGACCGGGTCTTCGCCCTCCTCGGCGCCGAGGACCACACCTCCTACGCCCCCGGCCCCTTTGCGCCCGGCTGGTTCCGCTTCGGCGACCGCGACTACGTCTTCCAGGGTGCCGGGCACGGCGCGGGCACCCACGTCATGGGCGACTCGCCCGCCACCTCCGTGGTCGACCCGTGGCAGCGCTGCTGGGACCACGCGAACCTCTACGCCGTCGGCTGCGGCAGCATGCCCTCGATGGGCACCTCCAACCCGTCACTGACGATGGCCGCCCTCGCCCTGCGCAGCTGCGAGCAGATCCACCGCGACCTGACCGGCCTGCACCGCCCGGCGGCCCTCCGCACGCGACCGAAGGGACGGCCATGACCGGCACCCCCGGCATCACGGGAGGGCTTCACCGCGTCGCGGAGCCGCCGTTCCACGTGCCGCGCGACCGCACGGAGCTCCACGTCTTCCTCCAGGCCGCACTGACCCTTGAGCACCTCACCATCCCGCCCTACCTCACGGGCATGTACTCGCTGCGCCCCGGCGCCAACCGGCCCGCCTTCTACGCCATCCGCGCCGTCGTGCTCGAAGAGATGCTGCACATGACACTCGTCGCCAACCTCCTCAACGCGGTCGACGGCACGCCCCTGGTGGCCCACTCCTCGTTCGTCACCGGCTACCCCGCCCGGCTGCCCTACAGTCGCGACGAAGTGCCCGTCGCCCTCCGGCACTTCGGGACCGAAGCGCTGGACACCTTCCTCACCATCGAGCGGCCGGAGTACGTGGCCGAGCCGCCCGGACACCCGGCGACCCCCGCCGACGAGGGCTGGACCTCCATCGGGCAGTTCTACAACACCATTCGCGAGGGCGTGCTGCGCCTCCTCGCCGCGGGCGGCGGGCGGGCCGGCCGCCAGGGAGTCGACCACGTGCCGGGTGGCCGCGGGCGAGAGGTAGGCGTCGCCCGCCGCGGCCGCCCGGACGGCACCGATGAGCTCCGCCGGCGCCGAGTCCTTGAGCAGGAAGCCCGCGCCGCCCTGGCGCAGCGCCCGCAGGACGTTGTCGCGCTCGCCGAAGGTGGTCAGGATCAGGGCGCGGACGCCGGGTGCGGTGCGGCCCAGTTCGGCGAGGGCGGCCAGCCCGTCCATCACGGGCATCTGGATGTCGAGCAGGGCGACGTCCGCCCGGTGCCGCCGCGCCAGCTCCACGGCCTCGCGTCCGTTCGCCGCCTCGGCGACGACCTCGATATCCTCGGCCGAGGTGAGGATCATCCTGATGCCCGCCCGGATGAGGGGCTCGTCGTCGGCGACGATGACGCGGATCACCTGGTCTCCTGCTCACTGTTGCTCGGAATTGGTTGAGTCCTTGATCAGTTCTTGACGTCGAACTCGCGCTTTTCGACCAGTTTCCCGTCCTTGAAGCAGAAGCGGTCAACGGTGTCGGTATTCACGTCGGTGGAACCGCCCTTGGACAGCAGGGTGAGACAGGTGGCACCGGCCGGTGCGGCCGGGCCCTTGCCCTGGAGGTCGGAGACGAGGACGGACTTGCCCGAGGGCAGCTTCTCGCGCACCTGATCCTCGGGGTCGCCGACCTTCACCGACGCGTAGACACTGGGGTCCACCATCGCCTTGTCGGTCTCGTCGATGGCCTTGCTCACTCCGAAGAAGGCCGCCACGGCCAGGGCCACCAGGATCAGCAGGGCGATGCCGCAGCCGAGCAGGCAGCCGTTGCTCTTCTTCGTGCTCATGATGTCCTTGAACTCCTCGCGCGGATCCAGCAGGTCGATGACCGCTCCACCCTCGCCGGGCCCAGCCGCCCAGGACTGCTGCCGAAAGTCGCCCCCGCCGTCGACCAAGGTCGTCTCCCGGGCCTCGCGGGCTTCCCGGGCCTCCGCGGAGTCGTAGGGCAGCACGGCCGCGAGGCGGAATCCGCCGTCTTCCACCGCCCCGGCGAACACCATGCCGCCGACCAGCCGGGCCCGCTCCCGCAGGCCGGTCAGCCCCTGCCCGCCACTGACGGCGCCGGCCGTCGCCCGGCCGCCCGCACCCTCGGGCGCCGGCCCGTTCGCCACCTCCACCACCAGGGAGTCCGGCTCGTAGCGCAGGCTGACGGTGATCGAGGCACTCGGGGCGTGCTTGGCCGCGTTGGTCAGGCCCTCCTGCACCACGCGGTAGGCGGCGTGATCGGCCGCGGGCGCCAGCGGGCGGGCCTCTCCCGTCCGCTCCAGCCCCACCCGCATTCCGGCGGCCGCGGCCGCGTCGACGAGCCCCTGGATGCCGGCCACCACCCTGGAGGCGGGCTGCCCCTCGTCGTGCGTGCCGTCCTTGAGGATCCCGACGACCTCGCGCAGCTCCTGCATCGCGGCCACCGACGCCTCGCGCAGCACGCCGACCGCCTCGCGCTGCCGCCCGGTCAGCTCGCGGTCCACCTCCAGCGCGCCGGTCTGCACCGCGATCAGGGCCAGCTGGTGACCGAGGCTGTCGTGCATGTCCTGGGCGATGCGCTGCCGCTCGCGCATCCGCGCCTGCCCGGCGATCATCTGCCGCTCGCGCAGCAACTGCGCATTGCGCTCGCGCAGGGTGTCGAGCAGGGTGCGGCGCTGCGTCCAGTAGCGATTGGCGAGCCCCGGTACGACGGCGAACACCAGGAAGAAGAGGGTGTGCATCACCGCCAGCCACACCCACCCCGGGTGCGCGATCCAGACGACGAGCGCGGCGTAGAGCGCGAAGGAGGCGCTGAAGGCCAGCAGGGCGCGCAGCACGCCGGTGATCCGCGCCCCGGCGGACCAGGCCACCACGGGCAGCAGCAGCCCGCCGCCCTCGGTGCCGCCGCACAGCAGCCCCGCGGCGACGAGCGCCGTGGCGGGCAGGGCGCGGCGCACCACCGACAGGACGGCGACGGCGACCGCGACCGCGACGGCCCGCACCCAGCCGTGCCCGGTCACGTACTCCCCCCAGGCGGCGAGTACGGCGAGGACGAAGGCCAGCAGGCACTCTCCGGCCGCCCGGCGCCGGGACCACTGCCCCGGCTCGGTCAGCCGTCGCCACAGGTCACGGGCCCAGGATGTCGCGTTCATGCCCGCACCTTAGGCACGGCCGCGCACCCGGGACGTTCACCGAAGGTCGTGCCTGGGGGTCACGAAAGTCGTTCCCGCCGGTCGGCGGAGCCCCTCAAGGGGTGCGGGTGCCCGCGGCGGGCGGCTGTTCGGAGGCGCAGTGCCTGCACGTGACGGCGGCGGCCGGCAGGTCGTCGGAGAGGCAGGCGGGACAGACCTTGAGGGGCTGGGGGTCGCCGAACACGGTGATGCCGCGGCGCGCCTGGACGTGCTTGTACGGCACGACGATGAAGAAATAGACGACGGCCATGAAAATCAGGAAGTAAATGACCGCCGAAATGAACGCACCCAGGTCGAGATACGTGGCCTTGTTGCCCTTGTGACCGAGCTGCCAGCCCAGTCCCAGCGCGCGCCCGCCCTGCATGCTGGCGATGATCGGACTGATCACGGAGTCGGTGAACGCCTTGATCAGGGTCGAGAATGCCAGGGCGATGATCAGGCCGACGGCCACGGTGACGACGTCACCGCGCATCACGAAACTCTTGAATCCCTTGAACACGACCGCGTCTCCCGGCACCGAGGAAAAGGACGGGCAAAAACTACCGCCCTCGGACCCTCGGTACACGGCACGCCACGAGGTGCTTCACATGGCCGGGTGGGCCTTCACGTGCGTGACCTCCTCGATGTCGCGCCCCGCTTTGTCGAGCAGCTCGCGGGAGAGCTCATTCAGGGCGCGGGCGGCGGCGACCTCTTCGCCGACCCGCAGCTGTTCGGGGTCGTCGGGATGCCGGGTGGCGTGCGCACGGGCCCGCATTTCGGTGCCGTCCGGGAGCCGCAGCATGGCCGCCGCCCGCGTTCTTTTCTCGACCTCTTCGAATTCGACCTCGACGTGCCATCCAACGATTGTCTGCATGCCGTCCACCTCCTGCTGTACCTCTCCAGCGTGCCTCAGACCGCTGAAATGCGCAGCTGAAAGGTGCGCCCCGCTATGCGGCCGCCGCGCCGAATTCGCGCACCGCGTCGTCGACGATCGTCTGCAGCTGCGAGTGGTGCGCGCCGCGCCAGTACACCCGCCCGCAGAGCATGCACTGGGCGAAGACGTCGTACGTCCGCTGCGTGCCATGTTCCAGGTGCTCCCGCACCGCGTCCTTGTCGGCGTCCTGCAGCGGACCGTTGCAGGCCGTGCACCGCGTCCACGGCTCCAGTTGCGGGGTGAAGCGGCCCAGGACGTCGCGCAGCTGCTCGTCGGGCCGGTCGCTGTAGACGTAGGCGCCGGCCCAGATCTCCCGGCGCCGCAGCAGTCCGCGGTCGCGCGAGAGCAGCACCCGCCGCTCCGCCGCGGAGAGCGCGGCCAGCGCCGGGTCGCCGATGTCGTCGCTCTCGTACGCGGCGTCGACGCCCAGCAGCCGCAGCCGCCGCGCGAGCGTGCCCAGGTGCACGTCGAGCAGGAACCGCAGCGGGGCCCCGGGCACCGCCTGCGGCCGGGCGACCGCCCGTACCTCCACGGTCTCGCCCGGGAGCGGCACGTGCGCCGGCGGCACCTCGCGCCCGTCGACCAGCAGCCCGCCGGTCTCGGTCAGCGGGACGCCGAGCGACTCCACGACGTGCCCGAGGCTCGACGAGCCGTCGGTGACGAGCGTCGTCGGGCCGCCACGCCGCTCGGGGGCGACGAAGAGGTGCAGTTCGGGGGCGAAACTGAGGCGGATTTCAGGTCGGTTCACGCTGTCAGCATGCCATCACGGCACCGGCGCCCGGCCATCGGTGCGCCCGCTGCGGCACAGGCGGGGCCATGGCATCGGACGGGTGACCCGGCCGCTCGCGGCGCGCGTGTCGCCGGACCTGGCGGCACCCGCCGGGGGAGGCTGCTCGGACGTGACAACCGGAAAAGAGTGCTATGGCACTAGACACGAGATATGCCTGGCGCTCGGCGACCGGCCCCCCGATCGAGGAGAACGATCGATGGAACCCGTCTACGACCTGATGGCTCATCTGCTCACCGAGCACTTCGGCGTCCCCGCCGAGGAGATCACGCCGGACTCGACCTTCGAGCAGCTCGACATCGACTCGCTCGCCCGGGTCGAGATGATCACTCTCCTCGAGGACCACCTGCAGGTGACGCTACGTCAGGAGCCCGAAGGGACGACGCTGGGCGAAGCCGCCGCGTATCTCGAACGACTGGTGGCCGAGTCCGGAGCCGGCCCGGAAGCCGTGGCCGCCGACCGGGCCGAACCCACGGCACTGGCCGGGCCCGCCAGGTGAGCGAACGGGAGGCCGCGGTCACCGGGATCGGCATGGTGACCCCGGCCGGCATCGGCCGGGAGGCGACCTGGGAAGGGCTGTGCGCCGGCTTCGGACTGGCGCGGGGCGATGCCGATCTCGCCGGGCTGCCCGTCGACTTCTCCTGCCAGGTACCCGGCTTCGACGGCCCGGCGCTGCTGGGCAAGCGGCTCACCTGGCGCAACGACCGGTTCATCCAGCTGGCGCTGGTCGCCGCCCGGGAGGCCGTCGAGGACGCCGGGCTGGACACCGCCGCCTGGGACGGCACCCGGGTCGCGGTCGTCATCGGCTCCGGGAGCATCGGCGGGGACCAGTGGCCCAAGGAGTACCGGAACCTGGCCGAAGGGCGGGTGGGAGCCATCTCGCCCACCGCCCTGGTGCGTTCGCTGCCGAACATGGCCGCCGGCGAGGTCTCCACCGACCTGCGGGCGCTCGGACCCTGTCTGACGGCCTCCACCGCGTGCGCGTCCGGGGCCACGGCGATCGGCCTCGCGCGCGACCTGCTGCGCACCGGCGTCTGTGACATCGCGGTCGCCGGGGGAACCGACTGCGCGCGCCTGCCCATGGCGTCCGCCACCTTCGACCGGATGCAGGCGCTCTCCCAGCGCCGCCACGACCCGGCAGGCGCCTCCCGCCCCTTCGACGCCGACCGCGACGGATTCGTGCTCGGCGAGGCCGCGGCCGTCCTGATCCTCGAACGCCCGCAGCACGCCCGGGCCCGCGGCGCCCGCGTCCGCGGCCACCTCTGCGGCTACGGCGCCTCCAGCGACGGCTACCACCCCACCCGGCCCGACCCCGAAGGCGCGGGCGCGCGCCGCGCCCTGCTCGCGGCGCTCGCCGACGCCCGCGCCGACCGCTGCGAGGTGCACCACGTCAACGCGCACGGCACCTCGACGCCCCTCAACGACCGCGTGGAGGCACTGATGCTCGGCAACGTCTTCCGCACCCCTCCCCCGGTCACCTCCCTCAAGGGCGCGATCGGCCACTCGCTGGGCGCAGCCGGCGCCGTCGACGCCGCGACGACCGTCCTGTCGCTGGAGAGGCAGCTCATCCCGCCCACCGCCAACCTCGACCGGCTCGACGAGGCCATCGATCTCGACGTCGTGACCAAGAAACCGAGGAGCCACCGCATGGAAGGCGCACTCAGCAACGCGTTCGGCTTCGGCGGACAGAACGCCGTCCTCTTCTTCCGAACAGCGTGACGTCGCCGCAGGACGCCCGGACCGCCCTGGCCGCCGCATCGGCCGCCGCCAGGGCCGCCCGCCGTGCCGACGTCCGCACCTTCGCACGCCGCCGCGCCTGGCTCGTGCTGGCCCTGGCCGGAGTACTGACCGCACTGCTGGCGGTGGCCGGCTCCGGCACGGCCGGACGGCTGGCCAGTGGCGGCTACACCGCCACCGGCACCGAATCGGCCCGCGCCGGCGACCTGTTGGCCGACCGCTTCGGCGCCGGCAACCCCGACCTGGTCCTGCTCGTCCGCGCCCCCGGCGGCGTCGACACGGCGCAGGCGCGGGCCGAGGGTGTACGGCTGACCCGGGAGCTGCTGGGCTCCTCCGGGGTGGCGAGCGTGCACTCGTACTGGACGGACGGGGCGCAGGATCCGGCGTTGCGCGCCAAGGACGGCCGGGCCGCGCTCGTCGCCGTGGACCTCACGGGCGCCGACCGGGACGCGGCGCGGACCGCCGCCGCCCTCGTGCCGCCGCTCACCGGCGACCACGGCGTGCTGGACGTCTCCGCGACCGGCCCCGCATGGGTCAGCGTGGAGGCCAATCACGTCAGCCATCGCGATCTGATCCGGGCCGAGCTCGTCGCGGCGCCCGTCACGCTGCTGATCCTGGTGATCGCGCTGCGCTCGCTGGTGGCCGCGCTCGTCCCGCTGGTGATCGGCGGGGTCTCCGTGGTCGGCACCTTCGCGCTGCTGCGGCTGCTGACCTGCCTCATGCCCGTGTCGGTCTTCGCCACGAACCTCACCAGCGCCCTGGGCTTCGGGCTCGCGGTGGACTACGGGCTGTTCCTGGTGACCCGCTACCGGGAGGAGCTGGCCCGCGGCGGCTTCGTCGGGCCCGCCGTCCGGCGCACCGCGCGCCGGGCGGGCCGCACGGTGGCCGTGTCCGCCTGCGCGGTGGCGCTGTCGATGTCGGCGCTGCTGGTGCTGCCGCTGCCCTTCCTGCGCTCCATGGCCTGCGCCGGGATCGCCGTCGCGCTGCTGGCGGCGGCCGCGGCAACACTCCTGGTGCCGCCGGTGCTCACGCTCCTCGGCGACCGCATCGACCGCTGGGACCCGCTGTCCCTGCTCCCCCGGTGGCGCGCTGCGGGTCCGCCGCGCGCTGACAGCCCCGCCTGGCACACCGTGGCCCGCGTCGTCATGCGGCGGCCTCTGTACTACGGCGGCGGGTGCGCGCTCGTGCTGGTGATGTTCGCAACGCCCTTCGCCCACGCCCACTTCGGGCTGTGCGACGAGCGCGTGCTGCCCGCGCGGACCGAGGCGCACCGCACGGCACAGGCCATCCGCGACGAGTTCGCCACCAGCACCGAGCGGATCCTGACCGTCGTGCTGCCGGACGCGGACCCGGCGCGGGACGCGGCGGCGCTGCGCTCGTACCGGCAGGGCGTCGAGGGGCTGACGTCGGTGGGGCGGACGGCCTGGATGCGCAGCCCCGCGGGCTCGTCGTTCGCACGCGGGGCTGTGCTGTCGGTGGCCGGTTCGGAGGACCCGCAGTCGGAGGCGGGGCAGCAGTTGGTGCACCGGCTGCGGTCGCTGCCGGGGCCGGGCGGCTCCCAGCTGGTCACGGGGCGGGCGGCGGCGCTGGCTGACACCCGGGAGGCGGTGCGCGAGCGGCTGCCGCTGGCCGCGTTCATCGCCGCCGCCACGACCTGGGCGCTCCTCCTGCTGCTGACGGGCAGCGTGCTGCTGCCGGTGAAGGCGCTGGTCGTCGGGGCGCTGAGCCTCGGGGCGAGCTTCGGGGCGATGGTGTGCGTCTTCCAGGACGGGCATCTGCGGGAGGCGCTCGGGGCGTTCACGGTCACCGGGACGCTGGAGATGAGCATGCCGCTGCTCATGTTCGCCATCGCCTTCGGCCTGGCGATCGACTACGAGATCTTCCTGCTGTCGCGGGTCAAGGAGCACTACGCGCTCACCGGCGACAACCGGCGGGCGGTGGTCGAGGGCGTCGCGCGCACCGGGCGGCTGGTGACGACGGGGGCGCTGGCGGTGGCGGTGGTCACCGGGGCGCTGGTCACGTCGGGGGTGAGCATGCTGAAGCTGCTCGGGGCGGGCCTGGCGACGGCGGTGCTGGTCGACGCGGTGCTGGTGCGCGGCGTGCTCGTACCGGCATGTCTGGTGCTGGCCGGGCGGCTGAACTGGTGGGCTCCGCAGTGGCTGGCGCGCGGTCACGCCCGCATCAGCAGGCGCCTCGGCCTGGACGAAGGGCACTGAGCGCCCGGACGCCCCTCCCCCCTTTGAAAGGACGGAACTCCCCCATGCTCCTCACCCAGCTCGCCCTGGTCTCGGAGACGACGCGGATCGACTCCTCCCAGCTCAGCCGGGTCGCCGCGGCCCTGCAGAAGCAGGCCACCCGGGACTTCACCCCGCTGTGGGGGGTCCCCGCCACCGTCGACGCCTTCGACAAGCTGGAGGACGTCCCGGTCGGCTACTGGCCCGTCATCGTCAAGGACGACATCGGCACGCCGGGGGCGGCGGGCGTCCACATGGACAAGAACGGGCAGCCGTTCTCGCTCGTCAAGTACAGCGACAGCTGGTCGCTGACCGCCAGTCACGAAATGCTGGAGATGCTCGGGGACCCCTGGGGAAACCGGCTGGTGTCGGGGCAGTCGCCCAAGCCGGACCAAGGGGTGGTGGAGTTCCTGGTGGAGATCGCCGACCCGCCGGAGGACGCCAAGTACGGGTACATGATCAACGGGCTGCTGGTGTCGGACTTCATCACGCCGCACTTCTACGACCCGGTGTCCGCGCCGAGCGTCCGCTACAGCTTCGGCGGGAACCTCGACGGCCCCCGCAGGATCCTGCCCGGCGGCTACCTCAGCTGGCGGGATCCGGTCACGGACCACTGGTGGCAGCAGATCTGGTTCGGCACCGACCAGCCGCAGTTCCGGGACCTCGGCCAGCTGGCCAAGCGCACGGGCAGCCTGCGGTCGGCGATCGACGCCCACACCAAGACCAACGAGCGGATCGCCTCCGACGGCCCGCAGTCGCAGCGCTTCTCGGACGCCAAGGCCCTGACGGCCCGGGTCAAGGAGTCCACCGCCTCCCGCGCCGACGGCTGGCGGACCCGGATCGACGCGGTGCTGTCCGGAGACATCGGCGAGGGCACCTGGGAGAGCTGAGGCGCGGGACAATGGCCGTGGACCTGCCCCGCCGAGGAGGTGCCGTCATGGGCAAGGAAGCCGACGAGAGCAAGGCCCGCGCGGAGCAGCTGCACCGGCTGATGGACCGGCTGGCCGCCGGCCGTGCGCCCGGGCCCGGCGAGCAGGCGGAAGCCGACAGCCTGCGCGAGGCCGTCCACCGCCGCATGCGCGAGCTGGACGAGGCCCGCGGCGAGGAGACCGGCGGCGGACCCGAGGACGACCGGCGGACGCGCGACGGGGACTGAGGTCCCCGGCCGCGCGCCCGCTCCGAGCCCGCTGCGAAGGGCTCAGATCGTGGACGTGTCGATCACGAAGCGGTAGCGGACGTCGCTGGCCAGCACGCGCTCGTACGCCTCGTTGATCCGGTCGGCGGGGATCAGCTCGATCTCGGAGGCGATGCCGTGCTCCGCGCAGAAGTCCAGCATTTCCTGGGTCTCCGGGATGCCGCCGATCATCGAGCCGGCGAAGGACCGGCGCCTGCGGTAGAGGGAGCCGGGCGAGACGGTCAGGGCGTTCTCGGGGGCGCCGAGCTGCACCATGGTGCCGCCGGTCTTGAGCAGACCCAGGTAGGCGTCCAGGTCCAGATCCGCCGAGACGGTGTTGAGGATCAGGTCGAAGGTGTCCGCCAGGGCCAGGAAGGTGGCCGGGTCGGAGGTGGCGTGGTAATGGTCCGCGCCGAGCCGCAGGCCGTCGTCCTTCTTCCGCAGGGACTGGCTGAGCACCGTGACCTCGGCACCCATGGCGTGGGCGATCTTCACGCCCATGTGGCCCAGGCCTCCGAGGCCGACGACGGCGACCTTCTTGCCCGGACCGGCCTGCCAGTGGGCGAGCGGCGAGTAGAGGGTGATGCCGGCGCACAGCAGGGGCGCGGCGGCGTCCAGCAGGAGGGCCTCGGGGATGCGCACGGCGTAGTTCTCGTCCACGACGATGTGCGTGGAGTAGCCGCCCTGCGTGAACTCGCCGTCACGGTCGGTCGCAGCGTACGTGCCGACCGGGCCGGACTCGCCGGTGCAGTACTGCTGAAGGCCGGCGCGGCAGTTGTCGCACTCCCGGCAGGAATCGACGAAGCAGCCGACGCCGACCCGGTCGCCGGGGGCGTAGCGGGTGACGCCGGGGCCGACCTCGGCGACGATGCCGGCGATCTCGTGGCCGGGGACGATGGGGAAGGTCTCGTGTCCCCACTCGCCGCGCACGGTGTGGATGTCGGAGTGGCAGATGCCGGCGAACTTGATGTCGATCAGGATGTCGTGCTCGCCCAGCGCGCGGCGCTCGATGGTGGTCCGCTCCAGGGGAGCCTTGGGGGCAGGGGCCGCGTATGCGTGGACAGTGGTGTGCGTCATGACATCGATCATCACGGGGCCCGGTGGGCGTAGCCAGAACTCCGTTGAGCCTACGCTTGCCGTTCCTACCACTGGCAGGACCACCCTGGGCCCGGAAACACCACCCGCATACTGGTGGGTATGGACCAGCGCACCGAACTGAGCGAGTTCCTCCGTTCCCGCCGCGCCCGGCTGCGGCCCGAGGACGTGGGCCTGACGCCGCATGGCGGCCGCCGCCGCGTGCCGGGTCTGCGCCGCGAGGAACTCGCCCAGGTCGCCGGGGTCAGCGTGGCCTACTACACCCGGCTCGAACAGGGCCGGGGACAGAACGTCTCCACGGCAGTGCTCGACGCGATAGCCGACGCGCTGCGGCTGGGCCGGGCCGAGCGGGACCACCTCGACCACCTGGCCAGACCGTGCGGCAAGAAGCCGCCGGGCCCGGGCCGCCCGCAGCGCGTACGCCCCTCGGTGCAGCACCTCCTCGACACCATGGACAACACCCCTGCCTACGTCCTCGGCCGCCGCACCGATGTGATCGCCTGGAACCGGCTGGCCTGCGCCCTCCTGGGCGACTTCCCGGCCCTGCCGCCGCAGCAGCGCAACATGGCCCGGCTCCTCTTCCTCGACCCGGCCACCCGCGAGCTGTACGTGGACTGGGACCGCAAGGCGGCCGACACGGTGGCCTGCCTGCGGCTCTACGCGGGCTGCTACCCCGACGACCCCCAGCTGGCGTCGCTGGTCGGCGAACTGTCCGTCAAGAGCCCGGAGTTCGGCTCGCTGTGGGCCACCCACAACGTGCAGGACAAGGGCTTCGGCATGAAGGAGCTGCACCACCCCGTCGTGGGCCCGCTGACGCTCTCGTGCGAGACCCTGGTGCTGCCCGCGGACCAGAACCAGCACCTGATCACCTACCACGCCGAGCCCGGCACGGCCTCCGCCGAATCGCTGCGCCTGCTGGCCAGCTGGACGCTGGGCGAGGCGAGCGGGGCGCAGGCCGTGTCCGCGGCGATGTCCGACGACGGGGTCTGAGAGCTGCCGCAGTGCCCTTCGGGTACGGATCCGTCGGACGCTCGAAGGGGCCTCAGCCCCGCAGGTGCCCCAGCACGGACCGCACCGCGTGCTCCACGGCGTGGCGGGCCTCGTCGGTGTAGTCGATCGTCTCGAAGCCGTGGTGGCTGTTCGGCACGTCGACGACCTCGACGTCGGCTCCGCAGTCCGCGGCGGAGGTGAGGAATTCCTCGACCGTCACCGCGATCTCCGCCATCTCCAGCCCCACCCGGGTCACCACGATCGGCAGCCGGCCCGCGGTGCGCACGGCGGTCGCGGGCCGGAAGCGGGAGCCGGCGAAGCCCCAGTTCGGCAGCGGGGCGAGGACCGGGTAGGTCGCGGCCAGGCACCGCAGCCACGGCGGGGGCGTCGCGAGCCAGTCCGCCGACATCAGGCTGCCGCCGGAGAAGAACCAGAGCGCGACGCGGTCTTCGTCGACGCGCGGATCGGCCCGTACGAGCTCGATCGCTTCGGCGACGTCCTGGGCGGCCCGCTCGTAGTCGGCGAGGTCGTGCAGCCGGTGGTCGACCGTCACGCCGACCGCTCCGCTGTTCGCGACGTACTGGCCGTAGCCGAGGAAGGACGGCCAGTCCCGCGGCGTCGGCCGCATGTCGGCGGGGACCGGGCCGCCGTGGACGAACACCACCGCCGGACGGGGGCCATCGGCGTCGGGCAGATAGAGATCGACGCGTCCCACCCGCTCGCGGGGCCGCTCGGGCACGTCCAGGAGGAAGGGGCGGAGGTGTGCAGGCTGCTCCGCCGGGGACAGCCGGTAGCCTTCGTCCGCGGCAGCGCCGAGCAGCACCCGGGCCAGTTCGTCGGGGGCGGAGAGCATCGGCCAGTGTCCGGTGCCGAGTTCGAAGAACCTCACCCAAGGTTCGGTGAGCGCCGTAAGGCGCGGGTCGCCCAGCCGCACCAACATCTCGATCATGGCGATGCTCGACCCATTGGCCGTGCAGAGGATGCCGGTCGTCGGCAGCTTCGAGGCCGCGCCCGACAGCAGAAGCGGCTGGGTGAGGGTGGCCAGGGGCTGCGGTGCGGCGCGCTCGGCCAGTTGTGCCAGCGCATCCTCGGGGATGTCTGCGACGCTGCCCCAGCTCTGCCACGCGTCCGGAGCCGGCGGCGGGAGCTGCCCGTCGTCCTCGCCCTTCTCGGCCCGCTGCCGCAGCAGCTCGCGGACCGTCTGATCGGGCACCAGCTCCAGGGCGGGGGCGCCGCCCTGGGGCACGGCCGTGTCCACGTAGACGATCCGGGCGACCCGCTCCGGGCGCCGGTCGGCGGCGCCGAGCGCCGGGTGGACGCCGTAGCAGTGGCCGACCAGCACCACCTCCGGCGCGTCCACCCGGTCGATCAGCCGCACCACATCCTGGATGTGCGTCTCCAGGTCCGTGCCGGGGCCGGCGGGAGGCGCGTCGTCGCCCATGCCGGTCAGCGTCACGGTATGGGCCTGGCCCCCGGACTCCCGCAGCCGGTCGGCCACTTCCCGCCAGATCCAGCCGCCGGTGTGGGCGCCCGGTACCAGGATGAATGCCGTCATGAACGTCTCCTCGTACGCCGTGGTCCACGGCCGGTCCCCTGTTCGGACCGTCCGCCTTCGCCGGTACGGTAGGAACTCCTGCTGGGGGAGGTTCAAGCCGTGTACTGCGGCTTTCCCAGACCCACTCTGACAAGGTGGGACTGGGTGAAGTCCGCGTTCATACCTGGTCCTTGCGGTGCGGCGAGTCGGTGACTCTCGTTCTAACTACGCTTAGACCCGCTCTCCCGCGTTGTCAGCCCAGGTGATCGTCTCCCGAATATCGCCCAATTGATCATGGTGTTCTCGCTGGTCAGACATGCATGCGAGCCCCCCGTCTGTACGCGACGGGGGGCTCGCTTTGGCGTCGGGAACCGATCAGGCGGGGCAGCCTGGCTGCGGCCCCGACGCGTCCTAGGGGGTACCTGATCAACGGATGACCGCCCCAGCTGTTCCTCACCAGTAGACGGGAAGCTTGGTTCAACGCAGCTAGCGGCGTCGCGGCACGGATCGCAATCTACACAGCTCAGGGGCAATTTTCGACGGTTCATCGAGGTCTTCCGTGCGGAAGATTTTAGCGACCCTCATAGCGTGACCTTACAAGATCGTTCGCTGTGGGGGTCCGATGGGTGCGCCGTACCAGCGGCTCGCCGCCCGTCTCCGTGCACGTATCGAGGCTGGCGAGTGGCCCCCTGGATGCCGCCTTCCCTCGCACGCCCAGCTGCAGACCCAATACGGCGTTGGCCGTGGGGTCGTCGAGGGCGCCATCGCGAAGTTGCGCACCGACGGCCTACTGGAGGGAGTGCGTCGGGCGCGACCGACAGTGGCCTACCCTCCGGCCGTGCGCACCCTTACCAATCCGGATGCCGACTGGCCTGCGTCGCGGGACGCGCGACGCAGGGAGGGACGACCATCAGCCATCGAGGATTTGGCGCTGCGCCTGGGAGTGCCGGTGGGTTCGCGGCTAGCCATGGAGGCTGTCGAGCTGGTTGACGCGCAGGGCGTGACAGTGGGGGCATGCACAACTTGGCGCCATGGTCGGCGTCGACCGCACGCGTCCTTTCGGTGCGAGGTGCAGGTGCACAGAATCACCGTGCAGGAGGCAGAGCTCACGGGCCTGACAGCGGGTGCTGCAGCGTTCCTGTTGCAGCGGGTGCGGTATGACACGGTTGGGACCCCCGTTCAGGCAGCCGACATCGTGCTGCCCGTCGATCGCTGGCGCATCGCTCTCTGATCAGGCAATACATATGCCACTTGGGCATGTACCGCTACCCCCATTCGTGGGTGATACACGACTCGTCGCGCTGAGCTGGGTGCCCGCATCGGCATCCGCAGCGGAGTCGTTCGACTGGAGCTTCCCAAACGGGTGCTCCCGCGCGGCGGATGTCCGTGTTGCCGTGGCAGTAGGCGTGCCGGCCGAGCCTGCATTCGGCGGTGATGTAGGCGTCGCCGCGTGCGTCCCGTGACAAGGGCATCCCGGCGCGGAAAGGCTCAGTGCCAGACTCGCGCAGCGCGTCTAGGGCGGCCTGGAGGGTGCTCGGGTTGGTGAGGCGCCATCGTGGCCCGGGTGGCGAGAGCCAGTAGGGGCCGGGAGGTGCGGTGTGGCTCTGGGAGGGCAGGGTGAGATAGCTGCCGGCTCCCAGGGGTTGGGTGTCCGCGTGACGCCATGTGTCAGCGGTGCCGACGGGGACGAGCAGGTAGATGCGGCGGGCGGCCGGGTCGACGATGACGTTTCCGGCGCTGTCGCCCAGTTTTTGCATTGCCGCCAGAGCCGCCAGGCCGGTGTACCGGTCTGTGCGGATGGCGTCCCACTGGATCCCCACTGGCGCAAGCTGAGGGCTGTCAGGGTTGGCGAGTGTTCTGTCGCTGCCGTACATGTTGTCCTCGCAGGGCTTTGGGTGGGGTGACGGTAGGCCCTGCGGGGGTTGGCTCCCCGGTCTGTCAGACCGGGTTGTCTACTGGTCTGGGTGGTGGTCGAGGCTGATGCGTTCGGCGAGGGCCTCGATCTGGCGTCGGTAGGTGGGGCGGGCTCGAGCACGGAGGCGGGCGACCAGGCGGCGGGCGCCCGCGTTGTGGACTAAGTCCTCCGGGGCGAACTGCTCGAGGTCGAGGAGGTGGACGAGGACAGCGGCGTCTTCCTGGCGGAGGTCGTAGCAGCATGCGACTTCGAGGGTGAAGGTGAACTGGCGCTCAAGCGACGGGACGCGGCTGATGTCGATGCTGTCTGCGCGTCGGAGTCCGTCAGTGGCTTGGCCAGCGAGCATCTCAATGCTGAGGCCGTGCAGCTCAATGTTGGTAGGGCCGAAGACCGTCCAATAGGCGTTGCCCTCCCCGAGTCTGCTGCCGTCCTGGTCGATGCGTTCGAGGCGTTCGCGGGCGGTCCACCAGTCGCGCCGCCGGGCGGCGGCGGTGACGGTGACCAGGCCTAGGGCGCCGGCCAGTGCCCGTGATTCTGTGGTCTGCGGGGTAGTGGCGAGATGCTCGATGGCGAGGGTGGCGACCTGCTCAGCACCTTCAGGCTCGGCGGCAAGGAGGACGTGGCCGAGGTTCCATTGGGCGGCGGCGATGCGGAGGGGGTCGTCGGCGTCTTCTGCTGCTCGTAAGGCGCGGTCGGCGACGAGGAGGGAGAGGTCGTGGCGGCCTGTACGGCGACAGTAGGAGCGGAGTAGTCCGTAGAGGTCAGCGGCGGTGCGCAGGATGTCACGGCGGGCAGAGGCGTCCGCGGCTTCTCGGTGGGAGCTCACTGCGTATTCGACGTCCGCGAGCAGCCCCGGGAGTATGGCGGCGGCTTCGGTGAAGCGGTTCGGTGATGTCTGCCAGCTGCGCCACGCCGTCTCAACCCGTTCGCGGAGGGATGCTGGGTTCGCTGCAGCGGTGGGGGGTGGCGTGCGGTATCCCATGAGGACGGCGGCGACGTCAGGCGCGACGGTGGGCGTCTCCTCCGGCGTGGCGGGGGCCTGTTCCTCAAGGAGGGCGGTGATGGGGACGCCGATTTCTCGGGCGAGGGCGAGGAGGACGTCGAGGGCGGGGGTTTTGCGGCCGCGTTCGATCTGGGAGAGGTAGTCCTCGGTGATGCCGCAGAGGCCGGCGATAGCGGCTTGGGAGCGGCCGCCGTTGCGGTGTCTCCAGTAGCGGATGCGGGCGCCGATGGACGCCGCCTGGTTGGCCACAGTTGGCCCCCTACATGGTTGATCTGTGGGCGAGTTCACGGTAGCGCTGTGCGGTGGCTGGTAGTCAGCTGGAGGGCTCGTTCGTGTGACAGCATCGCTGGGCTGGCTGGTGGGAGGAGATGTATGGGGCTGCGTCGGATCGTGCTGTGGGACATCGACCACACGCTGATCGATACCCGGGGGGTGGGCCGGGAGCTGTCAGGCATCGCGTTTGAGCGGGTGACGGGCCGGCGGATGGAGCGGCAGGCGAGGATCGACGGGCTGACTGAGCCGGTGATTTTCCGGGAGACGGCGCGGCTGCACGGCCTGGCGACGAGCGGGGAGGATTTCGAGCGCTTCGCCGAGGCGCTGGCGGAGGCGCACCTGCAGCGGGCCGCGGAGCTGCGGGAGCGGGGGCACGCATTGCCCGGGGCCGCGGCGGCGCTGGACGCTCTGGCTGCGCTACCGGGGGTCGAGCAGGCTGTGGTGAGCGGCAACGTGCGGCCTGTGGCGGAGGTCAAGCTGGGCGTCTTCGGTCTCGACCGGCATATCCGGTGGGAGAGCGGCGCCTACGGCGAGGACGCGGAGGAGCGTGCCGAGCTGGTGCGTATCGCGCTGGAGCGGGCCGGCCTGTCGGCGTCGGATGCGGTTTTGGTCGATGACACTCCGGCCGGGGTGGGGGCGGCGCTGGCCAATGGGGTTCGTGCGGTCGGGGTGGCTACGGGGCGCAGTACCGCGGCGGATCTGGTGGCTGCTGGGGCGGAAACCGTCCTGATTGATCTGGCCGACACGGATCGCGTTGTCAGTGCCCTCTCGTAGGCTGCCGTCATGCCTCGATCGACGTCTTCTGGTGGGTCTGTGCGGCCGCGTGCTGTCGTGAATGCGGCGATCCGGGCCTTTTTGCGTGCGCGCTGTGGGCGTGGCCTGCGGGCGGATGAGCGGCTGGTGTATGAGGCGCTACGTGCGGAGTGGCTGGCGGCTGAGCGGCGGGACAGGTGGGGTGCGGCGGCGTGATCTGTCTGCCGGCTGACCTAAAATCGATCACATGCCTGATGCCTTGAATATCCCTAATGAGCTGATTGATCTACAGCGCACTTCCGACGCTGCACATGCGGCGCTCGCCGGCCTGGCCGACGAAGAGTGGGATATGCAGTGGCGCGCGTGGGGCGAGGCGGCCCGCATCGTACAGGCGGCGATCACGGAGCATGCGCGGGCGGGAGGTCTGAACAGGTTCGAGGTCGAGGCGGCGGTCAAGCGTGCCGCCCGACACTCCAAGTAGACTCGAACATGTGAACGATCTACCGCCGGACCTCCCCCGCCTCCGCACCCTGGAGACGTACCTGGAGCTGCAGCTCCAGCGGGTCCGCGACGCCATCGAGGGGCTGGAGCCGACGAAGGAAGAGACTAAGGCGGAGGGCTGGGTGCTTCAGCACATCCCCAGCCCTCGCGACAAGCCCCTCAGCTGGCTCCACACCTCGACCTGCATCCTCGCCAAAGGTGGCGCCCGCCTCACCCGCCGCGAGGCCAGGCTCGCCCTCGCCGAGGCGGGAGTGCGCCCTTGCGAGACCTGTCACCCGGAGCGGGTTCTCACCTCGGACTAGCGCATAACGTTCCCTTATGCGCTAGGAGATTGGTATCCTGATGGCATGTCAAAGTCCTCCCTCGCCGGGGGGCGAGCCATCGCCCGAGAGCTCGACAGCGCCCGGCTTCGACTCCAAACCGCATACAAGGAACGCCGTCGCGCTGACGAGGCGGTCGCCATGGAGAGGCAACGCATCCAGCACTTGGAAGCACAGTCGCTCGCAGACCCAGGGCACGACTTCGGCGACCTCACCAACCTCCTCCGTCAGATCGACCCCGAAGAGTTGAAGAGGTTCAGTCCGACGTGCGTCTACTGCCGGGCGCCCATGTCCTCGCACGCGGCCATCAACCCCTGCCCAGGCGACGCACATCAATGTCAAGCCGTCATAGAGGAAGGGACCACGCCCACGGCATTTCAGCAGTACGGCCGCGATGGGTGGCGGTGCGGCCAGCCCGGCTCGTTCAATCCCACAGGCACGGCCTGGAATTGCACGGCTGGCCACCGCACCGATCGACCGTGCGAGCGGCGCCCTGGCTGGGGTGAGAGCGACTGCCTGGACGGCTGCCCGTGTCGAGACTTGGGGAGGAAGTCGCGGTGACGCTCCCCATCCAGCGACCCGGGCAGTCGATCGCGCTGCCCGGGTCGGATCTGTTCGAGGAAGTCCGCCGCAAGCTCGTCGATGACCTCGGCCTCGTCCAGGTTGACCGCCGTGGGCAGGAGCGCATCTACCGGCCCCGCGCCGAACTCCTCGCCGAAGCCGTCACCCCCGAGGCGTTCGTCATGGTCATGGATTGGCTGTCGTCCACCCGGCGCGGCAGCCTCCAGACCAAACGCAACTACGTCGACGACATCCGCCGCGTCTGGGGCGGCTACGCGCAGGAACTGGGCCACGAGCGGTTCTTCCTCGGCTGCTTCACCGCCGACCACATCCGGGCCTGGCGCCTGCGCATGGAGGGGAGGGGGAAGCCGCCGACGACGATCGCCCGCTACCTCAACGCGCTCTCCTCGCTCCACACCTACGCGGCCGAAAAGATCGACCTGCCCAAGAACCCCGTCACTCAAGACGACCGGCCGAAGGTCGACAAGGGCAACACCTCCCGCAGCACCCCAGTGCTTGAGGTGTACGAGGTCCAAGCCGTGGCCACCCAGGCTGAGAACGGATTCGACGAGCTCGTCGTCAGGCTGCTCTACACCCTCGCCGGACGGGTCTCAGAGATGTGCGCCGCCGACATGGATGCTCGAGTCGAGCGTGGTCGCCGCTCGTACATCGACCTCACCCGCAAGGAAGAGAAGGAGCGGCTGCTCCCGCTGCCCATCACTGTGGCCGAGCTCCTCGACGCCCACACCGAAGGCCGCACGGAGGGCCCTCTGCTCCTCGACTCCGAGGGGCGCCGACTCGACCGCCACGACGTGGCCCGGCTCCTCGCCCGACTCGGACGCAAGGCCAAGGTGCTGCCCGGCCGGAAGCTCACCCCGCACGTCCTGCGAGCCAGTCGCATCACGCACATGCTCGACGCCGAGGTCCCCCTCGCCGAGGTCCAAGCCTTCGCCGACCACGACAACCCGGCCACCACGGTCGGCTACTGGAACCGGCGGAACAAGGGCCAGCGGAACGCCGCGCACGTGGACGCCGGCGAGGCCGTCTTCGCGGACGTGATGCCACAGTACCGCCGCTGACCTGTGGGAGGCTCAGAGCGGATGGCGTCGAGGTGCTTCTCGGCTGCCTCTTCCATGGCGTGGAGGACGGCGAGCGTCGCAGCATCGTAGGTGGCGAGGGTGGCGTCCGGCTGGCGGTGGGCAAGGGCGGTCATGTGGCAGGCTCCAACTGATCCCAGAGCCACAGGGTGTGCGTCGTGTGACGCCGCTCTCGGCCGCACGTCCTACAGTGCGTCGGCCGCCAGCGCGCTTGCGGGGCGAACGCGTGGAGTGGCTTCCGCCAGTGACCTTCGGCTTGCAGATGGTCGCCCCGGTGCTGGCCGCACCCGTTGTAGTCGCAGATCCAGTAGCCGTCCGAGCCGTCGGGCTGGACGGGGCCTTCGCGGAACCAGTGGTCGGTGATCAGCTCTCTGGCCATGCCTAATTTTACCGGTTTTTCGCCCGCGATATGGCATCTTATCGAGGTCGCGCCTTGCCAACTAGGCCCCGCTGCGTGGGGGTTATCAAGGGTGGCGCCTCAGCCGTCGGGTGCCGCTAGATGAATGTGATCAAGAGTCGAGAGCTATGGTACCCCTCCCATTGACATCCTTATGGGAGGGGTGCCATAGTTCTGATGTCGGCAGGGACAGGCCCCGCCGAACAACCCGAGGGGGAAACGACCATGCGACTGCTCACCGGCGCCGACATCATCGACTTCCACAACTCCCGCTACGACACCCTGGCCGTCACCGCCGCTGGCGAGTACCTCCACCTCGAAGCAGACGCCCTCGATGGCGAGACCGTCGCCTACAGCTACGCCACCACCGAGACCGGCGAGCAGGCGCAGATCCTCCTCACAGCCAGCACGATCGACGAGGGCGACTGGTTCCCCGACGCGCTCGACGAGAACGGAGACCTCATTCCCTCCGTGGCCGACGAGATGGCAGACATCATCAACAGCGACGCTGGCCTGCGCACGAGCCTCCAGGTTCACGAGATCCGCGAGGCGACCACAGCGTGGGAGGCGAGCGTCCAGGAGACCAACCGCCTGGCGGACGACCGAGCCCGGCGCATCGCCGCATTTGTCCAGCACTGCGGCGGCAATCAGTCTTACGCCGCCCGCCTCCTCGGACTGGACCAGTCCACTGTGAACAAGCTCGTCCGCAAGGTCGCCATCTGACTGGACACAGCAGAACGCCCCCGCCTCCTGCACTTCGGCAGGCGGCGGGGGCCTTCCTTGCTAGAGCGTGTCCGGTGGGTCCGGGTGCTGATTCAGCCGATACGCCATAGATCTCGTGTTCCCTAGTGGCGGCGCTGGGTTGTGACACCTGAGCCTCTGGGAGGCGACGTCGGACCGGGCGAAGGTGCGTCGTCACGTCGGCAGACCAACGCATTCGGGTCGTCCGGTGGTGGCCGCAGACTGTAGCCATCCGGGCAGGTCTGTCCGTCTACCCCATCCTTTCCCGGCGGCCCTGCAGGACCCGAAGGTCCGGCAGGGCCAGCAGGTCCGGTAGGACCTTGCGAACCGGCTTGGCCTGTGGCTCCGGGAGCGCCGGATGGTCCCGGCTTTCCTGCTTCGCCAGCCGTGCCATTCTTGCCGGGCGGCCCACTGGGGCCGACGGGGCCGGGCGATCCGGGTTCACCCTGCGGTCCGCGGGGGCCGATGACCGTCCGGCCGGGCTCGCCCCGAGAACCAGGCGGCCCTGCAACTGGCTTTTCGCCGAGCCCTTGGACCTGGTGGGCCAGCGCGTCCCGGGCCGCGTTGGCCGTCGCCAGATCCTGGGTGAGGCTTTCGATGCGGAAGATCACCCAGGCCAAGGCTGCGCTCACCAACAATGCGCCGACGACTGCCAGGAGATCGCCACGGCGCCATCGCCGTTCTTCCGCCCGCAGTTTTGACCGCATCATCACGACCCCCGGGTGAGCATGATGACGACGGGCAGCAGCACGCCGATGAGCGGCACAATGACCGCGCCGATCAACCACCTGCGTGTCGCGACGAGCTTCTCGGCGTCTTTCTCCCGCAGCGTCTCCAGCGTCGACACCCGGGAGGCCAGGGCTTCGTGACGGAGGTCGTAGACCTCCTGGGAGACCTTGCTGTCGATACGCCGACCGAGCTGCTGAATGTCGTCGCGGACATCGGCGAGCCGGTCTTCGAAGCGGCGGGCGAGCTCACCGAGGGTCGGCTCCTCGGCCACGCGCACCCCCGGTCAGATACTCGAAACCGGGCGGGACAGCGGGCGGGCAACGGCCGGGGCCGGGGCCGTCACCTGAGTGCGGACGAACATCGCCACCACAGCGGCGGCTGCGGACATCACCACTGCCTGCTGCGCGGGGCTCCAGTGGAGGCCGAGGCCCACGGCGAGCGCGATAGCCGCCTGCACGAAGCCGAGGACAGCCGCGCTGATGCCGTCGTGTGCAACGACTGCGACGGCCACTCCGACCGCAGCAGCCGCCACGGCGTTGACCACGGCCTGTTGATCGGCGGAGATGGGGAGCCCGAATGCGGTGGACAGCTTGACGAGGACCGAGAGGAGGCCGAGCCACAGGGCTGGCTCACGTCCGAGGATTCGCATGGTGTTCTCTTCCTGGAGGGGGCGCGGGCGAATGGGGGTGGACGAGGGAGATGGCAGGCGTTGGGGGTTCACCAGGTTTCGATGGCGTAGGCCACCCCGGCCGCGGCGGTCTGGAGGCTGACCTTCGCGTCGCCTGGGGCGAGCGGCACGTCGACGGTGCCCTTGGCCGATGACAGAGCCACGGCCTGGATGCTCCGCCACCCCGTGCCGTTGTGAATGGCGACGCGGACGCTGCCCGCTGTGGACGTGGGGGCGATCTGGTCCATGCCCAGGTGCAGGCGGCGGTTCTGGTACTGAGCCCAGGCGGATCCGGCCGGCACCAGGACCACGGTGGGCTGGTCACCCGGGTCGACCTCTCCGGCGAGCCATTGGGGCATGTCGTCCTCCTCAGGGGCGGGTGTAGGGGTTGGGGTCGAAGGGTTGGCCCAGGCGCGGAGAGCGTCGACGCTGTCGAGGTGGCAGTAGTCGCGGTCGATACCGGAGTCCGAGTACTGGTGGAAAAGCCACGGCGCCGCGATACCAGGGTCCCCCGCCGCGTGCCCGGCAGTGGCGATCCACAGGAAATCGCCGTAGAAGCCCGTGGCGTCGACGTTGCGCCAGTAATCGAGGTTGGCGTACATCCCGACCCGGTTGTACGGCAGCTGGGACTTGACGTACCGGAGCCAGGCTTCCTTGTACGCGGCCTGGTCGGCGCGCGGAACGCCCTGGTTGGCCGGGTCGTAGCCCTCCCAGTCCAGGACGACGAGGTCACCTGGCTCCCAATTGACCTGGGACAAGAAATGGTCGGCTTCGGCCGCCGGGTCGTTGGCCATGTGGGGGTAGTGGTACCCGCCCCACACCAGACCGTGGGCCTTGGCGTGGTCGCGCTGCGCCACCCACTTGGGGTTGACATACGACATGCCCTCGCTCACCTTGACGAACGCGAAGGACAGCCCACTCGTGTCAGGTTGGAACGGCTGATAACTGGCCCAGTCTTGACCGTAGATGCCCATTATCAGGGCTCCTTCCGTCCCGTGGTCATGCCGATCTGGGCGGCGATGGCGTCGACTTGCAGAGCGATGTGGGTCAGCGCCTCATGGTCCGCGTCGGCTTTCGCACGATGCTTCTTGTCGGCGCGGTTCGCGGTATTACCGAGGACAGGCAAGGCCCAGAGCTGAATGAGGTTGCTGAGGAACAACAAGAACGGATAGGGGTACTTGTCGCTCCCGAACCACCACACCCCGGCGCCGGCGAGGAGCATCCACCCGAGCTGCCACCCCACAAGCACCCAGAACGTGGCCATGCCACCGAACACGGCCGATATGCGGTCGCCCAGCTGGTTGTTGAGGGATTCATGCGGGTGACGAACCAGCGGGTGCACCGGTACGGGCGCGGTCACTGGAGGAAGTCCGGGGCGTACTGGGCGGCGGCCCAGTCGGCAGCGCTGACCACGTGTACGCCGGCGCTGCCGCGGTGGTGGTGCGCACAGAGCCACATGAGTTGCGAGTCTCCGGCTTCCAGCCATCTTTCGAAGGATTCGTGATCGGTCACCTCAGGGAAGTCACGCATGACCAGCTTCATGTCGACTTCATTGGCCACCGCGAACTCCACGGCGGCATGGTGAAGTTCGAGCCCGCCGGAACAGTGGGCTGCGGTGCCGTAGCGGACGGCCATGGCACAGCGGGCGGTGGGCCGGGTGCGGCGCCGGTACGCCTCGAACAATGCATAGTGCGGGTCGTCCTCGCGGTGGGGATGTTCTGGGTACCGCTTGATGTATCGGTTGGTGACGGTCTGATTGTGGGCCGGGACCGGGTCGTGGCTGTGGGCGGGCAAGGGATGCCTCCGGGCATGAAAAAGGCCCCGATGTGGCGGGGCGAGTTGCAGGTGGCGGGCTGGGTCAGCGGCTGAGCCAGTAGACGCGCATGGACGGGGCGAAGTCCTGGTTGTAGGCCGCCAAAGCGGCACCGGAGGACTGCGCGCCCTGGACCTCGACATAGTCGGTGGTGCCGTTCATCACGACGATGGCGGTGACGCTCTGCCCGCAGAGGACGGCGTTGGTGGCGTCGGTACCCACAGCTGCACCGGGGACCACGCCGCCGTTGAGGGTGATGCGGCAGCGGCGGTAGCCGGTGGTTGCGCCACTCCAGCCCGCTGTACCGACGACGAGATAGGTGCCGGGGACGGTCGCGGTGTAGCGCGAGGTGTTCGTGGTGGTGGAGTGGCCGCCGTCGGAGTCGACGACCTCGGTGTCGAGGGTGAAGCTCGTAAACGTGGCGTTCGGGATCGACTGGGCGGTGGTCTGGTAGCCGGAGAAGACCGGTGGCGCTGTGAGGAAATCGTTGAGCGCTTTGACCTGCGCATTCCACAGGGCTCCGGTGATGAATTGCCCGGGGACGGCGCTGGCTGATGTGGGGACGGTGCGGGCCATTGCCCCACCTCCGGGAGAGACGGGGCTTGCGGGCCCGCTGATCAGTAGGCGAAGGCGCAGTTGTCGAACTGCGTAGTGGCATCCCAGGTGGTGGCATCGGTGACGCCCGTCGGGAGCGGTTCACTGATCACGTCACCAGCGGTGTGGCTCTTCGTGGTGGCCGCGGCCAGAGTGACGGTCGCGCTGGTCCAGCCTGGGGACGTCGTGCCGACGGATGCGACCGTCACGGTTTCCTGGTTGGCAGTGTTCTGGCCGAGGACGATCTGTTGGCCTGCGGCGAGCTGGGCGCTGAGGGGATTGGTGGTGTCCGCGGAGGCATTGACGGTGATGCTGGTGACGCCGGAGGCAACGGTTATCCTGAGCGTGGTGTGCCAGCTCGCGAACGCGGCGTAGGGGGTGACGTCGACCGGGGAGCACTGGAGCGTCCAGGTGGCGTCGCCCTGGTCGTCCATGCCGGTCTGGATCTGCTCGATGAAGCAGTCCACGGTGATCGGTGGCGCGCCGGGCGGGCGGCGCATGACCCGTATCCGCATGCCGAGTTCCAGTGACAGGCACACCGGCCACAGGGCCGGGTTGGCGGAGGGGTGCAGCCGCAGTACCGAGATGCGGGTGGCCGGGTTCTTGTAGCGGCTCAGGAGGTAGCCAGCGGCGTCCTGGCATTCCAGGACCGAGGACGAGTTGATGGATCGCGTGAGGGTGCGCGGAAAGTAGTTGGTGATGCTGGTGGGGTCCTGGGCGGAGAACACTTGATTCGTGCTGGTCTGGGTGACAGTGATCTGGTTGGACAGGTGGGTGCTGTCGTAGTCGAGCTGGCAGTCCTCGTAGGGAAGTTCCCCTGCGGAAGTGTTCTCCCCGAAGACAACGAGCGGGGTGATGGCGTTGTACCGGGCGCTGCGGGCGCGGAAGGTGACGGTGCCGATACTGGAGACGAAGTGCTCGCCGTTCTCGGTGTCGACGACGGCCTGCATGGCGCTGAGGGCGTCCTGCCCGTTGGTGTCGGCAGCCCCCATGGCGGTGGTGAGCCCGGCCTGGATGCTGGAGATGCCGGTGTAGCCGGCCCATTTGAGGATCCGGGCGTATCGCTGGTCGGTCGAGTCGCCTGCGAAGGACGATCTCCACGCGGCGTAGAGATTGTTCATGTCCGTGGTGGACAGGGCCGAGGGGAATTCAGCGCAGAACGAGAGGTCGCCTTTGAAATTCAGGCTGGAGTATCCGCCGCCGGGCACGTCGACGTAGGCGCCGAAGTTGTCGCTGACCAGCCCGGTCGCTTCCATGGTAGGGCTGAGGCCGGGCCAGGTGGTATTGACGCCGTCCAGGTTGATGGTGAGCTGGGCGTTGGCATGGCTGTAGCTGACGATGGCCAGGTGCCAGTTCCCGTCGGCAGCTGTCGTAGGGCCTGGTACGAAGCCGAGATAGGTTCCTGAACTCGCGGGCCCGTTTTCCGCGAAGGTGAATTGTCCGCTGCTGTTGATGAACCAGTACATGATCGAGCCGCCGGGAACCCCTGCTCCTCGCTGGCTGTCCGTGCTGGACCAGAAATAGGCGTCCGAGGCGGGGTTCGACCCGGCGGTGTAGCGCCAGGCTGCCATCCGGGTCCACGCGCCCGATGGTGCTGCCGGGCCATGGATGCCCGCTTTGTTGAGCGAGAGGTAGGTGGAGGCACTGAAAGCGTTGACGCCGGGGTTGGGGTTGCTGACCGTGGCGACGGTGTTCGCCGACCCGGTGTAGATGCCGGTCGAGGGATTGGTCGCGGTGATCTGCGTGCCGAAGACGAATGAGCCTGGACCGTATTTACTGGTTGTCAGGGGTGCGGGCGGATTGTTGCCGGTCTGGTCGGCCGCATGCTGGGATCCCGCCGGGTCCTGGAGCGTGTATAGGAACCGGGGGCTGTGGTTGTTGATCTCCTCGGTCAGCGCATCGGACAGTTTGACTTGGGACAGCAGCGAGAGGGCGTCCACGCAGACTGGCTCGACCGTGCCGTAGGTGCCGTTGAAGTTCCAGCGGGACGGCCATCGCTCCACGAATCCCCCGTACAGCGGGTACCACACCCCTGGGGGCGTCCATGTGGTGGCGGTGGCGCCTTTCTCCAACTGCAGTCCGTCCGCCTGCATGGTGCACGTCGCGGCGGCTGTTGCAGCCGGCGCGATGCCTACCACCATGGCGGCGGCGTTCGCGGGCGCTGTCGCGGTGAGGGTCACCTGCGTCCACGCCGCGGTGGTGCCGCCGGTCAGTGTGGCGGAGGTGCCGTAGGTGTAGGAGCTCGGCAGCGCGGACGGCCCGCCGGCCGCGGTGTACCAGCCGAAGAAGGGCTGCACCTGCAGAGAGGTGGATGCAGTGGTGTCCCTGACCTGTACTTGCAGGGTGTACGTCTGACCGGGGATGACGCCGGTCTGGAGCGTGCCGAAGATCCACTCTGGGGTGTTGGAGCCGCTGGGGACCTGGAAGGACAACACACGGCCGCCCTGCCAGGCGGTGCCGTCGGCGAGGATCTGCCCGCCGCCCGATGGGTCGGTGCTGGAGAAGACATCCTGCCCGGCGCCGGAGGTGTCCAAGGGGCCGGTGTTGTACCCGCCGAGATCCCCGCCGGTGGCCACAACCTGGGTGAGCAGGTTCCGGGTCGGCGGCCACTGCGCCCTTTTGCGGTACGGCTGGTACGCCATGATTCGGCCCGCCCACGGCCCCGAGGTGTTGAGCGGGTCGAGGGCGCCGTCTGTGTTGGCGAGCGTGACCTGGTACTCGCCCGCGCGGACCTGGTCGAGTTCGTACTGCCGGCCGCGCTGGATGCTGGTGCGCCCGCGGGTGCGCGGGGTGACCTCGACATACCGGTCCAGGGGGCTGTCGCCGCCGGCGCAGTTCCAGTACGGCGCCCAGTCTTCCTCAATCAGCGGCCAGTTGACGTTGATCAGCCCGCCCGAGGTCGTGTTGACGTGTTCGATGAAGGCCTTCATGCCCGCGCTCTCGGTGCCGAAGTAGCCGCAGGTCAGATGCAACTCGACGCTGGTCGCGGCCCAGGTATAGGCGATGGTCGCGCGGGTGGTCCAGGTGTAGGCGTCGGGGCTGGTGTCGAAAGCGAAGCTGCCGCCGGTTTCACGGATGCGCCACCAGGCGTGGGCGTAAGCGTCGTAAGTGCCGACGGTAGTGGTCGAGGCGGTCCCGGCGTTGGTCACGGAGACGGTGAGCGTCCCGCCGGACACACTGACCGTGGCCTTGTTGCTGGCGTCCTTGACGACCTCGAAGAACGTCTGGGTGGAACCGTTCCCGACCGGTGCCGGGGCGACCTTCGCGAAGGCGGAGGATCCCGTGGCGTCCCAGGTCCCGGAGCCGAGGGTGTAGTAGCTCGTCGTACAGGTGACGAACGCCCGGTCGTTCGCCGCGTCCAGGTCAACATTCGGTGCCGCGGTCGCGGTGTTCCACAGCGTCCGGTTGAGGGCGATGCCGCCAAAACTGTCGATAACGCCGTTGAGCTTGGGCGCCATTGTCCTCCTCTCCCTACCGCTTGTACGGGGTGTAGCTGGTGGAGGAGCGCATGCCCAGGCGCAGCATCTGCTCCTGGACGACGTCTCGCAGGTCCCGCTCAGACAGAACAGAGCCCTGCACGGTCAGATGCACGTGGTTGTGCACCACAGCCGTCCCTCCGCCGGTTCCTGCCATAGCTGCCGAGAGGCCGCTTCCCGAAATTCCTGCGGCACTTGTGCGTGCTACCGCGCCTAGAAGCCGACTTGAGGCCAGGGACACGCCAGGGACTGCTGCATGCAGCCCCTTGGCGAGCTGCGCGCCGATGTTGCGACCGCCGATTTCCGGGCTGCCGCTGCCCGACAGCGGGCCCTTCTTCGCCGGGGACCACGGCAGGTAGCTCTTGATCTCGGACACGACACTGGAGATGGCGCCGCCTGCCGCCCCGATCATGCTCTGGACACCGTTGATGAGCCCTCGGATGATGTTCTGGCCCGCCGCGTACAGCCAGGACCCGGCGCCGGACAGCGCCCCGGTCACGATGCCCCGGATGGAGCGCATCAGGCTGCCGATGGAGCCGATAGCCGAACTTACGGCGTTGCTGGCACGGTTGATGGCGCCGGTGATGGTGCTGCTGATGGCCGACCACGCGGTCCGGGTGAAGGCGGTGATCTGGTTCCAGTAGCGGACGATCAGTACGACGGCGAGGACGATTGGTCCGCCGAGCAGGGAGACCAGGAGCTGCCAGTGGCTCTTGACGAAGTTGACCACCGTCGTCACGGCGTTGATCACGAACGTCTGGATCTGCTTCCAGTACGTGATCAGCCCGGCCAGGGCCAGACCGATGGGGCCCAGGATCAGGATCAGCAGGAGCTGCCAGTGGCTTTTGACGAAGTTGACGACAACCGTGATGGCGGTCGTTACGGCGGTCTGGATCTGCTTCCAGTACTTGATGAGCCCGACCAGGGCCAGGCCGACAGGGCCCAGGATGAGGATGAGCAGCAGCTGCCAGTGCGCCTTCACGAAGCCGATGACGAATGACACTGCTGTGCTGATGGCGTGGAACGCCGCCTGCACCACCGCCCGGAACGTCGCGAAGTGGTAGTACGCGTAGATCAGCGCGGCGACCAGAGCAGCGATCGCGATGACGATCAGCATGATCGGGTTGGCGTCCATCGCGGCGTTCAGCAGCCACTGCGCCGCGGCAGCAGCCCTCTGCGCGACAGCTGTCGCGATCAGCGCAACCTTCTGGGCCGTCCACGCCGCCGCGGCCCGGAGCCCGGCGACCGCCGAGGCGATCATCCCCCGGGAAAACTCAAGCGCCGCAGTGCCCGCGGTCCTCAGGCCCGTGCCGATCGCCGACAGCCCGGACGTCATGCCCGACCACGCCGCCCGCCCCGCCGACACAGCGGCAGCAGCGACCGTTCTTCCGAACGCCGCAGCCGCTGAACCGGCCTTCGCGGCCCCGGAGGTAATACCTTCCCAGGCGTACATGGCCCGCAGCCGGATCCCGTCGAAGGACCGGCCCACGGACGCCCAGTTCGCGCCCTTCAGCAACGAGGCCGCACTACTGATGCCTTTCCCGGCCAGGCTGAGACCTGACATCAAAGGCGTGAGAGCGCCGGCGATGAACTTGACGACGGCCCCGGTGAGGACTACCCCGATCGCCACGGCCAGTGCCTCGGTGGCGGCCTGGTGCTGCGCGAAGAAGCCGATCAGCTGCTGGATGGGCGGAATCAGCCTCAACCCCAGGGCAATTCCCAGATTCGCAGCCTCCGCCTTGATCTTCTGCATCTGCGCAGAGAAAGTCTGCTGCGATTTCTGCCATGCTGCGTCGAACTTGGCCGGGGTCGAAGCGTTCGCAATGTCGTCATATTTGGTCTTCAGGCCGTCCAGGTTCTGCATCAGCGACATAATGGCTTTGTCGCTGCGACCACCACCGAAGATCTTCGACAGGACGCTGTCCGCCTCGGTACCGGATACCCCCGCCTTCTCCAGCCCGTCCTTCAAGTCCTTCAGCGCCACATAGAGCCCGTCGGGCTGCTTCAGGTCCGCGGCAAGCTTGTTCTGGGTGATGCCCGACTCCTGCATGGCCTTCTGCATGGCGGCGCTGGACGCCTTCACGTCCGTCGACGCCAGGCCGAGGCCTTCCAGCATCTTCGTGGCCTTCGCCGAGGGCGTGGTCATCATCGAGATGCCCATCGTCATCCGCGTTGCCGCGACCTCCGCCGAATTCCCGCGGTCCGTCAGGTAGGCCAGCCCGGCACCCATGGACTTGACGGAGATGCCCATCTGCGCTGCCGTGGGCGCCCAGTTCTTGATGGACTGGTTGAAGTCCTGGAACCGCATATCGCCCTGGCCGACCACGGCATTCAGCTCGGCCATCGTCTGCTTCGCCTGCCTGGCGGGCAGGTTGAACGCCTTCATCACCGACGACAGCGAGTACGTGGTGTCGTCCAGGGAAGCGCCGGAAATCTTCGCTTCCTCGGCGGCGTAGCGCACCACATTCAGTGCTGACTGCAGGTCCAGGCCCGCACTGATGGGGTGATAGAGGGCCTCGGCCATCTGGGTGCCGGTGAACCCGACCGTCGAACCGATCTTCAGGACCTGGGAATTGAGTCCGTCGGCGGTCGTCCCGAACTGCTTCAGCTGCTGCTGCGTCAGGCCCGCGGCTGTATAGAGCCGGGTCATCTGCGTCTGGAAGTCGGATGCCATCTTCACCGACGCCACGGCAATACCGATTCCGGCGGCGGTGGTTGCGGCACCGACTTTCGTCACCAGGTTGCCCAGGCCGCCCATCTTTGCGGTGAAGGACTCGCCCTCGGTGGCAGCCGCACGCATCCCTGAGGTGAACGGCGCGGTCTCCGCCCGCAGGATCACGAACAGATCGGCGACATCCGCCACCTCGCCCACCCCCTGCGCGTCGCATCGGTACGGCCGGGACGGAGAGCGTGATCAGATGCGCGGCCACAACGGCCGGAACACCGCCTGGTACAACTGCGGGGCGACGATGGTCACCCCGAAACGGAACGCCGGCCGCAGGAACGGATACGTGGAACCGTTACGGAGCCCGGTCTCCAGGTAGAGCCCGTACCTGCTCGACGGAGTACGGCCCCTGCCATACGGCGGGAAGGCACCGCCGCCCGTGCCGACCTTGGTCTCCCACCCGCCGCCGGTCCACGCAACGGGGGTGTGGGTGAGCGAGCGGCGCAGCGTCCCTGAGATCACCGCCGGGCCCGCCCCTGGCCGTGCCGGCGTCCGGGTGCCGTAGGGGTGTGAGCCGTTACTCGCGTTGACTTTGGCCTGGCGTTCGATCGCTCCGGCCAGGCGGGTCAGCACCGTGCGTGTTTTGAGTTGCGCGGACCGGTCGATCTCGGTTACGAGGCGGGTGAACATGCCCGGCCGCAGCTCCGGCACGGCCATCACCTCACCTATTGCTGGCGGGCTCGGCGCTGGGCGGCTTCCTGGTCGGCCTGCTCCTGCTGGGCGATCAGGCCGAGGAAATCCAGCGCATACCGGCGCACGTACACCGGGGTGGCCTGGAGCTCGTCCCACGACCAGTGCATGCGTCGCATCAGGATGAAGTCCGCCCATTCTGCGGGGGCTCCGTCGGAGGCCCAGGTGCCATCAAGGATTGACTCGACGGGCAGCAGCACATCCTCGTAGTACTCGGAGCCGGGGCCTAGGAAGGGTCCGCGACCCGGCCGATCTCCTCACCGATCCGGTTGATAATCGCCATCGGCAGCTTCGCGACGTTCTCCGGAGTGATCTCGACCAGGCGTACCTGCTCGGCGGTCTCGAAGGCAGCGAGCTGGGCGGTGAGGTCATCCGCGTCGAGGTCAATGGCCACCGGAACCCCGGTCGCACTGGCGTCGTACACGTGCCACGCGACGATCAAGCCTGCCATGACCTTGTACATCGCGGTGTTGGCGGCCTGGGTGTCGACGGGTTTCCCGTCCGCGTCCGTAGCCACGTCGTCCGGGGTGAGCTCCCCGGGCGGCAGGAGTACCGGATTGCGCAGCAGCACGGAGACCTTGTCGCCGAGCTGGGGGAATTCGAGCAAGATCACACGGTTCGTGTAACCGGGCATGGGCGGGGGTCTCCTTGCGGTGGGGCATTGAGGGCGTAGGCCCCGGCCGGGTACGACGCCCTCACGCGCAACCCGGCCGGGGAGTCGATCATCAGTAGGCTGATGCCTGGAAGTTCTTCAGAACAGCCTGGACGGCGCCGCCATCGGTGGTGTTGTAGATCCCGGAGAGGCTGAAATCGGCCTGCACGTAAGGACTGCTGAGGTCGCGCTTGCCCTTGTACCAGCCGGACTTGGACATCGTCAGCGACAGGGACTGGCCGCCGCGCGGCACAGGCTGCTGCAGGCTCGCGGTGGCCGCGGTCTGCGTGTAGTTCAGGTACAGCTGCATGTCGAGCTGGTTCTCGAAAATCGCTTTGTAGGTGCCGTCGACTTCGATGGGGCCGGCGAACACCTCCCGGGGTGCCTGGGTGCCGTCAGACGAGGCGATGGCTTCGGTGGCGCGCTTGACGGTCACGTCGTAGGTCAGACCGCGGGTGGAGGCGGCGCCGCCGTTGGTCATGTTCCAGGACCAGCCGAGCAGCGGGTCGTAGGTGGAGAACGTCTCCGTCTGCAGGGTCTGCGTGACGCTAGGGAAGCTGACGTATTTGACCGCCAGAGACACCGCGCCCTTCGGGTCGATCTTCATTTGCAGGTCGGAGCAGCGGCAGTACGAGCAGGACACCGTCTGTGTCGTGTCGTACAGGGTCAGGCTGTACGTCGGCAGAGCGGTGGTGGACTGCTTGAAGGTGTGCGTCGTCTGGCTGACGACGGTGACAGCCGAGTTATGTGCCTGGGTCAGGCCCGTCGCCGGGACCGTGATCGGGATCGTGTACGGGCCGGACCCAGTGGGCGTGCCCGTCGTCGCGTACTCCAGTTTGGTGCCGGTGTCGATCGCGATGATGGAGCCAGCGGGGATCGTCGCCGCTGTCGAGATCGAGGTGGCGCCCACAATGGTCGAGGCGGACAGTGTCGTGGAGACGCCCGCCGTCACCACGTCCGGGCCGATCACACCGCACAGGAAGTGGCCGATCAGATCGGGGTATGCCATCACGTCGAGCTGCCATTCAGCGTGAACGACGCCCTGGTACATGCCCTGCAGCACCGTGTCGTTGCCCCGGATGGACTCGTCCTTGATCTCGGTGTACATGTCCTCGTAGTCGCCCTTGAGGAATGGAATGCCCACCGTCGGTGCGAGCCAGGTGCCGGCGACCGCTTCCTTGGCGAGGCCGAGGGTGGCAAGGCGGGAGATCTGGGTCATGACGTGGACTCCTCACCAGCCGCGGCAGCCGTCGGCGCGCTCTTCTTCCTCGGAGACTTCGCGGCATCCAGCTCGGAGGCCGGTGATGCGTCAGCGACGGGTTCGAATCCGGCGATCAGGCGCGGCCAGTCGACGGTGGCGCCGGGCTGGACGGTTGCCGGAATGTCCGGCACGTCCAGCGCGTAGGGATGGGGGTTGCGCTGGAGCACGGGGGCCTCCGGACATGCAGAAGGCCCCCGCGCAGGCAGGGGCCGAAGAGAAGAATGCAGAAGAGGGCAGGTCAGCCGGTGATTTCGATGTCGTCCGCGAAATATGTGATCTCGGCCCGGAATTCGGCCTCGGGCGGCATGGTCTGCTCGGGATCGGTGAACCTGACGGTCACGTACTCCGGGTTCTCTGCCACGGACCGGAACCTGCCGCCATGGCTCTTGTCGCCCGTGAGTCCGCCGATACGGGTCAGGATCTTGTCGACCGCGGCATCGAAGGCCCTTTGGTCGGCCTCTGCGATGCCTTGCCCCGAGGTGAGCGGCCAGATCAATTTGAGGGCGAACTCGTAGGTCGGCATCCGGCGGACGTTCGCGAAGCGCTTCTCGTGGATCTGACGGCGCAGAACGAAGATGTTGGTACTGCGCCTGCCAGGTGTCCTGGGCTGGTACGCCTGGATGTTGCCCCACGGGCCACCTGCGCTCGTGAGCAGCGCAGGCAGGCCGTCCCCGGACGATGTCAGCCACGCGACCTCACGGTCCACGGCGTCGGCTGTGCTCATCGGCGCCTCCGGCTTCTGCGCCGACGGGCGCGGTAGGCGGGATGGCCCCTGCGGTGGCGGCCTCCGACGCGGGTGGTGCGCTGGTGACGGCTGACCCCGAGGTGCGTGCCGACCCGGCCGTGATGCCGGAGACTGGCCGGGTGGCTCGCCCGGCGTGGTCGCCCAGGGCGCTGGGCATGGGCGCGCTGGGGGGCCGTGCGATGCGTGCGGTGCGTGCTGTTGGGGTCCGTGGAGTGCTGTGTACGGGCCCGCACCCGCGCAGGGTGAGCCCGAGGCCGGCGGCTAGCGGCATGGGCCGCCGTGGACAGCGGGTGCCCGCGATGCGGATAGTGCTTGCCTTTCAGGGCCCGGCTCAGCTTGGCGCGCGCGGAAGCCGACAGACGGTGGCCCCGGTGCGGATGATGCCGGCCGCGCAGCCGCGCCGCGATGTTCGCGCGGGCTGCCGCCGACAATGGATGCCCTCGGCGATGCACGCCCTGACGGGAGGGCCCGACCATGAGTCACCGCCGGGTGTAGGGGGCGAGCATCTCCAGCGCGTCCGCCCGCAACGCATCCGGATCATGGCCACTACGCCCGTCGACCGGGTCCAACTGCTTCACCGCCATGCTGGCGGCCATGTACTGGCACGCCTGCACCAGATCCGCCGGCACCGTGCTGTAGCCGCCGGAGTACGTCACCTGGATCGTCGTGCCAGGCGGCACGAACGTGCCGAGCTGGAAGCGGACATGGCCGGTGTCCGGCTCGAACTGGAGCGTCGACGCGGCAACCGCCTGCTGCCCGGAGAAGGACCGGTACAAGTAGATGCTCGCGATGGACCCGGTCCACAACTCCGGATAGCGGGCCGGGAACTCCCGCAGCCAGCAATGCCGCACCAGCAGCGTGGAGCCAAGTGACTGGGCCCGCGAGAAACCCAGCTGGCTGGTGGGATCGAGCGGGACGTAGGAGTCGAGAGCATCCTCCACATCCAGACTGTCTGCACGCTGGGTCTCCACGACGTTCGTGAACAGCGTCAGACGGCGGTCACACGCCGACTCACAAGCCCGGGTCGCCTGCAACATCAGGTTTGTTATGGCCTGCGTACTGAACCCGGAGACGAGGTTGGCGAACGGGCCCTCTGTGAACGCGCCGACCGACGCCAGCGGGATTGGGGAATCGGCAGGCATCCGCCGTCACCCCCTCTGTCCAGTCAGCCCAGGCCTACTCGGCGATCTCGGATGTGCCGGAAAGGCCGGACTTCCGAGGGCTGCGGCGTCTCGTCGGCGCCTCGGTCACACCGCCAGCATCGGCGGCCGGCGGCCGATCCTCTCCTCCTGCGGCAGGGGCGGGTACCTCCTCGAATCCGGCACCGGGAATCTCCACGAGGTCCAGGCCGAGGTCGTCGGGGACCTCGACAGCATCCTCAGGGTGGTTCCACTCGTAGCCCCCGGGGGCGCTTCCGGGGACCAGGCGTGTCTTGCGGAGCCACATGGGCTCTATCCCTTCTTCGGGTCCTGCTTCGGGTCCTGGACGATCTCCCACTGGCGGAAGAAGGCGTCCTGGAAGGAGAGGTGCTTCTGGCACACCGTGTAGCCCTTGACGCCGGTGACGGCGGGCTTCGCCTTGCCCTTGAACAGATGGACCACACACAACGGCTGAGTGAGCACCCTGTCCTCCACGAACGGTGCCGCCCGGCCTCACAGCCCCTGCATGCCGTCGACAGGGGCCCTGGGACAGGCGGGCTAGATGTTGGCGACTGCCCGGCTCAAACGCCCGACGTACTTCGGCGCCCGGACCGCGAGCGTGGTGTCGCTGACCAGGGCGAAGGGGAGTGTGTCGGGTGCGGTGACGGTGGGGGCGAGCGGGATGACCTGGACGTCACGCGTGTAGGGCCGGACGAGGAAGTTCTGGTCGCGCGGGACGAGGTAGATGTCCTCCTGGCCGGCGCCGCGGGGCTTTGCTCCGGCGTTGCCGCCCTGGTAGGCCGAGGGGCCGGTGTTTCCGCTGGAGTTGGTGAGGAGGTTTGTGCCGTTGTCGATGATGCTGGTGACGGCGGTGCCGGTGGTGTCGAACGCGTCGACGACCCCGACGAGGGTCTCGGCGCCGGTGGCGGTGCCGCGGTAGATCTTGTAGAGGATGGGGGCGCCGGCGTCCGGCATGTTCGACGGCGTGGAGAACGACAGGGTCACCGTGCTGGTGGAGCCGGTGGTGGTCTGGGAGACCTCGGTGGAGACCTGGATCTCGCCGAACCGGGCGATCACCGCACTGACCTGGTAGTAGTACGTCGCTGCCGCCAGGGTGCCGCCACTGGTCGAGGTCGCGGTCGACACGGTGCCCATCTGGAACGTCCGCGGTGCCAGGAACGAGCTCTTGACGATCGGAACGTCCCTGTACGTGGGCACGTTCAGGCCGGCGCCGATGGTGGCGGTCGGGGCGGCGAAGCGCTGCTGGGGGAAGACGAGCTGGGAGACGTTGGACCACATGCGGGGCGACATCACGAACATGTAGTTGCTGCCGACGGGCATGGCGGCGTTGGACTCGACGATGTCCATCAGCTCGTCGAGGTTCTTCAGCGCGAAGTTGCCGTTGATGTCCTGGGCGTTGACGAACGCGTTGCTGCCGGTGCCCGCGCTCCAGTTGGACACGAGGTAGTCCAGGCCCGAGTAGATCGGGTACTGGCCGTTGGCGGTGGCGCCGTCGTGGCCCCAGATCGCGTCGCACTCCATGGTCCACATCAGGGACTGGACGGTGCCGTCGATCTCGAGCTGACGCAGGTCTCCGACGAGATCCCGGGTGACGGTCTGGGCGAAGCCGGTGACGGATCCGACGGCCTGCAGGAGCCTGATGTTGTAGACGGCCTGCTCGTAGGTGCTGTTGCCGATCGGGCGGGCGCCGCCGTCGATGACGCCGCCGGCGTCGGGGCGGGCGGTGCGCCGGTTGAAGAAGTACTGGGTCGAACCCCACTGCTTGGACGGGATCGCTGCGAGCAGGGGTGCGTAGCGGCGCTGGTATTCCAGGAGCAGCGGGTCGATCTGCTTCTGGATCAGGGGGGTTACGGCCGACGCGAGCGTCAGCGCTTCCTGCAGTTCGGTCGGCATGGAGCCTGCCTCTTCTCATGCGAAAGCCCCGCCGGGACACCGGGCGGGGCTGGTGGAGGGGGTCGGCCGGGCTTGTTGCGCGGGCCGGGACGGAGCGGGGTCAGGCGGTGGTGGCAGGTGCCGGGGCTCCGCCGGGGATGAACTGGTCCCAGACCTTTGCTCGCTGGTCCCACAGAGCGTCGCCGGTCAGGGGCTCGTCGTCGCGCTTGTCGGACTCGTTCACGCGGTAGCCCTTGCGCGGTGGGAGGCCGCGTTCGGCGAGGAGTTCCTCGCGGAGTTCGTCGCGCTGCCGGGTGAGGGCTTCGGCGAGCTTGGCGTCGAAGGACGCCTGCAGCTCGGCCGCGGTCTCCTTGAGGGCCTTCCTACCGACCTTGGGCTTGTCCTGTACGGGTGCCTCAGTGGTCTCCGTGGCCGGCGCCGGATGGGCCGTGGTCTCGGTGACAGCCTGAAGGACCGGTGCGAGGTTCTCCTTCAGGGCGGTGCCGAAGAGGGCGCCGAGGGCGCGGATGTCGGCGTCGGTGAGAGTGCGGTCGGGGGTCGCCGTGTCGGCGGCCGGGGCGGTCTCGCTCACAGCGGACTCCGTTTCGGTGGTGGTCTCCCCGGCGGCTGCGGCCGGGGCGGTCTCGGTGAGGGCGTCGACTGCAGGGAGGGTCTCGGTGCCGTCATCAAGGCTGACGGCGGCTCCGCCGTTGTTGTCGTCATCGGTGTCGGCATGTGGTGCACCGTCGATGTCGATGTCGGCGTCCATGTCGGGGTCCATGGCCTGGAGGGCGTCCACGGCTGCGGTCATGGCGGCTTGGGTGATGACACGGAGCTCGGCCGGGTCGATGCCACAGGCCCGCATCGTCAGGGAGATCGGGCCGTTGTAGGCGTCAATGCAGAAGCCGGCGCCTCCGCCGGGCCCGTCGGGGTAGTACTCGCGGATCTCCCCAAGCCGGAGGGCGTTCTCCTTCATGGAGCCGTCCTTGTTCCATGTGTCGGGGAGCATCGAGGTGACGCCGAGCGCCGTGGCGCGCTGGATGATGTGCCGCCGGATTGCATCGTGGTCGGCACCGCCCCGCCCTACCGCCCGGATGGCCTTGCGCAAGTCCGACTTGGTCTTGATGGGGTACGACGGGTCACCGCTGGGGTTCTTCATCGCCTGGCCCTTGGCAGCCATCGCCCGCTTCTGCCTGGCCGAGTACGCCTCTTCCGCCCCTGCCTCGCCGACGCGTTCCACGCTGGCCTGCACTGATTCGCTGATCGGCGTGCGCCCGGCGGACTCGGTGGCGGGGGCTTCATCCGGCAGGTAGGAGGCGGCTGTCACCGTCGCTCCGGTCACACCGGGTGTGGCCGTGAAGTCGACGGCGTCGATTTCCAGGTCCTCCGCTGTGGTCACGCTCTCGCCCTCGTGCTGGACGCGCTGGACGGGGCCGAGCCAATAACCGTGAATGGACACCGACCGCAGCGCCGGAGCCTTCCCCGTGACCAGAGCGGCGATGTCCCGGCCGGGCGCAGTGTCGTACAGGTCGGCGCGGTAGCGGGCTGCCCCGTCCTCCCCCACCCTCACGTCGGTCAGCCTGCCGACAATCAGCTGCGAGTCGTCCCCGGCCTCGTGATGGGTGCGCATCACGATCGGCAGCCCCTCGGGGTCAGCGATGCGCTCGCTCATCCGCCGCGCCGCCTTGGCGATCAGCTCGGCGGTGTACAGACGGCGGTTGCGGGACACCCCAGGGGTGAGCATCGTTCCGGAGACAGTGGCGATCCGGGCGGTCATCAGCGAGTCCCTCCCCGCCGGATGGGCGTGGTCGTGGTGGGGCGGGACATTCGCCGTGCGCCAGCGACCAGGCGGAGGACCGCGGCCCGCACTTCGGGGTCAGTCTCGATGGCCTCGATCAGTCGGGTGGTGAACGTGGCCTGTGCTTCTGCGGCTTCGACGTCCGCGCGGGTCACGGCCCGTCGGACTGCACGCCGCTTCGGCGGGATCTCATACATGCGCCCTTACCTGCCCTGCACTGACAGTTGGAACGACAGCGCCGAGAACGTGCCGGTGAGGGTCCAGGTGAGCCGGTAGGAGCCGCCGGAGACGATCACTGCCCCGGTTGCCATGCCCGCCCCGACGGAGAACGTGGCAGCGCCGACCGCGGTGATCGCGGCCGAGGAGCCGATCGTCTGCCACACGCTGTTGGCGTCCTGCTGCTGGAGGCTGATGACGACGTTGGTACCGCCGGTGAAAGCGGTCACGTTCACGCCGACGATCACCTGCGCGACATTGCTCGTCCACGTCTGTGCTGTGGTGTTGCCGTTGCTCGTCCTTGACTGGACGGCCTCTGTGTACTGGGAGGTCGGCGGCTGCACCACGGTGAACACCGTGGGCGAGTTGGCGACGTTCACCGCAGCGGTGTTGGTGACCGTCACCGAGGTCGGGCTGCCCGAGGCACCGATCACGTTGCCGCTGGCATCGACCGGGGTGAACACCGGGTTGGTGATGGGCATGGGGTCCTCCGGTCCGGTTCAGGCAGGGGCCAGACAGCAGCGGCAGCGGGGATGGGCGGGCAGCGTCGGAGCGCCGAGCAGGCTGTAGGGGCCGGCGGCTTCGTTGCTGAGGCAGGTCTCGCAGACGCGTTCGTCTCCGGCTGTCAGCCATTGGACGGCTGCGTCGGCGTCGGCGAGGTAGGCGGCGAGCATTCCGGCCCCGTAGGCGGCCGACACGGCGACGTCGGCGGCAAGCGCCAGGTCCAGCCCCGCTTCGAGGGCATCCTCGGCATCCTGCTGCGGGTCGTTGGTGCTGTCGGCCATGGCGCGCCCGGCGCGGTTGGCTGTGGTCTTCAGCGCGGCGGTCAGGACGGCCGTCGCTGTGGCGTCCGCGGTGTCGTCGGGCATGTCCGGGGCTCCGAGCACGTACTGGCTGCCCGGTGTGTCGTAGGGGGTGTCGTCGTCGTGGTCCTGGGTGACCAGGTGGTGGCCGGCGGCCCATCCGGCGCGGTGGGCCCGCTGGGCGGCGGTGGCCAGTGCCCGTCGGGTACGGCGCCATGACCGGGCGGCCAGGACGACCAGGACGGCGGCGGCTGCGGCCTGCCGCCGATGCTGCCGTTGCGTGTCGGTAGATTCACCGACAGCCTGTCGCCAGGCGGCGACAGCCGGACCGAGGCTGATGCCGTGCGTGTCCTTCCTCCAGGCGGCCAGGACGACGGTGTCGGCGGTGGCGTGCAGGGCTAGGCGGTGGGCGTAGACCGGGCGCCAGATCCCGGTCAGGGCGGAGAGTTGGATCGTCGCATCGGCCACGCGCCCGCCCCCTTGGCCGTCACCGGGCCGTCAGCCGATCTGTTTAGTGATGAGCGGTCCGACGTCCTGCGCCCGGGTGGGGTGGCCGTGGTCCATGATTCCCGCCCCTCCTATTCGACGGGTGCCAGGAGTTCGTCCGGACGTGGCAGCCGGTGGCGGGTCATGTAGCTGGTGAGCTCGTCGACCGTATCGAACGGGCCGATGGCCCGGCCTTCGTGGTGCCTGTACCAGCGGACGTGGAAGCCGGTGCCGAGTTCGGGCGTGAGGACGTCCTGCGGATTCTGTGGGCTGCTGGTCACAGGCGGGCGAGGGCTTCGTCGAGGCAGCGCCGGTAGACGTCGTCCCATGTCTCCTCCGGTGGGTCGCCCTGGGTCGCGTCGCCTGCGAGGCCGGGTTTGTCCTCCGGACTCTGTGGTTGCGCTGGCTTGTGCGGGACGGGGGCGGTGGGGTCCGGTGTCGGGTCGAGGTCGGCGTCCGGGACACCGGGGACGTATCCGTTGACGCCGGCCGCGGTGAGGGGGGCGGTGCGCCAGGCGATGGTGGCCCGGGACAGGGCGGGGACGTCCTGCCAAGGAACGGGGCCCAGCCGGTCGAGGATGATCGGGTCGTCTCCCCCGTCGACGGGGGGCTCGCCGATCTCGTCGCGGTAGCGGTTGAGGGTGTAGGCACCGTTACGGAGCCGCATGTCCCGGATTTCTTCCACGATTTTTGAATCGCGGTAGTCGATCTCACTGAATTCGAGGTGGAAGTCGGTGATGCCGAAACCAGCCTGCAGCAGGTGGTAGTTGAGCTTCTCCAGGATCAGGTTGGCTATGGGGATGATGGTGTTGACGCGGAACGTCTTGTCCTGCGACTCCCCAGAGCCCGATCCGAGATTCCCGGATTCGATAATCCCCAGCTTCGCCGGCGGGCATCCGAAGCAGGCGATGATCTCGTCCCGCAGCTGGCGGGTGGCGTCCAGGTAGTCCGTGACCTTGCGCGGGTCCAGCACCTGAACAGCACCGCCACCGGTGGTCACCACCGGGGCGCCCACGGCTTTCGGACCCAAATTGTTCACCGCGTATTGCTCGCGCCACCGCTGCACGTCCGCGTCCTGCAGGTGCGCCAGGTCGACGTGCACCCGCGGCGGATCGCCCCTGCGGCCGGTCTCCTTCAGTGTCGCTTCCCAGAAAAGCCAGGCAGTGACGGGCAGCAGCGCTTTCTGTGCCGGGGACACCCCGTACAGGCCGCCGCGCGGCGCATCGAGGGAAATGTGGATGACCTGCTCCGGAGTGAACCGGGCCTGCCGCATCCCGTCGATATCCTGCTGGTAGCCGGTGACCTCACCGTGCTCGTCGGAGATGACCGTTATCGTCGTGGCGTCCAGCGTGTACAGCGCCACCGGTTCGCCCAGCAGCGTCACCGTCTCCAGGAACGCATCCCCGAAAAGCAGCAGATCCGTTGCTACGTTGCGCAGCAGCTGGACCATGTCCTCGTGGGGGTTGACGAACCGCAGCAGCCGGCGCAGCCGCTGAATCGGCGGCGGGTCCGGCGGGACTTCCCCCTCGGGGATGTCCTCGTCGGAGACAATCTGCACGCCGCCCGCAGTGACGGTCCGGGCGATGAGGTCGATGGGTGAGGACACCCAGATGCAGGTCAGGTAGGCCTGGTGGAGCTGGTTGAGGATCTGCTGCCGCTCCGAGGTGGAGGCGACCTGCGATGACGGGGAGACATTCAGGGGAATGCCGTACTCGAAACCTGCACGCCTGACCTGTTTGGTGGTGGGCGCCTCCAGCGCCTCGGAGACGGATTCCCGCACTGCGCCCCGCCCGAACCGGTCGCGGAGCCAGTTCAAAGCGCCCACGGGTCACCGCCGTTCAGGATCGGGTAACCGCCCATGGACTGCACCGGAGCAGCGGGCCGGCCGCCGGTGGCGTGGGGATTGAGCTCGGTAACCGCTGGAGCCGGAGCGGGGAAGTGGAAGCGCGGCTCGCTCCCCAGGTTGATCAAGGTGTAGCGCAGGGCATCAGCCGCGTGATCGTCGGCGGTGGTGTCGGCATCCTCCGGATCCCCCTTGGTGGCGTGCGGCAGATCCGACAGCTCCCGGTACAGATCGGTGCAGGTCGAGAAGATATGCAGGCGCGGGCAGGTATCCCAGCCCTGGGCACGGTGGTGCGGGCAGGCCGGCGCCTCTGCCAGATACGACCGGACGCGCTGCCATCCCGCTACCCGGCCGCCCTTACCCGCCTCGGTCAGCGCGACCCCGTTCTCCGCGTACACCGTGGCAATCGGCTTGGCGTCGCCTCTCGTTGCCCACATGGCGTCGTCCGCGTACCGGGCCGCAACCGATTCACCCTCGGCTTCTGCGGCGAGGACACGGCGCGCCTGCTCGGCTTCGCCGACATGTCGTTGGTACAGCTCGCGGTAAATCCACACACGGCCGTCTTCGTCAACTGCGGCCCACAGTACGGCCCACGGCGCCGAGTAGCCCCAGTCGATCCCGTTGTATCGCCGCCACGACGCGGGCAGCGGGACGGGGTCGACCACGTGCCGTTCACGGGACAGTTCGGGGAACATCATGCCGGCGAACACATCCCAGTCCCCGTCGAGGAAAGCCGCCCGGAGCTTTTCAGGCAGCGCCTTGAGGTCGGCGGCGTATTCGGGGTTGACGTGGGGGTTGTCGGCGAGCTTGGACGGGATGAACCGTACCGTGCGGCCCCGCTCGTCGGTGACAACGCTCGAACCGTAATTCGTGGGCTGGATGTAGCGGGCCTTCACCGCTCCATGACCGGGGCCACCGGGATTAGTGCCGGAACGGATTCCGAGGACCGGGATGTCGGACCGGCCGGACCGCAATCGGGATTCGAGGAAGCTACACACGTCGGGCGGGGTGAGGGTCCGCTCGTCGAAGATGAGCAGCTGGTACTGGCCGCCCTGCCGCCTCGAGGCGTCCTTGACGGACTCGGCGTACCGGAACATCAGCAGTGAGCCGTTGGGGAATCGGAGTTCGTACTCGGTGCCGTTCCAGGAAGCTCCCAGGGCACTGGCGTAGCCGAAGTTCGACAGCTCGGCCAGCAAGCTCTCGCGCAGTTCACCGTAGGTGCGGCGGAACGCCCCGACGCGGATGCCAGGATGACGGACGCATGCTCGGATGGCCTCGGCCATAAGCCCGACCGTCTTGCCCCCGCCGGCGCTGCCTCCGTACATGACGTCGAACTCGGCGGCGTCGTGGAAGATCTGCTGCTTCGGTGTGGGGACGTAGCCGAGCATCCCGAAGACGTCGATGTTGCGGAGGCGTTCAGTCTCGCGGTGCTGCTTCTCAGCCTGCAGTTCCCGGAGGCGGCGGAGCTTCTCCAATTTCGCCGTCAGCAGGGGTGACTGCGGCAGCTGCGAGCTCGGCCTCGAGGCGCTGGATCTGGGCGTCGAGGGCGTCAACGGTCAGCACCTCCAATTTGATGGCGCTGTCGAGGCCGAGCATGCGGGCTCGCCGGTCGAGGATTTTCAACGCAGCTTCGATGGCCCGGGGATCCCCTTCCATGGCCTTGGGCCAGATCGCCTTCTGCAGGGCGTCGAGCTTGGCGAGCTCGAGCTCCCGCCACGCCTCGATCGCCAGCCCTTCCTCGATGACGTGCTTCTCCAGCGCCCGCTTGACGTCGACGTACACAGCGCCCCGGGAGGAGTAGCCGAGAGCCTCAGCGATCTCCGTGTAGGTGTGGCCCTCGATCTTCATGCGGACGGCCCTGCCACGGCGATCCGCCGTCGCTGCCTGCTGAGCTTTCGAGGCCACCATCAGGAACCTCCCGTCCAGTGATCGGGCAGTACCACCCTGGTGGATTCGGGATCGACGGGTGGTGCCGGTTCAGGGGTACAGTCGCAGCCCGGCAGGTGTACAGGATTCGGTGCGGTACAGGTGCTCTGGTGGATAAGGGCTGCGGCGTCGAGGCCAATGGCGTGCACGGCGCACGCGTACACCGGGGTGGTGCACTCCGCCGTCCGCGGCAGCGGGCCGAAGCCGGGGACTGGCTGCTCCGGGTCAGCGAGGCGGAGACGTTCATCGCGGCGTTGCTCTTCAAGGGCGAGATGCGCGGCGAACTCGGCGCTGGTCAGGCGACGTTGCCAGTGCACCACAGCCCGCACACCGCACAAGCCGCACACCAGGCCGGCGGATACCAAGGAGATCTGCTCAGGTGCTGGGACGGCCATAGCCGATGCCTCCATCGCGTTCAGCTCCAAGTCCATCCGCGGGCGTAGTCGATATCCATCTGTGCCCACGAATTGCGGGCGGCGGAGTCGCCGTTGAGCGCTGATTCGTTCTGGATGTCCCAGTTCATCGGCACGTCTGGTACGCCCCGGGCGGTGTGGGCGACGAGCCGTCCGTCGAGGTAGAAGCGCAGGTCTCCTGGCCGCCATTCGACGATGGAGGTGTGCCAGGACGTCCACCGGGCCCCGGTGTCGATGGCCACCTGTTGCCCACACGTGGAGGGATGGGCGAACACGGCGACGGTGCCGGTCCATTCCAGCTCGGGAAAGTCGACCTCGCTGCACCCGTCGTCGTCCACGGGCCACAGCAGGTGCGCGGACTTGTACCCCACGGCGGCCTTCGAGACGCGCCAGCGTTCCTCGTACCGCCCGTACCTCTGCCCCATCAGCTTCTTGGGCACCACCGTGGCACTGTGCACGGAGCCCGATGGACCGCGCCACATGCGGATGTGGAGCTGTCCGCCGGATACCGACAGGGTGGTCACCGGGTCGTAGTAGCCGCCGACCGGGTAATCGCGCTGGGTGGCCGTGTCGGGCCAGCCCGCGGGGTACGCCCACCAGTTCGCGCGCATCCTCCCCGACAGGCCGCCGCAGTACGCCTGCGGGGTGTCCACGGCATGGTCGCAGTCCGAGAAGGCCCCGCGGGCGACCGGGGTGTTGAAGTCGTCGGAGAACCTCAGGCGCCAGCTCGGCGCCGCTGCCCGTGCCGGGATGATGCCGGCGGCCAGCAGAGCGACGACAGCCAGAGTAATGGTGGCGAGGCGGCGCATGAATCACCTCGCGTCCGGGACTAGATAGTCAAAGAGCGCCTGTGGTCCCGCACCAGGTGCAGCGCCTGCCGCCGGGCCCGTAGGCGGGGACGAGGTGCCAGTCATGGAGGCCGAGGAGATGGCGCAGCTTCCGGGTCGTCTCGTACAGCCAGAGCCAGGTTCCGTATGTGCGGGGTACTGGATCCTTCTCGTCGCCTGACCACGGGCAGGGAATCTTGAGGGCAGTGGGTCGATCAGAGTCACCGGCAGGCACGTCGTCTCCTGCCTTCTGGTCCTTTGGGTGGTCCGCCCGGCCGCATTACCGCGACCGGGCGGACCGTGGGATGCGCGCCGACGGGGGTCATCGAGGCGTGTGTCCCGGCCTGCCCCCACTGGCAGGCATTGATCCTCGCGGGCGGGAGCTGCCGCCATGGTGCTCGACCAGCCCGCGAGGAGATCAGGCGGCGGTTTTCTTTGGCCTGCCTGCGGGGGATTTGCTGGCTTCGATCACGGTGGGCAGGTGGAACTGGTCGCCTGCTTCGCCGCGCAGTATGGGTTCGATCTTCTTGCGGGTGACCCAGACCCGGATCGTGCCGGGTTTCACTCCGGCTGCCCGCGCGGCTTCCCAGATGTCGCCGAGCTGGTCCTGCCGCTCAATCTGAGCGGCGTAGACATCGAAGCCGTCAGGGTTGGGGTGGGCGACCATGCGACCTCCCCGGGTACGCAAAAGCCTCCACCGGTACTGTCACGGTGGAGGCCAAGGAGTGCTCTTGCGATGCGTGTTCCAGCATCAAATCGATAGATTACATTTCAGTTGACGACTTGACAACCTCCTCAGCTCGTTGACGGATACTGACAGATCAGGGCACTCCGACCGCCAACACAGAGGATTCATATGGAGTATGAGTTCACGTTCGTCGTGGACGGAGCGACTGTCGACGACACAGCAGTCGACCGCCTTCCAGATGAGCTGGATGCCATCCTCTCCCGGGCCGGCGGTCAAAGCCTCCTCGGTATCTCTTCCCATGGGGACAACGCTGTCGAAGCCGCGCTCTCCGTGGCCTGCATCGCTCGCGACCTGGTTCCCGGCCTGCGACTGCTGCGACTGGACCGCGATCTGGTCGGAGTGCAGGAGATCGCCGAGCGAACAGACCGCTCACGTCAGAACGTTCATCAGTGGGCAACTGGCTCACGCCTCGCCGACAAAGAGCCCTTTCCCCGGCCGGAAGGCACCGTGGGCCGGGCGCATGCCTGGCTCTGGAGCGAGGTGAATGACTGGCTCCGCCAGCACGGCCTTGACGACGGAGTCCTCCACGCGACTCGGCGCGAGATGACACGGATCGACTGCATCCTGGCCAACAGTCTGAATTCCTAGTACTGCTCGGCGTGTTCGGCCTAGCCGATGGCAGCAGTAGACCTGACCGGGGAGGCGGTGCCCTCCTGTGCTCGTCGCAGACCGCGCCAGGCATCCATGCCGACCCATTCGGTGCCGCAGCTGCCGCAGCGGATGCGGTGGCTGGCCGCGGACGCCGTGAGCTGAGCACAGCACGGCCGGTCGTCAAGGACGGCTGGGCAGAGCCCGACGTGGACGTGCCCGGGTTTCCGGTCGCCGGGCAGGGCGGCGGTGCATTCGGCGTGGAGGCGGCGGATGTCCTCGACGTCCTGGTCGACGGACTCGTAGCCGTCGGCAGCCCAGGGCAGGTTGTTGAGCAGGAATGCCACGTGGCCGGGTACCGCCTCCGTCGGGCTTCCGCGCCAGGGTGCGATAGCCCACTGGAGCTCGGCTCGCCAGGCGTCCTCGATGTCCCGGAGCCGGGTCGCGACCCCGCCGGCCGCGACGAGGGAAAGCACCTCGAGGCGGGGCGGGATCGGAGGAACACGAGATCCGGAAGTCGCGGCGCCGGGCCGCCGGGCCCCCCGCATCAAGGATGCTGTGGTGTTCAGCTGAGCGAACAATGCGGGGAGCTCAGCGAGGCGGGTGGCCGTCCGGCTCTCGCACGGCCGACAGGCCTGTCTGCCGAGTTCGGTGTGCCAGAGTTCGCGCCCGCAGGCCGAACAAGTCGGCCACGCATACCCGGAGTCGTCGGTGGTGGGGTTGTGCACGATGGGCTCCTCGGCGGCAGTGGGACCGTAGGGCATAGCGCTACCCACAGTGTGCACCGACACGACAGGGAACCATCGGGACGCGCGCCGAGGTCAGGTGACGTCGCCGCGACCACCGCGCCTATTCAGGGCCCCGGGCACCAAGGCCGAACCAAGTGCCCACCAAGCACTGGCATAACACCTGGCCCCCGCCGTACCGGCAGCGCAATGGAGGAGTAGCTTCGCAGCGCCGTTGTCACATCACCACGGGGGTCCCATGAACATCCGCCGTACCCAAGCCGCCTCTGCTGCTGCCGTGCTGCTGGTCCTGTCGCTGGCCGGCTGCTCCAGTTCCTCGTCGAGCGACAGCAAGAGCCACAACACCGCCGCCGCGGCGGACCTGCATGCCGAGTCCGCGGCCAGCAGCTCCATCCCGACCGGACCCGGGCCACAGTCCAAATACACGGTCCAGAAGCAGCCCCCCGCCGGGACGTGTCACTTCCGGTACACGGCGAGCAAGGAACCGCTCGAGGATCTCAAGTGCACGCCGGGAGCGCTGAATCCGAAGGTCACCCAGGCCACGCTGAAGAACACCATCTGCAACCCGTCCGGCTACACCAAGGGCATCCGCCCGCCGGTCTCGATCACGGGCCCGGAGAAGACAGCCAACGCCAAGTCCTACGGCTACACCGGCTCGTTGCATGACGCCGAGTACGACCACCTCGTCAGCCTCGAACTCGGCGGCGACCCCAACAACCCCCGCAACCTCTGGGTCGAGCCCCCATCCCCCGGCCACAAGCCCGGCGGCGGCCCCAACAACCCCAAGGACACAGTCGAGACCAAGCTCCACACTGCGGTCTGCTCCGGCAAAACCCGGCTCGCCGACGCCCAGCAGGCCATCGTCACCGACTGGACCACCGCACTCACCAAACTCCGAATCAGCAAGTAGGGCGTCGGCCTGAGCGGCCGGTCGATCAGTCAGAGCGTCCCAGACCCTCAGTCCGGGATCTTTGCGCGGCCAGCGAATGAGCATCCGGCGCGGGCAAGGTCCGGACACAGCGGTTGATCATTGGTTCATGTGCGACTTGCCCCACCAGCTGGTGTGGTTGGTGATGTTCTTGGTGACGTTGTGCGTGACCGTCGTGCCGCCGCGGAACTGTGCCGCGAGCAACAGCAGGACAAGAACCCCGAGCCCTAGCCCGCCGGCCGCGGCCGCGTTGATGACCTCCGACAAGCCCCACCCGGCCCCTGCCGCACACGCCCCGGCCCCGACGAGGCGTTGTGCGATCGGGTCGATCACCGAGCGCGGGGTGAGGTCACGGGGCTGGTACACGACGGGCTCGGCGTGGGCTTCGAACACGGGAATCATCAGCCCGCCGTGTTGGGTGTAGCCGACGACCCGCCGGTCCTCCATGGGTATGGGCAGCGGTGCGGGCTGGTAAGGGGCGAGTTGCCGCCTGACCGCGGGATGGGCGGCCTGCTGGTAGTCGACACTGGTCGGCCAGCCGGGCAGCGGCTCAGGCAGGGAGTTCACGGCGGTGGGAATCCTTTCAGGCGGGCTGGGCGGTCAGAGACGGAAGCGTCCGGGCCGGCGGGTTTCCCCGAGCCGGCCGGTGTCGATCAGTTCGGTGATGTGGGCGGCGATCCAGGTGCGGGAGCGGCCGATGCGGGGTGCGGCGTTGACGAGGTCCGCGGCGGTGATGTGGGAGCGTCCGGCGATGCGGTGTTCGGTGAGGAGGGCGTTGATGACGGTGGCGGCGCATTCGGGGGTGGAGTGGCCGGGTTTGTTCTCGGCGACGTCGTCGTGGAGGAAGGCCAGGACGCGCTGGTGCTGGCGGGCGGTGATGTTGATGGTGGCGGCGTATGCCCAGTCGGGGGGCTGGCGTATGTCCAGGCGGACGGCGGTGGGTGCGGGGTCGGCGTCGATGGTCGCCCAGTTCCGGAGGGCGGCTGCGAAGACCCGCGCCCGGGTGCCGTCTTCCTTCTGTTTCATGGCGGTTTGTCTCCATTGACAGTCAGCACGGTGTCAGAAGAGGTGTCAGCTCGCGCGCGCACGCGCAGTGACCTAAGAAAAAGGGCCTCTCGGCCGGGGCTGACACCCCTTCTGACATGTCAGGGGTGTCAGCTCTGCACGATTTTGGTGTCAGTGCAGGTCAGAGGGGTGTCAGCTCCGGGTAGAGGAGCTTGTAGACGCCGGGCTGCCCGGTCTCCTGGAGGTGGATGCCCTCGTCGGCGAGGTCACCGAGCTTCTCCGAGACCCAGGCCCGCGAACGGCCGATCCGGGACCCCTTCCCATAGGGGGCGAAGTCCTTCGGGCCGACCGTCTCACGGTCCTCCCCGCGGTACTCGGCGAGCATGGCCACCAGCTCCGCCCACGCCTCCTCGGGCGCCCTCTCCGCCGACACCGGCGCGGGCGCCTGTGCGAACGCCCAGACCTGGCCGGCCTCGACGGGCGGGAGCTCCTGGTCGGCATCGACGTCGGGCACTGGCCCGTCGTCGTCCGGGTCCGTGCCGACTGCTGCGTTGATCTCGCGGTCGACCTGCTGCTCCAGGAGGGCCCGTTCGGCGGCTTCGGTGTCTTCCTTGGTCATGACGATGGACTCCTTGGGCTGGGTGCCGGGGCTGGTGCCGTTGCTGGTCAGGACGTCGTCGACGGTGAAGAAGGGGCGGTTGGCGTAAGCCTCCCCGGCGGCGTTGATAGTGACGGCTCCAGCGTCGGTCTTGGGAGCGATGGACAGGACGGCGGTGATCTCTTCGTCGGTCGGGGGGATGAAGGTGCGGGCCTTCATCGGGTAGCGCTCCTCGTCGACGCCGGGGGCGACGAGGTAGTTGTAGCCCGGCTTGCGGTTCTCCCACGCTTCGGGGCGGGCGCCGGCGTCGCGGACATCGTCGGGCAGGGCCATGTCGGCGGTGGTGGCCCCCTTGACGCCGAAGCAGAGCACCCCGCCGAGCTGTTCCCGCACGTCAGTGGGCATTGAGGTGGACGACGGGCGCTGGAGACTGATGATGACGGAGATCCCGGCGGAGCGTGCCTCCATCACCAGGCCCTCCATCTCGGTGCCGTTGCGGAAGAACTTCGCGGCCTCCTCGATCCACACGATCATGTACGGAATGCCGAGCTGGTCAAAGGCGCCGGGAGTCCAGTTCTTGAAGCCCGCGACCCCGAGGGCGTCTGCACGGGCGGTGATGACCTGCGACAACGCGTCGATCATGCCGTTGCCGCCGGCCTCGGTCAGCTCGACCCAGTCCATGAACGGCAGCATCGGGCCGAACGTCTGCCGCCCCTTGGACGGATCGACCCCCCACACGATGGCATCGCACCTGGTCAGAGCCTCAATGACCGCGAGCTTGAAGCCCTCGGACTTGCCGGAGCCGTTCATGCCCGCGCCCAGGAAGTGTGTGCCGTTGCGCTTGGTCTGGTCGTCGTAAGGGAACCAGAACCGCTCCAGCTCGCCGTCCTCGTACAGGCCGATGACGACCTCGTCGGTGATGGAACCGCCGAAATGGGACGGGCCGGGCCACGCGGTGCCATCGGTGAGAACGTCTTTCGGCACGAGGATGATCTGGCCCTGGGCGGCATTCTCGGGATCGGCCTGGATACGGATCGCGTTGGGGGAAACGCCCAGTTCAGAAGCGATCGAGTCGATGCGGCGCCCGACCTCGGCATTGGTGATCTCACCGGGTGCGAGCTGGTACGGGGCGGTGACCTTGTTCGGCTCGACCTTCGGGGCCCCGCGCAGCGCTGCCTTGGCGTTCCCCAGGGCCTTGACCAGGACACCGGTCTCGACGGCGCCTTGCTGCCCGTCCCTGGCCGCCTCCGGGTTGATGCGCAGGGCCTGGCGGATGTTCCAGCCGCCCGCGGCCACCGAGCCGCCGATGACCAGGGCGGACAGCAGGCCCGGGTCGAGGGGGTCCGTGACCGTCCCCAGGAGCAGGTACGTCGTCCCTGCGGCGGTGGAGATGGTGGCGTGGATCCGGCGCGCGGCCTTGGTTCCTTCGCCGGCCCACCAGGTGGCTGCGGTGAGGACCCCGGCCGCCACGGTCAGTCCGACCGCGGCGACCGGGGAATCGCCCCACAGAGCGTGGGTGGCGACGGTGGCGGGCAGCTCGGCGGCGACAACCATCCACGGCCGGCTGCGGGGGTGCTTGGCGGCCTTCCGAAGGTCGGCCTTGAGGCTGTCAGCCACGGTGTCACTCCTGGTGTCAGTACAGGTGTCAGGCGGTGTCAGTGCAGGTCACGGCTGGTGTCAGCGCCAACCGAAATTGCGGGCGGAGCGCTGCTGCGGACGCGCCTTCCCGATCTTTCGGAGTTCCGACTCGAACTCGCGCTCAAACGTGGCGTAGATGCTGGCGGAGTACTTCTGGATCGCCTTCTCCGCCGCCGCGACCTTCTTCAGCCACCGGGTGACACGCCGGGCACGGGCCCGCGCACCGCCCAGACTGCCGCTCAGGTCCGGGATCGTGCGCAGGATGGCCTCAAGATGATCGGCGTCCATGGCCCGCTCGGTGGCACGGTTACGCGCCTCCTTACGCAGGTGCTCGCAGAACGCGCGGATGTCCTCGTTCGACATGAAGTCCGAACCCGGCACCCCGCCCTTCGCGCTGGCGCCCACGGTGGACTGCCCGGCGGTGCCCCCGCCGCCTTTCTGCATGCTGATGTTCAGCGTCGGCGAGAACCCCCCGCCGTTCTTCGTCTTCGTCTTGTTCACGGTCGCGGCACGCTGCTGCCGCCGCTCCTCGAAGGTGTTGCCTCCGGGTGCACTAGCCGGTGTTGCCATGGCGTTCTCCTGGTGTCAGTCGAGGGTGGGCAGTTCAGTGCGATCGAGGATCTCCGCGCGGACGGTTCAGCTTCCGGTGATGGCGCGGACGTTGGGCTGGCCGAGCGCGGCGAGCGCCGGTTCGTCGGCTTCGATGGCGTCGCGGACGCGCTGGCACGACGACCGCGAGATGTCCTTGGGGGCGAGCTTGTCGGCGACGAGCGCGTCCCGGATGTCGGTCCATTCAGGACGCTTGCCAAGCTCGTCGTACAGGCGGCGGACACGCTCACGGCGGCGTAGAAGCACGGCCTGCTTCGCCTGACGCGGGGTCTTTCGTTCAGTCTTGGTCCTGGTCGGCCTGGCCCCGATGCCGGTGCAATGCTTTGGCCGCTTGCTCGCAACGAAGTGCACGACATCTGGTGCAAGTTCAAACCACTCGCTGTCGGCGACGCGGTGCTCAGCGAACTTTGCGTGCAGGGCCCGTTCCAGTTCGGCGCCGCCGTTCAGGAGCAGCAGGACGGCATCGTCGCGGAGAGACAGCGATCGAACGCGACTGAAGATCGATTTGGTGAACCCGATCTTCACCCGGCCGCCGTTCGCCAGGAAGTACACCAGCACCGAGTGCGGATCCACCGTCGGCATCGGAGCTGCCTGGGCCTCGGCCAGCATGAGCGCTGCCCTGGGCTCAAGCGCTCGCCCAGAGATCAGCGTGTCCCGAAGAGCTGCCGCCAAGGCTTCCTGCACCACCGCAGCAGCGACCGTCAGCTTGTGTTCGTCGCAGAGGCGCACGGGCGTCAGCAGCGTCGCGTTCCGTGCGCACGGGCCGTCGTCATGCAACGCTTGGCACAGGGTCTCGTTCATGGATGGCTCCGGCTTCTTTAAGCGGTCTGGGTCTCGCGGTACCGATTTCGGGCGGTCTCAAGCCGACGGGCGGCAGTGGCCTTGGATCGGCCCGTGGTCTCGATCGCGTCGTCCAGTGAGACCGTCAGCGTGCCGCCTCGCTCCTGCATGAGAGCGACCAGTTGCGAGATCTCGGAGTCGATGTCGCCGATGGGTGAGACCTTCTTCGAGCGGGTCTCACGGGGCTTGGTCTCACGCCGCCGCTGCACCTTCTTTTTGGTCTCACGGCGAGCGGTCTCACGGCGCCGGTTCGTGGTCTCACCGGAGGTCTCATTGCTGGTCTCACCAGGCTCCAGAGCGGGAGCGGTTGAGACCTCCATACCGGTCTCAACCCGTTTGGTCTCAACCCGCTTCACGCTCAGTGCTTCCGCAGTCCCATGTGAGACCACGGCATGGTCGGTCTTACGGCGGCGTTCGCGGCGGGGCCGGACGATCTTGTGGAGCCGCCACATCACGAACGGTGCGATGGCCGCGACGCCGACGAGGAGCCACCACTCCGGGCGCCCGCCTCGGACTCCGAACAGACCGGCCGCGGCGAGGTGGTAGATGGCGTTCGCGGCGACCATGAGGATCAGGGCGGCGCTCACATCACGGTGCCGCCGGAGCGCCTGGACGACGTACACATCGATGCCGAGCGGCAGCAGCCACGCGATCACTGGAGGCCATCCGGCAAGCTGCGCGAGCTGGAACTCGCCGGACGCTGTCAGACCGACGACGGCGCTCAGGGCAACACGCGGCGACCATTCGTCGATCTGCTTGTCGCGCCGCGCTTTTGTCGCATCCTGCTCGCTGAGCTTTTCGCGCGCTCGCCGTACTTCCTCGGTGGCGACCTTGGCCTCGGCCTGCGCCGCGCAGGCCAGGCTCTGAGCCGTTCCTTCTGCCTGGCTCACGATGCCGGCTGCCTCTTTCCGGGCGGCGGCCAGGTACTGCTCGGCTTCGGCCCGCCCCCGGGCGACCGCGTCGGCGGTGATCCCGGCCGCCGACTCCTGCACCTCCTTGCGTTCCGCGGCGACCCTGGTCTTCTCGGCTTCAAGTGCCTGCGCGTTCTCCCGGGCTGCGGCGAGCAGCTCGTCGGCCTCGCCGCGGGCGCGGGCCAGCAGGGCATCGGCCTCTTCGGTGAGCTGGGCGGCCCGCTCCTGGCTGAGCCGTACCGACCGGCGGCCGGCCTCGACCTCCTCGTCGAGGAGTGCCGTGACCCGGCCGCGCTCGTCGATGGCCTGCTGCTTGCGGCGTTCGGCCTCGTTCGCGGCCGCCTCAACCTCGACCCGCAGGGCAGCGGACTCGGTGCGGAGCTTGGCGGCCTCGGCTTCCGCCGCGGCGAGGATGTCGTCGGCAGCGGTGCGGGCGCGCTGCACCACCACGGCAGCGGACGGCGGCGGCCACTCGATCGGACGGGGCTCCGGCAGGGGCACGGGCTGGTTCACGGTTCCTCTCCGAACAGACGAGTCAGTGGGTGCGGGCAAAGAGGGCGTAGAGGGTGAACACGATGAGTCCGGCGAGAGCGAGCAGCGACAGCACGTAGACCACGGCCGTCACACCCCTTCAGGGCGGGGAACGGCCCGGCACTTCTCGGCGTGCGCGTGCGCCTGTTCCTCGGCGTAGATCAGATTGGTCCCAGAATTCAGGCTCTTCGAACCGCACGCACGGCAGCGGTAGATGTTGTTCTCGTGATACTCACCTCCGCCGACCACATCGACGGTGATCGAGGGGTCGCGGAGTGCTTCGCCGGCGCGGGTCAGGTACCGGGCGATGACGCCCTTCGGCCAGGCGGCAGGCCTTTCGGCCCAAACGGCGGGCTGGGACATGAGGACTCCTACGTTGCGACGGCTAGTGGATGTGGCCGGTGATCAGCCCGGCGATGAGCAGGCAGAACACGACGATCGGGGCGAGGAGACCGACAAGACGCATGGCCGTTCCTTTCCGGAGTCAGAGTGAGAGTGCGAGGACGGCGGCCGTGTTGAGGAGGACGATCGCCGTCTTGAGGAGACGGCCGGCCCGGCCGAGGGCCCGGTACTTGTCCGTCGCGATGCGGGACAGCACCCGAGTCTCAGCAGCCGGGTCGCCCGCAGCGATCAGCGCCGGGATCCGGTCCGGGGCGGTGGTGGCGTAGTGCAGGAAGTTCGCCCGGGTCGCGAACCCATCGAGGCGGGGCAGCACCACGTTCAGCAGCTGCCACAGGGCGGCCACGATCGCCACCACCCCCGCCACCGCAGGCACCACCACGACGACGGGCTGGTGGAGCAGCGTCGAATGCGCGCGGTCCACCAGCAGCGGAACAGCGATACCGGCACCGGTGATCGAAGCGCCGAGAATCGTGGCGCCCAGGAAATTCGCGTTACGGATCTGCTCCTGAACACCCGCCATCTCCCGGAGCACTTCCTCGGTGAGAACACATGCGGTGCGAGGATCTGTGGTGGTCACGCGACCACCTCTTCAGACTGGGACATTCCAGCCTCCTTCAGGCATGGAGGTGCCAAGGACGCGGCACCCAAGAGAATTGATCAGAGCTCTGACGGCTCTCCTCACCGCCGGTACGAGACCGGCGGGTCGGGCAACAGGTCAGCAGACCGACCAGCGGCCACCACGCGGCCGGATAGACCCGCCGGAGAACACAACCTCCCCGCTGCCGACAGCGACGCAGCCGTACTCCTCAAGGGCATTCAGCGCCTTCGCGATCTCGTCCGCTAGGACACGCGCCTCCTGCTCCCGACGACGCAGCTCATCCGCACTACCGGTGAACATCTGCACCCCAATCCGGCCGGGCTGTCCGGCCACCGCACCCCACGCCCTTCCGGCACGCGGAGCACAGTGAACGGGCAGTTCAGTGGCAGATGCGGCGGTCCGGATGGCCGCAGCGCATCGCGTGCGACCGGGCGGCGAGTGCCGCGTCCTGCCCGTCGGCGTAGTCCTCGCCGTTGGCACCGCACCCACAGGCCCACCCGTACCGGCCACCCGGCCGCAGACCAGACGACAGCGGGAATCCCCGGCGGGAGCGACCCACGTAGTCCCGCGACATCACGCCGCCTCGGCGGAGTGCTCGTGGATCGCGATCAGCTCGTCGAGGACCGGTTGCGCGTCGGGATTCGCCAGGTCGTAGGTGCGAGCCTCGGCCAGCGCCCCGTCGACCGCGACCTGATCGAAAGCAGCCGACGCGGCGAGGAAGCTGGCGATCAGCTCGGCCCGCACGGCGGCCTCCGCGTCGACGACTTCCGCTTCCGACGGCCACAGTGCGTTCCGGGCGTCGATGATCTGGGCTCGGCGCCGCATCTCCTCCAACGGCGTCGGAAATGAACGGACAGTGGTGTTCTCAGGCATGGTCGTACTCCGAATCGTGTGAGTGGAGCAGAGGAAGAGCAGGAGGAGGGAATGCGGTCAGACCTCGTTACGGTCGAAGGCGAAGAACGCCACGTTCGCCTGCTGGAACTCGGGACGGCTCTCGACGACGTGCTGCCGGATCGCCAGATACGCGTCCTGCCGAGTCACTCCCTCGGGCGGGTTGTACGTGCCGTGGCTGGTGAACTGCATACGGCCCGGAACATCCAGCGTGATGAGGAAGAAATGCGTCCCCTGCGGCTGCTGTGCAACGGGTTCAGGCATAGCGGTGTCCTTCCAGGTCAGAGGAAGTCGGACTCGTCGAGATCATCGAGGTGTTGGTTGGCCCAGCTCAGGAGGACGGCCCGCTCGGGATCGCTGTCGGCCAGGCCGAGGGCGTCGGCCAGGTAGGTGGCGGCAGAGCTAAGGGAGTCGGCATCGTCCTGGAAGTGGCTGGACAGGCCGAGGCCGAGGATGCTGGCGGCTCGCTGTACCTGCTCGATGAAGTCGGGGAGGTCGGTGGCGACCGTCTGCTGGGTGATGTTGGCGACGGTCTGACCGTGATTCGCAATGACCCGGTCGACGGTGACGAGGCGGGGCGTTGTGGGCATGTCGGACTCCTTCGGGTTAGCGGTTGCGGATGCGGTCGATCTCCCGGGCCTCGGCGAGCAGGCTCCCGGCGGTCGGGCGCACGTGCCTGTCCTCGCAGTCCTCGGCCCAGGACTGGTGTGTCCAACAGGTGCTGCGATCATCGGCATGCATTCCGGCGTCCTCACGCCGGTTGTCACGCTCGATGGCGGCAGCAAGCTTCTTGTTCACAGCGGTGTCCTTCCAGGTGGTCGTGCCGGGATGGAACAGAGCAGGTGCGGCTACAGGGAGCCGCCGGGAAGCCGCTGCGGCAACGGCTCCAGCACATCGGTACGGGACTCGGCACGACCGTGCTGCGGCTCAGGCTCAGTCGTTGGCATGACCGCCGCCATTCACCGAAGCGTTGTGAGCGGCCTGGACCGAGTCATCCAGAGCGAACATGTGACCCAGACGCTCAACCTGCGCCCGCGACAGCTTTACGAACACGGCCGCACCCGACTCCGTCACAATCTCCAGACGAGCCACCACCGCAGACCCCGGCACCGACGTCGTCCTCGACCAGCCCTCCACCACCGCCAACAGGCGCTTCAACGGGGCCATCACACCCACCCCCGGACCGGCGGCTGAACCGCGAACCGGGCCGCATTCGCCAGCGCATCCCGCGCCGCCACCTGGAACACCGGCAACGACGGCCGATTCGGATGACCCGGCTCCTCAGCAATCACCGCAATACGAGCCAACAACGCATCAGCACGCCGCTGCTCCGCCGCAGCCACACGCGGCCTCGGCAAGAACACCACCATCACCACCCCCGCGACACGATCACACGACGACGAGCAGCCGGCTCCGACGGAAGCGGAGACAGGCGGAGCGCAGGCGCTGCGATCGTGCGACGGAGAACCTCATCGGAACGCGAGGTCGAAACGGCGGGGCGAAGGAAGCTGGGCTGCCCTACGGCAGAGGTACTACGCTGGGACACAGATCTGCCCTCCAGGATTGGGGTTCGGGTAGATCCGGCCCCGGTCAGGCGTAGCCGCGCCATTACGACCGGGGCCGCTTTGTCGTTACAGCGAGAACCCTACCCTATGGCAGGGGTTCTGCACTATGGTTAGGAGCGAAAGGTGAACCCGGACCGAGAGGAGACCCCTGTGCAGGCGGCCTACGAGCGCATCGCGGCAACAGTGCGCGATGCGATCGAGCGGGGCGAATACTCGCCCGGCGCTACGCTGCCGTCTGCCAAGGAACTGGCCAAGGCCCACGGGGTGAAGTCGCAGGAGACAGCCCTCAAGGCCCTTCGACTGCTGGAGACAGAGGGGTACCTCACGATCCAGCACCGAGTCGGTGCGACGGTGCGCCATCGGCCAAACATCCGGACCGTAGTCCGCGACCGTCATGCCTACCGCGACGAAATCGGTTACTTCTTCGACCAGGGCGCGAAGGAATGGCGAGCCATCGGCGCCCCGACACGTGGCCTTGCCGTACCGCCGCGACACATCGCCGACCTGCTCGGCGTGCCGCACGACGAGAACACTCTTGTCCGCGACCGGGCGATGGGCCCAGAAGGATCCCAGCGCCCTCTACAGATCGCCACCAGCTACATCGCCTTGAGCCTCGTTGCAGAGATCCCTGCACTCGGTGCCGAGAAGGCCGGCCCTGGAGGCATCTACGACCGGATCGAGGAACACTTCGCGGGTCCCATCGAGTGGAGGGAGACGATTTCTTCGCGACTCCCGGATGGTGAGGAACAGAACCGTCTCGGCATCCCGCCAACCGTCCCGGTGCTCGTTGTAACTCGGGAGTCGCGCGTCCGTCGTGGCAACGAGGAGGTGATCGCCGAGGTGAACGAGACACGCATGGCTGCCGAGCAATTCGCTGTCTCCTACACCGTTGAGAGAGATGCGACAGCTGCATGGCCGCGTGAAGAGCGTCCCTAGCTGAGGATCAACGGCCGGGTGGCCGGCGCCACCCGGCTGGAATCCGAGGCATCACGGATGCGCTGGCCCAAGAGTCCCAACTGTGGATGAAGGGAACTGATGAGCACTCCTGATGGAACCGATCGCACCGCGCTCCGCCGCCTCTACGATGTCAACGATCAGCCACCGCGCAGCAAGCTTGGGCCCAAGGCGCCGGTTAGCCCACATGCAGGCGCCCCAGGAAACCGCGGGCAGGTCCCTCACCCTCCAGTGGGCGACAAGAAGGCCAGCGAGTCTGCCGTCTACCGCCTGTTCGACTCAACCGGTCAGGTCTTGTACATCGGCATGAGTCGCAACCCGATGGCGAGGTGGGGAATCCATGCCGAGCAGCACTCATGGTGGCCGCGTGTAGCCACCTACGAGCTGGCTTGGTATCCGACCCGCCAAGAAGCTGAGGCGGCTGAGAAGGCCGCGATCAAAGCCGAGTCGCCGACATGCAACGTCGCGCATACCCCAAGACAGGGGCAGCGGATCATGGCAGCCATCCACCGGGAGACGTTCCGGCCACTCGCAGGCCACACCTGACTCCAGCAGAACGGCCGGGCTGTCATGATCTGCCCGGCCGCAGGAACCGACGGTCGTCACTCGGGGCGGAGGTGCCTGTGGAGGGATCGGCTCCGGTCGCATTTCCGTGGCCTCTGCACTTGGCTTTTCCTGAGACGCAAGTCCAACCCCCTAGCCGTCGCGGTCACGCTCAGGGGAAGGTGGTTGAGCGGCTCGAATCGGGGCTCGCTCGGATTTTACAGTTCAACTCGAAAACCCTGGGTCTAGCCGTTGCGTTGGCGCTTGTTAGAGGGTGCTGAGGGAGGGCCTCAGGTCACCCCGGCACACGAGTACGGCCGGGCGGTGTAGGAGCCGCCCGGCCGCAGTAACCAGCGGGGTCCAGCCCGCTGATCAGTAGTGATTCCGTCTCGTCAAAGGGGATTCACCGTGTCCAATGTACCGCCCTGCCCTGCTCCGGTGTCTGTGAGTGCGGCCACGATCACGCCCCAGCCGCCCGCGGCCTCGTCGCCTGTGTCTCCGGCCACGGTTCCGCCGCAGTGTCCCGCCGAGTCGGCCCCGGTCCCGGTCCGTGGCTCGTTCACGGTCCCTTTGATCACGGGCGGCGTGTTCACGGAATCGTGTCCGTCGGGCTGTACCCGCGATCACGCCCTGGATGCTCGCGGCGCGTTCCTGGAGGACCTGTATCACCAGTTCGGCGAACCGGTGTCGACGACGGTGCCGGTGTTCGATGCGGGTGACGGGACGGCTCCGATGCCGATTCTGGCGGCGCACATCCAGGTGGATCCGTATTCGTCGGAGGCTCGTCTCAGGGTGCCGCATGTGGTCCTGGAGCCGGCGCCGGATGACGTGATGGAGTGCTTGGATCCGGTGGAGCTGGGTGCGGTGATCGCGCAGGTGCGGGCGCACTGTGACCGGCTGGACGGGGTGCTGGCCCGGCTGGTGGCGGCGCGAGCGGAGTACGAGGGCGCGTGACCGTGTGGCCGGGCGGTGTCACCGCCGCCCGGTCGACGGGTTCGCCCATTCTGCCGGTAGGGGTGTTTGGTCGTTTTCGGGAGGGGTGTCATGCGTGCGTTTTCGACGCTTGGTGAGGCGTCTTCGTTTATGGCGGTGGAGGTTGACCGGGCTGCTGGTTGCCGTATGCAGCGGCTGGGTCCGGGAGTTGAGCTCAGGGTGGGTTCCCTGGATCTCGGGTGTGGGGCTTTCTCCAACGTGTATGACGTGTGTTGGGAGTCCTGTGTTACGGCGGGTCTTCATGCGCTGCCTCGCCCGGTGCCGATTCATGCTCTCGCTCGTGACCGAGGTTCTCTTGTTACCTCGAATGCCGGGTTTTTCTTCCTGGCGGATCGCGCTTCAGGTTTCCCGCGGAATGCGAGTCTGAATCTGGTGATCGAGGCCGGCCGGTTCGTCAGCCTGCCCGTGGTCGATGGTGAGGCGGTTCTCTGCAAGGGGGGCGCCTTGTCGATGGAGTATGTGCCAGCCCGTGGGCGGCTGGTGCTCAACGGCGTGCTGTTGCCGTGGGCTGGTTCGCGTACTGGGCGCCCAGCCGAGTGCTTCGTCTACGGGAACGGGAACGCGGCTATTTCGAGGCGGCAGCACCCTGTTACCGGTAGCGAGCGCGTGCTCGACGAGGGCTCACGGCTGACCCCGGCCATGTCTCCGCGGGACGGGTGGGTGGATATCGGCTGCCGGGCGACGCGGGGCGTGTTCGTGTCGACCGACTGGTCGGCGGTGGGTGGGCTGGACATCTTCGCGTCTGACCTTGTGCTTCGCTGTCCTGCTGGCCTTGTCCCGCGCGACAGCAGGAGCGTGGTGCGGGTTCTGAACGCCGGTCCCTTGGATGCGGATGTCTTGCCGGATGCTGCGGTCTCGGTGGGGCCGTCTCTGGGGTTGGCGGACTTCGGGAATCATCCGGTCAACCGGGATCCGTCGCTGGGGGATGTCCCTCCGTTCGCGGACCGGCGGCTGGCGCGCATTGCCCTCTTCCAGGACGTCGAGGGCCGTATGCACCTGTGCTTGTTCGATGGGCGGCCAGGCTCGCGGGTGTTCCCTGGGGTCACTGCCAGCGAGGCGCGTCGGGCTATTGCGGCTCATTCCCGTTTCGCGTGGGGGTGTTTCCTTGATGGCGGGCAGACAGCGAAGCTCGTCGCAGCTGAGGGCGACAGTGTCGTCGGTCACGGGAACCGGCACTATCTGCGGTGGCCGGAGGATGGTGCTGGTGGTTTTGTGTGGGTTCCTGATGAGGGTCGCCCGGTGGCCAGTGCGATAACGGTTGGCTTGCGCTGAGCCCTTGGGCGTCAGGTCTGGGTGTGGCCGTATCGGGTGCTGAGGGGCGTCAGTTCAGGTTCGCCGAATTCGTCGCGCAAGGCTTGGAAAGCTCTGGCTTTGTCTGGCCCGAATCTCGCGACGTAGGCGGAGTAGGCCGTGGCTGACAGGAATTTCGGGGGTGTGGTCTTGCTGTGGAACTTGTCGGCGTACATGACCAGTCGTTCCTCGTTGGTTTCGGCGAGGAAGTCCGCTGTGGGCAGTGGCAGGTTCTGTTGCTGGATGTCGTGTTTGGTGAGGCCGACTCCGGTGTGGCAGGAGCAGAAGCGGCACAGGCGCTCCGGGAGGCCTTCCTGGCGGAGGAGGTCGTAGCCGAGCACTCCGTGGCGGATGTAGTTGCCGTGGTCGAGCTGGCCGGTGTGGTCGTAGAGCTGGTAGACGCCGATGTCGTGGAGGAGGGCGCCGGCGCGTACCAGGTCGGTGTCGAGCTGGTGGTCGGTGCTGGTGAGGAGTTGTTCGGCGATGCTCCAGACGATCTCGCAGTGGGTGTAGACGAGGTCGAACGCCTCGGTCGTGGGTGCGTATTTCTGGTGCAGTGCACGGATGTCTTGGGCGGTCGGCAGGATCACCGCGGCAGCGTAGCAATCCCTCGTCATGGTGAGACGCGGTCCTGTTCGCAGATGATTACGCGGGCGCCGTCAACGTTCACTTTCGAGCGTGCGGCGTGGCGGGTGGATCCTGACCGCCTGATGGATCTCGATTCTCCCTACTGCGGGCACACGCGGCTGTGTATCGGTCGGCTGGCGTTTGATGATGCCGCGTACCGGGAGCGGGTGCGATTGGTGGCGGCGCGTGTGGAGTTTGGGGCGTAGTGGTTCGTGTGGCTGGGCGGTTCTGCCGCCTGGTTGTCCTTTCGGCGAGGAGGCTCAGATGGGAACTGTCAGTTCGCTTAGCCCGTTCCGTGTGCTTGTGGCTGGTTCTGAGGAGTGGTCGCGGAGTGCTGGCCGGGCCTCGTATGAGAACCAGCACCTGGTCTACGGGGAGCTCGACCGCGTCCTTGCTGGGCTGGCGCCTGGCCGGGAGATGGTCGTTGTGCATGGTGGTCGGGGTCCGGCGATGTGGGCGCATTACTGGGTGTGTGGCAAGCGTGTCCAGGGCGTCCAGGTGAGTCAGGACATCCACCTCCGGGATGGGGCGCTCGAGCGCATGGTCGCTGCCGGTGCGGACGTGTGCTTGGTGTTCACCCGTGACGGTGGTGGCCGGACGGCGGAACTCGCGAAGGCCGCTGGAATCCCGCTGAGTTTCGTCGTATGAGGCTTCCTGGCTCGTGAGGGGTCGGGACGATTCTGGGGATTTGGGAGGGGGTGTGTTGCTGTGGCTGATGAGTGTGATCACGAGTGGGTGAAGTGGAGTGGGGCTGATCGTTGCCGGAAGTGCGGTGCGACGGCGTAGTTGTCAGTACGTTGCTGCCTGATGGCGGCAGGGTGGGGGCCATTTTGGTGGCCCCCATTTTTGTTGGGGAGGTTGTGTGGTGCGTACTGGTTGGGTGGGGTTGCCGGCGGAGGTTCGGGCGGCTGTGGTGGCGCGGATGGGTTCTCTGGGGGTGGTTGAGGATGTGCCGCATGGGATCACGTGCCGGTTTGCGGCGGTGTTGTCGACGGCGGACGGCCGGCTGTTTGTGAAGGGGGTGCCTGCCGATGACGTCTGGGGGCGGACCGGGCAGGCGTGGGAGGCAGCGGTGAACGCTGTGGTGACGGCAGTGAGCCCTCGGCTGCTGTGGCAGGTCGAGGTGGGGGGCTGGGAACTGCTGGGCTTCGAGGCGGTGGATGGCCGGCATGCGGATCTGTCACCGGGTTCGGCGGATCTGCCGCTGGTGGCTGCGGTCCTTGAGGAGGCTCAGAAGCTGAAGGCGCCGAGCGGTGTGGGGCTTCCGCAGTACGTGGACCGTGAGCTGGGTGGTGCGGTGTCGTCGACGGAGCGGGAGCTGCTGCTGGGTGACGCGTTGCTGCACACGGATACGAATCCGCACAACCTGCTTATCGGTGACGGGCGGGCGTGGCTGATCGACTGGGCGATGCCGGCGGCGGGTCCGGCGTGGGTGGATGTCGCGAACACTGCGGTGCGGTTGATGGAGGACGAGTGTGGTCCGGCTGAGGCGCTCGAGTGGGCGTCGCGGTTCGAGTCGTGGCGAGGGGCGGATCCGGCGGCTGTGGCGGCGTTTGCGGGGGCGACGTGCCGGGCCTGGGAGGCTCGGGTGGGGGCGCGGGGCGCACGGGCGTCGAATTCCCGGTTTGAGGCGCTGGGCGCGGGTAGGGAGGTTTGACAATGGCAGTTATGGGGTGCCGGGGTGACTTGATTCTTCGTGGAGACCAGCGCGTAGCGATGTGGCCCAGGCTGATGTTTCCAACTGCACCAACTGCGTGACTCTGTCGACCAATTGGCCTGAGGCGTCAAGGCCGTCGTAGGGCGGCCTCTTGTATCGCCATTCCATGAGTTCTCGCTCGATAGCCACGTATGTGGTGGCAGAGCGGACCCAGTTCTCACGCCAGCGGAAGATGAGGCGGATGCCCGAGAGGAGTACGATCGTCCCTCCGAGGGTTCCTGATACTAGGGACGATGCCCCGGCTGCAGAGGCGACTGGGATACTTGCCGATACTGCGAGAACCAATACCTCTGAAACGTAGTATCCGTATTTGTTTAGCTCGATCCGGCAGTAATAGAAGCCGATATTTTCTTTGACTGCGTCGGGGATTTTGGCAGTCGAGCGGTGTGCACCTCTTCGCTTTACATCAGAAAACCAGCGTGGTGCCAGGTTTCGGTAGTCTACTTCCAGCCCCAGGATCTTTTTCACTACTTCTGTGATGCGAGACATAGGAACGACGTTAGTAATTGGCGTGCAGTCTCGCCATTCAGATCCACCATCTGGGCGTTGCGGTAAGCGTCTGCTGGCGTGTGGCCTGTGGTCTGGGAAAGGTTCAGTGACGGTCACGGATCGCCGGGGTGGTGTCAGCCAGCGTGGGTCGTGCGCTGGCAGACGCGACATGGCACCCACCCGGTCGGGTGGGTGCCATGTCGCGCTGGTGCCTAAACGAGGTCGGTGGGGTTGGTGTTGGCGCCGCAGAGTACGACGGCGATGGTTTCGCTGGCTGTCGGGGTGTAGGTGCCGGTGGTGAGGGCGGCGAGGGCGGTGGCTGCTGCGTGTTCGACGGCGATGCGGCGGTGGTCCCAGAGTGCTTGGCGTGCCTGGAGGATGGCGGCGTCGGGTACGAGGATGGACTGGACGCTGGGGTGTTGCGCTGCGGCGAGGGCCATGGCCGAAGTGCGGCGTGCGCCGAGTGAGTCGGCGGCGATGGAGTCGACGGTGACGTCGATGGTGTGTCCGGCTGCGAGGGCCGCGTTCAGCGCTCGGCAGTTTTCTGGCTCGACGGCGATCACGCGGATGCCGTAGTGCTGGGCTGTGGTCGCGATTCCGGCGAAGAGGCCGCCACCGCCGACGGCGACGACGATGGTGTCCAGGCCGGGGATGCGCTCCCGGATTTCGTCGAGGAGGTCGCTGTTGAGGTCGTAGGCGGCGTTGGCGTAGGCGCGGAGGTTGTCACGGACGGTGGGGTGCGTCACGTTCGGGTCGGCCATGATGTTCTCCTCAGGGTGGCTGGGATTGCAGGTCAGTCGCCGGTGTCGACGCCGTCCGGCTACTCGTCGCGGGCGTAGGCGGGTAGCTCCGGCATGACGGAGGCGATGGGCACCCATCGCTCGTCAACGGGGCCGTCGATTCGCTCCAGGAGCCGGTAGCCGTCCCTGGGCACATAGACGGCGAGCCCGTGCTCCGACCACGTGAGCAGGCGCTGCAGATTGCGGGGCGCGGATGGGGCGGCCTTGGGATGGGCTGTGCCATCAGCCCACAGCCTGCCCTCGTCGTCCTGAGCGACGTGATGGGATTCCGTCCACCCCCATGAGCCGGCGTGGGTGGCAATGTCGCGGACGCGAGGCGGCGTGCAGTAACCCGGGAGGTCCATAGCGCGGGCATGCCGCCTGGGTGTGTTCGTGGAGCTCATCGAAGTCCTTCCAGGTCATCGGTGTGGTCGTACCGGCCGTTCCAGTAGTTGCGGTCCTCGCGGGCGGCCCGCCGGCACTCCTGCGGGTCGGGGCAGTTGACCGTGGCCGTGAAGCGGCGGGCGGGGCGCTCGGTCGGCTGGCCGGGCTTCGGGGTGGCAGTGAGGTTGGTCTATGCGCACCTCGCGAAGTCGGCGGCGGGCAGATGGCGGGTGGCCTTGTAGGTGCGCAGCGCCTCGTACAGGGCCGGGTCGGCCGGGGCGCTAGGCATCGCGGTTGGCCTTCTTGCGTTCGCGATAGGCGCGATAGGTCTCCAAGCCCTTGGCCTTGAAGGATCCGTACCCGGTGGGGACCAATCCGGCGGTCCATCTCCAGCATCCATCAGTCGAGACCTCGACCTTCTCGGCGAAGCGCCGAATGATCTGGTGAGTGATCAGCCGCTCGGAGCCGTTCGCCATCGTGATGGTTGTGGGCTTCCACTCGTTGACCACGCGCGCGATGTCCGTGTGCACTAGGTCTCCAATCAGACTGCGAGCTCGAAGCGAAGGCCGAGGGCGGCCATGCGCTTGTAGGACTCGATGGCTATGGCGAACACGGGCGACGTCGGCGGGTACACAGCGACATGCGTCCAGTGGCTGTCTATGAGCGCCCACACCCGCTGCGGCTCGGTGCCGTTGGTGGCGCGCCACGCCTTCGCGGCGTAGCGGCCGAACCAGGAGCGGTACGAGCGCACCTGCTGCTCGTCGAGACCGAGCCGGGTGAGGAATGTTGAGCACTGGATCAGCCGACCCGCCGCCACATCTGCGGCAACCGAGCCGGACAGGACCCGGTAGCGGAGCGGGGGGTCGGTGTGGAGCGCGGCGCGGATCGTGCGGCGGATGACGGCAAGCGTGCGGTGCATGGTTCCCCCAGAGGTGCCGCAGGAGCAGTTCAGCGGGCGAAGTGGTCGCGGATCGTGGCGCGGAGCACCTTCATGGCCTGGCGCTTGTTCGGGATGCCGTCGCTGTTGCTGCCGTCCGGAGCCTCGATGACCCAGCCGGAGAACCAGGCGCCGTCCTTCTTGAAGTGGCGTTGCATGCCGGCGACCATCTCGACGTCCCGGTACTCGGGGCGGAGGAGGTTGTCCGCGACGCGCTGCGGGTCCTTGGCGTGCTCCGGGTCCGGGATGTACAGCGCCCAGACGGTGTGACCCATGTCGACGATGGCGATGTGATCGGCGTCGTAAGGCTGATCGTGATCGGTGTCGTTCATCCTGTCTCCCCTACGATGCGGGCCCCCTTGGCGACGATTCCAACTTAATCCAAGTCGCTTGGCCAAGCAAGTAGTCCAAATAGATTGGACAAGATTCTTTGATGTGCTCTACGGTGGCGGCGCCCATAGCCCCATAGTCATGGCCAAGCAGCTTGTGTAAACATGTCCGCATGACCGACTACGCCCCCAGCCCCCAGCTCGCAGAGGCTCTCGACACCTACACCAAGGCTCAGCAAGCAGCAGACGTAGCGCGCGAGAAGCTGCGGGCTGCAGTTGCCCAAGACCTCAAGACCTACGACGTCACCGCCGACGCCATCGCCACCCACCTGCCGTGGTCCGGCGAGACCGTCCGCGGCATTGCCCGCGAATACGACGTGCCACGGAAGCGAAAGCCCACCGTCAAATCCATCAAGCCCAAGAAGCGCACCGCCGGAGGAGGCGCCTCCGGCTGATCGGAGAGCTCCAAGGTCGACCCCGGCGCCTGACCCGCCCACCTCCACGCGCGACTGGGATGCGTCTGCGGGTTGCCTGTCAGCGGGACGCGAATCAGCTGGTCATCCGCTGTTCCCGTGGGTGGCGAGCTGGGCGAGGTCGGTGATCGGGTCGGCTGGCTCAGGCATCGTCGGCCTCCTGGAGTCAGTCGCCGCCGCACGGGCAGGCGGCGGTCTGGGGAGCGGCGATGTGCTGCTGCCGGGGCGACCGGGCGGTGGCGGTCAGGTGGCGTCCGGTTCCTGCGCGGCGGGCGGTCGTTCGGTGTGGAGGGTGTCCCAGTTGGTGGCGTCCCAGATGCGCTGGGATGCGGCTTCCAGGATGTCCGGGGAGAACTCGGGCATCCGTGCCGCCCGCGCGAAGGCGGCACGGATCCCTTCGTCGTCGTGAGTTTGCTGCCGTTCGGTGGGGTCGGTCACGGTGATGTCCTTCCGTGGGGCCCGGCCTGTGGCGGCCGAGCCGGGGTGGGCTGCGGTTCTCTTTCGCGGAAATCGGGGCTGGGGCTGGCGTTCAGGGCGGGTCCGTATCCGGGCCCGGAGCGACTGCTAGGCCGCGAGTGGCGATCGGTCTAGGCCCGCAGCCTCTGCGGTGGGGCAGGGCCAGGGGGTGACGAGTCCGCGGCAGCGGTGCCCGTCCCAGCCGGAGCACTCGGCGCAGTCCGCGAATCCACGCCGGATGATGGGGCGGTGGAGTCTCGCGACTGCCGCGAGACGTCGAGACAGGGTCGCGGCGGACCGACGTGACCTCTTCCGGGGCTCTGTGCGCCGTTCTGAGGCTCGTTCGGCTAGCTCCCGGACTCCGCGCCGCAGGCGGTCCGCTTCGGTCGCCGTGAGGCCGCCAGAACGTTCCGCGCGGTCGGCGAGGACCAACAGCTGCTCCACCGTGGCCGGCTGCTGGCGCGTCACAGCGCACCGTCGAACAGAGACGGGCTGATGGGGCTGGTCAGCCGGACCTGACATAGCCGGGCATAGGGCTCGTGCCGCTCGATGCCGATCGCGCGCCTGGCCTCGCTGACGGCGGCGACGAGGGTGGTGCCGGAGCCGGCGAACGGGTCGAGGACCACGCCGCCGGGCGGGGTGGCGATGCGGACGAGCCACCGCATGAGCGACAGGGGCTTGGGGGTGTCATGCGTGACCCCGTTGACCGTGACCCGTTCGGACGCGGGCGTCTTGGAGTCCAGGCGGAACACGGGAAACGAGCGGGCAGCGTCGCCGACTTCCCGTACCGGGCAGCCGGGCAAGCAACCTGCCGGTGGGCAGTCGTGGCCGAGGAGGATGTTCGTGGGCCAGCCGCCGCCCTCGGCGGGACAGGCCGCGACGTTCAAGCCGCCGACCCCGTGCCGCAGAAGGCCGCCGACCAGGCTGTCGTAGCCGGTCGATTTGCGGGCCAGGAGGACCGGGTCGTGAGCGGGCCGCAAGGCGGTGTTCCATCCGGCCCACTTCTTGGCCTGCTCTGAGTGCGGGGCTGAGACGACGCGGTCCTCCGAGAACGCCCCGTACAGGCCGGCGCCGCGCGCCTGCCCAGCCTTGCGGCTGATCACTTCCCGCTGCCCCCACGCCTCACCGACGGTCCGCTTACGGGCGTTCAGTTCAGTGACGAGCGGCAGAATGTCGGTGTCATCGAAGCCCAAGGCCTCCCGCAGCCGGGCCCACTGCTCGACTGTGGGGACGATGGCAGCCCTGCCTTGAGTGGTCCATAGGCCGCCCATCCCGGAGAAGCTGAACAGGGCATCGATCTGCCTGTTGGTCCAGCCGACTGCGTCTCGAGCGGCTGCCAGCCAGGCGGTCACCTGCAGGACGTGCTCGCGGTCGTCGCGGTGCCGGTCTATGGCCCGTGCGAGGTCGGTGCCTTTCGGTTTGCCGTGGGTGTAGATCCAGTCGAGTTGGTCGATGACCCGGAAGCCGGCGTCTTCGGCGGCGCACACCATGCGGTGGTAGGTGCGCGGGGCGGCGAAGGCGAGGAGGTGTCCGCCCGGCTTGAGGACGCGGAGGCATTCGGCCCACATGGGGGTGCTGTAGGCGATTCCGGTGGTGTCCCAGGCTTGCCGGGCGATGCCGATCTCGTAGGGCGGATCCGTGACCACTGTGTCAACGGATGCGTCGGGCAACGTGGGCAGCATGTCGAGGCAGTCCCCGAGGTGGAAGGTCACGTCGTCGTCGGCGTAGTACGGAGTGATCACAGCGTCTCCCCGATCACGATCGGCACGTCCTCGACGCCCCGCTCCGGCTCAGGCTCGGAGAACTCCCAGTCCGGCAGCGGCTCGTCGTCCCACAGGCACGGCTCCGCCCACCAGGTCGCGGTCACCAGACCACGTCCTCGCGACGCGCGTCCCAGCGGAGGATCGGCTTGCCCAGTTCCTCGGCGTAGGCCAGCTCGCCGGCCGTGGCGTCGCCCACGCTGCCGTCGGGCTTGGGCACGATCACGACGACCATCGCGTCGGCGATCAGCGCCCGCCACATCGCAGCCAGTTCCAGCGCCAGCCGGTCGTTCACCTCGGTCAGGTGCGGCATGTGCACCGCGTAGCCCAGCCGCGTCGCAGCACGGGCGGCCGCGTGCAGCAGGTCCATGTGCCGGGTGGAACCGCAGACCACGGCGGTCGGCCAGCGGGGCGGGGTGGTCACGACGCCTCCCCGGCGGCCAGCTCCAGCAGGACGGTGGCGTGGCCGACCCGTCCAAGGCGGGCAGTTGGCTTCCCAGTGCCAGCCCATGGCCGGCGCCCGCCGGTTGCCGTGCTCGGGGCAGTCGGCATCCGGGACGATCCCGCCGCACGGGTAGGCCTTCTGGCAGGTGCAGGGCCCCGTCGCAGCCGCGTAGGGGATGGCATGCCGCAGGTTCCGTGGCTCTGGCCGGCCGCCAGTCAGCGCTCGGTGTGCGCGCTCGGCGACCACGGCAGGGTCTGTGCCGCCCAGCGGGTGCAGGACCGGCACCTGGACGCCGTCGCTGGACAGACCCCACTCGACCACGCCCTGGGCGTCGCCGTCGCCGGACCAGCCGATGACGAGGTACCGATCGTGCCTGTCGGCGGAGAGGACTTCGGCGGCGTCGGGGGTAAGCGTGATGACGATCGCGGATTCATGGGCGTCGTCGACAACCCAGCCGCGCGCCTCAATACCGTCGACGACGGCGCGTACCCAGGTGTTCGGCATCTCGTCGGTGATGTGGATGGTCATGCGCTGGCTCTCCTTGCGCTCGTGTGTGAGAGGTGGAGGCGGGTGCCCGAGACGGGAGTCGAACCCGCAGCTGAGCGGTTTTTAAGACCGCGGCGTCTTCCAGTTGCGCCACTCGGGCTGACGGGCGTCCGGGATCAGGCCGCGGCCGTTCCGTCCGGGTGGGCGGTCTGCCAGCGGGCCTTGCTGCGGGCGTGTTCGCAGGCGCGGCAGCAGCGTTCTTTCTTGCCGCCCCTCCGGACCTGGATCCTCAGGTTCTCTCCGGCCAGCTCGTGGCCAGCCCGGCAGTGTGTACGGGACGGTTCGCTGCCACAGCGCTTGTCATGGTGGGTGAGGCGCGGGGCTGTTTCAGGGGCGTACCAGGCGGCCTGGAAACGCTGCCGAGCGGCGCTAAGCCGACTGGCGAACGTCTTGTACGGGATACCGAGGGAGGCCGCGGCCAGGGCATGGTCGTCGTGTCGGGCAAGGGCTTCGACTGCCTCGCCCTGGGCCCGGGTGAACAGATCACCGATCTGGACGGCGGCAAGGTGGTCGACCAGGCGGTCGATGGCGTTGTCCTCGAGGGGCGTGTTCCAGTACTGGAGGTATCGGGGGCTGCTTGCCGGGCCCTGGTGGGCGTGGCCGTTGCGATAGCCCCGCGCGTGGAGGCAAGCGGCAGTCTCGGCGTTGATGGCCCTCCATCCGGCGCGGATCAATTCGGTGCGGCTCGGGGGCTCCTCGGCTTCGACTAGGTGCTCGGCGATGGTGGACCAGGCCGTCTGGTAGCGGGTGAGGCCGTCCATGCCGACGGCCCGTGCTGCACTGACGGCGGTGCGAGCGAGACTGTCGATGTCTGCGAGTGTGAAGCCGTGGACGACAGGGGCGCGATTGTCGGACATCAGGCGGCTTCCTCTCGCGGAAGGTCCGGCAGCGGGTGATCGGTGTAGCGGGTGGGGTGGTCTCCGTGCAGATCCCGGCAGCCAGTGCGTCGGCACCAGTGGGTACCGGCGAACGTCACGCCACCGTCAGCCGTGAGGGCCAGCGCTGCGAGCCCCCGAGCGAGGGCGTTGAATGCCTCGGCGCATCCCTTGCCGCCGTATTGCAGAGCATCGCCCTGGAAACCGATGGTCTCCACGCACTGACGTGCGATGGCAGCGCACTGCGGAGAACTCAGCCGCCTCAGCTTCATCATGTGCAACGGGACAGCCGCACCCAGCGCGGCCATCAGCAGCGGATTCGCCGCAGCCACGGTCGCGGCGGCACTCGTCGAGCGTGCAGCCGAAGCAGCGGGGAGTCCCTGAAAATCGTCGAGGTCACTGGTCTCGTCCATCAGGTGTCCTTGGGTGAGGCCCCGGCCGCGCGGCGGCCGGGGGTGTGGGTCAGGCATCTCGGCGGATGTGGCAGAAGCCGCAGACAAGCGGGTGGCAGGAGGGGTTTTCGGCGTCGCAGAACTCGCAGATCCAGTACTCGTCCACCGGCGGCGCGGTCGGCGGCCAGTCGCCCCAGATGTCAGCAGGCGACGAGGCATTGGGGTGCTGGGCAGAGTCGGTCATCAGGCGGCGCTCCTTCGGGTCGGGATGTACGCGGGCAAGTGGCGGGCGGTAGCCCACTGGTGGCCGCAGACGGGGCAGCGGTAGCCGTGGACGACGGTGTCGCCGCGGCGGCGGGTGGCGGCCGGCGGTATGCCGCGGCGGACGCAGGCAGGGCAGGAGTCGGTCATGGCCTGCGCCTCAGAACTCGCGGCCCATGGAGCGGAGGCGGGCGTAGTGGCCTTGGAAGGTGAGGGCGATGGTTCGCCCGGAGGCGCCGTTGCGGTTCTTGGCGATGATGAGGTCGATCTCGCCGGCCCTCGGTCCGGTGTCGGTGCCGTCTTCGGCGAGGGGCCGGTGCATCAGGACGATGATGTTGGAGTCCTGCTCGATGGCCGAGGAGTCTTTGAAGTCGGTGACGACGGGCTGGCGTCCGGCGGCGCCGCGGTTGAACTGGGCGAGGGCGATCACCGGGACTTCGAACTCCATCGCGAGGAGCTTCAGGCCACGGGACAGCTCAGCCACCTCGTTGGCCCGAGTACGGTCGGACTTGCCTGACTCGGGGGTCATCAGCTGGAGGTAGTCGGCGACGACCATGGCGGGCGCGGTGCCACGGGAGGTCATCCACCGCATACGAGCCCGGATCTTGCCGAGAGTGAGATTCGGCGAGTCGTCGAGAATGAAGTTGTCGGCGTTCTGCAGCCGCGGCGCCGCCTTGAAGACCTTCTGCCAGTCGGAGTCGTCGAGCTTGCGGCGGACAAGCTTGTCGAGAGTGATGCCTGCTTCTGCCGCAGTGAGGCGGGCCATCAGTTCGGAGCCGCCCATCTCCATCGAGGCGACGAGTACGGGCTTGCCGCGGGTCAGGGCGACGTGTGCGGCGAGGTTCATGCCGAGCAGTGACTTGCCGCCGCCGGTTGCGGCGCCGACGGTGACGAGCTGGCCGGGCTTGAGCTCAATGACGTCGTTCAGGTCGTGCCAGGGGGTGTCGAGGGCGCGGGGATCGGCGCCTGCCTCGAGTTCGTCGATGAACTCCATCCAGCGGTCGGCGACGGCGAGGCGGTTGTCGGCCTGGCTGACGCCGCCGGCTGCCGCCTGGAGGTCGGCCATGGCGGTGTCGAGGATTTCGGCTGCTGAGGCTGCAGCTGTCATGGCTTGGTAGGTGGCGCGGCGGGTTGCGGCGAGGACGGCGCGGAGTTGGGCGTGTTCGCGGACGATGTCGGCGTAGTACTCGCCGTTGGCGGTGGTGGGGACGGCTTGGACGAGCTGGTGGAGGTAGACGGCACCTCCGATCTTGGTGAGTTCGCCGGAGGCGAGGAGCGCGGCGGCCACAGTGATGGGGTCGATCTTCGGGTCGCGGCTGGCCGCGTACAGGTCACAGATCGTGCGGTAGATCGTCTGGTGGTTCAGGGGCAGGAAGTCCTGCGGGCCAGCGAGGATCGCGGCGATGGGTTCGATGACGCGCCGGTCGAGGAGCATCGAGCCGAGGACGGCCATCTCGGCTTCGCGGTTGTGGGGTTCGGGGGTGTCGGCGGTGTCGGTGGTCCATGCGGTCTCGGTCATGCGGCACGGCCTTTGCGGTCGGGGTGGCAGTCAGGGCAGCGGGTGAGGCTGCGAATGCCTCGGTCGTCCTCGGTCTCGCGGGTGCGGCTGATTTCGTCGCAGTCGGGGTGCTTGCACCAGTCGGGCAGTGCGGCCGGCGCCGGGCTCGGGGACTGGCTCCCGGTGGATGGGTCGGGGTGCTCAAGCCAGATGGTCAGCAGGAGGCTGGCGAACTTGATCGGGTCTCGCGGGTTCCAGCGGCTTGCGGCGACGGCGGCGAGGCGGTCGACCCCGCGCTTCTTGATGAGCTCCTGGATGGCGATCCACTGCATGCTGCTGAGGCGGGCCCAGCTGACGCTGATGTTGCGGCGCCCGAGTGCGTCGATGAGGGGCTGGGCCCAGTCGGGGATCTGGACGGCCTGAGGTGCCTGCTCCGGCCCCCTTGCCTGCAGGCTTTTTAAAGGCATGGCCTGGCTAGGCGTAACGCTATCTAGGGGTGTGCGCTGTGACAGACCCTCCTGACCTGCGGCGGAGCCCGAAAAGTGGGGTTCATTTCGCGCGCGAAATGAGTGTGAATCCGATTCATTTCGCGCGCGATTTGAATCGCGTTTTGCTTCCGCGCCCCGCGCCCGGGACTTCGCTGCGCGGTCCGCGGCTGCCCTCCGGCTCGCCTCCACCTGGTCCCTGGAAGCGTTCCGTCCGCCCTCCAAGAAGTCGTGCATCAGGTAGTCGCCAACAGGGGGCTGGGGGCATCGCGGGCAGTCGTGCCCGGCCGCGTGCCAGAGGCCCGCTTCAATGAGCTTGCGGACCTGGGCGGCCGTCCCGTTGAACGGTTTGACGATCTCCTTGGGGACCCAGCCTTCGAGGAGGTGCTGTGCCGAGTAGGCGCCGCACCGCATCCATAGACCGAGCGCGGCGTTCCCGGCCCGAACGAACTTCGGGTGGGAGTGCGCCGAGTCGTCGATCTTGAACCAGGGCATCGGTCCCTCTTCCGGCCAGGTGCGGATAGTTCGGTGGTGTGGGTGCCGGTCAGGGGCCGGCGGTCACGCGGTGGTGGGCTCGAGGGCGGTCGTCTCGTGCCTGCTGATGTCCGCGCCGGTGATGGCTTCGACCAGGGCGCAGAGGATGACCTCGGCGGCGTTCGGGGTGACGGCGTTGCCTCCCCAACTCGCCTTCTGTGCAGGTAGAATCGGGCAATGAGAATCCCGCGCACGAACTGTGCCCGATGCGACGTCGTCCTCACTGACGAGAACGGATACCGCCGGTCGGACTCGGCCACGTTCCGCTCGCTCTGCCGCAGTTGCTTCGCCCATGGGCGCCGGCTACGGCACGACGCTGATGAGGAGAAGCGACGGGAGGAACTCGGTCTGGCGTCCCCCCACTGCGCGATCTGCGGCTCGACCGAGACCGTCACCCGCTCGGGCCGCGTCCGCCATCCGTCGATCGACCACTGCCACCGCACCGGCGTGATACGTGGCGTGCTCTGCAGCGGATGCAACTCCGGTCTCGGCCTGTTCAACGACGACCCTGCTCGGCTTCGCGCGGCGGCTGAGTACCTGGAGCGGTACGCCACTTCGGCGGGAGCGTGATTCGAAGGCGCTGGTCACGCCGCCACCTCCAGGCTTGCGGTCAGCGGGATTCCGGTGGCTGCGGACACGACGTGCGCGGCAAGCAGGGGCGGGACGGCGTTGCCGATTTGCTCGAACTGCTTGGTCTTCGTCCCCTGCCAGGGGTAGTCGGCAGGGAACGACTGCAAGACGGCGGCCTCCGCCTGCGTGATGCGGACTGTTTCCGGGCTGGCGAACTGCGACTGGCCCTGGGGCGACCGGTCCCGGTGGCCGGGCGGGGCGATCCGGTCGGTGGCGCACACGGTCGTGGCCGGGCGCTGCTGGACCCATTCGACCCGAGCCGAGTTGTTCCCGAACGCCATCGTTGGAGCGGGCTCCTCGACGGTCCGTATCGCCGCGTTCGGCTGGTTGCCGTTCCGGAGAACCCAGGACACGTCGTTGCAGCGGGCCCCGAAAAACAGGGTTCCGGCGGGCTCGTCCAGTTCACGGACAGCTGCGTTTTTCTGTGTGCCGTTGCGGAGCGCCCATGCTCCTCGCTCCTGCTCCTTCAGCAGCGCCTGCCGGGCCTGCGAAGGGAAGGGCTCCGCTCCCCCGGTCTTCCCCCCGCCGGCGGTTACCGTGGGCGCCACCCGCTCTGTGGCACCCCAGCCGAGAGCCTCGGCCATCGACACCCAGCGGGCGCGCCCCGGACCGAACAGGCCGGCTTCCTCGGCACGCTCGGCATGCGTGGGCTCGGGTGCCGTGACGGTCCGCATGCGGGATGCGATCAGGATGGCGCGGCGACGAGTTTGCGGTACGCCGTAGTCGGCGGCGTTCAGGGTGCCGACCCATACCGAGTAGCCCCAGCTGCGGAGGATCTCGGCGTACTGCTTCCACAGTGGCAGCACGTCTGGGACCTCTTCCATGCACACCCACTCGGGTCGCAGGTCGTACAGCCAGCGCATCGGTTCGGCGGCGAGGATGCTCCGCTCGTCCTTACAGGCCGCCTTGAGACGCGACCGGGTGTCGCGGCCGTGGGCGAGGTCGTGAACGGCCTGGTGTACGAGCGGCTGGTCGGCGAGACCGAGACCCTTGCCGGCGCGAGACCACGCCTGGCATGGCGGAGACCAGATCTGCTTCTTTGCCCGACCCTGGAATGGCGCGGTCGGGTACTGGGCGACGTCGCACTGGATGGTCAGATGCCCTGCGGCGGCCCGGGTCTTGCAGGCTGCGGTGTCCCATTCCAAGCCGATGTCGCGGAGGCCGAGGAGCCGCAGCCCCTCTGACCATCCTCCAGGTCCGGCGAATCCATCGATGATCACAGCCGGGCCCCCCTCGCGGCGCGGGCCATGCGGACACCGGGCACGGCGTGTGCCCCCCGGCTGGAGCGGCCCGCGCCGCAAAACCAGTCCATGAGCGAGAGAGCATGGTCATCGTGGTGGTACATCACGAGTTCTCCTTCTGCCGCTGGCTGCGGTCGAGGGCGGCACGTTCGCGGGGGGTGAGGCCGCCGCGGACCGTGTCGCGAAAGTGGCTGCTGAGACCACGTTCTTCAGCGAGTGCGGCCGCGAGGCAGGGGCTGGTCACCGGGCATGCGCGGCAAACTTCCTTCGCCCTGGCGGCGTACCGCTTTGCAGCCAGCTCGGGCGCGAAGTCGACGTTCCGCTCCCGGCAGAGAGCCTTCTCCTCCCAGGCTGGGGCGCTCATGCCGCCACCGCCTGCTTGCGGATCTCGCGGAGGAGGTCGTGGACGTACCTGGGGTTCATGTCGAGCCGGTCGGCGATCTCATCCTCGGGGATGCCGTAGGAGGAGAGGTGGCGGATCTCGGCGCGGCGGTCCTCAGCGACCTGGCGCTGGTTTCGCCAATCGGGGATCTCGTCGGCGATGTCGGGAGTGCAGGCCGGGTCGTCGATGTCTGACCATGCGCCGGCTGGAGCCCATCCGCATTGGATTGCGCGGGCGCGGGCTTTGCGGTGCGTACCGATAGTGGGCAGCAGGACGCGGTAGGCAGCCTCAACTGCACGGGCCGTGCGTCCGTCCACAGTGGCGTGATGGCCGTTTGCGAGACCGCTGATCGTGGAGGTGTAGAGCCCGGCTACTGAGGCGATGGCGTCGGGGCCGTGGCCGGCGCGGTAGAGGGCTTGAACGCGGCGTCGGCAACCGTGGCTCGGCCGGACCGCCAGGTCGTCGTAATCGCGTGGCCGGACAGCGAGGATGCGTTGCGCCTTCTCCCGTCGGCACTTCTTGGTGCGCCCCTTGGTGATGTACAGGATGGTGCTGGTGGAAACGTTGGCACGGCGGGCGATCAGACCGAAGCTCATCCCGGTGTCGTGCAGGCTCTGGATGTGGGCTGCGAGGGGAGCAACGTCGTAGAGCGGCGGCTTGCCGGACATGTGGGCGAGCTTGCGCATAGTGCAGGCTCGAGAGTGGGCTCGCACACAAAGAGCGCAGCGACATCCGGTCCATGAACCGTTTTTGGCGCCCTTATACCGGTACTGGGTGCCGTGCGGAGGCAGAGGCTTGGTTGTCGCGGTCACCGTTCTTCCTCCTTCCGCTGCAGGTATGCGGTGATGTCCTGGATGCCGATGGCGGCGTGGTCGGCGATGGCGATGTCGTCGAGTGGCTCCTGGCCGAGGAGGAAGCGATCCTCCGGCGCGCTGCCCCGCCCCGAGACGCGGGCCCGGGCGTCGGCGATGCGTCGCGGGAGCGGAGGCCGGCGATGGACCTGTGCGAGGGCGAAGCGGGTGGCGAGGATGACGGCGCTGGTGGAGATGACACCGAGGGCCATTCCGGCAGCGAGGGTGTTCATGCCGCCACCGCCTGGGCCTGGCGACGCCGGGCTGCGATGAGGCGGCCCTTGTTGGTGAGGCGCCATACCGCGATGCGGTGTCCGTGGGTGGGGCTGCTGGTGGAGAACACCATCTGCCCGGTGTGCTCGATCACCCCCGACCCGCGGAGGGAATTGATAGCCGCGCCGAGGAACCCGTGCCCCTGCTCGGGTAGGAGGACGCGGAGGTCGTTGCAGCTGAACTCGTCCCGGGTCAAGCCGACGGCGAACACGGCCTGCTCGACCACGTGCTGGTCCCAGGCCGACCGCTTCACGATCTCGGCAAGGGTGACGTCCTTGCCAACGGCGGCCAGACGCTCCGCGGGGCGGAGGTGACGGGTCATCGGGCACCGCCGGGGCGTCGCATGGCGGTGACGGGGACGGCGCCGGATCCGCTCGGGTCGACGTAGACGAGGCGCCATTGACCGTCCCATTCGCAGCCGCACGGGTGGTCGGGGTGCGGGTGGCGGATGAAGACGGCGTGCTTCCGGTCAGGCAGCGGGATGCGAGCGACGTTGTCGTTGGGTGCCACGCCGGTTTCGCTCTGAAGGTCGCGCCATCCCCAGACGCGTCGCATGTACTCGAGGGCGGCCTGGTAGATGGCAGTCCAGGTGTGGCCGTGGCCGAGAGCGATGAACTCGGCGGGAAGCTCACCTTCTTGACCCACTCCGGCGATGAGCAGACCATCCGAGTTGATGAAGCCGCTTTCCTCGGCGTCCTTCCCGGACGGGATCCAGAGGGCTTCGTTGGGGTGCTCAACTCCGTGTTCATCCTCACGGAAGTCGATCGTGTACAACTCCGTACTCATGGCTGTGGTCTCCTGATGAGTGACGGGGCCGCCCCGATTGCCGCGGGGCGGCCCGGCGGGCTACTGGACGGCGTTCTTCAGGGCGATGCCGCGTTCGCGGATGTAGGCGCCGAGGCTGGTCGGCTTGCCGGTGTCCGGGTGCATCAGCGGAGTGGCAAGCAGGCCGCGGGACTCGACCTCGCGGTACAGGGCGAGCAGCCCCTCAGCGGTCGCCTCGTCCGACTTGACGTCGTCGATGTAGGTCGCCGTGTCGACGGGCTCAGCGCCGTCGTCCAGCCAGTCCAGCAGCGGCTTGGCGATGTCGCGGGCCCCGTCGGGCTGGTCCAGGACCTGCTTGTGCAGGGCCGGGCAACGGGACTTGAGGAACCGCATCCGGTTGTCGATGTCCATCTCGGCGACGACCCCGAACTCGTACTCGACGCCCTTGCGCTGCTCGGCGCGCATGCCGACGGCGACAGGTTCCTTCTTGCCGCGGCTGTTCTCCTGCAGAACCCACTCGGTGTGGGAGCGCATCGTGACGACGATGTGGCCGGGGTAGGAGAGGAGGGCGTCGATCATGTCGTTCTGCATCGGCGTGCCGTCCTTCCAGCCCGCGAAGGAGTTGCCGCCGTACTTCGACTTGGCCTTCTCGACCTGGTCGAGAGTGCCGTCGGTGCCCTTCCAGAAGTGGCTCAGGGAGTCGACGACGACGGTGCCGTACCCGGCCTGTGCCGCCGAGGCGAGCGCTTTGACGAGGTCGCGCGGGTCGTACCGGTGCATCGACAGGGAGTCGAAGACGATGCCGTTGATCCCCAGGTAGAGGGATGCCGACTCGCGTTCGGTGTCGATGACGGCGAATCGCTCGCCCCTGCTCAGGCCGTGGGCGACGGACAGGGCGGTCCACGTCTTGCCGGAGCCGGCGACGCCCTGGATGGAGATGCGGGCCTTGACGCGCTCCCGGGTGGCGGGCCTGAACGTGAACGGGCTGTCGTCGTATTCGTCGGTCTGCTGCTGGAAGCCGACTCGGCTGGGGGCGGGAAGGCGCCGGGTGTTGTCGGTCATGAGATCTCCTCGAGGTACTGGCGCTCCACCCACGACGGGAGGGAGATGGTGGTGGGGCGGTCGCTGTAGGCGGGCCAGTGGCCGGTGGCGCGGCAGTACGCGTAGATGTCGATGGCCTCGCGGTTGCGGTCGTGGCCGAAGCGGAGGGCGACCGGGTCGAGGGTCACGACGGTGACCAGGTAGGGCTCGGTCTTCTCCTGGAAGATGAAGACGAACTCGCTGCCGGTCGGCACGAGCCCGAGCTCGCGGGCGCCGTCGAGGTACCAGGCGGCCTGCATGTGGTAGCCGTAGGTGTGGACGGACTTCTGGATGGAGTCCAGGTCGGCGGCGGCCGTGGACTTGTAGTCGATGAGCTTGTCCGGGCGCAGCCAGTCGACCCGGGCCCGCCGCCAGATGCCGGCGGCTTGGTCCTGCCAGAACAGGGACTGCTCCGCCGCGCCGCTGCCCGGGGCCAGCAGGTCCGCTGCCTCTGGGTGTTCGCGGAGGGCGTCAGCCATCGCGTGGACCTTCTCGAAGTCGGGCCGCTTGAGCGGGATGGCCCCGATGGCCCTGGCCGCGGCCGCTTCTTCCTTGGCGGCGTTGGTGCGCCAGTCCGGGTAGTCGACGAGGACCAGCTCGGGCCCGTCGCCGAGAACGAGCTGGTGTGCGGCGGTGCCGACCTCGAAGTGCGGTTTGGGGACGGACGGCTGGCCGAGCTCGAAGTGGAACAGCGCCGGGCACGAGGGCGGCAGCAGCTTGCGGGCGCCGGTGGAGGACAGGCTCCCGCCGGGAACGGGGTCCTCGTGGTAGAGATCGGCCGGGATGTCGTAGACGCCCGGCACCACCTCCGGAGGCGCCTCAGGTGGCGCGGTCACTGCGCACCGCCGATGCAGCCCTCGCAGCGCAGGCTGGTACCAGCGCCGTCGAAGGGACCGTCGGTGTCACCACAGCGAGCGCAGCGGAGCCCTGCCGCGATCTTCTGAAGGTGGGTGATGACGTCGGGGTCGAGCTTGGCGGCAACGATGGCCGCCGTGTAGTCGGGGTAGACGTCGGCGAGCTTGGCGGTGTTGACCACGTCGGCGGTGGCGATGGTGTGCATGAGGTACTGGGTGAAGATGCCGGGCTGCGATCCGCCGTCCTGGCCGAAGTGCCAGAGCACGTGGCGGGCGGTCTCCGCGGGGATCGTGGGGCTGTTGGTGCTCACGTTGTTCCCTTCAGGGTGTGCTGAGGGAGGCCGCCCGCGGTGCGGGGGTGTGCGGGCGGCCGTGTGGTGGTGGGGCCCGCCGCCGGAGCCGGTGGTCATCTACGGCCGGCGGGCCAGATCAGGAGGTGGACCGCAGTCGGGCCACAACCGGAGTGCTCACTCCGGCCTCTCGTCGTCGGGTTCGTCGTGGGTGCGGTCCGGGAGGGCGGCGAGCAGGGCGAGGAGGACGCCGACGAGGCCGACGATCAGCCACCCGTACCAGGCCGGGCTCATGACGGGCTCCGCTGTCCGGGGAGAACCGGGCGCTGGCCGCCGTAGGACGGGTGGGCGAGCTGCCGGTTCAGCACAGCGCACAGGTGGCAGGACCGCGGGTCGTGGTCCGGGTAGGTGCACCGGCAGTCCTCGAACGTCCCGCCGCAGGTGGGGCAGCGTCCACTCATCACGCGCCCCCGTCCCGGTCCCGGCCAAGGAGCCGGTCGGCCCAGTCAAGGAGGTGCGGCCACCGGGTCACGATCCCGGCAAGCAGCCACAGGACGCCGACGGCGTACCAGGCGTTCATCGGGGGCTCCTGGCGTGGTTGAGGGTGTAGATGCGCCCGTTTTCCGGGCCGCGTTCGACGAGGTGCCCGCGTCGGGCGAGGACCTGCAAGTCCTTGCGGGCGGTGGCGCGGCACGGTGCCCAGCCGCGGTCGCGGTACAGGGCCCAGGCCCGGCCGGCGGTCCATTCACCGCCCTCCGCACGGACCACCGTCAGGAGCTGATTGCGGCGGTCGTCGTCGAGCCGGGACCCCCGCAGGGTCGGGACGTTCATCGCTCTGCCCCCTGTTCGGCCAGGTGCAGGACGGCGTAGGTCAGTCCGTGGATAGCCGCGGCCACGGCGGCGGCGTCGCAGCCCACGTAGTCCTCACGCAGGCTGTTGACGGCCCGCAGCGCCAGGGCTCGGTAGTCAGGCCGGGGCAGCGGTGGAACCTTGGGGGCCTCGATCTGGGCCGCGGCGACCGAGCCGATCGAGTTCAGCATCTGCGAGAAACGGCGAGGCGTCTCGTAGTCCTGTGCCCACAGTTCGACCGCGTCGTTGTGCTCGCCCCACGTGGCGTACACCGCGTATTTGCCGTTCTCGTAGTCCTCATCGACGAGAAGAGCCGCGTCGAGCCCACCGGAGCTGTCGACCTTTGCCCAGGTGACGGGCTCGATACCGAGCTCCCGCAGCTTGATGTTGACGAAGGCGGCATGCCGTTCCGAGCGGCGCATCTTCTCCGCGAGGCGGTCCAGCTCAAAGTTTTCGCGGTCGGCCTCAGCTTCAGCAAGCCAAGTCGGCGCCGCGGTGTTCAGGTCGTTCATTGGTCCCCCGTTGTGGTGTGGGTCGAGCAGCGTTCGCGGGTCGAGCGGCATCAGGAGGCCGCGGACGAGCGTGGCGCGGAACTCGGCGGGCGTCATCGCGCACCTCGTTCGGGGTGCTGGCGCCGGTACGCCAGGTGCTCCTCCTGCTCCCGCTCGCACGCGGCGCGGGCTCCGGCGAGCTGGTCCTCGAGGTCGGTGATCCGCCGCAGCAGGATCAGGAGCACGGTGGTGTCGACTGCGGTCGGCGGGATCATGCGGCCACCGCCAGCAGGCGCTGCCGTTCACGGTGGAGCCGCAGCATCACGTCGAGCCGCTCACGCTTGCAGTGCAGGCACCGGCAGTTCACCGCATGGACCGGCAACTCCTCCCGGCGCAGAGCCGCGAGACGCTTCAGATAGTTCGCGGCCGAGCCGAACTGCCCCTCCTTGAGCAGCTGGTTCAGGTAGTCCTCGGAGTCGAGATCGTCGAACCCGCTCACGCCGCACCCCCGAACACATCCCTGGGGGTAGGGGCGAGGAGGGCCCGCTGGTAGTCGGCGGCCGTCAGCCGGGCAGGCTCGGGAATCAGCGGCCCGAACCAGCGCTGCACCTCATCCAGCGGCACCGGCTCACGCTCCGCGACCGTCATGTCCCTGTGGTCGCCGGGGTGCTTCAGGAAGTCCATCAGCGGAACGGACCGGTCATCACGGCACCCGGTCCACTGCCAACGGCCGCCCGTGACATCCACGAACGTGCGGCCTAGGTCGAAAACTGTGCCGTCGATCTCGTAGAACTCCCCGCGTACCGCGGCGAGCTGGGCCCGGTCCTCCTCGAGCAGACCCCGCACCTGGGACGCGGCGGTCAGGTCGTCGATGATGCTCACGACGCCACCCCGCTCTCCAGGGCCTCGTCTGAGGGCTGGATGGTCATGCCGTTCTGGTCGGCCCACCTGCGGGCGTGGCGCTCGTCGTGGAGGGCGCAGTGCGCAGCGAAGTCGACGTATCCGTAGGCGCGGTACCCAATCGGGCCGAACGGCACGTCGAAGGAGGCATTACCTTCGCTGTCGTACACCTCGGTCACTCCCAGCGATCGGGCCGCCTCGGAGACCGCAGCGTTGGTGTGCAGCGGCACGAGTACACGGTCATCCGTCGGGGCAGGTGCCTCCGGGTGGGCGTCGAGCCAGTCGGCGATGGCTCGCAGGCCCGCGATGTATGCGCTACGACTGATCACGAGAGGCCTCCACTGGCTTCGGGTGGGGGATGCCGGGGCACGGCACGGCGGTGTCCGGGTCGGCGTCGAGGAAGTGCCGCTGCTCGGCCAGCCGGCCGTCCGCGACGGTCTGGGCCTGCTGAAGCTCGTCGAAGAGCAGAGCGGTCGCCAGGCGCGGGTCGGTCGTCGTCGCCATCACCGCACCTCGCTCTCATGCTGGGCGAGGGTCTCGCGGTCGGACTGCAGCGCAGCCCAGTACGTGTAGAAGAGGACGTCGAGGGCGGCGTCGCGCTCCCGCTCCGGCAGGCAGTGGAAGGCGGTGCGGCCAATCTCCTCGACGTCGAAGCCCTCCGGGCGGGTCGCGCGGAGCATCTCCTCCGCCTCGGCGAACATCGCCTGCCAGGCGCTCACCATCGGAACGCCACAGGTGATGCGGTCGAACTCGTCAGGCACATCCGGGATCTCGGGGACCGGGTTCGTCATCGCGAGTCACCACCTGCGGAGATGGTGGCGGCCCGCCTGGCGCGGTACTTACGGTTCCTGGCAGCCCGGCAAGGCTGGCACTGTCGACGACCGCGCGGGTCTGTGTACGTGCTTGCCTTGGTGATTGGGTGTCCGTGCATGCAGTGAGTGCGAGCCTGGCCAGCACGTCGGTTGTTCTCACCTTGCGTCACCGGCTCCAGATGTGCCGGGTTCACGCAGTGCCGTGTTCGACAAAGGTGATCGATGTGGAGCCCGACGGGGATGGGCCCAACGAGAACGGTGTACGAGTGCCGGTGGGCCCGGACGGACTGATCTTTACCGTTCACTCGGTGAGAAAACTGTCCGTAGCCGTAGCGCACCTTCGCGGTCCACAGCCAGCAGCCGGTGTCGGCTACCTCTACCTTGAGCCAGAACCGCTCCGGCAGGCGCGGGTCACCGTAGGGGGCTTCGTTGCTCCCGGTGATGGATGGGATGATGTCAGGCATGTGATTGCCCTCGTCTCTGGATGGTGTGGGGTGATCGCTAGGCCCCGGCTGCCGGTGTGTGAGAGCCCGGCGGTTGGGGCCGACTGCCGTTCTAGGCGGCTGTTACAACGGGCTTGATCTCGCGGATGGGCCGGACGTCGTACATAGCTGCGATCTCACGGATGTGCTTGAGGCGAAAGCTGATCTTGCCTCCGCCGATGCTGTGCGGAAATTCGCCAGCCGTCGCCCTGTCCCGAAGGGTGCGGGGCGCGAACGGCAGGAGCTTCTTCTCGTGGACCTCTTCCGGGCTGTAGTGCCGCAGCTCCGCCTCCCCCTCGCAAGACTGCGCGGCGGGGAGTGCAGCCCTAGTGGCCTTGCTGGTCACGTCGCCTCCTTGTGGATGATGGCTTTCAGCGGCACCTCCAGCGCGCTTGCTATGCGCTGGATGGTGTCGTCACTTGCTCCGGCTTCACCGCGTTCTATGCGCGATAGGTGGCTGCGGTCTCGGCCGGTCTGTTGAGCGAGTCCGCGCAGGCCTACTTTCCGTGCCTGACGGATCGCCCTGATGGCGCTGCCGTTCGGTCTCACACCTAGAATCTAGTCCCGTCGGCGCCACATCGGCAAGCGTTCTGACTACTTTCTAGTCGCAACCCTGCCCGTTGGGCGCGCGCCAGCGCTCGCACGCCCTCGCGCGCCCGGCGCAGCCACGCAACCCTGGATGCTTGAAATGACTACTAAACTGCACATCAAAAGGCCGAACCTAAGCTTCTTGGTTGCATAGCGATGAGGCATGATGTCGAGCCATGAATGGAGACTGGGGACGCCTGGGTACAGCAGTCCAGGCCGCCCGCAAGGCCAAGGGGCTGACTCAGCCGCAGCTCGGCGAACTCATCGGGGTCAGCCGTGCCACCGTGCAGGCCATCGAGCAAGGCAGGGAGTTCGCCAAGATCACGCACACTCTGCGCGCCCTCGAAACGCCCCTCGGCTGGAAAGCCGGCTCTATCGAAAACGTCCTCGCCGGCGGCGACCCAACCTACAAGGCCAGTGACACCGAGCCTGACAACGCTGCCATGCCGATCACGGACGACTCCCAGGCCCTCCCACTGCGAGTGCGCCAGGCACTCGGAGAAGGTCACCTCCTCGACGCCACCATCATCGACCTGCCAGCCGAAGGATCGGACGAGCCGGACGCACAGATCGTCATCGTGGTGAAGAGCAAGCCCACCGCAAGCCCCGAGCGCATGCGTCGAAACGTCGCCGCTTGGGAGCGGGTCGAGCGCAAGCTCCGTGCCCTCGGCACGGCAGATGACGACCCGTCGGGGCCTGACGCCGAATAGCGCAACCTTCTACGAGTCAACTACTCCACATGTGACGCAGACGTGTGGTTCCATAACTCGTTACCGACAGGCGGGGCAGCCACTCGAACGGTTCTGGGGGACCAGTGCGAGTACAGGTACTGCGATGCGCTGCCCTGCCCTACGACGCCACACTTGTGATCGTCAAGCGGCCCGGCAGGCACCTCTACTACGTAGACGAACGCCGCTTCTCACAGCGCGAGGCTGACCGGCTCCAAGCCGCCCTCAACACCGACGACGATCCCGGCACGGACAAGGCCTGAGGTATCCGCCTCCGCCCAGCGCCGCAAGGAACGCAGGCCGCGGTCCCCCACCCGCGCCCCTCCCCCCAACGCCAAAACGCGCCACATGGAGGTCAGCCATGGCGTATGCCGAGAAGCGTGTCAGCACTGCCAAAGGCAGCAAGGGCAAGGTCACCTGGCGCTCACGCTACAAGCGCCCCGACGGTACGTGGGGGAGCGAGGCTGGGTTCCCCACGAAGAAGACCGCCGAGCGCTGGGGGGAGGAGCAGGAAACCGCAATCCGGGCCGGCCGTTGGGTTGACCCCGAGCTGATGCGTAAGCACTTCGGGGTATGGGCGCGTGAATGGATGGCTGCACAGAAGCCTCGCGGCCGGACCACGATCAACCGGTGGGAGCGACTGGAGGCGCACATCCTGCCTCAATGGGAGTACACGCCACTGATCGCCTTCAACTGGTTCGAGGTCGAGGCCTGGGCGCGGACCCTCACCTGTCACCCCTCGACGACTAGGAAGTCTGTGCAAATCATGTCGCAGATCCTGACGGGAGCGGTCGACGCCCAACACCTCACAGTGAACCCACTGCATAGGCGCCAGCTCACCGGCCTTGCCTCACCCGAGACACCCAAGCCCACCCCTGTCGAGCAGGATGACGACATCGGCGACAGGGTTGACGCTGGCGACGGTGTCATCGCCACCCCCGAAGAAGTGCTCCTTATCGCGCGGCGCCTAGGACCGGTCGTCGGGCTGCACCTCGTCACCCTTGCCTGGACTGGCATGCGCTTCGAGGAGCTGGTGGGACTCCGGCGCCCCAATGCTCTGCGGCGCAGACGCCAAAGGTACGACGACGGCTTCTTCGAGTGCCCAGTGATCCGGGTTGACAAGGACACCGGCGCCTTCGTCCAGTACCTCGTGCGTGGCGAGGACGGCAGACGACGGATATTCAGGGGGCTGGAACCGCCGAAGAATGAGCAGTCGGCGCGAGACATCGACATCCCGCCGTTCCTCGAGAAGCTGCTGCGCGAGCACCTGGATGGATGGCCGCACGAACACGTCTTCACCCGGCCCACGGGGGTTCTGTGGTGGCGAAGCCACTGGTGCGGTGTGCTGCGGCCTGCCGCTGACGGCCGTGATGCCCGCCCCAACGCTCGTAGCAAGGCCGGCAAAGAGGCATGGGAGCCGATCAAGCCTGGGCTTACTGCCCGGGACTTGCGCAAGACACACGACAGCTGGCAGGAGGAGGTCGGGGTGAAGCCTGTTCTCGGCTATGAACAGATGGGCCACAAGTACCCTGGCATCAAGGGCACCTATCGACGCCCGACTCCTGCTATGCGCAAGCATCGCCTGGAGGGGCTGCAGCTGCTCTTCGACCGGGCGTTGGCGAATCTGGGCTGGGGGAGTGTGTGGGAAAAATGATCTCCCGAACTTCTCCCAAACGATCACCTAGAGGCGGCTTGTGGTGATCTCCGGCAGGCTGCGATGCTGGTCAAAGCATGTATGTGATCGGCAGGGGGCGCGATTTGCATCTCCTGCTGGGGGAGGTTCAAGCCGTGTCATCTGACGCCATGTGGAGCATCGGAGAGCTCGCCGAACAGGCGGGCGTCACCGTCAAGACCGTCCGCTTCTACTCGGACCGGGGTCTGCTGCCGGAAGCGGGCCGCAGCGGCGGCGGTCACCGCCGGTACGGTCCCGACGCGATCGACCGGCTCCGCCTGATCCGCTCCCTGCGCACCCTCGACCTGCCGGTGCCGGAAGTGAGCCGGGTCCTCGACCGGGAGGATGCGCTGGAGGACGTCATCGCGGGGCAGTTGCGGGAGCTCGGCTCGCAGCTGACCGTCCTGCGCTGGCGGGAGGCCGCCCTCCAACTGCTCCAGGACTGCTCGCCCGAGGAGCGCGCCGACCGGCTGCGCCTGATCGGCGGCATGACCACCCCGCCCAGCACGGCCGCGCTGGCGCGCTTCTGGCGGCGCTGGCTGCCGCCGCGGCTCCCGGCCCAAGTGGCCGCCGCGGTCGTGGATCAGGCGGTTCCGCAGCCCCCCGACGATCCGACCCCGGCCCAGGTACTGGCATTCGCCCGGCTGCACGCCTTCGTCTCGCGCCCCTGCCGCGCCGACGAGCGCTCCCAGCCCGAAGCGCACCGGGCCACGAAGGGCTACCGCCCGGCCGTGCTCTACGAAGGTCTCGTCGAGGCCTTCGCACTGGCGGAAGTGCCCATGCGGGCGCAACGCTCACCGCACGACGGCGAGGCGCTGGACTGCTTCGTCGCCGCCTATGCGCGCTCGCTCGGCGCGCGCGACACTGCGGACTTCCGCCGGAGGCTCAGCGGGCTGCTCGCCGCCGACCCCCGCATCGACCGCTACTGGCAGCTCGTCGCCGAACTGAAGGGGCCTTCGGAACCGACCCCCGGGGCCGCCCACGACTGGCTCTGCGCCGCTCTGGACGCACAGGCCGCCTGAACCGGGCGGCTTCGCGGGGCCATTGCCTGCACGGCCCGTTCAGTACGGGTGCCGGTCCGGCTTGTTCATCCAGGCGTCGTAGGCCTGGGCACCGAGCTCGGGGTGCATCTGCTCGATCTTGATGCTCCGCTGGTCGAGCGGCTTCGCGAAGTCCTGGTACTGGAAGACGTCGTCGAAGCCGATGCGCCGGGTGTCCTCCAGGTCACAGCTGAAGTACACGGCGTCCATCCGGGACCAGTAGATGGCGCTCATGCACATCGGGCACGGGGCGCCGCTGATGTAGATGGAGCAGCCCTGCAGCATCCGGGCCCGCTCGGACACGACGTCCGGTGAGCCTTCCGGGCGGGGTATGAGCTCCAGGTTGGCATCGTTCACATGGTCCTTGGAGATCGACGGCGCCTCGGGGTTGAGGCACTGCACGGCCTTGCGGATGGTCTCGATCTCGGCGTGGCAGGTCGGGTCGCCGGTCAGCAGGACCCGGTTCTGCCCGCGCGCGATGATCTCCCCGTCGCGGGCGATCACAGCTCCGAAGGGGCCGCCCCAGCCGTTCTGCACGGACTCGGCGGCAAGACGCACCGCCTCGGTCATGAGTTCTTTGTGTTCCATCACGGAGTCTCCGATCGGAGTCGGTCCCCGCCTGCGGAAAAATGCCCTAATTTGCGACATAAACCCCCTAGAACTAGGCTACCCAAGGTGAGTCCACGTGCAAGCCGTGACTCCACGGCCGAGAGCGCCACCGTCGTGACCTCGCAGAAGGTGCGCGAGGGACGCGTCGACGAGTACCGGCGCTGGCAGAGCAGGACGAACGAGGCGGCCCGCGGGTTCGAGGGGTTCGAAGGCTGTGAGGTGTACCCGCCCCGCACCGGTTCCGAGAACGAATGGGTGGCCGTCTTCCGCTTCTCGGACATCGACCATCTGACCGCCTGGCTGGAATCGGACCGCCGGAAGGAACTGCTCGCCGAAGGACAGGGCCTCTTCGAAGGACCCCCGGCGCAAGAGGTGCTCCGCGGCGGGGCGCCGGCCGAGCAGGCCCCCGAGACCGTCACCGCCGTCGTCTCCCACGAGGTGAAGCCCGGACGGGAAGAGGACTTCCTGCGCTGGCAGGGGAAGATCCTCAAGGCCCAGGAGAAGTCACCGGGCTTCATGGGGTCCGAGATGTTCAAACCGGTCGAGGGGGTCCAGGAACACTGGGTCGTCGTCTTCCGGTTCGACTCCCGCGAACACCTCGACGCATGGCTCGAGTCCGAGAACCGCGAGCGACTGCTGGAGGAAGGGCGCGCCTACTTCGTCTCCTACCACGTGCACAAGGTCGGTTCCGCGTTCAGCGGCTGGTTCCGGTTCGACGAGGGCGCGCAGGACGCCGCGCCGCCCAACTGGAAGCAGGCCATGTCCGTGCTCCTGGCGCTCTATCCGACCGTCATGGTGCTGAATCTGACGGTGGGAAACGAGCTCGACGCGCTCGGCGTCCCGGGGCACGTGGGCCTGTTCATCGGCAACATGCTGAGCGTCAGCGCACTGACGTGGCTGCTGATGCCCCTGGTGAACAGGGGCTTCGCATTCTGGCTCGTGCCCAGCCGTGCGCGCGGCCTCCGCGTCCATGTGGCGGGAGCCATGGCAGTGGTGTGCTGCTACCTGCTGTTCATCGTGATCTTCGGGCTGATCACATGACGTCCGGACGCACGCCCTCGGCGCGCTTCGAAGGCTCCCTGCTCCGGCGGGGCGACCCGGCGTACGAGAGGGCAAGGGCCGCCGCGGTGTGGAACGGCCTCATACCGGAGCGGTTTCCCGAGGCCATCGTGCGGGCCGCCTCCGAGCGGGACGTTACGGAAGCCCTCGCCTATGCGCGCTCGGAGGGGCTCCGCATCTCGACGCGTTCCGGCGGACACAACTGGACCGGTTCCCAGCTCCGCGACGGAAGCCTGCTGATCGACCTCTCCGGGCTCCGGCGGTGCAGCGTCGACCCCGCCTCGGCGACGGCCGTCGTGGGGCCCGCCGTCACCGGACGGGACCTGGTCGCGGAGCTGACCCCGTACGGGCTCGCCTTTCCCGTGGGCCACTGCCCTTCCGTCGCGGTGGGCGGATTCCTGCTCAGCGGCGGACTCGGCTGGAACTCCCGTGCGTGGGGACCGTCCTGCGCCGACGTCCTGGAGATCCAGGCCGTCACCGCCGACGGCCGGACGGTCACGTGCAGCGAGACGGAGAACTCCGGCCTCTTCTGGGCCGCTCGTGGTGCGGGGCCCGGCTTCTTCGCCGTCGTCACGCGCTTCCGGCTCCGCCTGCACCCCCTGCCGGGGTCCATCGTGACCACGAGTTCCGCCTTCCCGCTGGCCGCGACGGGCGCCGTGGCCGCCTGGGCGGAAGGGGTCGCACGCGAACTCCCGGCCACCGTGGAGACGGCCTTCGTCCTCGCGTCGTCCGGTGAAGCGACGCCCACGGCCCCACCGGGTCCGCGGATCGCGGTCGCCATGACCGCCTTCGCCGCGACGCACGAGGAAGCCCTCGCCGCCCTCGCGCCGGCGGAGGCCTGCCCCCTCGCCGGCAGTGCCGTCTCCCGGCAGCCGCCCGAGCCGACGTCCTTCGCCCGCTTGCACGAGGGCGCCGACGCGGCATGGCCGTCCGCGCACCGGTACGCCGCGGACACGCTGTGGTCGCAGGAGACGTACGAAACGCAGCTGAGCCGCATCGCCGACGCGGTGGTCCGTGCCCCCTCCGGCAAGTCGCTCGTCCTCGCGCCGGTGGAGCCCGTCTCCGAAGAACCCCGGCTGCTGAGGAGCATGGCCTTCTCCCCGCTCGGGGAGTCTTACCTCGTGTGCTACGCGATCTGGAACGACCCCTCGGAGGACGGGGCCAACGCCCAGTGGCTGCGGGAGGCCATGGCCCTGGCGGATCCGTCGAGGCAGGGCAGGCACTACGTCGCCGAGGCGGACCTGACTGCCGATGCCTCCCGGGCCCGGCGCTCGTACACGCCCGACGCCTGGTACCGCTTGCGGGAGCTCAAGGCCGCGTGGGACCCGGACAACGTCTTCCACTCCTACTTCGCGCCGTGAGCCGGATGCGTCCCGTTCCCGATCTCCGTCCGCCCGGCCCGGTGCCGGGCCGGGAGCCCGTCACCGTGGCCCTGTCGGGGGTCGATTTCGGCTGGGGCAGCTCGGGCAAGCTGAGCGCGGTGCTGTCCGCCCTGAGCGAGAGGTCACCGGTGCCCCTGCGGTTCGTCGGACTCGACTCGGGCCTCGGCCGGCCCGTACTGGCCGAACACCCCGTCGAGCACTGGTACGACCTGCCGGACTCCGCGCCGGACGTCCACGCCACCGTCGATGAGGTCGTACGGTTCCACCGGGTCCGCGCGGCCGTGGTCGTCCTGGACGGCCGGGTCGCAAAGACGCTGGAAGCCGTGGGCGTGCCGACCGTGTTCGTGGACAGCCTGCCGTTCCTGTGGACCGACGGCGATCGCCCCGCGCTGCCGCTCGACGCGACCGTCTACTGCGCCCAGCGATGCCTTGAGCTTCCACCCGAGTGCGAGGGCGTGCTGGCATCCATTCCCGGGCTGCGCTGGGTCGAGGCGGTCATCGGCACACCTCCGGCGCCGAGAGCCGAGCGACGCGCCGGGCGGCCCTGCCGCAAGGTCGTCGTCAGCCTCGGCGGGCTGCGCGCGCCCCTGCTGGCCGACTGGACGAACTATCCGCGCGTCGTCCTCCCCGCGGTCCTCGAAGCGCTCGCCACGCACGGCGTGCGGGAGGTGCGGCTGGCCGGCAACCTCCCGGCCGGGCTGCTCGCCGAGTTCATCGAGCGGGCCCCGGCCCCCTTGCGCGTGACGGCGGGGCTGCTCCCCCACCGCGCGTTCCTCGCCGAACTCGCCGATTGCGACGCGCTCTTGGCCTCTCCTGGGCTCACCACTCTGCTGGAGGCAGGCAGCCTGGGAGTGCCCACGGTCTGCCTGCCCCCGCAGAACCTCAGTCAGATCTTCAACGCACGCGCCCACAGCCGTGCGGTCGGCGCCGACGTCCGGGCCGCCTGGCCGGAGGACGTCCTCCGCGAGGACGAGGCCCTGGCGCTGCGCTCGAAGGGCGAGAAGCACGCACTCGACTTGATCTACACGGCGATCGGCAAGGCGGCCGCGCGAGCGGACGACGGGCACGTGGTGGCGGCGCTGAGCAATCGCATCCTGGCCGCCCTGCGGCAGACCACCGAAACCACCCCCGACTGGGGAGCGCTCACCGCTGCCGTCGGCACCGGTGGCGCGGCTCAGGTCGCCGACGCGGTACTGGCCGCAGTGCGCCAGTCGCCACCGGATACCTGACCCGTCGAACGCCGGCGCTCCGGACCCCACTGGGGGGACCGGAGCGCCGGACGTGCGGAATCAGGCCGAGCGGCGCTTGCGGCGCAGCTGGAAGACGGCCGCGCCCGACACCGCCAGGGCGGCCGCGCCGGAGGCGGCGGGGACCCAGGCGCGAGAAGGAGCCGTGGCAGTCTGGTCCTCGGCGAGGGCGTAGCCGCCGGCGAGACCCTTGCGGTCGTAGGCCGAGCCGGGCTGCTTGTCGCCGTAGCGCTTGGCGACGAGCTGCTGGTACGCGGCGAGGGTGACGCGCGGCTTGCCCTGGAGGGCGACACCGGCCTCCTTGTTCAGCGGCTCCACCGAGCCGCTGCCCGTCAGCCTGTACCAGGCGTGGACCTGCGGCTCCATGAAGGTCTGCGCCTGGTCGGTGCCGCGTTCGGCGGCGCTGATGTCCGCGTCGCCGTCGCGGATGCCGGCCAGCTGCCAGGCCTGTCCTCGCTGCCCGGGGGCGAGCAGCACGGCGGCCTGGTGGCCGTCGGTGGCCGAGACGCGGGAGGCGAGGTAGGACAGCCGCAGGGCCGACTTGGCGGTGGGCTTGGCCTTTCCGGTGACGAACTCGGGCGCGAGCTCGTAGAAGGGCACGGGCTTCTTGACGTCGAAGCCGGGCGCTGTGGCGGGCGTCTGCACGAGGCCGTGCGGGGCGCCGGCGGTGCCGCCGTCCGCGCCGCCGGTGGGCGCGTGGTGTTCGGCGGCGGTCAGGAAGCGGGAGACGGTGTCGTGGACCTGGCCGGAGCGCAGCACCTGCTGAGCGGCGGCGATGTCGGTCGCGCCGGGAGCGGTGGGGCCGTCGGCCGCCTGCGCGGGAACGATTCCGCAGAGGGTGGCGGCGGCAGCGGCCGCAAGCAGGGTGGCGGCACGTCTGGTCGTACGGTGCATGGTGGGTCGTTCTCCTAGCCGTGGATGCCGATGCGCGAGTGGGTCCACCGGAAGGAGTTGTTTCCGGCGTAGGTGGAGTAGTTCCACCAGGTGTAGGTCTGCGTGCTGGGCCAGGGGTCGCCGACCGCGATCATGTTGCTGGAGCTGTCGTAGCCGTAGATGACGTTCATGTGGCCGCCGCCGGAGGTCCAGCCGATGCGGACGGCGAAGGGGCGACCGTTCGCTATCTCGTTCTGGGTCTCACTGAACGAGGCGTTGCGGTAGAGGTCGGTGCCGCTGTTGCGGAAGCCCATGTTGTAGAGGGCGTTGGCCATGTCGTCGAGGGTGGCCGGCTGGTTGTTGCAGTCCAGCTGGTTGTTCTGCGCGGCCAGGCGGCAGAAGTCGTACTGGTTGTAGCGGGTGTATCCCCAGTAGTTGGCGATGGTCAGACCGGAGGCGTCCCAGCACCACTGGTTCTGGACCTGCTTCTGCATGCCGATGTTCAGAGCGGTCCAGTTGGTGGGGCGGGCGCCGTTGCAGGCCGGCAGGCTGCCGGTGTCCTCGCTGATGAAGGCGTCGGCGACGTAGTACGCGCCGGACCAGATCCAGCGGGAGTTGTTCTCGACGACGTCGCCGGTCGTGCGGCAGACCATCGGAATGTGGTCGCCGACCGGGGAGGTCCCGGTGACGCTGGCCGAGAGCGACGGCAGGGAACGCTGGTTGACGGTGCTGAAATTGCCCTGTCCGCCGACGACCGTGCCGGTGACGGCGGCCTGGGCCTGGGGGGCGATGCCCAGCATGAGGCCGCCGGAGAGGACGGCGGCCATGGCGGACAGGAGAGTCTTTCTGCGACCCGTTATACGGGCCGGCAAACGGAATCTGCGCATGGGGGGTTCCTTTGTCAGTCCCCCGTCGGACCCGGCCGAAGCCACACCTCATTTTCCGTCGGGGGAGTTGTGGGTGGCCGGAAGTGTGCCAGAAGAGACGGTCCGTCAGACAGGCTTGTCCGGAACGGAGATATCGCGTACATGACCACCACGGAAGGGGTCATGCATCAGCCCGCACTTCCGGCAAGTCGCCCTGGAATCAAGGGAATTACCGACCTCACCCCTAAAGGTCCATTCCAATGCGCGGCGATTCCCAGGGAGTTGCTTAATGGGATCGTTATCATGGAATATGTGACTCCACTTGTGTGCAATTGCACTGTGTGAGGCCATAGTCACCCTTGATCAACTTCCCTGGGAATCCTTTGGGGTCACCCCAAGAGCGGCTTATGGAGCGTCATCGACAGTGAGAGGAAGCAGCAATGCCGAATCTGCGTGGAGCGTGATGTGCACCGGCGCGAGACCGGCGGCATCGGCCGACGGCTCCCCCGTGCCGGGGTTTCGGGCGTAGCGCGGATGCGCTCCCCCACTGATCTGCAGGCGGATCCGGTGGCCGGCGGCGAAGCGGTGGGCGGTGGCGCTCATCGGCACGGCGGCCTCCGACGACTCCTGCCCGGCGGTCCGCAGCCGGACCAGCCCGTCGCAGATGTTGACGGAACGGCCTCGTTCGTCCACGTCGCACAGGCGGGCGAAGACATCGGCGTGCCCGGTGTCCGTGGAGACCCGCAGCAGCGCGGTGATCGGGCCGAGGACGTCCAGGGGCTCGGTCAGCGGCGGTCCGGTGAACGTCAGGACGTCCTTCCGGGCCTCCAGGGAGCCGTTGTCGCGAGGGCCGGCGGTGCGGGAGAGCAAGCGCCCGCCGGCGGAGGGGGTGGGGTCCGCCGGGTCGTAGCGGAAGGACGCCAGAGGGGCTGCGTCCGTGGGTGCTTGCCGGGTGAGACCACCGTCCGGGGTGGGGTACCAAGGGGTCGCCGCCGGGGACTGCGGCCAGTCGTCGAGGTCCCGCCACGCGTCTTCGCCGCCGACGTGCACGCGCACCCTGCTGGGACGCAGGCCGCCGGGGTCGGCGCACAGATGCGCACGCAGCCAGGCGAGGCTTTCGGAGAAGACGTCGGCCCAGCCCTGCTGAAATGCGGATGTGTGCGTCCAGGGGCCGACGAGCAGAGAGGTCTCGCATCCGGCTCGGCGCAGTCGGCCGTACTGCTCAAAGTTCTGGTCGGCCATCACGTCGTGCCATCCACCGATCAGACATGTCGGCACGGTGAGCCGCTCCGCCGCCTCACCCACGGACGCACCGATCCAGTGCGGGTCGTCGGCGTCCGGGTGCGTCATCGCACCGTCCAGCCAGGGCACTTCGCCGAGGGCCGCCGCATGCGCCCCGCGCAGCGGCAGGGCGTTCGTGACCTTGCGCAGATTGCGCTGCAGGCGCAGCGCAGCCTTCGTCATGGGCACCATCCCCTGGTGCTGGTACGTCATGCCGAGGGCCATCACGAGGGCGTTCTCCAGGTGGAACGCACCACCGGCATGGAAGAAGGCGTGAGGGTCGTGGAGGCCGACCTGCACCACCATGGCCTTCAGCTCCGGCGGCGGGTCCAGGGCGAGCGCCCACTGCACATAGCCGAGGTAGCTGGCGCCGATTGTGCCGAGCGTTCCGTTGAACCAGGGCTGCCCCCGCAGCCAGGACACCGTGGCCTGGCCGTCGGCGGGTTCGTTGCGCCACAGGTCGAACCGGCCGCCCGAGCCGCCGGTGCCGCGGCAGCTCTGCACAACCACGTGGAAGCCCTGCTCGGCGAAGAGGATGCCGTACATGGGCGACCAGGGCACGCCCCTGCCGTAGGGCGAACGCACAAGGAGGGTGGGGAAGTCGCCTTCCGCGCGGGGGAAGTAGTGGTCCGTGCGCAACGGGCTGCCGTCCGCGGCCGGGACGACGAGATCCGGCTCCCAGCCGACGTCGTACCGCTTGGCCGGGAGTTTGCGCCATGTGGCCCTCATCATGCGCGAGGACCGCGGCGGCTTCCCGGCAGGCGGGGTCCAGGCGGGCTTCGGCGCGGTGTGGTGATGGCGTGCTGTCATCGTTCCCCCTCAGCTATTCTCGTACTAAGTACGAGAATAGCTGATGCTTGGATGGTGTCCGTACGCACCTCACGGCAGCGAAGAAGGGAACAGGACGATCGTGACCCGCGGAGACGGGTCCGGCGCCACGGGCGTCGACCCCCAACAGCTCTGGCTGACCCCCGCCCAGCCCCGCAGGGGGCGCAAGCCCGCGTTCAGCCGCGAGGCGATCACGTCAGCGGCTGTCGCCCTCGCGGACGCCGAAGGGCTGGAGGCGGTCACCATGCGGCGCGTCGCCGCCGAGGTCGGAGCCGGCGTCATGTCGCTCTACAGCTACGCCCCCGACAAGGAGACGCTGCTGGAGCTGATGGTCGATCACGTCAGCGGCGAACTGCCGACGACGGAACCCCTCACCGGTGACTGGCGCACCGACCTGAAGGCCATCGCCCACCTGCAGCGCGCCCTCATGCTCCGGCACCCCTGGCTCCCCGCGGCCCTGTCGGCCCGCCGGTCCCTCGGCCCCAACACCCTGGCGTTCCTGGAGCGCGCGCTCGGCGCCCTGCGCCCCACCCGCCTGGACGGCGTGGCGAAGCTGGATGTCTTCAGCATGCTCACGGGACTCGTCTCGGGGCACGTCACCTACGAAATCACGCAGGCCGCGGCCGCGGACTCACCGGACCGCGCCGCGGCTGAAGCCCGCTATCTCGCCGCCGTCATCGCCGACGGCCGCCACCCGGAGCTGGCCGAAGTCCTCGCCGCTCCCGGGCGGCCCCTCACCCCCGACGCCACTTTCGCCCGCTTCCTCGACCGCCTGGTCGACGGCCTCGCCACCGACTGATCGCAGGTGTCGCGCACATATCCGGTGATTCGCGAAATGGACTGAATGGGAGGAGTAAGCGCTTCGCGGCCTGCTCCGAAGGCGTAGGACGGAGGTCGGCCCGTCCGCAACCGCTGGGAGTCACTGATGAAGACCATGAAGTACGCAACGCTGTCTCTGGCTCTGGGGCTGGCGATGACCGCGACAGCGGCATCCGCCTCCACGGCCGTACCCGCACCCCGGCCGCCCGACCCCGCGACGGCCGCGCGCACCGTCACGCTGACGAACCACGATGACGGCCGCACGGTGGTCGTCCACCCCGGGGATGTGGTCGACGTCCGGCTGACCGGCCTCCGCGAAAAGGGCGTCACCTGGGTGTGGAGCGACCTGGCGATCACCGCGCCCCACCTGCTCCGCCGCGTCGGGGGCGGTACGACACCGGGCGGTGACGCTCGCGCGGTGCTCCGTGCGGTCGGGCGCGGCCACGGCGACATCGCGGCCGTCCGGCACTGCGTCGCCGCCCCCGGCCACGTGTGTTCTCACGCCGTCGTGAACTGGAAGGCCGCGGTCGACATCCGGTGACGTCTCGGTTGATGTCTCAGCCGACGTCTCAGTCGCGTGAATTCCCGAAGAGGATGCGGTAGCCGATCAGCAGGACCAGTGAGCCCGCGATCGCCGACCCCCACGTGGCGGCGTCGAAGAAGTGGTTGCTGATCGGCTTGTGCAGGAACTTGGCGGACAGCCAGCCGCCGATGAACGCTCCGGCGATACCGATGAGGGTCGTGCCGATCAGCCCGCCCGGGTCCCGGCCCGGCAGAAGTATCTTGGCGATCGCTCCGGCCAGTAGCCCCAGGACGATCCAGCCGATGATGCCCATGGTGTCTTTCTGCCTTTCCTCATGCTGCCGAGTGTGAATCTGCTGCCGTGCGTGAATCGCCCGGTGGCTCCGGGCACTGATGACGACGCTCGGCAGCCGCGCAATGGTTTCACTCGAGTGACCCCGTGATCGAATGGGTCACGCCTAATGCCGGACGGCCCGTCCGGCTTTGGCCCAGTTGTCATGGAGACGATCCAGGTAGGACCGGGCCATCGAGCCGGGTTTCACGCCCCGGGCGAATGCGCCCATATTGCCCGCACCGGTGTTGTAACCCAAGGCCAGCAGCTCGTCCTTGGTGAAGGGGCCGGACGGCTCCTTCGGCAGACTCGCCTCCAGGTCGTGCAAATGCCAGGCCGCGGCCTCGATGGCCAGATCCGGATCGTCGGGGAGGTCCTGCCACGAACGCGCGGCGAAATCACGCCCCTGCTTGACCTCGTCGAATGCGGCTTTGTGCATGTTCGCTATGCCGAATGCGGAATCGGGCTTCATGCGCTGCCACTCCCGCTCCAAGTCGGGGTCGTGCGGCTTGTACGCCTCGTTGTAGAGGATCGCCATCAGCAATTGAGGATCGACCTTCGCCTCTTTCGCCCGGGCGACGACCGGCGCGGCGAAGTGGGCAGGGTCGTTGTTCACGGACCGCGCCGACGAGGACGGCGCGGGCGAGCCCGGCGCCGACGCACTCGGTGACCGGGGACCCGCCGATGCCGAAGAGGACCCGCCGCCCTGCGCGTCACATGCCGTGACACAGCCGACGGCGACAACCGCCGCCACCAGCCACCGCCGACGACCTCGTAGCACCATCACGGTCCGCCTCCTCCACTCTCCCCTGGTCTCCAACGGCAGGCCGGACGCCGCGGTTCCCGGCCCGCACAAACATTTCACTGCTTGCGCAACCTCTAAAGTATGGATTCATGACACACGACGGCATGACGCAGTGCGAAACGGCCGTGCTGCACGGCGGACCTGCGGACGGAGTGACGATCCGCGTGACCCACCGTCCGGGAGTGGTGCAGGTCACCCACCCCTGCACGGTGGAGGGCCCGGCCGGCGGGATGCGCATAGCGGCGCTGTACATCTACCGGCGCGACCTGCGCGTGACGGAAGAGCCGCTGCGCTACGGCTTCGACGCGGTCAGCCCCTGACCCTGCCGTCAGGAGCCCCCGAGCGGTACGGCCATGACATCGCGGGCCCGGCGGCCCGGCACCATGCCGAGCCGCCAGGCCTGCCAGCCCGACTCCGGTTCGACGCCCTGCTGCAGCACCACGGCGTAGGCCTGCGCCGCCTCGTCCAGCGCCGGATCGCCCGGCCAGTCGCCCGTGCCCGTCTCCTGCCGCAGAACGGCCAGTTCCTCCTCGGCCACCGCCGATCCGACCACCGATCCACCGGGTGAGGTGAACGGCAGCAGGCTGCAGCGCAGGAACCGGGCCCAGCTCTCGCCGCGCCGGTCCTTGCAGCCGGTGAACAGTTCCACGGCCTCGTCCACCAGCTCCAGCGCCGGGCCGGTACGGTCGTTGCCCGCGTCGACGACGGCGAGTTCCAGACACGACCATGCCTCGCCGTGCGGGACGCCCGCACGCTGGAAGTCCGTCCGGGACTCCTGCAGCAGCTGGCGCGCGAAGCCGCTGTTGCGCAGCGAGCCGGTCTGGGCGGCTCGCTGGTCGCGGGAGACGCGGCCGGAATGGTGCCGGGCGCAGGCCAGCCCGTAGACGTCGCGCATCCGGCTGAACATCGTGCGGGCCCGGTCCAGTTCGCGCACCGCCGCCGCGAGGTCGCCGAGCTCCTCCAGCGCGTGGCCCAGGTAGTAGAAGGTCCAGGCCTCGCCGCGGACGTCCTCGTGCTGCCGGTGCCGGGAGGCGGCCTGCCGGAGCTGTTCCGCCGCCGTCTCCGCGTCGCCGCTCGCCAGGGCGGTGCGTGCCAGCTGGGTCAGTGCCCAGGCCTCGCCGCGGGCGTCCTGAGTGCGCCGGTACAGCTCCAGGGCCCGGTCGAACTCCGTCTGCGCCGCGTCCGCCCGGCCGGTGCACAGCCGCAACTGGCCCAGCTGGAAGTGTGCCCACGCCTGGCCGTGCAGGCTCTCGCTCTCGCGGTGCAGTTCCATGGAGTCCGTCAGGTGGGCGAGCGCCTCGGCCGGCCGTCCCCGGTCGCGCTCGACCGCCGCCAGCGCGTGCAGCGTCCAGGCCCGGTCGCCGGCCAGCTCGGGTGCGGTCTGGATCTCCAGTGCCTGCCGCAGTTTGGCTTCGGCTTCCGGCAGTTGCCCCTGGTGGTGAAGGGTGACGCCCAGGTCGCGCAGGGCCCGGGCGGCGCCCGCCTGGTTGTGGGCCTCCATGTACAGATCGACCACCGAGGTCAGGGTGGCGCGCGAGCTGTCCAGCTCGCCGAGCTGGCGGGCCGCGACGCCCGTGCGCCACTGCACCGAACGCGTCAGCAGGCCGCGGTCCATGGCCTGGGTCAGCTCGCTCAGCTCGCCCAGCCGGTGGAGGTCTCCGCGCAGCAGGCAGTAGTCGCACAGGGCGCCCAGCAAGTGCAGCACCACGGCGTGGTCGACTCCTTCCGCGTGCCGCAGGGTGGAGGTGATGAAGCCCGACTCCTCGTCCATCCAACGCAGTGCGGCGGTGAGCGAGGTGAAGCCGTGCACCCTGGCCGGCCCCTTGGTGAACATGCCCGCCCGGGTCGAGGTCTTGCCGTCGATCATCCGGATGACCGAGTCCGCCAGTTCCGCGTAGCTGCGGAACAACCGCTCCAGAGCGGCGGCGCGCTCGGCGGGTTCGTCCTCTTCCTGCAGCCGGGCCCGGGCGAAGGAGCGCACCAGGTCGTGCATCCGGTAGCGGTCGGCGTGGACGGGCTCGATCAGCCCGGCCCCGGCCAGTGCCATCAGGCCCTCCGCCGCCTCCTTCTCGTCCTCGGCCAGCAGCGCTGCCGCGGCCGCGGGGCCCAGGGAAGCCCGTCCCGCCAGGGCCAGCCGGCGCAGCAGCAGCCGGGCGCCGTCGCTCTGGTCCAGGTAGCGCAGCCACAGGGCCCGTTCCACCGGGTCGGTCTGCCCTGAGGCCGCCAGTTCGGCGCCGAGTACGGGCAGGGTGCGCGGCCCGAGGGCCGAGCCCGAGATCCGCAAGGCCAGCGGCAGCCCGCCGCACAGCTCCCGCACGCGGGCCAGCGACTCCGCCTCGTACGGGCCCCGCACGGGCTCCTCGGCCACGGCCTCCAGCAGCTCCTGCGTGCCGTCCTGGTCCAGGGGGCCGACCGGCAGTTCGTGCACCCAGGCGTCCAGGTCCGGCGGCAGGGACAGCGGCGTACGGGCGGTGACGAGGACCAGGCTGTCGGAGCGGTGCGGGATCAGCGCGCGGACCTGCTCGCCGTCGGAGGCGTCGTCGAGCACGACGACGGCCGCCGTACCGGCGAGGTGCTGTTCGTACACCTCGGACAGCCGCTGGATGTGCTGTTCCTGCGAGGCCCGCTCCCTGAAGAGCAGTTGTTCGCGCGGGGCGCCGAGCTGGTTGAGCAGCTGCATCAGTCCGTCCCTGGGCGACAGCGGCTGCTCGTCGGGGCTCTCCCCGCGTAGATCCACCACACCCGCTCCGCGGAACTGGTCGCGCAGGTGGTGTGCGGCCTTCAGGGCGAGCGTGGACCGCCCGGAGCCGGGCGGCCCGTGCAGCACCACCACCGTCGGCTTGGTGTCGATGGCGGCCCGTGCCTGCTGCACGCACCGGACGATCCGGGCCAGCTGCGTCTGGCGTCCCGCGAACGGCTCCACGGCTTCCGGAAGGTGGTCGAAGGACCGCGCGAGGGCGTTGCGCCGGTGTGCCGCCGCGCTACGGTCCCCACCGCGCAGCACCGGCCCGAGACCGGAGCCGTGCGCGTCCTTCCCGGCCGTTGTGCCACGGCCGCGTGGCGTGCCCGAGACCATCCGCTGGTGGTCCAGGAACGGCCGGATGCCGCGCACTTCGAGCGCCGTGAGCCACTGCAGCCGCAGCTGCTCGGTCCCGCCGGGCTGTCCTCGCCGCGCCGCGCGCCGGTGCACGGCGGGCCAGTGCCCGGCCGTCAGTTTCGCGACGGCGGTCAGGCCCCCGGCCACGGCCGTCACGGCTCCCGTGCCCACGGCGGTGCCCGCCGAGGTGCCGAAGCCGAGGTCCGTGCCGCACGCGGCCACCGCGGCCACTGCGGTCACCCATGCCGGGGTGGCGAGTGATGCCCTGGACAGCCGGGCCGCGAGCGGCCGGACCGATGCCTCTTCGCTGTCCAGAGCCCCGACGTACGCCGCGTACTCCTCCGCGGCCGCGGCCGCCAGGGCATCGGCCTGTCCGCACGCCCGGCGCAGCAGCGCTTCGCCGTCCGTGCGCCCGCCCGACCGGCGCACTTCCTCCTCGACGGCCCGCCCCAACAGGCTCTCGACTTCCGTTCGGTGTTCCTCCCGCAAACCGTCCGCCGGACGCTGCATACCGTTTCCTCCCCCGTTGCCCTCTTCTCCGTCCCAAGTGTTCCGTCCTGGCACGCTTTTGGACAGGCCACTGGTGAAGGGGATGTGCACCGGGGTCCGGCTGCCGCGCTCGTCAATACAACGAGGGCCCCGGCCGGAAGCCCGGCCGGGACCCGTGCGATCGGCTGCGGCCGTCAGGGCAGCTGTGCCCCGAAGGCCTGGAGGGCGTCCGGCACCGGCTGGAAGAAGGTCTCGCCGCCGGAGGAGCAGTCACCGCTGCCGCCGGAGGTGAGGCCCAGTGCCGTGTCGCCGTCGAAGAGGGCGCCGCCGCTGTCGCCCGGTTCGGCGCAGACGGAGGTGTCGATCAGGCCGTTGACCGTGCCCTCTTGGTAGTTGACGGTGGCGTCGAGGCCGGTGACCTGGCCGCCCTGCACCTGGGTGGTGCTGCCGCTGCGCTGTACCTGTTCGCCGACGGTCGCCGTGGCCGCGCGGCTGATGTCCTGCGCGCCGCCGTTGTACAGGTCGACCGCGCTGGGGTGTGCGGTGTCGGAGGTGTACCGCACGAGGGCGTAGTCGTGGCCGGGGAAGGAGGAGCTCTCCGTCGTGCCGATCTGGGCGCCGCCCTGGGTGTCGGACCAGGTGGAGGAGGCGTTGCCGCAGTGCCCGGCGGTGAGGAAGTACGGCTCGCCGGACTTGGTGACGTTGAATCCGAGCGAGCAGCGCACGCCGCTGCCCCAGATGGCGTCACCGCCCGCGACGAGCGGCCGGATCCTGCCGGGCGTCTTCTTGACGGCGACCTTGTCGCCGAGCGCGGCGACGGCCTTCTCGACCTTCGCCAGCCGGGCGCCCTTGACCGTGCTGTCGACGGTGACGACGACCTTGTTGGTCTTCGGGTCGACGGACCAGGCGGTGCCGGGGACCGCGGCCTCGGCGCCGAGGGTCCGTCTGGCCGAAGCCAGCTCGGCCGCCGAGTGCTTGACGATCCTGGCCTCGGCCCCCGCGGCCCGCACCTTCGCGGCGGCGGCCCGGTCGAGGACGTCGACGACGAGCTTGTGCGCGGCGGCGTCGTAGTACGAGCCCGCCGGTTCCACGGTCCGGTCGGCGCCGATGCGCTGTGCCAACTGCCCCGCCTGGACGGCCGACATGGGGGCGGCGGCGTCGGCGCTCTGCAGGGTGAGGGACGCCGTGGTCAGGGCCACGGCCCCGGCGACCACCAGGGCCGCGCGCCGTTTGGGTATGCGTGAGTCCTTCAACTCGTGACCTCCTGTGAGGGGGGTGTGCCCGCCGCCGGTGGGGCGGCGGGCCCGGGAGGGCGTTCCACACGAACGGACCAGTACGTCGCGTTCATGTCAAGAGTTGCGCGAACGAGTATCCCGACCGAACGAGGGGGCGCACAAGAAGACATCCGGTCGCACCAACGGGCCCACGCGCCCTTGACGTTGGGCGGATGTGGAAGCTTTTGTGAGGTTCCGATCCCGCGCCCCCGTCGAAGATCGATAAGCGGAAGCGCACCGGTGTTCACCGGATTGAGCGGAAAGACTCATTACCTGCCCGCACCCGGCACCCGGGCGCCTTAACGTGAGCCGACACCCGATCCAGGCTCACGCGAGGAGGCCGCCCGCCGATGCCGAACCCCTTCGAGCTCCCCCGGTTCTACATGCCGTACCCGGCACGCCTCAATCCCCACCTGGAAGGCGCGCGCGAGCACTCGAAGGCATGGGCCCGGGAGTTCGGGATGGTCGAGGGCTCGGGCGTCTGGGACGAGGCGGACTTCGACTCCCACGACTACGCGCTGCTGTGCTCGTACACCCACCCCGACGCCTCCGGTCCGGAGCTCGACCTGGTCACCGACTGGTACGTGTGGGTGTTCTTCTTCGACGACGACTTCCTGGCCAAGTTCAAGCGCACCGGCGACATGCACGCCGCCCGCGCCTACCTGGACCGGCTGCCCGCCTTCATGCCGCTGGACGGCAGCCGCCCTCCCGAGGAGCCGGCCAATCAAGTCGAGGCGGGCCTGGCCGACTTGTGGGCCCGCACGGTGCCGACGATGTCTGAGGCCTGGCGGCGGCGCTTCCGGGAGAGCACCTGGCACCTGCTCGAAGAGTCGATGTGGGAGCTGTCGAACATCAACGACGGCCGCGTCGCCAACCCCGTCGAGTACATCGAGATGCGCCGCAAGGTCGGCGGAGCCCCCTGGTCAGCCCATCTCGTCGAGCACGCGGTGGGCGCCGAGGTCCCCGACGCGATCGCGGCGAGCCGCCCGATGCGGGTCCTCAAGGACACCTTCGCCGACGGGGTGCACCTGCGGAACGACATCTTCTCCTACCAGCGGGAGACCGAGAGCGAGGGCGAGCTGGCCAACGCCATCCTCGTCCTGGAGCGGTTCCTCGGCTGTGACACCCAGCAGGCCGCGGATGCCGTGAACGACCTGCTGACCTCCCGGCTCCAGCAGTTCGAGCACACCGCGCTCACCGAGGTCGAGCCCCTCCTGCTGCAGCACGGGCTGGACGGGCAGGCCTACGCCGACGTCTTCGCCTACGTCAAGGGCCTGCAGGACTGGCAGTCCGGCGGACACGAGTGGCACATGCGCTCCAGCCGCTACATGAACGGCGCCTCGGAGAGGTCCGGCACGTCCGACGACTGCTCCAGCACGGCCGGGGACCTGCTCGGCGGCCCCCTCGGACTGGGCACCTCGGCGGCCCGCCTGGTGCCCTCTCTGGTGGCCGCACTGCCGGCCCGGCTGCGCAGCTTCACCCATGTGCCGTTCCAGCACGTCGGCCATCTGCCGCTGCCCGACTTCGACATGCCGTACGAGACCCGGCTCAGCCCCCACCTGGACGCCAGCCGGAAGCACAACATCGAGTGGGGACACCGGATGGGTTTCCTTAACCCCTCCCCCGGCGACCCGATGTCCGGAGTCTGGACCGAAGCCAAGCTCAGGGACTACGACTTCGGCCTGTGCGCAGCGGGCATCCACCCGGCGGCGACCCGGGAGGAGCTCGACCTCGGCACCGACTGGCTCACCTGGGGCACCTACGGCGACGACCTCTACCCGGTGGTCTTCGGGCACAGCCCCGACACCGGGGCCGCGAAGGCCTGCAACGACCGGTTGCGGGAATTCATGCCGCTCGACGGCACGACCGTGCCGACCCCTCTCAATCCGATGGAGCGCGGACTGGGCGACCTCTGGCTGCGGACCACGGCCCCCATGGGCGAAGACGCCCGCCGCGCCTTCCGCGCCGCCATCGAGGTCATGCTGGACAGCTGGCTGTGGGAGCTGGACAACCAGCGGATGAACCGCATCCCCGAGCCCGTCGACTACATCGAGATGCGCCGCAAGACCTTCGGCTCGGACCTCACCATGACCCTGTCCCGGTTCGGCCACGGGAAGACCCTGCCGCCCGAGGTCTACCGTTCCCGGCCCGTCCAGGCCCTGGAGAACGCGGCGGCCGACTACGCCTGCCTGACCAACGACGTCTTCTCCTACCAGAAGGAGGTCGAATTCGAGGGCGAGGTGCACAACGCCGTCCTCGTCGTCGAGAACTTCTTCAACTGCGGGCGCACCGAGGCGCTGGGCATCGTCAGCGACCTGATGCGCTCCCGCATGCGGGAGTTCCAGCACGTGCTCTCCACCCAGCTCCCCGCGCTGTACGAGGAGTTCGACCTGGACGCGGAGGCACGGGCCGCCCTGGAGGGCCATGCCGAAGAGCTCAAGAACTGGATGACCGCGATCCTCACCTGGCACCGGGAATGCCACCGGTACGGGGAAGCGGACCTGCTGCGGCACCACGCTGCACCCACGGCCCACACCCCCGCGGCGCCCGTCCTGGGCGCCCCCACGGGCCTGGGCACCTCCGCGGCCAGGATCGCGACGCTGCTGCGCCCCGCCACGGCGGCGCTGTGAACCGCTGGCTCACGCCGACACTGCTGGAGGCTCCGACGGCCATCTGATCCACGCCGGTTGCGCATCGCCCGGCGTACAGTGCCCTCCGTAAAGGATCATGCTCGACGTTCCGACCTCGGAGGACCCTGCATGCAACCGCAGGAATCACGACCGCTCACCATCCGTACCGTGCTCGGCGACATACCGGCCGGAGAGCTGGGCGTCTGCGATGCGCACGACCACCTCTTCCTGCGGAGCCCGCGGCTGCCGGGCCAGGAGCTCGACGACGCTCAGGCCGCCGCAGTGGAGCTGCAGGCCTTCCGGGACCTCGGCGGGCAGGCGCTCGTGCAGTGGACGCCGCGCGGGATGGGGCGACGGCGTGCGGACCTCGTCCGGCTGGCCCGGGAGACCGGGGTGCATGTGGTCGCCGCCACCGGACTTCACCAGTCCGTCCACTACACACCCGAACTGGTGCAGCGGGACAGGGAGCGCCTCGCCGAGCTCTTCGTCGAGGATCTGACGACGGCGCCGGTGCGCGCGGGCCTGATCAAGGTCGCCGGAGGCTTCCACGGTCTCGACGCCCACGCCCGGCTGACGATGACCGCCGCCGCCCATGCGCACCACAGAACGGGCTCCCCCATCGCCGTGCACCTCGAACTGGGCACGGGTGCGATGGAGGTGCTCGACCTGCTCTGCGGCGAACTGGAGGTGCCTCCGGCACACGTCGTCCTGGGGCATCTGGGCCGCTCCCCCGACAGCCGGGCGCACCGGGATGCGGCGCGAGCAGGTGCCTACCTCGCCTTCGACGGACCCTCGCGCACCCACCATGCAACCGACTGGCGGCTGTTCGACTGCCTGGCGGCGCTCGCGGAGGCCGGATTCGGCGACCGCCTGCTGCTGGGCGGCGACACGACCACGGCGGCGGCCCGCGCGGCCGGTGGCGAGGGCCCGGGGGCGCTGTATCTGCTGAGCACGTTGCGGCCGAGGCTGGCGCGCGAGCTGGGGGAGGAACTCATCGAGGCGGTGTTCGTCGGCAACCCCGCTCGGGCCTTCGCGGCCGAGTGGCGGGCCGGCGCATAGTCCCGTCAGGAGCAGCTGCTGCCTCCGCCGCAGCTGGAGGACGAGCAACTGCTTGAGGAGCAGCTCGAACTGCCCCCACTGCAACTGGACGTGCTGGAGCACGAGGAGTAGCTGGAGCAGGTCGCGCCGCCGCACGACGACGTGGAAGACGTGGAGCTCGCGCGACGGCGGGCCGCCCGGCTCCGGCTGATTGCATTCGAGCGGGCGGCGTTCTCCAGGTGATGGCGCATGGTCCTGTCGGGGATGACGGCGGTGCCGAACACCGCGACGGCGCCGGCGAGGCCCGCCGGATGGAGATCCGGGTCCTGTCGGCCCCAGGGTGACCGAGAGCGGAGGTGATGCTGGGCCTTCTCGCCGTATTCGGTCATCCTCTGCCGGTGATTGCTCGGTGAGCAGAATGCTCGCAGCGCAATGCCCAGGGCGGCCGCGATGACGAGGGCGAAGGGCCGGTGATCAGAGCCTGAATGCAGCAGCATGCCCAAGCTGGTGCCTGCCGCGACGACTATTGCGGCCACCTGGAAACCCGCGACGATCCGCCATGTGCGCATGGTGCGTTCCGAGAGGAAGAGCTTCGGCTCGCTCAGCCTGTTTTCGATGAGGTCGGACAGGGGGTCGCTGCGCAGTTTTCCGCGCAAGGTCTTTAAGGCAACGTTCCATTCGGAGCCGCAGTGCCTCAACACCGCCCGCTCCTCTGCGCTGTCGGCCCTGGCATCGATGACGTTGATCTTGCCGCGGTCGTCCATGCCTATGCGTCCGTCGGCGTACGTTTTGACGATCAGCGTATCCGCCACGCGGTCACGGCCGCCCATCAGATAGGCGATGCCCCACAGGTCCAGCCGATGACAGTTTTGGGTGGCGAGGTCGTCGAACGGGCCGCGCGGGCCATGGGCCTGGAGCCGCAGGCCGATGAGCCAGGCCGACAGTACGCACAAGGCGGTCAGCGCCACGATGAATGCGGCGGTCATGCGTCAGCTGCCTTTCTTCTTCAAGGCGGACATCACGCGGCCCAGCAGCCCATGCTTTTCGGGGGTGGAATCGCTCTGCCGCGCCGCCCAAACCGTCAGCCGCTGTCGCCGCTCGGCATCGCGGGTGGTGGCGAGCACATGGTGGGCGAAATCCGCTGCGTCCCGGCGGTATCCCTCTGCCATCGGCCGTCCTTGGGCATAGGCGCGGAAGAGGCGCGGGAAATCCGCGCCGAGAATCTCGCGCAGCTCGGGTGCCACCTTGGCGATGACGTGCGCGCGCTTGGTGAGCAGCGCGCGACGCTGGGCGGCCAAGCCTCGGCGGTCAAAGCCTTCGGGCGGCGGGGAGCCTGCGACCAGGGCGGAGAGCAGCGCGTGCTGGGCGAGCGCGAGCCGCTCGCGGGCCGCGGCCAGGTCGTCATCGGACACGCTGCGGCACCCCCGTCCGTACGTCCTTGGCGGAGGCCCGCGTCACCACGGCCTGGATCGCCTGGAGTTCGGCGGCCAGCTCGTCGGCCTCGGGGAAGTCGTCGTCGCGCTCCAGCAGGACGCCGGGCGGGGTGGTGCGGGCGCAGAGCTCGGCCAGGACGTCGAGGACGGGCCGGGTGACGGGGTGGGCGTGGCTGTCGTGCCACAGGCCGTCCCGCTCGAAGCCGCCCGCCACGTGCACGTAGGCGATGGCTTCGAGCGGGAGCTCGTCGAGGACGGTGGCCGGGTCTTCGCCGCGGTTGACGTGGTTGGTGTGGAGGTTGGCGACGTCGACGAGAAGGCCGACGCCCGTGCGCTCGACCAGCTCGGCGAGGAACTGCCCTTCCGAGAGCTCGTTCTCCGGCCAGGTGAGGAACGCCGCGACGTTCTCCAAGGCAAGGGGTACGGGCAGCAGTTGCTGGGCGATACGGACGTTCTCGCAGAGGACGTCCAGCGCGTCCCGGGTGCGGGGCACCGGCAGCAGGTGCCCGGCTTCGATGCGGGGGGACGCCGTCAGCGGCCCGCCGGATCCGACGAAGGCGATGTGCTCGGTGACGAGCGGCGCTCCCAGCGCTTCGGCGCGCTCGGCCAGGGCGACCAGCTTGCCGAGGTCGGGCCGGTCCGCGCCGCCGAGGCCGAGCGAGACCCCGTGCGGGACGACGGGCGTGCCGCGCTCGCACAGCCGCAGGAGCGGCGGGGAGGTGTCCGGGGCAGACGTCCTCCGCCACGACCTCCACCCAGTTGACGCCTTGCGGGCGTGCGATGTCCCCGGCGATTTCCGGGCGCCAGCCGACGCCCGTACCCCATAGCCCACCCATGGCCCCGTCCCCCGTGTCCCCCGTAAGCGCTCGGCGCTCGTATCAGGTGTTCCCCTTCGGACACCTTACGAACCCTTGAACGAGAGACGACGGAACCTTGGTGTGATCTTGGTGGTACGGGCGGCGGCCGGCCGCGGCCGGTTCAGCCCACGGGCGTCCCGGCGTCCAGCAGCTCCGGGTGGTGGCGGCGGGCGACGCCGGGGTGGGCGCGGAGCCAGCCCTTGATCTCGTTGCGGCCGTACTCCGCGAACAGCGGATTGGCCGCGTCCTGGGTGACGCCCGGGGCGCGGTGGGCGTGCGGGAAGGGCACGGGCTGGATGCGGGCGTCGAGCCGCGGGTTGTAGAAGAAGGGCACGGAGTAGCGCTCGCGGGTGCCGGGCGGGCTGACTACGCGGTGGTTGGTGGCCTTGAGGTAGCCGTTGGTGGCGACTTCGAGCAGCTCGCCGAGGTTGATCACGAAGGCGCCCGGCAGCGGGGGCACGTCGATGAAGGTGCCGTCGGGGCCCTCGACCTGGAGGCCGCCGACCTCGTCCTGCAGGAGCAGGGTCAGGAAGCCGTAGTCCTTGTGCGCGCCCACGCCCTGGGCGGCGCCGTCGGGGGCGCTGCCGGGGTAGCGGACGAGCTTGAGGTGCAGGTGGGGGCGGTCGGCGAAGGCGTCGTCGTAGAAGTCGGACGGAGCGCCGATCGCGGCGAGGAGTTCGTGCAGCAGCCGCTGGGCGACCGAGCTGAGCCGGTCGATCCAGTGCAGGGCGGCGGTGCGCAGCTCGGGGAGGGCCGCCGGCCACTGGTTGGGGCCCTCCAGCCACCAGTAGCCGGGCTCGTCCGCGGCGGGGACGCGGGGGGCGCGCTCGGCGCCTATGTCGAGCTGGTCGCGCCAGTCGCGGCTGCCGCCGGTGCGCTCGTCCCCGATGCGGGTGTAGCCGCGGAAGTGGGGGGAGTTGAGGTTGCTGATGGCGAGCCGGTCCGCTTCGGGAAGCGCGAAGAAGGCGCGGAGGGTGTCCATCAGCTCGGCGGTCTCGGCGGGGGTGATGCCGTGGCCGGTCAGATGGAAGAAGCCCACGTCGCGCGCGGCGGTGTGCAGGGCGTCGTGGAACCGAGCGCGCGTCTTCGGGTCGGCGGAGGCGGCGGCGGAGAGGTCGAGAACGGGAAGCTCGTTGATCATTTGGGTGTCCACAGCGTGATGGCCCGGTCACGCCCGGCTGTGGCCGGGCGGCCCGCGGCACCGGTCGCCGGTGGGCGACACGGGGCGGGGCCGGGAAGCGGCTAGGAAAGTGCGAGGAACTGCGAGAACTGCAGGAACTGCAAAAACTTCGCGAAGAAGACGGCGGCCTCGGCCCTGGAACGGGCGGGCGGCACGAATGCGAAGGTCAGCCGTGGCGGCGACAGGACATGCTGGTGACGCGGACGAAGTCCACGTGGCGGCGCTTGACGAGCATGTTCACATCCACGAGCGTATACGCCTCCGGCAGCCGCCGAGCCCCGTACCGGGGGTGGCGCGCGTCACACGCCGTTCACATGCGCTTGCGGTCACATGCGTTTCTTGTCCACCACCAGCGTCCGCTCATAGTGCTTCATCTCCTCGATGTCGTCGACGTACGGACGGATCTCGGCCAGGAAGGGCGGGAAATGCGGGCCGCGGCGGAATCCCCCCTCGTGGTCCTCGACCGAGGTCCACTCGATGCGCAGGATGTAGCGCTCGGGTTCCTCGACGCCCCGCGAGAGCTCGTAGCCCAGGCATTGCGGGGCGGCGTAGAGGTGCTCCGCCGCGGCGGCGTACGCCTTCTCGAAGGCGGTGCGGCGTTCGGTCTCGGCGATGCGGTAGCGGATGTATTCGACGGTCATGGCCTTCCTCCCGCTCAGGTAACCAAAAGCCCGCCCGGACGCAGCTTGTGGGGGCGCTGTCCGAGCGGGCCGACGGCTGAGAATCCCGCCGCGGGGCGCACGCTACCAGCAGGAACGGCATAGTCCCGGCGTCGTCACTCAAATGGCGCCGAAGGCCGCGCCCACCCCGTACGGCCACGACCGAAGATAGCCCGGAGCCGCTTCCGGCGATAGTGGTTCGCTCAATTCGCGGGCCAATTTAAAGGATTGACTGACGTCTGCCCCGGAAGAGCCCTCTGACCATGGCTACTTCACTGGCTCGAATGAGTGAAAGTCCGGAACTTCTCAAATGTGGCGTAGTTACTCAGGTCGCTTCCCGGTGGGAATCACCGATCGATCGAAAGGCATAGACGTGCTCAAGAAGGTACTCGCCACGGCCGCCATGACGGCTTCCGCGGTCGGCGCCATCGCCACCCCCGCGATGGCCATCGGCAACGACCAGGATGTGGCCAACGCCAACGGTGCGAAGACCGGCTACGGCAACACCAAGACCGGGGGCAAGGAAAGCCCGCAGATGAGCCTGATCCAGGGCACGCTGAACAAGCCGTGCATCGGTATCGGCAAGATCGGCATCCAGTCCCTGATCGGCGCGGCCAACATCGGCCTCCAGGACGTGCCGATCCTCACCTCGCAGCAGCAGCAGCAGTGCACGGACAACTCCACGATCAACGACGGCGACGACCCGCTGTCGCACATCCTCGACGAGATCCCGATCCTCTCGGGCAACGGCTCGGGCAACGGCTGACGATCGCGGCAGTCCGACGGAATTCCCTCCGCTCCGGGTGTACGGGCCCCGGGACGGAGGGAATTTCCTGTGCTCGCCCGGTGCTCTTCCCGCGCCCGTCCCGATCTCGCACGGCGTTCGCCGAAATCCCGTGCTGCCGCGCCTCTTGACGCGGCTTTGGTCCAGTCCAACGATATTCCCGCGTACCGGCCCCCACCTTGTGCACCCCACCCCCGTGCACAACCCAGCCACCGGGAGCATTCGTGAGACGACTCTTATCGCGCCATACCCTCGTCGCCGCGCTGGCCGCCGTGGCCGCGAGCGCAGGCCTCCTATCGGGCGGCGTCCCCGCGGCACAGGCATCCGCTCAGTCCACCGCCGCCGCCGCGCCGAGGCCCGCCCCGAGACCCGCCCCGCTTCCCGCGCATGTCTTTGCGCCCTACTTCGAGACCTACGGCCCCGAGAGCCCCGCCGCGCTGTCGGCGCAGTCGGGGGCGAAGCATCTGACGCTGGCGTTCCTCCAGACCGAGGCGCAAGGTTCGTGCACCCCGTACTGGAACGGCGACACGGGCAGGCCCGTCGCCCGCTCCGTCTTCGGCACGGACGTCACCGCGATCCGGGCCGGCGGCGGCGACGTCATCCCCTCCTTCGGCGGTTACGCGGCGGACAACGGCGGCACGGAACTCGCCGACAGCTGCGGCGACATCGGCAAGATAGCCGCCGCCTACGAGAAGGTGATCACCACCTACGGGGTCACCCGCCTCGATCTCGACATAGAAGACAACTCCCTGACCAACCCGGCCGGAATCGACCGCCGCAACAAGGCCGTCAAGCAGGTCCAGGACTGGGCCGCCGTGACCGGCCGCGCCGTGCAGTTCTCGTACACCCTGCCCACCACCGCCCAAGGGCTCGCCGACAGCGGTCTGGCCGTCCTGCGCAACGCCGTCTCGAACGGCACGCACATCGACATCGTCAACATCATGACGTTCGATTACTACGACGGCTCCACGCACGATATGGCGGCCGACACCGTCAGCGCGGCCACCGGCCTGCACGCCCAACTCGCCGGGCTCTACCCGGCGAAGAGCTCCGACCGGCTGTGGGCGATGACCGGCATCACGGAGATGCCGGGCATCGACGACTACGGGCCCGCCGAGACCTTCACCGCGAAGGACGCCGCCACGGTGTCCGCGTGGGCCTCGGCGCAGGGCGTCAACACCCTCTCGTTCTGGGCGCTTCAACGCGACAACGGCGGCTGTCCGGGCACCAAGGGATCCGACACCTGTTCCGGCCTGGAGCAGAACCCCTGGTACTTCAGCCACACGTTCGCGCCGTTCACCAAGCGGCACTGACCGAAGTAGCGCTGACCGAAGTAGCGCTGACTGAAGAAGCACCGGCCGAAGAAGTGCCGGCGGCCGTCACCGGCCGGTGACGGCCGCCGTCTGTGCCGACTCGATGTTCTGGTGCAGATCGCTGGTCGCGTCGGCCGTCGCCGCTCCGGAGACCAGCAGACAGCCGGTCAGCGCGGCCGCTATGCAGTACGCCGCCCGGCCGGGAATCCCGCTGGCGGTGGCGGGTGCGGCCAGCAGGGCCGCGACCCGGCGGGGCACGGGGCCGGCGGTCGCGCGCAGCGCCAGGTCGGGACGGCGGCCGGGCGGGGCCGCGGAGGCGGCGAGGGCGGCGCGGCCCACCGCGCGGGCGGCCAGCCTGCGGTCGCCCACCGCCGTGGCCGCTTCCTCGTCCGCCCACCGCTCCAGCTGGAAGGCGAGCGGTTCGCGCAGGGCGCGCAGGGCCGGGTGCAGGCAGGCGGCCAGTTCGGCGCAGAGCAGGAGGACATGATGGCGGGCGGCCAGATGAGCCCGCTCGTGGGCCAGCAGCACGGCCCGCTCCCCGGCGTCCAGCCTGCGCAGCATCCCCGCGGTGACGACGATCCGCCCGGGGCGGCCGGGCAGCGCGTAGGCGTCGGCCCCCGCGTCCGGCAGGACGGTCAGGTCCCCGGCGCTGGAGTGCCCCGCGACCGCGGCGTCCGCGCGCAGCACCTGGCGTCCGTGGCGCAGCAGGACGCGGACCGCGGCGACGGCCACGGTGAGCGCGGCGCCGCAGGCGGCCGCTCCGAGCGGTGCGGCGAACGCCGTGTCGTGCGGCAGCAGTGCCACCGAGATGTGGCCAAGCGCAGCGACGAAGGGCAGGTGCAGCAGGGCTGCCACGCTCAGCAGGGCGAGCGAGGCCGTGCTGAACACGGCGAGCGAGGCGGTGGAGGCGGCGAGCAGCAGTGCGGCCCGGCGCGGCGGCAGGAGGGCGGCGAGGCGGCGGGCGGCGGGGACGGCGAGGAAGGGCGCGATCAGCGGCGCCCAGACCGCCCAGATCACCCCGGGTCCCCGGGGACGGCGGCCTGCTCGAGGAGAGAGCGCAGGAGCGCCTCGTCGTCGGTGGTCAGGCGGGAGACGAAGCGGGCGAGGACACCCGGCCGGTCGTGCTCCTTGTCCAGCTCGCTGTGCATGCGGTGGGCGGCGAGCGCGGCGTGGTCCTCGACGGCCGGGCTGTAGGCGTAGGCGCGCCCGGCCCGGGTGCGACGGACGGTGCCCTTGTCGTGCAGGCGGGCCAGGATGGTGGCGACGGTCGTCCGGGCGAGGGGGGTGTCCAGTGCCTGCTGGACGTCGGGCGGGGTGAGCGGGCGCTCGGCGGCCCAGAGGGCGGAGAGCACGGCGGCCTCGAGTTCGCCCGCCGGGCGGCGTATGGACTCGGTCACGTGGAACCGCTCCCTCCCATGGATCGTCTACAGTCTCGTGGACCGTCTACTGGATTGTAGACGGCGGGACTCTCGGTCCCGTCCCTCGATTATGGGAGGCCCAGCACCCGTGCTTGCACCACTTGCCGCCGCCCCGGCCACCGATCTGGCCGTCAATGTCCTGGATGCCTCGTCGTTGCTGGCGGCCTTCGGGGCGCTCGGCATCGCCGTCGTGCTGTTCGCCGAGACCGGGCTCCTCGTGGGGTTCTTCCTGCCCGGGGACTCCCTGCTCTTCACCGCCGGCCTGCTCAGCAGGGCGGGCGCGCACGCCGGGCCGCGGCTGGACCTGACGCAGGTGCTGGTGGCCGCCGTGGTCGGCGCGCTGGCCGGGGCCCAGGTCGGCTACGTCCTCGGGCGGCGCGGCGGCCGCGCCTTGCTGGCCCGTTCCCGCGCCAAGAAGCTCCACGAAGGAGCCGCGCGCGCCGAGGAGTTGCTCAACCGGTACGGGCACGCCCGTGCGATCGTGCTCGCCCGGTTCGTCCCGGTGGTGCGCACCGTGCTCAATCCGCTCGCCGGGGCCCTGGGCGTCGCGCCGCGCACCTTCGCGGTGTGGCAGGCGGCGGGAGGGCTGCTGTGGACGGCCGGCCTGGTGCTGGCCGGCTACGGGCTGGGTTCGGCGGTGCCGAATGTCGACCGGTATCTGCTGCCGATCGTCGGCCTGGTCGTCCTGATTTCGCTGCTGCCGCTGGCGTGGGAGCTGCTGCGCGGGCGGCGGCGCGCGGCCTCCGCTCCGGCCGGCGGGGAGGGTGGTCGTCGATGACGTACATATCTCCTGCGGTGTCCCTGGCCTTCGACGGCTCGGGGATCGACGGCGGGCTCTACCGGGACGTGACCGAGGAGGCCCGGCACGCGCCCTGGCTGCTGAACGACACCGTCTCCACGTGGTCGGCCTTCGGGCTGGCGCTCTTCGCGGTGCTGATGGTCATGGCCTGGTGGCGGGCTCGGCGCGCGGACGCTCCGATGATGGCGCGTGCGCTGGCCGTCCCGCTGGTGGTGGTGGCCGTCTACGGCGTGGACATGGTGGTGAAGTCGCTGGTGCGCGAGGAGCGGCCCTGCCGGTCGCTGCCGGGCAGCTTCACCTTGGAGTCCTGCCCCGCCTCGGGCGACTGGTCCTTCCCCAGCAATCACTCGGTGATCGCCTTCTCGGCCGCGGCGGCGCTGTGGCTCGTCGACCGGCGGCTGGGTGCGGTGGCCGCGCTGGCGGCGGTGGCCATGGCCGCCTCCCGGGTGTGGGTCGGCGTGCACTACCCGCACGACGTCGCCGCGGGCGCACTGCTCGGGGTGGCGCTGGCGGTGCCGCTGACGCTGCTCGCCACCCGGGCCGCGCCCTGGGTCGAACGGGCCCGCAAGGGCCGGCTGCGTCCGTTCCTGCTGACCTCCGCGTGAAGGGCTGGTTGCCCTCGCGGAGGGCGGCGGCCGTGGCGGCTGCGGCGCTTGCCGTGCTGGGCGTGCTGACGGCGCTGGTGCTGTCCGTGCACCGTGCCCCCTTCGCGGTGGACGAGAGCCTGCATCACTGGGCTCTCGTGCACCGCACCCGGGCGGCGCAGCACGTGGCCGATGTGATCACCGATACGGGCACGGGCGTGTTCCCCTATGCGGTTGTGGCGGCGGCCGGTGCGATCGGGTGCCGCCGTCGCTTCATCGGGGCGCTGGCCGCCATGGCGGTGCTGGGGCTCGGTCAACTGGTCCGTATCGGGGTGCGCATCGCCGTGGACCGGCCGCGTCCGCCGGCCGCGGACTGGGCGTTCCAGGCGTCCGACGCGTCCTTCCCCTCCGGTCACGCCACGACCAGCGCCCTGGCTGCGGGGCTGCTGGCGTGGGCGGTGCTGCGGGTGGCCCCGCGCATCGCGGGGCGGGTGGCCGCGGCCTGCTGCGGCTTGTGGGCGGTGACCGTGGCGGCCACCCGGGTCTTCCTGGGTGTGCACTGGCCGTCGGACATCGTGGCGGGGTGGCTGCTGGCCACGGCCTGGCTGGCGGTCACGCTCCCGGCTCTGTCGTGGTGGGCCGGACGGAAGCCCGTACGGGCCCGCGGCCCCCGCACCGACTGATCGTTTCTCCCCGACCCCTCCCTTGACCGAATGGGCTTTTCGATTCGGGGAATGCTCCCCGGTTAGTGCTACAGTCGGGCCTGTAAACGGGGAATCCTCCCCGCATGTTTGTCAGTCATATCCCGGATGCAGAAGGGACCGCCCATGGCCACGCCCGCCCTCGAGGACCTGACACCCCCCGGCACCGACTTCGACACCGACCGGAACCCCCTCTACGCCCACCTGCGCGAACAGGGGCCCGTCCACCGGATCCGCACCCCCGACGACCGCGAGGCCTGGCTGATCGTCGGGCATGAGGAGGCCAAGGCCGCCCTGACCGATCCCCGGCTGGCCAACGACATCCGCCACTCGCCGGACTGGAAGGACGACGGCGGCTACGCCATCGGGCTGAACATGCTCCAGACCGACCCGCCGGACCACACCCGGCTGCGGGCGCTGGTCACCAGGGAGTTCACCGCCCATCGCATCGAGGCCATGCGGCCCCGCATCCAGCAGATCACTGACCGGCTGCTCGACGAATTGCCGGCCACCGGCCGCGCCGACCTCGTCGAATCCTTCGCCCTCCCCCTCCCGCTGACCGTCATCTGCGAACTCCTCGGCGTGCCGCCGGCCGACCGCGCCGCCTTCCGCGGGTGGTCCAACGAGGTGGTCATGCCGTCCAGCGTGGAAGCCGCGACCACCGCGGCCCAGGACATGACCGGCTACCTCGCCGGACTGATCGAGACCAAGCGCCGGAGCCCGGAGGACGACCTCCTCAGCGCCCTGACCCGCACCGCGGAGGACGGCGACCGCCTCTCCCCCGGCGAACTGCTGGGCATGGCCTTCCTGTTGCTCGTCGCCGGGCACGAGACCACCGTCAACCTCATCTCCAGCACCGTCCACGGGCTGCTGCGCCATCCCGACCAGCTCGCCGCGCTGCGCGCCGACTGGTCACTGCTGCCCGGCGCGATCGAGGAGACCCTGCGCTACGAATCCCCGGCCGAGCGCTCCGCCTACCGCTTCGCCACCGAGCCCCTGGAGATCGGGGGCACCGCCATCGCCCCCCGCGAGCCGGTGATCGTCGTCTTCGCGGCCGCCTCCCGCGACCCGCACCGCTTCCCCGACCCCGACCGCTTCGACATCCGCCGGGACGCACGCGGGCACCTGGCCTTCGGCCACGGGATACACCACTGCCTCGGCGCCCCGCTCGCCCGCATGGAAGCGGCCGTCGCCGTCCGGTCCCTGCTGGAGCGCTGCCCCGACCTGGACTTCGACGCCGACCCGGACACGCTGGCCTGGCGGCCGAGCATGGCGCTGCACGGTCTGCTCCGACTTCCGGTGAGATACACGGCTTTGGGCCATTGATGGTCTACTTTGCCGAGGTATGACGGTTTCGAGACGGGCCCTGCTGACCACGGGGGCAGCAGGGCTGACGACCACCCTGGCGACCACCGCGACGACCACGCCAGGCCGGGCCGCGGCGGCGCCCCGCGAGTGCCACGCCTCCCCCACCCGGGTAAGGACCGGGTTCGAGCGGCTCGCCGCCGACGGCTACCGGCTGCTGGAAGGGCAGCGGGTCGGCATCATCACCAACCAGAGCGGCGTCACCGCCGACGCCCGAGGCGTCGTGGACGTCATGCACGCCGATTCCCGCGTACGGCTGACCACCATCTTCGCCGCTGAGCACGGCTACCGCGGCACCCCGCAGGCCGGGCTCTCCGAAGGTGACTACACCGACCCGGCGAGCGGACTGCCCGTACGCGACACCTACCTCAAGAGCGGCGAGCGCCTACGAGAGGTCTTCGCCAAGGCCCCGGTGGACACGGTCGTCTACGACAGCCAGGACGCCGGGGCCCGCTTCTACACCTGTATCTGGACGCTCTACGACTGCATGGTGGCGGCCGCCATGGCCAAGAAGCGCTTCGTCGTCCTCGACCGGCCCAACCCGGTGGGCGCCCGGGAGGCATACGGACCTGTGCTCGACAGACGGTTCGCCACCTTCGTGGGACGGGCCCCCATCGCCCAGGCCCACGGGATGACCGTCGCCGAGCTCGCCCTGCTCTACAACGGCGAGTTCGTGCCGGAAGCCGCCGGGCAGGCGGTGGAGCTGGCCGTCGTGGAGATGTCGGGCTGGCGGCGCGGCGACTTCTTCGACACCACCGGACTGCCGTGGGTGCCGCCCAGCCCCAACATGGCCACCCCCGACACCGCCCTCGTCTACTCCGGCACCGGCCTGTTCGAGGGCACCAACATGTCGGAGGGCCGCGGCACCGTCCGTCCCTTCGAAATGCTGGGCGCCGAAGGCCTCGACGGCCGCTGGGCCCGGGCGGCCAACGCCGCGGGGCTGCCCGGGGTGCACTTCCGGGAGGCGTACTACGTCCCGACGTTCGGCACGTACCAGGGACGGACCGTGGGCGGAGCGCACCTCCACGTCCACGACCGCGACGCCTACGATCCGGTGCGCACGGCCGTCGCCCTGCTGGTGGCCGCCAAGCGGCACTGGAGCGGCTTCGCCTGGCGGCCCGACCACTTCGTCGACAAGCTCTCCGGCTCGACCCGGCTCCGCACGATGATCGACGCCGGGGCGGACACCGACGCGGTCGTCGGGGCCTGGCAGGAGGAACTGGCGGCGTTCCGATCCGTCCGGCGCACGTACCTGCGCTACGAGTGAAGCCGGCCGGTCAGCACTGCAAGGGGTAGGGGACCTGCTCGCCCACCGGGCCGGTGTTGCGGCACAACTGGTAGCCCTGGGCGTGCAAGTCGTCGATCACCCCGTTGAGGGCCTCCGGGAAGTTGCTGAAGAGATGGCCGAGGACGACGCCGTTCTGCTTCTCACCGGTCGTCGCCTCCCGGACTATCGTCCGGATCGAGTCGGCGCTGCGCATGGCGCCCTCGACCTTCTCCCAGTCGTGGGTGTCGATGGTCCAGTTGCAGATCCGGTAACCGAGGTCGGCCGCGATCTCCCGCTCCCGCTCCCCCGCATCGCCGTAGGGCGGGCGCAGCAGGTTGCCGTGCACTCCCCTGCTGATCTCGTCCTGGACCTCGTCCTCGCTCAGGCCCGGCAGGTTCCGGTGGGAGTAGGTGTGGTTGCCCACCCAATGGCCCTGCTGCCGCAGCGTGGAGACGATCTGCGGGTACTGGGAGGCGTACCGGTTGATCAGGAAGAAGGCGGCGCGGACACCCTTCGCCTGGAGCTGGGCGCCGATGCGGACGGCCCGGTCGGGGTCGCTGTAGGGCCAGTCGTCCAGGGAGAGCAGGATGCGTCCGGAGGTGTTGCCGCAGCGTTCGCGGTCGTAGACGCCCTCGGGTTCGGGCGGGGCCGGGGTGCGGTGGCCGGTACCGCCCTCGCCGCGGGGTGTGCCGTCCGGGCCGTCGCGGTCCCCCGCCTTGCCCGCCGGGCCGACGGCGCGGGCCGGGCACGGATCGACCCGGCCGGCGTCACGGCGGGCGGAGCCGCCGGCCTTGGCCCGAGGCTGCGGATCGCAGTTCTGCGGCGGGTCGTCCATCGCGGTCACCGCGAACGCCGAGCCCGCCACCAGCGCGCCGACGGTCACGGCCGCCTTCAGCGAGGTCCGCCGGCGCCGCCTGTGGCGCCCGCGGCCGTGCCGCAGGACTTCCCGGTATCCGGACATGCGTGGCTCCTCACGGGTGACGCCCCGCCAAGCCGCGCGGGTCCGCCGCCCCTCACCGGAAATACGCCGGTTCGATGATCTTGACATCCACCCTCGGGCCGGGCGCCCGCACCCGCAACCGCGGGGCCGGCCGCCGTTCGCCCGGCCGGGTGGCGCGGACGGGACCGAAGGGGGGACGTACGGAGCCGACGCGGCGCGTCGCGGGCGGGCGGAGCACCACCGCGACCTCGGACGGAGCGGTCCGGCCCGCGGTCGGCGGGGACACGGCCGGGAACACGGGCGGGAGCCTCGCCCATGCGGTCGACGTCCGGGGTGGTGACGGGGGTTCCGGTGCACCCGAACTGTCGGCGCCCTCACCTTCCCGCTGCGGCACCCGCCGTCTCGATGCGGTAGAGAGCCGCGCCCACAGGGGAGCTTCCTTCGGCGACGTGTGCACGGATCGAGGCGAGGTAGTCGTCACGGCTGATGCGCCCGTCGCCGTCGGTGTCCAGCGCGGCGAAGGCCGATTCGATGTTGCCGACCGGGTTTCCCAGTGCCGTGCGCAGCGTCGTGAACTCCGGCAGGTTCAAGGCACCGTCCTCGTCGGTGTCGGCGAGGTCGAAGAGTGCGCCGAGCACAGGCCTGCAGACGGTGTCGAACGCCTCGGCACCGGCCCATGCCGCGTACTCCTCGAAGGTCACCCCTCCGTCGCCGTCCGCGTCCATCGCCGCCCACGCCTGCTGACCGGATGCGCGTGCGGCGACGACCAGGGGGTCGTCCATCGACCGTCCCGTCGCCCGTGCCACCCGCTCGGCCCGTGCGGCGTACTCCTCTGTCGAGATGACGCCGTCCCCGTCCGCGTCCAGCATGGCGAAGACGAGTTTCTTCGCGGTGATGTCGTCCATCAGATCCCCTTCTGTCAAGTCTGGTCGTGAAAGCGGTGATTGCGCTCAGCCGTCCCTACCCGGTGCCCCGGTGTTCAAGGCGGCATGAGCAGCTTGCGCCGCGGTGACGTGGAGCGCGCGGCACATGGCCCGCGCGCACGCGGGGCGCGCGCGGCCGGTGCACTGCGAGGAGCCGGGGTGGTGCGAGGAGCCCGGGGGTAGCCAGGGGGTCGGTAGCGGATCCGGGTCACTGGAGGGTGCATGGCCAGCAGGCGTGGCACGGCTTTGGCGTTGAGCTCCCTGGTCCTGGTCGGCACGTCGTGGTTGACGGCTCCACCCGGTCAGGCCGACGAGGGAAAGCACAGAGAAGGCATCGTGTGCGAGGGCGCCAGCGAGAGCACGTACGACCCGCCCCTGACGCTCTTGCCGCACGAGACCCGCGTCCACACGAAGGCCGGGTACGTGTGCACCTTCGCATCCGGCCGGAAGAGCGAACCGGCCATGGGCTTCCTGGAAGGGGTCTCACCGGCAGCGTCCTGTGACGGTTTGAGCAATCCCCGAATCACGGAGTTCGTGAAGTATGCCGACGGCGAGCGGTCGTTGATCGCGTACGACAGCGGCTCGACCCTCCGTGTCGCCGGCATTCTCGACGTCATGCTGTCGGGCCGGGTCGTCAAGGGGCGCGGCGAGGGCCAGTCCGTACGGCGGGACGTGCTCCTCGCGCTGCCCCGCCAACAGCTGCCCACCGACTGCCTCCTCTCCGGTATCCAGGGGCACAGCGGTCAGGCGCGGCTGGAGATCAAGGAGGCCAAGCGGTGAGCCGGGACCGCGCGGTGATTCCCACCGAACCCATCGGCAGTATCCCCCGCCCCGCCGAGCTGCTCGCGGCCATGGTCGGCCACGCCGCCGGCCGGATCGGCGACGCCGAGCTCGCCGCCGCCCAGGACCACGCGATCCGCGACACCATCCACCGCCTGGAGGCGCTCGGCTCGCCGGTCGTCACCGACGGCGAGCAGTCCAAGCCCAGCTTCGCCACCTACCCCCTCGCGGGTCTGGACCGGCTGGCGGCCGACGGTGTCGTCATCCCCTTCGCCGACGGACACCAGCGGCAGCTGCCCCGCCTCATGGCGGGACCGATGCGCTACGCAGTGCATGCCGAGCGCTATCTGACGGCCGCGCAGCAGCATGCGAGCGTCCCCGTCAAACAGGCCGTCATCGCCCCCTCGGCGCTCAGCCTGCTCTACCCTCCGGACGGCATCGACGGCTATCCCCGCGAAGCCTTCCTCGACGATCTCACCGCCGAGACCGAGGCCGACATCCGCGGCTGCCTGGATGCCGGCGCGCATGTCGTGCAGCTCGACTTCACCGAGGCCCGCCTCGCGCTCAAGCTGGACCCGAGCGGCGGTCTGCTGGAGCAGTTCATCACGCTCAACAACCGTGTCCTGGAGCGCTTTTCCGCCGCGGAGCTGGCCAGGATCGGCGTGCACACCTGCCCCGGCGGCGACCAGGACTCCACCCACAGCCTCGACGTGGACTACGCCCTGCTGCTGCCCAGGCTGCTGCAGCTCAAGGCCGGCGTCTTCTACGTCCAGCTGGCGAGCGAGCCGGAACCGGAGAAGGCCCTCGCCGTCCTGGCCGAGCATCTGCCCGACCGCGCCCGCGTGTTCATCGGGGTGACCGACCCGATCGACCCGCGCGTGGAGACCCCCGAGCAGGTCCGCGACCGGGTCCTGGCCGCAGCCCGCCACCTGCCCCCAGACCGCCTGGGCACCAGCGACGACTGCGGCTTCTCGCCCTTCGCCGACGACACCTCCACCTCCCGCGAGACCGCCTTCGCCAAGATCCGCGCCCGGATCGAGGGCACAGCCCTGGCCGCCGGCATGCTTTCGCCAGGTCCGTGAAGCGATCGCCCGAGGCTTGTCAGTCCCAGGGGTTGGCGCGCTGATCGTTGATGGCGGTCCACATGCGGGTGTTCGCGGGCAGGGTGCCGTACGCCCAGAAGGTCCAGCCGCCGGTCGCATTGAGGTCCGGACCGTAGTGGCCGTCGTGGAATTCGGCCATCCGCCAACCCGCGCCGAATTCCGCCTGGCAGACGCTGTCCGCGGCATTGCGGCTGTTGAGGCGCGAGCCGCGGACGGGTCTGCTGGCGGCGACGGTGCCCTGCGCCCAGCCCGCGTAGAAGCCCGGGGTGATCCCGTCGGGCACGGGGCTGCCGTCGGCCTTCAGGCAGAGTACGGGCAGGCTGGCGCTCGCCGGGGTGTCGCCTTGGTACGGGTTGCTCGAGGCGCCACTGCCGACCTGCACACTGCCGTCGGGTCCGTCGGCCAGCTTCGCCCAGGTCAGCCCGGGGTGAGTGGCGGGAGGCGCGGCGTGCGCGGCATCGGGGGCGGCAAGGAGCACGGACGCGGCCAGGACGGCCGCACCGGCCAGCGGAGCGAACGTGACGGAGCGCATGGCGGAACCTCCCAGGTGGATGAGCGGATTTCCGGCGCCGGCGTTGGTAGGTGACTGGGCGCATTCTGTACGCCCTTCACCTCTCCTCCACAGCCGAGAACCGGACATCCACCTGGTGCTCGCGCTCACTCAGGCGACCCAATGCGATCGCCGGGCAGCGGATGCCAGCGCGGGCCCGTCCGCGAGGGCCCTGGCCATACGGCGCACGGCCTCGCGGAGGGTGTCCGGAGGCAGGGTGTAGGGGATGCGGAGGCGCTGTTCGAAAATGCCCGGGTCGGTGGCGAAGTAGGCGCCGCCCTCGATCCGCACCCCGTAGTCCAGTGCCCGTTCGGCGAGCGCCGAGGCGATGGGCTCACCGAGGTCGACCCAGAGTGACAGGCCGCCGGGCGGCAGTTGCCGGCTCCACTGCGGGAGGTGTTCGGCCAAGGCGGCGGCGAGGGCGGCGCGTTGCTCGCGCAGTTGGTCCAGGCGGTTCGGCAGCAGTTCCCCCGCCTGGGCCAGCAGGGTCAGGGCCAGCAGCTGGTCCAGGACCGAGCCGCCCATGTCCGTGGCGACCCGCTGGCCGGCGAGTTCGGTGACCAGGCGCGCCGGGGCGCGCAGCCAGCCGATGCGCAGCCCTGCCCAGTGGGTCTTGCTCATCGAGCCGATGGTGATGACCTGGCCGGCTCCACCGGGTGTGGCGTGGGAGGCGAGGGGCTCCGGGCGGGGGACGTCGAGTGCCAGGTCGGCCAGCGTCTCGTCGACGACCAGCCAGGTGCCGGAGCTCTGCGCGGCGCGCAGCAGGCGGACGCGCTGCTGCCGGGGCATGAGGCAACCGGTCGGGTTGTGGAAGTCGGGGATCAGGTAGGCGAGTCGGGGAACGGCCTGCCGCAGGGTCGATTCGATGACCTCGATGTCCCAGCCGGTGTCGGTCACGGGGACCGGCACGGTGCGCAGCCCGGCCCGGCGCATGGCTTCCAGGGCGTTCGGGTAGGACGGGTTCTCGGTCATGACGCGGTCGCCGGGCCGGCACAGCAGCCCCATGGCCAGGGTGAGGGCGTGCTGGGCGCCGGAGGTCACCAGGATCTGTTCGGGCACGGTGGCCAGGCCGCGCCGGGTGAAGCGCTCGGCGATGGCGGCGCGCAGCTCGGGCAGGCCGTAGGGGTGGTAGCCGGGAGTGTGCGCGTGCTCCGCGAGCTGGGGAGCGATGTGAGCGAGGGCGTCGGTGAGCGCCTGTCCGGGCAGTCCGGGGGCGGCGCGGGCCAGGTCGATCACGGTGTCCTCGGGGCCGAGGAGCCGGGTGACGCGGCGGGGGCTGCGGCCCTCCGGCAGGTCGGTCCATGTGCCGGCGCCCTGGCGGCTGCGTGCGAACCCTTGCTCGCGCAGCAGGTCGTAGACGGCGGTGACGGTGGCCCTGCTGGCGTCGAGGGCGGTGGCCAGTTCCCGCTCGGCGGGGAGCCGGACGTGCAGCGCGATCCGTCCGTCCAGGATCAGCGCGCCGATCGCCTGGGCCACGTGCCGGTAGGCGGGGCGTGCTCCGGCGAGGTCGGGCAGCATGGCGGCGAGCTGGCGGCTGCCCAGTGCCCGGTCGCTGCGTTCCCTTCCCGCCGAAGGCCGAAGCGGATGCGAGTCGGCCAAAGAGCCGGCCGAAGAGTCGGGCAGAGCCATACCAACCATTCCCCCGGGATTGGCCATGTTGTTCAGGCCAATCACTCTACAGACTCGCCTCATTGGTCTTGAAGGAAGACGAACACCTCGCGGAGGCGAACAGCATGCAACCTGCCCTCACCTACGTCCGCCTCGCCGAACGGCCGCTGCGCAGACTCCCTCAGCTGTTCGCCGGCCTCGCCCTCTACGGGTTCAGCCTCTCGGTGATGGTCCGGGCCGCGCTGGGCGTCAGCCCTTGGAGCGTGCTGTACGAGGGGGTGGAGCGCCACACGTCCCTGAGTTTCGGCACGATCAGCGCGGTCGTCGGTGTGCTCGTGCTCCTGCTGTGGATACCTCTCAAGCAAGTGCCGAGATTCGGCACCGTCGCGAACGTCGTCGTCCTGGCGTGCGCGTCCGACCTCGGCTTCCTGCTCCTCCCCGAGCACCTCGGGCTGCCCGTCCGGGCCGGCCTGCTCGTCGGCGGGGTCGTTCTCAACGGACTGGCCGGTGCCGTCTACGTCGGCGCGCGTTTCGGACCCGGGCCGCGGGACGGGCTGATGACGGGCGCGTCCGCCGTGACCGGGCGCTCCATCCGGCTCGTTCGCACGCTGATCGAACTCACGGTGCTCACGGTGGGCTGGCTGCTCGGCGGGACGGCGGGCCTCGGCACCGTGCTCTACGCACTCGCGGTCGGCCCGACCACCCAGTTCTTCCTCCCCTGGTTCGCGTACGCCAGTGCTGCCGAGCGCGCGCAGCACCCGCGTCCGTCGTCCGTTCCGGCCGCTCCGCCGACGACTAGCCGGCGGTCAGCGCCTTCCTCAGCGCCACCCAGCACAGCAGCGCACATTTGATCCGGGCCGGGTGCCGGGAGACGTCGCGGAAGGCGACTGCGTCGGCCAAGTGGGGCGGCCACGGCAGGGAGTCCGGGAGGGGGTCGCGCAGCAGCGAGGCGAATTCCGTGTGGAGTTCCTCGGCTTCCTGTACCGAGCGGCCGATGACCAGGTCCGTCATGACCGAGACCGACGCCTGGCTGACCGAGCAGCCTTGCACGTCGTACGACACATCGTGGATGACCGCCGGGTCCGCGTCTGCCTCCAGGCTGACCCGCAGAGTGATGTCGTCTCCGCACATCGGGTTGAAGTGGCGGGATTCGGCGTCGTACGGCTCTCTGAGGCCCTTGTTGTGGGGGGCGCGGTAGTGGTCGAGGATGATTGCCTGGTGTTCTTCGGTCAGGTGCATGTCGCCGTCCTCTTGGGCCCGTCGTTCCCCTTGCCCGTCAGCGGTCGCGGGTTCGGTTTTCTCGTTCCGAAGACCGCCAGCGCTTCCTCGATGCCCTCCGCCAGCGTCCCGATCTCCTCGGGGCGGTTGTAGAGGTAGAAGCTGGCCCGCACGCTGGCCGGGACCCCCAGGCGGCGGTGCAGCGGCCACGCGCAGTGGTGTCCGACCCGGACCGCGATCCCCCGCGCGTCCAGGACTTGGCCCACGTCGTGCGGGTGGACGCCCTCGACGACGAAGGAGACCGCGCTGCCCCGGTCCTGTGTGGTGGTGGGGCCGAGGATGCGGACTCCCTCGATGCCGCCCAGGGTGGTGAGCGCGGTGTGGGTGAGCATCCGCTCGTGGGCGGTGATCCGGTCCATCCCCACCGAGGTCAGGTAGCTCACGGCCGCCGCCAGGCCGACCGCCTGGGAGGCGGCGGGAACGCCGGCCTCGAAGCGCTGGGGCGGAGGGGCGTATGTGGACCCGGCCATCTCCACGAACTCGATCATCGAGCCGCCGGTGAGGAAGGGCGGCATGGCCTCCAGCAGTGCGCGCCGGCCGTACAGGACGCCGACGCCGAAGGGGCCGAGCATCTTGTGGCCGCTGAAGACCGCGAAGTCCACTCCGTAGTCGTGGAAGTCGACCGTCGCATGCGGTACGGACTGGCAGGCGTCCAGCAGGGTGAGCGCCCCCACTTCGGCGGCCCTGGCCACGATGCGGTGCACGGGGTTGACCGTGCCGAGCACGTTCGACTGGTGGGTGAAGGCGACCAGCCGGGTGCGGGGTGTGATGACCTCGTCCAGGGCCGAGAGATCGAGCCTGCCCTCGTCGGTGAGGCCGAGCCAGTGCAGGGTGGCGCCCGTACGCCGGCACAGTTCTTGCCAGGGGATCAGGTTGGCGTGGTGTTCCATTTCGGTCACCACGATGGTGTCGCCGGGGCCGACTCGGAAGCGTGCGGCGTCGTCACCCGCCGTCGTGGCATTGCTCATCGCGTAGGCGACGAGGTTGATTCCCTCGGTGGCGTTCTTTGTGAACACCACTTCGCCGGGGTCGGCGCCCACGAAGCCGGCGATCTGGGTGCGGGCGCCTTCGTAGGCCGCTGTGGCCTCTTCGGAGAGTTGGTGCGCTCCTCGGTGGACCGCTGCGTTGGACGTCTGGACGAACAAGCGCTCGGCGTTTGCCACCTGCAAAGGGCGCTGAGAGGTCGCGCCGGAATCCAGGTAGATCAGGGGCTTCTCGTGGCCGGCACTGCCGACGTTGCGGTGCAGGATCGGAAAGTCCGAGCGAATCCGCTCGAGGTCCCCATCGAGGTTCGGGCCCGTCCTTGGCATGCCGGGTACGCCGGTCATGCGGAGGTGACCGCGGCCGGGCCGTTGGCCGCGAGGTCCGCGAGAACCTCGTTGGCGGTCTGCAGGCACAGACCGCGCGCACAGACGGTGACGCTGTCGCTGTCCGCGTCATCCGCGATGTCCAGGAATTTGGGGTTGAACCTTTCTATGCGCTTCGTACGGACGCCCTCGGCGTAGTCGTCGGGCGCCGTCCAGCACAGGTCCTTGTAGGAGTCGGTGTGCTCCGGGAGCACCGTGGGGTCGTCGAGTTCGAGGATTGCGCCGAACATGAGCAGCGGTTCGTACAGCGGCTCGGGGGATTCGGGGTCGTTGGTGGGGCGGTCGGCGACGTAGCTGAAACCGGCTCCGATCATCGAGAACCGGCAGTTCCCCAACGGATTTTCCCGCGAGGCGGATTCCATGGCCGTCCCGGCGCCCAACTTGCGGGCGAGCAGGTCGCCCACCAGGTACGACAGCTCCGAGGAGGGGTCGGGGACCGGGCTCCGGCGGGCCGCTTCGGGGAAGCGGGCCATGGTCCGCAGATCGTCCGCCCGGATTTCCGTGAAGTGGACGGGCAGCAGGTCCGTGGCTGATTCGGCGATGCTCTCGAAGTAACATCGGGCGAACTCCAGGGGCAGCATGCTGGTTGGCGTGCTGATGACGTTGGGGTGGGTGGGGTTGGTGTCGGCGCGGCGGGTTCCGGTCAACACGCTGGTGCCGTTGGCCGTGTTCGCCATGACCGTGATCTGTAAGACCGGCTGCCAGAGCGTCCCGGGAGCCAGGCATTCCTTGAGCGTCGCCGGGCCGCGGGAGCGGAATCCCGCGAGGACTCCATCGAGTTCCGACCCCGCATAGAACTTGGCCATGAGAATTCCTTTCGTCGGCCAATGGCATACGCAAGAACCATAATCAAAACAAGCCGGAAACAGCCGATCGCTTTTCAGTCAGTAGTCACTGCTGGTCGGTGGCCTTTCGTCAGGCCATCGCGGTCTGAAATGTGGCTGAAAAAGTTGGTCGACCGATCGCCGATGCTAGAGTCCGTCGCGACCAGGGCAGCCCCCGGCAGGATGAACAAACGGGGCAAGAAGGGTGAACGGCATGCACGACGAACTTCGGGAAGTTTTCGACTTCATCGCCTTTTCCGCCCGGCTTCGGGAAGTCGAGCGGCACAACAACGCAACCACCGAACGAAAGGAGAGCGTGGCCGAGCATTCTTGGCATCTGGCACTGATCAGCTGGATCCTGCACCGGGAGTTCGAGCGGGAATTCGGGCACACCCTCAACCTGGAGAAGATGCTCAAGATGTGCCTGATGCACGATCTCGTGGAAATCGAGGCGGGGGACCCGTCGGCATGGACCACTCAGCACAGTGCACAGCACACGAATGAAAAGGCTCGCATAGAGGAAGAGGTCGCCCAACGCCGGTTCTCGTCGCTCCCGGGAGAACTGGGTGCCGAGTTCCTCGCCCTGTGGCACGAGCACGAGGCCGGGGCGACGCCCGAAGCCCGGCTCGTACGGGCAGTGGACCGGCTCAATCCGGCCCTCATGCGGCTCCTCACCGGGCAGGGCTGGCAGGACGTCGGCGCGGACGCACAGGCGCTGGACCGCCTCCAGCTGCCCCGCGTCGAGGTGAGCGAGACCCTCACCGCCCTGTACCGGGAAGTCAGGGACGCCGCGGTGGCCCAAGGGCTGCTGCCCGAGGCCTCCCCGGCCGCATCCCGGCCGTCCGCCTGACTACCTGCACCGACCGGCCGGGAGACCGGCCTGCCGAACCCCCGTATCCGGCGGCCGACGGCTCATCATGTCGCATATGAGCAGCAACCCCACCGATGCGCCGAACGGGCCGCACGTCTCCCGCCGGGAGTTCGACGCTCTCTTCGAGACGGTCCGGACCTGGGGCCGCTGGGCGCCCGAAGGCCGAGGGGCCTGGAACCGGGTGACCGCGGACCATGTGGGGCGGGCCGCCGCCCTGGTCCGGTCCGGGACAGTCGTGCCCATGGCACGGCCGTGGGACACCACACCCGGACCGGACAACGGCAACCCCGCCCTGCACTACATGTCCGACCTCGGCGACGTCGTAGCGCCCGAGCCCTCCGCCCACAAGGACTTCATCGGCGCCGACTACCACGGCAAAGCCGTCAGCCATCTGGACGCGCTCTCCCACATCGCCTACCGCGGCCGGTTCTACGGCGGCGGTACGGCACGGGAGCTCGTCGGGGCTGCAGGCACCCGCTTCGGCGACGTCGCGGCACTCGGCTCCCTGGTGACCAGGGGAGTGCTCCTCGACCTGCCCGCCGCTTCGGGCACGACCTGGCTGGAGCCCGGACAGGCCGTGCACGCCGCGGACATCCTGGCCGCCGAGACCGCACTCGGCGTGGAGACCGGCGAGGGCGACGCGGTGCTGCTGCGCACCGGCCGCTTCCGCCGCCGCCGGGAGGTGGGCGCCTGGGACCTGGACGCGGCCAGTGCGGGCTTGCATGTGGAGGCCATGCCCCTGCTCGCCGAGCGCGGCATCGCCCTGCTCGGCAGCGACGGCGACAGCGACGTACGGCCCTCGCCCGTCGAGGGCCTGCACTCCCCCGTCCATACGCTCGCCATCGCGGCGATGGGGGTGCCCCTGCTGGACAACCTCGACCTCGAAGCGCTCTCCGCCGCCTGCGCCGAAGCCGGCCGTTACGCGTTCCTGCTCCTGGTCGCGCCCCTGAACGTCCCCGGCGGCACGGGCTCGCCCGTCAATCCGATCGCGGTCCTGTAAGAGGCGGGCCGGCACGGACAGTAGCGGTGGGCCGCCCTCCGCAATCATTACCGTTATGTCGGCAAAGTTCTAAAATGGAACATCGGCGCAGCTGCTCGACGTACGGGTGGCCATAGGGCCGCGTACCGATGAGGGAAGTGATCCGGATGGGGCTCGCGGCGGACGACATCGGCCCCGTACTCGCCCGTGATCAGTTCCTTCGCGGCGCGTCGGTGGAGGGGGCCGTGCGCAGCCCGATCCTCAGTTCGTGGCAGCGCTCCCAGTCGCTGGGGCTCTCCCCGGAAGGCTGCGAGCTCCCTTACACCCAGGACCTCGACCTGGACGGCCGCCTGGTCCGCGCGGCCGGACCCGTACTGAACCGGCTGCAGGCCATGTTCGCGGGCAAGAACGTGAACATATCCCTGGCCGACGAGCGCGGGGCAATCCTGCAACGCCGCTTCGGCGTAGCCTCCATGGTCCGGCACCTGCCCGAGATCCAGACCGTCCCCGGCTTCGTCTTCCACGAGAAGTTCGGGGGGACCAACGGCATCGGTCTGGCCCTCGCGGAGAGGCACCTGATCCACATCTACGGCGCCGAGCACTTCGCCGAACGCTCGCAGTCCAACGCGTGCTCGGCGATTCCCGTGCGGGACCTGCTCAACGGGCGCATCGAGGGCGTCCTCTGCCTCGGCTATCCGCCCGCGGACGCGGATGCGGCGCTGGACACGGTGATCCGCAGGGCGGCCGGCACCATCGAACGGCGGCTGCTGGAGCAGCACTCGGTGCGCGAGCGTGCCCTGTTGCAGGCGTACCTCGACGCCAGGAGCCGCGTACCGGCCGGCGATGCGGCCGACAACGGGCAGCCGGGCGAGCTTGCCGCGAGCGGGCTGGACTGGCGTGACCAGATGATCCTCAAGGAGAAGGCCACCGAGCTGATCTCCACGGCCCAGCGCGCCGCCGTCGAGGTGTCCCTGCCCGGCGGCCGCCGGGTCACCCTGCTGAGCCGCCCGGTGACCAGCGCCTCCGGAGTGGAAGGCGTCGTCATCGAGGCGGTCCTCCCGTCGCGGAATCAGCGCCTCGCCGTCTCCGCCGAGGCGGTCCTGGGAGGAGGCGAAGCGGTCGCTGCGGAAGAAGCCGTCTCTCTGGAAGCGATGGCCGCACAGGCCGTCAGCACCGATGCCCTCTCCCGCGAAGCCCTCGAGCCCCAGGACCTCCTCGCGCAGCAGACCTTCACCCCCGTCGCCCCGTCGGCCGGCGAGCCCGGTGCCACCTCCTACGCGGCCAGCGGACTCGTGCTCGTCGGCGAGCCGGGCGTCGGAAAGTACGCCGTGGCCGCCCGGCGCCGGCTGGAACTGCTGTCCGAGGCCAGCACCCGCATCGGCACCACCCTGGACGTGAGCCGCACCGCCCGCGAACTCGCCGAGATGGCCGTCCCGCGCCTGGCCGACTTCGTCACCATCGACCTCCCCGAGGCGGTGCTGCGCGGCGACGAACCGACCGACCCCGTCAAGGACCTCCACCGCACGGTGGTCCACGGCATCCGCCAGGACTGCCCCTTCTACCCCGCCGGCGCACGGGTCGACCTCAAGCCGACCACACCCCAGCTCCGCTGCCTGACCCACCGGACGACCGTGCTGGAGCCCGACCTGAGGACCGCCGCGGGCTGGGTCTCCCAGGACCCCGCGGCCGCCCGGCGCATCCTCGAGCACGGCGTCCACTCTCTGATCAGCGTGCCGCTCCTCGCCCGGGGCATCGCCCTGGGCATCGCGAGCTTCTACCGCTCACGGGACCCCGCCCCCTTCGGTGACGACGACCGTTCGCTGGCCCAGGAACTCGCCACGCGCGCCGCGATCTGCATCGACAACGCGCGCCGCTACACCCGCGAGCACAGCATGGTCCTCGCCCTGCAGCACAGTCTGCTGCCGCACGGCTTCCCCGAGCAGAACGCCGTCGAGGTCGCGCACCGCTACATGCCCGCCGAGTCCGGGGTCGGCGGGGACTGGTTCGACGTCATCCCCCTCTCCAGCACCCGCGTCGCCCTCGTCGTCGGGGACGTGGTCGGCCACGGGCTGCACGCGGCCGCCACCATGGGCCGGCTGCGCACCGCCGCACGCAACTTCGCCGAGCTCGACCTCCCGCCGGACGAGGTCCTCACCCACCTCGACAACCTCGTGGGACGCCTCGACCGGGAGGAGGGCAACGAGGAACCCGGCGCCGACAGCACCGGCATCATCGGCGCCACCTGCCTGTACGCCATCTACGACCCCACCTCGCAGCAGTGCGTCATGGCCCGGGCCGGTCACCCGCCGCCCGCGCTGGTCCACCCGGACGGCACGGTCACCTTCGCCGACCTGCCCGCCGGTCCGCCGCTCGGACTGGGCGGCCTTCCCTTCGAGACCGCCGAGTTCCACCTCCCCGAAGGCAGCCAGCTGGTGCTCTACACCGACGGGCTCATCGAAGACCGCGACCGCGACTTCGATACGACCCTGGAGCAGCTGACCCGCGCTCTGGCCCACCCGAACCGCCCGCCCGAGGACACCTGCCGGGAAGTCGTCCGCACCATGGTCCCCGACCACCCCGCCGACGACATCGCCCTGCTCGTGGCCCGCACCCACACCCTGGACTCGCACCGGATCGCGACCTGGGACCTGCCCGCCGACCCGGCGCTCGTCTCCACCGTCCGCGCCGCGGTCACCCGGCAGCTGGCCGAATGGGGGCTGGACGAGATCGGCTTCGCCACCGAGCTGCTGCTCAGCGAGCTGGTCACCAATGCCATCCGGTACGGCACCGCCCCCATTCAGGTGCGTCTGCTCTACGACCGCACGCTGACCTGCGAGGTCTCCGACGCCAGCAGCACCGCTCCGCACCTGCGCCTGGCGGCCACCACCGACGAGGGCGGCCGCGGCCTGTTCCTCGTCGCCCAGCTCTCCCGGTCCTGGGGCACCCGCTACACCGTCGGCGGCAAGGTCATCTGGGCCGAGTGCCCTCTGGAGGTGACCGCGGGACGGCACGACACCGTCGAGATGGAATTCGACTTCGACGACATTCCCGCCATCTGACTGCCCATCCGGCGGGGAGGGCGGCGGGACCGTAGCATGACGGAAATGCAGCGGCTTGTCCTGATCAGTCCTGGAGAAGTCTGTGCGCGACACTCCTGAGCTCCGCCCTCTCCCTGGCCGTGGCCCCGGGCCGCTCGTCCGCATCCGCGGCCTCGGCAAGCAGCTCGGCGGCACGCTCGCGCTGGACGGCGTCGACCTCGACATCGACCACGGCAGCATCCTGGCCCTGCTCGGCTCCAACGGCGCCGGAAAGTCCACCCTCATCAAGGTGCTCGCGGGCATCCACCACCCGGACGAGGGCGAGGTGACCGTCGCCGGGCACCCGCTCGGCACCGAGACCGCCTCCCGCACCATGTCCTTCATCCACCAGGACCTGGGACTGGTCGGATCGATGACCGTCGCCGAGAACATCGCCCTGGGCACCGGATACCCGCGCCGCGCGGGGCTGGTGTCCTGGCGGCGGACCCGGCGGCAGTGCGCCGAGGCCCTGTCCATCGTCGCCGCGCACCTGGACCCGGACGCCCCCGTCGCCGACCTCTCGCGCGCCGAGCGCTCCCTGGTGGCCATCGCCCGCGCCCTGTGCACCGAAGCCGAGCTCATCGTCCTGGACGAGCCCACCGCCAGCCTCCCCGCGGCGGACTGCGCCCGGCTCTTCGACGTCCTGCACACCCTGCGCGACCACGGCCACGCCATCGTCTTCGTCACCCACCGGATCGACGAGGTGTACAAGGTCGCCGACACCTTCGCCGTCCTGCGCGACGGCCGCCTCATCAGCCACGGCACGCTCGCCGACCACAGCCCCGCCCGGCTCGTGCACGACATCGTGGGCTACGAACCGGCCGGCCACCGGCTCACCGCCCCGGCCGCGGGCCCGCCCCTGCTGACCCTGGAGGCCGTACGGACCGAGCACACCGGGCCGGTCAGCCTGCAGCTGCGGGCCGGCGAGATCCTCGGCATGGTGGGCCTCACCGGCGCCGGACACATGGAGCTGGGCCGCGCCCTCGCCGGCTCCCGGCCGGTCCTCGGCGGCCGGATCCTGCTGGGCGGACGGCCGTACCGGCCGGGCACGGTCGCGGCCGCCGTCGGCGCCGGCACGGGCTTCGTCACCAGCAACCGCCAGGAAGAAGGGTGTGCGGCCGAACTGACCGTACGGGAGAACTTCCTGGCCAACCCGCGCGCGGGCGGCGTCGGCTCGCACTGGATCAGCCCGGGACGCGAGCGCGCCGAGGCCACCACCCTGATCGAGCGGTTCTCGGTGCAGCCCCACGACAGCGAGACGCCGATCGCCACCCTGTCCGGAGGCAACCAGCAGAAGGTCATGGTCGGCCGGTGGCTCAGCGTGCACCGGCGCCTGCTGATCCTGGAGGAGCCGACCGCCGGAGTGGACGTCGGCGCCAAGGCGGCGATCCACCGCCTGATCCAGGACGCGCTGGCCGGGGGCCTCGCCGTCCTGCTCATCTCCACCGATTTCGAGGAGGTCGCCACCGTGTGCCACCGCGCCCTGGTCTTCGTCCGCGGGAGCGTGACGACGGAGCTGAGCGGCGACGCCCTCACCGTCACCGCCCTCGCCCACGCCGCCTCGGCCATGGCCGCCCTCACCGGGACGACGACGGGACGATGACCCCCTCCCCCTCGCCCCGTCCCCCGCTGAGCCGCCGCTTCGGGCACCTCATCGGCGCCTACGGCCTCCTGGCCCTCACCGCCCTGCTGTTCCTGGCCTTCTCCCTCGCCCTGCCGGACACCTTCCCCACCCTGGACAACATCTCCGCCGTCCTCTCCAACCAGTCGATCCCCGCCATCCTCGCGCTCGGCGCGACGATCCCCATCGCGACCGGCAAGTTCGACCTGTCCATCGGCTACGGCCTCGGCTTCGCGCACGTCGTGACGATGCGTCTGATCGTCACCGGAGAATGGCCCTGGCCGCTCGTCTGCCTTACGGTGCTCCTCGCCGGGGCCGCCATCGGTGCCGTCAACGGCGCCGTCGTCGAATTCGCGAAAATCGACTCCTTCATCGCCACCCTCGGCACGGGCAGCATCCTGTACGCCTTCACCGGCTGGATCACCGACGGCGCCCGCATCGTCCCCGGCCCGCACGGCCTGCCCACCGCCTTCACCGAGCTGTACGACTCCAGGTTCCTCGGCCTGCCCGTCTCCGCCTTCTACGTCCTCGCCCTCACGGCCCTGCTGTGGCTGATGCTGGAACGGCTGCCGCTCGGCCGGTACTTGTACGTCATCGGCGCCAACCCCCGCGCCGCCGAGCTGGTGGGCATCCCCTCCCGGCGCTACGTGATCTACGCCTTCACCGGATCGGGCCTGGTCGTCGGCGTCGCCGGGGTACTGCTCGCCGCGCAGCAGCAGATCGGCAACCCCAGCGTCGGCATGGACTACCTGCTGCCCGCCTTCGTCGGCGCCCTGCTCGGCTCCACCGCGATCCGGCCCGGCCGTGCCAATGCCCTGGGCACGCTCGTCGCCGTGTCCATCCTCGCCATCGGCCTCGCGGGCATCGGCCAGCTCGGCGCCCGGTTCTGGGTCACCCCGCTGTTCAACGGCGTCACCCTGCTCATTGCCGTCGGCCTGGCCGGCTACGCCGCCCGCCGGCAACTGCGCCACCGACGGACGGGCCCGTCCCCGGCACCCCCCAACCGGCCCGGAGTCACCCCGTGACGCCCAGCCGTCCGCTCCCCTGACCTTCCTCCGCGAGGAGCCCCGTGTTCGCGAACCGCAGGACCGCCCTGGCAGGCGCGGTCGTCCTGGCAGCGGCGGCCGGCGTCGTCGCCGGCTGCGATCGGGGTGCGTCGACCGGCCCCGCGCCCCTCCCCACCGGGCCGGCGCGGCCCGGCTGCCCCGCCGTCCTGGGCCGGGCCCAAGCGGCCGTCCGGCAGGCCGAGAAGACCGACTTCGCGTGGAACGGCCCCACCACCGGCCCCATGGCCGTCTCCGGCAAGGACATCGTCTTCGTCGCGCAGACCATGACCAACCCCGGCGTCGCGGGCACCGCCAAGGGCGTGCAGGAAGCGGCGAACGCCATCGGCTGGCACGTCCGGGTGATCGACGGCCAGGGCACCCCGGCCGGAATCGAAGCGGCCTTCAGCCAGGCCATCGCCCTCCGGCCGTCGGGCATCGTCATCGGCGGCTTCGACCCGCGCCTGACGTCCCATCAGGTCGCGAAGGCCGACGAGGAGCACATCCCGCTCATCGGCTGGCACGCCGTCGACTCCCCCGGACCCAGCGGGAGCCCACGGCTCTTCACCAATGTCACCACGAGGGTCGAGGACGTCGCAAAGGCCAGTGCGGACTGGGTCATCGCCGACTCCCGCGGCACCGCAGGAGTCGTCGTGTTCACCGACGCCTCGATCCCCTTCGCCAAGAACAAGTCCGAACTGATCAAGAAGGAGCTCGCCACCTGCCCCGCCGTGCGGCTGCTGTCGGAGGAGAACATCCCGATCCCGGACTCCAGCAGCCGCACTCCCCAAGAGGTCTCCTCGCTCCTCTCCCGCTTCCGCGACCGGTGGACGCACTCCGTCGCCATCAACGACGTGTACTTCGCCGACGCCGCCCCGGCCCTGCGCGCGGCCCGCAAGAAGGGCGCGGGCGCCCCCTTCAACATCGGCGCGGGCGACGGCGACCCGTCCGCGTTCCAGCGCATCAACAGCAGGCAGTTCCAGGCGGCCACCGTGCCCGAGGCGCTCACCGAGCAGGGCTGGCAGATCGTCGACGAGTTCAACCGCGCCTTCTCGGGCGAGCCCGCCAGTGGATACGTCGCCCCCGTGCATATCGCGACGGCCGCCAACAGCGGCGGGGTCACGTCCTGGGACCCGCGCGGCTACCGCGCGGCGTACCGGACGATCTGGGGCCGCCGGGCGTCCCGGATGCGGCCGCCCGGGGGTTGTGTGACAGGCTGCGAACAGGCGCCCGGCCGGTCAGGCCGCCGGGCCGGACAGATCAGGGACGCGGCAAGGTGAATACTTCGGATCATTCGGGTCAGTCGGGTCACGCGGGCTGGGCGTCCGCCCCCGCCGCCCACCGCGACGCCATCGCCGCGGAGACCGCCCGCTTCGTGTCGGTGGTCAAGGGCGCGAGCCTCGCGACGCCGGTGCCCTCCTGCCCCGGCTGGACGCTCGTCGACCTCGTCCGGCACGCCGGCAGCGTGCAGCGCTGGTTCTCCGTGCTCCTGCGCCAACGCGTCCAGGAACGGCCGACGAGCCGCGAGGTGGAGCTGCGGCTGCCGGAGCAGGAGAGCGGCTATGCCGACTGGCTGGCCGAGAGTGCCGCCGAGGCCGAGAGCGTGTTCGCGGACCTCGACCCGGACGCTCCGATGTGGGTCTGGGGCGCCGATCCCCACGCCAGGTTCTGGGTGCGCCGCATGCTGTTCGAGACCCTGGTGCACCGCGCCGACGCGGAACTCGCCCTCGGCCTCCGGCCGGTCATCGACCCGGGCCTCGCGGCCGACGGCGTCGACGAATTCCTGGTCAACCTGCCCTTCGCGACGCCCTTCGCCCCCGGCGTGGCCCATCTGCGGGGCAATGGCGAGACCATCCGCTTCCGCTGCACCGACACCGACGCCGACTGGACCGTCCGGCTGCGCCCCGACGGCTTCGGCCTGGAGCCCGCGGATGCCCGGAGCGCCGCGCCGGCCGACGCCGCCGTCCACGGACCGGCCGCGGACCTGCTGCTGCTCCTCTACGGACGCGTCGACCGCTCCTCGTCCGCCTTCGAGGTTCTCGGCGACGAGGACCTGCTGGCGCTCTGGTTCGACAACTCGCAGTTCTGAGAGTGACCGGTGCCCGGCGGCACCGGCGCCAGAGGCCGCTCGGGCGTGAACGTCCCGGGCGGCCTCGATGCGTACGGGCAGGGCCCGGGGCGCTCAGACGCGGTCGGCGGCGATGAGCAGGTAGTGGAAGCTGCCCTCGCGGTACGCGGTCAGGAACGGGTCCTCGACGCCGGTGGCCAGGGAGGACTGGGCGCGCAGCTCCCAGTACGGGATCGTGGCGGCCGTCAGGTCGACGACGTTGATGGGCACGAGGCCGTTGGCGGCCATGGCCTTGAAGTAGGCGCTGCGGGGGTGGATGTTGCAGGTGTAGTGCTCGTCGATGCGGCTGACGGCCTTGGAGCGGCCGCCCGTGACGTCGTTGTAGCAACCGGTGATGGTGACGTAGCGGCCGCCGTACGCCAGCTGGCGGGCGTGCTCGGCGAAGAGCTCGAAGAGGTCCACGTACATGGTGGACTCGTTGTTCCAGATGCCCTGGAAGGCACCGGTCGGGAAGCCAGTGTCCAGCATGTTGGCGAAGTGGTAGCGGACCTTGTCGTCCACGCCGCGCTTGGCGGCCTGGCCGCCTGCGAAGTCGACCTGGGACTGCGAGATGGAGATGCCGTCCACCTGGCAGCCGAAGCGCGCGTTGGCCATGATGCTGGTGCCGCCCCGGCCGCAGCCGGCGTCCAGCAGGCGCCGGCCCGGGGCTATCGGGCCGAGGTGGTCGAGGAGGACGTCGGCCTGGGCCGACTCCAGCCGGTGCAGTTCCGCGATGATCCGCTCGTCCCGGGTCTCCTGCGGGCCCTCCAGGACGGACGGGTCGTAGTCGCCGATCCCGTAGTGGTGGTGGTAGAGGCCGTCGACGTCGCCCAGGCGCAGGTTGACCGGGTCCTTCTCGTTGTTCCAGTAGTCCGCGACGGCCTTCTGGTAGGCGGTGCGCAGGACGCCGGCGGGCGCGGGCGTGGTCGTCATGGGGTGCTCCTTACGGCATGCGTGCAGGGGGACGGGTGTGGTGACAAGAAAGGGGGGCGGGCTCAGGCGGCGTTGTAGCGGGGGCTGCCGCTGTGCCATTCGCGGTTGCCGCCGAGCCAGGCCCACACACCCGCGAGGAACCGGCGCAGCTGCGGCGAGCCGGTGAGGGCGAGGGCCGCCGCCTCCGCCTCGAAGGCGCGTACCAGCTCGTCGTGGATCTCCGCACTCCGCTCGATCGCTTCGCGCGGCGAGCACCGCTCTTCCTCGGCGATCACGAGGGGCAAGTTGAACTCCACGCCCGAGGAGGCGTGTTCCTTCGTCATCGAGTACAGGTCGTTGACGAGCGTGCTCGCCGTCGCGGCCGTCGTCACGGCGCGGCGCACGCGCGGGTCGGCGTACTCGGTTGCGGGCAGTGCGTAGCCGCCCACCACGTCGGTCAGTGCGATGCAGGGGAGGAAGCTGTTGATCTGGCGGTGGGCGAGGTATTCGTGGACGCCGGGCATGTGGCCCCGGGACCGCCAGGAGCCTTCCTGGCCGTAGCCCACAAAGAGGACGGCCACTTCGTGTCGCAGCCGGGCCACCTGGGACGACTCCGCGTACCGGGCCAGGTGGTCGAGGCCCGAGCGCAGGGCGACACGTACGGGGTCGCTCTGCATGTCCCTTTCCCAGGCGGGCGCGTAGCGGGCCGGGAGGTGGGCGGGGTCGGTGGCCGCGTAGGCGAGTCCGAGGTGCGAGCCGAGGAGTTCGGGCCTGGAGCCCACGGTCTCGTCGTCGCAGTAGTAGTCGTCCGTGGCCCACTCCGCCAGCGCGCACTTGCCCGCCGCCAGCAGCCGGTCCGGGTCGTCGGTGTCGGGGTGGGCCAGCATCATCAGGCGCCCGAAGTCCGCCGCGCGGACGCGGTCGAGCCGTCCGGCGTAGATCCCGACCTCGTCGGCCCACTCCACCAGGTGGTCGTTGACCTCCCGGCCGAGTGCCGGGTCGTCCCGGAGCGCGGGCGGGCAGTACAGCTCCGGGACGCCGGCCCCACGCTCGTCGGGGGTGGCGCCGGCCGGATTCGAGGCCTTCCGGGCCGCGATACGGGCGGCGGAGGTGCCCGGCCCGGTCGGCCCGGTGGGCAGGGCGGTGCCCGTCGGGCGGGGGGCGGTTCCGGGCAGCGTCTGCGGCGCGGAACGGCGCACGCCCTGGTGGTGGGTGAGCAGCGTGGACACCAGCCGCGCCACGTCGTTGCGGGCCGTGGGCGCCGTGATCCGGGACAGCAGTGACACAGCTTCTTCTCTCTGTTCCGGTTCTCTCTCTGTTCCGGGGTGCCCGTCAGGACGGGGTGTGGAAGACCTCGACGTTCTCGAGGACGCCGAGCGCGTCGGGGACCAGAACGGCCGCCGAGTAGTAGGTGCTCACCAGGTAGGAGATGAGGGCCTGGTCGTTGATGCCCATGAACCGCACGTTCAGGCCGGGCTCGTACTCGTCCGGGATACCGGTCTGCCGCAGGCCGACCACGCCTTGTTCGGCCTCGCCCAGGCGCATGGCGAGGATGGCGGAAGTGCCCTCTTCCGAGACGGGGAGCTTGCCGCAGGGGAGGATCGGCACGCCCCGCCAGGCGGGGACCGGGTGGCCGCCGACGTCGGCGCTGTCGAAGGACAGGCCCCGCTTGTTGCACTCGCGGGCGAGGGCGGAAATGGCCCGGGGGTGGGCGAAGAAGGCCTTGGTGCCCCGCCGCATGCTCAGCAGCTCGTCCATGTCGTCGGGCGTGGGCGGGCCGGAGTGGGTCGAGATGCGCTGGCTGTAGTCGGCGTTGTGCAGCAGGCCGAATTCGGGGTTGTTGACCAGCTCGGCTTCCTGACGCTCGCGCAGCGCCTCGATGGTCAGCCGCAGTTGCTGCTCGACCTGGTCCATGGGGTCGTTGTAGAGGTCGGCGACCCGGCTGTGCACCCGGAGGATCGTCTGCGCCACGCTCAGTTCGTACTCGCGGGGGGCAAGCTCGTAGTCGACGAAGGTGCCCGGCAGCACCGGCTCGCCGGTGTGGCCGGAGGCGAGGGCGATGTTCGCCTCGCCCTTCTTGTTCTGCGGCCGCGCCTTCTCGTCCTGGCGCAGCCGGACGTGGTCCCGCAGCCGCTCGCTGCGGGCCGCCACCTCCTTGTACGCGTCCCGGGGCAGGGCCAGGACGGTGCAGGCCGTCATGGCGCGTGCCGTGAACGCCCACTCGCCAGGCTCTTCGGCCACCGCCTGGGCGCCGAAGAACCCGCCGTCGGTCAGCACGCCGCGCCGGGTCTCCTCGCCGTACTTCCCGGTGCCGGCCTTCTCCACCTTGCCGCGCGCGATGAGATAGACGTGGTCGACGGCCCGGCCCCGTTCGGCGATCACCTGGCCGGGTTCGTATTCCCGCTGCCGGCAGCGCTCGGCCAGGGCCCGCAGCGTCTCGTCGTCGTGGAAGCCGCGCAGCAGCGGCAGTTCCCCGAGCTCCGCGGGGACGACCCGGACCGTGGCCCCTTCCTGGACGAACGTGACCCGGCCGTCGCCGACCTCGTAGGCCAGGCGCCGGTTGACGCGGTACGCGCCGCCCTTCACCTCCACCCAGGGCAGCATGCGCAGCAGCCACCGCGAGCTGATGCCCTGCATCTGCGGGACGCTCTTGGTGGTGGTCGCCAGGTTCCGCGCAGCGGCGATACCCAGGCTGAGCTGCGCCAGGCCTGCCTGCTGTTCGGGCTGCTCCGGCTGCTGCCGGTGCGCTGCGGTCGCCATCCCGGTCCCTTTCCATCTGGGCGCATGCGTCAAGAGAGAGCCCCTTGAATGCGCCCGATCGGGCGACAAGGAGCTCCCGCCGCGCAAGTGAAGCAGCGCTTAATGATGTTGGTCGAGATGACCGGGTCGGCACCGGTGCATTTGCGCCACAGGCGGGATACGGGCTGGTGCGGACCGCTCCGGACTCCCGGGGTGATGGACGGCCGCCGGGACGGCAATCCTGCCTGTTATGCCATGATGATCCGCATTCTTGGCATGCCGGGCAAGGTCATCGGCGACAGCCTCGACATGAGGATGTCCGTGACCGAGGTGGCCGATAACGTGCTGTTCACCGCCCGGCGGGCGCCACGGGCGCGGTGCAGGTATCCAGGAAACATGCGCCTTCCGCACCACCTCACCGGACGCGTGGAACCACGGCGCCCGCACCGCATGCTGGTCGTGATCCCGATCGCGCTCATCGTGCTGATCGTCGTGGCCGACGTGGCGGCAGGGCCGAACATCCACCTCGGGCCTCTGCTGGTCGCGGCCCCGGCGATCACGGCGGCCTTCGGCAGCCCGCTGCTCACCGCCCTGGTCGGGGTGCTGGCCGTGGTCGCGCAGGTGTTCATCGGCGTCGTCCACGGAGGGGTGACGACGACCAGCCACGAGGCACAGATCTTCGCCCTTGTCGTCGTCACCCTCTTCGTGGTGGGCCTGCGCCTCATGTACGACCGGCGCGAGAGGGTGCTGGACCAGACCCGGTCGGTCGCCGACGCCGCCCAGCGGGTGCTGCTGCGGCCCCTGCCGTCCAGGATCGGCCCGCTGCGGCTGGCGGCGGTGTACGTGGCGGCCGAGGCCGAGGCCCGCATCGGCGGCGACCTCTACGCCGCCGTCCGCGCCGTCGGAGGCACGCGGATCATGATCGGCGACGTGCGAGGCAAAGGGCTGACGGCCATCAGCGACGCCGGCTTGCTCCTCGGCGCCTACCGGGCCGCCGCCCACCGGAACCCGCCGCTGCCCCGGCTCGTGGCCCACCTGCACAACACCGTCTACTGGGACGTGGAGGAGCCCTTCGACGACACCTCGGCCGGCGAGGGCTTCGTCACGGCGGCGATCCTCGAGATCCCCGACGACGAGGAAGTGGTCGACCTGATCAACTGTGGCCATCCCCCGCCGCTGCTGATGCACGAGGGCACGGTCGAGGAGCTGGCCGTGCTGGATCCCGGGCTCCCCCTCGGCGTGGGCCGCAGCCTCACGGAGGACGACTACACGCCCGAGCGGTTCCCCTACGCGACCGGCGATCTGCTCCTGCTCTACACCGACGGTGTCGTCGAGACCCGCGACGCGCAGGGCACCTTCTACCCGCTCGCCGAGCGGATGGCCGCCTGGCGGGAGACCGACCCCCAGCGGCTCGTCGAACGCCTGCACGACGACCTCCTCGACCACGCGGGCGGCGCCTTGCACGACGACGTCGCGCTGGTCGCGGTCGAGCGCTGCCGACGGTGACCCGAATTCACGGAGGGTTCATGTCCGTGCGGTGCCCCCAGCCGAGCACGTCCTGCTCCTGAGCGGGCTTGTAGGGGCGCTCCTCCGCCGTCTTCTCCCGCTCCTGCTCCACGGCGCCCGCGGCCTTGTCCCGCTGATCACCCTGCTGACCGGCGGCGCGGGTCTCCTTGTGCTTTCTCCACGGCATCCCGATCATGACTGATCCGATCTCTTGGACTACGGACCCCTTCCTTCCAGATTCACACGGCGGGGCGGCGCGTGCACCCTTCCCGGAGGCGACCGGACGTGCACGGAGTGTCGCCCGATCGGCGAAGCTGGTGCCTCGCTGTGCTCCCCCGGGCCGCGGCTACTCGTCCGGGAATACCCTGGTCACCAGCCTTCCGTCCGCCGTCACATAGCCGTGCAGCATGCTCTCGCTGCTGTACGGAGCCGCCAGCAGACCTTGGGCGTCGAGTGCTATCACGCCTCCCGTGCCGCCCAGGCCGGGCAGCCGTTCGACGACGACCTCGTAGGCCGCCGACGCCACGTCGCGGCCGCCGAACTCGATCAGGTGGCCGATGGTCGCGGTCGCCGTGCCGCGGATGAAGACTTCGCCGTGGCCGGTGGCGCTCGCCGCGACCGTGCCGTTCTTGGCGTACGTGCCCGCTCCCACCAGGGGCGAGTCGCCGACCCTGCCCGCCATCTTGTTGACCATGCCGCCGGTCGACGTCGCGGCGGCGAGGCCGTGCTCCCGGTCGATCGCGACCGCTCCCACGGTTCCGGTCGTCTGCGGCGCGGCCGTTCCGGTGGGCTGCTTCGCCTGTATCAGTTCGTCCCACCGCTGTTGCGTCCAGAAGTAGTCCTGGGTCACCGGCAGAAGCCCGTTGCGCTCCGCGAAGACGTCGGCTGCCTCGCCCACGAGCAGCACATGCTCGGTCTTCTCCATGACGAGGCGGGCCGCGGAGACGGGGTTGCGCACATGGCGGAGGCCGGCGACCGCGCCGGCGGCCAGGTCCGAGCCGCGCATGATGGAGGCGTCCAGCTCGAACCCGGCGTCGTCGGTGAGCACGGCCCCCTTGCCCGCGTTGAACAGGGGCTCGTCCTCCAGTGCGCGTACCGCCGCCTCGACGGCCGTCACGCTGTCGCCGCCGCGCAGCAGCACCTTGTGCCCGGCCCGCAGGGCGTGGGCGAGCCCGTCGTGGTAGGCCTTCTCGGTGCGGGCGTCGGTGTCCTCGCGGTGCAGGGCGTCTCCGGCGCCGCCGTGTACGGCGAGCACGACGCCCCGGGCGTCCGGCGTGGCCATGGCGCTCCCCCTCGGCTGCTCGGGTGATGGGCCGTTGCGGTGCCGTTACGACCTTCACGGCCGCGCCCGGCCCTGTCCACCCGCATTCACGCCATGCCGCGCCGCGTTCAGCAGACGGGCAGCCGGTGGACCACCACCGCCGTCTCGATGCTGCCGCCGTTGCGGAACGGCAGGAGCGAGGCGCGAGCCCTCAGGTGCGCGTCGCTCTGCTCGAACTCCCGGAACGCCGCCTCCGACGCCCACTCGCCGAGGACGAAGTAGACGTCGGCCTTGTCGCTGTGGCGCATGAGCACCTGCCCGCGGTTGGCCGGAAGCGCGGTGACCGCCTGTCCGACCCCCAGCCAGACCTTCTCGAATTCGGGCCCGCTTCCGGGCTTGACGTCGAACCGCAGGATGACGCGGAAGGTGTCGTCCGTGGCCATGGGTGCATTCCTCCGTCGACGTGGTTGCCGTGAATTCAGGGAACTACACAAACCATCGTTCACTCCATGAGTTTCCGCCCGCAGCCTCACGGAAGTTCCGCCGACTTCGGCCCGACAGTACGACTATCACCCTCACTTGAGGCGCTTTAACCGGCGGGACAATGGCCCTACCCTGGGGGAAGCCGGCCAAGGGGGTAAAGGTGGTCGAGGAGGACCGCGGACTTTCGTTCGGACTGCTTCTGCGCCGTTGCCGGCTCGCCGCGGGCATGACGCAGGAGGAGCTGGCCGCCGCGTCCACCCTCAGCGTCCGCGCCATCAGCGATCTGGAGCGCGGCCGGACGGGCAGGCCGCAGCGGCGGTCCGTGGCACTGCTGGCCGAAGCGCTGTCCCAGGACGAGGAAGGTGTCTGGCGGCTGACGGAAGCGGCCAGGTCGGCCCGGCTGGCGCCGGAGCACGGCGGCACGCCTTCGCACTCCGGTGGCGGCGGCCCCGGCACCGCGTCCGATGACCCGTACGAGGTCCGGGCGCCCGCGCATCCCGGCACGTACGGCCCCTGCGATTCGCAGGGCAATGCGGCATGCGAGCTTCCCCCGGACCTCGCCGATTTCACGGCGCGGGAAAGGGAATTGCACTATTTCGACAATGCGCTGGCCGTGCCCGGACCGACGTCGTCCGCCCGTCGTCCGATGCTGGTCACGGGTCCCCCCGGAGTGGGGAAAACGGCCCTGGCCGTGCACGCCGCCCATCGCTCCCGCGCCCGCTTTCCCGATGGCCAGGTGTATGTGGAGCTGGCCCCCGCCGGGCGCCCGGCCCTGCGGCCGGCCGAGGTGGTGCACCGGATTCTGCATTCGGTGGGGGCCGCGGACGAGAGCCTCGGATCCCTGGAAGAGGCGAGCGCCCGGCTCCGCGCGTTCCTGGCCCGCAAGCGGGTGCTCGTCGTCCTGGACGACGCCGTCACGGAGGGACAGGTCCGCTGTGCACGCCCGGCGGTGGGCAGCTCGGCCGTGATCGCCACCTGCCGCCGCCGGCTGTCGGCGCTGGCGGATGCCGACAGCATCGAGGTGGGCGTCTTCGGACCGGAGGAGTCCTTGCGATTCCTGGCCCGGATGCTCGGCGAGGAGCGGCTGGGCGCGGCGCGCTCCGACGCGGCGTGGGTGGCGGAGGTGTGCGGTCACCTCCCGCTGGCGCTGCGGGCGGTCGGCTGCCGGCTGCTCGCCCGCCCGCACTGGACCGTGCGGACGCTCGTGGAGGAGGTGCTGGACGATCCGCGCACACGGCTGCGGGAACTGAGCTCGGGCGACCTGACGGTACGGGCGGCCGTGGCGGCGTCGTTCGCGCTGCTGGACGAGCAGGCTCAGGGCGCGCTGCCGCGGCTGGCGGGCGTCCTGCGGCAGGGGTTCAGCTCGTACGGTGCGGCGGTGGTCCTCGGCTGCGGCGTCGCCCGGGCGCGCCGGATCGTGGGTGACCTGACCGACTGCCATCTGGTGGAGGTCCTGGACGGGCAGCCGAGCGGTGAGCCCCGTTACCGCATCCCGCCGCTGGTGCGGCTCTTCGCCCTCGAAGCGGTCCCTCTCCCGGTTCCGGCCCTGACCGATGTGCTCACCGGTGGGGGTCAGCGGGTGGTGTAGCCGCCGTTGACGAACAGCGTCTGGCCGTTGACCCACCAGCCGTCCGTGAGCAGGAACTTCACACAGGGCGCGATGTCCCCGATCTTCGTCAGCTCGCCGTTCATCGACGACGACTTGTGGAAGGCGATGGAGTCCTCGGTCTCGGCCGGATAGAAGAATCCGGTGTCCATGGGGCCGGGGGCGACGGCGTTGACGGAGATGTTGCGGCCGAACAGCTCCTTGGACAGGGCCCGGGTGAAGTGCTCGACCGGTGACTTGCTGCCCGCGTACACCGAGTAAAGGCCGGTGTAGGCGGCGAGCAGCGAGGTCACTACGGTGACGATCTTTCCGCCGTCCTCCAGCCGTTTGGCGGCTTCGCGCATCATGAAGAACGCCGCTTTGGAGTTGACGGCAAACATCTTGTCGTAATCGTCCTCGGTGACCTCGGCCATCGGCTTCTTGATCACCATGCCCGCGGTGTTCACCATGCAGTCGACCTTGTCGAAGGCGCCGATCGCGACCTCGAAGAGCCCCTCGACCTCGTCGGTCTTCGTCAGATCGGCCTCGTGGACGACGGACTCGCCGCCCGCGTCCTTGACCGCCTGGGCCGTCTTCATCGCGTCGTCCTTCGACGACGGGCTGTTGTAGTGGACGACCACCTTGGCGCCGTCGGAGGCGATCTCCCTGGCGATGAGGCTGCCGAGGTTCCTCGATGCTCCTCCGATGACGACGACCTTGTCCTTGAGCGTACGGCCGGGCATGCGACTCTCCTCGACGAGGGATACTGCGAGGTCCCGCCCACTTTATGGCGGTAGGTACGCAATCGCATGCCAGCGCCGCCACGGCCCCCGGAAGGCCGGCCGCCCCTCTCTCTCCCCCGGCCGGGTGAGACTTGGCGGCGCTTTTACGGGCTTCCGCAATAAACTCAACGCCCATGTCGAAGCCTGACGCCCTGCTCGCCGGTGTCGCCGCACTGGTGGAGTCGGAGCAGAGCAACCAGATGTCCCTCACCGTGGTGGTCCAAGGCGCCGTCATCACCGGCCGGCTCGCCCCCGAGACCGTGTGGAGACAGCGCGTGGCGGAGGTCCTCGGGGACTCCGACCGTCTGGGGCTGTTCTCCGCCGTGTTCGCGGACCGCAGCGCGACCACCGAGGCGAGCGGACCCCCGACCCATCTGCACTTCCATCTCGCCCGGATCCTCCAGGGCAGCCTGGGCATCCCCGAAACCGGCGGCATGTACCGCATCGCCCTGGAGGATGTGAGCGCCTGGACCGTGGGAGACGTCAGCTACAGCGACCACTGACCTCGCCCGTCACACAGCGGCCGGCCGTCAGGCTCCCCCCTGGGCGGTCGGCCGCCGGCCCAGGGACAGGATCCGGGCGAACATTCCCTGTCCGCGTGTCGCGGGACGGGCGGCGGGCTCCGGACAGCCCTCCGGTGCCGCCGTCCTGTCCGCTGCCGCGGCAACGGACAGGACGGGCTCGGCTTCGGGCTCGGAGTCAGGGTCGGGGTCGGGGTCGAGCGTGGGCTGCTGCTGGGCGCGGTAGGCCTCGGCGCGCACATAGGCGCTCAGGGCGCACGCGGCATCAATGCGCATGACGTCACTCCTGCTGTGGTAACTGCCGGCATTCCGGGAAAACGAGCGACGTCCCGGCCCCAGGACAGGGGTCGGGACGTGGCTCCGCTCAGCAGCGCAGGACAGAGTGGTGCGCCCGGGCGGCAGCGGCAATGGCTTCGCCCGGGCGCGAGGGCGCGGCCTGCCGACCGGGGAGTCCCCCGGTCTCCCCGGCGGCAGGCGCCAGAGCCGGCGGGCAGGCACGCCTGCCCGCCGGCCGCCCCACCCTCCCGGGACGCGGAACACGCTGCTCGGGCACGCACGCGGCGCACTCGTCGAAGGACGCGTCCGTCAGGGAGGTGGAGGCGGGGGCTTCTTCCCGGTCGGGGACGGCTCCGAGGGCATCGGACGCCGCTCCGGCCAGCACCAGCAGCGCGGACAACAGCAACGCCACCACAGCCCGCAATGCGGACTGCGGCCCGGCAGCAGGTCCCCGCAGTGGCACACACCAAGCGTAGTCTTCTGACTACCTTCTGTGCATTCCATCGAACGAGTGACGTTCCGACACCTCGGCTCGCATCCGCATGCCGTGCACGAGGGTGTCCGGATCTCGACTGCCGCCCCGAACTCCCTTCAACGTCGCCGCCGTTGACGGAGTCCTGCACGACGTACACCGCATCGTCGCACGGAAAGGCAGGAGAGATGACCATACGAACGGTACGCAGAGCCGTGGTGGCAGCGGTCGTGGCCGCGACCGCCACCGCGGCCCTCACGACGACCGCGTCGGCCGACCCGGCCCACGGAAACGGCTCCCACGCCGCCACCGAGGCCGCGATGGAGGCCCAGGTGAAGAACGCCGGGGTACCGGGGATTCTCGGACAGGTTCAGGACAAGAACGGCACCTGGAACGCCTCGGCCGGAGTCGCCGACCTCCAGAGCCGACGGCCGCGCCTTCCCCAGGACCGCTTCCGGGTCGGCAGCATCAGCAAGGCGTTCACCTCCGTCGTCCTCCTCCAGCTGGAGGCCGAGGGCAAGCTCCGCCTCGACGACACGGTCGAGCACCACCTGCCGGGCGTCGTCCAGGGCCACGGCCACGACGGCAACAAGATCACCGTCCGCCAACTCCTCAACCACACCAGCGGGGTCTTCAACTACACCGAGGACCCCACCGTCCACGCATGGATCTCCACGGGCTTCCCCGAGCACCGCTACGACACCCACACGCCGAAGGAACTGGTCGCGGCCGCCATGCGGCACCAGCCCTCCTTCGCACCCGGCCAGGGCTGGCACTACTCCAACACCAACTACATCCTCGCCGGAATGATCGTGGAGAAGGTCACCGGCCACCCCTACGCCTCCGAGATCGACCGGCGCGTCCTGCGCCCGCTCGGCCTGCGCTCCACCACCCTGCCCGGCAGCTCCGTCCGGATGCCCTCCCCGCACGGCCGCGCCTACAGCAAGCTCTTCAGCGAAGCCCCGGACGCCAAGATCTACGACGTCACCGAACTCAACCCGTCCTGGGGCTGGGCCGCGGGTGAGATCATCTCCACCACCGGCGACCTCAACCGCTTCTACCGGGCGCTGCTGCGCGGCGACCTGCTCCCCCGGCACCAGCAGCAGGAGCTCCTCACCACCGTGCCCACCGGCGACGCCATCCCGGGCGGCCGGTACGGCCTCGGCGTCATGGCCGTCAAGCTCTCCTGCGACAAGACGGTCTGGATGCACAGCGGCGGCATCCACGGCTCCACGTCACTGGCGACCTCCACCGCCGACGGCCGGCACACCAGCGCGTTCAACTTCAACGACGACTGGGCGGCCGATCTCGACGGGCTCGTCCAAGCCGAGTACTGCGGCACCGCCAAGCCGCCGGCCGGCAGCAGGACCCCCTCGCCCGTGGAAGCGCTCGCCGAACTCCGCTGACGCACCGGCACACCGGTCCTTCCGGCGCGGACCGCACACCCGCACCCGCGCCGGAAGGACACATGCGTGTGGAGCCCGAGGTGTAAGGGCGGTCACAGGCGGCTAAGACGAGCAGAGCGGGCCCGGACCCGGGCGGCGCGGCGTCCCAGACGGAGGAGTGAGCGGTGGCAAGGCCGGAACGGGAACAAGCGGAGTCGGCGGCTCGACAGGAGGCGGCGCAGCTCACCGCGCAGAACGTCCGCGCCGTGGCACTGACCTGGGTGGACAACGCGGGCATCACCCGCGTCAAGGCCGTCCCCCCCACCAGGCTCGCGCAGACGGCCCGATGGGGGGTGGGCATGTCGCCCGTCTTCGACGTCTACCTCGCCGACGACTCCGCCGTCACCAGCCGCCACATCGGCGGCCCCGACGGCGACCTGCGGCTCTTCCCCGACCTCGAACGGCTGACGCTGCTGGCCGCACAGCCCGGCTGGGCCTGGGCGCCCGTCGACCGCTACGAGCAGGACGGCAGCCCCTACCCGGCCTGCCAGCGGCAGTTCGCACGCCGGATGGCCGAGCGCGCCGCGGCGCGCGGGCTCCGGCTGAGCACGGGTTTCGAGACCGAGTGGGTCGCGACCCACGCCGACGGCCAGGGCGGGCAGCTGCGCTATGCGGCCGTCGGGCCCGCCTACGGGATGACGCGTGTGGTCGAGGTTTCCGACTACCTGCGCGATGTCGTGGACGCGCTCACCTCACAGCGCGTCGAGCTGCTGCAGATCCATCCCGAGTACTCCCCCGGCCAGTTCGAGGTGTCGGTGGCCCCCACCGACCCGGTCGGCGCGGCCGATCTCGTCGTGCTGGTCCGCGAAACCATCCGGGCGGTGTCCGCACGGCACGGCCTGGACACCTTCTTCGGGCCCGTCGTCGAGGCGGGCACGGTCGGCAACGGCGCGCACCTGCACCTCAGCCTGTGGCGGGACGACCGCAATGTGTGCGGGGGCGGCGACGGCCCGTTCGGCATGACCCGGGAATGCGAGGCCTTCCTCGCCGGCGTGCTGCGCGAACTGCCCGCGCTGCTCGCCATCGGTGCGCCCTCACCCGCCAGCTATCTGCGGCTCGAACCCTCTCACTGGGCGGGGGCGTTCCAGTGCTGGGGCCTGGAGAACCGGGAGGCGGCGCTGCGCTTCATCACGGGCGCCCCGGACGCGTCCGGGGCCGCCAACGCCGAGGTCAAGTGCTTCGACCCGGCCGCCAACCCCTATCTGGTGGTCGGCGCGGTCACCGCCGCGGGGCTCGCCGGAATCGACGCCGGGCTGACCCTGCCGCCGCCGGTCGCGGGCGACCCCGCCACCACCGGTGGGCAGCGGCGGCTGCCCACCTCCCTGGCCGAGGCGCTGGAGCACTTCCAGCGCTCGGCCGTGCTGCGCGAGGCCCTCGGAGACCCCCTCTTCGAGGCCATTGCCGCGGTCCGCAGGGCGGAGGCGGCACGCTTCGAAGGCGTCGCCCCGCAGGACATCGCGGCCGCCACCCGCGGGCGGTACTGATGTCCGCACCGCTGCCGCTGCCCCCGCTGGTGGACCACCACTGCCACGGCGTGGCCCGCCACGACCTCGCACCCGACGCCTTCGCCGCCTACCTCTCCGAGTCCGACGCGCCGCCCGCGCCCGGCACCACCTTCTTCGACACCCAGCTGGGCTTCGCCGTACGGCGCTGGTGCCCGCCCCTCCTGGACCTCGAACCGCACTGCCCGCCCGAGGACTACCTGCGGCGGCGCCGCGAACTGGGCGCCGCCGAGGTCAACCGCCGGCTCCTGGGCTCCACCGGCATCGCCGACTACGTGGTGGACACCGGGCTGACCGACGGCCTGCTGGCCCCGCACGAGCTCGCGGCGGCGGGCGCGGGCGCGGCCTGCCACGAGATCGTCCGCCTGGAGTGGCTGGCCGAGCGGATCGCCGACCGCTCCGGCAGCCGCGCCGCGTTCCTCGACGCCCTCGCCGACGCGGTGGAGAAGGCCGCGGGCACGGCGGTGGGCTTCAAATCGGTGGCCGCGTACCGCTTCGGGCTCGACCTCCCGCCGGAGCCGCCGCGGGAAGCCGAGGTGCGGGCGGCGGCCGACCGGTGGCTCGGCACGCGGGCACCGGGCGGGCGGCTGACCGACCCCGTGCTGCTGCGGCACCTGTTGTGGTCGGCCGTACACACCGGGCGGCCGATCCAGCTGCACACCGGCTTCGGCGACCCGGACCTGAGCCTGCACCGCTGCGATCCGCTGCTGCTCACCGACTTCGTACGAGCGGTCCGGCCCACCGGCTGCACGCTGGTGCTGCTGCACGGCTATCCGTACCACCGCGGGGCCGCCTACCTCGCCAACGTCTTTCCGCACGTCTACGCGGACGTGGGGCTGAACCTCTCGCACGTGGGGGCGAGTGCCGAGGCGGTGCTGTCGGAGACGCTGGAGCTGACGCCGTTCGGGAAGCTGCTGTTCTCCACGGACGCGCACGGGCTGCCGGAGCGCTATGTCGTGGGCGTCGAGCTCTTCCGGCAGGCGCTGACGCGGCTGCTGACCGGGTGGGTGCGGGAGGACGCCTGGTCGTCCGGGGACGCGGAGCGGGTGGCGGAGCTGATCGGCGCGGGCAACGCGCGGCGCGTGTACGGGCTGGCCGTGCGCACGCCGGTGCACGACCACCGAGGGTTCCCCTGATACGGCGGGGGCTCTTTCGCTACCCTGGGCCGTCGAGCCGCCGACGCGGGGAGGACCCATGAACACCGGCCAGGTGTGGAGCATCGAGCGCATCCGCGACGCCCTCGGCAGTCCCGACCTCTCCCGGCGCTTCGTCAGCGAGATCGGCCGGGCCCCGGCACACGAAGTACTGACCGTGTTCGCCAAATGGCAGGGCATCGCCGAACGCACGCTCGCCGCGGTCGAACGGGGCCGCCAGGCCGCCGCGGCCGAGGCCGCCGGAGGCGAGGTGCCGGGCGAGTGGATCGACATCACCCAGAAGGTGCAGGAGGACGCTGCCCTCATTCGCTCCCGCGGAGCGGCCTGCAGCTGACACCCTGAGCAAGGTGTACGCGCTCAAATACGATGCGACGATAGCCGCCGTCTGGGACTCGCTCCCCCAGCCGGTGAGCGAGCAGCTCAGCGACGTCCTCGCCGCGGCCTGCACGGACCCCCTCGCCGCGACCGTGCCCTACGGCGAAGACGACGGAATCATGCGGATGCTCGTGCTGGACGAGGTGTTCGCCGTCATCTACCTGGGCCACCAGACAAAGACGCTGCACATCTATCAGATCGACTACCTGGGCTGACCGGGCCGGCCGCTGCGTCTCGGGGGTGGCACCAGCACCACCCCCGAGACGGATAGCAGCGGGATCGATCACGAGCGCGCCGGGGCGGAACATCGATGCATAGCCCAACCCGCCCAGGAGGATCGATGTTCAAGCTCGGTAAGTCACAGCGTTCGGCGGCCGCTCTGTCCGGTGTGGTCACGGCGGCCATCGCCGCCGCCGTCCTTCCGGCGTCCGTGGCCCAGGCACAGTCCCAGGCCCGGCCGACCGTCCCGGCCCGCTACGCCCAGCAGCACCTCGACTGGCAGCCCTGCGACAAGGGTTCGTCGCTGGAGTGCGCGACGATGACCGTCCCCCGCGACTGGCACCACCCCGACGCCGGACCGGACATCAGCATCGCCGTCTCCCGGCACCGGGCGGGCGACCCGGCCAAGCGGCGCGGGGTGCTGATGATGGCCGCGGGCGGACCGGGCGCCTCCGGCCTGGGCCGGCCCGAGGGCTTCGTCAAGGACTCGCCCGCGGTGGGCGCGGCCTACGACGTGGTCAGCTTCGACCAGCGCGGGGTGGGCCGCAGCACGCGGGCGGTGTGCCAGACCGACCAGGAGTTCCAGGACTTCCTCCAGGGCGACTACCGGGACCGCTCCCCCGCCGCCCTCAAGGGCGTGCTGGACCGCTCGCGCAAGCTGGCCGAGAACTGCAAGGAGCGCAGCGGCGGGCTTCTGCCGTACCTGAACACCGATCAGACGGTGCGGGACATGGACCTGTACCGCTCCCTGCTCGGCGTGGAGAAGATCTCGTACTACGGGCCCTCCTACGCCACGATGATCGGCGCCTATTACGCCACGGAGTTCCCGCAGCGCGTCGAGCGGGCCGTGCTGGACAGCAACATCGCGTTCAACGGCACGTGGGAGGAGTTCATGCAGGCCCAGCCCATGAGCTTCCAGCGCCGTTTCGAACAGGACTTCCTGCCGTGGCTGGCCAAGTACGACAGCGTCTACCACTACGGACGCACGGTGGCGGAGGTCAAGGCGAAGTGGGAGAAGCAGCGGCAGGCCCTGCATGACAAGCCGCTGGTCATCGGCTCGGTGACGATCGGCGCCAACCAGCTCGACAACGGCGCGATCCGGACCATATACAACGCCGAGCAGGGCTTCCCGGCGCTCGCCGGCTCGCTCGCCGCACTCGACCACTGGGACACCGCGACGCCGCAGGAGAAGGGGATGGCGGGCAAGGTGTTCGGCGAATACCTCAGCCCGGACTTCCTTGCCGAGTACTTCTCGGTGACCTGCAACGACACGCCGTGGACGCGGGACACCGACTACTGGAAGGCGCAGAGCGCCAAGGACACTCGCACCCTGCCGCTGCTCGGTGCCCGCGAGCTGGCCTTCGCGTCGGTGTGCGCGTACTGGCCGACGTCCCCGGCGCCGAAGGTGAAGGTCACGGGCAAGGGGCTGCCGACCACGCTGATGCTCAACTCGGTGCACGACCCCGCGACTTATTACGAGGGTGCGGTGCGCGCCCACAAGGCGCTGCGCAACTCGCGCCTGGTCACCGTCGTCGGCGGTGGCGACCACGGCCAGTACCACAACAACAACGCCTGTGTGGACAAGTTGGTCGACGACTACCTGCTCACCGGCGCGGCTCCCACGCACGACACCACCTGTGCCGCCAATCCGCTGCCCGTGCCCGTCGGGGCGGCGAAGTAGCACGGCGCCGTATCCGGTCCGGGTGCCCTCTCGTTGAGACGGCAAGGCGGCAGGAAGGCCGGGGAACATGCGCATCCAGATCATCACAGCGGGCACGACGGGCTCCGTGGCCCCCTACACCGGTCTCGGGCACCGGCTGAGGGACGAAGGGCACGACGTGGAGATCGTCACGCACGCCAAGTTCGCGGACGTGGTGACCTGTTGCGGGCTGCGGATGCGGCCGCTGGGCGCGGACCCCTTCGAGGAGCTGCTGGGGGCGCACGAGCGCCTGCGGGCGCCCGGCCGTTCTCCGGGTGCCGCTCTGGAGTTCGTACGCGCCACCCGGCGCGCAGCCGTGGCGCTCGCCGACGGGCTGCTCTCCGCGGTGGATCCCAAGGCCGATCTGCTCCTGCTGTCGTCGCTGGTCGCGCCGCTGGGCAGGGTCGTGGCGCAGTATCACGGGCTGCCGAGCATGGGGGCCTTCCTGCAGCCCGACACCCCGACGGCCGCATTCTCGCCGTGCACCACGCCCTGGCAGCCCCCGGGGCAGGCCAACCGGCTTCGCGGGCACGCCGCCAATGCCGTCCTCGACGCCCTGTACGGGGCCGCGAACCGCGCGCTGCACGCCCGGCTCGGCCTCGCCTTCCGCAGCGGCCACCGGCTCCGCTCGGACCGGGAGCGCAGCCGGTGGCCCATCTGGCACGGCTACAGCCCCGTCGTGCTGCCGCGCCCGGCCGACTGGCGCCCCGGGCTGCGGGTCGCGGGCTACTGGTGGCCGCACGAGTGCCCGGACTGGGAGCCGCCCGCGTTGGTGACCGACTTCCTGGCGGCCGGTCCGCCGCCGGTGCTCGTGGGCTTCGGCAGCATGATGCCGGGCGGGCCCGAGCGACTCGCCGGGATCACCGCCCGCGCACTGCGCAAGGCCGGGCTGCGCGGTGTCGTCCAGTCCGGCTGGGCCGGGCTGTCCGTGGTCAACGACGACGTCATCACGGTCGGCGCGCTGCCGCACGGCTGGCTCATGCCGCGGATGGCCGCGGTGGTGCACCACGCCGGGGCCGGGACGACGGCGGCCGGGCTGCGGGCCGCGGTGCCCTCGGTGCCGGTGCCGGTGATGACCGACCAGCCCTGGTGGGCTGCCCGGCTGGTGCGGCTGGGGGTGAGCCCGGGGGTGCTGCCGCTGTCCGGGCTGAACGCCGACCGCCTGGCCGAGGCCCTGCGGCGTGTCACGGGCGATCCCCGCTACACCTTGCGGGCCGCCGAACTGGCCGCCCGAGTGGGCCTGGAGGACGGGGCGGGCGCGGTCGCCCGGGGCATCGCGGAGGCGGGCGCGGGGGCGCGCCTCGGCGTACGGCCGTAGCGCTGTTGCAAGCCCGGAACGAGAGGACGACACCATGACACCATCCAAGCCGCCCGCGGCCCTCGCCGCGTCCCGCCACGACGCCGAGCGGTCGGCCGGAGTCGAGATGCCGCCGCTGGACGCCTGGCTGCACCGGCACCAGAGCAGTGGGGCGGTCTGTATGACGACGGGGCTGCTCGCCTGGTTCGAGGGCACCCCGCCCGCGCTGCCGGAGCTGCGTGCCCTGGCGCAACGACGCTGGGGCCCGTACGCACGGCTGCGCCTGACCCCCGGCTTCCACCCGGCCCATCTCGACTGGCCGCGGTGGACCGGCGGGCCCGACTTCGATCCAGCGCAGCACATCACCTCGCTCCCGGCCACCGGGTCCGCGGCCCTGGAGGGCCTGGCCGCACAGCTGCTCGCCCAGCCGCTGGGCCCGTCGAGACCACCGTGGCAGCTGCATCTGGTGCCGGTGGAGGGCGGTTTCGCGCTGCTGCTGCGGGCCCATCACGCGCTGCTCGACGGGATGTCGCTCATCACGCTGCTGCGGGCGCTGCTCGCGGCCCCCGAGGCGACCGCCGGGGCGGTGTCGTCCCCCCGGATCCCACGGCAGTACCCGGGACCGCCCCGGCACGCCCTGGCCCGTGCGCTGGCCGACGTCCTGCCCCGGGCCCGGCCGTTGCCGTTCCACGGCCGCGTGGACACCCGGCGCGCTGTCTCCTGGAGCCGGATGCCGGTGGCGGAAGTGCGCGCCGCCCGTGACGCCCTGCCCACGGGCCGGGCCTCCTCCAACGCGGTCTTCCTCGCCGCGACGGCCGGGGCGCTGCGCTCCGCGGGGGTGACGGGCCGGCTGCCCCTGCCGGGGGTGTGCGCGATGGTGCCCGTCGACGTGCGGACCGAGGGCGAGACGGTGGTGCTGGGCAATCACTACGCCACGGTCCGGGTGCCGCTGCCCGCCCGGGGGCGTCCGGTGCAACGGCTCGCGGCCGTCGACGCCTTCACCCGGCGGGCGGCGCTCAAGGAGCGGGCCCGGGCGCAGGCGCTGATGGTGTCGTCGGCGCCGCGGCGGTACGGCCTGCTGAGCGACGCCCTCGGCCGCTACGCGGACTCGCCGCTGTACTCCTCGCTGCTGTGCAGCAGCGCGGCGACGTACACCGGTCCGCTCGCGCTGGGTTCCGCACGCCTGGCCGCCGTGGCGGGGCTGGCTCCGCTCAGTCCCGGCCATCCGCTGGCCCTGACCATGATCCTGCACGACGCGAGCGTGGTGGTGACGGCCGTGACGGACCAGGCACACCGCGAGCTGGCGGCGCGGATCCCGGAGCTGATCCGGGAGGAGATCCGGGCCATGGGGACATGAGCGGACGGCCGTTCCCCGGGCACGTGGTCCGGTCGGCAGTAACGTCCCCGCGCGGCCGTCGTTCCACAGGTGAAGACAACCACGAGACTCGGAGACGGCTTTGGCTACGCGTACCGCACTCTTGGAAGAGGCTATTCCGCTCACCATCGACGGTTATGCGTACAGCGGCCGGATCGTCCACCAGCCGGACGCCAGACTGGCGCCCATCGTTCTGGTCGGCGGGGCGTTCCAGTACCAGAACGCATGGGGCCGTCTGGAACAGGGGTTTCGCGAAGTGGCCAGTGTGGTCACGGTGGACCTGCCGGGCTGGGGCGGGGCGGACCGGCTGCCCGCCCGGTACGGATTCGACTTCCTCGCCGAGGCCCTCGACCAGCTGCTGCTCAAGGTCGCGCCGGGCCCGGTCAACGTGCTGGGCACCTCGTACGGGAGCGCCGTGGCCCACCGCTGGGCGCGCAACCACCCCGAGCGGGCCGGGCGGGTGGCGCTCGTCGGCACCATGGCGCATCTGACGGAGGCCGTCCGCGACCGGGTCCGCCACACCGTACGCATGGCCGAGCAGGGCAAGCGCGAGGAGTTCGTGGAGAGCGTCCTGGAGGGCATGGTGTGCTTCTCGCCCCGGGTGACAATCTCGCGGCGGTCCACGGTCATCCGCTGTCTGTCCCGCGCCCTGCACGACATGAGCGCCGAGGACCTCGTGAAGTACCGGGAGAACTCCCGGCGGCTGCTCGACCACGCCGAGCTGCCCGGCGGTCCCGGGGTGCGGGTGCCGGTGCTGGTGGCGACGGGTGAGCACGATCCGCTGGCCACCCCCGCGCTGAGCCGGGAGGTCGCGGCCCAGTGTGCGGACGCCCGGTTCACCACGCTGCGGGATGCCGACCACCTCGTCCACCTCGAATGCCCGGAGGAGCTGGTGGACCTGCTGGTCCGCTTCTTCTCGGACGCCCCCCTGGCCGGGCTGGAGTACTGCCACCCCGTCGAGCGCTTCCGGCACCGGGCCAGGGCTCAGCTGCCCGCCCCGCGCATCCCGGAAGGGCGCTGACACCGACGCCCGGGCTCCGGTGGCCCGCGGCCGCCGGAGCCCGGGCGTCGTGGTTCCGCCGTCAGTCCTCGTGTGCGCCGAAGGGCAGTTGGCGCAGCTTCATGGGCGTGCGCGTGCGGAAGGCGTAGTCCAGCATCTTCGCGGCGTCGGGGTAGCGGCCGGTCGGGTCGTTGAGGATGACGCCCACGACCGTACGGCCGCCGCGCCGGGCGGCGAACGTCAGACAGGGGCCGGCGGCTCGCGTCGAGCCGGTCTTGATGCCGATCACGCCCTGGTAGGAACCCAGCAGCTTGTTGGTGTTGTACCAGGTGTAGATGCGGTCGACGTTCTTCGCCTTCTGCACGACGCTCATCGACTTCATCACGGTGGCGAATGTGCCGTTTCCGAGCGCGTGCCGGGAAAGCTGCGCCAGGTCGCGCGGCGTGGTGTAGTTGCCGCCGTGCGCGGAAATTCCGTCGAACGAATCGTAATGGGTATTGCGCAGGCCCAGTTCGACGGCCTTTTCGTTCATCTTTCCGATGAACGACTCGGCGCGTTCCTCTTCGGTGTCGCCGCTGCCGAAGGTGTCGGCGAGCGCATACGCGGCGTCGCAGCCGGAGGGCAGCATCAGGCCGTAGAGCAGCTGCCGTACGGTCAGCTTGTCGCCGGTGCGCAGGTCGGCGGTGCTGGCGGCGTGGTCGGCGACCCAGTCGCGGTAGGCCTGCTTGACGGTGATCTGCTTGTCCAGGTCCGCGGCGTGGCCGTCCAGGACCACGACGGCTGTCATGATCTTGGTGGTGCTGGCCATCTGCCGCCGGGTGTCCGCGGCCCTGCTCCACAGCGGCCGGTTGGCGCCGCTGTCGAGCAGGTAGGCGCCCTTGGCGCCGATTCCCGCCGGGCCGTCCGCCGCCTGCGCGGTGGCCGCCGGGAGGGTGATCGCGACGGCCGCGGCCGAGGCGGTCAGCGCCGCTCCCCATCGACGGACCGCACGTCCCCCGCATCGTTCCATGTGGTCTCCAGAATTCCTCGCTCATCGGATTCGGGCGAGCGCATGGTTGCACTCCCCCGGGAGTCCGGAGAAATTCTGTTCACCAAAGAGTGAAAAGGGATGGTCTTATCGGCCGAAGTCTCGTTGGACACGGTGCCCGCACCTGTGCGGTGCGGGCACCCGCCGGCTCACAGGGAGCAAATGCCCCGCGTGTAGTCGACCGTGGCCGTTTCCTGCGAGTACTTCCACTGCGGCTGGAGCAGCTTGGTGTCGAGTTGCCCCGCGGCCTCCGGGCTCTCCACGATGTAGCCGAAGTCCTGCAGCCATGAGGGGTACAGGTTCTTGGAGCCGATGTAGAAGGCAGAGCCGTCGACGGAGATCAGCTTGTGGTGCTGGGCGTACGGGTGTCCGTCGGCCCACTTGGCACTCGGGGAGCTGCGGAAGGTGGCCAGCTGCAGGTTCGAGCACAGCGCCGCCTTGGCGCGCTGCTGGTCCCCGGTGACCTGGGCGAGGCGGTTGCGGAGCACGTCGCTGATCTCGGACAGGGACTTGATCTGCGAATAGCCGCCGCTGCCCACGGCGCCGCGGTTGGCCGGGTCGCTGACCACGATGCGGACCTTGACGCCCGCGGCGAGCTTGGCGGCGAGGGCGTCGTAGATGCGCACGTCGTAGCGCGGCAGCGGCGGGCAGGTCGCGTTGAGGTCCTGCTGGGAGATCTCGATGTGGCTGCCGGCGCTGGAGATCAGCGAGCGCAGTGCGCTCTCCTCGGGGTTGACCGTGTCGTAGTCGCGGTCGCCGTTGGTGTTGTCGTGCAGGCCCACCACGCACTTGGTGTCGGGGGCGGTCGGCAGGGTGGGGCGGAAGGGCGAGGACGGGTCGGAGTCCTTGATGCCCACGCCGAGGCCACCGACGGCGATCACCGGCACGTTGCCGGTGGCGGCCGCCGTCTTGGGCGCCGCGTCCTTCTCCATCGTCGGCATGCAGTCGCCGCTGCCCGAGGCGGCGAACCAGACGCTGGCGATGTTGCTCTTGTTCTGACAGGTCCAGGTCCACAGCTGGTCCAGGTACCGCCCGGCGGTGCCGGCGGCGGGCCCGGTCAGGGCCAGGTCGACGTCGGTCACCGGGTGGGCGGTGTCGAGGTAGTCGCCCTTCCAGTTGTTGATGCCGCCGGTGACCGCCGACTGCCCGTCGACGACGAGGAGTTTGGAGTGGTTCCAGGAGAACGCGGTCTTGGACGTCGTCATCGACGCGACGTTCAGGGTGATGTCGTCGGCGGCCTTGCCGAGCTTGCCCTGGAGCTCGTCGCGGTACTTCGAGGGCACCACGTTCAGGTGGTAGACCGGCGCGGCGCCGACGAGTATGCGGACCTTCAGCTTGTTGCCCGCGGCCGTCGAGGCCTTCAGGCCGGCGACGATGGCGTCCTGGAACGCGCCGTCGGGGAACGGCGCCAGCGTGGAGATGTCGACGGTGCGGGTCGCCTTGGAGATGTTCTCGGTCATCTTGGCGAGCAGCCGCTTCGTCCCGGTCCGCTCGGTGCACTTGTCGTCGCCCCAGCAACCGGGCGTCTGCAGAAGCCAGTCGGCCGGATCGGCGGCCGAGGCGTCCAGCCTGTTGCCCGAGGTCCGCTCCCAGACGTCCCCTTCGAGGCCGGGCGAGACCTGACGCAGCGTCCGCTCGACCGCGTCCAGGTGCGGGGTGGCGGAGTCGTCGGCGAAGGCCGGGCCGGCGGGCAGGACGGCGAGGGTGACGGCCGAGGCCGTGGCGCATCCGGCGAGACGGCCTAAGCGGCGAATACGGTGGCGGGCCACTGATGCTTCCTTAACTCGGTGTGTATACATGATCAACTCGCTGAAACTACCAGGTGAACCGGAATGCATGACACCGTCCCGGTGCCTGGTGGACTCACGTAGCACGGGGTGTACATCTCGGGGATGACACCGCCCGCCGGAACCCGTCCGCAGAGGTACGGGCAGACCGGCTCATGGACGGATCACTCCGGCCGATCTCTGGCCATAGCTTCTAGGGAGACAGGAAACGGCCAGTGGAGAGGCAGTCATGTACGGCAAGGCATTCGCCCCCGAATACCGCGGCGCACTGGGGGAACTCTCGGTCAACTCCTCCCTCGACGACGTCCTGCGCACGGCGCTGGACCGGCTGCGGGAGGCCGAACGGGCCGACGACGCCCTGGAATCCGCACACGCGGGGCTCGCCGTCGCCGAGGCGAGCCGGCGCCTGGGCCGGGTGGCACAGGCCGAGCAGGCGTGGAAGGACAGCTACCGGGCCGCCCGGCGCGCCGGGGACGAGGGCGCGATGGCCTGGGCGGTGTGGAGCGGCGGCACCCTGGCCCGGCAGTGCGGCGACCTGGCCCTCGCCATGCGCTGGCTGACCATAGCCGCCGAACTGGCGAAGCGGGGCGGGGACGTCGTGGCCCGCGGCTACTCGCTGGCCGGGCTGGCCGAGACCGGCCGGATCCGCGGCGACTACCAGGCCGTCGCCGAACTGCACGAGCAACTCCTGGCCGAGGCCAGACGGCGCGGCGAGGCCCGGCACACCGTGTGGGCCCTGGAGGGCATCGCACAGATCCACCGCAACACCGGGGCGTACGACAAGGCGCTGGCCATGTTCGAGGAGGCGGCGCAGATAGCCGCCCGGGCCGACGACACCCGGGGGCACGCCTGGGCCCTGCGCGGCATAGCCGACGTGCTCTCGCTGCGCGGCGAGAGCGAGCGGGCGCTGGACCTGCTCTCCCGCGCCGAGACCGCCTGCCGCCGTATGGGGCTGGTCAGCGCGCTGGCATACAATCACAAGATGCGCGGCAATGTTCTCTACCGCGCGGGCCGTTACGAGGAGGCGCGCGTGGTCTACGCCGGTGCGCTGGACGAGTTCACCAAGATGTCCGAGCCGCGTGGCACAGCGCTCGCCCGGCTCGGCCTGGTCAAAGCCGAGGCACGGCTCGGGCGGGAGCGGGCGGCGACCGCCGCCGACCTCGACGAGCTGCACCGCACCCTCGACGGGCTGGGCCTGCGGCACGCCCGGGACATGGTCGAGCGGGCCCGGACCGATCTCGGCCTGGTCCCCGCGGACGCGGGATCGGCGGGACGCCCGTGACACCACAAACCACGCTGGAGGACCGGCGCGCGTCCGCGCGTGATGCGCTGGAACGCTGCCAGGCGCTGGTGGAGCCCGCGTTGAAGGAAGCGGTCGGGACCCTGCATCCCTGGCCCCGCCGGATGGCCGGCTACGCGCTGGGCTGGTGCGAGGCCGACGGCAGCCCCGCGGCGACCGCCGGGGGCAAGGGGATCCGTCCGGCCCTGGCCGTCCTCGGCGCCGAGGCCGCGGGGGCACCCGAGGAGGCGGCCGTGGCGGCGGCGGTCGCGGTGGAGCTGGTGCACACCTTCACGCTCGTGCACGACGACATCATGGACGGCGACGAACGGCGGCGGCACCGCGACAGCGCCTGGAAGGCGTTCGGCACCGGCCCCGCGGTGCTGGCGGGCGACGCGTTGTTCGCGCTCGCGGCGGAGACCCTCGCCCGCGGCGGCGGCGCGCGCAGCGGAGCGGCCGTGGGCCTGCTGGCTGCGGCCTTGCGGGAGTTGGTGCACGGCCAGGCGGACGACCTGCTCTTCGAGGACCGGCCGTGGACCGGCCCGGAGGCCGTCACCCTGCCCGAATACCTGGCCATGGCCGCCGGTAAGACGGGGTCCCTGCTGGGCTGCGCCCTGGCCCTGGGCCCGGTCCTCGCGGGCGCGCACCCGCCGGTGGTCCTCGCCCTCACCGAGGCGGGACGCCTGCTGGGCACCGCCTTCCAGGCGGTGGACGACGTGCTGGGCACCTGGGGCGATCCGCGGGCCACCGGCAAGCCCGTACACGGCGACCTCTTCCGCAAGAAGAAGACGCTGCCCGTGCTGGCGGCCCTGTCCGCGTCCACCCCGGACAGCCGTGAACTCGCCGCGCTCCTGTCCTCGCCCGCACCCTTGACCGAGGCCACGGCGCACCGGGCGGCCACCTTGATGGAACGCACGGGAGCCCGCACCGCCACCCTCACCCAGGCCCGCACGCTCATCGCCGCCGCCTGCGATCACCTGACGAGCGCGCCTCTGGCGCCGGGTGCGGCCGACGAGCTGATGGGGCTGTCGGAGTACTTGTTGGCGCGGTACGTATAAGCGGTACGAAGTAAGAGGTTCAGCGGGGCGGCAGCAGGTGGGCCGTCTCGCCCACCGCTATCCCCGCGCAGTCGCGCAGCGACTCGGTTCCCTCCCTGAAGTAGTCGCTGTGACCGTGGGCCCCGCCCGAGGGGACGGGGCGGGCGCCGAAGGAGGGGGAGGTCGGGTCCGCGCCGTGGCCCAGGCCGAAGACGTTGACGTGGGGGACGTCGCCGATCCAGTCGGCCTCGTTGCGGCGGACCGCCCAGACGCGGGCGCCCGTGCGCAGGGCGGCGGCCGAGGAGGCGCGAATGCCGGGGCTGGCCAGGACGACCAGGTCCGTCGCCTTCGCGGCGTCCAGGGCCGGGGCGGCCAGACCGCAGACGACCGAACCGTAGCTGTGGCAGAAGACGGCTGGCGCCACGGCGCCCGTTGCGGCCAGGCCCGTGAGGAAGCGGGTCAGGCGAGGGGCCGCCGCTTGGGCCAGGCGGCCGGTGGCGGCGTCCAGGCCGACGCCGACCGGGGTCGTGTAGCCGGCCCAGGCGATCACGGCGGACGGGGTGTGCGGCGCCTGGCGGGCCATCTCGGCGTACAGGGAGCGGGCCATCGCGCCCGGGGTGCCGAGGCGGTCCGTACGGTCGAAGGAGGCGAGGTCGGTGTCCGAGCCGGGGACGAGGGCCGCGACATGCCGGGCCGTCGTCAAGTCTCCGTAGACTTCGGCCAGTTGACCCCGTCCGCGCGGGTCGAAGGCGAGGAGGTGACGGCCGGGCTCCAGGAGGCGGGTGTAGCGCTCGGCGAGGGCGCTGCCCGCCGGCTCCTTCGCCCGTTCGTCTTCGATGGCCCGCCTGTTGGCTTCGTAGCGCAGCGGGACGGGAGCGCCGTCGAGGTTGCCGACGATCAGGGGGTGGCGGGCCGCCAGCCGGTGCCGGTCGGTCTCGTCGAGGGCGGCGAAGAATCGGGCGACGTCGGCCGGTGCCGCGGTGGCCGGGTCGGGCAGGGGCCGGTGGAGGGAGCGGTCGGCGCGCCACGCCCCGGCGCCGGCGGGCGGGCCGGTGACGGCGCTCTGCTCGCCGCCCACCGCCCAGCCCGCCGTGCCCGCCATCACGGTCGTCATCAGTGCGACGGCGGCCAGTGTGCGCTTGAAGCGGCGCATGGCGCCTCCCTCTCGTTCTCCTGTGTGACGAGGGGGAACGTAGGAGGCGGACGGGGCGCCGGGCGTCACACCGGGGAGCCAACCGCCGGGTGATACCCGGGTATGACCTACGGCCGGAGCGGACGCTTCCGGGGCGCGGTACACCACCGTGCCCCGGACCGGCCTACGGTGAGGGGATGATCAGCGACCCTCCTGTCATCGCCCTTGCCCCGGACGTCGTCCTGCGACCGGTGAGCGCCGCCGACGCGGTGGCCCTGGCCCGGGCCTACCGCAACAGCCGTGAGCACCTGCGGCCGTGGGAGCCCGTCCGGCCGGACGGCTTCTTCACCACGGAGGGACAGGCGGCCCGGCTCGCGGAGCTGCTCGAGCTGCGCCGGGCCGGCCGGGCGATGCCCTGGGTACTGGCCGACGGCCACGGCGAGATCCTCGGAATAGTGAACCTCTCCAACATCGTGCGGGCCTCTTTCCGCAGCACCAACCTCGGCTACTGGATCGCCGCGGGCCACACGGGCCGCGGGCTGGCGACGGCTGCCGTGACGGCCGCGTGCCGGGACGCGGACGAGCGGCTCGGGCTGCACCGGATCGAGGCCGGCACCGTCCTCGCCAACGCGGCTTCCCAACGGGTGCTGGCCAAGTGCGGGTTCGAGCTGATCGGCACCGCGAAGGGGTATCTGCACATCGACGGGGAGTGGAGGGATCACTTCCTCTTCCAGAAGATCCTCAACGACAGCCCCCCGGCCTGACCCCGGTCGGCGTCAGATCGACCCCGCCGGGACCGGCCCGGCGCCACGTTGCCCAATCGCATGGGAATCTATGCCTCGCCGTCGCACGGCTGTTACACAACAGTGGGGAAACGGCAGGTTGCGGATCATAGGATCGCATCATGATCAGCGGGCGATTGACTTCCAATCGCCCCTTTCCTTGTTCCGTGCTCTACCGCGCTGTCGGCGCAGGAGATAGGTGAGGTCCCGTGCCAGGGCGAATACCCCGTCGACGAGTGCTCCAGGCGGCCGGCGGATGCCTGCTCGCCGGAACGGGCGCGGTCGGGGCCTGGCAGTGGCTGGCCCCGACGTCCAAGGGGCACCGCTCGGAGTTCCCCGCGCGGCCCGCGAAGGCCGCGACGAACGAGTCGTTCGTGCACATCATGGCGCACGCCGACGACTCGCTGTACTTCATGAACCCCGAGCTGGAGCAGTCCATACGCAGTGGCGCCCCCACGGTCACCGTCTGCATGACCGGCGGTGAGTCGGACGGCCGCAACGCCCTATCCCGCACCCCCGGTTACAACAAGATGCCCGAGAAGCGGCCCGAGTTCGTCCGGGCGCGGATCAACGGCCTGCGCGAGGCGACCGCCCAGATGGCCACCGGCGACTGGCTCAGCCCGTGGACGGTGGAGCCGATGACGCTGCTGCGCGGCTTCGAGGTCGAGCTGCACACCCTCAAAGCCGCCCCGCAGGTCCAGTTGATCTTCATGGAGCTGATCGAGGCCCGGTTCATCAAGGCACCGCGCAAGGACAGCCTGCGCGGCCTGTGGCTGGGGGCGACCCCGCGGCTCACCACGCTCGTCCCCACCGCGAGCCCGGTCCGGCGCACCTTCCAGTACAGCCGCCAGCAGGTGATCGACTCGCTCACCGCCGTGCTGGAGCGCTACCAGCCCACCGTCGTGCGCACCCTCGACCCGAACCCGACCCACCGGGCGCAGGAGCCGCACTACCCCAACACCCCGCCCGTATTGCAGGGCATATCCCACTACGACCACCAGGACCATACGACTTCGGCCTATTTCGCCCAGGCCGCCCTGGAGCAGTACTGGGGCCGCAAGCACTCCCGGCCGACCGCCGTGGACACCTACGTCGGCTACGAGGTGGCCCTGCTGCCCAACAGCCTCGACCGGGCCACCACCAAGCACAAGATCCAGCTCCTCGACATCTACGGCTGGGCCGACGGCAAGGACTGCGGCGACCCGGCCGGCTGCGGCGACCGCAAGGTCGGCAACCGCTCGAAGGACACCCGCTGGTCCGACAACCTGCGCCACCGGGCGACCGGCACCCAGCGCTGGGTGCAGCCGCTGCCCGACGGGCGGCTCGCGGCCTTCGCGCTGCTGGACGGCCAGGCGCAGTGCTGGACCGAGACCAAGGCCGGCAGCGGGACCTGGACCAAGCCCTCCCCGGTCCCGGGCACGATGCTGGAGGGCCAGGTGCAGGCGCTGCGCCACGCCGACGGCACGCTCCAGCTGTTCTCCATACGCACCGTGCTGCCCACGGCCGGCAAGCCGCACCTGCGCGAGGTCGTGACCGCGAAGCAGAAGGGCACCACGGGCCCGGGCGGCGTTCCGGCCTTCGACGCCTGGCAGTCGCTCGGCTCGCCGGAATCCGACCCGGAGCGCTCGATGGAGGTGGGCTACCCCGTCGCCGTCGCGGACAAGGACGGCTCCGTCCACCTCTTCGTCAAGAACTGGGACGGCGGCGTGAGCTTCCGCACCGGCAAGGGCGGGCAGGACTGGACGGACTGGGAGGGGCTGCCGGTCACCGGGAAGCCGGTGAAGGTCGAGGACGGGCTGGACGCGGTGCTCGACGGCAAGGGCCGCCTCCACGTCGTGGCCGCGGACACCAAGACCGTCCACCACTGGTTCTCCGACTCCCCCGGCGCCGCGCTGCAGATGGCCGAGCCGACCCGGCTCCCCGCCGCCACGGGCCCGCTGACGCTGGCGCCGCTGTCCGGCGACGGCGTGCGCCTGGCCATGCGCCAGCCGTCCACCGCGCGCGTGGTGATCGCCGACCGGCCGGGCAACGGCGGCTGGAAGGTCACCACCCAGTGCGAGCCGATCGGCGGCTACGGGCGGGTGGCCCTGGAGCAGTCCGGCACCACCACCGTGCTCGCCGCCCGCGACGACAAGGGCCGGCTGCGTCTGTCGGCGGGCTCGGGGCGCCCGGGTCCCTGGCAGAGCCAGGACGAGGGGATAGCGCACCGCGCCACGCCGGGCGTCGCGCAGGACGCCCGCGGCCGTACGGTCGCGGTCGTGCTCGGCATGGACGGACGGCTCAGCAGCACCCGCGGCAAGGGAACCGCTTTCGACGACTGGATCTCCCAGGACGGCAAGGTCAGCAGCGACCTGCAGAGCTCGTAGGGAACGCAGGCGACGCATGCGGTGCCGTCCGCCCGGAGGGATCCGGGCGGACGGCACCGTTCGCGTTATGCGGCGATGTCCTGCTTGATGATGCGCTCGACGTTGCGCTCGGCCAGCGCCGTGATGGTCACGAAGGGGTTGACGCCGATCGAGCCCGGAATCAGCGAACCGTCCGTGACGTAGAGGTTCTTGTAGCCGGAGACCCGGCCGTAGAGGTCGGTGGCCTTGCCCAGGACGCAGCCGCCGAGCGGGTGGTAGCAGAAGTCGTCGGCGAAGTTCTTGAGCTTGCTGCCGAACAGGTCGTAGCGGTACATCGTGGTGTTGGCCTTGTTGATGCGGTCGAACAGCGACCTGGCGGCGTTGACCGCGGGCGTGTTCTGGTCGCGGGTCCAGCGCAGGTTCGCCCGGTCGTTGGCCTTGTCGTAGACGAAGGTGCCGCGCTCGGGGTTCTTGGTGATCGCCAGGTAGAGGCTGACCCAGGTCTCCAGCCCCGCCGGCATGGGAGCGATCTCCGCGAAGACCGGGGCGTCGGGGTTGTTCCAGTCGTCGATGCCCAGGGCGGGGATCGACGACTGGTGGGCGCCGGTGGGGTTCCAGATGTGGTTGGCGCGGGCGGTCATGATGTTGCCGTTGGGGCCCCAGCCCGCGCCGACCTCGGAGCTGAGGTCGGGCAGGGCGCCGGTCTCCCGGGCGCGCAGCAGCAGCTCGGTCGAGCCGAGGCTGCCGGCACCGAGGAAGAGGTACTTGCAGGAGATCTCCTTGCGGCCGACGCGCTTGCCGTAGGCGTCGATCTCCTCGACGGACAGCACGTAGCCGCCGTCGCGCTGCCTGCTGATGGTCTTGACCTGGTGCAGGGTCTTGATGGTGACCTTGCCCGTGCCGAGGGCGGCGGCGAGGTAGGTCTTGTCCAGGCTCTGCTTGCCGTGGTTGTTGCCGTAGATGACCTCGGTGGCCAGTCCGGACTTGGGCACCTGGCCGTCCGCCTCGCGGCGCATGTAATCGAAGTCGTAGACGTTGGGCACGAAGGTGGTGCCCAGGCCCGCCTTGCCCGCCTGCTCACGCGAGACGCGGGCGAACTTGTACCACTCGGTGTCCTCGAACCAGCCCTTGTCGATGTTGTTGACCCGGAGCACGGAGTTGGCGCGCGGGAAGTAGCGGTCGTACATCTCCGCGGAGTCGACCTGCGGGAGGACCTCTTCGAAGTACGAGCGCTTGGGCTGTACGGCCATGCCGCCGTTGACCAGCGAGCCGCCGCCGACGCCGCGTCCGACGTAGACGGACATCTGGTCGAAGTTCACCCGGTCCAGCACGCCCGCGTAGGGGGTGATGTCCTTGTTGACGAGGTCGAGCCAGAGGAAGGAACCCAGCGGGGCCTCGGTGCGGCTCTTGAACCAGCTGGAGCGCTCGTCGGGCTTGAGCATGCCGCAGAAGACGTTGCCGTCCGCGCCGGGCTTGTCCCACTGCTGCCCCATTTCGAGCATCAGCGTCTCGACGCCGGCCTCGCCCAGGCGCAGCGCGGCGACGGCCGCGCCGTAGCCGGTGCCGATCACCACGGCGGGGACGAACGCGCCGTCACCGCTTTGGGCCTCGGCGGCGGCCGCTCGGGGGGCGGTGGTGATGGTGGTCGCCCCGGTGAGGGCGGCGGCGCCGAGGGCCGCCATGCCGAGCAGACGACGGCGCGAGAAGTGCTGGTTCTCTATCACGTTGGCTGTACCTGACCTTTCGGGGGTGCTGGGGGAAGGGCCTCGGTGGACGGGCCCGGGTGCCGTGGTGGTCTGTGGGTCCGAGGCCGCTACCAGGTGACCGGCAGCCGGTGGGCGCCGTAGACCTGGGTGTCGGTGTGCAGGGGGATCTCCTGCGGCGGGACGGCCAGGCGCAGGCCGGGGAAGCGGTCGAGCAGCGCGGTGAGGCCGGCGCGCAGCTGGATGCGGGCCGCCTGGTCGCCCGGGCAGTGGTGGGCCCCGTGGCCGAAGGCGAGGTGCCCCGTGCCGTCACGGGTGACGTCGAAGCGGTCGGGGCTCTCGAAGTGGTCCGGGTCACGGTTGGCGGCGGGGAGGGAGACCATGACGATCTCGCCCGCCCGGACGAGCGTCCCGTCGATCTCCGCATCCTCCAGGGCCGCCCGGGTGGGGCCGTGGTGGACGACGCTCAGGTGGCGCAGCATCTCTTCCACCGCCCCGTCGGTCAGCGAGCGGTCGGCGCGCACGGCGGCGAGCTGCCGGGGGTGCTGCAGCAGGGCGAAGATGCCCAGGGCGAGCTGGTGGGCGGTGGTGGCGTGGCCCGCGATCAGCAGCAGGAAGGCGGTGGAGGTCAGGTCCTCGTCGCTGAGGGCGGGCTCGGCGGCGATCAGGCCGCCGAGGAGGTCGTCGGCGGGTTCGGCGCGCTTGCGGAGGACCAGGTGGTGCAGGTGGGCGCCGAGGGAGGCGAAGGCGCGGGTGATGTCGCGGGTGGTGCCGGGGAGCGCCCAGGTGTGCACGTCGCGCTGGAACGTCTCGCGGTCGGCCTCGGGCACGCCGAGCAGTTCGCACAGGGCCAGCGAGGTGTACGGCAGGGCGAAGTCCCCGACGAGGTCGGCGGAGGGGCCTGCGCGGTGCATCGCCGCGGCTTGTTTCCCGGCGGCTTTTGCGGCCCACTCGGTGAACCGGCGCATTCTGCGGGGGGTGAACTGGGCCGTGAGCAGTTCGCGGTGGCGGCGCCGGCCGGTGTTCTCCGTGCGGCCCGGTGACCCGTGGCGCGGGGCGGGGAATTCCTCCAGGGTCGCGGCGCGCGGTACGGGCGGGTGACCGCGCTCGGCCCGGGCGGTGAACCGGGGGTCGGCAAGCACGGCGCGGGCGGCGGCGTGGCCGGTGACGAGCCAGCCCGGGTGGCCGCCGGGAAAGGCCATGCGGGTGAGGGGCGCCTTTTCGCGGAATTCCCTTATGACGGCCGGTGGGTTGAAGAAGTCCTCGCGGACGGTGGAGAAGGTCGCCGGCACGGCCTGCGTCATGTCCTGCCTTTCAGGGTTGGCGCGCCGCCTTTGGCACCGCCGAGTTGACCGTATGGACGGCCTGTGAAGACCGTCAAGAGTTGCAAAAGGCCGGGGGCCTAACCCTGTGGAGGCGGCCCCGAGGTTCGGTTACCGGCGGTAAGTTCTGGACTTCGGTTCGGTTCGGTCGGGGAATGCGGCCGCGGCGCCCGGCAGCAGGTGGGCGACGTCCGCGAGCTGGGACCGGCCGGCCACGTTCAGCTTCCGGTAGGCGTGCGTCAGGTGCTTCTCGACCGCGCGCGAGCTCACTTCCAGCCGCTCGGCTATGTCCTTGTTCGACGCCCCGTGCGCGGCGAGGCCCGCGACGCGGCGCTCGGTGCGGGTGAGTGCGGCCACGGCGACCGAGGCCGTGGAGCTGGCCAGGGTGGACAGCGCCCGGCCGGCCCGGTCCGCGAGCCAGTGCGCCCCGCTGAGCAGGGCCGCCTCGCGCGCCTGACGCAGGTGGGTCTCGGCTTCGGGGCGGCCCGCGTCGAGGAGGCGGCGGCCCAGGAGCAGGCCGGTCCTGGCGCGTTCCATGCCGTTGGGCGATTCCTCGAGGGTGGCCAGGGACTCGCGCAGCAGGTCCAGGCCGCGCTCCCCCGCAGTGAGGGCGCCCTTGACGCGCTGGGCGCGGCCGATGGCCACGGGGGTGCCCCAGGCGCGTGCCCGCGCGTACTCCTCGTCGACGAGTTCGTGGGCCTGGCGGGTGTCGCCCATCCGGTAGTGCAGCCCGGCCGCCCAGGCCCGCCAGGGGAAGACGGCCGGATTGCGCCAGTCGGCGCGCTCCGCGGAGCGCCCCCAGTCCATGAAGTACTCCAGCGCCGTGGGCAGGTCGCCGCGCTGGACCGCGGAGGAGCCCCGGATGAGCTGGAGCGAGGAGGGCCGGTAGCCGTGGTCGGCGCCTTCGGGTCGGTAGGACAGCAGCCGCCGGGCCAGTTCGGTGTCCCGGCTCTCGATGGCGACGAGGACGACGGCGGTCATCGACTGCAGGGTGGCCCAGTTGGCCACGCCCAGTGCGAGCACCTCGTCCGCCTGGGCGCGCGCCTCGGCGAGTCTGCCCTGGGCCAGCAGCACATGGGTGAGCTCGATGGCGATGACGCCTTGCGGGACGGTGGCGTTCTCGCGGCGGGCGCGCTCGCGGGCGGTGGCCAGCCACGGGCCGATGGTCTCGGTGGAGTCGGCCGCGATGAGGACGTGGGCGAGCAGTGGCAGGGCGGTGTGGGCGTGGTCCGGGGTGGCGGGCTCGTACTGGAGGATGCGGTTGGCCAGGGGGGCGGCCTCGGACGCGGTCAGGCCCTGGGTCATGGTCGCGCCGTGCAGCAGTACGGTCACCAGCTCGCGCTCGGCCGCGGTGCGCAGCGAGGGGGACGGGCCGAGGGCGCGCAACCGGTCGGCGCAGCCGGGGAGTTCGCCGGGGCCGATGACGGCGACGTGGCGCAGCCGGGCCTCCAGTCGCAGGGCGAGCTCCCGGTCGGATCCGGTGAGGAGCTCGGCCGGGCCGAGTTCACCGGCCACCTTGGCGACCACCTCGACGGTGGGCGTGGGGCAGCCGCCGAGCAGGGACGGCGGGATGCGGATGGCCGCCTTGGCGCGCTGGGTGGCAGTGGGGAGCAGCAGGAGGGCCTGGGAGACGTGCCGGATCGCGGCCAGGGGGTCGAAGGCGCGCTCGATGACGGCGAGGTCGACGAGGAGGGCAGCCCGGTCGGACCCGGACGGCGACCTGCCGAGCAGGGCCCTGCGCAGGTAGCGGGCCGCGTCTTCGGGGGCTCCGCGGCGCAGCGCCGCCTCGGCGGCGGCCCGCAGCACGTCGACGGCCCAGTCGTCCTGGCAGGAGGTGGCGGCCAGGAGCTGGGCCGCGGCCTGTTCGGCGGGGTGGCCGCCGGTGTGCAGGAGCAGGGCGGCGCAGACGTGGACGTCCTCCTGTTCCACGGGGGTCATCGTTTCCTCGACGGCGTCGCGGACGGCCTGGTGGACGAAGCGGAGTGCGGGTCCGGGGGCGAGCAGCCCCAGCCGGTGCAGTCCTCTGGCGGCCTCTTCCCGTCCGGTGTCGTCGAGCCCGGCGAGCCGGCCCGCGAGTTCGGGGTCGGTGCCCTCGTCGAGGACGGTCAGGGCCTTGGCGAGTTCGCGTACGGGCGCGGGCTGGGAGCCCAGGGCGATGGCGAGCCGCTCGCGCAGGGAGGTCAGGCGCTGGGTGCGGACGGCGGTGGCCTGTGCGGCCACGGGTTCGCCGGTGCCCGCCAGCGCGGCGAGGGTGGCGGTGAGGAACATGGGGTTGCCGCCGGTGACGTCGTGGCAGGCCGTCACATAGGCGGGGTCGGCGGGCCTGCCGAAGCGTGCCGTCACGAGTTCGGCGATGCCGGAGCGGGTCAGCGGGGAGGGCCGCAGGACGTGGGCCGCGCGGTCGGTGACGTCGTGCAGACGCGGCTCCTCCGAGCGCGGGTCGCCCTCGCGGACGGTGACGACAACGGTGACGCGCAGGTTGGCGAGCCGTTTGGCGAGGTAGCCCAGCCAGCGCAGGGAGGGCGGGTCGGCCCACTGGAGGTCGTCGACGAGGATCAGCAGGGGTCTGCGGGCGCTGCGGTCGGCGACGAGCGCGAGCCAGTCGCCGTGCGGGTCGCCCTCGGGCGGGTCGAGGGGTGCCCCGGGGAGCAGGGGGTCGAGGAGCTGGCTGACCACGCCGAAGGGGAAGTCCTGTTCGAGCAGGGCGCCGCTGGCGGAGAGGACCTGGGTGCCGCGGCGTTCGGCGATGGCGGGCAGGGCGCGGAGCAGGGCGGTCCTGCCGATGCCGATGCCTCCGGTGACGACCAGCAGGGCGCCGCGGGCGCCGCGCGCCGGCTCCGCCGCCTGCATGGCGTGGGTGATCGCGTCGAGCTCGCGCTGCCGGTCGAGCAGGGGTGTCATGACGTCTCCCTTGGTGTGTGCCCCAGTGCGTCGGCCAGCTCCGGGCGTCCTTGGATGCCCAACTTCCGGTAGACCTTGGTGAGGTGGAGTTCGACGGTGCGCGGTGTCACCGACAGTTCCGCGGCGATGGCCCGGTTGGGCATGCCGCTCGCCGCCCGGGCGGCGACACGCTGTTCGGCACCGGTCAGGCCGCGTGGCAGTGTGCCGGGAGCGGGGCCGGGTGCCCTGGTGTCCGGGCGCCGGGGGCGTACGGACAGGGCGGTGCGCTCCGGTGCGGGGGTGCCGTCGGCGTTCAGCAGTGGGCCGATGGCGTCCGGTGCGGACAGCGGTGCGGTGGCCAGGGCGACGAGCGCTTGGCGGTACTGCCAGCCGGCCGGTGCGGACGGTTCGGGGCCCGCCGGGCGGCCGGGTTCGTCACCGGCGTACAGGGCCCGGGTCAGGGAGCCAGGTGCGCCCCAGTGGAGGGCGAGGCGGCGCTCTTCGGCCAGGAGTGCGGCGGCCATCGCGTCGTTGGGTCCGCAGGCCCGGGCCGCGGCCGAACGCCAGGGCAGCACGGCGGGGTTGGCCGCTTGCCGGGCGAGGAGCTGCCGGCCGCATTCGAGCAGGTCCGCCAGTGCCTCCTCGCGGCGGCCGACGGCCAGTTGCACCCTGCCTCGGGCGTAGAGGAGGTAGGCCCAGGCCAGACCGCCGTCTGTGGAGCCGGCGCGGGCGAGTTGCACGGAGCGTTCGGCGGTGGCCACGTCGCCCTGTTCGAGGTGGACGAGGGTCTTCAGGGCGACCGGGCCGGGTGCCATGAGGGGGTGCCAGCAGTGCGGGGGCATGACCTCCTGGGCCCGGTCGAGGGCGGCCGAGGCCGCTTCGGGCCGTCCTTGGTGCAGGTGTGCCAGCGCGGTGACGAGCAGGGCGACGCCGGCGACGGGGTGGTTGTGGGTGTGTTCGGCCCTCAGCAGCAGGGCGTCGAGGCCCGCGTGCGCGTCAGCGTGGTCGTCGGTGAGCACGAGGGCGTGGCAGGCGGCGATCTGGGCGGCCGGCGGCACCGTGTGGCCGGGGGCGAGGGCCAGGCGGGCGAGTTCCCTGGTGCCGGTGATGTCGCGGCCGAGCAGGGCGGCGCGCCAGGCGGCGGCCCCGGCTTCGGCGGGTGCGGTGGGGTGTTCGGGCAGTTCGACGACGGGCGGCCGGTCGAGCGCGTGGGCGGCTTCCGGCTGGCTGTGCTCGGCCATCCAGTACAGGGCCCGTAGCGCAGCGCGCTCCGGGGGCCGCACCGGGGTGCGGTCGGTGACGCGGGCGATCAGCGGCTGGGCCGAGATCACGTCGCCGCGGGCGATGAGCAGTTCGGCGGCGCGCACCCAGGAGGGGCCGGCGTCGGCGTCGGCCGGTGCGAGGAGCGCCTGGTGCAGGTGGCGGTCGCAGGCCTCGGGCGAGGAGGGCAGGACGGCCTCGGCGAGTTCGACGACGGTGGCGATCCTCAGGTGCGGGGGCATCGGTTCGCGCAGGGCGCGCTGCAACAGCCGGGCCGCTTCGGCCGGTTCCCGGGCGGACCGCCGGCGTGCGGCCTCCCGGCGCAGGACGTCCACGGCCCAGGCGGTGCCCAGCACCCGGGCGCCCAGCAGCATCCGTGCCAGCCCCCGGTCCGGGACGGCCGCCCGGTGGGCGTGTTCGGCGGCACGGGCGTACAGCTCCTCGCGGCGGTTGGCGCTCAGCCAGGCCAGCACGGCCTCGGCGGCCTTCGGTTCGCGGAAGGCGGGCTGCTCCGTGCCGGTCAGCAGGCCGGTGCCGGAGAGCAGTTCCAGTGCGCGGCGGGCGCTGACGGTGCGCAGCTCCGCCAGGGCGGCGATCATGTCGAGGGTGCCGTGCCGGCCGCAGACCGCGATGGCCCGCAGGACTTCGAGGAGTTCGGCGGGGAGCACGGCCAGCGTGCGCACGGCGCGTTCCCTGACGGCTTCGGCCGCGCTGTCGGTCAGATGGGGCAGATGGTCGACGCGTGCGGGCCAGCCGTGCCGGGCGAAGCGTCCCGCCACCGAGTGCAGCACGCCGGGGTTGCCTTCGGTGGCGCGGGCCGCCGCCTCGCGGAACGCGTCGTCGGCGGGACCGCCCAGGACGCGGGCCAGGACGGTGCCCACGCCGGCCGCCGACAGCGGGGCGAGGGTGACGGTGTGCCGGGCGACGGTGTGTTCGGCCAGGCTCCCGGTTTCGATGCGGTCGTGCGGGCCGCCGGGGGTGGCGCCGCTGCGGCTGGTCAGCAGCATCAGGGGTGCGGCGGAGAGCCTGCGGGCCAGCGCCTGCAGCCAGCGCAGGGAGTGGGGGTCGGCCCACTGGACGTCGTCGACGACGAGCATCAGGGGCCGTTCGCGGGCGGCGGCGAGGAAGGCGCGGCACAGCGCGGCGGTGAGGTCGTCCCGCTCGCGGGCCGGGCGCAGCAGGCCCTCGGCCCCGGGGAGGGGGCCCGTCGCGGCGTGGAGTTGCGCGGCGACGCCGTAGCGCAGCTGTGTCTCCTCCTGCGAGGCCTGGGCGGTGGCGACGTGCACCCCCTCCTCGTGGGCCATGTGCACGGCGCGCTCCAGCAGGGCGCTGCGGCCCATGCCGGGCGCGCCGTGGATCTCGGCCAGTGCCGGGCGCCCGGCGTGCAGGCCGCGCAGCAGGCCGCGTAACAGCTGCTGTTCCTCGTCGCGTTCGAGGAGTTCGTACCCGCTGTCGACCGGTGGCCGCATCGGCGGCCGCTCGTCCGTCACCTGCGGCTCCACCGCTCTCTCTCCTAGTGGCTCGGTACGGTCGCGTCGGCTGCCGTCCGGCGGCGTCGGTGGCCGGGCGTCTTGTGGGAGCCGAGCCCCCCGGGCAGGTCGGTGCGGCCGCGGACGTCGAGCTTGCGGTAGACGTTGGTGAGGTGCATCTCCACCGTGCGGGGGGTGATGAACAGGGCTTCGGCGATCTCCCTGTTGCTGACGCCGCGCTTGGCCAGCGCGGCGATGCGGCGCTCGCTCTCGGTGAGGGAGTCCAGCGGGCTGGCGGCGAGCTGGGGCATGCGGCCGCCCGCGGTGACGAGCAGGTTGCGGGCGACGGCGCCGAGCGCGTGGTAGCCGCAGCGGGTGGCCAGTTCGATGGCGAGCCGCAGGTGGCGGCGGGCCGCGGGGGCGTCGTCGCGGCTGAGGAGTTCGTGCCCGAGCTGGTAGGCGGCCTTGGCGTGTTCCAGGCGGGCCGGTGAGTCGGCGAGGACCTCCAGGGCCTCGGAGAGCAGGTCCAGTCTGGCCCGGCCTCCGGTGGCCATGGCGGCGGCGAGGAGGCCGGTGCCGCGGGCTCTCGGCGTGCCCCAACGGCGGATGGACTCCTCGGCGCGGGCGATGGTAGCGGCGGCTTCGACGCCGCGGCCGAGGCGGGAGAGGGTGGTGGTGGCGGGCAGCCACCAGGGGGCCAGCACGGGGTTGGTCACCCCGGCCTCCGCGAGGCTGCGCCCGCACTGCCGCCACACCTCCAGGGCGCCTTCGAGATCGCCCAGTTCGCGGCGGGCGCGGCCCTTGGCGTAGAGGTAGTGGTGCCATTCCCAGATGTGCCGGTCGGTTCCCCGGCCGCCGATGCGGTCGAGGATGGCGTCCGCCTCGTCGGCCCGGCCCTGGGAGAGCAGGGCGGTGCTCAGCGCGATGTGCGGCATGGGCGTGCCGGCCGTCCGCTCGCTCTGTGCGGCGAACTCGACGGCGGCGCGGGCGGCGTCGAGGGCGGCGGTCACGTCGCCGATGCCGTGCAGGGTCAGGGAGCGGTTGGCCAGTGCCGCGATGTGCAGCCGGGGCTCGCTGCGGGCGCGGGTGGTGGCCAGGGCGCGCTCCAGTCCGGTCAGCGCCTCGTCGGCCTCGTCGGCGAGGCCGAGGACGAGGGAGGAGCCGAGCACCCACCATCCGGCGGGGGCGGCCTCCTCGACCCGCAGCGCCCGGCGGGCGAGCGAGGCCGCTTCGCGGGCCGGGCGGCCCTCCAGCGCCGCGTAGGCGCTGGCCACGGAGAGCAGCCGCCGCTCGGCGGGGCTGTCGCCGAGCGGTACGGGCCAGGCGCGGGCCCGTTCGCGGACGGTGGCCATGGCCGCCTTCTCGTTGACGGCGGTGACCAGCAGGGCGGCTTCGACGGAGGTGCGCAACTCCCGGTCGGCGAGGGTGACTCCGGCGCCGGGGCCGTCCGGCAGGGCGTCGAGGACGGTGCCGAGCACCCGGACCGCCTCGGGGGCGTTCGGGGTGCCCACGGCCGCCATTCCGTAGTCCACGGCGATGGCGGCGCGGTCGTGGGGGCCGACGGCGGTGTCGAGGGCCTGGCGCAGGTGCCACAGGGCCATGGCGGGGGCCACCTGGGCGGAGGCCTTGGCCAGTTCGACGCGTACGTCCTTGCGCTGGGTCTCGGTGAGGGCGGCGGTCAGGGCGCGCTGGAGGTAGCGCACGGCGGCCTTGGCGGTGGCGCGGCCGGGCGCCTCGGCGGCGGCGTCGCGCAGGACGGCCAGCATCCAGGGCTCGTCGACCTCGGCGAGCAGCACCAGTTGGTCGGCCACCTCGGTGGCGGGCCGGCCGGTGTCGTTGAGGACCCGGGCGGCGCGGGCGCGCAGCTCCTCCAGACCGGGGGCGGGCAGGTCGGCGAGGACGGCGGTGCGCACGGCGTCGCTCATGGTGTCCGGGGTGCCGGGGGTGATGACCTCGTGGCGGCGCAGGGCCTCCATGGCGGCCGCCATGCGCTTGCCGGTGACCCCGGAGACGGCGGCCAGCAGGTCGGTTTCGGCGCGGCCGAGGACGGCCAGGGCGCGGGCCACCTGCCGTACGTGCCGGGGCTGCCCGGCCAGGCTGTCCGGCACCGAGGAGGCGACGACTCCGTCGCCGAGCGCGCCCAGTTTGTGCACTCCGGCGGCGTCGGGACGCACTCCGGCCTCGCGCAGCCCGGCGAGCAGACGGTGCAGCAGCTGGGGATTGCCGCGCGAGATCTCGGCGCAGCGCCGTACGAAGCGCTCGTCCGGGGCGGCTCCCAGGGCCTGGCCGACGATCCGGGAGGTGGCGCCGTCGCCGAGCGGTCCGAGTTCCACCAGGGCGCAGCGGTCCTGGGCGAGGAGTTCGGCGAGGACGGGCGTGCCGGGGCCGTGGCAGTCGGTGCGCTGGGACAGGAGGACGAACAGGGGCCGGGTGGCGGCCCTGCGCAGGATGAAATCGACGCCTCTGAGGGAGGTCTCGTCGCACCACTGGGCGTCGTCGAGGACGAGGGCGAGCGGCCCTTTGTCCATGAGGCCCACGGCGTGGCCGTGCAGGAGGCGATGGACGGCGTAGGCGTCGCGGGCGGGAGGGGCGGGGGGTGTGCCGCGGGTCAGCTCCGGGCCGAAGAGGGCGCCTGCGCCGCGGCGGCCGGTCCCGGCGTCGTCGAGGCGGCCGGTGTGGTGACGGACGGTGATGCCCGCCGCCCTCAGGCGGTCGGCGACGGCGGCCAGCAGGCTGGTCCTGCCGATTCCGGCGGGGCCGCGGACGAGCACGGCGCGGGCGGCGCCGGCGCGCGCCCGGGCAGCGTGCCGGATCAATCCGTTGAGCTCGACGGAACGGCCGACCAGTTGGCGTATACCGCCTTGACCTGCATCGACACTGACCGCCACGGCGTTCCCTCTTTCGTGAAGCCCCGTTCGACCTGCAACTCGACCTTGTCAGTCGACGTGTGGAAGACAGCCTTCATGAGCCGACTTGCACGGTCAAGATCGGAAACGACGGTAACAGTCCGTCTGGTGAGGACCCATCACGTTTCAGACAGAATGGCGGCTACGCACGGCCAAGTTGGACAGTCTGTCCCAGCTCGCCTACTGGGCGTACCCTGATGACAGGCTTGGTTAACAGAATGACGTCAGACGACGGATTCAGCCCAAAAATGAACGCACCAGCCGGACGTGATATCCGACAGACATATGACTCCTGTACGCTGCGGCGTTCCGCCCGTCCGGCCGGGGCGCCCCCGATCGCTTCCCGGCCGTCACCGACAGACCGGAGCGACCCGTGCAGCTACATCTGGACCCCGCAGCCGCCCTGCGCCCGGGCAGCGCCTTCGACGCTCCATGGCCGGACGCCCTGAGCAAGCCGTCCGAAGGAGTGCTCGACCTCTGGCTGCTGCACACCCCCGACCCCTGGCTCGCCTCCGCCGACCTCGACCAGTCCCCGCTGGACGAGCGCGAGCGCGCGCAGGCGGCCTCCTTCGTGCACGCCGTGGACCGCACCAAATACGTGGCGGCGCACCTGACCCTGCGCAAGGTGCTGGGCGCCTATCTGGGCCTGTCCGCCGGGGAGGTGCGCTTCACCCGCGAGCCCTGCCCCTGCTGCGGCAAGCCGCACGGCCGGCCCGCCGTCGAGGCGGCGAACGCCCCGCACTTCTCCATGTCCCACGGCGGCAACCTCGTGCTGATCGGCGTGGCCGCCTCCCCCGTCGGCGTGGACACCGAGCAGCTTCCGGCGGCCCACACGGTCGCGGAGGTCTCCGAGGTGCTCCACCCCGCCGAGCGCCGCGAGATCATGGCGGCCCCGGTCGTGCGCAGGCCCGCGGTCTTCGCCCGGCTGTGGGTGCGCAAGGAGGCCTATTTGAAGGGTCTGGGCACCGGCTTCGGCCGCTCCCCCGACCTCGACTACGTCGGCAACGGCGGACCCGGCACGCCTTCCTGGCCCGCCGGGTGGACGATCGTGGACGTACCTGTGGGAGCGGGCCACGCGGCCGCCGCCGTACGTGGCCCGCTCCACAGCCGCTATGACGTCAGGCGGCTGAATCCCGAGGGCTTGCTCACTTCTTGAGGACCCACTCGCCGGTGTCCTTGGCCATGCCGGAGTCCAGCGTGTACTGCACGGCCTTCGGCTTGGTGCCGTCCGGCACCGAGAACACGACCCAGCCGAGGGCCTTCTCGCCGGCGCCCAGGTTCACCGTGCCCGGGAAGGTGGGGCCCTCGGTGATGTTGGCCAGGGTCTGGGTGTAGTTCTGGCCGTTCGTGTCGACGAGCTTCGCGCCGTTGGCCGGAGCGTCCGTGTAGGTGCCGCTGCCCTTGTTGACGAGCTCGAACTGGGCGGCGACCCAGTGCTTGCCCGCGGCCGGCTTCATGAACTTGTTGTTGCTCTGGGCCGGGTCGGCGAAGCCCTTGAGGGTGACGGCGACCTGCTCGCCGTCCTTGCCCTTGAGGGTGAGCGTGTCGCTCGAGGAAGGCTTCGAGTCCTGGCCGGTGCTGCCGCCGCCCGACGTGCCGCCGCCCTGGGGCGCGGGGCTCTTGTCGGCGCCGGCCGAGCTGCTGGGCTTGGAGTTGTCGACGTTCTGTCCATCACCGTTGCAGGCGGTGGCGGTGGCCGCGACGGCGATGACGAGCGCAGCGGTGGTGAGATGACGACGCATTAGAGGAATCCCCCGTGGTGGTTCGTTTTGACGTGCACATTCTTACCGCCCGCCAGAACCAAGATCGACCACGAGGGGCCCCTGTGGGACTCCTGTGACAATCAAGTGATCAAATCGTCGAAGCCCCTTCGCCGCATCACCGGGTGAAACGGACCTACTGGACCAGGGTCGCCCCCTACCGGATCGGCACCCCCGACACCGCCCGGGCGATCACCAGGCGCTGGATTTCGCTGGTGCCCTCGAAGATCGTGTAGATCGCCGCATCGCGGTGCATCCGCTCCACCGGGTACTCGCGGGTGTAGCCGTTGCCGCCCAGGATCTGCATGGCCTGCGCCGTGACGGTCTTGGCCGTCTCACCCGCGAAGAGTTTGGACATCGAGCCCTCCGCCGCCGTGAACGGCTTCCCCGCCGTGGCCATCCAGGAGGCACGCCAGACGAGCAGGCGGGCCGCGTCTATACGGGTGCGCATGTCGGCCAGCTGGAAGGCGATCCCCTGGTTGTCGATGATCGGGCGGCCGAACTGCACGCGTGTCTTGGCGTAGTCCAGGGCCACTTCGTACGCGGCGCGGGCGATGCCCACGGCCTGGGCGCCGACGGCCGGGCGGGAGGCTTCGAAGGTGGCCATCGCCGCGTTCGCCACCCGCTCGCCGCCGACCTTGCCCACGCGCTCGCGGGCCCGGGCCAGCCGCTCGTCCAGCTTCTCCTTGCCGCCCAGCAGGCAGTAGCCGGGGACGCGGACGTCCTGCAGGACGACCTCGGCGGTGTGGGACGCGCGGATGCCGTGCTTCTTGAACTTCTGGCCCTGCGACAGGCCGCGGGTGCCCGGCGGCACGATGAAGGAGGCGTGGCCCTTGGGGCCGAGGTCCGGGTCGACCACGGCGACGACGACGTGGACATTGGCGATGCCGCCGTTGGTCGCCCAGGTCTTGGTGCCGTTCAGCACCCATTCGTCCGCCGCCTCGTCGTAGCGGGCCCGGGTGCGCATCGCCGAGACGTCCGAGCCCGCGTCCGGCTCGGAGGAACAGAAGGCGGCCACCTTCACGTCCGTCGCGTCCCCGTACATCTGCGGCACCCAGGTGCCGACCTGCTCCTCGGTCCCGTTGGTGAGGACGCTGATCGCGGCGAGCCCCGTACCGGCGATGGCCAGGCCCAGACCCGCGTCACCCCAGAACAGCTCCTCCAGGGTGAGGGGGACGCCCAGGCCCGTGGGGTCGAAGAACTGCTGCGCGTAGAAGTCGAGGGAGTACAGGCCGATCTTGGCCGCCTCCTGCACCACCGGCCAGGGGAACTCCTCGCGCTCGTCCCATTCGGCGGCGGCCGGACGCATGACGTCCGCGGCGAAGCCGTGAATCCAGTCACGGACGCCCTTCTGGTCGTCGTTGAGCTCCAGCGCGAACTCCCCCATGGCCCCTCCCGGCATCGTTACCTGCGGTAACGCGAGTATGTTACCCATGGGTAGCGGGTGTCAACGCCCCCGCCCCTCGAATCCGCTCCGTGGAGCGGGTGTTACGTTGCGCAGGCATTACGAATCACTGGGCGGGGAGGCACGTCTTATGGAGACCAGTCAGCGGGACGACCAGCAGCGAGCGGCTGAGCAGCGGCGCAGGGAGTTGCTGGAGGCCGCGGACCGGGTGGTGCTCAGAGACGGGCCCGGGGCGTCGATGAACGCCATTGCGGCCGAGGCGGGGATCACCAAGCCGATCCTCTACCGCCACTTCGGGGACAAGGGGGGCCTCTACCGGGCGCTGGCCGTCCGGCACACCGATGCGCTGCTCTCCGGGCTGCGCGCCGCGCTCGACTGCCCGACGGGACGGCGCGAGCGGGTCGAGGCGACCTTGGACAACTACCTGGCGGCCATCGAGGCACGACCCCAGGTCTACCGCTTCCTGATGCACCCCGCCGACGAGGTCCAGGGCGCGGAGTCGGGCTTCGACGTCGGGCGGCACTCCGCTCCGCTGCTGCGCCGCCTCGGGGAGGAGCTGGCGCAGGTGATCATCGAGCGGGTGGAGCTCGGGCCGGACGGCGAGGAGGTGGCGCGCGCCTGGGGGCACGGGATCGTCGGCATGATGCACGCCGCGGGCGACTGGTGGCTGCGCGAGCGGCCCTTCCCGCGGGAGCGGCTGGTGCGGCACCTCGCGGATCTGCTGTGGGGGCGGCTGGCCGCCTCCGGCAATCTGGCCGGCGGGCCGGCCTTCTGACGCCGCCCCCGGCCGCCGGGCGGGCGGATCAGCCCGTCCGGCCGCGCAGGACGGGGGTCAGACCGCTCCGCCGGGCGGCCCGCAGCACCCGCTGCCGGCGCAGGCCCGTCAGGTGGTCGACGTAGAGTCCGCCGTCCAGGTGGTCGCACTCGTGCTGCAGGCACCGGGCGAAGAATCCGGTGCCCGACACCCGCACCGGGCTGCCGTCCGCCGTGCGGCCCTCCACCACGGCTTCGTCGAAGCGCGGCGTCCCCGCCTCTATGCCCGGCAGGGACAGGCAGCCCTCGGGCCCGCGCACCGTCACCCCCTCGGCCGTGACCAGCCGCGGGTTGACCAGGTGTCCGAGGTGCCGGAGGTCCTCGTCATCAGGGCAGTCGTAGACGAAGACGCGCAGGGGCACGCCTATCTGGTTGGCGGCGAGCCCCACGCCGCCCGCCGCGTACATCGTGGCGAACATGTCCTCGACAAGCCGCGCAAGGTCCGGACCGAAGTCCGTGACCTCCTCGCAGGGGGCGGCCAGACCCGGGTCTCCGAGCAGCCTCATCGGCCGCACACGTCCTGAACTGCCGGGAATGGTGCCTCTTCGCATGGGCCCAAGCGTACGTTCCCGGGGCCGCGGGTTCGGGCCCGCGGCCGCTTCTCGATAGGCTGATCCCCGACCGAAGCCTCCTGGCTGGCAATTCGGCGCGGAGGGGGCGTTCCACCGGCTGACCAGGAACCAGGCACGGCGCCGGAACAAGGAGGATCTAGGACGATGGCAGGCAACTCGGGGCCGCTGTCGCCGCGGGCCAAGCTGGCCGTGACGGCAGGCAAAGCGGCTGCGGCGGTGTCGCGCGCAGCGGGCCGTGGCAGTGGGTCGGTGATCGGCGGCAAGGTCGCGCTCAAGCTCGACCCCGACCTGCTGGCCCGGCTGGCCACCCACCTGGACGTGGTCCTGGTGTCGGCCACCAACGGCAAGACGACCACGACCCGCCTGATCGCGGAGGCGCTGCGCGCCAGCGGTCCGGTGGTGTCGAACGCGCTGGGCGCCAACATGCCCGCAGGCATCACTTCCGCCCTGGCGGGCGGCTCGGACGCGCGCTACGGCGTGATCGAGGTGGACGAGAAGTACCTGGCGGGCGTCGCACGCGACGTCTCGCCCAAGGCCATAGCGCTGCTCAACCTCTCGCGCGACCAGCTCGACCGCGCCGCGGAGACCCGCATGCTGGCCGAGAAGTGGCGCGAGGGCCTGGCGGGCACCAAGGCGGTGGTGATCGCCAACGCCGACGACCCGCTGATCGTGTGGGCCGCCTCCTCCTCGCCGAACGTGGTGTGGGTGGCGGCCGGGCAGGAGTGGAAGGACGACGCCTGGTCGTGCCCCTCCTGCGGCGGCGTGATGCAGCGCCCGGGCGACGACTGGTTCTGCGGCGAGTGCGGCTTCCGCCGCCCCACCCCGAGCTGGGCGCTGTCGGGCGACTACGTCCTCGACCCGCACGGCTCGGCCTGGCCGATCCACCTGCAGCTGCCGGGCCGGGCCAACAAGGCCAACGCCACCACCTCGGCGGCCGTGGCCGCCACCTTCGGGGTGCCTCCCCAGGTGGCGCTGGAGCGGATGTACCAGGTGCAGGCGGTCGCCGGCCGGTACGACACGGTGCACTTCCTGGACCGCGAGGTGCGGCTGCTGCTGGCGAAGAACCCGGCCGGCTGGCTGGAGACCTTCTCCCTGATCGACGGCCCGCCGGCCCCGGTGATCCTCTCGGTGAACGCCCGCGGCGCGGACGGCACCGACACCTCGTGGCTGTGGGACGTCGACTACACCCGGCTCGCCGGGCACCCGATCTTCGTCATCGGCGACCGCAAGCTCGACCTGGCGGTGCGCCTGGAGGTCGCGGGCGTGGACTTCCGGGTCTGCGAGACCGTGGACGAGGCCGTGCAGGCGGCGCCGCCCGGCCGGATCGAGCTGATCGCCAACTACACGGCGTTCCAGGACATCCGCCGACGCGTCGGCAACTGACCCGCGGACAGCACTCAAAGGATTGTGAGCATGAGCCAGAACAGTCTGCGTGTGGTGTGGGTCTACCCCGACCTGCTCAGCACCTACGGGGACCAGGGCAACGTCCTGGTCCTGGAGCGGCGTGCGCACCAGCGCCGCCTGGACGTCCAGCGCGTCGACGTACGGTCCGACCAGCAGATCCCCACCTCCGGGGACATCTATCTGATCGGCGGCGGCGAGGACCGTCCGCAGCGGCTGGCCGCCGAGCGGCTGCGCCGCGACGGCGGTCTCAACCGGGCCGTGGCCAACGGCGCGATCGTCTTCTCGGTCTGCGCCGGCTACCAGATCCTGGGCCACGAGTTCATCAACGACCTGGGCCAGCGCGAGCAGGGCCTGGGGCTGCTGGACGTCGTCAGCACCCGGGGCGAGGGCGAGCGCTGCGTCGGCGACGTGCTCGCCGACATCGACCCCCAGCTGGGCCTGCCCCCGCTGACGGGCTTCGAGAACCACCAGGGCGTCACCCATGTGGGCCCGAACGCCCGCCCGTTCGCCCGGGTGCGGTTCGGCAACGGCAACGGCACCGGCGACGGCACCGAGGGCGCGTACAACGACACCGTCTTCGGTACGTACATGCACGGCCCGGTCATGGCCCGCAACCCGCACATCTCCGACCTGCTGATCAGGCTGGCGCTGGACGTCAACGCCCTGCCGCCGGTGGACGACCGGTGGTACGAGGCGCTGCGCGCCGAGCGGATCGCCGCGGCGACACAGCCCGCATAGCGGACGGTCGCACTCCCCGCCGCCCTCGGCCGGTTAGGGTGGCGGGGATTCCCACCGGACGACGGGGTCCGGTCACCGGCCCTGTTACGAAGGTTGGCCCTGTCATGCGCATCGGTGTGCTCACCTCCGGCGGCGACTGCCCCGGACTCAACGCCGTCATCCGGTCCGTCGTGCACCGTGCGGTCGTCGACCACGGCGACGAGGTCATCGGCTTCCACGACGGCTGGCGCGGCCTGTTGGAGGGCGACCACCGCCCGCTGGACCTGGAGGCCGTGGCCGGCATCCTGGCCACCGGCGGCACCGTCCTCGGCTCGTCCCGGGTGCAGCCCGCGCAGCTGCGCGACGGCGTGGAGCGCGCCAAGGCCCATGTGGCGGAGCTCGGCCTGGACGCCGTGATACCCATCGGCGGTGAAGGCACCCTCAAGGCGGCCCGGCTGCTGTCCGACGCCGGACTGCCCGTCGTAGGCGTGCCCAAGACCATCGACAACGACATAGCGGCCACCGACGTCACCTTCGGGTTCGATACGGCGGTCGGGGTGGCGACCGACGCCCTGGACCGGCTGAAGACCACCGCCGAATCCCATCAGCGGGTGCTGATCGTCGAGGTCATGGGCCGCCACACCGGGTGGATCGCCCTGCACTCGGGCATGGCCGCCGGGGCCCACGCCATCGTCGTCCCCGAGCGGCCCTTCGACATCGAGGAGCTGGCCGAGACGGTCGGCAGGCGCTTCGCGGCGGGCAAGCGGTTCGCGATCGTCGTGGTGGCCGAGGGAGCCAAGCCGCGCGAGGGCTCGATGGCGTTCGAGACCGGCGCCACCGACGTCTACGGGCACGAGCGGTTCGCCGGCGTCGCCCGGCAGCTCGCCGGGGAGCTGGAGCGGCGCCTGGGCAAGGAGGCCCGTCCGGTGATCCTCGGCCATGTGCAGCGGGGCGGTACGCCCACCGCGTACGACCGGGTGCTGGCCACCCGCTTCGGCTGGCACGCGGTGGAGGCGGTGCACGCGGGCGCGTTCGGCATGATGACGGCGCTGCGCGGCACGGAGATCACGCTGGTGCCGCTGGCCCGGGCCGTCGAGGAGCTCAAGACGGTGCCGTGGGAGCGCTACTCCGAGGCGGAGTGCGTGTTGTGAGCTGAGATCCCCCTCGTCTCCGGGTCCGCCCCCGGCCGGAGCTCCGGCCGGGGGCGGCTCTAGTCTGGTCCCGGCGCATTGGTGCGAAATGGGAGAGAGCGGATGGATCACAGCGGGCACGGCATGATGCACATGGACATGCCGCCGTTCACGCTGGGGCGCGGTCTGCAGTTCAGCGGCGAACCGTTCTTCATGATCGGCTGTCTGCTGGGGCTGGCGCTGTACGGCTGGGGCGTGGTGCGGCTGCGGCGGCGCGGTGACGCGTGGCCGTGGGGCCGGGTGGTGGCCTTCGTCCTGGGTGTGCTGACCGTGGCGCTGGTGATGTGCACCAAGCTCAACGACTACGGCATGGTCATGTTCAGCGTGCACATGGTGCAGCACATGGTTATCAGCATGCTCTCCCCCATCCTGCTCCTGCTCGGCGCGCCGGTGACGCTGACGCTGCGCGCGCTGCCGGCGGCGGGCCGGGGCCGCAGGGGACCGCGCGAGTGGCTGGTCGCCCTGCTGCACAGCCGCTACATGCGCATCATCACGCACCCGGCGTTCACGATCCCGCTCTTCATCGCGAGCCTCTACGCGCTGTACTTCAGCCCGCTCTTCGACTTCCTGATGGAGACGAAGACCGGCCACATCGCGATGATGGTCCACTTCCTCGCCGTCGGCCTGGTGTTCTTCTGGCCGATCATGGGCGTGGACCCCGGCCCGCACCGGCCGGGCTACGTGATGCGGATGCTGGAGCTGTTCGCGGGCATGCCGTTCCACGCGTTCTTCGGCATCGCGCTGATGATGGCGACCCAGCCGATGATCGGCACGTACATGCACCCGCCGGCCTCGCTGGGCATCGACGCCCTGTCCGACCAGACGGCGGCGGGCGGCATCGCCTGGGCCTTCAGCGAGATCCCCTCGGTCGTGGTGCTGATCGCCCTGGTCTACCAGTGGTACCGCTCCGACCAGCGGCAGGCGAAGCGCTCGGACCGCACGGCCGACCGGGACGGCGACAAGGAGCTGGCGGCCTACAACGCGTATCTGGCCTCGCTCCGGGCGCGGGAACAGTAGCCGCACGGCACGGGTATGGCGGTACGGACCGCGGTGGGGAGACCATGGTCTCCTGGCCGCGGTCCGCGCGTTTGTACGCCCCCGCGTACGCCCCGACGCCGCAGCGGACCGCCGTGAGGAGGTGCCCGGTGCCCGCAACGGCGAAGACGATGTTCTGGCTGACCATGGCCGGTCTGATCCTGGTGACCGCCTACTCGGTGACGATCGGCAGCGACGGGTGGCTGTGGTTCACGTGGGTGGTGCTGGGCCTGATGACCATAGGGACGCTGGCGGCGCGCAGGACCTGAGCCCCGGAGCCCGCAGGCTCGAATGGCCCAGAAGGCTCAGAAGGCTCAGAAACGGAAGACCGGGCCGGTCTCGGCGTCGAGGACGCAGGCGTTGGGGAAGACCTTCCGCCAGGCGATCCGGCTGCCCTCCCAGTCGCCGTCGGCGGTGGCCGTGACCGGGTCCTCCTCCTGGGTGCAGGCCCTGCTCCGGTCGGCGGTGAGCCCCTCCGGGCGGCCGTGGGCCGCCTTCAGGCTCGCGCACGCCTCGGCGCCGTGCGGATGGTGTCCCTTCGGCGCCGGGCACTCCAGCCGCACCCCTCGGATCCAGGTGTTCCGGGAGCCGGAGACGGTGAGCAGGAGCCTGCCTCCGTCCCGTTCGTCGGCCGTCGCGGGGGTCAGCGGCAGCGCGAGGAGGGTGGTGGCAGCCGTGGCGGCGGCAGCGGTGGCGCGTACGGACATGGGTGGGGTCTCCTCGGCGGGGCGGCGCGGCCTCAGGTCTTGGTCTTGGTCTTGGTCTTGGTCTTCGGAGGGTCGCTCGGGGGGGCGCTCGGGGGGTCTTTCGGGGGGTCGCTCGGGGGGTCTTTCGGCGGATCTTCCGGGCGGTCTTCCGAGTGCCGCGAGGGGCAGGGCAGCCACTTGGTCTGGTGGTCCAGGCGCAGCGATCCGTCGGCCTTGAAGAGCGGTGTGTGCGTGATGAGGTCGATGTTCTCGACGCGGCTCCTGCGGCCGGGGGTGTCCCTCCAGTACGTCATCTGCAGGTATCCGGCGCTCCTGCGGAACCAGGGAGCGGTCTGCAGGTAGACCCGCTTCCCGGCGGGGACGTCGATCTTGAAGTTGTCCTCCTCCCCCACGGTGTCGCTCCAGGTGGTGCTCTCGTCGCGGGTTCTGGTGCCGCTGAGGGCGATGCTCACCCCATTCGCGATGCTCGCGGTGATCAGGTCCGTGACCGACCTGCCGTGCGATTCCGCGCTCGACTTGGTGGACGCCCCCAGGGTCTTGAGCTCCAGGCCCCATTTCGGCCCGTCACAGGCGCCGAAGGTGTCCGATGTGCTCTTGTCGTGCAGGTTCACGTACGACGAGCGGTGCTCGATGACGAACCGGCAGGTGGCGTACCTGTCGTAGCCGAGCCGGCCGTTCTCGGCGAGGACCCATTCCCTGTTGGTCAGGCCGAGGCTCGGATTGTCGTGGCCGCCCTCCACGCCTACGCAGTCGGGAATGCCGGGCCGCCAGGCCTCGGCGGCGTGTGCGGCGGGGGCGAAGAACGAGCCCGAGAGGGTGACCGCGGCGGCACCCGGGGCGAGCACATACTGTCGGACCAGACGACGCACGGAATGCATGGCGGACCCTTTCACCGGCAGACGCCCCGAGGGGCACAACGGGTTACTTGGGTCAACGACGATATTCGCACAAGGGAATGCGTACTCACCCGGATAGCGGTCCGCCCCGCCCCCGTCGCTGCGGACGGGGGCGGGGCGGGTGATACGGCCGTGCGGGTGGCGTCAGCCGGCCTTCGGCGGCTCCGGGGTGGCGTGCGCGGCGCACGTCACGTCCGAGCCGTCGGTCTTGCCGGTGAGCAGGTAGGCGTCGACCTTCTCGTTGATGCAGGGGTTGACCAGACCGGTGACGCCGTGGGAACCGGCGCCCTGCTCGGTGATCAGCTCCGAGCCGCGGAAGCGCTTGTGCAGCTCGACGGCGCCCGCGTAGGGGGTCGCGGCGTCACGGGTGGACTGCACGATGAGGGTCTTGGGCAGACCCTTGTGCGTGGTGACCTCGACGGGCGTCTGCTGCGGGGCCTTCCAGGTGGCGCAGGGCAGGTTCATCCAGGCGTTGGACCACGTCATGAACGGGGCCTGCTTGTCGATGCGGGTGTTGTCCCGGTCCCACTTCGCCCAGCTGGTGGGCCACTTGGCGTCGGCGCACTCGACCGCGGTGTAGACGGCGTTGCCGTTCTCCGAGGCGATGTTGCCGGCCTTGTCGGCCATGTTCGGGCCGGCGGCCTCGACCAGCGGCTTCTCGTCACCGGCGAGGTACTTGCTCCAGGTGTCGGCGACCGGGACCCAGGAGGAGTCGTAGTACGCGGCCTTCTGGAACCAGCCGATCAGCTCGGCCGGGCCGACGAGCCCGCCGATGGGCTTCCGCTTGGCGGAGGCGCGGAGCTTCTCCCAGCCCTGCTGGACCTTGGCCTGGGTGGTGCCGAGGTGGAACACCGAGTCGTGCTTGGCGACCCAGCTCTCCCAGTCCTTGAAGCGGCCCTCGAAGGCGATGTCCTGCTCGAGGTTGGCCTGGTACCAGATGTTGGACTGCGCCGGGTTGACGACGCTGTCCACGATCAGGCGGCGGACGTGGGTCGGGAAGAGGGTGCCGTAGACGGCGCCGATGTAGGTGCCGTAGGAGACGCCCAGGTAGTTGAGCTTCTTCTCACCGAGGGCGGCACGGATGACGTCGATGTCCCGGACGGTGTTGGGCGTCGTCATGTACGGCAGGAGGTAGCCGCTGCGCTCGGCGCAGCCGTCGGCGTACTCCTTGGCGAGCTTGCGCTGGGCGCGCTTGTCGGCCTCGCTGCCCGGCACCGGGTCGGCCTTGGGGGCCTTGACGAACTCCTGCGGGTCGATGCAGGAGATGGGGGCGGAGTGGCCCACACCGCGCGGGTCGAAGCCGACGAAGTCGTACGCCTTGGACGTCTTGGTCCACAGCGGGCTCTTGGTCGTGATCCGCTTCGGGAACCTCATGCCGGAGCCGCCGGGGCCGCCGGGGTTGTAGACGAGCGCACCCTGGCGCTCGGCCGCGGTGCCGGTGGAGCGCGCCCGGTCCACGGCAATCTTGATCTTGCGGCCGTTGGGCTTGGCGTAGTCGACCGGAACCGTGACGTAGCCGCACTCGATCGGCTTCTCCAGGGCCCAGTCGGCGGGACAGTCCTGCCACTTGATGCCCGCCTTGGCGGCCCGGTCGGCGGCGATCTGCGCCCCCTTCGCCTCGGCGGCGCCGCCCGGCACCCGCTGCGCGGCGTCGGCCACCGGCGCGGCCAGGAACCCGGCGACGAGCGCGCCCGTCACCACGGTGCCGGCCGCACCGAATATCGCTGTAGGTCTCACGTGGGAATCCCCCTGCTGCATGTGCCGCCTCAACGGCGGTGATCACGTGGTCTGCGGGGAATCCTTTCGTCTCCCTTGCCACAAAGGACAGGGTGTAAGGGCGTTCTTTACTAATCCGTAAAGATGACGACACGCGCATAGGTACGAGTACCGTCGTTTGCCTCAACTGCCGCTAAACCGGCTGCAATACGGCATTCAGCCGGGACGCCGCCGAATCCAGGAGCTTTCGCAGGGCCAGCGCGTCCGGTGCCACCGCGCTCACCACTGCTGCGGGGCCGGCGAGGGGGGCGACGGCGGCCGTCGGGCCCAGCAACCGGGGCTCGGCGGGACGGGCGGCGAAGGCAGGGTCGACGACGAGCAGTTGGCCGACCGCGCGGTGGCCGCCCAGCACCGCTCCCCCGTCCCAGCCCGGCACCCGCGGACCGAACGCCAGCTCCTGGTCGAAGAGGAGACGGCCGGCGCGGCGCACGGTCAGGCGGGTGGTGAGGCGCCCGGTGGGCTCGCCCGCGCGGCCCAGCACCTGCTCCTCGCGCAGGACGAGGCGGGCGCTCGCGGCGAGGTCGACCCGGACGGTCTGGGCCAGGTCGCTGCCGCGGGCCGAGATCAGCGGCTCGGGCAGCCAGTGCAGGGTGGCGTCCTCGCCGACGGCCAGCCGTACGTCGTAGGCGGCGGGCGCTCCCGTGCGGCCCGGCAGGGCGAGGGTCGCGGCGGTGGTGGTGAAGCGCAGGGCGGCGGTGTCCTCCACGACCGCGGTGAGGGCGAGCCGGTCGCCGCCGAGCGGGGCGCTCATCGCGCCGACCAGGCAGACGTGCGCCGCTCCGGCGTGGGAGCGCAGGCGGCGCAGGGCGAAGGGGCCGTCGCCTTCGAGGACGGGCAGGACAGTGCGGCCGCCCGCGCCGGGGGCGGCGACGATCCGCGCGGCGGCGTGCAGGCCGGCGGGGGCGGGCAGGTCGAGGAGGGTGGTCATGCGGCGGGGGTGGTCCACGCGGCGAGCTGCCCGCGCACCCAGTCGCGCACCGGTGCCACGCCGTCCTCGGCGGTGAGGGAGGTGAAGGCCACAGGCAGGTCGCCGCGCTGGGCCTCGGCGTCGCGGGCCATGCCCTCAAGGTCGGCGCCGACATAGGGGGCAAGGTCGGTCTTGTTGACGACCAGCAGGTCGGCGGTGGTGACGCCGGGTCCGCCCTTGCGCGGGATGTCGTCGCCGCCCGCGACGTCGATCACGAATATCTGCGCGTCGACGAGGCCCTTGGAGAAGGTGGCGGTGAGGTTGTCGCCGCCGGATTCGACGAGGATGAGGTCGAGCGGGCCGACGCTCGAGGAAGAAAACACAGCCTCCAGGTCCTCGACGGCTTCGAGGTTGGCGGAGATGTCGTCGCGGATGGCCGTGTGCGGGCAGGCGCCGGTCTCCACGGCGGTGATCCGCTCGGGCGGCAACACGGCGTTGCGCAGCAGGAATTCGGCGTCCTCGCGGGTGTAGATGTCGTTGGTGATGACGGCGATGGACAGCTCTTCGCGCAGCGACCGGCACAGGGCGGCGACGGTCGCGGTCTTCCCCGACCCGACGGGCCCGCCGAGCCCGATCCGCAGGGCCCGCCGCCGTCCGTCGGGGCGCAGGGGGGATGCGGCACTGTAGGTGTGCCGATGGGGGTAGACGTCGGGGTGGTCGAGGTGCATGGTCCCTCCGGGGGTCGGGGCTTACGAGGCGAAGAGCCGCACCGGCCACGCCGCGTGCTGTTCCGCCGTGATGTCGAGCAGCGGTGCCGAGCACGCGGGGAGGGCGTCGGGGCCCTCGTGCACGGCCCGCCGTGCGGCCTCGGCCGCCCGCTCGGCGACGTGGTCGAGCTCGGGCGCGAGGCGGGCCAGCACCGCGGTGGCGTCGAACGGGTCGAGGCCCAGCAGCCGTACCACCGCGGTGGCCGGGCCGCTCACGGCCTCGTAGGCGGCCGCGTGCGCGGCGTCGAGCGGGCCGAGCCCGGCGGCACGCGCGGTCAGTCCGAGGACGACGGGCTGGTGCGCGCCGCGCGGCCGGGCGGCGGCGAGCGCGTCGAGTTCGGGTGAGGGCCAGGCGGCGCGGGCGGCCCGGGTCATCTGGCGGCCGAGCCGCCGGGCCGTGGCCCGCAGTGCGGGCGAGGGGGTACGGGCGTCGGCGGCGTCGTCGAGGGCGAGCGGGTCGACCCCGGCGGCCGCCGCGGCCGCGAGCGCGGCGGCGCTCAGCCCGGCGGTGTGCAGCCGCCCCCGGCAGAAGTCCTCCAGGGACGCCGCGTCCGTCACCCGCCCGGCCTTGACGGCCGCCTCGGCCCCGCCGGAGTGCGCGTGCCCTCCGGCGGGGAACCGGCCGTCGGCGAGGACGAGGAGCGCTGCGTGTCCGGCGCCCATCAGAAGAGGAAGTAGCGCTGGGCCATGGGCAGTTCCACGGCGGGCTGCGGCTCGATCGTCTCCCCGTCCACGGTCACCGTGAACGTGTCCGGGTCCACCTCCACGCGCGGACGGGCGTCGTTGTTGCGCATGTCGGCCTTGGTGACCGAGCGGGTGGAGCGGATCAGGGTGAAGCGCTTGCCGAGGCCGAGGCGCTCGGGCAGTCCGTCGTCCATGGCCCACTGGGTGACGAAGTTGAGGGAGTTGGCGGCGGGTGCGCGGCCGATCGCGCCGAACATGGGGCGGGGCAGGACGGGTTGCGGGGTGGGGATGGAGGCGTTGGCGTCGCCCATCTGCGCGTAGGCGATCTGGCCGCCCTTGATGACCAGCTGCGGCCGGACACCGAAGAAGGCCGGTTCCCACAGCACGAGGTCGGCGAGCTTGCCGGTCTCGACGGAGCCGATCTCGTGGTCCAGACCCTGGGCCACGGCCGGGTTGATGGTGTATTTCGCGACGTACCGGCGGGCCCGGAGGTTGTCGGCCGGGCCGTCGCCCGGCAGGGCGCCGCGGCGCTTCTTCATCACGTGCGCGGTCTGCCAGGTGCGCAGGACCACCTCGCCGATGCGGCCCATGGCCTGGGAGTCGGAGGAGATGATGGAGATCGCGCCGAGGTCGTGCAGGACGTCCTCGGCCGCGATGGTGCCGGGCCTGATGCGGGACTCGGCGAAGGCGAGGTCCTCGGGGACGCCCGGGTTGAGGTGGTGGCAGACCATCAGCATGTCGAGGTGTTCCTCGACGGTGTTGACGGTGTGCGGCCGGGTGGGGTTGGTGGAGCTGGGCAGGACGTTGGCTTCGGAGACGACGGTGATGATGTCGGGCGCATGGCCGCCGCCCGCACCCTCGGTGTGGTAGGCGTGGATCGAGCGTCCGGCGATGGCGGCGAGGGTGTCGGCGACGAAGCCCGCCTCGTTGAGGGTGTCGGTGTGGATGGCGAGCTGGGCGCCGCTCTCCTCGCAGACGGCGAGGCAGGCGTCGATCGCCGCGGGGGTGGCCCCCCAGTCCTCGTGGATCTTGAAGCCGACGGCGCCCGCGCGCAGCTGGGCGCGCATGGAGTCGTACGAGGTGGTGTTGCCCTTGCCGAGCAGGCCGATGTTGAGGGGGTACACCTCCATCGCCTCGAACATCCGGGCGAGGTGCCAGGAGCCGGGGGTGATGGTGGTGGCCTTGCTGCCCTCGGCGGGGCCGGTGCCGCCGCCGAGCAGGGTGGTGATGCCGGAGGCGAGGGCCTCGTCGGCGGCCTGGGGGCAGATGAAGTGGACGTGGGCGTCGATGGCACCGGCGGTGAGGATCTTGCCGTTGCCCGCGATGACCTCGGTCTCCGGGCCGATGACGAGGTCGGGGTGGACCCCGTCCATGGTGTCCGGGTTGCCCGCCTTGCCGATGCCGGTGATCCGGCCGTCGCGCAGGCCGACGTCGGCCTTGACGATGCCCCAGTGGTCGAGGACGACGGCGCCGGTGATGACGGTGTCGGGGGCGCCCTCGGCGCGGGTGGCGCGGGACTGGCCCATGGATTCGCGGATGACTTTGCCGCCGCCGAAGACCGCCTCGTCCCCGGCGTGTCCGGGGCCGCCGCAGCGGTCCTCCTCGATCTCGACGACGAGGTCGGTGTCGGCGAGCCGGATCCGGTCACCGGCGGTCGGGCCGTAGAGGTCGGCGTAGGCGGCCCGGCTGAGCTCAGACATCGAGCGGGCCCCCGCACTCGCCGCGCAGGCCCTCGACGATGCGCTTGCCGCCGATCGGCACGAGGTCGACCTCGACGGGGATGCCCGGCTCGAAGCGCACGGCCGTGCCGGCGGCGATGTCCAGGCGCTTGCCGTGCGCGGCGCCGCGGTCGAAGTCCAGGCCGGGGTTGGCCTCGGCGAAGTGGTAGTGGGATCCGACCTGAACGGGCCGGTCTGCGGCGTTGAGGACGGTCATCCGGGTGCGGTGCAGGCCCTCATTGAGCCGTACCGGCTCCGGCGCATGCAGTATCTCTCCGGGAATCATCGGCGTATCCCTCGTCAGACGATGGGCTCGTGGACGGTGACGAGCTTGGTCCCGTCCGGGAAGGTGGCCTCGACCTGGACGTCGTGGATCATCTCGGGGATGCCCTCCATGACCTCGTCACGGGTGAGCACCTTGCGGCCGGAGGACATCAGCTCGGCCACGGTGCGGCCGTCGCGGGCGCCTTCGAGGATGTGGGTGGTGATCAAGGCCACCGCTTCGGGGTGGTTGAGGAGCACCCCCCGGGCCCGGCGCTTCTCGGCGACGTCGGCGGCCACGTGAAGGAGCAGACGTTCCTGCTCATGCGGGGTCAGTTGCATGCGTCCCACCTCACTGTCGTCCCTTGCAGCCTGAACGCAGCGGGAACCTAACCAGAGTTCAACACAGGGTTGACCTGGGGTTCTTCACCGGGTGGCCAGTGATTGCAGATTAGAGCGCAACCTTTTCCAACGCGTTAACTGACTCTTTGCGCTGTCATAGCCAGAGCTCCCGGGGCGGGACGGAGCGGCCGGCGACGGAGCGGCCGGCAGGGCGCGCGGCCGCCCGCCGGGCGTCAGGGGCGCGACGGCCGTCCGGGGTCTCGGTGCTCGGCCGCGATGCCGAAGCGGCGGTGTTCGCCAGGCGCGGACGAGGACATCGGGCGCACCGCGGACACCGTGGTGATCACCGGCTCGTCCGCCGCCTCCTCGCCCGCCGCACTCTCCTCCAGTCGCTGCAGGTCGGCGGCGGACACCAGGGCGACCAGCGGCTTCCCGTGGCGGGTGACGACCACCCGCTCCCCGCCATAGACGACGCGGTTGATCAGGTCCGCCAGCTCGGCCCGGGCTTGCGTCACAGGAATCTCGTAGGTCATGCTCCCTAGCCTAGGCAATGTCCACCTGGTCCGCCGTGGTCCGTGGCGACAGCGAAGGTCCAGGTCAGAGGTTCTTGCGTGCGCTTGTGCGCTCTCGTTTGTGAGAGATGTGTGAGACGAGGTGAGACGACCCGCTACCCGCAGCGGAGCAGCTGCAGCACACGGCGACCGCGCCGGCCCGCACGGTCGGCGCCGACCAGACACTCATCGTCCCCGACACCGCGAACACCGCCCGGCTGTGGCTGCACGCCTCCGACGACCTGGCCGGGCTGACCGACCGGGTGCGGACGGCATCCTGGTGAAGATCCCCGCGGACGTCGACACGGCACGCCTGCCGTCGCTGCTCGCACTGAGGAACGTTCACCTCACCGGCTACCACGCCGCCCACATGGGCTGGGTCGAGCCCGGCAAGACCGTCACCATGATCGGCGACCCGCCGCGGGGCCGGGGTCGTCGCCGGGCGGGTGCCGGGTAGGCCCTTCGCGGCCGTGGTGTCGGCGAATACGAAGACGAGCGGCGGCAGGCTCTCCCTCCACCCGGGCCGCCACCACCAGTGATCCGCCATACGCTGCGCTCGCCGAGTGCTCATGGCCCGGAATCCTGGCACCCCGGGAGGGGCCTGACGAGAGGGCCAGGCGCTGATGCGCCGGGAGCGCGCACCATGCGTCGATCTCACCCCGCAGGGCGGCGGCTGACGCGGCGGAGGCGAAGCGGGAGCGGCGCAGCACCTCGGCGAAGTCGCGCAGCCCTGGGGTGGCGGGCGGCGAAGTCGCCGGAGTGAAAGGCGCTGGAGGAGTTCCTGCTGTCCGGCTTGCGCATATGCTGACCGGCGAGCGGACCAGTGGTCTGGACGGCCTGCTGGCCGTGGACCCGAAGCTGCGGTCGTCGCGCACTTGCACTGGCTGGTGACCGGACTGGTTCGGGCGTTACCGGCGAGCGTGAAGAGCGAGGTGGGTAGGCTGCGGTTCCTGCTCGGGCTGGACGCCGACACCCTCGACCTGTCCGTCCTGCCGAGCGAGCGAACCGGCGCCACCCGATCCTGCTGACGCTGCTCACCAGTCCGCCGCTGATGTCCTGGACTCGGTGGCCCGGCTCTTCGACCAGACTCTCTCCGGCTCGGGGTCTCGCACCCGCACGAAGCTGAACGAGCATCTCGCCGAGCGCGCGAAGGCGTCGGAGGACCGGCTCGCGCTGCTGATGGGCTTCGAGCGCGAGCTCGCCCAGCTCGACGACACCGGCCGCTGCTCCCCTGCGCGCCGTCACACCCGGCGACGCCGACGCGTGACCGTGCCCGACAGCACCTCGGCAGAGCGCTCACTGGGGCAGGGGGCTGGGGCCTGACGCGGGGTGAGTAGGAGGTCTTCTGGGCTTGATTCGGTTTGACGGACATCCGAGATCAGGGGCTCTGGCCCCGGAAGGATGTCCACCATGGAGAGCATGGGGAAGAAGAAGCCGCGTCCTCGCCGCTCGTTCACGCCGGAGTTCAAGGCCGAGATCGTCGAGCTCTGCCAGCGGGGTGAACGCTCGATCGGCCAGGTCGCCAAGGACTTCGACCTGACGGAGACCGCCGTGCGGTTCTGGGTCCAGCAGGCCGAGACCGATGCCGGCGAGCGGGACGGGCTGACCAGTGCCGAGAAGGAGGAACTGGCCCGGCTGCGGCGGGAGAACCGCAGGCTTCGGGAGGACGTGGAGATCCTCAAGCGTGCGACGGCTTTCTTCGCTGTGGAGACCCGGTGAACGTGCACCCGTTCATCGAGGCGGAGAAGCAGGCGGGTCACAGCGTCCAACGCGCCTGTGAGCTGCTCAAGGTCTCCCGAGCCGCCTTCTATGCCCGCCGCACCGGCACGCCCGGGCCCCGTGCGGTCCGCGACGCGGAACTGACCGAGCGGATCACGGAAGTCCACGCGGCATCACGTGGCACCTACGGAGCCCCGCGCGTCCACGCCGCCCTCCAGCACGAGGGCACCGTCTGCGGCCGCCGCCGCGTCGCCCGGCTCATAAGGTCTGCCGGCCTGGCCGGCCGACACCTCAGGCGGTACCACCGCACCACGGTTCCCGACCCGCAGGCAGCTGCCCGGCCTGACCTTGTGGGTCGTGACTTCCGGCCCTGCCCCGCCCTCGACACGCGGTGGTGCGGCGACATCACTTACATCGCGACCGAGGAGGGCTGGCTCTACCTGGCCACGGTCATCGACATCGCCTCCCGGCGCGTCGTCGGCTGGGCCACCGCCGATCACCTGCGCACCGAACTGGTCACCGACGCACTGCGCACGGCCTGCACCCAGCGTCGCCCGGCATCCGCAGTGGTCTTCCATTCTGACCGCGGCTGCCAGTACACCAGCCGTGAATTCGCCTCACTGGCCCACGAGTTCGACATCCGGCTGTCGGTCGGCCGCACCGGGCAATGCTGGGACAACGCCCTTGCCGAGTCGTTCTTCGCCACCCTGAAGAGCGAACTTCCCTGCGACCGGCCCTGGCCCAGCCGGGCAGCTGCGCGCGCCGCGATCTTCGAGTGGATCGAAAGCTGGTACAACCTCCGCAGAATGCACAGCAGTCTCGGCTACCGCAGTCCCGCCGCCTACGAGGCCGCCCTCGCGGCCTGACCACCACACCGATGGTGTCCGCCAAAGCGGAACAAGCTCACCAGGGGCGACCTTGGAGGAACCCCGCCTTGGCCGCCACTTCATCAAGTGCTGCCGCAGTCTCCGATAGCCACGCTCGCGAGGGGGGACGAGATCCAGATGCGGCTCCCAGGAGCAAGGGCGTCGAGGCGATCGTGTGGTCATGCTCGGTGGGGGACAGAATGCACCTCGTTGCCTCGGGGATGAGGCAGGCATCCATGGGTATGGTGCAAGTCGTCATGAGGGGCGCCCGGGACACCGCGATCGCCCTGGGCGCAGAACCCTCTCACCAGGAGGAGATGGCCAGCGACGATGACGCCGGCCACGCGTTCGCGAAGGTCTGCAAGCCGGTCGCGGCGACCACACTCGATCAGATCAGTGGCAGTGAGCCCCCCGCCCAAGGACAGGTCAGGGGGCTCACAGTGCCCAACAACTCTCAGAGAACCTGACTCAGTCAGTCGGTTGGGTGGCGGGCCAGAACTGGATGAGCCAGTGCTCGACAGGGTCCCCGGGGGAAATGTCCAGTTCTTCGTCATCGAAGTCGTCGATGAACTCGTCGGGCTCGTCGTCCTCTTCGATTGCGATTTCATCGCGTCGCAGGAGGATCCTCATGTCGTACAGCCCGGCTGGCAGAGGAAGTGCTCCATGGCTCTGGCCGAACATGCTCAGCACTTGCACGGGGGCCTTGACTGTGACACGAGAGATTATCTGGGAGTAGTCCCAGTTTCCGGGGGGCAAGCCGTGCGGGTTTCCAGAGATATGCTCCAGGCGCACCTCTGGATACAAGGTGGGATCGTAGCTGTTAAGCCGCAACCCATCCCCGTGGCCTTCCACATGCTTATCGTTTTCAGGGCGCTGGCGGAACCAGATAGGCCCAACCTCGATCGTGCCGTGGTAGAGAATGGGGCGAAATTCAGCTGAGGCTAGAACTTGCATGCTACTCAAACACACTCCTAGAGATAGGAATCTAATTTTCAGCGCAAATCGGCAGATGGCGCTTCGGGCTCGACTCAGCCGATGGCTAGAATGCCATTAAAGCCATTACCGACTTCCTTACTCCGACTGATCCACGGGAAGTCACCCTGAGGGTTTTTGTCGACTTTTGGATCATCCATGATGAAATTAAGCTTCCCTCTGCCCATCATTCCGATTCCCCACATATCCATCCTGCCGTTACCGTCGCTGTCGTGGGCGGAAGTAATGAAGGGCAAATTGACTCCGTCATAGAGCCTTGTCGTGGCCCTATCTCCGCTTTGCTCGCGGATCATCGGGGTTCGCTGAGAAAGGTCATGATTGAGTGGGCCAGGGTAGAAGTACGACATTCCGTCGTTCCGGTTCCGTGCTCCCAGATCTGAGTAGCCGTCTCCATCGACGTCGTCGAGGGCGATGAGGTCGAACTTATCCCAGCCCGCTCCGCCGATTTGGATAGGCGATTTCAGGCCCGGCTTGTTGTCGGGGTCGCCGGGGTAGAGCCAGAGCTTGTTGTTGGAGATGGCTATCACGTCTGGATAGTCGTCTCCAGTGGCATCATCGACAGTGATTATTTTGGTGATGGAGGGGTCCCAGCCGGCGCCGTTCCCCTTGAAGACCTGCGGCGCACCTACCGTGCCGTCGCCGTTGCCAGGGTATAGGCGGAGTTCGCTTCCGACGCGTGCCACTACGTCTTGATTGCCGTCGCCATTGAAGTCTCCGCCGTGGGTGATCGCCGCGTGGGCCCACCCTCCGTTGCCGATTTGCTTCGGATCTGCGAGTGATCCGTCACCCCGCCCTGCGTAAAAGCGGAGCTTTCCCGTGCCGTCACTGTCGATTGCGATGAGGTCTGCATTGCCGTCACCGTTCAAGTCGCCCATGGGCTCATGGTTCTTCCGCGACGGGACAGGCGGAGCCGGAAGCGCCATATCAGTGCCGTCTTCCTTGACGACCTTGACGTAGAAAGCATCATGGTCGAGGATTCGATTGTCGCGATAGAACTCTTCGAGGTCGCTACCGCCCTTTCGATTATCCGCGCTTGGGATGGTCCTCACAGAAAAGTGAGACCCAGCTTTGGGGTTTTGGTCGGCAGTCCAGGATCCCTCATAAGTGGACGCGAATGGGTATTCGTCACACTCCTGTCCGCCGTTTTGGGAAGAGTAGCCTTTGCCGTACCACTTCCCGCATGCAGCGACACTCTTAGCTCGATTATATTCGTTCTCTTTCTTCCCGTATAGACGATTCAGAGGCCTCCTTGATTCAATACTCCCGGGAATGTCCTTTACCTTTGCCGGCGGGAGTGTAAGGTCTGGGTAGTACTGTGCTTCCCAAATGTGTTTCGCTGATTCCTTGGTCTCTGGCGTCGATTTGAACGTGAAGATCGATGCCACCTGATCAAATACACATCCGAAAGTATTCCTGGCTACAGGCTCCAGCATGTATGGAGCTGAGTCGCATCAGGCTCCGCCGGAGCTAGACTCCCAGGATCCCTCAGCCGGCACCGCCGCCCCAGGACTTCCGATCAGATTGAAGTCTATGTGTGTTAGCTTGTCTCGATCGGTGAGGGAGTCGGCCGGAAACTTAAAATCCCACCGGGCGTAGCCGTTCGCGATCCATTTCTCGATGGAATCGGATCGCCCATTACTTCCGCCATGTTGGCATGGCTCGGCGCCGCGTGGTTTTATTACGGCACACACCATGCCCAGCGTCAGCGGTTTCGTCATGAGGCGGGGATCTGCGCCATAGTCCCGGGGGTCATCCAGCAGTGCCTCGAAATGGAGCTGGCGATCCGATTCGTTCAGTCCTTGCTGGCCAGTACCTGCGAGCGTCCCTCGAAAGTTTATTTTTCCAACGGTTGTGCACTTTCCATTCTCGCACTCTTTGTATTCCACCGTGTAGCGTTGGATGTCGCAGTATCGCCAATGGTCCACTGCTTTGTGCATCTCTTTCTGGCTGCCACTCAGCGAATTGTGGCAAAATTGAGGGCTATTACTGTCGGGTGTGTAAATTCCCTTCCGCTTTGACTGCCGAATGAGGCTGAGGCGCCTTTTCTCTACTTCCTCTGGGCTCTCGGGTGCTGATTTGACGGCCCGACGGCGGTCTTCCAGCGACTTGGGTATTTGGCGCGATGGCTTGGTTACCGGTTTTGCGTCCGGTCCGGCACCATCGACTGCCGTGAACACCGTTTTGTAGGTCTTACTAGTGCCTTGCGCGGCTTGTGCGGGCGTCGACGCGAGCAGCGCGCCTATGACTACTGCGACTCCTGCGAGGAGTCTGGGTCTCTTGCGCACGTAGTTCCCCTGATGTGCGTACTTGGTGTGAACCAGGAGAGGTTAGCGGTGAAAGTCAGGCATGTCCATGACCGAAATGGCGATGTGTCCGGTATCGGCAACTCTGCGTCATCGGCCGCAAGGCGTCCCGCTGTGCACCCTGGCTGTCTCCCGTCGGCGAACTGCAGCTGTTCGTCTTGGGGTCACTTCTGGGGCCGGAAGTCGGTCTACGGCTTGGCATGGGGCGGCGGCATGGTCGTCGGCGAGACTCTGGAGCTTGTCAGCGCTGTTGCGGTCGCCCAGATGGCGAGGTCACGGCCTTGCCGGCCTTGGAGGCGCCAACTCCTGCCGCCGTGGTCGAGGTTGCACTCCCATGCGCCGTCACTGCTCGTTGCGCGGTATGACCTGCTTGGCTATTTGGCCTTGCGCCAGGTCAGGTTGGGCCAGAAGAGTCGCATGAGGGCTCCTCGGTGGGGCCCGGCGACGGGTGGCCGCCGGGCGAGGCTCAGGCGGTCCAGCGGGCGAAGTTGACGGTCCCGCTTCGCAAGGCGGCCGCGGCGAGGAACTCGGCGTCGGGTGCGCCGGCCGCGATGGTACGGAGCACGTCGGCGTGGAGCTGGTCCTCCAGGCTGTGGGCGGCTTCGTCGTCGTGCTGGTGGTGGGCGATCTCTGCCAGGCGGCGGGCGACGTCCTCGACGGTCAAGAGCGTGGGGGCCTCGTCGGCCGACTGCGGGTGGGGCTCGCCTTGGTGCTCGATCTCATGGGCCATGACGGTCTCGCCCTGACGGGCGTCTTCGGCGATGAAGTGGGTGCGCAGTTGGTTCTCGTAGAGGGCGGCGGCGTGGAGACTGTCGATGTCCAGCGCCTGCACGGTCAGCAATCCGGGTGCAACGCGAACGTAGTGGATGCTCCCCGTCCGGTCTCCGTCGGCCACGACGCTTACCTGCCCAGCTTCGTTCATGAGCCGGGTGACCATGGCGTTCACCGTGTGACGTCCGGACTTGTAGGTGACTCGCTCACCGAGGCGAGGGCTCTCCGGTGGGGCGGTGATCGTCAGCTCGTCGACGAAGGGGCGGCTGCGTCGGTTGCATCCCTTGTCGCCCTCGACTGCGTCCCAGCTGACGCCGACGTACTCGCGGCCGTAGTTCGGGTGATCGGTGTTGGCGACGCGTCCGATGTCGTGCCCGTTGACGGTTCACCGTCGCCCCTCGGAGGACATGACGCGGGTGCCTGCGGGGAGGTCTGTGGCGGTGCGCTGCCGGCTGGTCGTGGGCTTCTCCGTGCTGTTCGCGTTGCTGGTCTGGGTCGTTTGCTGCGCCGTGCAGTTGGTCTATGCGCACTCCGCGAAGTCGGCGGCGACGAGGTGGCGGGTGGCCTTGTAGGTGCCGAGCGCGGTGAACAGTGCGGAGTCGTGTCTTCCGGGTCCGCGTCAGCCGTCGGCGCACGAGGTCCTGGATTTCAACCGCCGTCCGGGGAAACGCCGGACTGCTGCGCGCACTCGAATCGGGTGGGGACTCAGTCTGGAGGGACTGCGGGACGGCCACGAGGGCGAGGTCGGCCGACCGTTGTGACGAATCCGGTTCTCGTCAGCCCACTCGATGGCGCAGCGGGCGTTCTGCGGCCCGGTTGGGCGTAATGGGACCGGTTTAGGATGGTCGGCTCCCCCATGCGAGACTTCTGCCAGGCGGTTCGCGGCGGTGAAGGAGCTTCCTGCTCCCCGCACCGCGGTCCGACCCTCCTGCACCTGTATGAAGGATCCCCAGAGGAGCAGTTCGCACACGGGCGCAGTAGCTCGTGCGGGGGCGCCGGGCCCCCGCCTCGCCGTGCCTGCACAGTCCAGGCGGTACCTGGAGAGGAGCGTGTCCTGCTCCGGGTCTACTTGCCTGTTGGAGGGGCTGGGGCTTGGGTGCTCTACGCTCCCTTGGTTGAGTCGGAGATCGAGCAGGGGGCTTTCATGAAACTCCGGGGGTCGTTGTTTTCGGCACGGTGGCCGTCACGCTGGCCACGCTGAGCGCGTGCAATGGCGGCGGCGCGGACGGTGACAAGGGCGCGGTGGGCGGAGCGGGAGTGGCGAAGCCCAGTGCCTCTCCGTCTCCCAAGAGCTTTGCCGCGCCGACGAGATTCTCGCTGGATCAGAGCATCTTGCTGCCGGAGTCCGCGGGTGTGGGCAAGTCCGCCATGGGGAAGCAGTTCCCGATGCCGGTGGCGTTGCATAACGGCGCGGTTTTCATCTCGCGGCCGGACGGACTTGATGCGGTGAGCGGCTATGCCAAGAGTTTTCCGGTCACCATCACCTCTGAGCACGAGGCGGTGACGAAGCTGAAGGACGTGGGCGGCGGCTTCTCGTCCGACAACCCCGCCGAGGCGCCGCTCATCACTCCCTTCGGGCGGAAGACGTGGGTTTTGAACGCGGTGGTGACGCGCGTGACCGGTGCGGGGACCACCAAGTCCCATGATGTGGTGGAGCTCATGGCGGTGGACACCGCTAACGCCGGCGCCAAGGCCTGGTTCACCGAGATCGCGCTGCCGGATGAGTACCCTGCCGGGGATCAGGCTGAGGCATACGTGGTCGGCCGGGGCGGGGACACCGTCGTCGTCTTCGCCCGCGGCCAGCTCTTCGGTGTCGACCTGGCCAGCCGCCAGCGGATATGGGTGGCCCCGGGAACCTACAGCAAGGGTGCGGTCGTCGCCGGGGGCCGCATTGTCGCGATGCGCAAGAACTCCGACACCGAACAGGTTGTGGGGCTGGACGCGGCCAGCGGCAAGGATGCGTGGACGTCGCCGCGGACGGGCAAAGAGCTCTCCGCCGCGGGGCCGGATGCCGTGATGACCTACGAGAAGGTGCAGGACGGCGACGGCGCACAGAACTTCCTGCTCGACGCAGCCACCGGTGCCATCCGCAACACCTTGCCCAAGGACGCCCCCGGCTCCGACTGCGCCTACGACGGCGCCGCGGTCACCGTATGCGTGGACGGCAGCGTGAACCACAAGGTGGCCGCCTACGACCTCAAAACCGGCCAGGAGCGGTGGCGGCTGCCCGACGCAGCCGGCACACGGGTAGCACCGACGGTGAGCCTGGTGCGAGCCGGGCTGATCTACGGGATGGCCAACGGCAATCCCGTCGTCCTGGACGCCGCCAGCGGGAAGGACAAGGAGAACCAGCCCGGGATCGCCCCCTACATCGCAGACGGCTACGTCGGCATCACCCACACCAAGGACGGCCCGGGCGTCACCGCCTACCGCGCCGTGGGCTGACCAGCCACCCTTGCGCCGGCCAAGAGCACGAGACCGTGTCGAAGCCGAGGCCAGGAACCAATACCCCGTGAGCGGCCCGGAACGCCCGGGCCTCGTGGACACCGGCTCGCACAACGCCCTGGCCACCGGGCTTTTGACGGGTGCAGCGGCGTCGAGACGCAGTTCGTCAAGCGGCTGGCCGCCACCCTGCTGCCTCGGTGAGAGCAACACGGCCGCCACGCCGACCCGCGCAGTCCATTTCGGACTACGCAACGAATCACCCAAAGCAACGGAGAAACCAGTGGATGGCACCGATTTCGAACAGTGGCGCATCGCGGCGGACGCCGAGGACGTACGGCAGGAGATACCGGCGCCCACCAGCGACTTCCCCGCCGTCGTCCAAGGATGCAACGCGCTGCTGGACGCTGCGGAACTCCTGCAGGACCTGTCGGTTCCCGGCGCGCTCGCGCGTGCGCGCGCCAAGATCAGCTGGGCCCTGGGCCGGATCCCGCAGGACGGCCCGGACGAGTCCTGCCACCACTACCGCTGGCGCAGCTCCCTCAACAGCGACGACCAGTTCGACGTCTGCTCGAAACCCTCGTGCGGCCGGTGCGCTCCCCTGATGGAGGCGCGGGCCACCCATGAGGAACCCGACGGCGGTCGCTGTGAAGGGTGCCAGAAGCCCTGGGTGCCCGAGGACGACTACACCCCCTACCTCGGCGGTTTCGTCGTCCACACCAAGGACTGCCCGGTTCTCCTGGCAAGCAAGTAACCGCCTCGAGGGACGGTGGCCCCTCCACCCATGCCATGAGCCTGCGCCGGCCCCGCCTCGCCGACGGCCCCTCACCGTCCGTACCGCGCACCGCCCCCAACTGGCCACCGCCCGCAGCACTCCCCCACACTGCCGCGCGCCCGCCCAGTCACCATCGGGCCGTGACGCTCCTGGCAACCCTGTACCGGTTCTCTTCAACGAAAGTGGTCAGCAGCAGTCCCAGAATGATCGCCCCGAGAGCAACCACACCACCGAATGCGGCTCGCCGGCGAAGCATGCCTGGGTGGGCGCTACTGAGGTTTTCGGTTCAGGGTGATGGGATCCTTGAAATCAGCCACTCGTGATCAGATGTGCGGCCAAACCTGCCTTATGGACCTCCCACCCTTCGTGTGAGCTTGATCGACGCGCTCCGTGATCGGTGACGGACTGGGGCCTTCGACTGCTGTATGTGCTGGTCGCTCGTGAGCCCGGTGTCAGTGAGCCTGGATAAGGTCCCCTCAAGATCCCGCACGTCAAGATCCTCAAGGGGGAGATCTGTCATGAGTAGCACCGGAAACAGTGCGTACGAGGGGTTCACGGCCGAGGAGCGGGCCGCGATGAAGGAGCACGCCCAAGAGCTGAAGACGGCAGCGCGCCGCCGCTCGCACGCGGACAAGGCGGCGGAGGCGGAGCGGGACGTACTCGCGAAGATCGCTGAGATGCAGGACTCGGACCGGACGATGGCCGAGCGCGTCCACGCCGTCGTCACAGCCAGCGCCCCGGCCCTGGCGCCGAAGCTCTGGTACGGGATGCCCGCCTACGCGCTGGACGGCAAGGTCGTCTGTTTCTTCCAGAGCGCGGAGAAGTTCAAGGCACGTTACGCGACGCTCGGGTTCAGCGACCAGGCGAAGCTGGACGAGGGCACGATGTGGGCGGCCGGCTTCGCCCTGACCGAGGTGACGGCCGAGGTGGAGGCGCGGATCGGTGCGCTCGTGAAGCAAGCGGTGAGCTGAGGCGGTCGGCGGTCTCATCAGGGGTCGTAGTGATCTTCGGTGGTGGGTGTATCCCGGTGGCACGCGATATCCCGACGGGGGTGGTCTGACCGCGAAGCAGCGGGCTCAGCGGGAGCAAGTGCGCTTCGAGGCCGCCGAGTTATTCGCGCAAGGGGTGAGGTCACCGCAGGTCGCGTGGCCCCTGCGGGTCTCCTCCCGGAAGTCGGCCTATGACTGGCGCGCTCGCTGGCGTCAGGGTGGCGCGGATGCCCTGCGTTCCAAGGGCCCGTCCGGACGGCCTTCGAGGATGAAGCCCGGCTGGTGTGTCTGGCTGGCGGCGGAGCTGGAGAAGGGGCCGGCCGCGCACGGTTGGAGGGAGGACCAGCGGTGGACGCTGGCGCGGGTGGCCACGGTGATCGCCCGGCGGTTCCATATCCGCTTCAGCCTTGCGCAGACCTGGCGCATCCCGCGCCAGATGAGCTGGTCGGTGCAGGTTCCAGGGCGCCGGGCAGCCGAGCGCACCGAGACGGCGGTGGCCGCCTGGATGAAGGAGACATGGCCGCGCGTGGAAAGACGGTGAGGGGCCAGGACGCGTGGCTGCGCTTCGCGGACGAGGCGGGTCAGGTGCTCCGGCCGCCGCGGGCGCGTACCTGGTCCCGGCGCGGGCACCCGCCCCGGGTCACCGTCCGCGCCGCCGGTTCGGGGCGCATCTCTCTGGCGGCCCTGGTCTGCCGCAGACCGGGCCACCGCACCCGGCTCGTGTTCCGGATGCTGGTCCACCATGGCCGCAAGAGTGAGAAGAAGGGCTTCCGGGAGCGGGACTTCGCCCTGCTCCTAGAAGCTGCTCACCAGCAGCTCGGCGGGCCTATCGTGCTGGTGTGGGACAACTACACCCACCATGTCGACGCCACCATGCGCGAGTTGATCGGCCGACGGTCGGCCTGGCTGACGGTCTTCCGCTTCCCGTCGTACAGCCCCGATCTCAACCCTGCCGAAGGCGTATGGGCGCACCTGAAGAGGAGCCTGGGAAACCTGGCTCCGTGCAGCACCGATGAACTCGCCGGACTGGTCCGCACCCGTCTGAAACGGATGCAGTACCGGTCGGGCCTGCTCGACGGGTTCATCGCCGAGACCGGCCTCATCGCGGGCCAGCCATGACATCACCCCGCCGACTTGGGCGTCCGAGTGCTACGAGAGCGATGGTCGTTGCTGTGGACGATGGTGCGGTGACAGGCATCAGAGACGACCACGTGAAGGTCCACTTCCGGCTGGAGTCAGACGAGGACGGCTGGCCGCCAGCGAGCGTGGAGAGCTTGTGGGGGGGTGGACCTTGGCGACGGGACCGTGCGTCTGGACAACACTCCATGGTTTGTACGCGGGGTCGCCGGCGGTGACATCATCCGGGTGGAGGGCGACGATGAAGGTGTCCGCTGGGCCGGGAAGACCGTGCGGGCCTCGGAGAACTGCACCATTCGCCTGATCGTCCTGAGGGACGGCGGATCGGGGGCTGCCCGGCAGACCGTGCTGGAGACGTTCCACCGCCTCGGCACGACCGGTGAGGGGATCGAGCAGTTCCGGATGGTGGCTCTCGATGTTCCACCGCATGCGGACCTGCCTCGGATCCGGAAGCTCTTGGAGCATGGGGAGGCCAAGGGGTGGTGGCACTGGGAGGAAGGGTGTGTCACTGCCGCGTGGCGGGCCACGGCAGAGGGGTAACTGCCAGGGTCGCTCACCTTTCATGGCGCGGAGGCGAGGAGGGCAACGGGATGACCATATTTCGCTGTGCCAACTGCCGGCAGCCTTTGACGAGCGAGGTGGTGCCCGGGGGCCGCTGAGGGGGCCTGAACGGCCGGCGGCCCACGAGGTTGCCTCTCCCCGGATGACCGCGGGGACCTTCAAGGTCAATTTCAATGCGAGTCTCCTGATCTTGCATCCGGATGACGTTCCGGGGGACTGCGCCGCACCCCGATTCTCGGCGTTTGGTTGGTTGCTGCGGAGTCGCCGGCCAAGACGGCCCCAACCTCGTGTGCAGCGTCTGCCGTGTCGGGGTGGCGACCAAGGAGTCGGACTGCTGGACCGACAACCTCGTGGCGTTGATCACCGCTGTTACAGACGAGTCCAAGGTGCCATGGGCCTCAGGCGGCAGTTTTGGATCGGTTCCTGTGTGATGTTCTGTGAGCGGAGCTTGTAGGGCTTGGTCAGGTTGATCCCGCAGTGGCGTGTCCTGATGATCGGTTGTTCAGTTGATCGGTTGTGACGCCTGAGGAGCTGGCTGCGGTCCGGTGTGATCTGGAGGACTTCGCGGAGGAGGTGTTCGAGCCGTTCGCGCGGGCGGATCAGCGTCGGTGGGGCGGGACCTACCTGCGGGGACTGCTGCTGGACGGACAGCGCAAGTCGGTCGAGCCGATGGCGGCCCGGCTCGGGGCGGACGGCAACCGGCAGGCCCTCGCGCACTTCGTCACCTCCAGCCCCTGGAACCCGGCACACGTGCGGGCCCGTCTCGCGTGGAAGATGGAACAGGCCATCCAGCCGACTGCGTTGATCATCGATGACACCGGGTTTCTCAAGGACGGTGACGCCTCGGCGTGCGTGACGCGGCAGTACACCGGCACCGCGGGGAAGGTCACCAACTGCCAGGCCGGGGTGTCCCTTCACCTGGCCTCCGATCACGCGTCGGCCGCCGTCGACTGGCGTCTGTTCCTCCCGGAGACCTGGGACCCGTCCTCACCGAAGGCCGACCCGGACAAGGCCGGCCGCCGCGTGAAGTGCGGCATCCCCGCCGGCACCGGGCATGTCGAGAAGTGGCAGCTGGCCCTGGACATGGTCGACGAGACACGGTCCTGGGGCATCGACGTGCCCCTGGCCGTCGCCGACGGCGGATACGGGGACACCGCCGCCTTCCGCCTCGGCCTCGAAGAACGCGGGCTGCACTACGTCGTGGGCATCTCCACCACGGTGACCGCACACCCCGGCGACGCGGTGCCGGCCGTCCCGTCCTACGGCGGAACCGGCCGCCCGCCGGCAGCGAAGTACCCCGATGCAGCCAGAAGCGTGAAAGAGCTGGTCACCGACGCCGGACGCGCCGCGGCCAGGTCCGTTCAGTGGCGCGAGGGCTCCCGACGCGGCACCGGCCGCAGCGGCCTGAAGCGCATGTACGGACGGTTCACCGCCCTGCGGATCCGACCCGCCGGACGGAAGGTCCGCCAAGCTGCCCGCGGTGCGGAACTGCCCGCATGCTGGCTACTGGCCGAATGGCCCGCCACCGAGCCCGGACCAGTCCAGTTCTGGCTCTCGAACCTGCCCGCCGACACCCCGCTGACCACATTGGTGCGGCTCGCGAAGCTCCGCTGGCGCATCGAGCACGACTACCGCGAGATGAAACAAGCCCTGGGACTCGCCCACTTCGAAGGACGGACCTGGCAGGGCTGGCACCACCACGTCACCCTCGTCTCCGCCGCCCACGCTTTCTGCACCCTCCAACGCCTGGCCAGAGCCCCAAAAGAAACAGCGCCGGCCTGACCCTCTACCAGGTCGTCCGCGAACTGCAGACCCTTCCTCACGGTCTGGACCGGCGCTTGCCCCACCTGTCACCGCGACATACCCACACTCACACCAACCTGACCAAGCCCTACTAGTACTCCGGCACCTTGTCCCGGCACCGGGAGCAAGCTGTGCCGCACACCCGGCCGGACCCTTTCCGTCGCCAACCGCTTGCAGCGGGCTGCGATGGTGCAGCCCGCTGCGTACGGTGTCGTGACAAGTCGGCGTCCGTCCTCGGCTGTCCAGCCGTCACCGAGTTCCCGGTGCAGAGCCTTCAGCGCGTACGGCGTGCTGACGACGCCCGCACTTGGTGACTCCGTACAGGCGGGGATCACACGTAGGTGAAGCCACCCGGCACCGGGGCACTGCCTCCGGGAGTGGTGACGATCACGGGGACGTTGCCGGCCGCGTGCGCGGGCGTCACACCGGTCAGGATCGTGCCCGTCGTGTCGACGGTCACCCCGGTGGCGGCAATGCCGCCGAAGGTTACCGCAGCACCGGTGAGGTTGACGCCGGTGATGGTGAACGGGGTGCCCCCGGCGGCGGGACCGGTGTTCGGGGTGATGAGGGCGGCAATCGGAGGTGCCGGGGTCAGGTAGGTGAACAGGGCAGGCGCGCTGGTGCCACTGGTCGTGGTGACGACCACCTGCACAGGACCCGCGGCGTGGGCCGGGGCCAGGGCGATGATGAGGAGCCCGAGCGGGTCCTGGAACAGGACGGTCGCGGGCGTACCGCCGAAGGTGACCGACGTGGCGTTGGCGAGCCCCGATCCGATGATGAGGACAGGGGTGCCTCCGGTAGCGGGTCCGACCATCGGGATGAGAAGCCCGATGCTCGGGGTCGTGGCGAGCAGGTTCGCCTGAAGACCTGGGACAGGTGGGATGAGTGTGGACATGACGGTTCCTCCTCGTTGAGGTGTCAAGGGGGGACTGATCGGCGACTGTGTGCCGGCCCCGAGCCTCGGTCCCGCGCAGTGGGGGGCGTCGAATGCTCGAAGCGGCGGCCGGTTCGTCTGACAGCTCCCGGGCCGTACCGTTTGCGCCGCCCGTGCGATGCGCCGCACCGACGACGGACCCGGAGCCTGCGCGAGGGTGCCCGTCCGCCGGGATACCCGGTCCGCGAACACCGCGGACCCGCGACGTGACGTCCGCGCGAAGTCATGCGAAGAAACCGCGAGCCGCGTCACTGTTTCGGAGAGCGAGGGGCGACCCACCGGTTTGGGTGAATCCAGTACCCCATAAGCGTGAGCCACCGGACAAGGGGGCTGACGCTGGTTCACCTGAATGGCGCACAGGGCGTCAGGTGCGGGTCCGGGCGCGGAGGCTGTGTGATGTCTCCGGCGCTCTGGTCATGCCGGCGGCGGCCACGCGCCGGTAGCTGCGCGAAGCCGTCGGCGCCCACAGCGGCGGCGGTGCATGTCGTGTCGTCCGTCCAGCCGGTCTCTCCCCCAGGTCGCCGTTGTGCCGCCCGGGTCGCTTTGCCACCGGACGTGCGCGGTCACAGACGGGACACCTGCTCACCGGAACGGGCATGGAGGGACACCGGATACCTCGGCAACCGCACCGGCCTGTGAAGCAGCCCCGCTATCCGGAGCGTCCTCCGTCGGCCAGACGCTCCACCGCGGCCAGGACGGGGCCGGCGCCGTCCTCCGCCCTGATCGATGCCGCCAGCTGCCGTGCTCGGCGGCGGTAGCGAGGTTCGTACACCGCCTTCCGGATGGCCGCGGCGAGGTCTTCGGCGGACAGCCGGCGCAGGGGAATGCTGCCCGGACTGACGTCAAGGGCGACCAGACGCGAGGCCCAGAACGGCTGGTCCAGCATCACCGGCACCGGGACGGACGGCACCCCCGCGCGGAGACCGGCCGCCGTGGTTCCAGCGCCCGCATGGTGGACGACCGCCGACATCAGCGGAAACAGCTCTGTGTGCGGGGCCTCGCCGATGGTGAGCACATCGTCCCCCTCGATCGACAGACCGGCCCAGTCGGCCTGTACGACCGCGCGTACCCTGGCGAGTTCGAGGGCCCGTGCGACACAACGCCCGACCGGTTCCGGGCCGACCCCCGCCATGCTGCCGAATCCCACATACACCGGCGGTGGGCCGGACCGCAGGAACTCCGCCAGCCGGGGCTCCGGTTCCCAGCCCAGGGCCTGCGGCGGCCACCAGTAACCGGCCACCTCCATGCCCGGCCGCCAGTCGGCAGGTCTGGGGACCACCACCGGACTGAAGCCGTGGTACACCTGCCAGCTTGCCCGCCGGCGCCGTAGGGCTCCTTGTGTTACCCCCAGCCGGCGTTGCAGCCGGCGTACCCCGGGCCGGAACGCGGTTGCCAGCACGGACTGGACGCAGTGTCCCGCGGCCAGGTTGCCGAGCCTGCCCAGGGACGGCATGCCGGGGACGACCGGGGGGAACTCACGTGTGGGAGCCAGGGGTTGGAGGAAGACACCGATACTGGGCAGGCGCAGACCAGCCGCTGCCGTCAGCCCCAGGGGTGCCAGACTTCCCGAGACCAGGAGGACTTCGGGATGGGAGGCGCAGGCATCGGCCACCGCATCGGCGAGCTTCGGTGCCAATTGGCGTGCCAGGCACATCTGCTGGGCCGGGGGGAGACGAACGCCACGGCCCTGCTCTCCCGGTTGCCGTCCTGGTTCGCCCATGGCCTGATCGTCCAGCGGCAGTGGATGGAAGCCCAGGCCGCAGCGGCGAATCAGTTCGGCGGAGCGCGTGTGGGTGGCGATGGACACCTCGTGTCCGGCTGACCGCAGACGCAGCCCCAGGCCGGTGTAGGGGACGACGTCCCCATGCGATCCCGCGGTGGCGATCAGTACGCGCATGGTCGGCTGTGCCTCGCTTCCCGAGGTGCAACGGTGCGGTGGTGCATGTGGTCAGTCCCGGCGCGCGACCACCCGGTAGGCGTTGGCGAACCGGGTACCGCGCGCCACGGGGGCCAGCAGCAGGTCGAGTCCGAACAGGGCTGCCAGCAGGGGCGCGCCGGCCAGCAGGGAGACAGGCCGGACCGTGCGGCTGAGGAGTCCGGGTTTCTCGGGCAGCCAGGGCACGTCGGCGCTGGGGAGTAAGCGGCTGAGTACGTTGGCCGCCGCGGAGGTGAGGTCCGTGGGGACATGCGGCTCGCGCCGGTCGGTGGCCACGACGGTGAACCCTTGCGCGGTCAGGGCGCCGCACAGGTTCTCCAGTGGGAGGAAGTGCAGGTGCTGGGGCTGGAGCCAGGGGCCCCACCAGCGGCCGAAGAGCCGGGCGGCGGCGGATTGCGGGTCGGGGACCTCGACCAGCAGGTGGCCGCCCGGCCGCAGGGCGGTGTGCGCCGCTGCCAGCTCCTGCCGTGGCGCGACGGTGTGCTCCAGGTAGTGGTGCATGCTCACCACGTCGTAATGTCCGGCCAGTTGGCGGGAGAGTTCGGTGAAGGCGCCACGGTAGGCCCTGGCGATACGGCCATGACGCGCCGCGATCTCGACGCCCTGGCCGATGTCGAGCCCGTCGAATTCGGTGTCCGGGTGGATCGTCCGGGCGACGGCACAGAAGTGGCCGTGGCCGGTGCCCACGTCCAGCCAGCGGCGCGGGCGGGCCGGTGGGGGCAGTGCCCGGGCGCGTGCCCGGTAGAGCCGGATGGCGATGGGTGAGGAAGCCATGCGCGTCATGGTCGCTTCGCCCAGGCCGTCGTAGCAGTCCCGGTAGTAGAACTCCAGCCCGGCCGCGTTCAGCCGGGGGTTCTGGAACACATGCCGGCAGTTGCCGCACTGGTCGAGTGCGAAGGTGCCCGGCTTGCGCTGCAGACAGTCGGCGGTACGCAGCCGTTGGTGCAGACGCCCCGAGCCGCACCAGGGGCAGGTGGCCTGCCGGGGCTCGAAGAACCGCTCCAGGCCCTGTGCCAGGTCCTGCTGGTAGCGGGGTCTGCCGGCGGCGACCCGCTTGCTTCGCGTTGTCATCCCGGCAGACTCCCTTCGGCTGGCCGCCGCCCGTCAACACGGATAACCAGATTGACCCGAACAAGGGGTTTTGGTCCCCGTGAGAGTCCAGAATTCACCCGAATGGACCGGTGTGGTGTCCGATTCCGCCGTCCGGGACCGATGCCATGGCCGGTCCGCTGCCTCCCCTCCCGGCTAGGCCGTTTCTTTCGGATCAGCGTGCTGACCAGAGGAAGATGCCTGCGAGGTAGAGTCCGGCGAGGTAGACGGTTGCGGTCTTCTCGTAGCGGGTGGCGATGCCACGCCACTGTTTGAGGCGGTTGATGCATCGTTCGACCGTTTTGCGTTGCTTGTAAGCCTCGCGGTCGAAGGCGGGTGGCCGGCCGCCGTGGCTGCCGCGTCGTTTGCGGTGGGCCTGCTGGTCGGCGGGGACCGGGATCACTGCCCGGATTCCGCGGCGTCGCAGGTGTTCGCGGATGGCGCGGGATGAATAGGCCTTGTCGGCCAGGGCCACATCCGGCCTGGTCCGGGGTCTTCCGATGGGCCGTGGCACCCGGATCCTGGCCATGACCTGCTCGAAAGCGGGTGCATCGCCAGCCTGCCCGGGTGTGAGGACGAAGCACAGTGGTCGGCAGCGGCCGACGGCGGCCAGGTGGATCTTGGTCGTCAGCCCGCCCCGGGACCGGCCGAGGGCGTGGTCGCCAGGCTCGCCGGCCGGGTCCCCTTTTTGCGGGCCCCGGCCGCGTGTTGATGCGCGCGCACGATGGTCGAGTCGACCGCGACCACCCACTCCAGGTCCTCATCCGCGTCAGCCTGGGCGAGCAGAGCAGTGAAGACACGTTCCCAGGTGCCGTCGATCGCCCAGTTCCGAAGCCGCGTGTACGCGCCTTTCCACGAGCCGTACTTCTCCGGCAGGTGAACCCACTGCGACCCGGTCTGGAACTTCCAGGCGATCGCGTCGATCACCTCACGGTGATCACGCCACCGACCGCCTCGTTTTGGGGTTCGGTCGGGCAGCAACGGCTCGAGCCGCGCCCACTGCGCGTCCGTCAACGGCACACCGAACCAACGATCAAGTGATCCGAAAGAAACGGCCTAGTGTGCTGCGCCAGAAATCCTGAGGGTTACTGAGGTTGAACTCGTGGTGTCGTAGGGGCTGACGGGCGGCAGCTCTCTGCGGTATCACCGGGGCATGCGGTATCCACAGGGTGGCGGACTGACCGCCGAACGCCAGCATTTCCGCGAGGAGTTACGGCTTCGGGCGGCCGAGCGGTTCGCCAGGGGCGAGGCGAGTTCGGTAGTTGCCAAAGACCTGCGCGTCAGTGTCCGGTCGGTGCAGCGATGGCGGCAGGCGTGGGAGGAGGGTGGTCCGCGTGCTCTGCGGTCACAGGGGCCGGCGTCGTTGCCGAGGCTGAGCGAGAAGCAGTTCGCACAGCTGGAGGTGGAGCTGGCCAAGGGGCCGGCCGCGCACGGCTGGGAGGACCAGCGGTGGACTCTGGGCCGGATCAAGACCGTGATCGGCCGGCGCTTCCACCTGACCTACACCATTCAGGGTGTGCGCAAGCTCCTGGTCCGCAATGGCTGGTCCTGCCAGGTCCCCGCCCGCCGGGCCCTGGAACGCGACGACGGAGCCGTGGCCGGCTGGGTGAAGGAGACCTGGCCCTGCGCGGAAGACTTGCGGCGGCCCGTGGAGCATGGCTCGTCTTCGAGGACGAAGCCGGCTTCTCCATGACGCCGCCGCACGCCAAGACCTGGTCGCAACGAGGCCGCACCCCAGTGGTGCGGGTCCGCGGCCGCTCCCGCAGACGCATTTCCATCGCCGCCCTGACCTGCTACAAACCAGGCCATCGGTCACGGCTGATCTACCGGCCCCGCCGCGACGACGGCAACCGCGACGGGCGCAAAAGCTTCTCCTGGCGTGACTACCGCGACCTGCTCATCGCAGCACACCAGCAGCTCGGCGGCCCGATCGTCCTGGTCTGGGACAACCTCAACGTCCACAAGGCCGCCGGCCTGCGAGAGTTCGCCGCCACCCGGGACTGGCTGACCATCTACTACCTGCCGCCTTACGCCCCCGACCTCAACCCCGTCGAAGGTGTCTGGTCCCTGCTGCGGCGCGGCTGGCTCTCCAACGTCGCTTTCACCACCCCGGAGCACCTGATGCAGCGCATCCGACGCGGCCTCCGCCACGTCCAGTACCGCAGCCACCTCATAGACGGCTGCCTTGCCGAGACAGGACTGACCATCAACCCCTGATCCCGGAAGACGACATCACGAGTTCAAACTCAGTAGTAAGTACCCTGTTGTCATGTCGCATTCGGGACCGTCTGCTGTGGCGATCACGTTGTCCGAGGCCGAGCGCGCCGAGTTGATGCGCCGGACGAAAATGCCGCACCGGCGCTCGGCCGAGAAGGCCCGCATCATCCTGGCGTGTGCTGATGGCATGTCAAACGCGGGTGTCGCACGGCTCGTCGGTGTCCAGGCCAAGACGGTCGGCAAGTGGCGTCGGGCTTTCGCCGCAGAGCGGATGGCTGGGCTTGAGGACGCCGGCTGGATTGGCCGGCCGAAGGCCGACCTGATCCTCGACGATTCTGAGCGCAGGCAGCTGCAGCAGTGGGCGCGGCAGGCCAAGACCGCCCAGTTCCTCGCTTTGCGGGCCAAGATCGTGCTGCGCTGCGCGGAGGGCGGGACGAACCAGCAGGCCGCGGCCGACCTCGGCATCGACAGGTCGACCGTGGACCGCTGGCGGGCCCGGTTCATCGCAAAACGCCTCGATGGTCTGCATGACGAGCCGCGCTCGGGCCGGCCGCCTTCGATCCTCCTCGACCAGGTCGAGGAGGTCGTCGTGGCCACCCTGAACTACGCCACCCACAACACCGCCGAGATCAGGACGTGGCTCGGCAAACACCCCCGCTTCCCCTGCGAGCAGCCCTCGCCGTAGGTGATGCAGCGGCCGCCGTAATCGGAGGCGATGTACAGGAGCCCGCAGACGAGCACGGTCGGGATCAGCAGGATCAGGGCGAAGCCCGCGCTCTGCTGTCGCGCGCGGTCCTGAAGGACGCTCTTGTCTACGGGAGTCTCGGTTCGGCTCATGGGCACCATCCAAAGCCGTGCTTCGGTCCGGCGGATCGGTGCTCGTACTCACGCCAGCCTGAGTAGCCTCACCTCGAGCCTGCCCGCCATCGGTCCCGGCCAGGGCCGCTCGCCCTGGCCGGGACCGACACTTCGCCGACCTGGTCATCACGCACGGCGGCATGCTCGCCCAGCCCCGCACCGAGGAGAACTGAGCCCGTGACCAGCACCGAGACCGTTCCGGCCGCCACCCTGCGCCGGTGACAGGACCGCGCCCAGGAGCAGCTCACCGCCTTCCTCACCCGCGGAGCGCGGGGCGACCTGCCCCCGCTAGCCTGGACACTCGCCATAAACGGGGCACTGACCGGCGAGGCCGACAGCCTCACCTACACCCCGGACCAGCAACGCGACGCCGTCCGCCAGTGGGACCGCCACAAGATCACCCAGCTGAAGAAGCAACACCGCCAGGAGATCCAGGCCTTGCGGGACGCACTGGAACAGGCCCACGGCGAGAACCTCGACCTCCGACGTGAACTCGCCCGCCGAGGTGGGACCGAACAGGCCCAGTTCGATGCTCAGCCCAGTTGACCGGTCAGGCCGCTGACCTACGAATCCGAGCACAGACCCAGAGCACTGTGTTACGCCAGCCCAGCTGGAGCATCTGCGGAACCCGGCGCCTTCCCGGCGCCTTCCGTGTCAACTCCGCCAGTTTCGCGCGGGGTTCTTGCGCTGGCTCACCAAGCACGACCGCGCTGATCAATAGCTCCAGCATCAGGCAGTTGTACTCGTCGTCATCACCCCGATAGCGCCTCCGGTCGCGTTCCACCACGGCTGCAGTGATCTGCCAGCCACCTTCATCCGCCGGAGCAAAGGTTGCTTGGAAGATCCCATGGCCCGTCCAGCTCCGGTGCAGGAAGACGACACTGCCCTCGGTGAAGACGTCCCACTTCTCGTCCATATCCCGGGAGCAGTAGCCGAGCTGGATGCGCTCCCAGTCTTCATCTGACCAGATCCGGTGCGGAAGGAGCGGCATCGGCCGAGGAACGGCGATCGGCTGGATGTGACCGGAAAACGAGGACCTGGTCATGCGTTCGTCAGAGGGCATGCTGCGATCCTACGGAGGACGCTGATCATGACGACAACGCTCACTGTTGTTGCGATATCTGAACCGTTACCAACTGGCCAAACACAGGAAGAGACGCGCTCAACCCCGGATAATCTTGGGCCCGAGGAAGATCACGTTCTCCTTCCCGGCGACGAAGTCCAGGGTTCCGAGGTGAACAATCTCCGAAGCCATGATCAAGCTAGCCATGGTCGACTTGATAAGCCGCCGCCTCACCGGCGAAACCACCCCGAACTGGCGCGACACCTGATCGACCCCGGCGCCATCGCCTGTCCCCACCTACCCCCGCAGGAGACTGGCGCGGTGTTCCAGGAGGTCAACACAGTCACGGAGACCTGGCCGCGGCAGGCCCGCGCGCTCACGCATCAGCGCGATGGCCTGAATGTGGCGACCGGCGGTGACCAGCTGGCCCACCTCCCGCTGGTCCCCAGCCGAGAGCCGACCCCACAGAGAATCGTTCATCCCCACATTGAACCCGCCCCGCCCCGCCAACGGCCACACAGCCTGCCCGGCACGTCAGTCAGCCCTCTTACCAAACGCCTCTACCAGGATGAAACGCTCTTTGACCTTGACTCTTAACTGATCCGACGGGGCATGGTGCCGACCTTGTGGTGGGCGGGTCACTGGAACGGCTCGCCGGTGGCGAGGACTCTGCCCACGTCATGACGGGTGGCGGTGCAGCGGTTCTTCGAGCCCGGCGGTCGGCCGGGCCCGGGCCGGGGTGAGCCGCTCGGGCGGTGCCAGCTTCTCCCACGGGTACCGCAGGTCGCGGACGAGCGGCCGGGCGAGCCGGAGCTGGGTGTGGGTGGCGATCACACATCGCCCCCGGCGCAATCCCACGCCGGGGCGTTCCCCACTGACAAAAACCCTGCGCCGCACTGACATCAACTCTGCGCACGACACTCTACGTAGAGATCGAGCAGATCACGTTGAGATGACCGCCCCGGACGAGCAGGCGTCGAGCGGTACCACGCCGTCATGTACTTCACCCCGGCGGCCCGAAAGTGGAGGGCACGTGGACCAGCGGTGCTCTGCACCCTGCCCGTGGCGGCCAGTAGGGCCTATCCACGCGCCCCCGCCACGTCGGCGGCAGCGCAGCCTCGGCCACGGTGCGCAGCCCTCGTAAGCCTGGTGCTACCGACTCACCCCGATCGGCTGAACCGCACTCCAGCCGCCCGGCCTGGCTTGTTCCTGCCATTACCCGGCATTCGCGGGGTGGCACACTCCGGGGCACGCGATTCTGGGAGTTCGCCGATGCGAGCGAAGGAGGCTCCGATGGGTGATCATCGCAAGCCCGACGAGGACCTGAGCAAAGGCGAGCCGCCGCCGGGCAACAGCGACGGGCGGGTTCCTCCGCCGCCGCCCCCGTCCGGGACGCGTAGGAAGTAGAGGTCTCGTGCTCCAGTGTGAGGAACGGCGCGCCCGCCTGGCGGCCGCGATGGACAAAAGCGGGGCTTGGCCCGCGGACTCGCCGTGGATCCGGGACGCCTTCGCGGCCCGTCCCCGGCACCTGTTCGCTCCCGACCGGCTGTGGCACTGGGACGGCCATGCCTACGTCCCCGTCGGCCGGAAGGCCGACCCGCAGCGGTGGGCGGCCGAGGTCTACGCAGGGCCGGACGACCCGGCCATCACCCAGATCACCGGCGGCGTGCCGAGTTCCAGCCTGTCCTGTCCGGCGATCATCGCGGACATGCTGGACTCCCTGATGCTGGAGCCCGGCCACCGTGTCCTCGAACTCGGCGCCGGTCAGGGTCTCAGCGCCGCCCTGCTGGACTGGCGGACCGGCCCCGGCCTGGTCACCACCGTGGAGGTGGACCCCGCCCTCGCCTCCGCCGCGCAGGACCGGCTGGAGGCCCTGGGCGCAGGGGTGGCGGTGAAGACCGGCGACGGCGAACTCGGCTGGCCCGACGGGGCCCCGTACGACCGGGTGGTGTCCACCTATGCGGTCGAGTCCGTGCCGTGGGCGTGGATCGAGCAGACCCGTCCGGGCGGACGGATTGTCACTCCCTGGGGCCGGCTCGGGCACGTCGCGCTGACCGTCGCCGACGACGGCAAGTCGGCGACCGGATGGATGCAGGGCCTGGCCGCCTTCATGCCCAGCCGCACTACTCCCGAGGCCCGCCGCAGCTGGCGGCAGGTCCGCGGCGATGGGCCGACAGAAGACGAGCGCGCCCTCGCCCTCCCTCCTGGCCGGCTGAACGACGGCAACGTGCTGTTCGTCCTGCGCGTCTGCCTTCCCGACCTTGAGGTCTTCACGCGAACCGGCGACGACCACCGCGTTACCGGCTTCCTCCACGACGGCCACTCCTCCTGGGCCACCCTCACCGCATGCGGGGTCGGCACGACCCTCGTCCGTCAAGGAGGGCCGCGCCGCCTGGCCGACGAAGCCGAGCGCGTCCTCGACGGCTGGGCGCAGCAGGGCGAGCCGTCGCTGTACGACTTCGGCATGACCGTGCTGCCCGACACGCAGTTCACCTGGTGCAAGGACCCCGAGACCGGTCCCTATTGGTTACCCCGTCACGACGCGACGCCGAGCGGGAACAGGGCCTCGTAGGGTGTGGTGGGCGAGGTCTACCGGTTCTCTTCGTCTTCGGCGGATGGCTCGCCTGTGGTGCGGCGAACGATCTTCTTCACGGTGCCGTGCAGGGAGCGCAGCAGCTCCCGCTCGGCCTCTTCTGTGCGGGCCTCGATGTTCCACTTCCGGACGTCGTTGACCAGGGCCTCGATCGCGTCGTTCAGCCGGCTTCGCAGCAGGCCGGGGGTAAGGGCCTCGACCTCGACCGCGACGTCGGGGTCAAGGCCCTCACGCAGGCACTCGTCGCGGTAGCGCTTGTAGTTGACGTCACGGGTGTTGACGTCGCTTGCGGCAGGTCGCCAGCTCGCCGCCCCAGCCGTGAACAGCGCCTGACCCCCGGCTCGGTCGGCGGGATCCGCAGGGCGGCGTCCTTGGATCCCGGCGGGCGGTTCATCTCGTCGATCGGGCACTCGACGACCCACCCGGCCATCCGATGGATCTCGACCTTGTGCCGCAGTTCCAGGAACAGTTGTGAGATATCTGTGACCAGCGAGGAGCAAAAAGGCCCTCTGACCTGGGCATTTGGCGTGATCATTAGAATCCGGTCCCATTCTATCGGGATGTACGTCCTGTACATTTTTTACAGATGACCTTCCGGCTCCCCACCACGAGAGAGGTGTGGCACATGGACCGACCTTCCGCCCGCTACGTCCTGCCCGAGTTCACCGAGCGGACCAGCAGCGGCACCCGCACCCTGGACCCGTACTCGAAGCTGCTCTCCGAGCGCGTGATCATCCTGGGCACCCCGATCGACGACACCGCGGCCAATGACGTGATCGCCCAGCTCGTGCACCTCGAGTACGCGGCGCCCGAGCGGCCCGTCTCCCTGTACATCAATTCGCCCGGCGGCTCCTTCTCCGCCATGAGCGCCGTCTACGACACCCTGCGCTACATCGGGTGCGAGATCGAGACCGTCTGCATCGGCCAGGCCGCGTCGGCCGCCGCCGTGCTGCTCGCCGCGGGCACCCCGGGCCGGCGGATGATGCTTCCCCACGCCCGGGTCCTGATCCACGAGCCGCGGCTGGCCGAGCCCGTCCAGGGGCAGCCCTCCGACCTGGCGCTCCAGGCCGAGGAGTTGCTGCGCACGCGGGAGCGCCTGATCGGGGCGCTGGCCCTGCACACGGGGCAGTCTCCGGAGCGGATCCAGCGGGACACCGAGCGCGACACCGTCTTCGACGCGGCCGGGGCAGTGGCCTACGGGCTGGTCGACCGCGTGGCCTGGAGCCGCGACGGGCAGGGCGGACCGTCCTCGGCGGGTGCCCGGTGAAGCTGCCGCCCGAGTTGCCGCCGCTGCCCGCCCTGACCCGGGCGGAGGCCGAAGTCGTCGACCGCTACCTGGAAGCACTGGATCAGCTGGGCCGGATCAACCCCGCCCGGGCGCATCACACGTACAGCGGGCTACGAGCCGCGCAGAATCTGGTGGTCGCGGCCACGGCGCTGCGCGACGCCCTGGCCGTGATGCACGACCGGGGCGAACACGAGATGCACGGGGGGACGCTGGCGCGGGCGTTGCGGATCCTTGACGGGGAACGCCGGGCCGGACGACTGGCGCTCACCCCGCCGACGGCGAACTGACGGTCGGAAACATCTTTTGATCGATTACCGGCAGACGGCGTAGGCAGTCGTAGACACCGTGCAGTGATCACTCTCAGCGGCGCACGCGGTTTCCGTCCGGAGCCAGAGATCACGCCGCAGGTGACGGTCTCACCAGGGGTACGCCGCTATGGTCAAACCGCCCCGCGTCCACCCGAATTACCCAGAGGTGATGAGGCTCACATAGCGCGGGATCCACTCGGAATCGATGGCGTGACTGCGTCAAGATCCCTGCGACGACAAGACCCCGCCACCACGGCGGGGCGGTCCGGGCGGACGCCGAACCCTGCCGCCGCCCGGGCGGCTGGTCGACACAAGTGCAACGGCAGGGATGGAGGACCCAGGCACGACGGGGCGGCCGGAACACGCACGGCACGGCCGTCCCTTGGGGTGAAGCCGCTCACGCGGCCGGGCATCTTCGCCTGCCCGAACCCGACAGGTCATCCTTCACAGGCGGCTGACGAAGGGTTGGGCATGGGCGCTCACAAACGTCCCTCAATGCTGTCCAGGGTCAAGACCGCATCGGCCCTGACCATCGCCGCCGTGGGAGCCACGATGCTGGTGCCGGGCGGCGTGAACGACGCGGAAGCGGCATCGATCTCCATCAAAGCCCTGCAGGTCGCGATCTCGAAGGCCGGCTCCCCCTACCGGTGGGGTGCGACGGGCCCGTACAGCTTCGACTGCTCGGGGCTGACCCTCTACTCCTTCAAGCAGGTCGGCAAGCAACTGCCGCGCACGGCTGCCGACCAGTACAACCGCACCCTGCACATCCCCCGCTCCGCCCGTGAGCCCGGGGACCTGGTGTTCTTCCACTACGGCAGCTACGTCTACCACGTGGGCATCTACGCCGGTGACAACCAGATCTGGCATGCCCCGAAGACCGGCTCGGTCGTCCGCCGCGAGCGGATCTGGTCCGGCAACGCCTGGTACGGCCGCATCGACGACTGAGCCCACCGGCTCGCCCCCGTGCGCCTCATGGTGTGCCCCACGGTGGAAACCACCTTCCGAACCTCGCAGTCGAACCCAACCGGTTCCCGCTGGGCGCTCCACAAGAGCGCGGGCCGGGCGGCCTCCGCCCGGCCCACCGGCGCCGGTCAGTGCGCCGGTGCGATCCACGGCAGACGGATCCACACCGTCTTGCCGCCCTCCGCGGTCGGGACCACCGTGACCCTGCCCCCGCGCTCGGCGGCCAGACAGCGGACGATGACCATGCCGCGGCCGTGGTCCTGCTGGACGGCGGCGGGCAGCCGCGGATGGCGGGGGTGGCTGTCGGTCACCCCGATCCGCAGTTCTTCGTCCCGGTCGAGCCGGACGTCCACGGTGAAGGTGGACGACTGGCCGCGCGTGTGCTGCACCGTGTTGGTGGCCAGCTCGGAGACGATCAGCCGGACCGTTTCGGCATCCTCGGTACGGCGCGGCAGGCCCCACTGCGCCAGGATGTCCAGCACGTGCCGCCGGGCGGTGGAGACCGAGGCGGGGACGCTCGGCAGGGTGACGGTTGCTTCCTGGCGGTCTGCCATGGCGCTGCCCCTTTCCCACCGAGGCCGGACTGCGACGCATTCGTGCGGGCAAGTCGAGCCCGGACATTTCCTCGGACGGCTCTGCGCCTCAGCGTGCCATTGACAACGTCCTCAATGCCTCCCATCCACCGGATTATGGATATATCTGTCGCCCGAAGCGGTGAACTCTGCGATGAGCGACCGGATTTGGGCACCACACTGGTCTATTGACTCTGAAACGTGTGAATCGAGTACGTGTGGATCGATCTGCCTGGCGGTGAATGCGTCCCGAGGGCGGGAAGTGAGGGCTGATGCGGTACGGACCCGCGGTGCGCCGCCGCAAGCTGGGCGCGGAACTGCGCCGCCAGCGCGAACTGACCGGCATGACGAGCCGGGAGGCCGCGGGCGCGGTCGGCTGGCACCAGTCGAAGGTCAGCCGGATCGAGACGGGCAGCAGCGGCGCCAAGCCCGCGGACGTGGCGCGGCTGCTGGACGTCTACAGCGTCTTTGATCCGGAACTGCGCGCCCTGCTGAGGGCGCTGTGCGGCGCCGACCCGGCGGAGCCCGGCCGGCCGCGGAGCGGCTCCCGACGCTGGTGGCACGGCTACCGCGAGCTGCTGCCCGCCTCCTACCTCGACTTCATCAGCCTGGAGGCGGAGGCGTGCCGGGCGCGCACCCTGGAGACCACGGTGGTGCCGGGGCTGCTGCAGACGCCCGAGTACGCCCGGGCGGTGACCCGGGCGGCGCTGGGCGACCCCGCCCCCGAACTGGTCGAGCAGCTCGTGCGGGTGCGCATGGCGCGGCAGTCGGTGCTGCGCACCGCACGGCCGTTGGAGCTGTGCGCGATCCTCGACGAGGCGGTGCTGCGGCACGAAGTGGGCGGGCCCGAGATCATGGCGGGACAGCTGCGGCATCTGAGGGATTCGACTTCACTGCCGCATGTCCGGCTGCACATCCTCCCGTTCACCGGCGGCAACCATATGGGCGTCACCGGTCCTTTCGTTATCTTGTCGTTTCCGCGCATTGCGGATCTGGACGTGGTTGTTATCGACCATTTGACGAGTAGCCTCTACTTGGAGCGGCAGGAAGACCTCTGGGCGTACGGCTCGGCATTCACCAAGCTCCGAGCGCACGCCCTCTCGCACGAGAACTCGTTGGAATTCATCACCGAGATCATTCGTCACCGGGATCGGTGACGGCTCGTAGGGAGGCACCATGTCTGCAACGCCTCGGTACGTGTGGCACCGCAGCAGCCACAGCACCGGGATGAACAACTGCGTCGAGACAGCGGGGGCGGGCCCCGGCCTGCTGGCCGTGCGCGATTCGAAGTGCGCAGCCGGGCCCGTCCTGCTCTTCTCCCCCGCCGCCTGGTCCGCATTCGTCACCGACCTGTGCGGGGTCACGGGCTCGGAGGCTGAGCCCTCAGCAGGCGGGTGCGGTGCGCACGATCGTCTCGGCCGCCCGGGCGACCTGCCCGTCCGACAGGTCCGCGCGGGCGGTCAGCCGGAGCCGTGAGATGCCGTCCGGCACGGACGGCGGCCTGAAGCACCCCACCGCCACCCCGGCGTCCCGGCAGTCCGCGGCCCAGCGCACCGCGGCCTCCGGGGAGGGGGCCCGTACGGAGACCACCGCCGCGTCGGGGCGCACCGCCGGCAGTCCCGCCGCCGTCACCCGCCGGTGCAGCTCGTCGGCCACCGCCCGGACCCGGGTGGTGCGCTCGGGCTCGCGCCGCAGCACCGCCAGGGCCTCCAGCGCCGCGCCGGCCGCCGCGGGAGCGAGGCCGGTGTCGAAGATGAAGGTGCGGGCGTTGCTGACGAGGTGGGTGATGACCTTGGCGGGGCCGAGCACCGCTCCGCCCTGGCTGCCGAGCGACTTTGAGAGCGTCACGGTGGCGACGACGTCGTCCGCGCCCGCGAGCCCCGCCGCGTGCAGGGCGCCCCGGCCGCCCTCGCCCAGGACGCCGAGCCCGTGGGCGTCGTCCACCAGCAGCGCGGCCCCGCTTTCCCGGCACGCCTCGGCGAGCGCCCGCAGGGGTGCCGCGTCGCCGTCGACGGAGAAGACGGAGTCGGTGACGGCGAGGGCCCGGCCCGGGTGAGCGGCCATGGCCTTGCGGAAGGCGGCCGGGTCGGCGTGCGGCACGACGGCCTTCTCGGCCCGTGCGAGCCTGCACCCGTCGATGAGCGAGGCGTGGTTGCCCTCGTCGCACACCAGCAGCGCGCCGGTGCCGTCCGGGCCCGGGGGGCCGGTGAGGGCGGTGACCGCGGCGAGGTTCGCCGCGTATCCGGAGGAGAAGACCAGCGCCGCCTCGAAGCCGCAGAACTCCGCCAGGCTCTCCTCCAGCCGGGCGTGCAGCGCGGTGGTGCCGGTGACCAGCCGGGAGCCGGTCGCCCCCGCGCCCCATCGGCGGGCCGCCCGCGCGGCCGCCTCGGTGACCTCCGGATGACGGGTCAGGCCCAGGTAGTCGTTGCCCGCGAGGTCGACGAGCGCGGAGTCGGCCGGGCGCGGACGCAGGGTCCGCACCAGCCCGGCGGCCAGCTGCCGCTGGTGCTGCGCGTCGATCCAGTCGAACGGGTGCTGGGGCATGGGCCGTCCCTCGGGTTTGGCGGGTTTGCATAAAACCTAGTCGTCGGTGCGCCGGGGCAGGGTGTGGCGATACACACACCTCGATCACCCCCTGTTGTTCGGTCTCTACCTTGCGCGGGGGGCGGGTGCGTAGGCGAGGATCTCGACCATGGACCTGCTGAACACGCTGGTGGACAAGGGGCTGCGGCGGGAGCTGCCGACCCGTGAAGAGGCGCTCGCCGTGCTGGCGACCTCCGACGACGACGTACTCGACGTGGTGGCCGCGGCGGGCAAGGTGCGCCGCAAGTGGTTCGGGCGACGGGTGAAGCTGAACTATCTCGTCAACCTGAAGTCCGGGCTGTGTCCGGAGGACTGCTCCTACTGCTCGCAGCGCCTGGGCTCCAAGGCCGAGATCCTCAAGTACACGTGGCTGGGGCACGAAGAGGCGTCGCAGGCGGCGGCCGCGGGCGTCGCGGGCGGCGCCAAGCGGGTCTGCCTGGTGGCCAGCGGCCGCGGCCCGACGGACCGGGACGTCGACCGGGTCTCGAAGACCATCGAGGCGATCAAGGAGCAGAACGAGGACGTCGAGGTCTGCGCCTGCCTCGGGCTGCTCTCCGACGGCCAGGCCGAGCGGCTGCGTGCCGCGGGTGCCGACGCCTACAACCACAACCTCAACACCTCCGAGGCCACCTACGGCGGCATCACGACCACGCACACCTTCGCCGACCGGGTGGACACCGTGCAGCAGGCCCAGGCGGCCGGCATGTCGGCCTGCTCGGGGCTGATCGCGGGCATGGGCGAGAGCGACGCGGACCTGGTCGACGTGGTCTTCGCGCTGCGCGAGCTGGACCCGGACTCGGTGCCGGTCAACTTCCTCATCCCGTTCGAGGGCACGCCGCTGGCCAAGGAGTGGAACCTCACCCCGCAGCGCTGCCTGCGCATCCTGGCGATGGTCCGGTTCGTCTGCCCCGACGTGGAGGTGCGGCTGGCGGGCGGGCGCGAGGTGCACCTGCGCTCGATGCAGCCGCTCGCGCTGCACCTGGCCAACTCGATCTTCCTCGGCGATTACCTGACCAGCGAGGGCCAGGAGGGCAAGGCCGACCTGGCGATGATCGCGGACGCGGGCTTCGAGGTGGAGGGCGCCGGCACCACGACGCTCCCCGAGCACCGGGCCGACGTCGCCGCCGCGGGCTGCGGCGGGCACGGCGGCGGTGGCTGCGGGCCCTGCGGCGACGGCGAGGCGACCCCCGAGGCGGCGGACGGCGCCCCCGTGGGCGAGGCCCGCACCGACCTGGTCGCCGTGCGCCGCCGCGGCGCGGGTACGGACCTGCCGCCCAATGCCTGAGCCGCTCACCCCGGACCGGCTGCTGGCCCTCGACCGGCAGCACGTCTGGCACCCCTACGGCCCCATGCCCGGCCGCCAGGAGCCGCTGATCGTCGAATCGGCCTCCGGAGTGCGGCTGCGGCTCGCCGAACCGGCGCACGGCGTGCACGAGTTGATCGACGGCATGTCGTCCTGGTGGTCGGCGCTGCACGGCTACAACCACCCGGTGCTCAACGAGGCCGCGCAGGCGCAGCTGGGGAAGATGAGCCATGTGATGTTCGGCGGGCTCACCCACGAGCCCGCCGTGCGGCTGGCGGCCCGGCTGGTGGAGATCACCCCGGAGGGGCTCGAGCACGTCTTCCTCGCGGACTCCGGTTCGGTGTCGGTCGAGGTCGCCGTGAAGATGTGCCTCCAGTACTGGCGCTCGCTCGGCCGGCCGGAGAAGCAGCGCCTGATGACCTGGCGCGGCGGCTACCACGGGGACACCTGGCAGCCGATGGCCGTGTGCGACCCGGACGGCGGGATGCACCGGCTGTGGTCCGGGGTGCTGAACCGGCAGGTCTTCGCGGACGCTCCGCCGCACGACTACGACACGGACGCCGCACCGGCCTACTCCGCGCATCTGCGGGAGGTGATCGCGCGCCACGCCCACGAGCTGGCCGCCGTCATCGTGGAGCCGGTCGTCCAGGGCGCGGGGGGCATGCGCTTCCACGACCCGGAGTACCTGAGGGTGCTGCGGGAGGCCTGCGACGAGCACGACGTGCTGCTGGTCTTCGACGAGATCGCGACGGGCTTCGGCCGTACGGGGCAGCTGTTCGCGGCGGATCACGCGGGCGTCACGCCCGATGTGATGTGCCTCGGCAAGGCGCTGACCGGCGGCTATGTCACCCTCTCCGCGACGCTGTGCACGTCGCGGGTGGCGGACGGCATCAGCGCGGGCGAGGTGCCGGTGCTGGCGCACGGTCCGACGTTCATGGGCAACCCGCTGGCCTGCGCGATCGCGAACGCCTCGATCGACCTGCTGCTCGCGGGCGACTGGCAGGCGGAGGTCAAGCGGATCGAGGCGGGGCTGCGCGACGGCCTGGCCGACGCGGCCGCACTGCCGAACGTCCGGGACGTGCGCGTGCTCGGCGCCATCGGCGTGGTCGAGCTGGACCACGAGATCGACATGGCGGCCGCGACGCGCGCCGTGGTGCGCGAGGGGGTGTGGCTGCGGCCGTTCCGCAACCTCGTGTACACGATGCCGCCGTACGTGACGGACGACGAGGACGTGGCACGGATCTGTGCGGCGGTGTGCGCCGCCGCACGGGAGGGCTGACCCCTCGGGGCCTGTCCGGGGGAGTATCGCCGCGCGGGCGGCGGGAGTGGGGCGCACGGCCGCGACGCGGGCGGCGCCATGACGGAACGGAGCGGAAGTCATGTCGGTGCTGGTGGTCTCGGGTACGGGCACGGAGATCGGCAAGACCGTGGTGACGGCGGCCGTCGCGACGGCGGCGCTGGCCGCCGGCCGGTCGGTGGCCGTGCTCAAGCCCACGCAGACCGGTGTCGCCCCGGGCGAGCCGGGGGACGTCGCGGAGGTGCTGCGGCTGGCGGGCCCGGTGACGGGGGCGGAACTGGCCCGCTTCCCCGAACCGCTGGCGCCCGACACGGCGGCCCGGCGCGCCGGGCGGGCGCCGGTGCGGCCGCGGGAGATCGAGCAGGCGGCGGCGCGGCTGGCCGCCGACCACGACCTGGTCCTGGTCGAGGGCGCGGGCGGGCTGCTCGTCCGCATCGACGAGGCGGGCAGCACGCTCGCCGACGCGGCCCGACTGCTGGACGCGCCCGTCCTGGTCGTGGCGCAGGCCGGGCTGGGCACCCTCAACTCCGTGGCGCTGACGGCGGAGGCGCTCGGCTCGCGCGGTCTGCGGTGCGCGGGCGTCGTCATCGGCAGCTGGCCCGCGGATCCGGATCTGGCCACTCTCTGCAACCTCGCCGACCTGCCGAAGTGTGCCGAGGCTCCGCTGCTGGGAGCCGTCCCGGAGGGGGCGGGCACGCTGCCGCCCGACGACTTCCGGGCGGTGGCGGCCGGCTGGCTGGCGCCGGAGCTGTACGGCACATGGGACGCGGCCCGGTTCGCGGCGGAGCGGCGGCCCTGACGGCACCCGCGGTCGCGGTCGGCCCTGTCGACCCCTTCGGCCCACCCGGCGCATACGCCTCTGGTTTCCCAACTTCCCCTCGGTGAACGGATATTGCGGCGCGCCGCCGGTGCCGATCGGGGCGGCCGGGGGAAGAATCGCGGTAGCCGTCGGGGTCCCCGTAGTAATCACTGAAAAAACAACGGATACCCCTGACCTGGGCGGATGCGGTCTGGGTCGTTGATCAGCCTTCCTGCCCGACGAGTTCGGCGGTGGCGCCTTCACGGTGTTTGCGTAGTTCCCGGTAGAGCGTGGAGCGGCTGACGCTGAGTTCGGCGGCGACTTGCTCGGGGATCGCGCCGTCCTTGATCTGTTGGGCGGCTCCGGCGCGGGTGGTCGCGTTCAGCTTCGCGGGACGGCCGGTCAGCAGGCCGCGGGCCTCTTTGGACGCGCGGGCGCCGGCGGTGCGCTCCAGCATGTAGATCCGTTCCATGCATGTGAGACAGACGAAAAGCAGCACCTCCGTCCACAAGGTCAGATGTACGTGTAGGCGAGGGAGGCGGCGCTTCCGGCAGGGTTGGTGACGGTGACGTTGACGAGCCCCAAGCTCCCCGCAGGTGTGATCACGGCGAGTTTGGTGCTGGTCAGGGGCGCGAGGGTGGGTACCGCGTTACTCCCGAAGGTGACGCGGGTGGTGGTGTCGAGGTTGGTGCCGGTAATGCCGACGACGGCGCCTCCGGCGGTGGTGCCTGCGCTGGGGGTGACACCGGTGATCGTGGGTGCGGCGGTGTAGGTGAAGGTCAGGTTGTCGGTGCTACCGCCCGGGGTGGTGACGACAATCGCGACTTGCCCGGCGGTGGCCTTGGCGGGGGTAGTGACGGTGATGGTGCTGCCGGTGGCGGCGGTGATGGTTCCGGCGGTGCCGCCGAAGGTCACTGTGGTGGCGCCTTCCAGGTTGGTGCCGTTGATCGTCACTGTCGTGCCGCCTGCCAGTGGACCCGCTGTGGGTGTCAGTCCTGTGACTGATGGGGGGTTGAGGTAGTAGAAGTTCGCCGGGCCGCTGGTGCCGCCCGGGGTTGCGACGGTGACGCCGACCGTTCCGGCGCCGGCGGGGCTGACGGCTTGCACCTGCACCCCGGAGACCTGGGTGAACGAGGCGGCCGGCTTGGTGCCGAAC
>NZ_JACHJH010000003.1:67361-270801 GCF_014203555.1 Streptomyces olivoverticillatus | reverse complement strand
AGTATTGAAGTTGACCCCAGTGATCACGACCGGATTGCCTCCGGCGGTTGTCCCCGAAGTCGGGCTGATGCTGGTGATCGTGGGCGTCGCCATCGCGAAACCTCCCCAGCGTCTGCTACCGCAGACCTGCTCGGGTGCTCGCGACCTGGGCGAATCTCGAGCACGTATACTTTGCATGACTAATTACACACTCAATGTAGTTGCTCCTTCCGGATGTCCGATGTAGTCCGTTCGGCTGAATCGGCCGCTCCATGACGCCGGCAATGCGGGTGCTTGGCGGCTCACGTCCGGTCCGGACGGCGGGCTCGCAGTGGCCGATAGCCGGCCGGGTCAAGTTTGGCGAGTTCGGTGTCGACCTCGACGTCGATCGTGCCGTGATAGTTGACGTTCTCGCTGTGCGCCGGGGAGATGTGCGCGAGCACTTCGTCGTCGACCGGCCTTCGGCGTGCATCTGCGCGATGGCCAGGCCGTAGTACTCCGTGGTCCAGGTCACCACTGAGTTGGTCAGCACGGTCGGGCACCATGCCTGTTCGGTCTGTCCGGCCAGGAACCGTTCGCGGATCTTGCCCTGGTGGGCGTAGTGGAGGTCCCGGCGCAGGGAGTGCAGGGACTCGCCGATGAGCACCGCCGGCAGGTTGCGCTTCAGCTCCGCAGAGCGGGCCTGCTTGCCGCCGGCGTGGGTGAAGCAGTCCAGGAACCCCGTCCGGCGGTCCAGCTCCACCAGCAGTGACGCGATCGGGGCCAGCGGCAGCAGCTCCGCCAGCTCGTCTTTCAGCGCGGCCGCCTCGGCCGGGACGTCCTCAGCCGATAGCGCAGGGATGATCAGCTCCCCCTTGTCCGACAGGCACACTTCCCCGGTGCTGGCATTGCGGTTGCTCAGTACTTTCTCCAGATCCGCCATCGCCGCTGCCAGCTCCTTGCAGCGCTCCAGCACGGCCGGGGCGGCGGTCGGTTTGCCGACCAGCTGGCAGAACTGCTCGCGCTGCCCCGCCCACTGCTCGGGCGTGAACAGGTACGAGGCCGGGTCGGCGTACCGGCGCGAGGAGGGCACGTACACATCGCCCGAGCGCAGCCCGTCGCGCAGGCCGAGCATCACCGTCAGCTCCCAGAAGTGCCGGTACGCCGTGACGTCCCTGGACTTCGCGGCCTGCTCCAGGTAGCCCGCCCAGCGCACCGGCACGAAGTCCGCGGGTGCCCCGTCGGGGACCTTCCGTGCGCCGGTCGCGTTCAGCTCCTTCAGGATCTTCACGGCATCCATCAGCGACTCCGCACCCGTGCCGCCCTTGAAGGAGATGGCCCGCAACACATCCGGGGTGAACTGCCGCAGGTAGGTGTAGGAGTCGTCCAGCATCGCCAGGTGCCCGTGATCACGCGGCAGCCGGGTGGTGGCCCGCGCCACCGCGGCCCGCAGACGCTCCATGCCGATGGCGTTCCGCAGCAGTCCCCCGACCTCCTCGTCCGCGATGGCCACATCCAGGAGCACCGGCAGGACCTCGTCCAGGAGCGCCTTGCGCCCCTACCCGGCTGCGGCCCGCGCCGCCAGCGCGTCGCGCATCTTGGTCCGGGCCCGGCTCTCCCGGGCGCAGACGGCCTGGTCGACCGATGACCTCGTCCAGCACATCGGCGGCCGACTGCGCAAGGACCGTTAGCAAGATCGGGTGGCGGCGCTGGGGTTCGCGCCGGTCCAGCGACTGCAGGGTCAGCCGGCGCCCCACCTGGGCCAGAAACCGGCGCCGCTCGGCGGGCAGCGCAGTCAGGTCCAGGGCGTGGGCGTCCAGGCCGCGCAGGAATCTCCGTCCCGATCAACGGGTCCACGCTCAGCAGGCCGTCCAGCTCACCCATCAGCTTGGGCGCCAGCAGGTGCCGCACCCGCTGGTAGGTCTCCCGGCCCGCTTCCGCCCGCGCGGTGGCCACCCGCTCCAGCACATGACCACCCCGGGCCGTACCACCCGCGAGGCCGCCAGATGTTCGCACGCCAGACGGAACAGCAGCGAGGGCGAGTCGTGCTCCATTGCCCGAGCGAGCAGGAACTCGCCCAGTTCTTTGAGCTGCATCGCCTTGGCGCTCTTCCAGTTCAGGTACCCGGTCACCTCCCGCAGGTGGTCGGTCCGGGTCTGCTTCTCGCCGACAGGTATCCGCAGGCGTTCCGAGAGCCGGGCCACCGCCGCCGGTGGGGCCGAAGTGACGTCTTCCGGTACGAACCCGAGCCAGGGCAGCGTGCACAGCTGGACGGCCGGCCCGATCCGGTCCTTGGGGCTGCGACCGCGACCCGGGTCGATGAACCCCAAGTCCGCCGGGGTCAGTGTGAAGAACCGGCTCAGTTCTTCCTTGTTGATCTCCGGGAAGCCCCGCAGCCGTTCCAACTCGTCATCCGCGAACACACGGGTCGCCACCCGATACCTCCACCGCAATCGCCCATGCCTCGTGGGCACCGTGCGCCACACCGTGGAAGCCATGGCAGGGATATCCGTTGGTTTTTCGGCAATTACTACTGGGACCCTCGTCGTATCCCCGGGAAGGGGTGTGCCATGCCGCTCCGCAGCAGCAGAACACCGCACGAAGCCGTGCACCATCCGGTCTTCGCCCGGGTCTACGCGAAGCTGAGCCCGGTCGCCGACGACTGGGGCGGGGTGGGCAGGCACCGGCGGGAGCTGCTGGCCGGGCTCTCCGGGCGGGTGATCGAGATCGGCGCCGGGAACGGCCTGAACTTCGCCCACTACCCCGAAACCGTCTCCGAGGTGGTGGCGATCGAGCCGGAGCGGCAGCTGCGCAGGCTCGCGGTGGAGGCCGCGGTCCGGGCCGGGGTGCCGGTCGACGTCGTGCCCGGGGTGGCGGAGGCGCTGCCGGTCAAGAGCGAGGCGTTCGACGCGGCGGTGGCGTCCTTGGTGCTGTGTTCGGTCCGGGACGTACGGCGGGCGCTCTCCGAGCTGCGCAGGGTGCTGCGCCCGGGCGGAGAGCTGCGCTTCTACGAGCACGGGCTGGCCGAGGGGCGGGGCCTCGCGGCCGTCCAGCATGCGGTGGACCGCACGTTCTGGCCCCTGGTGTTCGGCGGCTGCCACACGGCCCGGGATGCGCCGGCGGCGATCGAGGAGGCGGGGTTCGAGCTCGGCGAGTACCGGCGGCTGCGGGTGCCGCGGAGCCGGGTGCCGCTGCCCGCCTCACCGTGCGTGCTCGGATCGGCAAGACGGCCGGTGGAGCCGGGGCCGTGACGGCCGGGGAGCCGCAGGGCTCCTGACACAGACCCCCGGCGGACACCCACACCCTTCGCTTTGCTCATCCTTTACCATGGATGGCCACTCGTGCTTACGGCACCGAGTTCCGTCACTCTGTGAAAGGTGTGAGCGTCCGCCCATGGGCGAGCCCCCCAGTAGTCCCTGCCGTCGCTGTCGCGCGGTCCCTGCGTCCCTGGCCGACCATGGGACGGAGGTGAAGCGATGACCGAAGTGCTCCTTCTGGTGCTCGCCCTGCTGCTGACGGTGGCCTGTGCCGTCTTCGTCGCAGCGGAGTTCTCCCTCACCACCGTCGAGCGCGCCGAGCTGGAGCGGGCCGCCGAGAGCGGCGACCGCGGCGCGCAGAGCGCGCTCAAGGCGGTGCGCAGCCTGACCTTCCAGCTTTCCGGCGCACAGCTCGGCATCACGGTCACCGGCCTGATCATCGGCATGCTCGCCAAGCCGTCGATCGCCGCGCTGCTCACCGGCCCGGCGGAGGCCGTGGGCCTGTCCCCCGCCGTCGCCTCCTCGATCGCCCTGGTGCTGGGCACCGTGCTCTCCACCGTGGTGCTGATGGTCGTCGGCGAGCTCGTCCCCAAGAACTGGGCGATCTCCCGCCCGCTGCCCGTGGCCAAGAAGGTCGCCGGGCCCCAGCGCGCCTTCAGCACCGCCTTCCGCCCCCTGATCCGGCACCTGAACAACACGGCCAACCGGACCCTGCACCGGATGGGCCTGGAGCCGGCCGAGGAGCTGGCCACCGCGCGCGGCCCGCAGGAGCTGGCCGCCCTCGCCCGGCACTCGGCCAAGGAGGGCGCCTTGGAGGCGGACACCGCCGAGCTGTTCGTGCGGACCCTGAACCTGGCCGAGCTGACCGCGGAGAACGTGATGACCCCGCGCGTCCAGGTCACCGCCCTTGACGTGCGCGCCACGGTGGAGGACGTCGCGAACGCCACCCGCGCCACCGGCCTGTCCCGCTTCCCCGTCTACCGGGGCAACCTCGACTCCGTCATCGGCATAGCCCACATCAAGGACGTGCTGCCGGTCCCCGCCGACGAGCGGCCCCACCGGGCCGTCGCCTCCCTGCTGCGCGAGCCGCTGTTCGTCCCCGCCTCGCTGACCGTGGACCGGCTGCTGGACCGGCTGTCCGCCAAGCGCAGCATGGCTGTGGTCATCGACGAGTACGGCGGCACGGCGGGCGTGGTCACCCTGGAGGACATCATCGAGGAGGTCGTCGGCGAGGTCCGCGACGAGCACGACCCCGACGAGCGCCCCGACCTGGCTCCGGCCGGGCGGGACGCCGAGGGCCGCAGGCTCTACGACGCCGACGGCGCCGTCCGCACCGACCGGCTGGAGGAGATCGGGCTGCGGGCGCCGGACGGCCCGTACGAGACGCTGGCGGGCCTGGTCGCCACCGAGCTCGGCCGCATCCCCGCCGAGGGCGACTCGGTGCGGGTCGCGGGCTGGCGGATCGATGTGACCGACGCTTCCGGGCGGCGCGCCGCCCGGGTGCGCCTCGCCGCGCCCCGGCCCGGCGGGGACGCCGCCGGCGGCACGGGCGGGGAGGCCGGCCGATGATCTTCTTCCAGCTGCTCATTGGCCTGGCGACCCTGGTCGTCAACGCCTTCTTCGTCGGCGCCGAGTTCGCCATGATCTCCGTGCGCCGCGGCCAGATCGAGCCGCTCGCCCAGGACGGCGACCGGCGTGCCCGCAGCGTGCTGTGGGGCCTTCGGCACATCTCGGCGCTCATGGCCGCGGCCCAGCTCGGCATCACGCTGTGCACGCTGGTGCTCGGCGTGGTCGCCGAACCGGCCATCGCCGCCCTGCTGGAGCCCGTCTTCCACCTGGTGGGCCTGTCGCAGACGCTGGTGCATCCGGTGTCGTTCGTCATCGCGCTCGCCGTCGCCACGTATCTGCACATGCTCTTCGGCGAGATGGTGCCCAAGAACATCGCGCTCGCCGAGCCGGTGCGCACCGCCCTGCTGCTCGGTCCGCCGCTCGTGGCGCTGGCCCGCGCGCTGCGCCCCGTGGTGTTCGCGATCAACGAGCTCGCCAACGGCCTGCTGAGGCTGCTGCGGGTGGAGCCCAAGGGTGAGGTGGCGGCCACCTTCTCGGACGACCAGCTCGCCCGGATGGTCGCCGACTCCAGCGAGGCGGGGCTGCTGGACGCGCGGGCCACCGAGCGGCTGCGGGACGCCCTGGAGCTGGGCAAGCGCCCGGTGGAGGACGTGGTGATGCCGCTGGAGAAGGTCGTCACCGCCCGGCTCGGGGTGACGCCCGAGGGGCTGGAGCGGCTCTCCGCCACCTCCGGCTACTCCCGCTTCCCCGTGGTCGACGAGGCCGACCGCATCCTGGGCTATCTGCACGTCAAGGACGCCCTGGACGCCGAGCCGCGCGACCGGTCCTTCCTGCGCGAGCTGATGCGGCCCATCGCCCGGGTCCGGGCCGACACCCCGCTGGACGACGTGATCACCGCGATGAGCGGCACCGGCGCCCACCTGGCCGCGGTCATCGGCGAGGACGACCGGCTCACCGGCCTGGTCACCCTGGAGGACGTGATGCGCCAACTGGTGGGGCGGCGCCCGTGAATCACGCGGGCGACCGGGCGTAGGATCGCCACGCCATGCAGATGAATGCCACATACACCAGCTTCGCCGCGGTCGGCGACTCCTTCACCGAGGGCATGTCCGACGGCATGCCGGACGGCTCCTACCGGGGCTGGGCGGATCTGCTCGCCGCACGGCTGGCGGCGCGCAGCCCCGGCTTCCGCTACGCCAACCTCGCCGTGCGCGGCAAGCTGATCGGCCAGATCGCCGACGAGCAGGCGCCCGCGGCCGCGGCGATGGGCGCGGACCTGGTGACGCTGGTCGGCGGGCTCAACGACGTGCTGCGGCCCAAGTGCGACGTGGACCTGGTGTGCGCCCGGCTCGCCGAGGCCGCGCAGCGGCTGGCGCCCAGCTGCCGGCAGCTGGTGCTGATGCGCAGCCCGGGGCGGCAGGGGCCGGTGCTGGAGCGGTTCCGGCCGCGCATGGAGCACCTCTTCGGCTTCATCGACGAGCTGGCCGGGCAGCACGGTGCCGTGGTGGTCGACCTCTTCGGCGCCGAGGTGCTCGGCGATCCCCGGCTGTGGGCCGAGGACCGGCTGCATCTGAACGCCGAGGGCCACCGGCGGGTGGCCGAGGCGGTGTGGCAGGCACTGGGCCACGCGCCGGAGTCCGACTGGCGCACTCCGCTGGCGCCGGCCGTGCCCCTGGGCTGGGCGGACCGGCGCACCGCGGACCTGCGCTTCGCCCGCGAGCACCTCGTGCCCTGGATCGGGCGGCGGCTGACCGGCCGCTCCTCGGGGGACGGCCGTCCGCCCAAGCGCGCCGCGCTGCTGCCGTACCCGCCGGACGCCGTGACGGAGGGCTCGTAGCAAGCCACAAACCGGGCCGGGGCGCTGGCCTGCGCAAACCGACAGTAGAATTCCGTCACGTGACTGCTGCTGTGTCTTCGAAGCCCCGCATCCCCAACGTCCTGGCCGGCCGCTACGCCTCCGCGGAGCTCGCCGTCCTGTGGTCCCCCGAGTACAAGGTGAAGCTGGAGCGCAAGCTGTGGCTCGCCGTGCTGCGCGCCCAGAAGGACCTGGGGATCGAGGTGCCGGAGGCGGCCCTCGCCGACTACGAGCGCGTGCTGCACCAGGTCGACCTGGCCTCGATCGCCGAGCGCGAGAAGGTCACCCGGCACGATGTGAAGGCCCGCATCGAGGAGTTCAACGCCCTCGCCGGTCACGAGCACGTGCACAAGGGCATGACCTCGCGCGACCTGACCGAGAACGTCGAGCAGCTGCAGATCCGCCTCTCCCTGGAGCTGGTCCGCGACCGCGTCGTGGCCGTCCTCACCCGCCTGGGCAAGCTCTCCGCCGACCACGCCGAGCTGGTGATGGCGGGCCGCTCGCACAACGTCGCCGCGCAGGCCACCACCCTCGGCAAGCGCTTCGCGACCACCACCGACGAACTGCTGGTCGCCTTCGCCCGCACCGAGGAACTGCTCGGCCGCTACCCGCTGCGCGGCATCAAGGGCCCGGTCGGCACCGCCCAGGACATGCTGGACCTGCTCGGCGGCGACGCCGGGAAGCTGGCGGAGCTGGAGCAGCGCATCGCGGCGCACCTGGGCTTCGCGCACGCCTTCACCTCCGTCGGCCAGGTCTACCCGCGCTCGCTGGACTACGAGGTCGTCACCGCGCTGGTGCAGCTGGCCGCCGCGCCCTCCTCGCTCGCCAAGACGATCCGGCTGATGGCCGGGCACGAGCTGGTCACCGAGGGCTTCAAGCCGGGCCAGGTCGGCTCGTCCGCGATGCCGCACAAGATGAACACCCGCTCCTGCGAGCGCGTCAACGGCCTCATGGTCATCCTGCGCGGCTACGCCTCGATGACGGGCGAGCTGGCGGGAGACCAGTGGAACGAGGGCGACGTCTCGTGCTCGGTGGTGCGCCGCGTCGCGCTGCCGGACGCCTTCTTCGCGCTGGACGGCCTGCTGGAGACGTTCCTGACCGTGCTGGACGAGTTCGGCGCCTTCCCCGCCGTCGTCGCCCGGGAGCTCGACCGCTACCTGCCGTTCCTCGCCACCACCAAGGTGCTGATGGGCGCGGTGCGGGCGGGTGTCGGCCGCGAGGTCGCGCACGAGGTCATCAAGGAGCACGCGGTGGCCTCCGCGCTGGCGATGCGCGAGCAGGGTGCCGAGCGCAACGAGCTGCTCGGCAAGCTCGCCGCGGACGAGCGGATCCCGCTGGACCGCGCGGCGCTGGACGCGCTGATGGCGGACAAGCTGTCGTTCACCGGTGCCGCCGCCGACCAGGTCGCCTCGGTCGTCGCCCGCGTCGAGGAGATCGCCAAGCGGTACCCGGAGGCCGCCGCCTACGCGCCGGGGGCGATCCTCTGACACCTGAGGAGCTGGAGGCCGCCCGCGACCGCCTCGTCCCGGACGTGGTCGCGGACGGTCTTCACGTGCTCTTCTGCGGGATCAACCCGGGCCTGATGTCGGCCGCCACCGGCCACCACTTCGCCCGGCCCGGCAATCGGTTCTGGCCCGTGCTGCACGCCTCGGGCTTCACCCCGCGGCGTCTGCAGCCGGCCGAGGAGCGGGAGCTGCTCGGCTACGGCCTCGGCATCACCAACGTCGTCGCGCGGGCCTCGGCCCGCGCGGACGAGCTGAGCGACGTCGAGTTCCGCGAGGGCGGGAGGATCCTCACCGAGAAGGTGAAGCTGCTGCGGCCCCGCTGGCTGGCGGTGGTCGGTGTGACCGCCTACCGCGTCGCCTTCGGCGACAAGCACGCGAAGATCGGCCCGCAGGAGCGCACCATAGGCACCATCCGCATCTGGGCGCTGCCCAACCCCAGCGGCCTGAACGCCCATTGGCCCCTGCCGAAGATGGCGGAGGAGTTCGGCCGACTGCGCGCGGCAGCCGAGGCAGGCTGACCCGGCGCGAGCCGGCCCCTCACGCGTCCCGGCGCCGCAGCACCCACCAGCCCGCGCCGACCGCGAGCGCCGTCCACAGCGCCATCACCCCCATCCCGTCCCAGGCGCCGAGCACGCCCTCGGGGGCGGGGTGCAGGATCTGCTGGCCGGCCCGGTCCGGGAGGAAGGCCGTCACGTCGGCGATGGCGGAGATGCTGCCGAGCACCGGCGAGATCAGGAAGACCACGGGCGTGAGCAGGGACAGCGCCCCGACCTGGCTGCGCACCACGGCCGCCACCCCCGCCGAGAACAGGGTGAGCAGCGTCAGGTAGAGGCCGCAGCCGACCGCCGAGCGCAGCGTGCCGGGGCGCCCAGGCCCACGCCGTACTCGCCGAGGAACGTCTGCGCCCCCAGGAAGCAGCCGAAGCCGGTCGCCAGACCCACCGGCAGCGCGAGCGCGGCCAGCACCGCCAGCTTGCCGGAGTAGAACAGGCCCCGGCGCGGCACGGCGGCCAACGACAGGCGGATCTGGCCGCCGGCGCCGTACTCCCCCGCCGTCGCCAGCACACCGAAGCAGACGGCGGCGATGTGGCCGAAGTTGAGGCCGAAGTAGGACCCGAAGACCGGCTCGAAGTCGGCGTTGTCGGCCTCGGCCTTGCCGACCATGGCATGGGCCAGCACGGTGACCCCGACGGTAGCGACGAAGACGGCCGCCAGGGTGGCCAGGAGCGACCGCACGGAGCGGATCTTGATCCATTCGGAGCGCAGGACGGGGGCGAGGGTCGTCACGGTCGGCCTTCCGGGGTGGTGGTGTATTCGGCGGCGTCGGCGGTGAGGCGGAAGTAGGCCTCCTCCAAAGAGGCGTTCTCGCCGATGAATTCCTTCAGCGGCGCGTCGGCGAGGAGCCGGCCGCGGCCGAGCACGACGAGGTGGTCGGCGGTCTGCGCCATCTCGTTCATCAGGTGACTGGAGATCAGAACGGTGCGCCCCTCCTCCGCCAGACGGCGCGTGAGGCGCCGCAGGTGGACGATGCCCTCGGGGTCCAGTCCGTTGGTGGGTTCGTCGAGCATCAGCACGGGCGGATCGCCCAGCAGCGCCGCCGCCAGGCCGAGCCGCTGCCGCATGCCGAGCGAGAACGTGCGCACCCGGCGCCGCGCGGCCGGCGCCAGCCCGGCCTCCTCCAGCACCTCCTCGACCCGGCGGGCCGGGATGCGGTTGGCAAGGGCCAGCGTGAGCAGGTGGTCGTGGGCGGTCCGGGCCGGGTGGGCGGCCGCCGCGTCGAGCACGGCGCCGACGTGCCGCAGCGGCTCGGCGAAGGAGGTGTACGGCCGGCCACCGACCAGGGCCGTGCCCGAAGTGGGCCGGTCCAGGCCGAGGACGATGCGCATGGTGGTGGACTTCCCCGCACCGTTGGGGCCGAGGAAGCCGGTGACCCGGCGGGTTGCACAGTGACCGTGAGCCGGTCCAGGGCGTGCACCGGGCCGTAGCGCTTGGTGAGTTCGCGGATGTCGATCGAGGTCATGGCTCAAGGCTGCCGCCGGGGGTGGGCGCCGGTGATCCCCCGCGGGTGGGCGGCGCCTCCCCCACGTGGGGGAGGGCCCCGGGCGGGCGGCGCTGCAAGGATGCCGACATGATCACTGCGCTGCGCCCGCTGACCCGGTCCGTGACGTACGCCCGCTGGCTGCACCTGGTGACGGCGGTCGTCCTCGCCACGGTCTTCGCGTTCGTCACCCCCGGAATCGGCAACATGGACAACTGGGCCGGCGCCTGGCTCCTGGTGGCGCCCCTGCCGCTGCTGGCCGCGCTCGCCATGGTTCCCGGCGTGCGGCTGTCGGAGGGCATGCAGGCGCAGTTGCTGCTGTTCCCGGCAGGGCGCGAGGCGGGGGATCCGCCCGTCGCTCCGGCGCCGTCGGCCTCCTGGGAGGACCGGTGGCGCACCGCACTGTGGCTGGTGCTGCGGTACGAGCTGGGCACGGTGACAGCGTTCATGAGCGTGCACCTGCCCACGCTGACGGTGAACCTCCTGCGGTCGGCCGCCGGGCACCGGCCGCTGCACATCCCGCTCACGCAAACGTCCCACGAGCCCCACTGGTGGTATGCACTGCTCGCCCCGGCGGCCCTGGCGCTGCTGATGGCGTTCGTCATCGGGGCCGGCGCGGTGCTGGCCCGTGCGGCCCACGCCCTGCTCGGCCCGTCGGCGGCCGCGCGGCTGGCCGCACTGGAGCAGCGCACCGAGCGGCTGCTGGAACACAACCGGCTCGCCCGCGAGTTGCACGACTCAGTGGGGCACGCCCTAACCGTGGCCGTCGTCCAGGCGGGCGCTGCACGGGCGGCAGCCTCACCGGAGTTCACCGAGCAGGCGCTGGCCGCGATCGAGGAGACGGGCCGGCACGCCCTGGAGGACCTCGAACGCGTCCTGAAACTGCTGCGCGAGGACACCCCGTGCCTGGCGGACCGGCCCTCGCTGGCGGACGCCGAACGGCTGCTGTCCGCCGCCCGCAGCTCGGGTGCGCGGATCACGGCCGAGGTGATGGGTGCGCTGGACACGGTGCCGGGCCCCGTCTCGCGCGAGGGCTACCGCATCGTGCAGGAGGCGCTCACCAACGTCGTACGTCATGCGGGGCCCGCCGACGTCTCGGTGCGGATAGCGGTGACCACGGACGGGCTGGAGCTGGACATCAGCAATCCGCTGGCCGAGGGCGCCGGGGTGATCAGCGGGAGCGGCAGCGGGCTGCGGGGCATCCGTGAACGCGCCACGCTGCTCGGCGGCCGCGCCGAGACCGGCGAGCACGAGGGCACCTGGCGGGTGCGGGTGCTGCTCCCGCTGAGCGCTCTAGGGTGATCCGGTGCCGACCACCGTTCTCCTCGTCGACGACGAACCGCTCGTACGCGCCGGACTGCGCGCGATCCTCGAAGCCCAGCCCGACATCGAGGTGGCGGGCGAGGCCTCGGACGGCGCGGCCGTCCTGCCGATGGTGCGGCAACTGCGGCCCGACGTGGTGGCGATGGATGTGCGGATGCCGTTGCTGGACGGCATCGAGGCGACCCGGGCCGTGCTGCGCACGGTGGCGGAGCCGCCGAAGATCCTGGTCGTGACGACGTTCGAGAACGACGAGTACGTCTACGACGCGCTGCAGGCGGGCGCCGACGGCTTCCTGCTCAAGCGAGCCGCCCCAGCCGAGATCGTGCAGGCCGTACGGATGGTGGCGGCGGGCGAATCCCTGCTCTTCCCCGCCTCGCTGCGCAAGCTCGCCGCCTCGCGCGGCAACGCGCGGGCACGGGAGGTCATGGAGCGCGCCGCGCTCACCGCGCGGGAGGCGGAGGTGTTGCGGCTGATGGCGCGCGGCATGTCCAACCCGGAGATCGCCCGCACCCTGATCCTGGGCACCGAGACGGTGAAGACCCACGTCAGCGCGGTGCTGGCCAAGCTGGGGGCGCGCGATCGCACCCAGGCGGTGATAGCCGCCTACGAATCGGGATTCGTCGTGCCGGGGTGAGTCCCGGCGCTCGCCGCCCCGGCGCCCACCGGATACGATCCGGCACAGGCAAAAGGTGCGCAAAACATGGCGCACAGGAGCGAGGAGGCGGCACGTTGGGGCGGCTCACCGGTGGGGATCCGTCTCTGCTGCGGCGGATCAATTCGGCCGTGGTGCTGCACGCACTGCGCGCCGCCGACTCCCCCACGCTGACCGACCTGGTCAAGGTGACCGGGCTGTCCCGGCCGACCGTCGAGGGCGTGATCGAGGGGCTGACCGAATCCGGCCTGGTGGTGGAGGCGGAGGTCGACGGGACCGCGGCCCGGCGCCAGGGGCGGCCGGCCCGCCGCTTCCGGTTCCGGGTGGAGGCCGGGCATCTGCTGGGCATCGAGATCGGGCCGCACCGGATCGCCGCCCTGCTGGCGGACCTGGGCGGGCGGGTGACGGGCTCGGCGTCCGTCGAAGTCTGCGCGACCGCACCCGCCGACGAGCGCCTGGACCAGGTGCGGGCGGCCGTGGCCGATCTGCTCAAAAGGGCCGGGGTCGCCCGCAGCTCGCTGCGCGCGGTGGGGGTGGCCAGCCCCGGCATCGTGGAGGCGGACGGGACCGTACGGCTGGGGACGGCGCTGCCGGGCTGGACCGGGTTGCCGTTGGGAGAGCGGCTGCAGCGCTCCTTCCGCTGCCCGGTGCTGGTCGAGAACGACGCGAACGCCGCCGCCGTCGCCGAGCACTGGAAGGGTGCGGCCGTCGGCTCGGACGACGTCGTCTTCGTGCTGGCCGGGCTGAGCCCCGGCGCCGGTTCGCTGATCGGGGGGCGGCTGCACCGGGGGTTCGGGGGCGCGGCCGGGGAGATCGGCGCACTGCACCTGCTGGGCCGGGAGGCCACTCCGGAGGAGGTGCTGTCCACCACCGGGGAGCCGCTGCACCCGCTCGACGAGGCCCAGGTGGCCCAAGTGTTCGCGCTGGCCGGCGAGGGCGACGAGCGGGCGCGGGCCGCGGTGGAGCGGTATCTGCGGCGGCTGGTGCACGACGTGGCGGCGCTGGTGCTGGCGCTGGACCCGGAGTTGGTGGTGGTGGGCGGCTGGGCGGCGGGCCTGAGCGGAGTGCTGGAGCCGCTGCGCGCGGAGCTGGCCCGTTACTGCCTGCGGCCGCCGCAGGTGGCCCAGTCGCTGCTGGGCGAGGCCGCAGTGGCGACGGGCGCGCTGCGGCTGGCCCTCGACCACGTGGAGAAGCAGCTCTTCGCGGTCGAGAGCACGGTGACGGCGCGGCGCTGAACCGAGCGCCCCCGGCTCCGCCTGCGGCGAGGGCCTTCCCGACGTGTCTCTTCGCGAAGGCCGTCGCCCGGACGTCAGCCCGCGAGGAGCTGCATGTCCGTGCCGCCGAAGGTCAGCCGGCAGGTGTCGGCCCGGTAAGTAGCCACGGAGACGGCGGCGGTGCGCCCCTGGGCGCAGTAGCGGGTGGTGACGAGGAGGACGGGCGAACCGGGCAGCCGGTCGAGCTGCTTGGCGTCGTCGGCGCGGGCCGAACCCAGCTCGACGGCCTGGTCCCGGCCTTCCAGCCGCAGCCGCTGCAGCTCGCGCAGCACGGCGCGGGCGCGGGCCGGACCGGCGGGGGCGTCAATGGCGGCCAAGTCCGGGACGCTGGCGGCCGGGACGTACAGCAGCTCGGCCGCCACGGGCTGGCCGCGCGTCTTGCGGGTGCGGCGCACGATGTGCACGGACTGCTCGGGGTCGATGTCCAGCAGCCGGGCGACGGCGGCGGGCGCGCACGCCTCATCGGCGTCGACGGTCTGCCAGGTGTCGGCGGTGGTGCCGGGCCAGGTGTGTTCACTGTCGCCGACGGCCACGCCCATGCGGGGCGGGGCGACGGTGGTGCCGACTCCGCGCCTGCGCTGCAGCCGTCCTTCCAGCTCCAGCTGTTCAAGTGCTTGGCGCAGTGTGGCCCGCGCGACACCGAAACGGGCCGCGAGCTCACGCTCGTTGGGCAGGATCTCGCCCACGGCGAACTCGGAGTCGAGCGCGTCGCTGAGCACGGTCTTCAGGTGCCAGTACTTCGGTTCCGGCACCGATTCGAGCTGCGTGGTCCCCACCCTGATCCTCCGCAAAGGCTTTGCGCGCTTCTTTATTAAAGGTTGTTGCAGTATGCCTGCGACCATAGGGCGACGTGCGGACTTGGTCAAGACCAATGCCCGGTCGGAAGGGCGGCTTCCGGCGCCATCGGGTACGGTCGCCGATCATTGGCACGTATGCGTGGGGGTAGCACAGTGGAGCGGACGGCGAACCAGGTCACGGTGGTCACGGGCGGTGGCCGGGGCATCGGCGCGGCGGTGGCGCTGCGTCTGGCCCGTGCGGGGCACAGCGTGGGCATCGGCTACGAACAGTCGCGGGAAGCGGCCGAGAAGACTGCGGCCGCGGTGCGCGCCGAGGGCGTCCCATGCGTGGCGGTGCAGGCCGACACCAGCGTCGAGAGCGAGGTGGACGCCTTGTTCGACGCGGTGCGGGAGCAGCTCGGCCCGGTCACCGGCCTGGTCAACAATGCAGGGATCACCGGCCTGTTGGGGCGGTTCACCGAGACCCCGGTCGAGCGGATGCGGCGGGTGGTGGACGTGAACGTGATGGGTGCGCTGATCTGTGCCCGGCGCGCGGCGCTGGAGATGTCGACCCGGCACGGCGGTTCGGGCGGTGCCATCGTGAACATCTCCTCGTGCGCCGCCACGTTGGGCAGCCCCGGCGAGTACGTGCACTACGCGGCGAGCAAGGCGGCGGTGGACGCGATGACGATGGGCCTGTCCAAGGAGCTTGCCGAGGAGGGCATCCGGGTCAATTCGGTGCAGCCCGGGATGATTGTGACGGGCCTTCACGCCGCGATGGGCGACGAGCAGCGGCCCTGGCGCAAGGCCGGCTCCATACCGATGGGCCGCCCCGGGGAGCCGGAAGAGGTGTCCGGGGCGGTGGCCTGGCTGCTGTCGCCGGAGGCGTCGTACACCACGGGTGCGGTGCTGCGGGTCTCCGGGGGCCTGTGAGGCGTGGCGCTCCCCTCAAGGGGGGCGTTACGCGGCGACGCCCGTCAGCTTGCCGGGGTTGCGCATGAGGTAGATCTCCGCGATCCGCCCGTCCACGATGCCGAGGCTGCACACGGTGTCCGGCCGGCCCTGGGAGAGCACCACCAGGGCCGGGCCGCCGTTGACCTCGGTGAAGCGGAACTCCGCGTCGGGCACCGGCGTTTTGGCGACGGCGAGGAGGAAGCGCCCGATCTTGTCGGCGGTGTGCATGACGCGCAGCGGGCCCTTGGCCTTGCCGCCGCTGTCGCCGACCAGGCGCACGTCCGGGGCGAGGAGCGCCAGCAGGTCTTCCAGGCTGCCGCCGCCGGCGGCGGCCAGGAAGCGCTCGGTGAGGTCGCGCCGCGCGGCCGGGTCGACGTCGTAGCGCGGCTTGCGCTCCTCCACATGCTGCCGGGCGCGGCCGGCCAGTTGCCGTACGGCCGCCTCCGAGCGGTCGAGCGTCCCGGCGATCTCCGAGAAGGGGAAGCCGAAGGCCTCCCGCAGCACGAAGACCGCGCGCTCCAGCGGGGAGAGCGACTCCAGGACGACGAGGACGGCGAGGGAGACGGAGTCGGCGAGCACGGCCCGCTCGGCGGTGTCGGGCACGGCGTCGCCGAAGTCGGTCGCGATGGGCTCCGGCAGCCACGGCCCCACGTACGCCTCGCGCTGCGCCTGGACCCGGCGCAGCCGGTCGATGGCCAGCCGGGTGGTGATGCGCACCAGATAGCCGCGGGCATCGCGGACTTCGCCGCGGTCGGCGCCGGACCAGCGCAGCCAGGCCTCCTGGACGACGTCCTCCGCGTCGGCGAAGCGGCCGAGCATGCGGTAGGCGACGCCGGTGAGGGTGGAGCGGTGTTCCTCGAAGGCGTCGAGCGCGGTGTCGGGTGCGGTCACGGCTCCATCCCACCGGAGCCGGGCGGGGTTGTCCACGTGAACCGGGTCTCACCTGGCCTCCACCGCACCGGCCGCGGGTCTACCCAGCGGTAACCGTTGCTGACATCCTGTCTCGGTACGTCGCCCCACGGATGACGAGGAGTTCCCCATGGCCGATACGATCTCCGTCCCCGTCGAGACACCTTCGGGGGTGCGCAGCGTCGACGTGGTCCACGAGCGGCTGGGCAGCGGAGAGCCGCTGGTGCTGCTGCACGGCATCGGCCACCATCTCCAGGCGTGGGATCCGGTGGTGGGCATCCTCGCCGCCGAGCGGGACGTCATCACCGTCGACCTGCCGGGCTTCGGCCTCTCCCCCGCCCTGCCCGACGGCATCTCCTACGACCTGCGAGGGGTGATCCCGGTGCTCCGCGCGCTCTTCGAGGCGCTGGGCCTGGACCGGCCGCACGTCGTCGGCAACTCCCTCGGCGGGCTGCTGGCGCTGCAGCTCGGGCACGAGAAGCTCGTACGGTCCGTCACGGCGCTCTCCCCGGGCGGGTTCTGGACCGAGGCGGAGCGCCGGTACGCCTTCGCGATGCTGCAAGGGATGCGCCTCGGGGCGTTGTCCCTGTCGCCGCGGACGGTGACCCGGCTGGCCCGGACGGCGCCGGGACGGGCGGTGCTGGGCGGCACCATCTACGCGCGGCCCGGGCGCCGTTCACCGGACGCCATTGCCGCCGAGACCCGTGCGCTGCGCGAGGCGACGGGCTTCGAGGCCACGCTCGCCGCCGGGCAGCGCGGTGTGCTCTTCACTCACGACATCACGAACATCCCGGTGACCATCGCCTGGGGCACCAGAGACCGGATCCTGCTGCGACGCCAGGGCGTGCGCGCCAAGAAGGTGATCCCCGCCGCCCGGCTCGTCAGGCTGCCGGGCTGCGGGCACGTGCCGATGAACGACGACCCGGCGCTGGTGGCCCGGGTCATCCTCGACACCTCGCGCTGACGCCTGTCCGGCGCGGCGCTACCTCTTCGCCAGCGCCTGCTCATTCGACCACTCGCGCGTCGAGAGCACCAGGCGGTAGCCGTCGGGGTCTTCGACCGTGACACCCCAGGTGTCCCAGTAGGGGTTGTGGGCCGGGACCCGCTTGCCGCCGTGCTCCTCCAGGCGCGCGAGAAGCTCCTCGGGCACCTCCCCGGCGGTGTAGACGACGAGGAGGTCCTCGACGGTCGGCGCCGGCTGCGGGAACGGGCCCGCGGCGGTGACCAGTTCGAGGTGCCAGGAGGCGTCCGGCCAGCCCACCATCAGCAGGGAGTGCGCCTCCTCGGGCGGGGCGCCCTCCTCGGCCTCCTTCCGGAAGAGGACCGAGAGGCCGAGGCCGCGGGTCCAGAAACGTTCCGCTGCCGCGAGGTCGCGGGAGGGTCGGGCGATGCGCACATGAGCTCGGCCGTCGACGGGCACGGTGCCTCCTCTGTCCTTCGGGCCGCTCCCCCGCGACCTGTAACTGCCCACGACCGTACGCCCATCGGGCGACGACGGTGATGGCAGGGGCCACCGGGCCGCGAGGGGCGGATGTTCACCGTGCGTTCCCCTGCCGGGCATGTGGTGCCCGTAGGAATCGCGTGTCGTGGCGATGTCGGCACAGGAGGTCTCCCTCATGGAGAAGGCACATGGAACCGGTCAGGCACTCGGCAGACGGGCGGTGCTGCGGAGCTCCCTCGCCGTCGCGGGCGCGGCCGCCCTGCCGCCGCTCGCCGCGGCCGCACCGGCGCAGGCGCTGTCGGGCCGGCCGAGCGCCGACTGGGGCGTCCAGGCCGGTGACGTGACCACGTCCTCGGGTCTGGTGTGGGTGCGCTCCGACCGCAGGGCCCGGATGGTCGTGGAGACGTCGGCGACCGAGTCCTTCCGCACCGTGCACCGCTGGACCGGGCCGCTGGTCGGGCCGGAGACCGACTTCACCGGCCGCACCGCGCTGCGCGGCCTGCCGCCGGGCGAGGAGATCCACTACCGGGTGCTGCTCGCCGACCCCGACGACCCGCGGCGCACCGGACGGCCGGTGTACGGCACCTTCCGCACCGCCCCAGCGCTCCGCAAGGACGTGCGCTTCGTCTGGTCGGGCGACCTGGCGGGGCAGGGCTGGGGGATCAATCCGGACCGGGGCGGCTACCGCATCTTCGAGCAGATGCGCAGACTCGACCCGGACTTCTTCCTGTGCAGCGGCGACAACATCTACGCCGACAACCCCATCGCCCCCAGCGTCGTCCTCCCCGACGGCAGCACCTGGCGGAACGTCACCACCGAGGAGAAGTCCAAGGTCGCCGAGACGCTCGCGGAGTTCCGCGGCGCCTTCCGCTACAACCTGCTGGATGCCAACCTGCGGCGCTTCAACGCCCAGGTGCCGGCGATCGTCCAGTGGGACGACCACGAGGTGCACAACAACTGGTACCCGGGCCAGATCCTGGACGACGCCCGCTACGCCGAAAAGCGCGTCGACGTGCTGTCCGCGCGCTCCCTGCGGGCGTTCACCGAGTACTTCCCCGTCTCCACGCACCGCCCCGACGCCGACGGCCGGGTCTACCGCGTGCTGCGGCACGGTCCGCTGCTGGACGTCTTCGTGCTGGACATGCGCACCTACCGCAACGCCAACTCCCCCGGCCGGCAACCCGACGACACCCAGGGCATCCTGGGCGCACGCCAGCTGCGCTGGCTCAAGCGGCAGCTGTCGCGCTCGCGCGCGGTGTGGAAGGTGATCGCCGCCGACATGCCGCTGGGCCTGGTGGTCACGGACGGCCCGGTGAACTTCGAGGCGGTCGCGCAGGGCGACCCGGGCGCGCCGCTCGGCCGGGAGCTGCAGATCGCCGAGCTGCTGCGGCACATCAAGCACCGGCGGATCACGGGCACGGTGTGGCTGACGGCCGACGTGCACTACACCTCCGCGCAGCACTACGACCCCGCGCGGGCGGCGTTCAAGGACTTCGCGCCGTTCTGGGAATTCGTCTCGGGCCCGCTGAACGCGGGCGGCTTCCCAGCGGTGAAGCTGGACGGGACCTTCGGCCCCGAGCAGCCCTTCGTCCGGGCCCCGGCCACGGCCAACGTGCCGCCCGGCCAGGGCAGCCAGTTCTTCGGCGAGGTGGCCATCGACGCGGAGGGCGGCGAGCTGACCGTACGGCTGCGCGACGAGGACGGGGCGACGCTGTTCACCAAGGTGCTCCAACCGGGGCGCGTCGGACAGTGACGCCCCGGGCGCCCGGTGGGAGGGTGGATTGTTCCGGGTCGTCCCGAGTGGAGGTGCGGTGCTGTGGCCGAACAGGTGGATGTCGTCGTGATCGGCATGGGTCCCGGTGGCGAGCATGTGGCGGGACGGCTCGCCGATGCCGGGCTGCGGGTGCTGGGCGTGGAGGCGGAGCTCGTCGGCGGCGAGTGCCCGTACTGGGCCTGCGTGCCCAGCAAGATGATGATCCGCGCCGGGAACCTGCTGGCCGAGGCGCGACGCGTGCCGGGCATGGCGGGCTCGGTGCAGCTGACGCCCGACTGGGCGCCGGTGGCCGCCCGGATCCGGGACGAGGCCACCGACGACTGGAACGACCAGGTGGCCGCGGACCGCTTCACCGACAAGGGCGGCCTGCTGGCGCGCGGCCGGGGCCGGCTGGCCGGCCCGGGGCGGGTCGAGGTCGACGGCGAGCTGTACGAGGCGCGGCACGGCGTGGTGATCGCGACGGGCTCGAAGCCGCAGATCCCACCGGTGCCCGGTCTGGACGCCGTGCCCTACTGGACCAACCGGGACGCCATTGCCGCGAAGGAGGCGCCGGACTCGCTGCTGGTGCTGGGCGGCGGTGCGATCGGCGTGGAGCTGGCCCAGGCCTTCGGGCGCTTCGGGAGCCGGGTCACCGTGGTGGAGGCGATGGACGGCCTGGTTCCGGCGGAGGAACCGGAAGCGGGCGAGCTGCTGGCGGGGATCCTGCGCGACGAAGGCATCGACCTGCGCACGGGGGCACGGGCGACGCAGGTGCGGCACGAGGGCGACGTCTTCACGGTGGTCCTGGAGGACGGCACGGAGCTGACGGGCCATCAACTGCTGGTCGCCACCGGACGGCGCGCCGACTTCTCCGGTCTGGGCCTGGAGACCGTGGGCCTCGACCCCGCGGCGAAGGCCCTCAAGACCGACCGGCACCTGCTGGCGGCACCGGGGCTGTGGGCCGTGGGGGACGTGACCGGGCACGGGGCGTTCACCCATGTGGCCATGTACGAGGCCGAGATCGTGGCCCGGGCCGTGCTCGGCGAGCCGGGCCCGGGCTCCGACTACCGCGCCCTGCCGCGGGTGACCTTCACCGACCCGGAGATCGGCGCGGTGGGGCTCACCGAGCGGCAGGCCCGGGAGAAGGGCCTGCAGGTGCGCACCGGCCTGTCGAAGGTGCCGTCCTCCGCGCGCGGCTGGATCCACAAAGCGGGCAACGACGGCCTGGTCAAGCTGGTCGAGGACGCCGGCCGCGGCGTCCTGGTCGGGGCGACCACGGCCGGCCCCATGGGCGGCGAGGTCATGTACGGGCTGGCGGTGGCGGTCCAGGCCGAGGTGCCGGTGGAGGCGCTGCGGCACATGATCTACGCCTACCCCACCTTCCACCGCGGCGTGGAGGACGCCCTGGCGGATCTGCGGCACTGATAGACCGCGGCAAATCTCGCCATGAGCGAATGAATATGAACGAAACCGTCCTCAGGTAAACATCATGATAAATCGCCTACTGCGCGCAGAAGCGAACAGAAGTGTCCTTTACCCGTAGGACACAGGACGTTCGTGATCACGCAACACCGCTCGGCCAGGGTGGTGGCATGACTGACGAGAGCTTTGCGAAGACCTCCCGCCGGCACCGCCACCACTGGCGCCGGGACCTGGCGGAGCTGGCCGCGCTGTTCACGGCGGTCGCCGCGGCCGACTCGGTGGCCAACACGGTGGCGCACGGCCCCGACGGGCCCGTCCTCCTCGTCTCCTCGGCCGCCGCCCTGCTCGCCACTGCGGGCTTCCACATCTGGTGGTCCAGGCGCCGCGACCACGCACCCCCGCCGTCCGCCGCCGATGCTGCCACCCCCTCGCCCCGCACCGCGCGGCCGTGCGACGAGAGCACCCTGTGGCGGATGCGCACCACCGTCCGCGACGAGCCCGGCAGCCTGGCCGCGCTGTGCCTGTCACTCGCGGAGCGGGGCGTCGACATACTTGCCCTGCAGACCCACCCGCTGGCCGACGGCACGGTGGACGAGCTGCTCCTGCGCGCCCCGGCCGCGCTGGCCCCCGCCGAGCTGACCGGCGCCGCCGCGCAGGGCGGCGGCAGGCAGACCTGGCTGGAGCGCGCCGACGCCCACGACCTCGTGGACGCCCCCACCCGGGTGCTGAACCTCGCGACCCGCACCGCCCTGGACGCCGCCGAACTCCCCCTCGCCCTGCGGCAGCTCCTCGGCCGCTGCACGATCCGCTCCATACCCGCCCGCTCCCCGCACACCGGCGCCCCGTGCGAGCCCGTGCCCGAGAGCGGCGTATGGGAGGAGACGGTGCTGCGGCTGCGCGACCCCTCCGGCGGATCGATCACCATCGAGCGCCCGTACCTGCCCTTCACCCCCACCGAGTTCGCCCGCGCCCGTGCGCTCGTCGAGCTCGACACGCGGCTCGGCCCGCGCGTACCACTGCGCAGCGATGTGCTGACGCTGCCCGAAGGCAACGAGATCACCGTGCGCCGGGCGGGCCCCGACGACCTCGCCGCCGCCCGCGAGATGCACGAACGCTGCTCCACGGCCACCCTCACCCGGCGCTACCACGGCCCGGTCGGCGACGCCGACCGCTACCTCCGGCACCTGCTCACCCCCCGCTTCGGGCGCACCCTGGCGGCGTACACCGCCTCCGGCCGCCTCGTCGCCCTCGGCCACCTGCTGTGGGACGGCGACGAGACGGAGGTCGCGCTGCTCGTCGAGGACGAATGGCAGCGGCGCGGGGTCGGCGGAGAGCTGCTGGAACGGCTGACCGGCATGGCCCGCGAGGCCCGTTGCGAGAGCGTCTACGCCGTGACCACCGCCTCCAACACCGCGATGGTCGCCGCCATGCGGGCCCAGGGCCTGCCCCTGGACTACCAGGTCGAGGAAGGCACCCTCGTCATCACCGCCCGGCTGGCCCCACAGCCCATACCGTCCACCGCTGCGATGCGGCCCGGACACCACGTGTCGGACAGCTAACAGCCCCATCCCGCTGACGCGGCGTTCCTCGCGTACGAGGATGTCCGCATGCCGATCACCCATACGACCCCGCAGCTGCCCCGTCAGGTCGCCGACGCCTACGTCGACGCGTTCACCGAGCTCGACCCGATCACCGGCACCTACCTGGGGGTGGCGGACTGCGCGCGGCGGCTCCCCGACTTCTCGCCCGCCGGGCAGGAGGCCTTCGCCCGCCTCGACCGCACCACCCTGGAGCGGCTGGCCGAGGCGGAGAAGCAGCCGGGCGCCGACAGCGACGAGGAACGGCGCTGCGCCCGGCTGCTGCACGAGCGGCTGACCGCCCAACTCGCCGTCCACGAGGCGGCGGAGCACCTGCGGGCGGTCAGCAACCTCCACTCGCCGCTGCACGCGGTGCGCGAGGTGTTCACCATGATGCCCACCGAGACCGCCGAGGACTGGGCGGACATCGCCGGGCGGCTGCGGGCCGTGCCCGCGGCGCTCGACGGATACCGGGCCGCTCTCGCCGAGGGCCTGCGGCGCGGGCTGCCGGGCGGCCCCCGCCAGGCGGCCACGGTCATCGGACAGTTGAACACCTGGATCGGCACCGGAAACGGCTGGTTCGGCGAGCTCGTGGGTGAGGGCCCGCACGAGCTGCGCACCGAGCTGGACGCAGCAGCCGCGACCGCCACCGGCGGCCTCGCCGCACTGCGCGACTGGCTGCGCGACGTCTACGCCCCCGCGATCGCCGGGGCGAGCGAGGTCGTGGGGCGCGCGCGCTACGCCCGCTGGTCGCGCTACTGGAACGGCACGGACCTCGATCTGGACGAGGCGTACGCGTACGGCTGGTCGGAATACCACCGCCTGCTGGACGAGATGCGCCGGGAGGCCGAGAAGATCCTGCCCGGCGCGAAGACTCCCTGGGAGGCGCTGGCCCACCTGGACGTGCACGGCCGGCACATCGAAGGCGTGGAGGAGACGCGCGTCTGGCTCCAGGGGCTGATGGACGAGGCCGTCGAGGCTCTGGACGGCACGCACTTCGATCTGGCCGAGCGCGTCAAGCGCGTCGAGTCCCGCATCGCCCCGCCGGGCGGCGCGGCCGCCCCGTACTACAGCCAGCCGTCCGAGGACTTCTCCCGCCCCGGCCGCACCTGGCTGCCCACCATGGGCGAGACCCGCTTCCCCGAGTACGACCTGGTGTCGACCTGGTACCACGAGGGGGTGCCCGGTCACCACCTCCAGCTCGCGCAGTGGGTGCACGTCGCGGACCGGCTCTCCCGCTACCAGGCGACGATCGGCATGGTCAGCGCCAACGCCGAGGGCTGGGCGCTGTACGCGGAGAGGCTGATGGACGAGCTGGGCTTCCTCAGCGACCCCGAGCGGCGGCTGGGCTATCTGGACGCCCAGATGATGCGCTCCACGCGGGTGATCGTCGACATCGGCATGCACCTGGAGCTGGAGATCCCCGAGCACTCCCCCTTCCACCCGGGCGAGCGCTGGACGCCGGAGCTGGCGCAGGAGTTCTTCGGCCTGCACAGCGGCCGTCCGGCGGAGTTCGTGGAGAGCGAGCTGGTGCGCTACCTGGGCATGCCCGCGCAGGCCATCGGCTACAAGCTCGGCGAGCGCGCGTGGCTGACCGGCCGGGAGGCGGCGCGCAAGGCGCACGGGGCCGCCTTCGACACGAAGGCCTGGCACATGGCCGCGCTCTCGCAGGGCTCGCTGGGCCTGGACGACCTGGTGGCGGAGCTGTCGGCGCTGTGACGCGGGCGGGGTCGCGGGCGGTCCGGCCGCCCGCGGCCCCGCGGTTCAGCAGCCGCAGTCCTCGCCGTCGACGGGGGCCGTCAGCGGGTCCGGCGCGGTGCGGCGGCTGCCCTCCCACGTCTCGACCTCGTAGCCCTCGCGGATCCAGTACTCGATGCCGCCGAGCATCTCCTTGACGCGGTAGCCGAGCCGGGCCAGCGCCAGTGCCGCCCGGGTCGCGCCGTCGCAGCCCGGGCCCCAGCAGTAGACGACCACGGGCACGGCCGGGTCGAGGAACTCCTCCGCCAGCTGCGGAATGTCCGCGGTCGGCAGATGGACGGCGCCGGGGACGTGCCCCTGGTCCCAGGACGGGGTGGAGCGGGAGTCGACGACCACGAAGTCCGCGGCGCCCGCCGCCAGGGCCGCGTGGACGTCGGCGACGTCGGTGTGGAAGGCCAGCCGGGCGGCGAAGTAGGCCGCGGCGGCGTCGGGTTCGGCGGGCGGCACGGCCAGGACGCGGCTTGCGGCGGCCAGGGGCGAGGCGGTGGGAAGTGCAGTGGTCATGGCGTAAAACCTACTGACCATGATCACTTCAGTGAACGGTCAATCCCCGGCAAAAGCACTGTTCGGCCAGGGTTTTCCTTGCTAGACATCTTCTATGACCGGCTATTCCCCCGACGCCACCGACTGGCGCATACTCGACGCCCTCCAGCTCAACGGCCGTGCGGGCTACGCCGAGTTGGCGCGGGCTGTGAACATGTCCTCCAGCGCCGTGACCGAACGAGTCAGGCGCCTCGAAGAAGCGGGCGTCATCGGCGGCTACACCGCCGTGGTGGACCCCGAGAAGCTGGGCCTGCCGGTCCTCGCGTTCGTCCGGCTGCGCTATCCACACGGGAACTACAAGCCGTTCCACGACCTGCTGGAGACGACGCAGGAGATCCTGGAGGCGCACCACGTCACGGGCGACGACTGCTTCGTGATCAAGGTCGCCGCCCGGTCCATGCGCCACCTGGAGGAGATCGCGGGCCGCATCGGCGCGCTCGGCTCTGTGACGACGTCCGTCGTCTACTCCTCTCCCCTGGCGCGCCGCCCGCTCAGTCGCTGACCCCCGCCGTCCGGTGCCGGACGGCCGAGCCCGACCGGCCCTTGACCACCTCCAGCTGCGCCGGGATGCGGCGCCGCAGATCGGCCACGTGGCTGACGATGCCGACCGAGCGATCCCGCTCGCGCAGCGAGTCCAGCACGTCCAGGACCTCGTCCAGCGTCTGCTCGTCGAGGCTGCCGAACCCCTCGTCGATGAAGAGCGTGTCGAGCCGGGTGCCGCCCGCCTCCTCCGTGACCACGTCGGCGAGGCCGAGCGCCAGCGAGAGGGAGGCGAAGAAGGTCTCGCCGCCGGAGAGCGTCGCGGTGTCCCGCTCGCTGCCCGTCCAGGCGTCGATCACGTGCAGGCCCAGACCCGAGCGGCCGCGCCCGCCGGTCCTGGCGTCGGAGTGCACCAGGGTGTACCGCCCGGCCGACATGCGCTGGAGCCTGGCCGTCGCGGCCGCCGCGACCTGCTCCAGCCGGGCCGCGAGCACGTACGACTCCAGGCGCATCTTGCGTTCGTTGCGGGCGGACGTCCCGGCGGCGAGCAGGGCCAGGCCCGCCACCCGGTGGTGCTCCTCGCGCAGCGGGGCGAGCCGACGGGCGTCGGCGAGGGCCTGTGCGGAGAGCCGGTCCAGCTCCTGGCAGCGGGTGCGGGCTGCCGCCTCCCGGGCCGATGCCTCGCGCAGCCGCGCCGTCGCAGCCTCGGCGGCGGCCGCGGCCGCCTGCGGGTCGGCCGGAGGCAGCTCGGCCGCCTCCGCCGTCGCCACGTCGGCCAGCTCGGCGGCGACGGCGGCCTCCTCGCGCTGCCACCGGTCCAGCCACTGCCGCAGCTCGCGCCGCCGCACGTCCTCCAGCATCGCCTCGGCGGCATGCCGGGGGGTGTCGAAACCGGCGCGGTAGGAGGCGTCGGCGAGGCGTGCGTCGGCCTCCTTGAGCCGGTCCGCCGTGCTCTCGGCCGCCCGGACGGCCTCGGCCGCCTCCGCCAGCCGCGCCAGCTGCTCCTCCAGCGCCACCGCCCGCCCGGCCACGCTCTGCGCTCCGCCGCGCGCCCGGGCCAGCTCCTCCCGCAGCGCGTGCATTTCCCGCTCGAGGTCTTCGCGGTGCGAGGTACGGGCGGCCGTGCGCTCGCGCGCCGACTGCTGTGCGCCGCGCCGCCGCTCGTACTCGCCCTCGGCGCTCTCCAGCGCCTCGCGGGCGGCATGCACCCCGGCGCCCGCCGCGCGGGCCCCGGCGAAGGAGCGCCGGATCTCCTCGGCGGCCTCGGCCAGTTCGGCGACGCCCGCCGTGCCCGCGGCGGCCGTGGCGGCCGCGAGGGCCTCGCGCAGGGACTGCAGCCCGTGGTCCGCCTCCTCCCGCGCCCCGTCGGCCCGCCGGGAGGCGGCCAGGGCGGCATCCTCGGCTGCGCGGTCCACCTGGTCGGCGCCCGCCCGAGCCGGATCGGGGTGCTCGGTGGCGCCGCAGACCGCACAGGGCGCGCCGGGCTCCAATCCCGCCGCCAGCTCGGCGGCGATGCCGCGCAGGCGGCGGTCCTTGAGCTCCAGCCAGTGCTCGCGGGCGGCGGCCGCCGCCTCGCGGGCCGCCAGCAGGCGGGCCTCGGCCGCCTCGGCCCGGCGGGTGAGATCCTCGCGCTGTCGGGCGGCTTCGAGCCGCTGCCGCGCCGGTTCGATCCGCTCGCCGAGCCGGTCGGCGCGGGCCGCCGCCCCCTGCGCGTCCTCGACGCGCTGCCGCAGCGACTGGCGGGTGGCCTCCCAGGAGGCGAGCCAGTCGGCGCACTCGACGAGGATCTCCTCATCGGCGAGGGCCTCGCGCTCCAGGCGGGCGGTCTCGGCGGCGATCTCGCCGGCCCGGCGCTCGGCACGCCGTGCGGCGGCCAGCGACCCCAGCTCCTCGGTCAGCTGCCGCTCCAGGGCGGACAGTTGCCCGCCACCCGCCTCGCGGTGCTCACCGGCCAGCAGCCCGCGGGCCCGGCGCTCGGCGGCGCCCGCCGCGCGGTGGGCGCGCTCGGCTTCCTCGCGCAGCTCCAGGGCGGGGGCGACGGCCTCGGCGGCGCGGGCCCGCTCCAGACGCTCATGCGTCTCGTCGCGCTCGGCGCGCCGCTCCTGCAGGGCCGACGCGCGCTGCCGCGCGGTGGCGTGCCGGTGCTGGAGGCGGGCCAGCTCCCGGGCCTCCTCGGCGCGCTGCTGCGCGCGGCGGTGGGTGTGCTCGGCGGCGCGGACGGCGGCCTCGGCGATCTCGCGGCGCTCGCGCGCGTTCGCCCGGGCCAGCGCCGCCCATTCCAGGACGGCCTCGGCGAGCCCGGCGTCGCCCGGCGCCAGCACGGGCCCGGCGGCGCGGGCACCGGAACGGGCGGGCTCGGCGCCCGCCGTGGCCGGCGCCGGTGTGCCCATCTCCGGCAGCGACGGGTCCGCCGCCGCCTGGCCCATCCGGTGGCCCAGCGCGAGCAGCCGCTCGTCTCCGGTGCGGACCCGCGCTTCGGCCGCGCGGCGCAGCTCCGCGAGGCGGTCCTCCACGGCGGCGAAGCGGCCCGTGTCGAAGAGCTTGCCGAGCAGCTTGCCGCGGGCGGTGTCCTCGGCGCGCAGGAAGCGGGCGAAGTCGCCCTGGGGCAACAGGACGACCTGGCAGAACTGCTCCCGGCTCATGCCGAGGAGCTGCCCGATCTCCTCGCCGATCTCCTGATGCGAGCGGCTGAGCCCCTTCCACTCGCCGTCGGGCCTGCGCTCGCGCAGGGCGCTGTGGGCCTTCTCGCGGGTGTAGCCGCTGCCCTTCTTCTTGGGGCGCAGCTGCTCCGGCCGCCGCGTGATCTCCAGCCGCCGTCCGCCGACGGTCATGTCGAGCACGACTTCGGTCGGGGTGTGCGGTGCGGCGTGGTCGCTGCGCAGGGTCAGGCCGCTGCCCTGGCGGGCACCGGGGACGCCGCCGTAGAGGGCGTAGCAGACCGCGTCGAGGACGGAGGTCTTGCCGGCGCCGGTGGGGCCGTGCAGCAGGAAGAGCCCGGCTGCGGAGAGCTCGTCGAAATCGACGCGCTGGGTGCCTCCGAACGGGCCGAAGGCGGTGACGTCGAGCCGGTGCAGCCTCATCGGGCGACCTCGCCGGCGGTCTCGTCCAGCCGTACGGAGTCGAGCGCGGTGGTGAGCACGGCGCGCTCGGCCTCGTCGGCGCCCTGGCCTCCGCGGACGTGTGCCACGAAGTCCTCGGTGATCTGCCGGTCGCTGCGGCCGTGCAGCCGCTGGGCGTAGGAGGCGAGCGGATCGCCCGGGGGCCGGTCCGGCTCGAAGAGGAGGCTGAGGGTGTGCGGGAAGCGGCGGGTGAGCCGGGCCATGGGCTCGGGCGGGCGGACCGGGTCGGTGAGGGTGGCTTCGACCCACGCCTCCTCGTGCCGGTCGAGGCCCGGGTCGTCGAGGAGCTCCTCCAGGCGCCCGCGGATGCGGGCGAGGGGGCGGGGCACGGGGCAGTCGACGCGCTCGGCGGTCACCGTGCCGTCGGCATCGAGGTCGACCAGCCACATGGTCTTGCGGTGGTCCGCCTCGGAGAAGGAGTAGGCGAGCGGGGAGCCGGAGTAGCAGATGCGGTCGGTGATGGTCTGGCAGCCGTGGAGGTGGCCGAGCGCGGTGTAGTGCACGCCGTGGAAGACCTCGGCGGGGACGGAGGCGACACCGCCGACCGTGATGTCCCGCTCGCTGTCGCTGGTGGCGCCGCCGGCGACGAAGGCGTGGGCGAGCACCACGGAGCGGGTGCCGGCCGGGCGGGCGGCGAGGTCGGCGCGCACGCGCTCCATGGCGGCTTGGAGCACGGCGGTGTGGCCGGGCCCGGCGGCCTCCAGTTCCTCGCGGACGAGGGCGGGTTCGAGGTAGGGCAGGCCGTAGAAGGCGACGTCACCATGGGCGTCGGCGAGGACGACGGGGGTGCCGCAGGCCGCGGGGTCGGTGCGCAGGTGTATCCCGGCGCGGCCGATGAGACCCGCTCCCACGCCCAGGCGGCGGGCGGAGTCGTGGTTGCCGGAGATCATGACGGTGGGCACGCCGAGCTCCGCGAGGCGGTGGAGGGCGTCGTCGAAGAGCTCAACGGCGGCGAGCGGGGGCACCGCCCGGTCGTAGACGTCTCCGGCGACGAGCACGGCGTCGGCCTGCCGCTCGCGGACGGTCTGCACGAGGTGGTCGATGAACTCCCGCTGGGCGTGCAGGAGGCTCACCCGGTGGAAGGATCGCCCCAGGTGCCAGTCCGAGGTGTGCAGCAGTCGCATGGTCCACGACTGTATCCGGGGGGACTGACATCGCGGTCCGCCGCTGCGGATCCGCCGTGCTCAGGCGTCTCCGTACGCCTCGCCTCCGAGCTCGAAGAGCGCCGTGCCGGCGGTGCTGTCGGCGAGCCAGGCCCGGAAGGACTCGACCTCCGTTTCGGGCAGCCCGATGTCGATCCGCACGCCCGCTCCGTAGGTGACCTCCCGCACATCGCGGCCGGTCGCCCGCAGTTCGTTCTCCAGCTTTCCCGCGCGCTGGTGGTCGACGGTGACCGTGGCCAGCCGGAAGCGCCTGCGGGTGACGGTGCCGAGGGTGTCGAGCGCCTCGCCGACCACGCCGCCGTAGGCGCGGATGAGGCCGCCCGCGCCGAGCTTGATCCCGCCGAAGTAGCGGGTGACGACGGCGACGACGTACCGCATCTCGCGGCGGACGAGCATCTGCAGCATGGGCACGCCCGCGGTGCCGCCGGGCTCGCCGTCGTCGCTCGCCTTCTGGACGGAGCCGTCGGCACCGATCACGTACGCCCAGCAGTGGTGCCGGGCGGCGGGGTGCTCCTTGCGGATGCGGGCGATGAAGGCCTGGGCCTCTTCTTCGGTCGCGGCGGGCGCGAGCGCGCAGATGAAGCGCGACTTGCTGATCTCGATGTCGTGCACGCCTTCGCGCGCGACCGTCCGGTACTCGTCGGGCATCCCGCCAGCCTAGTTCCTTCGCTTTTCCCGCCGTCCCGCCAGGCTGCGGGAATGGTCTTGTGCGGCCGGTCGTTGAGCGGGCATGTACGCAGAAGCGGGGATCATCCGGAAGATCATCGAAGGCACGGGCGACACCTGGGCGGTCGTCGGCCTGTCGTCCAACGAGCGGCGTGCGGCCTACGGCGTCGCCGATGTGCTCCAGCGGTACGGCAAGCGCATCGTGCCGGTGCACCCCAAGACCGAGACGGTGCACGGCGAGCAGGGCTATGCGTCGCTGTCCGACATCCCCTTCCCCGTCGACGTGGTGGACGTCTTCGTCCGGTCCGAGTTCGCGGGCGCCGTCGCCGACGAGGCGGTTGCCATCGGTGCGAAGGCCGTCTGGTTCCAGCTGGGCGTGATCGACGAGGAGGCGTACGAACGCACGCGTGCGGCGGGCCTGCTGATGGTCATGGACCGCTGCCCGGCGATCGAGATCCCGCGGCTGGGCTGAGGCCGGGCGCATGTCCCGTGGCGGGCGTGCGCTAGCTTCGCAGCATGATCATGACACGCTTTGCCCGCCCCGAGGACGCGGCCGAGATCGTCCGGTTGCGCCGTGCGATGTTCGCCGCGATGGACGGTCACGACTCTCCGGGGCCGTGGGAGCGCGACGCGGAAGAGGCGTTCCTGCGGCAGCTCTCCGTGGCGGGTCCGGGCCTGGGGGCGTTCGTCGTGGACGGCGACCCCGGCCCCGGCCGTCCGCATCTGGCGGCGTGCGCGGTGGGACGCATCGAGGAGCGGCTGCCGGCTCCCGGGCATGCGCTGGGCCGCTTCGGGTTCGTCTTCAACGTGTGCACCGACGCCCGCTACCGGGGCCGGGGCTTCGCCCGGTCGACGACCGAGGCGCTGCTCGACTGGTTCGCCGACCAGGGCGTCACGCGCGTGGACCTGCATGCGACGCCCGACGCCGAACACCTCTACCGCAGCCTGGGGTTCGCGGAGCACTCGGTCCCGCTGTCGCTGGACGTGTCGCGGCGGGCCTGACGCTCCGTCCCGTCCGCCGCCGTCTCAGCGGGCGGGCGGGACGGCCACGGCCATCGTCATCTCGACGGCCTCGGACCCCTTGTTGCGGTAGGCGTGCGGGACGTTCGCCTCGAAGGTCGCCGACGTCCCCGCCGGGACGTCGTACTCCTCCCCGTCCACGACGAGCGTGAGCCGGCCGGCCGTCACCCGCAGCAGCTCGATCGTGCCGGCGGGGTGCGCGTCGGAGTCGCTGCTGTCGCCAGGGACGATGCGCCAGTCCCACAGCTCCAGCGGGCCGCGCGCCTCGGTGCCCACGAGCAGCGAGGTGTGACTGCCCGCCTCGGTGGACCACATGCGCACCACCTGTTCCTCCGGTACGAGCCGGACGCGGGCGCCCTGTTCGTAGTCGAGCAGGGTGGTGATGCTGACGCCGAGCGCGTCCGCCAGCTTGACCGTGGTGCCGACGCTGGGGTTGGTACGGGCCTGCTCGATCTGGATGATCATGCCGCGGCTGACCCCGGAGCGGGCCGCGAGCGCGTCGAGGGTGAAGTTCCGCTCGCCGCGCCAGCGCTTGAGGTTGCGGGCGAGTGACTGGGTGAGCTGGTCAAGGTCCGTCACGGTCCCGTCCATCCAATATATTGATTCAGAAAGTCGAACAACTTGCACTACGGTGTGGTGGACTCCACTGTTCATCTCACTGTACTGCGAGGTCCCTCCCATGACGCCCGTCTTCGCCCTGGCCACCAGTCTCATGTGGGGGCTGGCCGACTTCGGCGGCGGACTGCTCACCCGGCGCATGCCCGCCCTGACCGTCGTCCTCGTCTCGCAGCTGCTGGCCGTCGGCGCGCTGGGCACGATCGTCGTCGCGACCGGTGGCTGGTCCGAGGCCGGGCCGCAGCTGTGGTGGGCGGTGGCGGCGGGCGTGGTGGGCCCCGCGGCCATGCTCGCCTTCTACCGTGCGCTGGCCCTCGGCCCGATGGGCGTCGTCTCCCCGCTGGGCGCGCTCGGCGGCGTCGCCGTGCCGGTCGGCGTCGGCCTGGTGCTGGGCGAGCGGCCGGGGCTGCTGCAGTTCGCGGGCATCGCGGTGGCCGTCGCCGGGGTCGTCCTCGCCAGCGGGCCGGGGCTCGGCGGTGCGCCCGTACAGCGCCAGACGCTCGTGCTCACGCTCGTCGCCGCCTTCGGCTTCGGCTCGGTGATGGCCCTGATCGCCGAGGCCTCGCACACGCTGACCGGGCTGTTCCTCGCCCTGTTCGTGCAGCGGCTGTGCAATGTCGTGGTGGGCGGGGGCGCCCTGTGGCTGTCCGCGCGCCGCGGGACGGCGGCGCTGCCCGCCGGGGGCTGGAGCGCGCTGCGGGCGGCACTTCCCGCCCTCGCCTTCGTCGGCCTTGCGGACGTCGCCGCCAACGGCACCTACAGCGTGGCCGCCCACCACGGCCCGGTGACCGTCGCGGCCGTCCTCGCCTCGCTCTACCCGGTGGTGACCGCGCTCGCCGCCCGCGGGGTGCTGCGTGAGAGGCTGCGCACGGTACAGGCCGCGGGGGCGGGGCTGGCCCTGGTGGGGACCGTACTGCTCGCCACGGGCTGACGCCCGCGCGGCCGCGGTCGGACGCAGAGCGAGGAGCGGGAAAGCAATGGCTGAGCGATCGTTGATTGCCGGGGTGGGCGGGCAGCAGCCGCAGGTCGACCCGCAGGCGTTCACCGCGCCGACGTCGGTGGTCCTGGGCGATGTCACGCTGGCCGCCGGATCGAGCGTCTGGTACCACGCCGTCCTGCGCGCGGACTGCGGCCCCATCGTCCTCGGCGCCGACAGCAACATCCAGGACAACTGCACCGTGCACGTGGACCCGGGCTTTCCGGTCACCGTCGGAGAGCGGGTGACGGTCGGGCACAACGCCGTGCTGCACGGCTGCACCGTCGAGGACGACGTGCTGGTCGGCATGGGGGCGACCGTGCTCAACGGCGCGCACATCGGTGCCGGCTCCCTCGTCGCGGCCCAGGCCCTGGTGCCGCAGGGGATGCAGATTCCGCCCGGCTCCCTGGTCGCCGGGGTGCCCGCCAAGGTCAAGCGGGCCCTGACGGACGAGGAGCGCGAGCATATCCGGATCAACGCCGCGATGTACCTGGAGCTGGCCAAGACGCACCGGGAGGCGGCGGAGGACCTCCCGGACTAGGGCGTGTCCGGTGGGTCGGCACAGGCCCTAGCCGTACGACGGCGTCCGCGGGCGCGGCCCGCGGACGCGCAGCGTCACTCGGCGGCGACGCTCTGGGCCGCGGGCTGCCCGGCCGGCTCCCGGTCGGCCTTGGCCTGGGCCTTCTTGGCCTTGATCCGCATCACCACGAACGAGCCCACACCGAAGAGCACCGCGGCCACGAGGCCCAGGTAGGAGAACTTGCCGATCCACTCCTCGGCGACCTTGCCCACGGTGTAGATGAGCGCGACCGTACCGCCGGCCCAGATGATGCCGCCGAGGACGTTGGCGATGAGGAACTTCCAGTACGGCATCTTGAGCACACCCGCGAGCGGGCCGGCGAAGATGCGCAGCAGCGCGATGAAGCGGCCGATGAAGACCGCCCACATGCCCCACTTCGTGAAGGCGCGCTCGGCGGTGGCCACGTGGTGGGCGCCGAAGTGCTTGGGGAATTTCCGGCCGAGCCACTCCAGCAGCGGCTTGCCGCCCTTGCGGCCGATCAGATAGCCGATCGAGTCGCCGACGATGGCGCCGGCGACGGCACACACGCCCAGCACGTAGGGGTTGATGTGGTCCTGGGAGGCGGCCAGCAAGGTGGCGCTGACGAGCACGATCTCACCGGGGAGCGGGATGCCCAGGCTCTCCAGACCGATGACGCCGGCCACCATGAGGTAGACGGCGACCGCCGGTACCGATTCGAGCCATTCCTGGATGTGCAACGCCGGTTCCTCCCCGGTTTGACGACCTGCTTCCCGGCGCGCGCCGCAAGAGGGCGCACGTCGGGAAGCCTACTGGAGGGGAAGACTCTCCCACGGCCCGTGAGGTTGCGGGAAAACGGCCACGTGTTCTCATGAGCCGCCGTCGTCCCGCGCTCCGCCGTGCGCCGGGGGCCCACTGCCGGGATCCCGGCGGCGAAGGCCCGCCTGCACCTTTCCGACCACCACTTTGGCGGCCACTCCGAGGACCAGGAGGTCGGCGGCCATCTGCACCATCGTGAGGATCCGGGCCGTGTCCGAGAGGGCGACGATGTCGCCGAAGCCGACCGTGGTGAACACGGTGAGCGTGAAGTACAGGGCCGCGGTGCGGTTGAGGTGGACGTTGAAGTTCCCGGGCTCCTTCCGCTCCACCAGGTAGTAGGTGGCGGCGAACAGCAGCAGGAACAGCGGCATGACGGTGGCGAGCATCTCGACGGCCCGCAGCCGGGGCCGCGAGGACTCGGCGATCGAACGGCTCTGCCGCATGAAGAGCAGCAGCACGCCGGTCAGGCCGAGGGCGAGGCCCAGGGCCGTGGCACCCGTGAATCCCTTGTCGAGGGGCAGCAGGTAGTAGACGAGGAGCAGGCCGGTCGCGGAGACCAGCGGGCGCAGCACCGCGCTCACGGGCAGCCTGCGGCGGCCTGCCCCGCCCCGCCGGCGGCCTCTCACGCTGCCGCCCGGCCGTCCGCGGTCCTGCCGGGTCGGGCCGTCGGCAGGCTGCGGGTGAAGGCGAAGCTGACGAGCGTCACACCGGCAGCGGCGAGGACGGCCGCCTTGAGGCTTTCGATCTGGGCGTCGGCGTAGGCGCTCACCACAGCGTCCACCTCGGACGGCGGCAGCGCGGCGCGCTGGGCCGCTTCCCGCACCTGGTCCGTGCTCACGAAGCTGACGCCCCCCTCGACGGCGACCCCGGCCTGTTTGCGCACCTCGTCCGAGATCTTCGGGTTGTTCTCGATCTTCGAGGTGAAGGTGGCGACGAGCGCCCCGATCAGGAGGGAGCCGATGAGCGCCGTGCCCAGCGAGGATCCGAGGTTCTGGGCGGTGTACTGCAGCCCTCCCGCCTCGCTGCGCTCCGCGTCCCCGACGCTGGACTGCGCGATGTTGCCCAGCTGGGAGGCGAGCAGGCCCATGCCGAGACCCAGCACGGCCATCGCCGCCCCGAAGGGCAGGTTGTCGATGTCGGGCCGGATGGCGGCGATCAGCCAGAGGATGCCGGCGAACAGCACCAGCAGGCCGCACCGGACGATCGTCCGCGGTCCGGCGACCTTGCTCAGGAGCGGGCCCGACATGGCGGACAGCAGCATCGTCACCGAGACGGGGAGCAGCCGCAGGCCGGTCTGGAAGGCGTTGAAGCCCTGGACGACCTGAAGGTACAGCGGAATCGCGAAGAACAGCCCGAGCAGGATGAGGTTCTGGCTGAGGAGCACGGCCAAGCCGGAGCGCAGCGGCACGACGGCGAAGAGCGAGAAGTGCACCAGCGGCTCCCTCCCCCGCGCCTCGCACCGCCGCTCCCAGGCGCGGTACGCGAAGAGGGTGGCGCCGCCGGCCGCGATGACGCAGAGGGTGGGAGAGAACCCGAGGACGGTGAACGGGACGTTGCGGGGCCGCAGCCACCCCCACGAGCTGCTCTGCAGCACCCCCAGCACCACGAGGGCCATGCCGACGGCCGACAGCACGACGCCCCCGACGTCGAGCCTGGTCCGGGGCTCGGCCGGAGGGTCCGGGATCCAGCGGATGGCGCACAGGATGCCGATGACCAGCACGACCTCGCCGGCGAAGACCAGTCGCCACGTCAGGTACGTCGTCACCCACCCGCCGAGCAACGGCCCCACCGCGATACCCGCACCCGCGAGCCCGCCGATGACTCCGTAGGCGACGGACCGGTCCCGTCCGCGGTACGCGCCGGCCACGAGCGCCGCCAGGGCCGGGAGGACCAGCGTCGCTCCCAGGCCCTCGATCACCGACCACCCCAGGGTGAGCACCCACAGGGCCGGGGACACGGCGGTGAGGGCCGAACCGACGCCGTAGACCGTCATGCCGGTGGCGAACGCCCGGCGGCGGCCGGCCATGTCGCCCAGCTTCCCTCCCGTGATCATGAAGGCGGCCATGACCAGGGTGTAGAGCGTGATGACGGCCTGGATGGAGGTGACGTCGGTGTGGAAGTCCTCCACCAGCTTCCCGATCGAGACGTTCATGACCGAGGTGTCCAGCACCATCAGGAACTGGGCCGTGCCGAGGACGATCAGGGCCCGCCAGCGTTTCACGGCATGCACCTCTCCGGTACTCGGCACGCGTGCCGAAGCGTGTGGGCGGCGGCGGAGGTCACCATGGGGCCGCGCGACCGGCGTTCATCGTCTGCGGAACCGCCGGGTCACCCAGCCGGGCGCCCTCCCGGCACGCCTTCGAGCTTGCCGGGCGGGATGGCGTTCGAGGTACAGGCAGCCGATGACCGACCCGAGGTGGATGACCACCCCCACCGCCACCACCCAGGACAGGATGACCATGACCACGCCGATGGGACCGTAGCGCTGCTCGTTGGACACGATCGCCGCCGAGAAGTAGAAGGCGGAGAACACCCCCAGGCCCATCCAGCACAGGCCGGTGACCAGCGCCGCCGGGAAGAGCCTGCGCCACGGCACGGCGTGCACGAGCAGCACCCCCGCGCTCCACCACCAGAACAGCGTCGAGAGGACGAGGCCGCTCAGGCCCTGGAGCACGGGGCTGCCCGCCTTGCCCAGCAGCCTTCCGGTGACGGCGTGCATGGCGCTGTAGGCGAAGAGGGACGCGAGCCAGGCGAGCCGGGCGACGACGGCCCGCTCCCATCCGGGCGACGGGACGGCGAACACCTTCTGGTACCAGTTCTGCAGGGTGCCGGCGACGGCCATCGCTCCGAGCACCAGCAGGATGACGCTCGTCACCGTGATCGTGCCCGAGTTCCCGCCCGGCTTGAAGAGGGTGCCCAGGGCCTTGGCCGCCTGCTGGTCCAGGCCCAGCCAGCCGGCGACCACGGTGGCGGTGCTGCGGTCCGCCGAGGTGGTGATCACGATGAGCAGGGGGAAGAAGCACAGGATCGCGAGCGCCGCCAGCTGGAAGGAGTTGCCGAAGAAGTCGATGGCCGTGAGCCGGTTCCACAGCGCGCCCACCTGCCCCGAGCCGAGGCGCTCGGCGGCCTCGTGCCGCTTGCGGTCCAGGGTCGTCCAGCCCGCGGGCCGGTGACCCCGGACCGGGTGCGGAAACCTCCGCCCCCTGCGGCCCGTCATGGAACGGCATTGCGCGACCCGGATTCCGCGTCCGCGGCGGTGCGGGGGGCGAGGAACTCGCGGATGGCGAACGCCGCCAGGACGACCACCACGAACCAGAAGACGACCATGCCGGTCGGGTGCGCCCAGAACACAAACACCACGGCGGCGACCACGAGGATGCCCGCACCGATCCAGCGCTTGTACCGCCGTGTGAACCGCTCGGCCGGCCCGGCTCGGAAGCCCGCCGAATCCGCGGCCCTGCGCGTCCCGGCGATCCCGCCGCTGCACGCGTCGCGAAGGGTCACCGCCGGGTGTGACGGCCCGATGACGAAGGCACCGATGGCCACCGCCGCCGCCAGCACCCCTACGGCCCGTACCGCTTGCCTCAGGAAGTGCACCAGCGCGTCGTAGACCGCGCCCGCCGCTCCATGGGACACGTCCGGCGGAAGGTGGTCGAGGTAGAAGGACCGGAACACGGCGATCGCGACGCCGAGGACGACCATGGCCGCCAGGATGCCCAGTGCCGCCCCGATCAGCGCCCTGCGACGGTTGGCGGCCACGAAGACCCCGATCGCGGCGATCACCGCCACGATCAGCGGGAGCCAGTCACCGGCGATGCCGAGCAACCGGAACCACGTCTTGTACTTGGCGAGGTCCGGGGAGGAGTAGATGACGAACCCGGTGTGCACCTGCGGGATGCGTGCCGCGGCGTCCAGGCCGGCATCGGTCAGCCGCCCCTTGACCTTGTCGATCACCGGGGCCAGGTCGACCGTCACCTCATCGCCCTGAAGCTGCACCGTGCCGCCCCCCTGGCCGGTCAGTGCCTTGTCGACGGCGTTGTGGGCGGCGCGGTTCCCCTCGGTCCACAGGGTCGCGAACTGGTCACTGGTCACCAGGCGGTGCGCCACGTCGTGGATCAGGCTCGTCAGGCCGTCGGTGATCGGCCCGTCGAGCTTGTTGATCAGGTCGGCAGCCCGGGGCGGGACCCCTTTCTCGGACGCGGCCTGGGACAGCTGACCGATCAGCGCCTTGACGTCGATCTGCTGCACCACCGTCCGGGCCACGCGGTCGGCCGCCGCGTCCTGCACCTCGGGGTTGTGGGCCAGCGGTGCCACGGTGGCGACGTACCGGTCGGTGTCCGACACCTGGTCGTGTGCCCAGACAGCCACCACGGCCGCCGGTGACAGGATCGCGGCGATGAGGATCAGAACGGTCGCGGCGGTACTCCGGAGCGGATGGCCGCGGGCACGCGCCGGATGCGCCTCCAGCTGTGCCACCCGCTCCGACAGCCGCTTCAGCTCGTCCGGCCCGCCGCCGGGCGGGCGCGGGGTTCCGCCTTCTTCGTCGTCGGTCGGCATACCGCCAGTCAAACCGGACGGTGCCGCGCGAGCGACCGGAGATCCGCCGACCGGGCGATGCGAGGGCGGAAGCGGCCGAGACTACGCGTTGGGCCGCAGGGTCCACCAGATGAACATCTCGCCCGTCTCCGCGCCGTCCTCGCGCGTGATCGAGATGCGCACCGGGAACTCCGGCCGCTCTCCGGCGTCCAGCTCGGCGATCACGTCGGCCGCCGGGCGCCCCAGCTCGGCGGTGGCGGTCACCGGGCCCTTGGCGAGCTTCTTGTAGCCGATCTCGGCGCGCACGGCGAGCGGCACGGCGCGGGAGAGCTGGTCGCCGAAGGCCGCGAGCACGATCGCGCCGCTCGCCGACTCGGCGAGGGTGAACATCGCGCCGGCGTGCGGGCCGCCGACGTGGTTGTGGAAGTCGGGCTGGTCGGGCAGGCGGAGCACGGCGCGCTCGGCGGTGATCTCGTCGAACTCGAGGTTGAGGGTGCGGACCATGGGCACGGTGGCCGCGAGAGCGTCGCCGATCGAGGCTTGGGTCTGAGACATGACGGCAAGTTACCAGTCAGTAGTAACGGAGGGAAGGGGCTCGGGGATCAGCTGTCAGCGTCGCCCTCTATGGTTATCCGCCATGTGGCCAGGACAGCAGCCGCCCGGGGGCGAGCAAAACCCGCAGGACCCTAACCGGAACCCGTACCAGCAGCCGGGGTACCAGCAACCCAACCCGTACCAGCAGCCGGGTTACCAGCAGCCGGGGGCTCAACAGCCCAACCCCTACGCGCAGCCGGGCGGTCCGCAGCCCGGGGGCCCGCAGCCCGGCGGTCCCCAGTGGACCACCCCGGCCGCGCCCTTCGGGCCGCTCCCGCCCGAGCCGCCCAAGGAGGGCCGCAACAAGCGCACGGCGGTGATTGCGATCGCCGCGGCGGTGGCGGTGGTCGCCGCGGCCGCGGTCGCCGGAGTGGTCGTCCTCGACAAGAACGACGGCGGCAAGGACGACAAGCAGAACACGGCGCACAGCAGCGACAAGCCGTCGGCCTCCGCCTCGGCGTCCGCGAGCAGCCAGGCGCCCGAGGACAATCCGCGCTCGGGCGGCGAGGTCAAGCCGGTGATCGACGGCTGGAAGGTCGTCGTGAACCCCAAGCGGCACGACGCCTTCGACGTTCCGGCGGACTGGCAGGTCGATGCACCCGACATGTCCCACGGCTTCGAGGACGACAAGGGCCAGCCTCTGGTCATGATGACGGCCGCCGCCTATTACAAGATGGGCGAGTGCGCCAAGGACGACCACCGGGCCGGCACCGGCACCAAGGGCGCCCAGGGCGCCAAGAGCCCGGAGAGCGCCGCCGAGATCGAGGCGAAGAACTGGGTCCTCTCGGCGTTCGACCAGAAGCAGACCGGCCACCTCGAAACCACCAAGGCCCAGCCGTTCAAGAGTGACCACGGCCTCACCGGCGCCATGGCCTCGGCCACGGTCACCGGGGTGGACAAGAACAAGAAGTGCATGACGGACGGCAAGTCCTTCGCCGTCACGTACAAGGACTCCAGCGGCGACCTGGCGACCTGGGTGCTCTACGCGGGCACCGGTTTCGACAGCGAGCTCAAGGACGACGTCATCAAGAAGATCATGAGCACGCTCCGGCCGCTCCCCTCCTGATCGGACGCACCGCCCGCGCGGTCACCCGACGCTGAACGCCCCGCCGGGCGGCTCGGGTGACCGCACCGCCCGCGCGTCCGTCACCGGCACCGTCCCGGCCGCGAAACGCTCCAGCTCCGCCCCGTACTCCACCCGCGCCGGGAAGGCGTCCGAGGCGGCGCGCCGGGTCAGCTCAGCGACCGGCGGGGCGGCGTGCGAGGCGAGCAGGACGGCGTTGCCGAAGCGGCGGCCGCGCAGCATCGGGGCCTCCGCGATCAGGCAGACGTGTGCGAAGACCGCGGCGAACGTGGCGACCTGGGAGCGCAGGAAGCCGAACGGCGCGCCGTCCGCCAGATTGGCCGCGTAGTGACCGTCCGGGCGCAGGACGCGTGCGGCCGTGCGCGCGTACTCGACGGACGTCAGGTGCGCGGGCACCCGGGAGCCGCCGAAGACGTCACCGATGATCACGTCGGCACTGGCGTCGGGCGTCTCCTCCAGCGCGGTACGGGCGTCCGCGGCCTCCACCTCGATGCCGGAGCCCTCCGGCAGCGGAAGGTGCTCGGCGACCAGGGCGATGAGCCCGCGGTCCGCCTCGACGACGCGCTGCCGCGAGCCGGGGCGGGTGGCGGCCACGTAGCGGGGCAGGGTGAGCGCGCCGCCGCCCAGGTGCAGCAGATCGAGCGGACGGCCCGGCTCCGCCACCGTGTCCAGGACGTGCGCGAGACGCTGCGCGTACTCGAACTCCAGGTGGGTGGGGTCGTCGAGATCGACGTACGACTGCGGCGCACCGTCCATGGTGAGCAGCCAGGCCCGGGACCGGTCCACGTCGGGCATCAGCTTGGCGGTGCCGTAGTCCACTGCGCGGGTCACGGGTATCGGTTCGTCCACCCCCGTATTGTGCCCGGTTGGGCGGTGCGCCCGCTCTCCTCCGCCACCGCGGTCACCGTGCCGGTGCCGACCGTACGGCCGCCCTCGCGGATCACGAAGGGGAGGCCGGGCTCCAGGGGGACGCCCCGGCTCAGCTCGACGCGCAGGGTGACGGTCTCCCCGGGCCGGGCGGCGCCCCGCGCCCCGAGGTCGATCCGGCCGGGCACCCGGGCCGTGCGCAGGTGGAAAAGCAGCCCGCGGCCGCCTTCCGCGGCGGAGAGCAGCCGCACCCGGGCCGTGAAGTGCCGCCGGGGCACAGCACTTCGGGGGGCGGCCACGACGTCCCCGCGCCGCACGTCGTACCGCCGCACCCCGTGCAGCAGCAGCGCCACGCTGTCTCCGGCCTCGCCCACGTCCATGGTCTTGCCGAACGTTTCGAGGCCGGTGACCCCACAGGTCCCGTGCATCCCGGGCAGGGCGACGCGGTCGCCGACGCGCACCCGGCCGCGCTCGATGACTCCGGTGACGACCGTGCCGCGCCCGGGGACGGTTCGGGCGCTCTCCACCGGCAGCAGGAAGGGCGCGTCCGTATAGCGCACGGGCATCGGCACGTAGGTGTCGACGGCGTCCAGCAGCGCTTCGATCGCGGCGCTCCAGCGCGGGTCGCCTTCCAGGGCGCGCAGCGCGGAGACGCGGACGACCGGGATGTGCCCGCCCGGGCAGCCGTGCGCGGAGAGCAGATCGCGGATCCCGAGCTCGACGAGGCCGGTGAGCTCCGCCTGGCCTTCGTCGGCCTTGTTGAGGGCCACCACGATGTGCTCGACGCCGAGCCGGCGGGCGAGCAACAGGTGTTCGGCGGTCTGCGGCATGACGCCTTCGAGCGCGGAGACGACGAGGATCGCTCCGTCGAGCCGGGCCGCGCCCGCGATCACGTTCTCGACGAGGCCGGGGTGTCCGGGCAGGTCCAGGTGGGCGTAGTGGCGGGTGTCCGTCTCGTACTCGACGCGGCCGGTGCCGGGCGTGCCGTCGAGGCGGTCGCGGGGGACGGAGGCGGTGGTGCCGCGGGCGCCGAGGATCTTGGTGATGGCCGAGGTGAGGGTGGTCTTGCCGTGGTCGATGTGACCGATGGTGCCGATGTTGAGGTGCGGTTTGGTGCGTGCATACGCCTGCTTGGGCATGTCTCCTTCTCCGGTGCGGTGTCAGCTCGGGGCACCGGCGTACGGTCTCGATGCTGGCGCACGGGGGAGGGTGCGTCGACCGGTTTTCGGCCGGGCGGCATGCCGTGTGCGTGCGGGCCGTCGGCCACGGACGGCCGGACGGACGGATGGCGGCCGGGCGTACGGAAGGTGACCGATGGTTGCTGTTTCTGCCCGTCTCGACGACATCGCGTCCTTCTCATCACAACGTCGGTTAGTCTCCTTCGATGCTCGATACCGCAGTGCCGTCCCCCGGCCGCCTCGCCGAGCGCTGCACCCGTGCGCTGCTGTCTCCTTGGAGCCGCCTCGGCCTGCTCCTGGTGCTGCTCGCCGCCGCCGTGGCGACCGTGCTGGCGTGCCGTCCGGAGCGGCTGCTGACCGACGGCTGGCCGCACCAGCTCTCCGGTGGCGTGGCCGTCGTGCTGTTCGCGGCGGCCTACGGGCTGTGCACGGCGGCGTTCGTGCCGCGGCCGGTGCTGAACATCGCGGCGGGGGCGCTCTTCGGCGCCACCGCGGGGACGGTGTCCGCGCTCGTCGGCACGGTGCTCGGCTCGGCGGTCTCCTTCGGCCTGGGACGGCTGCTGGGGCAGGAGGCGCTGCGCCCGCTGCTGCGCGGGCGGTGGCTCGAGGCGGCGGACCGGCAGCTGAGCCTGCACGGCTTCCGGACGATGATGGCGCTGCGGCTGTTTCCGGGCGTGCCGTTCGCCGCGGCCAACTACTGCGCGGCGGTCTCCCGGATGGGCTGGCTGCCGTTCCTGCTGGCGACCGCGCTGGGCAGCGTGCCCAACACCATGGCGTACGCGATCGCGGGCAGCCATGCGGCCAGGCCCACCTCGCCCGCGTTCCTCGCCGCGACGGCCTTCCTCGCCGTCACCGCGCTCGCGGCAGTCGTCGTGGCGTGGTGCAAGCGGGGCCGGATGGGCCTGCCGGGCAAGCGCGGCTGAGGGCGGCGGCCGCCCGGCGCGGCGTCAGCTCTTGACGGCTCGCAGGACGACGAACTTCGGGTCGCTGGCGACGAGCTCGCAGTTGCCGAAGAGCTTCCGGAGCTTGACGTGGTAGCCGAGGTGGCGGTTGCCGATGACCCACAGCTCGCCCCCGGGGCGCAGCGCCTTGCGCGAGCCGGTGAACATCCGCCAGGCCGTGGTGTCGGTGGTCGCCTGGTGGGAGTGGAAGGGCGGGTTGTTCAGCACCAGGTCCACGCTGCCGGGCGGAACGTCCGTCAGGCCGTCGGCCACCCGGAACTCCGCCTTGGTGCGAGCGCCGGCGTTGGCCCGGAAGGTGGCCTCGGCCGAGGCCACCGCCTGGTGGGACTCGTCGACGAAGAGCACCTCGGCGTCCGGGTTGGCCAGCGCCGCGGCCGTGCCGACGACTCCGTTGCCGCAGCCGAGGTCCACGACGCGCTCGGCCCCGCGGCGCCGCGGCAGGTGGCCCAGGAAGAACCTGGTGCCGATGTCGAGGCGCTCGGCGCAGAAGACTCCGGCGTGGTTGGTGACGGTCATGCCGGAGGCCGCGCCCAGCCCGTCGGGGAGCGCGTAACTGCGCGGCCAGGGGCTTTCGGCCCGGGGCAGGGCGGGGTCCGGGGTGCAGAAGACGAGCCGGGCCTTCTTCACCGCGAGGGAGGTGCGGGTGGGGCCGAGGATCCGCTCGAAGAGCTTGAGCGTCGAGGTGTGGATCTCGGTGACCTTGCCGGTGCCGATGACGACGGTGCCCTCGTGGACGGAGGGTGCGAGGCGGTGGAGCTGGTCCTCCAGGAGCGCGAGGCTCTTGGGGATGCGGATCAGCAGCGCGTCGATCCGGTCGGGGGGCGTGTCCCTGGTGGACAGCAGCCGGACGGAGTCGGCCGGGATGCCGTTGCGGGCGAGGTTGGCGGCGGTGGCCCGCTGGGTGAGGAAGGAGTCGGTGATCTGCACGGGGCGGTGCCCGGCGATCGCCGTGGCCAGTGCGCCCCACCGGTCGCCCAGGACGACCACGGTGCCCGAGAGGTCGATGGGCGCGTCGTCGATCCCCTTGAGGTGCCGCAGCAGGTACTCGTCGGCGGCGTCCCAGGCGCGCAGGGTGTCGCGGGGGTCCTCGGGGAAGCGGGAGAGCGTGAACTCGCCCCATGACGTCGTCAAAGAGTTCATTGTGCCCTCAGGCTAGCCGAGCACCCGGCTGCCGAAAAAAGTCCGCCGATGTCGGACGATCCCCCGCGTCGCCCGACATCAGCGGACACACCGGACTACCGCCCCACTCCCCCGCGGGCGGGACATCCGGGTACCTGCTGAGTATATTGGCTCGGAGCCAGTCAACGCAGGAGTTACAGCATGTCCCCGCGCAGCGCAGCGGTCAATGAGGAGTTGCGCCGCCGCTCGCGCGAGCGGCTTCTCCAGGCAACCGTCGAGCTGGTGGGCGAGCGCGGCTACGAGGCGACGACGCTCGCGGACATCGCCGACCGGGCGGGCGCGGCCCGCGGGCTGGTCTCGTACTACTTCCCCGGCAAGCGGCAGCTGCTGCAGTCCGCCGTGCACCGGCTGATGCACAAAGAACTGGAAGCCGCACTGGAGCGGGAGCCGCGCACGGAGGACGGCCGGGAACTGCTGGCGCGGGCGATCGACTCGGTCCTGGGCCTCGCCCGCGAGCATCCGCGGCTGATGCGCACGCACATGGCAGGCATCCTGACCGCCGAGGGCTTCATCCAGTGCCCGGAACAGCAGCGCCTGGCGTATCTGCTGCGCGAGACGGTGACGCGCTACGGCTCCCGGGACCCCGAGGCGGACTACCGGCTGCTGCGCGCCCTCATGATGGGCGCGGTGGTGGCGATCCTGCTGCCGGGCGCGCCGATGCCCGCGGACCGGCTGCGGTCCGAGCTGTTCCAGCGGTACGGGCTGGACTGGGAGCTGGGCATGCCGCCCGGCGCCAAACCGCCGCCGCCCGGCCTCTGACGCACGAGCCGCGCCCGTCCGCGGTGCGGCTGACACCCGCTCAGCCGGCGAGCCGTTCGGCCTGGAGCGAGCAGGCGGTCAGGACGCTGCCGAGGAGGCCGGGGAAGAGCGCTTCGAGGTCGTCGCGGCGCAGGGAGTTCATCTTGGCCGTGCCACGGTAGATCTGGCTGATCACGCCGCTCTCCCGCAGCACCCGGAAGTGGTGAGTGGTGGTGGACTTGCTCACGGGCAGCTCGAAGACCGAACACGCCTGCTCGTCTCCCTCCTCCGCCAAGGCACGGACGACCAGCAGGCGCATGGGATCGGACAGGGCGTGCAGGACGCTTTCAAGCCGGATCTGCTCACGCGCCGGATGGTCGAGGGAGCGGCTGCTCGGAGGGGTCACGGCTGCTCCTTGAGGGGATGGCGGAAGAAGTGACGCCGGTGGCGGGTGGGGAACCCCAGGCGCGATTGATTGTACGAGAACCATCGTAGTTTGACATCTGCCGTACTACGGTGACTACCGTACGAGCAGCGCGCAGCCGACGCCCGGCTCGCCGCGAATGCGAAACGGAGCCCGTCGTGAGCACACTGTTCCAGCCCCTCACCCTGCGATCGCTGACCATCCCCCACCGCGCCTGGATGGCGCCGATGTGCCAGTACTCGGCCGAGGTGTCCGGGCCGCGGGCGGGTGTCGCGAACGACTGGCACTTCTCGCACTACGCGGCGCGCGCCGCGGGCGGCACCGGACTGGTCCTCGTCGAAGCGACGGCCGTCAGCCCGGAGGGCCGGATCAGCCCGGCCGACCTCGGCCTGTGGAACGACACCCAGACCGAAGGGCTCCGCCGCATCGCCGCCTTCCTCAAGGAGCACGGCACCGTCCCGGGCATCCAGATAGGGCACGCGGGACGCAAGGCCGCCACCGACCGCCCCTGGCGGGGCGGTGCCCCGGTGGGCCCGGAGGAGGGCTGGCAGCCGGCCGGCCCCAGCCCGCTGCCCTTCAGGGACGGCCACCCCGTCCCCGACGAACTGACGACCGTGCAGATCAAGGAGATCACGGGGAAGTTCGCGGCCGCTGCGCAGCGCGCACTGGCCGCGGGCTTCGAGGTGATCGAGGTGCACGGCGCCCACGGCTACCTGATCCACGAGTTTCTCTCCCCGCACACCAACCGCCGCACCGACGAGTACGGGGGCTCCTTCGAGAACCGGACGCGCTTCGCGCTCGAAGTGGTGGACGCGGTGCGCGCCGTATGGCCCGAGCATCTGCCCCTCTTCTTCCGCACGTCCGCCACCGACTGGCTGACGGAGAACCCCGAGGACGAGCGCGAGGGCTGGACGGCCGACGACACCGTGCGCCTGACGCACGAGCTGCGCGCCCGCGGCGTCGACCTGCTCGACGTCTCGACCGGGGGCATCGCCCCCGGCGCGGCCATCCCCGTCGGCCCCGGCTACCAGGTGCCCTTCGCCCGGCGTGTCAAGGACGAGACCGGGCTGCCGGTCGCCGCGGTCGGCCTGATCACGGACCCGCAGCAGGCCGAGAAGATCGTCGGCTCGGGCGACGCCGACGCGGTGCTCCTCGGTCGCGAGCTCCTGCGCGACCCCTTCTGGGCCCGCCGCGCGGCGCAGGCGCTCGGCGCCGAGACCCGCGTCCCCGACCAGTACGGCTGGGCCGTCTGACCCCGCCCGGCCGCGAATCCGGCCCCGAAGCCCCACGCGGACCTCGGGGCCGGATTCGTACGAGCACGGACTGAGCCAGTAGAGTGACGCTCCGTGGCTGCACGACCGTTGAACGAAATCGTCGAACCGGGCTGGGCCAAGGCGCTGGAGCCGGTGGCCGGGCGGATCGCCGCGATGGGCGACTTCCTGCGCGCCGAGATCGCGGCAGGCAGAACCTACCTGCCCTCGGGCACCCATGTGCTGCGCGCTTTCCAGCAGCCCTTCGACGACGTCAGAGTGCTGATCGTCGGTCAGGACCCCTATCCCACGCCGGGTCACGCCGTCGGCCTGAGCTTCTCCGTCGCACCCGAGGTGCGACCGCTGCCGGGCAGCCTGGAGAACATATTCCGGGAGATGCACACCGACCTGGGCCTGCCCCGGCCCTCCAACGGCGACCTGACCCCCTGGACGCAGCAGGGAGTCCTGCTGCTCAACAGGGCGCTGACCACCGCCCCGCGCAAACCGGCCGCGCACCGCGGCAAGGGCTGGGAGGAGGTCACCGAGCAGGCCATCCGCGCGCTCGTCGGCCGCGGCCGGCCCATGGTGGCGGTGTTGTGGGGGCGCGACGCCCGCAATCTGCGCCCCCTGCTCGACGGGGTGCCGTGTGTGGAGTCCGCACACCCCTCCCCCATGTCCGCGGACCGAGGATTCTTCGGCTCCCGGCCGTTCAGCCGGGCCAACGACCTCTTGACGCGGCAGGGTGCGACCCCGGTGAACTGGCAACTGCCCTGACACCCGGCCACGGTGGGCAGTAGGGTGCCCGCCATGGCGGTACTGGGGGTGGATTCGGGCGGCTCGGGGCTGCGGCTGGCCCTGGCCGCCGACGGCGGACCCGCCCTCACGTGGTCCACCCCGGTGCCTGTGGAGACAGGCGCCCGGGGAATCGACGCCGGGGCCTTCCTCGACCGGATGCTGCCCGCCGCCCGAGAGCTGCTCCGCCGGGCCGGATCACGCCGTTGCGAGGCCGTCTGCGTGGGAGCCTCCGGCATGTCGACGCTGGGCAGGGACCTGCGCGCCGTCCTGCCGGGCGCCCTGCGCGAAGCACTCGGAGTGCACCGGCTCGCTCTCGCCTCCGACGCGGTGACCGCCTACGCCGGAGCGCTGGGCCAGCGGCCCGGTGCCGTCGTCGCCGCCGGTACGGGCCTGGTGGCGCTGGGCACCGACCTCACCCCGGACGGGGGGTGGCGACGGGCGGACGGCTGGGGGCATCTGCTCGGCGACTGCGGCAGCGGCGCCTGGATCGGGCGGGCCGGGCTGGAAGCGGCGATGCGCGCCCACGACGGCCGCAACGGCGGCTCCGCACCGCTGCTGAAACGGCTGGAAGCCGTCTTCGGTCCGGCCGGTGAACTGCCCGGCCGGCTCTACCCGAGGGCGGATCGGCCGGCCGTGCTGGCGTCGTTCGCCCCCGAGGTCGGCCGGTGCGCGGCCGACGACCCCATCGCGGCGGACATCCTGCGTACAGCCGCCCGGCACATCGCCGAGACCGCGGCGGCCGTCTGCCCGGGCCCGGCCGGACCCGCCGCGCCGGCCGGCATCTCCTTGGCACTGACCGGGGGGCTCTTCCGGATGGGTGAACCGCTGCTCACACCCCTCCAGGTGGAGTTGCAAAAGCAAATTCCCTATGCGGTATCGACGGAGAGGGCGGGCGATCCGCTCCACGGCGCATTGGCCGTGGCCAGAGCCCTGACGACGGACAGCCTGACGCTCCCCGTCGATGGATCACTACTGTGCGTCGTTTGCTGATCACATCCGCCCTCATCGAATGGAGGCCATGAACAAATCCGGACAGACCTTGATCAGATACCCCCACCCAAACGCCCGAGTCCTATAAACGGCTAACATGCGGCGCCATGAGCTCCCCCACAGGGCCCACGTCCGGCCTGCCAGTACGAATGCCGCGTCCCCGCCAGTCAGGGCGGCACCGGCGACCGGAGCCAGCGGCCGCTCCGACGGGTGCGCCCCCGCTGGTGCTCGCCGTGCCCGGGACGCCCGACGTCTCCACCCGCCGCCTCGCCGAGGAGGCCCTCAGCATCGCCCGCTCCGAGCTACCCGGGCTCGATGCGCGGATCGGCTACGTGGACGCCGAGGACGACGCCGAGGGCTTCCCCACCCTGGATGCCGTCCTGGGCTTCATCGCCGCTCAGCAGGCCGCTCGCGCAAGCGAAGGCCGTGCCGCGGGCTCGGGCGAGGCCGCCGGTGACCCCTGGGCCGCGGCCCCGGCCGCCGTCGTGGTGCCGCTGCTGGCGGGACCCGACAACGCCGTGCTGCGCCGTATACGCCAGTCGGTCGTGAACTGCGGCGCAGCCGTCGAGCTGACCAGCACGCTCGGTCCGCACCCGCTGCTCGCCGAGGCCCTGCACGTACGCCTCTCCGAAGCCGGCCTGGCCCGCGCCGACCGCGCACGCCTGTTCACGGTTGCAACCGCCGCTGACGGCATCGTGCTCGCGACGGTCGGTGGCGCGGAGGCCGTGCAGGCCGCCGGCATCACCGGCATGCTGCTCTCGGCCCGCCTCGCCGTGCCGGTGCTGGCCGCCGCGCTGGACGAGGACGGTGCCATCGCCCGCGCCGCCGATCAGCTGCGCGGCTCCGGCTCCCGCACCCTCGCGCTCGCCCCGTGCCTGATCGGCCCCGAGATCGACGAGACGCTGACCGCGATGGCCGCGAAGGAGGCCGGCTGCTCGGCGGCCGAGCCGCTGGGCGCCTACCCGGCGGTCGGCAAGCTCGCCCTCGCCAAGTACGCGGAGGTGCTGGGTATCTCCCCGTCGCCGACGCTCCAGGGGACTCCGGCCCACTGAGCGGGTCGTGACCTGTGGGGGCCTCCGCCATGCGGAGGCCCCCACAGGCTTTTCCGCCGTGGGTCAGCCGAAGACCATGCAGGACACCGCAGGCATCGCGACCGACCCCGCGCGCCGGGGTATGCCGGTCTCGGCGTCGACGGCGAACCACGTCACGTCCCCGGACCGCTCGTTCGCGGCGTACAGCATCCGGCCGTCGGGGTGCGCGGTCAGATCGCGCGGCCAGCTGCCGCCGCACCTGACCGTATTGCGCAGTTCGAGGTTGTCACCCGAGGCGTCGAGTGCGAGCGTGGCGATGCTGTCGTGCCCCCGGTTGGCCGCCCACAGGAAGCGGCCGTCGGCCGAAACCACCGGCTCCGACGGGTAGTTGGCCTGCTCCACACCGGCCGGCAGCACTCGCGTCTCTCCCACCGTCTCCAGCACTCCGGCCTCCGCGTCCCAGCGGCAGACGGTGACGGTCGACTCCAGCTCGTTGAGGACGTACGCACGGTCGCCCCGCGGGTGGAAGGCGAGGTGCCGGGGGCCGCTGCCGGGCCGCAGCGGCGTCTGGCCGTGCGCGCGGGGAGCACCGGCCGCCGGGGAGAGCGCGTAGCTCCACACCGAGTCCGTGCCCAGGTCGGCCGAGAGCACCCAGCGCCCGGAGGGATCCGGCACGACGGCATGCGCATGCGGCCCGTCCTGCCGGTCGGCCACCGGTCCCTTGCCGTGGTGCGGGAAGACGACGGGCGGGGCGCCCAGCCCCCCGCCGGGCAGGACCGGCAGCACACTGACGCTGCCCGAACCGTAGTTGGCGGTGAACAGATGCCCTCCGGCGTACGCCACGTGCGTGGGACCGCGGCCGTGCACGGGCACGGGAGGGCCCAGCAGCCTCGGCCGCGCCGGGTCGGCAAGGGAGAAGGCGGCGGCCGCGCCCTCGTCCGTCTCGCTCACCGCATAGAGCACGTCGCCATCGGGCGAGAGCGCCAGAAACGAAGGATTGGCGAGCTCGCCGATCGTGTGTACGGGCGTCAGGGCGCCCGTCTCCCCGTCCACCTCGGCGACGGTCAGGCCGTGGCCGCCCGCTTCGGTGAACGAGCCGATGTACGCCAGGCACCCCCGCTGTCGCATGCCGGCCATGGTGCCGCCCCCTTCCGCCCGATGACTGCGCGTCGGATCGCTGCATGCCGGATCACTGCGCGCGTCTGAGTCACTGTGCCTCGGATCACTGCGCGTCCGACGCTACACGGCGGCACCGACAATCCCCGGCGGCACTCAGGCGTCGACGAAGACCCCGCGCGGGCTGGTGCGCAGCGGTGTGGCCAGTGAGGTGAGAGAAGCCTCCAGCTGGTGCAAGTGGGTGAGGGCCCGCTCGGCGCCGGGGTGGTGGTGCGGGTGCGCCGCGAGCTCGCCCGCGGGCAGGGGTGCCGCTTCGGAGACGAGAAGGGCGTGCAGCGCGGTCTCGACCCGTCGGCAGGCGGCGGTCATCCGGGCGTCGTGGGAGGCGTCGGGGTCGGCAGCCACGGCTGCCAGCCCGCGCGCCTGCCGGGCGCACTCGTCGAGCTCCGCCAGGACCTGCCGGGCCCGCTCCTTGCGGGCCCGCAGCGGGCTGAGCGGATGCAGCAGCGGAGCCAGCGAGACGCGCACCTTGCCCAGGAGCAGTTCCAGCTCGGCGACGTGCGGGCCGGGGTCGGCGAGCTCGTCGCCCGCCAGCCTGCGCGCCGACTCCGCGGTGCAGTGGCGCACCGCCAGCAGCGCGCGCCGGATCCAGGCGTCGGTGACGGCGTGGGTGGTCACGGGCAGCACGACGGCGAGGGCGAAGGCCGAGCCCAGCGCGCCGACCAGGGTCTGCTCGAAGCGCAGTGCCAGCAGCCCGGGGTGAAGCACGCCCAGCAGGCCGTAGAGCATGCCGGCCATGACGGTCACGAAGAACATCATCCAGCTGTACGAAGGGGCGGCGGTGTAGAAGATGCCGAAGACGCAGACGGCCACGAGGGCGAGGGAGGGCACGAGCGCGCCGTGCAGCGGCACGGCGACGAGGAGGCCGACGGCGATGCCCGCGACCGTGCCGACGACCCGGCGGAAGCCGCGGACCAGGGTTTCGCCGCGGGCGGCGGTGTTGACGAAGATCCACCAGGCGGTGCCCACGGCCCAGTACCAGCGGTCGTGGGAGACGATCTGTCCGGCACCGAGCGCGAGGCCGCACGCGACGGTGGCCTGGAACGCCTGGCGGGTGGTGTGGCGGGCGAGGCCGCGGGCCGCGAGGGGTGCGGGACCTGCGGGCGGCGGGGTATGGCGTTCGATGCACCAAAGGCCGAAGCGGACCATGGCGCACACGGCGAGAGCCATGGCCATGGCGGCGTACAGAGCGGGAAGCTGTGCCGGGACGGCGCGCAGGAACTGGGTGGCGAAGAACATCATGAAGCCGAAGATCCCGAGCGCCTGCCCGCGCGCTCCCCAGCGCCGTGCGTAGACGCCGCAGAAGACGACGGCGAGGAACGCCGCGTCGCGGGTCGCGGGCAGGGCGTGCAGAGCGGTCGCCAGCGCGAGCACGGGGGCTCCGACGGCGGGCAGCAGGGCGGTGGTGACCGCCTGGCGGCGGGCGCTGGGGTCACCGACGACGAAGAGGGCGAGCAGGGCCGTGAGCCCGCCCAGGATGGTGGCGGGCAGCGGGAGACCGGCCGCCTCGGCGACGCCGACCGACAGGCTCACGCCGATGACGGCGCGGGCCGCGGTGCGGAGCCTGAGCCGGCCCGGGTCCGGTGCCACGAACATCCTCTTCAGGGCCGCCGCCTCCTCTTGCTGTGTGTTCTCCGGCTGCCGCGGCACATGCGCGCGGACCCGCCCATACGAAAGGCGCTGCGGGGTCCGGAAACGGCTTCGTTGCCGTCCGGCGCAGCCCAGCGCAGCGCCATCAACGCCTTCAAGGTAAGCGGTGGCGACTCAATGGCTCAAGAGCTCTGTGATCCACTGAGCCATTGGTACAGTGCTGGCGCCGGAACATCGACCACGAGGGAGCCGTTGGCCCATGGCTGTGGACGCGCTGGACGCCAAGATCCTTCGACTGCTGCTGGAGCAGCCGCGTACGAGCGTGCGCGAGTGTGCCCGGCTGCTGGGCATCGCGCGGGGCACGCTCCAGGCCCGGCTCGACCGTCTGGAGCGGGACGGCGTGATCACGGGAACGGGGCCTCGGCTGTCCCCCGCGGCCCTCGGCCACCCGGTGCTGGCCTTCGTGCACATCGAGGTCACCCAGGGGCACCTGGACACGGTGGCGGACGCCCTCACGGACGTGCCCGAGATCATCGAGGCGTTCTCGATCACCGGGGGCGGCGATCTGATGGCGCGGGTCGTCGCGCGGGACGCCGCGCATCTGGAGGACGTCATCCAGCTGCTGGTCCGGCTGCCGGGCGTCGTGCGCACCCGTACGGAAATAGCGCTGCGCGAGCGGGTGCCGTACCGGGTCGTTCCGCTGGTGGAGGCCGTGGGGCGGGCTGCCGCGTCATCGTCCGGACGGCCAAAGACAACTGAGGAGCGTTAGGGACGGGAGCAGGGTGGCGCCCGATGTGTGACCCAACTTCTTCTTGCGTCGGAGTGAGTGCGATTATCTGCTCGCTCATCCCAACAAGCAAGGAAAAGGTAAATACATGGAGCGAAGTGGGGGAAGATCGGCGCGCCGCTGGGGCGCTGCCGTGATCGCCTCGACCGCTGCGGTGGCCGTCGCGGTTCCGGCAACGGCCGCCCAGGCCGCGAGCGGGCCGTCGGGGGTTCAGGCGAAGGGGGCCTTCCTGCTGGACAGCGGCCCCAACCGCCAGCTGTGGGCCAAGGACGCCGACACCAAGCGGCAGATGGCCAGCACCACGAAGATCATGACGGCGGTCACGGTCCTGGACTCGCCTGGGCTCGATCTCAACAAGAAGATCACCATCAAGCAGTCCTACCGTGACTATGTCGAGCGGACGGGTGCAAGCACGGCGGATCTCCGCACGGGCGACAAACTGACCGTCCGGCAGCTGCTGTACGGTCTGATGCTTCCGTCGGGCTGTGACGCCGCTTTCGCGCTCGCCGACAACTTCGGTACGGGCAGCACTGAGGCCGCCCGCACGAAGTCGTTCATCGCGAAGATGAACAAGAAGGCCGCCGACCTCGGCATGAAGAACAGCAAGTACGACTCCTTCGACGGCATATCGCAGGCCGGGGCGAACTACACCACCCCGCGCGACATGGCGAAGCTGGCCCGTAAGGCGCTGTCCAGCGCCACGCTGAGCACGGTCGTCAAGTCGACCCGCACCCAGCAGAAGGCGGCGAACATCAACCGCACCTACTACTGGGACAACACCAACAAGCTGCTGGGGTCCTACAAGGGCGCCATAGGCATCAAGACCGGCACCGGCACCTCCGCCGGACCCTGCCTGGTCTTCGCCGCGCAGCGCGGGCAGCGCACGGTGGTCGGCGTCATACTCAACGACCCGACCAACCGCTACCCGGACGCCACCAAGATGCTGGACTGGGCCTTCAACACCAAGACGAAGGTGAAGCTGCGTCAGCTGCCGCCGTCCGCCCAGAAGGACTGACACACAGAAGGACTGACGCACAGCAGCTGACACAGCGCAGCTGACGCGCCGGCGCCGAGGCAGGGCGCCGACGTCAGCCGAGGAAGGTCAGCCGTACCTGGCGGTCCGGGTTGTCCCGGTTGGTATCGACCAGACACACGGACTGCCAGGTGCCGAGCTCCAGCCGGCCGCCGATGACCGGCAACGTCGCGTGCGGCGGCACGAGGGCGGGCAGCACATGGTCGCGGCCGTGGCCCGGACTGCCGTGCCGATGCCGCCAGCGGTCGTCGGCCGGAAGCAGATCACGCAGCGCGGCGAGCAGGTCGTCGTCGCTGCCCGAGCCGGTCTCCAGGACGGCGACCCCGGCCGTCGCATGCGGGACGAACACATTGAGCAGTCCGTCACGGCCGGCCGCCGCCTCGCGCAGGAAGGCCTCGCAGTCGCGGGTGAGGTCGTACACGGTCTCCGAGGAACCGGTCCTCACGTCCAGGACGTGGGTGCGGAAGGTGTCGGTCATGGCTCCATCTTCGTATGCGCACCGCCGGGAAGGGATCTCCCCCCTCCGCTGTTAGTGGAAATATGAACAACAGCCGGGTGCGTGAGGTCGAGGTCGTGGTGGCGGGGGCCGGACAGGCGGGGCTGTCCAGCGCGTACCACCTGCGCCGTGCGGGCTATGAGCCGGACCGGGATTTCGTCGTGCTGGACCACTCGCCCCGCCCCGGCGGGGCCTGGCAGTTCCGCTGGCCGACGCTCACCTACGGCAAGGTGCACGGCATGCACGCGCTGCCGGGCATGGAGCTGACGGGCGCGGACGGCTCGCGGCCCTCCTCCGAGGTCATCGGCGCCTACTTCGCCGACTACGAGCGCGCCTACGACCTGCGCGTCCACCGGCCGGTCCGAGTGGACGCGGTGCACGAGGGCGAGGGCGGACGGCTGCGCGTCGTGACCTCCGAGGGCATCTGGTCGGCCCGTGCCCTGATCAACGCGACCGGCACCTGGGACCGCCCCTTCTGGCCCCGCTACCCCGGTCAGGAGAGCTTCCGCGGCCGCCAACTGCACACGGCGGACTACCCGGGCCCGCAGGCGTTTGCCGGCCTGCGCGTGGTCGTGGTCGGCGGCGGCACCTCCGCCGTCCAGCAGCTGATGGAGATCGCCGAGGTGGCGGCCGGCACGACCTGGGTGACCCGACGGCCCCCGGTCTTCCGCGAGGGCCCCTTCGACGAGATACGCGGGCGCGACGCCGTCGCACTCGTGGAAGACCGGGTGCGGCGCGGCCTGCCGCCCCAGAGCGTGGTGTCGGTGACGGGTCTGCCGATGACCGCCGCCATGGAACAGGCCCGGGCGGCGGGCATCCTCGACCGGCTGCCGATGTTCGACCGGATCACCCCCACCGGTGTGGCCTGGGCCGACGGCACCACCGCCGACGCCGACGTCATCCTCTGGGCCACCGGCTTCCGCCCCGCCATCGACCACCTCGCACCGCTCAAGCTGCGCGAATCCGGCGGCGGCATACGGCTCGAAGGCACCCGCGCGGCCGCCGACCCACGCATCCACCTCGTGGGCTACGGGCCGTCGGCCAGCACCATCGGAGCCAACCGGGCGGGCCGCGCCGCCGTCCGCGAGATCCGGGCGCTGCTGGGCGAGCCGGAGCGGTTCGCAGGGCCGGCGCGAGCGGAGGAGGCCACCGGAGCGCGGGAGACCATGGGGCTGGTGGGGCTTGGGGGTCCTTCACACATCCCACTCGCTGCGGCAGTATAAGGCGCGGAAGATCATTCGGCCGGGCTCCGGCCGTCTGTCTCATCCGGGGAGCCGTCGGCGAGCGGATGTCAGAGGTGCCATGCGGGTAGGTCTCTTCGTCACTTGCGTCAACGACACGCTCTATCCCCGCACCGGCCGCGCGGTCGTCACCCTGCTGGAACGCCTGGGCGTGCACGTCGACTTCCCCATGGATCAGAGCTGTTGCGGCCAGCCGCTGTACAACACCGGCTACCGGCATCACACCGAACCCCTGCTCCTGCGCCATGCCGCCGCCTTCCGCGATCACGACTACATCGTCACCCCTTCCGGCTCCTGCGCCGCCATGGTTCGCGACAACTACCCGCGCATCGCCCGGCGAGCAGCCTTTGAAGGCCGTGGAAGCCGTGAGGTCACGGCACTGGCCGAGGCGGCGGCGTGCACGGCATCCAAGACGTACGAGCTGACCGAGTTCCTCGTCGACGTGCTGGGCGTGACCGACGTCGGTGCCCGTTTTCCGCATCCGGTCACCTACCACCCCACCTGTCACGGCCTGCGCGTGCTGGGCCTGCGAGACCGTCCCCGCCGTTTGCTGGAACACGTCGCGGGACTGGACTTGCGCGAGCTCGGTGGCGCGGAGGAATGCTGCGGCTTCGGCGGCACCTTCGCCGTCAAGAACGCCGCCGTCTCCGCCGCGATGGGCGCCGACAAGGCACGTGCCGTCACGGCCACCGGCGCCCATGCGGTCTGTGCGGTGGACAACTCCTGCCTGATGCACATCGGCGGCATCCTCTCCCGCGACAACTCGCCCGTACGCCCCGTCCACATCGCCGAAATCCTGGCCAGTACGGATGGAAACCTCCCATGAGCGGTACGTACCCCGGCACTCCGTTCCCACAGGCCGCCGCAGTCTCGACCGGGGATCGGACCCTGCGCGCCAATCTCCGGCACGCCACCCACACCATCCGCGCCAAACGCGCACGCGCCGTCGCCGAGCTGGAGGACTGGGACCGGCTGCGCGCCGCCGGCGCCGCCATCAAGGACCGCACCCTCCGCCATCTGGACCACTATCTGGTGCAGTTGGAAGAGAACGTGACCCGAGCCGGGGGCACGGTCCACTGGGCGGCCGACGCCGCCGAGGCGAACCGCATCGTCACCGAGCTCGTCCAGGCCACCGGCGAGACGGAGGTCGTCAAGGTCAAGTCCATGGCCACCCAGGAGACCGGCCTCAACGCCGCCCTCGCCCAGGCGGGCATCCGTGCCTATGAGACCGACCTCGCCGAGCTCATCGTGCAGCTCGCGGACGACCTCCCGTCCCACATCCTGGTCCCGGCGATCCACCGCAGCCGCGCCGAGATCCGCGACATCTTCCGCGACCGCATGGCCGACTGGGGCCGCCCCGCACCCGACGACCTCACCGACCGGCCCGCCGACCTCGCCGAAGCCGCGCGCGTGCACCTGCGCGACAAGTTCCTGGGCTGCACCGTGGGCGTCTCCGGCGCCAACTTCATGATCGCCGAGACCGGCACCCTGGTCGTCGTCGAATCGGAGGGCAACGGCCGGATGTGCCTCACCCTCCCGGACACCCTGATCTCCGTGGTGGGCATCGAAAAGACCGTACCCGCCTGGAAGGACCTCGAGGTCTACCTTCAACTGCTCCCCCGTTCCTCGACCGCCGAGCGCATGAACCCCTACACCTCGATGTGGACCGGCACGACCGACGAGGACGGCCCGCGCTCCTTCCACCTGGTGCTCCTCGACAACGGCCGCACCGACACCCTCGCCGACCACGTCGGCCGGCAGGCGCTGCGCTGCATCCGCTGTTCGGCCTGCCTCAACGTCTGCCCCGTCTACGAGCGCGCGGGCGGCCACGCCTATGGATCGCCCTACCCGGGCCCGATCGGCGCGATCCTCACCCCCCAACTGCGCGGACTCGCCTCCCCCCTCGAAGAGTCCCTGCCCTTCGCCTCCTCCCTGTGCGGCGCCTGCTACGACGTGTGCCCCGTCGCCATCGACATCCCGGAGGTCCTCGTCCACCTGCGTGAGCGGGTCGCCGAGGGTGGTGAGACGACGGTCCGCGGCACTCGCACCGTCATCAAACCGGCCAGGAAACACACTGCCGAGCGCATCGCGATGCGCGCCACCGGCTGGGCGCTCAACCACCCGGCCGCGCTCCTGAAAGCCCAGCGCCTGGCAGCCCGCAGCCGACGCTTTCACCCCCGGCGGCTCCCGGGACCGGGCCGCGCCTGGACCGACACCCGCGACCTGCCCGCAGTCCCCGCCGAACCCTTCCGCGACTGGTGGACCCGCACCCACGGCGGCACCGCATGAGCACGAACACCAGCCGGGAGCGCGTCCTGGCGCGGATCCGGCGCGCACTGTCGGACGTGCCCCGCCACGAGCGGCCGGGCGATCACCCCGTGCCCCGCGACTATCTGCTCACGCACGGGGAGCGGACACCGCAGGAGTCCGTCACCCTGCTCGCCGAGAACCTCGCGGACTATCGCGCCACCGTGCACCGCACCGATGCGGCCCGGCTGCCCGCGCTCCTCGCCGAGCTCCTCGACCGCCGCGGCCACCGCCGCGCCGTCGTGCCGCACGGGCTTCCGCAGGGATGGCTGGCGCAGACATCCATCGAGCTGGTCCCCGACTCCCCCTTGTTGACACCCCGTGAGCTGGACGCCGTGGACTGCGTCGTCACCGGCTGCGCGCTGGCCATCGCCGAGACCGGGACCCTCGTGCTGGACGCAGGCCCCGGGCAGGGGCGCCGACGCATCACGCTCGTCCCCGACCACCACCTGTGCGTCGTGCGCACCGCCGACCAGATCGTGGACTCGGTGCCGCAGGCCCTGCGGCGGCTCGACCCCAGCCGTCCTTTGACCTGGATCTCGGGCCCGTCGGCCACCAGTGACATCGAACTGGAGCGAGTCGAGGGGGTTCACGGGCCGCGCGACCTGGAGGTGATCCTCGTGGACGGCGATCCTCAAGCCCTCACTCCCCCTGCTTGACGGCCGGCCCGCTCCCCGGCCGACACAGCCTGACTTCGGTGCACCATCCCCCGTGGTCTTCATGAACGCCAGGCTAGGGAAAGAACTTTCGGCGTGCGGCCGTCCATCCACAGCACCGGTCGTATCATCCGACCCATGGGAGGTGTCGAGTTGGAACTGCCACTGCGCGGAGTCACGGTCGTCGCCCTGGAGCAAGCCGTCGCGGCCCCCTTCGCCACCCGTCAGCTCGCGGATCTCGGCGCACGGATCATCAAGGTCGAGCGGCCGGGGCGCGGCGACTTCGCCCGCGGCTACGACCGCCGGGTCAAAGGGCTCTCCACCTATTTCGTCTGGACGAACCGGGGAAAGGAGAGCGTGGTCCTCGACCTCAAGGACGGTACGGACCGCGCCCTCGTCGACCGGCTCGTCGAGCAGGCCGACGTATTCATCCAGAACCTCGGCCCCGGAGCGGCGGAGCGTCTCGGCCTGGGCGGCACCGCCCTGCGCGCCCGCCACCGACGACTGATCACCTGCGACCTGTCCGGCTACGGACCCGAGGGTCCCTACCGCGACAAGAAGGCCTACGACCTCCTGGTGCAGTGCGAGGCCGGACTGGTCTCCATCACCGGCAGCACCTACTTCCCGGCCAGGCCCGGGATTTCCATCGCCGACATCGCCGGCGGAATGTACGCCTTCACCGGCATCCTCACCGCGCTCTACGAGCGCGAGCGCACCGGCAACGGTTCGGCGGTGTCCGTCTCGCTCTTCGACGCGCTGGCCGAGTGGATGGCACACCCCTACTACACCCAGGCGTACGGCGGCACACCGCTCACCCGCAGCGGCGCCCGGCACCCCTCCATATCGCCCTACGGCCACTACCGGTGCGGTGACGGCGCCCACGTCTTCCTGAGCGTGCAGAACGAGCGCGAGTGGGCCGCCCTGTGCGAACGCGTTCTGCGACAGCCGGAATTGGCTCACGATCCGCGCTTTGCCGACAATCCACAGCGGCACGTCCATGACGACGAGCTCACCGCCGTCATCGAGAAGTGCTTCGCTTCGCACACCGCAGACGGTCTCTCGGCGCTTCTCGACGGAGCCGGTATCGCCAACGCCCGACTGCGGACGGTCGCCGAATTCGCCGACCATCCGCAGCTTGCCGCGCGAGACCGCTGGCGCGACTTCGACTCCCCCGTCGGACGGCTGCGCGGGCTGCTTCCACCGGTCGAAGTGGCCGGTCGAGAAGCGGCCATGGGCGCGGTGCCCGCGCTCGGCGAGCACACGGCTGCGATTCGCGCGGAATTCGCGTGCCCGGGGCATCACGGGGATTCCGCGGCCGAGTAGTCACCGGTGGATCCGCGTTTCTCCCCGAGCCCCCGGTCGGCTCCTCAGACTCTTGCCGTGAGATGGGTGTCGCGGCGTACCAGCGCGGCATAGTGGCCATTGCCCGCCACCAGCTTGCGGTGCGTGCCGCGCTCGGCGATGCGCCCCTTGTCGAGGACGATGATCTGGTCGGCGTCCCGGACCGTGGAGAGCCGGTGCGCGATGGTGATCGTGGTACGCCCGGCGGAGAGCGCGTCGATGGCCTTCTGCACGGCATGCTCCGTGCGGGTGTCGAGTGCGCTGGTGGCCTCGTCCAGGATGAGGACGGGAGGATCGCGCAGAATGGTCCGGGCTATGGCCAGGCGCTGCTTCTCACCGCCGGAGAAGCGGTAGCCCCGCTCGCCGACCAGGGTGTCGTATCCGTCGGGCAGCGCGGCTATGTGGTCGTGTATCTGCGCTGCCCGGGCCGCCGCCTGTATCTCCTCGTCCGTGGCATCGGGCTTGGCGAAGCGGAGATTGTCGGCGACGGAGGCGTGGAAGAGGTAGGTCTCCTGCGCCACCACGCCGACCGCACGGGAAAGGGTGTCGAAGTCGAGGTCGCGGACGTCGACGCCGTCGAGCAGGACCCGGCCGCCACTCACGTCGTACAGCCGGGGCACGAGGTAGCTCAGCGTGCTCTTGCCCGACCCGGTCGGCCCGACCACGGCCAGGCTGCCGCCGGCCGGGATGGCGAGGTCGATACCCGTGAGCGCGGCGCTCGACTGGTCGTAGGAGAAGGAGACGTTCTCGAAGCGGACTTCGCCGCGGATCCTCTCCAGCCGCATGGGCTTCTCGGGTTCGGTGATCTCCCTCGGCAGGTCCAGGTATTCGAAGATCCGCTGGAAGAGCGCGACGGACGTCTGCATCTGCACCCCGGTGGACAGCAGGCTGACGGTCGGCCGGAAAAGCCCCTGCTGGAGCGAGACGAACGCCACCAGTGTGCCGAGGGAAATGGCTGGACCGCCTGCCTGCAAGGCGATTCCGGCCGCCCAGTAGATGACCGCCGGCAGGGCGGCCATCACGATGCCGATGCTGGCCATCCGCCACCGGCCGGCCATGCTGGCCCGCACCTCGAGCCCGACCAACCGCTCGGACTCCACGCTGAACGCCTTGGTCAGGGAGTCGGAGCGGCCCATCGTGCGGCCGAGCAGGATGCCGCTCACGGACAGCGACTCGGTGACCATCGCAGCCATGACGGCCATCTGCCGCTGCCGCTGCGCCGTGATCTTCTTGCGCTCGTCGCCCACGCGGTGGCTGATCCACACGAACAACGGCATCAGGAGCAGGGAGACGACCGTCAGCCGCCAGTCCAGGGCCACCATCGCGACGATCGTGGCGATGACACTGGTGAGGTTGGAGACCAGCGAGGTGGCGGTGGAGGTCACGGTCGCCTGCATGCCGCCGATGTCATTGGCGATCCGGGACTGCACCTCGCCGGTACGGGTGCGCGTGAAGAAGGAGAGCGGCATGCTCTGGAGCCGGCCGTAGACCGCGGCGCGCAGGTCGTGCATGACCCGCTGGCCGACCGTGGTGGAGATGAGCGTCTGCAGCACGCCGAAGGCGCTGTTCACCACGGCGGCGGCGATCATGCCGAGGGCGAGCAGGCTCAGCAGCCCCGTGCGCCCGTGGGGGATGGCGACGTCGAGCACCTCCCGCAGCATGAACGGAGAGGCGACGGTGACCAGGGATGAGGCGGCCACGAGCAGCCCGACCAGGGCGAGCCTGCCGCGATACGGATGGAAGAGCCGGAGGATGCGCCGCACCTGCGCGGGGCGGTCCGGGTCAGCGGGCGGTGGTGTCCAGTCCCATTCGTCGTGAGGCATGGGCTCCTTCAGGAGGGTCGCAGAGCACGGATGACACTGACCTGAGAAAAGAGCTTAGCTCACAGTTACCTATGCTCACAATGGAGATCCTCCTGATAGGCTGCCGATCATGACGGCCCCCGACGCGTCCGGACAGCTTGCCGAGCAGCTGCTGCGGCTCACCCGCAGGCTGCACCGCGCCCAGAAGCGCTATCTGGACCCGGTCGGCATCACCCCCGCCCAGTCACGGCTGCTGCGCACCGTCGCGCACTACGACACGCCCCCGCGCATGGCGGATCTCGCCCGGCACCTCGAGGTGGTGCCCCGCGCGGTCACCACGCTGGTCGACGCGCTGGAGGCCAACGGAGCGGTGCGCCGGGTGCCGGACCAGTCGAACCGCCGCGTGATCCGCATAGAGCTCACCGACCAGGGCCGTTCCACCCTGCGCGAACTGCGCGAGGCGCGGCGGGCGGCCGTGGAGGACCTCCTGGCCCCGCTGACCGCCGAGCAACGCCACGTGCTCGGCGGCCTGCTGACCGAACTGCTGGCCCGCCCGGACCACACCGGCTGACCGGGGAGCGTCAGCAGCGCTGCCGGTCCTCCGTCAACTCCCCCTGGGCGGTGGCGAGCGTACGGTCGTAGCAGAGGCCCGGCCCGTCCAGGCGGTAGCGCTCGCGGGAGACGCCGGTGGCATGCCGCTGGTCGCGCGGGACGTTCTGGTTGTAGGCGGCGTCGCCGGTGTAGGTGTCGTCCATCCGCGACCAGCCCTGGCGCATGCCGCCGCGCAGGGTGGCGCTGTCCGCCCGGTCCCCCATCGTCATGACGGTGCGCAGCCGGTTGCCCGCTCCGACCGAGGTCTCACCGTCCATCGTGTAGACCCGGTGGGCCCGGGTGACGGTCGCCGGTCCGCGACCCGAGACGGTGACCGTCTCGTCGTCCTCCCACCGCGCCTTGAGCGCGTCCACGGCTTCGCCGTCGGTCCAGCGGTGGACGGAGGAGCCGGTGACCTTCCGGGTGACCGTCGTCGTGATGCGGCCGTGAGAGGTGTCCACGTAGCCCGTGAGCGCCATGTCGTGCCCGCCTTCGGACTTCAGCCGGTTCTCGGTGCCCGGCTCGTACGCCGTCGCCCCCGCCGGGTCGCCCGGCTTGTGGGCGACGAGCGCGCCGGTGACGCGCTCCGCCTTGGCGTCCTGCCACACCAGGATGTTCGTCGGCGTGCTCCAGCCGCTCTGCCCCTCGGGCACACCGGCGACCGATACCGAGATCCGGTGCGGCTTGCCGTCGTTCAGCACCCCTGCGAACGGCGTGAGGTCGTACTCCACCGGCCGGACGTCGAAGGCCCGCGGCCCCGGAATCACGTACCACAGGAAGGGATTGGACCAGCCGCCGGTCCACACGGTGGGGTAGGGAGCGGCGATTCCGGCGAGCTTGCCGTCCACCGCGATCCGCACCTCGCGGTACGGCCCGTCCTTGGCCTTGCAGGAGTACGGCGCCGCGTCCGGCACGGTGAGGTACCAGAACTCCTCGCAGCCACCGCCCGATCCGGTGGCGTAGACCTCGGCCACGATCCGTTCGCTGTTCCGTGGAGTGGTCAACCGGCCTTCGTACACCGCGCCCTCGTTGTGGGCGCCGTCCAGAGTGAGGACCTTGTCCGGGGTCTGCGCGGGCTTGACCCGGCCCTCGGCCTTGTAGAACGTCAAGGTCGCCTTGACCTTGATCACGCCCGTGTAGGTGCCGTCCACCACGTTGCCGATGAGCATCTCGACCGGCTGCTCGGTGCGGAGGGTGGGCGCGTAGCGGGTGACGTCCTTCTCCACCTTCCAGGTGATGCCTTCCGGCGAGGGTTCCGGTGTGGAGGTACGCAGGACCTCCACACCGCCTATGTGCAGATAGCCGAGGCGGTCGAACTGACGTCCCGCCACGGCGCCTTCGAGTGTGAGGACGACCTTGTTCCAACGGTCGCCGCAGCGTTTGGGCGGCAGGTAGGTGCCCTTGTAGGGCGTGAAGTCGCGGAACTCGGTGTCGGCGAGGGTCACCTGGCACGACGTGGTGTCTGGGGTGGCCACCGGTGGGGCCGCGGTGACCGGATCGTGCCAGTCGGTGCCGAATTCGGTAGGCGCTGCCGCGGCAAGAGCCGGGCTCATGCCCAGCATCAGGCCGACGGCCGCGGCGCACAGCGCGAGAAGCAGTCGTCTCATGGGGCAGGAGTGAAGCGCGTCGGGCTGCAGCACACCAGTACCCCTTTGGCCGGATGCGCTGCAACCGCGGAAAACCAATTGAATTCGGCACTCGCGTAAGGCGAACCTTGCACAGCTGCCATCAACTCGTGCCGACCTTTGGGACGTCATGCAGATTCGCGATCTTCCGTATGCCGATCCGGGTCGGCCCGACGTACGGTCCGGTCCCCGGCTGCTGGTCTGGCTCTCGCGCAAGCAGTGGACCGGGCTGGGCCAGGCCATGGCGTGGGGCGTGGTGCACATGACGGCCGTGGCGCTGTTCCCGCTGGCCGTGGGCCTTGCCGTGCAGGCCGTCTCCGACCGGTCCGGCGGGCGTCTGGCCGCGGCGGGCGGATTCATGCTGGTCCTCGGCGCGCTCACCGCGCTGGGCGACATGATGCTGCACCGCAGGGCGGTCACCAACTGGATCGGCGTCTCGGCCCGTTTGCAGCAGCTGCTCGCACGCAAGGCGGCCGAGTTGGGTGCCGCGCTGACCCGGCAGGTCGCGGCAGGTGAGGTGGTGGCCGTCTCGACGGGTGACGTCGAGAAGATCGGCTGGTTTGTGGAGGCGCAGTCGCGCTTCGCCTCCTCCGCGTTGACGTCCGTGGGCGTGTGCGTGGCGCTGGTCGTCTACCAGCCCGCGCTGGGCCTGGTGGTCGCGGCCGGTGTCCCGGTCCTGGCCCTGGCCGTGCTGCCGTTGCTGCCGCACGCGACGAAACGGGCCGACGAGCAGCGGGAGAAGGCCGGCCGGGCCACTGAGCTGGCATCGGACACCGTGGCCGGCCTGCGGGTGCTGCGCGGCATCGGCGGCGAGGAGCTCTTCCTGTCCCGCTACCGTCTGGCCTCGCAGGAGGTGCGCAAGGCGGCGGTGCACAGTGCCCGGATGTGGGCGCTGATCGCGGCGGTGCAGGTGGTGCTGCCGGGCCTGCTGCTGATCGCGGTGGTCTGGTACGGCGTGGGGCTGGTGCGGGACGGCCGGATCGGTGTGGGCGAGTTGGTGACCGTCTACGGCCTGGTCACCTTCCTGCTCTTCCCGCTGCAGCAGTTCGAGGAGATCGCCATGGCATACTCCTTCTCCCGGCCCTCCGCCCAGCGCACGGCCCGCGTCCTGGCACTCCGGCGCCCGACGGCGGCCGAAAGCGATGGAGAGAGCCACGTCGTGCCGACGGGCGGGCTGAACGACCCGGCGAGCGGCCTGCTGGCGCCCGCCGGGCAGTTGACCGCCGTGGTGTGCGGCGACCCGGACGCCGCCGGACGGCTCGCCGACCGGCTGGGCGGCCATGCCGCGGACGACACGGGTGATCTGCCCTCCGTGCTCCTGGGCGGCACAGCGTTGAACGGCCTGCCCCGGGAAACCGCCCGTGCCGCGGTCCTGGTCCAGGACAAGGACCCGGTGCTGCTGTCGGGCACGCTTGCGGAGCTGCTGGACGTCCCCGCTTCCGGCGCGGTGGCGGCGGAAGCCGCCCTGTCGGCCGCCCAGTGCGGCGACGTGCTGGCCGCCTTGGCCCGGTCCTCGGCGGACGGTCCGGGCGACCCGATGCAGGCCCGGATCACCGAGCGCGGACGCTCGCTGTCCGGCGGGCAGCGGCAGCGGCTGGCTCTCGCCCGTTCGCTGGTGACCGACCCGGAGGTGCTGGTCCTGGACGAGCCGACGTCCGCGGTCGACTCGCACACCGAGGCGCGGATCGCGGACGGGGTGCGGTCGCTGCGCAAGGGCCGTACGACGGTGGTGTTCACCTCCAGCCCACTGCTGCTCGACCGTGCGGACCGCGTGGTGTTCGTCCAGGAGGGCCGGGCTGTGGCGGCGGGCTCGCACGCTGCGCTGCTGCACTCCGACCCCGCTTACCGCGCAGTCGTCACCCGTCGGACGGACGACGAAGCGGACCTCGGCCTCTTGGAGTTCGACACGAGCGAACAGATCGGGGAATCGGCATGATCGGCCTGGTGCCACCGGAGTACGACCCGGCCGCCCCGGAATCGGCGACGACGCTGCCGGTCGGCAGGCCCGCCACGGTGCGCGGCTATGTCAGGGGCCTGCTGCGCAGACACCGTGGGGCGTTCACCGTGCTGGTGAGTGCCAACACGATCGCGGTGCTCGCCTCCATGGTCGGCCCGTACGTGCTGGGCGGACTGGTCGAGAGCCTGTCCTCGGGCAAGGGAGACGTCCCGCTGGGCCGTACGGTCTCCTTCTTCGCCGTCGCCTTGGCGGTGCAGACCGTCTTCGTCCGCATGGTGCGGCTGCGCGGGGCGGTGCTGGGCGAGCAGATGCTGGCCGATCTGCGGGAGGACTTCCTCGTACGGTCGGTGGCGCTGCCGCCGAGCGTGCTGGAGCGGGCCGGGACCGGCGATCTGCTGTCCCGCATCACCACGGACGTCGACCGGCTGGCCGAAGCCATGCGGGAGGCCGTTCCCCAGCTGACGATCGCCCTGGTGTGGACGGCGCTGCTGCTGGGCGGACTGACGGTGACCGCACCACCGCTGGCGCTGTCCGTGCTGATCGCGCTGCCGGTGCTGGTCGTCGGCTGCCGCTGGTACTTCCGCAGGGCGCCGAGCGCCTACCGTTCGGAGGCGGCGGGGTATGCCGCGGTCGCCGCGACGCTCGCGGAGACCGCGGACGCCGCGCGGACCATCGAGGCACACCGGCTGGGCCGGCGCCGCGTCGCCCTCTCCGACCGGCGGGTCCTGGAGTGGACCGGCTGGGAGCGCTACACCCTGTTCCTGCGCTCGGTTCTTTTCCCTGTGGTCAATGTGACGCACGTGCTGCTGCTGGCCTCGGTGCTGATGATCGGCGGGGTGTTCGTGCTGCACGGGTGGCTCTCCGTCGGGCAGCTGACGACGGGCGCACTCCTCGCGCAGATGCTCACCGAGCCCATAGGGATGATTCTGCGCTGGTACGACGAGCTGCAAGTGGCCCAAGTGTCGCTGGCCCGGCTGGTCGGCGTCCGCGAGATCGAACCCGATGGCGCGGACGGGCGGCTGAGCCCGGCGGGCCGGGATGTCCGGGCCGAGGAGGTGCGCTTCGGTTACGTGCCAGGCAGCGACGTGCTGCACGGCGTCTCCCTCGATGTGCGGCCCGGCAGCCGGGTGGCGCTGGTCGGCCCGTCGGGTGCCGGCAAGTCGACGCTGGGCCGGCTGATCGCCGGGGTCTACGCACCGCGCGCCGGTGCCGTGACGCTCGGCGGCGCCGAACTCTCCCGGATGCCCACCGAGCACGTGCGCCGCCATGTGGCCCTGGTCAATCAGGAGCACCACGTCTTCGTGGGCTCCTTGCGCGACAACCTGCTGCTGGCTCGGACCACCGCCGAGGACGGCGAGCTGTGGGCCGCGCTGGGGGCGGTCGACGCCGACGGCTGGGCCCGGGGCCTCAAGCAGGGCCTGGACACCGAGGTCGGCTCCGGCGGGCTCGCCCTCACCCCCGCCCAGGCACAGCAGATCGCCCTGGCGCGACTGGTGCTCGCGGACCCGCACACGCTGGTCCTGGACGAGGCCACATCACTGCTGGACCCGCGTGCGGCCCGGCACCTCGAACGGTCGCTTGCGAAGGTACTGGAGGGCCGGACGGTCGTCGCGATCGCCCACCGGCTGCACACCGCGCACGACGCCGACGTGATCGCGGTGGCCGAGGACGGCCGGATCAGCGAGCTGGGCAGCCATGACGAGCTGATCGCCGCGGACGGAGCGTACGCAGCGCTCTGGCGGTCCTGGCACCAGTGACGGCCGCGGGGGCGGATGTACGGGCTCCCGAACACCGGCCTGAGCCGCGCCTACCCGGACCGCGGCCCGTCGGCCCTCAGAAGAGTTCCAGCGCGCCGAGCCCCGCGACACCGCCGAGCACCATGAACGCGGGCATGAGGACCTTCAACTCCACCCGGCTGCCCGCACGGAAGCGCATGGCCTTCGGCGGCCCAAGCGGATACCACCGCTTGCGGCCGATGGGTATGGGCCACAGGATCGGGCAGCCGGAGACCGTGAGCGCATCCCCCAGGTCGTGCACCAGCGCACCCAGCACGATCGGCAGCCCCAGCCACATGTACTCCTGCCCGGGGTCGCCGAAGAGCCAGTCCGAGCCGTTGCCCGGCTGGTTGAGGATGCCGGCCAGGATCCAGGCGCCGGCCGCGCCGAGCAGCCACACCAGTACATCGCTGGAGGTGCGGGCCATCCGCCACAGAAGCCCTTCGACGGCGAGCACGACGTGGACGAAGAGGATGGCGAGCACGGCCCAGCGGCCCCCGACCATGGCCAGGCCCGAGGCGCCGGCCCCTATCAGCAGGGCCCACAGCGCGGTGTGCGTGAGGGTGCGGTGGCCGCCGTTGCGCCGGGGGTCGCCCTTCATCCTGGTCGCCTTGTACACGCTGTGTGACAGCGCGTCGATGATGCCGCACAGCGCGCGCGACAGCGGTCCGAACGCCCGCGATATCGTCGCCGACTTGTGGTCGAGGTCCGGGGCGAGCGCCGCTCCCGCGCAGATCATCGCGCCGACGGCCAGGACCGGCCAGGGCATTGGATGGCCCGCCGCGGCCACTGCGGCACCCAAGCACAGCCAGGCGGCCGCCCCCGACAGCGAGTGCGCCGGTCCCATCATGGTCGTTCCCACCCCTTGTGTTGATCGGCGTCGGGCCTTCCCGACGCCCGGTCGGCCACTCAGCGTAACCCCGGAATGATCATCCTTCGACCGGCCGGTTCTCTGATCCGGCCGGGGGCCAGGCAGTATGGAGGCGTGACCCTTATCGATCAGATGCCGAGCCATGCCGACCCCGATGCCCTTTTCGAAGCTTTCTCGACCTGGGCCGAGGAGCGGGGCATCACGCTCTACCCCGCGCAGGAGGAGGCGCTGATCGAGGTGGTCTCCGGCGCGAACGTGATCCTTTCGACGCCGACCGGCTCGGGCAAGAGCCTCGTGGCGGCCGGTGCGCACTTCACGGCGCTCGCCAACGACCAGGTGACCTTCTATACGGCGCCCATCAAGGCGCTGGTGTCCGAGAAGTTTTTCGACCTGTGCAAGATCTTCGGCACGGAGAACGTCGGCATGCTCACCGGCGACGCCTCCGTCAACGCGGACGCACCCATCATCTGCTGCACGGCCGAGGTGCTCGCCTCCATCGCGCTGCGGGACGGCAGGGACGCCGACATCGGCCAGGTCGTGATGGACGAGTTCCACTTCTATGCCGAGCAGGACCGGGGCTGGGCCTGGCAGATTCCGCTGCTCGAGCTCCCGCAGGCGCAGTTCGTCCTGATGTCCGCGACCCTGGGTGACGTCTCCCGCTTCGAGGACGACCTCACCCGCCGCACCGGCCGGCCCACCTCCGTGGTCCGGTCCGCGACGCGTCCCGTGCCGCTGTCCTACGAGTACCGTGCGACGCCGCTGACCGAGACCCTCACCGAGCTGCTCCAGACGCGTCAGGCTCCGGTGTACATCGTGCACTTCACCCAGGCCGCGGCCGTCGAGCGCGCCCAGGCGCTGATGAGCATCAACATGTGCTCGCGCGAGGAGAAGGACGAGATTGCCAAGCTGATCGGCAATTTCCGCTTCACCACCAAGTTCGGCCGCAACCTCTCGCGCTTCGTGCGCCACGGCATCGGCGTGCACCACGCCGGAATGCTGCCGAAGTACCGGCGGCTGGTGGAGCGGCTGGCGCAGGCCGGTCTGCTGAAGGTCATCTGCGGTACGGACACCTTGGGCGTCGGCGTCAACGTGCCGATCCGCACCGTGCTGTTCACCGCCCTCACCAAGTACGACGGCCAGCGGGTGCGGACGCTGCGGGCGCGGGAGTTCCACCAGATCGCCGGGCGGGCCGGCCGGGCCGGGTTCGACACCGCGGGCTTCGTCGTCGCCCAGGCGCCCGACCACGTCGTCGAGAACGAGAAGGCACTGGCCAAGGCGGGCGACGACCCGAAGAAGCGCCGCAAGGTGGTCCGTAAGAAGGCGCCCGAGGGCTTCGTCAACTGGACCGAGAACACCTTCGAGAAGCTGATCGGCTCCGAGCCCGAGCAGCTCACCTCCCGCTTCCGCGTCACCCACGCGATGCTGCTCGCGGTCATCGCCCGGCCGGGCAACGCCTTCGACGCGATGCGCCGGCTGCTGGAGGACAACCACGAGCCGCGCAAGAACCAGCTGCGGCACATCCGCCGCGCCATCGCCATCTACCGCTCGCTGCTGGACGGCGGCGTCGTCGAGCGGCTCGACGCACCGGACGCCGAGGGCCGGATCGTCCGGCTGACGGTGGACCTGCAGTCCGACTTCGCGCTCAACCAGCCGCTGTCGACCTTCGCGCTCGCCTCCTTCGAGCTCCTCGACCCGGAGTCCCCCTCCTACGCCCTCGACATGGTCTCCGTGGTCGAGTCGACGCTGGACGACCCCCGGCAGATCCTCGCCGCGCAGCAGAACAAGGCGCGGGGCGAGGCCGTCGCCGCGATGAAGGCGGAGGGCGTCGAGTACGAGGACCGCATGGAGCGGCTCATGGACATCGGCTACCCCAAGCCGCTGGAGGAGCTGCTGGGGCACGCCTACGACGTCTACCGCAAGAGCCACCCGTGGGTCGGCGACCACCCGCTGTCGCCGAAGTCGGTCATCCGCGACATGTACGAGCGCGCCATGACCTTCACCGAGTTCACCTCCTTCTACGACCTGGCGCGGACCGAGGGCATCGTGCTGCGGTACCTGGCGAGCGCCTACAAGGCACTGGACCACACGGTCCCGGACGACTTGAAGTCCGACGACTTCGAGGACCTGATCGCCTGGCTCGGCGAGATGGTCCGCCAGGTCGACTCCAGCCTGCTGGACGAGTGGGAGCAGCTGGCCAACCCGGAGGAGGAGAGCGCCGAGGAGGCTCAGGACCGCGCCGACCAGGTCAAGCCGGTCACCGCCAACGCCCGCGCCTTCCGGGTGCTGGTGCGCAACGCGATGTTCCGCCGGGTCGAGCTGGCCGCTTTGGACAAGGTCGCCGAGCTGGGCGAGATGGACGCCGAGTCCGGCTGGGACGAGGACCGCTGGGCGGATGCCATGGACGCCTACTGGGACGAGTACGAGGAACTGGGCACCGGCCCCGACGCGCGCGGTCCGAAGCTGCTGCGGATCGAGGAGCGGCCGGAGGACGGGCTGTGGCGGGTCCGGCAGACCTTCGCCGACCCCAACGGCGACCACGACTGGGGGATCTCCGCGGAGGTGGACCTCGCGGCTTCCGACGAGGAAGGCCGCGCGGTGGTCCGGGTCACGGAGGTCGGGCAGCTGTAGCCTCCGAGGCGCGTCCCCCAGGGCGCGCACCGGGAGTGAAGGAGTGCCGATGACGAGTCCCGCCGACCGTCTGGTGGGTCTGCTCGACCTCGAGCGGATCGACTTGAACATCTTCCGGGGCCGCAGCCCCGACGAGTCGCTGCAGCGCGTGTTCGGCGGGCAGGTGGCCGGACAGGCGCTGATCGCGGCCGGGCGGACCACTGATGGTGACCGCCCGGTCCATTCGCTGCACGCGTACTTCCTGCGCCCCGGCCGGCCCGGGGTGCCGATCGTGTACCAGGTGGAGCGGGTGCGGGACGGCAGGTCCTTCACCACGCGCCGCGTGGTGGCCGTCCAGCAGGGCCGTACGATCTTCAATCTCACCGCCTCCTTCCACGAGCCCGAGCCGGGCTTCGAACACCAGGTGCCGATGCCCCGGGTGCCGGACCCGGAGCAGTTGCCCCCGCTGGCCGACGAGATCCGCGGTCACCTCGGGGAGCTGCCCACCGCACTGCAGCGCATGGAGCGCCGGATGGCCTTCGACATCCGCTACGTGGACCGGCTGCGCTGGACGGCGGACGAGCTGCAGCACGCGGAGCCGCGCAGCGCCGTGTGGATGCGTGCGGTGGGTCCGCTCGGCGACGACCCGCTCGTGCACACCTGCGCCCTCACCTACGCCAGTGACATGACACTGCTCGATGCGGTGCGGCTGCCGGTCGAACCGCTGTGGGGGCCGCGCGGCTTCGACATGGCGTCCTTGGACCACGCCATGTGGTTCCACCGGCCGTTCCGTGCCGACGAGTGGTTTCTCTATCAGCAGGAGTCGCCCATCGCCACGGGGGCACGAGGGCTGGCCCGTGGTCAGATCTTCGACCGAAGGGGAAGCCTTCTCGTGTCCGTGATGCAGGAGGGGCTGTTCCGCAAGGTCGGTTGAGCACCGCGTCATGGCGCCTCCTGGAACGCGTCCGGCGCCCTCCTCCTGCGCAGCCGGGCCCATAGGCCCCGCCGCTCGGTCCTGTCCTGTTTGTCCCGCGCCGGGACGCGGCAGGCCGGTTCGGCCGGTGCCGCCGTCCCGGTCCTCTTGGCCGGATTGCCGTCCGTCCCGGGCACCGGTTGTTCGGCGCGCGCCTGGGCCAGGGCTGTGACCAGGCATTCCCGATGCCACTCGATCTCGTCGGGATCCTGGGCCAGCACCAGTCTGCCGATGACTTCTTGGACTGCGGGGGTACCCGGGCGGGCCGTGACCAGAGCCGGGCTCAGGGCGCTGATGTACGCCCGTTCGGCCGGGTCCGTCACCGCGCGGGCCAGTTCGGCCGCGTCGAGCACGGCGGCGAGGACCGCCGCGCGCTCCCAGGGGCCGTCGGCCCGGGCGCTCAGCTGGTCGAGCCTCCGGGCTCGCCAGCCGCGGGCCCGACGGTCGGGATTCTCCTCCAGGGCCGACTTCAGCACGGCCGGGATACGGCCCTTGAGCATCTCGGGGCTGTGGTCGGCGAACTCCACGACCTCCGCCGCCAGGTAGTGCCAGACGACGGCCCGGTACCGGTTGACGTAGAAGCGAACGGGCGCGAAGCAGCCGCCTCGGGCGAGACGCACGAACCGCGCGGGGCCGATGCCCATCAGCTCGGCGCCTTCGGCCGTGCCCACCACCCACAACCGTGACCGCAACGCTTCCGGGAACCCCGGCGAGGACCTGTGCCGGTCGATCTCCTCGCGCGCCACCCGCAGCCGCCCGCCCGGACCGCCCGAGAGGGTCCCCACCTCCCCGAGCTGTACGGCCAGGTCGAACTGGCGTGGTTTGAGCTGCAGTTCCCGCGCCGCCCGCACAAGCGAAACACTGTGCTCCGGAGCGTTCGGCGTCGCATGCGATGCCACACCCTGCTGCACGGCCATGACGTACCCCCGCCACCATCGATTACGGACAGTGACGACTGTAGCGGTGGGGTACGACAGCCCGTCAGGTCTGTGGATAACTCCGTCCGGGCCGGCTCGCGTCCGGCTGCCGCGCCGACACCCCCGGTCCTCCGCCGATGCGATTGACCAGCAGGGTCATTTCATATGCCACTTGGCCGATATCGGCCCCGGGCCCGCCGAGGACGCACAGACAGCTTCCCTCGCCCGCGGCCGTCACAAAGAGCACCCCGTCATCGAATTCGACCATCGTCTGCCGCACCCGGCCCGCCCGGAATTGCCGCCCGGTGCCACGGGCGAGGCTGTGCAATCCGGACGCCACCGCCGCCAGGTGTTCCGCATCCTCCCGTTCCAGGCCCTCACTGGCGCCCGTCACCAGGCCGTCGTTGGACAGTACGAGCACATGACGTATCTCTTCGACGCGTCGAGTGAGTTCGTCCAGCAATGAGTCGAGTTCCTTGCCGATTGCCATGCAGGCCTCCCCGTTCTGCAATTCCCCGTAACTGCCGTGCCAGCCTTGCTCACCTCGGTCCGCTCGGCAACCCGCCCGCCCCGTCGGCAAGCGTCTGTGCGCCAGTTGGCACGGGATGGGGACACGGCAGGGAAAATAAGCAGCCGGCCCAGCGACATGTCGGTCAGGCTGCGGCAACCGCTGCGACGAAGGCCTCGGGATTGTCGAACATGATGTTGTGGCCCGCTCCGGGCACCGTCCGCACCTCGACTCCGGCGGCCTCCAGCTCTGCACGCCCGGCCAGTTCACCGCTGTGCTCTCCCTGGAGATAGGTACGCGGTACGGCGAGGTTCTGCAGCATGACCCGCATGGTCGGCTGCGTGCCGCGGATCAGCCCCTTGGCCGTGCGGTGCAATGCCGTGGGGTCGGCCAGCCTCATGGTCGCCCGCCACACCGGCCCGACTCGCTCGAGCGTCTCGGCGAAGCCGCCGCCGTGCACGAATGCGTCTTCCTGATACGCCGCGATGCCGCTGCTGCCCGCCGTGACCGGCGGGTTGGGGTCGAGGTTCGCCTCGGCAAGGACGAGGCGGGAGACCAGCTCGGGGCGCCTGGCCGCGAGCACGATCGCCACCGCGCCGCCCATGCTGTGCCCCACCAGCTCGGCGCCGCCGGCTCCGGCCGCATCCAGGACGGCGGCCAACACGTCGGCGTGTTCCTCCAGCGAGTAGCCGAAGTCCAGCGGCCGATCGCTGATGCCGTGACCCGGCAGGTCGACGAAGAGCGACCGCCGCCCGGACAGTGCCGCGTGTGCGGCGATGTGCGCGTGGTACACCGTCGAGGCCGAGCCCAGCCCGTGGACGTAGACCCTCGCCGGCTCCTCCCCCGCCGCCTCCGTCCACCGCACACAGGCCTCTTTGGTCCCGAACCCCGCCTGACGCATGCCCGCTCCCCCTCCTCGATGCGGGCAGCCGCCGATGGCCGCCCGCAGGACGACCCTCAATATATCGCAATCGACATATGGAAAAGTCGACCCATGCCCGGGTTCTGACGACCCGCCGGGACCGGCACGGTCTTCAGCTCATTCAGGCGTATCGGAAGCCGTTCCGCGGTGGGGCACCGGGCAGCCGCCCCGGGGGAAAGTGCCGAGTTCGGCGACGTTGTAGCCGGTGCGGTAGCCCTTGATCTCCGGGTTCTGGCGGGCGTAGTGCGGGGTGCGGCGCGGCGGGAGGAGGCGGACGGCCTTGGCCCTGGCGCGCAGGGCTCCTTGGATCACGGCACGGGCGGCCGGGTGCGGACGTTCGTAGTGGAAGGCGCGCAGGAGGGACTCGCCCAGCAGAGCCTTGCCTGCACCGCGCACCACAGGCGCGAGGGGGCGGGGATACCAGGAGGCCATCAGGTCGAGCGTGGCGTCCGAGACCCGCCGTCCGCCTTCGGACCAGCCGAAGTGCGCCGCCTCGTAGGCGTCGAGGCACTGCTCGAACTCTGCGTAGGTGCGGGGGATGTCCTGGATCCCCATGTGCCGCCCGAGCGTGGCGTAGTAGACGGCCATGGCGCGCCGTTCGTGGTCCGACAGCCGCCGCCAGCCGTAGGCATCGAGCCACCTGCCGGGAATCACCACGAAGGTGCACAGGACGTACCGCATGTCATCGTTGCTGATGTCGTAACTGCGGTGCATCTGGTTGATGCGGCGGATCGCCGACCGGCCGGTCACGCTGTCGAAGCCGTGCTCGACGACCGCGTCGAGCAGCAGCGCGGTGTCGTCGTAGCGCTTCTGCGGACGGCCGGTGAACTCGCCCGTCTCCCCCAGCAGCCGGCCGATGCTGGGCACGGCGTAGGTCCGGTAGAGGGCGAGCTCCAAGCCCCGGGTCACGTCCCAGGGGAACTCCAGGGTCGCCGTGATCCGGTAGATGCGGAGGAAGTCGCGCTCCGGGTCGAGCCTCCGGATCTCCTTGAGCCAGTCATAGCGCTTCACTCGGCGGCCGCCCCTTCGTTGGTCGGAGGTTCAACTCTACGGACCGCGGGCACACTTGAACGACCGCAGGACAAGCCGCTCCGGGGGCAGGTGATCCGCGTGTTCGACAAACTCCGCAAACGCATGGACGATGCGCGACAGGCGCCCGCCCCGCGATCGCCCGCCGACAGGCGGCACAACCTCTTCGAGGCCGCGGCGGCCTATGTGGCCGCCTGTGTGGACGACGATTACGAACGCAGCGCGGAAGCCGCGCGCTGGGTCTCGCCGGAGGCCCTCTCCTTCGGAGTGAACGAGCTTGCGTGCCGCGCCGTGATCGCGCTGGCCCGCGAGCGCGGCGAATCGCCGCAGGCGGTGGCCCGTACGCTGCTCGGCCTGCCCGCCTCGTAACGGCGGGCAGCCGCGGGCCCAGTAAGTGCTCCCACCACTGACCATCGTGCGTCGCGCACCGATCGGCCGGCGTTTCCGAAGCCGCCATCTGCAAGTCGTGTACATGCCACTGCGTCCGCCCTACGCTGCCAGCGCACCCACCATGCCCTGTCCAACTCCCCACGCCCGGAGGACCTCGTGCCTGCCGCAGCCCCTCAAGCCAACAGCCCACGTCGTCCCCGCCGCCGCCACCTCGGAGCCATGGCCGCGGCCTGCGGACTCGCCGCCACGTCCGTCGGCCTGTGGGCCTCGGACTCCTCCGCCGCCTCCGCGGCGCTGCCCGCCCCGGACCACGTGGTGGTCGTCGTCCTCGAGAACCACGCCTACGACCAGGTCATCGGCAGCTCCAGCGCCCCGTACATCAACTCCCTGGCCTCCGGCGGCGCCAGCCTGACCGCCTCCTACGCCGAGACCCACCCCAGCCAGCCCAACTACTACGCCCTCTTCTCGGGTGACACCCAGGGCGTCACGGACGACAGCTGCGTCGACCCGGGCTTCAGCTCCGAGGCCAACCTCGCCTCCGAGCTCATCGACGCGGGCAAGACCTGGGCCAGCTACAACGAGTCCCTTCCCGCCGAAGGCTCCACCACCTGCAAGAGCGGCAAGTACGCCCAGAAGCACAACCCCTGGTTCGGCTTCGGCAACGTCCCCACCAGCAGCGCGCACACCTTCGCCAAGTTCCCCGGCGACTACGCCTCGCTGCCCACGGTGTCCTTCGTCGTGCCGAACCTCTGCAGTGACATGCACGACTGTTCGGTGGGCACGGGCGACACCTGGCTGAAGAACAACCTCAAGGGCTACGCGGACTGGGCCAAGAGCCACAACAGCCTCCTGCTGATCACCTTCGACGAGGACAACCGGCTCAGCGGCAACCGCATCCCCACCGTCGTCTACGGCCAGCCCGTCAAGGCGGGCGCCACGTCGGACACCACGTACAACCACTACGACGTGCTGCGCACCCTCGAGAGCATGTACGGCCTGCCGCACGCCGGAAACGCCGCCAACGGCAAGGACATCACCGGCATCTGGAACAGCTGACGGTGTACCTCGCCGACAGCCGCACCACCCCGGACGCCCCCGGCACCGCCGGCCGTGCGCAACGCGCCGGCCGGCGGGCCGCCGCCGTCGTCCCCGGCACGGTGCTCGCCCTGGGCACCGTCAGCCTGATCACCGACGTCTCCTCGGAGATGGTCACCGCCGTACTGCCGCTCTACCTGGTCACCGGACTGCGCCTGTCGCCGCTCGGCTTCGGCCTGCTGGACGGGGTGTACAACGGCGCCAGCGCGCTCGTGCGCCTCGTCGGAGGCCGGCTCTCCGACCGCCGGGGCGGCAGCCACAAGGCCGTGGCCACCGTCGGCTACGGCCTCTCCGCCGTGTGCAAGCCGCTGTTGCTCCTCGTGCACAGCCTCCCGCTGATCGGTGCCGTGCTGGCCGCCGACCGTACGGGCAAGGGGCTGCGCACCGCACCGCGCGACGCCCTGATATCGCTGGCGAGCGAACCCGCCGGCAGGGGACGGGCTTTCGGCGCGCACCGTGCGATGGACACGGCCGGAGCGCTGCTCGGCCCGCTCGTCGCCTTCCTGATCCTGCGGGCCGCCGCCGACGGCTACGACGCCGTCTTCACCGTCAGCGGTTGTGTGGCGGCACTGGGCGTCCTCGTCCTCCTGCTGTTCGTACCCGGGCACCACGGCGGCCCCCGGCGCACCGATGCGCCCACGAGCCGCCACGAGACGCACGTACGAGGGCTGCTGCGCCGCCCGGAGGTACGCCGGCTGACCGCTTGTGCCGTTCTCCTGGGTCTGACCACTGTCAGCGACTCCTTCCTGTACCTCACCTTGCAGCGCCGTCTGCACCTGTCGGAGTCGTGGTTCCCGCTGCTGCCGCTGGGCACGGCGGCCGCCTTCCTGCTGCTGGCCCTGCCGCTGGGCGCGGTTGCGGACCGCGTCGGGCGGCGACGGCTGTTCCTCTGCGGGCACCTCGCCCTCCTGGGCGCCTATGGCGTCCTCATCGTCCCGGCGGGCGGCACCCCGGCCCTCGCCTGCCTCGTCCTGGTGCTGCACGGCAGCTTCTACGCCGCCACCGACGGAGTCCTCGCCGCGGCGACCGCCGACGCGGTCCCGGAGGCGGTCCGGGGCAGCGGGCTGGCAGTCGTCCAGACCGGCCAGGCCACCGCCCGCTTCGTCTGCTCGATCGCCTTCGGCGCCGCCTGGACCGCCTGGGGAGACCGCACGGCCCTGGGCGCGGCCGCGGCCGGTCTGGCCGTCTGCGCCGCCGCGAGCGTGCCGCTCCTGCGCCCCGCCGCCCCGCACACCACCCAGGAGGACGCCCGTTGAACAGCCGGACGCCCATGGCCCGCCTGAGCCGCAGGAACCGCCTGCTCGTCCTGGTCGCCGCAGTGCTGCTGCTGAGCGGTCTCGCCACCGCCGCCACGCTCCACGCCGCCGGGCGGGCCGCCGAGAAGGACCGGGCGCAGGCGGGCGGCCCACCCGTGCGCTCCGGCACGGTCACCCTCGACGCCCCGGGCCGCAGTGTCTTCCGCAACATGGCCTGGGGTCCGCACCGGGACGAGATCACCTCCGTCTCCACGGCGGATCTCGGCGGCCCGAGGACGGCCTCGGGCATCCGCTGCCTGCGCTTCCACACGGCAGCCGGGACCGGCATCTGCCTCCAGGCCGTCCACGGCAGGCTGCGCGACACCTACCGCGCCGCTGTCCTCGACTCCCACCTGCGGGAGCTGCGCCACTACGACCTGGCCGGCGTCCCCACCCGGGCCCGCGTCTCCCCCGACGGGCGCAGCGTCGCCTGGACGGTCTTCGTCAGCGGGGACTCCTACGCCGGCACCGCCTTCTCCACCCGCACCTCGGTCCTCGACACCCGTACCTGGACCCTGGACCGCGACCTGGAGGCCTACCGGTTCTTCCTCGACGACCGTCTGCACCGGGCGTCGGACCTCAATGTCTGGGGCGTCACCTTCGCCGACGCCAACCGTTTCTACGCCACGGTCGCCACCGGCGGGAAGACGTATCTGGTGGGCGGCGACCGCGAAGCGCGGACGCTGCACGCCCTGCACACCAACGTCGAATGCCCCTCGCTCTCCCCCGACGGAACGCGCATCGCCTACAAGAAGCGCGTCCAGGGCGCATCCTCCGATGCGCCCTGGAGGCTGTACGTACTGGATCTGCGCACCCTGCGCGAGAGCGCCACGGCAGAGCGGCGGAACGTGGACGACCAGGCGGTCTGGCGGGACGGACACACCCTGGTCTACTCGCTGCCGGGCGACTACGGATCCGATCTGTGGACCGTACCGGCCGACGGGTCGGGCAAGCCAGCTCTCGCCCTGAAGGCGGCGCTCGCGCCCGCCTTCACTGGCCGTTCCTGAAGCGGTCGGCTACTAACGCCGCAGTTCCTTGCGGGACACCCGGCGCAGCCTCCGGCGCTGCGAGGGGTCGAGCAGCAGATAGGCGCCCACCGGTACCCCGACGATCACCAGCAGCGCCGCCCAGAAGGGCAGCAGCCACAGCAGGATCACCCCGGCCGCGACGCCACCAACGGCCACCTTGGTCCGGTTGGTCATGTCCGTGCCTCCTTCGCGACGGCTGCCGCTCCGTGCGTTCACAACGCCCGGCGGCCGTGCCCGTTTCCTCGCTCGGCCCGCAGCGGGGCGCCGACGTCGTGCATGTGGCGCAGCGCCTGCCGGTAGGAGTCGACGAGTCCTGTTTCAGCGTACGACAGACCGGCCGCCCGGCAATGGGCACGGACGAGGGGCCGGGCGAGCCGGAGAACGGGGCGCGGCATGCTGGGGAAGAGGTGGTGCTCGATCTGGTAGTTCAGGCCGCCCATGAGCCAGTCGGTGACCGGCCCGCCGTGTACGTTGCGCGAGGTGAGGACCTGGCGGCGCAGATGTCCCCAGCGTTCGCCGTCGGGATCCGGCATCTCCATGCCCTTGTGGTTGGGGGCGAAGACCATGCCGAGGTGGAGGCCGAAGAGGGCGTGGTGAAGAAGCGCGAAGGCGAGCGCCTTGCCGGGTGACATGGCCGTCAGCAGCAAGGTGGCGTATGCGGCGGTGTGCACGCCGAGGAGTACGGCTTCGGTCCGGCGGTCGCGTGCGTCGCGGCGTTTGAGGTCGAGGACGCTGGAGACCTTGAGATTGATGCCTTCCAGGAGCAGCAGGGGAAAGAACAGCCAGGCCTGGTTGCGGGTGAGCCACCGGGCGAGCCCCTGTCGGCGGGCGGCCTGCCGCTGGGTCCACACCAGTGCGCCCACGCCGACGTCGGGGTCCTTGTCGACGTGGTTGGGGTTGGCGTGGTGGCGCACGTGCTTGTCGTTCCACCAGCCGTAGCTCATCCCGAGCAGCAGATCGGCGTGGACGAGGCCCAGTGCGCGGTTCGTGCGACGGGTGGCGGCTATCTGTGCGTGTCCGCTGTCGTGTCCGAGGAAGGCGATCCGGGCCCAGAACACCGCGGCCGGAAGGGTGAGCAGCAGGGTCCACCAGGAGTCGCCGGTGAGCACGATCGCGGTGGCCGTGGCGGCGAGGGCGAGCAGGTCGGTGGTGGCGGTGAGGGCGTACCGGCCCCTGCGGCGTTCGAGGAGGCCTGCGGCCCGGACCTGGCGCAGCAGCGGAGCGAAGTCGCTGCCTGTGACGGGCTCCGGGAGGACGGCACTGGCCTGGGGCATGGGGTCTCCGGTGGCTTGGCGGTGGCGCGTGTCGGACCTCACGAAACGTACGGACGAGGGGTGGAGTGCGGCCATGGAGTCACCACCCGGACCGGTGGGGGGCAACGCCCCGGATGCCCCAGGGGGTTACCTCCACCTTGCGCAGGTGAAGTGGCGCGGCTCACATGCGCAAGGCCTTCGTTCGGGAGGCGCGTCCTGTACTCTCGGCCGCTCTGAGCACTACTAGTCAAATTTGAGGAATGCGCAGCGTCGTGACCCTGCCCTCTGTCGCACCGCCCTCCATCAGCCCGTCCGACCTCACCCGCCTCACCCGCTGTCAGGCCGTCTTCCTCCCCGGAGACCCCGCCCGCGCCGGTCGCGTCGCCTTCTGGCTGCCGGACGGCGAACCGCCCATGGCGACGGGCGCCATCGAGGAGCTGACCGTCGCCGTAGCCGACGGGCCCGGTGTCTGCACCGCGTCCGTACGGGCCACCGTGCTGCCCGTGCGCGAGGCCCTTCCCGTGCTGACCCGTGCCCGCGCGGCAGGGGCCGACGAGGCCGCCGCCTTCTGGGGCACCGCTGCCGTGTTCGCCCTGCAACTGGCGGCCACCGGCAAGCTGTTGCCGGGCATCACGGCCACCGACCACGACACCTGGCGGGTGGGTCCGCTGACCCCGGGCGACCTGCGCCGGGTACAGGAGCTGGCCGCCGCCATGCCGCCGGCCGCCCACGCCGTGCCGCTGCCCGGCACCGATCCCTTGCTGCTGCCCGAGCCGGAGGGCCTCGTCCGCGCCTTCCTGGACGCCGTCGCCGACGGCCTCCCCCGCACTCCCGCGGCTGCGCTCGCCGCCGGCGGCCGCGCATTCGCCGTCTCCGATCCACAGCCGCAGCCGCGTCGGCGGCAGACCAGGGCCGAGCAGACCGCCGCCGCGTACGACGGCCGCGTACGGCTCTCCCTGCGCATCGAAGTCCTCCTGCCGACCGGAACACCTGCCCCGGATGTCGACGGCTCCGAAGAGCCGCCCGCCCCGCGCTTCCGCGCCGTCCTGCAGCTGCACAGCCTCGGCGACCCTGCGCTCGTCGCGGACGTGTCCGACGTGTGGACCGCCGCCACGTTCGGCGGCAGTGCCCGGACAAACGCCCTGCTCGCCCTGCGCCGCGCCGTCCACGCCTGGCCGGTGCTCGCACCCTTGCTCTCCGCCGCCGTCCCCGAGGCGATCGAGCTGTCCGACGAGGAAGCCGGCGAGCTGCTCGGCGCCGCCGCGGCGGCTCTGGACGCCGCAGGGGTCGAGGTGCACTGGCCCAAGGATCTCGTCCGTACGTTCACGACGCGCGCCGTCGTGGGCCCGCCGGACGACGACAACCGCCCACTGGGTGAGCAGGGTTCGGCGATGCCCTCCCTGCTGTCGGCCGACGCACTGCTCTCCTTCAGCTGGCGCTTCGCCCTCGGCGACCGCGAGCTGACAAGAGAGGAGCTCGACCGGATCACCGAGGCGAGCCGCCCCGCCGTTCGCCTGCGCGGCCAATGGGTGCTCGTCGACCCCGAGGCGGTGCGCCGCGCCCGCGCCCGCCGCGACCGCACGGTCACACCGATCCAGGCGCTGGGAGCCGCGCTCACCGGCCGGACGCACGCGGACGGCACCGACGCCGACGAGAGCGAGACCGTCGCCGTGGAGGCGACCGGCTGGCTGGCCGCGCTCCGCGACCGGATCGCCGACCCCGAGGCCGCCCGGGCACCCGTCGCCCAGCCCGCCGCACTGGCGGCCACACTCCGCGACTACCAGCTGCGCGGCCTGGACTGGCTGAACCGGATGACCTCCCTCGGGCTCGGCGGCTGCCTCGCCGACGACATGGGCCTGGGCAAGACCGTCACCCTCATCGCCCTCCATCTGCACCGCCGGACCCTGCCCGGCGCCGAGGGGCCGACCCTCGTCGTCTGCCCGGCGTCCCTGATGGGCAATTGGCGGCGCGAGATCGAGCGGTTCGCCCCGGGCACCGCCGTGCGCCGCTTCCACGGCCCGTCACGCTCCCTGGAGGCCGTGACGGACGGGGAGTTCGTCCTCACCACGTACGGCACCATGCGGCTGGACGCGGAGCGACTGGCCGAGACCGGCTGGGGCCTGGTCGTCGCGGACGAGGCCCAGCACGTGAAGAACCCTTACTCCGCCACGGCAGTCGCGCTGCGCACCATCGGCGCCAAGGCCAAGGTGGCGCTGTCCGGCACACCGGTGGAGAACAACCTCTCGGAGCTGTGGGCCATTCTCGACTGGACGACCCCCGGCCTGCTCGGTTCGCTGGGTGCCTTCCGGCGGCGTCACGCCCGCGCCGTCGAGGGCGGCGCCGACCCCGCGGCCGCCGCGCGGCTCGCCGCGCTCGTGCGCCCCTTCCTGCTGCGCCGCCGCAAGTCCGACCCCGGCATCGCACCCGAGCTGCCGCCCAAGACGGAGACGGACTACGCGGTCGCCCTCACCAAGGAGCAGGCGGGCCTGTACGAGGCCGTCGTACGGGAACTGCTGGCCGAGGTCGCCGAGGCCGACGGGTTCGCGCGCCGCGGGCTGATCGTCAAGCTGCTGACCGGGCTGAAGCAGATCTGCAACCACCCTGCCCAGTACCTCAAGGAGGACAGCCCGCGTCTCCCCGGCCGCTCCGGCAAGGTCGAGCTGCTGGACGAACTGCTGGACACCATCCTCGCCGAGGACGGCAGCGTGCTGGTCTTCACCCAGTACGTGCAGATGGCCAAGCTGTTGGAGCGGCATCTGACGGCGCGCGGTGTGCGCTCGCAGCTGCTGCACGGCGGTACGCCCGTGGCGCGGCGCGAGGAGATGGTGCGCGGCTTCCAGGACGGCGAGGTGCCGGTCTTCCTGCTGTCGCTCAAGGCGGCCGGGACGGGGCTGAACCTCACCCGCGCGGGGCATGTCGTGCACTTCGACCGCTGGTGGAACCCGGCCGTCGAGGCACAGGCCACCGACCGTGCCTACCGCATCGGTCAGAGCCGGCCGGTCCAGGTGCACCGGCTGATCGCCGAGGGCACGGTCGAGGACCGGATCGCCGAGATGCTGACGCGCAAACAAGCCCTGGCGGATGCAGTGCTGGGCGCCGGGGACACCGAGATCACCGAACTGACCGAGCTGAGCGACGCCGAGCTGGCCGAACTCGTGGCGCTGAGGGGGACCCGATGACCACGCAGCATGCATCCGAGCGCACCTTCGAGGCCCTGCCTCCGGTGCGCGGCACGGCATTCGCCCGCAGCTGGTGGGGCCGGACGTGGCTGAAAGCGCTTGAGGACACGGCACTCGACGGCAAGCAGGTGAAGGCCGGCCGGAGGCACGCCCGGGCGGGGGCGGTCGGTGCCGTGTCCGTACAGCCGGGCCGGATCACCGCGGTGGTACGCGACCGTGACGGCATGTCGTACCGCTCCGACGTGCTGGTCCAGCAGCTCTCCGCGGCCGACTGGGCGCGCCTGCTGGAGCTGGTCGCCGGGCGCGCCGGGCACCTCGCGGCCCTGCTGGACGGCGAGATGCCGCCGGAGCTGGTGGAGGACGCGGAGGCCGTGGGCGTGGAGCTGCTGCCGGGCATCGGGGATCTGGAGCCGGAGTGCGCCTGTGAGGCGTGGGACCACTGTGCCCACACGGTGGCACTCTGCCACCAGGTCGCCCGGCTGCTGGACGAGGACCCGTTCGTGCTGCTGCTGATGCGGGGGCGGGGCGAGAGCAAGCTCGTGAAGCGGGTGCAGGAGCTCGGTGCCGAACGCAACACCGCGCATGCGCCCCGGCCCCCGGCGGGAGTTCTCGCGCACGAGGCGTTCACCGCGCGCCACCGCCTCCCCCCACTGCCCGCTCCCCTTCCCGTCGCGGACACGCCCGTACGGTCGCCCCTGTCGGCCGGTGACGTACCGGCCGGCTGCGAGGTCGACGTCGCGGCACTGGAGTTCCTGGCCGCGGACGCGGCAGTCCGTGCCCGGATGCTGCTGGAGGAAGCCCTGGCGCCCGGCCACGAGCTGACGCCGCTTCCGGCGGAACCCACCGTCCGCGAGGACGCGGCCCGGCTCACGGCGGCCGGTCCGCCGCAGGCCTCGATCGCCAGGCTTACCGCGGCCGCACTCGGGTAGGCGGCAGCCGAGGACGCACACCTGCGCTTCCCCGAGTTCCTCGACGTCGCCGCATACCCGTACATGCAGTTCACCAGCGAGCGCTTCGTGCACCTCGGGGGCTCCCGGTGAGCCGTCCAAGGCGTGCTCAACCTGCACGGCGTCAACCGGAACGTCTCGCTCGACACCCGCTACCTGGGCATCGGCACCGGCACCGGCACCGGCACCGGCACCATCATGGGCGAGACCCGCGCCGCCTGTTCCGCCTCGACCGAGCTGCACCGCGAGGGCTTCACCCTGGACTGGCGCTCCATGATCCGGCGCGGCATCGCGATGATCGGCGCGACCATGCGCGTCGAACTCGACATCCAGGCCGTGCCGCAGGAGTGAAGCTCACCCGCTGCCGGCCGCGGCGCCGAACAGGTCTGTGGGAATGCTCGTGGGCAGGCTCGTGGGCAGGTCCGACGGAAGGCCCGAGGGAAGACCGGAGGGGAGCTCTGTCGGCAGCCACGACGGCACGCCGCTCGGCAAGCCGGAGTTGGAGGGGCCGCTCGCTCCGCCGGGCGAGCCCACCTTTCCCGGCTTGCCGTTGCCGCTCTTGCCACTCATGACCAGCACCGAGCCCACCGCGATCGCCGCGACCACCAGCACCGCGGTCACGGCGATCGCGATTCCTCGTCCGCCACCGCGACGGGGCGGCGGCTGGGGCTGCCAGGGCGGCTGGGCGGGTCCGAAGCCGCCCGGAGGCGGCCCCGCGGGCGGCGGTCCGTACGGCGATCCCGGTGGAGTGGCCATGGCGCCAGCGTCCCCGCGATGGCGGTGACGCGGCGGCGTGGTGACCGTACCGCCACACGTTCCGCGCCGGATCGCGACATTCCATCAGGTGGGTTCCGCGCGTGGCGTCGCGGCCGGAAAGATCCGCTAACAGTACGATTCACCGGGTGACCGCCGAGACGTCAGCGCACCGTGCGGAGGAACGCCTCCAGGCCCGCGAGGTCGTCCGTGTTGAGGTAGTCCACGCCCGCGGCCAGCAGTTCGCGCCAGAGCGCGTCGCGAGCCGGGCCCGGCTGGTCGGGCGTGGCCCAGAATCGCACGTGGCGGCGCTCGGCGCGCGCGGTGGCGGTGATCCGTCTGAGCAGGGCGCGCTCCCGCTCGGGCACGGGACCGTTCCCCTGCCAGCTGAAGTGCTCGTTCCAGTTGTCGCTGATCAGCGGCGCGAAGGCCGCGGGCGGGCCGCCGAGGTCGGTCAGCCGGCCGTCGTAGAAGGCGTGCCGCACGCGCTCCGCCTCCATCGGGATCCGCGCGCCGCGGTCGCCGGAGACGACGGCGGTGATCGCGCCGCGCCGCACCCGGCCGCCCGAGAAGACGCTGAGCATCGCGTGATACGGACGCAGCCGCCGGGCCAGCTCCCGGTAGGTGGGGTCGCCCGCGGTCTTGATGTCGATGAGCAGCTGCACGGTCAGGTCGTACCCCCGGTAGACGCGGCCGCGGTTGGCCTTGATGCGGCGTTGCAGGGGGTCGAGGTAGAGGGCTTCGAGGGTGCGGGCCGGGTCGAGCTGCGAGGCGTCGTGGGCGACGAGCAGTTTGCCGTCGACGAGCCAGATGTCGGCCTCGACGCTGTTGAAGCCGTGCGAGAGGGCGTCGGTGAGCGGGTGCGGGTGCTCGTAGTCGTTGTGGGCGTGAGCGTGGCGCAGCGGCGGCTCGCCGAGGGGCCCGCCGGCGGCGGAGTCGGCGAAGGCCGGGGCGGCGAAGGAGCCCGCGAGGGCTGCTCCGAGGGTGACGAGGGCTGCTCGGCGCGTATGAGGGCTCATGGGGCTGCCTCCCGGTCGGGTGAGCGAATACTCGCGGGCTGCGCACGCTGACGTCAGTGAGTATCGGGGCCCGCAGGGCCTTTTGGCAGGGACGCGGCGAGAGTTGCCCGGGTCGACATCGGTGCGTTCCTCGGCGTTCTTCCGGGGCATGAATAAGTCCCCTGACTCACAGAAGAGTTGACGGGACCTCTGGGGTGACAGTGAATAGACGTGGACACCGCGTGCGCGCGGTGATGACGGTGCTGGTGGCATGGGTCTCGCTGATCGACGGGGGCGTGGCCTGGGCCAAGGCGGACGAGAGCACGGAGCTGCAGCTGGGGTCCCCGGCCGCGATCGCCTCGGGCGTGACGTACCGGGGCTTCTCACTGAAGGGGGCGCACGGACGGGCGTACGGACATCTGCTCACCGTGGACCTGCGCAACCGCCGGGTATCGGTGGACTTGTTGTACGCGGGGGCGGTGGGGGCGCGCGCCAAGGTGTCCCAGCTGGCCGACCGGGACTCCGCGGTGGGCGCCGTGAACGGGGACTTCTTCAACATCGCGGAGAACCAGCACCCGGGAGTGGAGGCGACCGGGGCGCCGGTGGGCCCGGCCGTCGCGGACGGGCACGCGCTCAAGGCGGCGGTGCCCGACGGGCAGCGGTTCGGACCGGAGATGCCGTCGGGCGTCACCACGGAGGACGTCTTCGCCGTGGGCACCGACAAGGTGGCGCGGCTGGACCGGCTCGCGCTGGAGGGCTCGGTGCAGACGGAGGACGGGGAGCTGCCGCTCAACGGCCTCAACCAGTACGCCCTGCCCGTCGACGGCATCGGCGCCTTCACCTCGGCGTGGGGCAAGACCTCGCGCCGACGGGCGACGTGCGGCACCGACCGGGACCGGGGGGCGCCGTGCAGTGACGAGACCTACGAACTGACCGTCAGGCGAGGCCGGGTGGCTTCGGTGGCGGGCAGACCGGGCCGCGGCGGCATCGCCGCCGGTTCAGTGGTGCTCGTGGGGCGCGAGGAAGGGGCGCGGCAGCTGCGGAAGCTGGGCGTCGGGGACCGGGTGGACGTCGAGCCGCGGCTGGTGGGCAGACGGTCCGGCGCGCTGCGCTTCGCGATCGGCGGCTTCCCGATCCTGCGCGGCGGGCGTCTGCTGTCCGGACTGGATGCGGCGACCCCGGCTGTTCGGACCGCCGCGGGCGCCGCCGACCACGGGCACCGGCTGTATCTGCTGGCGCTGGACGGCGGCGCTTCCTACCGCTCGGGCCTGACCGTCGCGGAGCTCGCCCGCACCATGCGCAGGCTCGGGGCCGACGACGCCTTCAACCTCGACGGCGGCGGCTCCTCCACGCTCGTGACCCGCAAGCCGGGGAGCGCGCACTCGGCCGTGCGCAACCATCCGTCGGGCGGCGTCGAGCGGGCCGTGCCCAACGGCATCGGCGTTTTTATCCGACGGTGACATCACAGTTCAATCCCATCCTTTTGAGTGATCGCGCGCACCGAAGCCCGCTGCTAACTTCGAACGGGGTCGGGCGGGAATTCATCGGCGCACGCAATTCCCGCGTTCCGTAATGGACAGTTCCGCATGGGATGGGTGGGCATTCGATTATGACGACGTCAGTGGAGTCCGGAACGGGAACGGATAATCCACCGGACCGGTTGAGTCTGGGCACCGAGGCCGCCCGGAATCTGGCGACCACGACCAAGTCCGTTCCCCAGATGCAGGGGATCACCTCTCGGTGGCTGCTGCGTCTGCTGCCGTGGGTGCAGCTCTCCGGTGGCACCTACCGGGTCAACCGCCGTCTGACGCACACCCTCGGGGACGGCCGGGTGGAGTTCTTCACCACCGGCGCGGAGGTGCGGGTCATCCCGGCGGAGCTGGGCGAGCTGCCGCTGCTGCGGGGGTTCGAGGACGCCGAGGTGCTCCGGACGCTGGCGGACCGCTTCGTCCAGCGGGAGTTCGTGCCGGGCGACGCCCTGGTGGAGGTGGGCCAACCGGCCGACCAGGTGGTGCTGGTCGCGCACGGCAAGGCCGAGAGGGTGCACCCCGGGGAGTACGGCGAACCGGTCGTACTCGGAGTCCTGGCCGGCGGCGGCTACTTCGGCGACCAGGCGCTGGCCGCCCCCGAGGCCGGGCAGTGGGACTTCACGGTCCGGGCCGTGACCGCCTGCACGGTGCTGACCCTGCAACGCCAGGATTTTCTGGACGCGCTGGAGCGCTCGCCGCAGCTCCGCACCCATGTCGAGGCCTTTCGGACGGCGGCCGGACGCCCGCACAACGAGCACGGGGAATCGGCCATCGAGCTCGCCTCCGGGCATGTGGGCGAGCCGTCCCTGCCGGGCGTCTTCGCCGACTACGAGCCCTCTCCCCGCGAGTACGGGCTGAGCGTGGCGCAGACGGTGCTGAGGGTCCACACCCGCGTCGCCGACCTCTACAACGAACCGATGAACCAGCTCGAACAGCAACTCCGCCTCACCATCGAAGCCCTGCGCGAACGCCAGGAACACGAGATGGTCAACAACCGGGAATTCGGCCTCCTCCACAACGCCGACCTCGGCCAGCGCATCCACAGCCGCAGCGGCCCACCCACCCCCGACGACCTCGACGACCTCCTGGCGACCGTCTGGAAGGACCCGGGCTTCCTGCTGGCCCACCCGCGCACCATCGCGGCGATCGCCCGCGAGTTCAACCGCCGCGGCGTCTACCCGGACAGCGTCGACGTGGGCGGCCATGCGGTGCCCGCCTGGCGGGGAGTGCCCCTCTTCCCCTGCAACAAGATCCCCATCACCGAGACCGGCATCAGCTCCGTCCTGCTGATGCGTACGGGCGAGGAGTCACAAGGCGTCGTCGGCCTGCACCGGACGGGAATTCCGGATGAATACCAGCCGAGCCTTTCCGTCCGCTTCATGGGCATCAGCGACCAGGCCATCATGTCCTATCTGGTGAGTGCCTACTATTCGGCCGCTGTTCTCGTTCCGGATGCCCTCGGAATTCTCGAGAACGTCGAAGTCGGACACTGACGGGCCGTTCGAAAGGCATCACGGGCAGCGGAAGCGACACCGCTGCCCTCGACGGGGACGCGAACCGGGTGCCGGGCCGGTCCAGGGGCCTGGACACAGCCGCCGCCCGGCTCCCCGCGTACGCGTGCCCGTTCCCCGCACATCGCAGCAGCACGACTTCGTCCTGTATCGCAGTCCCTGTATCGCACAGATGGGTGATCATCACTTATGACCACGTCAGTGGAGCCGGAGCACTCCGACCAGCAGGACCGGTCCCAGCTGAGCCTCGGCACCGACGCCGCACGCCAGCTCGCCACGACCACCAAGTCCGTACCGCAGATGCGCGGGATCTCCTCGCGCTGGCTGCTGCGGGTGCTGCCCTGGGTGCAGGTGTCGGCCGGCACGTACCGGGTCAACAGGCGGCTGAGCTATACCGTCGGGGACGGCCGCGTCGAGTTCACCTCGACTGGCACCGAGGTACGGGTCATCCCCCCGGAGCTCGGAGAGCTGCCGCTGCTGCGCGGGTTCGGTGACAGCGACACCCTGGAGGCGCTGGCGGACGGATTCGTCCAGCGGCAGTACGCGCCGGGAGACACCTTGGTGGAGGCCGGCCAGCCCGCCGACCAGGTCTTCCTGATCGCCCACGGCAAGCTCACCAAGACGGGCACCGGCGAATACGGGGACGAGACCACGCTCGGCACCCTGGCCGACGGCGACTACTTCGGCGAGCGCGTGCCCCTGGAGCCGGACGGCACCTGGCACTTCACCGTACGCGCCCTGACACGCTGCACCGTTCTGACGCTCCCCGTGCAGACATTCCAGGAGCTGGCCGACCGCTCGCCCGCCCTGCGGGCCCACGTCGACGACTTCGCCTCCCGGCCCACGCCGCCCGCCAACAAGCGGGGCGAGGCCGATATCGCCATCACCTCCGGGCACAGCGGCGAGCCCGCCATCCCCGGCACCTTCGTCGACTACGAACTCAAGCCTCGCGAGTACGAGTTGAGCGTGGCGCAGACGGTGCTGAGGGTCCACACCCGCGTCGCCGACCTCTACAACGAGCCGATGAACCAGCTCGAACAGCAACTCCGCCTCACCATCGAAGCCCTGCGCGAACGCCAGGAACACGAGATGGTCAACAACCGGGAATTCGGCCTCCTCCACAACGCCGACCTCGGCCAGCGCATCCACACCCGCAGCGGCCCACCCACCCCCGACGACCTCGACGAGCTGCTCTCCCGGCGCCGCAAGACCCAGTTCCTGCTGGCACACCCGCGCACCATCGCCGCGTTCGGCCGCGAGTGCAACAACCGCGGCCTCTACCCCAAGAACATCGAGGTGCTCGGCAGCGCCGTCCGCTCCTGGCGCGGCGTCCCCCTGCTGCCCTGCAACAAGATCCCCATCAGCGACACGGGGACGAGCTCCATCCTCGCCATGCGCACGGGCGAGGAGAACCAGGGCGTCGTCGGCCTGCACCAGACCGGCATCCCCGACGAGTACCAGCCCAGCCTCAACGTCCGCTTCATGGGCATCAACGAGCAGGCGGTCTCGTCCTACCTGGTCAGCGCCTACTACTCGGCGGCCATCCTGGTGCCGGACGCGCTGGGCGTCCTGGAGGACGTCGAGATCGGACGCTGACCCCCCACAGTGGTCGGGCCGTCCGACCGGCCAAGGCAGCTGCGGTCACTGACGGGCACGGCGCCCGTCAGGGCCGTACGCCGCTGACGATCTCCGCCGTGGCCGAGATGCCGTTGGAGATGGTGGGCGCCACGCTCGAACTCGCCAGGAGGAACCCGAGCAGGACACAGACCAGCGCATGCGAGAGGCGCAGCCCTCCATTGCGCAGGAACACCACCGCCAGGATCAGAAGCAGTAGGACCACGGAGATCGAAACGGCCATGGCGGACCTCCTCGAAGGAGCTGCGGTTGTTGGTCAGTCTCGCCTATTGGACCGCCCCGACCTGCGCGGCAGGCATACTCCATTCGGGTATGGATGCGCGTGGCATTCGACAGGCGCGGGACCCGCGGCCTGCCTAGGCTGACGGAATGAGCCGCACAGCCGGGGACCGCGGACCGGTCCCGGGGCAGGAAACGATCCAGGAAACGGCCGAGCACAGTGAGCTGGTCTCCGCCTGGCAGCGCTTCCTGCACCGGGTGCCCAACGGTTTCGCGATCTTCTTCGGCCTGCTGGGGCTCTTCTGCGCGCTCACCTCGCTGATCCTGCCGCTGCGGCGGGCGGCCCGCCCCGTGGTCTACGGCCTGTCCGTCCTGACGGTGCCCACCGCCGCCAATCTGGCCTACGCCGTCTTCTTGCTGCTGCTGGCCACCGCGATGGCCGCCCGCAAGCGGGTCGCGCTCTGGTTCGTCCTCGGCTATCTGGCGTTGCTCCTGCTCGCGGATGCGCTGCTGCTCGCCGTGGGCTATTGGGACATAATCCCCTCGCTGGCCGTCTGCGCCGTGGCGCTGACGGTCCTGGTGCTGGCCCGCCGCGAGTTCTACGCGGCCTCGCGGCGGGGTGCGTTCCTGCGCGCCCTGCTGGTGCTGGTGGCCGGGCTCGCCGTGGCCATCGTCATCGGCTGGGGCCTGGTGTCGCTCTTCCCGGGTTCTCTGGAGCGCGGCGGCGGCAACCGGCTGCTGTTCGCCGCCAACAAGGTGTGCGGCGGGCTGGTCGGTGGCCGGCACTTCGCCGGGCACCCGCCGCACTGGGTCTACTTCCTGCTGGGGCTGCTCGGCGCGCTGGCGCTGCTCAACGCCGCCATGACGCTCTTCCGCTCGCAGCGCCTGGTCGCCGCCCTGCACGACGACGAAGAGCTCCGCATCCGCACCCTCCTCGGCCACTACGGCGGCCGGGACTCCCTCGGCTACTTCGCGACCCGCCGGGACAAGGCCGTCGTCTTCTCCCCCAGCGGCAAGGCCGCCGTCACCTACCGCGTCGAGGCCGGGGTCTGCCTGGCCTCCGGCGACCCGCTCGGGGATCCCGAGAGCTGGGCCCCCGCCATCGACGCCTGGCTGTCGCTGGCGGGCCGCTACGGCTGGCAGCCGGCGGTGATGGGGGCCAGCGAGGACGGCGCCCGGGCCTACGCCCGGGCGGGCCTGGGCGCCCTCCAGCTGGGCGACGAGGCCATCCTCCAGATCGCCTCCTTCGACCTCGAAGGCCGCAAGATGCGGATCACCCGCCAGGCCGTCAACCGCGTCGAGCGCACGGGCGCGACCACCCGCATCCGCCGCCACGCCGCACTCACCGACGAGGAGATGGGCGAGGTCATCCGGCGCGCGGACGCCTGGCGCGACACCGAGACCGAGCGCGGCTTCTCGATGGCGCTGGGGCGCCTGGGCGATCCGGCCGACGGCGACTGCCTGCTCGTCGAGGCCTTCGACAGCGACGGAAACATGATCGCGCTGCTGTCGTTCGTGCCGTGGGGCCGCGACGGCGTCTCGCTGGACGTGATGCGCCGTGACCGGGCCGCGCCCAACGGGGTCATGGAGTTCATGGTCGCCCAGCTGTGCGGACAGGCCGGGAAGTTCGGCATCAAGCGCATCTCCTTGAACTTCGCCGTCTTCCGTGCCGCGTTCCAGGAAGGGGCGCGGATCGGCGCGGGGCCGGTGCTGCGGCTGTGGCGGAAGCTGCTGCTGTTCTTCTCCAAGTGGTGGCAGCTGGAGGCGCTCTACCGTTCCAACGTCAAGTACGACCCCGAGTGGCACCCCCGTTTCCTGTCCTACGCCGACGCCGGGGCGCTGGCCAGGATCGGGCTGGCAGCGGGCATCGCGGAGGGGTTCGTCTCGGTGCCGAGCCTGGGCAAGCTGTGGAGCCGGGGCCGGGTCCGGGGCATCACCAGCCCGGTGTCCACGGCCGGGCTGCCGCCCGTGAGCGAACTGGGCTTCGTCACCAGCACGGGGGCGGCTCTGGCGGCGGAGGCCGCGGAGCAGGCGGGCCTGCCCGAACAAGTCAGGGTGCGGCGGCACAAGCTGGAGCTGCTGCGCGCCGCGGGCGTCGAGCCCTATCCCGTGGACGCCCGCCGTACGCACACCCTCGCCGCCGTCCGGGCCGCGCACCCCGGGCTGCCGTCCTCGGTCCGCACCGGCGAGCGCGTCACCGTGGCCGGGCGGGTGATGCTCGTACGCAACCACGGCGGCGTCGCCTTCGCCGTGCTGCGCGACTGGTCCGGCGATCTGCAGCTGACCCTCACCCGGGACGGCTCGGGCGAGGAGTGCCTGCGGCGCTTCGCCCGGCACATCGACCTCGGCGACCACATCGAGGCCGAGGGCGAGGTCGGCACCACCGACCACGGTGAGCTCACCGTCTTCGTCACCCGCGTGCGGATGACCGCCAAGTGCCTGCGCCCCTTGCCGCACAAGCTGCGCGGGCTGAGCGACCCGGAGACCCGGGTCCGGATGCGCTATGTGGACCTCGCCGTCTCGCCCGAGACCCGCCGGACCGTGCGGGCCCGCTGCGCCGCGGTGCAGGCGCTGCGCCAGGGCCTGCTCGACCGCGGCTTCCTGGAGGTCGAGACGCCGATGCTCCAAGCGGTGCACGGCGGCGCGAACGCCCGGCCGTTCACCACCCACATCAACGCCTACGACCTCGACCTGTATCTGCGCATCGCGCCCGAGCTGTATCTCAAGCGGCTGTGCGTCGGCGGCATGGAGAAGGTCTTCGAGCTGGGCCGTACCTTCCGCAACGAGGGCGTGTCCTACAAGCACAACCCCGAGTTCACGATGCTGGAGGCGTATCAGGCGTTCGCCGACTACGACGTGATGCTGGACCTGACGCGCGAGCTGATCCAGCAGGCGGCCGTCGCCGCGCACGGCTCGCCCTTCGTGCTGCGGGCGGCCGGCGACGGCTCGGGCAAGCTCGTCGAGCACGACATCTCGGGCAGCTGGCCGGTCAAGACCGTCTACGGGGCCCTCTCGGAGGCGCTCGGCGAGGAGGTCGGGCCGGACACTCCCGCCGAGGTGCTGCGCCGCCACTGCGACGCGGCGGGCGTGCCGTTCCGGGCGGAGACCGGGCGGGGCGAGATCGTGCTGGAGATGTACGAGCGGCTGGTGGAGGAGCGGACCACGCTGCCGGTGTTCTTCAAGGACTTCCCCACCGACGTCTCGCCGCTCACCCGCCCGCACCGGGCCGATCCCCGGCTCGCCGAGCGCTGGGACCTGGTGGCGTTCGGCACCGAACTGGGCACGGCCTACTCGGAGCTCATCGACCCCGTGGAGCAGCGCCGGCGGCTGACCGCGCAGTCGCTGCTGGCGGCGGGCGGCGACCCGGAGGCCATGGAGCTCGACGAGGACTTCCTGCGCGCCCTCGAATACGCGATGCCGCCGACGGGCGGGCTGGGCATCGGCGTGGACCGGCTGGTGATGTTCCTGACGGGCCTGTCGATCCGGGAGACGCTGCCGTTCCCGCTGGTCCGGCAGCGCTGAGTCCGTAAGGCCCGGCCGTCCTGGGTCACGGCCCGGGGGCGGGTCCGGTGCTGCCGCGGGGTGCGAGGCGTGGGAGCGGGTCGCGGACGTCGAGGGCGGGGCCGCCGTCGAGGAGTGCGACGAGGTGTTCGGCCGCGCGCCTGCCGAACGCCGCCGTGTCCCGGACCAGCGCGGTGACGGCGGGGTGGGTGTTGCGGCAGAGAACCGAGTCGTCCCAGGCGATGAGGGAGAGCTCGCCGGGTACGGACACGCCGCGCTCGGCGGCCACGGCGAGCCCGGCCACCGCCATCACGTCGTTGTCGTAGACGATCGCGGTGGGCGGGGGGTCGGCGGCCAGGACGCGCCGGGTGGCCTCGGCGCCCTGCGCGTCGGAGTAGTCGGTGGTCAGGGACGTCACCTCCGGCAGGCCGCGGCGGCCGGCCTCGGCGCGCAGGGACTCGATGCGGCGCCGGGTGTGGGCGAGGCCCGGCAGGCCCGCGATGTGCACGATGCGCCGGTGACCCAGGGTGTGCAGATGGTCCACGATCGAGGCCATAGCGCCGGTGTCGTCGGCCCAGAGGGTGGAGAGGGCACCGCCGTGCGGGGCGGTGCCGTGGCCGGGGGCGCCGATGAGCACGGCGGGCAGGCCAAGTTCCGCGAGCAGCGCGGGTCGCGGGTCGCCGTCCCGCGGATCGACGACGAGCAGCCCGTCCACGCGGTGCTCGGCCCACCAGCGGCGGTAGAGCGCGCACTCGGCGTCCGTGTCCTCCACGACCTGGAAGAGCAGCCCCAAGCGGCGTGCGGCCAGCGCCTCCTGCACCCCGGAGACGAGCTGCAGGAAGAACGACTCGACGCCGAGCGTCCGGGCAGGGCGGGCCAGCACCAGCCCGACGGTGGCCGAGCCCTCCCCGGACAGGGCCCGGGCCGCCGTGCTGGGCTGCCAGCCCAGCTGTTCGGCGACGCGCCGCACCCGGTCGCGGGTGGCGGCGGACACTCCGGGACGGCCGTTGAGCGCGAAGGACACGGCGCTCTCGGAGACGCCCGCCCGGCGCGCGATGTCCTTGATCGTCGGACGCCGGGCGGGCGTTCGGCGCATGACTGCCCCTCTCCTCGGGCGCATGAGCGTGCATTCACCCGCCCATTGCGGACCAACACACTAAAGCGCATTAGTTCCTTGCGGAAGTCGTGCCCGACGTATTGACGGGACTCCCTTCACGGGTGCAGGTTTTGGACCGCCGACTCCCGGCCCGACCGAAGGAGACCCACGGCCATGCCTCCCTTACGCAGAGCCGCCTCGGCCACCGCCGCGCTGCTCGTCTCCGCTCTGACGCTGACCGCCTGCGGATCCGGCGGGGACGACGGCGGAAGCAGCGCGGACGGCAAGGCCGAGGGAAAGATCACCTTTCAGACCTGGAATCTCCGCGCCAAGTTCAAGGACTACTTCGAGGGCCTGGTCCGGGATTTCGAGAAGCAGAATCCGGACGTCAAGGTCGCCTGGCTCGACCAGCCGGCCGAGCACTACGCCGACAAGCTCAGCGCCGACGCCGGTGCCGGGACGCTGCCCGACGTCGTCAATGTCTCGCCCGATCTCTCCTATCCGCTGGCCAAGGCCGGTCTGCTGACGAACCTGGACAAGGAGAAGGCCGCAGCCCGCTTCAAGGGCGAATACACCCCCGAGGCATGGCAGGGCAACTCCCTCCCGGGCCTGGGAGGTTCGTACGCCTTCCCCTGGTATCTCAACACCGGACCGCTGTTCTACAACAAGACGCTGTTCCGGGATTCCGGGCTCGACCCGGAGCGGCCGCCCAGGAGCTACGGCGAGCTGTTCGCCGACGCCGACCGCATGGCCCGGCAGTCCGGCGGGAAGACCGCCACTCTCGCCGCCACCCCGTCGATCGAGGACTTCGGCCGCTACGGGGTGCAGCTGATGAACGCGGACGCGACGAAGTTCACGTACGACGAGCCCAAGGGCGTCGAGCTGCTGACCAAATACAAGGACCTCTACGAACACGGCGGGCTCGACCCGCAGGCGCTCACCAACACCCCCGAGAAATCGGGCCAGAAGTTCCTGGAACAGAAGGTCGCGATGAATCCGGGCGGGGCGCACGACCTGGAGACGTTCAAGGAGAACGCACCCAGCCTGTACCGCAATCTGGGCATCACCGACGCGCCCAACAACACGGGCAAGCCGAACATGTACGTGATGGGCCTGGCCGTCAACAGCCGGAGCAAGCACAAGGCGGCGGCGATCGCCTTCGCGCATTTCGTCACCGGGAAACAACAACAGGAGGCCTTCGCCCACAAGGTCGCCATCTTCCCCAGCACCAAGGGCTCGCTGGACGACCCGTACTGGACGAAGGAGGACGGCACCGACGAGGGCCGGGTCAGGGTGGCCTCGGCGAAGATGCTGAAAGGCGCGGTCAATTACACGCCGGTGGTGATGAGCGACGAAATGAAGACGATCCTGCGCAATGAGGTGGCCAAGGCCCTGCAGGGCAAGAAGTCGCCCCGGCAGGCACTGGACGACGCGGCCGCGCAGAGCAACAAGCTGCTCCGGCAGGGCTGAACCGCGCCATGGCCGGCCGCATCCGCACCCACCGGGCCGCGAGCCCCTGGCTCTTCCTCCTCCCCGGGCTCGCCGTCACCGCCGCCTTCACCCTCTATCCCTTTCTGAGCACCGTCGGCAAGGCGTTCACCGACGCCCGCACCTTGACGCCGGGCCACTGGACGGGCCTGGCCAACTTCCGCGCCATGCTGGAGGACGAACAGTTCTGGGTGGCGCTGCGCAACAGCGGCCTGTATGTGCTGCTGGTCGTGCCGTTCACCGTGCTGCTGCCGCTGTTGCTCGCGCTGCTGGTGGAGAAGCAGCTGCCGGGCGTCACCTTCTTCCGGTCCGCCTTCTACACCCCGGTTGTGGCGTCCGTGGTCGTGGTGTCCCTGATCTGGGTCTGGATGCTGGACGACCGCGGCCTGGTCAACGGCATCCTGCGGGCGCTGGACACCGGCCCCGTGGACTTCCTCGGCGACGAGTGGCTGTTGCTGCTGAGCGCCATGGCACTGACCGTGTGGAAGGGCCTGGGCTACTACATGGTCGTCTACCTCGCGGCGCTCGGGAACGTCCCCCGCGAGCTGCACGAGGCCGCGGCCGTCGACGGGGCGGGGGCCCTGCGCCGCTTCACCAGCGTCACCGTCCCTGCCGTCCGCTCCACCATGGTGCTGGTCGGCGCCCTGTCGTCCGTCTCGGCGTTCAAGGTCTTCTCCGAGGTCTTCCTGATGGCCGGGCCCAGCGGCGGCCCGGCCGGGCAGGACACCACCCTCGTCATGCTCGTCCAGCGCACCGGCACCGGCCTCGGCGGCCGGGTCGGCTATGCCTCGGCCGTCTCGCTGGTCGTCTTCGCCGTCACGCTGCTGCTGATGCTCCTCGTCCTGCGCGCGGACCGTAAGGAGGCCCCGTGACGTGGCGTACGTCCGGCTGGGAGAAGGCGCTGCGCTACCTGCTGATGCTCGCGGTCCTGGCCGTCACCGTCGGCCCATTCCTGTGGCAGCTGTCGACGTCCCTCAAGGGCACCACCGAGGACGTCTACACCTCGCCGCCCCGCTTCCTGCCCCGCCACCCCACGCTGCACAACTACACGGCGGTCGCGGACATCATCCCGGTCTGGGACTACGCGCTGAACTCCCTCCAGGTCGCCCTCGCCAGCGTGCTCACCAACCTCGTCGGCGCCTCCATGGCCGGCTATGCGCTGGCCCGGCTGCGGTTCGGCGGCCGCAGGCTCGCGGGGCTCGTCTTCGTCACGGCACTGCTGGTGCCGCTGGAGTCGATCGTCATCGCGCAGTTCACCATGATGCGCGACCTCCACCTCAACAACACCCTCACCGCCGTCGTCCTGCCCGGCGCAGTGGGCGCGCTGAACGTGCTGCTCATGCGGAACGCCTTCGCCAATGTGCCGTACGAGATCGAGGAGGCCGCCGTGATCGATGGGGCGAACGTCTGGCAGCGGTTCACGCGCATCGCGCTGCCGTCGGTGCGCGGCACCCTCGCCGTCGTGGCGATCTTCGCCTTCATGGGGGCGTGGGACGACTTCCTGTGGCCGCTGATCGTCCTGTCCGACTCCGACCGCTTCACCCTCACCGTCGGACTGGACTTCCTGCACGGCACGTTCGCGCAGAACCCCCGGCTGGTCGCCGCCGGAACCGTCATCGCCGTCGCCCCGCTCATCGTGATGTTCACCTGCCTCCAGCGGTACTTCTTCCGCGGCGTCGGCGAGGGCGCCGTCAAGGGCTGAAGGGATTGCGCCTCCATGCGTCTCGGCTCCATGCATTTCGGCGTCAACTACACCCCGTCCCGGGGCTGGCTCCACCACTGGCTCGACTTCGATCCCGACGAGGTCCGCGCCGACCTCGACTCCATCGCGGCCCTCGGCCTGGACCACATCCGCGTCTTCCCGCTGTGGCCCGTCTTCCAGCCCAACCGCACGCTCGTCCGGCCGCGCGCCGTCGAACAGCTCGCCGCCGTCGTGGACGCGGCCGCCGAGCGCGGGCTCGACGTCGGCGTCGACGGGCTCCAGGGCCATCTCTCCAGCTTCGACTTCCTGCCGTCCTGGACCACCACCTGGCACCGCCGCAACATCTTCACCGACCCGGACGTGGTCCGGGCCCAGGCGCACTACCTCTCCGTGCTCGCCGCGGCGCTCGCCGACCGGCCCAACTTCCTGGGCATGACGGTCGGCAACGAGATCAACCAGTTCTCCGGCGCCCCGCACCCCGACCCCGACCGGATCGACGCCGGGCAGGCGGGCAGGTGGCTGCGGAGGATGCTGGCGGCGTGCGAGGAGGCCGCGCCGGGCCGGATGCATCTGCACGCGTCGTACGACGCGGCCTGGTACGACGGCACGCACCCCTTCACGCCCGCGCACTCGGCCCGGCTGGGGGCTGCGACGGCGGTGCACTCCTGGGTGTTCAACGGCACCGCCCAGCGGTACGGGCCGCACGGGGCGGCGACGGAGCGGCACGCCGCGTATCTCGTCGAACTCTCCAAGGCCTGGGCCGAGGACGCCTCGCGCCCGGTGTGGCTCCAGGAGGTCGGGGCACCCGCCCCGCACATTCCGCCCGGTCGGGCGGCGGCCTTCACCGAGGCGACCGTGCGCAACGTGCTGGACTGCCCCGACGTGTGGGGCGTGACGTGGTGGTGCTCGCACGACGTGGACCGTTCCCTGGCGGACTTCCCCGAGCTGGAGTACGGCCTCGGGCTGCTGACCAACGACCGGCGGGTCAAGCCCGCGGGGGAAGCGATGGCACTGCTGGTGCGGGAGTTCCGGCAGGGGGGCCTGCCGTCTCCCGAGCCGCGCCGGACGGCGCTGGCCGTGGATGCCGGGGACGTGTGGGAGGCGCCGTTCCGCTCGGTGTGCAGGCCGGGGGGTGCGGTCTTCGAGGCGTGGATGCGGATCGCCTCCGCCGGGGGGCGGCCGGCGGTGGTGCTGGAGCAGCACGCCGACGATGCGGGGCACCTGGCTGCGCGGGGCATCACGGAGGTGCTCCGGGCCGAGCAGGTGCCGTAGCCGTTCCCTTCCCGCAGCCTTTCCCCTCGTGAAGGAGACTCATGGCCCACAGAGCCACCCGTCGTCACGTCCTCATGGCCGGGGCCGCGGGCGTCGCGGCCGCCGTCGCGCCCGCCGCCCGGGCCGCCGAGCCCTCCGGCGGACTCCAGCCCTACGCCTCCTACTGGTATCCCCGCTCCCTCCCCTCCGGATCCCCCGGACCCGGCGTACGGTGGCGGAGCCTCAGCGAGTGGCGGCCGGAGGACGATGCGGAGCTGCCGTTCAACCGGGCGAGCGTGCCGCTGGCCGCGCGCTTCACCCCGCCGCCCGCCAACGGGACCGCCCGCGGCGGTCAGGCGCGCATCTCGGCCCTCGTCTCCTTCGCCACCACCTCCGCGAACCCCTCGCAGGGCTCGGCCACCGCCGACTACTACGCGCTCACCCACTGGGCCTACCTCGATGAGCTCGTCTTCTGGGGCGGGTCCTCCGGAGAGGGGCTGATCCTGGCCCCGAACGCACCCGTCGTCGACGCCGCGCACCGCAACGGCGTGCCCGTGCTGGGCACCGTCTTCCTGCCGCCCGCCGCCTACGGCGGCCAGCTGTGCTGGACGCGCGAGCTGGTGCACAGGGATGCGGGCGGCGGCTTCCCGCTCGCCGGCAAACTGATCCAGGTGGCCCGCGCGCACGGCTTCGACGGCTGGTTCCTCAACGCCGAGACCGGCGGCGGGGACGCCCGGCTCGGCGCGGACATGCGGGACTTCGTGGAGCACCTGCGCACGCACGGCAAGGGGCTGCGCATCACCTGGTACGACGCCATGGCCATCTCCGGCGACGTCGCCTGGCAGAACGAGCTCAACGACCGCAACGCCCCCTTCTTCCGGGCCGCCGACACCATGTTCGTCAATTTCGGCTGGAACCGCGCCGGACTCGAGGCCTCCGGGAAGCTCGCGGAGCGTGCGCGGCGCAGCCGGTACGAGCTGTGGGCCGGGATCGACGTCGAGGCGGCCGGCTGGGACACCCGCGTCGACTGGGACGCCCTCGTGCCCGCCGACGGCCCGCACACCGCCTCATACGGCTTCTACCGGCCGGAGTGGACCTGGAAGAGCCTGCCCGGAGAGCGCACCCCGGCCGCCTTCCACGCGCGCGACGACCGCTTGTGGACCGGGCCTTCGCCGGACCCCTCCCGGCCGGATCCGGGTCCCTGGCGGGCCCCGGCCGCGTCCGTCGCGGACCGCTCCACGCTCACCGTCCTGCCGTTCGCGACGTCCTTCAACACCGGTCACGGGCTCGGCTGGTACGAGCGGGGCAGGCGCACCTCGGACGCCGCCTGGAACCATCTGGGGCTCCAGGACCGGCTGCCCGGCCGCCGCTGGGTGGTGCACACCGCGGGCGCCCGCCCCACCGTGGGCTTCGACTTCGCCGACGCCTGGCGGGGCGGCAGCAGCCTGCTGGTCGACGGCGGGTTCAGCGAGGCGGCGACCGTTGAGCTGTACGCCGCCCGGCTGCCGCTGACGCGGGCCACGGTCGTGGAGCTGGCGCACCGCACCGACCCCGGCTCGGCGGGGGTGCGGGTGGAGCTGGCAGTGGCGCTGGAGGAAGGGCCGTACCGCTTCGTCTTCCTGCCGGCGGGCGTCCTGCCGGCGGGCGTCCTGCCGGCGGGCGTCCTGCCGCCGGGCGGGCGTGGATGGAGCACGGCCGCGCTGCGCGTCGGCGCGCTGCTGCACGGCCGGTCCGGGCGGACGATCCGGGCCTTGGGCGTGCGGCTGACGGCTCCGGACGGCGGGCCGGTGCGGTGGCGGCTGGGCGGCCTGGCGGTGCGCGCGACCGCGCCGCGGGCGCCCGGGCGGCCGGGCCGGGTCGCCGTCACCGCCTCCCGGGTGGGCGGCGACGGCACGGCGGCGCTGCGGCTGGCGTGGGGCGCGGCCACCGGGCGCGTGCGCCACTACGAGTTGCATCAAGCCCTGCCCGGGGGCGGTTTCCGCTTCCTGGGCGGCACCTGCGGGCATGCCTACTACGTCCCGGCGCTGCGTCGTACGGACGGCGAGGCGGCCACCCGTATCGACGTGCGCGCCGTGGACGAGCTGTACACCGCCTCGGCCGCCGCTTCCGTCACCCACCGCTGGTAGTGAGGAATCCGACGCATGCACAACGACCGCACCATCACCGAAGCCCGTCTGAAGCGGGTGCTGGACGAGCGCATCCGGCCGGCCGTGTACCCGGAGTCGGTGCCGCTGGACGTCACCGTGTGGCACGCGCCCGGTGAGCCCGTGCCTGTAGCCGAGGGGCTGGCGGCCGGGCGCACGCCCATCCGGGTGGGCGAGATGTGGGGGCCCGCCTGGGGCACGAGCTGGTTCACCGTGACGGGGACCGTGCCGGACGCGTGGGCCGGGCGTACGGTCGAGGCGCTGCTCGACCTGGGGTTCGACGAGAAGATGCCGGGCTTCCAGTGCGAGGGGCTGGTCTACCGCCCGGACGGCTCCCCGGTGAAGGGGCTCAATCCGTGCAACCAGTGGGTGCGGATCGGCGAGCGGGTCAGGGGCGGCGAGCCGGTGTGCCTGCACGTCGAGGCGTCGTCCAACCCGGTGATCCTGGACTACCACCCCTTCCTGCCGACGGAGCTCGGCGACCGGCAGACGGCGGACGACGCGCCGCGTTACCGGCTGGCGCGCATGGACCTGGCCGTCTTCGACCGGACGGTGTGGGAGCTGGTGCAGGACCTGGAGGTGCTGGACGGGCTGATGGCGGAGCTGTCGGCCGACGCGCCGCGCCGCTGGGAGATCCTCCGGGCCGTCGAGCGGGCGCTGGACGCGGTCGACCTCCAGGACGTCGGCGGCACGGCGGGCCGGGCCCGGGAGGAGCTCGCGGGCGTCCTGGCAGCGCCCGCGCACGCTTCCGCGCACCGGATCAGCGCCGTCGGGCATGCGCACATCGACTCGGCGTGGCTGTGGCCGCTGCGGGAGACGGTGCGCAAGGTCGCCCGTACGACGTCCAACATGACGGCGCTGTTGGAGGACGAGCCGGATTTCGTCTACGCCATGTCGCAGGCGCAGCAGTTCGCCTGGATCAAGGAGCACCGTCCGGAGGTGTACGCGCGGGTGAAGAAGGCGGTCGCGGAGGGCCGCTTCGTGCCGGTGGGCGGCATGTGGGTGGAGTCGGACACGAACATGCCGGGGTCGGAGGCGCTGGCGCGGCAGTTCGTGCACGGCAAGCGCTTCTTCCTGGAGGAGTTCGGCATCGAGACGGAGGAGGTGTGGCTGCCGGACACCTTCGGCTATTCGGCGGCGCTGCCGCAGCTGGTGAAACTGGCGGGTGCGAAGTGGTTCCTGACGCAGAAGATCTCGTGGAGCCGGACCAACACGTTCCCGCACCACACCTTCTGGTGGGAGGGGCTGGACGGCAGCCGGGTCTTCACGCACTTCCCGCCCATCGACACCTACAACGCCCAGCTGTCGGGGCAGGAGGTGGCGCACGCCGTCCGCAACTTCCGGGAGAAGGGCGGGGCCACCCGGTCGCTCGCGCCGACCGGCTGGGGTGACGGCGGTGGCGGCACGACGCGCGAGATGCTGGCGCGGGCGAGGCGGCTGGCGGATCTGGAGGGGTCGGCGAGGGTCGTCTTCGAGAAGCCGTCGGCGTTCTTCGAGAAGGCGCGCGCGGAGTACGAGCACGCGCCGGTGTGGGTGGGCGAGCTGTACCTGGAGCTGCACCGGGCGACGCTGACCAGCCAGGCGCGCACCAAGCAGGGCAACCGCCGCTCGGAGCACCTGCTCCACGAGGGCGAGCTGTGGGCGGCGACGGCGGCCGTACGGGCCGGGTTCCGGTATCCGTACGAGCAGTTGGACCGGCTGTGGAAGACGGTGCTGCTGCACCAGTTCCACGACATCCTTCCCGGCACGTCGATCGCCTGGGTGCACCGGGAGACCGCGGCGACGTATGCGGCGGTGGCCGCGGAGCTGGAGGGGATCGTCGGGGAGGCGCTGGCGGCGCTGGCCGGGGACGGCCCGGGGACGGTCGTCTTCAACGCGGCGCCGCACGGCCGCGGTGGGGTGCCGGCGCTCGGGGCCGCACCCGAGGCGCCGGCGGCCGACCGGGCGACCACGATGGAGGCGCGCGAGGGCGGCGGATTCGTGCTGGACAACGGCCTGCTGACCGTGGCCGTCGACGGGCGCGGGCTGGTCGTCTCGGTGTACGACCGGCAGACGGGCCGTGAGGCGGTCGCGCCCGGCGCGGCGGCCAACCTGCTGCAGCTGCACCCCGATTTCCCGAACATGTGGGACGCGTGGGACGTGGACCACTTCTACCGGAACACGGTGACCGATCTGACGGACGTGGAGTCGCTGGAGCCGGCGGGCGCCGACGCGGTGCGGGTGGTGCGTGCGTTCGGCTCGTCTCGGGTCGGGCAGCGGATCGTGCTGGCGGCCGGGGCCCAGCGGCTGGACGTCGAGACGGAGGTCGACTGGCACGAGACGGAGAAGTTCCTCAAGCTCGCCTTCCCGCTCGACGTGCACACCGACCGGGTGGCGGCCGAGACCCAGTTCGGCCACCTCCACCGGCCCACGCACACCAACACCAGCTGGGACGCGGCGAAGTTCGAGGCGTGCGCGCACCGGTTCGTCCACCTCCAGGAGCCGGGGTGGGGGGTGGCGCTGGTCAACGACTCGACGTACGGCTATGACGTGACGCGGTCCGTCCGCCCCGGGGATACCGGCACGACCACGACCGTCCGGCTGTCCCTGCTGCGGGCGCCGCGCTTCCCGGACCCGCGCACGGACCAGGGGGTGCACCGCTTCCGTCATGCGCTGGTGCCGGGGGCGACGGTGGGGGACGCGGTGCGTGAGGGGCACCGGATCAATCTGCCGGAACGGCGGGTTGCCGGGGGCGCGGAGGTCGCGCCGCTGGTGGCGCTCGACGGTGACGCGGTGGTGGTGTCGGCGGTGAAGCTGGCGGACGACGGCAGCGGGGATGTGGTGGTGCGGATGTACGAGGCGCTGGGCGGGCGGGCCCGCACTCGCCTGACGGCCGGCTTCGCGCTGCGCCGGGCGGCGGTCTGCGACCTGCTGGAGCGGCCCGTGGGGGAAGCCGCGGTGGAGGACGGAGGGGTGCCGCTGGACATGCGGCCGTTCGAGATCGTCACGCTGCGGCTGGCACGCGGCTGAGGTCCGGCCGGCCGCCTTCTCGAACGCCACTACAGTGCCCACGTGACAACGTACGTAGCGCTCCTGCGCGGTATCAACGTCGGCGGCAAGAAGCGCGTCCCCATGCAGACCCTGCGGGAGCTGCTGGCCGGGCTCGGCTGCGGAGCCGTCCGTACCCACCTCAACAGCGGCAATGCGGTGTTCGTGCACGAGGGCGCGGACGAGGAGACCCTGGCCGCCCGGCTGGAGGAGGCCATCGAACGGGAGCTGGGGTTCTCCGTGGCCTGCATCGTGCGGGAGGGCGGTGAGATACGGCGGGTCGTCGAGGCGAATCCGTTCGCCGGGCACGAGGTGGACCCCTCACGGTTCGTGGTGACGTTCCTCGCCGGGCCCGTCGATCCGGCCACCGTCGCGGACATCGATCCTGCCGCCTATGCGCCGGAGGAGTTCGCCCTGGGCGAGCGCGAGGTGTACCTGCACTGTGCGAACGGGATCCGGGACTCCAAGCTGGCGAAGGTGCTGACCGAGCGGCGGCTGCGCACGACAGGCACCGGCCGCAACTGGAACACCGTCACCAGACTCGCGGACATGGCGGACGGCACGACGGGCGAATAATCGGCCTGTCGCACCGGCGGCCGCCGGGCCGCAAATCGGCTCCGCTTAGCATTCGAACATGAAGCTGCGTTTCCCCCGCCCGCGCGGGCGGCGGCCGCTCGCCGCCATGGCCGCCGTCGCCGTGCTCGCCGGTGCCGGCACCTGGACGGTGGCGGCGGCCACCGGCGGAGATCCGCCCGTCCACCGCGAGGACCGCTTCGTGTCCGTGCCCGAGGCGCCGGGCAGTGCGCAGAAGGTGCGGGTCGACACGTCCTTCTTCACCTCCGGCGGCTCCGGCCGCAGGCCCGCCGTCCTGCTGGCGCACGGCTTCGGCGGCAGCAAGGACGACATGCGCGGCGAGGCGGAGGAGTTGGCCCGCTCCGGCTACGCGGTGCTGACGTGGTCCGCGCGCGGCTTCGGGCACTCCACCGGCCGCATCGGGCTCAACGACCCGGACCGCGAGGGCGCCGACGTCAGCCGGCTGATCGACTGGCTGGCCCAACGGCCCGAGGTGCAGCTGGACGCGGCCAAAGACCCCAGAGTCGGCATCGCGGGCGGCTCCTACGGCGGCGCGATCTCGCTCCTCGCCGCCGGCCACGACAAGCGGGTCGACGCCATCGTCCCGCAGATCACCTACTGGAACCTCGCCGACTCCCTCTTCCCCGGCGACGTCCTCAAGAAGCTCTGGACCGGAATCTTCTTCACCACCGGCTCCACGGGCGTCGGCAAGACCACCGCGGCCTCCCCGTCGGACGTCGGCTGCGGCCGCTTCGATGCGGAGCTGTGCGCGATGTACGAGCGGGTGGCCGTCGCCGGACGCCCGGACGACCAGGCGCGCGAGCTGCTGACCCGCCGCAGCCCCTCCGCCGTCGCGGACCGCATCAAGGTGCCGACGCTGCTCGTCCAGGGGCAGAGCGACTCGCTCTTCCCCCTCGACCAGTCCGACGCGGCGGCCCGGGCCATCGCCCGCAACGGAGCACCGGTCGCCGTCGACTGGATCGCCGGCGGCCACGACACGGGCACCGCCAACGAGAAGGGCCGGATCGAGGAGCGCACCCGCGCCTGGTTCGACCGCTACCTCAAGGGCGACGCGGCGGCGAGCACCGGCCCCGCCTTCCGGGTCAGCCGGACCGGCGGGCTGGACACCACCGACGGCCGGGCACAGCTGCGCGGGGCGAGCGACGAGCACTACCCCGGGCTGCGCAACGACGCCCGCACGGTGCCGCTCACCGGCCGCGAGCAGTCCTTCGGCAATCCGGCCGGTGGCACTCCCCCGGCCATCTCGGCCGTGCCCGGCATGGGCGCGCTCTCCGGGCAGCTGGCGGGCCTCGGGCTCGGCGTCTCGCTGGACTTCCCCGGCCAGTACGCCCACTTCGACTCCGCCCGGCTCGACGAGTCCGTCCGCGTCACCGGCTCGCCCACGGCGAAGGTGAAGGTCGCCTCCTCCACCGGTGAAGCGGTGCTGTTCGCCAAGGTCTACGACGTCGGGCCGAACGGGCAGCAGCAGCTGCCCGGGCAGCTGGTGGTGCCGGTCCGGGTCGGTGACGCCAAGGACGGCAGGGCGGTCGAGCTGCGACTGCCCGCGGTCGACCACACCTTCGAGTCCGGGCACCGGATGCGGCTGGTGCTCGCCGCCACCGACCTGGGCTACGCCTCGCCGGCCCGCCCGGCCACGTACACCGTCTCCCTGGCGGGCGGGCTGAGCGTGCCCACCGCACCGGAGGTGCGCACCGCCTCGGCGGGGCTGCCCTGGTGGACGTGGGGGCTGCCGGTGGGAGGCGTGCTGGTGGCCGCGGCGGTGCTGCTGACCGGACGCAGGCGCACCGCCGTGCCCGCGCCCGACCCGGCGCTCGCCGACGTGCCGCTGCAGATCACCGGGCTGAGCAAGCGGTACGCCAAGTCCGCGGACCGGTACGCCGTGCAGGATCTGGGGTTCCGGGTGGAGCGCGGCCAAGTGCTGGGGCTGCTGGGGCCGAACGGCGCGGGCAAGACGACGACGCTGCGCATGCTCATGGGCCTCATCCGTCCCGACGCGGGCGAGATCCGCGTCTTCGGGCACGCGATCCGGCCGGGCGCGCCCGTGCTGTCGCGGGTCGGGGCGTTCGTGGAGGGCGCGGGCTTCCTGCCGCATCTGTCCGGGCGCGCCAACCTGGACCTGTACTGGCGGGCGACGGGCCGGCCGGCCGGGGACGCGCACGTCGAGGAGGCGCTGGAGATCGCGGGGCTGGGCCCGGCGCTGGAACGCGCGGTGCGCACCTACTCGCAGGGCATGCGGCAGCGGCTCGCGATCGCCCAGGCCATGCTCGGGCTGCCGGACCTGCTGATTCTGGACGAGCCGACCAACGGACTGGACCCGCCCCAGATCCGGGAGATGCGCGAGGTGATGATCCGGTACGCGGCGGCCGGCCGCACGGTGATCGTCTCCAGTCATCTCCTGGCCGAGGTGGAGCAGTCGTGCACCCATCTGGTCGTGATGGACCGCGGGCGGCTGGTCAGCGCCGGCCCGGTGGCCGAGATCACCGGCTCGGGCGACACGCTGCTCGTGGGCGTGGACGGCCGGCTGTCGGACGTGGCGGTGGAGAAGGTGGCCTCCTTGCCGGGGGTGGCCTCGGCCGTGCGGACGGACGAGGGGCTGCTGGTGCGGCTCGACGGCGCGAGTGCGCGGGAGTTGCTGGTGGAGCTGGTCCGGCTGGAGATCCCGGTGGCGAGCGTGGGCCCGCACCGGCGGCTGGAGGACGCGTTCTTGACCCTGATCGGAGGCTCGGCATGAAGACCGCGCTGAATTCCGCGCCGGTACCGGCATCCGCATCCGCATCCGCAGACGGATCCGCGGAGGGCTACCGGGCGCGGCGCACCCTGCCGCTGCGGGTGGAGGCGGCGCGGCAGTTGCGGCGCCGGCGCACGCTCGTGGTCGGGGCGGTGCTGGCGGCGCTGCCGTTCGTGCTGATCGCGGCCTTCGCCATCGGCGGGGACCGCGGCGGCCGGGACGGGCGGGTGAGCCTGATGGACACCGCCACCGCCTCGGGGGTGAACTTCGCGGCCACGGCCCTGTTCGTCTCGGCGGGCTTCCTGCTGGTGGTGCCGGTGGCGCTGTTCTGCGGGGATGCGGTGGCGTCGGAGGCGAGCTGGTCGTCGCTGCGCTATCTGCTGGCGGCCCCGGTGCCGCGCTCCCGGCTGTTGCTGAGCAAGCTGGCGGTGGCACTGGGGTTCAGCGCGGCCGCGATGGTGCTGCTGCCGCTGGTGGCGCTCGCGGCGGGCACGGCCGCCTATGGGTGGGGGCCGCTGCGGATTCCCACCGGGGGGGCGCTGGATGCGGGGACGGCCACCTGGCGGCTGGCAGTCGTCGTCGCCTATGTCTTCGTGGGCCAGCTGGTGACGGCCGCGCTGGCGTTCTGGCTGTCGACGGTCACCGATGCGCCGCTGGGGGCGGTGGGCGGTGCGATGGGGCTGACCATCGTCGGCAATGTGCTGGACGCGGTGACGGCGCTGGGACATTGGCGGGAGGTGCTGCCCGCGCACTGGCAGTACGCATGGGCGGATGCGCTGCAGCCGCATGCGGAGTGGAGCGGGATGGTGAAGGGCACGGCGGTGTCGGTGGGATATGCACTGGTGCTCTCCGCCTGCGCATTCCGGCACTTCCGGGGGAAGGACGTGGTGTCCTGAGGGGCGAGTGGGGGCGTCACCCCGCCCCGTACACCGGTCGCGGCGGCCTCGCCCCCGCCAGGAGGCCGCGGACCGCTTCGCCTGCTTCCGCCGGGGTCCAGCGGTCACCGCGGTCCGCCGTGGGGCCGGGGTGCCAGCCCTCCATGACGGTGATGCGGCCCGCTTCCGTCTCGAAGACATGGCCCGTAACGCCGTCGGAGCCGGCGGAGGCCAGCCAGGCGACGAGCGGGGAGACGTTGGCCGGGGACATCGCGTCGAAGGTGCCGTCCCGCGGGGCGGCCATCGCCTCGGGGAAGGTGGTCTCGGTCATCCGGGTGCGGGCCGCGGGGGCGATGGCGTTGACGCAGACGCCGTAGCGGCCGAGTTCGGCGGCGGCCACCAGCGTCAGGCCGACGATCCCGGCCTTGGCCGCCGCGTAGTTGCCCTGGCCGACGCTGCCCAGCAGCCCGGCGCCGGAGGTGGTGTTGACCACCCGCGCCTGGGGGGTGCGGCCCGCCTTGGCCTCCGCCCGCCAGTGCGCGGCGGCGTGCTTGAGCGGCAGGAAGTGCCCCTTGAGGTGGACGTGGACGACCGCGTCCCAGTCGTCCTCGCCGAGGTTGACGAGCATGCGGTCGCGCAGGAACCCGGCGTTGTTGACGAGCGCGTCCAGCCGCCCGTAGGTCTCCAGGGCGAGGGCCGTCAGGGAGGCGGCGCCCTCGGCGGTGGCGATGTCGCCGCCGTGCGCGACGGCCCGGCCGCCGCGGGCGCGGATCTCCTCGGCGACCCGCTCGGCCGGGGACGCCGAGTGGCCTTCCCCGCCGGGCCCGGCCCCCAGGTCGTTGACGACGACCGCGGCGCCTTCGGCCGCGAGGGCCATTGCGTGCGCCCGGCCCAGGCCCCGGCCCGCGCCGGTGACGACGGCGACGCGTCCGCTGCAGATTCCGCTCATGTCACCGCTCCTCTCTCGCGTTGGATGCGTCCAGGAATGCGGGCCGCTCGCCGCCGCCGTGCACGAGCAGGCTCGCCCCCGTGATGTAGGCGGCGCGGTCGGAGGCGAGGAAGACGGCGGCCTCGCCGACCTCGTACGGCTCGGCCAGCCGCCCCGCCGGCACGGTCCGGGCGACGGCGGCGACGCCGTCCTCGTCGCCGTAGTGCAGGTGCGCGGACTCGGTGCGCACCATGCCGAGGACGAGGGTGTTGACGCGGACCGCCGGGGCCCATTCGACGGCCATGGTGCGGGCGAGGTTCTCCAGCCCCGCCTTGGCCGCGCCGTAGGCGGCGGTGCCCGGCGAGGCGCGGGTGCCGCTGACGCTGCCGACCATGACGATGCAGCCGCCGGAGGGCTGGGTGCGCATGATGCGGTGGGCGGCGAGCGAAGCGGACAGCGGCGCGAGGAGGTTGAGCGCGAGGACGCGGGCGTGGCGTGCGGCTTCCCCCTCGGCCAGGGGCAGGAAGGGCGTGCCGCCCGCGTTGTTCACCAGCACGTCCAGTCGGCCGTGTGCGGCGCGCACGCTCTCGAAGAGGGCGTCCACGGCGGCCTGTTCGCGCAGGTCGGCGGGGAGGAAGCGAGCGGGGCGGCCGGCTGCCGCGACCGGCGCGTCCGGTGGGCGGCGCGCGCAGACGACGACCTCGGCGCCTGCCCGCAGGAACGCCCGGGCGATGCCCGCGCCCACGCCCCGCGTGCCGCCGGTGACGACGGCGAGGCGGCCCGTCAGGCCGGATTCGCTGCCCATTCCCCACCTCCCGCGACGGCGTGCCCGCTGCTACGGTCGATACCTAACAAACGTTTGGTGGAAAGGTAGCTGATGGGCATCTCCACCGCACGCCCCGAACCGGGCATCGCCGTCGTCACCGTCGACTACCCGCCCGTCAACGCCCTTCCCGCACAAGGCTGGTACGACCTCGCCGAAGCGGTACGGGCCGCGGGCGCCGACCCCTCGGTCAACTGCGTCGTCCTCGCCGCCGCCGGGCGGGGCTTCAATGCGGGCGTCGACATCAAGGAGTTGCAGCGCACACCCGGCCACCGGGCCCTGCTCGACGTCAACCAAGGCTGCGCCGCGGCCTTTTCCGCCGTCTACGACTGCCAGGTGCCGGTGGTGGCCGCCGTCCAGGGCTTCTGCCTCGGCGGCGGCGTCGGCCTCGCCGGCAACGCCGATGCCGTCGTCGCCGCCGACGACGCCGTCTTCGGCCTGCCCGAGCTCGACCGCGGCGCCCTCGGCGCCGCCACCCACCTCGCCCGGCTGGTCCCCCAGCACCTGATGCGGATCCTGTTCTACACCTCGGGCACGGTCACCGCGCAGGAGCTGCACCGGCACGGTTCCGTCTGGCGCGTGGTGCCGCGCGACCGGCTGGCCGCCACGGCCCTGGAGGCGGCCGGGGAGATCGCCGCCAAGGACGGCACGCTGCTGCGCCTGGCCAAGGCCGCGCTCAACGGCATCGACCCCGTCGACGTCCGCCGCAGCTACCGCTTCGAGCAGGGCTTCACCTACGAGGCGACCCTGGCCGGCGCCGGGGACCGGCACCGCGACGCCTTCGTCTCCCGGCGCACCGGAAAGGAGCGGCCGTGACCGGCGCGGACAAACAGATGACCGCCGACGAGGCCGTCGCCCGGCTCCGCAGCGGCATGACCGTCGGCATCGGCGGCTGGGGCTCCCGGCGCAAGCCGATGGCCCTGGTCCGGGCCGTCCTCCGCTCGGACCTCACCGATCTGACCGTGGTCTCCTACGGCGGCCCCGACGTGGGCCTGCTGGCCGCCGCGGGAAAGATCCGCAGGCTCGTGACGGCCTTCGCCACCCTCGATTCCATCCCCCTCGAACCGCACTTCCGCGCCGCCCGGGAGAGCGGTGCGATCGAACTGACCGAATGGGATGAGGCGATGGTGATGTGGGGGCTGACCGCCGCCGCCCACCGGCTGCCCTTCCTGCCGCTGCGGGCCGGGCTCGGCTCGGACGTGATGCAGACCGACCCCTCGCTGCGCACGGTGACCTCGCCGTACGCGGACGGCGAGGAGCTGGCGGCCGTACCGGCCCTCGCCCTGGACGCCGCGCTTGTCCACCTCAACCGCGCGGACGTGCGGGGCAACGCCCAGTACCTGGGACCGGATCCGTACTTCGACGACCTCTTTTGCGAGGCGGCGCGCGAGGCCTACGTCTCCTGCGAACGGATCGTGGACGGCGAGGAGTTCGCAGCCGCGGGCGGGCCGCAGACGCTGCTCGTCCAACGGCACTGCGTGACCGGGGTGATCGAGGCGCCGGGCGGCGCGCACTTCACGTCCTGCGTGCCGGACTACGAGCGCGACGAGGCCTTCCAGGCGGCCTACGCCAAGACCGCGGCCGACCCGGCGGCCTGGGCGGCGTTCTGCGGGCGCTTCCTGTCGGGCGACGAGGACGCCTACCGGGCCGCGGTCCGGGAGTTCGCCGGGGAGGGCGCATGAGCAGCGGCGTGAGCAGGGCCGAGCAGTGTGTCGTCGCGTGCGCCGAGGCCTGGCGCGGCGACGGGGAGATCCTGGCGAGCCCGATGGGCGTGGTGCCGACCCTGGGCGCCCGGCTGGCGAAGCTCACCTTCGCGCCGGATCTGCTGCTGACGGACGGCGAGGCGCTGCTGACCGCAGACGTGCCCGCGCTGGGCGCAAAGGCCCAAGTAGTGGAGGGGTGGCTGCCCTTCCGCAGGCACCTGGCCCTGGTCAGCGGCGGCAAGCGGCACGTGATGATGGGCGCGAGCCAGCTCGACCGCCATGGCAACCAGAACATCAGCTGCATCGGCGACTGGAAGCGGCCCTCCCGGCAGCTGCTGGGCGTGCGCGGCGCGCCGGTCAACACGCTCAATCACCCCGTCAGTTACTGGATCCCCCGGCACTCGCCTCGGGTCCTGGTCGAGCGGGTCGACATGGTGTGCGGCGTCGGATACGACCGGGCGGGGGCCGCCGGGCCGTCGGCGGCCCGCTTCCACGGCATCCGGTGCGTGGTCACCGACCTGGCCGTCCTGGATTTCGAGACGCCCGGCCGCACCCTGCGCGTACGGTCCCTGCACCCGGGCGTCACCGCCGGGCAGTTGCAGGCGGCCACCGGCTTCGCCCTTCCCGTGCCCGACGGCACCCCGTGCACCCGGACGCCGACGGCCGCCGAACTGCGCCTGATCCGCGAGGTGCTGGACCCGGCCGGGCTGCGCGAGCGCGAGGTGCGCCGATGAGCGGCCCCACCCTGCCCACGGCCCTCACCCGGCTGGTCGGCGTCCGGCATCCGGTCGTGCAGACCGGCATGGGCTGGGTGTCGGGTCCCCGACTGGTGGCCGCCTCGGCGGAGGCCGGTGCGCTGGGCATCCTCGGCTCGGCGACCATGACGACCGCGCGGCTGCGGGAGGCGGTCCGGGAGGTGCGCTCCCGTACGGACCGGCCGTTCGGGGTGAATCTGCGCGCCGACGCGAGGGACGCGGCGGAGCGCGTCGACGTCATCGTCGAGGAGGGGGTGAAGGTCGCCTCCTTCGCACTGGCCCCGTCGCCGGAGCTGATCGCCCGGCTCAAGGATGCGGGCGTCGTGGTGATCCCGTCGGTCGGGGCGCGGCGGCACGCGGAAAAGGTCGCGGCGTGGGGCGCGGACGCGGTCGTGGTGCAGGGCTCCGAGGGCGGCGGACACACCGGTCCGGTGGCCACCGGCGTGCTGCTGCCGCAGGTGGTCGACGCGGTCGACATCCCCGTGATCGCGGCGGGCGGCTTCCACGACGGGCGCGGTCTGGTCGCCGCGCTGGCCTACGGGGCGGCCGGCATCGCCATGGGCACCCGCTTCCTGCTGACCGCGGACAGCACGGTCCCCGGTCCGGTGAAGGCCGCCTACCTCGGCGCCGGCGTGCACGACGTCACCGTCACCACCAAGGTCGACGGCCTCCCCCACCGGGTGCTGCGCACCCCGTTCGTCACCACTCTCGAAGGGGCCGGCCGCGCGGGCACGCTCGTCCGGGCGCTGGTGCGGGCCGCCGCCTTCCGCCGGTTGTCCGGGCTGAGCTGGCAGAGGATGCTGCGCGACGGGCTGGCGCTGAAGCACGGCAAGGAGCTCGGCTGGGGCCAGGTGCTGCTGGCCGCGAACACGCCGATGCTGCTGCGGGCCGCAATGGTGGAGGGCCGCACGGACCTCGGGGTGATGCCGGCCGGGCAGGTCGCCGGGGTCATCGAGGACCTGCCGACCGTCGCCCAGCTCGTCGAGCGGATCCTGGCGGAGGCCCACGAGACTCTGCGAGGCTTGCCGCGGCCGTGAGACACGCGGCCGGAACGGAGGGGCGGCATGACAGGCCACGACATGACGGGGGACGGTACGCCGGACGGCGGCACGGCGGACGCCCGCTCGCTCTGGCGGCTGTTCGAACCGATCCACGCCGTCGTGTACTTCGCTCCGGAGGTGCCGGCCGCCTTCGAGGAGGCCGGGCTGCGCGGCTGGTGGCGCGGCTACTTCGCGGGGCGCGCGGCACCGCTCGGTCCCGTCGGCCCCGGGCCGGTCACGGCGTCCTTCTTCTCCTTCGCCCCGGCCACGGTGGCGCGCGCCCTGCCCTCGGTCTGGCGGCTCCTGCCGCCCGAACGGGCCCTGGATCTGAGGCGGTCGGGGACGAGGGCGGCGCTGCGGCGGCTGCTGGAAGGGCGGGAGAAGGAGGCCGGGCGGGCGGCCGGACTGCTGGCCCCGGTGCTGGACGGCCTGGATTGCGGCGGGCGCGTCCTGGCCGGCGCGAACGTGGATCTCGGTCTGCCGGACGACCCGCTGGACGCACTGTGGCAGGCGACGACGGTGCTGCGCGAGCACCGTGGGGACGGTCATGTGGCGGCCCTGGTCGCCGCGGGCCTGGACGGCTGCGAGACGCTCGTCCTGCGGACGGGCATCGACCTGCCGCGTAGCGAACTCCAGCCGTACCGGGGGTGGACGGACGAGGAGTGGGACGCCGCGGCCGCCCGGCTGACCGCGCGTGGACTGCTCGGTCCGGACGGCTCGGCGACGGTGGAAGGCCGCCGCGTCCATGCGGAGGCGGAACGCGTGACCGACCGGGCGGCGGCCCGGGCGTGGGAGGGTCTTGCCCTCGCCGCCCGCGAGGAACTCCGTTCCGTCCTGGCCCCGTTGGCCGCATCCTGCACTCCGGCGCTCCGCTTCCCGAACCCGATCGGGCTGCCGACACCGGCCTGATAATGCGGGGCGGGCCGGCAAGCAGCGGGGTGCCACCGGGACACGGCTGGTATTGCCCGGCAGGGTGAGAAGCGGTGGCAGGGCGGTGATACGCGGCCTCAAAGAGGTATAAGAGAGCGTTTAGCACTCATCCATCGATCGTGCATCGGCCACCGCGAGAGTCGTCGGGTCATCACTCACCCCACGACCGAAGGGCCAGCCATGCGCAAGAGATTCTCCCGCCGTCTCGCCGCCGTCGCCGCGACCACGGTGGTCGCCGCCGCCGGAGTGGTGGCGACCGGCGGAACGGCCTCAGCCGACCGGAACGCCGCCCAGGGCATCATCTGGAACGACGAGGTCCTCACCAGGGGTTCGGACCTCAGGAACGGCAACGCCCAGCTCGCGATGCAGGACGACGGCAACCTCGTCATCTACACCACCAGCGACGACTGGGCGCACCGGACGCCGGTCTGGCGTACCGGCACGGTGGGGTGCGGGGACCGCGCCGTGATGCAGTCCGACGGCAACTTCGTGGTGTACGGCCAGAACAACCGGGTGTGCTGGGCCAGCAACACCGCGCAGAACGAGATCGGCACAAACTACCCGGTGATGAAGCTCGGCCTGGGCCCCGACGGCACACTGAGGGTCTTCAGCGAGGCCCCGTACATCATTCAGGTCTGGTCGACCCGGTGACGCAGGAGCTCCGGTTCTCCCTCCTCGGCCCGGTGCGGGGCTGGAGCGGGGGCGTCGAGCTGGACCTGGGCAGACCGCAGCAGCGGGAAGTGCTCGCGGTCCTGATCGCCGCCGCCGGGCGGACGGTGGCGATGCCGCTGCTCGTCGACGGCGTGTGGGACGAGGGCGACCGTCCCGCCAGACCGGAGCATGCGATTCGTACCCACATCTGGCGGCTGCGCCGGGCTCTCGACGGGCCCGGCGCGCCGGTGCTGGAGACGGTCGGTGACGGCTATGCGCTGCGGGTCGCCGAACGGGCCGTGGACACCTGGTCGTTCGAGGGTGCCGTGGACACGGCCGAGGAGGTGCGGTCCGCTGACGGGGCGGACCGTGCCCGTGAGGTCCTCGACGCGGCCCTCGGGCTGTGGACCTCCGAGCCGCTGGCGGGCCTGCACGGGCCGGCCGCCAGGGTGTCGCGCGCCCGGCTGTGCGGGGTCCGGCAGGCGTTGCTGGAGGCCCGGCTGGAGCTCGACGCCGAGCTCGGCGACCGGCCGGGGCTGGCCGCGGAGGCCGGCGCCCTGGTACTGGAGTACCCCGCGAGTCAGCGGCTGCGCGGGGTGCAGATGCTGGCGCTGTACCGGTCGGGCCGCCAGGCCGAGGCGCTGGGGGTCTTCGAGGACACCCGGCGGTTCCTGGGAACGGTACGGCCCGGCAGGGCGTTAGGGGAGCTGCACCAGCGGATCCTGCGCTCGGACCCGTCCCTCAGGCTTCCCGAACCGGCCCACGGCATCCGGGCCACGGGGCCGCGCCCGGCCGCGCTGCCGCGCGACATCGACGACTTCACCGGGCGCGGGGAGCAGGTGGAGACGCTCGCCGGAATGCTGACCGGTGACGCGGCGACCGTAGTGGTCTCCGCGATCAACGGCATGGCCGGCGTCGGCAAGACCACGCTGGCGGTACACACCGCCCGCGGGCTCGGGGACAGATACCCGGACGGGCACCTGTACGTGGACCTGCGCGGCGCCGATCGCGACCCGGCCGACCCGCGGTCCGTCCTCGGCACGTTCCTGCGGGAGCTGGGGACCGACGCGAGCGGCGTCCCGGACGGTATGCCCGAACGCATCGCGCTCTACCGCTCGTCGCTGTCGGAGCGGCGGGTACTCCTGCTGCTCGACAACGCCGCATCGGACGAACAGGTGCGCCCGCTGATTCCGGGTGCGGCGGGCTGCGCGGTGCTGGTGACCAGCCGCGCATGGCTCACCGGGCTGGAGGGCGCGCGGCACATGCGGCTCGACGTGCTGCCGCCCGAGGAGGCGCTGGCGCTGCTGCGGCGGATCATCGGTGACCGCCGCGTCGACGCCGAGCCGCAGGCGGCGGCGGAACTGGCGGACGCCTGCGGGGCGCTGCCGCTGGCCCTGCGGATCGCCGCGTCCCGCCTGGCCGCGGAGCCCGGCCGGTCCCTGGCGGACATGGTCCGCCTGCTCAAGGACGAACGGATCCGCCTGGACGAGCTGCGCAGCGGGGACGCGGCGGTGGAGGCCGCCTTCGACCTGTCGTACGCCAAGCTCACCGGCGAACAGGCGCGGGCCTTCCGGCTGTCGGCGGTTCTGGAGGTGCCGGACTTCGGGCTGCCGTGCGTGGCGGCGCTGCTGGGCCGGGACTCGTGCGACCCAGAGGACACCGAGGAGCTGCTCGAGTCGCTCGTCGACCTGAGCCTGCTGGAGTCCCGCAGGCCGGGCCGGTACCACTTTCACGACCTGGTCCGGGCGTTCGCGCGGGCCCGGAGCGCCCGCGAGGACACCCCCGGGGAGACGACCCGGGCCTTCGCGGGGCTCCTGGACTTCTGCGTGGCCACCGCGCGCAACGCCGATGCGGTGGCGCACTCGGTGGAACCCGCGGAGCGTTCCCTCGTCGACGTGCCGATGATCTCGGCGGGCCTCGCGTTCGGCACCGCCCAGGACGCCACCGGCTGGATGCGGGAGGAAACCCCCGTGCAGCGCGCGTTGGTCGACCGCTCCTGCGAGGACGACGGCCTGTCGCTGATACAGGCGGCCGACCTCATGGACAAGCTGAACACCGTGCTGTCGGGGATCACGCACCTGTCCGCCGTGACCGAACGGGCCGAGCGGGTCGCCGGTGCCGCCGCGCGCCGCGGCAGCCCGGACGTCGAGGCCCTGGCCCGGTACGTACGGGGCAACGCCTTGTGGCACGCGAACTCCTACGCCGAGGCCGAGTCCGAACTCGCCCGCGCCCTGGAGCTGTGCGCCGGCGGATCCGCGCGGCTGCGGGCGTCGGCACACCTCACGTTGTGCGCGAACGCCCGCGTCCACGGCCACTTCGACGAGGCGGTCGGCCACGGCGAGGCCTCGGTGCGGCTCTTCCGCGAGCTCGGTGCGGAGATCTCGGAAGGCACCGCACTGGGTGAGCTGGCCTTCAACTACGCCCGCCAGGGCAGGCTTTCCGAGGCCCGGGCCGCGGCCGAGCGCGGTGCGGAGCTCGTCGGCGGCCGGGAATCGGTGTCGAAGGCCATCGGGCTGTACTACCTGGCCCGGGTCCTGCGCCTGTGCGGGGACGGGAAGGCCGCACTGAGCCGGGCCCGGGACGCGCTGGCCCTGTTCCGCGCCCTGGGCGTGACCGCCTTCGAGGCGGCCACGGGCACCCTGATGGCCGAGGTCCACGCGGAAGCGGGGCACTACACCCTCGCGGTGGGAACCGCCGAGGAGTTCATGCCGCTGGCCCGGCGGACCAGTGGCATGCTCGAGGGCGCTCTGCTCAGGGCGCTCGGGCGCAGTCTGTGTCATCTGGAACAGGGGGCGAGGGCGAGGGCCTGCCTGGAGGCCGCCCTCGACCTCTTCGACCGGCGCGGGGCCGTGGCCGATGCCGAACAGACCCGGACGCTGCTGGCGGGCCTCGCGTGAGGGTCAGTTCTTGTACTCGCCCCACAAGACCAGGGCGTTGTCGCCGCCACCGCCCTGGATGACGTTGCGGAAGGCGCCGTCCGTGCCGTTCGTGTCGTAGCCGTTGCTGCCGGCGAAGGGGTTGTCCCAGTGGAAGCGGATGGCGCGGCCGTTGCGCCAGCCCTCCTCGCAGTTCGACGTCGTGAAGGTGATGGAACCCTCGGTGCCGGTCATGAACCCATTGCTCTCCGACTGCCAGGAGACGTCCCCCGTGTTGTACACGACGGCCGGCGGCTCCTGGCTCCAGATGCCGTGGGCGAGGCCGTAGTCCGCCCGGGTCAGCGTGCAGCCGGTCCCGTTGTGGAACTGGACCTGGGTGCTCCGGGCCGCGAGGGCCCCGGCCGGGGCGGCCGAGGCGGTGCCGGTGGCGATGGCGCCGAGCCCGATCGCAGCGACGGCGGCCGCGGTCATCAGGCGGGGGGTGATGCGACGCATGAGGAACCTCATTCCTTTGCGGTTCCGCGGGTCTTTCCCGCGTTGCCGGGAACTCTGCGGCACCCCGTTCAACAACCGATTGACGGAGCTCGTTTATCCACCAAGGAATCACGGACTCGGTCACAGCCGTTCGATCACCGTCACGTTCGCCTGCCCGCCCCCTTCGCACATCGTCTGCAGCCCGTACCGCCCCGACGTCCGTTCCAGCTCGTGCAGCAGCGTCGTCATCAGCTTCGCGCCCGTCGCCCCCAGCGGATGCCCCAGGGCGATGGCGCCGCCGTTGGGGTTGACCTTCTCCGGGTCCGCCCCGGTCTCTTGCAGCCAGGCCAGGACGACCGGGGCGAAGGCCTCGTTGATCTCGACGACGTCGATGGCGTCCATGGTCAGCCCGGTCTTCTTCAGCGCGTACGCGGTGGCGGGGATGGGGGCCGTCAGCATGCGGATGGGGTCCTCGCCGCGTACGAACAGGTGGTGGATGCGGGCGCGCGGCCTCAGCGCGTGGTCGCGGACGGCCCGTTCGCTCGCGATCAGCAGGGCGGCGGCGCCGTCGGAGACCTGGGAGGAGACGGCCGCGGTCAGCCGTCCGCCCGGGACGACCGGCCGCAGGGCGGCCATCTTGGCCAAGGTGGTGTCCCGGCGCGGCCCCTCGTCCGCCGTCACGTCCCCGTAGGCGACGAGCTCCTTCCCGAAGCGGCCCTGGTCGGCGGCGCGTACGGCCCGCTGGTGCGAGCGGAGCGCGAACTCCTCCATCTGCTCGCGGGTGATGCCCCACTTGTCGGCGATCAGCTCGGCACCGTGGAATTGGTTGACGGGCAGGGTGCCGTAGCGCGCCTGCCAGCCGCGCGACCCGGCGAACGGGCCGTCGGTCAGGCCCAGCGGCTCCGTGGCGCGGGCTGCCGCGTAGGCGATGGGGATCTGCGACATGTTCTGGGTGCCGCCCGCGACGACCAGGTCCTGGGTGCCGGAGAGCACCGCCTGGGCCGCGAAGTGGACGGCCTGCTGGCCCGAACCGCACTGCCGGTCGACGGTGACGCCCGGCACCTCCTCGGGCAGCCCGGCGGCCAGCCAGCTGGTGCGGGCGATGTCCCCGGCCTGCGGCCCGACCGTGTCGAGGCAGCCGAAGACGACGTCCTCCACGGCGGCCGGGTCCACCCCCGTGCGCTCCATCAGCGCCTTGAGGACGTGCGCGCCGAGGTCGGCGGGGTGCACGGCGGCCAGGCCTCCGCCGCGCCGGCCCACGGGTGTCCGCACCGCTTCGACGATGAATGCCTCGGCCATGTCTGGCTCCTTGGGTGCTCCTTGGGTGCTACGGCTCCTGCGGTCGCACGGCGATGCCGTCCAGGACCATCGACAGGTACTGCCGGGCGATCTCCTCCGGGCTGTGCGCGCCGCCCGGCCGGTACCAGGACGCCGCGACCCACACCGTGTCCCGCACGAAGCGGTAGGCGAGCCGTACGTCGAGGTCGGCGCGGAAGGCGCCGTCGGCCACGCCCCGCTCCAGGGTGCCCAGCCACGCCTTCTCGAACTTCCGCTGGGAGGCGGCCAGATAGGCGAAGCGCGGCTGGTCGACCAGGTGCCGGGATTCCTTCTGGTAGATGGCGACGGCGGCGCGGTGCCGGTCGATCTCGCGGAAGGACTCGGTGACGAGCGCCTCGATGGTCTCGCGGGGGCCGAGCCCGGCGGCGAGCACCGCGTCGTAGCCCGCCCAGAGCTCGTCGAGGAAGGCGGAGAGGATCTCGTCCAGCATCGACTCCTTGGAGTCGAAGTGGTAGTAGAGGCTGCCCGCGAGGATTCCGGCCTCGTCGGCGATCCGGCGGACGGTGGTGGCGTTGTAGCCCTGCGCGGCGAAGACCTCGGCGGCGGTCGCGAGCAGTTCCCGGCGGCGCCCGTCCGCCGGGGTCTTGGTGGTCGTCTTCTTGCTGATCGGCACGGTCCCATTGTCGGTCACGCGCGCTGGCTGCTGACGGAGACGGTCTCGCCGGTCATGTACGAGGCGTAGCCGCTGGCCAGGAAGACGATGACGTTGGCGACCTCCCACGGCTCGGCGGGCCGTCCGAACGCCTCGCGGCCGGCCAGCTCCTCGAGCAGCGCGGGCGTGGTGACCTTCGCCAGGTGGGGGTGGGCGGCGAGGCTGGGCGAGACGGCGTTGACCCGGACCCCGTAGTGCGCGGCCTCCACGGCGGCGCAGCGGGTGAGCGCCATGACCCCGGCCTTGGCGGCGGCGTAGTGGGCCTGGCCGTGCTGGGCGCGCCAGCCCACGACGGAGGCGTTGTTGACAATCGCGCCGCCCTGTCCGCCCGCGCGCATCCGGCGCAGGGCGGCGCGGGTGCAGCGGAAGGTGCCGTAGAGGGTGGTGTTCACGACCTTCTCCCACTGCGCGTCGGTCATGTCCGCCAGTTCCGCGGTGCCGCCGAGGCCCGCGTTGTTGACGAGGACGTCGAGGCGGCCGTGCCGTTCCTCGGCGAGGTCGAGGAGGCGGTGGACGTGGGTCTCGTCGGTGACATCGCAGGTCGTTCCGGCGACGCGCCGGTCGCCGAACTCCTCGGCGAGCGCGGCGACGGAGACCGCGAGGCGGCGGGCGTGGAGGTCGCCCAGGACGACGTCCGCCCCCTCTTCGAGGAAGCGGCGGGCGGTGGCCCCGCCGATGCCCGTGCCGGCGGCGGCGGTGACGACGGCGGTGCGGCCGGCCAGCAGCGCGTGGCCCGGGACGTACGGGGGCGTGCGCGACTCCTCGACGCTCGTCATGGCCGTACGTTAACCTACCAAACACTTGTTAGGGAAGGATGGCCATGCCGACTGACCCTGTGGTGCGCTACGAACGGCTCGGTCCGGTGGCGACGGTCACCATGAACCGGCCCCGGTACCGCAACGCCCAGAATTCCTCCATGACATACGCGCTGGACGGCGCCTTCTACGAGGCCTCGGCCGACGACGGCGTCAAGGTGATCGTCCTGGCGGGGGCGGGCGAGCACTTCTCGGCCGGGCACGACATCGGCACCCCCGAGCGCGATGCCCACCTTGCGTGGGCGCGCCGCGCCGGGATGTGGTGGGACCACTCGGACAAGGCGGGTGCCGAGCAGCGCTACGCCCGCGAGTCCGAGGTCTACCTGGGCATGTGCCGCCGCTGGCGCGAGCTGCCGAAGCCGGTGATCGCTAGCATCCAAGGGGCCTGTGTGGCAGGCGGTTTGATGCTGGCCTGGGTATGCGACCTGATCGTGGCGAGCGAGGACGCGTTCTTCGCCGACCCGGTGGTACGGATGGGCATCCCCGGCGTCGAGTACTTCGCGCATCCGTGGGTGATGCCCCCGCGCGTGGCCAAGGAGCTGCTCTACACGGGCGACCGCATGAGCGCGCGCCGCGCCTACGAGGTGGGGATGGTCAACCGGGTGGTGCCCCGCGGTGAACTGACTGCCACAACGCGGGAGTTGGCCGAGCGCATCGCGCGCATGCCCCGGATGGGTCTTGCGCTCACCAAGCGGGCCGTCAACCAGGCCGAGGACCTCCAGGGCCTGCACAGCGGGCTGGACTCCGTCTTCGCCCTCCATCACCTGGCGCACGCGCACAACGCGGAGACGGCCGCCGATCCCCTCGGCGGCCTGGACGTGCGGGCGATGAAGGACGCCTGATGGACCTGGACTTCACACCCCAGGAGCAGGCCTTCCGGGCCGACGCCCGCGCCTGGCTGGCGGATCATGTGCCCTGCCGGCCCCTCACGTCGCTGGAGACCCGGCAGGGCTTCGCCGAGCACCGGGCGTGGGAGCGCACCCTGTGCGACGGCGGCTGGTCGGCGGTGTCGTGGCCGCGGGAGTACGGCGGCCGAGGTGCCTCACTGCTGGAGTGGCTGGTCTTCGAGGAGGAGTACTACGCGGCGGGCGCCCCCTTCCGCGTCAGCCAGAACGGCATCCACCTGCTCGCCCCCACGCTCCTGGAGCACGGCACCGAGGAGCAGCGCGCCCGGATCCTGCCCGCGATGGCGAGCGGCGAGACGGTGTGGGCGCAGGCCTGGTCCGAGCCGGAGGCGGGCTCGGACCTCGCCTCCTTGCGGTCGGCGGCGGTGCGGACCGAGGGCGGCTGGCTGCTCAGCGGGGTGAAGACCTGGTCCTCGCGAGCGGCGTTCGCCGACCGCGCCTTCGGCCTCTTCCGCAGCCATCCGGGCGCCGCCCGGCCGCACCAGGGGCTGACCTACGCCATGTTCCCGCTCGACGCCGACGGGGTGACGGTCCGCCCCATCGGCCGCCTCGACGGCAAGCCCGCCTTCGCGGAGCTGTTCCTGGACGGGGTGTTCGTGCCGGACGCGGACGTGATCGGCGAGCCGGGCCGGGGCTGGCAGACCGCCATGAGCACGGCCGGCAGCGAACGCGGTCTGACGCTGCGCAGTCCGGGCCGGCTCGCGGCCGCCGCCGGGCGGCTGGCGGCGCTGTGGCGCACGGCCGCGGACCCGGACGACACGGCGCTGCGGGACCGGGTGGCGGACGCGGTGATCCGCGCCCGTGCGTACCGGCTGTACGGCTATGCGCAGGCCTGTGCGGGGCGGCTCGCGGCGGGTGCCGAGGCCAGCCTGACCAAGGTGTTCTGGTCCGAACTGGACCTGGCCGTGCACGAGACCGCCCTGGACCTGCTCGGCCCGGACGGCGAACTCGCCGAGGGCGCCTGGCCGGACGGCTATGTCTTCGCCCTGGCAGGGCCGATCTATGCGGGCACGAACGAGATCCAGCGCGACATCATCGCGGAGCGGCTGCTCGGGCTGCCGAAGGGGCGGCGGGGATGAGGTTCCTGCCGGACGCCGAGCAGACCGCATTCGGCCGCAATCTGGACCGGATGTTCGCCGCCGCCGACACGCCCTCGGCGGTACGGGCCTGGGCCCGGGGCGAGCACGGCCCGGGACGGGAGCTGTGGGCGCGGGTTGCGGGCGCGGGCGTCTTCGGGCTCGCCGTGCCGGAGGCGCACGGCGGGTCGGGGCTGCTGCCGGTGGAACTGGGCGTCGCCTTCGTGGAGTTGGGGCGGCATGCGGCGCCGGGGCCGCTGGTCGAGACGGTGGCGGCGGCCGTGCTCCTGGGCCGGTTCGCCGGGGACGGGCTCGCGGGGGCGTGGCTGCCGCGCATCTGCACGGGGCAGGTGATGGCGAGTCTGGCCATGCCGTGCGGCGGGCCCTATGCGCTGGACGCGGATGCCGCCGACGCGGTGCTGGTGGTGTCCGGCGACCCGGCCGACGACCTGCACCTCGCCCGCGACTGCGACCCCGTGCAGGCCTCGCTCGACCCGGCGCGGCGACTGGCCCGGCCGCGCGACGGCGAACTCCTCGCGACCGGCCCGGGAGTGCGGGAGGCGGCCTGCTGCGCCGCTGACTGGGCGGCGTTCGCGACGGCCGCCCAGGCGCTGGGTGTGGGGCTCGCCCTGCTGGACCGTACGGTCGGCTACGCCCGGCAGCGGACCCAGTTCGGGGTGCCGATCGGCTCGTTCCAGGCGGTCAAGCACCGGCTGGCGGACGTGCTGATCGGCTTGGAGTTCGCCCGTCCACTGCTCCACGGGGCGGCCGTGGCCCTGGCGGGGCGGGCACCGGAGGCGTCGGCCGAAGTGGCCGCCGCGAAGGTGGCCGCCTGCGAGGCGGCGTACGCGGCGGCCCGCACCGCGCTGCAGGTGCACGGGGCCGTGGGCTACACCGCGGAGTACGACCTGTCGCTGTGGATCGGCAAGGCGAGGGCGCTGCGCGGCGCGTGGGGGACGCCGGCGGAGTGCCGCGCGAAAGTATTACACAAGTAAAACACCTGCTAATCTCCTTGGCATGGCGAAGCCCTGTCCCGTCCGCCCCCTGCCCCTGCGCGGCCTGCTGCGCCTGAACCGGCCCGCCGACATCTGGCCCAAGCCCGCGCTGAGCGCAGCCGCCGCCATGGCCGCCGCGGATGCGGTCCTGCTCACGCTGGACCGGCTCGACCTGGCGCTCTACACCGCGGCCGGGGCGCTGTGCGCGCTCTACGGGCACGACCGGCCGTACGCCGCCCGGGCCCGCACGGTGGCCTGGGTGGTGCTGGGCACGGTCGCCGGTGTCGGAGCCGCGCTGACGGCCGCGGCGCTGGTCTCCTCGGCCGTCGTGCTGGTGCTGCTCGCGTCGCTGGTCGCCGCGGCCCACAAGATGCTGTGCGATGCGGCCCGGGTGGGGCCGCCGGGCAACATCGTGCTGACCTTCGTGACCTCCACGGCCTTCTTCGTGCCGCAACGGGCGGCCGACGTCCCGGCCCACCTCGGCCTGGTGCTGGCCGCCGGAACGGCCGCGTGGCTGATCTGCATGGCCCCCGCGCTCGTACGGCCCGACGGCCCCGAACGGATCGCGACGGCACGGGCCCTGGAGGCAGCCGCCCGGCTGCCCGGTGCAGAACCGCACGCGACGGCCGCCGCCGTCGGGGCGGCCCGGCGGGCGCTGGCCTGCTCCCCCGCGCGGACGAGCACCCTTGCGCCCTTCGTGGCGCGCGCCGAGGCCGCGCTGTCGGCGGCGGGGAACGGCCCGGACGAGGCGGAACGGCTGCGGAGCTGGGCCCGCACCCTGCGCCGGGGCGGGCCGCTGCCGAAGGACGTACCCGCCGCACGCCCCGAACCCACCGCACCGAAGCCGGGCGGGGCCCGGACCGTCCTGGCCCGGCTGCGCCCCGGCTCCCCGCTGCTGCCCGTCGGTGCGCGCGTCGCCGTCGGCGCGGCCCTGGCCGGGTGGACGTCCCTGGCGCTCGGCAGCGCCCATCCATACTGGGCCGTCGTCACCGCCGCCTCGGTGTGCCAGGCCAACACCACGCTGTCCTGGCAGCGTGGGGTGCAGCGGGTGGTCGGCAATCTCGTGGGGCTGGCGGTCTTCACCGCACTGCTGCCCGTCGCCAGGACGGGCCAGATCGCGCTGGTGCTGACCGCCCTGGCGCTGCAGATCGGCGCCGAGGCGTCCATGGCCCGCAACTACTGGCTGGGCAGCGTCTGCGTCACGCCCATGGCGCTGCTGCTGGGCGAGTTCGGCGGCCCGCACCCGGCCGCGGGGCTGGCCGGCGACCGCTGGACCGACACCCTGGTGGGCGTGACGCTGAGCCTCGCCGTCTGCGTCCTGGTCACCAACCGGCGCGCGGCCGGTCGCGTCGAGACCGCGCTGCACCGCGCCCGCCTGGCCCGGGAGGCGGGCCACTCGCGGGAGCAGCTCACCGCCGCGCTCGTGGAGCTGCGGGAGGCCGCGGACGTCGCGGCCGGCGAGTGGTGGCAGCCCGCCCTGCCCGAGGACCGGGTGGCACAGGAGGAACGCGAGGGGCACCGGGCGCTGGCCGCCCTGGTCACGACGGCTTAGCACGGCACGGGAGTGCGGTGGGCCGCTGCGGCGGCGGTCACGGCAGAATTACCGGGAGACCGACTGGAGAGGACCGACACTGTGGCCGAGGACATCGTCGCGCGCGTGCTGCGCCAGTGGCAGCAGGTCCACCCCGGGCTGGACACCGCACCGATGGCCGTCATCGGCAGGCTCAACCGCTGCGCGGCGCTGCTCCAGCAGGCGACGGACGCCCCCTTGGTGCACGAAGGGCTGACGCGGGCCGAATTCGACATTCTGGGCACGCTGCGGCGTACGGGCCGGGAGCTGACGCCGGGGCAGATCGCCCGGGAGACGTTCGCGTCCGGGGCGGCGGTGACGAAGCGGCTGCGGGTGCTGGAGCAGCGGGGGCTGGTCGCGCGGCGGGCCGACGACCGGGACCGACGGGTGGCACACCTGTCCCTGACACAGCCGGGGCAGGAGCTGATCGACCGGCTGATCCCCCATCAGCTGGACTACGAGCAGGCGCTGCTGGAGGGGCTCGGCGAGGACCGCCAGGCGGAGCTCGCCGGGACGCTGGCGGAGTTGCTGGTGCTGCTGGAGGGACGACTGGGGGGTCTGCAGCCGTAGCCGGAGACCCCCAAGGCGGGTCGTACGAAGTGGCTACGCCCGGAAGGCCTCCGGCCGCTCCGGGGACGCCTCGGCGAGGGCCTTCACGACCGCGTCGACGCCCGCCCGGATCCCATAGACGGGCGTGTCGGGCTGCTGGCGCCAGGAGTCGTCGATGCCGCCCGCGTCGACGGTGTCGAAGCCCAGTTCGTCCATGAGGTCGCGGACCACCTTCTTGGCGGCCTCGTCGTCGCCGGCCACCGGGAAGGCGAGCCGCTCGGGGTGCCCCTTGGGGAGCGGTCTGTCGATGATGTCCTGGGCGAAGGTGCCGTTGAACGCCTTGATGACGCGGTGCCCGAGGTGCTGCTCGGTCCAGCGGCTCTCCGGCAGACCCTCCTCGATGGCGGCGATCCGGCCGTCCCGCTCCTTGGGGTAGTAGTTGCCGGTGTCAATGACCGCGACGCCCTCGGCGGCCTCGTCGAACAGCCCGGACGGCAGGTCCGGGACGGCCTTGAGCGGAATGGTGACCACCACGACCTCGGCGCCGCGCGCCGCCTCCGGCACGGTGACGGGGGTGGCGCCGGTCTCCTCGGCCAGCTCCGTCAGGGTGTGCGGGCCACGGGAGTTGGCGACGGAGACGTCGTGCCCGAGAGCGGTCAGCCGCCGGGTGAGGTTGCCGCCGATGTTGCCGGCGCCGATGATGCCGATCTTCATGGAGTCCTCCGGAGGTGTGGCGACGGGTGCGTCGCGTCTGGCCACAACCTCACCCGTACGGCATCTATTCCGTGCCGTACGGGGAGGTCAGGGCGACGTCGGCGCGGCCTGCGACACGGTCCCGGGCGCGACGTAGTTGTTGTCGCAGATCTGGTCGGTCATGGTCCGGCCCGCACCGGCCAGGTCGACCTTCACCTCGTCCGCGGGCAGGTTGCCGGGGACGGAGTTGTGGGCGGCCGTGCACACCAGCTGCCGGCGGGCGACCGGCGAGATGCGGGTGGGGTCCACCGGCATCTGGATGGTGACGCGGCCGTGGCTGGTGACGACGTCGACCCGGCTGTCCTTCTTCGGCAGCCTGGGCACCTCCGAGTACAACCCCCGCATCCGCTCGGCCTCGTTGGGCCCCTCCAGCAGCAGCGGGATCGCCTCCTCGGCGGTCACCTCGTCACCGGCCGGACGGGAGACGCCGAGGACGCCGCCGCCGGGGAAGCCGAAGTAGAGCCGGGCCTCCTTCACCGGCATGCCCGGCCGCTTGGCGCCCGTCGCGGGCTGCCCCACCTCGATGACCTCGGTCGACTCGATGCCGCACGCCGTCAGCGTCCCCGCGAACGCGCCGCACAGGGTGAGCGCGGCCAGGGCTCGTCGCGCCCTCATGCCTCCTCCCCTCCCCGGCGCAGCGGCAGGTCGAGGGTGAACACCGCTCCCCCGTCGGGCCCGTTGGCGGCGCGTACGGTGCCGTCGTGCAGCCGGGCGTTCTCCATGGTGATGGCGAGGCCGAGGCCGCTGCCCTCGGAGCGGACCCGGGCGGCGTCCGCCTTGAAGAACCGCTCGAAGACGTGGGGCAGCACCTCGGGGTCGATGCCCTCGCCCCGGTCGGCCACCTCGATCAGCAGCCGTCGGCCGTCGGCGGCGCCCTCGACCCGGACGGTCACGCCGACCGGCTCGCCGCCGTGCCGCAGGGCGTTGCCGACGAGGTTGGCGACCACCACGTCGATGCGGCGCGGGTCGAGCCTGGCCCGTACGCCCTCGGGCAGGTCGGCGGCGACCTTGTCCTGCCAGCCGCGGGCCTGCAGGGTCTTGCGGACGGTCTCGGCGACGTCGACCTCGTCCAGGTGCAGGGCGGCGGCTCCGGCGTCGAAGCGGGATATCTCCATCAGGTCCTCGACCATGCGGGCCAGCTTTCCGGTCTCCTCGCTGATGAGGCGGACCGCGTGGGCGGTGTCGGGGTCGAGCATGGCGGCGTCCTCGTCCAGGACGTCGACGACCGCCGTCATCGCGGCGAGCGGGGTGCGCAGTTCGTGCGAGACGTCGGCGGCGAAGCGGCGGGAGTTGGACTCCATGCGGCGCAGCTCGGCGACGTTCTCCTCCAGCGCCTCCGCCATGTCGTTGAAGGTCCTCGACAGGTCGGCGAGCTCGTCGCGCCCGGTCACCTTCAGCCGGGTGTCCAGCTCCCCGGCGGTGATCTTCTGGGTGGCGCGCCGCAGTTCGCGTACGGGCCGCAGCACGCCGCGGGCGGCGAAGAGGGCCGGGACCAGGGCCAGCGCCATGGCGGGCAGGGCGCCGCTCTGCGCGGCCTCGACCAGGGCGCTGACGTTGGCCTTGTCCTCGCGCAGCCGCACCTCGGCGTAGACCTCCAGGCCCGACATCTCGCCGGCGCCGTCGCTGTAGGCCACGGGCAGGCCGATGACGAGCAGGGGTTCGCCGTCGACCTCGATGCGCTGGAAGGCGGCTATGCCGGCGCGGACCTTCTTCTGCACGCCTTCCGGTATGCCCTTGTCGCCCCGGCGGCCGCCGGGCACGACGGGGCCGTCCTTGTAGCGGGTGTGGATGGTCCAGTGCTCGGCGGCCTGCCCGGAGCGCTCCAGTTCCTGGGTGAACTTCACCAGATCGACGGTGCGCGGCGGGAAGCGGAGGTCGGGCACCTGCGAGTTGACCTGGGCGCGCAGGGCCTGGACGGCCGTGTCCTGGGTGCGCTTGAGGATGGCGGTACGGGCCTCGCGGAAGGTGAGCGCGGCCGTGGTGAGCGCGCTGAGCGCGGCGACCAGCAGGAACGCGACGACCAGCCGGGCGCGCAGGCCCCGGGCCAGGGTGCCCAGGGCAGGGCGGCGCGGCACAGGTGGTTTCACAGGTGGCCGGCCGCTCTCACACGGGTCCGAAGCGGTAGCCGAAGCCCCGCACGGTCTGGATGTACCTCGGGGAGCGCGAGGAGTCCTCGACCTTGGTGCGCAGCCGCATCACGCAGGCGTCGACCAGCCGGGCGTCGCCGTGGTAGCTGTGCTCCCAGACGTGTTCGAGGAGCTGCTGGCGGCTGAAGACGCGGCCCGGGGTGGCCGAGAGGTACAGCAGCAGCTTCATCTCGGAGGGGGCGAGCGCCAGGTCCTGGCCGTTCTTGGAGACGAGCAGGCCCGCGCGGTCGATGGTGAGGTCGCCGTGCACCTCGGCGGCCGCGCGTTCCGCCGCGGGGTCGGGGCCGCCGCCGTCGACGGGGGCGGCGCGGCGCAGGACGGCCCGGATCCGGGCTTCGAGGACCTCGCCGCGGGCGGGCTTGACGATGTAGTCGTCGGCTCCCGCCTCCAGACCGAGGACGACGTCGATGTCGTCGCCGCGGGCGGTGAGCATGATGATCGGGATCTGCTGGGTGGCGCGGATGCGGCGGCAGACCTCGAAGCCGCTCTTGTCGGGCAGCATCAGGTCGAGCAGCACCAGGTCCGGGCGGAAGGCGTCCAGGGCGGTGAGCCCGGCCTCGCCGGTGGCCGCGGCCTCGACCTCGTGGCCGCGGCGGCGCAGGGTGAGGGTGACCCCTTCCCTGACGGCCCGGTCGTCCTCGATCAGAAGCACGCGTGACATGCGGACAGTATCGGTCGTCTCATTGCACAAGCGGGCATCAGGGTCCGCTGACTGCCGGAACTGTCACGGACTCCTCATATTCCGGAGGCATATTCCGAGGCTCCGGGGCGCCGGGCAGCCGGCCCGCTCAGCCCTCGATGTGCCGCAGCAGCAGCGCGCGGAAGCTCTGGTCGAACACCTCGTAGCGGCGGCGCAGCCGGTCGCCGGGCCAGTCGTCGGGGAGCAGCGCGGAGGGCAGGACCGGGTCGGCCAGCAGGTGCCGCAGCACGGCCGCGGAGACCGTGAACCGCTCGGGCAGCCGGTCGGGGCCCTCCGGCAGCTCCGCCAGGGCCGCTTCCAGGGCGCGGGCCCGCCGGGCCCAGCCGTCCAGGTCCCACAGCGCGGCCGCCAGCGCCGCCGGATCGCCTTCCGGCGCGGCGCCCGCGAGCAGCGTGCACTGCCCGTCCACCACCGGCGGCCGCTCCCGGAGCAGGTTGGCCGGTCGCAGCCAGCACCCCTCGCGCAGCTCGGCCAGGCGCAGCGCGGCCATCGCCGACCGGAGGGCCGCGCGGTCGGGGGCCGGGCGGCGTTCGGAGGTGACGACGGCGATCTCCCAGGTGCCGTCCCAGGGGCGGGTGCGCGGGGCGCGGCTGTCGTCCTGCCGGGCCTGGCGGGCCAGCAGGCGGTCGGTGAGCCGGTAGGTGCCGTCGCGCTGCTCGAGGTCACCGGCGGCGGTCATCCGGGTCAGGGCGGTGCGCACGGTGCCCTCGGCGGTGCCGAAGAGCTCGCCGACCCGTACGAGCGCCCGCGCCGGGAGCGCGGCCGGGTGGTGGCCGAGAAGGGTGGAGAGCACCACCGAGCGCGCGGTCAGCGGCCGCAGGGCGAGGGAGGCGGTGGCGGATTCGTTCATGGCGGCCGGAACCCCGATCCTTTCGAAACCCTGGTCATTACACTCTCGGATCACGCATCATAAAACTGTAATACCTCTCGCTTGGTCCCCCTCACCGCCCGGAGGTCGCCGTGAGCGCCACCCACGAAGTGTTCAACCAGGCCCCGCCGCTGACCGGCTTCTCCACCGCCGACGACCCCGCGCTGCTGGAGGCGCTGCACCGCGACGGCGGCGGCTGGGGCGAGGCGGAGGTCCGGGCGCTGGGCGAGCGGGCCGGTTCCCAGGAGGTGCAGGACTGGGCCCGGATGGCCGAGGCGACCCCGCCCGTCCTGCGCACCCACGACCGCTACGGCCACCGCATCGACGAGGTCGACTTCCACCCCGCCTGGCACCACCTGATGGCCGCCGCGGTGGAGAGCGGCCAGCACGCCGCGCCCTGGGCCGAGGCGCGCCCCGGCGGCCATCTGGTGCGGGCCGCGAAGTTCTATGTGTGGGCCCAGGCCGAGCCCGGCCACGGCTGTCCGATCTCGATGACCTACGCCGCCGTGCCCGCCCTGCGCGCCCAGCCCGAGCTGGCCGCCCACTACGAACCGCTGCTCGCGTCCCGGACGTACGACTACGGGCTGCGGCCGCCGCTCGGCAAGCGGGGCCTGATCGCCGGCATGTCGATGACGGAGAAGCAGGGCGGCTCGGACGTCCGGGCCAACACGACGACGGCCGTGCCCGCGGGCGACGGCACCTACGTCCTCACCGGGCACAAGTGGTTCACCTCGGCCCCCATGAGCGACGTCTTCCTGGTGCTGGCCCAGACGGATGCCGGGCTCACCTGCTTCCTGATGCCGCGCGTACTGCCGGACGGCACCCGCAACGCCATGCGGCTGCAGCGGCTGAAGGACAAGCTCGGCAACCGCTCCAACGCCTCGGCCGAGATCGAGTACGAGCAGGCCGTGGCCTGGCCGGTGGGAGAGCCGGGGCGCGGGGTGCGCACCATCGTCGAGATGGTCAACATGACCCGTCTCGACTGCGTCGTCGGCTCGGCCGCCGGCATGCGGGCCGGGCTGCGCCAGGCCCTGCACCACGCCCGGCACCGGCGGGCGTTCGGCGCCGAACTGGCCGGCCAGCCGCTGATGCGCAACGTGCTGGCCGACCTCGCCGTGGAGTCGGAGGCGGCGACGGTACTGGCCATGCGGCTGGCCGCGGCGCTGGACCGGTCGGAGGCGGGCGACGCGCAGGAGGCGGCGCTGCGGCGGATCGGCCTGGCCGCGGGCAAGTACTGGGTGTGCAAGCGCGGCAGCGCGCACGCCGCCGAGGCCCTGGAGTGCCTGGGCGGCAACGGCTACGTCGAGGAGTCCGGCATGCCCCGGATCTACCGCGAGGCCCCGCTGCTGTCCATCTGGGAGGGCTCGGGCAATGTGGCGGCGCTGGACGTGCTGCGGGCCCTGACCCGCGAACCGGCCGCCCTGGACGCGTACTTCGCGGAGATCGGCGAGGCCGCCGGGGCAGATGCCCGGCTGGACGCCGCGGCCGGGCGGCTGCGCAAGCTGCTGGGCTCGCTCGACGACCCCTACCGCGCCCAGCTCCTCGCCCGCCGCCTCGCCGAACAGCTCACCCTCGTCCTCCAGGGCTCCCTCCTCGTCCGCCACTCCCCGCCGGCCGTCGCCGACGCCTTCTGCGCCTCCCGCCTCGGCGGTGACTGGGGACGGGCCTTCGGCACCCTGCCCCCGGACACGGACCTGGCGCCGGTCCTCGACCGGGCGCTGCCCAAGGACACGCCGTGACCGTCCGCACCGAACGGCAGGGACCCGTCACCACCGTGGTGCTCTCCCGGCCGGAGGCGCGCAACGCCGTGGACGGGCCGACCGCCCGGGAACTGGCCGCGGCCTTCCGGGCGTTCGAGGCGGACGAGGCCGCCCGGGTGGCGGTGCTGTGGGGCGAGGGCGGCACGTTCTGCGCGGGCGCCGACCTCAAGGCCATGGGCACCGCGCGCGGCAACCGGGTCGCCTCCGACGGGGACGGGCCGATGGGCCCCACCCGGCTGCGGCTGTCGAAGCCGGTGATCGCGGCGGTGAGCGGCCACGCGGTGGCGGGCGGGCTGGAGCTGGCGCTCTGGTGCGACCTGAGGGTGGCCGAAGAGGACGCCGTCTTCGGGGTGTTCTGCCGCCGCTGGGGCGTGCCGCTGATCGACGGCGGCACCGTCCGGCTGCCCCGCCTGATCGGCACGAGCCGGGCCATGGACATGATCCTGACCGGCCGCCCCGTGCCGGCCCGGGAGGCCTACGAGATGGGGCTCGCCAACCGGCTGGTCCCGACGGGGCGGGCCCGGGCGGCGGCCGAGCGGCTGGCGGCGGAGATCGCCCGCTTCCCGCAGACCTGCCTGCGCGGGGACCACGCCTCGCTGCTGGACCAGGAAGGCCTGACCGAGGGCCGGGCCATGGACCGTGAATTCGCCTGCGGCACCGCTTCGTTGGCCGAGGCGGCCGATGGCGCGGCCCGCTTCGCCGCGGGGGCGGGCAGACACGGGGACTTCACCGGCCCGTAAGCCCGCCCTCCCCGGCCCATGTCCCGAATTCATCCCATCGGAGGAATTCGGCCGATGAACCGGGCGCGGTGCCTCGGCGGCCCGCAATGATCTCCGCGTGAGCGGATGGCGGCGGGTGGGGCGTGCGGGGTGCGTGGCGGTGGCGGCCGTGCTGGCGACGGCAGGGGCAGGGCCCGCCCCCGATGACGACGCCACCGTCGAAGCACCCCCCACCGCCACCCGGTCCGGCCCGCTCCGCGTCTTCCGGACCGACGGCGCCGTCGTCGCCCGCTCCGGCGAATCGCTCGCGGCCCGCGCCGGGACGCGACCGGACGGCCCCTCCCCCACGGCGGGCCCGCCGCCCGCGGCCGTCTTCGTCCACCGCGGCCCGCACTGCCTGATCGCCCGCACTCAAGACGTCACGGTCATCGCCGAGTTCGCCCGCTGTCCGGCGCCCGCGCCGCCCGCGGAGCAGCCGTCTCCCACGCCCCCGGCACCACCGGCCGAGAAGCCCGCACGGCCCGAGAAGCCGGCCCCCCGGCCCACGCCGCCTCCCGCACCATCCGCCGCACCGGCCCCGGCCGCGCTCCGCCGGCCGTCACCGCCCCTGCCGCCCCTGCCGCACCAGCTGCCCGCGCCACGCCCCCTTGCCGCCGGACATGCCCCGCGCATCCCCCTGCGCGCCTACCACCCGGTGGCCACCAAGCCGTCGCACGGCGGCACTTCGCTCGTCACCATGACCCTGCTGCTCGTCGCCCCGGCCGTGCTCGCCGCCGCCTCGCCGCGCCCGGGCGGCGGCCGCAGCCGCTGACCCGCACCCGCGACCCACCTGGAGGTTTCCCTTGGACGAGTGGCTCGTACTGCTCATCACGATGGCCGCGGCCATCGCCGTCGTCCTCACCATCACCGTGTTCCGGGGGCGCAGGCACCAAGACCCCTCCGAAACCCCGGACGTCATCGAGTACATGACGATGATGGTCGGAGTGGTCTACGCCATCGTGCTGGGCCTGGCCATCGCCGGTGTCTGGGAGGCGCGCAACACCGCGCAGGACACCGTGCGCGCCGAGGTCCAGGCGCTGCACGAGATCTCCGAGCGGGTGCAGGTCTACGCACCGGCCGTCCGCGACCAGACGCGCAAGGACGTCGACGCCTACGCGAGTTACGTGGTCCACAAGGAGTGGCCGGTGATGCTCAACGATCAGAAGCTCACCGACGAGGGGGAGCGGCTGCTCGAGAAGGTCCGCGCGGACGTGACCTCCTACCAGCCGCGCAACGACCACGAGGCCCAGTCCTACCAGCCGCTGCTGGACCAGGTGGGCGCGGCGGACGCGGCACGGGGCGCGCGGGCGGGCGACTCTGACGACACCATGCCGGGAGTCGTGTGGTTCGGGCTGATCGCCGGGGCATTGGTGGCGGTGGGGCTGATCTTCGCCCTGCAGATCAGGCGGTCGCCGCGGGAGTTGCTGCTGGCGGGCCTGTACAGCGCACTGATCGCCTTCCTCCTCTTCCTCATCTGGGACTTCAACGCGCCCTTCGGGCACGAAATCGCCGACTCCTCCGGCCCGTTCACCGACATGTTTCCCGTCTGACCGGCAGGCACAGCGAGCCCCGCGGCCCCCCTCCGGCACGTCCGGCACAGGGGGACGGCGGGGCTCCGGCCTGCGGTCACACGCGATGCGGTCAGGTGCGCGACGGCCAGGTGAACGACCGTACGTTCCCCTCTGGCGGGGGCGCCGAGAGATCGACACAATGTCTTGGTGACCATGAAAGCCGAAGAAAGCGCGGCCCGCACCGCCGTTCGATTACCCTGGCCGGTTCCCGGCCCCCGGCTCCACCGAGCCGACTGTCGCCGGGGATTTCCGGGTACAGGCCAACCGGACGGGAGGTAGCAGCGTGACCGACTGCTTTGCTGACGAGGACGGCCTCACCAGGCCGGTCGGCGAGTCCGAAGCCGACGCGTTCGTACGCGGTATCTGTTTCAAGACCGGCCCGCCCCGGCTCCTCGGTGTCGAGCTGGAATGGCTCGTCCACGATCTGTACGACCCCACGCGCCCCGTCGCACCGGCCCGGCTGGCAGCCGCAGCCGACCGCATGCGTGAACTCCCGCTGCGTTCGGTGCTGACGGTGGAGCCCGGCGGCCAGCTGGAATTCAGCTCGCAGCCCGCGGAATCCCTCACCACCTGCGTCGAGGACGTCTCCGCCGATCTCTCCCTCGCCCGGACCGAGCTGCTCTCCCTGGGGCTCATCCTCGACGGCTACGGCAAAGAACCGTGGTTCCAGCCGTCCCGCGTCCTGACGGACGCCCGCTACAACGCGATGGAGATCTACTACGACCGCATCAACGGTGCCGGGCGCACGGTGATGTGCCGGACGGCATCGGTGCAGGTCTGCGTGGATGCGGGGCTGGAGGAGTCCGGGCCGCTGGGCCACCGCCACCGGTGGCGGCTGGCGCATCTGCTGGGCGCGGTGCTCTCCGCGGCCTTCGCCAACTCCCCCCTGCACATGGGCGTCCCCACCGGGTGGCGGTCCACCCGGCAGGCCTGCTACGCGCGGATGGACCCGGGCCGCACCCTGGCCCCGGCCGACGATCACGACCTGCGGGCGGCGTGGGCGGCGTACGTGCTGGATGCGCCGGTGATGTTCGTCCGGTCCGAGGAAGAGCCCTGGCCCGTGCAGCAGGGGCTCAGCCTGCGCCGGTGGGCGCAGACGGGGCGGCCGCGGCCGCTGACCGCCGGGGACGTGGCCTACCACATGACCACGCTCTTCCCGCCGATAAGGCCGCGCGGCCATCTGGAGCTGCGCATGATCGACGCGCAGCCGGGCGAGGACGGCTGGCTGGTGCCGCTCGCGGTGACCGCCGCGCTGTTCGACGACCCGGCGGCCGCGGAGGCCGCCTACCGCGCGGTCAAGCCGCTGGGCGACACCGCGGGCGGGCAGCCGCCGCGCAGCCCGCTGTGGCGCAGGGCGGCCCGGCACGGCCTGGCCGACCCGGAGCTGCACGCCGCGGCCCTCGCCTGCTTCGCCGCGGCCCGGGAGGCGCTGCCCCGCATGGGGGTCCCGCGCCGCGTCCTGGACGCCGTCGACGACTTCACCGGCCGCTACGTCGAGCGCGGCCGATGTCCCGCCGACGACCTGCTCGACCACATCACCGGCAAGGAGGGCCGCCCATGACCGCCCCAGGGGTGGACCCCGACACGTTGCGGGAGCGCGCCGTGGACGCCCTGCTCACCGCCCGCGAGCGCACCCGCATCCTCACCGACTGTGTGGACGAGCGCGAACTGGCCGCACAGCACTCGCCGTTGATGTCGCCGCTGGTGTGGGACCTGGCGCACATCGGCAACCAGGAAGAGCTGTGGCTGCTGCGCGCCGTCGCCGGACAGGAGGCGCTGCGGCCCGAGATCGACTCGGTGTACGACGCCTTCGAGCATCCGCGGGCCGAGCGGCCGTCGCTGCCGCTGCTGGGCCCGGACGAGGCGCGCAGCTATGCCGCGGACGTCCGCAAGCGGGCTCTGGACGTGCTGCACACGGCGCCGCTGTTCGGCGCCGGGCCGCTGGTCGAGGACGGCTTCGCCTTCGGCATGGTCGCCCAGCACGAACAGCAACACGACGAAACGATGCTCATCACGCACCAGCTGCGCTCGGGCCCGGCCGTGCTGACCGCGCCCGAGCCGCCGCCCGCGGTCCCGGACGCGGCCCTGCTCCCCGCCGAAGTGCTGGTGGAGGGCGGACCGTTCACCATGGGCACCTCCACCGAGCCGTGGGCCCTGGACAACGAGCGGCCGGCCCACCACCGCTTCGTGCCGTCCTTCTTCATCGACACCCTGCCGGTGAGCAACGGCTCCTACCTGCGCTTCATCGAGGACGGCGGCTACGAGGAGCCGCGCTGGTGGCACCCCGAGGGCTGGGCCCAGGTGCTCCGCCACGGCCTGCGCGCACCGCTGTTCTGGCGGCGCGAGGGCACCACCTGGATGCGGCGCCAATTCGGGGTGGTGGAGCCGGTGCCGCAGGCCGAGCCCGTCCTGCACGTCAGCTGGTACGAGGCCGAGGCGTACGCCGCGTGGGCGGGGCGGCGCCTGCCCACGGAGGCGGAGTGGGAGAAGGCCGCCCGCCACGACCCCGCCACCGGGCGCTCGCTGCGCTATCCCTGGGGCGATGCGGACCCCACGCCCGAGCACGCCAATCTCGGGCAGCGGCACCTGCGCCCGGCCCCCGTCGGCGCCTACCCGCGCGGCGCCTCGCCGCTGGGGGTGCGGCAGCTGATCGGCGACGTATGGGAGTGGACGTCCAGCGACTTCCTGCCCTACCCGGGGTTCAGGGCCTTCCCCTACCGCGAGTACTCCGAGGTCTTCTTCGGCACCTCCTACAAGGTGCTGCGCGGTGGATCGTTCGCCGTCGACCCGGTGGCCTGCCGGGGGACGTTCCGCAACTGGGACCTGCCGATCCGCCGGCAGATCTTCTCCGGCTTCCGCACGGCGCGCGATGCGGAGCCCGTCTGATGTGCCGGCACCTGGCAGTGGTGGGCCCGCCGGCCTCCATCGGCTCGGCCGTCGTGGACCCATCCCACTCGCTCTTCCGCCAGGCCTGGCAGCCGCGCCGGCAACAGCACGGCACGGTCAACGCGGACGGCTTCGGCGTCGGCTGGTACGCACCGGGCGACCCCCGGCCCGCCCGCTACCGGCGGACCGGGCCCATGTGGGCCGACCCCTCCTTCGCCGACCTCGCACGGGTGGTCCACACCGGTGCGCTGCTCGCCGCCGTCCGGGACGCCACCGTGCCCAGTGCCGACGGGGAGGCCGCCGCCGCCCCGTTCGCCGACGGCCCGTGGCTGTTCAGCCACAACGGCGCGGTCCCCGGCTACCCGGAGTCCGTGCTCCCCCTCGCCTCCCAGGTGCCGGCCGAGGAGCTGCTTCGGATGGAGGCGCGGTGCGACGCCGCGTTCCTCTGGGCGCTGCTGGCGCACCGGCTGCGCCGGGGCGAGCCGGTGGAGCAGACGCTGGCAGACACGGTGAAGGCCGCGGCCGACGCGGCCCCCGGCGCCCGGCTGAACCTGCTGCTGACCGACGGCGCACGCATCGCCGCCACCACCTGGGGCGACACCCTCTGGTACCTGACCGGGCCGGCCGGCCGGACGGCCGTGGCCTCCGAACCCTACGACGACGATCCGCACTGGACCGAGGTCCCCGACCACACCCTTCTCATCGCCGACCGCACCGACGTCACGCTCTCCCCGCTCAAGGAGCCCTGGCAGTGAGCCCGTTCGTCCTCACCCGTACCCTCCCCCTCGACGCGACCGCCGCGGCGCTGCGCGCGGACGTCACCGAAGGGCTGACCCGCTCGCCCAAGGAGCTCCCTCCGAAGTGGTTCTACGACGCGCGCGGCAGTGAACTCTTCGACGAGATCACCCTGTTGCCCGACTACTACCCGACACGCGCCGAGCGCGAGATCCTCATCTCCCGCTCGGCCGACATCGCCGACGCCACCGGCGCCCGCGCCCTGGTGGAGCTGGGTTCCGGCTCCTCCGACAAGACCCGCCACCTCATCCGCGAGCTGGGCTCGCTGGACACCTACGTACCGGTGGACGTCAGCGAGAGCGCCCTGCGGGGCGCCGCACAGACGCTGCTCTCCGAGCATCCGGAGCTGACGGTGCACGCCCTGGTCGCCGACTTCCAGTACGGGCTGTCCCTGCCGGACGTGCCGGGGCCGCGGCTGGTGGCCTTCCTCGGCGGCACGATCGGCAATCTGCTGCCCGCCGAGCGGGCCACGTTCCTCGCCGGCGTCCGCTCCGGGCTCGCCCCGGGCGACGCGCTGCTGCTGGGCACGGACCTGGTCAAGGACGAGAACGTGCTCGTACGGGCCTACGACGACCCGCAGGGCGTCACCGCCGCCTTCAACAAGAACGTGCTGTCCGTCATCAACCGCGAACTGGGCGCCGATTTCGACCCCGCCGACTTCGACCACGTGGCCGTGTGGGACAGGCGGCAGGAGTGGATCGAGATGCGGCTGCGGGCCCGTACGCCCGTGGTGGCGAAGGTCCCGGCCCTGGACCTCGCGGTGCACTTCGAGGCGGGCGAGGAGCTGCGCACCGAGGTCTCGGCGAAGTTCCGCCGCGAGGGCGTCCGGCAGGAGCTGGCGGCGGCGGGGCTGGAGCTGACCCACTGGTGGACCGACGAGCAGGGCCGCTTCGCCCTCTCCCTGTCCGTACCGACCGACAAGCCGGCGTGACGCCCGCCCCGGGCCGCCGCTTGCTTCGCGGCGGCCCGGGGCGGGCCCTGCCGGAGCCCCCCCATCGGCCCACCCGCCTCGCGCGGGGGCCGGGGGTGGGGCACGGTGGGGGCATGTCCCATCACACGTACCGGGTGACAGAGATCGTCGGCTCGTCGCACGACGGGCTGGACGATGCGATCCGCAACGGGATCGCCCGCGCCGCGCAGACGCTGCGGGAGCTCGACTGGTTCGAGGTCACCCAGATCCGCGGCCATCTCGAGGACGGCGCGATCGCTCACTTCCAGGTCGGCCTGAAGGTGGGCTTCCGGCTGGAGGACAGCGGCTGAGCCCCGCCTCTCACCCGGCCGCGTAGACGTCCTCCACATAGCGTCCGGCGTCGGTCAGCGCGCGCAGCCAGGCGTCGGCGGCCCGGGCGTCGCCGCCGGTGTGCCGGGCGTGCAGGTCGCGCAGCGCGGCCCGGACGCCGGGCGCCATCCGGCTGCCGTCGCCGCATACGTACACCCGGGCTCCGGCCTGGAGCAGCGACCAGACCTCGTCGCCCTCGGCGGCGATGCGGTGCTGGACGAACGGGCCGCCGCCCGCATCCGGCCGGGCGCTGAAGGCCGGGCGCAGGCGGACGGCTCCGACGTCCTCGGCGGCGCGCAGTTCGGCGGCGTGCAGGAAGTCCGCGTCCGGGTCGTCGCAGCCGAAGTAGAGCAGCGCCGGGCCGGTTGCGGTGCCGGTGGCCGCGAGGGCCGCGCGGTCGGCGACGGCGCCGCGGAAGGGGGCCAGACCCGTCCCCGCGGCGACCATGACGACCGGGGCCGGGTCGTCGGGTGCGATGCGGAAGGCCGCCCGGCACGGCTGGACGCGGGCGAGCACGGTGTCGCCGGGGCGCAGGCCCGCGAGGTATCCCGAGCCGGTGCCGCGGAACGTGCCGCGGCCGGAGCGGGCGGGGGCTTCGAGCACCGAGACCATGAGGTCGGCGTGGCGGGGGTCGCGGGCCGGTGAGGAGGAGATGGAGTAGTGCCGGGGCCGCATGGGCGGCAGCAGTTCCGGCAGGGCGGCCGTGCCGAGGGCGCCGCGCAGGGCGGGGTAGTCCTCGATCAGGTCGAGTACGGTGCGCGGGTCGCCGGCGTCGACGGCGCGCAGGGCGGCCTGTTCGGGCGGGCAGGGGTTGCGTTCGGCCAGGTGGGCGAGCATGCGCGGGGTGGGCCGGTGCTGCAGTTCGACGTGGTGGGTGAGCAGTTCGCGGACGGTCAGCGGCCGGTCGGCGGCGAGCGGGTCGCGGCCGGGGCGGTTGGGCCGCAGGGCGAGCACGGTGTCGGGGTCCACGCCGAAGAGGGCGGCGGCTCGGGCGGCGAGGGCCGGGTCGTTGGCGGGCAGGACGGTGAGGTGGTCGGCGGTGCGGTAGGAGGTGCCGTCGGGCAGGGCGAGGCGCAGGAAGCGCTTGGTGCGCGGGTGGGCGGGGTCGGTGAGTTCGTAGGCCTCGGTGACCGTCATGGGCAGCATGCCGTGCCGGGCGGCGAGCGCGTCGAGCGGGCCGCCGGTGATTTCGGTGACGGCGTAGTCGGGGCCGTCGGTCCGGGTGTCGTCCGGTGCGGTGCCCACGGTGTCCGGGTCGCCGTAGTGCTCCAGCAGTGACCGGGACAGGGCGCCGGTGAACCGTTCGATGGCGCCGCCCAGGTCGCCGGAGGCGTCGGCTTCGCCGCGCGGCAGCAGCCGGGTGCCGCCGAGGGCCGCGAGGCGTTCGTCGAGGAGGGTGGGGACGTGCTGGTAGGTGGCGGCCCAGTTGCGGTCGCCGACGCCGAGGACGGCGTAGTGCACTCCGGCGGCCGCCCCTTCACCGGCCTGCTCGGCCCACTGGACGAAGCGGGCCGCGTCGTCGGTCGGGCGGCCGTTGTAGGAGGCGGCGACGATCAGGACCGGGGTGTCGCCGGGCAGGGTTCCGGCACGGTCGTCGAGGGCCGCGACGTGCGGGGTGAAGCCGAGGCGGGCGGCGTGGTCCGCGAGTTCGCGGGCGGTGTCGCGGCAGGTGCCGTAGTTGGATCCGTGCAGCACGAGCAGGCCGGTGCCCTGGCGGGCCCGGGCGGGCAGTGCGGGCCCGGCGTCCGTCCGCTCGGGTATGGCCGTGGTCGCACCCGGCAGCGCGGTGCGGCCCGCGGTCCGGTCGGCCCCGGTGCGCCGGGCGAGGGTGAGCGTGAAGCCGTCGGGCTTGAGGGTGAGGGTCTCCTTGACCTTCAGCCGGTAGCCGGTGGTGTCGAGGAAGCGGTAGCGGTGGACGAGCAGGCCGAGCAGCATGGTCGCCTCGTGCAGCGCGAACTGCCGCCCGATGCAGGCCCGTTCGCCGGTGCCGAAGGGCTTGTACGCGTGTGCCGGGCGCGCCGCCTCCGCCTCGGGGGCGAAGCGTGCCGGGTCGAACAGCTCGGGGTTGTCGCCCCAGACGGGCTCGCGGTGCAGCATCGGCGTGAGGATGGCGACGCCTTCCCCGGCGCGCAGCGGGTAGCGGCCGCCCAGCAGGGTGTCCTCGCGGGCCTCGCGGCCGAAGGCCGCGGCCGTGGGCCACAGCCGCAGCGCCTCGGAGAGCACCTGGCGGATCCAGCGCAGCCGTCCGACGTCCTCGAAGGAGGGGTCGGGGTCGGCGGTGTCGCCCCAGAGTTCGTCCGTCTCCCGCTGGGCCAGGCGCAGGGCGACTGGGTCCTTGAGGAGGTAGTGGAGGGCGAAGGACAGGGCGCCGGAGGTGGTCTCGTGGCCGGCGATGAGGAAGGTGATGACCTGGTTGCGGATGTTGGCCGCGTCGAGGGTGGTGCCGTCGGCGGGGTGGGCGGCGCCGAGCATCAGGCCGAGGAGGTCGTCGGTGCGGGTGTCGCCGGAGGCGGTGCGGGCGCCCACCACCTCGTCCACCACTCCGGCGAGGAAGGCGGCGTCGGCGCGGAAGGCCTCGTCCTCGGCGGTGTGGTCGCCGTCGGGGTCGCGTCCGAGCTGATTCATGCTCCAGTCCAGGCAGCGCACCATGGCCTCGACGAAGGGGTGCCGGGCACCGCCGCGCGCGAACGACCCGAAGTCATAGCCGAAACCCGCGAGTCCGATGGTGTCGAGCGTCATCCGCGTCATGTCCTCGGCGACGTCGACGGGGGTGCCCTGGGCGAGGGCGGCGTCCCACGCTCCGACGAGGCGGCGGGCAGCCTCGAGCATCGCGGGGTGGTAGGCGCGCATCGAGCCGAGGGCGAAGGCGGGCATCAGGATGTCGTGCGCCTTGGCCCAGTTGGGCTCATGGTTGTAGGCGGTGAACAGGCCGTCGGCGGTGAATTCGCGGACGTTCTCCAGCGCCGGTCCGACGTGTTTGACGAAGCGCTCCTCGTCGCAGAGTTCGGTGACCAGGTCCAGGGAGGTGACGAAGAGCCGGTCGTTGCCGTGCAGCCGCCGGCGGAAGACCGGACCGTGCCTGCGGGCCAGGCGCATGGCCTGCTGCAGCGGGGTGTCGGTGGCTCCGACGGCGGAGATGTCGACGAGCGGAACGGCCGCGAGAGCGGCCCGGGTCGCGTGGGTCATGGCTCCACAGTGACCGCCCCAGGCCCGGCCGCCGGGAGGGATCACTGCATGATTGTGCAGTGGCCCGCGGCGTGTCGCTCTTGCGCCGGGGCCGGTGCGGCGATCCAAGGGGGACGGCAAATGGCGGACGACGAGGGCTACGTCGCCTGGCGCAATCACTTCCTGGTGCTGCTCGACCGCATTCCGACGCCGATCGCCGTGTGCCGGGCGGATGGTGAGATCACGGTGGCCAACCCGGCGATGGCCGCCGAGTGGGGCCTGGTCCCCGGGCAGGTGCGCGGCCGGAACCTGCTCGACCTCTTCCGGCCCAGCAGCAGCGCCTCCGCCCAGCTCGGCCGGCTCGCCGAGGCGCTGCGGCTGGGGCGCCGCTCCCGGTACACGATCGACGTGCGCTGGCTGCAGGGGGCCGCGGGCGCCGAGCGCGAGGGCGAGTTGCTGGTGGATCCGGTCGGCGATCCCGGGCCCGGCTACCCCATGCTGCTGGCGGTGCTGCGGGTGCGCGAGGGCGCGGTGGCGCCGCCGCGGCCGTCGGCGGAGGTCAGCGCGGTGGAGGGACGGATCCTCGCCCTGGTGGCGTCGGGGGCGACGACGGCGGCGGTCGGCAAGGCGGTCGGGCTGACCGTGGACGGTGTCAACTACCACTTGGCGCGGCTCACCCGGCGCTGGCGGGTGCCGAACCGGACGGCGCTGGTGGCCAAGGCATACGTGCTCGGGGTGCTCTCCCCGGGGCAGTGGCCGCCCGCGGCACCGGACGGCCGGGAGGCGGGCGGTCAGGTGGAACGGGGCGGGTGCCGCAACACGCAGTCGCCGCACAGCCCGCCCGAGGGCACCCGGTAGTACAGGCAGCAACTGCGGCGGCGGAACGAGGGGCCGTCCGCCGTGGCGGTGCCACCGAGTGTCCCCGTGTCGCGCAGCAGCGGGTCCTCGAACAGGTCCCGGGCGATGTCGAGCGCACGTTGCGCGTCCTGCGGCCGGCCGTGCGCCCGGCACCAGGTGCACAGCACGCGCAGCGAACCGGCGAGCGAGGAGCCGGCGTTGCCCCACAGCAGGCGGGGCGACACGGGGGTGACGGTGCGAAAGGTGTGGTGCAGGGCGGCGAGGCGGCCGTGCAGGACGGTCGCCGCGATCCGCCTCGCGGGGTCCGCGTCCGCCGGGAGCACCGCCGGGCCGGGCAGCCACAGGTCGTCGGGCGCGGTGCCGTCGGGGTGCCAGCGCAAGGCCTCGTCCGACAGGTCCGGGACGCGGCCGGTGAGAACGGCGGCGCCCAGGGCGATGGACAGCAGGCGTCCGGCGATGCCCTGGAAGGCGATGGACGCGGCCACGCGCATCTCCGCCGTCGCCAGCCGCTCGGCGACGGTCCGCGTGCGCAGCCGCACCGCCTCCTCGCCCAGCGGCAGGAACCGGCCCGGCCCGCCTTCGGGTGCGCCGCCGGTGTGCAGGCCGAAGAAGGGTCCTACGGCGGCGAGTTCGCTCAGGCACATGGGCCGGGCCGGTTCCTGTCGGTTCGTGGACGGTCCCGTGCGGACGGGTCTGCCAGGTTACGCGCGGTTGCGGCGCATCCGGGCGGCGACCACGGCCGTGGCGCCGGTGACCAGGAGAGCCGCCGCGCCGATGCCCGCGGGCAGGGCGCTGCCCATGCCGGTGGCGGCGAGGCTGCCGTCGGTGCTGCCGGTGCCGCCCGTGCTGCCGCCGTCACCGGAGGTGCCGCCGGTGTCCCCGCTCGCCGAGGCGGAGGCGGAGTCGCTGGGGTCGGCGGAGGCGGAGGCCGAAGCGGTCGCCGAGGCGGAGGCGGTGGACGACGCGGTGGACGACGCGGACGCGGAGGCGGAGGTGCTCGGGCGGGTGGTGGCCGTGCTGCCGGTGGTGGCGGTGTCGGCCACGCACTCGACGGTGGCGGCCTTGGCCTCGGCGGCGGAACCGTCGACCGTGGCGAGGGACTTGCCGGCGAGGGCCGGGATGACCTGGGCGGTGACGTCCAGGGTCTTGTCGTCGACCTCGGGCCCGGCGGAACCGACCGCCCCGCGGTCGTCGGCCTTGGCGCCGCAGCCCAGCTGGCGGCCGTGGAGCCAGGTGGTGCCGCGGTGCGCGGCGTCCTTGCGGTCGGCGGCGGTGAACGCCTGGACGGCCAGGGCCGTGGTGGTGGAGGCGGCCTTGCCGGAGGCGGTGTCGGGGACGCCGCCCTCGTGCTGCTGGGCGTGCTCCAGCCAGTCGAGTGCGGGCTTCGCATCGGCGTTCCGGCCCACGGCGAGCAGCGCCTGGGCGGCGATCGCGGTGGCGCCCGCGTCCGCCTTGCACTCCTCGGGCTTCCCCGGGAAGGCGAGCGGGAATCCGCCGTCGTGGCAGCGGGACTTGGCGATGAAGTCGGCCGCGGGGGCGGGCGACTCGCCGAGGCGCTTGAGCGCAAGGACGGCGAGGGACTGGCTGAACTGGTCGGAGCGGTCCTCCTTCGCCTTGTCGGTGAAGCGGCCGTCCGTCTGGAGCCGGTCCTTCAGGGTCTTGACCAGGTCGTGCCCGCCGAAGGTCTTCGCGTCACGGTGCTCGGCCGCGGCGACGAGGGCCAGTTTGGCGGTGTTGCCGGCCAGGACGTCCCCGGCCGTGCCGCCGGTGACGAAGGTGTCGGAGTGCTGGGCGAGCCGGTCCGTCGCGCTCTTGGCGGCCTCGCCGCCGGTGCCGGAGGCCGCGAGGCCCAGCACGAGGTCGGCGGTCAGCCCGTCGTCGGCGGCGTGCTTGCCGTCGGCGAGCCGGGAGGCGGCCCAGGCGGCGGCCGCCCGGGCGGGGGACTTGAGCACCTGGGGGGCCTGCGGCGCGGGTGCCGCCGCGGCGGTCCCGGCCGGCAGCAGGAGCGCCGCCCCGAGCAGCGCCGCGGGCACGGCGGCGACCGCTCTCGGGCCTATGGGCAGTGACATACGGGTCTCTCCTTGGGCGTTCAGTGGTCCGGGACGGGGGTGCGGGTGATGCGCCCTCCAGGGCGGACGGGCGGAGACGGCCGAGGGGCCGTGGCCGGTCCGGGCATCACGCCGCCGCGACGGCAGTTCTGGAGGCGGCAATTCCGGTACCGGGGAAGGCGCTCCCCGAGGTCGGGATCGCGGCTGACGCGCGCTTCGGACCGGCCATCGAGATGCCTTCGCCTTTCATCTTCCGGACGGGCCGGCACCGTGGCCCTCCACCGGAGGGGCCAGGGGCTCAGGGCTCAGAAATCGAACGGATCGTCGCATACTGTACGCGCACGGCGGCTTGAACACCACGCCCACCATCCGACGCATCCTTGACTACCCGTACCGCCCAGGCGAGCCTCGGCGCTGACAACGATGTCGGGGCCGACGAGGGGCGTGGAGACATGAGACGGAGACGGACCGGACACCCGCTGCCGCGCCGTGCCGGTGTGACGGCGCTCGCCCTCGCGGCGATGCTGGGCGCCACCGCGCTCGTACCGCCGAAGCCGGCCGCCGCCCGGGAAGAGAGCCTGACCGGGCTGGTCAACCCCTTCATCGGCACCCAGAACGAGGGCAACACCTTCCCCGGTGCGGCCGTGCCCTTCGGCATGGTGCAGCTCTCCCCCGACACCGGGCACAACACCGGCTACGACTACAAGGACGGCCACATCCGGGGCTTCAGCACCATCCACCTCTCCGGTGTCGGCTGCCGCATCGGCGGCGACCTGCCGGTGCTGCCCACCACGGGCGACGTGGCGCAGACCGACAACGCCCGTTACGCCGCCGCGTTCAGCCACCGCGACGAGAGCGCCCGGCCCGGCTACTACCGGGTCAGGATGTCGTCGTACGGCGGGATCACCGCCGAGCTGACCGCGACGGCGCACACCGGCCGCCAGCGCTACACCTTCCCGGCCACCCAGAAAGCCAACGTCCTGTTCAACACCGGGCAGTCGCTGCACAAGACGGTCTCGACCAAGGCCGAGATCGTCGACAACCGCACCGTGCGCACCACCATCACCGGCCGGGGCTTCTGCCAGGACACCCGCCCGTACACCGTGTACACCCTCACCCGCTTCGACCGCCCCTTCGCCGCCTACGGCACCTGGAACGGCGACCGGGTGACCGCCGGGACCCGGGCCTCCTCCTCCGCCGCCCGCAACGGCGCCTGGGTGCGCTTCGACACCACCCGCGACCGGGCCGTCGAGGCGACCACCGCCGTCAGCTACGTGGACGCGGCAGGGGCCGAGCACAACCTCCGTGCCGAGGAGCGCGGCTTCGACCGTACGGCCGCGGCCGCGCAGGAGGCGTGGGAGCGGCGGCTGCGGGACGTGGCGGTGCAGGGCGGGAGCCGGACGCTGCGGCGCACCTTCTACTCGTCGCTGTACCGGTCCTTCCTCGCCCCCAACGTCGGCAGCGACGTCGACGGCCGCTACACCGGCTGGGACCAGCGCATCCACCGCGCCGAGGGCTTCACCTACTACCAGAACTGGTCGCTGTGGGACACCTACCGCACCCAGGCGCAGCTGCTGTCCCTGCTCGCGCCGCGCGAGGCGCGGGACATGGCGCTGTCGGTGCTGCGGATCGACGCGGAGGGCGGCTGGCTGCCCAAGTGGGGCTACGGCACGGTCGAGACGAACATCATGACCGGCGACCCGGTCACGCCCTACCTCACCAACGCCTTCCAGCACGGGCTCCTCAAGGGTCACGAGGAGGAGGCCTACCGCATCCTGAAGAAGAACGCCGACGGCGTCCCGCCCGCCGACTCCCCCGCGGTGGGCCGCGAGGGCAACGTCGCCTACGCGCGCGATGGCTGGGTGCCGTACGACCCCGACCGGCCCAAGCGCAAGCCCGGCGACTCCGACCTGCAGGAAGGCGCCTCGGCCACCTTGGAGTACGCGCTGGCGGACGGCGCCCTCGCCACGATGGCGCACGCCCTGGGCCACCGCGCGGACGCCGACCGCTACGCCGCCCGCTCGCGCAACTACCGCAAGCTCTACGACCCTTCCACCGGCTTCTTCCGGCCACGCGACGCGAGCGGCGCCTTCACCGGCTCCGCCGACCCCGCCCGGAGCCCCGGCTTCCACGAGGGCACGGCCTGGCAGTACCAGTGGCTGGTGCCGCAGGACCTGCCCGGCCTGGTGCGGCTGCTCGGCGGCCGGGAGGCGGCCAACCGGCGGCTGGACTCCTTCTTCGCCTACGACCGGCTGCTGCGGGACCCCGAGCGGACGGCGCGCGAGGTGTGGGTGAACGGCCCGTACGACTACTACAACGCCGACAAGTACAACCCGCAGAACGAGCCCGACCTCATCGCGCCGTACACCTACCTCTCCACCGGCCGTCCGTGGCAGACGACGGACGTCGTGCACGCCGCGCTCACCCTCTTCACCGACACCCCGACCGGGATGACCGGCAACGACGACCTGGGGACGATGTCGGCGTGGATGGTGCTGTCGGCCATCGGCGTCTACCCGGTGCAGCCGGGCACGGACGTGTGGGGGCTGACCACCCCGGTCTTCGACCGCGTCGAGCTGCGCCTGGACCGCCGGTGGTACCCCCGCGGGCGCTTCACCGTGAGCGCCCCGGGCACCTCGGACACCGAGCGCTACGTCCAGACGGTGCGGCTGGACGACAGGCCGTACGACCAGACGTATCTGACGACGGAGGCGATCCGCCGCGGCGAGCGGCTGGACTTCGGCGTCGGCCGGGAGCCGTCCGGCTGGGGCACCGGCTCCCGGGCCGGGGCGCCCGCCATCGGCTGATACCCCGGCGCGGCGCGGGGCGGCGCCTTCCGTCGCCGTCCCCGCTCGGCCATGATGACCGCGATCCGTCGTCAGTGCCGACGAGAGGACAGAGCATGGCCGGGCTCCGGGTGGGTCAGGGCGTACTGCGCCGCAAGCCGATCGAGACGATCGAGGAGGCGGAGGAGACCGAAGCGCACGGTGAGCACCTCACCCGCACCCTGGGGCTGTGGCAGCTCACCGCGATCGGCGTCGGCGGCATCATCGGCGCGGGCATCTTCAGCCTCGCGGGCACCATCGCCAACGGCGTGGCGGGCCCCGCCGTGCTGGTCTCCTTCCTCATCGCAGGCGTCGCGAGCGCGGCGGCCGCCTTCTCCTACGCGGAGTTCGCGGGCCTGATCCCGCGCGCCGGATCGGCCTACACCTACGGCTATGCGGTGCTCGGCGAGATCGGCGGCTGGTTCATCGGCTGGGACCTGCTGCTGGAGTACACGGCGATCGTCGCGGTGGTGGCCATCGGCATCTCCGGCTACATCAACTTCCTGCTCGGGGAGCTCGACGCGGAGCTGCCGAAGTGGATGCTGGGCGCGCCGGGGACGGGTGCCGGGCACCACTTCGACCTGTTCGCGGCGGTGCTCTGCCTGCTGATCGCCTATCTGCTCACCATGGGCATCAAGAACGCCGCCCGGTTCGAGACCATCGTCGTGGGCCTCAAGATCCTCGTGGTCCTCCTGGTGGTCGCCATCGGCTTCTTCCACATCAAGAGCAGCAACTACACCCCGTTCTTCCCGTTCGGCATCAGCGGGGCGTTCACCGGCGCCGCCACGGTCTTCTTCGCCGTCTTCGGCTACGACGCCATGTCGACGGCGGCCGAGGAGTCCAAGGACGCCCAGCGCCACATGCCGAAGGCGATCCTCTACTCGCTGGCCATCTCGATGGTGCTGTACGTGCTGGCGTGCCTGGTGCTCACCGGCATGCAGAACTACAAGCACATCGACCCGAAGAGCGGTTTCTCCACGGCGTTCAAGTCGGTGGGGCTGGGCGGTGTCGCCGACGTCATCGCGGTGGGGGCCATCATCGGCATCATGACGGTGATGTTCACCTTCATGCTCGGCGTCACCCGGGTGTGGTTCGCGATGAGCCGGGACGGGCTGCTGCCCAAGTGGTTCGCCCACACCCATCCGACCCGGCACGTGCCGACGCGGGTGACGTGGATCGTGGGCATCGCCTCGGCGGCGATCGCGGGCCTCGTCCCGATCGGCGAGGCGGCCGAGCTCACCAACATCGGCATCCTGCTGGCCTTCGCGGTGGTGTGCACGGCGGTCATCGTGCTGCGCTACAAGCGGCCGGACCTGCCGCGCTCCTTCCGCTGCCCGGGGGTGCCGGTGGTGCCGGGCATCGGCGTCCTGGCGTCGATCTGGCTGATCACCTATCTGGCGTGGCAGACGTGGGTGCGGTTCGCGGTGTGGTTCGTGATCGGGCTGGCGGTGTACTTCTGCTACTCCTACAAGCACTCCGAGCTGGCCCACGCCGATGCCCGGGGGATCCCGCGGGGCTAGAGGGCGTCAGCCGGCGAACCGCGGCACCACCAGACCGGACTCGTACGCGATCACCACCGCGTGGGTCCGGTTCTGTGCGCCGAGCTTGGTCAGCACGTTCCCGACGTGCGTCTTCACCGTCTCCAGGCTCACCGTGAACGTCTCCGCGATCTCCGGGTTGGACAGGCCGGTGGCCATCAGACGCAGCACCTCCTCCTCCCGCCCCGTCAGCGCCGCCGTCGGCAACGCCTCGGCGGAGTCCAGCGGGCGGGCGGCGACCATCCGGCGCAGCGCCGCCGGGAAGAGGATCGCCTCCCCCTCCGCCACCACCCGCACCGCCTCCGCGATCCGCCGGACCGGCAGCCGCTTGAGCACGAACCCACTGGCTCCCGCGCCGAGCGCGGCGGTGACGTAGTCGTCGTTCTCGAAGGTGGTGATCACCACGACCTTCGGCGGTTCGGCCGACTCGGCGAGCAGCTGCCGGGTGGCCTCGATCCCGTTGCGACGCGGCATGCGCACATCCATCAGGACCACGTCCGGCCTGAGCCGCCGCGCCTGTTCGACCGCCTCGATGCCATCGGCGGCCTCCCCGACCACCGCGATCCCCGGCTGTGCCGCGAGCAGCGTGCGCAAACCGCTGCGGGTCACCTCGTCGTCGTCCGCGATCAGGAGTGTGACGGGGGTGCCGGCGGGGCTGACGCCGGTCGCCATCACAGCCGCGCTCGTGTCAGAGCCGATCATGCCGACAACCGTACCGGCAGCCGGACCGCCAACCGCCAGTGCCGCGGCCCGTCCGGACCGGCCTCCATCTCACCGTGCAGCAACCGCACCCGCTCGGCCAGCCCTGGCAGGCCGTGCCCGGACGTCGGGAAGGCACCCCGGCCCGTACCCGCGCCCGTACCCGCGCTCGTCCCCGCCCCGGTCCGGTTGACCACACCGATCTCCAGCCCGTCCGGCGCGGCCGCCACGCGGACCTCGATCGGACCGCCCGCCCCGTGCCGCAACGCGTTCGTCAGCCCCTCCTGCAGGATCCGGTACGCCGCCCGGGAGAGCGAGCCCTGCACCTGCGTCAGCTCTCCCGACAGCTCCTGCTCCACCACCGCGCCCGCGTGCCGCACCCGGTCCAGCAGCTCGGGCAGGTCGGCCAGGGTCCGGGTGGGCGCCGTCTCGGCCTTCTCCGCCTCCTGCTCGCGCAGCACGCCCAGCACGTAGTCCAGGTCCTCCAGCGCTGCCCGGGACGACTCCTCGATGCTGCGCAGGGTGGCCCGCGCCGCCACCGGGTCGGCGGAGAGCACCTCGCCCGCCACCGCCGCCTGGATCGTGGTCGCCGTCAGGGTGTGACCGATCGAGTCGTGCAACTCGTGGGCCAGCCGGTTGCGTTCGGCCAGCGCCAGCTCCCGCTCGGCCGCCAGCGCGAGCCGCTCGGCCGGCGACGGGCCCAGCAGCCGTGGCGCCGACCACCGCAGAGCGGTCGTCACCACCGCGCACACCGTCGCCGCCGACAGCAGGCAGCCGAACGCGGCCGCCCAGCTGCCCCAGCCGTCCTTCACCCGCACCGTCCAGCCGAACAGACTCAGCCCCGCCTCGGCACCGAGCGGGAGGGTCAGGGCCGCGAGGAGCAGCACACCGCTCACCAGCGCCCCCGCCCACCCCAGCGCCACGTGCAGCAGCAGCCAGAGAGGGGTCCCCCAACGGCCGGTGCCCGCAGGCCCGCAGGCGGCCACGGGATCCGGCAACGGCACCCCCAGCATCCGAGGGGCGCACACGATCAGCACCCGCCGCGTGGTGCGGGCCAGCCCGACCACGCCGATCAGCACGGCCCAGACCAGCAGGGTCAAAACGATCTGCACTTCATAGGCGGCGGACGGCCACGCCAGCGCCGGCAGAGCCGCGAAAGGCAGCAGCAGAAGGCTCGCCAGTGCACCGCAACAGGCGAACAGCGCACCCGAATACGAGGAGCAGCGCAGCAGCGGCCGGATTGTCTTGATCATAATCGGCCAGTATGGCCGGGCCGCCCGCCTGTGCCCTCCCCCGATCGGGGGAGCGATTTCTCCCGCCTTCCCGCGATGCGCACCCGGGGCCCCGGAAATCACCATCGTGTCCGGCCGGTTGACCGACCTGCTGCCTCTCCCCAGTAAGGACGAGCGTCATCGTGCGCGACAGGCGAATCGCACCTCTTCTGACCGCCGGCATCGCGGCGGTGGTCTCCCTCTCGACCCTGACCCCCGCAACGGCCGTCGCCGCGTCCGGGCCGTCTGCCACCGAAGACCCCCTGCGGCAGTACACGCAGCAGCAGCTCACGTGGCAGCGCTGCGAAGCGAACGGCCCCGACGCCTTTCAGTGCGCGACGGTCAAGGTGCCGCTGGACTACAACGATCCCGACGGTAAGAAGACCGACATCGCGATATCCCGGCTGAAGGCGAGCAGTGCGAAGGAACGTCGCGGCGTTCTGCTGCTCAACCCCGGCGGTCCCGGCGGGCCGGGTCTGAATTTGCCCGTCGACCCGATACTGAAGTTTTCCGCGGAAGTGAAACGGCAGTACGACCTCGTCGGGTTCGACGTGAGAGGTGCCGGGCAGAGCTCTCCCGTCAGCTGCGGTCTGACCGCCGAGGAACAGGCCGACCACCCGTACAAGGCCGAGACCTTCGCGAAGGACGTGGAGCGGGCACGTACGTTCGCCGAGAAGTGCCAGGCCAAGGCCGGAGACAAGCTGCCGCACCTCACCACCCGGAACAACGCCCGCGACATGGACGTCATCCGTGCCGCGCTGGGCGAGAAGAAGATCTCCTACGTGGGGATCTCCTACGGCACCTACCTCGGCGCCGTCTACCTGCAGATGTTCCCCGAGCGGGCCGACCGGTTCGTACTGGACAGCGCGACCGACCCCACGCGGATCTACCGGGGAATGTTCCAGGACATGGCGAAGCGCGCCGAACAGGCTTTCACCCGATGGACCGAATGGGCCGCCCGGCGACACACGACGTACGGACTGGGCGACACCCCGGACAAGGTCCGCAAGGCCTTCTGGGATCTGATCGCGCAGGCGAACCTCAAGCCCATCCGTTTCGAGGGGCAGACCCTCACCGGTGACGACATCCACGCCGACAACCGCACGTTCTTCCACGTCCGGAAGGCCGCCGAACGGATCGCCGGACTCAAGAACGCGGCCGGGCTCAAGAACGCGGCCGAGGGCAGGAACCCGGCCCCGTCCGGCGCGCCCGGTCAGGCCCAGGAGCCCGACGACAACTACGCCTCCATCGCCTGGTCCGTCATGTGTGCCGACACCCGCACCTGGTCGCACGACCCCGAGCAGTACCGCCGCGAAGCGATCCGCGACACGACCCGGTATCCGCTGTACGGCGACTTCGCGTCCACCATCACGCCGTGTGCCTTCTGGAAGCAGGGCAGTGAGCCGCAGACCGCGATCGACAACAAGGTCGGTGCACTGATCGTGCAGAACGAGTGGGACTCCCAGACGCCCCTCTTCGCCGCCCAGGCCATGCACCGGGCCCTGCGCGGCTCCCGGATGCTCACCGTCGTCGGCGGGGAGGGCCACGGTGTCCTCGGTGCCGACACCGACTCCTGCGCAGACAAGAACGCCACGGCCTACCTGACCACGGGCAGGCTCCCGGCCGAGGACCTGACCTGTCAGGCGCCGGCCGGACAGTAGGCCTCGCCCCCGGCGGCGGATTCTCGCGGGCTCACTTCAGCAGGCGGGACAGCCGCCGGTCGGCCAGCGGCTTTCCGCCCGTCTGGCAGGTGGGGCAGTACTGCAGGGAGGAGTCACTGAAGGAGACCTCGCGCACGGTGTCCCCGCAGACCGGGCAGGGCTGCCCGGTGCGGCCGTGCACGCGCAGCCCGGTCTTCTTCTCCGCCTTCAGCTCCCCGGCCGCGTGCCCCCGCGAGCGCTCGACGGCCTCGCGCAGCGTCGTCTCCAGCGCCTCGTAGAGACCGGCGGCCTCGGCGTCCGTGAGGGTCGCGGCGAGCTTGAAGGGGGACATGCGGGCGGCGTGGAGGATCTCGTCGGAGTAGGCGTTGCCGATGCCGGCGATCACGCTCTGGTCGCGCAGCACTCCCTTGATCTGGCGGCGTTCGCCGCGCAGCAGGCCGGTGAAGGCCTCGAGGGTGAAGCCGGGCGCGAGCGGGTCCGGGCCCAGCCGGGCGATGCCGGGCACCTCCGACGGCTCGCGCACGCAGTACACGGCCAGCCGCTTGCGGGTGCCGGCCTCGGTGAGGTCGAAGCCCTCGCCGCCCACCAGCCGCACCCGCAGCGCCAGCGGCCCCTTGCCGGGGGCCGGGGGCGTTTCGGGCAGGCTCTCGCGCCAGCGCAGCCAGCCGGCGCGGGCGAGGTGGAAGACCAGGTGCGGGCCGCCGTCCATGGCCAGGTCCAGGAACTTGCCGTGCCGCCGCACGGCCGTGACCGTGCGCCCTTCGAGGGCGGACGGCGGCGGGTCGTAGGTCTTGAGGACGCTCACGGCGACGGGCAGGACGCATTCGACCGTACGGCCGAGAAGGTGCTCGGTCAGGAACCCGGCGAGGGCCTCGACCTCCGGCAGCTCCGGCATGGCTCCAGTCTGCCGCAGGGGGCCGGGGTGGCAACTCAGTGGACGGGGGCAGCCCAGTCGATGCGGTAGCCGGTGAGCCACTCGGTGCCCTCGCGCGGGTCCTGGGCCATCCGCCGGGCCACTTCCGCGTCGCGGGCGCGGCGCTGTTCCGGGCCGAGCGGTGCGCGGCCGGCCATGGCGGCGCTCAGGGCCACGACCCGCTCTACACGCTCGCGCCGCAGCCGCTCGAAGGCTTCGAACGCCGGCCCGGGGCCGGGCAGGTCCCGCAGGCAGCGGGCGAGCGCGACGCCGTCCTCGATGGCCATGGACGCGCCCTGGGCGGCGTTCGGCGCGGTGGCGTGGGCGGCGTCGCCGACGAGCACGGTGTGCCCGTCGTGCCAGACGCGCGTGGTGGGCATGTCGTAGCCGTTGAGACCGACGATGTCGTCACCCGTGGCGGCGGCAATGGCTGCGGCGGGGGTCGCATCCTCGGCGAACGCCTCGATGACGCGCCGGCGCCACTGTGCGGGGTTGACGGCGGCCAGGGCGTCCTTGGGCAGGTCGGCACCGGGGATGTTCGCGAACCAGTAGGTGATGCCGTCGGGTGTGGTGGTGCAGCCGAAGAAGGCCCGACGGCCGTAGTACATACGGTAGGTGCGCGGCGGGGCCTGGTGGGCGGTGTGCCGGGTCGCCCCGCAGACGGTCAGCTGCCCCGTGTGCCGGGGCGGGGGCGCGGTGGGGTCGAGCAGGACCCGGGTGCGGGAGTGGATGCCGTCGGCTCCCACGAGCATGCTGCCCTCGGCGTGCGTGCCGTCCTCGAACGAGGCGACGACCGTGCCGTCGGGCCGTACGGTGGCGTCGGCCAGGCGCTTGCCGTAGCGGAAGGGTATGCCCCGGCGTTCCGCCTCGGCGCGCAGCGTCCGGCACAGCATGGCGCGGGGCAGGGTGCGCACGCCGAGGCCCTCGTCCCAGGGGCCGGTGAGGGCCTGCCGGCCGAGGCGGGCGCCCGTGTCGCCGAAGGACTCGACGGTGTCGGCGGCGCTGGACGCCTCCTCGACGGGCCGGTGGCAGCCGATGGTGTGCAGGGCGGCCAGCCCGTTGGCGAAGAGGGCGAGGAAGGAGCCGGTCTCCGCGGCGCCTTCGGGGTAGGCCTCGTGGACGGTGGCGGCGATGCCGGCCCGCTGCAGGGCCATCGCGGTCACGGTTCCGGCGATGCCGCCGCCGATGATCAGGGCGTGGGGGGCCATGGTGTCCGTCCCATCAAGGTCGCGTGCAGCTCGAACACTTGGCCTTGACGTAACCAGACGCGGGCGCGCCGCGTCCAGAGTGCGGCGCTATGCCCGCAGGGCGGCGTCGAGGTAGGGGGCGGTGGCACCGGCGGTGGCTCGCGCCACCTGACGCGGGGTGCCGGAGGCGACGATCCGGCCGCCTTCCGCGCCGCCGCCCGGGCCCAGGTCGATGACGTGGTCGGCACCGGCGGCCACGGACATGTCGTGCTCGACGACCACCACCGTGTGGCCCGCGTCGGCCAAGCCGTGCAACTGGCGCAGCAGCAGGCGGGTGTCGGCCGGGTGCAGACCGGTGGTGGGCTCGTCCAGGACGTACAGGGTGTGCCCGCGGTGGGTGCGCTGGAGCTCGGTGGCGAGCTTGATGCGCTGGGCCTCGCCCCCGGACAGCTCGGTGGCGGGCTGGCCCAGCCGCAGATAGCCCAGGCCCACGTCCTGGAGGGTGCGCAGGCTGCGCAGCGCGGCGGGCACGTCGGCCAGGAAGCCGGCAGCCTCGTCGACGGTCATGTCGAGGACCTCGGCGATGTTGGCGCCGCGGTGGCGGATCTCCAGCGTCTCGGGGTTGTAGCGCGCGCCGTGGCAGGCGGTGCAGGGGGCGTAGGTGCCGGGCAGGAAGAGCAGTTCGACGGCGGTGAAGCCCTCCCCCTGGCAGGCCTCGCAGCGCCCGCCGGTGACGTTGAAGGAGAACCGTCCGGCGCCGTAGCCCCGGGCGCGTGCCTCGTCGGTCGCGGCGAAGACCTTGCGCACGGCATCGAAGAGCCCGGTGTACGTGGCGAGGTTGGAGCGCGGCGTGCGGCCGATGGGCTTCTGGTCGACGCGTACGAGCCGGTCGACGGCGTCCAGTCCTTCGGCGGCGAAGAGGACTTCGCCCTCGGGGTCGAGGTGGGCGGCGACGGTGTCGGCGAGCACCTGGCCGACCAGCGTCGACTTGCCCGAGCCGGAGACTCCGGTGACGGCGGTGAAGACGCCGAGGGGGAAGTCGGCGTCGAGGCCTTGGAGGTTGTGCCGGGTGACGCCGCGCAGCCGCAGCGTGCCGGACGGCTCGCGCGGGGCGCGGGCGGCGGGAGGGGTGCCGTCAGGGAAGACGAAGGCGCGGGTCGCCGACTCCGCCACCTGTGCCAGTCCGGCCACGGGCCCGCTGTAGAGCACCCGTCCGCCGTGCTCTCCCGCCCGGGGGCCGACGTCGACGATCCAGTCGGCGCGGCGCACCACGTCCATGTGGTGCTCGACGACGAACAGCGAGTTGCCGGCCGCCTTGAGCCGGTCGAGGACGGTCAGCAGGGCGGCGCTGTCGGCCGGGTGGAGCCCGGCCGAGGGCTCGTCCAGGACGTAGACGACCCCGAACAGGCCCGAGCGGAGCTGGGTGGCCAGGCGCAGGCGCTGCAGTTCGCCGGCCGAGAGGGTGGGGGTGGGCCGGTCCACGCTGAGGTAGCCCAGGCCGAGTTCGGTGAGCACCTCGATGCGGGCGACGAGGTCCCCCGCGAGGGCCGCCGCGGCGTTCTCGTCGGTCCCCTCGCGCGTCACGGCCTCCAGGGCCCGTGCCAGCGAGGTCAACGGCAGCGCGGCGAGTTCGGCGATGTCGTGCCCTGCGAAGGTGACGGCCAGGGCCTCGGGCCGCAGCCGCCGTCCGGCGCAGGCCGGGCAGGGGGCGCTGACGAGGTGACGCTCGGCGCGGGCGCGCAGGGCCGCGCTCTTGGAGTCGGCGAAGGTGTGCAGCACGTAGCGGCGGGCGCTCATGTAGGTGCCCTTGTACGGCCGCTGGATGCGCTCCGCCTCCCGCACCGGGTGCACGGTGACGACAGGCTGCTCGTCGGTGAACAGGATCCACTCGCGGTCCTCGCGGGGCAGTTCCCGCCAGGGCTTGTCGATGTCGTGGCCGAGGGTGGCGAGGATGTCCCGCAGGTTCTTGCCCTGCCAGGCGCCGGGCCAGGCGGCGATGGCGCCCTCGCGGAGGGAGAGCGAGGGGTCGGGGACCAGCGACTCCTCGGTGACCTGGTGGACCTGGCCGAGGCCGTGGCACTCGGGGCAGGCGCCGGCCGCGGTGTTGGGCGAGAAGGCGTCGGAGTCGAGCCGCTCGGCGCCCTCGGGGTAGGCGCCGGCGCGGGAGAAGAGCATGCGCAAGGAGTTGGAGAGGGTGGTCACCGTGCCGACCGAGGAGCGCGAGGTGGGCGCGGAGCGGCGCTGTTCGAGCGCGACGGCGGGCGGCAGCCCGGTGATCTCGGCGACCTTGGGCGCGCCCACCTGGTGGATCAGCCGCCGGGCGTAGGGGGCGACGGACTCCAGGTAGCGGCGCTGGGCCTCGGCGTAGACGGTGCCGAAGGCGAGCGAGGACTTGCCGGAGCCGGAGACGCCGGTGAAGACGACGAGGGCATCGCGGGGAATGTCGACGTCGACGCCCTTGAGGTTGTGCTCGCGCGCGCCGCGGACGCGGACGCAGGGGTCGTGGGCACCGCCTGCCGGGGTGTTCATGAGGGGGCGTCTCCGCGGGTCGGCGCTGTACGGTTCGCCCCGATTTTATGCGGTGGCGTCGCGCGTCTCGCGGCGGGGCCGCGGGCGGGAGCGCGTCGAGGACGACGGTCTCCCGCCCGCGGGCGGTCAGCCCTTCGAGGGGGTCACCCGGGACGCCCAGCGCTGTTCGACCTTGGCGAAGCGCCAGTAGGCGAGCGCGGCCGCCCACACGATCACGAACAGACCGACGATGACGAAGCCGACGTTGTCGAGGTTGAGGCCGGCGATCCAGCCGGTGACCGCGTCGTCGAAACCGAGCTTCTCGTGCAGGACGCCGACGAGCTCGATCGTGCCGATGAGGAAGGCGACGGCGATGGACAGCCCGGTGATGGTGAGGTTGTAGTAGACCTTGCGGACCGGGTTGGAGAACGCCCACTGGTAGGCGAAGTTCATGAAGGTGCCGTCGAGCGTGTCGAAGAGGCTCATGCCGGCGGCGAACAGCAGCGGCAGGCACAGCACCGCGTACCAGGGCAGCCCGGCCGCGGCGCCGCTGCCCGCCATCACCATCAGGGTGACCTCGGTGGCCGTGTCGAAGCCGAGGCCGAAGAGGAAGCCCAGCGGGAACATCTGCCCGGGGCGGGAGACGGAGCGGGTGAAGCGCCCGAGGATCCGGTTCATGAAGCCCCGCGCATCCAGCTGCTCCTCCAGCTCGGCCTCGTCGTAGCGGCCCTCGCGCATCGCACGGAAGACGCGCATGATGCCCGCGAGCGCCACCAGGTTGAGGGCGGCGATGAGGTAGAGGAAGCCGCCGGAGATGGAGGTGCCGATGACGCCCAGCGTCTGGTGGGTGGTGGACTCCTCGTCCATCAGCTTCCCGGCCAGCTGGGTGCCCCCGGCGACCAGGAGCGTCAGGACGACGACGACGCTGGAGTGCCCGAGGGCGAACCAGAAGCCGACCGAGACGGGGCGCTTGCCGTCGGCCATCAGCTTGCGGGTGGTGTTGTCGATGGCGGCTATGTGGTCGGCGTCGAAGGCGTGCCGCATGCCGAGGGTGTAGGCGGTGACGCCGAGGCCGACGCCGAAGACCTTGGAGTCGACCGTGTAGTGGTTCGGGACGACGAGCAGGAAGAGCACGCCGAACGCGACGACGTGCATGGCGGCTATGACGGCCAGCAGGCCGGCGGTGCGCACGGTGTCCTGGCGGCGCCAGCGGAAGGCGGGCAGGGGGCCGCCGGGGGTATCAGTGGACGTGGACATCAGGGGGTGAACGCTCCAGCACCTCGTGGATCATTTCTTCGGTGCCGTGGCCGGTCTCCTGGCTTACGGGTCCGTTCGCGCCCGCCCCTGCCTTCCCGGCAGCCGGCTGCGGCCAGTGGCTCCGCGCGCGCCCTTCGGGCGACGCGGAATGGGACGGTAACTCCCCGATCACAGTGGCGAGGGCCGCTCCGGAATGGGACCACGAGGGTCCGTCACCGGTCTTCCCGAACACCACGGCTGGGCAACCTTAGCCTCCCTGCCACTACCCATGGCGAAAAAGTGGTTATTGCCACCCGCTCGCAACTGGCTGCGCCGTCCGCCCCGTCCCCGTCATCGAGCGGCCCGGTCCAGTGCGTGGCCGCCGAAACCCCGCTCGCCGTCGGACACCTCCCGCCACCAGGTCTCGACCGTCCGCTCGTCCATCGCGGGCCAGTCGGGGGTGGCCTCGACCTGGGCGTGGCCCAGCCGCCGGGCGAGGTCGACCACCGCCCGGCCGCTGGGCGAGCGTTCGGCGTCGTAGGCCCTCACCCCCTCCTGCCAGCTCCCGGCGGAGCGCAGGGAGCGCTCCAGGACGACCACGTCCTGCAGCGCCTTGACGGCACCGCCACCCATGTGCGGGCGAGCGACGGACGCCGCGTCGCCCACGAGGACGAGCCGGCCCTGCCCGTAGTGCGGCACCGCGAGGTCGTACAGGGGCTGGACCGCGGTGTCGGCGCGCGGGGTGGCACGGACGAAGTCCTGCCAGTAGGGCGGGAAGTGGCGTTCGACGATCTCTGCATGATGGGCCGTCAGCTCTTCGGTCACCATGCCCGGCGGCAGGCTGGTCGGGTCCTTCAGCGCCGCTGCGGCCGACGGCGGCGGGGCGGTGTAGAAGACCCAGTTGGCCGAGATCCCGGCGCCGCGCGGGCCCGGGATGCGGTACGCGATCATGTGGCCGCCGGGGAACGTGACGGTCGTGGCCTCGCCCTCGGGCCAGGCCGTGCGCGGTCCCGGCAGCAGCTCGCCGGGCACGGCGCCGCGCCAGGCCAGGTAGCCCGCGTAGCCGGGGGCGGCGGGCGTGCGCGTCGCGGCTCTGACGACCGAGCGGTATCCGTCCGCGCCGATCACCAGGTCGAAGCGTTCCTCGCGCCCGTCGGCGAAGCACAGCACGGCCGCATCCGGTCCGGGCACCACCCGCTCGACGGCCGCGCCCTGTACGTACGCCACGGACTCGGGCATGCGCGCCCGCAGCGCGTTCCACAGCGGCCCCCAGGCGTACGAGCGGAACGGGAAGGGCACCGCGCCCAGCACGCGTCCGGCATGTCCCCCGCCCTCGCGGGTGATCCAGGTGCGCCGGGTCAGCCGGACCCACGGCATGTCCGCGTCCGTGTACCCGGCCGCCTCCAGCTCGGCGTAGCGGTCCTTGTGCACCGCGAGGCCGATGCCCCGGCCGTGGAGCCTGCCCGTGGCGCGCTCGAACACCACGACCTCTCCGGCACCGGCCCGTGTCATCGCGAGCGCCGCCGCACACCCCGCGATGCTGCCCCCGACGATGGCGACCCGCCCTGCGCCCATCGCTTCCCCCGTTGTCCCGCTCTTGCCTCGTCGTTCCCCGGACGCACACATCTTGACTGGCCGTCTCCCCCACCGCCAGAGTCGCGGGGCAGGTTTCGGGGGATCTCCAGTGCGCTGTTCGGGCGGCGGGCGGGCATCCGTGCCGTCCGCCCGCGTCCATGTGATGGACGCCTCCCGCCGGCCGGTGCTACGAGTGCAGTGAGCGTCGGGGACAAGGCGAAGGGCTGGCACACCATGGCAGAGACAGAGCACGGCTTCGTCCGGCGCATCGGACTGTTCCAGGCCACCGCCATCAACATGAGCCAGATGTGCGGCATCGGTCCCTTCGTCACCATTCCGCTGATGGTCGCCGCGTTCGGCGGGCCGCAGGCGGTCATCGGCTTCGTGGCCGGCGCCGTCCTCGCGCTGGCCGACGGGCTGATCTGGGCGGAGCTCGGCGCGTCGCTGCCGGGCGCGGGCGGCAGTTACGTCTATCTGCGGCAGGCCTTCCAGTACCGCACCGGCAGACTGATGCCATTCCTGTTCGTGTGGACGGCGATGCTCTTCATCCCGCTGGCCATGGCCACCGGCGTCATCGGCTTCGTCCAGTATCTGGGCTTCCTCTGGCCGGGCATGACGCAGACTCAGGGCGATCTGACCGGGCTCGCCCTGATCGCGGTGGTCGTGGCGCTGCTGTGGCGCCGGGTGGAGAACATCGCGCGGATCACCACCGTGCTGTGGGCCGTGATGCTCGCCTCCGTCCTCCTCGTCATCATCGCCGCCTTCACCCACTTCAGCCCCGACCGGGCCTTCACCTACCCCGCGCACGCCTTCGCGCTGACGACCAATCACTTCTGGACCGGCTTCGCCGCGGGCCTGACGATCGGCATCTACGACTACGGCGGCTACAACACCGCCGCCTACATGGGCGCCGAGATCAAGAACCCCGGGCGCACCCTGCCGCGCGCCATCGTCTTCTCCATCGTCGGCATCATGGCCATCTACCTGCTGCTCCAGGTCGGCACGCTGGGCGTCGTCGACTGGCAGGAGATGCTCGACCCGAACTCCACCGCCGCCACCTCCGTCGCCTCGGCCGTGATGGAGAAGACCTGGGGCAAGGCGGCCGCGGACACCGTGACCGTGCTGATCCTCGTCACCGCCTTCGCCTCGGTCTTCACCGGGCTGCTCGGCGGCTCCCGGGTGCCCTACGACGCCGCCCGCGAGAAGGTGTTCTTCCGCCCCTTCGGCACCCTCCACCCCCGCTACCGCTTCCCGGTGCTGCCCATGGTCACCATGGGTCTCATCGGCGGTGTCGGGTACTTGATCGGCCGTCACACCGACCTGGCGACGCTCATCCAGCTGCTGACCACGGTGATGGTCATCGTCCAGGCGCTGGCCCAGATCGCAGCCGTGACGGTGCTGCGCCGCCGCCAGCCGGCGCTGCGCCGCCCGTACCGCATGTGGCTCTACCCGCTGCCGAGCCTGGTGGCGCTCGTGGGCTGGCTGGTCATCTACGGCTATGCGGACCGCAATTCGCCCGGACGGCACCCCATCGAGTGGTCGCTGGCGTGGGTCGCGGCGGGCTGTGTGGCCTTTGTGCTGTGGGCGGCGTACGAGAAGGTGTGGCCGTTCGGGCCGCGGGAGATCAGCGAGGAGTACCTGGAGGCCGCCGCACCCGTCGGGACAGACGCAGACCCGGACGCCGACCCCGGGGCCCAGGAGCCGGCACCGGCCTGACGGGCCGTCCGTTGCGCCCGGGTATATCCGGCCCGGCAGCGGCATCGAGACCGAACGGTGATAAAACGGCACCCATGCCCGTGACCAGCGCCCCGCATCCGTCCGCCCCCGCCGCCGAGCCCCGCAGGCTGCTCTGGCACCGCCTGATATTCGGGCTCTGGTACCGGCCCGTCGAGGTGCTCGACGAGGCGCGCGACCGGAGCGTGTGGGGCGCCGCCGCCTTCCTCTCCCTGCTGAGCGGGGCACTGGGCACGCTGGGCAAGGACTCCTTCTGGGGGCAGTGGGAGGTCAGCCCGTCGCTGGCCCTGTGGGCGATGGCCATCGGCTCGGCCGTGATGCTCTTCGGCAGCCTGCTGCTCGGCGGCGTCACCCACGCCATCGCCCGCCGCCTCGGCGGCAACGGCCGGTTCGCGCCCACCGCGAGCCTCTTCGTCGTCCTGTTCTGGACGAGCGATCTGCCCCGGCTGGTCCTCGACACCTGCCTGCCGTCCGGCTCGGTGCCGGTGCGCGCCGCCGCTTCGGTGACGGCCGCCTTCGGCTGCATCCTGGCCGTCCTGCTGATACGCGGGCAGCACCACCTGCCCACCCGCAAGGCGATGGCGGCGGTGAGCATCCAGATGATCGCGGCCGTGGTCCTGCTGAAATTCCCGCCCGGCAGCGCCTGACCGGCTCGGGCGGAGCGCGAGGCGGGCGGAGGGGGACAAGCCGAAGGCCCGCCCGGTGCGACGGGGGATGCACACCGGGCGGGCTCGAGGACAGTTCTACCTCATCAAGGATGGGTTATGCATCAAAAACCTGTTCGCCTTGTCGACGACCAGCGCACGGGGAGCGAAATCAAGCCACGCGCCCGGATGGCCGGACGCCACCGCAAATCGGCCCTCGGAACGTCAAGTTCCAGATGCTCGAAGCGCTCCAGCAGCGCCGCCAGAGCCGTCTCCGTCTCCATCCGGGCCAGCGGGGCGCCCAGGCAGTAGTGGATCCCATGGCCCAGCGCGAGATGACCGGAACGGTCTCTTCCCAGGTCAAGCCGGTCGGGATCGGCGAAGTGCCCGGGGTCGCGGTTGGCCGAGGCCAGCGACAGCAGCACCGTCTCCCCGGCCGGGATGCGCACCCCGCCTATCTCCACGTCCTCCAGCGGAAAGCGCCGGATCGCCAGGGGGGAGGGCCCGTCCCACCGGTTGAGCTCCTCCACGGCCGCCGCGAGTCCGTCCGGATTCGTTCGCAGCTCGCGCAGCAATTCCGGGTGGTCCAGCAGGGCCAGGACCGCGTTGGCGATGAGGTGGACAGTGTTCTCGTAACCGGCGAAAAGGATGAGGAAGGCCAAGGAGGTCAGCTCGTCGTCGGAGAGGGCGTCCCCGTCCTCCTGGACCGCGATCAGGTCGGAGAGCAGATCGTCGCCGGGCGCGGCCCGCTTGCTGTCGATGAGCCCGGTGTAGAAGCGCATCATGCCGACGACGGCTTCCTTCATCAGGTGCGGCCGCTCGCGGTCGGGCGTGATCAGGGCGTCGGTCCAGGTGCGGAAGTCGCGCCGGTCCTCCTGCGGGACCCCGAGCAGGTCGCAGATGACGGTGATCGGCAGCGGGCCCGCGTAGACGGCCAGCAGATCGGCGCGGCCCTCGGGCTCGACGGCGTCGAGGAGTTCGTCGGCGAGCTTGCGCACCGGCGCCCGGAGCTTGTCCACGCGGCCGGGCGTGAAGGCCTTCGCGACCAGGCGGCGCACCCGGGTGTGGTCGGGCGGGTCCATGTTCAGCAGGTTGGCGTCCAGCGCCGGCGGGAGCGCGAAGCCGCTGTAGTTCCCCGGGAGCGCGTGGCGCCGGTCCAGCGACAGCCGCGGGTCGGCGAGTGCCCGGCGCACGTCGTCGTATCGGGTCACCAGCCATGCGGGCGCCCCGCCGGGGCCGGTGATCCGGTGCACGGGACCGGCCTCGCGGAGCCGTGCGTACGTGCCGTACGGGTCTGTTGTGAGCTCTGTGACGTCGATGGGCTGCATGGCACCCGACTCTAGACCGGACCGGGAAGGCGGAATCGCCGCACTGGCGGCGCCGGGTCCGTACCGTTGGTACGGGCCCGGCGCCGGCCTGTGTCGCAGGCGGCCTTGACCCCCGTCCATGGCCGCCTCGCCTTGGGCCGCGCCGTCGTCAGGGACGACGGGCCGCGGTGATGTCGCGCAGTTCGGTGAGCACGGCGTCCACCAGCGGGTCGTGGTAGACGTCGGCGACGCGCGCCAAGTGCTCGTGTTCCTCGGCCGGATCGGCGCTGACGGTCATCACCACGCTGTCGGCGTGGGGCACCGCCACATGTCCGGTCGACTGGTTGGCCAGGCCCCTGCGCAGGGCCGCGGCCTCCACCATCGCGGCGAGCGTGCGCTCGTCGAGCGCGGCGGCCGCCGCCTTCTCGAGCGCCATCTCCAGGGTCGCGGGCTCGACGTGGCGCCGCACCCCGCGCTGGATGTCGCGGATCTCGGCCATCTGCCGGTTGGCCCGCCACTCCAGGTCGGCCAGCGGCCAGCGGCCCGTCCAGCGGGACCGCTCGATGGTGACCTCCGGGGCGTGCGCGGTGACCTCCTGCCACAGCGGGTCGAGCCGGCGCAGCCGCCGCCAGGCGGCGGCCCGGGGGCCGACCGCGGGCAGCGAGAAACCGAGCAGGACCAGCAGCGCGGCCACCGAAGCGCTCATCGGCGCCACCCCGTTGGACAGCCAGTAGACGTCCTGGCCGGCCCAGGTCAGCGCGAAGCCCACCAGCTTGCACAGGCAGTACAGCAGGCCGAGCCAGCAGCCCGCGGCAAGCGTCCGCAGCCCCTTGGACAGCCAGGACCGGCCCAGCCGTGCCGCGTACTGCGGGCACAGGAAGCCCAGCCCGGCCAGGCTGACGCCGAAGATGGCCAGATAGAGCATCAGGAAGGCGACCACTCCGGGGGCGTCCGCGTAGGCGGTGCTGAAGTCCCGAGGGTGCTCCACCGCGTCCGGGCGCCCGACGGCGAAGCAGACGATGGCGGCGGTCCAGGCCACCGCCACGGCCGCCACGGCGTAGCGCGAGCGCACGGCGGCGCGGGCGTGGGCGACCTCGTCGCCGCGGCTGGTCCAGCGCAGCAGCAGCACGGTAGCGCCCGAGGCGAAGAGGACGACCGCGGAGTACAGGACGACCATGGCCAGATTGGCCACGCCGGTCAGCCTGTCGAACGCGCGGTAGACGCTGGGCGCCGAGAAGAGGAAGACGACCGGCACGCCGGAGGTCATCAAGGCGGTCAGCCCCAGGTCCACGTTGCCGCGGTCGCGGAGCCAGGCGCGGGCCTTGTAGCCGACGATGGCCCAGGTGACGGCGGAGAAGGTGAGGTAGAGGACGTCAAACACCGGTGGCGCCCCCTTCCCTCAACTGCTGGCGCACGTGCTGGAGCGCGGGGCCCAGCGAGGCGGCGAGCTCGGCCGCCTGCCCTTCGAGCTCGGCTTCCCGGCCCGGCGGCGGAGGCACCACCTTCCCCATCAGGAGGGTGCCGAGGACCTCGGTCTCGCGCTCGGTGAGGTTGTCGTAGCAGTGGTGGCGGGCGAGCCCCATCGTCAGGCCCATGCGGCGCATGGCGGTGGCCACGTCGACCGAGGGCGTCCACACCTTGAGGGCGTCCTCGGTGACGGCCGGGTCCTGGTCGTGGCCCAGCAGCAGGTGCCCGATCTCGTGCAGCACGATGTGCACCTGGTGCCAGGGCGAGGTCTTCTGCTCGTAGACGATCCAGAAGGCGTCGTCGGTGGTGGCCGTCATGCCCGAGACGACACCGTCCAGGCTCATCGGCACCAGGTGGATGGGGCGGCCCACACGGCTCGCGACCGCGTCGCACAGGCCGCGCAGGTCGGTCTGCACGGGCAGGGCGAGCTCCTGGATCAGCTGCTTGCAGCGCCGCCGTATCCGCCCCACTCGCATGCCTGCACCGTCCTCGTCCTCGGTACGCCGCCAGTAAGTGAAGAGCCGGTCCTCCGTCATGACGGTCACGGGCGCTCCCTACCCCCCGCGTCGGGCGGGTCGGACGGAAGGTTCATCTGCTGCCGGAACTGGGAGATGATCGTGGTCAGGCTGTCCTGCACCTCCGGCGGCAGGCCCACCGACCGCAGGGCGATCGCCCGTACGCGCTGGTCCCTCATGGCGACGAGGAAGCGGACCTCCTCCTCCACCCGCTCGGCCTGCGAGGCCGACAGGTCGCCCATCAGATAGCCGACCGGCACGGCGAAGAACTTCGCCAGCGCCCGCAGCACGTCCGGACTGGGGTTGGCCCGCCTGCCGTTGCGCAGCATCGACAGGTACTGCTCGGTGAGCGTGACGCCGCCGTACTCCTCCCCGCGGCTGATCTCATCGGCCACATGGGCATTGGTGTAGGGCGCGCCCGGCGGGTGCATGTTCGCGAACAGGTAGTTCAGCCGCTGGGCAAGCGGGCTGCCCGCGTCACTTGCCGGCCTTTCCCCCCCGACTGCCATGTCCCCGTTCCTCCGAGCGTTCTTGTCACACGGCTTCCTGCGGCTTCCGTGCCTTTCACGGCCAGTTAAGCCCGACTCGGCCGCGAAGAGCATCCTGTCACGGGAGGAACACCGAGCACTAGTCCGCTGCTGGTTACGAGCGGATGACGGACTTAACCACGAGTTGATAGGTCCGGAATCAAACAAAACCGATTGAGTAAAATCGGCGTATAGGACGTTTAATGAGGACCCTATGTTCTCTCCGCGTTCCCTGCTGAACCTCCCCCGGACCCTGCGCCACGCCTCCGCCCTGAGCGTGAGCCTGCCGCCCGCCGAAGCCGTCGTCGTCGACGCCCCCGACGCGCCGCTGCGCGCCGCCCTGACCGCCGCCGCCTCGGGCGGCTTCGGGCCCGCCCGCGAACTGCTCGCGGCCACCCGGCAGGACATGCAGTGGGAGCGGCGCAGCGGCTACGTCGCGGCGCTGGCCGAGTTCGCCCTGCACAACCCCGGCTGGCTGGACGCCTGGCTCGCCGACGAGCCCGAGAACCCGGACGCCGTCCTGGTCAAGGCCGACCTCTGCATCGACCAGGCATGGGAGGTCCGCAGCGCGGCCCGCGCCAACGCGGTGAGCCGGGACCAGTTCCAGGGCTTCTTCGCGCTGCTCCAGGACGCGGCACCGGTTATCGGCGCCGCCATCGAACTCAACCCCGCCGACCCCGTGCCGTGGCGGATCGCGCTCACCCACGCCCTGGGCACGCAGGCGTCCCGCGAAGTCTTCGACAGCTACTGGGAAGAGGCCGTCGCCCGCGCGCCGCACCACTTCGGCTGCCACTCGGTGGCCCTGCAGTACCTGTGCGAGAAGTGGTACGGCTCGCACGAGGAGATGTTCGCCTTCGCCGAGAACGCCGCCGAACAGGCGCTGCCCGGCTCGAAATTGCACGCCCTGCCGCTGAAGGCGGCCGTCGAGTACCTCGTCGTGGCCTCCGCCGGGACCCGGGAGAAGGACCCCTCGGACGGGACAGTCCCTCAAGCCAGGATCGACGCGGCCATCCGCCGCGCCCAGGAGCTGTCCGCCCACTACGAGGCGGGCGACCCCGAGATCGCGCCCGTGCGCAACGACCTCGCGCTGATGCTGCTCCTGCACGAGCGCTGGAGCGAGTCGCTCGAACAGTTCCGCGCCATCGGCGTGCACGCCACCGAGTTCCCGTGGGTCTACTTCGGCGACCCCCGCAAGGAGTTCCTGGACTTCCGCACCGGCGTGCGCGTCCACGTCGCCCGGAACACGCCGTTCTTCAGCCGTCCCCCGCAGCCCGAACCGGCTGCACCGACGGCGGGAGCGGGCGGGGGGACGGAAGCGGAGCACAGCTCGCTGGCCGTCGTCTCGGCGCCGTTCGACACGGTCGCCGACGCGACGTTCTCGGGGCCGCCGCTGCGCCTGGCCACTTCCGCCGACGGCTGGACCACGCTCGTCGAGGTGGCGCTGCACCCCGACCCCGCGCGCCGCGGCCCGCTCCTCGCCCAGGGCGGGCTGGTCCGGGAGGCGGGGGTGTTCACCACGAGCGAGTGGTGGCCCGCGCTGATACTCCACCGCGCCGGGGACCGGCGCGGCTTCACCCTGATCCGCCGGGGCAAGCACATGGCCGAGCACCACTGGGACCCGGCCGCGCCGGTGCCCGGGCTCGACGAAGTGACCGCCACCGCACGGGCCGTCGCCGAGGTCTACCAGCTCGATGACATCCGGCCGCTGACCACCGTGCTGCGCGGTACGGACGACCCGGCCGGGCGGCAGGCCGCACTGCTCGCCGCGCTGCGCCTGCCGCCCGTGCCCGAGGCGTTCGCCACGCGTGCGGAAGCACTCACCGACCTGCCCGGCGCCCGCATCCTGGCCCGCCGGGGCGCCCTGGAGGGCTGGGAGGCCGCCGGCGGGCAGGCCGTCAACCCGGTCTACACCCAGCGCCGCCCCAAGCGCTGGTGGGCGCTGCGCCTGGTGCTCCTGCCCGTGCTCGTCTCCGCTGCCGTCTACGGCTGGACGTCCGAGGACGTGCTGTTCGTCAAGCCGCTGATCGCCACCTTCTCCTCGGCCGTCGTGGGCGGCCAGTTGGTCACGGCCTGGCGCCGGCGCCCGCGCGGGGCCGGCGGGACGGTCACTCGGGCCTGACGGTGATGTCCCGTCCCTGGTAGGCGTTGCGGACCCGGGCCCGGCCCGAAATGGTGTTGGTGACGCGGCTGTTGTCCACGGACACGGCCGCGGCCCGCTCCGCCCACTGCCGGTACTCGTCGGCGAACTGCGGGTCCTGGTAGACCCGCCCGAAGATGAGCGCCGACAGGGCCTGGACCTGCTCGTCGTCCTGCGGGTCGAGGGGGAGCAGCGCGGTGTCCTCGCCGTCATCCGCCCTGCGGAAGGTGCGGCGGGCGAGGTCCGTGAGGGAGCCCCAGGCCTGTCGGCCGGCCTCCGTTCCGACGGATCCCGCGGCGGCCGACACCGCGGCCGTGATCGCGCTCAGGGACACCGGATCGATCATCAGTCAACTCCCCACCGGGCAACCGGACAGCTCGGGCGTCTCGCCCCGGCCAGGCTACCGCCATCGCATTCGAGCCGTGTGCGGCGTCCCGGTGAATCCTTCGCGCCGACCCCTCGTCACATGCCGCACCCGCGTAGGACGATGACACGCTCGCCTCGTACGTGCCGTTCGTGTCATCCGTGCACCAGGGAGGAACCGCTCATGCCCAGACCCATGGCCTTACGCGGCTGCTTCGCCCTGCTCCTCGCTCTGCTGGCGGTGGCGTTGGCCGCCCCCGGCCCCGCGGCGGCCGCCGGTGACGGCCGCCGGGATGCCGCGGCTTCGGCCGATGCCTACTGGACGCCGCAGCGCATGGCCGCCGCGCGGCCGGCGGCCGGCGACCGACGGCCGGCCACCGCGGTCGCCGCTGCGGACCCCGTACCGCCCAGCCATCCGTTCGACGGGCTGCCGCAGGTGGGGACGTTCTTCTGGACCGACGGCGCCAACACGGGCCGTTTCTGCGGCGGTACGGTGATCCGCAGCCCGCACCGGGACCTGGTGGTCAGCGCCGCGCACTGCCTGCGCTCCCCCGACCCGAAGAAGCGGCTGTCCTTCGTGCCGCAGTACCACGACGGCCTCAAGCCGCACGGCGTCTTCCCGGTCGAGCAGATCTACATCGACCAGCGCTACTACGACCTGGGCACGAACGGCGGCGCGCGCTGGGACTTCACGGTGGTGCGGCTGGGCGCACGCGAGGACGGCAGGCCCGTGCAGCGGGTGACCGGCGGCTTCGACCTGGCGATCCGCACGGGGTACGACCACCAGGACGTACGGCTCATCGGCTACCCGGGCAACAGCGACACGAAGTATCCCAAGCCGCTGGACTGCAGCTCCTCGACGCACCGCTACCGGTCCACGGATCCGGCCGCGCCCGGGGACTTCCTGGAGATCGCGTGCGCCGGGTACATCGGCGGCACGTCGGGCGGCCCGTTCCTGGTGAACGGGCTCGACGGCTATCTGCTGATCGGTGTCATCGGCGGTTACCACACGGGTGGTGACACACCGGACATCTCCTACAGCTCCTACTTCACCCAGGACCTGCTGGACCTGTACCTGCAGGCGGTGGACGACGAGGATCCGGCCAAGGACCGCCGGGCGGGCTGACAGCAGCCCGCCCGGCGGTCGCCGGTGCGTCCTAGCGCCGGCGCGGGTGCCGGGTCAGGACGTACCCGCCGACGGCCGCGAGTGCGCCGAGCACCGCGCCGCCCACGGTCCAGGCCCAGCGGTCGGTGAACCAGCTGCCGTTCCAGCCGTCCTCGGGCTCAGAGACGGCCGCCGCGTGCAGCGGAGCGCCCAGTTCGCCACCGCCGGCCTGTGCGCCGCCGGCGTCCTTGGCGTCGGCCTCGACCTCGGCCTTCACCGGCAGACCGAGGTCCTGGTCGGCGGCGTCGACGACGGTGAGACGGATGTAGTAGGCGCCGGGCAGCGGGTCGTTGGACCACCGCTCGGACCAGGCCCGCACCGTGCGCAGGGTGCAGGTGAGGGTCACGGTGGCGTCCTGCTGCGACGCCCGCTGCGTCGGCTCGCCGGATGCACAGGCCTGGCGGCGGCGCAGCCCGTCGAAGACGTCGAGCTGCCAGGTCGCGGCGCCGTGCCGGGCGGAGGCCTCCGGCAGCGTCACCGTCGCCTTGGCGGTGGCCTGCTGCCCCGCACCGGCCGGGAACTGCCAGTAGAGGTAGTCGCCGGTGGAGGCGTCGGCCGTGGCCTTCTTCCCCGGCGGGATGGCCACGGCGGTGCGGAAGGCGGTGCCCGCCTCGGTGGGCGCCTCGTCCGCCGAAGCGGCGGAGGCCGAGGTGAAGAGGGCGGTGGCCGCGAGCAGTACGGCGCTCACGCGTCGGGTCAGGGTTCGGTTACGCATCAGTTCTCCCTCCACACCGCGACGCGCCAGCGGGCCAGCCAGCCCCACAGCAGCCCGGCGAGCAGCCCGGTCACACCCAGCACGGCCAGCAGCACCCAGCCCCGGCCGAGGCCGAAGGCGGCGAGGTCCGAGGGGTTGTCGGGGCCCTTCACCACGTCCACGGCAAGCTCGACGGGCAGGCCCGGGTCACGCTTGACGGAGGGGGGTGCGGAGAAGGAGTTGGAGACTTCGAGGCAGACCGTACGGGCTTCCTTGTCGTCCTTCTTGGCCTTGAAGACGGGGTAGCGCAGTCCGGCGGCCATCACGTCGGTGCGTCCGCTGCCCGCGTCGCTGCCGCGCACGAGCTCCTGTCCGCCTTCGCTCACGGCACGCACCAGCACGCCGTAGTCCCGGTCCACGGCGCGGTCGGCGCCGACGCCGGCCGAAGCGCGCAGCTCCTGGCCGGGCTTGACCTTGACCTTGTACCAGCGGTGCTCGGCGAACTGCTCGCGGTCGGTCCAGATGCCGGCACCGAGCTCGGGCGCGGTGGCGCACTCGGCTGTGCCCTGGGTGGGCTTGGGCGTCTCGACGGGGGTGTCGGCCCGCTTCACGAGCTGCTTGATGCGGCCGGAGAGCTCCTTGCGGTGCCGCACGGTGGTGTAGGTACCGCCAGTGGCTTCGGCGATGCAGGTCAGCTGTTCACGGGTCTTGTCGTCCTGGACCAGACCGAGCGTGTCGATGGTCAGGTGCGTGCCCTTGGCCGCGAGTTCGCGCGCCACGTCGCACGGGTCGGGCTTCCCGCAGGAGTCCTCGCCGTCGGTGATGAGCACGACGCGACGCGTGCCGCCGTCGGTGCCCAGGTCCTGGTCGGCGCCGCGCAGGGCGTAGCCGATGGGCGTCCAGCCGGTCGGCCGCAGCGTGGCCACGGCCGTCTTGGCCTCGGTGCGGTCGACCTGGCCGACGGGGTAGAGGTTCTTGCTGTCGCGGCAGCCGATCTCCTTGTCGTCACCGGGGTAGGTGGCGCCGAGGGTGCGGATGCCGAGCCGGACCCCGTCCGGGACCGCGTCGATGACCTCGTTGAACGCCTGCTGCGCGGCCGACATGCGCGACTGTCCGTCGACGTCCGTCGCGCGCATCGAGCCGCTGACGTCCAGCACCAGCTCGACCTTGGGGGAATCCTTCGGGGGCCCGTCGGCGGCGTGCGCCGGCGCGATACCCCCGGCCAGGGCGGCGAGCAGGGCACAGGCACCCGCCGCCAGCCGTTTTGTGATGATCATCCGAGGATCCTAGTGATCGGCGGACCTCGCTCCCAACTCGAAGCCTCCGCGTGACCGCACACCGAGCAACCGCGCCAAGGAGCGCTCGTCCTCGATCCATTCGGACAGTCGCTCCCGGTCGACGCAGTGAATGCCGTGGCGTTCGCCCCAGGCGCGCGCGTCGCGTGTGAAGCCGCCGTTCGTCACCACCACGGCGACATCGGCGCCGTGTACGGGCTCGGCGGTGCCCTTCACCTCGTACATGACGTGGGATCCCACCCGGCCGCCGATCGTGGTGTGCTTGCACTGGACGACGAACATCCGCCCCGCCCGGTCCTTGCCGAGGACGTCGGCCGCCTGATCGCCGCGGCGGCCCACATGCCGGGCGTCGATGCCGTCCCGGATCATCAGATCGCGTATGGCCAGTTCGAACTGGGCTGGTGACAGGGCATCGATGTGCTGCAGGGACAGCCGCGGCCGTCCCACGCTCGGCTTTCTCCGGAACCGGTTCCGCCTGCGGGCCACGACGGCGACGAGCCACCAGCCGCCGACGGCGAGGGGGACGAGCAGCCATGCGCGGGTGCCGAGCCCGGCCAGCAGCCTGAGCAGGCGCAACAGGATGCAGGTGAGGAAGATGAGGGCGGTGATCGCCGCGTTGGTCTCGGCCCGGGTGCGCGGCAGCCGCAGCCGCAGCCCTCTGCGGGCGCGCCGGGCGGGCGCAGCTTTGCGCACCCAGTGTCCTCGCCGGTAGTAGCGGTCCCGGGGCATCAGCGGTCTCCTTCCGGTACGGCCATGGCGTGGATGCGCTCGGCGACGACCTTGGCCATCTGCTCCTTCTCCTCGTGGGAGAGCAGGTCGAGGAGCCGGTGGGTGGCGTCGCGCTCGCGAGGCACCGGATCGGTGGGCATCGGGTGGTCAGTGACCCATTCCAGGACTTTCTGCACCTCGTTGGGGTGGTGCAGGAGCCACAGGGCGGCGAGGGCCTCGGGCCCCGTGCGCACGGCCTGCAGATAGAACTCGTACTCCTCGCGTCGCTGAGGTGACCACAGCTGGGGCGGGGCAGCGCTGTCGTCCGCGGACGGCTCGAAGACCGACGGAGCGGTCTCCGTACAGCAGGCCAGGCCGGTGCCTTCGAGGGGCTGCGGTCGCGCGAGGTATTGGGCGACGTGGTGCGGGGTCAGTTCCTGGCCGGTGGCCCGGGTCCTGGCATGCATCGTGTGCAGCATGTGGTCCAGGTGACCGCTGACCGTGGCCCAGGGGTCGGCGGGGCCGGGCCCGCTCAGGATGGCCCGGGCCGGGTCGGCAACCCACCATGTGATCTCCAGCAGGGCCGGCTCGGCGCCGACGGGCAGCTGCCACATCCCGGTCCGGGGGGCGGTGTCGACGAGGTACACCTCGGTGTAGCCACCCAACGCGGCCTTCACCAGGGACAACCGCGTCGCGGGCTCGGAGGCGGCCCGCCCCTCGCGGTCGATCAGCACCAGCGCGGCGTGGCCGGGATCGGAGAGGCGGAAGCGGAGAAGTTCCCCGAAGGGGCGGCAGCCGCGGGTCCACAGCAGGGGTTCGGCTGCCGGAGCCGCAGGCGGGTGGTAGGTGGTCGTGGTCATGCGTGGCCTTTCTCCAAAGTGCCGTGGCGCCATTGCGCGAGGGCCTGGGCGGCGCGTTGCGCGCCGGGAGCCGGCATGGCGCGCTCGAGGTCGGTGAACAGGCGGAATACGCCGCCTCGCAGGTGACGGGCCAGCATGCCGGTGAGCTGCTCGACGGCGTGGGCGCGGCGGGGATCGGTGGCCGCGCGCCGCTGCCACTCCAGGAGGGCGTCGCGGGCGGCTTCGTAGCTCGTCGGTTCCATGAGGGCGGACCTGATGAGCTCCGCGCCGGGGGGCTGGTCCCCGGAGAGCAGGTGGCCGGTCCACCACTCCCCCGGCTCCCTGGCCGTGCCCGCCGTCTTCAGCAGCTGGGCGACGGCCGTGCACGCCGTGCGGCCGACGGCTCCGGACGAACGCGACCAGTGGACGAGGGCACCGGCCATGCGTGGCCGGATGGCGGGTTCGGCGAACAGGGAGAGCAGTGCCCGTCGCACCGCCGCCTCGACCGTCGCGGAATCGTCGTCCCGTGTCGTCATGATGGTGTGCAGCAGATTCAGCGCCGCCTCGGGCCGCGCCAGACCGAACTCTGTGGCACAGGTCAGTGCCGCCGTGCAGCGCAGTGACTCGGAGGCCGCCCGGGACCATCCCCGCAACCGGTTCTTGACGGCAGTGGCAACCACGGGGTCGGTCGAGGCGGCCCCGAACGCGCGGGCGGCCATCCGCCAGTCCGGTGCCCTGTCCGAGTGGGCCAACTGCTCGATGGGGTCGAGCGCCCGGCGGCCGGAGCTCCACTGCACCAGCTGGCCGAGGATGAACCCGGCGCGGTCGGCCCGCGACTGGTGGGCCGCGGGTGTCTGCCGGAGCCACTCCACGAGCAGTTCACCCGCGTCGCGGTGTTCGCGCCAGACGAGATCGAGCACGGCCCGCCCTTGGAGGTGCCTGGTGAAGGCGACCGGCTCGGTGAAGTAGCTGTGGGCGGAGGTGGTGTGCACCTCCGGTCGGCCGCGGTAGGCCTCGATGGCGTCCAACCGCTCTTTGCGGGACCGGAGGAAGACGAATCCGGGGTTCTCCGCCGCGGTGTCGGTTTCCGTCTCCCGTGGCCGGGCGGCATCGAGCCGGCCTGCGGCGATTTCCTGCAGACGTCGGGCCTCGTCCTCGACAACCGTGTGGTCGAAGTGTTCGAAGACGCAGGTGGCGAGGAGCAGGGCGAGGTCATCGGGGTTGTCGCGGACCGAGTGCAGCAGTTGGGGCGCGCGCTCGGTGGCATAGAGGCTCAGGTGCCGGCCGATGTCCTCCGCCGGCGCCTCCCCGTTCGCGACCCGAACGATCTCGGAGGCTATCTCCACGACCTGGGACGGACCCGGCCGGCGCTGCAGGGTCTGGTCGAGAAATCCCGCCGGAAGGGCGGCGAGAGCCGAGCGACGCCGCCCCTCGTCAGGGAAGAGGGTCTTGAGTTTGGCGTCCAGCACCGCACTCGGGGATGGCGGCTCCGCCCGCACGGGCTCGATGTGCAGGGCGTCCCGTAGATGGGCGACGGCCTCGGGTGTGGGTTCGATGACGACGACCAGGAAGGCTTCCGCCCGGTCGAGTTGCCCCCGCAGGCCCTCCAGCGCGATGCTGCCGAGGGCGAGTGTCCTCGTCTCCAGGAGACCGTCGATCAGATAGCCACGGGCACCGGTGCTGCCGACGGTCCACGTGGCCAGTTCGACGTCGGAGTCGACGGCGCGCAGGGCGAAGCTGTCCGTTTTGCGTCGTAACAGGTTGAGCGCGGCGGTCCGGCGTCCGCTGCCCCGGGCGCCCGCGAGGAAGACCACGCGGCCGCTCAGCTTCGTCAGGGCTTCGGCGAACCAGTGCGGCTCGGCGAACCCGCTCATGGCTGCCAGGGTCTGCTCGGCGGCGATGTCGCCTTCACGTCGCTCGACGGTGTCGCTTCGGGCGGGTGTTCCGGCAGGGGTGGCAGGGACGCCCATGTGCTGGCCGCCGTCGACCGTGTGGGCGAAGCTGAGGAACCCGTTGTTCCAGATGATGGGTGGCCCGCCCACCTCCGCGAAGATCCGGCTGAAGTCCGGGGGAATCACCGGCGGTGATTCGCCGTTCGGTTCCGCGCTCATCACGCAGTGCCGCCCTGACCGGAGTCGCTCCCGTGGACGTGCTGGTGCTGCCCGCCGCGCACGGTCTTCGCGTTGGAGAGGAAACCGTAGTTGTTGGTCACGGCGGGTGCCGGGGCCGGTTCGGCCGGAGGTGCGGGGGCCCGCTCGGGCTGGGCGGGGCCCTCGGACCCGGCCCCGTCGCCGAGGATGCGCCGGTCGTAGAGGTTGCCGGAGGGTGCGGGTACGAAGAGCCAGGCCCGTTGCTGGAAGTTCTTGCCCTCGACCGTGGCGGGCACCTCGATGAAGCGGTCGGGGTGGAGGCGGGTGTAGCCGGAGAGGACGGCGTCCTCGAAGACCCGTTGCGAGACGATCGCGGCGACCTGGGTGATGCTTTCGCTGGACGCGGCCAGGATGGCCTTGACGGGCGTGGAGTCCAGGAGCCGGTGGGTGTCGTTGCGGGGTGTGCCGTTGCCGTCGCCCGGGGCTCCGGAGTCGGGCAGCGGCCCGACGTGGAGGCTGACGCGCAGGCGGAGCCGGCCGGTGGCGGTCGCGTGGATGTTGTAGTCGGTGAGCAGTTCCTGGAGTTCGTTCAGGAAGGGGTGGATCACGCGCGGCAGGGCCACGGGATCGAAGCCGAAGACGAAGCCGTCCCCGGTGTTGTTGGCGAACCGCTGGTCCCGCCACAGCTGTTCCAGTCCGGCGCGTTCGAGGGCCTGGTGGAGGAGTTGCGGGATCGTGGTGGTGAGGGTGACGTGCTCGACGGCGGGCCTGCCGGTGAAGTCCTTGGCGTCGACGGCCAGGATTCCGCGGTAGGGCGGAAGGTCCCGGCTGACGCTCCAGGGCGCCGGACCGGAGGGCGGGAATGCGGTGGCGGACATGCGCGGGCTCCTCTGTCTGAGGGCTCTCCCGGTGCGCGGTCGGCGCGCCGGGCCGGATGCCTCAGATGCTCGTGGAGCCGGGCATGGCGTTGTGCACTACGAGTGCACAACGCATGTGGTGTGCCTCACTCGCACAGAGTCGCCGGGCGTGATCGCCCCTCGGCCACGGCCCGCAAGCCGGCGGTGTCGTGAACGACGATGCTCTTGCGCTTGCCGACGACGATGCGCTCACCGATGTCGCCGAGCCTGCTGCTGACCGTGTTGCGGGAAACGCCGAGGTACTGGGCGAGTTCGGAGCGGGTGACCGCCAGTTCCAGACCGGTGGGGGCCGTTGTTCCGCCTGCCGCCGCGACGAGGGCCAGAAGTGCCACGGCCAGCCGCTCGCAGGAACCGCCGTAGCCCGACCGGGCGCTGTCGGATTCCGTGAGCCGGATCTGGGCGTGCCGGTGGAGGGCCGGCCACAGGCCGTTGGCCTCGATGAATTGCGTGAACCGGTCCTTCCCCACCACCACGACCGTGCATGCCGAGATCGACTCGACCGTGGCCAGCCGGGCGGTCTTGCTGTGGGCCGCCGAGGCCTCGCCCACCACGTCGCCCGTGCCCCGGAAGGCCAGCACACTGACACGGCCGTCCTGCTTCGTCCGCGACACCTTGACGACACCACGGACGAGCGCGAGGGCGTGCGTGCCGGGATCCCCCTGCCGTAACAGCACCTCACCGGCACCATGCGCTCGTATGCGCCCTTCTTCGAGCAGCTCGCCCCACAAGGATGCGCCGATCAACTCGGCGAAGGTCACCCCCAAGGTGCGTGCCGGCCAGTCCTCGTCCCCCTGCAGATGCCCACCCATGAGGCAGCACATTAGGTGATGCGGCCGGCACGCGCCGTGAGAGCGTCAGTCCTCGTCCCCGCCCTCCAGGTCGCCTTCCGTCTCCAGGAACGCCTGCCGCACGCCCTCCAGTGTGTCGGGGTCCGGCTTGGCCCACATGCCGCGGCTCTCGGCCTCCAGGAGGCGCTCGGCGATGCCGTGCAGGGCCCAGGGGTTGGCGTCCTGGAGGAAGGCGCGGTTCTCCGGGTCGAGGACGTAGGTCTGCGCCAGCTTGTCGTACATCCAGTCGGGCACGACGCCCGTGGTGGCGTCGTAGCCGAACAAGTAGTCCACCGTCGCGGCCAGTTCGAATGCACCCTTGTAGCCGTGACGGCGCATGGCCTCGATCCAGCGGGGGTTGACCACGCGGGCGCGGAAGACGCGCGAGGTCTCCTCGACGAGGGTGCGGGTGCGGACCGTCTCCGGGCGGGTGGAGTCGCCGATGTAGGCGGCGGGCGCGGTGCCCTTGAGCGCCTTCACGGTGGCGACCATGCCGCCGTGGTACTGGAAGTAGTCGTCGGAGTCGGCGATGTCGTGCTCGCGGGTGTCGGTGTTCTTCGCGGCGACCGCGATGCGCTTGTAGGCGGTCTCCATCTCCTCGCGGGCCGGGCGCCCTTCGAGCCCGCGGCCGTAGGCGTAGCCGCCCCAGACGGTGTAGACCTCGGCGAGGTCGGCGTCGGTGCGCCAGTCGCGGCTGTCGATGAGCTGGAGCAGACCGGCGCCGTAGGTGCCCGGCCGGGAGCCGAAGATGCGGGTGGTGGCGCGGCGTTCGTCGCCGTGGGCGGCGAGGTCGGCCTGGGCGTGGGCGCGGACGTGGTTCCGGTCGGCCGGCTCGTCGAGGGACGCGGCGAGGCGCACCGCGTCGTCCAGGAGGCCGATGACGTGCGGGAAGGCGTCCCGGAAGAAGCCGGAGATGCGCAGGGTGACGTCGATGCGGGGGCGGCCGAGCTCGTCCAGCGGGATCGGCTCCAGGCCGTTCACCCGCCGCGACGCCTCGTCCCACACCGGCCGGACGCCCAGCAGGGCCAGCGCCTCGGCCACGTCGTCACCGGCGGTGCGCATGGCGCTGGTGCCCCACAGGGACAGGCCGACGGACTCCGGCCAGTCGCCGTTGTCCGTGCGGTAGCGCTCCAGGAGGGAGTCGGCGAGGGCCTGGCCGGTCTCCCAGGCCAGGCGGCTGGGGACGGCCTTCGGGTCGACGGAGTAGAAGTTGCGGCCGGTCGGCAGGACGTTGACCAGGCCGCGCAGGGGGGAGCCTGACGGGCCGGCGGGGACGAAGCCGCCGTTCAACGCGTGAACGGCGTGGTCGAGTTCGGCCGTGGTGCCTGCCAGGCGGGGGACGACTTCGCGGGCCGCGAAGTCCAGGATGGCCGCGACGGGGTCGGCGCCTACCGTGTCGGTGCCCCGCACCGTGGGCACAGCGGTGGCGACGGCTGCCGGGTCCCAGCCTGCGGCCTCCATCGCCTCCACCAGGGCGCGGGCCTCGGCCTCCGCCTCGTCCGCCGTCGTGCGCGTCGCAGCCGACTCGTCCAGGCCCAACGCCTCGCGCAGGCCCGGCAAGGCCGTCGTGCCGCCCCAGATCTGGCGGGCGCGCAGGATCGACAGGACCAGGTTCACGCGATCGGCGCCGGCCGGGGCGGAGCCCAGGACGTGCAGGCCGTCGCGGATCTGGGCGTCCTTGACCTCGCACAGCCAGCCGTCGACGTGCAGCAGGAAGTCGTCGAAGCCGTCGTCGTCCGGGCGGTCCTCCAGGCCCAGGTCGTGGTCGAGCTTGGCGGCCTGGATCAGGGTCCAGATCTGGGCGCGGATCGCCGGGAGTTTGGCCGGGTCCATGGCGGAGATCTGCGCGTACTCGTCGAGGTGCTGCTCCAGGCGCGCGATGTCGCCGTAGGACTCGGCGCGGGCCATCGGCGGCACGAGGTGGTCGACGAGGGTGGCGTGGGCGCGGCGCTTGGCCTGGGTGCCCTCGCCCGGGTCGTTGACGAGGAAGGGGTAGACGAGCGGCAGGTCGCCGAGGGCGGCGTCGGGGCCGCAGGCGGCGGACAGGCCCGCGTTCTTGCCGGGCAGCCACTCCAGGTTGCCGTGCTTGCCCAGGTGGATCATGGCGTCGGCGCCGAAGCCGCCGTCCTCGCGGGCGGCCGCGATCCAGCGGTAGGCGGCGAGGTAGTGGTGGGAGGGCGGCAGGTCCGGGTCGTGGTAGATGGCGATGGGGTTCTCGCCGAAGCCGCGCGGCGGCTGGATGAGGATCAGCAGGTTGCCGCGGCGCAGGGCGGCGAGGACGATGTCGCCCTCGGGGTTGCGGCTGCGGTCGAGGAACATCTCGCCGGGCGCGGGGCCCCAGTGCTCCTCGACGGCCTCGCGCAGTTCGGCGGGCAGTTGTGCGTACCAGCGCTTGTAGTCGGCGGCCGGGATGCGCACGGGGTTGCGGGCGAGCTGCTCCTCCGTGAGCCAGTCCTGGTCGTGGCCACCGGCCTCGATGAGGGCGTAGATGAGCTCGTCGCCGTCGCCGGACGCGAGGCCGGGGACCTCTTCCGCACCGAAGTCGTAGCCCTCCTCGCGCAGCCGGCGCAGCAGGGCGACGGCGCTGGCGGGGGTGTCGAGACCGACGGCGTTGCCGATGCGGGAGTGCTTGGTGGGGTAGGCGGAGAGCACGAGGGCGATCCGCTTCTCCGCGGCCGGGATGTGCCTCAGCTTGGCGTGGCGGACGGCGATTCCGGCGACGCGGGCGGCGCGTTCGAGGTCGGCGACGTAGGCGGGCAGGCCGTCCTCGTCGACCTCCTTGAAGGAGAACGGAACGGTGATGATCCGGCCGTCGAACTCGGGCACGGCGACCTGGGTGGCGGCGTCGAGCGGGGAGAGCCCCTCGTCGTTCTCCTCCCAGGCGCTGCGCGGGCCGGTCAGGCACAGGGCCTGGAGGATCGGCACGTCGAGGGCGGCGAGGGCGCCCGCGTCCCAGGACTCGTCGTCACCGCCGGCGGAGGCGTCGGCGGGGCGGGTGCCGCCGGCGGCCAGCACGGTGGTGACGACGGCGTCGGCACCGCGCAGGGCCTCGACGAGCTCGGGTTCGGGGCTGCGCAGCGAGGCGACGTACAGCGGCAGCGCGCGGCCTCCGGCGTCCTCGACCGCGCCGCAGAGGGCCTCGACGAAGGCGGTGTTGCCGCTCATGTGGTGGGCGCGGTAGTAGAGCACGGCCACGAGCGGGCCGCTCGCCCCGGGCTTGGGCGTGCGCTCCAGCTCGCCCCAGGCGGGGGCGGGGGCTGGCGGCTCGAAGCCGTGGCCGGTGAGGAGCACGGTGTCGGAGAGGAAGCGGGCGAGCTGTTCGAGGTTGGCGGGGCCGCCGTGAGCGAGGTAGGCGTGGGCCTCGGCGGCGATGCCGACGGGGACGGTCGAGGTCTCCATCAGCTGGGCGTCGGGGGCCTGTTCGCCGGTGAGGACGACGACGGGCCGGTCCTGGGCGAGCAGCTGGTCGAGCCCCTCCTGCCAGGCGCGGATGCCGCCGAGGAGCCGTACGACGACGAGGTCGGTGCCCTCCAGGAGCTCCGGCAGGTCTTCGAGGGCGAGCCGGGCGGGGTTGGCGAGCCGGTACGCAACCGGGCCGTCGGCCGCGCGGGCGCTGAGCAGGTCGGTGTCGGACGTCGACAGGAGAAGGATCACGCGGCGCTCCCGAATGCTTCGAGGGTTGCCTGGGGTACGCGGGACCGGAATGTGCGCATGCGGCGGCAGGCCTTCCTCGGGGTCCGCGCCCCGGGCGGTTGGAGGACGGCGGGAGTTCCTGACTCGCGCGGCATCGCTGCCGTGCTCACAGTGGCGGGACCGTGCCGGAGTCTCACCGGCTTCCTCCCCTGGCGCCGTCGCTGGCGTCCGGCGGATCGGCTCCGCCGGAGGTCATAGTAGCGATGCGGAGCAGCTGGTCGGGGCTCAGCTCCCAAGCAACCCAGGGCCTAGGGCGTGTCCCGGGAGGGGGTCTCGAAGGGGCTCCGCTCCTTCGGAAACGGTGAAGGGGCGGGACCGGGGCTCCTCAACCGTGCAGCGCACCCGTCGGTATGCTCGCCGCATGCCCGCCCTCCCCGCCCGCGACCGCGCCGACGCCTGCCCCGGCGCCCTGCGCCTGCATGCCGCGGACGACGGGGCCCTCGCGCGTGTCCGCCTGCCCGGCGGGCTGCTGACGGCTCGCCAAGCCGTCGCGCTCGCGGACGCCGCCGACGAGCTCGGCGACGGGCACCTCGACATCACCTCGCGCGGCAACGTGCAGCTGCGCGGCCTCCCCGACGGCTGCGGCGCCGCGTTGGGAGCACGCCTGCGCAAGGCGGGGCTGCTGCCCAGCGACCGGCACGACCGGATCCGCAACATCGTCGCCTCACCGCTGTGCGGGCTGGACGCCGGGGGCGCAGAGGCGGACGTACAGGAGTGGGCGCGGGCGCTCGACGCGCTGCTGTGCGCCCAGGACGCCCCGAACAACCTGCCCAACGCAGGCGACTTGTCGGAATTGTCGGGACGGTTCCTCTTCGGCCTGGACGACGGACGCGGCGACATCGCGGCTCTCCGCCCCGATGTGACATTGATCGCAAGCGCCGGCGGAGGCGCGTACGAGGGAGCCGCCCTGCTGTGCTTCGGCACCGAGGGACCGGCCCTGCGTATCGCCGCCGACGATGCCCCGCGCGCGGCCGCCGTCGCCGCGCTCGCATTCCTCGCGGCGGCGCGCGAGAGCGGCACCGGGGCCTGGCGCGTACGCGACCTCGACCCCGAACGGCGGCCGCGCCCGGACCGTTTGGCGGACCGGCTCGCATCGGCGGGCATCGGCTGCGAGCTCGTCCCGGACGCCTCGCTCCCCTTCGGCTCCCCGGCCCCGCCCGGTCTCGTCCACGGCCGGGACGGCCTGTGGGCGCTGTCGGCGGCCGCCCCGCTCGGCCGGCTGACCACCGCCCAGTGGCGGCTCCTGGCCGAGGCCGCCGAGCAGGACGGCGACGGCGAACTGCGTGTGACACCCTGGCGCGGCGTGGTCGTCCCCGGCCTGAGCGCCGAGGCGGCCGCCGCGCGGCTCGCCGCCCTGGCGGAGGCGGGCCTGGTCACGTCCGCGGAGTCGCCGTGGCACCGGGCGGGCGCCTGTGCGGGCCGCCCCGGCTGCGTCAAGTCCCTGGCGGACGTGCGCGCGGACGCGAGCGCCTGTCTCACGGGCGCGCGCCCTGGCGGGCCCGGGGGCCTGCCGGTCTACTGGTCCGGGTGCGAGCGGCGCTGCGGGCACCCCGGCGGCCGCTGGGTCGACGTGCTGGCGACCGGCGAGGGCTACCGGGTCGCCGTCCGGGACGGCGCATCGGACGAGACGGACGACGAGGCGGCCGGTACGGTCTCGGCGGCAGAACTGGCCGACGCGGTGGCGGCGGCACGTACCACAACATGAACGAGGGCACTGTGTTCGACTACGACAAGGACGGCGCGTCCATCTACCGCCAGTCCTTCGCCACCATCCGGGCCGAGGCCGACCTCGGCGGGCTTCCGCCGGACGTCTCCCAGGTGACGGTCCGCATGATCCACGCGTGCGGGATGACCGATCTGGTCAAGGACCTCGCCTACAGCCCGCAGGTGGTGGCGCGCGCCCGCGAGGCGCTGCGCGCCGGGGCGCCCATCCTGTGCGACGCGAACATGGTCGCCAGCGGCGTCACCCGCAAGCGGCTGCCCGCCGACAACGAGGTGCTGTGCACCCTCGCGGATCCGCGCGTGCCCGACCTGGCCCGCAGCATGGGCACCACCCGCAGCGCCGCCGCCCTGGAGCTGTGGCGCGACAAGCTGGAGGGCTCGGTGGTGGCCGTCGGCAACGCGCCGACCGCGCTCTTCCGGCTCCTGGAGATGGTCGCGGAGGGCGCGCCGCGCCCGGCCGCCGTCATCGGCATCCCGGTCGGCTTCATCGGTGCCGCCGAGTCGAAGGACGCCCTGGCCGAGAGCCCGTTGGGGCTGGAGTACCTGGTGGTGCGGGGGCGGCGCGGCGGCAGCGCCATGGCCGCGGCCGCGATCAATGCGATAGCGAGCGAGGAAGAGTGAGCGAGCAGCCTTTGACGACGGGCCGGCTGTACGGAGTCGGGCTGGGGCCCGGCGATCCGTCGCTGCTGACCCTGCGCGCCGTCGAGTGCATCCGGGACGCGGACGTCGTGGCGTACCACAGCGCCCGGCACGGCCGCAGCATCGCGCGCTCCATCGCCGCCGGCCATCTGCGCCCGGACCACATCGAGGAGCCGCTGGTCTACCCCGTCACCACGGAGACCACCGACCACCCCGGCGGCTACCGGGGCGCGATGGAGGAGTTCTACGAGGAGGCCGCCGCCCGGCTCGCCGCGCACTTGGACGCCGGGCGCACAGTGGCCGTGCTGGCGGAGGGCGACCCGCTCTTCTACAGCTCGTACATGCACATGCACAAGCGGCTCGCCCACCGCTATCCGACGGAGGTCGTGCCCGGCGTCACCTCCGTCAGCGCGGCGGCGGCCCGCCTCGGCGAACCGCTGGTCGAGGGCGAGGAGATCCTGACGATCCTGCCGGGCACGCTGCCCGAGGAGGAGCTCACGGCCAGGCTCGCCGCGACGGACTCCGCCGTGGTGATGAAGCTCGGGCGCACCTTCCCCGCCGTGCGGGGCGCGTTGGAGCGCTCGGGGCGGCTGGCGGAGGCGCGGTACGTCGAGCGGGCGACGATGAGCGGCGAGCGGACCGGCCGGCTGGCGGACGTGGACCCGGAGTCGGTGCCGTACTTCTCGGTGGCGGTGCTGCCGAGCCGCGTCGACGCACAGCCGCCCGCCGCTCACGCGGGCGAGGTCGCGGTCGTCGGGCTGGGCCCGGCGGGCCCGTTGTGGCTGACGCCCGAGGCGCGGGGCGTGCTGGCGGCGGCGGAGGACATCGTCGGCTACAGCACCTACGTCGACCGGGTTCCGATGCGTCCTGGCCAGCTCCGGCACGCGTCCGACAACAAGGTGGAGTCCGAGCGCGCCGAGTTCGCCCTCGACCTGGCCCGGCAGGGGCGGCGCGTGGCCGTCGTCTCGTCCGGCGACCCGGGCGTCTTCGCCATGGCGACGGCGGTCCTGGAGGTCGCCTCGGAGGGCCCCTACCGCGAGATCCCGGTGCGCGTGGTGCCGGGCATGACCGCGGCCCACGCCGCCGCCTCGCGGGCGGGCGCGCCGCTCGGCCACGACTACGCGGTCGTCTCGCTCTCCGACCGCCTCAAGCCGTGGGAGGTCATTGCGGAGCGGCTGCGCGCCGCGGCGGCCGCGGACTTGGTGCTGGCCCTGTACAACCCCGGCTCCCGCAGCCGCATCTGGCAGGTCGGCAAGGCCCGGGACCTCCTCCTGGAGCACCGCTCACCGGAGACCCCGGTGGTCCTCGCCCGCGACGTGGGCGGTCCGGAGGAGTCCGTACGCATCGTCCGGCTCGGAAAGCTGGACCCGGCCGAGGTCGACATGCGCACGCTGCTCATCGTGGGCTCGACGCAGACCCGCGCGGTGCGCCGGGGCGCGGACGGCGGCGAGGAGATCGTGTGGACGCCGCGGCGGTATCCGGAGGCGTGACGTCAGTCGCCGGACGGTCCGACACCGGTCCGTCCGGCGGCACGCAGCCACCGCACCGCCTCGGCCACCCCGGACGCCACCGAAACCCCTTCCGGCACGGGCGGTCGCCGTACGACCACCACCGGCACGCCCGCCTCGCGGGCGGCGGCCAGTTTCGCGGAGGTCGCCGCCGCACCGCTGTCCTTCGTGACCAGGACGTCGATGCGATGGCGGCGCAGCAGTTCCCGCTCGCCGTCCAGGGTGAAGGGGCCCCGGTCCAGGACCACCTCCATGCGGGGCGGGACGGGGCCCTCGGGTGCGTCCACGGAGCGGACGAGGAACCACAGGGCGTCCAGGTGGGCGAAGGCGCCGAGCCCCATCCGGCCCGTCGTGAGGAACACCCGCTCCCCCAGCGCGGGCAGCGCCCGCGCCGCCTCGTCCAGCGAGGCCACGTCGTGCCAGGCGTCGCCCGGTTCCGGCACCCAACCGGGGCGGCGGACGGCGAGCAGGGGAACATGGACGTCTGCGGCGGCCCGCGCCGCGTTGAAACTGATCGTGCCGGCGAAAGGATGGGTGGCGTCGATGAGCGCGTCCACCTGCTGCTCGCGCAGCCACTTCGCGAGGCCCTCGGGCCCCCCGAACCCCCCGATGCGCACCTGCCCCGCGGGCAGCCGCGGCTCGGCGACGCGCCCCGCCAGCGAGCTGGTGACGCGCAGGGCGGGATCGGCGGCCAGCTCGGCGGCCAGCTGCCGGGCCTCGGTCGTACCGCCGAGGATCAGGATGTGGCGCAGGCCGCTCACCGCGTGCCCTTCCGTTCGGGCCCGCAGTGCCGGGCTGTCGTGGGTCACGGCCCACCCTAATCCCGGAGCGGACCGTGACTGAGACCGCTGCCGGGAAGGCCGTCGGCGGCCGCACCGCACAGCTCGCGCACACCGGGCTGCGGCACGGCTGGACGACGGGCGCCTGTGCGACCGCGGCCACCACGGCCGCGTACACGGCGCTGCTCACCGGGGAGTTCCCCGACCCGGTGACGATCACGCTGCCCAAGGGGCAGACCCCGGCCTTCGCGCTGGCCGCCGAGGAGTTGGGCGCCGACGGCCGGGCGATGGTGGGGATAGTCAAGGACGCCGGGGACGATCCGGACGTCACGCACGGCGCGCTGATCCGCGCCACGGTCCGGTTGCTGCCGCCCGGCTCGGGGGTGGTCTTCCGGGCGGGTCCGGGCGTCGGCACGGTCACCCGGCCCGGGTTGCCGCTGCCCGTCGGCGAGCCCGCGATCAATCCGGTGCCGCGGCGGATGATGGGCGACCACGTCGCGGAGGTCGCCGCCCGCCACGGCGGCAGCGGCGACGTGGAGATCGAGGTCTCCGTCGACCACGGCGAGGAGATCGCCCGCTCCACGTGGAACCCCCGGCTGGGCATCCTCGGCGGCATCTCCATCCTGGGCACCACGGGCATCGTCGTCCCCTACTCCTGCTCCGCCTGGATCGACAGCATCCGGCGCGGCGTCGACGTCGCCCGTGCGGCGGGCCGCACGCACGTGGCGGGCTGTACGGGCTCGACGTCGGAGAAGGTCGCGGTGGCCGTGCACGGGCTGCCGGAGGACGCGCTGCTGGACATGGGCGACTTCGCGGGCGCGGTGCTCAAGTACATCCGCCGCCACCCGGTGGACCGCCTCACGGTCGCGGGCGGCTTCGCCAAACTGTCCAAACTGGCGGCGGGCCACCTCGATCTGCACTCGGCCCGCTCGCAGGTGAACAAAGGCTTCCTCGCGGAGCTGGCCCGCCGGGGCGGTGCGTCCGGGGATCTGGCCGAGGCCGTGGAGACCGCCAACACCGGCCTCGAAGCGCTCCAGTTGTGCGCCGCCCGCGGCGTCCCCCTCGGCGACCTCGTCGCGGCGGCCGCCCGGGACGAGGCGCTCGCCGTGCTGCGCGGCGCACCGGTCGCGGTCGACGTCATCTGCATCGACCGCGCGGGCACGATCGTGGGCCAAGCGGAGCCCCTCGGTCCGGGCGGCCGCTGACCAGCGCGGCAGGGTCGCCGGACGACCAGCGACGGCCCGGCTCGCTCCACCGGTGCGGGCGGCGGACCGGCGGCCGCCGATCTCGGACGTGCCGGACCTCGGCCAGAAGCCGCTGAGCGCCGACCGGTCCGCAAGGGCAACGTCACTCTGTACCTGATGGGCGCCCCCGCCCTCGTCGACCAGAACCTCGACAAGGCCTTCGGCAAGTTCGCGTCCAAGGGCCGAGTCTCCGGCGCTCAGCCCTCCGCCGGCTCCTGCACGGTCAGGCCGCAGCTGTCGCGGTCCCGGGTCGTCGAGTACAGGAAGCTGTCCGGGAACTGCTCGGCGGCAAGCGTGCGGCCCACGATGATGACCGCGGTGCGGACGACGCCCGCCGCCTTCACCTGGTCCGCGATGTCGGAGAGGGTGCCGCGCAGCACGATCTCGTCGGGGCGGCTGGCCATGGCGACGACGGCCGCCGGGCAGTCGGCGCCGTAGTGCGGGAGGAGTTCGGCCACGACCTGGTCGGTGTAGCGGGCGGCGAGGTGGAGGACGAGCAGGGCGCCGCTGCGGCCGAGCGTGGCGAGGTCCTCGCCGGGGGGCATGGGGGTGGCCTGGCGGGCGATGCGGGTGAGGATGACGGTCTGGCCGACGGTCGGGACGGTCAGCTCGCGGCCGAGCGCGGCCGCCGCGGCGGCGAAGGCCGGGACACCGGGGACGATCTCGTAGGGAATGCCGACGGCATCCAGGCGGCGCATCTGCTCGGCGACGGCGCTGAAGACGGCCGGGTCGCCCGAGTGCAGCCGCGCCACGTCCTGCCCGGCCTCGTGGGCGCGTACGAACTCGGCGGTGATCTGGTCGAGGTCGAGCCGGGCCGTGTCGACGAGCCGGGCGTCCGGCGGGCACTCGGCGAGGAGTTCGGGCGGGACGAGGCTGCCCGCGTAGAGGCAGACCCCGCACCGGGCGAGGGTCCGCGCGCCGCGCACCGTGATGAGGTCGGCGGCGCCGGGGCCCGCTCCGATGAAGTGGACGGTCATGCGTCGGGTTCTCCTTGTGCGGGTTTGACCACGGACCACTGGGTGACCGGCATGGCCTGCCGCCAGCCGGTGAAGCCGCCGACGGGGACGGCGTGGGCGACGGCGAGCCGGGTCAGTTCACCGCCGTGGCGCCGGTACCGGTCGGTGAGCAGGGCCTCGGATTCGAGGGTGACGGTGTTGGCGACCAGTCTGCCGCCCGGGGGCAGCGCGTTCCAGCAGGCATCGAGGGCGCCCGGCGCGGTGAGACCGCCGCCGACGAACACCGCGTCCGGCACCGGGAGTCCGCCGAGCGCGCCGGGCGCGGCGCCGGTGACGACGCGCAGCCCGGGGACGCCGAGGGCCTCGGCGTTACGGGCGATGCGCCCGGCGCGTACGGGGTCGCGCTCGACGGTGACGGCCCGGCAGGCGGGGTGGGCCCGCATCCATTCGATGCCGATGGAGCCGGAGCCGCCGCCGACGTCCCACAGCAGCTCCCCCGGCGCCGGGGCGAGGGCGGCGAGCGTCGCCGCCCGCACGTGACGCTTCGTCAACTGCCCGTCGTGCTCGAAGGCTTCGTCCGGGAGCCCGGGGGTGAGCGGCAGCCGCGGTGCGCCGGGGGCGCGGCGGCACTCGACGGCGACGACGTTGAGGGGGTCGCCGGGCGGATGCGGCCAGTCGTCGGCGGTGCCCTCGGCCTGCGCCTCGCGGTCGCCACCGAGTTGTTCCAGCACCGTCATCCGGCTCGGCCCGAAGCCGCGTTCGCGCAGCAGCGCGGCCACCGCCGCGGGTGTCCGTGCGTCGGCGCTGAGCAGGAGGAGCCGCCGTCCGGGATGCAGGGCGGCGGCGACGGTGCCGAGCGGGCGGCCGACGAGGCTGAGCACGTCGGTGTCCTGCAGCGGCCAGCCGAGCCGGGCGCAGGCGTGGGAGACGGACGAGGGGTGCGGCAGCACCCGCAGCCGGGCGGGGTCGCCGAGGACGTCGACGAGCGTGCGCCCGATGCCGAAGAACATGGGATCGCCGCTGGCGAGCACGCACACGCGCCGCGCGGCGTGCGCGGCCAGCAGCCCCGGCACGGCGGGCCGCAGCGGCGAGGGCCAGGCGACCTGTTCGCCGGCGCACTCGGGCGGCAGCAGGGCGAGCTGACGGGGGCCGCCGATCAGCACCTCGGCGGCGAGCAACGCCTCCCGGGAGGCGGGGGCGAGGCCCTGCCAGCCGTCGGCGCCGACACCGACGACCGTCACGGGGTGATGGGTCACGGGCACACCTCGGGTTCGGCGGTGATCAGGGGCACCGGAACTCTACTGACCTGCGCGGACGTCACCGCTGCCGGGCTGCCCGCCCCGACCTTGTTGCATACAATGTGCAATTACTTATCGAAGGCAGGAGACATACTCGTGAGGCGTTCACCGGTGGTCCTGGGTATCGAGTCGTCGTGCGACGAGACCGGCGCCGGTCTCGTCCGGGACGGGCAACTGCTGGGCCACGCCGTGGCGTCCAGCATGGACGAGCACGCCCGCTTCGGCGGCGTCGTGCCGGAGATCGCGGCCCGCGCCCACGTCCATGCGGCCACCCCGGTCGTCCGGGCCGCGCTCGCCGACGCGGGCCTGTCGATGCGCGACATCGGCGCGGTGGCCGTGACGACCGGCCCGGGGCTGTCCGGCGCCCTCCAGGTGGGCGTCGCGGCGGCCAAGGGCCTGGCCTATTCGCTGGGCGTGCCGCTGTACGGGGTGCACCACCTGGCCGGGCACGTGGCCGCCGACACCCTCGAACACGGGCCGCTGCCCAACCCCTGCATGGTGCTGATCGTCTCCGGCGGGCACACCTCGCTGCTGCTCGTACGGGATCTGGCACGCGACCCGATCGTCCACCTCGGCGACACGCTCGACGACGCGGCGGGCGAGTGCTTCGACAAGGTCGCGCGCGTCTTCGGCCTGCCCTACCCCGGCGGGCCCGCCGTCGACCGCGCGGCGCGCGACGGCGACCCGCGCGCGGTGGCTTTCCCGCGCCCCCTGACGGGCCCGCGCGACGACCGCTATGCGTTCTCCTTCTCCGGGCTGAAGACCGCCGCCGCCCGCTGGGCCGAGCAGCACCGGGCCGCCGGGCGGCCTCTGCCGGTCCCGGACGGCGCCGCGTCCTTGCAGGAGGCGGTGGCCGACGTCCTCACCCGCAAGGCCCTCGCCGCCTGCACCGACCACGGCGTGTCCACCCTCGTCGTGGTCGGCGGCGTGGCCGCGAACTCCCGGGTGCGGGCGCTGGCCCGGCAGCGCTGCGACGCCGCGGGCATCGAACTGCGCGTCCCCCCGCTGCGGCTGTGCACCGACAACGGCGCGATGATCGCCGCCGTCGGCGACCTGCTGGTGCGCGCGGGAGCCGAGCCCGCGCCGCTCGACCTGTCCGTGGACCCCTCCGCGCCACTGGAGTACGCGGCACTCCACCCGGTCGCCCGCGGCGCGCGGGCGCTGGCGCTGGCCGTGCGGGACCGTCTGCCGCAAGGCCGTCCGGGCGTGGTGGCGGCCGGACGGTGGTGACGGTCGACGGGCTCCGGCAGGCGCTGGACGCCGTGCGGGGGCACCTGTCCTGATGGGCCCCTCATGCGCCGGGCGGGCAGGTGCCCCGCCCGCCCGGCGCCGGGTCGCCTACCAGTCCGACTTGCGGTAGTCCTTCAGGAAGCACCCGTACAGGTCCTCGCCCTGCTCGCCGCGCACGATCGGGTCGTAGACCCGCGCCGCGCCGTCCACCAGGTCGAGCGGCGCATGGAAGCCTGCCGCGGCGAGGCGGACCTTGTCCGGGTGCGGGCGCTCGTCCGTGATCCAGCCCGTGTCGACGGCGGTCATCAGGATGCCGTCGGCCTCGAACATCTCCTGGGCGCTGGTGCGCGTCAGCATGTTCAGCGCGGCCTTGGCCATGTTCGTGTGCGGATGCCCGGCGCCCTTGTAGCCGCGGCTGAACACGCCCTCCATGGCGGAGACGTTGACCACGTAGGTACGGCGGGCCGCGGAGGCGGCCATGGCCGGGCGGAGGCGGCTGATCAGGATGAAGGGCGCCGTGGAGTTGCACAGCTGGACTTCGAGCAGCTCGACCGGGTCGACCTCGGAGACGGTCTGGATCCAGCTGTTGGTGGAGTCCAGGTCCGGGACCAGGCCGCCGGCGTCGATCGCCGTGCCCGCCTCGATGCGGGCCAGGGAAGCCGAGCCGCTGACGAGCGCCAGGTCGGTGACGTCCTGCGCGGACAGGGCCTCGCCGCGCGGGCCCGGCAGGGCGGCCACGGCGTCCACCGCGCCGCTGCCGAAGGTGCCGATCACCTCGGCGGCGGGCAGCTCGCCGGCCGGCAGCGGAGCGGACTCGGCCGCGACCAGCTCGCTGTAGGCGCGCGGGGAGCGGCGGACCGTCTGGGCGGCGTTGTTGATCAGGATGTCGAGCGGGCCCTCGGCCGCGACCGAGTCGGCGAGTGCGACGACCTGCGCCGGGTCGCGCAGGTCGATGCCCACGACCTTGAGCCGGTGGATCCACTCGTCGCTGTCCGGCATCGCCTTGAAGCGCCGGATGGCGTCGTTGGGGAAGCGGGTGGTGATGGTGGTGTGCGCGCCGTCCCGCAACAGCCGCAGCGCGATGTACATGCCGATCTTGGCCCGGCCGCCCGTGAGCAGGGCGCGTCGGCCGGTGAGGTCGGCGCGCGCGTCGCGGCGGGCGCGGTTCTCCGTCGCGCAGTCCCGGCACAGCTGGTGGTAGAAGGCGTCGACCTCGACGTAGCGGGTCTTGCAGGTGTAGCAGGAGCGGGGGCGCTCCAGGATGCCCGCGATCTCCCCGGCGGTCGAGGAGCTGGGCAGCAGCCCCTGCGTCTCGTCGTCGATGCGCTCGGCGGATCCGGTGGCCGTGGCCTCGGTGACCGACCGGTCGTGGGCGGTCTTGGCGGCCCGGCGCTCCTGACGGCGGCGCTGCTTGACCGTGCGGTAGACGCCGGAGGTGGCCCGGCGGACGGCTATCGCGTCGGGGTGGTCGACCGGAAGGTCGTCGAGCTCCTCGAGCACGCTCAGGAAGATCGCCATTCGCTCCGGGGCTATGCCCGTGTCCGTGCCCGACAGGTGGCCTGCACCGTCGCGGTTTTCTTCAGTGACGGTCATGACCGCTGTCGTTTCCCAGTCCGTTTGTTCGATAAAGGTTCCAGGAAACTGTACGTAGCCGGACGCGAGCACGCCAATCACGTACGTCACACCCCGCCGGGCAGTACATCCGACTTATTGACCTTTCCGGGTTAATTCACCCCACCAACGCCCAAATTGGCCCGACTCTGTAGGAACCGGAAGCCACAATTGCCACTCACCACCCGTTAGAAAGGTTTAAACATGTCGCGTACCGCCAAGGCAGCCCTGCTGACCGCCGCTGCCGGCCTCGCCGTCACCGGCACCTCGGGGATCGCCTTCGCCGACTCCGACGCGGGCGCCGTCGCTGCGGGCTCTCCGGGCGTCATCTCGGGCAACGTCATCCAGATCCCGATCCAGATCCCGATCAACATCTGCGGGAACACGATCGACGTCGTCGGCCTGCTCAACCCGACCTTCGGCAACACCTGCGTCAACGGCTGACGCCCCCCGAACGCGCGACAAGCCGGATCGCGCACCCCGCGCGGGGTTGGGTCACAGTCAGCCGCCGGAACCCTCCCCTGCGCGATCGTGGCGCCCATCGACCTCCTGATGGGCGCCACCCACATGTCCGGAGGAGGGCACGGCCTCGCGCTCGGCACCGTCCACGCCGGAGTGCTGGGCGCCGGGGAGGTCGGGTATCTCGACGATCGGCGGGAGGTCGGGGGTCAGGTGCGTGTGCTGTGACGTCATGGTCATACGCCTGTCTTCAGTGCCGGCGGGGGCCGGCGGCTAGGCCGCCGCGAGGAGCTGCTGGCGCAGCCGGGCGCAGGTGCGGCTGAGGATGCGGGAGATCTGCATCTGGGAGACGCCCAGCCGGGCGCCGATCTGCTTCTGGGTGAGATTGCCGAAGAAACGCCAGTACAGGACGTATTTCTCGCGCTCGGGCAGGGCGTCCAGCAGTGGCTTGAGGGTCTGGCGGTCGACCACCAGGTCCAGGGCCCGGTCCACGTGGCCGAGCGTTTCGGCGAGCGGCAGCTCCTCCGCCCCGGCGACGGGGTGGTCGAGGGAGAGCATGTGGTGCACCCCGTCGGCGTCCAGCCCCCGCCGCACCTCCTCGTCGGTCAGCCCCGTCTCCGCGGCCAGCTCCGCCGCCGTGACCGCGGAACCGGCGCGGCGCTGCTCCAGCCGGGTCCGGGCGGTGCGGACGGCGGCGCGCAGCTCCTGGTCCCGGCGGGGGATGTGCAGGGACCACACGTGATCGCGGACGTGCCGTTTGAGCTCGCCGTTGATGGTGGGAATGGCGAAGGACTCGAAAGCGAAGCCGAGCCGCGGATCGAACCGGTCCACGGCGTGCACGAGGGCCAGGGCCGCCACCTGCCGCAGGTCCGCCGGGCTCTCGCCGCTCTTGCGGAACCGCAGGCTGATCCGCTCGGCCATGGGCAGCCAGGCGGCGATCACGTCCTGTCGCAGCCGGTCGCGCTCGGGCCCGGGCGGCAGCTCCGCCAGCCGGAAGAAGGGGGCGGCGGTATCGGGGCCGTCCGCATCGCGCGTGCGCTGGTGGTGCCTCGGTTCAACCATGATCGCGGTGTCCCCTCGCTCACATGCCAAGGAGTAATGCCGGGCGACCTGCCGGAACGGCTCCGGGCGCGGCTGTCTCAGCATCACCCGGGGCACCGGTTTCCGCGACTCGACGCATGCGTACGCTCACGTACCGTCCCGTAAGGCCGGGTGCGGGTGCGCGGCGGGCGATGGGGAAGGATCAGGCGCATGTATGACGTACTCGTGATCGGCTCGGCCAATGCCGACCTGACCGTGCGGGTGAGCCGCCGCCCCGCGCCCGGCGAGACCGTCCCCGGCACCGACCTGACCGAGTCCGCGGGCGGCAAGGGCGCCAACCAGGCCGCGGCGGCCGCCCGTCTCGGTGCCCGGACCGCCCTGCTCGCCCGCGTCGGCGACGACGCCTATGGCCGGCTGCTGCTCGACGCCCAGCGTGCGGCGGGCACCGAGCTGCGGCACGTGCTGGTGGAGCCGGGGGCCCGCACCGGGACCGCGATGATCGTCGTCGGCCCGGACGGCGACAACACCATCGTCGTCTCCCCCGGCGCCAACGCCCGCCTCTCCCCCGCCGACGTGGCGGCGGCGCGCGAGGCCGTCGCCGGATCGGCCGTGGTGTCACTGCAGTGGGAGGTCCCGCCGGAGACCGTACGGGCCGCGGCGCGTGCGGCGCACGAGGCCGGCAGCCGGGTGGTGCTCAACCCCTCGCCCGTTCCACGGGAGTTGGACCCGGAGCTCCTGGCGGCCGCCGATCCGCTGGTGGTCAACGAGCACGAGGCGCGGCAGCTGGCGCAGGCATCCGGTGGCACGCCCGCCCAGTGGGCGCACGCGCTGCGCGAGCGCGGTGCCCGCTCGGTGGTGGTCACGCTCGGCCCCGAAGGCGCCCTGGTGCTCGGCGCCGAGGACGCCGAGCCGGTTGCCGTGCCGGGCATCGAGGTGACGGCGGTCGACACGACCGGGGCCGGCGACGCCTTCACCGGGGCGCTGGCCGCGCGCCTGGCCGCCGGTGACGACGTGGCGGAAGCGGCGCGGTTCGCCGTGCGGGTCGGCGCGGCATCGGTGACCAAGCCGGGTGCGCAGCCGTCGTATCCGACGGCTGCGGAGCTTCAGCGGGCGCCGGGCCGCGGGCGCTGACGGGGAATCAGGTCCAGCGGAAGCAGCGAGTCCGCGACGCACTCCGCCAGCAGGCCGGTCTCCTGTGCCACCTGCTGGGCTCCGGCCGCCGAGCCGATCTGGCGGAAGGCCCGGTGGGCCACCATGAGGTGCTCGCCCGCCGGGACGGTCCGGCGCAGCATCCGGCAGTAGCGGGCGAGCACCAGGTTCACCTCGGCGACGAGCACGGTGTCGCCCACGTCCTCGGCGACGCACAGGGAGTCCAGGAGGACGGCCTCCGCCTCGTCGAAGTACCCGGACTCCACCCGGGTCCGGCCGATGCCGAGCAGGGCGCGGGCCTCGCCCGTCAGGTCGCCCTGCTCCCGGGCGAGGCGCAGCACGTGGCCGTACAACTCCTCGGCCGCCTCGAAGCGTTCGCGCCCGAGGTGGTCGCCGGCCAGGCGGTAGAGGGCGTCGTAGGCGACGGTGGTCAGGGCGTCGAAGTCGAAGGCGTCGACGCTGACCCGCTCGGTCAGCAGCCGGTAGCCGCCGGGTGCGGTCGCGATGACCTGGCCGTCGTGTCCGGCGGCCCGGAAGGCCTTGCGCAGCGTCCCGATGCAGACGGCGATGCGGGTGCGGGCGGAGGCCGGCGGGCGCTCGCCCCAGACGGCGTCGGCGAGGGTGCCGACGGAGACCACGTCTCCCCACGCCAGGACGAGCAGGGAGAGGATGAGCCGCTGTCTCGGCCCGCCGATCGTGACGGGCTCCTCGCCCACGCGGGCCGACAGCGGCCCGAGAAGGGTGACGGCGATCGGCCTCGGGCCGGTCCCCGTCGTTTCCATCACGCTCATCGTCTGCCCCCGTATCCGCGGCGGTGCGCCGCGCACTGCTTGAGCCCGCGGGGCACGGTCCCCGCGGGGGATGTCCTTGCGAACGCCGGCGTCGTCACACGGCCCGGCGCTCGAGTTCACTGGCGAAGCGCAGCCAGGACTCGGCGCAGGCGCGGGCGGCTTGGGCCACTGCGGTGCGGCGGTGGGCGGGCACGCTCTCCAGCAGTCTGCGCGTTCTCTCGCCGCCGGGGTGGGAGCTCAGCAGGTGCAGCAGGGCGCGGCCGCCTTCGGTGAGGCGCAGCGAGGGATCCTTGCGCAGCCTCGGCAGGGCCGGTCCGGCGTCGGTGACGGGCGGCGGCGGTGCGACGGGCGGCGCGGCCGCCGGAGTGGTGGTGGTGCGGCCGACGGGGCGGTTCACGTCCCGGTTCTCGGCGTCGCGAAGCTTCTTGGGCACGGGGTCCTGGCCCTGGCGGATGCGCAGCCGGACGTCACGTGCGGTGCCGAGGGCGATCCCGGCGGCATCGGCGATCTCCCGCAGGCTGGCCTGGGGTTTGGCGGCGATCAGGGCGCAGGCGCGGCGGCGGCCCTCGGCCGCGTTGAGCGGCCGGACCCGGCCGTCGCGGCCGGTTCGGGCGTTCAACTGCGCGGCGCGGTCGCTGACTTTTTTTCGCAAGGAGGCGACGGTGCTGGCCGCGAGGCCCGCCGCCGAGGCGATCAGCCGGTCCGACCACTGCGGGTGGGTCCGGATGATGCGCTCGGCGGCGGCCGCCCGCTCCGCCTGCGTCAGCGGCAGTCCGTGCAGGATGTTCACACGGACCGCGTAGACGAAGGCGTCCTCGTCACTGCCGTCGAAGAACCGGGCTGCGATCCGCTCATCCCCCCGTAGACGAGCGGCTCGCAGCCGGTGCATCCCATCGACGACCCGCATGGAGGCGCGGTGCACGACGATGGGCGGCAGTGGGGTGTCCAGCCGGGCAAGCGCCTGGACGTGCTGTGCATCCTCGCCCGCCAAGCGGGGCGAGTCCGCCGGCAGCAGAGCAGCGATCGGAAGCAGAACCGTCCGTTGTTGTTTCGGTTCCGTAGCCGTCACGACTTCCCCTCCCGCAGAACCTCCGGCCGCCGACAGCGAATCGAGCACGGCGGAGAGAGGCCTGTGGCCCACCCCCTCGCCAACTGATGGTCAATCACTGGAGTAGGTTGTCCAACACCAGTCGATCCGCTGACACCCAGGACGCTAGGCAGCGACCCCAGTCGCTGTCAACCGCGTTCCGGCCACGGGCATATGGACCCCCGCGGCCGCCCGTAAGCTAGATTGACCGCGGGAGGGAGGTGCGATCATGAACGATCCGGACGCCACGGGCGAACTGACGCTCGCCGACAAGCTCAACCATCTCTTCGGGACGGTGGTCCCGTCCGGCCGGGAGCCGTACACCACGGAGGAAGTGGCGCGGGAGATCACCGCCGGAGGTGTGTCGATTTCCGGTAGCTATATCTGGCTGTTGCGCAAAGGGCAGCGGAACAATCCGACGCTGCGGCACGTGGAAGCGCTCGCGAAATTCTTCGGCGTGCCTCCGGCTTATTTCTTCGACGACAAGGTGACGGCGTCCGTAAACGCCGACCTGCGGCTGCTGGTGGCCTTGCGGGACACCAAGGTGCAGCGCGTCGCCCTCCGGGCGGCGGGGCTGTCCGCGGAGAGCCTGCATTCGATCACCGAGGTCATCGAGCGCGTCCGTGAGCTGGAGGGACTGCCGACCCGGCCGAAGAACCCACCCGAGTCGCCGGCTTCCCGCTGATTCCGCTTCCGATTCGCTCTGCCGATTCGCTCAGGATTCACTCAGCCGGCGATTCCATTGACTCCGGCTCCGACGACCCGGGAAGTTCCGTCATGCCCATAGGACTTGACGTGCAGTACGAGCTCGTCACCATGCCCAACGGCAAACTCATCGACATTTACCGGCCGCGGCCCCGGGCCGCGGCGGGCACATTGCCAACGGTTTTGCTGTGGCATGGAATCGGCCCCGACGAGCGGGACGTCCTCGGCCCGCTCGCGCGCGAGATCGCCGGGCACGGCCTGCTCGTCCTGGTGCCCGACTGGCGTTCAGACGCCCCCGACGGCGGCCGGGCGCACCTGCTGGACTCGCTGGAGTACGCACGAGGCGGCGCGGGCTCCCTCGGAGGTGACGGAGATCGCTTCGTGCTCGCCGGGTGGTCGGCGGGTGCTTCGGCGGCGATGGGGCTCGCCCTGCACCCGGAGGCGGCGGGCGGATGGCGGCCGGCTGCCGTCGTGGGCATCGCCTCGCGCTACGACCGTCCGGCGCGCACCACCGGCGTTCCCGTGCTGACCGATCTGACCGCGGCGCCCGACGGGCTTCCCCAGCCCGTCCCGGTGACGCTGGTGCACGGCACGGCGGACGAGCAGATCGGCGTCGCGTTCTCACACCAGTTGCTGGAGGCGCTCACGGCGCATCACTGGCCGGCGCGGCTGGAGGAGATCGAGGGTGCCGATCACGCGGGCGCGATGATGACGGCCTACGACCCGGTGGCGGGGCGCTGCCGCCCCACCGACGACGAGAAGGTCCGCGCGGCCGGCAGGTTCACCGCGCGGACCGTCGCCGAGGCGGCCGGGGTGTCCCCGGCCTGACCGGCACGTGTGCGGGGGCTCAGCCCTCGACGCGGTCCCCGCGCCGGAGACCGGAACCCTCGGGGACGGCAGCGGGGTCGCTGCCGAGGTCGGCCACCTTGTTCTGCTCGTCGACGAAGACGACGCGCGGCTCGAAGGAGGCGGCCTCGGCGTTGTCCATGGAGGCGTAGGCGATGACGATGACCAGGTCGCCGGGGCTGATCAGCCGTGCGGCGGCCCCGTTGATGCCGATCACTCCGGTGCCCCGCGGGCCCTCGATCACATAGGTCGACAGGCGGGCGCCGTTGTTGATGTCGACGATGTTGACCTTCTCACCGGGCAGCAGGTCCGCGGCCTCCATCAGGTCCGCGTCGACGGTGAGGGAACCCACGTAGTGCAGGTCGGCCTGCGTCACGGTGGCGCGATGGATCTTGGACTTCATCATGGTGCGGTACATGGAGGACTCCCGGATATAGGCTCCCTGCCTGCGTTTGTGCAGGTCAAGGGCGGTCTAATTACTGTACAGCCCTTCGATCAGCTTCAGGGGAGCAGTCTCGCCGCTCACCCTGTGACGGGTCACGACTTCCGCCTCCGCCGCGTGAGCAGCTTCACACCAGGCTTCTCGATGCACTCGTGAAGCAGCACTGCACAGCCGACCGAGCCCGCGAGGAGCAGGCCTAGGTGCAAGGTCAGGGGAAGGGTGAAGTGATGCCTGCTGAGGAAGTGGTTGGTACCGAAGATGACCAACTCGTGCACCAGGTAGCAAGCGAAGGACACCTCACCGAGGTAGACGACGCACCGATTCCTGAACGGGGACGGTTCCCCCCGGACGTCAGCACGGGCAGCGGCAGCAATGGTGAGGGTGTACGGGACGATCGAGTCAGCCGCCCAATGAAAGTTGTACGGCATGAGGTGGACCGGCCCGAATATGACCATGGTGGACAGCGCCAGGCTGGCAACCAGGCCTGGCCCGCGCCAGGAACCACTCTTCACCAGCAGCGCGAGGGCAATTCCGATGACGAACTCGACCAGCCGCACGGGAGGGAGGATGTAGAGCACGAACTTCGCGTCCCACCCGAGCGTGCGCCCAATAACCCTGGTGCAGAACGGCAGGAGCATCACGGTCAGGTTGCCCACGATCACCGTCGCCCACAGCCCCCGGGTCGAGAACCGCCGGGCGGCCGTGATCAGGAGCGGGAACGAGAGATAGAAGAGGGCCTCACAACTCAGCGACCACGCCACACCGTTGTACCCGAACCACCAGTCCTTCTGGTTCGGTACCCAGGACTGAGTCAGGCTGAGATTTGCCAGCGCGATGCGTGGATCGAGAGTCCGGCCCACCCAGAGCAGCAGGAGAACGGCGGCCAAGAAGGTCACCAAGTGGCTCGGATAGATACGAGCGAAGCGCCGCCACCAAAAGCCGGTGACCGTATCGCGCGACCGTGCCGACCAGGCCAGTACGAACCCGGAAAGTATGAAGAAGAAGGACACAGCCGAGGGGCCGGCATACACGACGTCCTTCAACAGGCGGACGTTCTTGGCGGTGCCGGAGGCTGTCTCCTCGTAGCCGAAGTGGTAACAGAAGACTAGCAGTGCCGCGAACCACCGAAGCCCCGTGAGGGAGTCCAGGCGTATTTGCGATAAGGATGGCTCACTGAACCGCTTCGGGGCAATGGGGGTTATCTGACTCACTGATGGAATCCCAAGCATGAAATGAGAGGCGAGCGGCGCAGCATTCATGGGGCCTACGGGCCCTCGCCCGAGCGAGGGGCGCAGAACTGATGCCCTCTACCTCAAGAGCAAATGATCGGCCGGTCCGGTCGGCTTTCTTACAGGAACCAGCTCCAACTGCTGTCGACCTGGCCAAGAAGGCTGCCATGGGGGCGGCCATCGACCTCTGCAGACCATGTGACGTGCAGGCAACCGGAGAGCATGCCTCTCCTTTCTACTTCCCAGCGGCGCCCATGCCCATCTTGCCGTCGGCCGTCAGATTCGGACGCGGCTGCCTGGTTCGCCGACGCCAGTGGCGATGGTGCCGTACTCAGCCCACCCGCCGTGACCGGTGCCACCGTCGTTCCTCCACGCGTCGATGGCACCGTTGTCCTGAACTACGAGATAGTCAGCTTTCCCATCACCATTGATATCAGCGAATCGAACCCTGCTCCCCGACTCACCAACACCGGTAGCAAACGTCCCGAACTCCGCCCAGCCACCATGACCACTACCACCACTATTCACCCACGCACCAACCGAGCCATCATCATGAACCACGAGATAGTCGGCCTTCCCATCACCATTGATATCAGCGAATCGAACCCTGCTCCCCGACTCACCAACACCGGTAGCAAACGTCCCGAACTCCGCCCAGCCACCATGACCACT
>NZ_JACHJH010000003.1:0-67266 GCF_014203555.1 Streptomyces olivoverticillatus | reverse complement strand
CACTACCACCACTATTCACCCACGCACCAACCGAGCCATCATCATGAACCACGAGATAGTCAGCTTTCCCATCACCATTGATGTCGACTCGGTAATCACCGACAGGTATCTTCCGGGGCGGTACGGGCTTGATATCGACCCGTTCCTGGATCCAACCGTCACCGGTCGCGCGAGCGATTCCGCCGTAGAAGGCCTCGGCCATCTTGCTGTAGCCACTGTCGTTGGGGTGCAGGACGTCACGGAGGTCGCGAGTGGTGACCTTGTTCATGTCGACGTATCCAACATGAAATCCCCTGCCCTGGCGCTCTTCAACCAGTCGCGGCACGGCGGCGTTGAACTTCTCGACTCGCTTCTCGGTTTCGGGGTCCCCGGACGGAACGAGGGAAGAGACCAGCACAGTCATGTCAGGGGCAGCCGCCGTGATCATGTCGATCAGCTCGCCGAGCCGGTCGGGGGCCTGGTCCACCCGGTAATTGTCGTGCATGTCGTTGGTGCCGATATGCAGCAGCACCACGTTGGGCTTCGCCGCCACCAGCCAGTTCTCGATGTTGCCGGTCAGACCGCCGATCTTCCAGCCGTAGTGTCCCTCGTGATCGGGATCGGGCAGCTTGCCGCTCCGCTGTGAACCGACGAAGTGCAAGCTGTCCGTGTGCGGTGTCAACTGGTTCCATAATTCGGCACGGTAGCTGGACTCGGTTGAGCTGCCGGTGCCATAGGTGATCGAGTCTCCAAGCGGCATCACAGCCAGCCGTGGCACCTTCCAATTCCTCACGGCGGCTTCGTGCCCGACCTTTGAAAGGGGCTGGTGCACGCTACTGTGCGAACCCTCCGGCATCATCGAACGGTTGAAGTTGGCAGCGTAAGCAGACGGGTCACCGGTAACGATGAGCGCGGTCGCCAGGGCTACGGTCAGTGCACTGGCCAATCGCTGTAGAGATGTGCTGGCTGTCTGAACCCATGATCTGCGGACAGGGCACCTGCGAGCCAGTGCGATATCACTGCTCGTCTTTGATTTCTGAATCAAGGTAATTGTTCTCTGTCAGGTGTGCATAGGGGCAGCCAGGGGCCGAGCTCTGTGACGGAACGGTGTCACAGAGCTCGAGCTTCTCCCTGAGTGAGCAGCTTGGGGCGGTACCGGATACGGCCTACTTGAGGAGCTGGACCTCTATGTGCGGACCCGTGGCGTCCATGGCCGGGTACATGCTGAGATTGCCGTTCTCCCAGCGCACGAGCACGTCATTGGGGCGAGCGTTGGCGGAGAAGGAGCCCGTCACAATGGATTGGGCGAACCGCCAGTCGGAACCGCTCTGGAGGATCTTGATCTCGTCGTCGAACTTGGTGGAAACGTTGACGCCCGGGTAGATACTGCCTGAACCGTTGCGCCAGCGGACCAGTAGATCGGCAGTGCCCTTGCCTGTGAACTCACCAGCACTGATCTGCTCGATGTTGGTGCCGGCCTGGTTCGCCTTCAGCAGCTGGGATTCGTGCTTGAGTCCATTGGTGCCGAGGTCGGGGAAGAGCGAAATGGAGCCGTCGACCCAGGTGACAAGCAGGTCGTCGCGTTGAGCGTTGGCAGTGTACCTACCCACCGTGATCTGCTTGGCGTACTCCTTCCAGGCTTTGGTGGGCTCGCTGAGCTGCTCTTCTTTACTGAACCCATTCTGGTCGACGTGGGAGAACCATGTCACCTGGCCGTTCTGCCACCTGACGACCAGTCCGTCAGTACCGCTTCCAGTGAAGTTGCCACCCGCAACAGACATGGCATATTGCCAGCCGCTTCCGGCGAGCTTGTACTCGGCAGTGAAGGGGTACTTCGGGTCGCTGTTATCTGCCCCCTGAAAGAGGCTGGCCGAGCCGTCTTTCCAGGCGACGAACAGGTCCATGTGCCGCCTGCCACCGGGCGAGCCACCGGTGAAGTAGCCCGGGACCATAGAGCGTGCGTCGTTCCAGTTCTTCCTGCGCAGCACATCCCGGGAGGTAATGCCCTGGATCCAGCCAGCAATGTCGTCGGTTCGGGCATCGGTGGCGCCGGTACGTGCCTCAGAGGGATCGGTTCCCAGGCAGCCGCCTTGCCATGACCTGCTGTGGACGCCGATGAGTTCGTAGCGGCCATTGATGTCGCGGAAGGCCGGACCGCCGGTATCGCCCTGGCAGATGGCGGCGTTGTCGGACTTGCCGGACAGGGCGACGGTGCCGTCCTTCACATCGCCCGTGGTGAAGGTGGTGGTGTGCAAACGCTGCGGAACCCACTCGTCCTTCGTCCGGCCGTAGCCCGTCACTCGGACGTCCTCGCCCGGCACAAGCGGGTTGAAGCCGAGGCCGACGGGGGAGATACCCGTGACGGGCTTGGCCAAGCGTGCCATGACCAGGTCACGGTCGGTACGCGGCACGAGCTCGACGACGTCGACCACGGTGCCCGTCTGCCGGGTCGCGTCGACGCGACCGATGGTGGCCGTCGTCGGCAATGCGGGCGCGCCGGCAGGAATCTGGGTGCCCTGAGCCGGATTGCCGGCTAAGCAGCTCGCTGCAGTCACCAGCCACTGCTGCTCGACCAGCGCGGCCGAGCAGCCGCGCTTGCTTCCGTTCCCAGCGTCTATGTCGAGTTGGGCGGTGAAGGAGTAGGAATCGTTGACGGGCGTACCGACAACGGCGTTCGCTGAACCTCCGGCGAGGAGTCCGGCCACCGTGACTACCGAGAGAATCCCTGCGGCCCACACTGCTCGTGGATGTATGCCAGGCATGTCTTGTTTCTTCCTTGTGTCAGAATTCGGCGCGTTGGCGGCGCCGAGCAGGATCCGAAGTCGTGCGCGTTGGAACAGGGCGAGGCGTCAGCCCGTAACACGGAGTTCAACGAGGACCGACGACTGGCCTGTGTCTCCGGCTTCACCGAACGGTGTGTAGTCGTTCCTGGGGGCGTTGACATAGGTGTCCTTGCCGTCGGCAGTGACTTTGGCCGTGACGGCGAAGTCCTGGGTCCACATGCCGTAGGCGCTCTTCAACTCAAGGGCGAGGTATCCCTTTTTTCCGGTGACCGCGAAGCAGTAATCCTTTTGACCGGTCCGCGACTTGACGGTGATGTCATGGGTCACGGCGCAATCGGCCAACACGATGTGCCCGTCGCCCGTGCTCAGCGTTATGCCCTGCTCCTTCTGGATCTTCGCGGCCCCGGGGTACTCGAAAGTCTCGACGGCGTAAGGCATTTCGGCCGAAGCGGATGCGGGCGAGGGCGTGGGCTTGGGCTGCGATGCAGGCTGGGCCACAGCCATCGTCGCAAATCCGACACAAGCCGCGATTGCTGTGAAAACGGCAGCAACAAGCGACTTTCGCAGGTGGGAAATGGCCATAGTTGCCTTCCATGGGCGTGATTTGGGCTGTAAAGGCCCTTGATCACAGTCAGTAAAGCACATGTACGGTGTGCGTAGCATGCACCCAGCATCCTTACGGCTGGGGGCAGTTATGGCATGGGGCGTACGGACACGCCCACCGCACGTCTCGGTTCCCGGCCGCCGATACGCCGTCCGACTGCATGGAGACGGCACGCGCCTGCGCGGCTCGACATCCTGGGTGCGGTCTGCCAAAGCCCAGACCAATCAGAGAGACCGTCTACATGAAATGGCTTCAACATTCCAGCCTTGGGGCGCTACAACGTCCCATACGATTAGGGAGATGCAGCAGGAGAGCCTTCGGCCTGCACGGCGTCGGAAAGGCGCTGCTACCGGCCTTGCTCCTTCCCGGCCTCCTCGGAGCCAACCCCGCTGTTGCGGACGATGATCCGGAAAACGATCCGGCGCCGCTGTCGGATCGCGGGCAGGTTGTCGAACTCTGGAAATACGGTGGTGCTGGCATCAAGGCGGCTGCCGAGCAGGCCCTGCTGGGCACGGACGAGGACATCAAGAAGTTCCTCGCCGCCAAGGACGGCATCCAGTACGACGATGACTGCATTGATGCCAGCCGCATCGTCCGCGTGGGCGGGCCAGCGGTGCGCGAGGCAGCCAAGCAAGCTCTGTTGAGCCACTCGCCGGATGCCCTGCACGCGTTCCTGAAGGACGGTTGGAAGGCACCCCTTGAGGACGACGAGCAAGTCGAGGTCTCACGCATCATCAACTACGGAGGTCCTGGGGTCCGGGAAGCCGGCAAGGCGGCCCTAGCCAGCAAGGACCTGACCACGTTCCTCAAGAGCGGCCAGTACACCGCTCGTCAGAGCGACAACGAGGTCAAGATCTCGGCGCTTATCAACGCGGGTGGTCCGAATGTGAAGGCAGCCGGTAAGGCGGCACTCAGGGGCACGCCCGACGACATCGTCGAGTTCCTTGAGGTGGGCCTGTTCGTGGCCCGCAACCGCGACAAGGAGCACTCGTCCATCGCGCAGCTTACCGAGCAGGCGCAGCAGGCAGGTCTGCAGGCGGAGCAGGCGACGAAGAAAGCCGAGCTCGCCAAGGACCGCGCGGTGAAGGCCTCGGAGCTGGCCAAGGAGAGCGCGCGGACGGCGGCCAAGGAAACCGCAGCGGCCAAGAAGGATGCGAAGACTGCCGCGGTCAAGGCAAAACAGGCCGCTGATTCGGCCCGAGCCGCCGCCGAAGCGGCCCAGGAAGCCATCGACGCGGCCAGTGCCGCCCAGGAATCGGCTCGTGTCGCCGCCGTTGCCGCAGCTCAGACTGCGAGCGCGGCGAACGCCGCCGCCGAAGCCGCGACCCGGGCCTACAACGACTCCATAGCGGCGGCCGGCAACGCCGGCAAGGCCGAGGACGCCAAGAACTCCGCAAAGAGCGCACGCGAAGCAGCGAAGCTTGCCAAGTTGTCGGGTCTTGCAGCCCAGCAGGCCGGTAACGCATCCAAGTCTGCGGCGGCCGCAGCTAAGGCATCGCGCAGTGCCACCGACAACGCCAATGACGCGGCTGATGCCGCTGATGACGCTGATCGGTACCTGGATGAGGCGGGTGTCCATTCCGGTGAGGCCCACGCGGCGGCCGAGGAGACGCGCCGCCACGCGAAGGAGGCCAACGACGCCGCTGATTCCGCCGAGGCACTGGCCAACGATTCGGCTGATGCTGCCTTCGAGGCCCGGGACGCTGCCAATCGGGCAGCCGAGCACGCGGACAAGGCCGCTGCGGCTGCCGAGGAGGCGGCCAAACATGCGGGCGAGTCCAAAAATTCGGCCACCGAGTCCGCCAAGCAGGCCACGGCGGCGAAGGAAGCCGCCGATGCCGCGAGTGCGGCGATGGCCACCGCCAACAAAGTGTTCGCCATGGCGCGGAAGACCGAGGCCCAAGACCTCGCCACCCGGACGGCCGCGGCCATCGAGCGCGCAAAGTCCCACAAGGCTCGGGCGGAAAAGTTCACCGTGGCCTCGGCAGGCACGGCGCTGGAGGCAAGGATTCTGGATGACACCGCCGTGGTCCTGGCCGCGGAAGCGTCCAAGCCCGACGCCGATGCCAAGGCAACTGCGGCCAAGGGCCGTGAGCTCGCCCTCAAAGCCATGAAGAGCCGCGGCGCCTTCCTCCGAGAAGCAGCTGCCCAGGCCTTGTCCGGCACCGACACAGATGTCCTCGAATACCTGCGCACGGGATGGCAGAAGGCCGCACAGGACGAGATCCGACAGCAAGTCTCCGATCTCGTCGGCCAGAGCTCCTACGCATCCGTCCGCGCCGCTGCTCAGGTCGCACTCAACGGTACCAATCAGCAGATCAAGGACTTCTACACCACTGGCCAGTACACGGCGGGGACCGACGACTACAACGTTCGCGTCTCGGGGATCATCAACAGCGGCGGACCGGGGGTGAAGGAAGCCGGCAAGGTGGCCTTGGCCAGCAAGGACGCCAAGATCATGGCCAACTTCATCAACAACGGCCAGTACACGGCGCGCCTCGACGACGAACAGGTCCTGGCTTCCAGGCTCGTCAACGATGGCGGACCGGAAGTGCAAGCCGCCGCGAAAATCGCCCTGGCCGGCCCCGCGGACGAGCTCCACAACTTCATCCAGGTCGGCCAGTACATGGCCGAACGCAAGGACCAGTTAGCTGCGACCCACATCGCCCAGCTCCGGAACCTGCTCGACCAAGGCGCCATCGTCGAGGCAAACGCCCAGGTGAACCGCTGGCTGGCTGCCCAGGCGGCAGCCATCGCGAGCCGGGCCAAGGACGAGGCCCAGGCCGCCGCCGCAGAGGCCCAGAAGTCCGCGACTCAGGCCAAGGACTACGCCTCGCAGGCTGACAAGTCCGCGTCACAGGCCGAAACATCCGCTGCCAAGGCTGCGCAGTCCGCGATCACGGCACGCAACGCCGCCGACACCGCGGACCGCTACGCGGACGACGCCGAAGACTCCGCGGCAGAATCCGACTTCTCGGTGCAGTACGCCCAGACCTCGGCTGGCTTGGCTCACGAGTACGCAGACGCCGCCCACCGCTCGGCCTTGAAGGCCGGGAAGAGCGAAAAGGAAGCCAGCGAACTCGCCGCCGCAGCCTGGAAGGACGTACTGAAGAAGCGCCAGGACGAAGAAGACGCAGCACGCAAGCAGGCCGCGGAACTGCGTAAGAAGCAGCGCGAGCAACGGCCGAAGAGGAACTGCGCCCCACCGATCAACCGTGAGGTGAACGGCCTCCTGCCGTGCGCCTTGGCTCCGGGTCCCTGGACCGTCGAGGCCCCGGTCATCGACCCAACGCTCAACAACATCGTCTGGGCCGTCACCGGTCTCAACGACATCAAGGACTGCATCACAAACCCGACGCTGGGCAAATGCACAGTCGCCCTCGCGATGGTCATTCCGCCGATCGGCGGCGAGCTGAGAGCTGTCAGAGCCGGGGAAGGGATCTTCGAGGGCGTTGAGGGTACTGTCAAGGGAACCAGGACCTACCATGTGGCCACCGGAGGATTTAAGGTAGGTGTAACCCCTGATGAAATCACTGCCATCAACCGAGGATTCGGCGGCGAAACGCTCGTAACTGGCTCTCCTGAGAATATGCTGATTAACATCAGTCGATACAACAGTTTCTGGGAGAAGACTGCAGTGGTTATCCGAGATATCGCGGGAGCCCACATGTTCAATAATGGGAACAAGCGAACCGCGCAAGCAGTCGCTGAGCAACTGATGGAGCGCAACAATATTACGAGCGGTCCGACTTCGGAAGGTCTGCGCAGCGTTGTCGACAGAGTCGGCGAGGGGAAGCTGCGCAGCGTCGGCGACATCGCAAGAGCCTTGAGAGGATACTGAACTCAGCAATGAATATCGAACAGATCATGGAAAAACTTGGCCGCTCCGGCGTCACTGTAATTCTCAAAATAGATGACGAGAGGATGGCCGAGGGTAGCTCACCATGGACGGTAGTACTGTCAGGAGGGGCATTGGGAGAGCAAGGGTTTATCCGAGCTGAATCCTCAACTCTAGAAGGATGCATCGAACAGGTTGTTGTCGATCTTCGCACCCGCCCAGGGGATTGGGAATGGCTAAGCGAGCTTTTCTGAGCTGCACTCGCGAGATGTCATCGCAATTTGACGTGCTGTAGCCACTCGACCTCGGGGCAGGCCTGCAAACCCACCGGGCCTACCCCGAGGCTACACACATATCGTTCGAACCGTCGCACTCGAATCCCGATGACACAGATTCTCGAACGAATGAAGAGCCTCGCGTTTCGCGGACGGATAACTGGCCGTCTATTTTACGCGGCGATTTGCACTTCTGCTGTTCGGCATAGACTTACAGTCAGCCTTTTCAGGTGTGCACCGTGAGGGTGAGGATGGCGGCGGTGACTGACGAGAGCCAGTTCGGGCTGCATCGAGCGTGACGGAAGATCCTCCAGCTCTTCAGCCGGGCGAAGGCCCGTTCAACCGGCGCCCGCAGCCGGGCATGGACCTTGTTGAACCTCCTCAGTTTTTCGGTGAGTTCGCAACCCATGGCGGCCTTGAACGGGGTCTCGACCGAGCCGCCGGCACCGATATAGCCCTTGTCGGCCAGGACTGCAATGCCCAGCTCTTCGCACGTGGAGACGACTTCGTGCTCGCGGGCCGCCGTGAGGTCGTGCGTACGGCCGGGCAGGGCCGGGGAGAACCACAGGATCGTGCCGTCTTCGCCGGTGATGGCCTGAATGTTCACGCCGTGGCGTTTCTTCTTGCCGCTGTAGTCTGCCGTGCCGTCGCCGAGCTGGTCGCATTCGGCGACCGCGCCGTCCAGCAGCACGTAGTCCGGGGCGGCCTCGCGCAGGGCCTCGGCCAGGGTGGGGGCGTGATCGGCAAGCAGTCCGGTCACCGCCCTCGTGTACGCGTACGCGGTACCAACCGTGACCAGCTCAACGAGTGCATGAGGCAGGTCGAGTGCGGCAGGATAGGTAACCATCGAGGCTTCCTGGTGTGCGAGTTGTGCGTGAGAACCTGCTCAACTACCAGGAAGCCTCGTTCGTTCTCTCGCGCAATTGATCGAACCCCTCGGTTTACCCGATCAGGCAGCGAGTTGAAAAGGCTCAGTAACTGGTCCGGGGTCCGACTGCACCGCTCTAGCCCGGGGCTCACTGTCCGCTTTTGTGCAGGTCAAGGGCGGTTCGTCACTCTACAACCGCAGCCTGAGCCGCTCAACAGCCGCCGCATCTCACATTGCCGGAACGATCGGCGGCGTTACCGTGGCCGTATGGAGGAGAACCGAGCGCTCCTGGTCGTGGACGCGCTGCGGGAGCGCGGTGTGAACGCCCACCTGGCCCGCGAAGGCGTCTACCAGATGGGCGTGCGCGTGGTCCTGCGCGACGGCCGCGAGGCCGTCTGGGACACCGACGACACGGCTGGCCTCGAAGCGCAGGTCATGCGGGACGGAATCCTGGTCGGCTTCGTGCCGTCCATCGGGGGCTCCGGGAACTTCGACCTCGACCGGACCGTCGACGCGATCGCCCGCGCCGACTACGACCAGCCGATCGCCCGCGAACGGCCCACCGCTCCGCCGCCCTCCGCCCCGCTGACCCCGGAAGGCGGCGTCTTCCGCCGCTTCCTCGGCGGCTTCCGCGAGCGCTGAGCCGCCCCGGCTGCGTCACCGCGGCAGCTGTCAGCCGACGGACGTCACGGGCGATGAGCTCGCCATTCGGAGGCGAGGATCGCCCAGATCTGCTTGTCGTGCCTGGTGCCGCCGTACGGCCAGGACTCGCGTCGCACGCCCTCCAGCGTCATGCCGAGTCGCTCGGCCACCGCGGAGCTGCGCTCGTTGTCGGCGCGGCAGTGCCACTCGGCGCGGTGCAGTCCCCGGTCGGTGAAGGCCCAGTCCAGCAGGGTGCGTGACGCCTGGGTGATCAGACCACGGCCCTCGGCGGCCGGCTCCAGCCAGCAGCCGATCTCGCAGGAGCCGAAGGCGGCGTCGAAGTTCACGAACATCACGCCGCCGACCAGCATGCCGTCGAGCCAGATGCCGTAGAGGCGGGCACCGTCCGCGGCCTGCCGCTCGGCGTAACGGCGCAGTGTGCCCCGCGCCCCGTCGAGGTCGTCGGTGACGAACGCCGGCCCGACCCACGGCCGGATGTGCTCGCGGGCCCGGTCCATGTGGGCGGCGAACTCCTCGGCATGCCATATCTCGAGCGGACGGAGGCGAGCGTCGTCCCGCAGCGGGAGGGAGAACATGATGACCCCATTCACACAACAAGCGTTACGGTTATGTACCGTAGCAGCATGCCACGTACCAAGGGCGATCACGAGGCCCGTCGCCGCGATGTATCCGAGGCGGTCTGGCGGGTGCTGGCGGCACACGGGTTCGGCGGGCTGACGCTGCGCGCCGTCGCCGCCGAGCTCGGCGCGACCACCGGCCTGCTCACCCACTACTTCCCCGCCAAACGCGACCTGGTCGCGTACGCCCTCGACCTGCTCACGGAGCGAACCGCCTCCCGCCCCCGGCGCGCCGCCGGGGACGGCCTCGCCGCCCTGAGGGCCGCCCTGCTCGACATCCTGCCGCTGACGGCCGAGGCCACCGACAGCAACCGGATCTGGGTGTCCTCCTGGGACACCGCGCTCGCCGACCCCGCTCTGAGCGACGACCACGCCCGCAAGTACGAGCAAAGCCGGGTCAGGCTGGGCGAGTTGGTCTCCGCGGCCCAACGGCTCGGCGAACTGCCGGCCGGGGACCCGGCGCGCATCGCGGCCGGCGCCCAGTCCTTCGTGCTCGGTCTGGTCGTCCAGGCCCTGTTCAACCCCACGGCGTTCCCGCCCCGGCACCAGGTCGAGCTCCTTGACGACTACCTGGCGTCCCTGGCTTCCCCGACCTCGTCCGGCGGCGATCACCCGGCCTCAGCCTGACGGAGGCGTGACGCGGGCGATGAGCAGGGCCACGTCGTCCTGGTCGTTGTCCTCGCGCAGGGCGGTCAGCAGCAGGTCGCAGGTCTCCTCCAGGCCCAGCGGGGGGCGGTCGAGGAGGTCGGCCAGCACGCGCAGGCGGGCGTCGATGGCCTCGTCGCGGGTCTCGACCAGGCCGTCGGTGTACATCACCAGCTGGTCCCCCGGCGCCAGGTCGAAGGCGACGCTCTCGAAGGGGACGCCGCCCACGCCCAGCGGGGCGCCGGTGGGCAGGTCGAGCAGGAGGGGGCGCTCGCCGGGGCACATCAGGACGGGCGGGAGGTGGCCGGCGTTGGCCACGCAGCAGCGCGCGGAGTCGGCGTCGTAGACGACGTACACGCAGGTGGCGATCGACTGGTCGAGACCATTGGCAGTGCGGTCCAGGTGCTGCAGGACCTGGTCGGGGTCGAGGCCGAGCCCGGCGAGGGTGCGGGCGGCGGTGCGCAGCTGGCCCATCGCGGCGGCGGCGTTGATGCCGCTGCCCATGACGTCCCCGACGACCAGGGCGCACTTGGCGCCGTCCTGGGGGATGACGTCGAACCAGTCGCCGCCGACCTGGCCGCCGGCCCCGGCCGGCTGGTAGCGGTAGGCGACCTCCAGGCCCACCGGGTTCTGCGGCCGCTGGGGCAGCAGATTGCGCTGGAGGGTGAGGGCGGTGGCGCGCTCGCGCTGGAACCAGCGGGCGTTGTCGATGCAGACCGCGGCCCGCGCGGCGAGCTCCCCGGCGAGGACGACGTCGTCGTCGCCGAAGGGCTCGGGGTTGCCGGTGCGCTTGAGGTCCAGGGCGCCGAGCACCTCGCCCCTGGCGATCAGCGGCACAGCGACGTAGGAGTGCAGCCCCGCCCGGGCCAGCCGCTCGGCCGCCTCCGCGTCGCGGGCGATGCACGGGATGTCCGCGGGGGTCACGTGCGGGAGGTGGACGGGCTTGCCGGAGGTGACGCAGCGGGCGACGAGCCGGTCGGCGTCGTATTTGGCGATCTCCCCGGGCGGATCGGCGGCCCGGGCCGCCTCCGCGGCGCCCGGCGCGTGGGAGGAGGCGACCGCCAGGGCACGGAACATCGCGGGCTGGCCGTCCTCCGGCCGGGCGGTGCGGCTGCCGTCCAGGGCGGTGTCCAGGACGTCGACGGCCGCCACGTCGGCCAGCGCGGGGACCACGACCCGGGCCAGCTCCCGGGCGGTCTGGTCGAGGTCGAGGGTGGTGCCGATCAGTACGGACGCGTCGGCGATCAGGGCCAGCCTGCGCTCGGCCTCGGTGGCCGCGCGGTGCCGGTCGGTGACGTCGACGACCGAGGTGGCCAGGCCCAGCACGTGCCCGCCGGGGTCCTCCAGCCGGTAGTACGAGACCAGCCGGGCCCGCTCGCCGCCGGGGGCCTTCGTGCGGCCCACGATGAACTGGTCCACCAAGGGGGTACCGGTCCGGAGCACCTGGAGCATGGCCGCCTCGATCCGGTCGATCTCCGGGAACGGCAGCACGTCGCGCACGTGCCGGCCGGTGTAGGCCTCGGCGGGCAGGCCGTGGATGCGCTCCAGGGCCGGGTTGACCATGACGTACCGCAGCTCGGGGTCCATGACGGCGAGGCCGATCGGGGACTGGGCCACCAGGCGGAGCGAGAGGGCGAGGTCCCGTTCGGCGACGCGCAGGACCTGCTGGTCGGTGGCGATGCCGAGGGCGTAGAAGTCGCCGTGCCGGTCCTCCAGCCGCATGTTGCGGAATTCCACCAACCGGGTGCTGCCGTCCTTGTGCCGGGCGGGGAAGACACCGGCCCACTCCGTGCCCGCCATCACCTTGCCGAAGAGCTCGAGGACCGCGTCCCAGTCCTCCTCGGCGACGAGCAGCCGGGCGGCGTACTGCCCCAGCGCCTCACCGGCGCTCCAGCCGAAGAGCCGCTGGGCGGGCGGGGACCACAGGACGATCCGACCCTCCTTGTCGAGCACCACCGCGGCCACGCCGAGCACGTCGAGCAGGCTGCCGGGGGCGTACGGAGCACCCGCGGCGCGGCCCGGCTCCGGCCGGGTTGCGTCGTCGGTGGCGCCCATCGAGGTCCTCCTTCCGCCCGCTCGGGGTGGTGCGGCGGCCTCGTGCCGGCAGGATCCGGTCCGGCCCGTCGGTCCCTTCCTCGTGCGCCTGCGCCGCAACGTCTTCCATGTTCTCTCCGAACCGGGCCGGTGCGCAGCCTGCGGCGGCGTCCTGGAGGCATGGGAGGGGCGCCGGGGGGGCGGCGCGCGCCCCCTGGGGAGAGGAGGTCTCAGCCGGCGGAGGCCGGCCGGGGCAGGGGGAGGGTGAACCAGACGGTCTTGCCGGTGGCGGTGGCGTGATGGCCCCACTGGGCGGCGATCTGCTCCACCAGCCACATGCCGCGCCCGCCCTCGCTGTCCGGCCCGGCCTCGCCGCACAGCGGCAGACAGCCGCCGGCGTCGATGACCTGGGCAACCAGGTGGTCGGGGGTGCGGCCGAGGACCAGCCGGACGTCCCCGGCGCCCCGGGGCACGTGCACGATGGCGTTGGTGACCAGCTCGGACAGGAGCAGGGCGGCGTCGGCCGCCAGTTCGTCCAGGCCCCATTCGGCCAGCAGACGGGCGGCGAAGCGGCGGGCGTCCGCCACCGAGGCGGCCTTCGAGGGCAGGGAGATGCCGTGCGAGGGCTGCGGGGCGGGGAGCCGCTGGAGGAGGGGGGTCCATCCGTCGATCCGGGCGGGGGCGCTGGTGATGGCGTCGGCCGTATGCGGTGGACTCAAGGTGTCACGACTGAATGCAGGCATGTGGCTCGGATGCGATCGAGGGAGCGCGAAGGCCTTAAGCGGCGGAAGCGGCTGCTCGTCGATGACGCCGCGTCTTCGCGATGGATTCCCCCAACATTCGCCCGTTTTCCGCCAGAGGTCTATACCCGATCCGTCACCACTTCCCTGCGGAACGCTATTCCCGCAGGTGGCGAGGGGAGCATCCGGGTTAAAGACCTTGTGAGCGGGCCCGCCGGGGTGCGGCGGGCCCGCGGCCTGCGGGGGGCTACTTCTTCGGGCACTCCTTCCAGGCCAGGTGGTAGATGGTGTTGATGTCGCCGTCGGTCGAGTCCATCGTCATGAAGCTGGTCGTCTTCGCCGGGTCGGAGCTGCCGGCGTTGACGCGCAGTTCGGTGTTGATGTTGAAGTTCCGCAGCTCGCCGCAGGGCGCCCAGACCAGCGAGGCCAGGTCGACTCTGTCGGTGGCCTGCCAGTTGTCCGAGTAGGAGCCGTTGAAGGAGTGGCTGCTGGGTGTGGTCACCGAGGAGCCCTGGAAGTAGTACGAGGCCTTCTGGGTGCCCTTCGCCCCGGACTCCAGGTGCGCGTAGCCGCGGTAGTCGGCGCTGGCTATCGCGTAGGTGAAGCCCTGCGGCACGTGCACGATCAGGTTGAGCTGGCAGTTCTTGCGGAAGTCGGTGGGCTTGGCGCCGACGCCGACCTGGGCGAGGTAGTCGCTGTAGGTGACGGTGAACGCGGTGTTGTCCGGCGAGACCGCGACGGCCGCCGTCCCCGCGGGACAGCCCGAGCCGTTGACGGTGGCGATCTCGATGACGATCTTGTCCGGCGGCGGGTTGGTGATGACCGACGACGCGTTGTGCGTGGAGAGGGTCGTGGCGACCATCGCCGCGATCGCCCCTGCGGTGAACAGACCGGCGGGCATGGTGCTCTCCAATCGGTTGCCTTCGGGCCGCACGGGCCCGAGGGGAAGACATGAGAATCCTGGGGAGCACGGGTTCCCGTGAGCGGAACGGGGTAGGGACAGGAGAGAGAGTAAGGGTCATGCCCATGCCAATCTCCTGGACCTTCCCGTGCCCGGAGGACGGGGAGCGCTCGAATCGTAGGGGGAGAACCGGGGGTTGGCCAGAGCCGGTGACGGCGCCATCCGGGCCCATCGCGAGATCTGTCCGAAAACCGTCACAGGCCGCGTCTTCGCTGGTCATCAGGGAGCGAACGCCCTGGAAAGGCAGCGGAAGAGCTTTCTTTACCTTCGACACGGCTTTTAGCTACGACTAAAGGTGGCATGCTCTTCGGAGAGACGTTCCGTGGAGACGCTCCGAGCGGACGTGCACGTATCCGTGCACGGAGAGCCGGAGAGCCGACGACACGCAGTGCGTGGGGGGAAACATGGCCTGGCGACAGACCGCAGAAGAAGGTCCGGCGGCGCAGCAGGCCGGATCCCGGCTCGCCCGCGAGGCCACCGCGTCGCTGGCCGGACTCCTCGCCGAACGGGGCATGACCCGCAAGGACTTAGCCGAGTGCATGGGTGTCTCGCCCGGCAGGGTCAGCCAGATCCTCTCCGGCGGAGAGAACCTCACCCTCCGGTCGCTGGCCGCCGTGGCCGAATCCCTGGGCGCCACCGTGGAGATCGTATTCCGCGACCGGCCGGACGACGACCGCGATTTCTGCGCCGCGGAACCGACCCGGGCCACAGCCGCCAAGGCGCGCCCCTTCGCGCGTTCACGCCACTTCTGACGTCACGGCACCAGCTCGCCCGCCGCACCGGCATCACCGTGCTCGGCGGACAGATGCCGCCGCTTGAGCTCCCGGAGCTTCTCGGCGTCACGGCGCTTGCCGTACGTATGCTCCAGCTCCAGCAGATGCTTGAGGTACTGCTCCGCCTCGCCGAACGCCCGTCGCACCAGCCGGATTTCGTCCCGGGTGGGCCGGCGCCCCTGCTGCTGGCACGTCTTGTCGATCCTCGTCTCGACGGTGATCCACTTCTGTGCGGCGGCCCGCACTTCCCGGTGCCGCTCGCCGATCTCCCGCTTGACGGCGGCGCGCATCCGGTTCGTACGCCCCGAGACGTCGACCCTCATCAGCAGATGCCGTCGGACGTCACCGGCGAAGGCGTCGAGGTCCCAGCAGTCCCCGAACCCCTCGGCCAGCCGGTCGCACCAGTCGGCCCGGTCGGTCCGCAGTCGCAGGGCCAGCTCGTGCAGCAGCAGTGAATTGCCGAGGGTCACCACGGCCATGACGGCCCGGCCGCCGCTCTGCTCGCCCCTCCCCCGCGGTATCACGCCCCAGCCGGTCGCCGCCCCCACGGCCGCGGGCGGCACGCTGGACGCGTGCGGCAGCAGCAGACCGCTGGCCAGCGCCGCCATCCCGGAGGTCCACAGCACCACGCAGAACGCGAGCGCCGCCGACCGGTACGTACCGAGCAGGCGGCCGTCCTCACGGAAGCGGAAGACGAGGCACACCCAGGTCACGGGCGCGCAGATGGCGGCGGGCAGAACCCACTCGGAGATGATGGACGCCTGGTCCCCTGCCACATCGGCTCCCAGTCTGGACACGGAGTCGGTGAGGCACCGCCGGTCACACGCGCCGCACTCCGTCGCATGTCCCCCTCGGTCCGACAGCTGGCATACGGCGCCCACCGCGACGACCAAATGATGTTCCCACCACACCGGTTACGGCGGGCTACGATCGGGCCAAGCTCTTGGGCGACCGAAAGAATCGGGCCAACGGCGGTGCGGACCAACGCCCTCGCACCGCCGTCGGCCCGAGCCCTACGGGATCACCTCGGCCCGCCGGTTCGGACGAGCCGCTCCAGCTCGGCGGCGACCTGGGCCGGCGACGGCATCGCGGCCATGGCCTGCTGCATCTCCCGGGCCGTCTTGCCGTGGCCCGGGGTCGAGAGCAGCGCCTCCACCGCTTCCCGGACCCGTACGGGATCGTTCTGGGCCGCCGCGTCCGCGACGTTGGGACCGATGCCGGTCGCCGCCAGCCGGTCCGCGTTCGCGAACTGGTCGGCGACCTGCGGCAGCGAGAGCTGGGGCAGGCCCACGGCCAGGGCGGTCATGCTCGTCCCCGTGCCGCCGTGGTGGATCATCGCGTCGCAGCTGCCGACCAGCAGGTGCAGCGGCAGCGGATCGACCAACCGCACGTTTCCGGGCACCGGCCCGAGCTCCGCGCGGTGTGCCTCGCCCACGGTCGCGATGGCCTCCGTGTCCGGCAGCCCCTCGAAGGCGTCCAGGACGCGCCGCAGCAGGGGCACCCCGTTGAGGTCCAGCGCCATGGAGCCCATCGAGACGGCGACCCGCCGCCTGCCGGTGCCGGGCGGCCGCTCTTCCTGCAGCCACCCCGGCACCTCGCCGCTGCCGTTGTAGGGCACGTAGCGGATCGGAACCCCCGGGTCCAGGTAGGGCAGTTGCAGACCGGGCGGGCACGGGTCGAGCGTCACCGTGGGCTCGGGCAGTCCGTCCAGGCCGAGGCGCTCGCAGCGCTCCTGGAGGGCCTTGGCGGCGCCCACGCGGAAGGGAGCGGCCACCTCGTCGACACCGTAGCGGTGGTGGACGACCGGGACCCCCAGCACCCCGGCCACGACCAGGGAGTTGACCTCCATCGGGTCCGCGAGGACCAGGTCCGGGCGGTACGCGCGGGCGATCTCCAGATAGCGGGGCAGGACGCTCTCGCTGTGGGCGGCCCAGTTCGGAGGGAAGACGCTCATCTGCTCGGTCGTCCACCGCCCGAAGGCCTCGACGGGCCGCTTCCCCGGCGGCAGCAGGCTCAGCAGCAGTTCGCCCGCCCGGAAGGCCTCCCCGGTGCGGACGGCGTGCAGCCCGGCCTGGCCGGCCACCCCCATCACGTCCGGCTGCCCGGCGACCAGCAGTTCGTGCCCCGCGGCGCGCAGCGCCCAGGCCAGCGGAATCATGGGCATGAAGTGGGTGGTGACCGGGCTCGGGATGATCAGGACGCGCACGGGGTCTCCTTGGACGTCCGGACGGCTTTCCACCATCCGGGGTTGTCGCGGTACCAGGCGACGGTGTCGGCCAGGCCCTGCTCGAAGGGGGTGTGGGGGACGTAGCCCAGCTCTTCGCGGATCTTGGTCTCGTCGATGGAGTAGCGCAGGTCGTGCCCCTTGCGGTCGGGGACGTGCCGGATCATGGCCGGATCCGCGCCCAACAGGCCCAGCAGGGCGTGGGTGATGGCGAGGTTGGTGCGCTCGTTTCCGCCACCGATGTTGTAGACCTCCCCCGCGCGGCCCCCGGTGAGGACCAGGTGGATCGCCCGGCAGTGGTCGTCGACGTGCAGCCACTCGCGGATGTTGCGCCCGTCGCCGTAGAGCGGGACCTGCCTGCCTTCGAGGAGGTTGGTGACGAAGAGGGGGATCAGCTTCTCGGGGTGCTGGTGGGGCCCGTAGTTGTTGGAGCAGCGCGTAATCGACACGTCCAGGCCGTGGGTCTTCCCGTACGCCCTTGCCACCAGGTCGGAGGCCGCCTTGGAGGCGGCGTAGGGGGTGTTGGGCTCCAGCGGCCACTCCTCCGTCCACGAGCCCTGCTCGATCGAGCCGTAGACCTCGTCGGTGGACACATGCACCACCCGGCCGGTGCCGGTGCGCAGGCAGGCTTCGAGGAGGGTCTGGGTGCCGCCGACGTTGGTGCGCACGAAGTCGGCCGCCGCGGTGATCGAGCGGTCGACGTGCGACTCGGCCGCGAAGTGCACGACCGCGTCGTGGCCGGGCAGCAGGTCGAGCAGGAGCGGCAGGTCGCAGACGTCGCCCCGGACGAAGTCCAGCCGTGGGTGCGCGGCCGGCAGGTTGGCGCGGTTGCCCGCGTAGGTGAGCTTGTCCAGGACGGTGACGCGGGCGTCCTCGCCGCCCGGGTATCCGCCGGAGAGCAGGGTGCGCACGTAGTGCGAACCGATGAACCCCGCCCCGCCGGTGACGAGCAGTCTCATACCGCCACCTCGACGAAGGTGTCGTCGCCGACGACGAGGCGGTGGGTGGAGCCGCCGTCGCAGGCGCCGATGGTCGCGAAGCGGCCGATGAGCGAGCCGTGCAGGCCGCGGACGTGGCTGACCCGGGCGCCGTCGAGGGTGATGGAGTGGGCGATGCCCGCGCCGCGCAGCACGTTGTCGCGGCCGATGGAGGTGTACGGGCCGAGGTGGCTGTTCTCGATGACGCTGCCCGCCCCCACGATGACCGGCCCCTCGATCCGCGATGCGGTCACCCGGGCGCCCTGCTCGACGACGACGGGGCCGATCAGCTCGCTCGCCGCGTCGACGTCGCCGGTCACGGAGTGTGTGATGCCGTCCAGCAGCCTGCGGTTGCAGTCCAAAACGTGCTCGGCGTGGCCGGTATCTTTCCAGTAACCGCCATATTCGGCCGCCCTTACGTCCGCACCGGCCTCGACCAGCCATTGGATGGCGTCGGTGATTTCCAGCTCGCCACGTGCGCTGGGCTCGATGGCGGCCACTGCCTCGTGAATGGCCGGGGTGAAGAAATACACCCCGATGACGGCCAGGTCGCTGCGTGGTTCCAGGGGCTTTTCCACCAGTTGCAATACCCGGCCATCGGGATCGATTTCGGCCACTCCGAAGCAGCGGGGATCCTCCACCTTATGCACGACGACCTGGGTGGCGGGGCGGTGGGCGGTGAACTGTTCGGCCATCTCGGCTATGCCGTCCGGGAGCATATTGTCGCCGAGATACATGACGAAATCATCGTCACCCAGAAAGTCGCGGGCCACGGCGACGGCGTGGGCCAGGCCGCGCGGCTCGTCCTGCTCGATGAAGGTCAGGCGCAGCCCGAACCGCGAGCCGTCGCCGAGCACATCGGCGATCTGCCGGCCCCGGTCGCCCACCACCACGCCCACCTCGGTGACGCCCAAGGAGCCGACGGACGCAAGGACATGCTCCAGCACAGGCTTGTTGGCGATCGGTATGAGCTGTTTCGGCATCGAGTGGGTGAACGGTCGCAGGCGGGTCCCCGACCCGCCCGACAACACCAGAGCCTTCATGGAAGATCCTCTCTCGCGTTGATGAAGGGCTTCCGGCCTCGACCGGTTTTCGATCACCACGGCCGCCGCGGCAGGCATCGGGAGCCCGGCCGTACGGCAGCCGGCGGGCGCGCCCCGGACGGGGCGCAGAAGATCACCGATCGTGCGCAGGGGTCAACCGCGTCCGGCAATATCCAATGAAGTCCTTAGACCTCACCGTGGAAACTTGCCCGGCGAAGACGCCAATGCGTGTATGGGATACCGAACTTTGTGCCGACTACAGGCGGGCGGTTGGACGGGGGCGCGCATCCAGGGTTACCGGCGGTGCGCCGTCCGGACATCTGACAGGAGAATCTCTTGACCTTGATCAAGCAGATGGAAGTCACCGAGCTGAAAATCCCGAATGCCTTCCGTCTGACCCCCGACCCGATTCCGGACCGGCGCGGCCGCTTCCACGAGTCGCTGCGGGCAGGGGCGTTGTCCGAAATCATTGGATACCCGTTCCGGGTGGCGCAGGTCAATTACTCCGTGTCACGACGGGGGACCTTGCGGGGCATCCACGCGACCTCCCTGCCGCCGGGGCAGGCCAAGCTGGTGACCTGCGTGCGGGGCGCGGCCCTGGACGTGTGCGTGGACCTGCGGGTGGGCTCGCCCACTTTCGGTGCGTACGAAGTCACCTTGCAGGACGAGGAGTCGGGGGTCTCGGTCTACATGGCCGACGGGCTCGGGCATGCCTTTCTCGCGCTCACCGACGACGTCTGCATGAGCTATCTCTGCTCGGAGGAGTACGTGCACGGCACGATGATCGACGTCAATGCGCTCGACCCGCAGCTCGGCATCCCCTGGGACCTCGGCTGCGAGCCGGTGATGTCCGACAAGGACAGGGCGGCGCCGGACGTCGAGGAGGCGGCGGCCGCGGGGCTGCTGCCCACGTACGAGGAATGCCTGGCGCACTACGAAGAGCTCCGGATGAAGGGCTGACCGGCGCGAGGCCATGGAGGGCGGCCGCGGGAAACGTGGCCGCAAGGAAGCGGGGCCGTGCTCGGGTGAGAGCACGGCCCCGCTCGGCGTTCCGGCTGGTCGGACGCGGCGTCAGGCGGTCTTCGCGCGGGCCGCGTCGGCGAGCGCGCCGAGGAGGGTGAGGAGGGCGGTCCGCAGCTCCTCGGAGACGGGCAGGCCGTCCTCGCCGAGGGCCTCGTTGGCCTTCGGCACCGTCAGCTCGTCGCCCACGACCTCGGCGCCGCACGTGGTGAGCACCTTGCGCAGCTCGGCCTGGGCCAGCTTGCCGCCGAAGCGGCCCGGGCTGGTGCCGATGACGGCGGCGGCCTTTCCGCTGAGGACGGAGGCGCCGTAGGGACGGGAGGCCCAGTCCAGGGCGTTCTTGAGCTGGCCGGGCACGGAGGAGTTGTACTCCGGCGTCGCGATGAGCAGGGCGTCCGAGGCGCCGATGGCGGCGCGCAGCGCCTCCACGGCGGCGATGGGGGTGGCCTCGTCGTCCTCGCTGAACGGCGGAACCGCGGCGAGGCCGTCCCACAGCTCGATCTTCACCTCGGGGCCCGCCAGCGAGGCGGCGGCGCGGAGGACGGCCGAGTTGTACGAACCGGCGCGCAGGCTGCCGGAGACGGCCAGGACGCGGACTGCGGCGGCGTTCATGCGATGACACTCCTGTGGAAGACGTGGCGGACGCCCTCCGGTCCGAAAGGCTCCCCCGCTGTGGCACTAGAGGTCTCAGCATGAGGCAACCACCATGCGCGGGACTGAAGCCGGGGCCCAGTCCGTCAGATCACCCTCGTGGATTCGGCCAGTTTCGGCTCGATTTGGCTTGAAGTTGTGCTTAATTCGAGCGATCTTGTCAACTGTGACGGATGGGCGTAGAGATATGGATGCACAGAGCGTCCACCCCGGCGGACGGCAGCCCGATGTGATCCCGACCTCGCGCCATGGCAAGGACGAAACCCATGACGAGCACCGACCCTCGTTCCGGCCCGGCCGGCCGGCCGCTGCTGCGGAGGTTCGACCGGCGGCTGCAAGGACTGATCTCCGCGATGCACCCCGACGAGCGCACCCGCCCCGGCTACGCCCGGCTGGCCAAGGAGATGCGCGAGGCGACCGGCGGCTCGATCTCCGGTACGTACCTGTGGGAGCTGGCCACCGGTAAGAAGCGCAATGTGACCCTGGAGCAACTGGACGTCCTGGCCCAGTATTTCGGCGTGCCGCCGGAGTACTTCCTCAGTGACGAGGTCGCCGGGCGCATCGACGCACAGCTCAGGCTGGCCATCTCGCTGCGGGACACCAGGGTGCGCAACCTCGCCCTGCGCGCCGACGGGCTCTCCCCCGAGGTGCTGGACGCGCTCTTGGCCATGGTCAACGAAGCCCGTAAGTTCCAGCGGCTCTCGCCCGTCGAGGACACATAGCCGCCCGCCGCACCTTCCCGACCGCTGACGCTCCCCTGGCCGTCTCCCCACGGACGCGCTGCAGGAGAATCTCCATGACGCACCGTCGGCACCGCTGCCGCTGGGCAGGGGTGCCACGAAAGAGGTGTCCCGTTTGCCACCCCACGACACACATGCATACTGGCGCTGCCCCATGGCAGATCATGGAGGACTGGACATGCTGCACTCGAACTTGCGCCGCCACTGCCAGGCGGTGGTGGACGGACTGAGTCTCCCGCGCCCGTTCTCCGCGGAGGCCCTCTGCCGCCAGCTGTCCGAGGAGCGGGGCCGCCCGCTGCACGTCCTGCCGCTGCCCGCGGCGGCGTCGGCCGCCGGGGCCTGCGGGCTGTGGCTGGCGACCGGCACCAGCGACTGGATCTTCGTGGAGCAGTGCACCTCGCCCGCGCACCAGGAACACATCGTGCTGCACGAGATAGGCCACATGCTCTTCGACCACCACAACCTGGTGCTGGACGACGAGCAGGACCTGAGCCACCTCTTCACCGACCTCGGGCCGAACCTGCTCCGCCGGTTCCTGGCCCGCGCCAACTACAGCACGCGGCAGGAGCAGGAGGCGGAGATGGTCGCCAGCCTCATCCGCACCGCCGCCGAACGGTACCCGGCCGAGCAGCCGCGCGAGGTCATGGACAAGCTCGAGGCGGCGTTGGGGTTCGGTGCCCGCCATGCACGCTGAAGCGGCAGCCGCCGGAACGTGGTTCGGCAACGCCAGCACCGTCTGCCTGTGGGTGGCCGTGCTGCTCAGGGCCCCGGCGGCCATGCGCCACCACTGGCAGCGCAGCCTGTGGCTCGCGGTCGCCACCGCCGCGGCCGCGATGGCCCTCAACCTGCCACCGGTGCTCGACGCCCTGCACGGGGTCTTCGGCCCCTCGCACGTCGCCGACCTGGCGCGGAATCTGATCGGGGTGCTGTCCGCCGCCGCGGTGCTGGACTTCGTCACCGCCTCCACCGGTGAGCGGCGCTGGCACCGCCAGCTGGCCGTGGCGGCGGCCGCCGTGATGGCCGTCCTGCTCCTGCTCGACTTCACCGCCCCGGCGCACGAAAGGCACGTCATCACCCCCTCGGGGGTCGTCGAGCCCTCCACCGCGTACTGGCTGGTGCTGATCGCCGCACACCTGGCCGCCGACCTCACCTGCGTCATGGTGTGCTCGCGCTACAGCCGCATCGGCAGCAACCGCGCCTTCAAGGCGTGCCTGCGGCTCTTCTCCTGGGGCACCGCCTTCTCGGCCCTGTTCTGGGCCGGATATCTGACCCTCCTGGTGGTCGACGAGCCCTGGATCCGCTCCCTGCTGCCCTGGACCATGGCCCTGCACGGCCTGCTCAGGGCGTCCGCGCTCGCCCTGCCCACCCTGTTCTCGCTGCGGCAGAAGGTCGAGGACATCGTGACGATCTGGCGGCTGTGGCCCATGTGGTGCGACCTGATCGCCGCCGTCCCGCACGTCGCCCTGGACAAGCCCCGGCCCCGCATGGTGGAGATCGTCCGGCCCAAGGGCCCCTGGGACCTGCTCGCCTACCGCAAGGTGATCGAGATACGGGACGCCATCCTCGTCATGCGCGACCACACCCCGCCGGCCCTGCTGGAAGAGGCCCAGGAGTACGTCGAGTCGGGCCCGGTCGCCCCGGCGGGCACCGACGCCACCGTCATGGCCTGCGCGCTGCGCGTCACCCGCCCCGCCGGTTCGGCGCCCAGCGGAGCGCCCACCGAGATCTCCGCCCTCGGCGGGGAGGACCTGTGGGCCGAGACCGCCTTCCTCGTCCAGGTCGCCAAGGCCTACGGCTCGCCCCTGGTCCGGGCCTTCGCCGAGCAGCGCGCGGAGCCCGACCCGGCCTGACCGGCCGCGGGCCGATTGCCGCTTCCGGGTGCGGCCCCGCCCGGCCCGGCGCACGATGGAGCCGGCGAAGGAGGCGGTGATGGGCAAGGCACCGGACGTGCGGGTACGACGGGTGTACGACGCGGCGCAGCGGGACGACGGGAGCCGGGTGCTCGTCGACCGGATCTGGCCGCGGGGGCTGGGCAAGGACGCGGCCGCCCTGGACGAGTGGTGCAAGGACGTGGCGCCGTCGACCGAGTTGCGCAAGTGGTACGGGCACGACCCCGCGAAGTTCGAGGAGTTCGGCCGCCGCTACCGCGCGGAGCTGCGCGACGCGGAGCACACCGAAGCGCTGCGGCACCTGCGGGAGCTGGCCGGGCAGCGGCCCCTGACGCTCCTGACCGCCACCAAGGACAGCGACATCAGCGCCGCGGCCGTGCTCCGGACGGAGCTGTCGGGGGCCTGAGCGGCCCGTCACCTACGCCGCCGACGGCCGTTAACGTCTACGAGGTGAACAGCACCGCACGCGCCTTTCTGCCGTCCAGAGAGCGAGCAGCCCCTTGCACGAGCTCACCACGGTGACCGACTCCGCCGCCGCGCAGCTGCAACAGGTACGGGACCTGGTCGCCCTGCTCGACGACGCCCAGTACGTGCGGCGGCCGCCCGGTGCGAGCAGCGTCGCCGGGCACGTACGGCACTGTGTGGACCACTACGCCGCGCTGCTCGCCGGTGCCGAGCGCGGCACGGTCGACTACGACCGGCGGGAGCGGGGCGGCGCGCTGGAGACCGACCGCACCCTCGCGCTGGCCCGCCTGGACGTCGTCCGGTCCCGGGTGCGCGCCCTCGCACCGGGCGTCCTCGACCGCCCGGTGGAGGTGTCCGGCATCGTGGACGCCCGCGGCACCGTCGCCCGCAGCCGCTCCACGGTCGGGCGGGAACTGCTGTTCGTCGCCCACCACGCGGTCCACCACTTGGCGCTGATGATGCCGGTGGTCCGCACGCTGGGCGTGAGCGTCCCCGCGGACCTCGGCTACGCCCCGGCGACCATGGCCTTCCTCCGGCAGCGGGACGGCGGGACGCCCGCCTGAGCTCACTCCGCCCCTTCCGTCTCCGTGTCGCGGCCGAGCAGCTCGTGGAGCAGGCCGGTGGCGGGCAGGGCCGCATCGAGGTAGGCGTGTTCGTGGCGGTGCTCGATGACCGCGAGCATCCGGTGCAGGGTGTTCCGCGCCTCCTGCCGCAGCCCCGCGTGGTGCTGTGCCTGTCCGAGCAGGCCCAAGTGGAGCGGGAGGCGCAGGTTCGTCCTGGACAGGCGCAGTTCGGCCAGGGCCGCGTGCATCAGCGCGATGCCCTCCTCCTCGCGGCCGGAGTGGGTCAGGGCCCAGCCTTCGGGCAGGCTCAGCATCGCCTTCCAGTAGAGCAGCCCGTGGTCGCCCGCCAGCCGTACCCCCTCGGCGGCGGAGGACAGCGCCGTGCCGGCGTCGCCCTCCCACGCCGCGACGACCGCGTCCACGTACAGGGCGAAGGAGCGGTCGGAGGGCCTGCTCTCGTACTCGGTCAGGCGCAGCAGTTCGCGTCGGCGCGCGTCGGCCGTGTCCCGGTTGCCGAGCAGCCAGTGGGTGAAGGCGTTGTAGGAACGGCAGGAGACCCGGGGGTCGTGCTGGAAGGTGCGGGCCAGGGAATGGCCCTCGCGGGCGAAGCGGTCCGCCTGCTCGACGCCGTGCTCCAGCTCGGCGAGCGCCTCGGGCAGCAGCCCGCGGATGTGCAGCACGATGCCCTCGCCGTAGGCCGCGCCGAGCAGGGCCACGGGGTGCCCGGTGCGGTCGGCGTTGCGCCGCAGCAGGCCGGAGAACTGCCGGGACTCGTCGTAGCGGCCGGTGACCAGCTGGGCGGCGCACAGCGCCCACAGCACCGAGGGGTCCTCGGGGGCCCGGGTGACCTCGCCGAGTGAGCGGCCCCGGCCCAGCGCCGCCTCGGCTTCGGCGTCGCCGTAGCCGCGGGTGGTGGCCAGCACCTGCCCGAGCTGGATGTGCAGCCGCTGCTCCAGGTCGGGGGCCGACGCGTCGTCGGCGGGCAGGAGGGCGACGAGGTGGACGGCGCGGCGCAGCCAGGTCTCCACCTGTTCGTAGGCGAGGTGGTGCTCGGCCTGTTCGGCGGCGCGCAGCAGGCGGGGCAGTGCCAGCCGGGCGGGCAGCGCCTCCTGGGCGTGCCAGGTGTGGTGGGCGACCCGCTCGACCTCCTCGTCCCTGAACTGCCCGCGGCCGCGCACGCACAGCGCCTCGGCGACCCGGGCGTGCAGCCGGTGGCGCTCCTCGCGGGCGAGCTCGTCGATGAGCGTCTCCTGGACCAGGGCGTGCGCGAAGTGCAGGCGGCCGGGGTGGTGGGGGTCCTCGCCGAGCAGGTCGGCCCGGATGGCGGACTCCAGCGCGGCGGTGACCGGTTCGTCGTCGGCGGCGGTGCGGTGCAGCAGGTCGGTGTCGACTTCCGTGCCGATGACGGCGCACAGCCGCAGCACCCGCAGGACGGGCTCGGGCAGCGCGGCGAACCGCTGGCGCAGCGCCTCGCGCACCCCGCTGGGTATCCGGGTGAGGAACAGGTCGGTGGTGCCGGGGTCGTGCAGGTCCCGGGCGTCGCCGATGAGGGAGAGGAGCTGCATGACGAAGTAGGGGTTGCCCTTGCTCCGCCGGTGCAGCGCGGCGACGATCTCGTCGGCCACGCCGGGGCCGGCCTGTGCCTCGACGAGGGCGGCGATGGCGCGCCGGGACAGGCCGTCGAGCCGGAGCGTCTCCGTGCGGGGGCCTCGGAGGACCTCGGAAAGCAGCCGGGACATCGTGGCGTCGGACTCGACCGCGAAGTCGCGGGCGGACAGGACGATGCTGAGCGGATGGCCCTGGCGGCGGGTGGCGAGCAGTCTGAGCAGGTCCAGGGAGGCGGGGTCGGCCCAGTGCAGGTCTTCCAGGAGCAGCACCAGGGGGCGCCGGGCCGCCATGGCGAGCAGGACCTCGCAGACCGCGTCGTGGGTGAGGAACCTGGCCTGGGCCCAGTCGAGGCCGGCGGCCGGCGCGGTGTCCGGGCCGGCGGCCCGCTCGGGCATCACGGGGGCGAGCAGCGGGCCGAAGGGGGCGGTCGCGGTGCGGAAGTCGTCCGGCCGGGTGGCCGACAGGCGGCGCAGGACCTGGGTCCACAGCCAGTAGGGCGGCACGCCCTCGCCGGGGAAGCAGTGGCTCCAGGCCGCTTCGAGGTCCGGGTGCGCGGTCTCCAGGCGGTGGGCGAGCTCCATGAGCAGGCGGGTCTTGCCGACTCCGGCGGGGCCGAGCACGGCGGCCACGTGCCCGTGGCCGGTGAGGGCGCCGGCCGCCGCGGCCACCAGGCGCTGCAGTTCCGGGTCGCGGCCGATGAGGGGCGAGGGGGTGGCGGGTTCCGCCGGAAGGTGCGGGGGTTCTTCGGTGGGAGCGGGCGCGGGGGCCGGGGTGGGGGCGGCGGGTTCGGGGAGCGGTTGGTCCTGCGGTGTGCCGTCGCCGAGCTCCTGGCGGAGGATGGCGGTGTGAACCCGTTGGAGTTCGACGGCGGTGTCGACGCCGAACTCCTCGACGAGATGGCTGCGGGTCCGCTCGTACACCTCCAGTGCCTCGGCTTGGCGGCCCAGGCGGGACAACGCTGTCATTAAGTGGCCGACGAGGCGTTCGCGCATCGGATGGCGGCGCACTTCCCGGTCGAGTTCGGCCGCGACTTCGTCGGCGGCCCCGAGGGCGAGACGGGCTTCGGCGCAGGATTCCAGGGCGGTGAGCCGCAGCTGTTCGAGCCGTGCGCTCTCGTCGCTGAGCGCCAGGTGGGCGCCGAACTCCGTGTAGGGCGAGCCGTGCCACAGCTCCAGCGCCTCGGTGAGGCGGTCGCGTGCGGCGGCGGTGTCCTGCCGGTCGAGGAGTTGCCGGCCGGAGGAGACCAGGTCCTGGAAGCGGCAGGCGTCGACCTGTGCGGGGTCGAGCCGCAGGACGTATCCGGGTGCCCGATAGCGCAGTACGGAGGCTTCGCCCTGGGCCGCGGTCGGGTCGAGGGTGCGGCGCAGGTGCGAGACGTGGCTCTGGAGCGTGGCGACGGGCCGGCGCGGTGGTTTGTCCCGCCAGAGCTCCTCGATGAGCAGCTCGGTGGGGACGACCCGGCCCAGGCGTATGAGCAGCAGGGCGAGCAGGGCCCGGCGGCGCGGCGGGCCGAGGGGGAGGTCGCGCCCGTCGTACTGCGCGGTCATGGGGCCCAGGACGCGCAGCAGCGGTCCGGCCGGGCCGCCCCGCTCCGGGTGCGGAGACGGGCTCGGTGTCTGGGGTGCGGACATGTCGGTCCCAATCGTTCTCACGCGCGCGGGGAGTGCCGGTGGGCCCGACCAGTGTGTGACCGAGGCCCTCCAAAACGTGATCTTGGCATATAGAACAGGCCATTCCAAGAAGCCGGGACGAGCCGTCGGCAACCGTCCGGCAAGCGACCGGCAAGGATCCGGGCGCGGACGGCAAGGGGACGTCAGCGGCTCGACCAGGCCCTCGCAAGGGCGTTGGCACACGATGACCGGCGTCGGACACGGCCCGTCACCAGCCGGTATCGATCAGAGAGGGACCATGCCTTTCGCGATTCTCTTCCCCGGGCAGGGGGCGCAGTTCCAGGGAATGGGCGCGGACGTCTTCGGCCGCTATCCCGGCCTCACGGAGTTCGCCTGCGACCTGTTGGGCTACGACCTCGTGGCGCTGTGCCGCGACAACCCGGGCGACCTGCTCTCACGGACCGACCGCACCCAGCCGGCGCTCTACACCGTCAATGCGCTGCACACCTTCGAGCGGGAGCGGCGCGAGGAGCGGCGCGCCGACTGCTATCTGGGGCACAGCCTCGGTGAGTACAACGCCCTGTTGGCAGCCGGGGCGTTCGACTTCGAGACGGGCCTTCGGCTCGTCAAGCGGCGCGGCGAGCTCATGGCCGCGGCGTCCGGCGGCGGAATGACCGCGGTCATGGACGCCCCCGAGGTGCTCCTCCTCGAAATCTTCGAGGAGGACGGCATCGAGGGCGTCGACCTCGCGGGTTTCAACACCGATTCCCAGATCGTCATCGCGGCGCCGGACGAGGTGCTGCGGGACGCCCACGCGGCGCTGGGCCGCCGTGGCATCCGCTTCGCCCCGCTGCGCGTCAGTGCGCCCTTCCACTCCCGCTACATGGCGTCGGCGCGGGCCGAGTTCGAGGAATTCCTGAGGGGATTCACGTTCGCGGAGCCGCACACCACCGTGATCGCCAATGTGACCGGCCGTCCCTACGAGCGGGGGGCGATCGCGGCGACGCTGTGCGAGCAGATCGTCGCGCCGGTGCGGTGGGCGGACAGCGTCCGCCGGCTGCTCGACCTCGAATCCCCTTTGGAATGCGAAGAAGTGGGCGGCAAGTCGCTCCTTCGCATGGTGGACAAGATCCGCGTCTCCACTGCCGCCGCTTCCCCCCTCCGTTGAAAACCAGGATGTGAGACATGGACAGAACACAGAAGATCCGGCAGTTCGTCGAAGAGCGTTTCCTGATCGACTTCGGTGGCGAGGTGACGGCCGAGAGCGACCTCTTCAAGGCCGGGGTCATCGACTCGTTCGGTTACATCCAGCTCATGAGCTTTCTCGAGGACGAGTTCTCGCTGCGCATCACGGACGAGGAGATCCTCGGGAACATATTCGTCTCGCTCGACGGGATCGATGCGTTCGTGGCCGCAAAGCTCGCCGAGGGGGACGTCCTGTGTGCGGACTAGCTGGATTCGTCTCGCCGTTCCTGAGGGCGGATGCCGCGCCGGGCGTCATCACCTCGATGCTCTCGCTCATCCGGCACCGCGGGCCGGACGAGGCGGGGTACTACCTCGACGACGGTCTGACCATGGGCGCCGTCCGCCTGGCCATCGTCGACCTGCCCTCGGGTGCGCAGCCGATGGCGGACCCGTCCGAGCGTCACTGGATCTGCTTCAACGGCGAGCTGTACAACCACGTCGAGCTGCGGGAGGAGCTGCGGCGGCTCGGCCGGCCGTTCCGTACCCAGTCGGACACCGAGGTCGCCCTGCAGGCGTGGATCCAGTGGGGTCCCGCCTGTCTCACGCGCTTCAACGGCGCCTTTGCGATGGCGATCCGTGATGCGGTCTCCGGCGATCTCTTCCTCGCCCGCGACCGGTACGGGAAGCGCCCGCTCTTCTATGCGGACCTGCGCGGCGAATTCCTCTTCGCGTCGGAGATGAAGGCATTCCGCGCCTATCCCGGATTTCGATTCGAGCTCGACCCCCGTGAGCTCGAATCGATCTTCGCGGTGTGGACGCCGCTGCCCGACCGCACGCCGTTCAAGGGAATCCGCCAGCTGCCCATGGGCGGTTTCCTGACCCTCCGCGACGGCCATCACACGCTGCACACCTACGAGGAACTCGAGGTGGCCGCGCCGCCGTTCACCGGCAGCGAGGCGGAGGCGGCCGCGTACGTCCGCGAGACGCTGCGCGAGAGCGTCGAGCTGCGCCTGCGCAGCGATGTGGAGGTCGGCGTCTATCTGAGCGGCGGTCTCGACTCGTCGATCGTCACCAAGCTGGCGACGGACCTCTCGTCGCACGAGGTGCGCACCTTCTCGGTGGCGTTCGAGGACAAGACGTTCGACGAGTCGGGCAATCAGCACGAGGTCGCCTCGTATCTGGGCACGCGCCATTCGTCGATCACCGTGTCGGCTGCCGATATCGCGGAGAGCTTTCCGTCGGCGGTCTACCACGCCGAGGTTCCCGCGTTCCGCACCGCGTTCGTCCCCATGTACCTGCTCTCGCGCCATGCGAGCGACGCCGGGATCAAGACGATCCTCAGCGGCGAGGGGGCCGACGAGGCGTTTCTGGGCTATTCGCTGTTCCGTGAGACGCTGCTGCGGGCTTCATGGCACGAGCTGCCCGAGGACGAGCGGGCGGACAAGCTCGCCGGCCTCCATCCGGAGCTCGCCCATTTCGGGCCCGCGCACCGCAAGCATTTGACGGGCCTGTTCCAGCAATTCTCGGTCGAGCGCCTGCCGGGGCTGTTCTCGCACGAGCTGCGCTATCAGAACGGCCTGTTCGCCACCCGGCTCCTGAAGGACCGCGCCGAGCCCTTTGCGGACGCGCTCGCGCTCGTCCGTATGGCGCCGGAATACGCCGCGCTGACGCCGGTCCAGAAAGCGCAGTGGCTGGAGTACAAAACGCTCCTCGCCGGTTATCTGCTGTCCACGCAGGGAGAGCGGATGGGGCTCGCCCACGGCGTCGAGAACCGCTGTCCGTTCCTCGACCCGGCCGTCGTACGGGCGGCCGCGGCCGTGAACCTGCGGTTCGACGACGGCTTCGACGAGAAGGCCATCCTCAAGAAGGCCTTCCGGGGCGAGCTGCCGGCCTCCAGTCTCACCCGGCCGAAGCAGCCGTACCGCGCCCCGGGCAGCGCCGTCTTCAAGGAACAGCGGCCCGACTACCTCGAGCTGCTGCTCTCCGATGCCGAGCTGGCACAACTCGACTGCATCGACCCGGCCTTCGCGAAGCGGCTCGTCGCCAAGATCATGTCCACCCCCGACGCCGAGATCAGCACCAAGGAGGACCAGGCGTTCGTCTATCTGCTGTCGACCGCGGTCCTCAACCAGCAGTTCGTCATGAATCGAGAGAGCTATATGGGCGCCCCGTCGAAGGCCCGGCTGAACGTGCGGACGATCGCGGACAGGCGGGTCAACCGGCCGGCTCCGCTGGCCGTCGGAGGAACACTGTGAGCACGGACGACATCGCCGTCATCGGCCTCGCCCTGCGGCTTCCCGGCGCCGGCACCCTCGAAGAGCTCTTCCGGCACCTCGTCGACGGGCGGTCGCTGATCTCCGAGGTGCCGCCCGAGCGGTGGTCGAAGGAGCGCTACTTCGGCGACCCCCGGCGCGGTGCCGAGAAGACCAGCAGCATCTGGGGCGGCTTCATCGAGGACGCCGACTGCTTCGACGCCTCCTTCTTCGCCATCTCCCCGCGCGAGGCGGAGAGCATGGACCCGCAGCAGCGGTTCGCCCTCGAACTCGCCTGGAAGGCCGTCGAGGACGCGGGATACCGCGCGAGCGAGCTCGCGGGCACGAAGACGGGCGTCTTCATGGGTGTCTGCCATGCCGATTACGCGGAGCTGATGGAGCGCGAGGGCGTCAGGACCGACGTCTACTTCCCCACCGGCACCGCCTACTCCATCATCGCCAACCGGGTCTCGTACTTCTTCGACTTCCAGGGCCCGAGCATCACCAACGACACGGCGTGCTCCAGCTCGCTGGTGTCGGTGTACGAGGCCGTCACCGCACTGCAGAACGGCGAGTGCGGCCTGGCCCTGGCGGGCGGCGTCAACCTGTGCTGGTCGCCCAAGCACTTCGTCGCGTTCAGCCAGGCGAGCATGCTCTCGCGCACCGGCACGTGCCGGGCGTTCGACCAGGGCGCCGACGGCTATGTGCGGGGCGAGGGCGGGGCGGTGTTGCTGCTCAAGCCGCTCGCCAAGGCGCTGGAGGACGGCGATCCGGTCCACGCCGTCATCAAGGGCATCGCCACGAACCACGGTGGCAGGACGAGCTCGCTCACGGTCACCAACCCGGCCGCGCAGGCGAGCCTCGTCGAAGGGCTCTACACCCGCGCGGGCATCCGCCCGGAGACGGTGACGTACATCGAGGCGCACGGCCCGGGCACGCCCGTCGGTGACCCCATCGAGGTCGTCGCCCTCAAGCGCGCCTTCAGCGGCCTGCACGCGGCCCAGGGCACCGAGCCGGAGCCGTCGAGCTGCGGCATCGGGTCGGTCAAGACCAACATCGGACACCTCGAAGGGGCCGCGGGCGTGGCCGGGATGGCCAAGGTGATCGGCGCCCTCGCCACGGGCGTGCTGCCCGCCACCGTCAACTTCGAGAAGCAGAACAAGCTCATCAAGCTCGACGGCAGCCCGTTCCACATCGTGCGCGACACCCGGCCGTGGGCCGAGCCGCCCGCCGGCGCGGACGGCCGGCCCGCGCCGCGCCGGGCGGGCGTGAGCTCGTTCGGCTTCGGCGGCACGAACGCCCACGTCGTCCTGGAAGAGCACCGCCACGAAGCGGAAGCGGAAACCAAGGCCGACGGGGACAGCGGGCCCCAGCTCGTCCCCCTCTCCGCCAAGAACCCCGACAGGCTGCGCGCCCTCGCCCGCGAGCTCCTCGCCCACCTCCGCCCGCCGGAGCCGGACGACGGCGTCGCGGCCTCGCTGCGGCCGCCGCAGTCGCTCGCCGACGTCGCCTACACCCTGCAGGTCGGCCGGGAGCCGATGCCCGCGCGCGTCGCGTTCGTCGTCGCCGGAACGCAGGAACTCGCCACGGCGCTGGAGGCGTTCGCGGACGGCTCCCTCGCCGAGTCGGCCGTGCATCTGGGCGCCGATGTGACGTCCGACGAGGTGACCGAGCTGCTGGAGACCTCCGCGGGCTGGGTCCGCGGCGAGGCGGTCGACTGGTCCGAGCTGCACGGGAGCACCGGGCAGGCGCGCCCGCGCCGCGTACGGCTGCCCACGTATCCGTTCGCGCGCGAGCGCCACTGGTTCACCGTCCCCGAGCCCGCCCGGCCCGCGGGGCAGGCGCACGACGGCGCCGCGCTCCACCCGCTCGTCCACCGCAACACCTCCGACCTCGCCGAGCAGCGCTACAGCTCGGCCTTCACCGGGGACGAGCCCTTCCTCGCCTCGCACCAGGTGCGCGGCCAACGTGTGCTGCCCGCAGTCGCCTACCTGGAGATGGTGCGTGCGGCGGTGCGCTACGCCACGGGCGCCGGGGGGGCAGACGGCTCGGTCCTGCGGCTGCGGGACGTCGCGTGGATGCGTCCGCTCGTCGCGGACGGCACGCCCGCCGACGTCCACGTGGGCCTCGCCCCCCGCGAGGACGGCACCCTCGCCTTCGAGGTGTACACGGGCCCGGCGGCCCTCGATCCGTCCGCCGTGGTGCACAGCCGGGGCGCCGCCGAGGTGTCGCCGCAGGAGCCGCCGGCCAGGCTCGACCTCGACGCGCTGCGCGCCGGGTGCCGCACGGTGTGCGAACCCGCCGAGGCGTACGCCGCCTTCCGCGCCCAGGGCCTGGAGTACGGGCCGGACATGAGCGAACTCGGCGAGATGCTCCTGGGGTCGGGAGAGCTCCTGGCGCGCATCGGACGGCCCGGCGCGGCGACGGACCCGGACGGCGCCGTGGCGCTGCCCCCGAGCCTGCTCGACGCCGCCTTCCAGGCCTCGGTGGTCCTGATGGCGAAGACGGCGCGCGAGCCCGCCCGGGGCCCGGTGCTGCCGTTCGCGCTCGAACGGCTCGACGTGTACGGCCCGTGCACGGGCGAGATGTGGGCCTGGGTGCGGCGCGGTGAAGGCGGCGGTGCCCTCGACACGTTCGACATCGACCTGTGCGACGCCGAGGGCGTCGTCCGCGTCCGGCTGCGCGGGCTAATGCAGCGGGCCGCCCGGGAGAAGGCGGCCGACGCCGCCTCCCGCGTCGTCACGGCCACCTGTGGCTGGGCGGACGCGCCCCTCACCGCGCGGGAGGCGGACGGCGGGGTCGTCCACGGCTTCCTCGCGGGCAAGTGCGCGGCGCACGCCCGCACCGTGGAGACCGTCACCGGCTTCTCGCTGACGCCGCTGCCGGACGTCGCCCGCGACCGCGTGGCCGACGGCACCGGGGCCGTGCTGGAGCTGGTCTTCGACCGGGTCCAGGAGGTCGTGAAGTCGAAGCCCAGGGAGGCGCAGCGGTTCGTCGTCCTGGTCGACGAGCGGGTGCCGCGGCACTTCCACGCGCCGCTGACCGGGCTGTTCAAGACCGTCGCCCTGGAGAACCCGCTGGTCTCGGGGCGTGTCGTGCGCGTCGCGAAGCTCGACTCCGCCACGCCCGAGCGGATCGCGGAGCTGCTGCACGGCGAGGCGGCCGCCGGTGACACGGCTGCCGAGGTCCGGCACACGGCGGACCGGGCGCGCCACGCCTGGCAGCCCGTCGGCGTGGAGCTCGGCGCGGGACCGCAGGTGCCGCCGCTGAAGGAGGGCGGCGTGTACTGGGTGACGGGCGGTCTCGGCGGCATCGGCCGGCACCTCGCCCGGTACTTCGCCCGGTGTGCGGGCACCACCGTCGTCCTGAGCGGGCGGTCGGCGCCCGGCGCGGAGAGCGAGGCGGCCCTGGCCGCCTTGCGCGAGGCGGGCGTCGACGCGCACTACGTCCCCGCCGACGTCGGCAGCGCACAGGACGTGCGGCGGGCGGTCGACGCCATCACGCGCGAGCACGGCCCGATCGCCGGCATCGTCCATGCGGCGGGCGTCCTGCGGGATGCGTACGTCCTCACCAAGGACACCGGTGACCTCGCGGCCGTGCTGGAGCCGAAGGTGCGCGGCACCTTGCACCTGGACGCGGCCTCGCGGGACCTCGCACTCGACTTCTTCGTCGTCTTCTCGTCCGTCGCGGGCGTCTACGGCAATGCCGGGCAGGCCGACTACGCGGCCGCCAACGCCTTCCTGGACGCCTTCGCGCACCATCGGCAGGCGCTCGTCGACGCGGGCGAGCGGACGGGCCGGACCGTCGCCGTGAGCTGGCCGCTGTGGGCGGACGGCGGCATGACGGTGGACGCGGTGACGCGCGAGTCGATGCGCAAGCAGCGCGGCTGGGAGCCCCTTCCGACGGAGGAGGGCCTGCGCGTCCTCGGGCGCGTCCTGGAGGACGCGCCGGAGCACGTCGTCGTGGCGTTCGGCGCCGAGGCGACCGTCTCGGCCGAGGTGCGGCGCGAGGAGAGCCCCGCCCCCTCCCCCGCGGTCGGCGGGCCTGTCGACGGGGGCGACGTCACCGAGCGCACGACGGAGCTCTTGAAGCGTGTGCTGGGCGAGGTGCTGCACCGCGACCCCGCGACGATCGACGCGTCGGTCAACCTCGTGGAGTACGGGATCGACTCGCTGAGCATCCTGGAGACGACGGCGCGCCTCGAAGACCTCTTCGGACCGCTGCCGAAGACGCTCTTCTTCGAGTACGTGAACATCGAGGGCGTCACCGAGTACTTCATGGAGTCGCACCGCGAGCGGCTCGACGCCGTCCTCGGTGCCGGGCAGACGCCGCCGCAGGCCGCGGAGGAGGCCCCGGCCCCGCCCGCCGCCCGCGCCCGGTTCGTCCCGGCCGTGCGGGTGCGCGAGGACGCACCCGGCGCCGCGGCCGCGGCGCCGCGCGACGACTACCACGACATCGCGGTCATCGGCATCTCCGGCAGGTACCCGGGCGCCGACACGCTCGACGAGCTGTGGACGCTGCTCGAAGAGGGGCGCCACACCTTCGAAGAGGTGCCACGCGGCCGCTGGGACCACGACGCGATCTACAGCCGCGACCGCAGCGTCCTGGGCAAGAGCGTCATCCGCACGGGCACGTTCCTGCGCGAGACCGACAGGTTCGACCCCCGCTACTTCCGCATCTCCAAGCGCGAGGCGGAACAGATGTCACCGGAGGTGCGGCTCTTCCTGCAGGCCGGTGTCGAGGCCCTGGAGGACGCGGGCTATTCGCGCGAGACCATCCAGCGGCAGTACCAGGGCGACGTGGGCGTGCTCGTCGGCACGATGAGCAACCACTACAACCTCTACGGCTTCCAGAACAACCTGACCCGCGGTGCCCCGGCGAGCGGCAGCTACACCGGAACGCTGCCCAACATGCTCTCCTACTTCTACGGGCTGACCGGGCCGTCGATCTTCCTGGACACGATGTGCTCGGCGTCGTCGACGTGCATCCACCAAGCGGTGCAGATGCTGCGGGCGCGCGAATGCAGGATGGTCGTCGCGGGAGGCGTGAACCTGCTGCTGCACCCGTACAACCTGATCACCTCGTCGCAGGAGCACTTCACGACGGCCACCTCGGATGTGATCCGGAGCTTCGGCCGGGGCGCGGACGGCACGATCCTCGGCGAGGGCGTCGGCGCCGTGGTGCTCAAGCCGCTGGTCGAGGCGGAGCGGGACGGCGACCACATCCACGCCGTCATCAAGGGCACCGCCCTGACCAACGCGGGCGTGCGCAACGGCTTCACCGTCCCCAACCCCCGTATGCAGGCGAAGGCGATCGAGAAGGCGATCGACGACGCGGGCGTCGACCCGCGGACGATCGGCTATGTCGAGGGGCACGGCTCGGGCACGTCGCTCGGCGACCCGATCGAGGTCAAGGCACTGACCACGGCCTTCCAGAAGCACACCGGGGACACGGAGTTCTGCGCCCTCGGCTCGGTGAAGTCGAACATGGGTCACCTCCTCGCGGCCGCGGGAATGGTCGGCTTCGCGAAGGTGGTCCTCCAGCTCCAGAAGAAGACGCTCGCCCCCTCGCTCCACAGCTCCGAACTCAACCCGGACATCGACTTCCCCCGAACGCCCTTCCGCGTGCAGCGCGAACTCGCCGCGTGGGAGCCGGTGGTCACCACGGAGAACGGGCGGAAGGTCGTGCATCCCCGGCGCGCCGGAATCACCTCGATCGGCGCCGGCGGGATGAACTCGCACATCATCGTCGAGGAGTACACGGGCGGATCGGCCGAGGCGCGGGAAGAAGGCGACGGCCGGGCGGAGCTCTTCGTCTTCTCGGCGATGACCGACGCCGCCCTGGAGACCTGTCTCGCCCGGTTCCGCGACTACGTCGCGGCCGCGGAGGAGTCCGCTCTGCCGTCGATCGCCTTCACCCTTCGGGTGGGCAAGAACGAGCTGCCGCGGCGCTGGGCCTTCCTCGCCAAGGACCGGCGCGAAGCCGCCGCGGCCCTCGACCGCTATCTCTCCGGGGACCGCGATCTCGCCGCCGCACTCGCGGACGGCGACCCGCGGACCGAGGACGCCCGGCAGCTCGCCGCGGCCTGGGTGGCCGGCAAGAAGGCCGACTGGAGCACGCTCACCGGCTCGCGCCCGCCGCGGCGCGTGTCGCTGCCCGCCTACCCCTTCGAGCGGGTGCGGTGCTGGGTGGCGCAGGAGGAGGGTGCGCCGTCGGTGACCGCGCCGCTCGCCCTGCGCGAGAAGCTCCACCCCTTCCTCGGGCGGAACGACTCCGACGTCGACGGGCTGCGGTACGTGCTGGACGTCCACCTCGACGACCTGGCCGACTACGCGTTCCTGCGGGACAAGACCCCGGACGTCGTCGCGGCGTTCGCAGTCGACACGGCGCTCGCCGCCGCGAAGGTCTCGGGCTTCGCCGCCGATCCGGTCGTCCATGGCCTGCGCATCCTCGGCCCGGTCGACTGGCCCGCCACCGCACGGCTCGTGACGTCCTTCTCCGTCGCCGGCGCCGACACGGCCTCCGGCGTCATCTCCGCGGAGGACGCCTCGGGCACCCGTACGCCCGTCGTCGCCTTCGACGTGCGGCCGGACGACGCGCGCGGGCCGCGGGCCGCGCGCATCCGCACCGACGCCCTGCGCCGTGACGCCGAACGCGTCCTGGACCCGGCGGAGTTCCTCGCGGAGCTCGCCGAGGACGGGTTCGGCTACGCGCCGCTGTTCTCGGGCGTCGCGGGCGCCTACTTGCTGCCGGGGAAGCGGCTCGTCCTCGAAGTCGCCGCCCCGGAGCTGCAACGGGACCACACCCGCCGCAACACCTCCCTCGAACCGGCCGTCCTCGCGGCCGTCACCCAGGGCATTCAGCTCACGGCCCGGCTCGCCGGCACACGGGACCGGGCGCGCACGGCCCTGCGCCGGATCGACGAGGTCCGCCTCCATGGCCCCTCGCCCGCCGGCCGCGTGGCCTATGTGGTCTTCGACCTGGCCGCCGACGGCGCGGGGCTGACCGGGCACATCCGGCTGGCCGACCGCACCGGCGAGGTCGTCGGAGAGCTCACCGGCGTGCGCTGCGGCGACGGCGACCACGCCGACGACGACCGCGGCGCACCGCGAAAGGAAGCGAAACTGAAGCGCACACAGCACGACACCCTCTCCTTCGCCGTCGGCGAGCTGCGGGAGATGGCGGCGGGCCTGTTGAAGTTCGACGCCGAGGAGCTGGACGTCCACACGACGTTCGACGCCTTCGGCTTCGACTCGATCTCGCTCGTGGCCTTCGCCAAGCTCGTGCGCGAACGGCTCGGCGCCGATCTGAGCCCGGCCGTCTTCTTCGACACCAACACCTTCGACGCCCTCGGCCGGCACCTCGTCACGGACTTCGCGGAGCCCGTCCGGGCCGCTCACGCCCGCTCGCTCCCGGCCGAGCGGACGGCGCCGGCCCCGAGCACGGTCCAGGAGCCGGCCGAGGAGCGCGTCGAACCCGCGGCGGCGGCGCCCGGTGCGCCGATGCCGATCGCCGTGATCGGTGCCGCCGGACGGTTCCCGGGCGCGCCCGGTCTCGACGCCTACTGGTCGAACCTCGTCGCGGGGAAGGACTCGGTGTCCGGCTTCCCCGCGCACCGGTACGACGCGAGGTACGCGCAGGTGATCGAGGAGGCCGACTTCCCGCGGCACGCGGGCGTCCTCGACGACGTCGACGCCTTCGACGCGGCCTTCTTCCAGGTCTATCCGCGGGAGGCGGAGCTCATGGACCCGCAGCACCGCCTCGCGCTGGAGACCGTCTGGAACGCCCTTGAGGACAGCGCGTACACGCCCGCGGACCTCCCGAGGAACACCGGCCTCTTCCTCGGTGTCTCGGGGAACGACTACGCGACGCTGCTGGCCGCCCACGACGTCGCCCCGGACGCTTTCACCTCGACCGGCAACGCGCACTCGATGCTCGCCAACCGCGTCTCGTACGTCCTCGACCTCCGCGGCCCGAGCGAGCCGGTCGACACGGCCTGTTCGAGCTCGCTGGTCGCCGTCCACCGCGCCGTCGAAGCCCTCCGGTCCGGGGCGTGCGAGGCGGCGATCGCGGGCGGGGTGAACCTGCTCCTGAGCGTCGACACGTTCGTCAGCGCCCACCGCGCGGGCATGCTGAGCCCGGACGGCCGGTGCAAGACGTTCTCCGGCGACGCGGACGGCTATGTGCGCGGCGAGGGCGTCGGCGCCGTCGTCCTCAAGCCGCTGGCCGCCGCGGAGCGGGACGGCGACGCGATCCTCGCGGTGATCCGCGGCACCGCCGAGAACCACGGCGGCCGGGCCAACTCCCTGACCGCGCCCAACGCCGACGCGCAGGCCGAGCTGGTGGCGGCGGCGATGGACGGCATCGACCCGGACACGATCGGCTACATCGAGGCCCACGGCACGGGCACCGCGCTCGGCGACCCCGTCGAGGTGCGCGCGCTGCAGACCGCGTTCCGGCGGCTGGGCAGCACCGGCCGCGGGACGTGCGGCCTGGGGTCGGTGAAGACGAACATCGGGCACCTGGAGGCCGCCGCGGGCATCGCGGGCCTGCTGAAGGCGATCCTGGCGATGCGGCACGGCGTGCTCCCGGCGACCCTGCACTGCCGCGAGATCAACCCGCACATCCGGCTCGACGACGGCCCGTTCCGCATCGTGCGCGAGAACGAGCCGTGGCAGCGCCTGCGCGAGCGCAACGGCGCCCTCGCCCCGCGCCGCGCGGGCGTGAGCAGCTTCGGCTTCGGCGGCGCCAACTGCCATGTGGTCGTCGAGGAGTACGTGCCCGCCGATGCCGCCCGCGAGGACGTCCGCGCGGAGTCGGCAGGCGTCGTCGTACCGCTCTCCGCCCGTACCGGCGAGCAGCTCAAGCAGCGGGCGGCCGATCTGCTCCGGCACGTCGAGAGCGCCCGGGAGACGGCTTCGCTGCGCTCGGTCGCCTGGAGCCTGCAGGCCGGGCGCGAGGCGATGGAGGAGCGCGTCGGCTGGGTGGTCTCCACCCGTGCGGAACTGGCCGAAAGGCTCCGCGCGTTCATCGCCGACGGCGAGCACGTCGAAGGCGGGGCGCGCGGAAGCGTTCCCCCGCGCAAGGGCAAGCTCCACGCCCCGAAGCGTGCCGTCGGCGGCGAGGACCCCGCGCGAGTGCTCGGGCAGTGGGCCGAAGGGGCCGACATCGACTGGCGCACCCTCTACGGGCCGAAGGTGCCGCAGCGTACGCACCTGCCGGCGTACCCGTTCGCACGCGAGCGGTACTGGATCCCCGGCGGCGAGGCCGCGCAGGAGGAGGTGTCCTCCGGCCCCGCGCACGCCACGGTGCTCCTCACCCCCCACTGGACGCCCAAGCCGGCCCCCCAGGGCGCCGGCCGGGCCGAGGACGTCCGCCGGGTGGTCATCCTGTGCGGAGAGTTCGCCTCCGCACAGCACGCCGTCGAGCAGCGCGTCCCGGGCGTGCGCTGCCTCACCGTCACGACGGACAAGCAGCGCATCGACAGCCGCTTCGCGGATCTGTCCCGGCAGGTTTTCGGGTTCGTGCGGGACCTGGCAGCCGAGGCAGCCGACGGCGCGACGCTCGTCCAGGTGGTGACGCCGACGAGCGGCGACGACGCGGTCAACGAGGCACTCGCGGGCCTGCTGCGCACGGCGAAGCTGGAGCACCCCCGGATCACCGGCCAGGTGCTCGGCCTCGACGCCTCGCGCACGGACGATGCCGTTGCCGCGCTCGTCGCGGAGAACGCGCGGGGCGCGGACGACGACGACGTCGTCCTCTACCGCGGCGGCGTACGCACCGTGTGCACGTGGAGCGCCGCATCGCAGCGGCCGGGCGCGGCCGCTGCGCCGTGGCGGGACGGCGGCACGTATCTGATCACGGGTGGGGCGAGCGGCATCGGTGCGCTCGTGGCACGCCGGATCGTGCGTGACGTGGTGCGTCCGACGCTCGTCCTCGTCGGGCGCTCGCCGCGGGACGCCCGGATCGACGCGCTCCTCGGCGAGTTGAGCGACGGCGGCGCGCTCGCCCGTTACGAGCGTGCGGACGTCTCCCGCTGGGAGGAGACGCGGCACCTCCTGGCGCGGCTGCGCGCGGACCTGGGGGCGGTCGACGGCGTCGTCCACTCCGCGGGGGTGATCCGTGACGCCTCACTCGTGAAGAAGACGGCGCAGGAGTGGGAGGAGGTGCTGGCCGCGAAGGCCGACGGTCTGGTGAACCTCGACCGGGCCCTCGGGGACGCGCCGCTCGACTTCCTCCTCGCCTTCTCGTCGGGCGCGGCGGTCACCGGCAATCCGGGCCAGTCGGACTACGCCACCGCGAACGCCTTCGTCGACGCCTTCGCCACCCTCCGCACCGCGCGCGTCGCCGCCGGGGAGCGGTCGGGGCGCACGCTGTCGGTCGCCTGGCCGCTGTGGAAGGACGGCGGGATGAAGGTCGGCGACGCCACCCGCGCGTACCTGTGGCAGAGCCGCGGACTGGCGCCGATGGAGACGGCCGACGGGCTCGCGGCGCTGTGCCGGGCCTGGCAGCTGGGCGCGGAACGGGTGTGGGTGCACCACGGCGACCCGGCGAGGGTGCCGGCGGAATCCGGGCGGCCCGTCGCCGAATCCGCCGCGGAGCCCGCCGCGTCCGGACCACTGGCGCGCGAGACGCTGCGTCTGCTCGTCGGGCTCTTCGCCCGCGTCACCAAGCTCTCCCCCGCGGCCGTCGACGCCGACGAGCCGCTCGGCGCCTCCGGACTCGACTCGATCACGGTCGTGCAGCTGAACAAGGAGCTCGCCGCCGTGTTCGGGGACGTCTCCCCGACGCTCTTCTACGAGTTCCCGACGCTGCGCGCCGTCGCCGGACACCTCGCGACCGACCATGCGCCGAAGGCCCGTGTCTGGACGGGCACCACGGGCATCACGGACGAGCCGTCACGGCCCGCCGCGGCCGTGACCGCCTCCCGCGCGCCCGCGCCCGCACCCCCCACGCCCGCGGGCCGCGAGCCCGTCGCGATCATCGGCATGAGCGGGCGCTACCCGCACGCCGGGAACCTCGCCGAATTCTGGGAGAACCTCAAGGCGGGACGCGACTGCATCGGGGAGGTCCCGGCCGACCGGTGGCCGCTGGACGGCTTCTTCGAGCCGGACCGCAAGGCGGCGATCGCGAGCGGCCGCAGCTACAGCAAGTGGGGTGGTTTCGTCGACGGCTTCGCGGACTTCGACCCGCTCTTCTTCAAGATCGCGCCGCGCGACGCCTACGCGATGGACCCGCAGGAACGTCTCTTCCTGCAGGCGTCCTGGGAGGTGCTGGAGGACGCGGGCTATGTGCGCGAGGAGCTCGCGCACCGTCACAAGCGGCGCGTGGGCGTCTTCGCCGGAGTCACCAAGTCCGGGCACGGACGCCACACGGCGGGACGGCTGCCCTCGGGCGAATCCGTCGTGCCCGCCGTGTCCTTCGCCTCGCTCAGCGCCCGGACGTCGTACGCGCTCGACCTGCGCGGCCCGAGCCTGACGATCGACACGATGTGCTCGGCGTCGCTCACGGCCGTCCACGAGGCCTGTGAGCACCTGCACCAGGGCTCCTGCGAGCTCGCCATTGCGGGCGGCGTCAATCTGTACCTGCACCCGCTGGACTACGTCGAGCTGTGCCGGTCGAACATGCTGGCCTCGGACGCGCGGTGCCGGAGCTTCGGCAGCGGCGGTGACGGCTTCGTGCCCGGCGAGGGCGTGGGCTGTGTGCTGCTCAAGCCGCTCTCGCGCGCCCTCGCCGACGGCGACCGCGTCCTCGCGGTGATCCGCGGTACGAGCATCAACCACGGCGGCCGGTCCAACGGCTACACCGTGCCCAGCCCCGGCGCCCAAGCAGAGCTGGTCCGCGAGGCGTTGACGCGCGCGGGCGTCCCGGCGCGGGACGTGAGCTACGTCGAGGCGCACGGCACCGGCACGGAGCTCGGCGATCCCATCGAGGTGAAGGGCCTCACGCACGCCTTCGAGCAGGACACGCCCGACCGGCAGTTCTGTGCGATCGGGTCCGTGAAGTCGCAGATCGGGCACCTGGAGGCCGCCGCCGGCATCGCGGGGCTCACCAAGGTGGTGCTGCAGATGCAGCACGGGCAGCTCGCGCCGACGCTGCACGCCGACGAGCCCAACCCCAACATCGCCTTCGAGCAGACGCCATTCTTCCTGCAGCGCGAGCCCGGCCCCTGGCAGCCGGAGCGGGGGCCGCGGATCGCGGCCGTCTCCTCCTTCGGCGCGGGCGGGTCGAACGCGCACGTCATCCTCGAAGACCACGCCACGCCGCCGGCCGCATCGACCGCGTCGGCCGCCTCGGGCGCCGAGCACCTGATCGTGCTCTCGGCGCGCACCGAGGAGCAGCTGCACCGCGTGGCCGCACGCCTGGCCGACTTCCTCGACCGCGAAGACGTCGATCCGGCCGACCTCGCCCACACCCTGCAGACCGGGCGCGAGGCGATGCAGGAGCGCCTCGCGGTGGTCGTGTCCTCGACGTCCGAACTGCGGCGCGTGCTGCGCACGTACGCCGCCGACGGCGCGCAGACCGCCGGCGTGCTCCGGGGTACCGTCCGGCGGGCCCGGGGCGTCGTCGCGGAGCTCGCCGCCGACGAGGACCTCAGGGAGCTCCTGGTGGCCCGGTGGACCCGGGCGGGCAAGCTCGGCAAGCTCGGCGCCCTGTGGGCCGAGGGCGTGGAGCTCGACTGGCACGCGCTCCACGGCGCGGTCTCACCCCGGCGGATCTCCCTGCCGACGTATCCCTTCGCACGCGACCGGTACTGGATCGACGACCTCGAACCGGTCCCCGGCGACTCACCCGTCCCGCCCACGGCGAAGACCGAGGAGAACATGAACCCGTCCTCACCGACCGGTGCCTCACCCGAGCCGGCCGCCGTCGACGCACACGTCCGGCGCGTCGTGCGGGAGAAGCTCGCGCAGGCGCTCGCGATGGCCGAGAGCGAGATCGGCGGCGCTGTCGCCTTCGCCGACTACGGCCTCGACTCCATCCTCGCCGTCCGCCTGGTGCACGAGCTGGGCGAAGCGCTCGCGCTCGACCTGCCGACGAGCCTGGTCTACGACCACAGTTCGGCCGACCGCCTCACCGCGCACCTGCTCGCGGAGCATCACGCCGCCATCGCGCTCCCCCAGCCGTCACCCGAGCCCAAGCCCGAGCCCACGCCGGCGCCGGTCCCGGTGGCCGTGCCGGCCGCTGCCCCGGCCGGCCCGCCCGTCCCGCGGCGGACTCCGATCGCCGTCGTCGGGATGAGCGGCCGCTTCGCCGGTGCCGACTCCACCGAGGAGCTGTGGGACCACCTCGCGGCCGGCACCGACCTCGTCACCGAAGCCACCCGCTGGGACATCGCGGGTAGCTGCACGCGCGGCGGGTTCCTGGACGGCATCGACGAGTTCGACCCGATGTTCTTCAACATTTCCGGCGTCGAGGCAGCCGTCATGGACCCCCAGCAGCGGCTGCTGCTGGAGGAGTCCTGGAAGGCGCTCGAAGACGCCGGATACGCGGGCCGTCAGATGGACGAACGCCGCTGCGGCGTCTACGTCGGCTGCTGGGACGGCGACTACCAGCAGCTCGTCGGCGAGGACGCCCCCGCCCAGGCCTTCTGGGGCAACACCGCGTCCTTCATCCCCAGCCGCATCTCGTACTTCCTCAACCTCAAGGGTCCCGCGATCGCGGTCGACACCTCGTGTTCGAGCTCGCTGGTCGCCATCGACCTGGCGTGCAAGGACCTCTGGTCGGGCGAGACGACGATGGCCCTGGCGGGCGGCGTCTACGTGCAGAGCACCCCGCGCCTGTACGAGCTCGCCGGACGCGCCGGAATGCTGTCGCCGACCGGGCGCTGCCACACCTTCGACCACCGCGCGGACGGCTTCGTGCCGGGCGAGGCGGTCGGCGTCCTCGTCCTCAAGCGGCTGGAGGACGCCCTGGCCGACGGCGACCACATCCACGGCGTGATCAACGGCTCGGGCGTCAACCACGACGGCGCGACCAACGGGATCACGGCGCCGAGCTCCGTCTCGCAGGAGCAGCTGCTGCGGGACGTGTACGAGTCGTTCGGCGTCGACGTCGAGCGCATCCAGCTCGTCGAGGCGCACGGCACGGGCACCAAGCTCGGCGACCCCATCGAATTCCGGGCCCTGGCCCGCGCGTTCCGCAAGGACACCGGCAACACGGGCTACTGCGCGCTGGGTTCGGTCAAGACGAACCTCGGGCACACCCAGCACGCGGCCGGCGTCGCGGGCGTGGTCAAGGTGCTCCTCGCGCTGAAGAACGAGCAGATCCCCGCCTCCCTCCACTTCGAAACGGCCAACGAGGCCGTCCCCCTCGACGGCAGCCCCTTCTACGCGAGCACCCGCACCCACAAGTGGGAGGCGCCCGACGGCGGTCCGCGGCGCGGCGTCGTGAGCTCCTTCGGCGCCAGCGGCACCAACGCGCACCTCGTCATCGAGGAAGCACCCGCCGTCCTGCGGGCCCGCGCACCGCGCCCCGCCCGGCTGATCGTGCTGTCGGCGCACTCGCGCGAGCAGCTCGCCCGGCAGGTGGCCGCCCTGGCGGACCGCTGCCGCCGCGAGCCGGCCCTGGGCTGCGGTGACATCGCCTACACGCTCGTCGTCGGCCGGGAGCACTTCGCCCACCGCTTCGCGTGCGTCGTGCGCGACCGCGACGAACTCCTGCAGGTCCTCGGCGAAGGACTCGACGGACCGCACGCCTTCACCGGCGAGGCCACGGCGTCCGGCGGCACCCGCCACGGCGAGGAGGCGCTACGCCGCTGCGGCACCCCCGCGCACGCCGAGGCGCCCGCCGCCTACCGCGCCGACCTGGAGACGCTCGCCGGGCTCTACGTCCAAGGCACCGCGCTCGACTACGCGGCGCTGTTCCCGCGGGAAGCGCACCGGCGCGTGCCGCTGCCGGCCTACCCGTTCGCCCGCGAGAGCCACTGGGCGCAGCCGACGCCGCCCCGCCGGTCGCCCGCACCCGCCGCGCCGGCGATCCCGGGGCGCACGCTGCTGGGCGAGGCGTCCGCGCTGCCCGGCGAACCGGGGGCGCTGAGCGCCCCGGTGACACTGAGCGGTGACGAGCCGTTCCTCCGCGACCACGTGGTGCGCGGACGGCGCATCCTGCCGGGCGTCGTCCACCTCGAAATGGCCCGCGAGGCCGCTGCCCTGGCCCTCGGCGCCGACGTGTCGGCCCCGCTGAGGATGCGCAACGTGACCTGGGTGCGGCCGCTCGTCGCCGACGGCGCGCCCACGCCCGTGGACGTGCTGGTCAAGCCGGCCGCGGACGGCGGTGTGGCCTTCTCGGTGACCACGCCGGGCGCGGACGACACCGTGTTCAGCCAGGGGACGGTCACCCGCTGCGACACCCCGCGGCCCGCGCCGCTCGACCTCGCGGCGCTGCGGGCGAGCTGCCCGACGGCCGTGTCCGCCGCGCGCATCGGTGACGCGCTCATGGCCATGGGCATCGAGCACGGTCCGGCGCTCCGGGCCATCGACGAGGCGTATGCCGGTCCCGGCACCGTCCTCGCCAGGCTGACCGTCCCGGCGGCCCTTTCCGGCGAGACGTACGTGCTGCACCCGGCGATGACCGACTCGGCCATCCAGGCCTCGATGGCGCTGCAGCTGGCCGCGGGCGAGGCCTCCCGGGAGACGACCGTGCCCTTCGCGCTGGACCGGCTCGAACTCTTCGCGCCGTGCACGGGGTCGATGTGGGCCGTCGTCCGGGTCGCGGACGGCACGGAGCCGGCCGGGGCGCTCAGCCGCCTCGACATCGACCTCGTCGACGCCGACGGCGCGGTCTGCGTCCGGATGACCGGCTACACCTCGCGCCGCGCCCCCGAACCGGTCCCCTCGCTCTTCACCCCCGTGTGGGAGCCGGTCCCGGCAGACGCGCCCGGCACGCCCGTGCCCTCCCGCGAGGACCACGTCCTCGTCGTCGGCGGAACCGCCGGACAGCGGGCGGCCATTGCCCTCGATCACCCGCGCGCCCGGATGTGGAGCCCGGCACCGACCGCACCGGCCGACGAGGTCGCCCGAGCTCTGCGGGAGGCGGGCCCCGTCGACCACCTGGTGTGGATCGCACCCGGCACGGCGCCGCACCCCACCGACGCCGCGGCGTTCACCGCCGCGCAGGAAGAAGGCGTCGTCGCGGCCTTCCGCATGGTCAAGGCGCTGGTGCGCGGCGGCTACGACTCCCGTCCGCTGGGCATCACGCTGGTGACGCAGCGCAGCCTCGCCACCGACGCGCAGGAGGACGTCCGGCCCGCCCACGCCGGTCTGCACGGCCTCTTCGGCTCGCTCGGCCGCGAGTACACCCGCTGGACGGTCCGCCGCGTCGACCTGGAAAGCGGTGAATGGCCCGCGGACCTCACGGCGCTCCCGGCGCACTCCCACGGCGACAGCTGGGTGCAGCGCTCGGGCCAGTGGCTCGGCCGCCGTCTGGCTCCCTGTGACGCCGGCCCCGCACCGGCGGCCGGCTACCGCGAGGGCGGCGTCTACGTCGTGATCGGCGGGGCGGGCGGCCTGGGGGCGGCCTGGACCCGGCACGTCGTCGAGCGCTTCGGCGCGCGCGTCGTGTGGATCGGGCGGCGGCCGCAGGACGCGGCCGTCGAGGCGCAGCTGCGCGAGGCCCGCGGCAACGGCCGCGGAGAGGTGCACTACATCGCTGCCGACGCCGCGGACCCGGCCGCGCTGCACCGCGCCCACGCCGAGATCAAGGCCCGCTACGGGCGGATCCACGGCGTCGTCCAGGCGGCCCTGGTGCTGCGCGACCGGACGCTGGCCCACATGGACGAGGCGGACTTCCGCGCGGCCCTGTCGGCCAAGGTGGACGCGAGCGTGGCGATGGCCCAGGTGTTCGCCGGGGAGGCGCTGGACTTCGCGCTGTTCTTCTCCTCGCTCCAGTCGTTCACCACGGCGGCCGGGCAGGGCAATTACGCGGCGGGCTGTACCTTCGCCGACGCGTACGCCCAGCTGCTGGACCGGCACTGGGACTGCCCGGTGAAGGTGATGAACTGGGGCTGGTGGGGCAGCATCGGCAGCGCCGCCTCCGACTTCCACAAGCAGCACATGGCCCGGTGGGGGCTGGTGTCGATCGAGCCGCCGGAGGCCATGGAGGCCCTGGACACCCTCCTGGGCGGCCCGCAGGCGCAGGTCGGCTTCGTCAAGGTGACGGGTCTGGACGCCCTCGAACCGATCGATCCGGCGACCCGTACGACCGTCTACCGGCGGGCGCTTCACCGCGTGCCGGCCGAGACGGTCGCCGCCCGCGCCACCGTGCCCGGTGACGGCGAGACGCTGCGCGCGACGGCCCGCTGGCGCCGGACGGAGCGCGACCCGATGCTCGCCGAGCTGACCCGCGCGCACCTGGCGGCGCTCGGCGCCGTGCCCTCGGCCGCGGACGCCCGCACCGACGTCACGGGGCTGCGCGAACGGGCGGGCATCCTGGAGCGGTACACGCCGTGGCTGGAGCACGCGCTGCGCATGATGCCCGCCACCGCCCCGCCGCTCGACGAGGTCACCCGGGAGTGGGACGAGCGCCGCGCGGCCTGGTCCGCGGACCCGGACAAGAAGGCCGAACTCGCGCTCGTCGACGCCACGCTGAGGGCGCTGCCCGACATCCTGACCGGCCGTACGCGGCCGACGGACGTGATGTTCCCGCGCGGTTCGGTCGAGCTCGTCGAGGGCTGCTACCGCAACAACCGGGTGGCGGACACCTACAACCGCGCCGTCGCCGACGCCGCCGTCGCGATCGTCGCCGAGCGGCTGCGCCAGGAGCCGGACGCGCGCCTGCGCATCCTGGAGATCGGTGCCGGGACGGGAGGAACGAGCGTCGGGATGTTCGCGGCGCTGCGCCCCTTCCGCGACCGCATCGAGACGTACACGTACACGGACCTGTCCAAGGCGTTCCTCAACCGCGCCCAGGCCACTTTCGGTCCCGACGTGCCCTACCTGGACTGTGTGCGCTTCGACGCCGAGGCGCCGCTGGCCGGGCAGGGCATCCCGGCGGGGAGCTTCGACCTCGTCATCGCCGCCAACGTCCTGCACGCCACTCGCGACACCCGCAACACGCTGCAGAACGCGAAGGCCGCGCTGCGCGACGGGGGTTGGCTGCTGCTGAACGAACTGGCGATGTTCGACGTCTTCAGCCACCTCACGTTCGGCCTGCTGGAAGGCTGGTGGCTCTTCGAGGACGCGCCGCTGCGCATCCCCGGCTCGCCCGCGCTGACGCCGGAGAGCTGGCGCCAGGTGCTGCGCGGCGAGGGCTTCCCGTCGGTCGTCTTCGTCCTGCCGGAGGCTCAGGAGCTGGGCCAGCAGATCATCGCCGCGCAGAGCGACGGCGTGGCCCGGCAGCGGGTCACCGCGAAGGCGGTGGCCGCCGCGAAGCCCGTGGTGGCGGCCCGGCCGGTCGTGCAGGAGCCGGTGACGGCCCCCATGCCCGTGCCGGAGCCGGAGCCGGAGCCGGAACCGGCGCCCGCCGCCCCGGCGCCGCGGCCGCACGCCGCCGTGGACCGGACGGCGACGCTGACCGCCTACCTCCGGGAACAGGCCGCGGCCACGCTCAAGTTCCCGGCCGAGAAGATCGACCCGGCCGTGCCGCTCGCCAACTACGGCATGGACTCGATCCTCGTCCTGCAGCTCACCAACGCGCTCCGCGAGGACCTCGGCGAGGTCTCCTCCACGCTGCTCTTCGAGGCGGAGTCCGTCGACGAGCTCTGCGCACACTTCCTCGAAACCGGCGCCGACCGCGTGGACGCGCTCGTGGCGCGCCTGGAGCCCGGAGCGGCCGCGGACCCGGCGCCCGAGGCCGAGGCCACGCCCCCGGCACACTCCATGGCCGCCCTCTTCCGGTCGGCCGCGCAGACCGGGAAGCTCGACCGGGTCGCCGGTCTCCTGACGGCCGCCGCGGGCCTGCGGCCGACGTACGCCACCGCCGGGCCCGAGCCCGAGACCATGCGGCTGGCGGACGGCAGCGAAGAGACGGCACTGGTCTGCCTGCCGTCCCTGATCGCGCCCACCGGCGCGTACCAGTACGTGAAGTTCGCCGCGGCACTCCACGGCAAGCGGGACGTCTGGACGGTCGACCTGCCCGGCTACGGCACCGGCGAGCCGCTGCCGCAGTCTCTGGACACGGCGGCCGGGCAGCTGGCCGACACCTTGCGGCGGCGGTTCGCCGGCCGGCGGTTCGCGCTGGTGGCGTACTCCTCGGGCGGCTGGCCCGCCCACGAGACCGTACGGAAGCTGGAGGCGCTCGGCGTCCCGCCCACCGCGCTGGTGCTGCTCGACTCGCCCGGCGCGACGGGTACGGCCATGTGCCACGGGATGGCCACGATCACCCGGCAACTGACCGAGCGCTTCCCGCAGTTGCCCCTCACCGACGACCAGCTCACGGCGATGGCCTGGTACGCGGAGCTGTTCGACGGCTGGCGCCCGCTGCCGGTGGCGACGCCGACCCTGTTCGTCGGGGCGCGCGAGCAGTGCCTGGCCGAACTGCTGGGCGACGACCCGGCGGCCTGGCGGCCCGGCTGGCAGCTGGAGCACGCGCGCAGGGAGGTGGCGGGCACCCACTTCACGATGCTCGAGGAACACGCCGCATCCACCGCCCTCGCCGTCCACCAGTGGCTCTCCGAGCCGGCGGAGGTGCGCCTGTGAGCGCCCCGCCGCGCCTCGTCGTGGGCATCACCGGCGCCACCGGTGCCGTGCTGGGAGTGCGGCTGCTCCAGCGGCTGCGGGACCACGGCGGCATCGAGAGCCACCTGGTGATCAGCCGCTGGGCACGCAGCACGATCGAGTGGGAGACGTCGATGAGCGTGCGCGAGGTCAGCGCGCTCGCCGACGTCAGCTACAGCCCCGAGGACCAGGGCGCGGCGATCTCCTCGGGCTCCTTCCGCACCGACGGCATGGTGATCGTGCCGTGCAGCATGAAGACCCTGGCGGGCATCCGCACGGGGTACGCCGACGGGCTCATCGCCCGCGCGGCGGACGTCACCCTCAAGGAACGCCGCAAGCTGGTGCTGGTGCCCAGGGAGACGCCGCTGAGCGAGATCCATCTGGACAACATGCTCGCGCTGGCCCGCATGGGCTCGGTCATCGTGCCCCCGATGCCCGCCTTCTACCAACGGCCGGACACCGTCGACGAGATCGTCGCCCACACCGTGACCCGGGTGCTGGACCAGTTCGGCATCGATACCCCCAAGGCCTACCGCTGGAACGGCATGCGAGCGGCCCGCGAAGAGCTCCGCCCCGGCCACGACCGATGAAGGACCGCCCCGACATGAAACACCTGCCCAGCCTGCGCGACTATCTCGACGCGCTGGCCGACATCGACGACCTGCACGTCATCGACGAGGAAGTGGACGCCGAGCTGGAAATCGGTGCGATCGCCCGCCACACCACCGAACACGGCGGCCCGGCACAGCTGTTGTCCCGCATCCGGGGACACCGGCCGGGCTTCCGGGTCCTGGCCGCCCCCGCGGCCCTCAGCAGCCGTCCCGGGTCGCCGTACGCACGGGCCGCGCTGTCGCTCGGACGGGGCGCCGACACCCCGCCGCTCGCGCTGATGGACGGGCTGGTCGCCGCCCAGGCGGCGGCCCCCGTGCCGCCGGTCGTCGTCCCTTCGGGGAAATGCCAGGAGAACGTCCTCCTCGGCGAGGACGCCGACCTGACCAGGTTCCCGTTCCCCTTCCTGCACCAGGGTGACGGCGGCCGCTACGCCAACACCATCGGCACGTTCGTCCTGCGCAGCCCGGACCGCCGGTGGACCAACTGGGGCATCGCGCGGGCCATGCTGCACGATGCGCACCGGATGGCCACCTTCACGGGCTCGCCGCAGCACATCGGCGTCATCGACGACTTGTGGCGGGAGCGCGGCGAGCGCACGCCCTTCGCGCTCGTCCTGGGCGCCGAGCCCGCGGTGTCGTTCGTCTCGGCCATGTCGCTGCCCGAGGAGACCGACGAAGCGGCCTTCCTGGGCGCCTACTTCGGCAAGCCCCTGGAGCTCGTACGGTGCAAGACCGTCGACCTTGAGGTGCCTGCCAGTGCCGAGATCGTCATCGAGGGCTACATCGACCACGACGACCGGATCCCCGAGGGTCCGATGGGGGAAATGGCGGGGTACATACCGGAGGCCCACTCCTGGCTGCTGCCCGCGTACCACGTCACCGCCATCACCCACCGCAACGACCCGATCATGCCGGTGGTGTGCGCGGGCAAGCCCGTCGACGAGGACCACACCCTCATCGGGCTGACCCACTCGGCCCGCTGGACCCACTACCTGCGCGAGGCGGGCATTCCCGTCGCCGCGGCGTGGATGATCCCGGAGACCGCCGTCCACGTGCTGGCCGTCACGGTCGACGCCGACTGGCGCGAGACCACGTCGTTCACCTCGTCACAGGAGTTGTCCCGGGCCATCGGCGAGGCCTGCAACGCCTTTCCGCACGGCGGGTGGTGGATCACCCGGATCATGGTGCTCGACCACGACCTGGACCCGACCGACCTGCGGGACGTGCTCTGGGGGTTCGCCACCCGCTCCCACCCCTCGGACGGCATCCACGTCGTGCGCGACACGGCCATCATGCATCTGATGGTCTGCTACACCGACGAGGAACGCGCCGCGGGCACCGGCCCGACCGTGGTCTTCGACTGCATCGGCGATCCCTCCCTGCGCAGCACGGCCTTCGCCGACAACTATCCGCAGGACGTGCAGCAGCGCGCCCTCGCGCTCATCGCCGGCGGCCTGCCGCCGGCGGCGGGCATCGCCTGACGGACGGCCCCCGTCCATACGTCTCCGCCCCGGCCGGGCAGTGTGCCGACCGGGGCAAAGACGTGTGCGGGCGCGCGGGCGGTCGCCGGACCGCCGCGGGGTCAGGCCAGGGTCGCCAGGGCCTGGTTGAAGGTCGCGGACGGGCGCATGACGGCCGCGGCCTTGGCCGGGTCGGGCTGGTAGTAGCCGCCGATGTCGGCCGGCTTGCCCTGGACGGCGATCAGCTCGTCGACGATCGTCTGCTCCTGCGCGGTCAGCGTCTCGGCGAGCGGGGCGAAGGCCTTGGCCAGGTCCGCGTCGTCGGTCTGCTGGGCCAGCTCCTGCGCCCAGTACAGGGACAGGAAGAAGTGGCTGCCGCGGTTGTCGATGCCGCCGACGCGGCGGGTCGGGGACTTGTCCTCGTTGAGGAAGGTCGCCGTCGCGCGGTCGAGGGTGTCGGCGAGGACCTGGGCGCGGGCGTTGCCCGTGGTCTGCGCGAGGTGCTCGAAGCTGGCCGCGAGCGCGAAGAACTCGCCCAGGCTGTCCCAGCGCAGGTAGTTCTCCTTGACCAGCTGCTGGACGTGCTTCGGCGCGGAGCCGCCGGCGCCGGTCTCGAAGAGGCCGCCGCCCGCCATCAGCGGGACGACCGACAGCATCTTGGCGCTGGTGCCCAGCTCCAGGATCGGGAAGAGGTCGGTCAGGTAGTCGCGCAGCACGTTGCCGGTGACGGAGATGGTGTTCTCGCCGCGGCGGATGCGCTCCACGGAGAGCTTGGTCGCCTCGACCGGGGCCAGGATGCGGATGTCCAGGCCGTCGGTGTCGTGCTCCGGCAGGTACTGCTTGACCTTCTCGATGAGCACGGCGTCGTGCGCACGGGTCTCGTCCAGCCAGAACACGGCCGGGTCGCCGGTGGCGCGGGCGCGGGTGACGGCCAGCTTCACCCAGTCCTTGACCGGCGCGTCCTTGGTCTGGCAGGCGCGGAAGATGTCACCGGCCGAGACGGTCTGCTCCAGGACGACGTTGCCGGCCTGGTCGACGAGGCGGACGGTGCCCGTGGTGGCGATCTCGAAGGTCTTGTCGTGGCTGCCGTACTCCTCGGCCTTCTGCGCCATCAGACCGACGTTCGGGACCGAGCCCATCGTCGACGGGTCGAAGGCGCCGTTGGCGCGGCAGTCGTCGAGGACGGCCTGGTAGACGCCGGAGTAGCTGCTGTCCGGCAGGACCGCGAGGGTGTCGTGCTCCTGGCCGTCCGGGCCCCACATGTGGCCGGAGGTGCGGATCATGGCCGGCATGGAGGCGTCGACGATGACGTCCGAGGGGACGTGCAGGTTGGTGATGCCCTTGTCGGAGTCGACCATCGCCAGCTCCGGGCCCTCGGCGAGCTCGGCGTCGAAGGAGGCCTTGATCTCGGCGCCCTCGGGCAGGGCCTCCAGGCCCTTGTAGATGCCGCCGAGACCGTCGTTCGGGGTCAGGCCGGCCTTGGCGAGCGTCTCACCGTACTGCGCGAACGTCTTGGGGAAGAAGGCGCGCACGACGTGGCCGAAGACGATCGGGTCGGAGACCTTCATCATCGTGGCCTTGAGGTGCACGGAGAACAGCACGCCCTCGGCCTTGGCACGGGCGACCTGGGCGGTCAGGAACTCGCGCAGCGCGGCGACGCGCATGACGGAGGCGTCGACGACCTCGCCCGCGAGGACCGGCACGGACTCGCGCAGGACCGTGGTGGAGCCGTCGTCGCCGACCAGCTCGATGCGCAGGGCACCGGCCTCGGAGATCACGGCGGACTTCTCGGTGGAGCGGAAGTCGTTCTCGCCCATGGTCGCCACGTTCGTCTTGGACTCGGGGGTCCAGGCGCCCATGCGGTGCGGGTGGGTCTTGGCGTAGTTCTTGACCGACGCGGGGGCGCGGCGGTCGGAGTTGCCCTCGCGCAGGACCGGGTTGACGGCGGAGCCCTTGATCTTGTCGTAGCGGGCGCGGATCTCGCGCTCCTCGTCGGTCTTCGGGTCGTCCGGGTAGTCCGGCAGCGCGTAGCCCTGGCCCTGCAGCTCGGCGACCGCGGCCTTCAGCTGCGGGATCGAGGCCGAGACGTTCGGCAGCTTGATGATGTTCGCCTCGGGCGTCTTGGCGAGCTCGCCGAGCTCCGCGAGCGCGTCCGGGATGCGCTGGCCCTCTTCCAGGTACTCCGGGAAGACGGCGATGATGCGCCCGGCCAGCGAGATGTCACGGGTGTCCACAGTGACACCGGCCTGCGAGGCGTACGCCTGGACCACCGGCAGGAACGAATGCGTCGCCAGCGCAGGGGCCTCGTCAGTGTGCGTATAGATGATGGTCGAGTCAGTCACCGGGTGCTCCGCTCCACGTCTGCAACATTGCTCGACATCAAGATATCTCGTGACGGGCCACCTCTCGACAGGGGCCCGCCCCCACCGGCGTCAGGCGTCGACGGTCTCGGGCCGGCGGGGGCCGGGCACGGCCGGGGCGGCAGCGTCCAGGACGGGGTCGGGGTCGGGCAGGCCCGCCTCGTGGGCCCGGACACCGGCGCGTACCGCCCAGAAGTAGAAGCCCAGGGCCGACATCGCGACCAGGGCGATGTCGAAGCCGCCCGGGATCACGCCGTGGCCGCCGAATTCCTTGCTGCCCAGGGCGGACAGCAGGGCCGTCCAGAGCAGGAAGGCCACCATCCACCAGGCCGGGGCGAAGTGCCGGCGCAGGCTGCGCTCGCCGCGGCGGCGCAGCACGACGGCGGCGATGGGCACCGAGACCAGGGTGAGCAGGGCGACCTTGCCGGTGTTGGGCCACTTCGACCAGTACAGGGCGCAGGCCGCGAAGGCGAAGGTGAGCGGGCAGAGCACCCCGGCGGCGGGCAGCCGGAAGGGGCGGGGCAGGTGCGGCTTGGTGCGCCGGAAGACGCCGACGGCGATCGGGCCCATGAGGTAGGAGACAACCATGGCGGCGGAGACCACGCTGGCCAGGGCCTCCCAGCTGTGGCCGATGGTCACCAGCAGCAGCACGGAGAAGCCGAGGTTGAGCCACATGGCGGGGCGGGCGACGCCGTAGCGGGGGTGCACCTCGGCGATCTTCTTGGGGAAGAAGCCGGTCTCGGCGAGGTTCTGGGCCAGGTACGCGGAGGAGGCGACGTTGCCGATGTTGGCGCCGGAGGGGGAGATGAAGGCGCCGAACTGGAGCATGGTGACGACCCAGTGCAGCATCAGCAGCTTGGCGAGGTCGGCGAAGGGGGAGGCGAAGTCGACGCCGCTCCAGCCGCCGGCCTCGGCGAGCCGCTCCGGCGGTACGGAGCCGAGGAAGGCGATCTGCAGGGCGAGGTAGATGACCAGGCCGAGGGAGAGTGCGCCGACGAGGGCGAGCGGGATGGCGCGGCCGGGGTTCTTGGCGTTGCCGCCGAGGTTGACGACGGCCTGGAAGCCGTTGAAGGCGAAGACGACGCCCGAGGCGGTGACGGCGGTGAGCACGGCGGACCAGCCGTTGGGGGCGAAGCCGCCGTGCGCGGTGAAGTTGCCGGTGTGGAAGCCGGAGGCGATGAGCGCGCCGACGGCGAGGACGGGGATGGCGAACTTGACCAGGGTGAGCACGTTGTTGGCGCGCGCCAGCAGCGCCACGGACCAGTAGCAGGCCAGCCACAGGGCGACGGTGAGGACCAGGGCGGTCGCGATGCCGGTGCCGGTGAGGTGGCCGTCGGCGACCAGGCCCTTGGCCCAGCCGAAGTTCCAGGAGGCCATGTACTGGGTGCCGGCGATGGACTCGATGGGGATCAGGGAGGCGGTCGCGATCCACACCGCCCAGCCCGTGATGAAGCCGAGTACGGGGCCGTGCGAGATGGAGCCGAAGCGGGCCATGGCGCCGGGCAGCGGGTAGGCGGCGCCGACCTCCGCGTACGACATGGCGATCATGCCGATGAAGACGGCGCCGATCACCCAGGCGACCAGCGCGGCGGGGCCGGCGACCCGGGCCGCCTGGCCCGCCCCGAAGAGCCAGCCGGAGCCGAAGATGGACCCCAGGCCGATCATGATCAGGGCGAAAAGGCTGAGGCCCTTCCGATTGGCCGCGCTCACATCCACGGTGCGCTCTTCCGTTCTGCCTGGAGACAAGGACTGGAGCCCCTATGCACCTGTCCGGCCCTCCGGCTTCCGGCCCGCTGCCGTGGCATGCTCCGGCCACGTGCTGACGGACCGGGCGAAAAGCAACTGCCCGCACTGCGTACCGGCCTGATCGATTCGCCGATATCGGTCCCCGGGAGCGGACACCGGGGATGGCCGCGGACGCAATAGCGACGGCCGACATACTACGTCAACCAGCGGAAACGGCTCCAGTCGCGATCTTCGCCGCGCTCTCGGACATACCCCCCAGGGGTATCGAGAAAAGCTCCGGAACAGCTTGCTTCCCGATACGGGGTGGGGGTATACCTGAATCAGGCCGAGGTGATACCCCCCAGGGGTAAGAAGGAGCAGCCATGAGCACCACGACCCACAGCGTGACCGGCGCCGAGATCGAACTCGCCATCGGCGGCATGACCTGCGCCTCGTGTGCGGCGCGCATCGAAAAGAAGCTCAACCGCATGGACGGGGTCGAGGCGACCGTCAACTACGCCACGGAGAAGGCCAAGGTGGCCTTCCGCGAGGACGTGACGGTGGCCGACCTGATCGCGACCGTCGAGGCGACCGGTTACACGGCCGCTCCGCCCAAGCCCGCCCGCACCGAGGACGCGTCCGGCGGCGCCGACGCCGCATCCGACGAACTGCGGCCGTTGCGGCAGCGGTTGGTCACCGCGGTGACGCTCGCCGTGCCCGTGATCCTGCTGGCCATGGTGCCCGCCTGGCAGTTCGAGTACTGGCAGTGGCTCTCCCTGACCCTGACCGCGCCCGTCGTCACGTACGCCGCCTGGCCCTTCCACCGGGCCGCCTGGACCAACGCCCGGCACGGCGCCGCCACCATGGACACCCTGGTCTCGGTGGGGACGGGGGCCGCGTTCCTGTGGTCGCTGTGGGCGCTGTTCTTCGGCACCGCCGGCATGCCCGGCATGACCCACGCCTTCGAGCTGACCATAGCCCGCAGCGACGGCGCCGGGAACATCTACCTGGAGGCCGCCGCCGGAGTCACCGCGTTCATCCTGGCCGGGCGCTACTTCGAGGCCCGCTCCAAGCGGACGGCCGGTGCCGCGCTCAAGGCGCTGCTGGAGCTCGGCGCCAAGGAGGTCACCGTCCTGCGCGGTGGCCGCGAGGACCAGATCCGCACCGAGGACCTGGCGGTCGGCGACCGCTTCCTGGTCCGCCCCGGCGAGAAGATCGCCACCGACGGCACGGTCGTCGAAGGCTCCTCGGCCGTCGACGCCTCCATGCTGACCGGCGAGTCCGTGCCCGTCGAGGTCGGCGTCGGCGACGCGGTCACCGGTGCCACGCTCAACGCCGGTGGCCGGCTGGTCGTCGAGGCCACCCGCGTCGGCGCCGACACCCAACTGGCCCGGATGGCCAAGCTGGTGGAGGACGCGCAGAACGGCAAGGCCGCCGCCCAGCGCCTCGCCGACAAGATCTCGGCCGTCTTCGTGCCCGTCGTCATCGCCCTCGCGCTCGGCACCCTCGGCTTCTGGCTGGGCACCGGCGCGGGCATGACCTCCGCGTTCACCGCGGCCGTCGCCGTCCTGATCATTGCCTGCCCCTGCGCCCTCGGCCTCGCGACGCCGACCGCCCTCATGGTCGGCACCGGCCGCGGCGCACAGCTGGGCATCCTCATCAAGGGCCCCGAGGTCCTGGAGACCACCCGCAAGGTCGACACCATCGTCCTGGACAAGACCGGCACCGTCACCACCGGCCGGATGACCCTGCGCACCGTGCACACCGCCGACGGCGAGGACCCGGCCGAGGTGCTGCGGCTGGCCGGGGCCCTGGAGCACGCCTCCGAGCACCCGATCGCCCAGGCCGTCGCGAGCGGCGCGGCCGACAAGGTGGGCGCCCTGCCCACGCCCGAGGACTTCGCGAACATCCCCGGCCTCGGCGTGCAGGGCGTCGTCGACGGCCACGCCGTGATCGTCGGCCGCGAGAAGCTCCTCGCCATGGGGGCACCCCCGGGACCGGAGCTTGTCGGAGGTCCTTGGGGGAGGGCCATCCACCTGCCGGCCGGCCTGGAGCGGGCCAAGGCCGAGGCCGAGGCGGCGGGCCGCACCGCCATCGCGGTGGCCTGGGACGGCAAGGCACGCGCCATCCTGGAGGTCGCCGACGCGGTCAAGGAGACCAGCCCCGAAGCCGTCCGGCGGCTGCGCGCCCTGGGCCTGACCCCCATCCTGCTGACCGGTGACAACACGGCCGTCGCCCACTCCGTGGCCCGCGAGGTCGGCATCGACGAGGTGATCGCGGAGGTCATGCCGCAGGACAAGGTGGACGTCGTCAAGCGGCTGCAGGCCGAGGGCCGTTCGGTGGCCATGGTCGGGGACGGTGTCAACGACGCCGCCGCCCTCGCCCAGGCCGACCTCGGCCTCGCGATGGGCACCGGCACCGACGCAGCCATCGAAGCCGGCGACCTCACCCTCGTCCGGGGCGACCTGCGCGCCGCAGCCGACGCCATCCGGCTCTCCCGCAAGACACTCGGCACCATCAAGTCCAACCTCTTCTGGGCCTTCGCCTACAACGTCGCCGCCCTCCCCCTCGCCGCCAGCGGCCTCCTCAACCCCATGATCGCCGGGGCCGCGATGGCCTTCTCCTCCGTCTTCGTCGTCGGCAACAGCCTGCGCCTGCGCACCTTCCGCGCCGAGTCCTGACACCGTCTAGCCCCAAGACCGCCCAACGCGCGGGCCGGATCCCCGATCCGGCCCGCGCGTTCGCGCGTCTTCGCAGGGACCGACTTCATGATCTTCACCATGCTTGAGTCCCGCCACAGCGGGAAAGGGGTACGCACCGACCCCCGCGGCAGTTCCCGGTGCCGGGTGTGAAAGCTTCATCCTCCGCTGATGAACGGAGCACTTTCCGCCGTTCGCGGGCCCCCAGAGAATCAATGGCGAACGGGCACACGATATTCACGAGCATGACATTACGGGGGAGGAACGTCATGAACCACGTGTTTCGAAACGGAACCAGACTCACCGGTACCAATGCCCAGCCGCCCACTCGCACCGCCGGCCCGCGCCTGGTGATCGAGCACCTGGATGCGGCGCCGGAGCAGGGTTACGTTCCGTCTTGCGATCTTTCCCTTGTCTCCCTTCTCCCCGTCGGCGCGTTCGACGCCCATGGGCAGCTCGCGGCATGACCGGTCACGGGGGACAGGACGTGCGGTCGCCGGGATTGGATGCAAGCCTGCTGGTGGGCTTCAAGCGCCATCTGCGCCCGACCGTCGTACCGGGTGAAGCGGTCTATCTGGTGTCGCACCGGGGGGTGACGGCACTGCACGGGGAGCACGCCGGTGTACTGGTGCCCCTGCTGGACGGCACCCGGAGCGTGCAGGACGTTCTCAGTGCGGCCGCTCCCGCCCTCACCGCGCAGGAGGCCGAGGAGGCCCTGCGCACGCTGGACGAGGCCGGCCTGCTGCGCTTCGACCGTGCTGTGGCACCGTCGGCCTCGGACGCCGGGCGAAGCGTGCCCGTCGACCGTGCCGCCGAGGCCTATTGGGACCTCGCAGGCCTGGACGGAAGGCAGGCGGCGGCCGCGCTGGCGGCGGCCGCCGTCCGGATCGAGGCGCTGGGCGGGGTCGACGCCGAGCCGGTGCTCGCCGCATGCCGCGAGTGCGGCATACGCGTCGTGGACCAGGGCGAGGACGCGGACCTGACTCTGGTCCTGTGCGACGACTACCTGTCACCACAACTGCGTGACGTGGACGCCGCGCACCGCGCACAGGGCAAGGCATGGCTGCTCGCCAAGGTCGGCGGCGTCGACCCGTGGATCGGCCCGCTGTTCCGGCCGGACGAAGGCCCGTGCTGGTCCTGCCTGGCCGTCCGGTTGCGCGGCCACCGGCGCTCGGAGCGGCTGGTGGAACGCGCCCTCGGCCTCAGCGGGCCGGTCACCAAGCCGGCCACCGCCTTAGCGGTCGGCCGCTCGATGGCCGCGCAGTCCGCCGCGCTGGAGGCGGCCAAGTGGCTTGCGGGCATGCGGTATTCAGCACAGAGCGCAGTGCACACACTGGACACGCTCCTGCTGCAGGTCAGCGCCCACCCGGTCTCGCGGCTGCCGCAGTGCACCGCATGCGGTGACCCCGGACTGGTCGCCGGTCGCGTCCGCGCGCCCTTCGAGGTCCGTTCGCGGCCCAAGTCCCCTCAAGTCCTCGGCGGCCACCGGGCGCTGACCGCCGAGCAGACGCTGCAGCGGTACAGCCACCTCGTCGATCCGGTCACCGGCATCGTCAAGGAGATCCGGCGCTCGCCCCACAGCCCCGAGTTCGTCGAGACCTATGTCTCGGGACACAACCTGGCCGTCGCACCGCACACGCTGGCCGGACTGCGCGCCGGACTGCGCTCGCTGAGCGGCGGAAAGGGCCTGACGGAAACGGAGGCACGGACCGGAGCCCTGTGCGAGGCGGTGGAACGCTACAGCGGCACCCGGCACGGCGACGAGCCGGTGGTATGGGACACCTACCGCGGTCTGGGCACGGCGGCGCTGCACCCAAACTCCTGCCAGCTCTACCACGATCGGCAGTTCCGCGACCGAAAGCTGTGGAACGCCCGGGGGTCCCACTTCCAGTATGTCAGCGAGCCCTTCGACGAGACGAAGCCGGCGGAGTGGACTCCCGTGTGGTCCCTCACCGACAACAAACAGCGGCTGCTGCCGACGTCGATGCTCTACTACGCGAGCGCCGAGAGCCAACCGGACAGCCTCCGCGCGGACTCCAACGGCAACGCTGCCGGCAGCAGCCTTGAAGACGCCCTGGTGCAGGGGTTCCTGGAACTCGTCGAGCGGGACGCGGTCGCTCTGTGGTGGTACAACCGCACCTGGCAAGCCGCCGTCGACCTCGACTCGTTCGCCGATCCGTACATCGAGCGGCTTCGGGACGGCTACCGACGGCTGAATCGCGAACTCTGGGTGCTCGACCTCACCTCCGACTTCGGCATCCCTGTCTTGGCAGCGCTGTCCCGGCGCACCGACAAGAAGGCCGAGGACATCATCTTCGGCTTCGGCGCCCACTTCGACCCTCGGCTGGCCTTGCGCAGGGCGCTGACGGAAATGGGCCAGTTGCTGCCGGCGGTCCGCAACGTCCGCCCGGACGGGACGGGTTACGCGATCAGCGATCCGGAGCCCCTGCACTGGTGGAGCCGGGCGACCGTCGCGGGCCAGCCCTACCTGAAAGCCGACCCGGCGCAGTGCACGCGCACGCCGACGAGCTGGACCTATACGCCCCGCGCGGATCTGCGCGACGACGTCACCGCCATCACCCGGCTCGTCAGCGCTCATGGCATGGAACTGCTGGTGCTGAACCAGACCCGGCCGGATCTGGAACTTCCCGTCGTGAAGGTGATCGTGCCCGGGATGCGGCACTTCTGGGCCCGGCTGGCTCCGGGGCGGCTGTACGACGTGCCCGTCGCCCTCGGACGGCTTTCGGAGCCGACGCCCTACGAGGATCTCAACCCGATCCCTCTGTTCGTGTAGCGACCAACCTTCCTGCAGCCTGCACATACTTCCCTTATGCTGCCCCCACCGTGGGGAGCGTGTGACATAGGGGGGCGGCGGCGCAGGATGAAACCTCGCGATCAGTCCGAGGAAGCGATCCAGCCAGGGGGCGAAGCAGGAGGGGCCGACTGTCCAGAGGGCCCCGATCCCCTCGCCCCCCGGCTGGCCCGGGGCATCCTCATCGCCTCGCTGCTGTCCTTCGCAAGCATGACCTTGCTCAACCTGCTGGAAGAGCAGTTACCCGCGAGTGCGCTGTCTGTCGCCCTCATGGGGCTGGCCGTCATTTCCCTTCTTCAGTACATCCACTCCACGCCCGAAGCCCAACGGCGCCTGGGACGACGCAAGTACCTGACCCTGGGCGCACAGGCTGTGTTCACCTACCTGCCGTCAGCGGCCTACGGATACATGTGGGGAGGCATGACCGGCTTCCTCGCCGGCTCCGTTCTCCTGCTGCTGCCGCCGCGGCCGGCCTGGGCGCTCTACGGTGCAATAGGCGCCGAGATGTTCGCCGGCTCGCTGCTCAGCGGCTACACCTGGGAACAAAGCCTCTACTTCTGCCTGACACCGGTGCTCTGCGGCCTCGTCGTCTACGGCCTCTCGCTCCTCTCCCAGGTGATCCGTGAACTCCACGACACCCGCAGCGAACTCGCCCGCATGGCCGTGGCTCAGGAGCGCTTGCGCTTCGCCCGCGATCTGCACGACCTCCTCGGCTACAGCCTCTCCTCCATCACCCTCAAAAGCGAACTCATCCGACGCCTCATCCCCACCCAGCCCCAACAGGCCGTCGAAGAGGTCGCCGAAGTCCTGACCATTTCCCGCCAGTCCCTCGCCGACGTCCGCACCGTCGCCAGCGGCTACCGCGAGATGTCCCTGGAACAGGAAATCGCCTCGGCCCGGTCGGTACTGACCGCCGCCGAAGTCGACGTACGAGCCGAAGTGACGTTGCATCCGGTGAGTTCCGAGGTCGACACCGTGCTCGCGACCGTGCTGCGGGAAGCCGTCACCAATGTGCTGCGGCACAGCAGGGCCGACCGCTGTGTCATCACCGTGGCAAGGGCTGACCACGGCCGGGTCCGGCTGTCGGTGGTCAACGACGGCGCCGATCCCGCCCACCGGGACGCTTCCCTGGACAGCGGCAGCGGCCTGGGCAACCTGGCCGCACGGCTGCAGGCCGTCGGCGGCCGGCTGACCTTCCACCACACCGACAGCTGCACGTTCCGCCTCGAGGCCGAAGCCCCGGCGGAGCACACCGGCACAGCCGCCACGCGCACCGAGGAGTTCGCGACGTAAGGCTCTCGCCGTCTGAATCCGGACAGTTACCGGGCGTGCGGCCGGGAATCTTTCCTGTCCTGTACATATACCGCGCATATGCTGCTGCCGGTGCCACGAGGCACGTCATGAAGAAGGGGGCGGCACCGCAGGATGGACGTTCGCAAGCGGCCCGATAGCACCACCCGTCCGGGAGCCGGCGCAGGAGACAAGAACAGCCGCCCAGGCAGTCTCCGCCTGCTCGCGCCCAGGCTGGCCCGGGGCATTCTCATCGCGGTGTTGCTGAGTTACGTGCACATCATGACGCTCAATCTCCTGCGCAACGGTCTGCGAGGGGAGGTGCTGTACTTCTCTCTCGCCGGTGTCGCGGTGACCTCCGCAGTCCAGTTCGTCCATTCCACACCGAAGGCACGACTCCGACTGGGAGGACTCAAGTACCTGACCCTCGGCTTTCAGGCCGTGTTCACGTACCTGCCGATCGTTGTCCACGGACAGTGGTGGGGATCCATGGCCGGTTTCCTCGCCGGCTCGCTCCTCCTGCTCTTGCGGCCGCGGCCAGCCTGGGCGCTGTACGGGGCAGTGGGCGTCAGCATGTTCGTCATCCCGCTCCTCGGCGGCAACGCCTGGCAGAAGAGCTTCTACTACTGCCAGTCCTCTCTCCTCTGCGGCATCGTCGTCTACGGCCTCTCTCACCTCTCCCGCGTGATCCGTGAACTCCACGACACCCGGGACGAACTCGCCCGCACCGCCGTCAGCCAAGAACGCCTGCGCTTCGCCCGCGACCTGCACGACCTCCTCGGCTACAGCCTCTCCTCCATCACCCTCAAAAGCGAACTCATCCGACGCCTCATCCCCACCCAGCCCCAACAGGCCGTCGAAGAGGTCGCCGAAGTCCTGACCATTTCCCGCCAGTCCCTCGCCGACGTCCGCACCGTCGCCAGCGGCTACCGCGACATGTCCCTGGAACAGGAAATCGCCTCGGCCCGGTCGGTACTGACCGCCGCCGAAGTCGACGTACGGACCGAGTTCCGGCTGGGGGTCGTCAGCCGGCAGGTGGACACCGTCCTCGCGACGGTGCTGCGCGAGGCGATCACCAACCTCCTGCGGCACAGCAGGGCCTCGCGCTGTTCCATCATCGTGAGCCGGGACCACAGCGCCCGCGTCCGGCTGACGGTGCTCAACGACGGCGCCTGCCCCACCCACCGTGATGCGTCCCCGGACAGCGGCAGCGGGCTGGGCAACCTGGCCGCACGGCTGCAGGCCGTCGGCGGCCGGCTGACCTTCGTCCGTACCGACAATGGCATGTTCCGGTTGGTGGCCGAGGCACCCGCGGAGCAGACCGCCGAACCGGCAACGGCTGCCAAGGAGTTGGCGACCGGGGGGCTCGGCGCGTAGGCCTCCGCCACTCTCCGCATCCCTCTCGCGACCGCGTGATCAAGCATTGGTAAGATCCACGTCCCCCCACAGAACTCCCGCACGCACCCCCACACCCGACCCGCAGACGGCTAAAGATGAGGGCAGCTCGGTGATACGGATACTTCTGGCCGAGGACATGAACATGGTCCGCGGAGCGTTGGTGGCGCTACTCAATCTCGAGCAGGACATCGAGGTCGTGTGCGAACTGGAGCGCGGCGACGAGATCGTGGACGCGGCGCTCAGCCACCGGCCCGATGTGGCGATCATCGATATCGACCTGCCGGGGCTGGACGGGCTCAGCGCCGCCGCCGAGCTGCGGGACCGGATGCCGGAGTGCCGGACGCTGATGCTCACCAACCTCGGTCGCCCCGGCACCCTGCGCCGGGCCCTGGCCGCCAATGTGTCCGGCTATCTCCTCAAGGACGCGCCGCCGGACGAACTGGCCACCGCCATCCGCCGGGTGGCCGCCGGCCAGCGGTCCATCGATCCGAAGCTCGCCCTGGCCGCATGGGGCGGCACCGAGAGCCCGCTGACGACCCGGGAGACCGAGGTGCTGCGGCTCGCCGCGGAGGGCGCGGAGGCCACGGAGATCGCCTCCCGGCTCCACCTGTCGGCCGGCACCGTGCGCAATTACCTCACCACGATCGTCACCAAACTCAGCGCCCGCAACCGGGTCGACGCGATACGGATCGCACGGGAGTCGGGCTGGCTGCTCTGAGGCGAGCCCGGTGCTCCCCCTCGCCTCACGCCCGGACCGTACGGCACTCGTCCGCACCCGCCGGAGCCACCATCCCCGCGGCGGCCAGATAGGCCAGGATCCCCTCGGTCACCTCCGGCGGCAGCGGCAGTTCGGCTAACGCCACGTCCGGAGTGACGGACCAAGCCAGCATTCCGACCACCCAGAAGGCTTCCGGCCGGTGCAGCACCACTTGGTGCGGGGACTTGGAACACTCCAGGGCGAAACCGGCTTCCCGGGCCGTCAGCGAGATGTCCCGCGGCAGCCGTACGGGAAGCCGCGGGGGCAGGGGTTCCGGCGCGAACGATGCCTGCGGGGAAGCCGGCGAGACCGACAGCAGCGGTCCCCTGAGGTCGTCGACGCTGAGCGTGCGGACCACCAGATGCGATAACCGGCTCACCACGTGCATCAGCACCAGACAGGTCTCGGCGTCGTCCGGCTTCGCCTCGGCGTTCGCCAGCAGGACCGGGCCGAGCTCCATCCGGCGCAGCGCCTCGCGGACCACCGGGGCGGGGCGGTCGATCCGCTCCGCCCCCCAACGGCCTTTCAGCAGGATCGCGTTGCCGTTATCTCCGTGTTCGACGACCACGTCTTCGCACAGTGACCACAGGTGCAGCACTCGGTGTCCGGTGCTTATCGACATGGCCCCTCTTCCTCTGGCACTGGGACGTGGTCGAGTATGCGACCCTCGTCGTCCCGATGACATCCACTCAGTCATGCACCGGGTATGAAAATGTCATATCGCCGACCACTCGTTCGGACGCCGCCGGGGCCTGCCGGGAGTCACAGCACGGATTCGAGCCGCCTGTCGTCTTCGTGTCGGGTGTTGTCGTGTCGGGTGCTGAGCGCCGCCACGGCATGGGCGGCGGAGGCCAGTGTCACGTGCCGGTGCCAGCCACTGAACGAACGCCCCGCGAAATCCCGCATCCCCACCCGATCCGCTATCTCCAGGAAATCCCGGTCCACCCGCTGCACCAACGTACTCAACCGCACCAACGCAGCAGGCGGCACATTCAACAAATCCGTCAACCACAACTCCTGCGGCCAACGACGCCCGTTCTCCCCCACCCCCAACAACAACAACTCCCGCCCCCGCACCACACGCCCACCACCCGAACCCCGCACCGGCAACCCCACCCGCACCGCCGCCGACAACGACGTCCGCACCACCCGCGCAGGACCATGATCACGCCACAACACCGGCCGCCGCATATCCCGCGCAGCCCCCATGATCTGATGCGCAGGCAACGACTCCCCACCCCGCCCCGGCAACGACGACTCCGCCACCGACAACCGCAAAGAACTGCTCACCCGCGCCAACACCGGCACACCCGCCGCCCGCAACCGCAACACCGCCGACAGCGCATCCCCATCCTGCGCATCCAAAACCACCGGCCGCACCGGCACCCCCCACCCCCGCATCATCCCCGCATACGCCTGCACCCCGCACTCCCCCAACGACTCCACCGGAACCGACGCCGGAATACACGCCTGCGCACGCCGCAACTCATCC
>NZ_JACHJH010000002.1:156790-1153786 GCF_014203555.1 Streptomyces olivoverticillatus | reverse complement strand
ACTAATCCACCCCGAAGGGCTTCATCGTTCGACTTGCATGTGTTAAGCACGCCGCCAGCGTTCGTCCTGAGCCAGGATCAAACTCTCCGTGAATGTTTACCGGTAATCCGGTCGACACCACGAGAGCGGCACAGCCAGGCGGAATAAGCCCGGCCGTGCACAGCGTCCTCGCTGTGTGCCTTCCCTAAGGAAGGACTTTTAAAGGAACCTCATCCATCAAGATGGACGGGGTGTCAACATATCTGGCGTTGACTTTTGGCACGCTGTTGAGTTCTCAAGGAACGGACGCTTCCTTCGGTCCCGTTTCACCGGGCCCTCCGGGCGCTTCCCTTCGGTATTTCGTGTTCCGACTCTATCAGATCCTTTTCCTTGCCGTTTCCGGCCCGGAATTTTGTTTCCGATTCCCCGTCGGCGGGGTGTTCACTACTTTAGCGGATTTTCCGGCTGGCCTCTAATCGAGCCATTCGGTCCCGTATTTCGGCACGCCGAATACGACCCCAGTCCGGGGAACCCTCGTAGTAGTGATTGTGCCGTCCCAGCGGTACGCGCACACGGCGCTGCCCGTCTCAAGCGGCTCGGGCTACGTTAGGCCCTCCGCCCCACCAAGTCAAGCACCGCTGGTCATGTCTCCCGCTTCCCCCGGTTCCGGGGCACGTGGGCGCGGTACGGACTGACCGTCGGGTCGCCGTCGGCCCAGAAGCGCCAAGGGTGGGTGGCGCCCTCTCCCCCGACGCCCGTACGCGGGCCGTTGCTCACCCGGCGCCTCGGGACGGGGTGTCCGGTCAGTACAGAGAGGGGGGCGTTCGGGCCCGCGCAGAGGTCGGTGCCGTTGAGCGAGCGGTCCACGTCCAAGGCCGTCGCCAGGCGGGCCGGGCCCTGGGCCAGCTCGCGGTCGTGGCGTGCCTTGGGGCGGCGTTCGCGGGCGAGGTCGGTGCCCTTGATCACCTCGCCGCCGCGCAGCAGGACGCCGCTGGCGGTGCCTTCAGGGCCGCACACCAGGTTCAGGCTGAACCACATTCCGTAGATGAAGTAGACGTACGCGTGTCCGGGCGGGCCGAACATCGAGGCGTTGCGCTCCGTGCGGCCCCGGTAGGCGTGCGATCCGGGGTCCGCCTCGCCGTCGTAGGCCTCGACCTCCGTGATGCGGAGCTCGATCGGGCCCATGGGGGTCGTACGCACCAGGATGCGGCCGAGCAGCTCGGGGGCGACCTCCAGCACGGGACGGTCGAAGAACTCCCGGGCGAGTGGCATACGGTCAGGCGCGGCGATCATGCCTGTCGAGCGTAATGGAAAGGGCCGGGGGACGGACCCGGCTCGGGGAGGAAGAGCGATGGTTTTCAAGAAGCTCCTGGCGAGCCTGGGCGCGGGCGGCGCCTCGGTGGAGACGGTGCTGTTCGAGGAGAACGTCGTTCCCGGCGGTGTGGTGCAGGGTGAGGTGCGCATCCAGGGCGGTTCCGTCCCCCAGCAGATCGAGGGACTCTCGGTCGGCCTGCAGGCGCGGGTCGAGGTGGAGGGCGACGACCGCGAGTACAAGCAGGACGTCGAGTTCACGCGCGTACGGCTGGGCGGGGCCTTCGAGGTGCAGCCCGGGGCGGTGCACACGGTGCCGTTCGGGCTGGAGATCCCGTTCGAGACGCCGATCACGATGTTCATGGGGCGGCACCTGACGGGGATGAGCGTGGGGGTGACGACGGAGCTCGCGATCGCCCGTGCGGTGGACTCCTCGGACCTCGATCCGGTGAACGTGCATCCGCTCCCCGCCCAGCAGGCCATTCTGGACGCGTTCGGGCGGCTCGGCTTCGGCTTCAAGAGCGCCGACCTGGAGCGGGGGCACATCAGCGGGACGCGGCAGCGGCTGCCGTTCTACCAGGAGATCGAGTTCCGCGTGCCGGAGCAGTACCGGGGGCTGAACGAGGTGGAGCTGTCGTTCGTCGCCGACCACCGCGAGATGGACGTCGTGCTGGAGATGGACAAGAAGCCGGGGCTCTTCAGCTCGGGCAGCGACACCTACCGGTCGTTCACGGTGGATCTGCACTCCTACGGGCAGACGGACTGGGCCGCCTACCTGCACCAGTGGCTCGCCGAGGTCGGCGGCAAGCGCAACTGGTTGTAGGGGCTCAGTCCAGCAGCACGGTCAGGGGTGATTCACGGTCGGCCCAGAAGTCGACCGCTTCCTGGAAGATCGCCTCTGCCGTGCGGGCGTCGTCCGGTGCGGCCTTGTCGAAGGCCGCCCAGTCCTGGGCGATGACGAGATAGCCGCGGGACTTGCCTGCCTCGCGCCACCAGGACAGGTCTGTCAGGCAGTCGGCGAGGGCGTCCCAGTTGCGGCCGAACCAGTCGGGGAATTCCAGGTCGACCGGGCAGCGGTCGAGGAAGGCGGCCTTGTCGCGGACGCCGTCCAGGCGCAGCCGCGCGACCCGCCAGTCGGCCTCCGCGGCCGATGCCGCCACCTGATCGGGCGTCTGGGTGGGGGGCAGGCGGTAGACGCCCGGCGGCGTGGGGCCGTTCAGGAGGGCGGAGAGGCCGGGTGCGGGCAGGTGGGCGGTCATTTCTTCACCACCGCTTCGAAGGTCTGGTAGTGGTCGCCGGTGTAGTAGCGCTCGGCGTGGTTCCCGGTGATGATGCGGCGGGCGCCGCGGGTGCGGGAACCGGGGGTGGGGACGGTGTACTCGTGGTAGTAGCCGCGGGTCTGCTTGGGCAGCCGGTTCTCGTGGTTGCCGAAGACCGTGCCGTCCTTGTCGTACGGGAAGGGGCCGCCCTTGTCGATGAGTTCGAGGGTACGCCGGGCCTCGGGCGGGAGTTTGTCCTCGGTGACCGTCTTCATGCCCTTCGCCCAGCCGGGGGTGCCCGGTGCGGGTGAGGAGGAGGCGGGGTGGGACTTCTGGGTCTTGTGGCCGCCCGAGGAAGAGCATGCGGGGAGCAGGAGCAGCGCCACGCCCGCCAGGAGTGCGGTCAGGGCGCGCATGGCGCGGCCCGCCGGGCGGCGGCGTACGGATGGGTGAAGTACACGTCGAAGCACACGTCGTATGGTCGCAGCTCCTGCCGCCCGGGCCTGGTTAGGCTGGCGGTTTCAGCTGTCCGCGCGGTACAGGAGGTGTATTCGGTGTCCGAGGCATCCGAGCAGAAGCGGCGGCCGCTTCCGCACGATTTCCATCCGCCCGTTCCGTCGTTCACGGTGGTGAGCGACGACGTGGCGCCGGGGGCGACGCTCAAGGAGGCTCAGGTCTTCGGCGGGGGCAATCTGTCGCCGCACCTGCGCTGGGAGGGCTTCCCCGCCGGGACGAAGAGCTTCGCGGTGACCTGCTACGACCCGGATGCGCCGACCGGCAGCGGTTTTTGGCACTGGGTGCTCTTCGACATCCCGGCCGACGTCACGGAGCTGCCGGCCGGTGCGGGCAGCGGTGACATGAAGGGGCTGCCCGACGGCGTGACGCACGTGCGCAACGACTACGGGACGCGGGACTTCGGCGGTGCCGCACCGCCGCCCGGGGACGGGTCGCACCGGTACGTCTTCACCGTCTACGCGGTGGACAAGCAGAAGCTGGGACCGGACGCGGAGGCCTCGCCCGCGGTCGTCGGCTTCCATCTGCGCTTCCACGCGCTGGCCCGGGCCCAGCTGATCGGCGAGTACGAGAACCCCGCGGCGGGCTGACGACCCGTACGGCCGCTGCCGGCGCCGCTCGTACGAAGGCGGCGCACGGCGACCGGAAATTCCGTTGCGCCCCGGCGCCCCGGATCGCACAGTGGTGCATGGCCGACGGCTTCGCATGCGGCCGTCGGGCAGCAGGCACCGCAGTGGCGGGGGCGGCGGGGCGCAATCGCGCCGGCTGTCCGTCGGAGCCCGGCTGTGCGCCGGGTGACCACGTCTGCTGTGCGCTCCGGGCCCGGGTTCACCACGGGGGATGGGCCCGGAGCGTTCTCCCGTTCCGGGCCCGGGTTTTGCCCGCCGTGCCGCGCGTCCTGCCTTTAACGCAGCAGGAGTTGCGCGATGGCCACGATGCCGACGACCACGATGACGCCGCGCAGCGCCGTCGGCGGCAGGCGGCGGCCGACCTTGGCGCCTATCTGACCGCCGAGCGTGGAGCCGGTGGCGATGAGCAGGACGGCGAGCCAGTCGAAGTGGGCCACGAAGAGGAAGAACACCGCGGCAACGCCGTTGACGACGACGGCGAGGACGTTCTTGAGCGCGTTGATGCGCTGGAGTTCGTCGCTGAGCAGCAGGCCCATGAGGGAGAGGTAGAGCACGCCCTGTGCGGCGCCGAAGTAGCCGCCGTAGGCGCTGGAGATCAGCAGTCCGAGGAGCAGGGCGATGCCGCCGTCGGTGTGGGCGTCGGTGCCGTTGCGCTCGCGGCGGCGGGCGAGGGCCCTGGCGAGCCGGGGCTGGAGGACGACGAGGACCAGGGCGATGCCGATGAGCGCGGGGACGATGGCGTCGAATGCCTTCGACGGGAGCGCGAGCAGGAGTATGGCGCCGGTGAGTCCGCCGATGAAGGCGGTGATGCCGAAGCGGATGACGCGGCGGCGCTGGCCGGCGAGTTCGCGGCGGTAGCCGATGGCGCCGCTGATGTTGCCGGTGACGAGGCCGATGGTGTTGGAGACGTTCGCGGTGACGGGCGGCAGGCCGGTGGCCAGGAGCACCGGGAAGGTGAAGAGGGTGCCTGAGCCGACGATGGTGTTGATGGTGCCGGCGCCGATGCCGGCCGCGAAGACCGCGAGTGCTTCCCAGATGGACAAGGCCATCTCCTTACATTCAGTGTGTCGCCTCCCCGCCGTCAGAGGTCGGGGGGCCGCACTGATCATGCACCAAGGTGCTCGTCCGGCACCATGAACTCCGGGTCCGGACAAGGCTGTCCGGACCCGGCTCGGCTGTGTCGGCGCTCGGCCGTGTCAGTCGATGGGGGGCTGCTCGCGGCGCGGGGTCTCCTTGCCGAACTTGGCGCCGCCACCGCCGGTGCCTCCGCCGCTCCTGGGGGTGAAGTTGCCGACGGCGCCGCTGAGTCCCTTGAGGGCGTCGCCGATCTCGCTGGGCACGATCCAGAGCTTGTTGGCGTCGCCTTCGGCGATCTTCGGGAGCATCTGGAGGTACTGGTAGGAGAGCAGCTTCTCGTCGGGGTCGCCGGCGTGGATGGACTCGAAGACGGTGCGGATGGCCTGGGCCTCGCCCTCGGCGCGGAGCGCTGCGGCGCGGGCCTCGCCTTCCGCGCGCAGGATCGCGGACTGCTTCTCGCCTTCCGCGGTGAGGATCTGCGACTGCCGGATGCCCTCGGCGGTGAGGATCGCGGCGCGCTTGTCACGGTCGGCGCGCATCTGCTTCTCCATCGAGTCCTGGATGGAGGTGGGCGGCTCGATGGCCTTGAGCTCGACGCGGTTGACGCGGATGCCCCACTTGCCGGTGGCCTCGTCGAGGACGCCGCGCAGGGCCGCGTTGATCTCCTCGCGGGAGGTGAGGGTGCGCTCCAGGTCCATGCCGCCGATGATGTTGCGCAGGGTGGTGACGGTGAGCTGCTCGATGGCCTGGATGAAGCTGGAGACCTCATAGGTCGCGGCGCGGGCGTCGGTCACCTGGTAGTAGATGACGGTGTCGATGTTGACGACGAGGTTGTCCTGGGTGATGACCGGCTGCGGCGGGAACGGCACGACCTGCTCGCGGAGGTCGATGCGGTTGCGGATCGAGTCGATGAAGGGGACGACGATGTTCAGCCCCGCGTTGAGGGTGCGGGTGTAGCGGCCGAAGCGCTCGACGATGGCGGCGCTGGCCTGCGGGATGACCTGCACCGTCTTCATGAGTGCGATGAAGACGAGCACCACCAGGATGATCAGGACGATGATGATCGGTTCCATCGTGGCTCCAGCTCCCCGTGCCTGTGTCGTTGATCGTTGTGATGGAGTCTTTCAGAACCGGGCGCCGCCGTGCAGCCGTTGCGCCCAGCTCGTCCGCATCACGACCGCCGGTCACATCACCACGGCCGTCGCACCGTCGATCTCCACGACGTCCACGTGCTCCCCCGCCTCGAAGCTGCGCTCGGCGTCGAGGGAGCGGGCCGACCAGACCTCCCCCGCGAGCTTGATCCGGCCGCCGCTGCCGTCGACCCGCTCCAGGACGACGGCCTGCCGCCCCCGGAGCGCGTCCACCCCGGTCGCGAGCTCGGGCCGCCGGGCGCGCTGGCGATTGGCGATCGGGCGCACCACGCCGATCAGGGCGACGGAGACGACGGCGAAGACCACGAACTGGGCCACCGCACCGCCGCCGAAGTGCGAGGTGACCGCCGCGGCGACGGCTCCGGCCGCGAGCATGCCGAACTCCGGCATCGCGGTGACGACCAGCGGGATGCCCAGTCCGACTGCGGCTACGAGCCACCACGCCCATGTGTCCACATGGTCATGGTAGGGGCGCGACCGGGGTCGCGGACAGTGCGCCCGGGGCCGGGGCGGGTCAGGACAGGGGCAGGCCCTGCGCGGTCCAGCGGTCGCCGTTGCGCGCGACGACGAGGGGGAGGCCGAAGCAGTGGGAGAGGTTGCGGGAGGTGAGTTCGAGCTCGATGGGCCCGGCGGCGAGGACCTTGCCCTGGCGGATCATCAGGACGTGGGTGAAGCCGGGGGCGATCTCCTCCACGTGGTGGGTGACCATGACCATGGAGGGCGCGAGCGGGTCGCGGGCGAGGCGGCCGAGGCGGCGGACGAGGTCCTCGCGGCCGCCGAGGTCCAGGCCGGCCGCGGGCTCGTCGAGCATCAGCAGCTCGGGGTCGGTCATCATCGCGCGGGCGATGAGGGTGCGCTTGCGCTCGCCCTCGGAGAGGGTGCCGAACTTCCGGTCGAGGAAGTCGGTCATGCCGAGCACGTCGAGGAAGGCGCGGGCGCGCTGCTCGTCGACGCTCTCGTAGTCCTCCTGCCAGGTGGCGGTCATGCCGTAGGCGGCGGTGAGGACCGTCTCCAGCACGGTCTGGCTGCGCGGCAGCTTGTCGGCGAGGGCGACGCCGGCGATACCGATGCGCGGGCGGAGCTCGAAGACGTCGACCCCGCCGAGCTTCTCGCCGAGGATGCGGGCGGTGCCCTTGCTCGGGAAGAGGTAGCTGGAGGCGACATTGAGGAGGGTGGTCTTGCCGGCGCCGTTGGGTCCGAGGATCACCCAGCGCTCGCCCTCCTTGACCGACCAGGAGACCTGGTCCACCAGAGCCCGGCCCTCGCGGACCACGGATACGTCCACCAGTTCCAGCACATCGCTCATGAGCGCGTTGTCTCCCATTGCAGTCGCGTCGTCGCTTGCGCCTGTCGGCGCAGTCCCCAGGGAAAACCTACGCCACTGGTTGGCGGCTCCAGTCTTTAGGCTGGGGGGATGCTCGATGAACATCGCTCAGGACGGCTGACAGCGTGGGGAAATGCCCTGCTTGCCGGATTTGCCGCGCCTGATGACGCCGCGCACCACATCACGGGACGTGACGCGGTCCACCGTGTCACCGGTCTGCCCGGCGAGGCGGGCCCGGTCGGCCTGACCCTGGCGCTCGGCCGGCTGCGGGCCCTCGGGGCGACGGGCCTGCGGCTGGCGCTGCCGGTGCCGGGGCACCTGCTGGGGCTGAGCGGGCCGCCGGAGTTCAACGCCCGCGCGCTGGAGGCCGGGGAGGCGGTCGTCGCCACCGGCGCGGCACTGGGGCTCGTACCGGAGGTGTCCGAGGCCGGACCCGAGGGCGATGTGCACGTGGAGGTCCTCTGGCACTGCCTGCCCGTACGGGATGCGCCGCCCGCCGACGTGCCCTCGCTGTCGGAGGCCGAGCGGGAGCTGGCGGAGGCGCTGCGGGACGCCACCGAGGTGCTCACCCGGCTGGACGTGGCGGGGTCGGGGCCGGTGGCCCAGGCGGCGCTGGAGGCGTACCGGGCGCGCGCCGAGCGGGGCCGGGAGGTGCTGGCGCCGGGCTATCCGCCGCGCGCGGCGCGCGTGCTGGAGCTGGCGCAGCGGGTGGGGGCGCTGATCGCCATCGCCCGTGAGCCGGGGGACGCCGAGGGGCGCGAGCACGGCGGCGCGGTGAGCGCCTCCGAGATCGCGGCGCGTGCCGCGGCCCTGCTGCCGGTGGAGCGGACGGCGCGCCGGGCGCAGGTGGCCGCGTATAACGCCATGGTGGAGGAGCGCGAGCGGAAGGGCCACTGAGGCTCGCCCATGGCAAGGCCCCGCGGACCGAGCGGTCCGCGGGGCCTTGCCATATGCGTGTCTGTGCCGCCGATGGGGGCACAGGGCGTGAGACCTGTTTACTCGCGGCCCTCGCGGCCCTCACGATTGCCTTCGCGGCCCTCACGGCCGTGGCCATGGCTCTCACGGCCCTCACGGCCGTGGTGGTGGAACTCGTGGTGCTCCTCCTCGTGGTGCATCACCGGGTGGGTGTCGGCGTTGATGCAGGTGTTCCCGAAGGTGGGGTTCAGGAGGCTCACGACGTCGATGGTGTTGCCACAGATGTTGATCGGGATCTGGATCGGGACCTGGATGACGTTGCCCGAGATGACGCCAGGCGAGCCCTTCGCGACGCCGAACGCGTCGCTGTCGGCGCTCGCGGGAACGACGGAGGCGCCGACGGCGACACCGGCTGCGGCCAGAGCGAGGGCTGCCTTCTTGGCATTGTTCATGAGGTGTCTTCCTTTTGCTGACGAACCGTGTCGGCTCCGGCCAGGGGAGCCGTGCACTGATGAACGCCAGTGCACCGCCGACGGCACGGCCATCGGCGGTGTTGCCCTCATTCGGACGATTGATCACCCTCGGCCGGCCGACTCCGCTCGTGGGCGGAGCCGACCGGCCGGCAAAGCGAGTACTGCGCGGCGATTACTCGTTGACGCAGAGGTTGCCGTGGGCCGGGTTGAGCAGGCCGACGACGTTGACGGTGTCGCCGCAGGCGTTCAGCGCGACCTTGACGGGCACCTGGAGGACGTTGCCCGAGGCGACGCCGGGGTTGCCCTTCGACTCGGCCTGCGCCTGCCCGTGAGCGGAGGCGGCGCCGGCACCGGCGAGGGCGAGACCGCCGACAGCGAGGGTCACAGCAGCGGCCTTCTTCATGTTCTTCACTCTTCCTTTGACCTTCCTGGAGCAATTTCCAGAGCCTTGCCACGGCCAGCCGCCGCGGTCACGCCATGGAAAACGGGCCACGGCCGGTCGAGTTGCGCAGGCGGAAGGACAATCACACGACCGCATGAATCTCTCATCAGAACGTGACGTTCTGGTGCTGCTGCCGCTACCGGCGCTCAGGCTCCGATGCCGTGCCGGACGGCCCACAAGGCCGCCTGGGTGCGGTCTGCCAGGTCGAGCTTCATCAGGATGTTCGAGACGTGGGTCTTGACGGTCTTCTCCGACAGGACGAGCGCCCGGGCGATCTCCCGGTTGGACCGGCCGTCCGCGATCAGCGCCAGCACCTCCCGCTCCCGCTCGGTGAGCGCATTGCCCCGGCCCTGCCCGATGCCGTTCTCCTCCTGGGACAGCAGCGCCCCGGCCACCTCGGGCTGGAGCAGCACGTGCCCGGCGTGCACGGAACGGATGGCGCCGGCCAGCGCGTCCGGGTCGACGTCCTTGTAGACGTACCCCGCGGCCCCCGCGCGCAGGGCGGGGACGACGGTGCGCTGCTCGGTGAAGCTGGTGACGATCAGCACCCGGGCGCCGTTGTCGAGCTCGCGGAGCCTGCGCAGCGCCTCGATGCCGTCCATGCCGGGCATCTTCACGTCCATGAGGACGACGTCGGGGCGCAGTTCCTCGGCGCGGTCCACGCCCTCGGCACCGTCCGCGGCCTCCCCGACGACCTCTATGTCGTCCTGCACCTCCAGGAAGGTGCGCAGGCCCCTGCGGACCACCTGGTGGTCGTCCACCAGCAGCACCTTGATGCTGCTCTTCTCACCACGGTCCTCAGCCACCGGGCACCTCCATTTCGATCGTGGTGCCCTTGCCGGGCGCCGAGACAACCTTGAGCGTGCCGCCGACCCCGTTCGCCCGGTCCCGCATGGAGACCAGGCCCAGGTGCCGGCCCGCCCTGCGGACGGCGGATGGGTCGAAGCCGTGACCGTCGTCGGCCACGCGCAGGGCCGCCCCGGGGCCCAGGCGGGCGAGGGTGACGTCGACCGCGGCGGCGCCGGAGTGGCGCAGGGCGTTGTGCAGGGCCTCCTGGGCCACCCTGAGCAGCGCCTCCTCCTGAGCGGCGGGCAGGGCGCGCACACCGTGGGCGGCGAAGGTGACGCGGGCGGCCTGCGCCCGGTCGAGGACCTTGACCTGGGTGCGCAGGGTGGCCACCAGGCCGTCCTCGTCGAGCCCTGCGGGGCGCAGCTCCACGACGGCGGCGCGCAGCTCGTCGGCGGCCTCCGCGGCGAGCCGGGCGACCTCGTGGAGCTCTTCCTTGGCGCGGGCGGGGTCGCGGTCGACGAGGGCCGTGGCGGCCTGGGCGGTCAGGCGGAGGGAGAAGAGCTTCTGGGAGACGGCGTCGTGCAGCTCGTGGGCGAGGCGGGCGCGCTCCCCGGCGATGGTGAGCTCGCGGCTGCGTTCGTAGAGCCGGGCGTTGGTGAGCGCGATGGCGGCGTGCTGGGCGAGGACGCCGAGGAGCTCCTCGTCCGCGGCGGTGAAGCCGCAGCCGCCCTCGGGCTTGGGGCATCGTTTGTTGGCCAGGAAGAGGGCGCCGAGGATGTCGTCACCGTCGGCGACGGGCATGCCGATGAAGTCGGACATGTCGGGGTGGGCGGCGGGCCAGCCCTCGAACCGGGGGTCCTGGCGGACGTCGGCGAGGCGCTGCGGGGTGGCTTCCTTGAGCATCGCGGCGAGGATGCCGTGCTGCCGGGGCAGCGGCCCGATGGCCTTCCATTCCTCGTCGCTGACGCCGTCGACGACGAACTGGGCGAAGCCCCCGTGGTCGTCGGGCACGCCGAGCGCGGCGTACTCGGCGTCGAGGAGCTCGCGGGCGGAGACGACGATCGTCTTGAGGACGTCGCGCACCTCGAGGTGCCGGCTCATGGCGAGCAGCGCGGTGCTCACGGCGGTGAGGCCGGAGCGGGGGCTGTGGGTCATGACCTCACGGTATGCGAGGTCCGGGGGGTGCGGGATCGGACCGGCGGCGGCCGTCCGTAGGCCTTGGGACCTAGGGCCGTTCCACGGGCCTACGACGAAGTTCCCCGTGCGGCCGGGACCCGCAGCCGAGGCGGTGCGGGGCTCTCCCGGCCCACAGTGGTGATCACGGGAATCCGGAGTGAAGGGGATGGGACCGATGCCGGTGGCGATCATCACGGGTGCGTCGAAGGGGCTGGGCCGCGCGCTGGCGGCGGAGCTGGCCGGGCGCGGCTGGGATCTGGTGCTGGACGCGCGCTCGGCGGGGCCGCTGCGGGCCGCGGCCGCGGAGCTGGAAGCGGAAGGGGTGCGGGTGGAGGCGCTGCCCGGGGATGTCACGGACGCCCGGCACCGGGCGGAGCTGGTGGCCGCGGCCCGGCGGCTGGGCGGGCTGGACCTGCTGGTGAACAACGCGAGCGTGCTGGGCGCCGAGCCGATCGTACGGCTGGAGCGGCAGCCGCTGGACGGGCTGCGGGCCGCGCTGGAGGTCAATGTGGTGGCGGCGCTCGGGCTGGTGCAGGAGGCGCTGCCGCTGCTGCGGGCGGCTGCCGCGGGGGCGGTGGTCTGCGTGAGTTCGGACGCGGCGGTCGAGGCGTACGAGACGTGGGGCGGCTACGGGGCGTCGAAGGCGGCGCTCGACCATGTGTCGGCGGTGCTGGCGCGGGAGGAGCCGGACCTACGGGTGTGGTGGGTGGATCCGGGCGACATGCGCACCGATCTGTATGCGGCGGCGTGCCCGCAGGAGGGCCTGTCCGACCGGCCGCTGCCCGAGGAGGTGGCCCCGGCGTTCCTGCGGCTGTGGGACGAGCGTCCGCCGAGCGGGCGGTACACCGCCCCGGCGTTGCTGGAGGCCGCACGATGAGCGGCCCGGCGACGCTGCGGGTGCCCGGGGAGCTCTCGGCGCGGGTGCCCGCGGAGCAGCGGGGGCCGGGGCGGGGCAGGGACGCGGTGCGGCTGCTGCTGAGCACGCCTGGCGGGGACGAGCACCATGCCTTCCGGGAGCTGCCCGCTCTGTTGCGGGCGGGGGACGTCCTGGTGGTGAACACCTCGCGGACGCTGCCCGCCGCGGTGGACGGGCACGTCGGCGACGAGCCCGTGGTGGTGCACTTCTCGACGCGCGCGGCCGCGGACCGCTGGGCGGTGGAGCTGCGCACCCCCGACGGCAGCGGCAGCACCCGGCAGCGGCCGGGCGGCCCGGCCGGGACGGTGGTGGTGCTGCCGGGCGGCGGGCGTCTGGTGTTCGCCGGGCCGGTGGGGGCGGGCGGTGCCCGGCTGTGGTGGGCGCGGGTGTGCGGGGTGGACGCGGGGGCTCTGCTGCGCCGGCACGGCCGTCCGATCCGCTACGTCTATACGGAGCGGGACCAGCCGCTGTCCGCGTACCAGACGGTGTTCGCGCTGCCCGGCCCCGAGGGCGTGGGGTCGGCGGAGATGCCGAGTGCGGGGCGGCCGTTCACCGCGCGCCTGGTGGCGGAGCTGGTGGCGCGGGGGGTGCTGTTCGCGCCGGTGTCGCTGCACACCGGGGTGGCGTCGGCCGAGGCCCATGAGCCGCCGTATGCGGAGCGCTTCGCGGTGCCGGAGCCGACGGCGTGGCTGGTGAACGCCGTGCGGGCCCGGCGTCGTGCGGCGGGCGGCGGGGCCGGGGGGCGGATCGTGGCGGTGGGCACGACGGCGGTGCGGGCCCTGGAGTCCGCGGCCTCGCCGGAGGGGGTGGTGCGGGCCGCGTCGGGCTGGACCGATCTGGTGGTGACGCCGGGGCGCGGGGTGCGGGTGGTGGACGGGCTGCTGACGGGGCTGCACGAGCCCGCGGCCTCGCATCTGTTGATGCTGGAGGCGGTGGCCGGTCCGCAGCTGCTGGCGCGCAGCTATCCGGCGGCGGTGGCGCACCGTTATCTGTGGCACGAGTTCGGGGATGTCCACCTCATCCTGCCGGACTGAGCACCAGACTCTTCTATATGTCTATACCAACGCAGTGGACGCCCACCCACGGCGATCCCTACCGGCCGGTGCCCTACCGCCCCGAGCGGATGCCCACCGAGGAGTCGCTGGCCCGCGCCGCCGAGCTGCGGGAGCGGATGGGGCGGCGCAGGACCGTGCGGCAGTTCTCCCCCGACCCCGTGCCCGAGCAGGTGGTGAAGGACGCGATCGCGTGCGCCGCGACGGCGCCGTCCGGGGCGCACCAGCAGCCGTGGACGTTCGTCCTGGTGAAGGACGCCGAGGTGCGGCGGCGCATCCGTGCGGCCGCGGAGGAAGAGGAGCGCGTCTCCTATGACGGCCGACTGGGCGAGGAGTGGCTGGCCGCGCTGCGGCCGCTGGGCACGGACGAGGGCAAGCCGCACCTGACGGATGCGCCCGCGCTGATCGTGGTGTTCCAGCAGCGCTACTGGCTGGGTGAGGGCGGGGACAAGCGCAAGCACTACTACGTGGACGAGTCGGTCGGCATCGCGGTGGGGATGCCGCTGTCCGCGCTGCATCTGTCGGGGCTGGCGGCGCTGGTGCACACGCCGAGCCCGATGCGGTTCCTGTCCGAGGTGCTGGGGCGGCCGGTAAACGAGAAGGCCTTCGCGGTGATCCCGGTGGGGTATCCGGCGGCGGACTGCCGGGTGCCGGATCTGGTGCGCAAGAGCCTGGATCAGGCGCTCGTCGAGGTGTGACGAGGGGCGAGCGGGTAGCAGCGAACCCTTAAGCATTTTTGATAGCAAACTTTGCGTAGGGATTCGGGCACACCGGGTGAGCGTGCGCCGCCCCCGGTGTGAGCCCGCTCATGGGACGCACATCACGTACGAAGCCGCCTAGTGGACGGGTAAGGGGCCCATAAGGGGCCGCCTCAGCAGGCAGCGAGTCGATTCGCCGGGCCGACCGCACCCCCCGCGTCAACGAAGCGGGGTAGTACGTCACACCTTTGCCACAGCTTTTTGCAGCCGCTAACAATTGCCGCGTCGCAGGGCGCCGTCGATCGGAACGTACGGCGCTTTTCGCGCACCGTTCCGGGCCACTGCGACTCACGCGATTGGAAGAGGTTCTGCTCAGCATGCGCTCCCCCATCTCTGGCTATACCCGTCTGACCAAGGTCCACAAGTTCTCCGCCGCCGGCATCGCCGCCGCGGGCGCCGCCGCTCTGGCGTTCGCGCTCGTGCCGGGTGCCTCGGCCGACGGCAACGGCCAGCAGGCCGCCTCCGTGAAGCCTGTCGCCTGGAATGCCTCTTCCTTCGGCGCGACCCAGTCGGACGAGCTCTCCAAGCAGTCGGACAACGCCGCCAAGCAGGCGAAGGCCGACGCCGAGGCCAAGAAGAAGGCCGACGCCGAGGCCGCCGCCAAGGCGAAGGCCGACAAGGAGCGCGCCGACAAGGAAGCCGCGAGCCGCTCCGAGGAGCGCAAGCCGGTTAAGGCCGCGCCCGCGCCCGCCCCCAAGACCTACGCCAACAACCTTGACGGCTGGATCAAGGAGGCCCTGGACATCATGCACGCCAAGGGCATCCCGGGCACCTACAACGGCCTCTACCGCAACATCATGCGGGAGTCCACCGGCAACCCCAACGCCATCAACAACTGGGACTCCAACGCCGCCGCCGGCATCCCCTCCAAGGGTCTGCTGCAGGTCATCGACCCGACCTTCAAGGCGTACCACGTCGACGGCACCTCCTGGAACATCTACGACCCGGTCGCCAACATCACCGCCGCCTGCAACTACGCGGCCAAGGTGTACGGCTCGATGGACAACGTGAACTCGGCCTACTGATCGCCGGGGAGCACAAACCTCCGCCAAACGCCGAAGGGCGGCGGCACCCTCGCGGGTGCCGCCGCCCTTCGGCGTTCGTACGGGCCGGTTACTTGCGCATGACCTCCGGCTCGTGGCGGCGCAGCAGCCGGGCGACCACGAAGCCGCAGGCGGCGCCGAGGAGAAGGAGGACGACCATGTCGATCGACCACTGGCCGGCGGTGTGCGACCAGAGCGGGTCGAGGTTGTTGGGGTTGTTCTTGTCCATCGGGGCCATGATGTGCGAGAGGTTCAGCGAGGCTCCCGCGGCGCCGATGGCCCAGCGTGAGGGCATCAGCCAGGCGACCTGCTCGACACCCGGCGAGTCGTAGATCTTGAACATGATGCCGGTGAAGACGACCTGGACGATCGCGAACATCACCAGCAGCGGCATCGTCTTCTCGGCGGTCTTGACCAGCGAGGAGATCACGAGGCCGATCATCATCGAGGTGAAGCCGAGGGCGATGATCACCAGGCAGAGCTCGGCGGCCGGCAGGTTCTTGATCACCACACCGTGCTCGGGCAGCTTGCGGACCGAGAAACCGATGGCCGTGATGAGGACGCCCTGCACCGCGGTGATCACTCCGAGGACGATCACCTTGGACATCAGATACGCGGAGCGGGACAGGCCGACGGCCCTCTCCCGTTCGTAGATCACCCGTTCCTTGATCAGCTCACGGACGGAGTTGGCCGCACCCGCGAAGCACGCGCCGACCGAGAGGATCAGCATGATCGTGCCCGCGTCCTGGTTGAAGTGGTGCGGCGCGGGCGGCGCGAGACCGTAGTCGGAGGGGATCACACAGCTCACGCCGCCGAGGACGGCGGGCAGGAGGAGCATCAGCGCGATGAAGCCGCGGTCGGAGGCGATCACCGAGCAGTAGCGGCGCACCAGCGTCCACAACTGGGAGCCCCAGCTCTGCGCCTTGGGCGGGTGGACCATCTGCGGCTGGACGTGCACGGACTGCGGGGCGACGGCGTCGATGTCGGCCGCGTACATCTGGTAGTGCTGCGAGCCCTTCCAGCGGCCCGCCCAGTCGTAGTCGCGGTAGTTCTCGAAGGCCGAGAAGACATCCGCCCAGGTCTCGTAGCCGAAGAAGTTCAGCGCCTCCTCCGGCGGGCCGAAGTAGGCGACCGAGCCGCCCGGGGCCATCACCAGCAGCTTGTCGCACAGCGCCAGCTCGGCGACCGAGTGCGTGACGACCAGGACCGTACGGCCGTCGTCGGCCAGGCCGCGCAGCAGCTGCATGACGTCGCGGTCCATGCCCGGGTCCAGGCCGGAGGTCGGCTCGTCCAGGAAGATCAGCGAGGGCTTGGTCAGCAGCTCCAGGGCGACCGAGACGCGCTTGCGCTGGCCGCCGGAGAGGGCGGTGACCTTCTTGTCCTTGTGGATGTCGAGCTTGAGCTCGCGCAGCACCTCTTCAATGCGGGCCTCGCGCTCGGAGACCGCGGTGTCGCCGGGGAAGCGGAGCTTGGCGGCGTAGCGCAGCGCCTTACGGACGGTGAGCTCCTTGTGCAGGATGTCGTCCTGCGGGACCAGACCGATGCGCTGGCGCAGCTCGGCGAACTGCTTGTAGAGGTTCCGGTTGTCGTAGAGGACGTCGCCCTGGTTGGCGGGCCGGTAGCCGGTGAGCGCCTTGAGCAGGGTGGACTTGCCGGAGCCGGACGGGCCGATGACGGCGATCAGCGACTTCTCCGGGACGCCGAAGGAGACGTCCTTGAGGATCTGCTTGCCGCCGTCGACCGTGACCGTCAGGTGGCGGGCCGAGAAGGAGACGTCACCGGTGTCGACAAACTCCTCGAGCCGGTCGCCGACCAGCCGGAAGGTCGAGTGACCGACACCGACGATGTCGTTGGGGCCGATGATCTGCTGGCGGACCGGCTGACCGTTGACGTACGTGCCGTTGTGGCTGCCGAGGTCGACGATCTCGAAGCGGCCGTCGCTGGTGGCCCGGAACTCGGCGTGGTGCCGGGAGACCTGGAGGTCGGAGACGACCAGCTCGTTGTCCAGCGAACGACCGATGCGCATCACCCGGCCGACCGCCATCTGGTGGAAGCTCGTCGGGCTGCGGTCGCCGTAGACGGGCGGGGTCCCGGCGGCGCCGCCGGAAGTCGCGTGCGCCGGCGCGGCCTGCTGCGGGACGTAGGGCTGCTGCGGCTGCTGCCAGCCGCCCTGCTGCGGGCCGGGCTGGTAGTGCTGCGGGGGCTGGGCCTGGGCCGGCTGCCCCCAGCCCTGGGCGCCCGGCTGCTGGTACTGCTGCGGGGCGGGCTGGCCGGGCTGGACCGCCGGAGCCATCGCGGTCTGCGCGCTGTAGAGGTCTGCGGCCGGGGCGGCAGCAGCGGCGAGATTCAGCCGCGGGCCGTCCGTCGCGTTGCCCAGGTGCACCGTCGAGCCAGGGCCGATCTCCATCTGGTGGATCCGCTGGCCCTGCACGTACGTGCCGTTGGTGCTGCCGTGGTCCTCGATCAGCCAACTGTGCCCGCTCCACCGCACGGTGGCGTGCCGCCATGAGACGCGGGCGTCCTCCAGCACCATGTCACCCTGCGGGTCGCGCCCGAGGGTGTATGACCGGGACGCGTCCAACGTCCAGGTCTGTCCATTCAATTCCAGTACGAGTTCCGGCACTCCATGCCCCACTACTTGTCCCCCGATGAGCCCCCTGCACGGGGGAGTCTAGGGATGGCGAACATCGGGAGGAACTATTTCAGGCACAGTCCCCCGACCGAAAGTCGGGGAGCGAAGCGGCCGTGTACCGGCCCTGTAACAGGGCATTACAGGCGCCGTTGACCGATGCCAAAGGGGCCCCGAGAGTAGTAGCCGGCCACGGATGCACACGATGCGCGCGGACCATCAGCATCCGGGCATCTGGCGGGAAACCGGGGGGCCGTGATGACCGTGACCAGCAGCAGGCGCGCTTCCTACGGGGCCGATCTGCTCCTTACCGCGATAGCCTCGGTGAGCTGGGCCTTCCTGGCGATGGCCGCGGTGGCTGCGCTGGGGCTGCACCTTCTGGGGGCGGATGCCGCCGGGGCACTCGGCCCGATGACCGCGGCGGTGGTGGTGCTCGCGGTCGGCGGCTCGCTCACCCCGACCGGATCGGTCGAAGCATTCGGCCTGACGGGCGCTGGGGCGCACACCACCGTCGACATCGCGCCACTGGGGGTGAGCCTGGTGGGCGCACTGCTGCTCGGCCGCGTCTTCGCCCGGTCGCTGCGCCCGCTCGGGCCGATGGTGCGCGGCCGGGAGCTGGCCGCGCGGGCCGCGGCGGTGGCCGTCCTCTTCCTCCTGCTGCTCGGCGGACTGGCCTGGGCGGGGTCGTCCACGATCACCTTCGACGGCAGCGGGCTGAATCCGTCCGGGTCCGGCGGCGGCCAGGGCGGCCTGAACATCCCCGGCGTCGGGGACGTCGGGAACATCGGCGGCGGCCTGCCGGACCGGCTCGCGGGGCTGGCGGGCGCCAAGGCCTCCGTCGGCTTCTCCGTGCGCACCGGGCCCTCGCTGCTGGGCGGCGCGGTCTGGGTGCTGGCCGTGCTGCTGATCACCGTGCTGGCCGCGCGCCGGGCGCCGCTGCCGCGCTCCTGGCAGGCGGCGCACCGCACCGTCCGGCCGGCGGCTTCGGCGCTGTGCACGGTGCTGGTCCTCGCGGTGGTCGCGGGCCTGGCCGCGGCGGCGGGGGCGGCCACGGCCGACGACCACCCCGGGCGGGTGCTGGGCGGCGCCCTGCTGGGGGCGCCCAACGGGGTGTGGCTGGGGGTGGCGCTGGGGCTGTTCGTGCCCTTCCAGGGGACGGCCGCCGGGTCGCTGCTGAAAGTGCTGCCGGATCCGCTGCCCGAGCTGCTGCGGGCCGGGACGGAGCAGGCGGTCACCGTGGGCCGGCTCGCCGGGATGGAGCCGCTGGTGTGGCTGCTGCCAGTGGGGTGCGCGCTGATGATGCTCACGGCCGGGGTGCTGACCGCGGCCCGGACGCCGCGGGGGCAGGGCGGTGCGGTGGCGTTCGCCCTGCGGCGCGGGGTGGCCCTCGCGGTGGCCACGGGCCTGGCCCTGCCGCTGCTGGTGCTGGCCACGCGCGTCACGGCGGACGCGAGCCTGTCGGTGCTGGGCGTCGACGCCTTCGGGGCGGGGCTGAAGCTGAGCGGGAGCGTGGGGGTGGCGCTGCTGCTGGGCCTCGTATGGGGATTCGGGGCCGGGGTGGCAGGGGGGCTGCTGGTGTGCGCGGTGCGGCCGAGGGAGGCCGGTGAGGTGCGTCCGTATCCCGTCGCGGGGCCGTACTCGCCGTCCGCGGGGTACCGGCCCGCGCGGGAGGAGAGCAATCCCTATCTGCGGCAGCCGGGGCAGGTGGATCCGTACACGGCGCCCACGGAGACGGGGCCGATGCCGCCGCCGCGGCCCCGGCGGCCGGGATACCGGTACGGCTCCTCGCCGGTCCCGCCACCGGACGAGCTGCCGCCGCCCCCGCCACCGCCTCGGGGGCGGGGGTAACCGGGAGAGGCGCCCCCGGACGGGCTGCGTTGACCTGCCGTACCCGCGGAATTCAACCTGCCCCGGCACCATTGCCCCCACGGCCCCGTGCGCGCCACGGAAGACGGAAGGGGGTCTGAGGAGAGCCTCGGGGAAGGGGCGGATACCGTAGGAACCACCATGAGCGCATCGCAGACCCCGCCTGTCACCGCCGTCACCGGCGACGATGTCCCGACTCTCCTCGTCAAGATCTTCGGGAAGGACCGGCCGGGCATCACCGCCGGGCTCTTCGACACCCTCGCCGCCTACGCCGTCGACGTCATAGACATCGAGCAGATCGTCACGCGAGGGCGGATCACCCTGTGCGCGCTGGTCACCGCGCCGACCGGGGGCGGCGCCACCGAGGGCGACCTCCGGGCGACCGTGCACAGCTGGGCGGAGTCCATGCGGCTCCAGACGGAGATCATCTCCGGCCTCGGCGACAACAGACCCCGCGGCACCGGCCGTTCCCACGTCACCGTGCTCGGGCATCCGCTGACCGCCGAGTCGACGGCGGGCGTCGCGGCCTGCATCACCGACACCGGCGGCAACATCGACCGCATCTTCCGCCTCGCCAAGTACCCCGTGACCGCAGTGGAGTTCGCGGTCTCCGGCGTCGGCACCGATGTGCTGCGCACCGCGCTGGCCACCGAGTCGGCCGCGCTCGGGGTGGATGTGGCGGTGGTGGCCGCGGGGCTGCAGCGGCGGGCGCAGCGGCTGGTCGTCATGGACGTGGACTCCACGCTGATCCAGGACGAGGTCATCGAGCTGTTCGCGGCGCACGCGGGCTGCGAGGCGGAGGTGGCCGAGGTGACCGCGCAGGCGATGCGCGGCGAGCTGGACTTCGAGCAGTCGCTGCACGCCCGGGTGGCGCTGCTGGCGGGGCTGGACGAGTCGGTGGTGGAGAAGGTGCGAGCCGAGGTGCGGCTGACGCCGGGCGCCCGCACCCTGATCAAGACCCTCAAGCGGCTGGGCTTCCAGGTCGGGGTGGTCTCCGGCGGCTTCACCCAGGTCACGGACGACCTGCAGGAGCGGCTGGGCCTGGACTTCGCGTCGGCCAACACCCTGGAGATCATCGACGGCCGGCTGACGGGCCGGGTCACCGGCGAGATCGTGGACCGGGCGGGCAAGGCCCGGCTGCTGCGCCGGTTCGCGGACGAGGCGGGTGTGCCCCTGGCGCAGACGGTGGCGGTCGGGGACGGCGCCAACGACCTGGACATGCTCAACGCCGCCGGTCTGGGCGTGGCGTTCAACGCCAAGCCGCTGGTGCGGGAGGCGGCGCACACCGCGGTGAACGTGCCCTTCCTCGACACCGTGCTCTATCTGCTGGGTGTCACCCGGGAAGAGGTCGAGGCGGCCAACACCCACGAGTGAACGGGGGCCGGGCCGGGCCCGGCCGGTGGCTCAGGAGTGCGGGGCCCAGAAGGCGGCCAGGTGCCCGACACCGTGCTCGACGGTCTTCCAGGAACCGGTGAAGGTGAGCACCGCGACGGCCGCGGTGGGAAAGCCCGAGCGGTTCATGCGCGGCAGCAGCTCGTTCTCGGCGCTGCCCGCCAGGGCGTCGGCCAGGCCGTGCATCCCGGGGTTGTGCCCGACGAGCAGTACGTCACGGACGTCGTCGGAGACCTCGTTGAGCAGGGCGATCAGCTCGCCGAGCGAGGCTTCGTAGAGCCGCTCCTCGTAGACCGTGCGGGGGCGCTGCGGCAGTTCGTGGACGGCGAGCTTCCAGGTTTCGCGGGTGCGCAGGGACGTCGAGCAGAGAGCCAGCTCGGGGACGATGCCGGAACCGGCGAGCCAGCGGCCGGCTGCCGGGGCGTCCTGGCGGCCGCGGTCGGCGAGCGGACGCTCGTGGTCGTCCACATCGGGCCAGTCGGCCTTGGCGTGCCGGAGAAGGACGATCCTGCGGGTCGGTTCGGCGCTCATGCCGTCCAGCTTCGCATGAAACCCACGGCGAGGCGCGGGGTGTTGACAGGCTTGCCCCTGCAGGGTGGCGCCTCGCGGACGCCGCCGTGCGCCGGGGCGCTCACGGCGCCCGATGGACGAACGAGTGCTCCACGAGCTGGAGGACGCGCGCCAGTGAGCCGGTGCCGCCCGCGGCCGGGGTGTCCGCCGAGGCGGGCGAGCCAAGCAGGCAGAACAGCACGGCGAAGCCGGCCGCGGCAAGCGTCACGGCCCACCACGGCAGCCGGGTCTGCGTGGCGCGCGCGGCGGGGGCCTGCCTGACGGCGGACATGGGGATCGCCTCCGAAGGGTCCGTACGACCGCCGCTCGGCGGTGTACTACGAACCTACGGACCGCGGCGTCCCGCTCCCATCCGGCAATCCACCCACTTGCCCCTGACCCTGGCCCCCTAGGGGACGGGGGGCCAGCCCCACCCTCGGGGTGGGGGAAGGCGGTGGGGGCGGGTGTCAGGGGGAGGCGAGCGTGGCGATGACGGCGATGACGGCGGTGATGCCGAGCATCACGCCGAGGATCGTCAGGAGGGCCTTCTGGCCGTTCTTGGGGTTCGGGTCGAGCACGGGCTGCTGCATGGAGGACAGTCTCCCACCCCCGCCCCGCGAACCGGGCGCCCGGGTCACCCGTGGTCGTGGGTCACCCAGGCGTTGCGTATCTCCAGCCAGCACCGCTGGGCGAGCGCGACGTGCCGGGCGGGCCCCACGACGGCGGGCGCGCTGTCCATGGCCGGGTCCCACCAGCGGGCGCACTGGACGTGCAGCTGGACGTGGTCCGGGGTGGCGTTGCCGTTGAAGCAGTCGGCGGTGGCGTGCGAGCCCTGGACGCGGGTGTGGCACTCGGCCTCGCCGGCCGGGCCGGGCGCCCGGCCGTGACCGGGGCCGCGGGGGGCCGCGGTGGCGGCGGCCGGTGCGGTCAACGCGGCGGCGGCCAGCAGCAGCGCCGCCGTACGGAGCAGTGGGGAGCGCATCCGGTACCTCCTCCCTCGTCCTGCCCTTCAGTGTGCGGGCGGCCGCCCCGCCGCACGACCCGGGAACGCACGATGCCCGCCCCGGCGTACCGGGGCGGGCATCCGAGATGCGCGGAAGGCGTCAGGCGCCCATCATGTGCACGCCGCCGTCGACGTGGACGATCTCGCCGGTGGTGCGGGGGAAGAAGTCGGACAGCATGCCGACGACGCCGCGGCCGGCCGGCTCCGGGTCGGCCAGGTCCCAGCCGATCGGGGCGCGGTGGTTCCACACGTCCGCGAGCTCCTCGAAGCCCGGGATGGACTTGGCGGCCATCGACTTGATGGGGCCGGCGGAGACCAGGTTGCAGCGGATGCCCTTGGGGCCGAGGTCGCGGGCGAGGTAGCGGTTGGTGCCCTCGAGGGCGGCCTTGGCGACGCCCATCCAGTCGTACTTCGGCCAGGCGATCTGCGCGTCGAAGGTCAGGCCCACGATGGAGCTGCCCGCCGGCATCAGCGGGAGCAGCGCCATGGCCAGCGACTTGTAGGAGTAGGCCGAGACCTGGACGGCCGTGGAGACGTCCTCCCAGGTGGCCTCCAGGAAGTTGAAGGCGCCCTGCGGGCCGAAGGCGATGGAGTGCACGATGCCGTCGAGGGGCACGTCGTCGCCGAGGTGCTCGCGCACCTTGTCGGCGAGGCCGTCGAGGTGCTCCTGGTTGGACACGTCGAGCTCGATGACCGGGGCCGGCTTCGGCAGGCGCTTGGCGATGCGCTCGACCAGGGAGAGGCGCCCGAAGCCGGTCAGGATGACCTCGGCGCCCTCGTTCTGGGCGACCTTCGCCGCCTGGAAGGCGATCGAGGACTCGGTGAGGACACCCGTGACGAGGATGCGCTTGCCGGCGAGAATTCCACTCATGGCGATCAGTGACCCATGCCCAATCCGCCGTCGACAGGAATGACGGCTCCAGTGATGTATGCGGCCTCGTCGGAGGCGAGGAAGCGGACCGAGGCGGCGATCTCCTCGGGCTGTGCGTAACGGCCCAGCGGGACGTTGCCGACGATGCCCGCGCGCTGCTCGTCGGTGAGCACGCGCGTCATGTCGGTGTCCACGAACCCGGGCGCGACGACGTTGACGGTGATGTTGCGGGAACCCAGCTCCCTGGCGAGCGAGCGCGCGAAGCCGACGAGGCCGGCCTTGGAGGCGGCGTAGTTCGCCTGGCCCGGCGAGCCCATCAGGCCGACCACGGAGGAGATCAGCACGACGCGGCCCTTGCGGGCCCGCAGCATGGCCTTGGAGGCCCGCTTGACGACCCGGAAGGTGCCGGTGAGGTTGGTCTCCACCACGGAGGTGAAGTCCTCCTCGCTCATGCGCAGCAGCAGCTGGTCCCGGGTGACACCGGCGTTGGCCACCAGCACCTCGACCGGGCCCTGCTTCTCCTCGATCTCCTTGTAGGCCTGCTCGACCTGCTCGGGATCGGTGATGTCGCACTTGACGGCGAGAAAGCCCTCCGGGGGCTCCCCCGAGCGGTACGTGACGGCGACCTTGTCGCCTGCCTCGGCGAACGCGCGGGCGATGGCGAGGCCGATGCCCCGGTTACCTCCGGTGACGAGAACCGAGCGGCTCAAGGGATCACCCTTCCGTTTCGTTCAGCTTCGAAGCCTGAGTGGTGCTGGATACACCGAACGTAGCGGTAGTGGTCGCCAAAGCGACAATCGACCTGCGACAGGGGCGACCGTTGCGCTCTGTTGGATCTCTACAGAAGCAGTGCCGTTTGCCCCTCGCCCCGGTCCGGCTGCGTGATTCACTGCGGGGACACACCGAGAGGGAGAAGTCGACCGTGTCGCATGAGATCGATCAGTCATTCCTCGCGCTGCCCCTGCGCCCGCTCGCCGACGCCGCCCTCGCCCGGGCCCGGGCGCTGGGTGCCGAGCACGCGGACTTCCGCTTCGAGCGGGTGCGCAGCGCCTCGTGGCGGTTGCGGGATGCGCGGCCGGCGGGGTCGTCGGACACCACCGAGCTGGGGTATGCGGTGCGGGTGGTGCACGGGGGGACCTGGGGGTTCGCCTCGGGGGTGGAGCTGACGATGGACGCCGCGGCGCGGGTGGCGTCGCAGGCGGTGCAGATGGCCAAGCTGTCCGCGAAGGTAATCGCGGCCGCCGGCTCCCAGGAGAGGGTGGAGCTCGCGGACGAGCCGGTGCACGCGGAGCGCACCTGGGTCTCGTCCTACGAGGTCAACCCCTTCGACGTGCCCGATGCCGACAAGACCGGGCTGCTCACCGACTGGAGCGAACGGCTGCTGGCGGCCGACGCGGTGGCGCACGCCGACGCCTCGCTGCTGACCGTGCAGGAGAACAAGTTCTACGCGGACTCGGCGGGCACGACCACCACGCAGCAGCGCATCCGGCTGCACCCGCAGCTGACGGCGGTCGCGGTGGACCCGGTGACCGGCGGCTTCGACTCGATGCGCACCCTCGCCCCGCCCGCCGGGCGCGGCTGGGAGTACCTGACGGGCACCGGCTGGGACTGGGACGCGGAGCTGGCCGAGATGCCGGAGCTGCTGGCGGAGAAGATGAGCGCGCCCAGCGTGGAGGCGGGCTCGTACGACCTGGTGGTGGACCCCTCCAACCTGTGGCTGACCATCCACGAGTCGGTCGGCCACGCCACCGAGCTGGACCGGGCGCTGGGCTACGAGGCCGCGTACGCGGGCACCTCCTTCGCCACCCCCGACCTGCTGGGCACGCTGGCCTATGGCTCCAAGCTCATGAACGTGACTGGGGACCGTACCGCCGAGCACGGGCTGGCGACCGTCGGCTACGACGACGAGGGCGTGGCCGCCCAGTCCTGGGACCTGGTCAAGGACGGCGTCCTGGTGGGCTACCAGCTGGACCGGCGGATCGCGAAGCTCACTGGGCTCGGGCGGTCCAACGGGTGCGCGTTCGCCGACTCGCCCGCGCACGTGCCCCTCCAGCGGATGGCGAACGTCTCGCTGCTCCCGGCGCCGGAGGGTCCGTCGACCGAGGAGCTCATCTCCGGTGTGGAGAAGGGGATTTACGTGGTCGGGGACCGCTCGTGGTCCATCGACATGCAGCGATACAATTTTCAATTTACGGCTCAGCGGTTCTTCCGCATCGAGAACGGGCGGCTGGCCGGCCAGCTGCGCGACGTCGCCTACCAGGCGACGACCACCGACTTCTGGGGCTCCATGACGGCGGTGGGCGGCCCGCAGACCTACGTCCTGGGCGGCGCCTTCAACTGCGGTAAGGCCCAGCCGGGCCAGGTCGCGGCGGTCTCCCACGGCTGCCCTTCGGCGCTTTTCACCAACGTGAACATCTTGAACACGACGCAGGAGGCCGGCCGATGAGCGGTACGCACGCACCCGGCCGGGGGTCCGGGGGGCGCACCCCGGGCAAGCACAGTTTGAACACGACGCAGGAGGCCGGCCGATGAGCGGCACGCACGCACCCGGCCGGGGGTCCGGGGGGCGCACCCCGGGAAAGCACAGTTTGAACACGACGCAGGAGGCCGGCCGATGAGTCCTCGCCAGCACAAGCCGCATGAAATCGTCGAGCGTGCCCTGGAGTTGTCGCGCGCCGACGGGTGCGTCGTCATCGCCGAGGAGCGGTCGACCGCCAATCTGCGCTGGGCCGCCAACGCGCTCACCACCAACGGTGTCACCCGCGGCCGGACCGTCACCGTCGTCGCGACGGTCGACGGCGGCGAGGGCACCGCCTCGGGCGTGGTCTCGCGCTCGGCGGTGACGAGCGAGGATCTGGAGCCGCTGGTGCGGGCCGCCGAGGCCGCCGCGCGCGAGGCGGGGCCCGCCGAGGACGCCCAGCCGCTGGTGACGGGCGTCCCTCACTCCCGCGACTTCGACGGTGCGCCCGCCGAGACCTCCCCGGCCGTCTTCGACGCCTTCGCACCGGCGCTCGGCGAGGCCTTCGCGCACGCCCGCTCCCGGCAGCGGGAGCTGTACGGCTTCGCCCACCACGAGCTCGTCTCCAGCTACCTGGGCACCTCCACCGGGCTGCGGCTGCGCCACGACCAGCCCACCGGCACCCTGGAGCTCAACGCCAAGTCCCCCGACCGCTCCCGCTCCGCCTGGGCCGGGCGCGCCACCCGGGACTTCGCCGACGTCGACCCGCGGGCGATGGACGCCGAGCTGGCCGAGCGGCTGGCCTGGGCGGAGCGCAGGATCGAGCTGCCCGCCGGGCGGTACGAGACGCTGTTGCCGCCGACCGCCGTCGCCGACCTCCTCGTCTACCAGCAGTGGTCGTCCACCGCGCGGGACGCCGCCGAGGGCCGCACGGTCTTCTCCAAGCCCGGCGGCGGCACCCGGGTCGGCGAGAAGCTGGGGCAGCTGCCGCTGACCCTGCGCAGCGACCCGTACGAGCCGGGCCTGGAGTGCGCGCCCTTCGTGCTCACGGGCAGCTCCGGCGACGACGCGTCGGTCTTCGACAACGGCCTGCCGCTCGCGCCCACGGAGTGGATCCGCGACGGCGTGCTGGAGCACCTGCTCACCACGCGCCACACCGCACAGCTCACGGGCCTGCCGCTCACCCCGTACGCCGACAACCTGATCCTGGACGCGGGCGGCACCCGCTCGCTCGCGGAGATGGTCGCCGCCAGCGGCCACGAGGGGCCGGCCCTGCTGCTGACCTGCCTCTGGTACATCCGCGAGGTGGACCCGGCGTCGCTGCTGCTGACCGGGCTGACCCGGGACGGCGTCTACCTGGTGGAGAAGGGCGAGGTCGTCGGCGAGGTGAACAACTTCCGCTTCAACGAGTCGCCGGTGGACCTGCTCTCCCGGGCCACCGAGGCGGGCCGCACCGAGCCGACGCTGCCGCGCGAGTGGGGCGACTACTTCACCCGGGCGGCCATGCCCGCCCTGCGCATCCCGGACTTCAACATGAGTTCGGTGAGCAAGGGCGTATGACCGCTCTGCGGAGGAAATAGACTCTGGCCTGTCCTTTGTCCGACAACCACCTACAGGAACGCCACGATGACACGCCTCGGCGACTCCGTCGCGCGCGCCAGCGCCCTGCTGGCGCAGGACCTCTCCACCGAATCGACCGTGGAGCAGCTGCTCACGGAGACGAAGGCGAGGCGCTATCTGGACCTGTCGGACCTGCCGGCGAAGGAGCAGGCCGAGCTGATCGCGGGCCGGGCGGTCGAGGTGCTGCCCGGCATCGCGAAGCTGGCCGAGCGGATCGAGGCGCGCCGGGCCGAGGGCAAGGGCCTGCACATCAAGCTGGGGATCGACCCGACCGCCGCCGACGTGCACCTCGGACACGCCGTGCCGGTGATCATCCTCAGCCGCTTCCAGCGCATGGGCCACGACGTCACCCTGATCATCGGTGACTTCACCGCCAAGATCGGCGACCCGACGGGCCGTACGGCGGAGCGCCCGCCGCTGACGGACGAGGACATTGCCGCGAACCTGGCGGGCTACCGCGAGCAGGTGCGGCCGTTCTTCGACTTCGAGAAGGTGCGCTTCCGGCAGAACAGCGAGTGGCTGGCGCCGTACACCTTCCCCAGGCTGCTGGGCCTGCTGGCCCAGGTGCCGGTCTCGCAGCTGCTGCAGCGCGAGGACTTCCGCAACCGCCTCGCCGCGGGCTCCGGCCTGACGATGACGGAGCTGCTCTACCCCATCGCCCAGGCGCTGGACTCCGTGGCGCTCGACTGCGACGTGGAGCTCGGCGGCGCCGACCAGCTGCTCAACCTGCAGATGGGCCGCAAGCTGATGGAGGTGCACGGGCAGAAGCCGCAGCTGGTCGTCACCATGCCGCTGATCGAGGGCACGGACGGCACCGGCGCGAAGATGTCCAAGTCCAAGGGCAACTACGTGGGGCTCTCGGCGCCCGCCGACGATGTCTTCGGCAAGATCATGTCGGTGCCGGACCGGCTGATGGAGCCGTACCTCAAGGCGTGGACGGAGTGGACGGACGCGGAGGTCGCGCTCGCCCTGTCCCGCATCGAGGAGAAGTCGCTGCACCCGATGGACCTCAAGAAGGTCCTCGCGGGCGAGGTCGTGGCCGCGCTGTACGGCGTCGAGGCGGCGATGGCGGCGCGCGCGGGCTTCGTGGCGCAGTTCTCGCAGAAGAAGTTCACCGACGTCGAGACGCCGGTCGTGGAGCTCGCCGAGCACGGTGCGGAGCCTGCCACGGCGGTGCTCAGCAAGGTGCTGGGCTTCCAGCCGAGCGCCTCGGCGGCCCGCCGGGTGGCCAAGCAGAACGGGCTGCGCCTGGTCATCGAGGCCGACGGCGGCCAGGAGGCCGTGGTGCTGGCCGAGGCCGAGGCGATCCGCCCGCTGGGCGAGGTGGCCCGGGAGATCGTCGGCGGCCGTGCGGTGTCGGGCGTCTATCTCAAGGCCGGCCGGAAGATCGCGGAGCTGCGCGGCCTGTAGGACCGCCGCTCCCCGGGGCGGCTCCGCGCTTGCGGGGCCGCCCCCTCTATGGCGCATGGCGGACCCGGACGTACGCCGTCTGCGCACGTCGGGCGCCTGCCGGGGGCCCAGCCGACGGCGGACCCGGTCTCGTCGCGGCAGGGGCCGCGGCGTAACGTGGAATACGTAGCGGCCCGAAGGGCGACGGCGCGGCAGTCGGGTGGTGGAACGCGATGCGGAAGCTGGGCGGTACCGAGGTCTTCCGGATCACCGGGGCCCGCCAGGGACTCGCGGAAGACGTGCGCGGCCGGCAGCGGCGGTATGTGATCTCGATGTCGATCCGGACCGTCTCCGTGGTGCTGACCGTGGTGCTGTGGAACATCGAGCGTTACGTGGCGATGGGCACGCTGGTCCTGGGCGCGCTGCTGCCGTATGTGGCGGTCGTGATCGCCAACGCGGGCCGGGAGAACGCCCCTTCACTGCCCGGTACGTTCGTGCCGGCGCCCACCCGGCCGGTGCTGACACCGGGCCCCGCGGGGCCGGCGGCGGAATCCGTCCCGGAAGCGGGCCGGTCCGCCCGCCGCGATCAGGAGCGCGAGGACGACTGATCCTCCGCTTCCGGGGGGCCGTTCGCTGAGCGGTGTGACAAGCTCAAGAAAACCTCAGATCAATCATGTGGTTCGGTGCCCCGCGCCGGGCCCCCCGTGACATACTTCGTAGGCGCTCCGCATCCCCCGTCGGAGCGACAGACCGACGCCGGGCGGCTCCCCCCGTGGCTGCCCGGCGTCGCCGTGTCTGCAGCCGGTTCCGTAGAGTCGGGGTGTGAACTCCCCCGAGAACGCCGTGATCTGCTCCGCCAAGGGCTGCCGTGCCGCAGCGGTGTGGGTGCTGGCATGGAACAACCCGAAGCTGCACACCCCCGAGCGCCGCAAGACGTGGCTCGCCTGCGACGAACACCGTGAGCACCTGTCCAACTTCCTTGCCCTGCGCGGATTCCTGAAGGACGTGGTGACGCTCGAGGAGTGGGAGGCGTCGGCCTGACGACCGCCGGCCGTCAGCCCCCGATCGCCGACATCGGGCGCGCGGGCTGGAGGAACGCCGGGTCGTCGAGGCCCGAGCCGGCCTTCTTGCCCCGCATCGCCGTCCGCCACGCCGCCGCGATCTCCTGGTCCGCCGCTCCCGAGCGCAGCGCGCCGCGCAGGTCCGACTCCTCGGTGGCGAAGAGGCAGGTGCGCACCTGTCCGTCGGCGGTCAGCCGGGTGCGGTCGCAGGCGGCGCAGAACGGGCGGGTGACGGAGGCGATCACGCCGACCCGGGCGGGGCCGCCGTCGACGAGCCAGCGCTCGGCGGGGGCGGAGCCGCGCTCGTCCCCGGCTTCGGGGGTGAGGGTGAAGCGGGTGCGCAGGCTCGCCAGGATCGCCTCGGCGGTGATCATGCCCTCGCGCCGCCAGCCGTGCTGGGCGTCGAGCGGCATCTGCTCGATGAAGCGCAGCTCGTAGCCGTTCTCGACGGCCCAGGCCAGCAGGTCCGGGGCCTCGTCGTCGTTGCGGCCGGGCATCAGGACCGCGTTGACCTTGACCGGGGTGAGTCCGGCGGCGTGAGCGGCGGCGAGGCCGTCGAGGACGTCCTGGTGGCGCTTGCGGCGCGTCAGGTCCGCGAAGACGTCGGGGCGCAGGGTGTCGAGGGAGACGTTGACCCGGTCCAGCCCGGCGTCCGCCAGCGCCTGTGCGGTGCGGGCCAGGCCGATGCCGTTGGTGGTCAGCGACAGCCGGGGGCGCGGGGCGAGGGCGGCGCAGCGCTCGACGATGGAGACGAGGCCGGGGCGCAGCAGGGGCTCGCCGCCGGTGAAGCGGACCTCGGTGACGCCGAGGTCGGTGACGGCTATGCGGACCAGGCGGACGATCTCGTCGTCGGTGAGCAGGTCCGGCTTGGCGAGCCAGGACAGGCCCTCTTCGGGCATGCAGTAGGTGCAGCGCAGGTTGCAGCGGTCGGTGAGGGAGACGCGCAGGTCCGTGGCGGTGCGGCCGTAGGTGTCGATCAGCACGTGCGGCCCCTCCCGCGGAAACGTTCGTTCGATGTCCGCAGCGTACGCGATCCCTACGGGCTTCCCCACTTGGTCGAAGCCCGTAGGGCGGCGTGGGGGGCTAGTGGGCGCCGTAGCCCGTAAGGGAGCGGACCTCGAGCTCGGCGTACTTCTGGCGCTGGTCCGGGGCCGGCTGCGAGAGCAGCGAGCCCAGCCAGCCGAGGGCGAAGCCCAGCGGGATGGAGACCAGGCCGGGGTTGCCGAGCGGGAAGTAGTCGAAGCTCATGCCCGGGAAGAGGGCCTTGGGGTTGCCGGAGACCACCGGGGAGAGGATCACCAGGGTGACGGAGGAGACCAGTCCGCCGTAGATCGACCACAGCGCGCCCCGGGTGGTGAAGCGCTTCCAGAAGAGGCTGTAGAGGATCGTCGGGAGGTTGGCGGAGGCCGCCACGGCGAAGGCGAGCGCGACGAGCGCGGCGGCGTTCAGCTTGTGCGCGTAGATGCCGAGCACGATGGAGACCGCGCCGATGACGACGGCGGCGACCTTGGCGGTGAGGATCTCTTCCTTCTCGTTCGTCTTCCCCTTGCGGATGACGTTGGCCCACAGGTCGTGGGCGAAGGAGGCGGAGGAGGCGAGGGTGAGGCCCGCGACCACCGCGAGGATGGTGGCGAAGGCGACCGCGGAGATCACGGCGAGCAGCACCGCACCGCCGGTGGAGCCGGCGCCGCCGCCGACCTCCTGGGCCAGCAGCGGGGCCGCGGTGTTGCCCGACTCGTTCGAGGCGGTGATCGCCTTGGGCCCGACCAGGGCTGCGGCCCCGAAGCCCAGCGCGATGGTCATCAGGTAGAAGGCGCCGATGATGCCGATCGCCCAGTTCACGGACTTCCGGGCGGCGCGGGCGGTGGGCACGGTGTAGAAGCGGATCAGGATGTGCGGCAGCCCGGCCGTGCCGAGGACGAGCGCGAGGCCGAGGGAGACAAAGTTGAGCTTGGACGTGCCGTCCTTGCCGTACTGCAGCCCCGGTTCCAGGAAGGCCTTGCCCTTGCCGCTGCTTTCGGCGGCGCGGCCGAGGAGGGTGGAGAGGTTCCAGTCGAACTTGTTGAGCACCAGGATGGTGATCAGCAGGGTGCCCGCGATGAGCAGGACGGCCTTGACGATCTGCACCCAGGTGGTGCCCTTCATGCCGCCGATCGTCACGTAGAGCACCATCACCAGGCCGACCAGGCCGATGATCCAGCGCCGCGATCCCTCGCCGGTGGCGCCGAGCAGCAGGGCCACCAGGGCGCCGGCGCCGACCATCTGGGCGAGCAGGTAGAAGATCGAGACGACGATGGTGGAGGTGCCGGCGGCGGTGCGCACGGGCCGCTGCCGCAGGCGGTGGGCCAGCACGTCGGCCATGGTGAAGCGGCCGGAGTTGCGCAGCGGCTCGGCGACGAGCAGCAGGGCGACCAGCCAGGCGACGAGGAAGCCGATGGAGTAGAGGAAGCCGTCGTAGCCGTAGAGCGAGATGGCTCCGGCGATGCCGAGGAAGGACGCGGCGGACATGTAGTCGCCGGAGATGGCCAGGCCGTTCTGGAAGCCGGTGAAGGAACGGCCGCCCGCGTAGAAGTCGGTGGCGTCCTTGGTCTGGCGGCCCGCCCAGACGGTGATGCCGAGGGTGGCGGCGACGAAGACCGAGAACAGGCTGATGATCAGGGTGCGGTGCTCGCTCGCGCCGGTGGCGGCCAGTTGGTGGGCCGTGGCGTGCAGGGCGGTGGTGCGCGTGCTCATTCGGCGGCCTCCATGGAGGCCCTGACGGCCTCGGCCTTCGGGTCGATCTTCGCCGCCGCGTGCCGCGAGTACCACCACGCGATCAGGAAGGTGGTCAGGAACTGCGCCAGCCCGAAGACGAGGGCCACGTTGATGTTGCCCACCACCGTGGCGTCCATGAAGCCGGCCGCGTAGTTGGAGAGCAGGACGTAGAGCAGATACCAGGCGATGAAGGCGACGGTGAGGGGGAAGGCGAAGGAGCGGTGGGCGCGGCGCAGATCGCCGAACTCGGGGCTCTCCTGGGCCTGGGTGAAACGCTCGGGCTGTACGGGGATGGCGGGGCGAACCGGCTCGGCCGGCCCCTGGGAAGCGGTCGGTGCGGCTTCCACGGCCTCTTCTGAGTCCACGGCCTCTCCTGACAGGTGAGTGCGGGGCGCGAGCCGAGCCGGTGTGACTCGGATCACGCATCGTAGAGCGACACCGCAGTATGCGACAGGGGGCGGTTCGCCGAACGTCGCAGCGGTTGGGCGCAGGGGCAATACCGGGTGCGACGGCCCTCGTTGAGCCTGGTGTGAGCACTGCTCCGGCTTCTCCCGTACCGTCCCCCGGCCGACGGCCCTTCGGCGTCGTCAGGTTGACGACTCCCCTGGCCGCTCGCCCGGCCGCCGTCACGTGCCGTCAAGGATCGGGCGTGCGGGGCATGTTGGAGGCTTGACCTCCGCTTGATTTCCTTGGTGAATTCATTGCCCGGGGGCCATGACGGGCGCTAGCTTCACTCGTCATGTACCCGCCTGTGCGCGCCTGGGTGCGCGGGCGGTTTTCCGGATGATGTGGAGAACCCATGGCTCAGCTGCGTTCCAGACGTCGGCACGCCCTGCTGGCGGTCCCCGTCGGCCTGGCCCTCACCACCTCCCTCGGCCTGCTGCCGGGCATCGCCACGGCGGCCCCGCAGGGCGCCCACGCCGCGAAGACGCCGGTGAGGACGGACGGCCCGCTGCTGTCCTACGTGGTCAACACCGACAGCGCGCGCGGCACTCTCGCCCGGGTGAAGAAGGCCGTCGCCGACGCGGGCGGCACCGTCACGGTCGCCTACGGGCAGATAGGCGTCGTCGTCGCCCACTCGAAGAACCCCGACTTCGCCAAGGCCCTGCGCGCGGTCCCCGGCGTGCAGTCGGCGGGCGCCACCCGCACCGCCCCGATCACCCCGGCCGCCACCACCGACTACGGCAAGCCGGAGCGGCTCAAGGCGTCCGACGCGAAGGCCCTGGCGGCCGCGCGTACGGCCAAGCCGGGCCAGGAGCCGCTGGAGGGCCTGCAGTGGGACATCGGCGCCATCGGCGCCGACAAGGCCGCGAAGGTCAACCCGGGCAGCAGGAAGGTGACCGTCGGCGTCATCGACACGGGCGTGGACGACACCCACCCCGACCTCGCCCCGAACTTCTCCAAGGGCCAGTCCGCGAGCTGCGTCACCGGCAAGGCCGACACCACCCCCGGCGCCTGGCGGCCGTTCAACCCGGACGAGGACTACCACGGCACGCACGTCGCCGGTGAGATAGCCGCCGCCCGCAACGGCATCGGCGTGGCCGGCGTGGCCCCCGGCGTGAAGGTCTCCGCCATCAAGGTCAGCACGGCCAAGGGCAGCTTCTTCTACGCGGAGAGCGTCGTCTGCGCGTTCGTCTTCGCCGCCGAGCACCACATCGCGGTGACGAACAACAGCTACTTCGTCGACCCGTGGATGTTCAACTGCGCCGACGACCCCGACCAGAAGGCGATAGCGGACGCGGTCGGCCGGGCCGCGAAGTACGCCCAGGACAAGGGCACCGTCAATGTCGCCTCCGCGGGCAACTCCAACTTCGACCTGGCGGCCAAGGAGATAGCCGACGCCTCCAGCCCGAACGACAACAGCAAGCCGCTGCCGCGCAAGATAGACCCGCACACCTGCCTCGACGTCCCCGCCCAGCTGCCCGGCGTCGTCACCGTGGCCGCCACCGGCGTGAAGTCGCAGAAGTCCTTCTACTCCAACTACGGCCTGAACGCGGTCGACGTCGCGGCCCCCGGCGGCGACAGCATGCAGGTCCCCGACCTGCCCGCCAAGGACGGACGCATCCTCTCCACGATGCCGGGCGGGGACTACGCCTACCTGCAGGGCACCTCGATGGCCGGCCCGCACGTGGCGGGCGTGGCGGCACTGCTGAAGAGCGCCCACCCCAAGTCGAGCCCGCAGGAGATCCAGTGGCTCCTCAAGGCCCAGGCGAAGAACCCGGGCTGCCCCACGGCCGCGTACGACCCTGACGGCAAGGGCACCTGGAAGGCCGCCTGCACCGGCACCCGGCACGTCAACAGCTTCTACGGCTTCGGCATCGTCGACGCCTTGGCAGCGGTCCGGGACTGAGTCTGCTGTTTACGGGCCACGAGGGGGCCGGACGGCACTGCCGCGGCCCCTTCGCGGCACCGTAGCAACCCGGCGGCCAGCAGGCACTGGGCGGCGGTGTAGGTGAGCATCACCCAGAACTGCGGCCGCGGTGCCTGCGGCCACCCGGCGAGGCCGCCGGCGAGGAGCGAGTCGGACAGCAGGAAGAGCACCCCGCCCGCGGCCGCCAGGGCACCGGCCCGGGTGGCGCCGAGCGCCATGGCCGTCAGCAGCAGGCTGTACAGCGCCACCGGCACCCGCATCCCCGGCTCCAGGTCCGGCCAGAGCAGCACGACCGTGCCCAGCCAGGCCGCCGCGTACACCCCCGCCCAGCGGTGGGTGTACGCGGCGGCACGGCCGTGCCGGGCGAAGAGCGCCAGGTAGCAGATGTGACCCGCGGCGAACGCCCCCATGCCCAGCAGGAAGGCGGTGTCCCCGCCGACCTGGAGCAGCGTGTCGCCCGCGCATCCGAGGAGCAGCGCGACGGCGAGCAGCCGGGGCGCGCCGCGGACCAGCACGCACACGGCGAGCAGCGGCATCAGCACGGGCTTGGTCACGTGCACGACGGCCGGGGCGGCGGCGAGGATCGCTCCGAGGTGGACGCCCGCCACCGCGGCGAAAGCGGCCGGGAGCGCACGCGCCCCTTTCACGCGACCCGCTCGGGGACGGCGGCGGGCGCACCGGCCGCCTGCTGGTTCCGCCCTGGCTGCCAGCCCGGCCCGCGGAAGATCCGTCCGGCCCGCTCCCGCCAGCTTGCGGCCGCCTTCAGGTCACGGGCGATGGCGGCGTATTCGTGGGTGGCGACCTGCAGCGGGTTGTAGGTGTCGATGTTCTTCGTCAGCCCGTAGACGGGCCGCTCGCCCTCGGGGACGAAGGACCCGAAGAGCCGGTCCCAGACGATCAGGATGCCGCCGAAGTTGCGGTCCAGGTAGCCGCCCTGCGAGGCGTGGTGCACCCGGTGGTGGGAGGGGGTGTTGAGCACGTACTCGAAGGGCCGGGGCAGCTTGCCGACCCGCTCGGTGTGCACCCAGAACTGGTAGACGAGGTTCGTCCCCGAGCAGAAGGCCACCGCCGCCGGGTGCACCCCGAGCAGGATCATCGGCACGTAGAACGGCCATACGGTCCACGTGGTCCAGGGCTGGCGCAGCGCGGTGGTGAAGTTGAACTTGCGGCTGGAGTGGTGCACCACGTGGCAGGCCCACAGGATCCGCACGACGTGGTGCCCGCGGTGCGACCAGTAGTAGCAGAAGTCCTGGGCGAGCAGCATCAGCGGCAGCGTCCACCACAGCACGGGCACGCGCAGCGGCGTGAGCTCGTAGAGGGCGGTGTAGACGGCGACGATGGGTATCTTCCACAGCGCGTCGAAGACCAGGCTGCCCAGCCCCATGCCGACGCTGGTCGCCGCGTCCTTGGCCGCGTACCCCTCGGCCTCGTCGTCGGGGTGCAGCCGGTAGCTCACCACCTCCACCACGGTGAGCAGGACGAAGGCGGGCACGGACCACAACACGACATCGGGAAGGTGCGGCATGGCGGCACCATAAGCGGGCCACGGGGGCGGCCGCTAGGGGTTGTTACCCTCGGGTACCGAACTGTGTTACCTCGGGTTCCGCGACGGCGGTGCCGGCGGTGCCCGGAGGGCGGTTAATTCGCTCGCGGCCTTGATCGGGCGCTCGTTAGGATCCCCGTGCGGGGGCGGCTCCGCGGCGTGCTTCCTTCTCCCCTTCCGATGAGTCCAGTGCGCCCACTCTCCGCCCCCGTTCGCTTTTCTCCAGGGGGATTCTTCGTGCCGACTCTGCATGCCGTGCTGCTCCGCCGCGCCCGGACCGTCTACGTGGACCACGAGCCCGCGACGGGCTCCGCCCCGTCCGAGCCGCGGGTCGCAGCCGGACTGGCCGCGCTGGAGGCGGAGTTGATGGACCGCGGGCACGCGCTGACCGGTCCGCTGCGGGCGGCGCTGGGTGCGGCGGGCGCCGGGGCGCTCGCGGACAGCGGCCGGAGCCTGCTGCGGGCCGTCGACGCCCAACTCGGCGCGGACCGCACGCACATGCCGCTCTTCCAGGGGTTCCCGCACTCTGTGCCGGACGACACCTTCGCGCTCTATGTGGACCGCGTCTTCGCCCTGCTGCTGCAGGAGCCGGAGCAGCCGTGCGTGCTCTGCGCCGAGGTGGGCAGCGTGCGGCCGGTCTCCCCGTGCGCGCATCTGGTGTGCGGTAGGTGCTGGGACGGCGCGGACTACACCGGCTGCCCGCTGTGCCACCGCCGCATCGACCGTACGGACCCCTTCCTGCGGCCCGCCGGGGACGGGCCCGCCGCGCCCGCGGCGGCGCGCGGGCCGCTGCGGCTGCTCGTCCTCGGCACCTCGCGGACCGCCGACGCCGCCGCGGAGCTGGCGGGCCTGCTGGCCCGGCGCACGCCGCTGTCGCCGCAGGACCGCGAGGACGTCCGGGTGCTCGTCGCGCACGCCGCGCCCGGGGGCCTCGGCTGGCTGCCCGACGACGTGCCGGTGCGCGAGACCAAGGCGCTGGTGCTGGGCACGCTGCTGCGCGAGGGCGGCCCGGTGACGGCTTCGGCGGTGCGCCACCGGCTGCCGGCCACGCTGACGACCGCCACGGACGTGCTGCGGCTGCTGTACGCGCACTCGGGCGGCGAGGGCGACCTGCTGGAGCTGCCGCGGCTGCGCAGTGTGCCGCGCGCGCTGCGCCGCGAACTGCTCGCCGTGCTCGACGCGTTCGACGTCTCCTCACTTGTCGAGGACCTGCTGCGCCACCCGCGCGCGGCCAAGCGCGCCGCCGAGGTCCTGCACCCCTTCGAGGGGCACGCCCGGCATCCGCGCGCGGCGCTCGCCTTCGCCGCGCTGCGCGGCACGGACGTGTCGGAGTGCGGGGCGGGGTCGCTCGGCGAGGCGCTGCTGCGCACGGCGGCGGAGCATCCGCACGCGGTGGTGGTGCGCAAGGGTACGAGCGCCGTGCGGATCGTGGCGCGGACGTGGGGCGCGCGCGTGGAAGAGGCCCTGCGCACGGGTGACCTGGGTGCCGCGACGGCCCTGCTGCGGCAGCGGCCCGGCGAGCTGGTGCGGCGGCTGGACCATCTGCTGCGGCGGTACGGGAGCGAGGCGCTGCCGCCGGAGCTGGCCGAGGCACTGGAGCGCGGGCTGCCCGAGGTGGGGCCGGGGCCGCTGCTGTCCGCGCTGGGGGAGCTGCGCGGCCGCCATCTGCGGTCGCCGCGGCGGGTGTTCTTCCCGCGCGGTCAGGTGGCGCACGCGTATGCCGTGCCGGACGAGCGTGCACCGCTTCCGGCGCCGCTCGTGGCGCGGGTGTGCGCGCTGCTGGAGGCGGAGGTGCTGCGGCGGCTCGGTGGCGCGTCCGGTTACGAGCTCGCGGTGCTCGATCCGGCGCTGGCCAGGCTTGCCGTGCCGTTCGCCGAGCGCACGGCGGCCGCCTCCCTGGTCTCCGTGCCGCGCGGCAGCGAGCTGCCGCTGCCGGAGGGATGGCTGCTGCGGCTCTTCCTGCACTGGGTGGAGCCGGAGGGCACCCGGGTGGACCTGGACCTGTCGGTGGCCTTCTTCGACGACGACTGGAACCGGGTCGGCCACTGCGACTACACCACCCTCCGGCACAGCGGGGACGCCGCCGTGCACTCCGGCGACCTCACGTCCGCCCCGGCCCCGCTCGGCGCCACCGAGTACGTGGACCTGGACCTGGCCGCGCTGATGGCGGGCGGGGCGCGGTTCGCCGTGCCGGTGGTCTTCAGCTTCGACAACATCCCGTTCGAGGAGCTGCCGGATGCCTTCGCGGGCTTCATGGCCCTGCCCGACTCCGGGGCGCGTGACTCCGCGTACCACCCGGGGGCCGTGCGGCAGCGCTTCGACCTGTCGGGGCAGTCGCGGATCTGCGTGCCGATGGTGATCGACCTGGCCGACTGCCGTGCGCTGTGGACGGACGTCCACCTTCCGAGTGATACGGGGCTGCACAGCGTGGGCCGGCACGGCGGCGGTCTGGGCCGCCTGGGCCGGGAGCTGTGGGACTGCTTCACCGGCGGCTCCCGCCTGACCCTGTGGGACGTCGCCTGCTGGCACGCGGCGGCCCGGGCCGGGGAGAGCGCGGTGCTCCGGCCGGACGGGCTGTGGTTCTACCGGCGCCGGGAAGGCGAGGACACGGCCGCCTTCGCGGCGCGGCTGCGCGGGCTCCTGGAGCCCGACCGCCGGGAGGAGGCCGAGGACACGGCGGCCGCGGCGGCCCGGGCGGCGGAGGGCAGGCACGTCTTCCTGGCGCTCGTCGACGGCGACGTCTGCCCGCGGGAGGCGACCGGCGCGGTCTACCGCCTCTTCCCCGGCGCCGTCGACGCCTGCACGGGCACGGCCCGCGTCACGGCGGGCGGCCTCTTGGCGGACCTGGCCTGACCGGGCGGCGGCGTAATTCCGATCTGTCCCACTATGCCCCAGTCTCATCCCGGGTCAGGGCCCCCCTTCCGGGCGGCCGGATCCCGGTCCGCGCCGGGGTCGCCGTACCGGCCGGATCCCGCGTTGTCAGCGGGGGCCCGTAAGCTCTGTGACCATGCTCGAAGACCGCACCGCAGCCGCATCGCCCGCCCCGTGGCCGGCCGCGTATCCCCAGGGATACGCGGTCGTCGACGTGGAGACCACGGGACTGGCCCGCGACGACCGCATAGTGTCGGCTGCCGTCTATCAGCTGGACGCCCGGGGCCGCGTGGAGGATCAGTGGTACACACTGGTCAACCCCGAGCGCGACCCCGGTCCGGTGTGGATCCACGGGCTCACCTCCGAAGTCCTCGACGGCGCCCCGCTGTTCGGGGAGATCGCCGGGGAGTTCGCCCAGCGGCTCGACGGCCGGGTGCTCGTCGCGCACAACGCCGCCTTCGACTGGTCGATGATCGCGCGCGAGTACGCGCGGGCCCGGGCCGACGTACCCGTGCGCCAACGGCTGTGCACCATCGCGCTCTCCAAGGACCTGGGGCTTCCGCTGCCCAACCACAAGCTGGAGTCGCTGGCCGCGCACTACGGCGTCGTGCAGCAGCGCGCCCACCACGCGCTCGACGACGCGCGGGTGCTGGCCGAAGCCTTCCGGCCGAGCCTGCACCTGGCGGCCGAGGCGGGGCTGCGGCTGCCGCTGCTGGCCTGCCAGCCGCTGACGGAGTGGTCCGACGGGCCGTCGCCCGCCCGTTCGGCCGGGATCGGTTATCAGCCGTCCTCCTCCTACCGGCCCGCCACCTGGCGGCCCAGCCGGAAGCGGCCCGCCTGCCCGTATCCCAACCCCGGGCGCTACGCGCCGGGCGGCCAGCTCGTCCAGGGCATGCGGGTGGCGTTCTCCGGCGACACCTCCATCGACCGCGAGCTGCTGGAGGACCGCGCCATCGACGCCGGGCTGCACATCGCCACGAGCGTCTCGCGCCTGACCAGCCTGCTGGTCACCAATGACCCCGACTCCCCCACCTCCAAGACCGCCAAGGCCCGCTCCTTCGGCACACCGGTGGTCGACGAGGCGGCCTTCGTCCAGCTGCTGTCCCATGTCACCCCGGCGCCAACCGGAGCAAACAGGGCATAGCGGAACGGCTCCACCCGATGGTCCGGGGGCGAAACCCACCAGGTACCGTCAAAGCGTGTACCGCTTCCTGTTGTCCCGGCAGTGGGTGATCACCACGATCGTGGCGCTCGCCCTCATCCCGGTGATGATCAAACTGGGCTTCTGGCAGCTGCATCGCCACGAGAGCCGGGTCGCGCGCAACGACCGGATCGGCCACAGCCTTGCCGCCACCCCGGTCCCCGTGTCCGAGCTCACCCGGCCGGGCCGTCCCGTGCCGGGCGAGGACGTCTGGCGCCGGGTCACCGCCAGCGGTACGTACGACACCAAGGGCGAGGTCGTGGTCCGGATGCGGACCGACGACGAAGGCAAGCCGGGCTACTGGGTGCTCACCCCGCTGGTGCTCGACGACGGCAAGGCCGTGCTCGTCAACCGCGGCTGGATCCCGGCCAACGGCGCCCAGACGCAGTTCCCGGACGTGCCCGCCGCCCCTTCCGGCAAGGTCACCATCACCGGCCGCCTCAAGGCGGACGAGCAGCCGGGCGAAGGCGTCAAAGACACCAAGGGCCTGCCGCCGCGCCAGATCATGCTCATCAACAGCGAGCGCCAGGCCGCCCAGCTGCACCGCCCGCTGCTCGGCGGCTACGTCGAGCTCGCCGAGGCGGTCGGCAAGGACCAGCCGCAGACCGTCGCGCCCCCGGACCACTCCAGCATCGGCCCGCACATGGCCTATGCGATCCAGTGGTGGCTGTTCTCGGCCTTCGTGCCCGTCGGCTGGTTCATCCTGGTCCGCCGCGAGCGCCGCGACCGCGCGGCGGCCGCCTCTGCGGAGGCATCGGAGACCGAGACCGCCTCTGCAGAGGCAGCAGAGGCCGGGACCCACGCCTGACCGGCCGCACCAAGGAGAACCGCGTCCTGTTCGATCGGTCCGGTGGGCACGGCCCTTCTGCTCGACGGTGTGCGCACGGCAGACTGAACCCATGGATCTTGGGCTGAAGGACCGGGTGTACGTACTGACCGGCGCGAGCCGCGGGCTGGGCAACGCCACCGCGCGCGAACTGGCCGCCGACGGCGCCCGGGTGGTCATCTCCGGGCGGGACGAGAAGTCGGCGCAGGCCGCGGCCGCGGAGCTCGGCGAGGGCGCCGTGGGGATCGCCGTCGACAACGCCGACCCGACCACGGGCGACCGGCTCATCGCCGCCGCGCGCGAACGCTTCGGCCGCTTCGACGGCATCCTCATCAGCGTCGGCGGACCGCCGCCCGGCTCGGCCGCCGAGAACAACGACAGCCAGTGGCGGGCGGCCTTCGAGTCCGTCTTCCTGGGCGCGGTCCGCCTGGCCCGTACCGCGGCGGCCGAGCTCTCCGACGGCGGGGTGATCGGCTTCGTCCTCTCCAGCTCCGTCCACGAGCCGGTCCCGGGGCTGACGATCTCCAACGGGCTGCGGCCGGGGCTGGCCGGGTTCGCCAAGTCGCTGTCGCTGGAGGTCGCGCCGCGCGGCATCCGCGTGGTCGGGCTGCTGCCCGCGCGCATCGACACCGACCGGGTGCGCGAGCTCGACGCGCTCTCCGGCGACGACGCCGCGGCGCGGGCCCGCCACTCGGCCCGGATCCCGCTGGGCCGGTACGGCACGCCGCAGGAGTTCGGCAAGGCGGCCGCGTTCCTGCTCTCCCCCGCCGCCTCCTACCTGACGGGCGTCATGCTGCCCGTGGACGGCGGCGCCCGGCACGGCTTCTGACCCCGGCGGCTACTCCACGCGCTCCGCGCGGTGGCGCACCGCGCGGAGCCGGACCTCCACCGGAAGGCTGTCCAGCCCCGTCGAGACCATGGCCCGCGACAGCACCTCGGCGCGCAGCCGGTGCAGCGCCGAGGCCGGGGCCGCATGCGGGGCGAGGGTCAGGCCGAAGCGCGCCTGCGGGGCCGTGCGCCGCCCGCCGAGCGTGACCCGGGCGTGGTCCACGCCCTCCAGCGCGCCCGACTCGGCCGCCAGCGCCTCCTCCAGCGCCCGCCCACGCACCACGGCCGCCTCGCCGTCGCCGGTGTCGACGACCACCTCGCCCAGCCGTCGCCGCCGCAGCTGCGCGAGCAGCCACCACAGCGCCAGCAGCACGGCCACGGCGAGCACCGCGATCACCACGGGCCACCACCAGGCGCGCCCGCGGTACCTGCGACGGTCCGCGGCCGACAGCAGGACGCCATGCGGCCCGTCGAACGGCCACGCCGACGACAGCGAGAAGCCCCAGCGCCGCTGCAGGTCCAGCGAGCCGACCAGCACCGCGGCGCCCAGCACCACCAGCACCACCCCGGCCAGCCCCACCAGTACCCGGTTGACGGTCCTCAACACCCCGCGCTCACCTCGTCACTTCTTCGCCGGCCGGCTGACGTGCACCGACAGCCGGGGCTGCCGGGCCAGCCCCAACTCCCGTACGCTCTCGGCCAATGCGGCGCCGACATCCCTGCGCACGTCGTCCAGATCACGGAAGTGCGACTGCGCCCGGACCCGGATGCGCCGGCGGCCGACATCGGCCCGCACCGACTGCACGCCCGGCACCTCCATCGCCCGGTCGCGCAGCACCAGCGCCGCCGCCCTGCGGTCGAGCCCGGCCCGGACGCCCGGTTCGTCGCGCCGCATGGGCAGCACCCCGCGCAGCCCGGGGGTGAGCGCCAGCGCGATCAGCCAGACGCCGGCCAGCACCGCGACCACCGCACCGGTGATCACCCACGGGTCGCCGAGGGAACGGGTGGCCAGCTCATGGGCGAGGCCGCGCCGCCAGTGCATGGCGGGCCGGCCCGCGCGAACGGCGGCGACGTCGTAGACGAACACCCCCACGAGGCCGAGCACGACCGCGGCGACGAGCACGGCGGGCAGGCGGCGGCCCGACCAGAAACGGCGGGCGTGCACGGGCCCGGCCGGGTCGGGTGCGGATCCCTCCGGCAGGTTCTCCGGCGGTGTCTTCTCCAGAGAGACCGGGCCGCCGCTCATCGCACCCGCTCCCCGCCCGTGCGGTCCATGTGCGGCGAGTGCAGCCGCTCCACCGAGATCACCACCTCCGGTACGTCCATACCGGCCAGCCCGTGGACCCGCTCGACGATCCGGCTGCGCACGGCCCGGCAGCGGGCCCCGATGTCGACGGGGTAGGCCAGCTCCAGCGAGACGCGTACCCGCGCCGCACCCTCGTGCACGGCGACAGTGGCGTGCGGGGGCTCGATGTCCTCCGCACGGGCGCCGTCCAGCGCCTCGCGCGCCGCCTGCGAGGCGATCTTCGCCACGACGCGGTCGGCGATGCGGGTCGCGCCGCGCTCTCCCGGCTCCACCGCTCGGCGGCCCCCCACCGCGCTACTTCCCGCGTCCGTCGCGCTCGCGCGGGCGGAAGAAGGCGCCCGGCTCCACATCGCCGTCGAGGAACCGGCCCGCCACGAAACCGAGGGCGCCCAACGCCGCCACCAGCAGGAATGCCCCGAACCCACCGAAGTACCCGGCGAATCCGAGCGCCATGCCGGCCCACAGACCGACCACGGCCATGCTCATGAGTGCGCTCCTCACTGGAGCCTGGGCTCCGGCTCTTCCTCTTCCTCGTCCGGCAGCTTCACGTCGCTCACCGCGATGTTGACCTCGACGACTTCGAGGCCGGTCATGCGTTCCACCGCCGCAATGACGTTTTCCCGCACGGCGCGGGCCACATCCGCGATCGCCACTCCGTAATCGACGACGATTTCGAGGTCGAGTGCGGTCTGTACCTCGCCGACCTCCGCCTTCACCCCGCGGCTGACGGCCTTGCCGCCGCCCGGGACGCGGTCGCGCACCGCGCCGAAGGTCCGGGAGAGGCCGCTGCCCATGGCGTGGACACCGACCACGTCCCTCGCCGCCAGGCCGGCGATCTTCTCCACCACACCGTCGGCGATGGTGGTGCGGCCTCGGTCGCCGGGCGCGACCTTGGGGTCCTTGGAGTGGTGGGTCGAGTGGGTCTGGTTGGTCGGGCTTGCGGTGTCGGTCATCTCGGTCGCCTCTCTTCCAGTCCTTTTGCCACCTTAGGCGGCGTTACGGGCCGCCGCCGCCCGGATGGGGCAGGCTGGGCATGTGGCGGCTGAAGACCAGGACCGATGGGCAGAGGCGGTACGGCGGCAGCTGGCGGCGGGGCGGGTGCTCCTGCTCGGCGGCCCGTCCGACGAGGGTCTGTGGATCACGGAGGCGGCGGTCGCGGCGGCGCTGCGGCGGTCCGCTTCCGCGGCCGGGCTGGGCGTACGCCTCGGGGACGTGCGGATCGTCGAGACCGGGCACATCGAGGCCGGGTTCGCGGCACCGCCCGGTCCGCCCCTGCGGGAGCTCGCGGAGCGGCTCCGGGGCGTGCTGTGGGAGACGGCCGAGGGGGTGGGACTGAGGGTGTCCGGGGTGGATCTGCAGGTGACGGAGCTGCTGGACGCGCGGGCACCGGGGGTGGCGGCGGGGGACGCTCCGATTCCGGGCCCGCCGCCCGCCGGCCTCCCCGTGCCGGGGGTGGCCGAGGTGGCCACGGTGCTGGGCGGGCGGTATGCGGGCTGGAAGCAGATCGCCGTCGCGGCGGGTCACCGGGCGGTGGACGTGGCGCGGGCGGTGCGCGCGGCGACGTCGATGGACGTGCTGGTCACCGAGGCGGGCTGATCCGGCGAGCTCACCGGGCGGACCGAATCGAGCCCGCCCGGTGAGATCAAGGGGACAGGGCCCGGCTACTCCCCGAGCCCCGCCAGATCCCGCAAGCGCCGCGCCTGCGCCGCGCGCTCGGCGATGCGCTGCTCCTCGTACGTACGCTCCACTGCACCCCGCAGCAGCGCCTTCGTCTCCACGACGGCATCGCGCGGCGCGGCCAGCAGCGCCGCCGTCAAGTCCTCGACCGCCGCGCCCAGTTCCGCCGCGGGAACGACCAGGTTGGCCAGGCCCACCCGCTCGGCCTCCTCGGCGCCGACGAACCGGCCCGTGGCGCAGATTTCCAGGGCGCGGGCGTAGCCCACGAGCGAGACCAGGGGGTGGGTGCCACCCAGGTCCGGCACCAGGCCCAGGCTGGTCTCGCGCATCGCGAACTGCGCGTCGTCCGCGCACACGCGCACGTCGCAACCGAGCGCGAGCTGGAAGCCCGCACCGATCGCATGGCCCTGGACGGCGGCTATGGAGACGATGTCGTTCCGCCGCCACCAGGTGAAAGCCTCCTGGTAGGTGGCGATTTCGGCATCGAGCGCCTCGTCGGAGCCGCGCGCCAGGTCCAGGAACGACGGCTCGCCGTCGAAGCCCTCGGGCGTGAACGCCTGCCGGTCGAGGCCCGCGGAGAAGGACTTGCCCTCGCCGCGCAGCACCACCACCCGCACGCTGCCCGGAAGCAGCCGCCCCGCCTCGGTCAGCGCCCGCCACAGCGCGGGCGACTGCGCGTTGCGCTTGGCGGGGTTGGTGAGCGTGACGGTGGCGACGGCATCCGCGTGATCGACGGTGAGCTGTACGCCGTCCTGGTCGAGCAGGGTCTTGCCGGCAGTCATGGGGGCCTCCGAATGGCCGCAGTCACTTTGGTTAACTGCACAGTAACCACCCGGACGGCCGGTCGGCCGACCGGGTGGTTACCGCCCACACTGCTTGCGTTCCTTAGCTCCTCGGAGCGCGGCGTCAGGCCGAGGCGGCCTTCTTGCCGCGCGTCGCTCCGCCGCGACCTCGCAGGATCACGCCGGATTCGCTGAGCATCCGGTGGACGAAGCCGTAGGAGCGACCGGTCTCTTCGGCCAGCGCCCTGATGCTCGCACCGGAGTCGTACTTCTTCTTCAGGTCTGCCGCGAGCTTTTCGCGCGCGGCGCCGGTCACCCGGCTGCCCTTCTTCAGAGTCTCGGCCACCCGTGCCTCCTCATGGGAGATGCGCCTCTTGACTCTCATGATCACCCCTAGGCGGCCTCCTGGCCACCCATTCGGCAAGGTCCATGGGAAGTCCGAGGGAAGAAGGCACCGCGTTTTCCGGCCGCGGCACCGCCCGGAACAGCGGAATCCATCCGATCAAGCTCGTACGGCCGTACGGGTGGCGCGGCGAAGGAGCAGGTCAGGCGGGGCCCCGTCACGCGCGGCGCGAACGGCGCCCCGCATCCCGTACAGCGCGTGCGCCGGGGCACTCGGCGGCTCGGCGGTACGAGCCCTCCTCACTCAGATGATGGATCACCCGTCGGCCGAATGATCGGGACGACACTGATCAAGAGCCGGTCAGGCCAGCGCGACCAGGTCCGCGTAGTCCGGGCCCCACAGGTCCTCGACGCCGTCGGGCAGCAGGATGATGCGCTCGGGCTCGAGGGCCTCCACCGCGCCCTCGTCGTGGGTGACCAGCACGACCGCGCCCTTGTAGGTGCGCAGCGCGCCCAGGATCTCCTCGCGGCTGGCCGGGTCCAGGTTGTTGGTGGGCTCGTCGAGCAGCAGCACGTTGGCGGACGAGACGACGAGGGTGGCCAGCGCCAGCCGGGTCTTCTCGCCACCGGACAGCACGCCCGCCGGCTTGTCCACGTCGTCGCCGGAGAAGAGGAACGATCCGAGCGTCTTGCGGACCTCGACCAGGTCCAGGTCGGGGGCGGAGGAGCGCATGTTCTCCAGGACCGTGCGGTCCGGGTCGAGCGTCTCGTGCTCCTGGGCGTAGTAGCCGAGCTTGAGGCCGTGGCCGGGGGTGACCTGGCCGGTGTCGGGCTTCTCCGAGCCCGCGAGCAGGCGCAGCAGCGTGGTCTTGCCCGCGCCGTTGAGGCCCAGGATGACCACGCGCGAGCCCTTGTCGATGGCCAGGTCGACGTCGGTGAAGATCTCCAGCGAGCCGTAGGACTTCGAGAGGCCCTCGGCCGTCAGCGGGGTCTTGCCGCAGGGCGCGGGCTCGGGGAAGCGCAGCTTGGCGACCTTGTCGGAGACGCGCTCGGCCTCCAGGCCGGACAGCAGCTTCTCGGCGCGGCGGGCCATGTTCTGCGCGGCGACGGTCTTGGTGGCCTTGGCGCGCATCTTGTCGGCCTGCGAATTGAGGGCCGCGGCCTTCTTCTCGGCGTTCTGCCGCTCGCGCTTGCGGCGCTTCTCGTCGGCCTCGCGCTGCTGCTGGTAGAGCTTCCAGCCCATGTTGTAGACGTCGATGGTCGAGCGGTTGGCGTCGAGGTAGAAGACCTTGTTGACGACGGTCTCGACGAGGTCGACGTCGTGGGAGATCACGATGAAGCCGCCGCGGTAGGTCTTGAGGTAGTCCCGCAGCCAGACGATGGAGTCGGCGTCGAGGTGGTTGGTGGGCTCGTCCAGGAGGAGCGTGTCGGCGTCCGAGAAGAGGATCCGGGCCAGCTCGACGCGGCGGCGCTGGCCGCCGGAGAGGGTGTGCAGCGGCTGGGTCAGGATGCGGTCGGGCAGGCCGAGACTGGCGGCGATGGTCGCGGCCTCCGCCTCGGCGGCGTAACCGCCCTTGGTCAGGAACTCCGTCTCCAGGCGCTCGTACTTCTTCATCGCCTTGTCGCGAGTGGCGCCCTGGCCGTTCGCCATCCGGTCCTCGTTCTCGCGCATCTTGCGGAGCACGGAGTCCAGGCCGCGGGCGGACAGGATGCGGTCGCGGGCGAGCACGTCGAGGTCGCCGGTGCGGGGGTCCTGCGGGAGGTAGCCGACCTCGCCGGAGCGGGCGATGGTGCCGCCGGCGGGGATGCCCTCGCCGGCGAGGCACTTGGTGAGGGTGGTCTTGCCGGCGCCGTTGCGGCCGACGAGGCCGACGCGGTCGCCCTTGGCGATGCGGAAGGTGGCGGACTCGATGAGGACGCGTGCGCCGGCGCGCAGCTCGATGCCGGAGGCGGTGATCACGGGGTGCTACTCCTGGGCAGGGTGGACGGCGATGGACGGACTGAGGTCGCTATGACGCCGTCTAATGCACGAGGAGAAATGCCATGCGGACCAGTCTAACGGGGGTGTGCAAGCAGATTTCCCGACCGCGGCGGCGGGGCCGGGCGGTGGGAAAGGCGTGCCGGGGGTGATTCGCGGATACTCGGGGCGACACGTTCCGCCGGCACCACGAGGAGTGAGCGTCATGACGGACACCTCCACCGCCACCCCCACCGCTGCGCCGACGATCTGCCCGGCGCTGCTGTACGACGACGCGAAGGCCGCGATGCGGCAGCTGACCGAGGCCTTCGGCTTCACCCGGACCGCGCTCTACGAGAGCGAGGAGGGGGTGGTGCTGCACGCCGAGCTGGTCTACGGAAACGGTCTGGTGATGCTCGGCTCCAGGGGCCGGGGCGGGGTCTTCGACGACGCGATGTCCGAGGCGGGGCCGAGCGGGGTGTACGTGGTCGTCGAGGACGCGGACGCGCATCACGCACGGGCCGCGGAACACGGCGTGGAGGTGCTGTCCACGCCGGTGGACCGGCCCTACGGGTCCCGGGACTACATGGCCCGGGACCTGGAGGGCAACATCTGGACGTTCGGCACGTACGCCCCGCAGGGCCCCGAGGCGGCGGGCTGAGGTCCGTCCGGGAGCCGGTCTACGCCCCGCCGCGGTGCACCTGGAACGCGGCGCGGCGCACCGCCTTGGCCAGGGCCGGGTCCGGGTGCGCCGCGGCCAGCGCGACCAGGACCTGCACGGTGCGGGGATGGCCCACGGCCCGCACCTCCTCCAGCAGGCGGGGCACGGTGCCCTGGACGGCCGAGTCCAGGTGCCGCACCAGCAGCCGGCTCTCGCCGTGGTCGGCGACGGCCGCCGCCGTGTCGACCCACAGCCACGTGGCCTCCTCGCGGGTGAGCACCTCGGTGGCCTCCTCGGGGTCGCAGCCCTCGTGCTCGGCGATCCACAGCAGCGCGTAGGGGCGCAGGCAGTCCTCCTCGACGGCGCCGCGCACGGCGGGCTCGGCGGGGGCGCCGACGGCCCGCAGCGCTTCGAAGGCCAGGCCGCGGACCATGGCGTCGTCGCCGCGGGCGGCGTCGAGGAGCTCGTCGACGGCGCTGCGCACGGGCCGGGCGGCCAGCCAGGCCCGGTATTCGGCGCGGGCCGGGCCGGGGGTGAGGTCGGCGCAGCCGCGGAGCATGGCCTCGGCGGACAGCTCGATGTGGCCGGCCGGGCTCTGGGCGGCCACACAGATCTGTTCGAGCTTGACCCACACCGCCCAGTTGCCCAGCGGGGTGAGGACGGCCTCCGCCCGGGGGCCGGCGCCGCCGCGCATGACGAGGGCCCCCACCGAGGCGAGCCCGGCGAGCGCCCAGTCGAGCAGGGCGGCCAGCGGCTCGCCTCCGGCGGGCGGGGCGGGGGGCTGCGGCAGGGCGAGGTCGTCGCAGGGGATCTCGCAGCGCTCGGCGCGGATCTCGGCGACGCGCTGCTGGAGCAGGTCGAGCAGCATGGCCACGGAGACCGGGCCGGCCGACAGGTGCATGACGGACAGCAGTTGCGGTGCGGCCTCGACGACCTCGGCGGCGATCGTGGCGTCGGTGCCGGCGGGCTCGGGGTGGGCCAGGGACCAGGCGTCGAAGAGGGCGACCCAGCCGCGCAGGACGGCGCTGTCGTCGCGGTCCCAGGCCTGCAGGCGCCAGCCGGGGCGGGCGCTGCCGCCGTGCAGTTCGAGGAGTCCGGCGAGCCGTGCCCGGTCCCAGTCGCAGCGCACCTGTCCGGCCGTCAGTCCCAGGGCGGCGGCGGCCCGCTCGGCCGTGGCGTCGCACAGTCCCCCTTCGGCCCCGGGCCGCAGGGTGGCGCCGCGGCCGCACTCCTCGGCCGCCCAGCGGGCCAGCCGGACCGCGCCGGTGAGCCCGGCTCTTGCCTGCCGGGCGAGTTCGGGCCGGGCCGGCGTGCCTGCGGGCGGGCGGGGCGCCGGGCGCGAGGCCCGGCCCGCCACGGCCCGGCGGGCGGCGGCGATCGGCTGTCGGGGGACGAGTCTGAGCCGGGAGTCGCGCGGAGTACGGGACGTCACAGGAGCAGTCTTGCCGTTCACGCTCCGAAAACCCAATCGGAATCAACTATCCGCTCGCCGGGGGCTCGTTGCGGGAGGTCACGAAGCCCCGGGCCGGGCCCGGTTCGGGCCGGACGGGCGGGCTACATCAGCGGTATGAGGAACCGTCGGAGCGCTTCTTCGTAGCGTTGCGGGTCCGCGTTCCAGGAACCTGCGTGCCCGGCGCCGCGGACCGTGCGCAGGGTGAACAGGGCCGGCTTGCGCGCGGCGAGTTCGCGGGAGCGTTCCGGGGGTGCGAGGGGGTCCTCGGTGCCGTGCACGATCAGCGCCGGTACGGACAGCCGGGCGGGGTCGGCGGCGGCCAGCAGGGCGTCGGGGGTGAGTCCGGTGCGGCCCTCGGCGGCGCGGACGGCGAGCGGTATCAGGGCGGCGGGGGCGCGGTGCCCGGCGAGGGCGCGCAGCGCGGCGGGCCAGTCGAGGACCGGGGAGTCCAGGACGACTCCGGCGATGCGGTCGCCGTGTGCGCCGTTCACGGCGGCGAGGAGCGCCATGGTGGCGCCGGTCGACCAGCCGTGCAGCACCACGCGGCGTGCGCCCCGGCGCACGGCGTAGTCGACGGCCGCATCGAGATCGCGCCATTCGTGGGCGCCGAGGTGGCTGATTCCGTGCGGCGTCCCGGGTGCTCCGGGGTCGTTCCGGTAGGCCGGGGCGAGCACGGGGAGCCGCAGGCCGTGCAGGAAGGGCAGGACGTTCATGGGGTGCTCGCGGGTGGTGCCCAGCCCGTGCACGGTAATGACCCAGGTGTCGCGGGCGGCGGGCACGAACCAGGCGGGCAGCGCTCCGAGCTCGCCGGGCACTTCGACGTCGGTGTGGTCCAGGCCGAGGGCGTCGCGCGGGTTGCCGATGTGCACCTGCGGGGTGAGCCAGACCCGCCGGCCGGGGGCCGGGCTGCCGTGGGTGACGCGCTCGATCCGCCGCACGACGCAGTCGTAGGGGTGCGAGACGTCGGCGACGACGGGTCCGACGACGGCGTGCAGGCCCTTGCCGACCAGTCCGTAGGTGCCGGGGAGCAGCGTGGCCGGGGTGCGGGTGAGGGTGATCCTGGCGGCGTCGGCGTCGTGCACGGTCACGGCGTGCTCGCCCGGCAGCGGGCGGTCCGGCCTGGTTTTGAGGACGGCGTCGGCGGCGTACCGCCCGGCCGCCACCGCGGCCGCTCCGGCAACTGTCACGCTCGTGGCGGCCACGGCCGCCGCTCTGCCCAGGGCCATCGCTTCCAGTGTGGGCACAAGCGGCGGCAGGGGCCAGCGGGCAGGACTCAGGAGCCAGGGCTCAAGGGGTCTGGCCGTAGCCGCGGAGCTTGTCGGCGGCCTCCGTGAGCCGGGCGGGGGGAAGGAGGGAGGGGGTGTGGCCGGGGACGGCCGAGGCCGTGAGCCAGACCCGGCACATCCACTCCAGCTGGGCGGTGCGGTCGTAGGCCTGGTCGAGGGTGGCGCCGTGGGTGAGGGTGCCGTGGTTCTGCAGGAGGCAGCCGGTGCGGCCGTCGAGGGCGCGCAGGACGCCCTCGGCCAGTTCGTCGGAGCCGTAGAGGGCGTAGGGGGCGACCCGGACGGGCCCGCCGAGGGCGGCGGTCATGTAGTGGATCGGGGGCACCTCCGTGACCAGGGTGGAGACGGCGGTGGCATGGACGGCGTGGGTGTGGACGATCGCCGCGGCGTCGGTGGTGCGGTAGACGGCGAGGTGCATGGGCAGCTCGCTGGTGGGGGCCAGTTCGCCGATGACCCGGCGGCCGTCGAGGGTGACGCCCACGGCGTCCTCGGGGCCCAGCCGGTCGTAGGGGACGCCGCTGGGCGTGACAAGGACCACGTCGCCGACCCTGGCGGAGACGTTGCCGGAGGTGCCGACGACCAGCCCGTCGGCGGTGCTGCGGCGGGCAGTGCCGACCACGTCCGCCCAGGTCTGCTCCATCCGCTCACGTACGTCCTCGGATATCCCGGCCGCCTTCGCGTACTGCCTCATCGCCACCCGCCTCCGGTTCGCGTCATCACTCGGTCCGACCCAGTTCACCTTCCGTTCACCCAGGCTCCCTACGGTCGCCGCGTACTGACCATCGAGCTGATTGCCTGGGTGAATGGAACACATCACGCTTCTCATCGGGATCGTGATCGTCACGGCCTTGGTGTTCGACTTTACGAACGGCTTCCACGACACGGCCAATGCCATGGCCACCACCATCTCGACCGGGGCCCTCAGGCCCAAGACCGCGGTGGCCATGTCGGCTGTGCTGAACCTCGTCGGCGCATTCCTCTCCGTCGAGGTCGCCAAGACCATTTCCGGCGGCATCATCGACGAAAAGGCCGGCATCCGACCCGAAGTGATCTTCGCGGGTCTGGTCGGCGCGATCGTCTGGAACCTGCTGACCTGGCTGGCGGGCCTGCCCTCCAGCTCCTCGCACGCCCTCTTCGGCGGCCTGATCGGCGCGACGCTGGTCTCGGTCGGTACCGGAGGCGTCCACGGCGACGCCATCGTCATGAAGGTCCTCATCCCGGCGGTCTGCGCCCCGATCGTGGCCGGCCTCGCTGCCATGGCCGCGACGCGCCTGACCTACCGGCTCTCCCGGGGCCGCGACGAGCAGGACACCGCCAAGGGCTACCGCGCCGGGCAGATCGCCTCGGCCGCCCTGGTCTCCCTCGCCCACGGCACCAACGACGCGCAGAAGACCATGGGCGTGATCACGCTGGCGCTGGTCACCGGCGGCGTCATCGCCCCGCACTCCGACCCGCCGCTGTGGGTCGTCGTCTCCGCGGGCCTGGCCATCGCGCTCGGCACGTACCTGGGCGGCTGGCGCATCATCCAGACGCTCGGCAAGGGTCTGACCGACATCAAGCCGGCGCAGGGCTTCGCCGCCCAGACCGGTGCGGCCACGGTCATCCTCGCCTCCTCGCACATCGGCTTCGCGCTCTCCACCACCCAGGTCTGCTCCGGCTCGATCATGGGCTCCGGCCTGGGCCGCAAGGGCGGCGTGGTGCGCTGGTCGACCGCCGGGCGCATGGTCATCGCCTGGTGCCTCACGCTCCCGGCCGCGGGCCTCGTCGCGGGCGGCGCGGCCTTCCTCGCCGACCAGGGCGACTGGGGCGTGGCCGCGGTCGCGGTGCTCGGCCTGGGCGTGTGCGGTGCCATCTGGGCCGCCTCCCGCCGCAAGCCGGTCACGCAGGACAACGTCAACGTGCCGGACGCCGAGCCCGCCGGTGTGGTGACCGCCGCCCTGCAGGCCGTCGCCCCGCCGCCCGCCGGCCCCCTGGCCGCCCCCACGGCCTCCGCGGCCCAGGCCGCCGCCCCCGCCCCCGCCGCGGCGACGAGCTAAGGAAACCCCCGCCATGCACATCAACTGGGAAGCCCTCGGCCAGGTCTTCGGCGTCAGCCTCGTGGTGACGGTCGCCCTCGTGGGCGTCTTCACCCTCGGCATCGTCGGCACCTCGCCCCGCAAGCAGCAGCAGCCGGACGGCACCGTGACCGCCGGCACGGTGCCCACGGCCCTCGGACGCACCGGCGCGTACGCCTGCTTCGCGCTGTGCGCGGCCGCGGTCGGCTACGGCATCTACCTGATCGTCGCCAAGTAGCACACCGCGCACGGAGCATCCGGCTCCCCGCGAAACATCCCCCATACCGCCCCCACGGCCCGGGAAGGCCGCAGGTCAACAGCGAGTTGACGGCCCTTCCCGGGCCGTGGTGGACTTCCGGAGCCAAACGGCGACAGCAGAGGAAGCCGGTGCGAGTCCGGCGCGGTCCCGCCACTGTCACCGGGGAGCGTGCCCCCAATCGGCACAGGCCACGGCCCGCGCAGTCGGCGGGCTGGAAGGCCGGGGGCGACGTCGATCCGGGAGCCAGGAGACTCTGGTCGCCGGTCACGTCGAGCCAGGGCGCGGACCCTGAGTGAGGACACATCACCATGCCCGGCTGCCGCCGACCACTGCCCCTTTCCCCGGGTTTCCCGGAGCATGCGTCCCGCCGAGGCGTGACGGCAGGCTGAGCCGATGCGTGCGAAGCGTGTCGATCACCTCGGTTTCGCGTGTGGCGCCGCCCTCGGCTACCTCGGCGACCTCGCGCTGGGCGACCCGCGCCGCGGGCACCCCGTCGCCGCCTTCGGGCGCGCCGCGGGCGCCGTCGAGCGCAGGCTGTGGCGCGACCACCGCGGCTCCGGCGCCCTGCACACCCTGCTGTGCGCGGGCGGCGCCGCCGCCGGGGCCGCCCTGCTGGCCCGTACCGCGCGCCCGTCCCGCACCGCCGGTGTCGCGCTGACCGCCGCCGCCACCTGGGCGGTGCTGGGCGGCACCTCGCTGGGCCGCGAGGCGCGGGCCGTGGGCGGGGCGCTGGCCGCGGGCGACCTGGACGTCGCCCGGGAGCGGCTGCCGCACCTGTGCGGGCGCGACCCGCAGGCACTGGACCACCAGCAGATCGCACGGGCCGTGGTGGAGTCCGTCGCCGAGAACACCTCCGACGCCGTGGTGGGCGCGCTGGTGTGGGGCGCGCTGGCCGGGGTGCCCGGCCTCGTGGGCTTCCGCGCCGTCAACACCCTGGACGCGATGGTCGGCCACAAGTCGCCGCGCCACCGGCGGTTCGGCTGGGCCTCGGCCCGGCTCGACGACGTCGTGGGCTGGCCCGGCGCCCGGCTGACCGCCGTCCTCGCCGTCCTCGCAGGGCCCGACCCGCGCCGCGCCTGGCGCGTGGCCCGGCGCGACGCCTCCCGGCACCCGAGCCCCAACGCTGGCCCGGTCGAGGCCGCCTTCGCCGGCGCCCTCGGCGTCCGCCTCGGCGGCACCCTCGCCTATGCGGGCCGCGTAGAGGAACGCCCCGTGCTGGGTGCGGAGCTGCGCCCGGTCGAGGTCGGGGACATCGAGCGCGCGGTGCGGCTCTCGCGCCGTGTTTCGCTGCTCGCGCTGGGCACCGCGCTGGCGGGCCGCGCAGTGGGCAGCCTGTTGGGCAAGAGCATCGCGACAAGGAGGAGCCGGTGACGACCGACGGGAGCGGGCGAGGGGGCCCGCTGGGCGGGGGCCTGCTGGTGGCCGGGACCACCTCGGACGCGGGCAAGAGCGTGGTGACCGCCGGCATCTGCCGCTGGCTGGTCCGCAAGGGCGTCAAGGTCGCGCCGTTCAAGGCGCAGAACATGTCGCTCAACTCCTATGTGACGCGCGAGGGCGCGGAGATAGGGCGCGCGCAGGCCATGCAGGCGGCGGCCGCCCGGGTGGAGCCGAGCGCGCTGATGAACCCGGTGCTGCTCAAGCCCGGCGGGGACCGCAGCAGCCAGGTGGTGCTGATGGGCAAGCCGGTGGGTGAACTCAGCGCCCGCGGCTACCACTCGGGGCGCCAGGAGCAGCTCTTCGGCACCGTGACCGAGTGCCTCGAGGAGCTGCGGCGCACCCACGACGCGGTGATCTGCGAGGGGGCCGGCAGCCCCGCCGAGATCAACCTGCGGCGGACCGACATCGTCAACATGGGCATCGCGCGGGCCGCCCGCCTGCCCGTCGTCGTGGTCGGCGACATCGACCGGGGCGGCGTCTTCGCGTCCTTCTTCGGCACGACCGCGCTGCTCTCCCGGGAGGACCAGGCGCTGATAGCGGGCTACCTGGTCAACAAGTTCCGCGGTGACGTGACGCTGCTGGAACCCGGCCTGGAGATGCTGCGCGGGCTCACCGGCCGCCCCACGGTGGGCGTCCTGCCGTTCGCGCACGGGCTCGGCATCGACGAGGAGGACGGTCTGCGGGTCTCCCTGCGGGGCACGGTGCGGGAGTCGGTGGTGGCCCCGCCGTACGGCTCGGACGTGCTGCGGGTGGCCGTCTGCGCGGTGCCGCTGATGTCCAACTTCACGGACGTGGACGCGCTGGCCGCCGAGCCGGGCGTGGTGGTGCGCTTCGTCGACCGCCCCGAGGAGCTGGCCGACGCGGATCTGGTGGTGGTGCCCGGCACCCGCGGCACGGTGCGCGCCCTGGCGTGGCTGCGCGAGCGCGGGCTTGCCGAGGCGCTGCGGCGCCGGGCGGCGGAGGGCCGGCCGGTGCTGGGCATCTGCGGCGGCTTCCAGGTGCTGGGCGAGCGCATCGACGACGAGGTGGAGTCCCGGGCCGGAGTGGTCGAGGGGCTCGGACTGCTGCCGGTGCGGGTGCGGTTCGCGGCGGAGAAGACCCTGGCCCGGCCCGTCGGCAAGGCCCTGGGCGAGCCCGTCGAGGGCTACGAGATCCACCACGGGGTGGCCGAAGTGCTGGGCGGGGACGAGCCGTTCCTCGACGGCTGCCGGACCGGCTCGGTGTGGGGCACGCACTGGCACGGCTCGCTGGAGAGCGACGGCTTCCGGCGGGCGTTCCTGCGCGAGGTGGCGCGCGCGGCCGGCAGGGCGTTCGTACCGGCGCCCGACACGTCCTTCGCCGCGCTGCGGGAGGAACAGCTGGACCGGCTGGGCGACCTGATCGAGGAGCACGCGGACACGGACGCGCTGCTGCGGCTCATCGAGGACGGGGTGCCGGCCGGCTTCCCGTTCATCCCGCCGGGGGCGCCGTGAGGATGAGTACCCCCGCATGCGCGGGGACCACAGCAGCGACTCCACCAAGTGGTCGCCAAGCAACGGAACACCCCCGCAGGAGCGGGGCCGACGGCCACACCATTGCACACAGCCCGGCTGCAGAAGCGCCTGCCCGAACCAATTGCCTCGAAAGGGGTACCAGCTGATGCCCTCGGCCCCCTACCCGCTCACCGCAATCGTCGGCATGGAGGACCTACGGCTCGCGTTGCTCCTCAACGCAGTGAGTCCCGCAGTGGGTGGCGTGCTCATCCGCGGCGAGAAAGGCACGGCGAAAAGCACCATGGTGCGTGCCCTGGCCACCGTCCTCCCGGACGTGCTGGTTGTCGCGGGGTGCCGGTTCAACTGTGACCCCTGCGCACCCGACCCGCAGTGCCCTGACGGCCCTCACCAGGCCGAAACCGGCACCGCACGGCCGACTCGAATGGTCGAACTTCCAGTCGGGGCCTCCGAGGACCGGCTGGTCGGCGCCCTCGACATCGAGCGAGCGCTGGCGGAGGGCGTTAAGGCGTTCGAACCTGGTCTGCTGGCCGACGCGCACCGGGGCGTGCTCTACGTCGACGAGGTCAACCTCCTCCACGACCACCTCGTGGACCTGCTCCTCGACGCCGCCGCCATGGGCGCCGCCCACGTCGAGCGCGAAGGCGTCTCCGTCCGGCACGCCTCCCGCTTCCTGCTCGTCGGCACCATGAACCCCGAAGAGGGCGAGCTGCGCCCGCAGTTGCTCGACCGGTTCGGGCTGACCGTCGAGGTCGCCGCCTCCCGGGACACCGAGGAGCGGGTGGAGGTCGTGCGCCGCCGGCTGGCCTACGACGAGGACCCGGCCGCGTTCGCCGCCAAGTGGGCCGCCGAGGAGGAGACGCTGCGCGAGCGGATCGCCGCCGCGCGGGCGCTGCTGCCCCACGTGCGGCTGGGCGACGGCGCGCTGCGCCGCATCGCCGCGGTGTGCGCCGAGTTCGAGGTGGACGGCATGCGCGCCGACATCGTGACCGCGCGCGCCGCGACGGCGCTGGCCGCCTGGGCGGGGCGCACGGACGTGACGGCCGAGGACGTACGGCAGGCGGCGCTGCTGTCGCTGCCGCACCGTCGGCGCCGGGCACCGTTCGACGCGCCCGGTCTGGACGAGGACAAACTCGACGAGATCCTCAGCCGGTTCGAGGACGACGAGCCGGAGCCCGAGCCCGACCCGGACCCGGAGCCGGAGGGCCCGGACGGCGGCCCCGGCGACGACGGTCCCGGCGGCGGGCAGCCCCCGCAAGGCGGGCCGGGCCCCGACACCGCTCCGGACGTGCCGCGGCAGCGGCAGGAGAAGTCCGCCCCCGACGGGCAGGGCTCCCCCGCCCCGCAGGAGGGCGCGGCCGAGACGGACGGCGCACCCGGCGGCGCGGCCGAGGCGCCCGCCGTCGCGGCGGCGCAGCCGTTCCGCACCCGCAAGTTCGACGTCCCCGGCCTCGGTGAGGGTGCCGACGGCCGCCGCTCCCGGGCGCGCACCGCGCACGGCCGTACGACGGGGGCGCGCCGCCCGCGGGGCGCCCTGTCGAAGCTGCACCTGGCGGCGACCGTGCAGGCCGCGGCGCCGCATCAGCGGGCGCGCGGCCGCTCGGGCGCCGGGCTGCTCGTCCGCCGGGACGATCTGCGGGAGTCGGTGCGCGAGGGCCGCGAGGGCAACCTCGTGCTGTTCGTCGTGGACGCCTCCGGGTCGATGGCGGCGCGCAAACGGATGGGCGCGGTCAAGGGCGCGGTGCTCTCACTGCTGCTCGACGCCTACCAGCGCCGGGACAAGGTCGGGCTGATCACCTTCCGGGGCACGGGCGCGGAGCTGGCGCTGCCGCCGACCTCGTCCGTGGACGCGGGCGCGGCGCGGCTGGAGAAGCTGCCGACGGGCGGCCGTACGCCGCTGGCGGCCGGGCTGCTGCAGGCGCACGAGGTGCTGCGTGTGGAGCGGCTGCGCGATCCGGCGCGGCGCCCGCTGCTGGTCGTGGTGACCGACGGGCGGGCCACCGGCGGCCCGGAGCCGCTGGTGCGGGCGCGCCGGGCGGCGGGGCTGCTGGCGGCCGACGGCACGGCGTCCGTGGTCGTGGACTGCGAGTCGGGGCCGGTGCGGCTCGGGCTGGCGGGCGAGCTGGGCCGGGCCCTCGGCGGACCGGTGGTCACGCTCGACGAGCTGCGCGCGGACAACGTCTCCGCGCTGGTACGTACCGTAAGGAACACTCACTCCAGGAGGGCCGCTTAATGCCCAAGGGACAGCCGACCGTCGTTCCCGAAGACGGTCTCACCACGCGCCAGCGCCGCAACCGGCCGCTGGTCTTCGTCCACACCGGCATCGGCAAGGGCAAGTCGACGGCCGCCTTCGGCCTGGCGCTGCGGGCGTGGAACCAGGGCTGGCCGATCGGGGTGTTCCAGTTCGTGAAGTCCGCGAAGTGGAAGGTCGGCGAGGAGAACGCGCTGCGCGTGCTGGGCGACTCGGGCGAGGGCGGCACGGTCGACTGGCACAAGATGGGCGAGGGCTGGTCCTGGATCCAGCGCGACAGCGAACTCAGCAACGAGGAGAAGGCGCGCGAGGGCTGGGAGCAGGTCAAGCGCGATCTGGCGGCCGAGCGGTACAAGCTGTACGTGCTCGACGAGTTCGCCTACCCGATGCACTGGGGCTGGGTGGACACCGACGAGGTGATCGAGGTGCTGCGCGACCGTCCCGGGACGCAGCACGTGGTGATCACCGGTCGCAACGCGCCGGAGAAGCTGGTGGAGTTCGCGGATCTGGTGACGGACATGTCGAAGGTGAAGCACCCGATGGACACGGGACAGAAGGGCCAGCGGGGAATCGAGTGGTGAGTACGCACGTCCCCCGGCTGGTCATCGCCGCGCCCTCCTCGGGCAGTGGGAAGACGACCGTCGCCACCGGGCTGATGCGGGTCTTCGCCGATGCGGGGCTCGCGGTGTCCCCGCACAAGGTGGGCCCGGACTACATCGATCCGGGCTACCACGCCCTGGCGACGGGCCGTCCCGGCCGCAACCTCGACGCGTACCTGTGCGGGCCCGAGCGGATCGCGCCGCTCTTCCTGCACGGTGCCGCGGGCTGTGATCTGGCGGTCGTCGAGGGCGTGATGGGCCTGTACGACGGCGCGAGCGGTCAGGGCGAGCTGGCGTCGACGGCGCACGTGGCGAAGCTGCTGAAGGCGCCGGTGGTGCTGGTCGTCGACGCGTCCTCGCAGTCGCGGTCGGTGGCCGCGCTGGTGCACGGCTTCGCGTCCTGGGACCCCGAGGTGCGGATCGGCGGAGTGATCCTCAACAAGGTCGGCTCGGACCGCCACGAGGTGCTGCTGCGCGAGGCGCTGGAGGAGTCGGGCGTCCCGGTACTCGGCGCCGTGCGGCGGGCCGGGCAGGTGCATACGCCGTCGCGCCACCTCGGTCTGGTGCCGGTCGCCGAACGACGGACGGACGCGGTCGACGCGGTGGCGGCCCAGGCGGCGCAGGTCCGGCAGGGGTGCGACCTGGAGGCCCTCATGGCCCTGGCCCGCACGGCACCCCCACTGGAGGGCCCGGCGTGGGACCCGGCCCCGCCCGGGTTGTGGGCAGGCGTTCCGCAGGGCGGAACAGGTGGGCACAACCCGACCACCGGGCCGCACCCGAACCGTCCCCCCACGATCGCCGTCGCCGGCGGACCGGCGTTCACGTTCTCGTACGCCGAACACACAGAACTCCTCACCGCCGCCGGCGCAGAAGTCGTCCCCTTCGACCCCCTCCGCGACGAGCAGCTCCCCGCCGAAACGGCCGGCATCGTCATAGGCGGCGGCTTCCCCGAGGTCTACGCCCCGGAGCTCTCCGCCAACGAGCCCCTGCGCAAGGCCGTCGCCGCCTTCGCCGCCTCGGGCGGCACCGTGGCGGCGGAGTGCGCGGGCCTGCTCTACCTCTGCCGTTCCCTGGACGGCAAGCCCATGTGCGACGTCCTCCCCGCGGACGCCCGGATGTCCGAGCGGCTGACGCTCGGCTACCGCGAGGCCGTGGCGATCGGCGACAACGTCCTCGCCCCCGCGGGCGCCCGGCTGCGCGGGCACGAGTTCCACCGCACGGTCGTCGAACCGGGCGCGGGCACCACGCCCGCCTGGGGCATGACGCACCCGGAACGCCGTGTGGAGGGCTTCGTCCAGGGCGGCGTGCACGCCTCGTACCTGCACGTCCACTGGGCGGGAGCCCCCGGCACGGCGGCCCGCTTCGTGGCGGGCCTGCGGTGAGGTCGCTCCACCTCGGCCTGGGTGCCCGCCGCGGCGTCCCGGCCGCCGAGGTGCTCGCCCTCGTACGGCAGGCCCTGGCCGAAGCGGGCGCGGGCGACGCCGCCGTCGTCACCCTGGCGACCGCCGAGGTCAAGGCCGGCGAGCCGGGCCTGCTGGCGGCCGCGGCCGCCCTGGGCGTGCCCCTGACCACGTACGGCGCCCACGAGCTCGCCGCCCAGGCGGTCCCGCATCCGGGCGAAGCCGCCCGCCGTGCCGTCGGCGCCCCCGGCGTCGCCGAGGCCGCCGCCCTGCTGGCCGCGGGGCCGGGCGCGGTGCTGCTCGTACCGAAGCGGAAGTCGCCGCGGGCCACCTGCGCGATTGCGCACCGACCCGGCTGAACGGGACGTTGCGGCCCTCAGTACCGTCTATCGCATGCACAAGTCCACCGAGCCCGACCTGCGGCACCACGGCGACTCCGAAGTCCGCGGCATGGGCGCGGAATTGACGGACCTCGCCGTCAACGTGCGCTCCGGCACGCCGCCCCAGTGGCTGCGCGAGCGGATAGCCGACTCGCTCGGCACGCTGGCCGCCTACCCCGACGGCCGGGCCGCCCGGCGGGCGGTGGCCGAGCGGCACGGGCTGCCGGAGGAGCGGGTGCTGCTCACCTCCGGCGCGGCGGAGGCGTTCGTGCTGCTGGCCAGGGCGGTGCCGGCGCGGCGGCCGGTGGTGGTGCACCCGCAGTTCACCGAGCCGGAGGCCGCGCTGCGGGACGCCGGGCACAGCGTGGAGCGGGTGCTGCTGGACGCGGCGGACGGTTTCCGCTTCGACCCGCGGGCGGTGCCGGGCGACGCGGACCTGGTGATCGTCGGCAACCCGACCAACCCCACCTCCGTGCTGCACCCGGCCACCACCCTCGCCACGCTCGCCCGGCCCGGGCGGACGCTGGTGGTGGACGAGGCGTTCATGGACGCGGTGCCGGGCGAGCGCGAGTCGCTCGCCGCGCGGACCGATCTGCCGGGCCTGGTCGTCCTGCGCAGCCTCACCAAGACCTGGGGCCTGGCGGGGCTGCGCGTGGGCTACGTCCTGGCCTCGCCCGGCACGGTGGCCCGTCTGGAGCGGGCGCAGCCGCTGTGGCCGGTGTCCTCCCCGGCGCTGGCGGCGGCGGAGGCGTGCAGCACGCCCGAGGCGCTGGCGGAGGCCGAGGAGGCCGCGCGGGGGATCGCCGTGGACCGGGCCCATCTGCAGGCGCGGCTGGCGGAGTTCGAGCAGATCACGGTGTGCGGTCCGGCGGCCGGGCCGTTCCTGCTGATCCGCCTGGAGGGGGCCGCGGCCGTGCGGAGCCGGCTGCGCGGCCTGGGCTTCGCGGTCCGGCGGGGCGACACCTTCCCGGGCCTGGGCCCGGACTATCTGCGGCTGGCGGTCCGGGACCGGACGGTCACGGACCGCTTCGTCGCCGCCCTGGAGAAGGCGCTCGCGGACGGCTGAGCCCCGACCGGCCCGGCCGTCCGCTCCCCCGCCGCCTCAGCCGCGCTCGCGGGCGGACTTGCGGCGCCGTGCGGCGACGACCGCGCCGCCGCCCGCGACGACGAGCAGCCCGGCCGCCCCTGCGAGGTACGGGGTGGCGGAGGAGCCACCGGTCTCGGCGAGGTCCGTCTTCCCGGGCCGGGCGTCCGGGTGGGCGGCGGCCTGCTGTTTGACGTCCGTCCCCGTGCCGGGGGCCGCCGTACCGGAGGTGTCCTGGCCCGGCCCGGCCGGGGTCCGGCAGCCGGCCCGGACGAGCGTGACACGGCCTCGTACGTGGGCGACGCCCAGCTTGAGGGGGTCGACGTCGACGTCCAGGTCCAGTGCGGTGGCCGCCGCCGTGCTCGAGGTGATGGCGGTCCTGGACAGGTCGAGCCGTACGTCGCCGACACCGGGCACGGAGACCTTGGTGGTGCCCGCGGTGGTGACCGTGACCTTCTTGCCGAGCACCGAGACGCTGCCGAGCACGTTGGAGGAGGCGGTGGGCTTCTTGCCCGCCTCGCACACCGCTTCCGAGGTGACCTGGCGGACCTCGATCAGCGAGAGCAGCGGCAGTCCGGGGACGTGCACCTTGGCGTGGACGAGGTTGGCGTAGCCCTTGGCCGCGCGGTGGTCGGCGGTGGCACGGGCGGTGGCGGTCTCGGCGCTCAGGATGCTGACGGGCTTGCCCGCCTCGACGCCGTCGAGGGTGACGGTGAGCGCCGTCTTGTCCGCGTCGGCCGGTGCGTGGACGTCGTTGAGCGTGGCGTTGACGGGCACGCGGGCGGTGCCGCCGAGCAGGGAGACGTCGAGGCCGGTGCGCAGGACGGTCGCGTCAGCCGTGCCGTCGTCGGTGGCGTGGGCGGGCGCCGCCGCCAGGGCCAGCGCGGTGGCGGTGACCGTCGCGGAGGTGACGGCCGCGGCCGCGAGCCTGCGTGCGGGCATGCCGAAGGAAGAGCCGGTGGTGCTGAACACGTGTGTGGAACCCCCACGGGAGAAAGGAGCCGCCGGCGCACCAATGGGGGACATCGCGCGCCGGCGGCCTCGACTCCGCAATGTTCGAGGCGCGGGATGATGAACGGACAGTATCCCGGCGTCAGTTCACTCCAAAGGATGGGTTTCGCATCTGTATTCGACTAAAGAGGCGCAGAGATGGTTTCCCGCCACCCTCACCCCACGGGAGCGGCGCGGTTCAGCTCACCACGCGGCCGCGCAGCACCACCCTGCGGGGCGTGCCCAGGACCCGGACGTCCGCCCGCGGGTCGGCGTCGTAGACGACGAAGTCCGCCGGAGCGCCCTCTTCCAGACCCGGCCGGCCCAGCCACTCCCGCGCGCCCCAGGCCGTCGCCGCGAGCGCGGCGGATGCCGGGATGCCCGCCTTGACCAGCTCCGCCACCTCCTGGGCGACCAGGCCGTGCGGCAGCGAGCCGCCCGCGTCGGTGCCGACGTAGACCGGGATCCCGGCGTCGTAGGCGGCCCGCACGGTCTCGTAGCGGCGCGCGTGCAGCCGGCGCATATGGTCGGCCCAGCGGGGGAACTTGCCCTCGCCCCGCTCGGCGAGCTTGGGGAAGGTGGCGATGTTGACCAGCGTCGGCACGATCGCCACCCCGCGCTCGGCGAACAGCGGAATCGTCTCCTCGGTCAGCCCGGTGGCGTGCTCGATGCAGTCGATGCCCGCCTCCACCAGCGGCGCGAGCGACTCCTCGGCGAAGCAGTGCGCGGTGACGCGCGCGCCCAGCCGGTGGGCCTCGGCGATCGCCGCCTCGACCTCGCCGCGCGGCCAGCACAGGCCCAGGTCGCCGGTCTCGCGGTCTATCCAGTCGCCCACCAGCTTGACCCAGCCGTCGCCGCGGCGCGCCTCCCGCGCCACGTACGCCACCAGGTCCGCGGGCTCGATCTCATGGGCGTAGTTGCGGATGTAACGGCGGGTGCGGGCGATGTGGCGGCCGGCGCGGATGATGCGCGGCAGGTCCTCGCGGTCGTCGATCCAGTGCGTGTCGGAGGGCGAGCCCGCGTCCCGCAGCAGCAGCGCCCCGGCGTCGCGCTCGGTCAACGCCTGCTTCTCGCTCGTCGATTCGTCGACCGCGCCGTGCGCGTCGAGCCCCACGTGGCAGTGCGCGTCCACCAGGCCGGGCAGCACCCAGCCCTCGACGGTGGTGACGTCCCGCGCCCCGCCCGGCCGGTCGAAGGTGATCCGCCCGCCGACCACCCACAGCTCGTCGCGCACCCCGTCCACCGGGTCCGCGCCGACGAGAATGCGTCCCTTGATGTGCAGCACCGCTTCGTCGTCCATGGGGGCACTGTACGAGCCCGCCGTCAGGTGCCGGCGATCACCTCCAGGAGCCGGTCCACGTCAGCGGCGGTGTTGTAGAGGTGGAAGGCGGCGCGCAGGCCGCCGGCCCGGCTGCTGACGCGTACGCCCGCTGCCGCCAGCCGCCCGGCGGCGGTGCCGAGCCCGGGGACGGCGACGATCGCGGAGCCGGGGGCCGGTACGGGCGTGCGGCCGAGGTCCGCGAGCCCCGCGCGGAAGCGGTCGGCGAGGGCGACGTCGTGGCGGCCGATGCGCTCGACGCCGAGCTCCTCGACGAGGGCGAGGGAGTGCCGGGCGCCCACGTAGGAGAAGAAGGCGGGCGTCTCGTCGAAGCGGCGCGCGCAGTCCGCGAGGCGGGTCACCTGCCCGTAGCAGCTGCCCCAGGGGTCCTCGCCCGCGACCCAGCCTGCGAAGACGGGGGTGAGCCCGCCGAGGTCCTCGGGGACGACGAGGAAGGAGGTGCCCTTGGGGGCGAGCAGCCACTTGTAGCCCACGACGAGGGTGAAGTCGTACGCCCCGGCGTCGAGGGGCAGCCAGCCGGCGGACTGGCTGGCGTCGACGAGGGTGCGGGCGCCGTGGGCACGGGCGGCGGCCGCGATCCGGTCGAGGTCGGCGAGCCGCCCGTCGGCGGACTGGACGGCGCTGACGGCGACGAGGGCGGTGCCGGGCCGGACGCCGTCGGCGAGCCGCTCCAGCGGGACGGTGCGCACCCGCAGGTCCGGCCGGACGTGGAAGGGGTTGACGAGGGAGGCGAAGTCGCCGTCGGCGACGAGGACTTCGGATCCGGCGGGCAGGGACTGGGCGATCAGGCCAGTGTGCACAGCGGCCGATGCGGAGATCGCGACCCGGCCGGGCGCCACTCCCACCAGGCGGGCGAAGCGGGCGCGGGCGTCGGCGGCGGCCTCGAAGTAGCCGCCGACGGTGGCCGTGCCGCGGGAGGCGGCCGTCAGGGCCGAGGTGATGGCGGTGACGGCCTCTGCGGGCGGCAACCCGGCGGAGGCGGTGTCGAGATAGGCGGTCTCGGGGGCGAAGTGCCCGGGGGCAAGCCCCTTTTCACATCCCTCACTCGCGCTTATACTCGTCATTTCCTCACTATGCGGGTGCGGCGCCGCTACCGGTAGCACCGCGGCGTACCGTACGGCCATGACGCACTCCGCCGGCACGGACGGCTACTGGGAGACCACCGGTGCGGACCGCACCTTCACGCACGCGCTCGACCGGGAGCTGCTCTCCCTCCATGTCCCCCTGAACGCACGGGTGCTGGACTACGGCTGCGGCTACGGACGGCTGCTGGCGGAGCTCGACGCGCTGGGCCACGCGGACGTGCAGGGTGTGGAGCCGTCGGCGGCGCTCGTCGCCCGGTGCCGCAAGGAGAACCCGGGGCTGCGCATCACCCGTGCCGAGTCGCTGCCGCTGCCCTTCGCGGAGGCGTCGTTCGACGCGGCCCTGCTCTTCGCCGTGCTGACGTCCGTCCCGCAGGAGGAGGAGCGCGAGCGTGCGGTCGCGGAGCTGGCGCGGCTGGTGCGTCCGGGCGGGGTGCTGTACGTCAGCGACGTGCCGCTGCAGACCGACGAGGCCAGCATCGAGCGCTACCGCACGGGTGAGGCGGAGACCGGGGTGTACGGCACGTTCCGCATGCCCGACGGCGGGGTGTTCGTGCACCAGCGGCCGGAGGACTTCCACGCGCTGCTGGAGCGGCACGGCTTCGCGGTGGCGGAGGAACGGCAGGACGTCACGCCCACGCTGCACGGGGGCACGAACGTGCGGCTCCAGATCGTGGCACGGCGCGGCCGCTGAGCTGCGCGGAGATCCTTGAGGCGGAGGCCGCGGCGATCGCGTCTGGCGCGAGGACGAGAGGCGTCTCCGCCGTACGGCGGAGACGGTTCGCCGTACGGGCCGAGGCGCGGGGCGGCGCCGGACGGGAGGCTGTGCGTATGAGCCGTACGAGACAGCCTCCGCCCCCGAAGTCCGGGATGCGACGGGCCCACGGCGCCGCGTGCCCGCCAGCGTCCGTCGCCTACGCTGGGCGAATGATGTCCGGTACCTGCCAGGCGGCCCCGCGCGCCGCGCGCCCGCGCGTCCCCGCCGGTGCCCGGTGACGGGCGCACGCCGGCGGCAGGCGCTGACGCGGTGGACGCATCTGCTGCTGGGCGGCGCACTGTTGATGCCGTACTACCTGCTGGCCAATGTGCTCGTGTCGTTCTTCGTGCCCACCGGGAACGTGTTCGCCCTCCCCACGGTGACCTGGCAGATCGCCACCCCCCTGATGGCGCTCGTGCCCGCGGCGATCACGGCGCTGTCGCCCATGACCCGGCCCCTGGAGGTCACCGCCGCACGGGCGTTGTGCGACATCCCCGGTGCCGAGCTGGCCTCCGGCCCCGCCGAGTCCTGGGCCGCGCGCGGCCGCGCGGCCGCCTGGTACACCCTGCACCTGGGGGTCGGCGGCGTCGTCAGCGGCATCTCGCTGGCGGCACCGCCCGCGGCCCTGATGCTGCTGATCCTGCCGCTCATCCGCTCGTCCGAGCGCCTGAAGGAGGCGGGCTGGGTCCAGTTCTTCGCCGGGTCGCGGCAGCTGCTGGCGCCGTTCTGCGGCCTGGCGCTGTTCGGGCTGGTCGTGGCCGTCTCGTGGGCGGCCGGTGCGCTGCTGGCCCGCTGTGCGCCCGTCCTTCTGGGCCCGACGGCCGCCGACCGGCTCGCGGCCGCCGAACAGCACGCCATGCGGCTGGCGTTGCGCAACAGGCTGGCCCGCGAGCTGCACGACTCGGTGGGGCACGCCCTGAGCGCGGTGACCTTGCAGGCCGGTGCCGCGCGCAGGGTCCTCGACAGCGACCCGGCCTTCGCCCGGCAGGCCCTGCTGGCCATCGAGGAGACGACGCGCGATGCGGTGGGCGAACTCGACACGGTGCTGGGGCTGCTGCGCGAGGACGGCACCGCGTCCACCGCCCCCGCGCCGACCCTCTGCGATCTGGACGCGCTGCTGGCCCGTACCCGCGCGGCGGGCGGCACCGTCACTTTCACGACCGGCACCGCGCTGGACCGGATACCGCCGGTCGTCTCCCGCGAGGCCTACCGGATCGTGCAGGAAGGACTCGGCAACGCGCTGCGCCACGCGGGACGGGTACCGGTGCAGCTGGACATCGCCGTACGTCAAGAGGACTTGGAGGTCACTGTGGAGAACCCCCTCGGCACGGAACCCCCGGCCGTCGCCGGCTCCGCGCGCCGGACCGGCGGCGGGCACGGGCTGCGCGGCATCGCCGAGCGCGCCCGGCTGCTGCGCGGCGACAGCGACTGGGGCGAACGGGACGGCGTGTGGCGGCTGTCGGTACGGCTGCCCCTGGGAGGCGGAGCGAGATGACGGACACGCCGATACGGATCGTCCTCGCCGACGACGAGCACCTCGTACGCACCGCCCTGCGCGCCATCCTCGGCGCCGAAGCGGACCTGGAGGTGGTCGGCGAGGCCACGACGGGCGCCGAGGCGGTGTCGCTCGTCCGCGCCCTGCGCCCCGACATCGTGCTGATGGACGTGCGGATGCCGGACGTCGACGGCATCCGCGCCACCGAGCAGATCCTGGCCGGGGTCGACCCCCCGCCGCGCATCATCGTCGTCACCACCTTCGAGAACGACAGCTACGTCTACGACGCGCTGCGGGTGGGCGCGCGGGGCTTCCTGCTCAAGCGCTCGGGCGCCGACGAACTCGTGCAGGCCGTACGGATGATGGCGCACAGCGACTCGCTGCTCTTCCCCGCGGCGGTGCGGGAGCTGGCCGCGGCCCACGCCGGGCGGGGCACGCCGCAGGCGGGGGCGGCGGGGCTCCAAGCGCGGCTGTCGGAGCGGGAGGCGGAGGTGCTGCGGCTGATGACGAAGGGCCTGTCGAACGCGGAGATCGCCCAGCGGCTCATGCTGGGCCCGGCGACGGTCAAGACGCATGTGGCGAGCGTGCTGGCCAAGCTGGGTGTGCGGGACCGCACGCAGGCGGTCATCGCCGCGTACGAGTGCGGGTTCGTCGCGCCGAGGTGAGCGCGGCACTCCGTGTTCGAATACCCCGGGGCGGATTCGGCCTTCCGGTCATGGAACCGTAAAGCCGGACCGCTCGTTATCCGGGGCATGACCGCTATGACACCTGGCTCGAACATCCCGCTCTCCGTCACCCGTGTGACGGTGGACGTCACCGCTCCGGTGCGGCTCGACGTCTCGGGCCTGCTGCTCACCGCCGACGGCAAGGTGCGCTCCGACGCCGACTTCGTCTTCTACAACCAGCCCAGCGGCCCCGGCGTCGCGCACCGCGCCGCGAGCGGCGCCTCGCCCGACGCGATCACCGTCGACACCTCGGCCGTCCCGGAGGACATCGAGAAGATCGTGGTCACGGCCAGCCCGGACGCCCAGGGCGCCACCTTCGCGGGGATCGAGCCCACCGCGACCGTGCGCGGCGCGGACGACGGCGCGGTGCTCGCCACCTTCACGCCGCCCCGGCTGGCCACGGAGACGGCACTGGTGATCGTGGAGGTCTACCGGCGCAACGGCGCGTGGAAGGTCCGCGCGGTCGGCCAGGGTTATGCGAACGGGCTGGCCGGGATCGCCACGGACTTCGGGGTGAGCGTCGAGGAGCCCGCGGCGGCCCCCGTGCCCGCAGCTCCGATGGCTGCCCCTGCCATCCCTGCCGCGCCCGCGATGCCTGCTGCTGCACCCGCGATGCCTGCCGCGCCCGCGGTGCCGCCCCCGCCTGCCGCTCCCCCCGCCGCCGGGAAGATCAGCCTGGACAAGGGCCGGGTGAGCCTGCAGAAGAACCAGACGGTGTCGCTCGTCAAGGGTGGCCGGCCGCTGACCCGCTCGGTGACGATGGGCCTGGGCTGGGAGCCCGCCTACAGCAGCCGCGCCATCGACCTCGACGCCTCGGTCATCGCCTTCGGCCCCGACCGCAACATGATCGACGCCTGCTACTTCGGCCGCCTGATGATCCTGAACGGCACCGTCCAGCACTCCGGCGACAACCTCACCGGCGAGGGCTCCGGCGACGACGAGTCCATCACCGTCCACCTGGGCGGGCTGCCGCCGGAGGTCACGGGCCTGGTCTTCACGGTCAGTTCGTTCAACGGCCAGAAGTTCACGGAGGTCGCCAAGGCCTACTGCCGCCTGCTGGACGCCCAGACCGGCGAGGAGCTCGTCCGCTTCGACCTCACCGGCTCCGAGTCCACGACGGGCGTGCTCATGTGCAAGTTCATCCGCCAGTACACCGGCGAGTGGGAGATGACGGCCATGGGTGACTACGTCAAGGCGAAGACCGTGCGCGACCTGGTGCAGCCCGCGGCCCAGTCGCTGTAACCCTCCCGCGCCATACGGGCCGGGCGCTGCCGGCCCGTACGGCCACGGGGGATCCGTGAAGTCCCTCAGGCGCGCGAGCGCGCCTTGAAGGCCGCCTTGCGCGCCTGCTTGGCCACCTTCTTGTCCGGGTGCAGCCGTCCCATCGCCTCCAGGACGTCCGCGGTGGCCGGGTGGTCGCAGCGCCACGCCGAGTCGAAGAAGCCGCTGTGCCCGCCGACCAGGCCCTCCACCAGCTCGCGCAGCTCCTCCGAGTCGCCCTCGCCCGCCAGTTGTGCCGCGATCGTGTCGATGGTCAGCCAGAACACCATGGCCTCCCCCGGCTCGGGGACGTCCGTGGCGCCGTGCTCGGCCAGCCACACCCGCGCCAGCCCGCCCAGCTGGGGGTCGTCGAGGACCTCGCGCAGCGCGGGCTCCGCCTCGGATCCCAGCAGCGAGAGCGCCTGCTGGCACACCAGGCGCCGCCCGGGGGCGTCCTCGTCGTCGCCGCGCGCCGCGGCCAGCAGCTCGCGGGCGGCGTCCAGCGGCGCCCGCCGCCCCAGCCACAGCTCCGTCTCGGCGTGGGCCGCGGGCGCGGGGTGTCCGGGCAGCGCGTCGAGCAGGGCGTCCGCCCCCTTGTCGGCGAGGTCGCCGACCAGCGGCACGTCGATGCCCGCGTCCAGCATCCGGGCGCGGACCGCGAAGAGGCCGAGCGGGGTGAGGGCCACCATGCCGTAGCGGGTGACGTCCTCCTCCTCCGGCACGTCGGAGATCACCCCGTCGACGGACTCGCGGATGTGGCCCTCGCCGTCGACCTCCTCGATGAGCGCCTCGTCGACGGGCTGGTAGGCCAGCAGGCCGGTCGGCGCGAGCACCCGGAACTGGTCGTCCAGGCGCATCATCGCGTCCGAGACCTCTTCGAGGACGTCGTCCGTCGGCTCGTCCATGTCGTCCGGGACGATCATGGAGGCGGCGAGCGCGGGAAGCGGCACGGGCCGCTCCGTCGAACCCTCGCCCACGGCGGTCAGCAAGTAGAGGTTGCCGAGGACGCCGTCGAGGAAGTCCGCCTCCTCCTCCGGGTTCCAGTCGAGCGCGTCGATGTCGAGCTCGCCCTCGACCGAGGTGAGCTGGTCGGCGAGTTCGCTCAGGTCCGGCGCGGCGGCGTCGGCCAGGACGGTCTCCAGGCCGGCCAGCCACAGCTCCAGGACGTCCTGCGGGCTGCCGGAGGTGAGCACGGCCAGCTCCTCGCCCGCCGCGGCCGTTCCCGCCGGCCCCTCGGCCTCCGCGCCCTCCCCCTCTTCCTCCTCATGCTCGGTGAACTCGACCAGGCCGGTGTCCAGCGCGAGCTGCCACGCCTCGGCGGCGTAGGCCGGCCCGTCCTCGTCGTCCGCCAGCTCCAGCAGGCCCGCGGCCGTGGCCAGTTGATCGGCGAGCAGACCGCCGTCGATGCCGACCGGCATGCCCTCACCGGCCCAGCGGGCGAGCTTCACGGCGCGGGCGAACAGCGGTGCGGACAGCGCGTCCCGCGCGAGCTCCGCATCGGAGGGCAGCCGCACCGGCGGCATGGTCGGACGGTCTCCGGACATCAGGGGGGTCATCTCCTCGTTGGCGGCGCACGCCGGGCGTGGTGGATCAGTGACGCACGGCCCAAGCCTAGACGTGTTTCGTCCCCTGCCACCCGGTTCACGAATCCGTCGCCCGCCGTATACCCACGGGCCCTTGACAACTGCCATGGACACGCAAGAGATTGACGCGCGTAGATCATTCAGCCGAAACGCACCGTACGTTTTCGGCGGATCGCACCAAAGCACAGCACCTTCACGCACCACCCCCATGCAGGTCCCACCACTCCACCCGGAGGCTTCCGTGCCCACTAGCCGTCCCACCCCGCACAGACGCTCCGCGTCCACCGGCGCCGTCATAGCCGTCGCGCTCGCGGCCGGACTGCTCGCCCCCGCCCAGTCCGCGAGCGCCGAAGGCACCGGCGTGCGGATCCACGACATCCAGGGCACCACCCGGATATCCCCGCTCGCCGGACACCAGGTGAAGGACGTCCCCGGCATCGTCACCGCCGTCAAGGCCTTCGGCCCGGCCCGCGGCTTCTGGTTCCAGGACCCCAACCCGGACGACAACCCGGCCACCAGCGAGGGCATCTTCGTCTTCACCGGCTCCACCACCCCGGCCGTCGCCGCGGGCGACTCCGTACTCGTCTCCGGCACGGTCGGCGAGTACTACCCGGGCGGACAGGACGCGGGCCTGCAGTCGGTCACCCAGCTGACCAAGGCCGCCTGGACCGTGCAGTCCTCCGGCAACGCCCTGCCCGCCGCCGTCAAGCTGCGCCCCTCCGCCGTCCCGGCCCGCTACGCCCCGGACGTGCACGGCTCCATCGAGAAGCTGCCGCTCAAGCCGGACCGTTACGCCCTGGACTACTTCGAGTCCCTGGAGGGCATGCGGGTCTCCGTCGACAACGCCCCCGTCGTCGGCCCCACCAACCCGCACAACGAGCTGTGGGTCACCGCCGACCCCCGCCACGACCGCACCGCGCGCGGCGGGACGCTCTACGGCTCGTACCGCGACCCGAACTCCGCCCGGGTGAAGGTCGCCTCGCTGATCCCCTTCAAGCAGCGCCCCTTCCCGGTCGCGAACGTCGGCGACGAGCTGACCGGCACCACCGCGGGCCCGCTGGACTACGACAACTTCGGCGGCTACACCCTCCAGGCCACCGAACTGGGCACGCTCGCCGACCACAAGCTCGCCCGCGAGAGCACCCGCAAGCAGAAGAACGACGAGCTGGCCGTCGCCACCTACAACCTGGAGAACCTCTCCCCCAAGGCTCCGCAGGCCAAGTTCGACCGGCTGGCGGGCGCGCTGGTGCACAACCTCGCCGCGCCCGACATCGTCGCCCTGGAGGAGGTCCAGGACGACGACGGCGCGACAGACGACGGCGTGGTGGACGCCGGGCAGACGCTGAAGAAGCTCACCGACGCCATCGCGGCGGCCGGCGGTCCGGCCTACCAGTGGCGGCAGATCAACCCCGTCAACGACCAGGACGGCGGCCAGCCGGGCGGCAACATCCGCACGGCCTTCCTCTTCAACCCCGCCCGCGTCTCTTTCACGGACACGCCCGGCGGTGACTCCACCACGCCGGTGCGGGTCCTGCGCGAGGGCGGCAAGGCGAAGCTGTCCGCCTCCCCCGGCCGCGTCCAGCCGGCCGACGCGGCCTGGAAGACCAGCCGCAAGCCGCTGGCGGGCCAGTTCACCTTCCGGGGCAAGGACGTCTTCGTCGTCGCCAACCACTTCAACTCCAAGGGCGGCGACCAGGGCCTCGACAGCCGCATCCAGCCCCCGGCTCGCACCTCCGAGGTGCAGCGCAACCAGCAGGCGCGGATCGTCAACACCTTCGTCAAGCAGCTCCTGGCGGTCGACAAGAACGCCAACGTGATCGTCGCCGGCGACCTCAACGACTACCAGTTCTCGTCCGCCCTGAAGACCCTCACGTCGGGCGGCGTACTCACCGACCAGGTCGGCCGACTGCCGAAGAAGGAGCGTTACGGCTACGTCTACCAGGGCAACTCCCAGGTGCTCGACCACATCCTGACGAGCCGTCACATCAGCCGCCCGGATTACGACATCGTGCACATCAACGCGGAGTTCGCCGACCAGGCCAGCGACCACGACCCGCAGGTGCTGCGCTGGAAGCCGTAGCAACTCTTAGCGATTTCAGCGAGAACAATTAAATAGACCTGTACGGTCGAGGGGGCCCAGACTTCATGGAGTCCGTATGAGCCCGATACACACTTCCGGAGTGTGAACGCATGCCGTCCACCAGCCCCTTCGGCCGTACCCTCTGCGCGATGGTCACCCCCTTCACCTCCGAGGGGGGACTCGACCTCGACGGCGCACAGCGCCTCGCCGACCACCTCGTCACGCACGGCGGCTGCGACGGGCTCGTGCTGAGCGGCACCACGGGCGAATCCCCCACCACGAGCGACGTGGAGAAGACCGCGCTCATCAGGGCCGTCGTCGAGGCCGTCGGGGACCGGGCCCGGATCACCGCGGGCATCGGCTCGGCCGACACCCGGCACACGGCCACGCTGGCCCGCGCCGCCGAGACGGCGGGCGCGCACGGCGTGCTGGTGGTGACGCCGTACTACAGCAAGCCGCCGCAGGAGGACATCGCCGAGCACTTCCGCACCGTCGCCGACGCGAGCGGCCTGCCGGTGATGCTGTACGACATCCCCGGCCGCACCGGCACCCGCATCGAGCCCGAGACGATGCTGCGCCTCGCCGAACACCCGCGCATCGCCGGGGTGAAGGACTGCGCGTACGACCTGCTGGGCAGCTCGCACGTCATCGCACAGACGGACCTCGCCTACTACTCCGGCTGCGAGGAACTCAACCTTCCGCTGCGGGCGGTGGGCGGGACCGGCTACATCAGCACGGTCGCGAACGTGGCGGGCTCGCTGCTGGCGGCCGTCCTCGACACCTTCGACCGCGGCGCGAACGCCGAGGCCACGGCGCTCCACCAGCGGGCGCTGCCGCTGGTCCGGGAAATGATGGCCGCAGGCCTGCCGGGCACGGTCACGGCAAAGGCACTGCTGGGCACCCTGGGCCTCCCGGCGGGCCGGGTCCGCCCGCCCCTACGGGCGGCGGACCCGGCCCGCACCAAGGCACTCATGGCGGCCTACGAAGCCGCCACCGCCTAGGACGAGCCCGACGCTGTGGGGCCGCAGGCAAGCGGCCCCGCAGGGTCAGTTGTGGCTGTGCAGGACCTCGTTCAGGCCGCCCCACGTGCTCTTGTACGGGCGGGCCTCGACGGCGCCCGTGGTGGAGTTGCGGCGGAAGAGGATGTTGTCGGCGCCGGAGAGTTCCAGTGCCTTGACGATCTCGCCGTCCGGCAGGGTGACCCGGGTGCCCGCGGTCACGTACAGGCCGGCCTCGACGACGCACTCGTCGCCCAGCGCGATGCCGATGCCGGACTCGGCGCCGAGCAGGCAGCGCTCGCCGATCGCGATGATCTGCTTGCCGCCGCCGGAGAGGGTGCCCATGGTGGAGGCGCCGCCGCCGATGTCGGAGCCGTCTCCGATGACGACGCCCGCGCTGATGCGGCCCTCGATCATGGAGGTGCCCAGCGTGCCGGCGTTGAAGTTGACGAAGCCCTCGTGCATGACGGTGGTGCCGGGGGCGAGGTGCGCGCCGAGGCGGACCCGGTCGGCGTCGGCGATGCGGACGCCGGAGGGGGCCACGTAGTCGGTCATGCGGGGGAACTTGTCGACACTGGTCACCTGCAGGTGCAGGCCCTCGGCACGGGCGTTGAGACGCACGGTCTCCAGCTGGTCGACGGCGACGGGGCCGAGCGACGTCCAGGCGACGTTGGCGAGCAGGCCGAAGATGCCGTCCAGGTTCTGGCCGTGCGGCTTGACCAGGCGGTGGGAGAGCAGGTGCAGACGCAGGTAGGCATCGTGCGCGTCGAGCGGCTTGTCGTCGAGCGAGGCGATGACCGTGCGGACGGCCACCACGTTGACACCGCGGCGCGGGTCCGGGCCGACGGCCTTGAGGGCGGCCTCGCCGAGCAGCTCGGCGGTCAGGTCGGCGGTGAGCGTCTCGGTGCCGGCCGGGCCGGGGGCCGGGCCGAGTTCGGGGGCCGGGAACCAGGTGTCGAGGACGGTACCGTCCGCGGCGAGCGTGGCGAGGCCGGCGGCGACGGCGCCGGTGGTACGGGGGGCAACAGCATCGGTCATGCCCGAAAACCTAACCGCAGCCGGTGCCTCAAGGCGAACCGGCCACCGGACGGACGCGCGGCGCCACGTTTGGCCCGCCGCCGGTGGTGTGAGGCGCCTACGGGACGTATCCAGGTGAGTACGGCTCGTCATCGAGCGACCGACGACGGAAACGGGAACCGCACATGAAACGGCTCGCCCGCTATGCCACCGCGGCGCTGATCTTCCTCGCCCCGCTGGCCCCGATGGCACCACTGGCGGCGGCTACGGCCTCCTCGGCCGAGCCCGACCCGGTGAAGAGCCACTCGCTGGCACCGCTCCACAAGACCTCGGGGCACTCCATACCCGGGCACTACATCGTGATCCTGCGCCAGGGCGCCGCGATCCCGCGGTCGCTGGCGTCCCGGCTGGGGGTGACCCCCGACATCGTCTACTCGCACGCCATCCACGGCTTCGCGGCCACGCTGACGCCGGCGCAGCTGGAGGCCGTGCGCAAGGCGCCCGACGTCGAGTCCGTCGAGGAGGACGCGGTGTTCAAGGCCTCGCAGGACGCGCCGCGGGCCCGGGGGCCGTCGGCTCAGTGGCCGCGGGAGATCACGGACGCCTGGGGCCTGGACCGCATCGACCAGAAGAAGCTGCCGCTGGACGGGCAGTTCGACGTCGCCGGTACGGGTGAGGGCGTGACCGCCTTCATCGTGGACACCGGCATCGACTACTCCCACGCCGAGTTCGGCGGCCGCGCCAAGCCGGGCGTCGACCTCGTCGACGCCTCGGGCGACGGCCGGGACTGCCCCGGGGGCACCGGCCACGGCACGCACGTGGCGGGCATCGTCGGCGGCGCGCAGCACGGCGTGGCCCGGAAGGCGTCGCTGGTCAGCGTGCGCGTCCTGGACTGCAACGGCGACGCCCCGACGTCCCGCTTCGTGAGCGGCCTGGACTGGGTGGCGTCGAACGTCCCCCAGGCTCCCGCGGTCCTCAACGCCTCGGTGAACGGCCCCCTGTCGCCCGCGACGAACAGCTCGGTGAGCGCCGTGGCCACCAAGGGCATCCTCCCGGTCGTCGCGGCCGGCAACGACAACGCCGACGCCTGCCTGAACTCCCCGGCGAGCGCGAAGGGCGCACTGCCCGTCGAGGCGACCAACCGGCTGGACCAGCTGTCGGCCTTCAGCAACTGGGGTTCGTGCGTCAAGCTCGCGGCCCCCGGCGAGGACATCCCCTCGGCCCTGAACGGCGGCGGCACCGTCACCAAGAGCGGCACCTCCCAGGCGTCCCCGCACGTAGCGGGCGTGGCGGCCCTCTACAAGCAGCGGAACCCCTCGGCGTCCCCGTCCGCGGTCGCCGGCTGGCTGGAAGACCGGTCCACCAAGAACGTCCTGACGGGCCTGCGCGGCGCGGGCACCCCCAACAAGCTGCTGTACACCGACGGCCTTTAAGACGAACCTGTGAGGCGGCGGACACAACGAAGGCCCCCGGCATGATGCCGGGGGCCTCGCCGAAAGCGACCGCGTCAAGCCGCGTCAGACCACGTCGGAACGTCAGACGTTGAAGCCCAGCGCCCGGAGCTGCTCGCGGCCCTCGTCGGTGATCTTGTCCGGGCCCCACGGGGGCATCCAGACCCAGTTGATGCGCAGTTCGTTGACGATGCCTTCGGTGGCGGACTTCGCCTGGTCCTCGATGACATCGGTCAGCGGGCAGGCCGCGGACGTCAGGGTCATGTCGAGGGTGGCGATGTTCGCGTCGTCGATGTGGATGCCGTAGATGAGGCCGAGGTTGACGACGTCGATGCCCAGCTCGGGGTCGACCACGTCGTAGAGGGCCTCGCGGACCTCTTCCTCCGTGGCCGGCTTGGTGGTGGTCTCAGCGTTCTCGCTCATGCGGTCTTCCCTTCGGACAGCGCTTTGGCCGTCGCGTCCTTCCACGCCATCCAGCTCAGCAGAGCACACTTCACGCGCGCCGGGTACTTGGAGACGCCGGCGAACGCGACCGCGTCCTCCAGCACCTCCTCCATCGCGTCGTCCGGCTCGATGCGGCCCTTGGACTGCATCAGCTCCAGGAAGGTCTCCTGGATGCGGCGGGCCTCGTCGAGGTCCTTGCCGACGAGCAACTCGTTGAGGACGGAGGCGCTGGCCTGGCTGATGGAGCAGCCCTGGCCCTCGTAGGAGACGTCCTCGATCGTCTCGCCGGCGAGCCGCACGCGCAGTGTGATCTCGTCGCCGCAGGTGGGGTTGACGTGGTGCACTTCGGCATCGCCGTCCCGCAGGCCGCGCCCGTGCGGATTCTTGTAGTGGTCCAGGATGACGTCCTGGTACATGGAATCAAGCTTCACAGTCAGCCCTCGTCACCCGAAGAAGTTCCGTACGTGCTCCAGGCCCTCGATCAGCGCGTCGACCTCGCCGGGGGTGGAGTACAGGTAGAACGACGCTCGCGTGGTCGCCGGAATTCCGTAGCGCAGGCAGACGGGGCGGGCGCAGTGGTGGCCCACCCGGACCGCGATGCCCTGCTCGTCGAGGACCTGGCCCACGTCGTGCGGGTGGATGTCGCCGAGCGTGAAGGAGACGGCGGCGCCGCGGTCCTCAGCCGTGGTGGGGCCGATGATGCGCAGGTCGGGGACCTCCTGGAGCCTGCGGATCGCGTATTCCGTGATCGCGTGCTCGTGCCGGGCGATGTTCTCCATGCCGATCGAGGTGAGGTAGTCCACGGCCGCGCCGAGGCCGACGGCCTGGGCGATCGGGGGCGTACCGGCCTCGAACTTGTGCGGCGCGGGGGCGTAGGTGGAGGAGTGCATCGAGACGGTCTCGATCATCTCGCCGCCGCCGAGGAACGGCGGGAGGTCCTCCAGCAGCTCCTGGCGGCCCCACAGGACGCCGATGCCGTCCGGGCCGCACATCTTGTGGCCGGTGAAGGCCACGAAGTCGGCCTGCAGGGCCTGGACGTCCAGCGGCATGTGCGGGGCGGCCTGGGAGGCGTCGATGACGACGAGCGCACCGACCTCCTGGGCGCGGCGGACGATCGCCTCGACGGGGTTGACCGTGCCCAGGATGTTGGAGACCAGCACGAAGGAGACGACCTTGGTCTTCTCGGTGATGATCTCTTCGATGTTGGACAGGTCGAGCCGGCCGTCGTCGGTGAGGCCGAACCACTTCAGCTTCGCGCCCGAGCGCTGCGCGAGCAGCTGCCACGGCACGATGTTGGAGTGGTGCTCCATCTCCGTGATGACGATCTCGGTGTCGTGGTCCACCCGGTAGGGCTCGTCGGCCCAGGCGAGCATGTTCGCCACGAGGTTGAGCGACTCGGAGGCGTTCTTGGTGAAGATCACCTCGTCGCGGCTGGGGGCGTTGACGAAGGCGGCGACCTTGTCGCGGGCGCCCTCGTAGAGCGCCGTGGCCTCCTCGGCGAGCACGTGCACGCCGCGGTGGACATTGGCGTTGTGCCGCTCGTAGTGCGCGTTGAGCACGTCGAGGACCTGGCGCGGCTTCTGGGAAGTGGCCGCGTTGTCCAGGTAGACGAGCTTCTTCCCGTCGTGGACCACGCGGTCCAGGATCGGGAAGTCCTTGCGGATCGCGTCGGTGTCGAGGAGGCCCGGCAGCAGTATGGTCACGCCGTTACGCCACCCTTCGTCACATAGGCCTCGTAGCCCTCTTCCTCCAGCTTGTCGGCGAGCTCGGCGCCGCCGGACTCGGCGATGCGGCCGTTCGCGAAGACGTGCACGAAGTCGGGCTTGATGTAGCGCAGGATGCGCGTGTAGTGCGTGATCAGCAGGGTGCCGACCTCGCCGGTCTCGCGGACGCGGTTGACGCCCTCGGAGACGATGCGCAGCGCGTCGACGTCCAGGCCGGAGTCGGTCTCGTCGAGGATGGCGATCTTCGGCTTGAGCAGCTCGAGCTGGAGGATCTCGTGGCGCTTCTTCTCACCGCCGGAGAAGCCCTCGTTGACGTTGCGCTCGGCGAAGGCGGGGTCCATCTGGAGACGCTCCATGGCTCCCTTGACCTCCTTCACCCAGGTGCGCAGCTTGGGGGCCTCGCCGCGGACGGCGGTGGCGGAGGTGCGCAGGAAGTTGGAGACCGAGACTCCGGGGACCTCGACCGGGTACTGCATGGCGAGGAAGACGCCGGCGCGGGCGCGCTCGTCGACGGACATCTCCAGGACGTTCTCGCCGTCCAGGGTGACGGTGCCGCCGGTGATCGTGTACTTGGGGTGGCCGGCCAGGGAGTACGCCAGGGTCGACTTGCCGGAGCCGTTGGGGCCCATGATGGCGTGGGTCTCGCCCTGCTTCACGGTCAGGTCGACGCCGCGCAGGATCTCCCGGGGGCCGTTCTCGGCCTCGACGGAGACGTGCAGGTCGTGGATCTCAAGCGTTGCCATGGGGAACTCAGGACTCCTGGGTGACGGAGACGAGCACGTCGTCCCCTTCGATCTTGACGGGGTATACGGGGACGGGGCGCGTGGCGGGGAGGCCGGAGGGCTTTCCGGTGCGCAGGTCGAAGCGGGAGCCGTGCAGCCAGCACTCGATGGCGCAGTCCTCCACCTCGCCCTCGGACAGCGAGACGTTCGCGTGCGAGCAGATGTCGTTGACCGCGAACACCTCGCCCTCGGTCTTGACGAGGGCGACGGGGGTGCCGTCGAGCTCGACTCGCTTGGGGGTGTCCTCTTCCAGCTCGCTCAGCGCGGCAGCGCGGACGTAGGTCGTTTCGCTCATGCCACCGACGCCCCCAGCTCGGCCTCGATCTTGGCGAGGAGGCGCTCTTCGACGTCCGGCAGGCCGATCTGCTGGACGAGCTCGGCGAAGAAGCCGCGGACGACCAGCCGGCGGGCCTCGTCGGCGGGGATGCCGCGGGCCATCAGGTAGAACAGCTGCTCGTCCTCGAAGCGGCCGGTCGCCGAGGCGTGTCCGGCGCCGACGATCTCACCGGTCTCGATCTCCAGGTTGGGGACCGAGTCGACCCGGGCGCCGTCGGTGAGCACCAGGTTGCGGTTGAGCTCGTAGGTGTCGGTGCCCTCGGCCTCGGCGCGGATGAGCACGTCGCCGATCCAGACGGCGTGCGCGTCCTTGCCCTGCAGCGCGCCCTTGTAGGCGACGTTGCTGCGGCAGTGCGGGGTGTCGTGGTCGACGAAGAGGCGGTGCTCCTGGTGCTGGCCGCGGTCGGTGAAGTACAGACCGTAGAGCTCGGCCTCGCCGCCGGGGGCGCCGTAGACGACCCGGGGGTGGAGGCGGACCAGGTCGCCGCCGAAGGTGACGATCACGGACTTGAAGGAGGCGTCGCGGCCGACGAGCGCGGTGTGCTGCGCGGCGTGCACGGCGCTCGCGTCCCAGTCCTGGACGGAGACGACGGTGAGCTTGGCGCCGTCGCCGAGCAGGTACTCGACGTTGGCGGCGAGCGTGGCGTCACCGGTGTGGTCGAGGACGACGACGGCCTCGGAGAAGGCGCCGACCTCCACGACCTGGTGGCCGAAGGCGACGCCGCCCTCGCCGTGCACGGAGATCCGCACCGGCTCGGTGAGCTGCGTCTCCTTGGGGATCGAGACGACCGAGGCCTTCTCGAAGGAGCTGTAGGCCTGGGCGGCGACCCGGTCGACCGGCTTGCCCGCCTTGCCGAGCCGGGCGTCGTCCCGGCCGACGGTCTCCACGGTGACGCCTTCGGGGGCCTCGACCTCGACCTTCACACCTGCGCCGGTGGCCACTGCCGTGCCGTCGTGCAGACCGCGCAGGCGCTCCAGCGGGGTGAACCGCCACTCCTCCTCGCGGCCGTGCGGCACGGGGAAGTCCGCCACGTCGTACGAGGCGGGGGCGCTGACCCGCGCGTCGATGGGCTGCTTGGGCCCGCCCACCTGGATGGCGCCGTCGGTCGTGCTGCCGGCGGGAGTGTTGTCAGCCATGGCTGTCGTCGTGCTCTCTTCCTGTCACAAAGGGTTCGCTGCGGTTGGGGGTGGCGGGACCGACGTCAGCCGACCGCGCCTTCCATCTGCAGCTCGATCAGCCGGTTGAGCTCCAGCGCGTACTCCATCGGCAGCTCACGGGCGATCGGCTCGACGAAGCCGCGCACGATCATCGCCATGGCCTCGAACTCCGTCAGACCGCGGCTCATCAGGTAGAAGAGCTGGTCGTCGCTGACCTTGGAGACGGTCGCCTCGTGGCCCATGGAGACGTCGTCCTCGCGGACGTCGACGTAGGGGTAGGTGTCCGAGCGGGAGATGGTGTCCACCAGCAGCGCATCGCAGAGCACGTTCGACTTGGAGCCATGGGCGCCCTCGCCGATCTCGATCAGGCCCCGGTAGGAGGTCCGGCCGCCGCCTCGCGCCACCGACTTGGAGACGATGTTGGAGGAGGTGTTCGGCGCCATGTGGACCATCTTCGCGCCGGCGTCCTGGTGCTGGCCCTCGCCGGAGAAGGCGATGGAGAGGGTCTCGCCCTTGGCGTGCTCGCCCATCAGGTAGACAGCCGGGTACTTCATGGTCACCTTGGAGCCGATGTTGCCGTCGACCCACTCCATGGTCGCGCCCTCGTAGGCCACGGCGCGCTTGGTGACCAGGTTGTAGACGTTGTTCGACCAGTTCTGGATCGTCGTGTAGCGGCAGCGGCCGCCCTTCTTGACGATGATCTCCACGACGGCGCTGTGCAGCGAGTCGGAGGAGTAGATCGGGGCGGTGCAGCCCTCGACGTAGTGGACGTAGGCGTCCTCGTCGACGATGATCAGCGTCCGCTCGAACTGGCCCATGTTCTCCGTGTTGATACGGAAGTAGGCCTGGAGCGGGATGTCGACGTGGACACCCTTCGGGACGTAGATGAAGGAGCCACCGGACCACACGGCGGTGTTCAGCGAGGCGAACTTGTTGTCGCCGACGGGGATCACCGTGCCGAAGTACTCCTGGAAGATCTCCGGGTGCTCCTTGAGCGCGGTGTCGGTGTCCAGGAAGATGACGCCCTGCTCCTCCAGGTCCTCGCGGATCTGGTGGTAGACGACCTCGGACTCGTACTGCGCGGCGACACCGGCGACCAGGCGCTGCTTCTCGGCCTCGGGGATACCCAGCTTGTCGTACGTGTTCTTGATGTCCTCGGGCAGGTCCTCCCAGCTGGCGGCCTGCTTCTCCGTGGAACGCACGAAGTACTTGATGTTGTCGAAGTCGATGCCGGTCAGGTCGGAGCCCCAGGTCGGCATGGGCTTCTTGTCGAAGAGCCGGAGGCCCTTGAGGCGGAGCTTGAGCATCCACTCGGGCTCGGACTTCTTGGCCGAGATGTCACGGACGACGTCCTCGGAGAGGCCACGCTTCGCCGCGGCACCGGCCTCGTCGGAGTCGGCCCAGCCGTATTCGTACGTGCCCAGGCCCTCGAGCTCAGGGTGGGCAGTCTCCGTGGGGAGAGTCATGCGGGGTTCCTCCCGGCCGTGCTGGTGGATGCGGTGGTGGTCTTCTTGGGGATGAACGTCGTGCACACGCCGTCGCCGTGGGCGATGGTGGCAAGACGCTGCACATGAGTCCCCAGCAGGCGGGAGAAGACCTCGGTCTCCGCCTCGCACAGCTGCGGGAACTGCTCGGCGACATGGGCAACCGGGCAGTGGTGCTGGCAGAGCTGTTCGCCGACCGGTGCGCTACGCGCCGTAGCAGCGTACCCGTCCGCGGTCAATGCCCGGGCGAGGGCCTCCGTGCGGTCCTGCGGCGGCACGGCGTCCAGCGCCTCGCGGTAGGCCTCGGCCTGGGCGGCCATCCGGGCCCGCGCGAAGTCCGCGACCGCGGCCTCGCCCCGCTCGCCGCCGCCCGCGGACTCGGCGATCCAGCGCATGGCGTCCTGGGCGAGCTTGTCGTACGCCTGGTCGAAGGCGTCCCGGCCGCAGTCGGTGAGCGCGAACATCTTGGCCGGGCGGCCGCGGGTACGGGCGCCGTAGACGCGCTTCTCGCGGGGCTCGACGACACCCTCGGCGACGAGGCCGTCGAGGTGGCGGCGGACGGCCGCCTGGGTGAGCTCCAGGCGCAGCGCGAGCTCGGCGGCGGTGGAAGGGCCGTGGTCGAGGATGGACCGGGCGACGCGATTGCGGGTGCCGGACTGCTCGTCGTGGACACGGTGCTCATCGCGTGCGGGCAGCGGCGACGCGCCCTCGGCGGCCGGGTCGGCCGCGGGGCCTCGGTGAGCCTCGCCCGCGTATTTCACAACACCATTGTTGCGTAATTGCCCGAGCCCGGACAAGCCCGGCCTGGATCACCCAACGGTGGTTTCAGTCACTAAGGGTCACCTAACCGCCCTACCCGCCGGGCCCGGCCCCCGCGCCGGGTTCGTAGACTTCCGGGCATGCGCAGCGCCTCCCCGGGGGACACCCCCCGACCCTCCGGCCGAGAGCCCGCGGTCGAAATCCACGGCCTGGTCAAGCGGTACGGGCCGAAGACCGCGGTGGACGGGCTGGACCTGACCGTCGCCACCGGCGGCGTGACCGCCGTCCTGGGCCCCAACGGCGCGGGCAAGACCACCACCATCGAGACCTGCGAGGGCTATCGCCGCCCCGACGCGGGCACGGTCCGGGTGCTGGGCCTCGACCCCGTCGCCGACTCGGCCGCCCTGCGCCCGCGCGTCGGCGTGATGCTGCAGAGCGGCGGAATCTACGCCGGGGCCCGTGCGGAGGAGATGCTCCGTCACACCGCGTCACTGCACGCCCACCCCCTGGACGTCGACGCGCTGGTCGAGCGGCTCGGGCTGGGCAGCTGCGGGCGCACGGCCTACCGGCGGCTGTCCGGCGGGCAGCAGCAGCGCCTCTCGCTCGCGATGGCCGTCGTCGGCCGCCCCGAGCTGGTCTTCCTGGACGAGCCGACCGCGGGCCTCGACCCGCAGGCCCGGCACGCCACCTGGGACCTGGTCCGCGAGCTGCGCACGGACGGCGTCACCGTCGTGCTGACCACGCACTACATGGACGAGGCCGAGCAGCTGGCGGACGACGTCGCGATCGTCGACGGCGGCAAGGTCATTGCCCAGGGCACCCCCGAGGAGCTGTGCCGGGGCGGGGCCGAGAACAGCCTGCGCTTCACCGGCCGCGCCGGCCTGGACGTCGCCTCGCTCCTGAAGGCCCTGCCCGACGGCTCGGCGGCCGTGGAGCTCGCCCCGGGCGCGTACCGCGTCAACGGCACCATCGACCCCCAGCTGCTCGCCACGGTGACGTCCTGGTGCGCCCAGCACGGCGTGATGCCGGACCGCATAACCGTGGAGCGGCACACACTCGAAGACGTCTTCTTGGAATTGACCGGCAGGGAGCTGCGCGCATGACCACGGGTACGTTCACCCCCCGGCCCGGGGCCGCGCCGCTGTCGCGGATGATCCGGGCGCAGGCCGCGCTGGAGACGCGGATGCTGCTGCGCAACGGCGAGCAGCTGCTGCTGACCGTCGTCATCCCGACGCTGCTGCTCGTCCTCTTCAGCGCCGTCGACATCGTCGACACCGGCGGGGGGAAGGCCGTGGACTTCCTGGCCCCCGGCGTCCTCGCCCTGGCCGTGATGTCCACGGCCTTCACCGGGCAGGCCATCGCCACCGGCTTCGAGCGCCGCTACGGCGTGCTCAAGCGGCTGGGCGCGTCCCCGCTGCCGCGGTGGGGGCTGATGACGGCGAAGACGTGTTCGGTGCTGGTGACGGAGGTCCTGCAGATCGCGCTGCTGACGGCCATCGCCTTCGCGCTCGGCTGGTCGCCGCACGGCAACCCGCTCTCCGCCGCCCTGCTGCTCCTCCTCGGCACGGCCGCCTTCTCCGGGCTCGGCCTGCTGATGGCGGGCACACTGAAGGCGGAGGCGACGCTGGCCGCGGCCAACCTCGTCTTCCTCCTGCTGCTGGTCGGCGGCGGGGTGATCGTGCCGCTGGAGAAGTTCCCGGATGCCGCCCGGGCGGTGCTGGAGCTGCTGCCGATCTCAGCCCTCTCCGGCGGGCTGCGGGACGTCCTGCGGGATGGCGCGGGCGTGCCCTGGGCCGACCTCGGCATCCTGGCCGCGTGGGCCGCGGCGGGCCTGGGCGCGGCGGGCCGCTTCTTCCGCTGGGAGTAAGGCCGGGCGGCGGGACATTTCGCCACGCACCCCCCTCGTGAATCCATGCACAAGCTGGCGCTTACGATGGCCGGGTGCCGAACATGCCGAACCCCATGCAGCTCATCGCCGACCGTTGGCAGCCCTCCGCGCGCTGGGTCCAACGGGCCGCGCTCGCCTGCGTCGTCATGGCGGTGGTCATCGTCGTGACGGGCGGTGCGGTCCGGCTCACCCAGTCCGGGCTGGGCTGCCCGACCTGGCCGACCTGTACCGAGGACAGCCTGACGCCGACGCCCGCGATGGGCATCAACGGCGTCATCGAGTTCACCAACCGCATGCTGACGTACGTGCTGTGCGCGGTCATCGGCGTGACGATCATCGCGGCACGCGCGCGTGCCCCGCGCCGCCGCAGCCTCACCCGGCTGGGGTGGGCGCAGTTCTGGATCGTCATGGGCAACGCGGTGGTCGGCGGCATAACGGTCCTGACGGGCCTGAACCCCTACATCGTCAGCGCGCACTTCCTGCTGTCGACCGCCCTGCTGACGGTCGCCGTGCTGATGTGGCAGCGCTCCCGCGAGGGCGACGAGGCCCCCCGTGAGCTGGTGGTCCGTCCGGTCCGTCAGCTGGCCGGGGTGCTGGTGGCCGCGACCGCGCTGCTGATAGTGATCGGCACGGTGGTCACGGGCGCGGGCAAGCACGCGGGCGACGCCTCCAAGAACGTCCGCCGCATTCCGCTGGACTGGCACGAGATCACCCAGCTGCACGTGGACTTCGTCTACATCGTCATCGGCCTGACCGTGGCCCTGTGGTTCACGCTGCGTGCCGTGAAGGCGCCGGCGGTCCCCCGCCGCACGGTGGCCGAGCTGTTCGCCGTGCTGATGCTCCAGGGCGTCATCGGCTACGTGCAGTACTTCAACGATTCGCCGGAGTTCGTGGTCGGCACGCACATGTTCGGCTCCTGCCTGGTGTGGATCGCCGTGCTGCGGGTCCTGCTGTCGCTGCGCGAGCGCGGCGAGGCGCCGGCGGTGCCCTCGCCGTCGGCCGGGCACGAGGCCCTCGGCGCCGGTCAGCCCGCGGCGGCGTCCAACCGGTAGACCCGGCGCGCGGTGCCGGCCGCCACGAGCGAGGCGATCCGCCCCGCCTCGGGCCGTCGGCACCAGCCGTCCGCGACCCAGTCGCCCATCAGCCGCTCCATGGCCCGTACGAACAGCCGGGCGGCCACCACGTACAGCTCGGCCAGCGCCCGTGCCCCGGTGGAGAACAGCAGCTTGCCGAACGGCGCCTCGCGCAGGGTCTCCTCCGGCCGGGCGCCGACGTCCGCGTAGACATGCGGGAAGGCGGCGGCCAGCCGGGCGGCCTGCCAGTGGTGCCAGGTGTCCGGGAGCAGCACCAGATCCACGCCCCGCCCCGCCGTGGCCCGCAGGAAGCCGGTCAGCGGCCGGGGGTCGGCGCAGTGCAGCTGCACGGGCAGTCCGGTGGCCACCGCGCTCCACAGCAGGTGCCGGACGAGCACCGGCTCCTCGGGCAGCTCACCCTTTCGACGGGTTCTCAGCCAGCGCCCCGCGGCGTCGCGGACCGTCGCGGCCGCGGGCGGGCTGCCGTCGCAGGCGGGGGCGCCGCAGGAGAAGGCGGTGGCGCTCCGGGCGGCCGCGTAGAGCGCTTCCGCGGCGTAGGCGAGGAAGGAGTCCACGCTGCCGGAGGTGTCGGCGATCTGCGCGGCGAGCGGTTCGAGCCGTACGACCTCGTGGGCGCGGCCCTCGGCCGCGCGGGCCAGCTCGGCGGGCGAGGTGAGGCCCTCGGGCACCCCCGCTTCCAGCAGGAAGGTGCCGATGCCCGCGCCGCGCAGCAGCAGGTGCCCCGCGCGGTAGGCGCCCAGCTCGCGGCGGCGGGCCAGGTAGCGCACGGGCGCGCAGTGCGGCTCCAGGCCGAGCAGGGGCGGGCACCAGCGGCGGACGGCGAGTCCGGCCCTGCTGTCGAAGAAGGTGGTGCCGGCCGGCGCGAGCCCGGTGGCCCCGGCGGCCCCGCCCAGATGCGTCTCGAACTCCCCCAGACCCAGCTCGCCGTGGACCGCCCCGTGGCTGTACTGGTCGACGAGCGGCGGTATGCCGTCCATCCGGTCCTCCTCGCCGGTCCCCCACCGCGCGGCGCGGCGCGCCGCTCCCGGTGGGTCTAACGGGCGAAGGGGCCGTCAGTTATCGGCGGGGCCGTTGCCCGGTCCGCCGATCTGGATGCCGGCCATCCGGGACCACTCGTAGGGCCCGGTGCGCACCTTCGCGGCCATCTCGCCGTCGAAGTCGTCGTGCAGGGTGATCCCGGCCAGTTCGGCGGCCTGCTTCGCGGTCTCGTGGGAGCGGGCGACGAGGTTGCCCCACTCGCCGTTGGCGCCGACCAGGGCGATGCGGGTGGTGCCGCGAGCGATGTGCGCGAGCTGGCCTTCGGCGCTGCCGCCGTGGCTCTGGGCGAAGGCGGTGATCTGCTTCGCCAGTTTCGCTGCCTGCTTGTTGTCTGCCATGGCCAGGATGCTACCGACGAGTAGTACATATGGCGACGGGCGGCCGCGTGGCCTGTGCCACGCGGCCGCCCGTCGGCGGATCAAGGTCTCTGGTGTCTGGGTGTCTAGCGCAGGAAGGGGTCGATGGCGACGGCCACGAACAGCAGCGACACGTACGTGATCGACCAGTGGAACAGGCGCATCTCCTTGAGCTTGGCGCCCGTGATGCCCGCCTTGGCCCGCGCCTGCAGCGCGTGCGCCTCCTTGAGCCAGAAGCCGCCGCACGCCAGGGCGACGACCGTGTAGAACCAGCCGGTGTAGCCGAGCGGGGTGAGCAGCAGCGACACGCCGACCATCACCCAGCTGTAGATGACGATCTGCTTGGCGACCGCCTTGTTGCCCGAGATCACCGGCAGCATCGGCACGCCGGCCCGCGCGTAGTCGTCCTTCACCTTCATCGACAGCGGCCAGTAGTGCGGCGGCGTCCAGAAGAACATGACCAGGAAGAGGACGAGCGCGGCCCAGGAGACCGAGTTGGTGACGGCGGACCAGCCGATGATGACCGGCAGGCAGCCGGCGATGCCGCCCCAGACGATGTTCTGCGCGGTGCGGCGCTTGAGGAGCATCGTGTAGATGACGACGTAGAAGGCGTTGGCCCCGAGCGCCAGCATCGCCGACAGCGGGTTGACCAGGAACCAGAACCACAGGGTGGAGCCCACGGTCAGGGCCGTGGCGAAGGCCAGGCACTCCTTCGGCGAGACCATCCCAGTGACCAGGGGGCGCTGGGCGGTGCGCTCCATCAGCGCGTCGATGTCCCGGTCGATGTACATGTTGTACGCGCCGGCGCCGCCCGCGGACAGGTAGCCGCCGATGCACGTGGCCAGGACCAGCCACAGGTCGGGCACGCCCTGTGCGGCGAGGAACATCACCGGCACCGTCGTCATCAGCAGCAGCTCGATGATCCGCGGCTTGGTCAGCGCCACGAAGGCCTTGGCACGGGCACCGAACGGCCGGTGACCGGGGCTCTCGCTCTCGGCAAGCAGCCCCGCAGGACGGGATTCGACGGCCGTCACGCACACCCCTGACAGAGATAAGGCCAGCAAGCATGTCCGGGGGGTCGAGAGCCCGGCGAAGGCTTGCGCGTACCACGCCACTTTAGACGCAGGGGACAGCGCGCCCTCCGCCGGGGTGGTGTCGTGTTGAGGGCGTACGGAACCCGGTCCGGGGCCCGGGCGTGTGTGACGCAAGGGGCGGGGAACCTGACAGAACGGTCGCGTTCAGGAGGCGGCCCGCCGGTATGACCGGCAGGCTGGACGCGAGGACCATCCGAGGGCACTCAAATGAGAGCCCCACAGCCCGCCTGATACGTCGAAAAGATGCGCGCCCAGCGGGGGTAGGCTCGTCACCGCCGCGTCGTGGCGGAACATACCGCCCCCGGCAATCAGAACCATGTGGAGAGGAGCCCTGACCCAGGGTGAGCAACAAGCCGACCACCACAGACCTGGAATGGACCGAACTGGACCAGCGGGCCGTCGATACAGCCCGCGTCCTGGCCATGGACTCCGTGCAGAAGGTCGGCAACGGCCATCCCGGCACGGCCATGAGCCTCGCGCCCGCCGCGTACCTGCTCTTCCAGAAGCTGATGCGGCACGACCCGAGTGACGCCGACTGGACCGGCCGCGACCGATTCGTCCTCTCCCCCGGCCACACCAGCCTGACCCTCTACGTCCAGCTCTTCATGGCCGGCTACGGCCTGGAGCTGTCGGACCTCAAGGCCTTCCGCACCTGGGACAGCAAGACCCCGGGCCACCCGGAGCACGGCCACACCCGCGGCGTGGAGACCACCACCGGCCCGCTCGGCCAGGGCATCGCCAACGCGGTGGGCATGGCCATGGCCGCCCGCTACGAGCGCGGTCTGTTCGACCCGGAGGCCCCGCAGGGCGAGTCGCCCTTCGACCACACCATCTGGGCCATCGTCTCCGACGGCGACCTGGAGGAGGGCATCTCCGCCGAGGCGTCCTCGCTGGCCGGCCACCAGAAGCTGGGCAACATCGTCGCGCTCTACGACGACAACCACATCTCGATCGAGGGCGACACCGAGACGGCGTTCTCGGAGGACGTCCTCAAGCGGTACGAGGCCTACGGCTGGCACGTGCAGCGCATCGAGCAGGGCGCCAACGGCGACTTCGACGTCAAGGCGCTGCACGCCGCCTTCCAGGCCGCCAAGGCCGAGACCGAGCGCCCCTCGATCATCGCCGCCCGGACGATCATCGCCTGGCCCGCGCCGAACGCCCAGAACACCGAGGCCTCCCACGGCTCGGCGCTCGGCGAGACCGAGGTCGCCGCGACCAAGCGGGTCATGGGCTTCGACCCCGAGCAGCACTTCCAGGTCGAGGACGAGGTCTTCACGCACGTCCGCAAGGTCGTCGACCGCGGCCGCGAGGCGCACGCCGCCTGGGACAAGCAGCTCCAGGAGTGGCGCCAGGCCAACCCCGAGCGCGCCGCCGAGTTCGACCGCATCAACGCGGGCGAGCTGCCCGACGCCTGGGAGAAGGCCGTCCCGGTCTTCCCGGCGGGCAAGGACGTCGCGACCCGCAAGGCGTCCGGCGAGGTCCTCAAGGCGCTCGGCGCCGTGGTCCCCGAGCTGTGGGGCGGCTCCGCCGACCTCGCCGGCTCGAACAACACCACGATCGACGCGTCGTCGTCCTTCCTCCCGGTGGGCAACCCCCTGCCGGAGGCGGACCCCTACGGCCGCACGATCCACTTCGGCATCCGCGAGCACGCCATGGGCTCGACCATGAACGGCATCGCGCTGCACGGCAACACCCGCGTCTACGGCGGCACCTTCCTGGTGTTCTCCGACTACATGCGCCCGGCCGTCCGCCTCGCCGCCCTGATGAAGCTGCCGGTCACCTATGTGTGGACGCACGACTCCATCGGCCTCGGCGAGGACGGCCCGACCCACCAGCCGGTCGAGCACATGGCCGCGCTGCGCGCCATCCCGGGCCTGAACATGGTCCGCCCGGCCGACGCCAACGAGACGGCGATCGCCTGGCGCGAGATCTTCAAGCGGCACACCAGCCACCCGGCGCCGCACGGCCTGGCCCTCACCCGCCAGAACGTGCCGACGTACGAGGCCAACGAGGGCGTCGCCAAGGGCGGCTACGTCCTGTTCGAGGCCGAGGGCGGCCGGCCGCAGGTGATCCTGATCGGCACCGGCTCCGAGGTCCAGCTGGCCGTCGAGGCCCGCGACATGCTCCAGGCCGAGGGCATCCCGACCCGCGTGGTCTCGATGCCGTCCGTCGAGTGGTTCGAGGAGCAGGACCAGGCCTACCGCGACGGCGTGCTGCTGCCCGACGTCAAGGCCCGGGTGGCCGTCGAGGCCGGTATCGGCCTGACCTGGTACCGCTACGTCGGCGAGGCCGGCCGGATCGTCTCCCTGGAGCACTTCGGCGCCTCCGCCGACTACAAGGTGCTCTACCGCGAGTTCGGTCTGACCTCCGACGCCGTCGTCGAGGCCGCCCGCGAGTCCATCGCCGACGCCAGCCGCCGCTGACGCCCGCACACGATCCAGTAGGAGATGCAGAACCCATGACAGACGCACTCAAGCGCCTCTCCGACGAGGGCGTCGCGATCTGGCTGGACGACCTGTCCCGCAAGCGCATCACGTCCGGGAACCTGGCCGAGCTGATCGACCAGAGCCACGTCGTGGGCGTCACGACCAACCCGTCGATCTTCCAGAAGGCGATCTCCGGCGGCGAGGGCTACCAGCAGCAGCTCGCCGACCTCGCGGCCCGCAAGGTCACCGTGGACGAGGCCATCCGCATGATCACGACGGCGGACGTCCGCGACGCCGCCGACATCCTGCGCCCGGTCTTCGACGCCACCGACGGCCAGGACGGCCGGGTCTCCATCGAGGTCGACCCGCGCCTGGCGCACGACACGGTCGCCACGGTCGCCGAGGCCAAGCAGCTGGCCTGGCTGGTGGACCGGCCCAACACCCTGATCAAGATCCCGGCCACCAAGGCGGGCCTGCCGGCCATCGCCGAGGTGATCGGCAAGGGCATCAGCGTCAACGTCACGCTGATCTTCTCCCTCGAGCGCTACCGCGCCGTGATGGACGCCTACCTGACCGGCCTGGAGAAGGCGAAGGCCGCGGGCCTGGACCTGTCGCTGATCCACTCGGTCGCGTCCTTCTTCGTGTCCCGCGTGGACACCGAGATCGACAAGCGTCTGGACGCCCTGGGCACCGAGGAGGCCAAGGCGCTGCGCGGCAAGGCCGCCCTCGCCAACGCCCGCCTGGCCTACCAGGCGTACGAGGAGGTCTTCTCCTCCGACCGCTGGGCCGCCCTGGAGAAGGCCGGCGCCAACAAGCAGCGTGCGCTGTGGGCCTCGACCGGCGTCAAGGACCCGGCCTACAAGGACACCCTGTACGTGGACGACCTGGTGGCGCCCAACACGGTCAACACCATGCCGGAGGCCACCCTGGAGGCCACCGCCGACCACGGGCAGATCACCGGTGACACCGTGCGCGGCACCTACGAGCAGGCCAAGGCCGAGCTCGACGCCCTGGCCAAGCTGGGCATCTCGTACGACGACGTCGTCCAGCTCCTGGAGGACGAGGGCGTCGACAAGTTCGAGCAGTCGTGGAACGACCTTCTGAAGTCCACCGAGGCGGAGCTCAAGCGCCTCGCTCCGGAGGCATGAATTGAGCAGCAGCAATCCGCTGCGTGACGCTCAGGACCGACGGCTCCCGCGCATCGCGGGGCCGTCGGGCCTGGTCATCTTTGGTGTCACGGGCGATTTGTCCAGGAAAAAGCTGATGCCGGCGGTCTACGACCTGGCCAACCGGGGACTGCTTCCGCCGGGTTTCTCCCTGATCGGCTTCGCCCGCCGCTCCTGGGCCGACGAGGACTTCGCGAGCGAGGTGTACGCGGCCGTCAAGGAGCACTCGCGCACCCCCTTCCGCGAGGAGGTCTGGCAGCAGCTGGTGCAGGGCTGCCGCTTCGTCGAGGGCGACTTCGACGACGACGAGGCCTTCGACACCCTCAAGACGACCATCGAGGAACTGGACAAGGCGCAGGGCACGGGCGGCAACTTCGCCTTCTACCTGTCCGTACCGCCCAAGTTCTTCCCCAAGGTCGTCCAGCAGCTGAAGAAGCACGGCCTGGCCGACCAGAAGGAGGGCTCCTGGCGGCGCGCCGTCATCGAGAAGCCCTTCGGGCACAACCTGGCCAGCGCCCAGGAGCTCAACCGGATCGTCCACGAGGTCTTCCCGCCTGAAGAGGTCTTCCGGATCGACCACTACCTGGGCAAGGAGACGGTCCAGAACATCCTGGCGCTGCGCTTCGCCAACACCCTCTTCGAGCCGATCTGGAACCGGTCCTTCGTCGACCATGTGCAGATCACCATGGCCGAGGACATCGGCATCGGCGGCCGCGCGGGCTACTACGACGGCATCGGCGCCGCCCGTGACGTCATCCAGAACCACCTGCTGCAGCTGCTCGCGCTGACCGCCATGGAGGAGCCCGCCTCCTTCGACGCGGACGCGCTGGTGGCGGAGAAGACCAAGGTGCTGGGCGCCGTCCGGCTGCCCAAGGACCTCGGCAAGGAGACCGTGCGCGGCCAGTACGCCCACGGCTGGCAGGGCGGCGAGGAGGTCGTCGGCTACCTCGAGGAAGACGGCATCGACGCCAAGTCGAAGACCGACACCTATGCCGCGATCAAGCTGGAGATCGACAACCGCCGCTGGGCGGGCGTCCCCTTCTACCTGCGCACCGGCAAGCGGCTCGGCCGCCGCGTCACCGAGATCGCGGTCGTCTTCCAGCGCGCCCCGCACTCGCCCTTCGACCACACCGCGACCGAGGAGCTGGGGCAGAACGCCCTGGTCATCCGGGTGCAGCCGGACGAGGGCGTCACCATGCGGTTCGGCTCCAAGGTGCCGGGCACCTCGATGGAGGTCCGGGACGTCTCGATGGACTTCGCCTACGGCGAGTCCTTCACCGAGTCCAGCCCGGAGGCGTACGAGCGGCTCATCCTCGATGTGCTGCTCGGCGACGCCAACCTCTTCCCGCGCCTCACGGAGGTCGAGCTGTCCTGGCGGATCCTCGACCCGATCGAGGAGTACTGGGACAAGCACGGCAAGCCCGCGCAGTACCCGGCCGGCACCTGGGGGCCGGTCGAGGCGGACGAGATGCTCGCACGAGATGGACGGAGCTGGCGTCGGCCATGAAAATGGATCTCACGGACACCACGGCCAGCAAGATCAACAATGCGCTGGTCGAGGGGCGGCGGGCGATCGGCACCCCCGCCATCGGCATGGTGCTCACCCTCGTCATCGTCACCGACGAGGAGCACGCCTACGACGCGCTCAAGGCGGCCAACGAGGCCTCCCGCGAGCACCCCTCGCGCAAGCTGGTCGTCATCAAGCGGGTGAGCCGCTCGCCGCGCGACCGCGCCCAGGCCCGGCTCGACGCCGAGGTGCGGGTGGGCGCGGCGGCCGGCACCGGCGAGACGGTGGTGCTGCGCCTGTACGGCGAGGTGATAGACCACGCCCAGTCGGTGGTGCTGCCCCTGCTGCTGCCGGACGCGCCCGTCGTCGTCTGGTGGCCGGTCAACTCTCCGCTCAACCCGGAGAAGGACCCCCTCGGTGCGCTCGCCCAGCGCCGGGTCACCGACACCTACGCCGCCGAGGACCCGGTCTCCGAGCTCTCGGCCCGCGCGGCCAACTACGCGCCCGGCGACACCGACCTGGCCTGGACCCGGATCACGCCGTGGCGCTCGATGCTCGCGGCGGCCCTGGACCAGCAGACCGTCGAGGTCACCTCGGCGGAGGTGGAGGGCGAGGCCTACAACCCCAGCGGCGAACTGCTGGCCATGTGGCTGGCGGACCGGCTCGGGGTGACGGCCCGCCGGACCGTCTCCGAGGGGCCGGGCCTGACGGCCGTCCGCCTGGAGACCAAGAACGGTCCCGTCACCCTGGACCGTCCCGACGGCTCGCTCGCCAAGCTCACCATGCGCGGCCAGCCGGACCGCGCGGTGGCGCTCAAGCGCCGGGACACCGCCGAGCTGCTCGCGGAGGAGCTGCGGCGGCTGGACCCTGACACGGTCTACGAGTCGACGCTGAAGTACGGCGTCGAGCGGCTCGGCGACGCCGGGGCGCCCGCGGCGGACTCCGGGAAGGCCGAGGAGCAGGACGCCTCCGAGGCGTCCGGGGCCAAGCCCGCGGCGGCGAAGAAGGCACCCGCCAAGAAGGCGGCGACCAAGTGAGCACGCCTCAGATCGTCGTCCACCGGGACAAGGAGCTGATGGCGCAGGCCGCGGCAGCCCGGCTGATCACGAAGATCGTGGACGCACAGGCCGCGCGCGGCTCGGCGTCCGTGGTCCTCACGGGCGGCCGCAACGGCAACGGGCTGCTCGCCGCCCTGGCCGCCGCGCCCGCCCGGGACGCCGTCGACTGGTCGCGGCTGGACCTGTGGTGGGGCGACGAGCGGTTCCTGCCGGAGGGCCACCCGGAGCGCAACGACACACAGGCCCGGGCGGCGCTGCTGGACTCGGTGGACGTCGATCCGGCGCGGGTGCACTCCATGCCGTCGGCGGACGGCCGCTACGACGACGCGGACGCGGCGGCCGAGGCATACGCGGCCGAACTGGCCGCGGCGGCCCGGCCCGAGGACCATGCGGCGGTGCCGTCCTTCGACGTACTGCTGCTGGGCGTCGGCCCGGACACGCACGTGGCGTCGCTCTTCCCCGAGCTCCCGGGCGTCCGGGAGACCGAGCGCACGGTCGTCGGCGTCCACGGCGCGCCCAAGCCGCCGCCGACGCGGGTGTCGCTGACCCTGCCGGCGATCCGCTCGGCGCGCGAGGTGTGGCTGCTGGCGGCGGGCGAGGACAAGGCGGGGGCGGTGGCCCTGGCCCTCAGCGGTGCCGGCGAGGTCCAGGCCCCGGCGGCCGGCGCCCGCGGCTCGCGCCGCACGCTGTGGCTGCTGGACGCCGCCGCTGCCGCGAAGCTCCCGCGGGACCTGTATCCCCCGGCATCGCCCTGACGCTGCCGCATACGGCGATGGGCCCGGTCTCCTCTCGGAGGCCGGGCCCATCGCCGTATGTGCCGGTAGCGCCTAGCGCCCCCGCAGCTCGCGGTAGCGCGAGACCAGGGTGGCCGTGGACGCGTCCAGCCCCGGCACGTCCGCGCCCTCCGTGAGCGCGGGCTCGACCCGCTTGGCGAGGACCTTGCCGAGCTCGACGCCCCACTGGTCGAAGGAGTCGATGTTCCAGATGGCCCCCTGCACGAAGACCTTGTGCTCATACAGGGCGATCAGCTGACCCAGCACCGACGGGGACAGCTCGTTCGCCAGGATCGTCGTCGTCGGGCGGTTGCCGGGGAACGTCTTGTGCGGGACCAGCTCCGCCGGTACGCCCTCCGCCGCGACCTCCTCCGGCGTCTTGCCGAAGGCGAGCGCCTGGCCCTGGGCGAACAGGTTGGCCATCAGCAGGTCGTGCTGGGGCACCAGCCCCTGCGGCAGGTCGGCCACGGGACGGGCGAAGCCCAGCAGGTCCGCCGGGATCAGCTTCGTCCCCTGGTGGATCAACTGGTAGTAGGCGTGCTGCCCGTTCGTCCCCGGGGTGCCCCAGACGACCGGACCCGTCTGCCAGTTGACGGGGTTTCCGTCGCGGTCCACGGACTTGCCGTTGGACTCCATGTCCAGCTGCTGCAGATACGCGGCGAACTTCGACAGGTAGTGGCTGTAGGGCAGCACCGCATGCGACTGGGCGTCGTGGAAATTGCCGTACCAGACGCCCAGCAGAGCGAGCAGCACCGGCGCGTTCTCCTCCAGCGGCGCCGTGCGGAAGTGCTCGTCGACGAGGTGGAAGCCGGCGAGCATCTCGCGGAAGCGGTCCGGGCCGATGGCGAGCATCAGGGACAGCCCGATGGCCGAATCGTAGGAGTAACGCCCGCCGACCCAGTCCCAGAACTCGAACATGTTGGCCGTGTCGATGCCGAACTCGGAGACCTTCTCCTCGTTCGTCGACAGCGCCACGAAGTGCTTGGCCACCGCCTCCTCGCCCGCCTGCAGCCCGGCCAGCAGCCAGTTGCGCGCGGACGTGGCGTTGGTGATGGTCTCGATCGTCGTGAAGGTCTTGGAGGCGACGATGAAGAGCGTCTCGGCCGGGTCCAGGTCCCGCACGGCCTCGTGCAGATCGGCACCGTCCACGTTGGAGACGAAACGGAACGTCAGGTCACGGTGGGTGTAGGCGCGCAGCGCCTCGTACGCCATCGCCGGACCGAGGTCGGAGCCGCCGATACCGATGTTGACGACGTTTTTGATGCGCCGGCCCGTGTGGCCCTTCCAGTCGCCCGACAGGACCCGGTCGCAGAAGACCTGCATCTTGCGCAGGACGGCGTGCACGGCGGGCACCACGTTCTGCCCGTCGACCTCGACGACGGCCGACTCCGGGGCGCGCAGGGCGGTGTGCAGCACCGCGCGGCCCTCGGTGGTGTTGATCTTCTCGCCGCGGAACATGGCGTCACGCAGCTCGGTGACACCGCGGGCCGCCGCGAGCTCGCGCAGCAGGCGCAGGGTCTCGTCGGTGACAAGGTGCTTGGAGTAGTCGAGGTACAGGTCGCCGACGGTGAGCGCGTAGCTCTCCGCGCGTCGCGGGTCGTCGGCGAAGAGCCGGCGCAGCTGCACCTCCCCCAGTTGCTCCCGGTGCTTGGCCAGCGCGTTCCACTCCGGAGTCCGGTCCAGCCCGGTGCGGCCTTCTGCGTTCATCTCGGACATCAGCCCACTTCTACTCGGTAGCTGCCTCGCACACCCAACCTAAAGGATGAAAGCGGCCCGGCCGCACACCTGCGTCAGGTGTGCGGCCGGGCCGCTTGGCGCTGTTCGGCTGTCGCCGTCTCAGATCTCCCCGCGGAGCTTGGCGAGCGCCTCCGCGAGGATCGCCTCGCCGTCGGCGTCGCTGCGCCGCTCTCGGACGTAGGCGAGGTGCGTCTTGTAGGGCTCGGTGCGGGGCGGGTCCGGCGGGCTGTCCCGGTCCTGGCCGGCCGGGAAGCCGCAGCGCGGGCAGTCCCAGGTGTCCGGCACCTGTGCGTCGCTGGCGAAGCTCGGCTGCGTCTCGTGCCCGTTAGAGCACCAGAAGGAGATGCGGAGGCGCGGCGCGGACTCGCCCCGCTCGGCCTCGCCCATCGGCCCCGCCCCGACCCGGCTTCCCCGGATCGCGTTGCCACTTGCCACGGTCGTAACTCCCTGCGTGATGGTGCTGCACTGTGCCGGATAGCGGCTGCGCGCCGCGGCGTCGCTCTGGACGGCTTCGCTGCGGGCGCCCCAGTCTACGTAAGGCCCAACGCGCGTCCAGTGGCAGGAGTTACAGCCCGGCCGCGAGGACGCGAGCCCAATAATAGGCCGCGCCCACGACGGTACGTCAGCTATGGAGCTTCATCAGCAGGCCAAGCGCGACAATGCACGCGAACCAGAGCAGTCCGACAACGATGGTGATGCGGTCGAGGTTGCGCTCGGCCACCGAGGAACCGCCGACCGAGGACTGCATGCCACCGCCGAACATGTCGGACAGACCGCCGCCCTTCCCCTTGTGCATGAGCACCAGCATCATCATCAGCAGGCTGAAGACGATGAGGGCGATCGAGAACCCCAAGACCACGGCTGGACCAACTCTCTCGGATCTGTGAACGAAAGTGGGGCCGGGTGGCGCGAACACGCCGGTCCCGGCCCCGACAGGGTACGACGGCGGGGGGCCGTCGTCATAGCCGTCTACTGATCGCGGAAACGGACGATCTTGACGAACTCGTCGGCGTCCAGTGCGGCACCGCCGATCAGCGCGCCGTCCACGTCCGGCTGCGCCATGATCGCGGCGACGTTGGAGGCCTTGACCGAGCCGCCGTACTGGATGCGGACCTTGTCGGCCAGCTCGGGGCTGTACAGCTCGGCCAGGCGGCGGCGGATCGCGCCGCACACTTCCTGCGCGTCCTCGGGCGTGGCGACCTCGCCGGTGCCGATCGCCCAGACGGGCTCGTAGGCGATGACGACGGTCTCCGCGTGCTCGGCCGGGACGTCCTTGAGGGCGCCGTCGACCTGCGCGAGGGTGTGCGCGACCTGGTTGCCCGCCTTGCGGACCTCCAGGCCCTCGCCGACGCACAGGATCGGGGTCAGGCCGTGCCGGTAGGCCGCCTTGACCTTGGCGTTGCACAGCTCGTCGGTCTCGCCGTGGTACTGGCGGCGCTCGGAGTGCCCGACCGCCACGTAGGTGCACTTGAGCTTGGCGAGCATGGCGCCGGAGGTCTCGCCGGTGTACGCACCGGAGTCGTACGCCGAAAGGTCCTGGGCCCCGTACTTGATCTTCAGCTTGTCGCCGTCGACCAGGGTCTGCACCGAGCGGAGGTCGGTGAAGGGCGGCAGGACGGCGACCTCGGTGGCCTCGTAGTCCTTGTCGGCGAGGGTGAAGGCGAGCTTCTGGACGTGCGCGATGGCCTCGAGGTGGTTGAGGTTCATCTTCCAGTTGCCCGCCATCAGCGGGGTGCGTTCACTCACGGTGGTTCAGTCCTCCAGTGCGGCGAGGCCGGGGAGCGTCTTGCCCTCGAGGTATTCGAGGCTGGCGCCGCCGCCGGTCGAGATGTGGCCGAAAGCGTTCTCGTCGAAGCCAAGGGTGCGCACGGCGGCGGCCGAATCGCCACCACCCACGACGGTGAAGCCGGAGCAGTCGACGAGCGCCTGCGCGACGGCCTTGGTGCCGCCCGCGTAGTCGGGGTGCTCGAAGACGCCCATCGGACCGTTCCAGAAGACGGTGCCCGCGTCGGCGAGCTTCGCGGCGTAGAGCTCGCGCGTCTTCGGGCCGATGTCCAGGCCCTCCTTGTCGGCCGGGATGGCGTCCGAGGAGACGGTCTCCGGGTTGGCCGGGGCCTTGGTCTTCAGGTCCGGGAATTCGGCCGAGACCAGGACGTCGACGGGGAGCACGAACTCCACGCCGCGCTTCTCCGCCTCGGCCAGGTAGGCCAGGCAGGTGTCCTTCTGGTCCTCCTGCAGCAGCGAGATGCCCACCTCGTGGCCCTTGGCGGCCAGGAAGGTGTAGGACATGCCGCCGCCGATGAGGATCCGGTCGGCCTTCTTCAGCAGGTTGTCGATGACGCCCAGCTTGTCGGAGACCTTGGCGCCGCCGAGGACCACCACGTAGGGGCGTGCGACGTCCTCGGTGAGCTTCTTCAGGACGCCGACCTCGGTGGCGATCAGACCGCCCGCGGCGTGCGGCAGGCGCGCCGGCAGGTCGAAGACCGAGGCGTGCTTGCGGTGCACCGCACCGAAGCCGTCGCCCACGTAGAGGTCGGCCAGCGACGCGAGCGCATCGGCGAAGGCGCCGCGCTCCGCATCGTCCTTGCTGGTCTCGCCCGCATTGAAACGGAGGTTCTCCAGCAGCGTGACCTCGCCGTTCGCCATGGCGGCAACGGTGGCCTTCGCGCTGTCGCCGACCGTGTCGGTGGCGAACGAGACGTTCTTGCCCAGGATCTCGCCGAGCCGCTTCGCGGCCGGGGAGAGGGAGAACCGGGGCTCCGGGGCGCCCTTGGGACGGCCCAGGTGGGAGGCGACGATCACCTTGGCGCCCGCCTCGGCGAGCTTGGCGATGGTCGGGGCGACGGCGCGGATGCGGCCGTCGTCGGTGATGGTGGTGCCGTCGAGCGGCACGTTGAGGTCGGCGCGGACGAAAACCCGCTTGCCCTCGACGCCGTCCTGGACGAGTTCGTCGATCGTCTTCATGCAGTGACTCCGGTTGGGGGCCGACTCCCAGCGGTGGCTGGGGGATTCCATGAGTGACAGTCATAGGACGGGGCTCGTACGGCGCACCGTCGCGCCGTACGAGCCCCGTCCCTACATCTCGGTGCCTGTGACAGCCGTCAGGCAGCCGTCAGAGCTTGCCGCCGACGAACACGGTCAGGTCGACCAGGCGGTTGGAGTAACCCCACTCGTTGTCGTACCAGCCGACGACCTTGACCTGCTTGCCCTGGACCATCGTGAGCTGCGAGTCGAAGGTGCAGGAGGCCGGCCAGTTGACGATGTCGGAGGAGACGATCGCGTCCTCGGTGTACTCGAGGATGCCCTTGAGCTCGCCCTGGGCGGCCTTCTGGAAGGCGGCGTTGATCTCGTCCTTGCTGACCTCGCGGTCGAGCTCGAGGACCAGGTCGGTGACCGAGCCGGTCGGGACCGGCACGCGCATGGCGATGCCGTCCAGCTTGCCCTTGAGCTGCGGGAGGACCAGGGCGGTGGCCTTGGCGGCACCGGTGGAGGTCGGGATGATGTTCTCCGCGGCGGCCCGCGCACGGCGCAGGTCCTTGTGCGGGAAGTCCAGGATCCGCTGGTCGTTGGTGTACGCGTGGACCGTGGTCATCATGCCCTTGACGATGCCGAAGTTCTCGTCGAGAACCTTGGCCATCGGCGCCACGCAGTTGGTGGTGCAGGAGGCGTTGGAGATGACGTGGTGGTTGGCCGCGTCGTACTTGTCCTGGTTGACGCCCATCACGATGGTGATGTCCTCGCCGGAGGCGGGGGCGGAGATCAGGACCTTCTTGGCGCCGGCCTGGATGTGCTTCTCGGCGTCGGCCTTCTTGGTGAAGATGCCGGTCGACTCGATGACGATGTCGGCGCCGAGCTCGCCCCACGGGAGGGCGGCCGGGTCACGCTCGGCCATCGTCTTGAAGGTCTGGTTGCCGACAGTGATCGTGTTGTCGGTGTGGCTGACGTCCTGCTTCAGACGGCCCAGGATGCTGTCGTACTTCAGCAGGTGAACCAGGGTGGCGTTGTCGGTCAGGTCGTTGACGCCGACGATCTCGATGTCCGCACCCTGCTCCAGGAGCGCGCGGAAGTAGTTACGACCGATACGGCCAAAGCCGTTGATGCCTACGCGGATCGTCACGAACCGATCTCCTCGTTGGTGTGCCGGGCTGTCCGCCGGCGGGTGTATGGGATGTCCCCGACCACCACCGACCCTACCTCTAACAAGGGAGGGACGTGACATTGGCGGCGCCTGCCCGCACCCCCTCGGAGGGCAAGCGCGGGCAGGCATCCGGGCTCTCGGCGTCAGCCGCGCACAGCGTGCAGGAGGGCGCTCATAAGTGCAGTGCGCTCTCGGGCATCCGGGACATTCTCCAGACCGAAGCCGAGGAGCGCGGTGTCACGCGTAGTGACAGCCGCGGCACGGTGCACGGGCCCGGCCGAGCCGTCACGGAGAGTGACCTTGCCGGTGTAGTCGCCCGCGGCGGCGCTGCGGAACTGCGGGAAGCGGTCGGGCGGCAGCTCGTCCGAAACGGGGCGGTAGGCACCGCCCGCTCCGGTGGTCAGGGCGACCGTCACCCCGGTGAGCTCACCGGCCCCGGTGAAGCGCGACGGGGCGGCGACGGTCGTGCGGTCGCCCGCGCCGAGGTAGTACTGCGCGAAGTCGTCGGTGTCGGCGTCGCCGACCTTCGACTCGCCGCCGGCCTCGACCCCCGTGGCGATCAGCTTGCCGCCTTCGTTGACGAAGTCGCGTACGGCCAGCAGCGTGGCGCCGTCGGGGTGGGCGGTGCCGGAGTTCCACACGACGGTGTCGAAGCCGGAGAGCACGCCCAGCGCATGCGGTGCGCCCTGGGTCGCGACGTCCCAGACGGCCGCGGTGCGGCCGTTGTCGGCGAGTGCCGCGGTGTAGTCGGCGGAGTGCCGGCCGGCAGTGGTGCCGCCCTCGTCGGAGATGACCAGGGTGTCGGCGCCGCGCGGCCGCTCGGCCACGGTGAAGGTGAAGGGCTCGCTCGCGGTCGGCTTGCCCTCGCGGGTGCGGCCGGTGAACCACACCCGCACGGTGGCGCCGGGGCGCGCGTCCTCGACGGTGGCGCGGTACCGGTCGAAGCGGAGGTTGTCCTCGCCGCCGTAGCGGTCGCCGCCGTCCCAGGCCCGCAGCTGCTCGGTGTGCGTACGGCCGCCGTCGACGGTGTAGTTGAGGCGCTTGTCGCGCACGCTCTTGCGGGCGGTGACGGCGACGGCCTGCTTACCGCCGCGCGCATAGGAGGCGGTGAAGACGTCGGGCGTGAAGTCCGGTGCGCTCAGACCGACCGAGGAGGAGGGGCGGTCGGCGTGGGCGGCGGTCTCGGCGACGGACAGGGCGAAGGGGAGGTTCTTCGTGAACTCGCCCTGGATCAGCTTCTCGTCGTCGGGGAAGTTGAAGGAGGACGGGCAGTCGGCCGGGTTCCAGCGGTCGTTGGGGTCGACGCGCGAGGCGGTCTCGCAGGTGGACATCTCCGGCGTGAACATCATCGTGCCGTTGACGTTGGCCGCATGGCCGTCGGCCTCGCCGTTGGTGGTGTACAGCTCGGAGGAGAGCTGCGGGCGGTAGCCGGGGATCGCGGACTTCTCGGGGGTGCCGGCCAGCGCCCGGTAGAGGACGTCGTCGGGGGTGGGGGTGGCCACCTGCCAGCCGACGCCGTAGAGCAGGAGCTCGGCGGCCGAGTGGTAGTTGACGGCGTAGGTGAAGTGGTGGCGCTTTTCGAAGGCGTCCAGGGCGCGCGTCTCGGGCTCGGAGGCGGGCGCGGGCCCGCGGTAGGTCTCGGAGCCGGGCCGGGCGGACGAACCCTCGTTGTCGTAGCCCCACTTGTAGGGGAAGTTGCGGTTGAGGTCGACGCCGTCGCCGGGGGTGATCTTCCCGTCGCCGTTGTTGTCCCGCAGGTTCTTGCGCCACAGCCGGCTGGCAGGGCTCTCGAAGGTGAAGTCGTAGCCGTCGGGGTTGGCCGAGAGGACGAACCACAGCTCGGTGCGGTCCATGATCTTGGTGATCCGCTCGTCCTTGCCGTAGCGGTCGAGGTAGTGGTGCATCAGCCGTCGGGTCATCTCCGGGGTGATCCACTCGCGGGCGTGCTGGTTGGACATGTAGAGCACGGCGGGCTTGGCGCCGTCGGGCGTCCTGGCCGCGTCCTTGCCTATCTTGACGGCGAGGATGTCCTGGCCGCGCACGGTCTTGCCGATGGCGACGGCCTTGGCGAGGCCGGGGTGGCTGCGGGCGGTGTCGGTGATCTCCTGCTTGAGGCCGTTCTTCCCGCTGTACGGGCGGAAGACGCCGTCGCCCGCGGCCGCGAGGCGCTTTCGGGTGCGCTCCGGCAGGCGCTTCTCGGTGAGGGCGATGCCCTGGCCGCGTAACTCGCGGGCCTGGTCGCCGGTCAGGTAGAGCTCGACCGGCGCAGCCTTGCCGTCGGCGGGGCGCTTGGTCAGTTCGTGTCCGTCGGCACCGGCCTTGAGCAGGATGGGTATCTGCTCGGCGGTGACCTGGGCGGTCCATACGGACAGGGCGGCGGAATCCGCCCCGGCCGGGCCGTCCGGCCGTGGTTGTGCGTGGGTGTAGGGCGCCGCCGCGAGCCCGCCGAGGAACAGCGAAGCCGCCGCGAGAACCGTGCCCGCTCTGCGTCTCATGAGCCCCCCTTGCTGTAGTCCGTCACGTCAGTGCACGGACGCCAGGCTGGTGACCCAACATGATCATGTCAACAGCGCAAGAACGGCCATACGCGGCCGCCCCCGCACCCTTGCGGGTCGCGGGGGCGGTGCACGCCGGGAGTCGGCCGAGATCAGCCGACCATGCCCTCGGCCATCTCCTCGGAGAGGTCGGACAGGTCCGAGAGGTTGGACTCCGTGCCGGGGATGCCCAGGTCCTGGGCGCGCTTGTCGGCCATGGCCAGCAGCCGGCGGATCCGCCCGGCGACCGCGTCCTTGGTCAGCGGCGGGTCGGCGAGGGCGCCCAGCTCCTCCAGGGAAGCCTGCTTGTGCTCCATGCGCAGCCGGCCGGCCGCGGCGAGGTGCTCGGGCACCTCTTCGCCGAGGATCTCCAGCGCCCGCTGGACGCGGGCCCCCGCGGCGACGGCGGCCCGCGCCGAGCGGCGCAGATTGGCGTCGTCGAAGTTGGCCAGGCGGTTGGCGGTGGCCCGCACCTCGCGGCGCATCCGCCGCTCCTCCCAGGCCAGCACCGACTCATGGGCACCCAGCCGCGTCAACAGCGCGCCGATCGCATCACCGTCACGGACGACGACGCGGTCCACGCCGCGGACCTCGCGGGCCTTGGCCGCGATCTGCAGCCTGCGGGCCGCACCGACCAGCGCCAGGGCCGCCTCGGGGCCCGGGCAGGTCACCTCCAGGGAGGAGGAGCGGCCGGGCTCGGTGAGCGAACCGTGGGCGAGGAAGGCCCCGCGCCAGGCGGCCTCGGCATCGCAGGTGGCCCCGGAGACCACCTGCGGGGGCAGCCCGCGGATCGGCCGGCCGCGGCCGTCGACCAGGCCGGTCTGGCGCGCCAGCTGATCACCGCCCGCCACCACCCGCACCACGTACCGGCTGCCTCTGCGCAGCCCGCCGGGGGCCATCACCACCAGGTCGGACGCATGCCCGAAGATTTCCAGGATGTCCTTGCGCAGCCGCCGGGCGGCGATCCCGGTGTCCAGCTCCGCCTCGATCACGATGCGCCCGCTGACCAGGTGCAACCCGCCCGCGAACCGCAGGATGGCCGAGACCTCCGCTTTCCGGCAGCAGGTCCGGGTGACGGGGAGCCGGGAGATTTCGTCCTTCACCGCTGCCGTCATCGCCATGGGCCGATCCTTCCATGCATCCGAAAAATACGGTCGTACGCGGCGGCCAACAGCTCCGGATCGTGCGTCGGGGAGCCGTCGGGCGAGGCGACCGGCGCCAGCTCGACCGTGGCCCCGAGCCGCTTGGCGGCATCGGTGAGGCTCTCCCGGTCGAGCACGGCGGCCTCGTCGGCCAGCACCACGTCCAGGGCGAGTTTAGGGGCGTGTCGGGCCAAAACCTCCAAATGACGCTGCGGGGAGAAGCCATCGGTTTCCCCTGGTTGTGGTGCAAGGTTCAACGAAAGCACCCGGCGGGCCTTGGTCTCCTGCAGCGCATCCAGCAGCTCGGGCACGAGCAGGTGCGGGATGACGGAGGAGAACCAGGAGCCCGGACCGAGCACCACCCAGTCGGCGTCGAGCACCGCCTCCACGGCCTCTGGCACCGCGGGCGGGTCCTCCGGCACGACGTGCACGGACTGCACCTCGCCCGGGGTGAGCGCCACCGTGGCCTGGCCCCGCACCGTGGTCACGGCGTCGGGCGCGGCCGGGTCGTGGCCCCGGACCAGCGCCTGGAGCTCCAGCGGGACCGCGGACATCGGCAGCACCCGGCCGTGCGCGCCGAGCAGCTTGCCCACCAGGTCCAGCGCCTGGACGTGGTCGCCCAGCTGCTCCCACAGGGCCACGATCAGCAGATTGCCGACGGCGTGGCCGTGCAGCTCGCCCTGGCTCTCGAAGCGGTGCTTGACGACCCGGGCCCAGGTCCGGCCCCAGTCGTCGTCGCCGCACAGCGCCGCGAGCGCCTTGCGCAGGTCGCCGGGGGGCAGCACGCCCAGCTCGTCGCGGAGCCGGCCGCTGGAGCCCCCGTCGTCGGCGACGGTCACGACCGCCGTCAGGTCGCCGGTGATGCGGCGCAGCGCGGCGAGCGAGGCGGACAGCCCATGGCCGCCGCCGAGGGCGACGACCTTGGGCTGGGTGCCGCGGTGCGTACGGGCCTCACGGCCGCGCCCCGGGACGAGCTTGCGGACGCGGCGCATCCGGAAGGTGCGGCCGGTCACTCGCGCCCCATGTCCCGGTGGACGACGACGGTCTCGACACCCTCCGAGACAAGACGGTGGGCGAGCTTCTCCGACATGGCGACGGAGCGGTGCTTGCCGCCGGTGCAGCCGACCGCGATCGTCACATAGCGCTTGCCCTCGCGGCGGTAGCCCGCGGCGATGAGCTGGAGCAGCTCGGTGTAGCGGTCGAGGAACTCCTTGGCGCCGGGCTGGTTGAAGACGTAGCCGGACACCTCCTCGTTGAGGCCGGTGAAGGGGCGCAGCTCCGGGACCCAGTGCGGGTTGGGCAGGAAGCGGCAGTCCACGACGAGGTCGGCGTCGACGGGCAGGCCGTACTTGTAGCCGAAGGACATGACCGTGGCGCGCAGCTCCGGCTCCTCCTCGCCCGCGAACTGGGCGTCCATCTTGGCGCGCAGCTCGTGGACGTTGAGGCTGGAGGTGTCGATCACCAGGTCGGCGTCGCCGCGCAGCTCGCGCAGCAGGTCGCGCTCGGCGGCGATGCCGTCGACGATGCGCCCGGAGCCCTGCAGGGGGTGCGGGCGGCGCACCGACTCGAAGCGGCGCACCAGGGCGTCGTCGGACGCCTCCAGGAAGATCACCCGCCGCTTGACCTTCTTGGCGGCGAGGTCGGCGAGGGATTCGCGAAGGTTGTCGAAGAACCGCCTGCCGCGCACGTCCACGACCACGGCGATCCGGGCCACGTTGCCCTGGGAGCGGGCGCCGAGGTCGACCATGGTGGGGATCAGCGCGGGCGGCAGGTTGTCGACGACGAACCAGCCGAGGTCCTCCAGACACTTGGCGGCGGTGCTGCGCCCCGCCCCCGACATGCCGGAGATGATCACCAGCTCGGGGATGCCCGCCGTCTCGCCGGCCGCATCCGCCGTCGTGCCCGTACTCACCTGTGCTCCGTCCCGCTCGGTGCCGTTCATCGTGCGTTCCCCCGTTCCTCGGACGGCGGGGTCGATGCCGTCCGCTCTTCCATACTGCGGCGTGTGCGGGCCCGCGGCCCGCCTGCGACGTCCATCATTCCTCCGCCTCGTCCATGATCTCGCCCGTCGCCATGTTGACGGCCGGGGCGGGCGGGGCCGCCTGGGCGAGCGCCGCGGCAATGGTCTCGGCCGTCTTGCGGCCGATGCCGGGCGTCTCGCAGATCTGCTCGACGGTCGCGGCGCGCAGCCGCTTGACCGAGCCGAAGTGCTTGAGCAGCGCCTGCTTGCGGGTGCCGCCGAGGCCGGGGACCGCGTCCAGCGGCCCGGCCTTCATGGTCTTGGTCCGCTTGCTGCGCTGGTAGGAGATGGCGAAGCGGTGCGCCTCGTCGCGCACGCGCTGCAGCAGGTAGAGGCCCTCGCTGGTGCGCGGCAGGACGACGGGGTCGTCCTCGCCGGGCAGCCAGACCTCTTCCAGTCGCTTGGCGAGGCCGCAGACGGCCACATCGGTGACGCCGAGCTCCTCCAGCGCTCGCCGGGCGGCGGCGACCTGGGGCTTGCCGCCGTCGACGACGACGAGCTGCGGGGGGTAGGCGAAGCGCTTGGGGCGGTCGTCCTCCTCGGGGCGCGCCTGGTCGTCCGGGCCCTCCTCCTGCCACTCCCCCGTCTTCTGCTTCTCCTGCAGATAGCGGCGGAAGCGCCGGCCGACGACCTCGTGCATGGAGCGGACGTCGTCCTGCCCCTCGAAGGTCTTCATCTGGAAGCGGCGGTACTCGCTCTTGCGGGCCAGGCCGTCCTCGAAGACGACCATGGACGCCACCACGTCCTGGCCCTGGAGGTGGGAGATGTCGAAGCACTCGATGCGCAGCGGCGCGGAGTCCAGGCCGAGCGCCTCGGTGATCTCCTCCAGGGCGCGGGAGCGGGTGGTCAGGTCGGAGGCGCGCTTGGTCTTGTGCAGGACGAGGGCCTGCTCGGCGTTGCGCTGGACCGTGGCCATCAGGTCCTTCTTGTCACCGCGCTGGGGGATGCGCAGGTCCACGCGGGCGCCGCGGCGCTCGGCCAGCCACTGGGCGACGGGCCCTGCGGGCTCGGGCATGGCCGGGACCAGGACCTCCTTGGGGACCGCGTCGCCGCTCTCCTCGCCGTAGAGCTGCTGGAGGGCGTGTTCGACGAGGCCGGCCGTGTCGACCGCCTCGACCTTGTCCGTCACCCAGCCGCGCTGGCCGCGCACCCGGCCGCCGCGGACATGGAAGATCTGCACGGCCGCTTCGAGCTCGTCCTCGGCGACCGCGATCAGATCGGCGTCGGTGGCGTCGGCGAGGACGACGGCGCTCTTCTCCATGGCGCGGCGGAGCGCCTCTATGTCGTCCCGCAGCCGGGCTGCCTTCTCGTACTCCATCTCCTCGGCGGCATCGTGCATCTGCTGTTCCAAACGGCGGATGTACGCGCCGGTACGCCCGGCCATGAAGTCGCAGAATTCTTCGGCCAGTTCGCGGTGCTCCTCGGCGGTCACCCGGCCGACGCAGGGGGCGGAGCACTTGCCGATGTAGCCGAGCAGGCAGGGTCTGCCGATCTGGGCGGAGCGCTTGAACACCCCGGCCGAGCAGGTGCGTACGGGGAAGACCCGCAGCATCAGGTCGACCGTCTCGCGGATGGCCCACGCGTGCGCGTACGGGCCGAAGTAGCGCACGCCCTTCTTCTTGGGGCCGCGCATGACCTGCACGCGCGGGAACTCCTCGCCCATGGTGACGGCCAGTGAGGGGTAGCTCTTGTCGTCGCGGTACTTCACGTTGAACCGCGGGTCGTACTCCTTGATCCAGGAGTACTCCAGCTGGAGCGCCTCGACCTCGGTGGAGACGACCGTCCACTCCACGGAGGCGGCCGTGGTGACCATGGTGCGGGTGCGCGGGTGCAGGCCTGCGAGGTCCTGGAAGTACGAGGAGAGCCGCTGGCGCAGGCTCTTCGCCTTCCCGACGTAGATCACGCGGCCGTGCTCGTCACGGAATTTGTAGACCCCCGGCGAGTCGGGGATCTGTCCCGGCTTGGGTCGGTAGCTGCTGGGGTCGGCCATGTCACACACCCTACTTGCGGGCAGTGACAATCGGTGTCCGCCCAGGGCAGGGAGCGGCTCCGGCCCCGGCAGCGGTGGCTGCCGGGGCCGGAGGGGAAGGGCGCGTCCCGTGGGGGTTGCGGCCCGAAGGGGCCGTCAGCGGCGGCGCAGCCTGCGCACCGCCGCACCGCCCAGGCCCAGGGCCGCAAGGGCCGCCCCGCCCGCCGTCGCGGCGAAGGCCACGGCCGGCGAACCGCCGTCACCCCGCGGCGCCGCGGCCGCCGGCCGGTCCGCACCGGCCTTCTGCACGGACGGCTGCTCCGCACTGCCCGCGTATCCGCCCGCCAGCCCCTTCCTGTCATAGGCGGTGCCGGGCAGCTTGTCGCCGTAGGCCCGGTGGACCCGGGCCCGGTAGGCGTCCAGGGTGGTGCCGCCCTCGCCGACCGCGCGGACGGCGTCCGCGTCGAGCGGCAGCACCTTCTCGCCGCGCTGCACGTACCAGGCGTTGATCTGGGGTTCGCGGAAGACGGTGCCGCCGCTGAGCTTCCTGGCGCCCTCGGCGGCGTAGCGCGTCTCGTCGTCGCCGGTGGCGATGTTGACGACCTTCCAGGTGTCGCCGGTGCGGGCCGTCCACACCGACGCCTTCTGCCCGTCGGCCGAGACCGCCGCGCTGGCCAGGAATTCAAGTTTGGCCACCGGGGCGTCCGCCGTGCCCGCCACGAACTCCGGGGAGAGCGTGTACACCGGCACGGACGCGCCCTCGATCCGCGGCTGCGCCTTGTCCTCGGCGATGGCGCCGTCGCGGGCGAAGAAGCGGGAGAGCGTCTTGAGCGTCGCGGGCGCCTGTGCCACCTCGTGTGCTGCGGCGAGGCCGGAGGCGGGCGGCGCTACGGGGGCCGGGGGCTGTGCCGCGTGGGCGAGCGGGGCGAGGCCCAGCAAGCCGGCGGTCAGCGCGCCGGCGGCCGCGGCGCGGGCCGCGTTCCGGCGCGAGTGGCTGCTGGAGCGCTGGTGAGCGTTCATGCCCTCACGCCCCGATCCGGTAGAGCGAGTGGGTCCAGGAGAACTCGTCGTTGCCCACGTACCAGCTGTGCGAGGCCCAGTTGTAGCGGTCGCTGGAGGGCCACGGGTCGCCCCAGTACACCCAGCTGTTGGATTCGTCGTAGCCGTAGACGACGTGCATGTGACCGCCGCCGGACGACCACTGGATGCGGGTCTCGATCGGCCGGTTGTTGTCGATCTCGGTCTTGACGGTCGGGTAGCGCAGCCATCCACTCACGTACGAGCCGGAGTTGATGCCAGCCCAGTCCAGGGCGTTCTGCACATTGCCCAGGGTGGCCTGGTTGTTGGGGCACGTGGTGCCCTGCTGCCGGTTGAAGGCGGCGTTGCAGAACTGGTTCTGGCTGTAGGTGCGCCCGAACCAGGTGGCGATGGTGTTTCCGGAGCCTGCCCAGCACCAGTTGGTCTTCTGCTGCGCCTGCATGGTGATGCCGAGTTGCTTGGCGGAGCGCAGGGACGCCGCCGCGTGGTCGCCGGTGGCCGCGCTCGCCGTGGTGGGGACGGCGAGCAGGGCGGAGGCGACGAGCGCCGCTACGGACAGCCGTCTGCCGCGTATGCGGTTCTTTTCTTGGGGTGCCGATGCCGAAGCACGGGTCATCTTCGCGTTCCTCCCGTGGCGGGGGGGTTGAGGTGGAGGAGCGCGTCCGGACGCGTGCCAGGAGCATCAGGTGTTGTCGGGGGTGGGTCAACCGGCTTCAATGCTCGGTGAGAGCGCGGTGTGAACAGATCGAATCGGTTGTGAACGGCCGATGCCCGCCCAGGAGGAACAAGGCACTCCAGGCCACCGAAGCTTCTGCCACCGTTTGTGAATATTCACCTTCACAAGGGAGCGAGCGGATGGAAGACGGCAGCACGGCCGCCGCCGAGGCCGAGTTGGCCCAGGCGCTGCGCACGGGCCCCTTCCACCTGGCGCTGCGCACCGCGCTGTCGGCCCGCGGACTCGCCCTGCACCGGGTGCAGCACCGGCTGGCGCAGCGCGGCGTCAAAGTGGGTGTGACCAGCCTCAGTTACTGGCAGCAGGGTGCGCGGCGGCCACAGCGGCCGGAGTCGCTGAGGGCCGTCCGCATGCTGGAAGAGGTTCTGGACCTGCCCGCGCACGCCCTGACCCGGCTGCTCCAGCCGCAGGGTCGCGCCTCGACCGAGCGGCCGGCCGCCCGCTCCTACCGCTCCCTCCTGGAGGAGTCCCACGCCTTGGAGCTGCTGCTCGCCGAGCTGGAGTCACCGGCCGACGGAGGGCTGCACACGGTCTGTCATCTGGAGCGCGTCCTGATAGGCGCGCGGCGCGAGTTGCGCGGGCGCGACTCCCACCATGTGGTGCGGGCGCACCGGGACGGCGTGGACCGCTACCTGGCCATCCACCACGGCGACACCGGCTGCGACCCGGGTCTGGTGCGGGTGCGGGCGACCGAGAACTGCCGGGTGGGGCGGGTGCGCTGGCACGCGGCGGCGGGCGTGCTCGTCGCGGAGCTGCTCTTCGACGCGCGGCTGCGGGCCGGGGAGACCTATGTCTTCGGCTACGGCTTCGACGACGGCACGGGCGGTACGAGCAGCGAGTACGTGCGCGGTTTCAGCTTCGCGGGCGGGCAGTACGTGCTCCAGGTCCGCTTCGACGACGCCGCGCTGCCGGTGCGCTGCCGCCGCTTCACCCGGGCCTCCGCGGGCGCCCCGCGCAGCGGGCAGCGGGAGCTGACGCTGGCGGGGCGGCATCCGGGTGTGCATCTGGTGGAGCAGGGGGTGCGGCCGGGGATCCTGGGGATCGCCTGGGACTGGTCGTGAAGGGCGGCGGGAGGGGCCCTCAGGCCTCCGGGCCGGCCACCAGCTTGCCGCCGTCCGCCTTCACGGGGACGGAGGGCAGCGGCGCGCCCGCCGGGCCCTGGAGGACCTTGCCCGTGGCGGCGTCGAACTTGCTGCCGTGGCAGGGGCAGCTGATCTTGCCGTCCTCGATCTTGTCGACGACGCAGCCCGCGTGCGTGCACACCGCGCTGAACGCCTTGTACTCCCCCTGCGCGGACCGGCAGACGACCACGCGCTGTTCGCGGAAGAGCTTGGCCCCGCCGGCCGGGATGGCGTCCGCGGCCCCGAGGTCCACCGGCGCGGTGGGGGTGGCGGGGCCCTTGCTGCCCGTACCGCCGGTGCAGGCGGTGGCGCCGAGCCCGGCGGCGCCTGCCAGGGCGGCACCGCGCAGCACGGTGCGGCGGGACGCCGGCGGAACAGAGGGGCTGGGCATGGCGGTCTCCAACGGGCAAAGGGCTCGGGTGCAGCCCCGACCCTACCGGCAGGGGTTGTTCCGCTTGCTGCGTGGGAGGCTGAGGGCACCTGCGGAAGGAGTGCTTACGTGATCGTGGTGGCCGGTGAAGCACTGATCGACCTCGTGCCCGGCGGCCCGGGCGGCGACGACGGGCTGCCTGCCCTGCTGCCGCGGCTGGGCGGCGGCCCGTACAACACGGCCGTGGCGCTGGGGCGGCTGGGCGCGAAGGCCGCCTTCTGCTCGCGGGTGTCGGCGGACGGCTTCGGCGAGGCGCTGCTCGGCGGGCTGCGAACGGCGGGCGTGGACGTCTCGCTGGTGCAGCGGGGGCCCGAGCCGACGACGCTGGCGGTGGCCGCCGTCGGGGCGGACGGTTCGGCGGGCTACGGCTTCTACGCGGGCGGCACGGCGGACCGGCTCTTCGAGCTGCCCGGCCCGTTGCCGGACACCACGCGGGCCCTGTGCCTGGGGACGTGCTCGCTGGTCCTGGAGCCGGGCGCGAGCGCGTACGAGGCGCTGCTGCGGCGGGAGTCGGGGCGTGGGGTGTTCACCCTTCTCGACCCCAACATCCGCCCCGGCCTGATCCCCGACGCACCGGCCTACCGGGCCCGGTTCCGCTCCTGGCTGCCGTATGTGTCGCTGCTGAAGCTGTCGGCCGAGGACGCGGCGTGGCTGGGCGGCAGCCCGCGGGAGTGGCTGGCGGCGGGCCCGTCCGCGGTCGTGGTCACTCATGGCGCGCAGGGGCTGTCGGTGCACACCCGGGACGGGGACGCCACGTGTGCCGTGCCGGGGGAAAGCGTCGAGGTCGTGGACACGATCGGCGCGGGCGACACGGTGAACGCCGCGCTGCTGCACCGGCTGTCGGAGTACGGCGCGCTCTCCGGCGAGGAGGTCGCCGCCCTGCCGGAGCCCGCGTGGCGCGCGATCTTGGCCTACGCGGCCCGTGCGGCGGCCGTCACCTGCTCCCGCGGGGGTGCACAGCCGCCGTACGCGGCGGAACTGGCGGGGTAGCGCGCCGGGCCGTCACAAGGTTGCAGTCAGGCGGTGCCGGGCCCCTCCAGGGGCTCGGCACCGCCTGACTCCGCTCAGACGCGGCGCGCCCGCGTCGTCTTCTTCGCGGCGGTCGTCTTCGCGGCGGTCGTCTTCGCAGAAACGGTCCGCTTCGCCGCAGTCGACTTCGCCGCGACCGTCTTCTTGGCGGCGGCCTTCTTCGCCGGCTTGGCCGCGGCGGCCCGCTTGCCTCCCTTGGGGGCGGCGAGCGGGGCCGCATCGCTGACGCGGTCACCGAGCATCTCCCGCAGGAACTTGCCCGTGTGGCTGGCCGGGATCGAGGCGACCTCCTCCGGCGTGCCCTCCGCGACGACCAGGCCGCCGCCGGAGCCGCCCTCGGGGCCCATGTCGACGACCCAGTCGGCGGTCTTGATCACATCGAGGTTGTGCTCGATGACGATCACCGTGTTGCCCTTGTCGACCAGCCCGGACAGCACCGAGATCAGCTTGCTGATGTCCTCGAAGTGCAGACCGGTGGTCGGCTCGTCCAGCACGTAGACGGTCCGGCCGGTGGAGCGCTTCTGCAGCTCGCTGGCGAGCTTCACGCGCTGCGCCTCGCCGCCGGAGAGCGTGGGTGCGGACTGGCCGAGGCGGACGTAGCCCAGGCCGACCTCGGTGAGGGTGCGCAGGTGGCGTGCGATGGTCGGCACGGCCTCGAAGAAGGCGAGCGCCTCCTCGATGGGCATGTCCAGCACCTCGGCGATGGACTTGCCCTTGTAGTGCACCTCCAGGGTCTCCCGGTTGTAGCGCGCACCGTGGCAGACCTCGCACGGCACGTACACGTCCGGCAGGAAGTTCATCTCGATCTTGATGGTGCCGTCGCCGGAGCAGTTCTCGCAGCGGCCGCCCTTGACGTTGAAGGAGAAGCGGCCGGGCAGATAGCCGCGGACCTTCGCCTCCATCGTCTCCGCGAAGAGCTTGCGGACGTGGTCGAAGACGCCGGTGTACGTGGCGGGGTTGGAGCGCGGGGTGCGGCCGATGGGCGACTGGTCGACGTGGACGACCTTGTCGACCAGATCGTCGCCGTCGACCCGGGTGTGACGGCCCGGGACGGCCCGCGCACCGTTGAGCTCGCGTGCCAGGTGGGTGTACAGGATGTCGTTGACCAGCGTCGACTTGCCGGAGCCGGAGACTCCGGTGACGGCCGTGAGCACCCCGAGGGGGAAGGACACGTCGATGTCGCGCAGGTTGTTCTCCCGGGCCCCGCGCACCGTCAGGCGGCGGGAGCCGTCCACGGGGCGGCGGATGTCGGGGATGGGGATGGACCTCTTCCCGGACAGGTACTGCCCGGTCATGGACGCCTCGGTGCGCAGCAGCTCCTTCAACGGGCCGCTGTGCACGACCTTGCCGCCGTGCTCACCGGCGCCCGGGCCAATGTCGACGACCCAGTCGGCGACCTTGATGGTGTCCTCGTCGTGCTCGACGACGATCAGGGTGTTGCCCATGTCGCGCAGGCGGACGAGGGTCTCGATGAGGCGGTGGTTGTCGCGCTGGTGCAGGCCGATGGACGGCTCGTCCAGGACGTAGAGCACGCCGACGAGGCCGGAGCCGATCTGGGTGGCGAGCCGGATGCGCTGGGCCTCGCCGCCGGAGAGGGTGCCCGCGGCGCGGTTGAGCGAGAGGTAGTCCAGGCCGACGTCGACCAGGAAGCGCAGCCGCTCGTTGACCTCCTTGAGCACCCGCTCGGCGATCTTCTTCTCGCGGCCGGTGAGCGTCATCTCCCGCAGGAAGTCGGCGCACTCGCTGATCGACATCGCCGAGACCTCGGCGATGGAGCGGCCCTGCACGGTGACGGCGAGCACGATCGGCTTGAGCCGGGTGCCCTCGCAGGTGGGGCAGTGCACCTCGCGCATGTAGCCCTCGAAGCGCTCCCGGCTGGAGTCGCTCTCCGCCTCGGAGTGCCGCCGCTTGACGAACGGCACGGCGCCCTCGAAGGCGGTGGTGTAGGCGCGCTCGCGCCCGTAGCGGTTGCGGTAGCGCACCTCGATCTGGGTGCGGTGGCCGTTGAGCAGCGCCTTCTTGGCGCGCTGCGGCAGGCCGGCCCAGGGGATGTCCGTACGGAAGCCCAGCTCGTCGGCGAGGGCGCCCACCAGGCGGCTGAAGTAGTCCTTGGTGTGACCGTGGGACCAGGGGCTGATCGCGCCCTCGTCGAGCGACTTGTCCGGATCGGGGACGATCAGCTCCGGGTCGACCTCCATGCGGGTGCCGATGCCGGTGCAGTCCGGGCAGGCACCGAAGGGCGAGTTGAAGGAGAAGGAGCGCGGCTCCAGTTCCTCGAAGGACAGGTCGTCGTAGGGGCAGTAGAGGTGCTCGGAGTACATCCGCTCACGCTCGGGGTCGTCCTCGGGGAGGTCGACGAAGTCGAGGATGACCATGCCGCCGGACAGGCCCAGCGCGGTCTCCACCGAGTCGGTGAGCCGGCGCTTGGCGCTCTCCTTGACGGTGAGGCGGTCGACGACCACCTCGATGGTGTGCTTCTCCTGCTTCTTGAGCTTGGGCGGGTCGGTGAGCTGGATCGTCTCGCCGTCGACCCGGGCCCGGCTGTAGCCCTTGGTCTGGAGGTCGGAGAAGAGATCGGCGAACTCGCCCTTGCGCTCGCGCACCAGCGGCGAGAGCACCTGGAAGCGGCTGCCCTCCGGCAGCTCCAGCACCCGGTCCACGATGGCCTGCGGGGACTGCCGCGAGATCGGCCGGGAGCACTCGGGGCAGTGCGGCTTGCCGATCCGGGCGAAGAGCAGGCGGAGGTAGTCGTAGACCTCGGTGATGGTGCCGACCGTCGAGCGCGGGTTGCGCGAGGTCGACTTCTGGTCGATGGAGACGGCTGGGGACAGGCCCTCGATGAAGTCCACATCGGGCTTGTCCATCTGGCCGAGGAACTGCCGTGCGTAGGAGGAGAGCGACTCCACGTAGCGGCGCTGCCCCTCGGCGAAGATCGTGTCGAACGCGAGGGACGACTTGCCGGATCCCGAGAGCCCGGTGAAGACGATCAGGGAGTCGCGGGGAAGGTCGAGCGAGACGTTCTTGAGGTTGTGCTCGCGAGCGCCACGGACGATGAGACGGTCTGCCACGCCGGTCGGCACCTTTCTTGAGAGTCGGCTCTGGTGGAGAGCTGCGGGGGTGGGCCGCTGCCCCCGATCCAGAGTACGGGGAGCGTCTGACACCCGGATGTCGTAAGCGATGCCACCCACGACCATATAGCACGTGTATTCGATTTACGGCGGAAAGCGGAGACCTTCACCCGAAGGAGTGGCGGAGGCTATGGTCGGCACATGAGTGATCATGTGCACGATCTGGCATCCCTGCGCGAAGCAACGGACCGGCTGCTGGACGCGGCCGCCAAGCTGGACAACGCCGCCGTCGCCGAGCCGTCACGGCTGCCCGGCTGGACCCGCGGCCATGTCTTCGCCCACCTCGCCCGCAACGCGGACGCCCTCGTGAACGTCCTGGAGGGCCGCCCCATGTACGCGAGCGCCGAGGTCCGCGACGCGGACATCGAGCGCGACGCGCCCCGCCCCCTGGACGTCCAGCTCGCCGACGTGCGCGAGACCTGGGGCCACCTCCTGGAGGTGGCCGCCGCCCCGGCCGACTGGACCCGCACGGTCACCCTGCGCAACGGCGTCACCGACAGCGCCTCCCGCATCCCCTTCCGCCGCCTGGTCGAGATCGAGCTCCACCACGTCGACCTGGGCATCGGCTACGAGCTGGAGGACCTCCCGGCCGAATTCACCGCCCGCGAGATCGAGTTCCTCGCGGACCGCTTCTCGGGCCACGACGGCCTCCCGCCGCTGCGCCTGGCCGCCCCCGGCGGCGCCGGCTGGGCCACGGGCCGCGCCGAAGGCGAACCGCTGACCGTCACCGGCACCGCCCCCGACCTGCTGGGCTGGCTCGCCGGCCGCCGCGACGACTCGGCGCTGCAATGCACCGGCGGCCCGCTGCCCGCCCTGCCCCCGCTATAGGCTGGGATCATGACGTACAGCGGAGATGTGAAGGTCGGCGGACCTGCGGACGTACACGAGTTGACCGATCTGATGATCTCCAAGGTCGCGGTCGGTCCCATGAACAACAACTCCTATCTGCTGCGCTGCCGGGCCACCGACGAGCAGCTGCTGATCGACGCCGCGGCGGAGCCGCACACCCTGCTCGGACTGATCGGCGACAGCGGCATCGCCTCGGTCATCACCACCCACCGGCACCAGGACCACTGGGGCGCGCTGCGCGAGGTCGTGGACGCCACCGGCGCCCGCACCTACGCCGGGGCGTACGACGCCGAGGGCATCCCGGTGCCGACGGACGTGCCGGTGGCGGACGGCGACACCATCCGGGTCGGCCGCGTCGAGCTCACCGCGCGGCACCTGGTCGGCCACACCCCGGGCAGCATCGCCCTGGTCTACGACGACCCGCACGGCCATGCGCACGTCTTCACCGGCGACTGCCTCTTCCCCGGCGGGGTGGGCAACACCCACGACGACCCCAAGGCCTTCGCCAGCCTCATCGACGACGTCGAGACCAAGCTCTTCGGCCAACTGTCCGACGAGACCTGGGTCTACCCCGGCCACGGCAACGACACGACGCTCGGCGCGGAGCGACCGCACCTCGCGGAGTGGCGCGAGCGCGGCTGGTGAGACGGCAGTGACGCCCGGGGGCGGGCCACCCCTACAGGGGTAGCGCGCCGTCCGCACGCCAGGCGGACGGCGCGGTTCCGCCACGCCCCCGGCAACGCTTCCGCACGCCCCGTTTCCTGTACTCGCCCTGGAAGTTGGGCAGTACATGCATCGTCGTGAACGCATTCCGGGCATGTTCCGTCTGGCGGCCGCCTCCATGGTCGGCACCGCCATCGAGTTCTACGACTTCTTCACCTACGGCACCGCCGCGGCGCTCGTCCTGGGCCCGCTCTTCTTCCCCACCGTCTCCCCCCTCGTCGGCACACTCGCCGCCTTCGGCACCTTCGGTGTCGGGTTCATCGCCCGCCCGCTGGGCTCGATGCTCTTCGGACACATCGGCGACCGCCGCGGCCGCCGCCCCGTCCTGATCTCCTCCCTGCTCCTCACCGGCATCGCCACGGTCGCCGTCGGCCTGGTGCCCACTTACGACCGCATCGGCGTCGCCGCCCCGCTGCTCCTGCTCGTCCTGCGCTTCCTCCAGGGCCTGGGGCTCGGCGGCGAATGGGGCGGCGCCGTGCTGCTCACCACCGAACACGCGCCACCCCACCGCCGCGTGCTGTGGTCGAGCTTCCCCCAGGCCGGACCGTCCGTGGGCTTCCTGCTCGCCAACGGCATCACCCTGGCCCTGTCGGCCACCCTCACCGACGCCCAGTTCCTCTCGTGGGGCTGGCGGGTGCCCTTCTGGGCGGCCGGGATCCTCGCGGGCGCCGGCCTGCTGCTGCGCAGCCGGCTCGCCGAGACCCCGGACTTCCGCGCGCTGGCCGCCGACGACACCCGCGCCTCGCTGCCCCTCGCCGAGGTCTTCCGCAGCCACTGGCGGCTCGTTCTGCTCACGGCAGGCGGGCTGTCCATCGGCTACTCGGTCTTCTACACCGTCACCACCTGGTCCCTGGCCTACGGCACCGAACAACTGGGCATCGACCGCACGATGATGCTCGGCTGCATCATGGTCGCGATCGCCGTCTCGGGCGTGGCCACCCCGCTGGTCGGCCTCGTCGGCGACCGCTTCGGCCGCCGCCCGCTGTGCCTGGCCGGCTGCGCGGCCGTGGCCCTGTGGACCTTTCCGCTGGTCGGGCTGTTGCACACCGGGCGCCCGGCACTGATGCTGCTGGGCTTCGTCGTCGCGATGCTGGCCTTCGTCACCGCCTTCGCCGTCGTGGGCGCGTACCTCCCCGAGCTGTACGAGGCCCGGGTGCGCTGCACCGGCGCCGCCGTCGGCTACAACCTGGCGGGGGTGCTGGGCGGCGCCATCACCCCGCTGGTCGCGACCGCGACGGCCCGCGGCGACGGCCCGCCCTGGGGCGTCGCCGTCTATCTGACCGGCATCGCCCTGCTCAGCCTCTCCTGCTTCCTCATGCTCCCCGAGACCCGCCCCGCGACGGCCGCCCCCGCGGCCACCGATCCGGCACCGGCCTGATCCGGAGCCCCGGCACCCGGCCCTCCATCGAGGGCCCCGCAGTCCGTCAGACGCCGGCCTGCGCCCGGTCCTTCTCCTCGCCCGCCTCCGCGACGGCCGCCCGCTCCTGCCGGGCGGACGCCCGGAGGCTGGTGACCGTGGTGACGGCCAGCACCGCGCAGATGACACCCAGCGAGACGGGGATGCTGATCTCGGGGACGGCGACACCGCTCTCGTGCAGGGCGTGCAGCACGAGCTTGACGCCGATGAATCCGAGGATCACCGACAGGCCGTACGAGAGGTGGACCAGCTTCCGCAGCAGGCCGCCGATCAGGAAGTACAGCTGCCGAAGGCCCATGAGCGCAAAGGCGTTGGCGGTGAAGACGATGTACGGGTCCTGGGTGAGGCCGAAGATCGCCGGTATGGAGTCGAGCGCGAACAGCACGTCGGTGGTGCCGATCGCCAGCATGACGATGAGCATCGGCGTCATCAGCCGCTTGCCGTTCTCCACGATGAACAGGCTGGTGCCGTGGTACCGATCCGTTGAGGGGAAGCGCCGCTCGACCAGCTTGAGAAAGCGGTTCTCCTCGAACTCCTCTTCCTCCTCGCCCGCACGCGCCTCCTGGATGAGCTTCCAGGCCGTCCAGACGAGGAAGGCCCCGAAGATGTAGAAGATCCAGGAGAAGTTGGCGATGACCGCCGCCCCGGCGCCGATGAACACGGCCCGCAGCACGAGGGCTATGAGCACGCCGACCATGAGCACGCGCTGCTGGTACACCGGCGGCACCGAGAACTTCGCCATGATGAGCACGAAGACGAAGAGGTTGTCGACGCTCAGCGACTTCTCGGTGATGAAGCCCGCGAAGAACTCACCGGCCGGCCGGCCGCCACCGAAGACCAGCAGCCCCAGCCCGAAGAGCCCGGCCAGGGCGATCCAGACCGCCGTCCACACTCCGGCCTCCTTCACGGAGACCTCGTGCGGCTTGCGGCCTCCGATGAAGAAGTCGGCGGCGATGAGGGCGCACAGACCAAGGATGGTCAGCGCCCACAGGGTCAGGGAAACGTCCACTGTTCCTCCGGCACGTCGTCACGGCGTACGGCAGTCCTCACAAACAGTACAGGAAGAACCAAGGAACAGTAAAGGAAATGCCAAAAGCCCAGGTCGTCGCCGCTTTAGATGCCGTACGCCCGGCGCGCCTGCCCCACCCGCCCCAGCACCTGCCGCATCACGTCGCTCCCCGCGGGGACCGCCGAAGGCTCGTACGTCCACGCGTGGCCCACCCAGGGGTCGGCGAGGTGGTCGTCCGCCACCGGCGTGATCCTCAGCAGGGACCGCCACAGCGGGTCCAGCACCGGCCCGTAGGCCCGCGCGTCGTCCCGGTCGGCGACCATCATCAGGTGCACCCCGACGGACGGCCCCTCGTCCGCGAGATACCGCAGCTGGGTGACGGAACGGTCGTCGAAGCCGTGTGGGAAGTCGTTGACGATCAGCAGCTGCTCGGCCGTGTCCACATCCGCCGGGAGGGAGTCGACCGCGCCGCTGCGCACAGCCATCTGCACCAGGTCGACGCGCCGCGTCAGCCCCGCCAGCACCTCGCCGACGCCCTGGGCCCCGGCCGCGGGCGGCTCCCGCAGCGCACCGGCCTCCAGCAGGGGCGCCAGCGCCGTCGCGGCCGAGCCCGCGGGGTCGATGACGTGCACCCGGTAGTCGCCGACGGGGTGGACGGCCAGCAGCCGCACGGCGTGCGCCACCGCGCACTCCACGGCCAGCCTGCGCAGCTCGGCCGAGTCCGGGACGGCCGTGTCGAGGCCGCCGGAGTTGCGGCCGCTGTCGATCCACAGCCCGCGCTCCAGCGGCAGCCGCACCAGCATGGGGATGCGCAGGTCCTTGCGCTCCGGCAGGTGCAGGTCGCCCAGCCGCAGCGCCATCGGCGTCTCCAGCGGCACCTGGTAGGCCTGCCAGACGGGGTTGTCCCAGCGGGCGTAGGCGGGCGGCAGGGCGTGTTCGACGACCTCGGTCTCCGCGACGAGCCTGCCGAGGTCCCGGTCGAGCACGGCCCTGGCCTGCTGCACCAGCTCGGCGTGCTTGGCGCGGGCTTCCTCACGGGCCGCATCGGCGGCGGGGCCGACCCGGGTGGCCGGGTCGGCGAGCACCCGGTCGAGCTCCTGCTCCAGGCGGGATTCCGCGAAGTCCACGGCGCTGCGGTAGGCGGCGGTCGCCCGGGCCAGGTCCTCGAACATGCCCCAGACCTGGTTGTAGAGCCGCTCGTTCATCGTCCAGCCGCTGGCGTCGCCCGCCACGGGCACGGGCTCCCCGTCCCCGGACGGCTCCTCGCCGGGCGTGCCGGGGCTCACTGCGGGCACGGGCGCCGGACCGGCGTCGGAGACGGGCGCAGCGGCAGCGGAGGCGGCTTCGGGGGCCGGGGCGGGCGGGGTCTGGGTGCGGCGGCCGGGGTGCCGGTAGCTGATGGCCGTGGTCTCCGGGGGCGCCGACGCGACCGCGCGGGCCATGCCGCAGGCGACCGCCTCCTCGATGCCCGCCGCCATCTCGACGGCCTCCGGCAGCCCCTGGTCGTGCAGCATCGCGGCGAGCCCGCCCGCATAGCCCTGGCCGACGGCCCGCGCCTTCCACGCGTCCTGCCTGCGGTACAGCTCCAGGGCGACGACAGCGGACTCGGCGTCCAGGCCGGCGACGGTGTAGGTGACGGCCTCCGCGCCGTCCGCCCCGACGACTGCCAGGAACGGCGCCGCCAGCTCACCGAAGCGCGCCGGGCCATCCGCGCCGGACGGCAGGGCGAGGAGGATGCTGACGCGATGGGCCGTCTCCGGGACCGCTTCCAGGTCGACGGCCAGCCGGTGCTCTGCGGCCGCCTGCACGGACACCTCGAGGCCGGGCAGTTTCGGCGATGCGGGGTGGGCGACCCAGTCGGCACCGGGCACCTTGCCCTCCGCGTCGCCGAGCGTCGCCCCCGCCAGTACCGGGTGGGCCGCTGAGATCCGGATCTCCAGCCGGGTCCCGGGAAGCGGGTGGTTCTGCCCCCGCACCAACTCGGCCGTCATCGCCGTTCCCCCTTGTTTCCTGTGCTCACTGTGCTTGTGCGTCACCGTGCCGTCGGGCCCGGCGGTTGCTCCCCGCCGGGCCCGTTGGTCACGTCGTCTGCTCCGGCCGGTCCGGCCGGGAGAGGCCCTACAGGACCGTCTGGATCTCCGAGAGCAGGTCCTGGAAGGTGCGGCCGTTGGCCGGGGTGCCGATGGCCGTCATCTGCCATCCGGTCGCCGTCCGGTGCACCTTGGCCATGATCTGCGCGGTGTAGGGACCGCCGCCGTCCAGGGTGTAGCGCGCGAGCTCCTGGCCGGTGGTCTCGTCGACCAGCCGGCAGAAGGCGTTCTGCACCTCGGCGAAGGTCTGGCCGGTGAAGGAGTTGACCGTGAAGACGATCTGGTTGACGTGCACCGGGACGCGCTGCAGGTCGACGATGATCGACTCGTCGTCGCCGCCCTGGCCCGCGCCGCCGACCACGTTGTCACCGGTGTGCCGGACGGAGCCGTCCTTGCTGACGAGCTGCTGGAAGAAGGCGACGTCGACCGGCTGCTTGTCGGCGAAGAGCACCGCCGACGCGTCCAGGTCGATCTCCCGGGTACGCGAGCCGAACAGTCCGCGGCGAGGGGCCGCCTTCCAGCCGAGCCCCATCCGCACCGCGGTCAGGGTGCCCCCGTCGGCCTTCTGCAGGCTGATGCCCTGGCCCTTGGACAAGTTGACCGTCACGTGCAGTCCCTCTCTCGTTTCGTTCTTTCCCCCGTGACCACGCGTCCGCGAGGTCGTGATGGAACGACCCTATGCACTGTCAGGGACCGTACCCGCACCGGAGGCGGGTTTGTGGCGGTCTTGCAACATGCCCGGCCGGCCGTCAGGCCAGGCCCGCCTCCCGCATCTGCCGCAGCTCCTTCTTCAACTCGCCCACCTCATCGCGCAGCCGGGCGGCGACCTCGAACTGCAGCTCCGCGGCGGCGGCCCGCATCCGGTCGGTCATGTCCTCGATGAGCTGGGCCAGTTCGGCGGCCGGACGGTCCGTCGGCACCGTCTCCTTCGCCTTGCCCTTCGCCCTGCCCTTGGCGCCGGCCCCCTTCGCGCCGGAGGCCGCCGTCGGCACCGGGGCCTTGCCCTTGCCCTGGTCCTTCTCCTTGCCGCCCTGCCGGTAACCGCTGCCCAGGAGCTCCTGGGTGTCGATCTCCTCGCGGGCCAGCGAGGCGACGATGTCACCGATCTTCTTCCGCAGCGGCTGCGGGTCGATGCCCCGCTCCTTGTTGTACGCGATCTGCTTCTCGCGGCGCCGGTTGGTCTCCTCGATGGCCTTCTCCATCGCCGGAGTGATCTTGTCGGCGTACATGTGCACCTGGCCGGAGACGTTGCGCGCGGCCCGGCCGATCGTCTGGATCAGCGACGTGCCCGAGCGCAGGAAGCCCTCCTTGTCGGCGTCCAGGATGGCCACCAGGGACACCTCGGGAAGGTCGAGGCCCTCCCGCAGCAGGTTGATGCCGACCAGCACGTCGAACTCGCCGGCCCGCAGCTCGCGCAGCAGCTCCACACGGCGCAGCGTGTCGACGTCGCTGTGCAGATAGCGGACCTGGATGCCGAGCTCCAGGAAGTAGTCCGTGAGGTCCTCGGCCATCTTCTTCGTCAGCGTGGTGACCAGCACGCGCTCGTCGCGCTCGGTGCGCGTACGGATCTCGTGCACCAGGTCGTCGATCTGGCCCTCGGTCGGCTTGACGACGACCTCGGGGTCCACCAGGCCGGTGGGCCGGATGATCTGCTCCACGAAGCCCTTGCCGCGCGAGAGCTCGTACTTGCCGGGCGTCGCCGACAGGTAGACGGTCTGGCCGATGCGCTCGGTGAACTCCTCCCATTTCAGCGGCCGGTTGTCCATGGCCGACGGGAGCCGGAAGCCGTGCTCTACCAGCGTGCGCTTGCGGGAGGCGTCGCCCTCGTACATGGCGCCGATCTGCGGGACGGTGACGTGCGACTCGTCGATGACGAGGAGGAAGTCCTCGGGGAAGTAATCGAGCAGGGTGTTCGGCGGGGAGCCGGGCTCGCGGTCGTCCATGTGCAGCGAGTAGTTCTCGATGCCGGAGCAGGAGCCGACCTGGCGCATCATCTCGATGTCGTAGGTGGTGCGCATGCGCAGCCGCTGTGCTTCGAGGAGCTTGCCCTGCTTCTCCATCTTGGCGAGCGTCTGCTCCAGCTCGGCCTCGATGCCCGCGATGGCCTTCTCCATCCGCTCCGCACCGGCGATGTAGTGGCTGGCGGGGAAGACGTACAGCTCCTGGTCGTCGGAGATGACCTCGCCGGTGAGGGGATGGAGGGTGGACAGGGCCTCGATCTCGTCGCCGAACATCTCGATGCGGACGGCCAGCTCCTCGTAGACCGGGAAGATCTCGATGGTGTCGCCGCGGACCCGGAAGGTGCCCCGGGTGAAGGCCAGGTCGTTGCGCGTGTACTGGATCTCCACGAAGCGGCGCAGCAGCTCGTCACGGTCGATCTCCTGGCCGACCTTGAGCGGCACCATGCGGTCCACGTACTCCTGCGGCGTGCCCAGGCCGTAGATGCAGGAGACGGACGCCACCACGATCACGTCGCGCCGGGTGAGCAGCGAATTCGTCGCTGAGTGGCGCAGCCGCTCCACCTCCTCGTTGATCGAGGAGTCCTTCTCGATGTAGGTGTCCGACTGCGGGACGTACGCCTCCGGCTGGTAGTAGTCGTAGTAGGAGACGAAGTACTCGACGGCGTTGTTGGGCAGGAGCTCGCGGAATTCATTGGCGAGCTGCGCCGCGAGGGTCTTGTTCGGCGCCATGACGAGCGTCGGCCGCTGCAGCTTCTCGATCATCCACGCGGTGGTCGCCGACTTGCCGGTGCCCGTCGCACCGAGCAGGACGACATCCTTTTCACCGGCGCGGATGCGCCGCTCCAGATCCGCGATGGCCGTGGGCTGGTCACCGCTGGGCTGGTAGGGGCTGACGACCTCGAAAGGTGCCACCTTGCGTTCGATCTTCGATACGGGCCGCATGTGACCACCGTACGGCCCACCACTGACAACAGGCCGGTCCCGGCCGTTCCGCCCCGGTTTTCCGGGCGAACGGCGGGCGAAGATCCGGCAAAGGGTCACCTGCTCTGGGTGCCCCGGCGGTCGCGATCACGTACTTGTTTCCTGTACGCCTTTCCGTGCACCCGGTACGACGTTCCGTAGCCCGGGCCGGGACGCCACGGCGCCCCGGCCCCGACGTGATCACGACGCCGCGAGGAGCCCTTGATGCGCATCCGCCCCGCCTCCACCGTGACCAGCGCGCTCGTCGGTGCGTCCCTGGGCGCGCTCGCCGTCCTGTCCTCGCTCGGCCTGACCACGCCCGCCGCGCTGGCCGCCGAGGACACCGCCGTACGGGCCTCGCACGACCCCGTCGTCATCGGACACCGCGGACTGCCGTCCGAGGCCCCGGAGAACACCCTGGCCTCCATCGACAGAGCGTCGAAGAAGGGCGTGCGGTGGGTGGAGAACGACGTGCAGCGCACCAAGGACGGCGCGCTGATCGTCATGCACGACACCACGCTGGAGCGCACGACCGACGCCAAGCAGCGCTATCCGCGCCGCGCGCCGTGGAAGGTCTCGGACTTCACGCTCGCCGAGATCGAGAAGCTCGACGCGGGCAGCTGGTTCGACCGCCGCTTCACGGGCGAACGGGTGCCCACCCTGGACCGCTATCTGCGCCGGGTCGACCACAACCGGCAGAAGCTGCTGCTGGAGATGAAGGCGCCCGAGCTGTACCCGGGCATCGAGCGGCAGATAGTGGACGGACTGCGGCGCGCCGGATGGCTCGACCAGCGCCACGTCCAAGGCGGCCTGGTGGTCCAGAGCTTCAACGCGACGTCCCTGAAGACGCTCCATCACCTCCGCCCGGACCTCAAGGAGGGCTTTTTGGGTGCCCCCAAGGCCACGGAGCTCCGCTCCTACGCGGCCTTCGTCGACCAGATCAACCCCAGCTACGAGAAGGTCACCCCCACCTGGGTCCGCGCCGTCCACGCGCTCAAGGGACCGCACGGCAGGCGGCTGGAGATCTCCGCGTGGACGGTGGACGACGGCGATCGGGCGGTCGCCCTGGCGCGGCTCGGCGTGGACGGCATCATCAGCAACTCCGCGCACGACATCGCCGACGCCCTGGACGAGGACTCGGACGACCCGTCCTTCCTGAGCGACAGCGACCAGGACACCGACGTGCAGACGGGCACCGACTTGTTCGGCAGCGCCCTGCCGTCCCTGCGTAAAGCGCCCTGACCCGTAAGGCCCGAAGCCCCTGCGAGCCCGTAAGGGCCCGCAGGGCACGGCCGCAGCCACCGGCAGGGCACGCTCTACGCTGGACGCGTGACGGACTCCCAGCGCCCCCTTCCGGGCGATCCCACGGCCTGGGCCTGGGCCGCGGTCGACACGCCTGTCTGCTCCATAGGCATGGCGGCCACGCCCACCGGCCTGCTCAACGTCGTCTTCCACACCGGTGGTGAGCGCACCGCGGAGCAGGCCCGAGCCCGCCTGACCCGCCAACTCGGCGCCGCACCTGCCGACGGCCCCGCCGCGCCCTGCCACGACCTGCTCACCGAGGCCACGGCCCAGGTCCAGGCATACTTCGCGGGCCGCCTGAGGACCTTCTCGCTGCCCCTGGACTGGTCCCTCACCACCGGCTTCAACCGGCGCGTCCAGCGCGAACTGCTCGAACACGTCCCCTACGGCACCGTGGTCGCCTACCAGGACCTCGCCAACCTCGTCGGCGAGCCCGGCGCCGCCCGCGCCGTCGGCGTGGCCATGGGCGCCAATCCGCTGCCCCTCGTCGTGCCCTGCCACCGCGTCGTCGAGAGCGGCGGCGGCCTGGGCGGCTTCGGCCCCGGACTGGAGGTCAAGCGCAAGCTGCTGGCCCTGGAAGGGTTCCTGCCCGAGCCCCTCTTCTGACATCCGCCCCGCGGGTGGATCCTGGGGGCGAGGAGATGGTGTGCCTTGCGTACCGGCAATGAACCGATGACCGCACGCAGCCCGCTGCGGCTCCGGTGCGCGCTCGCCTCCTGGGGTCTGGTGTGCACCGCGGGCGGCACGGCGCTGTTCGCGCTGGCGGGCCGCACAGGATGGGCCCTGGCCTGCGGATTCCTGGCCCTGGTGACCGCCGTGGACCTGGCCGTGGTCGTACGCCACATCCGCCAGGGACCGCACTACCAGCCGGGGCGCGACGTGCCGCCCTACGAGCCCGTCGACGAACACAAACGACCGCCTACCTAGTCCACCTTGACTAGCTGGCGCGGCTCGTCGGCGGAAGACCGAAATCCGCCCCCGAGATCGTGGCGAGGTCACCGACGATCCGCAGCAAGGGCGTACGCAGCCCGGCGAGCGCCGCCCGCATCGCGGGCGCATCGGGCCAGGACTGTTCGTGGGCGACGGGGCTCGTCCCCTCGGGCCGCAGCGCCTCGTGGGCGGCGAGGCGGGGGTGCCACTCGCTGGTGAACGGCCGCAGGGTCCCGTTCAGCAGCTCGTAGGCGATCGCGTGCACGGTCGGGGTGCCCGGCGCGGCGGGCTGGTCGGCGAGGTTGATGCTGTACTGCCGCAGCGTGGTGCGCGTGAACTCGAACATCGCGTGCAGGGAGCCCAGCGCCTCGCGCAGGCTCCCGCTGCCCGGAGCGAGCTCCTGGACGCCGATGCGGGTGGCGAGTTCGACCTGGATGTCGAAGGCGGCCATGCGTTCCAGCTCACTGGGCGCGCTGTCCAGGGGCGCGGTCGTCCGGGACTTCATCTGCGGCTCCCTCGTACTCGTGCCGGTCCTGCCGGGGCGGGCTCCGATGCGGCCCAGAGTAGTGGCGCCGTCGGTGCGCAGGGTCTTCATCACGGCGTGGCGCAGCTGCTCGGCGCGGGCCGGTTCGGGGTCGTGGCGCAGCCAGGCGTGGACGGTCAGCGGGTGGGCCGACCAGGCGCGGCTGCCGGCGGGCACCAGCAGGCCGCGGCCGCGGAGCGCGGCGATGCCGGTGTCGAGGCGCCGGGCGGTGGCGATGTCGGGCACGGTGGCCGCCAACGACAGGGCCCGCACCGCGTCGTCCCTGGTCAGCGGGGTTGGCGAAAACGCCGCGGCGAGCCGGAGGGCGTCCATGGCGCTGCGCCCGGCGGACGGTACGTCCCGGACGAGGGCGGCCGTCACCGCGGCCGGATACCCGGTCGGCAGGACACAGCCGCGGGCGAGCACGTCCAGCAGTGAGCGGCCGGGCGTGTGGAAGCGGTCGTGCAGCGCGGTGTAGCCGTCGTCGGCCGCCGACGCCAGCAGGGCCAGCGCGAGGGGGTGTCCGGCGACCGCCGCGCACAGCGCCTCGGCGGCCGCGCGCTCGTCGGCGGCGGCCGGTTCGGAGTCGTGGGTGAGCAGGGCGTAGGACTCGTCCGCGGCGAGCGGGCCGAGCTCCACGGGGGTGGCGAAGGCGTCGTAGCGGCGGCTGCGGGTGGTGAGCAGGGTGCGGCCGAGGGGATGCGGGGCGCAGAGCCTGGCCACCTGCTGGGTGGTCAGCTGGTCGGGCAGGTCGTCGACGACCCACAGGAAGGGCCGCCCGTCGTGGGCGAAGTGGGCGCGCAGCCGGGCGACGACGTCCTCGGCGGTGCCTCCGTCCGGCAGGCCGTGGGCGGCGGCGACGGCGCGCAGCGCCTGCTCGTAGGGCTGGTACGGCTCGTACGGGCCCTCGGCGCCGGTGCCTGCGTCGCGGGCCAGCCAGTGGATGCCGCTGGGGTGGGCGGCGGCGAACCGCGTCGCGTACTCCTGGGCGAGCAGCGTCTTGCCGATGCCCGCCATGCCGCGGATCTGCACCGGCCGGGCGGCGGTGTGACCGGTGGTCAGGGGCGCGGCGTGCCGGTGCAGGGAGCTGTGCACCTGCCACAGGGCGGGCAGCCGCCCCGTGAAGGCGGGGGCGGGCGAGGGCGCCGGGCCGGGGAGCCAGTAGGGGGCCGGGGATGGTTCCGTGGCTCCGATGGGGCCCGTGAGGCCGGCGACGTGTGCGCGTACGTCCGCGACGAGAGCGTCCAGGGCCGCTTCACCGGCCGGGAGAGGCCAGTGTTTCGCGTCGCGCAGTTCCACAGGATGGATGTGATCGGCCGTCGGCTCGGGGTTGACGACCATCACCCGGCGGCGGGGGTCGCCCTCGCGCAGACCCGCCAGGTAGGCGGCGGTCAGCTCCCACTGGCAGGCCTGCCGCTCGGGGTATGCGGCGGAGTAACAGGCCAGCAGGGCCCTGGAGCGGGCCAGGCCGTCCCGGATGGCGTCGCTGATGCCGGCGAACCCGGCGACGGTGACCTCGTCGATGAAGACCCGCAGCCCGGAGGCGAGGAGTCGGTGGCGCAGGGGCGCGATGCGGTGGGCGTCGCCGCGGCTGTAGCTGAGGAACACGTCCCAGACACGGGAGTCCTGTCCCTCCACGCCCGTATCTCCTTCGCTTCCTCGCCGCTCCCTTGCCCGCGCAGGCGGGTCCTACCCTACTGTGGGGGCTCGGGGAGGAAGATCATGCGACGTATACGCAACGCCGCGGGGCGGGCCAGGCCGAAGCAGATCACCGTGCGGGTGACGATCCCGATGCTCGGCGAGGTCACGGGCCTGTGGGAACCGGTCGAAGCCGAGCGCAAGGCCGCCTGGGAGCTCTACGCGGAACTGGCCACCCGCGTCTCGACGGTCGAGCTCGGCCCCGGCGAGGGCTTCCTGAGGGAGGCCCTCACCTCCTTCTACAGCCTCTTCGCCACCACCCGCGACATCCTGCGCCGCTACGGCCCCGACGTCGCCCCGCGCCGCGGCCCGGACCACATCACCTTCGGCGCCCTGGCGGTGACGGTCCTCAACCAGGCCCTGCGCCCCCTCCTCGCCGCCTGGCACCCCCGCCTGGCGGCGTACGAGGCGCTGCGCCCGTCGGACGTGGACCCGGTGGCCTACGAGCGGGGCTGGGAGCACGCGCAGGAACTCCGCGAGGAGATCTCCCGCGTCCGCGGCGTCCTGGTGGAGCTGGCGAAGGCACTGGCGGAGGTGGCGGGCTCGGCGGACCTGTTGCGACCGGCCACACACGCATACCCCCCCCCGGAGCGGGGACGGGGTGAGGTGAGGGTGGCCGCATTTACCAGGTGCGGTGCCCTTACCGGGTGTGGCGTCCGTCGTCGGTGTCCAGGAAGCGGCGGGCCTGTGCCACCTGTCGTTCACGCTCGGGGGCCGGGATGCGCTCCCACTCGGCGAAGGCGGTCTCCACGCGTTCGCCGAGCTCATCGGCGTATGCACGCATGCGCATGGCGTCCTTCAGACCGATCCGGCCGGAGAGGACTTCACGCGCCATCTCCTTGAGGACGGGCCCGCCCGCGCCGTCGGACAGCTGCCGAAGCGCCTCGTGGACCACCCGGGCCCGGGACGGACCGCGGCCCGGGGCGAGGAACTCCTCGTGTCCCACTTCTCGTTCACGCATGCGCGTTGCCTTTCCGCCTCGGGACTCAGACGGCGGGGTGGTCGTAGGCGGATCGCGGCAGCGGGAATCCGTTCAGCGCACCGGTCATTTCGCCCCCCAGGTTCGCCACCTGTCCGTAGGCTGCGTCGATTTTGAGTTGCAGGGCGTTCACCAATGCGGTCGCCTCGCCCCAGAGTTCGGCCATGCGCATCAATTCCGCGGCGCCCACCGCATAGCCGGCCGCGGCTCCCATTCCGGTCCAGGAGGCACAGGCGCCGACCGCCCAGGAGACGGCCACGGTCGCCGCACAGTCGCCGATCTCCCCAAGTACTTGACCGACGGCCTCGGCGGTCGACCAAATGCCGTGGGACGCCACCAGGTACTCCCTGCGCATCTCCTCCAGCGAGTGCTGGATGTCGCGCAGGTTTCCCTGCATCGCCTGGAAGTAGGCGTAGGCGGCGTCCGCGGCCCGGCCGTCCCACGTCGTGTCCAGTTCGCGATTGCCCGCATCGATGTTGGCGGCGAGATCGGCGCAGAACTTTCCCAGGTTTCCCCACACTTCGGCGCATCGGGCGTACGCCTCCCAGTCCCCGGCGAACCACTTTTCCGCCGTTTCCATCGGGTCGCACTCGAAGACGAGCCTCACGGCCTTCGCCGCCCAGGACGTCGGGCTGACGAGGTCTCCCGCGTCGTTGAGCACCTTCAGCGGCGATGCGAATTCCTCGGGAGCGGCAGGGGGTGTCAACCGACTGACGGGGCGGGCCTCGTCATGGAAGCCCGTCACCGCGGGCCCCGATAGACGGCGTCCATCTTCGCCGCCTCCGCGAGGTCGGTCCGCCGGTAATAGCGAGCCGCTTCGACGACCTCGTCGGCCGAGGCCGCCAAGAGTTCCTGCAGCCGTCGCAGCGTCTGCGTCACCGTCTCCTCGAGTTCACCGTGGAGATCGATGAGCCTGGTGAACAGGCCTTGATCGAAGAACCCGATCGCACCGTGCTTTCCGACGTAGGCCCGTGCCTCCGTCGTGTCGTCCGCGGCGCGGCGCACCAGTCGCGCGAAACTCTCCAAGTCGCCTGCCGTGACCCGCAGGTCCATCCGGTGGCCTCCGCTTCCGTGATTGTCGAGTGCCGACGGCGCGGCATGCTAACAACCGAGCGACACCGGCCGGACACGGAACGTTCCCGGCTGCCCGCGAAATGTTAGGAGCGCTCATGCTCGACAGGCACCCGGAGCTGGACGCCGAGGGCAGGCGGTTGCTCTTCCTGACCACTCCTGAGGAGGAACGGAAGCGGGAGCTCCGCGCAAAGTTCCTTCACTCGATCGAAGGAAGTGCGCTGTGGGGCACGGCCTTCCTCGCCGTCATGTTCCTGAACGTCACGTTGATCGGCGTGGCGCTCGGCGGCGCAATCCGGTGGCAGGCCGTTGCCGGCTTCGTGATCTGCGGAGCGGGCCACGGCTCGGCCCGGTACGGCAGGCGCCGTCAACGCGCCGCGGCCACCTGGGTCGCTCTCGCCCTGGCCGCCGGCGGAATGGCCCTCACCCGCCTCCTCATCTGACGGTCAGGCTTCGCTCCGGCCGTCCGAGGCCCGCCCCCGCAGCCCTTCCCACACCTCGCGGACCCGGGGTTCGAGAGCCTCCAACGGTCCGTCGTTGTCGATGACGATGTCCGCGACCGACAACCGGGCCTCGCGCGTCGCCTGGGCGGCCATACGGGCCCGGGCCTCGGCGGGGGTCATGCCGCGAAGGCCGACCAGGCGCTCCAGGCGGGTTTCCGCGGAGGCGTCCACGACCACCACCAGGTCGTAGAGCGGGGCCAGGCCGTTCTCCGCCAGGAGGGGGACGTCGTGGACGACCACCGCATCGTCGGCCGCGGCCGATTCCAGCTCCGCGGAGCGGGCGCGGACCAGGGGGTGGACGATCGCGTTGAGCGCCGCAAGGCGCGACTCGTCGGCGAAGACGATCGCGCCGAGCTTGGGGCGGTCCAGGGCGCCCTGCGGCGTCAGGACACCGGGGCCGAACTCGGCGACCACCGCCGCCAGTCCGGGCGTGCCCGGCTCCACCACTTCGCGCGCGATCTTGTCGGCATCGACGACGACCGCCCCGTACCAAGCGAGCAGCCGCGACACCTCGCTCTTGCCCGCACCGATTCCGCCCGTGAGGCCCACCTTCAGCATGGGCCCCACGCTATCGGGCCGGCGGTCAGCGGCCGCCGTCGCCCTCCCTGTCGGCAAGGAAGCGCTCGAATTCCGCGCCCAGTTCATCGGCGGACGGCAGGTCGACCGGCTCGGCGACGAGATTGCCGCGCGTCTCGGCACCGGCCACGGCGTCGTACTGGTGCTCAAGGCCCCGGACCAGGGCGACCAGCTCCTCGTCGCCCTCGGCGAGCTGCCGCTCGATCTCCTCCTGCGTCCGCAGGGCGTCCGTGCGCAGCGCGTGTGCGACGTTCGGCAGGACCAGACCGGTGGCGGCGGTGACCGCCTCCAGGGCCGTCAGGGCCGCGTCCGGATACGGCGAGCGGGCCACGTAGTGCGGGACGTGCGCGGCGACGCCCAGCACATCCTGCCCCGCCTCCGCCAAGCGGTACTCCACCAGCGACTCCGCGCTGCCGGGCACCTGCGCCTCGTCGAAGTAGCTGCGGTGCCCCGGCATCAGGTCCGTGCGATTGCCGTGCGGCGTGATACCCACGGGGCGGGTGTGGGGCACGCCCATGGGGATGCCGTGGAAGTTGACGGACAGCCGCACCCCGAGCCGCTCCACCAGCTGCCGCACCGCCGCCGCGAAGCGCTCCCACTCCACATCCGGCTCGGGGCCGGTGAGCAGCAGGAACGGCGCGCCCGTGGTGTCCTGCACCAGGTACAGCTCGATCTTCGGCGTCTCGTAGGCGCTCCAGCGGTCGCGCTGGAAGGTCAGCAGGGGACGGCGCGCCCGGTAGTCGATGAGCCTGTCGTGGTCGAAGCGAGCGACGACCTGGTGCGGCAGGCCGTCCAGCAGCCGCTTGACGATCTGGTCGCCCGCCTCACCCGCGTCGATGTACCCGTCGAAGTGGTAGAGCATGACCAGACCGGCCGTGTCCTGGGCCAGGGCCAGGTCGGCCACGGCGAGCCCCTTGGGCTCCCATTCGTACAAACCCTGCGGATCCAACACAGTGACCGCTCCTCCTCATGTTCCGTACGGGGGAACGTCCTTGAGGGGGCCGGCCATTCCCGCGGCGCGCCGGGAACACGGGAAACGCCGGGCATGAGTCCGGGCATGAGTAAGGCCCGCTCTCCAAGGAGAGCGGGCCTTACATCAGTCAGCTGTCAGCTGCTGCCGGTCAGAGCCTCAGCTCTGGCCGCCGGCGAGCTTCTCGCGGAGCGCGGCGAGCGCCTCGTCCGACGCCAGGGCGCCGGAGGTGTCGGCCGACTCCGAGGAGTACGAGCCGCCGGAGACGGTGCCGGCACCCGAGGCGGCGGCCGGAGCGGCAGCGCCCTCGGCAGCGGCCTGCTCGTCGGCCTCGCGGGACTTGATGACCTGCGCCTGGTGCTGCTCGAAGCGCTGCTGCGCCTCGGCGTACTGGCGCTCCCACTCCTCGCGCTGCTTCTCGTAGCCCTCGAGCCAGTCGTTGGCCTCGGGGTCGAAGCCCTCGGGGTAGATGTAGTTGCCCTGGTCGTCGTAGGACGCGGCCATGCCGTACAGGGTCGGGTCGAACTCGACCACGGACGGGTCGGCACCGAAGGACTCGTTGGCCTGCTTCAGCGAGAGGCTGATGCGACGGCGCTCGAGGTCGATGTCGATGACCTTGACGAAGATCTCGTCGTTGACCTGGACGACCTGCTCCGGGATCTCCACGTGGCGCTCGGCCAGCTCGGAGATGTGGACCAGGCCCTCGATGCCCTCGTCGACGCGGACGAACGCACCGAACGGAACGAGCTTGGTGACCTTACCCGGGACGACCTGACCGATCTGGTGGGTCCGGGCGAACTGCTGCCACGGGTCTTCCTGGGTCGCCTTGAGCGACAGGGAGACGCGCTCGCGGTCCATGTCGACGTCGAGGACCTCGACCGTGACCTCCTGGCCGACCTCGACGACCTCGGAGGGGTGGTCGATGTGCTTCCAGGACAGCTCGGAGACGTGGACGAGACCGTCGACGCCGCCCAGGTCCACGAAGGCACCGAAGTTGACGATGGAGGAGACGACGCCGGAGCGCACCTGACCCTTCTGCAGGGTGGTGAGGAAGGTCTGGCGGACCTCGCTCTGGGTCTGCTCCAGCCAGGCACGGCGGGACAGGACCACGTTGTTGCGGTTCTTGTCCAGCTCGATGATCTTGGCCTCGAGCTCCTTGCCCACGTAGGGCTGGAGGTCGCGCACGCGGCGCATCTCGACCAGGGAGGCCGGCAGGAAGCCACGGAGGCCGATGTCGAGGATGAGACCACCCTTGACGACCTCGATGACGGTACCGGTGACGATCCCGTCCTCTTCCTTGATCTTCTCGATGGTGCCCCAGGCGCGCTCGTACTGGGCGCGCTTCTTCGAGAGGATCAGGCGGCCTTCCTTGTCCTCCTTCTGGAGAACCAGGGCCTCGATCTCGTCGCCGACCTTGACGACCTCGTTCGGGTCGACGTCGTGCTTGATCGACAGCTCGCGGGAGGGGATGACACCCTCGGTCTTGTAACCGATGTCGAGCAGGACCTCGTCCCGGTCGACCTTCACGATGACGCCGTCGACGATGTCGCCGTCGTTGAAGTACTTGATCGTCTCGTCGATCGCGGCGAGGAAGGCTTCCTCGTTACCGATGTCGTTGACCGCAACCTGCGGGGTGGTGGCGGTGGTCTCGGTGCTGCTCGTCATGTGGGAAAGGGCTCCGGTACGGACATTGAGTCGTAGGTACTGCTACGCCGAGAGCCCGTATCGCACCGCCGAAGCCGGACAGCCTTGGAGGCGCACCTTCCGGAATTCCGGAAAGAGCCCGAAGATCCGAAGAAACCGGGAACGCCTCGACGACCGAGGGGACATACAACAAGTGCGAGCGCGGCCTGCTCCGTCTGAGGCGCGCAGGCTCGCAGCGCAACTTGTAGCATACGGGGGCAGCCGGACACGGTCAATGCGCGAAGGCGCACACCAGGGATAAAACACCTCGAATCCGGCACAACTTAGGTTTTGCGAGGCCACGAGGGCCCCGCCGGACCCCGTAAAGTGCCGGTTCGTGATCCAAGAGTACGAACCGGAAGCGACCCGCCGCGACACCGGAGATGCGGAGAGCAGCCGGGCCAGCCGCGGCTGGTGGGACCGCAACGCGGACGAATACCAGACCGAGCACGGCGGCTTCCTCGGCGACGACCGCTTCGTCTGGGGCCCCGAGGGGCTGGACGAGGCGGATGCGGCCCTGCTGGGCCCGGCCAGCGGCCTGCGCGGCCTCGATGTGCTCGAGATCGGCGCCGGCGCGGCCCAGTGCTCGCGCTGGCTGGCCGCGCAGGGTGCACGACCCGTGGCCCTGGACCTCTCCCACCGGCAGCTCCAGCACGCCCTGCGCATCGGCACCGGCTTTCCGCTGGTGGAGGCCGATGCCGGGGCGCTGCCCTTCGCCGACGCCTCCTTCGACCTGGCGTGCTCGGCCTACGGCGCCGTGCCCTTCGTGGCCGACCCGGTACAGGTGATGCGTGAGGTGCACCGGGTGCTGCGGCCCGGCGGACGCTGGGTCTTCTCGGTCACCCACCCCATCCGCTGGGCGTTCCCGGACGAGCCCGGCCCGGAGGGCCTGTCGGTCGCCGCCTCCTACTTCGACCGCACGCCCTATGTGGAGCAGGACGAGACGGGACGCGCCGTCTACGTCGAGCACCACCGGACGCTGGGCGACCGGGTGCGCGACGTGGTGACCGCCGGGTTCCGCCTGATCGACCTGGTCGAGCCGGAGTGGCCGGAATGGAACCAGCAGGAGTGGGGCGGCTGGTCCCCGCTGCGCGGACACCTGATCCCGGGGACGGCGATCTTCGTCTGCGAGCGGGGGTAGCCGCACCCCTCCACGGCGCCCCTCCTCCAGACTGGGACCCGTGAACCGCACCGACGCCCTCGCACAACTGCCCGTACGGACCGCCCTGCCCGCGCTCACGCGCGCCCTGGACGAGCACGGCGCAGTAGTACTGTGCGCGCCGCCCGGCACCGGCAAGACGACGCTGGTCCCGCTCGCCCTCGCCGGGCTGACGGGAGCCGGCGCCGGGCAGGGGCCCGTACGACGGGTGCTGGTCGCCGAGCCCCGCCGCATCGCCGCCCGCGCCGCCGCCCGCCGGATGGCGTGGCTGCTCGGCGAGGAGGTCGGCCGCAGCGTCGGCTTCACCGTGCGCGGGGAGCGCCGCGCGGGGGCCTCGACCGTGGTCGAGGTCGTCACCACCGGCGTCCTGCTGCAGCGCCTCCAGCGCGATCCCGAGCTCGCCGGGGTCGACGTCGTCGTCCTCGACGAGTGCCACGAGAGGCATCTGGACGCCGACACCGCCGCCGCGTTCCTGCTGGACGTGCGGGCGGCCCTGCGGCCGGAGCTGCGCCTGGTGGCGGCCTCCGCGACCACCGACGCCGAGGGCTGGGCGCGGCTGCTGGGCGGCGCGCCGGTGGTCGAGGCGCAGTCGGTCTCGCACCCGGTGGGCGTGGCGTGGGCGCCGCCGGAGCGGCCCGTACGGCCGCCGCACGGCCTGCGCGTGGATCCCGTGCTGCTCGACCACGTCGCCGCGGTCGTCCGGCGGGCGCTGCGCGAGCAGCAGGGCGATGTGCTGTGCTTCCTGCCCGGCGTCGGCGAGATCGGCCGGGTGGCCGGGCTGCTGGCCTCCGTGGACGCCGAGGTGCTCCAGGTGCACGGCCGGGCTCCGGCGGCCGTGCAGGACGCGGTGCTGGAGGGCGGCCGCGGGGTGCGACGGGTGGTGCTGGCGACGTCGGTGGCGGAGTCGAGCCTGACGGTGCCGGGGGTGCGGGTCGTGGTGGACTCGGGCCTGGCCCGCGAGCCACGTACCGACCATGCGCGGGGGCTGAGCGCGCTGACGACCGTACGGGCCTCCCGGGCCTCGGCCCGGCAGCGGGCGGGCCGGGCGGGGCGCGAGGCGCCGGGAACGGTGTACCGCTGCTGGGCGCAGGCGGAGGAAGCGCGGCTGCCCGCGTTCCCGGCCGCGGAGATCACGGTGGCCGATCTGACGGCGTTCGCCTTGCAGACGGCGTGCTGGGGCGATCCGGACGCCTCCGGCCTCGCACTGCTCGACCCTCCCCCGCCGGGTGCCCTCGCGGCGGCCAGGACGGTGCTGACGGCCACGGGCGCGATCGGCCCCGACGGCCGTCCGACGGAGCGCGGCCGGGCGATGGGGCGCATGGGCGTACACCCGCGACTGGCGCGTGCGCTGCTCGACGGCGCGCGGGAGATAGGCGCGCGCCGTGCGGCCGAGGTCGTGGCTCTGCTGAGCGAGGAGCCCCCGAGGGAGTACGGCGACGATCTGGCGGCTGCCTGGCGGGCGGCACGCCGCGGCGGTGACGCCTACGCGGGGCGCTGGCGGGCGGAGGTGCAGCGCCTGGAGCGAGCGGTACGCGCGGAGGTGCGCGAGGGAGCGCCTGCCGGCCGCGGCGCGGTCGGCGATGATCTCGCGGCCGGGCTGGTCGCCGCTCTGGCGTTCCCCGAGCGGGTGGCGCGGGCGCGGGGTGAGCGCTCCTGTCTGATGGTGTCGGGGACGCGGGCCGAGCTGGCAGACGGGTCCCACCTGGCGGGTGCGCCGTGGCTGGCGGTGGCGGTCGCGGACCGGCCGGTGGCGGCGGCTTCGGCGCGGGTGCGGCTGGGCGCGGTGATCGACGAGGAGACGGCGCGGCTGGCCGCGGGTGCGCTGTTCGCCGAGGGCGAGGAGGTGCGCTGGTCCGAGGAGCGGCGGGACGTGGTGGCCCGGCGCGTGCAGCGGCTGGGCGCCGTGGAGCTGACCGCCGGTGCGCTGCCGGCGCCGGACCCCGTCCTCGTACGGGCGGCACTGGTGGAGGGCCTGCGGCGCGAGGGCACGGGGCTGCTGCGGTGGAGCGAGCAGGCGGCCGGGCTCCGGCAGCGGCTGGCGTTCCTCCACCGTGCGCAGGGGGAACCCTGGCCGGACGTGTCGGAGGCGGCCCTGCTCGAACGCGTCGAGGAGTGGCTCGGCTGGGAGCTGGAGCGGGCGGGCAGACGGAGCGATCTGGAGCGGGTGGACGCGGGGAAGGCGCTGGAGCGGCTGCTGCCGTGGGCGAGCGGTGACGCGGCGCGGCTGGAGGAGCTGGCGCCGGAGCGGATCGAGGTGCCGAGCGGTTCGCGGGTGCGGGTGGAGTACGGCGGGGAGCAGCCGGTGCTGGCGGTGAAGCTGCAGGAGCTCTTCGGGATGGAGCGCACGCCGCGGGTCGCGGGCGGCCGGGTGCCCGTGCTCGTCCACCTGCTCTCGCCCGCGGGGCGGCCCGCGGCCGTGACGGCGGATCTGGCGTCGTTCTGGAAGGACGGCTACCGCTCGGTACGGGCGGAACTGCGCGGCCGCTACCCGAGGCACCCCTGGCCGGAGGACCCGACCACAGCGGTGGCAACACGGCGCACAAACGCACGCCGCTAGGCCATGCCCCAGCAGCCCTGATCCCTGCGGCCGTCATGCCTCACCGCCGCGGTGGTTTCCGGCCGGCCGCGGCGGCAAGGGTTCTGGGAAGCCCGGCTCAGGGGAGGTAGCGCTCTATGGCCGCGGCCCCCTTCTCCTCCATGAGGCGCTTGGCCATCTCTACCCGTTCCGGGGTCACGTCACGGCCGGAGGCCATGACCAGGTCCTCGGGATCGAACGGCCGCTCGCTTCCGGTGAAGAGGCGGCGTGGCCTGGACGTGGTGGACTGCTCCTCGGGACTCTCCTTCACGGCGAGCCTCCTCTGCTCAGCGGCTCCCCGGCGGGGGCCGGCCGTGCGGGTTTCCCTCCATCGTGTGCCCTTTTCCCGCCGAACGCACGACGATCTCGGCTCCGGCCGCGTGCTTCGAGGACGAGGGAGAGGGCGAGCAGGCCCGTGCCCAGGCCCGCGAAGGCCCACGGCAGATAGTCGGTGAGCAGGAGCACCAGCTGCCGCTGGGATTTCACGAGGCTGACGGCGGCGTCGACGTAGTCCGGCCGCATCCTCACGTGCCCGTCGAAGGCGGTGATCGGTTTCTTCTCCGGGTGGCCGGTCCAGCGCATCTCCTCGCGGTGGATCTCCTCGCCGTTGACGGGGGCGCCGGTGACGGGGTCGACCCAGAACATGCGCTGGGTGGTGTACCAGCGCTCCAGGCCCAGCTGCCGGACGGTGTCGGGGCTGATGCCCAGCGGCAGCTGCCGCGGCAGGGGCACCTGGGTCCAGGGGATCGTCTGCTCGAAGTAGTAGACGTCCAGGCCGTGGAAGGAGCGGGTCCCCCGGTAGTGGATGGGGGCGGTGGTGCGGGTCATCATGTCGAAGTAGCGGTAGTCGCGCTTTTCGACGAGGAACGGCCACTTGTACTCGATGCCGTCGCGCCGCACCGGTGTCCCGTCGACGTTCTCGCCGCCCGCGTGCACCGGCTGCTGGGTGTGGGCGTCGAAGACATAGCGCTCGGGGATGCGGGTGACCATCCGCCCGTCCGGCCCGGCCGCGTAGGTGAGGGTGTCCCAGACGACGACGTCGCGGCCGGTGGCCTCCTTGACCTTGTCGGCCTGGCCGACGTTGCCCTTGAGCGTCTGGATCATGGTGAGGCGGGAGACCCGCCGCGGCTCGAGCGTCGCGTAGTCGATGAGGGTGGCGTCCTTCGCCTCCAGGACGACGGCCTGGTAGCGGCCCGCCGGGACCTTGGCCATGCGCGGGAAGACGTACCAGCGCAGCAGCGGCGCCAGTGCGGTGAGGAACACGGCCAGAGCCAGGAGCACCAGGCTCGCCCTGCGGCGCACGGTGGCGTCCCGCCGCTAGGGGTGGGCGGGAGCGGAGGTGAGCAGGGGTTCGGGGGAGGTCGTGCCGCGGGGCGGGCCGATGGCGGTGACGGCGAAGACGAGGGTGAGGGCGGCGGCCAGTCCGATGGCCGCGGCGGCCAGTGCGCGCATGCCCGTCCTTTCCCGTGCACGACAGAGCTGACGCTGCGTCAGGAATAGAGGGGCACGCTAGCAACAGCGGCCGCAGATGAGAACACGTCGGACGGGCCCGCCCCCACGGCACACACCGCGGGAGACGGGCCCGGAACGCAGCACCACCGGCGGCTCAGTGCGCGGCGGACTCCCAGTCGCCGCCGACACCCACCGACACATCCAGCGGAGCGCGCAGCTGCACGGCCCCCGCCATCTCCCGGCGGACCAGCTCCTCGACCTTCTCCCGCTCCCCCGGCGCGATCTCCAGCACGATTTCGTCGTGCACCTGCAGCAGCATCCGCGAGGACAGCTCCTGTGCGCGCAGCGCCTCCGCCACCCGCAGCATCGCGATCTTCACGATGTCCGCGGCAGTGCCCTGGATCGGCGCGTTGAGCGCCATCCGCTCGGCCATCTCCCGGCGCTGGCGGTTGTCGCTGTTGAGGTCCGGCAGATAGCGGCGGCGGCCGAGCATCGTCTCGGTGTAGCCCGTGGCACGGGCCTCCTCCACCACGCGCTGCAGATAGTCGCGGACCCCGCCGAACCGCTCGAAGAACGTGTCCATCAGACGCCGCGCCTCGTCCGGCATGATGTTCAGCTGCTGCGAGAGCCCGAACGCCGACAGGCCGTACGCCAGGCCGTACGACATGGCCTTGATCTTGCGGCGCATCTCGGGATCGACCTCGCTCTTGGCGACGCCGAAGACCTGCGAGGCGACCGTCGTGTGCAGGTCCTCACCCGAGGTGAACGCCTCGATCAGGCCCTCGTCCTCCGAGAGGTGGGCCATCACCCGCAGCTCGATCTGGCTGTAGTCGGCGGTCATCAGCGACTCGTAGCCCTCGCCGACGACGAAGCCGCGGCGGATCGCCCGGCCCTCGTCCGTGCGCACCGGGATGTTCTGCAGATTCGGATCCGTGGAGGACAGCCGGCCCGTCGCCGCCACCGTCTGGTTGAAGGTGGTGTGGATCCGCCCGTCCGCAGTGATGCACTTGATCAGGCCCTCGACCGTGGAACGCAGCTTGGACTGCTCACGGTGACGCAGCATGATCACCGGCAGCTCGTTCTCCGTCTGCGCGGCCAGCCACGCCAGCGCATCGGCATCCGTGGTGTAACCGGTCTTCGTCTTCTTCGTCTTCGGCAGCCCCAGCTCGCCGAAGAGCACCTCCTGCAGCTGCTTGGGCGAGCCCAGGTTGAACTCCCGGCCCGCGGCCAGGTGCGCCTCCTGCACGGCCTGCTGCACGGCGGCCGCGAACTGCTGCTCCATGCGCTCCAGCCAGCCCCGGTCGGCGGCGATGCCCGCCCGCTCCAGACCGGCCAGCATGGCGCTCGTCGGCAGCTCCACATCCGCCAGCAGCCCGGCCGCACCCACGTCCTTGAGCCGTGCCTCGAACGCGGACCCCAGGTCGAGGACGGTACGGGCCTGGCCCATCAGCGCATCCGCCTCGGCCTGCTCATCGGCACCGAAGGCCAGCTGCCCGTCACTCGCGGCGGCCGTCGCCAGCTCACGGCCCAGATACTCCACCGACAGCGCATCCAGAGCGAACGAGCGGCGGCCGGGCTTGACCAGATACGCGGCCAGCGCCGTATCCATGGTCACCCCGCCCACCGACCAGCCGTGCTCGGCGAAGACCCGCATCACGGACTTCGCGTCATGGATCACCTTGTGCCGGCCGGCATCCGCGATCCACGCGGCGAACGCCCGCTCATCGGCCTCGTCCAGCTCGGCCGGGTCGATCCAGGCCGCAGGCCCCTCGTCCGTGGCCAGCGCGATCTCGGCCACCCGGCCGCTGCCCCGCGACCAGCTGTCGACCACCGCCACACCCAGCGTCCGACCGCCGTGCTCGGCCAGCCACGCGGCCACCTCACCCGTGGCCAGCACCTCGCCCTCCACCTCGGCCCCGGCAGCAGGCGGCGCCTCCTCGGCGGACTCCGCACCCGGGTCGGCAGCCAGCAGCCGGTCCCGCAGCCCCTGGTTACGGATCTCCAGCCGCTCCAGGAAAGACGCCAGCGCCAACCGGTCGTAGGCCGCACGCACCAGACCCGCAGGGCCCGTGGACAGCTCCACATCCCGCACCATCTCGGTCAGGCGGCGGTTGAGCTTGACCGACTCCAGGTGGTCGCGCAGATTCTGCCCGGCCTTGCCCTTGACCTCCTCGACCCGCTCGACCAGCTCCGCGAACGAACCGAACTGATTGATCCACTTCGCGGCCGTCTTCTCACCCACGCCCGGGATGCCCGGAAGGTTGTCCGACGGGTCACCGCGCAGCGCCGCGAAGTCCGGATACTGCTGCGCCGACAGCCCGTACTTCTCCAGCACCTTCTCGGGCGTGAAACGCGTCAGCTCCGAGACGCCCTTGGTCGGATACAGCACCGTGACCGCATCGCTGACCAGCTGGAAGGAGTCACGGTCACCCGTGACGATCGAGACCTCGAAACCCTCCGCCTCGGCCTGCGTGGCCAGCGTGGCGATCACATCGTCGGCCTCGAAACCGTCCACGGCGAACCGCGGCACGCTCATCGTGTCCAGCAGCTCGCCGATCAGCTCGACCTGGCCCTTGAACTCGTCCGGCGTCTTCGAACGCGTCGCCTTGTACTCCGGGAACTCCTCCGACCGCCACGTCTTGCGCGACACATCGAAGGCCACCGCGAAATGCGACGGCCGCTCGTCACGCAACGTGTTCGCCAGCATCGACGCGAAGCCGTACACCGCGTTCGTCGGCTGGCCCCCGGCGGTGGTGAAATTCTCCACGGGCAGCGCGAAGAACGCCCGGTACGCCATCGAGTGCCCGTCCATCAACAGCAGACGGGGACGCCCTCCCTCCGCTGCCTCGGTGCCGGTCGGTTCGTTCGTCTTCGATGCCTTTGCTGCCACGCCCCCGATCCTGCCACGGCCCACTGACAATCCCGACCGCCGCAGGACAGGGTCACCCTCCCCACACCCGCTGTCGGACCCCCGTGACAGGATCGGCCCGTACCACCTCCGCGCACCACCGACCGCTCAAGGGGGAGCGAGATGGCAGGCAAGCCGCCCACCGGTGATCCCGTACAGGACGCACCCGACGTCACCGCCCCGCAGCACGCCGCCGCCGGGCTCCCCGCCATCGCCCACTCACTGCGCGTAGCCCACGAGCAGATGGGCGTGCGCCGCACCGCGCTCACCCTCCTCAAGGTCAACCAGAAGGACGGCTTCGACTGCCCCGGCTGCGCCTGGCCCGAGCCCGACAAGCGCCACGCCGCCGAATTCTGCGAGAACGGCGCCAAGGCCGTCGCCGAGGAAGCCACCCTCCGCCGGGTCACCCCCGCCTTCTTCGCCGAACACCCCGTCGCCGACCTCGCCGAGCGCAGCGGCTACTGGCTCGGCCAGCAAGGCCGCCTCACCCAGCCCATGTACCTGGCCGAAGGCGCCGACCGCTACGAGCCCGTCACCTGGGACCGCGCCTTCGACGTCATCGCCGGCGAACTCCAGGCCCTCACCACCCCCGACCAGGCCGTCTTCTACACCTCCGGCCGCACCAGCAACGAAGCAGCCTTCCTCTACCAGCTCTTCGCCCGCGAATTCGGCACCAACAACCTCCCCGACTGCTCCAACATGTGCCACGAGTCCTCCGGCTCCGCACTCACCGAGACCATCGGCATCGGCAAGGGCAGCGTCCTGCTGGAGGACCTCTACAAGGCCGACCTGATCATCGTCGCCGGACAGAACCCCGGCACCAACCACCCCCGCATGCTCAGCGCCCTGGAAAAGGCCAAAGCCGGCGGCACGAAGATCATCACGGTCAACCCGCTGCCCGAAGCCGGCCTGGAGCGCTTCAAGAACCCCCAGAACGTCCGCGGCCTCGCCGGCGGCGGCACCGCCCTCACCGACCTCTTCCTCCAGATCCGCCTCGGCGGCGACCAGGCCCTCTTCCGCCTCCTCAACCGCCTCGTCCTCGAAACCGAAGGCGCCGTCGACACCGCCTTCATCGCCGAGCACACCCACGGCTACGCCGACTTCGAGCGCACCGCCCGCACCGCCGACTGGGACGAGACCCTGCGCGCCACCGGACTGCGCCGCGAAGAGATCGAATCCGCGCTGCGCATGATCCTCGCCTCCCGGCGCACCATCGTCTGCTGGGCCATGGGCCTCACCCAGCACAAACACGCCGTCCCCACCATCAAGGAAGTCGTCAACTTCCTGCTCCTGCGCGGCAACATCGGCCGCCCCGGCGCCGGCGTCTGCCCCGTACGCGGCCACAGCAACGTCCAGGGCGACCGCACCATGGGCATCTTCGAGCGCCCCGCCCCCGCCTTCCTCGACGCCCTCGAGAAGGAATTCGGCTTCGCCCCGCCCCGCGAACACGGCCTCGACGTCGTCCGCGCCATCCGCGCACTCCGCGACGGCCAGGCGAAGGTCTTCTTCGCCATGGGCGGCAACTTCGTCTCCGCCACCCCCGACACCGACGTCACCGAAGCCGCCGTCCGCCGGGCCCGCCTCACCGTGCACGTCTCCACCAAGCTCAACCGGTCCCACGTCATCACCGGCGCCCACGCCCTGATCCTGCCCACCCTCGGCCGCACCGAGCGCGACCGGCAGCACACCGGCGAACAGTTCGTCACCGTCGAGGACTCCATGGGCATGGTCCACGCCTCCCGCGGACGCCTCGCCCCCGCAAGCCCCCACCTGCTCTCCGAACCGGCCATCGTCTGCCGCCTCGCCCGCCGCGCCCTCGGCCCCACCAGCACCACCCCGTGGGAAGACTTCGAGAACGACTACGCCGCCATCCGCGACCGCATCTCCCGCGTCGTCCCCGGCTTCCACGACTTCAACACCCGTGTGGCCCGCCCCGGCGGCTTCACCCTCCCCCACGCCCCCCGCGACAACCGCACCTTCCCCACCACCACCGGCAAGGCCAACTTCACCGCCGCCCCCGTCGAATACCCCACCGCCCCCGAAGGCCGCCTCCTGCTGCAGACCCTGCGCTCCCACGACCAGTACAACACCACCATCTACGGCCTCGACGACCGCTACCGCGGCATCAAGAACGGCCGCCGCGTCGTCCTCGTCCACCCCGACGACGCCACCGCCCTCGGACTGCCCGACGGCACCTACGCCGACCTCGTCAGCGAATGGACCGACGGCAGCGAACGCCGCGCCCCCGGCTTCCGCGTCGTGCACTACCCCACCGCCCGGGGCTGCGCCGCCGCCTACTACCCCGAGACCAACGTCCTCGTCCCCCTGGACCACACCGCCGACACCAGCAACACCCCGGCCAGCAAATCTCTCGTCGTCCGCCTCGAACCCCAGCAGGCCCCCGCCTGAGCAAGCCCCCAAGGGCCGAGGGACGTTCATCACGTTGACAGGACGATCACCCGGCAACAAACGTTCAAGGCGCACACACCACACGAGCCACCGAGGACGAACGGAGCCGCGACGCATGGGCGAGCACAGCAAGACCAGGTTCCCGCAGGAAATCCTGGACCAATGGGCGGACAGCGGCCTCGACCTGAGCGCCCTCTTCTCCGCCGGGCACCTCGGCGAACGCATGAGCGTCACCGTCGTCGAAGCCTCCCCCGAGCGCGTCGTCGGCACCATGCCCGTCGAAGGCAACACCCAGCCCTACGGACTCCTGCACGGTGGCGCCTCCGCCGTGCTCGCCGAAACCCTCGGCTCCGTCGGCGCCATGCTGCACGGCGGCCCCGGCCGGATCGCCGTCGGCGTCGACCTCAACTGCACCCACCACCGCGGCGTACGCTCCGGCCTGGTCACCGGCGTCGCCACCCCCGTCCACCGGGGCCGCACCACCGCCACCTACGAGATCGTCATCACCGACGAACAGGACAAGCGCGTCTGCTCCGCCCGCCTGACCTGCCTCATCCGCACGGCAGAAGCAGCCTGACGCCTTCCCTCCCCCGACGGCCCGCCCTAACGTGCCGTCATGAGGGCCGCGCACCGCACCACCCCAAGGCGCCTCGCCTGCGCCGCCGCACTGTTGACCGCCGTCAACACCCTGGCCGGCTGCGGCCATTCCGCAGCCGGCCCCGCACAGCACACCGACTCACCCGTCCAGCTGTGCACCAACCTCGTCTCCTACTGGGCCGACCAGACCATCACCAACGGCAAATGGGCCGGACTCGACTGGGAACAGAAGGGCCTGTCCAACGCCCAGTACGAGCTCTACGACGACATCGTCAAGGCCGCCCGCACCGAACAGGGCCGCCACGGCACCGCCGCCGCCCGGACATTGATCCAGCGTCAGTCCGCCCAGCGCTGCAAGGACACCGACGGCGCCACCTACAGCTCAGAGAACTGGCGTCCGCCCGACTGACAAGCGGAACGTGATCTGCGTCATAACAAGACAGTCACATCATCGTCGGCACCTCTGCCCCGAATCGCCCCACCCCCCTAGAGTCACGCCCCATCACGACCCCGCCGGGCGGCTCACCCACCCATCACCGCATCCCTCCCTGTGCCCGGCGAGCGACACGGCACCCCCAAGCAGCGGCCGCCGCGCCAGGGAAAGGATTCACCGTGCACCTCGTGAAACACCGTTCCTTCCTCCTCCTCACCACCGCACTCGCCACCGGAGCCCTCACCCTCACGGCCTGCGGATCACGCGACGACGGCAAGGACAGCAACGACAACGGCGGGGGCTCGAAGACCACCGTGGTGATAGGCGTCGACGCACCGCTCACCGGCTCGCTCTCCGCCCTCGGCCAAGGCATCAAGAACTCCGTCGACCTCGCGGCCAAGACCGCCAACAAGAACAACGAGGTCAAGGGCGTCACCTTCACCACCGGGCCCCTCGACGACCAGGCCGTCCCCGGCACGGGCCAGCAGAACGCCACCAAACTCGTCGCCGACAAGAACGTCCTCGGCGTCGTCGGCCCCCTCAACTCCGGCGTCGCCCAGTCCATGCAGGGCGTCTTCGCCAAAGCCGGCCTCACCGAGGTCTCCCCCGCCAACACCAACCCCGCCCTCAGCCAGGGCGACAACTGGGCCAAGGGCGAGAAGAACCGCCCCTTCAAAACCTACTTCCGCACCGCCACCACCGACGTCATCCAAGGCCGCTTCGCCGCGCAGTACTACCACAACGACGCCAAGAAACAGAAGGTCTTCGTCGTCGACGACAAACAGACCTACGGCGCCGGACTCGCCACCATCTTCACCCAGGAATTCAAACGCCTCGGCGGCGAGGTCGTCGGCACCGACCATCTCACCGTCAAAGAAACCGACTTCTCCGGCATCGCCAACAAAATCAAGAACTCCGGCGCCGACTCAGTCTACTTCGGCGGCCAGTTCCCCGAAGGCGGTCTCCTCTCCGACCAGGTCAAGAAAGCCGGCGCCCACATACCCCTCATGGGCGGCGACGGCATCTACGACCCCGGCTTCATCAGCGCCTCCGGCGAAAGCAACGACGGCGACCTCGGCACCTCCGTCGGTTACCCCGTCGAACAACTCCCCTCCGCCCAGACCTTCGTCAAGAACTACCAGGCCGCGGGCTACAAAGACCCCTACGCCGCCTACGGCGGCTACTCCTACGACGCCGCCTGGGCCATCATCCAGGCCGTGAAGAAAGCCGTCGAGGACAACAACGGAAAACTCCCCTCCAACGCCCGCGCCGCGGTCGTCGACGCCATGAGCAAGATCTCCTTCGACGGCGTCACCGGCAAGGTCTCCTTCGACCAGTACGGCGACACCACCAACAAACAGCTCACCGTCTACCAGGTCGTGGGCGGCGTCTGGAAATCGGTGAAGAGCGCCACCTTCCAGGACTGACGCCACCGCCCCACCGGCACCGCCCGTACACCACCACACCCCGCGCGAGGACCCCCGAAGGCCCTCGCGCGGCGCCACATCCCACACCCTCAACGGGGAGGCCGCGGTGCACGAACTGCCGCAAACGCTCGTCAGCGGACTCGCCCTCGGTGCCCTCTACGGCCTCATCGCCATCGGGTACACCATGGTCTACGGCATCGTCCAGCTCATCAACTTCGCCCACGGCGAGATCGTCATGATCGGAGGCTTCGGCGCCCTCACCATCCGCCTCTGGCTCCCCGGCTCCGTCCCCCTCGGCGCCGCCCTGCCCCTGATGCTCCTCGGCGGCGCCCTCACCTCCGTCGCCGTCGCCACCGCCGCCGAACGCTTCGCCTACCGCCCCCTGCGAGGCGCACCCCGCCTCGCCCCCCTCATCACCGCCATCGGCCTGTCCATCGCACTCCAGCAAATCGTCTGGGCCTTCTACCCCGACGCCAAGAAATCCCGCAGCTTCCCCCAGTTCGGCGGCGACGCCTTCGAAATAACCGGCAACATCCACATACAACGCGACGACCTCTTCGTCCTCATCGCCGCACCCCTGTGCATGCTCGCCCTCGGATTCTTCGTCGCCAAAAGCCGCACCGGCCGCGCCATGCAAGCCACCGCCCAGGACCCCGACACCGCCAGACTCATGGGCGTCAACACCGACCGCATCATCGTCCTGGCCTTCGCCATCGGCGGCGCCTTCGCCGCCGTCGCCGCCGTCGCCCAAGGACTCCGCGCAGGCCAGATCAACTTCGAAATGGGCTTCATCCTCGGCCTCAAAGCCTTCACCGCCGCCGTGCTCGGCGGCATCGGCAACATCTACGGCGCCATGCTCGGCGGAGTCGTCCTCGGCATCGCCGAAACCGCCTCCACCACCTACATCCAGGACATCCCCGGAATGCAGCAACTCGGCGGCGGAGGCTGGAAAGACGTCTGGGCCTTCGTCCTCCTCATCGTCGTCCTCCTCGTCAGGCCCCAGGGCCTGCTCGGCGAACGCGTCGCGGATCGGGCGTGAAACCCATGACCACACCCACACCAGCCACTCCCCTCATACCCCTCCCCCTCACCATCGCCCGCGCCCTCACCACCGCAGGCGCCGCCCTCACCGCCCTCTCCACCTTCCTCGCCTGGACCTGGACCAAAGCCTTCCCCGGCAACCTCACCGTCACCGGCTACCCAGGCGGACTCCAACTCCTCACCCTCACCGGAGCCCTCCTCACCCTCATCCAACTCCTCGCCACCTGGAACACCCCCGGACTCCGCTGGCTCAGCCCCACCCGCAGCCACACCCCCACCACCTACCTCGCCGCAGGCACCCTCGCCACCACCTGGTACACCCTCATCGCCATCTCCGTACAACTCGGCGGCCTCGCCAACCTCGAACCCGGCGGATACCTCGCCGCAGCCGCCGCACTCCTCACCCTCGCCGGCGCCCTCGCCCTCCCCTTCGAACGCCGCCCCACCCACGCCGCCCGCACCCCCCTCCCTCCACCGCGCCCCCTGCCCGCCTGGGCCGAAATCCTCATCATCGCCGCGGCGTTCGCCCTCGCACTCAGCGTCCTCACCTACGGCATCGGCACCGCCTACGGAGAACTCTTCACCGGCTTCCTCCTGCTCACCGGCTTCGCCACCGCCGCCCTCTTCGCCGCCGGCCTCATCACCCGGCTCTCCGCCCTCACCCACAAACACCGCAACATCACCGTCACCGCGGCCTTCATCGCCGCCGCCGCATTCCCCCTCACCCAGGACACCGACGAATACACCCTCATCGTCGTCAACATCCTGATCTTCTCCACCGTCGCCCTCGGCCTCAACGTCGTCGTCGGCCTCGCCGGACTCCTCGACCTCGGCTACGTCGCCTTCCTCGGCGTCGGCGCCTACACCGCAGCCCTCGTCTCCGGCTCCACCGCCTCCACCCTCCACATCCACTTCCCCTTCTGGGCCGCCGTCCTCACCGGCGCCGCAGCCTCCCTCGTCTTCGGCGTCGTCATCGGCGCACCCACCCTCCGCCTGCGCGGCGACTACCTGGCCATCGTCACCCTCGGCTTCGGAGAAATCTTCCGCATCACCGTCGGCAACCTCAACGGCGAATCCGGACCCTCACTCACCAACGGCCCCAACGGAATTCCCAACATCCCAGACCTCGCCATCGGCAACTACAACTTCGGAGAAAAACAAAAACTCGGCTTCATCACCCTCAACCCCTTCGCCAACTACTACCTCCTCATGCTCCTCGTCACCGTCCTCGTCGTCCTCGTCTTCAGCCGCGCAGGAAACTCCCGCATAGGCCGCGCCTGGATCGCCATCCGCGAAGACGAAACCGCAGCCACCGCCATGGGCATCAACGGATTCCGCCTCAAACTCCTCGCCTTCGCCCTCGGCGCCACCCTCGCCGGACTCGCCGGCACCGTACAGGCCCACGTCGCCTACACCGTCGTCCCCGAACAGTACGTATTCGCCGGCCCCGTACCCCCCAACTCCGCCTTCCTCCTCGCCGCCGTCATCCTCGGCGGCATGGGCACCATCACCGGCCCCCTCCTCGGCGCCGCCCTCCTCTACCTCATCCCCGCCAAACTCCAATTCCTCCAGGACTACCAACTCCTCACCTTCGGTATCGCCCTCATCCTCCTCATGCGATTCCGCCCCGAAGGCATCATCCCCAACCGTCGACAACAACTCGAATTCCACGAACCCACCACCACCGCCACCCCACCGGCCCCCAAGGCGGAGGCACAGACCTCATGACCACCACGTCCGATGCCCCCGCCGCGCCCCTCCTCGCCGCCACCGGCGTCACCATGCGCTTCGGCGGACTCACCGCCGTACGAGCCGTCGACCTCACCGTCCACCCCCACCAAATCGTCGGCCTCATCGGACCCAACGGCGCCGGAAAAACCACCTTCTTCAACTGCCTCACCGGCCTCTACACCCCCACCGAAGGCACCGTCACCTACCGCGGCACCCGCCTGCCCCCCAAACCCCACCTCGTCACCACCGCAGGCATAGCCCGCACCTTCCAGAACATCCGCCTCTTCGCCAATATGACCGTCCTCGAAAACGTCCTCGTCGGCCGCCACACCCGCACCAAAGAAGGCCTCCTCGCCGCCCTCCTCCGCGGCCCCCGCTTCCACCGCGCCGAAAAAACCTCGGAAGAACGCGCCATGGAACTCCTCGAATTCACCGGCCTCGCCAACAAACGCCACCACCTCGCCCGCAACCTCCCCTACGGCGAACAACGAAAACTCGAAATCGCCCGCGCCCTCGCCAGCGAACCCGGCCTGCTCCTCCTCGACGAACCCACCGCCGGAATGAACCCCCACGAGACCCGCACCACCGAACAACTCGTCCTCGCCATCCGGGAAAAAGGCACCGCCGTCCTCGTCATCGAGCACGACATGCGCTTCATCTTCAACCTCTGCGACCACGTCGCCGTCCTCGTCCAAGGCCAAAAACTCGTCGAAGGCACCCCCGACACCGTCCAGAGCGACGAACGCGTCATCGCCGCCTACCTCGGCACCCCCCTCGAAAACCCACCCGGCGACGACACCGACCCCACGGGGGACGCCACATGACCGGCACCGCACTTCTGGAAGTCAAAGACCTCCGCATCGCCTACGGAAAAATCGAAGCCGTCAAAGGAATCTCCTTCACCGTCCACACCGGACAGGTCGTCACCCTCATCGGCACCAACGGCGCAGGAAAGACAACCACCCTCCGCACCCTCTCCGGACTCCTCACCCCACTCGCCGGCACCATCCACTTCGACGGCCGCCCCATCACCGGAATCCCCGCCCACCGCATCGTCGCCCTCGGCCTCGCCCACTCCCCCGAAGGACGACACATATTCCCCCGCCTCACCATCGCCGAAAACCTCCAACTAGGCGCATTCCTCCGCAAGGACACTCACGGAATAACCCAGGACATCCAACGCGCCTACGACCTCTTCCCCATCCTCGGCGAACGCGCCAAACAAGCCGCAGGCACCCTCTCCGGCGGCGAACAGCAAATGCTCGCCATGGGCCGCGCCCTGATGTCCCGCCCCAAACTCCTCATGCTCGACGAACCCTCCATGGGTCTCTCGCCGATCATGATGCAGAAAATCATGACCACCATTGCCGAACTCAAGGCGAACGGCACCACCATCCTCCTCGTGGAACAGAACGCCCAGGCGGCACTCACCCTCGCCGACCAAGGCCACGTCATGGAAACCGGCACCATCGCCCTCTCCGGCACCGGAGCCGAACTCCTCCACAACGAATCCGTCCGCAAGGCCTACCTCGGCGAGGACTGACCCCGGCCCACACCCGGAAACGAAAACGAAAAGGGCCCGCGCCCCGAACGGGACGCGGACCCCTTGAAACTCCGGCCGAGGCGGCTACTGCTCCTTGGCCTTCTTGTCCTGCTTCTCCTGCGCATCCTCGATGACCGCCTCGGCCACCTGCTGCATCGACATCCGGCGATCCATCGACGTCTTCTGGATCCACCGGAACGCGGCGGGCTCGGTCAGCCCGTACTGCGTCTGCAGAATGCTCTTCGCGCGGTCCACCAGCTTGCGCGTCTCCAGCCGCTGGGAAAGATCGGCGATCTCCCTCTCCAGCGCCTTCATCTCCGTGAAGCGCGAGACGGCCATCTCGATCGCCGGCACGACGTCGCTCTTGCTGAACGGCTTCACCAGGTACGCCATCGCACCCGCGTCCCGGGCACGCTCGACGAGGTCGCGCTGCGAGAAGGCGGTGAGCATCAGGACGGGGGCGATCGAATCGGCCGCGATCCGCTCCGCGGCGGAGATCCCGTCGAGCACCGGCATCTTCACATCGAGGATGACCAGGTCAGGCTGGTGCTCCCGCGCCAGCGCCACGGCCGTCTCGCCGTCGCCCGCCTCGCCCACGACGGAGTAGCCCTCTTCTTCGAGCATCTCCTTGAGGTCGAGCCGGATCAGGGCCTCGTCCTCGGCGATCACGACACGGGTGGTGTGCGGAGGGGTGTGCTGCGGCTCGTCGTCGACGGGCGGCTGGGGCTCGGCGGCGGTCACGGGACTCCTCTTTAAGGGAAGGTGGTGCCCCACGAGCCTACCTACGTCCTGTAGGTTTGATACACGACCTAGTTACGCTAACCTTGGTTTCATAGGCCAGCCTCGGTAGTCCAGCGGGAGAGACACGGTGCTCAAACCACCGACAGCGTGGGTTCGAATCCCACCCGGGGCACTTTACCTTCATTTCGAAGGTCGGGGAATGCTTGGCGATCTTCACTCGCCTTGATGAACAACCCTTCGAATCGGCCCGTGATGGCAGCGTTCCAGCCAAGCTCGCGGGGGCGGTGATGCCGATGCCCAGCGTGAAGCGTCGGCAGAAGCAGGGCTGCGCCGAGGTGAAGTCCTACAGCCAGCACTGGCCGTGCATGTTCCCCCAGCACGGCCCCGGCAAGAAGCATGAGCGGCGCATCGTCCTGGAGCCCTGGCAGCAGGAGATCGTCGACGCGTACCCCTGGGAGTTCATACGCGGTCTCTTCCACTCCGACGGCTGCCGGATCACCAACTGGACCACACGCCTGGTCGGCGGCGAGCGCAAGCGCTACGAGTACCCGCGGTACTTCTTCACCAACAAGTCCGACGACATCCGGAAGCTGCACTCCGACACCCTGGACAAGGTCGGCGTCGAGTGGAAGATGACCCGACGCGGCAGCGACCCATTCAACATCTCCGTAGCCCGCCGCGCCTCCGTCGCCCTCATGGACGCCCACGTCGGCCCGAAGTTCTAGTCCCCTTCCCCGATGTGGTGCACCCGCACCAGGTTCGTCGTGCCCGCCATCCCCGGCGGGGAGCCCGCTGTGATGATCACCATGTCGCCCTTGCGGCAGCGCCCGATGCGGAGGAGGTATTCGTCGACCTGGTCGACCATCTCGTCCGTCGTCTGGACCATGGGGCCCAGGAATGTCTCCACACCCCACGTCAGGTTGAGCTGCGAGCGCGTCGCCGGCTCGGGGGTGAAGGCCAGCAGGGGGATCGGCGAGCGGTAGCGCGAGAGGCGGCGGACCGTGTCACCGGATTGAGTGAAGGCGACCAGGAACTTCGCGCCGAGGAAGTCGCCCATCTCCGCGGCGGCGCGGGCGACGGCGCCGCCCTGGGTGCGGGGCTTGCTGCGTTCGGTCAGCGGTGGGAGGCCCTTGGCCAAGACGTCCTCCTCCGCCGCGGCCACGATGCGGCCCATGGTCTTGACGGTCTCGACGGGGTACTTGCCGACGCTCGTCTCGCCGCTGAGCATCACCGCATCCGTGCCGTCGATGACCGCGTTGGCGACGTCCGAGGCCTCGGCCCGGGTGGGGCGGGATACGTCGATCATCGAGTCGAGCATCTGGGTGGCCACGATGACCGGCTTCGCATTGCGCTTGGCCAGCTTGATGGCGCGTTTTTGAACGATCGGGACCATTTCCAGGGGCATTTCGACGCCCAGGTCACCGCGGGCGACCATGATGCCGTCGAACGCGGCGACGATGCCGTCGAGGTTCTCGACCGCCTGCGGCTTTTCGATCTTGGCGATGACGGGCAGGCGGCGGCCTTCGTCGTCCATGACGCGGTGGACGTCGGCGATGTCCGCGGCGCTGCGGACGAAGGAGAGGGCGATGATGTCGGCGCCGGTGGTGATGGCCCAGCGGAGGTCTTCGACGTCCTTTGCGGAGAGGGCGGGGACGGAGACGGCGACGCCCGGGAGGTTGAGGCCCTTGTGGTCGGAGACCATGCCTCCTTCGAGGACGAGCGTTTTGACGCGTGGGCCGCTGACCTCCACGACCTCCAGGGTGACGCGGCCGTCGTCGACGAGGATGCGTTCGCCCTTGGTGACGTCGGCGGCCAGTCCGTCGTAGGTGGTGCCGCAGCGGTGGCGGTCGCCTTCGATCTCCTCGACGGTGATGGTGAATTCGTCGCCGCGTTCAAGGAGTACGGGGCCTTCGCGGAATCGCCCGAGGCGGATCTTCGGGCCTTGAAGGTCGGCGAGGATGCCGATGTTGCGGCCGGTCTCCTCGGCCGCCTTGCGTACTCGCTCGTACCGGGCCTCGTGGGCGGCGTAGGTGCCATGGCTGAGGTTGAAGCGGGCAACGTCCATGCCGGCTTCGACGAGGGCCTTGATCTGCTCGTATGAGTCGGTCGCGGGGCCCAGGGTGCAGACGATTTTGGCTCGGCGCATGTCTCGACCTTATGACCTACCGGCGAGTAGAGAATTGGCCTGCCGTATCTCGCCAACGTCCGTTGAGTGAAAGCTTGTTGACACCTTGTGAAACGTGCAGAGGGGTGCTCCGATGAGCATCCGGAAGGCGCCGGGAGCACCCTTCGCCGCGGCTGGTTCAGAGAGTGGGCCGGGTCATCGTAAAGCGGGCGTTGACGTGGGCGTAGACGGTCTGGCGCTGGGGTTCGAGATCGAGGGCGGGCGCGGGGGCGGCGGCTCCGCCGTATGCGGCGCGCATCATTCCGCCGGGGGCGGGCGGCAGGCCGGGGACGGCGTTTTCGGCGCCGGTGTCGGCGATTTCTACGACGGCCGCGAGTTCGGCGCCGAGCGCGGCGGCGTATTCGCGGGCACGCTGGACGGCTTCGCGTACGGCTTGCTGCCGGGCTTCGCGGTGGGCCGGCGAGTCGGGGCGCAGTGTCCACCAGGGTCCGTCGACGCCGGTGAGGTCGAGGTCGGCGAGGCGGGTGGTGAGTTCGCCGAGGGCGGTGAAGTCGTTGAGGGTGGCGGTGAGGCGGACGGTGCCGTGGTAGGCGCGGATGCGTTCGTGGCGGCCTTTTTCGGTGAGTTGGGGGGTGATGGAGAAGGTGCCGGTTTCGAGTTTTTCGACGGCGTGGCCGTAGGTGCGGATGAGGTTGAGGACGTGGTTGTTGCGGTTGGTGAGGTCTTCGAGGGTGTTGCGGCGGTCGGTGTTGCGGGCGTTGACAGTGATGGTGATGCGGGCGATTTCGGGGTCGACTTCGAGGCGGGCTTCGCCGCGGACGGCGACGCGGGGGGCGTCGGGGGTTCCGTAGGGCAGGGGTTGGCTGGGTGTGGTCATGGGATCAGCGTCTCAGAGGCTGTGTCGGAGGTCATCGGATCGCAACCTTGCAAGGCTGTTGCGGGTGCGGCTCGGGAGGTCAGAATCTACGCGCGTTGGTATGCAACAACGCTGATCTGACTGACCATCAGTTTCCAAGTGGGGAGAACAGAACATATGCCGCTCAACCGGAGGAATTTCCTGGGGAGTACCGCGGTGACGGGTGCGGGGGTGGCTCTTGCCGGGACGGTGGGTGCCGGCTCTGCCGAGGCTGCGGGGGCCGCGGAGCCCGCGGCCCGGCGGAAGAAGCGCTATTCCTTTACGGTCATGGGTACTACGGATCTGCACGGCAATGCCCTGAACTGGGATTATTTCACCGATGCGGAGTTCGACGACAAGGCGCACAACGATGTGGGCCTGGCAAAGATTTCCACGCTGGTGAACAAGGTGCGTGCGGAGAAGGGGCGCCATAACACCCTGCTCATCGATGCAGGTGACACGATTCAGGGTACGCAGCTGTCGTACTACTACGCCCGGGTGGATCCGATCACGCGGGCGCACGGTCCGGTGCATCCGATGGCGCGGGCGATGAATGCGATCGGCTACGACGCGGCGGCCCTGGGGAATCACGAGTTCAACTACGGCATTCCGACGCTGCGGAAGTTCGAGGAGCAGTGCCACTTCCCGATCCTGGGGGCGAACGCCCTGGACGCGAAGACGTTGCGGCCGGCGTTCCCGCCGTATGTGATCAAGAAGGTGCACACGCCGCACGGCCGTGATGTGCGGGTGGCGATCCTGGGGCTGACGAATCCCGGTATCGCGATCTGGGACAAGGCGAATGTGCAGGGGAAGATGGTGTTCCCGGGCCTGGAGGAGCAGGCGGCGAAGTGGGTGCCGAAGCTTCGCTCGATGGGGGCGGACGTGGTGATCGTGGCCGCGCATGCGGGTGCGAGCGGTACGTCGTCGTACGGTGACCAGTTGCCGTACATCGAGAATTCCGCGGCGTTGGTGGCGGAGCAGGTGCCCGGCATCGATGCGATTCTGGTGGGGCATGCGCACACGGAGATTCCCGAGTACCGGGTGGCGAACAAGAAGACCGGCAAGCAGGTGGTGCTGTCGGAGCCGTTGAAGTGGGGGCAGCGGCTGACGCTGTTCGACTTCGCCCTGGTGTGGGACCGGGGGCGCTGGCAGGTGGAGTCGGTGTCGGCGAAGGTGCTGAATTCCAATACGGTGGCGGAGGACCCGAAGATCACGGGGTTGCTGCGGGATCAGCATCGCAAGGTCGTGACGTATGTGAACCAGGTGATCGGTACGTCGTCGGCGGCGATGAGCGCGGCGGAGGCGGCGTACAAGGACACCCCGGTGATCGATTTCATCAATCATGTGCAGGCCGAGACGGTGAAGGCGGCGCTGGCGGGTACGGCCTACGCTTCGCTGCCGGTGGTGTCGCAGGCCTCGTGCTTCTCACGGACCGCGGGGATTCCGGCGGGCAAGGTCACGATCCGCGAGGTGGCCGGTCTGTATCCGTTCGAGAACACCCTGGAGGCGCGGCTGTTGACGGGTGCGCAGCTGCGTGCGTATCTGGAGTTCTCGGCTCATTACTATGTGCAGACGCCGGCGGGTGCGCCGGTGGATCCGGCGAAGCTGACGAATGCGGAGAGCATTCCGGACTTCAATTACGATGCGGTCAGCGGCCTCTCGTACGAGATCGACATCGCGAAGGCGCCGGGTTCGCGCATCGTGAATCTTTCGTTCGACGGGAAGCCGCTGGTGGATTCCGCGCAGTTCGTGCTGGCGGTGAACAACTACCGGGCGAGTGGTGGCGGTAATTTCCCGCATGTGGCGCGGGCCAAGCAGGTGTGGGCGAACTCCGAGGAGATCCGTAACACGATCATCGCTTGGGTGAAGGCGAAGGGGGCCATTGACGTGGGGACGTTTGCGTCAGTGGACTGGAAGCTGACGCGGGATGGTGTGCCGGTTTTCTGAGGTGTGGTTCTGGGGCCGTGGCTGTGGCCGCGGCTCCAGGCCGAAGGTGGTGAAGGCGGTGCGGTCGGGCAGGGGGTAGGGGTCTTTGCCCGTGATGGCGTTGAGGATGACGGCGCTGCGCCAGGCGGCGAGGCCGAGGTCGGGGGCGCCGACGCCGTGGGTGTGGGTTTCGGCGTTCTGGACGTGGACGGCTCCCTTGACGGAGGGGTCGAGGACGAGCCGGTGGTGTTCGTCGATGCGGGGGCGGCCGCCCGAGTCGCGGCGGATGTAGGGGTCGAGGGCGGCGAGCAGGGTGTCGACGCGGCGTTCGCGGTAGCCGGTGGCGAGGACGACGGCGTCGGTGGTGAGGCGGGAGCGGGTGCCTTGCTGGGTGTGTTCGATGTGGAGTTCGACGCGGGTGGTGCCGACGCGGCCTGCGGTGCGGACGAAGACTCCTGGGGTGAGGACGGTGTCGGGCCAGCCGCCGTGGAGGCTGCGGCGGTAGAGCTCGTCGTGGATGGCGGCGATGGTGTGGGCGTCGATGCCTTGGTGGAGCTGCCATTGCCGGGGCAGGACCTGGTCGCGTACGGATTCGGGGAGTGCGCGGAAGTAGTGGGTGTAGTCCGGCGTGAAGTGTTCGAGGCCGAGCTTGCTGTATTCCATGGGGGCGAAGGCGGGGCTGCGGGCGAGCCAGTGGAGCTTTTCGCGGCCTTCGGGGCGGTGGCGCAGGAGGTCGAGGAAGACCTCGGCGCCTGATTGTCCGGCGCCGATGACGGTGATGTGTTCGGCCGCGAGGAGTTTCTCGCGATGGTCGAGGTAGTCGGCGGAGTGGACGACGGGGACGCCGGGGGCTTCGGCGAGGGGGCGCAGGGGTTCGGGGATGTAGGGGGCGGTGCCGACGCCGAGGACGAGGTTGCGGGTGTAGGCGCGGCCGAGGGCGTCGGCTTCGCCTTCGGGGTCGAGCTGGGTGTAGTCGATTTCGAAGAGGACGCGTTCGGGGTTCCAGCGGACGGCGTCGATGTGGTGGTTGAAGTGGAGGCCGGTGAGGTTCTGGCTGACCCAGCGGCAGTAGGCGTCGTATTCGGCGCGATGGATGTGGTGGCGCTCGGCGAAGTAGAAGGGGAAGAGGCGTTCGCGTGTTTTGAGGTAGTTGAGGAAGCTCCAGGGGCTGGTGGGGTCGGCGAGGGTGACGAGGTCGGCGAGGTGGGCGACCTGGAGGGTGGTGCCGTCGATGAGGAGGCCGGGGTGCCAGTGGAAGGCGGGGTTCTGGTCGTAGAAGGCGGTGCGGAGCTCTCCGAGGGGCGCGGCGAGGGCTGCGAGGGAGAGGTTGAAGGGGCCGATGCCGATGCCGACGAGGTCGAGGGGTTGGTCGACGGCGGAGGCGGCGGGCTGGGGGGTGGTCATCGAGGGGTGTGGCCTTCCACGAGGTTCAGGAGGTGCTGGAGGTCTTCGGTGCGGGTGTGGGGGTTGAGGAGGGTGGCTTTGAGCCAGAGGCCTTGGGGGGTGGTGGTGCGGCCGAGGACGGCGTGGCCGGTGCGTAGGAGGCGGCGTCGGGTGCGGGCGGTGGTGCGGTCGTCGGCGCCTTTGGGGCGGAAGAGGACGGTGCTGATGGTGGGGCGGGAGTGGAGTTCGAGGGTGGGGCGGGCGTCGATGAGGTCGGCGAGGTGGTGGGCGGTGGCGCAGACGCGTTCGACGAGGTCGGCGATGCCGCGGCGGCCGAGGGCGCGGAGGGTGACGGTGATTTTGAAGATGTCGGGGCGGCGGGTGGTGCGTAGGGAGCGGTGGAGGAGGTTGGGAAGGCCGGCTTCGGTGTCGTCGGGGGCGTTGAGGTAGTCGGCTTGATGGGTGAGGTGGTGGTGGAGGGGGGTGGTGTCGGGGAGGGCGAGGAGGCCGGCGGAGATGGGCTGCCAGCCGAGTTTGTGGAGGTCGAGGGTGACGGTGGTGGCGCGGTCGAGGCCGGTGAGGGCGGTTTTGAGGGTGTGGCTGAAGAGGAGTGGTCCGCCGTAGGCGGCGTCGATATGGAGGGGGGTGTGGTGGGTGTCGCAGAGGTCGGCGATCTGTGGGAGGGGGTCGATGCTGCCGGTGTCGGTGGTGCCGGCGGTGGCGATGACGAGGGTGGGGGTGGCGTGGAGGCGGGTGAGGGCGGTGTGGAGGTCGGCGGGGTCGAGGGTGCCGGTGGGGGTGGGGATGGCGTGGGGGGCGGGGAGGCCGAGGAGCCAGGCGGAGCGGTGGATGCTGTGGTGGGCGTTGGCTCCGCAGATGATCTGGAGGGGGGTGTGGGTGGTGGTGCGGGCGGCTTCGCGGGCGAGGAGGAGGGCGAGCTGGTTGGACTCGGTGCCGCCGGTGGTGACGAGGGCGTCGGCCGTGGGGTGGTCGGGGTAGGCGAGGGCGGCGAGGGCCCGGGTGGTGAGGGCTTCCAGTGCGGTGGCGGAGGGTGCCTGGTCCCAGGAGTCGAGAGAGGGGTTGAGCGCTCCGGCGGCGAGGTCGGCTGCGGTGGCGAGTGCGAGGGGCGGGCCGTGGAGGTGAGCGGCGCAGCGGGGGTCGGCGGGGTCGGCGGCGCCTTCGGCGAGGGTTTGGACGAGGGTGTGGAGGGCTTCGTCGGGGCCGGTGCCGTGTTCGGGGAGGACGGGGGTGGCGGCGGCTTGGACGCGGGCGGCGACGGCGTCGGGGCCGCCGGTGGGCAGGGGGCCGCCGCGGGCGGTTGCGCCGCGGGCGAGGGCGTGGAGGGTGGTGTCGAGGAGGGGGCGCAGGGCGTGGGTGCCTTGGGTACCGCCCGCGAGTGCCGTGGGTGCGGGGTGGGCTGAGGGCGGCGCAGGCATGGGTGTGCCCCTTTTTTGTTGATTTCCTGGTGGTGGCGGGTCCGGGCCGACACCGGCCGCCCAAGCTACCGGCTGTGCACGCTGTGTGACCTCGAGTGGGGAAGGGTTCGCCCGATGGTGGTATCGCCCGGGTTCATGCCTTGTGGCGGGGCGGAGTTGGGATGTTCGGTGGGTGCCGGGCCCGGGTGCGGTCGGGCTTCGGGGTACCCTGCACCCATGAACTTTGCTATCGACGTCGGACCGCTCAAGCCCGAGCCCGCGCCGCTCGTGCTCGGGTTCGTCCTCTTCTTCGTCGTCTTCGCGGTGATGGCGAAGGTGATCCTGCCCCGGATCAACAAGGTCCTGGTGCAGCGCGAGAAGGCCACCGAGGGTCGTTTCGAGGAGGCCGAGGAGACGCGCGCCGAGGCGGCGCGGGTCCACGCCGAGTACCAGGCGCTGCTGGCCGAGGCCCGTCATGAGGCGGCCCGGCTGCGTCAGGAGTCGGTGGAGCAGGGCACGGCGATCATCGCGGAGCTGCGGGCCGAGGGCCAGCGGCAGCGTGAGGAGATCATCTCCGCCGGTCACGCGGTGATCGACGCCGAGCGTGCGGTCGCCGAGGCCGAGCTGCGCGAGCAGGTCGGTGCGCTGGCGACGGAGCTGGCGGGCAAGATCGTCGGCGAGTCCATGGCGGACTACGCGCGGGAGAGCGGGATCGTCGACCGCTTCCTGGAGGAGCTGCGTACGGCGGAGGCGGCGGCGCCCGAGGCGCGCGACTGACCGTTTCCCGGTCCTTAAGATCCGTACGAACGGCCCCGCACCCTGGAAAGGGTGCGGGGCCGTTTGCATGCCTGCTTTTCGGACGTCTCAGGCGTGGGCGGCCCGGATGGTCAGGGCGCGGCGCAGGTCGTCGAGCTGGTCGGTGAGTTTGCGGCGCAGCGCGGGGGTGATGTCGGGGTGGTGCAGGCTCTCTTCGCCCAGGCTCAGGGTGGTGTCGTCGGCGAGGGCGAGGGGGAAGGCGTAGCGGCCGGCGGCGTCGGCGAGGGCGGGGCCGCGGCGGGCGGCGAGGGCGATGGCGTCGGGGAAGTAGCGGGTGAGGTAGGGGGTGAGGATGTCGCGCTGTTCGGGCTGCCAGAAGCCGGTGGCGGTGGCGGTGAAGAGGTAGTTGGACAGGTCGTCGGTGGCGAACATGGCGTGCCAGGCGGCTTCCTTGGCCGCGGGGTCGGGGAGGGCGGCGTGGCAGCGGGCGGCGCCTTCGCGGCCGGTGGCGCTGGGGTCGCGGGTGAGTTCGGCGTCGATTTCGGTGTGGTCGGTGGCGCCGAGGACAGCGAGGCGGGCGAGGATGCGCCAGCGCAGTTCGGGGTCGAGGGCGGGGCCGTCGGGGACGGTGCCGGCGTCGAGCCAGGTGCGCAGGGTGGTGGGGGTGGTGGCGCTGCTGACGAGGGCGCGGACGGCGGTGAGGCGGGGGCCCTGGCCGGGTGTGGTGCGGTCGAGGATGTCGCGGCAGAGGGCGTCGAGGGTGGCGAGGGCCCGGGTGCGGGCGGTGCCGGTGAGGTAGAGGTCGGCGATCTGGGTGCGGGCGAAGGACAGGACGCCTTGGACGAGGGCGTTGTCGGTTTCGTGGGGCAGGTGGGTGCGGGCGGCGTCGAGGTAGGCGGTGGGGGCGAGCTCGCCGTCGCGGACCATGTCGCGGGCGGCGTTCCAGAGGACGGCGCGGGTGAGGGGTTCGGGGAGGCCGGACAGGGCGCGCAGGGCGGTGTCCCAGGAGGCCGGGTCGAGGCGGACCTTGGCGTAGGTGAGGTCGTCGTCGTTGAGCAGGAGCAGGTCGGGGCGGGGGCCGGTGAGGGTGAGGGGGTGGGCGGTGCCTTCGGCGGGCAGGTCGAGCTCGGCGCGTTCGCGGGGGACGAGCCGTGTGGGGTCGGCGGGGTCGTGGTCGTAGAGGCCGAGGGCGATGTGGTGGGGCCGGGTGCCGTCGTGGTCGACGGTGAGCTGCCACTGGTCGTCGGCGGTGGTGACCTGGGGGGTGAGGGTGTCGACGCCGGTGGTGCGCAGCCAGTGGGCGGCCCACGTGTGCACGTCGCGGCTGGTGGTGCGGGCGAGGGAGTCGAGGAAGTCGGCGAGGGTGGCGTTGCCGAAGCGGTGGCGGGTGAAGTGGTCGTTGATGCCGGCGAGGAAGTCCTTTTCGCCGAGCCAGGCGACAAGTTGGCGCAGGGCGGAGGCGCCCTTGGCGTAGGAGATGCCGTCGAAGTTCAGCAGGGCGGAGGCGGTGTCGGGGACGGCGTCGGGGTGGGGGGCGACGGCGTGGGTGGAGGGGCGCTGGTCGGCGTCGTAGCCCCAGCCCTTGCGGTTGACGCCGAAGTCGGTCCAGGTGTCGCGGAAGGCGGTGGCTTCGGTGAGGGTCTGGAAGCCCATGTATTCGGCGAAGGACTCGTTGAGCCAGATGTCGTCCCACCATTGGAGGGTGACGAGGTCGCCGAACCACATGTGGGCCATTTCGTGGGCGACGACCATGGCGCGGGTCTGGCGTTCGGTGTCGGTGACGGCGGAGCGGTAGACGAATTCGTCGCGGAAGGTGACGAGGCCGGGGTTTTCCATGGCGCCGGCGTTGAATTCGGGGACGAACGCCTGGTCGTAGGAGTCGAAGGGGTAGGGCTCGGTGAATTTCTCGTGGTAGCGGTCGTAGCAGGCGCGGGTGATGCCGAGGATTTCCTCGGCGTCGGCGTCGAGGTAGGGGGCGAGGGAGCGGCGGCAGTGCAGGCCGAAGGGGCGGCCGTCGTGTTCGGTGCGGACGGAGTGCCAGGGTCCGGCGGCGACGGCGACGAGGTAGGTGCTGATCAGCGGGGTCTCGGCGAGGCGCCAGCGGCCGTCGCCGAGGGGGTGGGCGATGCCGTTGCCGAGGACGGTCCAGGCGGGCGGCGCGGTGACGGTGAGCGCGAAGACGGCCTTGAGGTCCGGCTGGTCGAAGGCGGTGAAGACGCGCTGGACGTCGTCCATGAACAGCTGGGTGTAGAGGTAGGTCTCGCCGTCCTCGGGGTCGGTGAAGCGGTGCATGCCTTCGCCGGTGCGTGAGTAGGGCATGTCGGCTTCGGCGTGCAGCTCGTGTCCGCCGGGGGTGAGGGTGAGCGGGAGGCGGTTGTCGTCGAGGGCCGCGGGGTCGAGGGGCTGTCCGTCGAGCGTGACGCGGTGGAGGGTGGCGGGTTTGAGTTCGACGAAGGTGGTGCCGGCGGTGCGGGCGGTGAAGCGGATGGTGGTGGCGGACCGGAAGTGGTCGTCGCCGGTGGTGAGGTCGAGCTCGATGTCGTAGTGGTGAACGTCGAGGAGTCGGGCTCGGGTCTGCGCTTCGTCGCGTGTGAGTGCGGGCATGGGTGGCATCCTGCCCTGACCCGCTGCGTCCTGTAACCGGGGCGGTGCCCCCGGTCCCAGGACGGGTCGGTCCGCTACGCCCGTGCGATCGTCTCGTGGTGGCGGATGACCTCGGCGATGATGAAGTTCAGGAACTTCTCGGCGAAGGCGGGGTCCAGCTTCGCGTTCTCCGCGAGCTGTCGCAGGCGGGCGATCTGGCGGGCTTCGCGGGCCGGGTCGGCGGGCGGCATCTTGTGGGCGGCCTTGAGGTGGCCGACCTGCTGGGTGCACTTGAACCGCTCGGCGAGCATGTGGATCACTGCGGCGTCGATGTTGTCGATGCTGTCGCGCAGTCGGCTCAGCTCGGCGCTGACGGCCTCGTCGGTGGTGTTGCTGTCGTGGGCACTGGTGCTCATGAGTACCGAGCCTATGCGTACGGGCGCGATCGTATGACCGGTGGGTGCTCCGGATCGGGGATGTGGTGGCTCCAGCCGCCGGGCACCGCCTGGCCTTGGCGTTGCCGGAAGCGGATGGGGGCGGTGCCCACCCTCCGGGTGAAGAGGCGGCTGAAGTAGGCGGGGTCGTCGTAGCCGACGCGGCGGGCGACGGCGGCGACGGGCAGCTCGGTGGCGGCGAGGAGTTCCTTGGCGCGGCCCAGGCGGATGCCGAGGAGGTAGTCCTTGGGGCTGCAGCCGGCGCTGCGGCGGACGGCGGTGCGCAGCTCGGCGGGGGTCATGCCGTGGCGTGCGGCGTGCTGGGTGACGGACAGGGGCAGGAAGGCGTCGCGGGCGAGGGCCGTAAGGACGGGGTCGGTGTCGGGGCCGGTCGTGGTGCGGGCGCGGCGCAGGGCGACGAGGAGTTCGTGGACGGCGGCGGAGGTTTCGACTTCGAGGAGGGGGTTGCCGCGGCGGGCGGCACGGGCGATGCGGGCGATGGCGGTGCGGGCCGCGGTGGTGTCGGCGAGGGGGACGAGGGGGTGGTCGGGCTGGATGTAGCCGAGTTCGGTGTAGGCGGTGACGGCGGTGCCGGTGAAGTCGGCGAAGGCTTCGTCCCAGCCGCTGCCGGGGGCGGCGCCGTAGTGGTGGGGGATGCCGGGGGTGAGCCAGAGGAGGGCGGGGGCGGTGACGGAGTGGGTGTGGCCGTCGGGGGTCTGCAGCCAGCCGGTGCCGGCGCTGATGACGACGGCCACGTGGTGGTCGAGGGTGCGGGGGCCGACGGGGGGCAGGGCGCCGTGCTGGAGGCCGACGCCGAGGCAGACGAGGCCGAGGCGGTGGTGGACCGGTCCGGGGGTGAAGTAGCGCATCCAGGTGTGGTACACGCGTGCCTGCCTTTCGGGGCGCCGCCTGCTTCGTCCAATCAGCGCCGATCTTCGTCCATGGCTCCCGGGGCCGCCAGGGGGCGAGGATGGCTGGGGCGTATCGGGGAGCGGGGGCGAGGGCTGTGGCGCGGTTCGTGGTGGGGGACGGCTCGTTCGAGGTGGACGGGCGTCCGGTGCGGCTGCTGTCGGGGGCGTTGCATTACTTCCGGGTGCACGAGGGGCTGTGGGGGCACCGGCTGGGGCTGCTGCGGGCCATGGGTCTCAACTGTGCGGAGACGTATGTGCCGTGGAACTGGCACGAGCCGGCGCCGGGGCGGTGGCGGGATCCGGGGGCCGTGGGGCGTTTCCTGGATGCGGTGGCGGCGGCGGGGCTGTATGCGGTGGTGCGGCCGGGGCCGTACATCTGCGCGGAGTGGGAGAACGGCGGGCTGCCGTCGTGGCTGACGGGGCGGCTGGGGGCGCGGGTGCGTACGCGGGACGAGGAGTTCCTGCGTGCGGTGGGTGCCTGGTGGGACCGGCTGCTGCCCGAGGTGGTGGAGCGGCAGGTCGACCGGGGCGGTCCGGTGGTGTTGGTGCAGGTGGAGAACGAGTACGGGTCGTACGGCAGCGACGGGGTGTACCTGCAGGCTCTGGCGGACGGGCTGAGGGCGCGCGGGGTGAGCGTTCCGCTGGTGACGTCGGACGGGCCGGAGGACCACATGCTGTCGGGTGGTTCGGTGCCGGGGGCGCTGGCGACGGTGAACTTCGGGTCGGGGGCGCGGGAGGCGTTCGAGGTGCTGCGGCGGCATCAGCCGAAGGGGCCGCTGATGTGCATGGAGTTCTGGTGCGGATGGTTTACGCACTGGGGCAGCCGGGAGCCGGTGGTGCGGGAGGCCGGGGAGGCGGCCGAGGCGTTGCGGGAGATCGTGGAGTGCGGGGCGTCCGTGAATCTCTACATGGCGCACGGGGGCACGAATTTCGGGGGGTGGTCGGGCGCCAACCGGGCCGGTGACGATCACCGGGGGGAGCTGTGTCCGACGCTCACGTCGTACGACTACGACGCTCCGGTGGACGAGTTCGGGCGGCCGACGCGGAAGTTCTGGGCGTTCCGGGAGGTGCTGGCGGAGTTCGGTGACGGGCCGCCGCCCGCTCTGCCGCCCGCGCCGCCGATGCTGGCCTCGCCGGTGCGGGCGCAGGTGGCCCGGTGGGCGCCGCTGGGCGAGGTGATGGAGGTGCTCGGCGGTGCGGAGGCCGAGGGGGCGCTGCCGCCGACGTTCGAGGAGCTGGGGGTGGAGCGGGGCGTGGTGCGCTACCGCTTCGAGGTGGCGGGGCCGCGGCGGGCGTATCCGCTGCGGCTGGCGGGGCTGCGGGATATGGCGGTGGTCCGGGTGGAGGCCGTCGGGGAGGAGGGGGTGCGTACGGCCGTGGTGGGCACGGAGGCGGGGTGTGCGGGGGACGTGCCGGGGCCGGCGCGGGTGGAGGTGTGGGTGGAGTCGCTGGGCCGGGTCAATTACGGGCCGCGGCTGGGCGAGACCAAGGGGCTGACGGGCGGGCTGCTCCACGAGCGGCAGTATGTGCACGGGGTGCGGGCGCGGGGGCTGCGGCTGGAGGCGCTGGAGGAGCCGGGGGCGCTGGAGAGGGTGCCGTGGCGGGCGGCGGGCGGGGCGCCTGCCGGGGCGGCGGGGCTCTACCGTGCGGTGGTACGGGTGGCGGGTGCCGGGGATGCGGAGCTGGAGCTGCCGGGCTGGGTGCGGGGCTTCGTGTGGGTCAACGGCTTCTGTCTGGGCCGGTACTGGGACCGGGGGCCGCAGCGGTCGCTGTATGTGCCGGGCCCGGTGCTGTGCGAGGGGGAGAACGAGGTGGTGGTGCTGGAGTACGAGCGGGCGGGCGAGCCCGCTCTGCCGCTGGGCCGGCCCCGTGTGCCCGGGGGGCCGCCCGGCCCGCTGGTCACCGGCCGATGACGGTGGCCAACGGGACGGACCCCCGTGATGGTCTATTGCCCTGGCTCGTGCACGGTGAAGCCATCCAGACAGAATTCGGCGGTCCCACTGTCACCTGTCTTCCGCAGACCCACCCACGCCTCTCCCGTTGCGGGGGTGGTGAATTCGTAGGTGTGCGTCGTGGGCGTGGTGGCGGCCGGCAGGGGCGTACGGGACAGTTCGCGGGCGTGTGGGGCGTCCACGGCCGTGACCCAGGCGTACTGGTCCGCCTGTTCGTTCTCGTAGCGGAACGAGACCCGGTAGCGGCGGCCGGGTCTCAGGCGCACCGTGTGGGGGACGGTGCGGTAGACGAGGCCGGTGTTCTCGCCGCGGGATTTCAGTGACCGGGTCCCGTCGATGACGTCGTCGACGGCCTTGCCGTTCCAGCCGCGCTGCGTGTAGAGGGCGTGGCGTTCGGCGATGTGGGTGCGCGGGTCGGTGGCGCCGCCCGCGTCGCCTTTGACGAAGGGTCCCCAGCCTTGGGGTACGTGCTCGAAGTCCTCGTGTACGAGGGTGCCTTGGGGCAGTTCGGGGCGGTGGGCGGGTACGACGCGCAGGGCGGCGAACCGTACGGGCGCCCGGCCGGCCCGTACGGTCAGCGACAGGGTCACGGGCCCGCCCGTGCCGGGCACGGTGAAGTGGGTGAACATGCGCTGGAAGCGGGTGCCGTGCCGGGCGTCGGCGGCCACGTAGTTGACGGCGGTGGAGGTGTCCGTCCAGTTGGCGGCGGTGACGCCGTCGGCGGTACGGACTTCCAGCGCGGCCCTGCGCCGCTCCCCCGCGACGGCGCCGACCTCGACCTGCACGGAGGCGGCGTAGGTGCCGGGGCGCAGCCGGGCCAGGCGTTGACTGACGGTGGCGGCGCTCCCGGCGGGGATGCACAGTTCGGGGTGGCCGAGGGGGCTGGTGGCGAGGTGTGCGGGGCCGGTGACGTGCCAGGCGTGCAGGGTGCCGGAGTGGAAGCCGGGGTCGCGCAGGGGGGTGCCTTCGCCCCAGGCGGGGTCGGCGGGGGGTGTGCGGGCGAGGGCGGGAGTGAGGACGTAGGGCTGTGCGGGTGCGGCGTGCAGGGTGACGGTGCCGTGGCGTACGGGCACGGTGACGGGGTCGGTGCGGCCGTGGTCGGTGAGGCGGTGCAGGACGACGGTGCGGCGGTGGGACCAGGCGCGGGGCAGGGTCCATGTGGTGGGGCCGCCATGGGGGTTGTAGTGGTAGAGCTTGGCGGGGTCGGTGGCGTGGCGGGGTTCCCAGGGCAGGAGGTAGGTGCCTGCGGTGCAGACGAGCCGGCCGTCGGTGGTGATCTTCCTGGTGCCGTCGGCGTCGGTGACGGTGGTGATGAGGCCGTGGGGTCCGGCGAGGGTGATGGTGTGCTCGTCCCAGGTGTGGACGGGGAAGGCCTGCAGGTATTTGGCGGGGAGGTTTTCGGTCCACAGCTGCCGGTAGAAGGCGTTCCAGTCGGTTTTGCCGCGCCAGCCTTCGAAGTTGCCGAGTTTGGCGGTGCCCAGGAGGGGCCATTTGTCGGCGAAGACGTCCTTTTGGTGGTGCCGGAGGAAGCGGATCAGCTGTGAGTTGATGCCGCGGGAGGTGTCGGGCCCGTAGTCGGTTTCGGTGGCCCAGTGGGACCACAGGCTGGAGCGTTCCAGGCCGTGCCCCCATTCGCTGGTGATGTGCCAGCCCTGTGCGCGCAGGATGCGTTGGAGGCGGTCGGAGTTCCAGCCGGATTCGCGGAAGACGTCGACGTAAAGGGTATTGAGAGCCGGGTCGGTTTCCTCGCGCAGCTGCTTGAAGCGGCGGGCGATGTCGCCCGAGACCAGGTCGCGGCGGGCGTTGATCCGGTAGGACTGGTCCAGCCAGTCCCACTGCCGGTCGCCGGTGTCGACGAGCTTCTCGGAGAAGGCGTGTGCCACCGGATACGCCTCGGTGGTGTTGACGTGCACGGCGAAGTCGCTGTTCCACTTCTTTCCGGCGCGCAGCAGCGTGTTGAGGTCGTCCAGCCCGCCTGCTCCGGTGTTGTGGTTGCCGCCGTAGTCGGGGTGGGCGGAGTCGTGGCCTTCGGACTGGTAGCCCTTGAGGAGGGTGAACTGGCGCAGTCCGTCGGTGGCCAGGTGGATGCGTTTGACGTTGTCGAGGGTGGCGAGGAAGGGGTTGGTGGCCTGGCTGGCGAAGTTGAAGGCGATGTGCGGGACGACGCGCAGGTGCTGTTCGTCGGCGCCGGGCGGGTTGGTCATGATGTCGCGCAGGGCGATCGCGGCGTCCTGCCAGTCGGTTCTGCCGTCGCCGTTGCGGTCCCGGGTGAGGATGACGGTGGCGCGCGGCAGGGGTTCGGTGTCGTGTACGGGGGCGGTGGCGGCCCGGTGTGTCCACTGGCCGCAGGTGAGCTGGGCTTTGGTGTAGCCGGGGCGGGTGAGGGTCTGCCGCCACAGCCGTCCGTTCTCCCATGCGGTGGCCGCGGTCGGCCGGTCGTAGACGGTGTTCGTCTCGATGGCGGCGGCGAGGGCGTCGGTGGAGACGACGGCGTAGGCGCAGCCGGTGGGTTCGGCCTCGGCGGGGGTGTCCGGTGTGACGCGCAGGAGCGTGTCGCCGTTCTTGGCGGCGTCCAGCTGGATGCGGGCGGCCAGCAGCGTGGCTCCCGGCTGGGTGCTGCGGACGCTCAGCAGCGCAAGGTCGGGGATCCGCAGGGTGCCCACGGGCAGGGCGGGGGTGTCGGCGATGCGGGTGACTTTCCAGTCGACGCGGGGGCCGGTGGCACGGATCTCGACGTCGATGCGGGTGCCGCCGGTGAAGGTGAGGGTGTAGGCGGCGTGATCGTCTGCGGTGGTGCAGGTGACGTGCGGGGTGTGCGGGGTTTCGTCGACGAGCAGCGAGGTGACCGGGTCCTCCTGCCCGTACAGCACGGCCCCCGTGGCCCGGTGGGTGTACGAGACGATCCGCGGGAAGGCGGTGTCGACGCGGACGTCGAGCGCGGTGGACCGGATGACGGCTTCCGGCGCGCTGCGGGGTGCTGCGGTGGCGCGGCCGGTCGCGGCGCCGATGCCGATTCCGGCCAGGGCCGTGGTGGCGAGGACGGTCCGCCGGGTGGGGTGGGGGTGCACGTTGCTCGTTCCTCCTCGTGCCGGTTGCTACGGCAGCCACCTTGCGGTGGCGGGAGGGGGCGGCACATGGACAAAGGGGCGCGTGGTGTTGGACTAGTCAGGCCAAGAGCAGCCGGGTGGCCGTGTCGAGCACGTCGGCGCGGCTGCGTGTGCCGTGGTCGGCGGCCAGGAAGTGTTTGCCGACGGCGAGGGAGAAGGCGAGCAAGCTGCGGGCCTCGACATCATCTTGGTCGCCGCAGAAGGTGCTGAACAGCGAACGCGCGTAGTCCATCCTGCGGTTGTCGACGCGCCGGAGGCGTTCGGCGACCGCAGGATCGCGCCGGGCCCAGTCGCGGACGGCGAGGTCGATCGGCAGCAGGGTGTCGGAGAAGGTGAGCGCGCCCGCGCGCCGTACCTTGTCCCTGGCATCACCGCCCTCGGTCTCGACGCGCTCGATCGCCTCATCGGTGCTCATCCTCTCCCAGGTGTCGAGCATCTCCTCCAGCAGCGCGCCCCGGTCCTTGAAGTGCCAGTAGAAGCCGCCTCGGGTCACGCCCAGCTCTTTGGCCAGCGGCTCGACCCGCACGGCGTCCGGACCACCCGTGGCAAGGGCCCGTAGCCCGGCTTCGATCCACGTGCTGCGGGGGGTGCGCGTCGGTGCCGCCATCAGTTTCTCCTCGTCGGTGTTGCATCCGTCACGGAGCCTGCCCCTTCCGCTGCGTGACTGCTACCGTCCATCCATACATCACTGTATGGATGGGGAGCATCAATGGTTGATTCCACGTCCCATGGGCGGGCCCCGCACGGAGTGCGCCATGTCCCGGTGCCACCCGCCGCGCAGGCGCTCAGCACGCTCGCCCGGATCGACTACGCCAACGCCTTGCTCGCCGACGTCGGCCCGGCTGCTGGGGACCGCACCGCCGAGCAATGGGCGCGAGCCGTCATGGAAGACGCACCCGCCGACACGCGGCAGGCCCTCACGCAGGGGTGGACTTCGCTGGGCCTGCAACTCGGGCCGGCCCGATCCGACGGATTCGTGCTCGGCTGGCCGGTGCGGCACAGCGCACCCGACATCGTGCTCCTCTCCGCCGACCCCACCCTCGGACTGCACGGCCAGCTGCTCCTCCAGCGCGAGGAGCGCACGCTGCTGATGGCCTGCTTCATCCAGCTGGACAGCAACCAAGCACGCGCCCTGTGGGCTCAGGCCGAGAGCCGACACCCCGAGGTCATGCACCAACTGCTCGAACAGGCCGTCTCCCGGGCGGCGCCGGCCTGACCGGCTCACGCCTCCAGTGTGCGGATGACCTTGGCCGGGTTGCCGACGGCGAGGACGCCGGCGGGCAGATCCTTGGTGACGACGGCGCCCGCGCCGACCACGGTGTTCTCGCCGATGCTCACCCCGGGGCAGACGATGGCGCCGCCGCCCAGCCAGACGTTGTCGCCGATCGTCACGGGGCGCGCCCGCTCCCAGCCCGCCCGGCGGCGCTCCGCGTCCAGTGCGTGCTCCGGGGTGAGCAGTTGCACGTTCGGGCCGATCTGCACGTCCGCGCCGATCGTGATCGGCGCCGCGTCGAGGAAGACGGCGCCGAAGTTCACGAACGTGCCGGAGCCGATGCGGAGGTGGTAGCCGAAGTCGCAGTGGAACGGGGCTCTTATGCGGACGTTCTCGCCTGCGGCGCCCAGGAGTTGCTCCAGGACCGCGCGGCGTTCCTCGGGGGCAGTGGCCGCGTTGTAGCGGGCGCACAGCTCGGTGCGGCGCCGGGTGTCCGCCGCGAGTTCGGGGTCGTCGGGCAGGTACCAGTCACCGGCCAGCATCCGCTGTTTGTTTGCGCCCACGGCCCCGAACATACTCGCCGTTGTCCCGCCACAGGGCTCCGTAATGGTGAAAGCGGCGCACGCCGCATGCGGTGCAGGTGGCGATGCCGCGGGTGACGGTCCAGCCGGTTGCGGGGTGCGCGCACTTGGCGCGGCCGCTCATGAGTGGGCCGCTCTCTGGTGCAGGCCCATTTCGGTGGCCGCATGGGCGGCAGCCTTCCGGTCGCCGGTGCGCTCCGCCTCGTACCGCTCGGCCTTGATCCTCCTGCACTGCGGGCAGGGCGCTTGCCGCGCCTGGGTCGGGCTGACGTTCTCGGGTGCGGCGTGCCACTCGGTGCCGCCGCCGGGGGGCCGGAGCTGGTAGCGGGACCAGCGGTGGTCCATGACCTGGCCTACGCGCTTGCTGGCGGCGTCCCAGACGAGGTCGCCTACGGCGGGTTGGTAGGGGGCTTCGCTGGTTTGTTCGGGGGTATGGGGCATGGGGGCAACCTCTGTTTGGCCGTCGCTCACTCACGCGAGCGATGTTCACGGGGTGTGCTTCCAGGGTTGCCGTGCGCTCGTACGCTGAACAGGTAGGCCGCCTGGACAGACGCAACTGTCCAACCAGCGTCGGGAGTTTGCGTGAGCGTCGAACACGATGAAGTCGACCCAGCCGACCCTGCGGTGTCGCCGCTGGCGCACTTCGGCGCAGAGGTACGGCTTGAGCGCGAGCGGCTCGGCCTCTCGCGGGAGGAGCTCGGCAAGAAGGCCCACTGCGGCTACTCGCTGGTGGCAAAGATCGAGGCGGGCCAGCGCGTGCCGACGCTGGAATTCGCCGAAGCCTGCGATGCGGCGTTCCCGCATGCCAACGGGCGCTTTGCGAGGCTGCGGCCGCTGGCTTTGCGGTACGCCTTCCCGCCTTGGTTCCGCAGGTATGTCGAACTGGAGTGGACCGCCACGGCAATCCGAATGTTCAACGCACATCTCGTGCCAGGAATCGCACAAGTCGACGTCTACGCCCGCGCGATCCTGGGCACCGAGCGGCCGGCGAACCTGGACGACCTGGTGACTGCCCGGATGGAGCGGCAGCGGGTTCTGACGCGTGACACGCCACCGAAGCTATGGCTGATCCTCGATGAGGGTGTCCTTCGACGCCCGGTCGGCGGCTCGCAAGTCATGCGGGCCCAACTGGAGCGCCTTCGGACGCTCGCCGAGAGCCCACCCCACGTCGTCCAGGTCATCCCGCAAACAGTGCAGGCATACCCGGGATCCGGCTGCCCATTCGGCCTCTTGTCCTTCCGCGAAGGCTCCGACGTCGTACACGTCGACGGCTTCCCCAAGGGCTACGTACTGGCCGAGCCAGATCACGTGGCACAAGCGGCCAATGCCTATGATCTGCTCAGGGCCATGGCGTTGCCTCCGGACAAGTCCGCTCCCCTGATCGACTCCATCTTGAAGGACGGCTATTCATGACTGGCATCCCGGACGCAGCATGGCGCAAGTCCAGCTACAGCGGCAGCAACCAGGGTGAGTGCGTTGAAATAGCCGACGGCACACCCGGAGGGGTCCCCGTCCGCGACAGCAAGCACCCCGACGGCCCCGCCCTCACATTCGAGCCCGCCGCATGGCGCACATTCGTCGCCGCCGTGAAGAACCGCGGCATCATGCCTTCGTGATCGCCAAGGCGAGGTTGTCGATGACGTGCTGGAGTACGGAGACCGCCGTCGCGTACTCCCCCTCCGTGATGGCGCCGACGAGCTCCGCGCGCACCCGGTCCATGCGTTCCTTTCCCGACGCCAGGCCCTCGTGGCCCTGTTCCGTGAGGGTCAGCCGGCCGTCCGCGCCGACGCCGAGCCAGCCCCGGTGCACGAGGGCGTCGGCGGCGTGGACGATCACCTGGGCGCCCATGCCGTAGGGCACGTCCAGAGCGCGGATCTCCTCCCTTCAAGGCAGGTTCAGATCAGCGCCACCGCGCATGCAGACCGACTACCACGCACGCGCAGGGTCCACGCCCTCCGGCAACGGCGGCAATCTGTTGGAGCCGACAGGGGCGAAGGCCAGAACGGCACCGTCAGTCGGCGCGGCCCGTCGCCGCCACCGTCACGCCCAGGCCGATCATCGCGAAGCCGCCCGCCCCGCCGATCATCGACAGGCGGCGGGGTGAGCGGGCGAACCAGGAACGGGCCGCCGAGGCGCCCAGGCCCCACAGGGTGTCCGTGATCAGGCCGATGGCGACCGGGACCAGGCCCAGCACCATCATCTGGAAGGGGACACGGCCCGCCGAGTGGTCGACGAACTGCGGGAGCACCGCAGCGAAGAAGACGAGGCCCTTCGGGTTGGTGACGCCCACGAACACACCGTCCACGATCGTGCGCAGATCACCGCGTCGCTCACCGACCGGGGCACCCATGTCCGCCGCGCGCATCTCCTTGCGGTGCCGGAACGCCTGGACGCCCAGATGGACGAGATACGCCGCGCCGGCCAGCTTCACGCCCGTGAACACGGCCGCCGAGCTCTCCACCAGCGCGCCGAGGCCCCACGCCACGGCGATCACCAGGACGTAGGAACCGACCAGGTTGCCGAGGACCGTCGCGAGCGCCGCGCGGCGGCCGTGCGCGAGGGCTCTGCCGATCACGAACAGTACGCTCGGCCCCGGAATGACGATCACCAGCAGCGACACCGCCGCGAACGCGAGAATGCTCTCCGTGGACACCATGGGCCCGCCACCTCCTGAAGTTGCTGTTCAGGAGGCATACAAGCAGGTGGCGGCGTGCCCGCTCCAGGATCGCCCACATGCCGAAACCGGCCCGGCCGACGGTCCGTCGGGCAGGCCCTGGGTCACAATGCCTCCATGACTGGTGATCAGGCCCGCATTCCCGCCCGTCCGCTGCTGCGTCGCCCCCAGGACGGTGAGCTCATCGACGTCGCCGGTGTCGCACACTTCTTCCGGCTCACCGGCGAGCACACGGGCGGGCACTTCTCCTTCGAGGAGTTCAGCCTCGCCCCCGGCACCATCGGCGCCAGGCCGCACGTGCACGAGGGGCACGACGAGTACTTCTACGTCCTGGAGGGCGAGTTGACGCTCCACACCGGGGACGGCGAGGTGACGGCCCGCCCCGGGGATCTGCTCGCCGCAACCCGCGGCACCCCGCACGGCTTTCGCAACGCGGGCGCGGTCCCCGCACGCGCCCTGTGCCTCTACACCCCCGCCGGCTACGAGAACTACTTCCGCGACGTCCACGCCGCCGTGAGCGCCGGGGCCGAAGCAACCGACGAGCTGCTGGCCGAATTCCGCAGCCGCTACGGGACCAGCTCCTACCAGGTCCCGTCGGACACGCCTAGGCCTTGACCGGATGGCGCGGCTCGCGCCACATCGTCCACAGCATCGGCCCGTCCTCCGGCAGCTGCAGCTCCTCACGCACGGTGAAGCCGAAGTGTTCGTAGAAGGGGAGGTTGGATGCCTTGGAGGACTCCAGGTAGACGGGCAGGCCCACCGCATCGGCCTTGGCCAGGCCCGAGCGCAGCAGAGCGGCTCCATGCCCCTGGCCCTGGGCAGCGGGGTCGGCGCCGAGCAACGCGAGGGACCAGTGCGGTTCCTGGGGCGCGTGCGCGGCGGCCATCTCGACGGTGTCCCTGAACAGCCCGGCCCGCTCGCCGAGGATGTTCAGCAGCTCCTGAATGGTTTCCGCGTCGGGAACGGCCTTGTCCTGCGCCTCCGCAGGTACCCAGAAGGCGGCCGCCGCGTCGGTGCACTCGCACACGCCGTTGTGGACGTACTGCCGGGTGAAGATCGTGGTGAAGTAACTGCCCAGCGACCCCTCGCGCGAGGAGTCGTCGGGGAAGAACCAGCGCATCATCGGGTCACCGTCGAAGGCACGGGCCAGAGAGCGGCTGATGGATGCGGCATCGTCGGTCACTGCCGTCTTGGGCATGTTCGTCATCGCCATACGTGCATTCTGCATCCAGTGATCTTGGACGACAGAACCGGGGGGCTTGCGGCAAGTCCCCCGGCGTGGCGCAGAATCGCCGGTCTGAGCAAGGATCTGCGAAGTGGGAGTCGCCAAGTGCGTGTGTTGTTGTCGACGTATGGGTCGCGCGGGGACGTCGAGCCGTTGGTGGGGCTCGCCGTGCAGTTGCGGGCGCTTGGTGCCGAGGTGCGGGTGTGCGCACCGCCGGACGAGGATTTCGCGGAGCGGTTGACCGGTGTCGGCGTGCCGTTGGTGCCGGTCGGCCCGTCGGCGCGGGCGCTGACGACCGGAGCGCCGCCGTCCGCGGCGAACCTGCCCCAGCGCGCAGCCGCGTTGATCGCCGGCCAGTTCGACGTGATCCCCGCGGCGGCCGAGGGATGCGATGTGCTGGTGGCGACCGGCATGATGCCTGCCGCGGCCGGCGCGCTGTCGGTGGCCGAGAAACTGGGCATCCGCTCCGTGTCCGTGACGTTCCAGCAGCTCACCCTGCCGTCTCCGCACCACGCGCCACTGGCGTATCCGGGCCGGCCGTTCCCGCCGGAGGTGACCGACAACCAAGCGCTGTGGGACCTGGACGCCCAGAGCATCAACGTCCTGTTCGGTGCGGCGCTCAACACGAACCGGGCGTCGATCGGCCTGCCGCCGGTGGACCACGTCCGCGACTACGTCATCGGCGACCGGCCGTGGCTGGCGACGGACCCGGTCCTTGATCCGTGGCGGGAACCGGCGTACCTCGACGTCGTCCAGACCGGCGCGTGGATCGTGCCCGACGAACGCCCGCTCCCGGCCGAGCTGGTGGAGTTCCTGGACGCCGGTGAACCGCCGGTGTTCGTGGGCTTCGGCAGCATGCCCATGCGCTCCTCGACGGACGTCGCCCAGGTGGCCGTCGAGGCGATCCGTGCGCAGGGCCGCCGCGCACTCGTCAAGCGCGGCTGGGCCGGCCTGTCCCCGATCGACGACCGGGACGACTGCTTCGTCGTCGACGAGGTCAATCAGCAGGCACTGTTCGGCCGGGTGGCCGCCGTCGTGCACCACGGCGGCGCGGGCACCACGACGACGGCCACCCGGGCCGGCGCGCCCCAGGTGGTGGTACCGCAGGCGGCGGACCAGCCGTACTGGGCCGGCCGGGTGGCCGACCTGGGCATCGGTGCGGCGCACGACGGTCCGACTCCGACCTTCGAGTCCCTGTCGGCCGCGCTCACCATCGCCCTGACCGACGAGACCCGCGCACGAGCGACCGCCGTGGCCGGCACGATCCGCACCGACGGGGTGGCGGTGGCGGCGAAACTGCTGCTCGACGAGCCGGCCTGAGCCGGGCGGTCCGCGCGTTCAGAGGGGGCGCGTCGGCCAGTCCAGCAGGCGCGCGCCGATGACGGCCGTCTGGAGGGTGTAGCGGTGCAGGGGGTCCGAGGGGTCCGCCCCCGTGTACTGGTGGATCCGCTCCAGGCGGTATGTGAAGGCCCGTACGCTCAGGGAGAGCCGGCGGGCAGCCTCGGCGGCGACGCAGCCCGAATCGAAGTAGGCGACCAGCGTCTCCAGCAGCGGCTGCACGCCGCCGCGCGCCTGCCGGAGGGGGCCCAGGGCGCTGCGCACCAGGTCGGCCATTGCCTGCCGGTCGCGGGTGAGGACCGGGAAGACCAGCAGGTCGGCGGTGCGCAGGACCGGCGCGTCCAGGGCCACCTTCGCGCCGAGTTCGAGGGCGCCCAGGGCTTCCTCGTAGGAGTGGACGACGCCGCCCGCGCCGGGGTGGGGGCGGCCGGCAAGGGGTCCCCGCCCGCGGTGACGGGTGCGACGGGGGCCGTGTCCCTGGTGATCGCGGCAGCTTCGCTCGTGGTGGCGACCCGCTTTGCTTCCGGGGGGCCGGGGGTGCGCACGGGAGCCATGGTGATCGGCGGGTTCATGGTGGCCGATGCGCTGGTCGCTTTGGTGATGGGGCAGGCCACCGGTGGTGTGGGGGTGGCGCTCGGTGCAATGCTGCTGGCCAACTGCCTGGCCAAGGAGTCCGCCGAGTGGTTCAGGCAGGCGCGCTGAACGCGACCTTGCGCAGCGCCTGACCGGCGCCGCCGATCAGCGGATCCCCGTGTCCGAAACAGGCCGTCTCGACGTCGAGAGCCGCCTGCTTGCGGAACGAGGCCTCCGCCTGCTTCCGGTCCACGTTGAACACCCCCAGCATGAGCTGTCCGACGTTGGCGACGGTGTCGCCGGTGAAGAGCACGCCCGAATCCGGCAGGTGGCAGGCGATGCTGCCCGCCGTGTGGCCGGGGACGTGGATGATGCGCACTTCCTCGCCCCAGTCCAGCGTGTCCCCGTCGGACAGTTCGCGGTCCACCGGGCACGGCGGTGCCAGGGGCAGGGCCGGGGAGCAGGCGACGAAGTCGTAGAGGGGGCGCTCCCAGTCTTCGAGGACCGGCGGGGTTTCGGGGATCCCGCCGCGGATCACGGGGGCGTCGGCCGCGCCCGCGAGCACCCTCGCTCCCGTCGCGGCGGCCAGGGCCGCGGCGGAGCCGGTGTGGTCGTTGTGGGAGTGGGTCAGGACGATCTCCCGCAGGTCGCCCGGGTGGGCGCCCAGCGTCCGCAGACCTTCGAGGATGTCGGCGGCGAATCCGGCCGACCCCGTGTCGACCAGGGCCCATCCGGCGCTCCCCCGTATCGCGTACGCCTGCCCGACCGGGAAGCGCAGCATCCAGATGGTGTCGCTGACGCGTGATGTTTCCATGTCCCGACGCTAACCAGCGTTCCACCTGGACCCAAGCGCTTTGTGCCGTCGGCGAATTGAGCCCGGGGCGAACGTCCCGCCTTACTGCCGCCCTTCGACCGGGAAGAGCGCCGTGACCTGCCAGCCGCCCTCGGGGGCGGGGCCCGCGTGCAGCCGGCCGCCCATGGCCTTGGCGCGTTCGGCGAGGCCGACGAGGCCGAAGCCGCCGCCCCGGGCCTGTTCGGCGAGGGCCGCGGCCTGCCTGCCGTCGTCGGCGATGCGCAGCTCGACGCCGTCGTCGACGCCGCGCACGCCGATGCGGACGGCCGTGGCGTCGGCGGCGTGTTTGCGGATGTTGGTGAGCGATTCGCGTACGACGCGGTGGACGCCGGCCGCGACCTCGGCGGGGATCCAGGCGTCCATGCCCTTTTCGATGTAGAGGGCGACGGGCGGGCCGGTGCGGGCGAAGGAGTCGGCCAGGTCGCGGACCTCGGGCAGGCCGGCGACGGGCTCGGTCTCGGCTTCGCCTTCGCGCAGGACGCCGACCAGGCGGCGCATCGCGCCGAGCGCCTCGCTCGCCGAGGTCTCGATCCGTTCGAAGGCGTGCGCCGCGGCGGGGCCGTCCAGCGAGGTGAAGCGGGCGGCCTGGGCCTGGACCGCGATGCCGGTGACGTGGTGGGCGACGAGGTCGTGCAGTTCGCGGGCGAGTTCGAGGCGCTCGGCGGTGCGGACGGCGGCCATGTCGCGGATCCGCTGGACGGCTTGGCTGCGCAGCAGCAGCGAGTAGGTGCCGACGACGACGGTGAGGACCGCGAAGAGCACGGTGAAGCGGCCGGGGTCGATGTCGCGGACGGGGGCCGCTGCGGTGGTCAGGGCGAGCAGCGGGCCGAGGACGGCGACGGCGCGGCGGGAGGAGTGCTGCACGACGGCGGTGAGGAGGACGAGCAGGGCGATGGCCTCGCCCATGCCCCAGACGACGGTGGGGTGCTGTCCGGTCATCAGGAGGATGGAGGCGGATCCGGAGACGGCAACGGCGATGCTCGCGCGGAGGTTCAGCGGGATCCAGCGGTAGGGGACGGCGCAGAGGCAGACGATCACGCCGGCGGCGAGGACGACGGCGTGCGGTCTGCTGGGCTGGCGGGCCAGGGCGCCGCCCTCGAAGCCGACCAGGCAGAGCAGGAAGGCCCCGAGGGCGGCCTTGGCCGCCACGGCCCGGCGGGGGTGCCGGACGGCCCATCCGGCCCATCTGTTCACGGGCCGCCCGTGGCCAGTCCGCTCTCCCAGGCCCAGGCGGCGATCTCGACGCGGTTGCGGGCGGCGAGCTTGAGCTGCACGTTGGCCAGGTGGGTCTTGACCGTGGACAGCGAGACGTAGAGCTCGGCGGCGATCTCGGCGTTGGTGGCGCCGCGGGCGGCGCAGCGCACGACGTCGGCCTCGCGGTCGGTCAGCGGCTCGGCGGGCTGCTTGACGGGCTCGGGCGGGCCGGAGCCGGTGTGGGCCATGTCGCGCAGCAGCCGGACGGTGATCGCGGGCGAGATGAGGGAGTCGCCGACGGCGGCGGCGTGCACGGCTTCGACGAGCATGGCGGGGCTGGCGTCCTTGAGCAGGAAGCCGGAGGCGCCGTTGCGCAGCGCGGTGTGGACGTATTCGTCGAGGTCGAAGGTGGTGACGATGACGATGCGGGGGCGTTCGCCGCGCTCGGGGTGGGCGGTGGCCAGGGCGGACAGGCGGCGGGTGACTTCCAGGCCGTCGAGCTTGGGCATGCGGATGTCGAGGAGGAGGACGTCGGGGCGGTGCCGCTCGACCGCCTCCAGGGCCTCCTCGCCGTCCACGACGTCGGCGACGACGTCGATGTCGGGCTGGCTTTCGAGGATCATGCGGAATCCGGTGCGGACCATTTCCTGGTCGTCCGCGATGATCACGCTGACCGCCATGACGTGCCTCGTCCTTCGCGCTGGTCTTCGGATCTCATGTCACCGGGGGTGCCCCGGCGCCGCAACCGCAGCGGGCCCGGCCCGGCTCAGTCGTCCGTGCGGCCGTTGCGCCGCAGTGCGACGTGCACGCCGTAGGCTCCGCCGCCCGCCAGGAGCAGCGCCGTGCCGCCCGCGAGGGCGGGGGTGAGGAGGTCGTGGCGGTCCTTGATGACCTGGCCGGCCTCGACGACGCGCTTGACGGGGTTGCCGGAGGAGTCGTGGGGCGGCTTGGCGTGGGCGGCGGCGGGGCGGGAGGTGCCGGCGCCCGCGCCCTGGGCGGTGGTGGGGGTCCGGTGGAGGTTCTTGCGGTGGTCCTTGGCCGTGCCGTCGCCGTCGGGGGTGTGCCGCAGGGAGCCGGAGGCGAAGTCGTAGTAGTTGGTCAGCCCGGAGCCGTCGAGCTGGACGCGCAGGGTGGGGCGGGTGCCGTTGCCGTCGATGATCCGCAGGTGGAGGCGGTCGAGGTCGGCGGTGGGGTGCGCGGCGTCCAGGGTGCGCTGCTGTTTGCCGTGCCGGCTGACGGTCACGGTGGTGCCGCCGCTGCCGGAGCTGAGGCGGGCCCGGCTGCCGTCGGGGAGCTGCACCTGCTGGACGGTGCCGGCCGGGTGGCCGGGGCGGGTGTCCTTGTCCGCCGCGAAGGCGCTCGCCGCCGGGTAGACCACGGCAGCGGCGGCCGCGGTGAGCAGGGCGACGGCGGCGAGTCGGGACTGCACGGACACGAGCGGTGCCTTTCCATAACGGGCGGCTCGGGCTGTGGGCGCCGCCAGTTTTCCGGATATCCGGCGCTCTTCGTCCCGAACAGTTGCAATCATGCCCATTACGTTACGGACGTTTACGCGCTCCACACCTCGGCTGTCCGACCATTCCCGTCTCGGCCGAAAGGATGACGCGGGCCCGTCCACGTCATACCGGAGTCATACCGGCGGGGGCGTGGACGGGCCGTCGGAAGGCCGGGGCGGGGCTGGTCCGTACGGGTCAGCCGGCGCCCCGGCGGGCGGTGGCCGTCAGCCGCCCAGGCTCGCCGCGGCGGCCCGGATGTCCGCGGCGAAGGTGCTCACCTCGGTGTAGACGCCGGGGTAGCCGGGCCGGGCGCAGCCCTGGCCCCAGCTGACGATGCCGACCTGGATCCAGGCGCCGGAGTCGTCCTTGCGGAACATGGGGCCGCCGGAGTCGCCCTGGCAGGTGTCGACGCCGCCGGTGTCCAGGAAGCCGGCGCATATCTCTTCGCCGGGGGTGAGGCTGTCGCCGTAGGCGCCCTGGCAGGTCTGGTCGTCGACGAAGGGGACGGTGGCCTTGAGCAGGTAGCGCTGCTGTCCGCCGCCTTCGGCCGCGGCGCCCCAGCCCGCGATGGTGAAGGTGCCGTCGTTGTAGGCGGTGGTGTCGGCGATCTTGAGGGTGGGCTGGTCGATGGGCTTGGCGAGCTTGATCAGGGCCCAGTCCTTGCCCTTGCCGTTGTAGCCGGGGGCCTGCAGGACCTGGGTGGAGTTGACCTTGACGGCCTGAGAGGAGTCGAGGTCGACGACGCCGGTGGTGGCGGTGATGGAGGTGTTGGGTCCGCTGCCGTCCACGCAGTGGGCGGCGGTGAGGACGATCTGCGGGGTGTAGAGGGCGCCGCCGCAGCCCATGGAGAGGCGGACCATCCAGGGGAACTCGCCCTGTGCGGCGGGGGTGCCGCCGACGACGCTCGGGGCGGGGTGGGGGCCGGGGTCCTGGGCCTGTGCGGTGCCGGGCTGGAGGCTGACGGCGGCGAGTGCCACGGCGCCGACGGCCGCGCATCTCTGGAGCGCCTTGAGGTGGTTGCGCAACGGACTTCCCTTCGTGGAGGGTTGCGCGCTTTTGTCAGGCTCATGCCAAGTCGCAACGCACAAGGGTGCTCCGGGCCGAGCCCAGTAAGCGCGGTGCGATTATGAGAGCGGGCGACGGCGGTCACAAGGACGGCCTTTCGGCCATCCCGGCACCCTGCCCACGGCTCCCCACCGCCCGTACGATGGAAGCAGCCGGCACCGACGGGGGTGGTCGCATGGGCTCGGACGCCGGGATCGTGCATGGATTCCCGCACCTTCCCACCGTGCGGTCGGCCATCACGGCGCTGTACAAGCGGCTCTCCTGCGACGGCGTGCGCGCCTTCGCCCTCAGCATGCCGCCGGTCGACGTGGCCTTCTCCGACGACGAGGATCCCTACCTGGGCGTCCAGCGCATCGCGGGCGAGATGGTCCGGCACCTGCGGCTGCCCGACGCCCGGATGATCGTCAGCTTCCGGGAGATGCGGCACGCCGGAAGCATCGAACTGGCCGCCGGGCCCGAGTACTTCATCGAGCTCAACACCCGCTTCAAGTCCCACCGCAAGGACATCGGGGCCGCGCTCTCGCACGAGGTCATGCACGTCTTCCTGCACCGGCTCGGCCTGGAGTTCCCCGGCACCCGGGACAACGAGATCCTCACGGACACGGCCGCCGCCTACCTGGGGGCGGGCTGGCTGCTGCTCGACGCCTACCGGGAGTCGTCGGTCTCCACGCAGAAGCTCGGCTACCTCACGCCGGAGGAGTTCGGCTACGTGCTCGCCAAGCGGGCCGAGGCCTTCGGAGAGGACCCCTCCCCCTGGTTCACCAGCCCGCAGGCCTACGACGCGTACGTACGGGGCCGCGAGCAGGCCCGGCACGACGCCCGCAGGCCGCCGCTGGCCGCGGCCGGCCGGCTGGGCCGCCACCGGTACGCGCGCGACCGCCGGACGGGAGTGGCCGAAGCCGGGGCCGCGTACGCCTTCGAGGGGCGGGATCCGGTGGCACGGGTGAGCTTCCCGTGCCCCACGTGCCAGCAGCGGATCCGGGTGCCGGTGCGGGGGCGCTGCCGGGCGCGGTGCGGGCTGTGCGGATCGGTGCTGGAGTGCGACACCTGACCGCGAGCAGCCGCAGCGCCCTGGTCACTCCTCCGGTGCATCGGCCGTGATCGCGCTGAACACCACGCGTGCGTCCTCGGTGTACACCCCGACGTTCCCCCTGAGGTACGGCCGCTCCCGGTCCTCGTAGGCGACCAGGCCCCGGCCGTCCACGCTCACCTCCATCCGCGCGCCCCGCTGCCCCACCCGTACGTCCGAGGTCTTGCCGACCGGGAAGCGGTCCCCGCCGGTCATCAGGAAGCGCTGCCCGCCGGGGTAGGCGGGATCGCGCTTGCCCAGCTCCCAGCCGTTGGGTTTGAGGGTGATGTAGTAGAAGTGCTCGGGGTCGCTGTACCCCCACACCAGCCACGGCACTTCCCAGGGGTTGGGCTTGGGGGTGCGCAGCTGAGCGAGGGTGCGCATCTTGGCCCGCAGGTTGACGTCGGTGTACTGCTGCGTGGAGACGATCAGGCCCGCGTGCGTCTCCCCCGCCTCCTTCGACGGTTTCGGGGAGAGGGCCAGGCCGTCGGGGCGGCCGATGTTCTCGCCGTGGCCGTCGAAGACCGACCGCCACGGGCCGTGGACCGATCCCTCGGCCCACGGCCGCTCCGGCTCCCCGCTGTCTTCCCAGATCGTGCTCACCGCATAAGCGATACCCGCCAGCACGGCGGCCGCGAGCACAGCGAGGGCGAGGAGCCGGCGAACTCTCGTCATGCCGTCGAGTATGACCCCGGTCCGTTGGACTGCGGGACGGCCAGCGCGTCGTCGGCGGCCGCCGCATCGGCATCGGCGCCGAAGTCCTCGGCGATCTGGGCCACGATCCGGTCGGTGGCGTGACCGTCCCCGAAGGGATTACCGGCCGTCGCCATGCGCTCGTACAGCTCGCGGTCGTCGAGGAGTTGGACGGCCGCGGCGAGGATGGCCTCCGGCTCGGTGCCCACCAGTTTCGCCGCGCCCGCCTCGACCGCTTCGGGCCGCTCGGTGGTGGACCGCAGGACGAGGGCGGGCTTGCCGAGGCTGGGCGCCTCCTCCTGGATGCCGCCGGAGTCGGTCATGACGAGGTCGCAGCCGGCGAGGGTGGCGGAGAAGTCGAGGTAGCCCAGGGGCTCCACGACGCGGATGTTGGGGTGGCCGGTCAGCTCCGGCAGCAGGGCCTCGCGCACGGCCGGGCTCTTGTGCAGCGGCAGCACGATCTCCACGTCGCCCCGGTCGGCCAGCCGCCACAGGGTCCTGCCCATGGCGCGCATCTTGTCGCCCTGGTTCTCGCGGCGGTGCAAGGTGACCAGAACGCGCCGCAGGCCGCTCTCGAAGTGATTGCGGCCGCCCCCTTCGCCGAGCACCCACAGCAGGTTGTCGATGACGGTGTTGCCGGTGACGAACACCTCGGCGGCGGGCACCCCTTCGCCGGTGAGGTGCTCGGCGGCGCGGGGCGTGGGGGCGAAGTGCCAGCGGGCCATGCGGCCGATGAGGCGGCGGTTGAGCTCCTCGGGAAAGGGGTTGTCGGCCACCCCGGTGCGCAGCCCGGCCTCCACGTGGGCCACGGGGATGTGTTCGTAGAAGGCGGCGAGCGCGCCGGTGAGGGCGGTGGTGGTGTCGCCCTGGACGACCACGACGTCGGGGTGTTCGGCGCGGACGACCTCGCCGAGGCCGTCCACCAGGCGCGCGGTGAGCGTGGAGAGCTCCTGGCGATCGCGCATCACGTCGAGTTCGGTGCGGGCCTCGATCTGCAGGAGCTCCAGCATCTGGTGGAGCATCTCGCGGTGCTGTCCGGTGGTGACGACGATCGGTTCGAAGAGCGGGGAGGCGGCCATGGCGCGGGCGACGGGCGCGAGTTTGATGGCCTCCGGCCGGGTGCCCAGGACGAGCATGGCGCGAACGGGCGTGGTGATGACGTTCGGGGACACGGGTCTCCCTAGGAAGGTGCTCGCATGCCGGGACGGTGCGTGCATGCTGGCGAATGAACGATTCGGTGGCGCGAATCAGGTCCGTGCCGTCTTGAGCCAGGTCTGCTTGCCTGTGAGCATCCGCCACAGGCCCCACCACCCGGCGGCGAACCAGATGTAGCCGTAGAGGACGAAGACGTGGGAGAGCAGGACCGCACGCGCGAGTCCCAGGTTCCGCTCGCGGCGGAAGTAGACCCAGCCGTAGGCGTAGGCGGCGGTGAAGGACAGGACGTACGGGCCGATGACCCACATCGGCGAGAAGAGCAGCCGTCCGGCCTCGACCGAGCCGATGACCGTGCCCCCGGTGGCGACGAGGAAGGACAGCGGCATCAGCGAGGTCAGCAGGATCAGCACGGGGCTGGAGAGGTGGTAGAGCAGATCCACCGCGGCCCTGGTGGGGACTTCGCGCAGGATCAGCGGGACCAGCCCGGCGGACTGCAGGTGGCCCTGGAACCAGCGGGAGCGCTGCCGCACCAGCCTGCGCACGTCGAGCACGGCCTGCTGGGAGACGGCGGCGGTGGTGCAGTGCTGGTTGGTCCAGCCGCGGGCGATCAGGCGCACCCCGAGGTCGAGGTCTTCGGTCAGGGAGTCGCTCCACGGTCCGCTGCCGTCGTACCCGCAGAGGGTGTCGAGCGCGGAGAGCCGCATGAACTGGCCGTTGCCGCCCATTCCCACGCTGCCGATGTAGCGGCGGGCGCTCTGGAAGATGTCGCCGTAGATGACGAATTCCATGTCCTGGAGGCGGGCCAGCAGCCCCTTGTTGCGGTTGTACATCCGCACGCCGATCTGGGTGGCGCCGGTGCGCGGATCGTCGAAGTAGGGGTCGACGGCCTGGACGACGTGCGGGTCGAGGCGGCCGTCGGCGTCCACGACGCAGACGATGACGTCGCGCGGGTGGTAGTCGTCGAGGACGCCGGACTGGCGCAGGTGCCGTATGCCGGCGTTGAGGGCGGCGCCCTTGCCCTTGCGGGCGTTGGGGAGCTGCCGCTGGAGGAGCCGGACCCGCTGGGGGTCGGCGGCTCGGGCGATGTCGGCCGTGCGGTCGTCCGACGCGTCGTCGATGACGAGGGCCAGGAAGTTTCCGGCCGGCAGTGCGGTGATGCGCGCCAGGCTCTCGGCGAGGACCTTCTCCTCGTTCAGACAAGCGAGGAGGAAGATGTAAAGCCGTTCGGCGCGGGGGCCGCGGGCGTGTTTCACGCGGCGCCTGGAGAGGGCGAAGAGGGTGGAGTTGTAACACCCGGCCATCACGATGATGGCGATGCTCGACCAGAGCATCACTTCGGTGATCATTACCGGTCACCGAAACTTCGAAGGACGAACCAGAACTTTGCCGAAAGCAATGCCGCGGCTATCGCGCAGTAGAGCAGAAAGCCGGCGCCGGCCGCTTCCTGCAGCCCCCTGGCAAAGGGTATGCCCGGCAGTACTTCTGGGGCTGCCGTCAGCCCGGCCAAAGGCATGACTGTCCCCAGTGCGGGTTTTCCGTACATGAGTTCCCCCCGGATTCCGCCTCGCTTGAGGCGTGCGGTCGGAAGGTACCAGACCCAACCCGGCCTGTTGTCAAACATGGTGAGAGTTGTTGGTTCGGAATCATGAATTCATAGAAACCAACCGGTAGTTATGCCTGCTGGACGCACTTGTGTTACGCATGTGGCGACAGGTCTGCACCAATTCGACTGTCGCTATTTGCCCGCTCCAGACCGCGGTTTTCTATTGACACCGTTCCGGGACCCCACCAGAATCAGCCAACTGTCGGGCCCCGCCCATTCGGTGGGGACCGGCAACTGCTCGTCATCCAGGGGGGATCGACAATGAAACAAATGAGGAAGAGATCAGGGCTTTCCCGGGTCTCTCTCGTCCTCGCCCTTATCGCCGCCCTTTTGGGCGGCTTCGCACTGTCGGCCGGTGCCGAGACCTCGATAGCCGCGCCGGTCAAACCCCGCCCCTCCTACGGCCTCAAAGGCGTGGGCGCCGCATCGGTCTCCGGGACGGCCACCAACGATCTGAAGGCCTGGGCCGCCGCCCGGCTGGCCAATGACGTCAAACGGCGGTCCCGCACCCTCGCCATCACCCCGGCACCGGTGACCAAGGCCGCCACCACCCAGGCGCTCGCGGCCCCGGCCCCCGGCACCTCCGCCCTCGTCCTCTACGACACCACCGGCCCCTACGGCTACCTGGGCGAGCTCTACGCCATGGCGGTCGCCAACCTGGCCGGCCACTTCGGCACCGTCACCTCCAAGCCCGTCTCCGCCTACACCAAGGGCATGGTCGAGCAGTACACCGCCACCGTCTACATCGGCTCCACGTACTACGGCGGCACCGTCCCGGACGCCATCCCCGCCGCCTTCTACCAGGATGTACAGGCCAGTTCACGGCCCGTCACCTGGATCGGCGACAACATCTGGTCCATGGCCAACACGGTCGGCATCCCGGCCTTCGAGCAGAAGTACGGCTGGGACCCCACCAACTCGTACTACGAGGTCGGCGGCAGCGTCGGGAACATCAACCAGGTCACCTACAAGAGCCAGCAGCTGACCCGGAAGATCCCCACCGGCTACGACGGCGGAGTGCTGCACCCCGCCATCCTGACCGGCGCCGGCTACCCCCAGGTCACCCAGCTCGCCGAGGCCACGGACGCCAACAACGGCGCCACCAGCCCCTGGGCGATCCGCTCCGGGAACCTGACGTACGTGGGCGAGATCCCCTTCACCTACGTCTCGGAGTCCGACCGCGTCATCGTCTTCGAGGACCTGCTCTTCGACGGCCTGGCCCCGCAGACCGCCGAGCGCCACCGGGCGTTCGTCCGGCTCGAGGACATCAGCCCCAAGTCGGACCCCACGCAGCTGCGGACCATGGCCGACTACCTCTACGGGCAGAAGATCACCTACGGGATCAACGTCATCCCCGTCTACACCGACCCCAAGGGCGTCTACAACAACGGGAAGGCCGAAACGGTCAGCCTCGCCCAGGCCCCACAGGTCGTCTCCGCGCTGAAATACATGCTCTCCCACGGCGCGGTCCTGATGAACCACGGCTTCACCCACCAGTACAGCAACGTCAACAACCCCTACACGGGCGTGACGGGCGACGACTTCGAGTTCTTCCGCGCCCACGTCGACGCCTCGGACAACGTGATCTACGACGGGCCGCCCGCCGAGGACTCCACCGTCTGGGCACAGTCCCGCGTCACCTCGGCCCTCGCCGCCTTCACCGCGGCCGGTCTGCCCAAGCCCACGCTCTGGACGACCCCGCACTACGCCGCCTCGGCCGCCGACTACAAGGTTTTCGGCCAGAATTACAGCGCACGCCTGGAGCGGTCGCTGTACTTCGCCGGAACCCTGAGCGGCCAGCCGGTTAACGCCGGCCGGTACATCGGTCAGTTCTTCCCCTACGCGGTGAAGGACGTCTACGGTACGACCGTGCTCCCCGAGAACATCGGCAACTACGAGCCCCTGCCCTACAACAACCACCCGGCCCGGCTGCCGGCCGACCTGATCGCCTCGGCCAAGGTCAACCTGGCGGTCCGTGACGGCGTGGCGAGCTTCTTCTACCACCCGTACTACGACGTGGCGCCGCTGCAGCAGACGGTCGACGGCATCCGTGCCCTCGGCTACACCTTCGTCGGCCCCACGGACCTGAACCAGTGAACGCGATGAAGAGGGCGGCCGCCGCGCTGGCGGCGGTGGCCGCCCTCTTCGTCGCCGGGTGCTCTTCCTCCGGCGACGACGGCACGCCCGGACCCAGCGGCCGGCCCGACGACAGGAAGGTGAGCGGCTTGCGCGGAATGACGCTCCCGTCGTGGAACACCGACGACTACAGCAGCCCCCAAGCAGCAACGTATCTGCGGCAGATCGCCGACACCGGCGCCCGGTGGGTGACCTTCACCCCCACCTGGTACCAGGACCGCGTCACGGACTCCGCCATCCGCACCACGGAGGAGACCGCCTCCGACGACAGCCTGCGCCACATCATCGCCCTGGCGCACTCCGCGGGCCTCAAGACCATGGTCAAGCCGCACGTCGACCTGGTGAAGGGCGGCGACCGGGCCGAGATCAGGCCCCGCGACACCGACGCCTGGTTCGACGCCTACCGGCGCTTCATCACCCACTACGCGCAGCTGGCCGCCGACACCGGGGTCGAACAGCTCGCGGTGGGCACGGAGCTGGCAGGCACCTCCGGGGACGGCGACCACTGGGGCGAGACCATCGCCGCCGTGCGCGAGCACTACAAGGGGCCGCTCACCTACGCCGCCAACTACGACGAGTACCGGAAGATCCGCTTCTGGAAGGACCTCGACCTCATCGGCATCGACGCCTACTGGCCGCTGGGCGACAAGGCGACGGCCGACACGGCGCGGCTGCGCCAGGCCTGGCAGCCGATCACCGACGAGCTCGCGGCCTTCTCCGCGAAGCAGCACCGCAAGATCCTCTTCACCGAGGCCGGCTACGTCAGCCAGCGCGGCACCACCACGGCCCCCTACTCCTGGACGGTCAGCAGACGCGACGGCGGCGCCGAACAGGCCGCGGCCTACGAGGCGTTGCTGGCGACCTTCGACGGCAAGCCCTGGTGGGCCGGGGTCTGCTGGTGGATGTGGGACGACTGGCCGGACAGCGGGGAGACCGCGAAGAAGCTGGCGTACACCCCGCACGGAAAGCCGGCGGAGAAGGTGCTGCGGCACTGGTGGGGAAAGTCGTGACGGCGCCTGCCCCGGATGGTCGGGGGGAGCAGGCGCCGGGCTCCACGTACGGCCGTGCGCGTCTTCAGACGCTCAGCGCACGGTCCGTCGGCCTGATGGGGGCGGGCAGGGTGCTCGCCCCGGTGAGGAAGCGGTCCACGCCCCGTGCCGCGGAGCGGCCCTCGGCGATGGCCCACACGATGAGGGACTGGCCGCGCCCGGCGTCCCCCGCGACGAACACGCCCGGCACGTTGGTGGCGTAGTCGGCGTCCCGCGCGATGTTGCCCCGCTCGTCGAGCTCCAGGCCGAACTGATCGACCAGCCCGTTGGCGCGGTCGGTGCCGGTGAAGCCCATGGCGAGCGTGACGAGCTGGGCCGGGATGCGGCGCTCGGTGCCGGGCTTCTGCTCCAGCTTGCCGCCCTTGAACTCCACCTCGATCAGGTGCAGCCACTGGACGTTGCCGTCCTCATCGCCCTCGAAGTGGGTGGTGGAGACGGAGTAGACCCGTCCCTCCTCGCCCGCCTTCGGCGAGGAGGGTCCCTCCACGGGGTTGGCCTCAGCGCGAAGGCGAGCCAGCACCGTGGTCTCCTCGTGGGCCGAGGTGACCTTGTAGAGCATGGGGAAGGTCGGCCACGGCTGGTTCGCGTTCCGCTCCTCCCCCGGCCTCGGCATGATCTCCAGCTGGGTGACGGAGGCCGCGCCCTGGCGGTGGGCGGTGCCCACACAGTCGGCGCCGGTGTCGCCGCCGCCGATGACGACGACGTGCTTGCCCTCGGCGGTGATCGGGGCGACCGTCAGGTCGCCCTCCTGCACCTTGTTGGCCATGGGCAGGTACTCCATGGCGAAGTGGATGCCCTTGAGCTCACGGCCGGGCACCGGCAGGTCGCGGGAGGTGGTGGCGCCGGCGGCGATGACGACGGCGTCGTAGCGCTTGCGCAGCTTGGCCGCGTCGATATCGCGGCCGATCTCCACCTCGGTACGGAACTTGGTACCCTCCGCGCGCATCTGCTCGATGCGGCGGTTGATGTGCCGCTTCTCCATCTTGAACTCGGGGATGCCGTAGCGCAGCAGCCCGCCGATGCGGTCGGCGCGCTCGTAGACGGCGACGGTGTGCCCGGCCCGGGTCAGCTGCTGGGCGGCGGCGAGGCCGGCCGGGCCGGAGCCGATGACGGCGACGGTCTTGCCGGAGAGCCGCTCGGGCGGCTGCGGGGTGACGTCCCCGGCCTCCCACGCCTTGTCGATGATGGTGACTTCGACGTTCTTGATGGTGACGGCCGGCTGGTTGATGCCGAGCACACAGGCGGATTCGCAGGGGGCCGGGCAGAGCCGGCCGGTGAACTCGGGGAAGTTGTTGGTGGCGTGCAGGCGCTCGCTGGCGGCACGCCAGTCCTCGCGGTAGGCGTAGTCGTTCCACTCGGGGATGAGGTTCCCCAGCGGGCAGCCGTTGTGGCAGAACGGGATGCCGCAGTCCATGCAGCGGCCGGCCTGCTTGCTGATGACCGGCAGGAGGGAGCCGGGGACGTACACCTCGTTCCAGTCGCGGACGCGCTCGGCGACCGGGCGGGTGCGGGCGACCTCGCGGTCGGTGGTCAGGAAGCCCTTCGGGTCAGCCATGGGTCGCCGCCTCCATCATCTTCTCGTGGGTCTCGGTCTCGGTGAGACCGGCTCGCTCGGCGGCGTCCTTGGCGGCGAGCACTGCCTTGTAGGTGATCGGCATGACCTTGCGGAAGCGGGTCACCGCCAGGTCCCAGTCGGCGAGGAGCGCGGCCGCGACGGTGGAGGCGGTCTCCTCGTGGTGGCGGTGCACCACGCCGTGCAGCCACTCCCGGTCGGCGGCGTCGAGGGTGTCGACGGCGGCGGCCAGGTCCTTGTTGACGTTGTCGGGGTCGAGGTCGACGACGTAGGCGACGCCGCCGGACATGCCGGCCGCGAAGTTGCGGCCGGTGGGGCCGAGGACGACGGCGCGGCCGCCGGTCATGTACTCACAGCCGTGGTCGCCGACGCCTTCGGAGACCACGGTGGCACCGGAGTTGCGGACGCAGAACCGCTCGCCGACGCTGCCGCGCAGGAACATCTCGCCGCCGGTGGCGCCGTAGGCGAGGGTGTTGCCCGCGATGGTGGAGTACTCGGCGAGGTGGTCGGCGCCGCGGTCGGGGCGGACGACGATCCGGCCGCCGGACAGGCCCTTGCCGACGTAGTCGTTGCCATCGCCCTCCAGGCGCAGGGTGACGCCGCTCGGCAGGAAGGCGCCGAAGGACTGGCCCGCCGAGCCGGTGAAGGTGATGTCGATGGTGTCGTCGGGCAGTCCGGCGCCGCCGTACTTCTTGGTCACCTCATGGCCGAGCATGGTGCCCACGGTGCGGTTGATGTTGCGGATGGGCAGGTGGGCGCGGACGGGCTGGGCCTCCTCGGCGCCGACGGTGTTGAGGGCGTCGGCGGCCAGCTTGATCAGCTGGTTGTCGAGCGCCTTGGCCAGGCCGTGGTCCTGTGCGGTGATGCGGTGCCGGACGGCGCCCTCGGGCAGGTCGGGGACGTGCAGCAGGGGTGCGAGGTCGAGGCCCTGGGCCTTCCAGTGGCCGACGGCCCGGGCCACGTCGAGGAGTTCGGCCTGGCCGACGGCCTCTTCGAGGGTGCGGAAGCCCAGCTCGGCGAGGAGCTCGCGGACCTCTTCGGCGATGAACTCGAAGAAGTTGACGACGAAGTCGGCCTTGCCGCTGAACCGCTCGCGCAGCACGGGGTTCTGGGTGGCGATGCCGACGGGGCAGGTGTCCAGGTGGCAGACGCGCATCATGACGCAGCCGGAGACGACGAGCGGTGCGGTGGCGAAGCCGAACTCCTCGGCGCCGAGGAGGGCGGCGATCACGACGTCGCGGCCGGTCTTGAGCTGGCCGTCGGTCTGCACGACGATGCGGTCGCGCAGGCCGTTGAGCAGCAGGGTCTGCTGGGTTTCGGCCAGGCCCAGCTCCCAGGGGCCGCCCGCGTGCTTGAGGGAGGTCAGCGGGGAGGCGCCGGTGCCGCCGTCGTGGCCGGAGATCAGCACCACGTCGGCGTGGGCCTTGGAGACGCCCGCGGCGACCGTGCCGACGCCGACCTCGGAGACCAGCTTCACATGGATGCGGGCCGCGGGGTTGGCGTTCTTGAGGTCGTGGATGAGCTGGGCGAGGTCCTCGATGGAGTAGATGTCGTGGTGCGGGGGCGGCGAGATGAGGCCGACGCCGGGCGTCGAGTGCCGGGTCTTCGCGACCCACGGGTAGACCTTGTGGCCGGGCAGCTGGCCGCCCTCGCCGGGCTTGGCGCCCTGGGCCATCTTGATCTGGATGTCGTCGGAGTTGACCAGGTACTCGCTGGTCACGCCGAAGCGTCCGGACGCCACCTGCTTGATGCTGGAGCGGCGGGCGGGGTCGTAGAGGCGCTCGGGGTCCTCGCCGCCCTCACCGGTGTTGGACTTGGCGCCCAGCCGGTTCATGGCGATGGCGAGGGTCTCGTGGGCCTCCTGGGAGATGGAGCCGTAGGACATGGCGCCGGTGGAGAAGCGCCGCACGATCTCGCTGACGGGCTCGACCTCGTCCAGCGGCACCGGGGTGCGGCCGGTCTTGAAGCCGAAGAGCCCGCGCAGGGTCATCAGCCGCTCGGACTGCTCGTTCACCCGCTGGGTGTACTGCTTGAAGATGTCGTAGCGCCGCTCGCGGGTGGAGTGCTGGAGGCGGAAGACGGTGTCGGGGTCGAACAGGTGCGGCTCGCCCTCGCGGCGCCACTGGTACTCGCCGCCGATGTCCAGGCGGCGGTGGGTGGCCGGGACGCCGGTGGCGGGGTAGGCCTTGGCGTGCCTGGCCGCGACCTCGCGGGCGACGACATCCAGGCCGGCGCCGCCGATCTTGGTGGCGGTGCCGTGGAAGTAGGTGTCGACGAAGGACTCGTCCAGGCCGACGGCCTCGAAGACCTGGGCGCCGCGGTAGGAGGCGACGGTGGAGATGCCCATCTTGGACATCACCTTGAGCACGCCCTTGCCGAGGGCCTTGATGAGGTTGCGGATGGCGTCCTCGGGGGCGGTGTCCGGCAGGAAGGTGCCCGCGCGGACGAGGTCCTCGACGGACTCCATGGCGAGGTACGGGTTGACGGCCGCCGCGCCGTAACCGATGAGCAGCGCGACGTGGTGCACCTCGCGGACGTCCCCGGCCTCGACCAGCAGGCCCACCTGGGTGCGCTGCTTGGTGCGGATGAGGTGGTGGTGGATGGCCGAGGTGAGCAGCAGTGAGGGGATGGGGGCGTGCTCGGCGTCGGAGTGCCGGTCGGACAGGACGATCAGGCGGGCGCCGTTCTCGATGGCCGTGTCGGCCTCGGCGCACATGGCCTCCAGGCGGTCGGCCAGCGCCGGGCCGCCGCCCGCGACGCGGTAGAGGCCGGAGAGGGTGGCGGCCTTGAGGCCGGGCAGGTCGCCGTCCGCGTTGATGTGGATGAGCTTGGCGAGCTCGTCGTTGTCGATGACGGGGAAGGGCAGGGTGACGCTGCGGCAGGAGGCGGCGGTGGGCTCCAGCAGATTGCGCTGCGGGCCGAGGGAGGAGATCAGCGAGGTGACGAGCTCCTCGCGGATGGCGTCCAGCGGCGGGTTGGTGACCTGCGCGAAGAGCTGGGTGAAGTAGTCGAAGAGCAGCCGGGGCCGCTCGGAGAGCGCGGCGATCGGCGAGTCGGTGCCCATCGAACCGATCGGCTCCGCACCGGACTTGGCCATGGGGGCGAGGATGACGCGCAGCTCTTCCTCGGTGTAGCCGAAGGTCTGCTGGCGGCGGGTGACGGAGGCGTGGGTGTGCACGATGTGCTCGCGCTCGGGGAGGTCGGCCAGGTCGATCAGGCCGGCTTCCAGCCATTCCGTGTAGGGCTGTTCGGCGGCGAGGTCGGCCTTGGTCTCGTCGTCCTCGATGATGCGGCGCTCTTCGGTGTCGACGAGGAACATCTTGCCGGGCTGCAGGCGGCCCTTGCGGACGACCCGGGCGGGGTCGATGTCGAGCACGCCGACCTCAGAGGAGAGCACGACGAGGCCGTCGTCGGTGACCCAGTAGCGGCCGGGGCGCAGGCCGTTGCGGTCGAGAACAGCGCCGACGAGGGTGCCGTCGGTGAAGGTGACACAGGCCGGGCCGTCCCAGGGCTCCATCAGGGTGGAGTGGTACTGGTAGAAGGCGCGGCGGGTCGGGTCCATGGAGGCGTGGTTCTCCCAGGCCTCGGGGATCATCATCAGCACGCTGTGCGGCAGCGAACGCCCGCCGAGGTGGAGGAGTTCGAGCACCTCGTCGAAGGAGGCGGAGTCGGAGGCGTCGGGGGTGCAGACGGGGAAGATGCGCTCCAGGCTCTCGCCGTCCCCGAACAGCCCGCTGGCCAGCTGGGATTCGCGGGCCCGCATCCAGTTGCGGTTGCCCTTGACGGTGTTGATCTCACCGTTGTGGGCGACGAAGCGGTAGGGGTGGGCGAGCGGCCAGGAGGGGAAGGTGTTGGTGGAGAAGCGGGAGTGGACGAGCGCGATGGTGGTGGCGCAGCGCCGGTCGGAGAGGTCGGGGAAGAACGGCTCCAGCTGCCCCGTGGTGAGCATGCCCTTGTAGACGATGGTGCGGGCGGAGAGGGAGGGGAAGTACGTGTCCGCCTCGCGCTCGGCGCGCTTGCGCAGGACGAAGGCCTTGCGGTCGAGGAGGAGGCCGGTGCTCGCGCCGTCGGTGACGAACAGCTGCCGGAAGGCGGGCATGGTGGCGCGGGCGCCGGTGCCGAGCAGCTCGGGGGCGACGGGGACCTCGCGCCAGCCGAGGACGGCGAGGCCCTCTTCGGCGGCGATCGTCTCGATCCGCGAGACGGCGTCGGCCGCTTCCCGGGCGTCGGCCGGGAGGAAGGCGATGCCGACGGCGTAGGCGCCGGGCTCGGGCAGGGGGAAGGCGACGCTCTCGCGCAGGAAGGCGTCGGGGATCTGCATCAGGATGCCCGCGCCGTCGCCGGAGTCGGGGTCGGAGCCGGTGGCGCCGCGGTGCTCCATGTTGCGCAGGACGGTGAGCGCCGCTTCCACGAGCTCGTGGCTCGCCTCGCCGGTGAGAGTCGCGACGAAGCCGACGCCGCAGGCGTCGTGCTCGTTGCGCGGGTCGTACATCCCCTGCGGGGCGGGGTGGGATGCGGATCGCATCGGCGCTCCCGTCGTCGTTCTTGGCAGTCATGACAAGTGCATGTGCCGAGGGACGACGTTGGCCCTCCGCGAAAAATTTTGTGCAGGTTACATGATGGCCCGCTTCTCAGAAAGCGGAAGCGTCATTTCACCATGTGGACACCGGAGCATTGTGGACACCGGAGCCTGTGGACAACCGGAGACATGCGGTCTTTGGGGCGAGGCACTCCGGAAGCCGCGGGGTCACCCGGCCCGGCCGCGCCGGACACAGCGCGGGGCGGGCTGCGTCGCCCGCCGCGCTTGTCGGATTGTGCCCCTTGGAAAAGGGATTGAAACCGCACAGCCATACGGACGTTATACGACCGTGCGCATAAGCATCACCCGACGGCGGTGCCGAACGCAATACCGAGGAGGTAAGTCACACCCGCCGCGGCCCCGCCCAGCAGCAGCTGCCGCAGTCCGCTGAACCACCAGGAGCGCGCCGTCACCCGTGCCACGACGGCCCCGCAGCCAAACAGGCCGAGCAGCGCCAGCAGCACCGCGGGCCACAGCTGGGTGGCGCCGAGCAGGTACGGCAGGACGGGCAGCAGGGCGCCCAGCGCGAAGGAGCCGAAGGAGGAGGCGGCCGCCACCATGGGCGAGGGCAGGTCGGAGGGGTCGATGCCGAGCTCCTCGCGGGCGTGGATCTCCAGCGCCTGCTCGGGGTCGTGCGAGAGCTGCCGGGCGACCTCGCGGGCCAGCTCGGGCTCCACGCCCCGCGACTCGTAGAGCGCGGCGAGCTCCTCCAGCTCGTCGGCGGGGTGCTTGCGCAGCTCGCGGCGCTCGACGTCCAGCTCGGCCAGCACGAGCTCGCGCTGCGAGGCCACGGAGGTGTACTCGCCGGCCGCCATGGAGAAGGCGCCGGCGGCCAGGCCCGCAAGGCCCGTTATCACGACGGTCTGGGGCGAGGCGGAGCCGCCCGCGACGCCCGTCATCAGGGCGACGTTGGAGACCAGCCCGTCCATCGCACCGAAGACGGCGGGGCGCAGCCAGCCGCCGTTCACATCGCGGTGCGTGTGGTTGTCGCGGTGCGCTACGTGCGGTACGGCAGCCGCATCGAGGACAGCCATGCTCTCGGATACCCCTCATCCCCGAGGGCACGGCCGGGCGCCGCACCCTTCTCAGGGTTCGAAGGTACGCACGACTGCCGGTGATCCGCTAGCAAGGAAGGCCGAACTAACCACGCTGACCTGCGGTTTTGTCAGGCGACCTTTTCGTCGGTGGGTTCCTTGTCGGCTTCCTGTGCCCCCGGCTCCACCACGGTCTCGCGGCCCGGGGCCCGCTTGGCAGAGATGATCATGTAGGCCACGGCGGCCAGGAAGAGCAGGATCGCCGTCCAGTCGTTGAGCCGCAGGCCCAGGATGTGGTGGGCCTCGTCGACGCGGAGGTACTCGGTCCAGAAGCGGCCGACGGTGTAGGCGGCGACGTAGAGCGCGAAGGCGCGCCCGTGGCCCAGCGTGAAGCGGCGGTCGGCCCAGATGACCAGGGCGGCCACGCCCAGGCACCACAGGGACTCGTAGAGGAACGTCGGGTGGTAGGTACCCGCGACGCGCCCGATGGCGGGGTCCGCGGAGATCTTCAGGGCCCAGGGCAGATCGGTGGGCTTGCCGTAGAGCTCCTGGTTGAACCAGTTGCCCCAGCGGCCGATGGCCTGGGCCACGGCGAGGCCGGGGGCGAGGGCGTCCGCCCAGGCCGGCAGCGGGATGCCGCGGCGGCGGCAGCCGATCCAGGCGCCGACCGCGCCGAGCGCGACCGCGCCCCAGATGCCGAGGCCGCCCTCCCAGATCTTGAAGGCGTTGACCCAGTTCCGGCCCTCACCGAAGTACAGCTCGTAGTCGGTGATCACGTGGTAGAGCCGGCCGCCGAGCAGTCCGAAGGGCACCGCCCAGACGGCGATGTCGGCGACCGTCCCGGCCCGTCCGCCCCGTGCGATCCAGCGTCGGTTGCCGAGCCAGACGGCGACGAAGACGCCGATGATGATGCAGAAGGCGTAGCCCCGCAGCGGAATCGGTCCGAGGTGGACCACGCCGGTGGACGGGCTGGGAATGAATGCGAGAGTCATGGCAGCTACGAACTTACAGGGTGCGGCGCCCGAGTCCCAGAGTGGCCATTCCGGCCCGTGATCCACGGCAGCCCCGCGGGTGCGCTCAGCCGCTGACCGAGGCCTGGTGACACGTGCCACGCGGACGTGCGGGTGAGCCCTTGATCACGAAACGGGGGCCTTGCGCAGGCGACCGTCCTTGACGGCCACCAGGAGTGCGTGGGCGCTTCTCGGGGCGGCGGCGATCACGAGGTCCGGGGCGTCGCTCTCGCGTATCAGGACCGCGCCGGAGCGTGTGGCCACCTCGACGCAGTCCTGGTTGTCGTCGGCCCCCGAGTAGGAGGACTTCTTCCAGAGTATTTCGGCCATGGTCAGTGTGCTCACAAATCCTGTGCGATGCGTTGAATGAATTTTCTCGACTCTTTGGCGCCGAGTGCGACCTTCTCGACGGCATCGAACAGTGCACGCTACCGGGCCAACTGGGCCTCCGCATCAAGGAATCCGCCATCGAAGGCGCTGTCGAGCTGGACGGTGTCCAGCTGAGGAATGGGGCCACCCAAATGGAGCACCGAATGAAGCGATCCCGTAACGTATGCGTCGAATGGAACAATGTGGACCTGGACGCTCGGCCATCTCGAAACCTCTTGCAGAAGTGCGAGTTGTGACCGCATGACATCGCTGCTGCAGTACCGCATGCGCAGCGCTGCCTCGTGAATGTAGGCATCGAACCTCGGCGGTGCCGGTCGGTCGAAGATCTCGCGACGCTGCACGCGGTACTCGACGCGTGCAGCCACCTCTTCATCAGGCAGGCCCGATACGGCGCTTGTGATCAGCTCGCGGGCGTAGTCCGGCGTCTGGAAGATGCCCGGCACATGCAACATACGGATTGAACGCAGGAACGTGGCGTGATGTTCGAGTTCGGCGATGTCGAGGAACCCCGGTGACAGGACGCCTCGGTATGCCTCCCACCATCCTTTGCCGCGTTCATCAGCCATCTGCGCGAGTGCGTCAACAAGGTGTTTATTCGCCGCCGAGTAGAAAGCGGCCAGTCGACGTACCCGCTCGGCGCTGATGCCGTAGCGGCCCGATTCCAGGTGACTGACCTGTGCACGTTCGCCACCCAGGTAGGCGGCGGCCTGACTGCCGGTCATGCCGGCTTTCTCGCGGAGCTTGCGAAGCTCAGCCCCGAGACGCGCCTGGCGCGCAGTCGGACGACTCCGTGGCGGCATGGATCCCCTCTCCAACAAGGTGACTACGAGTGTGCCGCCCTCCGCGCCGCAGGTCCACTCACACGGGTGGGACGCACGTCCCACTGTTGCACCGTCCCAATGGTGTCCTCTACGGTCAAGTCAGCACCACGCATCACGCCTCGGGAAGACCCGAAGTGCAGCTGCCTGCCAGTCAGTTGAGGCAATCACAAGGTGGCCGAGCCACGGACGACGTGACGCGTGGAAGCGCATCGGCAGACCACGTTGGGAGCGACCCATGCGTACCGCTACTGCGGAGTTCTACGAGCTGACCGCACCGGCCAGCGTCACCACCCCGCGCCTCGCCCGCCAGTTCGTCACCGGTGCGCTGCAAGCGACCGGGCACTCCGGCCTCGTCGACAACGCCTGCATCTGCGTCTCCGACGCCGTCACGAACGTCATCCAGCACGCCCGTGTGCCCACGCTCCAGGTAGAGATCACCACCCGCACGGGCTGCGCCGTTATCGCCGTACGGGATGGCGATGCGAACAGACAGCCGTACCGCCGCCAGGCCGGCACCGACGACGAACGGGGCCGTGGACTCGCGCTCGTACGCGACCTGTCGCACTCCTGCGGCGTGAGCCTCGTCTGGGACGGACTCAACATCATCGGCAAACGCGTCTGGTTCGAACTCCGCGACCGGTGACCGAAGACGGGCCCGAGCCCCGCGTGATCACGCAGCAGTACCGACGCCATTGCGGCAGACGTGGGTGCAGCAGTTCCAGTACATCGACGGTGTCGTGCGCTGGCGCGAGCCTAAGAACACCCCGCCCGGTCTGATCCGGTTACGCACTCCGTATGAGCCCGATGCCCGGACCGGATCGAAGCGGGAGGTGGACTGGTCCGGCTACAAGATCCACCTCAGCGAGACCTGCGAGCCGGACACGCCGCACCTGATCACCCACATCCACACCACCCCGGCGCCGGTCACCGATGTCGTCGTCCTGGAGGACATCCACACCGCGCTGGCCGACCGAGGGCTTCTGCCCGAAGAGCACCTCGTGGATGCCGGATACGTCGATGCCGGGCAGATCCACCATGCCCACCGCGATCATCACGTGGAACTGGTCAAGCCGGTCAAGGCCACCACTGTCAAGGGGCAGGCGACCGCCGACGTCTTCGACAACACCCGCTTCACCATCGACTGGGACCAGCGCCAGGCCCTGTGTCCGGGCGGGCAGACCCAGCGTCGAGTGGCGAGAAGGCCGAAGCCAGGCTGGCACTGCGGTCACCCGTGTCCGTTTCGCCGCCCGACACTGCGGCCCCTGTGAACTGCGAGCCTCGTGCACCAATGCCAAGACCGGCCGCAACCTGACCCTGAGATCCAAAGCCGAGCACGACATCCTCCGACACGCCCGCATCGCGCAGGAGACCGACGACTGGCGCCGTCGCTACAAACACCGCGCTGGCGTCGAGGGCACTATCTCCCAAGCCGTCCACGCCTTCGGCCTGCGCAGATCCCGTTACCGCGGACTCGCTAAAACCCGGCTTCAGCACCACCTCACCGGCGCCGCCATCAACTTCGCCCGCCTCGACGCCCACCTCACCGGCAGACCCCTCGCCCGCACCCGCGTCTCACCCTTCGAAGCACTCCGCCCCGCTGGATGAGATCCAGCGGGGCGGAATTTGCCAACAGGGTCCGATTATCCGGAGCGGGCCGTCATGGGGTCAACGGGTCAGGATCAGTCCCATTCCCTCCCCGCATAGGGGTCGGGCTCCCCCGTCCACGGATCGATTCCCGCGTCCAGGAGCCGCTTCTCCTCCTTCCAATGGAGGAACTTCGGAGATTCGACGCCCCAGAGATGTAGCCCACTCATCGGACACTCCTCGAAGTCCGCCAGGAATACCCGCCGCAGAAACTCGACCATGCCGCAGTCGTAAACCGTTACGGGTGATTCCGTATGGCGACCTATCACGACTACAGGCCATCGATCTGGGTCGTCATCAGTGGTCTGCCAGCACAGGATGTCGGGGCCTGCGGTGACGCCCCAGGCGATCAGCGGAACAGGGCATGGATCGCGCAGCTCGGCTGGGCCTGTCACTTCGGTGACGAAACCACGCGCATTCTCTGTTTCGAAGCGCATCCCGTAAGCCGAATGATGATAAGCAGTCGACAAGGGCTGGAAGACGCTCAGGAAATTATCGATTCCACCCTCTCCATACGCCGCTATAAATGCAACGTAGTCCCGAGGGAATTTCACCCCCCATACCCTCTTGGCAGCCGACCAGTCGACGTCGTCGCCGGCGTTCTCATGCGGCGGCAGGATGGCGCGGAGAGCCGCAAGCCCCGTCGCACCGGCTTCTTCTTGATTCTGCATCGAGCTCAACGCACCCCACTAGTCGGCTCTTGATTGCCTCGGTAGGTAACGGTTCCCAGGTTTCGCCACTGGTTAAGTTTTGGAACCCACAGAGAATTAGGCACTACCTCGTCGAACCTAATGCCTGGACTGCCGTCTCCGTATGATCCCACGGCAGACATTTCGAAGGAAGCCGGGACCGTACGGGAACCAGAATATTTCGGTGTCACCTGATATCGGACAACCTGGCCGTCGTCGATCGCATCCTTCACTTGAACTTCATACTTGCGCATATTGTCCTCAAGTCGCCCCTCACCCTTTGAATAGGTGTTCGCCTGGCGAGAGCAAGTAGCAAGATTGTCCAAGTCGGTACCCGACCCGCTGAGCTCTCTTGCTAGGAGATGACAGTTATTTATCGCAAACGGGGGAGCAAGTTCCAGATATCCAGCGTACTTGCCTGCCCATTCATACCCTGGTGGCCTGACTTCAGATGTCGCGTAGCTGCCCGGGTTCGCCTCCAGAAAAGCAGTATCGAGGCAAGCATCGATACCGGTGGCTCGATCACCGTTGTCGGCATCCCGCTCACCGTAGTGCCGCCACCCGGCGCCACCACGGCGGCAGTCCGACTGACCGTCCGACCGAGTACCACTGCCTGGGCCCGTGCCCGGCGCCGAGTGGGGGTTTGCCTGCTGCGACTGGTTCGGATGGAACTGTCCGTTACTGAACAGGTCGAGCATCTTCGCCGCAGTGACAACCACCTTTACGACATCGCCGGGCTTCCAGCCGCCACGGTTCGGATCCCAGTCCGGCTTCAGCGGCGGGCGCTTGGGCGCGGGCCTCGGGAAGCGGCCGCGGTTCGGGTTCTGCTGGATGCGCGGGCGCGGGGGGCGAGTCGGACGGGTTCGGGCGCTGGTCCGGCCGCTTTCCCGGTAACTGGAGCGGTAGGAGGGTTCGTCGTAGCCACCCTCGTCGCCGTCTCCTCCGTCATAACCGCCGTCGTCATAACCGCCGTCGTCGGCTCCGTCGTAACCGCTGTCATTGTCACCGGCGGCCTCATCTTCTGCCTGACCCTCAAATTCGTCGGCCTGCTCCAGCAAGCGGGCGCTCAGAATGTCATTCTCGGCCTCCATGGTCCCGCTGAAATCAGCCTCGCCGGCATATCCTCCGGAGTCCGTGTCGTCACTGTTCCACCAGTCGCGCACCTTCTCGCGGGTCCAGTCCACGGTGTCGCGCAGACTGTCCGACAGGCCCTGGCAGTAGGCGGCACATGTCTCGGAGAGCCCCCAGGCCGCACCGGAGATGACAATGCCCTCACCGATGCACAAGTCAAAGCAGTGCCCCGAAGGGTCGGTGCCATTAAGAGGAGAAGCGTTCCCGTACCCGTACCGGTTCGCCTGTGCCGCAGGCGACGGCTCCAGCTGCCACGTGTCGCGCGACGCGAAACGTCCCGTCCCCGGTTGGTACCAGCGCGCAGCCATGTTGACGTCACCGCTCTGCGGATCCGTCCAGCCGGACTGGTAGCCAAGGGAGGAGCGGGAGCCGCCCTTGGCTCGCACGGTGCCGAACGGGTCGTACGCCGTCGAGCCCATCAGCTTTGTGCCGTCGGCCGAGAGGCCGGCCGTCACATCCGAGTGGCCGTCGGTTATCGCGCGCTGGGCTGTTTTGCCGTCGGTGCTCGCGAGCAGCCCACCGCCGGGAGTGCGGCTGTAGGTGTTCGCACCGTCGGACACCAACGAGTTGGAACCGCCGTCATAGGTGAAGGCGGTGTCACCCCGCTGTTTCACCCGGTCCAATGAGTCGTAGGCGTACGTGGTGTCGCCGTCGCTGATCCGGCGCTCGAAGGCATCGGAGCGCAGCTTGCGCGGGGTGCCGCTGCCCGTGTCGGCCGAGGCCAGGGTGCCTCGGGGGGTGTACGAGTAGCGCCCGGCGCCATCGCTGAGCAGACGGTTCCGCTCGTCGTATGCCGACTGTGTGTCACCGGCCTTGACGCGGTTGCCCGACTCGTCCCAGGCGTAGAGAGTGGTCTTGCCGTCCGCCGTCCAAGAGGTCATACGGCCCGACTGGTCGTAGCCGTATTCGTTGGCCCCGGCACCGGCGGTACCGCTCATGACCTTCTTCGTCAGTCGGCCGTCCGCGTCATAGCCGTAGGTCGTCGACATGACCTCGGACTTGCCGTCGGCACTGGTGACCTTGTCAGTCGCAAGGCGACCGAGCGCGTCGTAGTCATACGTGCGCTTGGCGCCGACTCCCCAGTCGCCGCCTCCGGCCGGCTTGGTCGCGTACTGCTCCTGGCTCGGGCGGCCCGCCGCGTCGTAGTCGGTCCATGTCTGGGCACCGGTGACGGCGTCCTCGGTCCGGGCGAGACGACCCTGACCGTTGTAGACGTACGTCGTCGTACCCGACTTGTCCGTGCGCGACGTCATGTTGCCGTCGTCGTCATAGGCGTAGACGGACTTGCCGCCGGGACCGTCGCTGGTGAGCAGCTGGCCACGGTCGTTGTAGGTGTAGGTGTTCTGGTTGAGCGGGTCGCCCGTGCCAGCGGTCATGAGGCGGCCTGCAAGGTCGTGCTTGAGGAGGCGGTCAATGGTGTCGGCTTCGGCACCGGTGCCGGTCTCCTTCGTCAACTGCCCGTAGACGTCGTATGTGCGGTGGCGCTGCACGCCACCCGGAAGCAGTTCGGCCACGCTCTGGCCGGCCGCGTCATACACAGACGTCCACGTGCGGTCCTCGGGCTTCGGGTGGTCCTTGGTCACGGGCTCGACCGTGGATTCGGGAAGACCCCACGGCGTGAAGGAATAGGTGGTGACGTTGCCACGGCCATCGGTCAGGCGCGTACGGTGGCCCGCCGCGTCGTAACCGAAACCTGTGGTGATGGACTTGCCATCGGCGACCGGCTCCACCCGCTGGGTCAGGCGGCCCAGGGCGTCGTAGGTGAGAACGGTTTTCGCCCCTGTCGCCGCCGTTACGGACGTGGGGTGACCGTCGGCGTCGTACTCGGCAGCGGTCGACCTCAGAGCGGTGTCGCCCGTGCCGAAGTCCGCGGTGCCGACCACCTCGCCGAAGCCGTCGTAGCGTGTCGTGCTCTTACGGCCCGTCGCGTCGACGACGTCGGTCCTGCGCCCCAGTGCGTCATACGCGAACTTCGTCGCTCCGCCACCGGGCGTGGTGACCGTCAGCGCCTCGCCTGCCGCGTCGTAGGTGGCCGACGCGACGCGGCCCGCGGGGCTGGTGGACGCGGTCTGGTGCCCCGCGTCGTCCCAGGCGTAGCGCATGGTCAGGTTCGCCGGAGCCGGGTATCGCTCGACGGTCGTCGCGGTCATCTGCCGACCGAGCTCGTCATACGTGGCTTCGGTCCGCGCACCGGTGGGGCCGGTGGCGGAGAGCTGCAGACCCGTGGGCGTCCAGGTGTAGCGGTTCGCCTTGTCGTCGAGAGGCGACGACTGGGCCCGGTCCAGCAGGCTCGTGACCGGCAGTGCCTGCCGGATCAGGTGCCCCAACTGGTCGTAGGCGTAAGTCACGGTCCGGCCCAGCGGATCGATGGTGGTCGTTCTGCGGCCCAGGGCGTCGTACGCGAACCGGGAAACGGCAGTGATCTTGTCTCCTCCCGGAGGGGTGTAGTCGGGCAGGGTCATCGTGGTGGCGCGGCCGAGCCTGTCGACTGCGGTGCGCGTCACCGAACCGTTCGGGTCCCGGCTTTCGGTGGCCTCGCCGAAGGTGTTGTAGCCGGTGCCTGTGGAAGGTCTGACCGCTGCGGTCGGCTTGCCCGGCTTCTCCTCCTTGACCTGTGGGGCAATCCGCTCCACGAGGCGGCCCAGGGGGTCGTAGCGGTATGTGGTGGTGAAGGCGGCGGCGTCCGAGCCGTCGTCCGTACCGCGTGGGCTGGTCGCCGCGGTGCGCAGGCCGCGCTGATCGTAGGCGAACTTTGCCGTGCGCGGATGCGATCCGTCGTCGATGGTCCGGGTGAGGGTGTCGCCTGCCTTGTCGTAGGTGAAACGCTCCGAGTTGAGCGCGGTCTTCTGCTCGACCGGCCGGTCCTCGTCGTCGTACTTGTACTCGGTCCAGCGGTTGAGTCCATCAGGGTCGAGGACGCTGCGAGTCACGCGGCCGGTGATATCCACGTCACTGGTGACGGTGGTGGCACCGCCGCCCGTGGTCCGCTTGGTCATATGGCCGGCTCCGTCGTAGGAGTCGGCTTCCAGCACGATGTCGTGTTTGCTGCCGTCGGCCTGGGTAACGCCCTTGGCCGTCTTCGTGGCGGGGGTTCCGTCGTCGTAGTAGGTGTAGGCGGTGGTGGCGCCCATGGCGTCGGTCGTGGTGGCCAGTCGGCCGGCCGGGTCATAGGCGTTGGAGACGAGTACCAGGTCCTTGGTGGTACTGGAGGGGTCGCCCTTCCAGTCCTTCAGTACGGTCGCGGCCCGGCGGCCGGCCGGCGTGTACTGGAACTCGTAGCTGGTGCCGACAGCGTCGGTCGTACGGGACGTGCGGCCGAACGCATCGTGGGCGAAGGTCGTCTCATTGCCCTCGGCATCGGTGCTCTTGTCCTCCAGGCCGTGGTCGTCGTAGTGATGAGTGAGGGTGCGCTTGGCATCGCCGCCTGTGACGTCCTCGGCCGACTCCGTCAGCAGCTTGCCGTCAGGGTCGAAGTCACGAGTGATCCGGGAGCTGTGGGCGGTGCCGGTGATCTCGTTTTTCACGGCGGTGCCGGTCTCCGAGACGACCCGGGACATGGCGTCGTACGTGAAGGTGGTCGTCACACCCTGCGGGTAGCTGTCGGAAACCTGGGTCTCCGATATTTTCCGGCCTATGCCGTCGTACGTGTAGCGCGTGATCAGTCCGGACGGTGCTGTCGTCTGGACCAGGTCGCCACGGGAGTTGTAGTTGTACGTGGTGACACCGCCGCCGGGCGTGGTGACGGTATCGACCAGTCCGGCCGGGACGGTCCCGCCACCGACAGCCGCTTCCCTGCCGGTGGTGTAGGCCGTGGCGGACTTCCGTCCGTCCGCGAGCGTCGTCGTGTCCGGCAGGCCGAGCGCCGTGTAGCTCAACGATGTGCGGTAGCGGTCGTCGGCGGTGCTCGTGGAGCGGGCGTCGCGCACGGCCGTCGGCTTGTCGTTGCGCGGGTCGAGCGGGTCCTTGTCGTTGAAGTAGTAGTCGGTGAACGACGTCCAGCAGGAGTTCGCGTCCCGGCAGGTGGTCCGGGAGACGGTATTGCCGCGCGTGTCGTGTCCTGTGACGGTGATGTGCCCGTTGGGGTCGGTCACCGTGTGCAGGAAGCCACCGGTGTCGTACGCGTAGGTGGTACGACCGCCTTCGGCATCGGTGGACGACAGCAGCCGCTGGCCGCGCAGGGCATCGTAGGAGACGCTGCGGGTGCCGCCGGCAGGGTCGGTGACGGTGACCGTCGAGGTGAGCGAGGATGCGCTGGAGTGGCGCATGGCGCTGTAGTGCTCGGCAACCTGGTCCTCGGTCAGTGCCTTTGGGTAGACGGCGAATTCGTCGAGTTGCCCCGTGAAGTAGCGGGTTCCGGGCTTCTGCCCGTCCCAGCCCTCACTGGAGAAACCGGCACCGAGATAGGCATGCGCCAGCGTCTCCGGCTTGGAAGCCGCATTGAGGTCTCCGACCTTGGTTCCGTCCAGGTACAGGGACTGACCGGTGCCGGCGCCGGTGATCACCACATGGTGCCACTCGTTGTCGGTGACCGAAGCCGGCGAAATGATCGGCTTCCCGGTGCCACCGTGCCACAGCTGGCCGCGCAACTTGCCGTCGGCGTCCACCAGCAGACTCGGATTCCAACTCGTGGGTGTGTTGCCCAGCGCTGCGTCCTGAAGCCCGAGCAGTACGCCGTTCGCCTTGGCCGTGCGGAACCACAGTTCCGCCGACATCGAGGCCGTGTTGCCCATGACCCGATAAGGCAGTTCGATGAAACCGTCTCCGTTCAGAGCCACGGCGGTGTTGTCACCGGGGCCGAAGGCGCCGGTCGCCCCCAGCGTGGCCTTGCTGTACGTGCCGTCCCCGGCATATGCCGCTGCCTGGCTGTGCGCCTTGTCGCCGCTGGTCTCGTCCAGGCGCCAGTAGCCCGTGGGCGCGTCCGCGGTGACCGTGCCCCGGTAGTGGGTGCCGTCCCCGGAGACCAGCGCGGTACGCGAACGGTAGTGCTCGGCGACCGTGCTGTCGGTCAGTTCCTTGGTGTAGAAGGCGGCTTCGTCGAGCTGCCCGGTGAAGTAGCGGGTTCCGGGCTTCTGTCCGTCCCAGCCCTCACTGGAGAAACCGGCACCGAGATATGCCCGGGCCAGCGTCTCCGACTTCGACGGCTCGTTGAGGCTGCCGACCTTTGTACCGTCCAGGTACAGCGACTGACCGCTACCGGAACCGGTGAGCACGGCGTGGTGCCAGGCGTTGTCCGTGACCGTCGACCCGGAGACGATGGGCTTCCACGAGCCGCCGTGCCACAGCTGACCGCGCAGCTTGCCGTCGGCGTCCACCAGGAGGCTCGGATTCCAGTCCTTCGGTGTCGCTCCGAGATCCGCGTCCTGGAGGCCCAGCAGCACACCGTTCGGCTTGCCCGTGCGGAACCACAGCTCGAAGGAGAGAGCGGCGGCGTTCTTGAGCGGGTCGGTCGGGACCTGTACAGCGCCTGCCGAACCGTCGAGCGTCGCCGAGCCGTCGTCACCGTCAGCGAAGGCTCCGACCGCACCGAGCGTCACCCCGTCGCGGTAGGCACCGTCAGCTCCTCCATTGATGTCGTTCGCCGCGGTGGAACCGCTGCGGTCTCCCAGCCGCCAGTATTCGACCGGGCCCGCCGTGCGTACCGCGTCGGCGTAAGCAGCCGATCCGGCGGAGTAAGCGGGCGCGGAGATCTTCCAGGTGCCGCCATGGTCGTCGGCGGTCTGGACGACCCGTCCGGTGCTCCCGTCGTAGGTGACCTGGGCGTGGACGCGCCCCGAGGGGAGCGTGACCTTGGTCAGCCGTCCCGAGGCGTTTCGGGCGCGATAGTGCTCGGCAACGGCCGTGGCGTCGAGAGCCTGGTGATAGACGGCCACCTCGTCCATGAGTCCGGTGAAGTGCCGTACGCCGTCGGCCTGTCCGTCCCAACCGGCACTGGAATATCCGGCGCCGAGGTAAGTGAAAGACTGCTTGCGATGATCAATGGGGCCGGCCAGCGTGCCGACCAGAGAGCCATCGAGGTAGAGGGACTGCGCGGTGCCGGCCGCGGTGAGCGCGACGTGGTGCCAGGCGTCGTCGGTGACGGCGGTGGTGCTGACGATGGGCTGAACGTGACCCGTCCAGTACTGCCCGATCAGCTTGCCGGACTTGTCGATGGACAGAGCGGGGGTCCAGTCGTCGGGTCGGCCGTCGGCCAGGCGCCCGTCCTGGAAACCGACCAGAACGCCGGGCTTGGTGGTCTTGAACCACAGCTCGGTCGTCAGGAGGGTCGAGGTGCGGATCGTGTCCTCGGGAAGCTCGACATAGGAGTTGGTGCCATCGAACGAAGCAGCCGTGTTGCTCGTGCCGGATACCGATCCTGCGGAGCCCAGCTTCACGTCCCGGTAGACGGCTTGGTTCAGGCCGGTACCGGAGGGGGCGTCACTGGCGGCCACAGGGCCCGTCGTCTCCCCCAGCCGCCAGTAGGACACCGGGTTCTGGTCGAGCACCATGCTGCGGTACAGCGAGCCGTCGCCGTACTCGTACACGGTGCACTTGTCCGTGGAGGCGGGTGGGCAGACCTTGGCCAGACGGTTACCGGTGTAGTTGTAGGTCCACTTCAGCCCGGCGGTTCCGGGTCCGGTCTCGTTCGTGGTGACCGAGGCGACTCTGCCGTCACTCCAGGAGAAGCTCAGCGCCCGTCCGGAGAGCACGTCCCGGGCTTCGGTCAGCTTGCCGTCGGTGTAGGTCAGCCGCTGTTCCCGGCCCGATCCGTCGACAATCTTGGTCAGGCGCCCAGAGGAGTCAAAGGAGTACGTGGCAGCCGACTTGTCGCGTAGCACCCAGCCGCCACCGTTGTCAGCGGTAAGTGTGGTCAGACTGCCTGCCGGTGCGGCGTAGCCGCCGTCCGCGTTTCGGCCATAGCGTATGCGGCTTCCGTCCTTCGTGGTGACGATGACGCTGCCGGTGTCCTCGGCGACAGCGCGCATGTCCCAGCGGGTCGACCAGCCGGTGCCGAAGACGTTGTCGGTCCGGGGGTCGAGCGAGTTGTAGTTGCGGACGACCGACAGCTCGGGCCCGACCGTGGGTATCGCCGCGTCGGTGGCGGCGGTGGAGTAGTTCCCGGCCCGTGTGCCGAATTCGCGATCGCCGTCGCCACCGAGGTGACCTGTCACGGCCGGCTGGGGCACCTGGGTGCTGAAATATGCGGGAGCAGGCTGGGATGAGGTGTCCTTGCCGTCGTACGCGTAGGCGTACCAGGCGTAGGTCTTGCTCCATGACAGCCAGCCGCTCGGAACCGTCCACTGCTCGGCGGTGCCGCGGGAACCGCTGCGGCAGTTCTTGCGGGCGTCCTTACCTTCGACCTCGCAGACCTCGAAGGTGTACTGCAGTGCGCCGGACGGGGAGCGGTCCGCATCCTTGCCCGTGGCCCACAGGGTCGGGGTCAGCGAGGAGAGCACCGCGCCGCTGGCCGGTGATTCGGCCGTCAGCTGCGGAGGGAGGTTCACCGCGGCGAACTTGATGGCCGGGCCCGGTACGCCCTCGGAGGTGAACCTGGGGCCGTCCAGGACGTCCATGGTCCACACGAGCGTGTAGGTGGCGGGCTGGAGTGGCGCGATCTTGGCGTCGAGCGTGATGCTGCGGCCCGGTGCGATGTCGTCCGGCATGGGGGTCCAGGCGATCTTCGACTGGTCGTTGATCTCCTTGCCCGATTCGTCGTAGAGGTTGTAGCGCAGCTGGATGTGTCCGCCCTTGGTCCAGGTGTCCTGGCCCTGGTTGGTGACGGTGACCTTCATCGAGCCCTGGGAGGTGGCCGTCACCGGCTGGGTGAAGTCACCGACGTCGTACGTCGCTCCGTACTTGGTCCAAGTGACGTCCAGGCTGGGCTTGCCGTTCGGGTAGTTGTCGGAACCGAACTGCTTCCATGCCTTGGAATCCGACTCCGAGGCCTTGACGGCGAGACCGTAGTTTTTCTTGCGCCCGTGCGTCCAGTCGTCGACGAGCTGACGACCGCCCGAGCCGAGCCCTACCGCCTCCCATGCCGGATCGCAGGACCAGGAGTTGGTGTCCGGCGGCCGCCAGCCGTGCGCGAAGCTCTTGGACACCAGGGAGGGTCCGGTGTCCGGACCGGGGTACGACCTGACCGACGACTCGGACCAGTCCGAGGTGATCGCGTGCACCGTCACCGGCCGCGCGTCGCACGAGTACGACCAGGTGTTGTACAGCGCCAGTTTGGCATCCAGCACCCACGCGTTCTTCAGCGAATTCTCGACGCCGTTGAAGCGGAGAAACGACGCGGCCTTGTGCGCACCGCCATCGTAGCTTCCGGCCTTGAGGATGGTGTCGCTGGAGAAGTCCTGGCTGTAGGGGGTCTGGACATAGGTGCCGGCGGTGGCGTCGATGCCGTTGACCGACGGGTCGACCTTGACGGGGAAGATACGTTCCGGCGCGCTCAGCCACTCCTTGTCGAGCGATACGACGAGGACCTGGCGGCCGTTCTCCGTGTCGAGGCGGTAGCGGACGCCCGAAGAGATCTCGCCTTGGTTGGCGTTCTCCGCGAGGTGGGAGTCCTCCATCCAGCCTGCGGGCATCCGGGCACGCTGCTTGCCGTCCTTGTCCGCGAAGACGACAGCACCCCGGTCGTCGAGTCGGGCGGCCAGGCCGTCCGTACGAAGCGGAAACCGCCACTCGGTCGGAGCGCCCTTGCTCTTGAGGATCAGTGTCTCCTTCACGGAGTCACTGCCCGCGACGTATCGAATATCCGCGGAAGGCCGCACATCCGGGTAGGTGATGACGCTGCCGTCAGCCTTCCCCATAGCGTGAGCGCCGCCCGCGAGGCCGTAGCCCAGCGAGGGGCCGTCGCTCAGTTTCATGCTCACCACGGGATCGGCGTCTGCCGACGACGCGAAGGTGATGTCGGCAGCGGTCGAACGGGTCTCCCAAATGGGGCCATCCGCGACGGCGGTCCGAGCGCTACGGTTGGGGCGAACCAGCGTCGCATCGATCGGCTTCCAGGTGCCGTCGCGGCCGAGAAAGTTGACGGGCTGGTTGTAGAAACGAGTGGTATACGTGCCGTCCTCGTTGCGGAAGGTGCGCTGCCGCTCCTTGCGCGCCGAAGGCACTTCCTGGCTCTTCTTCTCCGAGAAGCCCTGCGGAATCGGCAGTTTGGGGCTCTGGGCCCTCTTCGCTGCCCCCATCTTGGGCTTCTTGGGGGTGCCGACCAGTTCCCGCTGCGACAGCTTGTGCTCCTGCGGCAACTGGCCCGGCGCCTCCAGCGCTCCACGGTGACCGCCCGCGGCAGACGCTTCCGTCGCGCCTCCGGTCGTCCGGTGGCCGCGGCCTGCGGCAGAACCCCAGTGCTGGTCGGGTCTTTCGCCCGGATCTCGTCCGGACGTACTGCGGCTCCATTGAGCAACGGCCAGCGCAACCTGTTCGGTTCCGCATAGCACGGCCATGGTCAGAGCCATGACAAACGCTATATAGCGTGAAAAACGCATGAGTATCCCCACGACATGAGTGAAAGCTTGTCATGTCTACAACCTCACGCGATCTTTACTCAAGTAAAGATGTAGGCATACCCGTGCGCGGCGTGGTGAAGGTGGTACCTCAGGGCACGAGGGACAGACCTAACTGTTCCGGACCCGACTCTCAGCCCTTCTGCGCCTCTGCCACCAGCTTGCGCAGCTTGTCCGGGGTGAGGGGGTTGTTCTGGTCGCCGTAGAGGCTCTTGCCGTTCAGCAGGATGGTGGGGGTCGCGCGGTAGGAGGAGGAGCCGAACGCCTCCTGGGACTTCTTCACCCAGCTGTCGTGCGTGCCGTCGTTCACACACTTCTCGAAGGCGGGGGTCTTCAGGCCCGCGACCTGGCCGGAGAGGTCGAGGAGGCGGGACTTCTTGCCGAAGGCGTCGTCGGTCTCCATCGGCTGGTTCTTGTAGAGCAGGTCGTGGTACTCGGCGAACTTCCCGGCGTCCTGGGCACAGGCCGCGGCGTTGGCCGCGTTGAGCGAGCCGGTGCCGCCGAGGTTCTTGTCGATCAGCGTGACCAGGTGGTACTCGGCCTTGAGCTCGCCCTTGCCCTCCAGGGAGTGGATGGTGTCCCGGAAGCCGTTCTCGAACTGGCCACAGCCGGGGCAGCGGAAGTCCTCGTAGACGGTGAGGGTGGCCTTGGCGGGGGTGGTGCCCACGGGGATCACCAGGTTGTCCTTGCCCATGGCGCCCTGGGGGGCCATGAGCGGGCCGGACGCCTGCTGCTTGCCGTGCTTGGCCGCGGTGGTGGCCCACAGCGCGATCCCGCCGCCGATGACGAGCACCCCGAGCACGGCGCCGCCCACCAGCAGCTGCCGTTTGACCTTGCCGCGCGCCTCTTCTTGCCGGCGCTGTTCCTGCAGCCGCTCGCGGGCGCTGCGCTTTCCGTCGCTGTTCTTCTGGCTCACGTCCCCGTACAACGAACCGGGGGTGCGCGGCAGCGCACCCCCGGCCGAGGTTTCCGTCGAATGAGTTACGCGTCGGCTCGACCGCGCGCCCGCACGCCTTCCGCGAGCTCGCCCGCGAGGGCGCGGACCGCGTCCAGGCCGGACTCCAGGTCGGGGGCGTCCAGCAGCCGCTTGACGAAGGCGGAGCCGACGATGACCCCGTCGGCGAAGGCGGCGACCTCGGCCGCCTGGGCGGGGTTGGAGACGCCGAGGCCGACGCAGACGGGCAGGTCGGTGACGGCGCGGGTGCGCTCCACCAGCTCCCGGGCCTCCTGGCCGACCGATTCGCGGGTGCCGGTGACGCCCATCAGGGAGGCCGCGTAGACGAAGCCGCTGCCCGCCGCCGTGATCTTGGCGAGGCGCTCGTCGCGGCTGCTGGGGGCGACCACGAACACGGTGGCCAGGCCGTGCTGTTCGGCTGCCTTCCGCCAGACCTCGGACTCCTCCACCGGCAGGTCGGGCAGGATGCAGCCCGCTCCCCCGGCGGCGGCCAGGTCGGCGGCGAACCGCTCGGTGCCGTAGCGGTCGACGGGGTTCCAGTAGGTCATGCAGAGCACCGGAGCGCCCGTCGCCTCATGGGCCTCGCGGACCGTGCGGATGACATCAGGGATCTTGATGCCGCCGCGCAGGGCGATGTCGTCGGCGGTCTGGATGACGGGGCCGTCCAGGACCGGGTCGCTGTGCGGCAGCCCGACCTCGACGACGTCGCAGCCGCCGTCCAGCATCGCCGTGATCGCCCGTACCCCGTCGGGGACGGTGGGGAACCCGGCGGGGAGGTAGCCGACGAGTGCGGCCCGGTTCTCCGCCTTGGCCACGGCCAGTACGGAGCTCAGCAGCTCGATGTTGCCCGCCATCACTTCGCCCCCTCGGCGCCGTCGTCGTAGAGCCCGAAGTAGCGGGCGGCCGTGTCCATGTCCTTGTCGCCGCGGCCGGAGAGGTTGACCAGGACGATGCCGTCCGGGCCCAGCTCCTTGCCGACGTCCAGCGCGCCCGCGAGCGCGTGTGCGCTCTCGATGGCCGGGATGATGCCCTCGGTGCGCGAGAGCAGGCGCAGCGCCTGCATGGCGGCGTCGTCGGTGACGGCGCGGTACTCGGCGCGGCCGATGTCCTTGAGGTAGGAGTGCTCGGGGCCGATGCCGGGGTAGTCCAGGCCCGCCGAGATCGAGTACGGCTCGGTGATCTGGCCGTCCTCGTCCTGCAGGACGTACGACCGCGAGCCGTGCAGGATGCCGGGCGTGCCCTGGGTGAGGGTGGCCGCGTGCTCGCCGGTCTCCACGCCGTGGCCGCCCGGCTCGCAGCCGATCAGGCGGACGCCCTCGTCGGGGAGGAAGGCGTGGAAGAGGCCGATGGCGTTGGAGCCGCCGCCGACGCAGGCCACGGCCGCGTCCGGCAGCCGGCCGGCGCGCTCCAGGATCTGGCGGCGCGCCTCGACGCCGATGACCCGGTGGAAGTCGCGGACCAGGGCCGGGAAGGGGTGGGGGCCGGCGACCGTGCCGAAGAGGTAGTGGGTGCGGTCGACGTTGGCGACCCAGTCGCGGAACGCCTCGTTGATGGCGTCCTTGAGGGTGCGGCTGCCGGACTTCACGGAGATGACCTCGGCGCCGAGCATCCGCATGCGGGCGACGTTGAGCGCCTGGCGCTGGGTGTCGACCTCGCCCATGTAGATGGTGCATTCGAGGCCGAAGAGGGCGCAGGCGGTGGCGGTGGCGACGCCGTGCTGGCCCGCGCCGGTCTCGGCGATGACGCGGGTCTTGCCCATGCGCTTGGTGAGCAGCGCCTGGCCCAGCACGTTGTTGATCTTGTGGGAGCCGGTGTGGTTGAGGTCCTCGCGCTTGAGGAAGACGCGGGCGCCGCCCGCGTGTTCGGCGAAGCGCCGCACCTCGGTCAGGGCGCTGGGGCGCCCGGTGTAGTTGACCATCAGGTCGCCCAGCTCGGCGGCGAAGGCGGGGTCCGCCTTCGCCTTCTCGTACTCGGCGGCGACCTCGTCGACGGCGGCGACGAGGGCCTCGGGGATGAACTTGCCGCCGAACGCGCCGAAGTAGCCGGATGCGTTCGGCACCCGGCCTTCGGGGTCGGGAACGAAGAATTCGGAGGACACGGACGTATCTCCTCGATGACGGATGAACGGAAACGGTGTTATCGGTGCCCGTTCCGTCGCCATCGGCGTCCGTTGACCTGCCCCGGCTCGCAGCCGATGTGGTACCGCACGCGGCGGCCGCGCACGCGCCGCGCCGGCGCGCGGCAGCCCCGGGGGCGGCATCCCCGGGCGAGGCCCGCGTAGGGCTCTTGGGCCGGCAGCCCGGCCGCGCGCACGCCGACGGGGGCTGGTCGCCCAGGGGACGGCAGCCCCGGGCCCCTGCGGCGGATGCGGCGGCGGGTCATCCGGGGCGTCAGCCCCGTCCGTGCCGCAGCGCCGGGTGGGCGCCGGCGGCGACCAGGTCGGCGACCGCGCCCTTCGGGTCGCGGCCGGTGACCAGGGACTCGCCCACCAGCACGGCGTCGGCGCCGTCGTTGGCGTAGGCGATCAGGTCGTGCGGGCCGCGCACCCCGGACTCGGCGATCTTGACGATGCCGTCGGGGATCTCGGGCGCGACCCGGGCGAAGGTGCCCCGGTCCACCTCGAGGGTCTTGAGGTTGCGGGCGTTGACGCCGATGATCCGCGCACCCGCGTCGACGGCGCGCTGGACCTCCTCCTCGTCGTGCACCTCGACCAGGGGGGTCAGGCCGATGGACTCGGCCCGCTCGATGAGGGAGACCAGCGCCTCCTGTTCGAGGGCCGCGACGATCAGCAGGGCCAGGTCGGCGCCGTAGGCGCGGGCCTCCCACAGCTGGTAGGAGGTGACGATGAAGTCCTTGCGCAGGATGGGGATGTCGACCCGGGCGCGGACGGCCTCCAGGTCGGCGAGCGAGCCACCGAAGCGCCGCTGCTCGGTGAGGACGCTGATGACGGACGCACCGCCCGCCTCGTAGTCCGCGGCGAGACCGGCCGGGTCGGCGATGGCGGCCAGCGCGCCCTTGGAGGGGCTGGACCGCTTGACCTCGCAGATCACGCCGACGTTCTCGCCGCGCAGGGCGGCCGCGCCGTCCTTGGCCTGGGGGGCCTTCGCCGCCCGCTCCTTGAGCTCGTCGAGGGTGACGCGCGCCTGCCGCTCCGCGAGGTCGGCACGGACTCCGTCGATGATCTCGTCGAGCACACTCACGCGAGCGGCCCCCTTCCGGACTCGGATGGTCTGGGCTGGTGCGGTGACCTCACCAGGCAATGCGATGGTACTTGCCGGAAGGCGAAGGTTTCGCATCCGGTTGACGCAGGTCCCGCCCTTCGGACCGGCGCGGGGAGGCTCACGGCGCGAGCGCCGGCCCGAAGGGCAGGTTCCGCACGACGGTGAAGAGCAGCACGAGCCCGCCCAGCGCCCACCACGCCGCTGCCCGCGCGGGCAGCGGCATGCCTCCGCCCCGGCGCGCCGCCCGGACCAGCCAGACGGCCCACAGCACGGCGAAGGCGGCGTACGCGGCGACCGCGAGCGCGTTGGCCCGCAGCGCCCCGGCGAGATCGCCGTGGGCGAGCGCGTACAGGCCCCGCAGGCCGCCGCAGCCGGGGCAGTACAGGCCCGTCCAGCGCAGCAGCGGGCAGGCGGGGTAGTGACCGGGCTCGTTGGGGTCGACGGCGCGGACGCAGAGCAGGGCCGCGGCCGGCACGGCGGCCACGCACAGCGGCGGCAGGAGGCGGCGCACCCGGGGCTCGGTCACAGGCCGAGTGTCCACCGCACAGCACGAAGGCGCAGCTCAGAGCCGCGTACGGGGGGCCGTACGGGTCCGGGCCGCGCCTTGGAGCGTTGAGGTGCGGGTCAGCTCTCGGCCCGCATCCGCACGGGGGCCTGGGGAGCCTGGCCGTAACCCATGGACCGCATGATCATGCCGACGACACCGCCGAGGGCGACCACGGCCATGCCCACCCAGAAGCCGACCGGCTTGGCCATCACGATGAAGGCGCCGGCGACACAGAAACCGATGAAGGCGATGACGACACCGGTCCAGGCGGCCACAGTGTGTCCGTGACCGTTGTGTCCGTGGCTGCTACCCGACATGAGTTTGACTCCTCGTTGCTGTATCGCGCCTGCGGGCGCAGAGATCACTCGCGGTCATTGTCCCCGACGCGCCGGTGCGGGATGGACCTGGGGTGGGCGTGTCCCGTCCTTCCCGGCGGGATGCGCGGGCCGGGGCGGGGGTGGTTCAGCCGCCGGTGGGGTCCTCACCGCGGTCGAGGGCCTTCCACAGCTCCTCGGGGCGGTCCGGGTCGGGGGCGGTGCGCGCCCGGCGCGGGCGGGGCGCGCCGTCGCGTTCGTAGCGGCCGGACATGGCGGGCCAGTGGCGGCCGTAGCGCAGGGCGAGCAGCCCGGCGAGGAAGAGCAGGACACCACCCACGGCGGCCGCCCACGGCCAGCCGGTGTGGCTGACGTGGTCGACGGCGGCCCTGGTCAGGCCGTTGACCTTGCCGGCCTTCTCCTCCAGCGCCGTGGTGTCGTGCACGCCCAGCAGCGCCGCCGCGACGACGCCCGCGCCGCTGAGGGCCAGCAGCGCGGCGACGAGCAGCCGCCCGGCGCGGCGCACGGCGAAGACGGCGACGAGCGCGGCGAGGCCCACGATGGCGAGGGCGCCGGGCAGGGCGGTGACGTCCTGCCCGCTGGCCTGCTGCGGAAGGGTGCCCTGGGCGACGTCGGCGGTGGCCTTCGACCAGGTGCGGCCCGCCGCGAGGAGGACGAGCGCGGCGCCCGCGGCGCCCAGCAGCAGAGCGGCGGCGACGCTGCGCCTCCCGCTGCGCGGTACGGGCTCGGTGTGGGTGCGGGGGTGGGGTACGGCTGCGCTGCTCACGGATACCACTATCCCTTGCCGTCGGGGCCGGGCGTGGCGCGGGGGTGCCCGGCGGGCACCCCCGGCCGCCTAGCCGATGCGGTTGGCCGCGTGCACCGCCCGCAGCACGGCTGCCGCCTTGTTGCGGCACTCGGCGTCCTCGGCCGCCGGGTCGGAATCGGCGACCACGCCCGCGCCCGCCTGGACGTAGGCGGTGCCCTCGCGGAGCACGGCGGTGCGGATGGCGATGGCGGTGTCGGAGTCCCCGGCGAAGTCGAGGTAGCCCACGCAGCCTCCGTAGAGGCCGCGGCGGGCCGGCTCCAGCTCCTCGATGATCTGCATGGCGCGGGGTTTGGGCGCGCCGGAGAGGGTGCCGGCGGGGAAGCAGGCGGTGAGCACGTCGAAGGCCGTGCGCCCCGGGGCCAGGCGCCCGGTGACGGTGGAGACGATGTGCATCACGTGGCTGTAGCGCTCGATGGACATGAAGTCGACGACCTCGACGCTGCCGGGCTCGCAGACCCGGCCGAGGTCGTTGCGGCCGAGGTCGACGAGCATCAGGTGCTCGGCGCGCTCCTTGGGGTCGGCCATCAGCTCCTCGGCGAGCGCGGCGTCGGCCTGCGGGGTGGCGCCGCGCGGGCGGGTGCCGGCGATGGGGTGCACCATCGCCTGCCCGTCCTCGACCTTGACCAGCGCCTCGGGGCTGGAGCCGACGACGTCGAACCCGTCGAAGCGCAGCAGGTACATGTAGGGGCTGGGGTTGGTGGCCCGCAGCACCCGGTAGACGTCGAGGGCGGAGGCGGTGCAGGGGGTCTCGAACCGCTGCGAGGGCACGACCTGGAAGGCCTCGCCCGCGCGGATGCGCTCCTTGATGTCCTCCACGGCCGCCATGTAGTCCGGGCCGCCCCAGCGGGCGGTGTACTCGGGCAGCTCGGAGGGGGGCAGGGCCGTGGGGTGGGCGGTCGCGGGCCGGTGCAGGTCGGCGGTCATGGCGTCGAGGCGGGCGACGGCGTCCGCGTAGGCCTCGTCGACGCCCGTTTCGAGGTCGTTGTGGTTGATCGCGTTGGCGATCAGCAGGACCGTGCCGTTCCAGTGGTCGAGGACGGCGAGGTCGGAGGTGAGCAGCATGGTCAGCTCGGGCAGGCCCAGCGTGTCGTCGCCGTGCTCGCCGATCTTCTCCAGGCGGCGGACGACGTCGTAGCCGAGGTAGCCCACCATGCCGCCGGTGAAGGGCGGCAGTCCGGTGCCCTCTATGAGGTCGCGCGGGGTGTGCAGGGCCTGCACGGTCTCGCGCAGGGCGTGCAGCGGGTCGCCGTCGGTGGGGACGCCGACGGGCGGGGTGCCGAGCCAGTGGGCCTGTCCTTCGCGGACGGTGAGGGTGGCGGCGCTGCGGACGCCCACGAAGGAGTAGCGGGACCAGGTCCGGCCGTTCTCCGCGGATTCCAGCAGGAAGGTGCCCGGCCGCTCGGCGGCGAGCTTGCGGTAGAGGCCCACGGGCGTGTCGCCGTCCGCAAGGAAGCGGCGGACGACCGGGATGACCCGGCGGTCCTTGGCGAGCATGCGGAAGGTCTCGGCGTCGGGGACGACTTCCCCGTGGGTGGCGGATGCGGACGTGGCGGCCATGGCGCGGAGCCTACTGGCCCAGGGGCAGCTGGTCGGAATCGAAACAGGTGCGCGTCCCGGTGTGGCAGGCCGGGCCGGTCTGGTCGACCTTGACGAGGAGGGTGTCCGCGTCGCAGTCCAGGGCCACGGACTTGACGAGCTGGACGTGTCCGGAGGTGTCGCCCTTGACCCAGTACTCGCTGCGGCTGCGGCTCCAGTAGGTGCAGCGGCCGGTGGTCAGCGTGCGATGGAGGGCCTCGTCGTCCATCCAGCCGAGCATGAGCACCTCGCCGGTGTCGTACTGCTGGGCGATGGCGGGGACCAGTCCGTCGGCGCTGCGCTTGAGGCGGGCGGCGATGGCGGGGTCGAGGGCGGAGGCGGGGCGGGCGTTGCCGGTCATGAGCCCCATTCTGCCCGGCGGTGGGGCATCCCCCCGACAAGGCTGTCAGAGCCATACGGCATGCTTCGGCCCATGAGCTCTCCGCCTCCACAGCAGCCCCCGCAACCGCCCGGCCAGGGCGGCGGCTTCGGTCCGCCGCAGGGATTCGGGCAACCCCAGGGCCCGTACGGGCAGCAGCCCGGCTACGGACAGCAGCAGCCCTACGGCGCGCCGGGCCCGTACGGCTACGGGCAGCCGCCGATGGGCCCGCCGCAGCCGCCGCGGACCAGCGGGGCGAAGGTCGCCGGGATCGTGGTCGCGTCGGTGCTGGTGGCGGGTGTGGCGGTCGGCGGTCTCGTCCTGGCCACCAAGGACGGCGGCGGCAGCAAGAAGGCCGCGGGGCCGTCGGCGAGCCCGTCGGTGCCCTCGTCGTCGTCCTCGTCGTCCTCGTCGCAGAGCCCCTCGCTGCCGTCGGGCTCGCCCACGGGCCCGATGTTCGACTCCCCCGCCCAGGTGCCGTACGTGGTGCTCAAGCCGGGCACCTGCTTCGACCACCCGAAGCTCGACCCTTCGGTGAAAAAGGTGGAGAAGCGCTCGTGCGACGAGCGGCACGACGGCGAGGTCATAACCAACGAGACCCTGAGCGGCACCTACACCGACAGCACCGACCTGGCCGAGAAGGTCAAGGGGATGTGCGAGGCGGATGTGACCAAGCGGCTGCAGGGCATCGCCGACGGCCATCAGTACTACTACTACGCGATCTTCCCGACCCTGGATGCGTACAAGCAGCTGGGCCAGAGCGAGGTCACCTGCTCGGTGAGCCGCAGCGCCGGTCCCGGTGGCGAGAAGATGACGGCGCCGTTGCCGAGCTGAGCGGGGCCCGTGGGGCGGGAGCGCGGCGCCGTGGCCTACGGGCGGCGCCGCCCGTAGGCTGACGCCATGTCAACCCATGCCCAGCGTGAACGTCTGCTCCTCGCCGATCTGTTGGAGACCGTGGGCCCCGACGCCCCGACCCTCTGCGACGACTGGCGGGCCCGGGATCTCGCCGCGCACGTGGTGGTGCGCGAGCGCCGGTCCGACGCGGCCGCCGGCGTGCTGTTCAAGCCGCTGGCGGCGCGGCTGGAGCGAGTACAGGCGGAGTTCGCCGCCAAGCCGTACGAGGAGCTGATCCAGCTCATCCGCACCGGGCCGCCCAGGCTGTCGCCGTTCGCGCTCAAGCAGGTGGACGAGGCGGCCAACACCGTCGAGTTCTATGTGCACACCGAGGACGTGCGGCGGGCCCAGCCGCAGTGGACGCCGCGCGAGGTGGACCCGGTCTTCGCCGACGCCCTGTGGAGCCGGCTGGAGCGCTCGGCCCGGATGCTGGGCCGCAAGTCGCCGGTGGGCCTGGTGCTGCGCCGGCCCGACGGCCGCACGGCGGTGGCCCACCGGGGCGCCCCCGTGGTCACGGCCACCGGGGAGCCCGGGGAGCTGACCCTGTTCCTCTTCGGCCGCCAGGACGCGGCCCGGGTGGAGCTGGACGGGGAGCAGGGCGCGCTTGCGAAGCTGCGGGGAGCGACACTGGGTATCTAGAGGCTCGGGAGCCGCTCTCTCTCCAGGGAAGAGGTGCCCACCATGGCTTTCCGCAGCAAGACCAACGCCTTCCTCGAGCCCGCGCACGCACCGCCTTGGATCGGTTACTCCGTGGGGCTGATGCTGCTGCGCATGATGGTCGGCATCATCATGATGGTGGCGGGCACGGGGAAGCTGTTCGGCTGGTTCGGCGGCATGGGCATCAACGGCACGGCGAAGGGCTTCACCGCGCTGGGCTACCCGGCGCCGAAGATGATGGCCGTCATCTGCGGGCTCAGCGAGGGGCTGGGCGGGGCGGGGCTGTTCGTCGGCCTGCTCACGCCGCTGGCCGCGGCGGCGGTGCTGGGGACGATGGTCAATGCACTCGGCGTCACGTGGGACAACGGATTCCTGCTGCCCAAGGGCGTGGAATTCACCCTTTTGGTGGCCATCTCGGCGACGGCGCTGGCGCTGACCGGGCCGGGAGAATACGCGCTGGACCGCTTTGTGCCGGGGCTGCGGGAGCACCGGGTGACGTATGGGGTGGGTGCGATTGCGCTGGCGTTGGTGACGGGGGCGGTTTTCTTGCTGATCCGGCACTAGGGCCGGATCAGCAGCGGTGCCTGCTTACCGCACCGGGTGCCCCGCCTCGCGCAGTGCGCCCTTGACGTCCCCGATGCGCAGGTCGCCGAAGTGGAAGACCGACGCGGCCAGGACAGCGTCCGCGCCCGCCTCGACCGCCGGGGCGAAGTGCTCCAGGCGGCCCGCGCCGCCGCTGGCGATGACCGGGACCCGGACGTGCGCGCGCACCGCCGTGATCATCTCCGTGTCGTAGCCGTCCTTCGTGCCGTCGGCGTCCATCGAGTTCAGCAGGATCTCCCCCGCGCCCAGCTCGGCCGCGCGGTGGGCCCATTCGACGGCGTCCAGGCCCGTGCCGCGCCGTCCGCCGTGCGTGGTCACCTCGAAGGAGCCGGACGGGGTACGGCGGGCGTCCACCGACAGCACCAGCACCTGGCGGCCGAACCGCTCGGCGATCTCGCGGATCAGATCCGGCCGCTCGATGGCCGCGGTGTTGACGCCGACCTTGTCGGCACCGGCGCGCAGCAGTTTGTCGACGTCCTCGGCGGTGCGCACGCCCCCGCCCACGGTCAGCGGGATGAAGACCTGCTCGGCGGTGCGGCGGACCACGTCGTAGGTGGTCTCGCGGTTGCCGGACGAGGCGGTGATGTCGAGGAAGGTCAGCTCGTCGGCGCCCTCCCGGCCGTAGAGCGCGGCCATTTCGACGGGGTCGCCCGCGTCGCGCAGGTTCTGGAAATTGACGCCCTTGACGACCCGGCCGTTGTCCACGTCCAGGCAGGGGATGACTCGCACGGCGAGGGTCACGCCGGTTCTCCTCCGAAAGCTTCTACTTCTACTTCGACCAGCACGCGCGAGTCGACGAACCCGGAGACCACGACCAGGGTGGCGGCGGGCCGCACCGCGTCGAAGAGCTCCTTGTGGGCGCGGCCGACCGCGTCCACGTCACGCGCGTGGGTGAGGTACATACGGGTGCGGATGACGTCCTCGGGGCCGAGCCCGAAGGGTTCGAGCGCCTGCAGCGCGTTGCCGAAGGCGGCCAGCGCCTGTTCGTAGGGGTCGCCCTCGCCGTGCAGCACGCCCGCCACCAGCGGCATCGTGCCGGCGACGATGACCCGGTCCCCGGCCGCCACGGCACGTGCGAAGCCGATCGACTCCTCCCAGGAGCTGTCTGTCTGCACACGCCGCGGGGCTCGGGTTTCGGTCATACGGACACTGCCTCCAGGGCCTCTTCCAAGGTGAACGCCTTGGCGTAGAGGGCCTTTCCGACGATGGCGCCTTCTACACCCTCCGGTACCAGGGTGGCGATCGCCCGCAGATCGTCAAGAGAGGAGACTCCACCGGAGGCCACGACGGGCTTGTCGGTGGCGGCGCAGACGTTCTTCAGCAGCTCCAGGTTGGGGCCCTGGAGCGTGCCGTCCTTGGCGATGTCGGTGACGACGTAGCGGGCGCAGCCCTCGGAGTCCAGGCGGGCCAGGGTCTCGTAGAGGTCGCCGCCGTCGCTGGTCCAGCCGCGGCCGCGCAGGGTGGTGCCGCGGACGTCCAGGCCGACGGCGATGCGGTCGCCGTGCTCGGCGATGACCTTGGCGACCCACTCGGGGGTCTCCAGGGCGGCGGTGCCGAGGTTGACGCGGGTGCAGCCGGTGGCGAGGGCGGCGGCGAGCGAGGCGTCGTCGCGGATGCCGCCGGAGAGCTCGACCTTGATGCCCATGGTGCGGACGATCTCCGCGACCTGCGCGCGGTTGTCGCCGGTGCCGAAGGCGGCGTCCAGGTCGACCAGGTGCAGCCATTCGGCGCCCGCCCGCTGCCAGGCGAGGGCGGCGGAGAGCGGGTCCCCGTAGGAGGTCTCGGAGCCGGACTCGCCGTGGACGAGGCGGACGGCCTGGCCGTCGCGGACGTCGACGGCGGGCAGCAGTTCAAGCGTGGGCATCAGAGCGTCTCGATCCAGTTGGTCAGCAGCGCCGCTCCCGCGTCGCCGGACTTCTCGGGGTGGAACTGGGTGGCCCACAGCGGCCCGTTCTCGACCGCCGCGACGAAGGGCTCGCCGTGCGTGGCCCAGGTGACCTTGGGGGCGCGGATGTTGGGGTTGCCGACCTCGAGCTGCCACTCGCGCACGGCATAGGAGTGCACGAAGTAGTAGCGGGCGTCCGCGTCCAGGCCGGCGAAGAGCCGGGAGCCCTCGGCCGGGGTGACGGTGTTCCAGCCCATGTGCGGGACGACGTCGGCCTTGAGCGGCTCGACGGTGCCGGGCCACTCGTCGAGGCCGTCGGTCTCCACGCCGTGCTCGATGCCGCGCTCGAAGAGGATCTGCATGCCGACGCAGATGCCCATCACCGGGCGGCCGCCGGACAGCCGGCGGCCGACGATCCAGTCGCCGCGGGCGGCGCGCAGCCCCTCCATGCAGGCGGCGAAGGCGCCGACGCCGGGGACGAGCAGGCCGTCGGCGTTCATGGCCGCATCGAAGTCGCGGGTGATCTCGACGTCCGCGCCGACGTGGGCGAGGGCGCGCTCGGCGGAGCGGACGTTACCGAAGCCGTAGTCGAAGACGACGACCTTCTTGGCGGGGGTGGCGGTGCTCATGCCCACAGCCCTTCCATGCGCAGGAGACCGGCGGTCAGGGACATCGCGGCGCCGATGCCGAGCAGCACGATCACGCTCTTGGGCATGCCCTGCTTGAGGAACGAGATGATGCCGCCCACCAGGAACAGCCCCACGACGATCAGTACGGTGGAGAGGCTGTTCACAGGGCGCCCTTCGTCGACGGGATGATTCCGGCGGCGCGCACGTCGCGCTCGCAGGCGTAGCGCAGGGCGCGGGCGAGCGCCTTGAACTGGCACTCCACGATGTGGTGGGCGTTGCGCCCGTACGGGACGTGGACGTGCAGGGCGATCTGGGCCTGGGCGACGAAGGACTCCAGGATGTGCCGGGTCATCGTGGTGTCGTACGTGCCGATCATCGGCGCCATGTTCTCGGGCTCGGTGTGCACGAGGTAGGGGCGGCCGGAGAGGTCCACGGTGACCTGGGCGAGGGACTCGTCCAGGGGGACGGTGCAGTTGCCGAACCGGTAGATGCCCACCTTGTCGCCGAGGGCCTGCTTGAAGGCGGCGCCCAGCGCGAGGGCGGTGTCCTCGATGGTGTGGTGGGTGTCGATGTGCAGGTCGCCGTCGGTCTTGACGGTGAGGTCGAACAGGCCGTGGCGGCCCAGCTGGTCGAGCATGTGGTCGTAGAAGCCGACCCCGGTCGACACGTCGACCTGTCCGGTGCCGTCGAGGTCTATCTCGACCAGGACGGAGGTCTCCTTGGTGGTGCGCTCGACGCGCCCAACGCGGCTCATGGGTTGTTCTCCTTGCGAATGGCGCGGACCGCGTCCAGGAACGCGTCGTTCTCCTGCGGGGTGCCCGCGGTGACCCGCAGCCACCCGGGTACGCCGTTGTCCCGTACCAGGACACCGTGGTCGAGGATGGCCTGCCAGGCGGCGTGGCTGTCGGGGAAGCGGCCGAACTGCACGAAGTTGGCGTCCGAGTCGGTCACCTCGCAGCCCATGGCGCGCAGCTCGGTGACGATGCGGTCGCGCTCGGCCTTGAGCTGTTCGACGTAGCCGAGCAGGGTGTCGGTGTGCTCCAGCGCGGCCAGTGCGGTGGCCTGGGTGACGGCCGAGAGGTGGTACGGCAGGCGGACCAGCTGGACGGCGTCGACCACGGCCGGGTCGGCGGCCAGGTAGCCCAGGCGCAGCCCGGCCGCGCCGAAGGCCTTGGACATGGTGCGGGAGACGACCAGGTTCGGGCGGCCCTCGATGAGTGGGAGCGGCGAGGGGTGGTGGCTGAACTCGCCGTACGCCTCGTCGAGCACCACCAGGGAGGGCTTCGCCGCCTGCGCCGCGTCGTACAGGCGCAGGACGGTTGCGGGGTCCACGGCCGTGCCGGTGGGGTTGTTGGGCGTGCAGATGAAAAGCACGTCGGGCCGGTGCTCGGCGATGGCGGCGACAGCCGCGTCGACGTCGATGGTGAAGTCGTCGCGGCGCGGGCCGGAGAGCCAGCCGGTGCCGGTGCCGCGCGAGATCAGCGCGTGCATGGAGTAGGAGGGCTCGAAGCCGAGGGCGGTGCGGCCGGGGCCGCCGAAGGTCTGCAGCAGCTGCTGGAGGACCTCGTTGGAGCCGTTGGCGGCCCAGACGTTCGCCTTGGTGACCTCGTGGCCCGCGGTACGGGTGAGGTAGGCGGCGAGTTCGGTGCGCAGCTCCACCGCGTCCCGGTCGGGGTAGCGGTTGAGGTGCCGGGCGGCCTCGGCGACGCGCTCGGCGATGCGGGCGACGAGGGGCTCGGGCAGCGGGTAGGGGTTCTCGTTGGTGTTCAGCCGGACGGGCACGTCGAGCTGGGGGGCGCCGTACGGGGACTTGCCGCGCAGTTCGTCCCGGATGGGGAGGTCGTCGATGCGGGTCACGTGCTTACGGAACCTTCCAGCCACTGCGACTTTTGGGTTCGCCTCCGGCAAAACGCGCCTTGACCGCCGCGCCGTGCGCCGGCAGGTCCTCGGCCTCGGCGAGCGTCACCACGTGCCCGGCGACCTCGGCGAGCGCGTCGCGGGTGTAGTCCACGACGTGGATGCCGCGCAGGAAGGACTGCACGGACAGGCCGGAGGAGTGGCAGGCGCAGCCGCCGGTGGGCAGCACGTGGTTGGAGCCCGCGCAGTAGTCGCCGAGCGAGACGGGCGCGTACGGGCCGACGAAGATCGCGCCCGCGTTGCGCACCCGGGCGGCGACGGCGGCGGCGTTCTCCGTCTGGATCTCCAGGTGTTCGGCGGCGTAGGCGTCGACGACCTTGAGGCCGTCGTCGATGCTGTCGACCAGGACGATCGCGGACTGCTTGCCGGCCAGGGCCGGGACGATCCGGTCCTCGGCGTGCTTGGCCGCGGCCACCTGGGTCTTGAGCTCGGCCTCGGTCGCCTCGGCGAGCTCGGGCGAGTCGGTGACGAGGACGGCGGCGGCCATCGGGTCGTGCTCGGCCTGGCTGATCATGTCGGCGGCGAGGTGCACCGGGTCCGCGGTCGCGTCCGCGAGGATCGCGATCTCGGTCGGGCCGGCCTCGGCGTCGATGCCGATGCGGCCCTTGAGCAGGCGCTTGGCGGCGGCGACGTAGATGTTGCCGGGGCCGGTGACGAGCTGGGCGGGGCGGCACTCGTCGGTGCCGTAGGCGAACATGGCGACGGCCTGGGCGCCCCCGGCCGCGTACACCTCGTCGACGCCCAGCAGCGCGCAGGCGGCCAGGATCGTGGGGTGCGGCAGGCCGCCGAAGTCCCTCTGCGGGGGCGAGGAGACGGCCAGCGAGGGCACGCCGGCCTCCTGGGCGGGGACCACGTTCATCACGACGGACGACGGGTAGACGGCGCGCCCGCCCGGGACGTACAGCCCGACGCGGTCGACGGGCACCCAGCGCTCGGTGACGGTGCCGCCGGGCACCACGGTGACGGTCTTGTCGGTGCGGCGCTGCTCGCGGTGGACCAGGCGGGCGCGGCGGACGGACTCCTCGAGGGCGGCCCGGACGGCCGGGTCGAGCTCGGCGAGGGCGCGGTCGAGGGCCTCGGCCGGGACCCGGACCTGGGTGATCTTCACACCGTCGAAGCGCTCCGCGTAGTCGATCAGGGCCGCGGTGCCGCGATGATGCACGTCGTCGCAGATGGGCCGCACCTTCTCCAGGGCGGCCTCGACGTCGAGCTCGGCACGGGGCAGCAGGTCGCGGTCGATGCCATTTTCCAGGGAGGCGTCGCCGCGCAGATCGATTCGGGAGATCACACGGCCAATTGTCTCAGACCCGTCCCGCCGCACGGCTCCCCGTACCACTCAGTGATACACGGCCAAAGAGTTGATCTTTGGCGGTCCGGACACCGACAATCGGCACCTCACGGCTGGTGTCCGGCCGGTCACAGGGGGAATGGGGCCCGTACGGGGCAGTACGGGTGACGGGAGGGGCATACCGTGACCGAGCCGCACGACGGCGAGCCGCCCGGCGGGCTCGACCTCACCACTGCCGAATGGGGCATGTGGCAGGCGTTCCGCACCGGCAGCACCCACGATCTGCGCACCCCCTATCCCGAGCGCAACGACCCCAGCGGGCCGCACGTGTGGGGGCCCGAGCGCAGTGTGCGCGCCGAGATCGTCGCCCTGCTGCTGCTGGACGGCCCGCCCGCGCTGCCGGGCCGGGTCGCGGCACTCAAGCTCAACGGCGTACGGATCACCGGCACCCTCGACTTATCCGGTGGCACCGTCGTCCCCTACGTCGAGCTGCACAACTGCCGCTTCGAGCAGCAGCTGCTGCTGCCCGAGAGCCACTTCACCACGCTGCGCCTGGTGGGCTGCGCCATCCCGCGCGTGGAGGCCGCCCGGATCAGCACCGAGGGCGATCTGCACCTGCCGCGCTGCGTCGTGCGGCACGGCATCCGGCTGACCGACGCGCATATAGGCACCGACCTGCTGCTCAACCAGCTGCTGGTGCGCCGGGACCGGCGCGGGGTGTCGATAGCCGCCGACGGGCTGACGGTCGGGCAGGACCTGCAGGCCGAGATGATGCGTTCGCACGGCGAGCTGAGCATGCGCGGCGCGACCATCGGCGCCTCGCTGAGCCTGCGCGGCTCCGCCCTGCACAACCGCTACGGCCGGCGCGCCCTCAACGCCCCGCAGCTCACCGTCGAGCGCACCCTCTACCTGACCGCGGCCGGCGTCAGCGGCGCCTCCTTCTCCGGCGGCGCCACTCCCCCGTACGGCATCGCCACGAGCACCCCCGAGCACGGCACCCGCGTGCAGCGCTTCGAGTGCCACGGCGGGGCCCGGCTGGACGACGGGCGGTTCGGGGACGCCGTCGACCTCAGCCAGGCGCAGTGGGTGATGGAGGCGGACCAGGAGCTGTCGCTGCGCCGCATCCAGACGCCCGAGCTGCGCTTCCTCGGCGAGCGGCAGCAGGGCGGCCGGGTGGTGCTGTCGGGGGCGCGGGTGGTCAACCTCGTCGACCGCTACGACAGCTGGCCGGGCCCCGGCGGCCTGGTGATGGCCGGGTTCGCCTACGAGAACCTGATACCGGTGGGCCACTTCCCGCTTGCCCGGCGCCTGGACTGGGTGGCGGCGGCCACGCCCGAGTACGCGCCCGAGCCGTACGAGCGCCTGGCGGGCGCGCTGCGCACCAGCGGCGAGGACGCGGAGGCCCGCGCGGTGCTGCTGGCCAAACAGCGCCGCAGACGCGAGACGCTGCCGCCGGCCGGGAAGGCCTGGGGCCATCTGCAGGACTGGACGGTGGCCTACGGCTACCGCCCCGGGCAGGCCGCCGTATGGATGGCGGTGCTGTGGGCGCTGGGCACCGTCTACTTCACCTGGCACCCGCTCCACCCGCTCAAGGAGGGCGAGGGGCCGGCCTGGAACCCCGAGCTGTACACCCTGGACCTGCTGCTGCCGGTCATCGACCTGGGCCAGGGCGGGGCCTGGCGGCCCACCGGGGCCGCCCAGTGGATCGTCGCCGCGCTGACCCTGCTCGGCTGGGTGCTGGCGACCACGGTGGCCGCCGGGGCCTCGCGGCTGCTGCGCCGCCAGTGAACGCACGGGCGCAGTGTCTGTATCGGCCATTAGGCTTACCGCCCGTGACCACCGCGCGCCTCCCGCTCTTTCCGCTGAACTCGGTGCTGTTCCCGGGCCTCGTGCTGCCGTTGAACGTCTTCGAGCAGCGGTACCGCGCGCTGATGCGCGACCTGTCGCAGCTGCCGGAGAGCGAGCCGCGCCGCTTCGGCGTGGTCGCCATCCGCGACGGCCACGAGGTGGCGCCCAGCTCCCCCGGGCTGCCCGAGGACGCCCGGCCGGAGCCGGGCCCGGCCTCCGGCTTCGGTGCCGACCCGCTGCGGGCCTTCCACTCCGTGGGGTGCGTGGCGGACGCGGCGGCCATCCGGCCGCAGCAGAACGGCACGTACGAGGTGCTGGCCACCGGCACCACCCGGTTCCGGCTGCTGTCCGTCGACGCCTCCGGCCCGTACCTGGTGGGCGAGGTCGAGGAGATCCCCGAACAGCAGGGCGAGGGTGCCGGGGCGCTCGCGTCCGGGGTGGTCCGGGCGTTCAGGGCGTACCAGAAGCGGCTGGCGGGGGCGGCCGAGCAGTCGCTGGCGGGCCAGGCGGACCTGCCGGGCGATCCGTCGGTGCTCTCCTATCTCGTCGCCGCGGCCGCCGTCCTGGACACCCCCGCCAAGCAGCGGCTGCTCCAGGCCCCGGACACCGCCTCCCGGCTGACGGAGGAGCTGCGGCTGCTGCGCGCGGAGACGGCCGTGATGAGCAAGTTGCCGTCGCTGCCCGCGGTGGACATCACCCGGCGGCCGACGAGCCCCAACTGAGCGAAGGCACCTGGTGAAGAAGTCCAAGAAGCAGCAGTCCGGCTCCACCCCCGCGATCACCGCCCTGGAGAAGGCGGGCACGGACTTCACCGTGCACGCCTACGAGCACGACCCGGCGGCCCCCTCCTACGGCGAAGAGGCCGCGCAGGCCCTGGGCGTGGCCCCGGAGCGGGTCTTCAAGACGCTCGTCGCCGACGTGGACGGCGCGCTGACCGTCGCCGTCGTCCCGGTCTCCGGTTCGCTGGACCTCAAGGCGCTGGCCGCGGCGGTGGGCGGCAAGCGGGCCGCGATGGCCGACCCGGCGGCCGCCGAGCGCACCACCGGCTACGTCCGCGGCGGGATCTCCCCGCTGGGCCAGCGCAAGCGGCTGCCGACCGCGCTGGACGCCTCCGCGCGCAACCACCCGACCATCTGTGTGTCGGCAGGCCGCCGGGGCCTGGAGGTCGAGCTCTCCCCCGCCGACCTGGCCGCACTCACCGGTGCCGTCGTCGCGCCGATCGCCCGCGGCTGAGCCTTGGCCCGTGCCGGGGCTGGACGGCCGTCCGCCCTTCAAGTACGACCGAGGGGCGGGCCGCCGTACGCGCGTCCCGTACAGGGAGGGACGCCCATGTCGAAGCGCACCCGCAAGCGCCGCTGGCGGCTGAAGAAGGGCCGGGCCAACCACGGACGCCGGCCGGCGTAACCGCTACTCCTGCGTGTCGGGGGCCTCGGGGCCGGGCCAGTGCGGCACGGGCTCGGGGTCCCGCGGGCCGAACAGTGCGGTCAGTCCCAGGTGCACGGCCATGGCCGCCAGCGGCCACGCCAGCAGGACGCCCTTCGCCCCGATCCGCAGCGGGGCGTCGAAGACCACGCCCTGGCCCACCGCCTTGGCGTGCGCGACCACGTCCGAGGTCGGGCCGAGCCGGATGCCCAGCCGCCAGCCGATCACGGAGGCGGCCAGCGAGCCCGCGGCGAGGGCGACGACCAGCGCGATGCCGCCGCTGCGCCGCAGCAGGAAGACCGCACCGGCACTGAGCGCCCCGAAAGCCAGCCCGAGGATCGCGAACCAGCCGTCCGCGCCGATGGCCTGCTCGCCCTCGGTGTTCTTGAGGTAGACGGCCTTGCCGTCGGAGATCAGCGGCACCCTCGGGGCCAGCCATGCCCACAGCAGCCCCAGCAGCACCCCGGCCGCCGCGACCGCCACCGCGATGAGCACGGACCGCGCGATCTCGGCGGTCAGGGCGGGGGCGGGCTGCCCGGACTTGCCGGGCCGCTCCTGCGCGTCGTGCGCGCTCTCGCTCCCGGGCCCGGTGGGCGCGTCGTCGGATTCGGAGGGCTTGCCGTGCGGCGTCAGCGGTGCGGTCACCCCGCCATCGTGCCAGGTGGCCGGGGACGCCTCGGCGCCAGGACCGGCGCTGCGGCGCGTCACCGCACGGCGGCCCGGCGGTAGGCCCAGGTCGCCGCGGCCAGCGACACCACGCCGACGGCCGCGCACACCCCCAGGTCGGCCGCCACCAGCAGCCAGTCGGGGCGGGCGTCGAAGCTGTGGACGAGCGCCTCCACGCCGTAGGTGGAGGGCAGCAGATCACGCGCGTAGGCGATCGGCGCGGGCATGTGGGCGGCCGGCAGCACGCCCAGCAGCAGCGCCGCGGACATGCCCAACTGCCCGCACAGCGTCGCCAGTTCCTGCCGGGGCGCCAGCAGCCCCAGGGCCGCGCCGAGCCCGGACAGCGCCGCGCCGGACAGCGGGATCACCCCGGCGAGCACCCACAGGTGTGCCATCGGCAGCTTGAACAGCATGCTGCCCACCACCGCCGTGACGGCCGCGCCGGGCACGGTGAAGGAGGCGTACGCCCCTGCCGCGCCGAGCACCACGGCCGCGGGCGGCACCGGCAGCGTCGCGTAGTGGTCCAGGCCGCCGCCCGCGCGCAGCTGCCCGAAGTACTGGGCGAGCAGGTTGAGCGCGACGAACGCCACGACCAGCACGCTGGATCCGGCCACCACGGCCCGCGCGTCGTCGCCGCCGTCCACGACACCGCGCATCATGACCATGATGCCGAGGGACTGGAAGGTGGCCACGAACAGCAGCGGGATGCGGGCCACCCGGGCGCGCGAGAGCTGCGCCCGGTAGACGGCCGCCAGCGCGGGCAGCAGGTGGGCGCGCGGCGCCAGCGGGGCGGCCGCGTCGTCCCCGGCCCGCGTCCGGCCGCCGTCGGTGAAGGCGTCCTGGGTCACCGCTTCTGCGGACACAGCGCTCACGCGGCACAGCTCCTGTTCGCTACGGACCGCAAGGCTTGGTCCCTCACCCCTTCACCAGCCCCTCCGCCCGGCCGCCGAGCGCGAGGTAGACGTCCTCCAGGCTCGGGGTGGCGAGGGTGAAGTCGTCGAGCGCGGCGAACGCCGGGCCGCCGGTGACGGCCGCGACGGCGGCCCGGGCCTCGGCGGGCGCGAGCCGCAGGGACCAGCGGCGGCCGGTCTCACGGGCGGCGCCGCGCAGCGCGGCGACCTCGGGGACGTCCAGCGGCGGCGCGTCGCGCCAGACGAGGTCGACGCGGACCTCGTCGGCCACCAGCGCCTTGAGGCCGGCCGGGGTGTCGCAGGCGATGATCCGGCCCTGTTCGAGCACCGCGACCCGGTCCAGCACGGTCTCGGCCTCGATGACGTTGTGGGTGACCAGCAGCACGGTGGTGCCGCGCTCGGCGCGCCGGCGGTCGACGGCGGCCCACACGGCGCGCCGCGCCACGGGGTCCATGCCGGTGGTCGGCTCGTCCAGGACGAGCAGCGGGCGGTCGCCGACGAGGGCGGCGGCGAAGCAGGCGAGGCGGCGCTGGCCGCCGGAGAGCTTCTTCAGCGGCCGTCCGGCGAGGGGGGCGAGCCCGAGCTCGTCGAGGACGGCGTCGCGCTCGGCGCGGGCCGTGCGCAGGTCCAGGCCGCGCAGCCGGCCGGTGGTCTCGGCGGCGAGGGCGACGGTCAGCTCGTCGAGCGCGGTCGACTCCTGACCGAGGTAGGCCAGCAGCCGGGAGGCGCGCTCGGGGTGGCGCACCAGGTCGTGGCCGAGGAGCTCGACGGTGCCCGCGTCGGGGCGGAGCAGTCCGGTGAGCTGGCGCACGAGCGTGGTCTTGCCGGCGCCGTTGGGGCCGAGCAGGCCGAAGACCTCGCCGCGCCGGACCTCGAGGTCGATGCCGTCGCTGGCCTTCACGGCCGCGGCGGCGGGCGCGCCGCGGCGGCCGCGCCCGGCGGGGTAGGTCTTGACCAGGCCGCGCACGGTGCACACGGCTCGGTCTGCCGCCCGCCCCGCGGAGCCGTACTCCGCCTGTTTCGCGCCCGTTCTCACGAGCTATGAGGGTACGCGTCCGAAAGCCCACGGTTCGCTCGGGGGTGCCGGGGCGGGAGCGTGCCGATTCATGGGATGGAACGTCTAGTCGCCCGCCGGGGCGTGTTCGGCGGCGGTGCGGGCGTCGATCTCGCGCCAGAACCCGGCGCGGATGGCATAGCGGTCGTGCTCGTCGATCTGGTCGTCCTTGTGGGCGAGCAGTCCGAAGCGGGCGGCGTAGCGCAGCAGCTCGCCGTCGATGCGGTGCGGGATACGGGGGTATTCGGTGGAGAGGTGCTGGAGGTGGACGGAGTCGGTGATGCGCTCGGTCCAGCGGCGGGCGAAGACCTGGCCGACCTCGAAGGGGTCGCCGCCGACGGTGGTGATGTCCTCCTCGCGGTCGGCCCAGCGCTGCTCGGCACTGGTGAGCTGGGCGAGGGTGGGCAGGGAGGCGGTTTCGGGAGGTTCACCGAGGGCGTTGCCCGCGCCCCGCTCGACCCAGCCCTTGTCGGAGGACCAGCGCAGGGTGGCGTTGGCGACGGACACCGCCTTGGCGTCGCCCGCCGGCTGTGCGGCGCCCGGGCCGCCGGGGCCGCGGCCGGCGAGCCCGGCGAGGTCCTTGGGGGTGGGCACGCCCCGCCCGGCGGGGGTGTCCTCGGCGCGCTCGGCGGAGGTGCAGGAGGCGACGGCGGCGCGGCTGCCGTTGCGCTCGGCCGGGGCTGCTTCGGCGGGGCGGCTGACGGCGGCGGCCGCGGCGGCCGTCTCGGGCAGAGGGGCGGAGAGGATGGCGGCGATCTCGGGGCGGGGCGCGGGCTGCGGGGCGCAGACGCCGGTGAGCTCCTTGGCCCGGACCGCGCGGGTGATCCAGGTGCGGTCCAGCACGCGCCGCTCGTCGGCCTCGGCGACGAGGTCCTCGGACTGGTTGTAGTCGCCGTCGGCGGCCTGGACGGCCCACAGGTGGACGGCGACGCCGTGTTCCTTTGCGGACATCAGGCCCGGCAGCAGGTCGCCGTCGCCGGTGACGAGGACGATGTCGGAGCAGGCGCGGTTGCGGGCGAGCTCGGTGAGCTCGGCGTGCATGGCGGCGTCGACGCCCTTCTGCGCCCAGCGGCCGTCGGTGCGGGTCAGGGCGCCGAGCCGGACGGTGACCCGGGGCATCACGCGCAGCCTGCGGTGCTCGGGCTGCGGGACGCGGTCGGGGGCGCCGTCGAACCAGTAGATCCGCAGCAGCGGCCGCTCCGTCTCGTCCTCGGCGCGCTCGCGCAGGCTCTGGATGAGGGTCGCGTGGTCGACGGTGATGCGCGACCGGGCGGGCTCCCCGGCCAGCAGGCTCGCGGCGGCGCCCAGCAGATAGCCGGCGTCCACCAGGACGACGCAGCGGTCCACGGTCCACCCTCTTTCTGTCAGTCCAGAAGTGCGGTCGCCCCCCGGCCCGGGCGTGCCCCGGTTTCCTTGGCTTTCCCAGGAGTCTGCCCGACGCCGCGGGGGTTATCAGTCCGAACTGGATCATCGGCGTGGCGGATACGGGGTGCGGCCGATAAGTACCCCTGTCACCCAGGGTAATTACCCGAAATGCGTGGTTCGAGAGTGCATGTCAGGGTGGTCGGGCGGGGGGTCACCCCGACTGGAGGCAGCAGCAGCATGGCCAAGAACAAGAAGCAGGATCGCAGCCGACAGCAGAGCAGCACGGCAGAACGCAGCTCTCAGCAGGCGAGAAGCAGCTCGATCGAGTCGCAGACCGAGCGGCGGCAGTCCCAGGTCACGCCTGCGGATGTGGCTCACAAGGGCAAGCAGAAGCGCTTCGGGCACAACTGACCGGCGCTTTGGTGTGATTGAGGGGCGCGTCCGCTGGTGCGGGCGCGCCCCTCGGGCGTACGGAGCCGGTGGTGCGGTGTCTCAGCCCGCCAGGCAGGAGGGGCCGAGGAGCTGTTTCAGGTCACCGAAGAGCGCCGGGTCGGGCGTCACCCGGTGGCGGTCCAGTCGCAGCACGGTGGTCTTGCGGGCGCCCTGGAGCTTGATGCGCACCTCGGTGGAGCCGCGGTGGTGCGTGAGCACCTGGCCGAGCCGCTCCACCAGCGGCGGGGTGACCTTCACCGTGGGGATGGTGATGATCACCGGCGCATTGGTGCCGGCGTTGGACAGGTCGGGGACCATCAGCTCCATCGCGACCAGGCGCGGGATGTCCTCGCGCTTGTCGAGCCGCCCCTTGACGAAGACGACGGCGTCCTCGACGAGCTGGGTGGAGACCAGCTGGTAGGTGGCGGGGAAGAACATGCAGTCGATGGAGCCGGCCAGGTCCTCGACGGTGGCGATGGCCCAGGCGTTGCCCTGCTTGGTCATCTTGCGCTGGAGGCCGGAGATGATGCCGCCGATGGTGACGATCGCGCCGTCGGCGTGCTCGCCGCCGGTGAGCTGGGAGATCGAGGCGTCGGCCTTGTCGTTGAGGACGTGCTCGATGCCGAAGAGCGGATGGTCGGACACATAGAGGCCGAGCATCTCCCGCTCCTGGGCGAGCAGATACGACTTCTCCCACTCGACGTCGGAGAACTCCACGTCCAGCCCGAAGCCGGGGCCGTCGTCGGCGCTCTCGTCGCCCATGCCGCCGAAGAGGTCGAACTGGCCCTCGGCCTCCTTGCGCTTGACCTGCACCACGTTGTCGATCATCGGTTCGTAGTGCGCGGTGAGGCCCTTGCGGGTGTGCCCCATCTCGTCGAAGGCGCCGGCCTTGATCAGCGATTCGACGGTGCGCTTGTTGCAGACGACGGCCTCGACCTTGTCCAGGAAGTCGGGGAAGGAGCTGTACTTCCCCTTGGACTTGCGGCACCGGATGATCGAGTCGACGACGTTGGAGCCGACGTTGCGGACGGCGGTGAGGCCGAAGAGGATCACGTCGTCGCCCTGGGCCGCGAAGTTGGCCTCGGACTCGTTGACGTTCGGCGGGAGCACCTTGATGCCCATGCGGCGGCACTCGTTGAGGTACGTCGCCGACTTGTCCTTGTCGTCCTTGACGGAGGTCAGCAGGGCCGCCATGTACTCGGCGGGGTGGTTGGCCTTGAGGTAGGCCGTCCAGTAGGAGACGAGGCCGTAGGCGGCGGAGTGGGCCTTGTTGAAGGCGTAGCCGGCGAAGGGGACCAGGACGTCCCACAGGGCCTGGATGGCCTGGTCGCTGTAGCCGTTCTTCCGGGCGCCGCCCTGGAAGATGGTGAAGTTCTTCGCCAGCTCGTCGGGCTTCTTCTTGCCCATCACGCGGCGGAGGATGTCGGCCTCGCCGAGCGAGTACCCGGCGATGATCTGGGCGGCCTTCTGGACCTGCTCCTGGTAGACGATCAGGCCGTAGGTGACGGCCAGGACCTCCTGGAGCGGCGCCTCCAGCTCCTTGTGGATCGGGGTGATCTCCTGCTGGCCGTTCTTGCGCAGCGCGTAGTTCGTGTGCGAGTTCATGCCCATCGGGCCCGGCCGGTACAGGGCGGACACGGCGGAGATGTCTTCGAAGTTGTCGGGCTTCATCAGCCGCAGCAGCGAGCGCATGGGGCCGCCGTCGAACTGGAAGACGCCGAGGGTGTCGCCGCGCTGGAGCAGTTCGAAGGTCGTCGGGTCGTCGAGCGGCAGGCTCAGGAGGTCGATGTCGATCCCCTTGTTGGCCTTCACCATCTTGACGGCGTCGTCCATGATCGTGAGGTTGCGCAGGCCGAGGAAGTCCATCTTCAGCAGGCCGAGCGACTCACAGCTCGGGTAGTCCCACTGTGTGATGGTCACGCCGTCGGAGTGCCGGACCCAGACCGGGACGTGGTCGGTGATCGTCTCGCTGGACATGATCACGCCGGCCGCGTGCACGCCCATCTGCCGGACCAGGCCCTCGACGCCGCGCGCGGTGTCGATCACCTTCTTGACGTCCGGCTCGTTCTCGTACATCCCGCGGACCTCGCCGGCCTCGCTGTAGCGCGGGTGCTGGGGGTCGGTGATGCCGGAGAGCGGGATGCCCTTGCCGAGGACGTCGGCGGGCATGGCCTTGGTGATGCGGTCGCCCATCGCGTACGGGTAGCCCAGGACGCGGGCGGAGTCCTTGATGGCGTTCTTGGCCTTGATGGTGCCGTACGTGCCGATCATGGCGACCTTGTCGGCGCCGTACTTCTCGGTGACGTAGCGGATCACCTCGGCGCGCCTGCGCTCGTCGAAGTCGATGTCGACATCGGGCATCGAGACGCGCTCGGGGTTGAGGAACCGCTCGAAGATCAGGCCGTGCGGGATGGGGTCGAGGTCGGTGATGCCCATCGCGTACGCCACGATCGAGCCGGCCGCGGAGCCACGGCCGGGGCCGACCGCGATGCCGTTCTTCTTCGCCCACATGATGAAGTCGGCGACGACGAGGAAGTAGCCCGGGAACCCCATCTGGATGATGACGTCCATCTCGTACTCCGCCTGCTTCTGGCGGTCGTCGGGCACCCCGCCGGGGAAGCGGCGGGCCATGCCGCGCTTGACCTCCTCCTGGAACCAGGTGACCTCCGAGTACCCCTCGGGCACGTCGAACTTCGGCATCAGGTCGCGCTTCTCGAACCAGCCGGTGGTGTCGATCTGCTCGGCGACCAGGAGGGTGTTGGCACACCCCTCCTGCCAGGCGTCGGAGGAGTCGATGGCGTACATCTCGTCGGTCGACTTGAGGTAGTAGCCGGAGCCGTCGAACTTGAAGCGGTCGGGGTCGGAGAGGTTCTTGCCGGTCTGGATGCACAGCAGCGCGTCGTGCGCGCCCGACTCGTGGGCGTAGGTGTAGTGCGAGTCGTTGGTGACCAGCGGCGGGATGCCGAGCTCCTTGCCGATCTTCAGCAGGTCCTCGCGGACCCGGCGCTCGATCTCGATGCCGTGATCCATCAGCTCCAGGAAGTAGCGGCCCTTGCCGAAGATGTCCTGGTAGTCGGAGGCGGCCTGGCGGGCCTCGGCGTACTGGCCGAGGCGCAGCCGGGTCTGGAGCTCGCCCGAGGGGCAGCCGGTGGAGGCGATCAGGCCCTCGGACCACTGGGCGATGGTCTCCTTGTCCATCCGCGGCCACTTGGTCAGCCAGCCCTCGGCGTAGGCGTCGGAGGAGAGCCGGAAGAGGTTGTGCAGGCCCGTCCTGTTGGCCGCCCAGATGGTCTTGTGCGTGTAACCGCCGGAGCCCGAGACGTCGTCGCGCTTCTGGTGCGGCTGGCCCCACTGGATGCGCCGCTTGTTGCGCCGGGACTCGGGGGCGACGTACGCCTCGATGCCGATGATCGGGGTGATGCCCGCGCCCTTGGCCTGGTGGAAGAAGTCGTACGCCCCGTGGAGGTTGCCATGGTCGCTCATGGCGATGTGTGTCATGCCCATCTCATTGCAGGCATTGAACATGTCCTTGAGCCGTGCCGCACCGTCGAGCAGCGAGTACTGCGTGTGAACGTGCAGGTGCGTGAAGGGAGGCCTGGACGAGGCGGACACGGTGGGGGACCTCCGGCAGGGGTGCGGCGGGCGGGACGGGACAGTTTCGAAGGTTACCGGCCCCCACTGACAGCCGCGGGCGCATGCCGGGCGGCCTCGCCCTTCGGGGGCGGCAGCACATCTGTCCGCCCGGTGACCCGGCCTTAGGGACGCCATACGGGGCGGCATGGCAGACTCGGCCCCCATGGACATATCGGCGGCACGGTTGCGGGCACTGCGCGCAGCGCTCTTCACGGCGCTGTGCGTGCTGCTGTCCGCCGCCTCCCACGTGCTGCTGTCCGGCAGGCCCCTGCCCGTGCCGACCGTCGCCGCGACCACCGCGGCCGTCTTCGCCCTCGCCTACGCCCTGGCCGGCGAGGAGCGCGGCTACGGGCGCATCGCGGCCCTGCTGGTGCCGGTCGAGCTCGCCGCCGCCGCAGTCTTCACCGCCGGGCAGGACACCTGCTATGGCCACGACGGCCGCCCCACGCCCGGGGCGCTGACCTGGCTGTGCAGCGGCAGCATGGGCGGACCCCTGGCCAAGGCCGTCACCGGCACCGGCATCAGCGGCCCGTGGCTGCTGCTCGCCGGGCACGTCGCAGTCGGCCTGCTGGCCGCCGCCTGGCTGCGCCGCGGCGAGGCGGCCCTGGGCGGGCTGCTGCGCGCCGCGGCGGCGGCCGCCTTCCGCCCGCTGCTGCTGGCCGTCGCCGCCGTGACCGGGGCCCGGCCGCAGGGCGCGCCTGTACGGCCGGTGCGCCCCGCACCCACGCCCCGGCCGCAGCCGCCGTTCTTCCTGCACTCCGTCGTACGCCGGGGCCCGCCGCCCTACCCTGCCCTCGGCTGAACAGGCGGGATCCCCGCACCACGTACGACGCACCACGGAGAAGTCAGCGATGAGCACTCGCAACAACTGGGACAACAAGCAGTCGGCCCGCGACCGGCTGCGCGCCGAGCGCGAGCGGCAGGCGAAGAAGGACAAGACGAAGCGGCAGCTGGTCGTGGCCGGCGCGATCGTCGGCGTGCTGGCGATAGCCGGCGGCATCGGCTTCGCCGCCACGCAGATGGGCGGCAAGAGCAGCAGCAAGGGCATGGACGCCGACTGGAAGGCGGCCTCGGCCAAGACCCTCGTCACGCCCGCCAACACCGCCGGCGACAAGGGCACCGAGGTCGTCCTGGGCAAGAAGGACGCCAAGCACACCCTGGAGGTCTACCAGGACATGCGCTGCCCGATCTGCTCGGTCTTCGAGCAGAACGTGGGCGAGACGATCGAGAAGGACGTCAAGGACGGCAAGTACAAGGTCTCGTACCACATCGGCACCTTCCTCGACCGCAACCCGCAGATCGCCGGCACCGGTTCGAAGAACGCGCTCAGCGCGCTGGGCGCCGCCCTGAACGTCGGCACCGACGCCTTCCAGGCCTACAACAAGGCGCTCTACTCCAAGGCCAACCACCCGGACGAGACGAAGGACGACTTCTCCGACGACGCCGTCCTGCTGAAGGTCGCCCAGCAGGTCCCCCAGCTCAAGGGCAACGCCAAGTTCGAGAAGGACGTCAAGGACGGCACCTTCCGCAAGTGGGCGCTGGGCATGTCCGACAGCTTCGACCAGGCCAAGGACGTCACGGGCACCCCCACCCTGAAGTTCGACGGCAAGAAGCTGCAGGTGGACACCCCCAACGGCAAGGGCACCCCGATGACCGCCGACCAGTTCAACTCGGCCGTCACCGACGCCCTCAAGTAGCCGTCAAGTAGCCCGCGGCGCGGGGGAGTCGGAGCGTCCCCCCATCGATGCCGAATCTTGACACGCCGCTTACCGGCGGCCGTGGCACACTTCGGCGTCATGGAGGGGACGGCTGTTCGTTTCAGGGCGATGCGCGCGGCATTGTTCACCGCGCTCTGCGTCACCTTGTCCTCGGCCTCCCACGTCCTGCTCTCCCGGATGCCGCTGCCGCTGCCGACGGTGGCCGCACTGGCCGCCGCGTTCTTCGCGATCGCCTACGCGCTGGCCGGCGAGGAGCGCGGCTACGGCCCCATCGCCGCCCTGCTGATCCCGCTGGAGCTGGCGGCGGACACCGTCTTCACCACCGGCCAGCACGCCTGTTACGGACAGGCGGGCGGGCCGGTGGCCGGGCCGCTGCACTCGATGGGCGTCGATCTGGTCTGCAACCGGGGCCAGTTGGGCGGCCCGCTGGCCCGGATGGCGGCCCAGAGCGGCTCCGGCCCCCTGCCGGACGGCCTGGCCGCCCAGTCCGCCGCCCCCTGGCTGCTGCTGGCCGCGCACATCGCCGTCGGCCTGCTGGCCGCCGCCTGGCTGCGCCGCGGCGAGGTGGCGCTGGCCAGGCTGCTGCGCGCGGTGGCCTCCTTCGCCTTCCGGCCGCTGCTGCCGGCCGTCGCCGCGCTCGGCGCGGCTGCCGACCCCGGTGCGCCGCGCGTACGGCGCGCACGTGACACCTTCCCGGCCCCGGCCCTTCCGCTGCTCGTCCACTCCGTCGTACGACGGGGACCGCCGCTGTGCCCGGCAACCGCCTGAGCGCACAGCACCACTCCGGTCCACCGTCCGTACCTTCATCACCGCGGAGTCGACACCATGAGCAACCGGAACCAGCAGCAGAACAAGCAGGCCGCCCGCGAGCGGCTGCGCGCCGAGCGCGAGCGGCAGGCGAAGAAGGACAAGACCAAGCGCCGGCTCCTGGTCGGCGTCGGCATCGTCGCCGTGCTGGCGGCCGCCGCGGGCATCGGCGTGGCCGTCACGAACGCCACCAACGGCAGCAAGAACTCCAAGGTCAGCAGCGAGGACTGGGAGGCCGCGGCCAAGAAGACGACCTTCACCCAGCCCGCCAACACCACCGGGGACAAGGGCACCACCGTCCTGATCGGCAAGAAGGACGCCAAGGACACCCTGGAGGTGTTCGAGGACATGCGCTGCCCCATCTGCTCGCAGTTCGAGCAGAACACCGGCGAGACGATCCGGGGGGACCTCAAGAACGGCAAGTACAAGGCCGAGTTCCGGATGGGCGCCTTCCTGGACCGCAACCCGATGATCAAGGGGTCGGGCTCGCGCAACGCGCTCAGCGCGCTGGGCGCGGCGCTCAACGTGAGCACGGACGCCTTCCTCGACTACAAGAAGGCGCTCTACTCCGAGAAGAACCACCCCAAGGAAGACGACGACGCCTTCTCGGACGACGCGAAGCTGCTCGACATCGCGCAGGAGGTCCCGGCGCTCAAGGGCAACGCGAAGTTCAAGAAGGACGTCGAGGACGGCACCTTCGACAAGTGGGCGATGGCCATGTCCGACGCCTTCGACAAGGTCGTCGGCCAGGGCAAGGACATCACCGGCACCCCGGGCTTCAAGCTCGACGGCAAGGTGCTGAGCCTGGGCCCGAACAAGGCGATCGTGACGCCGGACCAGTTCGGCGGGCTGGTCGACGAGGCGCTCAAGAAGAAGTAACACCGAACCGTCGGCGAACACTTGGGGACGGCCGGTGCACGACCTTACTGCCGCGTTTTACCGGGCAGTAAGGTCGTGGCCCGTGACCTCACACGACATATCCCGCCGCACCGCCGTCACGGCCGCCGCCACCGTGACCGCCGCAGCCCTGCTGCCCCTGTCCGCAGCGTCCGCCGAGGGTTCGGGCGCCTCTTCCGGCCCGGCCTTCCTGCACGGCGTCGCCTCCGGCGACCCGCTGCCCGACGGCATCCTGCTGTGGACCCGCGTCACGCCCACCCCGGACGCCGTCCCGGGCTCCGGGCGCGGAGGAGCCGTCGAGGTCGGCTGGCAGGTGGCCGAGGACGCGGACTTCGCCCGGGTCGTCGCACACGGCACGGCCACGGCGACGGCCGCCGCCGACCACACCGTCAAGGCCGACGTGCGCGGACTGCGCCCGGCCACCGGCTACTTCTTCCGCTTCACCGTGGCCCGCGGCAACGACGCCGTCCACTCGCCGACGGGCCGCACCCGCACCGCTCCCGCGCACGACGCCGCCACCGCGGGCCTGCGCTTCGGCGTGGTCTCCTGCGCCAACTGGGAGTCCGGCTGGTTCTCCGCCTACCGCCACCTCGCCGCCCGCCGCGACCTGGACGCGGTGTTCCATCTCGGCGACTACATCTACGAGTACAAGTCCGGCGAGTACCCGGCCCTCAAGTACGGGGTGCGCAAGCACTCCCCCGAGCACGAGATCATCACGCTGGCCGACTACCGGACCCGGCACGGCACGTACAAGACGGACCCCGACCTCCAGGCCGTGCACCACGCGCACCCCTTCGTCGCCATCTGGGACGACCACGAGTTCGCCAACGACTCCTGGTCGGGCGGCGCCGAGAACCACACGCCCGGCGTGGAGGGCGACTGGGCGGACCGGATGGCCGCCGCGAAGCAGGCGTACTTCGAGTGGATGCCGGTGCGCCCCTCGATCGAGGGCACCACCTACCGGCGGCTGCGCTTCGGCAAGCTCGCCGACCTGCACCTGATGGACCTCAGATCGTTCCGCTCGCAGCAGGTGAAGGCCGGCAACGGCTCGGTGGACGACCCGGACCGCACCATCACCGGCCGTGCGCAGCTCGACTGGCTCAAGGAGGGGCTGTCGGCCTCCGACACCACCTGGCGGCTGGTCGGCAACTCCGTGATGATCTCGCCGTTCGCCTTCGGCGCCCTGCCCGCCCACATCCTGGAGCCGCTCACCAAGCTCTTGGGGCTCCCCGCGGGCGGCATCGCCGCCGAAACCGACGACTGGGACGGCTACACCCACGACCGGCGCGAGCTGCTCGGCCACCTCTCGGACCACGCCATCCGCAACACGGTCTTCCTCACCGGCGACATCCACATGGCCTGGGCCAACGATGTGCCGCTGGAGGCCGCGACCTACCCCCACTCGCCTTCGGTGGCCGCCGAGTTCGTGGTCACGTCGGTGACCGCGGACAACCTCGACGACACGCTGCACGTCCCGCAGCACACGGTCTCCCTCGCCGCGGTGGCGGCCGTCAGGGCCGCGAACCGGCACGCGAAGTGGATCGACATGGACGCGCACGGCTACGGCGTGCTGGACGTGACGGCCGAGCGGGCGCAGATGGACTACTACGCCCTGTCGGACAAGAAGGACCCGAAGGCGACGGCCTCGTGGGCCCGCTCGTACCGGACCCTGTCGGGGTCGCAGCGGGTGGAGCGCGTCAACGCGCCGGTGAAGTGACCCCGGACGCCGGACGGGCCGGCATCGGCCCGTCCGGCACGTTGATGCGCAAAGCCGTCACTCGCCGCTGACGTCCGCCAGGAACCCGAGCGCCACCCGCCACGCGGCCTCCGCCGCCTCCTCGTCGTAGTCCGGCAGGTCCGGATCGGTGAAGAGGTGCCCCGCCCCCCGGTAGCGGTGGACCTCCACGTCCGCCCCGGCCCGCTGCATCCGCAGGTACCACGCGTTCAGCCAGTCGTGCGGCTCGAACGGGTCCGGGTCGGCGACGTGCAGCTGCACCGGCAGCTCGTCCACCGCCGCGTCGTCGGGCAGGTCGGACGTACCGTGCAGGAGCAGCAGGCCCCGCGCCCGGTCGTCGCCCAGCGCCAGGTTCTGCGCAATGGAGCCGCCGAGCGAGAAGCCCGCGTAGACCAGCCCCCGCTCGGACAGCGGCGCGACGGCGGTCACCGCGCGGCGCAGCAGCTCGTCCCGGCCGATCTCGTCCTTGATCGCCATGCCCTCCTCGACGGTCTCGGCCGTCCGCCCGTCGTAGAGGTCCGGTACGTGCACCTCGTACCCGGCCTCCCGCAGCCGCTCGGCGGCCGCGTGCACCGCGGGCCTGGGTCCGTAGGCCGAATGAAACAGAACAATCGTGGTAGGGGACGCCACTGGGGTCACTTCCTTACAGCTGGATCGCGTGCCGCCACTCATCGTGCCAGCTACGGTCGGAAGGGGTGCCCACCGGACCGGGCCACGGACGAAGGCCGTCATGCCGCCGGAAGGAGCCGGAATGCACCTGGAAGACGTGCTGCGCCCGCTCGCGGTCCTGGGCGCGGCCGTGATCGTCACCCTTCTGGTCGGCTGGGCCGCCGACCAGATCGTGCGCCGGATCGACGCCCGCCGCCCCGAGACGCCGCTGTGGGGCCTGCTGGGCCGCTGCCGGATACCCCTGCGCCTGGTGCTGTGCGCGGCGCTGCTGCGCGCCGGCTACCCCTCGGCGCAGCTGTCGAAGAAGCACGAGGCCGCGGTGGCGCAGGTGCTGACCCTGGTGCTCATCGGTGCGTGCGCCTGGCTGGTGGTGCGGGTGGCGGCGGCCGTGGTGGAGTCCGGCTACGCCCGCTACGCCGCGGCGGCCCAGGACCAGGCGCGGGTGCGCCGGGTGCGGACGCAGGTGACGCTGATCCAGCGGGTCGTGACCGCCGTGGTGTGCGTGGTGGCGGTGGCGGCGATGCTGCTGACGTTCCCCGAGATGAAGGCCGTGGGCGCCTCGGTGCTGGCCTCGGCCGGTGTGATCGGCATCGTGGCCGGTGTGGCCGCGCAGTCGACGCTGGGCAACATCTTCGCCGGGCTGCAGATCGCCTTCGGCGACATGGTGCGCATCGGCGACACGGTGGTGGTGGGCGGCGAGTGGGGGAAGGTCGAGGAGATCACGCTCACCTATCTGGTGGTGACCACGTGGGACGAGCGGCGCATCACCATGCCGGTCTCCTACTTCACCGGACGCCCGTTCGAGAACTGGTCGCGGGGCGATCCCCGGATGACCGGCACGGTCTTCTTCCACCTCGACCACGCGGCCCCCATCGACCTGATGCGCGAGCGGCTGCACGAGGTGCTCAAGGAGTCCCCGGCGTGGGACGGCCGGGCCTGGAGCCTGGTGGTCACCGACACCACCCCGACCACCATCCAGGTGCGGGCACTGGTGACGGCGAAGGACGCCGACGACGTCTGGACGCTGCGCTGCGTGGTGCGGGAGGCCCTCGTGGCGTGGCTGCGGCGCGAGCATCCGTACGCGCTGCCGCGGGTGAACACCGCGCCCGCGCCGGGGCTGGAGGAGGTCCCGGACCGCCGCCAGGCCACGCCGACCTCCGGGGACATCGGGCCGGGGCCGGGGACGTCGTAGGGGCTCAGCCGCCGCGCAGGGTCCGCTCGTCCATGTGCCGCAGCACCCTGTCCACCGCCTCGGGGTCCACCCCCGGCTCGCTGCGCGCCGCCAGCACCTCGTGCCGCGCCGCCGACAGCAGCTCCCCCTGCAGCCGCTGGAGCGTCTGCAACCGCTCCACGCGCTGCGCGTGCGCATCGCGGCGCTCCTCGTCGACCATGTCGGGGCTGATCCTGGCGCCCATGTCGTAGGCGCGCCGGCCCAGCATCTCCATCAGGTCCTCGGGGAGGTCCTCCTGTTCCAGGATCTCCAGCAGGCGGTGCCGGGCCGCCTTCGCCGCGCGGACCGCCAGCTCCCGCTCCGCCTCCCGGGTCGCGTCGATGTCGACGCGCACCCTCAGCCACTTGACCAGCCAGGCCAGGGTCAGGCCCTGGACGACGAGGGTGGAGATGATCACGGCGAAGGCGATGAAGAGGATCTCGTCGCGGGCGGGGAAGCGCACCCCGCTGCTGGTGCGCAGAGGGATGGCCAGGGCGAGCGCCACGGAGGCCACGCCGCGCATCCCGGACCACCACATCACCACGGTCTCGCGCCAGCTGGTCAGGATCTCCTCGTCCACGTCCCGGCGCTTGTGCAGCTTCCTCGCGAGCTGGGCGGCGGGCAGCAGCCACACCAGCCGTACGCCCACCACGACCGCGACGACGATGCCGCCGATGCCCAGCATCTCGCCCCAGCGGCCGGAGGCGGTACCGAGGGCGTTGTGCAGTTCCAGGCCGACGAGGCCGAAGGCGACGCCGGTGACGAGGGTGTCGACGATCTCCCAGAAGGTGTGGTTCGCCAGCCGGCCCAGGACGTCGTCGGCGTCGGTGGCGTACTCGGCGAGGAAGAGCGCGGTGGTCAGCACCGCGAGCACCCCGGAGCCCTTGAACTCCTCGGCAAGGACGTAGGACACGAACGGCACCAGCAGGGTGAGCCCGATCTGGAGTGTGGGGTCGCCCAGGACGTGCATCAGCCGTTTGGCGGCCCAGCCGAGCGCGAGGCCGACCGCGACGGCCACCACGGCGGAGAGCACCAGCTCGGCGAACGCCTTGGGCAGCGAGAAGCTGCCGCTGACGGCTGCCGCGACGGCCACGTGGTAGAGCACGATGGCCGTCACGTCGTTGAAGAGCCCCTCGCCCTCCAGGATGGAGACCAGGCGGCGCGGCAGCCCCACGGAGCCCGCGACGGCGGTGGCGGCGACGGGGTCGGGCGGGGCGACGAGCGCGCCCAGCACCACGGCCGCGGCGAGCGAGATGCCCGGCACGATCGCGTGGGCGACGGCGGCGACGGCCGCGGTCGTCACGAACACGAGGGCGACCGCCAGCAGGAAGATCGGCCGCCGGTTGGCGTGGAACTGCCGCCAGGAGGTGCGCTGCGCCGATGCGTAGAGCAGCGGCGGCAGCACCATCGGCAGGATGAACTCCGGCGGGATGTTAACGCTCGGGACGAACGGGAGCAGGGCGAGGACGATCCCGCCCAGCGTCATCAGCACCGGGGGCGGCAGCCCCGTCCGGTCACCCAGCGGCACCGTGACGAGCGCCCCGAGAAGGAGCACGAACAGCAGGGCCAGCTGGTCCACGGCGCCCTCCGGGCCGGGTGGGGCAACGGTCGTTCAGGCCCCAGCCTGCCCTACGGGCCCTTGGTCCGCCTTACGAGCTCTCGGCCCGCACCGTGTCCAGCGCGTACTGGAGGTCGTCGGGGTAGGCGCTCTCGAACTCCACCCAGCGCCCGTCCTCGGGGTGCTCGAAGCCCAGCCGCACGGCGTGCAGCCACTGGCGGGTGAGCTTGAGCCGCTTGGCGAGCGTCGGGTCGGCGCCGTAGGTGATGTCGCCGGCGCACGGGTGGCGGTGGGCGGCCATGTGGACCCGGATCTGGTGCGTGCGGCCGGTCTCCAGCTTGATGTCGAGGAGGCTGGCGGCCCGGAACGCCTCGATGAGGTCGTAGTGGGTGACGGACGGCTTGCCCTCGGCGGTCACCGCCCACTTGTAGTCGTGGTTGGGGTGGCGGCCGATGGGGGCGTCGATGGTGCCGCTCATCGGGTCGGGGTGGCCCTGGACCAGCGCGTGGTAACGCTTGTCGACCGTGCGCTCGCGGAACTGCTGCTTGAGCAGGGTGTAGGCGCGCTCGGACTTGGCGACGACCATCAGCCCGGAGGTGCCGACGTCCAGCCGGTGCACGATGCCCTGGCGCTCGGAGGCGCCCGAGGTGGAGATGCGGTACCCGGCGGCGGCGAGGCCGCCGATGACGGTGGTGCCCGTCCAGCCGGGGCTGGGGTGGGCGGCGACGCCGACCGGCTTGACGATCACGACGATGTCCTCGTCGTCGTGGACGATCTCCATGCCCTCGACGTGCTCGGCGACGATCTGCACCGGCGCGGGCGGCGCGGGCATCTCGACCTCGAGCCAGGCCCCGCCGGTGACCCGGTCGGATTTCCCGGCCTCGGCCCCGTCCAGCTGGACCTTGCCCGCGGCCGCCAGCTCGGCCGCCTTGGTGCGGGAGAAGCCGAACATACGGGCGATCGCGGCGTCGACGCGCTCGCCCTCCAGGCCGTCGGGAACGTGCAGGGCGCGGATCTCGGGAATGGTGCTCACCCGTCGAGTATGACGGACTGCGACGACGGGCCCGTACGCGCGGGCCCCGGCCCTCAGTCCTGGTGGACCGTGCCGTCCGGGTCCAGGCCGCGGAAGGAGAGGATGACGATCAGGAAGCCGCCGCAGACGATTGCGGAGTCGGCGAGGTTGAACACCGCGAAGTGCGGGACGGCGATGAAGTCCACCACGCCGCCCTCGAACCCGCCGGGCGAGCGAAAGAGCCGGTCGGTGAGGTTGCCGAAGGCGCCGCCGAGCAGCAGGCCGAGCGCGATCGCCCAGGGCAGGCTGTAGAGCTTGCGGGCGATCCGGGCGATGGCGACGATCACGGCGGTGGCGATGACGGTGAAGACGATCGTCATCGCCTCGCCGATGCCGAAGGCCGCGCCGCGGTTGCGGATGACCTCCAGCTGCAGCCAGGTGCCGACCACCTGGATCGGGTCATGGTGCTCCAGCCGGGCCACCACGGCGAGCTTGCTGCCGAGGTCGACGAGGTAGGCGAAGGCGGCCACCAGGAGCAGCGCCGCGATGCGCCGCCTGCCCCGGGGCGCGCTCTTCCCGTCGGCCGTCGTCGTCACCCCGGCCGGGCGTCCGGCCTGTTCCGCCTCTGTCACGTGAGTCCCTCGACGTCGTCCCGCATCAGGCTCTGCCTGACTGAGGACGAGGGTACGGCAACCGGCGCGCCTCGGTTCAGCGGCGTTCCTGCCGCTGCTTGCACTCCACGCACAGCGTCGCCCGGGGAAATGCCTGCATACGGGCCTTGCCGATCGGTTTGCCGCAGTTCTCGCAGAGACCGTAGGTGCCCGCGGCCAACCGGTCGAGGGCACGCTCGGTCTGCAGCAGCATCTCGCGCGCATTGGCGGCCAGCGCCAGCTCGTGTTCACGGGTGATGTTCTTGGTGCCGGTGTCCGCCTGGTCGTCGCCCGCCCCGTCGCCGGAGTCGCGCATCAGACCGCTGATCGCCTCCTCTGCGGTCTGGATCTCCCCGCGCAGCCGCAGCACCTCGCTCTGCAGCCCGTTGCGGGCGTCGGCGACCTCGGCGGGCGACCAGGGCTCCTCCCCCGGCCGTACGGCGAGCCCCCCGGCCCCGGCGGGCCCGGTCCGGGCCCCCGGCACCTTCTTCGCGGCCTGTGCCTCACCCATGGTCTTCTTCGCAGCCACCGTCCGGGCTCCCGTCTCCTCAGCGCGCACCGGCGTCCTGGCCGGTGCGGGGTTATTGGCTGGTGCGGTCTTCTTGGCTGGTGCGGCGCTCTCCGAGGGATCGGCCGTTTTCGTGGGTGCGGCCCTCTTCGCAGAGGCAGTCTTCTTCACCGGAGCGGTATGTTTCGCCTCCGGCGCTTTCTTGGCCGATACGGCCTTCTTGCCGGGCGCCTTCTTGGTAGGGGCCGTCTTGGCCGTGGTCTTGGCGGCGGTCTTGGCTGCGGTCTTCTTGGCCGGGGCGGCCTTGGTGGCGGCCGCCTTCTTGGCCGGCGGTGCCTTCTTGGCCGGCGCCTTCTTGGCCGGTGCTTTCTTCGCCGCCGGTGCCTTCTTGGCCGCTGTCTTACCGGCGGCTGTCTTGCCGGCTGCCGCCGCCGTGGCGGACTTCTTCGCAGGCGCCTTGGCAGCGGTCGTGGACTTCTTCGCCACCATGGCCGCGATCCCTTCACATTTTATGATCTTGCGCGCGAATCGTGCGGGAACGATAAATCGGCTCAGGGCACGCGGCAACGGGGCACGCCGGTCTCATCCGTTGTGCCCCGCCTCCGGCCCTGTAACCCGGACCCTTTATCCGGTCGGCCGGTACCGGCTGTGCCCCGTACACTGGGCGCAGCGAAAGGTGTGGAAGGGACGAGTAGCTCCGCACGCAGCCATGAGCGACCCGGGGACGGTGCGAGCCCGGGGGTGTGCGCGGCGCGAAGATCAGCCCGGAGCCGCCGGAAGAACGCCCCTCGGGGTCAGTAGAACCGGTATCGCGACCCTAATGAGGGGGCCGGAGGCGATGCATGCCTGCGGCCAAGGAGGGTGGTACCGCGGGAGTCGGCGCAAGCGCTCTCGTCCCTCCGACGGACAGCGCACGACGTCCCGCCGGAGGTAGCCCCTGATGAGCAGCCCGCAGCCGCAGTACCGCCAGGTCCCCGCACAGGTCGACCTGCCCGCCCTGGAGCACGCCGTGCTCGAGTTCTGGCGTGAGCAGAAGGTCTTCGCCCGCTCCGTCGAGCAGTCCGAGGGCCGCCCCGAGTGGGTCTTCTACGAGGGCCCGCCCACGGCCAACGGCATGCCCGGCGCCCACCACATCGAGGCCCGCGTCTTCAAGGACGTCTTCCCGCGCTTCCGCACGATGCAGGGCTACCACGTCGGCCGCAAGGCCGGCTGGGACTGCCACGGCCTCCCGGTCGAGCTCGCCGTCGAGAAGGAGCTGGGCTTCTCCGGCAAGCAGGACATCGAGCGGTACGGCATCGCCGAGTTCAACGCGAAGTGCCGCGAGTCCGTGACCCGGCACACCGACGCGTTCGCCGAGCTCACCACCCGCATGGGCTACTGGACGGACCTCGACGGCGCCTACCGCACGATGGACCCGGAGTACATCCAGTCCGTCTGGTGGTCGCTCAAGGAGATCTTCGGCAAGGGCCTGCTGGTCCAGGACCACCGCGTGGCCCCCTGGTGCCCCCGCTGCGGCACCGGCCTGTCCGACCACGAGCTGGCCCAGGGCTACGAGACGGTCGTCGACCCCTCCGTCTTCGTCCGCTTCCCGCTGACCTCCGGCCCGCTGGCGGGCGAGGCCTCGCTGCTGGTGTGGACGACCACCCCGTGGACCCTGGTCTCCAACGTCGCGGCCGCCGCCCACCCCGACGTCACGTACGTCGTCGCCACCGACGGCAACGAGCGGCTGGTCGTCGCCGAGCCGCTGCTGGAGAAGGCGCTGGGCGAGGGCTGGACGGCCACCGGCCAGTCCTTCACCGGCCGCGAGATGGAGCGCTGGACGTACCGCCGCCCGTTCGACCTGGTCGAGGTGGAGAACGCCCACTACGTCGTCAACGCCGAGTACGTCACCACCGAGGACGGCACGGGTCTGGTCCACCAGGCACCCGCCTTCGGTGAGGACGACCTCAAGACCTGCCGCGCCTACGGCCTGCCCGTGGTCAACCCCGTCCGCCCGGACGGCACCTTCGAGGAGGACGTGGACCTCGTCGGCGGCCTCTTCTTCAAGAAGGCCGACGAGAAGCTCGTCGCCGACCTGTCCGAGCGCGGCCTGCTCTTCAAGCACATCGCGTACGAGCACAGCTACCCGCACTGCTGGCGCTGCCACACCGCGCTGCTGTACTACGCCCAGCCGTCCTGGTACATCCGGACGACCGCGGTCAAGGACCGGCTGCTCGAAGAGAACGAGAAGACCAACTGGTACCCCGATTCGGTCAAGCACGGCCGCTTCGGCGACTGGCTGAACAACAACATCGACTGGGCGCTCTCCCGCAACCGCTACTGGGGCACCCCGCTGCCGATCTGGCGCTGCGAAGAGGACCACCTCACCTGCGTCGGCTCGCTGGCCGAGCTCTCCGAGCTGACCGGCACCGACCAGAGCGCCCTCGACCCGCACCGCCCGTTCATCGACGACGTCACCTTCGGCTGCACCGCCGAGGGCTGCGGCCACACGGCCGTCCGGGTGCCCGAGGTGATCGACGCCTGGTACGACTCCGGCTCGATGCCCTTCGCCCAGTGGGGCTACCCGTACAAGAACAAGGACGTCTTCGAGCGGCGCTACCCGGCGCAGTTCATCTCCGAGGCCATCGACCAGACCCGCGGCTGGTTCTACACCCTGATGGCCGTCGGCACGCTCGTCTTCGACAAGTCGTCGTACGAGAACGTCGTCTGCCTGGGCCACATCCTGGCCGAGGACGGCCGGAAGATGTCCAAGCACCTGGGCAACATCCTCCAGCCGATCCCCCTGATGGACGAGCACGGCGCCGACGCCGTCCGCTGGTTCATGGCGGCCGGCGGCTCGCCATGGGCCGCGCGCCGCGTGGGCCACGGCACGATCCAGGAGGTCGTGCGCAAGACCCTGCTGACGTACTGGAACACGGTCGCCTTCCAGGCGCTCTACGCCCGTACGACCGGCTGGGCGCCCAGCGCCGCCGACCCGGCCCCGGCCGACCGGCCGCTGCTGGACCGCTGGCTGCTCGGCGAGCTGAACGCACTGACCGACCAGGTCACGCAGGCCATGGAGGCCTACGACACCCAGCGCGCGGGCAAGCTGCTGTCCGCCTTCGTCGACGACCTGTCCAACTGGTACGTGCGCCGTTCGCGCCGCCGGTTCTGGCAGGGCGACGCGTCCGCGCTGCGCACGCTGCACGAGGTCATCGAGACGGTCACCCGGCTGATGGCCCCTCTGGTCCCGTTCATCACCGAGCGGGTCTGGCAGGACCTCGTCGTCCCGGTCGCCCCCGAGGCCCCGGAGTCGGTGCACCTGGCGACGTGGCCGGTGGCGGACACCTCGCTCGTCGACCCGGAGCTGTCCCGGCAGATGCTGCTGGTCCGGCGCCTGGTCGAGCTGGGCCGCGCGACGCGCGCCGAGTCCGGCGTCAAGACCCGCCAGCCGCTCTCGCGCGCGCTGGTCGCGGCCGCCGGCTTCGAGACGCTGGGCGCGGAGCTGCGGGCGCAGATCGCGGAGGAGCTGAACGTCTCCTCGCTGGCCTCGCTGTCGGAGGTCGGCGGCTCGCTCGTCGACACCACGGCGAAGGCCAACTTCCGTGCGCTCGGCAAGCGGTTCGGCAAGGGCGTGCAGGCGGTGGCCAAGGCGGTCGCCGCGGCCGACGCGGCGGCGCTGTCGCTGGCCCTGCGCGAGGGCACGGCCTCGGTGGTCGTCGACGGCGAGACGGTTCCGCTCGCCGCCGATGAGGTGATCATCACGGAGACGCCGCGCGAAGGCTGGTCGGTGGCCTCGGACTCGGGCGCGACCGTCGCGCTGGACCTCGAGATCACTCCGGAGCTGCGCCGGGCGGGCCTGGCCCGCGACGCGATCCGGCTGATCCAGGAGGCGCGCAAGAACAGCGGCCTGGACGTGGCCGACCGGATTGCCCTGCGCTGGCACTCGGCGAACGAGGAGACGCTCACCGCGCTCACCGAGCACGCGGGGCTCATCGCGGACGAGGTCCTCGCGACGGACTTCGCGACCGGCGAGGGTGACGACACGTTCGGCGAGCCGTTCGAGGACGAGGGTCTCGCCCTCACCTTCCGCCTCCGCAAGGCGTAACACGTAAGGCACAAGGCATCAGCCCCGGCGCTCCGCGCCGGGGCTTTCGCTTACCCAAGGCTGATGGGGGAAGCAAATGGGCCGGGCCCCTGGGGAATCCCAGGGGCCCGGCCCATGTACCGACGGTGGAAAACCGTCCGTCAGTTGTCGTCCTCGTCGATGAGGAAACCGCGCATCGGCGAAGGCGCCTGCTGCATCGGCTGCGGCGCCTGCGGCCGCACCGGTGCCATCGGCTGGGTCATCGCCGGCGACATCTGCTGCTGACCGCCGTAGGACGGCGCCGACGGACCGCCGTGGCCGCCCATGGTCTGGTTGCCGCCCATGGAGTGACCCCCCATGCCCGCACCGGCCGAGGCCATCGACCCGCTCATCGAGGGGGCCGGCGGCAGCGACGCGGTCGCCGGGGTGCGCGGCGGGGCCAGCGAGTCGTCCGCCTGGTTCTCCAGCTGACGCAGCTGGCTCTCCAGGTAGGACTTCAGCCGCGTGCGGTACTCGCGCTCGAAGCCGCGCAGGTCCTCGACCTTGCGCTCCAGCGTGGCGCGCGCGGACTCCAGCGAGCCCATCGCCACGCGGTGCTTCTCCTGCGCGTCCCGCTCCAGGGCGTCCGCCTTGGCACGGGCGTCCCGCTCCAGACCCTCGGCACGGCTGCGCGCCTCGCCGACGATCTTGTTGGCCTCGGAACGGGCCTCCGCGATCGCCTGGTCGGCGGTCTGCTGTGCGAGCGAAAGGACTCGGGCAGCGCTGTCACCACCGGGGCCCTGCCCCGGCTGCGGCAGCTGCGGGCCGCCCATGGGGCCGTTCTGCCCCATGGGGTTCTGGCCCATCGGGCCGTTCTGCCCCATGGGGTTCTGCCCCATCGGTCCGTTCTGTCCCATGGGTCCGCCCATCGGGCCACCCATCGGACCGTTCTGTCCCATCGGGCCGGGACCGTGCGGGCCCTGGGGACCGTGGCCGTGTCCGCCTGGTCCGGCCGGCAGCTGCGGGGCACCGCCCGGAAGCTGCGGCGGACCCCCCATCTGCTGCTGGTTCGGCGGCACCGGCTGCGGGCCGGATATGGCGGCGGGCACGGGAGCACCGGGCCGCCCGTCCTGGGGCTCCGGCTTCCGCATGTTCTGCTGCTGGTTCTGCGCGGCGGCGCGCGTGGCGGCGGCCAGCTTGGCGCGCAGGTCCTCGTTCTCCCGGAGCAGGCGGGTCAGTTCGGCCTCGACCTCGTCGAGGAAGGCATCGACCTCGTCCTCGTCATAGCCTTCTCGGAGGCGGACGGTCGTGAACTGCTTGTTCCGCACGTCCTCGGGGCTCAGCGGCATCTCTTCTTCACCTCAACGTAGTCGTCGGCAATCGGCAAGACCGTATCGTTCACAGCCGCGTTCACAGCCGGCTCACGACGGTGATCAGGATGTAGACGATGATCATCAGTACGAAGAAGGACAGGTCGAGCGCCACGCCCCCGAGACGCAGCGGCGGGATGACCCGCCGCAGAAGCTTGAGTGGCGGATCGGTGACAGTGTAGGTGGCCTCCAGGAGGACCACCATCGCCTTACCGGGTTGCCACGAGCGGGCGAACTGGAAGACGTAGTCCATCACCAAGCGGAAAATCAGCACGATCAGGAAGCAGTACAGCGCGATGTAGATCACCTGCTGTGCGATGCCCATCCCGCGCTTCCCTCTCCCCTTGCTCGTACCAGGCCGGTTGGCCGTTGTCCGGTTTGCCCGGTGTTGCGTCTCAGCTCTGGTTGAAGAACCCACCCTCTGCGATGCGGGCCTTGTCCTCCGCCGTGACATCGACGTTAGCAGGAGACAGCAGGAACACCTTCTGCGTCACCCGCTCGATGCTGCCGTGCAGCCCGAAGACCAGGCCGGCCGCAAAGTCGACAAGCCGCTTCGCGTCGGTGTCGTCCATCTCGGTGAGATTCATGATCACCGGGGTACCTTCGCGGAAGTGTTCCCCGATGGTACGGGCCTCGTTGTAGGTCCGGGGGTGCAATGTCGTGATGCGGTAAGGCTCCCGCTCGGACACAACCTTGGGCATGATCACCGGTGCGTTCTTCTCCAGAGAGTGGCGTTCGGGTGTGATGGACGACACGGGGGCGATTCGGGCGGGTCGTCCCGTTTCCGCTACGAGCGGAGCGGGTTCACGCTGCGCGGGCGGCTGGGCGACTCGAACCGGTTCGTCCGATTGTGTCGGTTGAGCTTGGTGCGTTTGGTGCTGCCGGCGCCGGTCCGGCTCCGGCTCGGGCTCGAACTCGTCGTCGGGGTCGAACCCCGGGCCGTCGTACCCATCGTCCTCCACGAGGCCGAGGTAGACCGCCATCTTGCGCATCGCGCCGGCCATTCTCTGCGTCCTCCGCTCTGTGGTGGATCGGCTCCGTCAACGGCGCTGGATCCACGTGGCCTGCCCGCCTTTTGACGGGAATGACCATATTTTCTGCTGTGGTCCGACTTCTTGGCGACGTTACCCGAGCCCGGGGCGGACTCCGAGTACCGCTGAGCCGACACGTACATGTGTCGCACCGGCTGCAACGGCCTCCTCGAGGTCCGCGCTCATACCTGCTGACACCATGTTCGCAGCAGGATGGACCGCGCGCAGGTCCGTTGCGATTTCCATCAGCCGGTCGAACGCCCCTCTCGCCCTGCCCTCGTACGGGCCCGTCAGCGGAGCCACCGTCATGAGACCCACCGGTCGCAGGCCTTCGGCGGCGGCGAGCGCGTCAGCCAGAGCCGGCACCCCGTCGGGAGCGATCCCGCCTCTGGCGCCCCGCTCGCCCGACTCCGCGTCAAGCGCCACCTGGATCAGGCAGTCCAGCTTCCGGCCCGCCCGGACGGCCGCGGCCGAGAGCGAAGTCACCAGTCGCTCGCGGTCAATGGAGTGCACCAGATCGGCGTAATTCACCACCGATCGCACCTTGTTTGTCTGCAGCTGACCGACAAAGTGCCAGGTAAGGGGCAGATCCGAGCACTCGGCGGCCTTCGGGGCGGCGTCCTGGTCGCGGTTCTCCGCGACATGACGGACCCCCAGGTCGGCGAGGAGGCGGACATCGCTCGCGGGGTAGGTCTTGGTGACCACGATGAGGGTCACCTCTTCCCGCCCGCGGCCCGCCGCGGCACACGCGGCGGAGATACGTTCCTCCACCCGGGCGAGGTTGTCCGCCAACTGGGTTCTGCGGTCCGTCGTCACGCCCGTCCTCCCCCGGCGTCCCCGACGCCCTCGACGCCTCCGACCGAAGGTGTCCCCCCGAGCCACACGTAGCTCGCGAGCCGGCCAGTGGTGCGCTCGCGCCGGTAGGAGAAGTGGTCGGCCGACTCCAGTGTGCAAATGTGAGATTTGCCGCTGATGCTGACACCCATTCGACCGAGCTGCGCCACGACCCCGGCCGCGACGTCGACCGCCGGCGTGCCCTGCCGGGTGGTGGCCCAGGCCTCGGGCACCGCCTCGGCGACCTCGGCGCGCATCGCCTCCGGCACCTCGTAGCACAGGCCGCACACCGAGGGGCCGATGCGGGCGACGATCCGGTCCGGCTCGGCGCCGAGCCGCAGCATCTCCCCGACGACCGCCGGGACCACGCCCGCGAGAAGTCCGGGCCGGCCGGCGTGGGCCGCGCCCGCGATCCCCGCGACCGGGTCGGCCAGCAGCACCGGGGTGCAGTCCGCGGTCAGCACCGCGAGGGCGAGCCCCCGACGCGCCGTCACCACGGCGTCCACCGCCGGGACCTCCGACGTCCGCCAGGGGCCGTCGACCACCGCGACATCCCGGCCGTGCACCTGGTTCATCCAGACGACGTCCGCCGGGTCGAGGCCCAGCGCCCGGGCGGCCAGCTCCCGGTTGGCCCGTACGGCCGCCGGGTCGTCGCCGACCGCGCCGCCCAGATTGAGCTCCGCATACGGAGCGGCGCTCACCCCGCCCCACCTGTCGGTGAAGGCGAAGTGCGCGCCGCTCGCGTGTTCCACATGTTCTACAGGGGGCACTGTGTGCTGTTGCCCTATCACTGGGGGCCGCTCACGTTCCTTGTGGATTCAGGGCAGTGTCACTTCAGGAAGTCGGGAACGTCCAGTTCCTCGGCGGTGGAGTCCTGGTACGGACGGGCCGGCGGGACCTGCGGGGAGGCGACCGGCGGCGGGGGGACCTCGCCGGCCGGCGCCGGGTCGGGCACCGTGGCGGGCTCCTCGGTCCGCGGGGTCACATTGCCCAGGCCGCCGAAGGAGGGCCGGGACGGCTCGGCCGGAGCCGACGCCGAGCGGCCGGGCGAGGCGGCCGGGCTGCTCTCCTCGCGGCCCGAGCCGTAGGAGGAGGAGCCGCCGAGCACCTTGTCGCGGCTGCCCTTGGCGGGCGGCTGGCCGCCGTCGAAGCCGGCCGCGATGACCGTGACGCGGACCTCGTCGCCGAGGGCGTCGTCGATGACGGCGCCGAAGATGATGTTGGCCTCGGGGTGGGCGGCCTCGCTGACCAGCTGGGCGGCCTCGTTGATCTCGAAGAGGCCGAGGTCGGAGCCGCCGGAGATGGAGAGCAGCACACCGCGGGCGCCGTCGATGGACGCCTCCAGCAGCGGCGAGGAGATGGCCATCTCGGCCGCGGCCACCGCGCGGTCGTCGCCGCGGGCCGAGCCGATGCCCATCAGCGCGGACCCGGCCTCGGACATCACGGACTTGACGTCGGCGAAGTCGAGGTTGATCAGGCCCGGCGTGGTGATCAGGTCGGTGATGCCCTGGACGCCGGAGAGCAGCACCTGGTCGGCCGACTTGAAGGCGTCGAGCACGCTCACCTGGCGGTCCGAGATGGACAGCAGGCGGTCGTTGGGGATCACGATGAGGGTGTCGACCTCTTCGCGCAGGCCCGCGATGCCGTCCTCGGCCTGGTTGGCGCGGCGGCGGCCCTCGAAGGTGAACGGGCGGGTGACCACACCGATCGTCAGGGCGCCCAGCGAGCGGGCGATGTTGGCCACGACGGGCGCGCCGCCGGTGCCGGTGCCGCCGCCCTCGCCCGCGGTGACGAAGACCATGTCGGCCCCCTTGAGGACCTCCTCGATCTCCTCGCGGTGGTCCTCGGCGGCCTTGCGGCCGACATCGGGGTTGGCGCCGGCGCCGAGGCCACGGGTGAGCTCACGGCCGACATCGAGCTTCACATCGGCGTCGCTCATCAGGAGGGCCTGTGCATCGGTGTTGATCGCGATGAACTCGACGCCCTTGAGACCGACCTCGATCATCCGGTTGATGGCGTTCACGCCACCGCCGCCGATGCCGACGACCTTGATGACTGCGAGGTAGTTCTGCGGTGCTGCCACGTCGAAGGCCTCTCGCCTCGAGTTACGTATGCCTGGGGGGCGGTTCCGAACGCCGACCCGAACCCTAACGTTGAAGTTTAGGGTTACTGGTGTCACTGTTCCCTTGTTCTCTGAAGCAGGACACTAAGTCGACAAGCGGCGCGTGTTCAACGAACACGCCGAACCTCCCGTTTTTCTTTTCACCCTATGTGATCACCCATAGCCGTAGCCAACCAGGGTGCTGTCCGGCCCTCATCGGCGTCAACTCCCGGACACCGCGGGGGCCCCCGGAGCGCTGACGTCGAAGTGGCGGGCGTCCGGAGCGGCCTTGAGCAGTGCGGTGAGCGTACGGGCCTTCGCCTCGCCCCGTTCGCCACTCCCCCACACGACGGACCGGCCCCCCGCCAGCTCCACGGTGATGGAGTCGTACGAACGCACCCGGACGACCTGCAGGTCCCGGCGGATCGCCGCAGGCAGGGCGGCGGCGACCCGGACGCCCTCCTGTTCGAGGCGGCCGGCGCCGAACCGCCGGGTGCTGGGCGAGTCCTGGGCCTCCATCACCAAGCGCGGGACCCCGGACGGAGCCTGATCGACTGTGGCGAACCGCACGCCGGAACCGTCGATCTCGACAAACTTCCCGCCTCTTTCGAAGAGCACTTCCGGCTGTCGCTCGGTCACTTTCAGACCGATTCCATGTGGCCAGGACCGTACGACCTCGACCTCGCGGATCCTCGGCAGCCGGGTGCGCAGCCGCTCCTCGATGCCGTCGGTGTCCACGGCGGCCAGCGGTTCGCCGAGCGGGACGGCGGCCGCCGCGCGCACCTCGGCGGGCGTCAGCGTCTTGGTGCCGCTGACATCCACTCGGGTGACGCACAGCCAGCCGGAGCCGTAGAGCAGCCAGATGACGGCCGCTCCGCCGAGCGCGGCGGCCGCCGACCAGAGCAGCAGGCGGCGCCGCCTGGAGGGCCGGGAGGCGGCGGCCCCGCCTTTGCGGGGCCCACCGCCCGGCCGGGGACGGCCGGACGACGACCGCGGCTTCGACGGCTTGGACGATCCGCCCGCCTTGGACTTCCCGTTCTTCTCGCCACCGCGCCGGGCGGTCGTCGGTCCGGCCACGCTACCCAGCCTCCTGCTCCTGCGGGCCGTCAGCCCGCTCTGCGTGCGGCAATCGCCTCGTACACCATGCCGACCAGGAGCTCGTCGGCGTCGCGCCGGCCGAACTCGGCGGCGGACCGGGACATCTCGTACAGCCGGTGCGGGTCGGAGAGCACCGGGAGCACGTGGTTCTGCACCCACTCGGGGGTCAGCTCGGCGTCGTCGACCAGCAGGCCGCCGCCCGCCTTGACCAGCGGCTGGGCATTGAGCCGCTGTTCGCCGTTGCCGATGGGCAGCGGGACGTAGGCGGCCGGGAGGCCGACGGCGGACAGCTCGGCCACGGTCATCGCGCCCGCGCGGCAGAGCATCATGTCGGCCGCGGCGTACGCGAGGTCCATCCGGTCCACATACGATACCGGGACATAGGGCGGCATTCCGGGCATGTTGTCCGCGCGCGGCAGCTCGTTCTTCGGGCCGACCGCGTGCAGGATCTGCACGCCCGAGCGCTGGAGCACCGGGGCGACGGCCTGGACGACCTCGTTCAGCCGCCGGGCGCCCTGGGAGCCGCCGGAGACCAGCAGCGTGGGCAGGTTGGGGTCGAGCCCGAAGGCGGCCCGCGCCTGGGGGCGCATGGCGGCGCGGTCCAGGGTGGCGATGGTGCGGCGCAGCGGGATGCCGACGTAGCGGGCGTTGCGCAGCTTGCTGTCGGGGGTGCTCACGGCGACCCCGGCGGCGTAGCGCGAGCCGATCTTGTTGGCGAGGCCGGGGCGGGCGTTGGCCTCGTGGACGATGATCGGCACGCCGAGCCGCTTGGCGGCCAGGTAGCCGGGCAGCGCCACATAGCCGCCGAAGCCGACCACGCAGTCCGCCCGGGTTCGCTCCAGGATCTGCTCGGCGGCCTTGATGGTGCCGCGCAGCCGCCCGGGGACGGTGATCAGCTCCGGGGTGGGCTTGCGGGGCAGCGGTACGGCGGGGATCAGCCCCAGCTCGTAGCCCCGCTCGGGCACGAGGCGGGTCTCGAGGCCCCGCTCAGTGCCGAGCGCCGTGATCCCCACGGTCGGGTCCTGCCTGCGCAGGGCGTCCGCGAGGGCGAGCGCGGGCTCGATGTGGCCGGCGGTCCCCCCGCCGGCGAGTACGACATGCACCGAAATTCACCGCTCTCCGGACGGCCGCTTCTTGACGCGCCGTCTCATCGTCTTCCATCTCACCCCAGGCTGCCGCATGGCGAGCGCTGCCCGCGCACCGGGTTCGTCGCGCGCGAAGGCGATCAGCAGCCCGATGGCGAACATGGTCGGCAGCAGGGCGGACCCTCCGTAGGAGAACAGCGGGAGCGGGACTCCGGCGATCGGCAGCAGGCCGAGCACCGCACCGATGTTGACCACGGCCTGCGCCATGATCCAGGTGGTCACGCTTCCCGCGGCGTACCTCACGAAGGGGTCCTCCGTGCGTCCGGCCACGCGGATACCCGCATAGCCTAGAGCCGCGAACAGGGCGAGCACCGACAGCGTCCCTGCCAGGCCCAGTTCCTCGCCGGTGATGGCGAAGATGAAGTCGGTGTGGGGCTCGGGCAATTCACCCCATTTTTCCACACTCGCCCCGAGTCCGGCCCCGAACCAGCCGCCATTGGCCAGCGCGTAGATGCCGTGCACGGCCTGCCAGCACTGGTCGTGGGTGCCCGGGTCGGTCGCGCCGATGCAGGCCAGCCGGGACATGCGGTTGGCGCTGGTCTTGATGAACAGTACGGCCAGCGCGGCCGTGACGCCGAACACGCCGGCGAAGAGCCGGGTCGGGGCGCCCGCCACCCAGAGCATGCCGAGCAGCACGGCGGTGAGGACGACGGTGGTGCCCATGTCGCCGCCGAGCATGATCAGGCCGAGCAGCATGAAGGTGACGGGCACCAGCGGGACCAGAAGGTGCTTCCACTGGGAGAGCAGCTTCTTGGACTGCTTGCGGGCCAGCAGGTCGGCGCCCCACAGCACGAGCGCGAGCTTGGAGAACTCGCTGGGCTGGAGCTGGAAGGGGCCGCCGAGCGAGATCCAGTTGGTGTTGCCGTTGATGGTCTGGCCGACGCCGGGCACCTGGACCATGCAGAGCAGGAATACGGAGGCGGCCAGCAGCGGGTAGGCCAGGGCGCGCAGCAGTCTGACGGGCGTGCGGGCCGCGGCGAGCAGCAGCACGGTGCCGATGGCGGCGGCCAGCAGCTGCTTGCGGAAGAAGTAGCTGGGGGCGAGGCCGTTCTGCATGGCCTTGATCTGGGAGGCGGAGTAGACCATTACCAGGCCCAGCACGGTGATCAGCAGGGAGCCGCCCATGACCAGGTAGTACGCGGTCAGGGGGCGGTCCCAGGCCCGTTTGGCCCGTAGGTGCAGCCGGCGCAGCCCACGAGGCCCGCCGCGCGGGGCGCGGGGGGCTCGCGGGCTGCGCGGGCGTGCCGTCGGGCGGGGGGCTCGTACGGGCCGGGAGCGCGCGGGGGAACCGCGCAGGGCGGGCCGTGCGCCGATCGGCGCCGCGCTGTGGTCGGCGTGCATCCGGGTGTCCCCTCCGGTGGTCTCCCGCGCCGCCGGCCCGCGCCGCGGGGTTCCGGCGGCTACTCGTCGGCGCCGCGGCCTTCGGCCAGGGTCCGGACGGCCTCGGCGAAGGCCTCGCCGCGCTTGTTGTAGTTGGTGAACATGTCCATGGAGGCACACGCCGGGGCCATCAGGACGGTGTCCCCGGGCCGGGCCAGTCGTGCCGCCTCGCGGACGGCCGCGGCCATCGCCCCAGTGTCGGTCCGGTCGAGGTCGACCACCGGCACATCCGGGGCGTGTCGCGCCAGGGCTTCCCTGATCAGCCCCCGGTCGGCCCCGATGAGGACGACGCCGCGCAGCCGTCGTGCGGAGGCGCTGACGAGCTCGTCGAAGGTCGCGCCCTTGGCGAGGCCGCCCGCGATCCACACGATGGGCTCGTAGGAGGCCAGGGAGGCCTGTGCGGCGTGGGTGTTGGTGGCCTTGGAGTCGTCCACGTAGCGGACGCCGTCGACGTCGGCGACGTGCGCGATGCGGTGGGCGTCCGGGCGGAAGGCGCGCAGCCCGTCGCGGACGGCCGCGGGCTCCACGCCGAAGGCGCGGGCGAGGGCGGCCGCGGCCAGGGCGTTGGCGATGTTGTGCGGGGCGGCCGGGCCGGCGGAGGGCGCGATGTCGGAGACCTCGGCCAGCTCCTGGGCGTTCTTCTGCCGGTCGGCCACGAAGGCGCGGTCGACCAGGATGCCGTCGACGACGCCGAGCATGGACAGGCCCGGGGTGCCCAGGGTGAAGCCGATGGCCCGGCAGCCCTCCTCGACGTCGGCCTCGCGGACCAGGGCCTCGGTGGCCGGGTCGGCGGCGTTGTAGACGCAGGCGACCTTGTTGCCCTCGTAGATCCGGCCCTTGTCGGCCGCGTACGCCTCCATCGAGCCGTGCCAGTCGAGGTGGTCGGGCGCGAGGTTGAGGACGGCGGCGGAGTGGGCGCGCAGCGAGGGCGCCCAGTGCAGCTGGTAGCTGGAGAGCTCGACGGCGAGGACGTCGTAGGGCTCCTGGGAAAGCACCACGTCGATGATGGGGGTGCCGATGTTGCCGACGGCGGCGGTGCGCAGTCCGGCGGCCTCCAGGATGGAGGCGAGCATCTGGACGGTGGTGGTCTTGCCGTTGGTGCCGGTGACGGCGAGCCAGGGGGCGGCCCCCTCGCCACGCAGCTGCCAGGCGATCTCGACATCGCCGACCACACCCACGCCCGCCGCGGCCGCGGCCGCGAAGAGCGGGCTGGTGGGCTTCCAGCCGGGCGAGGTGACGACGAGGTCGGTGCCCTCGGGGAGGGTGTCGGCGTCGCCGAGGCGGACGGTGACGCCCTGCTGGGCGCCGAGCACGCCGGCGCGCTCGCGCAGGGCCGGGGTGTCGCCGCCGTCGACGACGGTCACCTTCGCGCCGAGGCCGGCCAGGGCGCGGGCGGCGCTGATGCCGCTCACGCCGAGACCGGCGACGGTGATGTGCTTGCCCGTAAAGCTCACGAGGCTCACTTGATGGCCAACCATCCGGCGTAGAAGATTCCGAGTCCGACGGCCACGCACAGGCCCTGGATGATCCAGAAGCGGACCACCACAAGGACTTCGCTCCACCCCTTGAGTTCGAAGTGGTGCTGGAGCGGGGCCATCCGGAAGACCCGCTTCCCGGTCATGCGGAAGGAGCCGACCTGGATCACCACGGACATGGTGATGAGCACGAAGAGGCCGCCCAGCAGGGCGAGCAGCAGCTCGGTGCGGGAGCAGATCGCGAGGCCTGCGAGGGCGCCGCCGAGGGCGAGCGAGCCGGTGTCACCCATGAAGATCTTGGCGGGCGAGGTGTTCCACCACAGGAAGCCGAAGCAGGAGCCCATCAGCGCGGAGGCGACGACCGCGAGATCGAGCGGATCGCGCACCTCGTAGCAGGCGGCGCCCGCGGTCAGCGGGTTGGCGCAGGACTGGCCGTGCTGCCAGGTGCCGATGAAGACGTAGGCGCCGAAGACCATCACCGAGGCGCCGGTGGCCAGGCCGTCGAGGCCGTCGGTGAGGTTCACGCCGTTCGACATCGCGAGGATCATGAACAGCGCCCACACCACGAAGATCACCGGGCCGACGGACCAGCCGAAGTCCTGGGTGAAGGAGAGCCGCGTGGAGGCCGGGGTCTGGCCCCGGGTGTCGGCGAACTGCAGCGCGAGGACCGCGAAGGCGATGCCGACGATCAGCTGGCCGGCCATCTTCGCCTTGGCGCGCAGGCCCAGGCTCCGCTGCTTGACGATCTTGATGTAGTCGTCGAGGAAGCCGACCAGGCCCATGCCCGCGGTCAGGAAGAGCACCAGCAGGCCCGAGGTCGTCGGCGAGTGGCTGGTGATCACCTTGGTGACGGCGTACGCGATCAGCGTGGCCAGGATGAAGGCGATGCCACCCATGGTGGGCGTGCCCTTCTTCCCCGCGTGGCCGCGCGGGCCGTCGTCACGGATGAACTGGCCGTAGCCCTTGCGGGCGAGGAACTTGATCAGCAGCGGGGTGCCGATGAGGGTCAGGAACAGACCGATGACACCCGCGAAGAGGATCTGGTTCATCAGCCGGCGACCTCACCGTCGACGGCGAGCAGCTGCTCGGCCACCCGCTCCAGCCCCACCGACCTGGACGCCTTCACCAGTACGACGTCTCCCGGGCGCAGCTCGCTGCGCAACAGGTCGACCGCCGCCTGCGCGTCGGACACGTGCACCGACTCCTCACCCCACGAACCCTCGTTATAGGCGCCCATTTGCAGCCAGGCCGCTTCCCTGCCCCCGACTGCCACGAGCTTGCCGACATTGAGCCGGACGGCGAGCCGCCCGACCGCGTCGTGCTCGGCCAGCGACTCCCCGCCGAGCTCGGCCATCCGGCCGAGTACCGCCCACGTGCGTCCCCCTCTTGCCCGAGCGGCTTCGCCCATGGCGGCCAGCGCGCGCAGCGCGGCTCTCATGGACTCGGGGTTCGCGTTGTAGGCGTCGTTGACGATCGTCACGCCGTCCGCGCGCTCGGTGACCTCCATCCGCCAGCGGGAGAGCTGGCCCGCGGCGGAGAGCGCGGAAGCGATCTCGTGCACGGGCATGCCCAGCTCATGGGCGACGGCGGCCGCGGCGAGCGCGTTCGACACGTGGTGCTCACCGTACAGCCGCATGGTCACTTCGGCGCACCCGGTGGGTGTGTGAAGCGCGAAGGAGGGCTGTCCTGCCGCGGTGAGCCGGACGTTCTCGGCGCGTACGTGCGCGTCGGCGGCCTCGCCGAAGAGGACCGTACGGGCCTTGGTGCGGCTGCTCATGGCGCGCACGAGCGGGTCGTCGGCGTTGAGCACGGCTACGCCGCCGTCCTCGGCCGGGGGCAGCGCCTCGACGAGCTCACCCTTGGCCACCGCGATCTGCTCGCGGCCGCCGAACTCGCCGACGTGGGCGGTGCCGACGTTGAGCACGACGCCGATGCGCGGCGGGGTCAGCTCGGCGAGGTAGCGGATGTGGCCGATGCCGCGGGCACCCATCTCCAGCACGAGATGGCGGGTGCCCTCGTCGGCGCGGAGCGCGGTCAGCGGCAGCCCGATCTCGTTGTTCAGGGAGCCCGGCGTCCACACGGTGGGGCCCAGGCGCTCCAGCAGCTGGGCGACCAGGTCCTTGGTGCTGGTCTTGCCCGCCGAGCCGGTCAGGCCGATCACGGGGGTGCCGAGCCGGTCCACGACGGCGCGGGCGAGGGCGCCCAGGGCGCTCACCACGTCGTCGACCACGATCGCGGGGACGCCGACGGGGCGGGCGGCCAGCACGGCGGCGGCGCCCGCGGCGACGGCGCGCTCGGCGAAGTCGTGCCCGTCGACGTGCTCGCCCGGCAGTGCGGCGAAGAGGCTGCCGGGCCGCACCTCACGGGAGTCGATGACCACCGGGCCGGAGGCCGTGCGCCCGGGGTCCGGTATGTCGTGCTGCTGACCGCCCACGATGGCGGCGATCTCGGCGAGGGACAGATCGATCAACGGGATTCACCTCCGGCCGTTCGGGAGGGCTTCCGGGGGGAGGGTTGTGCGCGCATGGCGGTCTGTCATCCCTGGTCGTTCCGGTGCTTGTTCGACGAGCGCAGCTGCTCTGCCTCGATGGCCTCGCGCAGCACCTGGCGGTCGTCGAAGGGGCGTACCACTCCGGCGATGTCCTGGCCCTGTTCGTGGCCCTTGCCCAGGACCAGGACGGTGTCGCCGGGTTCGGCACGGGCGACGGCGGCGGCGATGGCGGCGGCCCGGTCCTCCAGCAGGAGGACGGTGCCGCGCTCGGCGGCGGGCACCTCGGCGGCGCCCGCGAGCATGGTGGCGAGGATCGCGAGCGGGTCCTCGGAGCGGGGGTTGTCCGAGGTCAGCACGGCGGTGTCGGCGAGCCGGGCCAGCGCGCGGCCCATCGGGGCGCGCTTGGTGGTGTCGCGGTCGCCGCCGCAGCCGAGCACGGCGTGGATCCGGCCGGGGCCGGTCTTGCGCAGCGCGCGGAGAACCGATTCGACGGCGTCCGTCTTGTGCGCGTAGTCGACGACGGCCAGGTAGGGCTGGCCCGCGTCCACGCGCTCAAGCCTGCCGGGCACGCCGGGGACGGCCGCGACGCCGTCGGCGGCGGTCTGCGGGTCGATCCCGGCGGCGGTGAGGGCGACGATGGCGGCGAGCGCGTTGGCGACGTTGAACGGGCCGGCGAGCGGCGCCCTGGCCGTGATCGTGCGGCCCTCCGGGCCCAGGACGGTGAAGGCGGAGTCGAACGGGCCGATCTCCACGTCCACGGCGCGCCAGTCGGCGTCGGGGCGGCCCTCGGCGGAGAAGGTGGTGACGGGGACCTCGGACTCGCCCTCGGCGAGGCGGCGCCCGTACTCGTCGTCGAGGTTCACCACGCCGACGCGGCTGCGCTCCTTGGTGAACAGCTCGGCCTTGGCCGCGAAGTAGTCCTCCATGCCCGTGTGGAACTCCATGTGCTCCGGGCTGAGGTTGTTGAAGACGGCGACGTCGAAGACGCAGCCGTCGACGCGGCCGAGGCGCAGCGCGTGGCTGGAGACCTCCATGGCGACCGAGCGGACCCCGCGCTCGCGCATGACGGCGAAGATCGCCTGCAGGTCCGTGGCCTCGGGCGTGGTGCGCTCCGATTTCAGGCGCTCGTCGCCGATGCGGGACTCGACGGTGCCGATCAGGCCCGTGGGCCCGCCGACGGCGCGCAGGCCGCCCTCGATGAGGTAGGCGGTGGTGGTCTTGCCGGAGGTGCCGGTGATGCCGATCTGGAGCAGGTCGCGGCCGGGCTCGCCGTAGATCGTGGCGGCCAGCGCGCCCATGCGGTCGCGCGGGCTGTCGACGGTGAGCACGGGCAGGCCCGTAGCCGCGGCGCGGTCGGCGCCGGAGGGGTCCGTCAGCACGGCGGCGGCGCCCTGGCCCGCGGCCTGGGCGGCGAAGTCGGCGCCGTGGAAGCGGGCGCCGGGCAGGGCGGCGTAGACGTCGCCCGGGCGCACGGCCCGCGAGTCGTGGGTGATGCCGGTGACGGCGACGCCCGCGGCGCCGTGGGGAGCGGCAATGCCCAGCTGACCGGCCAGCTCCGTGAGCGGCACGGGCCGGACCCGGGTCGGGCGGGGCGCTCCCGGGTTGGTGACGGACGGGGTCACGGCGGGGGCGTCCTGGTGGCTGGTGTGGGACTGATCAGCGTGGGGCACGGCGGTGAGCGTACCGGGCGCACCCGCTTCGTCGCGAAGCGAGGGGCGCGCCGGGCCGGGGTTCCCGGCATCGGGAGTGATCGTCGTCACGGCGGGCCCGGCTCATTGCCCGTCGTAGCTCACCGGCAGCCGGGGCGGCTGGGAGCCCGACGGCGGCACCTGGAGGGTTTTCAGCGCGAACTCCATGACCTGCTTGAAGACCGGCCCGCAGATCTGCCCGCCGAAGTAGCTGCCCTTGGTCGGGTTCTGGATGGCGCAGTAGACGGTGAGGCGGGGCTGGTCGGCGGGGGCGTAGCCGGCGAAGGAGGCGGTGTAGCCGTGGTAGCGGCCTGTCGTGGGGTCCACCCGGTTGGAGGTGCCGGTCTTGCCGGCGACGCGGTAGCCGGGGATCTTCGCCTTGATGCCGGTGCCGTCCTGGTCGTCGACCACCGACTCCAGCATGTCGGAGAGCTGCCGGGCGGTCTTCTCGCCGACCACCCGGGTGCGCGGCGGGGCAGGTGCGGGGGTGAAGCGGCCGTCGGGGCCCTTGATGCCGCGGACCAGGCTGGGCTGTACGCGCTCGCCGCCGGCCGCGATCGTGGAGTAGACGGAGGCGGCTTGGACGGCGTTGAGGGACAGGCCCTGGCCGAAGGGGACGGTGAAGGCCTGGGAGGCGCTCCACTGCGAGGGCTTGGCGAGGATGCCGGGGGTCTCGCCGGGGAAGCCGAGGCCGGTGGGGCGGCCGATGCCGAACCTGCGCAGGTAGGTGTAGAGGGTCTGGTCGGCCTCTTCCCGGCTCTTGCCGAGCTGCTCGCTGGCGAGGATCGTGCCGATGTTGCTGGACTTGGCGAGGACGCCGTTGAGGGTGAGGTGCCAGGTGGGGTGGTCGACGTCGTCGGCGAAGGAGCGGTCGGCACGCGCCAGCCGGTTGGGCACCTCGACGTGGGTGTCGGGGGCGGCGACGCCCTCTTCGAGGACGGCGGCCATGGTCATGACCTTGCTGACGCTGCCGGGCTCGTAGGCGTCCTGGAGGGCGGCGTTGCCCATGGCGGCGCGGTCGGCGTGCTCGAGGTCGTTGGGGTCGTAGCCGGGGGCGTCGGCCATGGCCAGGATCTCGCCGGAGCGGGTGTCCTGGACGACCACGTAGCCGCGGTCGGCCTGGGAGTCGCGCACCTGGCTCGCGATGGCGTTCTGCGCGGCCCACTGGATGTCGCGGTCGATGGTGAGCTCGACGTCGGAGCCGGGCACGGCGGCCTGTTCCTTGACGTCTCCGGTGGGCACCTGGCGGCCGCCGGACTGGGCGTAGACGCGCTTGCCGTTCTTGCCCGCGAGCGCCTCGTTGAGCTGAGCCTCCAGGCCGCCGCCGCCCTGGCCCTCGCTGTTGACGAAGCCGAGCAGCCCGGCAGCCAGGTCGCCGTTGGGGTAGACGCGCTTGCTGTGCGATTCGCGGTTGACGCCGGCGAGGACGTTGACACCCTGCTGGTGCTTGGCCTTCTCCTGCTGGGCCTTCTTCAGCTCGGCGATCTTCCGCCAGACCTGCGGGGTCTGCCGGCGGGCGAGGACGACGTACTTGGACTTGGGGTTGGCGGTGAGCTTCTCCTCCAGCGCGTCGGCCTTCTCGCCGAGCACGGGCGCGAGCAGGCCGGCGGCCTGCCGGGCGGCGCCCTCGGCCTTGATCCGCTCGGGGGTGAGCAGGTCGGGAGCGGCCGTGATGTCGTAGGCGTCGACGGTGGTGGCGAGGTCCACGCCGCCGCGGTCGGTGATGGCGCCGCGCTCGGCGGCCAGCGTGACCGGGATGTAGCGGTTGAGGTTCGCCCTGGCCGCGTAGGCGCTGGCGTCGACGGCCTGCACCTGGAGCAGCCGCACCGTGAAGATCAGCAGGACGACCGCCAGTCCGAAGCCGATCAGCCGCAGCCTCGGCCGGGGGTTGCCCAGCCGGATCGGCCGGCCACTCCCCCGCAGGCGGGCCGGGCGCGCGACGGGGCGCGCGGGCCGGGGCACGGGGCGCCGGGGCTGCTTGGGCGCGGTCACTTACGTCACCTACCTGACCTGCCTGGGGGTCCCGCCCGCCGGGGGCGGGGGAAGGGCCGGAACGGTCCGCGCCGCCGGACGGGCGGGGACGGGGGCTACGGGGACGGGGGCCGCAGGGACATGGGGAGCCGGGGGGACGGGTCCGGGTGCCATGGGTACCGGGAGCGGGGGGACGTAGGCCGCCGGTGCGGCGGGGACGTCGGAGGAGGCCGGGGAGGGGACGCCCCGGACGGTGCCGTCGGGATTGAGGAAGGCGGGGCTGCCGCCGGGCACCATGCCCAGCTCGCGGGCGCGGCGTTCGAGCGCGTCGGGGGCGGCGAGCCGGTCGACTTCCTGCTGCAGTGCCTGCTGTTCGTCGGTGAGCTCGGTGGTCTTGCGCTGGAGGCGGCTGAGCTCGAAGGAGCCTTGGTTGAGCGAGGAGTTCAGCAGTAGCAGCGAGATCAGGCCGGAGCCGAGCAGCACCACGGTCAGCAGGACGAACGGGGTGCGTTTCGCCCCGCCGGGCCCCAGTGGCAGGAGTCCGGCCAGCCGGGAGCCCCGGCCGCGGGCGGCGGCCGTCACAAGATGTCCTCGCGGATGCGCTCGGCGCCGCGCAGCCGGGCGGGGGCGGCCCGCCGGTTCTCGGCGACCTCTTCCTCGGTGGGCAGCTCGGCGCCGCGGGTGAGCAGCTTCAGGCGCGGCTGGTAGCGCTCGGGCACGACCGGCAGGCCGGCCGGCGCGGTGCTGGTGGCGCCCGCCGCGAAGACGGCCTTGACGATGCGGTCCTCCAGCGACTGGTAGGACAGCACGGCGATGCGGCCGCCGACGGCCAGGGCGGCCACGGCGGCGGGGATGGCCCGCTCGACGCTGACCAGCTCGCCGTTGACCTCGATGCGCAGGGCCTGGAAGGTGCGCTTGGCGGGGTTGCCGCCGGTGCGCTTGGCGGCCTGCGGCAGGGCGTCACGGATCAGCTCGACGAGCCGGGCGCTGTTGGTGAAGGGCTCCTTCTCACGCTCCCGGACGACGGCCGAGACGATCCGCTTGGCCTGCTTCTCCTCGCCGTAGGCGCGCAGGATGCGCACGAGCTCGCCGGGCGGGTAGGTGTTGAGGACCTCGGCGGCGCTGATGCCGGTGGTCTGGTCCATGCGCATGTCCAGCGGCGCGTCCTGGGCGTAGGCGAAGCCGCGGTCGGCCTCGTCGAGCTGCATGGAGGAGACGCCGAGGTCGAACAGGACGCCCTGGACGCGGGGGATGCCGAGCCGCTCCAGCACCTCGGGGAGCTCGTGGTAGACGGCGCGTACGAGGGTGGCGCGGTCGCCGAAGCGGGCCAGGCGCTCGCCGGCGAGGGCGAGCGCGGTCGGGTCGCGGTCCAGGGCGACGAGGCGGGCCTCGGGGAATCTTTCGAGCAGCGCCTCGCTGTGCCCGCCGGCGCCCAGGGTGCAGTCGACGACGACGGCGCCGGGCTCGGTGAGAGCGGGAGCGAGCATGTCCAGGCAGCGCTGGAGCATGACGGGGACGTGTCGCGCGTTGCTGCTCATGCGCCCTTCTGAGTGCGGGAAGGCCGGGCGGCCGGCGGGAAACACTGCCGTGGGCGGTGGGCACGTACCGCCGGGTCCCCGCCCGCTCGAAGGGGAAGCGGTCGCTTCGGCGCCGGGGAAGTGACGCCAGGGCGACCGGGAGCGGGAGGAGGCCGAGGGGTACGTGCGCAGGGCGCACGTGGTGCATCTTCGGTTCCAAGGGGAGCGTCACGCCTCCCACTTCGCGCCACTTTAGTCCACTCGTCCCCTCGGTCAACCAACTGGCCAGCGCGTCACGCGACCGGTGGGGGCCGGGTGGCGGACGGGTGGGGATGGTCACGGACAGCGACGGCGTCACCCGTGCGGCGGAGCGGTCGATGACCTGTGGCATACCTCACATCACGCCACGTTGACCAGATTTTGCCCTCCATCGGAAGGGCCGACGGGCCCGTGGCCGATTACCGTCGTGCATATGTCGATATCCGCGTCCCAGCCGATGAGCCCCGACCACGGCCGCACCCAGCCCACGGTCACCGACCGACTGGTGCAGGCCAACGCGGAGTACGCCGCCGCGTTCACCGATCCGGGCATGGACGCCCGGCCCGTCCTCAAGGTCGCCGTCGTGGCCTGCATGGACGCCCGACTGGACCTGCACGCCGCGCTGGGCCTGGAGCTCGGCGACTGCCACACCATCCGCAACGCGGGCGGCGTGGTCACCGACGACATCATCCGTTCGCTGACGATCAGCCAGCGGGCGCTGGGCACCCGCTCCGTCGTACTGATCCACCACACCGGCTGCGGCCTGCTCAGCCTCACCGAGGACTTCCGGCACGAGATCGAGGCCGAGGTCGGCCAGCGCCCGCCGTGGGCGGTGGAGGCGTTCAAGGACCTCGACCAGGACGTACGCCAGTCGATGCAGCGCGTGCGCACCTCCCCGTTCCTGCCCCACCGCGACGACGTGCGGGGATTCGTCTTCGACGTCTCGACGGGCCTGCTGCGCGAGATCGACCCGCAGCGGTGACCGACCGGTTATCCACAGCCGGTGACGGAAGAGCCCACGGGCGGCAAGAATGCGTACGGGGGCACGGCCGCGACCACCGCGGTGCGGTGTCCCCGCATCGGGGTGGGCCGGTCCGTGTCACGGACCCCGGCCCGGGATACGGGCCGAGGAGGGCCGGGTGACCACGTATGACGAGCGAGCGAGCCATGGGGGTCCCCCCACTCGAGCGGAGTCGAGAGCAGGGGGAGATCTGACCGCCACCGCGGAGCGCGTCCGCAGGTCGGTGGAGGGTGTGATCGAGGGCAAGCCGGAGGTCGTACGGCTCGCGCTGACCGTCCTGCTCGCCGAGGGGCACCTGCTCATCGAGGACGTGCCGGGGGTGGGCAAGACCATGCTCGCCAAGGCGCTGGCGCGCTCCGTCGACTGCTCGGTCCGGCGCATCCAGTTCACCCCGGACCTGCTGCCGTCCGACATCACCGGGGTGAGCGTCTTCGACCAGCAGCGGCGGGACTTCGAGTTCAAGCCCGGCGCCATCTTCGCCCAGATCGTCATCGGCGACGAGATCAACCGCGCCTCCCCCAAGACCCAGTCGGCGCTGCTGGAGTCGATGGAGGAGCGGCAGGTCACCGTCGACGGGCACAGCTATGAACTGCCCAGCCCCTTCATGGTGGTGGCCACGCAGAACCCGGTGGAGATGGAGGGCACCTATCCGCTGCCCGAGGCGCAGCGGGACCGCTTCATGGCGCGGGTGTCCATCGGCTATCCCAGCCCGGAGGCGGAGCTGCGGATGCTGGACACCCACGGCTCGATCTCCCCGCTCGACGACATGCAGCCCGTCGCGCACGCCCACGAGATCGTGAAGCTGGTCGAGGCGGTGCGCACGGTGCACGTCGCCGACTCCGTGCGGCGGTACGCGGTGGAGGTGGTCACCGCGACCCGGCACCATCCGGAGCTCAGACTCGGCGCGTCGCCCCGTGCGACGCTGCATCTGCTGCGGGCGGCGAAGGCCGCCGCGGCGCTGGCGGGCAGGGAGTTCGCCCTCCCCGATGACGTGCAGTCCCTTGCGGTGGCCGTGCTCGCACACCGACTGCTGCCCACCGCCCAGGCCCAGCTGAGCCGCCGCACGTCCGAGCAGGTCGTCCACGACATCCTCCAACGCACCCCGGTGCCGGACCCGTTCGGGCACCAGCCGCCGGGCGCGCGGAGGCTGTGATGCCGCTCCAGGAGCACCGGGCGGAGGACGGCGGGGACGGCCTGTGGGCGGCGCTCGGGGGGCTGACCACCCGGGGCCGCTCGTTCCTGGCGGCGGGCGTCGCCTCGGCGGGGTGCTCGTATGTCCTGGGCCAGGCGGGGCTGTTGCGGGTCGGGCTGCTCCTGGCCGTGCTGCCCCTGGTGTGCGTGCTCGTCCTCCACCGCACCCGCCACCGGGTCACCGCCAGCCGGCGGCTGTCGCCCACGCGGGTGCAGGCCACCGGGGAGGCCCGAGTCGGGCTGCGCATCGACAGCGTCTCCCGGCTGCCCACCGGCCTGCTGATGCTCCAGGACCGGGTGCCCTACGCCCTCGGCCCGCGGCCGCGGTTCGTGCTGGACCGCATCGAGCCGGGCGGGCGGCGCGAGGTGTCCTACCGGGTCCGCCCGGAGCTGCGCGGCCGCTATCCTCTGGGCCCGCTCCAGCTGCGGCTGACGGACCCGTTCGGGATGTGCGAGCTGACCCGGGGCTTCGGCGCCCACGACACCCTGACGGTGACGCCGCGCGTCGAGCCCCTGCCGCCGCTGCGGCTGGGCGGCGAGGCGTCGGGCTTCGGCGACGGCCGGCACCGCTCGCTCGCCCTGGCCGGTGAGGACGACGTCATTCCGCGCGGCTACCGGCACGGGGACGACCTGCGCCGGGTGCACTGGCGCTCCACCGCCCGCTACGGCGAGCTGATGGTGCGCCGCGAGGAGCAGCCGCAGCGCGCCCACTGCACGGTGCTGCTGGACACCCGCGCGGCCGCCTTCGACGGCTTCGGGCCCGACTCGCCCTTCGAGTGGGCGGTGTCCGGGGCCGCCTCCACCGCCGTGCACCTGCTGGAGCGCGGCTTCTCGGTGCGGCTGGTGACCGACACCGGCAGCTGTGTGCCGGGGCCGGACGGCGCCGGCGGCTACGCGGGCTCCTCCCACGACTCGGCGGAGGCGGCCGGGCTGATGCTGGACACGCTGGCCCTCGTGGACCACTCCGCGGGCGTGAGCCTCTCCCCCGCCTGCGACGTGCTGCGCGGCGGCGGCGAAGGGCTGCTGGTGGCCTTCTTCGGCGAGCTGGACGAGGAGCAGGCCGTGCTGGCCGCCCGGATGCGCCGGCGCGGCGGCACGGCGCTCGCCTTCGTGCTGGACCGCGCCTCCTGGGCGGGTGCGCCCGGCGCCGGTGCCGAGCAGCGGCTGCAGCTGCTGCGCGAGGCGGGGTGGACGGCGCTGCCCGTCGCCCCCGGCGCCTCGCTGCCCGGCCTGTGGCGGCTGGCGGGCGCGAGCGGCCTGGCGGCCACCGCGGACACGGCGGGAGGCCGGGCATGAGCGGCAGCGCACGGCTGGCGATCTGCGCCGTGGTGGCCACGCTCGGTGCGACCTGCGCCCTGCTGCCCCTGGTCGACCGCACCACCTGGATCGTGCAGGCCGCCCTTCTGCTGTCCGTGCAGGCGGCGGTGGGCGCCCTGGCCCGCCGGATCCCGCTGGCCGCGCCGGTGACGGTGGCGGCGCAGGTGCTGGCCGCGGTGCTGATGCTCACCCTGGTCTTCGCCGGCGGACAGGCAGTCGGCGGGGTGCTGCCGGGCCCCGCCGTCTTCCGCGAATTCGCCCAACTCCTGCAGGAGGGCGCCGACGACGTCGGGCGGTATGCGATCCCGGCCCCGGCCACCCCGGCGATCAGGCTGCTGCTGGTCGGCGGCGTCCTGCTCGTCGGGCTGGCCGTCGACGCACTGGCGGTCACCTACCGCACCGCGGCGCCCGCCGGACTGCCGCTGCTCGCGCTGTACTCGGTCGGCGCCGGGCTGTCCCACGGCGGCGGCGACTGGCTGTGGTTCCTCGCCGCCGCGAGCGGATATCTGCTGCTGCTCCTGGCCGAGGGCCGCGACCGGCTCTCGCGGTGGGGCCGCGTCTTCGGCGGCGGCACGCGGGCGGATTCGGCCGGTGTGCTCGCCGCGGGCGGCCCGGCCCTCGCCCCGGTCCGCACCGGGCGGCGCATCGGTGCGCTCGCGCTGGGCATCGCCCTGCTCGCGCCCGCCGTGCTGCCGTCCATCTCGGGCGGGCTCCTCGGCCCGCGCGGCGAAGGCGAGGGCGCGGGCGACGACGGCGGCACGATCTCCGCCGTCAATCCCCTGGTCTCCCTGCAGAACAGCCTCAACCAGCCGGAGAACCGGGAGGTGATGCGCTATCGCACCTCCGCGGAGAGCGCGCAGGACATGTACCTGCGCATCGTCGCCCTCGACCGGTTCGACGGCGCGTCATGGCGGGCCTCCGAGCGCCGCGTCACCGACGTCCCCGAGCCGCTGCCCACCCCCACCGGCCTGATGCCCGGGGTGCGCACGGACCCGGTCAACACCTCCGTCTCGGCCGCCTCGGGCTACGGGCAGGACTACCTGCCGCTCCCCTATCCGGCCGAACGGGTCCGGATCGGCGGCCAGTGGCGCTACGAGCCGGAAGGCCGGACGCTGGTCGGCGACCACGGGCAGACCACCCGCGGGATGCGCTACCAGGTGGAGAGCCTGATGGTGCAGCCGACCGCCGCCCAGCTCGCCGCCGCACCCGCGCCGCCCGCGCCACTGCTGCGCGAATACACCCAGGTGCCCCCGTCCCTGCCGAAGTCGGTCGAGACCACGGCCCGGAAGGTGACGGCCGGCGCGGCCAACGCCTACCAGCAGGCCGTCCGGCTCCAGGACTGGTTCTCGACGAGCGGCGGCTTCCGCTACGACACCCAGGTGCAGTCCGGCAGTGGAACGGGCGCCATCGAGCGGTTCCTCGAAGACAAGCGGGGCTTCTGCGTCCACTTCTCCTTCTCGATGGCCGCCATGGCCCGGACCCTGGGCATCCCCGCCCGGGTCGCCGTGGGCTTCACCCCGGGCACCCCGCAGGCCGACGGCACCGTGTCGGTCGGCTCCAAGGACGCCCACTCCTGGCCCGAGCTGTACTTCGAGGGCACCGGGTGGACCAGGTTCGAGCCCACGCCGAGCCGGGGCTCGCAGCCGGAGTACTCGGTCGCGCCGTCGCCCGCCACCACCGACCCCGGCGTACCGCTGCCGCTGCCCGGCCGCTCCCACGCACCGACGGCGTCGCCGTCCACCGGCGGCGGCTGCCCACCGCAGCTCAAGAAGGCCGACGGCTGCCCCGGCACGCCCGTCCAGGCGGATTCCGGGAGCTCCGGCGGCGGCCCGTCCGCCACCACCGTGGCGCTCGCCGCGGGCGCCCTGGCCGCGCTGGTGCTGCCCGTGCTGCCCGTGCTGTGGCGGAGCCGGATACGGGCCCGGCGGCTGGGCGGCACGGGAGAGCCCGCGCAGCGGACGCTGGCCGCCTGGCGCGAGCTCATCGATTCCGCGTGGGACCACGGCATCCTTCCGGAGGAGTCCCACACCCCCCGGCAGGCCGCCGCGCGCATGGTGACGGCCGGCCGTCTGGAGGGCCCGCCCGCGCAGGCCGCGGAGCGGCTGGCCACCGCGGTCGAGCAGGTGCTGTACGCCCCGCAGCCGGGGCCGTCCGGGGATCCGGCGGCCGACGCCGGGACGGCCGTGGCCGGGCTGGGAGCCGCCGCGGGCCGGTGGGTGCGGCTGCGGGCGCGCCTGGCGCCGCGGTCGGCGGCACGGCTGCTGTGGGCGGCCCACCGGCGCCGGTCGCAGGCGGCGGTGCGGCTGCGGTCCGGGCGGGCGGCCGCGGCGGCCCGCCGGGTGGCCCGGGCGGCCCAGGCGCTGCGCCCGAGGGGCCGGCGGGCCTGAGAGATGCCTCAGGGGGCCAGGACGGGTGTCCTGGCCCCCTGGGGAAGCCTTCGGCGGCGCGGTGTGCGCGAGTCTGGCGGCGCTTCGGGTCAGCGGCCCTGCTCGTCGCGGCGGCGCTGCCAGCGCTGCTCGATGCGGTCCATCATGGTGCGGCGCTGCCGTACCTGGCGCCGGCCCAGCCCTCCGACCGGACCGCCGCGCTGGGCGCCGGGCCTGGGCGCCTTGCGCCACCCCGTCACCGCGAGCACGGCACAGGCCAGCATGACGAGGAAGCCCGCCACGCTGATCCAGATCAGCTGGGCGACCATACCGGCCATCAGGAGCCCGATACCCACCAGAAAACCCGCGACCGCCTGGTAGACCCGTCGCCGGGTGTACGTACGCAGGCCGCTGCCCTCGAGCGCTGTCGCGAACTTGGGATCTTCGGCGTACAGCGCTCGCTCCATCTGCTCGAGCATGCGCTGCTCGTGCTCCGAGAGCGGCACGGAGTCCTCCTACTCGTCGGTCGCGGGGGGCGACCGGGGTGCGACCCTTTCAGGATAGGCAGGGAATCGCCCCCGTGAAACCCGCCCCTCTGCGCCAATTCGCCCACCGGGTCCCGGTGGCGGGCGATGACGTCGGGACGTACATTCCCTGCCCGCCGACCCGCCATGCCGGGCGGTGTCACCCGATCATACGGGGCGAAGGGCCTGATCGGGTGGCCCGTGCCCGACGCGGGAATTCAGTCGCGCTCGGCCAGGACATGCAGCTGAGTGGCCACCGAGTGGAAGGCGGGCAACTCCGCTGCCGCGGCCTCCAGGCGCAGCAGTGCGTCCATGGCGCCGGGCTCGGTGTCGACGAGGACGCCGGGCACCAAGTCGGCGAAGACGCGCACGCCGTGCACGGCGGTGACGTCGAGCCCCGCGTCGGTGACGAACGCGGACAGCTGGTCGGCGGTGAAGCGGCGGGTGAGTGGGTCACCGGCGCCCCAATGGCCCGCGGGGTCGGTGAGGACCTGGTGGGCCTCGGTGAAGTGCCCGGCCAGGGCGCGGGCGAGCACGGCACCGCCGAGGCCGGCCGCGAGCAGGCTGAGGGTGCCGGACGGGCGCAGGGCGTCGGCCGCGTTGCGCACGGACTCGGCGGGGTCGTCGACGTACTCCAGCACGCGGTGGCACAGGACGGCGTCGTAACGGCCGCGCTCGACCACGTCGAAGAGGCCGTGCGCATCGCCCTGGACGCCCTGCACGCGGTCCGCGACATCGGCCTCGGCGGCCCTGCGCTCCAGCGCGAACAGCGCATTGGGGCTGGGGTCGACGACGGTGACCCGGTGCCCGAGCTCGGCGATGGGCACCGCGAACTTGCCGGAGCCGCCACCGGTGTCGAGGACCTCCAGCACGTCCCGGCCCGCGGCCTTGGCCCTGCGGTCGAGGGCCTCTCGCAGGACCTCCCAGACCACGGTGGTACGGAGGGACGCCCGGGGGCGCAGCGGGTCGGACACGGCAGGTGGCTCCTCGGCACGGTGCCGCCGGGCGGGCGGCGGCGACGGTAACTGACGTCTGCGGCCTCCAGCCTAGTGGGCCGTGCGGCGGCGGCGCGCAACCGTCCGCGCAGGGCCCGTCAGCCCGCCCGGCCGTGCTCCGCCGCAGGCTGCCGGGGCAGCCTCGGCTGGAGGACGAGCATCCGCTCGGCCAGCCGCAGGAACGCCGCCGCGTCGCGCAGCAGGTCGTCGGCCTCGCGGGGGCTCGCGGCGGTCCGTATGCCCGCCTCCGCCCGGGCGCGACGGGCGGCGCCCGCGGCGAACAGGGCGCTCCACTCCGTCAGTTCGGGGGCGACTTCGGGCAAGAGCTCCCAGGCGCTGCGGATGCGGCGGCGGCGCCCGGGCGGCTCGGGGCGGGCGCGGGCCGCGAGCACGGCGGCCGCGGTGCGCAGGGCGGCGAGGTGGGCGGTGGCATACCGCTCGTGGGGGGCGTCCAGGGCGGCGGCTTCCAGCAGGCCGTCGTGGGCCTGGGTGAGCAGATCGAGGGCGGCGGACGGGGCCGGGGCACGGTGGGGCACACGGTGGACGTCGCTCACAGGTGCGGCCATGACGAACCTCCATCGTCGGTCCGGGCGGCCCGCCGACCAGCGGAGCCGCCGTATGCGCCCATCGTCGGGCACCCCACTGACAATCGGCCGTGACCTGCGCGAACGCCCACTGGGCCACCCCGGGTTGACGGGGCCGGGCGGGGCTGCGGCATACTTTTTGCACTGACTGGTCAGTTCAAGATCGTTGGAGGCAAGTGTGGACGGCACCCCGCACGGAGCCGCGATCACGGCGAAGGGCTTCGGCGTCCGGGGACCGCGCGGCTGGGCGTTCCACGACGTCGGCATCGACGCCGGACCCGGCTCGCTCGTCGCGGTCGAGGGCCCTTCGGGCTCCGGCCGTACCTGTCTGCTGCTCACTCTCACCGGACGTATGCGTCCCTCTGCCGGACAGGCGACGGTGGCGGGCCTGCCGCTGCCGGGGAAGATGGCGGCCGTCCGCAGAATCAGCGCGCTCGCCCACGTCCCCGGCGTCGCCGAACTCGACGCGTCCCTCACCGTCGAGGAGCACCTGCACGAACGCGCGCTGCTGCAGCGCCGGTTCGGCGGCTCCCTGCGCGGCCTGCTCCGCCCCCGCGAGCGCGCCACCGAGGCGCAGGCGGCCGCCGACGCGGCGTTGGAGTCCGCCGGGCTCGGCCTGGCCGCCCTGCCCAAGGGCGGCCGGACGCCCGTGCGCGACCTGGGCCGACTGGAGGCGCTGCGGCTCTCGGTGGCGCTCGCCCTGACCGGCGGCCCGCGGCTGATCGCGGTGGACGACACCGACCTCAAGCTCTCCGACGCCGAGCGCGAGAGCGCCTGGGCCCTGCTGCGCTCGCTCGCCGCGGCGGGCACGACGGTGCTGGCGGTGTGCAGCCAGGCGCCCGAAGACGCGGTCGTCGTCCGCACTGCCCCCGCCACCGGGAACGCGCCGAAGGCCGAACGGACCGAAGAAGCAGAAGCCGAAGAAGCGGAAAAGGCCGAAAAGGCAGCTACGGAAGACACGGCAGAGGAAGGAGCAGCGGATGCGCTCGCCGAAACTGGCCGCGCTTGAGCTCAAGCGGTTCGGCAGGGGGAGGCTGCCGCGGGCGGCCATGGTCGCGCTCCTGCTGCTGCCGCTGCTCTACGGCGCCCTCTACCTGTGGTCCTTCTGGGACCCGTACGGGCGGCTCGACAAGGTGCCCGTCGCGCTCGTCAACGCCGACGAGGGCACCACCGCGGACGGCAAGCACCTGGCGGCGGGCGACTCGATCGTCGACGGGCTGCGCGACAGCAAGTCGTTCCGGTGGCACGAGACGAGCGCCGCCGAGGCGCGCAAGGGCGTCGAGAACGGCACGTACTACCTCTCGCTGACGATTCCGGCCGACTTCAGCCGGCGGGTCGCCTCCAGTTCGGGCGCCACCCCGCAGACAGGCGCGCTCCAGGTCCGTACGAACGACGCCAACAACTACATCGTGGGGCAGATTTCCCGCACGGTCTTCTCCGAGGTCCGGGCGGCTGCCTCACGCAAGACCTCGCGCACCTTCTACGACAAGATCTTCGTCTCGTTCTCCGACCTCCATGGCAAGACCAAGGAGGCGGCCGAGGGCGCCGACAAGCTCGGCGACGGCATAGGCAAGGCGGGGAAGGGCGCCGGGGACCTCAAGAACGGGCTGGCACAGGCCAAGCGCGGCAGCGGAGACCTCGAGGACGGGGTGGACGAGCTGCACACCGGGGCGGGCACCCTGGACGGCAAGTCGCAGGAACTGGCCACCGGCGCCCGGCAGGTCGCCGACGGCACCCAGGCGCTGGCCGACAAGGTCAACGGCGTGGCGGACAAGGAAGGCGCCTTCGTCAAGGACAACGCCGACGACATCGGCCGGACCGCCCGCGCCGTGGCCAAGGAGACGAAGACGCTCCGGGAGCACCTGGACGACCTTCCGTCCGCGGCCACGACCGCGGCGCTCGCCAAGGGCAGCCGCCTGAGCGCGGACGCCCTGTCCGGCACGTACGCCACGTACTGCGAGAAGGACGGGAAGGACGGCAAGGACGGGAAGGAGCCCGCGCCCTTCTGCCCCGCGCTGAAGAAGGCCGTGTTCGCCGCCGGGCAGTCGGCCGACGGCGCCCAGCAGCTCGACACGCTCGTACAGAACAAGAACGGCGAACTGGACAAGCTGCCCGGACAGCTGGACACCCTGCACACCTACGCCGGCCGGCTCGCCGATGAGGCACCCAACCTGGCGCAGGACATCGACGGTGCGGTCAAGAAGGTCAACGCCCTCAACGACGGCGCCCAGAAGGTCGCCGACGGCGCCGGGCTGCTGCACACGGGCGCCGGGAAGCTGCACACCGGGCTCGGCACCGCCAAGGAAGGCGCCGCGCATCTCGACGGCGGCATCGAGAAGTTGCGTGACGGCGCCGACACCCTTCAGGGCGGCATCTTCAAGCTGTCCGACGGCTCCGCCAAGCTCGCCGACGGGCTGCACGACGGCGTGGCCAAGATCCCCGACTACGGCAAGCAGGACCGCGACGCCCGCACCCGGGTGATGGCCGACCCGGTCCAGCTCGCCTCGCAGTCGCTGCACAAGGCGCCCAACTACGGCACCGGCTTCGCCCCCTACTTCATCCCGCTCTCCCTCTGGGTGGGCGCGATGGTCGCCTACATGCTGATCCAGCCGCTCAACCGGCGCGCCCTGGCCGCCGGTGCCTCCGCCTGGCGGATCGCCGTGGCCGGCTGGCTGCCGGTGGTCGCGGTCGGGGTGCTGCAGGCGGGCGCGCTGCTGGCCGTACTGCACTGGGCGCTCGGCCTGCAGCTGACGCGCGCCGCGGGCACCATCGGCTTCCTGGCCCTGGTCACCGCGTGCTTCGCCGCGATCGTGCAGTGGCTGAACGCCCGCTTCGGACCGGCCGGGCGCATTCTCGTCCTCGCGCTGCTGATGCTCCAGCTGACGTCGGCAGGCGGCACGTATCCGGTGCAGACCAGCCCCGGCTTCTTCAACGCCATCCATCCCTTCCTGCCGATGAGTTACGTGGTCGAGGGGTTGCGGCACCTGATCACCGGCGGCGGCCTGGCCCCGGTGTGGCAAGCGTGCGGCGTACTGGCGGCGTTCACCGCCGGGACGCTGGCGCTGACCGCCCACGCCGCGCGCGGCAAACAGGTGTGGTCCGTGGACCGGCTGCACCCGGAGCTGAGTCTGTGAGCGCGAGCACGCCGGGTACAGGGAGAATCACCCTCATGGACAGCAGCAGTACGCGCCGTCAGAACACGCGACGGAAGCTCTTCGAGGCAGCGGTCACCCTCATCGCCGAACAGGGGTTCTCCTCCACCACAGTGGACGAGATCGCCGAGCGGGCCGGAGTGGCCAAGGGCACGGTCTACTACAACTTCGCCAGCAAGACCGTCCTCTTCGAGGAGCTGCTGCGGCACGGCATCGAGCTGCTGACCGACTCGCTGCAGCGGGCCGCGGACGAGACGGCCGAGCGCGGCGGCAGCCGGATCGACGCGCTGGACGCGATGGTCCGGGCCGGGCTGGACTTCATCAGCCGCTACCCCGCGCTCACCCAGCTCTACGTGGCCGAGCTGTGGCGCACCAACCGGGCCTGGCAGTCGACGCTGATGCAGGTGCGGCAGAAGGCGATAGCGGTGATCGAGTCCGTGCTGCACGAGGCCGTCACGACGGGCGAGCTCAGCGACGAGATCGACATCCCGCTGACGGCGTCCGCCCTGTTCGGCATGGTGCTGGTGGCGGCGCTGGACTGGCAGTCCTTCCAGCCGGAGCGGTCGATCGACGAGGTGCACTCGGCGCTGTCCCGGCTGCTCCAGGGCCGCGTCGGAGGCGACCGCAAAGACATCGGCTGACGCCGGGCGAAGCCGCTGCGCCGGTGCGGACCGATCCCCCTCGGCCCGCACCGGCGCGGCGCTCCCCCGTACCTCCCCCGGGCTCCCGTGCTCTCCCCCGCGGAGCCCCCGTACCCCCCGGCACTTGAGGGGCCGCCGGCCCGTACCGCCGCCCCGTGTCGGCGGTGCGGTCCGGCGTCCCCTTCCGTGGTCACCACTCTCCCGTCCGCGGGCTGCTCCTCCCATCCGTGCGGGTACTCATCTCGGCGTCTGAGTACGCGTACTCAGAACCGGGGCATGCCCCCGCCGCGGTTACGATCTTCCGCGTGTCAGTGCTCCCGTTGGTTTTCACAAGTGGCTGGGCGAGCGGTATCAACGCCTATGCCGTGGTCCTGCTGCTCGGCGTGCTCGGCGCGACGGGGGTCAGCGACGACGTCCCGAGCGCCCTGCAGCGCCCCGACGTGCTGATAGCCGCGGGGGTGCTGTTCCTCTGCGAGGCCGTCGCCGACAAGATCCCCTACGTCGACTCGGTCTGGGACGCGGTGCACACCGTCATCCGGCCGGTGGCCGGAGCCGTGGTGGGCGCGCTGCTGGCCGGGCAGGACGGCTCGCTCTCCCACCTGGCGGCCGGGGCCGTCGGCGGCTCGGCGGCGCTGCTGAGCCATCTGGTCAAGGCGGGCACGCGCATGGCGGTCAACACCTCGCCCGAGCCCGCCAGCAACATCGTGCTGAGCCTGGCGGAGGACCTGGGCGTCGCCGCGATCGTCGTCTTCGCGCTGTTCCATCCGGTGGCCGCTGCGCTGATCGCCGGGTCGCTGCTCGCGCTGGGCATCGCCCTGGTGGTGTTCCTGTGGAAGAAGGTCCGCGCCTTCCTTCGGCGCAGGAGGGAGCGGCGGGCGGCCGCCGTCAGCCCGTCGGGCTTCTGAACCAGGCTGTCAGTGCTGCCGGATACAGTCTCCGCATGGCACGAATTGCGGTGATCGGCGCCGGGATGGGCGCCATGGCGGCCGCCGCCCGGCTGGCCGTCGCAGGCCACCAGGTGGCGGTCTACGAGCGCGGGCGGACCCACGGCGGCGGTCTCGGGCGCTTCGCGCGCGACGGCTTCGTCTTCGACACGGGCCCGGGGCTGCTGCATCTGCCCGCCGTCTACCGCGACCTGTTCGTCAAGACCGGCAAGGAGTCCCTGGAGCAGAGCGTGGAGCTCTTCCAGGTCGACCCGGCGAGCCGGCACGTCTTCGCGGACGGCACGGACGTCTCGCTGCCCAATGCCTCGCGGGCCGGGGTCGTCGCGGCGCTCGATACCGCCGTCGGCCCGGGCGCGGGCGAGCGCTGGAGCGAGCTGGTCAACCGCGCCCGCGAGGTGTGGGACGCCACGCGCCGCCCGCTGCTGGAGGAGCCGCTGCGCGCCGAGCGCATCGAGGCCCTGGGCCGCGACCCCTATCCGGCGCCGCCCAAGCGCGGCCTCTTCCGCCGCGCCGCGCCGCGCACCCTGGAGGCCGCGGCGGCGCGCGAGTTGAAGGACCCCCGCCTGGCGGCCCTGCTGGAGAGCCACGCCCTGGCCTACGGGCTCGATCCGCGCCGCGCCCCCGCCGGCGCCGCGGTGCTGCCGTACATGGAGCAGACCTTCGGCAGTTGGTACGTGCGCGGCGGGATGCGGGGTCTCGCGGACGCGCTGTACGAGCGGTGCCTGGCGCGGAAGGTCGCGTTCTCCTTCGGCGCCGAGGTCGTGCGCATCCTGGAGAAGGACGGCCGCGCGGCGGGCGTCGAGCTCGCCGACGGCACCGTCGCGGAGGCGGATGCGGTCGTCTCCGCCGTCGACCCGGCGCTGGTGCCGGGGATGCTCGGCGGCACGGCGCCGTGGCGGGAGGGGGACATCCGGCCGCAGTCCGGGAGCCCGGCGCCGGGGCGCTTCACGGTGCTGCTGGCGCTGCGCGGCACCCGGCCCGAAGGGACCGTCCACCGCACGGTGGTGCACACCCCCGACCGGGCCGGCGAGCTGGCGGCCGTCTTCGGCGACGGCCCGGGCCTGCGCGCTCCGCACCCCCGCCCGACGGTCACCGTGCTGCGGCCCGACGATCCCGCGACCCGGCCCGACGACGGCCACGAGGCGGTGACCCTCACCGTCACCGTGGCACCGCACGGACCGGTCGACTGGGTGGACGGCACGGCCGCCGAGGAGTATGCCGACCACGTCGTGGCCATGGCGGAGGCGGCCGTACCGGGGCTGCGGCAGCGGACGCTGTGGCGCGAGGTGCGCACGCCTGCCGACACGGCGGCCGCTACCGGCGCCGAGGGCGGCGGCGTGCCCGCGCCCGTACTGGCCGGCGGCGGAGGCGCGTTCCTGCGGCCCGGCAATGCCACCCGGCTGCCGGGGCTCTATCTGGCCGGCGGCTTCGCCCACCCCGGCGGCGGGCTGGCGCACGCCGGGATGTCGGGGGCCCTGGTCGCCGGTCTCATCGTGGAGGGAGCCGACTGGCGCGGCTCGCAGTGAGCCGCGTGTAGCGGCACGGCCCGGTCAGTAGCGGTAGCGCTGCTCGTCGAAGCCCTGGCCGGGCAGTTGCTGCGGCGGGTAGGGCTGTTGCTGTCCGGGCGGGGCCGGGGGGACGTCGCCCTCGCGCTGCTGCGGCACCCAGACGCCGCCGGGCGGGGTGTCCATGTCGTACTGGGGGGAGTACGTCTCCGCGGAGTAGGCGCCCACGCCGTACTGCTGCTGCGGGTAGGGCTGCTGCTGGCCGTAGGCGTCGTACTGCTCGTAGGACTGCGGACGGTTGCCGATGTACGGGTCGGAGTACGAGGCGTACTGCCCCTGCCCGTAGTCGAATTGTTCCGCGTAGCCGCCCTGGGCCGGGGCCTGGGTGTGCTGCTGGCCGTAGGTGTCGTACGCGGCGAAGCCGTCGGCCTCCGGGCCGGTGCCCGAGACGGCCGGGAATGCGGCGGTCTGCTCGTAACTGCCGGGCGTGGCGGGCTCGCTGTCCGGCTGCTGCGGCATGCCCGGCATCTGGCCGGGGCCGCCGGCGTCGACGTCCGGCAGAGGGGCCAGGGCGTCGGGGCCGGAGGCCGGCAGGGTCATGTCGGAGACGGGCGCAGGGGCCGGGGCGCCGCCCGCGGTCTTGCGGCGGCGCCCGGCCCGCGACTTGCCGCCGCCCGCGCCGCGGCCCTTGGCCGTGTCCTTCGCGGCCTTGGGTGCGCTCTCGGACGCGCCCTCCTCGTCCTTGCGGCGGATCGCCCAGCCGCGGGAGAAGCCGCGCCGGAAGGAGAGCGTCACGAAGGTCTGCCCGACACCGAAGGCGATCGCGCCCACGATGATGACCGCCACGGACGGGATGGCCACGCCCGCGACGACCCCGAGGAAACCGGCGAAGGCCAGCAGCCGCCAGCGCAGCCGCGCCTTGTACTGCAGCAGCACCTCGCCGAGCAGCCAGAGGGCCACGACGCCGAACGCGATGTAGAGGACCGTCCAGCCCATTAACGCCCCTCTCGGTTCGGCCACCGTCCGCCGGCAGGCCGTCAGGACCGCTGGTGCAGTCCCAGATTCTCGTAGATTTCCAACGTGGCCGTGGAGTGGTTCAGGGTAATGAAGTGCAACCCGGGAATCTCCTCGCCCATCAACCGAGCGCACAGGTCCGTTGCGTACTCGATCCCGACCGAGCGTACAGCGGCCGGATCGTGCTGCACCGCGAGGATCCGCTCCGCGAGGTCCGGAGGGAAGGCCGCGTTGCTGAGCTGCGCGAATCGTTCGATCTGGCGCACATTGGTGACCGGCATGATTTCCGGAATGATCGGGGTCTGGCAACCTGCTGCCGCAACCCGGTCACGCAGCCGGAGATAGTCCTCGGGATAAAAGAACATCTGCGTGATGGCGAAGTCCGCGCCCGCCCGGCACTTGTCGACGAAGTGACGGACGTCGGTCTCCCAGTCGGAGGAGCGGGGGTGCATCTCGGGAAAGGCCGCGACGCCGACGCAGAAGTCGCCGGACTCCTTGATCAGCCGCACCAGGTCGGCGGCGTACGCCACGCCGTCGGGGTGGCGCACCCACTCGCCCATCGGGTCGCCGGGCGGGTCGCCGCGCAGGGCGAGCATGTTGCGGATGCCGACGTCGGCGTACTGGCCGATGACGTTGCGCAGCTCGGCGACGGAGTGGTTGACCGCCGTCAGGTGGGCGACGGGTGTGAGGGTGGTGTCGGTGGCGATGCGCTCGGTGGCCCGTACGGTGCCTTCACGCGAGGAGCCGCCCGCGCCGTAGGTGACCGAGACGAAGGTCGGGCCGACGGCCTCGATGCGCCGGATGGCGTCCCACAGCGTCCGCTCACCCCGCTCCGTCCTGGGGGCGGCGAACTCGAACGAATACGAGCGCTCGCCGGAGGCGAGCAGCTCACGTACGGTGCGCGCGTGGTCTGTCCTGGTGGAGGCAGTGCCAAGGGCCATACCGGCAAGTTAACCAGCGCGGTGGCGGGCCCCCAAGCTTCATTTGCGAAATGCCCTTTTCGCCCGACCGGTGTCCATCACGTGGACAACCGGCCCTTTTTCCGGCGGGGATTTCGCTTCGGCTACGCCTGGTACGCCCGTATCCGCCGGGCGAAATGCGCGGCCGCCTCACCCGGGTCGTCCGCCTCGGTGATGGCGCGCACGACGACGACGCGGCGCGCTCCCGCCTCCAGGACCTGCTCCAGATTGCCGGCGTCGATCCCGCCGATGGCGAACCAGGGCCGCTCGGGCCGGAGGGACGCGGCGTAGCGCACGAGGTCCAGGCCGGGGGCGTGGCGGCCGGGCTTGGTGGGGGTCGGCCAGCAGGGGCCGGTGCAGAAGTAGTCCACGCCGGGCTCGGCGACGGCAGCGTCCACCTCGGACTCGGCGTGGGTGGAGCGCCCGATCAGCACATCCGCACCGAGGATCGCGCGGGCCACGGGCACCGGCAGGTCGCCCTGGCCCAGGTGCAGCACGTCGGAGCCGGCTGCGTGCGCGACGTCCGCGCGGTCGTTGACGGCGAGGAGCTTGCCGTGGCGGCGGGCGGCGTCGGCGAAGACCTCAAGGTGCTCCAGCTCTTCGCCGGCCTCCATGCCCTTCTGCCGCAGCTGCACGATGTCCACGCCGCCGGCCAGGACCGCGTCCAGGAACTGCGGCAGGTCGCCCTGGCGCGTGCGGGCGTCGGTGCACAGGTAGAGCGCGGCGTCGGCGAGCTGCTCGCGCACGGTGACGGGCATCGGGTGTTCTCCCCCGGGGGGTCGGCGGTGTACGGGCGCGGGGCGGCCCCGCGCCCGTACACCGGACGGTTTTCTCAGCACGCCGCAAGGGCGTGCGCGTTACGGGCGGGTCAGACGGCGAGCGCCTGGGCGCGGCGCTTCACCTCCGTGCCGCGATTCTCGCGCAGCGCCTGTGCGGGGGTGCCGGGCAGGGTCGGGTCGGGGGTGAAGAGCCACTCCAGCATTTCCTCGTCGCTGAAGCCGTCGTCCCGCAGGAGGGTCAGGGTCCCGGCGAGGCCCTTGACCACCTTGCCCTCGCCGATGAAGTCGGCGGGCACCATGAGCACTCGGTTCTCGCCACGGCGCACGGCGATCAGCTGACCCTCCTTGATCAGCTGCCGGACGCGGGTCACCTCCACGTCGAGCATCTCTGAGATGTCGGGGAGGTTGAGCCAGGCGGGGACGAGAGCATCGGTCTTTGCGTCAATCTCGGTCACGGGACAAGCCTGCCATCCGGGACTGACAGCCGGTACCCGGGCCACCCCCGGCCGGGCCGGGAGCGGTACCGGAGGTCACTCCTGTGGACGCTCAGAGCGCCGCGGCCTTGAGCGGAACGGCGGCATCCGCGGCCAGCTCCCGGTCGATGCGGGCACCGCGCTCGATGAGCTTGCGGCCCTGCGCGAGGTCGCGCGGGCGCCCGACGGCCAGCAGCGCCACCAGCACGCCCGCGCGCAGCCAGCACACCGTCCAGGCGGCGCTGTCCGGGCTGCCCCGCCAGACGAGCTCGTCGGCGGCGGCGTGGTGCCCCGCGTACTGCACGAAGCGGCCGAACTGCTCGGACCAGAAGTACGGCACCGGGTCGTACACGGGCCCCTCGGCCGGGCCGTGGACGATGTTCTCCGCGACCGTGCGCGGCCCCTGCAGGGCGTTGTCCCAGTGGTGCACCAGCAGCCGCTCCCCGTACCGGGCGGAGGGGAAGGAGGCGCAGTCGCCGACCGCGTAGACGTCCGGCAGGGAGGTGCGCAGGCGGTCGTCGGTCGCCACGGAGCGGTCCGGGGCGAGCTCGATGCCGGAGCCGGCCAGCCAGCCGGTCGCGGGCCGCGCGCCGATGCCGACGACGATCGCGTCGGCGGGGATGCGGGTGCCGTCGTCCAGCACGACCGCGCCGGGCTCGACGGCGGCCACATGGGCGCCGGTGACCAGGTGGGCGCCGCTGTGCTCGTACCAGTCGGCCATGTGGGCGGCGACCTCGGCGGGCAGGGCGCCCGCCAGCGGCCGGTCGGCGGCCTCGACGACGGTGACCTTGCAGCCCGCTTCACGCGCGGCGGTGGCGAACTCGGCGCCGATCCAGCCCGCACCGACGGCGACGACGTCGCGCTGGCCGGCCAGCACGGGGCGCAGCCGCTCGGCGTCATCCATGGTGCGCAGCACGTGGACGCCGGGCATGCCCTCGCTGCCGGGCAGTGCGACGGGGTCGGCGCCGGTGGCGATGACCAGCACGTCGTAGGGCACGGGACCGGTGTCGGTGTCCAGGATGTGCTCGGCGGCCCGCAGCCCGGTGGCCTCGCGGTCCAGCTCCAGCGCGATGACCAGCGAGTCGAAGTCGACCTCGAAGGCCGAGCCCTCGGCCTTGCCGAGCAGGACGGCCTTGGAGAGCGGCGGCCTGTCGTAGGGGCGGTGGGGCTCGGCGCCCAGCAGCCGGATCTCGCCGTCCCAGCCCTGCTCCCGCAGTGCGACGGCGGTCTGCACCCCGGCCATGCCGGCGCCGACGATGACGACACGCCGGTCACTGGAGGTATTCGTCTGCTCGCTCACCCGATCAACTGTAGGCCGGTGGCCTGCGTGCGCCAGAGCATTCTGTGACGAGACCTCTGACACAGCGTCACGATGTTTGAAGGCCGGGCGCGCGCCCACTGGCGCCGGACGCCCTTCCGGGCCTTCGGCGGGCCGTACTAGGGTGGCTTTTCGCAACGCACTCGCGGGAGCCCGGACGCACCGGGCTGAGAGGGAGGCTGGACGGCCTCCGACCGTACGAACCTGATCCGGGTCATGCCGGCGAAGGGAGGGGCTGGATGCCCATGCACGCGCAGCACCAGCACGCGCACTTCTGCGACGTCCTCGTCATCGGCGGTGGTGTCATCGGCCTGGTCACGGCCTGGCGCGCGGCCCAGCGCGGGCTGCGCACGGCCGTCGCCGACCCGGCGCCGGGCGGCGGCGCGGCGCAGGTCGCGGCCGGGATGCTGGCCGCGGTGACGGAGCTGCACTACGGCGAGGAGGCGCTGCTCGCCCTCAATCTGGCCTCCGCCCGGCGCTATCCGGCCTTCACGGCCGAGCTGGAGGAGGCCAGCGGCGTGGACACCGGCTACCGCGCCTGCGGGACGCTCGCCGTGGCCCTCGACTCCGACGACCGGGAGCACCTGCGGGAGCTGCACGCCCTCCAGCAGCGCTGCGGCCTGGACGCGCAGTGGCTGACGGGGCGCGAATGCCGCCGTCTGGAGCCGATGCTCGCGCCGGGCGTGCGCGGCGGGCTGCGGGTGGACGGCGACCACCAGACCGACCCGCGCCGGCTGGCGCGCGCCCTGCTGACGGCCTGTGAGCGGGCCGGGGTGGTCTTCCACCGCACGGAGGCCGTCCGTCTCCTGTCGGCCGGGGACCGGGCCGCGGGCGCGGAGCTGGCCGACGGCAGCCGGGTCACGGCGGAGCAGACGGTGCTGGCCGCGGGCAGCCTCAGCGGCAGGCTGGCCGGTGTGCCCGAGGACGTGCTGCCCCCGGTCCGCCCGGTCAAGGGCCAGGTCCTGCGGCTGCGGGTGCCTTCGGCGTACCGCCCCTTCCTGTCCCGGACGGTGCGGGCGGTCGTGCGCGGCGGACACGTCTACCTGGTGCCGCGGGAGAACGGCGAGCTGGTGGTCGGCGCGACCACGGAAGAGCTGGGCTGGGACACCACCGTCACCGCGGGCGGCGTCTACGAGCTGCTGCGCGACGCCCACGAGCTCGTCCCCGGCATCACCGAGCTGCCGCTGGTCGAGACGCTGGCCGGGCTGCGCCCCGGCTCTCCCGACAACGCGCCGCTGCTGGGCCCGACCGCCCTGCCGGGGCTGCTGGCCGCCACCGGACACCACCGCAACGGCGTGCTGCTCACCCCGCTCACCGGCGACGTCATGGCCGAGGCGCTGACGACCGGACGGCTGCCCGAGGAGGCCCGCCCCTTCTCCCCCGGCCGCTTCACCCCCTCTTCCCTTGCCCCACCGGCATGGGAGGTACCCCCATTCCAGGAGCAACCCGCATGACCGGCAGCGCAGCGACGACCCACACCATCAGTCTCAACGGCGAGCCCCGCGCCATCCCGCGGGGCACCACGCTGGACGGTCTCGTCGCCACTCTCACCCATGCCCACAGCGGCGTCGCGGCCGCCGTCAACGAGGCCGTGGTGCCCCGCGGCCAGTGGCCGCTCACCGCGCTCGGCGACGGCGACCGGGTCGAGGTCCTCACCGCGGTACAGGGAGGCTGATCAGCACAGATGGCAGACGATCTGCTCACCATCGCCGACACGCCCTTCACCTCCCGGCTGATCATGGGCACGGGCGGCGCACCCAGCCTGGACGTGCTGGAGCGTGCGCTGCTGGCCTCGGGCACCGAGCTGACCACGGTGGCCATGCGCCGCCTGGACGCCTCCGTACGGGGCTCGGTGCTGTCCGTGCTCGACAAGCACAGCATCCGGGTGCTGCCGAACACGGCGGGCTGTTTCACCGCGGGCGAGGCCGTCCTCACCGCACGGCTGGCCCGCGAGGCGCTCGGCACGGACTGGGTCAAGCTGGAGGTGATCGCCGACGAGCGCACCCTGCTGCCCGACCCCATCGAGCTGCTGGACGCCGCGGAGATCCTGGTGGACGACGGCTTCACCGTGCTGCCGTACACCAACGACGATCCGGTGCTGGCGCGCAAGCTGGAGGACGTGGGCTGCGCCGCGATCATGCCGCTGGGCGCGCCGATCGGCTCGGGGCTGGGCATCCGCAATCCGCACAACTTCCAGCTGATCACCGAGCGGGCGGCCGTCCCGGTGATCCTGGACGCGGGCGCGGGCACCGCCTCGGACGCCGCGCTCGCCATGGAGCTGGGGTGCGCGGCGGTGATGCTCGCCTCCGCCGTGACACGCGCGCAGGAGCCCGTACTGATGGCCGAGGCGATGCGGCACGCCGTGGAGGCCGGGCGGCTGGCGCACCGGGCGGGCCGGATCCCGCGCCGTCACTTCGCGGAGGCATCGTCTCCGGTAGAGGGCATGGCCCGACTCGACCCGGAACGTCCCGCTTTCTAACGGTCCGCCCGCGCCCCGAAACCGCCCTCCGGCGAACGGATATGCGGGCGGACGTGTCACTGTTCGGCTGCAAGTGGGACCGCGCGGACCTGTAGGACGTACTGGCTGTCGGTCCTGGCTCGTAGACTCGTGTGCCGTGGATACGACCTTGCCGGACCCCCTTGTCGATCATCTGCTCGACGGTCGCTACCGCGTCGAGGCGCGGATCGCCGTGGGCGGCATGGCCACGGTCTACCGTGCCATGGACACCCGGCTCGACCGGGTGCTCGCCCTGAAGGTGATGCACCCCTCGCTCGCCGCCGACGAGGCCTTCGTCGAGCGGTTCATCCGCGAGGCCAAATCCGCGGCCCGGCTCGACCATCCCAACGTGGTCAGCGTCTTCGACCAGGGCACCGACGGCCACTACGTGTATCTGGCGATGGAGTACGTCGCCGGATGCACCCTCCGTGACGTGCTGCGCGAGCGCGGGGCCCTCCAGCCGCGCGCCGCCCTCGACATCGCCGAGCCCGTGCTGGCCGCGCTCGGCGCGGCGCACCGGGCGGGCCTGGTGCACCGGGACATGAAGCCGGAGAACGTCCTGATCGGCGACGACGGCCGGGTCAAGGTCGCCGACTTCGGGCTGGTGCGCGCGGTGGACACCAAGACCACCACCAGCACCGGCGCCGTGCTCGGCACCGTCTCCTATCTGGCCCCCGAGCAGCTCGCGGACGGCGCGGTCGACCCCCGGGCGGACGTCTACGCCTGCGGCGTCGTGCTCTACGAGATGCTCACCGGCAGCAAGCCGCACACTGGCGAGACCGCCGCCCAGGTGCTCTACCAGCACCTCCACGAGAACGTGCCGCCGCCCTCCGCGGCGGTCCCGGGCCTGGCCGCCGAGCTGGACGCAGCGGTCGCCTCGGCCACCGCCCGCGACCCACAGCTGCGCCCCGCCGACGCGGTGGCCCTGCTGGGCCGGGTCCGCGCGGTGCGCGCCGCCCTGACCGACGCCCAGCTGGACGCCGTGCCGCCGCGCGCCGCCGGGCAGGCGGGCCACGTCGGGTCCGAGGACCGCACGAGCGTGATCCCCCGGCCCTCCGGCGCCCAGCCGCTGCCCCCGCCCGCCGTCGACGACCCGCTGAGCCACACCACCAGGCTGGAGCATCCGGCGGCGCCTCCCGCCGGTCCGGGCCGCCCCGCGGACCGCAGTCGGCGGCCCGCGCGCCGGCTGCCCAGGCGGTGGCTGCTCTCGGCGGTCGCGGCGCTGCTGGTGCTGATCGGCGGCACGGGCGTCTGGTACATCAACTCCGGCCAGTTCACCTCCGTCCCGGCCGTGCTGGACATGACGCAGGACAAGGCCGTGGGAGAGCTGGAGAAGGCCGGGCTGCGGGTGACGACCGCGCAGGCGTTCAGCGACACCGTCGAGCGCGGCCATGTGATCTCCACCGACCCCGAGCCGGGCGAGCGCATCCGCAACACCGGCAAGGTCACGGTCACCGTCTCGCGGGGCCCGGAGAAGGCCGAGGTGCCCAACGTCGTCGGGATGACCTTCGACGACGCCAAGCGGAAGATCGAGGCCCAGGGGCTGACGGTCGGGGACGTCGGCCGGCAGTTCAGCGACGAGACGCCCAAGGGCTCCGTGCTCGCCACCGACCCCAAGCCGGGCGAGAAGCGCAGGCCCGACTCGCCGGTGGCGCTCGTCGTCAGCAAGGGCCGGCAGCTGACCGTGCCGGACGTGACGGGGCTGTCCCTGCCCGACGCCACGTCCGCGCTGCGCGACGCCGGATTCCGGATCAAGGTCTCGGACGGCCAGGTCTACTCGGACAAGCCGAAGGGCGCGGTGGCCGAGCAGTCCCCGGGCAAGGGCGCCAAGGCCGGCGAGGGCGACACCGTCACGGTCACCGTCTCCAAGGGCAAGGAGATGATCCCGGTGCCGGACGTCACCGGGAAGAGCGAGGCCGACGCCAAGCGGGCGCTGGGGGACGCGGGCTTCACCGTGAAGGTGGAGCGGCCCTTCTTCTTCCCGCAGGACTCCGTCGAGAGCCAGTCGGTGCGCGGCGGCGACCAGGCGGCCAGGGGCGACACGATCATCATTCGGCTGAAGAGCGGTTTCTGAGCATGCGGCACGAGCAGAGCGGTCCCGGGGCGGTGGATTCCCCCGGGCCCGGGCGCAATCCCGTCGGCGGGCACATCCCTGTGGCGGGCGGCCTGGCCAGGGTGGGGCTCCCGTACGCCCGGGAGATGGGCGCCGAGGCCGTCCAGGTCTTCGTCGCCAACCCGCGCGGCTGGGCCACGCCGCCGGGCGACCCGGGGCAGAGCGAGGCCTTCCGCGACGCCTGCGCGCAGCAGTCCCTCCCGGTCTACGTGCACGCCCCCTACCTGATCAACTTCGGCTCGCACACCGAGGCGACGGTGGAGCGGTCGGTGGAATCGCTGCGGCACTCGCTGCGCCGCGGCCGGGAGATCGGCGCACGCGGCGTAGTGGTGCACACCGGCTCCGCCACGGGCGGGCGGCACCGCCGCGAGGCGCTGGCGCAGGTCCACGAGCGGCTGCTGCCGCTGCTGGAGGAGCTCACCCACGACGACGACCCGGCGCTGCTGCTGGAGCCGACGGCAGGTCAAGGGGCTTCGCTGTGCTCACTGGTGGCGGACCTCGGCCCGTACTTCGAGGCGCTGGAGCGGCATCCGCGGCTCGGCATCTGCCTGGACACCTGCCACCTCTTCGCCGCGGGCCACGACCTGGCCGCGCCCGGCGGGGTGAAGCAGACGCTCGACGAGCTGGTCGACGTGGTGGGCGAGGGGCGGCTGGGGCTGATCCACGCCAACGACTCCAAGGACGTCGTCGGCGCACACAAGGACCGGCACGAGAACATCGGCTCCGGGCACATCGGGGCCGAGCCGTTCGCGGAGCTGTTCGCGCATCCGGCGACGCGCGGGGTGCCGCTGACGATCGAGACGCCCGGCGGCAAGGAGGGCCACGCGGCCGACGTGGCCCGGCTCAAGGAGCTGCGGGACCGGGGCTAGGAGCCCCCTAGAGCTCCGGTCCTTCGCCCGGCTGCTCCTGGTAGGAGTAGCGCTGTTCGCGCCAGGGGTCACCGATGTTGTGGTAGCCGCGCTCTTCCCAGAAGCCCCGCCGGTCGGCGGTCATGTACTCCACGCCCCGCACCCATTTGGGCCCCTTCCAGGCGTACAGGTGCGGCACCACCAGCCGGACCGGGAAGCCGTGCTCGGCGGTGAGGAGCTCGCCGTCCTTGTGGGTGGCGAAGATGCTCTTCTCGGCGGTGAAGTCGGCGAGCCGGAGGTTGGAGCTGAAGCCGTACTCGGCCCACACCATCACATGGGTGACCTCGGGTGCGGGCGGGGCGAGTTCGAGGATCGTACGGGCGGAGACCCCGCCCCACTCCGCGCCGAGCATGCTGTACTTCGTGACGCAGTGCAGGTCCGCCACCACGGTCGTGTACGGCAGGGCGGCGAACTCCTCGTGCGTCCAGCAGTGTTTGCCGCCGTCGGCGGTCGAGCCGAAGACGCGGAACTCCCACCGCTCCGGCCTGAACTTCGGCACCGGACCGTAGTGCGTCACCGGCCATCCGCGCTGAAGCCGCTGCCCCGGGGGCAGCTGAAGATGATCCCCTTTGCGGCTTTCGGTGTTCTTGGAGGGCCCCATGGGTCAATGGTGTCAGACCGTGAGGGGTGGTAATGACCAGGGTCCGCACAATCCGGACAACTGCCACTAAGTGTGTACTTACTGGACGGGTTCCCAGGTCGGTGCAAGGATGCGCGCAACTTGCCGGATCCGGTTGGAAGGAGCCTGCGCGATGCAGGGCGACCCCGAGGTCATCGAGTTCCTCAATGAACAGCTGACTGCCGAGCTGACCGCCATCAACCAGTACTTCCTGCATGCGAAGCTTCAGGAGCACCACGGCTGGACGAAGATCGCCTCGCATACGCGCGCCGAGTCGTTCGACGAGATGAGGCACGCGGAGGTCCTCACCGACCGGATCATCTTCCTGGAGGGGCTGCCCAACTACCAGCGCCTGTTCCACGTCCGGATCGGGCAGACGATCACCGAGATGTTCCAGGCCGACCGGCAGGTGGAGGTCGAGGCCATCGACCGGCTCAGGCGCGGCGTGGAGGTCATGCGGGCCAAGGGCGACATCACCTCGGCCAACATCTTCGAGTCGATCCTCGCCGACGAGGAGGACCACATCGACTACCTGGACACCCAGCTGGAGCTCATCGAGAAGCTCGGCGAGCCGCTCTACCTCGCTCAGTTCATCGAGCAGGAGAACGGGCAGAGCACGTGAGGCGCGCGCCCTAGGCCGCGCGGGCACCCGGAGACGGGGCCGCCAGCAGGGTCACTTCCGCGCCCAGCACGCCGGGCTCCCCCTGGTCGGCCAGCTCCCGGCGCGGGCAGGCGCCACGGCCGAGCAGTGCCTGGATGCGGCGCACACAGCCGCCGCAGTCGGTGCCGGCCTTGCAGGCGGAAGCGATCTGCCGGGGGGTGCACGCCCCCTTGTCCGCGTGGTCACGCACCTGCTGCTCGGTGATGCCGAAGCATGAGCAGACGTACACGCGGTCACCGCCTCACCGGGGTTGATCAATAAGGTAACCCTTACCTTACCCGTCCCGACCGGCGGACCACAACGCAGTGGGGCGCGGATCACGTCGATCCGCGCCCCACCGTCACGTCCTGCTACTGGTCCCGGTACATCTCCGCGACCAGGAACGCCAGGTCCAGGGACTGGCTGCGGTTGAGGCGCGGGTCGCACGCCGTCTCGTAGCGCTGGTGCAGGTCGTCGACGAAGATCTCGTCGCCGCCGCCCACGCACTCCGTGACGTCGTCGCCGGTCAGCTCCACGTGGATGCCGCCCGGGTGGGTGCCCAGGCCCTTGTGGACCTCGAAGAAGCCCTTGACCTCGTCGAGCACGTCGTCGAAGCGGCGGGTCTTGTGGCCCGAGGCCGCCTCGAAGGTGTTGCCGTGCATCGGGTCGCAGACCCAGGCCACCTGCGCACCGGAGGCGGTGACCTTCTCCACCAGCTCCGGAAGCCGGTCACGGATCTTGTCCGCGCCCATGCGGGTGATGAAGGTGAGCCGGCCGGCCTCGCGCTCGGGGTCGAGCCGCTCGATGAGGGTCAGCGCCTCCTCGGAGGAGGTCGTCGGCCCGAGCTTCACCCCGATGGGGTTGCGGATCTTCGAGGCGAACTCGATGTGCGCCCCGTCCAGCTGCCGGGTGCGCTCGCCGATCCACACCATGTGGCCCGAGACGTCGTACAGCTGCCCGGTGCGCGAGTCGACGCGGGTCAGCGCCGACTCGTAGTCGAGGACGAGCGCCTCGTGGGAGGCGTAGAACTCGACGGTCTTGAACTCCTCCGGGTCCACCCCGCAGGCGTTCATGAAGTTCATCGCGCGGTCGATCTCGCGGGCCAGCTGCTCGTAGCGCTGTCCGGAGGGCGAGGAGCGCACGAAGTCCTGGTTCCAGGCGTGCACCTGGCGCAGGTCCGCGTAGCCGCCGGTGGTGAAGGCGCGCACCAGGTTCAGCGTGGAGGCCGAGGCCTGGTACATCCGCTTGAGCCGCTGCGGGTCCGGGGTACGGGCCTCGGGCGTGAAGGCGAAGCCGTTGACGGAGTCGCCGCGGTAGGTCGGCAGGGTCACGCCGTCGCGGGTCTCGGTCGGCTTCGAGCGCGGCTTGCTGTACTGGCCGGCGATGCGGCCCACCTTCACGACCGGCACGGAGCCGGCGTAGGTCAGCACCGCACCCATCTGGAGCAGGGTCTTGAGCTTGTTGCGGATCTGGTCGGCGCCCACGGCGTCGAAGGCCTCGGCACAGTCGCCGCCCTGGAGCAGGAACGCCTCTCCACGGGCGACGGCTCCCAGACGCTGGCGCAGCTGGTCGCACTCGCCCGCAAAGACGAGAGGCGGATAGGACTCGAGCTCGGCGATCACATCGCGCAGAGCCTCTTGGTCCGGCCAGTCAGGCTGCTGCGCCGCGGGAAGGGAGCGCCAGGTGTTGCCACCGGCGTGGAGTTCAGCGTTCACGGTCACGCTCTCAACCCTACGGGGTCGAGGCGGCGTCCCCGGCGATCGACCGGAGTGTGAGACGCCGCATGAGACACCATTTCGGAAATTCCGGGACGTGGCCCGGAGGGCTCGGGTAAGGTGCCGACCGTGTACGTGCTCATGAAGCAGCAGTGGTGGTGGACCGCTCCTCCGGCGGCCCACTGATCGCGCGTACGCACCTGACGATCGCGAAGGCCGCCCCGAGGGGCGGCCTTCGGCGTCGACGGCGCCGCAGCCCACAGGCCGTTCCTCCCCCTGACGGAAGGAACACCCCGCCATGAACGTCGACACCGCCGCCCTGCTCGCGCGGCTGGCCGGCCCCGCCTGCCCGCCCTTCGCCCTGCTCCACCGCCGCACCCCGGGCCACGCCGAGGACATCGTCGAGCTGCTGCTCGGACCCGTCACCGAAGCGGACAGCCTCGCCGGGATCCCGCTGCCCGACGGTCCGCCCGCACCCGGCGGCCCGGTCCACGACGCGCTGGCCGTCGTGCCCTTCCGGCAGATCCGTGAGCGCGGCTTCGACGTCCGCGACGACGGCACCCCACTGCTCGTCCTGCGGCCCGAGGAGGCCCACGACCTGCCGCTCGCCGAGGTCATGGCTGCGCTGCCGGCCCACGACGTACGGGTGGAGGGCGGGGCCTTCGACGTGGACGACGAGGAGTACGCGCGCATCGTCGAGCGCGTCGTCGAGGACGAGATCGGCAGCGGTGAGGGGGCCAATTTCGTCATCCGGCGCACCTTCGAGGGCGAGATCCTTGGGTTCCGCGCCGCCGACGCGCTGGCCCTCTTCCGGCGGCTGCTGGCCGGCGAGCGCGGCGCCTACTGGACGTACGTGCTGCACACCCCCGGCCGCACCCTGGTCGGCGCCAGCCCTGAGGTGCACGTGCGGATGACCGGCGGCACTGTCGTGATGAACCCCATCAGCGGCACCTACCGCTACCCCGCCGAGGGGCCCACCGCCGAGGGCCTGCTCGCCTTCCTCCACGACCGCAAGGAGGTGGAGGAGCTGTCCATGGTCGTGGACGAGGAGCTCAAGATGATGTGCACGGTCGGCGACATGGGCGGCGTGGTCGTCGGCCCCCGGCTGCGCGAGATGGCCCACCTCGCGCACACCGAGTACGAGCTGCGGGGCCGCTCCTCGCTGGACGTGCGGGAGGTGCTCAGGGAGACCATGTTCGCGGCGACCGTCACCGGCTCGCCAGTGCAGAACGCCTGCCGGGTCATCGAGCGGTACGAGCCCGGCGGCCGCGGCTACTACGCGGGCGCCCTCGCCCTCATCGGCCGGGACGCGGGCGGGGCCCAGACCCTCGACTCGCCGATCCTCATCCGCACCGCCGACATCGACCGCCACGGCCGGCTGCGGGTGGCGGTCGGCGCCACGCTCGTCCGCCGCTCCGACCCCCGCGCCGAGGTCGCCGAGACCCACGCCAAGGCGGCGGGCGTGCTCTCGGCGCTGGGGGTGCGCCCGGCCGCCGTACGCCGGACGGCCGCCGCGCCCCTCCTGCTCGGCGACGATCCCCGGGTACGGGCCGCACTGGACGCCCGGCGCGCGGATCTGGCCCCTTTCTGGCTCCGGATGCAGACCCCGGACCCCGCCCCGGCGCCGAGGGGACACGCGCTGGTCGTCGACGGCGAGGACACCTTCACGGCGATGCTCGCCCACGTGCTGCACACCACGGGGCTGGCGGTGACGGTGCGCCGCTACGACGAGCCGGGGCTGCGGGAGGCCGCCCTGGCGCACGAGGGTCCCGTGGTGCTGGGGCCCGGCCCCGGCAACCCTGGCGACGCGGCCGACCCGAAGATGCGGCTGCTGCGCGGGCTGGCGGCGGACCTGCTGCGCGAGCACCGGCACGGGCTGCTGGGCGTGTGCCTGGGCCACGAGCTGATCGCGGCGGAGCTGGGGCTGGAGATCGTCCGGAAGGCGGTGCCCTGCCAGGGGGCGCAGGAGCGGATCGACTTCTTCGGGCGGGAGGAGGTCGTGGGCTTCTACAACACGTTCGCCGCGCGGGGTGAGACCGATGCCGCCGAGCTGTGCCGGGATCCCGGCACAGGGGATGTGCATGCCCTGCGGGGGCCGGGATTCGCCGGCATGCAATTCCACCCGGAGTCGGTGCTGACGCTGAACGGTTCGGCGATCGTGGCCGAGCTGCTCGCGGCGGTGCTGGTCTGAGCTCGCCCACCCACCCGCTTCCGGCGGGTGGGTGGGCCATGGCCCCGGCCTCAGCCGAAGAACACCTTCGCCTCCTCGTACAGCGCGGCCGGCACGGTCTTGAGCTGCGCCGTCGCCTCCGCCAGCGGCACCCGCACGATGTCCGTGCCCTGGAGGGCGACCATCGTCCCGAAATCCCCGTCGTCGACGGCGGCGATCGCATGCAGCCCGAACCGCGTGGCCAGCCACCGGTCGAACGCGCTGGGCGTCCCGCCGCGCTGCACGTGCCCCAGCACGATGGTGCGCGCCTCCTTGCCCGTACGGCGCTCGATCTCCTTCGCGAGCCACTCGCCGACCCCGGAGAGCCGGACGTGGCCGAAGGAGTCCTGCGCCGCGGCGTCCTTGAGGACGAGGTCGCCGTCCTTGGGCATGGCGCCTTCGGCGACCACGACGATCGGCGCGTAGCTGGCGCGAAAGCGCGAGGTGACCCAGCCGCACACCTCGTCGAGGTCGAAGCGCCGCTCGGGGACGAGGATGACGTTGGCGCCGCCGGCCAGGCCGGAGTGCAGGGCGATCCAGCCCGCGTGGCGGCCCATGACCTCCACCACCAGGACGCGCATGTGCGATTCGGCGGTGGTGTGCAGCCGGTCGATGGCCTCGGTGGCGATGTTGACGGCCGTGTCGAAGCCGAAGGTGTAGTCGGTGGCGGAGAGGTCGTTGTCGATGGTCTTGGGCACGCCGACGCAGCGGATGCCGTGCTCCTCGTGGAGGCGGGAGGCGACGCCCAGCGTGTCCTCGCCGCCGATCGCGATGAGGGCGTCCACCTCGTACTTGGCCAGACTGTCCAGGATCCGGCGGACGCCGTCCGGCTCCTTGAAGGGGTTGGTCCGCGAGGACCCGAGCACCGTGCCCCCGCGGGGCAGGATGCCGCGCACCGCGGGGATGCCGAGCTGTACCACCGCTCCGTGGAGCGGGCCGCGCCAGCCGTCCTTGAAGCCGATGAAGTCGTGACCGTGGTCCTGGACGCCCTTGCGGACGACGGCCCGGATGACCGCGTTGAGGCCGGGGCAGTCGCCGCCGCCGGTGAGCACTCCGATCCGCATGACACCTTCCCTTCGAGTACGCCGGACGCCGCCCGGCCGCGAAGGGTCAGGCGCCGTCGAGACCTCGCTCTATCGCGTAGCGCACGAGCTCCACGCGGTTGTGCAACTGGAGCTTGCCCAAGGTGTTCTGAACATGGTTCTGCACCGTGCGGTGGGAAATAACCAGCCGTTCCGCGATCTGCTTGTAGGACAGTCCCTTGGCGACGAGGCGCAGCACCTCGGTCTCGCGGTCGGTGAGGCGGGGGGTGTCCGGCTTGTCGCGGGCGGCGGGGGCCGGGTCGGCGGCCAGCCGCCGGTACTCGCCGAGGACCAGCCCGGCCAGGCCCGGGGTGAAGACGGGGTCGCCGGCCGCGGTGCGGCGCACGGCGTCCAGCAGTTCCTCGGTGCTGGCGGACTTCAGCAGGTAGCCCGTGGCGCCGGACTTCACCGCCTCCAGGACGTCGGCGTGCTCGCCGCTGGCGGAGAGCACCAGGACGCGCAGGCCGGGGCGGTCGGCGACGAGCTCCTTGCAGACGGCGACGCCGGGCAGGCCCGGCAGATTGAGGTCCAGGACGAGCACGTCGGGGACGGCGGCCTTGGCGCGGCGCACCGCCTGGGGTCCGTCCCCGGCGGTGGCCACCACGTCGAATCCGGCGCCGTCCAGGTCCCGGGCGACGGCATCGCGCCACATCGGGTGGTCGTCGACCACCATGACCCTGACCGCGCGGGCCCGCTCTTCGCCGCTGCCGTGTTCTTCGCTCACTGTCCGACCCCACTCCCCCGAGGAACCCTCAATTCGACTTCGGTGCCCTGTCCGGGCACCGACACCACGTCCGCACTGCCGCCCAGGTCCCGCAGGCGGCCGCGGATCGACAGGGCGACGCCCATGCGCCCCTCCCGCTCCGCGTCCGCGAGCCGTCCCTCGGCGATGCCCGGACCGTCGTCCCGCACGGTGACGATCACCTCGGCGGGCTCGTCCTCCAGCAGGATCCAGGCCCGCGCGCCCTCGCCCGCGTGCTGGGCGACATTGTCCAGGGCGGCGCCGACGGCCGCCGCCAGCTCCGCCGCCGCGGCGGCCTCCAGCAGGACGGGGGTGCCGGGCGCGGCGAGGGAGACGCCCGCCCCTTCGTGCGGCGTGAGCAGCGCCCGCAGGTCGCAGGGGCCTGCGGGCGGCTGGGGCGCCAGGTGGACGCTGCGGACCAGTTCGGCGTCCTCGGCGAGCTGCTCGGCGGAGCGCCGGGGCGGCAGCAGGCCGCCCGCGACCAGCGTGCGCAGCGCTATCTCCTGTTCGCCCGCCATCCGGCCGAGCTCGGCGGCCTCGCCGCCGAGGGCCGCGCCGCGGCGCTGCACCATGGCCAGCACCTGGAGCACGCTGTCGTGGATGTCCCGGGCCAGCCGCTCCCGCTCGCGGGTCGCCGCCTCGATCTGCAGGGCGCGGGCGAGCGTGCGCTCGCTGGCCCGCGCCACCTCGACGATGTAGCCGATGGCGACGCTGGAGACCCACACCAGCAGGACGTTGTGCACGGTGTCGCGGGCGAGGGCGCCGCGCTCGACGAGGTTGGCGGCGGCCACCAGCGTCGAGCCGGCCGCCGCCCACCGCCAGCCGCCCTTGATGGCCAGCCCCAGCACGGCGCCGCCCGTCCAGATGGACGGCAGGGTGGCCGCGCCTCCGGCGATGCGGGCGGGGGTGTCGACGACGGCGCTGAGCAGCACCCCGCACAGCGCGATGGCCAGGTCGGCGATCAGGAACGGGCGGGTGCAGCGCTCGGGCGCGGTGACCCGGTTCCAGGTCAGCAGCATCCACAGGGTGAGTACGCCCATGTAGAGGGCGGCTCCCGGCGGATGCGCGTACCGGTGGTAGTTCAGGAAGAACAGCCCGAGCGCGTAAGCGAGCGTGAGAATGCGGTAGCCGGTCAGGGCGCGCCACAGGGGCAGCTCCACCGACATCCGCACGGCACGCGGGCGCCTGGTGCCCTGTGTCATGCCCAACCCCTCAAGCCGGGCGCGCCTTACGCCTCCGGGTCCTGCTCCGCCTCGTCCGCCTTGCCGAGGCCTGCGGCCTTGGCCGCCTTCTCCTCCTCGGCCTTCCGCTTCGCCTCGTCCGCGATCTGGCGCTTGGCGGCGGTCGCGTAGATGTCGACGTACTCCTGGCCGGAGAGCTTCATGATCTCGTACATGACCTCGTCGGTCACCGAGCGGAGGATGAAGCGGTCGCCGTCCATGCCGTGGTAGCGGCTGAAGTCCAGCGGCTTGCCGATCCGGATGCCCGGCCGGATCATCTTCGGCAGGACCTTCCCGGGCGGCTGCACCTTCTCCGTGTCGATCATGGCGACCGGGATCACGGGGGCGCCGGTGGCCAGCGCGACCCGGGCGAGACCGCCGGGCTTGCCGCGGTAAAGGCGGCCGTCGGGGGAACGGGTGCCCTCCGGGTAGATGCCGAAGAGCTCACCGCGCTCCAGCACCTCGATGCCGCTCTTGATCGCGGCTTCGCCCGCGCCGCGCGCTCCCGAGCGGTCGACCGGGAGCTGGCCGACGCCCTTGAAGAAGGCGGCCGTCAGCTTTCCCTTGACTCCGGGGGAGGTGAAGTACTCCTGCTTCGCGATGAACGTGATCTTGCGGGTGAGCACCGCGGGCAGGAAGAAGGAGTCCGAGAACGACAGGTGGTTGCTCGCCAGGATCGCTGGCCCCTCGTCCGGGATGTTCTCCAAGCCCTCCACCCACGGCCGGAAGGCAAGCTTCAGCGACCCGCCGATGGACAGCTTCATAGCGCCGTAGAACAACCGAGAACCTCCTGTGTGTGACGAGGAGACCTTAACCTGCCTACCCGCCGTGCGGCGCTCCGCGTACGCTGAGGGGCAGACCCTGCTCGTCCCGTTGCCTTCGTGCCATTCGATCGGAGATCCCGGTGCCGCTCCTCCCCGGTGCCGAGCCGTTCCGCCATGACGGCGGAGAGGTCGGCGTCCTTGTGTGTCACGGCTTCACCGGTTCCCCGCAGTCCGTCCGGCCCTGGGCCGACCATCTCGCGGAGCGGGGCCTGACGGTCTCGCTGCCGCTGCTGCCGGGGCACGGCACCCACTGGCGCGACATGCAGCTCACCGGCTGGCAGGACTGGTACGCGGAGGTCGACCGCGAGCTGTGGGCGCTGCGCGAGCGCTGTGCCACGGTCTTCGTCTGCGGCCTGTCCATGGGCGGTGCCCTGGCACTGAGGCTGGCGGCGAAGCACGGAGACGCCGTTTCCGGCATCGTGCTGGTCAACCCCGCCAACAAGGTCCATGGTCTCTCGGCCCGGGCGCTTCCGGTGGTGCGCCACTTCGTGCCGACCACCAAGGGCATCGCGAGCGACATCGCCAAGCCGGGCGCCGCCGAGGTCGGCTACGACCGGGTGCCGCTGCACGCCGCGCACTCCTTCCGCCGCTTCCTGCGCATGCTGGATGCCGAACTGCCCCAGGTCACCCAGCCGTTGCTGCTGATGCACAGCCCGGAGGACCATGTGGTGCCGCCCGCCGACTCGGCGCGCATCCTCTCCCGGGTCTCCTCGCGCGACGTCACCGAGCGGCTGCTGGAGCGCAGCTACCACGTGGCGACGCTCGACCACGATGCGGAGTCGATTTTCGCGCGGACCGACGCCTTCATCGAGCGGCTCACGCCCGCCGCCGGGCCGGCCGCACACGAGCAGGGCACGGCGGCTCATGGCTGAGCGCGACGCGGACCGCGACGAGAGCCGCGACCCGCTCGACGAGGACGCGGCGTGGGCCGAGCTCGTGGCGGCGTACGGCGAGCAGCCGGACCCGGAGAAGGGCCGGTGGCCCGCCTCGGGTGACATCGTCGACGACGAGCCGGGCGCGGTCGCGGCTCCGCCCGGCGAGGAGCCTCCGCGCGCCACCCCGGCGCGGCCGGGCGGCTTCATCGTCTACGCACCCGGCGTCGGCCCCCGTGGCCGGGATGCGGAGAAGACCCCCGGCGACGCCGCGGATGCGACGGATGCGGATGCCGGTGACCGGGCCGACGAGCTCGACGAGGGCCACTTCGTACCGCCGGAGCCGCCGCCGCTGCCCACCGGGGACGTCACCTCGCGCTTCGCGTGGATCGCCGTGCTGGGCGGGCCGTTGCTGCTGCTCGTCATGGTGCTGCTGCGTCAGGAGCTGACCTGGTGGGTGACGACGCTGGGGGTCGGCGGTTTCCTGGGGGGCTTCGCCACGCTGGTGCTGCGCATGAAGGACGGCGACGGCGAGGACGACGACGATCCGGGGCGCGGCGCGGTCGTCTAGAGCGCTAGGGCGTTTTCGGAGCCGGGGCGGCGGGCACCCGTACCGCCGCCAGTACGGGCAGGTGGTCGGTCGCCGCCCTCAGGTCGGTCTCCGCGACGCCCGGCAGCCCCATCGGCACGCCGCAGCCCAGCACTTCCACGCCCGCGGTGGCGAACACCGCGTCGATCCGCTGCGGCGGATCGCCCAGCCGCGTCGTGTGCTCCTTGCCCCACGGCTTCGTGGCCCAGCCGTCCTGGAGCGAGGCGGCCAGCAGGCCGAACGTCCGGCCGCCGGGGCGGTCGTTGAGGTCGCCGGCGGCGACGGCGTACGGGACGTCCGGCCCGGTCATTCCGGCCAGTTGGTCCAGGAGCAGCTTGCCCTGCCCGTAGCGCTCGGCTTCATTGATGCTCAGGTGGCAGCTGAGGACGCCCAGCCGGGCCCGGCCGAAGCGCAGCACCGCCGTGGCGAAGCCGCGTTGGTGCAGGCCGGGGGTGCGGGGCAGCAGGACGTCCTCGGTGCGCTCCACGTGGGCGCGGAGCGAGGAGAGGACCATCGGGCCGGAGGCGGTGGCGCCGCCGGTGACGTGGACCAGCTCCGACGCACGAGCCAGGCGGGCCGCGGCCTTGCGCCAGCGGAAGAAGCGGGGGGCTTCCTGAATGCAGACGACGTCGGGAGCGCAGGCCCGGATGACCCGGGCCAGCGCCCCGACGTCGTCACGCATGGAGCGGATGTTGTAGGAGAGCACGCGGACCACGGACGCATCCGCTTCGGTCGAGGATTCCGGCAGGTCCGCGAGCATCGCCGCTCCGCTCAGAGGTGGGGTGAATCCTTAGGGTTCAGCCCTGGCGGGCCAGATCCGCGGCGCCCACCAGACCGGCCTTGCCTCCCAGCTGGGCGGCCAGCACCTGGGCGTGCGGGCGCCACTGGCTGCCGACCAGCCAGCGGCGGAAGGACTTGCGGATCGGTTCGAGGACGAGGTCGCCCTCGTCCGAGACGCCGCCGCCGACGATGAACGCCGAGGGGTCGAAGAGGGAGGCGAGGTCGGCCAGGCCCGCGCCGGCCCAGCGGGCCAGCTCGCGGAAGGAGTCGATCGCCACCGGGTCGCCCTGGCGGGCGGCGTCGCTGATGTGCTTGCCCTGGATGCCCTCGGGGGTGCCGTCGCCGAGGCCGAGGAGGATCTCCGCGTTCTCCGGGGTGGCCTGGGCGCGCTGGCGTGCGTAGCGGACGAGGGCGCGGCCGGAGGCGTACTGCTCCCAGCAGCCCTGACTGCCGCAGCCGCACTGCAGGCCGTCCGGCACCACGCGGATGTGGCCGAACTCGGCGGCCACGCCGAAGCGGCCGCGGCGCAGCTTGTTGCCGATGATGATGCCGCCGCCGAGGCCGGTGCCCAGCGTGATGCAGATGACGTCGTCGTGGCCCTGGCCGGCGCCGAAGCGGTACTCGCCCCAGGCGGCGGCGTTGGCGTCGTTCTCGACGACGACGGGGAGGCCGACGCGCTGCTCGACCTTGTCCTTGAGCGCCTCGTGCCGCCAGTTGATGTTGGGGGCGAAGAGGACGGTGGCCCGCTTGTCGTCCACGTAGCCCGCCGCGCCGATGCCGACGGCCTCGACCTCGAAGCCCTCGCTGACCGTGCGCACCGCGTCCGCGATGGCGTCGATGACCCCCTCGGGGGTCCCCGGGGTCGGCACCTTGCACGTCGCGAGGATCGAGCCCTCTTCGTCGACCACGCCGGCCGCGATCTTCGTGCCGCCGATGTCGACGCCGATGGTGAGTCCCATGTGTCCCTCAGTTATTCGCTCGAACCCCGCCGTGGTCAACCGTACCGGAGGCCAGGTCAGTCGAGGTCGATGCGTTCGGATCCGCCTGCGGCTCCGTCATCTTTGCCGGGGCCGGGGCGCTCGGTGCCCTCGCCCGTGGCCCCTCGCGTCCAGCGCTGCTCGTGGCCGTGGACGGCGGCGCGGCAGGCGGCCAGCAGCTCGGAGCCCGCGGCGGCGAGGTGGTCGAAGACCTCGGGGTTGCGCTCGATGACGGGCAGGGCGGCGGCCTTGGCCTGGGCGACGACCTGCTGGACGGCGCCCTGGACCGCCTCTCCGGCGAGCGGCAGCTGGAGCGAGGAGACCTTGTCGGCGACGGCGTCGACCAGCTTGCGCAGCTCCTCGGCGGCGGTGCCGGGCTGCTGTTCGTGCCCCTGCTGGGCCCGGCGGCGGGCCTTCTCCGCGGCGAGGTCCTCGGCGCAGGCCCGCTCCCATGCGTCGGGATCGGGCTCCGCGGCGGGACCGGGGCGCTCGGTGGCTTCGCTCATGACGGACTCCTGCAGCTGGACTTTCCCTCGACGTTACCCGACTGACCCGGCGCTGTTCAGGGAGTCCTTGGCCAGAGATCGGGATCGGGTATGAAGCGCACGCACAGCTCCCCGTCGCGCAGTCCGGCGCCGGCGACGCTGCAGCGGCGCAGGGCGGACGGCAGCGGCAGGACCCGCTGGAACGGGCCGATGCCGACGATCAGTTCGTCGCCGCGGCGGACCAGGCGCAGCCCGTCGCGCTCGGCGCCCGGCAGCGGGATGCGCCAGAGCAGCATGCCGTCCTCGGCCCGGCGGTCCTCCACGCTCCAGCCGTCGGTGACGGGCGGCCGCGGCGCGGAGTCGGGCAGGGCGGCGTGCGGGGCCAGTTCGGCGAGGTCCTCCCGGCCGCGCGGGGCGCGGCCGAGGTGGGGCAGGTCGCGCACGGTGACGCCGTCGGCCAGGAACTCCTCGCACAGCGCCTTGTGGGCGGTGCGCTGCTCGTCGGCGAGGGCGGCGAGCCAGGGGTCGGCCGGGGCGGCGGGCAGTATCCGGTTGGCCACGAGCGCGTCGACGCGGCAGCCCTGCAGGGCGAGCCCGGCGCGGGCGGTGCGCAGCACTTCGTTGCCGAGCGGGCCGGGTTCGGCGACCAGGCGCACGGTGGTGCCCTCGGCTTCGAGCACCTCGCGGACCGCCGAGAGCTCCTGCTGCCAGCGCTCCACGGTCTCGTAGAGCTTCTGGGCGGGCAGCGGCATCCCGGCGAGCTGGGCGAGCATCGGCCGCAGCGCGCGGGCGGCCTGGCGTTCGGCGGGCAGCAGGCGGCGCAGGTAGCGGCCGAGCTGTTCGGGCAGGGCGAGCAGCCGCACGGTCTCGTGGACGGGCGGCATGTCGGCGACGAGCAGGTCCCAGTTGCCGGCGTCGTGGGCGGCCCGCAGGGCGGCGAGGACGGCCAGGTGCTCGGCGCCGGGGAGTTCGGTGAGCTCCTCGGGGTCCAGCGGGGTGGCGCCGAGGAGGTCGAAGAGCGAGGTGCCGCGGTCCTGCAGATCGCGGGCGAGGGTGCGGAAGTGCTCGCCGACGGCCACGCGGGCGGCCCACAGCCCGGGGGCCACCGGGACGGGCGGGGCGCAGGCGCCGCTGCCGTCCTCCTCCGGGGCGGGCAGTGCGGTGCCGAGCACGGCGTCGGGGGCCGGGCCGCGGTCGCAGGTGAGCAGCAGGACGCGACGCCCGGCGGCGGCCGCGGCCAGTGCCGTGGCCGCCGAGACGGTGGTGCGGCCCGCGCCGCCGGGACCGGTGACGAGGACCGTACGCAAGGGGGAGCCTCCGGGCGGAAAGGTGTCAGGGCGTGGGGAGGACGCCCGGTGTCAGGACGTCACGCCGCTTTCCACGCGCGCCTTGAGGCCCTCCAGGGCGCGGTCGATGATGACCTTCTCCGCCTTCCGCTTGATCATCCCGAGCATGGGGATCTTGACGTCGACGGTGAGCTGGTACGTCACCTCGGTGTGCGCACCGCCCGCCGCCGGTGCCAGGCTGTACGAGCCGTCGAGCTGGCGCAGCATCTGGGACTTGTTCAGGGTCCAGGCGACGACGCCCGGCTCGGGCCAGCTGTAGTTGAGCGTGTGGTCGTCCTTGATGGCGCCGGCGTCCAGGACGAGGCGCACCTTCAGGGCGCGCCCCTGCTCGTCCTTCTCCAGCACCTCGGCCTGCTTGACCTCCCCGGTCCACTCCGGGTAGCGGTCGAAGTCGGCGATCACTGCCATCACCTGGGCCGGGGTCGCCTCGATCGTGATGCTCGAGCTGGTGTGTTCCGCCATCTGCGTGGCTCCTCCGTACCGGTCCGCGGCCTCGAATGTCTGCCGGTGAAGGCTACCTTGCGCGGCCCGTCACCACTCCAGCACCCACGGTGTAGCGGTCGATGCGAAGTGGCCGACGTTGACGCACTCGGTGGCGCCGATGCGCATCCGGCGGGCGAGCGGCTGGTGGACGTGGCCGAAGAGCGCGTATTTGGGGCGGATTGCGTGGATGGTCTCCAGCAGGGCGGAGCTGCCGCGCTCGAAGCGGCGGGCGACGGTGTCGTAGCAGAGCTCGGGCACGTCGGGCGGGATGTGCGAGCAGAGCACGTCGACGTCGCCGAGGGCGGCGAGCTTGGCGGCGTAGGCCTCGTCGTCGATCTCGTAGGGGGTGCGCATGGGCGAGCGCAGGCCGCCGCCGACGAACCCGAAGGCCAGGCCGCCGATCTCCACCCGCTCGCCGTCGAGCACCGTCGTGCCGGGCCGGGCGAATTCGGGCCAGAGGGTGGGGATGTCGACATTGCCGTAGGTGGCGTAGGTGGGGGTGGGGAAGGCGGCGAAGAGCTCGGCGTACTGCTTGCGGACCGCCGCCTCGACGGCCGACTCGCGGTCGATGCCGTCCCACAGCAGCCGCCCCAGCTCGCGGGCCTCCTCGAAGCGGCGCGCGGTGCGCAGCGCGACGATACGGTCGGCGTTCTCGACGCCGAAGAGCTCGGGGAAGATGCCGCGCGAGTGGTCGGCGTAGTCGAGGAAGAGCACCAGGTCGCCCAGGCACACCAGGGCGTCGGCGCCGTCGCCCGCCCGGGCCAGTCCTTCGGCGTTGCCGTGTACGTCGCTGACCACGTGGACTCGCATACGGATCACCCTAGGGCGTCCGTACTGGCCTTCGGAAGGCCCCCGACCTGCGGTTACTTCCGGGTCACCGAACGGAGGGGCTAGGGTGCGGGGAGCAGTCCCGTGGCATGTGACACATGGAACATCTGGGCACCACCCCCTATTCGAATGCAGTACTGGTGGGTAACGTCCGGGCAGTCCAGTCCCCCCCTTGCCTGATCATGGACCGCAGCCGACGCAGCGCCCCTCGAAGACGCGGCGGCGCCGGCGCCCGACGAGGAGCAGCAGTCTTGCGCGAGTTCAGCCTTCCGGCCCTGTACGAGGTCCCAGCCGACGGAAACCTGACGGATCTCATCCGCCGGAACGCAGCGCTTCACCCCGACGTCGCCGTCATAGGGCGCAAGGTGGACGGCCGCTGGCAGGACGTCACCGCGGCGGGCTTCCTCGCGGAGGTCCGGGCCGTGGCCAAGGGCCTGATGGCGTCGGGCATCGAGCCGGGCGACCGGATCGGGCTGCTCTCGCGCACCCGCTACGAGTGGGCCCTGCTGGACTTCGCCATCTGGAGCGCGGGCGCCGTGACCGTGCCGGTGTACGAGACGAGCTCGCCCGAGCAGATCCAGTGGATCCTCGGCGACTCGGGCGCCGTCGCCTGTCTGACGGAGACCCCGGCCCACGAGGCGGCCGTCGCCTCCGTGCGCGACCGGCTGCCGGATCTGGCCAACATCTGGCAGATCGAGCGCGGCGCCGTCGAGCGGCTGCGCGCCGCCGGTGAGCCGCTGACGGACGAGGCGGTGGACGAGCGCAGCGCGCTGGCGACCGCGGACTCCCCCGCGACCATCGTCTACACCTCGGGCACCACCGGCCGCCCCAAGGGCTGTGTGCTCACCCACCGCAGCTTCTTCGCCGAGTGCGGCAACGTGGTCGAGCGGCTCAAGCCGCTGTTCAACACGGGCGAGTCGTCCGTACTGCTCTTCCTGCCGGCCGCGCACGTCTTCGGCCGGCTCGTCGAGATCGCCTCCGTGATGGCGCCGATCCGCCTCGGCCTGGTCAGCGACATCAAGAACCTCACCGACGACCTGGGCAGCTTCCGCCCCACGCTGGTGCTGGGCGTGCCGCGGGTCTTCGAGAAGGTCTACAACGGCGCCCGCGCCAAGGCCCAGGCGGACGGCAAGGGCAAGATCTTCGACAAGGCCGCGGAGACCGCGATCGCCTACAGCCGCGCGCAGGACACCCCGGCGGGCCCCTCCTTCGGCCTCCGGATCAAGCACAAGGTCTTCGACCGGCTGGTCTACGGCAAGCTGCGCGCGGTGCTCGGCGGCCGCGCCACGCACGCCATCTCCGGCGGCGCCCCGCTGGGCGAACGGCTGGGCCACTTCTACCGCGGCATCGGCTTCACCGTCCTGGAGGGCTACGGGCTCACCGAGTCCTGTGCGGCGACCGCCTTCAACCCCTGGGACCGGGCGCGGATCGGCACGGTCGGGCAGCCGCTGCCCGGCTCGGTGGTGCGCATCGCGGACGACGGCGAGGTGCTGCTGCACGGCGAGCACCTGTTCTCGGGCTACTGGAACAACGAGGCGGCCACCGCCGACGCGCTGTCCGACGGCTGGTTCCACACCGGCGACCTGGGCACGCTCGACGAGGACGGCTTCCTGCGCATCACCGGCCGGAAGAAGGAGATCATCGTCACCGCGGGCGGCAAGAACGTCGCCCCCGCGGTGATCGAGGACCGCATCCGGGCGCACGCGCTGGTCGCCGAGTGCATGGTGGTCGGTGACGCGCGGCCGTTCGTCGGCGCGCTGATCACGCTGGACGAGGAGTTCCTGCCGCGCTGGCTGGAACAGCACGGCAAGCCGGCCGGGCTGACGGCGGCCGAGCTGGCGGACGACCCGGAGCTGCTGGCGGACGTCCAGAAGGCCGTGGACGACGGCAACGCGGCGGTGTCGAAGGCGGAGTCGGTGCGCAAGTTCCGCATCCTGCCCGCCCAGTTCACGGAGGCCTCCGGCCATGTGACGCCGTCGCTCAAGCTCAAGCGGAACGTGGTGGCGAAGGACTTCGCCGACGAGATCGAGGCGATTTACCGCGGGTAGCATTCCGGGTTCCCGGGGCTTCGCCCCGGACCGCGCTCCGCGCGGTGTCCTCAATCTCCCCCAGCTACCGCTGGGAGGTGCCCCCAGACGGGCTGAAACTGCTACAGCAGCTCCTTCAGCCGTTCCGCCAGCAGGTCCCAGCGCCAGCGCTCCTCGACCCACTCCCGGCCCCGCTCCCCCATCCGCCGCCGCAGCTCCGGGTCGCGCAGCAGTGTGACGATCCGGTCCGCCGCCTCGGCGGGGGAGCCGCCCCGGACCACGTACCCCGTCTCGCCGTCGAGGACCGCGTCCGGCGCCCCGCCCGAGTCGCCGGCCACCACCGGCAGCCCCGTCGCCGACGCCTCCAGGTAGACGATGCCGAGCCCCTCGACGTCCAGCCCGCCCCGCCGCGTACGGCACGGCATCGCGAAGACGTCCCCCGCGCCGAAGTGCGCGGGCAGCTCCTCCCACGGCACCGCGCCGGTGAAGCGCACCGCGTGCGCGACGCCGGCCTCCTCGGCGCGCTTGCGCAGCTCGCCCTCGTAGGGGCCGCCGCCGACGAGCAGCAGCACCGCGTCCGGCACCGCCGCCAGGATCCGGGGCATGGCCTCTATCAGGGTGTCCTGGCCCTTGCGCGGGACGAGCCGGGAGACGCAGACCACGACCGGGCGGTCCGCCAGGCCCAGCCGGGCGCGCACCTCGGCGCCGCCCGAGGAGGGGTGGAAGGTCTTCTCGTCCACGCCGGGCGGCAGTTGCACCATGCGGGCCGCCGCCCCCTGCGTCAGCGCGGAGGCGATCCGCGAGCGTGTGTACTCGCCCAGGTAGGTGATGGTGTCGGTGCCCTCGCCGATCCGGCGCAGCAGCTGCCGGGCGGCGGGCAGCTGGGCCCAGCCCGCCTCGTGCCCGTGGGTGGTCGCGACCAGCGTGCGGGCGCCGGCCCGGCGCAGGGCCGGGGCCATCAGGGCGAGCGGCGCCGCGGCCCCGAACCACACGGACGTACAGCCGTGCTCGCGCAGCAGAGTGGCCGCGCGCCGGGTGACCCGCGGCGTCGGCAGCAGCATGGTCGTCCGGTCACGGACCACAGTGAAGGGCTGCTCGGCGTCGAAGCGCGCGGTGGCCTCGGCACCTTCCCTGCCGCGCTTCCAGGTGGAGGCGTAGACCACGACGCTGGCCGGATCCAGGCGCAGCGCCATGTTGTGCAGGAAGGCCTGGATTCCGCCGGGCCGGGGCGGGAAGTCATTGGTGACGATCAGGGTCTTGTGCATCGCCGCCGAGGGTACCGGGTGTCCCTGGGCGGCTATCCGGAGCCGTGCCCCGCCACGTCATCGCACGCGCGGGGGGCCGGGACCGGCATCATTCCTTGCAGTGACGGCACGTGTACCGCGTGTGGCAAGGCGACGTGTGGCGGCCCGAAGGGACGAGGTGGATGAAGGTGGCGGGCAGTGGTCTGCGGCTCTCGATCGTGGCGTGGGCCGTCACCCGGGCCGTTCTGCTGATGTGCGTGTTCCGGGTGTGGATCATGCCCGGTTCGGACGTCTCCGTCGACATCGAGGTGATCTACCAGGGCTGGTACGGGGTGCTGCGCACCGGCATCTTCCCGTACGACGACGTGACCTGGCAGTATCCGCCCGCCGCCGCGCTGGCGGTGCTCGCCCCCGGGCTGCTGCCCTTCCTCGACTACGCCCCCGCGTTCTTCGTGATGTGCTTCCTGGCCGACGCCGCGGTCTTCGGGATGCTGCTGTACGCGGCGCGCGGCGGCAGGCGCGGCGCGCTGGGGGCGTGGGTGTGGGTGGCCGGGGTGCCGCTGCTGGGGCCGATCGTCTACGCCCGCTACGACGTGATGGTCACCGCCGTCGCCGTGGCCGCGCTGCTGACGGCCGGGCGCCGGACCCGGCTGGCGGGGGCGCTGACGGGGTTCGGCGCGCTGTTGAAGGTCTGGCCGATGCTGCTGCTCGTCGGCACCCGGCGCGGTCCGCAGACCCGGTCCACCTGGGGCGCGGCCTTGGCGACGGCGGCGGGGATGGCGATGATGTTCGCGGCGGCGATGCCCGGTGCGCTGGCCTTCCTCACCTTCCAGCGCGACCGGGGCACCGAGGTGGAGTCGCTGGGGTCGCTGGTCTTCCACCTGGCGCGGCACGTCGGCTGGCGGGGCAAGGCGCGGCTGAACTACGGCTCGGTGGAGTTCCTGGGCCGCCATGTGCACGCGGTCAGCGCGCTCGCGCTGGGCCTGAGCGTGCTGGCCTTCGCCTGGCTGGTGCTGTGGCGGGTGCGGGTGCGCAGATTCACCGCCACCACCCTCTACGACGCGGCGTTCGCGGCAGTCCTGCTGTTCACCACCACCAGCCGGGTGATCAGCCCGCAGTACATGGTGTGGCTGATCGGCCTGGGCGCGGTGTGCATGACGATGCGCACGCCCCGGCAGCGGCTGCCGGTGGCGCTCGTGCTGATCGCGGCGCCGCTGACCCAGCTGGAGTTCCCCATCTGGTTCTCGCACGTGGTGGCCAGCGACAAGCTGGGGGTGGCCACGCTGACGCTGCGCAACGGCCTGCTGGTGTTCGCGACGGTGGTCTCCTGCAGCCGGCTGTGGCGCGAGACGGTGAGCGAGCCGCCGGCCGCCGGGCAGGAGCCCGATCCGCCGACCGAGCCCCGCGAGTCGGCTCTGGTCAGTCGCTGAACGCTTCGGTCAGATAGGTGCGCCAGCGGGCCGTGAAATCGGCCTGGCCGATGCCGAGCACCTGTTGCAGGGCGGCCTCGACGGCGCCCGGGCGCTTCTTGTGCCCGCCCACCGCGCGGTAGAAGGCGACGAGCTTCGCCTCGCCCCACTTCTCGGCGATCATGCGGCAGGCCAGCCAGCCCTCTTCGTAGGCGCGGGCCAGCCGGCCGGGCTCGCCCGCGAAGCCGAAGTCGGGGTCCTCCGGCAGCGCCGCGGGCAGCCGGCCCGCCGAGACGGCCTGGGCCAGCTCGGGGGCGGCCTGGCGGGCGGTGCGGCCGGTGCCCCGGTAGGCGGCCCAGTCGGCGAAGCCCTCGGAGAGCCACAGCGGGGTGGCGGCGGAGGTCAGGGCGCGGGTGGCCACGTGGGCGGTCTCGTGGGTGAGCACGATGCGGCGGCCGAACTCGCCGAGGGTGCCGTACGCCTCGGGGTTGACGATGATCCGGTCGGCGGGGGCGGCGCCGGCCCCGCCGACCTCGCCGGTGGTGACGGCCGCGATGCCCCGGTAGTTCGCGGCGGGCGAGCCGAGCAGCGCCCCCATCCGCTCCAGCGAGGCGGGCATCTCGACGACCACCCGGCCCGCCCACGTGCCGTGCTGCCACGCCTCGCTCACCGCTGGCACCGCCCGGTCGGCCAGGTCCGCCATCGCCCGCAGCCGCCCCTGGTCCTGCCCGGTGCCGAGGACGAGGCTGTGCTCGCCCCGCACCACGGTGACGGCGCCCTGCTCCCACAGCTGGCTGCCGCTGCCGGAGGTGTCCTCGGCGGCCACGTACCAGCGGCCGCCCCGCCACACCAGCGTCAGCCGGACGGGGGCGGTGACCGGCGCGGTGTCGTAGCCGGCGAGCCGGTAGCGCAGCTCGGCCTGGGCGGTGGCCCGGTCGCCCTCGCCCGGGGTGGGGCGAAGGCCCGTGGTGCTCACGATGCGGTAGTCCCAGGAGGCGAGCGGCACGGCGGCGAGGTTGGCGAAGACCTGCCCCCGGGCGTTTTGGTAGTCCGTCGCGGCCGGGTCCACGGCCCCGAGATAGGCCCTCTCGTCCCTGCCGCGCAGCGCCGCCGCCCAGCCGTCCAGCAGCTTCTGCACGGACTGCGCGGCGGCGTCCGGCCGTCCGGAGGAGGCGGTGGGCCCGCATCCGGCGAGGGCCTGGAGGGTGAGCAGCAGCGCTGCAAGGCAGCACACCGCCCGTCGTCCGCTCCACCGCCTGCCCGTCACGCCCGCATCGTACGAGCCGCGGGACCGCCCGGCCGGTTCAGGGCACGCTCATGGCCGGGTGATGGAGGAGATCGGCATCATGTTGGCCGGGTCGTAGCGCACCCGTGCGCCGGGGTAGGGGGCGTGCACGACCTGCCCGTTGCCCACGTACATGCCCACGTGGCTGGCGTCGTCGCGGTAGATGACCAGGTCGCCGGGGCGGGCCTCGGCCAGGCTCACGTGCCGCCCGGCGTTGCGCTGGGCCTGCGAGGTGCGCGGCAGGCCCACTCCGGCGCGGCCGTAGGCCCACTGCATCAGCCCGGAGCAGTCGAAGGCGCCGGGGCCGGAGGCGCCCCAGGCGTAGGGCGAGCCGACCGCCTGCCGGACGGCCATGGCGGCGGCGAAGCCGCGCGAGGAGGCGGCGGAAAGCTCGGGCAGGCCCAGCAGCGGTCCGGCCGCACGGTCGGCGGAGCGCGAGGAGCGGGTGTAGGCCTCCCGGTCGGCCTGCGGCAGGGAGTTGAGCAGGGTGCGGGCGGCGGACAGCTTCTGCTCGACCTCCTGCTTGTGCTGCCGGACGGCCTTGCGGCTGACCTCCAGCTCGGCGAGGGTGCGGACGGCCTCCTCGCGCTCTTGGCGCAGGGTGCGCTGGGCGGCTTCCAGGGCGCGCAGCTGTTCGGCCTGGCGGCCGGTGACGCGGTCGAGGGTGGCGGCCTTGTCGAGGTAGGCGTCGGGGTCGGAGGAGAGCAGCAGCTCGATGGCGGGGTCGACGGCCCCGTTGCGGTACTGGGCGGTGGCGATCATGCCGAGGGCGGTGCGCATCCGGTTCACCTTCTCCTGGCCGCGCGCGACCCGGTCTGCGGTCTGTTCCACGCGCTCGCGCAGGGCGTCGGCGCGCTCCCCCGCGGCGTTGAACTTCTCGGTGGCCCGCTCCGCCTGCTCGTAGAGCCGGTCGAGCTGTGCCTTCATCGTCCCCGGTGCCCTGGTGTCGTCGGCCGGTTCCGCGGGCCGGGCGCTCGCCGGTGCCGCAGAGAAGGCGGCTGCCGCGGTGGCCACGGCGGCGGACAGCACGGTGACGCGGACGCTCTGGGTGAGACCGGACTGCGTGGGACGGCGATGGGACGCCACGGGTGGCCGCACTCCCTTCCTCAAGTGTGCGGTCCCTGCCGCCCGGTGACGGGCGGACGACGGCCGGGCACCGCGCGCCAGACAGTAGCGGCGCGCTCACCCTCTGTTCAAAGACCGCCTCGGGCGGGAATGCCGGCGCCCCGCCGCTGACGCAGGTCAAGGGCGGGGCGCACGGTCGGGTTCCACCGTCGGGATTCGCCCGAACGGGCGGCCCTCCAGGCGTTTGACAGGCTTTTCAGCCGATGCGGACACCGAACTGGAAGGGCATGTCGCTCATGGCCTCGTAGCGGACGAAGGCGCCCGTCCGGGGGGCGTGGAAGACCTGGCCGTTACCCGCGTAGAGGCCGACGTGGTGCTGGTCGCCGTAGAAGATGACCAGGTCGCCGGGTTGGAGCTGGCTCTGGTCGTAGATCCGGGTACCGGCGTTGGCCTGGTCCTGGGAGATGCGGGGCAGGGAGACGCCCGCCTGGCCGTAGGCCCACTGGGTGAGGCCGGAGCAGTCCCAGGTGGACATGCCGGTCGCCCCGTACTCGTACGGCTTGCCCTCCTGGCTCTGCGCGTAGGCGAGCGCGGCCGCGCCCCGGCCGGAGCCCGCGGGGATGTTCGGGCGGGCGTCCGAGCGGCTGGCGCGGCCGTTGTCGCCGCCGCCCTTGCCGCTGCTGCTGCCGCCCTTCTGGTCGGCACCGGTGATCTCGGCGCGCTCCTGCTCCGTGAAGCCGTTGAGCACCTGCTGGGCGTCGGCCAGCTTGCCCTGGACCTCGCCCTTGCGGTCCTCCAGCGCCTTGCGGGTGGACTCCAGGTCGGCGAGCTTGCCGGAGGCCTCCTCGCGCTCCTGCTTGAGCGTGCGCTGCTTGGCGGCGATCATCCGGAGCGTGTCGGCCTGCTTGGCGCTCAACTGGTTGAGCGTGGACGCCTTCTCCAGGTACGAGTCGGGGTCCGAGCTGAGCAGCAGCTGGAGCGTGGGGTCAATGGACCCGGTGCGGTACTGCGAGTTGGCCATCAGACCGAGGCCGGTGCGGAGCTTGTTGAGCTCCTCCTGGCCGCGCGCGACCTTGTCCTGGAGGGCGCTGACCTGCTTCTCCAGCTTGTCGTGCTGCTCCTTGGCGCCGTTGTACTTCTCGGTGGCCTGCTCCGCCTCTTCGTAGAGCTTGTCGACCTTGTCCTTGGCCTCGGACTTCGAGAGCTTGGGGTCGGCGGCGTGTGCGGCCTGCGCGGAGAAGGCGACGGCCGCGGCGGCGGTCGCGGTCAGCACGGTGACCCGAGCCCGGCTCGGCTGCTTGGGACGACGGTGGGACGCCACGGAGACGAGCTCCTTCTTCTCTGGGCCGCCCGCCGCGCGAAGACCTTTGAGGCGCGACGGGACCTTCCCCGGGCATCCCGAATGGATGATCCACCGGATGAAGGTTCGAGGTACGACCCTAGTGACCCCTGTTGCCACCGTTCAAATTATCTTGCGAAAAATCTTGGTCGGCGGTACATCCTTTACCAACGTGACACAGTCGGTAACGGTCAATTGACGCTCAGGTCCGGGCAAGTCGCTTGAGCAAGAGGGCCGATGCCACCGGCCGTGCCCCCGCCTTGGCGACCCCGTCCGCCACCTCACGGTCCGTCGAGACCACCACGACCGGACGGCCCGGCGGCTCGGCGCGCACCAGCTGACGGATCAGCTCGTCCGCCGTCACCCCCGGCTTGCTGAACAGCACCCGCACCCCGCGCGGCGGCGCCAGCAGCACCGGCGCGGCCAGCTCGGCCCCGTCGAAGACGCAGGTCACCTCGGCACCGGTCTGCGCGGCCAGCATCGCCAGCCCGCCCAGCAGGCGCAGCCGCTGCTTGTCCAGCGGCATCGTCGGATAGCCCGTTTTGGTCACGTTGTAGCCGTCGACGACCACATGCGCCTGAGGCAGCGCCAGCAGCTGGTCCAGCAGCGCCGGATCGGTCTCCGACAGGGCGCGGGTGGCGATGTCCTTGGGCGTCATCGTGCCCGGCCGCACCGCGTCCACCGTGTCCGCCGGATGCACCGAGGCGGGCGGCAGCGCCAGCTCCCGCCGCAGCCCCTGGGCCGCGTCCAGCACCGTGTCCAGCAGCAGCCGCAGCCGCATGTCCTCCACGCTGCGGCCCTCGCGCACCGCCCGGCGGCTCGCCTCCAGCGCCGCTTCCGCCTCCGCCAGCCGCGCCTTGACGCGCCGCGTCTCGCCCTGCGCCGCCGCCTTCTCGGCCGCGGCCTCGGACCGTACGGACTCCAGCTCGGCCTGCGCCTTGCGCAGCGCCGCCTCACCGCGCCGCACATCGCTGACCGCGCTGCGCAGTTTGCGCTGGAGCGACTCCGCCTCCTTGCGCGCGGCGGCCAGTTCGGAGCGGACCCGGTCGGCCTCGGTCCGCGCCTCGCTGCGGGCCGCGGCCAGCTCCTCGCGCAGCTCCTGCAGCTCGCGCCGGGCCTCCTCGTCGGCCCGCTCGGCGCTCGCCCGCTGCGCCTCCTCGCCGCCCGCCGTGACCAGCTTGACCCAGCCGGCCGGGCGCAGCACGAAGGCCATGGCGGCCACGTCCTCCGGGTCCGCGGCCGCGGGCGGCGCACCGGCGTCGAGCGCCTGGACGAGCTCGGAGCCCACCTCGCGCAGCCGGGCGGAGATGCGCTGCCGGAAGACGGCGTCGCTCTCCACGGCCGCGGCCATGGCGTTGCCCGCGAACTTGGCCCGCCGACTGGGGGTGAACCGGGCGTACTGCCGCAATTGGGGAGGGAGTTCGGTGACCGTCAGCCCGCCGAAGGCCTCCGCGACGAGCGCGACGACGCGCCGCCGGATCCCTTCGGGCAGCGGGCGGTCGAGCACCTCGGTGACGCCGTCGTCGGCCCCGCCGGCGTCACCGGCCGCCTCCACGCCGTCGTCCGTATGCTCCACCACCGCTATCGCTCCCGTTCGTTCAGGCGCTCGTGCTCGCGCCCGGCACCCCGCCGGGCGGGGCCGCAAGGCGCTGGGCCCTCCCCCGTAACCCTACGGCCTGGTGGTCATCGGGCGCGGCGCCCCGGGTCCGGGGCCCCGGTCCGGCGAGGCACTCTGCACCGTTTGTGCCCTGTAAGCCATGATCTGACCATGATCGGAAAGCCGGGGCCGGAGGGCCGGGCCCCCCGCACCCCCGTGGTGACCTACACCCTGCTGGGGGTCTGCTGCGGGGTCTTCATCGCCGGGCCCGCGTCGGGGCTGAACGCCTCCTACGGCACCGGCACCGCTCTCCTCGCCGCGCAGAACGCCTACTTCGAGCGCTGGGGGGTGGTGCCGGAACAGCTCTGGCACGGCTCCGCGGCCGCCCTGTGCACTCTGCTCACGGCGCTCTTCGTGCACGGCAACTGGCTGCACCTGCTGGGCAACATGCTCTTCCTCCACGTCTTCGGCACCATGACGGAAGAACGCATGGGCCGTGCCGCCTTCGCCCTGTGCTACCTCGCCACCGGCAGCCTGGCCCTGCTCGGCTACGCGGCCGTGCACGCCCACTCCGACCGGACTCTGGTGGGGGCCTCCGGCGCCGTCTCCGGGGTGCTCGGCGCGTTCCTCTATCTCTTCCCCAAGGCCAGGGTCACCAGCCTCCTGCCCTTCCTCTTCTTCGTGCCGCTGCGCTTTCCCGCCTGGGCGGTGCTGATCTCGTGGTTCGTGCTGCAGTGGCTGTCCGCGGGCACCGGCGGCGGGCGGCCCGGCGTCGCATATCTGGCGCACGTCCTGGGGTTCGTGCTCGGCTTCGGCTACGCGTGGGCCCGCTGGGGCGCTGCGGTTAGAGTGAAGGGCGCAGCCAGGTCCACCGAAGGAGACAAACCGACGTGATCACTTCGATCGTGCTCATCAAGACCGACGTGGACCGGATCCCCGAGATCGCCGAGACGATCGCCGCACTGGAAGGCGTCAGCGAGGTCTACTCCGTCACGGGCGCGTACGACCTGATCGCGCTGGTGCGGGTGGCCCGGCACGACGACCTCGCGGAGGTCATCCCGGGCCGGATCAGCAAGGTGCCGGGGGTGGCCTCCACCGAGACGCACATCGCCTTCCGCACCTACTCGCAGCACGACCTCGAAGCGGCCTTCGCCATCGGCCTGGAGGCCTGACCGCCCCGGCGGCCCGGATCAGGCCGAGGTGTCGGGCACACAGCGGCCGTCGACGGTCCGGTAGCGCCACTTCGCGCCGTCCGTCACCAGCTCCCCCACGGCGCGTACGAACCGCTCGACGTGCTCGTCGGGGGTGCCCGCGCCGAAGCTGACCCGGATGGCGTTGAGGGACTGCCCCTCCTCGGGCGCCCCGCACTCCCCCGCCTCCCCGCCGTCGGCGCCCAGCAGGGTGCGCACGAGCGGATGGGCGCAGAAGAGGCCGTCGCGGACCCCGATGCCGTACTCGGCGGAGAGCGCCGCGGCGAAGTGCGAGCTGTTCCAGCCGTCCACCACGAAGGAGATGACGCCCACGCGCGGGGCGTCCTCGCCGAACAGCGACAACACCCTGACCTGCGGGACGTCCGCCAGTCCGGCCCGCACCCGGGCGATCAGCTCCCGCTCCCGCTCGACCAGCCGGCCGAAGTCGGCCTCCCGGAGCGCCTTGCAGGCGGCGGCGATGGCGTAGGCACCGATGACGTTGGGCGAACCGGCCTCATGGCGGGCGGCAGTGGCGTGCCACTCGACCTCGACCCCGCCGTCGGCACGGCGCAGCACCTTGCGGCTCGCACCGCCGCCCGCCAGGTACGGCTCCGCCTCCTGCAGCCAGTCGGCGCGGCCCGCGAGCACGCCGGCGCCGAAGGGCGCGTACAGCTTGTGGCCGGAGAAGGCCACCCAGTCGACGTCCGATGCGGTGATGTCCACGGGGTGGTGCGGCGCGAGCTGCGCGGCGTCGAGCACGATGCGCGCGCCGTGCGCATGCGCCGCCGCGGCCAGCTCCTTGACCGGCCACAGCTCACCGGTCACGTTGGACGCGCCGGTCACACAGACCAGGGCGGGGCCGTAGGGCTCCCGGTCGGCCAGCGCCCGCTCCAGGGTCTGCACGGCCTCCCTCGGGGAGCGCGGCGCGTCCAGGCAGGTGACCTGCGCTTCGCGCCACGGCAGCAGGGCGGCGTGGTGCTCGGTCTCGAAGACGAACACCCGGCAGTCGGCGGGCAGTACGGATGCCAGCAGGTTGAGGGAGTCCGTGGTGGAGCGGGTGAAGACCACCTGGTCGCCCTCGCGGCAGCCGAGGAAGCGGGCGACCTCGGCCCGGCTGTTCTCGAAGAGGTCGGTGGACAGCTGCGACAGGTATCCCGCGCCCCGGTGCACGCTGCCGTAGTACGGCGCGTAGGCGGCCACGTCGTCCCAGACCCGCTGCAGCGCCGGTGCGCTGGCAGCGTAGTCGAGCGCCGCGTACGTCACCTCGCCTCCGGTGACGAGCGGCACGCGGACATCCCGCCCGAGTACCGGCAAAGGGGTGGAAACCGACTGGTCGGAGGCAAGGGTGGCGGCAGACATGGCGAACTCCCGTGTGAGGCAGGCGAATTCAACCGCGCAGAGGCGGCGACGGGCCTCGCGCGGGAAAGGAAAAGGGTGCGCGGAAAAGGGGCTCTCGGAGCCCTAACGCATTCGCTGAACCACGTGGAAAAGACTCCCTCGACAACCAGGATCCCTGGCGAGGGATCCGCGCTTGCCGCAGACCTCACTGCCTGCGGCCCGGTCATCACCCGGGGCACCCCGCCACGGAAGGAGGGTTGCCGGACAGCAAGCCGGGGCCGTATCGCTGTCACTCGTGACCTGGCCAGGAGTATGGCACAAACCTCGGATCAACGGCCCGGTGGGCGGGGAAAATCCCACCCACCGGACCGCCGGCTTCAGGCGTTGCTGGCGGCGACCCACCGCTCGAGCACCCGCAGCGCCGCCCCGGAGTCGATGGACTGCGCGGCACGCTCCATCTGGGCCCGGATCTGCTCCGCGAGCGGCGCGTCCGCGGGCGTCAACGCCACTAGCGCCGCGGCCGAATTGAGCAGCACCGCATCCCGCACGGGACCGGTCTCACCCGCCAGCACCCGCCGGGCGACGTCCGCGTTGTACGAGGCGTCGGCGCCCCGCAGCGCCTCCACCGGCACCAGGTCGATGCCCACGTCCCGCGGGTCGAAGGCCTCCCGGCGCACCTGTCCGTCCCGGACGACCCACACCTGCGAGGTGGCCGTCGTGGTCAGCTCGTCCAGGCCGTCGTCACCGCGGAAGACCAGCGCGGAGGAGCCCCGCTCGGCCAGCACCCCGGCGAGGATCGGCGCCATCCGGGCATCGGCCACACCGGTGGCCTGGGCCCGCACCCGGGCCGGGTTGGTCAGCGGACCGAGCACGTTGAAGGTGGTGCGGATGCCCAGCTCGCGGCGGGCCGGAGCCACGTGCCGCAGCGCGGGGTGGAACTTCACGGCGAAGCAGAAGGTGATCCCCGCCTCGCGGGCCACCTCCACCACCCGGGCCGGCGGCAGGTCCAGATTGACGCCCAGCTTCTCCAGCACGTCCGAGGCGCCGCTGGCGGAGGACGCGGCCCGGTTGCCGTGCTTGACCACCTTCGCGCCCGTGCCGGCCACGACGATCGAGGACATGGTCGAGATGTTGACGGTCTTGGCGCCGTCGCCGCCGGTGCCCACGATGTCCACCGTGGGACCGGGCACCTCGATCAGCTTGGCGTGCGCGTACATCGCCCGTACGAGCCCGGAGATCTCGGCGACCGTCTCGCCCTTGGCGCGCAGCGCGACGGCGAAGGCGGCGATCTGCGCGTCGGACGCCTCGCCGCGCATGATGCGGTCCATGGCCCAGGCGGTGTCGTCCGCGCTCAGGTCCACCCGGTCGAGCAGTGCGTCCAGTACGCGCGGCCAGGAAGGGGCCACCGCGCGCTCGCCGCCTGCCGGGGTCGCAACGTTCATGGTCCACACTCCTGGTGGTCGGTCTGTCCGTGACGGGCCGCCGAGGGCCCCGCTCCAGCCTATCCAGGACCGGGGACGGCAAAGAGCCCCGTCCATGCCGTGGACGGGGCTCCTGCCGTGGCGATCAGCGTTATTCGATCAAGAGGCGGGGATCAGTGGTGGCCGTGGCCGCTGGTGATCTCCTGGTACTCCTCCGCGGTGGCCTTCGGGATGTGCGTCCCCTCGCCGTAGAAGCCCTTCGAGAGCTTCACCCGCAGGCGCTGCCCGGCACCGGCCTTGCGGGCGACACCGTTCTCGTCCACCTCGGGCTCGAGCTCGAGCGGCTTGGGCTGCTCGTGCGCGGTGAGGGTGTGCAGCTGCTCCTGCGAGAGCGGCTCGTGGACCTCGACGAACTCGCCGTGCGGAAGGCGCTTGATGATGCCGGACTCGCGTCCGTGCAGCACCTTGTCCTTGTCGCGGCGCTGCAGACCCAGGCAGATCCGTCGCGTCGCGACGAAGGCGACGACCGGGCCGACGAAGAACGCGATCCGGACGAACCAGGTGATCGTGTTGATCGACAGGTGGAAGTGGGTGGCCCACAGGTCGTTGCCACCGCCCACCAGCAGCACCAGGTACCAGGTCAGCCAGGCCACGCCGAACGCGGTGCGCGTCGGGGCGTTGCGCGGGCGGTCCAGCAGGTGGTGCTCCCGCTTGTCGCCGGTCACCCAGGACTCGATGAACGGGTAGACCGCGATGGCGGCCAGCACCAGCGGGAAGATGATCAGCGGGATGAGGACACCCAGGACGAGCGTGTGTCCCGCGACGTTGATCTCCCAGCCCGGCATCACTCGGATGAGGCCTTCGGAGAAGCCCATGTACCAGTCGGGCTGGGCGCCGGTCGACACCTGGTCCGGGCGGTACGGGCCCATGGCCCAGATGGGGTTGATCGACGCGAGGCCCGCGAGGGCCGCGATGAGACCGAAGACCAGGAAGAAGAAGCCTCCGGCCTTGGCCATGTAGACCGGCAGCAGCGGCATGCCGACCACGTTCTTGTTCGTCCGGCCGGGGCCGGGGAACTGCGTGTGCTTGTGGTAGAAGACCAGGATCAGGTGCGCCACCAGCAGGCCGAGCATGATGCCCGGCAGCAGCAGGACGTGGATCGAGAAGAACCGCGGCACGAAGTCCGCACCGGGGAACTCGCCGCCGAAGAGGAACATCGACACGTACGTACCGATGATCGGAATGGAGAGGATCGCTCCCTCCATGAACCGGACACCGGTGCCGGAGAGCAGGTCGTCCGGCAGCGAGTAACCGGTGAAGCCGGTGAACATGCCGAGGACCAGCAGCAGGAAGCCGAACAGCCAGTTGACCTCGCGCGGCTTGCGGAAGGCGCCGGTGAAGAAGACGCGCATCATGTGCACGAGCATGGCTGCGACGAAGATCAGCGCCGCCCAGTGGTGGATCTGCCGGATGAGCAGACCGCCGCGGACGTCGAAGCTGATGTGCATCGTCGAGGCGAACGCCTCGGACATCTTCATGCCCTGCAGGGGCACGTACGAGCCGTGGTACGTGACCTCGGTCATGCTGGGGTGGAAGAAGAGGGTCAGGTACACGCCCGTCATGATGATGATGACGAAGCTGTAGAGGCAGACCTCACCCAGCATGAAGGACCAGTGGTCCGGGAAGATCTTCCGCATGTTGGCCTTGGCCAGGCTGTAGATGCCCAGCCGGCCGTCGGCCCAGTCGGCTACCCGCTCGCCCGCGGGTGCCTTGCGGCGGTTGTCAGCTGCAGTACTCATCCGCGCTCCCAGAAGGCAGGACCGACGGGCTCGGCGAAGTCGCCCATCGCCTCGAGGTAGCCCTTGTCATTGACCTTGATCCGCAGCTGCGGAAGGGCGTGGCCGGCCGGGCCGAAGATCACGCGACCGCCGTCGGAGAGGTCGAACGTGGACTGGTGGCACGGACACAGCACGTGGTGCGTCTGCTGCTCGTAGAGGCTGATCGGGCAGCCGACGTGGGTGCAGATCTTCGAGAACGCGACGATGCCGTCGGCGGACCAGTCGAGCTCGCGCTTGTCCTTGATGTTCTCCGGGCGGAGCCGGACGATCATCAGGGCGGCCTTGGCGATCTGCTTCTGGAAGTCCTCGTCCTCCTCCTTCAGGCCCTCGGGCATGGCGAAGGTGAGGGAGCCGACCTGGATGTCCTCGGGACGCAGCGGCAGCTGGGTGTTCTGGTTGATCAGCATCTTCCCCTCGGACCAGGCGGTCTTCCGGAGCTTGGTGCCCGGAAGCGGTCCGAGGTCGCGCAGCAGGACCACACCGGAGAGCGGCACCAGGGCCAGCGCGCCGAACATGGTGTTGCGGATCAGCTTGCGGCGGCCGAAGCCCGACTCCTCGGCACCCGCCGCGAAGTCGGCCATGACCTTGGCCTTGACCTCCGGCGCAGCCTCGATCGGGTGCCGGTCGTCGGCAACCTCGACGTCGGACATCAGGGTGCGGGCCCAGTGGACCGCGCCCGCACCGATGCAGAACAGCGCCACGCCGAGGGTGAGCCCCAGCGAGAAGTTCAGCGCGCTGATGTGGCCGATCGGGAAGACGAAGATGTTCTTGTCGACCGGAAGGGACACATAGGCGGCGATGAAGCCGACCGTGGCCAGCATCGACAGCACGAACAGGAACGCGACCACGCGCTCGGAGCGCCTGGCGGCCCGCTCGTCGATGTCCTGGATACGGGGCTCGTGCGGCGGGATGCCGGGGTCGGCGAAGGGGTCGCCCGCGGCCGCTACGGCACCCTCGTGCTCGCCCTGCTTGCTCGGCAGGGTCTCTTCTGGAATGTCTTGGCTACTCATGACTTCTTGGCCTTAGCGGTGTGGGCCGCGACCCAGATGGCGACTGCGATCAGTGCGCCCAGGCCGAAGATCCACGCGAACAGACCCTCGCTGACCGGGCCGAGCCCGCCCAGCTCGAGGCCGCCCGGGCTCTCCGACTTGGAGCTGTTGACCGTGTCGAGGTACGCGATGATGTCCTTCTTGTTCTTCTGCGACATCGTGGTGTCGGGGAAGGAAGGCATGTTCTGCGGGCCGGTCTGCATGGCCTCGTAGATGTGCTTCGGGTTGACGTCCTCGAGGGACGGGGCGTACTTGCCGTTCGAGAGCGCGCCACCCTTGCCGGTGAAGTTGTGGCACTGGGCGCAGTTCGTACGGAAGAGTTCCCCGCCCTTGGCGATGTCGGCGCCGTCCGGGCTGTACTGGCTCTTCTCCGGCACCGAGGGGCCGGCACCGAGGGAGGCGATGTACGCGGCGAGCTGGTCGATCTCGGCCTGCGAGTAGATCGCCTTCTTGCGGGGCGCCTGGGCACCCTGCTGCTGCAGCGGCATACGGCCGGTGGCGACCTGGAAGTCGACGGCGGCGGAACCCACGCCGACCAGGCTCGGCCCGTCGGAGGTGCCCTGACCGCCGGTGCCGTGGCAGCTTGCGCAGCCCACGGAGTAGAGCTTCTTGCCCTCCTCGATGGCAAGGGACTGGGCGGTGTCATCGGCCTTGGCCGTGTCCGCAGGCGCGAACGCGGCGTACAGCCCCCCAGTTACCGCCAGCGCGAAGAGTAGGACGACGACCGCCGCCAGCGGATGGCGTCGTCGTGCGGAGAGCTTTTTCACGGATTACCCCGGTGTCAGGATCTTCTGCGTCGTTGACTGTTGGTCCGGTTGCGGGACAGGACCGGTTACTTGATCAAGTAGATCGTGGCGAAGAGGCCGATCCAGACCACGTCGACGAAGTGCCAGTAGTAGGACACGACGATGGCCGCTGTCGCCTGGTGGTGGGTGAACCTCTTGGCCGCGTACGTCCTGCCCAGGACCAGCAGGAAGGCGATGAGACCGCCCGTCACATGCAGGCCGTGGAAGCCGGTCGTCAGGTAGAACACCGAGCCGTACGGGTCGGAGGAGAGCGAAAGCCCGTCCTTCTTGACCAGATCGGTGTATTCGAACACCTGGCCGCCGATGAAGATGGCACCCATCACGAACGTGACCGTGAACCACATGCGCAGCTTCTTCACGTCGCCACGCTCGGCGGCGAAGACGCCGAGCTGGCAGGTGAGGGAGGAGAGCACGAGGATCGTGGTGTTCGTCGCCGAGAACGGAAGGTTCAGCGAGGACGCCATTTCCTTCCAGTGCGCGGTTCCGGTCACCGATCGCAGGGTGAAGTACATCGCGAAGAGGGCCGCGAAGAACATCAGCTCGGAACTCAGCCAGATGATGGTTCCGACGCTGGTGAGGTTCGGTCGATTGACCGACGGGTGTGCGTGCCCGGTATCTGTTGCTGTTGCTGTCGCCACGACCGACATTATGTCGGTCGCTTATCTCGCGCTCACTCCGGGGGGTGCCGTTCGGTGTGTCAAGACCGTATGCGCTGCTCGGACGGCCCAAAGTACCCGTCCCCCAAAGGGAGGAAGCTCGCCTTCCGCGACCCTTGGCGAGCCTGGCCGGACCTCCTTGCGCGGGGGGCCGTGCGGAGTAGCATCCAGCCCACGTCCGATCCACAGCTGTGCCGAACACAAGCCTGGAGGAACGATGCAGCCCACCGCCACGGTGCTGGTCTACAGCGACGACGCGAGCACCCGCGAGCAGGTGCGGCTGGCCGCCGGGCGGCGTCCCGCACCCGATGTGCCGCCGGTGGAGTACGTGGAGTGCGCGACCCTGCCGGGCCTGCTGAGGGCCCTGGAGGAGCGCCGGATCGACGTGTGCGTCCTGGACGGCGAGACGGCCCCCGCGGGCGGCATGGGGGTGTGCAGGCAGCTCAAGGACGAGGTGTTCCGCTGCCCGCCCGTGCTGCTGCTCATCGGGCGCCCGCAGGACGCCTGGCTGGCCACCTGGAGCCGGGCGGACGCGGTGGTGGCCCACCCGCTGGACCCGGTGGCCTTCGCCGGGTCACTGGCGGGCCTGCTGCGCGAGACGCTCGCCGCCCGCGCCTGACTCACATCTCGGGGCGCAGCCGGGCGCCGTCGGCGGGCCCGGTGCCCTCCCGCTTGCCGGCCGTCAGCGCGCTGCCCTCGCGCCACTTGTTCCACGGCATGTTCCAGTCGCCGAAGCCGTTGTCGAAGGGCGACATGGTGTCGCCCGCGCTGCCCACGACCTTGACGAGGTCGCCGACGCGGACGTTGTCGAAGAACCACTTGGCGTTCTCGGTGCTCATGCCCGTGCAGCCGTGGCTGACGTTCTCCCAGCCCTGCGACCCCTCGGACCAGGGCGCGGCGTGGACGTATTCACCGCTCCACGTGACCCGGGTGGCCCAGTAGACCGGCAGGTCGTAGGAGTCCGAACTGCCCTCGGCGATGCCGATGCTGGTGCCGCGCATCCGTACGAAGGATTCCTGGCCGAGGACCACCTTGACCCCGTTACGAGTGGCGAAACCGGGCTTTCCGGTGGTGACGGGGATGGACCGGACCTCTTTGCCGTTCTTGAGGACGGTCATGGAGTGCCCGGCCGCGTCGGTGACGGCCTCGACCCGGTCGCCGGTGGTCAGCTTCAGGGGCTTGGAGGGGCCGCCGTAGAGGCCGCCGCCGACCTTGATGCCGTCGAGGGTGGCGTGCACGTCGATGGCGGCGTGCACAGGCCAGTAGTCCTTGGGCCGGTAGTGCAGGGTGCGGTTGTCCACCCAGTACCAGGAACCCTGGACCGCGGGCTGGGATTCGACCCTCAGGGTGCGCTCGACGACGGCGCGGGCGGCCGGGTCCTGGACCGGGACGCTGAGCTCCGCGGTGATGGGCTGTCCGACGCCGTAGGTGCCGTTCTGCGGACCGAAGGCGACGCGCAGCAGGCGGTCGGCCGGATTGGTGTCGAAACCGATCGTCCGGCGCCCCTGGGCCCCGTCCTCGTCCTCGGTGCTGACGCGCACGGTGTAGTGCGCGCCGGCCGAGAGCGCGCTGGTGCTGTGCCAGCGGGTGCCGTCGGGCGAGAGTTCACCCTTGACGTACCTCCCCGAGGCGTCCGTCGCGGTGACGTCCGTGATGCGGTCGTGGCCACTGGCCGTCACCTCCAGCGGCTTGCTGGGATCGGCCTTCTGGCCCTCTTTGGCGCTGGTGAGCGCGACCTGGCCGGTGGCGTCGTAGGGCTTGTCGGCCAGCGGATTGGACGTTCCGCCGCACGCGGCGACCCCCAGCGCCAGAGTGACCAGCAGCATGGTGCAGAACGGCACCGTGCGGACTCGGGGTGGTGGTGAGTGACCCATGGTCACACCGTAGGGACGCGGCGGGGATACGGCCTCCCGGGTGACTGCAAACGGGTGGATACAACGCGACGGGCCCCGCACACCGAAAGGGTGTGCGGGGCCCGTCGCGCAAGGTGCGGTGAGAGCTACTGGTTCTGGTTCTCGCCGCGGTAGAACTCGAACACCCAGCCGAAGAGGCCGACCAGGATGATCGGGGCCGAGAAGAAGATCAGCCACCAGCCGAAGCAGATGCTCAGGAAGGCGAGCGCACCGCCCACGGCCAGGAACAGCGGCTGCCAGCTGTGCGGGGCGAAGAAGCCCAGCTCACCGGCGTCGTCGGCGACGTCCGCGTTCTTGTCGTCCTGCGCTCCGGCGTCCACCCGGCGCGCAGTGAACGCCAGGTAGTAGCCGATCATCACGCTCAGGCCGAAGGCCATGAAGAGCGCGGTGGTACCGGCGGCCTCCTTCGACCACACGCCATAGACGATCGCCATGGCGAGGATGAAGACGGAGAGCCAGATGAACATCCGGCCTTGGATCCTCACTTGCCGGCCTCCTTGCCACCCGCGAGGGCCTTCTCAGAACCAAGGTTCTCTTCGAGCTCGAGAGCCGCGATCTCGGGGTGGTGCAGGTCGAACGCCGGGGATTCGGAACGGATCCGCGGCAGGGTGAGGAAGTTGTGCCGCGGCGGCGGGCAGGAGGTCGCCCACTCCAGCGAACGGCCGTAGCCCCACGGGTCGTCGACCTCGACCTTCTTGCCGTACTTGGCGGTCTTCCACACGTTGTACATGAACGGCAGCATCGACAGACCGAGCAGGAAGGAGCTGATCGTCGAGATGGTGTTCAGCGTGGTGAAACCGTCGGCGGCGAGGTAGTCCGCGTACCGACGCGGCATGCCCTCGGCACCCAGCCAGTGCTGCACCAGGAACGTGCCGTGGAAGCCCACGAACAGCGTCCAGAAGGTGATCTTGCCCAGGCGCTCGTCCAGCATCTTGCCGGTGAACTTCGGCCACCAGAAGTGGAATCCGGAGAACATCGCGAACACCACGGTGCCGAAGATGACGTAGTGGAAGTGCGCGACCACGAAGTACGAGTCGGAGACGTGGAAGTCCATCGGCGGCGAGGCCAGGATGACGCCGGTCAGACCACCGAAGGTGAAGGTGATCAGGAAGCCGACGGCCCACAGCATCGGGGTCTCGAAGGACAGCGAGCCCTTCCACATGGTGCCGATCCAGTTGAAGAACTTCACACCGGTCGGGACCGCGATCAGGAAGGTCATGAAGGAGAAGAACGGCAGCAGCACACCACCGGTGACGTACATGTGGTGCGCCCACACGGTCACCGACAGACCCGCGATGGAAATCGTCGCCGCAATCAGACCGATGTAACCGAACATCGGCTTCCGGGAGAAGACCGGAATGACCTCGGAAATGATGCCGAAGAACGGCAGGGCGATGATGTACACCTCTGGATGGCCGAAGAACCAGAAAAGGTGCTGCCATAGCAGTGCGCCGCCATTCGAGGCGTCGAATACATGGGCACCGAACTTGCGGTCCGCCTCCAGGGCGAACAGCGCGGCGGCCAGCACCGGGAAGGCCAGCAGGACCAGCACACCGGTCAGCAGGACGTTCCAGGTGAAGATCGGCATGCGGAACATCGTCATGCCGGGCGCGCGCATGCAGATGATCGTGGTGATGAAGTTGACCGAACCGAGGATCGTGCCGAAGCCGGAGAAGGCCAGACCCATGATCCACATGTCGGCGCCGACGCCCGGCGAGCGGACCGCGTCCGACAGCGGGGAGTAGGCGAACCAGCCGAAGTCGGCCGCACCCTGCGGGGTGAGGAAGCCGGCCACCGCGATCAGCGAGCCGAAGAGGTACAGCCAGTAGGCGAACATGTTCAGCCGCGGGAACGCCACGTCGGGCGCGCCGATCTGCAGCGGCATGATCCAGTTCGCGAATCCGGCGAACAGCGGCGTCGCGAACATCAGCAGCATGATCGTGCCGTGCATCGTGAACGCCTGGTTGAACTGCTCGTTCGACATGATCTGCGTGCCGGGACGGGCCAGCTCGGCGCGCATGAGGAGCGCCATGAGGCCGCCGATGCAGAAGAACGCGAACGACGTGACCAGGTAGAGCGTGCCGATCGTCTTGTGGTCAGTGGTGGTGAGCCACTTGATGACCTGACTGCCGGGCTGCTTCTGGCGTACGGGTGGTGCTGCCGTGGCTGTGGCGGCGGCACCCTGGGGTTCGTTGAGGATGCTCACTTGTTCTTGGTCTCCGCGTTCTTCGCGTGATCCGTCTGCGCGATACCCGCCGGCTGGTAGCCGGTCTGGCCCTTGGCCGCGAGCTCCTTGAGGTGCGCCTTGTACCGCTCAGGAGAGACGACCTTGACGTTGAAGAGCATCCGGGAGTGGTCCTGGCCGCAGAGCTCGGCACACTTGCCCAGGAAGGTGCCCTCCTTGTTCGGGGTCACCGTGAAGCTGTTGGTGTGGCCCGGGATGACGTCCTGCTTCATCAGGAACGGCACCACCCAGAAGGAGTGGATGACGTCCCGTGAGGTGAGGACGAACTCGACCGTCTCACCCTTGGGCAGCCACAGCGTGGGGCCCGGGTTGTTGGTCTGCGGGTTCCGCTCGCCCGGGGTACCGACCTCGTACACGCCCTCGGCACCCTGGGGCGCCTTCTTGAGGAAGCGGTCGGGGATCGCGTCGAGCTCCTTGTTCTCGCGGAGCGGCTTCGCCGGGGTGGCGGCGTTGCCGTCGACGTCCTCCAGGTAGTTGAACGCCCAGCTCCACTGGAAGCCCACCACGTTGACGACGTGCTGGGGCTTGTCAGGGTTGGTCAGGAGCTTGTTCTCATCACGCGCGGTGAAGTAGAAGAGCACCGACACGATGATGATCGGGACCACGGTGTACAGCGCCTCGATGGGCATGTTGTACCGGGTCTGCGGGGGGACCTCGACCTTGGACCGGCTGCGCCGGTGGAAGATGACGCTCCAGATGATCAGGCCCCACACCAGGATGCCGACCGCAAGGGCGGCGGCCCAGGAGCCCTGCCACAGGGAGAGGATCCGCGGCGCCTCTTCCGTGACGGGAGTGGGCATTCCGAGGCGGGGGAAGTCCTTGGATGTGCAACCGGTGGCGGTCGCAAGGACAGCGCCCGCGGCCAGCGCCTGCAGCAGCTTCCGCCGCACCGGGCGCCGCGACGAGCGGTCGGAGCCGTTGGGACTCACGTAGCGCCTTCCCGAGAGTCTCGCCCGTGCGGCCGGCTGCGGCCGTCTCGCTGGTCGGTCGCCGGCCCGCTGCGGGCAGGGGTTTGGATGTTTATGCGGACCAAACCCTACTGGACGCTATTTGGGGCTGCGCGGGGAGGGTGCCCAACGCGCCGCGTCACTCACCAATGGGGTGGAATCTGGGGCTCCGGCGGCCATCTGGAGGACCGTCAGACGGCCGCTGCCGGGCCATCCTCGCAGGCCGCAGGGGTGGGGACGCGGCCGCCGCCGGGTGCGCCGCCGCGCGGGCGGACCCGCGCGTTAGCGTTCCTCACGTGCCCTACTTCGACGCCGCCTCCGCCGCCCCCCTCCACCCGGTCGCCCGCCAGGCGCTGCTGGCCGCCCTCGACGAGGGGTGGGCCGATCCCGCCCGCCTCTACCGGGAGGGGCGGCGCGCCCGGCTGCTGCTGGACGCCGCGCGCGAGGCCGCGGCGGAGGCCGTGGGCTGCCGGCCCGACGAGCTGGTTTTCACCTCTTCGGGTACCCGCGCGCTGCACGACGGCATCGCGGGCGCCCTCGCCGGGCGCCGCCGGACCGGCCGCCATCTGGTGGTCTCGGCCGTGGAGCACTCCGCCGTGCTGCACGCGGCCGCGGCCCTGGAAGCGGACGGCGGCAGCGTCACCGAGGTCGAGGTCGGCCGCACCGGCCGGGTGGATCCGGCCGCCTACGCCGCCGCCCTGCGCCCGGACACCGCGCTCGCGGCGCTCCAGTCCGCCAATCACGAGGTGGGCACCGAGCAGCCGGTGACCGAGGTGGCCGAGGCCTGCCGGGCGGCCGGGGTGCCGCTGCTGGTGGACGCCGCGCAGTCGCTGGGCTGGGGCCCGGTGGCACCCAGCTGGTCGCTGCTCACGGCGAGCGCGCACAAGTGGGGCGGCCCGTCGGGGGTGGGCCTGCTGGCCGTGCGCAAGGGGGTGCGGTTCGCCGCCCGCGGCCCGGCGGACGAGCGGGAGTGGGGCCGGGCCCCGGGCTTCCCCGACCTGCCCGCGATCGTGGCCGCCGCGGCCTCGCTGCGGGCGGTGCGCGCGGAGGCGGCGGCGGAGGACGCGCGGCTGCGGGCGCTGGTGGAGCGCGTACGGACCCGGGTGCCCGAGCTCGTACCGGACGTGGAGGTGGTCGGCGACCCGGTGCGGCGGCTGCCCCACCTGGTGACGTTCTCCTGTCTGTACGTGGACGGGGAGACGCTGCTGCACGCCCTGGACCGGGAGGGGTTCTCGGTGTCGTCCGGGTCCTCGTGCACGTCCAGCACGCTGGAGCCGAGCCATGTGCTGCGGGCGATGGGGGTGCTGTCGGAGGGGAACGTGCGGGTTTCGCTGCCGCGGGGCGCGTCCGCGGAGGAGGTCGAGGACTTCCTCGGGGTGCTGCCGGGGGTTGTGGCGGCGGTGCGGGAGCAGCTGGGGGCGCCCACGGGGGCGTCTGACGCCGCCGCCACGTCCGAGGAGCTCGTCGTCGATTCGCTCGGGAAGCGGTGTCCGATCCCGGTGATCGAGCTGGCGAAGGTGATCGGGGATGTGCCTGTGGGTGGGCTGGTGACCGTGCTGTCGGACGACGAGGCTGCGCGGCTCGACATTCCCGCTTGGTGCGGGATGCGGGGGCACTCGTATGAGGGTGAGCGCCCTGCCGAGCGCGGGGTCGCTTATACGGTGCGGCGCCGCGCCTGACGGTTTCGCCCACCCACCCGCCCGATTGACGGGCGGCTGGGTGGGCGGAGCCCCACAGGGTCAGGCCAGGCGGGCCTGGATTTCGGCCGCGGCCTCGTGGCCGTAGGCCTTCGTGAAGCGCTCCATGAAGTGCCCCCGTCGCAGCTCGTACTCCTGCGTGCCCAGCGTCTCGATGACCAGCGTCGCCAGCATGCAGCCCAGCTGCGCCGCCCGCTCCAGGGACAGCTCCCAGGTCAGGCCCGCCAGGAAGCCCGCGCGGAACGCGTCGCCGACGCCGGTCGGGTCGACCTTCGCCTCTTCCTGCGCGCAGCCGACCTCGACCACCGGCTCGCCGACGCGCTCGATGCGCACGCCCGCCGCGCCCAGCGTGGTGATGCGGGTGCCCACCTTGGCCAGGATCTCCTCGCCCGTCCAGCCCGTCTTGGACTCGATGAGCGCCTTCTCGTACTCGTTGGTGAAGAGGTAGGCGGCGCCCTCGATCAGCAGCCGGATGTCCTCGCCGTCCAAGCGGGCCAGCTGCTGGGAGGGGTCGGCGGCGAAGGGGATGCCACGGGTGCGGCACTCCTCGGTGTGCCGCATCATCGCCTCGGGGTCGTCCGCGCCGATCAGCACCAGGTCCAGGCCGCCGACCCGGTCGGCCACCGGCTGCAGCTCGATCTGGCGGGCCTCGCTCATCGCACCGGTGTAGAAGGACGCGATCTGGTTGTGGTCGGTGTCCGTGGTGCACACGAAGCGCGCGGTGTGCAGGACCTCGGAGATGTGCACGGACGAGGTGTCCACGTTGTGCCGCTCCAGCCAGGAGCGGTACTCGGCGAAGTCCTCGCCCGCCGCGCCCACCAGGATCGGCCGCAGGCCCAGCACGCCCATGCCGAAGCAGATGTTCGGACCGACACCGCCCCGGCGCACGTCGAGCTCGTCCACGAGGAAGGAGAGGGAGACCGTGTGCAGCTGGTCGGCCACGAGCTGATCGGTGAAGCGGCCGGGAAAGGTCATCAGGTGGTCGGTGGCGATAGAGCCGGTGACAGCGATACGCACGACGGGTCTGCTCCTTGCGGGGCGAGGTGACATGAGGCGGACAAGAAGAGCCACACCACGTTACCCGTTCCCATCCCGGTGACCAGGCCCAGATCTCGCCACCAAGCAGGCAAATCTACCTCGGCGTAGGTCTTTCACCGGACGTCCCGCGGTGCGTACGGTGCCGGTATGCCGAAGACTGTGAAGGACGTCACGTACGCCGACCCGGAGTCGCTGGCCCAGCTGCGCAGGGACTGCGCCCGGATGGCGCCGGACTGGCAAGGCATCCCCTCCCCCGCCCCCGAGCCCGCCCCCGCCACCCCGCTGTCCTCGATCCACGGGGTGTCCGTGCCCGCGCGGTCCGCCCGGCTGCTGGACGGAATGTCGGAGTACGGCGACTGAGAGTCACCCGCCGAGAGTCACCCGCGGCACAGTGGAACCGTCCGCTCCTGCGCTCCGTCCAAGCGGCGTCCTCTTCACGGGGGATGTGGCTGTACACATTTTGAGCGGAGCGAAGGAGCGATGCGGTGAGCACCGAGGGCGGCACTCCGGGAAGCACCACCGGCAAACGGCAGCGGAAGCACTCGCCGCTGGCGGTGGCATCGGTGGCGGCGGCGGTGCTGCTGGCCGGAGGAGGCGGCGCGTACTGGGCGTCCACGGCGGCAGGCGGCGACGGCGGCAGTTCCCCCGGCTCGTCGGGCCAGGGCTCCCCCGCCCCGCTGGCCCTCGACGGCTACGGGCAGGGCTCGAACGGCCCCTCCCAGGGCATCGCCGTCGGCGAGCCCGACCCCAACGGCGTCCGCTACCGGGCCGACGGCAAGCTGCCGGACGGGCCGCGGACGGCGCCCGTCTACCTCCCCGGGCGCGAGGTCGCGCAGAGCGAGGTGGCCGCCCTGGCCAAGACCCTGCAGGTGCAGGGCATCCCGCGGCTCGTCCAGGGCACCTGGACGGTCGGCGGAGGCACGGGCGCGAGTGAGCCCGTACTGCAGGTGAGCCAGAAGGCACCGGGCAACTGGTCGTACGCCCGCTACGGCACGCCGGGCGGTACACACTGCGAGCACCCCCCGGGCGCGGGCCCGAAAACGGCCATGGGCGACGACCTGGGCGGCAAGAGCGCCGACGACGGCGGCGGCTGCCCGCAGTTCCGGGACGGGGCGCAGGGCACCGATCCGGTGCCGGAGGACAAGGCCAAGAGCGTGGCCGCCCCGGTGCTCAAGGCGCTGGGCCAGGACAACGCCAAGATCGACGCAGGGCGGCGGTACGGGGCCGTGCGGACCGTCACCGCCGATCCCGTGCTCAATTCCCTGCCCACCTACGGCTGGCAGACCAGCCTGCAGGTCGGCGCGGACGCCCAGCTGGTCGCCGGCAGCGGTCAGCTGCAGCTGCCCAAGAAGGGTGCCGACTATCCGCTGGTGACCGCCCGGCAGGCGCTGGACCAGCTGAACAAGGGCGGCGGCACCAGCCACCCGGCCATCGGCGGCTGCGCCTCGGCGGTGCCGTACCGGGACGGCGGCAAAGCGCCCTGCGAGGGGAAGCCGACGGCGGTGCCGGACCCGGCGGCTGTGCGCAGCGCCACATTCGGGCTGTCCGCCCAGTCGGTGGGCGGGCATCCGGCACTGGTGCCGTCGTGGCTGTTCGCCGTGCAGATGCCGGGGACCCCCGATAAATCGGACAAGAGCGCTACGGTCACGGTCGCCCAGCCGGCCGTGGACCCCGCGTACATCGCGAAGCCCGGCCGGGCGCCGTCCGGCAGCCCGACGGGCACGCCCTCGGCCCCCGCGGCGAAGACCGGGACGGTGCGGGTGGACTCCTACGCGGTGGAGGGCGACGGCAAGAAGCTCGTCCTGCACTTCTGGGGCGGGGTGTGCAGCACCTACTCCGCATCCGCCGAGGAGTCCTCGTCGGCCGTGACGGTGAAGGTCACCGGGACGGAGAAGGAGCCGGGCAAGGTCTGCGTGATGATGATCAAGCACTTCGACACGACGGTGTCGCTGGACAAGCCGCTCGACGGGCGCAAGGTCGTCGACCTGTCGACGGGCGCCACCGTCTCGCCGGACGAGCAGAGGTAGCCGGATACGCCGAAGGGCGGCGCCCCGCAGGGGGTGCCGCCCTTCGCGCGTCGGATCCGACAGCCGTCAGCTGAAGGAGTCGCCGCAGGCGCAGGAGCCGGTGGCGTTGGGGTTGTCGATCGTGAAGCCCTGCTTCTCGATGGTGTCGACGAAGTCGATGGAGGCGCCGCCCAGGTAGGGGGCGCTCATGCGGTCGGTGACGACCTTGACACCGTCGAAGTCCTTGACGACGTCGCCGTCGAGCGAGCGCTCGTCGAAGAACAGCTGGTAGCGCAGGCCGGAGCAGCCACCAGGCTGGACGGCGACGCGCAGGGCGAGGTCGTCACGGCCTTCCTGCTCCAGCAGGCCCTTGACCTTGGCGGCCGCGGCGTCGGACAGAAGGATGCCGTCGCTCACAGTGGTCTTCTCGTCCTGAACGGACATCTGCTTCACTCCCGGGTTCGGAACGGGTGCGGACTGCTTGCCTTCGCCAGCAACCGCCGGTGCCCCGGATTCATTCCGGGCATGGACCGTGACTTCGTCTTTCATGCTCGCACACCGTCCGCGAGAACGGGAATGTGTCACATCGACGCGATCATCATCGTCAAACTGACGTGAAGGGGCTATGATAAATAGCGTCAAATTGACGACAAGGCCCGAAGCGGCCGTCCGCAGAACAGAAAGGGTGCGTGTCGTGACCACCGCCCAGCCCTTGGATGTCCAGCCCACCCCCCTCGCCCTCCTGCTGCTCGGCCGCGAGGCCGACCCGCGCAGCGAGCGCGGCGTCGAGTGCCCCGGCGACCTGCCGGCCGCCTCCGACCCGGACCTGGTGGAGCGTGCGCGGGCGGCCAAGGCGAAGCTCGGGGACAAGGTCTTCGTCCTCGGCCACCACTACCAGCGCGACGAGGTCATCGAGTTCGCGGACGTCACCGGCGACTCCTTCAAGCTGGCGCGGGACGCGGCCGCCCGGCCGGACGCGCAGTACATCGTCTTCTGTGGTGTGCACTTCATGGCGGAGTCCGCGGACATCCTGACCGGTGACGACCAGCAGGTCGTCCTGCCCGACCTGGCCGCGGGCTGCTCGATGGCCGACATGGCCACCGCCGAGCAGGTCGCCGAGTGCTGGGACGTGCTGACCGAGGCGGGCATCGCCGAGGTGACCGTCCCGGTCTCGTACATGAACTCCTCCGCGGACATCAAGGCCTTCACCGGCAAGCACGGCGGCACCATCTGCACCTCCTCCAACGCCGAGCGGGCGCTGAACTGGGCCTTCGAGCAGGGCGAGAAGGTGCTCTTCCTGCCCGACCAGCACCTGGGCCGCAACACCGCCGTCCGTGACATGGGGATGTCCCTGGACGACTGCGTGCTCTACAACCCGCACAAGCCGAACGGCGGGCTGACCGCCGAGGAGCTGCGCGGCGCGAAGATGATCCTGTGGCGCGGGCACTGCTCGGTGCACGGGCGCTTCTCGCTCGACTCCGTCAACGACGTGCGCGAGCGGATCCCCGGCGTGAACGTGCTGGTGCACCCCGAGTGCCGGCACGAGGTCGTGGCCGCGGCCGACTACGTCGGCTCGACGGAGTACATCATCAAGACCCTCGAGGCCGCCCCGGCCGGCTCCAAGTGGGCCATCGGCACCGAGCTCAACCTCGTGCGGCGCCTGGCGAACCGATTCGCCGACGAGGGCAAGGAGATCGTCTTCCTCGACAAGACGGTCTGCTTCTGCTCGACGATGAACCGGATCGACCTGCCGCACCTGGTGTGGGCCCTGGAGTCCCTCGCCGAGGGCAAGGTCGTCAACCGCATCGAGGTCGACCCCGAGGTCGCGAGCTTCTCCAAGCTGGCGCTGGAGCGGATGCTCGCACTGCCGTAGGCGCGGCGTGCGGGTACCCCGCAAGGCCGCAGGCCTTCGGGGCTCCGCCCCGGACCCCGGTCCTCAAACGCCGGACGGGCTGGATTCACAAACGCCGGGCGGGCTGATTTCGGCCCGTCCGGCGTTATGCCGTCCGCGGGCGGACCAGGCCCGACTCGTAGGCGATGACGACCAGTTGGGCCCGGTCCCGGGCGCCGAGCTTCGCCATCGCCCGGTTCACGTGCGTCTTGACGGTCAGCGGGCTCACCGAGAAGCGCTCGCCGATCTCGTCGTTGGACAGCCCGCCCGCCACCTGTACCAGGACCTCGCGCTCGCGCGCCGTCAGCGCGGCGAGCCGGGCATGGTGCCGCCCCTCGCCGTCGCCCGTGCCGCCGGTGCCCTCGCCCTGCGCCAGGAACGTGGCGATCAGGCCCTTGGTCGCCGCCGGGGACAGCAGCGCCTCCCCCGCCGCCGCGATACGGATCGCCGCCAGCAGCTCGTCCGGCTCGGCGCCCTTGCCCAGGAAGCCGGAGGCGCCCGCGCGCAGCGACTGCACCACGTACTCGTCGACCTCGAACGTCGTCAGCATCACCACCCGCACCGCGGCCAGCGCCGGATCCGAGCAGATCGCGCGGGTCGCGGCGAAGCCGTCCGTGCCCGGCATCCGGATGTCCATCAGGACCACGTCGGGGACGTGCAGCCGGGCCAGCTCCACCGCCTGCGCACCGTCCGCGGCCTCCGCCACCACCCGCATGCCGGGCTCCGAATCCACCAGCACCTTGAACGCGCTGCGCAGCAACGCCTGGTCGTCGGCGAGCAGTACGGTGATCGGCTCGGTCATGGGGCAAGCCTAGGGGGCGCTAGGCACGGCCTTGCAGGGGCAGGGTGGCGCGGACCCGGAAGCCGGGGGCGCCGTGTTCGCGCGGGGCCGCCTCGCAAGTGCCGCCGAGTGCGGCCGCGCGCTCGCGCATGCCGATCAGCCCGTGGCCGCCGCCGGGCGTCCCGGGCGGGTCCGGGGTCAGGCCGCCGCCGTTGTCCAGGATGGTCAGGCTGAGGCTGTGTTCCTCGCGCAGCAGGGCGACTTCGGCCCGGGCGCCGGGCCCCGCGTGCTTGTGCACATTGGTCAGCGCCTCCTGCAGGACACGGTAGGCGGTCAGGTCGACGGCGCCGGGCAGCGGGCCGATGACGGCGGCCGCACCCGCGACGCTCGCGGTGCTGCCCGCGCCGCCGGGCACGGTGGAGGCTGCCGCGACCTCCACCTGCAGCCCGACGCGGGCGAAGCCGTCGACGAGCTGGTCGAGGACGCCGAGGCCGGGCGCGGGCTCGGTGGGGGCCGCGGGGTCGCCGTACTGGCGCAGCAGGCCCACGGTGGCGCGCAGCTCCTCCAGGGCCGAGCGGCTGGCCTGGCGGACATGGGCGAGGGCCTGTTTGGCCTGGTCGGGGCGGCTGTCCATGACGTGTGAGGCGACGCCCGCCTGGACGTTGACCAGGGCGATGTGGTGGGCGACGACGTCGTGCAGCTCGCGGGCGATGCGCAGCCGTTCCTCGGCGACGCGGCGGCGGGCCTCCTCCTCGCGGGTCAGTTCGGCCCGTACGGCCCGCTCCTCGATCGCGGCGATGAAGGCGCGGCGGCTACGCACAGCGTCTCCCGCGGCTCCGGCCATGCCCGTCCAGGCCAGCAGGCCGAGGTTCTCCTGGGAGCTCCAGGGCGGCGGGCCGATGAGCATGACGGTGCCGGTCAGGCCGACGACGGTCACCACGACGATGCGCCAGGCGGTGGTGCGCTCGGTGCGGGCGGCGACGGTGTAGAGGGCGACGGCGACGGCCGTGGCGATCTGGGTGCGCGGCGGGCCGTCCCGGCCGGCGACGGTGGCGATCAGCGTGAGGGCGGAGGTGGCGGCGAGGACCGCGCGCGGATTCTTGCGGCGCACCGCGAGGCAGCCGCAGGCGGCCACCGACAGCAGTACGAAGCAGGGCCCCGGCGGGTGCCGGGCGGTGTGCGGGCCGAGGAGGGTGCCGAGGAGGACGCTCGCGAAGACGACGGCGGCCAGCAGGGTGTCGGCGGCCGTCGGGTGGGCGCGCAGCCAGTGGCGCAGGCGGGCGGCGCCCGCGGTCGCGAGGGAGGGCATCGGGTTTCCTGTCGGAGGATCCGGCCGCGATCCGGCGGCGCCCCCGCCCCCGGTGCGGGGAACGGGGGCGCGGGCGGGTCGCCTGCGACCGGGCCGGTCAGCCCGGGATGAGACCGTCGTCGCCGAGCATCTCGCGGACCTCGTCCAGCGAGGCGTCCGGCGAGGGCAGGATCAGTTCGGAGGGCTCCAGGGCGTCGTCGGGCAGCGGAGCGCCCAGGCCGCGGACGGCGTCGAGCAGCGTGCCCAGGGTGCGCCGGAAGCCCTCCTCGTCGCCGCTCTCCATCTCTGCGAGCAGTTCGTCGTCCAGCTTGTTGAGCTCGGCGAAGTGGCTGTCGCTCAGCTTCACCTGGCCCTCCCCCATGATCCGCACGATCATGACGGTCTCCTCAGCTCTTGTCGTAGCGGGGCCGGTCCTGCGGCTGGGACGAGGGCGTCTGCTGCTGCCCCGGACGGCCGCCTTCGATGGCCTGGCGGTCGGCGCTGCTGCCGCCCGAGAGCTCGGCCTTCATCCGCTGGAGCTCCAGCTCCACGTCCGTACCACCGGAGATGCGGTCCAGCTCGGCGGTGAGGTCGTCCTTGGCCATGCCCGTGGGGTCGTCCAGCGCACCCGAGGCCAGCAGTTCGTCGATGGCGCCGGCGCGGGCCTGCAGCTGCGCCGTCTTGTCCTCGGCCCGCTGGATCGCCATGCCGACGTCGCCCATTTCCTCCGAGATGCCGGAGAAGGCCTCGCCGATGCGGGTCTGGGCCTGGGCGGCGGTGTAGGTGGCCTTGATGGTCTCCTTCTTAGTGCGGAAGGCGTCCACCTTGGCCTGCAGCCGCTGGGAGGCGAGCGTGAGCTTCTCCTCCTCGCCCTGGAGGGTCTGGTGCTGCGTCTCCAGGTCGGTGACCTGCTGCTGGAGCGCGGCACGGCGGGTGAGCGCCTCGCGCGCCAGGTCCTCCCGGCCGAGCGCGAGCGCCTTGCGTCCCTGCTCCTCCAGCTTGGCCGACTGCCCCTGGAGCTGGTTCAGCTGCAGCTCCAGGCGCTTGCGGGACGTCGCCACGTCCGCCACGCCCCGGCGCACCTTCTGCAGCAGCTCAAGCTGCTTCTGGTACGAGTAGTCGAGGGTCTCGCGCGGATCCTCGGCCCGGTCCAGGGCCTTGTTGGCCTTCGCGCGGAAGATCATCCCCATACGCTTCATGACACCGCTCATGGGCCTCGCGCGCCCCCTTCTGACCGACTGGATCGGGCTTAGGCTCCAACACACATCCAACAGAACCCACAGTACGGGGCCCGCTTCCATTACCGCACTGTCCGGGCACCGATGCGCTCCTCCTCCAGGACGATCAGAGAGGCACCGGCATCCGGCCCAAGGAGTAGAAGAACATCTAGGGAGAGACCTTACGGCCCCCGGCCCGAGGGGTGCCGTTGCCGGATCGTGCCCGGCAGGGCCGGTGCCGGAGGCCCAAAGGCCGTACCCTTGGGTCCCGTGTTCCGAAGCCGTTCGAAGGAAGAGCAGTCCGCCAAGGTGACCGACTCCAAGGTGACCGCGGACCAGCCCAAGCAGCCCCGTGACCCGCAGGCCCCCAAGGGCCGCCCCACCCCCAAGCGGAGCCATGCCACCGCGCAGCGCCGCTCGATGGCCGCCGCCCCGGCGGACCGCAAGGAAGCGGCCAAGCGTGCGCGCGAGTCGCGCCGCGCCGACCTGGCCAGGCAGCGCGAGGCCCTGGCCAACGGGGACGAGCGCTTCCTGCCCGCCCGTGACAAGGGCCCGATCCGCTCCTACGTGCGCGACTTCGTCGACGCCCGGTACTCGGTGGCGGAGTTCTTCCTGCCCCTGGCCGTGCTGATCCTCGTGCTGAGCATGATCAACCGTGGCACGTTCCAGTCGTACGTGCTGCTGGCCTGGCTGGTCGTGATCGTGCTGATCGTCCTGAACTCGGCGGTCACCGGCATCTCCCTCAAGCGCGCCCTCAAGCAGCGCTTCCCCGACGAGAACCTGCGCGGTGCCGTGCCCTACGGCCTGATGCGCACGCTCCAGATCCGCCGGCTGCGGCTGCCCAAGCCGAAGGTCAAGCGCGGGGAGAAGCGCTGAGCGGCTTCGTGTCCGGCTTCGTCGGCGGCGCCGACGGATGGCTGAGCGGGCTCGGGGGGCTGCGGAACACCGTCCGCCAGGAACTGGTGGCGCGCCAGATCGACGAGCAGATAGCCGCCCGCTTCCCCGTGGGGCGGCGGCTGCGCGTGCTCGACGTGGGCCTCGGCCAGGGCACCCAGGCCCTGCGGCTGGCCCGCGGCGGGCACGAGGTGACGGGCCTGGAGTCCGATCCGCGGATGGTGGCCGTGGTGCGCGAGGCGCTGGCTGCCGAGCCCGAGGGCATCCGCGAGCGGATGCGGATCGTGGAGGGCGACGGCCGGGACACCGGTGCGCACTTCCTGCCGGGCGCCTTCGACATCGTGCTCTGCCACGGTGTGCTGATGTACGTGCCGGAGCCGGACCCGATGCTCGCCGGGCTGGCCCGGGTGCTCGCCCCGGGCGGGCTGCTGTCGCTGGTCGTGCGGAACGCGGACGCGCTGGCGATGCGGCCGGGGCTGAGCGGTGACTGGGAGACGGCGCTCGCCGCCTTGGACTCCCCCGCCTACACCAACCGGCTCGGCCTGGAAGTGCGCGCCGACCGGCTGGAGACGCTGACCACGACCCTCGCCGGGATCGGGGCGCCGCTGCACGCCTGGTACGGCGTGCGGGTCTTCACCGACCTGGCCGCCGACGGGCAGGCCCCGCCGCCGCCCGAGGAGTTGGAGCGGCTGCTCGCGGCCGAGGACCGGGCGGGCCGCCGCGACCCGTACCGGGCGGTGGCCGCGCTGCTGCACCTGTGCGGAGTGCGGGGATAGAAAGACTTCGGCCCCGGCACCGGCGCCCCTCGGGAGGGGCGCCGGTGCCGGGGCCGGTGCTTTCAGGGCTTCGCCGTCAGGACTCGGCGGCCGCGTGCAGGCTCATCGGGCCGTAGACCTCGACGTCGTCCTCGAAGAGCCGGACCTGGTCCACGCCGCCCTCCAGCAGCGCCTTCCACTCCTCGCCGATCCAGGATTCGGCGTCCCCCTGGGTGGTGAACTCCTCGGGCTCCACCGCCGGTACGGTCTCCGTGCCGTCTTCCTTCTCGAACCGCCACGTCCACACCATGTCCGCCTCCTGAGGCTGGTTGAGTCCTGGATACGTCCCGCGATACGAACTGCCGAGCGCAGCCTAACGGTCCGTAACGGACGAGAAAGGGTGAGCCCCGCGCGCCCGCGGACCGCGGACGCGAGACGATCAGTGCGTGGAACTGACTCTCCTCGGCACCGGGGCCCCCGAAGGACTGCCGCGCCCCGGCTGCCCCTGCGCGTCCTGCGCCACCGCCGTCGGCGGCGAGGCGCGGGCCGCGACCGCGCTGCTCGTCGACTCCGCGCTGCTGCTCGACCTCACCCCGGGGCCGGCCTTCGCAGCGGCGCGCGCGGGCCGCTCGATCACGGGCGTGCGGCAGGTGCTGCTCTCGCACCCGCAGAACGGGCCCGCCCTGGAGTTCCCGGCCGGGCTGCCCGCGCCGGGGCGGGTGCCGGACGGGCGCGAGCTGTCGGTGATCAGTGGGCACAAGGTGCGGGCGATGGCCCTGGACGCACCGGGCACGGGATACGAGGTGACGTCCTCGGACGGGGAACGGCTGCTGTACCTGCCGCCGGAGGCCGCACCGGCGGGGTTCGCCGCGGTGCCGGGGCCCTACGACATGGTGCTGCTCGACGTCCTGGGGCGGCCGGACGCGCTGGCCCGGCTGCGGGAGGCGGGGGCGGTCGGCGCGACCACGGACGTGATCGCGGTGCACATCGGCCACGACACCCCGCCCGGCCGCGAGCTGCACCGGCAGCTGGCCGCGGCGGGCGCCCGTACCGTCCCCGACGGCACGACGCTGACGGTCGGCGACTACCACGCGGTGCCGGACCTGCCGCGCCGCACGCTGGTGCTGGGCGGTGCCCGGTCGGGCAAGTCGGTGGAGGCCGAGCGGCGCCTGGAGTCCTTCCCCGACGTGCTGTACGTGGCCACGGGCGGCACCCGTGAGGGCGACCGCGACTGGGCGGCGCGGGTGGCGCTGCACCGCGAGCGCCGGCCCGGTTCCTGGCGCACGGCCGAGACCGTCGACCTGCTCCCGCTGCTGGCCGAGGAGGGGCCGCCGCTGCTGATCGACTGCCTGGCGCTGTGGCTGACCCACGCCATGGACTCCGTCGACGCGTGGGACGACGCGGCGTGGGCCGACGGCGGCGCGGAGGAGCTGCGCGCCCTCATGGCCGGGCTGGCGCGGGCGGTGCGGGAGACCTCCCGCACGGTGGTGGTGGTGAGCAACGAGGTGGGCTCGGGGGTGGTCCCGGCAACGGCGTCGGGGCGGCGCTTCCGCGACGAGCTCGGGCGGCTCAACGCCGCCGTCGGCAACGAGTGCGAGCACGTGGTGCTGGTGGTGGCGGGACAGGCGATTCCCCTGCGGGGGTAGGGCAGGCGCCCCGCGGGTAGTGTGTCGCGGATGAGCGGTCTGAATCTGGATGACTTCGCCACGCTGATCGAGCGGCCCGACCCGGGCGTGCGGCGCGACGCCGAGGAGCGGCGGGAGCGGTTCGGCCCGCGGCCCGGCGCGCTGGGCCGGCTGGACGAGCTGGGCGAGTGGCTGGCCGCCGCGCAGGGGGCGGTACCGGTCAAGCCCGTCGAGCGGCCCAAGGTGCTGCTCTTCGCGGGCGACCACGGGGTGGCGTCGCTGGGCGTGTCCGGCGGGCCCAAGGGCGGTGCGGTCGAGCTCGTGAGGGCCGCGCTGGAGGGCGGGAGCGCGGCGGCGATCCTGGCGCGCCGTTTCGGCGCCGGGCTGCGGGTCGTCGACATGGCGCTGGACTGCGACCCGGGCGAGCTGCCCGAGGACGTCACCCGGCACCGGGTGCGGCGCGGCTCGGGCCGGATCGACAGGGAGGACGCGCTGACCGCCGAGGAGGCGGAGGCCGCATTCCGCGCCGGGATGGCCATCGCCGACGAGGAGGCCGACTCGGGCACCGACCTCGTCGTCCTCGGCGATCTGAGCGTCGGCGGCACCACCGCGGCGGGCACCCTGATCGCGGCGCTGTGCGGCACGGACGCCTCCGTCGTCACCGGCCGGGGCGGCGCGGGCATCGACGACCTGGCCTGGATGCGCAAGTGCGCGGCGATCCGCGACGCGCTGCGCCGGGCCCGGCCGGTCCTCGGCGACCAGCTGGAGCTGCTGGCGGCGAGCGGCGGCGCGGACCTGGCCGCGATCACGGGCTTCCTGCTGCAGAGCGCGGTGCGCCGCACCCCGGTCATCCTCGACGGGGTGGTCTCCGCGGCCTGCGGCCTGGTCGCCCAGCGGGTGGCGTTCCGGGCGCCGGACTGGTGGCTGGCGGGCCAGTCCAGCGGTGACCCGGCCCAGGCGAAGGCACTCGACCGGATGGCGCTCAACCCTCTCCTCGATCACGGCGTCACAGTGGGCGAAGGGACAGGGGCGCTGCTGGCTCTGCCGTTGGTGCAGGCGGCCGCGGCCCTGGCGGCGGAGCTCCCGGAGCGCTCCTGACGGCGCCCGGCCCATGGCCGGCGCCGGTGGGCGGCGCCCGGAATTCCGCCGGACATGGGCCCCATATGATCACTTTTCATGGGAGAAGTCCGCTTGACTCCGGATGAGGGCACCCGCAGTGGCATCTGGCGGCGGCGAAGTGCCGCTTTCGCCGTCTGGTATCTGCGCGTCGTGACGTTCGTCAACCTGCTCGGCGCGGTCTGGGTGTCCTTCGGCTCGGACATCCGCCGGCACAACGTCGACGAGTTCTTCACCCCCTACCTGCTGACGGCGGGCTTCGCACCGGCGCTGATCTCGGCCTATCTGGCGGTCACCATGCGGCGGCGCAAGCGCGCCGCATGGATCCTCAACCTGGTGCTGGCCGGGCTGCTCCTGCTGCTGCTCGTCTTCGTGATGTTCTTCCCGGAGTTCCGCCGCCACGGCCTGAACTGGTTCTCGCTGACGGTCACCGCGCTCTTCGTGGCCGCCCTGCTGGTGGGCCGCCCCGAGTTCTACGCCAAGGGCGACCGCTCCAACCCCAAGCTGGCCGCGGCCGTCGCCGCGGGCGGCCTGCTGGTCACCTCGCTGATCGCGGCCGGGCTGGTGACGGTCACCAACGAGGCGCACGACCAGTACCGTTCGACCTTCTGGGACCGCTGGCACTACGGCGTGATGCGGCTGGTCTCGATCGCCGCCGACGACTCCCGCTACGCGGGCATCGCCCCGCCCGGCTGGGTCAACGTCGTCATCAACGTGATGAGCGCGGTGCTGCTGGTCGTCGTCGTCCTCGCGGCCTTCCGCTCCCGCCGCGCCACCGATCCGATCACCGCCGAGGACGAGGAGCAGCTGCGCGCCCTGCTCGCCCGGCACGGCGACCGCGACTCGCTCGGCTACTTCGCGCTGCGCCGCGAGAAGAGCGTCCTGTGGTCCCCTTCCGGCAAGGCCGCCGTCACCTACCGCGTCATCGGCGGCGTCTCACTCGCCTCCGGCGACCCCATCGGCGACCCCGAGGCCTGGCCCGGCGCCATCGAGCCCTGGCTGGCCGAGGCCCGCGAACACGGCTGGATCCCCGCCGTGATGGGCGCGAGCGAGGAGGGCGGGACGATCTACGCACGGCACGGCCTGGACGCCCTGGAGCTGGGTGACGAGGCCATCGTGGACACCGCCGAGTTCACCCTGGAAGGCCGCGCGATGCGCACCGTGCGGCAGGCCTACAACCGCGTCAAGCGCGCCGGCTACACCGTGCGCGTCCGCCGCCACGAGGACATCCCGGACGAGGAGATGGCCGAGCTGCTGCGCCGCGCCGACGACTGGCGCGACGGGGCGACCGAGCGCGGCTTCTCCATGGCGCTGGGCCGCCTCGGCGATCCGGACGACGGCCGCTGCGTGATGCTGGAGTGCCACGACGGCAAGGGCGAGCTGCGGGCCCTGCTCAGCTTTGTGCCGTGGGGCCCCAAGGGGCTGTCGCTGGACCTGATGCGCCGTGACCGGGACTCCGACAACGGCCTGATGGAGTTCATGGTGATCGAACTCCTGCAGCAGGCCAAGGCGCTCGGCATCACCCAGGTGTCGCTGAACTTCGCGATGTTCCGCTCGGTCTTCGAGCGCGGCTCCCGGCTCGGCGCGGGGCCCGTGCTGCGCATGTGGCGCTCGCTGCTCAGCTTCTTCTCCCGCTGGTGGCAGATCGAATCGCTGTACCGGGCAAATGCGAAATACCGTCCTATCTGGGAGCCTCGTTTCATGCTGTTCGAGAAGAGCAGTGACCTGCTGAGGATCGGCATCGCCAGCGCCCGCGCCGAGGGGTTCCTGGAGGCGCCCGGCCTCCCCAAGTGGCTCAACCGCAAACGCTTGGAGAGCCGGCGATGAACCGCGCGGCGCTGCGTCGCGCCGCGCGTACCGAATGGGGTCCCCTTTACGGGGCCGTGTGGGGGACGCTGACCGCCAAACGGCTGCGGGCCCTTCCGATGACGCTCACCGCGGTCGTCCTCACGGCCGTCTTCCAGATCGTCCAGAACCAGTCCTGGGGCTTCGAGCCCGTCCAGCGCCTCGGCTCCGTCCAGGCGCAGCTGCCCTGGTGGCTGGCGCTGCTGCGGACCCCGCTCTCGCTGTTCGTCCCCGCGCTGGACCTGCCGGTGTGGGGCGCCCTCGCCCAGATCCTCTTCGTCTTCGGCATCGCGGAGGCGTGCCTGGGCATGCGGCGCACCCTGGCCGTCGCCTATGCGGCCACCCTCGCCGGGACCATGTACGCCCGGCTGGCCATCGCCATCGGCCCGCACTCGGTGCTGGGGCTGCCGCCGGACGCCGCGAAGGTCATCGACACCGGGCCCTCGGCGGCGGTCGTCGGGCTCGCGCTCTACGTCTCCTGGCGCTACCGCGCCTGGTTCACCTGCTCGGTGGTGGTGCTGGCGATGGTGTGCGAGGTGCTCGTCAAGCCGAACCTGGCGGGCAAGGAGCACATCGCGGCCGTGCTGGCGATGCTGCTGCTGTGCCTCGGGGACGAGGCCTGGCGGCGCCGCAAGGCACCGCAGCAGCCGCACCCGCAGCGGGGTCAGCGGTCGGGGGCACCCGCCACCAGGTCGTGAAGCCGGTGCCGCACGGCGGCCCAGCGCGCGTCGTGCCGGTAGGCACGCACCCTCGCCTTGCGGCGGGCCCGGGGGCGGTTGCGGTAGAAGCGGCGCGCCCAGGGCGAGCCCGGCCGGGCCAGCCGCACCGCGCCGACCAGCGCCACGAACGGCACCACCGAGCCGATGAGCGCGATCCGCGGCTTGCCCTTGGCCAGAGCGAACAGGGCGATCAGGAAGTTGACGAGGGTGTTGGTGACCACGATGCTGCGGCTCTGCAGCTCGTCGGGGGTCAGCTCGTTCACCCCGAACGGCGCGAAGCCGGAGAGCACCAGCCCCACCAGTGCGGCCGTCAGCACCACGATCTCCACGCTCTTGCGGCCCTGCTCCGTCCAGTAGACGTCGTCCAGGTGCAGGACCAGCGCGAACTCGTCGAGGACCAGGCCGGCGCCCGTGCCGAACAGCACGGCCGACACCGCCGCCCCGAAGCCGTGCCTGCCCTCGGCGACCGCGCCGAAGCCCCCGACGACCATCAGCACGATGCCCGGCACCACGTGGTGGACGTGCAGCCCGCCCGGCCGGATGTTGCGGAAGGGCCCCCTCCCGGCACGGATGAGCCTGGTGATCACCCGGGTGACCAGAAAGGTGAGCACGAACGCGGTCAACGCCAGGAGCAGGGGCAGCTTGCCCGGCGCGATGATGTTCCGGTCCAGCCAGTGCCCCATGAACTCCCGCTCCCGCATTGCGGCTCTTACCAGGCAAAATACCGGCAACCCCCGGCCTTGGACAGCGGGATACCCTTCCGGCGATGACCGAGACCGCCCCTTCCCGCGCCACGCCCGGCGACGCCCTGCGCTTCGCCTTCGGCACCCTCACCGTGCTGCCCGTACCGCTGACCCGCTGGGACCGCGCGGCGGCCCGCGGCGGCATGCTGGCCGCGCCGCTGGCCGGGCTGGCGGTGGGCGGCTGCGCGGCCGCCGCGGGCCTGCTGTTCCACCTGCTGGGGTCGGGTCCCCTGCTGGCCGCGGTGGCCACGGCCGCGGTACCCGCGGTCCTCACGCGCGGGCTGCACCTGGACGGGCTGGCCGACGTCGCGGACGGCCTGGGCAGCGGCAAGCCGGCCGAGGATGCGCTGCGCATCATGAAGCAGTCGGACATCGGCCCGTTCGGCGTGGTCACCCTCCTGCTCACCCTCCTCGCCCAGGTCGCGGCCCTGACCCGGCTGTACGAGGCGGGTCCCGCCCACGGCGCCCTCGCCGCCGTCCTGGCCGCCCTCGCGGCCCGCTGCTCGCTGACGCTGGCCTCCCGCGCCGGGGTGCCGGCCGCCCGCCCGGACGGGCTGGGGGCCGCGGTGGCCGGAGTGGTGCCCAGGGCGGCCGCGTATGCGGTGGCCGTGGCCGCCGTCGCGGCCGCCGCCGCGGCGGGCGCGGCCACCGGCCCGTACCACGCGCTGCACACCGCGGCGGCCCTGCTGCTCGGCCTCGGCGGCGGCGAGCTGATGCTGCGCCGCTGCCGCCGCCGGTTCGGCGGGGTCACCGGCGACGTCTTCGGCGCCCTCGCCGAGTCCTCGGAGACCGTCGCGTTGCTCGTTCTGGCCCTGGGCTGACCACGCTCGCGGGGATACGCTCGCCCTGCCCAATGGCCCGAGCCCGGGCGGCGGGAGCGCGGCGCATACGATGCGCAAGATGCGGCCGGGCCTATTTTTCCTGTTTCCCTGCCTCCTGCGGGAGGCACCCATGGCCGAGGAACTCAACGGAAGAGAGACTTCACCACCGTGACTGCTCTGACTCTCAGCACCTCCAGCGCAGCGACGCTGCGCGCGGACGCCCTTGTCGTCGGTGTGGCGAAGGGCCCCAAGGGCCCCGTCGTCGCGCCCGGCGCCGAAGCCGTGGACCAGGCGTTCGACGGGAAGCTGGCCGCCGTCCTGGAGACCCTCGGCGCCTCCGGCGGCGAGGGCGAGGTGACCAAGCTCCCCGCCCCCGCCGGCCTCAAGGCCCCGGTCGTGCTGGCCGTCGGCCTCGGTGACCTGCCCGAGAAGGGCGAGACCTTCGACGAGGAGGCGCTGCGCCGCGCCGCGGGCACCGCGGCCCGCGCGCTGACCGGCGCCAAGAAGGCCGCCTTCGCGCTGCCCGTCGAGGACGCCGAGTCCGCGGGCGCGATCGGCGAGGGCGCCCTCCTGGGCGCGTACACCTTCACCGCCTACCGCAGCAACGGCAAGGCGGGCGGCAAGAAGGCCGCCGACGCCAAGGGCGCGCCGCTCGCCGAGGCCGCGATCCTGGGCGGCAAGCCCCGCGACAAGGCCTTCAAGGCCGCCGTGGAGCGCGCCGCCGCGGTGGCCACAGAGGTCAACCGGGCCCGCGACCTGATCAACATGCCCTCCAACGACCTCAACCCCAAGACCTTCGCCGCCGAGGCGCAGGCCGCGGCCAAGGAGTTCGGCCTCAAGGTCGAGGTGCTGGACGAGAAGGCGCTGCTCAAGGGCGGCTACGGCGGCCTGATGGGCGTCGGCCAGGGCTCGGCCAACCCGCCCCGCCTGGTCCGCATCGCCTACACGCACGCCAAGGCGGCCAAGACGCTGGCCCTGGTCGGCAAGGGCATCACCTACGACTCGGGCGGCATCTCGCTCAAGCCGGCCGGTCACAACGAGACGATGAAGTGCGACATGAGCGGTGCCGCCGCCGTGTTCGCCGCGGTCGTCGCCGCCGCGAAGCTGGGCCTGGAGGTCAACGTCACCGGCTGGCTGGCCCTGGCGGAGAACATGCCGTCCGGCACCGCCACCCGTCCGGGCGACGTGCTGACCATGTACAGCGGCAAGACCGTCGAGGTGCTCAACACCGACGCGGAAGGCCGTCTGGTGCTGGCCGACGCCCTCACCCGCGCCTCGGAGGAGAACCCGGACGCGATCGTGGACGTCGCCACCCTGACGGGTGCCATGGTCCTCGCGCTCGGCAACCGCACCTTCGGCGTCATGTCCAACGACGACGCCTTCCGCACCGCGCTCTACGAGATCGCCGGGGAGGTCGGCGAGCAGGCGTGGCCGATGCCGCTCCCGGCCGAGCTGCGCAAGTCCATGGACTCCCCGGTGGCCGACATGGCCAACATGGGTGAGCGCCCGGGCGGCGGCCTGGTCGCCGGCCTGTTCCTGAAGGAGTTCGTGGGCGAGGGCATCACCTGGGCGCACCTGGACATCGCGGGCCCGGCCTTCCACGAGAGCGCTCCCTACGGCTACACCCCGAAGGGCGGCACCGGCTCGGCGGTCCGCACCCTGGTCGGCCTGGCGGAGCGCACCGCCGCGGGCGATCTGGGCTGAAACAGCCGCAACCGTACGGCCCCGGGCATAAGCCCGGGGCCGCAGGTGTTTTTCCCTCCGCTGTTCGCTACGGACGAAACCCGCACGAATACGCACGTTCGTACGCGCCAGTAACCCCGTGAAGGTGACGCATCAGTCGCCTCTCACCCCGGCCCCGCGTCCCGTCGTCCGTCAACAAGTGCGAAGATGTTGTCTCGGCAGGACAGGGCCCCCGTTAATCACAGGGCCGACGAAACAAGCGGCCGAACAACAGCCGCCGCCCGGTCACCGACGACCGGCTCCGGCGTACCCATGCATGGAGGACGTGACGTGGCGAACGACGCCAGCACCGTTTTCGACCTAGTGATCCTCGGAGGCGGTAGCGGCGGTTACGCCGCCGCCCTGCGTGGAGCGCAGCTGGGTCTTGAGGTCGCCCTGATCGAGAAGGACAAGCTGGGCGGCACCTGCCTGCACCGCGGCTGCATCCCCACCAAGGCTCTGCTGCACGCGGGCGAGATCGCCGACCAGGCTCGCGAGGCCGAGCAGTTCGGTGTCAAGGCCTCCCTGGAGGGCATCGACATCGCGGGCGTCCACAAGTACAAGGACGACGTGATCTCGGGCCTGTACAAGGGTCTGCAGGGCCTGGTCGCCTCCCGCAAGGTCACCTACGTGACCGGCGAGGGCCGCCTGTCCTCCCCGACCTCCGTCGACGTCAACGGCCAGCGCTACACCGGCCGCCACGTCCTGCTGGCCACCGGCTCCGTGCCGAAGTCGCTGCCGGGCCTGACCATCGACGGCGACCGCGTCATCTCCTCGGACCACGCGCTGGTCCTGGACCGCGTGCCGAAGTCCGCGATCGTGCTGGGCGGCGGCGTCATCGGCGTCGAGTTCGCCTCCGCGTGGAAGTCCTTCGGCGTCGACGTCACCATCGTCGAGGCGCTCCCCCACCTCGTCCCGGTCGAGGACGAGAACAGCTCCAAGCTGCTGGAGCGCGCCTTCCGCAAGCGCGGCATCAACTTCTCCCTGGGCTCCCGCTTCTCCGGCGTGGAGTACACCGCCGACGGTGTGAAGGTCTCGCTGGAGAACGGCAAGACCTTCGAGGCCGAGCTGCTGCTCGTCGCCGTCGGCCGCGGCCCGGTCTCCCAGGGCCTGGGCTACGAGGAGGCCGGGGTCGCCATGGACCGCGGCTACGTCCTCGTCGACGAGTACATGCAGACCAACGTGCCGACCGTCTCGGCCGTCGGTGACCTCGTCCCGACCCTCCAGCTCGCGCACGTCGGCTTCGCCGAGGGCATCCTGGTAGCGGAGCGGCTGGCCGGTCTCAAGCCCGTGCCGGTCGACTACGACGGCGTGCCGCGCGTCACGTACTGCCACCCCGAGGTCGCTTCGGTCGGTATCACCGAGGCGAAGGCCAAGGAGCTGTACGGCGCCGACAAGGTCGTCGCTCTGAAGTACAACCTCGCGGGCAACGGCAAGAGCAAGATCCTCAAGACCGCGGGCGAGATCAAGCTCGTCCAGGTGCGGGACGGTGCCGTGGTCGGCGTCCACATGGTCGGCGACCGCATGGGTGAGCAGGTCGGCGAAGCCCAGCTGATCTACAACTGGGAGGCGCTGCCCGCCGAGGTCGCTCAGCTCATCCACGCGCACCCGACGCAGAACGAGGCTCTGGGCGAGGCTCACCTGGCCCTGGCCGGCAAGCCGCTGCACTCGCACGACTGAGTCCCGAGCGCACCACCATCCGCACTAATCGTAAGGAGCAACCGCAATCATGGCGGTTTCCGTAACCCTGCCGGCGCTCGGCGAGAGCGTGACCGAGGGCACCGTCACCCGATGGCTCAAGGCCGAGGGTGAGCGCGTGGAGGCCGACGAGCCGCTGCTCGAGGTCTCCACCGACAAGGTCGACACCGAGATCCCGGCCCCCGCGTCCGGCATCCTCGCCTCCATCAAGGTGGCCGAGGACGAGACGGTCGAGGTCGGCTCCGAGCTGGCCATCATCGACGACGGCACCGGCGCCCCGGCTGCTGCCCCGGCTCCGGCCGCGGCCGCCGCCGAGGCTCCGGCCGCCCCGGCCCCGGTGGCCGAGGCCCCCGCCGCCGCCCCCGTAGCCGAGGCCCCCGCGGCCCCGGCCCCGGCCGCCGCTCCGGCGGGCGCTGCCACCGGCACCGACGTCGTGCTGCCCGCACTGGGCGAGTCGGTCACCGAGGGCACCGTCACCCGCTGGCTCAAGGAGGTCGGCGAGGAGGTCGTGGAGGACGAGCCGCTGCTCGAGGTCTCCACCGACAAGGTCGACACCGAGATCCCCGCCCCGGCCTCCGGCGTGCTGCTGGAGATCACCGTCGGTGAGGACGAGGTCGCCGAGGTCGGCGCCAAGCTCGCCGTCATCGGTGTCGCGGGTGCCGCTCCGGCCGCCGCCGCTCCGGCTCCGGCCGCTGCCCCCGCCCCGGCCGCTCCGGCTCCGGCGCCCGCTGCCCCGGCCGCCCCGGCTCCGGCTGCTGCTCCGGCTCCGGCCCCCGTCGCTGCCGCCCCGGCTGCCCCGGCTCCGGCCCCGGCTGCCCCGGCCCCCGCGCCGGTGGCTCCGGCCGCTCCGGCCCCGGCCGCCCCCGCGGCCGACGGCGCGTACGTCACCCCGCTGGTGCGCAAGCTCGCCGCCGAGTCCGGCGTCGACCTGGGCACCGTCGCGGGCACCGGCGTCGGTGGCCGCATCCGCAAGCAGGACGTCATCGCCGCCGCCGAGGCCGCGAAGGCCGCCCCGGCCCCCGCTGCTGCCGCTCCGGCCGCTGCGAAGGCCCCGGCCGTCGAGGCGTCCCCGCTGCGCGGTCAGACGGTCAAGATGCCGCGCATGCGCAAGGTCATCGCCGACAACATGATGAAGGCGCTGCACGGCCAGGCGCAGCTGACCTCCGTGGTCGAGGTGGACATCACCAAGATCATGCGGATGCGCAACAAGGCCAAGGACGCCTTCGCCGCCCGTGAGGGCGTCAAGCTGTCCCCGATGCCGTTCTTCGTCAAGGCCGCCGTCCAGGCGCTGAAGGCCCACCCGGTCATCAACGCCCGGATCAACGAGGACGAGGGCACCATCACCTACTTCGACTCCGAGAACGTCGGCATCGCCGTCGACTCGGAGAAGGGCCTGATGACCCCGGTCATCAAGGGTGCGGGTGACCTCAACATCGCGGGCGTCGCCAAGAAGACGGCGGAGCTGGCGGGCAAGGTCCGTTCCAGCAAGATCAGCCCGGACGACCTGGCCGGCGCCACCTTCACGATCAGCAACACCGGCTCGCGCGGTGCGCTGTTCGACACGGTCATCGTGCCCCCGAACCAGGTGGCGATCCTGGGCATCGGCGCGACCGTCAAGCGCCCGGTGGTCATCAACCACCCGGAGCTGGGCGAGACCATCGCGGTGCGCGACATGACGTACCTGGCGCTCTCCTACGACCACCGCCTGGTGGACGGTGCCGACGCGGCCCGTTACCTGACGACGGTCAAGCAGATCCTGGAGGCCGCCGAGTTCGAGACCGAGATCGGTCTGTAAGGGCACGGCTCGCACAGCGCAGGGCGCGGTCCCGGCTTCGTATCCCTACGAGCCGGGACCGCGCCCTTCGGCGTAAGAACAACCAGTACAACGACCCCGCAGCCCATGACCCCGACCGAGCCCGCCGAGGAGCGCCCCATGTCACCACCCGTCGTCCACTCGCTGCGCGAGCAGATCCGCGAGCACATCCTCGAAGGGATCGTCAGCGGGCGCTGGCAGCCGGGCGAGCGGATCGTGGAGCGGCGGATTGCCGCCGAGCTGCTGGTGAGCCAGACCCCGGTGCGCGAGGCGCTGCGGGAGCTGGAGTCGCTGCGGCTGATCGAATCGGCGCCCAACAAGGGCGTACGGGTGCGCGAGCTGACCGCCGCCGACCTCAAGGAGAGCTACCCGGTGCGCGCGGGCCTGGAGCAGGTGGCCGCGGAGCTGGCCGCGGGCAGCCTGGCCGAGGACACCTCCGCGCTGGAGCGGGAGGTGGCCGCGCTGCGGGCGGCCGACCGGACGGGCGACGGCGAGGCGCAGGTGCGGCACACGGTGGCCTTCCACCGCGAGATCGTGCTGGCCTCCGGGAATTCGGTGCTGCTGCACACCTGGGAGTCGCTGGGCATCGAGGTCTGGACGACCTTGTCGATCCGCTGGCTGAGCCCCGAGCCGCGGGCCCACGCCGAGGATCACGCCGAGCTCGTGGCGGCCTTCGCGCGGCGCGATCCGCGCATCGGCGAGCTGCTGAAGACCCACGTCCTGAGCTGCGCCCCTCGCGTCTGAGGGGCCGCCGTCGGCCCGGACGACACACCATCCGCACATTCCGCCCACGGAATCCGCCAGCAAGGGCATTGATCGATCATCGATCAAAGGCGTATCGTCTCCGCCGGAGCCACGCCGCGCGCCCTGTCCTGTGTCGCGGCGAGGCTCAGGGGTGACGACAGGACCCCGCGCGCTCAATCCACTGCCCTGGCTGGCACGCGGGCTCCTGTCGTCACGCCCCACGCCGCGGCGCCCCGCGCTGTCGGCGGTCCCGCGCATCATGGGGGGATGCGCGCGGCCCGTCTGATCAAGTTGGTGCTCCTGCTCCAGTCCCGCCCGTCCATGACGGGCGGCGAGCTGGCCCGGCACCTGGAGGTCTCGGAGCGCACCGTCGCCCGGGACGTCCTCGCCCTGTCCGAAGCGGGCGTCCCCGTCTACGCCGACCGCGGCCGCACCGGCGGCTACCGTCTCGTCGGCGGCTACCGCACCAGGCTGACCGGCCTGGGCCGGACCGAAGCCGAAGTCCTCTTCCTCTCCGGGGTGCCGTCCGCGCTGCGCGAGATGGGCCTGGCCGACGCCGCCTCCGCCGCCCGCCTCAAGGTCTCGGCGGCCCTGCTGCCGGAGCTGAGGGACGCCCCGTCGAGCGCGGCCCAGCGCTTCCACCTGGACGCGCCCGGCTGGTGGCAGCCCGCCGAACCGCCCGCGCTGCTGCCCATGATCGCGGACGCCGTCTGGGACGACCGCCGCCTCACCGCCCGCTACCGCCGCAAGGACACCGGCGCGGACGCCGAGCGCGAGCTGGAGCCGTACGGGCTCGTCCTGAAAGCGGGCGTCTGGTATCTGGCGGCCCGTGCGGGCGACGACTTCCGCGTCTACCGCGTGGACCGCTTCACGGCGGCCGCCGTGGGCGAGGAGCCCTTCCGGCGCATGGACGACTTCGACCTCCCGGCCTTCTGGGAGGAGCGGGCGGCCGGCTTCGCCCGCTCGATCCTGCGCGACCGCGTGGAGCTGCGCCTGACCCCCGAGGGCGTACGGCGGCTGCCGCACGTGACGGACCCGGCGACAACCCGGGAAGCGGTCGGGGCGGCGCCGCCGCCCGACGGGCAAGGGCGCGTCACCGTCACCCTGCCCGTCGAGAGCCTGGACGTGGCCTACGAGCAGCTGCTGGCGCTCGGCCCCGAGGCGGAGCTGCTGGGGCCGCCGCCACTGCGCGAACGCTTCGCACGGGCGGCGGCCCGCAGTGCTGCGCTCTACCGGTAGTCCTCGGCCGTTGCCTCCTTGCCCCCGAAGACCACCTCCTCGAAGTAGGCGAAGGCGTGCGGCCGGGAGCCGTCCGTGTCGGTGAACCCGTAGTCCTCGGCCAGTTCGCCGCTGGAGACGGAACGGCCGCTCCAGCGCGCCCGGCCGGGGTCGGTGGCCAGCGCCACGACGGCTCGTCCGATGAAGGCCGGGGACTCGGCGACGGCGAAGTGCGGGTCCTTCTCCACCGCCCGCCGCCAAGTGGCCTCCGTGACACCGAAGTGGTCGAGCATCTCCTCCGAGCGCAGGAAGCCGGGGCTGAGGCAGACGGCCGTCCCGCCGTACTCCCGCAGTTCCTCGGCGAGGCCGAACGCCATCCGCACCGGGCCGTACTTGGCGAGTTCGAAGAAGAGGTTGCCCCGGTAGTGCGCGGTGTTGAACTCCGCCGTCCCGTCCGTGATCTCCACGACCAGCCCGCCCGGCCGCCGGATGAGCAGCGGCAGCGCGTAGTGGCTGGTGACGAGGTGCGTCTCGACGGAGAGCCGCATCATGCGCAGGCCCGCCGCGAGGTCCACCTCCCAGGCCTTCTTGTCGAACTCCAGCAGGTGGTCGCCGCCCCACACGTCGTTGACCAGCACGTCGAGCCGCCCCTGCTCCCGCTCGATGCGCCCGACGAGCTCCTCGACCTGCTCGGGCACCAGGTGGTCGGTGGGCACCGCGATGCCGGTGCCGCCCGCCGCCGTGACCAGCTCCGCCGTCTCCTCGATGGTCTCCGCCCGGCCGACCTCGCTGCGCCGCTCGCGCGTCGTGCGCCCGGTCGCGTACACCACGGCCCCGGCCTCGCCGAGCGCCACCGCCATGGCCCGGCCCGCTCCCCGCGTGGCGCCCGCGACCAGCGCGACCTTGCCCGCCAGTGGTCCCTCGTCCTTCTTGCCCTGCACGTCCTGGGTACGCACGTCCGAAGAGTCCTCTCGTTCCGCTCCTGGGTGACGAAGACGACCCTGACACCGATACCGGACAACTCCTGTCTGGTATTTCCGGCCATCGCGCACCACTGTCCCCGGTAACGACACGGCCGCATCCGGACCGCTCCGCGTGCGCAGCCCACCGGCAGGCCCGATGCTGGTGCCGTGATGGACGAGACGGAGTTCTGGGAGCTGATCGACAGCACGCGCGAGGGTGCCGAGGGAGACGCCGAGGACCAGGCCGATCTGCTGGTCGAGCGGCTGGTCCAGCTCGCCCCGGACGACGTCGTGGACTTCGCCCGCCACTTCGAGGCGCGCTACAACCGCGCCTACCTGTGGGACCTGTGGGGCGCCGCCTCGGTGCTGCTCGACGGCGCCAGCGACGACGCCTTCGACTGCTTCCGCTGCTGGCTGATCGGACAGGGCCGGGAGGTCTTCGAGGGCGCCGTGCACGACCCGGACCACCTCGCCGAGCTCCTCGACGACTTCGACCCGGAGGTGGACGGCGACGCCGAGGACCTCGGCTACGCGGCCGACGAGGCGTACGAGCAGCTGACGGGCGTGGCGGAGGTCCCCGACCTGGGCCTGCCGCCCCAGCCCGCGGAACCGATGGGCTCGCCCTTCGACCCGGAGGACGACGCGGTGCTGGAGGAGCGCTTCCCGCGGCTGTGGGAGCGGTTCAGGGAGTGAGGGGGCGTCCCATCAGTACGTCGTCGACGTACCGGCCCTCCAGCAGGAACTCCCCCGGCAGCGTGCCCTCCACCGTGAACCCCTCCGACGCGTAGAGCCGCCGGGCGGGCGTGTTGTGCCCGAGCACCCGCAGCGTGAGCCGCACCGCGCCCTGCGCACGCGCCTCGTCGGCCGCCGCGCGCAGCAGCGCGCGGCCGATGCCCAGCCCCCGGAACCGGTCGTCCACGACGAGCCCCTGTATCTGCCGCACATGGGCGTGGCACGCCAGCCGGGTTGGCGGCACGAGCCGGATGTACCCGGCGAGCTCCTCCCCCACCTCCGCCACCAGCAACTGCTCGGGCCGGTGCCGTTCGTCGAAGAACGGCCCGTACGGCGGCAGCGGGCGGGGCATGACGGCGTGCAAGGGCGACCAGTTGCGGCGGTCGAGCTCACCGAGCGGCTCGTCGTCGGCGAGCGCGGCGGGGCGGATGAAGGGCTGCGTCATCGGCCCACTGTGGCACGCGTTTCACACCCTGCTCCCCTGAAATTCCCGGGATCCGAGGGCAGGATGGGACGCATGCGGATCGCGATCACCGGTTCGACCGGACTCATCGGCACGGCGCTCGTACGCTCCCTGCGGGCGGACGGGCACGAGGTGGTGCGGCTCGTGCGGCGCGAGCCCCGCGCGCGGGACGAGGTCGCGTGGGACCCGCGGCGGCAGTGGGTGGACGGCGCCGGGCTCGTGGGGTGCGAGGCGGTGGTGCACCTCGCGGGAGCGGGCATCGGCGACCACCGCTGGAGCGCGGCGTACAAGAAGGAGCTGCGCGACAGCCGGGTGCTGGGCACCGCCGCGATCGCCGAGGCCGTGACCGCCCTGGACACCCCGCCGCGCGTCCTGGTGAGCGGGAGCGCGATCGGCTTCTACGGGGACACCGGCGACCGGACCGTCGACGAGAGCGCCCCGCCCGGCCACGACTTCCTCGCCGGCCTGTCCCAGGAGTGGGAGGAGGCCGCCGGGGCCGCCGTCGAGGCGGGCGTACGGACCGTCTTCGTCCGCACCGGAGTGGTCCTCGCCCGCGAGGGCGGGGCCTGCGGGAAGCTCCTCCCGCTCTTCCGCGCGGGCCTGGGCGGGCGGCTCGGCGACGGCCGGCAGTACTGGAGCTTCATCTCCCTGCACGACCACATCGCCGCGCTGCGCCACCTGCTGGCGGATGCGGCCCTGTCCGGCCCGGTCAACCTCACCGCGCCCCGCCCGGCCACCAACCGGGAGGTGACGGCGGCCCTGGGGCGCGTGCTGCACCGCCCGACGCCGCTGCCCGCGCCCGCGCCGGCGCTCCGGCTGGTGCTGGGCGAGATGGCGGGGACCGTGCTGAGCAGTCAGCGGGTCGCACCCCGGCGGCTCCTGGACTCCGGCTTCACCTTCGCCCACCCGGACATCGAGAGCGCCGTCCGCGCGGCGCTGGGGCACAGCTGACAGCTCCTGCCCCAGCACCGACTCATGGTTTATGCGACCACCGTGCGACCGTGCTCTTCCCGTGCGCGACTGTTATTGACCGGATTTCTCTCTACGGTCGAGGCGAACTCGCGCATCGCCGCCGCCGGTTGAGGGCATCAGGCCTCCGAGCGAGCGGACCGACCCCGGGAGGGCACGTGCTCAGCAGCGCACGCCACACCGCACACCACGCTGACGTCGTCATCGTGGGGGCCGGCCTGGCCGGCCTCTCGGCAGCTCATCACCTGACGAGCGCCGGGCTGACGGTCACCGTCCTGGAGACCGCCCCGAGCCCGGGCGGCCGGATGACGACCGACGTGATCGACGGCTTCCGGCTGGACCGTACGGGCCAGCTGCTCAACACCTCCTTCCCCGAGCTGCTGCGCACACCGGGCCTGGACGAGCTGCGGCTGCGTCCGTTCACCCCGGGGGTGCTGGTCCACGCGGACGGCCGCAACCACCGCACGGGCGAACTGCGCGGCGCCAGGCGGGCCTTCACCACCGCTCGGGCCTTCGCCGCGGCCCGCGCCTCGCGCAGCGCGGGCCTGGACCAGGCCCGGCTCGGCGCGGCGCTGGCCCGCCTCGCCGCACTGCCCATCGACCGGATGCTGGCCCGCCCCGACCGTCCCACGGCCGCCACGCTCTCCTCCCGGGGCCTGCCGACGCGCACGGTCGAGGGCTTCCTGCGCCCCCTGCTGGCCTCGCTCCTCTCGGACCCCGACCTCACCACCTCCAGCCGCTGCGCCGACCTGGTCCTGCGCGGCTACGCCCGCGGCCGGCTCTGCCTGCCGGCGGGCGGCGCGGGCACGATCCCCCGGCTGCTGGCGGACCGGCTGCCGCCCGGCACGGTCCGTACGGGCGTCCACGCCACGTCCGTGGGCACCACGTACGTCAGCACCACCGGCCACGGCGACCTCGGCTGCCGCTCGGTGGTCGTCGCCACCGGGGCCAGGGCGGCCGCGGAGCTCATCCCCGGCCTGCGGCTGCCGGGCTTCCACCCGGTCACGGTCCTGCACCACACGAGCGACGCCCCGCCGATGCGGGACGCCTCCCTGATCCTCACCGCGGGCCGCCGGGGCCCGGTGGCGCACACGACGGTGGCGAGCGCCGTGGACCCGGACCGGGCGCCCGCGGGCCGCCCCCTGATCACCTCCACGGTCCTGGGCGCGGCCGCGTCCCTGCCCGTCACCGAACTGGAGCGCGCGGCGAGGGCCCAACTGGCCCGCGTCTACGACACGTCCACGGCCGGCTGGGAGCTGGTCTCCGCCCATCACGACCCGGACGCCGTCCCGGCGATGCCGGCCCCGCACGACGTACGCCGCCCGGTCCGCCTCCTGTCGGGCCTCTACGTCTGCGGCGACCACCGCGACACCAGCACGGTCCAGGGCGCCCTCTTCTCGGGCCGCCGCGCGGCCCACGCGGTCCTGCGCGACCTGGGCATCCGCCCGGGATACGGAGCGCAGGCGCTGCGGGCCGCCTGAACCCTGCGCCAGGCGCACCTTCGTGGGCGGGTGGGTCTCCCACCCGCCCACCCGGACACGGCCTAGAGCCCCGCCACCTTTTCGCGGTAGGAGCGGACCGGCGCCGCGTCCCGGTACGGCTCCAGGCGGCGCTCGAAGTCGCGTACGTACTCCAGCGCCCTGACCGACCGCATCTCCGCCGCCTGTTGCGCCGCCTCCACGCCCAGCGCGCACGCCTGCTCCAGCTCGCCGAGGCCGAGCCGGGCCGACGCCAGCACCACCCGGCAGAACAGCCGGCTCCGCGCGTACGCCGGGCTGCGCAGCTGCAGCGACCGCTCCGCGTGCTGCGCGGCGGCCCGGTACTGCTGGAGGTCCCGGTTGCAGTGTGCGAACTCGTCCGCCAGATGCGCCTCGTCGAAGAACCGCGCCCAGTACGGCACGTCGTCCCCCGGCCGGGAGGTCTCCAGCGCCCGCTCGGCCCGCGCCATGGACGCCGAGCACGCCCGCACCTCGCCCAGCACGCCGTGCCCGCGCGCCTCGACGGCTTGCAGCAGCGACTGGACGACGGGCGGGGCGCCGGATCCGGCCCCCTGCTGGGCCACCCGCGCCAGCTGCACCGCTTCCCGGCCGTGCCCGAGGTAGACGGCCTGCCGGCTCATGGTGACCAGCACATAGCTGCCGTACGCCCGGTCCCCGGCGGCCTGTGCGAGCCGCAGCGCCTGGACGTAGTAGCGCTGGGCGAGGCCGTGCGCGGCGATGTCGTACGAGGTCCACCCGGCGAGCCGGGTGAGGTCGGCGGCCGCGGCGAACAGCCGCCGCCCGGTCGTCTCCCCGTACGTGCCGCGCAGCATCGGCTCGGTCTCGTGCTCCAGGTAGCGCACGAGCGCCTGCCGGGCGTGCCCGCCCCCGTAGGCGTGGTCGATGGTGCGGAACAGCTCGCCGACGGAGCGCAGCGCGGCGATGTCGCCCATGGTGACGCGGCTGCCGGGGGCGCGCTCGGCAAGCCGCTGGCGCGGTGCCGAACCGCGCGCCTGCAGTGGCAGGCGCGCACCCTCGCCCGAGGGCGCGGGCGCCGCTCCGCGCGCCACCCGTTCGTCCGCGCGCCCGATCAGCCAGTCGCGGCTGGGCACCACCAGCCCGGCCGGTGTGAACGCGATCTTGCGTAGCTCTGTATGGCTCCCGGAGTCCTTTCTCCACAGGCCGCTGACGATGTCGATGGCCTCTTCGGGCGAAGCCGCGAATTCCAGCCCCGCATAGACGGGCGCGCACGCGTCCAGCCCGAGGTCCTGGGCGGACAGCCGGCGGCCGAGCCGCCGGGTGAACACCTCGGCGATCAGCGCGGGCGTGGTGCCGCGGGGTTGCTGCCCGCGCAGCCAGCGCGTGACGGAGGTCTTGTCGTACCGCAGGTCGAGGCCGTGTTCCAGCCCCAGCTGGTCGACGCGGCGGGCCAGGCCCGCGTTGGAGAACCCGGCCTCCGCGATGAGCGCCGCGAGCTGACGGTTGGGGATGCGCTGTGGGGGTCGTTCCGTCATCAGCCTGCCGGTCTCCCTGATCTTTGTTCTGGAACGGCGTGAACTTAGCGGTCCCCAACGCCCTGATCGCGACCTTCGCCCCGCATTCATCCGATCGTGTGAGGACAGATCAAATAGGTATCGAAGGCGCCGGGCGGCGCTCGGCCCGACGGCCGCCTGCAGGAACGCCCGTCCGCCGCCGTACAGTGGCAAGGGTGTACGGGGCACCGACAGGCGCCCGGGCGCGACCACCGAGTACGAGCAAGGGCGGGCCGCAGAGCGGGCCCGAAGAGGAGCTGCCGTGAGTGAGCTGCGCTTTGTCCACCTGGGCTTCGGGGCGGACGCCGTCGAGTACCAGGAGGCGTGGCAGGAGCAGCGCAGGGTCCACGCGGCGCGGTTCGCGGACGAGATTCCGGACACGTGCCTGCTGCTGGAACACCCGGCCGTCTACACGGCCGGACGGCGCACGGAGGACAGCGAGCGCCCCCTGGACGGCACCCCGGTCGTCGACGTGGACCGCGGCGGCAAGATCACCTGGCACGGCCCCGGCCAGCTCGTCGGCTACCCGATCCTCAAACTCCCGCGCCCGGTGGACGTCATCGCGCACGTCCGCCGCCTGGAGGAGGCGCTGATCCGGGCCTGCGCGGAGCTGGGCCTGGAGACCACGCGGATCGAGGGTCGAAGCGGCGTCTGGGTACTGGGCGACCCGGTGGACCAGCGCCCGGCGATCGGCGGGCTCAGCCTGGACTTCGACCCGCGGTTGACGGACGAGGAGTTCGACCCGCGGCTGAACGGCCCGGAGTACGCCCCCTCCAACGCCGGCCAGCGCCGCGAGGACCGGAAGCTGGCGGCGATCGGCATCCGGATCGCCAAGGGCGTGACCATGCACGGGTTCGCGCTGAACTGTGATCCCGACAACACCTGGTTCGACCGGATCGTGCCCTGCGGCATCCGCGACGCCGGCGTGACCTCGCTCTCGAACGAGCTGGGGCGCCGGGTGCCCGTGGCCGAGTTCCTGCCGCTGGTGGAGAAGCACCTGCGGGAGGTCCTGACGGCCGACGAGCCGCGGCCGAGGGTGGTGGAGGCGACGGTGGGGACGGCGGAGACCACAGAGGCCGCAGTGGCCCCTGTGATACCGGCAGCCACCCCGTAGGAAATCCCGCAAGGGAATGCGCCCCCGGCCCTCCGGGTTGCCAGGGCAGTAAGAGCGTACGAATAACGGGCGTACCCTGGTGTCCGCCGAAGAATCGAAGCCATAGGGAGCCGGTCGTGTCCGCAGTCGCACCCGACGGACGCAAGATGCTGCGCTTGGAGGTCAGGAACGCCCAGACCCCCATCGAGCGCAAGCCCGAGTGGATCAAGACGCGGGCGAAGATGGGCCCCGAGTACACCGAGCTCCAGGGTTTGGTGAAGCGCGAGGGCCTGCACACGGTGTGCCAGGAGGCGGGCTGTCCCAACATCTACGAGTGCTGGGAGGACCGCGAGGCGACGTTCCTCATCGGCGGCGACCAGTGCACCCGGCGCTGTGACTTCTGCCAGATCGACACCGGCAAGCCGCAGGCGCTGGACCGTGACGAGCCGCGCCGCGTGGGCGAGTCCGTCATCACGATGGACCTGAACTACGCGACCATCACCGGCGTCGCCCGCGACGACCTGGAGGACGGCGGCGCCTGGCTGTACGCCGAGACCGTGCGCCAGATCCACCAGCAGACCGCCGGCCGCGACGGCGGCCACACCAAGGTCGAGCTGCTGGCCCCCGACTTCAACGCGGTCCCCGAGCTGCTCGAAGAGGTCTTCGCCTCCCGCCCGGAGGTCTTCGCCCACAACGTGGAGACCGTGCCGCGGATCTTCAAGCGGATCCGCCCCGGCTTCCGCTACGAGCGCTCCCTCGACGTCATCACGCAGGCCCGTGCGTACGGCCTGGTGACCAAGTCCAACCTGATCCTCGGCATGGGCGAGACCCGCGAGGAGATCAGCGAGGCGCTGCAGCACCTGCACGACGCGGGCTGCGAGCTGATCACCATCACCCAGTACCTGCGCCCGTCGGTGCGCCACCACCCGGTGGAGCGCTGGGTGAAGCCGCAGGAGTTCGTGGAGCTCAAGGAGGAGGCCGAGGAGATCGGCTTCGCCGGCGTCATGTCCGGCCCCCTGGTCCGCTCCTCGTACCGCGCGGGCCGGCTCTACCAGCAGGCGATCGAGCGGCGCGAGAGCGTCGCGGCCTCGACCCAGGCGGTCTGAGCCCGACCGGCATCGCATCACCTTCGACGCGGCCCGTACCCCCGGCGACAAGCCCGGGAAGGTACGGGCCGCGTCAACGTTTCATAGGTGTTTGACCAACAGGTCATCCGTTGGTAACACCGTTCGGTGACGATGGAAGTACGCACAGCAGTACGACCAACACCCTCCACGCCTCACATTTCCGCTCCCGAGGGGACATCGACATGCAGGCCGCGCCCGGTAACGCAGTCTTGGCGACCGCCACCCGCGCCTCTTCCGCTCTGCCTTCCACGCTCTCCGTACGGCCCCCATCCGTCACCGGCGCCCTGCGCGCCCTGGAGGAACTGCTGATGCGCGGCGGGCAGCGCACCGCCCGCCGGAACGCGTGGACGGCAGTGCTGGAGGACCGCCGCCGGGCCAAGGACCGGCGGGAGACACAGCACCTGCTGGAGGCCGTGGCGGCCCCGGGTCCGCAAGCGACGTAAACTTCGCCGTATGGCGAGGAAGGAAACATCCGAGAACCCCGGGCGACTGAAGCAGATCGCCCTGACCTACCAGATGACCAAGAAGGTCGACTCGAAGGTCGGTCTTGTCGTCGCGGCTGTGGGAATCGTCACCTTCGGTGTGCTCCTCGCCATCGGCTTCGTGATCGATCACCCGGTCTACCTGGGCATCCTGGGCTTCCTGCTGGCCTTCCTCGCGATGGCGATCGTCTTCGGACGGCGTGCCGAGCGCGCTGCCTTCGGGCAGATGGAGGGCCAGCCGGGTGCCGCGGCGGCAGTGCTGGACAACATCCGGCGCGGCGGCTGGACGACGACTCCCGCGGTGGCGATGAACCGCAACCAGGACGTCGTGCACCGCGCGGTGGGCAAGGCGGGCATCGTGCTGGTCGGCGAGGGCAACCCCAACCGGGTGAAGGCCCTGCTGGCGGCCGAGAAGAAGCGCATGGCGCGCATCGTCGCGGACGTGCCCGTGCACGACATCGTGGTGGGCGAGGGCGAGGGCGAGGTGCCGCTCAAGAAGCTGCACACCACGCTGCTCAAGCTGCCCCGGGTCCTGCAGGGCGCGCAGGTGACGGCCGTCAACGACCGGCTGCGGGCGCTGGGCGACCTCATGAGCAACATGCCGATCCCCAAGGGCCCGATGCCGAAGGGCACGAGAATGCCGAAGGGCCGCTGAGACGGCCGACCTACTCCGACACGAGGAGGCGGGGCGGAACCACTGGTTCCGCCCCGCCTCCTTTGTCTGTGCGCCTTTTGGATCCGCTTAGATGCGCACCTGGACGGCGCGCGAGAGCCGGTCGTGCAGCCCGCGGGTGTCACGGTCCCAGACGACGGCCGGGACGACGAGCAGGAGCAGCACGCTGCGCAGCAGCACCCGCGGCAGGCTCAGCCGCCCGCCGCCCTCGGCGATCACCCGCAGTCCGAACAGCCGCTTGCCGGGCGTACAGCCGACCGTACCGACGGTGAGCATGCTGAGTACGAAAAAGACGGCCAGGGCCCAGTTGCCCGCCCGCTGCGGGGAGCCCGCGGCAAGGAAGCCGTAGGCGATGAGCATGCACAGCGCCCAGTCGACGAAGAGGGCGCCGAAGCGCCGCCCGAGCGGGGCTACGGAGCCCGGCCCGTTCTCCGGCAGGCCGAGGCGCTCGCCCCGGTGGCCGAATTCGATGCCCATGTCCTCCGCGGCCGCGCGGGGGCCGGAGAGCCATGAGCCGATTGCTTGCCTGTTGTCCACCGCTCCACGGTACTGCGACCGCATTCGTTCCCCGGGCTCCGGGGCCCGTGCCCCGCCACACCGGCCCCGCGTGCCGGTTAACCTCGGCGAAACAAATGGGTCATGCTTGGGAAATCCCGTCTCTCTAGGGTCGGCCACAGCGCGCCATTGCGATAAGGACGGCGACGGACCGCGCACCGAAGCAATCCCCGACCGTGCTCGGCCGGGCTAGGAGGAGTTGGATGTTCCAGAACGCCGACGAGGCCAAGAAGTTCATCGCGGACGAGGACGTCAAGTTCGTCGACGTCCGGTTCTGCGACCTGCCTGGCGTGATGCAGCACTTCACGATCCCGGCCTCGGTCTTCGACCCGAACGAGGAGCTGGCGTTCGACGGCTCGTCGATCCGCGGCTTCCAGGCCATCCACGAGTCCGACATGGCGCTGCGCGCGGACCTCTCCACGGCCCGTATGGACCCGTTCCGGCGCGACAAGACGCTGAACATCAACTTCTTTATCCACGACCCGATCACGGGTGAGCAGTACAGCCGCGACCCGCGCAACATCGCCAAGAAGGCCGAGGCCTACCTCGCCTCCACCGGCATCGCGGACACCGCGTTCTTCGGCCCCGAGGCCGAGTTCTACGTCTTCGACAGCGTCCGCTTCGAGACCAGCGCGAACCAGTCCTTCTACCACATCGACTCCGAGGCGGGCGCCTGGAACACCGGTGCGCTGGAGGACAACCGCGGCTACAAGGTCCGCTACAAGGGCGGCTACTTCCCGGCCCCGCCGGTCGACCACTTCGCCGACCTGCGCGCCGAGATCTCCCTGGAGCTGGACAAGGCGGGCCTGCAGGTCGAGCGCCAGCACCACGAGGTCGGCACGGCCGGCCAGGCGGAGATCAACTACAAGTTCAACACGCTGCTCGCCGCGGCCGACGACCTGATGCTCTTCAAGTACATCGTGAAGAACGTCGCCTGGCGCAACGGCAAGACCGCGACCTTCATGCCGAAGCCGATCTTCGGTGACAACGGCTCGGGCATGCACGTCCACCAGTCGCTGTGGAGCGGTGGCGAGCCCCTCTTCTACGACGAGCAGGGCTACGCGGGCCTCTCGGACACCGCCCGCTACTACATCGGCGGCATCCTCAAGCACGCCCCGTCGCTGCTGGCCTTCACCAACCCGACGGTGAACTCCTACCACCGCCTGGTCCCCGGCTTCGAGGCCCCGGTCAACCTGGTCTACTCCCAGCGCAACCGCTCCGCCGCGATGCGCATCCCGATCACGGGCTCCAACCCCAAGGCCAAGCGCGTCGAGTTCCGCGCGCCGGACCCGTCGTCCAACCCCTACCTCGCCTTCTCGGCCCTCCTCCTGGCCGGCCTCGACGGCGTCAAGAACAAGATCGAGCCGGCCGAGCCGATCGACAAGGACCTCTACGAGCTCGCCCCCGACGAGCACGCGAACGTCCCCCAGGTCCCGACCTCCCTCCCGGCGGTCCTCGAAGCCCTCGAGGCGGACAACGAGTACCTCCAGGCCGGCGGCGTCTTCACCTCGGACCTGATCGAGACCTGGATCGACTACAAGCGCACCAACGAGATCGCCCCGATCCAGCTGCGCCCGCACCCGCACGAGTTCGAGATGTACTTCGACATCTAAGCCGCGGATTCCGCTTGAAGGCCGCCACCCCGCTCCGGGGTGGCGGCCTTCGCTTGTGTCCCGCGTCGGTCAGAGCTGGGTGATGGTCACCGTGGTGGGTCCGAAGGCAGAGGTGAGGCCCTGAGGGGTCAGGCAGGCGGTTTGGCGGGAGGCTAGGAGCGTTACCTCGGTGACGGCCTTTGCTCCCTTGAACGCGCCTTCGGTGATGGTTCCCGTGCTGATCGTGACGATGTTTCCGTTCGGGCGTACGGCTGCCACGCTGCTGATGGAGGCGGTCGAGGTCCCAGCGGCAGCCCGCGCCTCTCTGGCTGCTCAGCGGCGCATGCGCCCTCGTGGGGTGCGGCCTGGGCCTGGCCAATGGCTCGGCCATGACCGTCGTCAGCAGCAGCCGCACTGCGCACCGCACCGCGCAGGCGACGGCAACCGCGACGACCTTCGCCATGCTCGGCGGGGCGACGGGACCGGCGGCGGCAGGGGCCGCACTCGCACTGGTCGGGTACCCTCCCCGCACCTGTGAGGCCTCGACCTGCGATGCTTTCGGCTCGCCGGTGGGCACTCATCTCGCGCTGTCGCTGCTCGCGCTGGTCACTTCGGTCATGGCCTTCGCCCTTACCGGACGGCGGAGCCGGTCGTAGCGACGGGGAATCAGGGTCGAGCAGACACCCCTTAGTACTGTGCGTGCCATGGAAATCTGGATCAACCCGGCCTGCTCCAAGTGCCGCAGCGCCATCAGCCTGCTCGACGCCGAGGGCGCCGGCTACACCGTACGCCGCTATCTCGAGGACGTGCCGAGCGAGGACGAGATCCGTGCGGTGCTCGCGCGGCTCGGCCTGGAGCCGTGGGACATCACACGGACGCAGGAAGCGGAGGCGAAGGAGCTCGGCCTCGCCGACTGGCCGCGCGAGGAGAGCACCCGGTCGCGCTGGATCGCCGCGCTCGCCGGGCACCCGAGGCTGATCCAGCGTCCGCTCATCACCGCGGACGACGGCTCGGCGATCGTGGGGCGCACGGAGGAAGCCGTGCGCGAGGCGATCTCGCGGTCCGCCCGGGGCACGTCCTAACCCGTCCGGCGGCAGGCGCGCGGCGCTCCCCGGTCGCGAACGATCCGATCGTGTTTACATGGCACTGCCCACGATGGAGGTGCACTTGTGACGACCGGGGACCGGGACCGAGCAGGGGGAACGAAAGAGAGGGCGGCAGCTGCGCGCGGCGCGGCGACGGCGGCCCCACCACGCCGGAGGATCCTGGCGGCCGCCGCCCTCGCTCCGGTACTGGCCGGGGTGGGGGCGGCCACCGCACACGCCACGGACGGCCGGGACTGCCCGCCCGACCGGGACGGGAGCGACGGCCCGGACGGCCGCGACCCCGACCGGGACCGGGACCGCGACCATGGGCGGGGCCAGGGCCGCGGCCAAGGAGGGCGGGAGCTGCTGAGACCCGTCCCCACCGCCGCGTCGGACTGGTCGAAGGTCGCGACCGTGCTGGGCCGCCAGGGCAGTCTGCTGGGCGAGACCATCTACCGGACCGGCTACCCCCGCCACGACCTGAAGGTGGTCTCGCACGGGGTCAAGGTCAGCGCGGGGCTCGCGCTCGGCTCGCACGTGGCCTTCGCCCGCTACTCCGACGGCAGCAGCCTGGTGATGGGCGACCTCACGGTCACCGAGACCGAGATGCAGCACGCGATCGACGCCCTGCACGCGCACGACATCATGGTGACCGCCGTGCACAAGCACCTGCTCTCCCACACCCCCGACATCTGGTGGATGCACGTCCACGGACACGGGCACGACGCGGTGGCGCTGGCCCGCGGGATGCGGGCGGCGTTCGACCGTACGGGCACGCCGCCCGGAAAGAAGCCCGGCACCCCGCCGCGCATCGACCTGGACACCAAGGCCATGGACACCGCGCTGGGTGCCAAGGGCTCCAATGCCCAGGGCATCTACAAGTCCGTCTTCCGGCGCCGCGAGACCATCACCGACGGCGGTCTCCTGCTGCCCTCGGGAACGGGCGCCACCACGGCCTTCAACTTCCAGGCGCTGGGCGGCGGCCGGGCCGCGGTCAACGGCGACTTCGCCCTGATCGCCGACGAGGTGCACCAGGCCATGCGGCTGCTGCGGCGCGGCGGGATCGACCTCGTCGAGCTGCACAACCACGGCCTGGCGGACGAACCCCGGCTGTTCTTCCTGCACTTGTGGGCCGTGGGCGACGGCGTGCGCCTGGCCAAGGCCCTGCGGCGCGCCGTGGACGTCACCAACGTCACCCCGGTGCGGGAGCTCGATCCGGAGGATTGAAACCGCCGCGTGCCGCGCCGTCGGACGCCCTACGAGGGGGTGGCCTCCGGCACCGGGAACGCATAGCCGGTGCTGCTGCAGCGCAGCGTCCACGGCGCGGCGGCGCCCGGCTCGTGGATGCGGATGCCGGTCCCGGTGACCGGGCTGCCGCCGGGTGCGCCCGCCGCCGCGGCCGTGCAGGCGAGCTGGCTGACCGCGGCGGGCTGGAGCGTGGACACCGGGACGGGCAGGACGAGGTCCACGGCGCCCGGGGCGGCCGTCGCGGTCACCCGCCCCAGGTTCCACGGCACCTCCGTGATCAGCCCGCGGGCCCGCTCGGCCGGGGTGGGGCCCGCGAGCAGCAGGTCGACGGCCCGCTGCGGGGTGGCGTCGCTCGGCTCGGCGCGGGCGACGGGGTAGATGCCGAACGGCGAGAGGAAGTACAGCCGGACGGTGTGCCGGCTGGTTCCCGGCTCCTGGATTCCGGTGGCGGGTTCGCCGACGCGGACGGGCGCCGTCGGCGTCACCCCGCAGGCCGCCAGCACCAGGGCCGTCGGCAGCAGCCACACAGCGCGGCGCATCACGACTCCTCTCCCGCTTCCCCGGCGGTCAGCGGCAGCGACACCGTGAAGACCGCCCCGCCCCCGGGACGGTTGGCGGCGGTCAGCGTCCCGTGGTGCAGCAGTACGTTCTCCCTGGCGATGGCCAGCCCCAGCCCACTGCCCTCCGAGCGGGTGCGGGCCGCATCGGCCTTGTAGAAGCGGTCGAAGACGTGCGGGAGGGCGTCGGGGTCGATGCCCGGCCCGTTGTCCTCGACGTCGATCAGCAGCCGGTCGTCCGCCACGCGCGCCAGCACGTGTACGGGGGCACCGCCGTGCCGCAGGGCGTTGCCGACGAGGTTGGCGATCACCACGTCCATGCGGCGCGGATCGAGGCGGACCCGTACGCCCGGGGGGAGGTCGGCGGTCACCCGGTCCTCCCAGCCGCGCGCCTGGAGGGACTTGCGCACGGTGACGGCGAGGTCGACCTCGTCGGTGTGGAGGGCCGCGGCGCCCGCGTCGAAGCGGGAGACCTCCATCAGGTCCGCGACGAGGCGGGTCAGCTTCGTCGTCTCACTGCTGATCAGACGGACGGCATCGGCGGTGTCCGACGGCAGCCGGTCCGCGTCCTCGTCGAGCACCCCGGTCACGGCGGACATCGCGGCCAGCGGGGTGCGCAGTTCGTGGGAGACGTCGGCGGCGAAGCGGCGGGCGTTGGCCTCCATGCGGCGCAGCTCGCGGTCGTCCTTCTCCAGCGAGGCCGCCATGACGTTGAAGGTGCGGGTGAGGTCGGCGAGCTCGTCGTGGCCGGTGACCGGCAGCCGGGTGTCGAGGGCGCCGGAGGTGATCTTCTCGGCGGCCTGCCGCAGCCGGCGTACGGGCCTGAGCACCCGGCGGGCGGCGAACAGGGCGGGCACGACCGCGAGGGCCAGGGCGGGCGCGACGCCGGACTGTGCGGCGGTGACGAGGGAGTCGATGTCGCCGCGCTCGTCGTTCAGCGAGAACTCGGCGTAGACGTCGAGGCCGGACGGCTTGTGCCCGCTCCCGGCGAAGGTGACGGGCATGCCGATGGCCAGCCAGGGCCGGCCGCCGCTGTCGACGCGCTGGAACTGCGGTGCGTTCTGCCGGCGGACCGCCGTGCGCAAGGCGTCGGTGACGACGCTCCGGCCGTCGGGCGGGTGCTCGGGGACGGCGGGGCCGTCCTGATACGAGACCGAGGTGCGCCAGTTGCGGGAGCCTCCGGCGCGATCGAGCTGGAGGGCGAAGTTCTGCAGGTCCTGGGTCCGGGGCGGGAAAGGCAGGTCCGGGGCGAGGGAGTCGATCTGGGCGCGCAGGTCGTGCACGGCGGTGGCCTGGGTGCGCTGGAGGATCGCCTCGCGGCCCTCCCGGAAGGTGAGTGCGGCCGTGATCAGGGCGCTGAGCGCGGAAACGGCCAGGAAGGCGGTCACCAGCCGGGCGCGCAGGCTCTGCGAGGGGAACACTCGTGCCATGCGGGGGTTCCGGCTTCCGTGGGTCGGTGGCGTGGTGGCCGTGCGCGCCCCAAATGCTGCATGAGGCGGGTGACGACTGGATTCTCGTTCAGTGCGGGGATGATGACGGCGCGTTTTGCTGCGCCTGTCGTGTGAGAACTCGATCCCCTCCTACTGCTACTCGGTCGTCGCCGGTACCGACTGACCGGCCGGGGGCGGCGCCGCGTTGTCAGTGGCGGATGCCAGGATGGCTCTCGTCTGATCGGGCCGCCGGTCGCGGGCGGCCCTTCGAGCGAGGGGGATTCCATGCTGTCCAAAACCGTCGGCGCCGAGTCGGGCGAGGTGCTCGCTCCCGAGCTCCTGGCGGAGGCCGAGGAGCAGGCCGCGCTCCTGATCAGGTGCGGCTTCGACACCCCGGAGGAGATCGCCGAGCAGGTTTCGGACTACTTCGAGGACGGGGACGGCAGCCCGGTGTCCGTCGAGGCGGCCCGGGAGATCGTCGGCCGGCTGTGGCGTGAGCGCCTGGCCGAGCAGGCCGGGTGGCCCGCGGAGACGGACGCCGACCGGGTGGCGGCGGCCTTCCGGGCGCTGGAGGCAGGCGGTGTCACGGCCCGGATGCACTTCACCTGCTGCTCCACCTGCGGCACCGCGGAGATAGGCGGCGAGGCCGCGGAGGGCGACCGCGGCTTCGTGTTCTTCCACTGCCAGCACACCGAGCAGGCCGCCGACGGCGGCGGGCTGTGGCTGCTCTACGGCGCCTACGACGGGGCGGCGGGCAGCGAGGGCACCGCCGCCGTCGGGCGCGAGATAGTGACGGCGCTCACACGGGCCGGGCTGGGCGTCGAGTGGGACGGCGATCCGGCCCGCTCCCTACGCATCACGCCGCTGGACTGGCGCAAGCGGCTGCCGGAGCCGCAGGCGGCATGATCGAAAACGCGCCAAGGTTGCGTATCAACTGCTCGGAGGGGTCTGCTGCACCGTCGTGGGCCGTGCTTCAATAGGGGCATGGCCAGCCTCCAGAACACCGCGACAGGTCGCAGCGACCTTGAGCCGTTCTGGCCTTCCCGCCAGCACCACGACTTCGACCGAGTGTGTTGTCGCGCATCCTCTGCGCAGGCCCACTCCTCTCGCTGACCCCTCCGTCGAAGTCAGCCGCCGGACCGGTTCCGGCCAATGGCCCGCGCATCGCACGTCTTCCCGACGGTCTCCCGCGCGAAAGAGCTGAGCTTCATGACGAACCTCCGTACGCTGACCGCCCCCGCCCCCACCCCCACCGAGCGCGCCCCGCACCGCCACCGGCTGCGAGCCGTCGTCCCCGGCGAGGTCCCGCCGGTCGCCGAGCTGCTGCACTCCGGTGCGGCCACCTGGCTGCCCGCCCCTCAGCACACGCTGCCCACCCTGCCGGGCCAGCCGCCCATGATCGGCTATCTGGTGCTGGTCCCGGCCGAGCAGCAGCCGTCCAGTGACGACCCCGCCCCGGCGGACGAGGCCTCCGCCTCCCCCGCCACCCAGGGCGACTCCCTGATCAGCATCGACCCCCAGCAGCGCAGCGCCCGCGTCGCCGGCCGGCTGCTGGATCTGACGTACCTCGAATTCGAGCTGCTGGCCCACCTCGTCGCCCACCCGCACCGCGTGCACACCCGCGACCAGCTGGTGACCACGGTGTGGGGCTACGGGCACGTGGGCGACGGCCGTACCGTCGACGTCCATGTGGCCCGGCTCCGCCGCAAGATGGGCGCCGAGTACCGGTCGTCGATCGTCACCGTCCGCCGGGTGGGCTACAAGTACGCGCCTCCGGCCGCTTTTTGACCGACCCGGGGTCCTCGTGGCGCGGGCGCCGGAGTGAGAAGGTACGGCCATGACCGATCACTTCGCGCAGGGCACCTCCGAGCTCGTCACTCTCCTCGGCCTCCAACCCCACGTGGAGGGCGGCTGGTTCCGCGAGACCTGGCAGACCTCGGCCACCGCGGACCCCGAGGGGTACGGCGGCCCCCGGGCGTATGCGACCGGCATCTACTTCCTGCTGCACCCCGGCGAGAGCTCCCGCTGGCACCGGGTGCGCTCCGACGAGATGTGGCTGTGGCACCGGGGCGGCCCGCTGCGGCTGCGGCTGGGCGGCGACGGCCCGGTGCCCGATGAGACCGGGGCCGAGGAGATGGTCCTCGGCCCCCGTGTCGAGCACCGCGAGCGGCCGCAGGTGCTGATCCCCGGCGGCGTCTGGCAGGCCGCCGAACCGGCGGGCGACGAACCGACCTTGGTGACGTGCGTCGTCGCACCCGGCTTCCACTTCGACGACTTCACGATGGCCTGAAACACGGCCCGAAACACGTGGCCTGAAACCGGAGCGCCGCACTGGCTGACAGCCGCCGGGCGCCCGCAGATGATGGCCGTGTGACGTCAACCAGCACTCACCTCACCCGTCTCCCCCGCCTCGCACCCGCGTACATAGGGGGTGTGCAGCTCGGCGCGTACGCTGCCAAAAAGCTGCTCACGCCCTCCGCCCATGAGCGGCTGCTGTTGCACTGCTCCACCAACGTCGACAATCTGCGCGCCGGCCGCTGGGACACCCTGCTCACCAGCGCGCTGGTGGTCGAATCGCCGATGGAGCTTCCCTATGCGCTGCTGCTCCTGGCCGTGCTCGGGTACGCGGAGTACGCCTATGGCGCGTGGTGGGCCGCGGGCGCCTTCCTGTACGGGCACGTGGGCGCGTCCCTGCTGGTGTACGGCGGGCTGCGCGCCCTGCGCACGAACGCCGCCACCCGGTCCGCGGTCGACGTGGGCATCAGCTACGGCCGGAACGCCCTGGCCGGGGCCCTGGCAGCCACACTGCGGGGCGCGCGAGTCCGTACGAGCTCCTGCACAGTACTGATCGCGCTGAGCGCGCGCCCCTTTCTGCGCGGGCGTACCGACTTCACCGACGCGGGACACCTGGTGTCCCTGGGACTGGGCCTGTCCCTGGGCGCATGGGGGCGGCGTCGCGGACTCGGCTACCGTTCCCCACAATAAAGACGCAAAGCGGAATCGCCCATAAGCAGCACATAAGGCACATCAGGGAGACGGCCCATGCCGCAGCAGCTCGATGCCACGACCATCACCAACCTCCGTGACCTCGGCGGCATCCCGCTCGCCGGCAACTCCGCGGTCCGCCCGGGTCTGCTGCTGCGCTCCGGCCAGCTGGACCGCCTGGACCCGACGGCCGACCCGGCCGTGGCCGCGCTCGGCATCCGCACGGTCGTCGACCTGCGCACCCAGGGCGAGCGGGAGGAGCGGCCGGACCTGCTGCCCGAGGGCGCACGGCTGGTCGTCGCGGACGTCATGGCGGGCCGGGAGGTGCCGTCCGGCGAGAAGGTGCCCGCCCGGCTGGAGACGGTGCTCGGCAACCCGGCGGCGGCCGAGGAGCACCTGGGCGGCGGCAAGGCCGAGAAACTGCTCTGCGAGACCTACCGCTCCTTCGTGGCCTCCGAGTCCGCCTGCCAGGCCTACGGCCTGCTGCTGACCTCCCTCGCCGAGCCGGACTGCGGCCCCCTGCTCTTCCACTGCACGGCGGGCAAGGACCGCACCGGCTGGGCGGCGAGCGTGATCCTCCTGCTGCTGGGCGCGGACGAGGCCACCGTGGAGCGCGAGTACCTCGACGTGGCCCCGGCCGTGCGCGCCGCCTTCGCGCCCCTCATCGAGCGGTTCACGGCGGCGGGCGGCGACCCGGAGATCACCGACGCGATCCTCGGCGTGCGCCCGGCCTACCTCGCGGCGGCGCTGGAGGAGATGCACCGGGCCCACGGCGACGTGGAGACCTACGTGCGCGACGGCCTCGGCGTCCCCGACCAGGCGGTCGACCGCATCCGCGCCCGCTTCCGCGCCTGACGCTCCCCCGGCGCGCGCCCTAGCCCGGGCGGGTGAAGTGACCATCGCACCATTCACTCGTTCTAAGGACGTGGAGCAGCAAGCTACAGTCCCCCGGCCACCGGCACCCGTCGACGTCGAACAGGCGGAGGCCGTGCTCATCGAGCACTACCCCCGTCTGGTGCGGCTCGCCTACCTCGTCCTGCCGCCCGCCCTGGGCCGCAACCGCCGGGTGCTGACGGCGCACGCGCTCGTGCAGCGCGCCCTGCCGCGCAACCGGGTGGGCGCCTCGGAGCTGAGCCTGCCGGCGCCCCGCGGGGCCGGCGGCTCGCCGGAGGACCCGGGGTACGGGTATGTGCGCCGGCGCGTCCTGCGGGCCGCGCTGGATGCCGGGCGGCCGCGCGGCCGGTGGAGCCTGCCCCGACCGGGGCAGCTGCCGCCGCTGCTGCCGCAGGTGTGGGGCTTGCGGCTGTTCCCCCGCTCGGGCGGCGCCGACGAGCTCGCCCTGGACCAGGCCCTCGCCGCCCTCTCCGGCCCCGGCCGGGCCGCGTACGCCCTGCGGATGCTGGAGCTGCCGACCGAGCAGGACGTGTGCCGCCTGCTGGCCGACGCCGGGGTGGACGACCCGGAGGCGGCGCTCACCGAGGCGGCCGGGGTGCGCACCCCGGCCGGCAGCCGGGACGCCTCGCTGCTGGAGTCGGTGGAGTTCGACCCCTGCTCCCTGCAGGCCCGCCCCACGGATCTGATGCGCCGCCGCCAGCACACCCGCGCGGCCCTCGCGGCGGCCGCCGCGGTCGTGGTGTGCGGCACGCTGCTGGCCCTGCCCGACGGCGGCTGGGGCCCCGACGGCGCGGCAGCGCCCTCGTACGCGCTCAACGAGTCCGCCCAACGGGCCCTGGACCCCGCCGAGTTGTCCAAGGCCTCCGCCACCGCCTGGAAGCGTGCCGACCGCCCGTCCTTCGCCGTCTGGCCCGCGCGCGGCAGCCGCACCGGCGACCGGGAGCTGCTGCGCCGTGCCCTTGCCGTCTGGGCCCGGCCGGGCCGTACGGTGCAGGTCACGGCGACGCCCGGCACCACCACCGGCCCGGCGGCCGGGCCGCCGCAGCTGCTGTACGCGGGCGAGGTCGACTCGGCGGTGGTCGTGCTGCTCTACGACGGCCTGCGCGTGGTGCGCTACGCCGAGGCCAAGAGCGGTGACACCGCCGGTGCCGCGCTGGACTTCGCCCGTACGGACGGGGCGGACGTGGCGTCCTCGAGCGCCCTGGTCCTCGGCCGCACCGACGGCAACGTCCGCTATCTGACGGCCCCCTGGGTGACGACCGCCGCCGTGCGCGATCTGCTCAAGCCCGACGACACCCCGCAGCCCCTGCACCGCGACGCGGACGGGGTCACCGACGCGGTGCCCAGCCCGGCCACGACCAACGACTGCCACGGCTGGACCTCGCTGCAGCTCGGCAACCACCTGGTCACCGACCTCGGCGAGCTCGTCCCCACCCGGCTGACCGCGGGCGCGCCGGCCGCACCGCGCGACGCCACCTCCGCCGCCGACCTGGCCGGCTGGTCCCACGGCGCCTGCCAGCTGCAGGCCGCGCGGTGGCAGGGCGTGCGCTCGGTCAACTCCTGGCAGTTCGCCACCCAGCCGCTGCCCGGGGCGGCGGGGAGCGCGCAGTGGTTCTGCACCCGCACCGAGACCTGGCGGGGCACGGGCAGCCTGGCGCTGGCCCGCTTCCAGGCGCCCGACGCACGCGCGGGCACGCCCGGCACGGTCGTCGGCCGCGGCGCGGACACCACCGCCTGCGGCCCCCGTGAGCCGCGCGTCCTGGCGGGCGTGCTGTGGAAGTCCCGCGGCGGCACGTGGTACGCGCTGGCGGCGGGCGGCGGCGACGTCGCCTCGATCACCGCGACGGGCGGGGTGCAGGGCAGCGCCCAGGGCCCGCTGCTGGCCGTACCGGCGAAGCAGGGCGTCCAGGCCGAGCTCACCGGCCGCCTGGAAGACGGCGGAAAGCTCGCCGCGATGCGCTGAACCCCTCGCCGACCAGGGCGATTTCCTCCCACTATGATGACCGCCATGACGACCGTGGCGCGCCGCAGGATGGCCGTCGAGCAGCGACGCGAGCACCTCATCTCGGTCGCCCTCGACCTGTTCAGCCACCGTCCGCCCGACGCGGTCTCGATCGAGGACATCGCGGGGGCGGCCGGGATTTCCCGGCCGCTCGTCTATCACTACTTCCCCGGCAAGCAGAGCCTGTACGAGGCGGCGCTGCGCCGGTCGGCCGACGAGCTGACGGCCCTGCTCCGCGAACCCCGCGAAGGCCCCCTGGGGCCCCGGCTGTTACGGGTCCTGCGCCGCTTCTTCGACTTCGTCGAGGCGCACGGCCCCGGCTTCGCCGCCCTGATGCGGGGCGGGCCCGCGGCGGCGGGGCCGGGGGTGGCGTGCGCAATGATCGACGAGGTGCGCGAGGCGGCGTACGAGCAGATGCTTCTGCACCTGGGGGTCGCCGAGCCCGGGGCGCGCCTGGAGCTGACCGTCCGCTCGTGGATCTCCCTGGCGGAGACGACGGCCCTGCTCTGGCTGAACGGCCTGCGCATCCCGCGGGAAGAGCTGGAGTTGCAGCTGGTCCACGATGTGGGGGCGCTGCTGGCGGTGAGCGCGGCCTTCGACGGCCAGGTGGCGGGGGTGCTGGCCCGGTGGGAGCTCTCCCCCGACCCCGGCCGGGGCTACCTCCGCTTGAACACCGCCACCGTGCGGCCCGGTACCGAGAAGGTTCCCGAGTCCGCCGCGTAGGACGCGGACTTCACCACCGGATCCGAGCCGGCCGCCTGCACCGGATGCAGGGCGTAGCCGGTACCGGCGGCCCCGGGGACGCGCTGTTCCTGGCGGTTCGGTGTCGCGTTGAAGACGACGGTCAGCTCGCCGGCCCGCATCGTGATGACGCCCGGCGTCTCGTCCTTCCCCGACAGCGGGAAGGAGACGGCGGCCTGGACGGCATCGGCCGTCGCCAGGCCGAACGCCTTCTCGCCCGTGCGGATCCGCAGCAGGTCACGGTAGGCGGCGGACGCGGCCGTCGTCGGGCCGCATCCGGGCCGCAGCGCCGCATCCGCCAGCAGCGGCCTGGCGTACGGCCACTTCGCGGCGTTGTCGGACGCGGGCGGCAGGCCGCGGCCGAAGCCGTTGCCGTCGGCGCAGTTCCAGTGGATCGCGTTGAACCAGTCGCCGCTGTCGTAGGAGTTCCGGTCGAGCGACTTCGACCGCAGCAGGTCCGTGCCCGCCTGGGAGAGGGCGGGCCCCTGGGAGAGCGCGGCGGTCGCCATGGCGACGACCTGCATCCGGGCCCGGTCGGCGGGCGGCGTGCCCTGCGGGAGCTTGTAGGCCAGTGCGTCGAACAGCGTCTCGTTGTCGTGCGCGTCGGCGTAGGAGAGCGCGTCGCCGGGCGCGGCCGCGTAGCCCGCGGGCGAGCCGTTGTAGTCGACGTCCGCGCCCCGGACGCTGCGGCCGGCCGAGTCGGTGAAGCGGTAGGGGGCGAGGTTGCCGGTCAGGCCGACCTTGATGAGGTCCTGGTCGTGCAGGAGCCGGGCGCGCTGCTCGCCGGGCGTGCCCTGGGGGGCGCCGTTGGGGTCGGTGAAGAGGCCGGAGGCGAAGCCCTGGCCGCGCGGGTCCTCGTCGAAGGGGCCGCCGCCGCGGATCGCGTCGCGTGAGCGGTCGGAGAAGGTGGCGATGCCGGTGCCCGCCATGTTCCGCTGGGTGGCCTGGACAAAGCGGACGTCGTTCGCGACCTCGCCGAAGTTCCAGCCCTCGCCGTAGAGGACGATCGAGCGCCCGTCGACGCCGTCCTCGGCGACGGTCAGGGCGTCGAGGGCGTGGCGCACGGCGAGGATGTTGGCCTTGGGGTGGTGGCCCATGAGGTCGAAGCGGAAGCCGTCGACCTTGTACTGCCTGGCCCAGGTGACGACGGAGTCGACGACGAGCTTGCCCATCATGGCGTGCTCGGGCGCGGTGTTGGCGCAGCAGGTGGAGGTGGCCACGGTGCCGTCGTCGAGGAGGCGCTGGTAGTAGCCGGGCACGATCCGGTCGAGGACGGACCGGGGGTCCTGTCCGGAGGCCGCGGTGTGGTTGTAGACGACGTCCATGACGGTCCGCAGTCCGGCGTGCGCCAGCCCCTGCACCATCTGCCGGAACTCACGGGTCCGCAGGGGGCCTGCGGGGTCGGAGGTGTACGAGCCCTCGGGAACGGTGTAGTGCAGCGGGTCGTAGCCCCAGTTGTAGGCGTCGCGGGCGGCGGTCCTGGCCACGCAGGCCTGCTGCTGCTCGGAGTCGGCGGGCAGCGCGGCGAGGTCGCAGCCGGGTACGGCCTGGTCGGCGCTGCGTTCGGGGACGGTGGCGAAGTCGAAGACGGGCAGGAGGTGGACGTAGGAGGTTCCGGCGTCGGCGAGTTGCTTCAGGTGCCGCATGCCGTCGGAGTCCTGGTCGGTGAAGGCGAGGTACCCGCCCGGGTGCCGGGAGGTGCGGTCGGCGACGGAGAAGTCGCGGACGTGCAGCTCCTGGATCTGCGCCTGGCGCAGGGGTACGGGCTTCGGCTTGCGCAGCCCCTGCCAGCCGGGCGGGGCGAGGGCGGGGTCGGCGAGGTCGGTGACGAGACTGCTTTCCGAGTCGGCGGTGAGGGCGGTGGAGTAGGGGTCGGTGACGTGGTTGGTGACGACCTCGCCGGCGGCCGGGGCCCAGACGGTGACGGCGTAGCGGTAGGGCTTGCCGGTCCATTGGCGGGGGCCGGTGACGCTCCAGACGCCGCTGGCGTCGTCGCGGTGCATGGGCACGGTCCGGTCGGCCAGTTCGAGGCTGACGTTCCGCGCGGTCGGCGCCCAGACGGAGAGGGTGGGGCGGCCGTTGCGGAAGATGGGGCCGAGATGGGCTTTGGTGGCCGAGGCGGCGTAGAGGTCGTCCAGGACGCCGGGTATCTGAACGCCGGTTTCGATGCCGTCGTCCGTCTCGGCGGTGAGCCGGCCGGTGAGCGCGGTGCGCTCCTCTTCTTCGCGGGCGTCGATGCGGAAGGCGTCGTAGCCGGTGGCGAGGTGGGGGTACTTGGCCCGCTGGGCCGGGTTCAGCCCGCCGGGTTGCTGGGTGAGGGTGAATCTTCCGCTGTCGTGGCGGAGGTGGTGGGGGTGGGTGGGGTTGCCGAGGGTTTTGGGCCAGGCGAGGGTTCGGTGGTCGATCCACTGGACCGTGGCCTTCGGCTGGGCGGGGGCGGCGTGGGCGGGTGCCGCGGGGAGTAAGAGGCATGTCGCTGCCGCGAGGGCGAGCAGTCGTTTCACGAGGGGGCTCCTTTGGCTGAGGTGAGAACAGTGGTCCTGCCCCGGTCCTCAAACGCCGGACGGGCTGAAATTCAGCCCGTCCGGCGTTTGAGGACACGCGGCGAAGCCGCGTCCGGGGGTCGAGGGGGCGCAGCCCCGGAAACGGTGAAAGGGCGGGACCGGGGCCAACTACCCGCACGTACGGGCACCCACATGCAGTGCCAGCGCCGTGTTCGGGCCCAGCGTCGCCGTGAAGCGCCCGTCGGCCCCCACCGTCACCCGCCGACCGCTCTGCACGTCGCAGTAGTCACCGCCCGCCAGCGACGTCTGGAAGCTGCGCGTCAGCGCGAAGGCCTCATGGTTGAGCGCCACGTACCCCCGGTCACCCCGACCGAAGGCAATCGCCTGGTACCCGTTGTCCCACCAATCCGTCACCCCCGCCCCCCGCACCGCATTGCGGAAGCCCACCATGGCCTTGATCTCCGGCCACTTGTGCTGGCACTTCCACCCGTCCTGCCAGCACTCGCGCACCGCACCGCCGCCAGGCGGCCCCGCGTCGCGGTCGGTGAACTCGTAGCCGGAGTGCACGTCCGGCGAGCCGTACGGCCAGGCGAGCATGAAGACGTTGGCCAGCGTGTAGGCGGCACCGTCCTTGTACGAGAGCGTGTCGCCGCTGCGCTCGGTGTCGTGGTTGTCGACGAAGACGGACGCCTGGGCGCCGGGCAGATAGCCCCAGCCCTCGCCGTAGTTGCGCAGGTAGGCCAGCCGCTCGCTCTGGAAGACCCGCTTGAGATCGCGCGCGTAGCGGAACTCCTGGACGTCGCCGTTGCGCAGGTACTCCTCCGGCTGGACGGCCTCGCCCGCGCCGTAGATGGTCTCCTGCTTCCAGTAGACGTCGGGCTTGGTCAGCTTGGTCTTGACGGCCGCGAGGTCGTCGGTGGCGATGTGCTTGGCGGCGTCGATGCGGAAGCCGTCGGCGCCGAGCGAGAGCAAGTCATCCAGATAGCCGGCGATGGCGGAGCGGACGTGGTCGCTGCCGGTGTCGAGGTCGGCGAGTTTGACCAGTTCGCAGTTCTGGACGTCGTTCCGGTCGGTGTAGTCGGCGACGGGCCTGCGGCAGGTGTGGAAGTCGGCGTCCTGGTAGAGGCCGGGGTAGCCGTACTTCGTATACGGCGTGCCTCCGGTGCCGGTGCCGGACGCGGAGGTCATGTGGTTGACGACCGCGTCGACGACGACCTTCACGCCTGCCGAGTGGCAGGCGGCGACCATGCCGGCGAACGCCGCGCGGTCGCCGAGCCGCCCGGCGATGCGGTAGCTGACGGGCTGGTACGAGGTCCACCACTGCGGGCCCTGCACGTGTTCCTGGGGCGGGGAGACCTGGACGTAGCCGTAACCGGCGGGGCCCAGCGTGTCCTTGCACTCCCGGCCGACGGAGTCGTACCTCCACTCGAAGAGGACCGCCGTGACGTCCTTGTCGCCGACGGGGGCGGCCTGCGCCGGCGGGGCGGTGTCGAGCGCCGCTCCGGCCGTGAGTGCCGTCAGGACGAGTGCCGCGGTCAGGGCTCTTCGCCCGGTTCCAGGCATGGGACTTCCTAGGGGTGGGGGGAGGTTCGACGGCCGAAAGGGCAACGTGCAGCGCCCGTAAGGCCGATGAAGGTTCTTGCGCAAGCCGTTCGCAAGCCGGTGCCAACATGCCGCGCACGAGACCGTACGAGCCCCGTCCGCACCGGTCAACCCTTCGGACACGAGTCGGTTACAACCGAGAAATCTCACCGTTTCCTTCTTGCAAGGTCTTTCGCAAGAGATTTCAGCCTGTTAGCTTCCTCCTCAGCTCGGGCCGCCCCCCTCCCCCCAGGCGGCCTCCTGGAAGAGGAGCATCCCTATGCGAAGAGGCATATCGGTCGCAGCCGCCATCGGCGTGCTGGCCCTGACCGCGACCGCGTGCGGCGGTGACGGCGGCAGCGGGAGCGACGGTTCGAAGGCGGCCAACGACCCGGGCAGCGTGAGCGGCACCGTCACCTGGTGGGACACCTCGGACGCGACCAACGAGGCACCGGCCTTCAAGAAGCTGGTCTCGGCCTTCGAGGCGAAGTACCCCAACATCCACGTCGATTACGTCAACGTGCCCTTCGACCAGGCGCAGCAGAAGTTCAAGACCGCCGCCGCCACCGGCAAGGGCGCGCCCGACGTGCTGCGTTCGGACGTCGGCTGGACCCCGGGCTTCGCGCAGCTCGGCTACCTCAAGGACCTCACCGGCACTCCGGCGCTCGACAAGAGCGACGACTTCCTGGACGGGCCGCTGAAGAACGCGGCGTACCAGGGCAAGACCTATGGCGTCCCGCAGGTCACCGACACCCTCGGCCTCCTCTACAACAAGGAGCTCTTCCAGAAGGCGGGCATCGACAAGCCCCCGGCCAGCTGGGCCGAGGTGAAGGAGGATGCCGCGAAGATCAAGGACAAGACCGGCGCGGACGGCATCGGCCTGAGCCCGGACGGCTACTACTCGCTGCCGTTCCTCTACGGCGAGAACAGCGACATGGTCGACGCGGGCAAGAAGAAGATCACCATCTCGGACGCCGCCTCCCTCAAGGGCATCGAGACCGCAGTCGACCTGGTGAAGTCCGGTGCCGCGCCCAAGCCCGCGGGCACGGACGGCTACAACGTCCTCAAGACGGACTTCAAGAACGGCAAGCTGGCGATGATGATCGACGGTCCCTGGGCGACCAAGGAGATCTTCGGCGGCGACGCCTACAAGAACAAGGCGAACCTGGGCATCGCGCCCGTCCCGGCGGGCTCCACGGGCACGGCGGGCGCCCCGGTCGGCGGCCACAACCTCGTGGTCTACGCGGGGACGAAGAACTTCGACGCCTCGTACCTCTTCACCCGGTTCATGACCGACGCCGCGCAGCAGGACCGCGTCTCCGACGCCATCGGCGTGCTGCCGACCCGCAAGTCGGCCTACACCAAGGAGGTGCTGGCCGACCCGGTACGCAGCTCCTTCTACCAGGCGCTCGGCAAGGCGCACCCGCGCCCGCCGATCCCGCAGGGCGGCGACCTGTTCCCGGACTGGCTGCAGCACTACACCCGGATCCTGACCCTGAAGGAGGACCCGAAGACGGGTCTGGACGCCACGGCCAAGACCTGGCAGTCCGCCCTCCTGAAGGACTACGGCATCGGGGAGTAGAGCCGGATGAGCTCAATCGTCACCCGGGCCAGGCGCTCCTTCGACACCCACTGGTACGCCTGGGCGATGGTGCTGCCGGTGGTCGTGGTCCTGGCCGTCCTCGTCGGCTACCCCCTGGGCCGGGGCATCTACCTGTCCTTCACCGACGCCAACGAGGCGAACGTCGGCCGCACGATCGGCGTCAACCACATCGCCTCGACCTACAAGTTCGTCGGTCTGGACAACTACTGGAAGGTGCTCTCCGGCCAGGAGGGCCACTTCTACTCGCGGCTGACGTGGACCGTCGTATGGACGGCGGCCTGTGTCTTCCTGCACTACGCGATCGGGCTGGGGCTGGCCCTGCTGCTCAACCGGCAGGTGCGGTTCCGGGCGCTGTACCGGGTGCTGCTGATCCTGCCGTGGGCGGTGCCCGCCTTCGTCGCCACCTTCTCGTGGCGGCTGATGTTCAACGAGAAATACGGGATCTTCAACGCCTTCCTCGGCAAGCTGGGCATGGGCAGCATGGACTGGCTCGGCGACAGCACCCTGCAGAAGGTGTCGGCGGTCGCGGTCAACGTGTGGCTGGGCGTGCCGTTCATGATGGTCGCCATCCTCGGCGGCCTGCAGGCCATCCCGAGTGAGCTGCACGAGGCGGCCGAGATGGACGGCGCCTCCCCCTGGCAGCGGTTCAGGCACGTGACGCTGCCGGGGCTGCGGCCGGTGAGCGGGACGGTGATCCTGCTGGGCGTCATCTGGACGTTCAACATGTTCCAGGTCATCTACCTGCTGATCGGGCAGGGCGCGAGCTCGGAGAGCGAGATCCTGGTGACGTACTCCTACCGGCTGGCCTTCCAGGGCGTCCGCGACTATGCGGGGTCGGCGACGTACGGCATCCTCATCCTCTCGCTCCTGCTGGTCTTCGCCGTCTTCTACCGCCGGTTGCTCGCCCGTCAGGAGGCAGCACGATGAGCACCCCCAAGCCCCGTCCGCGGGGGACGCGTTCGCGCGGCGCGTCCGCCGCCCTGCACACGGTGCTGATCGCCGCCTCGGCCGTCTCGGTCTTCCCGGTGCTCTTCATCGTCTTCCTGTCCCTGCGGGGGCGCGACGGCTGGCAGGAGCCGACCCGCTTCGTCGGCTTCGACCTCTCCAACTACCGGCACATCCTGGGCCAGACGAAGTTCCTGACCTGGTTCGGCAATTCGCTGGTCGTGGCGCTGGGCGCGACCGTGATCGGCGTGCTCATCTCGGCGAGCGCGGGCTACGCCGTCTCGCGGATGCGCTTCCCCGGCCACCGGCCGCTGATGTGGACGTTCCTGGTGGTGCAGATGTTCCCGATGGCGGTGCTCATCGTGCCGCTGTACAACATCCTCGGGCAGCTGGAGCTCCTGGACTCCTACGGGGGTCTGATCCTCACCTACTGCTCGGTCTCGGTGCCGTTCTGCGCGTGGATGCTCAAGGGCTACTTCGACTCCATACCCACCGAGATCGACGAGGCCGGCCGGGTGGACGGGCTGACGCCGTTCGGCACCTTCTGGCGGCTGATCATGCCGCTGGCCCGGCCGGGCCTCGCGGTGACCGGCTTCTACTCCTTCATCACCGCCTGGGGCGAGGTCGCCTTCGCCAGCCAGTTCATGAGCAGCGAGGAGCACTACACGCTCGCCGTGGGCCTGCAGACCTTCGTCGGCCAGCAGAAGGCCGAGTGGGGGCTGATGACGGCGGCGGCCGTGCTCATCACCGTCCCGGCCGGCGCGATCTTCTTCCTCGCCCAGCGGCACCTGGTGGCGGGGCTGACCGCGGGCGGCACCAAGGGCTGACCGCGCTCACCTCGGCCCGCCGCCGTCGTTGTCACCTGCATACGCCCCGTACGAAGAACCGCCCGTACGACGAACCGATGGGAAGTACATGACTCAGGACCTCGCGCACTCCGTCCGCCCGTCCGCCGAGGCCCGCGCGCAGGCCGAGGGCTGGTGGCGCAGCGCCGTCATCTACCAGGTGTACGTGCGCTCGTTCGCCGACAGCGACGGCGACGGCATCGGTGATCTGCGCGGGATCCGCGAGCGGCTGCCCTACCTGGCCGAGCTGGGGGTGGACGCGCTGTGGCTGACCCCGTTCTACGCCTCGCCGCAGGCGGACGGGGGCTACGACGTGGCCGACTACCGGGCCGTCGACCCGCTGTTCGGGCAGCTGTCGGACGCCGACGACCTGGTGCGCGAGGCGCACCGGCTGGGCCTGCGGGTGATCGTCGACATCGTGCCCAACCACACCTCGGACCAGCACGTGTGGTTCCGGGCGGCGCTCGCGGGCGAGCCGGAGGGGGCGGCCCGCGCGCGCTACCACTTCCGGCCGGGCCGGGGGGCGGGCGGCGAGCTGCCGCCCAACGACTGGGAGTCCGTCTTCGGCGGCCCGGCGTGGACGCGCACCACCGGCCCGGACGGCACCCCGGGCGAGTGGTACCTGCACCTGTTCGCCCCCGAGCAGCCGGACCTCAACTGGGACAACCCCGAGGTGCGGGCCGAGTTCGAGTCGGTGCTGCGGTTCTGGCTGGACCTGGGGGTGGACGGCTTCCGCATCGACGTGGCGCACGGCATGGTCAAGGCGCCCGGGCTGCCGGACATCGGCCGTACTGAACAGGCCAAACTGATCGGCGCCCAGGTGCTGCCGTTCTTCGACCAGGACGGGGTGCACGAGATCCACCGCGGCTGGCGGCAGCTGCTGGACTCCTACGCCGGCGAGCGCATCGGCGTGGCCGAGGCGTGGGCGCCGACCCCGGAGCGGCTGGCGCTGTACGTGCGCCCGGACGAGTTGCACCAGGCCTTCAACTTCCAGTTCCTGACCTGCGCCTGGGGGGCGGGACCGATGCGGGAGGTCATCGACCAGTCGCTGGCCGCGACGCTGTCGGTGGGGGCGCCGACGACCTGGGTGCTGTCCAACCACGACGTGGTGCGGCACACCACCCGCTACGGCGGCGGGGAGCAGGGCCTGCGCCGGGCGCGGGCGGCCGCGCTGCTGATGCTGGCGCTGCCGGGCTCGGCCTACGTCTACCAGGGCGAGGAGCTGGGGCTGCCGGAGGTGGTGGACCTGCCGGACGAGGTGCGCCAGGACCCGGCGTTCTTCCGGGGCGACGGGCAGGAGGGCACCCGCGACGGCTGCCGGGTGCCGCTGCCGTGGTCGGGCGGGGCGGCTCCGTACGGCTTCGGGCCGGGCGGCAGCTGGCTGCCCCAGCCGGCTGCGTGGGCGCAGCTGTCGGTGGAGGCGCAGTCCGGTGACCCGCGCTCGACGCTGGAGCTCTACCGCTCGGCGCTGGTGCTGCGCCGGGAGCTGCCGGGGCTGGGTGACGGGGAGATGCGCTGGCTGGAGGCGCCTGAGGGGGTGCTGGCCCTCTCCCGGCCGGGCTTCGTCTGCACGCTCAACACGCTCGGTGACGAGGTGACGATGCCGGTGCCGGGACGTCCGGTGCTGGCGACGGCCGCCCTGGAATTCGCTGGCGGTACCGTGCGCATTCCCTCGGATTCCTGTGTGTGGTGGGCAGTCTGACGTGCGACCGGTACAGTCCCATCCTGTGACCGCCCGGCTAGCCGATATCGCAGCCCAGGCGGGTGTCAGCGAAGCAACCGTCAGCCGCGTCCTCAACGGAAAGCCGGGGGTCGCCGCCTCCACCCGCCAGTCGGTGCTGGCCGCGCTCGACGTGCTGGGCTACGAGCGTCCCGTACGGCTGCGGCAGCGCAGCGCCGGCCTCGTCGGGCTGATCACCCCCGAGCTGGAGAACCCTATTTTTCCCGCCTTCGCCCAGGTGATAGGGCAGGCGCTGACCCGGCAGGGGTACACCCCGGTGCTGGCCACCCAGACCCCGGGCGGCTCGACCGAGGACGAGCTGACGGAAATGCTGGTCGACCGGGGGGTCGCCGGGATCATCTTCGTCTCCGGGCTGCACGCCGACACCTCGGCGGACATGCAGCGCTACGAGCACCTGCGCGCCCAGGGCGTGCCGTTTGTGCTGATCAACGGCTTTTCCCCGAAGGTCAGGGCGCCTTTCGTCTCGCCGGACGACCGGGCGGCGATGCGGCTGGCCGTCACCCATTTGGCGGCATTGGGGCACCGGCGCATCGGGCTGGCGCTGGGGCCCGAGCGGTACGTGCCGGTGCAGCGGAAGATCGAGGGCTTTCTGGCCGCCGTGCAGGAGGAGCTCGGGGTGGCCGCGGAGGAGGCGCGTCACCTGATACGGCATTCGCTGTTCACCCTTGAGGGTGGTCAGGCGGCGGCCTCCGCGCTCATCGAGCGGGGGTGCACGGCGGTGGTGTGTGCGAGCGACATGATGGCGCTCGGGGTGATCCGGGCGGCGCGGCAGCGCGGGCTCGAAGTGCCGCGCGACGTCTCGGTGGTGGGCTTCGACGACTCCCCGCTGATCGCCTTCACCGATCCGCCGCTGACCACGATCCGGCAGCCCGTGCAGTCGATGGGACAGGCCGCGGTCAGGGCGTTGCTGGAGGAGATCGGCGGCACCCCGGCACCGCACAGCGAGTTCGTCTTCCTGCCGGAACTGGTGGTCAGGGGATCGACGGCGTCGGCTCCCGGACTGCGCGCCTGACGTCCGTACAGGCGCTCGCGCCATCCCTCAAGAGGGCGTGGCGAATCCGGCCGAAAGCCGCGAAGCCCGGTCTTGAGGACGATCTGCGGCCGAGTGCTTTCTGGCACACTCTTTCCCCATGGGTGAAGCGACAGTGAGGACCCTGGAAGACCGGACGGCCGCCCCACCACCCACCGAGGAGCGTGTGGACCGGCCGTCGCAGGACCGCGTGGGCTTGCGGAAGCTGCGCTCCCCGCGGCATCCGCGCCTCTGGTTCGAGGTGTTGCTGATTGCGGTGAGTTACTGGACGTATTCGCTCGTCCGCAACGCCGTGCCCGAGCAGAGAGCGGCCGCCCTGCGCAACGCGGACTGGATCTGGCAGGCCGAGCAGAGCCTGCACATCGCCGTCGAGCACACCGTCAACCAAGCCGTGAATTCGGTGACGTGGTTGATCGTGGGCATGAACTACTACTACGCCACGCTGCATTTCGTGCTGACGATCGGCGTGCTGGTCTGGCTCTACCGCTGGCATCCCGGGCGGTATGCGGCGGCGCGGCTGAGCCTGTTCGCCACCACCGCCGTGGCCCTGCTCGGTTACTACCTGTATCCGCTTGCTCCACCCCGGCTGATGGACGGCCTGGGCTTCGTCGACACGGTCGTCGTGCACCACACCTGGGGCTCGATGGCCTCGGGCAACCTCGCCAACATGTCCAACCAGTACGCGGCCATGCCCTCGATGCACATCGGCTGGTCGACATGGTGCGGCGTCACCATCGCGTTGCTGGCCCGCCCGCTGTGGGCCAGGGTGCTCGGGGTGCTGTACCCGGTGACCACGCTCGTGGTGATCGTCTCGACCGCCAACCACTTCTGGCTGGACGCGGTGGGCGGACTGCTCTGCCTGTCCTTCGGCTTCGCGCTGTCCTACGCCTGGTACGGGGCCCTGCCCTGCCGCCTCGCCCGCCAGGTGGCGGCGCGCGGCGCCCGGCGCGATGCTGGGTGAAGCGAACGCACCGGGCCGGGCCCCGTCAGACGGCGGGGTTCAGGCCCCGTAGAACAGCTCCTCGACCACGGCGCGGGCCCGCCGGGTGGTGCGCCGGTAGTCGTCCAGCATGTCCCCCACGTGGCCCGGCTCGTAGCCCAGGTAGCGGCCGACGGCGGCCAGCTCGCGGGGGTCGCCGGGGAAGGTGTCCTGGGCCCGGCCGCGCACCAGCATCACGGCATTGCGCACGCTGGTGGCCAGCACCCACGCCTCGTCCAGTATCCGGGCGTCGTCGGTGGAGACCAGCTCCGCCGCGTGGGCCGCGGCGAGCGCTTCCCGGGTCCGGGTCGTGCGCAGGCCGGGCTCGGCCCAGCCGTGCCGCATCTGCAGCAGCTGCACGGTCCACTCCACGTCCGACAGGCCGCCGCGGCCCAGCTTGGTGTGGGTGGTGGGGTCGGCGCCGCGCGGCAGCCGCTCGGACTCCATCCGGGCCTTCAGCCGCCGGATTTCGCGCACCGCGTCCTCGCCGAGGCCCTCGACGGGGTACCGCAGCGGGTCGATCAGCTCGATGAAGCGCGCGCCCAGCTCCGCATCGCCCGCCACCGGCTCGGCACGCAGCAGCGCCTGGCTCTCCCACACCAGCGACCAGCGCCGGTAGTAGGCGGCGTAGGAGGCGAGGCTGCGCACGATAGGGCCGGACTTGCCCTCGGGGCGCAGGTCGGCGTCGACGAGCAGCGGCGGGTCGGTGGTGGGCAGTTGGAGCAGCCGGCGCATCTCGCCCGCGACGGCGAAGGCGGCCTTGGCCGCCTCCTCGTCGCCGACGCCCTCGCGGGGCTCGTGGACGAACAGGACGTCGGCGTCGGAGCCGTAGCCCTGCTCGTGGCCGCCGAAGCGGCCCATGCCGATGACGGCGAAGCGGGTGGGCAGGGTGTCGCCCCACTCGGCGCGCACGGCCGCGCGCAGGGCTCCGGCGATGGCGGCGGCGTTGAGGTCGGAGACGGCGTCGCCCACGGTGTCCACGCGGGCGCCGGGCTCGGTGCCCGCGGTCTCGGCGGCGCCGCGCGAGCCGGTGCCGTGTTCGCCGGTGACGTGCACGCCGTTGCCCGAACGGGAGGGCCCGTAGGCCCCGATGATGTCGGCGGCGGCGGTGCGGAACAGCTCGCGGCGGCGCACCCCCCGGACGGCGACGATGCCGGCCTCCGCGTTCTCGGCACGGCCCACCGCCGCCATCACCTCCTGCTCCAGCGCCTGGCGGGTGCGCGGGCGCAGGCCGCCGGGGTCGCCGAGCAGGGCGACGGCCTCGGGGGCGCGCAGCAGCAGGTCGGGGGCGAGGCGGCCGGCGGACAGCACCCGGGCAAGGTTCTCGGCGGCGGCGCCCTCGTCGCGCAGCAGCCGCAGGTACCAGGGGGTCTTGCCGAGCGCGTCGGAGACCTTGTGGAAGTTGAGCAGCCCGGCGTCGGGGTCGGCGGAGTCGGCGAACCAGCCGAGCAGGACGGGCAGCAGGGTGCGCTGGATGGCGGCCTTGCGGGTGACGCCGGAGGCGAGGGCCTCCAGGTGCCGCAGGGCGGCGGCCGGGTCGTGGTAGCCGAGGGCTTCCAGGCGCTGGCCGGCCGCCTTGGCGCTGAGGCGGATCTCGCCGGGTTCGAGCTGGGCGACGGCGTCGAGCAGCGGCCGGTAGAACAGCTTCTCGTGCAGCCGCCGCACCTCGCGGGCGTGCAGCTTCCACTCCTTGGCGAGCCCGGCGACCGGTTCCGTGCGCAGGCCGATGGAACGGCCGAGGCGGCGCAGGTCGGCCTCGTCCTCGGGCATGAGGTGGGTGCGGCGCAGCCGGTAGAGCTGGATGCGGTGTTCCATCACGCGCAGGAAGCGGTAGGCGGCGTCGAGCGCCTTGGCGTCGGCGCGGCCGACGTAGCCGCCGGCGGCGAGCGCGGCCAGCGCGTCGAGGGTGGATCCGGCGCGCAGGGTGGCGTCGCTGCGGCCGTGCACCAACTGCAGGAGCTGTACGGCGAATTCGACGTCGCGCAGGCCGCCGGGGCCCAGCTTGAGCTCGCGGTCGACCTGGGTGGCGGGGATGGAGGCGATGACGCGGCGGCGCATCTGCTGGACGTCGGCGACGAAGTTCTCCCGCTCGGCGGCCTGCCACACCAGCGGGGAGAGGGCGTCGACGTAGGCCTGCCCGAGTTCGGGGTCGCCGGCGACCGGGCGGGCCTTGAGCAGTGCCTGGAACTCCCAGGTCTTGGCCCACCGCTGGTAGTAGGCGAGGTGGCTGCTCAGGGTGCGGACCAGGGGTCCGTTGCGGCCTTCGGGGCGGAGGTTGGCGTCGACGGGCCAGATGGTGCCTTCGGGGGTGACGTCGGAGCACACGCGCATCATGCGGGAGGCGAGGCGGGTGGCAGCGGCGAGGGCGGGGCCTTCCGGCATGCCTTCCTTGGCCTCGGCCACGAAGATCACGTCGACGTCGGAGACGTAATTGAGCTCCTGGCCGCCGCACTTGCCCATGCCGATCACCGCGAGGCGGCAGACGGCGGCGTCCTCGGGGTGCTCGTCGGCGGCGATCTGCAGGGCCGCGCGGAGGGTGGCGGTGGCGAGGTCGGCCAGTTCGGCGGCGGTCTGGGCGACGTCGGCGGTGCCGCTCGTGTCGCGGGCGGCTATGGCCAGCAGGCAGCGGCGGTAGGCGGCACGCAGTGCGTCGGCGGGCACGAGGGCGGCGGCGCAGCCCTCGCGCACGCCCTCGGCGAGGGCGCGGGCGAATTCGGCGACGCCCGGGTGCAGGTCGTCGGAGTCGAAGGTCTCCAGGACGTGCCAGTCGTGCGGGTGGCGGGAGAGGTGGTCGCCGAGCGCCTCGGAGGCGCCGAGCACGCCGAGCAGCCGGTCGCGCAGCGGCTTGGCGGTGATCAGGGTGTCCAGCAGCGTCCGCCGCTCGGCCTCGTCCTGGGCCTCGACGAGCCGTACGAGGCCGTGCAGGGCGAGGTCGGGGTCGGCGGCCCCGCCGAGCGCGTCGAGGAGCACCGGGTCGGTGCGGACGGACGCCAGCCCGGGGGTGCCGAGCAGCCGCTCGGCGGCGGCCGTGTCGGTGAAGCCGTGTCTCAGCAGCCGGGTGTAGGTGCTGCTGGTGCGGCGCCCCTCGGGCACGGTCATGGGCAGGCCCTTCCGATCGCCTGGAGCTCCTCGCTCCGCGTTCCTTACAACGCCGGCCTTACGACACCGGCTTTACAGCACCGGCAGCATCTTGCGCAGCTCGAAAGCGGTCACTTCCGACCGGTACTCCTCCCACTCCTGCTTCTTGTTGCGCAGGAAGAAGTCGAAGACGTGCTCGCCGAGGGTCTCGGCGACCAGCTCGCTGCGCTCCATGAGCTCGATGGCCTCGCCCAGGTTCTGCGGCAGCGGCTCGATGCCCATGGCCCGCCGCTCCGCGTCGGACAGCGCCCAGACGTCGTCGTCGGCGCCGGCGGGGAGCTCGTACCCCTCTTCGATGCCCTTAAGCCCCGCGGCCAGCAGGACCGCGTAGGTCAGGTAGGGATTGGCGCCGGAGTCGATGGAGCGGACCTCGACGCGGGTGGAGCCGGTCTTGCCGGGCTTGTACATGGGCACCCGGATCAGCGCGGAGCGGTTGTTGTGGCCCCAGCAGATGTACGAGGGGGCCTCGCCGCCGGCGCCGGCGGTGCGCTGGGAGCCGCCCCAGATGCGCTTGTAGGAGTTGACCCACTGGTTGGTGACGGCGGAGATCTCGCCCGCGTGCTTGAGCAGCCCGGCGATGAAGGACTTGCCGACCTTGGACAGCTGGTACTCGGCCCCCGACTCGTGGAAGGCGTTGCGGTCGCCCTCGAAGAGGGAGAGGTGGGTGTGCATGCCGGAGCCGGGGTACTCGGAGAACGGCTTGGGCATGAAGGTGGCCTGGACGCCCTGCTCCAGCGCGACCTGCTTCATCACCAGCCGGAAGGTCATGATGTTGTCGGCGGTGGAGAGCGCGTCGGCGTAGCGCAGGTCGATCTCCTGCTGGCCGGGGGCGCCCTCGTGGTGGCTGAACTCCACCGAGATGCCCATCGACTCCAGCATGGTGATGGCCTGGCGGCGGAAGTCCATGCCCACGTTCTGCGGGGTGTGGTCGAAGTACCCGGAGGAGTCGGCGGGCACCGGCCGGGTGCCGTCGACGGGCTTGTTCTTGAGCAGGAAGAACTCGATCTCGGGGTGGGTGTAGAAGGTGAAGCCGAGGTCGGAGGTCTTGGCCAGGATGCGCTTGAGCACGTAGCGCGGGTCGGCGTAGGAGGGCGAGCCGTCCGGCATCAGGATGTCGCAGAACATCCGGGCGGTGCCCGGCGCCTCGGCCCGCCAGGGCAGGATCTGGAAGGTCCCCGGATCCGGCTTGGCGATCATGTCCGACTCGTAGACCCGGGCAAATCCCTCGATGGCGGACCCGTCGAAGCCGATCCCCTCGTCGAAGGCCTGCTCGAGCTCCGCGGGGGCGACGGCCACGGACTTCAGGTACCCGAGCACGTCGGTGAACCACAGCCGCACGAAGCGGATGTCGCGCTCTTCGAGGGTGCGGAGCACGAACTCCTGCTGCTTATCCATAGCTACCTATCCTCGCTGGTCAGGCCGTCCGCTCCCAAGCAGCGGGGCACATCGGGGGGCACATGAGCATCCCACCACACGGTTTCGAGCACGTTGCGCACACACGTCTGAACGCCTCGTCTCTCGGAGAGGACCTCTCCGCACGTGTCCATCGTGCCCGCAGGCACGTGCTGCGGCTTGCCTCCATTGTGGGCCACGGGCCCGATCATGGTCGACCTGCCTGCAGGGCCGGTCCGGCCTCTTACGTCCGCAGGAACGGTGTGGCCAGGACCGCTGCCGCGATGGACTGGGGTCGGTCGTACATCAGGAGGTGGCCGGCCGGGGCCACGGCTTCGAAGCGGGCGTCCAGGCGGGCGGCCAGCGCGCGCTGGCGCTGGAGCCAGCGGCGCTCCAGCCAGGAGCCGGTGCCGGGCGAGGCGGCCAGGACCGTGACCGGGGCCGGGGGGAGCAGGTGGTGGGCGCGGAACTCTTCCAGTTCGGCGGCCACGTCGCGGTAGCGGGCGTTCTCCATGAGGACGGCGCGCACCACGCGGCCGGTGCCGTAGGTGCGGCGGATCAGGTCGGCGGGGGCCGGGTCGTGGCGTTTGACGGAGGCCGAGCGGACCGAGAGCCTGCGCAGTGCGGGACCCAGGGCCCGGGGCAGCCCCGCGGAGGCGAAGGCCAGGCCCCGGATCTCGGCGGCCATCGTGCGCAGCTCGCGGGCGGGCACGGGCCGGGCATTCTCCTCCACGCTGGCGTCGACGAGGACGAGCCCGGCTGTGCGCTCCGGGTAGAGCCGGGCGAACGCCTCGGTGTGGAATCCGGCGAGGGAGTGCCCGACGAGCGTGACGGGCCCGGTCAGGCCCAGCGCGTCGAGGACGCCCGCGATCCGGGCGGCCTCCCCGGCGGCGGTGGGCGGCTCGAGCGCCGGGGCGCTGAAGCCGAGCCCCGGGCGGTCGAAGCGGACGACCGTGCGGTGCGGGGTGAGCAGCGGTACGACCGGCTCCCAGTCGAACCAGCCCATGCCGAGCCCGGCGCTGAGCACGGCCACCGGACCGGACCCCTCGCACAGGACGTGCAGTGGTACTCCCCCGACGCGCAGCATCCGGCCCGGTGGCCGCTGCGTACCGCTCATGTCCGTCCCCCTGGTTGCTCCGGCTCCATCGCCCGAGAGCAAGCTACTCGACGGCGGCGGCTTCCCGGTGCCCGGTGGTGGCCCAGTGCGGCTTGCGGCACTTGAGGAAGGCCAGCGGTGCGAGGAAGCCGATGACCAGCAGGCCGCCGCCGACGGTGAGCAGGTAGCGCCACAGCGGTCCGCCGCCGAACTGCTGTGGCGGTACGAAGCCGATGAGCATCGCGGCGAGCGAGGCCGCGAAGCCCGTGCCCGCGACCAGGTGCACGGCCGGGACGCGGAAGCCCCGCGGGTGGTCGGGCCGGGTGGCGCGCAGCCGGATGACGGCGGCGAACATCAGCAGGTAGACGACGAGGTAGATCTGCGCGGTGACGACCGAGAAGATCCAGTAGGCGCTGGAGACGTCGGGGACGAAGGCGTAGAGCAGGGCGATGAGCGTGGTCAGCACGCCCTGGGCGAGCAGGATGTTCCGCGGGACGCCGTGCCGGTTGAGCTTCTGCAGGACGGGCGGCAGATAGCCCTCCTGCCGGGCGACGATCAGCAGGCCCTTGGACGGCCCGGACAGCCAGGTGAGCATGCCGCCGAGCGCCGCAGCGACGAGCAGCACGCCGACGACCTTGGTCAGCCAGCCCACGTGGAAGTGGTCGAAGAAGCCCTGGAACGCCTGCATCACCCCGGCCGTGAGGCTGAGGTCCTTGCCCGGCATCACCCAGCTGACGGCCAGCGCCGGGAGGATGAAGATCAGCAGGACGAGGCCGGTGGAGGCGGCCATCGCGCGCGGGAACTGCTTGCCGGGCTCGCGCAGCGAGGCGACGTGGACGCCGTTCATCTCCATGCCCGCGTAGGACAGGAAGTTGTTGACGATCAGGACCAGGCTGGCGAGCCCGGTCCACGGCGGCAGCACATGCCCGGTGTCCATGGGCGCGGCGGACGGGTTGCCCTGGCCGAGGAAGACCAGGCCGAGCACGACGAGGACGACGCCCGGGATCAGGGTGCCGACGACCAGGCCCACGCCCGCGAGCCCGGCCACGGCCTTGGTGCCGCGCAGGGAGATCAGCACGCCCGACCAGTACACGACGACGATGACGATGGCGATGTAGAGCCCGTTGCCGGCCAGGGAGGGGTCGACGACGTAGGCGAAGGTGCTCGCCACGTAGGCGAGCAGGCTCGGGTAGTAGGCGATCGTCATCGCGAACTGGCACCAGACGGCCAGGAATCCGAGCGGCTTGGAGAGGCCTTCGCTCACCCATCGGTAGACGCCTCCGGTCCAGCCGGAGGCGAGCTCGGCCGAGACCAGGGCGGTGGGCAGCAGGAAGACCACGGCCGGGACGAGGTAGAGGAAGACGGCGGCCAGCCCGTAGATCGCCATGGAGGGGGCGGGGCGCAGATTGGCCACGGAGGCGGTGGTCATCATCGCGAGGGTCGCCCAGGAGATGAACTGCCGGGTCTGTGCGGTGTCCGGAGCGGGGGCGAGGTCCGGGCGGGCGGGACGGGCGGAGGGACGTTCCTCCCGCACCTGTTCCGTGGTGGTCATGGGGGGAGAGCGTCCTTCGGGCCGTGCGTCGATCGTTTTCGCCCCATCATCGGCCCTCACCACCGTTACGTGCACATCCGTTCCCTTGCCGCCCTTCGGCGCGTATACCCGGAGGGGGTAAGGTGCGCAGGAGGTTCGGAGGGCTCGGGGAGGCGAACGGTGTACGGACAGCGCAAGGCCGCCGCCTGGTGCGGGCGCCTGCTGCTGTTCGCCGCGCTGCTGCTGGGCATCGTGACGATGCACACACTCGGACACCCGGACGGGCACGCCCCGGCGCACGCCTCGATGGCGATGACGCAGACCGCCGCCCCCGGCCCGATGGCCTCCGCCGGTACGGCCGCGGCCCCTGCGGCCCACTCCGAACACGGCGGCATGGACCCGATGTCCGTCTGCCTCGCCGTGCTCGGCGCCGGCTGGACGGCCGCCCTCCTGCTCTCCCTCGCCGCCCTCGGGCACCCGGCCGGCGCGCTGTTCGCCTCGGTCCGCGCCTGGTGCGCGCGGGCGCTGTGGCCCCGTCCCCCGCCACGGCACAAGGCTCTCGCCCGGTTGTCGGTGCTGCGCGTGTAGGAGCGCGTCCCGCTCGCCCTTCGCGGCAGCGGACGCGCTCATCCACCACGCCCGCAACACCGACACCACGAGGTGCACTTCCCCATGCGCATACGCACGACCACCCGCCGCGCCGCTCTCGGCGCGGGGCTCGCCATGGCAGGCGGCGGCCTGCTCGCCGCCTGCTCCAAGGGCGGCGGTCCGGCCGCCGCGCCGACGGACGGCGGCTATGTCTCGCCCGACGGCAAGGAGGTCGCGGCGGCCGAGGCCCGCCGCGGCACCGGGCCCGTACGGCAGGTGCGGCTGACCGCGACCGCCGCCCGCATCGGCCTGGGCGGCGGCCGCACGGTCGCCACCTGGGCGTACGGCGACACGCTGCCCGGCCCGGAGATCCGGGTCACGGCGGGCGACACCCTCGCGCTGACCCTCGCCAACCACCTGCCCGAGCCCACGTCCGTGCACTGGCACGGGCTGGCGCTGCGCAACGACATGGACGGCGCTCCCGGGCTCACCCAGCAGCCGGTCAAGGCCGGCGCCTCGCACGACTACCGCTTCACGGTCGCCCACCCGGGCACGTACTGGCTGCACCCGCACGCGGGCGTGCAGCAGGACCGCGGGCTGTACGCGCCGCTGATCGTGGAGGACCCCAAGGAGCCGCTGTCGTACGACAAGGAGTGGGTCGTCGTCCTGGACGACTGGGTGGACGGCGTCGACGGCAGCACTCCGGACGCGGTCCTCGCCGAGCTGAGCAAGGGCATGGGCATGGAGATGGGCACGGGCATGGAGGGCATGGAGGGCATGCACCACGGCGGGCCCGCCGCCTCCGGTGGCCCCTCCCGGATGCTGATGGGCGCCTCCAGCCCCGTCCTGGGCGGTGACGCGGGCGACGTCGCCTACCCGCACTACCTGGTCAACGGCCGCGTCCCCGAGGACCCGCAGACCTTCACCGCCCGGCCCGGCGACCGGATCCGCATCCGCCTGGTCAACGCGGGCGGCGACACCGCCTTCCGCGTGGCCCTCGGTGAGCACCGGATGACGATCACCCATACGGATGGTTTCCCCGTCGAACACGTCCAGACGGACACACTCTTGCTGGGTATGGGAGAGCGCTACGACGTGCTCGTCGAGGCCAAGGACGGCGTCTTCCCGCTCACCGCGCTGGCCGAGGGCAAGAACCGCTCGGCCATGGCCGTCCTGCGGACGGGCGGCGGCGCGGCGCCCGGCGCGGACGCCCGCCCCAAGGAGCTCGACGCCACGCCGCCGGCCGCGGGCAGCCTCAAGGCCGACCGGAGCGTACGGCTGCCGGAGCGCCGGCCCGACCGTACGGTCACGCTCAAGCTGACCGGCTCGATGGAGAAGTACGACTGGGCGGTCAACGGCAGGAAGTACGCGCCGTCACAGCGCTACGACGTCCGCGCGGGCGAGCGGGTGCGGCTGGTGTTCGTCAACGACACCGGGATGTGGCACCCCATGCACCTGCACGGCCACACCTTCGCGCTGCCCGGCGGGGGCCCGCGCAAGGACACCGCGATCGTGCTTCCGGGCAAGCGGCTCGCCGTCGACTTCGACGCGGACAACCCGGGCCTGTGGATGCTCCACTGCCACAACGTCTACCACTCGGAGGCCGGGATGATGACGGTCCTCGGCTACCGCCGCTAGCGCATGCGCGAGGGGCCCGCGCCGGACGTGCGGCGCGGGCCCCTCGGGGTGCGGAGCGGCTCAGACGGCCAGCGGCAGCTGGGTGCCGGGCTGGGGGTTGCCGTAGTGGTCGATGACCTTGTTGAGCTCGCTCTGGTAGTACAGCGGCCACAGGCCGAGCACGAAGACGAACAGCAGGCCGAGGCCGCCACTGCAGGTGGCCTGCAGACCGGCCGCGCGCTGGGAGTCGCCGATGCGCTTGGCCGTGTTGTAGATGGAGACGAACGGCGGGACGATCAGGTAGCCGCCGAACATGATGGTGAGCAGGCTGCCGGTCGGGCTGATGTCCCGGCGGCTGTCGAACTGCGCCATCTCCTTGTGGATCTTGTAATACCAGACCAGCGCGTAGATGCCGGCGGTGATGATCATCAGGACCCACACGCCGAAGGCGCTGCGCCGCTTCATGGCCAGGCCGAAGTGCGCCGGGCCCTGCTGCGGGTAACCACCCGGGGCCGGGTAGCCCATGGGCGCCTGCTGCGGGTAGCCGCCCTGGTACGGGCTGGGCATGCCCTGGGGCGGGTAGGGGTTCGGGGAGGGCGGGCCCCACTGCGGCGTGGTCAACGGGTCTCCTACGGGACGGGCTCTGACAAAACATCAAGGCGCCCGTGGCCGGAACCGCACCACGGGCAGACCGCGCAGCTTGTCACAAGATCGCGTTTTGCCGCCAGGCAATCCCAAGGGGCGTCTGCCCGGCGGGACCCTGGCGGTCCGGCCGCACAGGCCCCCGCGTGGCCGCGCTCACACCACATTGCGTCACTCTGACGGTTACCCTGGTGGACGTGGCTCAACTTCGTCTCGCCCTGAACCAGATCGACCCCTGCGTCGGCGACATCGCCGGAAACGCCGAGGCCATCGTCCGCTGGACCCGGCACTCCGCCGAGCAGGGCGCCCATCTGGTGGCGTTCCCTGAGATGGCACTGACGGGCTACCCCGTCGAGGACCTCGCGCTGCGGCCCTCCTTCGTCGAGGCCGGCCGCGCCGCGCTGGACGCGCTCGCCGCCCGGCTGCAGGACGAGGGCTTCGGGGAGCTGCCGGTGGTCGTCGGCTACCTCGACCGCAGCGAGGAGGCCCGGCCGCGGCTCGGCCGTCCCGCAGGTGCGCCGCGCAACGCCGCCGCCGTGCTGCACCGCGGCAAGCCCGTCCTCACCTTCGCCAAGCACCACCTGCCCAACTACGGCGTCTTCGACGAGTTCCGCTACTTCGTGCCCGGCGAGACGATGCCGGTGATCCGTGTGCACGGCGTCGACGTCGCCCTCGCCATCTGCGAGGACCTGTGGCAGGAGGGCGGCCGGGTGCCCGCCGCGCGCTCCGCCGGGGCCGGGCTGCTTCTCTCCATCAACGCCTCCCCCTACGAGCGGGAGAAGGACGACACCCGCCTGGAGCTGGTGCGCAAGCGCGCCCAGGAGGCCGGGTGCACCACCGCCTACCTGGCGACGACCGGCGGCCAGGACGAGCTGGTCTTCGACGGCGACTCGATCGTCGTCGGCCTCGACGGCGAGGTCATCGCCCGCGCCTCCCGCTTCGAGGAGACCTGCATCGTCCTCGACCTCGACCTGCCGGCCGCCCCGGCGGCCACGCCCTCGGGCGTCGTCGACGACGGTCTGCGCATCGACCACGTCACGCTGTCCGCCGACCCGCTGCCCGCCTACGAGCCCGCGTTCCCGGGCAGCCAGGCGGCCCCGCTCGGCGCGGCCGAGGAGGTCTACTCGGCGCTGGTGACGGGCCTGCGCGCGTACGTCGAGAAGAACGGCTTCCGCAGCGTCCTGATCGGCCTCTCCGGCGGCATCGACTCCGCGCTCGTCGCCGCCATCGCCTGCGACGCGGTGGGCGCGGCGAACGTCTACGGCGTGGCCATGCCGTCCCGCTACTCCTCCGACCACTCCATCGGCGACGCCGAGGAGCTCGCCCGGCGCACCGGCCTGCACTTCCGGACCGTGCCGATCGCGCCGATGTTCGACGCGTACATGGGCTCGCTGGGGCTGACCGGGCTCGCCGAGGAGAACCTCCAGTCGCGGCTGCGCGGCACGATGCTGATGGCCATCTCCAACCAGGAGGGCCACATCGTGCTCGCGCCGGGCAACAAGTCCGAGCTGGCGTGCGGCTACTCCACGCTCTACGGCGACTCCGTCGGCGCGTACGGCCCGATCAAGGACGTCTACAAGACCTGGATCTTCCGCCTCGCCAACTGGCGCAACCAGGCGGCGGCCGAGCGCGGCGAGACCCCGCCGATCCCGGAGAACTCCATCACCAAGCCGCCGAGCGCCGAGCTGCGCCCCGGCCAGGTGGACACGGACTCGCTGCCGGATTACGAGGTCCTCGACCGGATCCTGGAGCTGTACGTGGACCGGGACCTGGGCCTGGAGCGGATCGTGGCCGCCGGTTTCGACGCGGAGCTGGTGACGCGCATCCTGCGCATGGTGGACACGGCGGAGTACAAGCGACGCCAGTACCCGCCGGGCACGAAGATCTCGGCAAAGGGCTTCGGCAAGGACCGCCGCCTCCCGATAACCAACCGCTGGCGCGAGCGGGGCTGACCCCTCCCCCGGATAAAAGCGATGCGGCGCAAGGCAGTGCCTTGCGCCGCATCGCTTTTATCCGGGGGGTTCCCGCGTCAGACCTTCACCCGGGCCGCCACCGGCAGGTGGTCGCTCGGGGTGGCGGGGAGGGTCCATGCCGAGACCGGGTCCATCCCGCGGACCATGATCTGGTCGATCCGCGCCATCGGGAAGCTCGCGGGCCAGCTGAAGCCGAAGCCGTCGCCCGCCGCGCCCTGCGCCGAGCGCAGCTGCGAGGTGACGGGTGCGAGCGAGCGGTCGTTCATGGTGCCGTTGAGGTCGCCGAGGAGGACGACCTTGCGCACCGGCTCCCGGGCGATCGCCCGGCCCAGCGCCGCCGCGCTGTTGTCCCGCTGTCCCGCCGTGAAGCCCGCGTTGAACTTCACCCGCACCGAGGGCAGGTGGGCCACGTAGACGGCCACCGGACCCTGCGGCGTCTGCACGGTGGCGCGCAGCGCGCGGGTCCAGCCCATCTGGATGTCGACCGGCTTGGCGTCGGTGAGCGGGTACTTGCTCCACACGCCGACCGTGCCCTGCACGGAGTGGTACTTGTACGTGTCCGCCAGCGCCCGCTCGTACCTCTCGGGGCTGGTGAGCTCCTCCAGCGCGACGACGTCCGCGCCCGAGGCCGCGACGGCCCTGGCGGTGGCCGCGGGGTCGGGGTTCTCGGCGTTGACGTTGTGCGTGGCCACCGTGAAGTTGCCGCCCTTGCCGGACTTGTCGCTCAGCAGGCCGCCGAAGAGGTTGGCCCAGGCGATCACGGGCAGCAGCAGCGCGATGAGCGCGGTCGCGGAGCGGCGCAGCACGGCGAGGACGAGCAGCACCGGGACGAGCAGGCCGAGCCACGGAAGGAAGGTTTCCGTGAGGCTGCCGAGGTTGCCGACCCGGTTGGGCAGGTCGGCGTGCAGCAACATCAGCAGTCCCAGCAGCACCGCGAGCGCCGCGACGACCACGCCCCGGCGCCAGATGCCGGGGCTCTTCCACTGGCTCAGGAAGTGCCGGGCTCCGGAGCCGACCGGCTCCGGACCGACTCCCTCACGGCCCGTTTCCTCCATGTATGCCTGCGGCATCCCGCTGCCCTCACTGCCTCATCGCTCGTCCCCGCGCACCGACCATAAGTGATCTTCGCCGTGGGGCTGACCCGGACGCCCCTGGCCGGGGCGTCGGGGAGGAGGACGTGCGTCCGCCCGGCCCGGGTTCCTGCAGGCCGGGCGGTGGGGCGTGCTGTGACACAACGGGCACAATCGGGCCCGCCGGGCGGCGGATTGCCCTCGGCGGGGGTCAGGCCGGGGGCCGTACGCCTTCCAGCACCATGTCGACAATCTGCTCGGCCAGCTCCTCGGGCAGCTCCCGCCACTCGTGCAGCATGGCCCGGGAGAGCATGGGGCTGACGAAGAGGTCGGTGACGAGGTCGACGTCGAGGCCGGGGCGGATCTCGCCGGTGGCCATGCCGCGCCGCAGCACGGTGAAGAACGCCTCGCGGCGGGCGGTCACCACGGTGTCGTGGTACTCCCGCCACAGCTTGGGGTGGGCCTGTACCTGGGTGACGACCGTGCGCAGAACGGCGGAGGACCGCTTGGCCAGGCCCCGCATGCGCAGGAACTCCAGCATCATCACGAGGTCCTCGCGGACCGAGCGGCCGGCCGGCTCGGGCTGTACGGCGTCGAGCGAGCGCAGCACGTCGAGCATCAGCGCCTCCTTGCCCGCCCAGCGCCGGTAGACGGTGGCCTTGCCGACGCCCGCCTCGCGCGCGATGCGCTCCATCGACAGGTCGCCGATGGGCACGCCCTCTTCGAGCAGGCGCAGCACGGTCTCGATGACGGCGCTGTCGACGGCGGCGCTGCGCGGCCGCCCGCGCCGCGCGTCCGGCTCCGCGTTCGCGCTCATGCGCCGGCTCCCGCCTGTTCCTTCTCGGGGCCCAGGCGCGGTGCGCCGGCTCCGGCGGCCTGGGCGGCCTTCTTGCCGGGCAGGAAGAGGGCGACGACGACGGCGCCGAGCAGCGCGACGGCCGTGGATCCTATGACGGTGACGTGCATGGCGTGGATGAAGGCGCTGTTGGCAGGTCCGATGAGCTGCTTGCCCGCGGGCCCGAGCTTCTCGGCGATGCCGAGGGTGGCCTCGATGGACTCGCCGGCGGCGTGCCGGGCGTCGGCGGAGAGGCCGGGGACGGCGTCGAGCTTGTCGGCGATGCCGTCGCGGTAGGTGGTGGAGAGCACCGAGCCGAGCACGGCCACGCCGAGCGCGCCGCCGACCTGCCGGAAGGTGTTGTTCACGGCGGAGCCGGAACCGGCCTTCTCGCGCGGCAGCGACTGCATGATCGAGACGGTGGCGGGCGGCATGATGTGTGCCATCGCGGTGCCCTGGACGAAGAAGAGCACTTCCAGCACCCAGATCGGGGTGTGGCGGTCGAGCAGCAGGAAGCCCGCCATGCTGGCGGCGACCAGCAGCATGCCGGCCGTGCACACCACGCGGGCGCCGAATCTGTCGACAACGAGGCGGGCGCGCGGCGCGAAGGCCATCTGGGCGGCGGCCAGCGGCAGGAGCAGCAGGCCGCTCTGCAGCGGGGTGAAGCCGCGCACGCTCTGGGTATAGAAGACGACGAAGAAGGTCACGCCCATCAGCGCGAAGAAGACCAGCGCGATGGAGGAGACGGCGGCGGAGAAGGCCGGGTTGCGGAAGTAGCGCACGTCGATGGCGGGGTGCTCGCTGCGCCGCTCGTGCAGCACGAAGAGCAGCAGGACGAGGAGGCCGCCGCCGACCGTGCCGTAGACCTCGGGCTGGGTGAAGTCGGCGAGCTGGCCGCCCTTGATGATGCCGTAGACGAGCAGGACGAGCCCTATGACGGACAGCACCACGCCGAGCGGGTCGAGGCGGCCGGGCTTCGGGTCCTTGGACTCGGGGATCAGCACGGCCATCGCCGTCAGTCCGGCGATGACGATCGGGACGTTGACCAGGAAGACCGAGCCCCACCAGAAGTGGTCGAGCAGGATGCCGCCGGTGATCGGGCCGATGGCGATGGCGAGACCCACGGCGCCCGCCCATATGCCGATGGCCCTGGGCTGCTCGTCGCGTTCGAAGACGTTCATGATGATCGCGAGGGTCGAGGGCATCACGAAGGCGCCGCCGAAGCCCATCACCGCGCGGAAGCCGATCAGCTCGCCGGGCGATCCGGCGACCGCCGAGAGCACGGAGCCGATCCCGAAGACGACCATGCCGAAGAGCAGGACCTTCTTGCGGCCCAGCCGGTCGCCGAGCAGTCCGGCGGTGAACAGTATTCCGGCGAAGACGAGCGTGTAGGAGTTGATCGCCCACTCCAGCTCGCTCTGGGTCGCCCCGAGTCCGGTGGGGGCGGGCGCGGCGATGGTCTTCATCGCCACGTTGAGGATCGAGTTGTCGAGGACGACGACGAGCAGGCTGAACAGCAGAACGGCGAGGATCGCCCAGCGCCTGCGGTGCACGGCCTCGGGGACCCGCCGGGGCGGGGCTATGTCGGACTGGGGTGCCATGCGGCCACCCTACGCCCATTTCGATACGAGCCCGTCTCGTATTGGAAAGTCTTTGCGGCACAGGGTCCCTTCCGGTCCCCGGGACGGCATGTCAGCATGGAGACGATCCGGGGACGCCGTCAGGGCGCCTCGAGACGACAAACAGGAGCCACGGCAATGACGCATGCCTTGAAATCCCCCGACAGCAGCCGTGCCAACAGCAAGGCGCTGTACGGAGGCACGAGTTCCCGTCGCATCACCGTCCGTGACATCGCCGCCGCCAAGGAGCGCGGCGAGAAGTGGCCCATGCTCACCGCCTACGACGCGATGACCGCCTCCGTCTTCGACGAGGCCGGCATCCCCGTCCTGCTCGTGGGCGACTCCATGGGCAACTGTCACCTCGGCTACGAGTCCACGGTGCCCGTCACCATGGACGAGATCACCCTCCTCTCGGCCGCCGTCGTACGGGGCACCAAGCGCGCCCTGATCGTCGGCGACCTGCCCTTCGGCTCGTACCAGGAAGGCGCAGTGCAGGCGCTGCGCAACGCCACCCGGCTGGTGAAGGAGGCGGGCGTCGGCGCGGTCAAGCTGGAGGGCGGCGAGCGCTCGGCCCACCAGATCGAGCTGCTGGTCCAGGCCGGCATACCGGTCATGGCGCACGTCGGCCTCACTCCGCAGTCCGTCAACGCCTACGGCGGCTACCCGGTGCAGGGCCGCGGCGAGGAGGCCGCGCAGCAGCTGCTGCGCGACGCCAAGGCCGTCCAGGACGCGGGCGCCTTCGCCGTCGTGCTGGAGCTGGTGCCGGCGGAGCTGGCCGCCGAGGTCACCCGCATCCTGCACATCCCCACCGTCGGCATCGGCGCGGGCGTCGAGTGCGACGCGCAGGTGCTGGTGTGGACGGACATGGCAGGCATGACGGCCGGCCGGGTGCCGCGCTTCGTCAAGCAGTACGCGCAGCTGCGCGAGGCCCTCGGCGGGGCGGCGAAGGCCTTCGCCGAGGACGTCGTCGGGGCGGCGTACCCGGCGGAGGAGCACTCCTTCCACTAGGAGCTCTTCCCCCCGTCGGCGCTCTGTCGGAGATCTGTCGGAGGCTTGTCGGTCCGCTGTCAGTGGGCACTGGCACGGTTGTCCCATGACGCGAAACGACATCCCCCGAAGCGACGGAAACGCCGTCGAAGTCCGGGGCCTGGTCAAGCACTTCGGCGAGACCAAGGCCCTGGACGGGGTCGACCTCGACGTACGCGAGGGCACCGTCCTCGGCGTGCTCGGCCCCAATGGCGCGGGCAAGACCACTCTGGTCAGAGTCCTGTCCACGCTGATCCGGCCCGACGCGGGCTCCGCCCGCGTCGCCGGCTGCGACGTCCTGACCCAGCCCCGAGAGCTGCGCCGCAGGATCGGCCTGACCGGGCAGTACGCCTCGGTCGACGAGAAGCTCGCAGGTTTCGAGAACCTGTACATGATCGGGCGACTGCTCGATCTCTCCCGCAAGGACGCCCGGCGGCGGGCGGCCGAGATGCTGGAGCGCTTCTCGCTCACCGAGGCCGCCAAGCGGCCCGCCGCCCAGTACTCCGGCGGCATGCGCCGCCGGCTCGACCTGGCCGCCTCCATGATCGGCCGGCCCTCCGTGCTCTACCTGGACGAGCCCACCACGGGCCTCGACCCCCGCACGCGCAACGAGGTGTGGGCCGAGGTGCGGCGGATGGTCGGCGAGGGCACGACCGTCCTGCTCACCACGCAGTACATGGAGGAGGCCGAACAGCTCGCCGACGAGCTGACGGTCATCGACCGCGGCCGGGTGATCGCCGGTGGCCGGGTCGAGGAGCTCAAGGCCAAGATCGGCGGCCGCACCCTGCAGATCCGCCCGGCGGACCCGGCCGAGCTGCTGCGCCTGGCCGACGCGGTGACCCGCGCCGGGCTGGACGGGATCGCGGGCGCCACCGCCGACGAGGCGGGGGGCGTGGTCAACGTCCCCATCGTCAGCGATGCCCAACTGACCGCCGTCGTCGCCCTGCTGGGCGAGCACGGCTTCGCCCTGGCCGGCATCAGCACCCATCTGCCCAGCCTCGACGAGGTCTTCCTGGCCGTCACCGGTCAGAAGGCCTCCGCCACCGCGGCGCAGGACACCCCCGAACTCCAGGAGGTCGCGGCATGAGCGCCGCCACCGTAAGCGCGCCCGCAACGACGCCCGTCCGCGAGGGCCGGATCGGCCTGCGGGCCAATCTCCGGCACATCGGCGCGCTCGCGCGCCGCAATCTGCTCCAGATCAAGGCGGATCCGGAGTCGATGTTCGACGCCCTGCTGATGCCGGTCATCTTCATCCTGCTGTTCACCTACGTCTTCGGCGGCTCGATCGCGGGCAAGGGCCACGAGAAGGAGTACGTCAACTACCTGGTCCCCGGCCTGATGGCGATGATGGGCCTCAACATCGCCATGGCCGTCGGCACCGGCATCAACGACGATTTCAAGAAGGGGGTGATGGACCGCTTCCGCACCATGCCGATAGCCCGGTCCTCCGTCCTCATAGCGAAGATCGTCGTCGAGATCGGCCGGATGCTCGTGGCGACCTCGATCCTGCTGGGCATGGGCTTCGCGCTGGGGCTGAGCGTCAGCACCTCGGTGTTCCACCTGCTTGCGGCGGTGGCCCTCGGCCTGACCTTCGGCGCCTCGCTGATGTGGATATTCATCCTGCTCGGGCTCACCATGAAGACCGCACAGGCCGTTCAGGGGGTGGCCATGCTCGTCATGATGCCGCTGCAATTTGGCAGCTCGATCTTCGCCCCGACCACCAAGATGCCCGGCTGGCTGGAGTCCTTCACCTCCTACAACCCGCTCTCCAACCTCGCCGACGCCTCCCGCAACCTGATCAACGGCGGGCCGGTGGCGCACTCGGTGTGGGTGACCCTCGCCTGGTCGGCCGGGATCACGATCGTGACGGCGCCGCTGGCGGTCGCGAAGTTCCGCAAGAAGACCTGAGGTCCGCGGTCCGCTTCGCGTCAGACGAGGGCGGCGGCCTCCTCCAGAGAGAGCCGGCCGCCTTCGGCGTGCGCCCGCTCGTACGCCTGCGCGCCGAGCACCGCCCTCGCGCGCTCCTCGGTCTCCTCGCGGCTCTTGCGCTCCATCGAGGGCACGTGAAGGCCGGGGGGCCGCAGGGCCTTGCTCGCACCCAGCAGCCGGGCCGCGATCAGCGCGTCCTCCTCGCCGCCCAGCAGGGCGTGCGCATGGGCGCCGGTCAGCAGATAGATCGTCCGCATCTGCGGGGCGACCAGCCCCACGAGCGGACCGTCGCTCTTGCCGATGGCGCTGCGCACCAGGGGCAGGGCCGCGGCCGGGCGCCCGTCCTGGTTCTCGACCCAGGCCAGCACCCCGATGATCATGGCTTCGAAGAGCGGGAGGGTGCGGCCGTCGTACTCCTCCGCCATCCGTTCCAGCAGCCGCCGCGCCTCCGCCCTGCGGCCCCGGCGGGCGATCTGGATGGCCAGCTGGAGGCGGGTGAAGGTGGTGGCTTCGGGGTTGAAGCGCTCGGTGTCCGCGAGCGCCTCGCGCAGGATGCGTTCGCCCTCCTCGTCGTCGAGGTCGCCCTGCTCCCGCATCGCTTCGACGAGGCGGGCGCGCAACAACGGCACCTGCCCGGTCGAGCCGAGCTCGCGGACGCACTCGATGGCCTCGCGGTAGTCCTCGGCCGCGGCGGCGTACCGGCCGATGCGCTCGCGCGCCTCGCCGCGGCTCGCCAGCGCCTCCGCGATGCCCCAGGAGTCGCCGAGCCTGCGAAAAATCTCCAGGCTCTCGTCGGCGTCCTCGAAGCCCTGGCCCGCCCGGTGCGCGCTGTCGTTGATCAGCTTGGCGCGCAGTTGCAGGGAGTTGGCCAGCTCCCAGGCGTAGCCGAGGCGGCGGCAGCGCTCCACGGCGCTGTCCACGAGCCGGTAGACGTCGTCGATGGCGCCGGTCATCAGCTGCGCGAAGAACCACATCATGCCCGGCACCCGGCAGTTCTGCGGCTGGCCCTCGCCGTAGGCGGCGACGATGCCGTGCAGCCTGCGCTGTACGGCGGGGTCGGAGGCCATCCGCATGTCGGGATCCATGTAGGCGAGCGCGAGCAGCTGCACGCCGCGCCGCGCCTCCTCGAACAGGTCCGGCGGCATGGGCGGCGGCGCCTCGGTGCACGACACGTACAGCGGCGGCGCGGGTTTCACGGGCTCGGCGAAGGGGTCCGGGCCGAGCGCGGCGGCAGCCTGGGTCCAGGTGTAGCCGTCGCTGCGGTGGTCCCGCAACTGCCAGAACCAGCCCAGCGACAGCACCAGGCACAGGGCCTCCTGCTCGTCCCGGGCGGTGACGGCGTGCCGCAGGGCGGAGCGGAGGTTGTCGTGTTCGAGCTCCAACCGGTCGAGCCAGCGGCGCTGTTCGGGCCCGCGCAGCAGAGGGTCGGCGGTACGGGCCAGCTCGCGGTAGAAGACCAGGTGCCTGCGTTCGGTGACGACCCGCTCGCCGGCCTCGTCCAGCCGCTCGCCCGCATATTCGCCGACGGTCTCCAGCAGCCGGTAGCGCATCTGGCCGCCGTCGGCCGGCGCGGCGACCACGAGGGACTTGTCGACCAGCGAGCCGAGGAGCACGGCGACGTCCCGCGACTCCACGTCCGCGCCGTCCGCGCACACCTCCTCGGCGGCCGCGAGGTCGCAGCCGCCCGAGAAGACGGACAGGCGACGCAGCAGGGCCCGTTCGGGCGCATCGAGCAGGTCCCACGACCAGTCGACGACCGCGCGCAGGGTCTGCTGGCGGGGCAGGACGGTGCGGCTGCCGGAGGTCAGCAGCCGGAAGCGGTCGTCCAGGCGGTCGGCGATGCCGCGCGGTGTGAGCAGCCGCAGCCGGGCCGCGGCCAGCTCGATGGCGAGGGGCAGCCCGTCCAGGCGGTGGCAGATCTCGGCGCAGGCGTCGAGGTCGTCGTCCACGCGGAACCCCGGCCGGGCGGCCGCGCCGCGGTCGGCGAGCAGCCGCAGCGCGACGGGGTCGGGCAGCGGCTCGACGGGCCGCACCAACTCGCCGGGCACGGCGAGGGGTTCGCGGCTGGTGGCGAGCACGGTGACGCCGGGGCAGTGGGCGAGGAGCGTCTCGGCGAGGCGGGCGGCGGCGTCCACGACGTGCTCGCAGTTGTCGAGTACGAGCAGCATGCGGCGCGCCGTGCAGTGCTCGGCGAGGCGGGCCAGGGGGTCGAGCGCGGCGGCGTCGGTGGCGGCCCGCAGCCCCTCCGCGGCGCTGCCGCGCACCACGGTCTCCCGCGCCCCGAGCGCGGTCAGCACGGCCTCCGGCACGGTCGCGGGATCGTCCACGGGCGCGAGCTCGGCCAGCCACACGCCGTCCGGCCACGCCGCCGAGACGGCCACGGCCGCCTCCGCGGCCTCCTGCGACAGCCGCGTCTTCCCGGCCCCACCGGGCCCGAGCAGCGTCACCAGCCGGTGCGCCGCGAGATCCTCGCGTATCAGCGCGAGATCGTCCTGCCGCCCGACGAACGAGGTAAGCCGGGCCCGCAGATTGCCGCGGGGCATGGGAGCTTTGCCGACCGCCGCGGGCGGCTCGGTGCGCGCTGCGGCGTCGGGTGCGGTGCCGGCCGCGGACGGCACCGCACCACCGGGCGCGGACGGCTCGGGTGTGGCTCCGCCGGCCCCCGCCGGCGCGACGGCTCCGTACGCGCCCAGACCCGCCTCCGCGTCCTGAGAGGACAGCAGTTCCGCATGCAGGGCGCGCAGTTCCGGGCCCGGGTCCGTGCCCAGATGGTCCGCCAGCGTCGCGCGGACGGATTCGTAGGCCGCCAGCGCCTCCGCCGGGCGGCCCGCGGCGCGCAGGGCGCGCAGGTGGAGGGCCTGCAGCGGCTCGTCCAAGGGGTGGTCCGCGCAGAGCTCGGCCAGATCGGGGAGGGTCTGGGCCGCGTGGCCCAGGGCGACGGCGGTGGCCAGGCGGGCGCGGCGCGCGGCCAGGCGGCGGCCCTCGTAGCGGGCCGCCGAGGCGGGGATGCCGGGGAGGTCGGCGAGGGCAGGGCCCCGCCACAGTGCGAGGGCGTCGTCCAGCAGGACCACGGCCTTGGCGGGGTCGCCGTCCCCAAGCGCCCGCTCCCCCTCGTCCGCGAGCCGCTCGAAGCGGTGCAGGTCGACGTCGTCGGGCTCGGCGCACAGCCGGTAGCCGCCCACGACGGACTCCACCGCCTCGTGCCCGATCGCCCGCCGCAGCCGTCCGACCAGCGCCTGCAGGGCGCCCGTCGCATCGGCGGGCGGCTCGCCGTCCCAGACCGCGTCGATCAGCGCCTCCGCGGACCGGGTCCGCCCCGGGCGCAGGGCGAGCGCGGCCAGCAGCGCGCGCAGCCGGGCACCGCCGAGGGCCAGGGGCCGGCCGTCGTCGGAAAGGGCCTGGGTGGAGCCGAGGATGCCGTAGCGCACGCCCCATTCTCCCCCGCGCCCGCCCGGCGCGGGCCACCGGCTTCAGCACCCCGGCCATGACCAAGTACCGTCACCCGGTATATCCGCTGTCCCACCGTCCACAGGAGCACATCAGAATGTCACCCCACGCGACCCGCGGCGAACGGCGCGTCAGCCCCGTCTTCCTCGCCCTCGTCGCCGTCATGGCGGTCTCCATCTGGGCGGTGTGGACAGGCTTTTCGGCGAGCCCCGGCTTTGCCGTGTTCCTGTTCGTCGTGTCGGGCTGGGTCGTCTCGCTGTGCCTCCACGAGTACGCGCACGCCCGCACCGCCCTGCACGGCGGCGACATCTCGGTCGGCGCCAAGGGCTACCTCACCCTGGACCCGCTGAAGTACACGCACGCGCTGCTGAGCATCGTGCTCCCGCTGGTCTTCGTGATCATGGGCGGCATCGGCCTGCCCGGTGGCGCGGTCTTCATCGAACGCGACCGCATCCGCAGCCGCTGGAAGCAGAGCCTGGTGTCCGCGGCGGGCCCGCTGACGAACGCCCTGTTCGCCGTCGTGGTCACCGCGCCGTTCTGGCTGGGCGCGATGGACGGCGTGCCGGAGAACTTCCGCTTCGCGCTGGCCTTCCTGGCGCTGCTGCAGGTGACCGCAGCGGTGCTGAACTTCCTGCCGGTGCCGGGCCTGGACGGCTACGGCGTGATCGAGCCCTGGCTGCCCTTCCACATCCGCCGCCAGGTGGAGCCGTTCGCACTGATCGGAATACTGGCCGTCTTCGGCATCCTGCGGATCGACGCGGTGAACCACGCCTTCTTCGACGCCATCGACTCGGTGCTGGACGCCCTGGGCGTGCACCCGCTGGACACCTTCCAGGGCCAGCAGCTGTTCCGCTTCTGGGAGGGGACGCCGCCCCCCATAGGCCCGGTCAGCTAGCGGAAGCGCCCTGCTCGGCAGCCCGGTCGTTCTTCTGCTTGCGCACGTAGTACCACGCGATGTTGGACGAGACGCCGACGAGCAGGATCCAGATCACGCCGAGAAAGCTGCCGCGTGCGAAGGAGACGACGGCCGCGGCGAGCGCGAGGGCGCAGACGGCGATGGCGTAGAGGGCGAGGCGGGGCATGGGGGCGGCTCCTGTCGGGTCCGGGCCCCGCGTCCGGGGCGCATGTGCGTACGATCCCGGTCATTGTCCCCCACGCCCCCGCCGCACCTACACGTCGGTGACGCGCAGGCCCGCGTGCGCCTTGTACCGGCGGTTGACGGAGATCAGGTTGGCGACCAGCGACTCCACCTGGTGGGCATTGCGCAGCCGGCCCGCGAAGACGCCGCGCATCCCGGGGATCCGCGCGGCCAGCGCCTGCACGATGTCGGTGTCGGCGCGCTTGTCGCCCAGCACCATCACATCGGTGTCGATCTCCGCGATCTCCGGGTCGGAGAGCAGCACGGCGGACAGGTGGTGGAAGGCCGCGGTCACCCGCGACTCGGGCAGCAGGGCCGCGGCCTGCTGCGCGGCGCTGCCCTCTTCCGGCTTCAGTGCGTACGCGCCCTGCTTGTCGAAGCCGAGCGGGTTGACGCAGTCGACGACGAGCTTGCCCGCGAGCTCCTCGCGCAGCCCCTCCAGCGTCTTGCCGTGACCCTCCCACGGCACCGCGACGATCACGATGTCGCTGCGCCGGGCGCACTCGGCGTTGTCGGCGCCCTCAATGCCCAGGCCCAGCTCATCGGCGGCGGTGCGGGCCCGCCCGGCGGCGCGGGATCCGATGATCACGCGCTGCCCCGCCTTGGCCAGCCGGTAGGCGAGACCCCGGCCCTGATCGCCGGTGCCACCGAGCACACCGACCACAAGTCCGGATACATCCGGAAGGTCCCAAGGGTCCTTTGCGGGTGCCTTCTTCACATCCTCAGAAGTAGTCATGACAGCGATACTGTCACGCCCTTCTCCCGTGCCCCAGGGGCCTTGGACCAGGGGTTCCGGCCAGGGGCGTCCGATCGGGTGAGGGGGAGGGCAACTCGGTTTTCGGGCGCGGACTTTGCGGCAGGATTTTGAGCCATGGACGCCGTACGGGTTGCGCTGCTGCGTGAAGTGCTCGCCGGAACGGACTGGTTGCAGTCCACGCGTCGTTTCGCGGGGTCGCTGCGCAGCTCGGTCGGGGCACACGGCGGAGGCCTGCTGCTCGTCGGCACGGCGGCGTACGAGCCCTGGCACCTGGCCGCGCACCTGGACGAGGAGGCGGCCTGGTCCGGACTGCCGGAGCTCTCCCCCACGCTCATCCGGCACCAGGTGCCGGCCGGCGCCCCGGCGCACCTGTCGGTGGGGCTCGGCCGGCTGGAGGCGGCCCGGCGCGGGGAGACCTTGCTGGTGGTGGCGGACGACCTGCCCGGCGAGGGCCTGCTGGAGCGGGTGCACGACGCCCGCCGCGGCGGCGCGACGATATTCGCGCTGGACGGCGGCGCCGACGGCGGCGCGGGCTCCGAAATGCGCTCGCTCGCCCACGACGCGCTGTCCGTGCCCTCCTCCGCGGAGCTCGACCTCGACACCGTCCAGCACCTGGTCAGCGCCGCCGCCGGGGAGAACGGCCTGCCCGCCCAGCGCGGCCGCCGCTTCCGCGACCGGCTCTCCCGGCTCGCGGACCAGCTGACCGCACCACCCCCGAACCGCTGGTGAGGGAACGTGAACAGCTATGGAATCCGCCTCCGACTACGGAGGGCGCAGCTCAGAAAAAACGTTTGCTCTGACCCGCAGAGCCACCCACCATGGTCACCCGTGACCGAACACGATCACCCTCCCCGTCCCCCCTCCCCCGCCTCCCCCCGGCGCCTGCGCGCGCTGCTGCCCGACCTCACGCCCTGGCGCTCCTCCCGCGACTTCCGCCGGATATGGCTGGCCGGCCTGGTGACCGTCTTCGGCAGCTTCCTGACCTTCGTCGCCCTCCCGCTCCAGCTCAAGGAGCTGACCGGCTCCACCCTCGCGGTCGGCGCGATCGGCGCGGTCGAGCTCGTCCCCCTGATCGTCTGCGGCCTGTACGGCGGCGCCCTCGCCGACGCCCTCGACCGCCGCAAGCTCATCCTGTGGACCGAGGCGGGGCTCGGCGTCCTGACCGGCATCCTGCTGCTCAACACGGTGCTTCCGCACCCGATGGTCTGGCCGCTGTACGTGGTGGCCGCGCTGGTCAGCGCGTGTACGGGGCTCCAGCGGCCGGCGATGCAGTCGATCGTGCCGAGGATCGTCCCGCACGAGCAGCTGCCCGCCGCCATCACCCTGAACTCCATGCGCTGGCAGCTGGGCGCCATCGCGGGCCCCTCGCTGGCGGGCGTGATCATAGCCTTCACCGGCCTGCAGTGGGCCTACATCCTGGACGTCGTCACCTTCGTCGTCTCGGTGGGCCTGATCACGGGCATCTCCCCCTCCCCCGCCTCCCACGACGCCGGAAAGCCGTCGCTGCGCGGCATCCTGGAAGGCGCCCGCTACGCGTGGGGCCGCAAGGAGCTGCTGGGGACGTACGCCATCGACCTGGCGGCGATGTTCTTCGCCTTCCCCAATGCGATCTTTCCCTTCCTCGCCGACGATCTGCACGCGCCCTGGGCGCTGGGCCTGATGTACGCGGCGGGCGCGGTCGGCTCCCTGGTGGTGAGCCTGACCAGCGGCTGGGTGCCACGCATACACAGGCACGGCCGGATGGTGGTCTTCGCGGCGGCGGGCTGGGGCCTGGCGATGACGATGGCGGGCCGGATGCACAACGTCTGGCTGGTGCTGTTCTTCCTGGCGGTCGCGGGCGGCTGCGACATGGTGAGCGGCCTGTTCCGCTCGGCCATGTGGGACCAGACGATCCCGGACGAGCTGCGCGGCCGCCTCGCGGGGATCGAGCTCCTCTCCTACTCCGTGGGCCCGCAGCTGGGCCAGGTCCGCGCGGGCGGCATGGCCGCCTTCACGAACGTGCGCGCCTCGGTGTGGACGGGCGGCCTGGCCTGCCTGGCCTCGGTGGGCCTGCTGGCGACGGCCTTGCCGAAGCTGATGTCTTACGACCAGCGGACGGACGAGCACGCGGTACGGATGCGCAGGGCGCGGGGGGCGGCGGCGGTGGCTGAGGCGGCGTGATTCCTGCCGCGCCGTCCGTGTGATCGGGGCTCCGCCCCGGACCCCGGTCGTCAAACGCCGGACGGGCTGATTTCTCAGCCCGTCCGGCGTTTGACGACCTCAGCCCGACGTCTCGTTGCCCTCGTCGCGCCAGCGCGGATCGTTGCGCCATTCCTCGTTGCGCTCGCGGGACGTCTCCATCGCGTGGGCGGCCTCCTCGCGCGTGCCGTACGGGCCCATGCGGTCGGCGGCGCGGCACTGGGGGCCCTCCTCGACCGCGTGGTGGACCAGGCAGTAGTACCACTCGCCGGGTTTGCCGGCCGGCCGCCGCTTGAACAGTGCCATCGGGGTCTCCCTCACATCGCGCTCTCGCCCACATGGTCCCCGATGAGCGCTGGCTACACTCGCAGACATGTCTGGCCAGTCGCTTCTTGTCCCCGGGAGACTCTCTCCCGCCCGCCCCGTCCCCGCCCCGATCATGCGGCCCGAGTACGTCGGCAAGGACGCCCCCACCCCGTACACCGGTCCCGAGGTCCAGGACGCCGAGACGATCGAGCGGATGCGGATCGCGGGCGGCATCGCCGCACGGGCGATGCAGGAGGCAGCCAAGCACATCGCCCCGGGCGTGACGACGGACGAGCTGGACCGCGTCGCCCACGAGTACATGTGCGACCACGGCGCCTACCCCTCGACCCTCGGCTACCGCGGCTTCCCCAAGTCGCTGTGCTCGTCCGTGAACGAGGTCATCTGCCACGGCATCCCCGACTCGACCGTGCTGCGCGACGGCGACATCGTGAACCTCGACGTCACCGCCTACATCGGCGGCGTGCACGGCGACAACAACGCCACCTACCTCTGCGGCGAGGTGGACGAGGAGTCGCGGCTGCTGGTCGAGCGCACGCGCGAGGCGCTGAACCGGGCGATCAAGGCGGTCAAGCCGGGGCGCCGGATCAACGTCATCGGCCGGGTCATCGAGTCGTATGCCAAGCGCTTCGGCTACGGCGTCGTCCGCGACTTCACCGGCCACGGCATCAACTCCTCCTTCCACTCCGGCCTGATCGTCCCGCACTACGACAGCCCGCACCACGACACCCTCATCCAGCCGGGCATGACGTTCACGATCGAGCCGATGCTGACGCTGGGCACCCACGAGTACGACATGTGGGAGGACGGCTGGACGGTCGTCACGAAGGACCGCAGGCGGACGGCGCAGTTCGAGCACACGCTGGTGGTGACCGAGAGCGGTGCGGAGATCCTGACGCTGCCGTAGAAGCTTCCACAAGGCCTGCGGAACCGTGGGGCGGGCGCTAAGGTTTTTGCCGACAGCCCGTCGGGAAAGGGTTGGCTCAGGCAAACCTGAGCAGAGAGATCGGCTCCCGCCCCCACGGCCACCGGAGGCCCGCTTTGGACGCGTCCGCCACGACCCCGTTCTCCACGCTGATCCGCACCGCCTCGCACGAGCAGCACACGGAAGCCGAGAACTCGTCGTTCATGAGCGACATGCTCGGCGGCCGCCTCGGAGTCGCCGCCTACCGCCGGTACACGGAGCAGCTCTGGTTCGTCTACCGCGCCCTGGAGTCCGCCTCGCAGGCACTCTCGGCCGATCCCGTCGCGGGCCCGTTCATACGGCCCGAGCTGGCCCGCACGGCCCATCTGGAGCGCGATCTGGCCCACTTGGGCGGCTCCGGCTGGCGTGCCGAGCTGCGCCCCCTGCCCTCGACGGCGGCCTACGCCGCCCGCATCGAGGAGTGCACCCGCGCCTGGCCCGCCGGTTACGTCGCCCATCACTACACGCGCTATCTGGGCGACCTCTCCGGCGGCCAGATCATCCGCGGCACGGCCGAGAAGACCTGGGGCTTCGAGCGCAAGGGCGACGGCGTCCGCTTCTACGTCTTCGACGGCATCGGCAATCCCGCCGCCTTCAAGCGGGAGTACCGGGAGCTGCTGGACGCCCTGCCCGTCGACGAGCTGGAGAAGCAGCGGGTGGTGGAGGAGTGCCGGCGCGCCTTCGCACTGAACACGGCGGTTTTCGGGGAGTTGGGGCAGGAATTTCCGCTGAGCGCGTAGCCACGACGGCGGCACGGCGAAGTAATTGATCTTCCGCGCACGGAAGAGCCCTTGGTGACGGCGGTACGGGAGAGGCGAGATTTTGCCCCGTGAGAGCAGAATCACGCGCCGATCGGGGAACAGGATAGGCAAGCCTCAGATAAGTTAGGGCGGCCTAATTCGGCCATGCCTTTCGGCCATGCCCGTACCGTTCTCTCCGAGCAAGCTGGAGCCCGTATGCGAGCCCTCCGCTCCTCCGCCGTCGCCGCGATCGCGGCCGTCGCGGCCCTGACCGCCGTGTCCGGCTGTGCCCAGAAGTCGGACACGAAGGGCTCGGACGCGGTTCAGGTCAAGGCCTCCGACGACAAGTGCGAGGTCTCGAAGACCTCGTTCCCGGCCGGTCACGTCAAGATCGCTGTCGAGAACAAGGGCTCGAAGGTCACCGAGGTCTACGTCTACGCCGCCGACGACCGCATCATCACCGAGCGGGAGAACATAGGCCCCGGCACCAAGGCGGAGATCACCGCGACGATCAAGTCCGGCTCCTACGAAATAGCCTGCAAGCCCGGGATGAAGGGCGACGGCATCCGCCAGAAGATCACCGTCACCGGCGGCGGCGAGAAGAAGAGCGACCCGCAGCTGGACAAGGCGGTCGCCGAGTACCGCAAGTACGTCCAGCAGCAGGCCGACGAGACGATCCCCGCGGCACAGAAGTTCGTGGACGCCGTCAAGAAGGGCGACCTGGACGAGGCGAAGAAGACCTACGCCCCCTCCCGCACCGGCTGGGAGCGCACCGAGCCGGTGGCCGAGTCCTTCGGTGACATCGACCCGAAGACCGACACCCGCGAGGACGGCCTGGAGAAGGGCCAGAAGTGGACCGGCTGGCACCGGCTCGAGAAGTCGCTCTGGGACGACAAGAAGATCACGGACGACGACAAGGCCCTCGCCGACCAGCTGATGACGGACCTCACGGCGTGGCAGAAGCGCGTCGGCTCCGCCGAGATCACGCCCACCAGCATGGCCAACGGCGCCAAGGAACTCCTCGACGAGGTCTACCGGAACAAGATCACCGGTGAGGAGGAGCGTTACAGCCACACCGACCTGGTCGACTTCGAGGCGAACGTGGACGGCGCCGAGAAGGCGTACGACCTGCTGAAGCCGGTCGCCTCCAAGAACGACCCGGCGCTCGTCCAGGAGCTGGACAAGCAGTTCGAGTCCGTGAAGAAGGCGCTCGGCGACTACCGCGACGGCGACGGCTTCAAGTCCTACGACAGCGTGGGCAACGACGACCGCAAGAAGCTCTCGGACGCCGTCAACGCGCTCTCCGAGCCGCTGTCCAAGCTCGCCGCCGCGGTCGCGAAGTAATCAGGGGGCTGCGATGACGGACAACACCACCAAGACGAACACGGCCGACGACGCCGAGGCCGCGGGCAAGGGCGCCAAGGCCGTGCCCTCCCGCCGCTCCATCCTCGGCTGGGGCGGCGCCGGGCTCGCGCTCGGCGCGGCCGCCGCCGGGGGCACCGCCGTGGCGCTGCGCACCGGCAGCGACGCCCAGCCGGCCGCCTCGGGCGGGGACGCGGTGCCGTTCCACGGCGCCCACCAGGCGGGCATCTCCACGCCCGTCCAGGACCGGCTGCACTTCGCGTCCTTCGACGTGACGACGACCGACCGGGCCGCGCTGGTCAAGCTGCTCCAGGAGTGGACGGAAGCCGCCCGCCGGATGACCGCCGGGCACGAGGTCGGCGACGGCGCGATCAGCGACAACGGCGAGCTGCCGCCGGACGACACGGGCGAGGCGCTGGGCCTCAAGCCCTCCCGGCTGACGCTGACCTTCGGCGTGGGCCCGACCCTCTTCGAGAAGGACGGCAAGGACCGCTTCGGCCTCAAGTCCCGCCGCCCGCAGGCCCTGATCGACCTGCCCGCCTTCAAGGGCGACAACCTCGACGCCGCGCGCAGCGGCGGCGACCTGTGCGTCCAGGCCTGCGCCGACGACCCGCAGGTCGCGGTGCACGCGATCCGCAACCTGGCCCGCATCGGCATGGGCCGGGTCGCCATCCGCTGGTCCCAGCTGGGCTTCGGCAAGACGTCCTCGACGACGCCGGACGCGCAGACCCCGCGCAACATGATGGGCTTCAAGGACGGCACCCGGAACATCGCGGGCACCGAGACGGACCGCCTGGACAAGCACGTGTGGGTGAGCGAGAAGGACGGCCCCGCGTGGATGACGGGCGGCTCCTACCTGGTCGCCCGGCGCATCCGGATGCACATCGAGACCTGGGACCGCACCTCGCTCGCCGAGCAGGAGGACGTCTTCGGCCGCGACAAGGCCGAGGGTGCGCCGACCGGCAAGCAGCGCGAGCACGACGAGCCGCTGCTGAAGGCCATGAAGCCCGATGCCCATGTGCGCCTCGCCCACCCCGACAGCAACAACGGCGTGACGATTCTGCGCCGCGGCTACTCCTTCACGGACGGCACCGACGGGCTGGGCCGGCTGGACGCCGGACTGTTCTTCATCGCCTACCAGCGCGACGTCCGCGACGGCTTCGTGCCGCTGCAGAAGAACCTGGCGCACCACGACGCGCTGAACGAGTACATCCAGCACGTGGGTTCGGCGGTCTTCGCCGTACCGCCGGGCGTCCGGGACAAGGGCGACTGGTGGGGCAAGGCCCTCTTCGCGTGACCACTGGTTCTTTCCTGAGAGGAGATGCCGCGTGTTCGGCAACTACCTGATCGGCCTGCGTGAGGGCCTGGAGGCCAGCCTGGTCGTCTGCATCCTCGTCGCGTATCTGGTCAAGACCGGGCGGAAGGACGCCCTGCCCCCGGTCTGGACCGGCATCGCCGTCGCCGTGCTGCTGAGCATGGGCTTCGGCGCGCTGCTGCAGTGGGGTTCGCAGACCATGACCTTCGAGGCCCAGGAGGCCCTCGGCGGTTCGCTGTCGGTCGTCGCCGTCGCCCTGGTGACCTGGATGGTCTTCTGGATGCGGCGCACCGCGCGGCACCTGAAGAAGGAGCTGCACGGCAAGCTGGACGCCGCGCTCGCCATGGGCACCACGGCGCTGGTGGTCACCGCCTTCCTGGCGGTGGGCCGCGAGGGCCTGGAGACCGCGCTGTTCATCTGGACGGCCGTGAAGGCCACCAACGACGGCGTGCAGCCGCTCGTCGGCGCCCTGCTGGGGCTGCTGAGCGCGGTGGTGCTGGGCTGGCTCTTCTACCGCGGCGCGCTGAAGATCAACCTGGCGAAGTTCTTCACCTGGACCGGCGGCATGCTCATCGTGGTCGCCGCGGGCGTGCTCGCCTACGGCTTCCACGACCTGCAGGAGGCCGGTGTCCTGCCGGGCCTGAACAACAAGGCCTTCGACATCAGCGAGCAGATCCCGGTGGACAGCTGGTACGGCACGCTGCTCAAGGGCGTCTTCAACTTCCAGCCCGATCCGACCTGGCTGCAGGTCGCGGTGTGGGCGCTGTACCTCGTACCGACCCTGGCGGTGTTCTTCGCCCCGAGCCGTGCGGGTAGGGTGGCGCCGTCCCAGGCAGCACCCGAGGAGTCGAAGAACGATGAGACGCCGGCCGTCGCCCCGTCGGGTGTTCCGGGCTCCCGCAGCAGCGGCTCTGCTGATGCCGGTGCTGCTGACGGCGACCGGGTGCGTGACGGTGCACGGCGAGCGGGAGATCATCCCGTCGGTGGACAAGGCTGAGGCCCCCCGGGTCCTCAAGCGCTTCACCGACGGCTACACCGCCGCCTACCGCAAGCTCGACCCGGCCCTGGTGGACCGGGTCGAGGGCGGCGCCCTCGCCGAGATAGGCCGGGCGGACGTGACCGCCCAGCGCGCGGCGACGCCCCAGGGCAACCCCGGATATCCGGCGCTCGTCCTGGACGACGCGCGCTTCACCATTCCCAAGATGGCGGGCTGGCCGAAGTTCTTCGTCGCCGACACCCGCAGCAACCGCGACAAGAACCGCTGGCTGGTGGTCTTCACCCGCGAGGGCGCGCAGGCGCCGTGGAAGGCCTCGTACCTGTCGCTGATGGCCGAGGACAAGGTGCCGCGGTTCGCCCTCGACAAGGACGGCTACGCACAGGTGCCCGGCGCCGCGCGGAAGTCCGGCGGCGATGCCGCGGAGCCCGCCGGGCCGGCCGTCGCGCCGGAGGCGGTGAGCGGCGCCTACACCGACTATCTGCGCACGGGCCAGGGTTCGGCCTTCGCCCCGGGGGCGCCTTCGCTGATCCGTGACGAGCGCGCGAAGCTGGTGCGTACGCCCACGTTCTGGACCGAGTACATCGACACCCCCGAAAAGGCTCCGTCCTTCCCGGCGCCCGCGCTGAGCACGCCGGACGGCGGGGCGCTGGTCTTCTTCACCGCGCACCACCGGGAGAAGCGCACCATGGCCAAGGGCCTGCGGCCCTCGGTGAGCGACCCGCGCACCAAGGCGCTGCTGAGCGGGGACCTCCAGCACGCAGTGACCTTCACCCGCGTATCGGAGTCGGCGGTGCTGGTGCCGCCGAAGAAGAGCGGGCCGGAGAAGAGCGGATCGGGGAAGGGCGCTTCGGACGGCGGGATCGTCTTCCTCAACCGGATCGAGTCGCTGACCGTCGCGAAGGGCGAATAGCCGAGGGCTCAGCGGCCGATGGGCCAGGGGTGGGCCGGCTCGTGGTCCTGGCCCTCGCCCGCGTACTGGGCGCAGGCGTCGGTGAGGGCTTCCAGCAGGGTCAGCGGGTCCGGCAGCGGGCGCTCGGGGCCGAGCAGCCAGGCCACGCGCTCGTCACCCGGGAGGACGGAGGGCGGCAGCAGCACATAGCTGCCGCGGCAGTGCCAGCGCAGGCCCGGATGCTCGTCCATCGTCTCGGGATGGCAGTCCAGCTCGCAGGGCCACCACTCGTCCTCGTCGTCCGGGGTGCCGCGGGTGGCGGTGAAGAAGAGCATGCGGCCGGGGGCGACCGTGGCGACCGGACCGACGTCGATCCCCGCGCCGGTCAGCCGGTCGAGCGCCTGCCGGCCCGCCTCGGCCGGGACGTCGAGCACATCGTGGGCGATGCCGGTGGCGGTGACGAAATTGGCCTCGGGCTGGCCGCGCAGCCATTTGGTGACCTTGTCGGCGTCCGTGCTGGCGAGCGTCTGCCAGGCGAAGGAGACCGGGTGACGGCCGGGCGTGGGGCAGCCGATGCGCTCACAGGAACAGCCGTAGCCGGAGGGGTGTGCGGCGGGGGCCAGGGGGAATCCGGCGGCGGCCGAGGCCAGGAGCAGCTCCTCGCGGGCGGCTTCGCTCGCCGCCCCCGTGCCCGTATCGCCACCCGCTCCGCTCCTGGGACGGCGCAGCCATTGGGAGAACCTGCTCTTGCGTTCCATCTATCCCCTCACTTCGACCGCGGTCTCCGGTCAATGCTGCCACCATCCTGCTCCTGGTGTGACCGCCGAACGTATCCGGGGGGTGTGAGACCGGCCGCGTCGGCATGACATCGGGGTGAAGTCCGCCGGTGCGGCCGGGGCGGGCGCGGGCCCGGTTCAGCGGGCGGAGATGCCGCGCAGTGCGAGTTCGACGACCCGGTCGGCGTAGTCGTGGGTGAGCGGGAGGGTGCGCAGCAGCCAGCGGCTGGTCAGCGGGCCGGTGATGAGTTCGAGGGCGATCCGGGGGTCGACGTCCGGGTCGAGGTGCCCGGCTTCCTGCGCCGAGCGCAGCCGCTTGACGTAGAGCTGGAGCTGCGGCTCCAGCACCTGGGCGACGAACTGGGCGCCGAGCTCCGCGTTGACCACGCCTTCGGCCGTCAGGGCGCGGGCGGGGGCGTCGTAGACCGGGGAGTTCAACTCGTCCACGGTCGCGCGCAGTACGGACTTGAGGTCGGCCTCCAGGTCGCCGGTGTCCGGGAGCTCGCGCTCGCCCTGGGCCGCGTCCTCGCCGAGGGCGAGGAAGGCGTCGAGGAGCACGGCGGCCTTGGAGGGCCACCAGCGGTAGATGGTCTGCTTGCCGACCCCCGCGCGGGCGGCGATGGCTTCGATGGTGAGCTTCTGGTAGCCCGTCTCGCCGACGAGGTCGAGCGCGGCGTCGAGGATCGCCCGGCGGGAGCGCTCGCTGCGGCGGGTGGAGTCGGGGGTCTTGGAGATCGCCATGGCGGGCAGTGTAGCGGCGGGTTGAGGCGAAACGTATCGTCTCAACGAGGCCGGACAAGACGGACCGTATCGTCCGATACCCGCCCCGTACCGCAACCTCGGAAGCAAGTGTCACGCCGCCGTTCCGGGCGGCGCGTAAACCACCCGTACGGTTCATGCGCGAGCGGCGCGCAGCGAGGACCATTTGGGCACGCACGACACCATGTGCGTGCCCAACACCACCGTGAGGAGCGCGACTTGCCTACCGCCCCGCGTGCATCCACCCCTCGCCGCTACCTGATGTGCCCGCCCACGTACTACCGGGTCACATACTCGATCAACCCCTGGATGGATCCGGGCAAGCCGGTCGACCTCGCGCTCGCCCTCGCGCAGTGGGAGGAGCTCCGCGACCGCTACCGCGCGCTCGGGCACACCGTGGAGGAGCTCACCCCCCGCCCCGACCTGCCGGACATGGTCTTCGCCGCGAACGGCGCGACCGTCGTCGACGGGCGGGTGCTGGGCGCCCGCTTCGCGCACCCCGAGCGGTGGGCCGAGGCCGGGGTGCACCTGCAGTGGTTCCGCTCGCACGGCTACGCACAGGTGCACGAGCCCGAGCACATCAACGAGGGCGAGGGGGACTTCGCGGTCACCGCCACCTGGCTGCTGGCCGGGCGGGGCTTCCGCAGCAGCCCGCTCTCGCACCCCGAGGCACAGGAGTTCTTCGGGCGCCCGGTCATCGGGCTGGACCTGGTGGACCCGCGCTACTACCACCTCGACACCGCGCTGTGCGTGCTCGACGGGGACGAGGTCATGTACTACCCCGGCGCCTTCTCGCCCGGCAGCCGGGCGGTGCTGGAGCGGCTCTTCCCCGACGCGCTGGTCGCGAGCGAGGAGGACGCGGCGGCGCTGGGGCTCAACGCGGTGAGCGACGGCCGGCACGTGTTGCTGCCGCAGGCCGCGGTGGGGTTGTTCGAGCCGCTGCGGGCCAGAGGGTACGAGCCGATCGGGATGGACCTCGGCGAGTTGCTCAAGGGGGGCGGCAGCGTGAAGTGCTGTACGCAGGAGCTGCGGGGCTGAGGCCGTCTTTCGGCTGCGGGTCGTGGTCGGCTGGTCGCGCAGTTCCCCGCGCCCCTTACGGGGCGCGGCCCCTCAGTCGGCGCTGGCCGGAGGCCACTCGTCCCCCCAGTCCGCGTCCCGCGCGGCCCGGTAGAGGGGGCCGTGCCGCTTGGTCACCGTCTCGCGGGTCAGGCCGTCCTCCGGCGTGCACAGCTCCAGGAGGACCTGGCCCTTGCGGATCTGCGGCTTGCGCACGACCCGCGCGGTCCCGGCCGGCTCCACCGGCCCCCGCACCGCCGCCACGTACGAGAACTTCTCGTCCTCGTACGGGAGCGAGCCTCCCTTCACCTGGCGGTGGAGGGAGGAGCGGCTGACCCGGGCCGAGAAGTGGCACCAGTCGGTGCCCTCTATCGGGCAACCGGCGCTGTGCGGGCAGGGCGCGGCGACGGTGAAGCCCTCCTCGATCAGCAGGGAGCGGGCCTCGATGATCCGGCGGTAGCCGTCCGGGGTGCCCGGCTCGACGATCACCACCGCCCGCGCCGCCCGCGCGGCCTTCTCCGTCACCGCGCGGCGGTCCGCCTCGGTGAGCTCGTTCAGCACGTAGGAGACCGTGATCAGGTCGGCCTCGGGGAGCGTCAGGCCGGCGCCGATCGTCGCCCGCTGCCAGCTCGCCGTGCGCAGCGCCTCGGAGGCGGCCGTGCGAGCCAGCTCCTCGCCGAGCTCCAGCGCCGGGCCCGCCCAGTCCAGGACCGTGGTGCGGTGCCCGCCCTCGGGCCAGGCCGCCGCCACCGCCCAGGTCGCGGCGCCGGTGCCGCCGCCGATGTCCACGTGCGAGGCGGGCGCCCAGTCCGGGAGCCGGTCGCGGAAGGCCTCCAGGGCCGACCGCACGGCCTCGAAGGTCGCGGGCATGCGATACGCCGCGTACGCGGCCACGTCGGAGCGGTCGCGCAGCACGGGGGTGTGGGTAGGGGTGCGCCCCCGGTAGTTGGCGATCAGCCGCTCGACGGCCTGGGTGGCCTGCCGCGGCGGCAGGCCGTCGAGGAGGCCGGCGAGGGCGGTGCGCAGGGTTTCACCGGTGAGCGGGGCCTCGCCGGTCGGCGCGGATTCGGGGGCGTGCATTTGGCGAATTCTATGCGGCTGCGGGGGCGTCCTCGGCGCGCCGCCATGGGCGGCACAGCGTCACGAAGCAGACGACGGCCGCCAAGGCGCAGCCCAGCTGGACCAGGGCCATGGGTACAGCCGTGTGCTCGCCCGCGATGCCGACGAGCGGGGAGGCGACGGCGCCGAGGAGGAAGGTGGAGGTGCCCAGCAGCGCGGAGGCGGAGCCCGCGGCGTTGCGGGAGCGCATCAGGGCCTGGGCGTTGGTGTTGGGCATGGCCAGGCCCATCGCGGACATCAGGACGAACAGCTCGGCCGCGACCGGCGCCAGCCCCGGCTTGCCGAACACCCCGGAGGTCGTCAGCACCAGGGCGACGGCGGCCAGGGTGATGACCACCAGCCCGACGGTGAGCGCCTTGTCGAGGCTGACCCGGCCGACGAGCAGCTTGCCGTTGATCTGGCCGACCAGGACGAGGCCGACGGAGTTGACGCCGAAGAGCAGGCTGAAGGTCTGCGGGGAGGCACCGTAAATGTCCTGCACCACGAAGGGCGAGGCCGAGATGTAGGCGAAGAGTGCGGAGAAGGCGAAGCTTCCGGCGAGCAGGTAGCCCGTGAAGACGCGGTCGGCGAGGAGGCCGCGCATGGTGCGCAGGGCTGCTCCCAGCCCGCCGGAGTGACGGTTCTCCGGCGGCAGCGTCTCGGGCAGGAAGCGCCAGACGAGGAGGCTGAGGGCGAGGCCGACGGCGGTGAGGACGACGAAGACGCCCCGCCAGTCGGTCAGGCGCAGGATCTGGCCGCCGATGAGGGGCGCGACGACCGGCGCCACGCCGGAGATCAGCATGAGGGTGGAGAAGAAGCGGGCCATGGCCACGCCCTCGTGGAGGTCGCGCACGACGGCCCGCGCGATGACGATCCCCGCGGCCCCCGCGAGGCCCTGCACCAGCCGGAAGCCGACGAGCAGCCCGGCGCTGGTCGCGAAGGCGCAGACGGCGGTGGCGAGCACGTAGACGACCATGCCGACGAGCAGGGGCCGGCGGCGGCCCCACTTGTCGCTCATGGGTCCGACCACGAGCTGGCCGAGCGCCATGCCCATCAGGCAGGCGGTGAGCGTCAGCTGCACGGTCGACGCCGGGCTCGCCAGGGAGTCGGTGACCTCCGGGAGGGCCGGGAGGTACATGTCCATGGAGAGCGGCGGGAGGGCGGTGAGGCCGCCGAGCACGAGGGTGACGAGGAGGCTGCTGTGGCGGGTGGCGGCGGGTATTCGGGAGCGCGCGGGGGCGGGGGTGGTGGTGGGGGCGGGGTCCGTCATGGGCTCCATGGTGTCATGGGCGACAAGGAGGAACGGGGCTTACGTCCACGGATGTAAGGGGCTTGCACCCACGGGCCTACGCCTCTGCCGTCCGGCGTTTCCCCCCGTCCCCGGCACTCCCATTTACACCGCTTACGCCGCGCTGAATCCCGGTGCCCCGGCCTCCGAGACGAATCGCGCGGCGGTGGAGACGGGCGCCCCGGGTGTGAGGACGCCGGTGAGCGTGCGGTAGTCGGCCTGCAGGTGCGTGTCGTCGAGGGAGACGACGGCATAGCCCCGGCGCCCGTCGTAGTACTTCATGTGCGGGTTCGCGGCCAGCATCAGGTTCCAGTCGTCCGGGCGCTCGTCGCCGTCGAAGCCGCTGGAGACCGACGTCCCCACCACCTCCACGCCCAGCGTCCGCGAGCCGGGGTCGTCCCAGTCCTCCTTGATGTCCATCGCGTAGTGGACGTGCACGTCACCGGAGAGCACGGCGAGGTTGGCTATGCCGGCCTGCCGCACCCCCGCCAGCACGCGCTCCCGCGAGGCCGGGTAGCCGTCCCAGGCGTCCATGGAGAGCGTGGACCGGTCGGCGGTCGTGTTCTTCCGCCGCGAGAAGGCGACTTGCTGGGGGATCACGTTCCACCGGGCCGTGGACGCCCGGAAGCCGTCGAGGAGCCAGCGCTCCTGCTCGTCACCGGTGAGGGTGCGGGCGGGGTCGTCCGTTTCGGGGCCCGGGTACTGCCAGCCGTCGCCGTAGGCCTGGTCGGAGCGGTACTGGCGGGTGTCGAGGATGTCGAACTGCGCCAGCCGCCCGTACTGGAAGCGGCGGTAGAGCAGGGCGTCCGGGCCGTTGGGGCGGCAGGCCTCGCGCAGCGGCATGTTCTCCCAGTACGCGCGGTAGGCGGCGGCGCGGCGGGCGCGGAAGACGTCGACCGGGTCGTTGTTCTGGGAGATGTCGCCCGCGTAGTTGTTCTCCACCTCGTGGTCGTCCCAGGTGACATACCAGGGGTGGGCGGCGTGCGCGGCCTGGAGGTCGGGGTCGGACTTGCCGAGGGCGTAGCGCAGCCGGTAGTCGTCCAGGTTCCAGGTCCAGTGGGCGAAGAAGTCGGGCAGCGGGCGGTCCGTGTAGTTGCGGGCGCCCGCCTGGGCGTTGATGGCGTTCTCGTAGATGTAGTCGCCGACGAAGAAGACCGCGTCGAGGTCCTCGGCGGCCAGGTGGGCGAGGGCGGTGTAGTACCCCTCGTCGTACTGCTGGCAGGAGAGCAGTCCGAAGCGGGCACCGCCGGTGACGGACGCGTCGGGGGCGGGGGCGGTGCGGGTGCGGCCGACGGGGCTGAACCACTGGCCGGCGCGGAAGCGGTACCAGTAGGTGGCGGCGGGGGCGAGGCCGCGCACATCGAGGTGGACGGTGTGGTTGTCAGCGGCGGGGGCGGGGACGGTGCCGCGCTGCACGACCTGGCGGAACGATTCGTCGGAGGCCAGTTCCCATTGGACGTCGACGGCGCCGTCGGCGGGTAAGCCGTTGCCCACCTCGTAGGGCAGGGGCGCGAGTCTGGTCCACAGGACCACGGAGTCAGGGAGGGGGTCGCCGGAGGCGACGCCGAGGGTGAAGGGGTTGTCGGTGAGTGCCCGTGGGGTCGTTTGGGGGGTCATGCCCACAGGGTGCGCGCGGGTTCGGGCGAGGGGAATAGGTCTGTACCGACGACCCGTTGGGATGTCCATGACCGCGAAGTCCATGTCTACGAACGACGTTCTGCGCTACACCGCCTTCTCCGCCGATCCCGCGGGCGGCAACCCCGCCGGGATCGTGCTGGACGCCACCGGCCTCGACGATGCGGCGATGGCCGCGATCGCGGCGGGGCTCGGCTACAGCGAGACGGCCTTTCTGACCGCGCCGCCGGAGGGGCTGGGGGAAGCGGAGAGGCTGGGCGAGCCGGGCCGGGCGTTCACCCTGCGCTTCTTCAGCCCGCTGGCCGAGGTGTCCTTCTGCGGCCACGCCACGGTGGCGACCGCGGTCGCGCTGGCGGAGCGCGACGGTCCGGGCGAGCTGGTCTTCGCGACGCCCGCGGGGACGGTGCCCGTGACGGTGGACGAGGCGGCGGACGGCACGCTGCGGGCGACGCTGACGAGCGTGGAGCCGCATACGGAGGAGGTGGCTCCCCAGGTGCTGGCCGAGGCCCTGGAGGCGCTGGACTGGCCGGCCGCGGACCTGGACCCGGCGTTCCCGCCGCGCATCGCCTACGCCGGGGCCCGGCACCTGGTGCTGGCCGCCGCGACCCGCGAGCGCCTGGCGGAACTGGACTACGACTTCGAGCGCCTGGCCTCGCTGATGCGCGAGCTGGACCTGACGACGGTCCAACTCCTCTGGCGCGAAAGCGACTCCGTCTACCACGTGCGCGACCCGTTCCCGGTCGGCGGCGTGGCCGAGGACCCGGCGACGGGGGCCGCGGCGGCGGCGCTGGGTGCGTACCTGAGGGAGTACGGGCTGGTGGGCGCGGCAGCCGAACTGACTTTGCATCAGGGCGTTGACATGGGACGACCAGGTTTGCTGGGGGTGGAGTTGCGCGAGGGCGACCCGCGGGTGCGGGTGAGCGGCACGGCCACGCGCATCGCCTGAGGGGGTCTGACGGGGGTGGGGGCGCACGCCCGCCCGTACGCCCCCGAAGCCTGCCATCCGCCGCCCGAATGGCTGATTCCGGGTGTAGCGTCCTCTCAAGCGCGAGGCGACCGACGGGGGTGGCGCATTGAGCCAGGACGGAGACCCTCCACCACCACCGGAGCCGCCGCCGACCCCGCCGGCCCCGCCCGACAACCGCTTCTGGTCGCGGGTGTGGACGTACTGGGTGACGGGCGGCCTGGCCGTGGTCCTGGCGGCCACGATTCCGGTCCTGGTCAAGGCGGGCCCCTTCGCCTCGCACACCACAGACGGCCCGACCCCGACCCCCTCGCCGCCCACCACGCTCGCCGCCTCACCCACGCCCTCCCCGCCCACCCCGGCCTCCACCGTCCGCGTCTCGGCGAGAATCGACAGCGTGGCGTTCGCGGGTGCGGTGACCCCGACGGTCACCAAGGTCCAGGTGAACATGACCTTCACGGGCCTCAAAGGCAGGACCGGCTACATCAAGTGGCACACCTACAACGAAGCCACCAAGATCAGCATGAGCGACGACAGCACGATCGGCTCCCCCATCCTCGGCTGGGACAGCACGGACTGGAAGCCGACCTTCATCGTGCCGACCCCGAACGTCCACTGGCAGCTCCAGGTAACGGCGTACGGCCCGGACGGCACCCAACTGGCGACGAACCACTCGAACTTCACGTTCGCGACGCCGTAATTCTGCAGCAAGGGCTCAAGGACCCCCATGCCTTCACGACGAATACCCCTCGCCTGGCTCGCCGTAGCTGCCGCGACGGTGGCACCACTGGCACTGCCCTCCCCGGCCACGGCGGCCCCGGCGGCCGTCGGCTGCGCCGGCCAGGTGTACGCACCGCCCGGCGGAATCTACGGCCCGGAATCCAGCTGCGCCGTCATCGGAGCGCCCGGCGCCACGGCGGACATCAGCTGGGAATCCGCCGACTCGGACACGGACCCGGCCGTGTGCGTCCAGGCATTCAGCCCTCAGGACAACAAATGGCACCTCCTCGGCTGCGGCACCTCCGGCCGGGCCGCCATCCCGTGGGGCGACAACGTGGCCAGCCTAAGGATCCGAGCGGGCAGCGCGGGCACGGGGACATTCGTCAACTGGACATCGCCGTAAGACACAAGATCACAATCTGGCCGGAGCGCTAGTGTGGTGATCACGACGAGACAACAGTGGGCACTTGGCGGCGACTTGAACGTCGCGAGGGTCGGGTACGGTGCGATGAAGCTGACCGGCTGGCCGAAGGGTGACCGGCCCCGCCGGGAAACGGCACTGGCCATCCTTCGCCGGGCCGTGGAGCTCGGGGTGAACCACATCGACACCTCGCACTACTACTCGCGTGACGGGGTGGCGGCCAACGAACTGATCCGGGAGGCGCTGCATCCCTACCCGGACGACCTGGTGCCTGGCTGCCGGCCCGATCGCCGAACATGCTGCTCATCCCCGGCACCGGCTCACTGGCCCACCTGGAAGAGAACATCGCTGCCGGCGCGCTGAGCCTGAGCCCGGAGGACCTCGCCGAGCTCGGCTGATGGCCTGCCCGGCCCGCGGCAGGGCGGTGCCTACAACCAGCCGCGTTCGTCCGCGGTGCGTACCGCCTCCATGCGGTTGCGAGTACCGGTCTTCGCTATCGCGACCGACAGGTAATTCCGCACCGTCCCCTCGGACAGGTAGAGCTTCGCGGCGATCTCGGCGACCGTGGCGCCGGAGCGGGCCACGTTCAGTACGTCGCGCTCTCGCCCCGTCAGCGGGGACTCGCCCGCCGCGAGGGTCGCCGCCGCGAGGGCCGGGTCGATGACGCGTTCGCCTCGCATGACGCGGCGGATGGCGTCCACCAGGGCCTCGGGACGAGCGTCCTTGACGACGAAGCCGACGGCGCCGGCCGTCATCGCCCGGCGCAGATAGCCGGCGCGGCCGAAGGTCGTGAGGATCACCACGCGGCACTCGGGCATCTGCGCGGTGAGGACCGATGCCGCGGCGAGGCCGTCGAGGCCCGGCATCTCGATGTCGAGCAGGGCCACGTCCGGCCGGTGGGCGCGGGCGGCTTCGACGACCTTGTCGCCGCGGGCCACGGAGGCGACGACCTCGAAGTCCTCTTCCAGTTCGAGCAGCGCGGACAGGGCGCCGCGAATGAGGTCCTGGTCGTCGGCGAGCAGCAACCTGATCGTCATGCGGAGATGCCCTTCGTCGCGCTGCCGGGTCCTTGCGGTCCGGGCCCGTCGAGCGTGACGCGGAGCCGCCAGCCGCCCGGGGCCGCCGGTCCCGCCTCCACCGTGCCCCCGGCGGCGGCCATCCGCTCCCGCAGTCCGGTCAGACCGTTGCCGCCGGGGGCCGGGGTGCCGGTCCCGTCGTCGCGGATCTCCACGCAGGCCGCCGACAGGCTCACGGTGCACCGGGTGGCTCGTGCGTGGCGTACGACATTGGTGATGCCCTCCCGTACCGCCCAGCCGAACAGCTCCTGGTGAGCGGCGTCGACCGCGTCGGTGGCCGTGGGCAGGTCGGCCACGACGCCCGCCGCGCGCAACAGTTCTCTGGCGCGGGCGAGTTCACCGGCGAGCGTCACCTCGCGGTAGCCGGACACGGCGGCCCGTACGTCGTTGAGTATGTGCCGGGACAGGACCTCGACCTCGGCGATCTCCTCCACCGCGCGCGGCGATCCGCTCTCGGCGAGGCGGCGGGCCAGACCGCTTTTGACGGCGATGACGGTGATGGAGTGCCCCAGCAGATCGTGCAAGTCGCGGGCGATCCTGGTCCGTTCGGCCTCCGAGGCCAGGCGCGCGACCTCGGCACGGGCCTCCAGCAGGGCGCGGTTGGCGGCCGCGATCTCCGAAAACCCGCACACCATCAGACTGGTGAAGACGATCATGACGGCCTCCATCCAGCCGGGCCCGCTCCGCCACGGCCGCACCGCCCAGGGCACGACGAGCGCCGCGAACGCTCCGCTTGCGATGATCAGCAGCATGTACCGGCGCAGCATCATCGCCGCGCTGGAGACGACGACGGCGGCGAGGTAGAAGGCGAAGTTCCGGGCCACGGGCAGTTCGGCCGCGAACAACACGGCCATGACGCCGAGCAGCACCCACGCCCGGGCCTGGCGGCCCGAAGCGAAGGAGACACCCGTGAGGGCGTAACACACGCAGAAGGCCGCCACGATGGCGTACCCGACGACCGCGGTGGTGCCGGTCGCGTACTGGGCGACGCCCAAGGCCGTGACACACGGATAGATGAGCATTCCGGTCGCGAGAAGGACGCGCCGCCAGCCCTGCGCCCATCGCGGCGAGTCACCGGCCGGCATGCCCGCCACGTGTGCCCCTCCGACGTCGCCCATGTCAGGCACGCTAACACCGTGCACAGACAGCGTCTTGGCATCTGGCGGGGCGGTCATCGGGCGGCGAACAGGGAGCGCAGGTGCCTGCCGTTGACGACCATGACGACGCCGAGCAGCAGCAGTCCGCAGACCGCCTGCTCGGTCTTCATCCACAGCGGGAACATGCCGGGCAGTGCGATGATCGCGGCGATCGCGATCACCATGACGCCGGAGACGATGCGCAGCCTGCGGTACGCGCCGCGGGAGCCGCGGGCCGTGCGGGCGGCGAAGGCACAGGTGAGCAGGGCGCTGCCGACGACGATGGTGCCGCGGACCCAGACCGCGGGGTTCACCACGGCCGCGTCGTTGCGGAGAAGGGCTATGACCGCAAGGGTCAGCACGCTGAGGGCCAGATAGGAACCGACGAGCGCCTTGACCCGGCGGAACGCTTTCAGACTGACGGGGTGACGAAGGTCTGCCTCGGACACGAGGGTGGGCTGCTTCTGCATGCCCACTATCGTCATCGCGGACACGGTCGCCCCAGCAGTGAGATCGCCCCTTGTTCACCCATGACATTTGTCATGGGCGCGGCCCCCGCTACTTGACGGCGCCGACGCCCGCCGCACCTGGGGCGGTTCAGCGGACCCAGGCGCCGGTGAGGGTCTGGACGGCGGAGCCGTCGAGGTCGGCGAGGGTGGTGGAGACGAAGTCGCGGGCCCACTGCGAGGTCTGGACGCGGAAAGGCGGGCGCTCGGCGGTCAGGGCGTCGATGATCGGCGCGGCGGCCTCGGCCGGAGTCTGGGCGTTGCCGAAGGAGTCCCGGGTGCGGGCGATGTACGCTTCAAGGGCCGGGGCGTAAGGCCCGACCCCGGCAAGCAGGGCTGGTACGTCCAAGCCGAGATTGGCGACGAACTCGCTTGCCACCGCGCCCGGTTCGACCACGGTGACGTCGACGCCGACGGTAGCGGCGACCGGGGCGAGGGACTGCATGAAGCCCTCGACGGCGAACTTGGCCGCGCAGTACGCCTCGTTGAAGGGCTGGCCGACGACGCCGCCGACGCTGCTCACGGTGATCACCCGGCCCCGGGAGGCGCGCAGGTGCGGCAGGGCGGCACGGGTGACAGCCACCACGCCGAAGAAGTTGACCTCCATGGCGGCGCGGACGTCGCCGACGCTGCTCTGCTCGATGGTGCCGACCTGGGCGGCTCCGGCGTTGTTGACCAGCGCGTCCAAGCCGCCGTGCTCGGCGATCACCTCGTCCAGGCAGGCGGCGATGCTCTCGGGATCGGTCACGTCCAGGCGCTTGACCCGGACACGGTCGGCCACGCCCGCCTCGGCGGCGGCCTTCAGCAGCGCCTCGGCCTTGCCCGTGTCGCGCATGGTCGCGACGGCCGTCCAGCCCGCCCGGGCGGCGTCGACGGCGGCGGCCAGGCCGATGCCGGAGGACGTGCCGGTGATCAGAACCGTCTTCGGTGAAGTCATCAAGGCTCTCCTTGCCTGTCGAGAGAAGTGGCGCCAGCCATAACCGGAGAACTCCCCGTTTAACCGCAACGCTAACCGGGGACCTCCCCGGTTGTCCAGCTAGACTGACCCCCAGACGAAGGGAGCAGCCTTGACCCCCCAACCGAGCCCACTGCGGGCCGACGCCCGCCGCAACCGGGAGCGCATCCTCGAAGCGGCCGTGCGCGCCTTCTCCGAGAAGGGCGCGGACGTTCCGATCGACACGATCGCCAAGGCCGCGGGCGTCGGCTCGGCGACGCTCTACCGCCACTTCCCCACACGCGAGGCACTGGTCGAGGCGGCCTACCGCAACGAACTGGCCCGGGTCTGCGACAGCGCCGCGGAGCTGCTGGCCGACTTCCCGCCGGACCGGGCCATGCGCCTGTGGATGGACAAATTCATCGATTACCTGGCAGCCAAGCACGGCATGGCGGACGCCCTGCGGGCCGTGGTCGCCTCCGGTGCGGACCCCTTCGCCGAGACCCTCGACAAGCTCGGCACCGCGATCGGCACCCTGCTGCGCGCCGGCGCCGATGCCGGTCTCCTGCGCTCGGACATCGACCCCTTCGACGTCGGCTTCAGCCTCGCCGGTATCGCATTGATCACCAGCGCTCCCGACCAACGCGAACGCGCCGACCGCCTCCTCGACCTGCTCCTCGACGGGCTCCGCTTCGGAACGGGGCAATAGCCCCATCCTCTGATCCCGCCACGCGGGCCGGGGCAAAAAGAAGCCCCTCAGCCATGAGGCTCCTGCCCGGCTGCGGCCGTCTCGGTAGGCTGGTGACGAAGTCCGGGACGCGCAGCAGCGAACGCGTAGCGGACCAACCACACGCCCCAGGAGCTCTCACATGAGCGCGCATCTCTTGATCCCTATGGCGGAGACGCAGCCCCTCATCTCCGCCCCCCTCGCAGGCAACTGCCCCAGCGCCCGCCAGGAGACCGTCGTATGACCACCGCACCCGCCCCGGAGCCCGCCGAGGAGATCATCCCCCGGCCCGAAATGAACTTCGCCGCTCTACGTGTGGCACTCGCCCGTGTCGCTCCGGTGCGTATGCCCGAATTCCTCGCCGACCGAGATGTGCTGTTCAACCAGGCGACTGCCGAGCAGTCGTTCAGCCCGATCCGGGGATTCCTGGTCAAGTGGGCCACCGAGATCGAAATCCTCCGCCGCCCGGCGCTCTCCCACCGTATGGATGAGGCACAGCGCGCGATCCACACCTTGGACCGGGAGAATCCCGCATGGCGGGCCGCGATGGACGAGGCCCTTGCAGTACACAACCAGGCCCAGGCGGCGGTAGCCGGTGGCTGAGAGCTGGCGCTGGGAGTACGACCCGGATGCCGAGCACGTCATCGGTGGCCTCGACGACCTGGCGTTCGTCGCCCGCGTCGAAACACGCACTGAGGAACTCGTCCGCGCCGCTGCCGCCCTGTACCTCGACGGGACAACGTATCAGGGGGCATCCCCACACTTGCGGCGCGAGGTGATCACCGGCGGGATGTTCGTGTACCAGATCGTGCCCCGCCACCAGTGCGTGTACATCTTGCAGATCACCGTCCTGTGACCGTCACGCAGAGGCAACCGGACTCCCTGTTCGGGAGGGCGGCGGACGAGTCGGCCTGTACGCCGGGTTCTGTCTCCCGGGGGCCTTGCGGCCCTCGGGGAGGCGGCCATCCATCTAGGCCTGGCGTTGCCGTCAGGCTCGTGCGGTCTACCCGCGGACTCGGGCGGGCAGCCCTCGATCATCCGCGCAGGGACACCGAAGTGTCCCATCTTGACCTTGCTCCAGGTGGGGTTTACCTAGCCGTCCGAGTCACCTCGGACGCTGGTGGTCTCTTACACCACCGTTTCACCCTTACCGGGAATCCGAAGATCCCCGGCGGTCTGTTTTCTGTGGCACTGTCCCGCGGGTCACCCCGGGTGGGCGTTACCCACCACCCTGCCGTATGGAGCCCGGACGTTCCTCGGGGGATCCGAAGATCCCACGCGGCCGCCCGGCCGGCTCGTCCGCCGTGACGACCATGTTACCGGCCGCTCACGCGGGGGCGCACCACGGCGAGCGGCGCCCACGGCGTTAGGCTCCGTCCGTCAGCAAAAAGGACAGGAGAACGACCGTGCTCGTGCTGTTGCCGCCGTCCGAGGGGAAGGCCACGGGTGGCACCGGGCCGGTGCTCGAAATCGGCTCCCTCTCGCTGCCCGCCCTCGCCGACGCCCGCGAGGCGGTCCTGGACGAGCTGGTCGAGCTCTGCTCCGCCGACGAGGAAAAAGCCGCCGACGTCCTCGGCCTCAGCCCCGGCCTGCGCGGCGAGATCGCCAAGAACGCCGCCCTGCGCACCGCCGCCACCCGCCCCGCCGGTGAGATCTACACCGGCGTCCTCTACGACGCCCTCGGCCTCGCCACCCTCGAAGGCAAGGCCCGCGCCGCCGCCGAGCGCTCCCTGCTCGTCTTCTCCGGCCTCTGGGGCGCCGTCCGCATCACGGACCCGATCCCCTCCTACCGCTGCTCCATGGGCGTGAAGCTGCCCGGCCTCGGCTCGCTGGCCGCGTACTGGCGCAAGCCCATGGCCCACGCCCTCCCCGAGGCCGCCGCCGACGGGCTCGTCCTCGACCTGCGCTCCTCCGCCTACGCCTCCGCCTGGAAGCCCAAGGGTGACCTCGCCGAGCGGACCGCTACCGTCCGGGTGCTCCAGTCCAAGGTCGTCGACGGCGTCGAGAAGCGGTCCGTCGTCAGCCACTTCAACAAGGCCACCAAGGGGCGGCTCGTCCGCGACCTCTTCACGTCCGGGTACGCACCCGACAACCCGGCCGAGCTCGCCGACGCGCTGCGGGAGCTGGGGTACGTCGTCGAGGGCGGCGCCCCCGCGAAGGGGGCCACTCCGTGGGGGCTTGACGTTGTGGTGACCGAGCTCTAATCGGCTTTGAGCGCTTCCACGAACGCGGTCCAGGCTTGCGCCTGGAAGGTCAGGATTGGACCTTGGGGGTGCTTACTGTCCCTTACGGGGACGAAATCGGGGATATCGGGGGCTATTTCTATGCAGTCCCCGGCGTCGTGCCCGCTGTGGCTGCTTTTCCTCCACTGGGCTGCGCCCAGTACGGTCGCTTCGACGCAATTCCCGCCATTGGCACCGCTGTAGCTGCTCTTGCGCCATGCTGTCATCCCGCCCATATCCTTCCATCGCGTCTGCGATCAGAGCAGCTGATTCACGGGCAGACAGGGCGCCCGCCCTCAGCACATCATAGGTCTGGGAGTGCCGCGCGATAACTGCCGGATCGTTGTTGAAATGACCGCAGTCCAACGATTCGGAGTAAACCCACTCCGTCCCGTCCGGCAGCCTGATCAGCGACATCGAAGTGTCCGGGCGGACGACACTACCGTCGCCCGCAGGCACCACTTGAATGCACACATTCGGTCGTTGTGCCACAGCCAGCAGGTGAGCACACTGATCGCGCATCACAGCCGCGTCCTGCATGACCGTACGGATCGAGCTCTCGTCGAGAACGACCACAAGGAGGGGGCCACCCGGCTCAAGGAAGCGTTGCTGACGACTCATTCGGGCCCGCAACCGTTCCTCGACTTCTTTGTCGCCGCCTCGCACCACCCTGGAGAACAGCGCCCGCGCGTAGTCCTCCGTCTGCAGCAATCCCGGGACCACCTGCGCTTGATACTCGCGGAGCACCACCGCCTCCGCATCCATCGCCGCCCGCCGCTTGAACCAGTCCGGATGGCTGACCTCCGGGTACCAGTCGATGTTCGCTCTCAACCGCGCGAACATCACCCCCGTACCCAGCAGTTGGTCGCACGCCTCCACGAACTGTTCCTGCGGCACCCGCGTCCCCGACTCCACCCTCGCCACCAGCGACCTGTCGCACGGAATCTTCCCCGCCAGTTCCTCCTGCGTCAGCCCCGCGCCCTCCCGGTGGTGTCTCAGCACCTCCCCGAACACCGCCGCCGTCGTCGCCGCCCCACCGCCGCCGTTGCGTCGCTTCATGTCCGCCCCCTGTGACAGGTTGCCCATGGCACGTGCAAAACGTTGTGAGAGTAGGCCGCAACACGGAACTCTGTACGCACAACAAGTAGTTGGTCACCCACACGAGGGTGATCCACAAACGCCCAGCACGCACCGAGGAACCCGGATGGCATCAGCCCCCACCACCACCGACGCAGACCTGCGTACCCTCGCCGCCCAGACCGCCGCCGCGCTGCAATCCGTGTGCCGCGATCACGGGTGGGCCCTGCGGTTCACCCCCGGCCAGCCCATGAGCGGGAGTGCATACGTGCAATTCCCGCCCCTTCGGGTGGACGTCGTGGAACAGATCATCACCGGACTGCGGCGGCTGATGACGTACCGCTGCCTCGAGTGCGCGGACATCAAGCGCAGGCGCGCCAAGGCCATCGAGGCGGGATGTCCGCAGACCGCGGCGGCCATGGCCGTCGCCATGGGGCTGCATCAGCGGGCCGCACACTGACGCGATCCGCACGCTGTCGGCGCTAATCTGCTGCCCGTCATGAACGATTTTGTCGACGAAGCACGCTCACGCGTCGCACATCTCCTGCGGATGGCCAACACCACGGATGACCGGATCAGGGCACAGATCATCGAGTACGCCGACACGACCCCGGAGCCCCCGGTGATAAGCCGGGGCGCCGGGATCGTCACGACGGGGTGTCCCCGCTGTCTGCGGACCGCGTGGCGGCAGCACGACTGCGAGGGGCCGTTGTGGGTCTGCGGCACGTGCGGTCACGTGGAGCCGATCACCGTGCGGTGCCCGCACTGCGAGGTCGACATGACGCCGCCGGCCATCGGCACCCCGGATCTCTGGACGTGCCCCGGCTGCCCCCGGACCGCCGCCACCGGCGACCGCCCGCAGGACATCGAGGACCGGGAGAGCAAGAGGCTGGGCACGGTCTCCCGCTGACCTCGTACCAGAGAGGCCGGCAGGGAGACCCGCCGTTCACCGCAGGTGCGACGTGTCGTTCAGCAGCCGCAGCGACGCGTTGCCGTCGGCGTAGTACGCCACCGCCGACAGCGAGGCCGCCGACAGCTCCATCCGGAACAGCGACTCCGGCGGGGCGCCCAGCGCCAGCCGGACCAGCGTCTTGACCGGCGTCACGTGCGTCACCAGCAGCACCGTACGGCCCGCGTAACGGGCCAGGAGCTTGTCCCGCGAGACGGCGATGCGCCGGGCGACCGCGGCGAAGCTCTCGCCGCCGCCCGTGGGCGCCGCCTTGGAGGAGGCGAGCCAGGCGTCCAGGTCGTCGGGGTAGCGCTCGCGCACCTCGGAGAAGGTCATGCCCTCCCAGGCGCCGAAGTCGGCCTCGCGCAGGCCCTCGTCGATACGGACGTCGAGGCCGAGGCGGCCGGCGACCGCCTCCGCCGTCTCACGGCAGCGCCGCATCGGCGAGCTGACGACGGCCTGGATGGTGCCGCGCGCGGCGAGGGCCGCGGCCGTCGCCTCGGCCTGGCGGCGCCCGGCCGGGGAGAGCTCCGGGTCCGTGCCGCCGCTGCCCGAGAAGCGCTTCTGCGGGGTCAGCGGGGTCTCGCCGTGGCGGAGCAGGACGAAGGTGGTGGGGGTGCCCAGGTCGGCGGCCGCGCCCCAGCCGACGGGGGCGGCCTTCGGCTCGGCGAGCGGCGGCTCGACGGGGGCGGCCTGCGGGCGCTCGGGCACGGCGGCCCGTCCCGGCTCCCACTGCCTGCCCGCCTTGCCCGCGTCCATGGCCTCGTTGGCCAGCCGGTCCGCGTGCTTGTTCTTCTCGCGCGGGATCCACTGGTACGTGACCCGGCCCGCGGGGAATATGGACAGCGCCTGCGCGGCCAGCGGCTTCATGTCCGGGTGCTTGATCTTCCAGCGGCCGGACAGCTGCTCGACGACGAGCTTGGAGTCCATGCGGACCTGGATGCTCGCGTCCGGGTCGACGGCCTTGGCGGCCTCCAGCCCGGCGATCAGGCCCCGGTACTCGGCGACGTTGTTGGTGGCCGTGCCGATGTACTCGGCGGCCTCCGCGACGACCTCGCCGCTGTCGGCGTCCAGGACGACAGCGCCGTAGCCGGCGGGACCCGGGTTGCCCCGGGAGCCGCCGTCCGCCTCGACGATGAAGCGATTCGCCATGGGTGCTTACAGGCCGGACTCGGGCGTACGGACCAGGATGCGGCGGCAGTTCTCGCAGCGCACGACCTCGTCGGCCGCGGCGGCCCGGACCTCGTTGATCTCGGTGATGTTCAGCTCCAGGCGGCAGCCCTCGCAGCGGCGCTGGTAGAGGCGGGCCGCGCCGACACCGCCGGACTGGGTGCGGATCTTGTCGTAGAGCTTGATCAGGCCCTCGGGGACGGAGCCGGCCACGAGCTCGCGCTCCTTGGTGGCCGTGGCGATCTCGGCGTCGATCTCCCTGGTGGCGGTCTCGCGGCGGGCCACCGCGTCGTTGACCTTGGCCTGGACGGACTCGACGCGGCCGGTCAGCTCGGTGACGCGCTCCTGGGCGGCCTCGCGGCGCTCCATGACCTCGAGGACGACGTCCTCCAGGTCGCCCTGGCGCTTGGCGAGGGAGGCCACCTCGTGCTGGAGGTTCTCCAGGTCCTTGGGGGACATCCCGGCGCCGGAGTCCAGGCGCTGCTGGTCGCGGGCGGCACGCTGGCGGACCTGGTCGACGTCCTGCTCGGCCTTGGTCTGCTCGCGGGCGGTGTCGCTCTCCTCGGTCTGCGCGGCGACGAGGAGGTCGCGGTGCTGGGCGAGGTCGCCTTCGAGGGACTGGATCTCGGCGTGCTCGGGCAGGCTCTTGCGCTTGTGCGCGAGCTGGGAGAGGCGGACGTCCAGGGCCTGGAGGTCGAGGAGGCGGATCTGGTCGGCGGGCGCGGCGTTCAGTTGGGGGCTCCTATGAATGGTAATGAGTGGTGGACGCCGCGTGGGCGGTCCAGGGGTCGGTGACCGTACGGGAGACGTGGGTGCGCAGGCCCCAGCCGTGCCGGTCGGAAATCTCGTCGAGCTGGGCCGCGGCCTGCTCGGTCCAGGGCCACTCGGTGGCCCAGTGGGCGGCGTCGACCAGCGCGAGCGGGCCGTGCTCCCGTGCCTCGGAGGCGGGGTGGTGGCGCAGGTCGGCGGTGACGTAGGCGTCGACGCCGGCGGCCCGCACCTCGTCGAAGAGGGAGTCGCCGGAGCCGCCGCAGACGGCGACCGTGCGGATCGTGCGCTCCGGGTCGCCGGCGACGCGGATGCCCTGCGCGGTGGCGGGCAGCCGCTTGGCGGCGCGCTCGGCGAATTCGCCGAGGGTCAGCGGCGGGTCGAGCGCGCAGATCCGGCCGAGGCCGCGGCGGCCCTCGGGGTCGGTGGGGTCGGGCACGAGAGGGCCGGTGACGCGCAGGTCCAGGGCGCCGGCGAGGGCGTCGGAGACTCCGGGGTCGGCGCGGTCGGCGTTGGTGTGCGCGACGTGCAGGGCGATGTCGTGCTTGATGAGGGTGTGCACGGCGCGGCCCTTGAAGGTGGAGGCCGCGACGGTCGTCGTACCGCGCAGGTAGAGCGGGTGGTGGGTGACGAGCAGGTCGGCGCCGAGCCGCACGGCTTCGTCCACGACCTCCTGCACGGGGTCGACGGCGAAGAGGACCCGGCCGACCGTTGCGTCCGGGTCGCCGCAGACCGTGCCGACGGCGTCCCACTGCTCGGCCCGCTCCGGGGGCCAGAGAGCTTCGAGGGCGGCGATGACTTCAGACAGTGCGGGCACGGGGGAAAGGCTACCTGCCTGGCGTGCCGGTGCTTCACTAGCGCCCGCCCCGGTGCAGGTGAGCGGGGCCGGGTCAAGAGGGCCGGGCCGGCCACCGGCGGGCGCCGGGGCCCGCCTCGCCTCCCTCGCTGCGGAAGACGAAGCACATTTGCCGCCCGATCCTCAGGCGAATCGGACAATCTCCACCCTTAAGCGTGAACCGGCAGAGGTCGGAGGGTTAAACGCGAAGCGCGATAACTACGTTCAGTGCCGGAGGTGACGTTTCTCATGACGGTCTGTGCTCCCCACGACACCCAGAGCACGCCTGCCGGCGCTCCCCCGAGTGCCTCGGCGGACATGAGACGGGCGGCTTTCACGGTCACGGTGAACGGCTCGTACGCGGCCCGGCTGGCGCTCGGTCGCGGTGCGGATGGCTGGTTTCCGGAGCGCTGGACGCTCGACGGCCCCGAACCGTACGCGGTCTCGCTGCGCGGCAAGCAGCCCGAGGAGGCCGACAGCGAGGTGCTGCCGCTGGCCGACGGCCGGGTGCTGATCCGGCGCCGGGTCGCCGAGCGGTTCGCGCTCTCGCTGCTCTACCCGGCCGGCCCCGGCACGGGCGAGCTGCCCCTCGGCGCGATCGAGTGCCTGTACCTGTCGCTGCTGCCGCCCGCGCCGGACGGCTCGTCCGCGTACGCGCTGGTGCACCGCGAGAGGTCCACGGCGCTGTGGCTGGTGCACGGCGGCAGCGGCGGCCCCGAGCTGCTGGCCACCGTGCCCGGCCGGTGCACCGGCGGCACCTGGCTGGACCGGTCGGGGCGGCTGCTCGCCCTGGACCGGGAGCTGGACGGGCTGACCAAGGCCGTCGTCGTCGATCTGCGCCGGGGCGGCGAGGTCAGCCCGCTGCTGCAGATCACCGAGAAGAGCAACGACCGGCTGCTGATGGCCGAGCTGGACAGCGGCCTGCTGCTCGTACGGTCGGATGCGCCCGGCACCGACCGGCTCGGGTGGGGCGTGCTCGGCTCGTCCCGCCCGGTGCGCTTCCCCGGCTGCCTGCGGCTGCCCGACGCCCACCTCACCCCCTTCGCCGCCCAGCCGGGCCAGGGGCTGGCGCCCGAGGAGTGCTTCGTGGCGTTCCGGATCGACCGGGGGGCGGCGGGCAGCTGGGTGGGGGTCTGGCGGCCCGTCACCAAGCGGCTGCAGCAGTTCACCGGGCCGGCCGGGTGGCTCGCGGGCGCCGGGATGTGGACCGCCGACGCGGAGCTCAAGCTGCCGTACGTCACGCCCGGGGTGCCGTGCGCGCTGGCGAGACTGCGGCTGCCGGAGGAGACGACGGCCGTGTCCGGCCCCATCTCCGCCAAGGCCGCCGCACTGGAGGAAGAAGAAGAGGAGGACGACGAGGAGGTCGATCCGGCGAGCGCGCTGCGGCCGGTGCCGCTGCAACAGGCACCGTGCGCGCGCAAGCCGGTTTGACCATGGACACGCCGATAGTCCGAGTGGCTGGGTGATCAAGGCCCCGTTAGAGTGGGACGGGGGTCGCGCATGGTCGTGCGTGGAAAGTGTGTTGGCGTCGACGTCTGACACCGTGCGCCGCTGCCAGCGGCCCCGACGCGTACCGCTTGCACCCACACCTCGACGGAGTGACTTCCCCATGTCCGATGCCCGAACCGACACGACCGAGGCGTCCGCCCAGGCCGCAGCCGCCGGGACCGGCAGGCACCGTGGCCCTGCGTCTTCGGAGAACGACCAAGCCCACGCCCATGGCAAGCACCGCCGCCAGGGCGAGACGAACTGACCTCCGCGCCGGGCGGGCCCCTCAGCCCGCCCGGCGTTTCAGTCCCATCACCTCCACCGCCGCGAATGTCTCCCGGCCCGGGCGCGCCGCGTAATAAGGGGTCAGGGCCGCGTCCAGTTCGCCCACCGTGAAGACGTCCCCTTCCGCGTCGAACTGCGCCGCCACCTTCGGCCGCTCCAGCGCCGCCACCATGCCCCCGTGGACGACGAAGACCTGCCCGGTCACCTGCGCCGCCCTCGGCGAGGCCAGATAAGCCACCAGCGGAGCGACATGCTCCGGCGCCAGCGGGTCGAGCCCCTCCTCGGGCGGCGCACCGAAGACGTCCTCCGTCATCCTGGTGCGGGCCCGCGGGCAGATCGCGTTCACCGTCACCCCGTACTTGCGCAGCGCCTCGGCCGTCGACATCGTGAGGCCCACGATGCCGCCCTTCGCCGCCGCGTAATTGGGCTGGCCGGCCGAGCCCGCCAGGAACGCCTCCGAGGAGGTGTTGACGATCCGTCCGTACACCGGCGCCCCGGCCGCCTTGGAGCGCTCGCGCCACAGGGCGGCGGCGAAGCGGACCGTGTTGAAGTGGCCTTTCAGGTGCACGCGCAGGACCGAGTCCCACTCCTCCTCGGTCATGGAGAAGACCATCCGGTCGCGGAGGATGCCCGCGTTGTTGACCAGCACGTCCAGGGAGCCGTAGGTGTCCACGGCCAGCCGGACGAGGTCGCGGGCCTGCTCGAAGTCGGCGACGTCGCCCACGTGCGCCGTGGCGGTGCCGCCCGCCGCCCGGATCTCGGCGGCCACGGACTCGGCGGGCGCCGCGGACGCCTCGCCGGAGCCGTCGCGGCCGGGGCGGCCGTAGTCGTTGACGACGACGCGGGCGCCGTGCCGGGCCAGCTCCAGGGCCTCGGCGCGGCCGAGGCCCCGCCCGGCGCCGGTGACGACCGCGGTCCTGCCGTCCAGCACTCCCATGTCCCTTCCCTCCGTTACATCGTGATCCAGGTGCGCAGCGCCTCGCCCGTGCGCATCTGATCGATCGCGTCGTTGATCCGGCTCAGCGGCACACGGTGGGTGATCAGGCCCTCCAGGTCGATGCGGCCCGCCCGCCACAGCGCGATGGCGCGTTCGTAGGAGCGCAGGGCGTCGCCTCCGCCGTACAGCGACGGCAGGATCCTCTTCTCGTCGAAGAAGAGCTCGAACATGTTGAAGGACAGCCGGTCGTCCGCGGCGCCGGCCCCGACGACGCAGAGCGTGCCGCCGCGCCGGGTCGCCTCGTAGGCGGCGCGGGCGGTGCCGGACTTGCCGACGACCTCGAAGACGTAGTCGAAGCCCTCGCCGCCGGTGATGCGGGCCTTGGCGTCGGCCAGGCCCTCGGGGGCGACGGCCTCGGTGGCGCCCAGGCGCAGGGCCGCCTCGCGCCGGGACTCGACGGGGTCGACGGCGACGATCTGGGCGGCGCCGCAGACCCGGGCGCCCTGGATCGCGGAGACGCCGACGCCGCCGCAGCCGACGACGGCGACCGACGAGCCCGGCGCCACGCGCGCGGTGTTGAGGGCCGCGCCCAGCCCGGTGGTGACCCCGCAGCCGAGGAGGGCCGCGATCTCGTAGGGCACGTCGTCGGGGACCGGCACGGCGCAGGCGGCGTCGACGACGAGCTCCTCGGCGAAGGTGCCGGTGCCCACGAAGCCGAAGATGCCCTTGTCGTGCCGGGTGAAGTTGGGGGTGCCGGACTTCGCGAATCCGGCGAGGCACAGATGGCTCTGGCCGCGCCCGCAGGGGGCGCAGGCGCCGCAGGCGGGCAGCCAGCAGATCAGGACGCGGTCGCCGCGCTTGACGGAGGTCACGCCCTCGCCGACGTCGAGGACGTCGCCCGCGCCTTCGTGGCCGGGCACGAGCGGGGCGGGCTGCGGGAGGACACCGGACATCGCGGAGAGGTCGGAATGGCACAGTCCGGCGGCCCGGACGCGGAGCCTGACCTTGCCGGGGCCGAATCCGGCGGCTTCGACGTCGTCGAGGACTTCGAGCTTGTCCTGGCCGGTCTCGTGCAGGACGGCGGCGCGCATGGCGGAGCTCCCTTCGTCGGGTGGGCTTGCCTGCTCTCAGCTGTGCTCCACGACCGTGTCCGTGAGGACGGGCGCGTCGTCGCGCTCGACGGCGGTCGCGGTCACCTGGATGCGGCCCGGGGCCGGGGTGTCGCGCCACATCCGCACCCGCAGGGTCTCGCCGGGGAAGACGACTCCGGCGAAGCGGGTGGTGTACGAGCGCACGCGGGTGACGTCGCCGCCGAGCGCGGTGTCGACGACGGCCTTGAGGACGATGCCGTACGAGCACAGACCGTGCAGGATCGGCCGGTCGAATCCGGCGAGGGCGGCGAACTCGGGGTCGGCGTGCAGGGGGTTCCAGTCGCCCGAGAGGCGGTAGAGGAGGGCCTGGTCCTCGCGGATGGGACGGTCGGCCGTCAGGTCGGGTGCGGCGGCGGGGACTTCGAGGCGGGTGGTGGTGCCGCGCTCGCCGCCGAAGCCGCCCTCGCCCTTGACGAAGATCTCGCTGACGCTCGTCCACAGTGGCCCGTCGGCGTCGGCCACGTCGGCCCGGGTCACGATGACGGCGGCCTTGCCCTTGTCGTACACGGCGGCGACGCGCGAGGTCTGGACGGCCGCTTCGGCGCGGACGGGCAGCGGGCGGTGGAGGGTGACGGTCTGTCCGCCGTGCAGCACCGCGGAGAGGTCGACGTCGATGCCGGGGGCCGAGAGCCCGCCGCCCTCGGCGGCCATGCCGCCGCCCGCGACGGTGGCGAAGCTGGGCAGGACGTGCAGCCGGCTCTCCAGGGTGTAGCGGAGCTCGTCGGGGTCGGTGGCGGGGTGGGCCCGGCCCTGGCCCGATCCGGCCCCGACACCGAGGTGGTAGAGCAGGATGTCCTTGGGGTTCCAGGTGAGCGGGGTGCGCCGCGGTTCGGCGGAGGTGGCCTTGGCGGGGTCGATGGGCATGGAGGTCGGTGCTCCTTCGCCGGTCCGTAACAGTGACTGGAACGTCGACTCGGTACTGACTAGAACGTGTTCTACGGCTCAACCGCCCATGTATAGCCGGTCGTGGTGGGCATGGGAAGACAAATGTCACAGCAGGCCGAGGACGTTTGTGACTGCCCAGGTCAGGGGCGTGTTCCCTAGGCTGTGGCGCATGAAGTGCGGGACAGAGAAAACGGAGCGGGACGAGGGGCCGTTGCCGTCGAAGGCACCCAATATGCGGACCTTCGCGCTTTTCCTCCTCGTCAACATCCACGACACCATCTCCGTCCTCACCGGCGAGATGCCCCTGGCCTGGCTCGGCGGCCTGGGCGAGCTGGTCTTCACCGCGCTCTACCTCGCCACGATCGCCACCGCCCTCGACGAGCGCCGGCGCGACACGCGCGTGCCGCTGATCCTGCTCGCGGCCCTGGCCGTCGTCACCTTCGGCCTCGCCCTCGGCTACTGGACCCGCTGGCAGATGTGCTTCCCGCTGCTGTCCCTGGCCACCGGCGTCACGCTGCGCCGCAATCCACGGCTGATAGGGGCGGCGCTGGGCGCCCTGGGCATCATCTACGGGCTCATGGCGATGCTGCGTGCCGACAGCGACAGCACGGGGGACATCGTCGCCGCCGGGTGGGGCACGGGCCTGGCCGGGGTGGTCGCCGCCTCCGTGCTGAACCTCGTCGAGAGCAATGCCACCCTGCGTGCCACCCGTGAACAGCTCGCCCACGCGGCCGTGGAGCGCGAGCGCCTGCGCTTCTCCCGCGATCTGCACGACCTGTTGGGGCACACGCTGTCCGTGATCGTCGTCAAGGCCGAGGCGGTGCGCCGCCTGGGGCCGCGCAATCCGGAGGCGGCGTTCGGCCAGGCCGCCGACATCGAGGCGGTGGGCCGCCAGGCGCTGACCGAGATCCGCGAGGCCGTCACCGGCTACCGCGAGGGCAGCCTCACCACGGAGCTGGACAACGCCCGCTCCCTTCTCGACGCCTCGGGCATCACCGCCGAGATACGGCATTCGGGCCCGCCGCTGCCACCGCAGACCGGCGCCCTGCTGGGCTGGGTGGTGCGCGAGGGCATCACCAACGTCGTACGCCACAGCGGCGCTTCCCACTGCGAGATCGAGGTACGCGGCGAGCCCGGCCGGGTGCATCTGGAGATCACCGACGACGGGCGCGGCGTGGGACCGGCGGAGCCGGAAGCCGGGAAGGTCACGGGTGGCAACGGCCTCAAGGGCCTGACCGAGCGGCTGGCCGCCGCGGGCGGCTCGCTGGGCTCCGGCCCCGACGGCAAGCATGGATTCCGGCTCGTGGCAGAGCTTCCGGTGGACGAGGACGAGGAGGTGCGCGCCGCATGAGCAGCGTCATCAAGGTACTGCTGGCCGAGGACCAGGGCATGATGCGCGGAGCGCTGGCGCTGCTGCTGGGCCTGGAGGAGGACATCGAGATCGTCGCCCAGGTGGGCGACGGCGACGAGATCGTGCCCCAAGCACTGGCGGTCCGGCCGGACATCGCCCTCCTGGACATCGAACTCCCCGGCCGCAGCGGTCTGGACGCCGCCGCGGACCTGCGCACCCGGCTCCCCGAGTGCCGGGTGCTGATCCTGACGACCTTCGGCCGCCCCGGCTATCTGCGCCGGGCGATGGAGGCGGGCGCCTCCGGCTTCCTGGTCAAGGACGGCCCGGTGGAGGATCTCGCGGCGGCCGTCCGGCGGGTGCTCGCGGGCGAGCGCGTCATCGACCCGGCCCTCGCGGCGGCCGCGCTGAGCGCCGGCCCCAACCCGCTCACCCAGCGCGAACGCGACGTCCTGGCCGCCGCGGTGGACGGCGCCACGGTCGCCGACATCGCCGCCAAGGTCCACCTCTCCCCCGCCACGGTGCGCAACTACCTCTCGGCGGCCATCGGCAAGACCGGCACCCGCAACCGGATGGAAGCCGTCCGCGCCGCCCGGCAGAACGGCTGGCTGTAGCGGGAGCCGGTGGCGGCGGCCCGCGGGGCGTACGGCAGCATGGCCTGCGCCCAGCCCGTATGTATCGCAGGAGGTCAGGACCGCATGGAGCCCACGCCCGAGGTTGTTGCCGCGTTCGAGGCGGCGAAGGGCTTTATGCCGGTGGACGAGGGGCTCGCCCTGTACGCGGCGGCCGGGGAGGCGGCCGGGCTCGGGCTGCCGCTGCTGGAGGTGGGCACCTACTGCGGACGGTCGACCATCCTGCTGGCCGCCGCCGCGCGGGAGGCGGGGACGGTGGCCGTCACCGTCGACCACCACCGCGGGAGCGAGGAGCAGCAGCCCGGCTGGGAGTACCACGACCCGTCCGTGGTGGACGACGAGCCCGGCGTCGGACGGATGGACACCCTGCCCACTTTCCGGCGCACGCTCTACAAGGCGGGCCTGGAGGAGCACGTCATCGCCGTGGTCGGGCGCTCCCCGCAGGCGGCCAAGGTGTGGGCGGCGCCACTGGGGCTGGTGTTCATCGACGGCGGGCACACCGACGAGCACGCGCGGGCGGACTACGAGGGCTGGGTGCCGCACCTGGCCCCGGGCGGGCTGCTCGTCATCCACGACGTCTTCCCCGACCCGGCCGACGGTGGCCAGGCCCCGTACCGCGTGTACCGCAGAGCACTGGAATCCGGGGCGTTCACCGAGATCTCGGTGACGCACTCGCTTCGCGTACTGCGGCGTACCGGTGCCGGGCTCTGAGCGGCGGCGCTAGGCTCGCCCGCGTGTCCAACGGCAGCGTTTCCCAGATAACCCGGCGTCTCGGCGCCGGGCTGGCCGTGCTGTTCCTGGCCGCCGGGGCGGCGGGCTGCTCGGAGGGCCCGGTGGAGCGGGCCAAGAGAGAGCGTGCCGACGACAAGCGGGCCGCAGCGCCCGCGCCGTCGACCGCGGCCGCCACCACCATGCCCCGGCCGGGGCCCGCGGAGGCTTCCGGCACCCCGGCGCCCTCGCAGACGCCGCCCGGCAGCACGCCTCCCGCCGCCGACGGGCCCCTCAAGGGCAAGGTCGTCGTGGTCGATCCCGGGCACAACGTGCACAACAACGAGCACTCCGCCGAAATCAACCGCCAGGTCGACGTCGGCAACGGTCGCAAGGAGTGCGACACCACGGGCACCGAGACCAACTCCGGTTACACCGAGGCCGAATTCAGCCTCGACGTCTCGCACCGCCTGCGCGCAATCCTGCAAGCGCGCGGCGCCACCGTCACCTTGACCCACGACGGCGACCGCCCGTGGGGGCCCTGTGTGACCGAGCGGGCCGACATCGGCAACAAGGCCCACGGCGACGCCGCCGTCTCCGTGCACGCGGACGGGGCGGCCGTCGGCGACCGGGGCTTCCATGTGATCCTGCCCGCATCCGTGCACGCCGGGCAGGCGGACACCTCGGCCATCGTGGGTCCGTCCAAGGAGTTGGGTGCGCGCATCGCGGGGAACTTCGTCCGGACCACCGGCAGCGCACCCTCCAACTACATCGGCGACGGCACCGGACTGAACACCCGGGACGACCTGGGCGGCCTCAACCTGTCCACGATTCCCAAGGTCTTCATCGAGTGCGGCAACATGCGCGACCCCCAGGACGCGGCGCAGCTCACCGACGGGGACTGGCGCGAGAAGGCGGCGCAGGGCATCGCCGACGGCATCACGGACTTCCTGCGCCGGTAAAAGCCTGCGCCGTTAAAGCCTGCGCCATTAAAGGACGGGCAGGCCACAGCCGTGTCACGACGGTGATACGAAGAAGACGCCCCCCGCATCCGGACGATAGGTTCCCCGTACCATGAGGGGCCGCCACCCCCGCACCTTTCGCTTCTCGCGTCCCGACAGCGACGAACCGACTGCAACACTGACAGCACTGACAAAGGACTTTAGGTGAACATCCGCTCCCTCACTCGAGGCGACGGCGGGGTGATCGGAGCAGCGGTGTTGCTGTTCATCGCCTCGTTCCTCAGCTTCCGCTCGTACGACTGCGGGAATTCGCTCGGCTGTCCCAAGGAGCCGTCGGGCTGGAAGGCCGAGCTGTTCCCGGCCCTTCCCTCGATCTTCCTCGCCGGAATCATCGCCGCGGGCCTGATCGTCGCCGCCCGCTTCCAGCCGGAGGGCCGCAAGGTCCTCGGCATCGGCCTGGACCAGTGGGGCAGCGTGCTCGCCGTGTCCGCCGCGTGGTCCTCGCTGTGGACGATCTTCGGTGGCCCGGACGTGGACCAGATCTCGCCCGGCGTCGGCCAGATCCTCGCGCTGATCGCCAACCTGCTGCTCGCCACGATCGCCCTGCTCACCCCGCGCACCCCGGCGCTGAAGGCCCCGCTCATGGGTGCCCCGCAGGCCCCGTCCCCCTACGGCATGGGCCCGAACCAGGGCTACGGCTACCCCGCCCAGGGCGCCGGCCAGCCCGGCCCGTACGGCGCGCAGCAGCAGCCCTACGGCGCCCAGGCCCCGCAGGCCGGTCCGGCGCAGGCCCACCAGCCGGCCGCCGCGGCTCCGGCCCCGCAGCACGATGCCGGCCAGCCGGCCGCGCCCGCCGGGGACTTCGCTCCGTTCTGGTTCGCGGTGCCGGTGAACCGGCCGCTGTACGGCGAGGACGGTTCGCCGTCGCCGATCGCCGAGCTGGTGCCCGGCACCTGGTACCTCGCGGTGGACCAGCGCGGTCAGGCGCTCGTCGCGCAGACGCAGGACGGCCGTCGCGGCGTGCTGCAGGACACCACGGGCATTCAGCGCGGCTGAGCCCGCGCGCTTTTCCCGTACGGCCCGCCGGGTGCATCCCGGCGGGCCGTCGTCTTGTCCGGGGCCCGCGCATCTCACACACTGTCAGCCATGCGACTGGGTCTCATGCTCGGCTACTGGGGCCGCGGGCCCGACCCCCGGCACCTCGAACTCGCCCGGCAGGCCGAGCGACTCGGCTACCACTCGGTGTGGACCTCCGAATCCTGGGGGTCGGACGCCTTCACCCCGCTGGCCTGGATCGCCGCCCACACCGAGCGGATCCTGCTCGGCACGGCCGTGGCCCAGATGGCAGCCCGCAGCCCGGCCGCGACGGCGATGCAGGCGCTCACCCTCGACCATCTCTCCGGCGGCCGGATGCTGCTGGGGCTGGGGCTGTCGGGGCCGCAGGTCGTCGAGGGGTGGTACGGGCGGCCGTTCCCCGAGAGTCCGCTGACGGCGACGCGCGAATACGTGGACGTGGTGCGGCAGGTGCTGCGCCGGCAGGCGCCGGTCACGCTCGACGGCCGCTACCATCCGCTGCCCTACACCGGGCCGGGCGCCACGGGCCTGGGCAAGCCACTGCGGTCCGTCACCCACCCGCTGCGGCCGGACCTGCCGGTGCTGCTCGGCGCGGAGGGGCCGCGCAACGTCGCGCAGACCGCCCGGATCGCCGACGGCTGGCTGCCGCTGTACTGGTCCCCGCTGAACACGGGCCTGCACGCGGCCGCCCTCGCGGGCGTGGCCGAGGGCTTCATGGTGGCGCCGCTGGCACAGGCCCGCCTCTGCGCCGACATCGCGCAGGGGCTGCGGCCGGTGAAGACGATGCTCGCCTTCTACATCGGCGGCATGGGCCATGCGGCCCGCAATTTCCACGCCGACCTGATGGCCCGGATGGGCTTCGAGGTGGCGGCCCGCCGCATCCAGCGGCTCTTCGCCGCCGGGCGGCGGGAGGAGGCGGTGGCCGCGGTGCCGGACGCCTTCGCCGACGAGATCTCCCTGGTGGGCCCGCGCGGGCGCATCGCCGAGCGACTGGAGCTGTGGCGGAAGGGTCCGGTCACCGATCTGCTCGTCACCGTGCCGGACGAGGGGACGCTGCGGGTGCTGGCGGAGCTGAATTCTTGAGCAGGGCCGGTACCCGCGCGACTTGGGGCGTCCCCTAGAACTTGGCGTTCTCCAGCCACAGTTCGAGCATCTCGCGCTCGCCGTGGACCTCGACCTTCGCGCTGTCCAGCGGCAGGCGGCGGTAGGTGAGCAGGAGCAGATCGCGCATCGGGCCGCGGACGGCGACGGCCGCCTTCTCATGGGAGCGGCGCCAGGTGACCAGCTCACCGGTGGCGTCTATGAACCACTCGCCCGACTCGGGTGCGGTGTCCGTGGCATGCAGGTGCAGGGTACGGCCGGGACCACAGAGCTTCTTGAGCTCGGGCCTGAACTCGACGACCATCGGGGCGCCGACGATGTCCAGCCACTCGTCGAGAGTGTCCGCGGCGATCTCGGGGTCGATGGTGAAGTCGGCGCCGAGGGCGAGGAGGGCATCGGCGCGGTGGATGACGGTCTCGTGCACCATGCGGCGCGCCCAGAAGGCCGAGACGTTCCGGCCGTCGAAGGTCCAGACGGTGGCGTCGGGGCCGCTCGCGCGCAGGACGGCGACCAGGGCCTCGGCACCTTCGGCCAGCCACCGGGCGGCGCCGGCCGCATCGTCGAAGGGGTGGCCGGTGGTCGCATCGCCGACGGGCCGCCCCGGGAACCCGGTGAGCCGCTGCTCGACGATGCGGGCGACGCCGCGGTGGGCCTGGCCGAGGTGGTGGAGGAGATCGGCCAGGGTCCACTCGGGGCAGGTGGGGACGGGGGCCTTGAGATCGGCCCCCTCCAGCGCGGTACACAGCAGGCCCGTCTGGGCGAGGACCTCGGAACAATAACGCTCATGGCTGTGAAGGGTCATGGCGCCAACTCTAGGCCCGGCCACTGACAATGGCCGGGCGTCCGCCGGTTACGGCTGCGTGCAGCAGTCCGGCTCCAGCCCGACGGGCAGCCGCTCGCCGCCGAAGACCGCCGTCGTCGCCTCGTCGCCGCCGAGCGCGGCCGCGGCCAGCAGCAGCGAGCCGGCGGTCCAGGTGGTGAGCTCCTCCGGCCAGACGGCGCGGTCCTCGAAGACGTAGCCGGTCCAGTACAGGCCGTTCTCGGCGCGCAGGTGCTGGATCCACTGCAGGATCTCCACCGCCCGGTCCGACTCGCCCATGACCCACAGCGCCAGGGCCAGTTCGCAGCTCTCGCCGCCGGTCACCCAGGGGTTGGGCAGTACGCAGCGCACGCCGAGACCGGGCACCACGAAGTCGTCCCAGCGCTCCTCTATGCGCTCCTTGGCCGCCGCGCCGGTGACCGCGCCGCCGAGGACCGGGTAGTACCAGTCCATGGAGTAGCGGCTCTTGTCGGCGAACCGCTCGGGGTGGCTGCGGATGGCGTGCCCCAGCAGCCCCACCGCCAACTCCCAGTCGGGCTGGGGCTCCTCGCGGTGCTCGGCGATGGCCAGGGCGCAGCGCAGCGCCTGGTGGATGGAGGAGCAGCCGGTGAGCAGCGCCTCGGTGCGGTCGATGCCGCCGTCCTCGGGGTCCTCGCGCTTCCAGCCGATCTGCCCGCCGGGCTGCTGGAGTTGGAGGACGAACTCGACGGCGGCGTAGACGGTGGGCCACATGCGGTCGAGGAAGGCGTCGTCGCCGGTGGCGAGGTAGTGGTGCCAAACACCGACGGCGGCGTAGGCGACGAAGTTGGTCTCGCGTCCGCGGTCGGTGGGTTCGTCGGCGGCGCCGTCGGCGTAGGCGGCGTACCAGGAGCCGTCGGAGTTCTGGTGGGCGGCGAGCCAGCGGTAGGCGGCCTCGGCGCGGGTGTGCTCGCCCGCGGCGTCCAGTGCCATGGCGGCCTCGACGTGGTCCCAGGGGTCGAGGTGGTGGCCGCGGAACCAGGGTATGGCTCCGTCGGGCCGCTGCTCCGCGGCGATGGCCGCCACGGTGTGGGCGGCCTGTTCTGCGGTGAGCACTCCGGGCAGCACGAGGCGCTCGGTACGGCCGGGACTGGTCATCGAGCGGCCTGCGCGGGCAGGTGCGGCTTGGTCGCGTAGGCCACGAAGCTCTTGCCGATCAGGGGGTTGAGGGCCTGCTCGGCGAGGCGGGTGGCCTTGGGCTTCTTCATGATGTCCCAGACCAGCAGCTTGTGGTAGGCGCGGACGGGCAGCGCAGCGTCTTGACCGTCCTTGCCCACCCCGAAGGCGCACTTGAGCCACCAGTAGGGGCTGTGCAGACCGTGGGCGTGGTGGGTGCCGTAGGGCTTGAGGCCGGCCTCGCGCATCTTGCCCAGCAGCTCCTCGGCCTTGTAGATGCGGATGTGGCCGCCCTCGACCTCGTGGTAGGCGTCGCTGAGCGCCCAGCAGACCTTCTCGGGGCCGTAGCGGGGCACGGTGATGGCAATCCGGCCGCCCGGCTTGAGGACGCGCACCATTTCGGCGAGGACGCCCTTGTCGTCGGGGATGTGCTCCATGACCTCGGAGATGATGACGACGTCGAAGGTGTCGTCGGGGAAGGGCAGCGCGAGGGCGTCGCCCTCCATGGCGGTGGCGGTGGCGCCCTCGGGGGCCTCGCCGGCCTCCTTCATGGCGCCGAACCACTTGGCGACCTCGCGGATCTCCTCACCGTTGCGGTCGAGGGCGACGACGCGGGCGCCTCGCCGGTAGCACTCGAAGGCGTGCCGGCCCGCGCCGCACCCCAGATCGAGTACGCGGTCGCCTGCGGCGAGCGGGAAGCGGGAGAAATCGACGGTCAGCACGGCTGTTTGCTTTCGTCCGGCGGGGCAGGTCGGTGGGCGGCGGCGGCCGCAGCCGCCGCGGGGAGGGTCATGGGCGCAGTGCAGCGCCGTGGCCCGCGCGGGCCATCGCCGCGCGGTAGTGCTCGGCCGTGCCGATCGCCGCCTGGCGCCAGGTGAAGCGGGCCAGTACGCGCTCGCGGCCGGCGGCGCCCAGCCGGCGGCGCAGCTCCTCGTCGCCCAGCAGCCGGTCCAGGGCCGCGGCCAGTGCTGCCGCGTCGCCCGGGGGGACCGCGAGGCAGGTCTCGCCGTCGGGGCCGGCGACCTCCGGGATCGCCCCGCCGGTGGTGGCGACGAGCGGAGTGCCGGTGGCCATGGCCTCCGCGGCGGGCAGGGAGAAGCCCTCGTAGAGCGAGGGCACGCAGGCGACCTCGGCGGAGCGGACGAGGTCCACGAGCTCGGCGTCGGTGATGCCCTTGACGAACTCGACGGCGCCTTCCAGCCCGTAGCGCCTGATGGCGGCCGCCACCGGCCCGTTCTCGGCGCGCTTGCCGACCACGACGAGGTGGGCGTCGGGGTTGCCGGCGCGCAGGGTGGCGAGCGCCTCGACGAGGTACACCAGGCCCTTGAGCGGGACGTCGGCGCTGGAGGTGGTGACGATGCGGCCGGGGATGCGCGGGACGGAGGGGTCGGGCGAGAAGAGGGTGGTGTCGGCGCCGATGTGGACGACGTGCACGCGCTCGGGCCGTACGCCGAGGTGGTCGACGATCTCCTGCCGGGAGGAGCCGGAGACGGTGAGCACGGACGGCAGCCGCCGGGCGACCCGGCCCTGCATCCGGGTGAAGCCGTACCAACGGCGCACCGAGTAGCGCCGCTTCCAGCCGTCGGCGGCGTCCAGCTCCAGCTGCCGGTCGACGGTGATGGGGTGGTGGATCGTGGTGACCAGGGCGGCGCCGAGCGCGGCGGAGCCGCCGAGGAGCCCGTAGCCGAGGGTCTGGTTGTCGTGGACGACGTCGAACTCGCCACGGCGGGCGGCCAGGTGGCGGCGGGCGCGCAGGGAGAAGGTCAGCGGCTCGGGGAAGCCGCCGGTCCACATGGTGCCGACCTCCAGCGCGTCGACCCAGTCGCGGTACTCGTCGCGCTTGGGGGTGCGGAAGGGGTCGGGCTGGCGGTAGAGGTCGAGGCTGGGGAGGCGGGTGAGGGTGACGCCGTCGGCGGTGTCCAGGACCGGGTAGGGCTGGGCGCCGATGACCTCGACGGTGTGTCCGAGGCGAGCCAGCTCGCGGGAGAGGTGGCGTACGTAGACGCCCTGGCCGCCGCAGAACGGGTTGCCCTTGTAGGTGAGGAGCGCGATGCGCAGCGGGCGGTCACCGCTCCCGTCCAGGAGGCGGCCGTCTTGCACAAGTGCCGGCTCCGTGGCCTCAGCGGTCAACTCCGGCCTCCTTCTCGCTGCTGTTCCGGCGGAGCGTAACCGGTCGCGCTAATCTAGAACAAGTTTCAGATGGGTCGTCCAGAAGCTTGAATCTACCGGCACGTCAGGGAACCGAAAGGGCCGCGGCAGGTGATTCGCGCCACGGCCCGGCCCCTGCCATGCTGTGCCATCCGCCCGCACAGACACCGCTGGACAGCTCGCCACGGAATGGGACATATGGCTACGGAACCCAGGTCGCCTCTTGCCTCTCTCGCGCCGGCCACGCCCCTGACGGAGCGTCAGGAGGCCCGGCGGCGCCGGATCCTGCAGGCCACCACCCAGCTGGCGAGCCGCGGCGGCTTCGACGCCGTGCAGATGCGGGAGGTCGCCGAGCTGTCCAGCGTGGCCCTCGGCACGCTCTACCGCTACTTCCCCTCCAAGGTCCACCTGCTCGTGGCCACCATGCAGGACCAGCTGGAGCACCTGCACGAGACGCTGCGCAAGCGCCCGCCCACCGACCAGGACCCGGCCGCGCGCGTCGCCCAGACCCTGATGCGCGCCTTCCGCGCGATGCAGCGCGAACCCCACCTGGCCGACGCCATGGTGCGCGCCCTCACCTTCGCCGACCGCTCGGTGAGCGCCGAGGTCGACACCGTCTCCCGGCTCACCACCGCCATCGTCCTGGACGCGATGGGCCTCACGGGCCGCCCCTCCCCCGAGCAGCTGTCGGCCGTGCGCGTCATCGAGCACACCTGGCACTCCGCCCTGATCACCTGGCTGTCGGGGCGGGCCTCCATCGCCCAAGTGAAGATCGACATCGAGACGGTCTGCGGGCTCATCGGCACGCCCGCCGAGCCCGCCCGCGCCTGACCGCCGCCCCGGCAGGGCGCACGGTCCTCGCCGGCGGGGCGGACACGGCCGGATTCCTACGCCCTTACGCCCCCCGCGGACCGGGTATCCGCACCCGGGACAGTTACTCGCGACGGTATGAATTTACCGACGTGCCCGAGGTGGTTGGCCCGACCGAACGGGGAGAGGCGGAACGTGACCCGAGTTCTTCTGATACACGACACCTACCTGCTGCGCACGGCACTGGCGGCACTCATCGGCAGGGAGCCGGACCTCGAGGTGTCCTCGGCGTCCTGGCACGGCGCGCTCGCCACCTCCCGGGCCGTGCGGCCCGACGTGTGCGTGGTGGACATGGACAGCCCCGAGGCGGGCGGCGCAGGCGGCATCGGGGAGTTGGGCAACCGTGGGGACGAGGGGGACGAAGCGAGCGCACTGTTGGCACTGGCGACCGCCGGACGACCGGGGCCCCTGCGCCGGGCCTACGAGGTGGGAGCCTTGGGGTACTTGAGCAAAAACGCTTCACCTGATCGTCTTGTGGAGGGCATAAGGCATGTGGCGAAAGGAGAGCGCTACATCGACGAGTCCCTCGGCTTCGGCTTCCTTCAGGCCGCCGAGATGCCGCTGACCCGAAGAGAACTGAGCGTGCTCTCACTCGCCGCCGAAGGCGCCTCCATCGGCGAGATCGCCCGCAGTCTGCACCTGTCGAACGGGACGGTGCGCAATTACATGGCCGCGATCACCCGCAAGACCGGGGCCCGCAACCGGGTCGACGCCATCCGGATCTCGCGCGGAGCGGGATGGCTGTGAGCCCACCAGGTCCCGGTAGAGCGCCGACCGGCCCAGCAGCTCCCGGTGCGTCCCCGCGTCCGTCCGGGGCCCGTCCATGACCAGCACGCGATCCGCGCGGCGCGCCGAGCCCGCGCGGTGAGCGATGACCACGAGGGTGCCGCCGGGCCGCGCCGCGAAGGCCCGCTCGGCGCGCGCCTCGGCGGCCGGGTCGAGATGACAGGCCGCCTCGTCCAGCAACACCACGGGTGCGGGTGAGAGGTACGCCCGGACCAGTGCGATCCGCTGCCGCTCCCCCGCCGACAGCTCACCGGGCGCCACCGGCGCCTCCAGCCCGCCCAGCCGCCGTACCAGGGGACCTGCGTCCAGCGCGTGGACGGCGGCCGCGATCTCGCCCTCGCCGACCGGGCCCTCGCGCAGGTAGCACACGTTCTCCCGGAGGGTGCCGGAGAAGACGTACGCCTCCTGGGGGATCAGCACGCGCCGCGCGGCCGCCCCTCGTGTGCGCGCCGCCGTCCCGGCCACCCGCACCTCGCCCGCCCACGGCTCCAGCAGCCCCGCCATCAACGAGGCCAGCGTCGACTTCCCCACCCCGCTCGGCCCCACCACGGCGAGGAACGCCCCGGCGGGCAGGGCCAGATCGAGCCCGCGCACCACGGGCTCGGCGTGCTCGCCGTACCCGAAGGTGACGCCGCGCAGCTCCACGGCGAAGCGCGCGGGCGCGGCAGGCGGGACGCACGGCAGCTCGGGCCGGTCCGGGGGCTGCGCGGTCAGGCGGCGGATCACCACCATCAGCCGGGAGCCGCTCGTGCCCAGCCCGTGCACAAGATTCTGCAGCGCGGGCAGCAGCGACTGCGTGAGATACGCCAGGGCCCCCACGAAGGCGCCCGGCGTGACCCCGTGGTCCAGCAGCCACGGCGCGGCCGCCAGCAGCGGCACCACGGGGAAGCGGCCCGCCACGGCCAGGGCCGCGGCCCGCGCCACGGACCAGCGGGCCAGGGCGTCGGCCGTCCGGCGCTCGGCGTCGACGAGCGCGCCCGCCTCGGCGCCCGCCCGCTGCTCGGCGCCGCTCGCGGCGATGTCGCGCAGGCCCGCGCAGAGGTCGCCGAGGGACTGTGCCACGGCCTCGTCGGCCGCGAGGAACGCCTCTTGGCGGCGGGCCAGCGGCCGCAGCGTCACCACGAACAGCCCCAGCCCCAGCAGGAGCGGCGGCACCACGACCACCAGCAGGACCGGCGCGAGGAGGAAGAGCCCCACCAGCGCGCCCGCGGCCGTGAAGACGAAGGACCGCGAGACCATCACCAGGCCCGCGAAGGTGTCCCGGGCGATCTCCACCTGATGCGTCAGCCGGGACACCGCCGCGCCGTCGCCGTCCCGCAGCGCCCGCAGGACCACGCGCCGCACGAGTGCGTCCCGCAGCGGCTCCACGAGCGCGGCCACGCCCCGGTAGGTGCGCCCCGTGCCGTAGGCGCCCGCGGCCACGGCGGCGGCCGCGAGGCCCAGCCAGGCCAGCCCGGTGGCCACCCGGCCCGCGAGGAAGCCGGAGTCCAGCGCCTTGGCCAGCGCGTATCCGGTGGCGAAGGTGTGCGCGGCCTCCACCGCCGACCACAGGGCCAGGCGCAGCAGCACGCCCCGGCGCCGGGAGAGGAAGCGCAGGGCTTCGCGGTAGGGCGTGCCGGGCGTCGGTGCCGGGACGCCGTGCCGCCGCCGTACGACCGGGCGGGGCCGGTGCCCGCGGCCCGTACGCGCGGGGTGGGGGCCGGCGTGCCTGCCGCGCGTCATCCCTCGAACACCGCCCGGTAGTCGGCGCGTTGCCACAGCTCCTCGTGAGTGCCGGTGGCACGGATCCGCCCGCCGTCCAGCCAGGCCACGCGGTCGGCGCGGGCCGCCGTCGTCACACGGTGGGCGACGATCAGGCGGGTGCCCGCGGTGACGTCGTGCACCAGGGCGCGGCTCACCTTGAGTTCGGTGACGGAGTCGAGGCTGGAGGTGGCGTCGTCGAGGACGAGCAGCCGGCCCGCGTGGGCGAAGGCGCGGGCCAGGCCGAGGCGTTGGAGCTCGCCGCCGGACAGGGGCGCGTCGGCGCAGGGGGTGACGTAGCCGTCGGGCAGGCGGCGTATGAAGTCGTCCGCGCAGGCGGCGCGCGCGGCGGCGGTGACGGCCTCGGGAGCCGGCAGGGAAGCGCCGAAGCCGATGGTGCCGCCGATCGTGCCGCCCAGCAGTGCGGGCCGTTCGAAGGCGTAGCCGACCTCGCGGCGCAGCTCCTCGTGGGCGAGCCCGTCCAGGGGCACCCCATCGAGCGTGACGGTGCCGCCGTCGGGGTCGGCCAGGCGGCCGGCGATCGCGGCGAGCACCGACTTGCCGGTGCCGGAGCGGCCGACGACGGCGAGGGTGGTGCCGCCGGGCACGTCGAGGTCCACTCCGCGCAGCACGTGTCTGCCGCCGCGCTCGGCGCGCACGCCGCGCAGCCGCAGGGTGCCGTCGCCGCCTTCGGGCAGGCGCCGGGTGCCGTGGGCGGTGGGGGCGTGGGCGAGCGGTTCGGCGAGGCGGGCGGCCGCGGTGCGGCTGTGGACGAGGGCGTTGAGCTGGCCCACGAGCATGCCGATGCCGGCCGCCAGCACGGCGTAGCGCGAGGCGGCCAGCAGGTCGCCGACGCTCAGCCGGCCGTGCGCGAGGCCCAGTCCGGCCACGGCGAGGACGGCGATCTGCAGCAGCGGGACGACGGTGGCGGCTTGTGCGGTGGAGCGGCCCTGGACCTGCCACATGCGGTGGCCGTACTGGGAGAGGCCGGGCAGCGGCCGCAGGATGCGCTCGCGCTCGCGGTCGGCGGTGCCTGCCGCGGCGATGGTCCGCAGGCCGCCCAGGGCCTCGACGAGGCGGCCCGCGAGGTCGCCCTGGAGCCGCTGGTAGGCGGTGAGGCTGTCGGCGGAGGCGCGGGCGAAGGCCCGCAGCAGCAGGGCGAGTACGGGGGCTCCGGCGAGGAAGGTGACGGCGAGCCAGGGGTCGATGAGGCCGAGGCCGACGATGCCGCCCACCGGCCCGGCCACGGAGGCGACGGTGCGGGCGAGCGATGCGGGGGCGGTGCCCACCGCGGCGGCGTTGCCGACGAGCCGGGTGACGAGGTCGCCGGGGGCGAAGTGCCCGGTCAGGCGCGGCCCGACGGCCAGGACGTGGCGCAGACAGCGGTGCCGCAGCCCGGCGGTGGCGCGGGCGGTGGTGGTGCCGGTGAGCAGGTCGTCCGTGGCGTCCAGCACCGCGGGCAGGAGGATGAGGGCGGCGCACAGCCAGACCCACCGGGGTGCCTCGCCGCGGCGGGCGAGCAGCAGGTCCAGGGTGTGCCCGAGGACCGCGGGCAGCAGCAGGGCGGCGGCGGTGCTCGCCGTGGCGGTCAGGGCGAGGGCGGCGGTACGGGCTGCGGTGCGGCGGACCGCGTCGGCCACGAGCCGGTCGCCTGCCGTGCGGGCCATGGGCGGCGGATCCCCTCCCTTGCGTTCCGTACCGTCGGGCGAGCGGGCCCTCCCGCGAGGGAGGGCCCGCCCGGAGCGGTTTCCCGCTGGTGTCACGGGCGCCGAGGGCGGCCCGGACACGGCTGGGTCACAGACAGATCAGCACGCTGGCATCGCTGACGCAGGACAGCAGGCTGACCGTGCTCGCGCCGCCTCCGCCGTGGGCCAGTTCCTCGGACTCCATGTTCTGCAGGTCGAGAAGCGCCATGATCTTTTCCTTTCGTGGGGACGGATGGGGACGTGGTGGTGCGGTTTTGCCACGGCTCCACAGCGTGGTGGAGCCGGCCTTGGGGCCCCTACAGGGGCGGCAGGAACGGCAGCCGGGCCGGGCGGTCGCCGCCCTGGGCGGCGCCGAGCGCCAGCAGGCAGCCGGCCGTTCCGGTGGTGAGGTCCATCGACAGCCGCATCATCTGGTGGCCGGGGAAGGCCAGCCCGCCCTCGTAGGGCATCCCGTACCAGCCCAGGGCCGCGACTTGGGCGGCGAGGCGTTCGGGGGTGGCGCCGGGGGCGGTGGTGCGGCTGAGGTGCCAGATCATTCCGGCGCGGCCCTGCATCAGGCCGGGCTGGGCGTAGAAGCGGGAGCGGGCGGCGGTGAGAATGGCGTCGCGGGCCGGGGCGAGCTCGTCCTCCTCGTCCGGGCGGTGGGCGAGGTAGTCGTCGAGGACGGCGCCGATGCCCACGCTGCCGTCGCCGAGGTAGGGCATGGTGCGCCAGCCCTCGTCCACTTCGAGGGAGCCCCTCGCCGTGGTCGTGCAGCGGTCGAGGTCGGCGCGCAGGGCCGTGCCGGCGAGGTCGAGCAGGGCGGGGGCGCCCGTGCGCTCGTAGAGCCGCAGGAAGAACAGGGCGGGTCCGGTCGCGCCGCGCATCAGTCCGGCGCGGCGGCGCCCGGGGCCTTCCGGGTCGGCGAGCTCGGCGGTGAGCCGGTCGGCGAGCAACTGGGCGGCTTCGACGGCCCGTTCGTGGAAGTGCGGCTCGCCGGTGGTGCGGGCGAGGTGGTCGAGGACGAGGCCGAGGCCCGCCAGTCCGCTGCGCAGGTCGGAGGTGAGCTGCTGCCACTTCTCGGCGAGGACGGTGCCGGTGAGGTCGAGGGCGCGCTGGGTGTGCCCGAGGCGGTCGAGGGCGAAGGCGACTCCGGCGAGGCCGTCGTAGAGGCCGAGCGGGGTGCCGGGCGGCGCCGGGTCGGCGTGGTCGAGCAGCCACTTCTCGCCTTCTTCGTAGCGCTCGGCGCCCACTTCGGCGAGGGCGTAGAGCACTCCGGCGGCGCCGTGCGCGAGGCCGAGGCCGCCGCCTTCGGAGAACTGCGCGATGTCGCCGGGGAAGAGCCGGTCGTCGCGGCCGGGCGTGGCGGAGGCGAGAATGGCGCGGACCATGGAGTCGTGGGCGGCGGGCCAGTCGGCGGTCGACGGCAGCCGCTCGGGGCGGGCGGGCCGGGCGGGCGCCTGTCGCGGGCGGATGTCGCGGGTGATCTCGGCGACGGCCTCGTCGAGGAACCCCCTCGGCACGGGGAAGTGTTCGGCGACGATGTCGGCGAGGTCGGCGGCCTTGCCGCGGTCGATGACGAACAGCGTGGTCACCGGCAGGAACAGGGCGATGCGCAGGCAGGCCAGCGCATAGCGGTCGACGTCGGTGCCGGTGCGGTCCGGCGGGGCGAAGAAGCCCGGGTGGGCGACGATCTGGCGGCCGCCCTCGGTGACGGGGGCCGCGGCCTCGAAGTCGATGAGGGCGACGGACTCCTCGTCCGGCGCGACCATGATGTTGAACATGTGCAGGTCGTTGAAGACCACTCCCCTGGCGTGCACGGCCGCGACCGCCTCCTCGACGGCGCGGTGGATGCGCAGCGCCCAGGCGGTGTAGTCGGCGACCGCCGCAGGGTCGGGGTCGGTGGTGAGCAGCGGATGGCGTTCGCCGAAGAAGGAGTTGAGGGGGCGGCCCTCGATGAAGTCCATGACGAGGAAGCGGTGGTCGCCGAGGGTGAACCAGTCGCGGACGCCCGGGGCGACGCCGAGCCCCGACAGCTGCTCCAGCGCGGTCTTCTCGCGCTCCAGCCGGGCGATGGCGTCGGCACCGTCGGCAGCGAGACCGGCGTGCGGCCGGGCTTCCTTGAGGACGACGGTGCTGCCGTCGCGGGTGTCGGTGCCGCGGTAGACACCGCCGCCGTTGGAGAAGTGCAGGGCCTTCTCGATGCGGTAGGGCAGGTCGCCGACGGTGGTGGCGTTGCGGGCGGCGAGGTGGGATTCGAGGAAGGCCGGGAGCTTGACCCACGCGGGCGTCTGGAAGGTGGGGTTGCGCAGGTCGGGCACGAGCGTGCCGGACTCGTCCTCGATGGCGGGGACGAGCGTGCCGCGGGCGTCCACGCAGTAGCGGCGGGCGAAGGCGCCGTAGCGGACGTAGAGCGGGCCCTCGTGCCAGCGCAGGTCGGTGAGGATGTAGGGGCCGGGGCTGCCGCCGACGATCTCGTGGAGTCCGGTGAGGACCTCGTGCAGCTGCTCCTCGTCCGCCGGGTAGACGGTGACGAACTTTCCGCTGGTGTCGCGGGTGGCGTACTTGTTGTTCCGCAGGTGGAGCAGGTGCGGTGCGGGGACGAACTTGAACGGGATGCGCCGGGCGACGCAGTAGTCCCAGACCGCGGCGGCGGTGCGCTCCGCGCCGTCCGCGGTGGCGGAGGCGTGGATCTTCCAGCCCTGGAGCGGCGCTCCGGCGCCGGGCCGGCCGTCCTCGCCGACGGGCGCGAGGTGGAGCCAGTCGCCGTTGCGGGCGGATTCCCAGCCCTCGGGGACCGGGCGCCGGGCCGTCTCGAACAGGGCTGCTTCCCCGCCGGCCGTGCCGCCGGCGCGGGCGGTCAGCCGGTCCGGGATCTCGTAGAAGTGCCTGTCTGCCAGGCAATAGACCTCGTACCGCTTGTCCATCGGACCCCCCTCGGCTGCGACGAGATGAGATTTCCACGGGGCCGAGGGGCGGACCAGTCGCATGTGTCATGAAGTAACCGTGCGGAACGCATGAGTAACAAACGGCGTTTCCGGCGAGGGTCGTTCGCAGCCGTCAGTCCTCGGGCGGGAAGACCGCCTCTCCGGTGTCGGCGCGCCGGATGGCGACGGCTTCGACCGGGCAGCACTCGGCGGCGGCCAGCACCTCTTCGCTCGCGTCGGTCTCCGACGCCACGGGGTGCGACTTGTGGGCGGGGCCGAGGCGGAAGGCCTTGGGCGCCGCGCCCGCACACTGCCCGGAGCCGACGCACACGCGCCGGTCCACGGTCACCCGCCAGCGCCCGCCGCCGGTCATGAGCGCTCCTCGGGCACGGCGGGCGCTTCAGGCACGTCAGGCGCGGATTGCGTGGGGGCGGTCCCGTAGCCGGCGGGCAGGTGGATCATCTTCTGCTCCAGGTATTCGGCGAACCCCTCGGGCCCGAACTCCCGCCCCACGCCGGAGTTCTTGTAGCCGCCGAACGGCCCGAGCATGTCGAGTCCGAAGGTGTTCACCGAGTACGTGCCCGTGCGCACCCGGCGCGCGACGTCGATGCCGCGCTCGACATCGCTCGTCCAGACGCTGCCGGAGAGCCCGTAGTCGGAGTCGTCGGCGATCCGTACGGCCTCCTCCTCGTCCTCGTAGGGCAGCAGGCAGACGACGGGGCCGAAGATCTCCTCGCGGGCGATGCGCATGTCGTTGGTGACGCCGCCGAAGAGGGTGGGCTCGACGTACCAGCCCTTGGCGAGCTTCTCGGGGCGGCCGCCGCCCGTCAGGATCTCGGCGCCTTCGCGCAGTCCGAGGTCGATATAGGCGAGCGAGCGGTCGCGCTGCCGCCGGGCCACGAGCGGGCCGACCTGGGTGGCCGGGTCGAGCGGGTCGCCGACGGCCAGTTCGGCCGCGGCCGCGGCGAGGCGCTCGGCGGCCTCGGCGTAGCGGGAGCGGGGCACGAGGACGCGGGACTGGGCCACGCAGGCCTGTCCGTTGTTCATCCAGGCGCTGGGGACGATCCCGGCGACGGCTGCGTCCAGGTCGGCGTCGGGCAGCACGATGGCGGCGGACTTGCCGCCGAGCTCCAGGGTGACGCGGGCGAGGTGGCGGGCGGCGACCTCCATCACGCGCTTGCCCGCCGTGACGGAGCCGGTGAAGGAGACCTTGTCGACGCCGGGGTGTCCGACCAGGTACTCGCCGGTCTCCCGGCCCGCGGGCAGGATCGACAGCACCCCTTCCGGAAGTCCTGCTTCCGCTGCGATCCCGGCCAGCACGTAGGAGTCGAGCGGCGTCTCGGGCGCGGGCTTGAGCACCACCGAGCAGCCCGCGAGCAGGGCGGGCGCGAGCTTGGCGGCCGCCACGAACTGCGGCACGTTCCACGGCACGACGGCCGCCACGACGCCGACCGGCTCCCGCCGTACGAGCAGCGGCCCGAGCACCCCGGCGCGCCGCTCCTCGTACGGGAAGTCGCGGGCGACGGTGATCGCGCAGTCCCACACCAGCACGGCGCCGAGGGCCTGCGCGAGGACGCTCCAGGAGTAGGGGGAGCCGTTCTGTGCGGAGATGGTCCGGGCGAGCTCCTCGTGCCGGGCGGCGAGGGCGTCCTTGATGCGGGTGACGACCTCGATCCGCTCCCCGAGGGGGCGCCCGGCCCAGACGCCGCGGTCGAAGGCCTCGCGGGCGGCCGCCACCGCCCGGTCCACGTCGGCGCGCGCGGCGTGCGGGACGCGGCCGATGACCTCTTCGGTGTGCGGCGAGACCACCTCGATGGTGTCGGCGGTGGCGGGTTCCAGCCATGCACCGCCGATGAAGAGCTGTCCGTACTCGGCCGTCGTGCCCATCTCCGGTCGCCTCCCGCCGTCGGCAGCAGAACTGACGTTCCATCAGAACTGATAGCAGCTGTGGTGGGGGCGGGCAATGGCCGCAGGACGTGTCCGGCCGCCCGGACCTGGCAGTACCGGAGGCCGCCGGGGCGCCGGATAAAGTGGTCAGCCGCCACCAAACCGGCATCCGGCGAGACCACCGGTCACGCCCGACCGGCCGGGAACACGGCGCCGCCGAGAACACCGAGCACGCCCGACCCAGCCAGAGCCCGCCCGAGAACGCCCGAGAACACCGAGAGGCACCACCCCATGGCCCCCTCCTTCGCCGTCCACACGCGCCGCGGCGCCGCGGCCCTGGCCACCGCCGCCGTCCTGAGCGCGGCCGCGGCACCGGCCGCCTTCGCCGACGGCACCCCCTCCCCGGCGGCCCCGGGCCTCTACGGCACGGCCGACCCGAAGTTCGACGGTGTCTTCCGGCAGTCGCTGGCCTTCATGGCCCAGCGCGCGGCGGGCGTCTCCCCGGCGAAGCAGTCCGTCGACTGGCTGGCCGGACAGCAGTGCGCCGACGGCGGATTCGCCGCCTTCCGGGCGGACACGGGCAAGCCGTGCGACGAGAAGGCGGGCGAGTACACCGACGCGACGGCCGCCGCCGTGCAGGGCCTGGCCGCGGCCGGCGGGCGCGGCCAGGCAGCGGGCAAGGGCCTGGAGTGGCTCAAGGCGCACCAGAACGAGGACGGCGGCTGGGGCATGACCCCGGGCGCCCCCAGCGACGCCAACTCCACCTCCATCGCGGTCGGCGCGTTCGCCGCCGCGGGCCAGGACCCGGCGAAGGCGGCCGCGAAGGGCGGCAAGAGCCCGTACGACGCGCTGCTCGCCCTCCAGCTCGGCTGCGACAAGAAGGACGCCGAGCGCGGCGCCTTCGCCTACACGCCGGAGAAGGGCGAGCTCGCCCCCAACGACCTGGCCTCGGCGGCCGCCGCGCTGGCCGTGCTCGGCAAGGGCTTCCAGGCCGCGCCCGCGATGAAGGGGCAGGAGAAGCCGGTCAAGCCGCTGGAGTGCGGCGACGACGAGAAGGCGAAGCCGCAGGACGCACCGGCCGCCGCCGAGGCCGTGGCCGCGTATCTCTCGCAGAAGCTCGCCTCCGACGGCCACTTCACCTCGGCCATGCCCGGCGCCCCCGAGGGCCCCGACTTCGGCACCACCGCCGACGCCGTCCTCGCCCTCGCCGCGGGCGGCCACGGCGACGCCGCCGACAAGCCGCTGAAGTGGCTGGAGGCCAAGGACAACAAGGCCGTCGACTGGGCCAAGGGCAACCCCGGCCGCCTGGCCAAGCTGGTCCTCGCCGCGCACGCCATGGGCGCGAACCCGCGCGACTTCGGCGGCGCCGACGTCGTCGGCCTGCTGGCCGCGACCGGCCCGAAGGCGGAGGCCGCGCCGTCCGCGCAGAACAGCGCTGAGGGCACCAGGGACAAGAAGGACAGCGGCGGCGGCTTCAGCGCCTGGTGGATCATCGGCATCGGCCTCGCCTTCGGCGCGGGCATCGGCTTCCTGATCAGCGGCCGCAACAAGAAGAACAAGCCGTGACGCTCGCCGGTCGCCTGCGCACGGCCTGCGACCCAGGGCGTGTCCGGTGGGTCGGTGCGGGTCCCGCGGCGTCTGGCGCGGTGCATCGCAAGGCGGAGCATGACCCGCGTACTGGGCGTACTCGGGTCATGCGACAACGCGGCGAGGTGCCGTGCCAGGCGTCGCGGGGCCTGTGCCGGCCCATCGGACACGCCCTGGTGCCGGCCGTGCTGCTCGCCGTGCTCGCCGCCGGGCCGGCCGAGGCCCAGGGCTACCGCTACTGGTCGTTCTGGCAGCGGCCCGCCTCGGCGAAGTCGGCGCAGGAGTGGGCGTACGCCACGCAGGGACCGGCCACGGCCCGGCCCGGCGACGGCGATTCGGTCGGCTTCCGCTTCGCGGTGAGCGAGGACTCCGCGCACGCCGCCAAGCCGCGGCCGGCGGAGGACTTCGCCGCCGTGTGCGACCGTACGCCCGCCGAGGAGGGCACCAAGCGCGTGGCCGTCGTCATCGACTTCGGCACCGCCGGGGACGCCTCCGGCGGCGAGCACCCGCCGGCGGCCCGGACCGCGTGCGCTCAAGTGCCCGGGGACGCCAGCGCCGCCGAGGCGCTCGCGGCGGTCGCCAAGCCGCTGCGCTACGACTCCAACGCCCTGCTGTGCGCCATCGAGGGCTACCCGAGGACGGGCTGCGGGGAGAAGACCGACGCCCCTTCCGACACGTCCGCCACACCCGGAACCGCGCCCTCATCCGCATCCGCATCCGAGGGCGACGGCGCAGGTGACGTCGGGCCGCTCTTCGGCGTCGCGGCCGTGCTCGCTCTCGGCGGGGCCGCCTGGTGGCAGGCGCGCCGCCGCCGTCGCGGATGAGGCCGATGAGCCGGGCAGGCAGGCGCGAGGACGCGCTGCACGCGGGTGCGTGGTGGCTGTGGGCGCTGGGACTTGCGACCGCGGCCTCGCGCACCACGAATCCGCTGCTGCTGGGCCTGCTCGTCGGCGTCGCCGGATACGTCGTCGCGGTGTGCCGCACGGACGCGCCGTGGGCACGCTCGTACGGGGCGTTCCTCAAGCTCGGCCTCGCCGTGATCGGCATCCGGCTGGTCTTCGCGGTGGTGCTGGGCTCGCCGATCCCGGGGACGCACACGGTCCTCACCCTCCCGGAGATACCCCTGCCCCACTGGGCCCAGGGGGTACGGATCGGGGGGCGGGTGACCGCGGAAGGGCTGGTCTTCGCGCTGTACGACGGCCTGAAACTGGCCTCGCTGCTGGTGTGCGTGGGCGCCGCGAACGCCCTCGCCAACCCGGCGCGGCTGCTCAAGTCGCTGCCGGGCGCGCTGTACGAGGCAGGGGTGGCGGTCGTCGTGGCGATGACGTTCGCGCCGAACCTGGTCGAGGACGTCCAGCGGCTGCGCGCCGCCCGCCGCCTGCGCGGCCGCCCGGACCGCGGTCTGCGAGCGCTGCTGCAGGTGGGGTTGCCGGTGCTGGAGGGGGCGTTGGAGCGCTCGGTGGCGCTGGCGGCGGCGATGGACGCCCGCGGCTACGGCCGCACCGCCGACGTCCCCCGCGCGGTCCGGCACACGACGAGCGCCCTGACCCTGGGTGGGCTGCTGGGCGTCTGCGCGGGTACGTACGGACTGCTGGCCGACGTGGGGGCGGGGTACGGACTGCCCCTGCTGCTGGCCGGCCTGGCCGCCGCACTCGCGGGCCTTTGGCTGGGCGGCCGCCGCTCGGTCCGCACCCGCTACCGCCCCGACCGCTGGGGCCCGAGGGAGTGGCTGGTCTCCGCCTCGGGCGCGGCGGTGGCGGCCCTGACGATCTGGGCGAACGACTACGCGCCCGCGGCGCTGCACCCCCCGGCGGTCCCGCTGACGACACCGATGCTGCCCGTGTGGCCCGCGGCGTCGATCCTGCTGGGGCTGCTGCCCGCGGCCGTTGCGGGCCATCGCGCCGCGAGGCCGGAGGCTCCCCCGGCAGGAAGGGCACTACCCGGCAGCCGGCCCGCACCCCACGACGAAATCCCGCACGATGAATTCCCGCACAAGGAGGCCCCGAAATGATCCGCTTCGAGCATGTATCGGTCTCCTACGACGGCGGCGCCCCCACCCTGACCGACGTCGACCTCACCGTGCCGGAAGGCGAACTCTGCCTCCTCGTAGGCCCCTCGGGCGTCGGCAAGTCGACCCTCCTCGGCACCGTCAGCGGCCTCGTGCCCCACTTCACCGGCGGCACCCTGCACGGCCGCGTCACCGTCGCGGGCCGCGACACCCGCACCCACAAGCCCCGCGAACTCGCCGATGTCGTCGGGACGGTGGGCCAGGACCCCCGGGCCCATTTCGTCACGGACACCGTCGAGGACGAGCTCGCCTACGGCATGGAGTCCCTCGGCCTCCCGCCGGAGACGATGCGGCGCCGCGTGGAGGAGACCCTGGACCTGCTCGGCCTCGCCGGCCTGCGCGACCGGCCGATTGCCACCCTCTCCGGCGGGCAGCAGCAACGCGTCGCGATCGGCTCGGTGCTGACCACCCATCCCAAGGTGCTCGTCCTGGACGAGCCGACGTCCGCCCTGGACCCGGCCGCCGCCGAGGAAGTGCTGGCGGTGCTCCAGCGCCTGGTCCACGACCTGGGGACCACGGTGCTGATGGCCGAACACCGCCTGGAGCGGGTCGTGCAGTACGCGGACCAGGTCATCCTGCTGCCCGGCCCCGGCGCCGCCCCCGTCGTCGGCGAACCCGCCGAGATCATGGCGGTCTCCCCCGTCCATCCGCCCGTCGTCGCGCTGGGCCGGCTCGCGGGCTGGTCGCCGCTCCCGCTGTCCGTACGGGACGCCCGGCGCAAGGCGGCACCGCTGCGGGAGCGGCTGGGGCCGCTGGCCCCGGACCCGCTGCCGGCGGCGGCCGGCGATCAGGCCGCGGTGGTCCGCGGCCTCACCGTCCGGCACGGCCGGGTGCCGGCGCTGGACGACGTGACGCTGTCGGTGCGGGCCGGGGAGACGGTCGCCCTCATGGGCCGCAACGGAGCGGGCAAATCGACGCTGCTGCGCACCCTGGTGGGCATGCACGCGCCCTCGGCCGGCTCGGTGCGCCTCGGCGGCGTGGATCCCAAGTCCACGCCGCCGTCGAAGCTGCTGCGGCACGTCGGGCTGGTGCCGCAGGACCCGCGCGACCTGCTGTACGCGGACACGGTCGCGGCCGAGTGCGAGGCGGCCGACGGCGACGCGGGCGCGCCGCCCGGCACATGCCGGGCGCTGGTCGCCGGACTGCTGCCGGACGTCGGCGACGCGACGCACCCGCGCGACCTGTCCGAGGGCCAGCGCCTGGCGCTCGCGCTGGCCGTCGTCCTGACGGCACGACCGCCGCTGATCCTGCTGGACGAGCCGACGCGCGGCCTCGACTACGCGGCCAAGTCCCGCCTCACCGAGATCCTGCGCGGCCTTGCGGCCGACGGGCATGCGATCGTCCTGGCCACGCACGACGTCGAACTGGCGGCGGAGCTGGCGCACCGGGTGATCGTCATCGCCGACGGCGAGGTCGTCGCGGACGGCCCGACGGCGGAAGTGGTCGTCTCCTCCCCGGCCTTCGCACCGCAGGTGGCAAAGGTGCTGGCACCGCTCCCGTGGCTGACGGTGCCGCAGGTGCGCGAGGCGCTGGGGGGTACTCGGTGAAGGCTCGCTTGCGGTCGGACGACGTGCCGTCCCGGCGGGTGAACCCCGACCGTCAGGCCCGGGCCATCCGGCTGGGCCCGCGGTCGATTGCCGCGCTCGTGCTCGTCTCGCTGGCCGGCATCGCCGCCTTCGGCTGGCCCCTCCTCGCCGGCTCCACTTCCGGGCTCGCCCACTCCAAGGACGCCCCCTGGCTGTTCGCGGCCCTCCTGCCGCTGCTCCTCGCGGTCGTCATGGCGACGATCGCCGACACCGGTCTGGACGCCAAGGCCGTCGCCATGCTCGGCGTCCTCGCCGCGGCCGGCGCCGCCCTGCGGCCGCTCGGGGCCGGGACGGCGGGCATCGAGCCGATGTTCTTCCTGATGGTGCTCTCCGGCCGCGTCCTCGGACCCGGATTCGGCTTCGTGCTGGGCTCGGTGTCGATGTTCGCCTCGGCCCTGCTGACCGGCGGGGTCGGCCCCTGGATGCCGTTCCAGATGCTGGCGATGGGCTGGGTGGCCATGGGAGCCGGCCTGCTGCCGGGCCCCGACCGCCTACGCGGCCGCCGCGAGATCCTGATGCTCGCGGGGTACGGGGCGGTGGCCTCCCTCCTCTACGGCACCGTCATGAACCTCCAGGGCTGGCCCTACATCTCCTCGCTCGCCTCGGGCATCTCCTTCGTCCCCGGCGACCCGCTGCCCGCGAACCTGGCCCGCTTCACCGCGTACTGCCTGGCCACGTCCCTGGGCTGGGACCTCCCCCGCGCCGTCGTCACCGTCACGGCCACCCTCGCGCTGGGCCCCACCCTGCTCAAGGCCCTCCGCCGCGCCACCCGCCGGGCGGCCTTCAACGCGCCGGTCGGGTTCGAGGAGGCGGGCTGAGCCGCCTTTTCGGTGTCTTCTTTTCGGCGTCCCGCTAAAGCCGCTGGATGATCGTCCCCGTCGCCTGTGCGCCGCCCGCGCACATCGTGATCAGGGCGAACTCGCCGTCCCGGCGCTCCAGCTCGTGCAGCGCGGTGGAGATCAGCCGGGCGCCCGTCGCCCCCACCGGATGCCCGAGCGCTATGGCGCCGCCGTTGACGTTGACCTTCTCCAGGTCCTGTTCGAAGACCTGGGCCCAGGACAGCACCACCGAGGCGAACGCCTCGTTGATCTCCACGACGTCGATGTCCCGCAGCGACATCCCGGCCCGGCCGAGCACGGCGCGGGTCGCGTCGATGGGTCCGTCGAGGTGGAAGTGGGGGTCGGCGCCCACAAGGGTCTGGGCGACGATCCGGGCCCGCGGGCGCAGCTTGAGGGCGCGGGCCATGCGCTTGGAGGCCCACATCAGGGCCGCGGCACCGTCGGATATCTGGGAGGAGTTCCCGGCGGTGTGGACGGCGTGCGGCATGACGGGCTTGAGCCCGGCCAGCGCCTCCATGCTCGTATCGCGTAACCCCTCGTCGCGGTCGACGAGGCGCCACATGCCCTGCCCGGCATGCTGCTCCTCCTCCGTGGTGGGCACCTGCACGGCGAACGTCTCCCGCTTGAAGCGCTCCTCGGACCAGGCGCGGGCCGCCCGCTCCTGGGAGAGCAGGCCGAGCGCGTCGACGCGCTCGCGGGTCAGGCCGCGCTTGCGGGCGATGCGCTCGGCGGCCTCGAACTGGTTCGGCAAGTCGACGTTCCACTCGTCGGGGAAGGGCTTGCCCGGCCCGTGTTTGGAGGCGCTGCCCAGCGGCACCCGGGACATGGCCTCGACGCCGCAGGCGATGCCGATGTCGATGACGCCGCCCGCGATCATGTTGGCGACGAGGTGGTTGGCCTGCTGGGAGGAGCCGCACTGGCAGTCCACGGTGGTGGCCGCCGTCTCGCAGGGCAGCCCCATCGCGAGCCAGGCGGTGCGCGCGGGGTTCATCGACTGCTCGCCGGCGTGGGTGACGGTGCCGCCGACGATCTGCTCGACGCAGTCCGGCTGGATGGCGGTGCGGGCGAGGACCTCACGGTAGGTCTCGCCCAGCAGATAGGCGGGGTGGAGATTGGCGAGCGCGCCGCCGCGCCTGCCGATGGGGGTGCGCACCGCTTCGACGATGACGGGTTCCGAGGCCATGACCAACTCGTCCTCTCCTCGCGGCCGCAGGGCGTCCCGGCACCCACGGCCACTGTCGTCCCGGGGACGACCCCCGACACCCCCGGCCGAACTAGTACAAGTTCTAGTTCTGTTCGCAGTCTTACGAGCGCTACCGCCGGTACGCAAGGGTCGCGCACCGTCCGGCTGCGCAACAGATGGCGTCGTCGGCCTTGCCGCCTGCAGGCGCCGTCACTACGGTCGTCCGGCCACTTCTGACGTGTCGTCAGAAGTATCCGCTCCCCTCCCGACCCGGCACGACCGACCAACGGAGTGATGGCCATGCCCCCCTGTCCCGCGCTGCCGGAAGGCTTCGACCCCACCGACCCCGGCCTCTACCAACACCGGGTGCCGCTGCCGGAGTTCGCGCGGCTGCGGCAGACCGCTCCGGTGTGGTGGGTCGGCCAGCCGCGCGGCATCGCGGGCTTCGACGACGAGGGGTACTGGGCGGTGACCCGGCACGCGGACGTCCGGGAGGTCTCCACCCGGCCGGAGACCTTCTCCTCCTCGGTCAACACCGCCATCATCCGCTTCCACGAGCACATCCAGCGCGAGCAGATCGACGTCCAGCGCCTGATCATGCTCAACATGGACCCGCCCGAGCACACCCGGGTCCGCCAGATCGTCCAGCGCGGCTTCACCCCGCGCGCCATCCGGGCCCTGGAGTCGGCCCTGCGCGAGCGGGCGGGCGCCATCGTGGCGGCGGCCCGGCGGCGCGGCGGCGGGAACTTCGTCACCGACATCGCCTGCGAACTCCCGCTCCAGGCCATCGCCGAGCTGATCGGCATCCCCCAGCACGACCGCGCGAAGATCTTCGACTGGTCGAACAAGATGGTCGCCTACGACGACCCGGAGCTGGCCATCACGGAGGAGATCGGGACCCGGTCGGCGATGGAGCTCATCTCCTACGCGATGGACCTCGCCTCGGCGCGCACCCAGTGCCCGGCGCAGGACATCGTCAGCCGGCTCGTGGCCGCCGAGGACGAAGGCAACCTGGGCTCCGACGAGTTCGGCTTCTTCGTGCTGCTGCTGGCCGTGGCCGGCAACGAGACCACACGCAATGCCATCAGCCACGGCATGCACGCCTTCCTCACCCACCCCGACCAGTGGGAGCTCTACCGGCGCGAGCGGCCCGCCACCGCGGCGGAGGAGATCGTCCGCTGGGCCACACCCGTCGTCTCCTTCCAGCGCACCGCCACCCAGGACACCGAGCTGGCGGGCGAGACGATCCGGCAGGGCCAGCGCGTCGGCCTCTTCTACGCCTCCGCCAACCACGACCCCGAGGTCTTCGACGCGCCCGGGACCTTCGACATCACCCGCGACCCCAACCCCCACCTGGGCTTCGGCGGCGGAGGGCCGCACTACTGCCTGGGGAAGTCGCTCGCCGTGCTGGAGATCGACCTCATCTTCCAGGCGATCGCCGACGTCCTGCCCGGCATCCGCCTGGATGAGGGCAGCGAGCCGCGGCGGCTGCGCTCGGCGTGGCTCAACGGGATCAAGGAACTGCGGGTGCAGTACGGGGACTGACTCCCCGATTCTCCCTCCAGTCCCAGCCACCCCAACTGCCCCTGGGGAGGCCGGAATCGGTCCATACCAGAAGCTTGTCAGTGGCCGCCGGCGGACTTACCCTCGGGTACATCTTCCGGATCGGCATGTTTTGTGCGTTGCACGGTGGCTTCGGCAACACCCTGCGTCAACAACATGCGTACGGCGCCACATCACGCGCATCACGGAACCCGGTCCTTCCGTACCTCACGGCACCACGGCACCCCAGGCACGCACAGGCAGCGCAGCGCATGGCGCCGCGCTGTTCACCGCTCTTCCGAGGGGACAGACAGGATGAAGGACGCTCAAGGCAGACAGGTCACGGGACGCGTCAGGTGGCGCAAGTTCGCGGTGCTGTCGATCCCCGGCTTCGCCGCCACCGCGGCGCTGGCCGTGGCGCTGGCCCAGGGGGCGCTCGCCGCCTCGTTCGCCGTCTCCGGCCAGGAGTTCAAGGTCGGGGCCTCCAGTCTGGAGGGCGAGGGCTTCGCCCAGTACGGCGGGGTGGACAAGAATGCGCGCGGCAAGCTGCTGCCCGTCGCCGTCACCGCCATCAAGAGCGCCAAGATCCACGACCTGTGCCAGTCGGTGGTGACCACCCTGCCGCTGATCGGCGACATCACCCTGGAACTCACCGCGGGCAAGGGCGACAAGCCCGTCGAGGCGACCGACCTCTTCCTGGACGCCACCCAGATGTCCGGTGACGCGACCTTCGAGAACATCGAGATCGGCCGCGACGCATCGACCCTCAACAAGGGGCCCGCCTCGGCGCAGGGCCTGCAGGACGCCTTCGGGCAGCAGGCCAAGAGCATCAAGGTGGCAGGCCTGCACCAGACCGCCTGGGCGACCAACGCCGGCAAGTTCAAGCTCGCCGGCCTGGACATGAAGGTCGGCCTCGGCAAGCGGGAGTGCTTCTGACGTGGCGACGGCCGGCACCGAATCCGTCCGTCCCCGGCGCCGGCCGTGGGCCGCGTGGCGGCAGTGGCGCAAGGGCCGCCCCTTCTGGGGCGGGCTCGCCGCCGTCGTCGCGGGCGCCGAGATCTGCGCCCTCCCGCTCGCGCCCCTGAAGATCATGCTGGAACAGGGGATCGCGGGCATCCCCTCGGTCCTCATGGGCCTGGTCATGATCCTCATGGGCCTGACCGCCTGGTTCGCGCCCCAGTACCGCGCACTCGCCGGGATCCTCACCGTCATGATCGCCACGGCGGCGCTGGTGATGTCCAACCTCGGCGGTTTCCTGTTCGGCACGATCGTCGGCATCATCGGCGGCGGCCTGATCTTCGCCTGGCAGCCACTTGAGGCGGCCGAGTCGCCGGAGGTAACCGGGGCGGCCAGTGCGGCCGAGGTGGCCAACACCCCTGAGGCCACCGGTGCACCCGAGGCAACTGCTGCACCCGAAGCCGCCGATGCAGCCGAGACCAGCAGTCGGCCCCACCACCATCTCCCACCCCAGGAGTCCCCATGACACCCCGCTCCTCAGGCAGCCGCGCCCTCCTCGCCGGCGGTGCCGGGCTCGCCCTCACCGCGAGCCTCGGTCTCGGCCTCGCCGGAACCGCCGACGCCAGAACCACCGGCACCGGAACCGCCAGAACCGCCGTGGACGCCGGCTCGACCACCGTCTCCCCCGCGGGCCACGCCTTCTCGGCCACGCTCAACGGCACCGCCACCTTCAAGGCCGGTTCCGTCACCGTCACTTGCAACGTCTCCAGCTCCGTCCCCGCGGACGGCAGCGACAACAACCGGGTGCCCGCAGCGCCCGGCAACGTCAATCCCGCGGGGCCGGTGGCCAGCGCCCTCAACGCGCCGACCTACTCCGACTGCGCGGCCAACCTGCCCGGCGTCGACGTCACCGTCACCACGTCCGGCACCTGGGGCGTCTCCATGCAGTACGGGTCGCCGATCACGGCCTCCCTGACCGTGCCCAAGGGCGGCCTCGTGCTGAAGACGACCGGCCTGGCCAACTGCACCGTCACCGCCGCGCCGGACACCGCTGCCACCTTCCCCGCCGCCTTCACCAACGGCGCGCCGTCGCAGCTCGTCGTCACGGATGCCGCCGTGCCCGTCGTGGCCGAGGGCGGCTTCGGCTGTCCGACGAGCGCCACCAGCTCGCTGTTCAACGCCACATACGACGTCACGGACGTCACGGACCCCGCGTCCCAGATCACCGTCGGCGGCTGACCGGCGCCGGGGGGCGCTCCCGACGGGCCGGGTCAGCTCCCGGCCCGTACCGGCTCCGGCTGCAGCGCGTCGCTGTCGCCGCGCGCTCCGGGGATCGTCGCCGGCTCCTGCCGGCCCGGGCCCGTCAGTACGTACTGGATGGCGAAGCCGCAGGCCACGACGGCCGCGCCGCCGGCCGCGTCCAGCACGTAGTGGTTGGCCGTGCCGACGATCACCGAGAGCGTCAGCAACGGGTAGAGCATGCCGAGCCACTTCGTCCACGGCTTGGGCGCGACGACGGCGAAGACGATGCCGCACCACAGCGACCAGCCGATGTGCAGCGAGGGCATCGCCGCGTACTGGTTGGACAGTTCGGTCAGCGCCCCGAAGTCGGGGTTGGACAGGTCCTGCGGACCGTTGGCCGTGTCGATGAAGCCGTGGTCCGGCATCAGCCGCGGCGGGGCCAGCGGATAGAGCCAGAAGCCGACGAGCGCCATCAGGGTCGCGAAGCCCAGCGCGGTGCGCGCCCAGCGGTAGGTGGCGGGGCGGCGCAGGTAGAGGTAGCCCAGCATGGACAGCGGCACCAGGAAGTGGAAGGTGCCGTAGTAGTAGTTCATGCTGTTTTTCAGCCAGCCCACGCCCGCCACGAAGTGGTTGAATCCGTACTCGACGTCTATGTGCAGGAAGTTCTCGACGCCGAGGATCTGCCGGCCGTGGGACTCGGCGAGGCTGCGCGAGTCGGGGGCCTGGGCACGGACGTAGGAGTAGACCCAGTAGCCGACCCGTATCAGCATCAGCTCCAGCAACAGGTTCGGACGGTTCAGCGGCCGCTTGAAGAAGCCGAGCAGCGGCACCCAGGGGAACCGGCCGCGCTCCGGCTCGGCGACCGGGGTCGGCACGGGGCGGTCCCACAGCGGCGAGGTGCGCGTCAGGAACGGCACCGCGCAGGCCGCGGCGAGGGCCGCGAGCAGCGGGGCGTTCTCGCCGACGGGCCCGAAAACCGGGTTCGGCGGCACCAGCACCGTGCTGGTCAGCGTCATGACGAGCACCACCAGCACGGGCCACACCAGCCGGTCCGCACGCCGCCTGCCGGCCCGGCCGACGACGGCGAGCAGGATCCACAGCTGCTGGTGCTGCCAGGCGGTGGGCGAGACGGCGACCGCGACACAGCCCGTGACGGCCGTGGCGAGCAGGATCTGGCCGTCCCGGGCGTAGCGGGTGGCGCGGCGCAGGCCGAGCACGACGACGACGGCCGTCAGCAGCCCGTAGAGCGCCAGTTCGGCGGGGCCGCGCAGGCCGATGCGGAGCAGGAGGCCGTGCAGGGACTGGTTGGCGAGCCCGCCGGGGTCGTGGCCGAGCCCGGCTCCGGCGATGTGGTGCACCCAGTACGTCCACGAGTCGTCCGCCATGGTCACCCATGCCAGTGCCGTGCACAGCCCGAAGGTGACGCCGCCGGTGACGGCCGCCCGGCGGCGGCCGGTGAGCCACAGCAGCGGGGCGAAGAGCAGGACGGCGGGCTGGAGGGCGGCCGCGAGGCCGACGAGGGCGCCGCCCATGCGGCCGGAGCCTCCGGCGAGCCGGGGCAGGCAGCACCCCAGGAGCACCAGCAGCACCGGGATGATGCTGGTCTGGCCGAGGGTGAAGGTGTTGCGCACGGGGAGCGAGAGCGCGGCCAGGATGAGCGCCACGGGTGCCGCGAACAGGGTGGTGCGCCGCCCGGCCGGCCCTGGCAGGGCGCGGGCGGCGACGAGCGCCACGGCGACGACGAGCAGCAGGGTGCCGAAGGTCCAGACGATGCCGAGGCTGTCTTCCGCGGCCTTGGTCAGCGGTTTGAGGACCAGTCCGGCGAACGGGGTGCCGGTGAAGGTGTCGGTGTCGTAGAGCGAGCCGCGCACGTGCAGGACGCCGTTCTCGCCGATCCACCGTTCGAGGTCGGTGAAGCGGCGCTCCGGGGGAAGCCGCAGCACTGCCGCAGCCTGGCGCACGGCCAGCAGTCCGGCGACGATCCACAGGCCCCACAGGGCCATGCCGGTCCGCGAGCCCGCCCTCGGCAGGCTCCCCAGCCCGCCCCGCTCTGCTTCCGCCACGCTCTGACGCACCTCCAGTCGCCCGGACGGTCACCTCACCCTCTTGGGGCTGTTTGAGACCTTACTGAGTCCTGGGGAACGGATGCAGGTCACTCCCAGGTCACTTGACAACCTCCCACAGGTGGCCTGAATCCAACGTTCTTCGGCCCATTAGGGTGCGGTCATGAGCAAGAGCGGCTTCAGCGGACAGCGGACCCCGGCCCTGCGGGCCGACGCCCGGCGCAATCGGGAGGCCCTCATCGCGGCGGCCCGGGAGCTCTTCGCCGAGCAGGGCCTGGAGACCCCCCTGGACGACATCGCACGCCGGGCGGGGGTGGGCAACGCCACGCTGTACCGGCGCTTCGCCACCCGCGAGGAGCTGATCGAGGCGGTCTTCCACGACCTGCTCGACGAGGGCCTGCGCACCGGCGAGGAGGCGCGCCGGGGCGAGGACGCCTGGTCGGCGCTGGTGGGCTATATGGAGGGCATCTTCGAGGGGCTCGCCGCCAACCGGGGGGCCATCGAGCTGATGACGACAGCCGTCCCGGCGGGCCCGACCCTGGCCGAGCTGCGGCGGCACAACCACGAGACGGTGAGCGAGCTGGTGCGCCGCGCGCAGGAGCAGGGCGCGATGCGGGCGGACGTCACGGCCGAGGACCTGCTGTTCGGCCTGGCCGCGCTGGGCCGTTGCGTGCCCTCCGCCGCCGCGGTCGTCCCCGGCTCCTGGCGCCGCCACCTCGCCCTGCTCTTCGACGGCCTGCGCGCGGAGGCGGCCCGGCCGCTGCCCGCTCCCCCGCTGACGTTCCGCCAGCTGGAGGACGCGCTGGCCGACATGGCCGCGCCCCGGGGGCGCGCTCCGCAGGGCTGAGTCCGGCCTGGCCGAAATCCTGGTGCGGCCGCACCCGTCCGGACGTCATCATGCGGCCATGACCATGCCCTGGACCATCGCGCCCCAGCCGGTCGGCTCCCCCGAGTCGGCCGCGCTGCTGCGCGAGTACCTGATCGACGTCGCCGACCGCTGGTACGTGCTCTACGAAGGCCGCACCTCGACGCCGGAGGAGATCGAACGGCACCTGGCCGAGGACCCCAGCGACGACCTGGCCCCGCCGGACGGCGTCCTGCTGGTCGCCCGGTACGGGGACGAGCAGGCGGGGTGCGTGGGGCTGCGGCGGCTGGACGAGCGTACGGCCGAGCTGAAGCGGATGTACGTACGGGCGTCCCGGCGCGGGCTGGGCGGCGCCGCCCTGCTGCTGGGCGCCGCCGAGGAGGCGGCGCGGGCCTGGGGCGTGGAGAGGATCGTGCTGGACACCCGGCAGGACCTGGTGGAGGCACGGGCGCTGTACGCCCGGCACGGCTTCGCGGAGATCCCGCGCTACGGCAACAGCCCCTACGCGGAGGTCTGGATGGGCAAGGAGCTGACGGTGCTCGCACGGTGAGGGACGGCATCACGGAGGGCGGTGGTCCCGTCCGTCGCCGTTGTGGGGCTGCTCGGCGTCGGAGCCGCACAGCTCGGCATTGAGCGCGCGGACCAGCTCCTTGAGGTCGTGCGGCCGGTCCGCGGCCGTCCACCAGTCGCCCAGCAGATCCGCCAGCATCTGCTCGCGCGCCCGGAAGAGCAGCTCCGCCTGGCGCCGGCCCTCGTCGGTGAGCACCAGCGGCAGCCCGTCGCGCACGGCCAGGCCGCGCGCCTCCAGCTCCCGGGCCGCCTCGGTGACCAGCCGCAGCGGCACGTCGACCCGCTCGGCGAGCAGGAACGGCTCGGCGGAGCCGAAGCGGTGGATGCGCAGCAGCATCCACGTCGCTGCGGGGTGCAGGTCGAGCCCCGCGCTCCGGGTGATCTTCTCGTAGACCTTGCGGCGGCCCTCGCGGCTGCCGAGCACGGACAGGGCGCGGGCGCACTCCTCCAGCGAGGAGCGTTCGACGGGGTTGCTGGAGAGCACCTCGGTGGTGTCCGGGGCGGTGACGCTGGCGCGCAGCGGCTCCTCCTTGAGCAGCCAGGCCAGGGCGAAGGCGACGAGCGCGGGCGGGACGGCGTAGAGGAAGACGTCGGTGATCGACTGGGAGTAGGCGGCGAGCACGCCGGAGCGCTGCGCCGCCGGGAGCCGGTCGACCGCGCGCGGGTCGGCCTGGAGGGCGGTCGGGGTGACACCGGGCGGCAGCGTGGCCCCGGCGAGGGCGTCGGTGATGCGCGGGCCCAGCTTGTTGGTGAAGATCGTGCCGAAGACGGAGACGCCGAAGGAGGCGCCGATGGAGCGGAAGAAGGTGGCTCCGGAGGTGGCGACGCCGAGGTTCTCGTAGCCGACGGCGTTCTGCACGATGAGCACGAGCACCTGCATGACCAGGCCGAGCCCGAAGCCGAAGACGAAGAAGTACGCGCTCATCACGGCCGTGCTGGTGGCCGGGCCCAGCTGGTGCAGCAGGAGCAGGCCGAGGGTCATGATCGCGGTGCCGGCGATGGGGAAGACCTTGTAGCGGCCGGTGCGGCTGACGATCTGCCCGGAGCCGGTCGAGGAGATCAGCATGCCGGCCACCATCGGCAGCATGTGCACGCCGGACATGGTGGGCGTGACCCCGTGCACGACCTGCAGGAAGGTCGGCAGATAGGTCATCGAGCCGAACATCGCGAAGCCGACGACGAAGCCGATCACCGAGCAGAGCGCGAAGGTGTGCACGCGGAAGAGCTGCAGCGGCAGCACGGGCTCGGCGGCGCGCCGCTCGACGAGCACGAACGGCACCAGCAGCACCAGGCCCAGGACGGCCATGAAGACGATCTGCCAGGAGGACCAGGGGTAGGTGGTGCCGCCGAGCGAGGTCATCAGGACCAGACAGGTGGCGACGGCGGCGATGAGGAAGGTGCCGAGGTAGTCGATGCGGTGCGGGACCCGGCGGGCCGGGATGTGCAGGACGGCCGCGATGACCAGGAGGGCGACGATGCCGATCGGCAGGTTGATGTAGAACACCCAGCGCCAGCTGAGGTGGTCCACGAACAGCCCGCCGAGCAGCGGCCCCAGCACGCTCGTACCGCCGAAGACCGCGCCGAACAGCCCCTGGTAGCGGCCGCGCTCGCGGGGCGGGACGATGTCGCCGACGATCGCCATCGACAGCACGATCAGCCCGCCGCCGCCCAGGCCCTGCAGCGCCCGGAAGCCGATCAGCTGGGGCATGTCCCGGGCGATGCCGCACAGCGCGGAGCCGATGAGGAAGATGACGATGGCGGTCTGGAAGAGCTTCTTGCGCCCGTACTGATCGCCGAGCTTGCCCCACAGGGGCGTGGCGGCGGTGGAGGCGAGCAGATAGGCCGTGACGACCCAGGAGAGGTGCTCCAGCCCGCCGAGGTCGCTGACGATGGTGGGCAGCGCGGTGGAGACGATCGTCTGGTCCAGGGCGGCCAGCAGCATGCCCAGCAGCAGGGCGCCGATGGCGACGCGCACGGTGCTCTTGGGGTGCCCCTCGCCGGGCACGGGGGCGGGCGCCGCGGCCACTGCGGGGCCCGGGGTGTCCTGGGCCATGGGGGCTCCTCGGGCGGCTCGGGTCCGTTCGCTGCCTCCATCGTCGTCCGGGCGGGCGAATCCGGCCCGCTGGGCTACGCCGACCAGGGCCATTGGCGTTTACGCCCATCCGTTTGTATCTTTGAGAAACAAAGTGGCTCCGCCCGCACTCCCTGACCGGCGGGTGGAGCCACTTGTCTTCTTCCGCGCGCTCTGGAGTCCACCGATGACCACGCTCACGGCACGTGCCCTCCTGCTGGACATGGACGGCACCATCGTCAATTCCGACGCCGTCGTGGAGCGCTGCTGGCGCCGCTGGGCCGAGGAGCACGGCCTGGACCCGGAGGAGGCGCTCAAGGTCGTCCACGGCCGCCAGGGCTACGCGACCATGGCCGTCCTGCTGCCGGACCGCCCGATGGAGCTCAACCACGAGGACAACCGGCGCATGCTGGCGGCCGAGACGGCCGACATGGACGGCGTGGTGCCGGTGCCCGGCGCCCCCGCCTTCATGGCCGCCCTCGCCGCGCTCCCCCACGCCCTGGTCACCTCGGCGGACCGCGGCCTGGCCGAGGCCCGCATGGGTGCGGCGGGCCTGCCCATGCCCGCGGTGCGCGTCACGGCGGAGTCCGTCAGCGCCAGCAAGCCGGACCCGGAGGGCTTCCTCAAGGGCGCTGCGGAGCTGGGCTTCGCGCCCGGGGAGTGCATCGTCTTCGAGGATTCCGAGGCCGGCATCACGGCGGCCAAGGCGGCCGGCATGCGCGTCGTGGGCGTCGGCCCGCGCGCAGCCGCCCACGGCCCGGACGTGGCCGTCGCGGACCTGACGCGGGTGCGGGTGGAAACGGGCGCGGACGGGGACATCGTCCTGCACCTTTCGGGTGCCTAGGCCGTCTGCTCCTTCATGTGCGAGAGGACCACGTCGAGCTTCTCAGTCGGCGAGAAGTTGACGAACTCGCTGTCCTCCAGCATCTCCGGGGCGTGCCCGGGCCCCCAGTAGAAGGCCTGTCCGGCCTCGCAGATCTCCTCGCCCTGCTTGGTGCGCAGCCTGACCCGGCCCTTGGACAGCAGCCCCCAGTGCGGGCACTGGCACAGGTCGTCGGGCAGCCCCTTGAGCGACGGACCGAGGTCCGTCCCCTTGACGGCGCTCATGAACATCACGGTCATGCCGCCGCCGATGTCCTGCGTCCGCACCTCGACACCCTCGCCCTGGAAGGTGACCGGCATTTCCTCGCGGGTCGTCGACGTCATGGTTCCTCCTTACGCGTCCTCTCGCGCAGGCCCGACAGTTGCGCGTCGTAGTCGGCCAGCACTGTCCGTATCTGCTCCAGCGCCTCGTCGGGGATCTCCTCCGGCTCGCACTCGGCGACGTACCGCGCGGCGGCGACCAACGCCGCGAACTCATAGGCATGCGAGGTGATCCGCAGCACGCCGGGCCTCTCCCACTGAAGCCGCACGGCTTCAGCCCTTCGCGCTCAGATAAGCCTTGATCTCTCCCAACTCCCGGGCGAACGCGTCATAGTCCTCGCGCATGCCGTTGAGGTAGGCGCTCCACCCCAGGCTGTGCTTCGCGTAGTGCACGGCCTCCTGGATCTCCTCGTCGGTGGCTCCGAACAACTTGGCCGCCTCGGTGTGGAACAACGTGCAGTAACGGCACTTGGTCTCGGAGTGCAGGGCGATGCCCATGAGCTCCTTGTACTTGTTGGGGATCAGGGTCTCGCCGAGTTCCAGCTTCCTGAATATCTCCCACTCGTATTCGAGCAGGTCATCGGGGATCTCCGAGAAGAAATGGGGGACGATCCCCAGCGTTTCCTTGATCTCCGCTTCGATGTCACCACGGTTACGGCCGGCCATGACGGCCACTCCCTTTCAGGTGCGCAGGGCGGCTGCCTCACTTATTACGATAGGCGCCCGCGGGGCAGGCCTCTAGGGTGGCCGGATGCCCCCAGCGAAGACCGCGTTCGTCTGCCTGCCCTGCCGCGCCTCGTACAAGCAGCCGCACCCGGGCCGCTTCGACCATGACCGCGTCTGCCCGCGCTGCGCGAAGCCCCTGATCCACGCCGGCTCCGCCTTCGCCCCTCCGCGGCGCCGGGACACGGCCGCGTGGCGCACGCTCTCGGTCCTGCTGCACGCGGGCATCCGCTTCCACAAGAGCTGCTGCGGCGGCCCCGGTTACCGCCCGCGCACACTCGCCGAAGTCCGCGAACGCATGACGTACGCACGCCGCACAGGCGAACCATTCGCCCAGGCACTGCTGCGGCGAGAGGTGCCGTAGGCGCCCTCACACGCCACGACGAGCTCCACGTCCTCCAGCTCGCCCCCGATGACTGCCCGCGCTGGACAGTTGTCGGGGCTTTTGAGTTTGATCACTTGCTTATACGCAGGGTGACAGCCGACTAGGCCTGCTCCACCTCAGCCATGAGCATCCGAAGAGTAAGAGGCCGCGCAGATAGGCACGGTGGTGGTAGCCCGGCAGCAAAGCAGGCACAGGTCTTGGTGATCACGGAGTTGCGACGTTCTGTGATCACTGGGGGACCTGTGCCTGTACTTCCATCATGGCTGACCGAACCACTCTGGGGTCAATTCGCCGCCCTGTTGCCTGAGCGATCGACCTACGCACCGACGCATCCGCTGGGCTGCCACCGCCCACGCATCAGCGACCGGACCGTCGGCCTCGTCCTCGTCCTCGATCAGATCGCCGTCGACGGCTCCGTCACCAAAGCCCCCGGCGGCGGAGAGGTCGCGGGGCGCTCACCGGTCGATCGCGGCAAACAGAGCCTGAAACGCTCGGGCATGACGGACGGCTACGGAATCCCGCTGGGGCGCGTACTGGCCGGAGCGAACCACCACGGCTCCCCGCCGCTCGCCCCGACGCTGGACCGCCTGGACGACCTCGGGCCGCTGCCCGACGACATCACCGTGCACCTGGACGCCGGCTACGACTCGGACAAGACCCGCGCCGAACTCGCCGCGCGCAGCCTGATCCGCCGAGCGTGGACCACTCACCGCTGGGAGAACCGTCCCCGCCGCCGCCCGTGACGGACCACCATCCGCGCCAGCTCCAAGCCGCGTGCGCGAGAAGCGCTCGACGGGAGCGGGCTCAAAACGGGGCCTTCACCGGCCATCGTGCCCGCACCTACTCATTCGGGGAGCTTCGCAGTGGTCCATGAGCCGTACCAGTCCAGCCAGGCGGCAAGACCTGGCTGGTAACTTGACCCCATGACGGTGGCGTTGATCGACTCAGGACTTGGCCTCCTTTCCACTACAGGCTGGCTTCGGCACCTCGCCCCGGAACTCGAACTGCTTCTGCTTCTGGACCCCGACGGCGCCCCCTGGGGATCGAGAACGGCCTCCTTCGTCACGGACCGTCTGTTCACCGCCGCTCAATTGGCCGTCCAGCGGGGCGCGGAGGCCATCGTGGTCCCCTGCAACACCGCCACCGTCACCGCGATCGACGCTCTGCGCGAGAGGTTCGAACCGCGCGTGCCCGTGATCGGAACCGTACCCGCCGTGAAATCGGCCGCGGCAACCGGCCAAGGCATCGCCGTGTGGGCAACCGTCCGGACCACGTCGAGTGACTACCAGGATCGCCTGATCGCGGACTACGCGAACGGCATGCCTGTCGCGCGTGTCGCATGCCCCGGTCTGGCCGAGGCGATCGACCACGGCGACATGGCCGCAGCAGCGGAAGCGATCGCCGACGCAGCCGAGCGAACCCCCAAAAATTGCGACTCCGTGGTGCTGGGATGCACGCACTATCCCCTGGTGGCGCCAGAGATTCTGCAGAGCCTGCCCGCCGGAACCACCCTGTACGACAGCGCGGAGGCGGTCGCTCGCCAAACACTGCGGCGATTGGACCGAACCAGGGAATCGCACAGCACCATGGGCTCCATCGACGTGGTACTCAGCGGTCGCCGCGGAAACCTCCCGGCAGGCGCCCAAGCCCACCCAGTGGGCCGCGCCCTTGCCGCAGCAGGGCGGGTACCCCGCGAAATTCTCATCTCCGCCGCAACTCGCTCCCCGATGGCTGCACCGGCGATCTGAGCAAGCCCCAGATCCTCTGCACCTTCTCGGCCAGGCGTACAGCCACTCCGCTCGAGGCAGACCCCGGGTGATCACAGAGCGTGGCAACTACGTGATCGCCCAGGGCCTGTGCCTATCTCGCGACAGGGCTCCCCACCGCACCTATCTGCGCGGCCTCTTGAACGCTCCTGGTTCCACCTTGAAACGTTCCCAGCGGCTGACGTACTCCCGAATGGGCCCCGTCCCGAAGGCGTCGTTGATCTCGTCCGCTAGTCGCCCCTGGGACCATCCTCGTGCCTTGCGGAGGTCCCTGATCAATGCGCCGATGGCCATAGACCTAACCTGCCCCTAGTGCTGCCCGCAGGTACGCCAAGCACCCACGTTCGAACAGGACTTGCCCCTACCCTGCCCGCTCTGCGCCCGGTGGCGAAGTGCTCTCAACGGCGCCATCGGCGGACTCCCGTGGTCCCGAGTTCAGGGGCCGCTGGCCGAGATTCAGAGGCTGGAAGAGCTGGAGCGGGAGTGCCGCGCGGGGTGGGCGCGTCACCGCTCGCAAGTCCTGCACAAGGGCGACTCGGCACCTCCGGCCGCTACCAGATCGCCAAACGCCCGTCCGGCCGTCGCTGGTCACGACACCGGCCGAACGGGTGTTCTCACACCACGAAGCCCCCGCCCATGCCCCTCACTGCGAGGCATGGGCGGGGCGTCATGGCTCAGGGCGCCGAACAGGCGGACCGCGCACATCTCGACCATCGTCGCGGCCACTTCCTCGGGCGCCGGCCAGGACGCGGCGGGGACTCAGCCAAGCGGGAACGGCGGGTGGCTGACCGAATGGCAAACCTCTACTGACCTTCGATGCGCTCCAGGAAGGTCACGTCGGCCGCTGTCACAAATTTCTCGCGCTCGACAAGGAAGTGCCGGATGTGCGGCTGCCGCTCGTGAACTTCGAACGCGGCGCGGTCCCGGTACATCTCGTAGAAGACCCGCTGCTCCGGCTCGCCCGGGACTCCGTGGCTGACGTACAGCAGGGTTCCGGGTTCATGCTTCCGGATCCCGTCCAAGGTCTGCGACACCAATTCGTCGAAGGCTGCCGTTGCAGCGGCGTCCCTCAGGATGAAGCGCACGACCAGCCCAAAGCCAGAAGTCATGGGTCAGACTTGCAGATCGAGGCCGTTGAGGGTGGGGCTTCCCCCCAGAACCCAGCCCGGCTTCTCAGGCGTCGAACTCGTACTCCAGCACATACGACGTCGAGTCCAGCGTCATCTCACTGACCTCGACAGCCCTGCCGCCCTCGGCGAAGGCAGTCCGCCGGATCAGAACGACCGGGGTTCCGGCGGAGAGGTCCAACTGCCTGGATTCCTCGGCAGAAGGCATGCGGCAGCGGATCTCTTCCCGGAAGCGGACCGGCTTGCAGCCGAGCTCGGCAAGACGTGCGTAGATGCCGCCCGGACCGGTGTCCTCCCGAGTGATGGCGGACCCGGCCACGAGGTCGGCGGGCAGGTATGAGGTGGAGAGCAGGACCGGCCGCCCATCCAGAACGTAGCGCCGCTTTCGTGCCCAGACCTTCGCAATCGGCTCCACGCCCAGGAGACCGGCCACGTGCTCCGGCACCACACGTTCGGCGACCTCGATCCGGTCGACGGCCAAGGTGCGCTCCTGGGCCTCGTCCGACCAGATGGACCGACCGGAGTTCCAGGCCGTCTCGGACAAGCGTGGGATGCCGCGCCGACGGAGCGGTGGGAAGGGCTGCAACTGCGGTCCGGTGCTGCGATGGGACATCGGCCGGTCACTCTCCTTCAAGCGGCCTCCGGCACCAGCCGCTGCCCGTCGTGGATGCGCACACGCGGACCGTCATGGCTCAGCGCGTCGGTCAGACGTACCGCGTAGGCCTCGGCCATCATCGCGGTCACTTCTTCGGGCGTCAGCCACGCCACGGCGGCGGACTCGACCGACGTCCGTTCGGACCCGCCGACGGGGCGGCAACGGAAGACCAAGGCGACGATGCCGCGCGCCATGTTCTTGTAGACGCCGGTCAGCCGGTCCACGACGACCTCGACGCCGGTCTCTTCCAGCACTTCCCGGCGGGTGCCTTCTTCCGGCGCCTCTTCGAGCTCCAGGACCCCGCCCGGGAGCTCCCAGTGCCCGTTGTCCGCCCGCCGGATCGCGAGGACGCGACCGTCGTCACGCACGACGGCCCCTGCCACCGAGACCGAGTGGAGCGGCATGGACCTGGAAGACTGGCCCGCTGTATTCATGCGGACGAGCATAGGAGGGCGGGCAGGCCGATGGGGAACGAGGTCTCACGAGACTCAGGCAAGCCGCGATACTTGCAGATCGCTGACGATCTGGCCGCGCAGATCCGGGCAGGGGTTCTGGCCCCCGGTGCGCAGGTGCCCAGCGAATCCGAGGTCATGGAGCGTTACGGTGTCTCGCAAGGGACTGTGCGTAAGGCGATCGCCGAACTGCGAACAGTGGGGCTGGTGGACACCCATCATGGGCGCGGCTCGTATGTGAAGAGCCCGCCCCCTGTCCGGAGGAAGTCCTCGGACCGTTTCCGTCGCACTCACCGCAGCAGCGGCAAAGCCGCCTACCTGGCAGAAGCGGAACAAGCAGGCCACAAACCGAGCGTTCACGTGCTCTACATCGGACCGGCGGACGCACCGGCCGAGGTTGCCGCCCGCATGGGTATGACCGCAGGAGAGAAAGTGCTGGCCCGGCGCCGACGGTACTTCAGCGACGGCGCACCCACCGAGGAAGCAACCTCCTACCTACCTTGGTCGATGGCGGCGGAAATCCCCGAGTTGCTGGATGAGAACCCGGGCAAAGGCGGGATCTACGCCCGCCTCGAAGAGCATGGACATGCCCTTGTCGAGTACGTGGAGACCGTGCAAGCGCGCCTCGCCAGCAAGCAGGAGGCCTCAGCGCTGAGGCTCAGCCCGGGTTCTCCGGTCATTCATCTCGTGCGAGACGCCGTGACCAGCGGCGGACGAGTGGTCGAGGTCTGCGACACCGTCATGGCCGCGGATCGCTTCATCCTCGAGTACCGGATTGCCTCAGTGAGCTTCTTCGAGTTGGCCACTGATCGGGTGACGGGCGAGGGGTGCGTAACGGGCAAGGCTCCCGGACAGTTGAGCGAGAGATCTCACGTCTCAACTCGTCTGCCAGGGAGCCTTGTTGGTCACCTATCCTGCCGCACTGGACCTGCCGCACGCACTTGTGGAGTGGCTGACCATGCTGATCGTCACGCGTGAGGGTGACCGCCGGTGCAAGCTGCCGGCGTCTCAGCGAGCTCTGATCACGCTGGTGTACCTGCGCAAGCACGACACCCTGGCCCAGATCGCTTCCGGGTTCCGGATCAGCGAGAGCACCGCCCATGCCTACGTGCACAGCGTGACCACACTCCTCGCTTCCAGGGCGCCGTCCCTCGCCCAGGCCCTGCGCCGCGCCAAACCCGAGCATGTCCTGGTGGACGGCACGATCGCCGAGTGCGACCGGGTCGGCGACGGACAGAAGGACTATTCCGGCAAGGCCAGGCGACACGGAGTGAACATCCAGGCCGTCACCGGACCGGCCGGCGAACTCGTGTGGTACTCACCCGCACTGCCCGGGCGCACAGTCGACATCACCGCCGCCAAGACCCACCACATCATCACCATCTGTGAACGACTCAAGATCCCCGTCCTGGCCGACAAAGCCTACGAGGGCGCCGGCGGGACCTTCTGCACACCGTTCAAACGGCACGGCGGGCGAGAACTCACCACCAAGCAGAAGAACGTCAACCGCGCGCACGCCCGGCTCCGCGCTCCGGTCGAGCGGGCCTTCGCCCGGCTCAAGGCCTGGCGCATCTTCCGCCGGGCCCGGATCAGTCCCAACCGTTTGACGTCAATCGTATGCGCCATCCTCACCCTGGAGAGGCAACGCTGAAGAAGCTCAGTCGACTGACAATCAGTCATCTGAGTATCACCCTCACGGGTTTGCCGGACAGGTTGACTCCTCCAGTGGAGTTCGGCCACTCTCAACTCATACACTCGTATACATGAGTGCATGAGTGTCTGCCTCATCGGCAAGCAGTCAGAAGCAACAACCGGGAGGTTCGATGCAAGACCTCACCAGTGAGCCCGTCTTCCGTGCGCAGGACCAGAGAAAGCAAACGGGCCAACCTTTGCCGTCCTGCGCTCAATGCAAAGAGATCAAGGCCAAGCGCTACACCGCCGTCCAGCAAGGCGACCAGCGCATGGCCGAGGCCATGGCCACTGCCATGGGGCGGCATCAGCGGGCCGTGCACTCGTGATTGCCGGCCACGTTCGCGCCGTGACGAACGCGCACTGCGCCCACCCCGCCGCAGCGTGGGCGACAGCCGGCGGCATCCACACGTGCACCGCCTGCGGCACCCAACGCTTCGCGGACTACCGGGGCTTGGCCCTCGCCTTGCCCCTCCCCGAACGCCCCGGCCCGGGGCCGACCCGGCAGGGTCCTTCCCGCGCCGCACTACTCGCCAAGGTCCGCGAAGCGAATCTGCGCAGCACCACATCCAAGCCGTAAGCCCTACGAGCGCTTGACCGTGATCGCGCCGCTGCTCGTGGTCAGGTCCAGGTGGTGCGGGGCGGACCGGTCGTCGGGGATGGCTATGTCCTTGCCGCCGCTGCTGCTCTGGGCTGTCACCTGGTAGCGGCCGGCGGGCACCGTGACCGTGACCGCGCCGCTGGCGGCTTCCGCCCGTACATCCTGGGGTGCGGACACGGTCAGGTCGATGGCCCCGCTGGAGGTCTTCGCCTTCACCGGGCCGCCCTTGAGCCCGCGGCCGGTGATGGCGCCGCTTTCGGCCCGTACCTCGACCGCGCCGCTGACGCCGTCCAGGTCAATGGCCCCGGAGCTGGTCGTCACCTTTACCGCGCCCGTTCCCGACAGGCTGACCGCGCCGCTCGAGGTCCCGCCGGTCACCGGGATCCCCGCCGGCAGGTCGACCGTGTAGGCCACCGAGCAGTCGTCGCCACAGCCGCGGAGGACCAGGACACCGTTCTCGACGCGGTGCGTCGGCCCTGCCGGGCGGTCCCCGCCGTATTCGACGTAACGGTGCAGGTCCACCTTGTTGGCGCCCTCCTTGCCGCGCAGGGTGACCCCACCGGAGCCGCTGTCCAGCCGCACGGAAGTGATCTTCTGCGACAGCGTGGTGTCGTCCTCGAAGTTCTTCCGGAACATGCCGCACGCGCTGAGCCCGCCGACGGCGATTCCGGCCGTGACGACGGCAGTGAGCAGACGGAGGCGCGCACGCATGGATCTTCCACCATTCATGAGGGGGCTACAGGAGGGCGGCCCCCGAGGGAGCGCCCGACGAGGCTACGCGCCGAGCCGGAGGGCGACCATGGGGTAAACCCCCGGGGTCAAGGCCCCACTGCCGCCACCCCCTACCCCACCACCGCCTCGTAAAGGCTGAACCCCGCCAGCGCCAGCATCACCAGCGCCGCCGCCTTCGTGATCAGCTTGAGCGGGACGTACCGCATCAGCGTCTTCCCGCCGACGATGCCCAGGCCCGCCACCGCCCACAGGGCCAGTACGGCGCCCACACCCACCGATACCGGGGCGTTGTAGCGCGCCGCCAGGTTCGCCGTCATGATCTGGGTGAGGTCGCCGAACTCCGCGACGAGGATCAGCATGAAGCCCGCGCCCGAGACCTTCCAGAAGGACTGGTCGGCCGGCTTGGCGGGCTCTTCCTCCTCGTCGTCCTTCTTCAGCAGCAGCATCGCCGCACCGGCCAGGAAGAGCAGGCCCACCAGGGCCTGGAGGAGGCGGTGCGGGAGGAGGGTGAGCAGGCTGCCCGCCGCGATGGCCAGGGCCACGTGGACGGCGAAGGCGGCCGCCACGCCCGCGAAGACGTACGAGGCGCGGTAGCGGGTGCCGAGCATCAGGGAGGCCAGGGCCGTCTTGTCGGGCAGCTCGGCCAGGAAGATCACGCCGAAGACCAGCGCGGCTACGGTGAAGCTGAACACAGGGGGTTTCCTCTGTCGGTGGATGGGTGGGCGGTGAGGCTGCCGCACCGAAAGCACCGGGAAAGAGGGGTCGCTTCGGCACGGCAGCGTCATGGACACTGCGGCCGAAGGTCTCGCTGGCCGACTCGGACGAACCGGCCTCCGGGCGCCGGCCGGGCGCGAGGCCCAGCAGTATGTCGACGGTCCGGCGAAGAGCTACTCCCCTTCTGCTCACCCCAGGGTACGTGACCGGTACAGCAGTCCGCGCGCCACCAGCTCCAGCACCACCGCCACGGCCACCGCCTGCACGGCCAGCAGCGCAACCAGTACGAACAGCTGCACCACGCCTGCGAGCAGCGGCGACGCACCGCCGAGCAGCATCCCCACGAACGCCCCCGGGAGCGTGACCAGGCCCACAGTGCGGGTCTGGTCCAGGCCGGGCAGCAGGGCGTCGGAGGCGGCCGGGCGGGCGATCTCCAGCCGGGCGTCGCGCTCCAGCAGCCCCAGCGCCAGCCCCGCCTCGACCTCGCCGTGCCGCGTGTGCAGCTCGTCGAGGGCGCGTCGGCCGGCGAGGACGGTCGCGGTCAGGCCGCCGCCGATGAGGATGCCGGTCACCGGGATCAGGGCGACGCCCTTCAGCGGTACGAGCCCGGTGAGCAGCAGCGCGAGGACGACCGGCAGCACGCCCGCGCCGATCGGCACCGCCGCCCACCACCAGGTGCGGTTGTCCGTGATGCGCCGCCCGGCGGTGCGCACCGCGACGGAGAACATCAAGGCGAGGAAGCCCAGCAGCAGGGGAACCGCCCGTACCACCCATCCGATGAGGGCGGCGACGGCGGACAGTTGAACAGCGGCCCGCAGCCCGGCGAGGGCGATGGCGCGGGCGTAACCGCGCCCGCGGACGTCGGCCAGGCGGGCGACCGCGGCGACCGTGACGGCGGCGGCGAGCAGGACGGCGAGGACCACGCCGAGCGTGGCGTTGACGGGCAGCAGCGCTGCGGCGGCAAGCACGCGGCCACCCTACGGTCACGACTGCCGCACCACGACCCACGAACATCCGTGCGTCCGGGCGCATCTGGCGGCGCGTCAGGCCAAACGGGTGCCGTGGCGCAACAGGCGCATGTCACTCCCGTAAACCCTTGCCTTGACATGCCCGCGTCGCCATCCTGTCACCTGGCGACCACCCCCCGGATACCCGTCGCCGTGATCCTGGCCGCTACCCGGTTGCGGCCCGTTCCCCCCTCCACTCTCAAGGGAGTTCCCATGTCCGGTGTGCGCGTTCCCTCCCTCCGGCGCAGTGTCTACGCGCGTCGTACGGCCGTCGTCACAGGGCTCGGCACCCTCGTCGGCACGCTCGTCCTCAACGGACCCGCCGCACAGGCCGCGCCGCCCAGCCCGCCGGACGCCGCCACGGCCCGCGCCTATCTGGCCGAGCTGACGGTCAAGCCCGAGGGCACCATGGACGGCTACAGCCGCGCCAAGTTCCCGCACTGGATCACCCAGTACGGGGAGTGCAACACCCGCGAGGTCGTGCTCAAGCGCGACGGCGACAACGTGCAGCAGGACGCCAAGTGCGCGGCTGTCTCCGGCACCTGGCGCTCGCCGTACGACGGCGCCACCTGGAAGGACGCCCAGGACGTCGACATCGACCACCTCGTGCCGCTGGCCCAGGCCTGGCGGTCGGGCGCCAGCTCCTGGACGACGGCGCAGCGCCAGGCGTTCGCCAACGACCTCACCCGCCCGCAGCTGATCGCCGTCACCGACCGCGTCAACCAGGCGAAGGGCGACAAGGACCCGGCGCAGTGGATGCCGCCGCTGGCCTCGTACCGCTGCACGTACGCGCAGATGTGGGTCGACGTGAAGCACTACTACAAGCTGACCGTCGACTCCGCGGAGAAGAACGCGCTGACCGGCATCCTCAACGGCTGCCACTGACCTTCCGTACCACCGCCCCCTCGATCCCCGCCGGGCCGCGCCCGGCGGGGATCGTCGCGTTCCTGGCACCCCGGAAGCATTCATGAACGGAATGTGACATCCGAAGAAATCAAGAAACTTGAACTTGCAAGCACTCATTAGGCGTGCCTAACCTGGAGTCACTCGTTGTGCCCTGTCCCCAACACGAGGAGCCGACCCCATGCCCCCCACGCCGACCACGGCCGTGTCCTCCCCGAACGCCGCGAGCAGCGCGTCGGACGCGTCCGTTCCGGCGCTCACCGAGCGTCTGGACGCGGCCCGCCCGTACGCCCTCTCCCTGTTCCGCATCGTGGTCGGCCTGCTCTTCGCCTGCCACGGCGCGGCCTCGCTCTTCGGCGTCCTCGGCGGTGCGGCGGGCACGCACGGCGGCACGATCGCGGCGGGCACCTGGCCGGGCTGGTACGCCGCCGTGATCCAGCTCGTGGGCGGCGTCCTGGTGCTGCTCGGCGTCGGCACCCGCAGCGCCGCGCTGATCAGCTCGGGCTCCATGGCGTACGCGTACTTCAACGTGCACCAGGGCACCGCGCTGTGGCCGATCCAGAACGGCGGCGAGGCGTCCGCGATGTTCTCCTGGGCGTTCCTGCTGCTGGTCTTCACCGGTCCGGGCGCACTCTCGGTGGACCGGATCTTCAGCCGCAAGCGCGGCTGACCACCACGCAACCCCGCGCACGGCGCAACCCCTGATCCGGTAGGGGGCGGACCGCTCCACCCCTGCCGGATCACGTGATCCGGGCAACATCGGAACAACACCGCGCACCCCGCGCACATCCCGCGGTTGCTCCACGCGTACGCTGTACGGTTGTGAAGGCCGCCCCTGCCGCTCCCCTGCGACGTCGCGGCGGGGGACCGTACCGGGAGATCAGGACGTGCTGGAGCAGTTGGGGGCGTTGGCCGACACCCCATGGATATACGTGATCGTCGGCCTCTCCGTACTCCTGGATGTTTTCGTGCCGGTGCTGCCGAGCGGGGTCCTCGTGATCACCGCCGCCACCGCGGCCGCAGGCTCCGCCGCCGACGCGGTGGGTGATGCCGCACACGGTCACGCAGACCTCCCCAATATGTTCGCACTCGTGATGTGCGCCGCGACCGCGTCCGTGCTCGGCGACATGGTCGCCTACCGGCTCGCCTGGCGCGGCGGCGACCGCTTCGACCGCGCCATCGCCCGTTCCCGCCGCCTCACCGCGGCCCAGGAACGGCTGGGCACGGCGCTGCTGCGCGGCGGCGGCCCGCTGGTCGTCCTGGCGCGCTTCGCGCCCGCCGGACGGTCGGTGGTCAGCCTCGGCGCGGGCGTGATGCACCGCCGGGTGGCCGAATTCCTCCCGTGGTCCGCGCTCGCGGGTCTGACCTGGGCCGCGTACAGCGTGAGCCTGGGCTACTTCGGCGGCCAGTGGCTGGGCGCGTCGTGGCTGAGCACGGCGGTGTCGGTCTTCGCACTCTTCGCGGCCGGGGCGGGGGCGGTGTTCCTGATGAAGCGCCCCGAGGAGCGGGAGGCCCGGGCGCAGTAGCGTTCCGGCACACCACCACACACGAAACGGTGGCCTGGTCCCCCCGAACCGGGGGGACCAGGCCACCGTCGTATGCAGGTCAGTGCACCTTGGTGAAGACGCCCTTGTCGTCCAGCGCCTTGAGCCCGTTCGCCCAGAGCTGGTTGACCCGGCTCTTCTCGGCGGAGTTCGGGTATGGGTTGGTGCAGGACGGGCCGGGGCCGCCGCCGGACATCAGCTCGCTGCACGGGCCTGAGTAGTGGTCCGGCAGGCCGAGGACGTGGCCGGTCTCGTGCGCGGTGACGCGCGTCGAGTCGTACTGCTCGTTCTGCTGGTAGTCGAGGAAGACGTAGCCGCGGCCGTGGCCGTCGGTGCTGGCGTACGAGCCGCGCTCGTCGTTGCCCTCGTAGTAGTTGAAGTCGGCGTTGCTGCCGGCCCGCAGTTGAACGTTGCGCACCGAGCTGTTCCAGATCCGGGCGCTGTTGGCTATCTCCGTCGCGAAGCTCGGCGCCTGGCTGGGGTCGTAGGTGACGGTGACCGAGCGCAGACCGGGCGTTGCGGCCTGCTTCGCTCTGGCGGACTTCATCACGGCCTCGAAGAAGGCCTTGTTGTTCTTCTCCTCGGCCGCCGAGCCGACGTACGAGGACGTCTTGTACGAGGCCTTGGCGTGCGCCGCGCCCTGGCCGGCCGTGACGGCCGAGGCGGGCACTGCCGCCATGGTGGCCGCGAGGCCGAGGCCGAGGGCGGCCGACAGCACCATCGTGGAGCGTTTCATGTGGGGGACTCCCATTCGTGCCGAGAACCTCTTCGGCCGCGCGCGAGGTGGGCCGCGGCGGCCGGGGTTCACCGGGTGAACTCTTGTTCCCCTTGAGTCTCTGACGAGTTATCAGTGATATGGATGATGCCAATTGGCCATAGCACCATCCAATCACCTACCCTGCGCCCTCCAACTGCTCGCGTGCGGCCGGGATGTGTCTGGTGTGGCGCAGGAGGCGCAGTTATGCTCCCCACGTGGAGCTAGAGGTCAGGCACCTCCGTGCACTTTGCGCCATCGCAGACACCGGCAGCGTGCGGAAGGCCGCGGTGCAGCTGGGCATGACCCAGCCCTCGCTCACCACTCAGCTCCGGCGCATCGAAACCGCCATCGGGGGCCTGCTGTTCACCCGTGGCCAGACCGGCAGCCGGCCGACGCCGCTGGGCCACTCCGTGCTCTCGCGCGCGAGGCCGATCGTCGCGGAGATGGCCGCCCTGGTCACGGCGGCGCGGGAGGCGGCCGTCGGGGTGGGCGGGGTGCGCCTGCGCCTGGGCAGCATCGGCAGCCGTGCGGTGACGGGCTGGCTGAGCCGCATCCACGAGCGGCTGCCGGAGACGGAGACCACGATCCATATAGAGGTCTCCTCCAACACGCTGCTGCAACTCCTCGCGACCAACCAGCTGGACGTGGCCTTCGTCCACGAGGCCGAGGGCTTCCCGCTGCACGTGCCGCCGGGCGTCGAGCGCCGCGTGCTCATCGCCCGCGAGCCGCGCTTCGTCGCCCTGTCCTCGGCGCACGCCGCGGCCTCGCGCGAGGTGATACACCTCGCGCAACTGGCCCAGGAGGCCTGGATCGTCGACCCCACGGCGGACGACGAGGCGACGGCCCTGCGCCGGGCGTTCACGGCGGCGGGCCTGGACCCCCGCCTCGTCCACGTCCGCGACACCACGACGGCGGCGGAACTGGTCGCCTCCGGCGAAGCGGTCCGCTGCTGCCAGCCCACCGCCGACCCCACCCCCGGCACCGTCATCCGCCCCCTGTACGGCGACCCGCTGACCACCCAGCTCTCCCTGGCCTGCCGCCCGGGGTCGCTGCCGCTGGTGGAGCTCGACGCCCTGTTCGCCGACCTCATGGACGCGTATGTGGCGGTGTCCGGCCGCAACACCGCGTACCGGGCGTGGTTAGACCGCCACGGCAGCCCGCTGCTGCCGTCGGTGGGGAGTCACTGAGGGCGCGGCTGCACCCGGCGGTACTTCTGCCGTGAACCGCCTTCGGGGCCGGGGGCGGTGGCCCAGTGCTCGCCCTGGCCGGCCAGGGCGAGGAAGCCGGGGACGTCCTGCTCTTGCGCGAGTCTGACGATCATTGGGGGAGTGTGACAGCTACGGTCTGCCTTTGAGGTTGCGGCGGTTGGCTTCGCGGACTTTTGCGAGCAGCGCGCTCGGGAGCTGGCCGGCATTGCGCTGCCGGGGCATCAGGCCTGCGTGAGTGACGGTCGGACCGTGGGGGTGGGGGCCTTCCGGCAGCGGCAGGGCCAGGGCCAGGGGGCGGTAGTCGATGAAGCGGTGCGTGCCGCATCCACGGCAGGTCTTCATGCAGTCCGTAGACACCCAATCTGCCGCGGGGTGAGGGCAGGACATGTTGCGGATGCCTTGCTTTCGCAAGCCGCTCCCGGGTGGCCCGAAGCCCAGTCCGAGTGCGGCGCGGCCGCCCGTCACCGTGTGCCGTCACTGCGGATACACCAGTTTGCGGCGCAGGCCGCGCATGCCTTGAGATGCCATGTCGTCGTTCTGCCGGACCAATCGGTGACCGCGATACGGCCAGCCGGAACGTGGCCTCCACCGGACAAACGGCACCAGCAGCATCTGTTCCCGCTCAGCTGGCCTTCGGAGTAGGCAGTCGGCGGCGGCAGGGAGGCGCCTTCGCGGGCTGAGGGATCCAGTGGGCTGTGCTGAATGGCGGTCATGGCTTCCACCTTCGTGCCTCGAAGGGGTCGTTCCTACTGCGTTCGAGGGACGTTGGGAACGGAGTGGGCTTAGCGTTCCATGCGCTCCCAACGTCCTAGGGGGTACGTATGAACGAAACTCTGCGTCGTGCCATGGCCAGTGCCCGACTGACGGACCGGCAGCTGGCCGAGCGGTGTGGCGTCGACATCAAGACGGTGAGCAGGTGGATCACCCAGCCGGGCAGGGTCCCCCGGGCCAGGCACCGCTGGGCGGTCTGCGAGGCGCTGGGAGAGGACGAGGCAGTGCTTTGGCCGACGGCAGCCAAGAAAGCCATCAAGCTCGGGCCCGACCGGGAAATCGTCTCCGTGTACCCCTACCGATCCGGATGCCCGGCCTCGCTGTGGCGCTCGCTGATCACCAAAGCGGCGGAACAGCTGACTTTCGCCGGTTATACCAACTATTTCCTTTGGCTGGAGCAGGCCCACTTTGGTGCGGCGCTGCGCCGCAAGGCGGCCCAAGGGTGCCGCGTTCGCTTCCTCGTCGGTGAGCCGGACAGCGATCTGACGCGTTCGCGGGAGCAGGACGAGGGAGTTCCTCTGACCCTGTCCACCCGCATCCGCGTGACCCTTGCGGAACTGGAGAAGATCAAGACTCAGCCAGCGATCGAAGCGAGGTACAGCGGCGGGCATGCGCATCTTTCCGTCTTCCGGTTCGATGACGACATGATCGTGACGCCATTGCTGACTCACCGAGTTGGGCATGATGCCCCTACGCTCCACCTCCGGCGCTGTCAGGGGGACGGCTTGTTCGACCGATTCGCGTCACACGTCGAAGAGTTGTGGAAGAACGGAACTCCGGTCTGGGAAGGACTCGCACATGGGCAGACGTGATTTCGAGGACGACCCCGATGCCCCCGCCGCCAACAGCCTGGTCCCGGCCGCATCGGCCATCGTCGTCGATGCTGCGGGTCGAGTCCTGCTCCAGCGACGCAGCGACAACGGCATGTGGGCCCTTCCCGGTGGCGCCATGAATCTGGGCGAGTCCCTCGCCGAGTGCGCGGTACGGGAAACGAAGGAGGAGACCGGTCTCGACATCGAAGTGACCGGCATCGTAGGCACGTACACCGACCCCCGGCACGTCTTCGCCTACGACGACGGCGAAGTGCGGCAGGAGTTCTCCATTTGCTTGCTCGCATGCCCGGTTGGGACGGATGTGGATCGGCTGGTCGCTTCGGACGAGTCGACGGACGTGGGCTGGTTCGCGCCTGACGAGGTGGACGGACTGCCTATGGTGCACGGCATTCGCAAGCGCTTGGACGACTGGCGGCGCGGGCGTATGCCTGCGATTCGATAGTGGAAAGATGACCACAAACCCATATCTACTAGCTCAAGCCGATGTGCGCCCATGCATCTCGCATCGCACTATCGCCGTTGGGGCCTTTACGTTCGCCCAACAGCCTCAGGATGACGAGATTGCCAAGGTCGTAGACGGCGGCTTGCATCTCACCAGCAGCGACAGCTACTTCTACCCGCTCGTGCGATTGGAATCTCACTCCAGGGAACCCAATGGCCAGCCAGCAGACCAGTGGGACTACGTCCGCGTATTCCGTAACGCTGCGGTCGAAGGCCACCTCTCGGTGGCGGCCCTGTTCGACGCTCCCTGCCCTGGACTAGAGCTACCACCAGGCCCTTACGACCTGCGTGTCCAATGCCGAGGCCGAGACCATACTCCTGCTATGGAGCTCTTCGGCGAGGTTCCCACAGAAGAGCCTCACGAGGACCCTCTTGAGCACTGGCTCATCCAGCTCTGGCCCGCCAGTCAACCGACAGCTTGAGGCCAATCTGCCTGTAAGCACATACGAGGTGCGTTGAGCACCCGCCCTGGCTACGGGGCGGGGGGCTCTGACGCCGGCGGTGCGTGCACTCAGCTCGCGAAGTCGATATCCCCTCGTTCCTGGTGCGGCTTTGGGATCGGCACATCGAATCGTGGCCGTACGACTGCCCGTTCTCGGCCGCTGGGGGTCAGACGTGGAGGCGCGGCAACTTCGGGCGGATCCTGCGGCCGGCCGCAGGATGGCCGCAAGGCCATCGAGCGGAAGAGGGGCTACGCCGGACAGGAAACTTGGGCACCGATCCTGCCGGGCTTCACGATGCGCGGTGCCCGGCACACCGCTGACATGTGGATGAAGGAGGACTGCGTGGACCGCGCTCGCCGTGTATGCCGATCGCCGGGCCCGGCGTGCCCCCACCCTCGTGAGGCGCTCGTCCACATGGACCGGATGCCCGGTCGCCACCGACGTTGATGTCATCTGCGGATGTCAAAGAGCCCCCAGTCTTGATCGACTGGGGGCTTTCGCACTGGTGGGCACAGACGGATTTGAACCGCCGACATCCGCTTTGTAAGAGCGGCGCTCTACCGCTGAGCTATGCGCCCTGGCATGGAAGGACAGCGTACATGCCCCGCCCCCCGTCCCCGCAAACCGGGGGTTAGCACCACCTTCAAAGCGGTAGGCAGTCGTATCGCCGCCCCGGGGGACCGTCCATAAAGTCGTCGGTCGTGGGGCATCGGCGAAGGGCGCCGGTCCGGGGGAATGGAGATCGTCATGGTTCGCCGCGGGCGTCGTGCCGTACGGGTGTCGGGTCTGGTGGGGGGAGTGCTGGCCGCCGGAGTCGTGCTCAGTGGGTGCGGGTCGGCGAACGCGGATGACGCCACGCCGGAGCACAAGACCTTCTCGCTCAAGGGGAAGGAGCTCACCGTCGACAGCGACAACTCGGAGATCGAGCTCGTGCCCGGCGGCAGCGGCAAGGACGTGAAGGTCACCCGGTGGTTCGACGGATGGGCCATGGGCGGCTCCGCGGGGGTGACCTGGCGGATGGAGGGCGACACCCTCAAGCTGCGGATGAACTGCAAGGGCCTCACCGTCGGGTGTGACGCCAAGCACCGGATCGAGGTGCCGCGCGGCGTCGCCGTCACCGTGAAGGACGACAACGGCGCCGTCACCGCGCACGGCTTCGACACCACCCTGAAGATCACGTCGACGAACGGGTCCGTCGACGTGAACGACGCCAAGGGCCCCGTCGATCTGAAGACCACCAACGGCAGCCTCTCCGCCAAGGGCCTCGACTCGCAGCAGGTCTCGGCCGTCACCAAGAACGGGCAGATACGCCTCGGACTGAACCGGGTGCCCGACAGCGTCCGCACCGACAGTGACAACGGCGCCACCACCATCACCCTCCCCCGCGCCCCGTACAAGGTCGACGCGACCAGCCACAACGGGCAGGTCAAGGTCGAGGTCCCGCGGGACGACGCCAGTCGGCACACCGTGAGCGCGCGCAGCGAGAACGGCGGCATCCAAGTGCGCACCGCGGACTGATACCCCGAGCGGAGGGCCCTTCGTGCTCGTCCCCGGCGGGTGGGAGAATGACACCCGGGCCTGGGGCGATCCATCGGGAGAGGGCAAGTGACGGCGACCTGCGCGCGTACGGTGACGGCTGCGGTCCGGGAGACCCTCGCCCTCGTCCTCCTTCCCCTCCCCCTGCTGCTCGCTGCCGCACCCGCCGCCTTCGCGGGCGGCAGCGCCCGCCGCTGGGGCTGGGGGCGCAGCGAGAGCCAGCGGGCCGACGCACAGGCCGCGAAGGACGAGGCCGCCGCGGCCTTCTACGAACTGGACACCGCCCAGCGCGAGCTGCGGATCGCCATCGAGACGATCACGGCGGCGGACTCCTCGCCCGCCGGGCGCAAGGCCGCCGCCGACTTCGAGGCATTCGGGCAGCGCATCGACGAGGTCTCCGGCGCCTACATCACCGCCGTGGACGCACACGACCTGGACCGCGAGGACCTGGACGCCGCGGCCGCCGCCCGCGCCCGCGGCGAGCTGACCCGGGCCAAGGACGACCTGGTGCGCGCCAAGGCGGACCTGGAGCGGTTCGGGCAGAGCCTGGCGCCCCTGCTGACCAGGGCCGAGAACCAGCTGGCGCAGCTCGCCCCCGCCGTCGAGCGGGCCCGGCAGGGGCTGCTCGCCGCGAGCAACGCCCTGGACGCCGCCCGCGCCGCGGGCCTGGGGGCCGACGACCTCGCTGCCCGCCTCGCCGCCCTCTCCCCCGAGCTGACCAAGCTCAACCAGGGCGCCGCCCGGCACGGCGTGCAGGAGACCGTACAGCGCGCCGAGCACGTCCGGTGCGAGGCCGAGGCGATCCGCGCCGAGGCCGAGCAGCTGCCGCAGAAGGCCGCCGAGCTCGACAAACGGCTCGTCTCGCTGCGCACCCGCGCCCAGGCGCTGACCACCCGCGCGGCGGGCGTCGCCCCGGTCCTCAGCGAGCTGCGCCGCCGCTACAGCGCCGCCTGCTGGCAGGACCTCCAGCGGGTGCCCGAGGAGGCGGAGCGGGCGGTCGCGCAGGCGGAGGAGAAACTGCGCGAGGCCCGTGCGGCGCGGGACGAGCAGCGCTGGGCGGACGCCACCGCGCTGCTGGCCACCGTCCGGGCGCTGCTCGGCACCACCGACGAGGCCGTCTCGGCCGCCGGCGACCGGCTGCGCCGCCTGGACGAGGTCTCCTTCGACCACCAGGGCGAGGTCGAGCGCACCCGCTTCGCCGTGCGCGACGCCCAGCGGCTCGCGATGACCGGGCGCAGCACGCCCGACCCGCGCCACGCCCGCCCCCTCGACGAGGCGGTGGCCCGCCTGGAGCGGGCCGTCGGTGGCCTGGAGGGTCGGCATCCGGACTGGTGGCACTTCCTGACCGAGACCGAGGCGGTGCGGCAGACAGCCGCCCGCGTCGTGCAGGAGATCCGCGAGGAGCGCGGTGCGGGACGGTGACGGCCGTCCCCGCGCCCTCACTATGCTGCCCGCATGCCTCGTTACGAATACCGCTGCAAGGCCTGCGGCGGCACCTTTGAGCTGAACCGGCCCATGTCCGAGTCGTCCGCACCCGCGACCTGCCCCGACGGGCACACCGACACGGTGAAGCTGCTGTCGACCGTGGCCGTCACGGGTTCGGCCGCCGCTCCGGCGCGGCCTTCCGGCGGCGGTGGCGGTGGCTGCTGCGGTGGGGGCTGCTGCGGCTAGCAGAGCCGGGACCGCGAGCGGGCCGGTCGTCCTCCGCCGCGCGGCGGAGGACGCATGCGGCCTGCGGAGAGCCACGCGGTGAAAGCTACGCGGTGCGGCGCGCCAGCGTCAGCCCGTCGGCGACCGTGAGCATGACCGACTCCATCCGCCCGTCCGCCGCCACGTGTTCGTTGAACACCCTGACGTCCATGCCGGGCCCGGCGGTCACCGACGGGTCGGCGACCTGGCCGGAGAAGAGCACGTTGTCGACGGCGAGCAGCCCGCCGGGGCGCAGCCGCGGCACGATCTCCTCCCAGTAGCCGATGTAGCCGTCCTTGTTGGCGTCGAGGAAGGCGAGGTCGAGGTGCGGCTCGGCGGGCAGGGCGCGCAGCGAGTCCAGGGCGGGCCCGATGCGCAGCTCGACGCGGTCGGTCACGCCGGCCTTCGCCCAGGCCTCGCGGGCGTGGGCCGTCCACTCCTCGGAGATGTCGAGGGTGAGCAGCTTCCCGCCGTCGGGCAGCGCCTGGGCCATGGCCAGGGCGGACAGGCCGGTGAACGTGCCGACTTCGAGGATCCGCCGGGCGCCGGTGAGGCGGACCAGGAAGGCCAGCAGCGCGCTCTGCTCCTCGGGGACCTGCTTGATCGCGTCGGCGGGGAAGAGCGCGTGGGTGGTCTCGACGAGGGCGCGCTGCACCGGGTCGAGCGGCGGGTTGTGGGCGAGCACGTAGGCGTACAGCTCGGGGGTGAGCGGCGGGTTCTTGACGTCGGCCACGCGGACTCCTGGGCGGCTCAGTTGAGTTGACGCCTTGAGGTTACGGTCCGGCAGGGCCGCATACGAGCCTTCCGCTTACGAGCCTTCCGCGAAAGCCCTGACGATCTCCTCCCCCGCCAGCACGCCGCAGGAGTCCAGTGCGGTGACGTGCGGGGCGCTCCAGCCGGCGGCCGCCAGTTCGCCGTGGCCCGGGCGCCAGGCGCGGTCGGCGGCCAGCAGCAGATCGGCGTCGAGCAGCGAGTCGCCGGCGGAGAGCACCGTGCCGGCGCCGGTACGGCGGGCGACCTCGGCGACCGCGGCGCTCTTGGTGAGCGGCTTCGGCACGGCGTAGACCTTGCGGCCCTGGAGCGAGACGGTCCAGCCGCGGCCGTCGGCCCACTCGGCGAGCTCCTTCACCCACGGTTCGGGCAGGTTCGGGCGGTCGACGACGAGGTAGGCGAACAGGTCCGCGGCGGTGCGCTCCTTGAGCAGCCAGGCCGGGTCGGCGGTGCTCACCAGGTGCCGGTGCACCTCCGCCAGCGGGGCGCATTCGGCGGTGAGCCTGCGGCGCACCTGTGCCCGCCAGGCGGGGTCGCTCTCGCCGTGCACGAGCAGTTCGCCGCCGTTGGCGCAGACCGCGTACTCGGGCGGGGGGCCGGGCAGCCGGATACGGCCGTACTGCTCGGGGGTGCGGGTGGTGGCGGGGACGAACGCGACCGCGGGGGCCGTACGGGCCATCCCGGCCAGCAGGGCGGCGGCGGTCTCCGTCATGTAGGAGAGCGGCCTGTGCTCGTACACCTCGACGCACAGCAGACGGGGTGCCTGTGCGTCGGGCATGGCCAGACCCAGGGCGGCGGTGGAGTAGATCAGGGTGCGGTCGAGGTCGCTGGCGATGAGGGTGGTCACCGGGACTGCACCGCCTTGCCGTCGGCGCCGGTGGCGCCGCGGGTGTAGCGGGGGTGGATCAGGCCGACGCAGCTGTAGGGCAGGCCCTCCACCTCCTCGACCGGGACGCCGCGCTGCCCGGCCAGCAGCCGGACGTGATCCAGGTCCGCCCCGGCGGTGCGGTCGGCGAGGATCTTCCAGGGGACGCGGCGCAGCAGGACGCGGGTGGTCTCGCCGACGCCGGGCTTGACGAGGTTGACGTCGTGGATGCCATGCTCCTCGCTGATCCGCTCGACGGCGGCCCAGCCCTTCCAGGTGGGGGTGCGGTCGGCCGCGGCGAGCTCCTTGGCGTCGAGGGCGACGTCCTGCCCGACGTCGCCGAAGCGGGCGGCGACGGCGTCGACGAAGGCGCGGGAGACGTCGGCGCCCGCGAGCTCGCGGTAGAACTTGGCGCCGTGGAAGTCGTGCGGGCCGACGAGGTCGGCGCGCAGCACGGTGCGCGAAATCAGGCCGGAGACGGTGGAGTTGAGACAGGCGGAGGGGATGAGGAAGTCGTCCCGGGTGCCGTAGGTCGTCACGCAGTGGCCGGGGTCGGCGAGCACGGCGAGGCGCGGGTCGAAGGGGGTGCCGTCCAGGGCCTCGTCGAGTTCGCGGGTGATGGCGCCCTTGCCGGTCCAGCCGTCGACGAAGATGACGTCGGCGGGGTCATGGTGGTCGGCCAGCCAGCGCAGTGCGGTGGTGTCGATGCCGCGGCCGCGCACGATGGAGACGGCGTAGTGCGGCAGGTCCAGCCCGTGCACGTGCCGCGCCCAGCGGCGCATCAGCACACCTACGGGCGTACCGGCGCGGGCCAGCGAGACGAGGACGGGGCGGGGCGAGCGCTCGGCGAGCACGGTCTCTGTGACAGTGCCGACGGCACGGGCGATGCGGGTGGCTGAGGCGTCGAGTGCCGAGCGGTAGAGCGCCTGGTAGCGCTCGCTGGGCTGGTACTCGACCGGCAGCGACTCGGCGTAGTGCGCGCCGCCGCTCTGGATCGCCTCCTCGCGCTCCTCGGTGGGGGCCTCCAGCTCCACGGACGACAGGTCCTGCAGCAGCCAGCCGACGTCCTCCGGCGCGTAGGAGGAGAAGGCGGGGCCGCGGAGCGGTTGGCCTGCGGCGCGGTGGGAGGGGATCACGGCGAGCAGCACCTTTCGGGTGTGCGCGGCGAGCTGGTGCAACAGGCCGCCGGGGGCGTGGAGTTCGGGGGTGTCGGCGGCGGAGTCGACGACGACGATGACGGCGTCGAAGCGGGCGTCCGCGACGTTGTAGGCGTAGCGCTCGCCGGGACCGTCGGCGGGGTCGTCGTGGGCGGGGAACGTTATCCGCGATCGGATCGCGTAGCCGGGGTCGTCAACGGGGAGGACGGGTGAGCGGGTGGTGGTGGAGAACCGGACGTCTTCGAACGCGGGCTCAAGCGCTTGCGCGAGGCGCAGGGGGGCGTACATCAGCTCTTCGGTGCCGAGGACGAGGACGCGGCGGGGTGGCTGGGCGGCGTTGTCGTCTGCGGGTCGGGTTGTGCCCACCCGTCCCGCCCCAGCGGGACGATTGCCCACAACCCGGGTGAGTTGCTCGGCCATGCGCGGAAGCGCCGCCTCCAGCCGCGCCCGGTGCTCCGGCGTGAAGCCGTGCCGGCCACCGTCGGGCAGCCCGACCGGCCAGCCGAGCTCAACCCGCTGCGTTTGTGGGCAATCGTCCCGCAGGAAGGTGGGCACAAACGCACCCGCAGACGGCGACGACGCCTCAGCCACCAACTGCTGCCCCCGCTCCAGCACCCCGTCCGGCAAGGACACCGTGCCGGACGCCAGCGCGACCACCTCCACCCGCGCCCCCAGCTCGCGCGCGAACTCCGTCAACCGCGCCCGGTCACCGGCACCCCGCATGTCGACCAGCGCAACGATCACATACCGCGACCGCGGAAACCGCCCATGCAACGCCCCGATCGTATTGAGCACCGTCCGCCCCGTAGAGAACTCGTCGTCGACGAGCACCAGCGGGCCGTCGCCCGAGAAGAAGTCCGGATCCTCCGGCAGCAGCAGGTGCGACGTGGCGTGGCTGTGTTCCTCCTCGAACCCGCCGACGGACGGCACGCCGGGCACGGCCCGCCGGGTCGAGTGCAGGTACGGGGCGAGCCCGATGCCGTCCGCCACCGCGTGGCCCAGGCCCGTGGCCGTCTCGGCGTACCCGAGCACCGCCGCCCGCCCGGCGTCCGCGTCGCCGAGCAGGGCCCGCACCCGGCGGCCGAGGCCGGCCCCGGCCTCGTACACCCGCGAGGGGGACGCCGGCACGTGCTTGCCCAGCACGTTGGAGACGAGCAGGTGCGCCCGTTTCGGATTGCGCCGCAGGGCCAGGCCCAGCAGCTCCGGCAGGCGGGCGTCACCTTCCAGCCCGACGCCCAGCCGGTCCGCGACCCACTGTCCCGACCACACCACGTGCGAACTCTCCTCGCTCATACGTCCTGCAACCCCGCCGCCAGCAGCTCCACGAAGCTCACGTCCTCGCGGGCGACGCCGAAGACCTCGGCGCGCAGCATGGTCCGCTCCGCCCAGGCGCGGTGGGGTTTCACTTCGTTCATCTTGTTCGTGTAGGCGGAGCGCAGCACGCCGCCGCCTCCCCGCTCGGGGCGCAGGATGTCCTGGGCGTCGCTGAACTCCTCGTGGCTGACGACCGACAGCGCGTGCACGGGCGCGACGTGGGAGGGGTGGATGCAGGTCTTGCCCTGCAGGCCATTGGCGCGGTCGAGCTGGATCTCGCGGAGCAGGCCGTCCAGGTCGTGCTCGATCAGGGCCGTGCGCAGCGCCTCGGCGGGGCCGGCGAACGGGCTGCGGCGCAGCTGTGGCTTGAACATTCGCTCGGGCTGCGGGAAGTACTCCCACACCGGGCCGGTGACCGTGAAGCCGCTGCCGTCGGCGCGGCCGAGGACGTTGACGACGTCGGCGATGACGGAGGCGACGAGCTGGACGTCGTAGGCGGTCATGTCCGGCGCACGGCGCAGCCCGTACGCGGAGCAGAAGTCGGTGACGCCGAGCCGCAGCGCCAGGATGCGCTCGCGGTACTTCTCGACCGTGCGGACTATGCCGCCGAGGGTCTCCCTGCGGGTCTCCAGGTGGAGCAGTTCGGGCGATTCCAGGACGGGCATGGCGAACAGCCGTCGCCCGCAGGCGGTTTCGGCGTCGGCCAGCGCTTCGAGGAAGGGCAGTCCGCGCTCTTCGGTGAATTTGGGCAGGACAAATCCGGACAGCGACCGGACGGCGGGGCCGAGCCGCCGCACGAGGTCGGTGATCTGGCCGGGCTCGCGCACGCGGACGAAGAGCAGCGGCAGTTCGCCGCTGTCATGGCCGTCGAGCTCGGTGAGCTGGCGGACGAGGTTCTCCTCGCCGGCCGCCACCTCGGCGTCGCCGATGGAATCCTCCAGGCACAGCACCATGGAGACCACGCCGCGCCGGGCCTGCTTGAGGACGTCCCGGGCGAGGGTGGGCCGGGTGGCGGGGCTGTAGAGCGTGGCGCCGAGGGCGACGGAGAGCGTACGCGCCGGCGAACCGGCGTCGAACTCACCCGGCTCCTGATGGAACAAACCATTCCGCACCGCAGGCGCAAGGTACCCGAAATGCCTCATTGCTCTCCCCGTCTGCAGTGCCCGCACGTCTCCCTCCGGGCCACCCGGCTAAGAGGCGCGGCCGATTATCGTACGTCCGGGGATGGGTCAAGAGTTCCCCAAGCACGTGAAAAACTCGTGACGGGGATGGCTCGGTTCGGTAAGCGATACGCGCACGACAGCCCGGCGGCAACCCCTGCGTTGTCCGCGACCCGGGGAGGAAGGCAGGATTGCGGACATGACGCACGCCATGATGAAGGGGTCGAACATCCCGCTGGAGGCCCACAGCGTACGGGCCGTCCTGCGCTGGACCCCCGGCCCGGGCGTTCCGGACGTGGACGTCTCCGCCCTGCTGCTGGGCGAGAGCGGCCGCGTGCGCACGGACGAGGACTTCGTCTTCTACAACCAGCCCCGGCACCCCTCCGGCCTGGTCCGGCACCTGCCCAAGAAGCGGCAGATCGAGGGCATGACGGACTCGATCGAGGCCGACCTGTCCACGCTGGACGCCTCCGTGACGCGCGTGGTGCTGGCCGCCTCGGCGGACGGCGGGGCGTTCGGTCAGGTCAGGGACTTGTGCGTGCTGCTCTACGACGCCGGGCGGGACTCCGCGGCCGTCGCGCGCTTCGACGTACGGGCGGAGACGGGCGACGAGACCGCGATGCTCTGCGGCGAGCTGTACCGGCGCGGCGAGGGGTGGAAGTTCCGCGCGCTCGGCCAGGGCTACGCCTCGGGGCTGGTGGGGCTGGCCACCGAGTTCGGGATCACGGTGGAGGAGCCGGAGGGCGAGGCGCCCGCGGAGCCCGCCCAGGAGCCCGCGCAACCGCCCGCCGGCGCGGTGGGATATCCGCCGCCGCCCGCCGCGCCGCCCGTGATCCCGGCGCAGCCGTCGCAGCCGGCGTACGGATACCCGCAGCGCCCGCAGCCGTCCTACGGCTATCCGCAGCCGCGTCCGGTGCCGGACCCGGGCTTCCGGCTGCCGCCGCAGGGGCCGCAGTTCCAGCCGAACCGCTAGGGCCCGCGACGGGGCGGGCCGTCGGCTACACCTTCGACTTGTATCCCCTGCCCCACTGCAGCCCCCACCCGTACAACCGGTCGAGCTCCGCCTGGAAGCCGTACACGTAGCGCATCTCGCGCCGCACGACGATCTCGCCCTTGACGTTCTCGATCATCACCACCGCGCACGACCGCGCTTCCGGCGCCCGCTCGTGGAGGGGGATCTCCAGCGCCGGGCCGTTGCCCGGGTAGAGCGTCACCATCGCGTGTGTACGGTCGAAGGCGGGGGTCCCGTCGTAGATGTAGACGAAGACCAGCACGCGCTTGAAGTCGTCGCGGTGGTCCATGTTGATGTAGATCGTCTCGCCCGACCCCGAGCCGAAGCGGTCGTCACCGCTCAGCTGGATATACGGCGGCGAGTTGATGCTGCCCAGGATGTTCCCGAGGGGCTGCACTACGCCCTTGGTGCCATCCTGCAGCTCATACATACAGGCGAGGTCGAGGTCCACGTTGACCATCGCGGGACCCTGGGCCTGGACGAGCTCTGGGGTGAACTTGCGCAGCGGATGCCGCATCCCGGTGCCGAAGCTTCCCCGCCGCTCGTCGAAGTCCGAGGTGCGCATCCGCCAGGACAGATTGACCCGCAGATTGCCGCTGACGGCACCCTGCTTGGTCAGCGAGAACGTCGGGCGGCGCTTGGTCAGCTCGACCGCGCCGCTGGTGCCGACGGCATCGAATTGCCGTGCGGCAGCAGTCCCCCAGTTGCCGAAGAACCTGTCCCTGATTCCCATTGCCCCCTACTCCCAGCATGAGCCCTGCTACGGCCGCGGGGCGGCCGTGAGGTTGATCCTCGCGACCGCCCCGCTCAGAGCGTTCCTCAAATGTGCCGGAGTCACACCCCGGACGAGACCTCGGCCTTCGCCTCGGAGCCGTCCCCCGGCTCCGTCTCCCGGCGGTTGCGCACCACCGAGGAGAGGAAGGACAGACCGATCAGGACGACGCCGACCAGACCGGTGACGACCTCGTTGATCTCGTGCTTGATGGTGATCAGCAGGATGACGGCGAGGGCACCGATGGCGTAGTGCGCACCGTGCTCCAGATAGACGTAGTCGTCGAGGGTGCCCTTGCGGACCAGGAAGACCGTCAGCGAACGGATGTACATGGCGCCGATGCCCAGACCCAGCGCCATCATGAAGATGTCGTTGGTGATGGCGAAGGCGCCGATGACACCGTCGAAGGAGAAGGACGCGTCGATGACCTCCAGGTAGAGGAACATGAAGAACGCGGCCTTGCCCGCCAGCCCGACGAGCGAGGCGCCGCCCTTGGCGGCCGGCGCCGCTTCCTCGGACTCCTCGTCCTCCTCGTCCTCCAGGCGGTCCTCGAAGAAGCCGGAGATGCCGCCGACGATCAGATACGTCACCAGGCCGCCGATGCCGGCCAGCAGCACGGTCGCGGACTTGTCGACCGTGCCGGAGCCACCGTGCACCGGGACGGACGTGGCGACCGTGGTCGCCGCGATGAGCAGCACGACCAGCGAGACGACGGTGGAGAGGGTGTCCAGCTTGCCCAGCCGGGCCAGCGGCTTCTCCAGCCACGCGAGCCACTTGATGTCCCGGTCCTCGAAGATGAAGTCCAGGAAGATCATCAGCAGGAACATTCCGCCGAAGGCGGCGATGGCCGGATGCGCGCTGGTGACCAGCTGCTCGTAGCGATCGTGGTCCTGGATGGCGACCTTGACGGCCTCGATCGGGCCCAGCTTCGCCGTGATGGCGACGATGACGACCGGGAAGACCAGCCGCATGCCGAACACGGCGATGAGGATGCCCACGGTGAGGAACATCTTCTGCCAGAACGGATTCAGCTTCCGGAGGATCCCGGCGTTGATCACCGCATTGTCGAACGAGAGCGAAATCTCCAGGACCGAGAGGATCGCGACGATCGCCAGGCCCTGCCACCCCCAGAGAATGCCGGCCAAGGCCAGTCCGGCCGCCGTGATGGCGAACGACCAGCCAAAGGTTTTCAGGAGCACTGGCTACCCAATCCTTCGCTGTACAGGTCTCTCCGCGCGGACGCGGCTTTACGAAACGTTGACCCCGAAGTCTAGGGCGATCCCGCGCAGACCCGACGCGTACCCCTGTCCGACCGCCCGGAACTTCCATTCGCCGTTGTAGCGATAGACCTCACCGAAGATCATCGCGGTCTCCCCGGCGGCGTCCTCGCTCAGGTCGTAGCGGGCCAGCTCGCTGCCGTCGGCCTGGTTGACCACCCGGATGTAGGCGTTGCTGACCTGGCCGAAGCTCTGGCCGCGCAGGTCGGCCTCGTGGATGGAGACGGGGAAGACGATCTTGTCGCAGGCCGCGGGCACCTTGGTGAGGTCCACGAGGATCGACTCGTCGTCGCCCTCGCCCTCACCGGTGAGGTTGTCGCCGGTGTGTTCGACGGAGCCCTCGGGACTCTTGAGGTTGTTGTAGAAGACGAAGTACTCGTCGCCCAGCACCCGGCCCGAGGCGCACAGCAGCGCGCTGGCGTCGAGGTCGAAGGGCGCTCCCGTGGTGGAGCGTGCATCCCAGCCGAGGCCGACGGTGACGTTGGTGAGGTTGGGTGCGGCCTTGGAGAGGGAGACATTGCCTCCCTTGGCGAGCGTTACGCCCATGATCTTGCTTCCTCCCCGATTCGAGAAACGGCCGACGTGCACGAGCGGCGCCGCACTCCCGTTCGGGGGTGCGGCGCCGGACACGTCGGTGCGGGACGTCAGACGTTGACGCCGAAGTCCTGCGCGATGCCGCGCAGGCCCGAGGCGTAGCCCTGGCCGATGGCCCGGAACTTCCACTCGGCGCCGTTGCGGTAGAGCTCGCCGAAGACCATGGCGGTCTCGGTCGAGGCGTCCTCGCTCAGGTCGTAGCGGGCCAGCTCGGAGTTGTCGGCCTGGTTCACGACGCGGATGTAGGCGTTGCGCACCTGGCCGAAGCTCTGCTGGCGGGTCTCGGCCTCGTAGATGGAGACCGGGAACACGATCTTCTGCACGTCGGCCGGGACGCCTGCCAGGTTGACCTTGATGACCTCGTCGTCGCCCTCGCCCTCACCGGTGAGGTTGTCACCCTGGTGCTCGACGGAGCCGTCGGGGCTCTTGAGGTTGTTGAAGAAGACGAAGTTCTGGTCGTTGGCGACCTTCCCCTGGTCGTTCGTCAGCAGGGCGCTGGCGTCCAGGTCGAAGTCCGTACCGGTGGTGGTACGGGCGTCCCAGCCCAGACCGACGACGACCGCGGTCAGGTTCGGGGCCGCCTTGGTCAGCGAGACGTTGCCGCCCTTGCTGAGACTGACTCCCACGAGTCCTCCATTGGTTTCGAGGGGCCCGGACGGATCATGGCCGTCCCGCGCCCCCGGTTGTGCGATGGCATCCGATCAACGTACGGATCCTAGTGACCGGTTCCCACCGATTACAGGCTCTTGCGCCACAAGCCCTCAGAGGGCGGCGAGCGCCTTGATGTACTCGTTCAGGTCACGCGCGTCGGGCAGCCCGTTGACGACCGTCCAGCGGACGACGCCCTCCTTGTCGATGATGAAGGTGCCGCGCACGGCGCAGCCCTTCTCCTCGTCGAAGACGCCGTAGGCGCGGCTGGTCTCGCCGTGCGGCCAGAAGTCGGACAGCAGCGGGTACTCCAGGCCCTCCTGCTCGGCGAAGACGCGCAGGCTGAACGGGGAGTCGTTGGACACGGCGAGCAGCTGGACGTCGTCGTTGGCGAACTTCGGCAGCTCGTCGCGCAGGGCGCACAGCTCGCCGGTGCACACGCCGGTGAAGGCGAAGGGGTAGAAGAGCAGCACGACGTTCTTCTCGCCGCGGAAGTCGGAGAGCCGGACGGTCTCGCCGTGCTGGGTCCGCAGCTCGAAGTCGGGGGCCTTGGTGCCGGCCTCAATCGCCATGGGGTCGCATCCCTCACTCTCGACGGTCGCCGGGTGGCGGGGCGGCTGGCCGCGGCCGCGCGCCGGCGGTTGAGCGGCCAGTGTGTCACTGCGCCCCCGGCGTGACGCACCGCGCCCCCCGGCAGTCGGGACTGCCGGGGGGCGCGGAGGTGGTTTTCGGCGGCGGCGCCGCGGCGCCGGCTAGCGGCGACCGGTCTTGGCGGCCTTCGGCGTGGCCAGGCGGCTGCCGTTCCAGTCCTTGCCCACGCTGATGCTCTTGGTCTGGGACAGGCCGGCGGTGCGCGCGGCCTCGCTGATGTCGCTCGGCTCGATGTAGCCGTCACGGCCCGTCTTCGGGGTGAGCAGGCAGATCATGCCGGCCTCTTCGAGCAGGCCGATGGCATCCACCAGCGCGTCTGTGAGGTCGCCGTCCTCGTCGCGGAACCACAGCAGGACGGCATCGGCGACGTCGTCGTACTCCTCGTCGACGAGCTCCGTGCCGGTGTGTTCCTCGATGGCCTCACGGAGATCCTGCTCGGTGTCCTCGTCGTAACCGAGCTCCTGGACCACCTGTCCGGGCTGGAAACCCAGCCTCGCGGCAAGGGTGGTCCGCTCCTCCGCGTGGTCCGCGGTCGCGCTCACGGATTGCCTCCTGTCATCTTTCGAGAAATTGTCTTGTGCTCCTCGCGTACGCGAAGCATTGGGCGTAGTCCACACGTGCCGGACGGATCGCGCAAGTACCCGGCCGTCGAGACCGTCGAAACGGTGACGGATGCGGCGGTCTCATGGCAACTCCAACCATGAGGCAGCAGTGGCGAGTGATTACCGCCACAGCATTCCTCCGGGTTTGTGAAGTTACTCCGTGCGATTACGGCAATCGAGTCCGAACGGCCGTACGCAAGCGTCCCGCATAGGGGGCGTAAGGTTGCGATTTGGCCGCCCCGGGCGACCAAAGAACGACGCTTCGTCTCACTAGCGGTGGTTACCGCCCAGTAGAGATGACGTTTCCGCCGCCGCGGTCCACGATGGGAGCCGGCGCGACTTACAGCAGAACAGTATTTGACCGCGTGCAGTGCACGACCCGAACAGCGAAGGAACAGCGTGGCTTCCGGATCCGATCGCAACCCGATCATCATTGGCGGCCTTCCCAGCCAGGTCCCGGACTTCGATCCCGAAGAGACCCAGGAGTGGCTCGACTCGCTCGACGCAGCCGTCGATGAGCGAGGCCGGGAACGTGCCCGCTACCTCATGCTTCGCCTGATCGAGCGGGCTCGCGAGAAGCGCGTCGCCGTGCCCGAGATGCGCAGCACGGACTACGTCAACACCATCGCGACCAAGGACGAGCCGTTCTTCCCCGGCAACGAGGAGATCGAGCGCAAGATCCTCAACGCGACCCGGTGGAACGCGGCCGTGATGGTCTCCCGGGCGCAGCGCCCGGGCATCGGCGTCGGCGGCCACATCGCCACCTTCGCCTCCTCCGCCTCGCTGTACGACGTGGGCTTCAACCACTTCTTCCGCGGCAAGGACGAGGGCGACGGCGGCGACCAGATCTTCTTCCAGGGCCACGCCTCGCCGGGCGTCTACGCCCGCGCGTTCCTGCTGGACCGACTCTCCGAGCAGCAGCTGGACGCCTTCCGCCAGGAGAAGTCGAAGGCCCCCTACGGCCTGTCCAGCTACCCGCACCCGCGGCTGATGCCGGACTTCTGGGAGTTCCCGACCGTCTCGATGGGCCTCGGCCCGCTCGGCGCGATCTACCAGGCCCGGATGAACCGCTACATGGAGGCGCGCGGCATCGCCGACACCTCCAAGTCCCACGTCTGGGCGTTCCTGGGCGACGGCGAGATGGACGAGCCGGAGTCGCTCGGCCAGCTGTCCCTGGCCGCCCGCGAGGGTCTGGACAACCTGACCTTCGTCGTCAACTGCAACCTGCAGCGCCTCGACGGCCCGGTGCGCGGCAACGGCAAGATCATGCAGGAGCTGGAGTCGCAGTTCCGCGGCGCCGGCTGGAACGTGATCAAGCTGGTGTGGGACCGCTCCTGGGACCCGCTGCTGGCCCAGGACCGGGACGGCATCCTGGTCAACAAGCTGAACAGCACCCCGGACGGCCAGTTCCAGACGTACGCCACCGAGACCGGTGCGTACATCCGCGAGCACTTCTTCGGCGACGACCAGCGTCTGCGGAAGATGGTCGAGGGCATGACCGACGACCAGATCCTGCACCTGGGCCGCGGCGGTCACGACCACAAGAAGATCTTCGCGGCGTACGCGGCGGCCAAGGCCCACAAGGGCCAGCCGACCGTGATCCTCGCGCAGACGGTCAAGGGCTGGACGCTCGGCCCGAACTTCGAGGGCCGCAACGCGACCCACCAGATGAAGAAGCTGACGGTCGACGACCTCAAGCGCTTCCGCGACCGGCTGCACATCCCGATCGCCGACAAGGAGCTGGAGTCCGGCCTGCCGCCGTACTACCACCCGGGTCCCGACTCGGAGGAGATCCAGTACATGCACGACCGGCGCAAGTCGCTGGGCGGCTACGTGCCGACCCGCGTCGTGCGCGCCAAGGCGCTGAACCTTCCGGACGAGAAGGTCTACGCCCCGGTCAAGAAGGGCTCCGGCCAGCAGTCGATCGCCACCACCATGGCCTTCGTCCGCCTGCTCAAGGACCTCATGCGGGACAAGGAGATCGGCAAGCGCTTCGTGCCGATCGCCCCCGACGAGTACCGCACCTTCGGCATGGACTCGCTCTTCCCGTCGGCGAAGATCTACAACCCGCTGGGCCAGCAGTACGAGGCCGTGGACCGCGAGCTGCTGCTCGCGTACAAGGAGTCCCCGACCGGTCAGATGCTGCACGACGGCATCTCCGAGGCGGGCTGCACCGCCTCGCTGATCGCCGCCGGCTCCGCCTACGCCACGCACGGCGAGCCGCTGATCCCGATCTACGTCTTCTACTCGATGTTCGGGTTCCAGCGCACGGGTGACCAGTTCTGGCAGATGGCCGACCAGCTGGCCCGGGGCTTCGTCCTCGGCGCCACCGCCGGTCGCACCACCCTGACCGGTGAGGGTCTGCAGCACGCCGACGGCCACTCGCACCTGCTGGCCTCGACCAACCCGGCCGTCGTCGCGTACGACCCGGCGTTCGGCTTCGAGATCGCGCACATCGTCCAGGACGGTCTGCGCCGGATGTACGGCGAGAACGCAGAGGACATCTTCTACTACCTCACCGTCTACAACGAGCCGATCCAGCACCCGGCCGAGCCGGAGAACGTGGACGCCGAGGGCATCCTCAAGGGTCTGTACCGCTTCAAGGCGGGCGAGGCGGGCGCCATCCCGGCGCAGATCCTCGCCTCCGGTGTGGCCGTGCCGTGGGCGATCGAGGCCCAGCGCATCCTCGCCGAGGAGTGGAACGTCAAGGCGGACGTCTGGTCGGCGACCTCCTGGAACGAGCTGCGCCGCGACGCCATCGCGGTGGAGGAGCACAACCTGCTCCACCCGGAGGAGGAGCAGCGCGTCCCGTACGTGACGAAGAAGCTCACCGGCGCCGAGGGCCCGAAGGTCGCCGTGTCCGACTGGATGCGCGCGGTTCCGGACCAGATCTCGCGCTGGGTGCCCGGCACGTACCAGTCCCTGGGTGCGGACGGCTTCGGCTTCGCGGACACGCGTGGCGCGGCCCGTCGCTTCTTCCACATCGACGCGCAGTCGATCGTCCTGGGTGTGCTCACCGAGCTCGCCAAGGAGGGCAAGGTGGACCGGTCGGCCCTCAAGCAGGCCATCGACCGCTACCAGCTCCTGGACGTGGCGGCGGCCGACCCGGGCGCCGCGGGCGGCGACGCGTAGTCGTTCGCACTGACGGTCAGCCGTCAATACGCCTGTGCCCCCGACCGGTTCCCACCGGCCGGGGGCACAGGCCGTTCTACGCCCGAGGACTGTGGGCAATCGCTCCACAGGGCTGGGGGATCCCCCGGCGGCAGCCGGGGGAGGATCGGCTCGACGCGGCCCGCGGACGGCGTCCCGCCCTCACTGCTCCCAGACCTTGTACGCCCGTACCGTGTACGGGGATTCGGGCGCCCAGGATCCCGACGGGTAGGTCGCGAACTCGCCCGTCTCCGCGCACGTCGCGCTCTGGTACGTGGTGACGGGCCGGCCCGTCCGGTTCGCCAGGGACGCCGCGCTCGTACCGGCGGGCAGCGTCATACAGCTCTCGATGTCGATGCCCGCGAGCTCGCTCGTCTGCCGCGCCCCGCGGAACTCCGTTTTGGGCCAGAGGCACAGCTGCCCGGCGGCACAGTCACCGAGCCGCTTGGTGGGCTGGGCCTGCGCGGCAGGTGCCACGCCGCAGACGAGCACCGCAGCCAGCGCCCCCGCAAAAACCACACGCATGAGAATCACTCCCCGTGTCCGACCGGATCGACGCGAGGAAGTCTTCCGACGGTGATCACCGCTGCCAAGGGGGCCGGGAGCCAACTGCCCTGATAGGGGAAGGCTCCCGGCCCTCTTCGGCCACGTCAGATGTGCGCCGCCCCGGCACCCGCTTCCGCGTTGGCGCCGCGCTTGGTGAACAGCGCCACCACGGCCGCGAGCAGGGCGACGACTCCCGCGACGGTGAATCCGAGGTTCATCCCTGACACGAAAGTGTCATGCGCGACGGCGGAGATGCGCCCGGCGATCTCCGGCTTCGCCCCGGGCGGCACCGGCGCGACACCGACCTGTACGGCCTCGGACGCCTTGGCCATCTGCTCGGGCGTGCCCTTCTGCAGCCCCGCATCGGCCCAGTTGCCCGGCAGCAGGTGGTCGACCCGGGCGGCCACGACCGCGCCGAGCACCGCGGTGCCCAGCGAGCCGCCGACCTGCATGGCGGCTTGTTGCAGCCCCCCGGCCACCCCCGCGTGCTGCAATGGCGCATTGCCGACGATGACCTCGGTGGCACCGACCATGACGGGCGACAGGCCGATGCCGAGCAGTGCGAACCACAGCGACATCAGGCCGGTGCCGGTGTCGGCCTTGAGGTAGGCCATGCCGAAGCAGGCGACGGCGGTGCTGAGCATGCCGGCGACCAGCGGGATGCGGGGCCCGACGCGGGTGATGACGGCCCCGGCGACCGGGGCGGCGACGATCATCATGCCGGTGAGCGGCAGCAGGTGCAGGCCGCTGTCGACGGGCGACATCCCGTGCACGTTCTGCAGGTAGAAGGTGACGAAGAACAGGCCGCCGATGAAGGCGAAGGCCATCAGCAGCATCAGCACCGTGCCGGCGGACAGCGCCAGCGACCGGAAGAGGCCCAGCGGCAGCAGCGGCTCGCGGCTCCTGGTCTCCCACACGGCGAAGAGGACGAACGCCAGCACCGCGGCGCCCAGGAAGAGCAGCGTCCGGGAATCGCCCCAGGACCAGTCGCGCGCCTTGATCAGCGCCCAGATGAGGCAGAACATCGCGGCGGACAGCAGGGCGATGCCGGGGACGTCGAAGGAGCGGGGCGCGTCCGGGGTCCGGTGGTCCTTGAGGATGACCGCGCCGAGGACGAGGGCGAGGACGCCCACCGGGACGTTGATGAAGAAGACCGACTGCCAGTTGACGTGCTCGACGAGGACGCCGCCGAGGATCGGGCCGCCGGCCGTGGAGGCGCCGATGACCATGCCCCACAGGCCGATGGCCATGTTGAGCTTCTCGGCCGGGAAGGTGGCGCGCAGCAGTCCGAGCGCGGCGGGCATCAGCAGCGCGCCGCACAGGCCCTGCAGCACCCGGAAGGCGACGACCATCGACACGCTGCCCGACAGGGCGATGAGTCCGGAGGAAGCGGCGAAACCGGTGGTACCGATAAGGAAGATGAGGCGATGCCCGAAGCGGTCACCGAGCTTGCCCGCGGTGATCAGGGCGACGGCCAGGGCGAGGAGATAGGCGTTGGTGATCCACTGGACGTCGGCGAGCGAGGCGTCGAGATCCTTCTGGATGGCGGGGTTGGCGATGGCGACGATCGTGCCGTCGAGCGCGACCATCATCACGCCGATCGCGACGGAGATCAGGGTCAGCCAGGGATGGCCGCGTAACCCGTTCCGGGGATCGAGGAGCGGTGTGGCGTCGACGACGGTGGTCTGTGGCGTCATACCCCGAGATTATGGCGGTGGCTGACACTTGACTATCAATCGCATGAGCTGGTCTCTGTCAGATTCGCCACAGCTATCCTGACCAGCACAAACACAGGGAGAAGAGGAAGAATGCGGGCGACGGGGAGTGCAGCGGGGCAAGCGGCGGCACCCCCGGCCGGGCTGCGCGAGCGCAAGAAGCGGCGAACCCGGGACACCCTCGCCAGGTCGGCCCTGGAGCTCTTCGACCGGCAGGGGTACGAGGGCACGACGATCGACGAGATCGCCGCGCTGGCGGACGTCTCGCAGCGCACCTTCTTCCGCTACTTCGCCAGCAAGGAGGAGGCGGCCCTGTCCGTCCAGTCCATGGCGGAGTCGCACTTCCTCGCCGCGGTCCGGGCCCGCCCGGCCGCGGAGTCGCCGCTGACCGCGCTGCGCGCCGCGGTGCTCGCCTCCTGGGACACCATCGAGGAGGCCATCCAGTCGGTCGTCCCGCTCGAACTCCACATCCGCACCTACCGGATGATCGAGGCGAACCCGCAGCTGCTCGCCGAGCACCTGCGGCGCCAGGTGCAGCTGGAGGAGGAGCTCACCCGGGAGATCGCCCGCCGGGAGGGGCTGGACGCCACCGACCCCCGGCCGCGCATCCTGGTCTCGGCGTTCGGCGGGGTGATGCGCGTCACGGGCAGGCTGCTGAGCGGCACCACGAAGGGCGATGTGAACGAGCTCAAGAGGACGATCGCGGAGTATTTGGACCAGATCGGACCGGCCTTGGCGGAAAACTGGCGGACATGACCGTAGCCGTCCGAGTACGCCCAATTACCGATGATTCAAACGTGAGATAGGCCACTGACTTCGCGGGCGCAACCGAGTTTCTCCTACTGTGGTCCGCGGTGACTTCCTTTCCGGAGCTCGGTGCTCCCTCCCCCATTCCCTGGACGAACGCCACCACGGCCTGGCGCGCGCTGCTCGCGCTGGCCGTGGTCTTCGTCATGCTCGCGACGACCGGCTGGACCGCGGTCAGAGGCCACAAGGGGAACACCGACCCAAGGGCAGCCTCGGTCTCGGCCTGGCTGCACGGCTCCATAGGCGGCCGGGCGCTCCCCGCGCCGACCTCGGAACCCGGCGTCATAGCGCGCTTCTTCGGCTCGCTCTCCCCCGCCGAGCGCGACCGGCTGGCCGAGCGCTATCCGCTCGTCGTCGGCAACCTCGGCGGCGTCCCCGTCGAGCTGCGCTACCGCGCCAACCACGACGCCCTGGAGGCGGCCCGGCGCACCGAGCGGCGCCGCACCCACGACTCCGGGCTGACCCCGGCCGGGCGCTCCGAGGCGAGCCGCCGGATGCACCGCTTCGAGTCGCTGCTCTCCGACGGGCGGCAGATCCTCGCCTTCGACCCCAGTGGGTCGGGCCGGGTCGCGGAGGCCATCGGTGACCTCGACCGGGCCCAGCGGGTCTCTGTCGTCGTACCCGGCGTGGACACCAACGTCCTGACCTTCGAGAAGACGCAGCGCGCCTACAGCGCCCCCGTCGGCATGGCCCGCTCCCTCTACGCCGCCGAGCGCAGCGCGAGCCCCGCCACGAAGACGGCCGTCATCGCCTGGGCCGACTACACCTCGCCGGCGGGCGTCGGCATGGACGCGGCCACCGGCAAGCTGGCCGCCGAGGGCGCGCTGCGGCTGCGCGCGCTGGTGCGGGCGCTGCCCGGCACCTCACAGGTCTCGCTGTTCTGCCACAGCTACGGCTCGGTGGTGTGCGGCGTCGCCGCGCGCGACCTGCCGGGGCGGGTCACCGACGTCGCGGTGGCGGGCAGCCCCGGCATGCGCGCCGAACACGCGTCCGACCTGCACACCAGCGCCCGGATATGGGCCATGCGCGATCCGGGCGACTGGATCCAGGGCGTGCCGCACCTGGAGGTCGGCGGGCTCGGGCACGGCGCCGACCCGGTCTCCTCGGGCTTCGGGGCGCGGGTGCTGTCCGCCGCCGGGGCCGACGGGCACGCGGGCTACTTCCAGCCCGGCACCACCAGCCTCGCCAACTTCGCCGGTATCGGAGTGGGAACCCCCGCCTCCGTTCGATGCGCCGGTGACGGCAGTGGCTGCAGGGACGACCTGGACCGGGCCCCGGACGCCCCGCTCGTTTGACGCGCGTAGCGGCCGGAGGGGGGACGGGCGGGCGGCCGCCGCATACGATGAGCGGCATGGGTGATGTGCTGGCCGGTTTCCACACCGTCTGGGAGTTCGACACCGACTCCGTGCTCATCCGCTTCGAACGGGGGATCCGCACACCGAAACTGCTCCAGGTGCTCGGCGAGCGGCGCGTCCCCTACGAGGCGCTCGCGGCCGTCGAACAGGCCCCGGGGAAGCACGGGACGGTAGTGCTGCGCGCCGTGCCCAGACCGGGCGCGGATCCACTGGCCGACGTCGCCGACGGCCAGCTCAAGGAGGGCTGCGACCCCTACCGGCTGGTGCTGCCCGCCGAGCGCGAGCTGCTCGCCGAGTACTACGCCGAGGAGATACGCGGCCGCCTCGGCCCGTACGCGGCCGAACCCGCCGAGCGGCATCTGGTGGCGGCGCCCGAGCCGCCGCTGTCCTTCAAGGCCTACGACGGCAAGGCGTCTTTCGACGGCACCGCCGTCTCCTTCCGCTGGTTCTGGACCGGCGCCTCCTCCGCCAAGTGGAAGGCCGGCGACCGGCGCTTCGAGGTCTCCGAGATCACCGGCGTGGAGTGGCGCTCCCCCGACACCCCCGGCGGGCACCTGCGGCTCGTCCTGCGCGCCCCGGACGGCCCGCAGCCGGACCAGGCCGACCAGGACCCGGCGGCCGTGGTCTTCGGCAGGGGCTACGGGCTCGTCCACGAATCGCTGCCCTTCGCGGCGGCGGTCCTCGCCGCGGTACGGGCCAAGGCTCCCGCCGTCCCACAGGGCGCCGTGCCCGCCGCCCGCCCCGACCCGGGCGGGATCGCCGAGCGCATCCGGCACCTGGGCGAGCTGCACGAGGCGGGGCTGCTGACCGACGCCGAGTTCAGCACGAAGAAGGCCCAGCTGCTGGCCGAGCTCTAGGCGTATTGACCACAGCGTGGCGGCACCCGGTACCCCGGTACCCCCGGGTGCCGATACCGGGGTATGACCCCGCCCGCCGGCGATCGCCCGCTGGTGGGAGGCCCCGCGGCGGTCCGGCGTTCTAGGCTGGCCGGGCCATGTCCCACCCCTTGCTCGTCCGCGTCCGCGGCGTCCTCACCCCGGCCGGACCGCCCGCCCCCCTGCTCGGGCACTCCCGCCGCCCCCTGGTGCGCCGGCTGCCGTATGCCGTCGCCGCGCTGTTCGTCGCCATCCTGCTGCCCGTCACCGCGATGGGGCTGGGCAACGACTACGGGCTCAACCCGGCCCTCGCGGCGCTGCTCGCCGTCGCCCAGACCGTGCCGCTGCTGATCGCCGTGAAACGGCCGCTGCTCGCCTGGGAGATCGCCTTCACCGCCCATGTCGTCGGCGCGCTGGCCCTGTTGACCGTGGAGGCGCGGGAGGGGCGGGTGTGGCCGTGGACGCCGATGGGGGTCATCGGCATGCTGCTGCTGTTGCTCGCGGTCGGCCTGCGCGAGCGCCGCGGCACGCTGGTGACGGTCTGGATGCTGACCGGCGTCGTGGGTGTCGTCTTCCAGGGCGCCGCGCCGGCCCGCACCAACGGCTCCTGGCTCGCGCTGTTCCTGCTCGGCGGTGTGCTGTTGCTCGTGGGCGGCGCCCTGCGCGAGCGCGGCGACGCCCGGCGGGCCCTGGCGAAGCAGGAGACCATCAGCGAGGCCGAGCGGGCCCGGCGCACCCTGCTGGAGGAGCGCACCCGCATCGCCCGGGAGCTGCACGACGTCGTCGCCCACCACATGTCCGTCATCACCGTGCAGGCCGACAGCGCCCCCTACCGCATCACGGACCTGCCGGACGCGGCCCGCGAGGAGTTCGCCGCGATCGCCGCCGCGGCCCGCGAGTCACTGACCGAAATGCGGCGGCTGCTGGGCGTGCTGCGCAGCGAGGACGGCTCGGGACCGGGCGGCTCGGAGCGGACGCCGCAGCCCGGCGTGGCCCGCATCGGCCAGCTCGTCGAGGCGACCGTGCGCGCCGGGCTGCCGGTGGAGCTGACGATGCCCGAGGTGCCGTCCGTCCCGCAGGCCGTGGACCTCTCGGCGTACCGCATCGTGCAGGAGGCCCTGGCCAATGTCGTACGGCATGCGCCGGGCGCACCGACCCGGGTGTCGGTGTCGGCCGACGAGGCGGGCGCGCACCTGACGGTGCTGGTGGTCAACGCGGCCGGGGCGGGCGCCCCCGCCCGCCCGGTGGAGACCGGCGGCACGGGCCACGGCCTGGTGGGCATGCGCGAGCGCGTCCGGCTGGTGGGCGGCACCCTCGACACCGGCCCGCTGCCGGACGGCGGCTTCCTGGTCGCGGCCCGGCTCCCCCTGTCGGACGAGGCCGGGGCGGAACCCACGGCAGAAGCAGAAGAGGAATCCTTCCCCGCATGACCATCAAGGTGATCATCGTCGACGACCAGGCCATGGTGCGGGCGGGCTTCGCCGCGCTGCTGGCCGCCCAGCCCGACATCGACGTCGTCGGCGACGCGCCGGACGGGCGGCAGGGCGTGGAGCTGAGCCGGACCGTCCATCCGGACGTGGTGCTGATGGACGTGCGGATGCCGGAGATGGACGGCCTGGAGGCCGCCCGCCGGCTCCTCGAACCTCCGCCCGGGGTGGTGCACCGCCCGAAGGTGCTGATGCTGACCACGTTCGACGTCGACGACTACGTCTACGAGGCGCTGCGTGCGGGCGCGTCCGGCTTCCTCCTCAAGGACGCGCCGCCCGCCGACCTCATCTCCGCGGTGCGGGTGGTGGCGGCGGGCGAGGCGCTGCTGGCCCCCTCCGTCACCCGCCGCCTCATCGCCGACTTCGCGGGACGGCCCGCGCCGCGCCGGCAGCGCAGCGTCCGCCTGAACGGGCTCACCCCGCGGGAGACGGAGGTCCTGGAGCTGATCGCCCGGGGGCTGTCCAACCAGGAGATCGCCGCGAAGCTGGTCCTGGCCGAGCAGACGGTGAAGACCCATGTCGGCCGGGTCCTGGCGAAGTTGAGCCTGCGCGACAGGGCGCAGGCCGTCGTCTTCGCCTACGAGTCGGGGCTGGTGACCCCCGGGGAGGCCTAGGGCGTGTCCGATGGGTCAGCACAGGCCCCGCGACCCCTGGCACGGCACCTCGCTGCGTTGTCGCACGACCCGAGTACGCCCAGTACGCGGGTCATGCTCCGCCTTGCGATGCTCCCCCAGCTACCGCTGGGAGGTGCCCCCAGCGCCAGACGCCGCGGGACCCGCACTGACCCACCGGACACGCCCTAGCCCCCGGGGCGCGCTACTCGCGGTCGGCCGAGGTGAAGGACATGTCCGCGTAGCGGCCGCCGGACACCTTGCCCGCGATCGGCTCCAGGGCGGCGAGCTCCTCCGCCCCGAGCTCGACGCGCGTGGCGCCCAGGTTCTCCTCCAGGCGGGACCGCCGCCGCGTGCCCGGGATCGGAACGACCGTCAGGCCGTGCACCTGCGCCCGCTGCTGAACCCACGCCAGGGCGACCTGGGCCGGCGTCAGGCCCCGCGCCTCGGCGATGGTGCGCAGCGGCTCCAGCAGCGCCGCGTTCGCCTCGGCGTTGTCGCCGGTGAAGCGGGGCTGGGTGCGCCGCCAGTCGTCGCTCGACAGCTCCTTGTCCGCGTTGACGAACGCGCCCGTCAGGAAGCCGCGGCCGAGCGGCGAGTACGGCACCAGGGCGACGCCCAGCTCCTTGGCCGTGGGCACCACGCTCTTCTCTATGTCGCGGCTGAACAGCGACCACTCCGACTGCACGGCGGCGATCGGGTGGATCGCGTGCGCCTCGCGCAGCTCGCTGCCGGTCACCTCGCTGAGGCCCAGGTGCTTGACCTTGCCCTCCGCCACCAGCTCGGCCATCGTGCCGACCGACTCCTCCAGCGGCACCTCGGGGTTGCGCCGGTGCATGTAGTACAGGTCGATCTCGTCGACGCCCAGCCGCTTCAGGCTGCCTTCGACGGCCTGCCGGATGTACGCGCGGTCGTTGCGGATGGTGCGCTTGCTCGTGTTCGTCGGGTCCTCGGGGTCGGGGGCGATGGCGAACTTGGTCGCCAGGACGACGTTTTCCCGGTTGGCCCGGATGAACGGCGAGATGAACTTCTCGTTCTCCCCGAGGCCGTACATGTCGGCGGTGTCGTAGAGGGTGACGCCCAGTTCGAGGGCGCGCTCCAGCGTCGCGCGGGCCTCGCCCTCGTCCGTGGTCGGGCCGTAGGCGAAGCTCATGCCCATGCAGCCGAGCCCCTGCACGCCCACCAGGGGGCCGCCGTTGCCGAGGGCGACGTTCGCGATCTTGTCGTTGCTCATGTGTGGCTCATGCCCCTTCGGACGCCCGACGCCGGGCGTCGGCATAGATTTCGATCTTGTAGTCGAGCACGTCGAGGGTGCCGCGCAGCTCCTCGATCCGCCTGCGCACGTCCTCGCGGTGGGCGAGGAAGAGCTGTTCGCGTTCGGCGACGGTGCTCGCGCCCTGGCGCACCAGCTCGGCGTAGCGCACCATGTCGGCCACCGGCATCCCGGTCAGCCGCAGCTTGCCCACCAGGTCCAGCCAGTCCAGGTCGCGCTCGGTGTAGCGGCGCTGCCCGGTGTGGGAGCGGTCGACGTGCGGCATCAGCCCGATCCGCTCGTACCAGCGCAGCGTGTGCGCCGACAGCCCGGCGTACTCGGCCACTTCGCTGATCGTGTAGCGGTCCCGGCCCCCCGGCCGCGGCCTGCGGTGGCGCTGCCGTTCGAGCTCGAAACACGGGCGCACCGGCACTGGCGCCGGCGCGGTCTCCGTCACGGTCATTTCCGTCCCCCTCACGACCTCTCGCATCGCGCGATGACCCCACGCTAGAGAGTTGGAGTGCACTCCAGGCAAGCGACATCCGGAGGAAATTCCGGCCGGGTTAGGCTCCTGGTCATGGAGAGCCTGCGCTTGATCGAGAACTGGCCGGTGGAGACCGCCGCCGCGGCCGTCGTACGTGCCGACGGCCGGTGCGCGGGATCGTACGGGCCCACGGGGCATCGCTTCCCCCTGGCGTCCGTCACCAAGCCGCTGGCCGCGTACGCCGCGTTGATCGCCGTCGAGGAGGGCGCGATCGAGCTGGACGAGCCCGCCGGGCCCGCCGGTTCGACCGTCCGGCACCTGCTCGCGCACACCTCCGGGCTGGCCTTCGACGAGCACCGTGCGATGGCGGAGCCGGGGACGCGGCGGCTGTACTCCAACGCGGGCTTCGAGGCGCTCGGCGACCACATCGCCAAGGCGACGGACATCCCCTTCGCCGAGTACCTGCGGCAGGCGGTCCTCGAACCGCTGGGCATGGCCTCGACGGACCTTCCCGGCTCGCCCGCGAAGGACGGCGTCTCCACCGTGGACGACCTGGCCCGCTTCGCGGCCGAGCTGCAGGCGCCGCGGCTGCTGTCGCGGCAGACGCTGGACGAGGCGGCGTCGGTGGCGTTCCCCGGCGTGACGGGCGTCCTGCCCGGCTACGGACACCAGCGCCCCAACGACTGGGGCCTGGGCTTCGAGATCCGCGACGGCAAGTCCCCGCACTGGACGGGGTCGACGTCCTCGCCGCGCACCTACGGGCACTTCGGGCAGTCGGGCACGTTCCTCTGGGTCGACCCCGAGGCGGGTGCGGCGTGCGTCGCCCTCGCGGACCGGGCCTTCGGCCCGTGGGCGGTCGCGGCCTGGCCGCCCCTGACGGACGCGGTCCTCGCCGAGCTGCGCCCGGCCTGATCGTCCACCCGCCCGCCCGAGCGTGATCGGGCGGGCTACCCGAAGTGCGGCTCCGCGTGCATCTCCCACGCCAGGAGCTCCGCGGCCCCGATCGCCTCGGCGGTGACGCCCTCCGCATCGAGGACCCGCGCCGCATCGCCCTCCCGCAGCACCTCCCCGCCCAGCCGCACCGCACCCCGCACCACGTGCACGTACATCCACGGCGCGTCCGGCAGCGCCGTGCAGTCGCCGCTGCGCAGCCGCCGCACGTGCAGCACCGCCTCCGCCCGCGCCAGCGCGTACGGCGTGCCGTCGGCGATGCCCCGCACCACCTCGTACGAGGGCTCGCCCCCGAATTCCGACGGCGTCAGCCACATCTGCACGAACCGCAACGGAGTGGCCCCGGCGTTGCGCTCCGTGTGCTGCACGCCCTCGCCCGCGCTCAGCCGCTGCACGTCACCGGGCCGGACGACCTCCCGGTGCCCGGCCGAGTCCTCGTGGGTGAGCTCGCCCTCCACCACCCATGTGACGATCTCCACGTCCCGGTGCGGATGCTCGGCGAAGCCCGCGCCGCCCGCGAGGCGCTCCTCGTTGCAGGCAGCGAGCGGTCCGAAGCGCACGTTGTCGGGGTCGTAGAAGCCGGAGAAGGAGAAGGCGTGCCAGGTCACGATGCCTGCCGCCGGCTCCCCGCCGCGGAAGCGCTCGCCGGCCCGCTGGATGGTCTGCCGCACGTACGTCACCCGGCCACGGTAGCTCCGCCGGGCCGCTCGCAGGGGCCCGGCGGCTCCGTAGCGCCGCGGGATAAGGCAGGCTTGTGTCCGTGCCTGAACCAGCCGCTAACACCCCGCATCCCCACAGCGCCACTCTCCGCAACCTGGAGAAGTCGTCCGGCACGCTGGCCGCCGCCGCCATCGCCAGGATGGACGCCCAGCTGCCGTGGTACCGGGCGATGCCCCCGGAGAACCGGTCCTGGATCGGCCTGGTGGCCCAGGCCGGCATCGCGGCCTTCACCGAGTGGTTCCGGCATCCGGAGACCCCGCAGGCCATCAGCACGGACGTCTTCGGCACCGCTCCCCGGGAGCTGACCCGGGCGATCACGCTGCGCCAGACCGTGGAGCTGGTGCGCACCACGATCGAGGTCATGGAGTCGGCCATCGACGAGGTGGCCGCGCCCGGTGACGAGTCCTCGCTGCGCGAGGCGCTGCTGGTGTACGCCCGCGAGATCGCCTTCGCCACGGCCCAGGTGTACGCGCAGGCCGCCGAGGCGCGGGGCGCGTGGGACGCGCGGCTGGAGTCGCTGGTGGTCAACGCCGTGCTGTCGGGCGAGGCCGACGAGGGCGCGCTGTCGCGGGCGGCAGCGCTCGGCTGGAGCTCGCCCTCGAACGTGTCGGTGGTGCTGGGCACGGCCCCGAACGGGGACAGCGAGCTGACGGTGGAGGCCATCCGCCGGGCCGCGCGGCATGCGAAGGTCCAGGTGCTGACGGGGGTGCTCGGGGACCGGCTGGTGGTGATCGCGGGCGGCTCCGACAATCCGCTCCAGACGGCCAAGGCGCTGATCGGCCCGTTCGCGGCCGGGCCCGTGGTGGCCGGACCGGTGGTGGCCGATCTGCTGGCCGCGACCCGCTCCGCGCAGGCCGCGGCGGCGGGCCTCAAGGCGTGCGCCGCCTGGCCGGACGCCCCCCGGCCGGTGCTGGCGGACGACCTGCTGCCCGAGCGTGCGATGGCCGGGGATCCGGCTGCCCGCGAGCAGCTGGTGGAGGAGATCTACAGACCGCTGGAGGAAGCGGGCTCGGCTCTGCTGGAGACGCTGAGTGTCTACCTGGAGCAGGCGAGCAGTCTGGAGGGGGCGGCCAGGATGTTGTTCGTCCACCCCAACACCGTGCGATACCGGCTCCGACGTGTGACGGACGTCACCGGCTGGTCACCCTCCGATGTCCGTTCCGCCTTTACGCTGCGGATCGCACTGATCCTCGGGCGGCTGGCCGACACGGAGTGACATCCGTAGTCTTTTGTTGAACGTCCACAATTCCCCTGACGGTTCTTCGTCCCTGTCCCCACGGGTGGGCGATGCCGTCCACGAGAGAGAGTGTGAGGGTGCTCGTACTCGTCGCTCCCGGCCAGGGCGCTCAGACGCCCGGCTTCCTGACCCCCTGGCTCGACCTCCCTGGCGTCACCGACCGCCTGCGTGAGTGGTCGGACGCCATCGACTTGGACCTCGTCCACTACGGCACGAACGCCGACGCCGACGAAATCCGCGACACCGCCGTGGCCCAGCCGCTGCTCGTCGCGTCCGCCCTGGTGTCGGCCGGACAGCTCTTCCCCACGGCCGATGACTTCTCCCGGCTCGTCGGTGCCGCCGCCGGGCACAGCGTGGGCGAGCTCGCCGCCGCCGCGCTGACCGGTGTGCTCTCCGAGCGCACCGCCATGGAGCTCGTCCGCAAGCGCGGCCTGGCCATGGCCGAGGCCGCGGCCGTCACCGAGACCGGCATGTCCGCGCTGCTCGGCGGCGACCCGGAGAACGTCCTCCCGCACCTCGAGAAGCTGGGCCTGACCCCGGCGAACGTCAACGGCGCGGGCCAGATCGTGGCGGCCGGCACCGCCGAGCAGCTCGCCGCCCTGGCCGAGGACAAGCCGGAGGGCACCCGGAAGGTCGTCGCGCTGAAGGTGGCCGGCGCCTTCCACACGCACCACATGGCCCCGGCCGTCTCGGTGCTGGAGGCCGCGGTCGCCGAGGTGGAAGCCGCACAGCCGCGTACGCGTTATGTCTCCAACAAGGACGGTCAGGTCGTCGGGGACGGCGACGAGGTCGTCCGGCGGCTGGTCGGCCAGGTGGCCAACCCGGTCCGGTGGGACCTGTGCATGGAGACCTTCAAGGAGCTCGGTGTCACCGCCCTGATCGAGGTGGCCCCCGGCGGGACCCTCGTGGGCCTGGCCAAGCGCGCCCTGCCGGGCGTGAAGACCCTCGCGCTCAAGAGCCCGGACGACCTCGGCGCGGCCCGCGAGCTGATCGCCGAGCACGCCGCCGACGCCGCCCCGGCCGAATAAGGAGCCCGAGAGCATGACTGGCAAGATCAAGCCCGGCAAGGGTTCCCCGTACGCGCGCATCATGGGCGTGGGCGGCTACCGCCCCGTCCGCGTGGTGCCGAACGAGGAGATCCTCAAGCACATCGACTCCTCGGACGAGTGGATCCGCTCGCGCTCGGGCATCGCCACCCGGCACTGGGCCGGCCCGGAGGAGACCGTGGCCGCGATGTCCATCGAGGCCGCGGGCAAGGCGATCGCCGACGCCGGGATCGCGCCCGAGCAGATCGGCGCCGTCCTCGTCTCGACGGTGTCGCACTTCAAGCAGACCCCGGCCATCGCCACCGAGATCGCCCACAAGATCGGTGCGGGCCGCCCCGCCGCCTTCGACATCTCCGCCGGGTGCGCGGGCTTCGGCTACGGCCTGGCCCTCGCCAAGGGCATGGTGACCGAGGGCTCCGCGGAGTACGTCCTGGTGATCGGCGTGGAGCGGCTGTCCGACCTCACCGACCTGAAGGACCGCGCCACGGCCTTCCTGTTCGGCGACGGCGCGGGCGCCGTGGTCATCGGCCCCTCCAAGGAGCCGGCCATGGGCCCCACGGTCTGGGGTTCGGAGGGCGACAAGGCCGAGACCATCAAGCAGACCGTGGCCTGGGACGTCTACCGCGAGGAGACCGACGTCCGGTTCCCCGCCATCACGCAGGAGGGTCAGGCGGTCTTCCGCTGGGCCGTCTTCGAGATGGCGAAGATCGCCCAGCAGGCGCTGGACGAGGCGGGCGTCAGCCCGGAGGACTTGGACGTCTTCATCCCGCACCAGGCCAACATGCGCATCATCGATTCGATGGTGAAGACTCTCAAGCTTCCCGACAGCGTCACGGTCGCCCGTGACGTGGAGACCACGGGCAACACCTCCGCGGCCTCCATTCCGCTGGCCATGGAGCGGCTCCTGGCCACCGGGGCGGCGAAGAGCGGGGACACCGCGCTCCTCATCGGGTTCGGGGCGGGTCTCGTGTACGCCGCGACGGTCGTTACCCTCCCCTAGGCGAGATCCACCGGATTCTCACCGCATCTGCAGTTCCCTTAACGCAGTTCCACCGCAATACATAAAAGGAGCGCCGCAATGGCCGCCACCCAGGAAGAGATCCTCAAGGGCCTCGCCGAGATCGTCAACGAGATCGCCGGCATCCCGGTCGAGGACGTCAAGCTGGACAAGTCCTTCACCGACGACCTGGACGTCGACTCCCTGTCCATGGTCGAGGTCGTCGTCGCCGCCGAAGAGCGCTTCGACGTCAAGATCCCGGACGAGGACGTCAAGAACCTCAAGACCGTCGGTGACGCTGCCGACTACATCCTGAAGCACCAGGCCTGACCGTAGCGTTCGTCGCCACCCGAGCGGTGGCGGTGCCAGCACCTCTACACGTGGAGACAGAATCCCTGTGAACTCGACCAATCGCACCGTGGTCGTCACCGGTATCGGCGCAACCACACCGCTGGGTGGCGACAGCGCTTCGACCTGGGAAGGCATGCTCGCCGGTCGGTCCGGCGTCAAGCCCCTGGAAGGGGAGCGGTTCGCCGAACTCCCCGTACGGATCGCCGCGCCCGCCGCGGTCGACCCCGAAGACGTCCTGCCGCGCCCGCTGGCCCGCAAGCTGGACCGGTCGGCGCAGCTCGCGCTGATCGCCGCGCGCGAGGCGTGGGCCGACGCGGGCTTCACCGCCAAGGCCGGTGAGGACCCCGCCGTCGCCCCCGAGCGGCTCGGCACGGTCATCGCCTCCGGCATCGGCGGCGTGACCACCCTGCTCGACCAGTACGACGTGCTCCGGGAGAAGGGCGTACGCCGCGTCTCCCCGCACACCGTGCCGATGCTGATGCCCAACGGCCCCTCCGCCAACGTCGGCCTGGAGGTGAACGCCCAGGCGGGCGTGCACACCCCGGTCAGTGCCTGTGCGTCGGGCGCCGAGGCGATCGGCTACGCCGTGGAGATGATCCGCACCGGCCGCGCCGACGTCGTGGTCGCGGGCGGCACCGAGGCGGCCATCCACCCGCTGCCCATCGCGGCGTTCGCCAACATGATGGCGATGTCGAAGAACAACGACGAGCCCGAGAAGGCCTCGCGCCCCTACGACAAGGCCCGGGACGGCTTCGTCCTCGGCGAGGGCGCCGGCGTCGTCATCCTGGAGTCGGCCGAGCACGCCGCCCGGCGCGGCGCGCGGGTCTACTGCGAGGTGCTGGGCCAGGGCCTGTCCGCGGACAGCCACCACATCGCCCAGCCCGAGCCCACGGGCCGCGGCATCGCCACCGCCCTGCAGAACCTGCTCGACTCCAGCGACCTCAAGGCCTCGGAGGTCGTGCACCTCAACGCGCACGCCACCTCCACCCCGCAGGGCGACGCGGCCGAGATCAAGGCGCTGCGCAAGGTCCTGGGCGACGACCTGGACCACGTGGCGGTCTCCGCGACGAAGTCGATGACCGGCCACCTGCTCGGCGGCGCGGGCGGCATTGAGACGGTCGCGACCGTCCTGGCGCTGCACCACCGCCTGGCCCCGCCGACCATCAACATCGACGACATCGACGAGGACATCGACGCGGACATCGTGCGCGGCGAGCCCCGCCCGCTGCCCGAGGGCACCATCGCGGCGATCAACAACTCCTTCGGTTTCGGCGGCCACAACGTGGTCCTGGCGCTGCGGACGCTCTGACCCCGCCGAGAGCCGTTGGCCCATATGGGCGAAGGGCCCGTCCGGTCGCTTGACGACCGGACGGGCCCTTCGGTTTTTCCCCGAGGGCTCCTCAGCTGTCGAAGCTGGCGAAGTACGAGGCCACCATGTCCTCGTCGCCGTGCCCCTGTTCGACGGCCCGGTGGAAGCGTTCGGCGCCCGCCGCCGCGACGTCCAGCCGGACCCCGGCCCGCTCCCCCGCCGCGACGATGAGGCGGGCGTCCTTCTCGGCGGTGGTGGTCGCGAAGGACGGCGGGGTGAGCTCGCCGCCGAGCAGGAGCGCGGCCTTCGCCCGGAGGTAGCCCATGTCCAGCGGGCCGCCGGCCACGGCGTCCAGGAAGCGCTCGGGGTCGACGCCCAGGCCCTTGGCCAGGGCGAGGGCCTCGGCGGTGCCGTGGGTGACGGTGAGCACCCAGCTGTTGAGGACGAGCTTGAGCCGGCTGGCCGCGCCGTCCGTGCCGTCCTCGCCGACCCACACCGTGCGGGTGCCGATGGCGTCGAGGACGGGGCCGAGCGGGGCGCGGGCCGCGTCGGGTCCGGCGGCCAGGACGGTGAGCTTGCCCTCTTCGGCCGGCTGCTTGGTGCCGAGGACGGGTGCGTCGACGAACAGCAGGCCGTGTTCGGCGGCGAAGGAGGCGAGGGCGTCGAGCCCCTCCAGCCCGGCGGTGGTGGTCTGGGCCCAGACCGTGCCGGGCCGCAGCCCCGGTGCCGCGTCGCGCATCACGGCGAGGGCGGCGGGCCCGTCGTAGAGCATCGTCAGCACGACGTCGGCGTCCCGCACGGCTTCGGCGGGGGTCCGGGCGATACTCACGCCGTGCGCGGCGAGCGGCTCGGCCTTCTCGGGGCTGCGGTTCCACGCACGGACGGCGAGGCCTGCGCGGGCGAGGTTGCGGGCCATGGGGGCGCCCATGATTCCGGTGCCCAGGACGGCTACTGATGTGGTGTCGGACATGGCTTCAAGCTAGGGGTTAGACCTCACTCCAGCGCAAGGCGGAAGGGTCAGACCACCTGGTGCAGCCATCTGACGGGCGCACCCTCGCCCGCGTGGCGGAAGGGCTCCAGCTCGTCGTCCCAGGGCTTGCCCAGCAGTTTGGCGATCTCGGCCTGGAGGTCGGTCTCGCCCTTGAGGGAGCGGGCGACGGCGGCGCGCAGCCGGTCCTCGGGGACGAGGATGTCGCCGTGGATGCCGGTGACGGCGTGGAAGATGCCCAGGTCGGGGGTGGAACTGTAGCGCTCGCCCTCGGCGGTGGCGCAGGGTTCGGCGGTCACCTCGAAGCGCAGCAGGTGCCAGCCGCGCAGCGCGGAGGCGAGCTTGGAGGCGGTGCCGGGCCGGCCCTGCCAGGAGAATTCGGTGCGCCAGGTGTCGGGGGCGGCGGGCTGACGGATCCAGTCGAGGGTCACCCGCACACCGAGCACGCCCGCCACGGCCCATTCCACGTGTGGGCACAGGGCGCGCGGGGCGGAGTGCACATACAGAACTCCACGTGTTGTCACCGGGACCTCCCGTGCGGTTCGAGGTTCACCTTCCCCAGCGGCCTCGCATCCGTACCGGTCCCGCCCGGGACAGCAGTACGCATTCTGCCCCAATGGCCACTCCCGCACCAAGCTCTACGAGGTTACCAACAGTAAACACCACTGGTGGCAATTCTCCTGAAATGCGACAGGATGTGACGTGTTGTAAGCCGTGGGCCAGTTATCGGGGCCGGAGAAAAGCTACCGTGCGATGACGTTCCCGGCGTGACGTACCGTCGGTCCAGGACAGATATCACCCGGCCGGAGGGGGAGAAGACCATGGAGGGCGCCACGAGGCGAAGGCGGTCCACGGTGGTGCGGGCCGCCGTCACAGTGCTCGCCGCGGCCCTGCTGGCCACGGGGTGCGACGACGGGGGCGGCGCGAGCGACGCCGGCCCGACCGCCGCCCGGCCCAAGCCCAGCCCACGCCCGGCCTGGAACCCGCGCCCGGCGTCGATCGCCTCGCTCGGCGACTCCATCACCCGTGGCTTCGACGCCTGTTCCCTGCTCTCCGACTGCCCCGAGGCCTCCTGGGCCACCGGCACCGAGGTCGACAGCCTCGCCCGGCGGCTGCTGGCCCAACCGGCGGACAACAGCTGGAACTACGCCAGGACCGGCGCCCGGATGGCCGAGTTGCCCGGCCAGATGCGCTCGGCCATCGCCCACAAGCCGCAGTTGGTGACCGTACTGCTCGGGGCCAACGACGCCTGTCGCCCGAGCGTGGCCGATATGACGCCGGTGGACATCTTCCGCAAGGACTTCGAGAGCTCGATCGCCGACCTCCGCCGCTCGCTGCCCACCTCCCAGGTGTACGTGGCCGGGGTGCCGGACCTCAAACGGCTGTGGTCCGAGGGGCGCAAGAACGCGCTGGGGAAGCAGGTGTGGAAGCTGGCCGCCATCTGCCCGTCCATGCTGGGCGACGCCGACGCCCAGGACCCCGAGGCGGTCGAGCGGCGCGCCCAGGTCGACAAGCGCGTCGGCGAGTACAACGCCGCATTGAAGGACGTCTGCGCCCGGGACGCCCTGTGTCGCTACGACGGCGCGGTGCACGGCTACGGCTTCACCGGGCAGGAGTTGAGCCAGTGGGACTGGTTCCACCCGAGCAAGCAGGGGCAGGGGGAACTGGCCGAAATGGCGTACCGGACAATCACCGCCCGGGAACCGGCCGCGTGACGCCGGGGGGCGGGGCCCGTCAGGTGACCCCGCCCCCCGCACCGTATCCGATGAACCCGGCTTACTGCCAAGCGAGTTCACCCGTCCGGAAGAGGCGGTGTCATTCCGTGCTGTCGCGGTGGGCGCTCAGGCCGACGCCGAAGATGCCCTCCCAGTCCATGAGCTCCTCGACGATCGGGTGCGCGGAGCCCTTGCCCTCCAGGCTCAGCACGACCCCGGCTTCCCTGGTCTTGCCGTGGCCCTTCTCGTGGCCGTCCGTCGCCTCGGTATCGATCTGCACATCGGTGACCCGGAAGCCGCGCTTGGTGCACAGCTCCAGCACCCGGCCCAGCAACCCGCGCCGCGTCCGGTAGGACAGCCGCAGCTCGACCCGCTCGGCCGTCGGCGTGACGGACAGCCGCCGGGTGACCATCGGGAAGCCGCGCACCACCAGGAAGTGCACCAGGGTCGCGGCCGCGCCGAGCAGCGGCAGCCCGCCGCCGCACGCCATGCCGACCGCGCAGGTCAGCCAGATGGTGGCGGCCGTGGTCAGGCCCCGGACCGCGTCGCGGCGCACGAAGATCAGGCCGCCGCCGATGAAGCCGATGCCGGAGACGATCTGCGCGGCGACCCGGGAGGGGTCGAGACCGACGCCCGGCAGCCCCGTCACGGCGGTGAAGCCGTGCATCGAGACCTCCATGAACAGCGCACTGCCCACACCCACCAGGGTGTGCGTGCGCAGCCCCGCGCTCTTCTGCTGCCGCTCGCGCTCCAGGCCGATGAGCGACGACAGCAGCAGCGCGAGGGCCAGTTCGACGAACTGCCGGGTCCCTTGGCCGGCGCCCGGGTGGAACAGCGGGGCGGCGTGACGTACGACGGCGTGGGCGCCGGCGGAGTGGAGGTCGGCGGATATGACATGCGCGGCGGTGAGCTGCGAAATGACCATCTCGCCATTGTGGCGCGAAGTCGACTGTGTGCCGAGTGACTTGACGGACCCCTTCCTCCCGGGCGGGCGCGGTGGTTTCCTTCCGCACCATGAGACCCAGTCAAAGCTCGATCCCCCGGGTGCTGGCCGCGGCCCTGCTGTTGTGCGCGCCGCTCGCCCTGGCCGCACCCGCCGGCGCCGACACCCCCGCCCCCGCGCCGCTCACCGTGGAGGAGCAGCGCCTGACCGGCGCCGTACCGCAGGAGATCCTGCGGCGCAGCGGCTTCGACGACGTGGCGCCCGGCTTCGCCCGCGCGCTGGAGCACACCGGCACGCCCGCGCAGGCCCGGCGGCTCGCGACCGCGGACGGGCGGCGGCTGTGGCGGCGGGCGGTGGACCGGGTGCAGGGCCGGGGGCCGGCAGGCGGCGACCTGAGCCGGGACGACGACCGTCCGCTGTACTGGGCGCGGCTGGGCATGACACGGGCACTGCGGGAGTGGCGGCCCGCGTTCGCCCTGGACGAGCGGCGGCGGGCGGCGCTGATCGAGGCGGTGGAGCGCTCCTCTCGCGGCCAGGACTCGATCGAGCTGCCCGCCGGACAGCAGGTGAAGCGGGTGCTGATCACCGGCTTCGACCCGTTCGAGCTGGACGACGACGCCCGCCGCTCCAACCCCTCGGGGGCGGCCGCGCTCGCCCTGGACGGCACGACGGTCGACACTCCGGCGGGCCCGGCCCGGATCGAGGCGGCCGTCTTCCCGGTGCGCTGGGCGGACTTCGCGGACGGCACGGTCGAGCGGACGCTGCTGCCGTACTTCCGGCCCGGTCCGGTGCCGTCGGGGCACGGCGGGAAGGCCGATCTCTTCATGACGATCAGCCAGGGCAGGCCGGGCCGTTTCGACGTCGAGCGGACCAACGGCGCCTGGCGCGGCGGCTATCCGGACAACGCCGGCGAATCCCGTACGGAGACGGTGCCGGTCCCGCCGGACCTGCCGACGGTGCACCCGCAGCCGCAGTGGACGACGACCTCGCTGCCGTACGCCGCGATCACGAGCGCGAACACCGGGCCGTTCCCCGTGCACGACAACACCTCCGTCACGGAGATACCGGCGGGCGGCACGGATCCGGTCGTCCGGCCGGACGGGCCGACGCCCGGTTCGACGGCGCGCGGGGGCGGCGGGGGCGACTACCTCTCCAACGAGATCGCCTACCGGGCGACGCTGCTGCGCGACGCGGTGGGGCTGCGGGTGCCGGGCGGGCATCTGCACACGCCGGTGCTGCAGTTCGGCGAGGGCAACACGGATCCGGCGGGCGGCGCGGTCACGGACCCCGAGTTCGTGCGCAACCGACTGGCGATCACGGCGCAGGTACGGTCGGTGATCAGGGTGGCCGTGGGGGCCGCCACCGGGCGATGATGACCGGATGATCATTGCAGCAGCACAGTTCACGTCGGTGCCGTGCGACGTCGCGGCCAATGTGGCGCGGATGGCCGCCTTCGTGACCGAGGCCGGCGGGCACGGCGCCGCGCTCGTCGTCTTCCCCGAACTGGCCGTCACCGGCTACGAGCTGGAGGCGGTGACGAGCGATCCGGAGCGGTTCCTGATGGAGCCGGACGACGCCCGGCTGGCCCCCCTCGTCCGGGCGTGCCGGGAGGCGGGCGTCGCCGCCGTGGTCAACTGCGCGGGGCGGCGGGAGGCGGGCCCGACGATCAGCTCGTTCGTCTACGGGCCGGACGGCGCGCTCCTGACCCGCTACGACAAGCGGCACCCGACGGACCCGGAGCACGCCGCGGGCTTCGTCCCGGGGACGGCGGACGGCCGGTTCACCGTGGACGGCACCGGGTTCGGGCTGGTCATCTGTTACGACGCCCACTTCTGCGAACTCGCCGAGCGGGCGGCGGCCGACGGCTGCCGGGTGCTGCTGGCGAGCTCGCTGTACGGGCGGGGCGGCGGCGCCGCGGAGCGGATGACCATCTTCCCGAAGCTGGCGCGGGACAACGGCCTGCACGTGCTGCTGGCCAACCACGTGGGCCCCTCGGGGCCGTACGACGCGTGCGGGCTCAGCGCGGTGTGGGGCCCGGACGGCGCGGTGCTGGCCGAGGGGCCGGACGCGGAGGCGGGGCTGGTGGTGGCCCGGGTCAGCGCGCCGGGAAGCTGAGGGCCGCGGGCCGGGGCGCGGCTTCGGCTTCGGGGCGGGCCGGTTCGGGAGACTCCTCCCCCAACAGGTCCCGCACCAGCAGCGTCGCCCCGGCCACCGCACCCGGCATCACGAAGACGGCCACCACCGGCACCAGGAACAGCAAGGTGAGCGGCACCCCGAAGCCGAGGGCCAGCAGCTTGCGGGAGCGCAGCAGGCGCAGACGCTCCCGCAGGGGCACTCCGCGCCGCTGCAGGGCCACGGCGGTGAGCTCTTCGGTGAGGAAGAAGCCGGAGACGCAGAAGCCGGCCGCGGGCACCAGCGTCTGCCCGATGACGGGCACGAAGCCCAGGACGAAGAAGAGCAGGCCCCACAGCACCACGCGCACCAGCACCGCCGCGCTCTCCCGTGCGGAGATCCACAGCTCCTGCCAGAGCGGCAGTCCGGAGCGGGGTGCCGTGCCGCCTTCGGCGAGGTCGACGCGCTCGGAGAGCGACTCGTAGAAGGGCTGTCCGACCAGCAGCGTCACGGCGGTGAAGGACAGGACCGCGAGCAGCAGTCCGCCCGCGAAGACCAGCGCGGTCAGCGTGGCCCGGAACAGCCCGGCCCAGGGCGACCCCCAGCCGTCGGCGAAGGGGGTGGCCCAGGTGACGGCGTCGTCCCCCCAGACCGCGAGCGCGACGACCGCCGCCGCGTAACCGACCAGTGTGATCAGCCCGGGCAGCAGCCCGAAGCCCCACTGGCTACGGTTGCGCCCCACCCAGCGCTGGCCCTTGGCCAGGTACGTCATGCCCGCTACAAGATCTCGCATGGCGGGTCATCGTATCGGCTGGGCGGGGAAGCGGCCGCCACGCTCGTACGGAACGTTTCTCCTGACGTTTCTCCCGAGGGAGCGGGGGTCAGAAGGCGACGATCATCTTGCCGGTGTTCTCGCCGCGCAGCAGGCCGAGGAAGGCGTCGGGGGCGTTCTCGATGCCGCTCACGACCGTCTCGCGGTACTTGAGCTCGCCGGAGCGCAGCCAGCCGCCGACCTCCTTGAAGAACTGCGGGCGCAGCGCGTCGTGGTCCGAGACGATCATGCCCTGCATGCGCAGCCGCTTGGCGAGGATCTGGGCGATGTTGCGCGGGCCGGGCGGCGGCTCGGTCGCGTTGTACTGGGCGATCAGGCCGCAGAGGGTGATCCGGCCGTGCGGGTTGAGCACGGTGAGGGCGGCCTCCAGGTGTTCGCCGCCGACGTTCTCGAAGTAGACGTCGATGCCGTCGGGGGCGGCCGCCTTGAGCTGCTCCAGGACGGGGCCGTCCTTGTAGTTGAAGGCGGCGTCGAAGCCGTACTCCTCGGTCAGGATCCGGACCTTCTCGTCCGAGCCCGCGCTGCCGATGACGCGCGAGGCGCCCTTGAGCTTGGCGATCTGGCCGACCTGGCTGCCGACCGCACCCGCGGCGCCGGAGACGAAGACGGCGTCGCCCTCCTTGAAGGAGCCGACCTCCAGCAGGCCCGCGTAGGCGGTCATGCCGGGCATGCCGAGCACGCCGAGGTAGGCGGAGAGCTGGGCGGCCTCGGGGTCGACCTTCACGGTGCGCTTGGCGTCGACCACGGCGTACTCGCGCCAGCCGAGGCCGTGCAGCACGTGGTCGCCCGGCGCGAAGCCCTCGGCACGGGAGGCGACGACCTCGCCGACGGCGCCGCCGTCCATGGGCTGGTCGAGCTGGAAGGGCGGCACGTAGGACTTGACGTCGTTCATGCGGCCGCGCATGTAGGGGTCGACCGACATGTGCGTGTTGCGCACCAGGATCTCGCCCTCGCGCGGCTCGGCTACCGGAGCTTCCCGCAGCGCGAAGTCCTCGGGCTTGGGCCAGCCCTGCGGGCGGGCGACCAGGTGCCATTCACGGGAGGTGGCGGGCAGGGCGGACATGGGGGCGCCTCCTAGTGCTCTGTGCTTCTCATGCACTGTGCTTCTCACGCTCTGGGCTTCACGGCTTCGAGCCCAAATGCTTCATGAACTGAAACAACCATGCTCCTCGATATTTCATGTTGTCAAGCAACGCGCTAACCTGGTGTCCATGACGCCCCGCACCACGCCGCCCCGCACCGATGCCCTCACGCTCGAAGTGGTCGAGCTCATCGGGACCGTCGTGGCGCGCTATCACGAGGAGTACGAGGAGGCCGCCGGGCGGCACTCCCTCACCGGCGCCCAGGCACGCGTGCTGGCGCTGCTCGCCCGGGAGCCCCTGCCCATGCGGCGGATCGCCCAGAAGCTCAAGTGCGAGCCGTCCAACGTCACCGGCATCGTCGATCGCCTCGAATCCCGCGGCCTGGTCGAGCGCCGCCCGGACCCCGACGACCGCCGCGTCAAGCTCGCCGCACCCACCGCCACCGGCCGGGAGACGGCCGCACGCGTCCGGGAGTCCCTGGACTTCGCCCGCGAACCGCTGGCCGGGCTGTCGGACGCGGAACGCACGGCACTGCGCGACCTGCTCAAGCGGATGCTCGGCGAGGACCCGGCAGAAGACTGAGCCCGCCGCCGCCCCCTAAAGGCTCAGCCCGGAAGCCGCAGCGCCGCGGTGGTGGCGACCGTGCCCAGCCGGGGCATGTCCAGCGCCACCGACGCCCGGTGCTCCTCCGCCGTCAGGGCCGACATCGCGTCCTCCACGAACACCAGCTCGTAACCGTGGTCCGCGGCGGCGCGAGCGGTCGACTCCACCCCGAGGTTGGTGGCGATGCCGGCGAGCACGAGCGTCCGCACGCCCCGCTCCCGCAGCCGGGCATCCAGTCCGGTGCCGTGGAAGGCGCCGATGGTCCGTTTGACGATCTCGATGTCGTCCGGCTCGGCGAGCCCGGCGAGCAGCCCGCTGCCGGGCGGCTGCTCCGCGACCCCCGGCCGCTCCACCCGTACGAGCACCACCGGCGCCCCCGCCTTGCGGAACGCACGCGCCAACTCCCCCGACTTCTCGGCCACTTCGTCGCCCGAATGCGGGGCGAGCGGCAACGCGACGACGCGTTCCATGAGATCGACGAGGACGAGTGCGGTATGCAGGGGGTCGATTTCCGTCATGGCCCAGACCGTACCGGCCAAGCCCCCGGCACGGGCGCCCTCCGGGACAGCTCCCGGCCGACAGGAGGTAAAGGTTGCGCGAAAGTACGGCCCTACGGCGGAACTTGAACCCCATCCCGGAGGACGACACACCCGCCCCGGGCGAGGTGCGCAACGATGGCCCCATGACACAAGATCCCGGCCCCGAACCGGACGGCCCGCATCAACGCACCGACGGACCCGGCCTCCAGGCCGCCTTCGGCCCGCTCGACTTCCAGCTCGTCCTGCTGCGCCGGATGGCCGACCACCAGCCCGGCCTGGTAGAGGACGCGCTGCGCGAACTCGACATCGAGCGCGCCGAGATGCGCGAGGCCAACCGCCGCTGGCAGGCCATGCTGCACTCCCCGCGGCGCCGCTCGGCCGCCGCCCGCTACCGCTCCGTGCTCGGTCCGCCCGAGTACGTGGCCGAGCGCCGGATCGGCGACCTGGACGTGGAGGCGGCCGCCTGGCCCGTACCGCTCTGGCCCGACCTGCGGTTCGAGGTGCTGAGCGTGCCCGGCGGCGCGGTGTGGAACGAATGGCTGGTCCGCGCGCCGGGGGCGCGGGGTCCCGCGCTGCGCACGGCCCGGGACCTGCTGCCGTGGTCGTGCACGGTCGACGAGGTGGCACGGGCCTTCGCGCCCGCCCGGCCGATGGAGGGCACGGCACCCACCCGCTGGCGGCTCGCCTTCTCGGCGCCCGACGCACAGGGCGAGCGCGGCGAGTACGTGGCGGAGTTCACCTGGGGGCTCCTCCAGCGGCTGGTGGACTAGCAGCCTACGAGCGCGGGGGCGACCGAAAGATCGTCTTGGGGTTGCCCCCAGAGGCACTTGAATGGGACCTGAGGCGGAGGGGTACTGGCCGATAGGCCGAGGCGCCGGCGGCGGGCCGGTCCCTACGGTGGGTGGCATGTCCCGTACGCGCCCGGCGCCCCGCAGGCGCCCATCGCCCCCCGCCCTGGCGGCCGCGCTGCTGGCCGTAGTGCTGGCCGCGCTGGTCAGCGGCTGTGCCCTCGGCAGCGAGACGGACAAGGTCATAGGTGGGCCCGCCTCGGCCGACGAGCCGTCCCGGGTCGCCATCCCCTCCCTCGGCGTCGACAGCCCGCTGATCCGGCTGGGGCTGAACGACGACCAGACCGTGCAGTCCCCGCCGCCGGACAAGGGCATGACGGCCGGCTGGTTCACGCGCGGCGCCCGGCCCGGCGAGCCCGGGGCCGCCGTGATCATCGGGCACAGCACCACCCCGGAGGGGAAGGCCGTCTTCCGCGACCTGCACAAGGTGAGCCGGGGCACCGCGATCGACATCAAGCGCGGCGACGGCAAGGTGCTGCACTTCTCCGTGACCGGCACCGAGACGGTGGCGAAGAAGACCTTCCCCGCCCGCAAGGTGTACGGCGCCACGAAGGAGAAGGCGCTGCGGCTGGTCACCTGCGCGGGCGACCCCGACGCCACCGGGCGGCCGGCGCAGAACCTGATCGTCTACGCGGCCCTGACGCCGTGACGCCAGGGCCGCGCAGGGTGCCGGTACGCCTCAGGCGAGCTCGGCCGCCAGCGTGATCGTCGTCCCGGCCAGGGCCTGACTGACCGGGCAGTTCTTCTTGGCCTCCTCGGCGGCCGCCGCGAAGCCCGCCTCGTCCAGGCCGGGGACCTCGCCGCTGACGGTCAGGTGGATGCCGGTGATGCCCTCACCGGGCTGGAAGGTGACCTCGGCCTTGGTCTCCAGCCGGGTGGGCGGCGTGCCCGCACCGGCCAGACCGTGCGAGAGCGCCATGGAGAAGCAGCTGGAGTGCGCGGCCGCGATCAGCTCCTCGGGGCTGGTCTTGCCGTTCGCCTGCTCGGCGCGCGACGGCCAGGAGACGGGGTACTTGCCCACGCCCGACGAGTCGAGGGAGACGACGCCGCTCCCCTTGAGCAGATCGCCTTCCCAGACGGTGTGCGCGATGCGGTTCGTGGCCACGATGCGTTCCTCTCCGTTGCGTGCGGGTCGTTGAGCGAGTCGTAAGGAGTGACCGTAGGGGTCGTAGAGGCCGTACGGGCCGGGGAGGGCCGGGCGCCCTGCGACCGCCCGGCATCCGGCCTTCGATCATCAGGCGCCCGCGCCCCGGCCCCCGGCTGCGACACGCCCGTTCCAGGCGAGCAGCGCCGGGCGCCCGTGCTCGGTGCCGAGCCTGCTGACGGTGCCGGTGTCCAGCCGGAACAGTGCCCCGGCCGAAGGCGGCAGCCCGAGCCTACGGGCCGTCAGCACCCGCAAGAAGTGGCCGTGCGCCACCAGCACCACGTCCCCGGCGCCCGGCTGCCCCAGCCGGGGCCCGATCCGTGCCAGCACCCGGTCCGCGCGGGCCCCGACCTCCGCGGGCGTCTCCCCGGGATGCCCGGACGGCCCCGGCGGCACCCCGTCGTCGAAGAGGAACCAGCCGGGCCGGGTGCGGGAGATCTCGTCCGAGGTCTCGCCCTCGTACCCGCCGTAATCCCATTCGTGCAGGTCGGGGTCGGTGCGTACGTCCTTCAAGCCGGCCAGCTCGGCGGTGCGCACGGCCCGGGACATGGGGCTGGACAGGGCCAGCGCGATGTCCCGCCCGGCCAGCAGCTCCCGCACCCCCTCCGCCTCGCGCTCGCCGTGGGCGGTCAGCGGCTTGTCGGTCCAGCTGGTGTGCCGCCCATTGCGGCTCCACTCGGTCTCGCCGTGCCGCACGAGCAGCAGTTCGCTCGTCTCACTCACCGGCGGGCTCGCCGTCGGCCCGGCTCTGCGCCTGGGCGACGGAGGCCCGTACCTCGTCCATGTCCAGCTCCCTGGCCTGCTTGATGACGTCCTCCAGGGCGGCCTCCGGGAGCGCGCCGGGCTGGGCGAAGACGGCGATGCTGTCCCGCACGATCATCAGCGTCGGGATCGAACGGATCTCGAAGGCGGCGGCCAGTTCGGGCTGGGCCTCGGTGTCGACCTTGGCGAAGACCAGGTCGTCGTGGCGCCCGGCGGCCCGCTCGAAGACCGGCGCGAACTGGCGGCAGGGGCCGCACCACTCGGCCCAGAAGTCGATGAGCACGAATCCGCTGCCGGAGACGATCTCATCGAAGTTGTCCTTGGTGAGCTCCACGGTGCTGCTCATGAGCGCGTACCCGCTTCCGGTGTCTGGACTCGTGCGTTCAGTGTGACTCTGGCGTCCCGGCACGGTAACCGGGGCGTGGGGACGCGTATTCCAAGCGGCGTACTCCACGGGGCAGGGAATATGACGATCCGGACATGATGACGGGGTGGAATTCGGCCAATAACCCGATAACGCGCCACGCCCTTCCTTGGAGGTGCTTCGCATGCCCGGAGACCCGCAACACGGGTTGGAACCGCCTCCGTCCGATCCGGCATCCGGCCCGACGTCCGGCCCGACCCGGCGGCGGCTGGTGATCAGCACCGCACTGATCCCCGCGCTGGCCGGCGCGGCCCAGCTCATCGCCCGCCCCACGGCGGCGGCGGTCGGCCGGAACGACCGGCCGCTCGTCCTGCCGCTGCCCACCACCCAGAACGACTGGCGGGGCGTCACCCGCACGCTCGGCCGCCAGGGCGAGGTGCTGGCCGGCACCGTCTACCGGGTGGCCTTCCTCCGCCGGGACCTGCGGGTCGTCTCCAAAGGGGTGACGATCACGCCGGACCTGGCCGTCGGCTCGTACATCTCCTTCGTCCGCTACGCCGACGGCAGCACGCTGATGATGGGCGACATGGCCGTCCTGGAGACGGAGTTGCAGCACGTCACCGACACGCTGCACGCCCACGGGATCGGGCAGACCGCCCTCCACAAGCACCTGCTGACCCAGAAGCCCGCCATCTGGTGGACACACGTACACGGGCACGGGCACGACGCCGTGGCCCTGGCCCGCGGCCTGCGCGCGGCCCTCGACCGCACCGGCACCCCGCACACCGAGCCTCCCGCCACGAAGGCGCACCGGCTCGACCTCGACACCGCGGGCATCGACGCCGCCCTCCACGCCAAGGGCATCCAGGACGGCCGCATCTACAAGGTCATCTTCGCCCGCCGGGAGCGGATCATCGACGGCTCACGGGTGCTGCCGAAGGGCACGGGCTCCATGACGGCCCTGATCTTCCAGCCGGTCGGTCACGGGCGGGCGGCGATCAACGGCGACTTCGTGCTGGTCGCAAGCGAGGTACAGCGCGTCATCGCGGCCCTGCGCCACGGCGGCATCGACATCGTCTCGCTGCACAGCCACGGCCTGACGGACTCGCCCCGCCTCTTCTACATCCACTTCTGGGCGGTGGACGACGCGGTAAAACTGGCCAGGGTCCTGCACAGAGCCGTATCCACCACCAACGTAAGCCCGCCCCCCGCCTGACGGGTCGCCCAGGGGGCTGAGCGCGGCGGGCCGCCGAATCGACAAAGGGTCGCCACCGGCGAGGTGGCGACCCTTTGGTACGCGAGAGCACAGGACAGAACGTTTCTGCACCTACAGCGCGTGAGTGGGGCGGGTGGGACTCGAACCCACGGCCGACGGATTATGAGTCCGCTGCTCTAACCGGCTGAGCTACCGCCCCGTTCACGGCGCGTCGCGCACATCTGTGCGCGCCGTCTGCCGCAGCATAGCCGCTCATACGATCTGTTGCCCCGGGTGGGCCGTATCGTGTGACCTGTCTGACCTTGAGGACTTCGATCACGGCCGTACGGTTCCGCCCCGGTGCGAAGAACGGACATGAAAAAGGGCCCCCGAGGGGGCCCTGATCCATCTGCTCCCCCGACTGGACTCGAACCAGTAACCTGCCGGTTAACAGCCGGCTGCTCTGCCAATTGAGCTACAGGGGACCGCGCTCCCCCGACTGGACTCGAACCAGTAACCTGCCGGTTAACAGCCGGCTGCTCTGCCAATTGAGCTACAGGGGATTGCTGCGATTGCCTCGAATGCACCTTCGCTCGGTCTCCCGGGCGGCGTGCGCTCGCTGCGACACATACATTAGCGCAAGCAGGGGGGTGCTCCGCCAATCGGTGCCCCGGGAGTGACCTTCGGCCCGGCCGGGTAGGCGCGGAGCACGGGCCCCGAGGGAAGGATGGAGCGCGATGCGCTACCGGCTGACGTTCATCACCGGAGCCGCTGTCGGGTACGTGCTCGGCGCGCGGGCCGGGCGCGAGCGGTACGAGGAGCTGCGCAAGGCGGCCCGCCGGATCGCGCAGAATCCGGCCGTGCGCAACACCGCCGAGTCGGCTGCGCAGAACGGCCGGGCGCTGGCCTCCCGGGCCGCCGACAAGGTCGGCGGGCGGCTGCCGGGGTCGGTGAGCGACCGCATCCGCTCCCTGCGCGAGCAGCGCGTGGCCGACGAGGACGACTGGGGCACCAGCAACACCTGATGCAACTCCCGCCCGGATGCGGTGTATGCCCTTGAGGTTTGGCATCATCTCGGCATGGGCATAGTCGCCGGATTGGACAGTTCCTCCGACAGCACACGGATCGTCGTGTGCGACACGGACACGGGTGCCGTGCTCCGGCATGGATACGCCTCGCATCCCCCCTCCGCCGCCGACGGCGATCCGCAGGCCTGGCTGATGTCGCTGGGCGAGGCGGCCGGGGGCGGACTGCTGGAGGGCGTGCAGGCCATCGGCGTCTCCGCCCAGCAGCAGGGGCTGATCACCCTGGACGCCGGCGGCGTGCTCGTACGCCCCGCGCTGCTCGGCAACGACAAGCGCGTGCAGGCCTCGGCGGCCGATCTGACCGACGCGCTCGGCGGCCGGGCCGCGTGGGCGGAGGCGGTCGGGACAGTGCCGCAGGCCGGGCAGGCCGTGGCGAAGCTGCGCTGGCTCGCCCGCAACGAACCGGAGTCGGCGGCCCGGGTGGCGGCCCTGCTCCAGCCGCACGACTGGCTGGTCTGGCAGCTGCTGGGGCGGCCTCTGCGGCGGACCACCGACCGCGGCGACGCCTCCGGCACGGGCTTCTGGTCCGCGGCGACCGGCGCCTGGCGCCCCGATCTGGTGGAGCTGGCGCTCGGCCGGCAGGCCACGCTGCCCGATGTGCTCGGCCCCGCCGAGGCCGCCGGACACACCCCCGAGGGGCTGCTGATCTCCGCCGGTACGGGCGAGACGATGGCGGCGGCCTTCGGCCTGGGCGTGGGCCTGGGCGACGCGGTGATCTCCCTGGGCGCCTCCGGCTCCGTCTTCTCCGTCCACCACTCCGCGCTCGCGGACACCACCGGCACCATCACCTCCTTCGCGGACGCGACCGGCATGCACCTGCCCGTGGTGCACACCCTCAATGCCGTCCGCGTGCTGCGCGGCACTGCCGAGCTGCTCGGCACGGACCTGGCCGGCCTCTCCGAGCTGGCGATGCACTCCTCCCCCGGCTCCTACGGGCTGGTGCTGCTGCCGTACCTGGAGGGCGAGCGCACCCCGCAGCTGCCGCACACGGCCGGCACCCTGACCGGGCTCCGGCGCGAGAGCATGAAGCCGGAGCACCTGGCGCGGGCCGCGTTCGAGGGCATGCTGTGCGGGCTGACGGACGCGCTGGACGTGCTGCGCGGGCGCGGCGTCGAGGTGCGGCGGGTCTTCCTGCTGGGCGCGGCGGCCGAGCTGCCGGCCGTGCAGGCGATCGCGCCGTCGCTGTTCGGCACGCAGGTGGTCGTGCCGCAGCCCGCGGACTACGCGGCGCTGGGCGCGGCCCGGCAGGCCGCGTGGGCGCTGGGCGTGCAGCAGGGCGTGCTCTCGCCGCAGCAGCCCCCGCTGTGGCCGTCCGTGGCCGGGCACGCCTTCGAGCCGGGCGAGGACCTGGCGGTGGGGCAGGCGGTGCGGCAGCAGTACACGACCGTGCGCGAGCAGACCCATCCGGGAGCGTTCCAGGCCGGCTGACGCTTCGGCGGCGGCCGGACGCGAGTCGGTCCGGCGCGAGTCAGTCCAGGTAGCCGCGCAGCTGGTCCGCGAAGGCGTGGTCGCGCAGCTTGTTGAGGGTCTTGGACTCGATCTGGCGGATGCGCTCGCGCGTGACGCCGAAGATCCGGCCGATCTCCTCCAGGGTGCGCGGCCGCCCGTCGACGAGCCCGTAGCGCAGCTGCACGACCTTGCGCTCGCGCTCGCCGAGGGTGGAGAGCACCGCCTCCAGGTGTTCGCGCAGCAGCAGGAAGGCGGCCGACTCCACGGGGGAGGTCGCGTCGCCGTCCTCGATGAGGTCGCCGAGCGCGACGTCGTCCTCCTCGCCCACGGGCGCGTGCAGCGAGACCGGTTCCTGAGCCAGGCGCAGCACTTCGCTGACGCGCTCCTCGGAGAGGTCGAGGTGGAGGGCGACCTCTTCGGCGGTGGGTTCGTAGCCGCGCTCCTGGAGCATCCGGCGCTGGACGCGCACCACGCGGTTGATCAACTCCACGACGTGGACGGGGACCCGGATCGTACGGGCCTGGTCGGCGAGGGCGCGGGACATGGCCTGGCGGATCCACCAGGTCGCGTACGTCGAGAACTTGTAGCCCCGGGCGTAGTCGAATTTCTCAACTGCCCTGATGAGCCCAAGGTTTCCCTCCTGTACGAGGTCGAGCATGGTCAGCCCGCGGCCGATGTAGCGTTTGGCGACGGAGACGACGAGCCTCAGATTGGCCTCGATCAGGCGGCGTTTGGCCATCCGGCCGAGGACCACCAGCCGGTCGAGGTCGAGGGCGAGCTGGGTGTCGAGGTCGGGGGTGCTGCTCAGCTTCTCCTCGGCGAACAGCCCTGCTTCGACGCGGCGGGCGAGCTCCACCTCCTCCACTGCCGACAGCAGCGGGATGCGGCCGATCTCGCGGAGGTACTGGCGGAAGAGGTCGGAGGAGGGGCCGCTGGTGTCGGCCCGTGCGGTCCGTTCCGGGGTCGCGTCCTCGGTGAAGGCCGGGGGCTCGGACGCGGGCGGCTCGGCCTGCTGTGGCACGGTCGGTGCCGGTTCGGCCAGGGCCTGAGGCAGGGTCGGGGTCCGGGTCTGCACGGGGGCGACCTCCAGGGTGATCGCTGCTGAGGCGGCAGAACATTCGGGCGCGGCGGCTGCCGGGGCGCCGCCCGTGCCGGGGATCCGGAGCGGCTTCGCGGGAGATTCCGGGTCCAGCCGACCGGACCGCCGCGCTCCGAGGACTTGAGGCACCGCCCACCAGTGTGGGGCACGACGCGGGCCCGCCACGAGGGGCGTGCGCTCACTTTCTGAGCCCATACCGTGACCGCTTGCTTACAATCCGGCGGTCCGGCGGACGGCGTAGACGGCTAGGCGGACGGCCGAGGGGACGACCGCGAGGAACGGCTAGAGCGCAGCCGCGCCGCGGTCCTTCAGGGACTTGCCGTACTGCTGGAGGACCCACAGCTCGTTCTGCACGGCGGCCAGGTGCTCGGGGTCCGCCTGGGCGCCCAGGCGGACCAGCATCGCCTGTACGTCCCCGATCCGGCGCTCCACGGCCCGCAGCCTGACCTGGACGAGCTGCACGCCGGCGTAGACCTCGTCCACGTTCTTGTTGTGGATGGCCTCGACGGCGAGCTCCGTGACGAGGGAGCGCACCGTGTCGTCCGGGGCGGCCTCGCGGACCTTGGCCAGGTAGTCCGGGCCGGCGTCGGTGACGCCGCCGGCTTCCTCGACGGCGTGGCGGACGACCGCGTAGGGCGGTGCGGTGAACTCGTCCTCCCCGTAGGCGTCGAAGGCGGGGGCGACGAGCTCGGGGCGCTGCAGGGCGAGCTTGAGGAGCTCCCGCTCGGTGCGGTGGGCAGGGCTGCGCAGGTTGAGTGCGGGGCCGCGTGGGGCGGGCTGCTGGGGTGCGGGCGCGGCGGGCGGCGCACCGCGGTGCTGCGCGCGCCCCTGTTCGGGGCGCTGGCCGCGCTCGCGGGCCCAGCGGGCCAGCTGGCCGACGCGGCGGACGACGAACTGGGTGTCGAGGATGCCGAGCATGCCGGCGAGCTGGACGGCGTACTCGTGCTGGATGGCGCTGTTCTTGATGTTCGCCACGATGGGGGCCGCGGCCTCCAGGGCGGCGGCGCGGCCCTCGGCGGTGTCGAGGTTGTGCCGGGCGACGACCTGGCGGATGGCGAAGGCGAACAGCGGGGTGCGGGCGTCGACGAGCGACTGGACGGCGGCGTCGCCCTGGGCCAGGCGCAGCTCGCAGGGGTCCATGCCGCCGGGGGTGATGGCGATGGAGGTCTCGGCGGCGAACTTCTGGTCGTCCTCGAAGGCGCGGAGCGCGGCCTTCTGCCCGGCGGCGTCGCCGTCGAAGGTGAAGACGACCTCGGAGCCGGAGTTGTCCATCAGCAGCCGGCGGAGGATCTTGATGTGGTCGCCGGCGAAGGCGGTGCCGCAGGTGGCGATGGCGGTGGTGACCCCGGCGAGGTGGCAGGCCATGACGTCGGTGTAGCCCTCGACGACGACGGCGCGGTTGGTCTTGGCGATGTCCTTCTTGGCGAGGTCGATGCCGTAGAGGACCTGGGACTTGCGGTAGAGCGGGGTCTCGGGGGTGTTGAGGTACTTGGGTCCGGTGTCGTCGTCACGCAGCTTGCGGGCGCCGAAGCCGATGACCTCTCCGGTGATGTCGCGGATGGGCCACATCAGGCGGCCGCGGAAGCGGTCGATGGGGCGGCCGCCCCGGCTCTCCTGGGCGAGGCCGGAGAGGATCAGCTCCTTGTCGCTGAACCCCTTGCCGCGCAGGAAGCGGGTGAGGTGGTCCCAGCCGGCGGGGCTGTAGCCGACGCCGAAGTGCTGGGCGGCGGCCTGGTCGAAGCCGCGCTCGGCGAGGAACCTGCGGCCGATCTCGGCCTCCGCGCCGTCGAGCTGCTCGACGTAGAACTTCGCGGCGTGCTTGTGCGCCTCGACGAGGCGGATGCGCTCGCCCTGCTGGCGGCCCGGGGTGTAGCCGCCCTCCTCGTAGCGCAGGGTGATCCCGGCCTGGGAGGCGAGGCGCTCGATGGTCTCGGCGAAGGAGAGGTGGTCGATCTTCATGACGAAGTCGACGGTGTCCCCGCCCTCCTGGCAGCCGAAGCAGTAGAAGAGCCCCTTGGCGGGGCTGACCTGGAAGGAGGGGGACTTCTCGTCGTGGAAGGGGCAGAGCCCCTTGAGATTGCCGCCGCCCGCGTTGCGCAGCTGGAGGTACTCGGACACGACGGCGTCGATCGGGACCGCGTCCCGGACCGCCCTCACATCGTCATCGTTGATCCTGCCTGCCACGCGTGAAGTCTACGGCCCGGCACCGACATCCCCGCCCGCCGCCTTGATCACGAACACCTGGTGCGGGCCGATGCCCGGCACGGTGAACTCCTCGCCGCGCACGGTGAAGCCGTGGTGCTCGTAGAAGCCGCGGGCGGAGGTCCGCCCGGTGCACCACACCAGGCCGGCCCCGCGGGCCGCGGCCTCGGCGAGGCCCGCCCGCAGGACGGCGACGCCGTAGCCGCGGCCGCGCACGGCCGGGTCGCTGGCCATGCCGCGGAAGCGGTACGCCTCCTCCCCGGTGCCCGGCAGGGGCTCGGGGAGGAAGGTGACGCAGGCGCGGACCGCCCCCGCCGCGTCGTAGGCCGCGATGTGGAAGGTCTTCGCCCCGGCGTCCTCGGGGAAGGCGGCCGCCTCGGCGGGCAGGCCGGGCCGCAGCACGGCGTGCCGCAGGGCGAAGATCTCCGAGACGGGCACCAGCGCGGTGTGCGGTGAGGGGGCTGCGGGCATCGGGCTACGGCGCCAGCGAGTCCAGCGCCACCGCCGGATCCGCCAGGGCGTCCGGGTCGGGGCGGGCGCCGGAACGGATCAGCTGCTGGATGCTCTCCGTGACGTCCCACACATTCACGTTCATCCCCGCCAGCAGCCGGCCCTCGCTCAGCCAGAAGGCGATGAACTCGCGCTTGCCCACGTCTCCCCGGCAGACCACCTGGTCGTACGAGCCGGGGGGCGCGTAGCCCGAGTACTCCAGGCCGATGTCGTACTGGTCGGAGAAGAAGTACGGCACGCGGTCGTAGGAGACCTCCCGGCCCAGCATGGCGCGGGCGGCGGCGGGGCCGCCGTTGAGTGCGTTGGCCCAGTGCTCGACGCGCAGCCGGGTGCCCAGCCAGGGGTGCTCGGCCGCGGCGACGTCACCGGCGGCGTAAATGTGGGGGTCGGAGGTGCGCAGCGAGGCGTCGACGGCGACGCCTCCGCCGTCGGCGTGGTCGACGAGGGCGAGGCCCGCGGCCTCGGCGAGGGCGGTGCGCGGGGCGGCGCCGATCGCGGCGAGGACGGCGTGCGCGGGGTGCTCCTCGCCGTCGTCGGTACGGGCGGCCAGGACCATGCCGTCCTGCCCGGCGATCTCGGTGAGGCGGGCGCCGAAGTGGAAGCGGACGCCGTGCTCGCTGTGCAGGTCGGTGAAGAGCGCGCCGAGTTCGGGGCCGAGGACGGTGTGCAGCGGGGTGGGCTCGGGCTCGACGACGGTCACCTCGGCGCCGTAGCCGCGGGCGGCGGCGGCCACTTCCAGGCCGATCCAGCCCGCGCCCGCGATGACGAGGTGGCCGTTGTCCCGGCCGAGGGAGGACAGCACGCCGCGCAGCCGCTCGGCGTGGGCGAGGCGGCGCAGGTGGTGCACGCCGGCCAGGCCGGTGCCGGGGACGTCCAGACGGCGGGGCTCGGCGCCGGTGGCCAGCAGCAGCTTGTCGTAGTGGATGAGGGTGCCGTCGCCCAGGGTCACGGTCCGCGCGGCGCGGTCGAGGTGGACGGCGGGCTGGCCGAGGTGCAGCTCGATGTCGGCCTGGGCGTACCAGGCGGGTTCGTGGACGAACACGCTCTCGCGGGCGGCCTGCCCCGTGAGGTAGCCCTTGGAGAGCGGCGGGCGCTCGTAGGGGTGCTCGCGCTCGTCACAGACGAGGATCACCCTGCCGGTGAAGCCCTCCTGCCGGAGGGTCTCGGCGGCCTTCGCGCCCGCCAGGCCTCCTCCGACGATGACGAACGTCTGGTGTGCGTCCACCACTTGCTGCCTCCTCGCTGCCGCGCAGAACCTCTGCGCCGTGCGTCCGCGTTGACGGCCCCCGGTAGAGACCCGGGTGGAAAAGCGCCACTGCCGAGCCTCCCGCACGGAGCGTGCCGCCGGTAGAGGGAGTACCCCGTGCGGGCCGGTGGCCGCAAGGGGTCACCCGCCCCCGGCGTGCCGTATCCCGGTGAGGCGGGCGTGCAGGGAGCGGGCGGAGCTGTCGGTGAGGGCCGCGATCTGGTCGACGACGGCCCGCAGTCTGCCCGCGTCCCCGTCGGCCTCGGTGAACAGCGAGCGGAACTGCGGGTCGAGGCCCTCGGGGGCGCGGGCGACGAGCGCCTCGGCGAGCTCGGCGATGACGATGCGCTGGTCGGCGCGGAGCTTCTCCTGGTCCGGGCGCTGTATGACGTACCGGTCGGCGACGGCCTTGAGCACCGCGCACTCCAGGCGGGTCTCGCGGGGCACGACGAGCCCGGCCCGGTACCGGGTCAGTCTGCCAGTGCCCCACGTCTGCCGGGTGGCGCTCTCCGCCGCGAGGCAGAAGCGGCCGATCAGCTGGCTGGTGGCGTCCTTGAGGCGGGCCTGGGCGACGACCGAGCCGTCGTAGCCGTGGGGCCACCACTCCTGGCCGAGCAGGCGGTCGAGGGCCTCGGCCAGCTCGTCGGGCGCGGCATCGGGGGCGTAGCGGGCGGTGGCGACGGCGAACACCTCGCGGCGCTCGGCGTCGGCGAGGAGCACATTGGGGTCGAGGTGGCCCGCGTGCAGGCCGTCCTCGACGTCGTGCACCGAGTAGGCCACGTCGTCGGCCCAGTCCATGACCTGGGCCTCGAAGCTCTGGCGGTGCTGCGGGGCGCCCTGGCGCAGCCAGGTGAAGACGGGGACGTCGTCGGCGTAGACGCCGAACTTGCGGGAGGCGGGGCGGTCGGGGTGGCCGCCGCGCGGCCAGGGGTATTTGGTGGCGGCGTCGAGGGCGGCCCGGGTGAGGTTGAGGCCGACGCTGACGAGCTCGCCGGTGCGGGGGTCGGGGACGAAGCGCTTGGGCTCCAGGCGGGTGAGCAGGCGCAGCGACTGGGCGTTGCCCTCGAAGCCGCCGCAGGCCGCCGCGACCGTATCGAGCGCCCGCTCGCCGTTGTGCCCGAAGGGCGGGTGGCCGAGGTCGTGGGCCAGGCAGGCGACCTCGACCAGGTCGGGGTCGCAGCCGAGCGCGGCGCCCAGCTCCCGGCCGACCTGGGCGCACTCCAGGGAGTGGGTCAGCCGGGTGCGGGGGCTGGCGTCCCAGGCCTGGGGGCTCACGCCGGGGGTGACGACCTGCGTCTTGCCCGCGAGGCGGCGCAGCGCGGCGGAGTGCAGCACCCGGGCCCGGTCGCGCTGGAAGGCGGTGCGGCCTGGCCGCTTGTCGGGCTCGGGCGCCCAGCGCTCCAGGTCCGATGCCTCGTATCCGGCGATGCCGGACTGCTCCGCCGCGGGTGGTGCCGTGCCTGTGCCGTTCATACCCCCGACGGTAGCCCCAGGGTCTGACAGCGGCGATGCCCGTGGGTCCGGGCGGCCGTGGCGGGAACCGCGGGGCGCCGTGCGGCGTTTTTGATCCCGTCGTCGATCTTCGGCGAACGGTCACGGCACGTGGTCACGGCAAGCGGTTGGACCAGGGCGAACGGGGGAGGTCGGCATGGCACGGATGCCCAAGGTGCGGTTGCGGCTGCCGGTGACCAGGCGTGGGAAGCGGCGGCTGCTGCAGGGTGCGGTGGCGGGCTGCGTGCTGGCCCTGCTGCCCGCCACCTGGGTGTACGCGGCGGCGGCGCCGCGCGTGCGGGACGTCGGCGACGTGCCGTCCGCGCCGGTGGCGATGGTCTTCGGCGCGGGTCTGTGGGAGGGCAAGCCGTCCCCGTACCTGGCGCACCGGCTGGACGCGGCGGTGCGGCTGTACCGGGAGGGCAAGGTCCGGGTGGTGCTGGTGACGGGCGACAACAGCCGGGACGACTACGACGAACCGGACGCGATGCGCACGTACCTGACGAAGCACGGGGTGCCCGCCTCCCGCATCGTCAACGACTTCGCGGGCTTCGACACCTGGGACTCCTGCGCCCGTGCCCGGCGCGTCTTCGGGGTGAAGCAGGCGGTGCTGATCAGCCAGGGCTTCCACATACGCCGCGCGCTGGCGCTGTGCGAGGCGGCGGGCATCGATGCGTACGGGGTCGGGGTCGACGCCGTGCACGACGTCACCTGGTACGCGGGTGGGGCCCGCGAGGTCTTCGCCTCGGGCAAGGCCGCGCTGAACGCGCTGGTCCGGCCGAGCCCGCAGTTCCTGGGCCCGCACGAGCCGGGGGTGGAGCGGGCGCTGGCGGCGGACGGGCGCTGAGCGACGGGGGCCGGGGACGGGGTCAGTCCCGCTTGGGCTCGCGGCCGTTTATGGCGTCCAGGTAGAGCTTGAAGATCTCGTCGTCGTTTATGGGGCTGTAGGAGACCTTGGCGCTGTCGTCGCCGTCGGGCCCGCCGCCGTTGAGGCCGCCGAGGACGCCCACCAGGTCGCCCGTCTTCGTCTTCTCGTTGAAGTGGGTGAGCCAGGGGCTGCCGGAGGTGCCGGAGAAGAAGCCGTCGCAGTTCATGCGCAGCTGCTTGCGGTCTTCCAGCCGGCTGGTCATGGCGGTGCAGCGGATGGCCTGGTCGGCCGGGTCGTCGTCGGCGCTGGGGTAGCCGATGACGGTGACGCGGTTGGTGTAGCCGGGGGTGCGCACGAGGCGGTTGGCACCGGTGACGCGCTCGATCTGTCTGCCGCGGATGTCAGGCTTGACGGTGGCGAAGGCGAAGTCGAGGTCGGAGGCCGCGCCGGAGTCGTCGCGCCGGGGGTCGACGAAGGTGCGCTCCACGGGCCAGACGCCGTAGGGCTGTTTGCTCGATCCCTGCTGGTAGTCGGGGACGAAGGCGGCGTCGTCGCCGAAGGAGCAGTGCCCGGCGGTGACGATCAGATTGCCCTTGGGGCTGTGCACCACGCTGGCCGTGCAGTGGTGGTTCTTCATGTCGTCGCCGGTGTAGAAGAGGATCCCGACGGACGGGACGCCGTCGAAGTGGCGGGCGCTGCCCGTGATGCGCTGCGCGTCGGTCCTGGCGTCGGCATCGGCGCCGTCCCCGTCGTCGCTCGCGTCCGCCGGGCGGGAGGGACCCCAGAACCGGCGGGCCTCGTCGCTCGACCAGCTGCCGTCCCGGCCGTGCCCGCCGGCGCCCTTGGGCACGGCGGCCGCGAGGGCGACGACATAGAGACCCGCGAGCACGGCCCGGCCCCACCGGGCCCGGCTCCACCGGGTCCACCGGGAGAAACGCACTGGCACCCCCACCACGTCAGGAAGGTAGTCGACAGGCTAACCGCAATGGCCGGGATCCGGCGCACCCCGGACTGTTTTCCGCACAGTCGGTAGTACGAATGATCGACAAATAGACCCCACGAGCCTCTCGGTGTCCGAGTTCACCCATCCGCCCCACAGTTCGTATCATCCGCCCCATTGGTCGTAGCCCAGCTTGCACACCAGCGACACCACGACCACGAGCAACACCACGCGGACGAATCCGCTCCCCCGCTTGAGCGCCATCCGCGCCCCCACCGCCCCGCCGACGAGGTTGCACACGGCCATGGGTGCGGCGATCTGCCACAGCACCGAGCCCTGGATCCCGAACGTGACCAAAGCCCCCACGTTGGTGCAGACGTTGACGATCTTCGCCGTGCCGGAGGCCGTCACCAGGTCCATGTGCAGGATCGCGACGAGCGCCAGCACGAGGAAGGTGCCGGTGCCGGGGCCTATCAGCCCGTCGTAGAAGCCGATGCCCAGGCCCGCCCCGAGCACCGCCCCGGCCATGCGCCGCCGGCTGACGGGCCCGCCGGGCGCGGCGGCGGTGCCGAAGGACGGCCGCAACAGGACGAAGGCCAGGACGGCCAGCAGCACCGCCATGATCAGGGGCCGCAGGACGGCGCTGTTGATGCCGGAGGCGAAGAAGGCCCCGGCGAGCGAGCCGCCGAGCGCGGCGAGCCCGATGCGCAGGGCCGTCCGGATGTCCAGGGTCGCCTTGCGCATGTAGGCGAAGGCGGCGGCGGTCGTGCCGCAGATGGCGACGGCCTTGTTCGTCCCGAGGACCTGCGCGGGCGCCATCTGGGGCAGCCCCACGAGCAGCGCGGGCAGTTGCAGCAGGCCGCCGCCGCCCACCACGGCGTCGATCCACCCTGCGGCGAGCGCGGCGAGGCACAGCATCAGCAACGTCGTCAGCGATATGTCGGGGCTCACCGGCGAGATCGTACGGGCACCGGGAGAACGGGCGGAGCCGTGCCCGTACGGACCGGCCAGTCACGGCAGTTGAGCCTTCCCGGTGCCCCTCGGGTCAGTCGAGGGGGGCGCTGTGCCACCGCCAGGGGGCGCCGTCCGATTCCAGGCGGCCGGTGGCCCGGAGCAGGGCGCGGTAGGGGTCGCCGTCGGCGGGCACGTCGGGGAAGAGCCGGGCCAGCGTCCGCCCGCACAGATCGGCAGGCGGCTCCCAGGCGACGCCGAGACCTTGGGCGATGTCATGGGCGTGCACCAGCGCCTCCACGATCCCCATGGCGGCGAAACCCTCGGGGTCGGCGAGCCCGAAGGTGTGATAGCCCCGGGTCCGGGGCGGCTTGGTCCGCACCACGGCCGCCAGCAGACCCGTGCACCCCTCCAGCACCTGTATCAGCCCGTCCGGGCCGTCGCCACGCTCGACGTGAATGGTCTCCTTGGGACCACCGGGACGCAGCTCGCTCAGCACGGTGGGCAGATATCCCGTCTGCGGCGGTGCGGGCGGGGCGAGTTGGAGGGCGTAACAGAACATGTCGTCGGCGAGATGCTCGACGGTCTCCCAGCAGTCCCACTCGAGCGAACCGGCGGGCTTGCCCCAACGGTCCTCGGGCGCACCGCGGAAGGCGGCGACGGCCAGGCGGACGACCTCTTCGAGGTCATCGGCGGTGACGGGGGTGCGTGGCGTACGGGCTGAACTCTGCGTCTCCGACATGGGCGTGACCGTATCAATGAGCGAGTCGGGCACCTGGCGTGCGGGTCGCCCACCTCGCCCGGTTACGCTGCCCCAAGGGCTACCCCCGTGCCGATCGCAGAGGAGTGCGGCAGAGATGACGGGCTGGACCGCGGGCGACATCGCCGATCAGAGTGGGCGCATCGTCGTGGTGACCGGGGCCAACAGCGGGATCGGATACGTCACCGCCCGGGAGCTGGCGCGGCGTGGGGCGCGGGTCGTGCTGGGGTGCCGGGATGCCACGCGGGGCAAGGCCGCCGAGGAGTTGATGCGGGCTCAGGCGCCGGGCGCCGACGTGCGGTTCGCGCAGCTGGATCTGGCCGATCTCGCCTCCGTGCGCGCCTTCGCCGAGGCGCTCCCCGAGGACCGGGTGGACGTGCTCGTCAACAACGCCGGGGTGATGGCGCTGCCGCACCGGCGGACGGTCGACGGGTTCGAGATGCAGTTCGGCACCAACCACCTCGGGCACTTCGCGCTCACCGGCCTGCTGCTGCCGCGGCTGCGGGACGCCGGGGAAGGGGCGCGCGTGGTGACGGTCTCCAGCGGGCTGCACTGCCTGGGCACGGTCGACCCGCGCGACCTGCAGATGGACGACCGGTACCGGCGCTGGATCGCCTACGGGCGGTCCAAGAGCGCCAATCTGCTCTTCGTGCACGAGCTTTCGCGGCGGCTGGCCGCCGAGGGCTCGCCCATCGTGGCGGCCGCCGCGCATCCGGGGTACGCGGCGACCAATCTGCAGACCGCCGGGGTGCGCATGGAGGAGCGGGCCCTGGCGGAGCGGGCGGTGGCGCTGCTCAACCGCGCCGTGGCGCAGAGCGCCGAGGACGGCGCCCTGCCCTCGCTGTACGCCGCCACGGCGCCCGGGGTGCGGCCGGACGACTTCTTCGGGCCGCGCGTGCTGCAGTGGCGCGGGGCGCCGGCCCGTTCGCCGCGGGCCGCGTGGACGCGGGACGACAAGGCGAGCCGCGGATTGTGGGCGGTCTCCGAGCGGCTGACGGGCGTCACGTACGACTGGAAGGGCTGACCCCATCGGCTGGGCTCAGCCCTCCAGCAGCGCCCGCGCCCCCTCGTCGTCTATCCGCCGGGCCAGTGCGGCCAGCGGCACCGCGCCTTCGCGCAGCAGGCCCCGCTCCCGGGAGCGCCGGGTCCCGGCGTCCAGCTGGTGCCACAGCAGCGGGTTGGCGACGAGCACGCGCGGGTCCAGCTCCACCCGCCCGCCGCCCGCGTCCCGCAGCACCAGCCGGGGCGCCACGCCGTCCGCGCGCCGGAGCTGGGTGAGCAGGTCCGTCCGTACGCGCCGCTCGCGCAGCAGGCCCCGTACCGCCAGCCAGCCGTCGCCGGCCGTGACGCGGTCCGGGCGCAGTACGGCGACGAGCGCGGCGCCGATGGCCACCCAGCAGCAGCCGCGCATCCAGTCCAGCCCGCCGCGGGCCTGGTCGGCGGTGAGGAGGACTGCGGCGAGGGCCGCGCCGTAGCCCCAGGCGGTCCTGGCTTCACGGTGCCAGCCGCGGTCCCAGGCGAGGACCTCGCCGGGCGGCGGGGGGCGCAGTTGTGCGCCGCGGTGATCGAGTCTGTGTGTGCGCAGTGGCAGCAATGGCAGTCGCCGTCCCATGGTCGTGACGCTAGGGCCGCCGCGTCGACAGTCCGTCAGGTCTTGATGGTCCGCTGACGCTGCATGAGGCAAATCTGACGCACCTCTGACGCCCGGCGGGGAAGCCGCGCCAAGAACGCGTCAAGATCACGCCGCAGGGCGCCAAGACGCCGCCAAGGCCGCTCGCGGGCCTCGCGGGCCGGGCGCACGCTGGTCTTCCGCACGTCACGGAGGTACCACGAAAGATGTCCATGCCGGTCAATACGGACGAGCCCGCCGCGGGAACCGGTGAGGAACCGCCGGATACCGGCGCCGCGACAGCCGGGCCGGAGGAGCGGCACCGGCTGACCGCGACCCAGGGACTGGCGGCGCTCTCCCTGGACGCGATGGCGTCGGTGGCGTACGGGCCCGAGGCGATCGTCCTGGTGCTGGCCGCGGCCGGGGCGCACGGCCTGGGGTTCACGCTCCCGGTCACCTTGGCGATCGCCGCCCTGCTGGCCGTGCTCGTGGCCTCCTACCGGCAGGTCATCGCTGCGTTCCCGGACGGCGGCGGCTCGTACGCGGTCGCCAAGCGGCATCTGGGCCGGCGCACCAGCCTGATCACCGCGGCCTCCCTGGTGCTGGACTATGTGCTGAACGTGGCGGTGTCGGTCACCGCCGGGGTCGCGGCCCTGACCTCCGCCTTCCCCTCGCTCTACGGCGACCGGACGTGGCTCTGCCTGGGCGTGCTCGCCCTGGTCACGGGGGTGAACCTGCGGGGCATCGCGGAATCGGCCAAGGCGTTCGTCGTGCCGACCGCCGTCTTCGTCGGCTCGATCCTCGTACTGATCGTCGTGGGCCTCTTCCGTACCGCTCCCGTCAGCACCGAGGCCGCCGCCGGGCATGCGTCCGCGCTCGGCGGGAACGCCACCGCCGTCGGCGCGCTCCTGCTGCTGAAGGCCTTCGCGGCCGGGTGTTCCGCACTGACCGGCGTCGAGGCCGTGGCCAACGCGGTGCCGTCCTTCCGTGCCCCGCGTGCCAGGCGCGCACAGCGCACGGAGGTGGCCCTCGGTGCACTGCTGGGCGTCATGCTGATCGGCCTGTCGGTCCTCATCGGCCGTTTCCATCTCCAGCCGGTCGAGGGCGTGACCGTCCTCGCCCAGCTCGCGGACGCCTCGCTCGGCCACAACTGGGCCTTCTACGTCGTCCAGTTCGCGACGGTGGTGCTGCTGGCGCTGGCGGCCAACACGTCGTTCGGCGGGCTGCCCGTGCTGATGAGCCTGCTCGCCCGGGACAACTACCTGCCGCACGTCTTCGCCCTCAAGGCCGACCGCCAGGTCCACCGGCACGGCGTGCTCGCGCTCGCCGCCGTCTCCGCGCTGCTGCTCGTCCTCTCGGGCGGTGACGTCAACACCCTGGTGCCGCTCTTCTCGATCGGCGTGTTCGTCGGCTTCACCATCTGCCAGGTGGGCATGGTCCGGCACTGGCGACAGGAACGTTCCGTCGGGTGGCGCGGCAAGGCGCTGCTCAACGGCTTCGGTGCGCTGCTCACGGGCGTTTCGGCCGTCGTCGTCACGGCGACGAAGTTCGCGGAAGGCGCCTGGCTGATCGTCCTCGCGCTGCCGCTGCTGGTGGCGGCCTTCGAGGCCGTCCACCGCGCCTACGCGACGATCGGCGAGCGCCTGGAGCTGGGCCGGGTGCCCGAGCCGCCGCGCCGCTGCCACTCCGTGGTCGTCGTGCCCGTTTCCTCTCTCTCCCGGCTGACCAGCAAGGCGCTGACCGCCGCGGTCTCGCTCGGCGACGAGGTCGTGGCGGTGACGGTCGCGCAGCCGGATGCGGAGGGGCGGCGGGCCGCGGAGTCGCTGGGCCGCGACTGGGAGCTGTGGAACCCCGGCGTCGAGCTGGTCGAACTGCCCGCTCCCAGCCGCGCCTTGGGCCGCCCGATCGTCACGTACGTACGCGAGCTGTCCGACCGGCACCCCGACACCCGGGTCACCGTGCTCATCCCCGAGGTCGAGCCCGCGCACCTCTGGCAGCGGCTGCTGCAGAACCAGCGCGGCGCGGTCGTCGCCCACGCGGTGCGCCGGGACACCGACGCGGTGATCTGCAGGCTGCGGTTCCGGATAGCGCCCCAGACGGGCTGATCCCCCAGCCCAAGAAGCAGCGGGGCCCGGCCCGGGGAAGCGGCGGTCAGCCGGACCGTCGCGCCAGGCGCGCCCGTACTGCCTTGACCAGCTCCACCCTGCCGACCCGCAGGGTCAGCGCGTCCTGCCCGGTCACCGGCTTGGCGTACCAGGGCAGGCCCAGGCGCCGCCAGCGCACGGCCTTGAGCGCCGGCTGCGGCGGTACGGGCAGGGTCCACTCCTTGCCCGCGACGGCCAGGCGCAGCGTGAGCCGCCACTCGCCGGCGGCGTCGAAGGGCAGCAGGGCCTTGAAGGTGCCGTCGGAGACGGGCACCGTCACCTCGGCGCCCCGCGGGCCCTCGGCCCGTACGGTCAGCGCGCCTTCCGGCCGGGCGGCGAGCGTGCAGCGCCCGGTGACGGCGAGGGTGGCGGGCGCGTCCGGCGACCAGGCGGCGCCGGTCACGCGCAGGCGGGGCAGGACGCGGTGGCGGGTCTCGCCGAGGTCCAGGGTGAGGTTGCCGTACGGCTTGGTGGTGTAGAGCGCGGCCGCGGTACCGGCGGCGGTGACGACGGTGGTCGTCGAGGTGGGGACGGACTCGGCGCGGCGGCTGCCCAGGCGGGCCTCCTTGACGACGTCCTGGGCGGACACGGCCAGGGATATGTCCCACAGGCCGTCGGGCAGCGGCGCGCCGTCGGCGGCGGTGGCGAGGTCCACGGAGGCGTCGAAGCCGCCCTCCTCGTCCGTGCGGCGCACGGGCAGGCGGTGTTCGCCGTCCGAGCCGCGCCTGCGCAGGATGAGCTCGGCGCCGGCCTCGCGGTCGGGTATGCGGTCCACGGTGGCATGCCCGGTGAGGCGGAGGGTCCCGGCGGCGTCCAGCTGTGCCGACTCGACGAGGTGCTGGGCGCGCAGCTCGGCGGTGATGTCGTAGCAGTCGTCGGGGACGTTCAGCGTGGTGTCGCGGAAGTAGGGGTACCGGGCGTAGGCGCGGCCGTTCTCGGCGAGGACCTCCGGCCCGGCGTCGGCGGTGGCGGACAGCGTGGTGATGCCGTAGCTGGCCGCGCCCCGGTCCAGCTCCCACCGGACCAGTGTCAGCAGCTCGTCCAGGAGGCCGTGGGCGATGAGGTGGCAGCGCAGCCGGACCACGGCGGGGAGCCGAGCGGCCAGGCCCTCGTGCCAGTAGGGCGCGATCATGTCGCCCAGCTCGGCGAGGAGCTTGGCCTGGACGTCGCGGTGGGGCTCGCGGGAGAGCTGCAGGACCGCGTCGCGCAGTTCGACGGCGAAGTGCCGGTGCAGGAGGGTGTCGCGGTCGGTGCCGGGGGCCACGCGGGCGGCGACGAGTTCCGTCATCATCCGGAACAGGTCCATGCGCATCCGCGTGCCGTGCGGCTGCGCGGTGATGTTGTTGCCGTCCTCGCGCGCCACCCAGTACAGGCAGTCGTAGTCCGCGACGACGGATATCGCGGCGGCTTCGAGGTAGGCGGTGGCGGTGAAGGGCTGGTCCTCGCCGATCGACAGGCCGGTGTCGAAGCGGAGGCCGAGCCGGTCGACCAGCGCGCGCCGGAACAGCTTCATCGGGTTGAGCGTCCAGTAGACCCTGGAGGCGAAGACGTCGGTCTTGGGCTGGTTCCGGCCGAACATCGACCGCGGGGCCCGGCGCCCGCCCTCGCCGACGATCCGGCCGAGGACGACGTCGGAGCCGTTCTCGTCTGCGGCGGTGACCATGCGCTCCAGCGCCTCGGGGCCCAGGTGGTCGTCCGAGTCGAGGAAGAAGACGTAGCGGCCGGCCGCCTGGTCCAGGCCCAGGTTGCGCGGGCCGGCCGGGCCGCCGGAATTCGGCTGGTGGATCACGCGCAGCTGCGGCGCCCCGGCCGCCAGGCGGTCCAGCTCGGCCGCCGTGCCGTCCGTCGAACCGTCGTCGACCGCTATCACCTCGATCCGGTCCGCGCCGAGGGTCTGGCCGAGGACGGAGGTGACGCTGCGCGTCACGTAGGGCATGGCGTTGTACGCGGCGATGATCACCGTGACGTCGGGGCCGGGCATGTGGCGCGCTCCGTTCCTGCGGTACAGGGCGTGGGCCGGTTCCGCCGGCACTGGATCAATCAGGATATACGAGGCTCGAAACCGCGTTCTAGATCCGTGATCTCCCCTCCCCCGCCGTCCATCGATCCGTACGATCACAGGCGACCGGACCGCCCAACCCATGCGAGGGGGACAGCGACATGCCGATCAACCGCAGACAGCTCCTGACCGGCGGCACGGGGCTCGCCCTGACCGCCGCGTGCGGCTCCAACACCGGCCGCGGAGGCGGCGGTTCACGACCCCGTCTTTCCCAGTGGTACCACCAGTACGGCGAGGCCGGCACCCGGCAGGCGGTGGCCCGCTACGCCGCCGCCTACCCGGACGCCGACGTCCGCGTCGAATGGCGGCCCGGCAACTACGACCAGCAGACCGCGGCCGCCCTGCTCACCGACGCAGGTCCCGATGTCTTCGAGGTCAACGGCCCCACCCTGGACCAGATCCGGGGCGGCCAGGTCGCCGACCTCACCGATCTCCTCCAGGGCGTGAAGGACGACTTCGACCCCGTCGTCCTCGCCCAGAAGACCCACGACGGACGCGTCTGGGGCATCCCCCAGACCATCGACACCCAGCTCCTCTACTACCGCAAGAGCCTGCTGGACGCGGCGGGCGTACGGCCCCCGCACAGCCTCGACGAACTCGTCGACGCCGCGCGCAGGCTCACCGACCGCAGGACGAAGGGCCTCTTCCTCGGCAACGACGGCGGCCCCGGCGCCCTGGACGGCACCCCGCTCTACGCGGCCGGGCTCTCCTTCGTCACCCCCGAGGGCAAGCCGGGCTTCGACGACCCGGCCGCCGCCCGCACCCTCGGCAAGCTCCACCGGCTCTGGGCCGACAAGTCCCTGCTGCTCGGCGCGCCCGCCGACTGGTCCGACCCCTCCGCGCTCATCCAGGGGCTCACCGCGATGCAGTGGTCCGGCCTCTGGGCGCTGCCGCAGATCCGCAAGGCGCTGGGCGACGACGTCGGCGCGCTGCCCTTCCCGCCGGACGGCCCGGCCGGAAAGCCCGCCGTGCCGGTCGGGGCGTACGCCAGCGCCGTCAGCACCCGCGGCGCCCACCGGGACCAGGCCAAGGCGTTCGTACGGTGGCTGTGGGTGCAACGCACCGACTACCAGCAGGACTTCGCGCTCTCCTACGGCTTCCACATCCCCGCCCGCACCTCGCTGGCCCGCAAGGCCACGGCGCTCACCCAGGGGCCCGCAGCCGAGGCGGCGCACTTCACCCGGGCCTACGGCTACGCCCAGCCCCTGCTGTGGACCACCGCCGCCCAGACCGCCTACCGCGACGCGCTCACCCGCATCGTCAAGGACGGCGCCGACCCCGAGAGCCAGCTGAAGGCGGCCCTGCGCACGGCCGAGGCCGAGCTGCGCCGGGTACGGGCGTGACGGCCGTGACGACAGCGACCACGGCGGCAAGGAACCGCAGGAAAGGGAACCACAGGAAGCGGAACCATACCCTCTGGTTCTGGATTTTCGTCGGGCCGTTCGCGGCCGGCCTCGCCCTCTTCACCTACGTCCCGCTCGGCTGGAGCGTCTACCTCAGCTTCTTCGACGCCCACAACACCGTCACGCCCAGCGACTTCACCGGCCTGGACAACTACGCCGCGATGCTGGCCGACCCCGCCTTCCGCTCCTCGCTGGCCACCTTCGCACTCTTCACCGCCTTCATCGTCCCCGCCACCTACGCGCTCTCCCTGGCGCTGGCCCTGGCCGTGAACCGGCTGCGCTTCGCGCAGGCGTTCTTCCGGTCGGTCTTCTTCCTGCCGGCCGCCTGCTCCTACGTCGTCGCGGCGCTGGTGTGGAAGCTGTCGCTCTTCAACGGGGTCCGCTTCGGGCTGGCCAACACCGTCCTCGGCTGGTTCGGCGCCGAGCCCGTCGCCTGGCTCGCGGGCACCGACCCGCCCTGGTACTGGCTGGTCCTCGTCACCGTCCGGCTGTGGCTGCAGACCGGCTTCTACATGGTGCTCTTCCTCGCCGGGCTCCAACGCATCCCGCCCCGGCTCTACGAGGCGGCCGCGCTGGACGGTGCCCGGCCCGGCTGGCAGACCTTCCGCCACATCACCTTCCCCGCCCTGCGCGCCACCTCCGTGGCGGTGGTGCTGCTGCTGGTCATCGGCGCCTTCCAGGCCTTCGACGAGTTCTACAACCTGCTCTCGGACGCCCGCGGTTACCCGCCCTACGCCCGCCCGCCGCTGGTCTACCTCTACTACACCGCCCTCGGCCAGGGGCAGAACCTCGGCCTGGGCAGCGCGGGCGCCGTGATCCTCGCGCTGGTGATCGCCGTGGTCACCGTCGCCCAGGCACGTCTGACCGGCCTCGGCCGCAAGGAGGAGTGATCCGTGGACGACGCTCTCGTGCGCGCCGGGCGCGCGCTGCGGCTGGTGCTGCTGACCGTGCTGGCCGCGCTGTTCCTCATCCCCTTCTACCTGCTCGTCCGCAACGGCCTGGCCACCGAGCGGGAGATCACCGCCCCCGGCTGGACCTTCTTCCCGCACCGGGCCCACTGGGCGAACGTGCGCGAGCTGTTCGCCGACCCGGACGTACCGATGGCGCACGCGCTGCTGAACTCCACGCTGATCGCCGTCGCGACGACGCTCGGCACGCTGCTGCTCGCCTCGCTCGCGGGGTACGGCCTGGCCCGCATCCCCTGCCGGCACGCGAACGCCGTCTTCTACGCGGTGCTGGGCACCCTGATGGTCCCGGCAGCGGTGACGTTCGTCCCCTCGTTCGTCCTCGTCTCCTCGCTCGGCTGGATCTCGACGCTGCGCGGGCTGATCGTGCCCACGCTCTTCAGCGCCTTCGCGTGCTTCGTCTTCCGCCAGTACTTCCTGGGCTTCCCCCGGGAGCTGGAGGACGCGGCGCAGGTCGACGGCCTGGGTTACTGGCGTACGTACTGGCGCGTGGTGGTCCCCAACTCCCGGCCGGTCTTCGCGGCGGTCGGCACGATCGTCTTCATCGGCGCCTGGAACGCCTTCCTGTGGCCGCTGGTCATCGGCCAGAGCCGCGACGCGTGGACGGTCCAGGTGGCCCTGTCGACGTTCACCACGGCCCAGGTCGTCAACATCCACGAGCTGTTCACCGCCGCGGCCGTCTCGATCGTCCCGCTGCTGGTGGTCTTCTTACTTTTGCAGCGCTACATCGTGGCGGGGGTGGAACGCTCGGGCATCGACGACTGACCGCGCCGGCGCGCGACCCGGCTGGGGGTCCGGGGGTCAGCCCCCGGGAGACCGCTACATCGTGGCGGGCGTCGAACGCTCCGGCATCGACGACTGAGCCCGGGCGCCGCGCTGCTGGCCGCGGTGGCCGCCGCGCAGCAGGGCGGCACCCAGGGGCGTGAGGGTGTGCATCACCGCGCTGCCGTTGCGCAGGGTCAGCACCAGGCCCGCCTCGCGCAGCACGCCCGCGTGCTGGCTGGCCGAGGCCGCCGACACGCCCACCCTGCGCGCCAGTTCGCTGGTGGTGCAGCCGCCGCCGATCGAGCCGAGGACCGCCGAGCGCGTGTGGCCGACGAGCTTGCCCAGCGAGCGGGGCGCGGCGGGGACCACGGGCGCAGTCTCCGACATGTGCCGGGCCGGATAGACCAGGACGGGCGTGAGCTCCGGGTTCTGCAGGGTCACCGGCGTGCGGCGGCAGAAGAAGGACGGCAGGAGCAGCAGACCGCGGCCGTCGAGGTGCAGATCGCGGTCGACGGGGTAGTCCACCTCCAGCACCGGTGCGTGCCAGCGCATCGTGGGCGGCAGCGAGGACAGCAGCGCGTCCGCGCCGCCGTCCAGCAGCGCCCGGCCGCGCACGGCCCGGTCCGCCTCGATCTGCGCCTGGATGTGGTCCCAGTACGGGGCGATGGCGGCCTGGTGGTAGGTGTGCAGGGCGCCGATCAGCTTGCCGAACGCCCGGGAGTCCCCCTCGGCCAGCGATCGTATCCAGGCGGGCAGGGTGCGGACGGTGGAGAGCTTGCTCAGTTCCTGGTGCACCCTCTCGGCCGGGGTGGCCCGCAGGGCCTGTATGCCGGACTCGAGTCCGAGTAAGCCTTCGGGCGGTGTCAGGAAGTCCGGGAAATATCCCCGGGAGGGAACGAGCGGCGCGAGAAGCCGCGTTTCACCATTCAACCGAGCGCGGGTTTCCGAGCGCCAATCTCCAAAGATCGACTCGCCTTGTTTGTCCCGGAGCCGGTGCAGGCTCAATACGGTTTCCCAGAGCGCGTCCGGGTCTCCGGCCAGGCGCAACCGGGCCAGATCGAGTCCAGTGAAATGGACACGCAGCACCAAACCCCCACATGAGACATCCGCAACCACCCCCCGCCCACTGAGTATGCACACCGATACGCGGTGTTACCACGCCCTTTTGGCCACAGTTGAAAGGACTCGCGGCGAACATCGCAGAAGCGAAATGCTATTCACGCACTCGGGGCCGCCCCCGCTCGTTCCCGTGGGGGGTGGCGAGCGAAAAAGCGGCCGCTGAGTATGCGAGTTGCCGCCCGAGCCGATGCGGGCGGCAACAACTCCCGGTGGGGGAGTAAAGAGGGGCGGCGCTCCCGCACGGGCGCCGCCCCTTCGCCATGCCGCGGGCCCCCTGATGACCAGGGGGTGCCGCCCACGTTACGCGCAGGTTAACCGGGGCTCCGCCCCAGGCCCCGCGCATGCGGAGGGAGCGGCCCCCCGCGGGGGGCCGCTCCCTCCTCTACCGGAGCCGCCAGGGTCTGAGGGTCGAGGTCATCCCAACTGCGGCTCCGGTGGTCAACCGGACTGCGCTCAGCGGCTGTCGCTGCCGGACGCCACGGCCGCCGCGCGGCCCGCCTCCAGCCGGGCGACCGGGATCCGGAACGGCGAGCAGGAGACGTAGTCCAGGCCCACCTCGTGGAAGAAGTGCACCGACTCCGGGTCACCGCCGTGCTCGCCGCAGACGCCGAGCTTGAGGTCGGGGCGCGTACGGCGCCCGGCCTCGGCCGCCGCCCGCACCAGCGAGCCGACGCCGTCCTTGTCGATGGTCTCGAACGGGCTGACCCCGAAGATCCCCTTCTCCAGGTACGCGGTGAAGAAGGACGCCTCGACGTCGTCGCGCGAGAAGCCCCACACGGTCTGGGTCAGGTCGTTGGTGCCGAAGGAGAAGAACTCGGCGGCCTCGGCGATCTGACCGGCCGTCAGCGCGGCCCGGGGCAGCTCGATCATCGTGCCGAGGGGCAGCTTGAGGTCGGCGCCGGTGGCGGCCTCGACGTCGGCGATGACGCGCTCGGCCTCCTCCCGCACGATCTCCAGCTCCTGCACCGTGCCCACCAGCGGGATCATGATCTCGGCGCGCGGGTCGCCCTTGGCCTCCAGGCGCTCGGCCGCGGCCTCGGCGATGGCCCGGACCTGCATGGCGAACAGGCCGGGGATGACCAGGCCGAGACGGACGCCACGCAGACCCAGCATCGGGTTCTGCTCGTGCAGCTTGTGCACGGCCTGCAGCAGGCGCAGGTCGTTCTCGTGCGCCTCCTGGCGGGCCTCGGCGAGCGCGACCCGCACCGACAGCTCGGTGATGTCGGGGAGGAACTCGTGCAGCGGCGGGTCGAGCAGGCGGACCGTGACCGGCAGCCCGTCCATCGCCTCGAACAGCTCCACGAAGTCGGCCTTCTGCAGCGGCAGCAGGGCCCCGAGCGCCTCGTCGCGCTCGGTCTCGGTGTCGGCCAGGATCAGCCGCTCGACCAGCTCGCGCCGCTCGCCGAGGAACATGTGCTCGGTGCGGCACAGGCCGATGCCCTGGGCGCCGAAGCGGCGGGCGCGGGAGGCGTCCTCGGCGTTGTCGGCGTTGGCCCGCACCCGCAGCCGGCGCATCCGGTCGGCGTAGGCCATGATCCGGTGCACGGCCTGGACCAGCTCGTCGGCGTCGTCGGCGCCCGCGTGCATCCGGCCCTCGAAGTACTCGACGACCGGCGACGGCACGACGGGCACCTCGCCGAGGTAGACCTTGCCGGAGGAGCCGTCGATGGAGACGACGTCGCCCTCCTCGATGACGACCCCGCCCGGGGCGGTCATCCGGCGCCGCTTGGTGTCGACCTCCAGCTCCTCCGCGCCGCAGACACAGGTCTTGCCCATGCCGCGGGCCACGACGGCCGCGTGCGAGGTCTTGCCGCCGCGCGAGGTCAGGATGCCCTCGGCGGCGATCATGCCGTTGAGGTCGTCGGGGTTGGTCTCGCGGCGGATGAGGATGACCTTCTCACCGGAGCGCGACCACTTCACGGCGGTGTACGAGTCGAAGACCGCCTTGCCGACCGCGGCGCCCGGCGAGGCGGCGATGCCCCGGCCCAGCAGCTCCGTGGTCGCCTTCTCGTCGAAGCGCGGGAACATCAGCTGCGCCAGCTGGGCACCGGTGACGCGCTGCAGCGCCTCGGCCTCGTCGATCAGGCCCTGGTCCACCAGCTGGGTGGCGATGCGGAAGGCCGCACCCGCGGTGCGCTTGCCCACCCGGGTCTGCAGCATCCACAGCTTGCCGCGCTCGATGGTGAACTCGATGTCGCACAGGTCGCGGTAGTGCGTCTCCAGCGTCTCCATGATCTGCATCAGCTGGTCGTACGACGTCTTGTCGATGCGCTCCAGCTCGGCGAGCTGCATGGTGTTGCGGATGCCCGCGACGACGTCCTCGCCCTGGGCGTTCTGCAGGTAGTCGCCGTAGACGCCCTGGTGGCCGCTGGCCGGGTCGCGGGTGAAGGCGACGCCTGTGCCGGAGTCGGGGCCCAGGTTGCCGAAGACCATCGAGCAGATGTTGACGGCCGTGCCGAGGTCGCCGGGGATGCGCTCCTGGCGGCGGTAGAGCTTGGCGCGCTCGCCGTTCCACGAGTCGAAGACCGCCCTTATGGCGAGGTCCATCTGCTCGCGGGGCGCCTGCGGGAACTCCCGGCCGGTCTCCTTGGAGACGATGGCCTTGAACTGCTCGACCAGTCGCTTGAGGTCGGCGGCGTCGAGGTCCACGTCGGTGGTGACGCCCTTGGCCTGCTTGGCCTCCTCCAGCGCCTCCTCGAAGAGGTCGCCGTCGACGCCCAGCACGGTCTTGCCGAACATCTGGATGAGGCGGCGGTAGGAGTCCCAGGCGAACCGCTCGTCGCCGGCCTGGGCCACGAGCCCGACCACGGACTCGTCGGAGAGCCCGATGTTCAGGACGGTGTCCATCATGCCGGGCATGGAGAACTTGGCGCCGGAGCGGACGGAGACCAGCAGCGGATTGTCGGCCTGCCCGAGCTTCTTGCCCATGCGCTCCTCGAGCGCCTGGAGGTGGGCGGTGACCTCGTCGCGCATCTGCGGCGGCTCCGCGCCCCCGTCGAGGTAGACCTTGCACGCCTCGGTGGTGATGGTGAAGCCCGGAGGGACGGGCAGACCGAGGTTGGTCATCTCGGCGAGGTTGGCACCCTTCCCGCCGAGCAGGTCCTTGAGGTCCTTGTTGCCTTCGGTGAAGTCGTAGACGAACTTCTGGCGATCTTCGGTTACCGGCACGGGGACTCGACTCCTCACTGGGCCTCCCGGACGCAGATGAGGGAGGTGGGCTGCCCTGACGGCGGGGAGCGTACCCAGATCGAAGGCTGTTGAGGAGGTCCACTCCGCCGTCCTGGGGGCGTAACCACCCGTCCGCCAGCAGATCTAAAGTCGAGTGCTCATTTGAGGGACGACCCCGCAATCTTCATGTCTTGAAGACAGTGTGACGGAGTGCTTTGGAGACATCGCGGTGCGTCGATGAATGTCCGGAAAATGCCACCGTCTGACGTCAACCAGTGAACCCAATAGGGGTGGCACGCAGTGCCACCCCTTGGGAAGGTGCAGCCTCATTTTCGGCGCTCATGTGAGCAGAGCCCCGATCAGAGGTGGCGAGAATCACGCCCTGTCGAGAGCCGTTCAGCCGCCGGAAGTGTCAAGTTCAGCGTCCGCACTCACCGCGGCGCAGTCGTACGGATCGTCGAGCCAGCCGTCCGGAAGCACCACGCGATTGCGCCCGGAGGTGCGCCCGCGCGGCCCGTCCGCACCGATAGGCCAGGGCTGATCCAGGTCGAGCTCGCTCAGAAGAGCGTCCAGTTCGTCCAGAGATGAGGTGATTGCCAGCTTCTTTCGCAGCTCCGAGCCGATCGAAAAGCCCTTGGTGTACCAGGCGACGTGCTTGCGGAAGTCGATGACGCCGCGTTCCTCGTTCTCCAGCCACTGGCCCAGCAGCTCTGCGTGGCGCACCATCACCCTGGCCACCTCGCGCAGGGTGGGCTGCGCGTACGTGCCCTCGCCGCCCTCCTCGAAGGCGGCGACCAAGTCGCCGAAGAGCCAGGGCCGGCCGAGGCAGCCGCGGCCGACCACCACGCCGTCGCAGCCGGTCTCGCGCATCATCCGCACCGCGTCCTCGGCCGACCAGATGTCGCCGTTTCCGAGCACGGGGATCTCGGGGACGGTCTCCTTCAGGCGGGCGATGGCGTCCCAGTCGGCGGTGCCGCCGTAGTGCTGGGCGGCCGTGCGGCCGTGCAGGGCGATGGCGGTGACGCCCTCCTCGACGGCGATCCGCCCGGCGTCGAGGTAGGTGATGTGGTCGTCGTCGATGCCCTTGCGCATCTTCATGGTCACCGGGAGCGCCCCGGCGTTGCCCACGGCCTCGCGCAGGATGGAGCGCAGCAGGTTGCGCTTGTAGGGCAGGGCCGAGCCGCCGCCCTTGCGGGTGACCTTGGGGACGGGGCAGCCGAAGTTGAGGTCGATGTGGTCGGCCAGGTCCTCGTCCACGATCATGCGGACGGCCTTGCCGACGGTGACCGGGTCGACGCCGTAGAGCTGGATGGAGCGGGGCTTCTCGGTCCCGTCGAAGTGGATCAGCCGCATGGTCTTGGCGTCCCGCTCGACGAGCGCACGCGTGGTGATCATCTCGCTGACGAAGAGGCCCTTGCCGCCCGAGAACTCGCGGCACAGCGTGCGGAACGGGGCGTTGGTGATCCCGGCCATCGGGGCCAGGACCACCGGCGGCTGCACGGAGTGCGGACCGATCTGGAGCGTCATGGAGGGAGCTTCCTCGAAGTCATGCGGACGGTTGGGCTGACCGTCCATTGTCCCTCATCCGGCGCAGTCGTCCCCGGGGCCCGGCCGGTCGCCGGCGCTCACCTGGGCGTGCAGCCGGCGCAGCGCCCGGTCGGACTCCGCATCGGCGGGGGTGAAGGTGATCAGGCGGGTGCCGGGGGTGGGGCCGGTCCACAGGCTGGTGTGGTCCAGGCGCATCAGGCCCGCCCGGGGGACGTTCAGGATCGCCGCCTTATGGACGTCGACGGAGACGACCTCGTGCTCCGCCCACAGCCGCCGGAACTCCTCCGAGGCGTCGAGCAGCCGCCTGAGCAGGCACTTCCAGGCGGGTTCGGCGATGTGCTCGGCCATCGAGGAGCGGAACTTGGCGGCCATGGCACGCCGGGCCTCCTCGCCGTTGACGGCCGCGGCACGCCACTCGGGGCTGACGAAGTGCAGCCAGAGGCAGTTGCGCTCCTCCGGCGGCAGGGCGTCGAGGTCGCACATCAGACGGCCGTACATGCGGTTGTGGGCGAGGATGTCGTAGCGCGCGTTCTGCAGGCAGGCGGGCAGCGGCTCCAGCGCGTCGAGCATCCGGCGCAGCGCCGGTGTGACGGCGGTGCTGTCCGTGCCGGGCAGCGGGTCGACGACGCCCGCCAGGGCGAAGAGGTGGGAGCGCTCGCCGCGGTCGAGCATCAGGGCGCGGGCCACGGCGTCCAGGACCTGCGCGGAGACCTGGATCTCGCGCGCCTGCTCCAGCCACGTGTACCAGGTGACGCCCACGGCGGCGAGCTGGGCGACCTCCTCGCGGCGCAGGCCCGGCGTGCGCCGGCGGGGGCCGCGCGGCAGGCCCGCCTGCTCGGGGCTGATGCGCTCGCGGCGGGAGCGGAGGAAGGCGGCCAGTGCTCTGCGCCGTACGTCGTCCGCCGTACGGCCGGCTACGGCGGGAGGGGTGAGCGTCATCATCGTCATGACTCCAGGGTGCTGGTCACGGCAGCCTGTTGCCAGGTAGCGCCAGTACCAGGATAAGGAGACTCTGGTACCAGGCTGCGGGCACCGCCATCGTCGTATCCGTGAGTGAACCGCGTATAGCCAGTCCGGCCTCTGCCCCTACGACCCCCGTGCCCGCCCCCTCCCCCGAGTCCGCCTCACCCGGGCTGCGCCCCCTGGGGCTGGCGACGGTGCTGCTCGGTGCGGCGCTGCCGTTCCTGGACTTCTTCATCGTCAACGTCGCCCTGCCGACGATCGACCGGGACCTGCACGCCGGACCGGCGCTGCTGGAGATGGTGGTCGGCGGCTACGGCATCGCCTACGCGGTGCTGCTGGTGCTCGGCGGCCGGCTGGGCGACATGGTCGGCCGCAGGCGGCTGTTCCTGTGGGGCACCGCGGCCTTCGGCGTGACGTCCGTGGCCTGTGGTCTGGCGCCGGACGCGTGGACGCTGGTGGTGGCGCGGGTCGCGCAGGGCGCGGCGTCGGCGCTGATGCTGCCGCAGGTGCTGGCGACGATCCAGGCCACGACCAGCGGTGCGCAGCGGACGAAGGCGCTGAGCCTGTACAGCGGTACGGCCGGGGTGGTGAGCGCGGTCGGGCAGGTGCTCGGCGGGGTGCTGGTCTCGGCCGATCTCGCGGGGACCGGCTGGCGGTCCATCTTCCTGATCAACGCGCCGATCGCGGCAGCGGCTCTGCTGCTCGCGGTGCGCGCGGTGCCGGAGACGCGCTCGGAGCGCCCGGCGGGCGTGGACGGCTGGGGCACGGCCCTGCTGTCTCTCTCGCTGGTGTCGCTGCTGGTGCCGCTGACGGAGGGCCGGGCCGCGGGGTGGCCGCTGTGGTCGTGGGTGCTGCTGGCGCTCTTCCCGGTCGCGGCGGTGGCGTTCGTCGTGGTGGAGCGGCGGCTGGAGCGGGCGGGCCGGGTGCCGCTGGTGCCGCCGTCGCTGCTGCGGGTGCACGCGGTGCGCAGCGGGCTGACGCTGATCATGCCGTTCTCCATCGGCTGGGGCGGCTTCATGTTCGTCCTGGCGGTGGCGTTGCAGGAAGGCCTGCGGATGGGGCCGTCGGCGGCGGGGCTGACGCTGGTGCCGATGTGCGTGACGTTCCTGATCGGCTCGCTGGCCGGGCCCCGGCTGGCCTCGCGGTACGGGCGGCGGCTGGCGACGGCCGGGGCGCTGGTGCAGGCGGCCGGTCTGGCCATAGTGGCGGCGACCTTCTGGTTCGGCTGGCACGGGCTGGGGGTCCTGGGGCTGGCGCCGGGGCTGGCCGTGCAGGGGCTGGGGCAGGGGCTGCTGATGCCGCTGACGATCCGGCTGGTGCTGAGCGAGGTGCCGGTGGACCGGGCGGGGGTGGGCAGCGGGGTGCTGGTGACCACGCAGCAGGCGTTCATGGCGCTGGGCGTGGCCACGCTCGGGTCGCTGTTCCTGTCGCTGACGCCGGGCTCGGGGATGCGGGAGGCGCTGATGATCACGCTGGCGGTGCAGTTGGTTGCGGTGGCCGTGACGGTGCTGCTGACGCTGCGGCTGCCGCGGACGGTGCGCTGAGGGGGCTTGAGGCCGGGGGTCGACGCACAAGGAATGACGTACATGGAATGACAGATATTGAAATCTGTCATTCCATGTGTCACTCTACTTGAGCACCCCTCCCCCCTCTGATCTCTGATGTGGAGTTCCCCGTGCTGCACCGCACCCTCGGCACCACCGGCCCCCAGGTCTCCGCCCTCGGCCTCGGCTGCATGGGCATGTCCGCCCTCTACGGCGACACCGACCGCGCCGAGTCGATCGCCACCGTTCACGCCGCCCTCGACGCGGGCGTCACCCTGCTGGACACCGGCGACTTCTACGCCATGGGCCACAACGAGATGCTCATCGGCGAAGCCCTGCGCAGCGCCCCCGCCAAGGCCCGGGAGCAGGCGCTGACCAGCGTCAAGTTCGGCGCCCTGCGCGGCCCGGACGGCGCATGGCTGGGCTACGACGGCCGCCCGGCCGCGGTGAAGAGCTTCGCCGCATACTCGCTCCAGCGGCTGGGCACCGACCACATCGACGTCTACCGCATCGCCCGCGTCGACCCCGACGTGCCGATCGAGGAGACGGTGGGCGCCATCGCCGAGCTCGTCGAGGCCGGATACGTGCGCCACATCGGCCTGTCCGAGGCAGGCGCCGACACCATCCGCCGGGCCGCCTCGGTGGCCCCGATCGCCGACCTCCAGATCGAGTACAGCCTGATCTCCCGCGGCATCGAGGACCGGATCCTGCCCGTCTGCCGCGAACTGGGCATCGGCGTCACCGCGTACGGAGTGCTCTCGCGCGGCCTGATCAGCGGCCACTTCGCCCGCGACCGGAAGCTGGCGGCCAATGACTTCCGCGGCATGAGCCCGCGCTTCCAGGGCGAGAACCTGCAGCGCAACCTGGACCTGGTGGAGGCGCTGCGCAAGGTCGCCGAGGAGCGGGGCGTCAGCGTCGCCCAGGCCGCGATCGCCTGGGTCCTCTCGCGCGGCGAGGACATCGTCCCGCTGGTGGGCGCCCGTACCCGCGAGCGCCTGACGGAGGCGCTGGGCGCCCTGGACGTCACCCTCTCCGAGGCCGATCTGGCCGCCATCGAGGCGGCGGTCCCGGCGGACGCGGCGGCGGGCGACCGCTACCCGGCGGAGCAGATGGCCCACCTCGACAGCGAGCACTGACCGAGGGCGCGGGCCGGGTACGGTCATATAAGGCGCCCGAACCCGCGCCCCACCGAAAGGACGCCGCACCCCCATGGCCGACCCGCTGACCCCCGCCCGCATCCTCGAAGCCACCGAGGACGTCCTGCGCCGCTACGGCCCCGCCAAGGCCACGGTGGTCGACGTGGCGCGGGCGCTGGGCGTCAGTCACGGCAGCGTCTACCGGCACTTCGGCAGCAAGTCCGCCCTGCGGGAGGCGGTCACGGACCGCTGGCTGGACCAGTCGCACGCCGAACTCTCCGCCGTCGCCGACGCGGAGGGCCCGGCCGGGCCCCGGCTGCGCCAGTGGCTCACCACGCTGTTCGCCGCGAAGCGGCGCAAGGCGGGCGGCGACCCGGAGCTGTTCGCGACGTACATGGTCCTGGCCGGCGAGAACAGCGGGACGGTCGAGCGGCACATCGGGATCATGATCGGGCAGCTCGCCCGGATCGTGGAAGCCGGTGTCGCCCAGGGCGAGTTCACCGCCGTGGACGCCGCCGCGACGGCCCGCGCCGTCTGGGACGCCACGAGCCGCTTCCACGACCCGGCGTACGTGACGGAGTGGGACCGGCCGGGCATCGACGAGGCGTTCGGGACGGTCTGCGATCTGGTGCTGCGCGGGCTGCGGGCGTAATCCCGCCCTCACCCCACGCCGAGGAACCGCAGCACCGCCAGCACCCGCCGGTGGTCCGCGTCCGCCTTCGGCAGGTCCAGCTTCGCCAGGATGCTGTTGATGTGCTTGGCGACGGCGCTCTCGCTGACGACCAGTTGCTCCGCGATGCCCGCGTTGGAGCGGCCCTCCGCCATGGAGGCCAGGACCTCGCGCTCCCGGGCCGTCAGCCGGTCCAGCGGGTCGCTGTGGCGGCGGGTCAGGAGCTGGGCGACGACCTGGGGGTCCAGAGCCGTGCCGCCCGCCGCCACGCGGTGCAGGACCTCGATGAACTCCGCGACGTCCGCGACCCGTTGCTTGAGCAGGTAGCCGACCCCGCTCGTGTTGCCGGACAGCAGGTCGGCGGCGTACCGCTCCTCCACGTACTGGGAGAGCAGCAGCACCGCCAGGTCCGGCCACCGGCTGCGGATGGCGAGGGCCGCGCGGACGCCCTCGTCCGTGAAGCCCGGCGGCATCCGCACGTCGCACACCGTGAGGTCCGGCCGGTGCTCCTCGACCGCCGCCAACAGGGCTTCCGCGTCACCCACTTCCGCGACCACCTCGAAACCGGCCGTTTCCAGGACCCTCACCAGGCCCACTCTGAGCAGGACGGAATCCTCGGCGATCACAGCGCGCACGGCAGCTCCACGGTCACGACGGTCGGGCCCCCCACGGGGCTGCTGACGGAGAAGGTGCCGTCGACCGACGCGACGCGCTTGGCGAGTCCCGCCAGCCCGGTGCCGCCGGAAGGGTCGGCACCGCCCACGCCGTCGTCGGAGACGACCACCAGCAGTATCCCCCCGAACCTTTCGACGGCGACATCCGCCCTGGACGCCTGCGCGTGCTTGACCACGTTGGCGAGGGCCTCGGAGACCACGAAGTAGGCGACGGCCTCGATCGCGGCCGAGGGCCTGGACTGCAGATCCACCCTGACCCGCACCGGGATCGGCGTCCGTTCCGCGATGCCGGACAGGGCCGCGTCCAGGCCGCGGTCCTCCAGGACGGCCGGGTGCAGGCCGCGTACGAGGTTGCCGAGCTCGGTGATGGCTTCCTTCGCCTCGCGGTGGGCCTCGTCGATGACCTTGCGCGCGTCGTCGGGGAGGTCGGTCAGCGTGACCTTCGCCAGCCCCAGGTTCACGGCCATGGACACCAGCCGCTGCTGGGCGCCGTCGTGCAGGTCGCGCTCGATCCGCCGCCGCTCGGCGTCGGCGGCGTCCACCATGCCCGCCCGGCTCTCGGTGACCTCCTCGACGCGGCGCGCCAACTGCTCGGCACGGCTGGGGCCGAGGCGGGTCATCGCGGCGCGGGTGTCGAGCCGGGCGAGCGCGTTGGAGAGCCACGCGGACCCGTAGATCCCGGCCAGCCCGGCGGCGGTGACGTACGCGGCCTGGGTCGCGGTGCCGAGCACGTCCGGCCGGTACGGGAACGGCACCACCCACATCCAGAGGTAGATACCGAACGCCGCGATGGACACCGCCCACACGAGCAGGGTGATCACACCGGCCAGCGCGATCAGCGGCCCGGCCACCAGGTGGTACGCGACCTGCCGCCAGGCCGGCTCCGAGCGCAGCCACTGCAGGGCCCGCTCCCGGCGCGATGCGCCCTCCACGGCAAACGGCCTGGGTATGTCCACCCCGAGCCGGCCGCGGAAACGCGCCCGCTGCACGGCGGTCAGCAAGGGTGTGGCGCCGATCAGGACGCCCAGCGGCACGAACACCGCCAGGAGCACGCTGAGCACCTCCGTCGGCCCACCGGGCAGCCACGGCAGGGCGAGAACGAGCAGCGGAGCAAGCTGCACCAGGCCACCGGCGACGAGGAAGGCGACGGACCGACCGGTGTTCTCGAAGGGGCGCAGCAGCGGCCGCAAGGCAGTGGTGATGTGCATGCTCAAACGGTAAGCGCGCAGACGGGGCCGGAACCATGTCACTGCTGCCCGACCCGGGGGTGCAGCCAGTGCCACCCCGAGGCCCGGCCGGAAAGCCGGAGGCCCCGGCTCCCGCGCCAAGCGGGAACCGGGGCCTCCGGGTGAAGAGGACCGGGCGTCAGCAGCCGAGCAGGCGGCTGGCCAGGTAGCCCTCGATCTGGTCGAGGGAGACGCGCTCCTGCTTCATCGTGTCGCGCTCGCGGACGGTCACCGCGTTGTCGTCCAGCGTGTCGAAGTCGACCGTGACGCAGAACGGCGTGCCGATCTCGTCCTGGCGGCGGTAGCGGCGGCCGATGGCGCCCGCGTCGTCGAAGTCGATGTTCCAGTGCTTGCGCAGGTCCGCGGCCAGGCCCTTGGCCTTCGGGGACAGCTCCGGGTTGCGGGAGAGCGGCAGGACCGCGACCTTGACCGGCGACAGGCGCGGGTCGAGGCGCAGCACGGTGCGCTTCTCCAGCTTGCCCTTGGCGTTGGGCGCCTCGTCCTCGATGTAGGCGTCGAGCAGGAAGGCGAGCATGGCGCGGCCGACACCGGCGGCGGGCTCGATGACGTAGGGGGTCCAGCGCTCGCCGGCCTCCTGGTCGAAGAACGACAGGTCCTGGCCGGACGCCTTGGAGTGGGCGCCGAGGTCGTAGTCGGTGCGGTTGGCGACGCCCTCGAGCTCGCCCCACTCGTTGCCGCCGAACTGGAAGCGGTACTCGATGTCAGCGGTGCGCTTGGAGTAGTGGGAGAGCTTCTCCGCGGGGTGCTCGTACCACCGCATGTTCTCCTCGCGCAGGCCGAGGCCGGTGTACCAGCCCCAGCGCTGCTCCATCCAGTACTCCTGCCACTGCTCGTCCTCGCCCGGCTTGACGAAGAACTCCATCTCCATCTGCTCGAACTCGCGGGTGCGGAAGATGAAGTTGCCGGGGGTGATCTCGTTGCGGAAGGACTTGCCCATCTGGGCGATGCCGAACGGGGGCTTCTTCCGGGAGGTCTGCTGGACCTGGGCGAAGTTGGTGAAGATGCCCTGCGCGGTCTCGGGGCGCAGGTAGGCCACGGAGCCGGTGTCCTGGGTCGGGCCGAGGTGCGTGGAGAGCAGGCCGGAGAACTGCTTGGGCTCGGTGAACTGGCCCTTGTTGCCGCAGTTGGGGCAGTTGACGTCGGCGAGGCCGTTCTCGGGCAGCTTGCCGTGCTTGGCCTCGTACGCCTCCTCCAGGTGGTCCGCGCGGAAGCGCTTGTGGCAGGAGGTGCACTCGGTCAGCGGGTCCGTGAAGGTGGCCACGTGGCCGGAGGCCGCCCAGACCTCGGAGGCCAGGATCACCGACGAGTCGATGCCGACGACGTCCTCGCGCGAGGTGACCATGTAGCGCCACCACTGGCGCTTGATGTTCTCCTTGAGCTCCACACCGAGCGGTCCGTAATCCCAGGCGGCACGCTGGCCGCCGTAGATCTCACTGCACGGATAGACGAAGCCACGGCGCTTGCTCAGGCTGACGATGGTGTCGATCTTGTCGGCGGCCACGGTGCTCTCTTCATTGCGACGACGAACAGCGAATGATTCAGGTTACCGGCGCCTCCACCCCTCTAACCAAATCGGTTCTGGCCTTGGCTTGACTCGACCCCCCGGACGATCTCTTGTTGACAACCGTTTCCATTTTTGTTGAAAATGAGTGTCATGAACGTACGCCCGATAGGCACCCTCGGGACCCTCCCCGCGCGCCGAATACGCACCGCCGCCGTCGCACTCGCCACGGCCGCCGGCCTTCTGACGCTGGCCGCCTGCGGGGCCGGCGACGGCGCGGGCACCCGCACCAAGGACGGAAAGCTCAAGGTCGTCGCGTCGTTCTACCCCATGCAGTACCTGGCGCAGGAGATCGGCGGCGATCACGTCAGCGTCACCAACCTGACCAAGCCGGGCGTCGAGCCGCACGATCTGGAGCTCACCCCCCGGCAGACCGGCTCGCTCGCCGAAGCGGGCGCGATCGTCTACCTCAAGGGCATCCAGCCCGCCGTCGACGAGGCGATCAAGCAGTCCGAGAACAAGCACGTCGCCGACGCGGCCTCCCTCACCGCCATGGAGAAGCACGGCAACGAGGTCGACGGCCGCCACCACACCACCGGCGACAACCACTCCCACTCGGAGAACGAGGCCGGGAACGACCCGCACATCTGGCTCGACCCGGTGAAGTACGCCGAGGTCGCCCGCGGCGTCGAGAAGACCCTCGCCGAGGCCGACCCCGAGCACGAGGCCGACTTCCGCAAGAACACCGACTCGCTGGTCAAGAAGCTCGGCGACCTCGACGCGAAGTTCCGGGACGGGCTGAAGAACCGCACCTCGGACACCTTCGTCACCACCCACGCGGCCTTCGGCTACCTCGCCGAGCGCTACGGGCTGACCGAGGAGGCCATCAGCGGCCTCGACCCCGAGTCCGAGCCCAGCGCCGCCCGGATGAAGGACCTGCACCGGCTCGCCCGGGACCACCACGTGAACACGGTCTTCTTCGAGGCCATCGCCAACCCGGCCACGGCCCGGACCCTGGCCAAGGACCTGCACGTCGGCACCGACGTCCTCGACCCGCTCGAAGGCATCACCGACCAGTCCAAGGGCGACGACTACCTGCAGGTCATGCAGTCCAACCTCGTCGCCCTGCAGAAGGCGCTCGGCGCCAAGTGACCGGAAACCACCCACCGACGACGGAGGCAGTCATGGAGCAGCCCGTCATATCCCTGCGCGGAGCCACCGCCTCGCTCGGGTCCCGCCCGGTGCTGCGCGGCGTCGACCTGGCCGTGCACCGCGGCGAGGTCGTCGCCCTGCTCGGCGCCAACGGCTCCGGCAAGTCCACGGCCGTACGGGCCGTCGTCGGCCAGGTGCCGCTCACCGGCGGCGAGCTGGAGCTGTTCGGCACCCCGCGCCGCCGCTTCCGCGACTGGTCCCGCGTGGGCTACGTGCCCCAGCGCACCACGGCCGCCAGCGGGGTGCCCGCCACCGTCCGCGAGGTCGTCTCCGCCGGGCGGCTGGCCCGCACCGGGCTGGGGCCGACCCGCAAGGCCGACCGCGAGGCCGTGACCAAGGCGCTGGAGCTGGTCGGCATGGCCGACCGGATCAAGGACTCGGTGAACGCCCTCTCCGGCGGCCAGCACCAGCGCGTGCTGATCGCCCGCGCACTGGCCGGCGAACCCGAACTGCTGATCATGGACGAGCCGATGGCCGGCGTGGACCTCGCCAGCCAGGAGGTGCTCGCCAAGGCCCTGCGCGAGGAGGTCGCCCGCGGCGCCACGGTCCTGCTCGTGCTGCACGAGCTGGGCCCTCTGGAGCCGCTCATCGACCGCGCGGTCGTGCTGCGCGACGGCTGCGTCGTCCACGACGGCCCCCCGCCCCAGGCCGTGGGGCAGCACGCGCTGCCCGGCCACGACCACGTACACCCGCACGCCGACCCGGCCGCGGAACCGATCCGGACAGGGCTGCTGAGCTGATGGACATCCTCGAACTCGCCTTCATGCAGCGGGCGCTGCTCGCCGCCTTCCTCGTCGGCGTCACCGCGCCCGCCATCGGCATCTACCTCGTCCAGCGCCGCCAGGCGCTGATGGGCGACGGCATCGGCCACGTCGCCCTCACCGGCGTCGGCCTGGGCTTCCTGCTGAACACCAGCCCGGTGTGGGTGGCCACCGCCGTCTGCGTCGTCGGCGCGGTGGTGATGGAGCTCATCCGCTCGTACGGCAAGACGCGCGGCGACATCGCGCTCGCCATGCTCTTCTACGGCGGCATGGCCGGCGGCGTGATGCTGATGAGTCTGTCCTCCAGCGGCTCCAACGCCAACCTCACCACCTACCTCTTCGGCTCCATCACCACCGTCTCGCAGCAGGACATCGTGGCGATCTGCATCCTCGCCACCTTTGTGATCCTGACCACGGTGGGGCTGCGCAGGCAGCTGTTCGCCATCTGCCAGGACGAGGAGTTCGCCCGCGTCACCGGGCTGCCGGTACGGCTGCTGAACCTGCTGGTCGCCGTCACGGCCGCGGTCACGGTCACCGTCGCCATGCGCGTGGTCGGCCTGCTGCTCGTCAGCGCCCTGATGGTGATCCCGGTGGCCGCCTCGCAGCAGATCGCGCGCAGCTTCGCGACGACCTTCGCCATGGCCGTGGCCGTCGGCGTCCTCGTCACCGTCTCCGGCACCGTCACCTCGTACTACGTGGACGTGCCCTCCGGCGCGACGATCGTGCTGCTGGCGATCGGCGTCTTCGTCGTCCTCACCATGATCGCCACACCGCTCGCCAAGAGGCGCGCCGAGACGGCCGCGGCGGCCGAACGCTGCACGTTGGAGGAGACCCCCGCCGGTCCGGCCACCGACGACGTGCAGGTCTGAATGCCCGGGCCGACCTGGCACAATTGGCGTGACGACACGTGCAATGGGTGTTCAGGCGAGCTTGAGGAGGCAACTGTGGCGACCGCCGGTCCCCCGGTACGCGGCCGGGCCACCAAGCAGCGGGCCGCGGTCGCGGCCGCGCTCGACGAGGTGGACGAGTTCCGCAGCGCGCAGGATCTCCACGACATGCTCAAGCACCGCGGCGCCTCGGTCGGCCTGACCACCGTCTACCGCACCCTGCAGTCGCTGGCCGACGCGGGCGAGGTCGACGTCCTGCGCACCAGCGAGGGCGAGTCGGTCTACCGCCGCTGCTCCAGCGGCCACCACCACCATCTGGTCTGCCGCGTCTGCGGCAAGGCGGTCGAGGTCGAAGGCCCGGCCGTGGAGAAGTGGGCGGACGCCATCGCCGACGAGCACGGCTTCGTCGACGTCGCCCACACGGTGGAAATCTTCGGCACCTGCGGGGAGTGCGCCGCAAAGCAGTAACGGAACGAATGGGTGAGGCCCCGGCAGCCAGCGGCTGCCGGGGCCTCACCCGTTCCGTTCCGTCATCGGACGCGCGGCAGGCGCGTGTCCAGCAGCGCGCGGAGGCGGTCGACGTCGCCGGCGGCGGCGGCGAGGCCGCGCTTGGGCAGCACGGTCAGGCACCGCTTGTCCTGGCTCAGCAGGACGAAGAGCTTCTCCCGCTCCAGATAGCAGCCGAACTGCGGCCAGGCCTGTGCGGTGGCGGTCTGCTCCGCCACGCAGCTCACCCCCTGGGCGTCCAGCGTCACCCGCCGCCGACCGTGCTGCCGCAGCCGCCCGCGCGCCAGATACGCCTGGAGACCGAACACCTGCAGGGCGCAGAGCACGACCAGGAAGATTGCGACCCCCCAGTTCTTGGGGCTCACCCCGCCGACACCGTGCCGGGCGATATCCACGGTGAGGCCCCACGCCATCAGCACCACCGCGGCGACGAGCACCCCATTCATGACGCGCGCTTTACGCACCGCGCGGCCCCGGGCGACCATCGCGGTCCGCACGTCGCCGACGGTCAGCTCGAATTCGAGCATGACGTCCTCCGCCACGGGCGGAGCCGTGAAGGTGTCACTCACCGGCGGCCGCCTCCTGCGCGACCTGCTCCTCGTTCGGAATCGCACCGCCGAACCGGCGGTCGCGCTGGGCGTATTCGAGGCACGCTCGCCACAGGTCGCGACGGTCGAAGTCGGGCCACAGCACGTCCTGGAAGACCATCTCGGCGTAAGCGCTCTGCCAGATCAGGTAGTTGGACGTGCGCTGCTCGCCGGAGGGGCGCAGGAACAGGTCCACGTCCGGCATGTCCGGGTAGTAGAGGTACTTGGCGAGGGTCTTCTCCGTGACCTTCGACGGGTCGAGCCTGCCCGCCTTCACATCGGCCGCCAGCGCCTGCGCCGCATCCGCGATCTCCGCGCGCCCGCCGTAGTTCATGCAGAAGTACAGCGTGAGCTTGTCGTTGTCCTTGGTCTGCTCCTGCGCGATCTGGAGCTCCTTGGCCACCGACCGCCACAGCTTGGGCATGCGGCCCACCCAGCGCACCCGGATGCCGAGCTCGTCGAGCTGGTCGCGGGTCTTGCGGATGAAGTCGCGGTTGAAGTTCATCAGGAAGCGCACCTCGTCCGGGGAGCGCCGCCAGTTCTCGGTCGAGAAGGCGTAGAGGGAGATGCTCCCGACGCCCATCTCGATCGCGCCCTGCAGGACGTCCAGCACGCGCTCGGCGCCGACCTTGTGGCCCTCGGTGCGCGGCAGGCCGCGGTCCTTGGCCCAGCGGCCGTTGCCGTCCATGACGATGGCCACGTGCTCGGGGACCAGCTCGCCGGGGATCTTCGGCGGGCGAGCGCCCGACGGGTGCGGCTCGGGGGTGCGGTACTCGCGTCGGGAACGGCCCAGAATCCCGCGTCGTGCCATGGGTGCCACTTCTCCTCGGTGGTTGCTGTGGAACTACTTCTCGACATAGCGGAGGGAACGCAGCCCCCGCTCCAGGTGCCAGTGCAGATACGCCGCCACCAGGCCGCTGCCTTCCCGGACGTAGCGCGCCTCGCACGCGTCCGCCGTCGCCCAGTCCCCGGTCAGCAACGCGCCGAGGAGCTCGATCGACTCCGAGGAGGGTACGACGCTTCCGGGCACCCGGCACTCACCGCACACCACGCCTCCGGCGGCGGCCGAGAAGAACCGGTTGGGGCCGGGCATCCCGCACTTCGCGCAGGCGCCGAAGCTGGGCGCGTAGCCGTTGACGGCAAGCGAGCGCAACAGGAAGGCGTCGAGGACCAGGTGCGGGGCGTGCTCGCCCGCGGCCAGCGTGCGCAGCGCCCCCACGAGCAGCAGGTACTGCTGCACGGCGGGCTCGCCCTCGTGGTCGGTGAACCGCTCGGCGGTCTCCAGCATCGCGGTGCCCGCGGTGTAGCGGGCGTAGTCGGTGACGATCCCGCCCCCGTAGGCGGCGATCGTCTCGCTCTGGGTGCACAGCGGCAGCCCGCGCCCGACGAGCTCGCCGCCCCGGGCGAAGAACTGCACGTCGACGTGGGAGAACGGCTCCAGGCGCGCCCCGAACTTCGACTTGGTGCGGCGCACGCCCCGGGCCACGGCCCGCACCCGGCCGTGACCGCGGGTGAGCAGCGTGATGATCCGGTCCGCTTCGCCCAGCTTCTGGGTGCGCAGGACGACTCCGTCGTCACGGAACAGGCTCATACGATTCATTGTCCCGTACCGGTGTGACACCACCTGCCGCCCGTACCCGCGTTAGCGCCGAATCGGACAGCCGTAAAGCCCCATATCAAGTAATGCCCACGATCGGGGGACATTCAGCGACATACGCCTTGACCTCGCGGCATCATTCGAGTGACCGCCTCCGGGAGCGATCCGGGAGGAAGGGGGTGCACGGCCATGCGCGTCTTCATCGCGGGAGTCGACGGCTATCTCGGCTGGGCCCTGGCCCAGCGCCTGGCCGCCCGCGGGCACCGCGTCGGGGGTGCCGACGCCCTGCTGCGGCGGGCCTGGGTGGCACAGATGGGCTCGGTGAGCGCCGTCCCGATCGCCCCGCCGGCCGAGCGGCTCGCCGCCTTCACCGAGCACTTCGGGGCGGCCATGCCCTTCTACCCGCTGGACCTGCGGGATCACGACGCCCTGGGCCGGGCGCTGGCCGCCTTCGCCCCGGATGCCGTCGTGCACCTCGCGGAGTGCCCCTCGGCCCCCTACTCGATGATCGATTTCTGGCACGCCGAGTCGGTGCAGAGCAACAACGTCACGGGCACCCTGAGCCTGCTGTTCGCCATGCGCGACCACTGCCCGCAGGCCCATCTGCTCAAGCTCGGCACCATGGGCGAGTACGGCACCCCGGACGTGGACATCCCCGAGGGCTTCTTCGAGGTCGAGTACCGCGGCCGCCGCGACCGGCTGCCGTTCCCCCGCCAGGCGGGGTCCTGGTACCACTGGAGCAAGGTCTTCGACTCGCAGAACGTGGCCTTCGCCTGCGATCTGTGGGGGCTGCGGGCCACCGATGTGATGCAGGGCGTCGTCTACGGCACCTGGTGCCCCGCCGACCCCCGGCTCAGCAGCCGGCTGGACTACGACGAGGCCTTCGGCACCTCGGTCAACCGCTTCTGCTGCCAGACGGTGATCAACCGCCCCATCACCCCGTACGGCAACGGCACCCAGCGCCGCGGCCTGCTCTCCCTGGCCGACTCGATGCAGTGCCTGACCCTGGCCCTGGAGAATCCGCCCGAGCCCGGCGAGTACCGCGTCTTCAACCAGCTGCGGGACGTGCTCTCCGTACGGCACCTGGCCGAGCTGGTGCACCGGGCCGCGCTGGAGTGCGGTCTGACCGCGCGGATCGAGCCCGTCGACAATCCGCGCAGCGAGGCCGAGCAGCACCACTACAACCCCGAGACCGCGCGGCTGCGCGCTCTGGGCTTCACCCCCTCGGCCCCCATCGGCGAAGAGCTGCGGCAGATGATCCGCGACCTGCTGCCCCACGCCGACCGCATCGCCTCCCACGCCGACCGCCTGGACCCCACCGTGCGCTGGCGGCCCCGGCGGCCCGGCGGGCAGGCGACGGACCAGCACTTGACGGCCCGCCCCAACGGAAGGAACCCGGAATGAGCCAGAAACTGCGGCAGATCATGCTGGCGGCGGCCGAGGACCCCGCCACCCTGCGCGAGCTGCGCGACGACACCCAGGCCCTGGCCGACCGCTTCGGCCTGTCCCCCGACGAGCACGACCGGCTGGCGCAGGCGGAGCAGCTGGCTCCGCGGACGCCGGGCGGGCTCGCGCTCTCGACGATCACCCTGCACACCATCACCATCACCGGCGGCTTCGGCTGGTGAGGGCCGCTCCGCCCGGGATCAGCGTGGTCCTGCCCGCGCGGGACGAGGGCGACAGAGCCGGGGCGACCATCGCCTCGGCCCTGGACGCCGCCGCCGGGCCGGACGGTGTCGAGTTCGTCGTCGTGGACGACTGCTCGGCGCCCGAGCGACGGCCGAGCGTCACCGACGCTGCGGCCCGGCGCCGTACGACGGTCGTCCGGTCCGATCGACACCTCGGCGTGGGCGCCGCCCGCAACCTGGCCGCCCGGCACGCCCGGGGCCGGGTGCTGTTCGTGACGGACGCGCACACCCGCTTCTCCGACGGCTGGGACCGCGCGGCCGAGCGGCTGCTCGCCCCCGGGCGGATCCTGTCCGTCACCATCCTGGACAGCTCCTCGGCCTGGCGCGGCCACGGCTGCCGCCTGATCGTCCCGTACATGGGCACGCGCTGGAACACGACTGTCCCCGACCCCGCTCCCCATGACCGGCAGGTCCAGGTCGCGTCCTCGGCCGGCACGGTCGTCGAGCGCGCGCTCTTCACCCGCCTCGGCGGCTACGACGAGGGGATGGTGCACTACGGCGGGTTCGAGCCCGAGTTCAGCGTCCGGGCGTGGCGGGCCGGGGCCGAGATCGTGCACACCGCCGACATCGAGATCACGCACCGGTTCAAGCCCAAGGAGGAGGTGGCCTCGTTCGTCGGCGCGGCGCGCACCGCGATGGTCCACAACTGTCTGCGCTTCGGCACGGCCCATCTGCCGGAGTCGATGATCCTGGAGATGGTGCGGCTGCACGCCCTGGAGTTCCCGGACCACATCCGCGAGGCGCTGGTCATGCTGGAGGAGCGCGGCGCCTGGCGCCGCCGCGAGGAGCTGGCGGCGACGCTTCCGCACGGCTTCGCGTGGTTCGTACGCCGCTTCGACCTGCGCGATCAGATCGGCAGGCCGGTTCCGGAGGACTGACCGGAGCCGGCCCCGGCGGTGGCCGCCCTCAGGAGGGCGTGCGGGCCGCCGCCAGCAGCCGTTCGGTGTCTTCCGGGCGCAGCATCAGGGCGCGTCCCACCGTCGCCAGCACCTCGCGCTCCGCGGGCCGGTAGGGCCCGTCCGCGAGGGCGATCCGGGCGCCCTGGAGCAGGATGGACTCGCGCCCGGCCGGGGCCAGGTGCGGGGCCAGCGGCTCCAGCGCCTCGTGCAGCTCGATGGCCAGGGCGGTGCCGCAGGGGTCGAAGCCGCCCGGCCCGGTGCCCGGCGGCGAGGCGTAGCGCCCCGGGAGGCGGCCGGTGTCGGCGGCGAGCGCCTCGATCAGTGTGACGAGCTGCTCCTCGCTGCAGTCGGCGAAGCCCGCCGCCCGTACGGCGCCCACCGCGGCCCTGCGCACGGTGCGGGCTTCGGTGCCGCCCGCGGCGAGGACGGCGAGGGCCACCGTGTGCACGGCATCGCGCAGCATCGCGGAGAAGCGGGTGGTCGTCGGGTGGTCCAGGACGTCCATCGCGTAGCGGCAGCGGCAGGCGGTGCACTCGACGATCGGCCCCACCGGGCCGCGCGGCAGCAGGGGCACGCCGAACACGACAAGGCGGCGCCGGCCCGTACGGCGGTGGTAGTTGCGGTCACCTCCGCAGCCGGGGCAGAAGAACTCGCCGTCACCGACCGTGCGCCATACGGTGCGTACGCCCACCACACGCCGGTCCGGGCTGTGTCGGCCTTGCGCGTGCATCACGGCGCACCTCCCTAACGCCGCGGCCTCGTCGCCGCGTTGACGTGATGTTAGCCACATCGGTGATGCGGCGTCAGTACCTCGTGCGCGGAGTTCGGGCGGCTGCCGGGGAAGGGCGCCGCCGAGCCCACCGGATGCGGTGTTTTCGGCGGCGCGTTGTTGACGGTGCAATCGCCCCGCGGTTTACCGTGCGTGACGATGGGCCCGGTTCACCGCCGAGACCACCGCCTTGATCGAGGCGCGGGTCGTGTTGGCGTCGATGCCGATGCCCCACAGCACCGCGCCGTCGATCACGCACTCGATGTACGAGGCCGCCTGGGCGCTGGCCCCCTCGCTCATGGTGTGCTCGGTGTAGTCCAGCAGCCTGGCGTCGATGCCGGTCGCGCCGAGGGCGTCGAAGAAGGCGGAGATCGGGCCGTTGCCGGTGCCCGTGAGCACCGTCTCGACCCCGTCGACGACCGCTTCGACGGTGAGCGCGTCCGTGCCCTCGCTGGTGGTGGAGGTCTGGGTGGAGCGCAGGGCGATCCGGCCCCAGGGGTTGTCGGCGGTGGGCAGGTACTCGTCCTGGAAGACGGCCCAGATCTCCTGCGGGGTCACCTCGCCGCCCGCGGCCTCGGTCCGGGCCTGGATGGTCCTGGAGAACTCGATCTGCATCCGGCGCGGCAGGTCCAGCTTGTGGTCGTTCTTCAGGACGTAGGCGATGCCGCCCTTGCCGGACTGGGAGTTGACGCGGATGACGGCCTCGTAGGAGCGGCCGACGTCCTTGGGGTCGATCGGCAGGTAGGGGACCGCCCACTCGATGTCGTCCACGGTCTTGCCTTCGGCGGCGGCGCTCTCCGCCATCGCCTCGAAGCCCTTCTTGATGGCGTCCTGGTGGGAGCCGGAGAAGGCGGTGTAGACCAGGTCGCCCGCGTAGGGGTGGCGCGGGTGGACCTCCATCTGGTTGCAGTACTCGGCGGTGCGGCGGACCTCGTCGATCTGCGAGAAGTCGATCTGCGGGTCGACGCCCTGGGAGAAGAGGTTCATGCCCAGGGTGACCAGGTCGACGTTGCCCGTGCGCTCGCCCTGGCCGAACAGGCAGCCCTCGATCCGGTCCGCCCCGGCCATGATCGCCAGCTCGGCGGCGGCCACGGCAGTGCCGCGGTCGTTGTGCGGGTGGACCGACAGGCAGATGTGCTCGCGGCGGGAGAGGTGGCGCGACATCCACTCGAAGCGGTCGGCGTGGGTGGAGGGGGTGGACCGCTCGACGGTCGCCGGCAGGTTCAGGATGATCTCGCGGCCGGCCTCGGGCTGCCAGACGTCCATGACGCCCTCGCAGACCTCCAGGGCGAAGTCCAGCTCGGTGTCGGTGAAGATCTCCGGGCTGTACTGGTAGCCGAAGACCGTCTCGTCGCCGAGGATCTTCTCGGCGTACTCGACGACCAGCCGGGTGCCGTCGACCGCGATCTGCCTGACCTGCTCGCGCGAGCCGCGGAAGACCACCCGCCGGAAGACCGGCGCGGTGGCGTTGTAGAGGTGGACGGTGGCCCGGGGGGCGCCGCGCAGCGACTCCACCGTGCGCTCGATCAGCTCTTCGCGCGCCTGGGTGAGGACGGAGATCGTCACGTCCTCGGGGATGGCGTCCTCTTCGATGATCGACCGTACGAAGTCGAAGTCGGTGGCCCCGGAGGAGGGGAAGCCGACCTCGATCTCCTTGTAGCCCATGCGGACCAGCAGGTCGAACATCTCGCGCTTGCGGGCCGGCGACATCGGGTCGATCAGCGCCTGGTTGCCGTCGCGCAGGTCGGTGGAGAGCCAGCGGGGGGCGGCGGTGATGCGGTTGTCCGGCCAGGTGCGGCCGGGGATGTCCACCGCCTCGTACGGGCGGTACTTGTGCACCGGCATTCCGGAGGGCCGCTGGGTGACGGTGGCCGCGGTGAGGGGCGTGGGGCGGCCGACGGACTGGGAGATCTCGGGCATCTGCGCAGGCTCCTGGGGTATCCACGGGGGACGGCCGACGGGGGGCTGCTCGGAAGCGGGATCGCCGCAGCACCGGACTCCGCGGAGAGGGGGTCGGCCTACGACTACAGGCCCTCGCCGCGGCGGCTAAGGAGAAGCAGCACATCACGCATGGTGCATCGCACCTTAGCCGAGGCGGACGGGACGCGGCGGACCGTTCCAGCATGCGGAACGGGGGCACCCCCAGCGGTAGCTGGGGGAGGCCGGGAGAGGAACCCGACCACTCAAATTCATGAATCCCGCCGTCCGGGAGTGACAGCCCCCGGGGCTGATGCCACATTGCACGCCATGAACCCCACCGAGAATCAGATCTTCTGCACCATCGTGCCGCCGCACGTCCTCGACAAGCTCGCCCAGGCCGAAGACCCACGCTTCTTCGAGCCCGCCCGCCGCACCCTCGAACACGACGGTGCCCTGCGCACCCGCCGCCGGGTCACCGCGCTGCGCCCGCTGGACTCGGCCGCCGGCACCCCCTCCGAGAAGCCGCAGCGCACGATCTTCGACTCCGGGCACGTGGAGCAGCTGCCCGGCGCCAAGGTGCACACCGAAGGAGCCGCGCCCTCCAAGGACGCGACGGTCAACCGTGCCAACGCCGGGCTCGGCGCCACGTTCGACTTCTACTTCAAGGTGTACGGCCGGCACTCCATCGACGGCTCGGGAATGCCGCTGAACGCCTCCGTCCACTACGGCCAGAAGTACGACAACGCCTTCTGGGACGGCGAGCAGATGGTCTTCGGCGACGGGGACGGCGACCTCTTCCTCGACTTCACCCTCCCCGTGGACGTCATCGGCCACGAACTGACCCACGGCGTCACCCAGCACACGGCCAACCTGGAGTACTACGGCCAGTCCGGGGCGCTCAACGAGTCCGTTTCCGACGTCTTCGGCTCACTGATCAAGCAGTACGCCCTCGGCCAGACCGCCGACCGGGCCGACTGGCTCATCGGCTCCGGCCTGCTCGCCCCGCACGTCGCCGGCACCGCCCTGCGCTCCATGAAGTCCCCGGGTACCGCCTACAACGACCCCGTGCTGGGCAAGGACCCGCAGCCCGCCACCATGGACGACTTCGTGCGCACCAACCGCGACAACGGCGGCGTCCACATCAATTCCGGCATCCCGAACCACGCCTTCTACCTGCTGGCCACCGCCCTCGGCGGCAACGCCTGGGACCGCGCCGGAAAGATCTGGTACGACACCCTGACCGGCGGGCAGCTGCGCAGCACAGCCGACTTCGCGGAGTTCGCCCGGCTGACCGTGGCCACGGCCCGGACCCTCTACGGCGACGGCGACGCGGCCCAGTCCGTGCTCAAGGCCTGGAGCCAGGTGGGGGTGGCCGCGGCATAGGCACCCGTAGAGCGGTGCGGGCGGGGTAGGGATGACCCCATGCGTATCGTCATCACCCGTACCGGCGGTTTCGCCGGCATCGAGCGCCGGGCCGAGCTGGACACCTGCGGCCGGCCCGACGCGACGCACCTGGAGGCCCTCGCCCACCGGGCGCTCGCGCCCGGCCGGGAGAGCGGGTCCAGGGGCGTGCCGGACGGCTTCCGCTACGTCATCGACGTGGACGGCCGCTCGGTCCACCTCGCGGACCCCCACCTCACCCAGGAACAGCGCGAACTGATCCGCACAGTGCTCAAAGAAGGCGCGTAAGCCCCTCTTTCCGGCTTAGAATCCCAGCTTCCGCAGCTGCTTCGGGTCCCGCTGCCAGTCCTTCGCGACCTTCACATGCAGATCGAGGTAGACCGGGGTACCGAGCAGTGCCTCGATGTGCTTGCGGGACTTCATGCCGACCTCTTTGAGGCGGGCGCCCTTGGGGCCGATGATGATGCCCTTCTGGCTGGGGCGCTCGATGTAGAGGTTGGCGTGGATGTCGAGGAGCGGCTTGTCCTTGGGGCGGTCCTCGCGGGGCAGCATCTCCTCGACCACCACGGCGATGGAGTGCGGCAGCTCGTCGCGGACGCCCTCCAGGGCGGCCTCGCGGATCAACTCGGCCACCATGACCTGCTCCGGCTCGTCGGTCAGGTCGCCCTCGGGGTAGAGCGGCGGGCTCTCCGGCAGCATCGGCGCGATCAGGTCCGCCAGCAGGGAGACCTGCTTGTCGCCCACGGCCGAGACCGGGACGATCTCCGCCCACTGGATGCCCAGCTCCTCGCCCAGCTGCTGGATGGCGATCAGCTGCTCGGCGAGCGTCTTGGAGTCGACCAGGTCCGTCTTGGTGACGATGGCGATCTTCGGCGTCTTCTTGATGCCCGCGAGCTCGCTCGCGATGAAGCGGTCGCCCGGACCGAGCTTCTGGTCGGCGGGCAGGCAGAAGCCGATCACGTCGACCTCGGCCCAGGTGGTGCGCACGACGTCGTTGAGCCGCTCGCCCAGCAGGGTGCGCGGCTTGTGCAGACCGGGGGTGTCCACCAGCACGAGCTGGGCGTCCGGCCGGTGCACGATGCCGCGCACGGTGTGCCGGGTGGTCTGCGGCCGGTTGGAGGTGATCGCGACCTTCGTCCCCACCAGCGCGTTGGTCAGGGTCGACTTGCCCGCGTTGGGGCGGCCGACGAAGCACGCGAAGCCCGCGCGGTGAGGGGCCTGGGAGGGGGAGGAAGCTCTATCCATGCCCCATATTCTCCCCGATCCACCGGCACCCGCCGACCAGCAGGGGCCGCCCGGCCCTCAGCCCGCCGTGACCACCGGGCCCGGGGTGCCGTCCGTCCCGGCGAGCAGCACCGGGGTGTCCGGCCCGCCCAGGTCCCGTACGGCCGCGCGGTCCGCGTCCGCGACCGAGGACGCCTCGGAGACGACCGCGGCCGCCTCCAGCGACTTCGCACCGCCGGCCACCGCCATCGCCACCGCGGTCTGCAGCGCGCTGAGCCGCAGCGAGGCCAGGCCGACGGTCCCGGCGACGTAGGTGCGCCCCGTCTCGTCGCGCACGGCCGCGCCCTCCGGCACGGCGTTGCGGGCGCGAGTGGCGCGGGCGAGCGTGATGAGCTTGCGGTCCTCGGGGCCGAGCGCGGTGTTGTCGGTCATACCCGGAGCATAGGCGCGCGCCGCGGCCCGCCCTCAGCCGGCCACCGAGTACATGCCGCCCCGCCGGCCCTCGGGAGAGGTCAGCCACTCCACCTTCGCCGCGGTGTCGGTGTCACCGACGGGGTTGTGCATGACGATCGTCAGGTCCGGCCGGGCCGGGACGCGCAGGTGGGTGGACTCGAAGGCCAGGGTGCCCACCAGCGGATGCTGCATCTCCTTGACCAGCTGGCCGCCCGGCACCACATCGCCCCGGGCCCAGAGGTCGGTGAACTCCTCGCTCTCCCCGGAGAGTTCCTCGACGATCAGGCCGAAGCCCTCGTCGTCCGGCCGCTCGGACCATGCGGCGCGGAACTGGGCGACGACGCGGCCGGCGTTGGCCTCCCAGTTGCGGGCGCGGGAACGGTAGACGGGGTCGGTGAAGAAGGTGATCAGACAGTTCTGCCGGGTCTCGGGGCGGAAACCCATGACCAGGGCGGCCGATTCGTTGTAGCCGACGATGTTCCAGTAGGGGTCCATGATGTGCGAGGGGAGCGGCATCCAGGCGTCGATCAGCCGGTGCAGCCCCGCGCACAGGTACTCCGGGTCGTACTCGGCGGTCTGCGGCAGCGGCGGGTTCAGCCCGGCCAGGACGTACAGATGGCGGCGCTCCATTTCGTCCAGCCTGAGCACGCGCGCCACCGAGTCGAGCACCTGCGGCGAGACGGTGATGTCGCGGCCCTGCTCCAGCCACTGATACCAACTGGCGCCCACCCCGGCGAGGACGGCGACCTCCTCGCGGCGCAGGCCCGGGGTGCGGCGGCGGCCGCCGCCGTCCGGCAGGCCCGCGTCGGCCGGGCTGACCCGGGCCCGGCGGCTCATCAGGAAGTCGCGCAGCTCCTGGCGGCGGCGCGCCCCGGCGCTGCGGGCCGGTGATGCGGTCGTCAAGCTTCCCCCTCGTCCCTGCCTGGTGGTGCGACCACCACCATAAACAGCATCTCCCCACGGGTGTTCCGGACGGCCGAAGGTGTTGACCATGGCGATCGACACCTCATCCCCCGTCACTTCGGCCCCGCCACAAGCGGCAACCCACCTGTCCGGCCGCGCGAAGCTCATCCTGCTGGTGCTCTGCGCGGCACAGTTCATCATCGCGCTCGACTTCTCCATCCTGAACGTCGCGCTGCCCGACCTCGGCAAGGACCTGGGGATGGGCCAGGCCGACCTGCAGTGGGCGGTCACCGCCTTCGCGCTGCCGTCGGGCGGTTTCCTGCTGCTCTTCGGCCGGATCGCCGACCTGTACGGGCGGCGCAAGCTGTTCCTGACCGGGCTTGCCGCCTTCACGGCGGCGTCGGTGCTCGCCACGCTCGCCTGGGACCCCGCCTCCTTCCTGGCCGGGCGGGTCCTGCAGGGGCTGGGCGCGGCGGTGATCGTGCCCACCGGGATGTCGCTGCTCACCACCACCTTCACCGAGGGCCCGCAGCGCGAGCGGGCGCTGGGCATCAGCGGCACCGTGATGTCGCTGGGCTTCACCATCGGCATGCTGCTGGGCGGTGTGATGACCGACGCGCTGGGCTGGCGCTCGACGATGGGGCTGCTGGCCGTGGCGGGCTCCGTCGTCCTGGCGCTGGCCCCCGGCCTGCTGACCGAGTCCCGCCGTCCGGAGCGGCCGAGGATGGACGTGCCGGGCGCCGCCACCGTGACCGGCGGGCTGCTGGCGCTGATCTACGCCCTGTCGACCGCCGCGCAGCACGGCTTCGGCGGTACGGACGTCATCGTCGGCCTGATCGCCGGTGTGGGGCTGCTGGCGGCGTTCGTCGTCATCGAGTCGCGGGCCGCCGAGCCGCTGGTGTCGCTGCCGATGCTGCGGCGGCGCACGGTCGCCTGGGGGAACCTGGGCGGGCTGGTCACCTTCGCGATGATGAGCACGGTCATCTTCCTGCTCACCCTGTACCTGCAGGAGGTGCTGGAGCTCTCGGCGTTCCGCACCGGCCTGGTCTTCGGCGGGCAGGGCGTGGTGGCCGCGCTGGCGGGGGCCGTCGCGCCCCGGGTCATCGGGCGCATCGGGGCCCGCAACACGCTGGTCACCGGCATGCTGATCCAGGCGGTGTGCACCGCCGCGCTGCTGGGTCTCGGGCGGCATTCGGGCGCCTGGCTGGCCCTGGCCGGCGCCGCGCTGGGCTGCCTCGGGCACCTGTGGGCGATCGTCGCCTACGGCGTCACCGCCACCTCGGGGCTGCCCGACCACGAGCAGGGGCTGGCCACGGGCCTGGTCACCAGCTCGCAGCAGGTCGGCATGACCATCGGCATCCCGCTGCTGAGCGCCCTGTCCTCGGCGCGGATCGCCTCCCTCCAGGACGGCGGGGCGGGCTTCGCCGAGGCCACCCTGGGCGGCATCAAGCTGGGCCTGGGTGTCGACGCGGCGATCGTGGCGGTGGTGGCCGTCCTGCTGGCCGTCGGGCTGCGCGGCCGGGCGGGACGGGCGGGCTGAGCTCTGTCAGCCCGGTCCCTCGGGGGCGTCGGCCCGGAGCCGGACCTGTTCCGCCAGCCGGTCCAGGCTCTTCTCCAGGGCGTCCTCGACGGAACCGTCCGAAGGGGCGTGGGACTCGTCGAAGAACGACAGGTGCACGGTCACCGTGCTGGCACCGCTGCCGGTGCCGGTGACCTCCAGCCATCCCGCGTAGCGGCCGGTCTCGCGGGTGCCCCACTCCATCCGCAGCCGGTCCTTCTGGAGCCGCACCATGGCGGCGGCGTCCTCGCCCGTGCGGTCCTCGTGGACGGTGACCGCGGGCGGGTCCTCCTGCCGCACGTGCAGGTCCCTGGGCAGCCAGGCCTCCAGCCGCCGCAGGTCGCAGGCCTGGTCGTAGACCACCTCGGGCAGCGCGGGCATGGCGCGCGAACGTTCGAACTCGCTCATCGGGGTCGCTCCTCGTGCACGGCGGCCGCGACCAGCAGGCCGCCGAAGATCGAGAGGTTCTTGAAGAAGTGGATCTTCTGCTGGAGGCGCTTGCCCGGGTCGCCCTCCGTCCAGAAGGGGTGCCCGGCCACGGTGGTGGGCACCAGGCTCGCGGCCAGTATCAAGGCGGCGAGCCGCGGCAGCCGCCCGGCCGCGAGCAGCACCCCGCCACCGACGTGCACCGCCCCGTTGATCCGCACCAGCCGCACGGCGTCCCGCGGCAGCCCCGGCACACGCTCGGCGATGGCCAGCGCGACCGGGGCCGCGACGGGCGCGAGGATCTCGGGGTGCCGCATCGTCTGCAGCCCGCTGGAGACGAACGACGAGGCCAGCAAGGGCCGGCCGGCCGCGGCGAGAACTCTTCTGAGCACCTGCATTGTGCGTGGGTTCCCCGAAGGGGTCGGGGCATTCACGCCGCGGGCCGGCTTTCCCCCGAGTGGTCGTAAACAGCTGTCAGACCACGCCGTCGGGCTTGCCCGGCACTGGCTCCACCAGGACCGTGACGATCCGGTTCCGCCGTCCCGCCGCCGATTCGGCCGTCAGCTTCAGCGCGGCGACGGCCGCGTCCGCATCCGAGCCCAGCTCGGCGAGGCCGACCTCGGCCGTGGCTCCGGCGATGGGCACCCGGCCCAGCGACTTGGCAAGCAGACCGCCCACGGTCTCCACGTCCTCGTCGTCCAGCTCCAGGCCGTAGAGCTCGCCGAGGTCGCCGATGTCCAGCCGGGCCGTGACGCGGTAGCGCCCGCCGCCGAGCTCCTCCACCGGCGGCAGCTCCCGGTCGTACTCGTCGGTGATCTCGCCGACGATCTCTTCGAGGATGTCCTCGATGGTGACGATGCCCGCCGTGCCGCCGTACTCGTCGATCACGACCGCGCAGTGGTTGCGCTGCTGCTGCATCTCCCGCAGCAGGTCCCCCGCGTTCTTGGTGTCGGGCACGAACACCGCGGGCCGCATGGCCGTGGAGACCAGCTCGCCCTCCGCGTCCCGGCTGATGTGCGTCTTGCGGACGAGGTCCTTGAGGTAGACGACGCCGACGACGTCGTCCTCGTTCTCGCCGGTCACCGGGATCCGCGAGAAGCCCGAGCGCAGCGCCAGCGTCAGGGCCTGCCGGATGGTCTTGCCGCGCTCTATGACCACCAGGTCGGTGCGGGGCACCATCACCTCGCGGACGAGGGTGTCGCCGAGCTCGAAGACCGAGTGCACCATGCGGCGCTCCTCGTCCTCGATCAGCGACTCCTTCTCGGCGAGGTCCACCATGGACCGCAGCTCCGCCTCGGAGGCGAACGGGCCCATGCGGAAGCCCTTGCCGGGGGTGAGGGCGTTGCCCAGCAGGATCAGCAGCCGGGGCACCGGGCCCATCACCCGGGCCAGCGGCAGCAGGACGTACGCCGCCGCCGTGGCCGTGCCCAGCGGGTGCTGGCGGCCGATGGTGCGCGGGGAGACGCCGACGGCCACGTACGACACCAGGACCATCACCGCGATGGCGACGGTCAGCGCCTGCCAGGTGGCGTCGAAGGACTCCAGGCAGACGTAGGTGACGAACACCCCCGCCGCCATCTCGCAGGCGACCCGCACCAGCAGCGCCACGTTCAGATAGCGGGTCGGGTCGGCCGCGACCGCCATCAGGCGGGCGCTGCCGCGCCGGCCCGAACGCAGCGCCTCCTCCGCGCGGAAGCGCGTGGTGCGGGCGAGCCCGGCCTCGGCGCAGGCGGCGAGCCAGGCGACGACGAGCAGCAGGACCGCGGCCGCGATCAGGCCGGTCACGTGAACGTGGGCGCCGGGGAGGGGCCCTCGATGCCGCGCTCGGCGCGCCAGCCGTCGATGATCGCGGCCTGGAGGCCGAACATCTCGGCCTTCTCGTCCGGCTCCTCGTGGTCGTAGCCGAGGAGGTGGAGCACGCCGTGGACGGTCAGGAGCTGGAGCTCCTCGTCCATGGAGTGGCCCGTCGGCGCCTCCTCGCCCTGCTTCTTCGCGACCTCCGGGCAGAGCACGATGTCGCCGAGGAGACCCTGCGGCGGCTCGTCGTCGTCCTTGGCCGGGGGTCGCAGCTCGTCCATCGGGAAGGACATCACGTCGGTCGGGCCGGGGAGGTCCATCCACTGGATGTGGAGCTGCTCCATGGCGTCGGCGTCGACAACGATGACCGAGAGTTCGGAGAGCGGGTGGATGCGCATCCGGGCCAGCGCGTAGCGGGCGACGTCGAGGACGGCCTGCTCGTCGATGTCGGTGCCGGATTCGTTGTTGACGTCGATTGACATGGGTTTACGCGACTTACTTTCCGTTGCGGCTGTCGTACTGCTCGTACGCGTCGACAATACGGCCGACCAGCTTGTGCCGTACGACGTCCTGGCTGGTCAGCATGGAGAAATGGACGTCCTGGACGCCATCGAGGATCTCCCGCACCTGGCGCAGACCGCTCTTGGTGCCGCCGGGCAGGTCGATCTGGGTGATGTCACCCGTGATCACGATCTTGGAGTCGAAGCCGAGCCGGGTGAGGAACATCTTCATCTGCTCGGGGCTGGTGTTCTGGGCCTCGTCGAGGATGATGAAGGCGTCATTCAGGGTTCTGCCACGCATGTATGCGAGCGGCGCGACCTCGATCGTGCCCGCGGCCATCAGGCGCGGGATGGAGTCGGGGTCGAGCATGTCGTGCAGCGCGTCGTAGAGCGGGCGCAGGTAGGGGTCGATCTTCTCGTAGAGCGTGCCGGGCAGGAAGCCGAGCCGCTCGCCCGCCTCGACGGCCGGCCGGGTCAGGATGATGCGGTTGACCTGCTTGGACTGCAGGGCCTGGACCGCCTTCGCCATGGCCAGGTACGTCTTGCCGGTGCCGGCGGGGCCGATGCCGAAGACGACCGTGTGCTTGTCGATCGCGTCGACGTAGCGCTTCTGGTTGAGCGTCTTGGGGCGGATGGTGCGGCCGCGGCTGGAGAGGATGTTCTGGGTGAGGACTTCGGCGGGGGTCTCCGCCTGGCCTTCCACATCGCGCAGCATGGCGATCGATCGTTCCACCGCGTCCTCCGTCATCGGCGCACCTGTCCGGAGCACCAGCATCATTTCGTCGAACAAGCGCTGAACGAGGGCTACTTCGCGCGCATCCCCCGTCGCGCTGACTTCATTGCCCCGTACGTGGATGTCCGTCGACGGGAAGGCATTTTCGATCACGCGCAGCAGCGCATCCCCGGAGCCCAGGACCGTCACCATGGGGTGCTTGGCCGGGACCGTGAACCGGGCGCTCGCCTGCGGTCGTGTGGGTGTCTGAGTCATGGGCCGGCGCTCGGGCCTGCTCATCCCTCTTTCCGTGTCCGATTCGATGTCCGACAACCTTGAATACCAAGGGTACGACGGTGCACGGACGGGCCCGAGGGGTTTTCCGGGCCCGGGCCCGCAGCCCTACCGGCGCCGGAAGCCCAGCGTGGGCACCGCCCGGCGCAGCGGCCAGGGCCGGGACGCCGCCGGGAGCACCCCGTCGAGGAAGGCATAGCGGCGCAGGGTGGCCCGGTCCTGGTCGTCGAAGGACCGCACGTGGTGCCACCAGGCGGCGATCTCCACCCAGCCGGGCGCCGAGAGCGACCCGCCGAATTCCTGTACGGACAGGGCCGCGGAAAGGCCCGCGAAGGCGAGCCGGTCCGCCAGCGGCCACTCGGCGAGGGTGCCGGTGACGAACCCGGCGACGAAGACGTCCCCGGCCCCGGTGGGGTCCAGCGCCTCCACCACGATGGCCGGGATCTCGGCGCTCTCGCCGGTCCGCCCGTCCACCGCGTACGCGCCCCGCTCCCCCATGGTGACGACGGCCAGCGGCACCTTGTCGGCCAGCGCGCGAGCCGCGGCGCGCGGGCAGTCGGTGCGGGTGTAGCGCATGGCCTCCTCGGCGTTGGGCAGGAACGCCTCGCAGTACTCCAGGTCGGCCAGGTCGGCCGGGTCCCAGCGCCCGGTCTCGTCCCAGCCGACGTCGGCGAAGACCCGGCTGCCGCGCCGGGCGGCGGTGGCGATCCACTCCTCCTGTCTGCCGGGTTCGAGGAGCGCCACGCAGGCGCGCGCCGGGGGCGGGCACTCGGGCGCGGGCTCCTCCGGCGGCGGCGCCTCGTGCCCGTGGGAGACCATCGTGCGCTCGCCCTCGTAGGCCATGGAGACGGTGACCGGGGAGTGCCACCCGGGCACCGTGCGGGACAGCCCCAGGTCGATGCCCTCGCCCCGGGAGAGGGCCTCCCAGCAGTACTCCCCGTACATGTCGTCGCCGAAGGCCGCGGCCAGCGAGGTGCGCAGGCCCAGCCGGGCCAGGGCGGTGGCCATGTTGGCGATGCCCCCGGGGCTGGACCCCATGCCGCGCGCCCAGGACTCGGTGCCGCGCACCGGTGCGGAGTCCAGGCCGGTGAAGATGATGTCGAGGAAGACGGTCCCGGTCAGATAGACGTCGGTCGGCGGATCGGTCTCGGACCGGACCTCGGCCAGGGGGTCGAGTACGGGCGCCGCCCCCTCGAAAAGCTCGCCGGGGCCTTCCGTGCGGACCGTCGTGCTCACTCGCTGCTCCTCTCGTCGGTCTTCTTACGAGAATCCCCGCGGCGCCCGGGCCACATGGAGGTCGTGCGCCGAGTCTGTCAGTGCGGGCGGCCGTCCCGTGGCCGTATCCGCACCGGTCCGCGACCGCCCGGCCAACAGCGGACGACATCGCCAGGAACGGTCCGGACAGTGTGCCCGATGCTGCGGTACGTTCCGGCCATGAGGCTGACGATTCTCGGCGGTGGCGGTTTCCGGGTGCCTTTGGTGCACCGGGCCTTGGTGGAGGATGCGCGGCGCGATGCGCCGGGGCGCTGTACCGAACTCGTGCTCTACGACACGGATCCGGTACGTCTGAGAGTGATCGGCTCGGTGCTCGAGGCGCAGGCCGCCGGGGTGCCGGGGGCTCCGGCCGTACGGGTCACCCGGGATCTGGACGATGCGGTGCGCGGCACCGACTTCGTCTTCTCGGCGATCCGGGTGGGCGGTACCGCCGGCCGGGTGCGGGACGAGCGGATTCCGCTGTCCGAAGGGGTGTTGGGGCAGGAGACCGTCGGCGCGGGCGGGGTGCTGTACGGGCTGCGGACGATTCCGGTGGCGATGCGGATCGCGGAGCGGGTGGCGGAGCTCGCCCCGCAGGCGTGGGTCATCAACTTCACCAACCCCGCGGGCATGGTGACCGAGGCGATGTCCAACGTTCTGGGTGAGCGGGTGATCGGCATCTGCGACTCACCCGTGGGGCTGGTGAAGCGGGCGGCCCGCGCGGTGGGGGCCGACCCGGACCGGGTCGAGTACGACTACGTGGGGCTCAACCACCTGGGCTGGCTGCGCGCGTTGCGGCTGGACGGGCGGGACCTGATGGCAGAGCTGCTGGCGGACGGGCAGGCGCTGACCTCCTTCGAGGAGGGCAAGCTCTTCGGCGCCCCGTGGCTGCGGGCGCTGGGCTCCCTGCCCAACGAATACCTGCATTACTACTACTTCCGGCGGGAGACGCTGCGCTCGGTGCACGAGGCGGCGCAGACGCGGGGCGAGTTCCTCGACGAGCAGCAGAGCGGTTTCTTCGCGACGGCGGGGGCGGGCACCACGCCCGACCAGGCGTACGAGCTGTGGGAGCGGACGCGGCTGCGGCGCGAGGAGACGTACATGGCCGACAGCCGGGCGGCCAGCGGCGGCTGGCAGCGGGACACCTGCGACCTGGAGGGCGGCGGCTACGACCGGGTGGCCCTCGCCCTGATGCGTGCCGTGACGGGGGACGAGGGCGCCCGCCTCATCCTCAACGTCCTCAATGGCAACACCATCCCCGCGCTGGACCCCGACGCGGTCATCGAGACGGTCTGCGAGGTCGATTCCAAGGGCGCCCGCCCCCTCCCGTGCGCCCCCTTGCGGGAGGACCAGCTGGGGCTGATGCTCCAGCTCAAGGCGGTCGAGCGGGCGACGATCGACGCGGCGGTCCGCGACACGGAAGGCGCGGCGCTGCGGGCGATGGCCCTGCATCCGCTGGTGGACTCCCCGGCGGTGGCGGCCCGCATCCTGGAGAAGGCGCGGGCCTGAGGAGCGCACAGCACCTCCGGACGGGCCGGCGAACGGCCCGTCCGACCACGGCTTCGGGCGTGCCCTAGGGCGTGTCCGATGGGTCAGCACAGGCCCCGCGACGCCTGGCACGGCACCTCGCCGCGTTGTCGCATAACCCGAGTACGCCCAGTACGCGGGTCATGCTCCGCCTTGCGATGCACCGCACCAGACGCCGCGGGACCCGCACTGACCCATCGGACACGCCCTAGAAGACGACCACCGAGCGCAGTACGTCGCCCTCGTGCATCCGCTCGAACGCCTTCTCCACGTCGCCCAGGCCGATCGTCTCGGTGACGAACGCCCCGAGGTCCAGCCGCCCCTGCAGATGCAGGTCGACGAGCATCGGGAAGTCCCGCGACGGCAGGCAGTCGCCGTACCAGGACGACTTGAGCGCGCCGCCGCGCCCGAAGACGTCCAGCAGCGGAAGCTCCAGCTTCATCTCGGGCGTCGGCACCCCGACCAGCACCACGGTGCCGGCCAGGTCGCGCGCGTAGAACGCCTGCTCGTAGGTCTCGGGCCGGCCGACCGCCTCGATGACGACGTCGGCGCCGAAGCCGCCGGTCAGTTCGCGGATGGCCTCGACGGGGTCGGTCGTGCGGGAGTTGACCGTGTGGGTGGCGCCCATCCGCAGCGCGGTCTCCAGCTTGCGGTCGTCGATGTCGACGGCGATGATGCGGGCCGCGCCCGCCAGCCGCGAGCCCGCGACGGCCGCGTCGCCCACGCCGCCGCACCCGATGACGGCGACCGAGTCGCCCCGGGAGACCTGCCCGGTGTTGATCGCGGCGCCGATGCCCGCCATCACCCCGCACCCCAGCAATCCGGCCACCGCCGGCGACACCTTGGGGTCCACCTTGGTGCACTGCCCGGCGGCCACCAGCGTCTTCTCGGCGAAGGCCCCGATCCCCAGCGCCGGGGAGAGCTCGGTGCCGTCCTCCAGCGTCATCTTCTGCCGGGCGTTGTGCGTGTCGAAGCAGTACTGCGGGCGGCCGCGCAGGCACGCCCGGCACTGGCCGCAGACGGCCCGCCAGTTGAGGATCACGAAGTCGCCGGGCGCCACCTCGCGCACGCCCTCGCCGACCGCCTCGACGACACCGGCCGCCTCGTGCCCGAGGAGGAAGGGGAAGTCGTCGCTGATGCCGCCCTGCTTGTAGTGCAGGTCCGTGTGGCACACCCCGCACGCCTGGATCTTCACCACGGCCTCGCCGGGCCCGGGACCCGGCACCAGGATCGTCTCCACCCGCACCGGCTGTCCCTTGCCCGGTGCGATGACTCCGCGAACTTGCTGCGCCATGGTGTGCGCCCCGCCCTTCTCTTCGCTGGTCTGCCCTCACACCGTACGCCCCGGAACCTCCGTCTCTGCGCGTAGACATCCCTTGACCAGGCCCGGACAAACCTCTAGCTTCGCGCTGACCGTCCTTGTTACCCAGGAGTTCAAACGTGTCTTTCAGCCTCTCCTCCCGTCGCGTGCGCGTAGCCGCGGCCTCCGCTGTCGCGACCGCCGTCGTGGGCACCGGCCTCTTCGCCGCCGGCGCGGCCACCGCCGACCACTCGGTGCCCCGCTCGGACAAGGAGATCCCGAACCTCAGCAAGGTCGAGGACAAGATCAAGGCCTACTACGGCGACACCGTGGACAAGGCGGGCCAGCACTACGCCTCGCCGGACAGCAGCTACGCCAAGCAGGTCGCCTCCATCGAGAAGAAGGCCAAGGCGCAGCTGGAGACGGTCGTCAAGAACTCCGCGGGCAAGAAGGGCGCCAAGCCCGCCATCGTCCTGGACGTCGACGACACCACCCTGCTGACCTACAACTACGAGCTGCAGCAGGGCTTCCACTTCACGCCCGACTCGCAGGACGCCTACCTCAAGTCCACCGACATGGCGGCCGTCTTCGGCATGCCGAAGCTGGTGAACTGGGCGCAGTCCAAGGGCATCACGGTCTTCTACGTGACCGGCCGCGACGAGCACCAGCGCGACTGGAGCGTGCGCAACCTCAAGAACGCCGGCTACAAGCCCGTCGCCGACACCGCGCACTTCTTCCTGAAGAACAAGAAGACCCCGCCGGCCTACCTTTCGTGCGGCGCGACCTGCACCACCGTCGAGTACAAGTCGGGCACGCGCAAGCACATCGAGTCGCAGGGCTACCGCATCGTCGCCAACTTCGGCGACCAGTTCAGCGACCTGCAGGGCGGCTACGCGACCCACACCTACAAGCTGCCCAACCCGATGTACTTCCTCCCGTAAACCCTCACGGGCGTCACCGGCGCTTCGGCACCGGTACTCGCATCAGGTCCCGGGCGACGGTCAGCTCTCCGTCGAAGCCCGCCGCCCGGGCCTGGCGCTCGAAGACGGCCGGGTCGTCGTACCGCTGGGAGAAGTGCGTCAGCACCAGGTGCCGCACGCCCGCCTCGGCGGCCACCCGGCCGGCCTGTCCGGCCGTCAGATGGCCGTGCTCGGTGGCCAGGGCCTCGTCCTCGTCGAGGAACGTGGATTCGATGACGAGCATGTCGCACCCCTCGGCGAGGGCATGGACGCCCTCGCACAACCGGGTGTCCATCACGAATGCGAAGCGCTGTCCGCGCCGCACCTCGCTCACCTCGTCCAGCGTGACGCCGCCGACCGCGCCCTCGCGCTGCAGCCGGCCCACATCCGGGCCGCTGATGCCGTGTGCGGCGAGCTTCTCAGGCAGCATCCGCCGCCCGTCGGGCTCGATGATGCGGTAGCCGTAGGCGTCGACCGGGTGCGAGAGCTTGCGCGCCTCCAGCCGGAACCGCGGCCCCTCGACGAGCACGGCGCCCTTGCCGGAGACGGGCTCCTCGGTGAGCTGGACCGTCTCGCGGTATGCGGTGGCGTAGCGCAGCCGGTCGAAGAAGCGGCGGCCGCTCGCCGGGAAGTGCGCGGTGACCGGGTGCGGCACCCGGTCGAGGTTGATGCGCTGGATCACCCCGGCGAGGCCGAGGGAGTGGTCACCGTGGAAGTGGGTGACGCAGATCCGGTTCAGGTCGTGCGCGGCCACCCCGGCGCGCAGCATCTGCCGCTGAGTGCCCTCGCCGGGGTCGAAGAGCAGGCCCTCGCCGTCCCAGAGCAGGACGTAGCCGTTGTGATTGCGGTGCCGGGTGGGCACCTGGCTGGCGGTGCCGAGGACGACGAGTTCGCGTACGGACATGGGCGTGCGGTTTAGCCGGGCGGCCAGTTGAAGCCGCGGCCGCCCAGGACGTGGGCGTGCGTGTGGAAGACGGTCTGGCCCGCCCCCGCACCGGTGTTGAAGACAATGCGGAAGCCCTTGTCGCCGTTCTCCTGGAGGGCGACCTCGCCCGCCTCGCGCAGCACGTCCGCGGCGATCTGCGGCTCGGCGGCAGCGAGGGACATGGCGTCCGGGTAGTGCACCTTGGGGATCACCAGGACGTGCACGGGTGCCTGGGGATTGATGTCCCGGAACGCGAGCGTCGTCTCGGTCTCCCTGACGACCGTCGCGGGCACCTCCCCCGAGACGATTTTGCAGAACAGGCAGTCGGCCTGCGGTTCTCCCGCCACCGGTGGGCTCCTCCCGGGTCGTTGGCTCGTACGAACCGGATCGTACCGGGCGGGGGTGACAGTGCTGCTACTTGCCCTGCGGCTTGTCCGTGCAGCTCGGCGACGGGCGGGGGTGTCCGGAGCCGCGCGAGGCGGGCGGCGGTGCCGGCTCCCCGCCGGTGCCGTCGGTGGCGGTGGCGCTCGCCTTGGAGCAGTCGCCGAGCACGGTGACCGAGAACTTCGTCTTCCCGTCGACCTTTCCGGTCAGCTGTCCCCTGACGCACGCCTCGCCGCTGATGCCGGTGACCGTGCCGAAGACGATGATCTTCTTGCCGTCGCTCGTCCGGCCCTCGCAGTCGACCCCGACGGCCGTCACCGGCTTGGGCGATCCGTCGACCGTGTCGCCGCCCTTCTCGGCCTTGCCGGTGCAGCTGAGCCAGGCCACGCCGATACCGTCGCGCCTGAGCGTGTCGGAGGCCTGTTTGCCCGTCACGACCGCAACCGTCACGGAGTTGATCCCGCCCACCGGATCACAACCGGTCAGGGCTGCCACGGCCGCACCGGTCAGGGCCGCGGCCACCGCCGCGCCGCCCGCCCTCCGGCCCCGTATGTGCCTGAACGCACGCATGGCGGCCAGTTTTCCACTCGGGCGGGGCGCGCGGAAGGAGGTCCCCGGCCGAGTCCCCCGTCCGGCCGCGGGCGCACCCGACCAATGGTCTGTGCCAACTTGATGTGATGAACGGGCAGTTCGTTGGGAAACACAGGATTTATCGTTTCCGCACCCACGTTTCACCTTCCCCCCTTACTCTCTCCCCCTGAGGAACGCTTCGAGGGCGATTCCTGGGGGTCTGGGGGATTTCTTGCTCACTTCCTTGTCCGTCTGCGTGGTGTCGCTGGCCCTCTTCTGGATGGCCGCCTTCACACTCTGGTGGCAGATGCACGCCTGGCGCACGCCCGAGACGCTTGCGTCGATCCGCTTCGAACAGCCCAGCGGCACGGGCGCCTTGTCCTTCTCGCTGCTGGTGCCCGCCCGTCATGAGCAGACCGTCCTGGAACACACCGTCACCCGGCTGCTGGAGTCCACCCACGGCCGTTACGAGATCCTCGTCATCGTCGGGCACGACGACCCCGAGACCGCCGAGGTCGCCGAGAAGGTGGCGGCCGCCGCGCCCTACCAGGTGCGGGTGATCACCGACACCCACGAGAAGAAGAACAAGCCCAAGGCCCTCAACACCGCCCTCCCGCACTGCCGGGGCGAGGTCGTGGGCGTCTTCGACGCCGAGGACCAGGTGCACCCGGCCCTGCTCAGCCACGTCGACCACGCCTTCCGCACCACCGGCGCGGACGTGGTGCAGGGCGGGGTTCAGCTGATCAACTTCCACTCCAGCTGGTACAGCCTGCGCAACTGCCTGGAGTACTTCTTCTGGTTCCGCAGCCGGCTCCACCTCCATGCGGAGAAAGGATTCATCCCACTGGGCGGCAACACCGTCTTCGTCCGCACGGACGTGCTGCGGGAGGCGGACGGCTGGGATCCGGAGTGCCTGGCGGAGGACTGCGACCTGGGCGTGCGCCTGTCCAGCAAGGGCAAGCGCGTCGTCGTCGCCTACGACTCCGAGATGGTCACCCGCGAGGAGACCCCCGGCACCCTGCTCAGCCTGCTCAAGCAGCGCACCCGCTGGAACCAGGGCTTCCTTCAGGTCTACCGCAAGAAGGACTGGCGCCAACTGCCCACCTTCGCCCAGCGGATGCTGGCCCGCTACACCCTGATGACCCCCTTCTTCCAGGCGTTCTCCGGGCTCGTCATCCCGGTGAACATCGCCGTCGCCCTCTTCCTCGACGTACCCGTCGGCGTCGCCGTGGTGAGCTTCCTGCCCGCCGTGACCGCCCTGGTCACCTTTGTCTTCGAGGTCGTCGGGCTGCACGACTTCGGTGCCCAGTACGGCCTGCGGGTGCGCTTCGTCCACTACCTCAAACTCATCGCAGGCGGCCCGTTCTACCAGTGCCTCCTGGCCGGTGCCGCCCTCCGCGCGGTCTGGCGGGAGCAACGCGGGCGCAGCGACTGGGAACTGACCAGACACGTCGGCGCCCACCTCACCCGAGAGGACGTCACTTCGTGACCGCCATCCTCCCCGTGACGCAGTCGCGCGTCGCCACGCTGCCCGCCGTCCCCGTGCCGGGCACACCGCGCGAGGTGCCGCGCCTGCGCGGCTCCCGCCCGGACCTGCTGGTGTGCGGGGTGCTGCTCGCCCTGATCCTGCTCGTCCAGGGCTGGAACATCACCGGCTTCCCCAACCTCAGCGACGACGAGGGCACCTACCTCGCGCAGGCCTGGGCCGTGCAGCAGGGCAAGGGCCTGGCCCACTACACGTACTGGTACGACCATCCGCCGCTGGGCTGGATACAGATAGCGGCCGTCACCTGGCTGCCCTCGCTCTTCTTCCCCGACGCCGTCTCGGTCGCGCCCATGCGCTGCGCGATGCTGCTGGTGTCGGCGGTGAGCGTGGTGCTGGTGTATGTACTGGGGCGGCGGCTGGGGCTCCGGCGGTGGGCGGCCGGGCTGGGCATGGCGCTCTTCGGCCTGTCCCCGCTCTCGGTCGTCCTGCAGCGGGAGATCTTCCTCGACAACATCGCCGTGATGTGGATGCTGGTGGCCTTCTGCCTGGCGGCCTCGCCCCGCTGTCACCTGTGGCACCACTTCGGGGCCGGGCTGGCCGCGGCCGTCGCCGTGCTGTCGAAGGAGACGATGCTGGTCATCCTGCCCGCGCTGCTGGTGACCATGTGGCAGCACAGCCACCGCGACACCCGGAAGTTCGCGGTCACGGGCGCGGTGACGGCCTGCGGCCTGGTCGGGCTCGCCTATCCGCTGTTCGCGCTGCTCAACAACGAGCTCTTCCCCGGCCCCGGGCACGTCTCGCTGATCGACGGCATCTCGTACCAGATGAGCCGGGCCGGTTCGGGCTTCCTGCTGAGCCCCGGCTCGGGCGCGCACCGGGTGCTGCAGTCCTGGCTGTACTACGACCGGGTGCTGCCCCTGTGCGGGCTGGCCGCCGCCGTGCTGCTGGTCGCCACCGCCCGCCGGTCGCGCACCGGCCGGGCGCTGGCCGGGCCCGCGCTCGCCGCGGTGATCCTCGCCCTGGTGGCGCTGCGGCCGTCGGGCTACCTGCCCGCGATGTACGTCATCCAGACGCTGCCGTTCCTCGCCCTCGCCCTGGCCGGGGTGTCGGCGTCCGTGGTGGGGGCGCTGCTGCGGACCCGGCCGGACCGGGTGCGCCGGTGGCGGGCGGCGCGCTGGGGGGCCGTCGCGGCGCTCGCCGCCGCCACGGCCGTGCTGGTGGTGCCGAGCTGGTACGACGGCAACCGTTCGGCACTGACGACGGACGCCAACGCCCCGTACCGCTCGGCCGCTTCCTGGCTGCGGGACGCGGGCAACGTCGCCGACCCGGCCCGTACGCGTGTGCTGGCCGACGACGCGATCTGGCTCGACCTCGTGCACGCCGGATACCGGCCCGGCACGGGCGCCATCTGGTTCTACAAGGCCGATCTGGACCCGGCCGTCGCCAGGACCATGCCGCGCGGCTGGCAGGACGTCGACTACGTCGTCGCCTCCCCCACCGTCCGGCGGGACGCGGTGACGCTGCCGACGGTGAAGGCCGCGCTGGAGCACTCCGACGCCGTGGCCGTCTTCGGCACGGGCGACGACCGGATAGAGATCCGCCGGATCAGCAGGGGAGCCGCCCGGTGAGGGGCGGCCGGGACGAATCGGAAACGGGAACGGGAACGGGAGAGCTCATGGTTCGGGTACTGGCCGGGCGCGCACGCGCCGGGCACAGACACACCGGAGGGCGCCGGCTGCGACGGCGCAGAACACGGGCCTCGGCGGCCCTCCTGCTCGCCTCCGGCGCGTCCTTCGGGCTGCTGCTGGTGGCCCCCGGCCCGGCACGGGCGGGGTCGAACCTGGTGGTCAACCCCGGCTTCGAGTCCGTACGGGCCGACGGCGAGCCGACCTGCTGGGAGAAGTCCGGCTGGGGCGACAACGACTTCGCCGTCACCACCTCCGACCAGGCACACAGCGGCGGCAAGGCGCTGTCGGTGACCGTCACGCGCCGGGTGGACGGCGACCGCAAGGCGCTGATGCTGGAGGACACTTCGTGCGCCCCCGTCGTCTCGCCGTCCCACCAGTACGACCTGTCCCTCTGGTACAAGTCCACCACTCCGGACGCGTCGATCACGGCGTTCCGGCATGACGTGAAGACCGGCTGGCAGTACTGGACGGACCTCAAGTCGCTGCCCGCCGAAGACGGCTACACCCGCGCACAGGTCCGTACGCCCGTCGTGCCGCCCGGCACCGACCAGATCACCTGGGGCGTCTCGGTCTACGGCAAGGGCACGGTGACCACCGACGACTACGACATGGAGGACGCCACCCAGCCCGCGCCCGGTGCGGCCTGCACCGCGGGCGACGCCTGTACGAAGGGCAGCTGGGAGGTCATGCCGTTCAGGAACCCGGTGCGCAGCATGCACTCGGTCGTCCTGCACAACGGCAAGGTGCTGCTCGTCGCCGGTTCCGGCAACGACCCGGACCTGTTCAAGGCCGGCACCTTCACCTCGGCCGTATACGACCCGCGGACAGGCGGGATGAAGACGATCCCGACGCCCGTGGACATGTTCTGCGCCGGGCACGTGCAGCTCTCCGACGGCCGGGTGCTCATCATGAGCGGCAACAAGGCCTACCCGGCGGCCGACGGCAGCCACGGCTACGAGGGCTTCAAGGACAGCTACATCTTCGACCCGGCGAGCGAGTCGTACACCAAGACGAACGACATGAACGAGGGCCACTGGTACCCCTCGGCCACGCTGCTCGGCAACGGCGACGTCATCAGCTTCGGCGGGTTGAAGGAGGACTCGACGGGCAGTGTGACGGCCGAGAAGTTCTCGCAGGCGCAGGGGAAGTGGCTGCCGCGCACCGAGGTCAACCAGACCTGGTCGTACTGGGGCCTGTACCCCTCCATGGTGCTGATGCAGGACGGCCGCCTCTTCTACTCGGGCAGCCACGTCTTCGGCAACGGCACGCCCGGCACGGGCGCGTCCGTCTACGACTACGACGCCAACACCGTCACCGACGTCCCGGGCCTGCAGGACAAGGACCACCGCGACCAGTCGATGAGCGTGCTGCTGCCGCCCGCCCAGGACCAGCGCGTACTGACGATGGGCGGCGGCAACGTCAGCTCCAACCCCGAGGCGGGCCGGCTGACCGACCTGATCGACCTCAAGCAGCCGAGCCCGCGCTACGTGCCGGGTCCGCTGCTTCCGCAGGGCACGGTCGACCAGGGGCAGGGGAAGAAGCCGGAGACGGGCGCGCAGGGCAAGATGTACGTCTCGGCGGTGCTGATGCCCGACGGCAAGGTCCTGGAGACGGGCGGCGGCCTGCACGACCGGGCGGATCCGGTGTACGAGGCGTCGATGTTCAACCCGGCGACGAACGCCTTCCAGCCCGGCATGGCCACGGACCCGATCCCGCGGACGTACCACTCCTCGGCCTTCCTGCTGCCGGACGGCCGGGTGATGGCCGTGGGCGACAACCCGGGCAACGGCACCTTCGACGACCACGTCTCGATCTACACCCCGCCGTATCTGTACCATGGAGCGCGGCCGCAGATCACGTCGGTGGCGGCGGACAAGTGGCAGTACGCGAGCACCCAGCGCGTCACGGTGGACCGGCCGGTGGTGCGCGCCGAGCTCATCCGCCCGGCCGCGGTGACCCACTCCTCGGACCCCAACCAGCGCTTCGTGGACCTCCCGATGACGGTCGGCGCCGACGGCACCACCCTCGACCTCAACGTCACCAGCAACCCGAACATGGCGCCGCCGGGCTGGTACATGCTCTTCGCGGTGGACGCAGCGGGTGTCCCGTCGGTGGCCAAGTGGGTCCACCTGGGCGGTCCGGACGCGATGGCGGCCCCGATGGTCCACGGCTTCGCGACGGGCATGACGGAGAAGGCGAAGCCGCCGGAGAAGCCGCACGCCTCACATGCCGTGCCCCCGCAGATCGCGGGCTGCGACCGGCACTACGGGGCGGAGAACGTGTGCGTCCCGACGGTGTTCCCTCAGTCGGTGGCGGCGACGGCCCAGGCGCGGTGCTCGTGGCTCAAGGGGCACGGGTACGGGAAGTTGAAGGTGAACGGCCGTGACGATCCGCTGGGGCTGGATCCGGATCACAACGGGTGGGCGTGCGACGGGGGGCGGTGAGGTCACGGGGGACGACCGCGGGGCGGCGGCCGCGTATGGGGGCGTCGCCCAGCCCTCAGGCGGGGATTAAATCGGTTGGGCCGACCGACCCCGGCTGGTACCGTCTGGGCAGGCCGTGAGAGAACGCAAGGAGGTGAGACCCATGAAGGCTGTATCCATGTGGGTGCTCCCCCTTTTCATCGCGGTGGGCGATTGACGTAGGTGTCGCCGGGAGCGCCTCAGACAAGGCACTCCTGAGAGGCAACACCTATGCACTCTGTACATTCCGCCTCGGGCACGGACGACCACGCAGTCGTGGTCACGCGTGTTTCGGACACGCAGTGGCACGCCATGGAGGACGACCGGGTGGTCGGCCACGGCGACGCTTCGCGCCGACCCGACGGGCGGCTTTTCATCGGCATCGACGCGTGGCACGGCGCGGTCTTCGACCGCATCGCCGACGCGATGCTGGCGGACCTGCCGACACCGCTGTACGCCGTGGCCGACGAGGCCGACCAGGACTCGACGTCCGCCTGGGAGCGGGCCGGCTTCACCGCCGCACGCCGCGAGTGGGGCTATCGCGTACCCACCGACCCGCAGGTCACCGGGCTCGGCTCGGTGCGGACCCCGTCGGGCGTGACGATCGTGCCCGCCGGCGAGGCGGAGGAGGGCCCGCTGCGCGCCCTGGACCGCATCATCCGGGACGAGGTCGAGGCCGCCGTCGGATGGCAGACGATGCCGGCCGAGGTGCTGCCCCGCCCGGCGGGGACCACCGTGCTCGACCCGTCGAAGTACGCGGTGGCGCGGCACTGCGGCCAGTACGTGGGACTGGTCCGGGTGAAGCCGCTGCCCCGGCAGCCACGGATCGGGCTGATCGCCGTCCGGGCCGACAGGCACCGCCGCGGTATCGCCCGGGCGCTGCTGGCCCACGCGCTGGGTTCGTTGCACCGCTCCGGGACCGCGGCGGCATGGGCCGAGGTGGACGAGTCCAACGCGGCGGCCACCGCCCTGTTCGAGGGCATCGGCGCCCGGCGCGCGGGCAGCACCTTGGAGCTCGTCCGCCGCTGACGCTCGCACCGCGCTCGTTTCCTACCGACTACACCGTCACAGAACGAAAGAAGTGAGTGACCATGACGAAAACAGCAGGGGGCGTAGAAGTCGAGGGCACCGTCATCGAATGCCTGCGCAACGCCACTTTCAAGGTGGAGCTAAAGAACGGGCACACGGTGCTCGCCCACATCAGCGGGAAGATCCGGAAGAACTACATCAAGATCCTCCCGTACGACCGGGTGCTCGTGGAACTCAGCCCCTACGACCTCACCCGCGGCCGGATCCGCTACCGCTACAGGGCGTAGCGGAGAGGTGATCCGGCTAACTGGGCAACGCCCGTGAGGAAGGTGCGGATCTCGGCGGCGAGGATTCGCACCTCCTCGCCGGGCGCCCGGGGTGGGGCTACCCCCAGCAGATGCCGGAGGCCAGCCGCAGCGCGCGGCCGCGTCGTCGGCGCGATCATCATTCTCGGCTTGAGACAACCGAGTTGAGAGGTGATCGGCATGACCGGGGAGATACGGCGACGGCCGCTGCTGATGGCGGCGGCAGCCATGGTGGGGGCGCTGCCAGTTCCCACCATGGCCTACGCGGCCCAGAAGGCCCCGGCACAGCCCGATGGCCAAAACCCGGTCCGTGCGCTGGAGCAGGCAGCCCACCCGCTGCGGTCCACGGAACCGGGGCCGGACGCGGTTGACCTGCGGCCCCTGGGGGCGATGATCAGCGACGCCAAGGTGGTGGGCCTGGGCGAGGCCACGCACGGGTCGCACGAATTCTTCACCATGAAGGAGCGGGTCTTCCGCTATCTCGTCGAGGAGAAGGGCTTCACCACCTTCGCCCTGGAGATGAGCTGGCCCGCAGGACTGCGACTCGACGAGTACGTTCAGAGCGGCCGAGGGGATGCGCGCCAGGTGGTGAAGGAGGCCCTGGGGAGATCGCCGTGGGAGCGCGAGGAGTTCCTGCATCTGATCGAGTGGATGCGGGACCACAACCGACGCCATCCCGGCCACCGGGTCCACTTCATGGGCGATGACATCGGCGCTCCCAAGGTGGGGGACGACCTCTTCGAGCGGGTGACGGGCTATGTCCGGCAGCACCACCCGAAGTCGCTGCCGCGCTTCACCGAGCTCTACACCGGCCTGCGCCCCCTCGACGACAGCTTCGCCTATCTGCGAAGGCCGCTCCCGGAGAGACAGCGACTGGCGGCCAACGCCCAGCAGGCCCTGGAGCTGCTGGAGGGCGAACGAGGCGCAGGCGGCGGAGACTTCGAGTGGACCGTGCAGCACGCCCGGTCCATCGCCCAGACCGCCGCGTTTCTCGCCTGCAACCTCGAAGACGCCGAGGCGATGCGCACCGCGATGATCTACCGCGACCGGACGATGGCCGAGAACGTCACCTGGTGGCATCGACACACCGGCCACAAGGTGCTGCTATCGGCGCACAACGGGCATGTGGCCTATGTACCCGACCTCCCCGAGACGCACCCAAAGGTGCAGGGCGCGTTCCTGCGCGAAGCGCTCGGCAAGGCCTATCTCCCCGTCGGATTCACCTTCGGCCAGGGGTCCTTCCTGTCGCAGGACCAGGCCCTTGCCGGATCGTGGAAGAAGTTCACGGTGGGTGCGGCCGATCCCGACACCAGTGAACACACCCTCGACCAGGTCCGCCGCACCGATTACTTCCTCGACATCCGCAGCGCCCCGGCAGCGGCCCGTGCCTGGCTGGACACCACCCGCCCCATGCGCAGCATCGGCACCGAATACCCCTGCCCGCTCGCCGATGTCCGGATCGGCCGGTCCTTCGATGTCCTCATCCACCTCCACCGCGTACGGGAGGCCGACAAGCTGCGTTGAACGGGCAGCCGTATGCGGGCGGTCATTCCCGGCCGGGTCCCCGGTCCGTCAACGCCTTGGTCAGATACACATCGGCATGCCCACCGGGAATACCGGGCACCCGGCCGACCTCGACGTAGCCGTGGTGCTGGTAGAAGCCCGGAGCCTGGAAGGTGTAAGAGGAGACCATCATCCGCTCACACCCGCGGCGCACCGCCTCGGCCTCCGCGGCCCGGATCAGCTTCGAACCCCAGCCGCCCGCACGGCAGTCCTCCCGCACCCAGAGCAGCTCGATACCGCAGAGCCGCCCCCAGACCCACGCGGTCAGCCCGCCGACGAGCCGCCCGTCGGCATCGGTCACCTTCACGGAGACGTCACCGTGCGGGGCGGCACCGGTCGCCGCCTCGTTGAAGGCGTCGAGCTCCCGCTCCAGGCGCCCGGTGAGCTCGCTGTCCTGCTCTCCAACGATGAGGTTCGGTTCTCCAGCGACAGTCATGAGCCGAAGTATGTGCACACAACGGGACGCCGCCGCCCTCGAGTTTGAGCGGCACTGCCGCGGGCGCTCGAAGTGACGGTCGACGGCAGCCCCGGCGGGCGCAACGCGCCGTAGTCCGTGAAGCGGCGGGTACCGCATCCGTCGCAGCGCAACTCCCCGGCGTCGTGCGTCCATCCGCCCCGATGCGAGCAGTTGCCGACGAGCCGACCGGCGGCGTAGGCGGTGGCGGTGGCGGTCACCAGGTGCACCCTTCCGGGAGCAGGTGGGTGTGGCGGAAGTGACTGCGGACGGCGATCGTGGCGTCGATGACTTCGTCCCGGTCCCCACCGGCCACGGCCCGTCTGCGAGCGGCCTCCAGGTCGACGCACTGGGTGCAGCCCACGGGGGAGGTCGACGCGCGTCTCGTCCGTGGGGGCAGCAGCTCGAACCAGAGCGATTTGCCGAACCGTCGCTTGTCGTACGTGTGGCTCCCCCACTTACTGGCACACATCTGTACGAGCCACAGCCCGCGCCCGGCCTCGGCTCCCGCGGCTGCCCTGTCTGGAAGCCCCGGCCCGAACGGCGGCGGCACGAAGGGGCTGGCGTCCCACACACTCACCCGCAACCGACCGCCCTCCCAGCCGCGCAGCCGCATCGTGCAGGGTCCGTCGGTGTGCAGCCAGGTGTTGGTGACCAGCTCGCTGGCCAACAGCTGTGCGATGTGGAGGTGTTGCGGCATGTCGTGGCTTCGGAGAATGGCTCGAAGGGTGGTCCGGGCAACCCCTGGCGCACGGGGGTCGCGCGGCAGTTCGAGGGTGTACGACCAGGGCTGCGGCGGCGATACGGTGGCCATGGAAGTCTCCTGGCGGGAGGCGGAGTTGGGGCCTTGCGAGCGGCTTGACTCAGACCGTAGCGCCACACATGGACTACATTCCATGAAATCCGTGAGCCGTAGTCCATACCAACCGGATCGAGTGACAGCACCACACTGTGTGCGAGCAACACGACGAGGAGCACCATGCCTCCCAGTTCACCCCTACCGACTGTTCGGCGCCGACGCCTCGGCGTCGAACTCAGGCGGCTTCGCGAGCGAGCGGATCTGTCCGCAACAGAGGCAGCAGCGCTCCTGGGCGTCACTCAGTCCCGCATCAGCAACATCGAAGCCGGGCGCTACGGAGTCAGCGCCGACAGAGTCCGTGCATTCGCTCGCGCCTACGACTGTTCGGACAAGGAACTGGTCGATGCACTCGCCGCGATGACGGGGGACCGCAAGCGCGGCTGGTGGGAGGAGTACCGCGAGTCGCTGCCAACAGGTTTGAGCGACCTTGCTGAACTCGAACACCATGCGGCGGCATTGCGCGTCGCACAGGTCATCAACATCCCCGGCTTGCTCCAGACCACGGACTACGCCCGCGCGGTCTTCCGCGAGGCGGTGCCGACGCTACTGCCGCACGAGATCGAATACCGAGTTTCCCACCGGATCAAGCGACAGGCGATCCTCTACCGCGACACCCCACCCGCTTACACCGCAATCATCCACGAAGCGGCCCTGCGCATGGAGTTCGGTGGATCCACCACCGCCAAAGCCCAGCTCGATCATCTCCTCGGGATGAGCGAAAGGGACAACATCACCATCGTGGTCATTCCCTTCAACGGCACCGCCTTTCCCAGCTCAGGCCATGGAGTCGACTACCTGTCCGGTGCGGTGCCCCAGCTCGACACCGCGCTGCTTGACGTCGCCGAGGGCGGCGCATGCATCGACTCGGCAGCGAAGCTGGAGAAGTATCGCTTGATCTTGGATCGGATGAAGAACGTTGCCCTTTCACCGCGTGCATCACGCGACCTCATTCACCGTATCGGCCAGGGATTTTGACGGGACCAGACATGTCCACTCTTGATTGGCAGAAATCCTCATTCAGCGAAGAGGCATCCTCATGCATCTACCTGGCCTCGGAAGAGGTTTGGCAGAAATCCTCATTCAGCGGCGAAGGCGATGCCTGCCTCTACCTCGCGCGCACAAGCAGGATCCATTTGCGAGAGAGTGACACACCCCATGCGGTCGTCACCACCAGCCCTGACAGACTCCGCCCACTCATATCGCGCATAAAGACCGGAGCCCTTTGACGACTTGACCGGGTAACCATCCGCGCCTGCTCGGGACACCGGATAGCCGGCTGACCTGGAAGGTGCCTTACGGACAAGGTGCCACCGAACCAGTGTGGCGTCAGACACACATCCGCATGGAAGGCGCCCAAGATCCTGCTTGCCCCGATTCAGTTCTCGGGCGGTCGACCTACCATGCAACGTTCGGCCCCACAGAATCCATGCTCCAGGAGACACCCCATGACCACACTGCCGCCCCTCGGCGACTCACTTCAACCCGACAATCGCCTGCGCAGGCTCTGGATCTTTGCCGGGGTGCTCGTCGGGGTCTGTGTCGCCGCCTTCTTCATCAACCGTCAGTTCATCACAGACGACGACCACACGACTGTCACGGCGGGCGACTGTTTCGAGAACACGGGAACCACCAAGAACCCGGAGATCAGAAAACGGGACTGCGGCGACCCGAAGGCCGACTACAAGGTACTGAAGAAACTCGAAGACACCTACTTCACGCCGTTCGCATGCTCCGACGTCGAGGGGTCAACGGGAGCACTTTCACAGACCGGCACGAAGCCGTTCGTTGTGTGCTTCACCGGAAATCGCCACTGACGCCCTGGGAGCCGCTTACAAAACGGTGGGTCGGTAAGCGAGCACCTTACCCACCAAGGCACCAGCTTCCCGGGCCGGGGCCTGGGGCGCCCCCCCCCCCCGACTTCACTTCTGATTCACATGTCGCCGAACTCAATAAGATCTTCGACGGCCTGTCGCAGCCATGCGTTGAAGTCCTCAAAACGCTCCCGCTGCTCCCGCCCGGCGTCGGCGAAATCATGGATCACCGCCACGTCTCCCCGATCCAAGTCCCAGCAAGCCAGGTCATCATTGTCCTGTCGACGAGCAAACGGAACCAGCTTGCGTTCCGGGTAGCGATCTCGCAGCCCGGTGGCCCTGATCCGCAATTGGTCGCCGTCGAAAATCCACCACGGCTCCAAATTTGTCAGCTCAAGGTCCTCCGCGACACGAATGAACTCCGCAGGGTACTCAAACCCTTCGGGAAGATTGTCCGCCGTCAAGAATTCAGCCATCTGTCAGTTCCCATCCCATGATGTGTACGGTGATCCCATAGGCCACCGATTTCGGTACGACGCCGCTTGTTTCCCGATGCGCAGATTGATGGCATCCCCCCACGTGGCAGGGACCCCCTTCGGTGTTGTAAAGCGAGCGATCTGAACTTGATCGGGTAGTTCTTCGTTGAAAGAGTGAACACGAACCTTCACATCGATACCAGCATGCCTTGCAGCAACGACCCTAGTGTTGTCAATCGTAGTCAGGCCGCCATCGGGCATCTGCACGACATCGATGGGGTCACCTGCCCAGCCGCGCACCTTCATACTGTCGACGATTTCCGCAGCACCCTTCACCGAATTCTGACTGAATCGAACCGTCTGCGGAGATACGAAGCTTGTCTCCCCAGGGCAGGGGGAGAGGCCAAGCGGGTCAGACCACGCCCCGGGGTTGCGGATGTATCCAGCAGGGTTGGGATCAGGTACTAGGCCAAGCGGGTCCGGAGACGCGTAGCGAGCTGTCTCGGGGTCGTAGTGACGAAAGTAGTTGTAGTGCAGTCCGGTCTCGGCATCGTAATACTGCCCCGGGAAGCGCAACGAACAGGAGACGCGCCCATCTGCCGGAGCCGGTAGGTCGGTACCCCATAGGCTGGTGCGGTACTCCCACGCCAGATCGCCGTCTGGTGTTACGAGCTCCGTCGGTGTACCTATCGCGTCCGTGACGACCGCGTAGATGTGCGTACGCCAGTCAGGGTCCGCCGCGTTCGCGAACTTCGTTATGAGGGAGTCATCCGCGCCCCCACCCCATGGGCGGTGTTCGGTCTGGGTGACTGGGCGGTGCGTCCCAGGGGCGTAATCCCAGGTGGTGGCCTTCCCGTTCGCCGCGATCTCTTCGGCTACCCGCGTGCCATCCCACGCGAAGAGCACCTCCTCCGCGACCGAATCACCATCCGCCACCCGCCATTTGGTGATTCGCCGACCCAATGGGTCGTACCCATACCTCCAGCGCGCCCCCTCCGGCGTCGTCACCTCCCGCAGGCGGTCCTCCGCGTCCCATGTGAACGTCCATGTATGCGTCTGGCCATTGAGAAGCTTGCGGGTTTTGCGGGTCAGGCGGCCCTGCTCGTCGTGTTCGTACCTCGTGCGGCCCGCGCGGCGGATGATCGTGCCGTCGAATTCGCGTTTGCCCGGGGATTCGTGAGCCGGTGCCGTTGCGTACGTGAGGTTGCCCGCCGCGTCGTACGCGTAGCTCTCCGCCCAGCCGTGGGCGTTCACCGCCCTCACGCGGCCCCTGCGGTCCAAATCGAAGCGGCGCGTGCCTGACGTCAGTTCGCGGATCTCCGTGAGGTAGCCGTCCTCGCGGTAGGCATAGTCGCGGTGCTGTACGAGACGGTCGGCCTTTACGCTCTGCGTGGTGAGGCGGTCCAGGGCGTCCCACGTCTGGGTGAGCGTCGCACCCTCGCCCAGGCGGCGCTGCGTTTCCCTGCCCGCCGCGTCGTAGGCGAAGGAGAGCGATCCGGCCTCGCTGCGGAGTTCGGACGGGCGGCCCACCGCGTCGTACGTCCACTTCGAGCGGATGCCCGAAGGCGTCGTGCGCTCCGTACAGCGGCCCAGCGCGTCGTACGCGTACGCCGTCGTACGGCCGTTTACCGACTCTGTCAGCACCCTGCCCAGCACATCGCGCTCGTAGACGACCTCCGCGTCCGCACCCGTCGCCCGGGCCAGGCGGCCCGCCGCGTCGTACGTGAAGTGGGTGCTCCGGCCCGCGTCCGAGTGCTGTTCCACCGCGCGGCCCAGAGCGTCCCGGACGAACGTGAGCGTCTCGCCCGCACCGTTCGTCCGCGAGATCAGGCCACCCGCCGCGTCATGGGCGTACGTGAGCGTGCGGCCGTTGAAATCCGTTTCGGACATCAGGCGGCCCGCCTCGTCGTAGGCGTACGACCACGCCAGGCCCTGCGGATTCGTCACGCCGGTCAGGCGCAGCTGCCCGTCGTACGCGAAGGCGTACGTCGCGCCGTCGGCCTCCGTCCTCGTCGCCGGGAGGTCGAAGTGGGTGTGCGTCTGCTCGGTGACGTTGCCCGCGGGGTCCGTGTGGGCGAGGAGGTTGCCCTCGCCGTCCCAGACCCACGTCTCGCGCGTCCCGTCCGGGTATTCGCGCCAGCTCGTCTTGCCCTCGGTCGTCCAGCCGGTGCGGGTCGTATGCCCCAGCGGGTCGGTGGCCTGGACGATGCGGCCGAAGGTGTCGCGCAGGACAGTCGTCGTGTGGCCCAGCGGGTCCGTTACGGCCGCAGGGAGCCCGGCCGCGTTGCAGGCGATCGTCTGCGTGTGCCCGAGGGCGTCCGTGACGGCGGTCAGTCGGCCGGTTTCGTCGTAGCCGTAGAGCGTCTCCGCGCCCGCCGGATCGGTGGTGCGAAGGAGGTTGCCGCGCTCGTCGTAGGTGTGCCGCCACGCACCCCCGCCCGGCTCCGTGACCTCCGTCGGACGGCACTGCGCGTTGTACGCCGCCTGCGCGGTGCTGCCGTCTGGCAGCGTGACTCGGGTGAGGTTGCCCGCTTCGTCGTAGTCGTACCGGGTCACCCGGCCGAGGGGGTCCGTGGCCGAGAGACGGTCGTGGCCTCGGGCGTCCCACTCCGTGAGCGTGGTGTGCCCCAGCGGGTCGGTCTTCTCGACGACCCGGGCGTCGGAGTTGTACCTGTAGACGTAGCGGCCGCCCACCGCGTCGGTCAGCGTCGTCGTACGCGCTTCGTCGTCGTAGTCGAAGGTGCCGGAGAGGAAGCCGTCGCTGCCTTCCGTGCGGACGACGCGGCCGCGGTCGTCGTAGACGTAGGCGTACGACGTGCCGTTGCGGTCGGTCCAGCCGGTTATTCGGCCTTCGGCGTCGTAGGTGAAGCGCAGTGGTTTGCCGCTGGAGTTGGTGACTTCGGTGAGGTTGCCGGCTTCGTCGTAGCCGTAGCGGATCAGTACCGTGCCGCGCCCGGGGGCGTGCTGCGGCTCGTAGACGGACGGGGGCTCGTCCAGCACGCGCAGAGCCGTGACGCGCTCACCATCCGTGTCCACTGCCACGTAATAGCCACCGGAATGACGGATGGCGGTGGGAATGCCGTTGCCCGTGCGCTCGATGCCGATGCGCATGCCGTTGCGGTCGTGCAGGCTGTCCAGCGGCAGTTGGACCGCGCCTGGGGTCTCGGTCGGGACCGGGCTGCCGAAGGTGCGGACTACGCCCTGCTGCGGGTCGGTGACCGTCAGGACGCCGTCCGGTCTGCCGTCCCACTCCAGGGGCCAGCGCGGGCCCTTCACCGGAAGGACCGGCTCGCCGGGCTTTGGCACGGGGTACACCAGTCGCATGCCGTCGGCGGCCGCGAAGACGACGCCCTCGGCGTCGAGCTGTACGCGCTCGTCGAGGGTGGAGGCCCAGGTGGGGCCGAACCAGCCGCCCGCGCGGTACGAGGACAGGTGCGTGCGCTCGAAGACGAGCGGCAGGGCGCCCGGCAGGGTGACGTCGGTCTGCGGCAGCAGCATGATCCCGGTCGCGACGTCGATCGGGTCCTCGGCGCACTCAAGGCTCGCAGGTGGCCGGGCCACGGTCGGCACCTCGATGAGATTGGGGCGCAGGCTGCTCCTGAGCAGACTGCGATATCCGCCTGCCAGCTCGGCGTTCTCGGCGAGCGCCCCCATGCCGCGCGTCAGGCCACCGAAACCAGCGCCGTAGAGCGTCCCGTCGTGTGCCGCGGCATTGACCTCCTCCAGGCTGATCCCACCGTGCTGCAGCCCGGTGGCAATCTTCAACGGCTGGGCGACGGCCAGATTGACGGCCACGGACTCCGCTCCGCCGAAGGCTGCGGTGATCAAGGTCGACGCCACGATCTCGGCAGCCGTGGTGGAGATGGTGACGCCAACCGTGGTACCCAGCTCGATGATTGCCGCGGCCGCGAGCCCCGACGCCTCGGCGGAGGCCCCCAGGGTGAAGGCGGCCAGGCCGATGCCGGCCGCGATGACGACGGCGTCGACGGCGATCGCCGCCTCGAGCTTGTCGATGGCGCTCTGGATGGCGTGCGCGAGCTCGTCCAGCGCGGTGGCCATGTCGTGCGCCGACTCTGCGATGTCGCTCAGCCAGCCCTTGCCGCCGTCTCCCGCGTAGCGACTCCAGAACTGTTCGAAGGCGTCGATCGCCTCGCCCTTGTTGTGACGGATGAGCGAACCGGCCGTGTTGTTCACGGGGGTACGAACGTCCTCGACGCTGTGGGCAAAAGCGCGCCAAGCCGCCGCGGCCTTGTGCAGCTTGCCCGGGTCCCCATCGGGCCAGTGAAGGCCCATCTTCTTGAGGATGTGGATGGCCTCGTCGACCACGCTCACCGAGCGGCCCCGCTGTGGCCGCTGTCGCCATCCTTCTTCTTGGTGAACATTCCGGCGATCAGCTTGTCATTGTCAACGTGCCCGTCTGCCATGTCGTTCATCGCTTCATGGATGCTGACGAGGCCCAGGACAAGCGTTGCGGTGGCGCTCTCGATCGTCTTCTGGTTCTTGGTGTAGGAAGCTTCGAACTTCTTGACCCCGTCGTCTCCGCCCCACGGTTTTCCGAGATCATCGAGGGTCGTGACGAGCTTGGTGAGCGCTTCGCTCAGCTTCTGGCTCTGCTCACGGAAGACGGGTGCCGCCGCCTTGAGGTCCTCGGTCTTGATGTCCAAGACCTCGCCGCCACCGTCGCCTTGGCCCACGACGCGCCTCCCCCGGTCAGGTTCCGTAAACAACCCGTCAAGAGTAGACACAAGCAGACGTCGGTGCGCCGACACCCACTCCCCCGCCGGAAGGCGTCGGCGCACCCGCTGCCCTCAGCATGGCGATCAACGCCAGGGTGCCGCCATAGGAAGAAGTTCCTAGGGAAACCACCGGCTCACCGCACCAGCCCCGCCTCCCTGGCCAGGGTCACCGTTGCCACCCGGTTGTTGGTGCCCAGCTTGCGGTAGATCTTCTCCAGGTGGCGGTTGACCGTGTGCGGGGAAATCGTGAGGCGATGGCCGATGGCGGCCGTCGTGAGGCCCTCCGACAGGAGGTTCAGGACCGTCTGTTCACGGGGCGTCAGACCGTGGTCGGATACCGACAGGAGCCCACTCGTGCGGGCCGCCGCCGCGTGCAGGCGGCGGAGCTCCCTGATGTGGTTGTCCATCGCCACGAGCAGCGGCTGGATACGCGTGGCGAAGGCCAGGTCGTGCGCGCTGAAGTCCGCCCCCTTGCGGCCCAGGGACACCGCCCTCATCAGGTTTCCGCCCGTGGGCAGCGGCAGACCCAGCTGTTGCGTGGTGCCGTACTCCGCGCGGGCTTCGCTGAAGCAGGCCGTGTTGCGCCAGGAGTCGGCGATCCGGTTCATGGTGACCGGGCTGCGCTCACCCGCCGTCAGGTAGGAGACCAGCGGGTGCTGCTGGAGCACCCGGCGCCGGACGATGTCGTCCACCGCCGGGCCGAGCGATTCGGGCGCCCAGCCCTCCGCCTGCCCCGCCGGGTTGGACGCCTGCAGACCCGCGAAGATCACCGTGCTGCAGTCGAAGGCCCCGAGCAGGTGCGCCGCGATCAGATGCCACAGCGATTCGGGGTCCTTGTCCTCAAGGACTGCGACGGCGAGGTCGAGCATGCGCTCGTAATCCCGGGCATGTAGGTGAGACATGACCCATGCATGCCCGAAAACGGAACCCTCGCCCCCAAGTGGCAGGACCGATTCCGATCCGTCAGCTCCACCGCCCCGTTCGTCCCAGCAGCAGCGCCGCCGCGGCCGTGCCCGCGGTGGACGTGCGCAGGACGCTCGGGCCCAGGCGGTACGGCTGCGCGCCCGCCTCCTCGAAGACCGCGAGCTCCTCCGGGGAGACGCCGCCCTCCGGGCCCACGACCAGGACGATGTCGCCGACCGCCGGCAGCTCGGCCGTGGCGAGCGGAGTGCTGCCCTCCTCGTGCAGGACGGCGGCGAAGGCGGCACCGGACAGCAGGTTCGCGACCTGTTTGGTCGTCATGAGTTCGGCGACCGGCGGGAAGTGCAGGCGGCGGGACTGCTTGCCCGCTTCGCGGGCCGTGGCGCGCCACTTGCCCAGTGACTTCTGCCCGCGCTCACCCTTCCACTGGGTGACGCAGCGCGCGGCCGCCCAGGGGACGATGGCGTCGACGCCCGTCTCGGTCATCGTCTCGACGGCGAGTTCGCCGCGGTCGCCCTTGGGCAGGGCCTGGACGACGGTGATCCGCGGCTGGGGCATCGGCTCCGAACGGACCGACGTGACCGCGACGTCGAGGCGGTCCTTGCCCTCGACGGCGGCCACGGTGCCGTACGCGCCCGCGCCCTCGCCGTCCGTCAGAACGATCTCCTCGCCCACGCGCAGCCTGCGCACGGATACGGCGTGACGGCCCTCGGGGCCGTCGAGGCTGAAGACGGTGCCGGGGAAGACGCCCGTCAGGGCGCCTTCTTCGACCACGAACACCGGCGCTGTCATGACGTGCTCCCTCGGTTGGTGCATACGGACGCCGCACGTGCCGCGTCCAGTTCGGCGGCCAGCACTCCCACGAGTGCGGCCGCCGGAAGTTCCCGCGCGAGGCGGTGACCCTGGCCCGCCCACAGGTTGACGGCCTGCGCGTCGCCCGCCGCGGCGGCGGCCTTGCGCACACCGGAAGTCAGGTGGTGGACCTGGGGGTAGGCCGCGGGCGCGTACGGGCCGTGCTCCCGCAGGAAGCGGTTCACCAGCCCCCTGGCCGGGCGGCCCGAGAAGGCCCGCGTCAACTCCGTGCCGGGGAAGGCCGGATCGGTCAGCGCCCGCTTGTGCAGGGCGCGGGCGCCGGACTCCGGGCAGGCCAGGAAGGCGGTGCCGAGCTGAGCGGCGCACGCGCCCGCCGCGAGGACGGCCGCTATCTGGGCACCGCGCATCAGCCCGCCCGCCGCGACGACGGGCAGCCGGACCGCCTCGCGGACCTCGGCCAGCAGCGGCAACAGGCCCGCACCCGCGCCAGGGGCGTCCGCCTGCGGATCGTCGTGGTGGGTGCCCTGGTGGCCGCCCGCCTCGATGCCCTGGACGCAGACGGCGTCGGCACCCGCCTCCTGCGCGGCCAGCGCCTCGGCGGCCGACGTCACGGTGACGACCGTCAGCGTGCCGACCGCCGCGAGCGCGTCGACGGCCGTACGGGAAGGGCACCCGAAGGTGAAGGAGACGACCGGTACCGGGTCGTCGAGGAGGAGGGCGAGCTTGGCGTCGTACGCGTCGTCGGCGCCCTGGTCCGGGTCGCCGAAGGGGGCGCCGTAGCGGGTGGCTTCGGCGGCCAGCCGGTCGGCGTACGCGGCCACGGCGGCCGGGTCGGCGGGCGGCGGCTGCGGCATGAAGAGGTTGACGCCGAAGGGGCGGGAGGTGAGGGTGCGCAGCTCCGCGATCTCCGCCCGCATGGCCTCCGGGGTCTTGTAGCCCGCGGCCAGGAAGCCGAGGCCGCCGGCTTCGGAGACGGCCGCGGCGAGCGCCGGGGTGGAGGGGCCGCCTGCCATGGGGGCCTGCACGATGGGAAGGGGGAACAGGTCCGTCAGTGCGGATCCCCAAGGATCGTTGGCCATGACCACATCGTGTCACAAGGTGGCAGTGCGCCTTGAGGGCAAGCGGCGCGGGGGCGGACCGGAAAACCGGTCCGCCCCCGCGGCAGCGTCACTGCACGGCCCTACCGGCCGTTGAACGCGTCCTTGAGCCGCGAGAACAGACCCTGCTGACCCGGCTTGAACTCGCCCATCGGGCGCTCCTCGCCGCGGAGCTTCGCCAGCTGGCGCAGGAGATCCTCCTGCTGCGGGTCGAGCTTGGACGGGGTGGTCACCTCGACGTGGACGATGAGATCGCCCCGGCCGCCGCCACGCAGGTGGGTGACGCCGCGCTGGTGCAGCGGGATCGACTGGCCGGACTGGGTGCCCGGGCGGATGTCGATCTCCTCGATGCCGTCGAGCGTCTCCAGCGGCACCTTGGTGCCGAGCGCCGCCGCCGTCATCGGGATGGTGACGGTGCAGTGCAGGTCGTCGCCGCGGCGCTGGAAGACGGCGTGCGGCTTCTCGTGGATCTCCACGTAGAGGTCGCCGGCGGGGCCGCCACCGGGGCCGACCTCGCCCTCGCCCGCGAGCTGGATGCGGGTGCCGTTGTCGACACCGGCCGGGATCTTGACGGTCAGGGTGCGGCGCGAGCGCACGCGCCCGTCACCGGCGCACTCCGGGCACGGAGTCGGCACGACGGTGCCGAAGCCCTGGCACTGCGGGCACGGCCGGGAGGTCATGACCTGGCCGAGGAAGGAGCGGGTGACCTGGGAGACCTCGCCGCGGCCGCGGCACATGTCACAGGTCTGGGCGGAGGTGCCGGGGGCCGCGCCCTCGCCGCTGCACGTGGTGCAGACGACGGCGGTGTCGACCTGGATCTCCTTGGTGGTGCCGAAGGCCGCCTCGTTCAGGTCGACTTCGAGCCGGATCATGGCGTCCTGGCCGCGGCGCGTGCGCGAGCGGGGCCCGCGCTGCGACGCCTGGCCGAAGAAGGCGTCCATGATGTCGGAGAAGTTGCCGAAGCCCGCGCCGAATCCGCCGGCGCCGCCACCGCCGCCCGAGGAGGAGAGGGGGTCGCCACCGAGGTCGTAGACCTGCTTCTTCTGCGGGTCGGAGAGGACCTCGTAAGCGGCGTTGATCTCCTTGAACCGCTCCTGCGTCTTCGGGTCCGGGTTGACGTCCGGGTGCAGCTCGCGCGCGAGACGGCGGAAGGCCTTCTTGATCTCGTCCTGCGAGGCATCACGCCGTACGCCCAGGACCGCGTAGTAGTCCGTGGCCACTTACGACTCCGCCAGGATCTGTCCGACGTAACGTGCCACTGCGCGTACCGCTCCCATCGTTCCGGGGTAGTCCATGCGGGTCGGTCCGACCACGCCGAGTTTGGCGACTGCCTCGTCGCCCGAACCGTAGCCGACGGCGACGACGGATGTGGAGTTCAGTCCCTCGTGGGCGTTCTCGTGACCGATGCGCACGGTCATCCCCGAGTCCTTGGCCTCGCCGAGCAGCTTGAGCAGCACAACCTGCTCCTCCAACGCCTCCAGCACCGGCCGGATGGTCAGCGGGAAGTCGTGGCCGAAGCGGGTGAGATTGGCGGTGCCGCCGATCATCAGCCGCTCCTCGGTCTCCTCGACCAGGGTCTCCAGCAGGGTGGCGAGCACCGTAGAAACGGTTCCGCGGTCGTCCTGCTCGAAGGATTCGGGGAGATCCTGCACCAGCTGCGGCACGTCCGTGAAGCGGCGCCCGACGACGCGGCTGTTCAACCGCGCGCGCAGGTCCGCCAGCGAATTCTCGCCGACGGGCGCGGGGCAGTCGATCATGCGCTGCTCGACCCGGCCCGTGTCGGTGATCAGCACGAGCATCACGCGGGCCGGAGCGAGCGAGAGCAGCTCCACGTGCCGCACGGTCGAGCGGGTCAGCGAGGGGTACTGCACCACGGCCACCTGACGGGTCAGCTGCGCGAGCAGCCGCACCGTGCGGGCCACCACGTCGTCCAGGTCGACGGCGCCGTCCAGGAAGTTCTGGATGGCGCGCCGCTCCGGCGTCGACAGGGGCTTGACGCCCGCCAGTTTGTCGACGAAGAGGCGGTAGCCCTTGTCGGTCGGGATGCGGCCCGCGCTCGTGTGGGGCTGGGCGATGAAGCCCTCGTCCTCCAGCGCGGCCATGTCGTTGCGCACCGTGGCCGGGGAGACGCCCAGCCGGTGCCGCTCGGTGAGGGCCTTGGAGCCCACGGGCTCCTCGGTGCCCACGTAGTCCTGAACGATGGCGCGCAACACTTCGAGCCTGCGTTCGCTCAGCATCGCGCGCACCTCCAGTCCAGTGGTCCTGCCGTCGTACGGGCCGTGTGCGGGCCCCTACGGGTCTTACGGGATCTTCTTGGCACTCAATGGTCACGAGTGCCAGACCCTTCCAGCCAGTGTACGGCCGGGCACCACGGGCAGGGCAAGGGCCGTCCCCGTCACGCGATTCCGGGCGGGCAACGCTACCGCTCTCCGGCTAGCGTCGCGGTATGGCAAACCACGGGGATCAGCAGGGGGCGGGGGCGCATTGGGAACGACTTGCGCCGGGGGTGGTGCGCCGCAGAATGCCGGGCTGGGACGCCACCGTAGGCGCGGTCGCGGGCGGCTCGGGCGTCCTGGTCGTCGACACCGGATCCTCCCTGCACGAGGGGGTGGAGATCCGGCGCGAGGTCCAGGAAATCTTCGGGCTCCCCGTGACGCACATCGCACTCACCCACCCCCACTTCGACCACGTCTTCGGCACCGCGGCCTTCTCCGGGGTGCAGGTGTACGGCGCGGTGGGCGTGGAGGAGCTGATGCGGCGCGAGCGGGACGAGCTGCGGCGGGACGCCGTACGGCACGGCGTGGACCCCGAGGTCGCGGCCGATTCGGCGGACCTGCTCGTACGGCCGCACCACGCGGTGTCCGGGGAGCTCTCCGTCGACCTGGGCGGCGGGCGGCCGGTCATGCTGGCGAACGCCGGGCCGGGGCACACCGCGCACGACCTCGTGGTGCTGGTGCCCGGGGCGGGCCGGGCACCCGAGGTGGTCTTCTGCGGCGACCTCGTCGAGGAGTCCGGCGAGCCGCAGGCGGGCCCGGACGCCCTCCCCCACGCCTGGCCCGCGGCGCTGGACCGGCTGCTCGCGCTGGGCGGCGAGGACGCGCTGTACGTGCCCGGGCACGGGGCCGTGGTCGATGCGGGGTTCGTGCGGGGGCAGCGTGAGGCGTTGGCGGAGCGGTTCGGCGTGTCGTGACCGGGGCCGGGACGGTGATCCACAATTGCGCCCATGCGCAGCAGTGGACCCAGCCGCCGGTACGAGCCCGATCTGACGCCCCCGTGGAAGCGGAGCGCGCCCGCGCCGGAGGTGCCGGCCGAGGCCGACCTCGTGGTGGAGGAGGTCACCACCGGCTTCTGCGGGGCGGTGATCCGGTGCGAGAAGACGGCGCAGGGGCCTACGGTCACGCTGGAGGACCGCTTCGGCAAACACCGCGTCTTCCCCATGGAGCCGCGCGGCTTCCTGCTGGAAGGGCGCGTGGTCACGCTGGTCCGCCCGCAGGCTCCGGCCGCCGCGGCGGGCCCGGCGCGCACGGCCTCCGGCTCCCTCGCCGTGCCCGGCGCGCGGGCCCGGGTGGCGCGGGCGGGCCGGATCTATGTCGAGGGCCGGCACGACGCGGAGCTCGTGGAGCGGGTCTGGGGCGACGACCTGCGGATCGAGGGCGTGGTCGTGGAGTACCTGGAGGGTGTCGACGACCTGCCCGCGATCGTGCGCTCCTTCGCACCCGGGCCGGACGCGCGGCTGGGCGTCCTGGTGGACCACTTGGTCCCGGGTTCGAAGGAGTCGCGCATCGCGGCGGAGGTGACGGGCGAGCACGTGCTGGTCGTCGGTCACCCGTACGTGGACGTGTGGGAGGCGGTCAAGCCTTCGTCCGTGGGCATTCCGGGGTGGCCGCGGGTGCCGCGGGGCGAGGACTGGAAGGCGGGGGTGTGCCGGGGGTTGGGGTGGCCGGTGAACACGGGGGCCGCTTGGCAGCGGATCCTTCGATCGGTGCGCTCGTACAAGGATCTTGAGCCGGAGCTGCTGGGCTGTGTCGAGCGTCTCATCGATCACGTGACCGTGCCCTGAGTCGTCTCAGGTCGTTGGCCACAGGGGTCCTGGTGGACCGCTCTCCGCTTGCGCGGAGGTGTTCCGGTGTTCCGGTGTTCCGTCGATCAGTTCGTCCACACGCCCGAGCAGCTCGTTGTCCCCGCCGCTGCGGGGCGATCGCTCAGTCCACCAGGTCCCGCACCACCGCATCGGCCAGCAGCCGCCCCCGCAGCGTAAGGACCGCGCGGCCGGCCTCGTACGGGCCGGGCCGAAGCAGGCCGTCCGCCAGCGCCCGCGCCGCCGCCGTCGCACCCGCCGGCTTCAGCAGCGACAGCGGGCAGCCCTCCAGCAGTCGCAGCTCCAGCAGGATGCGCTCGACCCGGCGGTCCTCCTCGGAGAGGACCTCGCGCCCCGCGCCCGGGGAACGACCTTCGGCCAGGGCCTGCGCGTACGCGCCCGGATGCTTGGCGTTCCACCACCGCACGCCCCCCACGTGCGAGTGCGCCCCCGGGCCTGCGCCCCACCAGTCGGCGCCGCGCCAGTAGAGCTCGTTGTGGCGGCAGCGGCCCGCCTCGGTCGTGGCCCAGTTCGAGACCTCGTACCAGTGGAAGCCCGCCGCGGTCAGCGTCTCCTCGGCGATCAGGTAGCGGTCGGCGTGCACGTCGTCGTCGGTCATCGGCACCTCGCCCCGGCGGATGCGCCGCGCGAGCTGGGTGCCCTCCTCGACGATCAGGGCGTAGGCCGAGACGTGGTCCGGGCCGGCGCCGATCGCGGCGTCCAGCGAGGCGCGCCAGTCGTCGTCGCTCTCCCCGGGCGTGCCGTAGATCAGGTCCAGGTTGACGTGGTCGAAGCCCGCGGCCCGCGCCTCCGCGACGCATGCCTCGGGCCGCCCGGGGGTGTGCGTACGGTCGAGGATCTGCAGCACGTGCGGGCGGGCGCTCTGCATGCCGAAGGAAATGCGGTTGAAGCCGCCTTCGCGCAGTTCCGCCAGGTAGCGGGGGTCCACGGAGTCCGGGTTGGCCTCGGTGGTGATCTCCGCGCCGTCGGCGAGGGAGAACTCCTCGCGGATCGCGCTCAGCATCCGCACCAGGTCGGCGGCGGGCAGCAGGGTGGGCGTGCCGCCGCCCACGAAGACCGTCTCCACCGGCCGGGGGTCGTCCCCCAGGACCTTGCGGGCGAGGCGGATCTCCTCGGCGAGGGTGTCGGCGTAGTTGTCGCGGGAGGCGAGCGCTCCGCCGGAGCCGCGCAGCTCGCTCGCGGTGTAGGTGTTGAAGTCGCAGTAGCCGCAGCGCGTGGCGCAGTAGGGGACGTGCAGGTAGAAGCCGAGGGGCCGCTGCCCGGAGCCGTCGAGGGCGTGGCGGGGCAGGGCCCCGTCCTCGGGCATGGGCTCACCATCGGGCAGTACGGAAGGCATGCGTTCCATTGTCCGGCATGGCGCGGATTACTCCGCCCGGAGCACCAGCAGCGCCAGGTCGTCGTCCGGCGGTGTGCGTGCGAAGCCGTGCACGGCCTGCCGGATGCGGGCGGCCACGCCCTCGGCCGACAGGCCCGCGCAGCCCGCGAGGGCGGCGGCGAGGCCGTCGCCGTCGTCGAAGAGGCGGTTGCCGGACTTGCGCTCGGTGACGCCGTCCGTGACGCACAGCAGCGTGTCCCCGGCGGTCAGGTCGAAGCTCTCGGCACGGTAGACGGCGTCGTCGACGACGCCGAGCAGCATCTGGGGCGGCGCTGCCGCCCGTACCGTGCCGTCGGGGCGCAGGAGGAGCGGCAGCGGGTGGCCGGCGCTGGCCAGCGTGCAGCGCACGCCGTCGGCGTGCGGCACGAGCTCTCCGTAGAGCAGGGACAGGAAGCGGGGTGCCGCGCCCGGCTCAACCTCGGCCGCCTCCTCGGCGAGCATGCGGCCGAGCCGTTCGAGGACGGCCGCGACGCCGCGGCCTTCCTTGGCGAGCAGGCGCAGCCAGGGGCGTACGAGCCCGGTGGTGACGGCGGCTTCGGGGCCGCTGCCGCAGACGTCGCCGAGCGCGACTTCGCCGCCGCGCCGTTCTGCAGGAAAACCCCGGGCTGCCCGGGGTCGGGCTTCACCTTCGGGGTACGGACCATGTTCGCGATCGACAGGCGCTCGTGCGCGATCACGTCGTAGGTGCGCACCAGGGCTATCGCGGTCTTGTGCGCGTGATCGGTGCGCTGGCGGCGCACCTTGCGATGCAGCTCGGCAACCTTCCCCACCGCCTGGCGGTGCTTCACTGAGCGGTTTTCCCGCTTCCGGCGCGGGAACCTCTTGAGTGCCCGCTGAGCGTCGGCGAGGGCGTCGGCGTTGCGCTTGCCGTGCCTGGGGGTGGCGATGTGCTCGCCCTCGCTGGTGGTGAGGAAGCGGGCTGTGCCCATATCAATGCCGGTCACCGCGCCGGTTGCGGGGGTGAGGCGCGGGAGCGCGGACGGGGGTGAGGCGCACCCGCCCCCCGTCCGCGCTCCCGCGCGCCGGTCAGTCCTCCCGTGCGCCCGCGTACATCTCCTCGATCAGGTTCTTGTACTCGCGCTCCACGACGGGCCGCTTGAGCTTGAGGCTGGGCGTCAGCTCGCCGTGCTCGACGTCCAGGTCGCGCGGGAGCAGCCGGAACTTCTTGACCGTCTGCCAGCGCTGGAGGCCCTCGTTGACCTGGCGGACGTAGTCGCCGATGAGCTCCTGGGTCTCCTGGGCGGCGACCACCTCGGCGTAGGGCAGGCCTTCCATGCCCTGCTCCTTGGCCCAGGCGAGGATGGCCGGGCCGTCGAGGGCGATCAGGGCGCTGCAGAAGTTCCGGTCGGCGCCGTGCACCAGGACGTTGGAGACGTAGGGGCAGACGGCCTTGAACCTGCCCTCGATCTCGGCGGGCGCGACGTACTTCCCGCCGGACGTCTTGATCAGGTCCTTCTTGCGGTCGGTGATGCGCAGATAGCCGTCGGCCGAGAGCTCGCCGATGTCGCCGGTGTGGAACCAGCCGTCGCTCTCGAGGACCTCGGAGGTCTTCTCGGGCTGCTTGTGGTAGCCCTCCATGACGCCGGGGCTGCGCAGCAGGATCTCCCCGTCGTCGGCGATGCGCACCTCGGTGCCGGGCAGCGGCTTGCCGACGGTGCCGGTGCGGTAGGCCTCGCCGGGGTTGACGAAGTTGGCGGCGCTGGTTTCCGTGAGGCCGTAGCCCTCGAGGATGTGGATGCCGGCGCCCGCGAAGAAGTAGCCGATGTCGGGGGCGAGGGCGGAGGCGCCCGAGACACAGGCGCGCAGGCGGCCACCGAAGGCGTCGCGGATCTTGGAGTAGACGAGGGCGTCGGCGGCCCGGTGCTTGACGGCGAGCCCGAAGGGCACGGACTTGCTGCCGGTGTGGCGGAAGTTGTCCTGCGAGACCTTGGCGTACTCGCGGGCGACCTCGGCGGCCCAGCGGAAGATCTTGTACTTGGCGCCGCCGGCCTCGCGGGCCTTGGCGGCGACGCCGTTGTAGACCTTCTCGAAGATGCGCGGCACGGCCGCCATGTAGGTGGGCCGGACGACGGCGAGGTTCTCGATTATCTTGTCGACCCGGCCGTCGACGGCGGTGACGTGCCCGACGCTGATCTGCCCGGCGGTCAGCACCTTGCCGAAGACGTGCGCGAGCGGCAGCCACAGGTACTGCACGTCCTCGGGGCGGACCAGGCCGGTCGCCTCGATCGCGCGCGCCATGTAGGCCCAGGCGTCGTGGCGCAGCCTGACGCCCTTGGGGCGGCCGGTGGTGCCGGAGGTGTAGATCAGCGTGGCGAGCTGCTCGGGGCGCAGGGCGTCGACGCGCTCCTTGACGATGCCGGGCTCGCGCTCCAGGCGTGCGGCGCCGCGCCGCTCCAGGTCGGCGAGGGAGAGCAGCCAGCCCTCGGGGTCCTCGGCATCGGGGGTGGCGTCACCGGCGTCGATGACGACGACGTGGGCGAGGCCGGGCAGCTCGGCGCGGTGCTTGCGCGCCTTGGCGAGCTGGGCGGCGTCCTCGGCGATGATCACCTTGCACTCGGCGTCGCCGAGCATGAAGGCGGTCTCCTCGGCGTTGGTGCTGGGGTAGACGGGGGTGGTGGCGGCGCCGGCGCACATCACGCCGAGGTCGGCGAGGATCCACTCCACGCGGGTGCCGGAGGCGAGGGCGACGCGCTCCTCGGGGCGGACGCCGAGGTCGATGAGGCCGGCGGCGATGGCGAAGACGCGGTCGGCGGCGTCGCGCCAGGTCAGCGAGGCCCAGGAGTCGGGGCCCTGGCCCGAGGGGGCGGGCACCGGGTAGCGGTAGGCCTCCGCCTCCGGCGTCGCCTCGACCCGTTCGAGGAAGAGGCTCGCCACGGAGGGCGGCCGGTTCTCGATCAAAGCCTGTGTCTCGGTCACGGCATCCTCCGGGGGCCCGCTTCGTTGCTGGTGACTCGCGAGTAACCTTTGAGCAGTGATCAGAGTAGAGCCGAAGCGGCCGTCGCGTAAGTGCCCGTGACGGCATCGAAAGCTTCAAGGGGAGGCTCCCTACGCAAAGATGCCCGACCCCCGGGGAGGACGGGCATCTTTCGGCCGCCGAGCCAAGGCCGCGGGCGGCCGAAGCAGGCTACTTCTTGCTCTTGTCGCCACTCTCGTCACTGGAGAGCACCGCGATGAAGGCCTCCTGCGGGACCTCCACGTTGCCGACCATCTTCATCCGCTTCTTGCCCTCCTTCTGCTTCTCCAGCAGCTTCCGCTTACGGGAGATGTCACCGCCGTAGCACTTGGCGAGGACGTCCTTGCGGATGGCGCGGACGGTCTCGCGGGCGATGACCCGGGAGCCGATGGCGGCCTGGATGGGCACCTCGAAGTTCTGCCGCGGGATGAGCTCGCGCAGCTTGGCGACGAGCCGCACGCCGTAGGCGTACGCCTTGTCCTTGTGGGTGATCGCGGAGAACGCGTCCACCTTGTCGCCGTGCAGCAGGATGTCGACCTTGACCAGGTCGGCGGTCTGCTCGCCGGTGGGCTCGTAGTCCAGCGAGGCGTAGCCGCGGGTCTTGGACTTCAGCTGGTCGAAGAAGTCGAAGACGACCTCGGCGAGCGGCAGGGTGTAGCGGATCTCGACGCGGTCCTCGGAGAGGTAGTCCATGCCGAGCAGGACGCCGCGCCGGTTCTGGCACAGCTCCATGATCGCGCCGATGAACTCGCTGGGCGCCAGGATCGTTGCCCGGACGACCGGTTCGTGCACCTGGTCGATCTTGCCGGTGGGGAACTCGCTGGGGTTGGTGACGATGTGCTCCGCACCGTCCTCCATGTCCACCCGGTAGACCACGTTGGGCGCGGTGGCGATCAGGTCGAGGCCGAACTCGCGCTCGAGGCGCTCACGGACGACCTCCAGGTGCAGCAGGCCCAGGAAGCCCACGCGGAAGCCGAAGCCGAGGGCCGCGGAGGTCTCCGGCTCGTACACCAGGGCGGCGTCGTTGAGCTGCAGCTTGTCCAGGGCCTCGCGCAGCTCCGGGTAGTCGGAGCCGTCCAGCGGGTACAGGCCCGAGAACACCATCGGCTTGGGGTCCTTGTAGCCGCCCAGCGCCTCGGTGGCACCGCGCGACAGCTGGGTGATGGTGTCGCCGACCTTGGACTGGCGGACGTCCTTCACACCGGTGATCAGATAGCCCACCTCACCGACGGACAGGCCGTCGGCGGGGGTCATCTCGGGCGAGTTGGTGCCGATCTCCAGCAGCTCGTGGGCGGCGCCGGTCGACATCATCTTGATGCGCTCGCGCTTGCTGAGCGTGCCGTCGACGACCTTGACGTACGTCACGACGCCCCGGTAGGCGTCGTAGACCGAGTCGAAGATCATCGCGCGGGCGGGGGCGTCCTTGACGCCGACCGGGGCCGGGACCTCGCGGACGACCTTGTCCAGCAGCGCGTCCACGCCGACGCCGGTCTTGGCGGAGACCCGCAGCACGTCCTCCGGGTCACAGCCGACGAGGTTGGCCAGCTCGGCCGCGAACTTCTCGGGCTGGGCGGCCGGCAGGTCGATCTTGTTGAGGACCGGGATGATCGTGAGGTCGTTCTCCATCGCCAGGTAGAGGTTGGCGAGGGTCTGGGCCTCGATGCCCTGGGCGGCGTCCACGAGGAGGACGCAGCCCTCGCACGCGGCGAGGGAGCGCGAGACCTCGTAGGTGAAGTCCACGTGGCCCGGCGTGTCGATCATGTTGAGGATGTGGGTGTTGCCCGGGTCCTCGGTGGGCGCCCACGGCAGCCGGACCGCCTGCGACTTGATCGTGATGCCGCGCTCGCGCTCGATGTCCATCCGGTCGAGGTACTGCGCGCGCATCTGCCGCTGGTCGACCACGCCGGTCAGCTGAAGCATCCGGTCGGCGAGCGTCGACTTGCCGTGGTCGATGTGCGCGATGATGCAGAAGTTACGGATCAGAGCCGGGTCGGTACGGCTCGGCTCGGGCACGTTGGTAGGGGTCGCGGGCACGCAGGATCCATTCGGTGACTTCGGCGTTTGAACGCCAGTCTCGGCGGGAGTCGGGTATACGACCTCTCCATGGTCCCATGACCGGCGGGTACCGTCTGGTTTGGGACGCCCGAGTGCCTGCTGGTAGCCTGGTCCACTGTGCTTCGTGCGCCCTCTATCGCGCGGAGCACTGATCGAAATCCAACGAACCTGAAAAGGCTCTTTCGTGGCGAACATCAAGTCCCAGATCAAGCGGAACAAGACCAACGAGAAGGCGCGCCTGCGTAACAAGGCCGTCAAGTCCTCGGTCAAGACCGTTGTCCGCGCGGCCCGCGAGGCCATCGCCGGCGGCGACCTCACCAAGGCCACCGCCGCTGTCGCCCTGGCCGGCAAGAAGCTGGACAAGGCCGTCAGCAAGGGCGTCCTGCACAAGAACGCCGCCGCCAACAAGAAGTCGGCGCTGGCCAAGCAGGCTGCTTCCCTCAAGGGCTGAAGCCACTTCGGGGCGTGAGCCCCGATCCTTCGCCGGCACGGACCCAGCGGACCCTCTCTACCGCTCCGGACCGGCACTCCGCCGCACGCGGCCGTTCGCCACGCGGGTGCGGCATGAGCCTTGCGGCTCGACCAGAACGACCTTGCAGGCCCTGCGCCCGCCCTTCCCCAGGGCGGACACGGGGCCTGCGGGCTTTTGGGGCCGCAGGCCCCTGGGGCGCTCAGGTCAGGAGCGGCTGCGGGCCGCTCTGGCCACGGCTACGACCGCCTTCTCCAGGGCGTACTCGGGATCGGCTCCCCCGCCCTTGACGCCGGCATCCGCCTCCGCGACCGCGCGCAGCGCCGCGGCCACCCCGTCCGCCGACCAGCCACGCATCTGCTGGCGGACCCGGTCGATCTTCCACGGCGGCATGCCCAGCTCACGGGCGAGATCGCCGGGGCGGGCGCCGCGGGGCGCCGAGGCCAGCTTGCCGATCGAGCGGACGCCCTGCGCCAGCGCGCTGGTGATCAACACCGGTGCGACCCCCGTGGCCATCGCCCACCGCAGCGCCTCCAGCGCCTCGGCGGCCCGGCCCTCCACGGCCCGGTCGGCCACGGTGAAGCTGGAGGCCTCGGCGCGGCCCGTGTAGTAGCGGGCGACGACCGACTCGTCGATGGTGCCCTCGATGTCGGCGACGAGCTGCGCACACGCGCTCGCCAGCTCCCGGAGATCACTGCCGATCGCATCCACCAGCGCCTGGCACGCCTCCGGCGTCGCGGAACGGCCGGTGGCGCGGAACTCCGCGCGCACGAACGCCAGCCGGTCGGCCGGCTTGGCCATCTTGGGGCAGGCGACCTCCCGGGCCCCCGCCTTGCGCGCCGCGTCCAGCAGCCCCTTGCCCTTCGCCCCGCCCGCGTGCAGCAGCACGAGCGTGATCTCCTCGGCGGGCGCCGCCAGATAGCTCTTGACGTCCTTGACCGTGTCGGCGGACAGGTCCTGGGCGTTGCGGACGATCACCACCTTGCGCTCGGCGAAGAGCGACGGGCTCGTCAGCTCGGCGAGCGTGCCGGGCTGGAGCGCGTCGGAGGTGAGGTCGCGGACGTCGGTGTCGGCATCGGCGGCACGGGCCGCCGCGACCACCTCCTGCACGGCGCGGTCGAGGAGGAGATCCTCCTGCCCCACGGCGAGCGTGACAGGGGCGAGCAAGTCGTCGGTTGCAGTCTTCCTGGGCATCGCAACCAGCATCCCACGCTCCACTGACACCCCCGTGTGCCGCCGTGGGGCCATACCGCACAATGAGCGTGTGAGCAGCGCTTTCCTTTCCTCCGATCCCGTACGGCACTTGCTGGTGCTCCCCGACCGCGACACCGCCGAGGAGGCCGCCGACGAATCCGTCCAGCGCTTCGGCCTCGACGAGGACCCCCCGGTCGTGCGCGACGCCCTCTCCGGTGAGGACGACGCCGAGGACGCCCAGTGGCTGGTCGTCCTGGAGGACCCGGACGGCGAGCTGGACGTCGCCGCGCTGCGCGAACTGGCCGAGGAGTACGACGGCTGGGTCGAGGCCGGCTAGTCGCGCCCCGGGCGGGCGGCGGCGAGAGCCGGCAGGCGTATGGATCAGGTCGGCATGATCGTGTCGGTCACGGGCATGCGGGGCACCTCCGGGACCCGGTCCAGGCCGACCCCGAAGTGCTTCCGATAGGCGGGCAGCACCTCCTCCTCGCTCAGCATCCACTCCTGCCGTCCGCCGGCGTCCGTCGTGACGAGCGTCCGGTTGCTGATCGTCACCCGCCCGCCCTCGGTGAGGCGCGAACAGAGCAGCGCCTGGGTGAAGGGCGACCTGGGCGAGGTGCGGTGGTACCAGCAGGCGCCCTCGAAGTCGGCCAGCTCCCGCGGGCGCTGGTCCAGGCGGTACTGCACCGCGCCGTCCTTGAGGACGTCCAGGTCGCCCTCCTCGGTCTCCACGAGCCGGAACACCCCTTCGGGGTCGCTCTGGTCGTCGCGCCCGTCCAGGTGCAGCGGGTAGTGGCTGTTGCGGCCGAAGCCGACGTCGACGAGCCAGGCCTCCGCCTCGCCGGCCGCCCCGTCCGTCTCCACCCGCAGCGCCAAGTGGTCGAACGGAATCCCGAACCTCCCCTCCGGCCCCATCACCCGCCCCGCCAGCAGCCGCACCCGGAATCCGAGCGCGGTCAGCAGCTGGGCGAAGGCGCCGTTGAGTTCGAAGCAGAATCCGCCGCGCTCGCGCTGCACGACCTTGTCGACCAGCGCCCCGCCGTCGAGCACGATCTCCTCTCCGAGGTGTATCGACAGATTCTCGAACGGCACGGCCAGCAGATGCCGGAACTGCAGCTCGCGCAGTGCCTGGGCATCGGGACGGGCGGGGCGCGTGGTGTTGATGCGGCTGAGGTAGGCGTCGATGACGGTTGAGTCCATGGCTCATTTATGCCGCATCCGAGGTGGTCCCGGCATCGGGCCGCAGTCCTACGTCCTCCCCCGCCCGCGCCCTTGCTCCGCGCCCGGCGCCGGTGCCTTCGGGTGCGCCGGTGACCGGCCGCGAGGGCGGTGACGGCCGTGCCGTCGCCGGTCACCGCGAGGCTGCCGCCGGTGTCGGTGCGCAGCACCACCGCTCCCTGCGCCCGCAGCGCCGCCACCGTCCGGGCGGCCGGGTGCCCGTAGGGGTTGCCGACGCCCACGCTGATGAGCGCCAGCCGGGGGTGGAGGGCGCGCAGCAGCCGTGCGTCCTGGTGGGCGGAGCCGTGGTGGGCGACCTTGAGGACGTCCACCGGCGGCAGGTCGGGGTGCGCTTCCGACAGCGCCTGCTGGGCGGGTGGTTCGAGGTCGCCGAGCAGGAGCAGGGTCAGGCCCCCGGTCCGTACGAGGAGCGTGACGCTGGCGTCGTTGGGGCCGTCCTCGGCCGCGACGGACGTCCCCGCGGGCGGCGGCCACAGCACCTCCCAGGACAACTCCCCCAGATGCCGCCGCTCCCCCGGCACCGCCTCGACCACCGGCACCCGCGCCCGCTCCGCCTCGCGGCGCACGAAGGCGGCCTGGCCCGGGGGCTGGGCATACGGGGTCGTCTCGATCGCCCCGACCGCCCGGCCGCGCAGCACGCCGGGCAGGCCGTCGACGTGATCGGCGTGATAGTGCGTCAGGACGAGGAGCGGCACGGTCTCCACGCCCAGCTCGCGCAAACAGTGGTCGACGGCCCGCGGCTCCGGGCCCGCGTCCACGACCAGTGCGGTGCCGCTGCCCGGGCTCGCGGCCAGGACCAGGGCGTCCCCCTGTCCGACGTCGCACGCCGCCATCCTCCAACCGGGCGGCGGCCAGCCGGTGACGATGCGGGTGAGCGGGGCCGGGCGGACGACGGCGAGCAGGAGGAGCAGCGCGCACGCCCCGCACATCCAGGGGTGGTGCAGCAGCCGGCGGGCGGCGAGGGCGGCGGCCGCCACGGCCAGGGCCAGCAGCAGCCCGCCCTGCCAGCTGCCGGGCCAGCCGAGCTCCGCTCCCGGCAGCTCCGCGCCGGTGCGGGCGACGGTGGCCGTCCAGGAGGCGGGCCACCCGGCCAGCCAGGCGAAGCACCGGGCGAGGGGCGCGGCGACGGGGGCGGTGGCAAGGGCGGCGAAACCCAGCACGGTGGCCGGGGCGACCGCGGGCTCGGCAAGCAGGTTGCAGGGGATGGCGACGAGGCTGACCCTGGCGGCCAGCACGACGATGACGGGCGCGCACACGGCCTGCGCGGCACCGGCCGCCGCGAGCGCCTCGGCGACTCTCGGCGCAAGGCCGCGCCGCCGCAACGCCTCGCTCCAGCGCGGGGCGAGCGTGAGGAGGGCCCCGGTGGCCAGGACGGAGAGCAGGAAGCCATAGCTGCGGGCCAGCCACGGGTCGTAGAGCACCAGCAGCAGGACGGCCGCCGCGAGCGCGGGCAGCAGGCTGCGGCGGCGCCCCGAGCCGATGGCCAGGAGGGTGACCAGGCCGCAGGCGGCGGCCCGCAGCACGCTCGGCTCCGGCCTGCAGACGACCACGAACGCGATGGCCAGTGCGCCGCCGAGCAGGGCCGTCAGCCGCAGCGGCACACCGAGCCGCCCGGCCAGCCCGCGGCGCTCGGCGCGCGCGGCGAGGTGGGGCGGGCCGATGAGGAGCACGAGCAGAACGGTCAGATTGCCGCCGGAGACGGCGAGGAGGTGGGTCAGGTCCGTGGCCCGGAAGGCTTCGTCGAGGTCGGGCGGCACCCGGGAGGTATCACCGGCGACCAGCCCCGGCAGCAGCGCGCGGGCGTCGGGGGCGAGCCCTTCCGAGGCGTCCCGCAGCCCCGCGCGCAGCCGGGCGGCGGCCCGCTGCACCGCGGAGGGCGGGGCGGTGATCCGTGGCGGCCCGTGGCCGTCGACGCGGAGGACGGCTGCGAAGCGGTCGCCGTCGCGGGAGGGCGGGGCGAGCCTTCCGCCGGCCCTGAGCCGGGTGGAGGGCAGCAGCTCCGACCAGGACGGAGGGGCGATCAGCAGGACGGGCGTACGGACCGCGGTCACGGCGTGCGGTGCCACGACTTCGACGGCTTCGGCTTCCACCACCACGGCCGGGCTGGTGCGGGCCGAGCCACGGACGTGGGGCCGGGCGGGCCGTGGGTCTGCGGTGACCGTCACTTCAAGGGTGGCCTGGCCGTATCTGCGGGCCAGCTCCGGCAGTGGCCCGCGCCGCGTGTCGGCCGCGGCGAAGGCGGCGGCCGCCGCCCCGGCGACGGCGCACAGCAGCACGGCCGCGACTGCCACGAGGGCACCTGCGCGGGCGGAGGCTCCGGCTGCCCCGGATGTCTCCGGCCGTCCGCGCCGGGCTCGCCGGGCGAGCACGATCAGCAGGCCGGCCGCGAGCAGGGCTGCGCCACAGGCGGCGGCCACCGTGCCGCCGTCCGCCGTCAGCGCGAGCGCCGCCGCACCCCATGCGCCGAGCGCCGGGAACACCAACCGCAGGTCGGATGCGCCCTCTTGAGACCGTCCCGGACCTGACGTGCCCTCTTGACGCTGCCGCGGACCTCGGGCGGCCGCGCCCTCGGCGGTCCGGGTCATGGCTGGACCAAGGGCTTGAGGTCGGTGAACCGGCGGGCGCCGATGCCGTTGACGTCGCGGAGTTCGGAGACGGAGCGGAAACCGCCGTGCTGGGTGCGGTAGTCAAGGATGTGCTGGGCGAGCACCGGGCCGACGCCGGGGAGGGAGTCCAGCTGGTCGAGCGTCGCGGAGTTGAGGCTGACCGGCCCGGCCGCCCCCGCCGCGCCGGGCCCGCCACCGGCGCCCGTACTCGCGGGGGCACCTACGACGCCCCCAGGCGCAGCGCCGACCAGGATCTGCTCCCCGTCCACGAGGACCCGTGCCCGGTTGAGCCCGGTCGTGTCCACCCCCGGCCGCGGCCCGCCCGCCGCCTCCAGCGCGTCGGCGACCCGCGAGCCTTGCGGCAGGCGCCGGACCCCCGGCTGCCGCACCTTGCCCGCCACGTCCACCACGACCACGGCGCCCGGCCCGCCCCGCGCCCCCGAGGGAATGACGCTCGGCGCCCCCGACCGCACCGGCGCCCGTGACACCGCGGCCACCGGTGTCTCGCGGCTCGGCGCCCGGACCGCCTGCGGCCTCCCGGCCCAGAAGTGGTACGCGGCCAGCACCCCGGCGGCGACCAGGACGACCGCCAGCGCGGCAAGCGTCCGCACCTCGATGCCGCACCGCAGCTGCACCCACATCGGCAGCCGCTCCCGCACCGCGGCGGCCCGCCGGCTCACCCGCCCGCGCGCCACGCCCACCGATCCACAAGCCGCCCCGCCCACCGACCCCTCGGGCACCCGGGCGCGCTCGCGCAGCAGAGTGTCGAAGTCCGCCGCAGCGGTGACCGTGCGCTCCCAACCCGTCACGTGAACCGTCATGGCACGAGACCGTAGAGGCGTTCGGCGCACCGCGCTGGGGCGGCTTGAATTCGGTGGATAACCCGGCAGTTGTGGATATCTTCGCCACCCGTGAGGGTGAGCGACCATGGCGGCGCAGGGACATGCGCTACCGGTGCGACACCACCACGCCCAGCAGCCCCGGCCCGGTGTGCGCCCCGATGACCGCGCCGACCTCGCTCACGTGGAGCTCCGCCAGCCCCGGCACCCTCTCCCGCAGCCGGTCGGCGAGCACCTCGGCCCGGTCGGGCGCGGCCAGGTGGTGGACGGCGATGTCGACGGGGGCGGCACCGGCCCGTTCGACCGCGATCTCCTCCAGGCGGGCGATCGCCTTCGAGGCCGTACGCACCTTCTCGCGCAGCTCGATGCGGCCGCCTTCCAGCTGTAGCAGCGGCTTGACGGCGAGTGCCGAGCCCAGCAGGGCCTGGGCGGCTCCGATGCGGCCGCCGCGGCGAAGATAGTCGAGGGTGTCGACGTAGAAGTAGGCGGCCGTGCCCTGCGCGCGCTTCTCGGCCGCGGACACCACCTCGTCCGGCGTGCCGCCGGCCTCGGCCGTCTCGGCGGCGGCCAGGGCGCAGAAGCCGAGGGCCATGGCCACCATGCCCGAATCCACGACCCGCACCGGCACTTCCGCCTCGCGGGCCGCGAGCACGGCCGCGTCGTACGTGCCGGAGAACTCCGCGGAGAGGTGGAGGGAGACGATCGCCTGCGCACCGGCCTCGGCGGCCGCGCGGTAGGCGGCGGCGAAGACCTCGGGGCCGGGCCGGGAGGTGGTCACCGGCCTGCGTTTGCGGAGGGCCTGGGCGACGGACCGGGCCGAGATCTCGGTGCCTTCCTCAAGCGCCTCGTCGCCCAGGACGACCGTCAGCGGGACGGCGGTGATGCTGTGCCGCTCCATCGCCTGCTGTGGCAGGTAGGCCGTGGAATCGGTGATGATCGCGACATGGCGGGACATGCCCCGGAGGTTACCCGCCGGGCCGGGTCGACGGCAGTGCGACCCTTGGCCGCATGATCGTCAGGAGGTGCTTTCCGGCCGCCGGGCCTTCTGCCATGCGTACCCGGCCTGCTGCCAGACATTCCGCCCGCTGATCGCGGGCCGCTCGGCCGCCTCCGGCTCGTCCCCGGCCGACGCGCGCGGAGCCTCCGCCGCACGAGCCCCACCGGAAGCACCCGACGAACCCGCACCAGCCGCACCAGCCGCACCAGCCCCACCGGAAGCACCCGACGAACCCGCACCAGCCGCACCAGCCCCCTCAGGCTCCTCCGTCGCCCAATGCCGCAGCGCGCCCGCCTCCATCTCGATCTGCTCGCTCAGCACCGCCAGATCGTCCTCGGCGAAGCGCCGCTGCCGGTCCTGGGCGGCCCAGCGCAGCGAGTCCGCGGAGTGCCGGACGCGCTCGGTGCGCTCCCTGAGCTCCGGCAGGCACGCGGCGACACGGCCCTTGTCGGGCTCGTCCTCCAGCTTCCTGAGGTCCTCGTCGAGCTCGCGCCCGTGCGCGCTGAGCCGCTCGAAGAGGGCCAGGGACTCCGACAGCGACGGGTCCTCCGGCAGACCGGCCCGCAGCGCCTCCTGCGTGGCCCGCATGGAGGTGCGCAGCGACAGGCGCAGCTGGGCGACCTCGCCGCCCGCACCCGGCTGGGTGTACTGCTTGGCCTTGAGCCGGGTGTCCTCGACCGTCCGGCGCGCCTGGGTGACCGTGCGGTCCACGCCGCGCTTGACGGCCCGCACCGCCCTGACCGTGGCGATCACCGCGAACGCGACGAGAATCGCGAAGATCACGGCAATGATCGCGGCCGCGGCTTCCATGGGCGCTCCTCACGGGTTTTCTGCATCGGGGCAGGACCCGGCCGCTCCGCCCGTCGGGAGGAGTACGGCCGCACCACTCCACCGTAAACGCCACGGGCAGGCCGGGGGTTCCGGAAGAACCCCCAACCTGCCCGTAGGGAGAAACCCTCAGTGAGGGCTTCCGGCCATTACGCCGGAACGATGTTGACCAGCTTCGGCGCCCGCACGATCACCTTGCGGATGCCCGCGCCGTCCAGGGCGGCGACGACCGCCGGGTCGGCCAGCGCGGTCCTCTCCAGCTCCTCCTCGGAGATCGAGGGGGGCACCTCCAGGCGCGCCTTGACCTTGCCCTTGATCTGGACGACGCAGGTCACGGACTCGTCGACCAGGTAGGCGGGGTCGGCGACGGGGAAGCCGGCGTGGACGACCGAGGTCTCGTGGCCCAGCTTGCGCCACAGCTCCTCGGCGATGTGCGGGGCCAGCGCGGCGATCAGCAGCACCATCCGCTCGGCGACGGAGCGCGGCACCTCGCTCAGCTTGGTCACGAAGTTGTTCAGCTCGGTGACCTTGGCGATGGCGGTGTTGAAGCGCAGGTTCGCCATGTCCTGGCCGACGCCGTCGATCGCCTTGTGCAGGGCACGCAGCGTGGCCTCGTCGGGCTCGGCGTCGACGACCGTGACCTCGCCGGTGTTCTCGTCCACCACGTTGCGCCACAGGCGCTGCAGCAGGCGGTACTGGCCGACGACGGCGCGGGTGTCCCAGGGGCGGGAGACGTCCAGGGGGCCCATCGCCATCTCGTACAGGCGCAGCGTGTCCGCGCCGTACTCAGAGCAGATCTCGTCGGGCGTGACGGCGTTCTTCAGGGACTTGCCCATCTTGCCGAGCAGCCGGCTGACCTTCTCGCCGTTGTAGTAGTAGGCGCCGTCGCGCTCCTCCACCTCGGCGGCGGGCACCGCGATGCCGCGCGCGTCGCGGTAGACGTACGCCTGGATCATGCCCTGGTTGTAGAGCTTGTGGAACGGCTCGGCCGAGGAGACGTGGCCCAGGTCGAAGAGGACCTTGGACCAGAAGCGGGCGTACAGCAGGTGCAGCACGGCGTGCTCGGCGCCGCCGACGTACAGGTCGACGCCGCCGTGCGGCATGCCCTCGCGCGGGCCCATCCAGTACTGCTCGGCTTCGGCGGAGACCAGGTGCTCGTCGTTGTGCGGGTCCAGGTAACGCAGCTCGTACCAGCAGGAACCGGCCCAGTTGGGCATGGTGTTGGTCTCGCGGCGGTAGCGCTTGACGCCGTCGCCGAGGTCCAGCTCGACGTTGACCCAGTCCTCGTTGCGCGAGAGCGGGGTCTCGGGGGAGGTGTCGGCGTCGTCCGGCTCGAAGGTGCGCGGCGAGTAGTCCTCGACCTCGGGCAGCTCCAGGGGGAGCATCGACTCGGGCAGCGCGTGGGCGACGCCGTCCTCGTCGTAGACGATCGGGAAGGGCTCGCCCCAGTAGCGCTGGCGGCTGAACAGCCAGTCGCGCAGGCGGAAGTTGACGGTGCCCTCGCCGATGCCGCGCTCGGTCAGGTGGGCGATGACGGTGCGCTTGGCCTCGTCGACCGGCATGCCGTTGAGGTCGATCTCGTCACCGGCGGAGTTGATCGCCGGGCCCTGGCCGGTGAAGGCCTCGCCCTCCCAGCCCTCCGGGGGCTGCACGGTGCGGACGATCGGCAGCTCGAAGGCGGAGGCGAACTCCCAGTCGCGCTCGTCCTGGCCGGGGACGGCCATGATCGCGCCGGTGCCGTAGCCCATCAGGACGTAGTCGCCGACGAAGACGGGGACGTCCTGGCCGGTCAGGGGGTTGCGGGCGTGGGCGCCGGTGAAGACGCCGGTCTTGTCCTTGCCCTCGGTCTGGCGCTCGACGTCGGTCTTGGACTGCGCCTGCTTGCGGTACGCGGCGACGGCCTCGGCCGGGGTCTTCGCACCGCCGGTCCAGACGTCCTTGGTGCCCTCGGGCCACGCGGCGGGCACGATGGAGTCGATCAGGTCGTGCTCGGGGGCCAGCACCATGTAGGTGGCGCCGAAGAGGGTGTCGGGGCGGGTGGTGAAGACGGTGATCTTCGCCTGGCTGCCGTCGGAGACCTCGAAGTCGACGCGGGCGCCCTCGCTGCGGCCGATCCAGTTGCGCTGCTGGAGCTTGATGGCCTCGGGCCAGTCCAGCGCGTCCAGGTCGTCGATCAGGCGGTCCGCGTAGGCGGTGATCCGCATGTTCCACTGGCGCAGCTTGGACTTGAAGACGGGGAAGTTGCCGCGCTCGGAGCGGCCGTCGGAGGTGACCTCCTCGTTGGCCAGGACGGTGCCCAGGCCGGGGCACCAGTTGACCGGCGCGTCGGAGGCGTAGGCCAGGCGGTGGCCGCTCAGGACGTCGGCGCGCTCGGCGGCGCTCAGCTCGCTCCACGCGCGGCCCCCGGGCACCTCGCGCTCGCCGCTCTCGAAGCGGGCCACGAGCTCACTGATCGGGCGGGCCTTCTTCGCCTCCTCGTCGTACCAGGAGTTGAAGATCTGCAGGAAGATCCACTGGGTCCACTTGTAGTACTCGGGCTCGATCGTGGCGAACGACCGGCGCTTGTCGTGGCCCAGGCCCAGCCGGCGCAGCTGGAGCTTCATGTTGTCGATGTTGGCCTCGGTGGACACCCGGGGGTGGGTGCCGGTCTGCACCGCGTACTGCTCGGCGGGCAGGCCGAAGGCGTCGAAGCCGAGGGTGTGCAGGACGTTGTGGCCCGTCATGCGGTGGTAGCGCGCGTAGACGTCGGTGGCGATGTAGCCGAGCGGGTGGCCGACGTGCAGGCCCGCACCCGAGGGGTACGGGAACATGTCCATGATGAACTTCTTGGGGCGGGCGACGATCTCGGGGTCGCCCGCGAGCTCCCCGGCGGGGTTGGGTGCCTCGTAGGTGCCGTTCGCGTCCCAGAAGTCCTGCCAGCGCGCCTCGATGTCGGCGGCCAGCGCGGCCGTGTACCGGTGCGGGGCGGCCACCTCGGCGGCGTTGGGGGTATCGCTCATCGTCCTCAAAGCTCCATCGATCGTCGTCTCTGCCTGCGGCTGCGAATTTTCGGACCGCGGTCCTGCCGGGAAATGAAAAAGCCCCTCGCACAGGAGGGGACGCCGCGCCGATGCCGACCGGAGGTCACCGGTCGGTGCTGATCAGCGCGGCTCGCTAAGCAGGAGGCGTACGGCACGCATGGGGTCAGGTTACCGCAGCGGCCGAAGGGCCCGCACTCGCGGTGCGGGCCCCGTTACGCCCTTACGCCTCGGTCCGTGCCCGGTGGGCACGCGTCAGCGGCGGTGACCCGGGATGTAGGAGGTCACGTAGTTGTCGGCCGGGGTGCCGACGCCGGTGACGTTGTCGTAGCCGACCGTCGCGGAGAGCGAGCTGTCGCCGCCCAGGCTGCGCAGCGAGGTGAGCAGGCCGCCCTTGGCGTCCGCGCTGTTGGCGTAGTCCACGCGGACGACGGCGATGCCCTGACCCTTGCCGAGCGGGTGGTCGGTGACGTCGTGGTAGGCGGCGGTGCCGTAGCGGTCGTAGATGCCGGGGTTGGCGAAGCCGATCGGCACGCCGTGGCGGGCCTGCTGGGCCAGGGCCTGGACGCCGGCGATCACGGGCGCGGCGAGCGAGGTGCCGCCGATGCGGTACTCGTCGTACTTGACGGTGCCGTCGGGGAAGGTCTGCGTCTGGCCGACCAGGAAGCCGGTGCTGGAGTCGGCGACGGCCGCGATGTCCGGTCCGACGCGCATCGGCTTGGCGGTGCCGTTCACCTTCGACAGCGCGTCCGGGACGACGCCGCGCTGGTAGAAGGGCTGCTCGTACATGGTGCTGGTGCCGCCGCCGGCGCCGCCGGTGAAGGTGCCGGGGAAGCCGTCCCAGCTCTGGCCGTCCTTGGACAGGGCCGCCTTGTGGGTGCCCCAGCCGGTCTCCCACAGGTACTTCTCGCCCTTGCCGACGGCGAGCGAGGTGCCGCCGACGGAGGTGACCCACGGGGAGTTGGCGGGGGTGTCGACCTGCTTCACACCGTGCTTGGAGACGTTGTCGCCGTCGTCGCCGGAGGAGAAGTAGAAGCCGATGCCCTCGACCGCACCCTGCTGGAAGAGCTGGTCGTAGGCGGCGGCCACGTCCGGGGTCTCGTTCTTCTCGACGTCGCCCCAGGAGTTGGAGACGATGTCGGCGAGCCGGCCGTCGACGATCTTGTGCAGGGAGTCGATCAGGTCGTCGTCCTGGCAGGAGCTGCCGCCGACGTAGACGATGTCGGACTCGGGGGCGACGGCGTGCACGGCCTCGATGTCGAGGGTCTCCTCGCCGTACCAGCCGGCCGCGTCACACTCCTTGGGGTCGGTGTGCGTCCAGGTGGAGGGCAGCACCTGGGAGAACTGGCCCTTGCGGTAGGCCTTGTCGCCGTTGCGCTTGGCGTACTCGGCGGCGTCCTTGGCGATGGTCGGCGAGGCGTACGCGTCGGTGATCGCGACGGTGACGCCCTTGCCGGTGAAGTTCTTCGCCCCGTAGACGGCGCGCAGCTGCTTGCCGGTGTAGCCCTTGATGGCGTACGGGGCGTGGCCGCCGTAGGCCGAGGGGAGGCTGGTGTTCACCTTCGAGCCGTAGTACGTGGAGAACGGCCCGGCGTTGCGGAAGCCGGTGCTGGGACCGGGCAGGGTGTCCTGGTGGCGGGTGAGCCGCGGGGCGTCGTTGAGGCCGACGACCGTCAGGACGGCGCCGTCGAGGTCGGCCGGGACGGAGGCCGTCTTCGCAGGCGCGTGGTAGGTCTTGCCGTCCTTGACGAAGTTGTGGAGCTCGGTGCCGAACGCCTTCTTCACCGCTGCCGCGTCACCGGCCACCGTCAGGTAGTGGTCGCTGGAGCCGGTCACCTTGAGGCCGGAGGACTTCAGCCAGGCGGTGACCTTGGCTATCTGGCCCTTGGTCGCGCCGAAGCGCTCCTTCGCCTGCTTGGCCGTCAAGTACTTGCCGTACGACTTCGACTTCGGGTCCGAGACGGCCCGCGCGTAGTCGGCCAGGCCCTTGGCGTCGCGGCCGGCGAGGTAGACCCGGGCGGTGACGTTGTTCGAGGCGGGCGTGGCGCCGCGGTCGGCATTGGCCGTCGCCCAGACGGGCTTGGTACCCACCAGGGACTGCCGGTCGTGCGGACCGGAGTCGGCGTGGGCTGCGGGCACGCCGAGCGCGAGCGCTCCGGCGACGAGGGGCAGTGCGGCTGCGAGCGACAGTCCGGCACGTGCTCTGGGACGGCTTGATCTCATGGAACCCCCTGTTGATGCGCGAGTGACGCGAAGGGCACGACTGGTCGACGTCACTCTCGCGGCGAACTGTTTATCCATGGGACATGCGTTCGCCAAGAAGAGATCAAGGAAGAGCCATGGGAGGGCAATCAAACCCATCTGGAGAGTGGTTTGTTGAAAATGAGTCGGCAAACAGGGCGCGTCGTCAGCCTCCACGGCCGACCGAACGACCGCCGAACGAACAGACGTTAGCAGCGCCAAGGCAACGCAACCCGGGCTTACCGGAAGCGGACCACAGACATCCGAACGCTGCCTAGCGTGCCGGGACATGGACCGCATGGACCTCCCCCGCTTCCTCGACCACACCGGTGGCGTGCTCGCCCTGGTCTCGCTCACCGCGGCCGTCGTCTGGGGGCTCATCGCCACCGACCGGCTGGTCCTCTCCCCGCGCGCACGGCTGCTCGCCCAGGGCGTGCACCGGGCGACGGCCGTCTGCGCGCTCGGCTTCCTCCTCGCCCACATCGGCGTCAAGGTCGCCGAGGCGCACACCACAACCACCGCCGCCCTGCTGCCCTTCGCCTCCGGCATCACCGGCCGGGACGGGCTCGTGGGGCTGGGCACCGTCGCGGCCTACCTGCTGGTGCTCGCCGCCGCCACCGGCGCCCTGCGCAGCGCCTTCGCCGCCCGCGGCCGCGCCCGCCGCTGGCGCTTCCTGCACGGCTGCGCCTACGCCGCCTGGTGCGCCGCCATCCTGCACGGCCTCAACGCGGGCCGCGCCCCGGCCGGTTGGGTGACCGCAAGCTATGCCCTGTGCCTGACCGCCGTCGCCGGCGCACTCGTCCTACGGGTCGCACGCGCCCGCCGCCGCCCACCGCACGGCCGCGCCCGCCCCCACGACGCCGCCCGGACCGGCCCCGCCCACGCGGCCCGCCGCGACGCCCCTGCCGCCCCGCCCCGGCCCGCCGCCCTCGACGGCCGCCTCTCCGCCCACGGCGCTCCGGACCGCACCCGATGAGCGGCCCCCTGCCCGAGCCGTACGCGGCCGCCACCCCACCGCTCGCAGCCGCGGGCCGCGAGCTGCCCGAACTGCCCGCCGTCCGCATCCTCGGACTGCCCCGCCTCACCGCAGGCTTCGATGAGGCCGAACGGCTGGACCGCAGGACGCACCTGGCCGTGCACGGCTCGCCGCCCGCACTCACCGAGGCGCAGCTGACGGAACTGGCCGAAGCGGTCGCCCTGCGCGGCCGCGGCGGCGCGGGCTTCCCCTTCGCACGGAAGCTGCAGGCGGTGGGAAGCGCGGCCCGGCGGCAGGGAGCGACTCCCGCCGTGGTGGTCAACGGGTGCGAGGGCGAACCGGCCTGCCGCAAGGACGCGATTCTGCTCGGCCGCGCCCCGCACCTCGTCCTGGACGGCGCACTGCTGGCCGCCTCGGCGCTCGGCGCCCGCACACTGGTGATCGGCGTGACCCGGGCCGCGGCCGAGACCTCCGTACGCGAGGCGCTGGCCGAGCGCGGGCTCGCCGACCGGCGCGGGCGGCCACTGCGCGCCCGGGTCGTGCGCCTGCCCGAGCGCATGGTCTCCGGCGAGGCCTCCGCCCTGCTGCGCGCCGCGGACGGCGGGCCCGCGCTGCCCCCGGGCCGCCGTGCGCGCGCCTCCGAAGCGGGCCTGGGCGGCGCCCCGACACTGCTGTCCAACGCCGAGACCTACGCCCAACTCGCCCTCGCCGCACGCCTGGGCGCCCCCCGCTACGCCACCACCGGCACCCCGGCCGAGCCCGGCACCCTGCTGCTGACCGTCTCCGGCGCGGTGCCCCAGCCGTGCGTGGTGGAGACGCCGAGCGGTGTGGCGCTGCCCTATGTGCTCGGGGTGTGCGGAGCGCGCCCCGCGCTGCAGGGGGTGCTGGTCGGCGGCTACCACGGCGGCTGGCTGGACGGGGCGACGGCGTCGGGGGCGGCGCTCTCCCGCGAGGCGCTCGCGGCCTGCGGCGCGGACCTGGGCGCGGGCGCCGTGCTGCCGCTGCCGGCGGACACCTGCCCGCTGGGCGAGACCGTGCGGGTGGCGCACTGGCTGGCCGCCGAGTCGGCCGGGCAGTGCGGCCCGTGCAGGCTCGGCCTGCCCGCGCTGGCGGGGGCACTGGCCGATGCGGCCGCGGGCGGCGGGCAGGGCGCCCTGGAGGCCGTACGGGCGGCCGCGGGGGCCGTACGGGGCCGAGGGGCGTGCGGACATCCGGACGGGGCGGCACGCTTCGTACTGAGCGCCCTGACGGCCTTCACGGACGATCTGGCCGCCCACGTGCTGGGCGGCGGCTGCGGGCGTGGGACGGCCGGGGTGCTGCCGCTGCCCTCGCCGCCCGGAGCGGCGTCGCGCGGTGCAGGCCCGGAGCGGCTGGCGGTGGACTGGACGCTGTGCGAGGGGCACGGGCTCTGCGCGGGGCTGCTGCCGGAGCTCGTACGGCTCGGCCCGGACGGCTATCCGTCGCTCGCGGACGCGGGCGTGCCCCCGCACTTGCGCGGGCGTGCACAACGGGCCGTGCGCCGATGCCCGGCGCTGGCGCTGCGCCTCGACCGGTCCGGCCGCAAGGGCTAGCCGGAAAACAACGAGCGGGCCGTCCATTCGGACGGCCCGCTCGTTTCACTGTGGAGCTAAGGAGAATTGAACTCCTGACCTCCTGCATGCCATGCAGGCGCTCTACCAACTGAGCTATAGCCCCTTGTTCTGTTTTCCGCCCGGTTTTCCTTGCGGTCTCCCTGGCGACACGGATTACATTACACGGACCTCCCCCCCATCTGCCAAATCAGCCACCCACCCAAGAACTATGTCCGATTTGGGAGGATTTGAGGGGTGGGGCTCGGACTGAGGCTCAGGCCGTGACGAAGGAGTAGAACCGCTTCAAGGCGCAGTGCTCGTCGAGCAGACGGCCGTAGATCGGCTCACCCTCCAGCTCGCGGTAGGTCTCGATGGGGTCGCCTTTTATGATCAGCGCCCGCGCGCACTCCACACACCAGTACTGGTAGGCGGAGTTGAGCGGTTCCATGTCGCGGACGATCGGCGTCCCGCTGCCGCACCAGTCGCACTTCCGGCTGTGAGCACCCATGGGTCAGCTCGTTCCCTCCCCTTCGGTCCTGTCCGGCCCCGGACGTCCGATTCTGCCACGGGACCCCACGGGAACAGCAACGATCCCGCCCCCCTGTACCAGGGAGACGGGATCGTCCGTGCTGTGGAGCTAAGGAGAATTGAACTCCTGACCTCCTGCATGCCATGCAGGCGCTCTACCAACTGAGCTATAGCCCCGCTGTTCTCGGATCTTCCGGAGGTTTTCCCCCGCGTTCCCCGCGAACAAGAAGAACTTTAGCCTGTGACCTGCCCGGATGTGAAATCGGGCCGCCGGGCCACCCGGCACCGCCTCAGTCGTCGTCGCCGAGGACCGGCTCGGGGAGCGTCCCCGCGTTGTGCTCCAGCAGCCGCCAGCCGCGCGCGCCCTCGCCCAGCACGGACCAGCAGCAGTTGGTGAGGCCGCCCAGCGCCTCCCAGGAATGCGGCTCCAGGTCCAGCAGCCGGCCGATGGTGGTGCGGATGGTGCCACCGTGGCTGACCACCACCAGGGTGCCGCCGTCCGGCAGCTTCTCGGCGTTGGCCAGGACCACCGGAGCCGCCCGGTCGGCGACCTCGGTCTCCAGCTCGCCGCCGCCGCGCCGCACGGGCTCGCCGCGCTTCCACGCCGCGTACTGGTCGCCGAAGCGCTCGGCGATCTCGTCGTGGGTCAGGCCCTGCCACTGGCCCGCGTACGTCTCGCGCAGCTCGGGGTGGCTGGTGACGGGCAGGCCGGTCACCGAGGCCAGCTCGGCAGCCGTGGCCCGGGCCCGCTGCAGGTCGGAGGAGACGATCACGTGCGGCCGCAGCGCAGCCAGCAGCCGTGCGGACCGGCGCGCCTGGGCGACGCCGGTGCCGGTCAGCTCGATGTCCGTGGTGCCCTGGAAGCGGCGCTCCACGTTCCAGGAGGTCTGGCCGTGCCGCCACAGGACGATCCGGCGGCCCCGCCCGCCGGTGCGGCCGTTCAGCTCAGCTCTCCGTCCAGATCACCGTCCGCGGCCTGGGCCCGGGCGTGCTCCTCGGACTTGCCGCGGGTGGCGACGGCGTCCTCGGGCAGGGCGATCTCCGGGCAGTCCTTCCACAGCCGCTCCAGGGCGTAGAAGACGCGCTCCTCGCTGTGCTGCACGTGCACGACGATGTCGACGTAGTCCAGCAGCACCCAGCGGGCGTCGCGGTCGCCCTCGCGGCGCACGGGCTTGGCGCCGAGCTCCTTGAGCAGCCGCTCCTCGATCTCGTCGACGATCGACTTGACCTGGCGGTCGTTGGGGGCCGACGCCAGCAGGAAGGCGTCGGTGATGGAGAGCACGTCACTGACGTCGTAGGCGATGACATCGTGCGCGAGCTTGTCGGCGGCTGCCTGGGCGGCGGCCTGGATGAGCTCGATGGAGCGGTCCGTGGCGGTCACAAGCCATGCTTTCGGTAAAGAGGGTCAGTACGCCTCAAGGGTCTCACGACCCGCCGCCGTCCCTCCTGGTGTTTACCGCCCGCCCGGAACGCCCCGCGCCGACGCCCCGCCCGTCAGCCCTTGTAGTCCTTGCCCAGGACCACGGAGATGTCCCCGGTGCCCGCGCTCGCGGCCTTCTTCACCGCACCCACGGGCAGCCCCAGCGTCCGGGCCACCTCCTGGGCCTGTGCCGCCCGGCTGTCGTCCGCGTACGTCACCGACGACGTCGCCTCCGCCGCGGTGGCGGTGCCGCCGTCGACGTAGGTGTAGCCGCCGTTGACCACCGCGACCTGCGCCGCTCCGGCCGCGCTCTTGCCGCCTGTGGCGTTCTTCACGCTCACCCGGGGCGGGGCGTTCTTGTCGGTGTTCTTCACCGTGCCGCCCAGGACGTCCTTGACCACTCCGGCGGTCGCCTTGTCGCCGAGCGTCCCGTCCGGCTGCACCGGCAGGACGTCCGTCTCGTACGAGCCGTCCTTGGCCCGCGCGGCGAGCTGGGACAGGGAGGCGCCGAGCTCCTTGACGGAGAGCGAGGGGTCGGGGATCTGGGCGAGCGACTCCACCGTGGTGGCGGCGGAGGCCGGGTCGGTGGAGATCTTCTTCAGCACCGCCTGCATGACCTGGCCGAACCGGGCCAGCTGCTTGTTCTGGTCCTCGCCCGTCGCCCGGTACGTGGCGTAGGCGACGGCCGCCTGTCCGGACAGGGTCTGCCCCTGGCCCTGGGTCACCCGCGGCCGGTCGCCGGACTGCGCGCCGGGGACGGTGGCGTCGGTGTCGACGACGATGCCGCCCACCAGCTCCACCAGGTTCTCCAGGTAGGGGGTGTCCAGCCGCCAGCTGCCCTTGATGTCGGCGCCCAGCAGGGTGTTCAGCGAGTCGCGGGTGGCGCTGGTGCCCGCGTCCTGCACCGACTTGCCGAGCGTGGTGGCGCCGCCGCCCTCCTTGGAGACCGCCAGCGAGTTCGGCAGCAGGACGGTGGTGCCCTTCTTTGTCGTCTCGTTGTCGACCAGCAGGGCCGTGGAGCTGCCGCCGCCCTGGGTCTCGCGCAGGTGCACGACGATGACGTCCCGCTTCTGCGCGCCCCCGGCCGCCGCCGCGCTCTTCTTCCCCCCGTCGCCCGAGAGCAGGAACCAGCCGATGCCGCCGCCGACCGCCAGGACCAGCACCACGGCGAGGGCCACGACGCGGTTGCGGCCCTTGCGCTTGCGTTCGTCGCGGCGCTCGGTGCGGCTCTCGCTGAACTTCAGCCAGTCGATGACGTCCTCGGAGTCCTCGTCCGGCTCTTCGATGAAGGAGAACTGCTCGGTGCGGTACTCGGGCGCACCCGCGGACGGAGCGCCGTCCGGGGCGGTCCGCGGTTCGGGGATCAGTTCCTGCGGGGCGGCCTGCGGGGCGCCCTGAGGAGCGGCCTCCGGGGACGCCTGAGCGGGGATCCACTCCTGCTGCTGCACCGGCTGCTGCTGAGGCTGTGCCTGGTGGGCGTGGCCCTGATCGTGGCCCTGGCCGTGGCCGTGCCCGTAGTCGTACGGGTCGTAGCCGTAGCCCTGCTGCTGCGGCTGCCCGGCGTCCGGCTGCGCAAGAGGACGGCCGTACTCGTCGTACGCCCGCTCCGGCGCATCCGGCCGGTACACCGGCTGCCCGTAGGCGTCGTAGCCGTACACCTGCGGTTGGCGCGCGTAAGGGTCGTACGCGTACGGGTCCTGTCGGTCGTTCACCAGTGCCCCTCAAGCCGTGCCCATCGAGCCGGATCAGCCGTCGTGACGGTACAGCTTGCGCTTGTCGATGTAGCGCACCACACCGTCGGGCACCAGGTACCAGACGGGCTCCCCCTGGGCGACGCGCGTGCGGCAGTCGGAGGAGGAGATCGCCAGGGCCGGGACCTCGACGAAGGAGACCCGGTCCTCCGGCAGCCCCGGGTTGGCCAGTATGTGGCCGGGCCGGGTCACGCCGATGAAGTGGGCGAGCGAGAAGAGCTCCTCGGTGTCCCGCCAGGTGAGGATCTGAGCCAGCGCGTCGGCGCCGGTGATGAAGAACAGGTCCGCGTCACCGTTGAGCGAGCGCAGGTCACGCAGCGTGTCGGTGGTGTACGTGGGCCCGCCGCGGTCGATGTCGATCCGGCTGACCGAGAACTGCGGGTTGGAGGCGGTGGCGATCACCGTCATCAGATAGCGGTCCTCGGCCGGGGACACCTGCTTGTGGCTCTTCTGCCACGGCTGCCCGGTCGGCACGAACACCACCTCGTCGAGGTGGAACTGCGAGGCCACCTCGCTCGCGGCGACCAAGTGGCCGTGGTGGATCGGGTCGAAGGTCCCGCCCATCACACCGAGCCGCCGCTTCACGGGCCCTGTCTGCTCTCCCATGCGTGCAGACCCTACTGGGCGCGGCCGCGGGCCGGCCCCCCAGGGATGCCGCGGGCTCAGCGGTCGCGGTTGAAGCGGGTGGTGACCCAGAGCAGGAGCAGCAGGATGACGAGGGCCGCGCCACCGGTCATGAAGGGGCTGATGCTCTTGTGGGCGTCCACGTGCTCGCCCTCGGAGGCGAGGGAGACCAGGGCGCTGTGGGCAGAGGCGAGAATCACGTCGGCAGGACCTATCCGGGAGGGATCGGGTATCGGTTGGAGACTTCTGCCACATCGTATGCGGGGCCCGGCGAGCCGCTCACCCCGACTCCGCGGGTCAGTCCTTGTTGCGGTACCCGCGCAGCAGGAACCAGGCCATGAAGGCGACGCCCACGATGCCGACGAGCAGCACCGTGCGCAGCACCGGGCCGGGCCCCGTGTCCTCCTTGGAGACGGCGAGCACGTGGGTGACGGCGGGGTGTGCGGCGAGGCCGCTGACGGCGGTGAAACCATTGATGTCGGGCATGTCTCCACGGTAGCCATGTCCGTGGCACGCCCTAGGCTGGGGTGCGTCAAAGCCGGGGGACGGGCCGTATTCCAGCCCTGAGGGGGTCTCGATGAGTGATACCGACACCGACGGTCACGAGCACGTGCCGAGCCGGGAGCGCAGGCGCTTCCCGGGCGTCTCCTCCCGTGCGTACGAGCATCCGGCGGACCGCTCGGCCCTGGTGGCGCTGCGCAAGCTGAGCGGGTTCGACACGGTCTTCAAGGCGCTGAGCGGCCTGCTGCCCGAGCGCAGCCTGCGGCTGCTGTTCCTCTCGGATTCGGTGCGGGTGAGCGAGCAGCAGTTCCCGCACCTGCACACGATGCTGCTGGACGCCTGCTCCGTGCTGGACCTGCCGAAGGTCCCGCAGATGTTCGTCAAGCAGGATCCGCAGCCCAACGCCATGTGCATCGGCCTGGACGAGCCGATCATCGTGCTGTCCACCGGGCTGGTGGAGCTGCTGGACGAGGAGGAGATGCGTGCGGTCGTGGGCCACGAGGTGGGCCACGCGCTGTCCGGGCACGCCGTCTACCGGACGATATTGCTCTTCCTGACCAACGTGGCGCTCAAGGTGGCCTGGATTCCGCTGGGCAGCATTGCGGTGGGGGCCCTCGTGACGGCGCTGCGCGAGTGGTTCCGCAAGTCGGAGCTGTCGGCCGACCGGGCCGGGCTGCTGGCGGGCCAGGACCTGCAGGCGTCCCTGCGGGGCCTGATGAAGCTGGCGGGCGGCAATCACCTGCACGAGATGAACGTGGACGCCTTCCTCGCCCAGGCCGAGGAGTACGAGAAGGCCGGCGATCTGCGCGACTCGGTGCTGAAGATCATGAACATGCTGCCGCGCAGCCACCCGTTCGCCGCGGTGCGGGCGGCGGAGCTCAAGAAGTGGTCGGAGAGCCGGGACTACCAGCGGCTCATGGACGGGCACTACCCCAGGCGCACGGAGGACAAGGACGCGTCGGTCTCGGACTCCTTCCGCGAGTCGGCGAACCACTACGCGGAGTCGGTGCGCTCCAGCAAGGACCCGCTGATGGGCCTGGTGCGGGACATCGCGGGCGGCGCGAACGACCTGGGCGGGCGGCTGCGGGACACCTTCACCGGGCGCGGGGGCGCGCCGAAGGAGGGTCCGAAGGAGGGCCCGCAGGACGGCTCTCCGAAGCCTTAGGAGGCCGTCATCGGTGCGGCGGGCTCGGCTCGGCGCCGGGGGCCAGGGTGCCGCACAGGGCTGCCGTGGGGGCGGCCGTGGCGTACGGGTCGGTGCCGGCCGGGCCGCTGCCGGAGGCCGTCTGGCCGGCCAGCAGGGGCCTGAGGTAGCCGGAGGCGTCCGCGGAGCAGGACTCGGGACCGGCCTGCAGGGAGCTCTGCAGCACCTGTACGTGGTGTTCCTGCAGGTCGTCCCGGTCGAAGCGGAAGCGCATCGTGCGCCGGACGGTGAACAGAGAAGACTGGTCGGACTGGGCCGTCCGGGTGTCGCCCGCCTTCACCGGGTGCAGGGCGTAGACGAAGATGTGGTCGGAGAGGACCTCGAGCGCGGCCGGGGACACCTCGGAGACCGAGAAGGTGCCCTGGGTGCGGATGGGGGCGCCCTCGGTCAGGGCCGCCTGGGCGGCGTCGAAGCGGATCAGCCAGCCGGTGGCGGCGTGCCGCCCGTCGCCGGCGGGGTGGTCGAAGCTGCTGTCGAACTGGCCGAGTTGGGCGGGGGCGAGCAGCAGGCGCACGCCGCGCGGGCTGCCGCCGGCCAGTGCGGCCGGGTCGAGCGCCGACTTGACCGTGTACTCCTTGGCGGTGGCCAGGGCGGCCATGACCAGGCTCTCGGAGAAGTTCTGGGTGCGCCGGGCGGCGGGCAGGTTGACGCCCTCGGCGCCGTCGCGGAACTGGGCCGCCGGGCTGTGGCCGAAGAGATCCTGGGGGGTGCCGCCGGGCACGGGGTCGCGGGGGGCGAGCGGGACCAGCGCGATGCGCAGGGCCTCGGCCGTGGGGGGCCTCGGGTCCTTGTAGGGGTGCCGCAGGCCCATGTAGACGGCGGTGCCGAAGGCCAGGGCGATCAGGATCACCAGCAGCAGGACCTGGCGGGAGGCGCTGACCCGGGCCCAGGCGTGCCGGGTGCGGACGGCGGGGGCGTGGTCGTCCATCCGCTCGCGGGCGGAGAACTCCTGGAGGCGGGCAGCGCGGACGAACGATTCGTCGAACACGACGGACCGGTATTCCTCGTCGCCGCCTCCCTGGCCGCCCTCGGGCGTGCCCTCGGGTGGGTCTCCAGACCCGTTCATATATCAAGAGTAGGTCGACCGGGGCTTCGGTAAACGCCGTGGTACGCGACAACTTCCGGCAAGTCAGCGGGCCGGCGGCGCGGCGGAGGCCACGGGAGGCTCGGAGTCGGCGGAGACCGAGGGCAGCGGGGCCTGCCGGCCGTCCACGCCGGTGGTGGCGGGCGGCGGGGCGGGGCTCTGGACCTTGCCGGAGGAGGCGCCTCGGTAGACGGCGGCGAAGGCGAGGGCGACCACCCCGAGGCCCATGACGACGGCGAGGATCCAGGCGACCGGGCGGTGCCAGCGGGCGTGACCCCGGTAGGGGCCGCGGGTGGAGCCGTAGCGCCCGTACGGGCCATAGGCGTCGTCCGGGTCGAGGTCGCGGGCGAGGGCGCGCAGCTCGTCCAGCGGGCCCGGGCGGGCGCCGGCCAGGCCGCCGGCGCCCCACGCGTCGTCGAACAGGTCGTCGTCGGCGGGGGCGCCCACGGGGCGGGCGCGCGCGGCATCGGCCTCGGCGCGCGCCCGGTCGGCGGCGAGCATCCGCTCGGCCGCGGAGGGTTCGTGGAAGGCGGCCGCCCGCACGAACTCCTCGTCGAAGACCACGGCGGCGAAGGGCCCCTCCCCGGCTGGGCCCGTCCCGTCCCCGTAGTGGCTGCTGCTGGGCTCCTCGCCGTCCGGGAACGGCTTGCCCCCCACGTCGTCCGGCACCCGTCCAGCGTAGACCCGAACCGGTCAATCCGCGCGGCCGGTACGGGAATTAGGGCTACCGCCCGCGCACGTGACCGTCGCCGGTGACGATGTATTTGGTCGAGGTCAGCTCGGGCAGACCCATCGGGCCCCGCGCGTGGAGCTTCTGCGTGGAGATGCCGATCTCGGCGCCGAAGCCGAACTGGCTGCCGTCGGTGAAGCGGGTGGAGGCGTTGACCGCGACTGTCGTGGAATCCACCAACTGGGTGAAGCGGCGGGCGGCGGCCTGCGAGGTGGTGACGATCGCCTCGGTGTGCCCGGAGGTCCACAGCCGGATGTGGCGCACGGCCGCGTCCAAGTCGTCGACGACGGCGGCGGCGATGTCGTACGAGAGGTACTCGGTCTCCCAGTCCTCGGCCGTCGCGGGCACGACCGTGGCCGGGGAGCCCTCGGCCAGCTCCAGCACCCGCTCGTCGCCGTGCACGGTCACGCCCGCCTCGGCCAGGGCGGCCAGGGCGCGCGGCAGGAAGCGCTCGGCGATGTCCTGGTGGACCAGGAGGGTCTCGGCGGCGTTGCAGACGCTGGGGCGGCTGGCCTTGGAGTTCACGAGGATGTCGACGGCCATGTCCAGGTCGGCCTCGGCGTCGACGTAGACGTGGCAGTTTCCGGTGCCCGTCTCGATGACCGGGACGGTGGACTCCTGGACGACCGTGCGGATCAGCGAGGCGCCGCCGCGCGGGATCAGCACGTCGACCATGCCGCGGGCGCGCATCAGCTCGCGCACGGACTCCCGGCTCTCGCCCGGGACCAGCTGCACGGCGTCCGCGGGCAGCCCCGCGCCGCCCACCGCGTCGCGCACGACCCGGACGAGCGCGGTGTTGGAGGCGTAGGCGGAGGAGGAGCCGCGCAGCAGGACGGCGTTGCCCGACTTCAGGCAGAGGGCCGCGGCGTCCACGGTGACGTTGGGCCGGGCCTCGTAGATGATGCCGACCACGCCCAGCGGCACCCGCACCTGGCGCAGGTCGATGCCGTTGGGGAGGGTGGAGCCGCGTACGACCTCGCCGACCGGGTCGGGCAGGGCGGCGACGTCGCGGACGTCCTTGGCGATGGCTCGGACCCGCTCGGGGGTGAGGGTCAGCCGGTCGACGACGCTCTCGCTGGTGCCCGCCTCCCGGGCCTTGGCGACGTCCTGGGCGTTGGCCTCGACGATCTCGCGGCTGCGGACCTCCAGGGCGTCGGCGATGGCCAGCAGCGCCTCGTCCTTCACCGAGCGCGGCAGTGGGGCGAGCTCGGCGGCCGCGGCGCGGGCGCGGTAGGCGGCACGCAGCACGGGGGACTGCGGCATGGGGTCGGCGAGGGGGGAGGGGAAGACGCTGCTCATGGCCGCAGCCTAACCCTCGCGCCGGGGGCGGTCAGCGGGGTTTCCACAGTGCGGGACGCCTGCCTGGGCGTTTCGTGTCCGGCTGCGGGCCGGCTGTGGTTGCTCGCGCCCACGCGGCGGAGCCGCATGATGTAACGTCCCCGCGCCCCGTACGGGGCGCGGTACCGCGTCGGCGCATCAGAACGGGTGGACCCCGACCGGTGTCGCCGGCAAGGGGCCGTGGCCCTCCGCGATGCGCTGGTGGTAGGTCTCGCGGTCGATGACCTCCAGGCCGACGATCTCCCACGGGGGCAGCCGGGCTGTGGAGCGGTGCTCGCCCCACAGCCGCAGGGCGACGGCCGCGGCATCGTGCAGGTCGCGGGCCTCCTCCCAGTAGCGGATCTCGGCGTGGTCGGTGGCGTAGCGGCTGGTCAGCAGGAAGGGGTGGTCGTGGGCGAGCTGCTCCAGCGCCCGCCGGACCTCCGTCGGCGGGGCCTCGGTGCCCGAGACGCTCAAGGTGATGTGCCACAGCCGCGAGAGCTCGCCCTCGCGTGCCCCGGCGCCGCGTCCCCCGCCGTCCTGCGCCGTCTCGTCCGCCCCCGCTTCCGGTGCCCGCTCCCCCGCGTCGCCCGCTGTGACGCTGGTCAGCGCGCGCTCCTCCCCCGCAGCCCTTCGGGGGGTGCCCCCGCCGCGGGGCAGTGCCCCTGGGCGCCCTCGTCTCACCGGCGGCCTCCTGTTGATCCCTGCCCCGCTCGCGTGCGGCGGGGCCGCGTGGTGCTGATACCGCGGTGGAGCCGCCCGCCTGCGACGGCCCCGTCCCTTCAAAGTTGACCAGCCTGCGGGCGGCCGCGTGACGGTTTTACGGAAAGGCCTCATGGAAAGGCTGGACTTACCGCGATATCCCGCCCGAGGGTCTCGCTCCTGGCTAACGCTCGTCAGGAATGCGGTACGGCTTTGGCGTGCCCTGAGGCAGGCACCCGAGGCAGCGACCGGCGGCGACGGCCGTCAGGGGTGCAGCACGACCAGATCGTCGCGGTGCACGACCTCGCGCTCGTAGCCCGGCCCCAGCTCGCGGGCCAGGTCGCGGGTGGAGCGGCCCAGCAGCTGCGGGATCTCCGCGGCGTCGTAGGTGACCAGCCCGCGCGCCACGGCCCGCCCTGCGGGGTCCCGCAGCTCCACGGGGTCGCCCGCGCTGAATTCCCCCTCGACCCCGGCGATGCCCGCCGGGAGCAGCGAGCCGGTGCCCTCGACGACGGCCCGTACGGCGCCGTCGTCCAGCGTCAGGGCGCCGCGCGGGGTGGAGGCGTGGGCGAGCCAGAGCAGCCGGTCGGCCGAGCGGCGGCCGGTGCGGTGGAAGAAGGTGCCGGTGCGGCGCCCGCGCAGGGCCGCGTCGGCCTGGCTGGCGGAGGTGAGGACGACGGGGATGCCCGCCGCGGCCGCGATCCGGGCAGCCTCGACCTTGGTGACCATGCCCCCGGTGCCCACCCCGGCCTTGCCGGCGCTGCCGATGGAGATCCCGTCCAGGTCCTCGGGCCCGGTGATCTCGGAGATCCGCGAGGTGCCCGGGGTGCTGGGGTCGCCGTCGTAGAGGCCGTCGACGTCGGAGAGCAGGACCAGCAGGTCGGCCCGGACCAGGTGGGCCACGAGCGCGGCCAGCCGGTCGTTGTCGCCGAAGCGGATCTCGTCCGTGGCGACGGTGTCGTTCTCGTTGACGACCGGCACGGCGCCCATGGCCAGCAGCTGGTCCAGGGTCCGGCGGGCGTTGCGGTAGTGCGCGCGGCGGCTGGTGTCGTCGGTGGTCAGCAGCACCTGGCCGACCCGGCGGCCGTAGCGGGCGAAGGAGGCGGTGTAGCGGGCGACGAGCAGCCCCTGGCCGACGCTGGCCGCAGCCTGCTGGCGGGCCAGGTCCTTCGGCCGCCCCTCCAGGCCGAGCGGCGCGAGGCCGGCCGCGATGGCGCCGGAGGAGACCAGCACGATCTCCCGCTCGCCGTCGGCCCTGGCCAGCGTGTCGACGAGCGCGTCGACACGGTCGGCGTCCAGCCCCCCTACCGCCGTGGTGAGTGACGAGGATCCCACCTTGACCACGATCCGGCGGGCGGCCGTGACCTCCCGCCGGACCTGCTGCGCGTCCCCTGCCCCTGTCAACGTACGTACACCCCTGTGATCGCGATGCCCTCGGTGGCCGTGCCTGGAGGCCGTGCCCGGTCAGGCCCGCAAATCTACCGCCTGACGATTGTGGTCGTTCGACCCTATTTTGTGGCGATTGCCGTGAGGGAAGATTGCTCCCGGACCAGCGACCGTCATACGGTCGGTGGTCGACCGTTGCCCACCCCAGGCCCCGGTCCCCTACCCCCTAGCCCTCCTGCCAGGAGCCCGCCCAGTGCCTTCTGCCGGAACAGCCTCCCGCCGAGCCGTACAGCTCGCGGCGCTGCTCGCGATGCTGGTGTTCTTCACCACACAGTTCGTCGGTGCGCTGCTGCCCAACGTGCCGCTCTTGATCACCGCCTCGGCGGCGGGCCTCGCGCTCGACCTCTACCTGCAGCATCGGGACCCCGGTCTCGTCGCCGTACTCGGCAAGATCCGCTTCGACGTCATGGTCCGCCAGCTGCTGCGCGACATGCTCGTCCTCATCGGACTGCTGCGCCTGCACAGCGACGGCTCGCTGCGCGGCTACACCCCGGTGGTCGTCGGGCTGGTGCTCTTCTACGCCACCCACCTGGCCTGCCAGGCCACGGCCATCCTCGTCCGCCGCACCCGTACGCTGCCGTTCCTCACCCGGAACGTCGACACCACCGGCCTGCGGCTGTCCGCCGCCCCGCCGCGCCTGCTGGCCCGCCAGCACGGCCGACGGCTGCTGCGCTTCGCCCTCCCGGCCACCGCGGGCCTGCTGGTCACCGCCGGCACCCACAAGACGCTGTGGGCCGAGATCGGCGTCGGCGCCGCGCTGGCCCTGGCCCTGGGCGGCACGGTGTACCTGGCCGGCTGGCTGCGGCCCAAGAAGCGCATCACGAACGAGCAGCAGGCCCTGGCCTGGCTGGACAAGTGGCTGGCCGACTACCGGCCGACCGTCGGCATGTACTTCTCCGGCGGCACCACCTCGGCCTACCAGGCCAACATGTGGCTCTCCACGCTGGCAGAGCTGGACGGCAACCCCGTCATCGTGCTGCGCGAGCGCTTCATGATGCAGAAGATCGAGGCCACGGACGTGCCCGTCATCTGCATCCCCAAGGTCGTCCACCTGATGGCCCTGGAGAAGTCCTCGCTCAAGATGATGCTGCACCCGTCGAACTCCGGTAAGACCTCGCAGGTGCTGCGCATGCCGTCGATCAAGCACGCCTTCACCAACCACGGCGAGAGCGACAAGCTCTCCAGCTGCAACCCCTACTCCAAGGCCTACGACGAGATCTGGGTCGCCGGCCTCGCCGCCCGCGAGCGCTACCAGCTCGCCGACATCGGCGTCGACGACAAGGACGTCGTCGAGGTCGGCCGCCCGCAGCTGGCCCCCATCCAGCCGTACAAGGGCGCGCCCACCGGCGAGTACACCACCGTCCTGTACGCCCCCACCTGGGAGGGCTGGGACGGCAACCCCGGCAACACCTCGGTGATGCTGGCCGGCGAGAACATCGTGCGGGCCCTGCTCGCCGACCCCAAGGTCCGGCTGCTGTACAAGCCGCACCCGATGACGGGCTCCGTCGACCCGCGGGCCGGGCGCGCCAACGAGCGCATCCAGGCCATGATCCGCGAGGCCAACACGGGCCGCACCGGCACCCGCCCCGGCCCGGAGGCCGCCGCCGAGCTGGCGCGCCGCACCACCGAGCTGGACCGGCTCACCACCTCCACCTTCCGGGCCAGCGCCGACGAGGTCGAGCGGATGCTGCTGCAGACCACCCCGGAGAAGGGCCGCGCGGCGACCGTCGAGGCCGCCACGGCCGCCTGGGAGGCCGCCTACTGGGCCTCGCTGCCGGAGTGGGAGCACCAGATCATCACCGACGCCCGGCCCGCCCTGTTCAGCTGCTTCAACGAGGCGGACCTGCTGATCAGCGACGTCTCCAGCGTGGTCTCCGACTACCTGATCAGCGAGAAGCCGTACGCCGTCGCCAACACCAGCGGGATGGGCGAGGAGGAGTTCCGCGCGAACTTCCCGACCGTCAGCGCCGCCACGATCCTCGCGCCCGAGGCGCAGGAGGTGCCCGCGCTGCTCGCGGCCGTCCGCGACCCGTCGCTGGACCGGCTGGCCACGGCCCGCGCGGAGCTCAAGGTCCACCTCCTGGGCCCCTCGGACCCGCCTTCGCTGGTCCGCTTCAACCAGGCGGCGCTGGCGCTGGCCGCGAAGGCCGACGAGCGCCGGGTGCGGATGGAGGCCCGCTCCTCGGAGATCCCCGCCCCGCGCCCCGCGGCCGGCACGGAAACGGCCGCCCAGGGCGGCTGAGCGCCCCCGGCAGGCAAACGGCGAAGGCCCCGGAAGTCCTGGACTTCCGGGGCCTTCGCCGTGGTCGGGGGCGCCGCGCGGCGCCCCCGGCCGGGATCACCCGAACGGGTTGAACCCCTCGTACTCCTCCTGCGCGTCATCGCGCTCCGCCTCGCGGTCACGGCGGCGCTGCGCCGCCGGACGGGGCTCCTCGAAGCGGTGGTCCTCGCCACGGCGGCCGAGCATCTCCGCACCGGCGGCCATCGTGGGCTCCCAGTCGAAGACGACCGCGTCCTCCTCGGAGCCGATGGCCACGCCGTCGCCCGCCCGGGCACCGGCCTTCATCAACGCGTCCTCGACACCGAGGCGGTTGAGGCGGTCGGCGAGGTAGCCGACGGCCTCGTCGTTGTTGAAGTCGGTCTGGCGCACCCAGCGCTCCGGCTTCTCGCCGCGCACGCGGTAGAGGCCGTCCTCCTCCAGCGTGACCGTGAAGCCCGCGTCGTCCACGGCCTTGGGCCGGATGACGATGCGCGTCGCCTCCTGCTTCGGCTTGGCGGCACGCGCCTCGGCGACGATGCCGGCCAGCGCGTAGGAGAGCTCCTTGAGGCCCTGCCGGGAGACGGCGGACACCTCGAAGACGCGGTAGCCGCGGGCCTCCAGGTCGGGGCGGATCATGTCGGCGAGGTCCTGGCCGTCGGGGATGTCGACCTTGTTGAGGACGACGATGCGCGGCCGGTTCTCCAGGCCGCCGTACTCCGCCAGCTCGGCCTCGATGACGTCGAGGTCGGTCACCGGGTCGCGCTCGGACTCCAGCGTCGCCGTGTCGAGGACGTGCACCAGCACCTCGCAGCGCTCGACGTGCCGCAGGAACTCCAGGCCCAGGCCCTTGCCCTGGCTGGCGCCCGGGATCAGACCGGGGACGTCGGCGATGGTGTAGACGGTCGCACCGGCCGTGACGACGCCGAGGTTCGGCACCAGCGTGGTGAACGGGTAGTCGGCGATCTTCGGCTTGGCGGCCGACAGCACCGAGATCAGCGAGGACTTGCCCGCGCTCGGGTAGCCGACCAGCGCCACGTCGGCGACGGTCTTGAGCTCCAGGACGATGTCCTGGGAGTGGCCCGGCTCGCCCAGCAGCGCAAAGCCCGGCGCCTTGCGGCGGGCCGAGGCCAGCGCGGCGTTGCCGAGGCCGCCGCGACCGCCCTGGGCGGCGATGAAGGTGGTGCCCTCGCCGACCAGGTCGGCCAGGACGTTGCCGCGCCGGTCGAGGATGACCGTGCCGTCCGGGACCGGCAGCACCAGGTCCGTACCGTCCTTGCCGGAGCGGTTGCCGCCCTCGCCGGGCTTGCCGTTGGTGGCCTTGCGGTGCGGGCTGTGGTGGTACTCGAGCAGCGTGGTGACGGACTGGTCGACGACCAGGATCACGTCGCCGCCCCGGCCGCCGTTGCCCCCGTCGGGGCCGCCGAGCGGCTTGAACTTCTCACGGTGGACGGAGGCGCAGCCGTGGCCTCCGTTACCCGCGGCGACGTGCAGCTCGACGCGGTCCACGAAGGTGGTCATAGCGGTGTGCCTCCAGATACAGACGGGATTGTCTCAGTTGTAACGCAGCGAGGGCGGACCCGCTTCCCCGCAGGGGAAGGGAGGTCCGCCCTCGCTATCGCTCTACGGAAGCCTGGATTCAGGCAGCCGGAACGATGTTGACGACCTTGCGGCCACGGTGGGTGCCGAACTGCACCGCACCGGCCTGCAGCGCGAACAGGGTGTCGTCGCCGCCGCGGCCGACACCGGCGCCCGGGTGGAAGTGGGTGCCGCGCTGGCGGACGAGGATCTCACCGGCGTTGACGAGCTGACCGCCGAAGCGCTTCACGCCGAGCCGCTGAGCATTGGAGTCGCGACCGTTCCGGGTGGACGATGCGCCCTTCTTGTGTGCCATGTGTTCTCAGTCCCTTACTTACTTCGCGGCCGTCGGGATGCCGGTGATCTTCAGCGCGGTGTACTGCTGGCGGTGACCAATGCGCTTGCGGTAACCGGTCTTGTTCTTGTACTTCAGGATGTCGATCTTGGCACCCTTGTGGTGGTCCACGATCTCGGCCTGGACCTTGATGCCCGCCAGGACCCACGGGTCGCTGGTGACGGACTCGCCGTCGACGACGAGCAGCGTCGAGAGCTCGACCGCGTCGCCCACCTTGCCGTCGGAAATCTTGTCAACCTCGACGATGTCGCCGACAGCAACCTTGTGCTGGCGACCACCGCTACGCACGACTGCGTACACGCGGATCTCACTCTCTCGCTAGTAAACGGGACCTCTGATGCCAGCCGCTCGCACGGGCGAAGCCCATGACGATCCGAGTGGACGAGCGGCCTCTCCCGGCGGACCGGGAGGTGTTTGCTCAGTGGTGTGGCGTCAAACAGACGCCGACGGTCAAGATTACGGGGCCTTGACCGGGGGGTCAAACCGGGCCCGGGGCGGGTCGGGGGCGGCTGTCCCCGACCCGCTCCGGCCGGCCATCAGGCCTCCGAGGAGGACTCTGCGGCCGCAGCCTTCTTTGCCGTCTTCTTGGCGGGTGCCTTCTTGGCGGCCGTCTTCGTGGCCGTCTTGGTGGCGGCCTTCTTCGCCGTGGCCTTCTTGGCGGTGGTGGTCTTCTTCGCCGCCGCCTTCTTGGCCGTCGCCGCCTTCTTCGCCGGGGCCTTCTTGGCGGCCGTCTTGCGCACCGTCTTCTTGGCCGGAGCGGCCTCCTCGACGAGCTCGACGTCCACCTCGGCCATGACCGAGGGCTCCTCGGCCGGCGCCTCGGGCTCCGGCTGCGCGGCGGGGGCGCTGACGACCACCACGGCCGCCTCCTCCGCCGCCGTGGGCGAACCGGCGGGCGCGGACGCCCGGCGCACCGCCCGGCGACGCGGCCGGGCCGGGGCCGCGGCCTCCGGCGCCTCGGCGGCGACCGGAGCGGGCTCCGGCTCGGCCACCGGCGCAGCCACCTCGGCGGGCTCCGGCTCGGGCGCCGAAACCACCACGACCTCGGGCTCCGCCGCCTTCGGCGCACCCGCCGGGGCGGACGCCTTGCGCGTCGCCCGGCGCCGCGAACGGCCACGGGTCGCGGCCGCCGCCTCGGCCTCGGCCGGGCTGCCGAACCACTCCTCGTCCGCCTCGACCGACGGCTCCAGCTCCGCCTCGGTCACCGTGACGGGCTCCAGCTCGGGCATCTCCGGCATGGCCTCGGCCTCGGGTGCCTCGACGGCGGCCTTGCCCTTCTTCTTGCCGCGCTTGCCACCGCCACCGCCGCCACCGCCGACGGTCGTCGGCTGTTCCATGTGGACGATCACGCCGCGGCCGTTGCAGTGCACGCACGCCTCGGAGAAGGACTCCAGCAGGCCCTGGCCCACCCGCTTGCGGGTCATCTGGACCAGACCCAGCGAAGTCACCTCGGCGACCTGGTGCTTGGTGCGGTCCCGGCCCAGGCACTCCAGCAGACGGCGCAGCACCAGGTCCCGGTTGGACTCCAGCACCATGTCGATGAAGTCGATCACGATGATGCCGCCGAGGTCGCGCAGCCGCAGCTGGCGCACGATCTCCTCGGCCGCCTCCAGGTTGTTCCTGGTGACCGTCTCCTCCAGGTTGCCGCCCTGGCCGGTGAACTTGCCGGTGTTGACGTCGACGACGATCATCGCCTCGGTCCGGTCGATGACGAGCGAACCGCCACTGGGCAGCCAGACCTTGCGGTCCAGCGCCTTCGACAGCTGCTCGTCGATCCGGTACGTGGCGAAGACGTCGACCTCGGACGTCCACTTCTGCAGCCGGTCGGCCAGATCGGGCGCCACGTGCGAGACGTAGCCGTGGATGGTCTCCCAGGCGTCGTCACCGCTCACGATGACCTTGGAGAAGTCCTCGTTGAAGATGTCGCGGACGACCCGGACGGTCATGTCCGGCTCGCCGTAGAGCAGGCTCGGCGCGCTCGTCGAGATCTGCTTCGACTTCTTCTTGATGTCCTCCCACTGCGCCTGCAGCCGCTCGACGTCACGGCGCAGCTCGTCCTCGCTCGCACCCTCGGCGGCGGTGCGCACGATCACGCCCGCGTCCTCGGGGACGATCTTCTTGAGGATCTGCTTGAGCCGCGCGCGCTCGGTGTCGGGCAGCTTGCGGCTGATGCCGGTCATCGAGCCCTCGGGCACGTAGACCAGGTAGCGGCCGGGCAGCGAGACCTGGCTGGTCAGGCGGGCGCCCTTGTGGCCGATCGGGTCCTTGGTGACCTGGACGAGCACGGACTGGCCGGACTTGAGGGCGGTCTCGATGCGGCGCGGGCCGTTGCCCATGCCGAGCGCCTCGAAGTTGACCTCACCGGCGTACAGGACGGCGTTGCGGCCCTTGCCGATGTCGACGAACGCGGCCTCCATCGACGGCAGCACGTTCTGGACCTTGCCCAGGTAGACGTTGCCGACGTAGCTGGTGGCCTGCTCCTTGTTGACGAAGTGCTCGACGAGGACGTTGTCCTCCAGCACGCCGATCTGGGTGCGGTCGCCGTTCTGGCGGACGACCATCACGCGCTCGACGGCCTCACGGCGGGCCAGGAACTCGGCCTCGGTGATGATCGGCACGCGGCGACGGCCCTGCTCGCGGCCCTCGCGGCGGCGCTGCTTCTTCGCCTCCATGCGGGTCGAGCCCTTGATGGACTGCACCTCGTCGAAGCCGGTGCCCGGCTCGCGCTCCTCGCGCTTGCGCGGCTCGCGGACCTTGACGACCGTGCGCTCCGGCTCGTCCTCGGACGGCTCGGCCTCGATGGCCTCGCCGCTGCGGCGACGGCGGCGACGACGGCGACGGCTGCCCGCGGAAGCGGACGCGCCGGCCTCCTCGGCCTCCTCCTCCGCCTCTTCCTCGGCGGCCTCCTCGGCCTCCGCGGCCTGCTCGGCGCGCTCTTCCTCCTCGAAGCCCTCGCCCTCGGCCTCGGCGGCCTCGCCACGACGGCGGCGACGGCCACCACGGCGACGACGGCGCGAGGGACGCTCGCCCTGCTCCTCGTCCTCCGCGACGGCTTCCGCCTCCTCGGCGGCGGCCTCCGGCTCTTCCTCCTCCACCGTCACGACGGCGGGCTCGGCGACCTCGGCGGGCTCACCACGACGGCGACGGCGGCGACGGCCACCGGCAGCGGGCTGCGCAGCCTCGGCGGCCGGCTCCTCCTCGCGCTGCTCCTCCACGGCGGCGGCAGCGGCGGCCACGGCAGCGGCCGCGGTCTCCGGCGTCTGGAACATGGGCTCGGTGAACACCGGTGCCTGGAACACGGCAACCGCCGGCCGCACGGCCCGGCGACGGCCACGAGCGGGCGCCGCGGCCGGGGTCTCCTCGGCAGCGGGCTCCTCGGCGGCGACGGCACGGCGACGGCCACGAGCGGGCTGCTCGGCCGGCGCGGCCTCTTCGACGGCTTCCGCGGCGGTGGTCTTGCGGGTCGCACGACGACGTGCACGAGCCGGCTTGGCGGCGGGCTCCTCGGCGGCCGGCTCGGGCGCGATCGCCTCTTCGACGGCCTCGTCGGCCTCGTCGGCCTCGGCGATGGCCTCTGCGGCACGCGGCGCACCGGCCGGAGCCGTGGCCTTGCGCGTGGCACGACGGCGCGTACGGGCCGGGGCCTCCTCGACAGCGGGCTCCGGGGCGGGCGCCTCGACGGCGGCCTCGGCGACCGGCTCGGCGGCCTGCGGGGCACCGGCGGGGGCCGTGGCCTTACGGGTGGCACGGCGACGCGTACGAGCGGGGGCGGGGGCCGGGGCCTCCTCGGCAACCGGCTCCGGGGCGGCGACGGGCTCGGACGGCGCGGCGGCCGGCTCGGACACCTCGGCGGCCTGCGGGGCGCCCGCGGGGGCGGTCGCCTTGCGGGTGGCGCGACGGCGCGTACGAGCAGGGGCGGCGGCCGGGGCCTCCTCGACGACCGGCTCCTCGGCCTCCTCGGCCTCCTCGATCTCCGGCTGCGGCGCGGCGACCGGCTCGGCGGCCTGCGGGGCACCGGCGGGAGCCGTGGCCTTACGGGTGGCACGACGACGCGTACGAGCGGGGGCGGGGGCCTCGGCAGGCTCCTCGGCGGCGGTCTCCACGATCTCTGCGGCGGCCTCGGCCACCTCTTCCGCGGCCTGCGGGGCACCGGCGGGAGCCGTGGCCTTACGGGTGGCACGACGACGCGTACGAGCGGGAGCGGCGGCCGGGGTCTCCTCGGCGGCGGGCTCCTCGACGGGCGCCTCGGCGGCCTCCTCGGCCGGGCGGGCGGCAGCGGCGGGCGCCGCCGTCTTGCGCGTGGTGCGGCGGCGCGGGCGGGCCGGGGTCTTGGGGGCCTCGGCCTCCCCCGCGGGGTCGGCCGGGTCCGCGGCGGCGGGGTCCGCGGCCTCCGCCGCGGTCATCCCGGCCGGCGGTCCGGCCGGGCGGGACGCCGCCCGGCGACGGCGCCGCGGCGGCAGCGTGTCACTCGGGCTGGTGTCTGCGTTGTTGTTCCCGGCAGCGCTCTGCGCTGCGCCGGGCTCGGTGGGCTCAATGGATTCGAGCATGCGGGCGGTTCTCCCGTCACGCTCCCGGGCGCCGCGCCGTATTCCGGCCCGCCGGTCCGCGTGATGAGCGCGGTACCGCCGTCCGGGGCGCGGTCGCCGCACGGGAGCTGTCGTCTCGCTCGCCGGGTCCGAATGTCACGGCACCGGCGAAAGTCTCCTGGTCAGTGCGCCTGCCGGACCGGGTGGCTCCCTGGTAGACCGGCGGCGCATTCGACGGCCGTCCTTACGCGGGACCTTCCGGCACCTGCTGCGCGGCGCTCGGCCCGGCGGCCGTGGTTGAAGCGGCCGGGGCGGCGTCGCGGTCGGGCGCGAGCGGATCGGTCACCGTGCCGGACTCCTCATCGAGCAGCCCCTGCGCCAGCCTGGTCACCGCAGCGGGGACCGGCGGCGCCAGGTCGGCCGTAGCGCGGAGACCGGACAGGACGTCGTCGGGTCGAACGGCAGGTGTCAAATGCCGAACAACCAGCCGCAGTATCGCACAGGCAGCGTCGCCCGGCCTATCGGCCGGGGCTTCGAGCGCCTCGAGTCGGCACACCGCTCCACGTGCGTCGAAGCTGCGCAACCCGTTTTTCGTCCGGCGCTGCACTTCGACGGTCTCCGCGGCCATGAAGGCCGCGACGGCCTTCTCGGCCTCCTCCACCCCGACGCCGTCGAGCCGCAGCTCCCACACGGAAGCCTGCAGCCGGTCGGCGAACGAGGGCGTGTGCACCTCCACCGCGTCGACGATGTCGAGCCCGTCGGGCAGCGACTCGTCGAGCAGCTCGCGCAGCCGCGCGGGGTCGCGCGCCTCGGCGAGCTGGATCTCCAGGTATTCGGCCTCGCTGCCCGTGCCGGTGGGTGCGGCATTGGCGTACGACACCTTGGGGTGCGGGGTGAAGCCCGCCGAGTACGCCATGGGCACCTCGGCCCGGCGCAGCGCCCGCTCGAAGGCGCGCTGGAAGTCGCGGTGGCTGGTGAACCGGAGGCGGCCGCGCTTGGTGTAACGCAGACGAATGCGCTGCACCGCAGGTGCGGGCGGCGGGCCTTCGGGCTGTCGCTTGCCCAGTGTTCTTCAGTCCTTCGTGAGTGCGGTCGTACTGCTACCTAGAGTACGTGCAACAGGGGCCCCGCCAACCCGGCAGGACCCCTGTTCGAACGCCGGCGCTATTTGATGACGCTCAGCGGCAGCAGCTTCTTGCCCGTCGGGCCGATCTGGATACTGGTGTCCATTTGCGGACATACGCCACAGTCGAAGCACGGCGTCCAGCGGCAGTCGTCGACCTCGGTCTCGTCGAGGGCGTCCTGCCAGTCCTCCCAGAGCCAGTCCTTGTCCAGACCGGAGTCCAGGTGGTCCCAGGGCAGGACCTCCTCGTACGTGCGCTCGCGCGTGGTGTACCAGTCGACGTCCACGCCCTGCTCGGGCAGGGTCTGCTCGGCGCACTTCATCCAGCGGTCGTAGGAGAAGTGCTCGCGCCAGCCGTCGAAGCGGCCGCCGTCCTCGTACACGGCGCGGATGACCGCGCCCACGCGGCGGTCGCCGCGCGAGAGCAGACCCTCGACGATGCCGGGCTTGCCGTCGTGGTAGCGGAAGCCGATGGAGCGGCCGTACTTCTTGTCGCCGCGGATCTTGTCGCGCAGCTTCGCCAGGCGGGCGTCGGTCTCCTCGGCGGAGAGCTGCGGCGCCCACTGGAAGGGGGTGTGGGGCTTGGGCACGAAGCCGCCGATGGAGACGGTGCAGCGGATGTCGTTCTGGCCGGAGACCTTGCGGCCCTCGGCGATGACGTTGACCGCCATGTCGCCGATCTGCAGCACGTCCTCGTCGGTCTCGGTCGGCAGGCCGCACATGAAGTACAGCTTCACCTGGCGCCAGCCGTTGCCGTAGGCCGTGGAGACCGTGCGGATCAGGTCCTCTTCCGAGACCATCTTGTTGATGACCTTGCGCATGCGCTCGGAGCCGCCCTCGGGGGCGAACGTCAGACCGGAACGGCGGCCGTTGCGGGTCAGCTCGTTCGCGAGGTCGACGTTGAAGGCATCCACCCGGGTCGACGGCAGCGAGAGGCCGATCTTGTCCTCTTCGTAGCGGTCGGCCAGGCCCTTGGCGATGTCACCGATCTCGGTGTGGTCGGCGGAGGACAGCGACAGCAGGCCGACCTCCTCGAAGCCGGTCGCCTTGAGGCCCTTCTCCACCATCTCGCCGATGCCGGTGATGCTTCGCTCCCGCACGGGGCGCGTGATCATGCCGGCCTGGCAGAAACGGCAGCCGCGGGTGCAGCCGCGGAAGATCTCGACGGACATGCGCTCGTGCACGGTCTCGGCGAGCGGGACGAGCGGCTGCTTGGGGTAGGGCCACTCGTCCAGGTCCATGACGGTGTGCTTGGACACCCGCCACGGCACGCCGGAGCGGTTGGGCACGACACGGGCGATGCGGCCGTCCGGCAGGTACTCCACGTCGTAGAAGCGCGGGACGTAGACGCCGCCGGTCCGGGCCAGGCGCAGCAGCACCTCGTCGCGGCCGCCGGGGCGGCCCTCCGCCTTCCAGGCCCGGATGATCTCGGTGATCTCCAGGACGGCCTGCTCGCCGTCGCCGATGACGGCGCAGTCGACGAAGTCCGCGATCGGCTCGGGGTTGAACGCCGCGTGGCCGCCCGCGAGGACGATCGGGTCGTCGATCGTGCGGTCCTTGGCCTCCAGCGGAATGCCGGCGAGGTCGAGGGCGGCGAACATGTTGGTGTAGCCCAGCTCGGTGGAGAAGCTCAGCCCGAAGACGTCGAAGGCCTTGACAGGGCGGTGCGAGTCCACTGTGAACTGCGGCACGTCGTGCTCGCGCATCAGCGCCTCGAGGTCCGGCCACACGCTGTAGGTGCGCTCGGCGAGGACGCCCTCGCGCTCGTTGAGGACCTCGTAGAGGATCATGACGCCCTGATTGGGCAGCCCGACCTCGTAGGCGTCGGGGTACATGAGCGCCCAGCGCACGTCGCACTCGTCCCACGGCTTGACGGTGGAGTTCAGCTCTCCACCGACGTACTGGATGGGCTTCTGGACGTGCGGGAGGAGGGCTTCGAGACGCGGGAAAACCGACTCGACCGACTCGACAGGCATAAAAATGTCTCTCGTGAGCGGGCAGGGGTGACCCTCAAGAGTAACGTGCCCGCGGCAGAGCCCGGTGCCGTCACGGTTCCAGCCCCTGCCGCCACCGCTTGTCGGAGGCCTTCTCCCAGACTCCGGGCAGTTCGCGCTCGGTGCGGTCCGCGCACTGTTCCTCGCGGCCGTAGAGCAGGCCGTAGGTGAACGTCGGCTCGCCCGCGTCGTCGGCCGCGGCGGCCATCTCGCGCAGGGTCGTGCGGGCCATCACGCTGTCCTGGTGGTCGCCGAGCAGGGTCTGGACCGCCTTCATCTGTCCGGCGAATCGTTTTGCCTCTTTGCCCAGCGCCGGGGTCGCCGCCTCTGCCGCGTAGCGGACCCGCTTGGCGGCCTTGCGGGCGTCGTGCAGCGCGGCGTCGCGGCGGGTGCCGGGGTCGGCGGCCAGGGCGTGTTCGACGCGGGTGACCAGGCGGTCGTACTCGCGCAGCACGGCCTTGGCCAGCACCGCGTCCGGCTGCCGGGCGGCGGCGGGGCGCAGCGGCGGTTCGGCGAGGAGGGTGTCGAGGGCGTCGAGCAGGGCGAGGTGGCGCTTGCTGTCGAGGACGGCGGTGATGTGTTTGCGGGTGCCGTTGTTCCGCCCGGCCGACCAGCGGCGCAGCCGGGCGCGGACGGGACCGCGGACGAGGGAGCGCGGCACTTCGCCGAGCCGGGTGCACAGGCGTTCGGCGAGGACTTCGCGGTCCCGGGCGACGCCGAGTTCGGTGGCGAGCCACTGCAGCTCGTCGGTGACGGGGGCGGTGGCGCGGCGGTCGAGGACCTTGCCGTAGGTGCGCAGGGCGGCCCGTATCCGGCGGGTGGCGACGCGCATCTGGTGGACGGCGTCGTCCTGGCCGAGGCGGGCGCCGGGGTCGAGGGTTGCGAGGGCTTCGGCCTGTTCGCGCAGGTAGGCGAGGACGTGGTCGCCGGCGGTGTCCGGCTCGGCATCGGGCGGCGTGGGTGCGGTGAGTTCTTCGATACCGGTCGCGCGCAGGGCGCGTGCGAGTTTCGAGGGCGCTTCGGAGGGGCGCAGCCCTGCCTCGCGCAGGTGGGGTTCCAGTGCGTCGAGGAGGCCGGGGTCGGTTCCGGGCGCCAGCTCGACCTCGACTTCGGTCCACTCGGCGGGGGCGCCGTGGCCCCGCATCGGTGTGGCCGTGACGGCGTCCGTGCTGGCTTCGGCGAGCAGGGTGCCGTCTTCGTCGAGGAGGTGGCATACGTCCCGGCGGGAGCGGATGCGGACGAGGGGCGTCAGCGGTGCTCCGCGGGTGCGGGCGCGGACGAGTGCGGTGAGCGTGCCCGGTACGCGGGTGGACAGCGGGGTGCGGATCTCGTCGCGCACCCCGGGGGCGACGGGGAGTTTGAGGTGCCACCCGGCGTCGCTGCCGCCGGTGCGGCGGCGCAGGGTGATGCCCGCTGCGTGGAGGCGGCGGTCGGTGGTGTCGTAGTAGACGGCGTCCAGCTCCACCGTTCCCCGGTCGACGGCGGTCGCGACGGGCGCGGCCCCGCTGAGGTCGGGGAGCCGGACCTGGCCCGTACCGTCTCCGCCTTCGTATTTCCGCTCGATTTCCCGCACGGTGTCCGCCATGTCGCCGAATCTAGTGCGCGAGCGGCCCGGAGGGCAGACCCCGGCCGGCCCCGTGCAGGCGCCGCTAGGCGGACATCGGCCGTTGCACCTTGATCGACTGGAGCAGGCCGACGGCGATCCAGGCGGCGAACATGGAGGAGCCGCCGTAGGAGACAAAGGGCAGGGGCAGTCCCGTCACGGGCATGATGCCCAGGGTCATGCCGATGTTCTCGAAGGACTGGAAGGCGAACCAGGCGATTATCCCGGCGGCCACGATCGTGCCGTAGAGCTCGGTGGACTCGCGGGCGATGCGGCAGGCGCGCCAGAGGATCACGCCGAGCAGGAAGATGATCGCCCCGGCGCCGATGAAGCCGAGCTCCTCGCCCGCGACGGTGAAGATGAAGTCGGTCTGCTGCTCGGGCACGAACTGGCCGGTGGTCTGGGAGCCGTGGAAGAGCCCGGAGCCGCTCAGGCCGCCGGAGCCGATGGCGATGCGGGCCTGTTTGGTGTTGTAGCCGACGCCCGCCGGGTCGAAGGCGGGGTTGGCGAAGGCGGCGAAGCGGTTGATCTGGTACTCGTCGAGCACGCCGAGCTGCCAGATGAGGACGCAGCCGATGACGCCGGCGCCGACCAGGCCCGCGATCCAGCGGTTGGAGGCGCCGGAGGCCAGCAGCACGGCGAGGACGATGACGACGAGCACCATCACCGAGCCGAGGTCCGGCATCAGCAGGATGATCAGCACCGGCAGCGCGGCCAGGCCCAGGGCCTCCATGACCGTGCGGTGGTCGGGGTGCAGCCGGTCCCCCGCGTCGACCTTGCCCGCCAGCAGTATCGCCATGATCAGCGTGATGGTGATCTTGGTGAATTCGGAGGGCTGGATGGAGAAGCCGCCGCCGAGCTGGATCCAGGAGCGGGCGCCGTTGATGGTGGCGCCGAGCGGGGTGAGCACCGCGAGGGTGAAGAGCACCGAGAGGCCGTAGAGGATGGGCACGGCCCCGCGCAGCGACCGGTGGCCGACCCAGAGCACGCCGATGGCCATGCCGAGCCCGATGCCGGTGTTGAGCATGTTGCGCAGCAGGAAGTAGTACGGGTCGCCGTGGTTGAGCTCGGTGCGGCCGCGGGTGGCGGAGTAGACGAGCAGGGTGCTGATGCCGGACAGCGCGAGGGCGGCGAACAGCATCACCCAGTCGAGGCGGCGTACGACGGAGTCGCGGGCGGTCAGCCGGGACCAGGCGCCGCGCTGGGGGGTGAAGCGGCGGATGGTGTAGCCGTCGGCGGCGCTCACTGGTCCTCTTCCTTGCGGGACGGGGAGGCGGAGGGCGAGGGCGGCGGGTCGATGTGCTGGGCCTCGATGGTGCCGTCCTTCTCGATCCTGGGGAGCTTCTCCTCGGGGTGCGGCAGCAGCGCCTTCTTCTCGTCGATCTTGCCCTGGTCGTCGACGCCGTAGAGGGCGTTGTAGATCTTGCGGACGGCGGGGCCGGAGGCGCCGGAGCCGGTGCCGCCCTGAGCGATCGTCATGATGACGGTGTAGTCGGAGGTGTAGGTGGCGAACCACGAGGTGGTCTGCTTGCCGTAGACCTCGGCGGTGCCCGTCTTGGCGTGCATGGGGATCTGCTTGGGCCAGCCCTCGAACCGCCAGGCCGCGGTGCCCTCGGAGGCGACTCCGGCGAGGGCCGCGTCGAGCTGGTCGCGGGTGTTGCCGGAGAAGGGCAGCTTGCCGTGGGCGGTGGGCGGGATGTCCCGGACCTGCTTGCCGTCGGGGCTGACGACGGCCTTGCCGATGGTGGGGTTGTAGAGGGTGCCGCCGTTGCTGATGGCCGAGTAGATGGTGGCCATCTGGATGGGCGTGACGAGGGTGTCGCCCTGGCCGATGGAGTAGTTGACGGAGTCACCGGCGCGCATCCGCATGCCGGACTCGCAGTTCTCCTTGGCGATCAGCCCGGCGTAGCTGGTGTCCTCCTTGCCCTGCTTGCACCAGGTGTCCTTGTTGGCATCCCAGTACTTCTTCTTCCACTCGCGGTCGGGGACGCGGCCGCGGACCTCGTTGGGGAGGTCGATGCCGGTCTCCTTGCCGAGGCCGAACTGGTGGGCGGTCTTGTAGAACCAGTCGGCCGGGTGCTTGGGGTTGTTGCCGCCGTCCTTCTGCCACTGGCGGTAGGCCAGGTCGTAGAAGACAGTGTCGCAGGAGACCTCCAGCGCGCGGCCCAGGTTGATGGGGCCGTATCCCTTGGACTCGAAGTTCTTGAAGACCTGGTTGCCGATGTTGTACGAGCTGGAGCAGTTGTAGTTGTCGTTGAAGCCGTAGCCGGCGTTGACGGCCGCGGTGGCGGAGATGACCTTGAAGATGGAGCCGGGGGCGGCCTGGCCCTGGATGGCGCGGTTGAGCAGCGGGTAGTCGGAGTCCTTGCCGGTGAGCGCCTTGTAGTCCTTGGCGGAGATGCCGCCGACCCAGGCGTTGGGGTCGTAGGTGGGGTTGGAGGCCATGGCCACCACGCGGCCTGTCTTGGACTCCATCACCACGACCGCACCGGCGTCCGCCTTGTAGTTGGTGCCGGTGTTCCTGTCCATCTCCTTGCGGGCGTCCTTCATCGCCTGGTCCAGTTCCCGTTCCGCTATGGCCTGCACGCGGGCGTCGATGCTGGTGACGATGTTGGCGCCGGGGACGGCCTTGTCGCTCTTGGCCTTGCCGATGACGCGGCCGAGGTTGTCGACCTCGTAGCGGGTGACGCCGGCCTTGCCACGCAGCTCGCTGTCGTACTGCCGCTCCAGCCCGGAGCGGCCCACCTGGTCGGAGCGCATCAGCGGGGTGCGGGAGGTCTTGGCCTTGGTGATCTCGTCGTCGGTGACGGGCGAGAGGTAGCCGAGGACCTGGGCGGTGTTGGAGCCGCCGGGGCCCGCGTAGCGGCGGACGGCGGTGGGCTCGGCTGTGATGCCGGGGAAGTCCTCGGCGCGCTCGCGGATCTGCAGGGCCTGCTGGGTGGTGGCCTCGTCGGTGATGGGGATGGGCTGGTAGGGCGATCCGGCCCAGCAGGGCTTGGGCGTCTTGGCGTCGCACAGCCGCACCTTGGCGGTCACGTCCTCGGTCCTGAGGCCCAGCACCCCGGCGAGCCGGGCGAGGACGGACCGGCCGCGGTCCTTCATCTTCATCAGGTCGGTGCGGTTGGCCGAGACGACCAGGCGGGTCTCGTTGTCGGCGAGCGGCACGCCGCGGGCGTCGAGGATGGAGCCGCGGGTGGCCGGGGCGACGACCTGCTGGATGTGGTTGTCGGCGGCTTCGGCAGTGTACGTGTCGCCCTGGCGGATCTGCAGGTACCACAGCCGGCCGCCGAGGGTGAGCAGCAGCGAGACGACCAGGATCTGAATGACGATCAGCCGGATGGCCACGCGCGAGGTGCGGCCGGTCTGGGGGGCGCCCCCGGAGGAGTGCGGGCTCACAGGCGCTTGACCCCCTTGATGCGCGGCCTCCGGGCGGGGCGCGTGAGCAGGCTGTTGCGCCGGCCGAGGCGTCCGGTGCGGCCGAGGCGGCTGGTACGGCTCATCCGGCCGATCCGGAAGCTGGCGCTCGCCGTGCGGCCGTAGCCACCGTCGCCGCTCGCAGCGACGGCCGTGCCGTCCCCGGTGAGCGGGTCGCCGACGGTGCGCCGGGCGATGGCCATGATCAGCGGCACGGTGAAGGGTGCGAGCAGCAGGTCGTAGGCGGCCGCCGAGAGCAGCAGCCCGGTCATGCCGACATGCCGGGCGGCGGTGTCGCCGGCGAGGGCGCCGACGCCCGCGTAGAGCAACGTGGAGACGATGGCGGCGCCGACGACGACCAGCATGGGGACGGTGGCCGAGCGCAGCTGCCCGTTGTCGGGCTTGGCCAGGCCCACCAGATAGCCGACGACGCACAGCACGAGGGCGTAGCGCCCGGTGGCGTGGTCGGCGGGCGGGGCGAGGTCGGCGAGCAGGCCGGCGCCGAAGCCGACCAGGGCGCCGGCGGTGTGTCCGTAGACCAGGCCGAGGCCGACGACGACCAGCAGTAGCAGGTCCGGGACGGCACCCGGCAGATGGAGCCGGGCGAAGATGCTCACCTGGACGACGAGTGCCACGACCACGAGCGCGGTCGAGAGCAGAATCCGGTTGAGGCGCATCGGTTCAGTCCTGGGGTTGGGCGCTCGCGGAAGGGGAGGGGGTGGCCGTGACAGTCACCGTGGGGGCGGGCTTGGGAGCCTCGGGTTTGGCCGGCAGGACGGTGTCGCGGGGGTCCTGGCGGGGCAGCTGGACGACGACGCCGACGAGGTCGAGCTTGCTGAATCCGACGAACGGGCGGACCTGGAGGGTGCGGGTGAGACCGCCGCCGGCGGGGTCCACGCGGACGACCTCGCCGACGGGCACGCCGGGCACGAACGGCTTGTCCTTGCTGGAGCCGAAGGTCACCAGGCGGTCGCCGGGGTGCACGGTGGCCTTGCCGTTGAGGAGTTCCACGCGCAGGGAGTTGTCGCCCTGGCCGCCCGCGAAGCCGATCTCGCCCGACTTCTCCATGCGGGTGCCGACGGTGAACTTGGGGTCGCTGGCGAGCAGCACGGTGGCGGTGGTGGGGGCGACGGTGGTGACCCGGCCGACGAGGCCGTCGCCGTTGAGGACGGTCATGTCGCGCCGGACGCCGTCGTTGCTGCCGATGTCGATGGTGACCGTCCACGAGAAGCCCTGGGCTGCTCCTATGGCGATGACCTGGGCGCCCTTGATGCCGTACTGGCCGGCTCCCGCCGTCTTGAGCATGGCGTCGAGATCGCGGACGCGGCCGCGGTTGCGGTCGTCGCTGCCGAGCCGCTGCTTGAGGGCCATGTTCTCGCGCTCGAGGTCGGTGATGCGGCGGCTGCGGTCGCCGGAGTCCCGGACGGCCGCGACCGCGTCACCGAAGGGGTCGACGGCGGCCGCAACGCCCTTCTCCACGGGCCCGAAAGCGGAGGCGGCGGCGTGCCGGGCGCCGTCGAGCGGGGACCGCTCGCCGCCACGGATGTCCACCGTGATCAGCGCAAAGGCGACGGCGACCAGCAGCACCAGCAGCAGCCGGCTCTCTCGTGTGTCCCTCACGTGCGGCGGCGTGCCCTTCTCGTCGGACCGGCCGGCCGCTCGTCCCGCCGGTCATCGGAAGCGTTCTGCCTGTATATCAGGTTGTTTCGCGGTGGCCCGGACACCGGGCGGCGGTGCCTTGCGGCCGCTACCGGCGGGGCTGGGCGTCCAGCACCTGCTGGAGCGCCTCGAACTCCTCGACGCACTTGCCGGAGCCCAGCGCGACGGAGTCCAGCGGGTCCTCGGCGATGTGGATGGGCATGCCCGTCTCGCGGCGCAGCCGCTCGTCGAGGCCGCGCAGCAGCGCGCCGCCGCCCGTGAGAACGATGCCGCGGTCCATGACGTCACCCGACAGCTCGGGCGGGCACTTGTCGAGGGTGGTCTTGACCGCGTCGACGATGGAGTTGACGGGCTCCTCGATGGCTTTGCGGACCTCGGCGGCCGAGATGACCACGGTCTTGGGCAGCCCGCTGACCAGGTCGCGGCCGCGGATCTCGGTGTGCTCGTCCTGTTCCAGGTCGTAGGCCGAGCCGATGGTGATCTTGATTTGTTCGGCGGTGCGCTCGCCCAGCAGGAGGCTGTACTCCTTCTTGATGTGCTGGATGATCGCATTGTCCAGCTCGTCGCCCGCGACGCGGATGGACTGGGCGGTGACGATGCCGCCGAGGGAGATCACGGCGACCTCGGTGGTGCCGCCGCCGATGTCCACGACCATGTTGCCGGTGGCCTCGTGGACGGGCAGGCCGGAGCCGATCGCGGCGGCCATCGGCTCCTCGATGATGTGCACCTGCCGCGCACCGGCCTGGGTGGAGGCCTCGATGACGGCGCGGCGCTCGACGCCGGTGATGCCGGAGGGCACGCAGACGACGACCCGGGGGCGGGCCATCCAGCGCCGCTTGTGGATTTTGAGGATGAAGTAGCGGAGCATCCGCTCGGTGATCTCGAAGTCCGCGATCACACCGTCCTTCAGCGGACGCACGGCGACAATGTTGCCCGGCGTCCGGCCGATCATCTTCTTCGCCTCTGCACCCACCGCGAGGATGCCGCCGGTGTTGGTATTGATCGCGACGACTGACGGCTCGTTGAGGACGATCCCGCGGCCTCTGACGTACACCAGCGTGTTGGCGGTCCCGAGGTCGACAGCCATGTCACGGCCGATGAACGACATGTTGTTCCCCATGAGGATACGTCTGGCCTTCCCAGCTGGAGCGATTGCTTACTTGAGGTCGGCAGGTGGTGCGCTGCGGGCGCGGAGGCTTCATCGTAGTATCGACCGCTCGAACGCGGCGCGAGGGTTCCTCCGCCATTGTCGGCGGAACGCAAGCCCGCCCCAGTAATGGTGACGTCGTGTCGGAGTGAGAGGTTCCCTCGTTCGGCACGCATATGCCTGGGGGCGGCCGAAAGGAAATCGGCCGCCCCTGATCAGAATAGATGTGCGACTGATCCGGTATCAGGCAAGGCCCGGAAAGAAAATCTTGATTTCTCGCAATGCGGACTCCTCGGAGTCCGATGCGTGGATGAGGTTCTCGCGCGTGATGGTGCCGAAGTCACCCCTGATGGAACCGGGAGCGGCCGAGATCGGGTCGGTCGGACCCGCGAGCGCCCGGACGCCCTCGATCACGCGCTCGCCCTCGACGACCATCGCCACGACCGGGCCGGAGGCCATGAAGCCCATCAGCGGCTCGTAGAACTCGCGGCCGACGTGCTCGGCGTAGTGCTGTTCGAGGGTGGCCCGGTCCAGGGTGCGCAGCTCCAGCGCGCTGATCGTCCAGCCTGCCTTGCGCTCGATCCGGCGGATGATCTCGCCGACCAGCCCTCGGCGGACACAGTCCGGCTTGAGGAGGACGAGGGTGCGCTGGCTCATACTGCGGCTCCTTGCGGCAATCGGGTGTGGTGGGCCAGAGGGTACAGGTGCCGGGCTACGCGGCGTCAGCCGAGGCCGCCGCCTGGGCGGCGAAGCGGGCCTTCGCCTCGTCGACCTTGCGGCCGAAGTGGACCGACGCCCACCACAGGCCCGCGAAGACGATCCCGAGGATGAACATCATCGGGACGACGAAACCGCTCGCGATCAGGCCGATCTGCAGCGCCCAGCCCAGCTGGACGCCGCCGGGGCGGGTGAGCATGCCGCACAGCAGCACGCTCAGGGCCATCGCGGTCCCGCTGACCGCCCAGACCGTGCCGGTGGACAGATCGGAGGTCTGCATGGCCACCAGGCCGGCGAATCCGATGACGAAGAATTCACCGATCAGAGTGCTTGCGCACAGCGTCCGCACGTCATCCCCTTCCCAGCAGGAGCCGGGCCTCGCCGACCGTGATCACCGATCCGGTCACCAGCACCCCGGCGCCCGAGTACTCGCCCTCTTCCTCGGCGAGGGTGATCGCCGCCTCCAGGGCGTCGTCCAGGCGCGGTTCGACCTGCACCCGCTCGGCGCCGAAGACCTCGACCGCCAGGCCCGCCAGCTCGTCGACGTCCATGGCGCGGGGGGTGGAGTTCCGGGTGACGACGATCTCCGCGAAGATCGGCTCGAAGGCCTCCAGCAGGCCCCGTACGTCCTTGTCGGCGCTGGTGCCGACGACGCCGACGAGGCGGCTGAACCCGAACGCCTCGGTGACGCCCTCGGCGGCGGCCCGTGCGCCCGCCGGGTTGTGCGCGGCGTCCAGCACCACGGTGGGGCTGCTGCGCACGACCTCCAGCCGGCCCGGCGAGCTGACCGAGGCGAAGGCGCGGCGGACGGTGTCGATGTCGAGCGTGCGGGCGTGCTGCGAGCCGATGCCGAAGAAGGCCTCGACGGCGGCCAGCGCGACCGCGGCGTTGTGCGCCTGGTGGGCGCCGTAGAGCGGGAGGAAGACCTCGGGGTACTCGCCGCCCAGGCCGCGCAGGGTGAGCAGCTGGCCGCCGACGGCGACCTCGCGGCCGGTGACGCCGTACTCCATGCCCTCGCGGGCGACCGTGGCGTCCACCTCGACCGAGTGCTTGAGCACCACCTGGGCGGCGTCCACCGGCTGCTGGGCGAGCACGACCGTGGCGTCGGGCTTGATGATCCCGGACTTCTCGGTCGCGATGTCGCCGGGCGTCTCGCCGAGCCGGTCGGTGTGGTCGAGCGCAATCGGCGTGATAACGGCGACCGTGCCGTCGACCACGTTGGTCGCGTCCCAGGTGCCGCCCATGCCCACCTCGACGACGGCGACGTCGACCGGGGCGTCGGCGAAGGCCGCGAAGGCCATGCCGGTGAGCACCTCGAAGAAGGAGAGCCGGTAGTCCTCGCGCTCGTCGACCATCCGGACGTACGGCTCGATGTCGCGGTACGTCTCGATGAAGCGCTCGGCGGAGATGGGAGCGCCGTCCAGGCTGATCCGCTCGGTGACCGACTGTACGTGCGGGCTGGTGTAGCGGCCGGTGCGCAGGTCGAAGGCGGCCAGCAGGGCCTCGATCATGCGGGCGGTGCTGGTCTTGCCGTTGGTGCCGGTGATGTGGATCGAGGGGTAGGAGCGCTGGGGCTGGCCCAGGATGTCCATCAGCGCTTCCATGCGCACCAGCGACGGGTCCAGCTTGGTCTCGCCCCAGCGGCCGGCCAGCTCGGCCTCCACCTCGCGCAGCGCCCGGTCCACCTCGGGGTCCTCGGGGCGGGTGGGCACGTCGCCCTGCGGGGGCCCGCCTTGGGTGCGCAGGGTGCGACTGCCGGCCTCGATCACGGCCAGGTCGGGGTCGCGGGTGGTTTCGGCTTCGACCATCTCGGCGAACTGGTCGGTTTCGCCGGGTTCGCCGGGTTCGGTATCGCCGTTGCCGTCGTTGTTGTCGTCGTTCAGGGGGCGCTCGCTCACGCCGCCCAGTCTACGGACCGGGGCCGCCGGAAAGGCGGGGGCATCTCCGAAATGCGCAGGAGCGCACTCCTCCGCTTTGGCTTACGGTGTGTGGCATGGGGTCCGAGGACCGGGACCGGCTGCAAGCGGTCCTGGAGGCGCTGCCCGCCGGGGTGCTGCTGCAGAGCCCGGCGGACGAGGTGCTGGCGGTCAACCGCAAATTCGTCGAGATGTTCGAACTGGAGGGCCGGGCCGATCTCTCCCCCGGCGCCTCCCTCCAGCCGCTCGTCCCGCTCGTACGGGCCTTCTTCGCCGAGGGCGGCAGCGGGCAGCGCTCCCCCGGCGAGATCCTGGCCGGCCGCCATGTGCACCGGGTGGCGGAGATCCCGCTCGCCGACGGGCGCCTGATCCGCCGCGAAGTCGAGCCGCTGCGGCATGGGAAGACGTATCTGGGCGCCCTCTGGGTCTTCGCCGACATCACCGACGCCAAGCGGCGCGAGCACGATCTGGAGCGCGACAACCTCGCGCTGGCCGAACTGGCCCACCAGCGCAATGCCTTCACCGCCGCCGCCTCCCACGAGCTGCGCACCCCGCTCACCTCCATCGTCAGCTTCGGCGAGCTCCTCGCCGACCCCGCCTTCGGCGGCCTGACGGCCGAGCAGACCTCCTTCATCGACGCCATCCGGCGCAACGGCGAGCGCATGCAGCGGGTCATCTCCGACCTGCTGCTCACCACCCGGATGCGGGCCACCGGACCCGAGCTGGAGTTCGCGCCCGTCGACGTGCCCGGCATGCTCGAAGACGCCTTCCTGGACCACATGCGCCCCCTTGAGCAGGCGGGCCTGTTCACCGTGCTCGACTGCACGCCCGGCCCCGCCCTGTGCGGCGACCGGCACCGGCTCCAGCAGGTGCTGGGCAATCTGCTGGAGAACGCCGTCAAGTTCACCCCGCCCGGCGGCCGCGTCACCATCACCGCCGCGACCCGCGGCGACCACTGGGTCATCGAGATCGCCGACACCGGCATCGGCATCCCCGAGGCGTACCGCGAGGAGGTCTTCGCCGGATTCGTCCGGGCGCCCAACGCGCGCAAGGGCGGCTACCCCGGCACCGGCCTCGGGCTCGCCATCAGCCGCACCGTCGTCGAACTCCACGACGGCACCCTGACCGCCGAGGCCGCCCCGGAAGGCGGCGCCGCCTTCCGCATCCGGCTGCCCGTCGCGGGACCGGCCACCGCGCGCCTCACCGAGGGGCAGACCCCGGCCGCCCGCGCCCACAGGGGCCCGCGGCCATGACGCGCATCCTCGTCGTGGAGGACGACCCCGACCTCGGCCTCGCCCTGCGCGTGCTGCTCACCCGTGCCAGCTACACCGCCGTCCACGCCGCCGACGGCCGCGACGCCCTGCGGCTGCTCTTCGCCGAGCGGCCCGCGCTGATGATCCTCGACATCGGCCTGCCCGAGCTCGACGGCTGGGAGGTCCTCGAACGCACCCGGGACATGAGCGACCTGCCCGTGCTCCTGCTCACCGCTCGCGGCGCCGAGACCGACCGGGTGCGCGGCCTGCGCGCGGGGGCCGACGACTACCTGCCCAAGCCGTTCGGCAACGAAGAGCTGCTCGCCCGCGTCGAAGCGCTGCTGCGCCGCAGCGGGCCCGCGCGCTGGGCGGGCGGCGGCTACGGCGACGACGGGCTGCGGCTGGTCCCCGAGCGACGCTCGGCCCTCTGGCAGGGCCAGGAGGCCCGGCTCAGCGACATCGAGTACCGGCTGCTCCAGGTGCTCGTCCGCAACCGAGGCCGGGTGATCACCACCGACCAGCTGCTCGACCGGGTCTGGGACGACCAGGAAGGCACCGGCCGGGAGCGGGTGAAGTTCGCGGTGCTGCGGCTGCGGCGCAAGCTGCGCCAGGCCGCGGGCGACGAGGCCGCCGACCCGCTGGAGGCCGTGCGCGGCCTGGGCTACCGCTACCGCCCGGAGGAGAGGGCGAACGGCGACGGCGGACCGGAGGACGGGCCGCAGGACGCCCGGGGGCGGGCCGAAGGTCCCTGACCGCCCGGGGACCAAGGTCACCCATCATCCGGCCGCAACCGTCCGGCAACCGAACACCCCCAGGAGGCGCAACCGACGCACCACAGGCTCAGGAGCCGTCATCCCCCGTCGGCCCCAGGAGTCACTTCCGTGCAGTCTCTGCCCTCGCGTAGCGTCGCCATCGTCCTCGGCACACGCCCCGAGCTGGTCAAGCTCACCGACCTCGTGCGCCTCCTGGGCCCTGCGGCTCACCTGGTGCACACGGGACAGCACTACGACGAGGAGCTGTCCGGCCGCTTCCTGAGCGAGCTGGGCCTGCCCGAGCCGACCTTCCTCACCGGCGTCGGCGGCCGGCCCCGCGCCGTGCAGATCTCCGCCGCGCTCGGCCAGCTCGACGAGCTGTTCACCGCCGAGCCCCCGCTGGCCGTCGTCGTCCAGGGCGACACCAACGCCGCCCTCGCCGGGGCGCTCGCGGCCAACGCCCGCCGGATCCCGCTGCTGCACGTCGAGGCCGGGCTGCGCAGCCACGACCGCAACATGCCCGAGGAGCACAACCGCGTCCTCATCGACCACATCGCCGACGTGCTGTGCGCCGCCACCCCGGAGAACCGGGCCAACCTGCTGGCCGAGGGCGTCGACGTCGCCCGGATCGCGGTCACCGGCAACACCGTCGTGGAAGCCGTGCACGGCCAGCTGCCCGGCGCCCGGGAGCGCGCGGCGCTGCTGGCCCGGCACGGGCTGGCCGACGGCGGCTATGTGCTGGCCACGGTGCACCGGCCCGAGAACACGGACTCGGCCGAGGCCCTGCGGGCCGTCCTCACCGAGCTGGCCGCCCTGGCCGCGGATCTCCCGGTCGTCCTGCCGCTCCACCCGCGCACCCGGGCCCGTATCGAGGCCGCCGGCCTCGACGACCTGCTCGCCCCGCTCACGGTGAGCGCCCCCGTCGGCTACGGCGAGTTCCTCGCCCTGGCCCGGCACGCGGCGCTGCTCGTCTCCGACTCGGGCGGCATCCAGGAGGAGTGCACGGTGCTGGGCCGCCCCCTGATCGTCGTGCGCCGCTCCACGGAACGGCCGGAGGCGATGGGCGACTTCGCGGAACTGGTCGAGCCGGGCCCGGAGATCGGGCAGGCCGCCCGGCGCCGGCTGGCAGAGGGGCCCGAGGGCCTGGCCCGGCTGGCCACGCTGCCGAGCCCCTTCGGGGACGGGCGCGCGTCGGAGCGGATCGTCACGCTGCTGACCGCGGCCGTCGCACCGCAGCTGCTGGCCGCCGCCGCGTAGCCCCGGGCTCCGCCCCCAGACCTCTTCGACCTCGACCGCCGGACGGCTGCACCCGCATGTTCTCCAACCCCTTCCTTCTCGCCTTCCCCTTCTTCCTCCTGCTCTGCTTCCTGCTCTACTGGGCCGGTGCACGCCACGCGTACCTGCGCCGCCCCGCCGTCCAGGACGGTGACCCGGGCGCCTTCGCATGGCACTTCTTCGTGCCCTGCCGGGATGAGGAAGCCGTCGTCGGGACCACCGTCGGGCAGTTGCGCGCCGACCATCCCCGTGCGCACGTGTGGGTCATCGACGACGACAGCGACGACCGCACCGGCGCCATCGTGGCCGCCCTCGCCGACGAGGACCGCCGCATCCACCTCGTGCGCCGCCACCGGCCCCACGCCCGCCAGGGCAAGGGCGCGGCGCTCAACGCCGCCTACGACGAGCTGAACCAGTTCCTGTCCAAGGACACCGACCGCGAGCGCGTCGTGGTCTGCGTCGTCGACGCCGACGGCCGGCTGGACCCCCGCGCCCTGGCCCGCGTCAGCGGCCCCCAGGGCTTCGGCGACCCCGAGACCGGCGGTGTGCAGGTCAGCGTCCGCATGCGGAACATCGACGACCCGCGGCCGCTGGACGGCCGGGGCCGGCTCCGCAACGCCTTCGCCCGGCTGCTGGTGCGCATGCAGGACATGGAGTTCTCTGTCTCCAACGCGGGGATGCAGCTGCTGCGCGGCCGCACCGGCTCCGTCGGCCTCGGCGGCAACGGCCAGTTCACCCGCCTCGCCTCACTCGACCGCATCGCGGCCGCCGAGCGCCGCCCCTGGCAGCGCGGCGCGCTGCTGGAGGACTACGAGCTGGGCCTGCACATGATCCTCAGCGGTGACCGGATATCCCACATAGCCGACACCTGGGTCTCCCAGGAGGGCCTGCCGCACGGCCGCCGCTTCCTCACCCAGCGCACCCGCTGGGCCCAGGGCAACCTGCAGTGCGTGCGCTACGCGCCGCGCATCGTCTCTTCGCGCCACTACGGCGGCAAGGGCGTCCTGGAGACGCTCTACACCTTCCTGCAGCCGGTCGCCCACCTGGTCACGCTCGCGCTGTGCGCCGTGATGTTCGTCTTCCTCGGCCTGACGGCCGCTCGGGACGGCTTCGGCGCGGCCTTCGGCGGCATGCTCGCCCTGTGGCCGCTCGTGCTCGCCCTGGCCGTCGTCTCCGTGCTGCCCTTCGTGCTGTGGGGCCCGGTCTACCGCCGCGACCGCGCGCCGGACCGCTCGCTGCTGACCGCGCTGCTGTGGGGGCTCGGCCTGTGGCTGTACGCCTACCATCTCTTCCCGGCATCCGCGCGCGGCTTCGTACGGATGCTGCGCGGCCGCAACGGCTGGGCCAAGACGCGGCGCAACGCCGAGCGGGTGGACTCCGGTCCGGTGGCCATCGAGGCCTGACGCCTCGCATGTCCGTGCAACAAACCACTCCTGTTGATGATTTGCCTCACAGAAGTGGGCCGCAGGGCAACCTTCACTCCCGCTCCGCCATCTGACCGCCGGTGATATTCATGCCCGGAAACACGACCGTCTCCGGGTGAAGGCGGAACGGGAGCGTTGTGCGGATACCGGAACTCAGCACGCGGATGCACTTGCTGCTGCTCACCGCATGGGCCGTGCTCTGGTTCGTCGTGGTCGAGCCCAGCGGCGGCTTCTCCTGGCACTACCTGCGCACCGGCGGCGAGCTGATCTACGAGGGCGGCACCTCGGGCGACGGCGGGCTCAACCTCTACGCCCGCCACCCCGAGCTGCAGATGGGCCCCATCAGCTTCCTGACGGCGGGGCTGTTCAACCCCTTCCCGGCCGAGGTCGGCCAGGTGCTGGCCGAGGCACTGATGTCCGTCCTGGGCCTGGTGATCGTGGTCCTGGCCGGGCGCAGCGCCGCCCGGCACTTCCTTGGCACGGGCACCAACCACCAGCGACTGCGGCAGCGCGTCCTCATCGCGGGCCTGGCCTTCATCCCGATGTGGATCGAGGTCTCGGTCCGCTTCGCGCACCTGGACGACGTCCTCGCGCTGTTCTTCACGGCCCTGGCCGTGCGGTACCTGACGCGCTGCGACGCGGCGGCCACCGGCATCTGCATGGCGATGGCCCTGAACTCCAAGCCGACCGCGCTGGCCTTCCTGCCGCTGCTGCTCGCCCTGCCCAAGGAGCGGTGGCTGCGGGCAGGGGTGTGGTGCGTGGGGCTGGTGGCCGTCGCGTGGCTGCCGTTCTTCCTGGTGGACCCGCACTCCTTTGCAGCGGCGAAGTTCACCATCCCCAACAACCCGGCGTCCGCGCTGCGCTGGCTGGGCGGCAACACCCCCCAGACGCCCGACTGGGCGCGGCCCGCCCAGGCCGCGCTGGGCCTCGCGCTCGGCGCGATCGCCGTGTGGCGGGGCCGGTGGGCGGCGGTCGTGCTGCTGGGTGCGAACGCCCGGATCGTCCTCGACCCCAGCGTCTACACCTACTACACGGCCTCCGTGCTGCTCGGCACGCTGCTGTGGGACGTGTGCGGGCAGCGGCGGCTGGTGCCGTGGTGGAGCTGGATCGCGCTGATCGTCCTCTACGGCAGCGTCTTCCTGGTGCCCGACGAGTCGGCCAAGGGCCTGATCCGGCTCGGCTTCGTGGCGGTCTCGACGGCGTACGTGCTGTTCGCGCCCGTACGCGACCGCCGGGACCGGAACCAGCACAGGCCCCTCGACCGGGTGGAGGAGGAGCCTGTGGAGGGGCCGTGGGGTCCCATGTGGGACCCGGGACGTTCTAGGCCGTGGTCCCGTTACCGCCAGGCAGGGCCGCCAGCTGAGCGGTGATCCGCTCGATGTCGGCCTCGGCCGTCTCCAGCCGCTTGCGGATCTTCTCCACGGCGGCCTCGGCGGCCTTCGCCAGGAACGCCTCGTTGCCCAGCTTGGCCGTGGACTGCGCCTTGTCCTTCTCGGCCGCGGCCAGCGCCTTGGCCAGGCGCTTGCGCTCGGCCTCCACGTCGATCGTGCCGGACAGGTCGAGGGCGACGGTGGCGCCGGCGACGGGGAGCGAGGCGGTGGCGGAGAAGCCCTCGCCGGCCGGCTGCAGGCGCAGCAGCGACCGCATCGCGTCCTCGTGGGCCGCGAGCGCCGTGCCGGTCAGGTCCAGCCGGGCCGGGACCTTCTGGCCCGGCTGCAGGCCCTGGTCGGAGCGGAAGCGGCGGACCTCGGTGACGACCTGCTGGACGGTGGCGATCTCCTGCTCGGCCGCCGCGTCGCGGAAGCCGCCCGGGGCGTCAGCCCCAGGAACGAGCACAGTGGCCGGCCAGTCGGCGATGACCACGGACTCGCGCCCGGTGAGGGTGGTCCACAGCGTCTCGGTGACGAACGGGACGACCGGGTGCAGCAGGCGCAGCGTGACGTCGAGGACCTCGCCGAGGACGCGGCGCGAGACCTCGGCCTCGGGGCCGCCCTTGGCGAAGGTGGCCTTGGACAGCTCGACGTACCAGTCGAAGACCTCGTCCCACGCGAAGTGGAACAGGGTGTCGGAGAGCTTGGCGAACTGGTAGTCGTCGTAGTACGCGTCCACCTCGGCGACGACCGAGTTGAGGCGGGAGAGGATCCAGCGGTCGGTGGCCGACAGCCGGTCCGCGGCCGGCAGCTCGCCCTCGACGGTGGCGCCGTTCATCATGGCGAAGCGCGTGGCGTTCCAGAGCTTGTTCGCGAAGTTCCGCGAGCCCTGGACCCAGTCCTCGCCGATCGGCACGTCCACGCCGGGGTTGGCGCCGCGGGCGAGGGTGAAGCGGACGGCGTCGGAGCCGTACTTGTCCATCCAGTCCAGCGGGTTGACCGCGTTGCCGAAGGACTTCGACATCTTCTTGCCGAACTGGTCGCGGACCATGCCGTGCAGGGCGATGGTGTGGAACGGCGGGGTGCCGTCCATCGCGTAGAGGCCGAACATCATCATCCGGACGACCCAGAAGAAGAGGATGTCGTAGCCGGTGACGAGCACGGAGTTCGGGTAGAACTTCGCGACGCTCTCGGTCTTCTCGGGCCAGCCGAGCGTGGAGAAGGGCCACAGGCCGGAGGAGAACCAGGTGTCCAGGACGTCGGTCTCCTGGTGCCAGCCCTCGCCGGTGGGCGCCTCGTCGTCCGGTCCGACGCAGACCATCTCGCCGTTGGGGCCGTACCAGACGGGGATGCGGTGGCCCCACCACAGCTGGCGCGAGATGCACCAGTCGTGGAGGTTGTCGACCCAGCCGAAGTAGCGGGACTCCATCTCCTTGGGGTGGATGGCGACGTCGCCCTCGCGCACGGCCTTGCTGGCGGCCTCGGCCAGCGGGCCGACCTTGACCCACCACTGCATGGACTGACGCGGCTCCAGCGTCGTCTTGCAGCGCGAGCAGTGGCCGACGGAGTGGGTGTACGGGCGCTTCTCGGCGACGATCCGGCCCTCGGCGCGCAGGGCGCCGACGATCGTGGAACGGGCCTCGAAGCGGTCCAGGCCGAGGAAGGGGCCGTGGACGGTGATGACACCGTGCTCGTCGAGAACGGTGAGCGACGGCAGGTCGTGCCGTCGGCCGATCTCGAAGTCGTTCGGGTCGTGGGCCGGGGTGACCTTGACGGCGCCCGTGCCGAACTCGGGGTCGACGTGCTCGTCGGCGACGACCGGGATGCGGCGGCCGGTGAGCGGCAGCTCGATCTCGGTGCCGACGAGGTGCTTGTAGCGCTCGTCCTCGGGGTGGACGGCCACGGCGGTGTCGCCGAGCATCGTCTCGGCGCGGGTCGTGGCGACGACGATGGAGGCGTCACCCTCGCCGTAGCGGATGGAGACGAGCTCGCCGTCGTCGTCCTGGTACTCCACCTCGATGTCGGAGATGGCGGTCAGGCAGCGCGGGCACCAGTTGATGATGCGCTCGGCGCGGTAGATCAGCTCGTCGTCGTAGAGCTTCTTGAAGATCGTCTGGACGGCCTTGGAGAGGCCCTCGTCCATGGTGAAGCGCTCGCGGCTCCAGGCCACGCCGTCACCCAGACGGCGCATCTGGCCGGAGATCTGGCCGCCGGACTCGGCCTTCCACTGCCACACGCGCTCGACGAACGCCTCGCGGCCGAGGTCGTGGCGGGACTTGCCCTCCTTGGCGAGCTCGCGCTCGACCACGTTCTGCGTGGCGATGCCGGCGTGGTCCATGCCGGGCTGCCACAGGACCTCGAAGCCCTGCATCCGCTTGCGCCGGGTCAGGGCGTCGATCAGCGTGTGCTCGAAGGCGTGGCCCAGGTGGAGGGAGCCCGTGACGTTCGGCGGGGGGATGACGATGGTGTACGGCTCTTTGTCGCTCTTCGCGTCCGCCTCGAAGTAACCGCGCTCTACCCAGCGCTCGTACAGCGGCCCCTCTACCTCGGCCGGCGCGTACTGGGTCGGCAGTTCGGGGGCGCTGTCCATCGGCCCGCGGTCGGGGCTCTGCTGAGTGTTCTCGGTCACGGGGGAATTCTACGGGGAGGGGGTGACAGCTCACGAACCGATTCGGGGCCGGGGCGCCGCCCCGCCGCACGGAGCCGACGGATGATCGGCAAGGATGTCGGGGACCTGTCATCACTGCCGCGGCGCTCGTTCCGCGGCGCGGAGAACGCCGGGACACGATGAGCCACCACCAGCCGGGCCCGTACGGGCAGCAGCCAGGCCCCTACGGGCCGCCGCCCCAGCAGCCCAACCCCTATGCCCAGCCGGTCCAGGGCCAGGGCCAGGGATACGGCTACGGGCCCGGGCCCGGGCAGCCCGGCATGCCTGGAATACCCCCTCTGTATCCGCCGCCGGTCCCTCCGCAGGGCGGCGGCAAGGGCAAGGCGATAGCCATCGCGGCCGGGGCACTCGTCCTGGTCGGCGCGATCGTGGCGGGCGGCATGCTGCTCTTCAAGGGCGGCAGCCACCACGCCAGTGCGAGCAACAAGCCCGTCGGCGGCACCACGCCGGCGCCCTCCACCAGCGCGCCGGCCACGCCCGCCGCGAAGCGCTACAAGCTCACCGCTCCCGACACGGTCGCCGGGGAGTACAAGAAGGACGCCACCGACCCCGGGGGCGGCTTCGACTCCAAGGACCTGGCCGCCCTCCGCAACCGCGGGGTCACCAACCCGCAGACCCTCACGGCCGCATACAAGACCGAGGGGGACAAGACCTCCCAGAAGATGCTCAGGTTCACCGGCGCCTGGGGTGACGAGGTGAAGGACCCGGAGGCCGTGGTGGACGGCATGTTCCGGGACGTGGCAACCGGGGCCGCACACGACACCGACCCCAGCATGAAGACCGAACTCGAGGGCAGCCCGCAGCGCATGACGCCGGACGGCATCGGGGACGCCGTGATGAAGTGCCAGATCACCAAGTGGACCGACCAGAACACCGGCGACCACCCGATCAGGATGCCGCTGTGCATCTGGGGCGACCACAGCACCGTCGGAGCCGTCTTCGCCCTGGACGCCAGTCTGCTCGTCCAGGGGCAGGACCTCAGCGTCGAAGAGGCCGCAAACCGGACGGCAAAGCTCCGAGCGGACGTACGCGTCGAAGTCGGCTGACCCCAACCCCGCACTGTTCCCGAACCGTTGCCTCCCCGCGGTAAAGCCGGGATAAGCCATCAGGAAGGATGGCCGGATACCAACGCGCGAGAGACCCGCTCCGAAGAGGACACGATGAGCTACAACCAGCCGGGCCCGTACGGCCAGCCGCCCCAGCCTCCCCAGGGCCCCAACCCGTACGGCCAGGGCGGCGCCCCCGGCCAGCCCGGCTACGGCTACCCCCAGCAGCCCCCGGCCTACGGCCAGCAGCCCCCGCCGTACGGCGCGCCCCAGCAGCCGGGCCCGTACGGCGCACCGCAGCAGCAGCCGTACGGCCAGCCGGGCATGCCGGGCGGGTACCCACCGCCGCCCCCGCCGCAGGGCGGCGGCAAGGGCAAGGCCATCGGGATCGCCGTCGGTGCGCTCGTCGTGGTCGGCGCCATCGTCGGCGGCGTCCTGTTCTTCAAGGGCGGCAGCCACGGCGGGGGCGGCGGCAGCAGCTCCGTCGGCAACGGCGGAGGTGACAGTGGCAACGGCGGCAAGGTGAAGCCGTACACAATGGTCCTGCCGGCCACGCTCCTCGACGGCCAGTACACCAAGGACGCGGTCACCGGCGGCAAGGAGACCGAGGACCTCACCAACGACGCCAAGGCCAAGCAGATCGGCATCGCCAACGGCACGGGCGTCAAGGGGGTGTACGCCAACACCAATAAGCAGAAGCTGAGGGTGACCGGCGTCTACGGCGAGGTCGCCGACCCGGCGAAGGCCGTGGACGCGATGCTCGCGGTGATGGACGAGAACCAGAAGAAGATCCAGCAGACGGTGAAGGCCACGATCGAGACCACCTCGCCGACCGCCGTCTACCACCCGAGCGGCTTCGACGGCGCCGTGATGAAGTGCCTGACGCAGAAGAGCACTTCGACCATGGGCGCCATGAGTGCTGTCAGCGAGGTCAGCACCTGCGTTTGGGGCGACACCAGCGCCATCGGCGTCGTCGAGCACCAGGTGACGAAGGTGTCGGGCGGCATCGACTCGTCCGCCTCCGCGACCGGCGACGTGATGTCCGCCAAGGACCTCTCGGAGACCGCGGCCAAGGTCCGCACTGAGGTGCGCAAGGAGAAGTGAGCCCGGCCGGGCAGCGGGTCCCGGCGCTCGTGACAGGATTCCCCGGTCGAAGTCACCGCCGATCAGAGCGTATTTCACGAGGGAACCCAGATGAGCTACACCCAGCCGGGCCCGTACGGCGGACCGCCGCAGCCGCCTCAGCAGCCGTACCCCTACGGCCAGGGCGGCGGCCCCGCACAGCCCGGCCCCTATGGGTATCCGCAGCAGCCGGGCCCGTACGGCGCGTTCCCGCAACAGCCCTACGGACAGCCCGGAATGCCCCCTCCCTATCCGCCGCCGGCCCCGCCGCAAGGCGGCGGCAAGGGCAAGGCGATAGCCATCGCGGCCGGGGCACTCGTCCTGGTCGGCGCGATCGTGGCGGGCGGCATGCTGCTCTTCAAGGGCGGCAGCCACCACGACTCCGCCAAGAAGGACAACGGCCGGCACCAGGGCGGAACAGGCGGCAGCACGCCCGCCCCGGCCGGCAAGCGCTACAAGCTCACCGTGCCCGACTCCATACCGGCCGACTACCACAAGAGCACCACCAAGCAGGGCGGCGGCTTCGACTCCGGTGACATGGCGCAGATCAAGGCGCTCGGCGTGGCCAACGCGCAGACCGTCGGGGCCGATTACGAGACCGGCCAGGGCGCGAACATGAAATTCCTGCAGTTCAAGGGCGCTTGGGGCGAGGTGAAGGACCCCGAGGTGGTGGTGAACGGCTTCTTCGAGGCCAACAAGGCCAAGCAGACCACCGATGACGGCGGCAAAGTGGAGTTCATGGGCAGCCCGCAGAAGGTCACCCCCGCCGGTATGGACTCCGACACCGTGATGAAGTGCCAGAACGCCACCTACTCCGGCACCAAGGCCTCAAGGGACGTCGTGATGCCGCTCTGCTTCTGGGCGGACCACTCCACGGTGGGCCTCACCATCCTCACGGACGCGTCAGCGGTCATCTCAGGCGAGTCCACGTCCATCGAGGACGCCGCGGCGCTCACGGCCAAGGTCCGTACGGCGGCCCGGGTGGAGATCCCGTAAAGCCCGTGACACGACAAGGGGGCGCCCGGCCGTCACGGCCGGGCGCCCCCTTTGCTTCGTACCTTCGTACGGCGGGCGCGCTACGCGCTCTTCTCGTGCCGCTCCCCCGGCTCGTTGCCGCGGGTGCGCGGGACGAGGGTGGGGTTCACATTCGACTGGACGACGTCCGCCGTGATGACGACGCGGGCCACGTCCTTGCGGGACGGCACCTCGTACATCACGGACATCAGGACCTCTTCCATGATGGCGCGCAGGCCGCGCGCGCCCGTGCCGCGCAGGATCGCCTGGTCGGCGATGGCCTCCAGGGCGGGGCGGTCGAAGTCGAGCTCGACACCGTCGAGTTCGAACAGCCGCTGGTACTGCTTCACCAGGGCGTTACGCGGCTCGACCAGGATCTGCAGCAGCGCCTCGCGGTCGAGGTTGTGGACGCTGGTGATGACGGGGAGGCGGCCGATGAACTCGGGGATCATGCCGAACTTGACCAGGTCCTCCGGCATGACCTCCTGGAACTGGTCGCTCGCCTCGATCTCGCGCTTGGAGCGGATCGTCGCGCCGAAGCCGATGCCCTTCGCGCCCGCCCGGGACTCGATGATCTTCTCCAGGCCGGAGAAGGCGCCGCCCACGATGAACAGGACGTTCGTCGTGTCGATCTGGATGAACTCCTGGTGCGGGTGCTTGCGGCCGCCCTGGGGCGGGACGGAGGCCGTGGTGCCCTCGAGGATCTTGAGCAGGGCCTGCTGGACGCCCTCGCCCGACACGTCCCGTGTGATCGACGGATTTTCGCTCTTACGGGCGACCTTGTCGATCTCGTCGATGTAGATGATCCCGGTCTCGGCCTTCTTGACGTCGTAGTCGGCGGCCTGGATCAGCTTGAGCAGGATGTTCTCGACGTCCTCGCCGACGTAGCCGGCCTCGGTCAGCGCCGTGGCGTCCGCGATGGCGAAGGGGACGTTCAGCATGCGGGCCAGCGTCTGGGCCAGCAGCGTCTTGCCGGAGCCCGTGGGGCCGAGCAGCAGGATGTTGGACTTGGCCAGCTCGATGCCGTCGTCGCGGTTGTGGCCGCCGTTCTCACCGGCCTGGACGCGCTTGTAGTGGTTGTACACGGCGACGGAGAGCGCCTTCTTGGCTGCCTCCTGGCCGACCACATAGCCCTCGAGGAACTCGTAGATCTCCCGGGGCTTGGGGAGCTCTTCCCAGCGGACCTCGGAGGTCTCCGCCAGCTCTTCCTCGATGATCTCGTTGCAGAGGTCGATGCACTCGTCGCAGATGTACACACCAGGACCCGCGATGAGCTTCTTCACCTGCTTCTGGCTCTTGCCGCAGAACGAGCACTTGAGCAGGTCGCCGCCGTCACCGATGCGTGCCACGAGGTGCTTCCCCTTCGCCTGGGATCCGCCTTGCTCTGCGAACCCGGGTGCTTGCCTATCGACGGTACCTTGCCGTGCCCCCCGCGCGGGCCCCCCTTGGCCCTACTCGGCCAAGGAGGGACCGCCGGCGTGCGCGGTGGCCGGGACCGGCCGGGGGCAGGCCCCGGACCGGTCGGAAGACCGGTCTCAGACCGCTACGGACGACTTGCGCGTGGAGACGATCTGGTCGACCAGACCGTACGCCAGCGCGTCCTCGGCGGTGAGGATCTTGTCACGCTCGATGTCGTCGCGGATCTTCTCGATCGGCTGGGTGGAGTGCTTGGCCAGCATCTCCTCCAGCTGCGTGCGCATCCGCATGATCTCCTTGGCGGCGATCTCCAGGTCGGAGAGCTGCTCGCGGCCCGTCTGGCTGGAGGGCTGGTGGATCAGCACACGGGCGTTGGGCAGGGCCATCCGCTTGCCGGGCGTGCCGGCCGCCAGCAGGATGGCCGCGGCGGAGGCCGCCTGGCCCATGCAGACCGTCTGGATGTCCGGCTTCACGAACTGCATCGTGTCGTAGATCGCGGTCAGCGCGGTGAACGAGCCGCCGGGCGAGTTGATGTAGATCGAGATGTCCCGGTCGGGGTCCATCGACTCCAGGCACAGCAGCTGCGCCATGACGTCGTTGGCGGAGGCGTCGTCGATCTGGACGCCGAGGAAGATCACGCGCTCTTCGAAGAGCTTCGCGTACGGGTCGTACTCGCGCACGCCCTGCGAGGTGCGCTCGACGAAGCGCGGCACCACGTAGCGGGCTTCGGCCTGGGGGCCGGTGTAGAGGCCGCTGGGGGACGAGATGTTCATGCGGGTGTTCACCATCCTGATGGCGGTCGGTGGGCTGGAATGCGGCTGGCTGACGGTGCTGCCGGGGTCTTAGGCCCCGGTGCCGCCACCGCCCGGAACGCCGGAGGCGTGCGTGATGATCTCGTCGATGATCCCGTACTCCTTGGCCTCCTCCGCGGTGAACCAGCGGTCACGGTCACCGTCGCGGATGATCGTCTCCACGGACTGGCCGGTGTGCTCGGCGGTGATCTTCGCCATGCGCTCCTTGGTGCGGAGCAGCTGCTCGGCCTGGATCTTGATGTCCGAGGCGGTGCCACCGAGGCCCGCAGAGCCCTGGTGCATGAGGATGTCGGTGTTGGGCAGCGCGAAGCGCTTGCCCGCGGTGCCGCCGGTCAGCAGGAACTGGCCCATCGAGGCGGCGAGGCCCATGCCGATGGTGACCACGTCGTTCGGGATGTACTGCATGGTGTCGTAGACCGCCATGCCGGCCGTCACCGAACCGCCGGGGCTGTTGATGTAGAGGTAGATGTCCTTGTCCGGGTCGGCGGCCAGGAGGAGCATCTGCGCGGTGATCTTGTTGGCGATCTCGTCGTCGACCTGCTGGCCCAGGAAGATGATCCGCTCCCCGAGCAGCCGGTTGTAGACCTGGTCGCCGAGGCCACCACCGATGGCGATCTCACCGGCGGCGGAAGGCATCAGATTCGTCACGTATCCACCTGCTCGTCTCTGACGGCAACGGGCCGTCTCCGCGTCTTCTCTGGGGACCGGGGCCGGCAAGGCCGGAACCTCTTCCGGCACGCTGCCAAGTCTTCCCCTGCCCTCGTATCTACGGACCCTAACGCGCTGGTAGGCAGGCGCCATCCCGCATCAGGAACTGTTCGCTCTGAGCGCAGGTTCGGCCACCCTCCCCAGTGGCCCCGGGGACGCGGCGGGCCCGGCCGGGGACCGCCGCCGGGAAAGCGGCGGGGGTTCTCCGTCCGGGCCCGTGCGTCAGGGCTCCGTACGGGCCGCGTACGGATTTCCGTACGGGGCCCGCGTCAGGGTGAGGCTCAGGCCTCGGTGGTGCCCTCTTCGGCGGCCTCGACCGTCTCCACGGCGGTCTCGGTCTCGTCCTCGTCCTCGAGGTCGACGACCTCGCCGTTGGAGTCCTTGACCGTGGCGGCCTCGACGACCGTCGCGAGCGCCTTGCCGCGGGCGACCTCACCGACGAGCATCGGGACCTGGCCCTGCTCGACGACGGCCTGCGCGAACTGGTCGGGGCTCATGCCGGAGGACTGGGCACGGCGCATGAGGTGCTCGGTGAGCTCCTCCTGGCCGACCGAGACCTTCTCCTTGTTGACGATCTCGTCGAGGACGAACTGGGTCTTGATGCCCTTCTCGGCCTGCTCCTTGAGCTCGGCGTCGAACTCCTCGGCGGACTTGCCCTGCATCTCGAGGTACTTCTCGAGGGTCATGCCGATCTGGCCGAGCTGGTGGTGCTCGAGGTTGTGCTTGCGGGTGTTGACCTCGTCCTCGAGCAGCTTCTCGGGCATCGGGACCTCGACCAGCTTGAGCAGCTCGTCCAGGACCTTCTCCTGAGCCTGGGTGGCCTGGTCGAACTTCTTCATCCGCGCGAGGCGCTTGCGGCTGTCCGCCTTGAGCTCCTCGAGGGTGTCGAACTCGCTGGCCATCTGGGCGAAGTCGTCGTCCAGCTCGGGCAGTTCGCGGGCCTTGACGGCCTTGACGACGACCTTGATCTCGGCGTCCTTGCCCTCGGCGGAGCCGCCCTTGAGCTGCGAGGTGAAGGTGGCGGTGGCACCGGCCTCCAGGCCCGTCACGGCGTCGTCGATGCCGTCCAGCAGCTGGCCGGAGCCGATGGTGTAGTCGACGTCGGACGCGACGCCGTCCTCCAGGACCTCGCCCTCGACCTTGGCCTCGAGGTCGACGGTGACGATGTCACCCTCGGCCGCGGCGCGCTCGACCGGAGCGGTGGTGGCGAAGCGCTCGCGCAGCTGCTCGACCGACTTCTCGACGTCCTCGTCGGTGACCTCGGTGGCGTCGACGGTGACCTCGATGCCGGAGTAGTCCGGGATCTCCAGGGCCGGGCGGATGTCGACCTCGGCGGTGAAGGCCAGCAGCTCGCCGTCCTTCAGCTCGGTGATGTCGACCTCGGGCTGGCCCAGCGGGTTGAGCTCGGCCTCGTTGACGGCCTCGGTGTAGAACTTCGGAAGCGCGTCGTTGACGGCCTCCTCGAGGACCGCACCGCGGCCGAACCGCTGGTCGATGACACGGGCCGGGATCTTGCCCTGGCGGAAGCCCTTCACCGTGACCTGCTGGTTGATCTTCTTGTACGCCGCGTCGAGGCTGGCCTTGAGCTCCTCGAAGGGCACCTCGACAGTGAGCCGAACCCGAGTCGGGTTCAGGGTCTCCACGGCGCTCTTCACGGTTCGGTCTCCTTGGGGCTGACTTTGGGTTTCTGCTGTTCAGCGGATGCTGACGTCCAGCGGACCGCGCCCGGTACGAAGACACACAGACGCGCAGCTTGCATAGTAACCGCAAGCAGGATGAGCCCCACAACGTGACCTTGGTGGTCGACGGGTGGTCGTGCGATGTGACCGTGATGAATGACCGTGACGGCCGAGTGATGGTCGGGGTGGCCGGATTCGAACCGACGACCTTCCGCTCCCAAAGCGGACGCGCTACCAAGCTGCGCCACACCCCGTAAGTGCGAGACGTAGGGTACATGCCCGCAGGGGTCCCGGCTGCCGGTTTCACCGGGTCGCATCACCGCCGGAGGGGTGGTGTGCGGGCCGGGCGGGAGGGGATGTGCGGCGCACCGCCTTGACCCGCTACGATGCACAGCGTGCCGCACCGCCATCACGGCGTCGTAGGCGCACGCGGGCGTAGCTCAATGGTAGAGCCCCAGTCTTCCAAACTGGCTACGCGGGTTCGATTCCCGTCGCCCGCTCCACGCTTTCCCCTGATGACGCCTCCGGCCCTGGCCGGAGGCGTTTTCCGTTCCCCGGGCAGCGCTTCAGAACTTGATGGTGTTGATGGTCTCGGCGATCGAGTTGAGGAATCTCTGGATCGAGGGCGCCATGCCCGTGGAGGCGAGGAAGAAGCCGAAGAGTATGGCGACGATCGCCGGCCCCGCCTTGATGTTGTTGCTGCGGATCATCACCACGAGGATGATCGCCAAGAGCAGCACCACGGACAGCGAAATGGCCACAACTGATCACACCTTCGGTCGGAAACACCTGGCCGGCCCGGGGCCATGCCCTCCGCACGCCCCCCTCTCGGCAACCATCGTGCCATCAACTCGTGCGCCAAGGACATGCCGTGACGATTCATCGGGGTATTACCAGGGGTTCGACTGCTTGATCCTCACCCCAAAACCACGCGTACGGGCCAATAATCGGACCGCACTTCGGGCACGCCGACGCCCGGGCCGCGGAGGGTTTTACCGGTTCCGCTTCCGCGGCTAGGGTGCCTCGAATGTCCCCCACCGCCACACCTGCTTCGGTGGCCCCCGTTTCCCGGCCCGCAGCGGCCGAGACCCCCGCCCCCGCGGGGCGCGACCCCTTCTTCGACAACGCCAAGTACCTGGCGATCGTCCTGGTCGCCCTCGGTCATGCGTGGGAGCCGCTGACCCACACCAGCCGTGCGGCGATGGCGCTGTACATGACGGTGTACACCTTCCACATGCCGGCCTTCATCCTGATATCCGGCTACTTCTCGCGCGGCTTCGATATGAGCCTGCCCAAGGTGAAACGCCTGGTCACCGGGGTCGTCGTGCCGTATCTGGTGTTCGAGGTGGCGTATACGTACTTCCAGCACTGGGCGGACCGGGGCTCGCCGCCGGAGGCGATCTCGCTGACCAACCCCTGGTACCTCAACTGGTTCCTGGCGGCCCTGTTCATCTGGCGGATCACCACGCCCCTGTGGCAGGCGGTCCGCTGGCCGGTGCCGCTCGCCTTCGTGATCGCGGTGCTGGCCGCGCTTTCCCCGGAGATCGGCAGCGACTTCGACCTCCAGCGGGTCCTGCAGTTCCTGCCGTACTTCGTGATCGGCCTGAACCTCAAGCGCTCGCACTTCGAGCTGGTGCGCCGGCGCTGGGTGCGGGTCGCGGCCGTACCGGTCTTCGCCTGCGCCGTCGCGGTCGCCTACGCGCTGGCACCGACCCTGGACACCGGCTGGCTCTACCGCAACAGCAGCGTCAAGGACCTGCACCACGCGGCCTGGACCGCCCCGGTGATGACCCTGGCGCTCTTCGCCTGTTCGGCGGTGCTGACCGCGTGCTTCCTGGCCTGGGTGCCGCGCCGCGCGACGTGGTTCACGGCGCTGGGCGCGGGCACCCTGTACGGCTACCTGCTGCACGGCTTCCTGATCAAGCTGTCGCGCTGGTGGGAGTGGTACGACGCGTACGCCTGGGTCCGCAAGCCGGTGGGCGAGGTGGTGGTGACCCTGATCGCCGCAACGGTGATCACGGTGCTGTGCACCGCCCCGGTGCGGCGGGTGTTCCGCTGCGTGATGGAGCCGCGGATGGAGTGGGCCTTCAAGCAAGCAGCTGCCAAGAAGTGACCGCTACGAGCCCCGGGCGATCTGGATCGCTATGAAGATCAGCCAGAGCACGGGGACCAGCGCGCCGAAGACCGCCGGGCGCTTGCGCAGCGGGATCCCCGGGTCCAGCTGCGGGCCCGGCTGGCCGGGGACCGGCGGCGGCAACTTGTTGATCCTGGCGCGGATGAAGAGGTTCCAGATCAGCGTCAGCGGCGTGATGACGACCAGCGAAACCGGGCTCCACCAGCCCTGCCACAGCGTCTTGCCGCTCATCTCGCGGACCACGGCGGTGCCGCAGTTGCGGCAGAACGGGCCCTTCATGCTCAGGAACCGCATCATCACGAGGATGCCCTGGTGCCCGCGCACGGTCACGTCGGCCGCGGGGAAGCCACCGCACAGCCGGCAGTAGGCCTGCGGCGGGTGCGCCTGGAAGTGCTGCTGGGGCTGCTGCTGTCCCGGGAACGGCTGCTGCGGGAAGGACTGCTGCTGTCCCCCGAACGGCTGCTGCTGGCCCGGGAAGGGCTGCTGGTACTGCTGGCCCGGGAATGGCTGCTGGCCCGGGAACGGCTGAGGCTGCTGCGGCGGAGTCGCCACGAATTCCCCCGAATCACACCTTGACAAAACGAAAACTGATGCGAGCTCGGCGCGCACCGGCCGCCATTCCTATCACGACGTGCTGAGGGGCGGTCAGTCCCGGCAGATGAGCAGCAGGGCCCGGTCGTCGTTGACGTCCTTGGCCACGGCCTCGATCAGGTGCCAGGCCGCGCCGTGGAAGCCGGAGGTCACATAGCGGTCGGCCTCGCCGGTGAGCCGGTCCATGCCTTCGGTGAGCTCGCGTTCGGAGGTCTCGACCAGGCCGTCGGTGAAGAGCATGAGGACGTCGCCGCGGCGCAGGGTGCCCTTGACCGGCTCGAACTCCGCGCCGTCGTAGACGCCGAGGAGCGGCCCGTAGGCGCACTTCTCCTCCCAGCGCCCGGTGCCCGCGCTGAGGTGGAGGCCGGGCACGTGTCCGGCGGAGAGCAGTTCGTAGTCGCCGGTGTCGAGGTCGAGGACGAGGTGGACGGAGGTCGCGAAGCCCTCGTCCCAGTCCTGGCGCAGCAGGTAGCCGTTGGCGGCGGGGAGGAAGTCCTGGGGCGGGAGGGAGCCGAGCAGGCCGCCGAAGGCGCCGGAGAGCAGCAGGGCGCGGGAGGCGGCGTCCATGCCTTTGCCGGAGACGTCGGTGAGGACGACCTCCAGGGTGTTGCCGCCGTTGGTGCGGGCGGCGACGACGAAGTCGCCGGAGAAGGACTGGCCGCCGGCGGGGCGCAGCGCCATCTCGCGGTGCCAGCCACGCGGGAGTTTGGGCAGCTTGCTCTGGACGCGGATGCGTTCGCGCAGGTCGAAGAGCATCGTTCCGCCTCGCCGCCAGGGCACGCCGACGCGGCTGCGGAACTGCGCGATGAGCAGCCCGAGGAAGCCGACGGCGGCGACGACGAGGATGGTGCCGGGGGTGACGCGGTCGGCCCCGTAGACGTAGGGGTCGTCGAGGACGGCCGACTCCGTGACGAGGGCGGCGGCCGCGGCGGCGTAGAGGCCGAGGAGGCTGGCGGGGCGCAGCAGCAGGCCGCCGGCGACGATGGGCAGGACGAGGGCGGCGGGGGCGCACCATTCGGGCATGGTGACGGTGCCCCAGGCGAGGGCGGGGACCGAGAGCAGGAGCGCGGTGAGGGCGACCCAGTCGGAGCCGTCGCCCCTGAAGTAGTCGACTCCGGCCTTGCGCACGCTCGTGCGGGCCCGGTGCAGTGCTTTGCGCATCCGGGCCGTCGGGGTCTCAGCACCGCCAGTCATTGCATCGGGACCCTATCCACCCATTCGGCGGTGCGTCGATTCACGCCGCGCCGACACGGCTGCCACGAGGGCGCCGGCCGGACACCCGGAGAGCAACCATATGCGAAATTCGTTCGCTTGAGCGGGTATGTGCTGCTAGGCATGGGTTATGACGACGGAGCTGCGAGTACTGCGCCCGGCCGATTGGGACCTGTGGGTCGACAAGGTGGAGCTGGCCTTCGGCGGAGTGGCGGTGGCGCCCGAGGAGCGGGCGCTGTGGCGGAGGCTGACCCATCGCGAGCGCTCGCTGTGCGCCTGGGACGGGGATGAACTGGTGGGCACCTCCGGTGCGTTCTCGTTCCGGATGACGGTGCCGGGCGGCTCCCTGGTGCCGACGGCCGGCGTGACCATGGTGAGCGTGCAGCCCACGCACCGGCGGCAGGGCGTGCTGCGCTCGATGATGCGGCGCCAGCTGGAGGACATACGGGGCTGGGGCGAGCCGCTGGCCGGGCTGACGGCGTCGGAGCCGGCGATCTACGGCCGCTTCGGCTATGGCATCGCGACACACAACATTCACATGCGCATCGAGACGCACCGCGTTCAACTGTCCATGCCGTCCGGCGCAGAGGGCGCATACGCCACAGATGGCGTGCGGTTGCGCTTGTCGAAGCCCGAGGCCGCGCGCGCTGCGTGCGAGGCGGTGTACGCGCGCCGGGTCGCCACCCGGCCGGGCATGCTGGCCCGGCAGCCGGGCTGGGAGGAGTCGCCGCTGCTCGACCCGGAGGGCGGGCGCGACGGCGCCTCTCCGCTGCAGTGCGTGCTCGCGGAGGCCGGCGGCGAGACGGTGGGGTACGCGCGCTACGCCGTGCGTCCGGCGGGGGAGCCGGCCGGGCCGAAGGGCACGGTCGTGCTCCGGGATCTGGAGGCGCTGACCCCGGCCGCGTACGCCGCATTGTGGCGCTTCCTGTTCGACATCGGCCTGACGTCGTGGGTCGAGGCCCGGGGCCGGCCGGTCGACGATCCGCTGCTGCACCTGGTGAGCGACGTCCGGCGGTGCCGGGTGTCGGTGAGCGACAGGTTGCACCTGCGGCTGGTGGACGTGGGCGGGGCGCTGGCGGCGCGTACGTACTTGGCGCCGGTCGACGTGGTGTTCGAGGTCGAGGACGCATTCTGCCCGTGGAACGCGGGGCGGTGGCGGCTGACCGGTGACGCCAAGGGCGCCTCCTGTGAGCGCACCCGGGACGCCGCCGACCTGGCGCTGTCCGTACGGGAGTTGGGCTCCGCCTATCTGGGCGGGACGTCACTGGCCTCGCTGGGCCGGGCCGGGCGGGTGCGGGAGGCGCGCGAGGGCGCGCTGGCCGAGGCGTCGGTGGCCTTCGGGTCGGCCGTGGCGCCGTGGATGCCGCACGGCTTCTAGCGGCTTCTCGTCGTCCGAGGTCAGCGGCGCTGGCAGTCCGGGCACCAGAAGAGGTTGCGGGCGGCGAGGTCCGCGGTGCGGATCTCGCCGTGGCAGATGTGGCACGGCATTCCGGCGCGGCGGTAGACGTACACCTCACCGCCGTGGTCGTCCACGCGCGGCGGGCGGCCCATGGCCTCGGGGGTGTGCTCGGGGCGGACGGTGTCGATCCGGTTGTTCCGCACGCCCTCGCGCATCAGGGCCGCGAGGTCGGACCAGATCGCCTCCCATTCGCGCCGGGTGAGGTCGCGGCCGAGGCGGTAGGGGTCGATGCCGTGCCGGAAGAGGACCTCCGCGCGGTAGACGTTGCCGACGCCCGCGACGATCTTCTGGTCCATCAGCAGGGCGGCCACGGTGGTGCGGCTGCGGGAGATGCGCTGCCAGGCCCCTTCCCCGTCGTCGCCCTCGCGCAGCGGATCCGGGCCCAGCCGGTCGTGTATCGCCTGCTTCTCCCCGTCGGTCAGCAGGGCGCAGGTGGTGGGGCCGCGGAGGTCGGCGTAGGCGTCCGGGGTCGCCAGGCGCAGCCGCACGGTCTCGGTGGGGGGCGGGGCGTGGCCGGTGCCGAAGGTGTACTTGCCGAAGAGGCCGAGGTGGATATGGACCCAGCCGCTCGCGGCGAAGCCGAGGAAGAGGTGCTTGCCGTGGGCTTCGGCGGTGTCCAGTTCCTGGCCGCTGACGAGGGCGGCGCCGTCGCTGAACTTGCCCTGAGGGCTGGTGGCCTGCACGGTCCGGCCCGCGAAGAGCTTTCGGTGGTCCACGGCGAGGCGGTGGATCGTATGCCCTTCGGGCACGGGGGCGTCCTCCAGAGACAAAGGTGCGGCCGGGGTCCGCCGCCCGCCCGCGCGCGGGGCGCACGGGCGGGCGGCGGAATCCGCGTCAGTCCTGCTGCGGGTGGTGGGCCGGGATCTCCGGGAGCTCGCCGGTGCGCTCGTAGCGGCTGAGCATCTCGATGCGGCGCGTGTGACGCTCCTCACCCGAGTACGGCGTGGCGAGGAAGATCTCGACGAACTTCGTCGCCTCGTCCTGCGAGTGCATCCGGCCGCCGATGCTGATGACGTTCGCGTTGTTGTGCTCGCGGCCGAGCGCCGCCGTCTGCTCGCTCCAGGCCAGCACGGCACGGACACCCTTGACCTTGTTCGCGGCGATCTGCTCGCCGTTGCCCGAGCCGCCGATCACGATGCCCAGGGCCTCGGGGTCCGCGGCGGTCTTCTCGGCCGCACGGAGGCAGAAGGGCGGGTAGTCGTCCTGGGCGTCGTAGATGTGGGGACCACAGTCGACGGGGTCATGACCCTGGGCCTTGAGCCACTCGACGAGGTGGTTCTTGAGTTCGAAACCGGCATGGTCGGAGCCGAGGTACACGCGCATGCGTCCGAGTGTGGCACGACCTCGTTACCGGATTTGCCACCGGGCCGCACGCACAAGGAGTGAATACAACGATACGGATTCGGGTCTTCCGAAACTTGCCTTCGAAAAGTTCTAATGCGGTGGCTCGTAACCCGAGAACCAAAGGAACAACCCGAAGGAACGTGCACATGAGCGCGACACCGCCGACCATGACGAAGGCGTCCACCGGCGACCCCGGCACCGCCGGAGACGAGGCCGGGCTCAAGGCCGGGCTCAAGAACCGGCACCTGTCCATGATCGCCATTGGCGGTGTCATCGGAGCGGGCCTCTTCGTGGGTTCCGCCTCCGGCATCGCCGCCGCCGGCCCCGGCATCCTGATCTCCTACGCGCTCGTCGGCGCGATGGTCGTCTTCGTGATGCGGATGCTGGGCGAGATGGCCGCCGCCAACCCCACCTCCGGCTCCTTCTCCGCCTACGCGGACCGGGCGCTGGGCCGCTGGGCCGGCTTCACCATCGGCTGGCTGTACTGGTTCTTCTGGGTCGTGGTGCTCGCCGTCGAGGCGACCGCCGGCGCCAAGATCCTGCACGGCTGGGTGCCGGCCGTCCCGCAGTGGGGCTGGGCCCTGATCGTCATGCTGGTCCTGACCGCCACCAACCTGGCCTCGGTCAGCTCCTACGGCGAGTTCGAGTTCTGGTTCGCGGGCATCAAGGTCGTCGCGATCGCCGCGTTCGTCGTCATCGGCCTGCTCGCCGTCTTCGGCGTCCTCCCGGGCTCGAAGAACCCCGGCAGCGGCTTCGACCTGCTCACCTCGCACGGCGGCTTCCTGCCCAACGGGCCGGGCGCCATCCTCACCGGTGTGCTGATGGTCGTCTTCTCCTTCATGGGCAGCGAGATCGTCACCCTCGCCGCCGGTGAGTCCGAGGACCCGCAGCGCGCGGTCACCAAGGCCACCAACAGCGTCATCTGGCGCATCGGCGTCTTCTACCTGGGCTCGATCCTGGTCGTGGTCTCCCTGCTCCCGTGGGACTCCAAGGAGATAGCCGACAAGGGCAGCTACGTGGCGGCGCTCGACTCGATCGGCATCCCGCACGCCGGCCAGTTCATGAACGTCATCGTGCTCACCGCCGTGCTGTCCTGCCTGAACTCCGGCCTCTACACCGCCTCCCGGATGGCCTTCTCGCTCGGCCAGCGCGGCGACGCGCCGAAGGCCTTCGCCCGCACCAGCGGCAACGGCGTCCCGCGCATCGCGATCCTGGGCTCGGTCGTCTTCGGCTTCCTGTCGGTCATCTTCAACTACGTCTGGCCCGACACCGTCTTCAAGTTCCTGCTGAACGCCTCGGGCGCGGTCGCGCTCTTCGTCTGGCTGGCCATCTGCATCACGCAGCTGAAGATGCGCGGCATCATCCTGCGCGAGACGCCGGAGAAGCTCATCGTGCGGATGTGGCTCTTCCCGTACCTCACCTGGGCCACCATCGCCATGATCACCTTCGTGCTCGGCTACATGGTCTACGACGGCGGCGACAACCGCGAGCAGGTGCTGCTCTCGGTCCTGGTCGGCGTCATCGTCCTGGCCATCGGCCTGGTGCGGGACCGCAGCCGCAAGGCGCTCCAGCAGCAGTAGTCGTACCTGCGCCAAAGGGCCGGGCCCGCAACCCCCGTGACGGGGGTTGCGGGCCCGGCCCTTTGCTCTTGCGTACGTGCGCAGTGCGCTCAGCCGCGGCGGCCGAGCAGCTTCCAGGCGCTGGGCAGCAGGCCCATCGCCAGCGCGGCCTTGAGCGCGTCGCCGACGAGGAAGGGCGTCAGGCCCGCCGCTACGGCCTGGGAGAGCGACATGTGGGTGGCCAGGGCCAGGTACGGCACGCCGACGGCGTAGACGACCGTGGAGCCCAGCGCCATGGTCCCGGCGGTGCGCAGCACCGAGCGGTCGGCGCCGCGGCGGGCCAGGGCGCCCACGACCGTGGCGGCCAGCAGCATGCCCAGCACATAGCCGAAGGACGGGAAGGCGGCGCCGGAGCGGGCCTCGGCGAACCACGGCATCCCGACGACGCCGGCGAGGGCGTACAGGGCCATGGAGAGGAAGCCGCGGCGGGCGCCCAGGGCGGTGCCCACGAGCAGCACGGCGAAGGTCTGGCCGCTGACCGGGACCGGGGAGCCCGGGATGGGCACGGCGATCTGCGCGGTGATGCCGGTCAGCACGGCGCCGCCCAGGACCAGGGCGGCGTCGCGGACGCGGGCCCGGCCCGCAGACGAAGCCGGGAGCAAATCGGCGAGGACCGTTCCGGTCCGGGGAACTGAGGCAACTGCGGTGGCCATCGGTACTCCGCGAAGTGAGGACAAGTAAGAACAGAGCGACGTTAGCCGAGCGTCACGCGGTGAGCACGGGGCAGCAGTGACAAACGCGCGGCGCCGGCCTTGGCGGGTTCCGAGCGAGCATGCGCGGATGCGAACGATTGGCGCCCGCGAAACGTGATGCTGGTCACGACAGGACCGATGCGGCTTGGCCAGGAGCCCCCGCCCGGGGGACTCTGGACCCCAGTCTGCGCCTTTGCGCCTTTGCGCGCCCTTGCGCGCTTCGCACGGATCCGAGAGAACGAGCTCCATGCACGACACTGAATCCGCCACCGGACCCCTGGCCGCCGGCGAGAAGGAACCGCTGTCCGCCGGGCTCAAGCAGCGGCACCTGACCATGCTCGGCCTCGGCGGTGTGATCGGCGCCGGGCTGTTCGTCGGCTCGGGCGCCGGCATCGCGGTCGCCGGGCCCGGCATCATCGTCTCGTACCTGATCGCGGGCGCGCTCGCGATGCTGGTTATGCGGATGCTGGGCGAGCTGTCGGCGGCGATGCCCGCCTCCGGCGCCTTCTCGGTGCACGCCGAGCGCGCCCTGGGCCGCTGGGCCGGCTTCACCGTGGGCTGGCTGTACTGGTTCCTGCTGGTGGTCGTCCTCGCCGTGGAGGCGACCGGCGCCGCGCAGATCGCACACGGCTGGCTGCCGTCGGTGCCGCAGTGGGCCTGGGTGCTGCTGTTCATGGTCGTCTTCACCAGTGCCAACCTGGCGGCGGTGAAGAACTTCGGCGAGTTCGAGTTCTGGTTCGCCGCGCTGAAGGTCGGCGCGATCGTCCTCTTCCTCGGCCTCGGCCTGCTGGCCGTCTTCGGGGCGCTGCCCGACACCCAGGCCGTGGGCCTGGCCAACCTCACCGGCCAGGGCGGCTTCCTGCCCAACGGCTGGAGCGGCGTGATCTCCGGCGTGCTGGCCGTGGTCTTCGCCTTCGGCGGCCTGGAGGTCGTCACCATCGCGGCCGCCGAGTCGGACGACCCGGCACGCGCGGTCGGCCGGGCGGTGCGCAGCGCCGTGTGGCGCATCCTCTTCTTCTACGTGGGCTCGATGGCCGTCATCGTGACGCTGCTGCCGTGGACGTCGATGAAGCCCGGCCAGAGCCCGTACGTGGCCGTGCTGGACCACCTCGGGGTGCCCGCGGCCGGGCAGATCATGAACATCGTGGTGTTCGTGGCGCTGCTGTCCGCGCTCAACGCCAACCTCTACGGCTCCTCGCGGATGGTGTTCTCGCTCGCCGAGCGCGGCGAGGCGCCGCGCACGCTGCTCAAGGTCTCCGGCGGCGGGGTGCCGCGACGGGCGGTGCTGGCATCCGTGGCCTTCGGTTTCGCCTCGGTCATACTCAATCTGGAGTGGCCGGATTCGATCTTCCGCTATCTGCTCAACGCGGTGGGCGCGGTCCTGCTGTTCGTCTGGGGCCTGATCGCCGCCTCCCAGCTGCGGCTGCGGCGGCGGATCGAGCGCGAGATGCCCGAGCGGCTGACCCTCAAGATGTGGTGCTTCCCCTACCTGACCTGGGCCGCGCTGGCCGGCATGGGCGGGGTGCTGGTGCTGATGCTGACCGACTCCGAGGCCCGGCCGCAGCTGCTGTGGTCGGCCGCGGCGACGGGCGCGGTGCTCGCGGTCGCGGGGCTGCGCGAACTCCGGCTGCGCCGGGCCAAGTAAGCCGGCCGGTCATTCGCCGGGCAGGTCATTCAGCAGGCCGGGGCATTCGCCAAGCAGGTCCTTCACCAAGAAAATGCCTCGGTTCTGCCGAATCGTCAGTTACTCGCGGTCACCTGGACGTCTGAATATCGGACACCTGTGTGACAGGTGTTGTCCTGAGCGAACATGACCCCCACACTGAGGCAACTTTTCAGCTTCTCGGCTCTCACCTCACGGGGACGTACACGACCATGACTCGGACTTCTGCGACCTCCGCGCCCGAGCGCGAGGTCACCGACGCGGCTCCAGGCGGCGACGGCAATCTGTCGCACGGCCTCAAGCAGCGCCATCTGTCGATGATCGCCCTCGGCGGCGTGATCGGCGCCGGCCTCTTCGTGGGCTCGGGCGCCGGCATCGCCGCCGCGGGCCCCGGGATCGTCCTCGCTTATGCGATATCCGGGCTCCTGGTGATGCTCGTGATGCGCATGCTGGGCGAGATGGCGGCGGCCAACCCCGCCTCCGGCACCTTCTCCGTGCACGCCGAGCGGGCCATCGGCCCGTGGGCGGGCTTCACGGTCGGGTGGATGTTCTGGGTGGAGCTGTGCGTGGGCATCGCCGTGGAGGCGATCGGCGCGGCCTCCATCATGGTCTCCTGGTTCCCCTCCACACAGTCGTGGATGTGGGTCCTGGTCTTCATGGCCCTCTTCTGCGGCACCAACCTGGCGGCCGTCGGGAACTTCGGCGAGTTCGAGTTCTGGTTCGCCGCGCTGAAGATCGCCGCGATCGGCGCCTTCCTGGTGCTGGGCGTGCTCGCCGTCCTCGGCCTGCTGCCGGGCACCTCGGCCCCGGGCTCCGACAACCTCACCGGCCACGGCGGCTTCCTGCCCAACGGTGCCAACGGCCTGGTCGTCGGCCTGCTGGCCTCGGTCTTCGCCTACGGCGGCCTGGAGACGGTGACCATCGCCGCGGCCGAGTCCGAGCAGCCGGTCAAGGGCGTCGCCAAGGCCGTGCGCACCGCGATGTGGCGGATCGCGCTGTTCTACGTCGGCTCGATGCTCGTCATCGTCACCGTGATCCCCTGGAACGACGCCTCGATCCTCAAGCACGGCCCCTACGTCGCCGTCCTGGACTACCTGGACATCCCGGCCGCCGGGCAGATCATGAACGTGATCGTGCTGATCGCCCTGCTGTCCGCGATGAACGCCAACATCTACGGCGCCTCCCGGATGTCGTACTCCCTGGTGGCGCGCGGCGAGGGCCCGAAGTTCCTCGGCAAGGTCAGCGGCGGCGTGCCCCGGCTGACGGTGCTGGCCTCCTCCGCCTTCGGCTTCTTCGCGGTGCTGCTCAGCTACTGGTGGCCGAACACGGTCTTCAAGTGGCTGCTGTACATGACGGGCGCGGCCGTCCTGGTGGTGTGGGGCTTCATCGCCGTCACCCAGATGCGGATGCGGCGGCAGCTGGAGCGCGAGGCGCCGGAGAAGCTCGTCGTGCGGATGTGGTGCTTCCCGGTGCTGACCTGGGTGGCCCTGGCCGGGGTCGTCGGGGTGCTGGCGCTGATGCTGCGCGAGCAGGACACCCGGGTGCAGCTGTACTTCACGGCCGGGCTGACGGGCGCGCTGGCGCTCACCGGCTACATACGCCAGCGGATGCGGGCCGACAAGGCCTGACGCACCGCCACCGGCTCTTCATCGAGGCGGGGTGGGTCCCGAGTCCCGGGACCCACCCCGCCTCCGTCTTTGGGCGGAGTTCCGCCCCGCTCCTGCTTGCCGATCTCTCTTGCTGGTAGCGTCTACCTGCAAGTTCATTGCAATAAGCAGTCGGAGGGCTCGGCATGGCCATCTACACACTTCCTGAACTCCCGTACGACTACTCGGCGCTGGCCCCCGTCATCAGCCCCGAGATCATCGAGCTGCACCACGACAAGCACCACGCCGCTTACGTCAAGGGCGCCAACGACACGCTGGAGCAGCTCGCCGAGGCCCGCGACAAGGACCAGTGGGGCGCCGTCAACGGCCTGGAGAAGAGCCTGGCCTTCCACCTCTCCGGCCACATCCTGCACAGCATCTACTGGCAGAACATGACCGGCGACGGCGGCGGCGAGCCCCTGGAGAAGGACGGCGTGGGCGAGCTCGCGGACGCCGTCGCCGAGTCCTTCGGCTCCTTCGCCAAGTTCAAGGCCCAGCTCTCCAAGGCCTCGGCCACCACCCAGGGCTCCGGCTGGGGTGTGCTCGCCTACGAGCCGCTCAGCGGCCGCCTGATCGTCGAGCAGGTCTACGACCACCAGGGCAACGTGGGCCAGGGCTCCGTGCCGATCCTGGTCTTCGACGCCTGGGAGCACGCCTTCTACCTGCAGTACAAGAACCAGAAGGTGGACTTCATCGAGGCCATGTGGAAGGTCGTCAACTGGCAGGACGTCGCTGCCCGTTACGCCGCCGCCAAGGCGAAGGGCAACAGCATCCTGCTGGCGCCGTAACACCCCGCAGGCCGCCTGCTCGTGATCGTCTTCTCACCCTTCACGCGGCAGGCCGAAGAGGCCCCCGCGCGTTCGGATCGCGCGGGGGCCTCTTCCTCAGCCTCGCACGCCGAGGCCGTCAGGCGTGTCCGAACGCCTCTCCCGTCACGGTGAACTCCTTCGCGAGCCCCGTTTCGTGCAGCCGGGCGAACGGAGTGAACGGAATTCCGCATTCCGAGCCACCGCGGTCGAAGTTCCACGCCTTCTGCACGGCGAAGCGGTAGTCCACGACCGTGCCGCCGGCGGCGTCCACCCGGACGGTGCCCGTCAACCGGAATTCGGCGCAGCGCAGGGCGAGCCACCAGTCGGCGCTCACCCCGCGGGTGATCAGCACATCGCGCCAGCCGCTGTCTCCGGGGTAGGCGGCGGGCGTGCGCGGGCCGGCCCGCCAGCGGGCCAGCGCCTCGGCCCGCCACCGCTCCAGCTGGGCGTCGGCCGCCGACCGTACGACCGACAGGGCCAGCAGCGCCTCGCCGTCCACCCGGTAGGGCGCACCGCTGCCCCGCAGGTAGTGCCGCAGCATGCCCGCCGCCCGCCGCAGCCCCAGCAGGGCCCACAGCGGCGGCAGCGCCCGGCAGACGGCGAGCGTCAGCAGGTCGTACGGGCGTACGGGCAGCTCCGCGTAAGCGGCGTTGCCACAGGGCGGCTCGGCCTCGGCCCAGCCGCCGTCACGGCCGAGCGGCCGGGAGAGGTCGGTCTGGCCCATACCGGGACATTAATGAATCTTCCGCCGGAGCGCTCGCCGACTGCTTCTCCCGGGGGCAACCCCCGGACCCCCGGCCGAGCCCTTGGGAGCGCTCAGTCGAAAACAGGACCCTGCGTCCGAGTCCTCTTGATCTCGTAGAACCCCGGCGTGCCGGCGACCAGCAGGGTGCCGTCCCACAGGCGGCCCGCGGCCTCGCCCTTGGGTGCGGGGGTGACGACCGGGCCGAAGAAGGCGACCTCCGCGCCGTCCGGGCCGGGGACGGAGATGATCGGGGTGCCGACGTCCTCGCCGACCTTCTCGATGCCCTCCTTGTGCGAGGCCCGCAGGGCGCCGTCGAAGGCGTCGGTGTAGGCGGCGTCCGCCAGCCGGGCCGGCAGGCCGGCGTCTTCCAGGGCGGCGACGATCGTCTCCCGCTCGGTGCGGGGCAGGCCCTGATTGTGGAAGCGGGTGCCGAGCGCCTCGTAGAGGCGGCCGAGCACCTCGTCGCCGAACTCCTCGGCGGCCGCGATGCACACCCGCACCGGCCACCAGATCTCGGTGGTCATCGCCGCCCGGTAGTCCTCGGGCAGCTCGTCGAGCTTGTGCTCGTTGAGCACGCCCAGGCTCATGACGTGCCAGCGGACGTCGACCGGGCGCACCTTCTCCACCTCGGTCATCCAGCGGGAGGTCATCCACGCCCAGGGGCAGGCGGGGTCGAACCAGAAGTCTGCGGTCACTCTCTCCGTGGTCACGCGTGTCTCCTTGTAAGGGCTGGCAAGTAAGAGGTCCAACAACCGCACCCCGTGCCATGATTCCTGGTGTTCGACACCAGAGTCGAAAAGATCCGAATCGACGATCCGAACTGACGAGGGAGCCGCGTCGTGCCCGGTGAGAACCTGACCCGTGAAGAAGCCCGCCTCCGGGCGAGGCTGCTGAGCGTGGACGCCTACGACGTGGCACTGGACCTGCGGTCGGCCGTGGGCGCGGGCGACACCTTCCGCTCGGTGACCGCCATCCGCTTCCGCTGCGCCGAGCCGGGTGTGGGCAGCTTCGCGGACCTGGTGGCCCCCTCGGTGTCCTCGGTCACGCTCAACGGCCGCGAGCTGGACCCGCAGACGGTCTACGACGGCTCACGGATCGCCCTGGACGGCCTGGCCGCCGAGAACGTCCTGGTGGTCGAGGCCCACTGCGCGTACAGCCGCACCGGCGAGGGCCTGCACCGCTTCGTCGACCCCGAGGACGGCGAGGTCTATCTCTACACGCACTACGAGCCCGCCGACTGCCGCCGGGTCTTCGCCAATTTCGAGCAGCCCGACCTCAAGGCGCCCTTCGCCTTCTCGGTGACCGCGCCCGCCGGGTGGACGGTCATCTCCAACGGCGAGCAGGACGGCGAGGCCGAGCCGGTCCCCGGCGACGACACGGCGACCACCCGGCGCTTCGTCCCCACCAAGCCGATCGCCACGTACATCACGGCCGTCGTCGCGGGCCCGTACCACGTCGTGCGCGACCACTACAGCCGCAAGCTGCCCGACGGCACCGCGCTGGAGATCCCGCTGAGCGCGCTGTGCCGCAAGGGCCTGGCCCGGCACTTCGACGCCGACGAGATCCTCACCGTCACCAAGCAGGGGCTGGACTTCTTCCACGACCACTTCGACTTCCCCTACCCCTTCGGCAAGTACGACCAGTCGTTCGTGCCGGAGTACAACATCGGGGCCATGGAGAACCCGGGCTGCGTGACCTTCCGGGAGGAGTACGTCTTCCGCGGCAGGACGACGAGGTCGTCCTACGAGCGGCGGGCCAACACCATCCTGCACGAGATGGCCCACATGTGGTTCGGCGATCTGGTGACCATGGAGTGGTGGGACGACCTGTGGCTCAAGGAGTCGTTCGCCGACTTCATGGGCTCCTTCTCCCTGGTGGAGGCCACCCGGTTCACCAACGGCTGGGTCACCTTCGCCAACCAGCGCAAGGCCTGGGCCTACCGCGCCGACCAGTTGCCCTCCACCCACCCGGTCACGGCGGACATCCACGACCTGGAGGACGCCAAGCTCAACTTCGACGGCATCACCTACGCCAAGGGCGCCTCGGTGCTCAAGCAGCTGGTGGCCTACGTGGGCCAGGACGCCTTCCTCGAGGGCGCCCGCCGCTACTTCAAGCGCCACGCCTACGGCAACACCCGCCTGAGCGACCTGCTGGCGGTCCTGGAGGAGGTCTCGGACCGGGACATGACCGCCTGGTCGCGGTCCTGGCTGCAGACGGCCGGCGTCAACTCGCTGACCCCGCAGGCCACCTACGGCGCGGACGGCCGCATTGCCGAGCTCGCCGTCCTGCAGGAGGCCGCCGAGTCGCACCCCGAACTGCGCCCGCACCGCGTGGCCGTGGGCCTGTACCGCCGCGAGGCCGACGGGACGCTGGTGCGCTACGCCCGCGCCGAGGCCGACGTCAGCGGCCCGCGCACGGTGATCGCCGAACTGGCGGGGGCCGAGCGGCCGGAGCTGATCCTGGTCAACGACGACGACCTCACCTACTGCAAGATCCGCTTCGACGAGGGGTCGCTGGCCACCCTGCGCAACCACCTCGGCGACCTCACCGACCCGCTGGCCCGCGCCCTGTGCTGGTCGGCGCTGTGGAACCTCACCCGCGACGGCCTGATGCCCGCCCGCGACTACCTGGAGCTGGTGCAGCGCTTCGCGCGCGCCGAATCCGACATCGGTGTCCTGCAGATGCTCCAGACCTGGGCCACGAGCGCGCTCGTGTACTACGCGGCCCCGGCCCGGCGCGAGCAGGCCGCCCGTGAGCTGGCCGGCAGCGCGCTGCGCGAGCTGCGGCTGGCGGAGCCGGGCAGCGGCCACCAGCTGGCGTGGGCCCGCTTCTTCGCCCAGCTCGCGACCGCCGAGTCGGATCTGCAGCTGCTGCGCGGGCTGCTCGACGGCACGGCGAGGATCGACGGACTGGAGGTCGACCAGGAGCTGCGCTGGGCGTTCCTGACCACGCTCACGGCCCAGGGCGCGGCCGACGAGTCGGCGCTCACCGCCGAGCTGGCCCGCGACCACACCGCCTCCGGCAAGCGGCACCAGGTGCGCTGCCTGGCGGCCCGCCCGCTGCCGGACGTCAAGGAGGCGGCGTGGGCGTCGGTCGTCAACACCGACGCGCTCTCCAACGCCCTGACCGAGGCCACCATCGCGGGCTTCGGCCAGCCGGGGCAGCGGGCGCTGCTCGCTCCGTTCGCGCCGCGGTACTTCGAGGCGATCGAGCGCGTGTGGCGCAAGCGGTCCATCGAGACGGCCATGGCGATCGTCCGCGGGCTCTTCCCGGCCCTGCAGGACGACCCGCGGACCCTGGAGGCCACCGACGCCTGGCTGCGGGACCACCCCGACGCCGCGCCCGCGCTGCGGCGGCTGGTCGCGGAGGCGCGGGACGACCTGTCGCGGGCGCTCCGCGCACAGGCCCGCGACGCGGCGGCCTGACCGCCAAAGCGAGCCCCTTCGAACCTCGAACACCCTTGCTTTGAGGTGGGGTTGTCCTGATTTGCCGACGGGGCTGTAACAGCGGTTAGGGGGCGGGCGGGGAGCGGGAATGGCCGGGTCATGAACCCGAACACCCCCCTCTCTCCCCGCCCCCTCTACCACCTCTCCGACGTCCGCCAACGCGTCCTGACGGCCCGGCAGCTGCGCGAGCACGGCGTCTCCGCCGCCACCGCCGGGGAACGCTGCCGGCCCGAAGGGCCCTGGCAGCAGCTGCTGCCAGGGGTCTTCCTCCTCCACACCGGGCCCGTCACCGGCGAGGAGCGGCTGCACGCCGCGCTGATGTACACCATCCCGCGCGCCAGGATCCCGGCCCAGCCCGGCCCGGCCTGCGCCCCGCGCGGCGACGCCCCCACCCCCTACGGCGAGGCGATGATCACCGGCCCGGCGGCGCTGGCCCTGCACCGCTTCACCTGCGTGCCCTCGCTGCTCGCCCTCGACCGGATCGACGTGCTGGTGCCGCGCACCCGGCGGCTGCGCCCGACCGGGTTCGTACGGCTGGTACGGGCACACACCGTGCCCCGGCCGAAGCTGCTGACGGGCGTGCCGGTGGCGCCGGCTGCCCGTGCCGTCGCGGACACGGTGTCCCTGCTGGTGGACCCCGCCAAGGTGCGCGAGCTGCTGACCGAGGCGGTGCGCGGCGGGCACTGCGAGGTGAGCGCGGTGGTGCGGGAGCTGGGCCGGGCCCGGCTGCTGACCCGGCCGCACGTGGTGGAGGCCGTGGACGCACTGCTGGCCGAGGGCCGGGCCCTGGCCGAGGGGATGCTCTACGACATGGTGCGCGAGCGCGCGCTGCCCGACCCGCTGTGGAACGTCGAACTCCGGCTGCGCGGCGGCCCGTCGCTGGGCGCGGTGGACGCCTACTGGCCCGACCACTCGGTGGCGCTGGAGATCGACACCCGGACGCCGCGCCAGGAGGCGGAGCCGCTGTGGTCCGGCTCCTCGCGCAAGCGCGAGCACTTGGAGCGGCTGGGCGTCATGGTGGTGCGCACCACCCCCAAGCGGCTGGCCGAGAGTACGGAGCAGCAGGCTGCGGTGGTCCGTACCGCCCTGATGGCGTCGGCCGACCGCGAACCCGCCGCCTACCTTGTCGTCCTGCCACGCTGAGCCGTCAGCGGCGTTTGAGGAGCAGCTCCGTGTTGCGGTCGGTCTCGGTGCCCGAGAGCGTGGTGTCCGAGCCGGGGGAGTTGAAGGCCAGCTCGCGGTAGAGGGAGGCCAGCCCGGTCTGGGAGAGGTCGTGGAAGTCCGTGCGGTAGGGCGCGGCGGATTCGACGAGGGTGGTGAAGAGGGAGATCGTGCCGTCGTGGTTGTCGGTGATCTCGATGACGCGGGCGAGCTGCGGGTAGTCGATGTGCGAGGCGGTGGCGATCTCCCAGAACGTGCCGCGCGGCCGGATGCGGTTGCGGTGGCTGTGCCCGTTGATCCAGGCCAGGACGTTGTTGTGGCGCTGGAGCAGGGCGATCACCTCGTCGCCGCCGTGGCGCTTGTCGCGCGGGCTCGCGGGGTCGGGCGTGGTGTTGTCCATGCTCCAGCTCGGGTGGTGGCTGAAGACCAGGGCGTACTCGTCCTTGTGCTGCTTGAGGACGCCGTCCAGCCAGTTGAGCTGGGTGGTGCCGAGAGAGCCCTGGTAGTGGCCGCCGGGGTCGGTGGAGTCGAGGCTGATGCCGATGACCTTCTCGGAGACGCGGAAGGTGTAGTAGAGGTTGCCCGAGTCGAGGTTGGCGCGGGTGTAGCCGTGGCCGACGGGGCCGTGCCCGGTGTGCTGGGGGTCGAGGTGGGCCGCCACGTACTGGCGCGCGGTCAGCGGCACCCGGCGCGGGTCCGGGGTGACCGAGCGCATCTCCTTCTTGTGCGCCTTGAGCAGCGCTTCGATGCGCTTGCCCTTGGGGTCGACGCCGTTGGCCTCGCCCTCCATGAGCCACTTGGCCTCTTTGGCGGGGATGGTCTGCAGCTTGCGGCCGCCGACGGCGAAGTCGCCGATGAAGGTGCCCGCGGCCGGATAGCAGCCGCCGGAGAGGCCGTCGTGGTTGCCGAAGGTGGAGTACCAGGGGATGTTCAGGCCGGGGCTGTTGACGCGGCGTGTGATGGCGTCGAGATAGCCGTTGATGCGGGGGTAGCCGAGCTGCTTGTCCTGGTCGCGCAGGGAGCTGTCGGGGTGCCAGAAGAGTTTCAGGCCGCTGTTCTGGACGCCCTCGTAGTGCTGCGGGTCGCCGGTGTTGGGGTTGAGCCGGCCGCCGCTGAGGGCGGTGAGGAACCAGTCCAGCTCGATCTTCGCGTTCTCGTCGCCGTTGTCGCCGGTGGTCATGACGAAGCCGAGCGGGGCGCCGGTGGCCGGGCCGCGGCGCAGCTTGTTGACGCGCTCCACGAGCGCGACCACGCCGGGCAGCGTGAGCGCCTCGTGGGGGCGCCAGGCTCCGGCGTCTCCGGCGCGGAAGAACTCGTAGCGCAGCGGGTGCTGTACGTCCGTCAGGTGCAGGTCGGTGAACTGCACGAAGGAGGCGAGCGTGGTGCGCTTGCCCTCGCGGCCGTTGCGGGCCTCGGCCAGGTCGGCGCGGACGATGCGGGGCCAGCCGGGGCCGTCGCCGAGCCGCCGGTAGCCGCCGCTGCCGCGGGGGGCGGCGACGGATGCCAGCGTGGTGCCCGCGCCCGTGGGGGCCGCGGCGGAGGCGGCGGCCGGCGGGGCGGGGCTAGTCGCCGGGGCAGGTCCGGGGTCGGCGACGGCCGAGCCGTCGTCCGCGCCCACGGCGAGGCCCAGCCCGGTGGCCGTGGTGACGGCCCCCGCGGCGGCCAGGAACGTACGGCGGTCGAGCTGCGAGGCTGCGGTTCTGCGCGGTCTGCGGTGCATGGCGGTCTCCCCGAGTGCGAACGCGAAGGCAGGCGATCTGGCGGGCGGGCTGCGGCCCCGGTCAGTGAGGATCGTTGGCAGCGCGGGTGACCTGGGCGTGAACATGACCGCAACGGCCGCCGCCGATCACCTCACATCGATCTTGGCTACTGCGAACTGACATACACCACTCGTCCCCTGGTGTGCTGACGCTCATTCAGCGTTCACCCGCCTGGGAAGGGCTGCGCCGGTGCTGGGGCGGCTGGTGTAGTCCGTTTGTCCTACACCTCCTGAGCTGCGGGAACAACCATGACCGCTTCACGGCCTCCGTCCTGCTTCATCCCGTGTGGCGCGTGGCGGGTTTACGCCATCCTTACTTTCCTTCCCTGACAACTCTCCCCAAACCTCCGTCACTTCCATAAAAGTGATCGCTCATCCGGCTCCGAAATCCGGACCTGCCGTTCGGCAGCCGTTCACTTCTTCCACCCAGGGATGTTCATGACCACCCCCGCATCCGAGAACACCGCGCCGGCCGACGGCGCGAGACGCGTGGCGCGAATAGCCGTCGCGGCCGGTCTGGTCGCCGCGCTGACCACCGCCGGCGCCGTGCCGGCCTTCGCCCACGACGACCCCTGGACCGTCGCTGCCGGCCGGGGACCCGCCAAGTCGGCCCCCGCCAAGCTCGGTTCGCAGGACGCCGCCCTGCTGGCCAAGGCCAAGGCCCGGGGCGACTCCACGGTCACCATGATGATCGCCACCGCTCCCGGCAAGACCGGCCAGGTCGAGAAGAAGCTGGAAGGCATCGCCGGCGCCTCGGTGGGCCAGGCCTACGACAAGCTCGGCTACGTCCGGGCCACCGTGCCCACCGTGCAGGCCGACACCGCCATCGACGAGGCGAAGAAGCTCTCCTCGGTGCACGGCATCGACCTCAAGCAGGAGATCAAGCTCCCGGACCCGACGCCGCGCGGCGACGTCGCCCAAGGCGCGGCGAAGCCCGCCAAGTCCCGCAAGTACCCGGGCCCGGACGGGAAGACGCCCGCCAAGAACCCCTACCAGCCCGCCTTCGAGACGGGCGCGGTCGGCTTCGTCGAGGACCACCCCAAGGCCGACGGCCGCGGCGTGACCATCGGAGTGCTCGACTCCGGCGTGGACGTCGCGCACCCCGCGCTGCAGAAGACCACCACCGGCGAGCGCAAGATCGTCGACTGGGTCACCGCCACCGACCCGCTCACCGACGACGACGGCACCTGGCTGCCGATGACCACGGACGTCTCGGGCCCCAGCTTCTCCTTCAACGGCCGCACCTACACGGCGCCGGGCAACGGCTCGTACCAGGTCGCGCTCTTCCGCGAGGACGTCACCGCGGGCGGCGACATGAAGGGCGACCTCAACCGGGACGGCGACACCACCGACTCCTGGGCGGTCCTCTACGACAAGGCCAAGGGCACCGTCCGCGTCGACCTCGACGACGACGGCAACTTCACGGACGACGAGGAGATGAAGCCGTACAAGGACGGCTTCCAGATCGGGTACTTCGGCAAGGACGACCCCAAGACCCCGATCGCCGAGCGCATCCCCTTCACGGTGCAGATCCGCAAGGACGTGCCGATGGACCCGAAGGGCGCCTCCTGGGCCGGCAAGAAGGCCGACTTCGTCAACATCGGCGTCATCGAGTCCGAGCACGGCACGCACGTGGCGGGCATCACCGCCGCCAACGGGCTGTTCGGCGGCAGGATGAACGGCGCGGCCCCCGGCGCGAAGATCGTCTCCTCCCGGGCCTGCACCTGGAGCGGCGGCTGCACCAACGTGGCGCTGACCGAGGGCATGATCGACCTCGTCGTCAACCACGGTGTCGACATCGTCAACATGTCGATCGGCGGGCTGCCCGCGCTCAACGACGGCAACAACGCCCGCTCCGAGCTCTACACCCGCCTGATCGACACCTACGGCGTCCAGCTCGTCATCTCGGCGGGCAACAGCGGCCCCGGCGCCAACACCATCGGCGACCCGGGCCTGGCCGACAAGGTCGTCAGCGTGGGCGCCTCCGTCTCCAAGGAGACCTGGGCCGCCAACTACGGCTCCGAGGTGAGCACCAAGTACGCGATGATGCCCTTCTCCTCTCGCGGCCCGCGCGAGGACGGCGGCTTCACCCCGACGATCACCGCGCCGGGCGCGTCGATCAACACCATCCCGACCTGGGAGCCGGGCGCGCCGGTCGCCGAGGCGGGCTACGAGCTGCCGCCCGGCTACGGCATGCTGCAGGGCACCTCGATGGCCTCCCCGCAGGCCGCGGGCGCCTCGGCGCTGCTGATCTCGGCCGCCAAGCAGAAGCACATGAAGCTCACCCCGGCCGATCTGCGCACGGCGCTGACCTCCACGGCCAGGCAGATCAAGGGCGCCCAGGCGTACGAGCAGGGCTCCGGCCTGATCGACATCCAGGACGCCTGGGAGTCGCTGCGCGACCACGCCACCGCGCACGACTACACGGTCGACGCGCCGGTTTCCACGGCGCTGTCCTCCAAGCTGAAGACGCCCGGCCACGGCACCGGCATCTACGACCGCGAGGGCGGCCTCAAGGCGGGCGAGACCCGGACCTACGACGTCGTGATCACCCGCACCTCGGGCCCGGACAAGCCGGTGTGGCACGAGCTGAAGTGGAAGAACAACGACGGCACGTTCAAGCTCGCCGGTGACGACGAGGTGAAGCTGCCGCTGAACAAGCCGGTGACCGTCAAGGTGAAGGCCAAGGCCAAGGCCGCGGGCATCCACAGCGCGATCCTCACCGTCGACGACGACCGCACCGAGGGCATCGACAAGCAGATCCTGGCTACCGTGATCGTGGCCGAGCCGCTGGCGAAGCCGTCGTACGCGGTCAAGAAGTCGGCCTCGGTGCAGCGCAACGCGACGACGTCGTACTTCGTGACGGTCCCCAAGGGCGCGAAGTCGCTGGAGGTCGCGATGAGCGGCCTGGCCTCGGGCAGCCAGACCCGGTTCATCGCCATCAACTCCTACGGCGTCCCGGTCGACCCGACCTCCACGCCCAACTGCTACCCGAACTACCCCAACCCGGCCAACACCTGCCGCCCGGACCAGCGTTCGTACGCGAACCCGCTGCCCGGCGTCTGGGAGATCGAGGTCGAGTCCCGCCGCACCTCACCGCTGCTGGACAACCCGTACACGCTGGGGGTCACCGCCCAGCAGTGACCGGACGATCACGGTGCGTGGGGCGGGCGCGGCGACGCGTCCGCCCCTCGGACGTCCCACGGCAATGGATTGGACTTTTGGGCCGGGTCTCCCCGCATGATGGGAGAGGTAGCACCAGATCAGCCAAGAGGAGCCCTCGTGAGGATCGGAATCGTCGGAGCCACCGGTCAGGTCGGCGGAGTCATGCGCAAGATCCTCGCCGAGCGAGCCTTCCCGGCGACGGAGCTGCGGCTCTTCGCCTCGGCGCGTTCCGCCGGCTCCACGCTGCCCTGGGGCGACACCGAGATCACCGTCGAGGACGCGGCCACGGCCGACTACTCCGGGCTGGACATCGTGCTCTTCTCGGCCGGCGGCGCCACCTCCAAGGCGCTCGCCGAGAAGGTCGCCGCCCAGGGCGCCGTCGTGATCGACAACTCCTCCGCCTGGCGCCGCGACCCCCAGGTGCCGCTGGTGGTCTCCGAGGTCAACCCGCACGCGATCGCGGACCGCCCCAAGGGCATCATCGCCAACCCGAACTGCACCACGATGGCCGCCATGCCGGTCCTCAAGCCGCTGCACGAGGAGGCCGGGCTGACCGCGCTGGTCGCCACCACCTACCAGGCGGTCTCCGGCTCCGGCCTGGCCGGCGTGGCCGAGCTGGACGGCCAGGTGCGCAAGGTCGCCGACCGGGCCGCCGAGCTCACCCACGACGGCGAGGCCGTCGACTTCCCCCAGCCGGGTGTCTACAAGCGCCCCATCGCCTTCAACGTGCTGCCGCTGGCCGGCGCGATCGTCGAGGACGGCAGCTTCGAGACCGACGAGGAGCAGAAGCTCCGCAACGAGTCCCGCAAGATCCTGGGGATCCCGGAGCTCAAGGTCTCCGGCACCTGTGTCCGCGTGCCCGTCTACTCCGGCCACTCGCTGCAGGTCAACGCCCGCTTCGAGCGTCCGATCAGCGTCGAGCGCGCCTACGAACTGCTGGCCGGCGCGCCCGGCGTCGAGCTCTCGGAGATCCCCACCCCGCTCCAGGCGGCGGGCAAGGACGCCTCCTACGTCGGCCGCATCCGCGTCGACGAGACCGTCGAGCACGGCCTCGCGCTGTTCCTCTCCAACGACAACCTCCGCAAGGGCGCCGCGCTCAACGCCGTCCAGATCGCGGAGCTGGTCGCGGCGGAGCTGCGCGGCTGACACCACCGCCGGGCGGACCCCCGCCCGGCACCGCCGGACACCGGGCCGGGCACCCAAGGGTGCCCGGCCGTGGCGTTTCCACACCCCTCCTCCGCCGTCAGCGTACGAACCACCACTCAGCGCGACGGCGTGGAAGGATGACCGGAAAGCCGCGATGTTAAGGAGATGCACTGGTGCCCGGAACGAATCTGACCCGCGAAGAGGCCCAGCAGCGGGCGCGGCTGCTCACCGTCGACTCCTACGAGATCGAGCTCGACCTGTCCGGCGCGCAGGAGGGCGGCACGTACCGGTCGGTGACCACCGTGCGCTTCGACGCCGCCGAGGCCGGCGCCGCCTCCTTCATCGACCTGGTCGCACCCGCCGTCCACGAGGTGGTGCTCAACGGCACCTCGCTCGACGCGGCCGAGGTGTTCCAGGACAGCCGGATCGCGCTGCCGGCCCTGGCCGCCGGGCGCAACGAGCTGCGGGTCGTCGCCGACTGCGCGTACACCAACACCGGCGAGGGCCTGCACCGCTTCGTCGACCCGGTCGACCAGCAGGCCTACCTGTACACACAGTTCGAGGTGCCGGACGCGCGCCGCGTCTTCGCCTCCTTCGAGCAGCTGGACCTCAAGGCCACCTTCCAGTTCACCGTGAAGGCCCCCGAGGGCTGGACCGTCATCTCCAACTCGCCGACGCCCGAGCGCCCGGCGGACCGGGGGCACCCCCAGACGGAGTCTGGGGGAGTCTGGCGCTTCGAGCCGACGCCGCGCATCTCCACCTACATCACGGCCCTGATCGCCGGTCCCTACCACGCGGTGCACAGCACCTACGAGAACAAGGCGACCGGGCAGAGCGTCCCCCTGGGCATCTACTGCCGTCCCTCGCTCGCCGAGTTCCTCGACGCGGACGCGATCTTCGAGGTCACCCGGCAGGGCTTCGACTGGTTCCAGGAGAAGTTCGACTACGCCTACCCCTTCGCCAAGTACGACCAGCTCTTCGTGCCCGAGTTCAACGCGGGCGCCATGGAGAACGCCGGCGCGGTCACCATTCGCGACCAGTACGTCTTCCGCTCGAAGGTGACGGACGCCGCGTACGAGCTGCGCGCGGAGACCATCCTCCACGAGCTGGCCCACATGTGGTTCGGCGACCTGGTCACCATGGAGTGGTGGAACGACCTGTGGCTGAACGAGTCGTTCGCCACCTACACCTCCATCGCCTGCCAGGCCTACGCACCGGGCTCGAAGTGGCCGCACTCCTGGACCACCTTCGCCAACTCCATGAAGACCTGGGCGTACCGGCAGGACCAGCTGCCGTCCACGCACCCGATCATGGCCGAGATCCGCGACCTGGACGACGTGCTCGTCAACTTCGACGGCATCACCTATGCCAAGGGCGCGTCCGTCCTCAAGCAGCTCGTCGCCTACGTCGGCATGGAGGAGTTCTTCTCCGGCGTGCAGGCGTACTTCAAGGAGCACGCCTTCGGCAACACCCGCCTGTCCGACCTGCTGGGCGCGCTGGAGAAGACCTCCGGCCGTGACCTCAAGGCCTGGTCCAAGGCGTGGCTGGAGACGGCCGGGATCAACGTCCTGCGCCCCGAGATCACCACGGACGCGGCCGGCGTCATCACCTCCTTCGCCGTCAAGCAGCAGGCCCCGGCGCTGCCCGCCGGCGCCAAGGGGGAGCCGACGCTCCGCCCGCACCGCATCGCGATCGGCCTCTACGAGCACGAGAGCGGCAAGCTGGTCCGCAAGGACCGCATCGAGCTGGATGTCGACGGCGAGCTGACCGAGGTCCCGCAGCTGGTGGGCCGCGCCCGCCCGGCTGTGGTGCTGCTCAACGACGACGACCTGTCGTACGCCAAGGTCCGCCTGGACGCCGAGTCCCTCGCCACCGTCACCCAGCACCTGGGCGACTTCGCCGAGTCCCTGCCGCGCGCCCTGTGCTGGGCCTCCGCCTGGGACATGACCCGCGACGGCGAGCTGGCCACCCGCGACTACCTGGACCTGGTGCTCTCCGGCATCGCCAAGGAGTCCGACATCGGCGTGGTGCAGTCGCTGCACCGCCAGGTCAAGCTCGCCCTCGACCTCTACGCCGCCCCCACCTGGCGCGAGACGGGCCTGGCGAAGTGGACGGAGGCCGCGCTGGAGGGCCTGCACTCGGCCGTGCCGGGCAGCGACCACCAGCTGGCCTGGGCGCGCGCCTTCGCCGCGACCGCCCGCACCGACGCCCAGCTCGACCTGCTGGCCGCGCTGCTCGACGGCACCAAGATCATCGAGGGTCTGGCGGTCGACACCGAGCTGCGCTGGGACCTGCTCGGGCGACTGGCGGCCACCGGCCGTGCGGACGAGAAGGCCATCGCCGCCGAGCTGGAGCGCGACAAGACCTCCGCGGGCGAGCAGCACGCCGCCTGGGCACGGGCCGCGCGTCCGACGGCCGAGGCGAAGGCCAAGGCGTGGGCGTCGGTCGTCGAGTCCGACAAGCTGCCCAACGCGGTGCAGGAGTCGGTCATCGGCGGCTTCCAGCAGAGCGACCAGCGCGAGCTCCTCGCCGCCTACAGCGAGAAGTACTTCGCGATGGTCAAGGACGTCTGGGACCGGCGCAGCCACGAGATGGCCCAGCAGATCGCGGTGGGGCTCTACCCCTCCCTGCTGGTCTCCCAGGAGACCCTGGACGCCACGGACGCCTGGCTGGCCTCCGCCGAGCCGAGCGCGGCGCTGCGCCGACTGGTCACGGAGTGCCGCTCGGGCGTCGAGCGCGCCCTCAAGGCGCAGGCCGCGGACGCGGCCGCCACGTCCTGACGCGGCAGCCTGACACGGCACATACAGCGAGGGCGCCCCGGGCCTGCTCGGCCCGGGGCGCCCTCGCGCATGTTCAGCTACTCAGCCCTGCTGTGCGGCCCGCGCCGCCTTGCGGGCCAGCAGCGCCTCGCGCCGCTCGTCGAACTTCACGGCCTGCTCGTCGAGGCCGGCCATGAACAGGCCGAGCTCCTCCTGGGCCTGCAGGCCCTCCGGGCCGAGCCCGCCGATCTCCAGGACCTTGAGGAAGCGCAGCACCGGCTGGAGCACGTCGTCGTGGTGGATGCGCAGGTTGTAGATCCCGCCGATCGCCATCTGGGCGGCTGCCCGCTCGAAGCCGGGGATGCCGTGGCCGGGCATCCGGAAGCCGACGACGACGTCGCGCACCGCGCTCATGGTCTGGTCGGGCGCGAGCTCGAAGGCCTTCCCCAGCAGGTTCCGGTAGAAGACCATGTGCAGGTTCTCGTCGGTGGCGATCCGGGCGAGCATCCGGTCGCACACCGGGTCGCCGGAGTGGTGTCCGGTGTTGCGGTGCGAGATGCGGGTGGCCAGCTCCTGGAAGGCGACGTAGGCGACCGAGTGCAGCATGCTGTGCCGGTTGTCGGACTCGAAGCCCTCGCTCATGTGCTCCATCCGGAAGCGCTCCAGCGCCACCGGGTCGACCGCCCGCGAGGTGAGCAGGTAGTCGCGCATGACGATGCCGTGCCGCCCCTCCTCGGCGGTCCAGCGGTGCACCCAGGTGCCCCACGCGCCGTCTCGGCCGAAGAGCGAGGCGATCTCGTGGTGGTAGCTGGGGAGGTTGTCCTCGGTCAGCAGGTTGACGACGAGGGCGGTACGGCCGATGTCGGTGACCTTGGACTGCTCGGGGGACCACGCTTCGCCGCCCATGACGCCGTCGAAGTTCCTGCCGTCGCTCCAGGGCACGTACTCGTGCGGCATCCATTCCTTGGCGACCTTCAGGTGCCGGTTGAGCTCGGTTTCGACGACCTCTTCCAGCGCATACAGCAGCCGGCTGTCGCTCCACACGGCCCGGGCGTGGTGACGGAGGGGGGCGATGGTCACAGACAGCTCCTGGCGGGGACGATCTTACTTACGGATCCGTAGGTTACGACACCGTAGGTTAAGGGTGCCGTAAACGGCAAACGGGGGACCCCGGAGCCGGGGTCCGTCAGCCGGCCGCGGCGCCCGCGTCGTAGCCCGCCCGGGCCACAAGGACGTCGTCCATGTGATCCTCGGCCCATGTCTTGATCGCCCGCATCAGGGGCAGCAGGCTCTCGCCGAGCGGGGTGAGGGCGTAGTCGACCCGGACGGGCACCGAGGGGGTGACGGTCCGCGCGATGAGGCCGTCGCGTTCGAGGTTGCGCAGCGTCTGGGTGAGCATCTTCTGGCTGACGCTCACCAGGGTGCGGGCGAGGTCACCGTAGCGGCGCGGGCCGTCGGCCAGGGCGTTGACGACGAGGCTGACCCACTTGTCGCCGATGCGGGCGAGGAGCTGCCGTGCGGGGCACTCGGCGAGATAGGCGTCATAGGCGGCGCGGGCATCGGCGTCCGTGGGCATGACATGGCTTCCCTTCGCGTTCGGTACGCACTTTGAAGTGCCTACTTCCCTGTGGAGAGTAGCTCTCTTTAAGGTCGCAGGGGACGGGAAAACAAGCAACCGACAAGGGAGTTGGCCATGCGCGCGGTGGTGGTGCGGTCGTTCGGCGGACCGGAGGCCCTGGAGACGGTGGAGGTGCCGGTACCGACGACGGGCGCCGGGCAGGTGCGGATCCGCGTCGAGGCGGCCGCCGTCAACCCGGTGGACGCGGTGACCCGGTCCGGGCAGTTGGCCGCGGCGGGGCTGATGGCGCCCCGTGACGTCACCGGCATCGGCTGGGACGTCGCCGGGGTCGTCGACAAAGCCGGCGCGGGGGTCACGGCGTTCGTCCCCGGCGACCGGGTGACCGGCCTGCGGGACCGGCTCGACGTCAGCCTCGGCACCTACGCCGAGTACGTGGTCCTGGACGCCGCCGCCGTCGCACCGGCCCCCTCGGGCGTGCTCCCGGCCGAGGCCGCCACGCTGCCGCTCGGCGGCCTCACCGCCCTGCAGGCCCTGGACGCCCTCGCCCTGGAGCCGGGGTCGACGCTGCTGGTCACGGGTGCCGCGGGCGCGGTGGGCGGCTTCACCGTGGAGCTGGCCGCGCAGCGCGGCATCCATGTGGTGGCGTCCGCGGGCACGGGCGACGAGGACTTCGTCCGCACGGTGGGGGCACGGTGGTTCGTCCCCCGCTCGGACGGCCTGGCCGACCGGGTCCGCGAGCTCGTCCCGCAGGGCGTGGACGCGGTGGCCGACGCCGCCGTGACCGGGGTGCGCGCGCTGGGGGCGGTGCGGAACCGGGGGGCTTTCGTCTCGGTCGTCGCCGGGGCCGCGCCCTTCCCCCTGCGGGGGATCTCGGTGACCGAACACTGGGTCGCCGCCGACGGTGCGGGGCTCGCCCGCCTCTCGGACCTCGCCGGAAGCGGGCGGCTGACCCTGCGCGTCGCGGACACGATGCCGCTGGCGGAGGCCGCCCGCGCGCACCGGCGACTGGCCGAGGGCGGCATGCGGGGGCGGCTGGTCCTCGTGCCGTGATCAGCGGCCGGGCACGCACGACGCCCGGTGCTCCCGGGCCACGGGGGGCCGGGAGCACCGGGCGGAAACCCTAAGGATGCGTCGGGGTCAGCGCGTCGTGCGCGGGTAGTGCGTGTCGTGGGTGTGGGCGTTGTCCGAGTGCTTGGCCAGCACCATGGTCAGGCCCGCGATGACGAGGAAGAGGACGAGGGGCGCGGCCACGTAGAGGCCGAGCGTGTTGATCGCGCTCAGGCCCGGGCCCGGGTCGTCGCCGTCGTCGCGGGTGAGCGCGAACGCGGGGGACGACATCAGCAGCATCAGCAGCGTGCCTGCGGAGACGGCACCGGCACGCACGGCGTTCTTGTTGACCTTATTGCTCACGGCCCCAACGTATAGGACGGCCGTGAGGCCCGCGCGCCCGGGGTGGCCTATCGGCGGCCGCCGGACCTGATCATCTCGTCCATCAGGGCGTGCAGCCGGGGCGAGGCGGCCAGCTCCTCCAGCGACAGCGGGCGCCCGTCGGGCCCGGCGACGGGCAGCCGCCAGTTCGGGTACTGGTCCCAGGTGCCCGGCAGGTTCTGCGGGCGGCGGTCGCCCACCGCGTCCGGCAGCCAGATGCCGACCATCCGCGCGGGGGTGCGCAGCAGGAAGCGGTGGACGGCCTTGACCGCCGCCTCCTCATCGGCCGGCCCCTCCGGCAGCAGCCCCAGCCGCCCGAACAGCGCCAGCCACTCCGCCATCCCGGTGGCGTCCTCGCGCTGCTCGACCGCGAGCGGCCGGGTGAGCAGGCCGAGCCGGTGCCGCAGCTCGACGTGGTCGCCGGTGAGCCGGGCGGCCGTGCTCGGCAGGTCGTGGGTGGTGGAGGTGGCCAGGCAGCCGGGGCGCCAGCGCTCGGGCTCCAGCGGCGCGGGGCGGCGGGCGCCCCCTGCGTAATCCCGCTCGAACCACAGCACCGAGGTGCCCAGCACGCCCCGCTCGGCCAGCGCCTCCCGCACCCCGGGCTCGACTGTGCCCAGGTCCTCCCCTATGACGGCCGCGCCCGCCCGGTGCGCCTCCAGGGCCAGGACGCCCAGCATCGCCTCGGCGGCGTAGCGCACGTACGTACCGCGCCGGGGATCGAGGCCCTGCGGCACCCACCACAGCCGGAACAGCCCCATCACATGGTCGATGCGCAGCGCCCCCGCGTGCCGCAGCAGGCCGCGCAGCAGCTCGCGGAAGGGGGCGTAGCCGGTGGCGGCCAGGGCGTCGGGGCGCCAGGGCGGCAGGCCCCAGTCCTGGCCGAGGGAGTTGAAGGCGTCGGGGGGCGCGCCGACGGACATCCCGGCGGCGAAGGCGTCCTGCTGTGCCCAGGCGTCCGAGCCCGAGGGGTGCACGCCGACGGCCAGGTCGTGGACGAGGCCGATCCGCATCCCCGCCTCCCGGGCGGCCCGCTGGGCGGCGGCCAGCTGCCCGTCGGTGAGCCAGGCGAGCCAGCAGTGGAAGTCGACGCGGTCGAGGAGCTCGCCGCGGGCGCGGGCGGTGCGCGAGGAGCGGGGGTCCTTCAGGCCGCCCGGCCAGGAGCGCCAGTCGGGGCCGTGCACTTCGGCCAGGGCGCACCAGGTGGAGTGGTCGTCGAGGGCCTGGCCCGCCTCGGCGAGGAAGTCGCAGTAGGCGGCGCGGCGGCCGGGGGTCTGCGGGCATGCCCGGACGAGCTCCAGCGCCCGGCGTTTGAGATCCCACACCGCGTCCCGGTCGATGTGCCGGCCTTGGCGCAGCACGGCGTCGCGCAGGGCGGCGGCGCGGGCGAGCAGCAGGCCGGCCTCCTCACGGGCGGGGCCGGTGAGGTAGGCGAATTCGGGGATCTCCTCGACGCGCAGGTGCACCGGGTCGGGGAAGCGGCGGGAGGAGGGGCGGTAGGGCGAGGGGTCGGTGGGCCGGCCGGGCACGGCCGCGTGCAGGGGGTTGACCTGGACGAAGTCCGAGCCGAAGGCGCGGCCCGACCAGGCGGCGAGCTCGGCGAGGTCGCCGAGGTCGCCCATGCCCCAGGAGCGGGCCGACAGCAGGGAGTAGAGCTGGACGAGGAAGCCGTGGCCGCGCTCGGGGGGTGCGGGCAGCCGCTGCGGGGCGACGATCAGCGGCGTGCCGGCGGACCGTCCGTCGGGGGCCTGGGCGCGCAGCACATGGGTGCCCAGCGGGAGGGGCTCGCCGCCGTCCCAGGCGAGGGAGCGGCCGTCCTCGGTGTCGACGCGCAGCACCGTGCCCTCGGGCAGGCCGGGCGGCGGCTGCTTGCCGCTCTCGCACAGGACGACCGTGGGGGGCAGCAGCCGCCCCCGCTGGGCCAGTTCGTGCGCTTCGAGGGCGTCGCGGACGGCCCTGGGGGTGGAGGCGTCGACGCCGAGGGCGGCGAGGACGGTGACGACGGTGTCCTCGGGGACTTGGACGGTGCGGCCGGGCGCGGGCTCGTAGGAAGTGGCGACACCGTGCAGCTCGGCAAGGCGCGCTCTGCCCATCCAGACCTCCGTGGCCGTCCGTCGACTGCTCGCTCCGTGCCGGATGCCTCTGCCCTACCCACCGGGGGCATGCGTCGACACATTACGTTCCCTGATGTCGATTTGACGTCCCTTTGGTGGACTTCCCGGTCACTTCCGCATCGCCGCCGGACGCCGACGCGCCGGGCATTACCGGCAGTTCGGTCACCTGCGTTGACACGCCCTGCGCCTGGTGATGGGCTCGTCGCCCACGGCGTGACGGCTAGGGGCGAGGAGAAGGCGGTGCGGTTCCCGGGCAACGACCCCTCGTACGGACCCGGTACGGGCGACGGCGGGGCGCGGCCGTCCGGCCGTGCCGTCGGCACCGGCCGCCTGGGCACCGGCCGCCCCCGGCGGGCGGGCGTGACCGTGCTGGCCGCGGCCCTCCTCGGCGGACTGCTGGGCAGCGCCACCGACGCCCTCGCCGATCCCCGCCCGGCCGATGCCGCGGCCGCCGCCGGCAGCCCCGACCGCGAGGGCTCCGCCGCCCTGCCGCCCGTGTGGCCGCGCCCCCAGCAGGCGCAGGGCCAGGGAGCGGACGCCCAGATCAGCGGCGAGGTCACCTTGATGGCCGACGCCGGCACCGATCCGTACGCGATCGACGCGCTCCGCGAGGTGCTGCGGTCCGCCGGAGCCCGTACCGTCGTCGACGCCGAGCCCGGCGGCACTCCCCCGCCCCGCGGCCTGATCGTCTACGCGGGCGGGCGCGCCGCCGAGGACGCCCTGCGCGCTCTGGGCGCGGCGCCGGTGTCCGACCTGCCGACGGGCGGCTACCGGCTGGCCACCGGGCAGCTGGACGGCCGTCCCGTCGTGGCGCTGGCGGGCGTCGGACCGGACGGGCTCTTCCACGCGGCGCAGACCCTGCGGCAGCTGGCGGTCGAGCGGGGCGGCGGCCGCGCCTTCGCCGGCGCGCTGATCCGCGACTGGCCCGGCACGGCCGTCCGCGGGCTGACCGAGGGCTTCTACGGGCAGCCCTGGTCCCAGCAGCAGCGGCTGGCGCAGCTGGACTTCATGGGCCGCACCAAGCAGAACCGCTATCTCTACGCGCCCGGCGACGACCCCTACCGGCTGGCGCGCTGGCGCGACCCCTATCCGGCCGGGCAGCGCGCGGACTTCCGGGCGCTGGCCGAGCGCGCCCGCCGCAACCACGTGACGCTGGGCTGGGCGCTCTCGCCGGGTCAGGCGATGTGCTTCTCCTCCGCCGCCGACATGCGGGCGCTCAAGCGCAAGGTGGACGCCATGTGGGCGCTGGGAGTGCGCGCCTTCCAGCTGCAGTTCCAGGACGTGAGCTACAGCGAGTGGCACTGCGACGCGGACGCCGACGCGTTCGGCTCCGGGCCCAAGGCGGCGGCCAAGGCGCAGGCGAAGGTGGCGGGCGAACTCGCCCGGCACCTGGCGCAGAAGGGCGATGAGGCGGCCCCGCTGTCGCTGCTGCCCACCGAGTACTACCAGGACGGGCGCACCGCCTTCCGGCGCGCCCTGGCCGAGGCGCTCGACCCGCGGGTGGAGGTGGCGTGGACGGGCGTGGGGGTGGTGCCGAAGACCATCACGGGCGGCGAACTGGCCGACGCCCGGGCCGCCTTCGGGCACCCGCTGATGACGATGGACAACTACCCGGTCAACGACTTCGCGCAGGACCGTATCTTCCTCGGCCCGTACACCGGCCGCGAACCGGCGGTGGCCACCGGTTCCAGCGCGCTGCTCGCCAATGCCTCCGCCCAGCCCGTCGCCTCCCGCATCCCGCTGTTCACCGCCGCCGATTACGCCTGGAACCCGCGCGGTTACCGCCCCGACGAGTCCTGGCAGGCGGCCGTCGACGACCTGGCCGGGCCGGAGGCGGGCACCCGGGAGGCGCTGCGCGCCCTCGCCGGGAACGACGCCTCGTCCGTGCTGGGCGGCGAGGAGTCGGCGTATCTGCGCCCGCTGCTGGAGGGGTTCTGGACGGCCCTGTCGGGCACGGACGCGGCCAGGACGGACGAGGCCGCCGACCGGCTGCGCGCCGCCTTCCGCACCATGGCCGGGGTGCCGGGCACGCTCTCCGGCACCTTCGGCGGGGAGATCCGGCCCTGGCTGGACCAGCTGGCCCGGTACGGCGAGGCGGGCACGCGGGCCGTGGACATGCTCACCGCCCAGGCGCACGGCGACGGCGCGGGGGCGTGGCGCGCCCAGCTCGACGTGCAGCGGCTGCGGCAGCGCATCGCCGCGAACCGGGCGACCGTCGGCGCCGGGGTGCTGGGCCCCTTCCTGGACCGGGCGCTGGCCGCGGCGAACGGCTGGACCGGCGTCGACCGGCCGCTGCGCACCGCGGGCCGGGCCACCGACGGCGCCCCCGCCACGGCGGTGACCCCGCAGCCGGACGCCCCGCTGACCGCGCGGCTGCCCGAGCCCCACCCGCTGACCGCCGTCACCGTGCTCACCGACCCCGCGCCCGGGGTCCGCGGCACGGTCGAGGTGCGGGACGCCGCCGGCGGCGGCTGGCGGCCGCTCGGCCCGCTGTCGGACACCGGCTGGACCCAGGTCGCGGGCAAGGGCGTGCGGGCCGAGGCGCTGCGGGTGGTCTGGGACGGGGGCACGCCGCCGCCCGTGCACGAGATCGCCCCGTGGTTCGCCGACACGCCCACGGCCGACTTCGAGCTCACGCACGGTGACACGGACACGGAGGCCGGCGGGAAGCCCGCGGTGGTCGAGGCCCGGATGATCAACCGGCGGCCGGAGACGGTCCGCGAGCGGCTCACCGTCAAGGCCCCGCAGGGCGTCACCGTCAAGGCCCCGGAGGAGCTGACCGTGGCCCGCGGCGGCGTCGCCACGGCCCCCGTCGAGATCTCGGTGCCCGCGGGCTCCCCGGCGCGGACCTTCACGGTGACCGTGGGCCTGGCGGGGCAGGAGCGGTCGGTGACCGTCCGGGCGTATCCGCAGACCGGCGGGGAGGAGCTGGCGCACGGGGCGAAGGCGTCCTCCTCGGGGGACGAGACGGCCCGTTTCCCGGCCTCGGCAGCCGTCGACGGCGACCCGAAGACCCGCTGGTCCTCGCCGCCCAAGGATGACGCCTGGTGGCAGCTGGAGCTGGCCAGGCCGGTGCGGCTGGGGCGGCTGGTGCTGCACTGGCAGGACGCCTACCCCGCGCGCTACCGGATCCAGGTCTCGCCCGACGGGCGCACCTGGCGGGATGCGGCGGTCGTCGCCAAGGGCAAGGGCGGGGTGGAGTCGGTGCGCATGGACGCCCCCGACGCGCGCTTCGTGCGCGTCCAGGGAGAGAAGCGGGCGACGGCGTTCGGCTATTCGCTGTGGGAGGTCGAGGCGTACGCGGTGCAGGAGGCGGGCGGCACGCACTGAGACCGGGCCACCGCCGCTCGCCGCACTCCGTCACCTGCGGCGGGCGGATACGACGATGGCCCGGTCGTCTCAGGCGGAAATGCCGTCGATCCGGGCCATCGCGTCTTCCGCGCCGTATGCCTCCAGGTAAGGCAGCCAGCGCGGGTCCCTATGGCCCGTGCCGATGATGCGCCACGCCAGCCCGGACGGCGGTGCGGGCTGGTGACGCAGCCTCCAGCCCAGCTCGGAGACGTGCCGGTCGGCCTTGACGTGATTGCAGCGGCGGCAGGCCGCCACCACGTTTTCCCAGGCGTGCTGGCCGCCGCGACTGCGCGGAACGACGTGATCGACGCTGGTTGCGACGCCACCGCAGTACGCGCAGCGCCCGCCGTCACGGGCGAAGAGCGCTCGGCGGGTGAGCGGGACGGGGCCACGAAAGGGCACCCGCACGAAGCGCTTCAGCCGGACGACGCTGGGTGCGGGGACGGTGCAGGACGCGCTGTGCAGATAGGCGCCGGAGTCCTCGAGGCTGATGGCCTTCTCATTGAGGACGAGTATGAGCGCGCGGCGGAGCGGTACGACGCCGAGCGGCTCGTACGACGCGTTGAGGACCAGGACATGCGGCACGGGTGCCTCCTTGTACGCCGGCGGCGCGTGGCTCGCGCCGGGACGATCTCATGCAAGTGTCCCCTGGCCCCCGCCACCGGCGCCACCATCACCGGGTAACGGGTCACAGGTGTTTTGGAGCACACCCGGGCGTTCCACGCGCAAGACCTGTCCCATCTCGAACACAACACCGGAGCGGCCGCCCTGCCCCGTTAGTGTGGTGGGTCTGCCCCGCGCCGCTCCTCGCCGCGGGTCTGTCCCACACCGGAGGGTTCCTGCAGTGTTCTGGTCCGCTGCCCTGGCCGCAGACACGACGACGCCCCGCCCCTCGTCCCTGGACGAGGCGCAACGGACGGCGGGCGACGCCGCGGGCTGGGTCGAAGAGAACTGGTCCATCTGGCTCAGCAACAGCCTGCGCATCATCTTGATCCTCGTGATCGCCATCGCGATGCGCTCCCTGGTCCGCCGCGGCATCACCAGGCTGATAGCGCGGATGAACCGCACCGCCCAGGCGGTCGACGGCACGGCGCTGGGCAGCCTGCTCGTCAACGCCGAGCGGCGCCGTCAGCGCTCGGAGGCCATCGGCTCGGTGCTGCGCAGCGTCGCCTCGTTCCTGATCATGGGCACGGCGGCGCTGACCGTCCTGTCCGTCCTCAAGATCAACCTTGCTCCGCTGCTGGCCAGCGCCGGTGTGGCGGGTGTCGCCATCGGTTTCGGCGCACGGAATCTCGTCACCGACTTCCTCTCCGGCGTCTTCATGATCCTGGAGGACCAGTACGGCGTCGGCGACGAGGTCGACGCGGGCGTGGCCACCGGCACGGTCATCGAGGTCGGGCTGCGCGTCACCAAGCTGCGCGGGGCGAACGGCGCCATCTGGTACGTGCGCAACGGCGAGGTCAAGCGGATCGGCAACCTCAGCCAGGGCTGGGCCACGGCCGAGGTCGACGTCACCCTGCGCTACGACGAGGACCTGGAGCGGGCCCGCACCGTCATGGCCGAGGCGGGCGAGGAGATGGCCAAGACTGCGCCCTGGGACGAGAAGCTGCGCGAGCCGGTCCAGGTGATGGGGCTGGACTCCTTCACGCTGGACTCCGTGGTCGTACGGGTCCAGGCCCAGACCGCGCCCGGCCAGTCGGCGGGCGTGGCGCGCGAGCTGCGCTGGCGGATCAAGCAGGCGCTGGACTCGGCGGGCATCCGGATGGGCGCCCCGCCGACCGCCCTCGGCCAGGAGACCCCGGCGCCCGACCCCATGGCGGCCGTGGCGGCACCCTCGGCCCTGAACAACCCCACCTCGCCGCAGTCCCAGGCCACGGTCCCGATACCGCCGGGCGCAACCCTCGGCAAGTGACCTGTGGACGGCCCTCTCGCCCTTCGGCGAGGGGGCCGTTGGCCTTCATGCCGTTCGCCGTCACGCCGTGACGGGGCGCTCCTGGAAGACCTTGTCCAGGAAGAGGCCGAGGTTCGTGCGCATCCGCTCCAGCCGCTCCTCGACCGAGAGCGACTCCTTGTACCGGGGCGCGAGCGCGGGCACCTTCTTGCCGCGCACGTACAGCGGGCAGGCCAGGTCCGTGCACATGTACGCGCCGACCGTGTTGCCCTCGCGGCCGGCGGCGCCGACCCTGCGGGCGGCCAGCAGCGAGACGCCCGAGCCGACGTGCCCGGTCAGGCAGAGGGCGCACAACGTGGTCTTGGCCATGCTCCTGGGGCCGCCCTGCGGCACGCGCAGGGTGATGCCCACGAGCTCGCCGGCCCGTTCGGTGACGAGGTAACCGCGGTCGGGGGCCCCGGGGTCGCGCCAGCCCAGGAAGTCCAGATCGGCCCAGGGGAGTTCGGCCAGTCCCCGCGGCAGGCTGATCCTGCGGGCCTCGCCCTTCGAGCAGTTGACGAAGGAGGCGCGTATGTCGTTTTCGCCGAGTGGTTCCATGGGGCGTGAAGCTAACACCGGGAGGCATCGGGCGTCGCGGGATTTTCCCCTCCCGGTCCGACCCTCTTGACCACCGCTCCGGCACGCACCTACCGTCCTGTGCACCGACTGGTAGGAAACTTTCCTTACAACTTCCCTTACGGCTTTCCTTACAGCCGTCGAATCGGCGGGCAAGGGCGGTGCACGGACCATGGCGGGGACCCCGGGAACACCGCGCGTGCTGCGGGCCATGAACGACCGCGCCGCGCTCGACCTCCTGCTCGCCCACGGGCCGCTCACCCGCACCCGCCTCGGCAGGCTCACCGGCCTCTCCAAGCCCACCGCCTCCCAGCTGCTGGCCCGCCTGGCGGCCGCCGGGCTCGTCCGCACCACCGGGAGCGAGACCGGACGTCCCGGGCCCAGCGCCCTGCTCTACGAGGTCGATCCGGGCATCGCCCACGTCGCCGCGCTCGCGGCCGACAGGACCGGCATCACCGCCACCGTCGCCGACATCACCGGCGCGGTCGCCGGGCGCCACCGCGTCGACGCCGACGCCACCGACGAGTCCGTGCGCCACCGCACCGCCGAACTGGTCGCCGAAGCCGTGGCCGGGGCGCTCGGCGCGGCCGGGCTCGGCCGGGACGCGCTGCACCGCACGGTCGTCGGCACCCCCGGCGCCCTCGACCCGCGCACCGGAGTGCTGCGCTACGCCCCGCACCTGCCCGGCTGGCACTCGCCCGCGCTGCGCGCCGAGCTGGCCGAGGCCGTGGGCACGCCCGTCGTCATCGAGAACGACGTCAACCTCGCGGCCGTGGCCGAGCACCACGGCGGCGCCGCCCGCGGCATCGACGACTTCGTGCTCTTCTGGGCCGACGAGGGCGTGGGCGCCGCCCTGGTGCTCGGCGGGCGGCTGCTGCGCGGCGCGACCGGCGGCGCGGGCGAGATCGGCTACATGCCGCTGCCCGGCGCCCCCTTGGCCCGCGGCGGGCCGGGCGCCACGACCGGGCCGGACGGCGGAGGCGGCTTCCAGATGCTGGCGGGCGCATCCGCCGTGGTCCGCCTTGCCCGTGCGCACGGCATCGCCGCCCGTACCGCGGCCGAGGCGCTGACGCGGGCCGCGGCCGCCCCGGGCCCGGGCGATGCGGTCCTCGGCGAGCTGGCGGAGCGCATCGCGACCGGCCTGGCCTCCGTCGTCGCCGTCGTCGACCCCGAACTGGTGGTGCTGGGCGGCGAGGTGTGCCGGGCGGGCGGCGAACGGCTGCGCGAGCTGGTCGAAGCGGAGCTGGGCGGGCTCGCCCTGCCCCGGCCCGAGCTGCGGCTCGGCACCGTCACCGGCTCCCCCGTCCTCACCGGCGCGCTGCACACCGCGCTCACCGCCGCCCGCGACACGGTCTTCGACACGACCTGACGCCGGCCCCGACCGCCCGACCCCGGCCACCGCACACCCACATCAGGGTGAAAAGCACCGCGAACACACCGACGCCACCACGAACCAGCGAAAGGGTGATTCCGTGCCGAACTCCCCCGGGGGACGCCCCCCGTCCGCCCGCAAGCTCACCGTGGTCGGCGGCGGCTCGACCTACACCCCCGAACTCGTCGACGGCATCGCCCGGCTGCGCACCGCCCTGCCGGTCGAGGAGCTGGTGCTCGTCGACCCGGACCCCGAGCGGCTGGAGCTCGTCGGCGGGCTCGCCCGGCGGATCCTCGCCCGCCAGGGGCACCCCGGCCGGATCTCCTGGACCGACGACCTCGACGCGGGCGCGGACGGCGCGGACGCCGTGCTGCTCCAGCTGCGCGTGGGCGGACAGGCGGCCCGGCAGCAGGACGAGACCTGGCCGCTGGAGTGCGGCTGCGTCGGGCAGGAGACGACGGGCGCAGGCGGGCTGGCCAAGGCGCTGCGCACGGTGCCGGTCGCGCTGGACATCGCCGAGCGCGTCCGGCGCCGCAACCCCGGCGCATGGCTGGTGGACTTCACCAACCCGGTCGGGATCGTCACCCGGGCCCTGCTGACGGCCGGGCACCGCGCGGTCGGGCTGTGCAACGTCGCCATCGGCTTCCAGCGCAGGTTCGCCCGGCTGCTGGGCGTCCGGCCGGACGAGGTGGAGCTGGAGCACGTGGGCCTGAACCACCTCACGTGGGAGCGCGCGGTGCGCGTCGGCGGCCGGGACGTGCTACCCGGCCTACTGGCGGAACACGGCGAGGCGATCGCGGCGGACCTGCGCATGCCGCGCGCGCTGCTGGACCGGCTGGGCGTGGTGCCCTCGTACTACCTGCGCTACTTCTACGGACACGACGAGGTGGTGGAGGAGTTGCGCACCAAACCGTCGCGCGCCGCCGAGGTGGCCGCGATGGAGCGCAAGCTGCTCGCGATGTACGGGGATCCGACGCTGGACGAGAAGCCGGAGCTGCTGGCCAAGCGGGGCGGCGCCTTCTACTCGGAGGCGGCCGTCGCGCTCACCTCCGCCCTGCTGCGCACGCACGGCCGGGACCTCGACGACCGCGTCGCCGACGCGGGCGGCGGGGTGCAGGTGGTGAACACCTTCAACAACGGCACCCTGCCGTTCCTCCCCGACGACGCGGTCGTCGAGGTCCCGGCGGTCGTCGACGCCAAGGGCGCGCACCCCCTGCCCGTACGCCCGCTGGAGCCGCTGTACGCCGGGCTGGTCGCCCATGTCACGGCCTACGAGCGTTTGGCGCTGGAGGCCGCGCTGAAAGGCGGCCGCAACCGGGTGTTCGAGGCGCTGCTGGCGCACCCGCTGATCGGTCAGACCGCCTACGCGGACAAGCTCACCGACGATCTCCTCGCCCACAACCGGGAGTACCTCCCGTGGGCCTGAGCGACGGCATTCTGCTCGCCATCGACGGGGGCAACAGCAAGACCGACGTGGCGCTGCTCGATGTCCGCGGCACCGTCCTCGGCTCGGCGCGCGGTGCGGGCTTCAGGCCGCAAGGCACGGGCGCGGGGCGGGCGGTGGCGGGGCTCGCGGCGCTCGTGGCGGAGGCGGCCGGGGCGGCGGGTCTGGCCGCGCCGCTCCGCCTGGCGCATGTGCAGGCTTGTCTGGCCAATGCGGACCTGCCCGCCGAGGAGGAGCAACTGGCCGCGGAGATCGCCGCGTACGAGTGGGCGCCCGGGGCCGCGGGCGTCACCGTCGTCAACGACACCTTCGCGCTGTTGCGGGCGGGCCTGTCCGATGCCGGGGAGCCGGCCGGCGTCGCGGTGGTGTGCGGTGCGGGCATCAACTGCTCGGGGCTGGCGCCGGGGGGCCGTACGGCGCGCTTCGCCGCCATCGGCCGGATCTCCGGCGACTGGGGAGGCGGCGCCTTCCTGGCCGAGGAGGCACTGTGGTGGGCGGCGCGGGCGGAGGACGGCCGGGGCGGGGCCACCGCGCTCGCGGACGCGCTGCCCGCGCACTTCGGCCTGGCCACCATGGCCGAGCTGATCGAGGCCCTGCACCGGGGCCTGATCGCGGCGGCACGGCGGCACGAACTGGCGCCCGTGCTCTTCGCGGTGGCCGCCTCCGGCGACGCGGTCGCCCGCGCGATCGTGACCCGGCAGGCGGAGGAGGTCGTCACCATGGCGGCGACCGCGCTGGCCCGGCTGGGCCTGCTCGGCTCCCGGGTGCCGGTGATCCTGGGCGGCGGCGTCCTGGCGGCCCGTCATCCGCTGCTGCACGGCCGGATCGTCGCGCTGCTGGCCGAGCGGGCCCCGCGGGCCGTACCGCTGGTCCTCACGGCTCCGCCGGTGCTGGGGGCGGCCCTGCTGGCCCTGGACCAGGCGGGGGTGCACAGCAGCGCCTACGCGCGCGTGCGGGCCGCGTTCGAGCCGTCCGGCGGCTGACGGCCCGGGCCCTGCCGCGGGCACTGTCACATTCTCTTCACGTCATGTTCACATCGTGAGAGCCGTCACCGATCGGTGCCCTACACCGAAAATCCTCCGGCCGCACGGCCGTTGAGGCGTCAGATTTCCTGACACCAATGTCAACAGCAGGATCGGTGAGAAACTCCTGTCATCGCACTGGTTGACCTTTCATACACCGAATGTCCGTATACGGGCCAACCATTTCTCCCGTCCTCCCCGCCCGTGCCAGCATCCGGGCGCACGGATTGATCACGAAATACGACAGACAACCGCCGCACTCCGCCCCAAAGGGATGCCGGGGAGCGCACGTGACGATCCGCGCCTCCGACATCACTGATCCCGAGGGGGGATACCTGCATGTCCAGCAACCTCACCCGCCGCTCCGTACTCAGGGGAACCGCGGTCGCCGTCGCCGGCGCGGCGCTGGCCGTCCCGGCCGCCGCAGCCGTCGCCAACTCCGCGGCCCCGGCCATGGACCACTCCGGTCACGAGGGCCATGAGGGTCACGACGGCCACTCCGGGCACGGCCCGCAGCCCTTCGACGAGACCTACCAGGGCCGGCACATCGTGGGGCAGCCCGCCATGGGCGGCCACATGGCCCACCACGGCGGCTTCGCCGTCACGATCGACGGCAAAGAGCTGCACGTGATGCAGAACGCCGACGGCACCTGGATCAGCGTCGTCAACCACTACCAGACCTTCGCCGACCCGCTGGCGCTCACCCGCGCCGCCGTCGACAAGCTCCGGGGCGCCGCGCTCGTCCCGATCGCCACCGCCTGACCGGCCCGCCGCCACCCCGCGAACCGACACCGAGACCAGAGGAAACGGACCATGGCAGTACGCAAGAACCAGGCGACCCTGACGGCCACCGAGAAGCGCAACTTCGTCAGCGCGCTGCTCGAACTCAAGAAGAGCGGGCGGTACGACGAATTCGTGCGCACCCACAACGAGTTCATCATGAGCGACTCGGACACCGGGGATCGCGTCGGCCACCGCTCGCCGTCCTTCCTCCCCTGGCACCGCCGCTTCCTCATCCAGTTCGAGCAGGAGCTCCAGAGAGTCGATTCTTCGGTGGCGCTCCCCTACTGGGACTGGACCGCCGACCGCACGACCACCGCCTCCATATGGGGACCCGACTTCCTCGGCGGCACCGGCCGCAGCCGCGACTCACAGGTGACGACCGGCCCGTTCGCATACGCCACCGGCAAGTGGAACATCAACGTCTCCGTCGACAGCCGCCCTTACCTCCAGCGCGAACTGGGCTCCGCCGTCCGCCAGCTGCCCACCCGGGCCGAGGTGGACTCCGTGCTGGCCATGACGACCTACGACATGGCCCCCTGGAACAGCGCCTCCGACGGCTTCCGCAACAACCTGGAGGGCTGGCGCGGGGTCAACCTCCACAACCGCGTCCACGTGTGGATAGGCGGCCAGATGGCCACCGGCGTCTCCCCCAACGACCCGGTGTTCTGGCTGCACCACTGTTTCATCGACAAGCTGTGGGCCGACTGGCAGCGGATGCACCCCACCTCGCCCTACCTGCCGGGCGGCAACACCGCCGACGTCGTGGACCTCAAGGACACCATGCGGCCCTGGAACAACGTGACTCCGGCCGACATGCTCGACCACACCGCGCACTACACCTACGACCGCTGACCCGCTTGTCGAAACCGCCGAGCGGAAGGGCCCGTCGCCTTTCCGTTCGGCCCTCGTACTCGGGAACCGGACAACCGCCCCACGCGTGAACAGCAGCAGAAGGCAGTCCGGACTCCAGCGGAAGATCCCGATCCGAACAAGATCGATGCAAGACCAGTGTGTTTGTCAGTCCCTGCGGCCATACTGCTGGCCGGGCACCTGTTCCCCCGCCGCTCGGGGCGACGGGCGCCGCCGGCGACCAAGGGGGAGGTCACGTGTCACAGCCACAGTCGGCAGGCCCGCCGGATCCGGGGGGACGGCGCACCGCGTGGCGCGAGGGGCTCGACCGGCTCAAGGCGGGGGCCACCACCGAACCGGGCAGACTCCGCATCATCGGCGCGGCGCTCGCCGCCCTGCTGGTGGGCTTCGGCGCGGTCACGGCCTGGCAGGTCGCCGACCGGGCCGCGGCGGCGGACGCCGTCGTCCGGCGCAGCCAGCCGCTGAGCGCCGACGCCGCGGACATCTACCGCTCGCTCGCCGACGCCGACACCACAGCCGCCGGGGGCTTCCTCGCGGGCGGCCAGGAGCCGCGCGCGGTCCGGCAGCGGTACGAGAAGGACATCACCCTCGCCTCCGAGCTGCTGACGAAGGCCGCCGCCGACACCGACGACACGGACCCGGCGGGCCGCGAGGTCGCCAAGCTCAACGAACAACTGCCCGTATACACCGGCCTGGTGGAGACCGCCCGCGCCAACAACCGGCAGGGCCTCCCGCTGGGCGGCGCCTATCTGCGCTACGCCAGCGACCGGATGCGCGAGGAGCTGCTGCCCGCCGCCCGGGCCCTCTACGAGACCGAGACGGGCCGTCTGGGCCACGACTACGACGACGCCGAGTCCTGGCCCTGGGCGGCGCTCGCCACCGGCGTCGTGGCCCTCGGCGCCCTCGGCTGGGCGCAGCGCCGCAACTACCTGCGGACCAACCGCGTCTTCAACCACGGCCTGCTGACCGCGACGGCCGGCGCCACGGTGGTGCTGCTGTGGCTGGTGGCGGCGCACGCCTGGTCGCGGGCGGACCTCACGGACTCCTTCGAGCACGGGGCCAAGCCGCTCCAGGTGCTCAACGAGGCCCGCATCACCTCCCTGCAGGCCCGCGGCGACGAGAACCTCACCCTGGTGGCGCGCGGCGCCGTGCTCACCGCGGCCGGCGAGGACGCGTACGAGACGAGCTACCGCAAGGGCATGAAGGAGCTCGTCGGCAGCGAGACGGCCGACCCGGCCAAGGGGACGCTGCTGGACCGGGCGCGGTCGCTGGCGGACGGCAGCGGCGGGCGGGAGCCGGTGGCCAAGGCGATCGAAGCCGTGCACGAGTGGCAGCAGCGGCACGCCGAGGCCCGCGCCGCCGACGACAGCGGGTACTACGACCAGGCGCTGCCGAAGGTGATCGGCGAGAAGGACAGCACGGGCGAGTACTTCGACCGGGTGGACACCGAGCTGCGCCGGGCGCTGGCGCACGAGCAGGACGACTTCCGGCACTCCGCGGACGACGGTCGCGGGGCGCTGACGGGGCTCGCGGCCGGGGCCGCCGTGCTGGCCGTGCTGGGGGCGGCGGGCGCGGTGCTCGGCATCGGGCGCAGGCTGTCGGAGTACCGGTGAGCGGCGGGAGGCAGGGGGTGCGGGGGATGCGAAGGCGGATGCGGGGGTCCGCAGTGGCGGGCGCCGCGGCGGCGGCCGTGTGCGCGTTGACGGTGGCGGTCGCGGTGGCGGTGCCCCCGGCCGGCGGCACCACGGGGCACCCGGCGGTCCGGCCCGCGGCGCGGGCGGACGCGGTGGCCGCGGACTGCACCGACCCGGAGGCCGGTCTGCGGCCGCAGACCGTGGACGGACCCGCTGTGCAGCGCATCAAGGACCGGGGGCGCCTGATCGCGGGCGTCGACCAGAACAGCTACCGCTGGGGGTACCGCGACCCGGCCAGCCGGGAGCTGAACGGCTTCGACATCGACCTGGTGCACGCCATCGCCAAGGCCCTGCTCGGCGACCCGGACAAGGTCTCCTTTCTCGCGATCCCCACCAACCAGCGCATACCCGCCGTGCAAAAGGGCAAGGTGGACATCATCGTGCGTACCATGACCATCAGTTGCGACCGGATCAAGCAAGTGGCGTTCTCCACGGCCTACTTCGAGACCGGGCAGCAGCTCCTCGCTCCGAAGGGGTCACCCATCACGGCGTATGACGACTCGCTGCGCGGCAAGGCGGTGTGTGCGGCCAAGGGGTCCACGGCCGAGGGCCAGCTCAAGAAGGACTCCCACGGGGCGTCCGTGCTGACGGTGCCCAACCAGCTGGACTGCCTGGTGCGGCTCCAGCTGGGGCAGGTGGATGCCGTGCTCACGGACAGCGCCCTGGCCGCCGGGCAGGCGGCCCAGGACCCGTCCGTGCGACTGGTCGGCAAACCGTTCACCACCGAGTCGTACGGCGTGGCGATGAACCTCAAGGACGAAGACCTGGTACGCCGGGTCAACGCAGTACTGGAGGACTACCGCCGCGGCGGCGACGGCAGCCCCTGGATGACCGCCTACCGCAAGTGGCTGGCGGCCGACCTCAAGGGCATCACCGCCCCGCCGGAACCGAAGTACCGGGACTGACGGGCCGAAGCAGACCGAGGACGCACCGGACAGCAGCAGGAGAGGGGATAGATGGCGGTCGCGGGGCCCACCGGGCCGGCCTTGAGCCGCGAGGAGGTGGACCGTGTGCTGACGAGACTCGGCGCGGAGCACGAGGCCGTGGAGTCCTCGCTGCTCGCCCTCCAGGACCATGCCGGGCGCCGCCTGCTGGAGGGCGCTGAGCTCGCCGGCGGCACGAAGAACCGATGGGCGGCCACCGAGCAGCTGATCACACAGCTGTGGGTGTGCTTCGACGCCTACACCGACGCACTGGAGGCGGCGCGCGAGCTCCGCGGACGCCACCGCTGGCCCACCCAGAGCGAGCTGGCCGAGCTCACGGACAGGCTGTGCGGCAGCTCCCTGATCCTGCCCTCCGGGGCACCGGGGGCCACCGCGCTCGTGCTCGGCGCCTCCGCCAAGCTCAGCGAGCGGCTGAGCCTGCACGAGCTCGTCGACCGGATGAACGCCTGGTACGCCCAGGCGCTGGATGTCGTCGTCGCCGCCGACGCCGTCTGGTCGGCGCTGCCCGCCCGGATCGACCTGCTCGCAGCCGAGCTTGGGCGCACCCGGCAGCTGGCCCACTCGGTGGGCGTCCGCCCCGGCGAGCACCCTTCCGGCGACGACCTGGAGCAGATCACCCAGGAGCTCGGCGCGCTGCGGTCCGAGGTGATATCGGATCCGCTCGCCTTCTGGACGGGCGCGCCGCCCGGCTCCGGGCACGGCGGCGGCCGCCCGGACACCAGTCGCTACGACCGCGCCGCCCGCGCCCTGGACGACGTGCGCCGCGAGGTCGAGGCCGTCCTGGACGTCCGCCAGGACGCGGAGCAGCGGCTGCTGCAGGTGCGTGACGTGCTCTCGCGCGCGGACCTCACACTGGGCGAGGCCCGGCAGGCCCGCGCCGAGGTGCTCTCGAAGATCGCGGCGTCCGAGGTGCCCGCGGTCTCGGGTCCGCCCACCGTGCTGTACGAGCAGCTGGACGCGGCGGCCGAGCACCGCAGACACGCCCGGTGGCACAGGCTCTCGCCGCTGCTGGAGGGCCTGGAGCAGCGCGCCGAGGAGGAGTTGCTGCGCGCCCGCGAGTCGCTGACGGCGGTGACGGCTCCGCTGGCCGTACGGGCCGAGCTGCGCGGCCGGCTGGACGCGTACAAGGCGAAGGCGTCCCGGCTGGGGCTGGCGGAGGACACTCTTCTCATCGAGCGCTACGACGTGGCGCGGCGCATGCTGTGGAGTGCGCCGTGCGATCTGGTGGCCGCGGATTCGGCCGTGCTGCGCTATCAGCAGGCGGTGGCACAGGCGCTTGCCCCGCCCGCAGAATCCGCGGCCCGGGGGATCGGCGATCGTAGGGGGGAATCATGACGGGCGGCACCTGCCAGCGGCCGGGCTGCGACGGTTCGTACGAGGACGTCGGCGGCGGTGAGCTGTACTGCGACACCTGTGGGCTCGCCCCGGTCGTCACGCCGGGCGGGGTGCTGTCCTCGCCCCCCACGGGCGTCACCCGTGCGGGTGGCGGCAGTTCCTCCGGGGGCTCTTCGGGCGGCGGCTCGCAGGGCGGCCGGGGAAGCGGCTCCTCGTCCCGGTCGTCGTCCTCGCGCTCGGCCTCCTCCCGGCGGTCCGTCTCGGGGCGGCTGTCGAGATCGCTGTCCAAGGGCTCCGAGGCCACCGCGGCCCGTTCGGTGTCGGTGCGCAGCCGGCACTCCGCCTCCTCGGGAGCCGGCCGCAGCAAGCTCGGCGCCGGCCTGGTCACCATGCCGGGCGTGCCCCGGCCCGACCCGAGTGCCGCGGTGCTCGCCGACCCGGAGGTGCCCGAGCGCAAGCGGTTCTGCAGCAAGTCCGACTGCGGAGCGCCGGTGGGGCGTTCCCGCGCCGACCGGCTCGGGCGCACGGAGGGCTTCTGCACCAACTGCGGCCACCCCTACTCCTTCGTGCCGAAGCTGCACCCGGGAGACCTGGTGCACGGCCAGTACGAGGTGGCCGGCTGTCTGGCGCACGGCGGTCTCGGCTGGATCTACCTGGCCAAGGACCGGGCGGTGGACGACCGCTGGGTGGTCCTCAAGGGCCTGCTCGACACGGGCGACGAGGACGCCACGAAGGCCGCGATCGCCGAGCGGGGCTTCCTCGCCGAGATCGAGCACTCCAACATCGTCCGCATCTACAACTTCGTCCAGCACCTCGACCAGCGCACGGGCAGCCTCGACGGCTACATCGTCATGGAGTACGTCGGCGGCAAGTCGCTCAAGGAGATCGCCAACGAGCGCCGGCTGCCGGACGGGCGGCGCGATCCGGTGCCGGTCGAGCAGGCGTGCGCGTACGGCATCGAGGCGTTGGAGGCGCTCGGCCATCTGCACAGCCGCGGCCTGCTCTACTGCGACTTCAAGATCGACAACGTCATCCAGCAGCAGGACCAGCTCAAGCTGATCGACATGGGCGCGGTCCGGCGGATGGAGGACAAGAAGAGCGCGCTCTACGGCACCGTGGGCTACCAGGCCCCCGAATGCGCCGACGTGGGCGCGTCGATCGCCTCCGACCTGTACACGGTGGCCCGCACCCTCGCCGTGCTCGCCTTCGACTTCCAGGGCTACACCACCGTCTTCGCGGACAGCCTGCCCGACCCCGAGAACATCGAGGTGTTCTCCCGCTACGAGTCCTTCTACCGGCTGCTGGTACGGGCCACCGACCCCGACCCCGGGCGGCGGTTCGCGTCCGCCGAGGAGATGGCGGACCAGCTGACGGGCGTGCTGCGCGAGGTCATGGCGCTGCAGACGGGCAAGCCGCGGCCCGCGCTGTCCACCCTCTTCGGGCCCGAGCTCCGGGTGGTCGACACGGCCCTGTTCGACGCGGTGACGGACGACGTCTCGGCGTTGGGCGTCCGGCCGGCGGGCGGCCGCAAGGGGCTCGTCCCCGCGCAGCCGACGGCGGCCGCCACGGGCCCTGCGCAGGCCGCCGCGGCCGTCGTCCGGCCGCTGGACGCCCGTGCCACCGCCCTGGCCCTGCCGCTGCCGCTGCCCGACCCGGCCGACCCCAACGCAGGCTTCCTCGCCGGCCTGCTCGCCTCCCAGCCGGCCGAGCTCTACACCGCGCTGCAGGCGGCGCCAACCGACTCGCCGGAGCTGCGGCTGCACCGGCTGCGCGCCCAGCTGGAGCTCGGCGAGGACGGTCCGGCGGCCCAGGTGATCGCCGGGCTGGAGGCCACCCGGCCCGACGACTGGCGCACCGTCTGGTACCGCGGCGTGCACGGGCTGGCCGTCGGCGACAACGAGACGGCGGCGCTCTCCTTCGACGCCGTCTACGACGCCTTCCCCGGCGAGCCCGCCCCGAAGCTGGCGCTCGGCGTGTGCGCCGAGGTGCTGGGGCAGCTCGACAACGCCGCGGAGTACTACCGTCTGGTGTGGACGACCGACCCGAGCTTCGTCGGCGCCGCGTTCGGGCTGGCCCGGGTGCGGCTGGCCGCGGGGGACCGGCCGGGCGCGGTCCAAGCGCTGGAATCCGTACCGGAGGCATCCATTCACTACACGGCGGCACGCGTCGCGGCGGTCCGGGCCCGGCTGCGGCAGCGCTCACCGCAGGAGGCGTTGCTGACGGACCTCCAGGCCGCGGCCCGGCAGATCGAGCGGCTCGCGGACTTCGGGCTGGATGCGGTGCGGCGCGAACAGCTGTCGGCCGAAGTGCTGGGCACCGCGCTGGACTGGGTGCTCTCCGGCAGCAAGGGCGCGCCGCCCGGCGCGTCCGGCGGCCCGGCGCCGCTGCTGGGCAGCGGGCTGGACGAGCGGGGCCTGCGGTTCGGGCTGGAGCGCTCGTACCGGGTGCTCGCGCGCCTCGCCCAGCGCGGTGAGGAACGGATCGAACTGGTGGAGCGGGCCAACCGTTACCGCCCCAGGACATGGGTGTGATCGATGTCGCAACTGCCCCCGCAACCGACGGCGTGTCCCGCCTGCCACGAGCCCCTGGAGCCCGCCGACAACTTCTGCGGCGGCTGCGGGGCGGACCTGTCCGCCGTACCGCTCGCACCCGGTGAAGCGGGCCCGGCCGGGGCGTGGCGGCAGCCGGAGCGGGGGGAGGACGGGGCGCATCGCACCGCCCCCGCCGCCGGGGTGCCCGCACAGCAGGCCCCCGGCGCGTGGCCCGGCAGAGGCTGCCGGGCCTGCCGGTCGGGCATGATCGACAAAGACGGGTACTGCGAACACTGCGGGCATGCACAGCCGCGCGAACGGGATCACATGGAGCACGAGTCGGCAGGCGTCGCCGCGGTCAGCGACCGCGGCCTGCGCCACCACCGCAACGAGGACGCGTTCGCCGCGTCCACCATCGAGGCCGCGGACGGCGGCTCGACCGTCGTCGCGGTCGTCAGCGACGGCGTGTCCTCCGCGGCCCGCCCCGACGAGGCATCGGCCGCCGCCGTGGCCGCCGCGCACGAGCTGCTGGCCGGCGCCCTGGCCCAGGGCACGGCCCCGCGCGAGGCCACCCACCAGGCCGTCCTGCGGGCCGCCGAGGCCGTCGCCGACCTGGCCACCCCCGGCCACGAGCCGCGCGAGCACGACCGGCCGCGCCAGGAGAACGCCCCCGCCTGCACCATCGTCAGCGCGGTCGTCACCGGCGACCTGCTGACCGTCGGCTGGGTCGGCGACAGCCGCGCCTACTGGGTGCCCGACGACCGCACCACCCAGCCCGCCCGGCTCACCGAGGACGACTCGTGGGCCGCCCAGATGGTGGCGGCCGGCCTGATGTCGGAGGCCGAGGCCTACGCGGACGAGCGCGCCCACGCCATCACCGGCTGGCTCGGCGCCGACGCCTACGAGGTCGTGCCGCACACCGCGTCCTACCACCCCGACCGGCCGGGCGTGGTGATCGTCTGCACCGACGGGCTGTGGAACTACGCCGAATCCGCCGAGCAGATGGCCGCCGTCGTACCGCCCGACGCCCGCACCCGGCCACTGCACTGCGCCCGCCGCTTGGTGAACCACGCTCTGGACGGAGGGGGCCACGACAACGTAACAGTGGCAGTACTGCCGTTCCCGGTCCGGCCCGAAGGGGCAGTATCGGCCTGACGGCCCGAGCGTCCACGGGGGGATCCACATGCGGTGTCGCGAACGGCACCGCATGGCCGTCCGCCCGCTGCTCGCCCGTATGACCACGAGGTGTACGAAGGAGCGGATCAGATGGCCAACTTCTCCAAACCGATGGTGCCCCGGTTCGCGGTGGAGGTGTATCAGAATGTCAACCTCCCCGAGGGGGGCCGGGAGGTCAACGCGATCGTCACGGTCACCTCCACCGGCGGGGGCACCACCGGGGAGACGCCACTGCCCTCGCTCTCGCCCGGGTCCGTCCCCCTCCCGGGTTACGACCCGGACGCCGCCGTCGTCATCATGGTCGACTGCTCGGGCTCCATGGACTACCCGCCCGCCAAGATGCGCAACGCCCGCGACGCCACGGCCGCCGCCGTCGACGCCCTGCGCGACGGCGTCGCCTTCGCCGTCGTCGCCGGCACCCACCAGGCACGCGAGGCCTACCCCGGCGGCGGGCGGCTCGCGATAGCCGATGCCACGACCCGCGCCCAGGCCAAGGAGGCGCTGCGCAAGCTCAGCGCGGGCGGCGGCACCGCCATCGGCACCTGGCTCCGCCTGGCCGACCGGCTGCTGTCCTCCTCCGACGCGGCGATACGCCACGGCATCCTGCTCACCGACGGCCGCAACGAACACGAGGAGCCGGACGCGCTGCGCGCCTCGCTGGACGCGTGCGCCGGCCGGTTCACCTGTGACGCGCGGGGGGTGGGCACCGACTGGGAGGTCAAGGAGGTCACGGGCATAGCCTCGGCGCTACTGGGCAGCGCCGACATCGTCGCCGATCCGGCCGGGCTCGCCGCGGACTTCACGCGGATGATGGAAGCCGTGATGGGCAAGGAGGTCGCGGACGTCGCGCTGCGGCTGTGGACCCCGCAGGGGGCCGAGGTGCTCTTCGTCAAGCAGGTCGCCCCCACGGTGGAGGAGCTGACCGACCGCCGCCGCGAGTCCGGGCCGCGCGCGGGCGACTACCCCACCGGCGCATGGGGCGACGAGTCCCGCGACTACCACGTGTGCGTACGCGTGCCCTACGCCCACGTGGGCCAGGAGATGCTCGCCGCCCGCGCCTCGCTCGTGCTGCCCACTCCCGACGGCTCGTCACCGCACGTGCTGGCGCAGGGGCTGATCCGGGCGGTGTGGACGGACGACCTCGAAGCGTCGACGGCCATCAATCCGCAGGTCGCGCACTACACCGGCCAGGCCGAGCTGGCCCAGGCCATCCAACAGGGCCTGGACTTGCGCAAGTCGGGGGACGTCGACGGGGCCACCGCGAAGCTGGGCCGGGCCGTGCAGCTGGCCAACCGCTCAGGGCACGAGGACACCGCGAAGCTGCTGGCCAAGGTCGTGGATGTCGTCGATGCGGCGAACGGTACTGTGCGCCTGAAGTCAAAGGTCACGGAAGAGGCGGAGATGACGCTGGAGACGCGCTCCACCAAGACCGTCCGCGTCAAGAAGTAACGCCAGAGGGGGAATCGACCGTCATGCCGACCTGCCCGAACGGCCACCAGTCGGGTGCCGAAGACTGGTGCGAGGTGTGCGGCCACCGGATGTCGGTGGCGGCCACGCCCATGGGGGCCGCGCCCCCGCCGCCCGTACCGCCCGCCCCGCCGGGCACCGGCGGCTACGGCTATCCCGCCGCAGGTGACCCCACCATGCAGGCGGAGCTGTGCCCGGAGTGCCGTACGCCCCGCGAGGCGTCGGCGCCCTTCTGCGAGGAGTGCCGCTACAACTTCCTCACCCACTCGCCGACCTCGTACACCCCGCCGCAGTCGCACGGCTTCGAGTCCGCGCCGCCGCCGTCTTCGCAGCACACCCAGCACCCGCCGGGCTTCGAGTACCACGGCTCCCGGCCGTCGCAGATCAACCGCCCCGCCGAGCAGCTCGTCCCGCAGGGGCCGGCGCACACCTTCGGGGAGGAGGACTGGGTGCTGACCCCGCCGGGCTCCGCCCAGGCCGCGACGCCCTACCCGTACGAGCCCGGTCCGCACCCGGCGGAGAGCGGCCCCCAGGCCGTACCGCCGCAGACGCCCGGCCCGGCCGTCGGCGTCGGCTGGGTGGCGGTCGTCGCGCCCGACCGCGAGTACTTCGTCTCGATGATGAACCGCAGCGGCCCCGAGGCCGCCGGGCTGAACCTGCCCACCTACACCCCCGAGCTGCAGTTCCCGCTGGCCGGGCACCAGGTGACCATCGGGCGGCGACGGCACAGCACGGGCGAGTCCCCCGACATCGACCTGGCGCGGCCCCCGGAGGACCCGGGCGTCTCGCACCAGCACGCCATGCTCGTCCAGCAGCCGGACGGCACCTGGGCGGTCGTCGACCGGGACTCCACCAACGGCACCACGATCAACGGTTCCGAGGAGCCCATCCAGCCGTTCGTCCCGGTGCCGCTGCACGACGGGGACCGGGTCCATGTGGGGGCGTGGACGACGATCACGGTGCGCCGCGGCTGACGGGCGGGGCCGGCGCCCGTGCACCGGGCGGAGGTCCTGGTCCGGCAGTCCTCGGCCGGGGGGTCTGAGACCATGGTGGGGTGAATGAGATTCCGCGCGGCACGCTGTCGGAGCAGACCTTCTACGAGCAGGTCGGCGGCGAGGAGACCTTCCGGCGCCTGGTCCACCGCTTCTACCAGGGGGTGGCCGGGGACCCGCTGCTGCGGCCGATGTACCCGGAGGAGGACCTCGGCCCGGCCGAGGAGCGCCTGGTCCTGTTCCTGATGCAGTACTGGGGCGGGCCCCGCACCTACAGCGAGAACCGCGGCCATCCCCGGCTGCGGATGCGGCACGCGCCCTTCGCCGTGGACCGGGCCGCGCACGACGCGTGGCTGCGGCACATGCGGGACGCCCTGGACGAGCTGGGGCTCGCGCCCGAGCTCGAACGGCAGCTGTGGAACTACCTGACGTACGCCGCCGCCTCCATGGTCAACAGGGCCGTCTGAGCGGCCCGGTGGCGTCAGGCGGGCATGACCGCCAGATCGCGCAGACCGCCCGTGCGCACGGCGATCGAGCCGTAGGGGGTGCTCAGGCGCAGCCAGCCGCGGGCGGCGAAGAGCGCCAGGGGCTGCGGGGCGAGCGCCGTCCCGCCGCGGGCGCGGTGCAGGCTCGCGCCGGCGGCCGCCATCTCCACGGGCCGCAGGAAGCCCAGCGCCTGGGCGGCGTGCACCGCGCGCAGGGGGAGGCCGGTGTCGCCCAGGGTGCGGGACCAGATCTCGCGGCCGATGCGGTCGCGCTCGGCGCGGGTGCGCCGCTGCTCGGGCAGGGCCGCGTCCCGGCTGCGGAATTCGGCCACGGCGGCGGCGACCGTGGCGCGCACGGCCTCCGGGCCGGGCAGGCCCTCGACGCGCTGCCAGCCGCCGCGCGGCGGCAGCACCCCGGCCCACGGCGGGCCGGTGACGGCTTCGGGCACGACGACCGGCAGGCCGCCGCCTTCGGTCGTGCCCTCGGCACGGGCCGCATCCAGCGCGTCCACCAGCTGCCCGGCCGAGACCGTGACGTCGAGCGGGCCGGCGCCGCCGGTCTCCTCGCCCGCCAGCCGCGCGGTGCGGACGGCGAGGACCTCGAAGGACGGGGGGCGGCCGAAGACGCCGAGCACCCCGCCGCCCGCCTTGAGGCGGACGGCGGCGGCACGGTCGTAGTGGATCAGCCGGGCCAGGAAGGCGGCCAGATCGGCCGCCTCCCCGGCGTCGGCGAAGCACAGCCGCTGCATCATGCGGCGACGGCCTCTTCGGCGGAACCGTCCGCGGGCTCGTCCAGGAAACCCTTGAGGATCTCCTTCTCCTCGGCGGTCACCCGCCGCGGACGGCCCGTGGACAGGTCGACGGGGACGACGACGGTGGTGGCCCGTACGTACGTCTGCTGCTCGTCCTTGATCTCGTACGAGACGGTCATGGACGCGGCGCCGACCTTCGTCACCCACGTCTCGACGGTCACCGGCTCGGGCCGGTGGACCAGCGGACGCAGATAGTCGATCTCGTGGCGGGCCACGACGGACCCGCCGGTGAAGGAGCTGTTGCCCTCGCCCGGCGCCATCCGGTGGATGAAGTCGATCCGCGCCTCTTCGAGGTAGCGCAGGAAGACCGCGTTGTTGACATGGCCGAAGGCGTCCATGTCGGACCAGCGCAGCGGGCAGGAGTAGAGGTGGCGCGCCACGGTCAGCCCCGGGTCAGCTTCTTGTAGGTGGCACGGTGCGGACGGGCGGCGTCCGGGCCGAGCCGCTCGATCTTGTTCTTCTCGTAGGACTCGAAGTTGCCCTCGAACCAGAACCACTTCGAGTTGCCCTCGTAGGCCAGGATGTGGGTGGCCACTCGGTCCAGGAACCAGCGGTCGTGGGAGACGACCACTGCGGCGCCGGGGAAGTCGAGCAGGGCGTTCTCCAGCGAGGAGAGGGTCTCGACGTCGAGGTCGTTGGTCGGCTCGTCGAGGAGGAGCAGGTTGCCGCCCTGCTTGAGGGTGAGCGCGAGGTTGAGGCGGTTGCGCTCACCGCCGGAGAGGATGCCGGCGGGCTTCTGCTGGTCCGGGCCCTTGAAGCCGAACGCGGAGACGTACGCCCGCGAGGGCATCTCGACCTGGCCGACGTTGATGTAGTCCAGCTCGTCGGAGACGACGGCCCACAGCGTCTTCTTGGGGTCGATGTTGGCGCGGGACTGGTCGACGTAGGAGATCTTGACGGTCTCGCCGACCTTGATGCTGCCGGAGTCCGGCTTCTCCAGGCCCTGGATCATCTTGAACAGGGTCGTCTTGCCCGCACCGTTCGGGCCGATGACGCCGACGATGCCGTTGCGCGGGAGGGTGAAGGACAGGTCGTCGATGAGGACCTTGTCACCGAAGGCCTTGGAGAGGTTGTTGACCTCGACGACCACGGAGCCCAGGCGCGGGCCCGGCGGGATCTGGATCTCCTCGAAGTCCAGCTTCCGCATCTTGTCCGCCTCGGCGGCCATCTCCTCGTAGCGGGCGAGGCGCGCCTTGGACTTGGCCTGGCGGCCCTTGGCGTTGGAGCGGACCCACTCCAGCTCTTCCTTGAGGCGCTTCTGGCGCTTGGCGTCCTTCTGGCCCTCGACCTTGAGGCGGGAGGCCTTGTTCTCCAGGTAGGTGGAGTAGTTGCCCTCGTAGGGGTGGGCGCGGCCGCGGTCGAGCTCGAGGATCCACTCGGCGACGTTGTCGAGGAAGTAGCGGTCGTGGGTGATCGCCACGACGGTGCCGGCGTACTTGGCCAGGTGCTGCTCCAGCCAGTTCACCGACTCGGCGTCGAGGTGGTTGGTGGGCTCGTCGAGCAGCAGGAGGTCGGGGGCCTCCAGCAGCAGGCGGCACAGGGCGACGCGGCGCTTCTCACCACCGGAGAGGTTGTTGACCTGCCAGTCGGCGGGCGGGCAGCCCAGCGCGTCCATGGCCTGCTCGAGCTGCGCGTCGAGGTCCCAGGCGTTGGCGTGGTCGAGCTCCTCCTGGAGCTTGCCCATCTCCTCGAGCAGCGCGTCGGAGTAGTCGGTCGCCATCAGCTCGGCGATCTCGTTGAACCGGTCGAGCTTGCCCTTGACCCCGGCGACGCCGTCCTGGACGTTCTCCAGCACCGTCTTGGACTCGTCGAGCTCCGGCTCCTGCATCAGGATGCCCACGGTGTAGCCCGGCGACAGGAAGGCGTCACCGTTGGAGGGGTGCTCCAGGCCGGCCATGATCTTGAGGACAGTGGACTTACCGGCACCGTTGGGGCCGACCACACCGATCTTCGCACCGGGCAGGAAGCTCAGCGTCACGTCATCGAGGATGACCTTGTCGCCGTGCGCCTTGCGCGTCTTGCGCATGGTGTAGATGTACTCAGCCAAGAGAAACCGTCCGGCAGTCGAGAAGGGCCAATGTGCGGCTCCGCCGCGTGAGGGCAGATACACCCCATCTTGCCGTACCGGTACCCCTGGGCGGAAACGGGTTGTGGCCGACAGGCCGGTGATCGCCCGGCGATCCGGCCCGTCGGCCACGGGCGCCCCTACGGGGCGCGGCCCGTCCTTACTCGCCCGTTGTCTTCTTCTTACGGAGGAAGAAGACCGCCGCGCCGCCGACCACGACCAGGGCGGCCGCGATGCCCGCGATCATCGGGGTGGCGCTGCTGCTGCCGGTGGTGGCGAGGTCACCGCCGGTGGCGCCGCCGGTGCGGGAGCCCGAAGCGGGGACCGGGGTGCCGGACGGCGAGGGGGTGCCGCCCGATCCGCCGGTGGTGCCGGTCTCGGCCGTCTTGCAGTCCAGGATTCCGGTGAAGGTCTTGGTGAAGCCGTTCGGGCCGTTGATCGTGATTTTGTACGCCTGGTCCTCGGCGACCTTCACGAAGACCTTCTCGGAGCCGCCGGGCTTGACGGTGTTCTTCTTGCCGTCGAGCTCGAAGGTGAACGCCTCGTCGCCCTTGTTGTCGGCGGTGATCTCCACGCCGCCCTTGGCGCAGTCCTTGCGGGCGCTGACCGCCGGTATCGCACCCTTCTTCGCCCAGTTCGCGGTGGCGCCGGCGGTGACCGTGCTCTCACTGGACCCGGCCAGGATCAGCGTCTGGGTCTTGGTGTGGTCGCCGATGAAGGCGCGGCCGACGGGGACCTTGGTGGCGGCGGTGGCCTTGAGCGAGGCGGAGCCGTCCGGCGTGCCCGCCGGGACGTCGAAGTAGAGCTCCTCGCCGTTGGCGGTCGAGGTGACCGGCTTCCCGGACTTGTCGACGATCTTCACGTGCTGGGCGGCGGCGTCGGTGGAGGTCACGGTGACGCTGCTCGCGTTGGTGTGGACCGTGACGGGGCCGAGCTTCTGCCCGGACTTGCCGGAGACGGCCGGCGGGGTGAGCGTCAGCGAGGCCTTGGGCTCCTCGATGTCCTGGGCGCTCTTGTAGAGGTAGTCGGCGAGCTTCTCGGCCGCGGGGTCGCGGGCGTCGACGTTGACGTTGTCCGAGTAGCGCCAGATGGCGACCTGGGTGCCGGCCGCGGCCGTGTTGGCGTCGAGGGTGCCGGCGCCGGAGTCCTTGCCGAGGGCGGCGAGGTCGTTGACCTGCGGGTAGGAGTGCTGGAGGATCCAGCGGATCTTGCCCGCGTTCTTGTTGTCGTGCAGGGACGACTCGTCCCAGCCCGCTTCCTTGTACTTCGCGCCGTCGACGGTGTTGGTGAGGATGTCGATGCAGTACGTCTGCAGCGTGCCGCCGCCGTCGACCTTCATCTCGAACAGGCCGGCCAGGACGGGCCCGGTCTTGCGCCGGTCGTGCACCACGGCACCCCCGCCCGCCGTGATCCGGCCGAGCGTGGCGGTCACGCCGCCCTGGTTCTGCGGGGCGTCATCCGCCGCAGCCGGGCCGGCCGTGGCTATCGCGCCCGCGGCGGCCAGCCCGCACACCAGGGCCGCCCCGGTAAGGCGGGCGAAGCCGCGCCTCTTTACAGAGTTCATGGATTTCCTTTCGGGCGAGCGCCGATGGCACGGAGTTCACACATCGACCACGCGCATGCGCCTCGCTGGGCAACTCAAAACTCAGAAGCCCCCGTTGCTATGGACCGGATCTTAAAGAGCACGCCGAACACCGGAACCACGCATGCGTTCGCGGAACCGATCCGAATCGGAATCGTTATCGGCCGGACCGGGCCTGACCTGGGATTATCGACATATCGCCAGGACAAACCCCACATTTCACAGGGCTGTTGCCGCGCTCACCGGTCGAGGTGTGCCCCCGCTGCCCCCACCGGCCGCTTCCGCCATCCGTACCGGCTCCACCGGCAGCGGCCTGGCCGGTGACACTCTGCGAAAGGCCGAGGTACCGCGAGTGAGATCATGCCCGATCGACACGGCGTCAATGTCCGCGGACAGCCAGCGTTTCCCCTCGCGCTCCTGTTCCTGAATTCTCAACTTTCCCTGGACGATCAGCGGTTCGCCGATGGAAACCGAGGCCACCACATTGGCCGCCAGCATCCGCCACGCCCACACGGTGTAGAAGCTCGTGTACGCGTCCGCCCATTCCTCCCGGGCGCGGTCCCAGCGGCGCACCGTCGCCGCCAGACGGAAGCGGGAGACGGCCGAGCCGTTCGCCGCTTCCTTGAAGTCGGGCTGGGTGGCCACGTTGCCGACGACCGTCACCAATGTTTCGTTCACCGTGAAAACGCCTCCCCCGTGCGGGGCCGCGAGAGCGCTGGGGGCTCACCGCGGCCTTGCGTGAAGCTCATTGCGTGACGCTCATGGTGCCCGGAGAGCGCCATGGCCCGCTGGGGGCTGTGGACCACCGCCCGGTTGTGGACAACTCCGCCACCCGAAGGATTGCTTCCGGCAGCCACAGGCCACTTCCGCCCCACCCGACACGTCCTACGCTTCACCCGCCGCAATCACGTACTGGGCCCGTACCTCCCGGTACCGCAACAGCTCGGCCGCCACCGGCTCCAGCACCCGGGCGCGCCCGCAGCCGCCGGCCGCCCCGCGCAACTGCCGCTCCGTCTCCTGCCCGTGCCCCCGCGCGGGACCACGCGCGGCCACCCGGCAGCACCACGCCAGCAGCGGCCCGCCCGCCCCGCCGCCCACCATCAGCACTCCGGGCACCCACCACGGCCCGCCGAACCCTCCGAAGGCCGCCCCCACCAGCCACACCGCCCCCATCAGTTGCAGCGCAGACAGCACGCCCTGCCCCGCCGCCACCATCGCCCACCACCGGGGCCGCACCATCCGCTCGGCCCGCCGCTCGGCGGCCGCCGCGGCCACGTCGTCCAGCGCCTCCGCCAGGCCCTCCGCCCCGCGCCCGGCGGCCTCCCGCACCGCCTGCGCCCACGGTCCGGGCAGGCCGGCCGACGCTTCGTAGGCCAGGGCCCGTACCGCCTGTTCGACCAGCGGCCGGGACGCCGTCCGCCGGGGCGGCGGCAGGGCACCGAAGATGCCGGAGACGTCCATGGTGTCGGCGAGACCCGCACCGAGCGCACCCACCGCGCTGCCCGTACCGCCCGTACCCTCCGCACCAGCCATCCCTACAGCCGCACCCTCTCCCCCGGCCGATCCCCCGGCCGATCCCCCGGCCGACCCCGCGACCGACCCCCCGCTGTCGCCCTCCGCCGCCCCACCCGCAAGCTCACCGCCGACCGTGTCGAAGTCACCGACCGTCTCACCCACACCTCCGGCACCGCCTCCCCCGCCCAGCACCGCCCGTACGCTCCCCCACCACGCCAAGCGCCCCCTCCCACGCTCCCCGTACCAGCCGCTCGCCCGCGACCAGGCCGTCCCGCACGCCCGCTCGGCGTCCCGCAGCCAGGCGCGCTCGGCGGCCAGCCCCGCCGCCGCCGCGCCCACCGCCTCCGCCAGCCTGTCCTCGAACTCCTGCCGCGCCCGCTCGGTCAGCCCCGGCCGCCCGTCGGCGACGTATGCGGGGCGCAGCCGCGCCGAGACACCGTCCACGTCCGCCGTCAGCCGCAGCTCGGCCGCGCTGTGCCGGGAGGCGAACTGGGCAAGCATGTCGCGCAGTTCGCCCACCCCCTCCCCCGTCAGCGCCGACAGGGCCAGCACCGCCGCGCCCGGCTCGCCGTGCTCGCCGAGCGCCAGCCCGTCCTCGTCCAGCAGCCTGCGCAGGTCGTCCAGCACCTGGTCGGCGGCGTCGGCGGAGAGCCGGTCCACCTGGTTGAGAACCACGAAGGTCACCTCGGCGTACCCGGCCAGCGGCCGCAGATACCGCTCGTGCAGCACCGCGTCCGCGTACTTCTCCGGGTCCACGACCCAGATCACCGCGTCCACCAGGCCGAGCATCCGGTCGACCTGTTCGCGGTGGCCGACCGCCGCCGAATCATGGTCGGGCAGGTCGAGCAGGACGAGCCCGTTCAGCCCGGGGTCGTACGGACGGGCGGGCTGGCGGCGCACCCGGCCGGGCACGCCCAGCCGGTCCAGCAGCCCGTCGGCCCGGTCGGTCCAGGTGCAGGCGACCGGGGTCGCGGTCGTCGGGCGGCGCACCCCCGCCTCCGAGAGCTGGGCCCGGGCCAGCGCGTTGAACAGCGTCGACTTGCCGCTGCCCGTGGAGCCCGCGAGCGCCACCACCGTGAGGTCGAGCGAGCAGCGGTGCCGCGCCGCGGCCTCCTCCAGCACCCGCCCGGCCTCGGCGAGCGTGCGCCGGTCCAGCCGCGCCCGGGACAGCCCGACCAGCTCACGCAGGGCGTCCAGCCGGGGCCGGAGCAGCTGCCCGGCGGGGGAGACGGTGGTGCGGGGCGTGGCGGGGGCAGGGGGGCGCACCGAGGGGGCCAGGTGCTCGGGCAGGGGTGGTGAGCAGGGTGCGATGGGGAGCTCGGTTGTCTGAACGCGCTGGATGGGTTGGATGGGTTGGACGCGGCGTGCGATCAGGCCGTCGTTCCAGGCCCGGTCTCCGCCGTCGGCCGAAGGCGCGGCCGTCACTTCTGTCACCTCTGTCACCTCTCTTTCTGCAGTACGGACAGTGCGGCAATGAGCTCGACCTGGTGGTCGGGGGTCACGTCGAGGGCTTCGAGGGGTGCACTCCTGCGCTCCCGCTCGGTGTCGAGCACGCCTTCCAGGGAGTCGGCCAGCAGTTGCCCGCCGCGGTCACGCAGTCGCAGCGCGCGCATCGCGCCGAGCGTCTCGGCCAGCGTCTCCCCGGCCTTGCGGGCCCGGCGGCCGCCCAGCAGCGCCGCCGCCAGCAGCGCGGCGGTCCGCTCGGCCTCGTTGCCGCGGTCCCGCTCGGCGGCCCTGACCTCCTCTTCCGCGATCTCTTCGAGACAGCGCCGCCAGCGGCGTACGGCGACGCCGATCCGGCCGGTGGCGCCGTCCGGATCGCGTGGGGCGAGCGCGGTCCCGGCGATGGCCGCGGCGGCCGGGTCCATGGCGCAGGCCGCCGCGATCTCCTCGTCTGCGGCATCGGCGGCGCAGGTCAGCAGGGCGATGAGGGAAGCGGTCAGGGCGCCGAGCAGTTCGTCGGGGGTGCTGTCGTGGGGATGCCCGCGCCAGTGGGTCAGGGCGTCGCCGGCGAGCGCCTCGCCCGCGGTCACCTCCCGCCGGACGCGCTCGACGGCGCGTCCGTACGCGTCCTCCACGCGCTGCAGCAGCCGGACGGCCGCCGCGTGCTGGACGGCGGAGGCCCCGGCGAGGCCGGGCAGCCGGGCCCCGAGCGAGGACAGCACTCCGGCGGCGGTACGGGCGGTGGCGACCGCCCGCGCGGCCGGGTCCTCGGCGCGCTGGGTCAGCCAGGCGCGCAGCCCGGCGACGGCGGTGGCCGGGAGCAGCCCGCTGCCGTCGGCGGACTCGGGGAGTTCGGGGACGGTGAAGCGCGGCACGTCCCCGAGGCCCGCGCTCTCCAGCAGCGCCCCGTACTGCCGGGACACCTCCGCGGCGACCTGGTGCGGCACCCGGTCCAGCACGGTGACGAGCGTGACGTCGTACTCCTTGGCGGTCCGCAGCAGGTGCCAGGGGACGGCGTCGGCATACCGGGTGGCGGTGGTGACCAGCACCCAGACGTCGGCGGCGCAGATCAGGGAGGCGGCGAGTTCGCGGTTGCGGGCGACGAGGGAGTCGATGTCGGGGGCGTCGAGGAGCGCGAGGCCGCGCGGGAGGGCGCGGTCGGTCTCGATGCGCAGACTGAGGGGCGCGTCCTCGGCCACGGGCTCCGGCGCGATCGCCTCGTCCAGCGCCTCCGCCTCGTAGGCCGCTGCCGCGCCCTCGTGGGCCGGCACCCAGACGCGCTGGAGCTTGGGCAGCACCCGGGGTCCGGCGAACCAGTGGTGATCGTCGGGATGACACACCAGAACTGGCGTGCGGGTTGTCGGCCGCAACACGCCCGCCTCAGTGACCCGGCGCCCCACCAGCGAGTTGACCAGCGTGGACTTGCCGGCCCCGGTGGACCCCCCGACCACCGCCAGCAGCGGGGCTTCGGGGGCGCACAACCGGGGCACCAAGTAGTCGTCGAGCTGGGCCAGAAGCTCAGCACGGTTCCGTCGGGCGCGCGAGGCGCCGGGGAGGGGGAGCGGGAAGCGTGCGGCGTCCACGCGATCACGCAGTGCGGAGAGCGCGTCAAGCAGTCGGGGCCGTACGTCCAAGGTCGCCACACGTGCAGAATGCCCAATTCTGGTGTGTTTTTGAAGCGTATAGCCCCTGGCGCGCGAGGCGTGGCGAATGGGGCGCAGGCGGCCCAGGCATAACGAGTAGACAACACCCGGCAACTGGGGCGTCAAAAACGATGCGAAATTCGCACCTGCCTGCGATTATCAGGACCGCTTCACCGAACCTCCACATCGTGTCACGGAGGTGAAGCAACCGGGACGAGGTACGCGGAGCCCTATCCTTGTCCCCGGCAAGGTCACGGCACCACCGAGCCCGGGGCTTCAGCCGTCCGCGACCGCCGCACACACCGGCCCCCGTAGCTCAGTGGATAGAGCAGGCGCCTTCTAAGCGCTTGGCCGCAGGTTCGAGTCCTGCCGGGGGCGCACAGCCTCAGCCCTCCCTCCGGGAGGGCTTTTTGCTGCTCAGGGCAGATGCAGCCACACGCAGGAGAGCGCCGGACCGTCCCCCAGTGATCGTGGGGAGGGTCCGGCGCTGTCCGGCTGTCACCGGGTTTCTGCGGGTGGCTGCGGTGAATACGCGGAGAAGTTCTCCGGGCGCCGTCAGGCGGTGTCAGGCAGGTTGGGAAGATCCCCGCGAGCCAAGATCCGCTGTTTGAGGTCCCGGAGCTGCCCCGAGATGCACCGGGCGTAGATGGCCAGCAGCACGGGGACGCTGTTGCCCGCCCACTCGGCCACCTGCGCCGGCGGGATGCCGTCGTTGAGCCAGTTGGTCAGGCAGGTGTGCCGGAGGTCGTACACCCTCTTGCCAAGCGGCGAGGCGAATTCCTCCGGAGAGAGCACTTCCGCGCGAGCGGTGCGCCACGCTCGGCGGATGACCGAGCCCGCGAGCATGCCGCCCTTCTCGCCCTGGAACAGGAGATCTCCCGGCTTCAGGCTCTCTGCCTTGATGTGCTCGCGCAGGATCCGCGTCAGCGACGGGTGTCCCGGTACGACGCGCGTGTCGTCCGAAGCGCGTCCCTTCAGCCCGCGCTCTTCGTGGATCCCGCCGTCATCCGTCCAGTTCTTCCCGACCTCCGGCTGAGCCGTGTGGAACAGCAACTCGCACCACTGGTCTTCGGCGTTCTCGGCAGGCAGGCGGACGTCCGCAACGCCCATCGCCACAACCTCCTCCGGGCGGGGCCCGGCGTAGTACATCGTGGCGAAGAAGGCGTGCAGCCGCTTGCCACCACGCGAACGCCGACGGACCCACCCCAGCAGGCGCGCCGCCTGCTCCGGGTTGAGCAGAGACCTCTTGTCGACCGCGGACGACGTCTTGGGCGCCGCCCCTCTCCCCTTCGGTAGAGGATTCGCCCGCAGGATCCGGTGCTTGACCGCGTACTCCATGGCCACGTTCAGGATCCGTCGGTTGCGCTTGACGGAGCTTGCCGCGGCGCGCGTGCCGTCCAACTTCGAGTCAACGGCCCGGAGCACTTCGTCAACCTTGGCGGGGTCCTCCCATGCAGCCATGGTCAGGGTGTTGCGCTCCACCCACTTCAAGATGGCGGCCATCTCGAGTGGAGCGTCCTCCCTGCGCCGCGTGTTGAACGCGAACTCCCGCAGCGCCGTGCGCACGTCGACCGGCCGGAACGTGGTCGGCTGGGTGCGCAGCAGAGCAACGGTGGTAGCCATGAGCGCCTTGGACGTGTTCTTGCGGTTGTTCCCGCCGGTCCGGTGCCATTGAGCGTCCGCGAACTGGACGGCGAAGTCATACCAGTTCACCGCGCTCGCCCCGGACTGATGCGAGATGGGGCGCCCCGTGGCGAGGCTGAATGCCTCGCCACGGCGCGTCGCGCTGACCAACTCGGAGCGGAAGGCGTCCGCCAGTGCCTTCGTGTCGAACGGCGCTCGCCACTCCTTGCCGTCCAACTCCCATCGGACGGTGTGGGTCGTCTTGCGCTTGCCCTTGTAGACCGCCGACTTCCAGATCTTGACGCTGTACGTCATGCCGTCCATCAGGCAGCGTCCTCCCGGTCGTCCAACCAGTGTTCGTAGTCGCTGCGTCGGACCCGGATGTCACCGTTGGGCAGCTTGATGCAGCGAGGGGCGCGCCCCTTCGCGCGCCAGTCGTAGAAGGTGGAGCGCGAGATCTTCAGGTCCTTGCAGATCTCCGCGAGCGTGAGCTTGTCGTCTCGCGGCTGGTACGCGGCCGTCGTCACCGCGTGCTCCTCTCATGGGTCCGGACAGCCGCGCCACCCCGCAGGGGGCGTCACGCTGTCCCATGTGGGCCACAGAGCGGGGAGAACCGGGTTCCGGCTCCCCCCGACAGATCCGCTACTTCCGCTACCTCCGCTACCTCCCTGGTCAGGGGAATGATCGAGGTAGCGGATAGGGGCAGCGGTAGCGGATGGATCCGCTCCCGGCCCCGGGACGGTGGCCGCGGGGCGGGTAGCGGATGAGGCGCGGCGGTAGCGGATGCGGAGCACGCATCCGCTACCGATTTCAGGGCTCTGACCTGCCCGGTAGCGGAGGTAGCGGAAGTAGCGCACTTTCCGCGGGGGGCGGGCAGTAGCGCTGCCACGCGTCGTGAAGGTCGCTCGCGTAGTAGCCCTTCATGACGCTTCCGCCGGTCTTGATGTTGCGGGCCGCGATCGGGGTGTTGTCCGCGGTGACGTACTCGCGCAGCATCCGTGAGAGCCCGCGGGCGTCCAGGGGCTTGCCGCTCATGTCCGCCCACGGCGCCTCTTCGAGGCTGTGGAGCCGGTCCAGAATCGCGACGGTGGGCAGGCGATCGATGCCGTTGAACACGTAGTCGCGCAGGTCGGTCAACAGGCGGATGCCCATGCTGCCCTTGTCGCTGGTCTTGGCCGCGTTCACCAGCTCAACGCACGCGCCGCGGGCCCGCTCCGGCCACGCACCGCCGGCCGCCTCCGCGACGGCCAGCAGGGGTTCCCACACGTCCGCAGGCCGGTCGCTGATGCCCTCCGGGAGTTGCGGGAACACCCCGTCGACCAGGTGGCGCACGGACTGTGCCCAGTTGGCGAGCCGGTCACGCAGCGCGTGGCCCTCCTTCTCGTGGATGCGCTGACGGAACGGCTCCACGCTCTCGTTCGGTGCGCGGCGCCGCATGCGGACGATGACGGAGCGGGTCAGGATCGTGTCCGGCAGCGAGCCGAGTCCGGCGACCGCGACGGCGCAGAACGACGGGAACTCCTGTACCTGCTGGTTGGCGCCGTCGCCCACGCACCGCCACATGACACCGGAGCGCCGGTGACCGGCGTTCAGGAACCCCCGGAGCTGTTCGTTCTCTCCGGCCTTGGGCCCGAAGACGGTGTCGATCTCGTCGAAAAGGATCGTGGGCCGTCCCTCCATCCCGGAGACCGCGCGGAAGAGAGCGGACGCGGACGCGTTGACCGCGACCATCGGGTACGGCACGAGGGTTTCCACGATCTCCAGCGCCCGGGACTTGCCGGATCCCGGCTCCGGGGAGAGGAACGCGATGCGCGGGGTGGAGTCGAAGCAGTCGAGCAAGTGGGCGTGCGTGTCCCACAGCGTGACGGCGACGTACGCGGCGTCGAGGGGGAAGATGTTGAAGCGACGGTGGAACGCTTCGACCTCATCGAGCAGTGCAGCGCCGTCGGTGGGCGGTGTGGTCGTCTCGGCGCTGGTCACGCGGCGTTCCTCCCTTCCTGAGTGGTGCGGAGCGGGCAGAGGTCTCGGTGGGCTTCGTGGTCGGCGATCAGGGCGAGCACGTTGCGCTGCCCGATGGCGCTTACGTCCCGGCCGCACAGGCACTTCGAGGTGGCCGTGGGGGTGGCGCCGCGCGGGGCGCGGATGTGGAGCCAGGCCACGGGGAAGCGCCCGTCACCGCCGGTCGGGCCGCTGGAGTGCTGCTCGGCGGGAAGGGCTGAAAGGACGCCCTGACGGGCGGCCTTTCCTTGGCCGCACCCCTGAGTCGGGCGTACCGCGCTGGTGGCGGAGCCGGGGCGACCGGCCGTGTCCGGTGGGCATTTGGGCTGCGGGCGGGGCGGGTGGTGGCTCATGCCGTCCCCCGGGCGCGGCAGGTACGGGCGGAGTAGGCCAGCGCGTCACGGATCGTCGCGCGGCACTCGGCCGCCGACAGTCCGGCCGCTTCACCGGCCGCCCCAAATGCCTCCTCCACCACGTCCCGGGCGATCTCTCCCCAGACGACGAACCGTCCGATGGCGATCGTGCGCTTGAGCAGGAGGTCATGCCGCTGCCCCTCCGGCGCTTTGCTGACCCGCGCGGCCTCCCGTTCCAGTGCCACCGTGGCCCGACGGGTCGCCCCGCCCGGGACCAGCAGCGGGGCGGGCGCCGGGGCCGGTGCGGGCGCGGGCTGGAGGCGGTGCAGCAGCCACGCGGGCAGCACCGCCACGGGCGCGTTGTCGGTGACCTCGTACGCCCCGGCCGGGGTGACGCTGCCCGCGGCCACGATGTTGCCGCCCCACGCGCGGGTGTCGACGTTCGGCGCCACGGTCTTGGCCGTGCAGGGCAGGCGCACGCCGGGCGGGGCGGTGAAGTACAGGTGCATGCCGCCGGAAGGCGTCCGCACCGTGTAGGTAGTCGGCCAGGACACTCCGGCGCGCTCGCAGAGCGCCGAAAAGGCCGTCGCGCCGCAAGGCTCGTCCGAACTGCCCTTCCCGCTCTTCTCCTTGGGTACGTCCAGGTCGACGACGACCAGACCGGAAGGCCCGGTGGCGATGCCGACATTGAACGCGCCCGCGGACCATGCGGCGCGGATACGGTCGGGGTCGGTGGTGGCGCGCTGTTCCCACTTCACATGTCCACCGGCGCACTCGCCCGTGCGGAGGCAGGCGTGTTCGCCGTGCAGGGCGGATGCCTTGCCGCCGGGGCGCAGCGGGTGGACGTGCCAGCCGCGCACGGCGGCGGCCAGAGCGGCGGAGAGCATGTGCGCTCGCCGTGTGGTGGTGCGATGGGTCATGCTGGATGCCTCCAACAGGTCTGTTGTGGACTGGTTGGCCGGGGCGACCGCGTGTCTTTGGCGAGAGAGGCGGTCGCCCCGGGCGTCTCTAGGCGATTTCCAGAGCGAGCTGGGACGGGGCAGGGCCCGCGGATTCGGGGACGGCAGCGGCGAGCAGCGCGCGGTACGCGTGAACGGCCTGATGGATGACGACGCCGTTGCCGAGGATTTTGAGCTGGTCGGAGCGGGACAGACCCAGGTCCGCACCCGTCACCCAGCCGGGATCGGCGCCCATCATCCACTCCACGAACGCCGGGGACAGACGGCGGTTGCCCTTGGTGCCCGCCTCGGTCGGGTCCGGTGCCAGGCGCCCCAACACCTGCTCCCAGCGTCGGATGGCGGGCCCGTAGTCGGTGCCGTTGGTGGCCACCCACCGGCCGTCCAGTCGTACGGCCTGTCCGGGAAGGTAGTAGTTCCCGGCGCTGTCGCGCTGGTTCGGTCCGCCGTGCGGCCCGTCCGATGCCTTCGGGGTGGGCAGCAGGTTGACCACCGCTTCGTTCAGCGGGCGGGAATTGGTCCCCAGCAGGTTGGCCGCGCCGGACTTCCAGTCGCGTGCCGCCGGGGTCGGCAGGAGCGTGACGGCGGTGCGCAGGTTCATGCCGCCCTTACGCTTCGGGGAGATCCCGGGGCCGCCGGTTCCGTCGGCGGCGGCCGGGGTAGGCAGCAGTGTCAGGCGTCCGTCGGGGGCAGCAAGAAGACCACTTCGTCCTCCAGCGTGGGCCCGTGCCCGCCCGCCCTGCGCTTGTCCGGGTGCTGCGGCCCGCCGTTGCGGCCCAACTGGGAGGTGGGGGTCTTTAGCAGCGGGACACGCGACGGCGAACCAGCGGTCCCGCCGGTGGCAGGCTCCGACTTCGAGATCTCCAGCGCGTAGGCACATCCACCGCGCGTCGTACCCGCACGCGGCCAGGTCCGCGGCGACGACGTCGAGTCCCCGGCTTCGGATGGCGGCGACGTTTTCCAGGAAGACGAGTCGGGGTCGAAGATGGCGAATGGCGTGGGCGATGGTTTTCCACAGTCCTGAGCGGTCACCGGCGATCCCTCCCCGAGGTCCGGCGTTGGAGATGTCCTGGCAGGGAAAACCGGCGGTCAGCGCCGACGGGCGCGGAAGCGAGGCGGACAGCGCCGCCCAGTCGACGGCCGTGATGTCGCCCAGGTTGCGGGCGCCGGGCAGGCGGGCGGCCAGCAGCCGGGACGCGGCCGGGTCCTTCTCGCCGACCAGGACCGTGGGCAGGCCGGTGACGGCTTCCACGGCCAGGTCCAGCGCACCGGATCCGGTGCACAGGCTGACGTTGCCGCCCTCCGGCGGCGCGGCGGGATGGCGGGTCATGCTGGATGTGCCTCCAACAGGTTGGTTGTGGACTGGTTGGCCGGGGCGACCGCGTGTCTTTGGCGAGATCGGGCGGTCACCCGGGCGCGGTTAGAACGGCGGTTCGGCGCCCTCCGCCGAAGCGCCGCCGGGTGTGTTGGTCGCGGCCCACCGGTCGTCTCCGGCCGGACCGTTATGGGCGGAGCCATTGGTGCGCTTGGCGTTGATCTGGACCGTGGTGAAGCGGACGGACGCGCCGATGTCATCGATCTCGACGGCGAGCATGGAGCGCTTCTCGCCCTGGTCATTGGTCCAGTCGTGCTGCCGCATCCGGCCCATGGCGACAACGCGCGAGCCCTTGCCCAGGGACGCGGCGACGTGTTCAGCCAGAGCACGCCAGGCGGCGCAGCGGTAGAAGGCGGTGGTGCCGTCCTTCCACTGGTTCGTATTGCGGTCGAAGCTGCGCGGGGTGACGGCGATCGTGAACTTCGCCAGCGCGGCGCCGCCGTCGGTGAACTTCAATTCCGGGTCGTCAGTCAAGTTGCCGACGAGGGTGATCGGTGTATCTCCGAACGACACGTTGATCACTCGCTTTCAGGGGTGTCGGACTGGTGGTCGGCGGTGAAGTACAGGCGGGTGCGCTTGCCGTCGCGGATGGGGTACTGGCGTGCCGGTCCGGTGTCGAACGCGGCGGCCAGGGCCCGGCTGACGCGGTCGGCGTCGTCCGGCACGCAGATGACGCGGATCTCGAACACGGCGCTCCTCTCGGGGTTCAGCCGTGGAAGTGATTGCGCTTGATTACGGCCTTGCGGATGTTGACCGTGGTCCCCCCGCGGTCGTGGTGGCCGGTGTCGCCGAAGATCTGGACGGCGATCCATCCGCCGAAGATGACCGCGGCAAGGATGATGAGCTGGGTGATGAACGCCGTCAGGGCGGCGATGAACGAAGTGAGCAGGAACAATCCGCCGCACACCGCGCCGAACCCGATCCCCCCGAGCGCGATGTTCACCGCAGTCCGCGAGACTGCCGGCCGCGAGTCGACCGGCGCCGGGGCGGGCGCGGGGGTGAGGGTGTAGCCGGTGACGACGCGGCCGTCGGGCAGCACGATGCTCTGCACGGCCGACGGCGGGCTCGGCTGCACCGGCACCAGGTGCCCAGTGGGCGGGTGCACGGTGATCGGCTGGGGACCGTGGATTTCGACGGCCGTAGACCGCTCGGGGTGGGGCACGGCGGTTCCCTTCGGGACGGCCGCGGGCCCGCGTCACCGGTGGTGAGCGCGGGCCCGCGGGAGGGTGTTACGAGCAGGTGTTAGGCGGTGTGATCGACCGCTGTTAGGGCGGGTAACACGCGTGCCTGCCTAGAGGTTTGGGTGTTAGACGGGCGTAACGCGTTACGGGTGTCAGGCGGCCGTGAGGGCGGGGACGATGCGCCACCGGCCGGTGGTGTTCGTCGGCTCCAACCGGCCCTCCTGCGCCGCTTCCTTGAGTCGCAGGGATACCCAGGAGCGGGACAGGTTGTGTGCGTCGCACCAGTCGGTGAAGTCCTTCGGGCCGACGACCATCAGCCCCTTCGACTCGAACTCTGCCAGCGCATTGGCGAACAGGCGCCGGGCTTCCTCCGGCGACGGCTTACGACCGGCTTCCTGCCCGAAGATCGGAGCGTCGTCCCCGGCTTCCGGCTCGGGGAGGCCGGCCTCCGGGTCGATGTCCTGGTCTTCCGGATCCACCAGCAAGCCGCCCTCTTCCATGTCGTCCCCCTCCTGCTCGACGGCCCGCAGGCCGGTCGGCTGCTCAGTGCCGGACGCGGCCCGGCCGGTGTAGGCGCGTCCGGCGACGCTGGCGGCGGCGCCGGCAGTGATGGGGTCGGCGGAGGCACCGTTGCGCTGTGCCCAGGCGGCAAGCAGTTCCATGACCGGCACGGCCCGGTGGGTGAAGCGCCGGGTACGGCCCGGAGAGGGGTAGCGGTCCTCCGGGATGCCGGGCGAAACGACGTAGCAGTAACCCGGACGCCGGTTGCCCCACGCGCCCGGGTGTGCGCCCGCGGCCAGGACCTCGTCCGGCAGTGAGAACCCCTCGTCGCGCGCGTCGCAGCCCAGCGCGACCACCGACGGCAGAGAGGCGCGGGTGCTGGTGGACATCTGGTCGTAGGACGGCCGCTGGAGCGAGACCACCAGCGAGATACCGGCGGAGCGTGCTTCCTGCGCGATGCCGGTGAACGCGTCGTCCCCCAACGCGCGCAGCGTGTTGGCGGCCTCCTCGAACCAGGCCACCAGGAACGGCATCCCGGGGCAGCCACATGGCCGCCCATCCGGGCGGCAGGTGTGCTCAGGGCTGTTCTGCGTCTGCGCCGCCGCGGGAACCCACTGCCGGTAACCGTGAGCCCCCAGCCAGCGCGTACGCGCCGGGATCGCGGCCTCGACGCCCGCCACCAGGACTTCGGTGGGCGTGCCGCCCTCAACCCCCCAGTCGAGTCCGGGACGCAGGGGGGCGAAGTCCTGGAACGCCTTGGGGTCGGAGAACCACACGATGACGTCCCGGCGGGAGAGGATCTCCGTGAGCAGGTTCAGGGCCGTGTCACCCTTGCCAGACCCCGTGCCGCCCGCAATAAGGAGGTGGGTGGAGTTGCGGCCCGCCTCCGGGTCACCGGGAAGCCAGATCAGCAGGGGCGCCCCGTCGTCGTACCGGCCGACGTTCAGCGGGTCCGCGATCGAACCACCGAGGTTGGAGGGGCCCTCCCACTCGGCGACTTCCGCCAGCATGTCCTCTGGCACGATGACCAGTTCGCCGCGACGGGCTGAGCCGGGGTCGGGGGTGTAGCGCACGGCGGACGTCGGCAGGTCCAAGGCGGAGGCGATGTTGCCAAGGGCCTTGGTCATGTCGTCGTTGGTCTGCACACCCGCTTCCAGCGCGACCGGCGCCGAGACACGGTTCGGCTCCACCTTCGCGTTGCCAATCTGCGCCTTGGCCAGGCCCACCTTCTCCAACAGGCCCTTGTCCGAGGCTTCACCCGACGCGTCGGGGTTGTGCCGCAAGACCAGGCGCACGTTCCAGGACAGGGCCAGGGCAGGCCCGCCCATCAAGTACAGGTCACCGACAGGACTGGCGGTCGGGCCCGCGAGGCAGGCCGCGGTCAGCCAGGCGGATCCCGCGGCCACGGTGATGGCTGAGTGCAGGCGCCGCTGCTGGCTGGCGTTCTTGCCGATCAGCCAGGTGGCGCCGGTCAGCACCACCGAGCCCAGCGTGAGGCCCACGGCCGCCGGAGCGCTGTCCGCCCACCGCAGGTGACCGAGGACCCCGGCCAGGCCGGTCCCGGCCCAGCCCAGCCACGGCGGGATGTGCGGCTTAGCCCGGTGCAGCAGGTACTTGCCCACCCCGCCGGCATCCGAGCCGCCCCGGAGCTGGACTTCGAGCAGCTCGGCAAGCTGCTGCTGTGCGTTGCGCTCAGCCATCGAAGAGACCTCCTTACTGCTGAGCCCAGTTCATGGCCGGTTGCTGCGGCCTCCGGGCACGGTGACGGACGCGGTTGATCTCTTCCTCGTACTGCTGCTGGAAGGTCGAGTAGCAGGCCGCAGCGTTCTTCGCGGCATCCCGCAGCGCATCGGCGGACTTCTGCATCTTGCGAGCCACCTTCGCCGCGCGGGCCCGGGATCCGAACGGACGGCCCTCCGGGTCCGGCACCACCGCCAGCACGCCCTTCATGATCTCGGCACCCATCGCCACCTCGATGGACAGCGTCACGGCCGCTGCACGCAGGCTGTTGCAGTAGTTCCGCACCTGCCCCGGGGACGTGAACTCCGGCGGGGGCAGCAAGGCTTCGGCGCGCCCGCGTCCGTTGGCACCGCCGGCGACGGCGGGCATTCCGTTGTTGGTCTTGTTGGCGTTGACGTTGACGGTGAACCCGGGTGCGAACCAGGTCTTGTTGTTCATCGCGCTCTTGGCCTGCGAGCCGTTGGCTCCGGAGCCGGGCGCGGTGTAGGCGGTTGCCATCAGACAGGTCCTCTTCGGGTCAGCGGGAGCGAACGATGAGCCATGCGGTCTGAGCCGCAAGCCAGGCCAGGAACCAGATCAGGGGCAGCGGGCCCGCGAGCGGCCCGAACCCGGCGGCCAGAGCCAGCCAGGCGAACCCGGCCGTGACGAGCAGGGCCAGACCGGCACGCCAGACGACCGCGGCGGCGCGCGCCGGTCGGCGGATCTGGACGAAGCCAAGCCACAGCGCCGGGGCCGCGGTCAGGGTCGCGAGCAGCAGCCCAGACCACCAGGCGAGCGCGTGCAGGACCGCGGTCAGTGGCCATGCCAGCAGGGCCAGGAAGGTAGGAGCGAGCGCGCCGCGGAATCGCCACAGCATGCGTCCCAGGAAGCCGAATGCTTCGCGGGTCAGGGAGGGATGCTCCGGGACGACGACCACGAACGGCTGAGCGCGCCGGCGCCCGCGCTGACGCGGGATGTGGACGGTGTGGACACCCGCGGCCGTCTTCACGTCGCGGGTGCGGGTACGGCTGGACACAGTGAATCTCCTTGATCGGAGGAGCGATGGAGGCGGTGCGCTGTTCCCCGGCGTCATGCCGGGGTGGGCTCACCGGGTCTGCTCGCCGGGTCTGCGACAGGGCCGCTCGCCGGGGCTCACCGGGTCTGCTTCACTGGTGCGGTCGACTGCTCCGGCAGTCGCAACGAAGGCCAGCCCAATTGCCCTGGGCTGGCCTTCATTGGTGATGCCGGACGACGGTCAGGCTTCCGATTCCTCATGGGACATCAGCGAGCCCCACGCCTTACGCACCCGCTGCTCACCACCGACGAACCCACCCTCACGAAAGGCAGTCACGGCCTGGCGGTAGGACAGCGGCGGGTCGTCGGTATAGCGCAGGTTCCGCAGCACGACGACGAGCTGTGCATCGGTCAGCGGCTCCCCGGCCTGCGGGGTGGGCACACCGGCCACGGCCGCGATCTCCTCCAGCGTCACGGGCGGTGTGACGGGGGCCGTCACGGGCGTGACGGCCCCCGCCGGTACGGTCTCGAACCCGTCCGTGACCTGCGTGTCTTCCTCCGTCACGGGGGGCGTGACGCCCTCCTCGTCCGCGCCCTCGACAGCGAGCGGCTCAAGCACGGCCATCACGCCCGGGGCAGGGGCCGTGACGGGCAGAGCGAACATGCCCGCAAGCGCGGCGTCCGCGCCGTCCGTCATCCGCCCACGCTGCACGTCGACCAGACGCGCCCCGAGCAGAGCGTCACCGGTGCCCACCTTCTTGGCGAGCTTCCACGACTCCCGCTCGGAGTCATTGCGGGCGCCATCGTCGGGGTGGTTCGCGGCGCGGGCGCGGTGGTAGGCGAGCCGCTGCATGACGGCCGCGTTGCGGCGCTGCGCTTCGGCGTCCAGGCCAGTGCGGTAGACGACGATGCGGCGGGCCAGCAGGCCCATGCCCTCAGCCGATACGCACATGGCCATCGGGGTAACGGCGAACACCACCGCTTCCGTGGTCGACTGTGCGACGGCGGCGCCGGTCAGGGACGCCACGGCGGGCAGCGTCCACAGACCGACCCGCACGGCCGCCGGTGAGGACTGTCCCAACATGGTCAGGCCAACCAGGACCAGCGCCAGAACGAGCGTCGCGCCCTCACCGGCCGCGACCACGCCCAGCGCGGTGGCCGACCGGTGGAATACGGAGGTGACGTTGCTGTAGGTGCCGACTGCGCCCAAGCCGCCGAACGCGACCATGGGCACCGCGGCGGCGCTCAGCGCAAGCGCTTGGCCCCTGCTCAGGGACCGTTCTCGGGTGTCGTTCATCGGACCTTCCTGTCTCGATCGAGGTCAGGTGGTGCGCTGTTCCTCGGTGGCTATACACATCCCGCAGATGCCGTAAGAGCGCGGGATGCAGTAGCCGACATCGAGCCGGCAGCGGGGGCAGGTGCGCCGGGCGAGCATGGCCAGCGCGAGTGCGCCCCATTTGCGGGAGGTCATCGGCCGCACGGGCTTGGCGCGGTCGACGCGGTAGAGGTAGCTGACCCGCTCGCCTCCGGCCCGCCGGTTGACTCGCATGATCTGCGCCGCGATCGGCTGGCCACCGGGTCGTAAGCCCCGGGCACGGAGCTGACGGCGTGTGGCCAGACCGTCAGGGGCCAAGCGCCACGGGTAGGTGGGGACGCCGTAGCGGGCGCCGGTCGGGTCGAAGCACTTGCCGAACGCCCCGGACATCAGGCCGCCGCTCCCACCAGCGCCCCAGCCGGGATCGGGGCGTAGGCCACCAGCTCCAACTCAGCGCCCGCGTACTCGACGGACAACCACAGCACGCGCGTACGGCCGCCGCTTTGCGTGCCGTAGGTCACCGCGTCCGGGGCGATGCCCAGCGCGTCCCGCCAGCCCTCGAACCCGGCCAGGTCGTCATGGAACGCCAGCTCCAGCCGCTCTGGATAGATCGGAGTCACCCGCACGGCCGGCGCCGCCAGGTGCCCGAAGTCCGCGGCCAGCAGGCGCAGCGCCCGCAGCGGCGCGGCCAAGTCGTCCAGCCTCAGTCCCTCGTTCATGCCGCGACCTCCTTGCGCACCACGCGGCGGCGGGCGGGGCGGACCAGCGGGACCACGTTGAACAGCTCCGGGTTCTCGTCGACGACCCGCGCGGCCAGGCAGAGCAGGTCGTCTGGCAGGTCGCTGAACTGGGGGTCGGACAGGATGTCACGCGCCGCGTCCAGGCGGGCCGCGCGTTCCTCGTCGCTCTCGCCCTCCACCCCGAGCCAAAGCTCAACGGGGGTACCTAACGCCAGTTCCACGAACTCCGTGTCAGTGACGGCCTCATGACCGGCAACGATGCACTTCATGGAGGTCTCTCCTCACAGTGGAACGGCCCGAACGCGCCCGAAAGTGCCTCTACGAGGCGCGCGTCGGGGGAAAGGAACCGCACCGGATGCGGTGCGGGTGGGACCTTCGAAAGTCCTCATCAAACGGGCAGGCCGCCGACGTGACGCCGGTGTCCTGCCCGCATGACGAGCAGCAGCCCAGGCCATCAACCCCGTCTGCACTCGCAGGTACGGCATCCCGACAGGCCCTCTCCAGGTGCCCATGTGCCGTCCTTGTGGTCGACGTGGCCAGCTCACCCAGGTCATCGCGCCCGTCTGCCCATGCGGGTACGGGGATGGTCCGCTCACTTAGCCCGGCTGCTCCGGAGTCGCCCATCACAGCCACCAGCCACGCCTCCGGGGATGTTCTGGCCTCCCCGGCCGCCATTCCGACCTGCCCTGCTCACCCCAGGCCCGACCTAGCAGGCCTGCCGGCTCAACCGCTGTCACCATCCGCATCACCTGCGGATTCGTCACCAGCGAGACGCAGCAGATCACCAGTTACCAAGAAACGAACGCTTCCTTCGAGCCGTCTCACGGGCCCGTCGGGCGACGCTCAACAGACTGGACCGGTGGACCGGTCCAATCAAGTCTTGCTTGGCCGCGAGAAGTTGACGGAGCCTCATATGCGCAGCTCAGGCGCCGTGAGGGAAAATAAAAAAGCTGAACCGGTGGACCGGTCCAGCTCTAGAAATCGCGTGGGATCACATGGCGTACGTCTCGATGTGCTCGTACAGGGCTCCGGGCGTGACGCCCTCCTCGCACACCAGGGGGCGCCCTTCTCCGTCGTACGCAGTGTGCAGCACGACAGCTACGGCCGCCGGCGTGGTCAGTGCCAGGTGCAGCGCCTCCACCTCCGTCGCCATGCGGACCGTGGTGCTGTCGACGCCTTCGACCGGGAACCGTCCTGTCTGCCGTCGGACATATCGCGTCGTCCCTTCCGCGATCGGCGCCGTCTGAGCCAACCGTGGCGACGGTTCGGCCACGTCCGGCGGGAACCACGCCTGAACGTAGCTGTGGGGGCTGCCGTCCGGCGCCTGGAGGACGCGCACCCGACGCAGCGCGCGAGCCCCGGCGTCCATGCGAAGCGCCGCGGCCACGTGTGCAGGGGGTTCGACCCAGTCCGGCTCACCGACCCGCAGGAAGGGCATGCCGCCCGTCACGCGCGTTGAACCGGCCCGTCGTTCACCCGCCGGCCTCGCAACAGGCGTCTCGTTCACCACAAACCCGGTGCCCTGCCGAGCGACAACCACGCCGTCGTTCCGCAGAACGTCCATTGCCTTGATGGCGGTGGCGCGAGAAACAGACCACTGTTCCGCCAAGTCTCGACCGGAGGGGAGCGTCTCACCCGGCGCGAACTCACCCGCCGCGATCCGGGACCGCAGGGATTCCGCGATCTCCTCGTACTTGAGCAGTGCCATAGCTCCTCAATCTGATAGCTGCACTGGACTGGTCCACCGGTACACACGATACTGCGGGCATGTCGAACCCCAGGTTGGCGCCGGAGATCGAGCACTTCTACTCACAGGTCATTGACGAAAGTGACCGACTGACCATGTCCGCGGACGGACGGCTGGAGCTGATCCGGACGCAAGAGATCCTCAAGCGCTTCCTGCCACCTTCGCCCGCTCGCGTGCTGGACGTGGGCGGAGGGCCCGGAGTGCATGCGCGCTGGCTCACGGCGGACGGATACAAGGTCCATCTCATTGACCCTGTCGCTCGTCACGTTGAGCAGGCAGCGGCGGTGTGCTCCGCGTCCCTGGGCGACGCCCGCGCACTCGATGCAGGCGACGCCACCTATGACGTGGTGCAGCTCTTGGGGCCCCTCTACCACCTCCCCGACGCGTCGGAGCGGTTGCAAGCGCTCCAGGAAGCACGACGCGTGGTCAGGCCCGGCGGCCTTGTGGCAGCGGCAGCCATCAACCGCTACGCGTCGATCTTCGAACACAGCGCCTTGGGTCACCTGCACAGCCCGCGGCTGGAGTCTTCGGTGTCCGAGATCCTGCGCACCTCTGTCTACGACGGTCGGCGAGGCTTCACCATCGCCTACTTCCACCGGGGTGAGGAACTTGCCGACGAACTCCGCGCTGCGGGCCTAACGGATGTGCAGGTCTTCGGTGTCGAGGGACCAGCTTGGTCCATGCTCAAGGCTGTGGAGACCCACTCAGGCGCCACTCCGAGCGAAGAGCTCTTCACGTCGGTTCTCACGGCCGCTCGCATGGCTGAGCCATACCCGGAACTACTGGCCGCGAGTTCTCACCTGCTTGCAGTCGGCCGGGCCCCCGCCACCTAGGCAGTGTCCGGCGGATCAGGGACGGACCGGGAGGCGGTGGGCCGGGGATGAGCCGTCGGCGGGGATGGAGCCGCGGGTCGCCAGGATCTCGCCTGTTTCGGCGAACTCCCAGTGGGTCGCGTCCTTCCCATCCTTGAACGGCCATTCGACGCGGACGACAGGGCGGCTCAACAGGCTCTCGAACCAGCCGGCGCACCGCTCCGCGAGCTCCTCGACCGTGCCGGAGGCCCGGAAGAAGCCATGCTCGGGCGACTCGTGAAGGTTGAAGAGCTGGTCGCGGACTTTCCCGGCCAGCGCGTGTGTGCCGTAAAAGTGCACGGCCCACTCGGCGAGCACCAGCCGGCGCGCCTCATCGAGAAGGCTGATATGGACGAGGAACGACGACTCGTCACCGAGGCGTCCGACCTGGCTGGGAGCCCACGGCACCTGCCAATCAGCGGCCCGGGCTCACAGGGCCGCCAGGAAGGCGAGTTCGGCCTCGTCGAAGTCCCAGGACTCCTCGCCGTACTCCTCCGGGTCCTCGACCTCGAACCAGCTGTTGACGTCCACAGGGAGACTCTAGAACCACAGGGTGCCTCGCAGATCACAGGCGGATTGCCGCGGTGGTGACGGTGCCGTGGAAGATGTAGGCCCTCTTGTCGTAGCGGGTGGCGACGGCCCGGGAGTTCTTGAGCCGGTTGATGGTGCGCTCGACCTCGTTGCGGCGTTTGTAAATCTCGCTGTCGAAGCTGGTGGGCCGGCCGCGTCGGAGCGGTGGTGCCGGGGCGTAGTTCTTTTTTCGGGACGTGTGGCTTCTTCTTGCGGGCCCCTGCCGCGTGCTGGAGGGCCCGGCAGGACGTCGAGTCGACGCTGACCATGCTCCAGTCGATCCGGCCCGCGAGGTCGGCGTCGGCCTGGACGGCACGCAGGGTCCGGTCCCACGTGCCGTCCGCCGACCAACGCCGGTGCCGTTCATAGACGGTCTTCCAGCTGCCAAAACGCTCGGGAAGATCCCGCCACGGTATGCCCGTTCGGACCCGGAACAGGATCCCGTTGATAACTCTGCGGTGGTCGTTCCACTGCCCGCCACGCCGTCCCATCGCCGGCAAGTGCGGATCCAGCCGGACCCACTCGGCATTCGTCAGATCACCCCGCCCCATGCCGGGAACAACGAGCCAGCAAACCGACAGTCACATGATCCGCCGGACAGGCCCTAGCCCCAACGACGTCCGGGAGTCGCGCAGCCAGCCCGCCAACGCGTCCTGGCGGTTGATCAGAGTGTTGTCTATGTCGAAGAAAGCAAGCCTAGGCACACGAAGGAAGCAGGCGAACACCACCGACTCCGTCCCCGTCGGCGCGACCGCGGCACCGATCAGGGAGGCCACGGCAGGCAGCGTGCACAGACCGACCCGCACCGCGGCCGGGTTTGAATATCACCCCTTGCAGCGTCATTGGGTCCCTCGGCCGGCACCTGACCTCAACGACAGACCCCTGGTCGACCGGCTATGCCACGGCAAGCGCACGACGTCCGCCAACTCTGCGCAAGAGGGGCGAGCAATCAGAAGGCGTCGGACATACACGACTGACATCCACGACGCCTCACGTGCGCGCACTTCGAAGGCCTGGGCGAGCTGTCGCTCCAGTCGACGCCGCTGAGCCCTGCCGCCGACGATCAGGAAGGCAACGGGGCGTGAGATGCAGCGAGGGCCACGAGCAGCACGCGCGACGTTCCTCGGCAGCTTGCGACAGCCAGCACCCGCGGACGCCCTATCCATCGCCGCCCAAGCCGCTACGATCCCGGCATGGACGTTGATCTTAAACACATTAAGGACCGCATCATTGCTGGTCTGCACGGCTTAGAGGCTCGTCAGCTAGCTGCGGTTGAGTCCGTTGTGCGCAATATGCATCGGAAAATTGAGTTTCGTCCCGGAGGTACCAGAGATCTCGTAAGTGAGGCATTCCGTGATGAAATGTCACTCTTCCTAGTAGTGCATCACGCCCTGCATGAGCGAGCCCTCAACAAGGAGAACTTTGAGTACGTATTCAAGCAATGCTTGATCGCATCCGGAGACCCCACGGCCAGGCTAAACCCCAACCAGAAGCAGGCTAAATTCGATGTTGCCGGTGGCGGTCATCGGTGGTCACTGAAAACCGAGTCGGGCGATTCAATGAGCCGCAAAACGGTTAAGGTGGAGAAGCTCACCGAAGCTCTTTGGATTAGGAACAGCCCAACTGCGGAAGACTGTGCTCGAAACGTTCGCGAGAAGGTCACTCCTCGGCTCCTCGATTATGACCGAATCGTCGTGCTACGGGCCCTCCGAAAAGAAGGGATGATTACTTACAGCCTCGAAGAAATTCCATGGAGCCCACTTCATACGGCCCTGATGAATGACACTCGCGCCGAGATATTCTCGAAGCGCGTGAGGGGAGGGAAGAAAGCAAAGAGCTTCGGGGCCGACTACCTTAAGGAGGGCACTCAAACCCGGTTGTTTCGCATGTTGCTCGACACCAGCGTCGAGAAGGTGCGAATTTGGTACGCGCTGGACGAGTGCCTTCACCATGGCTACTGGACGTTGCCAGCGTCGACCTCGACCAATGTTTCAGAGCTATCTAAATCAGAAGCAGTTGAGCTTCCTCCGCAACGAGATCATCGGCCCGAAGAGACGTGCCAGGAAGAATTGCCGTTTTGAGCTCAGGGGCTTCTCCGCCGAGAATCCACGAAGCAACGTGAGCGAGCTGGTAAGAGACTAGCGGCGGCACCGCATCACCGATCTGTCGGTACAGATTCTTTCGGCTTTGCCCGATGAATTTGTAGTCCTCGGGGAACCCGTTCAGAATCGCCAACTCGCGAACTGTGCACTGGCGGTCCTGCTCCGGATGGGCATAACGTCCGTTGCCCACATGGGAGCATTCGCGTTTGATTGTAGGAGCAGGACGGTCCCAGTACATTCGCCCATACACATCGCAGTAGGCGTTCAGACGCCCCGCCTCTACAGCCTTCCTCATCGACGGGATTAGGAACTTCTCCGTCTCCGGGCTCCGCAAGAGATCTGCCCAGCTCCCACCATCGTGCGGAACTGCAGCAATCCTCGCCAATGATTCGCCAGCGAGAGCACTACTGGTGTGGTTCTCGTCGTGCGGGTGTTGCTCTCCAGCGCGAACGGCCGGCAGATGAGCAATCGCCCGTCGAACGGTTACGGCTTCCTCACGCACCGAATAGCCATGCCAAAGATCTTCAAGCGTGAGTGCAGAAAAGCCTGGCGCTGTCGCCACTACAAGGGCTCGCTCACGCTGCTGCGGCAATCCAAACCTCGTCAAGAGGTGTGAAGATGCCTTGACCGTGTACCCCATGCCTTCAAGAGATGTCTTCAAGGCTTGGAAATGATGCCGGAAGTTCCCTGTAAGTAGCTGGGGGACATTCTCCATCAGCACCACTTTTGGTCGCATTACCGCAACATGGTCTGCAACCCGGGCAACCAAGGAATTCCTGGGATCGTCTTGCGCCCAATTTTTGGACACGGCACGGGAGAAACCAGTGCACGGGGGGCACGCGAGGAGAACGTCTACTCCGCCAGACGGAGCGATCTGCGCTGCAAGCTCATCTGCTTCGATGACTGAGAGATCGACGCCCATAGGCTTGACGCCGATATTCGCCTCATAGGTAGCGTTGCAGCCGATCGCTCCATGACCAGTGCTTGGCTTTCCGACCTCCACGTCTGCAGCACCGTGCATCTCAAAAGAAGGGTGAGCGTGAAACCCGAAGCTCATTCCCCCACCGCCGGAAAAAAGATCCACAACGGTATAAGCGCCAGTCGAAGCCACTTGATCTCCTCTTATCGCGCCAAATAGTACTTCCGATCCGCTGCGGAAGTCAAGCCGCCTAGGCGGTGTCGTAACTCACTTTCACATCGCTGAAGGCTCCATTTATCAAAATGGTCGGCCACCCGCTTCAACCGGAGAAAGCCATAAGGTGTCACGCGTGGAGTCATGTCCAGACCATAATGATGGGAATGGAGCTTTGCGCGCTCGACCGTCCCTCCCGACGCGCAAGGTCGACGCGGGCAGAGTTTCTCTGTAGAGGCCTGGCGCGTGGGTCGAATTTTTGTTGACATCCGTGGACGAAATCATGTGAGTCTCGCGTTCAGAGCGGAGTGACCAGCAGTGTTGTGGAGGAGGGTCACGCTCTCCGGAGCCGTTGCAGGACAGCAGTGAGGTACAGCAACCACACCCGCCCGACCACTCCGCCCTGCGATGCCCCGCTCGTAGCTCGCATCAAGAGCTGATCTGCCTGGAGCACTGTCGTCGGCTGAGGTAGAGGCAGCGAGCAGAGGTAGCCGCAGTTCGCCGCTCTCGGGGACGCCAGCGGTCGTCCGGGGCGATGGGGGCATGCGCTACTTCCACAGGATGGGTTGCAGTTCTCTGGAGAGTGCCTCGGACAGAGGTAGCAGAGCGGCTGGAACCCTTTCCTCCGGTGAATGCGCGGTAGAGCAAGGCGTCCGACCGCCGCTTGATCACGGAACTTGCAGGTCAGACGCCTGATGACACTCAAGCGCCCACCTCTCTTCTAAGCGCTTGGCCGCAGGTTCGAGTCCTGCCGGGGGCGCCCTTCTCCGCCCTCCCATAGGGAGGGCGTTTTTGCTGGTCAGAGCGGGTCCGGCCACACACAGCAGAAAGCACCGGCCCGTGTCGCTGGACGGCGCCCCGCTGACGAGCCCCAGGTACCGGAGTTCCGCCGGTACCTGGGCCTTCTCTGTTGTTGACGTTCGAACCGCCCGGCTCCCGGCACAGACCTACCATCGGCTGTCCGTGGGCTCCCTGCTCAAGCTGGCCAGCGCGCTCAAGACTGATATTTCGGTGATCCTCGGGCAGCAAGCCCCGCGCCAGGGCACGAGTCGAGACACCCGGGCCGCTCTGAGGCGACTGTCTGACGCAGTACACGACAGCGCGCTTGGCGACTGGGACGGTGTCGAGGATCCAAGCACCCTCGCGGATCTTTCAACGGCGCGTGATCGTGTCGTGAGTACCTACTGGCGCGGCGATTACGGGGAGTTCAGTGAAGTTGTCGCAAAAGTTCTGCTTGAGGGGAGTCTCAGGTACGGCCAGGCGACGGGTCACGAGCGTGAACAACTGGGCTCGGTCCTTGCCAGCGCATATCAGTTCGCTTCGTCGGCGGCGGTCCTACTTGGGCAACGTGACCTGGCTCTTAGCGCGCCGACATCCGCACATCGTTTGGCCGAGGACTCGGGTGATGTTGTCCTGTCCTCGCTCGTGGAATCGACGTTGTCATGGATTCACCTGCGCAGCGCCAAGGTTCCTCGGGCGGTAGCCGTTGCCGAGCGGGCTGCGCTCCGGATCGAGCCATCGTTCAGCAAGCCGTCCCGTCCTCAACTGGTGGCGTACGGGCGGTTGATGATCTCCGCCGCTGTGGCCGCATCCCGCAAAGGTGACGCCGACGCAGCCGACGACCACCTGCCGCAGGCGCACGCGTCAGCTGCGCGGCTTGGTCACGACGTGTCGTTGTACGGCACGCACTTCGGCCCCACCTTCGCGAATACCGAAGCCGTAGGTATCGCCGTGGCCCTCGGCAACTACGGACGGGCGCTGAATCTGGCCTCTCGCACCGAACTGTCTGGTTCCATGCCCAAACTCGCCAGGAACCGCTACAAGCTCGACGTCGCTCTCGCACAGTGCGCCGCCGGCCTCTACGACCAGGCCGCAGACGTCCTGATCGACGTCGGCCTCGACGCACCTGAATGGGTTCGGCACCAGGCCCTGCCCGGTGTCATCGGTCAGCGAATCGCCAAAGTGTCTTCAGCGAAGGTCCGTCATATCAGTGACGTGATCGGAATGCCCTTGATCACGTGAGCCCTACGGAGCGTACGAGTGGCCGCGCACGGCCTTCGCAAAGACTTCGAGAGCATCGTTCAGCAGGCCGGCGGTTTCTTCTACGCGACGCGCCCGATGAGCCCGGAGCACGGCGACACAGCGGCCACCGGGGGTACACCGTGCCCCCTCCCCGGCCCTGTACTACGCGTGCTGCCATGCAGCTCATCTCTTCGCGTAATGTCGCAGACCCTTGATCGGCAAGGTGGTCCGTGACACCGCCCGTGACCGCCTCGGACAGGTGATGGGCCGCGTGGGCCCGCGTTACCAACTGCGCCCGATCAATGGCGGGCGCGAGTGGGAGACGACACCCGGCGACATCGAGGCCCTCGACGAGGCGACGCGCTGCGACAGGTGTACCAAGATCAAGACCGCACGGGCCAAGGCGCACCGCGAAGGGCGCCGAGGCACTGTCTACGGCCTCACCGTCGTGCTGAGCCGCCATCTGCGGACCGAGCACTCGTGAACCACAACCCTGTGATGAACGCGCCGAAACTCACTACCGCCGGGCTGCTCTGCTCCGTCAACTGCTCCACCTGGACTGAAAACCCACCGCCGAGCCATTGGCATACCTCTTCATCGCTCACCCGCCCGCCCGACGGCCCAACGAGACCCGCGAGAGCATCGAGAAGAGCATGCGCGACCTGGGCGCCACCCTCGGGCTCCACCCCGCCTCTCAGCAGATGCACTACATCGGTGACCGCCATGTAACGGCCAGCCAGGCCCGGCAGCACGTCAAATGAGCATGAAGCCCTGCGAGGTCCATTGCCGGTTGGGGGGATGACGGCTGCCGCCACGGCGACGGCGGCCACGTGAAAGCGCGGCGCTGCCGCCCTTAACGCGTTTCCCCCGGCAAGGGATGGGCGGTCCGCCGAGCTCAATTCATAAAAATGATGTCTACCGGTTCCATCGGGTAGCAAGAACCTGGATGCGGCTTCACCCGAACATCGCAGTGCATGAATCAATGACCCCTGCGTCCATTCGAGTGACGTGACGTCAAGGGTGTTGCTGACACTCTAACTCCAGCGGGTTACTGGTCTTAGTCCAATCCACTGGGTCGCCCATTCCTCTCCGGGGATTGGCAATTGGCCTGCCGTGGTGATCCCGTCTTAGAGCGCAGGCGGTGGCGCAGCCCTGGCGCCGCAGTGGGTGCCCTCCCGCGTTGAGGCTGCGAGTGCGCCAGCGGATGCCCCGTTCGTGGGCACCGACTGGTGCGGCGGCCCTCGCCACCTCTTTAGGAGCGTCATGCGAGCAGTCCGCACCTTGCGATCCATCATCGGCGTCTGCGCCCTGGCCATGGGGTTGACCGTGGCACTGACCGTGGCCCCAACTATGGCGCACGCCCAGACTCCTGTGCTGTGCAACGAGACCGCTTTGGTCAATGCCATCACTGCGGCGAACGCGACCGGTGGGGACACCTTGGCGCTGATGCCGGGCTGCACCTACACGCTCACCAGCGCCCATGGCAGCGGACCCACCGGGCCGGTGGGGCTGCCGCCCCTCACCGCCCCGATCACCCTGCTGGGGCTGGGAGCCACCATCACCCGCGACCCGAGCGCGCCGCCCTTCCGGATCCTTCAGGTCGAGGGCGCCGCGAATGTGCCGGGCGCCAAGGGCCAGCTCAGCATGGTGGGAGTCACCATCCGTGGCGGCAGTGCGGTGGCTCCCTTCCCGGGAGGCGGCATCACAAACCTGGGCGGCACGGTCTTCCTGGTCTCTAGCGCGGTCACCGGTAACACCGCCGTCGCCGGGGGCGGGGTCTACACCGACAACGGCGCCGTATCACTGACCGCCAGCTCCGTCACCAGCAACACCGCCACCTCCAGGGGCGGCGGCATCTACGTCAACTCCGGGGGCGTGACCATGCTGGCCAGCACGGTCAGCGGCAACACCCCGGACAACTGTGCCCCGTCAGGCAGCGTCGTCGGCTGCACCTGACGGCCCGGTCGACGTCATCGGCCGAAGGCTCCACCAGGCACCCCCGGCACCGTCGGCGACGAACGTCGCCGTGCGGTCGCGGTTCGTCACCCCCACTCGCAAAAACCAGCCAAGGAGACGACCTCATGCCTATTACCCCGAACCAGGGTTCGACAGGAGGCGGGACCACCGTCAGCATCACCGGTACGAACCTCGCTGGCGCCACCGCCGTGCACTTCGGTACCAAGCTGGCCACCATCACTGCCAACACGGCCACCTCGGCCACCGTCACCTCCCCGTCCGGGACCGGCAGCGTCCTCGTGACCGTGACCACCCCGGGCGGCACCAGCAACCCGCTGTCGTTCTTCTACGTCGGCGCACCGTTCAAGTCCGCTCTGAGCCCCGTCTCCGGTGCGACTGCGGGCGGCAACACCGTCACCATCAACGGCATCGGCCTGTCCACGGCCACCGCCGTGAACTTCGGTACCGTCTCCGCGACCCCGACCGTGGTCAACGACACCCAGTTGACCGTCACCGTGCCGACGGGCACGGCGGCCGGGGCGGTTGGCGTCAGCGTCACCACCGCGGGCGGCACCAACAACGGCCTGTCCTACACCTACGTCGACACGCCCACCCTCGGCACCCCGTCCCCCGCTTCCGGACCGACGTCCGGCGGCACCGCGGTGACCATCCCCGGCACCAACCTGACCACCACCCAGTCGGTCACCTTCGGCGGTGCCGCGGCGCCGTTCAGCGTCATCTCCGACACAGAGATCTCGGCCGTGACCCCACCGGGAACTGCCGGCGCCGTGGACATCGTGGTCACCACCAGCGCCGGCAGCGTCACCGACACCGGCGCCTTCACCTACATCACCGGGCCCGGCATCTGACCCGGCCTTCGGGCTGATGGCTGCCGGTCTGCGCAAGGGCCGGTGACCGCTTGCCCGGGCGGGTGCCCGGTTGTTTCCTCCCCGCCCGGACCGGCCTCAACAGCGCCCACCTCAAACGGCCCCAACCTGATCCCGGTGCCAGGTCAGGTTGCGGCTCTGGCTGCTCGCGAAGGAGCAAGCTCAATGAACCACCCCGCACACCCAGCGACCACTTCCGCCGAGCCCTTGGCCACGCCCGTCCCCATGGTCAGCTCCGTGTCCCCGATCTCCGGGACTACCGCGGGCGGCACCAATGTCACCGTGACCGGTACCGGGTTCACCGGCGCCACCACCGTGCGCTTCGGCGCCACACCGGCAACCTCCTTCACCGTCAACTCAGACACGCAGATCACCGCGACCACGCCCCTGGGGTCCGGCACGGTGCAGGTCACCGTCACCACTCCTAGCGGCACCAGCAACCAGTTCGTCACCTACACCTACGCCACCACCTCCGGGCCGACCCTTACCTCGGTGGTCCCGAGTTCAGGTCCAACGGCCGGTGGCACCACGGTCACCCTCACCGGTACCGGGTTCACCGGTGCCACCGCTGTGCACTTCGGCGCCACACCGGCAACCTCCTTCACCGTCAACTCAGACACGCAGATCACCGCGACGTCACCTGCGGGAACAGAAACCGTTCAGGTCACCGTCGTCACCGCGGGCGGTACCAGCAACGAGGTGCCTTTCACCTACACGACCACACCGGCCCCCGCCCTTGCCTCGATCGCCCCGAGTTCGGGTCCAGCGGCCGGTGGTACCACAGTCGCCCTCACCGGTACGAGCCTGGCGACTGCCAGCTCGGTCCGGTTCGGTGCCACACCGGCTACTTCCTTCACCGTCGTCTCCGGCACCCATATCGTCGCCGTCGCCCCTGCCGGGACCGGCACGGTTCAGGTCACCGTCACCACCCCTGGCGGTACCAGCAACGGGATCTCGTATTCCTACTTCGCGGCACCTGCTCTGAGCGGCGTCAGCCCCAACGAGGGACCCACAGCGGGCGGAAACACCGTCACCCTTTCCGGCGCCAACCTCACCGGAGCCACCGCCATTACCTTCGGCGCGACTCCGGCGACCTCGTTCACGATCCTGTCCCCGACCGTGATCACCGCCGTGGTCCCCGCAGGGACCGCCGGGCCAGTCGACGTCACCATCACCACCCCTGGCGGTACGAGCACCCTGAGCAGCTCCTACTTTTATGTCAACGCCCCGATCCTCATCAGCGTCGCCCCGGGGGCGGGTCCGCTCTCAGGCGGGAACACCGTCACCCTCACCGGCAACCACCTCATCGGGACCACCGCGGTGCACTTCGCGACCACCGCCGCGGCCACATTCACGGTGGTCTCCGACAGCCAGATCACGGTCGTGGCCCCCGCGGGTGTGGCCGGGCCGGTCGCCGTCACCGTCAGCACCGCCGGTGGAACGAGCAACCCGGTCTCCTACACCTACCTGGCTGCACCCACCGTCACGGCTCTCAGCCCGGACCAGGGGCCCACCTCCGGCGGAAACACCGTCACCCTCACCGGCACCAACCTCGCCCAGACCACCACCGTGCTCTTCGGCACGACACCCACCGGGTTCACCGTGGTCTCCGACAACCACATCGTCGCCGACGCCCCACCCGGACCTGCCGGCCCGGTCGGTATCACCGTCATCACCCCCGGCGGCACCAACGCCGCGAACACCTACACCCGAGTCCCAGCACCCGGTATCTGATTCGATCGACCAGTTCCTGGCAAACCTGTCCGTGAAGGCCAAGACGCGTCTGTCATTCCTAACTGATCGCTTCCGAATAAGATCGGCCTGTCGGCTGACGCCGACGGTTCGCGCTGGGCAGCACCTGTGGAAGCGGATAGCCCCGCTGCTGCCACCACGCCCAGACCGTCGGCACCGACACCGGGGCAGGTTGCCAGTGGCCGGTCGGCTGCTTCCGCGTTCAGCTCGCACCAGTACCGGTAGCCGGCCCGAGGCACAGGGGTGTGAGTCACATCAACTCCCCGTCGGCCCGCCCCGCCAGGTACGCCCGGTACGGGCGGCTGTTGATCACGTCGTAAGTCAGATGGCTGGGGTGTTTGGCCAGGTGTCCGAACACCCCATCGCTGTGCGACTTCGGAGCTGACACTGGCCGGGCTCTGCGCCCCGGCCTTCACCGGGTCGCAGTCCTGATCGGCGGAACAGGATTACCCCGCCTCGCCGGCGGCTGGCCACGTTCGCCTCGGCCACCCTCGCTTTCATCCGGTCCGAGGCCGGGACCTGCTCCATGTCGGCCACGACGGCCTCCCACTCTCGACGCCTCCGTTTCGTTGCGCACGGGCACTCCTCCTCCTCCTGTCCGCCGGCCGGGGCCAGGGGCACGCAACCGCTACTGTGCGCGGTTTTGCTTCGACTGTGCGTGCTGTGCGCCTCGTGCTTCGATTCCGCGATGGAGGCCGACGCGGTCATCGCCCATGTGTTGAACGCCGTCGGCTGTCGCAGCGATCTCGCAATGCACCCTCTGGCGAGCTGGGTGTTCACCCGAACCCCGACCCACATGATCGCTTGGGCACTTGCCGGGGCAGCCCCGGCCGCCGTACCGCCGGCCACGGTCGAGCCCCCGCGCCGTCGTGGCCCTTCCCGGGGCAGCCCCCTTCTTCCGCCGGCGTTGCTGGAGCGGTTCCACACCCGCATGCGCCGGTGTGCCGAGCTCGCCGACCACGCGGACGCCCTCCCTCCGGGAGGGGCATTTTTGCTGGTCAGGGGCCATTTAGTAAGTGTAGTGAAGTGACATCACGGGGGCGGGCGGCCCCTTCTTCCAGAAGACTTCCCGAAGATTCAGTGCGGCCACTGATGCGGCCGCGCTTCTGCCCGTGATCGCCGAGGCACGGGGCAGGCCCGTTGCCCGTCCCGGCACCGGACCGCCCGTCAAAGCCGGGAAATGCCGGGAGGATTCTGCTCAGCCCACTGGCTTTCAGCGCCTCGGCGACAGCGGGACGCGGCGCGACGAGGCAGAGGTCGCCGCCGGAGTGCCGGGCCCCGCGGGCGGCGGCGACGAGCAGCCCAAGACCCAGGGCGTCACAGGAGGTGACGCCGGACAGGTCGAGGATCAGCCGGCTTCCGGGGCTGTGGGATACGTGCAGAAGACGCTCGCGCAGCCTCGCCACCCCGGAGAGGTCCAGCCTTCCACCGACCACGAGCACGCGGTCTCGTGGGCTGCCGGAGGGCGGTGAGTGACAGCGCGACGCGGATACACGCCCGCCTGCCCCTCGGGGAGCTGCAGCGGGGGCGGGGACGGTTCCGCGCTCTACGGGCACCACGTGCCTCCTCGGAGCGAATCACATCTCGGTGCTGCCGAGGGCTGGGGCCTCACCCGGCAGCCTAGTCCTGCCTGTACGTCGCGAACAGTGCTGAACAGAACGGCTCTTGAGGTGGGTCGGGCGGCGGGGCAGCTTCGGCGATCGGAGTCCGGCGGAACAACCCGTCCAGCCGTCAGCGCTGCTCCTGTACAGCGGGTACTGGTGAACCATGACTGACACCTTCACCACCCGCACTGTCGACGTGACAACCGGCTCCGCCGAAACCATGCACGACCTGACGAACGCGTGCTCCGCGTTCCTCCGGGAGGTCGCTCACGGGAGAGACGGACTGCTGAACGTCTTCACCCCGCACGCGACGTCCGGCCTGGCCGTCATCGAGACCGGGGCCGGCAGTGACAACGACCTGCTGGCGGCCCTCCGTGAGGTTCTTCGCGCGGACGACCGCTGGCAGGACCGCCACGGCGGTGCGGGCCCCGGCCGCGATCACATGCTCCCGGCCCTCGTGCCGCCCCACGCCACGCTGCCCGTGGTCGGCGGTGAGCTGGAGCTGGGGACCTCGCAGTCCGTCGTTCTGGTGACCACCGGCCGGGACACTCCCGACCGAAAGGTCCGGCTGTCCTTCCTCGGCTGACCGTACGCCGCACTGCCCAGGCGTTCAGGTCTGTGGAGTGCTGCCGGTGTCGATGAGGATCTGTTCGGCCTGGGTGACATTGTCGGCCCGCACGGCTCTGGCCATTGCGGCCCGTGCCGCGTCGGGTGCCGCGTCGGGCGGGACCACCATCAGGGCGAAGTGATCGTTGTCGCCCCGGGTGATGAGGACCGTGTCGTCACCGACAGGGAAGAAGTCGATGTGCACGACCCGGTCGTCGACGATCAGCCGCGCCGGGAGCTCCTCCCAAGCACTCCCGTCCAGACCCACGCGCATGATGGGCCCGAGGTGCTCGGTCAGGGCGGTGATCAGACCGGGAAGCTCGGCATGGATGTCGCGGGAGCGCGGCCACCACGCACCGTCCAGGACTCCCCCGCGCTCTTGCGTCGTCTCCAGCCGCAAGAGCGCCGTCCCAGGTCTCACGGCGTGGTGAATCGCATCCGGCAGAAGCCCGGGAAGGCGTGGGGTGTCGGAATCGGCCATGGTGTGCTCGCCTGTCTCCGAGAGTTCCGCGCATTCACTCGTCGTCCGGAATATGCCGACAAAATCGGGCGAAGCGCTCGCAATAGTCCCACCATACTCCGCAGGCCGGCGGCGGGGTCGCCCACAGGGCCGTCGCACGCCCGCGTTCCCGCAAGATTGCCTGGTCTCGCGCGAGTCCTGCGGACCCGCCTGCCGGAGTAGGGTGAAGAAACCGGGAACACTTCGCACACCGGCCTCCATGCGGGTGTCGTTTCCGGCGAGTCACAATGCCGGGCCGCCGACGACGAGCCCGGGGGGCAGGTTCGCATCATGGCTGTCACCATCGACCATACGACCTCCGACAAGCATGCCCCTTCGCCGCCCGCTCGCCTGTCCCTGACGCCAGGAACGGCGCCGGGGCTTCTGGACGGCTCCTGGTGGCCTCGCTCGCGTGACCTCTCCCGCGAGCTCCCCGCACTGGCGGCGAGGCTGGACCACTCCTGGGGACGAGTTACCCGCGTCACGGTGAATCCGGCCTTCTGGCCCGTGATCCCGCGCAAGGTTCCCGTCACAGGACACACGGTGCACGTGGGGTGGTTCACGAATGAGCAGGACCCGCACAAGCTCCTCGTGTTCTCCTACACCGCGGACCGCCTGGACCTGCTGATCATCCCGCCGGAGACCGACCCGGCCGCGGCCGCCAGGCTGATGTCCGCCGCGACAACCCCCGGAAGCCTCCTCACCGCGAGCAGGCTGATGGAGGACGAGCGAGCGGCCGACGACGCGACGGAGTCACGGGACCGCGAAGAGGAATGGGATACCGAGGGTGGGACCACGCCACCACCGGCCGGGAACCCGACCGGGCCTCCGCGCTCCGCCCGAGGGATGTGAGGACCGTGCAGACCGCCGTCACCCTGGCCGTGATCATCATCATGATCACTCTGGGAGCCCTCCTGATCCACCGTCTCAACGTCCAGCACGACGAAAGAATCGCCGGCTTCCGCTACAGCGGTGTCCTGCCGTGGCGCGACAGCAGGAGCCGGAACCGCCCACGGTCGGCCATCGACCCCGCCGGACCTCTCCTCGCCCGAAACCGCCGCGAGCAACCGCACGGGGACCGCAGGCGACTCCGGCTTTTCTCCGGCCGGAGGAAGTGACCATGACGCCCGCACGCGCCACCCCCACCCCCACCCCCACCCCCACGCCAGCGGAGCCGGTGCCGTCGGCGGGACGCGCCGACATTCGCATCGTCGCCGCGTCCCCCGAGACCGCCCGCCGCGTCGCGGAAGTCATCCGGCACTGCTTCGATTCCACCGAGCAACGCAGCTACCCGGCCGGCCGCGAAGGCGGTACCCGGCTCCACCTCACCGTCGATACCGCGCATCCCGCCGAGCCTGCGCGGTCCTGGCTGGCGACCAGCCGGACTCCGGGGGCCGGCCGACCGCCGGATGACGAGGTCTGAACAGCCCGCGACCTCCCCTCATCCCGGAGGGCGGAGCTCACGAAAGGACAGTACCGTTGGCCCATGAGCGTCTTCATCAAGCTGGTGGAGAATCGTCCGCCGAAGGAATACGCGAACGATCGTACGGCGGATATCTCCTACGACGACACCATCGAGGGTAATTCCGAGGTCACTTACCAATACGACGTGCTTCCCGGCGGCACCCTGAGAATCCTGCGGGTCACAAGAGGAGAAGAAGCCGTCATCCATGCGGTCTACGCCCCGGGCCTGTGGTTCCGCGTCGAGGGCCTCTGCCGCGGCACTACGGAATAGCGGCCCGAACAGGAAACGTCATATCTCGCCCGCTGGGGCGAGGCCGGATCGCGGCAGCGACCGCACGAGATCTGCCGACCGAGCCGAACGCGGCGACGTCACCCGGCTCGGGCACCCACTTGAGGCCGTTCAGCCCGTAGACGCGCTTGCCGACGGGCGAGCGGTACTCGCGCTCTTCGAGGACGGCCTTGCGAGCCTTGTTCCAGACCCGCCGGAAGACCGATCCGGCCAGCAGTCCGCCCTTCTCCCCGGGGAAGAGGAGGTCGCCCGGCCGGAGGCCGTCCCGCTTGATCAGGTCGCGGAGGATCTTCGTCAAGGCCGGGTGTCCCGGCGCCACGCATGTGTCAACGCAGCCCGGCCCTTGAGCCCGCGCCCGGCTCCTGGGGCGCGAACGCTTTCGCGGGGCGGACGCAAGAAGGGGAGGGGGCCGCGGAAGGCGTGGCCCGTGGAAGGGGAGGTCCGTGGCGACGGACGAGGAACTGCTGGCGCGCTCGGGAACTGACGCGTCGGCCTTCGAACCGCTCGTGGAGCGCCATTCGAGGGCGCTGCACGGCTACTTCGCACGCCGGGCGCCCGGCGCGGCGGACGATCTGCTGGCCGAGGCGTGGCTGCGGGCCTACGCGGGGCGCGGCACCTACGACAGGGCCCGCGGGCCGGTCCGGGCGTGGCTCTTCGGCGTGGCCCGTAACGTGCTGGCCGCGCACTGGCGTGGGCAGGAACGGCCCGGGGCCGCCGCCACGCTCGCCGGCGAGGCAAGCAGCGACCCGTGGCACGCCGTCGACCGGAGGCTGGACGCGGCGGCGGTCGCGCCGCTGATGCGCCGGACCCTGGCCGAGCTGCCGGCCGTGGAGCGGGAGTTGCTGCTCCTGATCGCGTGGGAGCAGCTCAGCCCCACCGAGGCCGCGGCCGTCATCGGCGTTCCCGCGGGCACGGCCAGGTCCCGGCTGCACCGGGCGCGCACCCGGCTGCGCGCGGCGCTCGGCCCCTCCGCCCCGCTTTCCCTGACAGGAGACCTCGCATGACCGGGCAGCAGGACACGAACGACAGGGACCTCCTCGACTTCCCCGGTGCCCGGCGGTTGAGGGCCGCGGGCAAGGTCGCGCCGCCCTCGGCGGACGCCGTCGCCGCGGCGCTGGCCGCGGTGCGGTCGGCGGCCGGCCGGGCGGCGGAGGAGGAGGGGCCGGCGGTCGAGCTCGCATGGGAGCCGGTGGCCGCGGCCGTCCCGGCGCGGAGGTGGCGGCGGCGCCTTCCCGTGCTCGCCTCGGCGGCGGCGGTCGTGGCGGTCGCGCTGGGTGTCGCGTCCCAGACCTGGTCGGACTCCGGCGACGTGCACGGCTCCCCGGCGGCGGTGCGGGAGCGGACGGGGACGGGGACGGCACCGTACTGGAAGGTGCGGACCTTCCAGTGGAACCGGAGAAGCGAGAAGACCCAGCGGCCGGACGAGTCGTACGAGACCGTCTGGCTGAGCCGGAACGGCACACGCGGGCAGTTCGGTGACGGTCCGGTCCGGGACTACTACCGGGGGGACATGGGGCCGACGGCCTACGTGATCTGCGGCAGACCGGTCCTGTGGGACGACCTCGAGAAGCTGCCCACCGACCCGGACGCGCTGCGGGCCCGGCTCGTCGGGAAGGACACCGGGGAGTCGGCCGCGGAGGGGCTCTTCAACGGCGTCGAGGAGCTGCTCGCCCGGTCACCCGCCGAACCGCGGCTGCGGGCCGCGCTGTTCAAGGTCCTCACTGGGATTCCCGGGGCGCGGGTGACGGAGCGGGTCAAGGACAGCACCGGGCGCGCCGGCACGGCCGTCGACCTGGACGCCGGTACCTGGCGCCTGCGACTGATCATCGACACCGGGGCGTTCCACGTGCTGGAGACCGTGACCACGGCGCGGAACGACGGCCTGTCGTGGGGGACGCAGCAGCTCCGGGCCGGGGATCTCCTCCTCCGCACCACCTACCTCTCCGTCGAGCCCGCCTGGGAGGCGCCGAAGCCGTCCCCGCGGACGTAGCGGCACCCCCACTCGGGAGGACCTTGTCGTCTGCCGGGGGCCCTGCATTCTCCGCTTGCGCAAGCACTAAAATATGGGGGCAAGGGTGCCGTCTGCGACCCCGCATGGGCGAGGTTGTTGCGTCAACCGGCTTTGCCAGTAGTACCGTTCGCCCCTCTGGTCCTGTCAAGGCTTCAAGCGGGGCCCGATATCCAGGAGATCCCTTGAACTGCTTCTTCGATCCGGCGCACGGTCCTGGCGTCCAGAACCTCATGTGGGCGCCGCAGTGGGGCGTGGCGCGGAACATCATGAGCTGTGTCGCCTGTGCGCAGCGGTGGGCCACGCTGCAGCAGTCGGCCGCCCAGGGCGCCCCCGCGAACGCCGGGTACGCCCAGCAGGGGTACGCCCCCGCGCCCCAGCAGCCCGGCTACGCGCCTCAGGGCTACGCCCCGGCGTACGGGCACGACCAGCAGCGGCGGCAGGGGCCCGGTTGGGGCGGTGTGGTCGCCGCGGGCGCCGCGGGGCTGGTCGGCGGTGCGCTGATCAACGAGATGCTCGACGACGACGAGCCCCAGGTCATCAACAACATCACCGAGAACGAGTACATCGTCGAGGACAACGACGGCGGCGACTGGTTCTAAAGCCATGGCTGACACGGCCGGGTGACGCGCCTTTGCGGGCCGCGCCCGGCCGTTGTCGTTGGTTCCGCGCCGCGGGTGGAGGCCCTCCGGGGCACCACCCCCGGAGTTCCCCCACCCTTGCTGCGATGGACCTGCCAGGTTCAACGTCAGCGCTCCGGCCAGTCGGTGGCCGGTGACCAGCTAACGCGATACTTGCGCACGGGATTCCCTTGCCGTGGGGAGCCCGCCTCGAACTGACGGCGTTTTCCCTAAAGGCAGGGAATTTCGGCCCGGTTATACCACGCGGAGTTCGTCCGCGAACGCCGGTCTCCGGCGAGGATCCGGATTTTCCGTGTCAGTCCGCATTGCATGGGACAGGTCCCTAGATCCAGGGACGAAGCGCGCGGCCGCTCTTGTAGTCGGATACGCTTCGGGGCTACCCGAGTTCGCTCGTTCGGGCCCCCGCTCACCACGGGCGCCGGCGGCGCGGGACAGGACTGGACCTGCCATGGAACCTCCCGCGGAAGTGGAGAATCGACGTTGCGCAGCGAAAATGCCGGATTCCTTATTACAGCCGTGGCGATGTTTGCGATCATCGCGACCGTGGTGATCTACGCGATCAAGCGGATGGGCGGGCATCCGGCCCGAATAGCTGCGCTGATCATCGCCTTGGCGACCCTGGTCACGGCGATGGTCCCGCTGGTCGGCGCGTTGCACGCGCCGTCCGCGGCTCCGCGCACCGCGGAGGTGGGGCGTTGAGCGGTAAATTGCCGCCGGACTGGATGGCCAGCCTCAATCAGCGGGTGATACGGCAGACCGAGCGGGCGCGGTCCGTGCCGTTCTTCACCGCGCTGCCCGGTCCGGTGCGCGATGCGCTCGCCGACCACCTGGTGAGCCGTCAATACGGAAAAGGTCAGCGCTTACGCGGGGTCGTTCCGGGATCGACCGAAGTTCACTTCATTCTGTCCGGCTGTGTGGCCGAACGTGCCACGACCGCCGGGGCCACGACACTGAGATTCCGGGGTGCCGACTCGATTCTCGGAGATGTGGAGATCGTCGACGAGAAGGCCCGCACGGCCGCCGCGGAATGCCTGACCACGACCTGGACGCTGTCCTGTTCGCTGCCGCGCATGCGGATGCTCGCCGACAGCGAGATCGCCATCATGAAAGGCGTCGCGACGAACATCGCGGAACGCCTGATGAACAACGAACGCGTCTACGCCAATTACCGCCGGTCGCCGATCCAGCGGGTGTGCACCCTGCTGCTGGAACTGGACCGCACCTCCGGCGCGAGAGCCGCCCGGCCGCCCGGCGCCCCCATCGAGGTCTCCGGCCCCACGCAGGCGGAGCTGGGCGAGGCGCTGATGCTCAGCCGGGCGACCATCGAGAACGTGCTGGCGGAGATGCGCATGGCGGACATCCTCCGCACGGGCCACCGCCGCTACTCGGTCAGCCGCCCCGGCGTCCTCAGAGCCCTGTCCGAGGGCAAGCCCCCCACCCCCGGTGCCGCGGACGCAGGCCCTCCGCTGCCGCCGCTGCCGTGACGGCGCTCAGGGCTCACGCGAGACCGTGCCCAGCCAGAGCGTGTCCCGGGCCCGGGTCATGGCCACGAACAGCTGGGCACGGAAGAGCTCCTGCCGTTCGCGGGTGATGTCGTCGTTGACCGCCGCCGAGGCCAGCGGGATGTGGTCGGGCAGATAGACGTGCTTGAACTCCAGGCCCTTCGCGCGGCGGTAGGTGCCGAGCTTCACGGCGTCGACCGGATGCCCGTCGTACTGCTCCAGGGAGCAGACGGGGATCCGGGCATCGGCGAGCAGCCGGCGGCAGCGGTCCGTCTCGTGCTTGGAGCGGCACAGGACGGCCGAGTCCGGCCAGACATCCGGGCCCGCATCCCGCAGGGCGGCCAGGAGCGCCGCGTCCTGCTCGGCCGGCGTGCGCGAGACCACCCGGGTGACCACGCCGTGGTGGCAGGCCGAGTCGACGTCGCGGCGGCCCGCCGTGGGCGTGCCGTCGATGTCGTCGAAGGCGTCCTCGGCGACGACGGCGAGCGCCGCGTCGAGGATCTCCTTGGCGTTGCGATAGTTGGTGCGCAGGATCTGGCCGCGGTCGCCGCGGACCTCTATCCCGGCGTCGGCGAGGCGGAAGCCTCCCGGATAGACCGACTGCTGGCCGTCGCCCACCAGGAGCAGGCCGTTGGGCGCGTCGCCCACGAGGGCGTGCAGCAGCCGGACGCCCACCAGCGTGAGGTCCTGCACCTCGTCCGCGATCACCGCCGCGTACGGCGGGCTCGCCGGACGCTCCCGGGCCTCGGCCAGGGCCAGGCCGAGGAGGTCGTGGAAGTCGTGCACCCCGCGCTCGGTGCGGATCCGCTCGTACTCCTCGTACAGCTCCCAGACCGCCTCGCGGTGCACCCGGCGGAGGTTCAGCCGCCGCCTGCGGCGGACGACGGCGGCGTACTCCTCAAAGCGGGTGATCCCCCGGCCCTTTATGACGTAGTCGACCTCCTCCTGCCAGTAGTGCGGCGCCGGCTCGAGCGCGGACAGGATGCTGTCCCGGCCCCGGTGGCTCCAGGCCAGGTTGAAGGCCGTCCTGGCGCGGTCCCCGTGCAGCCGGTGGGGTATCCGGCGCTCTTCGAGGAACTTCAGGGACCAGGAATGGAGGCTGCGGAACTCGATCCGGTCCGCGACGGCCGGGGACATCTCGCGCAGGAACGTGCTCTGGACCCGCGGGAGGTTGTTGGCGAACGTCACGTACAGGATCCGGCCCGTCGTGCGCTGGGCCAGATGGGCGGCCCGGTGCAGCGCCACCACCGTCTTGCCGGTGCCCGCCGGGCCGCTGATCCTGGCCGGGCCCGCCCAGTTGCGCCGGACCAAGGCGACCTGGTCGGGATGGAGGAAGGTCATCCACTGCTCGATGGGGGCGTTGCGCGCGGCCTCCATGGCCGCGTCCCGCAGCCGCGCCACGTCGAAGAGACCGTCCTCCGTCGAAACAGACGGCACGGACGGCGCGGCTGGCCGGGCAGGGCGCACCGCCGACGCCTCATAGGCCGGAAAGACCTCTTCCAGGTGGCCGGCGATGGCGCGCACCACGGCCGCGCCCAGCCGGCAGCGCTCCGCCATCAGCGCCGATGCCGCATCGAGCTCGCCCAGCAGCCGGACCCTGCCCAGCGTGGCGTCGAGGGACCGGCCCGCGAAGACCATCAGCGGGTGGACGGCCACGGGCGACATGCCCAGGGAGGCGACGGCCCCCTCGGCGACCCGGGTCATCGCCAGCAGCTTGTCGATCTCCCCGTCGCGCCGCTGACCGCCCGCGACGAGGTGGCCGCCGTCCGTCCGGGGGGCCGAGCGCCAGTTCTTGACGTCGATGACGAAGACGCCGCCCGGCCCGACGAGCAGCATGTCGACGTTGGCCGAGCGCGTGCCCGGCCAGCGCCGGTCCACCAGCAGCCGCCAGCCGCGCTCGGTGAGCATCAGCAGCTTGGCCGCGACGCTGCGCTCGCCCTCGCCCGCCGCCTCCCACCGCCGCGCTTCCTCCTGCGCCGCCCGCAGCTGCTCGCGCAGCTCGCGCTCGTGCCGCCGCGCCTCCTGCGCCCTGGTCGCCGCCGAACCTCCGGCCGCCATCCCCGCTCCCCCCTGCCGCCTGCGCGCTCCCCATACGCAAAGTAATGATCATAGAGCGCCATGCAGTCGCCGCCCAGGCTCCCGGAAAACCCCTCCCGGAAAGCCCCTGCCGGGAAACCCCTGAACACGCCGGTGGCGCCCGCCGACCGGGTCGGGGGCGCCACATGGGGGAACGGTTCTGCGGAACCGTACGACGTCAGCCGTTGATGCAGACGTTGCCTGATGCCGCGTTCAGCAGGCCAACGATGTCGATGGTGTTGCCACAGATGTTGATCGGGATTTGGATCGGGACCTGGATGACGTTGCCCGAGATGACGCCCGGGGAGCCGACCGCTGCGCCATTCGCGTCGGCGTCGGCGACCGCGCTGCCGGTGAAACCGGCGAGAGTGGCGCCCACTGTGGCGGTGATGACTGCTGCCTTGACGATTCGTGACATGGGGGAGACACCTTTGCTTGGTCGTACGGGACGAGCACCCGGTCGGTTACGGCCGGGAGCCCGGATCAACGGCGCGAGGTCGCAAAGGTTTCGTTCGTGAAGCGTCCGGGTGACCTGGGCAGTAGCCGGGAGCCGAGGACGTTCCGGTGGATGTCCAAGGTCGCGGTGGACCGGTTGAGGGTGATGTAGTGCAGCCCCGGCGCCCCCTCGTCCAGCAGCTGCAAGGCCAGGGCGCTCGCGTGGTCGACGCCGATGCGGTGGGCGGCGGCGGGGTCCTCGCGGGCCGTCTCCAGGCGGCGGGCGAGGTCGTCGGGGAAGCGGGCGTTGCTGAGCTCGGCGAAGCGGCGGATCTGGCGGACGTCCGTGGCCGGCATGATCTCGGGGATGATCGGAATGTCGCAGCCCGCCGCGGCGACGCGGTCGCGCAGCCGCAGGTAGTCCTCCGCGTGGAAGAACATCTGGGTGACGGCGTAGTCCGCGCCGGCCCGGCACTTGGCGACGAAGTGCCGGATGTCGTCGTCCCAGCCGCGCGAGCGCGGGTGGCGCTCGGGGAAGGCGGCGACGCCGACGGTGAAGGCTCCCATGTCCCGCACGAGGCGGACCAGCTCGGCCGCGTAGGTCAGGCCCTGCGGGTGCGGGGTCCAGGGGCCGCGGGGGTTGCCGGGCGGGTCGCCGCGCAGGGCGAGGACGTCGCGGATGCCCGCGTCCGCGTACGCCCCGATGATCTGGCGCAGCTCGGCGACGGAGTGCCCGACGGCGGTGAGATGGGCCACCGGGCGCAGGGTGGTCTCGCGGGCGATGCGCCGGGTGACGTCGATGGTGCGGTCGCGGGAGGAGCCGCCGGCGCCGTAGGTCACGGAGACGAAGGAGGGGGCCACGGCCTCGATGCGCCGGATGGCGTCCCACAGGACACGCTCCCCCTCGTCGGTCTTGGGCGGGAAGAACTCGAAGGAGAAGGACGGGTCGCTCATGCCGGGACCCCTTCGCGGGCGGGGGACCCTGATGACGCTGCCTTGAAGTAGGTGGCCTCCGGGTGGTGCAGCACCAGTGCGTCGGTGGACTGCTCCGGATGGAGCTGGAACTCCTCCGAGAGCGTGACCCCGATCCGATCGGGCCGCAGCAGTTCGACGATCTTCGCCCGGTCCTCCAGGTCCGGGCAGGCGGGGTAGCCGAGCGAGTAGCGGCAGCCCTGGTACTCGGTGCGGAACATGCCGTCGAGGCTGCCGGGGTCGCTCCCGGCGATGCCGAGCTCGCTTCGGATCCGGGCGTGCCAGTACTCGGCGAGTGCCTCCGTCAGCTGCACGGACAGGCCGTGCAGTTCGAGGTATTCGCGGTAGGCGTCGGCGGCGAAGAGCTCGTTCGCCGCCTCCGAGACGCGGTTGCCCATGGTGACGACGGTGAAGGCCACCACGTCCGGCTCCCCCGCGTCCGCGGTGCGGAAGAAGTCGGACAGGCACAGGTACCGGTCGCGGTGCTGGCGCGGGAAGGTGAAGCGGGTGCGCTCGCCGCCGCTCTCGTCCAGGACGACGAGGTCGTCGCCCTGGGCGACGCACGGGAAGTAGCCGTAGACGACGGCGGCCTCCAGCAGGTTCTGCGTGTGGATCCGGTCCAGCCACATCCGCAGTCTTGGCCGTCCCTCCCGTTCCACCAGTTCCTCGTAGGAGGGGCCGTCCCCGCCGCGGGTGGCTTTGAGGCCCCACTGGCCCATGAAGGTGGCGCGCTCGTCCAGCCAGGAGGCGTATTCGGCCAGCGGGATCCCCTTGACCACCCGGGTGCCCCAGAAGGGCGGCGCGGGCACGGGGTTGTCGGCGGCCACGTCGGAGCGCGCGGGCAGCGCGGCGCCGTCCGTGGGCCGGGGGCGGGCGGCGGCGGCCACCCGGCGGCGCTTGAGCTCGGGCAGCGCGGCGCCCTCGTCGCCGCGTTTGACGGCGATCAGGGCGTCCATCAGGCGCAGGCCCTCGAAGGCGTCGCGGGCGTAGCGGACCTCGCCCTCGTAGACCTCGTGCAGATCCTGCTCGACGTAGGCCCTGGTCAGGGCGGCGCCGCCGAGGATGACGGGGTAGCGGGCGGCCATGCCGCGCCGGTTGAGCTCCTCCAGGTTCTCCTTCATCACCACCGTGGACTTCACCAGCAGGCCGGACATGCCGATGGCGTCCGCGCGGTGTTCTTCGGCGGCTTCCAGGATCGCGGAGACGGGCTGTTTGATGCCGAGGTTGACGACGTTGTAGCCGTTGTTGGAGAGGATGATGTCGACGAGGTTCTTGCCGATGTCGTGCACGTCGCCCTTGACCGTGGCCAGGACGATCGTGCCCTTGCCGGCGCCGCCCTCGCCGTCCGCCTTCTCCATGTGCGGCTCCAGGTGGGCGACGGCGCTCTTCATCACCTCCGCCGACTGCAGCACGAAGGGCAGTTGCATCCGGCCCGAGCCGAAGAGCTCGCCCACGGTCTTCATGCCGTCCAGCAGGGTGTCGTTGACGATCTCCAGCGCGGGACGGCCGGCCGCCAGGGCCTCGTCCAGGTCGGCGGTCAGGCCGTTGCGCTCGCCGTCGACGACGCGCCGTTTGAGGCGCTCGTCCAGCGGCAGGGCGGCGAGCTCCCCGGCCCGGTCCGCTTTGACGGAGGCGGTGTCCACGCCGTCGAAGAGCTCCAGGTAGCGCTGGAGCGGGTCGTACCCCTCGCGCCTGCGGTCGTGGATCAGGTCCAGGGCGCACTCCAGCTGTTCGGCCGGGATGCGGGAGATGGGCAGGATCTTCGAGGCGTGGGCGATGGCGGAGTCCAGCCCGGCGGCCACGCACTCGCTGAGGAAGACGGAGTTGAGCACGATCCGCGCGGCCGGGTTGAGGCCGAAGGAGATGTTCGACAGGCCGAGGGTGGTCTGCACCTCGGGGTGGCGGCGCTTGAGCTCGCGGATGGCCTCGATCGTCTCGATGCCGTCGCGCCGGGTCTCCTCCTGCCCGGTGGCGATGGGGAAGGTGAGGCAGTCGACGATGATGTCGCTCTCGCGCAGCCCCCAGTTGCCGGTGAGGTCGGCGATCAGCCGCTCGGCGACCGCCAGCTTCCACTCGGCCGTACGGGCCTGCCCGCGCTCGTCGATGGTCAGGGCGACCACGGCCGCGCCGTGCTCGACGGCCAGCGGCATGATGCGGGCGAAGCGGGAGTCGGGGCCGTCGCCGTCCTCGTAGTTGACGGAGTTGATGACGGCCCGGCCGCCCAGGCACTCCAGTCCCGCCTCCAGGACGGCCGGTTCGGTGGAGTCCAGGACGATGGGGAGGGTGGAGGCGGTGGCGAACAGCCCGGCGAGGGTGCGCATGTCGGCGACGCCGTCGCGGCCGACGTAGTCCACGCACAGGTCCAGCAGGTGGGCGCCGTCGCGGATCTGGTTGCGGGCGATCTCGACGCAGTCGTCCCAGCGCTCCTCGGTCATCGCCTCGCGGAACGCCTTGGAGCCGTTGGCATTGGTCCGCTCGCCGATGGCCAGGTAGGAGGTGTCCTGCCGGAAGGGCACGTGCGCGTAGAGGGAGGAGGCGCCCGGATCGGGGCGCACGGTGCGGGGCGCGGGCTCCAGGTCGCGTACGCGCTCGACGACCTTGCGCAGGTGTTCGGGCGTGGTGCCGCAGCAGCCGCCGACCAGGGAGAGGCCGTATTCGCGGACGAAGCCCTCGTGGGCATCGGCCAGCTCGGTGGGGGTGAGCGGGTAGTGGGCGCCGTTCTTGCCGAGGACGGGCAGCCCGGCGTTGGGCATGGCGGAGACGTGGGTGCGGGCGTGCCGGGAGAGGTGGCGCAGGTGCTCGCTCATCTCGGCGGGGCCGGTGGCGCAGTTGAGGCCGATGACGTCGACACCGAGCGGTTCGAGGGCGGTGAGTGCGGCGCCGATCTCGGAGCCGAGCAGCATGGTGCCGGTGGTCTCGACGGTGACCTGGACGAGCAGGGGCAGGTCCCGGCCCGCCGCGCGCAGGGCGCGCCGGGCGCCGATCAGCGAGGCCTTGGTCTGCAGCAGGTCCTGGGTGGTCTCCACGAGGACGGCGTGGGCGCCGCCCGCGATCAGGCCCTCGACCTGCCGCTGGTAGGCGTCGCGCAGGTCGGCGAAGGGGGCGTGGCCCAGGGTGGGCAGTTTGGTGCCGGGGCCGACGGAGCCGAGCACCCAGCGGGGACGGTCGGGCGTGGAGTAGCCGTCCGCCACGTCCCGCGCCAGCCGCGCGCCGGCCTCGGCGAGCTCGTATATCCGCTCGGGGATGCCGTACTCGCCGAGGTTGGCGAGGTTCGCGCCGAAGGTGTTGGTCTCGACGCAGTCGACGCCCGCCGCGAAGTACGCCTCGTGGACCGCCCGGACGATGTCCGGGCGCGAGACGTTGAGGATCTCGTTGCAGCCCTCGTGCCCCTGGAAGTCGTCAAGGGTGGGGTCCTGGTCCTGGAGCATGGTGCCCATGGCGCCGTCGGCGACGACGACGCGGGTGGCGAGCGCGGTGCGCAGCTGGTGCGGGGTGGCGGCGGTCATGGTTATGCGCCGGCGGCCTGGCGGAGCTTGTCGGCCCGGTCGGTGTTCTCCCAGGTGAAGTCCGCGCCGGTGCGGCCGAAGTGGCCGTAGGCGGCGGTCTGCCCGTAGACCGGGCGCAGCAGGTCCAGGTCGCGGATGATGGCGGCCGGGCGCAGGTCGAAGACCTCGGTGACGGCCTGCTGGATGGTCGCGACGGGCATGGTCTCGGTGCCGAAGGTCTCGATGAAGAGGCCGACGGGCGCCGCCTTGCCGATGGCGTACGCGACCTGGGCCTCGCAGCGCCGGGCCAGGCCCGCGGCGACGACGTTCTTGGCGACCCAGCGCATGGCGTAGGCGGCCGAGCGGTCCACCTTGGACGGGTCCTTGCCGGAGAAGGCGCCGCCGCCGTGGCGGGCCATGCCGCCGTAGGTGTCGACGATGATCTTCCGGCCGGTGAGTCCGGCGTCGCCCATGGGGCCGCCGATCTCGAAGCGCCCGGTGGGGTTGACGAGCAGCCGGTAGCCGTCGGTGTCCAGGTCGAGGCCGGCGAGCTCCGGCTCGACGACGAACTCGCGGATGTCGGGGGCGAGCAGCCCGTCGAGGCTGATGTCGGGGGCGTGCTGGGTGGAGACGACGACGGTGTCCAGGCGTACGGCCTTGTCGCCGTCGTACTCGATGGTGACCTGCGTCTTGCCGTCGGGGCGCAGGTAGGCCAGGCGGCCCTCCTTGCGGACGGCGGACAGGCGGCGCGAGAGGCGGTGGGCGAGGGCGATGGGCAGCGGCATCAGCTCGGGGGTGTCGTCGCAGGCGTAGCCGAACATCAGGCCCTGGTCGCCGGCGCCCTGCTTGTCGAGGTCGTCCGGGGCGCCGTCGACGCGGTTCTCGTAGGCGGTGTCGACGCCCTGCGCGATATCGGGCGACTGGGCGCCGATGGATACCGAGACGCCGCAGGAAGCGCCGTCGAATCCCTTGGCCGAGGAGTCGTATCCGATGCGCAGGACGGTGTCGCGGACAATGGCCGGAATATCGGCGTAGGCGGAGGTGGTGACTTCGCCCGCGATATGCACCTGGCCGGTGGTGATCAGGGTTTCGACGGCGACGCGGGCGCTGCGGTCCTGGGCGAGGAGCGCGTCGAGGACGGCGTCGCTGATCTGGTCGGCGATTTTGTCGGGATGGCCTTCGGTGACCGACTCCGAGGTGAACAGGCGACGGGACACGCTTTCCTCCAGCATGGGCACGGGCAACGGTGCGTGGGATGTGCGCACAGGCTGCGGGCGATTGCTTGGGGCGGGCTAAAGGATTCCTGGCGGGGGGCCTGTGGGGGCGGGCCGGGGCCGGCCGCTATCCGGTCGCGGGTGCTCCGCTTTAGCGCGGTGCTAGGGGCGGCTGTCCTAATACCTTGGAGAAAGGAGCTCCCATGAACCGCTACCTCATCAGCTTCCTGCCCTGGATCGCCTACGCGTTCGTGGCCACGAGCGACGACTGGCGCAACGGCGCGGAGGTCGGACTCGCGATCGCGCTCGTCGTGATCTACCGCGACCGCCGCACGGGCAAGCACTGGGACGAAATGGTGATCGAGGTGAGCGCGGCCGTGTTCTTCGCCGGCATCACCTGGCTCTCCTACAAGGACCCCGATTCGTCCCTGATCCCCTACGGCCCGGCCCTGGTCGACGCCTGGCTCGCCCTGACCGCCTTCGGCTCGCTGGCCATCGGCCGTCCCTTCACGCTCGGCATCGCCCGGCGGATCGCGCCGGAGAAGGTGTGGAAGACGAAGGCGTTCTTCCGCACCAATGCCGTGATCACCACCGTGTGGGGGGTGTCGTTCGCCGGTGCAGCCGCGGCGCTGGCCGTGCTGATCCACCACGACCCGAAGGCGACGACCGCCTCGATCGTCATCAAGGTGGTCAGCTTCCTGATTCCGGTGATGTTCACCATGCGGTACCCGGCGACCGTCGCGGCGCGGCAGGCCCGGTCCGCGCACCAGCCCGTCTGAGCACGGGGCGGTGCGCACGGCGGTGAGGCCGCCTCCCGGATTCCGGGAGGCGGCCTCAGTGCGTTGCCCTCACTGCGGTCCGCGCCACGCGGACCAGGCGCCCGGCGGGTGGTAGGAGCCGTCGGCCCGCCAGGTGGTGCCGGGGGCCCTGGGGGCGTCCTCGGCTGCGGGCCGGCCGCGCAGCGCGGCGAGCAGGGCCACGGTGGCCGCGGCCACCTCCGTCGCGTCGGGTTCGCCTCTGACGATGCGCAGGGTCTCGTCCATCGGCGTCACACCGGCTGGTTTCCGTGCTTGCGGGCCGGCAGGCCCGCCTGCTTGGCCCGGAGCATCGCCAGCGAGCGGATGAGCACCGAGCGCGTCTCCGCGGGGTCGATGACGTCGTCCACCAGGCCGCGCTCCGCGGCGTAGTAGGGGTGCATCAGCTCTTCTTGGTACTGCTTGATGCGCTCGGCGCGGGCCGCCTCCGGGTCGGAGGCCGCGGCGATCTCGCGGCGGAAGACGACGTTGGCCGCGCCCTCCGCGCCCATGACGGCGATCTCGTTGGTGGGCCAGGCGAAGGTGAGGTCGGCGCCGATGGACTGGGAGTCCATGACGATGTAGGCGCCGCCGTAGGCCTTGCGCAGGATCAGCGAGATCCGGGGGACGGTGGCGTTGCAGTAGGAGTAGAGCAGCTTGGCGCCGTGCCGGATGATGCCGCCGTGCTCCTGCTCGCGCCCGGGCAGGAAGCCGGGGACGTCGACGAGGGTGACGAGCGGAATACTGAACGCGTCGCACATCTGCACGAAGCGGGCGGCCTTTTCGCTGGCGTTGATGTCGAGGACGCCGGCGAAGGAGGAGGGCTGGTTGGCGACGATGCCGACGACGTGGCCGTCGAGGCGGGCCAGCGCGCAGATGATGTTGGTGGCCCAGGAGGAGTGCACCTCGAAGACCTCGCCGTCGTCGACGATCTCCTCGATGACCGGCCGCATGTCGTACGAGCGGTTGGCGTCGGCCGGGACCAGGTCGAGCAGCGCCTCGCAGCGCCGGTCGGCGGGGTCGTCGGCCGGGACCGCGGGCGGCATCTCCCGGTTGTTCTGCGGCAGCAGCGACAGCAGGTAGCGCACCTCGGCCAGGCACTCGGCCTCGTCCTCGTAGGCGAAGTGCGCGGCGCCGGAGACCGAGGCGTGCACATCCGCGCCGCCGAGCTGGTCGTGGCTGATCCGCTCGCCGGTGACGGCCTGGACCACATCCGGGCCGGTGATATACATCTGCGAAGTGCCGCGGACCATGAAGACGAAGTCGGTGAGCGCCGGGGAGTAGGTGGCTCCGCCGGCGCAGGGCCCGAGCATCACGCTGATCTGCGGGATCACCCCCGACGACGCCACATTGCGGCGGAAGATGCCGCCGTATCCGGCCAGGGCCGTCACGCCCTCCTGGATCCGGGCGCCGGCCCCGTCGCTCAGGCTGACCAGCGGCGCCCCTGCCGCCATGGCCAGGTCCATCAGCTTGTGGATCTTCTGGGCGTGGGCCTCGCCGAGCGAGCCGCCGAAGATGCGGAAGTCGTGTGCGTAAGCGAAGACGGTCCGGCCGTCGACCGTCCCCCAGCCGGTGATGACGCCGTCGGTGTGCGGGCGCTTCTTCTCCAGGCCGAAGCCGCTGGCCCGGTGCCGGCGCAGCGGCTCGGTCTCCTGGAACGACCCCTCGTCGAAGAGCAGCGCGAGCCGCTCGTGGACCGTGAGCTTGCCCTTGGCCCACTGCTGTTCGGTGGCCCGCGGCCCGGGGCCGTCCTTGACGGTCTGCTTGACCAGCTTGAGCAGAGCCGCCCTTGACCTGGGGTCGGCGGGCGGCGGCGGGCCGGTCAGCGGGGCGAGCGTGGTGTCCTCGGTCATGGTCATGTGTCACCCATCCACGTCGGTCCGGGTACGAATCCGGGAATCCGGAGAATTCAAACCGCGAGTGCCCTCACTCGCCACAGCGGTCACCCCCCTGTTCTCCGACCGACTACCCCTCATAAGGGTAGGCGGCGGGGTGGGATAGGGGTTGGGTGCTCTTCCCCGAGGATCTAAAACTGCTCCGAAGGGGTCGTTTGGAGACCACTTCGAGACCAGTTCGCGACGAGACGGGTTGCTGCGATGACTACGGCGATGGTGTTTCCCGGAATGGGTCCTGTCCGCTTTCCCGACCTGGGCAGGTTCCTGCTCCTGAATTCCTTTGCCCAGAAGCTGCTTCCGGCCGCCGACGAAGCCCTGGGCTATTCGCTCTTCGACGCCTTCCGGGAGTCGGGGGAGGATTACTCGGAGGCGGCCCAGGTGGCGTTCATGGTCGCCTGTACGGCACTTGCCGACTGGGCCGTCGAGGAACTGGGCGCCGAACCGGAGGTGTGCGTCGGGCCGAGCTTCGGCGAGAAGCCGCTCATCGGCTTCTGCGGCGCCCTGGACTTCGCCGACGCGGTGACAGCCACCGCCCGCCTGGCGCGCTGCACCGCCGCCTACTTCGCCACCGAACACCGCGACGTGGTCACCCAGTCCTTCGTCCGCGCCCCGGCCGAGGCCCTGCGGGAGCTGCTGGCCGGCATGGACGAGCGCGGCGAGTGGCACGAGCTGTCCTGCCGCCTCGACGAGGGCTTCGCGATGGTGTCCCTGCACGAGCGGCACCTGGAGGACTTCCAGCGGCGGCTGCGGGCCATCGGCTCGCTCCCCCTCTACACCATGCGCCCGCCCATGCACTCCTCCCTCTTCGGCGGTCTGCGTGAGCGGGCCGGGCGCGAGGTCATCGGCTCCCTGCCGCTGCGCGACCCGGTGCTCCCGGTCGTCGCCGACCAGGACGGCCGCGAGATCCGCACGGCCGAAGACCTGCGGGCCATGCTCCTCGACCACTTCACCCGGCCCGTCGACTGGCCCGCCGCGCTGGGCGCCCTGCGCGAACGCGGCGTGCGCAAGCTGGTGATCGCCGGTCCCGACGCGCTGTTCGGCCGAGTGGAGTGCGCCACCCGCGACTTCGAGATCACCGCGGCCGATCCCAAACACGCGATGCGCCCGAAGGCAGGGGTCTGACACCATGAGCAACGCCTCTCTCGACGGCACTCTCCACGGCAGGTTCCTGCGCGGCCTGGCCCGCGCGCCTCACCGCCCCGCCTTCCGCATCGACGGCCACGAGACCACCTACGCCGAGGCCCACGAACAGGCCCTGGCCTGGGCCGGAGCCCTGCGCGACGCCACCCCCGGCGGCGCACCCCGCGTCGTCGCCGTCGTGGCCACCAAGAGCGCGGAGGCCTACACCGGCCTGCTGGCCGCCCTCTACCTGGGCGCCACCGCCGTCCCCCTGCACCCCGGCTTCCCCGCCGCCCGCAACCGCGCGATCCTCACCGCGGCGGGCGCCGAGGCGGCCGTCGCCGACGCGAGCGGCCTGGCCGCGCTGGACGCCCTGCTCGCCGAGGACGACCCGCTGCCCGTCCTCGCCCCGGGCGCCCGCTCCGCCCGCCGCCCCGGGCTGATCACCGAGGCGCCGGCGCACACCGCCCTGGACGCGCCGCTGCCCGCCGCGCCCGAGGACGCCGCCTACATCCTCTTCACCTCCGGCTCCACCGGCCGCCCCAAGGGCGTCCCCACCAGCCACCGGGCCACCGACAGCTACTTCCGCACCCTGGACGCGCGCTACGACTTCGGGCCCGACGACGTCTTCTCCCAGACCTTCGACCTCACCTTCGACTGCGCGGTCTTCGACCTGTTCTGCGCCTGGGGCGCGGGCGGCTGCGTCGTACCGCTGCCGATGCGCGCGTACCGGGCGCTGCCCGAATTCCTCGCCTCGGAGCGGATGACGGTCTGGTTCTCCACCCCCGGCGCCATCGCCCTCGCCCGCCGCACCGGCGCCCTGGCCCCCGGCTCGCTGCCCGGCCTGCGCTGGAGCCTGTTCGCGGGCGAGCCCCTGCACCGGCACGACGCCGAGGAGTGGCAGCAGGCCGCGCCCGGCTCGGCCGTCGAGAACCTCTACGGCCCCACCGAACTCACCATCACCGTAAGCGCCCACCGGCTGGCCCCCGCCACCCCCGACGAGCGGTACGTGGGCGGCGTCGTCCCCATCGGCCCCGTCCACACCAGCCTCGGACACCTGCTGCTCGCCCCCGACGGCTCCGTCGACGGCGACGAGGGCGAACTGTGCATCACCGGCCCGCAGATGTTCACCGGCTACCTCGACCCGGCCGAGGACACCGGGCGCTTCCTCGACCACGACGGACGCCGCTGGTACCGCACCGGCGACCGGGTGCGCCGCTACCCCGACGGCGACATCGCCTACCTGGGCCGCGCCGACGACCAAGTGCAGGTCCAGGGCTGGCGGGTGGAGCTGAGCGAGGTCGGGCACGGCGTCCGCGGCCTGGACGGCGTCGAGGACGCCGTGGCCGTCGCCGTGCCGGCCGCGGGCAGCCACGAACTCGTCGCCTTCTACACCGGCCGCCCCGCCCACTCCGCCGACCTGGCCAGGCAGCTGGCCGCGGGCCTGCCCAAGGCGATGGTCCCCCGGCTCTTCCACCACCTGGAGGAGTTCCCCATGAACGCCAACCGGAAGATCGACCGGTCCTCCCTCAGGTCCCTCGCCGGGACGCTGCTGGACCACGGCCGGAAGCCAAGCCGACAAGGAGAAGGACTGTGACCCTGACGGTGGAGAACGCCGTGGCCGGACACCCGGACGGCACCGCTGCGGCGAAGCTGCTGCACGAACTGCTCGACACCACGGCCGCGCTGCGCCCGCAGCACGTCGCCGTCCGCGACTCGAAGGGCTCCTGGACCTGGCAGGACCTGGTCGCCCAGAGCCACGCCGCGGCCGCCTGGCTGCGCGCACAGGGCGTACGCCCCGGGGACCGCGTCGTCGTCCGGCTGCCCAACGTCCGCGAGACCGTCGCCATGCTTTACGCGGCCTCCCGCTGCGGGGCGGCGCTCGTGCCCATCAGCGCCGAGATGAAGGACTTCCACCTCAAGGCGGTCATCGCCAACTGCGAGCCGCGCCTGGTGGTCGTGGTGGACGGCGCGGGCGACAAGGTCCGCCCGCTCACCGGCTTCCCCGTGCACGAGATCGGCACGGTGTGGGGCGAGTTGACCGACGGCGCGTCCGTACCGGCCGAGGCCCACGACCCCGCCTCCCCCGCCGTCCTCATCTACACCTCCGGCTCCACCGCCACCCCCAAGGGCATCATCTGCCCCCACGCGCAAATGTCGTTCGCCGCCGACGCCATCAACCGGGTGCTCGGCTACCGCAACGACGACGTCGTCTTCGTGCGCGTCCCGCTCTCCTTCGACTACGGCCTCTTCCAGGTACTGCTGTGCTGCCTGGCCGGCGCCGAGCTGGTCCTGGCCGACGGCGAGGCCGACGCCAAGCTGCACCTGCTCATCCGCGAGACCGGCACCACCGTCCTGCCGCTGGTCCCCTCCCTGGGCGGCCCGCTGATCCGCCTCGCCGAGCGCGACCCGCGCCCGACCAAGCTGCGCATGTTCACCAGCACCGGCGCCGCCCTGGAGCAGCGGATCATCGACGGCCTGTGGCGCTGCTTCCCCGGCGCGCGCGTGGTGCGCATGTACGGCATCTCCGAGTGCAAGCGCATCACCGTGATGCCCCCGGCCGAGGACCGCGAGCGCCCTGGCTCCTCCGGCCGCCCGCTGCCCGGCACCCGCGTCGCGATCCTTGACGAGGACGGCAACGAGGTCCCGGCCGGCTCCAGCGGCGAGATCACCGTCACCGGCCCGCACGTCATGGCCGGCTACTGGCGGCTGCCGGAGATCACCGCCCGCACCTTCCGCACGGACCCCGCGACCGGCGTCACCCGCCTGCACACCGGCGACTACGGGCGCCTGGACGAGGACGGCTACCTCTACTTCGAGGGCCGCCGCGACGACATGTTCAAGCGCAAGGGCATGCGGGTCTCCACCATCGAGATCGAGGGCGCCGCGATGGACATCCCGGGCGTGCGCAACGCCGCCGCCCTCAAGCCCACCGCCGACCGCGACCTGATGATCTTCGTGGAGGCGGACGGCCTGGCCCCGCAGACCGTGCTGCGCGAGCTGGCGCAGCGCCTGGAGGCAGTCAAGGTGCCCTCGCTCTGCCGGGTCCTGGACGCCTTCCCGCTGACCGCCAACGGCAAGAACGCCAAGCAGCAGCTGGAGGCCATGCTCGCCGAGGAGGCGGCGTGAGCCCGATCCCGGACGGCGAGCTGACCGGACGCTACGGCTCCCCGCTCTACGTCTACGACCTCGACCGGGTCACCGCCGCCCGCGACGCCCTGTACGCGGCGCTGCCCGACGGCTTCACCCTCTTCTACTCCCTCAAGGCCAACCCGCACCCCGGCATCGTCCGGGCCCTGCGCGAAGGCGACCGCCCCTGCCGCGCCGAGGTGTGCTCCACCGGCGAGCTCGCCTCGGCCCTGGAGGCCGGGCACGAGCCCGCGGCCGTCCTCTACTCCGGCCCCGGCAAGACGGCCGCCGAAATGGCCGTCGCCCTCGACGCGGGCGTGCGCACCTTCTCCGTCGAGTCCCCCGGCGACCTGCGGCGGCTGGGCGCCGTGGCACACGGGCGCGGCATCCGGGCCCAGGTCCTGATCCGCGTCAACAGCGCGGCCGCCGCGGCCACCACCAGCATCCGGATGACCGGCACGCCCTCGCAGTTCGGCTTCGACGCCGAGGGGCTGCCCGAGGTGCTGCCGGAGCTGCTGGCCGTGCCGGGCGTGGAGGTGGTGGGCGCGCACTTCTTCCCGCTCAGCAACTCCAAGGACGAGGACAGCCTGATCGCCGAGTTCGAGGCGACCATCGCCTCGGCGGCCCGCCTGGAGGCCGAGCTCGGCCTGCCGCTGCGGATGCTGGACATCGGCGGCGGCTTCGCCGCCCCCTACTCCGTACCCGGCGAACGCCCCGTCTACGGACGTCTGCGCGCCGCCCTGGAGAAGGCTCTGGACGAGCACCTGCCGCGCTGGCGGCAGGGCGGCATCGAGATCGCCTGCGAGTCGGGGCGCTACCTCGTCGGCGTCAGCGGGCGGCTGCTGACGACGGTGACCAACGTCAAGGAGAGCCGCGGCCGGACCTTCGCGATCCTCGACGCGGGGATCAACACCCTGGGCGGCATGGCCGGCCTGGGACGGCTGCTGCCGCTGGCCGTCGAGCCCCGCGGGGCGGACGGGGCGGACACCGAGAACGTGACGGTCTCCCTCGCCGGCCCGCTGTGCACGCCCGGCGACCTGCTCTCCCGGTCCGTCAAGATGCCCGCGCCCCGGCCCGGCGACGTCATCGCCGTGCCGAACGTCGGCGCGTACGGGCCCACCGCCAGCCTCCTCACCTTCCTCGGCCGTCCGGCCCCCGTCGAGGTCCTCACCCGCGGCGGCGAGGTCGTCTCCGCCTCGCGCCTGGTCTCTTCCCGCGCAGACATCACCACTGGAGTTCAGTGATATGACCGAGTCCGCCTCCCCCGTGTCCGCCCTCGCGACGGAACTGGCCGAGCTGTCCGAAGCCGACCGGTTCCGCCGCCTCCTCGCGGTGGTCCTGCGGGAGGCGGAAGCGGCACTGCGCAAGGCCGGCCGGGAGCCCTCCGGCCGGCTCGATCCCCACCAGCCCTTCCTGCGGCTCGGCTTCGACTCGCTGGCCGTCGTCGACCTGCACCGCCGGCTCGGCGCCGCCACCGGCACCGAACTGCCCATCTCCATCGCCTTCGACCACCCCACCCCCACCGCCCTGGCCGAACAGCTGATGTGGGAGGTGCTGGGCGTACGCCGGGGGCGGGACGCGGCGGCGGCCGCGCCGCGCGCGCACGCCTTCGACGAGCCCGTCGCCATCGTCGGCATGGCCTGCCGCTACCCGGGCGGCGTGAGCTCGCCCGAGCAGCTGTGGGAACTGCTGGCTGCCGGCGACGACGCGATCGGCGGCCTGCCCACCGACCGCGGCTGGGACGTGGAGGGCCTGTACGACCCCGACCCCGACGCCCCCGGCAAGACCTACGCGCGCGAGGGCGGCTTCCTCTACGGCGCCGCCGAGTTCGACGCCGACTTCTTCGGCATCAGCCCGCGCGAGGCCTCCTCCATGGACCCGCAGCAGCGGCTGACCCTGGAGACGTCCTGGGAGGCCCTGGAGCGCGCGGGCATCGACCCGCACACCCTGCGCGGGAGCACCACCGGCGTCTTCGTGGGCGCCGAGCCCCAGGAGTACGGCCCGCTCCTGCACCAGGCCCCCGAGGGCTACGAGGGCTACCTCCTCACCGGCAACGCCACCAGCGTCATCTCCGGCCGGGTCGCCTACACCCTGGGCCTCGAAGGCCCGACCCTCACCGTGGACACGGCGTGCTCGTCCTCGCTGGTCGCGGTGCACCTGGCGGCACAGGCGCTGCGCAGCGGCGAGTGCTCGCTGGCGCTGGCGGGCGGCGTCGCGGTCATGTCCAGCCCCGGTACGTTCACGGCCTTCAGCCGGCAGCGGGGCCTGGCCCCCGACGGCCGCTGCAAGCCCTTCGCGGAGGCTGCGGACGGCACGGGCTGGGCCGAGGGCATCGGCATGCTGGTCGTGGAGCGGCTGAGCGACGCCCTGCGCAACGGGCACCGGGTGCTGGCGGTGGTCCGGGGCAGCGCGGTCAACCAGGACGGCGCAAGCAACGGCCTTACGGCGCCGAACGGTCCTGCACAGCAGCGGCTCGTCCAGCAGGCCCTGGCGTCGGGCGGCCTGTCCACGGGTGACGTGGACGCCGTGGAGGCACATGGCACGGGCACCCGGCTCGGGGACCCGATCGAGGCGCATGCGCTGCTTGCCACGTATGGGCAGGGGCGCGAGGAAGGGCGTCCGTTGTGGCTGGGTTCGGTGAAGTCGAACCTGGGGCACACGCAGGCTGCGGCGGGTGTCGCGGGGATCATCAAGATGGTGTTGGCGCTGCGGAATGAGCAGTTGCCGATGACGTTGGGTGTGGATGCGCCGAGTTCGCATGTGGACTGGTCGGCGGGTTCCGTTGAGCTGTTGACGGAGGCGCGGGAGTGGCCTGCGGGTGAGCGGGTGCGTCGGGCTGGTGTGTCGTCGTTCGGCATCAGCGGGACGAATGCGCATGTGATCGTGGAGGAGGCGCCTGCGGCCGCTGAGGCTGCGGAGATGCCTGTGGTGCCGGTGGTGCCGTGGGTGCTGTCGGGGAAGACGCCGGAGGCGCTGGCGGCTCAGGTCGAGCGGCTGCGGGCCTTCGTCTCGGCGAACCCGGAGCTGGACCCGGCTGCCGTCGGGGCCGCGCTGGCCACCGAGCGGGCGGCGTTCGCGTACCGGGCGGCTGTGGTGGGTACGGACCGTGAGTCGCTGCTGGCCGGGCTTGAGCAGCCCGCCATCCAGGCGGTTGCGAACAGCGGCCAGCTGGCGTTCCTGTTCACCGGTCAGGGCAGCCAGCGGGTCGGCATGGGCCGCGAGCTGTACGAGACGTTCCCCGTCTTCGCCGAGGCCTTCGACGCCGTTTGTGAGGAGCTCGACGCCCACCTCGAACGGCCGTTGAAGGACGTCGTCTTCGGCTTCGACGGTGACGGCGAGCTGCTGAACACCACTGAGTTCGCTCAGCCGGGTCTGTTCGCCGTAGAGGTGGCGCTGTTCAGGCTGATGCAGTCGTGGGGCGTGCGGCCCGATGTGCTGGCCGGTCACTCGATCGGTGAGCTTGCTGCGGCGTATGTGGCGGGTGTGTGGTCACTGGAGGACGCCGCCCTGCTGGTGGCGGCTCGTGGCCGTCTGATGCAGCAGCTGCCCGCCGGTGGCGCGATGGCCGCGATCCAGGCGACCGAGGCCGAGGTCCGCGCCCAGCTGGTCGACGGTGTCGACATCGCCGCCGTCAACGGGCCGATGTCCGTGGTGGTTTCCGGTGACGAGGCAGCCGTTGAGGCGCTTGCCGCGCACTTCGCCGGGCAGGGCCGCAAGACCAAGCGCCTCACCGTCAGCCACGCCTTCCACTCCGCTCACATGGAGCCCATGCTCGCCGAGTTCCGGCGGCACGCCCAGGTGCTCGAGTACGCGGCCCCCACCGTCCCCCTCGTCTCCACCCTCACCGGCCGCCCGGCCACCGCCGAGGAGCTGACCGACCCCGAGTACTGGGTGCGGCACGTGCGCGAGGCGGTGCGCTTCGCGGATGCGGTGCAGGTGCTGGAGGAGCAGGGCGTCACCGCATTCGTCGAGCTCGGCCCGGATGCGGTGCTGACCGCCATGGCTGCCGAGAGCACGGACGGCGTGCTCGTCGCGACCACCCGTCGCGGCCATGACGAGGCCCGTACGGCCGTCGAAGCCCTCGCCCGCCTGCATGTGCACGGCGCCGAGATCGACTGGCAGCGCTACTTCGGCACCCCCACGGTCCCGGTCGACCTGCCCACGTACGCCTTCCGGCGTCAGCGCTACTGGCTCGACGCTCCCGCCGCGGGCGCCACGGATGCCGCCGCGCTCGGCGTCGCGTCCGCCGGGCACCCGCTGCTCGGTGCGGCGGTGGCCGTGGCGGGCGGCGACCGGCTCGTCCTGACCGGACGGCTCTCGCCCGCCACCCACCCGTGGCTCGCCGACCACGCCGTCGGCGGCACGGCCCTCCTCCCCGGCACGGGCTTCGTCGAGCTCGCGGTCCAGGCCGGAGACCGGGTCGGCTGCGACGTGCTGGAAGAGCTCACCCTCCAGGCGCCTCTCTGGCTGGATGCCACGGGCGGCGTCGAGCTGCAGATCGTCGTCGAGGAGCCGGCGGCCGACGGCCGCCGCGCACTCGCCGTCCACTCCCGCTCCTCCCGCACGGGCTTCGAAGCCGAGGACGGCTGGACGCTCCACGCCCAGGGCCTGCTGCGCGCGGGCGGGACCACGGCCCGGGACCGGGGCGCGGCGTGGCCGCCGAGCGGCGCACGGGTGATCGACGTCGAGGGCGCGTACGACCGCATGCGCGAGCAGGGCTACGGCTACGGGGCCGCCTTCCAGGGCCTGCGCGCCGCCTGGCGGAACGGCGACGAGGTGTACGCCGAGGTCGCCCTGCCGGAGGGCGTGGACGCCGCCGGGTACGCGCTGCACCCGGCGCTGCTGGACGCCGCGCTGCACGTGATCGGCCTCGACGAGGACGGGACCACCGGCCCCGAACTGCCCTTCGCCTGGAACGACGTCACCCTCTACGCGACGGGCGCCACCGCTCTGCGCGTCCACGTGACGCCCGCTGGATCCGGGGTCACCATCCGCCTGTACGACGCCGCGAACGCGCCGGTGGCGACGGTCGGTTCGCTGGTGCTGCGCCCGCTTTCCACGGAGAGCGAGGGCGTACGGAGCCTGCCGCTGCACCATGTGGAGTGGGTGGCGGTGGAGGGCGCGTCTGCCGGGGACGGTGCTGTGGATGGGGTGGTGTTTGCGGTTCCGGAGGGGCCGGGGGCGCTGGCTGCCACGCTTGCCCATGTGCAGCAGTGGCTGGCGGACGGCTCGGACGGTCGTCTGGTGGCGGTGACGCGGGGTGCGGTGGCCGTGCGGGCCGGCGATGGTGTGGCCGTGCTGGAGCAGGCCGCGGTACGGGGTCTGCTGCGCTCGGCGCAGGCGGAGAACCCCGGCCGGATCGTCCTCCTCGACACCGATGCGGATGATGTCGATACGGCTGCTGCACTGGCGTGCGGCGAACCGGAGCTGGCGCTGCGGGGCGGTGTGTGCTTCGCCGCCCGCCTGGCCCGTACGGTTCCTGCCGAAGCCGCCAGTCCGTGGCGTCACGACAGCACTGTGCTGATCACCGGTGGTACGGGCGGTCTGGGCGCGCTCACTGCCCGGCATCTGGTTGCCGAGCACGGTGTGCGCACCCTGCATCTGGTCAGCCGCCGTGGCCCGGACGCACCCGGTGCCGCGGTGCTGCTCGCGGAGCTGGAAGCCGCCGGGGCTGCTGTGACCATCAGCGCCTGCGACATCTCCGACCGCCAGGCCGTGGCCGGGCTGCTGGACGGTATCCCGGGTCTGACCGCGGTGATCCACACCGCCGGTGTCCTCAACGATGCGACCGTCACCGGTCTCACCCCGGCCCATCTGGACTCCGTGTGGGCGCCGAAGGCCGACGCCGCCCGCCACCTGCACGAGCTGACCCTCGACCGCTCCCTCGACGCCTTCGTTCTCTTCTCCTCCGCCGCCGCCACGTTCGACGGCACAGGGCAGGGCAACTACGCCGCCGCCAACGCCTACCTCGACGCCCTCGCCACCCACCGGCGCGCTCTCGGCCTGCCCGCCACCTCCCTCGCCTGGGGACTGTGGGCACCCGAGGCCGGCGGCATGGGCGCCACCCTCACCGACGCTGACGTCCAGCGCACGGCACGCGCCGGCACCCCGGCGCACAGTGCGGCGGAGGGGCTCGCCATGTTCGATGCGGCGTGCCAGGGGGCGCAGGCTCACACCCTCGCGCTGCGTCTGGACGCGGGCGCGCTCTCGCGCCGTGCGGCGCGCAGCGAGGGCATACCCGCGCTGCTGCGCGCCCTGGTCCGTACGCCCGGCCGCCGTGCTGCCGCCTCCGCATCGGAGGACGGCGGCTCGTTGCAGCAGCAGCTGACCGGGATGGCTGCCGCAGACCAGGACCGCTTCCTGCTGAACCTGGTACGTACACACGTCGCTTCGGCGCTGGGCCACTCCGGGCCCCAGGCGGTCGACCCCGACCGCGGCTTCGGCACGCTCGGCTTCGACTCGCTCGCGGCCGTCGAGCTCCGCAACCACCTCAGCGCCGCCACCGGCCTCCGCCTGCCCGCCACGCTCACCTTCGACTACCCGAACGCGACCGCACTCGCCGGTTACCTTCGCGAGAAGCTTGTCGGCGAGCAGGAAGCCGCCCCCGCGGCGGCCGTGGCAAGGCAGCAGGCGGACGACGACGAGCCCATCGCCATCGTCGGCATGGCCTGCCGCTACCCCGGCGAGGTCTCCTCCCCCGAAGACCTGTGGGAGCTCCTCGCCGCGGGCCGCGACGCCATCGGCCCGTTCCCCGAGAACCGCGGTCCGAGCTGGGCCGACTCCTACGACCCGGACCCCGAGGCCGTCGGCAAGACCTACTCGAACGAGGGCGCTTTCCTCCTCGACGCCGGTGAGTTCGACGCCGATTTCTTCGGCATCAGCCCCCGCGAGGCCCTCGCCACCGACCCGCAGCAGCGCCTGCTGCTGGAGACGTCCTGGGAGGCCGTCGAGCGCGCCGGGATCGACCCCTCCGCGCTGCGCGGCAGCAACACCGGCGTCTTCGCGGGCGTCATGTACCACGACTTCGCCCCCCGCCTCCGGACCGTCCCCGAGGAGCTCGCGGGCTACCTGGGCAACGGCGGCCTCGGCAGCGTGGTCTCCGGCCGCGTGTCGTACGCACTCGGGCTGGAAGGCCCGGCGCTGACCATCGACACGGCGTGCTCGTCGTCGCTGGTCGCCGTCCACTTGGCCGCGCAGGCGCTGCGCACGGGTGAGTGCTCGCTGGCACTGGCCGGTGGTGTGACGGTCATGACGACGCCGGACACGTTTGTCGACTTCAGCCGTCAGCGTGGTCTGTCTGCGGACGGTCGTTGCAAGCCGTTCGCTGAGGCTGCGGACGGTACGGGCTGGGGCGAGGGTGTCGGCGTCCTGGTGCTGGAGAAGCTCAGCGATGCGCAGCGCAACGGTCACCGGGTGCTGGCGGTCGTGCGGGCCAGTGCAGTCAACCAGGACGGTGCGAGCAGCCAGCTGACGGCGCCGAACGGCCCGTCGCAGCAGCGGGTCATCCGGCAGGCGCTCACCGCCGGTGGTCTGTCGGCGGCGGATGTCGACGTGGTGGAGGGGCACGGTACGGGCACGCGGCTGGGTGACCCGATCGAGGCGCAGGCGCTGCTGGCGACGTATGGCCAGGAGCGGACGGATGGCGAGCCGCTGTGGCTGGGTTCGGTGAAGTCCAACCTGGGGCACACGCAGGCCGCGGCCGGTGTCGCGGGAATCATGAAGATGGTGCTGGCGCTGCGGAACGAGCGGATGCCGCGCACGCTGCACGTCGACGCGCCGAGTTCGCATGTGGACTGGGCTGCGGGTGCTGTTGAGCTGTTGACGGAGGCGCGGGAGTGGCCTGCGGGTGAGCGGGTGCGTCGGGCTGGTGTGTCGTCGTTCGGCATCAGTGGGACGAATGCGCATGTGATCGTGGAGGAGGCGCCTGCGGCTGCTGAGGCCGCGGAGGCGCTTGATGTTCCGGTGGTGCCGTGGGTGCTGTCGGGCAAGACGCCGGAGGCGGTGGCGGCTCAGGTTGAGCGGCTGCGGGCGTTCGTCTCGGCGAACCCGGAGCTGGACCCGGCTGCCGTCGGGGCCGCGTTGGTGATGTCACGAACCACCTTCACGCACCGGGCTGCGGTGGTGAGTCGTGACATCAATGAGTTGCTGGCGGGGCTGGAGCAACCCGCGATCCAGGCGGTGGCGAACTCCGGTCAGCTGGCGTTCCTCTTCACCGGTCAGGGCAGCCAGCGGGTCGGCATGGGCCGCGAGCTGTATGAGGCGTTCCCCGTGTTCGCCGAGGCCTTCGACGAGGTGTGCCAGACGTTCGGTGGCCAGCTCAAGGACGTTGTCTTCGGTGACGGCGATCTGCTGAACACCACCGAGTACGCCCAGCCCGCACTCTTTGCGGTCGAAGTTGCGCTCTTCAAGCTGATGCAGTCGTGGGGCGTCCGCCCCGACGTCCTCGCCGGGCACTCCATCGGCGAGCTTGCCGCCGCGTATGTGGCCGGTGTCTGGTCGCTGGATGACGCGATCAAGCTGGTCGCGGCTCGTGGCCGTCTGATGCAGCAGCTTCCCGCCGGTGGCGCAATGGCCGCCATCCAGGCAACCGAGGACGAAGTCCGCACCCAGCTGACCGACGGCGTCGACATTGCTGCGGTCAACGGGCCCACCTCCGTGGTGGTTTCCGGCGATGAAGCCGCCGTCGACGCCCTCGCCGCCCACTTCACGGGCCAGGGTCGTAAGACCAAGCGCCTCACCGTCAGCCACGCCTTCCACTCCGCCCACATGGAGCCCATGCTCGCCGAGTTCGGCGAGATCGCAGCCGAGCTGACGTACTCCGCCCCCAGCATCCCGATCGTCTCCACGCTGACGGGCAAGGCGCTCTCGGTGGACGAGCTGTCCGACCCCGCCTACTGGGTCCGGCACGTCCGCGAGGCCGTCCGCTTCGCCGACGCCGTGGTCACCCTCGAAAACAAGGGCGTCACCACCTACCTCGAACTCGGCCCCGACGCGGTCCTGACCGCCATGGCCGCCGAGACCACCGACGCCGCACTCATCCCCACCACCCGCCGCAACCACGACGAAGCCCGCACCACCGTCGAAGCCCTCACCCGCCTGCACACTCACGGCGTCACCGTCGACTGGGCGGCCTACTTCGGCACCACCCCCACCACCCTCGACCTCCCCACCTACCCCTTCCAGCACCAGACCTACTGGCTCGCCGACACCACCCTCGTCACCGGCAGCGCCGCCGACTTCGGGCAGGACGACACCGGTCACGCGCTGCTCGGTGCGGCGGTCGAACTGCCGGACAGCGAAGGCGTGCTGTTCACCGGCCGCCTCTCCCTGAGCACCCACCCCTGGCTCGCCGACCACGCCGTCTCCGGCACCGTCATCCTCCCCGGCGCCGCACTCCTCGACATCGCCATCCACGCCGCCGACCACATCGGCCGCTCAACCGTCGAAGAACTCACCCTCCACGCACCACTGGTGCTCGGCGACGGCGAGACCGTGCAACTGCGGGTCCAAGTCCAGCAGCAGACCGTGGCCGTGTTCTCCCGGGTGGAGAGCGGCGATGACGAGCCGTGGACCCGGCACGCCGACGGCGTGCTCGCCCCCGAGGCCGACAAGCCCGCCTTCGAGCTGTCGGCGTGGCCGCCCGCCGGAGCGGAACCTGTCGACGTCACCGGGCTGTACGAGCAGTTGGCCGCCTCCGGCCTGGAGTACGGGCCGCTGTTCCAGGGTCTGCGCGCCGCCTGGCGCGACGGCGACGCGGTCTACGCCGAGATCGCCCTCCCCGACGGCACCGACACCACCGGCTACGCGCTCCACCCCGCCCTCCTCGACGCCGCCCTGCACTCCATCGGGCTGGCCGGAAACGCGAGCGAGGCCGCCGAGCTGCCCTTCGCCTGGTCCGATGTCACCCTGCACGCCACCGGGGCCGCCGCCCTCCGCGTACACGCCGCCCCCACCGGCTCCGGCAGCGGGCACACCCTTCTCCTGGCCGACCCGCAGGGCGCGCCCGTCGCGACCGTCGGGTCGCTCGCGTTGCGCGCCGTGGCCCCTGGCACCACGTCCCCCTCCCGCGAGCGCGACCTCTACCGCATCGAGTGGTCGCCGGTCACCACGCCCAGCGGGACGGCAACTCCCGTACCCGGCACGGTCCTGCGCGTCGGTTCCGTCACCGAAACCCTGGGCGAGCTCCAGACCTGGCTGACCGGCACCGGCTCGGACGACGCCAAACTGGTCGTCATCACCCGCGGTGCCGTCGCCGTAGGCACCGGCATCACCGACCTCGACCAGGCCGCCGTCCACGGCCTCGTACGGGCCGCCCAGGCCGAGAACCCCGACCGCATCGTCCTCCTCGACACCGACACCGATGACGTCGACATCAGCACCGTTCTCGCGTGCGGCGAGCCGGAACTCGCCCTGCGCGACGGCACGTACTACGCCGCCCGCCTGGCCCGTACGATTCCCACCGGCACCGCCAGCCCCTGGCGTGCGGACAGCATTGTGCTGATCACCGGCGGTACGGGCGGTCTGGGCGCGCTCACCGCCCGGCATCTGGTTGCCGAGCATGGTGTGCGCACCCTGCACCTGGTCAGCCGCCGCGGCACGGACGCCCCGGGCGCCACCGAGCTCCAGGCAGAGCTGGAAGCCGCAGGCGCCACCGTGACCGTCACCGCCTGCGACATCTCCGACCGGCAGGCCGTGGCCGCCCTCCTCGGCGGCATCCCCGACCTGACCGCCGTCATCCACACCGCCGGTGTCCTCAACGATGCGACCGTCACCGGTCTCACCCCGGCCCATCTGGACTCCGTGTGGGCGCCGAAGGCCGACGCCGCCCGCCACCTGCACGAACTGACCCTCGACCGCTCCCTCGACGCCTTCGTCCTCTTCTCTTCCACCGCCGCCACGTTCGACGGCACAGGGCAGGGCAACTACGCAGCCGCCAACGCCTACCTCGACGCCCTCGCCACCCACCGGCATGCTCTCGGCCTGCCCGCCACCTCCCTCGCCTGGGGACTCTGGGCACCCGAGGCCGGCGGCATGGGCGCCACCCTCACCGACACCGACATCGAGCGGGTCGCGCGGGGCGGGCCGAAGGTGCTCGGGCGGGAGCGCGGCATGGCGCTCTTCGATGCCGCGCTCGCCTCGGGCGAGCCGCATCTCCTCCCCGTGCCGTTCGACACCGGCGCGCTGGCCGAGCGGGCCCGTACGCAGGGGCTGCCCGCCGTTCTGCGCGGGCTGGTCCGTACCCCGGCCGCGCGGCGCGGGGCGCCGGCCGCCGCCGGGGCCGAGGCGGAGGCCGCCGGGCTCAAGGAGCAGCTGCTGCGGCTGCCGGCGGACGAGCGGGGGCCCGCCGTGCTGGAGTTCGTACGGACGCACGCCGCGGCCGTGCTCGGGCACGCGAGCGCCGACGCCGTGGACGCGGCGCGCGGGTTCGGCGGGCTCGGCTTCGACTCGCTGGCGGCCGTGGAGTTCCGCAACCGCCTGACGCCCGCCACCGGGCTGCGGCTGCCCGCCACGCTGATCTTCGACTACCCGACGTCCGAGGCGCTCGCGGGCTACATCCGCGAGCAGCTGGTCCCGGACGAGACGGGCCCGGCCGCCCTGCGGGCCGTCGAGTCGGAGCTGGCCGCGCTGGAGGCCCGCCTGCTGGCCGCGGCCGGTCCGGACGGTGCCCCGGCGCCCGAGGACCACGCGCGGATCGCCGAGAGCCTGCGCGCGCTCGCCTCCCGCTGGAGCGGCCTCCTGGCCGGCTCCGGGAGCGGGGCCGCGGACCCGGCCGCGGACGACCTGGCGACGGCCGACGCCGACGAGCTCTTCGACATCCTCGACAGCGAGTTCGAGCACCTCGACTGAGTAACAGCAGCAGCAGCGCCTGCGCCACCGACAACGACTTGTACACCACACCCATGAATCCATGAGGAGAACCGGCATGGCCGCGGACTCGCCCGCCACCCGTAAAGAGACCGATCTCTGGCTGCTCGAACGGCTCGTGCCGGGTTCGGGGGTCAACAACCTGTCGCTCACGTTCGACGTGGACGGCCACCTCGACGCGGATCTGCTGGAGCGGGCGCTGACGCTCGTCGTGCGGAAGTTCGACATCCTGCGCACGGTCTTCCTGACGACGGAGACCGACCTCACCAAGCGGGTCGTGCCGCCGTCCGAGGCCGGCGTCGACGTCCTCGACATGGCCATGGGCGACGCGGGGGACGTGCAGGCGGCCGTCGAGTCGTTCGTGGGCGCCCCGTTCGTGCTCGACGGCAGCCCGCTCGTACGGGCCGCGGTCTTCCGGCACGGCGGCAGCGACACCGTCAGCGTCGCCCTGCACCACCTGGTCTTCGACGCCATGTCGACGGTGACCCTGCTCGGCGAGCTGATGGCCGCCTACGGGGACCCGGAGGGCTACGACACCACTGCCGTCGCGCCGGCGGCCGAGCCGGAGCCCTCCGCGGAGAGCGTGGAGTTCTGGCGCGAGCAGCTGCGCGGCTTCCGGCCGGACGAGGAGGGCGGGCTGTGGATCGGCAACCCGCCGTCCGCGGCCCCGGACCTGGCGGGCGAGTCGACCTGGTACTCCCTCTCCCCCGAGGCCCGTGCGGTGGTGCGGCGGCTGCAGCGCGAGGTGCGCGCGCCCGAGGCCGTCATCCTGCTGGCCGCCTACTACCTGCTGCTGTCGCGGCACGGCGCAGGGTCGGACATCGTGGTCGGCTCGCCGGTGAGCGTACGGCCGCAGGGGCACGAGAGCGCCATCGGCTACCACGTGAACGTGCTGCCGCTGCGGGTGAAGGTGGATGCGGCCAAGCCGTTCAAGCGGCTGGTCAACCGGGCCCGCGCGATCTTCCTTGAGGGCCTGGGCAATTCGGGCGTGCCCGCCGAGTCCGTGCTCGACGAGGTGCGCGCCGAAGGCCCCAGCTGGCGCAACTCGCTCTGCAACCACCTCTTCAACTACGTGCCCGGCGGCACCTCCGGCTCCTTCTCCTTCGGCGGCCACCAGGCCCGTACCCGGCAGGTGGAGAACGGCTTCAGCAAGTTCGACCTCGAGTTCTTCTTCATGCCGGAGGGCGAGGAGGAGAACGCCGAGACGAAGATCCGGGCCGTCTACCGCACCCAGGCGTTCTCCCGCGCCGACGTCGCCCTGCTGCTCGACCGCTACGACGCGCTGCTGGTCGCGCTCGGCGAGGGCCTGGACCAGCCGGTGGGCGAGCTGTCCGTGTGGAGCGCCGCCGACCGTGCCGCCGTCGAGGCCGGGCACCGCGACGGGCGCCTGCCCGAGGCCTTCGCCGCCTCCCCGGCCGCCGGGCGGTACGCCGTCTACGGGCCGGGCAGCGAGGGCGTACGGGCCTTCGTCGCCGCACCGGACGGCGGCGAGCTGCCGGTGGGCGTGCGCGGCGAGTTGTGCGTGGTGGACGAGGAGCGGGTGGTGCGCACCGGCGACCTGGCCCGCTGGCTGGCGGACGGGCGGCTGCAGCTGCTCGGGCGCGTGGAGCGGCGGGTGCGGGTGCAGGGGCTGGCCTTCGGTCTGGAGGAGCTCGACTCCGTGCTCCTCGCGCACCCCGCGGTCGACGGCGCCGCCACGGTGGCCGTGCCCGGTGGCGAGGGCGGTGACGGGCCGGTGCTGGTGTCCTTCGTGGCCGCCGATCCGCAGCCGGACCTGCCGGAGCTGCTGGCGAAGCACGTCGCGGCCGAGCTGCCGGCGCCTGCCGAGCCGCGGCACGTGGTCGTCGTCGACGAGCTGCCGTCGGCCGGCGGGCGCCCGGACCTCAAGGGGCTGCGGCGGCGGGCCGAGGAGCTGGTGCGCGGGGCCTCTTCCGCAGCTGCCGAAGACCAGGGCCTGGACACGGAGGAGCTGACGCGCGAACTGCTGGCGCTGTGGCGGGAGTTCCTCAAGCGCGACGATCTGAAGTCCGGTTCCGGCTTCTTCGCCAGCGGCGGGCACTCGCTGCTGGGCGTCCAGCTCATCCAGCGGGTGAAGCGGTCGACGGGCGTCCAGGTGAAGATCCGGCTGGCGGACCTGTTCGCCAACCCGACGCCGGAGAAGCTGGCCTCCTTCATCGCGCAGAAGGCGGGCGCGGCCGCCCAGGGCTGATACGACATAGGCGAAGGCCCCGGCGTTTCCGATGGAAACGCCGGGGCCTTCGCCATTGCAGCCGTATCAGCCGTGCTTCGCCAGCCATTCCCGCATGACCGCGTCGAAGCGCTCGGGCTCCTCCACGTGCGGCATGTGGCTGGACTCCTCGAACAGCTCCCAGCGCACGTCGGGGATGTGGTCGAGGAAGGGCCGGACGGTGAGCGGGGTCGCCTCGTCGTAGGCACCCGTGATGACCAGGGTGGGGACGTCGATCAGCGGCAGGCGGTCGACGATGGACCAGTCCTTGAGGGTGCCGATGACGTGGAAGTCGGCGGGGCCGTTCATGGTGCCGTAGACGGTGGGGTCGCTCTGCAGCGCGGCGAGGGTGGTGGCGACCTCGCGGGGCAGCGGGTCCGCGCGGCACACGTGCCGCTGGTAGAACGCGAGCACCGCGCGCTGGTAATCAGGGTGCCCGAAGTCGGCCTCGGCCTCGTGGCGGCGCAGGGTGTCGCGGACGTCCTGCGGCATCTCGTCCTTGAGACGCTCGCACTCGGCGCGCCACAGCGGCATGGCGGCCGGGGAGTTGGCGATGACGAGGCCGCGCAGGCCGGCTGGGCGGCGGACGGCGTGTTCGGCGCCGAGCATGCCGCCCCAGGACTGGCCGAAGAGGAGGTAGTCGTCGGCCATGCCGAGGTGGTCCAGCAGGTGGTCGAGCTCGTCGAGGAAGAGGTCGACGGTCCAGAAGTCTGCGCCGCGGTCCGGGAGCCGGGTGGAGCCGCCGTTGCCGAGCTGGTCGTAGTGGACGACGGGCCGCCCGTCGGCGGCCAGCTCGGTCAGGCGCAGCAGGTAGTCGTGGGTGGAGCCGGGGCCGCCGTGGGCGACGACAAGGGGGGTGAGGCCGCTGTGCAGGTCACCGGTGACCCGGTACCAGGTCCGCTGGCCTCGGAAGGGCATGGTGGCTTGCCGGCTGGGGGCTGGAAACATGGGATCTCCTGCGGAGGGCTGGCCGGACCGCGCCAAGCGCGGCGTCCCCGAACGCCGGACGGGCTGATTCCAGCTCGTCCGGCGTTCGGGGACCGGGGGTCCGGGGGCGGGGCCCCCGGGAGGGACGGGGCGCCGTCAGGCGCGGGCCGCCTCGCGGCGGTAGCTGAGGACCACTGCGCCGGAGAAGACGAGGGTCCAGGCGGCGAGCACCAGGCCGCCGGTGACCGCGCGGGTGTCGTGGAGCAGGGCGCCGTGGCCGATGTCGGCCAGCCAGTAGCTGGGCATGATCTTGATGATGGCGACCAGCCAGTCCGGGAAGCCGGTGGTGGGCAGGAGCAGTCCGCCGAGGAAGCCGAAGAGGATGATCAGGCCCTGGAGGTACATCTGCTGCTGCTCGGGCTGCACGTACAGGCCGATGACGAGGCCGAGGACGGCGCACGGCAGGGAGGCGATCCAGATGCCGAGGGTGATCTGGAGCCAGCCGCCCGTGGTCATGTGGACGTCCTGCGTAAGGGCGCCGAAGAGGGCGACGAGGGCCGGGCCGGGCAGCGCGACGATCATCGCGACGAAGACCTTCGTCAGCAGGTAGGTGCGCGGCAGCAGCGGGGTGAGCCGCAGCTGCCGGTGCCAGCCGATGGCCCGCTCGTGGGAGACGCGGGCGGTGGTGTGCATGGAGGAGGTGAAGGCGCTGTAGGCGGCGAGGCTGCACATCAGCCAGGCGCTGTAGGTGATGCCGCCGGAGTGCGGGATGGTCTGGTTCTTGTAGAGCATGCACTCCAGGGAGTAGAGGAGCACGGGCATCACGAAGGCGAAGATGATGAAGCGCGGGCCGCGCAGCATCCTCTTGATTTCGGTGGACAGGTAGCCGGTCATGCGGCGTCCGCCTCCTCGGCGGCGGTCAGGGAGAGGAATGCCTCTTCCAGGCCGCTGGCGCTGATCTCGATGTCGTGGGCGTCGGGGTATTTGGTGAGCAGGGCGCGCAGCGCCTTGTCGGAGTCTTCGCAGTGCAGTTCGGCCTGGCCGAGGCGGAGCGTGGCGCCCGTGACGCCGGGCAGGGTGCCGAGCTCCTTGGCCGTGGCGTCGGGGACGGAGGCGCGCAGCATCCGGCCCGCGGTCAGGGCGCGGATCTGGGCGACCGTGCCGTCGGCTGCGATCGTGCCGGAGCGCATCAGGACGACGCGGTCGGCGAACTCCTCGGCCTCGTCCAGGTAGTGGGTGGCGAAGACGACGGTACGGCCGGTGTCGGTGAACTTGCGCATGGACTCCCAGAACTTGCGGCGGCTGCCGACGTCCATGGCGGAGGTGGGCTCGTCCAGGATCAGCAGCTGGGGGTTGCCGATGAGGGCGCAGGCGAAGCGGGCGCGCTGGCGCTGGCCACCGGAGAGCTTGGTGCCGCGGCGGTCGGCGATGTCCTCGATGTTGGCGCGGCGCAGGACCTCGTCCATGGGCATGGGGTTCTTGTGCAGGGACGAGATCATGCCGAGGGTCTCGCGCACGGAGAGGTCGTCGATGAGCGAGCCGTCCTGGAGGACGGCGCTGGCCAGGCCCTCTCGGACGGCGATGTAGGGGTCCTTGCCGAAGAGCGTGATGCCGCCGGCGGTGGGCTTGGACAGGCCGAGGACCATGTCGACGGTCGTGGACTTCCCGGCGCCGTTGGGGCCGAGGAGGGCGACGACCTCGCCGGGGGCGATGTCGAGGTCGATGCCCTTGACGGCCTGGACGTCGCCGTAGGTCTTGCGCAGCCCGGTGATCCGGATGGCCGGTTCGACGGCGGGCGCGGCCGGCTTGCCCTCGGCCTTCGGCTCCGGCTCCGGCCGGGCGGTGACGGTGGTCGTCCGCTCCGCCGGGCCGGCTTCGGTCTTCTCTTTGGTCTTCATGTCACATCCGGATCTGTCGGGAGAGGTCCTGCGAGCTCAGCAGTCCGGCCAGCGCCTGGGCGGCGCGTTCGTCGCGGAGCAGGTCCATGTGATCGCAGTCGAAACGGAGTTCCCGGGCGACGGCTTCCGCCGCACTGTTGGGGTCGGTCGAGCGGAGTTTGTTGAGTCCGCTGAGCGGGCTCGCGGAGCTGAAGGCGACGGCCTTTTTCCAGGGTTCGGCGGAGGGGAAGTCACCGGCCGCGACGACATAGGCGACGAAGGCGGTGAAGGATTCCGTGAATTCGGCGCGGCTTTCCGCATCGAGCTCCAGCTCGTCGAATGCGGGGCCGCTGACTTCACGGAAGAGGCGGACGAGTTCGATGCCGAGGGCGCGCAGGCCGTCGGGGGTGCCGTCGGCCTCGGCGGCCTGGAGGGCCCGGTGACCGGCGGCGTCGGCGCGGGCCACCGGCTCGGGGCCGAGGATGCCCTCGAAGAGCTGGACCGACTTGTGGAACTGCCAGTACAGCCCGAGGGCGTTGGCGAGTTCCGGGTCGAAGAGGATCAGCCGGGGTGCGCTCTCCTGCCACTGGGTGAGGCGGTCGGCGAGCGCCGCCGCGTACACCGCACCGGCGCAGAAGCCGAGCACCGCGCCGACGGGCCGGCCGGTGGCGCGCACCGCCTCGAACCAGTGGTCGAGGTAGGCGGCGCCACCGGGGCCGACGTCCGTGGCGATGGCCTGGGGCATCGTCTCCCATACGGGGTGGCCGGTGCCGGCGAGACCGATGAGGTCCGCGAAGCGGGCGTCCGGGCGGCCGGTTGCGGTGAAGTCGACCGCAAGGACGAGCTGCCCCGGTCCGCTGCCGCCGATTTCCTGCCACGCGTCGTTGTTCTCCACCGACTACCCCTTCCGTCACGTGCACCACGCGTCATCAGCGATTCCGATGCTAGGAGCGGCCGAATTCGCTGTGACCCCCTACGGCCACCCCTGGCGCCCCCTAGGGGGTTTCGCGCTGGGAGAAGCCGTAGGCGCGGATTACGCGGCCGCCGCCTCCAGGGCGTCCTCGAGCTCTTCCTCAAGGAATTCGGCGAGCTCTTCGGGGGTGGCGTATTCGTAAATCACGGCGGCGGACAGGCGCATGCCGAGGGCGTCGCCGAGCCGGTCGCGGAATTCGACGGCGAGGAGGGAGGAGAAGCCCAGGTCGATGAATTCGCCGTCGGGCTCGACCTGTCCGGCGTCGGCGTGCCCGAGGACGGCGGCCGCGATGCCCTGGACCAGGCCGAGCAGGATGCGGGTGCGGTCCGGCCCGTCGGCGGCCCGCAGGGACTCCCGGAGCGCCGCGCGCCGGGCCTCGGGGTCCTCGGCGGCCTCCAGGGGTTCCTCCGGGACCGGTGCCGGTGCGGCGGTGGTGCCGCCCGCGGCGCGGCCGGCGGAGGCCAGCCAGTAGTGCTGGTGCTGGAAGGCGTAGGTGGGCAGGTCGACGGGGGCCGCGGGGGCGCCGAAGAAGCGCTGCCAGTCGACGTCCGCGCCGCGCATCCGCAGCCGGGCGGCCGCTTCGGCCGCCGCCTGCGGCTCCGTGCGGTCCCGGCGCAGCACGGGGATCACGGCGACGGGTCCGGGGGCGGCCAGGCAGTCCCGTACGAGGGGGGAGAGCACCGCGTCCGGCCCCAGTTCGACGAAGGTCGCGGCGCCCTCGGCCGCCAGGCCGCGCACGGCGTCGGCGAAGCGGACGGTCTCGCGCACGTGCCGCACCCAGTAGCCGGGGTCGCGCAGTTCGGCGGCGGTGACGGGCTTGCCGGTGAGGGCGGAGACGAGGGGGATGCGCGGCTCGGCGTAGGTCAGCCGGCCCGCGATCTCGCCGAACTCGGCGAGCATCGGCTCCATGAGGGCGGAGTGGAAGGCATGGCTGACGGTGAGCCGCTTGGTCTTGCGTCCCTGGGCGGCGAAGTGTGCGGCGACCGCCTCAACGGCCGCCTCATCGCCGGAGACCACGATGGACGTCGGTCCGTTGACCGCGGCGATGTCGACGCCATCGATCAGCTGGGCCCGGACTTCGTCCTCGGTCGCCTGGACGGCGGCCATCGCGCCGCCGGACGGCAGTCGCTGCATCAGGCGGCCGCGCGCCGCGACCAGCTCCGCCGCGTCGGCGAGCGACCAGAGTCCGGAGACGTGGGCGGCGGCCAGCTCGCCGACCGAGTGGCCGGTGAGCAGGTCGGGGCGGATGCCCCAGGACTCCAGGAGGCGGAAGAGGGCCACTTCGAGGGCGAAGAGGGCGGGCTGCGCGTAGGCGGTGGTGTCGAGGTCTGTGGCGTCGTCGTCGAGGATCACGTCGGCCAGCGGCCGGTCCAGATGGACGTCGAATGCGGCGCATGCCTCATCCAGCGCGGCAGCGAAGACCGGGTGGGCGGCGTGCAGTTCGCGGCCCATGCCCGTGCGCTGGCTGCCCTGCCCGGTGAAGAGGAACGCCATACGGCCACCGGCGGGCTCTTCCCGTACGGTCCCGGGCGCGCCGGTCCGCCCTTCGGCCAGGGCGTGCAGGGCGGCCAGCAAGCCCTCGCGGGTGTCGGCGACGGCCGCGGCGCGGTGCGTGAGGGCGGTGCGGGTGGTGGCCAGGGCATGTCCGACGCCGGCCACCGACTGGCCAGGGTGCCGGAGGAGGTGGGCGTGGAGCCGGGCGGCCTGGGCATGCAGGGCCGGGGCGCTCTTGGCGGACAGCAGCCAGGGGACGACCGCGGGCGTCGCCGCCTCCTCGGGTATCTCCGGGGCGTCCGGGGCCTGTTCGAGGACGACATGGACGTTGGTGCCGCTGATGCCGAAGGCGGAGACGCCCGCGCGGCGCGGGCGGCCGGTCTCCGGCCAGGGCCGGGCCTCGGTCAGCAGCCGGACGCCGCCGGCGGCCCAGTCGACGTGCGAGGTCGCCTCGTCGATGTGGAGCGACTTGGGCAGCAGGCCCGCGCGCAGCGCCAGCACCATCTTGATGACTCCGGCGGCTCCGGCCGCGGCCTGGGTGTGCCCGAGGTTGGACTTCACCGACCCCAGCCACAGCGGCCGTTCGGGGGCGCGCTCCTCCCCGTAGGTGGCGAGCAGCGCCTGCGCCTCGATCGGGTCGCCGAGGACCGTGCCGGTGCCGTGCGCCTCGACGGCGTCGACGTCGGCGGCGGAGAGCCCGGCGGACGCCAGCGCCTCCAGGATGACCTGCTGCTGGGAGGGGCCGCTGGGGGCGGTCAGGCCGTTGGAGGCGCCGTCCTGGTTGATGGAGGAGCCCCGGACGAGGGCGAGCACCCGGTGCCCGTTGCGGCGTGCGTCGGACAGCCGCTCCAGCAGCAGCACGCCGACGCCCTCGCCCCAGCCCGTGCCGTCCGCGGCCTCCGCGAAGGGCTTGCAGCGGCCGTCGGGGGCCAGGCCCCGCTGCCGGCTGAAGTCCACGAACGTGTCGGGGGTGGCCATGACGGTCACGCCACCGGCGAGGGCCAGCGAGCACTCGCCGTTGCGCAGCGCCTGCGCGGCCAGGTGCAGAGTGACCAGAGAGGACGAGCAGGCGGTGTCGACGGTGACGGCCGGGCCCTGCAGGCCGAGCGCGTAGGAGACGCGCCCCGACAGCACGCTGCCGGCGGTGCCGGTGCCCAGGAAGCCCTCGACGCCGTCGGGCAGCGCCGCCCGGTCCGAGCCGTAGTCGTGGTACATCACCCCCGCGTACACGCCGGTGCGGGTGCCGCGCACGGTGGCGAGGTCGACTCCGGCGTGCTCGAACGCCTCCCACGAGGCCTCCAGCAGCAGCCGCTGCTGCGGGTCCATGGCGAGCGCCTCGCGCGGGCTGATCCCGAAGAACGCGGCGTCGAACTCCCCCGCCGCGTCCAGGAAGCCGCCCTCGCGGGCGTAGCTCTTGCCGAGGGCGTTGGGGTCCGGGTCGTAGAGGCCCTCGACGTCCCAGCCGCGGTCCTCGGGGAAGGGCCGGATGCCGTCGCCGCCGCGCTCCAGGAGCTCCCACAGCTCGTCGGGCGAGGTGACGCCCCCGGGGTAGCGGCAGGCCATGCCGACGATGGCGACGGGCTCGCCGGTGCGGTCCTCCAGCTCCTGGATGCGGCGCCGGGCCTGCACGAGGTCGGCGGTGGCCCGCTTGAGGTATTCGCGGAGCTTGTCCTCGCGGTCCTGCGGGGTGGGCGGGTTCTGTGCGGTCATGGGTGGTTCAGCTCCTTGTCGCGCCGTCGAGGAGGGCGAACAGCTCGTCGTCCGTGGCCGAGTCGAGGGCCGTGGTCAGGCCGTCCCCGGAGGTGCCGTAGCCGGCCGCGGGGACCGGCGTGGCGGCGCGGTCGGCGTCCTGCCAGCGGGACATCAGCGCCTGCAGGCGGACGGTGACCTTGGTGCGGGTCAGCTTGTCGAGGTCGGACTCCTGGAGGAGCGGTTCGAGCCGCTCCAGGCTGGCCAGGAGGGCGGTGGCGGGGTCGTCGCCGGCCGGGGCCAGGGCGTGCAGCAGGTGGTCGGCCAGGGCGTCGGGGGTCGGGTAGTCGAAGACGAGCGTCGCCGGGAGCCGGACGCCGGTCTCGGCGCCGAGGGCGTTGCGGAACTCCACGGCGGTGAGGGAGTCGAAGCCGAAGTCCTTGAACGGCTTGTCCACCTCGACCGCCTGCTCCCGGCCGAAGCCGAGCACGGCCGCGACCTGCCGGCACACCACGTCCAGCAGCAGCGGGCGGCGTTCCTCGGCGGGCAGCGCCGCCAGGCGTTCGCCGAGCCCGCCGCCGGCTGCGGCACCGGCCGCGGCGGAGGCGGCGCGCCGCGCGGGCCCGCGGACGAGCCCCCGGAACAGGCCGGGCACCTCGCCGCTCGCCGCGCGCGCCAGCGCCTTGACGTCCAGGCTCATCGGCACGGCCAGGGCCCGCTCGGCGTCGGCGACGGCGGCGTCGAAGAGGGCCAGGCCCTGCTCGGCACCGATCGCCAGGACCCCGGCGCGGGCCATGCGGTCCAGGTCCGTGCCGGTGAGGGCGGCGCCCATGCCGCCGGCCTCCGGTGCCCACAGTCCCCACGCGAGGGAGGCGGCGGGCAGGCCGAGAGCGTGGCGGTGGGTGGCGAGGGCGTCGAGGTAGGCGTTGGCGGCCGCGTAGTTGGCCTGGCCCGGACCGCCGAGGACACCGGCCGCCGAGGAGAACAGGACGAACGCGTCGAGGGAACGGTCCAGCGTCAGCTCGTGCAGGTGCCGGGCGGCGTCCGCCTTCGGCCCCCAGACCGTGTGCACCTGGCCGGCCGTGAGGGTGCCCAGGGTGGCGTCGTCGACGGTGCCCGCGGTGTGGATCACTGCGGTGAGCTGCGGGATGCCGTCGAGTACGGCGGCCAGGGCCTGGCGGTCGGAGATGTCGCAGGCGGTCACGGCGACCGTGGCGCCCGCTGCCTCCAGCTCCGCCCGGAGCTCCGCGGCACCGGGTGCGTCCGGGCCACGGCGGCTGACCAGGTGCAGGGTGCGCACACCGTGCCCGGCCACCAGGTGCCGGGCGGTGAGCGCGCCCAGACCGCCCGTACCGCCGGTGATCAGAACCGTGCTGTCGGGACGCCAGGGGCTGGTGGCGTCGCTGGGAGTCGTACGGGCCAGGCGAGGCGCGTGGTACGTGCCGTCCCGCAGCGCCAACTCCGGCTCGCCGCACGCCAGCACAGCAGCCACATCGACGTCATCGGTGTCGGTGTCCAGGAGGACGACGCGCCCGGGGTGCTCGGCCTGGGCCGAGCGCACAAGGCCTCGTACGGCCGCCTGGCCGAGGTCGGCGATGTCCTCGCCGGGGCGTACGGCCACGGCGCCGCGGGTGACGGCCACCAGCCGGTCGTCCGTGCCGGCCAGCCGCGTCCGGAGCTCCTCCAGCACACCGGCCACCGTCGCCACGGCCGTCGCCGCGGGCTCGGCCCGCAGGACCGTGGCGTCGGCCGGGCCCGGGACGGGCGCGGCCAGCGGCTTCCAGTCGACGTGGAACAGCGCGTCCGAAGCGGCGGCCGCCGGGCGGGCGCCCAGCTGCTCCGCCGGGACCGGCCGAAGGGCGAGCATGCCGACCGAGGCGACGGGAGCGCCTTCCGCATCGGCGGCCCGGACCTCGACCGAGCCCGGCACGGGACCGGGCGCCAGCCGGACGCGCAGCGTCCGCGCGCCCGAGGCGTGCAGCGCCACACCGGACCAGGCGAACGGCAGCCAGGCCGCGCCCGGTTCGGCATCCGGCAGCAGGCCGCCGAGGGCGACGCCGTGCAGGGCCGCGTCGAGGAGGGCCGGGTGCAGGCCGTAGCCGTCGGTCTCGGTGTCCTCCGGCAGCGACACCTCCGCGTAGACCTCGTCGCCCTGCCGCCATGCCGCGGTGAGCCCCTGGAAGACCGGCCCGTACTCCAGGCCGCGCTCGGCGAGAGCGGCGTAGAGGTCGTCCACGGCGACGGGTTCGGCGCCCGCCGGGGGCCACTGGGCGAGGGTGAAGTCCGCCTCGGCTGCCGCCCCGCCCAGGAGGCCGTCGGCGTGCTTGGTCCAGGGGGCGTCGTCCGCCGCGTCCTGCGGGCGCGAGAAGACCGTGACGACGCGCCCGCCGTGACCGTCGTCCCCGTCCAGCCGCACACGCAGCTGAACGGCACCCTCCTCGGGCACGAACAGCGGTGCGTGCAGCGTCAGTTCCTCCAGCCGGCCGCAGCCGGCCTGGTCACCGGCGTGACCCGCGATATCCACGAGCGCCGTGCCGGGCACCAGCACCGCGCCCCCGACCGCATGGTCGGCCAGCCACGGCTGCGTGGCGAGCGACAGCCGGCCGGTGAACAGCAGCCCGTCCGACTCCGGCAGCCCGACCGCCGCGCCCAGCAGCGGATGGGCCGCGGAGCGCTGCCCGAAGTCGGCGGCGTCCCCGGAGGCGTGGGCGTTGCTCTTGAACCAGTAACTGCGGTGCTGGAAGGGGTAGGTGGGGAGATCGGCGGCGCTCGCGGTGCCGCCGAAGTAGGCGGACCAGTCCACCTGCACGCCGTGGGTGTGCAGCCGGGCCAGGGCCAGGGCGGCCGTCTGCGGCTCGCCGCGGCCCCGGCATACGGCCGGGACGAGCACGCCGTCGGTGGTCTCGGCGGCCATGGCGGTCAGCACCGCGTCCGGGCCGAGCTCCAGGAACGCGGTGACGCCCTCCTCCTCCAGCGCCGCGACCGCATCGGCGAAGCGGACGGCCTCACGCACGTGCCGCACCCAGTACTGCGGGTCGGTGAGCTCGCCGTCCTTCGCCGGTGCGCCCGTCAGCGCCGACACGACGGGGATGCGAGGGGCCTGGTAGGCAAGGCCGGCGGCCACCCGCCCGAACTCGGCGAGCATCGGCTCCATATGAGCGGAGTGGAAGGCGTGGCTGACGGTGAGCCGCTTGGTCTTGCGGCCCTGCCCGGCGAAGTGCGCGACAACCGCCTCGACGGCCGCCTCGTCGCCCGAAATCACCACGGACATCGGCCCGTTGACGGCCGCGATGTCGACGCCGTCGACCAGCCGGGCGCGGACCTTCTCCTCGCCCGCCTGGATCGCAGCCATCGCGCCACCGGCAGGCAGCTGCTGCATCAGCCGGCCGCGCGCCGCGACCAGCTTGACCGCGTCCTCCAGCGACCACACGCCTGCCGCATACGCGGCGGCCAGCTCGCCGATGGAGTGCCCGGCCAGCACGTTCGGGCGCACGCCCCACGAGCGCACGAGCTCGTAGAGCGCCACCTCGAAGGCGAACAGGCCCGGCTGCGCGTACTCGGTGGTGTCCAGCAGCTCGGCGTTGCCGAAGACGACGTCCTTGAGCCCGCCTCCGAACGCCGCGCATACCTTGTCGAAGGCTTCGGCGAAGACCGGGAACGCCTCGTGCAGCTCGCGGCCCATGCCGAGGCGCTGGCTGCCCTGGCCGGTGAAGAGGAACGCCAGCCGGCCGGAGCCGATGACGCCCTGCAGCGCGGGCTGTTCCAGGGCGGCCAGCAGCGACTCGCGGTCGGTACCCACCACGGCCGCCCGGTGCGTGAACGCCGAACGCGAAGTCGCCAGCGCGGCACCGACAGCAGCAACGTCAAGCGACGCATCCGCCTCGACGAACGCCCGCAGCTGCTCGATCCGGGCCGCCAGCGCCTCCGGCGTCTTCCCGGACAGCACCCACGGCACCACCGGAACAACAGGCGTCTCCGCAACCTCAGCGGCCGCGGGCGCCTCCTCCACGATCACATGGGCGTTGGTGCCGCTGATCCCGAACGACGACACGCCCGCCCGGCGGACGCGATCGCCCGCGGGCCACGCGCGCCCCTGGGTCAGCAGCTCGACCGAGCCCGCCGACCAGTCCACGTGCGAGCTCGGGGCGTCCACGCCCAGCGTCATCGGCAGCCGCTCGTTGCGCAGCGCCAGCACCATCTTGATGACCCCGGCGACACCGGCGGCGCCCTGGGTGTGGCCCAGGTTGGACTTCACCGAGCCCAGCCACAGCGGCCGGCCGTCCTCGCGCGCCTGCCCGTAGGTGGCCAGCAGCGCCTGCGCCTCGATCGGGTCGCCGAGCTTGGTGCCCGTGCCGTGCGCCTCCACCACGTCCACGTCGGCGGCCGTCAGCGAGGCGCTCGCCAGGGCCTGGCGGATGACGCGCTGCTGCGACGGCCCGTTGGGGGCGGTCAGACCGTTGCTGGCGCCGTCCTGGTTGACGGCGCTGCCGCGGATGACCGCGAGGATGCGGCGGCCGTTGCGGCGGGCGTCGGACAGCCGCTCCAGGGCGAGCACGCCCACGCCCTCCGACAGGCCGGTGCCGTCCGCCGACTCCGCGAAGGCCTTGCAACGGCCGTCGGCGGCGAGGCCGTCGGCGCGGCTGAACTCCAGGAAGGTGCCCGCCGATCCCATCACCGTCACGCCGCCCGCCAGGGCCAGCGTGCACTCGCCGCCGCGCAGCGCCTGCGCGGCCAGGTGCAGGGCGACCAGCGAGGAGGAGCAGGCGGTGTCGATCGTCACCGCGGGCCCCTCCAGCCCCAGGGCGTAGGAGATGCGGCCGGACAGGACGCTGGAGGCGACGCCGGTCATCATGTGCCCGGCGACGGACTCCGGCATCCGCTGCAGGCCACGCAGGTAGTCGGAGCTGCTGACGCCCGCGTAGACGGCGGTCCGGGTGCCGTGCAGCGTCTCCGGGTCGATGCCCGCCCGCTCCAGGGCCTCCCAGGAGGTCTCCAGCAGGACCCGCTGCTGCGGGTCCATCGCCAGGGCCTCGCGGGGGCTGATGCCGAAGAACTCGGCGTCGAACCCGGCCGCGTCGCGCAGGAATCCGGCCTTGCGGGAGGCGGCCGCCGCCTCGCCGACGCGGCGCTGCTCGCTGTCGAGCAGCTGGGTGAGGTTCCAGCCGCGGTCGGCCGGGAAGTCGGACATGCCGTCGCGGCCCTCGTCGACCATGGCCCACAGCTCCTCGGGCGAGGTGACCCCGCCCGGGAACCGGCAGGCCATGCCGACGACCGCGATCGGCTCGTGCTCCCGCTCCTCGGCCTCGCGCAGCCGCCGACGGGTGTCGTGCAGGTCGGCGGCGACCCGCTTGAGCGTGTCGACCAGCTGCTTTTCGTCAGCCATTTCGCGTTTCCTCTTCCCTCTCCCAGGCCTCAGGCAATGCCGAGCTCGTCGGTGATGAAGGCCAGGACCTCGTCGGTCGAGGCGTCTTGCAGCCGCTCCCCCACGTCCGTGCCGGCCGTGTCGTGTGCGGTGCGCATGCTCTTGAAGCGGGCGAGCAGGTCCTCCAGGCGCGCGGTGACGGCCGAGTGGACGTCACCGTCGAGCGACACATCGGGCAAATAGCCTTCAAGTCGGTCGAGTTCGGCAAGCACCGTGCTCGCCGGGTCGGCCTGCTCCGGGGCCAGTTCGGTCCGCAGCAGCCGGGCCAGGGCCAGTGGCGTCGGGTGGTCGAAGACCGCCGTCGCCGGCAGGCGCACGCCGGTGGCCGCGCCCAGCCGGTTGCGGAACTCGACCGCCGTCAGCGAGTCGAAGCCCAGCTCCTTGAACGAACGGGTCGCCCCGACCGCCGACGGACCGGCGAAGCCGAGCACCGCCGCGGCGTAGGACTGCACGATGTCGAGCAGCACCGTCTCCCACTCGTCCGCGGGCAGCGCGGCCAGCCGCTGCCGCAGCGCGTCGCCCGCCGCCTGGCCCGAGCCGTCCGCGGCCGGGCCGGCCGCCGTGTGGGCGGTGGGCCGGGCGGGGCCGCGGACCAGGCCGCGCAGCAGATGCGGCACCGGGCCGCCGTCCGGCCGGCCGCGCAGCGCGCCGGTGTTGAGCCCGATCGGCACGAGCAGCGGTTCGACGGCCCCGTACGAGCCGAGGGCGGCGTCGAACAGGTCCAGGCCCTGCGCCGGGGTGAGCGGCCGCACCCCGGTGCGGGCGAGCCGGGTGAGGTCGGCGGCGTCCAGGTGCCCCGTCATGCCGCTCGCCTCCGCCCACAGGCCCCAGGCCAGCGAGATGCCGGGCAGGCCCGAGGCGCGGCGGTGGGCGGCGAGGGCGTCAAGGTAGGCGTTGGCGGCCGCGTAGTTGCCCTGGCCGGCGTTGCCGAAGACGCCCGCGGAGGAGGAGAAGAGCACGAAGGCCGACAGCTCCTTGCCCGCGGTGAGTTCGTGCAGGTGCCGGGCGGCCTCGGCCTTCGGCGCGAGGACTGCGGCGAGCTTCTCGGGCGTGAGCTTGCCGAGCGTGGCGTCGTCCAGGACGCCGGCCGCGTGCACGACGCCGGCCAGGTCCGGGACCCCGTCGAGCAGGGCGCCGACGGCGTCCCGGTCGGCGACGTCGCAGGCGGTGACGGTCACCCGGGCCCCGGCCGCCTCCAGCTCCGCGGCCAGCTCCGCCGCGCCGGGCGCGTCCGCGCCGCGACGGCTGGTGAGCAGCAGCTTCCGCACCCCGTACGCGTCGACGAGGTGCCGCGCGAGGAGGGCGCCGAGGCCACCGGTGCCGCCGGTGACGAGGACGGTGCCGGTGCTCCTGCGGAGGGCTTCGGCGTCCGTCATCGTGCCGCGCACGTCGGCCGGGTCGTGGGCGCTTGCCGCGCCCGCGGCCGAGGCGGACCCGCCGTCAGGCTCGCTGCCCGGCACGTCGGTCGGACCGTGGCCGTGGCCGGTCACGGCGGGGGCGGTCCCGCCGCCCGGCTCCGTGCGGGCCAGTCGCGGCACCAGGACCTTGCCGTCGCGCAGGGCGAACTCCGGCTCGCCCGTGGCGAGGGCGGCGGCGAGCAGGGCCCGGGAGGGGATGCCGGTGCCGATGTCGGCGAGGGTGATGCGGCCGGGGCTCTCCGACTGGGCGGAGCGGACCAGGCCGTGGACGGCAGCCTGGGCGAGGTCGGCGATGTCCTCGCCGGGGGCGGTGGCGACCGCGCCGCGGGTGACGACGACGAGCCGGGTGCCGTCGGTGCGCGGGTCGGCGAGCCAGACCTGCAGGTCGCCGAGGGTCTGCATGACGGCGTCCTCGATGCCGCTCTGCCAGTGCACCGGCGTCAGGACGGTGCCGATGCCGTCGAGCTCGTCCGTGCTGAAGATTTCCGGCAGGCCGGGGAAGAGCGGGTCGTCGCCGAACACCGCCCAGTCGTCTCCCGCTTCGCCGGAGACGGCCGGCGCATCGGCCTCCGTCCACGCCACGCGGAACAGCGTGTCGCGGTGCGGGTTGCCGGAGGCGGCCGCGCCGAGCCGGGCGAGGGCATCGGTGGGCAGCTGTCGCAGCTGGAGGGAGCCGATGGAGGCCACCGGCGCGCCGGTGGTGTCGGCGACGGTCACCGAGACGGCACCGGCCGGGCCCGCCGGGGCGATGCGGACGCGCAGCGCGGAGGCGCCCGCGGTGTGCAGCGCCACGTCGGACCAGGCGAACGGCAGCCACGGTCCGTCGCCGTCCCCGCCTTCCACAAACGTGCCGAGCGCGATGGCGTGCAGCGCCGCGTCCAGCAGGGCCGGGTGCAGCCCGTACTCGGCTGCCGCGGCGGTCGCTTCGAGGGGCAGGGCGACCTCGGCGAAGAGCTCGCCATCCCGCTGCCAGGCGGACCGCAGGCCGCGGAAGACGGGCCCGTAGTCGAGGCCGAGGGCACCGAGGTCCTCGTACAGCGTCTCGGTGGTGAGCGCTTCCGCACCGGGCGGCGGCCACTGGGTGAGGTCGGCGGCCGGCGCCGGGGCGGCGGGGGTGAGTACGCCGGTGGCGTGCCGGGTCCACGGGTCCTCGGGGAGGGCGTCCGCGGGCCGGGAGTAGACGGCGACCGGGCGCAGGCCGTCCTCGCCGGGCGCGTCGACGAGGACGCGCAGCTGGGTCTCGCCCCGCTCGGGCAGCACCAGCGGCGCCTCCAGGGTGAGATCGCCGAGCGCCCCGCAGCCCGCCTCGTCACCGGCCCGAACGGCCAGCTCCAGCAGGGCCGTTCCGGGCACGAAGACCGTGCCGCCCACCGCGTGGTCGCCCAGCCAGGGCTGGGACTTCAGCGACAGCAGGCCGGTGAGCAGCAGCCCGTCCCGGTCGGGCAGGGCGACGGCCGCGCCGAGCAGCGGGTGCCCGGCGGCGTGCTGGCCCACGGCGGAGGGGTCGCTGACGCCGGAGACGGGCTCCAGCCAGTACCGCTCGCCCTGGAACGGGTAGGTCGGCAGGGCGACGCGCTCCTGCGGGCGGCCCGCGAAGACGGCCGCCCAGTCGGGCCGGACGCCGTGCGCGACCAGCCGGCCGAGGGAGGTCAGGACGCGGGCGGGCCCGCCGTCCTCGCGGCGCAGCGTGCCGGTGACCACGGCCTCGTCGGCGGCCGCGGCGGCCAGGGTGTCCTGGACGCCGACGGTCAGCACGGGGTGCGGGCTGCACTCGACGAAGACGGTGTGCCCGCTCGCGGCGAGGGCGCGTACGGCCGGTTCGAAGCGGACGGTGTGCCGCAGGTTGCGGTGCCAGTACTCGGCGTCCATCTCGCTGCCGTCGATCAGCCGGTCCTCGAGCGTGGAGTGGAGCGGGATCCGGCCGGCCCGGGGCCGTACGGGCTCCAGGAGTTCGAGCAGTTCGTCGCGCAGGCTCTCCACGTGGGCGGAGTGCGAGGCGTAGTCGACGTCGATGCGGCGGGCCCGTACGTCCTGGTGCTCGCACGCGGCGAGGAGGGCGTCGAGCGCGTCGGTGTCACCGGCGACGACGGTGGAGGCGGGGCCGTTGTGCGCGGCCACGGAGATCTGGCCGGGCCAGGCGGCGAGCAGCTGCTCGGCCTCGTCGGCGGGCAGCGGCAGGGACACCATGCCGCCGGTGCCCGCCAGGCGGATCAGCGCCCGGCTGCGCAGGGCGACGACGCGGGCCGCGTCCTCCAGGGTGAGGGCGCCGGCCACGCAGGCGGCGGCGATTTCGCCCTGCGAGTGCCCGACGACGGCGGACGGCCGGATGCCGAGGGACTCCCACAGCGCGGCGAGGGACACCATCACGGCCCACAGCGCGGGCTGTACGACGTCGACGCGGTCCAGGGAGGCGGCGCCTTCGGTGCCGCGCAGCACGTCCATGAGCGAGAAGTCGGTGTGGGCGTCGACGGCGGCCGCGCACTCCTGGAGCCGGTCGCGGAAGACGGGCGAGGTCTGCAGCAGCTCGCTTGCCATGCCGAGCCACTGGGAGCCCTGGCCGGGGAAGACGAAGACCGTCCTGCCCAGGGCGCCTGCCCCCACGACGCCTTCTTCGACACCGGCGGCGGGGTTGCCGTCGGCGAGGTCGCGCAGCGCGCCGAGCAGCGCGTCGCCGTCGGAGCCGACGAGCACGGCGCGGTGCTCGAAGGGGGTGCGGGTGGTGGCGAGGGAGTGGCCGATGCGGGAGAGGTCGCCGTCGGCGAGCCCGCCCTCGGTCAGCTGCTCGTGCAGGCGGGCGGCCCGGGCGCGCAGCGCCTCCTCGGTGCGGGCGGTCAGCAGCCACGGGACCGGGGCGCCCTCGGCGGCCGTGAACGGCGGCGCCGCGGTCTCCGGCGCGGCCGGCGCGGCCTCTTCGGAACGGGCCGGCGGCTCTTCCAGGATGACGTGCGCGTTGGTGCCGCTGAAGCCGAAGGCGGAGACGCCCGCCCGGCGCACGGCGCCGTCGGTGCGCGGCCAGGGCCGGGCCTCGGTCAGCAGCCGCACGTCGCCCGCGGCCCAGTCGATGTGGGAGCTGGGCTCGTCGACGTGGAGGGTGGCGGGCAGCTCCTCGTGGGTGAGGGCCTCGACCATCTTGATGACACCGGCGATGCCGGCCGCGGCCTGGGTGTGGCCGAGGTTGGACTTCACCGAGCCGAGCCACAGCGGCCGCTCGGGGTCGCGGTCCTGTCCGTAGGTGGCGAGGATGGCCTGCGCCTCGATGGGGTCGCCCAGGCGGGTGCCGGTGCCGTGGGCCTCGACGGCGTCGACGTCGGCGGTGCGCAGCCCGGCCGTGGCGAGGGCCTGGCGGATGACGCGCTGCTGGGAGGGGCCGTTGGGGGCGGTCAGGCCGTTGCTGGCGCCGTCCTGGTTGAGGGCGCTGGCGCGGACGACGGCGAGGACGTCATGGCCGTTGCGGCGGGCGTCGGAGAGCCGCTCGACGAGGATCATGCCCACGCCCTCGGCCCAGCCGGTGCCGTCCGCGCTCTCCGCGAAGGCCTTGCAGCGGCCGTCGGCCGCGAGTCCGCGCTGGCGGCTGAAGTCGACGAAGGTGTCGGGAGTGGCCATGACGGTCACGCCGCCCGCGAGCGCCATGTCGCACTCGCCGCGCTGCAGGGCCTGGACGGCCATGTGCAGGGCGACCAGCGAGGACGAGCAGGCCGTGTCGACGGTGACGGCGGGGCCTTCGAGGCCCAGGACGTAGGAGACGCGGCCGGACGCCACGCCGCCGGAGGTGCCGGTGCCCAGGAACCCTTCGACGCCGTCGGGCAGTTCGGCGTAGCCGGGGCCGTTGCCGTAGTCGTGGTAGATCAGGCCGGCGAAGACACCGGTCGAGCTGCCGCGCAGCGCGTGCGGGTCGAGGCCCGCACGCTCGAAGGCCTCCCAGGACGTCTCCAGCAGCAGCCGCTGCTGCGGGTCCATGGCCAGGGCCTCGCGGGGGCTGATGCCGAAGAAGGAGGCGTCGAAGACGGGCGCCTCGTGCAGGAAGCCGCCCTGGTCGGTGTAGGTGGTGCCGGGGCGTTCGGCGGCCGGGTCGTAGAGGGCCTCGATGTCCCAGCCGCGGTCGTCGGGCATGGCGCCCATGGCGTCGGTGCGGCCGGCCAGCAGCCGCCACAGGTCCTCGGGGTTGCGGACGCCGCCGGGGAAGCGGCAGGCCATGGAGACGACGGCGATGGGCTCGTCGCCCGCCGCCGGGCCGGCCGCGCCGTCGCCGGCCGCGGCCGGGGCGGTGGTGTCGCCGACGAGCTCGCCGTGCAGGAACGCGGCGAGCGCGTCGGGCGCCGGGTAGTCGAAGACGAGCGTGGCGGGCAGGCGCAGGCCGCAGGCGGCGCCGAGCCGGTTGCGGAACTCCACGCCGGTGAGCGAGTCGAAGCCGAGGTCCTTGAAGGCCAGGCCCGGGTCGACGGCTTCGGGACCGGAGTGCCCGAGGACCGCGGCGGCGGCCGTACGGACCAGGTCCAGCAGGTGCTCGTGCCGGGCGTCGGGGCTCATCGCCGCGAGCTGCGCGGCGAGTTCGCCGGCGCCCGCGGCCTGCTGCGCGCCTCCGGCGGCGGTGCGGCGCACCGGGGTGCGAACCAGGGCGCGCAGCAGCGGCGGTACGTCCTCGGGGGCGCCGGAGGCGGGGAGGTCGAGGTGCATGGGCACGAGCGCGGCCGCGGCGAGGCCGGTGGCCGTGTCGTACAGCGCCAGGCCCTGCTCGCCGGTGAGCGCGGCCGTGCCGGAGCGGGTCATGCGCTCGCGCTCGGCGTCGTCCAGGGTGTCGGCCATGCCGCCGGTCTCCAGCGCCCACAGGCCCCAGGCGAGGGACTGGCCGGGCAGGCCGAGGGCGCGCCGGTGGGCGGCGAGGGCGTCGAGGTAGGCGTTGGCGGCCGCGTAGTTGGCCTGGCCGGGGTTGCCGAAGGTGCCGGCCGCGGAGGAGAACAGCACGAAGGCGGAGAGGTCCGCGCCGCGCGTCAGCTCGTGCAGGTTGAGTGCGGCGTCGGTCTTGGGGGCGAGGACGCGGTCGAGCCGCTCGGGGGTGAGCGATTCGAGGATGCCGTCGTCGAGGAGTCCGGCGACGTGCACGACGGCGGTCAACGGACGGCTCGCGGGGATCGCGTCGAGGGTGGCGGCGAGGGCGGCGCGGTCGGCGGTGTCGCAGGCGGCGAGGGTGACCTCGGCGCCCAGGTCCCGTATGGCGTCGGCGAGTTCGGTGGCGCCGGGCGCGTCGGGGCCGCGGCGGCTGGTGAGCAGCAGGTGCCGGGCGCCGTGGGCGGTGACGAGGTGCTTGGCGAGCAGCCCGCCAAGGGCGCCGGTGGCGCCGGTGACGAGCACGGTGCCCTGCGGGTCCAGGGGAGCCGGGACGGTCAGCACGAGCTTGCCGGTGTGCTTGGCCTGGCCGAGGTGGCGCAGCGCGTCGGGGGCCTGGCGGATGTCCCAGGCGGTGACGGGCAGCGGCCGCAGCGCGCCGCTTTCGAAGAGGCCGAGGAGGGCGGCGTACATCTCCTGGATGCGGTCGGGCCCGGCGTCCATGACGTCGAACGCCCGGTAGACGACGCCCGGGTGGTCCGCCGCCACCTCGGCGGCGTCCCGGATGTCGGTCTTGCCCATTTCCACGAACCGGCCGCCGCGCGGCAGCAGCCGCAGCGAGGCGTCGACGAACTCGCGGGCGAGGGAGTCGAGGACGACGTCCATGCCGCGGCCGCCGGTGGCGTCGAGGAAGCGCTGCTCGAAGTCGAGGGTGCGCGAGTTGGCCATGCGGTCGGCGTCGAGGCCGAACTCCTTGACGGAGTCCCACTTGCCGGGGCTGGCCGTGCCGTACACCTCGGCGCCGAGGTGGCGGGCGAGCTGAACGGCCGCCATGCCGACGCCGCCGGCCGCGGCGTGGATGAGGATCGACTCGCCGGAGGAGAGGGCGGCGAGGTCGACGAGCGCGTAGTAGGCGGTGAGGTAGACGACGGGGGCGGCGGCCGCCTCCGCGAACGTCCAGTGCGACGGCATCTTCGACACGAGCCGGTTGTCGACGACCGCGAGCGGGCCGAACGCACCGGAGAACAGGCCCATGACGCGGTCGCCGACCGTGAAGCGGGTGACGCCCGGACCGGTCTCGACGACGACGCCCGCCGCTTCGAGGCCCAGCCGCCCGGCGTCGCCCGGGTACATGCCGAGGACGTTCATCACGTCGCGGAAGTTGACGCCCGCGGCCCGGATCGCGACCCGGATCTGCCCCTCGGCCAGCGGCTCGGCCGCCTCGGGGAAGTCGGCGACGTAGAGGCTGTCGAGGGTGCCGGTGGCGGCGAAGTCCAGCCGCCAGGGGGACGCGTCGTCGTGCGCGGGGACGGGCAGGCCGTCGGCGGTGGTGCTGCGGACGAGCCGCGCCGCATGGGCCTGGCCCGCGCGCAGGGCGAGCTGGGGCTCGGTGGTCGCGGCGAGGACGGGCAGCAGGGCCTCGGCGGAGGCCCGGTCGCCGTCGAGGTCGACGAGGACGATCCGGTCCGGGTGCTCGGACTGCGCGGACCGGGCCAGCCCCCAGACCGCGGCGGCGGCCGGGTCGGGCACCTTGTCGCCGGGGGCCGCGCACACCGCACCGGAGGTCACGATGGCGAGCCGGGCCCCGGCGGGCTGCTCGGCGGCGAGCCACTCCTGGAGCAGGGCGAGGGCGCGCTGGGCACCGTCGCGGGCGTCGAGGCCGGTGCCGGTGAAGGTGGCGAAGGTGAGGTCGGCGGCGGAGCCGTCCTGCTGTGCGGGCAGGTGCGCGGCGAGGCCGAGCGGGTCCGGGCCGAGGACGGCGGCCGAAACGGCCGGCCGGGCGTCGGCGGGGGCCGGCACGACCGCCGGCCAGTCGAGGCGGAACAGCGACTCGTGCTGCCGGACGGCCTGCGGGGCGGCCAGTTGCTCGGGCGCGAGCGCCCGCAGCACCAGCTCCCCGACGGACGCCACGGGCGCCCCCGTGCCGTCGGCGAGGTGCAGGGTCACACCGGCGCTGCCGGAGGCGGCCGGGGCGACGCGGACGCGAAGAGCGGTGGCTCCGGTGGCGTGGAGGGCGAAGGAGCTCCACGAGAAGGGCAGCTGGGGGGAGTCGCTGCCGGGTACGAACTCGGCCAGGCCGATCGCGTGCAGTGCGGCGTCCAGGAGCGCCGGGTGCAGCCCGAAGGTGCCCGGGTCGGTGCCTTCGGGCAGCGCGATCTCGGCGAACACCTCACCGTCGGCGGCCCGCCAGGCGGCGCGCAGCCCCTGGAAGAGGGGGCCGTACTGCAGACCGGTGGCGGCGAGCTGCTCGTAGAGGCCGCTCGTGTCGACGGCCACCGCACCGGCGGGCGGCCAGGCGGCGTCGGCGGCGGGCACGGGCGCCTGGCCCGGGGCCGCGAGCAGACCGTCGGCGTGGCAGGTCCACGGCGCGTCGTCGGCAGCTTCCTCGGGCCGCGAGAACACGGTCACGGGCCGCAGCCCCGCCGCGTCCGCCTCGCCGACCTGTACGCGCAGAACGAGCGCACCCTGCTCGCCGAGCACCATCGGCGCCTGGAGGGTCAGCTCCTCCACGGTGCCGCAGCCGACCTGGTCACCGGCGCGCACGGCGACGTCGACGAGCGCGGCACCGGGCACGATGACGGTGCCGGAGACGGCGTGGTCGGCCAGCCAGGGGTGAGTGGAGAGGGAGAGCCGGCCGGTGAACAGCACGCTGTCGGTGTTGGGCAGAGCGATGGCACCGGTCAGCACGGGGTGCCCGGCGGAACGCAGCCCGAACCCGGTCGCGTCCCCGATGGGCAGGGCGGTACGGGGCCAGTAGGTCTGGTGCTGGAAGGGGTAGGTGGGGAGGTCGAGGGTGGTCGGAGTGCCGCCGAAGTAGGCGTTCCAGTCGACGGTGACGCCGTGGGTGTGCAGGCGGGTGAGGGCTTCGACGGTGGTGCGGGCTTCGTCGTGGTTGCGGCGGGTGGTGGGGATGAGTGCGGCGTCGGTGGTCTCGGCGGCCATGGCGGTCAGGACCGCGTCGGGGCCGAGTTCGAGGTAGGTGGTGACGCCCTTGTTTTCGAGGGTGACCACGGCGTCGGCGAAGCGGACGGCCTCGCGGACGTGCCGGACCCAGTAGGCGGGGTCGGACAGCTCGTCCGCCGTCGCGGGCTTGCCCGTGAGGGTGGAGACGATCGGGATGCTGGGGGCGGAGTATGTCAGCTGGGATGCGATCTCGCCGAACTCGGCGAGCATGGGCTCCATGTGAGCGGAGTGGAAGGCGTGGCTGACGGTCAGACGCTTCGTCTTACGGCCCTGAGAGGTGAAGTGCGCAGCGAGGGCGTCGACGGCCGCCTCGTCACCGGAGACGACGATGGAGGTCGGTCCATTGATGGCGGCGATGTCGACGCCGTCGACCAGCTGGGCGCGGACCTCGTCCTCGGTGGCCTGGATGGCGGCCATTGCGCCGCCGGAGGGTAGCTGCTGCATCAGACGGCCACGAGCCGCGACCAGCTTGGCCGCATCGGCCAGCGACCAGACACCGGCCACATACGCGGCGGCAAGCTCACCGATCGAGTGACCGGCCAGCACGTCAGGACGGACACCCCACGACTGCATCAGCTTGAACAGCGCAACTTCGACCGCAAAGAGTGCGGGCTGGGCGTACTCGGTGGTGTTCAGCAGATCGCCGTCACCGAAGACAACGTCCTTGAGCTGGCCACCGAACGCCTGGCACACCTCGTCGAAGGCCTCGGCGAACACGGGGAACGTCTCATACAGCTCACGGCCCATGCCAACCCGCTGGCTGCCCTGACCCGTGAAAAGGAACGCCAGCTGACCGGAGTTCGCCACCGCCTGGATCGCGGGTTGCTCCAGCCCCGCCAGCAACTCATTGATGTCACGACTCACCACCGCAGCCCGGTGCGTGAAGGTGGTTCGTGACATCACCAACGCGGCCCCGACGGCAGCCGGGTCCAGCTCCGGGTTCGCCGAGACGAACGCCCGCAGCCGCTCAACCTGAGCCGCCACCGCCTCCGGCGTCTTCCCCGACAGCACCCACGGCACCACCGGAACAACCGGCACCTCCACAGCCTCAGCAGCCGCAGGCGCCTCCTCCACGATCACATGCGCATTCGTCCCACTGATGCCGAACGACGACACACCAGCCCGACGCACCCGCTCACCCGCAGGCCACTCCCGCGCCTCCGTCAACAGCTCGACAGCACCGGCCGACCAGTCCACCTGGCCGCTCGGGGCGTCCACGCCCAGCGTGCGCGGCAGTTCCTCGTGGTGCATGGCGAGGACCATCTTGATGATTCCGGCGACACCGGCAGCAGCCTGCGTGTGCCCGAGGTTGGACTTCACCGAACCCAGCCACAGCGGCTGCTGCCCATCGCGGTCCTGCCCGTACGTGGCAAGCAGCGCCTGCGCCTCGATCGGGTCACCCAGCCGCGTACCCGTACCGTGCGCCTCCACGGCGTCGACCTGGTCGGCGGAGATGCGGGCGCTGGCCAGGGCCTGGCGGATGACGCGCTGCTGCGACGGGCCGTTGGGGGCGGTCAGGCCGTTGGAGGCGCCGTCCTGGTTGATCGCACTGCCGCGGACGACCGCCAGCACGCGGTGCCCGTTGCGACGGGCGTCGCTGAGCTTCTCCAGGACGAGGATGCCGACGCCCTCGCCCCAGCCCGTTCCGTCCGCGGCCTCCGCGAACGGCTTGCAACGACCGTCCGCGGCCAGGCCCCGCTGCCGGCTGAAGTCGACGAACGTGTCGGGGGTGGCCATGACGGTCACGCCGCCCGCCAGCGCCAGCGAGCACTCGCCGCTGCGCAGGGCCTGCGCGGCCAGGTGGACGGCGACCAGCGAAGAAGAGCACGCCGTGTCGACCGTGACCGCCGGGCCCTCCAGACCGAGGGTGTAGGCGACGCGGCCGGAGGCGATGCTGCCGCCGACGCCGAGGAAGCCCTCGACCTCGTCGGTGGCGTGGGCGAGCACCTCGCTGTAGTCGCTGTACATCACGCCCGCGAAGACACCGGCGTTGGTGCCGCGCACGGATGCCGGGTCGATGCCGGCCCGCTCGAAGGCCTCCCACGAGGTCTCCAGCAGCAGCCGGTGCTGCGGGTCCATCGCGAGTGCCTCACGCGGGCTGATGCCGAAGAAGCCGGGGTCGAAGTCGGCCGCGCGCTCCAGGAAGCCGCCGTGCCGCGAATACGTCTTGCCCACCGCGTCCGGGTCCGGGTCGTACAGACCCTCCACATCCCAGCCACGGTCGGACGGGAACTCCGAAATCCCGTCCCGGCCCGCCGACAGCAACTCCCACAGGCCCTCCGGCGACGAAACGCCACCCGGATACCGGCACGCCATGCCCACGATCGCGATCGGCTCGTGGGCCGCCGCGGAGAGACGGCGGTTCTGTTCGCGCAGCCGCTCGGTCTCCTTCAGAGACGCGCGCAGAGCCTCGACGATCTTTTCGTTCGGTGCAGACACCTCTACCTCACCCAATCCGCGTCATCAAAAGTCAGAGTCAGCGAGCGCCATCTCGATGAGGCTCTCGGCATCCATTGCGTCGATCGACTCGCTCGCGCCTGCCGCGCCGTCCTCCGGCGCCTCGGGCCCGGCGTCGCCGGGCTTGTGGCCCGCGAGTTCAAGCAGCGTGTCCAGCAGGCCGGAGTCACGGAGACGGGCCAGCGGGATGGAGAGCAGTGATGCTCGTACGCTCTCCTCGTACGCGGCGCCACCGGTTCCGTCACCGGAGTCCGCCGTCGGAAGCACTTCGTCGAGCAGGAACGCGGCGAGTTCCTGCGGGGTCGGGTAGTCGAAGACGAGCGTCGCCGGAAGGCGGACGCCGGTCTCGGCCCCCAGGCTGTTGCGGAACTCGACCGCCGTCAGCGAGTCGAAACCGAACTCCTTGAACGGCTTGTCGGACGACACCGTGTGCTGCTCGGTGAAGCCGAGCACGGCCGCGACCTGCCTGTTGACGATCTCCAGCACCGCCCGCAGCCGCTCGGAGGCGGGCAGGGCGGCCAGGCGCGCGGCCAGGCCGCCTGCGTCGCCGCCCGTGCCGCCGTGCGCGGCGGCCGCCCGGCGCACCGGGCCTCGGACGAGCGACCGCAGCAGCCCCGGCACCTCGCCGCCGCCCGCACGCACCAGCGCCCGTACGTCGAGCCCGGCGGGCACCAGCAGCGCCCGCCCGGTGCCGGCCAGGGAGGCATCGAGCAGCGCCAGACCCTCCTCGGCCCCCAGCGGACGGACGCCGGAGCGCGCCATGCGCTCCACGTCCGCGTCGCTCAGCTCGGCGCCCATGCCGCCCGCCTCGGGTGCCCACAGGCCCCAGGCCAGGGAGACGGCCGGGAGGCCGGCGGCGTGGCGGTGGGCGGCGAGGGCGTCGAGGGACGCGTTCGCGGCTGCGTACGCACCCTGGCCCGCGCCGCCGAGCACACCGGCGGCGGAGGAGAAGAGGACGAACGCGTCGAGCGCGGTCCCGGCGGTCAGCTCGTGCAGGTGGTGCGCGGCCCCGGCCTTCGGCGCGAGGACCCGCGCCGCCCGCTCCGGGGTGAGGGAGGCGATGGTGGCGTCGTCGACCACGCCCGCCGCGTGCACGACGGCCGTGACGGGATGCGCGGCCAGCAGAGCGGCCAGCGCCCCGCGGTCGGCGACATCGCACGCCGCCACGGTCACGGTCGCGCCCGCGGCCTCCAGCTCGGCGGCCAGCTCGGCCGCACCCGGCGCCTCGGCGCCTCGGCGGCTGGTCAGCAGCAGGCTGCGCACACCATGGCGGTCGACCAAGTGCCGGGCGGTGAGGGCGCCCAGGCCGCCCGTACCGCCGGTGATCAGCACGGTGCCGCTGGTGAAGGCGGCTTCCTCGCGGTGGGTTGCGGCGACCCGGACCAGGCGGGGGGCGAAGTACTCCCCGTCGCGCAGGGCCAGTTCGGCCTCGTCGAGGGTGGGCAGTGCCGATGCCGTTGCCTCGTCGGCGGGCTCCGCGTCCCGGTCGAGGATCACGATGCGGCCCGGGTGCTCGGCCTGCGCGGCTCGTACGAGCCCCCACACCGCCGCCTGGCCGAGATCGGTGACGTCCTCGCCCGGCAGCGCGGCGACAGCGCCGTGCGTCACGATCAGAAGGCGCGCATCGCCGTCGAGGTGCGCATGCAGCTTCTCCAGCGTGGCGGTCACGGCCTCCTCTACGGACGTGCCTGCCGGGCAGTGGAAGACCTCGGTCGCCTCGGTCGCTGTCGCGTCCTGCTTGACCTGCACCCAGTCCAGGCCGAACAGCGCATCGTGCCGCTGTCCTGCCGTCTCCGCATCGGAGAGTGCGCGCAGGGTCAGCGATCCGATGGACGCCACCGGTGCGCCTGTGGTGTCGGCCAGTTGGATCGCCACGGGCCCGTTTCCGGCGGCTCGGGTGACCCGGACGCGCAGGGCGGTGGCGCCGGACGCGTGGAGGGAGGCACCGGCCCACGAGAAGGGGAGTTCGGCGGTGGAACCGCCGTCGGCCGCGTCGTCCGCGTCGTCCAGGAGTGCGATGGAGTGCAGGGCGGCGTCGAGGAGGGCGGGGTGGATGCCGAAGCCGGTGGTGTCGGTGCCGTCGGGCAGGGCGATCTCGGCGTAGACCGCTTCGCCGTCGCGCCAGGCGGCGCGCAGGCCCTGGAAGGCGGGTCCGTATTCGAGGCCGAGCGCGGACAGCTCCGCGTACAGCCCGGTGACGTCGACTGCTTCGGCTCCGGCGGGCGGCCAGGCGGCCGGCTCGAAGTCGGGCTTGTCGGCCTCGGGGGCGAGCACGCCGTCGGCGTGCCGCGTCCACAGCTCGTCCTCGGCGCCTTCGGCCCGCGAGTGCACGGTAACCGTGCGCCGCCCGTCCGCACTGGCCTCGCCGACCTGTACGCGCAGGTCGACGGCGCCCCGCTCGGCGAGCACCAGCGGTGCCTGGAGCGTGAGTTCTTCGACGGCTGCGCTGCCGACGTGGTCGGCGGCGCGGATGGCGATGTCGAGGAGCGCGGCGCCGGGCACGATGACGGTGCCGGAGACGGCGTGGTCGGCGAGCCAGGGGTGGGTGCTCAGGGAGAGGCGGCCGGTGAACACCACGCCATCGCTGTCGGGCAGTTCGATCACGGCGCCCAGGAGCGGATGCTCCGCGGACGCCTGCCCGAAGCCTGCCGCGTCACCGCTTCCGGTGGCCGTGTCGGCGAGCCAGTAGTGCTCGTGCTGGAACGCGTACGTGGGCAGATCGACGATTCGGCTGCCGGTGCCGTTGTAGAAGGCGTTCCAGTCGACGGTGACGCCGTGGGTGTGCAGGCGGGTGAGGGCTTCGACGGTGGTTCGGGGCTCGTTGTGGCTGCGGCGGGTGGTGGGGATGAGTGCGGCGTCGGTGGTCTCGGCGGCCATGGCGGTCAGGACCGCGTCGGGGCCGAGCTCGACGAACGTGGTGACGCCCTGCTCCTCCAGCGTCTTCACGGCATCGGCGAAGCGGACGGCCTCGCGGACGTGCCGGACCCAGTAGGCGGGGTCGGACAGCTCGTCCACCGTCGCAGGCTTGCCCGTGAGCGTGGAGACGATCGGGATGCGGGGCTCGGAGTACGTCAGCTCGGCTGCGATCCCGCCGAACTCGGCAAGCATCGGCTCCATGTGAGCCGAATGGAATGCGTGGCTGACCGTGAGGCGCTTGGTCTTGCGGCCCTGAGAGGTGAAGTGCGCAGCCAGGGTGTCGACGGCCGCCTCGTCACCGGAAACCACCACGGACATCGGCCCGTTGACGGCAGCGATGTCGACACCGTCGACCAGCTGGGCGCGGACCTCGGCCTCGGTCGCCTGGATCGCGGCCATCGCGCCACCCGAGGGCAGCTGCTGCATCAGACGGCCACGAGCCGCCACCAGCAGAGCGGCGTCCTCCAGCGACCACACACCCGCCACATACGCCGCAGCAAGCTCACCGATCGAGTGACCGGCCAGCACGTCAGGACGCACGCCCCACGACTGCATCAGCCTGAACAGCGCCACCTCAATGGCGAACAGACCCGGCTGAGCAAACTCGGTCGTGTTCAGCAGATCGCCGTCGGAGAAGACAACATCCTTGAGCTGACCACCAAAGGCTGCACACACCTCGTCAAACGCCTCGGCGAACACCGGGAACGCCTCGTACAACTCGTGGCCCATGCCAACCCGCTGGCTGCCCTGCCCGGTGAACAGGAACGCCAACTGCCCGCTGTTCGCCACCGCCTGCACCGTGCCCGGCAGTCGCTCGCCCTCGGCGAGGGCCGTCAGGCCCGCCAGCAGGTCGGCGCGCTTGGCGGCGACCACACCGGCGCGGTGGGGGAACGCGGCCCGCGTCGCGGCCAGCGAGTGGGCGAGGCAGGTGGTGTCCAGGGCCGGGTTGGCGAGCGCGTAGTCGCGGAGCCGGATGGCCTGGGCCCGCAGGGCCTCCGGCGTCTTCGCCGACAGGACCCACGGCACCACCGGGAGCTGAGGGCCCAGCGTGTCGTCCGTGGCGTCGGCGGCGGCCGGAGCCTCTTCGACGATCACGTGGGCGTTGGTGCCGCTGATGCCGAAGGAGGACACGCCTGCTCGGCGCGGGCGCTCTCCCGCCGGCCAGGCCTGCGCCTCGGTGAGGAGCTCGACGGCCCCTGCCGACCAGTCCACGTGGGTGCTCGGGGCGTCCACGTGCAGCGTGCGCGGCAGCTCTTCGTTGTGCAGCGCCAGCACCATCTTGATGATTCCGGCGACACCGGCCGCGGCCTGCGTGTGCCCGAGGTTCGACTTCACCGAACCCAGCCACAGCGGCCGCCCGCCCGGCCGCTGCTGCCCGTAGGTGGCGAGCAGTGCCTGGGCCTCGATCGGGTCGCCGAGCTTCGTGCCCGTGCCGTGCGCCTCGACCGCGTCGACGTCGGCGGCCGTCAGCGAGGCGCTGGCGAGTGCCTGGCGGATGACGCGCTGCTGCGACGGGCCGTTGGGGGCGGTGAGGCCGTTGCTGGCGCCGTCCTGGTTGATCGCGCTGCCGCGGACGACCGCCAGTACGCGGTGCCCGTTGCGGCGGGCGTCGCTCAGCCGCTCCAGCAGCAGCATGCCCGCGCCTTCGCCCCAGCCCGTACCGTCCGCGGCCTCCGCGAACGGCTTGCAACGGCCGTCGGGAGCCAGACCGCGCTGGCGGCTGAAACCGACGAAGGTCTCCGGGGTCGCCATGACCGTCACACCGCCGGCCAGTGCCAGCGAGCACTCGCCGTTGCGCAGGGCCTGCGCGGCCATGTGCACAGTGACGAGGGAGGACGAGCACGCCGTGTCGACCGTGACGGCCGGCCCCTCCAGGCCGAGCGCGTACGAGACGCGGCCGGAGGCGACGCTGCCGGAGCTTCCGGTGCCGAGGTAGCCCTCCAGGTCGGCGGGGTAGCTGTTGAGGCGGATGCCGTAGTCGTTGTACATGACGCCCGCGAACACGCCCGTGGCGCTGCCGCGTACGGCCGCGGGGTCGATCCCGGCGCGCTCGAAGGCCTCCCAGGACGTCTCCAGCAGCAGACGGTGCTGCGGGTCGGTGGCGAGGGCCTCGCGGGGGCTGATGCCGAAGAATCCGGGGTCGAAGTCGGCGGCCTGGCCGAGGAAGCCACCGTGCCGGGAGTACGTCTTGCCGACGGCCTCCGGGTCCGGGTCGTAGAGGCCGTCCACGTCCCAGCCGCGGTCGGTCGGCAGCTCGCTGATCGCGTCACGGCCGGCTGCCAGCAGTGCCCACAGTTCTTCGGGCGAGTCGACTCCGCCGGGGTAGCGGCAGGCCATGCCGACGATGGCGATGGGGTCGTCGTCCGTCGCCTTGCGTACGGCCACGGCGGCCGTGCCGGGTGCGTCGTCCTCGGTGCCGATGAGCTCGGCGAGGAGGAAGTCCGCGACGGCGGTGGGCGTCGGGTAGTCGAAGACCAGCGTTGCGGGGAGGCGGATTTCGGCCTCGGCCCCGAGGCGGTTGCGGAACTCCACGCCGGTGAGCGAGTCGAAGCCCAGCTCGGTGAAGAGCCCGTCCACCGAGACCTCGTGGGGGCCTGCGAACCCGAGGACTTCCGCGATGTGCTTCCGGGTGAGTTCGAGCAGACGGGCGCGGCGCGCCTCGCCGGGCAGGGCGCGCAGCCGGTCGGCGAGCGATTCGGCGCCCGTCGTGAGGGCGGCGTGCGCGTTGCGGCGCGTACGGGACCGTACAAGGCCGCGCAGCAGGGCCGGGGTTTCGCCGGCCTGGGCGCCGAGGGCCGCCAGGTCGAGCCGGAGCGGCACGACGTGCGCGTGCTGGGCGCTCAGCCCGGCGTCGAAGAGGGCCAGGCCCTGCTCGGCACCGATCGCCAGCACCCCGGCGCGGGCCATGCGGTCCAGATCGGTGTCGGTGAGGGTGGCGCCCATGCCGCCGGCCTCGGGTGCCCACAGTCCCCAGGCGAGGGAGGTGGCGGGCAGGCCGAGAGCGCGCCGGTGGGTGGCGAGGGCGTCGAGGTAGGCGTTGGCGGCTGCGTAGTTGCCCTGCCCTGTGCCGTCGAACGTGGCGGCGGTGGAAGAGAAGAGGACGAATGCGTCGAGGGAGCGGTCGAGGGTCAGTTCGTGCAGGTGGCGGGCGGCGTCGGCCTTCGGCGCCCACACGGAGTCCAGATGGGCCGGGGTGAGACCGGTGACGGTGGCGTCATTGAGGACACCGGCGGTGTGGATGACGGCGGTCAGGTCGGGGATGCCGCCGAGGAGGGCGGCCACGGCCTGCCGGTCGGAGATGTCGCAGGCGCTGATGGTCACAGCAGCCCCGGCGGCTTCCAGCTCCGCCCGGAGCTCCGCGGCACCGGGTGCGTCCGAGCCACGGCGGCTGACCAGATGCAGGGTGCGCACACCGTGCTCGGCAACCAGATGCCGGGCAGTGAGCGCGCCCAGACCGCCCGTACCGCCGGTGATCAGCACAGTGCTGTCGTGACGCCACGGACTGGCGGCCTCGGCAGGAACCGTACGGGCCAGGCGGGCGGCGAAGTACACACCGCCCCGCAGCGCCAGCTCCGGTTCGCCGCACGCCAGTGCAGCAGCTGTATCGACATCATCCGCATCGGTGTCGAGGAGGACGATCCGGCCGGGGTTCTCCGCCTGCGCCGAGCGCAGCAGACCCCGTACCGCGGCCTGCTCCAGCACGGCCACACCATCGCCGGCCCGCACGGCCACCGCACCCCGCGTCACGGCCACCAGACGACCGTCCGAGCCGTCCGCCAGCCACTCCTGCACGTAAGCGAGCGTGGCAGCCAGCGCCCCCGGACCCTCCGGAACCGCGAACACCACTCCATCCACAGCGCCGTCCCCGGCAGAGACACTCTCCACCGCCACCCACTCCACGTGGAAGAGGGAGTCGTGCAGAGCAGCCGAGGTGGTGGCGAGGTCGCCGGAAGCGACCGGACGGAGGACGAGCGTGCCGACGGTGGCCACAGCCGCGCCCTGGCCGTCGGCCAGCTGGAGGCTGTAGCCCGATTCGGCGGGGGCGACGCGGACGCGCAGGGCAGTGGCGCCCGTCGCGTAGAGGGTGGCATCGCTCCAGGAGAAGGGGAGTTCGGCGGTGGAACCGCCGTCGGCCGCAGTGTCGAGGAGAGCGATGGAGTGCAGGGCGGCGTCGAGGAGGGCGGGGTGAAGCGCGTAGCCGTCGGTGTCGGTGCCGTCGGGCAGGGCGATCTCGGCGTAGACCGCGTCGCCGTCGCGCCAGGCGGCGCGCAGACCCTGGAACAGCGGCCCGTACTCCAGGCCGGAGGCGGCCAACTGCTCGTACAGCCCGTCGGTGTCAACGGTTTCCGCCCCTGCGGGCGGCCACGCCGACAGCTCGAAACCTGCCTCCGACGCGTCCGCCGCCAGCACGCCTTCGGCGTTCTGCACCCACGGCAGCCCCACGCCTTCCGGGCGGGAGTGGACGGTGACCTGGCGACGCCCGTTACGGTCCTCGTCGCCGACCTGTACGCGCAGAACGAGCGCGCCCTGCTCGCCCAGGACCAGCGGCGCGTGAAGCGTCAAGTCCTCCAGCGACCCGCAACCGACCTGGTCACCGGCGCGCACGGCAATCTCGACGAGTGCGGCGCCGGGGAGGATGACGGTGCCGGAGACGGCGTGGTCGGCCAGCCAGGCGTGGGTGGAGAGGGAGAGTCGGCCGGTGAACAGCACGCCATCGCTGTCGGGCAGTTCGACCGCCGCACCGAGCAGCGCGTGCTCTGCGTCGGCAAGACCGGCAGCCTGCACATTGCCCGCGGATGCGGCCTTCTGCGGCCAGTAGGTCTGGTGCTGGAAGGGGTAGGTGGGGAGGTCGAGGGTGGTGGGGGTGGTGCCGAAGTAGGCCGCCCAGTCGACGGTGACGCCGTGAGTGTGCAGGCGGGTGAGGGCTTCGACGGCCGTACGGGCCTCGTCGTGGCCGCGACGGGTGGTCGCGATGAGCACGCCGTCCGTGGTCTCGGCGGCCATGGCGGTCAGCACCGCATCCGGGCCGAGCTCGACGAATGCGGTGACGCCCTGCTCCTCCAGCGTCTTCACTGCGTCGGCGAAGCGGACGGCTTCGCGGACGTGCCGGACCCAGTAGGCGGGGTCGGACAGCTCGTCCGCCGAGAGCGCCTTGCCCGTCAGCGTGGAGACGATCGGGATGCTGGGGGCGGAGTACGTCAGCTCGGCTGCGATCTCGCCGAACTCGGCGAGCATGGGCTCCATGTGGGCCGAGTGGAAGGCGTGGCTGACGGTGAGGCGCTTGGTCTTACGACCCTGGCCCGTGAAGTGGGCGGCGAGGGCGTCGACGGCGGCTTCATCGCCGGAAACCACCACGGAGGTGGGCCCGTTGACCGCAGCAATGTCGACACCGACGACCAGCTGGGCGCGGACCTCGTCCTCGGTCGCCTGGAGCGCGGCCATTGCGCCACCGGCGGGAAGCTGCTGCATCAGCCGGCCACGCGCCGCGACCAGCTTGATCGCGTCATCCAGCGACCAGACACCGGCCACATACGCGGCGGCAAGCTCGCCGATGGAGTGCCCGGCGAGGACGTCGGGGCGCACGCCCCACGACTGCATCAGCTTGAACAGCGCAACTTCGACCGCAAAGAGTGCGGGCTGGGCGTACTCGGTGGTGTTCAGCAGATCGCCGTCACCGAAGACAACATCCTTGAGCTGACCACCGAACGCCTGGCACACCTCGTCGAAAGCCTCGGCGAACACCGGGAACGCCTCATACAGCTCACGCCCCATACCAACCCGCTGGCTGCCCTGCCCGGTGAAGAGGAACGCCAGCTGACCGGAGTTCGCCACCGCCTGGATCGCGGGTTGCTCCAGCCCCGCCAGCAACTCATTGATGTCACGACTCACCACCGCAGCCCGGTGCGTGAAGGTGGTTCGTGACATCACCAACGCGGCCCCGACGGCAGCCGGGTCCAGCTCCGGGTTCGCCGAGACGAACGCCCGCAGCCGCTCAACCTGAGCCGCCAGTGCCTCCGGCGTCTTCCCCGACAGCACCCACGGCACCACCGGAACAACAGGCGTCTCCACGGCCTCAGAGACCTCAGGCGCCTCTTCCACAATCACGTGCGCGTTCGTGCCGCTGATGCCGAACGACGACACACCCGCCCGCCGCACCCGCTCACCCGCAGGCCACTCCCGGCCCTCGGTCAGCAGCTCAACGGAACCCGCAGCCCAGTCCACATGCGAACTCGGCGCATCCACACCCAACGTCATCGGCAACTGCTCATTCCGCAGCGCCAACACCATCTTGATGATCCCCGCGACACCGGCCGCAGCCTGCGTGTGACCCAGGTTGGACTTCACCGACCCCAGCCACAGCGGCTCACCGTCAACCCGCTCCTGGCCATACGTCGCCAGCAGCGCCTGCGCCTCGATCGGGTCACCCAGCCGCGTACCCGTACCGTGCGCCTCCACCACGTCGACATCCGCCGCCGACAAACCACCCGCGCCAAGCGCCTGCCGGATGACCCGCTGCTGTGCAGGACCGTTCGGCGCCGTAAGGCCGTTGCTGGCACCGTCCTGGTTGACCGCGCTGCCCCGGACCACCGCCAGCACGCGGTGCCCATTGCGCTGCGCATCGCTCAGCCGCTCCAGAACGAGGATGCCGACGCCCTCGCCCCAGCCCGTACCGTCCGCAGCCTCCGCGAACGGCTTGCAACGACCGTCCGCAGACAGACCACGCTGACGGCTGAAGTCGACAAACGTGTCCGGCGTCGACATGACCGTCACACCACCCGCCAGCGCCAGCGAGCACTCACCCGTGCGCAGCGCCTGCGCGGCCAGGTGCACCGCGACCAGCGAAGAAGAGCACGCCGTGTCGACCGTGACCGCCGGGCCCTCCAGGCCGAGCGCGTACGACACACGGCCGGAGGCGATGCTGCCGCCGACGCCCATGAAGCCTTCGGTGTTGCGGTGCGCCGACTGCTCCAGGACGGTCGAGTAGTCGTTGTACATGACGCCCGCGAAGACACCCGCGTTGGTGCCGCGCACCGAAGCCGGGTCGATGCCGGCCCGCTCGAAGGCCTCCCACGAGGTCTCCAGCAGCAGCCGGTGCTGCGGGTCCATCGCGAGTGCCTCACGCGGGCTGATGCCGAAGAAGCCGGGGTCGAAGTCGGCCGCGCGCTCCAGGAAGCCGCCGTGCCGCGAATACGTCTTGCCCACCGCGTCCGGGTCCGGGTCGTACAGACCCTCCACATCCCAGCCACGGTCGGACGGGAACTCCGAAATCCCGTCCTCGCCCGCCGACAGCAACTCCCACAGGCCCTCCGGCGACATCACGCCACCCGGATACCGGCACGCCATGCCCACGATCGCGATCGGCTCGTCCGTGGCGGCGGCCGTTCCGCCGCCGCTCGTCGGCGAGGTCGCCACCGGGGCGTCCGCGCCCAGCAGTTCGGTCAGCAGGAAGTCGGCCACCGCGACCGGTGTCGGGTAGTCGAAGACGAGCGTCGCGGGCAGGCGCAGGCCGGCCTCGGCGCCCAGGCTGTTGCGGAACTCGACCGCCGTCAGCGAGTCGAAGCCGAACTCCTTGAACGGCTTGTCCGCCGCGACCGCCTGGGCGTTCGCGAAGCCGAGCACGTCGGCGACGTGGCGCCGGACGAGGTCGAGCAGCGCGCGCTCGCGCTCCGCCGTGGCCATCCGGCTCAGGGACTCCGCCCAGCCGAAGCCCGACCCGGACCCGGAGCCCGCTCCCCCACCCGCGGCCGCCTTGCGGACCACGGTGGGACGGGTGAGGCCGCCGAGGACGGAGGGCAGGGAGTTGAGCCGGGCCCGCTGCTCCAGCGCGCCCCGGTCGAAGGCGACGGGCAGTACGTGCGCGTGGGCGCCGGCGAGTGCGGCGTCGAGCAGGGCGAGGCCCTGTTCGCGGCCGATGGCCAGGATGCCCGTACGCGCCATCCTGTCGACGTCGGCGGACGTCAGCTCGGCGCCCATGCCGCCGACCGACGGGTCCCACAGGCCCCACGCGAGCGACACGGCCGGGAGGCCGGAGGCGTGGCGGTGGGCGGCGAGGGCGTCGAGGTAGGCGTTGGCGGCCGCGTAGGCCCCCTGGCCGGAGCCGTCGAAGGTGCCGGCGGCCGAGGAGTACAGGACGAAGGCGTCGAGGGACAGGCCCAGGGCCAGCTCGTGCAGGTGCCGGGCAGCGTCCGCCTTGGGAGCCAGGACGCCCGCCACGCGCTCGGCGGTGAGGGAGTTGATGGTGGCGTCGTCGACGACACCGGCCGCGTGGAAGACGGCCGTGACCGGGTGCTCGGCCAGCAGAGCGGCCAGCGCCTCGCGGTCGGCGACATCGCACGCCGCCACGGTCACGGTGGCGCCCGCGGCCTCCAGCTCGGCGGCCAGCTCGGCCGCACCCGGCGCCTCGGCGCCTCGGCGGCTGGTGAGCAGCAGGCTGCGCACCCCGTGCTCGGCAACCAGGTGCCGGGCCGTGAGCGCACCGAGACCACCCGTGCCACCGGTGATCAGCACGGTGCCGCGGTCGAGGGCGACGTCGCGTCGTTCGGCCGGGGCCACGCGCACCAGGCGCGGGGCCAGGAGGGCTCCGTCGCGGACGGCGAGCTCCGCCTCTCCGTACGCGGGCGCGGCGGCCGGAAGGGTGTCGTCCGCCCCGAGGTCGGCGAGCACCAGACGGCCCGGGTGCTCGGCCTGGGCGGCTCGTACGAGCCCCCACACCGCCGCCTGGCCGAGATCGGTGACGTCCTCGCCCGGCAGCGCGGCGACAGCGCCGTGCGTCACGACCAGCAGGCGCGCATCACCGTCGGCCGCCAGGTGGGTGTGCAGCTGCTCCAGCACCGCGGCGACGGCCTCCGCCGCCTCGGCGTGGCGGGGAACGTCGAGGGTGACGACGGTCTGCTCGTCCGACGCGTCCACGCCCTCTGCCGCGGAGACGGGCGTCCAGTCGATCCGGTACAGGTCCCGGTCGTACGAGCGTCGCAGGGTGCCTTCGGCGACGGGCCGCAGCGCCAGGGCGCCGATGGTGGCGACCGGGGCGCCGTCGGCGTCGGCGAGGTGCAGGGTGTGCCCGCCGGTGGTGGGCGCGATGCGCGTACGGAGCACGGTGGCGCCGGTGGCGTGCAGGGTGACGTCGCTCCAGGCGAAGGGCAGCTCGGCGGCCTCGCTCGCGTTTCCGGCCAGTGCGATGCCGTGCAGGGCGGCGTCGAGGAGGGCGGGGTGCAGACCGAAGCCCGTGGTCTCGACGTCCTCGGGCAGGGCGACCTCGGTGTAGAGCTCGTCGCCGACGCGCCAGGCGGCACGCAGGCCCTGGAAGGCGGGACCGTACTCCAGCCCGCCGCCGGCCAGCCGCTCGTACAGACCGGACAGCTCGACGGCCTCGGCGCCCGCGGGCGGCCACGCGGCGAGGTCGAACCCGGCCGAGGCGGCAGCCCCGTCCGTGCCCAGCACGCCTTCGGCGTGCCGGATCCACGGCTCGCCGTCCGTGTCCTCGACGCGCGAGTAGACGACGGCGTTGCGGCCTTCGGTGACCTGCACGCGCAGGACGACGGTCTTGTCCTCGGGCACGACCAGCGGCGCGTGGAGCGTCAGCTCCTCGACCGTGGTGCAGCCGAACCGGTCCCCCGCGCTGACCACGATCTCGACCAGCGCGGCACCTGGGACGACGACCGCGCCGGAGACGACGTGCTCGGCCAACCAGGGGTGGGCGTCGAGGGAGAGGCGGCCGGTGAACAGCACGCTGTCGCTGTCGGGCAGTTCCACCGCCGCGCCGAGCAGCGGGTGACCCGCGTCGGCGAGGCCGACGGCGGCCATGTCGTACCGGTAGGAGGCGGCGTCGGCGTCGAGCCAGTAGGTCTGGCGCTGGAAGGCGTACGTGGGAAGGCCGACAGGAGCGGCGGTGGCGACACGGCCGAAGTAGGCCGCCCAGTCGACGGTGACGCCGTGGGTGTGCAGGCGGGTGAGGGCTTCGACGGTGGTGCGGGCTTCGTCGTGGCCGCGGCGGGTGGTGGGGATGAGGGCGGCGTCGGTGGTCTCGGCGGCCATGGCGGTCAGGACCGCGTCGGGGCCGAGCTCGACGAACGTGGTGACGCCCTGCTCGTCCAGCGTCTTCACGGCGTCGGCGAAGCGGACGGCCTCGCGGACGTGCCGGACCCAGTAGGCGGGGTCGGACAGCTCGTCCGCCGTCGCGGGCTTGCCGGTGAGGGTGGAGACGATCGGGATGCGGGGCTCGGAGTAGGTGAGCTCGGCTGCTATCTCGCCGAACTCGGCGAGCATGGGCTCCATGTGAGCGGAGTGGAAGGCGTGGCTGACGGTGAGCCGCTTGGTCTTGCGGCCCTGGGCGGCGAAGTGCGCGGCGACCGCCTCAACGGCCGCCTCATCGCCCGAAACCACGACGGACGTCGGCCCGTTGACGGCAGCGATGTCGACACCGTCGACCAGCTGAGCCCGAACCTCATCCTCGGTCGCCTGGATCGCAGCCATCGCCCCACCGGCAGGCAGCTGCTGCATCAGACGGCCACGCGCCGCGACCAGCTTGATCGCGTCATCCAGCGACCAGACACCGGCCACATACGCGGCGGCAAGCTCGCCGATGGAGTGCCCGGCGAGGACGTCGGGGCGGACGCCCCACGACTGCATCAGCTTGAAGAGCGCAACTTCGACCGCAAAGAGTGCGGGCTGAGCGAACTCGGTCGTGTTCAGCAGATCGCCGTCACCGAAGACAACATCCTTGAGCTGACCACCGAACGCCTGGCACACCTCGTCGAAAGCCTCGGCGAACACCGGGAACGCCTCATACAGCTCACGCCCCATACCAACCCGCTGGCTGCCCTGACCCGTGAAGACGAACGCCAGCCGGCCGGTACCCGCCACCCCCTGGATGGCAACCCGCTCAAGCCCGGCCAGCAGCGACTCACGGTCCGCGCCCACCACAGCCGCCCGGTGCGCGAAGACCGAACGCGAAGTCGCCAGCGCAGCACCCACCGCAGCAACATCCAGCGACGCATCCGCCTCAACGAACGCCCGCAGCCGCTCGACCTGAGCCGCCAGCGCCTCCGGCGTCTTGCCCGACAGCATCCACGGCACCACCGGAACCACAGGCGTCTCCGCGGCCTCAGCGGCCGCAGGCGCCTCCTCCACGATCACATGCGCATTCGTCCCACTGATGCCGAACGACGACACACCCGCCCGCCGCACCCGCTCACCCGCAGGCCACTCCCGGCCCTCGGTCAGCAGCTCAACAGCACCCGCAGCCCAGTCCACATGCGAACTCGGCGCGTCGACGTGCAGCGTGCGCGGCATCCGCTCGTTCCGCAGCGCCAGCACCATCTTCATGATTCCCGCGACACCGGCCGCGGCCTGCGTGTGCCCCAGGTTGGACTTCACCGAACCCAGCCACAGCGGCTCGCCATCCGTCCGCTCCTGGCCATACGTCGCCAGCAGCGCCTGCGCCTCGATCGGGTCACCCAGCCGCGTGCCCGTACCGTGCCCCTCCACGACGTCGACATCCGCCGCCGACAGACCACCGGCGGTGAGCGCCTGCCGGATGACCCGCTGCTGCGACGGGCCGTTCGGCGCCGTCAGCTGGCTGCTCGCACCGTCCTGGTTGACTGCACTGGCCCGCACGACCGCCAGCACCCGGTGACCGTTGCGCTGCGCATCGCTGAGCTTCTCCAGCACCAGGACGCCGACACCCTCGCCCCAGCCCGTACCGTCCGCAGCCTCAGCGAACGGCTTGCAACGACCGTCCGCAGACAGACCACGCTGACGGCTGAAGTCCACGAACGTCTCGGGGGTGTGCATCACGGTCACGCCGCCCGCCAGCGCCAGCGTGCACTCGCCGTTGCGCAGGGCCTGGGCGGCCAGGTGGACGGTGACCAGCGACGACGAGCACGCCGTGTCGACAGTGACCGCCGGGCCCTCCAGGCCCAGCGTGTACGAGACGCGGCCGGAAACGACGCTGGCGGCGCTGCCGTTGCCCAGGAACGCGCCCAGGTCGTCCGGGACTTCGTGGATGCGCGAGCCGTAGTCGTGGTACATGACGCCCGCGAAGACGCCCACCCGCTTGCCGCGGGCCGTCGCGGGGTCGATGCCCGCGCGCTCCAAGGCCTCCCACGAGGCTTCCAGCAGCAGCCGCTGCTGGGGGTCGGTGGCAAGGGCCTCGCGGGGGCTGATGCCGAAGAATTCGGCGTCGAAGTCGGCGGCGTCGTGCAGGAATCCGCCTTCGCGGGAATACGTCTTCCCCACCGCGTCCGGGTCGGGGTCGTAGATTCCCTCCACGTCCCAGCCGCGGTTTTCCGGGAATTCACTGACGGCGTCGCGGCCTTCGGCGAGGAGTTCCCAGAGTTCTTCCGGCGTGGTGACACCGCCGGGGTAGCGGCAGGCCATGCCGACGATGGCAATGGGTTCCCGCTGCTTGTCCTCCTCCTCGCGGAGGCGCCGCTTGGTGTCCCTCAGTTCTGCGGTTGCCCGCTTGAGGTAGTCGATGAGCTTCTGTTCGTTCGCTGCTTTCGACTCGTTCGACACGTGGTCCACCTCATGGGGAAGAACTGGGAGGAAGAACTGGAGGAATTACCTGGATTCGCTTCCAGCACGCTATTTCGCCTCCCTCTCCCCAACCACCCCTGCCGACCCCCTAAGGCGGCCAGGGGTGCGGACATGCGTAAGGGCACGTCGGCCCGGGGGCCGGCCGACGTGCCCGTACAGCTGGGTTGCCCCCTCAGGCGGCCGTGCCGGCCGCCTGAGCCGTGAGGCCGGACAGGACGCGCCACAGCGAGCCCGGCGTCTCGAAGGTCTCCATGGCGAGGGCGTCGTCGGTGAACTGCACGCCGTAGGCGTTCTCGAGCTCGATGAGCAGGTCGACGATGCCCAGCGAGTCCAGGCCGTTGTCGCGCAGGTCGAGGTCGGCGGTGAAGGGGGTGCCTTCGGGGAGGAAGGTCAGGTAGGGACGGAGGATGGATTCCAGCCGGTCGTCCCACGTGGACGGCGTTGACATGAAGCGGGGTTCCTTTCGCTGGGCTAGCTGGGCCGGTCGTAGCGGGATCGGCGGGGTCAGTCCCGCGCCAGCACGCACTCGACGACGCTGTGCTCGGTGGACAGGTTCTTGATCGACCGCACCTCGAATCCGGCCTCGGCCGCCTGCTTGCGCATGTCGTCCTCGGAGCGGATGCGGGTGCCCTCCTCGCAGACGACCATCTGGAAGAGCGAGCGGATGGCGGAGGCGTTGTCGTGGCCCAGCAGCGGCTCGATGACGAAGAGGACGGGCTCGGGGGCCAGCCCCTCCGACTCCTCGACCGTGCGCTCCATGGCCTTGCGCACGGTCTGCATGATGCGGACGCTGCTCTCCGGGCTCCAGTTGTGGAGCACGTTCTTCAGGAAGTAGGCGTCGCCGCCGCTCGGCACCTCCTCGAAGAAGTCCGACTCGGCGAAGGACAGCCGGCGGCCCATGTCCGGGTCGCCCTCTTCGGCGAGCTGCTTGGCGCCGCGCTCGGCGACGTCGGCGCGGTCGGCGACGACGCCCTCGATGTCGGAGTGGGCGCCGAGGATGCCCTTGAGGAGGTGGCCGGTGCCGCCGCCGACGTCGATGACCTTGCGGATGCGGGAGAAGTCGAAGTCGCGGGCGAGCTCGACAGCCGCGGGGCGGGTGATGTCCGCCATGGCCTTGTCGTAGACCTCGCCGGCGTCGGTGTCCTTGTCCATGTAGGCGTAGATGGAGCCGCCGTACTCGGAGCGGGAGGCGGGCTTGCCCGTCTTGACGGTGGTGAGCAGGTCGCGCCAGACGTCGTAGTACATCTCGCCGCCCAGGACGCACCAGTAGCGCATCGACTGCGGGTGGTCGTCGCGCAGCTGCTGGGAGAGGTCGGTGAGCTCGAAGGTGCCGTCCTCGTTTTCCTTGAAGGCGCCGACGATGCCGAGGACGCGCAGCAGGTAGAGCACGCCGTCGGGGTGGGAGTCGGTGAGCTCGGCGAGTTCGGCGGGGGTCTTGGGGCCGTCGGCGAGCTGGTCGGCGATGCCGAGCCGGGCGGCGACGCTGAGCGACCGGGAGATCCATCCCATGCCGGCGAGCTGCAGAAGCTGCATTGTGTTACCTCTCCTTGAAGAGTCTTGGCCGCATCTTGGCTGTCTTGGCTGTCTTGGCTACGAAGTGGGCAGGGCCGCTTCGAGCCGCCGTACGGTCCGGTGGTCGACCACGTCCTGCAGGCTGAACCGCACGCCGTGGCGGCGTGCCTTGTTGGCGATCTGGGCCGCGCCGAGGCTGGTGCCGCCCAGGGCGAAGAAGTCGTCGTCCACGCCCACGCGCTCGGTGCCGGAGAACTGACCGAACAGCTCGCACAGCAGCGACTGCACCCCGTTCGCGGGGGCGTGGTACTCGGTGAGGGCGGCGAAGCGGGGTGCGGGGAGTTCCTTGGTCTCCAGCTTGCCGTTGGCGTTGAGTGGGAGGTCGTCGAGGGCGAGGAAGGCGCTGGGCACCATGTAGTCGGGCAAGGTCTCGGCGGCGTACGAGCGCAGCGCCCGCTCGTCCGGAGCAGCGCCCTGAGTGACCGGCACGACGTACGCGACGAGGTGGGTGTCCGGACCCTCGCGGTGCACCGTGACGGCGACGCGGCCGACGGCCGGGTGGCGCAGCAGCGCGGACTCGATCTCGCCGAGTTCGACGCGGTAGCCGCGGATCTTGACCTGGCCGTCGAAGCGGCCGAGGAATTCGAGGGAGCCGTCGGGGGTCTGCCGTACGCGGTCGCCGGTGCGGTACATCCGGGAGCCGGGGGGACCGTAGGGGTCGGCGACGAAGCGTTCGGCGGTGAGGGCGGGGCGGCGGAGGTAGCCGCGGGCGAGCTGGCCGCCCGCGATGTAGAGCTCGCCGGTCTCGCCGGGGGCGACGGGGCGCAGGTCGGGGCCGAGGACGTGCAGGCGGGTGGCGTGCGTCGGGTGTCCGATGGCGACGGCTCCGCCGGGGACGGTGTCGCCGGGGCGGATGAGGTGGACGCAGCAGCCGACCGTGGCCTCGGTGGGCCCGTATTCATTGACGACCGTGACGCCCGGGTTGGCCTTGCGGAAGGTCTCCACGACCTCGGAGAGCAGCAGTTCGCCGCCCACGACGAGTTCGTCCGTGGGGGACGATTCGGCGGGGAGGGTGGCGAGGAGCGCCATGTGGGAGGGGGTGACCTTGAGGAAGGCGGGGCGGGTGCCGGGGTCTTCGAGGGTGGCGATGTTGATGCTGCCGCCGCTGGTCAGGGGCGCGTGGAGCGTGGTGACCGTCATGTCGAAGGCGACGGAGGAGTGGAGCAGGACGCTGCCGCCGGTCGCGGGGTAGGTCGCGCGGGCGTAGGCGAGGTAGGCGGCGAAGGGGCGGTGCGGGACGACGACGCCCTTGGGGGTGCCGGTGGAGCCCGAGGTGTAGATGACGTAGGCCGGGTGGTCCGGGTGCAGGGGTGCGCGGCGGTCGGCGTCGGCCGGGTCCGTAGCCGGGCGTGCTGCGAGGTGGCGGGCGGTCTCGGGGTCGTCGAGGAGGACGGTGGGGGTGCCGCCGGAGCGGGTGCCCGCGGTGGTGACCATGAGGGCGGGGCGGGCGTCGCGCATCATGAACGCCAGCCGCTGGGGCGGGTTGTCGAGGTCGACGGGCAGGTAGGCGGCGCCCGCCTTGAGCACCGCGAGGAAGGCCACTACGAGGTCGGCGCTGCGGCGCATGCCGACGGCGACGAGGTCTTCGGGGCCGATGCCTTCGGCGATGAGGTGGTGGGCGAGCCGGTTGGCGCGCTGGTTGAGCTCGGTGTAGGTGAGGCGGGTGGCGCCTTCGGTGACGGCGGTGGCGTCGGGGGTGCGGCGTACCTGCTGTTCGAAGAGCTCGGGTACGAGCGGCTCCGGCGCGGGTGCATACGCCGTCGGTACGGGCGTGGCCATGCTGGGTTCGGTGGCGAGCGTCATCACTGCCTCCCCGCGTGTGCGGTGCGTGCTGCGCGGCCCGCGTCGAGGAGTCCGGCCAGGGCGCGGGCGGTGGCCGGGTCGCGCAGCAGGTCGTCGTGGGGGGTGTCCTGGCGGAGCTCGCGGCCGACGGGGTGGGCGGGGGCGGAGGTGGTGAGGGCGGTGGCGGCGGACCAGGCGGGGAGCGGGTCGAGCGTGGTGGCGGCGGTGAGGTAGCCGACCAGGGAGTCAAAGGCTCCGGCGAGTTCGTCGCGGATGTCGTCGTCGAGTTCGAGGCGCTCGGCGGCGGTGCCGACGGCCGCGGTGAAGACGGCGGCGAGTTCGGCGCCGGCGGCGGGCAGTTCGCCGTCGCCGTAGCGGGCCTCCAGGTGCTGCCCGGCGGCGTGGAACTCCGCGAGCTCCTCGGGGGTGAGGAGGCCGGCCAGGGTGTCGCCCGCGGCGTGGAAGTCGTGGTAGAGCCCCGCAGTGTTGGGCAGTTCGGGGTCGAAGAGGAGGAGCTGGGGGGCGTCGTGCTGCCATTCGGCGATGCGCTCGGCGAGGGCGGCGGCGTGGACGGCTCCGGCGCAGTAGCCGAGCACGGCCTCCACGTGCCGTCCGCTGTCGCGGACCTCGCCGAGCCACCAGTCGAGGTACGCGCCGCCGTCGCGGGCAACGTCCGCGTCGGCCGGCGGCGGCACGGACGCCCAGACGGTGGCCGCCGTGTGCGGGGCGAGAATGCCGGCCAGGTCGGCGAACTGGGCCTGGCCGCGGCCACTGGTGGTGAAATCGACCGCGAGCGTCAGCCCGTGGCCGTCGCCGCCGTCCTCGTCACCGCTCAGCGTTTTCCACGCTATTCGACTCACCGTCATTCCCTTCTACCGCTTTGCCGCTTTGCCGCGTTCACGCTAAAGGGGGCGCAAGAGTGTGCAGACCCCTAGCGGGCCCCCTTCCACCCCTATCCGGTGGTGATGCGGTTCTTGATTTCCTCGATGACCTCGGCGGGCCGGTCGGCGAGGTAGAAATGGCCGCCACCGGGGAATATCCGCAGCTCGCATTCGGCCGTGGTGTGCTCGTTCCAGGCTTTTGCCTCGTCGAGGCTGGTGGTCGGGTCGTCGTCGCCGACGAAGACGGTGACGGGACTGTCGATCCGGACGCCGGAGTCGGCGCGGTAGGTCTCGACGGCCTTGTAGTCGTTGCGGATGGCGGGCAGCGCCATCCGCATGATCTCCTCGTTGCCCAGCACCCGGGAGTCCGTGCCGCTGAGCCTGCGCAGCTCGGCGATCAGGCCGTCGTCGTCGCGCTTGTGCACCTGGTCGGGGCGGGTGCGGGAGGGGGCGCGGCGGGCGGAGGCGAAGAGCCGGGCGGGGGCGGGCAGTCCGGCGGCCTGGATACGGCGGGCGACCTCGAAGGCGACGGTGGCGCCCATGCTGTGCCCGAAGAAGACCAGCGGCCGCCCGGTGTCCTCGGCGTAGGGCCGCAGGTCCGCGAAGACGCGGTCGGCGAGGGCGTGGACGCTGTCGACGAGCGGCTCGGCGCGCCGGTCCTGGCGGCCGGGGTACTGCACGGCGAGTACGTCGACGTCCGGTGCCAGGGCTCCGGCGACGGGGAAGTAGAAGCTGGCGGATCCGCCCGCGTGCGGGAAGCACACCAGGCGCGGGGCGGTGGGCAGTGCGCTGTGGTAGCGGCGGATCCAGGGGCTGTTGGCGGTGGCCGGGTCGGCCGTGGCGGCGGTCATCGTTCTCCTCAGGCGGGAAGGTCGGGCAGGAATCCGAAGAGCATGGAGGTGAGTTCCCATTGCCCGGCGAACTCGACGATCTCGGATTCGTCGATGCTCAGGCCGAGTTCCCGCAGGCTCGTGGCCAGCCATTGCACGGTTTCGGGCTTGCCGGGCGCGCCCTGCGGCACGGCGACGGCGGCGGGTGTCGCGCCGTGGTCCGGCTCGGGCGGGCGACGCAGGTGCCGGTCGTCGCTCCGCTGGTAGGCGTCGGCGACGGCGGCGAGCGCGAAGTCGGTGCCGGGGGCCCCGGCGAGCTGGAGGGACAGGGGCAGTCCGTCGCCGCCGAAGCCCATGGGCAGGGCGATGGCGGGGAAGCCGACGGCGCTCCACAGTCCGGGCAGCCAGGAGACGTGCTGCAGGGCGGCCGCGTCGTCGTAGCGGGGGGCGGTGGTGGGCCAGGTGGGGGTGGCGATCGCGTCGATGCCGCGCATGCGGGCGCGCAGGTTCTCCGCCCCCCAGGCCCGTACGCGCTGGGCGTGGACGTAGACGGGGGCGCCGACGAGGCCGCCGAGCACCGCGGTGCGGCGGAAGGGGCGCCCGTAGTCGCCCCAGCGCTCGCGCAGTCCGGCGCCGTGCAGCTCGTACGCCTCGGCGAGGAGGGTGACGAACTGGGCGGCAAAGAGCGGGTAGAGCTCGGGGAGGTCGAAGTCGACGGTCTCGGCGCCGAGGGCGCGCAGTTCGGTCAGGGCCGTTTCGAAGGCGGCGCCGCAGTCGTCGGTGAGCTGGCCCGATTCCGTCAGGGCGCGGCGGGGCACGCCGATGCGGACGCCGCGCAGGTCGTCGCGCCAGGCGGGGGCGCCGGCGGGGGCGTCGGCCATGACGGCGAGGGCGGCGGCCGCCTCGCGGACGGTACGGGCGAGGGGGCCGACGACGTCGAGGGTGCGGGCGAGGGGGCGGGCTCCGTCGGCGGGGACGAGGCCGTGCGTGGGCTTGATGCCGGTGACGCCGCACAGGGCGGCGGGGATGCGGATGCTGCCGTTGGTGTCGGTGCCCAGGCCCACGTCGAACAGGCCCGCGGCGACGCCGGAGGCGCTGCCGCTGCTGGATCCGCCGGTGAAGCGGTCGGTGTCCCAGGGGTTGCGGGGAACGGGGAAGGGCAGGGCCGGGTCGGGGCGGCCCAGGGCGTGCTCGGCGAGCGTGGTCTTACCCAGCGGCACGGCTCCGGCGGCCCGCAGCCGTGCGACGGCCGTGGCGTCACGGCCGGCCCACCACTGTGCGTCGTGCACCCGGCTCTGGCAGGTGGCGGGGGCCTCGCGGGTGGCGATGACGTCCTTGATGCCGAGGGTCACGCCGTGCAGGAGGCCTTCGGCCGGGCCCTCATCCAGGTGCGCGGCGGCTTCGGCCGCCTCCGCGTCGAAGCGGCGCAGGAACACCCCGAGCCCGGGGTCGAGCCGGGCGGCCCGGCGCTGCGCCTCGGCCACCCGGGTGCCGACGCCGACGTCCGTCGTTGCCGCCGTCATTGCCGCTCCTTCGCTAGGGTTCCGGTCTCCCGAGACTAGGTACGGCTCCGGGCCGGGAGTCCCCCTTGGCGACCCCCTAGCGCCCCCTGAATGCGCACCCCGGCAAGGGAGTTGCCAGGCCCGCCCGCGGCTACCGTTTGCAGCGTTGACCGGGCTCGTTCGACCTTCGGGCCCGTTGCGATGGGGGGTCGTCATGGTGGACCGGACGGAGCAGGTCGCGCTCTCCGACGACGGGACGGGGCGGCTCACGGCCTTGATGGAGGACGTGCTCGCCGACGCCTACGCGCCACAACCGGCCGCCTTGCCCGGTCCCTTGGCGATCCGGACCGACTCCTGCACCGTCGACCCGCCGTTCTTCGGCAACGGCGACATCGGCCGGCTGGCCGTCTGCCACACGGTCAACGGCCTGGCGGCGACGGGCGCCGAGCCGCGCCTGCTGACGCTCGCGGTGGTGGTGGAGGCGGGCCTGCCGCTGGCGTTGCTGCGGCGGACGGCCGCGTCCGTACGGGACAGCGCGCGGGAGGCGGGCGTGACGGTCACGGCCGTCGACACGCGGGTGGTCCGGGCGGGGGAACTGGACCGGCTGACCCTGTCCGTCACGGCACTGGGCGCGGCGGCCCCTCCCCCGCCGGGCGCCCGGCCGGGTGACCGCATCCTGCTGACGGGCCCGGTCGGCGACCACGCGGCCCACATCCTGTCCCTGCGCGCGGGCCTGGGCTACGAACACCACGTGCCCAGCGACTGCGCCCCGCTGCCGGGCCTGCTGTCGGCACTGCGCACTGCCGTGCCGCCGGATGCGGTACGGGCTGTCCTGCCGGTGACGGACGGGGGCCTGGCGGAGGCACTGCACCGGATCGACGGCCGCGTGGACGGCGTGATTCCCGTGCGCTACGAGACCCAGGTGGCACTGGAGGCCCTGGGCGTGGACGTGCTGGATGCAGCGTGTGCGGGGGTCTGCTGCGTGGTGGTGACCCCGGAGGCGGTGGGGTCGGCACTGACGGCACTGCGCTCACACCGATACGGGCGGGGGGCGGCGCTGATCGGCGAGGTGGCGGGGGTGACCGGGGGCGCGCAGGGCCCGGCCGGCGACGGTCCGGTGCGGCTGCGGTAGGCGCCCGCAGCGACAACCGGCCGCCAACTCGCTCCAGGGAACGCCGCTGGCGGGCGAGTTCGCTACGCCGAGTACGGGTTGGTGATGGTGTGCGGCCGCTGTGCCGTGGCCAGTACGTTCTGTGGGAACGCGGGGCCGGCCACGTAGTAGCGGCCCTTGGTCTGCCCCACCGCGGTCAGCAGCCCGGACCTGGTCAGGGCCTGCATGTCCCGCGTCGCCTGCTGCGTATTGATGGCCTCGGCCTTCTCGTAGCGGGAGCGGCGGACGCGGCCCGTCATCGCCACCTCGTGCAAGGCGGTCACCTGCCGCTCCGTGATCCCACCCGCCTCGGCCGCCTCCATCAGCTGCATCCAGCACTCGTTGGACCGGTCGACCCGGCGCTGCACCCGCTGGGCCTGCTGGTGATAGGCGAGGAGATTGAACTTGATCCAGGGCAGGGTGTCGCGCTCGGGTGACCACACCGGCCCGCCGACCTCGCGGAGCACTTTGTAGTACTCCCAGGTGTTGCCCGGCATCCCCAGCCATTCCTCGATCGAGGAGAACTCGGGGGCGAGGACGCCGCCGCGGGCGATGAGAAGGGTCTGGAGCGAGCGGGACATGCGGCCGTTGCCGTCGGACCACGGGTGGATCTTGACCAGGTTCAGATGCGCCATCGCGGCACGGATCAGGACGTGGCTGTCGAGATCGCCCCCGTTGAGCCAGGCGACGAGTTCGGCCATGAGGCCGGGGACCAGCTCCTGGTCCGGCCCCTCGTAGTCGGTCGCGAGCTCGTCGCCCGGGGCCGTGATGCGAATGGAGGTCTTGCGCCACTGACCGGCTGTCTTGATCGGGTGGTGATGCCCCTGGAGCATCCAGTGCAGACTGTTGAGCAGTTCCTTGCTGTAGTAGAAGTCGGCAACGTCGTGAAGGGACTGGATGTAGGTCATGGCCTGCTGATAGGCCAGCGTCTCCGCCTTGTTCTCGTCACTGGCCTCGACGTCGCGCTCGCCGTCCATCAGGTCCGCGACGTCCTTCGCATCGACCCGGTAGCCCTCGATCGTGTTCGACGCCGCGATAGCACTCGCCGTCAGCGCCTTGCGCAGGTCCTGGGTCCACTTCATCGGGGCCTGCTGCACCGCATGGCGCAGCTGGTCCCGCATGGCGTCGACCTGTTCCAGGACGTCGAGGTCGACCGGCTCCAGGCGTGGCGTTCCGTACAGCATGCGTCAATGATACCCGCTTCCTATCATTCACGCACCGGCGTCCGGGGCGACTCGGCCCACCGACTCCCCCCGGTACCCCCGCACCAGCCCCACCGCCGCCCCCGTAGCCAAGGCCGGTAGCAGGGCCATGCCCACCAATACGCCCAGTTCCGTCGTCGACGTCTGGTGTGCGGCCAGGCCCGTCGCCGACGGCTCGTAGCCGAAGGTCTGCAGGACGATGCCGTACGCGAACGGGCCCAGCGCCAGGCCCACCGTTTCGACCGTTGCGAAGACGCCCGAGAAGACGCCCGCCTGTCGGCGGCCGGTGCGGGTCGTGTCGTCGGTGGTGCACTCCGGGAGCATGGCGTAGAGGAAGAGCAGCTGGCCCGCGTGGCCCGTGCCCGCCAGGGCCATGACGGCCAGGACGGCGGCCGTCGGCAGGACGGGGGCGAGGAGCAGCAGCAGGCAGCCGGCGATGAAGAGGCCGCAGGCCGCGTTGTAGCCGGCGCGGTTGCCCGCGCGGGTGCCGAAGCGGGACCAGAGGCCCACGGTCAGCAGGTTGGGGGCGACGAAGGCCGCCACGACCAGGCCCGTCGCGTCCTTGTCGTGCAGGACGTGCTCGCTGAAGTACGGCGCGCCCACCATCAGGCACCCCGTGGCCAGGGACTGCACGACGACGCAGCGCAGCAGCGCCATGAAGGGCCGGTTGCCGCGCGCCACGGCCAGTTGCCGTCGCAGGCTCGGCTCGCTGGGCAGCACCGGCCCGCCCCGCACCCGGCCCGTGCCGAAGAAGACGCCGAGCGCACCGGCGGTCACGACGAGAGCGCCGAAGACGCCGACCCAGCGGTGGCCGGCGATGCCCCCGCCGCCCGCGTCGACCAGGGCGGGCCCCGCCGCGCCCGCGACGAGCGCGGCGACGCCGATGCCCGCGACCCGGCCGCTCACAAGGCGGATGCGGTCCGCGTGTTGGGTGGTGAGCTCGGCGGGCAGCGCCGCGTACGGGACCTGGAAGAAGGCGTACGCGGTGGCCGTCAGGAAGAAGCCGGCTGCCGTGAACCAGGCCCCGGCCCCGCCCCGCGCCGGTCCGGCGAACATGAGGGCGAAGGTGAGGGCGACGGCGAGGCCGCCGAAGAGGACGTACGGGCGGCGGGCGCCCCACCGGCCGCGCGTGCGGTCGCTGGCCCTGCCGACGAACGGGCCGAGCAGCGCGTTCCACACCTTGGGCAGCAGGACGACCGTACCCGCGAGCGCCGCGCCCACGCCGAGCGTGTCGGTGAGGTAGGGCAGCAACAGCAGCCCCGGCAGGGTGGTGAACATGCCGGTGACCAGCGAACCCGCCGCGTAGCCGAGGCGCAGCCGACGTGGCGGCCCGGCGGGGGGCGCGGCGGTCGGGGAGGCAGTCACCGGGGCTTCTCGCGCGTCTACGGCCATGCGGCCGAGCCTGTCAAGGGCCGGGCGTGGCCGATAGTCCGGGATTCTCCCTGCATGACGGGCGGGCGGGACTTGCTGTCGTGCAGCTTCCGGACACGGTCGAGCGCTTGGTCCGGTCCATGGCCGCGCGGCAGGCTGCCCGACATGAGTGGTCACGGGGGATACGGGAACGGGCAGGACGGCGGCGGTCCGGCGGTGGCGCCGGTGGGCCGACGCACGGAGTTGCTGAGACTGGAGGGGGAGCTGGAGCGGGCGCATACGCATGGGGCCCGGCTGGTGTCGATCGGCGGCGAGCCGTGGGTGGGCAAGTCCAGGCTGGCCGGGGAGCTCGCCTCCCGGGCGCGGGCGCGCGGCTGGAGGGTCGCGGCGGGCCGGGCCGTACGGGGCGGGGCGGGGCTGCCGTTCGCGGTGGTCGTGGACGCGCTGGACGACCACGTGTCGGCCGACGTGCCCGGCGCGGCCCGGCTGGAGGCCGTCTTCCCGGCGCTCGGGGCCGCCTACGCGCCGGCCGAGCCCGTCGGCCCCGACAGCCCGCAGGCCTACTGGCTGATCCGGGCCCTGCGCACGGTGATCGAGCACCTGGCCCGGCCGGCGGGCCTGCTGCTGGTCCTGGACGACGCCCACCGCGCCGACCCCCTCTCCCGCGAGCTCCTCGCGCACCTCGCCGAACACCCGCCGCAGGCACCCGTGGTGACCGTGCTCGTCCACCGCGACACGGCCTCCGTGCCGCTGCCGCGCGGGGACCGGGACGCGCACGCCGGACTGCACCTGGACGTCGCCCCGCTCGCGGACCGCGACGCGGCCGCCCTGCTGCCGCCCGCCCTCACGGCCGTGGAGCGGCGCATGCTGCTGCGCGATGCGGCGGGGCTGCCGGGGCTGCTGCGCGCGCTGCGCTTCCCCGATGACAGCGGTACGACCGAGGTCTACGGGACGTGGGAGCTCGAGTGCGGCACGCCGCCCGCGCTGGCCCGGTCCTCGGGAGCGGAGCTGCGCGCCTCGCAGTCCCCGGCGGCGTGGCTGACGGCGTGCGCCGCGGCTGTCCTGGGTGGCGCCTTCACGGCGCAGGACGTGGCGAGGGTGGCGGATGTGCCGCTGCGGGAAACGCTGTCCGGTCTGGACGAGTTGCAGCGCGAGGGGATCGTCCGGGCGGTCCGCGACAGCCGGTTCCGCTTCCGCCACCCGGCGGTGCGCGCACTCGTGCTGAACGCGAGCGACGGCGGCTGGCGCGTGGGCGCCCGTACCCGCGCCCAGGCCCGTACGGCGGTGCAGCCGGTGACGCGGCGGCGCGAACTGGACGCCGCCCGCGCCGAGCTGGGCCGCGCGCCGGCCGTGGCGGCGCGGCGGCTGGCCCGGCACACGGCGTCCGTCGAGGGCCTGCTGCTGCATGCGCGGGCGCTGGTGGCGTCCGGCCGTCCGGAGCAGGCGGTGACCGGCTACGCGGCCGCCTGGCCGAGGATCGACGAGGCGGGCGAGGACGTACGGGCGGAGGCCGTGGAGTCGTACGGGCTCGCCCTCCGGCTCCTGGGCCGGTGGCAGGACGCGCGGGAAGTCCTGCTGGGCGCGGGGGGCGGCGCCCGGGTGGCGCTCGCGCGCCAGTTGGCATGCGCCGCGCTGGCGTTGGAGTCGGGCGAGAACATAGGGCGGCAGTCGGCCGCCGAGTGGGCGGCGCAGGCCGCGTGCACGGCGTCGGCGCTCGGCGACGGCGCGGGCCGGGCGCACGCACTCGGTCTGGCGGCCGCGGCGGAGGCGGCGGGCGGCCGCTTCGAGGGCGCCGCGGAGGCGGCCTCGGTGGCGGCCCACGCGCTGGACGCCCTGGAGCCGGGCGCCTGGGAGGCACGCCTGGACGCACTGTCTTGGCTGACGGATGCTCAAATCTACGTTGGGCGCCGGCGCGAGGCCGAACGTCGGCTGACCGAGGGCTTCGCCCTCGCCTTCGACCGCGGGCAGGTGCCGCAGGCCGGCCGGCTGGCGCTGGGGCTGGCCACGGTGCGGCTGCTGGCGGAGGACACGACGGCGGCCGCGGACCACGCGGACGTGGCGGTGGAGACCGCCCTGCGCTGCGGCGGCGGGCCCCTGGCGGTGGATGCGCTGCTGTGCCGGGCCCGCGTTCACCTGGCGGCGGGCGAGAGCGTCGCGGCGGGCCGGCTGGCGCAGAGCGCGGCCCGCTTCGCCGCCCCGCTCGGCGGCATGTGGCAGGAGCGCGCGGACCGCCGTCTGCAGGACATCGGCGTCGTGCGGAGGCACGAGGACCCGGCGGCCGGGGGCGAGCAGCCGGGCGCGGGTCTCGATACGCTCAGCCGCCGCGAGGCGCAGGTCGCGGCGCTGGTGAGCGAGGGCTGCACGAACGCGCAGATCGCGGCGCGGCTGCTGCTGAGCCCGAAGACGGTGGAGACGTATCTCAGCCGCATCTTCAAGAAGTTCGGCATCGTCTCGCGGGCGCAGGTGGCGCACCTGGTGGGGCTGGAGGCGGCGGCACGACGGTGAGGGGCCGCCTCACGAAAAACCATGGAAGAACCACCGTGCCCCGCCCCGGACGGGGGTAACCGGGTGCGGGGCGGTGGCCTTGGGCACCACCGTGCCCCCTCTCCCATGGGTCCGGCTAAAACCGATCGGTCCCCACCCCCGCACTTGGTGACGTGCAGCTTGCTGTCACCGTCCCCGAGTGGAAGGCACGCCGCGCCGCGCCGCACCCTGTTGTGACGGCTGCCCAGGTCGCGGCCGGTCTGAGGAGACACCATGACAGTCGAGAGCACTGCCACCGCTGAACTGGGTCTCGGCAACGACACCCGCCATCTGATCCACTGCCCGCCGTCCTGGGACCACTATCTGCTGGACGCCCCGAGCAGCGGCGAGGAGCACTTCGTGCTGACGGGCGAGGTGCCTGCCGGGCATCCGCTGTTCGATGACGGGCCGGGGCGCTTCCACGACCTCCAGATCACCACGGAGACGATCCGCGAGATCGGCGAATTCGTGGGCCACCAGTACTTCGGCGTGCCCCAGGACCGGCCGGGCCTCTTCTACCGCTTCGACCTCGACCTGTGCGAGCTGGGCGCCTGGCGCACCGGGCCGGGCGCGCACCGGGCGCGGATGACCACGGGCGTACGGGCCCGGCCCGCCCATGTGGTGGCCGGAGTGCCGCGCGGGCTGGAGTTCCGGATCGAGGTGCGCATCGACGACGTGCTGTGCTGCACCGGTTCGGCGAGCCTGGTGTTCCTGATGCCGGTGCTGCACCGCAGCCACGTGGCGCACAGCCGCCGCGCCCTGCGCGCGGCGCCCGAGCTCGACGACGTGCCGGACGGGCCGACGTGGCCGGTGGACCCGGCCGAAGTGGGCCGCTGTGCGCCGGAGAACGTCGTCGTCTGCGAGCCGTCGGAGTCCTCGCACGGCCGGCTGACCACCTGGGTGCTGCCGCGCATCGGCCACAGCGTCTTCCGGACCATGCCCGGCGGCCAGGTCCCGGGCACGCTGCTGCTGGAGTCGCTGCGCCAGACGTCGCTGCTGACCGCCGGACGCACCTACGGGCTCGCCCCGGCCCGCTCCACGCTCGCCGCCTGCGAGGTGCACTTCCGCGGCTACGCGGAGGCCGATCACCCGCTGCGCTGGGCGGCCGTGCCGGGCCCGCTGGGGCGGGACGCGGACGGACGGCCCGCGGTGCCGGTGACGCTCACCGTCACCCAGCACCGGCGCGCCGTCGCCGAGGCCCGGACCCTCGTCGTACAGGACTTCTGACATGGCGACAGCTGACAGGCCGGCCGCCGAAGTGCCCGCGCACTCACTGACGTTCGGAATCCTGGGTCCCATGGAGGTCCGCGGGGAGGACGGGGACCGGGAGTCGTACACCCCGCGCGCCGCCAAGCTGCGCGTCGTGCTCGCCGCACTGCTCGTACGGGCCAACGAAGTGGTCTCCGTGGAGAGCCTCATCGACGAGCTGTGGCGCGACGACCCGCCCCGCACCGCCACCACCACCCTGCAGGTCTACATCTCCCAGCTGCGCAAGCTGCTGCACTCCGCCGCGCCCTCGCACGGGCGCGAGGCGCTGCTCACCCGGCAGCCGGGGTACCTGCTGCGCCTGGCCCCCGGGCGGCTGGACCTGACCGCCTTCGAGGAGCTGCACGAGCGCGGCCGCCAGGCCCTGGAGCAGGGCGACTTCGCGGCCGCCGCCGACCTCCAGCGCCGGGCCGTCGCGCTGTGGCGCGGGCCGCTGCTCTCCGACACCCCGCACGGGCCGCTGCTGGAGGCCGCGGCCGTGCGCCTGGGCGAGGCGAGCGTCGCCGCCCTCGAACAGCGCATCCGCGCCGACCTGCACCTGGGCCGGCACCGCGAACTCATCGCCGAGCTGCAGTCGGTGGCCGCCGAGCACCCGCTGCGCGAGGAGTTCCACGGGCACCTGATGCTGGCGCTCTTCCGTGCGGGGCGGCAGGCCGAGGCGCTCCAGGCGTTCGCCCGGCTGCGCCGCACCCTGGTGGACGAGCTGGCCATCGAGCCGGGCCCACCGCTGCAGCGGCTGCACCAGCGCATCCTGGCCGGGGACAGGGAGCTGTTCGCCGCCTCCCCCGCGCCCGTGCGGGCGGCCGCGCCCCGCCCCGTGACCGCGCTGCCCGCGGCTCTGCCCGACTTCACCGGGCGCATCGCCCAGCTCGCCCACGTCGAGGGCCTGTTGCGCGAGGCGCCCGCCGGTACGTGCGTGGCACTGGCCGGGAAGCCCGGCGTCGGCAAGACGGCCCTTGCCGTGGAGGCCGCGCACCGGGTGGCCGACGCCTTCCCCGACGGCAGCCTCTTCCTCGACCTCGAACCGCTGGCCGGCCGGCCGCTCTCCGCGCCCGAGGCCCTGGCCCGGCTGCTGCGCCGGGCGGGTGTGCGGGTCGCGGAGGACGACGGCCCGGAGGAGCTGCAGGACGCCTTCGGGCGGCTGCTGGCGGGCCGCCGGATGCTGCTCGTCCTGGACAACGCCACCTCCGAGGCGCAGCTGCGCCCGCTGCTGCCCGCCACCGACGGCAGCACCGCCCTGGTCACCGGGCGGCGGCTGCCCGCGGGCCTGGGCGGCGTGCGTGCCGTGGTGCTGGACGCGCTCGAACCGGAGGAGTCGAGGCGGCTGTTCGAGGCCACGGCCGGGGCCGGGCAGGCCGCGGACGCGGGCGCCGTCGCGGAGATCGCGGAGCTGTGCGGGCATCTGCCGCTGGCCGTGCGCGTGGCGGCGGGCCGGCTGGGCGCCCGTCCGCACTGGAGCGCGGCCTCGCTCGCCGCGCGTCTGCGGGACGAGGGGGCGCGCCTGGGCGAGCTGCGCGTCGGCGACCTGGACGTACGGGCCGCGCTGCTGGCCGCCTACGCCGATGCCACGGCCGACGAGCAGCGGGCGTTCCGGCTGCTGGCGCTCACGCCCACGGGGCCGTTCGGGCTGCCGACGGCGGCCGCGCTGCTCGGGCGGTCCGAGGGGCAGACGGGGCATCTGGTGGAGGGCCTGGTCGACGGGCGGCTGCTGGAGGCCGCGGGCGAGGGCCGGTACGCCTTCCACGAGCTGCTGCGCATGCTGGCCCTGGAGCGGCTCGCCGCCGAGGAGCAGGCCGCGGACGTCCGGGCGGCGACGCTGCGGATGTGCGAGGCGTACGCGGCGGCCGCGGAGTCGGCCGACGCCCGGCTGACGCGCGGACCGGGCGCGGGCGAGGACCCGCGCGCCTGGTTCGCACGGGAGCTGCCCGCGCTGGTCAAGGCGGTGCGCACGGCGTACGACGCCGGGCTGTGGGCGCAGACGACGCGGCTGGCCGGTGCCGTGTCCGGGTATCTGGAGAGCCACGCCGCCTGGGCGGAGTGGGAGACCACGCACACCCTCGCCCTGGATGCCGCGCGGCAGGCCGGGGACCGTGCCGGGCAGGCCCGGATGGCGCGCTCGCTCGGCGATCTGGCATGGCAGCACCGGCGGCTGCCGGTGGCCCGGGACTTCTACAGCCGGGCCCGGGAGGCCGCCGAGGCGGCGGGCGACCGCCAGGAGTACGCCCGTGCGCTCGTCGGCCTGGCCGAACTCGACGTCGACCGTGGCGAGCTGTCGTCGGCCGCCGCCCTCCTGGAGCCCGCGCTCGCCGCGGTCGCGGCCCCCGCCCATGCGCGGGCCCGCTTCGACGTGCTGCGCGCACTGGGCCTGCTGGCGCTGGAGTCCGCGGGTCCGGCCGAGGCCGGGCGGCACTTCGGGCAGTGCCTGGAGGTGGCGGTGGAGCTGGAGGACCGCCGTCTGGAGGGCTACGCCCGCCGGTCGCTGCGCATGACCGACTCCCTGCGCGCGAGCTCCCGCCCGGAGCCCCCGCACCACTTGGAGGTGCGGCCGGGCATCTGGCGCCTGCGCACACCGGAGCCGCTGGCGCTGCCGGTCTGAACCAGCCTTAGGGGGGACGATGTCCACACCACAGCAGCAAGAGCGGTCGGCATGGGAGGCGCTCGCCGCCCTGCCGCCCGTCACCACCCCGTACCGCACCCGCGAGTGGCTGACCCTCGTCGGCCTCCTGCGCGACCCGGCCGCCCGCCTGGTCACGGTGACGGGGCCGCTCGGCGTGGGCAAGACGCATCTGGCGCGTGCGGTCGCGGAGGAGCTGCGGGGGGAGTTCGCGGCGGTACGGGCGGTGGGCGCGGAGGAGTTCACCGCGCCGGACGCCGTATACGAGGCCGGGGAGCGCCGTCTGCTCCTGGTCGACGGCGGCCCGCGCCCCGCCGCCCCCGAGGCGGTCCGCGCCCTCGCCGCTTCCCTGGCCCGCGATCCGGGCCTGGTCGTCCTCGCCACCGGCCCCGCCCCGCTGCGCATCGCCGGGGAACGGCAGCTGCCGCTCGCCCCGCTGCCCGTACCGCTCCCCGGGGACGGCCACGACCTGCAAGAGCTCGGCGAGGTCCCGGCCGTCGCCCTCTTCGTGCAGCAGGCGCGGAACGTCACGCCCGCCTTCGCCCTCACCGAGGAGAACGCCCCCGCGGTCGCCGGCCTCTGCATCCGTCTGGAAGGCCACCCCCTCGCCCTGGAGCTGGCGGCGGGCCGGCTGCGCCTGTTCTCCCCGCAGGCGCTCGCCGCCCGGCTGCGGCAGAGCGCGGGCGCGCTGACCGCCCTGTCCGGCGGCCCGGCCGACGCCCCGGAGCGGCACCGTTCGCTCGGCGCCCTCGCGGCCGCGGCCCTGGAGGGCGTCACCGGACCCGAGCGGGAGCTCCTGGACCAACTGGCCGTCTTCGAGCCGGGCTTCGGCCTGCCCGTGGCGGAGCGGACGTCCCCGCTCCCCCGGGCGGCCACCGACAGCGCCCTGGAGACGCTGCTCGACCGGCACCTGCTGACCGTCACCACCCAGGAGAGTGGCGAGCCCCGCTTCACCGTCCCCGAGCCCGTGCGCTCCCTCGTCCGCGAGACGCTGCACGACACGGGCCGCGCGGATGCCGCCCTGGACCGGCACGCCGAGGAGTACCGGCGGCTGGTCACGGCCGCCGAGCTCCGCCTGGCGGGCACGGACCAGGCGACGTGGCTGCGGCTGCTGGCCGCCGAGCACCCCAACGTCATGGCCGCCTTGCACAGACTGCGCGAGCGCGGCGAGCGGGAAGCCGTCGCCTCGTTCGTCCTGGCCTGCCGGGTGCCCTGGCTGGCGCAGGGGCGGCTCACCGAGGGCCTCGACTGGTGCGACCGGACGGCCGAGGACGAACCGGGAGCGCTGTCGGAGCCGCTGCGGGCGCGGCTCGTCGACATGTCGGGGACGTTCGCGGCCGCGCTCGGCGACGCCGACCTGGCCGTACGCCGCCACCGGCGGGCCCTGGCGCTGTGCAAACGGCTGGGCGACCGCCGGCAGACGGCCCTGGTGTCCGCCCGGATGGGCGCGGCCCTGCTGCGGCTCGGCGACCACCAGGGCGCCCAGGCGGCGCTCGGCCCCTCGCTGACGGCCCTGGAGTCGCTGGGCGCCTCGGGCCCGGAGGCGGAAGCGGCCGTGGCGCTGGCGGGTGCCCTGCGCGGGCAGGGCGACGGCCGCACGGCGCGGGAGCTGCGCGAGCGCGGGGTGGAGGCGTTCCGGCGGCTGCGGGACGCCCGCGGCCTGGCCGGGGCCCTGTGCGAGGTGGCGGCGGCCGCCGAGGACGACGGCGACCCGGACGCCGCCCTGCGGTCGCTGCGCGAGGCGCTGCGGCTGCTGGAGTCGGTGGGCGAGCGCAGCGGACTCCCGGCGGCACTCGAATCGTTCGCGCTGCTCCTGCTGCGCACGGCCCCCGCGCAGGCGCCGCGCGTCGTGCGGCTGCTGGCCGCGTGCGAGGCGCTGCGCGGGCGCCTGGCAATCGCCGCGCCGCAGCAGACGGAGGTGCTGGAGAGCCTGCGGGCGCGGATGCACTGGACGGGCTTCGCCGCCGCGTGGGCGGAGGGTCTGCGGCTGTCGCCGGAGGGCGCGGTGGCGGAGGCGCTGGCCGTCCCGGTGGCCGCCCCGGAGACGGAGGCGGAGCCGCCGGGCACCCAGCGCCTGACGCCACGTCAGGTGCAGGTGGCGATGCTGGTGGCGGAGGGGCTCACCAACAAGCAGATCGCCGGGCGGCTGGACATCTCGGAGTGGACGGTGGTCAACCACGTGCGGCAGGTGATGCGCAGGCTCGGCTGCTCCTCGCGGGTGCAGGTGGCGTGGGTGGTGGGACGGTGGCAGTGACCGGGACGGCCGACCGGCCGCAGCTGGCCGCCCTGCTCGACGCCGTGGCGCCGCCCCCGGCCGTCGCGGCCCGCTACCGCGCCCACGGCTGGTGGCGCGCCGAGACCTTCCTGCACGACCTCTACCGCACGGCCGCCACGGCCCCCACCCGGCCGGCGATCGTCTCGCACCGCGCCCACCGGCCCGCGGCGCGGCGCACCGTGACCGTCACATACGCACAACTCGCCCTCTACGTCGACCGGTTCGCGGCGGCCCTGCGGTCGCTGGGGGTCGGTGCGGGCGACCCGGTGGCCTACCAGCTGCCCGGCTGGTGGGAGACGGCCGCGCTCACCCTGGCCTGCTGGCGGGTCGGCGCGCTCGCCGTGCCGGTGCTGCCCGCCGTGCGGGCGCACGGCCTGGAGCGGATCCTGCGCGGCACCCAGGCCCGGGTGTGCGTGGTGCCGGACGAGTGGGAGGGGTTCGCGCACGCCGAGGTGCTGGCCGAGCTGGCGCCCCGGCTGCCGTGGCTGCGCCGCCGGGTCGTGGTGGGGGACGCGGCGCTGACGGGCGCGGTCGACTTCGGCGCGTACTTCGTGCGCACCGCGCACGAGCGCGGACCGTACGGGCGGGAGCGGCCGCTGCCGGCCGACGGCGGGCTGCTGATCACGGTGATGGGCCTCGGCGACCGCTACACGGCCGTGCTGCACACCCCCGACACCCTCTACGCCAACATCGCCGAGCGGAGGGAAGGCGAGGTCTTCCACTGCCCCATGCCGTTCACCTCCCTCGCCTCCCTCCTGTTCACCGTGTGCCGGCCGCTGGCCGTCGGCGGCACCGGCGTCTACCGGGACGTGTGGGATCCGGGCGGCTGCCTGGACCTGATGGCCGAGGCGGGGGTGAACCAGGTGTTCGCCCCGCCGGTGTACTGGACGGAGCTCCTGGCCGCGCAGCGCGATGCGCCGCGGGACCTGGGCGCCCTGCGCCTGGCGCTGTCCGGGGGCCGCACCGGCACACCGGCCGAGCTGCTGGCCGAACTGCCGGGCGTGCTGGGCGCCGAGGTGCGCACGGTGTGGGGCACGCCGGAGGCCGGGATGGCCACGGTGGCCCGCGGCGAGACCCCAGCCGAGCGGCGGGGGGAGAGCGACGGACGGCCGCTGCCGGGGCTGGAGGTGTCGGTCGTCGGCGAGGGGCCAGGCGGCGTCGGGGAGCGGGCCGTCGACCGGCTGCGGGTGCGCGGCCCGTCGGTGGCGCTGGCCACCTGGCCGCACGGCGCCGAGACCGTGACCGGCCCGTGGGAGCACGACGAGGGGTGGCTGGACACCGGCGACCTGGGCCGTGCGGACGGGCTCGGCGGGGTGCGCGTGACGCGCCGAGCCGAGGAGCGCACCGGCGGGATCTTCCTGGTGCCGGTCGCCGAGCTGGAGCGGGAGCTGCCGGCCCACCCCGGCGTGGCGGAGGCGGCCGTCGTGGCCTATACGGACGCCGAGTACGGGGAGATGCCGTGCGCGGTCGTCGTCCCGGCCACGGCGGCGGAACCGCCCGGACTGGTGGCGCTGCGCGAGTACTTGGCGGGGCGGGGCATCGCCGAGGCGTTCCTGCCCACACGATTGGAGCTGGTCGGCTCGCTCCCCCGCGACGGGAGCGGCGAGCTGCGCAGGGAGGCGCTGCGCGCCTGGCTGGCCCGGCTGCGGCCGGGAACACCGCGCGTAGGGATGTGAGGTCGCCCTTTATGGGATGTGCAGTCGCCTTTTAGCCGTCATGAGAGGCGACGCGGGCCGCGAAGGTGGCCAGTTCCTCATGCCAGCCGGCCGCCAGGGCCGAGTTCGTGGCGGTGCGGCAGGAGCGTTCGACCAGCTCGTGGATCATGCGCTCCGCGATGTCGCGCTCCTCGGGCTCCAGCAGGATCTCGCGCAGCAGCTGCGCGTCCCAGGCGTACTCGGGGCCCCCGTCGAGGAAGCCGCGCAGCCGCCAAGCGGCGTGCAGGGGACGGGCGTAGGCGTCGTAGGAGGCGTCCAGATCGGCGCGCCCGGCCAGCGCGGCGCCCAGGCGCAGCGGGTGGCGCAGCGCGTACCAGCCCGCCGTACAGCCCCGGTCGCAGCCGGATATGCAGCGGCCGGGCCAGGGATCTTCAAGATATTCGGCGGCCATGGCCTCGTGCGCGTACGAGCCGATGGCGCGCTCGGTGCGCAGCTCGTCCCAGATGCGCCACGCCTCGGCGGGCAGCCGGGCCGCGAGCCGCTCGGCGTAGGCGAGGGCCAGGTCGCCGGCGAGGGTGGCGGTGGACTCGCCGAAGCGCCGGGACTCCCCTGCCCAGCCGCTGCGTTCGTGCTCGGCGGCGCGGCTGACGTGCAGGGTGGGGATGCCCCTGCGCAGGGCGGCGTTGTCGCGGACGTCGGTGCGGATCAGGGTGCAGGTGTCGAGGAGCTCGAGGGCGGCGGCCGCGTCGACGGCCTCGCCCCGGTCCGGGTCGCCGCCCGCCGCGAGGTATCCGGTGAGGAAGATGAGGGGGCGCGCCCGGTCGCCGCCGGCGGCCACCAGCTCGGCGAGGGACTCGATCAGGCCCGCGCCCCGCGCGTCGGAGGTGCGGCGCAGCCGGTGCTCCTCGTCGAGGAAGCCGCGCAGTCGCTCCTCGACCCGGTCGAGCATCGCGGCCCGCTGGAGCCGGGGCGGCGCCACCGAGCGCGGCAGCTGTGGTTGCGTCGTCATGGTGTGCCTCCCTGGATCGGCTGCGGCCTCAGACCGACCCTCGCCGCCGTCGGCTCCGCCCGCAACGGGGGAAGGGGACCGGCCAGAAGACTGCCCACCCCGGCGCCGTGGAAGCGCCGGTTTCCTGCCATCTCGCCAGGTGCCTTCGCGCCACCCTGCCATGGGTTTGTCATGTCCGGCAGCCCCTGACGCAACCTGCCCGTCAACCGGCCCGTGTTCGGGCGACAATGCCCCCAAATGACACGAGCGGGGCGGGGCAACCCCCGCCCCGCCCCTCGCCCCGAGACGCTGCCGCTACCGGTCGGCCTGCCGTAGGGCCGCCGGACGCATGTCGTCCCAGTGGCGGTCGATGTGGTCGAGCACCGTCTGGCGCGGGCTCGCCGCCAGTTCGGTGCGCCAGCCCTCGGGCACGGCCGCGGTGGCGGGCCACACCGAGTACTGGCCCTCGTCGTTGACCAGCGCCAGGTAGAGCGCGTCGGCGTTCTCGAACGTCGGCTCGGGCATGGTTTCCTCTTTCCCTTACGTCCAGGCGATCTCTTGGGAGCCGATGAGCTGCAGGTCGACCGGCAGCTCCTGGCGGCGGGTGATCTTCAACTTGCGGTAGACGCGGGTGAGGTGCTGCTCCACCGTGCTCACGGTGATGTACAGCTTCGAGGCGATCTCGCGGTTGGTGTGGCCGTGCACGGCCAGCATCGCGACGCGCTTCTCCGACTCGCTCAGCCTGGCGTCCGGGTCCAGCCGGTCGGCCGCCTCCGGGGCGGCCTCGTCCGGTGCGCCCGCCGCCGCGCCCGCGTGGCCGGGCAGGATGCGCTCGCGCAGCGCGTCGGCCCCGCACTCCTTGGCCAGGTGCCAGGCGCGCCGGTTGACCATGTTGGCCCGGCCCGGCTCGCCCAGCTCCTTGAATGCCTGGCCCAGGTCGGCCATGGTCCGGGCCAGTTCGCAGCGGTCGCCGGAGCGGCGCAGGTCGTCCACGGCGCGGGCCAGCAGCACCTGCCGCTCCTTGGGCTCGCTGGTCGCGGCCCGCAGCCGCAGCGAGATGCCCGACACCCAGGGGTGCCCGGCGTCGCGGGTGGCGAGCTGGTCGGCGACGAACCGGGAGGCCTGGTGCGCCTCGCCCAGGTGCAGCAGCGCCTCCGCGGCGCCCGCCCGCCACGGCAGCAGCAGGGGCCGGTCCAGGTTCCAGCGGCGCATGGTGCGGCCGATGTCGAGGAAGTCGCCGAGCGCGGCGTGGAAGCGGTGGGTGGCCAGGTGGTACTGGCCGCGTGCGCGCAGGAAGTTCAGGCCGTGGTAGCTGCCGGAGAGCCCTTCGGGCACCGGCTTGCTGAGCTCGCGCGCGGCCTCGTCGTGGCGGCCCATGGCCGTGCGGGCCCGGATGAGCGTGGCGGACACGCCGGTCAGGAAGAGGCTGCCGCCGCGCTGGGGCACCTCCTCCAGTACGGCCGCGGCCTGCGCCTCGGCGCCGGTCAAGTCGCCCTGTCGCAGCAGTGCTTCGGCGCGCAGCGCGCCGAAGACGGCCCGCCAGCCGGGGGCGCCGCGGCGGGCGGCCTCGTCCATGAACGCCTGGCACCAGGAGACGGCCCGCAGCGGCCCGTCGGTGTGCAGCAAGGTGCGCAGCGCCTGCACGATGGGGGCGAGGGTGGCATCGGCGAGGGTGGTCCCCCGCAGGAACAGCTCGGCGGCCTCTCCGGCGGAGCCGTCGCGCTCGTATTCGGGCACGGCCCAGAACACGGCGGGCGAGGGCGCGGGCCGCTCGGTCCTGCGGGCCGCCTCGCCGGGCCAGGAGGGCGTGCGGTGCTGGGCGTTGAAGGCGCGGCCCCGGAGGGCTTCGGCGGGCGCGGTGCCCGCCGCCGCTGCGCCGGGCCGGGTGGCCGGGCGGCGGCCGGCGTGCTGCTTGGCTGCCGGCTCGTCGGGCACCGCGGCCCGCCCCGACCACTGGGGGAAGGCGGAGAGCCCGTCCAGGGGAGCGTCGCGCAGGGTGTCCCAGCCGGTGGGCTGCGGCGCCTCGCCGCTTGCGGCGTGGTGTTCCAGGACTTCCGTCGCTTCGTCGATGCGGCCCTGAGCGACCAGGAGGCGGGCCAGCGGCGCGGTGGCGGCGGCCGGGAGGCGGCGGGTGCGCAGGGTGGCCAGGGGGGCGTCGAGGTGACGTTCGGCGGCGGCCGGGTCGTCGCGCCAGGCGGCCGCGGCCAGGGCGGTGCGCAGGATGGTCTTCTCGGTGTCGTCGGCGCTGCCCGCGTGCGCCAACTGCAGGCAGGCGGTGGCCCGTTCGGCGGCTCCGTCGGCGAGCAGCCGGTCGGCGGCGGCCCGCAGGGTGGCGACCGCCCAGTCCTCGGCCACGTGGTGGGCGGCGAGGAGGTGGTCCGCGACCTCGGTGGCCGGGGCGCCCGCCCGGTGGGCGAGGGCGGCGGCGCGCCGGTGGAGCGCGGCCGCCTCCTCGTCCGGGATGCGGTCGAGGACGGCCAGGCGTGCGGCGGGGTGCCGGAAGGCGGTGCCGTCCAGCAGGCCGGCGGAGTTGAGGGCGGCGATGGTGCGGGCCGCGGTGGCGGTGGGGATGCCGGTGAGTTCGGCGGCGCGCTCGGCGGTGGCGTGCCCGTCCAGGACGGCCAGCGCCCCGGCCAGTTCGGTGGTGGTCTGCCCGCACCGGTAGAGACAGGCGAGGACGGCCTGCGGGAAGGCGAGGCCGGGGCCGCGCCGGTCGTCGACGAGGGCGCGCAGCAGCAGCGGGTTGCCGCCGCTCGCGTGGTGGAGCTGTGCGACGAGCTCTTCGTCGTCGGCCGCGGCGCCGCCGCGGGCGAGGACGGCGGCGACGGCGGCCGGTCCGAGCGGTTCCAGGCGCAGCCGGGTGAAGTGCGGGTTGCGCAGGAGTTCGGTGCCCAGGACGGGGTCGTCGCTGCGCTCGTGCACGGTCTCGGTGAGGAGGAGGAGCACGCGTGCCCGGCGGGTGCGGCGGGCGAGGTGCAGCAGGTAGCGGCTGGAGAGGTCGTCGACGAGGTGGAGGTCGTCGACGCAGATCACCACGGGCGTGGTGGTGCCGAGCCGGTGGACGGCGGCGCAGAAGGCCTGCATGGCCTCGATGCGGGCGGCGGCGCCGTCGCCCGTTTCGGGTGTGACGGGCGGCAGGGTGCCGGGCGGTGCGGCGGCGGCCAGCTGGCCCAGGACGCCGAGCGGGAGTTCGCGTTCCGCTTCGGTGCCGATGGCGCGCAGGACCAGCGCCCCCGAGCCGGCTGCGCGCTCCGCGACGGTGTCGGCCAGTTCGCTCTTGCCGCAGCCGACGGCCCCCTCGACGAGTACGACGCGTGCGTTGCCGGCCCGGAAGTCGGCGAGCGCGGATTCCAGCATCGCGAATTCGTTTTCGCGGTCGGTAAACACCATCAACGCCTCACTGCCCCCGTAAATCCAGCCTGGCGAAAAGAAACACGGAATACCCCGCACCGCTATGCGGTGCGGACGGGTTCCGTCGTTTGAGGTGGCCAGTCTACGGGGCAAAGTGACATACCACGGTGTCCGCAAGTTGCACGGCAGCAATTCCCCTGTGTGAACGGCGGGCGGCGGGCCGGTTGGTGGTCAGGCGGGCGCGGGCAGGATCTGCCGGGGCCGGGCGGGCGGGCGGCCGGCGGCGCGGCGCTCCCGGGGGTAGCCGACGGAGACCTCTTCGAAGCGCACGCCGTCGTGCCGGGTGGTGCCGGGGATATGCAGGTGGCCGGAGACGACGGCGGCGGCCCGGAAGCGGGTGTGCCAGTCGGCGGTCAGGGTAGTGCCGCACCACTGGGCGAACTCGGGGTGCCGCAGGGCGTCGACGGGGGCGCGCAGGAGGGGGAAGTGGTTGACGAGGACGGTGGGAAGACCCAGGTCACAGGCGGTCAGGCGGCGTTCGGTGGCGGCGGTGCGGGCCCGGCACCAGGCTTCGCGGCTCGGGTAGGGGTCGGGGTGGAGCAGGAATTCGTCGCAGCAGACGATCCCGGTGTCGTGGGCGGCGGCCAGCGCCTGCTCCCTGGTGGTGCCGGGGGTGCGGAAGCTGTAGTCGTAGAGGAGGAAGAGGGGGGCGACGACCACGGGGCCGCCGGGGCCGGACCAGACGGGGTAGGGGTCCTCGGGGGTGTGGACGCCCAGGTCCCGGCAGAGCCGGACCAGCTGGTGGTAGCGGGCTTCGCCGCGCAGTTGGACGGGGTCGCCGGGCGGTGTCCACAGTTCGTGGTTGCCCGGTGTCCACACCACCCGGGCGTAGCGCCGCGCGAGCAGGCCGAGCGCCCACTCGACGTCGCGGAAGAGCTCGGCGACGTCTCCGGCGACGATGAGCCAGTCGGCGGGGTCGTCGGGGTGCAGCTCCTCCAGCAGGCGCCGGTTCTCGGGGAACGCGACGTGCAGATCGCTGATGGCCATCAGCTTTCCTTGCGGCATCCGTCGAGGTTAGGGCGGTGCCGGGCGGCTGCGGCACCCCGTTCGACCCCTAAGACGGCAGGGGCCATGGCAAGGAGATGACAAGGTGCGGCCGGGCGGGCGGCCGGGTGGGGGCAGCCGCCCGGTGCAGGGGCCGGCGCATGGCAGTGGTCAGGGGTTTTCGGGGCCCTCGGGGCAGCAGTGCGGGCCGTGGAGGGCTTGGTGCGTTGTCCGGCGGGGGCGGTCGGCGGAGTGTGGGGTGTGCCAGCCGCCTCCGCCGGAAGCGGCCTTCGGAAACGGGGATCCCATGATCGAGAATCTGCTGCCGCCGCAGGTCGCCGCCGTGGAGGCCACCTGCGACCGCATGGACGTGGTGCTGTTCCCGGAGGAGGAGGCGCAGATCGCGGGCGCGGTGGACAAGCGGCGCCGGGAGTTCACCACGGCCCGCTGGTGCGCGCGCCGGGCGATGGGGCAGCTGGGCCTGCCGGCCGTCCCGGTGCTGCCGGGCACCCGGGGCGCGCCGCGCTGGCAGCCGTCGGTCGTGGGCAGCATCACGCACTGCGCGGGCTACCGGGCGGCGGCGCTGGCCCGCACCTCGGACGTGGCGGCGATCGGCATCGACGCGGAGCCGAACCAGCCGCTGCCGGAGGGCGTCCTGGAGTCGATCGGGCTGCCGCGCGAGCGGGCGTGGGTGCGCGAGCTGCAGCGCACGACCCCCCAGGTGGCGTGGGACCGGCTGCTGTTCAGCATGAAGGAGTCCGTCTACAAGGCCTGGTACCCGCTGCGGAAGCGTCCGCTGGAGTTCGAGGACGCGCTGATCACGGTGGATCCGCGGCAGGGCACGTTCCAGGCGCGGCTGCTGCTGGGCCCGGCCGAACGGCGCGACGGCGACCCGCTGGGCTTCGAGGGCCGCTGGTCGGCGGTGAACGGCGTGGCGCTGAGCGCGATCGCGGTCCCGGCGCTCGTCCCGGCGGCACCCGCCGCGGCATGGGCGCGAGCAGGCGCCCCCCACCGCGAGTTGGTGGGGAGCGCCCGGTAGGAACGGTCGGTCATCGCTGTCTGCGGCGGGCGGCCCGAGGGGGCCGCCGCGGCCGGTTCAGTTCCAGCGGTCGTCGCGGGGGGACACGAGAGCGGACCCTTCAGCCGTCGCGCCGACGCTTGCCGTGGCACCGGTGTGGACGTCCGAGTTACCGGGCAGTAGATTCGGTCCGGACATTATGGCAACGGTAAACATCAGGCCAAGAAAGCTTCCAGTCAGGGCTTTCCGGGCGATCATGTGCATCATGCGCGTGTTGCTTCCCATGCTTCCCCCATTACAGATCCGGCGTGCCGTATCCCCCGGCACCGCCGCCGCCTCCGCGTGGGCCCCGTGCCCCGGTGGCGACAGGACAACAGTGCCCGGCCGCAATTGCCCGGGCCAAGCGGATCTCGATGGCGTAAAGCTGCATGGCAGCTTCTTCACGGAAAGCAGGAGCAGACCGTATGTCCGGAAGTCTTAATTCCGATTCGGAATTCGCCGAGCTGGACGATGTCAGCGCGGCGGCCTACGGACATGCGGTGGAGTACGGCCGGTTCGATGACGAGGACGTCGCCAAACGACTCTCGCTCTCCGCACCGGAAGTCACCCGCATCCGCCAGGTGCTCACCATGCTGCGGCTGCTGCAACCCATGCCGGGCAATCCGGCCGCGCTCGTCCCGGTGGGCCCGGACGTCGCGGCGGCCGATCTCGTGGGCTCGGCCGAGCGCCAGATACGCGACCTCCAGCAGGCCGTGACGGACGTGCGCGGCCGGCTGATGTCGCTGACGCCCGTCTACTTCGAGGGACGGCGGCTGCGCAACCGGCTGGAGGCCTTCGACGTCATCACCGACCCCGACACCATCCAGTCGATGCTCGACCACCTGGGCGGGACCTGTCGCCACTCGATGTACACCGTGCAGCCGGGCGGCGCCCGGCCCGGCAACATCCTGGACGCGGCCCGCAAGGCCACCCTGGGCATCCGCGGCCGCGGCGTGGACATCCGCACCATCTACCAGCACACCGCCCGCAGCGACCTCGCCACGCGCGCCTACGTCCGCGACGTCACCGAGGCCGGCGTCGAGGTGCGCACCGCCGACCAGGTCATCGACCGCATGATGATCTACGACCGGGAGACGGTCTTCCTCCCCGCCCACCAGGGGCCGGGCGAGATACCCGGCGCCGCCATCGTCCGCGAGCCCACCCTCGTCGCCTTCGTCTGCGCCGTCTTCGACCATCTCTGGGACGGCGCCACGCCGTTCGTCCCCGAGTCGGCCAAGGCCCCGGCCACCGCCGACGGCATCCGCCGCTCGATCATCCGGCTGATGGCCAAAGGCTACAAGGACGAGATGGTCGCCCGCCGCCTGGGCATGTCCGTGCGCACCTGCCGCCGCCACATCTCGGAGATCACCGAGGAGCTGGAGGCGACCAGCCGCTTCCAGGCGGGGTTCAACGTGGCGATGTCCGGGATGCTGGACGCCGCCGAGGAAGCCTGACGGGCCGTCACTGCACTTCAAGGGCCCGCACGATCGTCTCCACGCAGTCCTCGTCCAGCATCGTGGTGATGTCGGTGTCCTGGACGGGGCCGAAGCCCGCGTCGTAGACGGCCGCGCTCACGCAGTAGCCGTTGGCCAGGGGGAAGGTGCGGAAGGCCCACTCGTCGCCGGTGCCCGCCGTGCCGTCCGGGCGCTGCACCCGCACCGGCTTGCCGTCCGGGCCGAAGCCGAACTCGGTGAAGCGGAACTGCATGCCCTGGCCGATCGCCTTGCTGTACGCCTCCTTCAGCGTCCACAGCCGCACCAGCGAGGGGTTGCGCTCGGAGTCGTCCAGGGCGGCCAGGGTGACCAGCTCGTAGGGCGTGCACACGTGCCGGCCGAGCCCGCCGCCGTACATCTGCCGGTCGGCACGCTCGGCGTCCACGCCGATCAGGCCGCGCGTGGTCAGCCCGACCAGGAGCAGGTCCTCGGTGTGGCTGAGGCTGATGTCGATCTGGTCGCAGCCGCGCAGGTACGGGCGCCCGGTCGGCCCGTAGGCCAGTTCCAGGGCGTCCGGGTCGCCGCGCAGCACCGTGCCCGCCGCGAGCTTGAGCAGCACCCGGGAGGCGGCGTAGCGGTGGCGGACCTCGGCGTGGGCCAGGCCCAGGTAGCGGGACCAGTCCCGGCCGAGCATGTCCTGCAGCTGCGGGCCGTCGGGCAGGTCGGGCTGGAGGTCGGCCAGGTGGGCGTAGAGCAGTGCGGTGCCGTGCACCGACAGGTCGTGCCGGACCCGGTCCCAGGCGGCGGCACCCCGGATGCCCACCTCGACGGGTTCGCCGAGGGGTGGGCCGAGGGTGGAGTTCCCGGGGGCGGTCATTCCTGCTCCTTCGCGAGCGTGTGGATCTCCCGGAGGCTGCGCGCCTCCAGGACCTTGCGGACCGGGACCCTGCGCCCGGTCTCCTCCTCCAGCAGGGCCACCAGCCGGAGCAGGTACAGCGAGTCCCAGTCGGGGAGGTCCCGCAGGTCGCGGCCCGCGTCCTCGACGCCGGCCGCGAGGCCGAGTTCGTCGCGCAGCAGGGCCAGGAAGTCCTCGAGGGCGGCGAGGGTGCCGGTGCCGCTCATGCGGCGCTCCTTCCGATGGTTGCGGGCCCGGTCCGGTCCAGGGCGATGTGGCCGGGAACGGCGGGGATCTCCGTCAGGTCGTGGCGGTAGTGCACCGTGCCGTCCTCCTCCACCGCGTGCCGGGCGAAGCCGAGCGAGGGGTAGAAGTCCCCGGCGCGCCGGTTCTTGGGCGTGGGCCGGTAGCGGGCGTACACCGCGGGGGCGCCCTGGGCGCGGGCGTCCTGCAGCACCGCGGCCAGGGTGGCGGTTTCTATGCCGCGGGCGAGCACCCGGCAGCTGAGCCAGACGTTGTCCAGGTGCCAGCCGTCGGCGGCGCGGCGGCCGAGGACGGCGCCCACGAGGCCGTTGGCGCCGAAGCGGTCGGCGGTGCGGGCGGCCAGCAGCAGGGCGTCGGGGCCGGCGGCCCGGGTGCGGGTGTCGTCGGGGGTGAGCCGCAGCCCGGTGAGGTTGAACTGGTTGGTGCGCTGCGTGAGTTGGGCCAGCCGGCCGTGCTCGTGCGGCTCGGGCGGGCCCAGGTGGACGCGCACGCCGAGCTCGCGCAGGAACTCCTCGTGGGAGCCGGTGCTCTCGCGCAGCTCGCCGCGCTCGCGTTCGCGGCGGTAGTGCGCGGCGCGGGCCCGGTCCTCGCCGGTCAGGCCCGGGGTGTCGAACCAGCCGTCGGCGAGCAGCCGGGTGACGTGCAGGGCGGGTTCGTCGTCGAGGGGGACGACGGCGGTGTGCGGCAGGCGATGGCGCACCTGGGCGCGTTCGGCCGGGGTGTCGTCGGCGAAGACCAGCGCGTCGGTGCCGACGCCGAGGCGGGCGGCGATCTCTTCGAGGGCCGCGTCCTTGGGGCCCCAACCGGCCGCCACATGGGCGAAGTCGGCTTCGCGCAGCACCAGGTCGGGGTGGTTGCGCAGGGCGTCCAGGACGGCTTCGCGGTCGTTCTTGCTGCTGACGGCGAGCAGGACGCCCTGGGCACAGAGGTGGGCGACGGTCCGCTGGAAGGCGCCGAAGGCCTCGCCGCGCAGCGTGCCCGCGGCGGCGATGCCTTCGGGGCCGTCCTCGGCGAGGATGCCGTCCCACAGGGTGTTGTCCAGGTCGAGGACCAGGCACTTGCGGGTGCGGCCGGTCAGGGCGCGGGCGAGGTGGCCCGCCTCGCGGGCGTAGGCGGCCAGCAGCCCGGCGCCCAGGCGGGCGCCCGCGTAGGCGGCGAGACGGGGGTCGGCGGCGGGCCCGCCCTCGGCGAGCAGCGGATCCAGGTCGAGGACGACGAGGTGGGGCAGTTCGGCGGTCAGCCGCAGCAGCCGGGCGTTGACCTCGCGCCACAGCGCGCCGAGCGCGGCGCGCGAGCGGTGGTCGACGAGGCGGTGGGTGTGGTGGCGGGGCAGGGGCAGGGTATTGAGGACGAGCGTGCCGTGCCCGGCGCGGGCCCGGGCGAGGGCGGTGAGCCGCCCGAGCACGGCCTCGGCGGCCCGGGCCACGTCGGGTACGTCCCATACGGCGGGCACCTGGGCGAAGACGGTCTCCGCGTCCAGCAGGCACAGTGTGAGGCCGGCCCGTACGCCGTGGAAGGCCCCGGCCGCATCGGCGGGGTCGAGGTCGCGGGCCCAGGCACCGTGATCGCCCGGCCGGAGGTCGCACAGCAGTCCATGCCGGGCGAGTTCGGCGGTCAGCGGGGCGGTGAGCTCGGCGACGGTGGACTGCCCGGTGACGGCGACCGTCAGCCGGGGCGTGCCGGGGTGCAGGGCGAGGACGGCGGCGTGGTCGAGGCCGGCCAGCAGGCGTCCGGCGCGCTGGAGGGCGGCGGGGTGCGGGTCGGGGGTGTCGAGTTCCTCGGCGAGCGCGGGGGCGATCAGCGGGAAGTCCGCCTCCAGCCGCTTCGCGTCACGCAGTTCGCGCAGCAGCGCCAGGCCGCGGCTCACGATGCGGCCTCCCCGGTCTTCTGCAGGCCCAGCCCCGACTTGATCCACTTGCTGGACTCGACGGCGATGGCCAGGGCGCGCTGCCCGGGGGCGAGTTCGGGCAGGAGCTTCTCCAGCTGGAGGAAGGGCAGGGCGTTGCCGGTGTTCCCGGTGTCGGCGACGCAGGAGATCTCCCGGACGGCGAGGCCGAGGCGCTCGGTGATGCGCTCGGTCATGCGGCCCGAGAGCTGCGGCGGCAGGAGGAAGTCGACGTCGCTCTCGCGCCAGCCCAGCCGGTCGAGGAGCTCCCAGAGGATTTCGGCGGCCATTGTGGGGACGTTGTCCTCGATGGCCTTGTAGTCCTCGGAGATCATGGGGCGCCCGGGGTCGTCGCCGCCGCGCCCGTACCAGTCCATGCGCTGTCCGGCGGGCCGGCCCAGGCCGGTGAAGTGGTTGAGCACGCCGCGCACGGCGACCGCTTCGCCCAGGGGTTCGGCGGTGAGGACCGCGGCGCCCGCGCCGTCGCCGAACAGCACGTAGTTGACGAGCTCGTCGCCGGGCAGCCGGCGCGCCTCGCGGCCCGCGTCGAGGTGGCGATGGGTGGTGTCGCCGCCGATGACGAGCCCGGCCCGGCTGCCGCCCGCGATCAGCGAGCGGGCGAGGTCGACGCCCTGGACGGCGCCGGAGCAGCCGGACTGGAGCTGGTAGACGGGCAGGTAGTTCAGGCCCAGCCGGTCGGCGACCTCGGTGGCGGTGGTGGGCAGCAGGGCGTCGGGGGTGGCGGTGGCGAGCACCAGGAACTCGATGTCGGCCGCGTCCAGCCCGGCGGCGTCGACCGCCTCGCCGGCCGCCTCGGCGCACAGGTCGGCGAGGGTGTGGTGCACGTCGCCGGTGGCGAGGTCCCAGGCGAAGTGCCGGGTCCGGGTGCCGACGAAGATGTCGACCCACTCCTCGTCGATGCCCAGCGCCGCGCCGAGGGCCGCGTTGGTGACCGGTTCGCCGGGCAGGGCGCTGCCCATGCCCGCGATGTAGGGGTGCAGGGTGGTCACGCCGCCGCTCCTTCGGTGAGCCGGCCGCTTTCGGTGAGGCGGCCGCTTTCAGTGAGGCGGCCGCTTTCAGTGAGGCGGCCGCTGAGGAACTCGGCGAGCGTGCCGACCGAGCGCAGCGCGGGCAACAACTGCTGGACGGAGATCTCGCCGAGGTGGGTCAGGCGGGCCTCGATGCGGTCCTTGAGCTGCATGATCATGACGGAGTCGAAGCCGAGGTCCTCGTAGAACCGGGCCCCGTGCACCACCCGCTCCGGCGGGAACTCGCCGACCTCGGCGACCGCTGCGATGACGGCGGCGAGCACCGGGTCCTTCACGGGGTTCGCCGGCTCCTCGGGCCGCGGCTGGGGCTGCGGCGCGGTGCCGGGCTCCGGGGCCGGGACCGCTTCCCGCGCGGCGGCCGGGCGCACGGGCCGGGTCCAGAAGCGGCGGGCGGTGGAGAAGGCGTACGGGCGCAGCCGCTCGTGGCCGCGCCGTCCGGGCCCGTAAAGGCCCTCCCAGCGGGGGTCGAGGCCCGCGCGGAAGAGGTGGGCGATCAGCTCGGCGAGCTCACGGCCGGTGGCGTCGGGGCCGGGCGCGGGGTGCAGGAACGCAACGCCCGGCCCGAGGCCGGCGCGGCCGGCCAGCGGCAGCAGCTGGGCGCGGGGGCCGATCTCGATGAGGTGGGTGGGGGCGATGGTGGCGTCGAGGTCGGCGAGGGCGTCGGCGAACAGGACGGGTTCGGCGGCCTGCCGCACCCAGTACCCGGCGTCCGTCGTCTCCTGGCGGCCGAGCAGCCGCCCGTGGAGGGTGGAGGCCATCGGCACGCCGGGGGCGGCCGGTTCGGTGGTGGCGGCCGCGGCGTGGAAGCGGTCGAGGGCGGGGCGGACGAGGGGCGAGTGGAAGGCGAGGGGCGCATCGAGCATGCGGCAGCGGATGCCGTCCTCGGTGAGCGCTTCGGCGATCTGCGCGAGCGCCTCGCGCGGCCCGGACAGCACGGTGTCCTGCGGGCCGTTGACCGCGCCGACGGCCACCTGCGGGTGCGCGTCGAGGTGGGGGTGCAGCTCGCCCCGGGCGGCCTTGACGGCGAGCATGCCGCCGCCCGCGGGCAGCGCCTGCATCAGCCGTCCCCGGGCGGCCACCAGGCGGGCCCCCTCGTCCAGGGTGAGGGCGCCCGCGATGACGGCGGCCGCGAACTCGCCGACGCTGTGCCCGAGTACGGCGGCCGGCCCGGCCCCGGCGGCGGTGAGCGTACGGGCCAGGGCGTAGCCGACGGCGAAGAGGGCGGGCTGGGCGAATTCGGTCTCGTCGACGCACGTGTCGCCGCCGAGCACGAGGTCGCGCACCGAGCGGTCGGTGTACGGGCGCAGGGCCGCGTCCGCCTCGTCCAGGTGGTGCCGGTAGGCGGCCGACTCGCGGTGCAGGGCGGCGGTCATGGCGGGGAACTGGCTGCCCTGGCCGGTGAAGAGGAAGGCGACGACGGGCTTGGCCCAGGGCCGGTGGGCGATCTGCTCGGGCATCTCCTCGGCCGCCGCCTCCCGCAGCGCGGCGGCGAGTTCGGCGGTGTCGCGGGCGGTGGTGGCGTAGCGGTAGGGCAGGCCGGTCTTGACGCGGTTGCTGTGCAGGCACAGGGCGGCGGCGTCGCCGCGCGGGCGCCCGGCGACGGCCTCGGCCTGGGCGGCGAGGTTGCGGCGCAGCGCCTCGGGGGTGTCGGCGGAGAGGGTGAACACCCCCGTCGTGGAGCCTCGCTTCGGCATCCGCTTGCCGGGGTCCCTGGGGGCCGAGGCCAGGACGGCGTGGGCGTTGGTGCCGCCCATGCCGAAGCTGCTGACGCCCGCGTAGGAGGTGCCCGGGGGCAGCCGCAGCGGGGACTTCAGCAGCCGCAGGCCGCGCTCGGCGAGCCGCAGTTGAGGGTTCTCGCGGTCGGCGAAGCGGCTGGCGGGCACGATGCGGTGGTGCAGGGCGAGGGCCACCTTGATCAGGCCCGCGATGCCGGCCGCGCCCTCGGTGTGCCCGAGGTTGCCCTTGACGGAGCCGATCGCGCAGGGCTCCTTCCGCTCGATGCCGTGCACGGTGCCCAGCGCCGCGCACTCGATGGTGTCGCCGAGCACGGTGCCGGTGCCGTGCGCCTCGATGAAGGAGACCCGCTCGGCGGTGATCCCGGCGCGGCGGTAGGCGGCGGCCACGACCTGCTGCTGCGACCAGCGGTTGGGGGCGGTGACGCCGTTGCTGCGGCCGTCCTGGTTGACGGCGGTGCCCTGGATGACGGCGTAGACGCGCTGGCCGTCGGCGAGGGCGTCGGCCAGGCGGCGCAGGACGACCAGGCCGACGCCCTCGCTGCGCCCGATGCCGTCGGCGTCGGCGCTGAAGGGCTTGCAGCGGCCGTCGGGGGCGGCGAGGCCCATCCGGTCGTAGACCAGGCCCAGCGCCGGGGACAGCACGAGGTTGACCCCGCCTGCGAGGGCGGTGTCGCACTCCCCGGACAGCAGGGAGTTGCCCGCCAGGTGGACGGCGACCAGCGAGGAGGAGCAGGCGGTGTCCACCGCGAGGCTGGGGCCGGTGAGGTTGAGGTGGTACGAGATGCGGTTGGCGGTCATGCCGGCGCTGCTGCCCGCGCCGAGCTGCGGGGTGACGCGGTCGTAGTCGCCCAGGTGCAGCTGGCCCCATTCGCCGCCCATCACGCCGATGAAGACGCCGGTGCCGCTGCCCGCGAGCTCGCCGGGCGCCACTCCGGAGTCCTCCACGGCCCGCCAGGCGCACTGCAGCAGCAGCCGCTGCTGCGGGTCCATGGCGGCGGCCTCGCGCGGGGGCACGGAGAAGAAGTCGTTGTCGAAGACGTCGGCCCCGGCCAGGAAGCCGCCGGGACCGGTGACGGCGGACTCCTCGGGGTACGTGCGTTCCGGCGGCACCTGACCCACGGCGTCGCCGCCGCGCATCAGCAGCTCCCAGTACGCGTCCGCGTCCGGGGCGCCGGGGAAGGCGCAGTCGATGCCGACGACGGCGAGCGCGGTGGTGGTGCCTTCCATCAGCCCTCCTCGTCCGCGCCCGCCAGCTCGGCGGCCAGGTAGCCGACCAGGCTGTCCACGGTCGGGTAGTCCCACAGCAGGGTGGGCTCGACGAAGAGCCCGAACTCCTCCTCCAGGTCGCCGCACAGGCTCAGCGCGCACACCGAGTCCATGCCGTATTCGGCCAGCGGGACGGCAGGGTCGATGGTGTCGGCGGACCGGCCGAGGTAGAGGGCGATCCGGTCGAGGAGCCAGCCTCGCGGCAGGGCGTGGTCGAGCGCACTGCCGTGCCGGGTCATGGGAGCGTTCATCACGGCACGCCTTTCAGACTGTGGGTGGTTCGGTTGCGGCACGGTCGTCATCAGCCCGGGACCGGGGTGTTGTAGAGGTCGTAGCCGCGCTGGTCGCTGAAGCGCAGCTGCACCTCGTGCCGGACGCGGGTCTCGCACTCCCGCGGCAGGTCGGGCACGGTCGCGCCCAGGCGCCGCGCGATGCGGTGCAGGGCCGCGGCGGCCCAGGCGGGGTCGGCGAGGAAGGGGTCCGGGCCGCCCTGGTTGTGCCGCCACACGCCGAGCACCGCCGAGGCGGCCAGCAGCAGCGCGTAGCGGTCCATGAGCGGGAAGCAGGCCGCGCCCACGGGCGTGGTGCGGTCGCGCAGTTCGAGGGCGAGCACCCGGTCGCGCAGGTCGCGGAACTCGTCGACGAGCAGCCCGGCCAGCTGGGCCAGGGCCCGCTCGACGGGGCCGCGGCCGGGGATGTCCGCCGCGGCCGCGGGCAGGGTGGCGCTCAGGCCGTCCCGGCCGCAGGCCAGGCTCAGCCGCCCGGCGTCGAACTCGGGCAGCGCCTGCCCCGGCCGGAACAGCGCCGCGGGCGCCTCCTCCTCCCGGAACCACGAGCGGGCGGCCAGCCGCGGCAGCTGCGGGATGACGGTCGCCTGGCAGGCGACCGTCCCCGCGTGCCCGAGGCTGACCACGGGCACGTCCCGTACGTGCTTCTGAAAGATGCCCAGCGTCCCGGTACGCGCGTAGAAGCCGCCGCCGAGCACGATGGACAGGTCGTACATGGTCTCGGTGAGGATGCGCGGCAGCAGGTACTTCACGGCCGAGGAGTAGACGCTGGTCTGCTCCGGCAGCAGGTGGATGGCGCGGGTGGCGACCGTGGCCAGGCAGTCGTAGAGCAGCAGGTTGACGAACGCACCGGTGATCGCGGCGGTGGTGCGCTGCGAGTCGGAGGCGCCCGAGGTCCAGCCGCCGGAGCGGTGTTCGTGGTCGAAGCGGACGGCCGTGCGCAGGCTGGTGTCGACCGCGGCCAGCACCATGGAGGAGATGACGGTGCGGCTGATCTGGAACGAGCGCAGGGCGGTGGCCACTCCGCTGCCCACCGGCCCGAGCAGCGCGGAGGCGGGCACCGGGCAGTCGTCGAAGGCGATGCCGCCCCAGACGTTGCCGCGCAGGCCCAGCGCCATGTGCCGGTCGAGTAAGGTGGCGCGGCCCGCGGGGAGTTCGGCCGGGTCCAGGAGCAGGGCGGAGTGGCTGCGGCTGCCGGGGGCGGGGTCGGTGCGGCAGAACAGCACGAGGGCCTCGGCCCGGTCCAGGTTGTTGATCATCGGCTTGCGGCCGCTGAGGACCAGGCCGCCCGAGGGCGTCTCGCGGGCGGTGACGCGGCTGCGCACGTAGTCGTTGCTGTGCGCCGTCTCGTGCTGGGCGATGGCGGCGCGGGCGCCGCGCAGCAGCCGGGCGGCGAGCCAGCGCTGCTGGTCCTCGCCGCCTTCGTTCCACACGTCGGAGGCGGCCATGAAGGACATGGCGCCGTAGCCCATGCCGAGGCCGACGTCGCGGCGGAAGACCGGGCGCATCACGCGGACGAGCGTCTCGATCGAGTCCAGGCGGCCGCCGAGGCGGGCCGGCACGTACTCGGTGTGCATGCCGAAGTCGTCCAGAAGTTCCTCGCCGTGGGCGAAGCGGACGGCGTCGTCGTCGGCGCGCAGCAGGGCGGGGTAGCCGGCCGGGTTGGCGGGGTCGGTGGGGTCGCCGAGGAGCGCTTCCAGGTCGGCGACGCGGGCGCGCACCTGTGCTTCGGAGCGGGCCGCGGCCTGCGGGCGGGCCGCCGCGGGGGCGTTGGTCACCACGGGCGGCCGCCCGGGGCCGCGGGTGCGGGCTGCAGCAGGTCCTCGCCGAGCAGGGTGTCGCGGGCGCGGGCGACGGCGCGCACGGCCGGGTCGAGGACCTCGTAGGCGCCGCGCACCTCGCCGGCCAGGAACAGCTCGCGCATCAGGGTGCGCTGGACCTTGCCGCTGGTGGTGCGGCGCACGGTGCCGGGGCGCACCAGCAGCACGGTGCCCGCCGGGACGTTGAACTCCTTGCCGATCATGGCCTGGACGCGCTGGGCGAGGGCGCGCAGCTCGCGCGGGTCGCCGTCGTGTCTGACCTCCTGGACGACGACGAGCTGTTCGCGCCCGGCCTCCACGCCGAAGGCGGCGCCGGCGCCGGAGGCGAGCTGCGGGTCGACGGCTCTGACGGCGTGCTCCACGTCCTGCGGGTAGACGTTGCGGCCGTTGAGGATGACGACCTCCTTGAGCCGCCCGGTGACGTAGAGCTCGCCGTCGTCCAGGACGCCGAGGTCGCCGGTGCGCAGCCAGCCACCGTCGCCGTCGCGCAGGGTGCCGTCGAAGGTGGCGGCGCTCTCCTCGGGGCGCTGCCAGTAGCCGCGGGCGACGCTGTCGCCGCGCAGCCAGATCTCGCCGACGGCGCCGTCGGGCAGCTCGCGGTGGACGGCGGGGTCGACGATGCGGACGTCGAAGTCGAGGACGCGGCCGCTGCCGACGAGGGTGCGGCTCTCCTGCCCGGCGGCCGCCTCGGCGAGGGTGTCGCGTTCGAGCGCGGCCTTGCCGGCCTCGCGGCGGCGGTAGGGGGTGCCGGACGTGCCGCCGGAGACGACGAGGGTGGCCTCGGCGAGCCCGTAACAGGGGTACATCGTCCCGGCCTTGAGCCCGGCGGGGGCGAAGCGTTCGGCGAAGGCGTCGAGGGTGTCGGCGCGCACGGGCTCGGCGCCGTTGAGGGCGATGCGCCAGCGGGAGAGGTCGAGGGAGGCGATCTGCTCGTCGGTGACGCGGCGCAGGCACAGGTCGTAGCAGAAGTTGGGGCCGCCGCCCGCGGTGACGCCGTAGTCGTCGATGGCCTTGAGCCAGCGGACGGGCCGCTTGATGAAGGCGCTCGGCGTCATCTGCACGGAGGCGCTGCCCAGCCACAGCGGGTGCAGCAGGTGGGCGATCAGGCCCATGTCGTGGAAGTGCGGCAGCCAGCCGCCGAGCCGGTCCTCGCGGGTGGTGCCGAGGAGGCGGGCGAGGGCGGCCTGGTTCGCCAGCAGGTTGCGGTGGGAGACCATCACGCCGCGCGGGTTGGCGACGGAGCCGGAGGTGTACTGGAGGAACGCCAGGTCGTCGGGGCGGACCGAAGGCTCGCGCCAGGCGCCCGCGTCGCCGAAGCCGGGGGTGTCGGTCGCCAGGCAGACGACGTCCTGGTGGCCCGCGGTGGCCAGCCACAGGGCGATGTCGGGGGCGCTGGCGCGGTCGGTCAGGACGAGCTTGGCGCCGCAGTCGCCGATCATGGAGGTGGTGCGGCTCAGCTTGCCCTTGGCGCTGTGCGCGGAGCCTTCGGGCAGCGGGGCGGGGACCGCGATGGCGCCCGCGTAGAGGCAGCCGATGAAGGCTTTGAGGAAGCCCATGGTGTCGGGGTAGAGCAGCAGCACCGGCTGCCCCTCGACGCCGTGCAGCTGGAGGCGGGCCGCGATCCGGCGGGCCGCGGCGTCCAGCTCACGGTAGGTCAGGTGTTCGGCGGCCAGGGTGCCGGGCGCGGCGGAGCCCGCGGGGGCCTCGGCGAGGTGGATGTGGACGTCCTCGTCGGCGAACTCCGCGGTCCGGTCGAGAACAAGCTCGGTGAAGGTGGCGAAGCTTGACAATGACATCCCCTCCGCGAAACGGGCCCCGCTGTACCGTCGAATGTTCGAGGTGGCGGCTAAAGCAGCACTTGCGTGCTCCCCTCCGTCCCGCACGTCCCCTCGCGTGCCGTCTGTACAGCGCGGGTCGGGGGCGGCTACAACGGGTGCGGGACACAACCGGCTGCGGGAGGCAGCGATGCGCAGGATCGCGATCGTCGGCGCGGGCCAGGCGGGGCTGCAGCTGGCCCTGGGCCTGCAGGCGAGGGGTGCGTACGAGGTGACCGTGGTCGCCTCCCGCACACCGGAGGAGGTCCGGGCCGGGCGGGTGATGTCGACCCAGCTGATGTACGGGCCGGCGCTCGCCGCGGAGCGCGCGGCGGGCCTGAATCTGTGGGATGCGGCCACGCCCCCGATCGGCGGCCTCAGCCTGAGCACGGTGGAGCCGCCGGCCGTGCTGGGCCGCACCATCACCGCGGCTCTCGAACAGCCCGCGCAGTCCGTCGACCAGCGGGTGAAGACCGCCCGCTGGCTGGAGCTGTTCGAGGAGCGCGGCGGCCGGGTGCGGTACGGGGCGCTCACGCCCGAGGGGCTGGCGCCGGTGGCCTCCGGGCACGAGCTGACGGTCGTCGCCACCGGGCACGGGCCGCTGGCCGAGCTCTTCGGCCGGGACGAGCGGCACAGCCCGTACGAGCAGCCGCGCCGCCACATCGCGACGGTCTATCTGCACGGCGTCGCGCCCCACCCGCACCTGCCGCCCCTGTACGGGCGGATGTCCGGCTTCCCGGAGGCCGGCGAGTACTTCGTGCTGCCCGGCCTCACGCACTCGGGGCCCTGCCACATCCTGCTCTGGGAGGCGCGGCCGGGCGGGCCCTTCGACTGCTGGCAGGACTCCCCCGACCCCCGGACGGCGCTGGAGCGGTCGCTGGACCTGCTGCGCATCTACGCGCCCTGGGAGTTCGAGCTGTGCGCGGGCGCGGAGCCGACGGACGCGGGGGCGTCCCTGGCCGGCGCCGTCACCCCCGTGGTCCGGCACCCGGTCGCCGAGATCGCGCCGGAGGCGTACGTGCTGGGGATGGCCGACGCGGTCGTCCTGAACGACCCCATCACCGGGCAGGGCGCGAACAACGCGGCGCGCTGCGCGGAGCGCTATCTGCACGCGATCGTGGAGCGGGGCGAGCGGCCCTTCGACCGGGCGTGGATGCACGAGACGTTCGCCGGCTGGTGGGAGCACGCCCGGCACGGCACCGCGTACACCAACATGGTGCTGGGCAAGATGCCCGAGCACGTCCAGCACGTGCTGGCCGCCGCGGCCGACCACCCGGACCTCGCCCACCGCTTCGTCAACGGCTACGCCGACCCGGCCGGCTTCCAGGACTGGCTGCTGGACGCCGACCGGGCCGAGGCGTGCCTGGCGGCGGTGGCGGGGCAGCCGGGCGGCATGGTGGTCTAGCCTGAACCGGTGGGCACCTCGCAACCGGACACGGTGGCCGGACCGGCCGGTCCCGTCACCCGTACGACTCTTCGCGACCGCAGTCTCCACGGGCAGTGGCCCGTCGTCTGCGCGGTCTCGGTCGGCGGTGGGGCGGGCGCCGCGGCGCGCTACGGCACCGGGCTGCTGTGGCCGACCGCCGAAGGTGCCTTCCCGTGGACGACGTTCCTCATCAACGCCGTGGGCTGCGCGCTCATCGGCGTCCTCCTGGTGACCATCGCCGAACGGCGCAGCACGCACCGGCTCGTGCGCCCGTTCCTGGGCACGGGGGTGCTGGGCGGCTTCACCACCTTCTCGACGTACGCGGTGGACGCGCAGCGGCTGCTGGAGAACGGCCGGGTGGGGTCGGCCCTGGCGTATCTGGCGGTGACGCTCGCGTCCGCCATGGCGGCGGTGTGGGCGGCGGCGGCCCTGACCAGGAGGGTCCTGTGACGCTCCAGGGCAAGGCGCTGCGCGTGACCGTCTTCATCGGCGAGTCGGACACCTTCCGCCACAAGCCGCTCTACTCCGAGATCGTCCACCGCGCCCATGCGGCGGGGCTCGCGGGAGCCAGCGTCTTCCGCGGCATCGAGGGCTTCGGCGCCTCCTCGCTCATCCACACCCAGCGCCTGCTGTCGCTGAGCGAGGACCTGCCGGTGGCGGTCGTCATCGTGGACACGGCCGAGCGCGTACGGGCCTTCCTGCCGGTGCTGGAGGAGCTGGTGGGCGACGGCATGGTCACCCTGGACGAGGTGGAAGTCCTGCACTACCGGGGGAAGCCCGCATGAACTGGCTCGTCGTCATCGCAGGCGCCATGGTGGGCGCCCCCGCGCGCTACCTGACCGACCGCGCCGTCCAGTCCCGCCACGACTCGGTCTTCCCGTGGGGCACGTTCGTGGTGAACGTGACGGGATGCCTGATCCTGGGCGTCCTGACGGGCGCGGCGCCCGACGAGAAGCTGCGCCTGCTGCTGGGCACGGGCTTCTGCGGGGCGCTGACCACGTACTCGACCTTCTCCTACGAAACCCTCCGCCTGACGGAGGACGGCGCCCGCGGCTACGCGGCGGCAAACGTGGCGGCAAGCCTGGCCTGCGGCTTGGCGGCGGCCTTCGCGGGGGTGTGGCTGGGGCGGGGGTGGTGAGGACGGCCAACCTGCCCTCACCCTCACCCCTCCTCCACCCCCAAGTGCTCCAGGAGCACCCGCTGCAGTTCGCGGGCCGCTCGGGGTGGGGCCACGTCCTTGCGGTGGGCCAAAGCCACCGTGCGGCGCATGTGTTCGCCCTCGAAGGGGGTGACGCGCAGGCCCGAGCGGGCCGCGACCATGCCCGGGACGACCGCGAGGCCCAGGCCCGCCCGTACGAAGCCCAGGACCGCGTCCATCTCGCCGCCCTCCACCGTGAAGGACGGTTCGAAGCCCGCCGCCCGGCACGCGGCCGTCGTGATGTCGCGCAGGTCGTAGCCGCGGCGGAACATCACCATGGGCAGGCCCCGCAGGTCCGCCACTCGCAGGGCGCGGCGGCGGGTGGGTGCCGGCGCGGCCGGAGAGGTGACGACCACCAGGTCCTCGCGCAGGAGCTCGGTCGCCGCGAGGGCCGGGGCGCCGACGCCCAGCGGGGTGATGATCAAGGCGAGGTCGAGCCCGCCGGCGGCCAGGGAGCGCACCAGGTCCTGTGAGCCGCCCTCGTCGACCAGGAGGTCGATGCCGGGGAAGCGCTCGTGGTACGTCCGCAGCACATCGGGGACGAGGCTCGCGCACAGGCTCGGCGGCGCGCCCAGCCGTACCCTGCCACGCCGCAGTTGGGCGACCTCCTGCACCTCGCGGTGCGCGGTCTCCGTGTCGGCGAGGATCCGCCGGGCCAGCGGCAGCAGGGCCTCCCCCGCGTCCGTCAGCGTGATGTTCCCCCGCGCCCGGTGGAAGAGCCCGGCGCCCAGCTCCCGCTCCAGTGCGCGGATCTGCTGGGAGAGGGAGGGCTGGGCCACGTGCAGCGCCTCCGCGGCCCGGGTGAAGTGACGGACTTCGGCGACGGTGGCGAAGTAGCGGAGCTGCTGAAGTTGCACGCCTCCAGGATAAATAGGCAGCACCTATGGAAACCAGCGCTGCCATGTCTTGGACGCATGGACTGCGACAGACCTAGCGTCTGCGCCATGGCACTGGCGACCCGGACGGACCGTCCACCCTCCCTCATCGGCTCCGTGTGGCGCTCGACCGTCGGCAAGAAGGCGGTCATGGCGGTCACCGGCCTGGTCATGCTCGCGTACCTGGTCGCCCACATGCTGGGCAATCTGAAGGTGTTCTTCGGGGCCGGGGAGTTCAACCACTACGGCCACTGGATCCGCACCATCGGCGAGCCGTTCCTGCACCACATGTGGTTCCTGTGGCTGACCCGCGCCGCCCTCACCGCCTCGGTCGTCCTGCACGGCGTCGCCGCATACCAGCTCAGCCGCCGCGACCTCGCCGCCCGCCCGGTGAAGTACCGGCGCACCCGGCAGCGCGCGAGCTACGCGACCCGCACCATGCGCTGGGGCGGGGTGATCCTCGCGCTGTTCATCGTCTGGCACATCCTCGACCTCACCACCCTCACCGTGAACCCCAACGCCCAAGAGGGCCGCCTGTACGAGAACCTCGTCGCGTCCTTCGGCCGCTGGTACGTCGCCGTCTTCTACATCGCCGCGATGCTCGCCCTCGGCCTGCACATCCGGCACGGCTTCTGGAGCGCGGCCCAGACGCTGGGCGCGAACTCCCCGCGCCGCGACCGCGTGCTCAAGGCCGCCGCCAACGGCCTCGCCGCTCTGCTGACCTGCGGCTTCATCGCCGTCCCCCTCGGTGTCATGACAGGAGTCGTGAGCTGATCATGACTGAGTACACCCGGTACACGACCGGCGAGCCCCTCGCCGACACCAAGGCCCCCGGCGGCCCGATCGCCGAGCGCTGGGACCGCCGCCGCTTCGAGGCGAAGCTGGTCAACCCCGCCAACCGCCGCAAGCACACCGTCATCGTCGTCGGCACCGGCCTCGCGGGCGGCGCGGCCGGCGCCACGCTCGCCGAACAGGGCTACCACGTGGTGCAGTTCTGCTACCAGGACTCCCCGCGCCGCGCCCACTCCATCGCCGCCCAGGGCGGCATCAACGCCGCGAAGAACTACCGCAACGACGGCGACTCCGTCCACCGCCTGTTCTACGACACCGTCAAGGGCGGCGACTTCCGCGCCCGCGAGTCCAACGTCCACCGCCTCGCCCAGGTCTCCGTGGAGATCATCGACCAGTGCGTGGCCCAGGGCGTGCCCTTCGCCCGCGAGTACGGCGGGCTGCTGGACACCCGCTCGTTCGGCGGCGTCCAGGTCTCCCGCACCTTCTACGCCCGCGGCCAGACCGGCCAGCAGCTGCTGCTCGGCGCGTACCAGGCGCTCAGCCGCCAGATCGACGCCGGCACCGTCGAGATGCACGCCCGCACCGAGATGCTCGACCTGATCGTCGTCGACGGCCGGGCCCGCGGCATCGTCGCCCGCGACCTGGTCACCGGCCGGATCGACACGTACTTCGCCGACGCCGTGGTGCTGGCCACCGGCGGCTACGGCAACGTCTTCTATCTCTCCACGAACGCCAAGAACTCCAACGCGACCGCCGCCTGGCGTGCCCACCGGCGCGGCGCGTACTTCGCCAATCCGTGCTTCACCCAGATCCACCCCACCTGCATCCCGCGCTCCGGCGACCACCAGTCCAAGCTCACGCTGATGAGCGAGTCGCTGCGCAACGACGGCCGCATCTGGGTGCCGAAGGCGAAGGGCGACACCCGGCCGCCCGCGGAGATCCCCGAGGACGAGCGCGACTACTACCTGGAACGCATCTACCCCTCCTTCGGCAACCTCGTCCCCCGCGACATCGCCTCCCGCGCCGCCAAGAACGTCTGCGACGAGGGCCGGGGCGTGGGCCCCGGCGGGCAGGGCGTCTACCTCGACTTCGCCGACGCCATCGCCCGCATGGGCCGCAAGGCGGTGGAGGCCAGGTACGGCAACCTCTTCGAGATGTACGAGCGGATCACCGCCGAAGATCCATACGAGGTGCCGATGCGCATCTACCCCGCCATCCACTACACGATGGGCGGCCTGTGGGTGGACTACGACCTCCAGACCACCGTCCCCGGCCTCTTCGCGATCGGCGAGGCCAACTTCTCCGACCACGGAGCGAACCGGCTCGGGGCCTCGGCGCTGATGCAGGGCCTGGCCGACGGCTACTTCGTCCTGCCGTCCACCATCAACGACTACCTGGCCCGGCACCCGCACAAGGAGGTGCCGGACGAGCACCCGGCCGCCACCGAGGCGGTCGCCGGCGTGCGGGAGCGGCTGGGCCGCCTGCTGGCGGCCGACGGCGACCGCACGCCGGACTCCTTCCACCGCGAGCTGGGCGAACTGCTGTGGGACGAGTGCGGCATGGCCCGTACGGACGCGGGGCTGCGCAAGGCGCTGGACCGGATCCCGGAGCTGCGCGAGGAGTTCTGGCGGCGGATCAAGGTGCCGGGCACCGGCGAGGAGCTCAACCAGTCGCTGGAGAAGGCCAACCGGATCGTCGACTACCTGGAGCTCGCCGAGCTGATGTGCCTGGACGCCCTGCACCGCACCGAGTCCTGCGGCGGCCACTTCCGCGAGGAGAGCCAGACCGCGGACGGCGAAGCGGCCCGCAAGGACGAGGAGTTCGCCTACACGGCGGCCTGGGAGTTCACGGGGACGGGCAGCGCGCCCGTGCTCCACAAGGAAGACCTGCACTTCGAGTACGTCCACCCCACCCAGCGGAGCTATCAGTGAACCTCACCCTGCGCATCTGGCGCCAGCGCACCCCCGAGGACGCCGGGGCCATGACCACCTACGAGGTCGGGGGCATCAGCGAGGACATGTCCTTCCTGGAGATGCTCGACCAGCTCAACGAGGAGCTGATCCTCGCCGGGGACGAGCCGGTCGCCTTCGACCACGACTGCCGCGAGGGCATCTGCGGCGCCTGCGGCATGGTGATCAACGGCCGGGCGCACGGGCCCGAGCGGACCACCACCTGCCAGCTGCACATGCGGCACTTCTCCGACGGCGACACCATCGACGTGGAGCCGTGGCGGGCGGCCGCCTTCCCCGTGGTCAAGGACCTGGTCGTGGACCGCTCGGCCTTCGACCGGGTCATCGGCTCCGGCGGCTACGTCTCCGTACCGACGGGCTCGGCACCGGAGGCCCATGCGACGCCGGTGCCCAAGCCGGTGGCCGACCTGGCCTTCGAGCACGCCGAGTGCATCGGCTGCGGCGCGTGCGTGGCCGCCTGCCCCAACGGCTCGGCGATGCTGTTCACCTCGGCCAAGGTCGTCCACCTCAACCTCCTGCCGCAGGGCGCCCCCGAGCGGGAGTCCCGGGTGCTCGGCATGGTGGAGGCGATGGACGACCAGGGCTTCGGCGGCTGCACCAACACCGGCGAGTGCGCGACGGCCTGCCCGAAGGGCATCCCGCTGTCGTCCATCGCGACGATGAACCGGGAGTACCTCCGGGCATCGCTCAAGGGCGGCACCCGGCGCCGCTGACCCGGCCCGGTCCGGTCAGCCCGGGTGGGCGCCGACCGTGTCGCGGATCTCCCGGCCCAGGCCCGAGTCGCCTTCCCGGGCACAGTGCGCGCAGCAGAAGAAGCGGCCCGCGACCTCCGACCCGTGGCCGATGATGCGGTTGTCGCAGTGCTCGCACCGGGGCGCGAGGCGGGTGATCGCGCACTCGAAGCTGTCGAAGGTGTACGTCTCGCCGGTAATGGTCTTGATCTCGAAGGCCAGCCAGTAGTCGTTGCCGCAGGTGACGCACCGTGCCATGGGTCGCTCCGTCTCACTCTCCCCCTGGTGGCGCGGGCCCGCGCCGGCGTGATCCCTACCGGCGCGGCCGGGCCCGGACCGCCGGAAGAGGCGGCCTTCCACTCGAAGGGGGGACGACCGGCCGGCTCAGCGGCCGGTCGCCCGGAGGCCCGTCGTCAGCGCGCGCCGAACACCTGGGTCCAGCGCGGGCCGCCGGGGGCGTTGTTGATGCCGACGCCGATCTCCTTGAAGCTGCAGTTGAGGATGTTCTTGCGGTGGCCGTCGCTGTGCATCCAGGAGTCCATGACGGAGGTGGGGTCCGGCTGCCCGTAGGCGATGTTCTCGCCGTACGTGCTCCACTGGTAGCCGGCGGCGGTGATGCGCTCGCCGGGGCCGGCGCCGTCGGGGTTGGTGTGGTCGAAGAAGTTGCGGGCCGCCATGTCGTCGGACTGGCCCTGGGCCGCGGCGTTCAGCTTGTCGTTGGGCGTCACCGGCGAGCAACCGGCCTTGGCGCGCTCGACGTTGACCAGGTCGACGACCTGCTGAGCCACCGGGCCGCCGCCCCCGCCGGCCGGGGGCTTGGGGGCGCGCTGGGCACGGGTGGCGGGCGCCGCCTCGGTCTCGGGCGCGGCGGTGGAGGGCTTCGGGGAGTCCGCGGTCTCGGAGCTCTTCGGCGAGGGGGAGGCGCTCGCGGAGGGGCTCGCCGACGGCGATGCGCTGGGCTTCGCGGACTGCGAGGGGCCGGTGCGCAGCGGGGCGGGGGCCTGGGCGTCGAGCTGCTTGACCTTGGCCGGGGCACCCGCCTCGGTGCTGACGGTGCTGTCGTCGGTGTCCTGGAAGAAGTGCATGCCGCCGAGCACCCCGCCCGCCAGGAGGGCGAGCACCCCGGCCCCGACGAGGACCCGCTTCGTGGTCTGCGGACGGCCGTCCCGGGCGCGGTGCCGGCTGCTGCCGACGCGGTGGCTGCGCGGCCGCCCGGCGGCCGTGGCCCCGGTGCCGCCCGGCGCCGCCGAGGCGTAGGCCACGGGTGCGCTCGGCAGGACCGCGGAGCCGTTCCACCAGGAGAGCAGTCCGGCCCCCAGCGGCACCAGCCCGAGGCCGACCAGCAGCCCCTCGGCGGGCACGAGCGCCGACAGGGCGCCGGTGCAGCGGCCGCAGCCGCGCACGTGCCGGGCTATGCGCTTGCGCCACAGCGCGGAGGGGGTGCCGTCCCACGAGGCGACGACGTCGGCGAGCTGCGAGCAGCGCGGGTGCGCGGCGAGCGCCTGCACCACGCCGCGGGCGATGTCGAGCTGGGCCTTGGTCCGCTGGATGCGGACGGCCGCGTGCTGCGGCGACATTTCGAGCGCGCTCGCGACCTCGGCCCGGGTGAGCTCGCCGGCGGCCTCCAGCCACCACAGCGACAGCGTGTCCTGCTCGCCGTCGTCGAGCCAGCGGGTTGCCTCGGCGACGTCCTTGCGCTGGCCCTGGAGGCCGAGCCGGACGATGGTGAGGTCGACGAAGTCGGCCTTCGGGTCGGCGACTTCGCCGACCTCCTGCAGTCCACCGACGGGGGCGTCCGGACGCTCCGCCCGACAGTGGCTGCGTATCTGGTTCATGGTGATGGCCACGAGCCAGGAGCGGAATCCGGCGGGGTCGCGCAGGCCGTCGAGGCCGTTGATGACCCGGAGCATCGTCTCCTGGACCACGTCGTCGACGTCCGCGTGCCCCTTCAGGGCGCGGCCGACGATGTTGTAGACCAGCGGCAGGTAGTCGGTGACGAGCTGGTCCTGTGCTGCCGTGTCCCCGGCCCGCGCCGCCTCGACCACGGCCACGTTCTCACTCTTCACGCCCGCCACACCTCTTTCCGTTCGTCTCCGACACATAGGAGACGGGGGGACTCCTGGCGGATAACGAAAACATGGGACACGTTTGCGCGGCCGCTTCCGTGGGGTACGTCACACGGCCAGGAACTCCGCCAAAACGCCCGGCGTGACCGCCTCCGCGAACCTGGGTGCCTCCGCCGCCGCCATGTCCCGGACGCGGTAGGCCTCCTCGCCCGCGGCGACGGCGGCCGTGGCGGTGACCACCCCGGCGCGCCGCGAGAAGGGGGTGTCGGTGAACGTCCAGGCGAGCACGGCGCTCCGGTCGAGGGTGACCGTCTCCCGGGTGAACGTGCCGGACCGCAGCACCAGATGGCGCCCGCGCACCGCATGCCCGAGCGACCGGTACGCGTCACGGGCGAGCGCGCCGACGGCAGCGGTGCCCGCCACCGCCCAGGCGGCCGCGCACCCGAGCAGGACGGGCGCGAACAGTGCACCGGTCACGGCGAGCGCTGCACCGACCGGCAGCACGCACCACACCAGCCCCCGCACCACCCGCCGCCGCAGCGCGACCCGGGGATGCGGCAGCAGCGCACCGGCCCGGCCGGCCCCGAAGACCCCTTCGCACACCCGCAGCGCCTCGGCCCTCGGCGCGGGCGGCAGGATGACGCTGCGCTTGCGGTTCTCCTCACGGTTGCCGAGGCCGCCCGCGACCGCGCGTACGGTCGCGCCGCCGCCCGCGCGCAGCAGCAGTGGTTCGCGCAGGGCCACGCCGCGCAGCCGGGCCCGTTCGATGGAGACGGCGCGGGTCGTGAACAGGCCGTGCCGGACGCGGAGGGTGGCCGCATCGGCCCACTCCAGCCGGAAGCGTGCCCAGTTCTCGGCGTAGAGCACGACCGCTCCCGCGGCCCCGAGGGCGGTGATCGCGAGGAGGGCGAGCGGGATGGTGAGCCACAGGGCACTGTTGCCGAAGTCCTCGGCGGCGCGGCGCACGAAGCCGATCTTCCACGGCTTGACGCCCATCCCGTCGAGGACCCGCCAGACCGCGCCCGCCGCGGCGAACACCCCGCCGAACACCCAGAAGGTGAGGGGCGCATAGCGCAGCCAGCGCGGATCACCGACGGAGAGCACGGGGTCGGGGGCGCCCGCGGACCCGGCGCGGGCGAGCAGTTCGGCACGCAGGCGCTCGGCGGCGGGCCGGGACAGCGCCTCCAGTTTCAGCCCGGCACCGCCCCCGCCCGTGCCGGCCCGCAGGACGGTCAGCCCCAGCAGCCGCTGGACCGGGCCCGCGGTCAGGTCGACGTTGCGGATCCGGTGCAGCGGGATCGCCCGTACCCGCCGGGTGAACAGGCCGGAGCGCAGTTCGAGGGAGTCGGCGGTGACGCGGTAGCGGGTGCGCCGCCAGGTGACGAGCCCGGCGCCGGTGATGCCCGCGCACACGGCGGCGAGGACGCCGAGGGTGATCCAGGCGCGGGCGTCCGGGCGGCCGCCGGCGGCCGCGGCGGTGAGGGCGAGCGAGCCGAGCGGGGCGCCCATCCAGGCGCAGTGCGCGACGAGGGTGCGGGGGTCGGTGGCGCGCCAGCGCGCGCCGGAGGGCTCGCTGATGCCGTTCATTCAGCGTCTCCCGGTATCCGCCGGGCGGCGTCGCCGATGCGCTCGGCGAGGAGGGCCGCGTCCGCGTCGGAGAGTCCGGCGATCTTCACGTCGCCGGCGGTGGAGGCCGTGGTGACGGTGACGGTGGCGAGCCCGTAGCGGCGCTGCAGGGGGCCGCGCACGGTGTCGACGGTCTGGACGCGGGAGAGCGGTGCGATGCGGCGCTTGTGCCGGAACCAGCCGCTCGCCGCGTAGACCGCCGCCTCCCCGACCTCCCAGGCGTGGACGCGGTAGCGGAGGGCGGGCATCGCGAGGGCGTATCCGAGCGCGGGCAGGACGAGCACTACGGCCGTCAGCGGCGCCAGCCACGGCAGGGCGCCCGGGAAGAAGAGGGCGGACAGCGCGAGCAGGACGGCCGCGCTCAGCAGCGCGGGGCCGCTCACCGCGAGCCACGCCTGGGCGGCCCACCAGCGGCGGGCGCGCGGATCCACGCGGTGGCGCGGCGGGCGGAGCCCGATCTGTTGACCCGTCATGACGGATAAGCCCCTCCCCGGACCCGTTTCCAGGTCATCTGTATGGCGAAAATCCCGGCGCTAAGCTATAGCAATACGATTGACCTGTAAAACGGCCCCCTCCGAAAGGCGCCACCCGTGCCCAAGCGCGTCGACCACGACGAACGCCGCCACCGCATCGCCGAGGCCCTCTGGCGCCTGGCCTCCTCCCGCGGCCTCGACGGCACGAGCCTGCGCGACGTGGCGGCCGAAGCGGGCATCTCGCTGGGGCAGTTGCAGCACTACTTCTCCAGCAAGGGCGAGATGCTGCTCTTCGCCCTGGAGCACATCAACAAGCTGGCGGAGGCCCGGGTGCTCGAGCGCGTCGTGCCCCTGCCGGAGGAGGACCGCTCGCCGCGGCGGGTGCTGCGCGAGTCGATCGCGGAGATGCTGCCGCTGAACGAGGAGAGCCGGACCGGGAACCTGGTGCAGATCGCGTACTTCGTACGGGCCGTGCACGACGAGCGGCTGCGGCGGCATGCGCGGGAGGGGATTCCCGCGCTACGGGAGTTCTTCGCGGGGCAGCTGCGCATCGCGGCGCAGCGGGGGGAGATCGCGGCCGGACGGGACGCCGAGACCGAGGCGATGCTGCTGATCGCCCTGGCCGACGGCCTGACCAGCTACGCACTGCTGGACGTGCACTCACCGGGCGAGGCACTGCGCTTGCTGGACGCCCACCTGGACCGGTTGTTCACGCCTGATCCGCGCTGACGCGCGTCGTCCTCATCCCCGTTTGCGCCCCGGCGACAGCGCCTTCGCCAACTCGTCGAACGCCTCCAGCAGAAGCTCCGTGGCCCGCACCGCCACCCCTTCGTCCCCGGCCTCGCGCCGCCACGCGGCATACGCCTTGCGCGGCTCGGCGAAGGTGACCTTCCGCCGCCCGCGCACGGCCGCGACCGCCTCCGGCATCGCCTCCCGCAGGGCGCCCGCAAAGCGTTCCGCTCCCGGGGACGGCTCCGCGTCCGCCGCCGGCAAGTGCGCTTCCATCAGCATCGTCGCCCGGCCCATCGTCGCCAGCGCCGACTCCGCCGCCCGCTCCGCGCCGCGGGAGATGCCGCGGTGGCGCACCGGTTCCTTCTGGGCGCGGGCCGCCGCCTCCTCCCACTCCAGGCGCGCCGCCCGCTGGTCCAGCAGCGCCTCGCGCACCCGGCGCGGCTTGCGGTCGGCGGGGTGGGCGTAGACGGCGAGCACGGCCAGCGCATAGCGGCCGTTGGCGTCGAGCCAGTCCGCGAGCCGGTCGCGCAGCTTGAGCGTCTCCCAGGCGGGAAAGAGCGCGTAGGCGGCCAGCGCCAGCAACCCGCCCAGCAGCGTCAGCGCCAGCCTCGCCTGCACCGTCTGCGACCACCCCTCGCCCGCGATGCCGAGCAGGAAGACGACGTACGCGGCGATGCACGCGGACGCCACGCTGTAGCCGGTGCTCATCAGCAGGTACATCAGCCCGATGCACGCCACCGCCAGCGCCGCGCACACGTACGGGCCGGGATGGACGAGGGCCACGAGCCCTCCGGCCAGTGCCACGCCCACCACCGTCCCGGCGAAGCGCGCCACGCCCCGCGCGTAGGTCTCGCCGAAGTCCGGGCGCATCACCATCACCGAGGTCATCGGCGCCCAGTAGCCGTGTCCCAACGGCAGGGCGGAGCCCAGCACGTAGCCGACGGAGACCACCACGGTCAGCCGCAGCGCGTGCCGGCCGATGGCCGAGGAGCGGCGGGCCTCGCGGCGCAGGGCCCGCAGGGCGACGGGGACGAGCCGGGGCACCGAGGGGCGCAGCAGGTGGTGGCGTTCCTCGGCGGTGGTGGGGCGGGTGGACTGGACCGGCTCGTCGGCGGCTTCGACGACGTCCGCGAGCAGCACCATCAGCCGCAGCGCGGAGCGGCGGCCGGCGCCGGTGAGGACGGGGCCGGACTCGGGTACGTCCAGCGCGGCCATCACTTCGGGCGGCAGCCGGACCGGCTTTCCCCAGCGGATGGCGTGGGCCACGGCGTCCAGGACGGCTGCGGCGGCGGCCAGCAGCTCGCGGGCCCGGTCGCGTTCGGGGCCTTCCGCGCCGGCGCCGAGGGTGGGGTCGGCGAGCGAGGCCAGCACGGGCCGCAGCCGTTCGGCCAGGCCGCGCGGGCCGCCCAGCTGGCCCGGCCGCTTCCTGGCCTGACGCGGCGACAGGGCGGCGGCGCTGCGGGCGTCCATCAGCGGCTGCGGGTCGAAGCTCGCCACCGGGTCGTGGCGCAGCCTGCGCGCGTAGTCGGCCTCGGCGGCGAGCGCGTCGGCGAGGGCGTCGCGCTGCACCCCCCAGGGGCGGATGGGGAAGAGGACGATGAGCGCGGCCTGGACGAGGCCGCCGAAGACGATGAGCGCGGCATGGTGCAGGGCGCCCAGCACGGACGTGGGCAGGGTGACGGTGAAGAGCATGCAGGCGACCATCTGGGAGGCCACCACCCCGGTGACCGGCCCCACCGCCCAGGCCAGGCCCGCCAGCAGCGTCCACAGGGCGAGCAGCAGGGCGAACAGGGCGCGGTCGGCGGCGGCCAGATAGCCCAGGAAGGTGCTCAGGCCCAGCGCCGCGGCCGCGCCCAGCGCGAGGACAGGCCGGGGCCGCCAGCTGCGCTGGAAGGTCGCCACCCCGGAGGCGAAGGCGCCGAACGCCGAGGACACCGCGAGCTTGGGGGTGCCGAGCCACAGGATGAGCCCGATGACGACGGCGACCCCGCACGCGCCGCGCAGTGCGACCAGCGGCTCGAGTTTCGTCCGCTCGACCGTCAGCCCGGCGCGTGCAGTGTCTTTCAGCGCCCTCGACCAGGTCATGCCCAGAGCTTACGGCTCACGCCGCGGCAACCCGGGCAGAGAACCCGGCTATCGGTGGCTGGGGAACCCCAGGTCCACGCCGCCGTCTTCCGGGTCTGGCCAGCGGGTGGTGACGACCTTGCCGCGGGTGTAGAAGTGCACGCCGTCGTTGCCGTAGATGTGGTGGGCGCCGAAGAGCGAGTCCTTCCAGCCGCCGAAGGAGTGGTAGCCGACGGGCACCGGGATGGGCACGTTGACGCCCACCATGCCCGCCTCGACCTCCAGTTGGAAGCGGCGGGCCGCGCCGCCGTCGCGGGTGAAGACGGCGGTGCCGTTGCCCCACGGCGAGGCGTTGATGAGGGCGACGCCCTCCTCGTAGGTGTCGGCGCGCAGCACGCACAGCACCGGGCCGAAGATCTCGTCGCGGTAGGCGTCGGCGTCGGTGGGCACCTTGTCGAGCAGGGACAGCCCGATCCAGTGCCCGTTCTCGTAGCCCTCGACGGTGAAGCCGGTGCCGTCCAGGACCACCTCGGCGCCCTGGGCCGCGGCGCCGTGGACGTAGGAGGCGACCTTGTCGCGGTGGGCCTTGGTGATCAGCGGGCCCATCTCCGAGGCGGGGTCGTCGCCCGGACCGATCTTGATCTTCTCGGCGCGCTCGCGGATCTTCGCCACCAGCTCGTCGCCGGCCGCCCCGACCGCGACCACGGCCGAGATCGCCATGCAGCGCTCGCCCGCCGAGCCGTAGGCGGCGGAGACGGCGGCGTCGGCGGCCGCGTCGAGGTCGGCGTCGGGCAGCACCAGCATGTGGTTCTTGGCGCCGCCGAGCGCCTGGACGCGCTTGCCGTGGGCGGTGGCGGTGGTGTGGATGTGGCGGGCGATCGGGGTGGAGCCGACGAAGGAGACGGCGGCGACGTCCGGGTGGACCAGCAGCCGGTCGACGGCCGTCCGGCCGCCGTTGACGACGTTGAGGACGCCGTCGGGCAGGCCGGCCTCGGCGGCCAGTTCGGCGAGGAGGATGGCGGCCGAGGGGTCCTTCTCGCTCGGCTTGAGCACGAAGGTGTTGCCGCAGGCGATGGCGAGCGGGAACATCCACATCGGCACCATGGCCGGGAAGTTGAAGGGCGTGATGCCCGCGACGACACCGAGCGGCTGCCGGATCGAGGCGACGTCCACCCGGCTGGAGACCTGCGTGGACAGCTCGCCCTTGAGCTGCGTGGTGATGCCGCAGGCCAGCTCGACGATCTCCAGGCCCCGGGCGACCTCGCCGAGCGCGTCGGAGTGTACCTTGCCGTGCTCGGCGGTGATCAGGCGGGCGATCTCCTCGCGGTGGGCGTCGAGCAGGGCCCGGTAGGCGAAGAGCACGGAGGTGCGGGCGGCCAGCGAGGAGCCGCCCCACGTCTCGTAGGCGCTCTTGGCCGCCGCGACGGCCGCGTCGACCTCCTCGGCCGAGGCGAAGGCGACCCGCGTGGTGACGGCGCCGGTGGCCGGGTCGGTGACCTGCCCGTACGTACCGGAGGCGCCCTCGACGGTCTTGCCGCCGATCCAGTGGTTGACGGTCTTCATCTGCTGCGACCTCTCTTAACTCAAGTATCGGCGGCGGGCGGCGGCGCTGCGCTCGTACTCCTCCCGGGCCAGCACGGCCGCCGGGCGGGTCGCGGTCTCGGCGACAGGCACATCCCACCACGCCTGGGCAGGGGGCGCGCCGGACACACTGTCGGCTGTTTCGGTCTCCACATAGACACATGTGGGGCCCTCGGCGGCGCGTGCCTCGGCGAGTGCCGCGCGCAGTTCGAGGACGGTCCGCGGGCGCAGGACGGACATCCCGAGGGAGGCGGCGTTGGCCGCCAGGTCCACCGGGAGCGGCTCGCCGGTGTAGGTGCCGTCGGCGGCCCGGAAGCGGTAGGCCGTGCCGAAGCGCTCGCCGCCGACCGCCTCCGACAGCCCGCCGATGGAGGCGTAGCCGTGGTTCTGCACGAGGATCACCTTGATGGCGATCCCCTCCTGCACGGCAGTGACGAGCTCGGTCGGCATCATCAGGTACGTACCGTCCCCGACGAGCGCCCACACCGGCCGGTCCGGGGCGGCCAGGCGCACGCCGATGGCGGCCGGGATCTCGTAGCCCATGCACGAGTAGCCGTATTCGAGGTGGTACTGGCGGCGGGAGCGGGCCCGCCAGAGCTTGTGCAGGTCGCCGGGGAGCGAGCCGGCCGCGTTGATCACCACGTCCTCGTCGCCGACGACGGCGTCGAGGGCGCCGATCACCTGGGCCTGGGTGGGCCGCCTGCCGTCGCCGTCGTCCCGCCAGGAGTAGGCGTAGTCGACCGCCGCCTCCCACTGGGTCTTCCCCGCGGTGTACGCGCTCTCGTAGGCCTCGGGGACCCGGTGGCCCGCCAGCTGCTCGGTGAGCGCCTCCAGCCCGGTGCGGGCGTCGGCGACGAGCGGCAGGCCGGCGAGCTTGTGGGCGTCGTACGGGGCGATGTTGAGGTTGACGAACCGCACGTCCGGGGCGGCGAAGAGGGTGGCCGAGGCCGTGGTGAAGTCGCTGTAGCGGGTGCCGACGCCGATGACGAGGTCGGCGGAGCCGGCGAGGGCGTCCGCGACGGCCGTCCCGGTGTGCCCGATCCCGCCGATGTCCGCCGGGTGGTCGTGGCGCAGCGAGCCCTTGCCGGCCTGGGTGGAGGCCACCGGGATGCCGGTGGCGTCGGCGAGGGCGCGCAGCGCGTCCTCGGCCTCGCTGTGGTGGACGCCGCCGCCCGCGATCAGCAGCGGCCGGCGGGCGGCCCGTACGGCCTCGACGGCGGCGGCGAGCTCGGCCGGGTCGGGGGCCGGGCGGCGCACGTGCCAGGTGCGGTCGGCGAAGAACTCCTCCGGCCAGTCGTACGCCTCGGCCTGCACGTCCTGGGGCAGGGCGAGGGTGACGGCCCCGGTCTCCACGGGGTCGGCCAGGACGCGTACGGCCTGGAGGGCGGCGGGGATCAGCGCTTCGGGGCGGACGACGCGGTCGAAGTACCGGGAGACCGGGCGCAGGCAGTCGTTGACGGAGACGTCGCCCGCGCCGGGGTGTTCGAGCTGCTGGAGCACGGGGTCGGCGGGGCGGGTGGCGAAGGTGTCGCCGGGCAGGAGCAGCACCGGCAGCCGGTTGACGGTGGCGAGCGCGGCGCCGGTGACGAGGTTGGTGGCGCCCGGCCCGATGGAGGTGGTGACGGCGTGCGCGGCCAGCCGGTCGTTGTGGCGGGCGAAGCCGACGGCGGCGTGCACCATGGCCTGTTCGTTGCGGCCCTGGAGGTAGGGCATGGCGTCGCCGGACTCCAGCAGCGCCTGCCCGACGCCCGCCACGTTGCCGTGGCCGAAGATGCCCCAGCAGGCGGCGATCAGGCGGCGGCGGCGCCCGTCGCGCTCGGTGTACTGGTGGGCGAGGAACTCGACCAGCGCTTGGGCGACGGTCAGCCGTCGGGTCGTCATCGTCCTTCTTCTCCGTCCGAGGTGTAGAGCGGCAGCCGCGGGTCGACGGGCTGTCCGGGCCAGGTGCCGCGGATCCAGGCGTGGTCGGGGTGGTCGCGGATGAGCCACTCCCGCTCGGCCCCGGGCCCGGCCATGACGTTGAGGTAGTACATGTCGTGGCCGGGCGCGGCGATGGAGGGGCCGTGCCAGCCGTCGGGGATCAGCACGGCGTCGCCGGTACGGACCTCGGCGAGGACGTCGGTGCCGGCGGGGTGCGAGGGGGTCACGCGCTGGTAGCCGAAGCCGGCCTCGCCGCCGGCGATCTCGAAGTAGTAGATCTCCTCCAGCTCGGACTCCTCGCCGGGGTGGTGCTCGTCGTGCTTGTGCGGCGGGTACGACGACCAGTTGCCGCCCGGGGTGAGCACCTCGACCGCGATGAGCCGGTCGCAGGCGAACACGCCCGCCGCGGCGAAGTTGTTGACCTGCCGCGAGCAGGTGCCGCGGCCGCGCAGCTCGACGGGGACGCCGCGGGCCGGCCCGTACCGCGCGGGCAGCACACGCTCGCACCGCGCCCCGGCCAGCGCGAACCGTCCGCCAGCGGGTGCGGTGAGGGTGGCGTGCGCGTCACGGGGGACGTACGCGAAGTCGGTGACGGCGGTGAAGACGCTGTCGCGTCCGCGCAGTTCGAAGGTCTGGCCGTCGGTTTCAACGGTGCAGCTGCCGCTGAGGGGGAGGACGATCCATTCGCTGTCGCGGGCGTCGAACGCGTGGCCCCTGCCGGGCGGGAGGGTGAGGATACGGAGGGAGGTGTAGGCCCAGCCGGCGGTGCGGGGGGTGATGTCGACGGTGTACGGCACGTTCATGGGCGCATTGTCCTTTCCCCGGACCCGCCCGGTTGTGGGCAGTCGTTCCGCTGGGGCGGAACGGGTGGGCACAACCGGACCACCGGCCGCAGCCACCCCGGGGTCCGGGGCGAAGCCCCGGTTTCGGGAAGGGGCGGGATCGGGGAACCTCCCCCTCACAGCAACCCCACCGCCGTATCGACCGCCCCCGCCACATCCCCGTCCAACGGATAGAGCAACGCCCGCCCCACCACCAACCCCTGCACCGTCGGCAACTGCAACGCCCCCCGCCACCGCTCGAACGCCACGTCGGGCTCGTCCCCCACGTCACCCCCAAGCAACACCACCGGCAGCATGGACGCAGCCAACACCCGTTCCATGTCCTCCACCCGCTCCGTCACCGGCACCTTCAGCCAGGTATAGGCGGACGTGGCCCCCAAGCCCGACGCGATGGTCAGGGACTTCGTCACCGCCTCCGCGCCGAGGTCATTGCGGACATGGCCCGCGATCCGCCGGGAGAGGAAGGGCTCGACGAAGACCGGCAGCCGATGCGCCGCCATGTCGTCGATGGCGCGGGCGGCGGAGACGAGCGTCGTGAGCGACCCCGGATCGTCGTAATCAATGCGCAGCAACAACTTCCCCGCATCGAACCCCCGCCGCACCAAATCCCCCGCCCGCGGCCCCGTGAAGCGGTCGTCGAGTTCGAAGGACGCACCGAAGAGACCGCCCCGGTTCATCGAACCCATGACGACCTTGTTCTCCAGGGCGCCGAGCAGCAGCAGGTCGTCCAGGATGTCCGCCGTGGCGAGCACGCCGTCGACGCCGGGTCGGGACAGGGCCAGGCACAGCCGTTCCAGCAGGTCCGCCCGGCCGGCCATCGCCAGCGGGCGCCCGCCCACGTCCAGCGCGCCCCGCGCCGTGTGGTCCGCCGCAATGATCATCAGGCGGCCGCTGTCGCCGATGAGGGGGCGCCGGGCCCGCCGGGCCGCGGCCTCCGCGATGGCCTCGGGATGCCGGGCCCGCACCGTCACCAGGTCCGGGATGCGTACGGTCACGGCGTCGCCCCCAGCACCGCGGCCACCTCGTCGTACGTGGGCATCGCGGAGGAGCACGCGAGCCGCGAGGCGACGATCGCCCCCGCCGCGTTGGCGAACCGCACGGTGCGCTCCAGCTCCCAGCCGGCGAGCAGCCCGTGGCAGAGCGCACCGCCGAACCCGTCGCCCGCGCCCAGCCCGTTGAGTACCTCGACCGCCACCGGCGGCACCTCGGCGACGGCCCCGTCCCGGTGCACGGCGAGCACCCCCTTGGGCCCCTGCTTGACGACCGCGAGCTCGGCCCCGGCGGCCAGCAACGCCCGCGCGGCGGCGTGCGGCTCGCGCTCGCCGGTGGCGACTTCGCACTCGTCCGCGTTGCCGACGGCGACCGTGGCGTGGGCGAGGGCCGCGGCGTAGTACGGCCGGGCCGCCGCCACCGGGGCGGCAGCGCCCTCGCCGCCCCAGAACACCGGCCGCCAGTCGAGGTCGAAGACGGTGATGCCGCTCTTCGCCCGCGCTTCGAGCGCGGCGAGGGTCGCCGAGCGGCTGGGCTCCTCGCACAGGCCGGTGCCGGTCATCCAGAAGATCCGTGCGGCGCGGATGCCGTCCAGGTCGAGCTCCGGGGTGCGGATCTCCAGGTCGGGGGCCTTGGGGCGGCGGTAGAAGTAGAGGGGGAAGTCGTCCGGCGGATGGATCTCGCAGAACGTCAGCGGCGTGGGGTAGGCGGCCACCGGCGTCACCCACCGGTCGTCCACGCCGAAGTCGCGCAGCGCCCGGTGGAGATAGCCGCCGAAGGGGTCGTCGCCGGTGCGGCTGATCAGCGCGGTGCGGCGGCCGAGCCGGGCGGCGGCGACGGCGACGTTGGCGGCCGATCCGCCGAGGAACCTCCGGAAGGTCTCCACCCGGTCCAGCGCCACCCCGGCCTGGAGCGGATACAGGTCCACCCCGACCCGGCCCATGGTGATCAGGTCGAACGGCGCGGCCGTCCCGGTCATGGTCTTCCCTCCGCCGTCGGCTCAGGGCTCTGGTCTAGCCGCCCGCGCACAACCATGTCAAGCATTTGTCCTTACATAAGGACGTGACATAAGGACGTGCGACGGAACGGGTATTGACGTTACGTCCATATGTCCGGACGAAGCCTTGACACTCCCCCGCCCGCCCGGGAAGCTACGGGCACACCCCGCCTTGCCCGGTCGACGCCGACCGGCGAGAGGAGAGCCGCCGCATGGACGCCGCCGCCAGCCCGACGCCCGCCCTGGACCGCATCCGCGTCGGGTCGGCCCCGGACTCCTGGGGGGTCTGGTTCGCCGACGACCCGGCCCAGGTTCCCTGGCGCCGCTTCCTCGACGAGGTCGCCGAGGCGGGCTACGCCTGGATCGAGCTGGGCCCCTACGGCTACCTCCCCACCGACCCCGCCCGGCTGCGCGAGGAGACCGCCCGCCGCGGGCTGAGCGTCTCGGCCGGCACGGTCTTCTCCGCCCTGCACCGCGGGCCCGCCGTCTGGGACGAGACGTGGGAGCAGGTCTCGCGGGTCGCCTCGCTGGCCCGGGACACGGGCGCCCGGCACCTCGTCGTCATCCCCTCCTTCTGGCGCGACGACAAGACCGCCGAGATCGTCGAGAGCCCCGAACTGACCGCCGAGCAGTGGCACCACCTCGCCGTCGGCACCGAGCGGCTGGCCCGCGAGGTCCGCGACGCCTACGGCCTGACCATCGCCGTCCACCCGCACGCCGACACCCACATCGACACCGAGGCCCACGTCGAGCGCTTCCTGGACGCCACCGACCCCTCCCTGGTCAACCTCTGCCTGGACACCGGGCACTACGCCTACTGCGGCGGCGACAGCGTCGAGCTGATCAAGACCTACGGCGAGCGGATCGGCTATCTGCACCTCAAGCAGGTCGACCCGGCCGTCCTCGCGGGCGTGGTCGAGCAGGGCACGCCCTTCGGCCCGGCGGTCCGGCAGGGCGTGATGTGCGAACCGCCCACCGGCGTACCGGCGCTGGAGCCCGTACTGGCCGCGGCCCAGGGGCTCGGCGTCGACCTCTTCGCCATCGTCGAGCAGGACATGTACCCCTGCCCGCCGGACCAGCCGCTGCCCATCGCCCGCCGCACCCGCGCCTTCCTGCGTTCCTGCGGCGCCTGACCGGGAACATCCGATGACGCGACGACACCCCGCATCCGACCCCCTCGGCATCGCCGTGATCGGCACCGGCAGGATGGGCTCGGACCACGTCCGGCGCATCGACCGGGTCGTCAGCGGCGCCCGGGTGGCCGCCGTCATAGACGTCGACGGCGAGCGGGCCGAGCGGGTCGCCGGCACCGTCGACGGCTGCGCCGCCTACACCGACCCGGCCGCCGCCATGGCCGACGACGCCGTGGACGCCGTGCTGATCGCCTCACCCGGACCGGCCCACGAGGCCGCGCTGCTGCAGGCCTTCAAGCACGACCTGCCGGTGCTGTGCGAGAAGCCGCTGACGCCGGACGCCGCCTCGGCGCTGCGGGTGCTGGAGGCGGAGGCCCGGCTCGGGCACCGGCGCGTACAGGTGGGCTTCATGCGCCGGTACGACGCCGAGTACCAGCGCCTGAAGTCGCTGCTGGATGCGGGCGAGTTCGGGCGGACCCTGATGCTGCACTGCACCCACCGCAACGCCTCGACGCCGCCCGGCTACGCCACCCCCATGATGATCAACGACTCGGTGGTGCACGAGATCGACGTCACCCGCTGGCTGCTGGACCAGGAGATCACCGCCGTCACCGTCCTGCGCCCCGCCCCTTCTTCCGCCGCGCCCGAGGGCCTGAGCGACCCTCAGCTCGTCCTCTTCGAGACCTCCGGCGGCGCGGTCGTCGACGTGGAGATCTTCGTCAACTGCGGCTTCGGCTACCAGGTGCGCTGCGAGGCGGTCGGCGAGCGCGGCACCGCCCGGATCGGCGACGCCCACGGGATGTACGTAAACGCCGCGGGCCGGTGGGGCGGCGAGATCCCCCAGGACTTCACCGAGCGCTTCCGCGACGCCTACGACCGCGAGGTGCAGGCCTGGGTCGACGCCACCCGGCGCGGCGAAGTCACGGGCCCCAGCGCCTGGGACGGCTACGCGGCCGCCGCCGTGTGCGAGGCGGGCGTACGGGCCCAGGCCACCGGGGAACGCACCCCCGTCACCCTCGCCGCCCGCCCCGCCCTCTACGGAGCGTGAGGGCGGTGGGCGCGGCAGGACTGCGGATCGGGCTGCTCGGCGCGGGGCGCATCGGGTCCTTCCACGCCGCCGTGCTGGCCGGCATGGACGCGGTCGGCGAGCTGGTGATCGCCGACGTGGATCCGGGGCGGTCCGCCGCGCTCGCCCGGCAGACCGGTGCGACGGCCGCCCCCTCGACGGAGGAGGTCTTCACGGCCGGACGCGTGGACGCCGTCGTCATCGCCTCCGCCACGGCGGCCCACGCCGAGCTGATCACACGCGCGGCCCGGGCCGGGCTGCCCGCCTTCTGCGAGAAGCCCGTCGCCCTGGACGTGCCGGGCACGGTGCGGGCGCTGAGCGAGGTCGAAGCGGCGGGGACGCTGCTGCAGATCGGATTCCAGCGGCGGTTCGACGCCGGGTTCCGGGCGGCGCGCGAGGCGGTGCGGGGCGGGAGGCTGGGGCGGCTGCACACGATCCGGTGCGTCACCTCCGACGCGGCTCCCCCGCCGCCTGCGTTCCTGCCGCTGTCGGGCGGGCTGATCCGCGACTGCATGGTGCACGACTTCGACGCCGTCCGATGGCTGACGGGGCGTGAGGTGACGGAGGTGTACGCGCTGGGTACGGACGGCGGCGCGGCCTTCTTCCGGGAGGCGGGCGACGTGGACACCGCCGCCGCGCTGCTCACGCTGGACGACGGCACCCTCGTCACGGCGACGGCCACCCGTTACAACGGGGCCGGTTACGACGTGCGTACGGAGCTGTCCGGTGAGCTCGACCAGTGGGTCGTGGGGCTGGACGCCCGTACCCCGGCGACCTCCGCCGAGCCGGGCGGGCCCGCGGCGCCCCTGCGGCCCTGGCCCGATTTCCTGGCCCGGTTCGAGGGCGCCTACCGTGCCGAACTGGCCGCGTTCGTGCAGGCCGTGGCGGGTGGAGCGGGCGCCGGGGACAGCCCCTGCCCGGGCGGCGAGGGGCTGCGCGCGCTGCTCGTGGCCGAGGCGTGCGAGGTCTCCCGGCGGGAGCACCGGCCGGTGCGGGTGGTCGCGGCCGGCTGACGGCCGGAACTGTTACCAGGTCATCTCCGCGTAACGGGCGTCACATCCGCGCGAGCCTTCCGTCACAGAAGCCCGACGGGCCCGCCCGCCTGGTCACTCTCCGTCGTTCTCCGGGACAGGCTCCAGTCACCCACAGGTCACGCCGCAGCTCCCCGACGCACCCCCCTGCCGTCGCTGCGGCGCGACGGAGAGGCGCGAGAGATGACCGACCGTCGACTCTGGTCCTACAAGGAGATCGCCGCGCACATCGGCGTACAGACCGACACCGTGCGCTCGTACCGCAAACACGGGCTCCTGCCCGCCCCCGACCTCACCGAGGGCGGCAGACCCTACTGGTTCGCGGACACCATCCGCGGGTGGGTCGCCCGACGCCCGGGACGCAGCCCCCGGAATACCCCCAGGGGGTAAGCTGTTGTCCGTTGTCACCAAGGAACGACACTTCCCCAGAAGTAGGAGTACGCCCATGACTACCACCGTCTACAAGGTGACCGGCATGACCTGCGGCCACTGCGAGTCCGCGGTCAACAGCGAGATCTCCGCGATCCCCGGCGTCACCTCCGTCGCGGCCGTCGCCGCCACCGGGCTGGTCACCGTGACGGCCGCCGCCGAGCCGGACGACGAAGCGGTGCGCGCCGCCGTCGACGAGGCGGGCTACGAGCTCGCCGGCCGCGCCTGAGCCAGGGGCCGGACGACCCCTTTCCCCGGAGACGTAGATCACAGCGATAGGCAGGTAACCATCGCGGGGGTCAATGGTCTAACCGGGCAGTGCTGGATCGTCTTGGGGGACGGCCCGGCCACGCGTGGCCGGGGCACGTACCCGGGGAGCTTTGAGCGGCCCTCCCGTACGTACGCGTCCCGGCAGATCGCGTCCGCCGGCTCCCGGCCGGATCCCGTGGGGGGAATCCGAGCCGGGACGGAAAGCGCCTCGCTCCGACCCGTGGGGGGATCGGAGTCGGGGCGCTTTCCATTTGGTGTTTACACCTACCGTCCGGACGGCCCGCCGGGAACGGCACGATGCAAGACGCCCCGCACCTGGACCAGGTGCGGGGCGTCTACGCGCGTCAGGGCGGTGTAAACAGGCGCCGGGGCGCCCTGGATCAGCGCTGCTCGACGGGGACGAAGTCGCGCTGGACGACGCCCGTGTAGATCTGGCGCGGGCGGCCGATACGGGAACCCGGCTCCTTGATCATCTCGTGCCACTGGGCGATCCAGCCGGGCAGCCGGCCGAGCGCGAAGAGCACGGTGAACATCTCGGTCGGGAAGCCCATGGCCCGGTAGATCAGACCGGTGTAAAAGTCCACGTTCGGGTAGAGGTTGCGCGAGACGAAGTAGTCGTCGGAGAGCGCGTGCTCCTCCAGCTTGAGCGCGATGTCCAGCAGCTCGTCGGACTTGCCGAGGGCCGCGAGGACGTCGTGGGCCGCCGCCTTGATGATCTTCGCCCGGGGGTCGAAGCTCTTGTAGACGCGGTGGCCGAAGCCCATCAGGCGGACGCCGTCCTCCTTGTTCTTCACCTTGCGGATGAAGGAGTCGACATCGCCGCCGTTGGCCTGGATGCCCTCCAGCATCTCCAGCACCGACTGGTTGGCGCCGCCGTGCAGCGGGCCCCACAGGGCGTTGATGCCGGCGGAGATCGACGCGAAGAGGTTGGCCTGCGAGGAGCCGACCAGGCGCACGGTCGACGTCGAGCAGTTCTGCTCGTGGTCGGCGTGCAGGATCAGCAGCTTGTCCAGGGCGCTGACGACGACCGGGTCCAGCTCGAACTCGGCGGCCGGCACCGAGAAGGTCATGCGCAGGAAGTTCTCGACGTAACCGAGGTCGTTGCGCGGGTAGACGATCGGGTGGCCGATCGACTTCTTGTACGCGTAGGCCGCGATCGTCGGGAGCTTGGCGAGCAGCCGGATCGTCGAGAGGTGGCGCTGCTTCTCGTCGAACGGGTTGTGGCTGTCCTGGTAGAAGGTCGACAGCGCGCTGACCACGGACGACAGCATGGCCATGGGGTGGGCGTCGCGCGGGAAGCCGTCGAAGAAGCGCTTGACGTCCTCGTGCAGCAGGGTGTGCTGGGTGATCTCACCCTTGAACGACGCCAGCTCGTCGACCGTCGGCAGCTCGCCGTTGATCAGCAGGAACGCGGTCTCAAGGAAGCTGCTGCGCTCGGCCAGCTGCTCGATCGGGTAGCCGCGGTAGCGCAGGATGCCCTGCTCGCCATCGAGGTAGGTGATCGCGGATTTGTAGGCAGCGGTGTTGCCATAGCCGGAGTCCAGGGTCACCAGACCGGTCTGGGCGCGGAGCTTGCCGATATCGATGCCCTTGTCGCCGACGGTGCTGTCGACCACCGGGTAGCTGTATTCGCCGTCCCCGTACCGCAGTACTACAGAGTTGTCGCTCACGTCATCCCTCACCGACGTTGTGCCTCTACTTCGAGGTGCCCTGACTACCCCTACCTTCCCCCATTTGGACGATGCACGTGCACTCGGGGTCGGCCATAGGGCCTAAAGGCGGCACTCAGTGCCGCCCAGCCTGCCCATCCTGCCCCGTTCGCCCTGATTGGTAAACCGAGGAGAGACGAACACCACCTTGGGGCCCGATTCCGAGGCGGTGGTCCAGCGCGGTAAAGCGCCTTCCCGCCGACACCGTGCGCACCGCCTGCCCCAGTGCACGCCGGGAACCCACCAGCACCACGAGCCTTTTTGCCCTGGTCACAGCCGTATAGAGCAGATTGCGCTGAAGCATCATCCAGGCGCCCGTGGTGACCGGGATCACCACCGCCGGATACTCGCTGCCCTGGGAACGGTGGATGGTCACCGCATACGCATGGGCCAGTTCGTCGAGCTCGTCGAAGTCGTAGCCCACCTCCTCGTCCTCGTCGGTGCGCACGGTCAGCCGCTGCTCCACCGGATCCAGTCCGGTGACCACACCCACCGTGCCATTGAATACTCCGTTCTGCCCCTTTTCGTAGTTGTTGCGAACTTGGGTGACCTTGTCGCCGACCCGGAAGACACGGCCGCCGAACCGCCGCTCGGGCAGGTCCGGCCGGGCGGGCGTAATGGCCTGCTGGAGCAGCCCGTTGAGGGTGCCCGCGCCCGCCGGGCCGCGGTGCATCGGGGCGAGCACCTGGATGTCGCGGCGCGGGTCGAGGCCGAACTTCGCGGGGATGCGGCGCGCCGCCACGTCCACCGTCAGCCGCCCGGCCTCCTCGGTGTCCTCCTCGGCGAAGAGGAAGAAGTCCGTCAGCCCCTGGGTGATGGGCGGCACCCCGGAGTTGATGCGGTGTGCGTTGGTGACCACCCCGGACTGCTGGGCCTGCCGGAAGATGCGGGTCAGCCGCACGGCGGGCACCGGGCCGTCCGGGGCGAGGAGATCGCGCAGGACCTCGCCGGCGCCCACGGACGGCAGCTGGTCCACGTCTCCCACCAGCAGCAGGTGCGCGCCCGGCGCCACGGCCTTGACCAGCTTGTTGGCCAGCAGCAGGTCCAGCATCGAGGCCTCGTCGACCACCACCAGGTCGGCGTCCAGCGGCCGCTCCCTGTCGTAGGCGGCATCGCCGCCGGGCTTGAGCTCCAGCAGCCGGTGCACGGTGGAGGCTTCGGCTCCGGTGAGCTCCGACAGCCGCTTGGCGGCCCGCCCGGTGGGCGCGGCGAGCACCACCTTGGCCTGCTTGGCGCGGGCCAGTTCGACGACGGAGCGGACCGTGAAGGACTTGCCGCAGCCGGGGCCGCCGGTGAGGACCGCGACCTTGCTGGTGAGCGCGAGCCGCACCGCCTGCCGCTGCTCCGCGGCCAGCTCCGCGCCCGTCCGCCCGGCGAGCCAGGCAAGGGCCTTCTCCCAGTCGACGTCCTGGAAGGCCGCCAGCCGGTCCTCCTCCGCCCGCAGCAGCCTCGACAGCTGCCCGGCCAGGGAGAGTTCGGCGCGGTGGAAGGGCACCAGATACACGGCGGTGACCTTCTCGCCGCCGTCCGGCCCGGGGACGCTCTCGCGGACCACCCCCTCCTCGTCGGCGGCCAGTTCGGCCAGGCAGTCGATGACGAGGCCGGTGTCGACCTGGAGCAGCTTCACGGCGTCCGCGATCAGCTGCTCCTCGGGGAGGAAGCAGTGCCCCTGGTCGGCGGATTGCGACAAGGCGTACTGCAGACCGGCCTTGACCCGGTCCGGGCTGTCGTGCGGGATGCCGACGGACTGGGCGATGCGGTCGGCCGTCAGGAAGCCGATGCCCCATACGTCCGCGGCCAGCCGGTAGGGCTGGTTGCGGACGACGGAGATCGAGGCGTCGCCGTACTGCTTGTAGATGCGCACGGCGATGGAGGTGGAGACCCCGACCCCCTGGAGGAAGAGCATGACCTCCTTGATGGCCTTCTGCTCCTCCCAGGCGGCCCCGATCGACTTGGTGCGCTTGGGCCCCAGGCCCGGGACCTCGATCAGGCGCTTCGGCTCCTGCTCGATGACGTCGAGGGTGTCGGTGCCGAAGTGACTGACGATCCGCTCGGCGATCCGCGGGCCGATGCCCTTGATCAGCCCCGAGCCGAGGTAGCGGCGGATGCCCTGGATGGTGGCGGGGAGCACGGTGGTGTAGTTCTCCACGGTGAACTGCCGCCCGTACTGCGGGTGGGAGCCCCAGCGGCCCTCCAGCCGCAGCGACTCGCCCGGCTGCGCGCCGAGCAGCGCGCCGACCACCGTCAGGAGGTCGCCGCCGCCGCGACCGGTGTCGACGCGGGCGACCGTGTAACCGCTCTCCTCGTTGGCGTAGGTGATCCGCTCCAGGACCCCTTCGACCACTGCCAGCTGCACCATGCCCCCGACGGTACCGCCGGGGTCGGACACGGCGTCCGGGCCTGTGGATAACGGGGATTCCGCTTGAGGCACCGGGAGCGGGCGGGAACGATTCGAGGGGCCCGGCCGGACGGCCGGGCCCCTCGTGCTCCCCCCTGAATCAGGCTTCCTCCGAATCCCCCCGGATCCCTCCCCAGGAAGCCCGACGCAACATACGACCCGCGGACGGACCGAAGGGTTGCACCGATCCCGAGGCGTTACCAGACCTTTACTCAAGGTGTCGAAGCCCAGTTCAGAGCACATGTTTGCGATAGCGGCAGAGCACCTCGGCGAGCACGTCCGCGCCCTCCCGCGCCCACAGCGCGGGGTTGAAGATCTCCACTTCGACGGGCCCGGCATACCCCGCCTCCTCCACCCGCTCCCGGAACCACCGCAGGTCCACCGAACCGTCCCCCAGCTGCCCCCGGCCGAGCAGCACGCCCTCGGGCAGCGGGGTGACCCAGTCGGCGAGCTGGAAGGCCGCGATCCGGCCGCCCGCGCCCGCACGGGCGAGCCCGGCGGCCACCGTGTCGTCCCACCACAGGTGGTAGGTGTCCACCGCCACCCCCACCTGCGCGGCCGGGAAGCGCTCCGCGAGGTCAAGGGCCTGACGGAGGGTCGAGACCACACAGCGGTCGGCGGCGAACATCGGGTGCAGGGGCTCGACGGCCAGCCGCACCCCGTGCCGGTCGGTGTACGGGCCCAGTTCGCCGAGCGCGTCGGCCACCCGCTCCCGTGCCCCGTGCAGATCCCGGCTCCCCGGCGGCAGCCCGCCGCAGACCAGGACGAGGACGCCCGCCCCGAGTTCGGCCGCCTCCTCGATGGCGGCCCGGTTGTCGGCGAGCGCCGCGGCCCGGCCCGCGGGGTCGTCGGCGGTCAGGAAGCCGCCCCGGCACAGGCTGCTGACCCCCAGCCCGGCGCCGCGTACGAGCCGGGCGGCCGCCGTGAGCCCGTACTCCCGCACCGGCTCGCGCCACAGCCCCACCTGCCGCACCCCGGCCGCCGCACAGCCGGCCACCAGCTCGGGCAGCGACCACTGCCGCACGGTCTGCTGGTTGAGGCTGAAGCGCCCGAGCCCGGTCACGGGTCGATCCCGTGCACCGACAGCAGCCGCTTCATGCGCGCCTCGGCCGACTCCGGGTCGGGGAACAGACCGAGCCCGTCGGCCAGTTCGTAGGCCCGCGCGAGGTGCGGCAGGGTACGGGCGGCGTGCAGGCCGCCCGCCATCGTGAAGTGCTCCTGGTGCCCCGACAGCCACGCCAGGAGGACGACACCCGTCTTGTAGTAGCGCGCCGGCCGCTCGAAGAGGTGCCGGGCCAGGGCGACGGTCGGGTCCAGCAGGGCCCGGAAGGCGTGGTGGTCGCCCGCGTCCAGCTTCCGCACCGCGTGGGCGGCCGGCGGGCCCAGGGGGTCGAAGACCCCGAGGAGCGCATCGCTGTGCCGGCCTCCGGGCGCGTCCCCCTCGATCAGCTCGGGGTAGTGGAAATCGTCCCCCGTGTAGCAGCGGACCCCGTGCGGCAGCCGCTGCCGCAGCGCCCGCTCGCGCCCGGCGTCCAGCAGCGACACCTTCACCCCGTCGACCTTGTCCGGGTGGTCGGCGACGACGGCGAGCAAGGTGTCGGTGGCGGCATCGAGATCGGTGCTGCCCCAGTAGCCCTCCAGTGCCGGGTCGAACATCGGGCCGAGCCAGTGGAGGATCACGGGTTCGGCCGTTTGGCGCAACAACCGTCCGTAAACCTCCCGGTAGGCATCGGGTCCGGTGGCGACGGCCGCCAGGGCGCGCGACGCCATGACGACGGCCCGGGCGCCCGCCGCCTCCACCACCGCCAGCTGTTCCTCGTAGGCGGCGGCGACGTCCGCCGACGTCACCGCGCTCGCGGCAGGGAGTTGGTCCGTGCCCGCACCGCACACGATCCGGCCGCCCGCCGCCCGGGCCTCCGCGGCGGAGCGCCGGATGAGCTCGGCCGCCACCGGCCAGTCCAGGCCCATGCCGCGCTGGGCCGTGTCCATCGCCTCCGCCACCCCCAGGCCGTGCTCCCAGAGATGCCGCCGGAAGGCGAGGGTGGCGTCCCAGTCCAGATCCGCGCGGCCGTGCGGCGTGGTGTTGCGGAAGGGGTCGGCCACCACATGGGCGGCGGCGAAGACCGTACGGGAGCGCGGCGGCGGCCCCGGCGGCAGCGGTGGCGCGGGGCTACGGCGGGGCGCGTGGACCCGCAGCGTCCCGGCCGCGTCCGGCAGCCGGATCACGGCAGCTCCCGCGGTGCGTCCCGGGGCACGGGCAGCCGCCGGCCCTCCGCCGAGGAGCGGCGGGCCAGCTCGGCCAGCCGGACGCCCCGGGCCCCCGCGAACAGGTCCCAGCGCCAGGGCTCCCCCGCCACCGCGTGCCGCAGGAACAGCTCCCACTGGGCCTTGAAGGCATTGCCGCACGCTTCGCCGTCCGGCACCTGCCGCCACTGGCCGCGGAAGTCCTCGGTGCAGGGCACGTCCGGATCCCACACGGGCCGGGGCGTGTCCGTACGGTGCTGCACCCGGCAGCCGCGCAGCCCCGCGACGGCCGACCCCTCGGTCCCGTCGACCTGGAGCTCCAGCAGCTCGTCCCGGTGCACCCGCACCGCCCAGGACGAGTTGAACTGCGCCACGGCCCCGCCCTCCAGCTCGAAGATGCCGTAGGCCGCGTCGTCCGCCGTAGCCTCGTACGGCACGCCCTTCTCGTCCCAGCGCCGCGGAATGTGCGTCGCCATGTGCGCCTGCACGCTGCGCACCGGGCCGAACAGCTCGCGCAGCAGGTACTCCCAGTGGGGGAACATGTCGCCGGTGATGCCGCCCCCGTCCTGGGCGCGGTAGTTCCACGAGGGGCGCTGGGCGGGCTGCCGGTCGCCCTCGAAGACCCAGTAGCCGAACTCGCCGCGGACGGAGAGCACCCGGCCGAAGAAGCCGTCGTCGAGCAGCCGCCTGAGCCCCCGCACCCCCGGCAGGAAGAGCTTGTCCTGGACGACGCCGTGCCGCACGCCCGCATCCCGGGCGAGCCGGGCCAGGGCCAGCGCCCCGGCGTGGTCGGCGGCGGTCGGCTTCTCGCAGTAGACGTGCTTGCCCGCCGCGATGGCCTTGCGCAGCGCTTCCTCGCGGGCACAGGTGGCCTGTGCGTCGAAGTAGACGGTGACCGACGGGTCGGCCAGCACCGCGTCCAGGTCGGTGGACCAGTGCGCGAGCCCGTACCGCTCCGCCAGCTCCCGCAGCCGGGCGCCGTCCCGCCCGACGAGGACCGGCTCGGGGCGCAGCGTGGTGCCGTCGGCGAGGCGGATGCCGCCCTCCTCGCGCAGGGCGAGGACGGAGCGGACGAGGTGCTGGCGGTGACCCATCCGGCCGGTCACGCCGTTCATGGCGATGCGGACATCGATCGACGTCATGCCCGGTGGCCTCCCGTTGGATGGTGCCGACTTCCGCACCAAGGGCATTTCCCGCGGCCTTCCGGGGAAACCGATCGACATGAAGCTGGCGTTTTCCACCCTCGGTGTCCCCGGTCTGCCGCTGCGCGACGTGGTGCGGCTGGCCGCCGACTGCGGCTACGACGGCGTCGAGCTGCGGGCCCATCCGGAGGAACCGGTGCACCCGGGGAGCTCGGCCGCACAGCGGGCCGCGGCGGCCGTGGAGTTCGCGGCGGCGGGCGTGGAGGTGCTGGCCGTGGCCGGTTACGCCCGGGTCGCCGGGCCCGGCCCGGACGAGCCGGTGCTGGCGGAGCTGGAGGGGCTGGTGCGGCTCGCCGCGGACCTGGGGGCCCGCTTCGTACGGGTGTTCCCCGGCGGCGGCGGGCGGCCGGAGAAGGAGGCGGACGCGGACGCGGCGCGCCGTCTGGGGACGATCGCCCCGCTGGCCGCCGACACGGGCGTGCACGTGCTGCTGGAGACGCACGACTCGCACCGGCGGGCCCAGGACGTGGAGCGCGTCCTGGGCCCGGTGGGGCACGGCAGCATCGGGGCTCTCTGGGACGTGCTGCACACGTGGCTGGGCGGGGAGTCCCCGGCCGTCAGCTTCCCCGCGCTCGCCCCGCACCTGGGCTACGTCCAGGTCAAGGACGTGGCCTCGGCCGAGGACACGGCACCGCTGCCGCTCGGTGCGGGGGTGCTGCCGCTGGGTGCGTGCGCGGGGGTGCTCAGCGCGGGCGGCTGGCGCGGCTGGCTCAGCTGGGAGTACGAGAAGCGCTGGCATCCGCAAGCGGCCGACTTCGCCCAGCTGGCCGGGCCGGGCGCGGAGTACCTGCGGGGGCTGGTCGCCGCCGCACGGACGTGAGGGCGACCCCGCCGACGAGGAGCGCCGCCGCGCACCAGCGCAGGGGGCTCACCTGCTCGTCCAGCAGCAGCGCCGAGGAGGACATGCCGAAGACGGGCACCAGGAGGGAGAAGGGGGCCACGACCGAGGCGTCGTAGGTGCGCAGCAGGAACCCCCAGGCACCGAAGCAGAGCACGGTGCTGACCCAGGCGACGAAGAGGACGGCCCCCACGCCGCCCCAGTTGAGGGAGCCGAGGGCCTCGGCGTCGGCGTGCGGGCCCTCGAAGACGAGGGAGAGCAGCAGGAGCGGCAGGACGGGGACGGTGCTCACCCACACGATGAACCGCAGGGCGTCGGGCGGCGAGGCCTTGCGGGTCAGGACGTTGGAGACGCCCCAGAAGGCCGCCGCGGCCACCACCAGCGCGAAGCCGAGGAGCGGCCCCGAGGCGCCCTCGTCGACGGCGGCCACGACGATGCCCGCAAGAGCCACCCCCATGCCCACGAGCCGGGCCCGGCCCAGGCGTTCGCCCAGGGCGAGCAGGGCGAACAGGGCGGTAAAGACGGCCTGGACCTGCAGGACGAGCGAGGAGAGCCCGGCGGGCATCCCCGCGTGCATCCCGAGGAACAGCAGCCCGAACTTGCCCACGCCCAGCATGAGTCCCACCCCGACGATCCACCGCCACTTCACCGGTGGCCGGCCGACGAAGAAGACCGCGGGCACTGCCGCCGCGAGGAAGCGCAGGGCACAGAAGAACAGCGGCGGGAAGTGGCCGAGGCCGATGTCGATGACGACGAAGTTGACGCCCCAGACGGCGGCGACGCAGACGGCGAGGAAGAGGTGAAACGGACGCATGCGATCAGGATCACGGGGCACGACTGTGTAGCACCAGCACACATTTCTTCATGATGGGATTCAGCAACTCTCAACGATGGGGGCCTTCTCGTGCTGGATCTGTCCCGTCTGCGCGCCCTGCACGCCGTGTCCGTGCACGGCTCGGTCAGCGCCGCGGCCGTCGCGCTGGGCTACACGCCGTCCGCCGTCTCGCAGGCCATCACCAAGCTGGAGCGCGAGACCCGTACGACGCTGCTGGAGCGCCGGGGCCGGGGCATCGTGCTCACGGACGCCGCGGCCCGGCTGGCGGGGACGGCGCAGGAGCTGATGGCGATGGTCGAGCGGGCGGAGACGGAGCTGGAGGAGCGGCGCGGGCAGCCGACGGGCCGCCTGGTGGTGGGGGCCTTCGCCTCGGCCGCCCGCGGTCTGATGCCCTCGGTGCTGGCCGAGCTGGCCGCCGCGCACCCCTCGCTGGACTCCCGCCTGGTCGAGGTCGACCCGCACCTGTCGGTGGGGCTGGTGGCGCAGGGGGCGGTCGATCTGACGGTGACCTTCGAGTGGGACATCAACCCGCTGCCCGCGCCCGACGGTCTGGAGCGCATGCGCATCGGCGAGGACAAGTGCGACGTGCTGGTGCCGCGTGGCCATCCGCTGGCCGGGCGGGCGGTGCTGCACGGCGGCGATCTGGCGCAGCAGCGGTGGATCTGCCAGCCGCCGGGGACGGTCTGCCACGACTGGCTGGTGCGTACGCTGCGCGCCTCGGGCAACGAGCCGGACCTCGCCTACCAGGCAGCCGAGAACCACACCCAGATGGCGCTGGTGGCGGCGGGCCTGGGCATCGCCCTGCTGCCGCGGCTGGGCCGCGGGCCGCTGCCGCCGGAGGTGGTGTCGGTGCCGCTCGAACCGGTGCCGGTGCGGCGGCTGTTCGCCTACTGGCGGGCCGGCGCGGCGCGGCGTCCGGCCATCAGCGAGACCGTCCGGCTGCTGTGCGCGCACTGGCCGGAGCGTTCCTTGTGACCATCTGCCGCCCCCGCGCATGTAAACCTTGAAACGTGCGGGCGAGAGCCCGGGTGCGAGGCGTCCGGGGAGAGGCGGGGGATGTCCATGGGGGCCAGGTCGGCGGCGGGTGCGGAGGCCAGGTCGGCGGAGACCCGGGAGCGGCTGATCGCCGCGGCGGCCGCCGTACTGCGCACGCAGGGCTACGGGCGGGCCAGCGCCCGGACCATAGCCCGGGAGGCCGGGGTCAATTCGGCCCTGGTCTTCTATCACTTCGGCGGTGTGGACGCGCTGCTGCTCGCCGCCCTCGACAGTTCCTCGGCCGAGCGGATGGCACGGCACACCGCCACCGTCGCGCGGGTGAACTCCCTGGAGGAGCTCGCCGAGGCCGCGACCCGGATCTACCGGGACGACCTCGAAGGCGGGCACATCACGCTCTTCTCCGAGCTGGTGGCCGCCGCCGTCGCCAAGCCGGAGCTGCGCGAGGAGCTCCGGCGGCGGGCCGAGCCGTGGCTTGCGTTCGTCGAGGAGACCCTGGAGCGGGTCGTCGGCGGCACCGCGCTGGCCCGGCTGATGCCCCCGCGCGACCTGGCCAACGCGGCGCTCACGTTCTATCTGGGCGCCAACCTCTTCTCCGTGCTGGACGCCGACCGCTCGCGCACGGAGTCGGTCTTCGCGATGGTGCGGCGGCTCGCCCCGCGCGCGAAGCTGCTGACCATACGGCGGCCGGTGCGGCTGGGCAGGGCACGCGGTTTCGGCAGGGCGCGCCGCGCGACCGGGTAGCGGAGCGCGACCGGGTAGCGGAGCGCGACCGGGTAGCGGCGTGCGGGGTGCGCGCGGAACCGCTCCGGCGCGCGGTGCGTCCAAGCGGCGTGCTGCCGGCGAGGTCTTCCGCAGGGCGGTGTCGGCGTCGCCGCTGGCCGCGTTGCTGACCACCCTCTCCGCCGCCTGCGGACGGCGGCACCCCGCCGCCGGCGTACCCCCTCCGACCACGTCGGCGGCGGCCCGGCGGGGCGGGACGGTCACCCTGTGCGAAGCATCCCGCACGCCTGGCGTGCGGGAGGGCATGTGGGGTAACTGTGGTCGTTCTTGTGCGGGTTGGGGGGATTCATTCATGCGCCGTCATGCGCTGCCGAGGACGCTGTTCGCGTTCGCCGTGCTGTCCGGGACCCAGGTCCTCGCCGGCTGTCAGGCCGAGGGCCCGGGGGTGCAGACGGTCGTCCAGGGCGACGCCGCCGTGCCGTCGGCACCGGCCGGGCGGAAGGGGACGTTCCTGGGCCGGGGGGCCTGCGCCGGGCAGGACGGCGGCCGGGCGTTCCGGGAGGTGGACTGCGCAAGTCTGCAGGCTGCGGCGGGAGTTCTGGCGCGGTACTACGGCCCCCAGTCCGGCGGCCCGCGCTGCCCCGACGAGACCGACTTCGTGCTGCACATCACGGCCGTCGACGCCGGCACCTCGGAGCGGGACAGCCCGCCCGAGGGGTACGCCTGCATGCGCAATCTGCGCCCGCCGCACCCGGGCGACCCGGGCCGCGGGGGCGGCCCGCTGACGGTGGCGGGCGACTGCGTCCGCACCGAGCGGCACGGGGTGGTGAAGGAGGTGGCCTGCGACGGCACGGGGGCGCACGCGCCGGAGTACCGGGTGGAGGTGGCGGCGCGCACCCGCGACGACTGCCCGCCGGACACCGATCTCTACGTACAGCTCGGCGGCGAGGCACCCGTGGGGTGCGCCCGCCGCCTGCCGTGATCCGCGGGCCGGGGCCCGCTTACGGGCGCAGGCCCGACTCCCGCTGCACGCCGGGCCGGTCGAGCTTGGCGTCGTAGGACGCCAGCGGCTTCGCCTTGCGCTCGTCCTGCTGTACGGAGGCCGGGGCCACGCCCGCCCAGCGCAGGACCTCGGCGGTGGCGGTGGCCCGCTCGTCGGCGACGAGCTGGGAGATGTTCGAGCCGTGGTTGCCGCCGGGCGCGTAGAAGCGGTAGTCGTGCCGGGCGGCGGCGCCCTTGCCCAGGCGGAACGGCTCGCCGCTCCACGGGTCGTTCTGCCCGTAGACGAACAGCATCTGCTTGCTGTCCTCGCGCACCCACCGGTCGACGTCGGCCATCGCGCCGGGGTGGAACGTCATCGGTATGTCGCGCGGCACGTAGCTGCGCGGGTTGTAGATGCCGGGGTAGCGCAGGAGGCCCTTGAGGTGCGGCGTCTTGAAGGTGGGCGAACCGAGCTGGGTGCCCGCCTGGTAGTAGTACGGGGTGAAGCGCTCCAGGCCCTGGTCGGTGTAGCCGTCGAAGCCGGAGATGTTGTCGATGAACTTGTACAGCTCGTCCGTGGACGCCTTGGTGGCGGGCACGGAGGCGCACTCGCTCTGCAGGTGGTACTGCCAGAACGCCCACACCAGGTCGAGCACCACGTTCTCGTAGGCCTTGTCGGCGCTGCCGACCACCTTGAACGTCTTGCCGTTCTCGTCGGCCCACTTCTGGTAGCGGGCGACGATCTCGTCGCGGCGTACGAGCGCCTCGCGCTGCACCGAGTTGAGCTGGGTGCGGCACGCCTTGTCGCCGACGGTGGCGAAGAACCGGTCGTAGGCCGAATCCTCCTTGTCCACCACGTCGTTGGGCGCGACGTAGGCGACGGTGCCGTTCATGTCATGGGGGTAGAAGCGGCGGTAGTAGGTGGCCGTCATGCCGCCCTTGCTGGCGCCGGTGGCCAGCCAGTTCTTGCCGTAGATGGGCTTGAGCGCCTGGTAGAGGCGGTGCTGGTCGCTGGCCGCCTGCCATATGTCGAGCTTCGACCAGTCCGCCGGCTGCGGCCGGGACGGGGTGAAGTAGCGGTACTCCAACGACAACTGGTTGCCGTCGACGATCCGGGTCGGCTCGCTGCGCGAACGCGACGGATCGGTGCTGAGGTTGTAGCCGGACGTAAAGAAAACGGTGGGCCGGTCCGTGGACTTGTGCAGCAGCGAGAAACGCTGTTTGAAGGTGCCCTTGGACGGGTCGCGGTGGTCGACGGGCTGGGTGTAGGTCATGACGAGGTAGCGGTAGCCCTCGTAGGGCTTGTCCTCGACGAGACTCATCCCCGGAATCTTCAGGATGCGTTCCTTGATGTCCGCCTGGTCCGACCGGGCAGCGGCGGTGGCGGTGGTCGTCACACCACCGGCACCGACCGTGCCTATGGTGACCGTTAATGCCAGCAGCCATCTGAGTGTCTTGCGCATGCGCCCTCCCCTGGGTTCGCAAAGGTCGCCGCGAACCTACCGGGGGCAACATCCACTCCGCCAGGGTCCAGCCGGCATCAGCCGACCGAGAGGACCACCTTGCCGCGGGTGCGGCCGGTCGCCACCAGCTCGTGCGCCTTCGCCGCCTCGGCCAGCGGCAGCACCGCCTCCACCTCGACCCGCACCTCTCCCGCCGCCACCAGCGCGCCGATCGCCTCCAGGCCGGCGCGGTCCGGCTCCACCAGCACGTCGGTGATCCGTACCCCGAGCTCCGCCGCCACCCGCGCGGCCTCGGGGTCGACGCCGGAGGGCACCACCATGAGCAGCCCGCCGGGCCGCAGCGTCCGCAGGGAGCGCAGCTGGTGGTCGGGGTCGCCGATCAGGTCGACGACGACGTCGGTGTCCCGCACCTCGTCCTCGAAGCGGACGGCGGTGTAGTCGAGGACCTCGTCGGCGCCGAGGGAGCGCACGAAGTCCTGCTTGGCGGGGCCGGAGGTGCCGATCACATGGGCGCCGCGGGCCTTGGCGATCTGTACGGCGAGGTGGCCCACGCCGCCCGCCGCCGCGTGCACGAGGACGCGCTGCCCCGCCCGGACGTCCGCGGCGTCCACCAGCGCCTGCCAGGCGGTGAGCGCGGCCAGCGGCAGCGCGGCGGCCTCGACGTGGCCGATCGAGGCGGGCTTGCGGGCGAAGTGCCGCGAGGGGGCGGTGACATACTCGGCGAAGCCGCCCGCCAGGTAGGGGAAGCGGGGCATGCCGTACACCTCGTCGCCCGGCTCCAGCCCGGTGACGCCGAAGCCGACGGCCTCCACGACGCCGGAGACGTCCCAGCCCAGGACGTGCGGGGCCGCGCCCATCAGCCCGAAGCCGACGATGCCCTCCCCCGCCCGGGTCTTGACGTCCACCGGGTTGACGCCGGCCGCGTGCACCCGGACCAGGACCTCGGTGGGCAGCGGCTCGGGCCGGTCCACCTCGGCGAGGGCGAGGACTTCGGGGCCGCCGAAACGGTGCTGGACGACGGCCTGCATACGGGCTGCGGACATGGTGCGCTCCTGGGGGTTTCGCTTGCTTGCGCACACCATCCTGTCCGCCCCGGCCCGCCCCGCACAGACGGAACCTCGCGGTAACGGCCCCGGAATAGCGGGCGCCGGCCGGTGGTTGGCGCCTGGCGTGGAAGAGGAAGAACTGTGCCCCTGCCGCCCCCTGCTCGACCGGCTCGGCGACCGCTGGTCCGCGCTCACGCTGAGCCTGCTGGGCGAAGGACCCGCCTACTTCGGTGAACTGGAGCGCCGGATGAGCCCGGTGAGCCGCAAGGTCCTCACCCAGACGCTGCGCGGCCTGGAACGGGACGGACTGGTGCTCCGTACGGTCGAGCAGAGCCCGGTCGTACGGGTCTCCTACGCCCTCAGCGAGCTGGGGGCCAGCCTCACCGGACCGCTGCTCGCCATCCGCCGCTGGACCGACCGCCACCAGCCGTCCGTGGACGCCGCCCGCAGCGCCTACGACGCGGCACGGCCCTCCCCGGGCGTGACCGCACTGCGCGAGCGCGCGGCGGCCGGCCGGGCAACGTCCGTCGCCTGAACCGACGGCGGCCCCGGGGTGCCTCTACGGACACCCCGGGGCCGCCGTGCAAGGCCCGCCCTAGGCGGGCACCGCCTCGCCCGTGAACGTCCGCCACAGCTCCGCGTAGCGCCCGTCCTTCGCCAGCAGCTCGGCGTGGGTGCCGTCCTCGGCGACCTTGCCGCCGTCCATCACCACCACGCGGTCGGCGCGGGCGGCGGTGGTCAGCCGGTGGGCGACCACCAGGGTCGTCCGCCGCCCGGCCAGCCGGTCCGTGGCCTGGTTGACCAGCGCCTCGGTCGCCAGGTCCAGGGCGGCCGTGGCCTCGTCCAGCAGCAGGACGTCCGGGTCGACCAGCTCCGCGCGGGCCAGGGCGATCAACTGCCGCTGCCCGGCGGAGAGATTGCGGCCGCGCTCGGAAACCGCGTGCAGATAGCCGCCTTCGAGCGTGGCGACCATCTCGTGCGCGCCGACCGCCCGCGCGGCGGCCTCCACCTCGGCGTCGCTCGCGTCCGGGCGCCCGTAGGCGATCGCGTCGCGGATGGTCCCCCGGAAGAGATACGGCTCCTGCGGGACGACGCCGAGCCGGCGGCGGTAGCCGACCGGGTCCAGGGCGCGCAGGTCGTGGCCGTCGACGCGGACGGCACCGGCGGTGGGGTCGTAGAACCGCGCCACCAGCTTCACCAGGGTCGACTTGCCCGCGCCCGTCTCGCCGACGAACGCGACGGTCTGCCCGGCCGGTATCGTCAGCCGGATCCCGTCGAGCGCGGGCGTCTCGCCGTCGCCGTCGTAGTGGAAGCGCACGTCGTCGAAGACGACCTCGCCGCTCAGCTCCTGCGGCACCCGCGGCTTTTCGGCCACCGGCACGGACGTCGGCTCGCGCAGCAGAGCCTGCACCCGGCCCAGCGAGACCGTCGCCTGCTGGTAGCCGTCGAAGACCTGCGACAGCTGCTGGACGGGCGCGAAGAACAGGTCGATGTAGAGCAGGTACGCCACCAGGGCGCCCGCCGTCAGCGTGCCGTCGCTCACCCGGCCCGCGCCCACGATGAGCACGGCGGCCGAGGCGACGGACGACAGCAGCTGGACGAACGGGAAGTAGACGGATATCAGCCACTGGCCGCGCACCCGCGCCTGCCGGTAGCCGTCGCTGCGTTCGGCGAAGCGCCGCGCGCCCGCCGCCTCGCGGCGGAACGCCTGCAGGATGCGCAGGCCCGCCACGCTCTCCTGCAGATCGGCGTTGACGCCGCCCACGCGCTCGCGGGCCAGCTCGTACGCCTTCACGCTCCGGCGGCGGAAGAGGACCGTGCCGATCACGAGCGGGGGCAGGGTCGCGAAGACGACGAGGGCCAGCTGGACGTCGATGACCAGCAGGGCCACGAGGATGCCGAAGAAGGTGAGGACCGAGACGACGGCGGTCACCAGGCCGGTCTGCAGGAACGAGGAGAGCGCGTCGACGTCCGTGGTCATCCGCGTCATGATCTTGCCGGTCAGCTCGCGCTCGTAGTAGTCGAGGCCGAGGCGCTGCAGCTGGGCGAAGATCTTCAAGCGCAGCGTGTACAGCACGCGTTCGCCGGTGCGCCCGGTCAGCCGGGTCTCGGCGACCTGCGCGGCCCACTGACAGGCCACGACGAGCAGGGCGAGCCCGGAGGCGGCCCACACGGCGCCGAGGGCCAGGCGCTGGACGCCCTGGTCGATGCCGTGCCGGATCAGCACCGGCAGCAGCAGCCCCGCGAGCGCGTCGACGGCCACGAGCAGCAGGCTCAGCGCGAGCGGCTTCCCGAAGCCGCGCAGCAGCTGCCGCAGGCCGTACGAGCCCTCGGGCAGCGCGGCCCGCTCCTCGTCGATGTCCGGGGTGTCGTCCGCGGGCGGCAACGCCTCGACCTTGGCGAGAAGTTCGGGCGTGGCGGGCATCCCGGCGAGCGCGCCCTGCGCCTCGGCGCCGTCGCTCTCGCGCCGCACCCACAGGTGCGGGGTGACGCCGTCGACGACGGTGCGCTTGCCGGTCGCGGCGGGGGCCGGGCGCTCGGCGAGCCCGGTGGCCGCGGCCTCGCCGCCGAACGCGCCCGCAAGGGCGGGGGCCGCCTCCAGGGCCCGGCCCGCGGGGTCCTTGCGGACGCCCGCCAGCTCCTCCGGGTCGGTCAGCAGCGCGCGGTACAGCTCGCAGCGCTCCTCCAGCTCGGCGGCGGTGCCGACGTCGACCAGGCGGCCGCGGTCGAGGACCGCGATGCGGTCGGCCAGGGCCAGGGTGGAGGCGCGGTGCGCGATGAGCAGCGTCGTACGGCCGGCCATGACGCCGCGCAGCGCCTCGTGGATCTCGTGCTCGACGCGTGCGTCGACCGCCGAGGTCGCGTCGTCGAGCAGCAGCAGCCGGGGGTCGGCGAGGATCGCGCGGGCGAGCGCGATGCGCTGGCGCTGGCCGCCGGAGAGGGTCAGGCCCTGTTCGCCGACCTTGGTGTCGTAGCCCTCGGGCAGCTCTGCGATGAAGCCGTCCGCCTGTGCGGCGCGCGCGGCGGCCCGTATCTGCTCGTCGGTGGCGTCCGGCAGCCCGTAGGCGAGGTTGTCGCGGATGCTGTCGGAGAAGAGGAAGCTGTCCTCCGGCACCAGGCCGATCGCGGCGCGCAGGGACGGCAGCGTCAGCTCGCGCACGTCCTGCCCGCCGACGCGCACCGCCCCGCCCGTGACGTCGTAGAAGCGCGGCAGCAGCAGCGCCAGCGTGGACTTGCCGCTGCCGGAGGCGCCGACGACGGCCACGGTCTCGCCGGGCTCGATCCGCAGGGAGAAGCCCTCCAGGACGGGCCGCCCGTGCTGGTAGCCGAAGGTGACGTCGTCGAATTCGACGACGGCGGGGGCGTCCGCGGGCAGTTCGTGCGCCCCGGCACGCTCCTGCACCACCGGCTCGGTGTCGACGAGCTCCAGTACGCGCTCCACGCCCGCCCGGGCCTGCTGGCCGACCGTCAGCACCATGGTGAGCATCCGCACCGGGCCGACGAGCTGCGCCAGATAGGTCGAGAAGGCCACGAAGGTGCCGAGCGTGACCTGCCCGCGCGTGGCCATCCAGCCGCCGAGCGCCAGCATGGCGACCTGACCGAGCGCCGGGACGGCCTGCAAGGCCGGGGTGTAGCGGGAGTTGAGCCGTACCGTCCGCAGCCGCCCGGCGAAGAGCCTGCGGCTGACCTCGCGGAGCTTGCCCGCCTCCTGGGCCTCCTGTCCGAAGCCCTTGACGACGCGTACGCCCGTCACGGCGCCGTCCACCACGCCCGCGACGGCGGCGGCCTGGCCCTGGGCGTACCAGGTGGCGGGGAAGAGCTTGGTGCGGCTGCGACTGGCGAGGAACCACAGGGCGGGGGCGACGGCCAGGGCCACCACCGTGAGCAGGGGGGAGAGCACGGCCATCACGACGAGCGAGATGACGAACAGCAGGATGTTGCCGATCATCATCGGCAGCATGAAGAGCAGGCTCTGGATGAGCTGGAGGTCGGAGGTGGCCCGGCCGACGACCTGGCCGGTGGAGAGCTCGTCCTGCCGCTTGCCGTCGAGGCGGGAGATCGAGGCGTACATCTCGGTCCGCAGGTCGTGCTGGACGTCGAGCGCGAGACGTCCGCCGTAGTAGCGGCGGACGTAGGTGAGGGCGTAGACGACGACGGCGGCGACGATCAGCAGGGTGGCCCAGGGGGCGAGGGGGCGCTGGTGGGCACCTATGACGTCGTCGATGATCAGCTTGGGTATGAGCGGCACGAGCGCCATGACGGCCATGCCCGCGAGCGAGGAGCCGAGCGCGAGCAGTACCGTGCGCCGATAGCGCCAGCAGTAGCCCGCGAGCCGCCTGGCCCAGCCTTGACCGGTCGCATCCCGACCGGTCGTGTCCGTCGCCGTCACCAGAGACCTCCCGTTGTCCTGCACTCCACTGGCCGACGGAAGGCCCCAACGCCGTGGGCTGCGGATTTCATCCCGCCGTCATGCAGAACGGCCAGGAGTGCGTCACATGCCGGGCACGTACTGCATGAGCAGGTCGATGAGTTTGATGCCGACGAACGGCGCGACGAGCCCGCCCAGCCCGTAGACGCTCAGGTTGCGGCGGAGCAGAACGTGCGCGGAGGACGGGGCGTAGCGCACGCCGCGCAGGGCGAGCGGGATCAGCGCGACGATCACGAGCGCATTGAAGACGATCGCCGAGGCGATGGCCGAGGTGGGGCTGTGCAGGCCCATGACGTTGAGCTTCTCCAGGCCCTCGTAGCCCGCCACCCCGCCGAACATGGCGGGGACGATCGCAAAGTACTTGGCGACGTCGTTGCAGATGGAGAAGGTGGTCAGCGCGCCGCGGGTGATCAGCAGCTGCTTGCCGACCTCGACGATCTCGATGAGCTTGGTGGGGTTGGAGTCCAGGTCCACCATGTTCCCGGCCTCCTTGGCGGCCGAGGTGCCGGTGTTCATGGCCACGCCCACGTCGGCCTGCGCGAGCGCGGGCGCGTCGTTGGTGCCGTCACCCGTCATCGCGACGAGGTTTCCACCGGCCTGTTCCTCCTTGATGCGGGCCAGCTTGTGCTCGGGCGTGGCCTCGGCCAGGTAGTCGTCGACGCCCGCCTCGGCGGCGATGGCCTTGGCGGTGAGCGGGTTGTCGCCGGTGACCATGACAGTCTTGATGCCCATGGCGCGCAGTTCGGCGAAGCGCTCGGCGATGCCGGGTTTGACGACGTCCTTGAGGTGGACGGCGCCCAGGATCCGCACGCCGTCCGGGTCCTCGACCGCGACGAGCAGCGGGGTGCCGCCGTCCGCGGCGATGGAGTCGGTGATCCAGCCGGCTTCCTCGGGCACCTGGCCGCCGCGCCGGGCGACCCACTGCATGACGGCGCTGCCGGCGCCCTTGCGGATGCGGCAGAACTCCCCTTCGAAGGCGAAGTCGACCCCGCTCATCCGCGTCTGCGCGGAGAAGGGCACGAAGCGGCCGTGTGCGAGGTCGCCGTGGTGGCGGCGGATGCCGTGCCGCTCGGCCAGGCCGACGATGGAGCGGCCCTCGGGCGTCTCGTCGGAGAGCGAGGAGAGCTGCGCGGCGTCGGCGAGCAGGTCGTGGGCGATGCCCTGGACGGGCACGAAGGCGGCCGCCTGGCGGTTGCCGAGCGTGATGGTGCCGGTCTTGTCCAGGAGCAGCGTGTTGACGTCGCCCGCGGCCTCCACGGCCCGGCCGGACAGGGCCAGGACGTTGCGCTGGACCAGCCGGTCCATGCCCGCGATACCGATGGCGGAGAGCAGGGCCCCGATGGTGGTGGGGATGAGGGTGACCAGCAGGGCGACCAGCACGGTGATGGTCTGCGGGGCGCCCGCCCATTCGGCCATGGGCTGGAGCGAGACCACCGCCAGGATGAAGACCACGGTGAGCGAGGCGAGCAGGATGTTCAGCGCCAGCTCGTTGGGCGTCTTCTGCCGGCTGGTGCCCTCCACCAGGGCGATCATGCGGTCGAGGAAGGTGTGCCCGGCGCGGGAGGTGATCCGCACGACGATCCGGTCGGAGAGCACCGTCGTGCCGCCGGTGACGCCCGAGCGGTCGCCGCCCGCCTCGCGGATGACGGGCGCGGACTCGCCGGTGACGGCCGACTCGTCCACCGCCGCGACGCCGTCGACGACCTCGCCGTCGCCCGGCACGGTCTCGCCCGCCTCGACCACGACGAAGTCGTACGGCCGCAGGTCGGCGGCCGGCACGCGCTCCTCTTCCCACTCCCTGCGGTCCATGCTCACCCGCCAGCTGCGCAGCCGCCGGGCGACGGTGTCCGAGCGGGTGCGGCGCAGCGACTCGGCCTGCGCCTTGCCGCGGCCCTCGGCGACGGCCTCGGCAAGGTTGGCGAAGACGACGGTGAGCCAGAGCCAGACGCTGATCAGCCAGCTGAAGACGGACGGGTCGAGGACCGCGGAGACGGTGGTGAGGACCGAGCCCGCCTCGACGACGAAGAGCACGGGGTGCCTGACCATCACCCGCGGGTGCAGCTTGCGGACCGCTTCGGGGAAGGAGGCGAGGATCTGCCGGGGGTCGACGAGGCCGCCGCCGACGCGGCGGTGTTTGCGGGCATTCACGCGCCTCAGCAAACCCTCGCGGACACGGTGCGCGTCCGCGCCCTTACGGAGCCTTGTCGTCCGGCGGGCGCGAGCTTACGCGATCTTTACGGGAGAAGGGGCCCCGCCGCTCGGCGGAGCCCCTTCTCACCGAGGCGTTCAGCCGCGTGCGGCCGCGATCTGCCGGGACATGATCGTCGTCAGCTCGTAGGCGGTGTGCGAGGCCGCCACGCAGGTGATCTCGGCGTGGTCGTAGGCCGGGGCCACCTCGACGACGTCGGCGGAGACCAGGTTGCAGGAGGACAGGCCGCGGATGATCTCCAGCAGTTCGCGGGAGGTCAGGCCGCCGGCCTCCGGGGTGCCGGTGCCGGGCGCGTGGGCCGGGTCCAGGACGTCGATGTCGATGGAGATGTACAGCGGCCGGTCGCCGACGCGCTGGCGCAGCTGGTCGGCGATCTCGTCGACGCCGCGCCGCATGACGTCGGCGGAGGTGACGATGCCGAAGCCCATCTTCTCGTCGTCGGTGAGGTCCTTCTTGCCGTACAGCGGGCCGCGCGTGCCGACGTGGGAGAGCGCCTCGGTGTCGAGGATGCCCTCCTCGACGGCGCGGCGGAACGGCGTGCCGTGGGTGTACTCGGCGCCGAAGTAGGTGTCCCAGGTGTCCAGGTGCGCGTCGAAGTGCAGCAGGGCGACCGGGCCGTGCTTCTTGGCGACGGAGCGCAGCAGCGGCAGCGCGATGGTGTGGTCGCCGCCGAGGGTCATCATGCGGGCGCCGGTGCCGAGCAGGTCGTCGGCCGCGGCCTCGATGGTCTCGACGGCCTCGTCGATGTTGAACGGGTTCGCGGCGATGTCGCCCGCGTCCGCGACCTGTGCGAGGGCGAAGGGCGACGCGTCCTGCGCCGGGTTGTAGGGGCGCAGCAGCCGGGAGGCCTCGCGGATGGCGTTGCCGCCGAAGCGGGCGCCGGGGCGGTAGGAGACGCCGGTGTCGAAGGGGACGCCGACGACGGCGACGTCGGCGGTGCCCACCTCGTCCAGGCGCGGCAGCCGGGCGAAGGTCGCCGGGCCCGCGTAGCGGGGGATGCGGGAGGAGTCGACGGGGCCGCGCGGTTCACGGGGGGCGGAGGTGCTCATGCTGGGGCCTCTCGGGATCACGGACGGGGCGGGCGCTCATGCCGGGGGCCCGGTCGTCAACGTCGGAGCGGATGCGTGGACGTACCCGAGGGTAGGCAGGGCGGCGGATTCCGCACATGTACGGAACTGTGGATCCGGTGCCTTCATATGGACACGGCGTCTATCGCGCACCACGGTGGAGAATGTGGCCATGCCGATAGCACCCAGCCGTACCGCACTGATCGACCATCTCGTCCGTACGCGCATCGCGGGCGACGTCGCGACTCCCCGGGAGAACAACCTCGCTCACTACCGCAGCCTGGCGATGGGCGACCGGCTGTACTGGCTGGGTCTGGAGCTCGGCAACCGCTGGACCGACGAGCAGGACGTGCTGGCGGTCATGGCGGACCGCTGCGGTGTCAACGACGATCCGGCGCACCGGGCCGGGCAGGACACCATCGACCCGGAGCTGACGGTGGCCGGGCTGGAGCGGATGGCCGCCTTCCTGCGCAAGGCGGCGGAGGGCCGGCAGCGGGTGCTGTTCGCGACCGGGCACCCCGGCGGCCTGCTGGACGTGCACCGGGCGACGGCTGCGGCGCTGCGCGCGGCCGGCTGCGAGATCGTCTCCGTGCCGAGCGGGCTGCGGGCGGACGAGGGCAGCGTCTACCAGGTCGCGGACGTCGCCGTGTACGAGCGCGGGGCCACGCTGTGGCACACGCACTCCCCCGCCCCGATGGCCGCGATCCTGGACGGGCTGGCGCACCTGGGCCTGCCCCGGCCGGACCTGGTCGTCGCCGACCACGGCTGGGCGGGCTGTGCGGCGCAGCGCGGCATCGACGCCGTGGGCTACGCGGACTGCAACGACCCGGCGCTCTTCCTGGCCGAGGCGGAGGGCACCCTGCAGGTGGCCGTGCCGCTGGACGACCACGTGGCCGATCCGCGCTTCTACGAGCCGATGACGGCGTATCTGCTGGAGGCGGCCGGACTGCCGGTGCAGGGCTAACGCGGCACGCGGACCACGCCTTCCTGGATCACCGAGACGGCCAGCTGTCCGTCCTGGGTGAAGATCCGGCCCCGGGCCAGGCCCCGGCCGCCCGAGGCGGTCGGGCTCTCCTGGTCGTACAGCAGCCATTCGTCCGCGCGGAAGGGGCGGTGGAACCACATGGCGTGGTCCAGGCTGGCGCCGACGACGTCGCCGACCGCCCAGCCGCCGCGGCCGTGGGCGAGCAGGACGGAGTCCAGCAGGGTCATGTCGGAGACGTAGGTGGCCAGGCAGAGGTGGAGCAGGGGGTCGTCGGCCAGTTTGCCGTTGGTGCGGAACCACACCTGCGACTTGGGCTCGCGCGGCTCTCCCACGCTGGCGAAGGGCGGCTCGTCCACGTAGCGCAGGTCGACCGCCTCGCGCGCCTGGAGGATGCGCTCCACCACCTCCGGGCCGCCCAACCGGTCGGCGTAGTGGGGCAGCATGTCCGCCGGCGCGGGCAGGGTCAGCGGGTCGGGCGCCGCGGGCATCGGCTCCTGGTGCTCCAGCCCTTCTTCGTGCTCCTGGAAGGAGGCGGAGAGGTGGAAGATCGGCTGCCCGTGCTGGACGGCGACCACGCGCCGGGTGGTGAAGGAGCGCCCGTCGCGGATGCGGTCGACGGTGTAGATGATCGGCACCGCGGGGTCGCCGGGGCGCAGGAAGTAGGAGTGCAGGGAGTGCGCGGGGCGGTCGGCGGGGACGGTGCGCCCCGCGGCGACCAGCGCCTGGGCCGCGACCTGCCCGCCGAAGACGCGGGGCACGAGGATGGCCGGGCTGGTGGCGCCGCGGAAGATGTTCTCCTCGATCTGCTCCAGGTCGAGCAGTTCGAGCAGTGAGCACAGTGCTGTGTCGTTCACGAGTGTTCGGCCCTACAGTCCCATCGACTTGGCGATGATGGAGCGCATGACCTCGCTGGTGCCGCCGTAGATGCGGCTGACGCGGGTGTCCGCGTAGAGGCGGGCCACCGGGTACTCCATCATGTATCCGTAACCACCGTGCAGCTGGAGGCACTTGTCGATGACGACGGCCGCGCGCTCGGTGGTGAAGAGTTTGGCGGATGCGGCGTCGGCCGCGGTCAGCTCGCCCGCGTCGTGCGCGTCCAGGGCGCGGTCCACGACCGCCTGCATGGCGTCGACCTCGGCCCGGCAGTCCGCGAGGACGAACTTGGTGTTCTGGAAGGAGGCGACCGTCTTGCCGAAGACGGTCCGGTCCAGGACGTAGGCCTTGGCGAACTCGACGGCCGCGGCGGACTGCGCGTACGCACTGACGGCGATGCCCAGCCGCTCCTGCGGCAGGTTCTGGCCGAGGTAGCCGAAGGCCTTGCCCTCCTCGCCGAGGAGGTCCTCCACCGGCACCTTGACGTCGGTGAAGGAGAGTTCGGCGGTGTCGGAGGCGTGCAGCCCCAGCTTCTCCAGCTTGCGGCCGACCGCGTAGCCCTCGGAGGCGGTGTCGACGGCCAGGAGGGAGATGCCGCCGCGGCGGTCCTCGGGGGTGGCCGGGGCGGTACGGGCGCACACGATCACCCGGTCGGCCTGGACGCCGCCGGTGATGAAGGTCTTGGCGCCGTTGAGGACGTAGTGGGTGCCGTCCTGCGAGAGCTTGGCGGTGGTCGTCATCCCGGCGAGGTCCGAGCCGGTGCCGGGCTCGGTCATGGCGATCGCGGTCATCATGTCGCCGGAGACGAAGCCGGGCAGCCAGCGCTGCTTCTGCTCCTCATTGGCATACGCGAGCAGGTAGGGCAGGCAGAGGGCGGTGTGCACGCTGCTGCCGCCGAAGCTGACGCCCGCGCGGGCGCACTCCTCGGTGATGACGGCCTGGAACTTGAACGAGCTCTGGCCCGCGCCGCCGTACTCCTCGGGCACCTCGATGCCGAAGACGCCCAGCTCGCCGAGTTTCTTGTAGAAGCCGCGCGGCACCGCGCCCGCCTCGCGCCACTCGTCGTAGTAGGGCACGACCTCGGCGGCGATGAAGTCGCGGATGGTCTCCCGGAACGCTTCGTGGTCCTCGTTGAACACCGTACGACGCACAGCTCCCCCTCCCGGCTGTGGGAACCCCGACTGTGTAAGCGCTTGCTCAGCGAAGCTACCGGTGAGTCACCGCGACTGTCCAGATCCCGGCTGTCCGGATCCCGTCGGCGCGATCGCTGCGGTCCGCCCGGTCAGCCGGACAGTGCGTCCAGGGCGCCCAGCGCGAGGCGGCGCAGCAGCGCGGCGGTGGCGTCGCGGCCGGGCAGGGCGCCGGGGCGGCCGAGGTGCGGGGTGGAGTTGAGCAGGCCGAAGACGGCGTGCACGGCGGCGCGGGCAACCACCTCGGGCGCCTCGGGGTGCAGCTGCCGCACGACGTCGACCCACAGCTCCACGTACTGGCGCTGGAGGGAGCGCACGAGCTTGCGGTCGCTGTCGCGGAGCTGGCCGAGCTCGCGGTCGTGGAGGGTGATCAGCGCCCGGTCGTCGAGGGCGAAGTCGATGTGCCCGTCGATCAGCGAGTCGAGGACCGCGGCCGCGCCGCCGCCCGCCTCCGCGGCGGCCGCCACGCGCTGCCGGCCGCCCGCGAAGAGCCGCCCGCTGATGCCCACCAGCAGCTCGGCGAGCATGGCGTCCTTGCCCGCGAAGTGGCGGTAGAGCCCGGGGCCGCTGATGCCGACCGCCGCCCCTATCTCATCCACCCCCACGCCGTGGAAGCCGCGCTCGGCGAAGAGCCGGGCGGCCTCCTGGAGGATCTGCTCGCGGCGGGTGGGCGAAGCGGTTCGGGTGCCGGGGGCTGCGTCTTTCACGAAAGTAATTCTAGACAGCGCCGTTAGTGGTCGTTAACCTGAAGCCACACGTGTTAACGCTCATTAACCGAGCAAGGGAGCTCGAGTACATGCAGCAGGCACCGGTGCTGGGGAGCGCCGCAGATCCGGCGTCCGACGCCTGGCGGGCCAATGAGGCCGCGCACCGCGAGCTGGTGGCGGGGCTGCGCGAGAAGCTGGCCGTCGCACGGCTGGGAGGCGGCGCGAAGGCGCGCGAGCGGCACACCGCGCGCGGCAAGCTGCTGCCGCGCGACCGGGTCGACACCCTGCTGGACCCCGGCTCGCCGTTCCTGGAGATCGCCCCGCTGGCGGCCGAGGGGATGTACGGGGGCGCGGCCCCGGCGGCCGGGGTGATCGCGGGCATCGGGCGGGTCTCGGGCCGCGAGGCGGTGATCGTCGCCAACGACGCCACCGTCAAGGGCGGTACGTATTACCCGATGACCGTCAAGAAGCACCTGCGCGCCCAGGAGATCGCCCTGGAGAACAGGCTGCCGTGCCTGTACCTGGTCGACTCCGGCGGCGCCTTCCTGCCCATGCAGGACGAGGTCTTCCCCGACCGCGAGCACTTCGGCCGGATCTTCTACAACCAGGCGCGGATGTCCGGTGCGGGCATCCCGCAGATCGCGGCAGTCCTCGGCTCCTGCACCGCCGGCGGCGCCTACGTCCCGGCGATGAGCGACGAGGCGGTGATCGTGCGCGGCCAGGGCACGATCTTCCTGGGCGGCCCGCCGCTGGTGAAGGCCGCCACGGGCGAAGTGGTCACGGCCGAGGAGCTGGGCGGCGGCGAGGTCCACTCCAAGGTCTCGGGCGTCACCGACCACCTCGCCGAGGACGACGCGCACGCGCTGCGCATCGTGCGCACCATCGTCTCCACGCTGCCCGAGCGCGGCCCCCTGCCCTGGCCGGTGGAGCCGGTGGAGGAGCCCAAGGCCGATCCGGCGGGGCTCTACGGCGTGGTGCCGGCCGACTCGCGGACGCCCTACGACGTGCGCGAGGTCATCGCCCGCGTGGTCGACGGCTCGCGCTTCGCCGAGTTCAAGGCCGAGTTCGGCCAGACGCTCGTCACCGGCTTCGCCCGGATCCACGGCCACCCCGTGGGCATCGTCGCGAACAACGGCATCCTCTTCTCCGAATCCGCCCAGAAGGGCGCCCACTTCATCGAGCTGTGCGACCAGCGCGGCATCCCGCTGGTCTTCCTGCAGAACATCTCCGGCTTCATGGTCGGCCGGCAGTACGAGGCGGGCGGCATCGCCAAGCACGGCGCGAAGATGGTCACCGCCGTCGCCTGCACGCGCGTGCCCAAGCTGACCGTGGTGATAGGCGGCTCCTACGGCGCGGGCAACTACTCGATGTGCGGGCGCGCCTATTCGCCGCGCTTCATGTGGATGTGGCCCAACGCCAAGATCTCGGTGATGGGCGGCGAGCAGGCCGCCTCGGTGCTCGCGACCGTCAAGCGCGATCAGCTCGAAGCGCGCGGCGAGGAGTGGAGCACGGAGGACGAGGAGGCCTTCCGGGCCCCCATCCGCGAGCAGTACGAGACCCAGGGCAGCGCCTACTACGCAACGGCGCGCCTGTGGGACGACGGGGTCATCGACCCCCTGCAGACCCGGCAGGTGCTCGGCCTGGCCCTGACCGCATGCGCCAACGCGCCGCTGGGCACGCCCGGCTACGGCGTCTTCCGGATGTGAGGCGGAGCATGTTCGACACTGTCCTTGTCGCCAACCGAGGCGAGATCGCCGTTCGCGTCATCCGTACGCTGCGCTCCCTCGGCATCCGCTCCGTGGCCGTCTTCAGCGACGCCGACGCGGGCGCCCGGCACGTCCGTGAGGCCGACACCGCCGTGCGGATCGGCCCTGCGGCGGCCGCGGAGAGCTATCTGTCCATACCGCGACTGCTGGAGGCAGCCGCCCGCTCCGGCGCCCAGGCCGTGCACCCGGGCTACGGCTTCCTCGCGGAGAACGCCGCCTTCGCCCGGGCCTGCACCGAGGCGGGGCTCGCCTTCATCGGCCCGCCCGCCGAGGCCATCGAGCTCATGGGCGACAAGATCCGCGCCAAGGAGACGGTCCGGGCGGCGGGCGTGCCCGTCGTGCCCGGCTCCACCGGCAGCGGCCTGACCGATGCCGAACTGGCCGCCGCGGCGCGCGAGATCGGTATGCCGGTGCTGCTCAAGCCCTCCGCGGGCGGCGGCGGCAAGGGCATGCGGCTCGTGCGCGACGAAGCGCTGCTGGGCGAGGAGATCGCCGCCGCCCGCCGCGAGGCGCGCGGCTCCTTCGGCGACGACACGCTGCTCGTGGAGCGCTGGGTCGACCGGCCCCGGCACATCGAGATCCAGGTGCTGGCCGACGGACACGGCCACGTCATCCACCTCGGCGAGCGCGAGTGCTCGCTCCAGCGCCGCCACCAGAAGATCATCGAAGAGGCGCCCAGTGTCCTGCTGGACGAGGCGACCCGCGCCGCCATGGGCGAGGCGGCGGTCTCGGCCGCGCGCTCGTGCGGCTACCGGGGCGCGGGCACGGTGGAGTTCATCGTGCCGGGCGACGACCCCTCGTCGTACTACTTCATGGAGATGAACACCCGCCTCCAGGTCGAGCACCCGGTCACCGAGCTGATCACGGGCCTGGACCTGGTGGAGTGGCAGGTCCGCGTGGCCGCGGGCGAGAAGCTGGGCCTCGCCCAGGAGGACGTGACGCTCTCCGGCCACGCGGTGGAGGCCCGGATCTGCGCGGAGGTCCCCGCCCGGGGCTTCCTGCCCTCGGCGGGCACGGTGCTGGCGCTGCGCGAGCCCGTGGGCGAGGGCGTGCGCGTGGACTCCGGCTTGTCGGCGGGCACCGAGGTCGGGACGTCCTACGACCCCATGCTCGCCAAGGTCATCGCCCACGGCCCCGACCGCGCGACGGCCCTGCGGCGGCTGCGCGCGGCGCTGGCCGAGACGGTGGTGCTCGGCGTCGAGACGAACACCGGATTCCTGCGGCGCCTCCTGGCCCACCCGGACGTCGCCTCCGGCGCCCTGGACACGGGCCTGGTCGACCGCGAGGTCGAGGGCCTGCTGGAGCCGGCCGTCCCGGAGGAGGTCTACGCGGCGGCGGCGCTGGTGCGGCAGGCTGCGCTGGAGCCGGATGCCTCCGGAGGCTGGACGGACCCCTTCTCGGTCCCGAGCGGCTGGCGCCTCGGCGACGACCCGGCGTGGACGCCGCACCACTTCCGGGTGCCGGGCCAGGACCCGGTAACGGTCGGGGTACGCGGCCGCGCGGAGAACGCAGAAATCGGGTTGTGGGCAGGCGTTCCGCAGGGCGGAACGGGTGGGCACAGCCCGACCACCGGGCCGCACCCGGGCAACGACCCCGCACCCCGCACCGGGGTCCAGGCGAGGTGGCTGACGCCGTCTTCCGGCGTTGTGCCCACCCTCTCCCATTGCCTGAACGGCATGGGAGGTGCCCCCATCGCCCCAAGCGGAACGCATGCCCACAACGTGGGCGTCCTCACGTGGCGCGGCCTCACCCACCGCTTCACCCTCACCGCCGGCCCGGAGGGCACGTGGCTCGCCAGGGACGGCGACGCCTGGCACGTCACCGCCCACGACCCCGTCGAGACCGCCCTCCGCGGCGGATCCGCGGCCGCCCACGCCGGCGCCCTGACCGCCCCCATGCCCGGCACGGTCACCGTCGTCAAGGCCGCCGTCGGCGATCTGGTCACCGCCGGCCAGAGCCTGCTCGTCGTGGAGGCGATGAAGATGGAACACGTCATCGCCGCCCCTCACGACGGCACCGTCACCGAGCTCGACGTCACCGCGGGCGGCACGGTCGCCATGGACCAGGTACTGGCCGTGGTCACCCCGCTCGACGCCACCGAGGGGGAGTCGTGATCAGCGGACTGCCCATGGCCGTACCGGAAGCCGGCCTGCCCACCCACGTCCGCATCCACGAGGTGGGCCCCCGCGACGGCCTGCAGAACGAGAAGACCGTCGTCCCGGTCGAGGTGAAGGCGGAGTTCATCCGGCGGCTGGCCGCCGCCGGCCTCTCCACCGTCGAGACGACGAGCTTCGTGCACCCCAAGTGGGTGCCGCAGCTCGCCGACGCCGAGCAGCTGGTGCCGATGCTCGACGGCGTCGAGGCCCGGCTGCCCGTGCTGGTGCCGAACCGGCGTGGCCTCGAGCGCGCCCTGGCCCTCGGGGTGCGCGAGATCGCCGTCTTCGGCAGCGTCACCGAGTCCTTCGCCAAGGCCAACCTCAACCGCACGGTGGACGAGTCGCTGGAGATGTTCGCCCCGGTCGTGGCCGAGGCCAAGGAGGCCGGCCTGCGGGTGCGCGGCTATCTGTCGATGTGCTTCGGCGACCCCTGGGAAGGGGCCGTGCCCATCGCGCGGACGGTCGACGTCAGCCGCCGGCTGCTCGGCCTCGGCTGTGACGAGCTGAGCCTCGGCGACACCATCGGCGTGGCCACCCCCGGCCACGTCACCGCCCTGCTGGCCGCCCTCGGCGAGGCGGGCGTGGGCGCGGAGCGGCTCGCCGTCCACTTCCACGACACCTACGGCCAGGCGCTCGCCAACACCCTGGCCGCGCTGCGCCACGGCGTGACCACCGTCGACGCCTCCGCGGGCGGCCTCGGCGGCTGCCCGTACGCGAAGAGCGCCACCGGAAACCTCGCCACCGAAGACCTCGTATGGATGCTCGACGGCCTCGGCATCACCACCGGGGTCGACCTCGGCCGTCTCACCGCCACGAGCGTGTGGATGGCCGGCCACCTGGGACGGCCCAGCCCTTCCCGCACCGTCCGCGCCCTCTCCCACCAGGAGCCCTGAGCCATGTCGCTGGACCACCGCCTCACCCCGGAACACGAAGAACTCCGCCGCACCGTCGAGGAGTTCGCACACGACGTGGTCGCCCCCAAGATCGGCGACTTCTACGAGCGCCACGAATTCCCGTACGAGATCGTGCGGGAAATGGGCCGCATGGGCCTGTTCGGCCTGCCCTTCCCCGAGGAGTACGGCGGCATGGGCGGCGACTACCTTGCCCTCGGCCTCGCCCTCGAAGAGCTGGCCCGGGTGGACTCCTCCGTGGCCATCACCCTGGAAGCCGGCGTCTCCCTCGGCGCGATGCCGATCTTCCGCTTCGGCACCCAGGAGCAGAAGCAGCAGTGGCTGCCGAAGCTGTGCGCGGGCGAGTCGCTGGGTGCGTTCGGCCTGACGGAGCCGGAGTGCGGCTCCGACGCCGGCGGCACCCGCACCACCGCGCGCCTGGACGAGGCCACCGGCGAGTGGGTGATCAATGGCACCAAGTGCTTCATCACCAACTCCGGCACCGACATCACCGGCCTGGTCACCGTCACCGCCGTCACCGGCCACAAGCCGGACGGCAAGCCGCTGATCTCCTCGATCATCGTGCCCTCCGGCACCCCCGGCTTCACGGTCGCCGCCCCCTACTCCAAGGTCGGCTGGAACGCTTCGGACACCCGCGAGCTGTCCTTCTCCGACGTCCGGGTGCCCGCCGCGAACCTGCTGGGCGAAGAGGGCCGCGGCTACGCCCAGTTCCTGCGGATACTGGACGAGGGCCGGATCGCGATCTCGGCGCTGGCCACGGGCCTGGCCCAGGGCTGTGTCGACGAGTCGGTCTCGTACGCCAAGACCCGCCGGGCCTTCGGCCGGCCGATCGGCGCCAACCAGGCCATCCAGTTCAAGATCGCCGACATGGAGATGCGGGCGCACACCGCCCGGATCGCCTGGCGGGACGCGGCCTCCCGGCTGGTGCACGGCGAGCCGTTCAAGAAGGAGGCGGCGCTGGCCAAGCTCTACTCCTCGGAGATCGCGGTCACCAACGCCCGCGAGGCCACCCAGATCCACGGCGGCTACGGCTTCATGAACGAGTACCCGGTGGCCCGCATGTGGCGGGACTCCAAGATCCTGGAGATCGGCGAGGGCACCAGCGAGGTGCAGCGGATGCTGATCGCCCGCGAGCTGGGGCTCACCGACTGACCGGATCAACACCCCATGGACCTGCGATAATTCGGTCCATGGCAGAGATCCTCCAGAAGGACGGCTCCTGGACCTTCGACGGCGACACGATAGGCATCGTGCCGGGCCGGGAGAAGACGCACCCGCTCCGGCAGACGCTGGGCCGGCTGGCCGTGCCGCTGACGGCCGTGGCCGGCATCGCCCTGGAGCCCGGCCGCCGCGGCGGCCGGCTCCGGCTGCGCCTGAGGGACGGCACCGACCCGCTGTCCCAGGTCGCCCGCGGCCGGCTGGCGGATGCGGCCGATCCGTATCAGCTGGCGGTCGAGGCGGACCGCATGGGCGTGGCGGAGTACTTCGCGGACGAGGTCCGTCATGCCCTGCTGCTGGAGCAGGTGCCGGACGGTCCCGCCGAGCGGTATCTGCTCCCCGGCCCGGCACTGCCGCTGTCGGTGTCCACCGGCGACGGCACGGTCTCCTTCGACGGCGAGCGGGTGCGCCTGGAGTGGAACTGGATGGCCGAGGAGGGCAAGAAGTCGGCGGGGCCGCGCGAGCTGCCGGTCCGCGACATCGACTCGGTGGAGTGGCTCCCCGCGACGGGCCTGCAGAACGGCCATCTGCGTTTCGTCGTCCCGGCGGCCCGGACGAACGCCCCGGCCAAGCACGACCCGCACGCGCTGGAGCTGCACGGCTTCAAGAAGGACACACTCACCGCGCTGATAGCGGCGGCCGTGGCGGCACGCCTGCCGCATCCGTACGGGAAGACCGCCGAGCTCCCCGCCGCCCTCGATGCCGCCCCGGAGGCGGTGCCGGCCGTGACCGCCGGGGCGTCCGCCGAGCCCGATCACGACGCCCTGCTCCGCCGGCTGCGCGAGCTCGGTGAGCTGCATCACGCCGGGATCCTCACGGACGAGGAGTTCGGCGCGGCGAAACAGGCCATTCTGCGGCGTTTCTAGCTGGATCACCGTGGATCGCCTTGATCACCCTCCTTCACCCCCACCCCTGCCCGAAATCGGGCAGGATTCTTGCGAAAGGCTTCCACAGCCCTCAGTATCGACGGGTGCTCGAACGCCGTATGACCCATGACGACCTGGTGGATCACCTGGTGCGCAGCACGCCGCTTCAGCGCGGCGAGGCCGCCCGGGTGGTCCTGGACGTCCTGGCGTACTTCGACGAGACGGCCGAGGAGTTCGTCCGCCGCCGCCATCGCGAGCTGCAATCGGGCGGGCTGAACAACACGGAGATCTTCGAGCGGATCGCGGCAGAGCTGCCGCACCGCGCGGTGTCTCCCCCACAGCTCTCGCTGCGGCAGCTGCGCCGCATCGTCTACGGCTGAGGCCGCGGGGCACGAAGGAGCGGCCCGTACGCCGCCCCGTTCCCCATCGTCACCGAGCACCACCGAACGCTTACCTGGGAGGGTCAGTTATGTGCGGAATCGTCGGATACATCGGCAAGCGTGATGTCGCGCCCCTGCTGCTGGAGGGCCTGCAGCGCCTGGAGTACCGCGGCTACGACTCGGCCGGTATCGCCCTGCACGCGAGCGGCAAGACCGGCGGCCTGAAGTCCGCCAAGGCCAAGGGCCGCGTCCGCGAGCTGGAGGCCCGCCTGCCCAAGCGCTTCGCCGGCACCACCGGCATCGCCCACACCCGCTGGGCCACGCACGGCGCGCCGAACGACGTCAACGCGCACCCCCACCTGGACGCCGAGGAGAAGGTCGCGGTCGTCCACAACGGCATCATCGACAACGCCTCCGACCTGCGCACCAAGCTGACGGCCGAGGGCTTCGTCTTCGTCTCCGACACCGACACCGAGGTGCTCGCCCACCTCATCGCCCGCTCCCAGGCCGGCACGCTGGAGGAGAAGGTCCGCGACGCCGTCCGCCACATCGAGGGCACCTACGGCATCGCCGTCCTGCACGCCGACTTCCCGGACCGCATCGTCGTCGCCCGCAACGGCTCCCCCGTCGTGCTGGGCATAGGCGAGAAGGAGATGTTCGTCTCCTCCGACGTCGCCGCGCTGGTCAGCCACACCCGCCAGGTCGTCACCCTCGACGACGGCGAGATGGCCACCCTGAAGGCCGACGACTACCGCACGTACACCACCGAGGGCTCCTCCACCTCCTCGCAGCCGACCACCGTGGAGTGGGAGGCCGAGTCGTACGACATGGGCGGCCACGACACGTACATGCACAAGGAGATCCACGAGCAGGCCGACGCCGTGGACCGCGCGCTGCGCGGCCGCATCGACGACCGCTTCTCCACCGTGCACCTGGGCGGCCTCAACCTCGACGCCCGTGACGCGCGCGCCGTGCGCCGGGTGAAGATCCTCGGTTGCGGCACCTCGTACCACGCCGGCCAGATCGGCGCCCAGATGATCGAGGAGCTGGCCCGCATCCCCGCCGATGCCGAGCCGGCCTCCGAGTTCCGCTACCGCAACCCGGTCGTGGACCCCGACACCCTCTACATCGCGGTCTCCCAGTCCGGTGAGACCTACGACGTCCTCGCCGCCGTCCAGGAGCTCAAGCGCAAGGGCGCCCGCGTCCTCGGCCTGGTCAACGTGGTCGGCTCGGCCATCGCCCGCGAGACCGACGGCGGCATCTACGTGCACGCCGGCCCCGAGGTCTGCGTCGTCTCCACCAAGTGCTTCACCAACATGGTGGTCTCCTTCGGCCTGCTCGCGCTGCACCTGGGCCGCACTCGCGACCTGTCCGTCGCCGACGGCAAGCGGATCATCGAGGGCCTGCGCAAGCTGCCGGCACAGATCACCGAGATCCTGGAGAACGAGGCCGAGATCGAGAAGCTGGCCGCGGAGTACGCGGACGCCAAGTCGATGATGTTCATCGGCCGCGTCCGGGGCTACCCGGTGGCCCGCGAGGCCTCGCTGAAGCTCAAGGAGGTCTCGTACATCCACGCCGAGGCCTACCCGGCCTCCGAGCTCAAGCACGGCCCGCTGGCCCTGATCGAGCCCGCCATGCCGACGGTCGCGATCGTGCCGGACGACGAGCTGCTGGAGAAGAACCGCGCCGCGCTGGAGGAGATCAAGGCCCGCAGCGGCCGCATCCTCGCCGTCGCGCACCAGGAGCAGGAGAAGGCCGACCACACGATCGTGGTGCCGAAGAACGAGGACGAGCTGGACCCGATCCTGATGGGCATCCCGCTCCAGCTGTTCGCCTACTACACGGCGAAGGCCATGGGCCGCGACATCGACAAGCCGCGCAACCTGGCGAAGTCCGTCACCGTCGAGTAATCCGACTTGGGGGGCTCACGGAAGCGGCCTGTCCCCGCGACCACTCATCGAGTCGCCCCTGCCGCGGCCGGCCACCTCGGCGAAAGCCCGGAGGCCGGCCGCAAAGAGGGACGGTTCCCCGCGCGTGCCACCACGCGCGCGGGGAACCGCCTCCCCTGCGCCGGCGTACCCTCGCGCCGGCGGCGATGCCGCCGATCCCGGGAACCGTCACCTCCCGTCCGGCAGCACGCATCGCGCTTGCGCCGGTGTTCTACCCCTCGCCGCGGCGGCATCCACCTTCTACGCGCGAGTAGATTCCGCTCCGCTGTCACGCCGGAATCGAAGCCACGGGCCTGCGCCGCAAGCGAGTTGACGCTCCGGAAGCCGGCGCCCCGCCGCCGTCGGGCGGGAGCGCGCTACGGGATCACCACGACCGGCCGCTGCGCACGCCGCGCCAGCCGGCCCGCGACCGAGCCGAAGATCCGGCCGACCAAGCCGTGCGTGGAGCCCACCACAATGGCGTCGGCCGCGTATTCGCGCCCGACTTCTTCGAGTTCGTGGCAAATGTCCCCGCCGCGCTCGACGAGGATCCACGGCACTTCCGACAGATAGTCCGCACAGGCCAGCTCCAGACCGAGGACCTCGGTGCGGTGATCGGGAACGTCCACGAAGACCGGCGGCTCACAGCCCGCCCAGACCGTCGTCGGCAGCCGGTTGGCCACATGGACGATGATCAGCCCCGAGCCGGAGCGCCGGGCCATACCGATTGCATAAGCAAGCGCCCGCTCACTCGACATGGAACCGTCGAAGCCCACCACGACGCCGTGCTGGAACGCCGGATCGCAGGAATGACGTGTTTCTTCCGCCGCTTCGGGGTTCGCCGTCTGATCGGCGATTCCCTTGCGGTCCGCGGGTTCGGAGAATTCGTGACCGGCCATCGGTGTCTCGGCGAAGGAAGCCTCTGGTCGAGGGGAACGGCGGTGGACTGGTTGGAGTTGTCGGGGACGCGCCCACGGGATGGATCTTGGACGGCCAAATCCGTCCGGGATTCATCTTTTCAAGTGCTTACCCCCAGGGTACGGCGCCACTCACTGCCTGCCCAGGGGCTGCCCAGCGGGATCCGGCCCCCGCGGGCGTTCCCCGGAGCATGCACGAGCGCGGCGCGTAGCGCAATGGCCCCGGCTCTACTCACTGGTACCCACTCCCCAGTGACCCAGACCCCCGGGCCGCCGTTGTAGTACCGCCAGCCGCCGCCAGCAGGGAGCCCTCCGTGCCCGGAAGCCGAGATTTCGCCCGCGAGGACGCCCCCTCCGGGCAGTCCCCCGATCCGGTGAGCGACGTGGTCCGCTGGGCGGCGTTCAGCTGCGCCCTGGTCCCGGTCGTCCTGCTGATGTGCGGTCAGTCCTTCGCCGGGTCCGTCGGCACCGCGGCCGGCCTGGTGGCCCTCACCTGTGTCTGCCACGCGCTGCTGCGGCAGGCCGAGCGGACGGCCGCCCGGGTCACCGCGGAGCAATCCCTTCCGCACCGCGGACGGCACGGCCGGACGGGCGCGGGGAGCCATCGCGGAGCCCGGCATCAGGGGCCCGGTACGCCCCTCGACTGACCCTCTCGCACGCCTGGACCCGTAGGTTTTCAGCCAAGTTCAGGCCGAACTTCGTACCCTCCTCACAGCCGCCCCCAACAGCCGGTCGACCAGCAAGGAAAGGACCGCGGAGGGCGGTTGCCGCCTACGGAGAGTGGGCATGGGCGAGAGGCGTACTTTTCACCGAGGGCTGCAAGTGCAACGCTTCGTGATCGAACGCTTCGCGCCAAGTTGTCATGTCGACTTAGAGGCGGGTGGTGAACTGGTCACCGCGTCTCCAAGCGACGCAGTAGATTCGATCTTGGCCATGACCGGCGGGGGAACCGTTCAGGACCGAGAGGACTCGACCGCCGAGGGGGGCTTAGCGCCATGAGCCAGGACTCCACGACCGTACCGGAGACCGCGCGCAAGCTCTCCGGACGCCGCCGCCGGGAGATTGTCGCCGTACTGCTTTTCAGCGGCGGCCCTATCTTCGAAAGTTCCATTCCGCTCTCTGTGTTCGGAATCGACCGACAGGACGCAGGAGTTCCCCGCTACCGATTGCTGGTGTGCGCGGGCGAAGATGTGCCATTGCGAACAACCGGCGGCCTGGAATTGACCGCACCGTACGGCCTGGAGGCGCTCTCCAGGGCCGGCACCGTCGTCGTACCGGCCTGGCGGTCCATCACACAGCCGCCGCCGGCCGCCGCGCTCGACGCGCTGCGCCGGGCCCACGAAGAGGGAGCCCGCATCGTCGGGCTGTGCACCGGGGCCTTTGTACTGGCCGCCGCGGGCCTGCTCGACGGCAGGCCCGCCACCACCCACTGGATGTACGCGCCCACGCTCGCCAAGCGCTATCCGTCGGTCCACGTGGACCCGCGGGAGCTCTTCGTGGACGACGGCGACGTACTGACGTCCGCGGGCACCGCGGCAGGCATCGACCTGTGCCTGCACATCGTCCGCACCGATCACGGCGCCGACGCCGCGGGGGCCCTGGCCCGCCGCCTCGTGGTGCCGCCGCGCCGCAGCGGAGGACAGGAGCGCTACCTCGACAGGTCTTTACCGGAGGAGATCGGTGCCGACCCGCTGGCCGAGGTCGTCGCCTGGGCGCTGGAGCACCTCCACGAGCAGTTCGACGTGGAGACCCTGGCCGCCCGCGCCTATATGAGCCGTCGCACCTTCGACCGGCGGTTCCGCTCGCTCACCGGGAGCGCACCGCTGCAGTGGCTGATCACCCAGCGGGTGCTCCAGGCACAGCGGCTCCTGGAGACCTCGGATTACTCCGTGGACGAGGTCGCCGGGCGCTGCGGCTTCCGCTCGCCGGTGGCGCTGCGCGGACATTTCCGCAGGCAGCTGGGGTCCTCCCCGGCGGCCTACCGGGCCGCCTACCGGGCGCGCCGCCCCCAGGGGGACGGCCGGCCGGAGCGGGCCGAGCGTGCGGAGCGCAGCGATCGCGGCGACCGGTTCGAGAGGCCGGAGCTGGGCGACCCGCGCACCGGCGAGGCGTCGCTGATGGCGATGCGGCGGGCGGCCATGGCCACGGCTACCCATGCCGTGACGGGCGGACCGCTCGGCGCACCACCGCCACACTCAGGGCATAGCGGACATATCGCTCATACGCCCGGCCACGCCGGTGGGCACGGGGCCACCGCCCCCGACCCCGGCAAACCGGAATCGGATCTCTACACTCCGCGGCTGCCCGGCCAGCGGGAGCGCCCCGTAGGGTGAGACGTATGAACGATCGCATGGTGTGGATCGACTGCGAGATGACCGGGCTCTCGCTGTCGGACGACGCACTCATCGAGGTGGCCGCCCTGGTCACGGACTCGGAGCTGAACATCCTCGGCGACGGCGTGGACATCGTCGTCCGCCCGCCCGCCGAGGCCCTCGTCACCATGCCCGAGGTGGTGCGCCAGATGCACACGGCCTCCGGGCTGCTGGCGGAGCTGGACGGCGGGACGACGCTCGAGGAGGCGGAGCGGCAGGTCCTGGAGTACATCCGCGCCCACGTGCCGGAGCCGGGCAAGGCACCGCTGTGCGGAAACTCGGTCAGCACCGACCGCGGTTTCCTCCTGCGCGACATGCCCACCCTGGAGGGCCACCTGCACTACCGGATCGTGGATGTGTCCTCGGTGAAGGAGCTGGCCCGCCGCTGGTTCCCGCGGGCGTACTTCAGCAGCCCCAAGAAGAACGGCAACCACCGGGCACTCGCCGACATCCGCGAGTCGATCGCCGAGCTCCGCTACTACCGCGAGGCGATCTTCGTGCCGCAGCCCGGCCCGGACTCCGACACCGCGAAGGCCATCGCGGCCAAGCACGTCCTGCCTGCTCAGGGCTGAGGACGGCAGAGTGACGCAGCTCGCTCCCGGCGAGGCGAAAGCCGGGAGCGAGCACCCCTCCGGACCCTGTACACTTTTTCTCGGCCGGTAGGAAACACGGAAACAAACACCGGACATGGTGGGTATAGCTCAGCAGGTAGAGCACCTGGTTGTGGTCCAGGATGTCGCGGGTTCGAGTCCCGTTACTCACCCTGATCGAGCAAGAGCCCGATCCGCGAAAGCGGGTCGGGCTCTTGTCGTTTTGTAGCCCTCAGGGGTGATCCCTGGGACAGATGGTGGGAGTTCGCCCGTCATCGGGGAATGCTCAGGTGCCGGATACCGGACGAAGGGTTCACCACCGATGGCAACAGGCAAAGTGAAGTGGTTCAACGCCGAAAAGGGTTTCGGCTTCATCGAGCAGGACGACGGCGGTCCGGACGTGTTCGTCCACTTCTCCGCCATCGACTCCGCGGGCTACAGGTCCCTGGAGGAGAACCAGCCCGTCACGTATGACGTCGTCCAGGGGCCCAAGGGGCCACAGGCGGAGCACGTCATCCCCGGATGACGCCGGGGTACCGGGCCCGGCCCCGGCGCAGGGCGGTGTTCCTCGCGGTGGCGGCCGTGCTCGTCCTGGGCGCCGCCCTCCTCGGCGGCTGCGCCCGGGGCGACGGCGGCCGGGGCCGGACCACGGTCACCATCGGCACCTTCGGTGTCTTTGGCTACCAGCAGGCCGGCCTCTACCGCGAGTACGAGCGCCTCCACCCGGACGTGGCCGTCAAGGAGAGCGTGATCGAGCGCAACGACGCCTATTACCCGCAACTCCTCACCCACCTCGCCGCGGGCAGCGGCCTCCTGGACATCCAGGCCGTCGAGGTCGGCGACATCCACGAGCTGGCCACCGCCCAGGGCGGCCTCTTCGAGGACCTCTCCGCCGCGAAGGGCGTCCACCGCCGCGACTGGCTGCCCTGGAAGTGGGAGCAGGCCACCACCCGCGACGGCAGGACCATCGGCCTCGGCACCGACATCGGGCCGATCGCCATGTGCTACCGCAAGGACCTCTTCCGGCGCGCGGGGCTGCCCACCGCCCGGGAGGCGGTCGGCCGGCTGTGGGCGGGCGACTGGCGCAAGTACCTCACCACCGGCCTCGCCTACAAGAAGCGGGCCCCGGCCGGGACGGTCTTCACCGACTCGGCGGCCGGGATCTACAACGCCTCCGTGCACGGCTACGCCGAGCGCTACTACGACCGCCGCTCCCGGCCGATCTGGAGCAACAGCCCGGCGGTCAGGGCGTCCTGGGAGCTGGCGGTGCGCGCGGCGCGCGACGGGCTGACCGCACGGCTCAAGCAGTTCGAGAAGCCCTGGGACCAGGCGTATGCCAACGGCCGCTTCGCCACCGTCGCCTGCCCGCCCTGGATGCTCGGCTACATCAAGGAGAAGTCGGGCCCGGCGGGCAAGGACAAATGGGATGTGGCCCCGGCGCCCCGCCCCGCCAACTGGGGCGGCTCCTTCATCACCGTCCCCAAGGCCGCCCGGCACAAGGCCGCCGCCGTCGACCTCGCCGTCTGGCTGACCGCACCCGCACAGCAGGCCAGGCTCTTCGAGCGGCAGGCCAGCATCCCCTCCACCCCCGCCTCGTACGCCATGCCGGAGGTGCGGGACGCGCACAATCCCTACTTCGGCGGCGCCCCCACCGGCGCGATCTTCGCGGCGGCGGCCCGCGCCGTCCCCACGCTCGTCTACGGCCCCAAGGAGCAGCAGATCGGCGGCGCGTTCACCGACGTCGGCATCCCCCAGGTCGAGCAGCAGGGCAAGCCGCCCGGCGCGGGCTGGCGGGCGGCGCAGCAGGAGATCGAGAACGCGGTGGACGAATGACGGCCACGACCACGGTGGCGGAGGGCGCCCCGCGGCGGGAGCAGGGCGGAGGCCACCACGGCGGCCGGCCCGCGCCGGACCCCTGGCGCAGCCGGCTCTGCCGCTGGGACCTGCGCTACAGCCCCTACGCCTTCGTGGCGCCCTTCTTCCTCTTCTTCACCGTCTTCGGGCTCTTCCCCCTCCTCTATACGGGCTGGGCCTCGCTGCACCGCATCGAGCTGACCTCGCCCGGCCGCACCGAGTGGGTCGGGCTGCACAACTACGCCCGGCTGCTGGGCAACGAGTTCTTCTGGAACGCGCTGCGCAACACCGCCACCATCGGCGTCCTGTCGACCGTCCCCCAGCTGCTGATGGCCCTGGGCCTGGCCCACCTGTTGCACTACCGGCTGCGGGCCGCCACCTTCTGGCGGGTCGCGCTGCTGACCCCGTACGCCACTTCCGTCGCCGCCGCCACGCTCGTCTTTGTGCTGCTCTACGGGCGCGACTACGGGATGGTCAACTGGGCGCTGCGGGGCGTGGGCATCGGCCCGGTCGACTGGCAGAGCGGCACCTGGAGTTCGCAGATCGCGGTCTCCTCCATCGTGATCTGGCGGTGGACGGGCTACAACGCGCTGATCTATCTGGCCGCCATGCGGGCCGTGCCCGACGATCTGTACGAGGCGGCGGCGCTGGACGGGGCGTCGCGCGCCCGGCAGTTCCGGCACGTCACGCTCCCGGCGCTGCGGCCGACCGTGCTGTTCACCGTGGTGGTCTCGACGATCGGGGCGACGCAGCTCTTCGGCGAGCCGCTGCTGTTCGGCGGGGCGGGCGGGCAGAAGGGCGGGGCCTCGCGGCAGTTCCAGACGCTGGGGCTCTACCTCTACGAACAGGGCTGGTTCAACTTCCACCTCGGGCGCGCCTGCGCCGTCGCCTGGAGCATGTTCCTGATCCTGCTGCTGATCGCGGCCGTCAACGCACTCCTCGCGCGGCGGCTGCGCCAGGACCGGTGAGAGGAAGCGGTGACGGCCACGGTCCCCGCCCGGCGCAGGCCGGGCCTCGCACGCGCCGGGCGGCAGCTGCACGCCGGGCCGTTCGCCTATGCGGTGCTGGCGCTGTTCACCGCGGGGTCGCTCTTCCCCCTGGTGTGGACGGCCGTCGCCGCCTCGCGCGACGACACCCGGCTGGCCCGGACCCCGCCTCCCCTGTGGTTCGGCGGCAACCTCCCGGCGAACCTGGCCCGGGCGTGGGGCGAGGCGGGCATGGGGCTCGCCCTGGCCAACACAGTGCTGGTGGCGGGGACCATCGCGCTGGGCACCGTGCTCTTCTGCACCGTCGCCGGCTTCGCCTTCGCCAAGCTGCGCTTCCGCTTCCGCGGCGCGCTGCTGCTGCTGACGGTCGGCACGATGATGGTGCCGCCGCAGCTGAGCGTCGTCCCCCTGTTCATGGTGATCGCCCGGCTGGGGTGGACCGACCACCTGCAGGCGGTGGTGCTGCCCACGCTGGTCAGCGCCTTCGGCGTCTTCTTCATGCGGCAGTTCCTGGTGGAGGCGCTGCCCGGCGAGCTGGTGGAGGCGGCCCGGATGGACGGGGCGAGCAGCTGGCGGCTGGTGTGGCACGTCGTCTTCCCCGTGGCCCGGCCGGCGATGGCCGTGCTGGGGATGCTCTCCTTCGTCCAGGCCTGGAACGACTTCTTCTGGCCCGTGGTCGCACTGACCCAGGAGAACCCGACCGTGCAGGTGGCCCTGACGGGGCTCGGCCGCGGTTACGTACCCGACCAGGCCGTGATCATGGCCGGCGCGCTGCTGGGCACCCTGCCCCTGCTGCTGGCCTTCACCTTCTTCGGCAAGCAGATCGTCGGCGGCATCATGCGGGGTGCGGTCAAGGGCTGATCCCCCCACGATTCCTCCCTCATCCCTCGGAGTGCGCTATGACCGTGAACTTTCCGCCCGGCTTCCTCTGGGGCGCGGCCACCGCCGCGTACCAGATCGAGGGCGCGGCGCAGGAGGACGGCCGGACGCCGTCCATCTGGGACACGTTCTCCCACACCCCCGGCCGGGTGCTCGGGGGCGACACCGGTGACACCGCCACCGGCCACTACCACCGCCGCGCCGAGGACGTCGGGCTCATGGCCCGGCTGAGCCTGGGCGCCTACCGCTTCTCCGTCTCCTGGCCCCGCGTCCAGCCCACCGGCCGGGGGCCCGTCTCGCCGCGCGGCCTGGACTTCTACCGCGCGCTCGTCGACGACCTCCTCGGCCACGGGATCCGGCCGGTGCTCACCCTCTACCACTGGGACCTGCCGCAGGAGCTGGAGAGCGCCGGGGGCTGGCCCGCGCGCGAGACCGCGCACCGATTCGCCGACTACGCCCATCTGATCGGCGAGGCGCTCGGCGACCGCGTGGAGATGTGGAGCACCCTCAACGAGCCCTGGTGCAGCGCCTTCCTGGGCTATGCCTCCGGGGTGCACGCCCCGGGCCGCACCGACCCCGCCGACGCGCTGCGGGCGGCCCACCACCTCAACCTGGCGCACGGGCTGGCCGCCCAGGCGCTGCGGGCCGCCGCCTCACGGCCGGTGGGGATCTCCGTCGCCCTCAACTCCGCCGCCGTACGGGCCAGGACGCCCTCGGCGCCGGACCTGGATGCTCAGCGGCGGATCGACGCGCTGTCCACCCGTATCTTCACCGGGCCCATGCTGCACGGCGCATATCCGGCGGACCTGCTCGCGGACACGGCGGGGATCACGGACTGGTCGTTCGTCCGCGACGGTGATGTGGACGCCATCAAGCACCCCCTCGACGCACTGGGCATCAACTACTACGCGCCTACAGTGGTATCAGCCGCCACTGACAACGGCCCCCGGGCGGCGTCCCCCTGGCCCGGCGCCGACGGCGTCGCCTTCCACCGGCCGCCCGGCAAGCGGACGGCGATGGACTGGAGCGTCGACCCCACCGGCCTGTACGACCTGCTGCTCCGCTTCACGCGCGAGGCCCCGGGCCTGCCGCTGCTGGTGACCGAGAACGGCGCGGCGTACGACGACAAGCCGGACGCCGAGGGAGCGGTGCACGACCCGGAGCGCATCGCCTATGTCCACGCCCATCTGGAGGCGGTGCTGCGCGCGCTGGGCGACGGGGCGGACGTGCGGGGCTACTTCCTCTGGTCACTGCTGGACAACTTCGAATGGTCGTACGGCTACAGCAAGCGCTTCGGGACGGTCCACGTCGACTACGCCACCCTCGCCCGTACCCCCAAGTCCAGCTACCGCTGGTACGCGGAGGTGATCCGGACGGGCCAGCTGCCGCCCGGCTAGCGGGGGTTACTCGAAGACGGAGGGCGGGGGCGCCGGGGACGGGCGGGCGCTCGCGTCGGTGACGGGCACGGCGCCGCCGGTGAAGTCGTCGAGGGCGCGGCCGTGTTCGACGCGGCCCTGGTGCGGGTCGGTGGCGGCCCGCCGGGTCAGTTCGGCGACGGGCAGCTCGCGGTCGGAGGCGAGCAGCACGGCGTTGCCGAAGCGGCGTCCGCGCAGCACGGCCGGATCGGCGGTCAGGCACAGCTCGGGGAAGACGGTCCGCACCGTGGCGATCTGCGCCTTGAGGTGGGCGAGCGGCGGGCCGTCCGCGAGGTTGGCCGCGTAGAAGCCGCCCGGCCGCAGCGCCCTGCGGACTTCGGCGGTGAACTCGGTGCTGGTCAGGTGGGCGGGCGTGCGGGCGCCGCCGAAGACGTCGGCAATGATCAGGTCCGCCCAGGCGTCCGGCACCTTGGCCAGTCCTTCGCGGGCGTCGCCGCCGCGGACGCGGATGCGCCAGGCGGCGTCCAGGGGCAGCTCGCGGCGGACGAACTGGACGAGCGGGGCGTCGATTTCGACGATCTGCTGGGTGGATCGGGGCCGGGTGGCCGCGACGTAGCGGGCGAGGGTGAAGGCGCCGCCGCCCAGGTGGAGGACCTGGACGGGCTTGCCGGGCGGCGCCACGAGGTCGGCGATGTGGCCGAGCCTGCGCTGGTAGGCGAAGTCGAGGTGGGACGGGTCGTCGAGGTCCACGTGGGACTGCGGGGCGCGGTCGATCAGCAGGGTGAAGCCGCGCGGACGGTCGCGGTCGGGCACGAGCTCGGCCGTACCGCCCGCCACCTGCTCCCGGACCGGTTCGGCGGCGCGCCCGCGCCCTTGCTTCTGTTTGCCCTTCGCCACGCCTCAAGTATCGCCGGTGGCGGAGCGGGCGCTCACCGGCAGCGGTCGACGGCCTCGATGGTGCGGGCGGCCTCGCCGAGCGCGGCGCGGAGCACGGCGGGGTCGGTGGCGGCGGCGAAGGCGGCGTCCGGGGGGACCAGCCAGCCGGTGCCGTTCACGGGCGGTTCGGCGGGGCCGATGCGCAGGCCGCGGCCGTAGGTCTGGGTGCAGGCGCTGCCCGGCAGGTCCCAGGCGTCTGCGGTGCCGGGGGGCACCAGGAAGCCGAGGGTGTCGCAGCCGCCGTCGTGCAGCACGGGGCCGACGCCGTCGCGCAGCCGCAGGATGTCGACCGCTTCCAGACCCTGGCGGGCGGGGACGGTGACGAGGTCGCAGGGTCTGCCCTCAAGGGTCTCCACCGCGGCCGCGAGCGGCGGGAAGGCCGCTTCGACGGGTGACAGGCTGTGGTCCTGACGTGGCTGGTGCAGAGCCGTCGTTCGCGAGCCGCCGATATCCACTCCGGCCTCCACCACGGGAAACCCCTCCTCACGCCGTGCCACTCCGCGTCGAGCGCGCTTGCGCTCGGAGAGTTCAACGCCGCTCGTGCGTCAACGGCTACGGCAACATGCCGCCGCAAAGGATGGCAGTTCATGGCGGATCACAGGTGAGATATCCGTTTTGTAGCCAAACCGGATGTAGTGGGCCGCGCTCAGCCGGTACGGTCATCACGCCACACGGCAGCACAGCCGCCCGCCCCGCGGGCACGCATGCGGGGCGGCTCGCCAGGGAGAGGGTCCGGCCATGGCGTCGCACCGCGCGTCCTCGTCACCACGTCCGAACACCGCCTTCAGGGAGCTGCGAGGACAGCGCTCACCAGGGGAGTTCGCGGCGGCCGTGCGCCGGGCGGCACGCGAGATCGGCGAACACGTCTCGTGCGACGCGCGCTACGTCGGGCGCGTCGAGTCCGGCGAGATCCGCTGCCCCAACTATGCGTACGAGCGGGTGTTCAGGCATATGTTTCCCGGCCGCGAACCGGCGGACATGGGCTTCGCACCGCGCGAAACAGTGCGTGGAAGGGGGGCGCACAAAAACGGTCCCGCGCCGCCCGGCCATTCCGGAAGCCCCGCCGAAAGCAGTACGCGCGGACCGGGGGACGGGTCCGGCGCCGGCACTCCCTCCGACAGCACTCCCTCCGACGGCACTTACGACAGCACCTTCGACAGCAACAAGGAGAGCGACGTGTTGCGTCGCGCGTTCATGACCTCCGGTACAGCCGCAGTGGCCACCGCTTCCCTGGGCGGTGGCCCGCGCCCCCGTCACCGGCGACACGCGGGCGAGACCGAGGCGTCGGCCGTCGAGGAGGCGGTGCGCCACATCCGGCTGCTCGACGACCGGCACGGCGCGGACGGCCTCTACCGGCGCGCGGCGCACCCGCTGCGGGCGGCGTACGACCTGCTCGACGCCCAGGTACGGCGGCAGTCGGTCGCGGACCGGCTGCACTCCGGCGCGGGCGAGCTGTCGATCTCGGTGGGCTGGCTGGCCCACGACTCGGGCCGCTACGCCGACGCCCGTTCGCACTACGCGGAGGCGCTCGCCACCGCACGCGTCGCCGGCGATCCGGCACTGGAGGCGCACGCCTTCTGCAACACCGCCTTCCTGGCGAGGGACGCGGGACGGCCCCGCGAAGCGGTGCGGGCCGCGCAGGCGGCGCAGCGGGCGGGCCGTCAGCTGCCGTCGGCGCGGCTGCTGTCCCTGCTGGCCCTGCGGGAGGCGGGTGGCTGGGCCGGGCTGGGCGACCGGACCGCGTGCAAGGAGGCGCTCGCGCGTGCCCGGACCATGTTCGAACGCGGGGCGTGCGAGGCGGACCCGGAGTGGATGACGTTCTTCGGCGAGGCGGAGCTGGAGGGGCTGGAGGCGCAGTGCTGGTCGGCGCTGGGCGACTGGGCTCGGGCCGCGGAGCACGCCCGGCGGGCCGTCGCGCTGCAGGACCCGCACTTCGCGCGGAACATCGCCCTCTACACGGCCCAGCTGGCCGGCGACCTCGCCCGCGGCGGCGCGCCGGACGCGGCGGCGGCCGCGGGCGAGCAGGCCCTGGACCATCTCGCCCAGGTGCAGTCGGCGCGGATCCGCACGATGCTCGTCTCCACCGCCCGGCTGCTGCGGCGGCACGCCGCCGAGCCCGCGGTCTCCGCCTTCCTCGGCCGGCACGAGGCCGCCGCCCAGCCGGCGTGAGCGTGCCCCGGGCCGGTCAGGCGATGTGGCCGGTGTCGTTCCAGCGCTCCAGGGCCGGGGCGCCGTAGGCCCAGCCCAGGATGGACAGCGAGGTGGGGTCGAGGCGGATGCGGGAGGCGAAGAAGGCCTCCTCGCCGAGCCAGCGGGCGGCGATCGTCCGCAGGATGTGGCCGTGGGCGAAGACCAGGACGTCGCGGTCGGCGGAGCGGGCCCACTCGACGACCTCGTCCGCGCGGGCGGTCAGCTGGGCGAGCGTCTCCCCCTCGGGCACGCCGTCACGCCAGATCAGCCAGCCCGGACGGCCCGCCTTGATCTCGGCCGGGGTCATGCCCTCGTACGCGCCGTAGTCGAACTCCATCAGGGCGTCCCAGTCGCTCGCCCGGCCGCCGAAGCCCGCGAGCTCGCAGGTCTCCTTGGCGCGCACCAGCGGGCTGGTGCGGACCTCGGCGTCCGGCAGGCCGTCCCAGGGGGCGCGGTGCAGCCGCTCGCCGAGCAGCTTGGCGCCGCGGCGGCCCTCGTCGAGGAGCGGGATGTCCGTGCGGCCGGTGTGCTTCCCGGACAGCGACCACTCGGTCTGTCCGTGCCGGGCCAGCAGGATCCGCGGTGCCATGGCGAGGGCCCCTTACTTCACAAGAAAATTCGGTGACTTTCACAACAGAACCGGTACGGAACTCCCGTTCTGTCCGCCCCCATCATCACTCACGTCACCTGCGGGCAACCCTCTGGCCAGTCCCGACGTCTCCCCACCCGCCCCTCGGGGGCGCCTGGTGTAACCCACGGGGCGGTGTGCGAGCAATGTGGCGTACACCGTACGGTTACATGTCGCGCTTGTTGGCCGCCTGAACCCATTGGAGAGCGTCCGGATGTACCGCACCGCACCACTCGGGAAGCGGCCGCGCTGGTGGACCGAACTGCCACTGATCGCCGTGGTGTACGGGCTGTACTCGGCGGGGCGGCTGCTGGTCCGGGGCGACGTGCAGTCGGCCGTGGACCACGGCCTGTCGATACTCGACCTTGAAAAAACGTTCCGAATAAATTTCGAGCACCCGCTCAACCGGTTCCTCACCGACCACCCGGCCGTCGGCATACCCGCCGACTTCGCCTACGCCTCGCTGCACTACCTGCTCACCCCGGCGCTGCTGGTCTGGGTCTTCAACCGCCGCCCGGCCGCGTACCGCAGGCTGCGGACCTGGCTGATGATCTCGACCCTCATCGGGCTCATCGGTTTCACCCTGCTGCCCACCTGCCCGCCGCGGCTGCTCGACGCGAGCCAGGGCTTCGTCGACACGATGGCCCAGTACGCCTCGTACGGCTGGTGGGGCGGCGACGCGAGCGCTCCGCGCGGGCTGGGCGGGCTCACCAACCAGTACGCGGCCATGCCGAGCCTGCACGTCGGCTGGGCGCTGTGGTGCGGTGCCGTGCTCTGGCGCCACGGACGCTCCGCCTGGACGAAGGTCGCGGGCGTCCTCTACCCGCTCACCATCGCCCTCGTGGTGATGGGCACCGCCAACCACTACTTCCTGGACGCCGCCGCGGGCGCCGCCGTGATGGGCACCGGGTACCTGCTCGCCCGGCCCGCGCTGCGGCTCGCCGACCGCATCCGGGCCCGCTTCGGCGGGCACGGGAGCGCGGAAACGGGCGAGACGGCCGCGGTTGTCAGTGGCGGGTGCGAGACTTCGGCGGGTACAGCGCATGCCCGGACGACGTCCGCCGGTTCCCCGGCCGCGGGCGGCCGCCCGGGCGCGCCGGAGAGACTTCGCGAGGCGGACGCCAGTGATCAGATCCCTCGACAGCCGGCCCGAGGCGAGGCCGGAGACAGCCGCACCGACGGCGCTGCGACAGCGGCTCGCTGAGCTGCGCGGCCCGACCGTCGCGCCCCGGCCCCTCGACGCCCGCGCGCTGGCGGCCCTCGCCGCCAACCCCGGCTGCCACCGCCGGGCCCTGCTCGACGGCGCCGGGGTCGACAAGGCCGCGCTGTCCCGGGCCCTGGGCGCGCCGGCCGCGTTCGGGCAGTCCCAGTTCGCGTTCGTCCGCGGCCATGCCTTCGAAGCGCGCGTCAAGGCCGACGGCGGCGCGGAGCTGGTCCGCCTGCTGCGCGAGCGCCTCGGCGACGGCTCGCCCGCGCCGGAGCACGTCGATCTTCCAGACCTGGCCGCCGCCGGGCCCGAGGGGCGCACGGCGCGCACCGCGCTCGCCCTGCGCGAGGCCACGGCGGCGGGCCGCTGGGCGGTGCTGGATCATCCCCTGCTGGCCCTGACCGTGGCGGGCACGCCCGCCTATCTGGAGCCCGATGCGGTGGTCGTCCATCCGGACGGCAGCTGGACGGTCGTCGAGATCAAGTCCTTCGCGATGGTCGACGGCTCGGCCGACTCCGCGAAGGTGGGTGCGGCGGCCCGGCAGGCCGCGGTGTACGCGCTGGCGCTGGAGGCCGTGGCCGAGCGGCTCGGCGCGGAGGCCGGTCTGGTGCGGCATCGCATCCTGCTGGTCTGCCCCAAGGACTTCTCCAACCTGCCGGCCGCCTCCCTTGTCGACGTCCGCAAGCAGCTGGCCACGACGCGGCGCCAGCTGGCCCGGCTGACCGGCGTGGCCTCCATCGCCGCCGCCCTGCCGGAGGGCACGACCTTCGACCTCTGCCTCGCCGACGACGGCCGCACTTCGATGCGCCCGGCCGCCGAGTTGGCTTCCGCGGTCGACGCGGTCGCGGCGGCGTACGCCCCGGAGTGCCTCGCGGCATGCGAGCTGGCCTTCCACTGCCGCGCCCGGTCCCGCGCGGCGGACGCCGTCCAGGCCCTGGGCCGCGGCCTGCGCGCGGAGCTGGGCGGCCTGACGACGGTCGGGGCCGTCCTCGCCGCGGCGAGCGGCGAGGCGGGCGACCCCGACGACCCCACGGTCTCGGCCCTGCGCCGCGCGGCGGCCTTGCGGGCCCAGGCGCTGGCGGGGGTGGCGGGATGAGGGGGCGGCAGCTGCCCGGTCACCGCCGGGCCTTGGACGGACGGCCGGGGTCCGGCACCGCCGCGCCCCTCGGCTCGGGGCGGCGGGAGGGGCCCGTATGTCGCTGATCACCACGCTCGCGCGGCTGGAAGCCGTGCGGGACGGGCGGGCACGGCCGTTGGCCACCGTGCGGCATCGGCACCTCGCCGAGAAGCCGTTCGTCTTCGTGCCGTTGACGACCGCCGGTGAGGCGGGGGCGCCGCTCGGGGCCATGGTGGGCACCGATCCGGACACACCGCGGCTCCTCGTCGTACCGCAGCCGCGCGACCGTGATCTGCGGTCCGCGTTCCTCGCCGAGCTGGCCGAGGCCATGCTGCCGTACATCGAGTCGTACGCCGAAGGCGCGGAATACGCAGAAGACACAGAGAACACAAGCGGCTCCGAGGAGCCCTGCGCCGACGCCCCGCAGTTGCTCGTCCCGAGCGCCGCGGGCGTGGAGTACGTACGGCTGCTCGGCCGCTCGATGCGGTTCCGGCGCACCGCCGAGCAGGATCCCGACGCCCCGCACCCCGCTCCCCCGCGCGTGCCCCTGCTCGGCCGCTGGCTCACCCACTTCGGGGAGCGCGCCCGCGTGCCCGGCTCGTCCCTGCTCCCGGCGATGACGCAGCTGCTCGGCCGCCACTGGGCCACTGGCCAAAGCGTGCTGGAGGACCAGCACTTGGGGGCCTTGCTCGCCTGGATCGACCCTCCGCACGGGCTGACAGGCGCCGAAGCCGCCGCCCGCGCGGAGCGCGAGCGCGACCGGGACGGGCTGCTGGTGCACCCGCCCGCCGGGCCCGCCACGGACCCGGTGTTCGACAACAAGCGGCTGGCCCCCGCCATCGCCCGCTACGACCAGGGCCGCACCGGCGCCGAGCGCGAGATCCACGACCTCCTGGAGACTCAGCTGCGCCCCACCTGGGATGCCGTCTGGCGCGGCGTCGGCCTGCTGCGCGCGCTCCCGGAGGGGGCGCACGTCGCCGACCGCTGGAAGCGCGACCGCTGGTCGTACACCGCGCACCGCGACCGCCTCCGCGCCGGCGAGCCCCCGCAGCCCAAGCAGGACGACGCCGTGACCGCGGCCCGCAAGCTCGGGGCGCGCGAGACGGCCCAGGCGCAGCTGGACGCGCAGGAGGCGCTGGACGATCCGCTGGTGATGGCCGGGCGGCGGCTGGCCGGGGAGGCGTTCGAAGGCGAGGTCACGGCGGTGGTCATGGAGTACTCGCAGGCCAAGGTCCCCCGCCCGCGCCCGCTGGTGACCGTCCGCACGGGCGACGCCCCGCATCCGGCCGAGGGCGCCCGGCTCCACCGCGCGCTGCCGGGCGGCAAGTCGCAGTCGGCCGAGTTCGTGGCGCACGAGGCGGACGGCACCCTGACCGTGCGGCTGACGGGCGGGATGGGCCGCGGCAAGGTGCCCGAAGCCGGTTCCGTGCCGGAGCCCGGCGACACCGTGTGCTGGACGCTCTTCGAGCACGCGCCCAGGGGCGGCCCCGAGCTGCCCGACCCCGACCGCACGCCCTGGACGCACGGCGGCCCGCCCGCCGCGGCGGCCGAGGCCCCCGACCCCGTGACCGCGGAGGACCTCCTGTGACCGTGCGCTTGCCGCGCGGGCGCGCCTTCGACCCCGCCAAGGCGGCGGCCGAGGCCACCGACGCCATCCTCGAGGACACGCTGCACAGCCCCCACCGCGGCGTCGTCGTGGACTCCCCGCCCGGGGCGGGCAAGTCCACCCTGGTCGTCCGGGCGGCCCGGGAGCTCGCCGCGGCGGGCCGGCCGCTGATGGTCGTCGCCCAGACCAACGCCCAGGTCGACGACCTGGTGCTGCGCCTGGCCGAGGCGGATCCCGAGCTGCCGGTCGGCCGTCTGCACAGCAATGAGCACCGCGCCTACGACCCGGCGCTCGACGCGCTGGACTCGGTGGTGACGTCAGCGAAGGCCGCCGACCTCGCGGGGCTGGAGGTGGTGGTCTCCACGGCCGCGAAGTGGGCCCACACCAAGACCGCCGAGCCGTGGGGGCACGCGATCGTCGACGAGGCGTACCAGATGCGCTCGGACGCGCTGCTGGCGGTGGCGGGGCTCTTCGAGCGGGCGCTGTTCGTGGGCGACCCGGGCCAGCTGGACCCGTTCAGCGTGGTGGGCGCGGACCAGTGGGCGGGCTTGTCGTACGACCCGTCGGCGAGCGCCGTGTCCACGCTGCTCGCCCACAACCCGGGCCTGCCGCAGCACCGGCTGCCGGTCTCCTGGCGGCTGCCCGCGAGCGCCGCCCCGCTGGTGTCGGACGCCTTCTATCCGTACACGCCGTTCCGCAGCGGGACCGGTCACGGGGAGCGGACGCTGTCCTTCGGCGTGCCGTCGGACGGCTCGGGCCCGGACCGGGTGCTGGACGAGGCGGCCGAATCGGGCTGGGGCCTGCTGGAGCTGCCCGCGCGCCACACGCCGCGCACGGACCCGGAGGCGGTCGGGGCGGTGGCCCTGGTCGTGGGGCGGCTGCTGGCCCGCGGCGGGGCGGTGAGCAGCGAGCGGTCCCCGGAGGCGGTGCCGCTGACGGCCGACCGGATCGCGGTGGGCACCGCCCACCGCGACCAGGCCGCGGCGGTCCGCGCGGCGCTGGAGGAGCTGGGCGTCAGCGGCGTCACGGTGGACACGGCCAACCGGCTGCAGGGCCGCGAGTTCGACGTGACGGTGATCCTGCACCCCCTCTCGGGGCGCCCGGACGCGACGGCCTTCCACCTGGAGACGGGCCGCCTGTGCGTCCTGGCCTCCCGGCACCGGCACGCGTGCGTGGTGGTGTGCCGCGCGGGTGTCGACCGCCTGCTGGACGACCACCCGTCGACGGAGCCAGTGCAGCTGGGGGTGACGGTGAAGTTCCCGGACGGCTGGGAGGCGAATCACGCGGTCCTGTCCCACTTGGGCGAGCACCGGGTGGCGTGGCGGCCGTGAGCCAAAGCCCCCTGCGGGGTCCCGCCGCGCGGGCGGAGCCCGGCACGCCGCCGGAGGCGGCCAATGGATACAGCCCGGACGGCTGGGAGGCGAACCACGCGGTCCTGTCCCACTTGGGCGAGCACCGGGTGGCGTGGCGGCCGTGAGCCAAAGCCCCCTGCGGGGTCCCGCCGCGCGGGCGGAGCCCGGC
>NZ_JACHJH010000002.1:0-156691 GCF_014203555.1 Streptomyces olivoverticillatus | reverse complement strand
CCGGAGGCGGCCAATGGATACAGCCCGGACGGCTGGGAGGCGAACCACGCGGTCCTGTCCCACTTGGGCGAGCACCGGGTGGCGTGGCGGCCGTGACGCGCGGTCGTGGGCTTCCGCACCCCGGCGCATGTTCAGGGTCCGGTGCACCCCGGCGTGTGTTCGGGGTCCGGGGGCGCACTTGCGCGCGGCAGGACAATGGATGACGGTGCAGACGATCCTGGAGGTATGTACATGTGCGAGCCGAAGCAGGCTCCCGGCGCGCAGGACAGCGGTCCGCGGCGCCTGAAGCCCGCGCAGCTGCTCTTCGAGCCACCCGAGGCCGTCGCCGATCCGGAGCACTTCTTCGACCTCGAATCGATCGAGGACCCGCGTGAGCTGCTGGCCCGCTCGACCGAGCTGGCGCTGGCCTTCCGTGCTGCCGCGGACCGGGCGACCGAGTACCAGGCGGTGGCGGCGGCCCAGCTCGCCGATCCCCGGCGCTTCGACAGACTGCCCACGGCAGTGATCGCGGCCCGCGCCGAGTGGAGCGAGGACTACACGAAGAAGATGGTCGAGTTCGGCCGCGACCTGCTGCGCGGCAGCAGTACCCCGGTCGACTGACCCGGACGGCCCATGGTCCCCGATCATGGGCCGTTGGCATATGCGGCGGGGCAAAGTAGCGCACCGCACCCGGCCCTGTCCCGAATTCCGGGAAGTACCCCGAGTGGCCCCCGCCCCGCCTCCGACCATAGGGGCATGAGCACCCGGCTGTACGATCCGCACCCCGCCCCGCACACCCACACCGCCGCCTGCGTCACCCCCGCCGGGGCCGACTGGCTCGCCTCGGCCAGCCGCTTCCCCCGCAGCGTGCAGGCCCTGTGGTCCGACAACCCCACGGCCTGCCTTGTCCTGCCCTGCGGCAGCGCGTTCGACGTGATCAGCGCCCCCACGCTGTTCGGCCGCCGGATGCTGGACCGCTTGTGGTCCGCGGGCCCCGGCTCCGGCCCGGTCGCCGCCCAGCGCGGCCGGCTGCTGGTCTTCGCCGCCCCCGGCACCGCCCAGCGGCTGCCCGCACTGCTCGGCTGGGAGGAGTGGGCGGGCCGCGGCGAGGACCTGCCCCCGCTGCTGTGCCACGGCGTGGGCGACGCCGTGACCGTCCCCGCGCTATGCCCGCCCGGCGAGAGCGAGCCCTCCCCGCCCCCCACCCGCTGGCTGGTCGCCCCGGCGGCCCGCCACCCCTGGCTCCCCGGCCCGGACGTGCTGCTGTGGGCCTGCGTACGCGCCTCCCGAACTGGAAGGGCAGATTCCGCCCAGAATGGGGCCCCTGTCCCGGTCCGTGCGCCCGGCCTACCCCTGCTCACGCCCGGCTGAAACATGCGGATTTTCTTTCCACCGGATCAGGGTGCTAAAGTCTTCCACGTCAGCAGGCGCCGCTAGCTCAGTTGGTTAGAGCAGCTGACTCTTAATCAGCGGGTCCGGGGTTCGAGTCCCTGGCGGCGCACAGACAGACAAAGGCCCTCACCGATCGGTGAGGGCCTTTGTCGTATGCCCGGCACCCCCGGGGACGGGAGCTAATCCCGGCCCACCCGTACGGTCCACGCCCCGCTCGCCGTGTGCGCCCGTACAGACACCTCCACTCCGTCCGGCTGCACCTTCAAGGACTCTCCCGCGCCCAGCGGCGCGTCCGCGAGCGGCGGGTAGACCGACTCTCCCCAGCAGGCGCGCCCGTTCGGATGCCCGTCCAGCACCTGCACCGGCCCGCTGCCCGAGGCCGTGTCGCTGCGCACCCGGTAGACCAGCACCCCCTCGGTGCAGGTGGCGGAGTCGTTGCCGGACGCACTGCGCGCCTCGATGGCGATCGCGCTGGTCGCGCCCGTACGCACCACCACCAGCCGGGTGCGGCCGTCCGAGCCCGGCTGCATCGGGGCCTCGATCGGCTGCAGCGTGTGCAGGGTGCTGCCGCGCGCGGTGACGCAGTCCACTTGCCGCCCGGCCAGCCAGCCCAGCTTCCACTTGTGCCAGCCGAAGGGGTCCGAGGCCAGCCCGAACTGGCTGCCCATGAGGTCCCAGTCGCCGACATGGGTGTCCCAGTCGCCCTTGCCGTCCGTGGGCCGGTGGTAGAGGTCGGGCAGGTCCAGGACGTGCCCAGTCTCGTGGGCGAGCACGTTGCGGTCCGGCGGATGGTGCTCGAAGACGGTCACGACGCGGCGCAGCAGGCTGCCGTCGACCTCGATGGGCTCTTCGAGGTTGACGACCTTGGTCGCGTCGGAGTCGACGCCCGGGGCATCGGGGTCGGCGACGAGGTAGACGAGGCTGTAGCGGCTGAAGTCGACCTCGGCGTCGGCCGCCGCGATGGCGTCCCGCAGATAGGCCGAGCGCTGATCGCCGTCCCAGTCGCGCTGTATGTGGTACGCGGAGGAGGCCTGCGGCATCTGGAACCAGTGCTTGACCGGATGGACGCTCAGCTTGAACCGCCCGTAGGAGGCCCGCTCGAAGAACCGGGAGGTGCCGGGGAAGTGGTCGGCCGCGAGCCGGTCGGGGGTGACGACGGGCCGGGAGTCGGGGAAGGACAGGAAGACCATCACGGCGTCGAGCCGGCCGGTGGGGCGGGGGTAGTCCGGGTTCCAGGTGTCGAGGCCCTCGGAGTGATGGGCGTCGCTGCGCGGCAGCGCACAGGGGCCGCCGGGGCCGACGGCGTGCGCCGGTGTCACGATCATGGTGGCGGCGATGGCGCAGAGGCTGGTGATCACGGCTCCCGCACGGCGCAGCCGGGACCGGTCCGCTCGGCGGCGCGGCCGGTCCACTCCCATGGGTGTCTGCGGACGCACCACGTCGACCTCCGGGGACGGAATCGGGAGACCTCACCCACCCTCTTGTTATTTGCGGTGTTATGCCCTGTTTCACTACCCCAGTCGAGTGACTAAGCCGACTTCTGGGTACATCACACTCGGTCACGAATGGTCAATCGACAAGTCGCAGCCATACAGCCTCAGGCGTGAGCGTGCATGGACGCGCAGGGACAGACAGAAACGGTCGGGCCCAACCCGGCGGCTCCACTGGTCGCGGCCGGGCCGCTGGAACGGTCCCTGCGCGGGCTCTATGCTCGCCACACTTCCAGCACGGAATCCCCCTACAGGCGGCCATTTGCCGCTATTCCGACCACGCGTACGAGACATACGAACCCCGCACGGGACCCGTGCGGACCCCATGCGGAACCAATGCCACGCGGGAGCGAGCGTTGAGCGGAACACTCGACGGCCAGGGCGGCGCCCCCGGTTCGACGCCGCCAGTCGTCACGCAACGTCACGTCACTTCGAAGGAATTCCGCGCTGCCTTCCGAGCCGCGCACCTCGGCATGGCCGTCGTCGGCCGCGACGGCCTCGTACGCACCGCCAATGACGCTCTCGGCGCCCTGCTGGGCACCGACCCCGCCCGGCTCCAGGACTCCTCCGCCGCCGATCTCACCGGACTGCGCGAGGACGCGCGGACCTGGCTCGCCTACCGCGAGGTGCTGCTGGGCCGCCGCGACCGCCTGCACTGCACCCGCAGGATCAGACAGGCCGGCGGCCAGGGGGTGTGGGCCGAGGTGACCGTCACCCCGCTGCCCGAGACCCGCGACGCGCTGCTGTCGGTGGCCGACGTCAGCGACCGCCGCGATCTGCGGGCGCGCCTGCGCCACCTGCGGATGCACGACCCGGTGACCCGGCTGCCCAACCGCAGTCTGTTCTTCGAACGGCTGGCCGCGGCGCTGGCCACCGCCGAGCTGACGACGGGCCGCGGCGGCCGGATCGGGCTGTGCTACCTGGATCTGGACGGCTTCAAGGCCGTCAACGACACCCTCGGCCACCGGGCCGGCGACCGGCTGCTCGGCGCGGTGGCCCGGCGGCTGTCGGAGTGCGCGGCGCCCGACGGGCACCTGGTGGCCCGGCTCGGCGGGGACGAGTTCGCGCTGCTGGTGGAGGACTCGGCGGGCACCGAGCAGCTCGTCGACCTCGCGGCGGCCGTGCAGGCGGCGCTCGCCCGGCCGTTCGAGGTGGCCGGGCAGCGGCTGGCGGTGTCGGCCAGCATCGGCGTGGTCGAGCGCCCGGCGGCCGGGACGCACGCGACCGAGCTGATGCAGGCCGCGGACACCACGCTGTACTGGGCCAAGGCGGACGGCAAGGCCCGCTGGACCCTCTTCGACCCCGAGCGCAACGCCCACCGGATGACCCGGCAGGCCCTGTCCAACACACTGCGCCCGGCGGTCGAGCGGGAGGAGTTCGTGCTGCAGTACCAGCCGCTGGTGGGGCTCGGCGACGGCGTCGTACGGGGCGTCGAGGCGCTGGTGCGCTGGCGGCACCCGCAGTTCGGGACGCTCGCGCCGAACCGGTTCATCGGGCTGGCGGAGGAGACCGGGGCCATCGTGCCGCTCGGCCGCTGGGTGCTGGCCACCGCCTGCCGGCAGGCGCGGCGCTGGCAGCTCGACCACCCCGGCGAACCGCTCGTCGTCAGCGTCAATGTGGCGGTGCGTCAGGTGTGGGACTCCGACCTGGTGGCGGATGTGGCGTCGATCCTCGCCGAGACGGGGCTGCCGCCGCGGCTGCTCCAGCTGGAGCTCACCGAGTCGGCGGTGATGGGCTCGGCGGGCCGTCCGCTGCAACAGCTGCAGGAGCTCAGCGACATGGGCATCGCCATCGCCATCGACGACTTCGGCACGGGCTACTCCAACCTCGCCTACCTCAGCCGGCTGCCGGTCTCCACGCTCAAGCTCGACGGCTCCTTCGTGCACGGCTTCCGCGCCGACGAACACCCCAACCCGGCCGACGAGACGATCGTCGAGGCCCTGGTCCAGCTCGCCCACCGGCTGGGCCTGACGGTGACCGCGGAGTGCGTGGAGAGCGCGGAGCAGGCGGAGCGGCTGGGCCGCATCGGCTGCGACACGGGCCAGGGCTGGTTCTACTCCCGCCCGGTCCCGGCGGACCGCATCTCGGCCCTGCTGGACACGGGCGCACGGCCGTGAAGAGGCGGGGCCGCGCGGGCCCCGCCGCGCATCACCCCATCGCGTACGCGTCCGCTATCAGCTCGTAGCTGCGCAGGCGCGGCCCGGGGCTATGGGCGTTGGTGGTGAGCATCAGCTCATCCGCGCCGGTCCGCTTCACCAGGGCGTCCAGGCCCTCCCGCACCTCGTCCGGGGTGCCGTGAACGACGTTGCGGAGCCAGTCGGAGACGAATTCCCGCTCGGCCGGGGTGTAGTCGTAGGACTCGGCCTCCTCCGGGCTCGGGATCAGGCCCGGCCGTCCCGTGCGCAGCCGGAGCATGGCCAGGGCGCCGGTGAGGACCTGGCGGCGGGCCTCCTCGGCGTCGTCCGCGGCGAAGGCCTGGACGCCGATCTTCGCGTACGGGCGCTCGAGGACGGCGGAGGGCCGGAAGGAGTTCCGGTACAGCTCCAGCGCGGGCACCGTATTGGCGGCCGAGAAGTGGTGCGCGAAGGAGAACGGGAGCCCCAGCAGCCCCGCCAGCCGCGCACTGAACCCCGAGGACCCCAGCAGCCACACGGACGGCCGGTCCGCCCGCTGCACCCCGCCCGGCACCCGGCCCTGCACCGGCCCCGGCACTGCATGGATCCGGGCGTAGGGGTGCCCGTCGGGGAAGTCGTCGTCCAGGAAGCGCGTCAGCTCCGACAGTTGCTGCGGGAAGTCGTCCGCGCTCTCGGCGAGCCGGTCCTCGCGGCGCAGCGCGGCCGCGGTGGCGCCGTCCGTGCCGGGCGCCCGGCCGAGGCCGAGGTCGATGCGGCCCGGGGCGAGCGCCTCCAGCGTGCCGAACTGCTCGGCGATCACCAGCGGGGCGTGGTTGGGCAGCATCACGCCGCCCGAGCCCAGCCGGATGCGCTCGGTGTGCGCCGCCAGGTGGGCCAGGACGACGGCCGGGGAGGAGCTGGCGATGCCCGGCATCGAGTGGTGTTCGGCCACCCAGAAGCGGTGGTAGCCGAGCCGCTCGGTAAGCGCCGCGAGCTCGACCGTGGTACCGAGCGCCTGCCGCGCGGTCCGGCCGCTGCCGACCGGGGCCAGGTCCAGTACGGACAGGGCCACGGGGGCGTTGCCCCGGGGTGTCGCACGGATGGTGTCGTCCTGTGTGCCGTCCACGCCGGCCTGCCTCCCTGTTCGACGGTGCGGGGCGCGGGTGCGCGCCCCCGGGGAAGCGAACCGGAGTATCTCTCCGGTTATTCCCGGGGCGGCGCACGACCTCCGGCGTACGACGGGGGCATATGCCACGTCCCGCACGCCCCACGGCAGGGTACGGACCCCGCACGAAATCTGTTCAACCCCCTCTCCACGCAGGGCTTTTCACCTTTATCGTGGAGAGCGGCACACCCGAGGAGACCGTCAGGGGGAGACCGTGGCGCTCAGGCCCGAGCCGACCGCACCGTTCCACTCGGTGCAGTACGCGCTGCGCGTGCTGGAAACCGTCGCCAAGTACACCGGCGGCGTGAGCGAGCAACAGCTCGCCCGCGAGACCGGGCTGCCCGCGGGCCACCTCGCCCACCTGCTGCTGATGCTCCGCCGCGAGGAGTACGTCGAGCGCACCGGCGACGGCGGCTACGTCCTCGGCGACGGCCTGGCCCTGCTGGCCGTGGGCGGCGACCGCAAGAAGGCGCTGGAGCGCAAGCTGCAGCAGTCGCTGACGGCGCTGCGCGACCGGCTGGGCGCCGCCGTCTATCTGAGCAGCTACGTCGACGGCGAGATCAGGATCACCCAGTACGCGGACGGCCCACGCACCCCCAAGGTCAACGAGTGGGTCGACTTCCGCTCCGCCGCCCACGCGATGGCGATCGGCAAGTGCCTGCTCACCCAGCTCGACCACGACGACCGCCGCGACCACCTCTCCCGGCACCGGACCGCCCGCCTCACCTCCCGGACGATCACCAACGAGAAGGTGCTCTTCAGTAAGCTCGACGCCCAGCCCGCGACCGTCCCCGTCCTCGATCTCCAGGAGTACGCGGTGGGCACGGTCTGCGCCGCCGTGCCGATCACCGCCGGGCGCACGGTCGGCTCCCTGGCCCTCTCGCTCCCGGTGCGCCACGCCCACCGGCTGCGCGAGGCGGCCGACACCCTCAACCGGCACGCGGCCCCGATGCTGCTGTCGATGACCCTGCAGTAGCGGGGCGGCGGGGGCCTGCGGGGCGCGTGGTTGGGAGCACCCGTTCGGACCAGGTATATTTATCTCGTCAGCAGGCGCCGCTAGCTCAGTTGGTTAGAGCAGCTGACTCTTAATCAGCGGGTCCGGGGTTCGAGTCCCTGGCGGCGCACAGACAGACGAAGGCCCTCACCGATCGGTGAGGGCCTTCGTCGTGTTCCCGGCATCCCCGAGGGCAGCCGACCGATGACTTATGTCATCGGTGACCAGTGATAGCCGAATCTGCCCGCGCCCGGCCCCGACCAGCAGAATTCTTGCCATGGACACCGCGACGATCAACCCCACGGCAGCGACCGAGACGATGACGGCCGAGACGGCGGAGCAGGACGTGCCCCCGGCCGGTGGCACCACGGCGATCAAGCCGCTGCCCGTCTGGTTCTTCTGCTTCGAGGGCCTGATGTCCGCCACCTACGACCTGTTCAAGGCCTCCCCGCAGACCCTGTGGGTGCTCGGCGCCCTCGGCGTCGTCAACATCGTCATCTCCCTGACCGTGCTCCGCCCCCGCCTGAAGCTGGCCAAGCGGCTGTGGCGCGGCAAGAACACCCGCAAGGTCGCCATCGCGCTCCTCGCCCTCCGCCTCGGCAGCCACCTGGCGCTCAACCTGGCCGGGCTGGCTGTGGTCTCCACCGCCGGGCACATCGCCTTCGCCGTGGGGATGTGCGCCCTGACGGTGGCCATGCTCTGGTTCTGTCAGCGCACCGCCCTGCGCGCGATCGCCGCCGACGACGCGGCCGCCGGGGTCTGAGGCGGCGGCCCGTAGCATGGAGGGCCGATCCGTCACGCGCACCGGCAGAGGAAGGAGAAGGCACGTGCCGCAGCACCGCCGCCCGACGGCAGCCGCAGCGCTCCTGCTCCTCCTCTCGGTTCTCCTCGGCCCGGCCCTGTGGGGTCCGGGCCCGGCCGCGTACGCATCGGCGGGCGAGCAGGTCACTGCCGCACTCGCCCACGGCCCGGCCGGCGGAAGCCCGGCCCCCGAGGTCCGGCCGCACGCCGGCACCGCGGGCACCGGCGGCACCTGCCGCCAGCAGGACGTGCCCCTCAAGGGCGCCGAGGGCATCGTCACCCACGTCCAGACCGACCCCCTCACCGCGCCGGGCACCGCACGGACGCCGCTCCCCCAGACCCGGCTGCCCCAGGCCCTCGCGCCGAGGGCACCGCCCGTGCCCGTCGCGGGCTGCGCCGAGCTGCTCCCCGTCCTACGGATCTAGGTCCGCCCCCGTCACGGCCCGCCACCGGGCCGCGATGCGGCATGCCCTGATCCCGTACGACGCATGGAGCTTCTCCTCTTATGTCCCGCACGTCCTCGCCCAAGTCCTCCCCCAAGAACCCGCGCCCGGCCACGCGCGGCCGCCGCGCCGCTGCCATAGGCGCGGTCGCCGCCCTCGTGGTGGCGCTCGTCGCAACCGGTGCCGCCATCGGCAGCAGCACCGGCGGCTCCGGCAAGCACGAGTCCTCCGGCCCGGCCGCCGGGGCCGCCTTCGACCCGCGGCAGCAGACCTACGACCAGCTGGAGCAGACCACCAGCCGCCGCAAGGACGGCGACCCGCTCGCCCTCGGCAGGCCGGACGCGCCCGTCGTCCTCGTCGAGTACGCCGACTACCAGTGCTCGTTCTGCGGGCGCTTCACCCGCGAGACCCAGCCCGAGCTCGTCAAGAAGTACATCGACGAAGGCGTCCTGCGCATCGAGTTCCGCAACTTCCCGATCTTCGGCAAGGACTCCGAGCGGGCCGCCCGCGCCTCCTGGGCCGCCGGGCGGCAGGGCAAGTTCTGGCAGTTCCACGACGAGGCCTTCGCCAAGCTGCGCAAGGGCGACGCCCTGGCCGAGGACAAGCTCGTCGACATGGCCCGCACCTCCGGCGTGCCGGACCTGGAGAAGTTCCGCGCCGACATGAACGGCTCCGAAGCCGAAGCGGCCGTCAAGAAGGACCAGGACGAGGGCTACCGGCTCGGCGTCCAGAGCACCCCGTCCTTCCTCGTCGGCGGCCGCCCCCTCGCGGGCGCGCAGCCGCTCGCGGAGTTCGAGGACGCCATCGCCAAGGCCAAGGCCGCGAAGGCGGCGGGCGCGGCGGGCAGCGGGAAGTCCGGCAAGTGAGCGACATCGGCTACCTCGCCGCCTTCCTCGGCGGCGCCCTCGCCCTGGTCAGCCCGTGCAGCGCGCTGCTGCTGCCCGCCTTCTTCGCCTACTCGCTCGCGAGCCCCGGCAAGCTGCTCGCCCGCACCGGCGTCTTCTACCTCGGGCTCGCCACCACGCTCGTACCGCTCGGCGCCGCTTCCACCGCGGCCAGCAGGCTCTTCAACGGCCACCGCGAACTGCTGGTCGCCGTCGGCGGCTGGACGGTGATCGCCCTGGGCGCCGCCCAGATCGTGGGCCTGGGCTTCGCCTCGAAGAAGGCCCAGGCCGCGGCCGGGCGCATCACGCCGCGCACGGCGGCCTCCACCTTCCTGCTGGGCTGCGTCTACGGACTCGCCGGGTTCTGCGCCGGGCCGATCCTGGGCGCGGTGCTGACCGTGACCGCGGTGAGCGGCAACGCGGTCTACGGCGCGTCGATGCTCGCCGTCTACGCGCTGGGGATGGCGCTGCCGCTGTTCGTGCTGGCCCTGTTCTGGGACCGCTTCGGGCTGGGCGGCCGCCGGTGGTTGCGGGGGCGGGAGCTGCGGATGGGACGGCTGCGGCTGCACACCACGTCCTTGGTGTCGGGGTTGTTCTTCATCGGCATCGGGGTGCTCTTCCTGGCCTTCGACGGGACGACCGGCCTGCCGGGCGTGCTCGACGCCGACCAGGAGTTCCGCCTGGAGGAGCTCGCCTCGCGCCTGGGCAACGCCGTGCCCGACTACGCGCTGCTGGCCGTGGCCGCGCTGGTCGTGGCGGGGGTGCTGGGCCGGATCGCGCTGCGGCGCGACCCCGAGGAGTAGCCGGGGTACAGCCGTGGGGCGACCGCCGGACGGTCGCCCCACGGCCCGCCCACGTCAGAACTGCACGTCCGAGCAGGCGTAGAAGGCGTTGCCGGTGTCCGCGATCGTCCACACTGCGACGATCAGCTGCTTGCCCGTTCGGCCGGAGGGGAGGGTGCCCTGGTGGGTGACGGTGGCGTCGGGGACCCGGCCGCCGTAGGGGACGGTGAGGAACGGCTGGAGGTCGAGGTCGGCCCGGGTGAGCGGCCTGGTGGGGTCGTAGGTGCCGTTGGTGAGGTAGTAGCGGAAGTCCGTGGTGGCGTGCCGGGCGGTGAGCCGCCAGCGGAAGGTGTAGCTCTGGCCCGCGCTCACCTGGGTGGCGGGCCAGTCGCCGCCGCGGGGGTCGTCGAGTTCGGCGAAGCGGCTGTTGCCGCCGGCACAGATGGTGCCGTCCGAGGGCCCATGGGACGGGAAGCCCTTGGGGCCTTCGACGCTCTGCGGCTCCCACTGGATCTCGCCGCAGTCCTCGACGGTGCCGTCGGCGCAGAACGCCTGACGACTGGTGGGGGAGTCGGTGTAGCCGTGACTGCTCGCGCTGCCGGTGGCCAGGACGGACACACAGGCGACGCCTAAGCCGATGATCGCCGCACTGATCTTTCTGCGCATGCTGCACTCCTCGAGAACGTGGGGGGTTCCGTGAGTCGAGTGGATTGCGGTCTAGACCAAGACGGAGGCTAATACCGGTCGTTGATCATGTCCAGGTCAACACTCGGGGCGCCCGTCACCCACAGGTACAGGTCTCCCCCTCGCCCGTATGGGTGAAGGGTGCATGCTCCGGCCGCACCTCGGAGCCGCCTTCGAAGGTGCCGTCCGACCCGCCCTCCGGGTCCTCTTCCAGCCACTCCTCCCGCGCTTCCTCATGGTGGGCGGGCAGCTGCACCCGGCCGTACATGTGCGAGTCGAAGCGCGAGAACGAGGAGATGCGGACCTTGGTGCCGGGCCGGGCCGCCTCGATGTAGCGGCCGCCGCCCATGTAGATCGCCACGTGGTGCACCCCGGAGGCCTTGCCGTTGCCGGACCAGAAGACCAGGTCGCCGCGGCGCAGCGCGCTGCGCGGGATGCGGGTCGTGGCCCGGTACTGGTCGGCGGCCACGCGCGGCAGCCGGACCCCCACCCGGCGGTAGGCCTGCTGGACGAGCCCGGAGCAGTCCCAGTGGTGGGGGCCGGCGCCGCCAAGGGCGTACGGGTCGCCCACGTGGCGCAGCGCGTAGGCGACGGCGGGCTCCAGATCGGAGACGGCGTCCGCGACCGCCTGGTCCTGGGGCGGCGCGGGCGGCTCCGCGGCGGGGGCCGCGGTCCCCGAGCCGACGATCACCGCCGCGCCCGCGACGGCCCCCAGGACCGCAGCCCGGAGCCCTCCATGCGCGTGACTGCCGTGGCCGCCGTGACTGCCGTGATCACGTCGAGCGTCATGACGGGTATGGCTGGTATGACCGGCTATGTCATCGGGCATCTCCCTGCTGCCTTTCCCTGACCTTCATCACCTCTCGCCACTTGGGCGCCGTCCGCCACAGCTTCTCAACGCCCTGGAGAAACCGCACGCCGCTGGGCGACTACGGAACGTATTCTCCGCCCCCCACAAACAGCAGCAAAACGGGCGGCAAGGCGGCGGAAATCCACCCGTGGGTCACCCTCGGGCACCCCGCCCGCCACGGGCGTGGTCGGAAGCACCCCCGGATGTCAGGTAGAGTTTTCTCTGTCAGCAGGCGCCGCTAGCTCAGTTGGTTAGAGCAGCTGACTCTTAATCAGCGGGTCCGGGGTTCGAGTCCCTGGCGGCGCACGCGAGACTCAGGGCTCCTCACCAATGGTGAGGAGCCCTGAGTCGTTCCTCGTGTGATGCGAACACACAAGCGTGTCAGATGTGACCACTTAAGCAACATTCGCACGCATCTTCGTTCGACGTACCGCTTTGCCCGGTAAACACCTTGTTTCACCCTTGCGATCATGATGCGGGGTCGGAGATCCTGTAGCGCACAGATACACCCAATGTCACTGTCTGACCAGGGACTTGGGTGGTGCCGGGGGGAGCCGGCACCAGCGCGCCCGCGCGGTTCGAGGGGGGCCCGCGGGCCCATGAACTGGCATTCACGCAGTCAGCATGCGTGCGGGGGGATGACTCATGACGTCTACGCCTGCCGACGCCCGGCAGCAGTCCCACGGCCGGGCCGCCGACGGCCCATCGGTGACGACCCGCCTGCGGGCGCCCGCCCCGCCCGGCGCGGGCGGCGTCCCACGGCAGCCCGGCACCCCGCGGCAGTCGCCGCCCCACCACCGGCGGCCCCTGCCGCGCTACGACTACGAGCACTACAGTCGGCTGGCGGGCCCGCTCGGCCAGCCCCCGCCCGAGGGCCAGGGCCCGTACCGGGTCCGCTACCGCAGCCTGCTGGCCGACGAACCGCACCGCATCCAGGCCGCGTTACTGCTGGGCGCGGCGCCCGTCGTCTCCGTCGTCCTCCTGGTGTGGCTGATGCAGCCCGCCCACTGGACCCACCGCGACGGCGCCACGCTCACCATGCGCGTCCTCGACGCCGTGATGCTGGTCTCGATCGGCCTGATCGAGCTCTTCCGCACGCTGAACGTCACCTCCAACGCCCACGCCACCCTGGTCGCCCGCGATCCGATACCGGTGGTTCCCGAATCCGGCACCAAGGTCGCCTTCCTCACCTCGTTCGTGCCCGGCAAGGAGCCGATCGAGATGGTCACCAGAACGCTCGAGGCGGCCGTCCGGGTGCGCCACCGCGGCCCCGTGCACGTCTGGCTGCTGGACGAGGGCGACGACCCCGAGGTGAAGGCGGTCTGCGAGCGGCTGGGCGTCCGCCATTTCAGCCGCAAAGGCGTGGAGAAATGGAACCAGGCGAAAGGCCCGCACCGGGCCAGGACCAAACACGGAAACTACAACGCCTGGCTGGACGCCCATGGCGACGCCTATGACTTCTTCGCCTCCGTCGACACCGACCACGTACCGCTGCCCAACTTCCTGGAGCGCATGCTCGGTTACTTCCGTGACCCGGATATCGCCTTTGTCGTTGGACCTCAGGTGTACGGGAACTACGACACGGCGGTCACCAAAGCCGCCGAGAGCCAGCAGTTCCTCTTCCACGCCCTCATTCAGCGCGCCGGCAACCGCTACGGCGCGCCCATGTTCGTCGGCACCAACAACGCCGTGCGGATCAGCGCGCTCAAAGGCATCGGCGGGCTCTACGACTCGATCACCGAGGACATGGCCACCGGCTTCGAGCTGCACCGCCACCGCAATCCGGCCACCGGGAAGAAATGGCGCTCGGTCTACACCCCGGACGTGCTCGCCGTCGGAGAAGGGCCGAACGCCTGGACGGACTTCTTCACCCAGCAGCTGCGCTGGTCCCGCGGCACCTACGAAACGATCATCAAGCAGTACTGGAAGGGGGCCTTCACCCTTTCCCCCGGCACCTTTCTGAACTACACACTGATGGTCATCTATTACCCCATGACCGCGATCAACTGGATGCTGGGCGCCCTCAGTTGCGCCCTCTTCCTCGGGCTCGGCGCATCCGGAATCCAGATCGACTCCGAGGTCTGGATGATGCTCTACAGTGACGCGGCCGCCCTCCAGATCGGCCTTTACATCTGGAACCGCAGGCACAATGTCTCCCCGCACGAACCCGAAGGGTCCGGCGGCCTCGCGGGCATGGTGATGTCCGCGCTCTCGGCCCCGATCTACGCCCGCTCGCTGACGGACGCGGTGCTGCGCCGCAAGAGCAGGTTCGTCGTCACCCCGAAGGGCGATTCAGCCAGCCCCGACACCCTCTTCGGGACCTTCCGCATCCACCTGTTCTTCCTGGCCGTCTTCGGCGGCTCGCTCGCGGCCTCCTTCTTCCTCGGCCACACCCATGTGGCGATGCGCACCTGGGCGACGCTCGCCCTCGCGGTCACCCTCGCGCCGATCGCCGCGTGGTGGTGGACCCTGCACCATGCGCCAGGCTCCCGGCAGTCCGAGGAGGCGCACCGATGAGATTCCGCCTCGGCAGCCTCGGCCGCCCCAGCCGCCGCACCCGTCGCCTGGCCTTCGGCTCCGCGGCCGTGGTCGTACTCGCCGGAATGAACGGCCCGGCCCTGTGGGGATACGCCGCCGACCAATACCACGACTACAAGATCAATCAGCCCGGGTACAAGGCGCGGAACGGGCACTGGGACGTGGCGGACGTCCCCGGGAAGTACCGCATCAACACCATTCACGCCGCCCTGCTGCACACCGGCAAGGTGCTGCTCGTCGCCGGTTCCGGCAACAACGCCGCCAATTTCAAGGCCAAGTCCTTCCGCACGGTCCTGTGGGACCCCCGCACCAACACCTACAAGAACATCCCCACCCCGAAGGACCTCTTCTGCGCCGGGCACACCCAGCTGCCCGACGGCAACCTCCTCGTCGCGGGTGGCACCCAGCGCTACGAGAAGCTGGACGGCGACGTCACCAAGGCCGGCGGGCTGATGGTCGTGCACAACGAGGATCCCGACAAGCCGATGACCCTCCCCGCCGGCACCCGCTTCACGGGCCGGGAGAACCGCAAGACCTTCGAGTCCAAGGACGCCGTGCTCGTGCCGCGCGCCAAGAAGGAGACGCGGGACGACAAGATCGTGGTGACCGCCAGCACCGCGCGCGTCTATGTGGAGGCCCGGGAGAAGGGCCACGCCTACGAGACCGGGACCACGGACAACTACCGCGTCGAAGGGCTCGGCGGGAAGGACGCCCAGAACGTCTACGGCATCGCCAACAAGCTCTCCTTCGACAAGAAGGACTTCCAGGGGATCAAGGACGCCTTCGAATTCGACCCGGTGGCCGAGCGCTACATCACGGTCGACCCGATGGAAGAGGCCCGCTGGTATCCGACGCTGACCACCCTCCAGGACGGCAAGGTGCTCTCGGTCTCCGGGCTCGACGAGATCGGCCAGGTCGTCCCCGGCAAGAACGAGATCTACGACCCCGCCACCAAGAAATGGACGTACCTGCCCAAGGAGCGGTTCTTCCCCACCTACCCCGCCCTCTTCCTCACCAAGAAGGGGAAGATCTTCTACACCGGTTCCAACGCGGGCTACGGCCCCGCCGACCGCGGCCGGGTCCCGGGCCTGTGGGACGTGGCGAGCAACGACTTCACCGAGGTGCCCGGCATCAGCGACCCGGACATCCTGGAGACGTCCATGTCCGTACTGCTGCCGCCCGCCCAGCAGCAGCGCTACATGGTCCTCGGCGGCGGCGGCGTGGGCGAGGACCGCAAGTCCACGGCCAAGACCCGCATCGTCGACCTGCGCAACGACAAGCCCCGCTTCCACGACGGGCCCGACCTCTACGCCAAGGTCCGCTACCCCAGCAGCGTCATCCTCCCCGACGACACGGTGCTGACGACCAACGGCTCCGGCGACTACCGGGGCCGCAGCGACTCCAACGTGCTGGCCGCCGAGGTCTACGACCCCGCCGCCAACGCCACCCACGCCGTCGCCGACCCGCTGGTGGGCCGCAACTACCACTCGGGCGCGCTGCTGCTGCCCGACGGCCGGGTGATGACCTTCGGCTCCGACTCGCTCTTCGGCGACAAGGACAACTCCAAGCCCGGCACCTTCCAGCAGCAGATCGACCTCTACTCCCCGCCCTACCGCTTCCGCGAGACCCGCCCCGAGATCAAGGAGACGGCGCCGCGCACGGTGAAGCTGGGCGACCGCAGCACCTACCGGACGAGCGATCCCCGGCAGATCGAGAAGGTCCGGCTGATCCGGCCGGGTTCCTTCACGCACGTCACCAACGTGGAGCAGCGGTCGATCGCGCTGGACTTCTCCCGGACGGCCGACGGGGTGACGGTGACCGTCCCCAAGGACCCGTCCCTGGTGCCGCCCGGCTGGTACATGCTGACGGTCGTCGACGGCCGGGGCACCCCGGCGGAGGCGGTGTGGGTGAAGGTGCCGGTGGCGGACGGCCTGGCGCGGTAGGCGGCTCAGGGCCCGGGAGGCGTCAGCGTGCGTTGCGCGCGAGCTCCAGCGCGTACGTCTCCCACCACTCCCCCGCGTCCGGGCCGCCCTTGCAGGAACCGTCCGACTCGCCCGGGCGCTTGACCCACAGGTAGGCGTCGACCAGGGAATCGCCCGTGCGGGTGGTCGGGGGCACCCCCAGGGCCCGGCCCGAGGGGTTGCACCAGGCCTTTTCGTGGTCGGCGCCGGACAGCGGGCCGTTGCCGTTGCGGCTGGTGTCGATGACGAAGTGCTTGCCGCCGACCAGGCGGGAGAGCCGGTGGCCGTAGTCCTTGCTGTCCGCCGTGGTCTGGAAGTTGGAGACGTTCAGCGCGAAGCCGTCGGCCTGGTCGATGCCGGCCCGCTTGAGCGGATCCGCCATCCGGTCGGCGGGCGTGACCCAGCTGGGGTTGCCCGCGTCCAGGTAGACCTTGGTCCTGGGCAGCGCCTTGAGCTTGCCGACGGCCTCCTTGAGCAGCGCGAAGCGCTCCTCGTGGAACTGCTGCGGCGTACAGCCGTCCTCCATGTGCGGCAGCGCGTCCGGCTCCAGGATCACCGTGGCGGCGCGGTCGCCGATGCCCCTGGCCGCCTGGTCCAGCCACGACCGGTAGGCATCGCCGTCGGAGGCGCCGCCCTGGGAGTACTGGCCGCAGTCGCGGTGCGGGATGTCGTAGAGGACCAGCAGGGCGTCCCGGTCGGCCTTCGCGGCCGCCTCGGTGAAGCCGCGCGTCTGGCTCTCGGGGTTGTCGACGCCGATCCACTCCGCCACCGGCTGGGCGGCGATCTTCGAGATCAGCTCGGCGTCCTGCTTCTTGCCGTCCTGGCGGAGCCGGGCGGCCATCTTGGCGGCCGTCCCGTCCGGGTTCACCCAGAAGGGTGACTGGGTCTTGGGGAGCTGGGAGGGCGGCGTCGCCGTCGGCGTGTCCGTCCGCCGTGACTCGTCGGAGGACGAGGAGCAGCCCGCGAGGAGCAGCAGCACCCCCGCCGCCGCTCCCGCCCGGGCCAGGACCCCGCGGACCCGGCGCGTCGTGCCGGTGCTGCTGCCGTACATCCACTCCCCCTTGGGTGTACTGCCTCTGGGCTGGGAGTTGCCGTCTCAATGCTGGCACAGACGTGCCCACGGCCGGGGGCCGTCATGCCACGACACGTGTGGCGTCGCCCTGTTGGGCGACCGATGCGCCGGAGGCGCCCTAGACCGGTCCGGTCCGGGAGCCGGTGAGGTAGGCGGAGACGACCACGTTGGCGTTGTACGAGCGCCGGGCGCGGTCGTACTCGCCGCCGCAGGTGATCAGGCGCAGCTCGGCGCGGTGGCCGTCGCGCGGCCCGTAGACCTTGCGGGCGTCGAAGCGGTCCTTGGTGAAGACGGCGACGTCCTCGACCGTGAACTCGGCGACGGAGCCGTCGGAGCGCGCGACGCTGACGGTCTGGCCGGGCTTGATGCTGCTGAGGCCGTAGAAGACGGCGCGTGAGCGGTCGGTGTCCACGTGCCCGACGAGGACGGCCGCGCCCCGGGTGCCGGGCGGGGGGCCGCCGCGGTACCAGGCGACCGCGCCGGGGCGGTCGTAGGGCGGCGGGTCGACGGCGCCCGCGGCGTTCAGGCCGCGGTCCTCGATGGGGGCGCGCAGGCGCATCGCCTTGATGGCGAGGGTGCGGGGGCCGGCCTCGGGCAGCGGCGGGTGGGCGGGGGGCAGCGCCTGGCCCGACAGGCTCGCGGCGGTGACTCCCCCGGCCGCCGGAGAGCCGGCTATCGGGCCTTCGGTGATGTGCCGGCCCCACAGCCACAGGGCCGACAGCAGCGCGGTCCAGGCCAGCACGGTCAGGAGGCGGCTGGCACCGCTCGGTCGGTCGTCATCGGACATGGCGCCGGGCCGCCTCCCTCAGCTCTCCGGCTGTTCGGCGTTCTGCTCGGCCTTCAGCTCCGCGTTGGTGCGGCGGCGGTACCAGATCAGCCCGCCGGCGATGGCGGCCGTGGTGCCCGCGAGGACGAGGCCGGGGGTGCCGGGCGCCTCCGCGGCGGCCGCGTGCGCGGTGCCGCCGCCGCCCGCCGGGACGGGTGCGACGGGGGTGGCGGCTTGCCGGTGTTCGCCACGGGCGGGGCGGGCGTCGCGCACGTCCGTCGCGGGCTGGGTCTCGGGGAGTTCGCGGCCGTCGGTGACGACGGTCAGCCGGCCCAGGGCGGTGGCGTTGTAGCCGTCGCAGTTGACGACGACCGGGTAGGTGCCCGCGCCCACGGTCTTGCGGATGGTGGCCTCGGCGAACAGCCCGGCGGAGTCCTTGGCGAGGCGGGCGTCGGAGACGAACGCCTCGGACGTGGCCGTCGCCCGTTCGCTGCGGCAGCCCGAGACCCGGAGCTGGACCTCGGCGCCGGGGCGGCTGGTGACGGGGGTGAGTTCGATCGTTCCGGACATGGTGGCGGGGCCGTCGCTCGCGTGCGCGGGGCCCGCGCAGACGGCGACGGCCGCCACGGCGGCGCAGAGGGCGAAGCGGACAGAATCCATGGTGAACCTCCTGGTACTCCAGAGATTCACCGCCCGGCAGTGGGGACGCATCCGCTCCGTAGCCGATTTGCTCCGTTCGGTGCGCGGCTGGCCCGGATCGGGTCACGGGATGGGACCAGAAAGACCAGAGAGCGCCTCTTTCGGGCCGAGTCGGTTCGGGTCGGCCCGAAGAGGCGCTCTGTCAGATGAGCTCGGTCAGATGAGCTCGGTCAGGTCGGCGATCGAGTCGACGACGCGCGAGGGGCGGAAGGGGTAGCGCTCGATCTCCTCGGGCCGGGTCAGCCCGGTGAGCACCAGGAAGGTCTCCATTCCGGCCTCCAGCCCGGCCAGCACGTCGGTGTCCATCCGGTCGCCGATCATCGCGCTGGTCTCGGAGTGGGCGCCGATCGCGTTGAGCCCGGCCCGCATCATCAGCGGGTTGGGCTTGCCGACGAAGTAGGGCTCGCGGCCGGTCGCCTTGGTGATCAGCGCGGCGACGGAGCCGGTGGCGGGCAGCGCGCCTTCGGCGGAGGGGCCGGTCTCGTCGGGGTTGGTGGCGATGAACCGGGCGCCCGCGTTGATCAGCCGGATGGCCTTGGTGAGCGCCTCGAAGCTGTAGGTGCGGGTCTCGCCGAGGACGACGTAGTCGGGTTCGACGTCGGTGAGGACGTAGCCGATGTCGTGCAGCGCGGTGGTCAGCCCGGCCTCGCCGATGACGTAGGCGGTGCCGCCGGGCCGCTGGTCGTCCAGGAACTGGGCGGTGGCCAGGGCGGAGGTCCAGATGTTGGCCACCGGCACGTCGAGCCCGATGCGGGCGAGGCGGGCGTGCAGGTCGCGCGGGGTGTAGATGGAGTTGTTGGTCAGCACCAGGAACGGCCTGCCGGACTCGCGCAGCCGCTTGATGAAGGCGTCGGCCCCGGGGACGGGGATTCCCTCGTGCATGAGCACACCGTCCATGTCGGTGAGCCAGGATTCGATCGGCTTGCGCTCTGCCACAGTGGGACTCCTGCCGTGCTTCGCCCATCGCTGGGCCCGTGGGGACGGAACGCCGGGACGCCGCCGCTCGTGCGCCGTCCCGACACCGTCCAGCCTAATCAGCCCTGGAAATTGATCTTCCAGCCCGGCCAGCTCCCGCTCAGCGCCTCAGTCGCCGCGCCCCCGCGACGAGCGCCGCACCCGCCACCAGCAGCGCGCACGCCGCGGTCCCGATCCCGAACAGTGGCTGGGTATCCCCCGTATCGGCCAGCGCGCCCGGCCGGCCGGCCCCTTCGGCGGGCGAGGCGCTGGGCGCGGCCGACGGCACCGTGCCGGGCCGGCCCCCCACCGCGAAGGCGTAGTCGTCGGACTCCCCCACCCACGCCCCGTCCGCGCCCCGCCGCTGCACCGCGGTGACGTTGGCGGTCACCGCCCCCTCGGGCGCATCGCCGCCGAACGCCAGCCGCAGCGGCACCACCACCGTCCCGTGCGCGGGCACCACGAAGCCCGGGAAGTCGGGCGCCCGCCCGTCGAGCACGCCGACGTTCTCCGCCTCCTCCGTCCGCTCGAAGCTCACGGGCCGCCAGCGGGAGGCGCCGGAGTCGTAGAAGTCCAGGTGGATCTGGCCGGGTTGGAGCGCTCGGCCGCTGTCGGCCAGGACGGCGACCGGGTGGACCGCGCGGCACTCCGCCTCCGTCCCGTTGCGCAGCTCCAGCTGCCACGCCGCGGGCGCGCCCCCGCGCTCGTACGCACCCGGGCCGCCGCTCAGCCGCGAGGCGATCGGGAAGTCGGCGCTGTGCGCGTCGCCGCAGTGCGGCGGCTGGGTGCGGGCGAGGGCGGAGGCGGGCGCGGGGGCGCGCGGCACGGGGGCGGCCGCGAGGGTGCACGCGGCCGCGGCGAGGAAGAGGGTCCGCCGGACGGGCCCTGGAAAACAGGTCGGGGACATCGCGGCACCTTTGCGGGCGGGGACTCCGGTTCGCCGGAGACATCCCCGCACGCGGCGGCCGAGGCGAGCGTCACGCGGGCCCGTACGCCCGACTGGCCGTCAGATCCCGCCCGATGAGCCGATTGTCGTTCCGGTCGGCTGGTCCGGACAGGTGATGAACCCGGCTCGTCCGAAGAGCGGGGCGAGCACCAGTTCGGCCGCGCCCTCGACCACCGTGCCCCCGCCGCCGGGTGCGACGGCCACCGGCGCGGCACCGGCGAGCACGGCCCGCACCCCCTCGGCGTACGGCTCGGGGGCGGCGAGGACGGTCCGCCCGCCGAGCAGCACGAGATCGATGTCCAGCAGCCGTACGAGGTTGGCGGCGCCGATGCCGAGCAGGCGCGCGGCCCGCGCGGTGTCCCCGTCGGCGACCGCGCCCAGGCACAGCACCTCCAGGCAGCCGCGGTCGCCGCAGGGGCACGGCGGGCCGTCGAGCTGGAGCACCTGATGCCCGAACTCGCCCGCCCCCGTCCTGGCCCCCCGGTGCACGGCGCCGCCGAGGACGAGCCCGGCGCCGAGGCCGGTGCCGAGGTGGAGGTAGGCGAAGGAGCCGCCCCGGAACGCCCCGCCGCGCAGCACGAGGCCGAGCGCGGCGGCGTTGGTGTCCTTGTCGAGCACGACCGGCAGCCCGAGCCGGGCGCCGAGCGCCTCGCACAGCGGGAAGCCGTCCCACTGGGGGAAGCCGGTGACGCGGTGCAGGACGCCGGCCGTGTGGTCGAGCGGGCCGGGGGCGGCGACGCCGACGCCGAGGACGGCACCGGGCGCCCCCGCGGCACCCGCCTGCGACAGCAGCGCCGCCACCTCGGCCGTCACCGCGTCCAGCACCGCCCGCTCGCCCGCGCCGAAGGCGAGCGGGGCCGTACGGGTGGCGACGGCGGCACCGGTCAGGTCGACGAGGGTGACCGTCAGCGCGTCACGGTCGAGGTGGAGGCCGACGGCGTGGGCCGCGGTGGGGACCAGGCGCAGCACGGCCGCCGGTTTGCCGCCGGTGGATGCGCGGCGTCCCGCCTCGGCGGCCAGGCCGGCGGCCCGCAGCCGTGCGGTGATCTTGCTGACGGCCTGCGGGGTGAGCCCCGTGCGTGCGGCGAGCTCCGTCCGGCTGGCGCCGCGCTCCCCCGCGTCGCGCAGCAGGCCGAGGACGACGGCGGAGTTGTGGCCGCGCAGAGCGGCGAGGTTGGCGCCAAGGTGGAGGCGGGGAGCGGCAGAGGCATTCTCCGGCTGCGCCTCGTCGGTGGTGCGCGCCTCGTCGGTGGCGGGGTCGGTCGTCACGCGGTCTCTCACAGGCCCCATTCTCCCCTCCGCTTGCGCTTCCGCAACACTGTTGCCAAAGTGGAGGGCATGGACGATGTCTTCGGCACCCCCCGCCCGCCCCTCCGCGTGGGCCTCGTCGGCTACGGCCTCGCGGGCTCCGTCTTCCACGCGCCCCTGATCGCCGCCACCGACGGCCTCGTCCTCGACACGGTCGTCACCGGCAACGCCGAGCGGCAGCGGCAGGCCGCCGCCGAACACCCCGGCGTGCGCACCGTCGACACCCCCGACGCCCTCTTCGCCCGTGCGGACGAGCTCGACCTGATCGTCATCGCCTCCCCCAACCGCACCCACGTCCCGCTGGCCCGGGCAGCCCTCGAAGCGGGGCTGCCCGTCGTCATCGACAAGCCCCTGGCCGCGACGGCCGCGGAAGCCCAGGCCCTGGCCACGCTCGCCGACACCCGCGGCCTGCTGCTGAGCGCCTTCCAGAACCGCCGCTGGGACAACGACTTCCTCACCGTGCGCAAGCTGCTCGCCGACGGCACGCTCGGCGAGGTCCAGCGCTTCGAGTCCCGCTTCGAGCGGTGGCGGCCGCGCCCCAAGGGCGGCTGGCGCGAGTCCGGCGACCCCGCCGAGATCGGCGGCATCCTCTACGACCTGGGCAGCCACCTGGTCGACCAGGCCCTCGCCCTCTTCGGCCCGGCCGTCACCGTCTACGCCGAGTCGGACGTACGGCGCCGGGGCGCCGAGGCGGACGACGACACGTTCATCGCCCTCACCCACGCCGGCGGCGTCCGCTCGCACCTGTGGATGAGCGCCACCGCGGCACAGCTCGGGCCGCGCTTCCGGGTGCTGGGCGACACGGCGGGCTATGTGAAGTACGGCCTGGACCCCCAGGAGGCCGCCCTGCGGGAGGGCTTGCGGCCCGGCAACGGCACAGCGTGGGGCGCGGAGCCCGAATCCGCGTGGGGGCGCCTGGGCGCGGGAGAGTCCCCGCTGACCGGCGGCGGCGAACCCGTTGCGACCCTTCCGGGCGACTACCCCGCCTACTACGCCGCCATCGAGGCCGCGCTGCGCACGGGCGGGCGGCCGCCCGTCACCGCGCGGGAGGCTGCAGCGGCGCTGCGCGTCCTGGAGGCGGCGAAGACCTCGGCGGCCGAAGGCCGTACGGTGCACCTGGCGGAGGACGACGTGCTGGCGGCGACGCGGTGAACGGGCCCGAGGGGATGGCGACCGGCAGACCGGTGGGCCTGAGCGCGCCGTACGCAGTGAACCGGATCGTCCCGCAGGCCCGGCAGCGGGCCTGACCGGGGCCGTGCGCCCACCCGGCGTGATGCGTGCAGTGCGCGACGAGCCGCCCGGCGGCGTAGGCGGTCACCACGGGTTCTCCTTCGGCAGCAGATGCGCATTGCGGAAGTGGCTGCGCACGGCGATGGTCGCGTCCTCGGCCTTGGCATGGTCGTCTCCCGCCGCGGCCGACCGCCGGGCGGCTTCCAGCTCGGTGCATTCGGCGCAGCCGACGGGTGAGTGCGAGGTGGTGGCGCCGGCTCCCGCGCCGTCGCGCCCCTTCCGGCTACGCTCGTTCGTCTCCCGCACTCTCGCCCTGAGCTCCGCCTCCCGCTGAGTGCCGGTCCGGTCGTATCCGTGCTGATCGGCGTTCTGCATGGTGACCACCTTGCGTCGCGGCGCCGCGACGGCCCAGGGGCAGGCCGTGCGAGTCGGCGACGCCGGTGGGACGTGGTGTCCTAGGGCGTGTCCGATGGGTCAGTGCGGGTCCCGCGGCGTCTGGCGCTGGGGGCACCTCCCAGCGGTAGCTGGGGGAGCATCGCAAGGCGGAGCATGACCCGCGTACTGGGCGTACTCGGGTCATGCGACAACGCGGCGAGGTGCCGTGCCGGGGGCACCTCCCAGCGGTAGCTGGGGGAGTCGCGGGGCCTGTGCCGACCCATCGGACACGCCCTAGCCGTCGATCTCCAGGCGGAAGGCGAGATCCTTGATGGGAGACGTCCGGCGGGCCTCGCGCCCCCTCAGTTCCGCCACGAGGTGGCGGGACGAGCCGTGATAGCGCATCCATTCCGGAGCTGTGCGTTCCGCCGTGAGCAGCGCCCGTGTGGCTTCCTGATCGCGGTGCATCTCCGCGTAGGCCGTTGCGCGGTCCAGGTGGTGACGGGCGAGCCAGGTGGGGGGGAGTGAGGCCAGGCCGGGGATGCGTGCGGCGTGGGTGAGGGCCTGGTCCGGCCTGCCCATGTCCACATAGGCGTTGACCATCGCGACCCCGGCGTTCGTGGGGCCGAAGGGCGTCGCGTAATCGAGGCGGTCGGCACCGATACGGGCCGCGGCAGCGGAGGCCAGGGACAGCAACTCCTCGGCCACGTCGTTGCGTTCCCGCCGCACCGCGGCCGTCGCACCGCGCAGCAGCAGGATCCCCCAGAGCGCCAGGCCCACCGGGGCCGACCTGAAACCGGGCTCAATGCGTTCGGCCATGTGCACGGCCACGTGCTCGGCGTCGGCGACCCGGCCCTGCTTGGAGAAGATCCAGGAGAGGGTGGAGACGCCGATGACCTCCAAGTGCGGGTCGTCGGACTTCGCCGCGGCTTCCATGGACCGCTCCAGCGCGGTGTAGGCGGCGTCCTCTTTGCCGAAGGCGGTCAGGGTCGTGGCCGCGACCTGGTACGCCTCGGCGAGTACAGCGTACGACGCCGCCCGTTCGCCGCCGGTGAAGTGCCGCACCGCGGCGCGGGCATCGGACAGCAGCGTCGGCAGCACCGCCGTGATCTTCGTCAACTCGCCCTGGCGTCGGATCCTTTCGGTGCTGCGGAGGCTGCTCTGCAGACCGGCCACCGTCGGAGGCGGAACATCCTCTTCGGCAACGAGCCCAGGGAAGTCCGACAGAGGAGTCACCGCCTGCCGCAGGGCCAGAATGCTCGGCGGCTCGGCGCCACCGGACGAGGCCAGGACCACGGGCGGCCCGAGCAGCGCGGACGTCTCGATGTCCAGGGCGCGGGCCAGCCGGTTGAGCGTGCTCATCCGCGCGGTGAACCGCTGGTTCTGTTCCAGCTTGCGCACCGTGTCGACGCTCAGCCGCGCCTTATCGGCCAGCGCCTCCTGGGTCAGGCCCCGCCGCATGCGCAGCTCACCCAGCCGGTCCCCGAGTGTCGCCGTCATCACCCCGCCCGATCGGGAGAGTCCACCACCTCCGTTCCACAGTACGCCCAACTGAAATACCGTCGGCCAAGACCTAGGGTCGACCCCGTGCTGAAGAAACGTCCCGCCTTGTTGTGGCTGCTGGCCCCCTACGTGCTCTACCTGGGCGTGCTGCCCCTCGTGGACCGCGTCCACCCGACCGTGCTCGGCCTGCCCTTCCTCTTCTTCTGGCTGTTGCTGGCCACGCTGCTCACCCCGGCCGCCGTCTACGTCGCCTGGCGCTCCGACCGCAAGCGGGGGCGGGCGTGAAGGCCACGGTCGCGACGTCCGTGTTCGCGGTCTTCATGCTGCTGACCGTGGTCCTGGGGCTCCTGGCCGTACGGGGCCGCGGCCGGGGCGGCGGGCTCACCGAGTGGTCGGTGGGCGGCCGCAGCCTGGGCACGGTCTTCATCTGGGTGCTGATGGCGGGCGAGGGCTACACCAGCTTCAGCTATCTGGGCGCGGCGGGCTGGGGCTACAACTACGGCGCACCCGTGCTGTACGTCATCGCCTACCTCTCCTGCGGCTACGCGATCGGCTACGTGGTCGGCCCGACCCTGTGGTCGTACGCGCGCCGGCACGGCCTCGTCACCATCACCGACATGGTCGCCCACCGCTACGGGCGGCCATGGCTGGGAACGCTGGTGGCGATCCTGGCGACGGTGTGCCTGCTGCCGTACATCCAGCTGCAGATCACCGGGATGGGGGTCGTCGTCTCGACGATCTCCTACGGGACCATCAGCCTGAACTGGGCCTACTTCATCGCCTTCGCCGTGAGCACCACCTTCGTGGCGGTGAGCGGGCTGCGCGGCAGTGCATGGGTGTCCGTGCTCAAGGACGTCCTGGTCATCGGCACGCTCGGCTTCCTGGCGATCTATGTGCCGGTGCACTACTTCGACGGCTACGGGCCCTTCCTGGACCGCCTGGTGGCCGAGAAGCCCGCCTGGCTGACGCTGACGGGGCACGGGGGCAGCGGGCTGGGCGGCAGCTGGTTCGTCACGACGAGCTTCCTCAACTCGCTGACGGTCGTCATCTTCCCGACCACCGTCGCCGGCTATCTGGGGGCGCGCGACGCCAACGCCCTGCGCCGCAACGCCATGCTGCTGCCGTTCTACAACGTGCTGCTGTTCGTGCCGATGCTGCTGGGCATGGCGGCCGTCTTCATCGTGCCGGGGCTGACGGGCGCCGGGTCGAACCTGGCGCTGTTCAAGCTGGTCGTGGACTCGCTGCCCGCCTGGGCGGTGGGGCTGATCGGGGTCGCGGCGGCGCTGTCCTCGATCGTGCCGATGGCGGTGTTCATGCTGGTCATCGGGACGATGTGGGGGCGGAGCGTGCTGGGGGCCGTGCCGCGCCTGGCCGACCGCCCGGACCGGCAGAAGGTGGCCGCCCAGGTCGTCGTGGTGGCGGCCGGGGCGCTGGCCCTGGTGATGACCTATACGGTGCCCAACACCCTGGTGCGGCTTTCGCTCATCTCGTACGAGGGCATGGCCCAGCTCGTCCCCATGATTCTTCTGGGCCTGGTGTGGCGGAAGCTGACGCTGTGGGGAGCGTTGAGCGGGCTGGTGGCGGGCGGTGCGCTGGTGTGCGCGCTGGTGTTCACCGAGCACGACCCGGTGTGGGGGGTGAACGCGGGAGCTCCGGCGCTGGCGCTGAACCTGCTGGTGGCGCTGGCGGTTTCCCTGTTCGGGCCGCAGCCCGTGGACGCGCGGCCGGACGAGGACGTCCTGGCGTCGGACCCGGGAATGGCCGGTGACGTGGGCCCGGCGGCGTCGGCTGTCAGTGGTTCGGTCTAACATCGGAACGAACGGGGATGCGAGAGCCTCCATGCATATGGGGGCCTCGTCATGACGATGCGTCATTTTGTACAGAGGGTTGGGGGGAGCGCTGTGAACGCCGTCTTTCGTACGCACATCAGCGTGCTCCTCTTCCTGCTGGCCGAAGTGCTGCTCCTGCAGAGCGGCCTGGTGAGCGCCGTGGTCGCGCTCGCCGCGACCACCACCGCCGTCGCGGCCGCGCTGGTGCTGTGCGCCATGGCCGCCGTGGCGGCCGCCCGCACGGCCGGGCCGCTCACGCCGACCCGAATACGCACCGCGATACGCGACCGTGAGCTGCGCACCGCGTTCCTCGCCCAGCGTGATCCGGATGCCCAGGGCCGCCGACGGCCCCGAGCGCCCGGGTGCGCCCTCCCGACGGCCGCGTAGGCGCTCCGCTCCACTCACTGCTCCAGCGGGCCCGCGCGGTTCGTCACGCCGAAATCCTTTTTCCGGCACGACGAGACCCGTGGAGGGTTGGTCCACCCATGTCCTTTTTCGCACCCCTAGGTTCGCTCCTCTCCCACCTGGCCGACACGCTGCATCCGCTCTGCGGTGCCTCGGCCACGGCCGCCGCGATCGTCACGCTCACCGTGTGCGTCCGGCTGGCGCTGCACCCCCTGGCCAGGGCCGCGGCGCGGGGCGAGCGGGCGCGCGCGGAGCTGGCGCCCAAGCTGGCGGAGTTGAAGCGCAAGCACGGCAAGAACCCCGAGCGGCTGCAGCGGGCGGCGTCCGAGCTCTACGCCAAGGAGGGCACGTCGCCGCTGGCCGGGTTCCTGCCGACGCTCGTCCAGCTGCCGGTGTTCTTCGTGATGTACCGCTTGTTCTCCACCGGTAAGGGCGGCCGGGCCCTGCTGGACCACACGCTGTGGGGTGCCCCGCTGGGCGGCCGGTGGGCCGACGCGCTGGGCCACGGCGGTCCGGTGGGCGCGCAGGGGCTGGTGTACCTGGGCCTGTTCGTGCTCGTGGGCGCGGTCGCCACGTGGACGTACCGGCGCAACCGCAAGGCGGCCGCGGACCGGCCCGCACCGGCCGCCGGGGAGGCGGCGCTGCCGGGCGCGGCGGTGATGGCGAAGGTGGCGCCCCTGCTGTCGTTCGGGACGCTGATCACCGCTGCCGTGGTGCCGCTCGCGGCCGGTCTCTACCTGGTGACGACCACGACGTGGACGGCGGTCGAGCGGGCGTACCTCCAACGGGCGCGCACGCCGCGACCGGCAGCCGCGATTGACGCCAAGTAGGCGTTCGCAGACCGAAACGGGCCTTGTGGAGAGGGCCTCCGCTCTTGGACGATCTTTCGGGGCCGGCCTTTCGGATTTCGGGAGTTGTAGCGATGAAGCTGCTGCGTGTCGGGCCTCCGGGCGCGGAGCGCCCGGCGCTGCTCGACGAGGACGGGACGCTGCGCGACCTGTCGGCGCTGGTGCCGGACGTGGACGGGGCGCTGCTCGGTGACGAGGCGGCGCTCGCGCACGTACGGGCCGCCGTGGGCGCGCGCGTGCTGCCGGTCCTGGACCGGCGGGGGCTGCGCATCGGCCCGCCGGTGGCCCGCATAGGCAAGATCGTCTGTGTCGGGGTGAACTACCGGGACCTCGTGGCCGAGGCGGGCGTGGCGACGCCCGCGGAGCCGGTGCTCTTCATGAAGGCCCCGGACACGGTCGTCGGCCCGGACGACACGGTGCTGGTGCCGCGTGGCGCGGAGAAGACGGACTGGGAGGTCGAGCTGGCGGTCGTCATCGGGCGCACGGCCCGCTATCTGCGCACCGACGAGGAGGCGCTGGCGGCGGTCGCCGGATATGCGGTGACGAACGACGTGTCCGAGCGCGCCTTCCAGAACGAGCGCGGCGGCCAGTGGGACAAGGGCAAGAACTGCGAGACGTTCAACCCGTTCGGGCCGTGGCTGGTGACGGCGGACGAGATACCCGACCCGCATGCGCTGGGCATGCGCCTGTGGGTCAACGGCGAGCTGATGCAGGACTCCAGCACGGCCGAGCAGATCTTCCCGGTCGCCCACGTGGTGCGCTACGTCAGCGGGTTCATGACGCTCTACCCGGGTGACGTCATCAACACCGGCACCCCCGCGGGCGTCGCCTTGAGCCGTCCCGAGCCCAAGCCGTATCTGCGGGCGGGGGACGTGATGGAGCTGGAGATCGACGGGCTGGGGCGGCAGCGCCAGCAGCTCAAGGACGCCTAGGGGCGCGCGCCGGACCCGGCCGGCGTGGGGCGGGTGGGCCGTCCGGGGGCACCGGTGCGTGTACTGCCGCATGCGCCGCCAAGTGACATGCATATTTTCGGATATGCGCCAGAGCGAGCGACAGCGGGAGCCGGTGTGGCAGCGCGAGCCCGGGTGCCGAGGGCGTCCGGGCAGTCACCGGGGCAGGCGGCACGGCAGGCACCGCGCGGTCCGGGTGGCCCTGCGCCCGGCGGCCCGCGGCGCGGCCGCTGCTCTGGTCGGGGTCGGCGGCGCGCTGCTGGCCTGGGTGTTCACCGCGTCCGGTATCGCCGAACCGCTTCCGGCGGGCCTCGGTCCCTGTGTGCCGGGCACCTGCCCGGCCGCGTACCCCGATCCGCACAACGGGCCGGTGCTGGGCCGGGACAACGGCATCAACGTCTTCGTCGGCGGCGACTACGCCGTGCGTCAGGCGGCGGCGGAGGCGGAGGGCCGGGTCGTCGTGCTCGGCAACTTCGACATGGCCAAGGGGGTGGGCGTGCCGCCGGTGTACAGCGTGGGGGTCGTCGGCACCGGCTCCCGGGTCCCGCCGGACAACGGTTCGGCCTTCCTGCGCGTGGGCGGCGCGGTGCGGGTGGCCGCGGGGCAGCGGCTCGTCGCCGAGGAGGGCACGGTCCGGGGCTCGGTCGCCTACGCCGGGGGGTCCTCCGGCACGGTGAGCCCGGCCGGTGCGCACGACAAGCACGCGGTCGCCTCCTACCGCGGGCTGCGGGAGGAGCTCACCTCCGTGAGCTCGTGCTACGCGTACGACAGGGGGATGCCGCGCGGGGCGACCGGTGTCGCGGTCAACCAGGGGGACAAGACCGTCTTCACGGGGGACGGGACGTCCGCGCTCCAGGTCTTCAACGTGGGCTTCGACCTGACCGCGGTGGGCGGCGGGCCGCAGTCCTTGGCGTTCGAGCGGATCCCGGCCGGGGCCACCGTGCTCGTCAACCTCACCAACCCGCCCGACGGCGACACCCGTACGGTCAACACGCTCCCCGGCAAGGTCGTCGGGGTGCAGCGGGAGAAGCTGCTGTGGAACTTCCCGGATGCGAAGGACGTCCGGCTGGTGGGCACCGGGCAGTTGGACGGCGCGGTTCTGATCGGCCGGGCGTCCAGTGCGACCCGGGTGACCTTGCCCAGCCTGAACGGCCGCTTCTTCACGGCCGGTTCGCTCATCCACGAATCGGGCGGCGGCGGGGGCAGCCAGGCGTTCCACGCCTACCCCTTCGAGGGCAGCCTTCCCGACTGCGGTGCGGGGGCGCCCCGGGCGTCGTTCTCGCAGGACGACGACGCCAAGGCGCCGCGCGCGCCGGCGCCGCTGAGCGGGCCGGGTCCCCTGCCGGGCCCGGCCACGCGGCCGGGCACCGGAGACCGTGTCACGGGTGACGGCCATGAACTGGCCCGCTCCGGGCCGCCCATGAGCCCGACGATGGCCATGGGCACGGGCCTGGTGGCGACGGGCTCGGGGCTGGCGCTGCTGGTGCTGTACCGGTCGCGGACGATGCGGTGAGGGCGCACATTGCCCGGCGGCGAGGAGCGGGCGGGCTCCCTATGCCCCCACCAGCCGCGACGCCGTGTAGATGCACAGGCCCGCCAGCGCCCCGACCACCGTGCCGTTGATCCTGATGAACTGCAGGTCACGACCGATGTGGGCCTCGATCTTCCGGGAGGTCTGCTCCGCGTCCCAGCTCGCCACCGTGTCCGTGATGAGCAGCGTGATCTCGTCCCGATAGGTCGTCACCACATAGACCGCCGCGTCCTCCAGCCAGCCGTCGATCTTGGCGCGCAGCCGGTCGTCGGCGCTCATGCGGGCACCCAGGGAGAGGATCGCGGCGCGGGCGCGCAGCCGCAGTTCGCTGCGCTCGTCCTCCGCCGCCGCCACGACCATCGCGCGGACCGAGGCCCAGGTCGAGGCGATCAGGTCCTGGACCTCGGCGCGGCCCAGCACCTCGGACTTCAGGCGCTCCACGCGGGCCCGGGTGTCCTCGTCGGACCGCAGGTCGCGGGAGAAGTCGGTCAGGAAGCGGTCGACCGCGCCGCGCGCCGGGTGGTCCGGCATGTCGCGCATCTCGGTGGCGAAGCGCAGCAGCTCCTTGTAGACGCGCTCGCCGACCTTGCGGTCCACGAAGCGCGGCGTCCAGCCGGGGGCACCGCCGGTGACCGCCGCCATCACCGACTCGCTGTGCGCGACCAGCCAGTCGTGGGCCCGTGCGCACACCAGGTCCACCACCCGGCGGTGGCCGCCGTCGGTGACGATCTTCTCCAGCAGGGTGCCGATGCCGGGCGCGATCTCGGCCTGCTCCGCCCTTCGGGTGATGGCCTCGCCCACGACCGCCTGGACGTCCGCATCCCGCAGGACGGTCAGTGCGCCGCGCAGCGCGGTGGCCAGCTCGGCCGTCACCCGGTCGGCGTGCGCGGGCTCGGCGAGCCAGGCGCCCAGCCGGGAGCCGATGCCGACCCCGCGCAACCGTACGCGCACCACCTCACCGGAGAGGAAGTTCTCGCCCACGAAGTCGCCCAGGCTCTGCCCCAGCTGGTCCTTCTTGGTGGGGATGATCGCGGTGTGCGGAATGGGCAGGCCCATGGGGCGCCGGAAGAGGGCGGTCACGGCGAACCAGTCGGCCAGTGCGCCGACCATGCCCGCCTCGGCGGCGGCCGCCACATAGCCGGGCCAGCCCGTCCAGCCCGCCGTCTGCGCCCACCTCGCCAGCGAGTAGACCAGCGCGACGGCCAACAGCAGCCCCGTCGCCAGGGCCTTCATCCGGCGGACGCCGCGCCGCTTGAGCTCGTCCGCGGCGCTGTAGGTGAAACCGCCGGGCGCAGGGGGCATCACCCTTTCGGCGGCATCTGCCCGGGCGGCGTCCGGGCCGCCCTGGCCGGCGGCCGGCCGCTCGGCTTGGAACCGATCCATCCGCACCACCCGTTCCGGCTGTCCTCATGTGCATTGTCCCTACCTGACCGACTCGGGGAACGGCCGGAGAGTTCCCCGCGTCTGACAAGTCGCACCTGCCGGGCGACGGACCGGCACCTCGTGGACGTCCGGCCCCCGGGCCGGTCAGAGCGCCCCCATGGGATCATGGGGCCGCACTCGGACCGCGCGGGCGAACGTCGCCGACCAGCTGCACCGACCCGGTTCCGCACACCGGAGCCGTACGCTCCGCCGTCCATGTCCAGGAGACATCCGCCCATGAAGAGGTCGCCCCTGCCCCGCGGTGCGGCGTACGCCGTGCTCGCCGCACTGGCGGCCGTGGTGATAGCCGTCTCAACAGCGATATTCGTCGGGGTCGGCAGCAACGACGGCCCGCCCGCCGCGCAGCCGCACGAGGCGCGGCGCTCCGCCGCGCCCGCCGCCGCGGGCAGCTGGGTCGGCTCCTGGTCCACCTCCCCCTCCGGCGCGGAGCCGGGCACCGACCGGGGCTTCCCCGGGCAGACCATCCGCAACGTGGTGCACCCCACCATCGCGGGCACCAGCGCCCGCGTGCAGCTCTCCAACCTCCACGGCACCCAGCCGCTCACCATCAGCCACTCCTCCCTCGGCCTCGCCGCGACCCCCGGCAGCGCCACCGCCGCGCCGGGCAGCCTGCGGCCGCTGACGTTCGGCGGCCGGCCCGTCGTGACCATCCCGGCCGGCCAGGCCGTCACCAGCGACCCGGTCCGGCTCGGCATCGGCTACGCCTCCGACCTGCTCGTCAGCACGTACTCCCCCACCCCCTCCGGCCCGGTGACCTTCCACCCGCACGCCCGTCAGATCTCCTACCTGGCGCACGGCGACCAGACGCAGGAGGCGGGCGGCGCCCCCTACGCCACCAAGACCGCGTACTGGCGCTACGTCACCGCCGTCGACGTCTGGAGCACGGAGGCGCAGGGCGCGGTCGTGGCGCTCGGCGACTCGATCACCGACGGCATCTCGGCCACCATGGGCGCCAACCACCGCTGGACGGACTTCCTCGCCTCGCGGCTGCGCTCCGAGCCGGGCGCGCCGCGCTACAGCGTCCTCAACGAGGGCATCAGCGGAAATCGCGTCCTGCTCGGCGGCATGGGTTCCTCCCCCACCGACAACCCCAGCGGTCTCCAGCGCCTCGACCGCGACGTGCTCGCCCGGGCGGACGTCCGCGCCGTCGTCGTGGAGCTGGGCGTCAACGACATCCTGCGCAGCCCGCGGCAGATGGACCCCGACCGGATCGTGGCGGGCCTACGGGCGCTGGTCGACCGGGCGCACGCGCGGGGCCTGCGCGTGGTGGGCTCCACGCTCACGCCCTTCGCCGGGCACGCCGGCGTCGACCCCGAGCAGGAGCCCGTGCGCCAGGCCGTCAACAGCCAGATCCGCACCGGGCGCGTCTTCGACGACCTCGTGGACTTCGACCTGGCGCTACGCGACCCGGCCGACCCGCAGCGGCTGCTTCCCGCGTACGACTGCGGCGACCACCTGCACCCGAGCGACGAGGGCTACCGGGTGATGGCCGACACACTGGACCTGGACGCCCTCAAGGGAGAGGCGTCGGCGGCGCTGTAGGGCTCGCCGGAGGGCCGCTCACTTCAGCGTCTTGCGCCCGCCGTCGCGGCGCTGCTCCCGCTCCAGGCGGCGTTCCTCGCGCTTCTCCTCGCGCAGCCGCCTGCGCTCGGCCTTGGTCACCTTGCGATCGACGCCCACCCCGCCCCAGAAGGCCAGGCCCGTCACCCGCACCCGGGGCGAGCCCGGGGTGCCCGCGCCGGAGGCCTTGTCGTCGAAGCCGCCCATGATGCCGATGCCGTTGACCTCCACCTCCGTGTCCGGATCCACGAGGACCTGCATGCCGCCCATGATGGCGAAGCAGCGGATGACGACCTCGCGGTCCTCGAAGCGCGCCTCGCGCAGGTCGATCTCGCCGCCGCCCCAGAAGGCGAAGGCGGTGAAGCGGCGCGGGACGGTCCAGCCGCCGCGGCGCTGGAAGCCGCCCATGATGCCGACGGCCCACGTGGAGGTCGCCGTGCCGCCGATGCGCTCCGCCCAGCCGCCCTCGCCGGCCGCCTGCGCGGGCGCCGCGGCCGAGGCGGGCACCGGCAGGTCCCGCACCAGGGGCTCCAGGTCGGCGTGGGTACGGGCCCGGTAGGCGGCCTCCAGGCGCTGCTCGAACTCCTCCATGTCCAGCCGCCCTTCGGCGACGGCCTCGCGCAGCGCCTCGGCGACGCGCTCGCGCTCGGCGTCCGAGGCCCGCATCTCAGGAAGTCCGTTCGTCATAGCGGACAGCCTAGGGCGTTGTTCGAAGGCGTCACAGTGATGCCCTGCCCGCGTACATCCGGGCGATGACCTCCTCGATGTCCGGCTCCCGCACCGACAGGTCCACCAGCGGATACCGCTCGGCGACGGCCGCCACGACGGGCGCCGCGCTCCGGGTGGCCGCGAACGCCAGCCACTGGCGCGGGCCTTCGACCTTGACGGTGCGGGCGCCGAGGATGCCGTCAATGGGCGGAAGCTCTCGCTCCAGATCGACCACGAGCATGCGCTCGCTCTCGCCGATCGCATGCAGTCCGTCCAGGGCGCCGTCGTGGACGAGCCGGCCGTGGTCGATGACCATCACCCGCTTGCACAACTGCTCGATGTCGGTCAGATCGTGGGTGGTCAGCAGAACGGTCGTCCCGCGCTCGGCGTTCACGTCCCGCAGGAACTCCCGGACCTTCGCCTTGCTCACCACGTCCAGGCCGATCGTCGGCTCGTCCAGGTAGAGCACCTCGGGGTCGTGCAGCAGCGCGGCCGCGATGTCCCCGCGCATCCGCTGCCCGAGCGAGAGCTGCCGTACGGGCACGTCGAGCAGCGCGCCGAGGTCGAGCAGCTCGACGCAGCGGTCGAGGTTGGCGCGGTAACGGGCGTCGGGAATGCGGTACATGCGGCGCACCAGGCCGTAGGAGTCGCGCAGCGGCAGGTCCCACCAGAGCGTGGTGCGCTGCCCGAAGACCACGCCGATGCGGCGCGCCAGCCTCGTCCGCTCGCGCGAGGGGTCGATGCCCGCCACGCGCAGCCGACCGCCGCTGGGGACGAGGATGCCGGTGAGCATCTTGATGGTGGTGGACTTCCCCGCCCCGTTGGGGCCGATGTAGCCGACCATCTCGCCGCGGGCCACGCGGAAGCTGATGCCGTCCACCGCCCGCACCTCGGTGCGCGTGCGCCGCAGGAAGCCCGTCCTGCGGCGCACTTCGAAGACCTTCTCGACGCCGTCGAGCTCGATGAAGTCGTCCATGCCGTCCTTCGCTCCCCTCAACTTCCCGTGCTGCGATAGCCCCGCAGCCCCGACCGCCATGCCAGCCCCGCCAGCGCGCAGCACGCCAGCGCCACCGCCGGCGAGGCGAAGTCCACCCAGCCCGGCAGCCCCAGCGGGTTCTCGCGGCCCAGGATGCGCAGCGCGGGAAGCCAGTTGACGAAGGCGAGCGGGATGACGAAGGTGACGCCGCGCACCAGGTCCGTGGCGAAGACCGTCGGCGGGTACTGCAGCATCGTCGTGCCGCCGTAGGTGAAGGCGTTCTGCACCTCGGAGGCGTCATTGGCCCGGAACTGGAAGGCCGCGCCCGCCACGAACACCGCCCCGAAGATCAGCGCCCCGCTGACCAGCATCACCGGCACCAGCAGCACCTTGACCGGCGTCCACGCGATGTCGAGCCGCACCAGCGACCACACCAGCAGCAGCGCCCCCTGGCTGATCCGGCCGAGCCTGCGCAGCGCGAAGCGGTCGGCGGCGACCTGGGCGAGGACGGGCGCGGGCCGCACCAGGAGCGTGTCCAGCGTGCCGTCGCGGACCCGGCGGCCCAGCCGGTCCATGTTGCCCAGGACGAGATCGGCCAGCCCGAAGGAGGTGCTCGTCGTCCCGTAGAGGAAGGCGACCTCGGCCAGGGTGAACCCGCCGAGCGTGTCGATGTGCGAGAACATGATCAGGATGGCGGCGAAGTCGAGCGCCGTCACCACGAAGTTGCCGAGGGCCATCATCACGAACGAGGTGCGGTAGGCCATGGTCGAGCGCACCCACATGCCGACGACGAGGCAGTAGGCGCGCACCCCTTCGTAGGGGGCGGACAGGCGCCGCGGGCGTGGCTCAGCCACCTTGCACCACCACCTTCCGGGCGGCCACCGCCTGCACCGCCCGCCCGGCGAGCAGCAGCACCGCCGCCCACGCCGCCTGGAAGCCCAGCGCCCGCACCAGCCCCGCCCCGTGGTGCCTGCCGAGGACGACGTCCACGGGCACCTGGAGCATCGCCGACCACGGCAGCGCCCGTGCGATCTCGCCGAGCGCCCCGGGAAACACATTCAGCGGCAGCAGCATCCCCGTGAGGAAGACGCCCAGCAGCCCGCAGAGCACGTTGACGCCCGTACCGTCGAGCAGCCAGAAGGCGCACAGGCCCGCCAGATAGCGCACCCCGAACCCCACGACCGTGCCCAGGAAGACCGAGAGCAGGAAGGCCAGCCAGGTCAAGGGGCTGGCGGGCAGCGCCAGTTCGAAGGCGAGCGCGCCCACGGCCAGCGGCACCACCCCGCGCCCCAGCAACTGGAAGGCCGCCCTGCCCAGATCGCTCGCCAGCCACCACAACTGCAGGTCCGCGGGGCGGTAGAGGTCCACGGCGATGTCGCCGGAGCGCACGCGCTCCTGGAACTCCTCCTGGAAACCCCCGCCCATCAGGGCCCCGACCGCCAGCAGCGACTGGCTCACCCAGACGAACGTCAGCGCCTGCGCCTGGTCGTAGCCGCCCAGGTGCGGCCGTTCGCTCCACAGCGCCTTGAAGGTGTACGCGACGATGAATCCGAAGACCGTATTGGTGAACACCCCGGCCGCGGTGGCGGCCCGGTACGTCGCGTACCGCCGGAAACCGCTCACCGCGACGGCCGCATACAGCCGCATCCCGCACACCCCCCTCCTCGTTGAACCGGTACGAACTCATACGAAATCTCACCGAACCCGCACCGGACACCCGCCCTGCGCCCGCCTGCCGGACCCGCAGCGGGAGAAGCCGAGCAAATGCAGGAGCCTAGCCGCGACCGTCATCAACCGACCATGGATTTTCACCCTTTGGAGTGATCAACTGCCCCGGACGGCCCGCACAGAGCCGTCATCGGCAGGCTGCACCGGTCAGCCAAACCGCAGGATGCGACAAGGCACAACACCGCTTCGCCGCGGCCGCACAACCCCGGCGGCGGCCGAGGAGTCCCAGGAGACATGAGCGACGAGCAGTCACACCGACGTCCCAGTGGCGAGGGTGCCGCGCCGCCGCAGGGCTGGACGCCCAGGGGCACCGCCGCCGCGCCCGGCCGGGCCGCCGCCCCCGGCCGGCGCAAACGGACCGGCTGGCGCCGCGCCCTGCCCACCTGGCGGATGGTGCTCGGGGGCCTTCTGCTGATCTTCCTACTCATTGCGGGCGGCCTGATCGCCGGCTACATGCTGGTAGACATCCCCGCGGCCAACAAGGCCGCCGTCGCCGAAAGCAACGTCTTCCTCTACTCCGACGGCAGCCAGCTCGCCCGCGACGGCGAGGTCAACCGCGAGAGCGTGCCGCTGAGCAAGGTCCCCAAGGACGTCCAGCACGCCGTCCTGGCCGCCGAGGACCGCGACTTCTACTCCGAATCGGCCGTCAACCCCGAGGCGATGCTCCGCGCCGCCTGGAACACCGTCACCGGCAAGGGCAAGCAGTCCGGCTCCACCATCACCCAGCAGTACGTCAAGAACTACTACCTCGGCCAGGAACAGACCATCAGCCGCAAGGTGAAGGAGTTCTTCATCGCGATCAAACTCGACCGCGAATCAAGCAAGAACGAAATCCTCGAGGGCTACCTCAACACCAGCTACTTCGGCCGCAACGCCTACGGCATCCAGGCCGCCGCCCAGGCCTACTACAACAAGGACTCCGACAAGCTCAGCACCGCCGAAGGCGCCTACCTGGCCACCCTCCTCAACGCCCCCAGCGCCTACGACGTGGGCGCGCACCCCGAGAACAAGCCGCGCGCCCTGGCCCGCTGGAACTACGTCCTCGACGGCATGGTGAAGAAGAACTGGCTCGCCCAGCCCGACCGCGCCGCCATGAAGTTCCCCGCACCCGGCAAGGCCAAGCCGCGCCTGAGCATGTCCGGACAGCGCGGCTATCTGGTCGAAGCGGTCAAGGACTACCTCACCGGCAACAAGATCGTCGACGAGACGATGCTGGCCGCCGGCGGCTACCGCATCACCACCACGATCGACAGGAAGAAGCAGGACGCCTTCGTCTCCGCCGTCCGCGACCAGCTGATGAGCCAGCTCAGCGACGACAACAAGGTCGACCGCTACGTCCGCGCCGGCGGAGCCTCCGTCGACCCCAAGTCCGGCAAGGTCGTCGCCCTCTACGGCGGCATCGACTACACCAAGCAGTACGTCAACAACGCCACCCGGCGCGATTATCAAGTGGGCTCCACCTTCAAGCCGTTCGTCTTCACCTCGGCCGTCGACAACGACGCCACCACCCAGCAGGGCGTCAAAATCACGCCCAACACCCTCTACGACGGCACCAACCAGCGCCAGGTCCAGGGCCCGAACGGCCCCGTCGGCTACAACCCGTCCAACGAGGACGACAAGTCCTACGGCCAGATCACCGTCACCAAGGCCACCGACCTCTCCGTCAACGCCGTCTACGCACAGATGGCCCAGGACGTCGGCCCCGGCAAGGTCAAGGACACCGCCGTTGCCCTCGGCGTCCCCGCCAAGACCCCCGACCTCACCGCGACCCCCTCCATCGCCCTCGGCGTGGCCACCGCCAGCGTCCTCGACATGGCCCAGGCCTACGCCACCCTCGCCAACCACGGCAGGCACGGCCCGTACACCCTGGTCGACAAGGTCTCCAAGGCCGCCGAGGACGTACCACTGCCGGACACCAAGGACACCAAGCAGGTCGTCTCGCGCGAGTCCGCCGACACCACCACCTCCATCCTGCAGAGCGTCGTGGAGAGCGGCACCGGCCGGCCCGCCCAGGCGGCCGGCCGGCCCGCGGCGGGCAAGACGGGCACCGCCGAGGAGGACAAGGCCGCCTGGTTCGCCGGCTACACCCCGGACCTCGCCACCGTCGTCGCCGTCATGGGCCAGGACTCCGACACCGGCGACCAGAAGCCGCTCTACGGAGCCGCGGGTCTGCCCCGCATCAACGGCGGCGGATTCCCCGCCCAGATCTGGGCCGCGTACACCTCCGACGCACTGCAGGGCACCGAGGCCAAGGACTTCGACCTCCAGCTGGAGAGCGGCGCGGGCACCCCGACCCTGGAGCCCCCCGCACCCTCCGAGGCCCCGTCGAGCAGCGCCCCGCCCTCGTCCTCGGCCCCGCCCTCCATCCCCTCCGTGCCCACCGGCCCGCCGGGACCGCCGACCTTCCCGGCGCCCCCGACGGTCCCGGGCGGTCCGGGCTTCCCGACCCCGCCGGGGCCGCCGACCTTCGGGCCGCCCGGCGAAGGCAAGGAGGGTCACGGCCCGCTCGGCCGCGGCGACATCCTCGGATACGACTACTAGGGCGTGTCCGATGGGTCAGTGCGGGCCCCGCGGCGTCTGGCGCGGTGCATCGCAAGGCGGAGCATGACCCGCGTACTGGGCGTACTCGGGTTATGCGACAACGCGGCGAGGTGCCGTGCCAGGCGTCGCGGGGCCTGTGCTGACCCATCGGACACGCCCTAGCGCCGGACTCAGTGACCGCTGGTGGCCTTCAGACCCACCACGGCCACCAGCAGCAGACAGATGAAGAAGACGCGGGCGGCGGTCGCCGGCTCACCCAGCACCGTCATGCCGAGCACCGCCGCACCCGCCGCACCGATACCGACCCACACGCCGTACGCCGTACCGATCGGCAGCGTCCGCGCGGCCTGCGCCAGCAGCAGCATGCTGGCCACGATCCCCGCCACCGTGAACACGCTCGGCCACAGCCGCGTGAAACCCTCGGTGAACTTCATGCCGACGGACCAGCCGACTTCGAGCAGACCGGCGGCGGCGAGCAGCACCCATGCCATGACGGCACCTCCTGGAAGAGAACATCAGGGGTGCGTCGTCTTGTCCTGACCCGGTACGGCGCGTCTCGTCGGGTGATGACGACCGTATCAAAAGGGGCGAATCAGAGATAGAGCCCCGTGGAGTCCTCCGACCCCTCCAGCCGCTCCGCCGCCACGGCGTGCAGATCCCGCTCGCGCATCAGCACGTAAGCGACGCCGCGCACCTCCACCTCGGCGCGGTCCTCCGGGTCGTACAGCACCCGGTCGCCCGGCTCCACCGTGCGCACGCTCTGCCCGACCGCCACCACCTCGGCCCAGGCGAGACGGCGGCCCACCGCCGCGGTCGCCGGAATGACGATGCCACCGGTGGACCGGCGCTCACCCTCGGGGATATCGGTCCGGACCAGCACACGGTCGTGGAGCATCCGGATGGGCAGCTTGTCGTGCGTGGTGTTCGTACTCACGCCACGACCGTACCCGTCCGCGCACGGCAGCGGCGCCACAGGGCCCCGATCCGCACACGGATCCGTCAACAACGGCTACCGCTTGCGGCGCCGCGACACCGTGATCAGCCCGACCACACCCACCGCCAGCATCGCCACGGGAACAATGCGCTCCAGCCGCGGCGCACCGACCTCGTCCACAAAACGCGACCGCACCTCGGAGACGACCCGGTTCGCCGCCACGTACGCACGCCCCGCGGTCTGGTCCACCTTCGAGGCCACCTTCGCCTTGGCGTCCCCGATGATCGTCGCCGGGTGCATCCGCACCCCGATCTCGTCGAGCGTCACGGCGAGCTCCTGCCGCCGTCGGGCGATGTCCGCCTCGATCTGCGCAGGGGTCCTGGCTTCCGCCACCGCGCTGCCTCCGTCTCGTCGATAAGAGTGATGAAGAGTGATGACTACAGTCTGTCAGTCCCCCCGGCTCCCCGCCCCGCGGCACCCCCGATCGACGGGCTGGCTACCCTCGGGACGTAACCGCCCACCCGGCGGGAAAACCCCCGAAGACCGAGGAGAGCCATGAGCGAGCGACTGCAGCCCGGCGACACCGCACCCGCCTTCACCCTGCCCGATGCGGACGGCAAGCAGGTCTCCCTCGCCGACCACAAGGGCCGCAAGGTCATCGTCTACTTCTACCCGGCCGCCCTCACCCCCGGCTGCACCAAGCAGGCCTGCGACTTCACCGACAACCTCGCCTTCCTCGCCGGACACGGCTACGAGGTCATCGGCATCTCCCCCGACAAGCCCGAGAAGCTCGCCAAGTTCCGCGAGCAGGAAGCCCTGAAGGTCACCCTCCTCGGCGACCCCGACAAGCAGGTCCTCGAGTCCTACGGCGCCTTCGGCGAGAAGAAGCTCTACGGCAAGACCGTCACCGGCGTCATCCGCTCCACCGTGATCGTCGACGAGGAGGGCAAGGTCGAGCGCGCCCTCTACAACGTCAAGGCCACCGGCCACGTCGCGAAGATCATCAAGGACCTGGGGCTGTAACAGCCGCCCCCCGGCACACCGGACGCTCCTCCTCCGGCACGTCCTCGGCCTCCGGCAGGTCGAGGACGGCCGTGGCCCCGCCGCCCTCCGCCTCCCCGAACTCCAGCCGCGCCCCCAGCACCGCCGCCTGCCCCACCGCGATCGTCAGGCCCAGGCCATGGCCCGTCCCCCGCTCCGGCGCGGCCGTACGGAACCGGCGCGGCCCCTGGTCCACCAGCCCCGGGGGGAAACCGTCGCCGTGGTCGCGCACCACGATCCGGGTCCCCTCCACCGTGATCTCGATCGGCGGCCGCCCGTGCTTCGCCGCGTTGGCCAGAATGTTCACCAGGATCCGCTCCACCCGGCGGGCGTCCGTCGCCACGATCCGGCCCTCGCCGACCACCTCGACCGCGACGTCGTCCACACCCCGCTGGCCCCGCGCCCGCTTCACGATCCCGTGCACCAGCGACGGCAGCTCCACCTCGTCCAAGTGGGCGCTCTCCACCCCGGCGTCCAGCCGGGACACCTCCAGCAGGTCCTCCACCAGCGCCCGCATCGTCTGCGCCCGCTCACGCACCATCTCCACCGCGCGCGGGTGCGGCAGCAACTCGGCCGACGCCACCAGGCCCGCCACCGGCGTCCGCAGCTCATGCGCCACGTCCGCCGTGAACTGCCGCTCCGTGGCCACCTTCGCCGCCAGCGACGTCGCCATGTGATGCACCGACCGGCCCAGCTCCGCGACCTCGTCCCGGCCCTCGGTCTGCAGCGCGTCCGCACCCTGTGGCTCACCCGCCGCGATCCGCCGCGCCGCCGCCGCACTCAGCCGCAGCCGGCGCGACAGGCTCTGCGCCACGAACCACGCCACCACCGCCATCAACGCGACCGTCGCGGCGCCGGCCACCACCAACGCCCGGTCCAGCGCGGTCTGCAGCGGATCGGCGGCCGGGAACGAGGCGGAGATCGACAACACCTTGTCGTCCCCCACCGGCGTCGCCGCCCACACCCGCGGATCGTCCCCGCCGCTGAGGTACGTGCCCGACTGCCCCTTCGCCACCGCCTGCGACAGCGGGAACGGCAGCGCCGCATCGTCCAACTGCGCGCCCAGCGCCAGCGTCCCGTCCCGCTGGTACACCTGCAGCGCCGAACTCAGCAGCCCGTCCTGGTTCGCACGGGCCTGCCGGTCCCGCTCCAGCCCCGAGATGTGGTGCACCGCCACGCCGAGGACCACGACCGCCAACGCGGTGACAAAAGAGATCGCGATCGCGATCCGGCCACGAATACCCATCACGCGATCGAGTACATCTCCGTCGACCGGCCGGTGGGCGTGGCACCGGTGTACGTGACCTCCAGCGCCGTGAATGCCATCAGCCCGTCCACGTTCTTGGCCCCGAACAGCTTCAGCCGCACCGGGAACGACTTCTGCGCGGCGCCGTTCGCGCCGCCCACCTGGACCACACCGCTGCCTGCCGCACCGTCCGCCGCGTAGTCGTCCCACTGGATACCGCTGGCCACGCGGCCGGAGTTGGCACAGTCGAGATTGATGATCGTCGGCTCCAGCACCGGCTCGCCCACTCCGCAGTCGCGCACGCCCGGCAGCTCCCGGGACACCGATTCGTCCACCGAGTCCTGGGCCGCCTGCCCGGTGCGGGCTTTCTGCGCCGCGGCCGTCTTGGGTGCCTCGTCCACGACGCTCGCCCGGTCGGCGGCCCGCCCCAGCCACACCCCGGCGACCACCAGCACGGCAACCCCCGCGAAGATCGCCACAACAGTGCGCATCCTGGCCCGGCGAAGCGGCTCGGCGCGGTCTGTCATCGGCTCTCTTCCTCGCTCACGGGCGGCGGCACCAAGGGCGTATGGCTCCCCGAAGTGAGGGACGGATAATTCCGCCCCGACGTTCCCTCCGCCCTCTACCAGCTTTCCGCCCCGCTCCCCGGAACCCCCGGTCGCACTGGCGTGGCGCAACCGATCGGACGTGCGCTCGTTGCTCCATACGAGGTCACTGTCAGGGGACGGGGCACGACTGCTCAGCCGTGCCTTGCCCCCGTCGGTGCCGGGGGTGGGAGGGGAAAACATGCCGGTCAGTCCGTACACCAGGGAGCGCCTCACCGACGCGGCGCGATCGTCACGGACGCTCTCCGAGGCACTGGGCAAACTCGGAGTCGATCCGAAGAGTCCGTCCCGGCGGTACATCCGTGAGCGGATGAAGAAGCTGCGCGTCGATACGTCTCGCTTCGAGCGCGAGGGCGCTCGCTGGACCAAGGAGATCCTCGAGACTGCGGTGACGGCATCGTCGAACATGTGCGAGGTGCTGCGGCACTTGGGCCTCGAAGTAGTGGGGGGCACCACACCCACATCAGCCGCCGGGTCCGGGCACTCGGCATCGGCACGTCGCATTTCGTCGCCCCGGCTGCGGCGGGTAAGCAGCGCAAGCGCACACCGCGGGAGCTCCTCACGGAGCAGACCTCTCCCAAGGCCCGACGTGAGCAGAACTGTCGGCTCAAGGCAGCGATGCTGCAACTCGGCGTCGTCGAGCGCTGCGCGCTCTGCGGCATCGAGCCCATGTGGCAGGGCCGCCCCTGCCGCTCGAGGTCGATCACATCGACGGAGACCGGCGTGACGACCAACGCGAGAACCTGCGGCTGCTCTGCCCTAACTGCCATGCCGTTACGGATACCTGGTGCAGGGGCCGACGAGGCTGCCGGTAGGCCCGTCGTCAGGTATAGCCGGGCCCCGGTGCCGCGGAGGTCGGCAGACCGCTACGATGGCTGGCGGCTAGCGGTCGTTGCTGAATTGGTATAAGCGAGGGTTTTAGGTGCCCTTGGGAGCAATCCCATGTGGGTTCGAGTCCCACCGGCCGCACAGACCTGGAAATCGAAGGGGCGCCCTGTTGGACAACGGGGCGCCCTTTCGGCTTCCTCAGCCCAGAAGCTCCCGCACCACCGGCACCAACCCCCGGAACGCCTCGCCGCGGTGGCTGATCGCGTTCTTCTCCTCCGCCGTCAGCTGGGCGCAGGTGCGCGTCTCCCCCAGCGGCTGGAGGATCGGGTCGTAGCCGAAGCCCCCCGCGCCCGCCGGCTCGTGGCGGAGGGTGCCGCGCAGGCGGCCCTCGACGACGCGCTCCGTGCCGTCCGGCAGGGCCAGGGCCGCCGCGCAGGCGAAGTGGGCGCCGCGGTGTTCGTCGGCGATGTCGGCGAGCTGGGCCAGCAACAGGTCCAGGTTGGCCTTGTCGTCGCCGTGGCGGCCGGCCCAGCGTGCGGAGAAGATGCCGGGGGCGCCGTTCAGGACGTCGACGCAGAGGCCGGAGTCGTCGGCCACGGCCGGGTGGCCGGTGGCGCGGGCCAGGGCGTGCGCCTTGAGGAGGGCGTTCTCGGCGAAGGTGACGCCCGTTTCCTTCACGTCGGGGATCTCGGGATAGGCGTCGGCACCGACGAGTTCGACGTCGAGCCCCGCCGCGGCGAGGATCGCGCGCAGTTCGGTGACCTTGTTGGCGTTGCGGGTGGCGAGGATCAGGCGCTTCATGTTCCCGATTATCCCGGGGGCCACGCCCGTGGCCCCCGGGAGCGGGGTGGCGCTACAGCGTGCGGGCCAGGGCCTCGCGCTGGGCCGCGTCCAGCGAGGCGCAGCCGGCGACGGCGAGGTCGAGCAGGCTGTTGAGCTCGTCGCGGGCGAAGGGCTCGGCCTCCGCGGTGCCCTGGACCTCGACGAAGCGGCCGTCGCCGGTGCAGACGACGTTCATGTCGGTCTCGGCGCGGACGTCCTCCTCGTAGCAGAGGTCGAGGAGCGGGATGCCGCCGACGATGCCGACGCTGACGGCGCTGACGGTGCCGGTGAGCGGCTGGCGGCCGTGCTTGACGAGCTTCTTCTGCTGGGCCCAGGTGATGGCGTCGGCCAGGGCCACGTAGGCGCCGGTGATCGCCGCGGTGCGGGTGCCGCCGTCGGCCTGGAGGACGTCGCAGTCGAGGACGATGGTGTTCTCGCCGAGGGCCTTGAAGTCGATGACGGCGCGCAGGGAGCGGCCGATGAGGCGGGAGATTTCGTGGGTGCGGCCGCCGATCTTGCCGCGGACGGACTCGCGGTCGCCGCGGGTGTTGGTGGAGCGGGGCAGCATCGAGTATTCAGCGGTGACCCAGCCTTCGCCGCTGCCCTTGCGCCAGCGGGGTACGCCTTCGGTGACGCTGGCGGTGCAGAAGACCTTGGTGTCGCCGAAGGAGATGAGGACGGAGCCCTCTGCGTGCTTGCTCCAGCCGCGCTGGATGGTCACGGGGCGGAGCTGGTCGGGGGTGCGGCCGTCGATGCGAGACATGGTGATGAGCCTATAGGGGATGACGAAGGGCCCCGTTCCGGTTGCGTCGGCAATCCGGGAACGGGGCCCTCGTGCGAGCCGGGGCTCAGCTCACAGCATGTCTTCGATCTCGGCGGCGACCGGGTCGGCGTCGGTGCCGATGACGACCTGGATGGCAGTGCCCATCTTCACGACGCCGTGCGCACCGGCGGCCTTGAGGGCGGCGTCGTCGACGAGCGAGGGGTCCACGACCTCGGTGCGGAGGCGGGTGATGCAACCCTCGATCTCTTCGATGTTGTCGAGCCCGCCGAGCCCGGCGACGATCTTCTCAGCCTTGGTGGCCATCTGCACTCCTGATTGTCTCGGCCCTTCGGCGGTACCGCCGACCGGCTTTCCCACGGTAAACCACGTTCAGACCAACTATGCGGGCGTTTGTCCGCCACCTGACGAAGGATGGCGATCAAGCCTGCGGGCTCAAGTGGTCTACACCAGTATGCCAGCCGGGAGGACGCTGATGAGTTCGATCGCCGCGGCGGCCCCGCAGCGGAAGCGGTGGCGGCACTCCCTCTTCCAGGGCCTGCAGAAGATGGGCCGGAGCCTGCAGTTGCCGATCGCGGTGCTGCCCGCCGCGGGCATCCTCAACCGGCTGGGGCAGCCGGACGTCTTCGGCAAGGACGGTCTGGGCTGGACGGACGTCGCCAAGGTGATGGCGGGCGCGGGCGGCGCGCTGCTGGATTCCTCGCTGGGGCTGCCGTTGCTGTTCGCGGTGGGTGTGGCCATCGGGATGGCGAAGAAGTCGGACGGTTCGACGGCGCTGGCGGCGGTGGCCGGTTTCCTCGTCTATTACGCGGTGCTGCACCAGTTCCCGGACGTCTGTCCGAGCGGGGCGACGTTCACAGGGGTGGGTCTGCTGGGCGGGGTGTGCGCGGCCCCGGGCGGGGCGCCCGCGGCCGCCTCGTACCAGAACCCGGGGGTGTTCGGCGGGATCGTGATGGGGCTGCTGGCCGCGTGGTTCTGGCAGCGCTTCCACCGGGTGCGGCTGGTGGACTGGCTGGGCTTCTTCAACGGCCGGCGGCTGGTGCCGATCATCATGGCGTTCGTGGCGATCGTGTTCGCGTCGCTGTGCCTGTGGGTGTGGCCGCCGGTGGGCCGGGGCCTGACGAGCTTCAGCAAGTGGCTGGTGGACCTGGGCGCCACGGGTTCGGGCGTCTTCGGCGTGGCGAACCGCGCGCTACTGGTGGTGGGCCTGCACCAGTTCCTGAACGTCTTCGTGTGGTTCCAGTTCGGCGACTACACCAAGCCGGACGGCACGGTGGTGCACGGCGACATCAACCGATTCCTGGCGGGCGACCCGACCGCGGGCCAGTTCACCTCGGGCTTCTTCCCGATCATGATGTTCGCGCTGCCGGCCGCGGCGCTGGCGATCGCGCACTGCGCACGGCCGAACCACCGGAAGGTGGTGAGCGGCATGATGCTCTCGGTGGGGCTGACGTCCCTCGTCACGGGGATCACGGAGCCGATCGAGTACTCGTTCCTCTTCATCGCGCCGCTGCTGTACGTGATCCATGCGCTGCTGACGGGCCTGTCGATGTTCATCACGTGGCAGCTGGGCTGTCACGACGGGTTCAGCTTCTCGGCAGGTTTGATCGATTACGTCATCAACTGGGGGCTGGCCACGAAGCCGTGGCTGATCCTTCCGATCGGCTTCTGCTTCGCGGTCGTCTATTACGTCGTCTTCCGGGTGGCGATCACGGTGTTCGACATCGCGACGCCGGGGCGGGAGCCGGAGGAAGTGGCGGAGGCGATCGAGGAGGAGAACGTCAAGTAATTCAACGGGACGTAAGGGCCGCATGACGCAGCGCCGCTGCCTCACGCGGTCTTTACGTGTGTGGCTCATGCCACTCGGAAGCGTGGATTCCTTTATGCCCGACTCACGTGCTACAACAGGTCTAAACCAGTAGTGGTGTAGACCAAAAGCGGGCCGTCCCCCTTCCCCCGAGCGCCCGCCTCACCTGGAGGAATCCGATGAGTACGGCCGCGAAGGCGACGAAGAAGTCGCCCAAGCCGAAGAAGGCTGGCACGGCAGCCGGCAAGGCGGCTCCCGCGAAGAAGGCCGAGCCGGCGAAGACGGCGCCCGAACAGAAGGCGCAGCCCGAGCAGAAGGCTCAGCCGGAGAAGAAGCGCGGCGCCGGTGCCATGGCAGTGGCCCAGCGTATCGGCCGCAGCCTGATGCTGCCCGTCGCGGTGCTCCCCGCCGCCGCCCTGCTGGTCCGCCTGGGCAACCACGACATGCTCGGCCGGGACTCCTTCCCCACCGTCATCACGAAGATAGCCGGTTACATGTCGGCCGGCGGCAATGCGCTGCTGAGCAACATGGCGCTGCTCTTCGCCGTGGGCGTGGCGATCGGTTTCGCCAAGAAGTCGGACGGCTCCACGGCGCTCGCCGCCGTGGCCGGTTACCTGGTCTTCAAGGAGGTGCTCGGCACCTTCACCGACAGCAACCTGCCGAAGGTGGCCTCGGTCGTCGACGGCAAGATCGTCATGAACGCGGCGCCGGTCAACGCCGGAGTCCTCGGCGGCGTCGTGATGGGCATCGTCGTGGCGCTGCTCTACCAGCGCTACCACCGCAAGAAGCTGCCCGAGTGGCTGGGCTTCTTCGGCGGCCGCCGGCTCGTCCCGATCATCTCGGCCTTCGCCGGCCTGATCATCGGCATCCTCTTCGGTCTCATCTGGCCGGTCCTGGGCGCGGGTCTGCACAACTTCGGCGAGTGGCTCGTCGGCTCCGGCGCCGTGGGCGCGGGCATCTTCGGTGTCGCCAACCGTGCGCTGATCCCGGTCGGCATGCACCACCTGCTGAACTCCTTCCCGTGGCTGCAGGCCGGTGAGTACCACGGCAAGAACGGCGACATCGCGCGCTTCCTCGCCGGCGACCCGAACGCCGGCCAGTTCATGACCGGCTTCTTCCCGATCATGATGTTCGCGCTGCCCGCCGCCTGCCTGGCGATCGTGCACTGCGCCCGCCCGGAGAACCGCAAGGTCGTCGGCGGCATGATGCTCTCGCTCGCGCTCACCGCGTTCGTCACGGGCGTCACCGAGCCGATCGAGTTCACCTTCATGTTCGTCGCCCCGGTGCTGTACGCGATCCACGCGGTGCTCACCGGTGTGTCGCTGGCCCTGACCTGGGCGCTCGGCATGAAGGACGGCTTCGGCTTCTCCGCCGGTGCCATCGACTTCGTGCTCAACCTGGGCATCGCCACCAAGCCGTGGCTGCTGGTCCTGGTGGGTCTGTGCTTCGCGGCGGTGTACTACACCGTGTTCCGCTTCGCCATCCTGAAGTTCAACCTTCCGACCCCGGGCCGCGAGCCCGAGGAGGAGACCGAGTCGGTCAAGGCGTAACCCCGCAACGGACGAAGGCCCCCGGAACACACCGTTCCGGGGGCCTTCGCCGTTTCCGAGGCGCGTACCGGGGCGCGTACCTACACCTCGTACACCGCCCCCACATGCGCCAGTTCCGCCGGCCCGTCGTAGACCGAGCGCGCGTCGCGGAGGTTGGTCAGCGGGTCCGTCCACGGCGGGATGTGGGTGAGGATCAGGCGGCCGGCCCCTGCGCGGGCCGCGCATTCGCCCGCCTGGAGGCCATTGAGGTGCAGGTCCGGGATGTCTTCCTTGCCGTGCGTGAAGGACGCCTCGCACAGCAGCAGGTCCGTGCCCTTGGACAGCTCGTCGAGCGCCTCGCAGGGGCCCGTGTCGCCGGAGTAGACCAATGACGAGCCGTTGTGCTCGACCCGGAAGGCGTACGCCTCGACGGGGTGCCGCACCCGGGCCGACGTCACCCTGAAGGGGCCCAGCGTGACACTGCCCGCGTTCAGCGTGCGGAAGTCGAAGACCTCGCCCATGCAGGCGTCGTCGGGGGCGTCGCCGTACGCGGTGACCAGTCGCTTCTCGGTGCCCTCCGGCCCGAGGACGGGGATCGCGTCCGCCCTGCCGCCGTCGTGCCGGTAGTAGCGGGCCACGAAGTAGCCGCACATGTCGATGCAGTGGTCGGGGTGCAGATGGGACAGCAGTACGGCGTCGAGGTCGTACAGCCCGATGTGGCGCTGGAGCTCGCCCAGGGCACCGTTGCCCATGTCGAGGAGGAGCCGGTAGCCGTCGGCCTCCACCAGATAACTCGAACAGGCCGATTCCGTGGACGGGAACGAGCCCGAGCATCCGATGACGGTGAGCTTCATACGGGCCTGAACCTCCGTGGGCTGGTAACCGGGGGGCCATGCGGTGCAGTCGAGGGTAAGGCGAGAAACGAGTGGTGGCCCCTTCGCGGGGTTGCGTGTGGGCGGAATCACCAGGACGGACGCGGCCTTGACGCGGGCCGGGAGCGCGGAAGGCCCCGATCGCGCCTCGGCGAAGCGCGATCGGGGCCTTGAGCAGGGCTTGGCGGAGCGGCGCGGCCTACAGCGGCTTGTGGCGCTCGGCGCGGTCCAGCGTGTCCATGAAGCGCTGGAAACGCTCGGCCGACTCCTTGCTGCCGGCGGTCACCGTGAACACCTCCGGCGACATGAACGCCGACAACCGCTCACGCGTTTCAGGGGCGAGCGCATCCCACGCCGCTCTATCCAGCCGTGACTGCGCCGCAGCTTCCGCACTGCCAGTTTCCATTGTTGAGTTGCCTCGTGTCCGAAGATCCACATGCGGGACAGTTCATGTGCGTCTCCTACGTGATGATGTCAGCCGGGTGCCAACATCGGTAGTAGCAGTTCACCCGTGCACAGTTCTGTTTTTTACGGACCGGCGCAGACAGGTAGTGCGGGATCTACGCCCATAGCTGGCCGTGCAGCGTCTCGGCGGCCTCTTCGGTAGTGGCCGCGGTGTAGACGCCGGTGGACAAGTACTTCCAGCCGCCGTCGGCGACGATGAAGGCGATGTCGGCGCGTTCGCCGGCGCGTACGGCCTTGCGCGCCACCCCCAGTGCGGCGTGCAGCACGGCGCCGGTGGAGATGCCCGCGAAGATGCCCTCCTCGGCGAGGAGTTCGCGGGTGCGGCGGACCGCGTCCTCGGAGCCGACCGAGTAGCGCGTGGTGAGCACGGAGGCGTCGTACAGCTCGGGCACGAACCCCTCGTCGAGGTTGCGCAGGCCGTAGACGAGGTCGTCGTAGCGGGGCTCGGCGGCGACGATCTGCACGCCGGGCACCTGCTCGCGCAGGTAGCGGCCGACGCCCATCAGGGTGCCGGTGGTGCCGAGCCCGGCCACGAAGTGGGTGATCTCGGGGAGGTCCGCGAGGATTTCGGGGCCGGTGGTCGCGTAGTGGGCTCCGGCGTTGGCCGGGTTGCCGTACTGATAGAGCATCACCCAGTCCGGGTGCTGCCCGGCCAGCTCCTTGGCGACCCGTACGGCCGTGTTGGAGCCGCCCGCCGCGGGCGAGGGGATGATCTCGGCGCCCCACATGGCGAGCAGCTGCCGCCGCTCCTCGCTGGTGTTCTCCGGCATCACACACACCATGCGGTAGCCCTTGAGCTTGGCGGCCATGGCGAGGGAGATGCCGGTGTTGCCCGAGGTGGGCTCGAGGATGGTGCAGCCGGGGGTGAGCCGGCCGTCCCGCTCCGCCTGCTCGATCATGTACAGGGCGGGGCGGTCCTTGACGGAGCCGGTGGGGTTGCGGTCCTCCAGCTTGGCCCAGATCCGCACCGAGTCGGAGGGCGAGAGCCGCGGCAGGCGGACGAGCGGGGTGTTGCCCACCGCGGCCAGGGGGTTTTCGTAGCGCACGGGACCGGCGCCGCTCAGGCCGCTCCCCCGGCGACCGCCGGGAGGATGGTGACGCTGTCGCCGTCGCCGAGCTCGGTGGCGATACCGCCGAGGAAGCGGACGTCCTCGTCGTTGAGGTAGACGTTGACGAAGCGGCGCAGCTCGCCGGCCTCGTCGACGAGGCGCTCGCGGATGCCCGGGTGGCGCGTCTCGAGGTCCTTGAAGAGCTCGTCGATCGTGGCGCCGCCGCCCTCGACGGCCTTCTGACCGTCGGTGTAGGTGCGGAGGATGGTCGGGATGCGGACCTCGATGGCCATGTCTGGTGTGCTCCTGTCGGAGTGCGAAGTCGGTTCGCGCGGAACGCGGGGGCTCACGTCGTGAGAACCATGGGCGCATCGTACCGATTCCCCGTGCGCCCCTCGGAAGTTCGTCCCGGTATCCGGACCGGTCGGTCTCAGTGGCCGATATGCGGCGGATACCCGATGGAGGTGCCCGTCAGGAGGACGGGACGACGCGGACGTCCTCTTCGGTGATCTCGCCGTCGACGATCCGGAACGAGCGGAACTGGAAGGGGCCGCCGCCGTCGGTGTCGGCGGTGGAGACCAGGACGTAGTGCGCGCCGGGCTCGCCCGCGTAGGAGACGTCGGTGCGCGAGGGGTAGGCCTCGGTGGCGGTGTGGGAGTGGTAGATGACCACGGGCTCCTCGTCGCGGTCGTCCATCTCGCGGTAGAGCGCCAGCAGGTCCGTGGAGTCGAACTCGTAGAACGTGGGCGAGCGGGCCGCGTTGAGCATGGGGACGAACCGCTCCGGGCGGCCGCTGCCGGCCGGGCCCGCGATCACGCCGCACGCCTCGTCGGGGTGGTCGGCCCGGGCGTGCGCGACGATCCGGTCGTACAGGGCCTGTGTGATGGTCAGCATGCGCGCCAGGATAAGCACAGACCCGCACAACACAGAGGGCCCTCCCGTACCGAGGGGGCGGTACGGGAGGGCCCGGCTGTGATCAAGAGGGGCGAGGTCAGACGGCCTCGCTGACCTCCTCGGCGGCGAGCGAGTAGTCCTTGCGCTCGAACGCCTGCGGGTTGCGCTTCTTCAGGACGAGGTAGGAGACCCACATGATCGCGGCCCAGCCGGGCGCGCAGTACAGGGAGATCCGGGCGTCCTTGTCGATGCCCATGAGCACGATCACCATGAAGATGAAGCCGAGCGCGAAGAGGCTGGTCCAGGGCGCACCCGGGGCCTTGAGCTCGGACTGCGGCAGCTCGCCCCGGTCCGCCTTGCGGCGGTAGCGGAGCTGGCAGACCAGGATCATGATCCAGGCCCACATGCCGGAGATGGTGGCGAAGGAGACGACGTAGTTGAACGCCTGGCCCGGCCACTGGTAGTTGATCCACACACCGACGAGCATCAGCGCGGCGGAGGCGGTGGTGCCGCGAAGGGGCAGGCCCTTCTTGGACAGCTGGCCGAAGAACTTCGGGCCCTGGCCGTTGAGGGCCAGGTCACGCAGCATGCGGCCGGTGGAGTACATACCGGAGTTGCAGGAGGACAGCGCCGCGGTGAGCACCACGAAGTTGACGATTCCGGCACCGGCGGGCAGGCCGATCTTGGCGAAGGCCGCCACGAAGGGGCTGACGCCGGGCATGAACTCGGTCCACGGGACCACGGACAGGATGATGATGAGCGCGCCCACGTAGAAGACGGCGATGCGCCACGGCACGGTGTTGATGGCCTTGGGCAGGGTCTTCTTGGGGTCGGCGGCCTCGCCCGCCGTGACGCCGACGAGCTCGACGGCGAGGAAGGCGAACATCACGATCTGCAGGGTCATCAGCGTGCCGCCGATGCCCTTGGGGAAGAACCCGCCGTGCGACCACAGGAGATCGAAGGAAGCGGTGTCACCGGCCTTGGAGAAGCCGAGGGTGATCACGCCGATGCCGATGAGGATCATGCCGATGATGGCGGTGACCTTGACCATCGAGAACCAGAACTCGAGCTCGCCGAAGAGCTTCACCGAGATCAGGTTGACGAGGTAGAGGATGACCGTGAAGACCAGCGCCGAAGCCCATTGTGGGATCGACTTGTTCCAGTACTGCACGTATGTCGCTGCCGCGGTCACCTCGGTGATTCCGGTGACGACCCAGAAGAGCCAGTACGTCCATCCGGTCACATAGCCCCAGAAGGGGCCGAGGAACTCTCGGGCGTAGTCCGAGAAGGAGCCCGCCACCGGGCGGTACATGAGCAGCTCACCGAGCGCTCGCATGATGAAGAAGATGACCAGGCCCGCAATCGCGTAGGCCAGGATCAGGCTGGGGCCGGCCTTCGATATGGCCTTGCCCGCGCCGAGAAACAGACCGGTGCCGATGGCGCCACCAATGGCGATCATCTGAATCTGTCGGTTGCCCAGTCCCCGCTGGTAACCCTCGGAAGCTTCCTTGCCGCTTCCCTCTCCGTCCCGCACAGAGGTGCGGTCGGCGACCTGCTCAGAGGTCATGGTGGTGCGCCTTTCTCCATACCGATCCGGTTGCTCCGGATCGGGTTCCGATCCCCCCGGATGGAGTCCTGCAAGTGCCGACGGTCGGCCGGCTCAGCGCTCCCGCCGCGACATGGGTGGCGTCACGGAGGCAGGTCGGCAAGAAGTATCACGTGTAAACAGGAGATCAACGATGCGTTTGTGGCGCACGCCATAAAAAAATCTGGACATACGTGATGGCGGCCACTATTAGCCGCCACCAGAGTGATTCGATCGTTATGCCGAATTGAGCCTTGCCTGAGAGAAGAACCCCCAGGTCAGGCCATGAGTGCCGCGACGAGCGTCTCCTGCAGGCCGCCGAGCCAGAGATAGGCCATCACCATCGGCTTGCGCGGGTCCTCGTCGGGGAGCCGGAAGAGCTCGTCGCTGTCGTCCTCGTCGCCGATCTCCAGCCGGGTGCCGATCGTCAGCCGCAGGTCGTTCAGCGCGCCCAGCCAGCGGTGGCAGTCCTCCGGAGACAGCCGCAGCACGGCGCCGCGGTCGCCGGCGAGGGTGAGCGAGTCCAGCGAGCGGACGACGCCGAGGGCGTCCTCGCGCTTGCGCTGGCGCAGGTCGTTCTCGGTGTAGCGGCGGAATTCGGCCGCGTGCGCCCGCTCCTGCCGGTCCTGCTCGGCGCCGGGCGTGCCGTAGGCGTCGGGGAAGAGCCGGGCCAGCGCCGGATCGGCGGGCGGCTCGCTGGGGCCCTCGGCGAACAGCCGGGCCAGTGGGTCGGCGGCGTCCGGTCCCTGCTCGTCGCCCGGTCCGATCAGCTCCAGGAGCTGGACGGCCAGGCTGCGCAGGATGGAGACCTCGACCTCGTCCAGGGCGACGGCGGCCCCGCCGCCGGGCAGCGGCTCGAAGTGCCCCGCCATCAACGGTCCTGCGACAGCGTCGCCCAGAGCCCGTAGCCGTGCATCGCCTGCACGTCGCGCTCCATCTCCTCGCGGCTGCCGCTGGAGACGGTGGCGCGGCCCTTGTGGTGGACGTCGAGCATCAGCTTGTGCGCCTTGTCCTTGGGGTAGCCGAAGTACGCCTGGAAGACATACGTCACATAACTCATGAGGTTCACGGGGTCGTTATGCACCAGCGTTACCCATGGGACATCGGGTTCGGCCACCGCGAACGGCGACTCACCCGTCTCGGGTCGTTCGATCTCGACCGGTGCAACACTCACGTTTCCCATGCTGCCACTCGCGAAGGCGCCGCGCACAAAGGGGTCCCCGTTTTCGCCCCGGCGCGCCCGATGCATCCCGGACTGCCCCGGACCGCCCCGTACCAGAAATCGTCACTCTGACGAGTATTGGAGGTAGCATCCCAGCATGAACACTGCGGACCTGGGACTGCCGGTGGACGTGCCGTCGACCGCGCTCTTCACCGACCGGTACGAACTCACGATGCTGCAGGCCGCGCTGCGGGGCGGAACCGCCGACCGCCGCGCGGTCTTCGAGGTCTTCACCCGCCGTCTGCCCGAGGGCCGCCGCTACGGCGTCGTCGCGGGCACCGGGCGGGTCCTGGACGCGGTCGAGAACTTCCGCTTCGACAGCGGCGTGCTGGACTTCCTCGCCGACCGCGGCATCGTGGACGAGCCCACCCTGGCCTGGCTGGCCGACTACCGCTTCCGCGGCGACATCTGGGGCTACCCCGAGGGCGAGGTGTACTTCCCGGGCTCGCCCATCATGCGGGTGGAGGGCACCTTCGCCGAGGCGGTGCTGCTGGAGACGGTGATCCTCTCGATCCTCAACCACGACTCGGCGGTCGCCGCGGCGGCCTCGCGGATGTCGGTGGCGGCCGGCGAGCGGCCGCTGATCGAGATGGGCGCCCGGCGCACCCACGAGCTGGCGGCCGTGGCCGCGGCCCGCTCCGCCTTCGTGGGCGGCTTCTCCTCCACCTCCGACCTCGCGGCCGGGTTCCGCTACAACATTCCGACCGTCGGCACCAGTGCGCACGCCTTCACCCTGTTGCACGACAGCGAGCGGGACGCCTTCACCGCCCAGGTCGACTCGCTCGGTGGGAGCACGACGCTGCTCGTGGACACCTACGACGTCGCCGAGGCCGTCGGGCTCGCCGTCGAGGTCGCGGGGACGGACCTGGGCGCGGTCCGCATCGACTCGGGGGACCTGCTGCTGCTCGCCCACCGGGTGCGCCGCCAGCTGGACGAGCTGGGCGCCAAGGAGACGAAGATCGTGGTCACCAGCGACCTCGACGAGTACGCCATCGCCTCGCTGGCCGCCGCCCCCGTGGACGCTTACGGGGTGGGCACCCAGCTGGTGACCGGCAGCGGGCACCCCACGTGCTCGATGGTCTACAAGCTCGTGGCCAGGGCGGACGAGGCCGGCCCCGACGCCCCGCTGCGGCCGGTGGCCAAGAAGTCGATGGGCGGCAAGACCTCCATCGGCGGCCGCAAGTGGGCCGCGCGCCGCCTCGACGCCTCCGGGGTGGCCGAGGCGGAGGTCGTGGGCACCGGCGAGGTCCCGGCGGAGCTGGCGGACCGGCAGCTGCTGGTGGAGCTGGTGCGGGGCGGCGGGACCGTCGCCCGGGAGCCGCTGGCGGCGGCGCGGGAGCGGCACGCGGCGGCGCGGGCGCAGCTGCCGATGTCGGCGACCCAGCTGTCCCGGGGCGAGCCCGTGCTGCCCACCGAGTACCTCTGAGCCCTCCGTGTGCCCCTCCCCTTACGCAGGGGGAATCACTACCCTCGGTCACGTCGGGTTGATCCGCACTGGCGGCCGAAGGCCCTTCCGCAAAGGATCTGCACCATGAACCGTGCACTGATCATCGTCGACGTGCAGAACGACTTCTGCGAGGGCGGCAGCCTCGCGGTGGCGGGCGGCGCCGACGTGGCCGCAGCCATAACCGACCTGGTGGGCGATGCGCCCGCCGGGTACGCGCACGTCGTCGCGACGCGCGACCACCACATCGACCCCGGGGACCACTTCTCCGCCCACCCGGATTACGAGCACTCCTGGCCCCCGCACTGCGTGGCGGGGACCGAGGGCAGCGGCTTCCACCCGAACTTCGCGCCGGTCATCGCCTCGGGCGCGATCGACGCCGTCTTCGACAAGGGCGCCTACGCGGCCGCGTACAGCGGCTTCGAGGGCACCGACGAGAACGGCACGACGCTCGCGGACTGGCTGCGCGGGCGCGGGGTGACGGTCGTGGACGTGGTCGGCATCGCCACGGACCACTGTGTCCGGGCCACCGCGCTGGACGCGGCGCGGGCGGGCTTCGACACGCACGTCCTGCTGGACCTCACCGCGGGCGTGGCCCCGCACACCACGCAGCGGGCCCTGGAGGAGCTGCGGGACGCGGGAGTGGAGCTCAGCGGCAAACCGGTCGTCCAGGTCGGCTGAGGGCCGCCTGGGAGCCCGTTACGCGGCGCCTGCCGGGCTGCGGCGCAGCAGGCGGCCTATGGGGTGCCAGGACTCGGTGTCCTGGGGCGGCGCGGAGCGCCAGAGCAGGCCCTCGGGGTGGTAGAGGACGGCGCTGATCTCGTCCGGGGTGGGTGGCTCGGTGTTGCCGCGCAGGTAGACGGCGCGCAGGCCCAGGTTGCGCAGCCGGGTCAGGGCCCGCTGGCGGTTGGCGGCGCGCACCAGGACGCGTATGGGGGTGCCGGTGCGTATGCCGCCGGGCGGGGCGGCCAGGGACAGGGCCACGACCACGCTGCCGTCGGGGAGCCTCGCGAATCCACCGCCTGCCATCGGCCTCACGCCTCCCTTGCCCTGGGGTCCACCCCTGGCATTCTCGACGCGAACGGCCGCCGCCCGCCAGGGGGCGACGGCCGAGGCGCTGGTGACCTGCGGTGTTGTGGATTACCGGGGGGTCACTTGGTGGAGGGGCCCACCTGGACCGTCATCGTGGAGCCGCCGGGGGCCTGCCAGAGGATCCTGATCCGGGTGTTGGTGTCGTTGATCTTGACGCCGCCCGTGGGGTTGGACGCGTCGTAGTAGGTGTTCTTGTGGTCGTCGAAGACCGGGACGCCGAGCTTGCCCTTGACGTGGGCGGCCACGCCGTCGGAGTGGACGGTGTAGCCCTGCGCCGGGAACCAGCTGAAGGGCGAGTCGTAGGCCTGGAAGCGGTTGCGCATCAGGGTGCCGTCGGCCCACTTCTCGGGCTTGGGGTGGGCGTCGATCGGCAGGATGCGGCCGCTGCCCGGGTGCACGCCGACGTTGTTGTCGGGCTGCGAGGTGTCCCACTGCCAGATCAGCAGGCCGGTCTGGTAGGGGTAGTGCTCGACCCAGGTGGGCTTCGCCGTCTTCCAGCCGAAGTTGTACGGGCCGGCCTTCAGGGTCTGGTCGTACGAGACGTACTGACGGTTCTCGGCGATGTAGTACTGCGGGTACTCCTTGGTGAAGGAGGCGCCGATGCGCGAGAAGCCCTTGGACGTCCAGCCGTTGTCGTCACCCTCGGCGTTGTCGGTGAAGAGGGTCTGTCCGTCGGCGGTCAGCGAGATCGCGTCGGCGGTGAAGCCCTTGCCGGAGGTGCCGCCGTCGGTGGCGTAGCGGAAGCGCAGGTCGATCTTCTTGCCCGCGTAGGCGTCCAGCGAGTAGGCCAGCTTCTTGTACGCGCCCGAAGTGCCGGTCAGGGCGGGCTTGTCGCTGCCGTCGCGGGTGATCGGCTTGCCGTCGGCGGTGCCGTCGAGGGGCGTGTAGTTGGCGCCGCCGTCCGTGGAGACCTCGGCGTAGAGGAAGTCGTAGTTGGCCTCGATGTCCCACCAGCCGGAAAGGTCGAGGGAGGCCTTGGACTTGCCGGTGAGGTCGACCGTCCTGGAGAGGGTGTTCTTCAGGTCATCGCCCTGGCCGGACCACCACTGCTTGCTGCCCTCGGCCGGCTTGACCACATCGGTGGTGACCTTCTTGGCCGGCAGGTCGACGACGAGCGCCTGCTTGTCCTTGGTGTTGTACTCGGCGACGCCCAGCTTGTGGGTGGACCTCGTCGCGGCCTTGGCCTTGGCGTAGTTGAGCCAGCCGAGCTGGAGCTTGTCCCAGGCGCTCATGTCGCCGGGGAGGTCGCCGATGGTGTCCTTGCCGGTGCCGAGCCAGGAGCCGGAGGACATCAGGGACCAGAAGGCGACGGACGACTCACCGGTGCCGGTGGTGTCGTACTCGTCGGGCAGGCCCAGGTCGTGGCCGTACTCGTGGGCGAAGACGCCGAGGCCGCCGTTCTCGGGCTGCATGGTGTAGTCGCCGACCCAGATGCCGGTGTCGCCGATCTCGGTGCCGCCCGCCTTGTTGTTCGCGGGGCCGGTCTTGCCGGCGTCGGAGCCGTAGGCGTACCAGCGGTGGGCCCAGAGGGCGTCCTTGCCCTGGGCGCCGCCGCCCGCGGACTCGTCCTCGCCGGCGTGCACGATCTGGAAGTGGTCGATGTAACCGTCGGGCTCGTTGAAGTTGCCGTTGTGGTTGTAGTCGTTGCGGTCCCACTGGTCGTACTGGGCGAGCGTCGCCTTGATGTCGGCGTCGCTGCGGCCCGCGGCCTTCTGGTCCTTCACCCACTGGTTGACGGCGTCGCGCACCAGGTCCCAGGCGCTGGGGCAGTTGGTGGAGCCGCAGTAGTTGGAGCCGTAGCGGGCCTCGTTCCAGGGCACCCGTACCCAGTCGGTGACCTGGCCGTCGACCGAGTAGCGGCCCGAGGACTGCTTCTCGTAGTACTTGGCGAGGGACTCCTTCTTCTTGTCGTGCGAGAAGTAGAGGTCCTGGTAGTGCTGGCGGTCGAAGTCCTGCTGCCAGGCCGTGCTGTTGTCCTTGGCACGGTCCGGCTTGGCTATCTTGTTGTGCGCGGGGCCGGGCGTGCCGCCGTACTTCTTCACCGGCGGCTTGGGGCCGTCGGGCCCGTCCGGGTCGTACATGGTGGTGTCGTCGACCTTGTCGCCGAAGTCGACCAGGATCGTAAAGATCTTGTCGGTCTTCTGCCGGGCCATTTCGACGTACTTGCCCTTGCCGAGCTGGACGACCTGCGAGCCGTCCCGCTGCTCGGTCTTGGCGTTCCCCGACATCAGCTGCTGCAGCGCGGACTTGCGCTGTGCTTCCTGCTGCTTGCTGAACGGGCCCTTGAGGTCGTGCTCGACGCCGCGCTCGGCCTGTGCCGGGTCCTGACGCTGAACGACGGGCGAGCTGGTCGGGCTCGCCGCCTGCGCGATCCCCGTGGTCAGGGCGGCCGCGCCCAGGGCGGCGGCCACGGTGGCCACGGCGGCGGATCTGACGACCCTCCGTTGGCTGCTGTTCACTTGTGAGTGTCCTCCCCAGTAAGAACTGTGGAGGTATTTGACCGGAGAGACGCCGGAAAAGACAGATCTTGACTGTGCCCAGCCAAGCAAGTACGTTACGCAGCCTTTAACTTGCCGATATCGGACGTCACGGACAGGGTCAACGCCCGTGCCCGTCGCACATCCTGACCCCCGGACGACCCCGTGCGCTCCCTGTGCTCCCGGTACCGTGGGTTAGGTCACGCTTACCGCCAGTTCCCCTAGGGCAGAGAGCACCGTAGAGTCGGAGTGCGGTACGAACCAGCCGACTCCACGCCCCTGTCGATGCCTTGAGGACGGTCCCGCCATGCCGCGTCCGACCCCTGCACAGATCGCTTACGGCTCGGCCACCGTAGTCTTCTCGACCCTTGCGATGCTGCTGCTGTCGCAGACACGGTCGGGCGCGGGCGTCGCCGTCATTGCGCTGGCCGCACTCGCCCTCGGTCTGCTGGTCGCGCACAGCGCGCCCCTGCCGCGCAAGGCGGGGCGGCGCGCCGCCGCTCCGGCGGCCGGGCAGCGGACCCCCGCCCATGCCGGCTCGGCGGTCGGCGAGCACTCACTGCACGGTTGAGACGACCACCGTCTTCGCCGCCTTGTCGTGCAGGCACTGGTGGTAGGGATCGTCCCAGGTGCACCACAGGACGTTGACCAGCCAGAAGATGAAGCCGCAGCACGGCACGATCTCCGGCAGGTTGTAGACCGCGGCGCGCGTCCAGCCCGGCCTGCCCGCCGGGATCGCGCCGTTCTCCAGCATGGCGACGCGGATGTGCATCGCCATCTTGCCCACCGTCTGCCCGCGCGAGGTGAGCATCAGCCCCTCATAGACGAAGTAGACGACGGCGATGATGATCGACAGGCTGGTGGATTTGGCCTGGTCGTTCCAGGGGTTGCTGCCCCAGGTGGCACCGTAGAAGATCACGCTGATGGGGACGCCCACCAGCAGCCCGTCGATGATCCGCGCGAGCAGCCGCTTGCCCCGGTTCGCCAGCGGCGGCATGCCCGCGAGCGGGTCGGGGGCACCGCCGTACGGGCCGCCGCCGGGGGCGCCGCCGTAGGGCCCGCCGCCGGGGGCGCCGCCGTAGGGCCCGCCCTGGCCACCGGGGCCGCCGTACGGGCCGCCCGCCCCTGCCCCCGACCCCGGATAGGGCGGGGGCTCCGGCCCCTTCTTGAAGGGGTCGTTCTCCGGCGTCGGTTGATCGGTGCTCATGGCCCGAGTAGAACCCAGCGCTCCGCTTCCCGCATCCGGCCGTATGCCGTTCGAGTCAGCCCTTCGCCGACGCCACGAACGTACGGGCCGCCTTGTCGTGCCAGCACTGCCTCCAGGGCCGGTCGAACAGGCACCACATGGCGTTGAACACCCCCACCGCCAGCACCCCCAGCACCCCGTACACCAGCCAGCGGCGCAGCGCCGACCCGAACGGCGTCAGGTCGTGCGACTCGATGCCCAGCACCCGGATCCCGAAGAGCTTCTTGCCCAGCGTGCTCCCCCACTTGGCCGTGGGCAGCGCCTCGTAGAGCACGCCGCCGACGAGGAGGACGGCCAGCACGATGGCCAGATAGGCGCCGGTGGTGCCGTCGAGCAGCCAGACCGTGACGGTCTGGCCGGACTGCTTGGCCTGGTCGATCTTGGCGTCGATGTGCTCGACCGACTTGTTCCACAGCGGCACGGCGGCCGCCACCACGACCGCGCCGAGGACGGCCGTGTCCAGCAGCCGCGCGGCCAGCCGACGGCCGAGCGAGGCGGGGCGGCCCTCCGCCTGCGCCGCCCGCAGGAAGGGGTCGTCGACGGGCGGCTTCCAGGGCATCACGCCCTCGCCGCCCGGCTGCTGCTGGGCGAGCTGCTGCACCTGCTGGGCCCAGCCCACTTGGGCGGGCGCGAGCTGCTGCTGCTCGCGCCGGACGGGCAGGGCGGCGGCGCCCTCCTCGGCGGGGACTTCCCGGGTGCGCTGCTCGGGCCAGGCCTGCGGGGCGGGCGAGGCGGCCGCGGGCAGGTCGGGGCCGGACGCGCGCGCCGGGCTCTGGGCGCGCCCCTGCGCCTGGGCGGGGGGCATGGGCAGGGGGGCCGGCGGGCCGCCGGGGGCGGAACCGTGCGGCTTGGGGCGGAGGTTCAGGGTGCCCTGGTGCGCGCCCTCGGCGGTCTGTGCCTCGGCGCCGGCCGTGGCCGCGGGCACGGGGGTGTCCGGCAGCCGCGGGTCGCGGGCCGCCGGGACGGCCGGGGCCTGGCCGCCCCAGGAGACGCGCCGGTCCTTCTCGCCGCCGAAGCCCTCCTGCCGCCCTGCGTCCGCCTGCCAGGCGGCAGCCGGCTCGGCGGCCGGAGCGGGCTCCTCGTCCAGGAAGACGGGGCCGGTCTCCTCCGGGGACTGCACGGCCGCCGCGGGCCGCGCCTGCCGCTCGGGCGTCGGCGGGACGGGCGCGGCGAGCACGGGCAGCGCGGGGGCGGAGACCGAGGCGGGCGGCGCGGGCATCGGCTCGCCCTCGGCGGGCGCGGGACGGCTCGTGCCGGGCACCCAGGCCGTGCCGCTCCAGTAACGGATGTAGCCGGGGATCGACGGGTCGGGGTAATACCCGTTTTGAGGGGTATTGTCGGCGGATCCCGAGGTAGGTGCGCTCATGGTCTCCGGTGTCCCGTATCTGCTCGGCCGTACTGGGGTAGCCATCAGGTCTACCAGACCGCTCTCTCCTCTGTGGTCCTCCCCGCCCCCGGACCACTCACACGTGCGACTGCGACCCCGCCGAAATTTTCCGGAATCGGTGGCGTGAAGTCGCGTAATGATCCGTGCCCTGCGCCCTCTCCACCACTGCGAGCCCGCGCCGAGCGAGGGCCCGCGCCGAAAGAACAGATCAGAGAGGCGCATTTCATGCACACCGTGGTGGAACGAAAACTGCAGGCGAGCCTGGTGCTGTCGCCGGAACTCGTGGTGCCCGTCCCGGCCCGGCTGAGCTACCGCACGGCGGATCCGTACGCCGCCTGCATCACCTTCCACGTCGACTCGATATCGCCGGTGACCTGGACCTTCGCCCGGGAGTTGCTGGCGGCCGGGGTCTTCCGGGCGGCCGGGGAGGGCGATGTGCGCGTCTGGCCGGGCCGGACCGGCGGCCGGGCGGTGGTGTGCATGGCGCTGTCCTCACCACTGGGCGAGGCGCTGGTCACCCTCCCGGCCGCGGCGGTGTCGGGGTGGCTGGAGCTGACGATGCGGATGGTGCCGCCCGGCGCGGAGCGCGACCGGCTCGATCTGGACACGTCGCTGCGGGAGTTGCTGACGCCCGAGGCGCAGTAGCCCCTCAGGGCTCGCCCTCCGTGCGCGCGAGGAACCCGATGGAGTGACCGTCGGGGCCGCCGGGGGTGTGCTCCGCCGGGTCCGAAGCGGCCAGCACCTTGCCGGGGTTGAGCAGGCCGAGCGGGTCGAAGACGGCCTTGATGCCGCGCTGCATCTCCATCGCCACCGGCCCGGCCTCCTTGGCCAGCCACTCGCGTTTGAGCAGGCCCACCCCGTGCTCGCCGGTGATGGTGCCGCCCAGCTCCAGGCCGAGCGCCATGATCTCGTCGAACGAGACACGGGCGCGGCGCGCTTCGTCGGGGTCGGCGGGGTCGAAGCAGACGACTGGGTGGGTGTTGCCGTCTCCCGCGTGGGCGCAGACGCCGATGGTCAGGCCGTGCCGGCGGGCGATGGCGGCGGTGCCGTCGAGCATGGCGGCGAGCCGTGCGCGGGGCACGCACACGTCGTCGATCATGGTGGCGGGCCGCAGCCGTTCCAGCGCGGGCAGCGCCATCCGGCGGGCCTGCAGCAGCAGCTCGGACTCGGCGGCGTCCTCGGCGGGCACCACCTGGGTGGCTCCGGCCGCGGTGCACAGCTCGCCGACGGCGGCCAGGTCCGGGGCGGGGTCGGGGGTGTCGAAGGCGGCGAGGAGCAGCGCTTCGGTGGTCTCCGGCAGGCCCATCTTCGCCATGGCGTTGACGGCCCGTACAGTCGCTCCGTCCATGAGCTCCAGCAGCGAGGGCGCGTGCCCGCGCGCCATGATCTGGCGGACCGCCTCGCACGCCTGGGCCGTGGAGGGGAACTCGGCGGCCAGGGCGAGCTGAGCGGGCGGCGCGGGCTTGAGGGCGAGGACGGCTCGTACGACGACGCCGAGGCTGCCTTCGGAGCCGACGAAGAGGCGGGTGAGGTCGTAGCCCGCGACGCCCTTGGCGGTGCGGCGGCCGGTGGTCAGCAGCCGGCCGTCGGCGAGGACGACATCGAGGCCGAGGACGTATTCGGCGGTGACGCCGTACTTGACGCAGCACAGCCCGCCGGAGGCGGTGCCGATGTTGCCGCCGATGGTGCACTGTTCCCAGCTGGAGGGGTCGGGCGGGTAGTAGAGGCCCTGTTCGGCGACGGCGCGGGAGAGCACCGCGTTGACGACGCCCGGCTCGACGACGGCGATCCGCTCGACGGGGTCGATCTCCAGGATGCGGTCCATCTTGACGAGCGAGAGCACGATGCAGCCGTCGGTGGCGTTGGCGGCGCCGGACAGTCCGGTCCGGGCGCCCTGCGGCACGACGGGCACGCGCAGCGCGGTGGCGGTGCGCATCACGTGCTGCACCTGCTCGACGGTGCGCGGCAGCACGACCACGGCGGGCGCCCCTGCCACGCAGAAGCTCGCCATGTCGTTGGCGTAGGAGCGGGTGATGTCGGGGTCGGTCAGGACGGAGTCGGCGGGGAGCCCCGCGCACAGTTGCCCGATCAGATCGCTCATGGCCTCACCCTGCCACCGGGCGGGTCCAAAAACAGCCCGCCCGGCGTTTGAGGGCGACGATTTCCGGCCCGCCCCGGCTCGGGGCACCGCAACTCAGAGATTGCCCCGACGCTCCTGCTCCCTCTCGATCGCCTCGAAGAGGGCCTTGAAGTTGCCCTTGCCGAAGCCCATCGAGCCGTGCCGCTCGATCATCTCGAAGAAGACCGTGGGGCGGTCCTGGACCGGCTTGGTGAAGATCTGCAGCAGGTAGCCGTCCTCGTCGCGGTCGACGAGGATCTTCAGCTCGCGCAGCGTCTCGACGGGCACCCGGGTCTCGCCCGCCCACTCGCCGAGCGTGTCGTAGTACGAGTCGGGGGTGTCCAGGAACTGCACGCCGGCCGCGCGCATGGCCCGCACGGTGGCGACGATGTCGTTGGTGTTCAGCGCGACGTGCTGGACGCCCGGGCCGCCGTAGAACTCCAGGTACTCGTCGATCTGCGACTTCTTCTTGGCGATGGCCGGCTCGTTGAGCGGGAACTTCACCTTGCGGGTGCCGTCCGCGACGACCTTCGACATGAGGGCGGAGTACTCGGTGGCGATGTCGTCGCCCACGAACTCCTTCATGTTGGTGAAGGCCATGACGTTGTTGTAGAAGCCGACCCAGTCGTTCATCTTGCCGAGCTCGACGTTGCCGACGCAGTGGTCGATCGCCTGGAAGAGCCGGTCGCCGGGCTCGACGATCGGCTCGGCGGCGACGAAGCCCGGCAGGTAGGGGCCGGTGTAGCCGGAGCGCTCGACCAGGGTGTGGCGGGTCTTGCCGTACGTGGCGATGGCGGCGAGGACGACCGTGCCGTGCTCGTCCTTCAGCTCGTACGGCTCCTCCAGGCCGGTGGCGCCGTGCTCCAGCGCGTAGGCGTACGCGGCGCGGGCGTCCGGCACCTCGATGGCCAGGTCGACGACGCCGTCGCCGTGCTCGGCCACGTGCTCGGCGAGGAAGCGGCCGTGGTCGGTCGCGGCCTTGATGACGGTGGTGAAGACGAAGCGGGCGCTGCCCGACTCCAGGACGTAACTGGCGGTCTCGCGGCTGCCGTTCTCCGGTCCGCTGTAGGCGACGCGCTTCATGCCGAAGGCGGTGGAGTAGTAGTGGGCGGCCTGCTTGGCGTTGCCGACGGCGAAGACGACGGCGTCCATCCCCTTGACCGGGAAGGGGTCCGCCTGCCGTGTGGTGTCGGGGGTGTGATCCGTGGTCTGAGTCATGGCCGCAGCGTCTCTCCGATCCACAAGGTGCGCAATAGTTTGCGTCTTCGCTGGGCATTCTGCCCAGCAGTGCCCGGGACGCGCCGGGCGTTCTGTACACGATGCGCAGGAGAGGCGGGAAAGGGTGATCGATCGTTTGGACGGCAGGCTGATCGAGCTGCTGGCGGAGGAGCCGCGGATAGGGGTGCTGGAGGCCTCCCGGCGGCTGGGGGTGGCGCGCGGCACGGTGCAGGCGCGCCTGGACCGGCTGCAGTCCCAGGGGGTGATCCGCGGCTTCGGCCCGCAGGTGGATCCGGCGGCGCTGGGCTATCCGGTGACGGCCTTCGCCACGCTGGAGATCAAGCAGGGGCAGGGCACGGACGTGCGCGCGCACCTGGCGAGCGTGCCCGAGGTGCTGGAGCTGCACACCACGACCGGGCAGGGCGACATGCTCTGCCGACTGGTGGCCCGCTCCAACGCCGACCTCCAGCGGGTGATCGACAAGGTGGTGGGCTTCGACGGCATCGTGCGGGCGTCCACGGCGATCGTGATGGAGAACCCGGTGCCGCTGCGGATCATCCCGCTGGTGAAGCAGGCTTCGGAGGACTGAACGGCAGGGCGCGCCCCGGGGGCCCGGCTCAGGCGGCCGGGCAGCTGGGGACGTTGCCGCCCGAGGCGAGGGCCTTGAGCGCGTCGATCGCGCCCTTGAGCTCGGTGACGGGGATCAGCCGCAGGCCCCGCGGCAGCTCGGCACTGGCGTCCGAGCACTCGTCCTTGGGCACGAGGAAGACGGTGGCGCCGTCGCGCTTCGCGGCCTGTTCCTTGAGCGACACCCCGCCGACCGCGCCCACGGTGCCGTCCGGATCGATGGTGCCGGTGCCCGCGATCGTACGGCCACCGGTCAGGTCGCCGCCGCGGCCGTCGCCGTCCAGCTTGTCGACGATGCCCAGCGCGAAGAGCAGGCCGGCGCTGGGCCCGCCGATGTCGGCGAGGCGGAGGTCGACCTTGACGTCCTTGGGCGAGCGGCCCAGGTAGCGCAGCGCGGCCTGGGTGGCGGAGTCCTGCGACTTCTTCATCTCCGCCACGTTGTGCTGCTCCACCTCCTGATCGGTCTGCCCGGCCGGGTAGACGGCGTCGTGCGGCATGACGGCGCGGTCGGTGCGGAACCAGCCGTCGACGACGTCGGGGAGGGAGATCTCCACGGCCGGGCCGGTCGCCGTGATGGTCGTCATGCGCAGCTGCCCGCTGGTCTTGCGGCTGGGCGCGCCGGTGACGGTGATCACCTGGTGGTTCTTGTCCGAGCCGAGGACGTTGACCGTCGAGCCGGGCTCGGCGATGGCGAACGGCAGCGGTACGAGCGCGGCCACCGCGAGCAGGGCGACGACGGGCGCGGCGCAGACGGCGAGGGTCCGCACGCGCTTGTCCTTCGCGGACGGCTTGGCAGGGGTGGAGTCTGCAGCGGGCATGCTGTGAATCTAATTGACGCGGGAGGCGCCCGTGACACACGGCGCCTCCCGTTCTCGCCGACGGGCGCCGGACGGGCTGCGTCTCCCCTGCCTCTCCGGGCTGTACAGCTAGCGCAGGGCCTCCGCCACCTCCTTCGCCGCCTCCATGACGCGGGCGCCGATCCGCTGGGGGACGGAGTCGGTGAGCATGACCACACCGACGCTCCCCTCGATGCCCGACACCCCGAGCAGCGGCGCGGCCGCCCCGCTCGCCCCGGCTTCCAGCTCGCCGTGGGTGAGCGCGTATCCGGGGTTGTCGGCCTCGCCGCGGCGGGCGGCGAGGATCGCGCGCCCGGCGGCGCCGCGGTCCAGCGCGTGCCGGAATCCGGCGCGGTAGGCCACGTGGTAATCAGTCCAGGTCGGCTCGACGACGGCGACCGCGAGCGCCTCGGCGCCGTCGACGAGCGTGAGATGGGCCGTGGCCCCGATGTCCTCGGCCAGCGACCGCAGGGCGGGCAGGGCCGCTTCCCGCACAAGCGGATGCACCTGCCGCCCCAGCCGCAGCACTCCCAGGCCCACTCGGGCCCGGCCGCCGATGTCGCGGCGGACGAGTGCGTGCTGCTCCAGGGTGGCCAGTAGTCGGTAGACAACGGTGCGGTTGACGCCGAGCTTGGTGGACAGCTCGGTCACGGTCAGTCCGTGGTCGGTGTCGGCGAGCAGTTTGAGGACCCGCAGTCCCCGGTCGAGCGTCTGCGAAGTCTCCGCGGTCAAGACGCCCCTCCTCCGATGAATGGCGGCCTCTTCATGGGTGGGGTTGCGCCGCCGTTCCCGTCCGGCAGCGCGCGAGGAGAGGCCGCCGGCCGCTTGACGCATGGCACCGGCTGCGCTCCGCGGCGGCGCTGCCACGGGGCGTATGCGTGACCGGAACCGTAGCGCCGCCGGTCCGCTCAGCGGAAGAGTCTGCCCACAATCCGGGCAGGGCGCAGACGTTTTACGGGACTGCGAGGGTGGATTTGCCGAATCGGCGGGGCCCTAGGAGAGCGTGCGGGCCCCGCCGGTACGCGTCAGCGCATGCGGGTGGCCCACTCCCGGACCTTCTTGATGCGCTCGTTGAGCTGGCCGGCCGTGGCCTCGGCGCTGGGCGGGCCGCCGCACACCCGGCGCAGCTCGGTGTGGATGACGCCGTGCGGCTTGCCGCTCTGATGGACGTACGCACCGACCAGCGTGTTCAACTGCTTGCGCAGCTCCAGCAGCTCCTTGTGCGTGACCACCGGCCGCCGCTCGGCGGGCAGTTCGAGGAGGTCGGCATCGGTGTCCGGCCGCTTGCGGCTGTGCGCGATCTGCCGGGCCTGGCGCTTCTGCAGCAGCAGCTGCACCTGGTCGGGCTCCAGGAGGCCGGGGATGCCGAGGTAGTCCTGCTCCTCCTCGCTGCCCGCGTGGGCCTGCATGCCGAACTCGGCGCCGTCGTAGAGCACCCGGTCGAAGACGGCCTCGGACTCCAGGGCCTCGAAGGAGAGTTGGTCGTCGGTGCCGGTGTCCTCGTCCTGCTGCCGCTCGGCCTCGGCGAGGAGCTTGTCCTCCTCGGCGTACGGGTCCTCCTCGCCGTCCTTCTTCGGCTTGTCCAGGACGTGGTCGCGCTCGACCTCCATCTCGTTGGCGAAGGTCAGCAGCGTGGGGATGGTGGGCACGAAGACGGAGGCGGTCTCGCCGCGCCGCCGCGATCGCACGAAGCGGCCGACGGCCTGGGCGAAGAACAGCGGCGTGGAGATCGTCGTGGCGTAGACGCCGACCGCCAGCCGCGGTACGTCCACGCCCTCGGACACCATGCGGACGGCGACCATCCACCGGGAGTCGCCGTGCGAGAAGTCGTCGATGCGCTGGGAGGCGCCGTTGTCGTCGGAGAGGACGACGGTCGCGCCCTCGCCGGTGATCTCGCGGATGAGCTTGGCGTAGGCGCGCGCGGAGTCCTGGTCGGAGGCGATGACGAGCGCCCCGGCGTCGGGGATGGACTTGCGGACCTCCGACAGCCGCTTGTCGGCGGCGCGCAGCACGTTGGGCATCCAGTCGCCGCGCGGGTCCAGGGCGGTGCGCCAGGCCTGCGAGACGGCGTCCTTGGTCATGGGCTCGCCGAGCCGGGCCTCCAGCTCGTCGCCCGCCTTGGTGCGCCAGCGCATGTTGCCGCTGTAGGAGAGAAAGATGACCGGCCGCACGACGCCGTCGGCCAGGGCGTTGCCGTAGCCGTAGGTGTAGTCGGCGGACGAGCGGCGGATGCCGTCGTTGCCCTCCTCGTACGTGACGAAGGGGATGGGGTTGGTGTCGGAGCGGAAGGGCGTGCCGGTCAGGCACAGCCGGCGGGTGGCCGGCTCGAAGGCCTCCAGGCACGCCTCGCCCCAGGACCGGGAGTCTCCGGCGTGGTGGATCTCGTCGAGGATGACGAGCGTCTTGCGCTGCTCGCAGCGGTTGCGGTGCAGCATGGGCCGCACGCCCACGCCCGCGTAGGTCACGGCGACGCCGTGGTACTCGCGGCCCAGCGGGCCCGCGCTGTACTCCGGGTCGAGCTTGATGCCTATCCGGGCCGCGGCCTCGGCCCACTGCTTCTTCAGGTGCTCGGTGGGCGCCACCACGGTCACCTGCTGGACGACGTGGTGGTGCAGCAGCCAGGAGGCGAGGGTGAGCGCGAAGGTGGTCTTGCCGGCGCCCGGGGTGGCGACGGCGAGGAAGTCGCGCGGCTGCGTCTGGAGGTACTTCCCCATCGCGCCCTCCTGCCAGGCGCGCAGCTTGTTGGCGGTACCCCAGGGGGCCCGGCCGGGGAAGGCGGGCGAGAGATGGTGGTTGGCGGTGGTGGTAGTCACGGTCTCCGTCGGCGGGGTCGGCGGTCGGCAACCGCGTCAGCCTACCCGCGTCGGCGAGGGCCTCCGGCGGAGACGCGGGGGGCTCACCCGGGGGTGGGACCGAGGTCACATTCGGCAGATTCGGCCCGCCCGGCGTTCGAGGACGACGGCTTTGGTCCCTGCTTCGGTCCCCTCCGAGCGCTCTGCTGCAGGTCAGCCACGGCTCGGTCGTGATTCGGTCGCGGTTCGATCATGATCATGCAAACAGGCGATTTTTCGCCATGCCCATGCCTATACACTTCGGCCGAGGTCGACGCCGCGCCCTGCGCCGAGCGGACCCAACTCGCATAGCTCGCCTGGCGGTCGGCGCCGGGCCGCACCCTTGGGGGATCGTCATTTCCATTCGGCATGTCATCGCCGCTGCGCTGCTCGTCTCCGGCGCACTCACCCTGACCGCCTGCGGGCCCAGCGACGACGGCGGCAAGAGCGACGCCAAGGGTTCGGCCAGCGCGGCCCCGTCTCAGCCCGCCGGGGACAACGGCGACAAGGGTGACAAGAACGACAAGGGCGGGGACAAGGGCAAGGGCGGCGGCAAGAGCGACTGCCCGACGCTCGCCAAGGGCCACAAGTTCATCCAGGTCTACAGCGTCACGGGCGCGATGAACAATGTCACCGCCAAGGACGCCAAGATGGCCTGCAACTCGTCGATGCACGAGGGAGCCGCCTACCACTCCGAGGGCGACGACAAGACGTACCACTGGAAGCCCGGCTCCAAGGTGACCGTCATCGGCAAGAACGGCCCCGAGGACCGCGCAAAGCCCACCGGCGACCAGCTGTCCGGAATCGGCCACGTCAAGCTGTGCGCGGACCCGGAGCGCAAGGGCGGCAACATGGCCACCAAGCCGGACACCAAGGAATTCTGCTACGGCCAGAACTTCTACGACGTGGCCGTGGGCTCCGACGACACGATCACCGAGATGACCGAGCTCTACGGCTCGTGAACCAGAGCTCGTGAACCAGAGCTCGTGATCCACGGCTTGTGATCCACAGCTCGTGAACCACGGCTCGTGAACGCAGCGGGGCCCGGTGGATCACCGGGCCCCGTCCCCTCCCGGGCGCGGCTACGTGGTGAGCAGCACACCCGCGTACGAGACGCCCGCGACGACCACCCAGGAGCACAGCCCCAGCGCCGCCACGCGCCCGCCGGTGCGGACGAGCGAGGGCAGGTGCACCGCGCTGCCGAGCCCGAAGAGGGCGGCGGCGAGCAGCAGCTCCTGAGCGTGCTGCGCGACGTCGAGCGCGCCGCCCGGCAGCACACCGGTCGTGCGCACGGCCACCATGGCGAGGAAGCCGAGGACGAATAGCGGGATGATCGCGGGCCGCTTGCCCGTGGGCGCCGCCTGCCGCCGCTGCCGTACGGACAGGGCGACGGCCGCCACGAGCGGCGCCAGCAGCGCCACCCGCATCAGCTTGACGAGCACGGCGTCGGTGAGCGCGTCGGGGCCCGCGGTCTGCGCGGTGGCCACGACCTGCCCGACGTCGTGCACACTCGCCCCGACCCAGCGGCCGAACTGCGCGTCGGCCAGCCCGAGCGGGTGGTGCAGCAGCGGCAGCACGGCGATGGCGAGGGTGCCGCACAGCGTCACCAGCGCCACGGACGTCGCCACGTCCTCCTCGTCACTGCCCGACACCTCGCTGACGGCGCCGATCGCGGAGGCGCCGCAGATCGAATACCCGGTGGCGATGAGCAGCGGCTGATCGCCGCGCAGCCCGAGCCGACGCCCCAGCCACAGCGTGCCGAAGAAGGTGGCCGCGACCACCGCGAAGACCATCACGACGGTGGCCCAGCCGAGCCCGAGCACGTCGTCCAGGCTGAGCTTGAGCCCGAGCAGCACGACGCCGGTCCGCATCAGCCGCTTGCCCGCGAGCGTCAGCCCGGGCCGCCCGGCGCCGCGCACCCGGGTCCGTATCCACGGCAGGTGCGCGGCCGCGATGCCGAGCACCACGGCGGCGGTGAGCATGGGCACGGCGGGTACGAGCAGATGGACGGCCCAGGCGAGGGCGACGCCGGCGGCGGCCATGGCCAGGCCGGGGAGCTTGCCGGGACGCGGCGGGGCGGGGACGGTCTGCGGCGGTGTGACACCGGCCTTGGAATCGATGACGGCCATCAGAGTTCGTCGGCCGGGAGGTCGTAGACGCGGCGGACGCTGGAGCCGAGGCGGGAGATGTCGGCGCCGTAGATGTGCAGGGATATGGCGATGGACGAGCAGGCGTTGCGGACCCGGTGGATGTCGCCGGGCGGCGCGAAGCCGCAGACGTCGCCCTGGTGGTTGACCACGTCCTCGGTCGCGACGAGGCGCGCGGTGGTGCCGTCGGGGACGAGGCGGTAGCGCCGCTCGCTCTCGGTGCCCTGGTGGACGCCGGTCACGCACCACGAGACGTGGTCGTGGATGCAGGTCTGCTGGCCGGGCATCCATACGAGCGCGACGATCGAGAAGCTGCCGTCGGACTCGGCGTGCAGGATGTGCTGGCGGTAGCTTTCGGGGTCGCCCTCGCACTGCTCGTCGGTCAGCAGGTCGCGGGCGCCGAGGTGGACCGAGAGCCGCTCGCCGACGAGGTAGGCCGTCGTGTCGGGCGGCAGGCCGCGGCCCACGGCCTCCCGGACGTCGCGGACGAGTTCGTCGAGGCGTGCGGTCGTCGGGGCTGCGGTAGGTGTGGTCATAGGTGCAGCGTCGGGGCGACTGATCCATCACGTCCAACGACAGTCTTTTGCCGTGACGTAAACCTGGGCTTATGGATCGGGTGGCAGGCCCCGGCGCGGGTCAGCAGCCGACGCGCCGGGCGGCCGCCGCCTTGAGCTCGTCGAGCACGAGCGCGGTGGCCGGAATCCTGAGGTGCTCGCGCAGGACGTAGGCGGAAACCTGGCGGCGGGCGGCGGGGTCCAGGGCCCGTCCGGTGATCTTGTCGTGCCTGAGGAAGGACAGCACCAGCCCCGGCATCATCGCCACTCCCAGCCCCTCGGCGACGAGCGACTGCACGACGAGGATGTCGTCCGTTGTGAACGCTATGTCGGGTGCGAAGCCCTGCTCGGCGCATTCGTGGAGGAAGTTGGCGCGGCAGCGCAGACAGCCGGCGATCCAGCGCTCGTCGGCGAGATCGGCGAGCTTGACGGCCCGGCGGCGGGCGAGCGGGTGCCCCATGGGCAGCAGCACGGTCATCTGGTCTTCGAGGAGCCGGATTTCGACCAGCTCTTCGGGGACCTGTTCGCGCAGGCCCGGGTAGGTGAAGGCGAGGGTGATGTCGCACTCGCCGCGGACGAGCCGGCTGAGCGAGTCCGGGGGCTCGCCCTCCAGCAGTTCGACCCGTACACCGGGGTGGTCGGCGGCGAGCCGGGCCAGCGCCTCCGGGATCAAGGTGGCCCCGGCGCTGGGGAAGGCACACACCCGCACCCGCCCGGCGCGCAGCCGGGTCAGCGAGCTCATTTGCTGCTGCGCAGCCGTGAGGGTCTCCAGGATGATCTCGGCGTGCCGGGCGAGGGCCTCACCGGCCTCCGTCAGCCGCATCCGCCGGCCGACGCGGGTGAAGAGCGGTGAGCCCACCGCCCGTTCGAGGGCCTTCATCTGCTGGGTGATCGCGGGCTGGGTGTAGCCGAGCGCGCGGGCGGCAGCCGAATACGACCCCGCGGTGACGACCGCGTGGAAGGTCTTGATGTGCCGGGAGTCGAACACCCCGGAATCATAAGCGGAATTTGGGATTGGGGGGCAGGGAGGTGCGGCTTGCTTCTGGATCACGGGAGATATCCGGCAAAGTTTGACTTATGCCCCACTACACCTCATACGACGCAGCTGAACTGCACTACCGGGTGCTGGGGAAGGTCCCCGGCGAGGCGCCTCTCGTCTGCCTGGCGGGCGGCCCGGCCCGCGATGCCGCGTACCTCGGCGACCTGGGCGGCCTGGACGCGCACCACACGCTGATCGTCCCTGACGGCCGCGGCACGGGCGCGTCCCCGCCGCCGTCGGATCCGGCGGCGTACGCCTTCCCGGCACTGGCCCGCGACCTGGAGGCCCTCCGCGTCCACCTGGGCCTCGACCGCTTCCCCCTCCTGGCCCACGACGCCGCGTGCGCCACGGCCCAGGCGTACGCGGGTGCCCATCCGGAGCGCCTGTCCCATCTCGTCCTGGTGACGCCCGGCTCCCGCCTGCAGGGCGAACTCCCCTCCGACGCCGAGGAGATCTTCGAGTCGCGGGCGACGGAGGAGTGGTGGGTGGACGCGTACGTGGCCGTCCACACCCTGCCGGAGACCAGCGACCTCACCGAGGTCCGCTCACTGCTGCTGCGCGCGGCCCCGATGGCGTACGCCCGCTGGGACGCCGCACAGCGCGCCCACGCGGCCACCGAACCGGAACAACTGAACCCGGTACCGCGCGCGGGCTTCTGGCAGGGCGTGGACGAGGCGACCCGCATGGAGCTGCTGGAGCGCCTGCACGGGGTGGACTGCCCGGTCCTGGTCGTCACGGGCGACCGCGACGCGGTGACGGGCATGCGCGCGGGCGAGGCGGTGGCGGCGTCCTTCCGCTCCGCCCGGCTGCAGCCACTGCACGAGGTGGGCCACTACCCGTGGGTGGACGAGCCGGAGATGTTCCGGCCACTGGTGGAGGAGTTTCTGCGCGGGGGTACGTAAACGGGGTGTGTCGGTCACATGGCAGCGGCGCGGGCACCATTGAGGCTGCGGCAGGGCGCCTCTATGGTCGTAGACGTCCCGCTTTCCCAGGGGGACTTGGCCGTGTGCCCGAGTGGTTCAGGGACTCGCCTGCAAAGCGAGTTACGCGGGTTCGATTCCCGCCACGGCCTCTGAGGTAGGGGTGTTATTTGGTGATCGCCCCGACGACCGCCCATACGAGGACGAGCGCGACGATCGCCACGACGTACGCAAGCTTCGGCTTGTCCCCGGAGGCCAACAGACCCCAGGTGCCGGCGATGGCAGCGATGGGCGCGGTCATCAGCGGAAGGAAGCCGACGACCTGCTGCCCGGTGGCGGTACAGATAGTGCGGGCATCGCCCTCGAAGCATCCGTCGCTGGCCATGACGGACAGGGGCAGAAGAAAGAACGTGGCCCCGGCGAAGAGCCACAGCGCCACGACCCCCACGAAGACGGCGAACGCGGAGCCGGGGTTCGACTTGGCCGAGGCGGATTCGATTTCCATGCCGCAGACGCTAGGCGGGCGGTAGCGAGGGGCACATCCGTGCGGATACTCACCCCTGCGCCTACGGCCGGTTGAGTACCGGCACTCATGAACGCCGCAGCGGATGCGTCGCAGGATGCTCACCATGCAGACCATGCCCGCGCAGCCCTCGCGCAGAAACCGCTTCATGACGGCTCTGGCCATCACCCTCTGGGCGATCTCGGCCAAGACCACCGCCCTGTGCCTGGCGGTCGCGCTGATGATCGCCGCCTGGGGCGCCGCAGACGAGCACCCGAGGGAAGCGGCGCAGTTCCTCCTGCAGGTCGGCGGCGTCCTGGCCCTGGCGGGCGTCGTCCTGACGGCCATCTGGCACGCCCTCAGGCTCTTCCGCCTGAGCGCGGCAACGCGATATGCCATCACGGGGGCGCTGGCGTGTCCGGGGCCGGTGTGGCTGGCGTTGCGGGTCTACTTCGGGCACTGAGGGCAGCGGCAGCCCGGGGGGGTCGTACGGCCCCGTAGTCCGCGAACCGCAGCACGCCGCAGGCCCGGCACTGCGAGACGCCGCCGTCTTCCAACCAGCCCGCGGTGTGCGGGCAGCGCCGCTCTTCAGAGCTCGGCATAGTGCTTGCCTGCCTCGCGCGGCACGACGACCCACAGCCGGTTCCCGGCGAGCGGCTGCTCCGCATCGGTGACCCCGAGGATGCCGCCGCATTCGTCCACGACGGCCTCCAGGGCGGACAGCGCCTTCCGCCGGTACGCCCGGCAGGCGGTGGCGGCGCCTGCGGCGTGTGGGGGATGCTCGTCGAAGACGGTCACCCGCAGCACACCGAAGCGCCAGCGCACGGCGAGATTGACCTCGCGCCCGGGGGTGAACGTGACGGCGTTGCCGAGGAGTTCGGAGGCGGCGAACACCCCGAGCTCAGCCATGTCCCCGAGCCCGTGCTGCGCGAGAAGCCGCCCAACGACGGTCCGGGCCATGCCGAGGCAGTAGGCGCCGCCGGGGAGACCGAGGGAGTAGTTGAGATTGGCGCGGGAGGGGCCGGCCGAGGGGGCGGGCGAGGACGAACCGGATGAGCAGAGGGCGATGTTGGTCATGCGCAGTCACTCCAGACGCAGGGGCGTGTGGGGGTGGAGTTCTCGCACGTGGACAGCCCGAGCATGCCCACGGCGTGTGAGCCGAGCGATACCGACAGTAGCGCAGGGGGAAGCCCTGTGCTACTCACTTACCGGAAGCCGTGTGCTCCTCATGACGGCGCTGGATCTCGTCGCCGCCTGGCGGCAGACTGTTCGCCAGATTCAGGGAGAGGCCCACCGCATGCCGCCGAGAAGCAACCCGACTATCCGCCAACGCCGCCTGGGAGCCGCACTGCGTCAGCTGCGCGAAGCGGCCGGCTTGTCAGCCTCGGATGCAGCCGCCCTGCTCGGCGTCGACCGCACCCGCATTTCCAACACGGAAGCAGGCCGCTTCGGCATCAGCCCCACTCGCGTGCGCACACTCGCCGGCAACTACCAGTGCACTGACCACGATTTGATCAATGCACTCGCCGACATGGCCCGCGACCAGACCAAAGGCTGGTGGGAGGAGTACAGATCGTCACTCCCCGCCTTCTTCCTGGACATCGCCGAGCTTGAATGGCACGCCCGCCGGATCCGCAACGCATTGACCTCCCACGTCCCCGGACTCCTCCAGACCGAGGACCACGCCCGTGCAATCTTCGACCTGGTCATTCCCGGACTGCCCAACAATGAAGTCGATCTCCGCGTCGCATTCCGCCTGCAACGCCGACGGGTCTTCGACCGGGATGACGCACCCTCGTACGACGCAGTTGTCCACGAGAGCGCCCTGCGAATGCAGTTCGGCGGCCGCGACGTCGCCCGATCCCAGCTCAGGCACCTACTCGGCGCTAGCGAACACGATCGCATCAGCCTCAGAGTCATCCCGTTCTCTGCCGGCGGCTTCCCGGGAGCGGGGCAGACCATTCTCTACGCATGCGGACAAGTCCCACAGCTGGACACCGTCCAGCTCGACACCTCACACGGATCCGCGTTCATCGACTCCGCGACACAACTCGTCAACTACCGCAAGCTCTTCGACATGATGGAACCCTGCGTCCTCGACGAATCCAAGTCACGCGACTTCATCCACGCCATTGTTCAACAGCTGTGAAAGGCCCACCATGCCCGAGATCCGCTGGCAGGAACCACTCTGCGCCAACGGCGGCAACGCCTGCTTGCAAATAGGCCACACTACCGACGGCACCCCGATACTCCGCGAAACTAGCGCCCCCCACGAACTGGTCACCACCACACCACAAGGCCTCCGCAACTTCATCGAAGCCGCGAAGCGTGGCGAGCTTGATCACCTGCTGTAAGACCACGCTAGGAATCAGAAAAAGAGCATGGAAACACTGACTCTCGCCAGCCTCGTCATCCTCGCCGTGGGACTGGGCGCCGGAAGCGCCCAGAACTCTATCAAGCGAACCGAAAGACGAATCGCCCGAGTCGAGCGCAAGCTCGACCTGATCCTCGACCACCTGGGCCTCAGCGAGACCGAGCCGGAACTGGCGCAAGTCACCGAACACCTGCGGAACGGCAAGAAGATCCACGCGATCAAGGCCTACCGCGAGATCACCGGAGCGGACCTCAAGGAAGCCAAGGAAGCGGTCGACCGCATGGCGTAGCCCCAGTCACACCAAGCCGCCGCTCATACCAGAGCGGCGGCCTCGGCAGCACACCCCACAGAAGAGGCACACCCTAGTGGTGCCAAGCCTTACCGCCAACGTTGTGGATCATTCGCTGCAGCACCTTGAGGGTGCGGACGTACTCCTCGTCGTCGATGCCGTCGTGAACCACTCCCCGGATGCCCCTCTGACGCTCTGCGATCCGGCGCTGCAGGTCGCGGCCCTCGGTGGTCAGCCGGAGGCGCTCGTCGTCGAGTACGAGCAGCCCCTCCTCCAGGAGGCCGTCGATCTCGGGGCCGAGCGCGTCCCCGACACCCAGGTAACCCTTCAGCACCGCAGTCACTTGCTCCCGGGTCCGGCCGTTCTCGCCGCTCATCACCTGGTTGAGCACCCACCATTGGGGCTGCGTGACGCCGAACTGAGACAGCTCGGTGCGGATGTACGTGACCACCGCGTCGGAGGCGGCCCAGGACCAGTAGCCGATCGGCTGCGAAACGAGTCCGGCGTCGTCGTGCGAGTACTCCATGGCAGCGTCCTCACCTGTGGGTCGTTGCGGGATCCATCGCGAATCCCGGCCGGTGAGCACAAACGTAGAAACCCAACCATGCTTGAGGTCAAGCCAGGCTCCGAGCCCAGAGCTTGGCCTAAATGCAGCTGTTGCCCCTCACTGAACGTCAAACCGCACGCAGACCAGCCATGCCGTCGGGAGCCATCGCACTCAAGACGATTGCCCTCTCCGCCACGCCATCAGCATCCGCCGCTGGTCCAACGATCGGCGCCTCGCCCGGGTCGAGCACAAACTCGACCTGACCCTGAACCACTTGTGCATCGACGAGAGAACCCCGGAACTTGACCAGGTGACCGCACTCGTACGGGACGGCAAGAAGGTCCAGGCCATCAAGGCCAACCGTGAGGCCACGGGCGCGACCTGAAAGAAGCCAGGGACGCCGTTGACCATCACTCCACTCCATCAGCCTCAGCGCCGAGACCGACGTGGCCTGTCGGCATATTGGACGACGTAAGCGACTGCCAGAAACAGTCCGAGGGCACCAACGCCTAGTAGAGCCAGAGCAGTGAGAATTGCCCCACCGCGGGCCAATTCGCTAATCGCTCCAGCGAAACCAGCCACGGACGCAATTATTCCGAGAATCAGCGTTCGACTAGTAGCGAATATCGGCGACTGAGCCCAGCGCGCGCTCCATCGCTTACCAGGGTCACGGCTCGCCATTACTACTTCCACTTCACTGGACGACCACCAGGATCACCTGGGGCCCTGACATTGGTGTCCTTTGTTTTATCTCTGTCGAATTCACCGGGGGGCGTGTAATAATAGTCCACAGCAGTGGCCACAAGTGCGACTGGAACTCCGAACACCTTTCCGCCAAAACTTCCGATCCTGTTGACGGCCGAGGGTTTACGGTGACGCCCGCCACCACCGATATTCTTCTCAAGGCCCTTACTGACCAGGCCGCCAGAATAGGACGGGGTACCGCCCATGAAGTAGTCCCAAGCCTTGCCCCACCTCTCCATGGAGAGCCGAGTCCAAACTGTTGCACCATGAGCGGTAGCTCAGAAATTCCGCTGCAGGCTTGACCGTACCACTAGCGAATTTTTTGGGTCGACCGTATTCGACATCTTCGGACGTCAAATGGGTTTGCGCCAAAGTGTCCGGCGGGGCAGTCTTGTCCAGCTGGTCGTTGGTACCGAGGCTCGCCAATGCCCTGGCGTATCGACCATCGATCTCATTCGCCTCGTCAATTGCGCTGCCGATACGATCTGCAATTTCTCGGGCTTTGATCTCATTCGGGTCCGCCGAGTTCGACGGCAACAACACATTACCGGGCCGGGCTGGCTGTGGGAGCATCGGAACTGGGAGCGTCGACGATGCACTTCGCGGAAATCCAACCGAGCCGTCTTCTTTGACGGTAAACTTTAGATGCTCAGCATCCTCAAGTGCCTGCTTCAGCTTTCTCTGCGGAGCAGTCAGTTCTTCGGCGAGGCCGCTAAGTGCCCTTTGAACGAGGCCACACTCGGTGTGTATGTACTGATAGTTGCGGCTGAGGAGCATCATGCTGCTGACAGCGGTATTGGCTGCTTCGCCCTGTTGGGTGTCATGGACGCGGGCCACCATGTCGCTGTCCACACGGCGTCTGGCTTCGCTGGCGCGATTACTCATCGAACCCCACGCCTCCGCGGCCCTCTTGAACTTCCCGATGTCGAGCCTGCTCAGCTCGTCCAGGGTCACCACGGTCGACTACTTCCCCTGCTTGTCGAACGACTTCTTCGTACCGTGTTCGTGGGAGTCGAACTCGGATCCTGCCTTCTTCAATTCATCGTCCAGTCCCTTGCACTTGTCCCGTACAGCAGAGAAGCGGGACTCCCATCCGACGAGGATGTCACTCAGAGCAGTTGCACTGGCGAAGCCCGCGGTGCCACTTTTGAAGTCCCCGTGAGCCTTGGTGAAATTGGTGATACCTGCTTCGACACTCTGGTGGACCTCTCCGGCAGCGGCGGAGGCCATGGTTCACGGCGTGCTGGTCGCCTTGTGGGTGTCGCCGCCTCCGTTGCCGGACGCTGCCGAGGCGAGACGCATGCGGGTATCCGATTGGCCTGCGTTTGGGGCGGGTTCGCCGTCTGCGCCGTAGCGGTGCGGGTTGAACGCCCGGTCCCATCGTTCGGAAAGTTGCCCGTCCGGCATGGTGCGGCCTCCTTGGTTGCACGGCTGAAAGTACACATGGTGAGTCGCAAGGGTGCGCTGCGCACAACCTGTTGGACTGTGCAACGCGACACAGCGGTTATGGGTAGAGCGACTTACGGCGGCGTGTGATCACGAATGCCGCAGCTGCGGCTCCGCCAATCACGATGGCAGCTCCGCCGCCTCCTATGAGGATCCACTTTGAGCCGAGTCCGCCGCTGCCCTTGTCGCTGCCTTCTGCGGCTGCAGTCGGTTGCTTGGCGACCTTGTCTCCGGCGGACTTGCCGTCCGCCGCATTGTCCGGGCCCGGCAGCGGGTTCACGTCGGGCGGGCCGGGGTCGCCGGGGTTTTGGAGCGCGATGCGGGGGCGGACCACGCCGTAGCCGATGGCGTCGGTGCGTTTGGCGCCGCTTTGGGGGGCGCCTGCCGTGTTGATCAGGACACGGGCTACTTGGTTGCCCGTCCAGTCAGGGTGGACGGACCAGACGAGGGCTGCGGAGGCGGAGGCCAGGGCGGTGGCATCACTTGTGCCTTTGCTTCGGCAGGTTCCGCTGCCTCCTGGGCAGGCGGCAATCATGTCGACTCCGGGCGCGGCTAGGTCAACCTGTGGGCCATGCTGAGAGAAGGACGCCGCCTTGCCGTCCTGATCAGTCGCGGCTACACCGATGACCCCTGGTGAAGCGGCCGGGTACTCCAGCATGTTGCTCTTGTCCCCCGTGTTTCCGACACCGGCAAAGATCAGCTTTCCCTTGGTCAACGCATACTCGATGGCCCGGTCTTCTTCGGGGCTTTCTCCACCACCGGCCATCGAGATGTTGATGATCTTTGCTTCAGAGTCAGCCGCGTATCGGATCGCGCTCGCCATAGCCGCAGAGCCCTTGACGAAGTTGCCGGCCCCGGCCACACGGAGCGGAAGGATCTTTGCCCCTGGCGCGAGGCCATAAGATCCGGTCTCTTCACCCCTCTTGCCCGTCCCGGCAATGAACGCGGCCATACCTGTGCCGTGCCCTTCCGTATCGGTATGCGCACCACCAGGCTTGCCCGTGAAGTCCTTACCCTCCAAGACCTGGCCCTGGAGGTCGGGGAGAGTGTCGTCGACACCCGAATCGATCACGGCCACCGTGATACCCGCGCCTGTGCTGATCTTCCACATCTCGTCGGCGTGCATGGCATCTAGATGCCACTGCCGGGAACGGATCGTGTCCGCCTGGGCCGACGCCGACGACGTGGCGACGAGCAGCAGGCCGCTGACAGCGACCGCAGTGCCGACCCGTCTCCGGTTTTGAGCACGAGCCCTGTCACGCATGCGTTTCCCTCTTCGCCCTGTGTACTGAATTCAGTCGATGACCGGTGGTGAAACCCGTCGGCTGCCTTGCGTCCAGGTCTCTTCGTCCTCCATCAGGTAGTCCGGACGCTGACCGGCTCGCCTCCCCCTGGGCTGAGGCCCACCTGAGCCCAGGGCATGCGGCGTCAGACCTGCTTGGTTGCCGACGGCCGACGAACCGCTGCCTTCTCCGGGGCGACCCCCACGGACGAGGCCCGTGCCGCCCGGGGTGAAAGGCCGGTCGCCCTGCGCACCGGGACGCGAGGTCCCCTGACCGCCGATGACCCCACCGGGCTGAGTTGCCAGGCGCCGCCCGCTGGTGACACTTCGGCTACCGGCCGGGGCACCCGGTGCGGCGGCAAACCCTCCACCTGGTGACATCGGAGGACGCCCCTGTCCCTGTGTCTCGCCAGGTTCCGCTCCGAAAATCGACCCGCGTGGGGCACCTGCCGACGGCGTCCCGGTCTCTCTGGGCACCGGGCGCCCACCGGCAATGCCGTCTCGCGACGCATCGGGCAGATGAGGCAAGGGAAGCCCGCCGACGCTGCCCCTGCCTTGGCGCACCGGAGGCCGGGCTCCCGACGGCAGGCGGCTTCCGCCCGCCGGTACTCCTGAGGTTCCGGGTCCCACCCCGATGGTCGGCGGGATGACAACACCAGGCGGCTGCGAAGCAGGGGGCGACGGCAAGCTGGCGCCAGACGGGGGCACCGTCCCTGTCGACGGCACAGGCGGTGCAGTCGGGACGGCGACTCCGCCGTCAATTCCCGTCGCGACGGGAGGAACAGACGGGGCCACGCCCAGGGGCGAAATCGCAGGCGTCGCAGAGCCGACTCCGCCACCTGAGGGCGCGCCCCCTTGCGGCATCGTCACCGCAGACCCCTCGTTGCCCTGGCTCCCTCCCGCAGCACCTGGCATGGGCTCATACTGGCGGTCGTCAGTGGCTCTCCGTTCGGGCATGAACTTAACCGGGATCACCGGAAAGTTAGGCCTCTCCACCGCCCAAATCTGATGCTCCGAATGCCCATATGCCTGCACCAAGTTCCCGATCTGCTGGGCCGCCTGCATGTGGTCATCGTGCAGGCGCTGCTGCGCCGCGAACGCCTGGGCCTGGGTCGGGCCCGCGCCCTGCAAGCCGCCGTCGCCGTTGGCCGTCAACGGATCCGGCACCATGCCCAGCGGCTGCGGGTGGTGGCTCAGGTATGCGTTCAGTGTCGACTTCGCCGATGTCGAGTACTTCGGCATCGCCCGCTGCGCATGGTCCAGCATCGACGCCGCCTCGTGCATCCACTTTCCCGCCGCCTCGCTGCAGTCACCCAGCTTGAGCGTCGCGTTGGCCATGTCCGCGCCCCAGTTACGGAAGGCGTCGCCGCCCTCGCCCTCCCAGGGCACATGGGCGATGTACTTCTTCAAGTCCTCGCCGACATCCTTGATGTCCTTCGCCGCACCCTTCAGCTTTTCCGCGACCGTCGAGACCCGGGCCGGGTCCGCGTGCTCGACCATCGCTTCGAGTTCCTGGTGCGAATACCCCGTGAAGTCCGGCGCCACGGCCGAGAAGGAGACGGGGCGGCGCGGGTCGACGGGCGAGTGGTGCGGCTCAGGGCCCTTCATCAGGGGGCCTGTCATCACATGGCTCCCTTGTCGTCGCCTGGCCGGGCAGCGGGCTGTTGCGGCTCGGGAGCCTGGCCGTTGTGGCGCTGGAGCTCGGCCTGGACCTGCCACATGCGGTCGCGCTGCGCCAGATCCGTGTCGACGTAGGAATTGTGGGCACCGTGAATGGCCGTGCCCAGCGCCTCGATCTGGGCGGTCAGGAGGCGGGAGAGCTCCTCCAGGTCGGTCTGGATATCGTGATACGCGCCGAACAGCGACGTCACCGCATTGAAGTTCTTGCCCAAATGGTCGGAGACCAGGCGGTCTTCGCCGATGCTGTGCGGGGCCGCCCCCGAGTCGCCGAGGCCTGTGAGAATGTCGTCGACGCGGCGCTTGAAGCCCTTCAACGCCTCTAGATCGACCGCTTGGCGGTCGTTGCTCCCCATTCCCCGCCCCCATGCCTCGTCACCGCGATGCCTGCAACTCCCACGTAACTGCACGCTGGATGTTACTGGCAGGCAGTGACAGAGGCATGAGTACGCCTACTCAGGTGCCGCCGCCGTCTGCGGCCGAATCGGCAGGCGGTTCACCGGGCGGCCCGTGGCCGCCCTTACCGCCGCGGCCACCGCCGCCGGGGACGTGACGACCGGCACCGCGCTGATCGCCTTCGCGCCGAACGGAGCGACCACGTCGCGCTCCTCGACCAGTTTGACGATGTGGATGTCCGGGGCGTCGAGGGCCGTGGGCAGGGCGTAGGCGGTCAGGTTCGGGCGGCGGACCTGGCCCGCGTTGGTGCGGAGGTTCTCCGTGAGGGCCGCGCCCACGCCCTGGGTGATGCCCGCCTCGATGCGGGCGCGCGCCTGGGCCGGGTTCAGGATGCGGCCCACGTCCTGGGCGACGGCCATCTCCACCACGCGCACCGAGCCCAGCTCGACGTCGACGTCGACCACCGCCCGTACCGCGCAGAAGGCGATGCCCACGAAGGCGTCGCCCTGGCCGGAGTCGTCCAGCGGCTCCGTCGGGTGCGGGCGGCACTGGGCCGTGGCCCAGAGTTCCTTGCCGTCCAGGGCCTCCGCGACGGTCGTGCTCAGCACGCCGTCATACGACGTGATCTTGCCGTCGGCAATCGACAGCAGCTCCGTGGACATGCCGAACTGGTGGGCCAGTGGCTGCAGCAGCTGCGTGCGGACCATGCGTGCCGCGCGCTCGACCGCGCCGCCCGAGACCCATGTGTGCCGGCTGTGGGCCGCAGGTCCGCACGGGGGCTGGTCGGTGTCGACGGGGGCGATGTACACGTCCTCGATGCCCAGGACTTCCTGGACGATCTGGCGGGCCAGCGTCGAGAAGCCCTGGCCCGTCTCCACGGCCGCGCAGATGACCGTGGCGACCGAGCCGCTGACCTTGACCGTCGCCGTCGAGACCTCGTCCGCGCCCTCCGCGCCGAGCATGTGGACCATGCCGAGGCCGTAGCCGACGCCGCGCCGGACCGCGCCGGGCTCGCCCGCGCCGTCGGGGCCGCCCGGCAGCAGCCAGTCGTCCTCCGGGTCGTCCATGGGGAGCGCCGGGAGCGGGTAGTCGCGGACCGCGCGCAGGAGTTCGGCCACCGGGGCCGGGCAGGTGACCGTCTGGCCGGTGGGCAGCAGGTCGCCCGTCGCCATCACATTGCGCATGCGCAGCTCGGCCGGGTCCAGGCCCAGCTTGGCCGCGAGCTTGTCCATCTGGCCCTCGTACGCGGCGCACACCTGCATGGCGCCCTCGCCGCGCACATGGCCGGACGGGGGGTTGTTGGTGCGTACGGCCCAGCCCTCGACGAAGGCGTGCGGGACGACGTACGGGCCGCAGGCGAAGGCGACGGCGGCGGCCAGCGCCTCGGCGGAAGAGTCGGCGTAGGCGCCCGCATCCAGCAGGATCTGCGCCTCCACCTTCAGCAGCTTGCCCTCCGCGTCCGCGTGGTGGCGGTAGCGCAGCAGCGTCGGGTGGCGGTGGGCGTGGCTGAGGAAGGACTCCTCGCGGGTCGCCGCGAGCTTGACCGGGTGGCCGGTGCGCAGCGCCAGCAGGCCCAGCGCCAGCTGGGTGCCCGCGTCCTCGCGGTCGCCCATCGCGCCCGGTACGCCCGTGACCACGACCTTGACGTGCTCCGGCGTCAGGCCGAAGCATGCGGCGGCGAGGTCGCGGTCGGCGTGCGGGTCGGTGGAGGCGGTGTAGATCTCCACGCCGCCGTCGGGCCGCGGCACGGCGAGGCCCGCCTCGGCCCCGATGGGGGCCGGGTCCTGGCGGCCGATGCGGTACAGGCCCTCGACGATCACCTCGCCCGTCACGTCCGGGTCGCCGAAGCGGAGCGGGATGTGCCGGATCAGATTGCCGTCGGGGTGCAGCGGTTCGGCGGAGAACGCCTGCTCGGGGTCGGTGACCGGCTCCAGCACCTCGTACTCGACGGCGATGGCCGCGGCGGCCAGCCGGGCGGTGTCGGGGTGGTCGGCGGCGACGGCGGCGATCGGCTCGCCGTGGTGGCGCACCAGGTCGGAGGCGAAGACGGGCCGGTCGGCGATGCCGCGGCCGTGCGCGGCGTCGCCCGGCACGTCCGCGTGCGTCACGATGGCGCGCACACCCGGCATCCGGGCCGCGGCCGAGGTGTCGATCGACAGGATGCGGGCGTGCGGGTGCGGCGCGCGCAGCACCGCCGCCCACAGCAGGCCCTCGGCCCACAGGTCCGCCGCGTACGGGAAGGTGCCCTGCGCCTTGGCGGCCGCGTCGGCGGACGGGAGGGAGACCCCGATGCCGTGCGTGGGGGGCTCGACGGCGGCGGGCGGGGGGACGGAGGCCGTGGCGACGGAACCGGGGCCGCCGTCCCCCATGCCTGCCATACCCTCCATCCCGCCCATTCCGGCCATCCCGCCCATTCCCGTCATGCCATTGCCCTTCCGGTGCCGTTGCCGCCGCCATCGCTGTACGGGCCGTCGCTGTACGGGCCCGCCTGGTGCGGGATGCGTGTCGCCTCCGCGTCCGGGTGCTGCGCCTGGGCCTCTTCCTGGGCCGCGGCCGCCTCTGCGCGCTCGTCGACGACCTGGCGCACCGCGTCGAGCACGCCCCGGTAGCCCGAGCAGCGGCAGAGGTTGCCGCAGATGGCCTGGCGGGTCTCCAGCTCGGTGGGGGCGTGGTTGCCTTCGAGCAGGTCGTGCACGGTCATGGCCAGCCCGGGCACGCAGAACCCGCACTGCACGGCGCCGCAGTCGGCGAGCGCCCGCTGCACGTCGGACGGCTGCCCGGCGGCCGCCAGGCCCTCGACCGTACGGATCTCGGAACCGGCCGTGGTCGCGGCGGGCACCAGGCAGGACGCGACGAGCCGCCCGTCCACCTGGACCGAGCACGCGCCGCACTCGCCCTGCGAGCAGCCGTCCTTGGCGCCCGCGAGGCCGAGGCGCTCGCGCAGGACGTAGAGCAGCGACTCGCCGATCCAGGCGTCGGTGACGGGACGGTCGGTGCCGTTGACGCTCAGGACGTACGAGGCGCAGGGGTGCTCGTTGTGCGGGGCCGCCGGGGGTTCAGTGGCTTCGGCGGGCAGCTCGGCGACGTCGGCGAATTCGGCGGCCTCGGTGGCCTGCGCCGGTTCGGCGACGGGCGCTTCGACGGGCGGCACCTCGACCGGCGGCACGTCGGCGGCGGACATGTCGACAGCCGGCGCTTCGACGGGCACGTCTGCGGGCACGTCCACCGGCACGTCGACCGACGCCTTGGCAGGGGCTTCGGGTGCGGCTGCCGCTGCCGGCTCCGCTTCCACCGCGGGTTGCGTCGCGGGCTCCGCGGCGCCGCCTCCGGTCGTCCACGAGCCGGTCGGGATTTCGCCCGTACCGGTGATGCCGTCGGCGTCGCCGTGGGCGGCCCGGTGGGTGCCGTCGTCGTGGACGCTGCTCAGCGCGTACTCGCCGGACTCGTCCACGGTCTCGACCGGGGCCGCCGGAACGGACCACTGGTGCTCGCCGGTGGCAGCCAGCGCGGGCTCGGGTACGGGCACGGCCACGGGGGCCGCGGCCGCGAGCGGCTGCCGCCAGGCCTCCGCCATGATCTCCGCGTGCGACGGCTCGACGGGAGCGGCCGGTGCGGGGACGTTCTCGCGCAGGCGGTACTCGCCGGACTCCTCCACCGGGTCGTCCCCGGCGGCCGGAACCGACCACTGCCCCGTGGAACCGGCGCCCTCGTCGGACGCGAAAGGCATCGGCCACTGCGCCGTGGCGTGCGGGTCGGCGTCCCTGTCGACGGGTCCGGCAGCTCCGGCCATCGCGTCGGCGGAAGGATCGGGGTGCGCGTTCAACGGCGCCTGGCCGTCCATGTGCACGGCGCCACCCAAGTGCCCGTGCTCATGCCCGTGTATGTCCGCCCCGTGCCCGTGTACGTCCGCGGGCGCGGCTCCGCCGGCCGGTGCGGCGCCCACGTGCCCGTAGACGTCGTCCCGGACCCAGTCCGTCGGCGCCTGGCCGGGTGCGGGATGGGGCTGGGGCTCGGGGTGCTGCTGCCAGGAATTCGCCACCGGCGGTGCGTAGCCCGTGCCCGGAGCCGCCAGGGGGGCCCAGCCGCCGGGGGCCGGGTCGGCGAGGAGTTCGGGCGGGATCTGGAAGAAGGTCGTGCCTTCCGCGTCCATTTCCGCGCCGCGCGGGATCGGCTGCCAGCCGCCCTCGGCGGGCGCGTGCGGGTGTCGCTGCTGTTCGTCACTCACGCGAGTGCCCTCCCCAGAGCTCGGCGGGCCAGAGTCGCCACCGTACGACGCAGGTGCAACACGGCCGGCGGCAGGGTACCCGGCTCGGTGCCCTCGAGCGTCACGGCGGGCGCGGGGTCGGGGATGCAGGCAGCGCCGACGTAGTCGCCGAAGGCGGTGAGCGCTTCCGGGGCGAGCGTGCGCTCGCCGTCCCAGTCGATGAGCGAGGAGACCCAGTTCTCGGCGTCGAAGGGGCGCAGCGGCATCGGCGCGACGGCGCCCACCGCGCAGCGCACGCTGCGCCGGGCCGGGTCGAGGACGACGGCGACGGAGGCGACGGCGCGGCTGGGGCCGGTGCGTGCGGTGGCCTTGAGGAAGGTCTGCGGGGCGTGCAGGAGGGGCACGCGGACGTAGCCGATGAGCTCGCCCGGACGCAGCAGGTCGAGCCCGGCGAGCAGCCGTCCGACGGGGATTTCGCGGCGCGCACCGCCGGGGCCCGCGATGACCAGGGAGGCTTCGAGGGCGGCGAGGACGGGCAGCGCGTCGCCGGTCGGCTGGGCGGAGGCGATGTTGCCGCCGAGGGTGCCCGCGTTGCGGATCTGGGGCGGTCCGGCGGACCGGGCGGCGGTGGCGAGGGCGGGGATGAGGGCGGCGAAGTCAGGGCGTCCCATGCGGGCGTGGGTCAGACCCGCGCCGAGCAGCGCGGCGCCGTCCTGGTACTGCCAGCCGCGGATCTCGTTGATGCGGCCGAGGCCGACGAGGCCGGCGGGCCGCAGCAGTCCGGAGTTGACGGCGGCCATCAGATCGGTGCCGCCCGCCACGGGCACGGCCGTGGGCATGGCGGCGAGCGCCGCCACGGCCTCGTCGAGCGAGCCCGGCAGCGTCACCGTGTGCGCTGCCTGCGGTGCGTGCGTGGTCAACCCAGCTGCCCCTTCCCCAGAGGTCCCGACTGTTCCGCCAGGTCTCGCCGTACGGTACGTGCTGTTGGTCCGGACGTGGCAACTCTGGCACATCTTCCGGCTCTGTCGTCGCGAGGGTACGCGAACCGGCATGGAAGCCCCTGTCGGGAAGATGGTCCGGATTCGGGCGTTCTCTCCCCTGTGGGCGCTGTGCGTGCCGTGAGCATTGTGGGCGTATTGGCATGCTTCGGGGATCCTTGTACGACTTACGCAGTGTGTGAAGGACCACCGTGCCAGGGGCGTGCCGTACGGGCCGTCACCTTCCGGCGAGGCTCACACGATCGGGGGCGCGCCCTCGATCGGGCGTCCGAGCACGCCGGGGCGGCGCTGCCAGGGATGCGGGCCGCCGGGCGGGCGGTAGTCGACGCCGAGGGCGTCGAGCCGCGCGTAGTGGGCGGTCATCCGGCGTGCGAAGCCGGCGTGGTCACGGCCGTCGGGCGGGGGCAGCGTCGACCAGACGGTCTCGGCGAAGGCGGCGAGGCGGGGGAACGCCTGGTAGTCCACCCGCTGCTGGGTCTCCGTCACCTCGGTCCAGAGGTTGGCCTGGGCGCCGAGCACGCGCGCGGCCTCGGCCTCCGTCAGCTCCGGGGGCACGGGGTCGAAACGGTAGACATCCTCCAGAGTACGGACGTATCCGATGGGTACGGGCTCCTGTGCGCCCGCGGCCTGACGGTGGTCCAGATACACCTGCTGCTCGGGGCACATGACGACGCGGTGGCCCGCGCGTGCCGCGGCGATGCCGCCCGCGCGGCCGCGCCACGAGAAGACGGCGGCGCCCTTCAGGGCCGCAGGGTCGCCACCGTCGAGGATTTCGTCCCAGCCGGCCAGGGTCCGGCCGCGTTCGGCGAGCCACCGGCCGAAGTGCCGGACGAACCAGCCGCGCAGCGCGTCCACGTCGGCCAGCCCTTCGGCGGCCGCTCTGGCCCGGGCGGCGGGCGAGGCGCGCCACTGCGTCGCGGGGCACTCGTCACCGCCGAGGTGCACGAAGCGGGAGGGGAAGAGTTCGAGGACTTCGGCCAGCACGTTCTCGTAGAAGGCGAGGGTGTTGTCAGTGGGTGCGAGTACGTTTTCGGTGATGCCCCAGGTGTCCAGGACGGAGAGGGAGGCGGTGTCGATGGCGTCGGTGTTGCCCAGTTCCGGGTATGCGGCGATGGCGGCCTGCGAGTGGCCGGGGATGTCGATTTCGGGCACGACGGTGATGTGCCGTTCGGCCGCGTACGCGACGATCTCGCGCATATCGTCCTGCGTGTAGAAGCCGCCGTGCGGCCGCTCGTCCCACAGCGGTGACGCGCGGTGCCCCAGTTTGGTCCGCGCGCGCCAGGCGCCGGTCCCGGCGAGCTTCGGGTAGCGCCGGATCTGCAGGCGCCAGCCCTGGTCGTCCGTCAGGTGGAGGTGGAGCACGTTGAGCTTGTGCGCGGCGAGCAGATCGAGGTAGCGCAGCACGCCGTCCTTGGGCATGAAGTGCCGGGCGACGTCGAGGAGGAAGCCGCGCCAGGCGAAGCGGGGGGCGTCCTCGATGACGACGCGGGGCAGCGTCCACTCGCGGTCCGGGTGCACCGGCGCCCGCCGGAAGGCGTCGGGTCCCAGCAGCTGACGGAGGGTCTGGGCGCCCCGGAAGACGCCTGCCGCGCTGCCGCCGTCGATGCGCACCGCTTCATCGTCGGCTTCACCGTCGACGGCGATGCGGTGACCTTCCGGACCGAGCCTGCGCGCGATGTCCTCGTCGACTGCGAGCACGATGCGGGGGCCCGTTCCACTTCCCGGCGCCAGAGGAAGCCCTGTGGCGGCGCCGATCGTGGCGCGCAGCCAGCGGGCGGTGTCCTGGGTCCCGGGCCGGGCCTCGACCACGGTCTCGGGGCCGAGGACGTACGGCCCCTGCTGCGGCACCGGGCGCACGCTCGCGGGGGCGGGGATCAGCTGCTCGGCCGTACTCGGTTCGGGCATGCGCCCCATCCTTCACCGCACGGCATGGCCACGGAAGGGAAGGCGCAAGGGAGGCGCAGGGGAAATACCGGGGGAAAGACGAACGGCTCCCCGAGCGCGTGTGACCGCGCCCAGGGAGCCGTGAAAGCCGTGGAAGGCCTTGCGGAAGCCCGAGGACTACTTCTTGTCGCCGCCCTTGCCGCCCTTGCCACCCTTGTCGTCCCCGCCGGCGCCCATACCGTCGAAGATCTCCTTGCACATCGGGCAGACCGGGTACTTCTTGGGGTCGCGCCCGGGCACCCAGACCTTGCCGCAGAGGGCGACGACCGGGGAGCCGGAGAGCGCGCTCTCCATGATCTTGTCCTTCTGGACGTAATGGGCGTAGCGCTCATGGTCCCCGTCGCCGTGCGACACCTGCGGTGTCGGCTCTACGAGGGTGCCTGTACCTGCCCCGCGCTCGGGCTCGAGAGTGCTCATGGTCCCCAAGGGTACTGGGGAGGGAGCCGGTCAGTTCAGGCTCGGGTCGTCCGGATAGGTGGCGACCATCGCCAGTTCGTTGCGCTGGCGGCGCAGGACGGCTCGCCACAGCTGGAGCGGGTCGGGCGAGGACACGTCGCCGGGCTCGGACTCCACCACGTACCAGGCGCCCTCCACGAGCTCGTCCTCCAGCTGTCCGGGGCCCCACCCGGAGTATCCGGCGAAGATCCGCAGCGAGCCCAGCTCGGTGGCCAGCAGCTCCGGCGGGGCCTCCAGGTCGACCAGGCCGATCGCCCCGTGCACCCGGCGCCAGCCGAGCGGCCCGTCGCCGGCGAAGTCCGACGTGCCCTTCTCGTGCGCCTCCCCCGGCACCACGGCCACGCCCAGGGCGGAGTCCAGCGAGACCGGGCCGCCCTGGAAGACCACGCCCGGCTCTCCGGCCAGGGCCGCCCAGGCCTCCAGGATGTCGGCCACGCCGACGGGCGTCGGCCGGTTGAGGACCACTCCGAGGGAACCCTCCTCGTCGTGGTCGAGCAGCAGCACCACGGCGCGGTCGAAGTTCGGGTCCGCGAGCGCCGGTGTCGCGACAAGCAGCCGTCCTGTGAGGGAGGACACCTCGGTCATGGCCACATGATCCCGCATTTTGGGGCCTTCAGGGGAGTGGACTGCGCGTACGGGCCGGGGGCGGCGAGGGGGCGTACGAGAGCAGCGCCCGCGCAAATGACCGGGAGCGACCTGGCGATAACCGGTAGCGACCATTCCATAAACGCAGAGTGTTGTGACAAACCCATGACGTACGCAGAACCCCCTCGGGGCGCCAGAAGGGCTCTCCGGTCGCATTACCCTTTCTTCTTGCCCCCTGCCCAACTCCAGGAACGCGAGATCCATGACCGGCCCTGACGATGTCCTGCTTGTCCACGGCGGCACCCCGCTCGAGGGAGAGATCCGCGTCCGCGGCGCGAAGAACCTCGTGCCGAAGGCCATGGTCGCCGCGCTGCTCGGCAGCGGTCCCAGCCGCCTGCGCAACGTCCCCGACATCCGTGACGTGCGGGTCGTCCGCGGTCTGCTGCAGCTGCACGGCGTGACCGTGCGCCCCGGTGACGAGCCCGGCGAGCTGGTGCTCGACCCGACGCACGTGGAGAGCGCGAACGTCGCCGACATCGACGCACACGCCGGTTCCTCGCGCATCCCGATCCTCTTCTGCGGCCCGCTGCTGCACCGCCTCGGCCACGCCTTCATCCCGGGCCTGGGCGGCTGCGACATCGGCGGCCGGCCGATCGACTTCCACTTCGACGTGCTCCGCCAGTTCGGCGCGACCATCGAGAAGCGCGAGGGCGGCCAGTACCTGGAGGCCCCGCAGCGGCTGCGCGGCTGCAAGATCCGCCTGCCCTACCCGTCGGTCGGCTCGACCGAGCAGGTGCTGCTGACCGCCGTGCTGGCGGAGGGCGTCACCGAGCTGTCCAACGCGGCCGTGGAGCCGGAGATCGAGGACCTCATCTGCGTGCTGCAGAAGATGGGCGCGATCATCTCCATGGACACCGACCGGACGATCCGGATCACCGGTGTCGAGAAGCTGGGCGGCTACAACCACCGCGCCCTGCCGGACCGCCTGGAGGCGGCCTCCTGGGCGTCCGCGGCGCTGGCCACCAAGGGCAACATCTACGTGCGCGGCGCGCAGCAGCGCTCGATGATGACCTTCCTCAACACCTACCGCAAGGTCGGTGGCGCCTTCGAGATCGACGACGAGGGCATCCGCTTCTGGCACCCGGGCGGCTCGCTCAACGCCATCGCCCTGGAGACGGACGTCCACCCCGGCTTCCAGACCGACTGGCAGCAGCCGCTGGTCGTGGCCCTGACGCAGGCCTCGGGCCTGTCGATCGTGCACGAGACGGTGTACGAGTCGCGTCTCGGCTTCACCTCGGCGCTCAACCAGATGGGCGCCCACATCCAGCTCTACCGCGAGTGCCTGGGCGGCTCCGCCTGCCGCTTCGGTCAGCGCAACTTCCTGCACTCGGCGGTCGTCTCCGGCCCCACCAAGCTGCAGGGCGCCGACCTGGTCATCCCCGACCTCCGTGGCGGCTTCTCGTACCTGATCGCGGCCCTGGCCGCCGACGGCACGTCCCGCGTCCACGGCATCGACCTGATCAACCGCGGCTACGAGAACTTCATGCAGAAGCTGAAGGAGCTGGGCGCACACGTCGAGCTGCCCAACGCTCCGCAGGCCTGACCCTGCCTCAGGGCCGCGTAATCGCCCGTCTGAGCCCGTACGGACCTTCGAAGGTCCGTACGGGCTCTTTCGTGCTTACGGGCCGTCAGAGGGCCCGTGGAGCCCGCGGAAACGACGAAAGGGCGGCCACCCCGGACCGGGGTGGCCGCCCTTTACGCACTGAGAGGCTTACTTGCCCTTCGCGGCTTCCTTGAGCTTCGAGCCCGCGGAGACCTTCACGCTGTAACCGGCAGCGATCTGGATCGGCTCGCCCGTCTGCGGGTTGCGCGCGGTCCGAGCGGCACGGTGGGTGCGCTCGAAGGTCAGGAAGCCGGGGATGGTGACCTTCTCGTCGCCCTTGGCGACGACCTCACCGACGGTCTCGGCGAGCGCGGCCAGAACGGCGTCGGCGTCCTTGCGGGTCACCTCGGCGCGGTCGGCCAGAGCGGCCACCAGCTCACTGCGGTTCATGTTGTACTCCCGTGTTCTTCTTGCCAATGAGGCGTGAGATCGAAGCCGATGCTGCCAGGGCCCTCGGACAGTCCCCGGACCCGGGTCCGTTTGCCAGACCCTCCCGCCCGGTTACGCATCCTGCCCCCACCAGTGGCGGGAAAGCCAATCCGGCACCCTGGAGAGTCACACGGAAAGCGCCACAGCCTCGGATGCGGCCGCATTTCTACGGCTTGATTTCCGCCCAGCCACCTTATGGGGGTCCCAGGAGCGTCGCGCCACTCGACGCGCCGTCATCAGACCGTCGTGGTAGCCGTCACAGCCGCTCCGGCGGCCTTGGCGGCCTCCCGGACGGCTCCGGCGACCGCTCCGGCCACCTTGTCGTTGAAGACGCTGGGGATGATGTAGTTCGCGTTGAGCTCGTCGCCCGCGACCACGTCGGCGAGCGCCCCGGCGGCCGCCAGCATCATGTCCGTGTTCACCGTACGGGACTGGGCGTCCAGCAGGCCGCGGAAGACACCCGGGAACACCAGCACGTTGTTGATCTGGTTCGGGAAGTCGGAACGGCCGGTGGCGACCACGGCGGCGGTCTGACGGGCAACCGCCGGCTCCACCTCGGGGTCGGGGTTGGCCAGCGCGAAGACGATGGCCTTCTCGGCCATCGCGGCGACGTCGTTGCCGTCGAGGACGTTGGGGGCCGAGACGCCGATGAAGACATCGGCGCCGCGCACGGCCTCCTTCAGAGTGCCGGTCATGCCCTCGGGGTTGGTGTTGTCCGCGATCCAGCGCAGCGCGGACTCCGGGCCGGCCGAGACCAGGTCCTCACGGCCCGCGTGGACGACGCCGTGGATGTCGGCGACGACGGCGTGCTTGACGCCCGCGGCGATGAGCAGCTTCAGGATGGCCGTACCGGCCGCGCCCGCACCGGACATGACGACCCGTACGTCGCCGATGGCCTTCTCCACCACGCGCAGCGCGTTGGTCAGCGCGGCGAGCACGACGATGGCGGTGCCGTGCTGGTCGTCGTGGAAGACGGGGATGTCGAGCGCCTCGCGCAGCCGGGCCTCGATCTCGAAGCAGCGCGGCGCGGAGATGTCCTCGAGGTTGATGCCCGCGAAGCCGGGGGCGATGGCCTTGACGATCTCGACGATGGCGTCGGAGTCCTGGGTGTCCAGGCAGATCGGCCAGGCGTCGATGCCGGCGAAGCGCTTGAAGAGGGCCGCCTTGCCCTCCATGACCGGCAGCGCGGCCTTGGGGCCGATGTTGCCCAGGCCCAGCACCGCAGAGCCGTCGGTGACCACGGCGACCGAGTTGCGCTTGATGGTCAGACGGCGGGCGTCCTCGGGGTTCTCGGCGATCGCCATGCACACGCGGGCCACACCCGGGGTGTAGACCATCGAGAGGTCGTCACGGTTGCGGATGGGATGCTTGGACGCCATCTCGATCTTGCCGCCGAGGTGCATCAGGAACGTACGGTCGGAGACCTTGCCCAGGACCACGCCCTCGATACCGCGCAGCTTCTCGACGATCTCGTCGGCGTGCTCGGTGGAGGTCGTCGCCATGGTGACGTCGATGCGCAGCTTCTCGTGACCGGAAGCGGTGACATCGAGGCCGGTGACGGATCCGCCGGAGGACTCCACGGCCGTGGTGAGCTGGCTGACCGCGGTCCCGCCCGCGGGGACCTCAAGTCGGACCGTCATCGAGTACGAGACGCTAGGCGCCGTTGCCATGGCCGCTTTCCTCTGCTTTCCCTGTGTTTCGTTGATCGCGTGGTGTTTCGGTTGCCGCGTTCACAAGGACGCGACGGAAAACCGCGATGACCGATGGTCCCACCTACCGGCCGGTAGGCGGTAACCAGCCTCGCAAACACGGAAGGGATCTTCCGGGATGCGGGAGCCGGCCCGAACGGCGACGGGCGTCCCGGATGATCGGAAATGCGATCATCCGGGACGCCCGTCGGAACGTCTGGCGGCACCGACCCGCCATGCTCGCCTCGCGGCAAGTGGTCGCTCGAAGCGACTAAGGTTGGGCCCGGGGGCTTGGATCGAGCCGGTGCCGTAATCAGGCTAACAAACGCTCCTGGAAAGTAATTCCGGTAGGGCGCCATCCACCCGCAGAACGTCAGATCGGACGTCGGGAACCCGCCAAACGGCTCCTCGGGTCAGTCCCGCAGCAGGTCCGGCACCCCGAGCTCGTCCGGGTCGTCCCGCTCCCCCGAGAGCACCGTCAGCCGCTGGGTCGCACGCGTGAGCGCCACATACAGCACCCGCAGCCCGGCCGGGGACTCGTCGGCGATCTCGGCGGGCGAGACCACGACCGTGGCGTCGTACTCCAGGCCCTTGGCCTCCAGGCTGCCCAGCACGACCACCCGGCCGGACAGGCCCTCCAGCCAGCCGCGCGCCTCGGCCCGCCGCCCCATCGGCACGACCACGCCGATCGTGCCCTCCACGTCGGCCAGCAGGTGCTCCACCTCGCCCCGCACGGACGCGCCCAAGTCGGCGCCCGCGACGGCGAAGCGCGGCTCGACGCCCGTGGAGCGGACCGCCGCCGGGGACTCCATGCCGGGCATCGCCAGGGCCAGCACCTTCGACGCCAGCTCGGCGATCTCCGCGGGGTTGCGGTAGTTGACGGTCAGCCGGAAACGGCGGCGGGGGCGGGTGCCCAGCGCCTCGTCGCGGGCGGCGGCCGCCTCGTCCGGGTCGGACCAGGAGGACTGCGCCGGGTCGCCGACGATCGTCCAGGTGGCGTGGCGGCCGCGGCGGCCCACCATGCGCCACTGCATGGGCGTCAGGTCCTGCGCCTCGTCGACGATGACGTGCGCGTAGTCCCGGCGCTCCTCCGCCAGCCGCTCGGCGCGCTCGCGGCGCGACTCGGCACGGCTGGGCATCAGCTCCTCCAGCCCGGTCAGCTGGTCGAGCGGGTCCAGCTCGCGCGGCTTCCTGGGCCGGGCCGGGACGCCCAGGAGCGTCTCCAGCTCGTCCAGGAGCGCCACGTCGTGCACCGACAGCGGCCCGTTGCCCCGCTCGTCCAGCCGCGCCAGCGAACGGGCCAGCTGCCGCACCTCGCGCGGGTTGAGCACCCGGCGCGCCCAGCGCGACAGCCGCCGGTCGTCGGACATGCAGCCCAGCACGCGGCGGGGTGTGAGCTCGGGCCACCAGGCGTCGAGGAAGTCGATGAAGACGTCCTCGGTGGTGATGTCCTCGTCGAAGGCCGAGCGGGCCTCCGCCGCGAGTTCGGGGTCGGTGTAGCGCTTGGGGCCGCCGGACTTGGACCACAGGGCGTCGAGGATCAGGCGGCGGGCGCGGGGCCGCAGCAGGTTGACGGGCGCCGTGCCGCCCAGCGCGGCGTTGCGGATGCGGCGCAGCTCGTCGGCGTCCAACTCGACGCGGGCGCCGAAGGCCACGACCCGCAGCCGCTCGGGCGGGCCCGCGGGGCCGCCGGGCCGCGGCGCGTCCAGTGCCCCGCGCACGGCCTTGCGCAGCACCTTGAGCATGCGCGAGGAGCCCTTGATGCGGGCGACGGCCGGTTCGTCGTAGGTGTCGGCGGAGGCGCCGGCGGCGTCCTCGGCGAGCGAGCCGACCGCCCGGATCGCCACCTGGCCCTCTTCGCCGAGGGAGGGCAGCACGCCCTCGGTGTAGGCGACGAGCAGCGGGGTGGGCGAGACGATGAGGATGCCGCCCGCGTAGCGCCTGCGGTCCTGGTAGAGGAGGTAGGCGGCGCGGTGCAGCGCGACGGCGGTCTTGCCGGTGCCGGGGCCGCCCTCGACCTCGGTGACGGAGGCGGCGGGGGCGCGGATGACCAGATCCTGCTCGGCCTGGATGGAGGAGACGATGTCGCGCATGGTGTGGCTGCGGGCCTGCCCCAGCGCGGCCATCAGGGCGCCGTCGCCGACCACCGGCAGGGCCGTGCCGTCCAGCGTGGCCGTCAGCTCCGGGCGCAGCAGGTCGTCCTCGACGCCGAGCACCTTGCGGCCCTTGGAGCGGATGACGCGGCGGCGCACGACGCGGCCGGGCGCCACGGGAGTCGCCCGGTAGAAGGGCGCGGCGGCGGGGGCGCGCCAGTCGATGACGAGCGGGGTGTAGTCGGCGTCCAGGACGCCGATGCGGCCGATGTGCAGGGTCTCGGCGATGTCGGCGCGGTCCTCGCGCACGGCGTCGTCGGCGGGCTCCACGGAGGTGTAGGCGCCGTCCGGGCCCTTCTTGCCGTCCTTGCCGAGCAGCAGGTCGATGCGGCCGAAGAGGAAGTCCTCGAACTCGTTGTTGAGGCGGTTGAGGTGCACCCCGGCCCGGAACACCTGGGCGTCCCGCTCGGCGAGCGCGCCCGGCGTGCCCACCTGGCCGCGCTTGGCGGCGTCGTCCATGAGGAACTCGGCCTCGTGGATCTTCTCCTCAAGACGCCGGTACACCCGGTCCAGATGGTGCTGTTCGGCACCGATCTCGCGGTCCCGGACCCCTTCGGACTCCATCGCCATCCCACTCGCCACGTGCGCGTCTGTGGCGTTCTGCGCGGCCACCCAGGCCCCCTTCTGCTGTGCGTAGGGCAGCCGTCAACCGTACGCGAACAGGGGGACCGCCCGCACCTGTCAGCAGATGAGGGGTTTGCCACGAGTGTCGGCTGTTGACGGATCAGCCGCAGGCACTCAGAACGTCAGACGCCGACCGTCGCCAGGTGCCTGCCGTCGAGCGTACGGACCTCGAAGCGGGCGATGTCCTGGTGGTTGAAGCCGGTGCCGCCGTGGGTGTACAGCGGCTCCTTGACCCACTTGCCGCCCTGTGTGCTGCCGTCGCCCTTGTCCATGCCGTAGCCGGAGGCCGGGACGGCCCAGGTGGTGACGATCTGCTCCTGGCCGTTCTTGCCGATGGCGACGAGATCGCAGGTCAGCGGGCCTTTGACGTGGGAGAGCTTGAGGGCGACGTGGGTGCCCCAGGGCTTGTCCTGGAGCGAGACGGTCGCGTCGACCTTGGTGTCGGGGTCGACGGCTCCGTACTTGTCGCCGTCCTCGTACATCTGCTTGGCGGCGCTGACGCTGCTGTGGTCCGGGGCGTTCTGCGCGGTGACGGCGGCGCCCGCCAGCGGCCCCGCGACGATCAGGGCGGCGGCCGCGGCGACCAGGAAGCGGCGGCGGGTCCGCTGGGTGCGGCGGGTGGCGGTGACGTCGTCGAGGAGCCGGTCGAGCACCTGAGGGCCGGGCCGGACGGTGAGGACGGCGGGGTCGGGGGTGGCTTCCTTGAGGTCGGCGAGGGGAAGGGCCAGACCCAGCAGGTCGTCGAGGTCCGCGGCGCAGCGCGGGCAGCCGGCGAGGTGCTCTTCGAAGCGGGTCGCGTCCGCCTCGTCGAGGACGCCGAGCGCGTAGGCACCGACGGCGGTGTGCTCGGTGTGCTCATGGTCCGGTGCCGGCTGGATCATGCCGTCACTCCTCGTTCCTCGAGCGAGAGCTTCATGGAGCGCAGCGCGTAGAACACCCGGGACCTGACGGTCCCCGGCGGCACGCCCAGCACCTCGGCTGCCTCGCTCACCGTACGTCCTTTGAAGTAGGTCTCGATCAGGGCCTCTCGGTGGGCGTCCGACAGGTCGCCCAGTGCGTCGGAAATGGTCATCAGGCGCAGCGCCCGGTCGATGTCGTCGGCGGCGGGCAGCAGCTCCAGGGGGCCGGGGTCGACCTCGCGGGGGCGGGCCTGACGGCTGCGGTGGGTGTCGATGACGATGCGCCGGGCGACGGTCACCAGCCAGGGCCGTACGGACCCGGAGGCGCCGCGCAGCCGGTCGGCGTTGCGCCAGGCGCGCAGCAGCGTCTCCTGGACGACGTCCTCGGCCCGCTGGCGGTCGCCCGCCACCAGGCGCAGCACGAAGGCGAGCAAGGGCCCCGCGTGCTCTTCGTAGAGCAACCGCATGAGGTCCTCGTCAGGACTGGTCCTGTCAGCCACGACGGCATCCTTGCGCAAGCCTTCCCCCTGGGTCGATAGCGCGAGTCGGTGATTCGCGAGGCGCTGCCGGGGTCGGGGGCCGGGACCCCCTTCGACGGGGAGTACGGGCCGGCTCGGCGTTCTGTTCAGCCGCGGCTCGAACAGGCCGGAAGGTTCGGACGGTCCTGGAGGTTCAGACGGCCCTGAAGGCTCACGGGGAGGTGCGCAGGCGGGCCCGCCTGCGCAGGAGCAGTACGCCCGCGGCGGCCCCCACAGCGGCCACCCCGGCGCTGCCGCCCGCGATCAGCATCGTGTGGTCCGGCCCGTCGTCCGCCGCGGCCGCGGGTGCGGACGCGGACGCGGACGCGGACGTGATGAACAGCTGGCCGGTCTTCTTGACCCGCCCGTGGTGGCTGACGACCGTGACCGGGTAGCGCCCGGCCTCCAGGCCGGAGCGGACCCGGGCGGGTCCGAAGTAGCGGGGGACGTCGCCGTCGCCGGCCTTGCTGTCGTCCCGCTTGAGCGGCACCGGGCGCTCGAAGGCGGGCGAGGTGGCGGTCAGCCGCTCGTCCTCGCCCGGGTCGGGCCAGGAATCGCGCCAGAGCACGTTGACGGTGCCGCCCGCCGCGACCTTGTGGTCGCGCGTCCTGGCCTTCTCCGGGCTGCCGGAGGCGGGGAAGAAGGCGGGGCCGCGCACCCGGCCCACGTAGTCGCTGTCCCCGGACCGGGCGGCGCGGACCTCCAGTGGCTTCTCCTCGATGCGGCGGCCGTCCGGACCGGCCAGCGCCACCTTGTACGTGCCGTCCTTGACCGTCGTCGGCAGCGCCACGAGCGCGGTGAACATCCGGGGGTTGTTCCAGTCCCCGCCGTTCGGGTCGTGCTTGAGGCGCACAGGGCGCTCGAAGGCGGGCGAGGTGGCGGTGAAGGAGGTGCCGCGCTCACCGGGGTAGAGGTCGTCGAACGAGATGCCCAGCCGCTCCCCCGGCCGCAGCACGTCTCCCGGGCTGGTCACCTGGAACACCGGCCGCTGGGCGGGCTTGACCTCCACCTTGTCCTCGGCGACGGCCTTGCCGCCCACATGGACGGTGAGCGGGTACGTACCGGGCTTGACGGTCATCGTGATCGCGGGGCGGGCGTGGTGGCCACGCCCGTCGTTCGCGTAGGGGGCCAGCCGGATCCTGTGCCGGAAGACGGGCGAGGTGACGGTGACGTCGCCGTGGCCGCGTATGCCCCGCACATCGATATCGATCAGCTCGCCCGGCCGGCTGCCGAAGGCGCCGTTGAGCAGGAGGTGCACCCCGCCCTTGCCGTCGTCGGCCTCGGCGGCGGCGATGCCGCCGAGCCAGAGCGCGCCCGTACCCGCCACGACGACAGCCGCTCGTGTCCACTTCACCGCGCCACCCCCTTGGTCGCTCTGTAAGAGGGCCGGCCCGGCCCGGTGGTTGCGTGCGCGCGGCTACGGCAGGGTACGGCAAAGGCCCCACCGCCGAAGGGCGGTGGGGCCTTTGCCTCACATGGGAAAGTGGAGATGGCGGGAATCGAACCCGCGTCCAACGGTGCAGAACCAGGGCTTCTCCGTGTGCAGTTCGCTGCGATTTTCTCGGCCTCGGAGATCACGCGAACAAGTCTCCGACAGGCCCAGCCACTGTTTGATTTCCCACCAGGTCCCGTGGCCGGACCTAGTGGTTTAGTTCCCTAGCTGATGCCAGGATCCGGGTCGGGAACAGCCCCGGGCTGACACTTCGCAAGTCGCTACTTAGGCAGCGAGGGCGAAGGAATCGCGCTTGGTGTTGGCGATTATTGGTTGCGACATATGGTTTACGAGATCATTGCCGCTTCCTCGACACGCTTCCCCTGCTTCGACATCCGCTGTCGAAACCGATCATCCCCATGTTGTGTTTTCAAGCTGCGCACCGGTTACCAGCCGGTGTGCGGTTCGCCCATCGTACGTGACCAACGCACGACGGTGCCAGCGTATTCCCGGCAGGGGCTAGCCCCGCTGAGCCCGCTGGGCCTGCTGACGCCTGCGGGCGGCCGCGATCGCCCGGTTCGACTCGCGCGTGTCCTGCTTCTCGCGCAGCGTCTGCCGCTTGTCGTACTCCTTCTTGCCCTTGGCCAGGGCGATCTCGACCTTGGCCCGGCCGTCCTTGAAGTAGATGGCGAGCGGCACGATGGTGTGCCCCGTCTCCTGCGACTTCGAGTCGAGCTTGTCGATCTCCGCCCGGTGCATCAGCAGCTTGCGCTTGCGGCGCGCGCTGTGGTTGGTCCACGTGCCCTGGGCGTACTCGGGGATGTGGGCCTGGTGCAGCCAGGCCTCGCCGCCGTCGATCTGCACGAAGCCGTCCACCAGCGAGGAACGACCCTGGCGCAGCGACTTCACCTCGGTGCCGGTCAGCACCATGCCGCACTCGTAGGTGTCCAGAATGTGGTAATCGTGGCGCGCCTTTTTGTTCTGCGCGACCAGTTTGCGACCCGTCTTCTCTTTCTTAGCCATAGCGTCGCCATTCTCGCACTAGGACCCACCCCCGAGGCCACTCAATACTGTGCGGGCCCGCTGCTCGGCGTCGCCGCGCGCGGCCAGGTCCGGCAGGATTCCGGCGCCGTCGACGGTGCGGCCGTGGGGGGTGCGGTAGTGGCCTACGGTCAGCTCGGCGACCGCGCCGCCGGGCAGCCGGCTGGGCATCTGCACCGAGCCTTTGCCGAAGGTCCGGGTGCCGACGACGACGGCGCGCCCGCGGTCCTGCAGGGCGCCGGTCAGCAGCTCGGCCGCGCTCATGGTGCCGCCGTCGACCAGGACGACCAGGGGCCGTGCGGTGTCCCCGCCGGCCTCCGCCTCCAGGGGGTGCGCCCGGCCGTGGACGTCGTAGGTGGCCACGAGGCCGCCGTCGAGGAAGGCGGAGGCGGCGGTGACGGCCTCGGCGACCAGGCCGCCGGAATTGCCCCGCAGGTCCAGCAGGATGCCCTCGCCGGGCCCGGCCGCCCGTACCGCGTGGCGGATGCGCTCGCCGGTGCCCTTGGTGAAGGCGACGGCCTTGATCCGGGTGACGGGCGGGTCCCGGTCGAGGAGCCGGGTCACTTCGACGCTCTCGGCGACCAGCCGCTGCCGGTGCAGGGTCCGCTCCCACCGCTTTGGCCCGCGCTGCAGCCCCAGGCGCACGGGCGTGCCGGGGGTGGCGGCGAGGCCCAGGGGGTTCACGGAGTGCTCGTCGCCCCGCAGCCGGGCGACGACCTCGGTGACCGGGCGGCCGGTGACCTCCACGCCGTCGATCGTGCGGATCCGGTCGCCGGGGGCGATCCCGGCGCGCTCGGCCGGGCTGCCGGACTGCACGCCGTCGACCTCTATCCGGCCGTCCCCGGTGCGCCGGGTGGTGAGGCCGACGCCGACGTACGAGCCGTTCAGCGCCTGCTCGAAGCCCTCGTACTCGCGGGAGGTGTAGACCGCGCTCCACTGGTCCGTGCCGCTGCGGGCCGCCTCGGCGGCGGCATCGGTGCCGGACTTCCCGTCGTCATCGCTCTCGACGGCGGCGCGCTCGACGGGCCTGGCGGCCGTACGGTCCGGCGGCGGCTCCCCGGCGGCCGGGGGCCCCTCGCGCCCGTCCGCGCCCCAGGAGCCGGTGGCGGCACCCACCGCCAGCACGCCGACGAAGACGAGTGTCAGCGCGGCCCCGCGGCGTACGCGGCGTGGCGGAGCGGACAGCGTCGGGCCGGGCATGCGCGTGAGTCTAGGACACGAAAGGGCGCCGTACGGGGAGTTGTCCGTACGGCGCCTTGACGCATGTCACCCCTTGGGGCACCGCCCCTGGGGCGGTGTCGGTGGTTACCGGGGCGTCACACCTTCAGGTACTTCCGCAGCGCCACGAAGGCCGCCAGCGCGGGCATCAGCAGGCCGATGGCGAGCACCAGCGGCAGCTTGGCCAGGACGGCGTTCCAGCCGATGAACTGGATGACGTCGATGTGGTGGGCGAGCCAGTTGTTCACCAGGAAGTACTGGCCGCCGACGAGCAGGACGCAGGCGAAGCCCGCACCGAGCAGCCCGGCGAAGGCGGCCTCCATGATGAACGGGATCTGGATGTAGAAGCTGGACGCACCGACCAGGCGCATGATCCCGGTCTCCCGGCGGCGGCTGAACGCCGAGACGCGGACCGTGTTGACGATCAGCATCAGGGCGACCACGAGCATCAGGGCCATCACGCCGAGTGCCGCGTAGTTCATGCCGTTGAGGAGGTTGAAGAGGTTCTCCAGCACGGTCTTCTGGTCCTGCACCACCTGCACGCCGGGGCGCTGCGAGAAGGCGCTGGAGATGACCGCGTACTTCGAGGGGTCCTTGAGCTTGACACGGAAGGACTCCTGCATCTGGTCGGGGGTCAGTGAGGCGGCGATCGGCGACTTGCCGAACTGCTCCTTGTAATGCTTGAAGGCCTCGTCCGCGGTCTCGAACTGGACGCTCTGGACGACCGGCATCTTCTCCAGGTCGGCCCGGATCTGCTTCTTCTGCTCGTCGGTGGCCGCACCCTTGGTGCAGGACGCATCCGATTCCGCGTCGACCTTGCTGCAGAGGAAGATCGAGACGTTGACCTTGTCGTACCAGTAGCCCTTCATCGTGCTGACCTGCTCGCGCATGAGCAGGGACCCTCCGAACAGGGCGAGCGACAGCGCCACCGAGACGATCACCGCGAAGGTCATCGTGAGATTGCGGCGGAGACCGACGCCGATCTCCGACAGGACGAACTGGGCGCGCATGGCGTCCTTTCAATGCTCTTTCAGTGCTGGTAGCCGTAGACGCCGCGCGACTGGTCGCGCACGAGACGGCCCTGTTCGAGTTCGATGACGCGCTTGCGCATCTGGTCCACGATCTGCTGGTCGTGGGTGGCCATGATCACGGTGGTGCCGGTCCGGTTGATCCGGTCCAGCAGCTTCATGATGCCGACGGAGGTCTGCGGGTCCAGGTTTCCGGTCGGCTCGTCGGCGATCAGCAGCATCGGGCGGTTGACGAACGCACGGGCGATCGCGACGCGCTGCTGCTCACCGCCGGAGAGCTCGCCCGGCATCCGCTCCTCCTTGCCGCCCAGCCCGACCAGCTCCAGGACCTGCGGCACGGCCTTGCGGATCTCGCCGCGCGGCTTGCCGATCACCTCTAGGGCGAAGGCGACGTTCTGGCCGACGGTCTTGTTGGGCAGCAGCCGGAAGTCCTGGAAGACGGTCCCCAACTGGCGGCGCATCTGGGGAACTTTCCAGTTCGAGAGCCGGGCGAGATCCTTGCCCAGCACGTGCACCTGGCCGTGGGAGGCCCGCTCCTCGCGCAACAGCAACCGAAGGAAGGTGGATTTACCGGACCCCGAGGAACCGACGAGGAAGACGAACTCGCCCTTCTCGATTTCGAGCGAGACGTCGCGGAGCGCCGGACGGTTCTGCTTGGGGTAGGACTTGGAGACGTTGTCGAATCGGATCACGAGTGCACCACGCGTCGACCTGGAGAGCGGCACGGAACGCCGCGTTCCGCGGCTCCCGTCGGTGTCCGTGACCATATCGAACCACCCGTGTACGCGCAGTCGGCATCCGGCGTTGACGCGTTTATTGCGGGGTCCACCGGGGACAAACCCAGGACAATCGGGCCCCGTATCGCGCCGAGGGGGACCGCCCGCGCCGGACGGCGGGAAAGCTGGCACAGTGGTAAGGGGAACCGCAGGGGTCTCTCGCGCGTTGGACGTACCGGAGGAGGACATCGCATGACATGCGACCGACTGGTGTGCGCCAATTGTGCGGCCCCCGTCAGCGAGGGCCGCTGCCCTGTGTGCCGGGCGAGCCGCGAGCGGTTGCAGCACCAGGAAGGCATCTTCGGCGGACTGACCCCGGCGGCCCTGGTGGTGCTGCTGGTGGCGCTCGTCGCCGTGGCCATGCTGGCCCGCGGTTTCGCGGGGTAGGCCGTTTTTTCTTTACGCGCGAGGCTTTACGCACAAGGCCCGGGGTGCCATGGCACCCCGGGCCTTGATGTTCTGCGACCGCGCCGGGCGTCAGGCCACGGTGTTGCGGTTGATCAGGCGCGGCAGCATCCGGAAGCCGATGCCGCCCGCGATCATCGTCGCGGCGCCGACCAGCAGGAACGTGGTCTGACCGGCACCGGTCTCGGCCAGCTGGCCGCTGCTCTGGGCCGGCTGAGCCTGGGCGGGCTGACCGGTCTGGGCCAGGTCTTCCTTGGGCTTGCCCTGCTGAACCGGGTTGCTGCCCGCGTTGTCGGTGCCGGTGTTGCAGTTGCCGTCGGTGTCCACCGGGCAGGTGTGGCCGTCGTCGCCGCCGCCGGTGGTGCCGCCGCTGCTCGCGTCGGTGCCGCCGGTGGAGCCGTGGTCGCCGCCGGAGGTGCCACCGCTGGTGCCGTGGTCACCGCCCGTGGTGCCGCCACCGGTCGTGCCGCCGCCGGAGGTGCCGTGGTCGCCGCCGGTCGTGCCACCGCCGGTCGTGCCGCCACCCGTGGTGCCGCCGCCGGTGGTGCCACCACCGGTCGTGCCACCGCCCGTGGTGCCACCGCCCGTCGTGCCGCCACCGGTCGTGCCGCCGCCAGTGGTGCCGCCACCGGTGGTGCCGCCACCCGTCGTCGTGCCGCCGCCAGTGGTGCCGCCGCCCGTCGTGTCGTCGCCACCGGTGGTGCCGCCACCGGTCGTGCCGCCACCGGTCGTGCCACCGCCGGTCGTGCCACCGCCGGTGGTGCCGCCCGTCGTGTCGTCGCCGCCCGTGGTGCCGCCGCCGGTCGTGGTGCCGCCGCCGGTCGTACCGCCGCCGGTCGTCTCACCACCCGTCGTGCCGCCACCGGTGGTGCTGCCACCCGTGGTGCCGCCGCCGGTCGTACCGCCCGTGCCTCCGGTGGCCGTGGGCTGCGGGATCTCGGTGGGGTCGGCGTGCGCGCCGCTCACGCCGGCCTTCACGCCGATCCCGCCGACCTCGACGTCGACACCAGCGGCCGAGGCCGCGCCGGCAGCCGTCAGCGAAGCGCCCGCGACGATCACCGCGCCGGCGGCTATTCGCGCAACGCGCAGCCGAGTCTTGTTGGTCATCTGTCTGCTACCCCCAGTAGCCGATCTCGTCAATGGAGCAGCTATGCACAGGGTGGTGGCGCACCGGGGGCCGCGTTACCGAACCGGCCGTACAAGAAGCCGGGACGCTCGCCCCCCGCCACACGCGCCCCAGTGATACGCATGCCGGACGCCAGCCTTCCCAGTTTTCCGGGCAGCGTCAAGGAAGTTACGGGCGTGATGTCCGGCTATGCAGGGGGTTGTTGGTGTTACTTGTCCTGCTGTTCCTGCTGCTTGCGCCAGCGGATACCGGCCTCGATGAAGCCGTCGATCTCGCCGTCGAGAACGGCCTGGGGGTTGCCGACCTCGCACTCGGTGCGCAGGTCCTTGACCATCTGGTACGGGTGCAGGACGTACGAACGCATCTGGTTGCCCCAGGAGCCGCCGCTGTCGCCCTTGAGCGCGTCCATCTTCGCCTGCTCCTCCTGGCGGCGGCGCTCGAGGAGCTTGGCCTGGAGGACGTTCATGGCGGTCGCCTTGTTCTGGATCTGCGAGCGCTCGTTCTGGCAGGAGACGACGATGCCGGTCGGAATGTGCGTCAGGCGCACCGCGGAGTCGGTGGTGTTGACCCCCTGGCCGCCGGGGCCGGAGGAGCGGTAGACGTCGACGCGCAGCTCGGACTCGTCGATCTCGACGTGGTCGGTCTGCTCGACGACCGGGAGGACCTCGACGCCGGCGAAGGACGTCTGGCGGCGGCCCTGGTTGTCGAAGGGCGAGATGCGCACCAGGCGGTGCGTGCCCTGCTCGACGGAGAGGGTGCCGTAGGCGTACGGGGCCTGGACGGCGAAGGTGGTCGACTTGATGCCGGCCTCTTCGGCGTACGAGGTCTCGTAGATCTCGGTCTTGTAACCGTGGCGCTCGGCCCAGCGCAGGTACATGCGCTGCAGGCGCTCGGCGAAGTCGGAGGCGTCGACGCCGCCGGCCTCGGCGCGGATGTTGACGAGCGCCTCGCGGGAGTCGTACTCGCCGGAGAGAAGGGTGCGGACCTCCATCTCGTCCAGCGCCTTGCGCACGGAGCCCAGCTCGGCCTCGGCCTCGGCGAGGGCGTCCGCGTCGTCCTCGGCCTCGGCGAGCTCGAAGAGGACGCCGAGGTCGTCGATGCGGCCCCGCAGCGTCTCGGTCTTGCGCAGCTCGGCCTGGAGGTGCGACAGCTTGCTGGTGATCTTCTGCGCGGCGTCCGGGTCGTCCCACAGGGACGGGGCCGCGGCCTGCTCCTCGAGCACGGCGATGTCGGCCCTCATCCTGTCGAGGTCCAGGACGGCCTCGATCGACCCCATGGTCGAGGAGAGGGACTTCAGCTCTTCGGATACATCAACGACTGCCACGCACCCAGCCTAACGGCTGCGCCGGGTTACACGGTCCGCCCGGTGCCGCATCGGTTTCCCGGGGCTCCGGGGCCGGAGCCCCGTTCAGGGCGTGTCCGGCCTGCTAGGGCGGGGGTGCCACCGATCCCGGGCCCTGGTCCGCCGGCTGCGGGTCGGTGCGGTGGACCCCCGGCGAGTGGGACCCGCCCGGCTTCGCGTCTCCCGTGTCGCCGCCGCCCGTCGCGAACCAGCCGCCGACCCCGGCCGCCGCGGCGACCGCCACGGCCACGGCCCCGAGCTTGAGGCGCCGCTTGCGCACCGCCTCCGCGGACCGGTAGCGCGCGGAGCCCGCACGGGGCTGCCCCGGCGCCCGGGGGGCCCGTGCCGTGCCGTGCGCGCCTCCTGCCAGCTCCTCCGGGCCGGGCACCCGCATGCTCGTGTGCGTGTCCCGGCTGGAGTCCGAGACGCCTCGCGGGACGAGCGGGACGACGCCGCGCCGCCTCGGTTCGGGCGCCGCCGCGGGGCGCGCGGCCCCGTGCTCGTACGCGCCGTCGGGCTCGGCGGCGGAGGGCGCCGTCTCCTCCTCCGGCTCGTCGATGTCGAGCGGCGGGATGCCGGCCAGGCCGGGCAGCAGCTCGCGCAGCCGCGCGGCCAGCTCCGAGGCGCGCAGCCGGGAGGCGGGGGCCTTGGCCAGGCACTGGACGACGAGCTGCCACAGCTCGTCGGGGATGCCGGGCAGCGGCGCCACGGTCTCCGTGACATGCCGCCTGAGCACCGCGCCGGGGTGCCCGCCGCCGAACGGCGTGAAGCCGGCCAGCAGCTCGTAGAGGACGGTGGCCAGGGCGTAGACGTCGACGGAGGCGCGCGGCGGCAGGCCCTCGATGATCTCGGGGGCGAGGTAGTCGGGGGTGCCGATGACGCTGCGCTGGCCGGAGACGCGGCCGCTCTCGCCCGTGCCCTGCCGCTCGCGGGCGGTGGGGCGGGGCGAGTCGACGAGGCGGGCGATGCCGAAGTCGGTGAGCAGCGCGGGGTGCGCGCCGCCGGGCCCCAGCGGGCCCTGCATATCGAGGAGGACGTTCTCCGGCTTGACGTCGCGGTGGATGATCCCGGCCGCGTGCGCGGCGGCCAGGGCGTCCGCGACGTCGGCGACTATCGCGACGGCGGCCTCGGGGGCCAGCCGGCGCTCGCGGTCGAGCCGGGTGCGCAGGTCGGTGCCGCGGACGAGGTCCATGACCAGGGCGAGGTCGGCGCCGTCGACGACGAGGTCGCGGACGCCGACCACATGGGGGTGGTCAAGGCCGAGAAGGGCCGCGCGCTCCTGCACGAACCGGCCGACGAGCTCCTGGTCGGAGGAGAGGTCCTCGCGCAGGAGCTTGATGGCGACGGGCCCCTCGGGGCCCTCGCCGAGCCACACCGTGCCGGCACTGCCGCGGCCGAGGACCTGGTGGGCGGTGTACCGGCTGCCGATCTTCCGTGCCAAGACTGATCCCCGACTCCTCCGTCATCCGACAGGCTCGCTGGCGACCAAGCTACGCGTCTGAGGGGGCGTTAGGGACACCGATTCAGTGCCAACCGTTACTTCTGAGGCAGAAAACACCCGTCGGGTGTCGACAAATCGACAGCCTTGTGCCCGGCAGTGGCCGTTTCGCCCGGCTACTTCTTCGACGCCACGTCGGAGATCCAGTTCTTGACGCTCGTGATCCAGTCCCACGCGGCATCCCAGAAGCTCTTGCCGTTGGCGACCCAGTCCTTGAGCGGCGTGAACTCCCACACCAGCCAGGACCCGATCACCAGGATCAGGATCATGAACAGACAGCCCTTGAGGCAGCCCAGCCCGGGGATGTGCATCGGGTTCGCGCTGCGCTGCCGCGGCGGGCGCGGCTCGCGGCGCGGGGCGGCGGGCTCCGGCGCGGGCGGCGGGGTGTACGGCTGCGGCTGGGGCGCCTGCGGCTGCTGGTAGCGGGGCTGCGACCGCTGCCGCCGGGGCTGCTGCTGCGGCTGGGCGTACTGCTGGGGCTGCGGCGCCGGGGGCTGCGGGGCGTACTGCTGCTGCCCGTACTGGCCGCCGTACGGCTGCTGGCCGTAGCCCTGGTGCTGCTGCGGCTGCTGGGGCGGCTGCTGTCCGGGGCGACGGGTGGGACGGCGGCGCAGCGGGTCCTCGCCGGGGTCGAGGTACTGCGTCTGCTCGTTGCGGTCGCGGGCGGCGGCCATCTGGTTCTGCCACGGGTGCGGGCCGTCGGACTGCGGCGGACCCGGCGGTACGGGCGGCATGGCGCGGGTGGGGTCGGCGCTGTTACCGGCCGGGCCGGAGCCCGTGGGCAGGACCTGGGTCGGGTCGGCGTGCAACCCCGGGCCGGCCGGCCCGGCACCCGTGCTGGGCAGGACGCTGGTGGCGGCGTTGGGGTCGTACCCGCCGGCGTTCGACGGCAGGACCTGGGTGGGGTCGGCGTCGCCGGGGACCGGGGCGGCGCCCTGGCCGGTGCCGGGGACGGTGGCGGGCTGCGGGTCGGGGGCGAGCAGGGCGCCCACACCGAGCGCGGCCTCCGCCTCGGCCGGGGAGGAGTGCACGCCGACGCCCGCGGCGACCACGCGCAGGGCGCGGGCGAGGTTCTCGGCGCTCGGCCGCTCCTCGGGCCGCTTGCGCAGGCAGCGCTCGATGACCGTCCAGAGCGGTTCGGGGACGGTCGTGGGGCGGCGCGGCTCGGCGCTCAGGTGCTGGTGCAGCACTTCGAGGGCGGTCGCGCCCGCGAACGGCGGGCGGCCGGTGACCAGCTCGTACAGCAGGATGCCCGCGCCGTAGATGTCGACGGCGGAGGTCTGCGGGCGGCCCTCGGCGGACTCGGGCGCGACGTAGGCGGGGGTGCCGACGAACTCGTGGGTGCGGGTCAGGCCGGGCGAGTCCGCCAGGCGGGCGATGCCGAAGTCGGTCAGCATCGGGTGCATCCGGCCGTCGTCGTCCTTCAGCAGGACGTTCGCGGGCTTGAGGTCGCGGTGGACGATGCCGTCGGCGTGGCTGGCGGCGAGCGCGTCGGCGATCTGCGCGGTCAGCAGGGATGCCGCGACCGGGGTGAAGGGGCCGTTCTCGCGCAGGTAGCGGTGCAGGTCCGGGCCGTCGACCAGGTCCATGACCAAGGCGAGCAGGTCGCCTTCGACGACGAGGTCGCGGGTGCGGACGATGTTGGGGTGGGTGAGCCGCAGCAGGACGGAGCGCTCGCGCAGGAAGCGCATCACGACGTCCGCGTCGTGGGCGAGCTCCTCCTTGAGGACCTTGATCGCGACCATCTCGCCGGGCTGCCCGGCCACGGCCGCCTCGGCGCCCGCGGTCTGGTTCTGGCGGGCTCGCCAGACGGTGCCCGTGGCACCGCGTCCGAGCGGCTCCTCGAGCAGGTATTTGCTGCCTACCGGCCGCACGTCATGCGCTCCCTGGTCGTGATCCTGTGGCCTGTGGCTTACTCGGCCCTTTGCCCACTGTAGTGCCGCCGTACGGACGGCCCGGCGCGTTCGATCCGTGGGGCTCCAGGGAAAGACGCGGGGCGTGGGCGGATGGTTGCCGGAGACCGGTGGCCACCCGCAAGGGACGCTCGCAGGACGCGCAGGGAACGCTCGTAAGAAACGACAAGAAAAACGACAGGAGTCAGGGCCGCGACGGACAGCGTTTCGGAACGAATCGGTCATGACTCGGGCGCGACCTGGCGCTTTTGTCTCCCGGTTGCCTCCCGGTCGTTTCCCGGTGCAATCGTTCAAGATCACGAATTGGCTCTCGCCGGGCGAGTCGCCGCGGGCAGGTGCGAGGATGCTCGCAAGCACGGATGCGGCGGGGAGGAGCGGGTGGCCCCGCGCGAACGTGGTGACCTGTACGTGCCGAAGCGCCCGTGCGTGGTGGGGGGAAGCCTGCCCTGGCCCCTGCCGAGCGCACCCCGGGCAGGAAGGGACCGTTGACGGCGATGCAGATCCGGCTGACCGTCCTCGGGCCGCTCAGCGGCCACACCGCGTGCGCTTGCGACGTGCTCGTGACCGCCCCCGCGGGGACCGCCCTCGCCGCCGTGGCGAGCGGCCTCGCCGCCGCCGTCGCGGCGGCCGGCTCCGACCTCGGCAGCGGTGCCGTCGTCGTCTACGCCGGTGCGGAGCGGCTCGACTCGCAGCGCTGCGCGCTGGGTGAGCCGCCGCTCGTCGACGGCGCGGTGCTCTCGCTGGGCGCCCCGGCCGACGTACCGCTGCCCGGCGTGCCGGAGTCCGCCGCACAGCTGCACGTCGTCTCCGGCCCGGACGCGGGCGGGGTGCACCTGCTGCACGGCGGCGAGGTCCGCATCGGCCGCTCCTCGTCCGCGGACGTCCCGCTGGATGACCCCGACGTCTCCCGCCTGCACTGCGCCGTCACCCTCACGGACTCGGGCACGGTGACCCTGCACGACCTGGGCTCGACGAACGGCACGTCCCTGGAGGGCAGCCCCATCGGCGCGGCCCCGGTGCCGCTGCCGTCCGGCGCGCTGATTCGCCTGGGCGAATCCACGCTCTCCCTCCACGACGCGACGGACGCCCGCTCGCGCACGGCGGTGCCGGTGGCACCGGACGGGGAGGGGCATGTGCGGGTGACGCCGGGGGGTGGTGGGGGGCTGCCGGCTTCTGGTGCGGCTGCTGGCATGGCTTCCGGCGCAGGCGAGGCGGGGGGCTGGGGTGCTCCTGGCTCGGGCCGGTACGCCGACAGCGGCGTGAATCCGAGCGGCGCGCCTCGCGATGGCGCAGGCGCGTACCCGAGCCGCGGGCTCCCCGGGCAGTACGGAGGAGACGCCGACCGTGCGCAGGGGATCACGCTCCCCGGGCAGTACGCGGGGCCGGACGAAGTCCAGGGCACGGCCGCCCGCTTCGGCGCCGGTGCGGCAAGCGGGACCGCACATCACGGGCCGGGCGCGCCCTCCGGCGGCACGACTTCCGGGCTCGGCACCGGTGGCCCCCTGGGCACATACGGCGCCCCGGCGGCAGCCGACGGCGCGGGCGGACCTGCCGGGCGGACCACCGGGGCAGCCGGAACAGGCGTCTTCGCCGCCCCCGCCGGGATCACCGCCTACCCCGCCGCGGGATACGGCACCAGCCCCGCCGGGCCCACCGGCGGCGGCACCGGGACCGCGTACTTCGACGGCGGCTCCGAACCGGCCGGCCACCTCACCCGCGGCGGCCGCGGCACCCCCCTGGCGCAGGGCGTCGAGGAAGCCGCACCCGCCCCCGAGGCCAAGCGCCAGCGCAACCGCGGCATAGGGGCCTGGGCGCGCCGCCTCGCCGGAGGACTCGGCGGGCAGCGTGGCACGGGACCCGACGGCATGCCGGGCGACGGGGACGCCGCGCCGGGCGAGGCCGAAAACCCGTACACCACCGCCGCCGCCATGCGCGAGCGCTGGCCCGACCCCGCCACCGTGCTGCTGACCGCCCTCGGGCCGGGCCCGCGGCTGTGGGAGCGCGGGCCGGACCACCCCGACCTGCTGACCGTCCGGCTCGGCACCACCGACCGCGGACAGCTGACCGCCGTGCCCGTGACCGTCGGGCTGCGCGAAGCCGGTTCGCTGGGCCTGGCCGGGCCGCGGCCGCGACTGTCCGGACTGACCCGCTCCGTCCTTGCACAGCTGGCGGCGCTGCACCCGCCCGCCACGCTCGAGTACGTGCTGATCAGCGCGGACCGCTCGCGCCCGATCGAGGAGCGGCTGGCGGAGTGGTCCTGGCTGGGCTGGCTGCCCCAGCTGCGGCCCGCGCACGGACAGGGCTGCCGGCTGCTGCTGGCCTACGACCGCGAGCAGGCGGAGGCCCGTACCGCCGAGCTCGTACGCCGCCTCGACGACGGCCCGTTGGGCCCCGGCTGGCCCACCGCCGCCCCGGAGGCGGTCGCGGCCACGGCGGCCCGCCACCAGGGGCCGTACACGGTGGTGATTGTGGACGGCGACCCCGGTTCGAGTGCGCTGCGCGAGACCGTCGCGCGGCTCGCCGTGAGCGGCCCGGCGGCCGGCATCCATCTGCTGTGCCTGGCGGAGGCCCCGGCCACCACACCGGCCTCGCCCGTCTCCGCCACGCTGGCGACGGCCCAGGCGGCCTCCCCCGCCTTCCCGCACTGCGGGGCGGTGGCGCTGCTCAGCGGGGACGTGGCCACGGTGGTGCAGGTCGTCCACCGCACGCCGGCGCCGGTTTCCGGTCCGTACGGGCCGGCCGTGCCCGCCGTGATCGGCGCGCTCGACGCCGTGTCGGAGGCGTGGGCCGAACGGTTCGCGCGGGCGCTGGCGCCCCTGCGCATGGCGGACGCCGCGGGCGCGCAGGGGCCGCACACCCGGATCGCCGCCGCCCTGCCGCGCACCGCGCGGCTCCTCGACGAACTGGGGCTGGCCCGGGCCACGCCCGCCTCGCTGACCGCCCGCTGGGCGGCCGCCATGGACCGGGGCGCCCGGCCGGGCGGCCGCGCCGTCGCGGTGCTGGGCGCGGGGCCGCACGGGCCGCTGGCGGTCGACCTGGCGGCGGACGGGCCGCACTTGCTGGTGGAGGGCGGTCCCGGCACCGGCAAGACGGAGCTGTTGCGCTCTCTGGCCGCTTCCCTGGCGGCTGCCGACCGGCCCGACCGGCTCTCGCTGGTCCTGGTCGACGGCGCGGCGGCCGAGCGCGGCGAGGGGCTGCGGGTGTGCACGGACCTGCCGCACGTGTCGACGTATCTGGCCGCGGCCGACCCGGTGCGGATGCGGGAGTTCGCGCAGGCGCTGACCTCCGAACTCAAGCGCCGCGCCGAACTGCTCGGCACGCTCGACTTCACCGCCTGGCACGACCGGCACGGCCCGGCCGGCCCGGCCGCCCCACCGAACGTCGTCGGCCCCCGCCGCCCCGCCGAGCCCGCAGGCGGCGACCTCGATCCGGCGCCCAGCGGCACGCTCAAGCTGCGCACGCAGCGCGGCGGAGCGACGCGTACGGCCGAGACGGCGCTGCCCCGCCTGGTCGTGCTCGTCGACGACTTCGACGCGCTCGTCGCCCCCGCACTGGGCAGTACGGGCCGGCCGGCGGCCGGTTCGGTGGTCCGTGCGCTGGAAGCCGTGGCCCGGGACGGCGAGCGGCTCGGCGTCCACCTCATCGCCGCGTCCGGCCGCCCGGACCGTACGGCCGATACGGCGGCCGTCGAACGGGCCGGGCTGCGGGCCGCCTTGGAGATCGCGCCGCCGTCCACGGACGCCGGCGCCTCGGGCGCCGACGGCGAACCGGCACCAGGGCGGGGGCGGCTGCAGCGCCCGGACGACGGGGCTACGACGCCCTTCCAGGCGGGCCGGGTGACGGGCCGCATCCCCCGCACGGCGACGCTCCGTCCGACGGTGGTCCCCCTGGACTGGACCCGCATGGGCGACCCGCCCACCCGCCGCCCCCTCCGCGAGCTGGGCAACGGCCCGACGGACCTGGCCCTCCTGGCCAGCGCCCTCCAGCGCGCCTCCCAGTCGGCAGGCGCAGAAGCGGCACCGCCCCTGCTGTAAGCCGCCCCTGCTGTAAGCCGCTCCTGTTGGAGCGGTCTCCTGTCACAACAAACGCAGTGGGTGTGACACCGCATCACATCCCGGTCACGATCACCGACTTGACGCCGGAGACGGTATTGCGGCCACCCGTCACCGGGCGTAGGACTGTCGCACGGGAGCGCGGGCGGAGCAGGCGCCGGAGCGGATGAGCGGCGCGTGCGCCGGGCCGTGCGACGGGGACCGGGCACGGGAGGTACCGCAATGCACATAGCAACGCGCAGCACACTCGCACTGGCCACCGCGGGGCTCCTGGCCCTGTCCGCCGCCGCTTGCAGCAGCGACAGCAGCGACGACAAGGGGAGCAGCGACGCCAAGAGCTCCAAGCCCGCCCCCGGCAACTCCGACGTCATCACCCACACCGTCCAACTCCCCAAGCTCAACGGCCAGAAGCTCAAGGTGACGGCCGTCTGGACGGGCGCCGAGCAGAAGAGCTTCACCAAGGTCCTCGACGAGTTCGCCAAGCGCACCGGCGCCGAGGTCTCCTACGTGCCCAGCGGCGACGACATGTCCGCCTTCGTCGGATCGAAGGTCGCGGGCGGCAACCCGCCGGACGTCGCCATGCTGCAGCAGCCCGGCGCGCTGCGCGAGTTCGCCCAGAAGGGCTGGCTCAAGCCGCTGAGCAGTGATGTCACAGCCCAGCTGAACAAGAACTTCGCCAAGGGCTGGCAGGATCTCGGCTCGTACGAGGGCAAGCAGTACGGGGTCTATTTCAAGGCCAGCAACAAGTCCCTGATCTGGTACAACACCAAGGTCTTCGAGGCGGCGGGGGTCAAGGAGCCCAAGACCTGGCCCGAGTTCCTGCGCACGGCGCAGGCGATCGCCGACTACGGCGTCTCCCCCGTCTCGGTCGGCGGCGCGGACGGCTGGACGCTCACCGACTGGTTCGAGAACATCTACCTTTCCCAGGCGGGCCGCGACAAGTACGACCAGCTGACCCAGCACAAGATCAAATGGACGGACCCGTCCGTCAAGGACGCCCTGACGGCGCTCGGCCAGCTCTTCGGCAAGAAGGAGCTGCTGGCGGGCGGCAACGACGGTGCACTGCAGACCCAGTTCCCCACTTCCGTCACCCAGACCTTCTCGGGTGGCCAGAAGGCGAAGGCCGCCATGGTCTTCGAGGGCGACTTCGCAGCCGCCAACATCACCGGGACCAAGGCGGAGATCGGCACGGACGCGAAGGTGTTCCCCTTCCCTGCGGTGGGGGCCGGCTCGCCCGTGGTGACGGGCGGCGACGTGGGCGTGGCGCTCAAGGACGGCCAGGCCGCGCAGGCACTGCTCACCTTCCTGGCATCGTCCGACGCCGCGCAGGTGTGGGCCCGGCAGGGCGGCTTCGTCTCGGCCAACAAGAACCTCGACCCGGCCGCCTACCCCGACGACTCCCTGCGGTCCATCGCCAAGGCCGTGGTCGCGGCGGGCGACGACTTCCGCTTCGACATGTCCGACCAGGCACCCGCCGCGTTCGGCGCCAAGCCGGGGCAGGGCGAGTGGAAGGACTTGCAGGACTTCCTGCGCAACCCCGGCGACGTGGCGGGCACCCAGCAACAGCTGGAGTCCGACGCGGCCAAAGCGTTCAAGAGCTGACGGGACGGGGCCGGCACCGTGACCACCGCCACCGCTCCCCCTCCGCCGGCCGCCCCCCGGGCCAAGCGCAAGGGCGTGCTCGGCACCCGGCCCTGGGTGGCCGCCTGCTTCCTGCTGCCCGCGCTCCTCCTGCTCGGGGCCCTGGTCGTCTACCCCATCGGCTACTCCGTCTACCGCAGCCTCTTCGACGCCTCCGGCAACGGCTTCGCCGGCCTCGACAACTACCACGAGGTCTTCACCGACGACCGCATCCGCACCGCCCTGAAGAACAACGTCATCTGGGTGATCGTCGCCCCCGCGCTCGCCACCGCACTCGGCCTGATCTTCGCGGTGCTGACCGAACGGGTGTGCTGGGGCACCGCCTTCAAGCTCGTCGTCTTCATGCCGATGGCGATCTCCATGCTCGCCGCGGGCATCATCTTCCGGCTGGTGTACGAGCAGAACCCGGACCGCGGCGTCGCCAACGCCGTGTGGGTGGGCATCCACGACACCTTCGCGCAGCCCGCGCCCTTCCCCGGCGCGCACCCCCGCCCGACCGGTGACCTCGCGGCCGCCGACGGCGGCTCGTTCGCCACCAAGTCGGCGGTACGGGCGGGCAGCCCGGTGGCGCTGCCGCTGGTGGCCGTCAAGCCCGAGGACGTCGCGGGCGCGAAGGAGGCGATCCCCGCCCGCGAGGTGGCCGGAAAGGTCACCGGCACGGTGTGGATGGACTTCACCCGGGGTGGCGGCGGGACAGCCGGCAAGATCGACGCGGGGGAGAGGGCCCTGGCGGGCGTGAAGATCGAAGCGGTGAAGGACGGCCGGACCGTCGCCTCGGCCACCTCGGACTCCGACGGCACCTTCACCCTGCCGTCCGCGGCCGACGGCGCCCGGCTGCGCCTTCCCGCCTCGAACTTCGCCTCCGTCTACAACGGCGTCGAGTGGCTCGGCCCGGCCCTGGTGACCCCCTCCATCATCGGCGCGTACATCTGGATGTGGGCGGGCTTCGCCATGGTGCTGATCGCGGCCGGCCTGGCAGGCGTGCCGCGCGAGCTGCTGGAGGCGGCCCGTGTCGACGGCGCGAACGAGTGGCAGGTCTTCCGCCGGGTGACGGTGCCGCTGCTGGCCCCCGTCCTCGCGGTCGTCGTGGTCACGCTCATGATCAACGTGCTGAAGATCTTCGACCTCGTCTACATCATCGCCCCCGGCTCCAGCCTCCACAACGCCAACGTCCTCGCTCTCCAGCTCTACCAGTCGTCCTTCGGTACCGACGTCAACCAGGGCGTGGGCAGCGCCATCGCCGTCTTCCTGCTGCTGCTCGTGCTGCCGGTGGTGTTCGTGAACATCCGCCGGATCCGCAAGGAAAGGGAGGGCCGGCGATGACCGCCGTGGACCAGGGCGTACGGGCCCGGCAATCGCTGTCCGCACGGATCGCCGGCCGGCTCGGCGGCGGGCTGGTACGCCTCTTCCTCGTCGTCGTCGGACTGCTCTGGCTGATGCCGACCGCCGGGCTGCTGCTCTCCTCGCTCCGCGACAAGTCCGATATCGCGGCCTCCGGCTGGTGGCAGGTCTTCAGCCACCCCGCCCAGCTGACCACCTCCAGCTACAGCACCTTGTTCGCCAACGACAAGGTGACCCACTCCCTCCTCACCACCGCTCTGATCACCGTGCCCGCAACCGCGCTCGTCATCCTGATCGGCGCCCTCGCCGGATACGCCTTCGCCTGGCTGGACTTCCCCGGTCGCGACTGGTGGTTCATGGTCGTCGTGGGGCTGCTCGTGGTGCCCGTACAGGTCGCCCTCATCCCGGTCGCCAAGCTCTTCAACGCCCTGGGCATCTTCGAGACCACGATCGGCGTCGTCCTCTTCCACACCGCCTTCGGCCTGCCCTTCGCGGTCTTCCTCCTGCGCAACTTCTTCGCGGAGATCCCGCGCGAACTGCTGGAGGCAGCCCGTCTGGACGGGGCGGGCGAGCTCCGGCTCTTCACCCGTGTGGTCCTGCCGCTCGGCGGTCCCGCCATCGCCTCGCTCGGGATCTTCCAGTTCCTGTGGGTGTGGAACGACATGCTCGTCGCACTGATCTTCGCCGACAGCGGCAACCCGCCGATCACGGTGGCGCTCCAGCAGCAGGTGCGGCAGTTCGGCGACAACGTCGACATCCTCGCCTCGGGCGCCTTCCTCTCCATGATCGTGCCGCTGGCCGTGTTCTTCGCCTTCCAGCGGCAGTTCGTCAGCGGGGTGATGGCGGGCGCGGTCAAATAGCCCGGTGACCGCGCTCAGCGGCGTATGTACGTTCAGCGGCGTATGTACTGCGACACCGCGCCGCCGTGGACGAACACCGTCGGCCCTTCGCGGTAGAGGGCGTCCAGCACCCGGGTCTTGGCCGCCTCGGCGCGCTGTGCGCGGAACCAGCGGGTGCCCACGGTGTTCGTGTCCCACACCACCCACAACCGCTCGCGCGGGGAGAGCGCGGCCAGCCGGGCCCGCAGTTCACCGGCCGTGACCTCCTCGCCGAAGAGGGTGCCGGAGGCCGCGGGCGACCGCTTGAGGGTGAGATCGCGCAGGCCGTCGAAATCCTCCGGGTAGAAGAGGGATATCCGGCGCTCGTAGAGCGGAAGGAAGAGCACCGCATCGCCCGGCCCGGCCAGCCGGCCCACCACCGAGGCGACCCGCGCGGGCTCGTCGCCCCGGCTGCTCGGCAGCCGTTCGCGCTCCTGGTAAGGGATCCGGCACACGAACCCCGCCGCGACGGCGACGACCCCGGCCGCCGTCACCCACCCCCGCCACGGCAGCACCCCCAGCAGCCGCTCGGCCCCGGCGGCGGCGAGCAGCGGCACCCCGGCCAGGCAGAACAGCAGATACCGGTCGAGGAAGAGCGGCTGGCGCTGCGAGGCCGCATAGAGCAGCACGGGCGGCACGAGAGCCAGCGGCAGGGCGACCGCGGGCAGCCGCAGCGACCCGGCACGAGCACGCGGCAGCGGAGCGACCAGCGCGACCCCCGCCAACAGGAGGGTGACCGCCAGCACGGGCTCGCCCGGCCCCGCGAACGCCTCCCCCAAGGCCTTGGCCTGAGGGTAACCGGGCGTCGGAATCCAGGACACCTGGTCACTCTGCCGCTGCGAGAGCACCACCAGCGGCACCAGCACCGCGCACGCGACCACCGCCGCGCACCCCCAGCCCCGCCATATCCGCCACGGCACCCGGGACACCAGCAGCGTCACACCGTGCGCGGCGAGCAGCAGGATGGCGAACTCGTGCAGCAGCGCCGTGACCGCGACCACCGCACCGTACCCGGCCCACCGCCGCCACGAGCCGCGCTCCACCGCCCGCGACAACTGCCAGGTGGCCAGCGCCGCCCCGGCCGCCACCAGGGCGTACGAGCGCCCCTCCTGCGCATAGTGGCTGACGAACGGGGTGGCCGCGTAGAGCAGCCCGGCCCACAGCCCCACCCTCGGGCGGGCCAGCCGACAGCCGATCGCGCCCACCAGCCCCGCCGTGACCGCCGCGGCCACGGCCGATGGCAGACGCAGCGTCACCTCGTCTGCGTGCAACGCCAGGACGGCGTGCATCAGCAGGTAGTACAGCCCGTGGACGGCGTCGATGCTGCCGAGCAGATGCCCGATCTCCGGCAGGGACCGCTGCGCCACCTGGAAGGTGGCCCCTTCGTCCCGCCACATCGTGCCCCGGTCGATTCCCCAGAGCCCGAGGACGAGCATGACGACCGCGGGAACGGCAGCAGCGGCAACGGCCGCGCGCCGGCTGCCTCTCTCGGCGGACGGAGGCGCCTCCGCCTCAGCCCCCGCCTCCGCGCGCCCGGTCGCGTGGGCGTGGCGCTTGGTCAGCGCAGTGTGCAGCGCCGTACGTGCCATCTGTGCCCCGCCCCCTTCCGGCCGACCGCGCCCGAGCGCAGAATGCCCCGAATATCCATACTTGTTGGATAAGACTGTGTTCCATGGCAGTGAACGACAGCGGAACACCGGCCCCCGCCGCCCGGGTCAGCGTGATCGTCATCGGCTACGACGACGCCCGGCACATCGGCGCCGCCGTTCGCTCCGCCCTGACCCAGGGCCCGGCAGTGGCCGAGGTCATCGCCGTGGACGACGCCTCCACCGACCGCACCGCCGCCGTCCTGGCCCGGCTGGCCGCCCGCGATCCGCGTCTGCGCGTCATCCACCGGGCCGTCAACAGCGGGGGCTGCGGCACCCCCCGCAACGACGGGCTGCGAGCGGCCGGCTCCCCGTATGTGATGTTCCTGGACAGCGACGACGTGCTCCCCCACGGCGCGGTGGCCGCGCTGCTGCGTGCCGCGCTGCACCATGGCGCGCCCGTGGCGGCGGGCCTGTGCGTGCGCCGCGAGCTTCCCCGGCGCCGCGAGACCCTCTGGCAGCCCGCCCTCTATCGCCGGGCCTCCGTCCACGACGCCCCCGAAGACCGACCGGAACTGCTGCACGACACGCTGTGCGTCAACAAGCTCTATGCCCGCGCCTTCCTCACCGGGCACGGCATCACCTTCCCCGAAGGCCGCTTCCCCTATGAGGACTTCGTCTTCACCGCCCGGGTCCTCGCGGCGGCTCCGCGCATCGCGACCGTCCCCGACCCGGTCTACATCTGGCACGTCCGCCGCGATGCCGCACGGCCGTCGATCTCCCTGGACCGCGAACGGGTCGACAACTGGCAGGCGCGGGTCTTCGCCCACCAGCGCGCCGTCGAGGTCTTCCTGGACGCGGACCGTAAACCGCTCGCCCGCGCCGCGCGCGTGAAGTTCCTCGACCACGACCTGCGCCTGTACGTCCGGGAGCTGCCCGGCCACGGCCCCGCCTACCGACGGGCCTGGTGGCGCGTGGCCCGCGGCTGCCTGGCCGCCTACGGGGAGGCCGAACTGACCGCCGCCCGCGCCCCCGCCCGCTGGATCGCCCGCGTCGTGCTCGCCTCCGAGGCCCCGCGGGACCTGGACCGCCTGGCCCAGCTGGCGGCCCGCCCCGCCCGGCTGCTGCCGCCCTATGCCGAGGCAGCGGGCTCCCCGGTCTGGGCGGAGGACCTTCCGCAGGCCGTTCTCGACGGCCTCACCGGCTCGGCCGCCAAACCGGCCCGCCGCCTCCCCGTCGCCGTCGACGCCCGCCTGCGCGTCCTGGCCAGGCCCCGGACCCGCGCCGAACTGCGGCTCCACGTCCATGAGCTCTACGGACGCCTGGCCGCAGCCGAGCCCCGCACCCTCGATGTGGAACTGCGCCTGCGCGACGGCACCACCATCGTCGAACGCACAGCTCCGCTCAGGGCGGACGGCGACGGCTGGACCGCCCGGCTCACCGTCGACCTGGCCGCCTTGGCGGCGCTCGGCCGCCACGCCAAGCCGTCCTCCGCCTCCCAGGCGTGGGACGTGCGCGTACGGCTCCACTTCACGCACGGCGGCACCCTGCGGACGGCCGTACGGGCCGTGGGGGACGGACGTCGGCGGTGCATCGTGCCGGGCGCGCGCAACGGGGTGCTCCTGGTCCAGCCCTATGCCACGGCAAGCGGTTCGCTCGCGCTGCGGCTGGCTCCCGGTGTGCGTGGCGCGCTCGGCATCGCCTCGCGCAGACTGCGCGGCCCGCTCCTGCGGCGCGCGGACCGCCTTGCCCGCCGGTTTCGCCCATTGCCGCGCAGCTCTCGCAAGCAGCGCGCCGCGCCGCCTGACGGCGCCGATGGCTCCTAGCCTCATCCCCCCGCCCTCCCCTACCGGTCGATTTCCTCGAACAGCGCTTCCCACCTGTCCAGCACGGCTGACAGCGCCAGCGGTGCGACATGCTCCCGGCCGGCCCACCCGTAGCGCTCGCGCAATCGCCCGTCCTCCACCAGCTCCCTCAGGGCCGCCGTGAACGCGCTCGTGTCCCCGGGGGGCACGAGCGTGCCCGTACGGCCGTGGGCGACCAGCTCCCGTACGCCGCCCGAAAGGTCGAAGCTCACGCACGGCACCCCGGCGGCGGCCGCTTCGGCGAGGACCATGGGACGTCCTTCGCGTTCGCTGGTGAGCGCCACGACCGACAACTCCCGGTAGGCCGCGGCCATATCGCGCACGGTGCCGCGGAAGCGCACCCGCTCCCCCACTCCGAGGCGCCCGGCCTGGGCCTGCAGCTCCTCCTCCAGCGGGCCGTCCCCGAAGAAGTGCAGCTCCCAGCCGGGGTGGTGGTCCGCGCAGACGGCGGCGAAGGCCTCGACGAGCCGGTCCGGCCGTTTGACCGGGTCCAGGCGCCCGACCGCGCCGATGCGCCGGGTGTCCAGAGGGGCGGGCGCGGCGGGCCGGAAGGGCAGCGGGTTCGGCATCACTGCGACGTTGGGCAGCTTGCGCCTGCGGAACTCCGCCGCGTCCGGCTCGCTGAGGAACACCGCTTTCTCCAGCTCCGGGTAGTGCCGCAGGATCAGTTCGAGGTTGGGGGAGTTGCACGCCTGGAGGAAGGACTCGTGGTACTGCCCGACGGCCTTGATGCCGCGCGGCCGCCCGACCGACTCCAGCCAGACCGCGGCCCACGGCGACCCGATGACGACACAGCCCTCCGGGACCTCGGCGAGCCGGCGCGCCATCGCCTCGCGGGCCCGCTGCCGCTCCAGCCGCCCTGCCCTCGCTTCGCGTAGCCGTACCGGGTGGAACCGCTCGGCCAGCGAGGCGGCCTGCCAGGAGGCGGCTGCCGGTGAACGGTAGAGGGTGGTGTGCCGGTAGGCCTGGTCCGTGACGTAGGTGTGGGGTTCGGGGCTGGGCCGGATGCCGACGAGCTCGACGCTGTGGCCGCGTTCGGCGAAGCCCTGGGCGAGCGTGTGCAGCACCCGCTGGGAACCGCCCATGGAGTCGACGTCGATGCCGACGAGGAACAGATTCCGGCTCATCGCCCCTCGCTCCCCTCGAAGAAGAGGTCGACGACGGCCTTGCTCGCCCGGCCCGTCTCGTACGGGTTGAACCGCGCCTGGAAGCGTGCGTATGCATCGGCCCACTCCTCCTGGACCGCGGCCACGTCGCGGAGTGCGCGCACCAGTGCGCCGGTGGTGGAGAGCACGGGGCCGGGGGCGATGTCGTGCAGGTCGTAGTACGTCCCGCGCAAGGAGGAGCGGTAGTCCTCGTAGTCGTCGGCGTAGAGCAGGATGGGGCGGCCCAGGTTGGCGTAGTCGAACATCACCGACGAGTAGTCCGTGAGCAGCGCGTCCGAGGCGAGCAGCAGGTCGTTGAGGTCGGTGAAGCTCCGCCCGTCGCGCAGGGCGTGCCCCAGTTCGCGCTCCACCGTGAAGTGCTCGTAGTAGTGCGGGCGGACGACAGTCGTCCATTCCTCGCCCGTCTCGCGCACCAGCTCCGCCAGGTCCACGCGGATCGACTCGCCGCTGTCGCGGGCCCCGTCGCGGAAGGTGGGCGCGTACAGCAGCACCTTGTGTCCGTCGGGGATCTGGAGCCGTTCGCGGGTGGCGGCGGCGCGGTCGCGCTGTTGGGGGTCGTTCCACCGGACGAGGGGGTCGTTGCGGGGCAGTCCGGTGCGCAGCAGGGTGCCTGTGTATCCGTTGGCGCGGACGAAGGTCCGCTCGAATTCGTCGCTGGGCGAGATCAGTGCGTCCCAGCGGGCCACCGCCTCGCGGTGCCGGCGCTGCCGTTCGGGCCCGGCGAGGCGCAGCTCCGGGATGTCGAATCCCATGCGCTTGAAGGCCTGGCCGTGCCAGGTCTGCAGATAGCGGGTGCCGGGCCGCTTGGGGAAAGGCATCGGGAAGCCGTGCGAGTCCACCCAGTACCGCGCGCGGGCGATCGTGCGGACGTATTCCCAGCTGCCGCGTCTGACCAGCTGCACTCCCGGCGGGTAGGAGGCGCGGCTGCCGGAGTACGACCACACGGCGCGCAGCGGCAGGCCCCGGCGCTGCAGCTCTTCGTGGATGTAGCGCGGGCTGTCGGCGTAGCCGCGGCCTTCCAGCGCCTCGAAGACGACCAAGCCGTCGTCGATGGGGAGTTTGTGGAGCTCGTGGCAGGCCATGGTCTTGGCCCGGGGGCCGGTGAGCCGGCGGCCCAGCCGGTCGGCGCGGCGGCGTACGGGCGCCAGACGCGGTGCCGCTGCTTCGGCGCGCCCGCGGAGTCCGGCACGCTCCCAGGTCAGTTCGAGGCTCCCCTCGCCGTGCCTCTCGCAGGCCACGCTCACCGTGTGCCCTGCGATCCGGGCCCGGAGGACGGGCAGTTCGGCCGGTGCGAGGAGGGGGTCGGTGCGGGTGAGGCCCAGCCGGTCGAGGACGATCGTGGGCCGACTGCGCCCCTGGAACCCGGTGATCCCGACGGGGACCAGGCGCAGGTCGATGTCGATTTCGGCGGTGTGGACGTGCTCTTCGCCGTCTGCCGGGGTGTAGTGCACGGGCACGGCGAGGGGTGCGGCTGCGGCCGTGATGTGCAGTTCGGCTGTGACGGAGACGGGTCCGGCCAGGATCCGGCAGGGGTCATGGGTGCGCAGGCCGATGCGCAGTCGGTGCCCGTCCGGTTCGACCCGGGTGACCTCGTGCCGCAACGGGCCGGTGGTGAAGGGCTGGCGGTCCAGGTGCCAGGCGGTGATGTCCAGCGCATCGGCGGCCCGCTCGTCCGCGGGCAGTTCGCGGCCCCAGTACGTACGCCCGGCAGGGCCCCGTACGACATGGCGGGGGGCGATGCGGGGGCGGTCGAGGGTGCGGGCGCATTCGGCGGCGTCCTCGATGCGGCCGGTCTGCAAGAGGTACTGACAGATGCGCTGTTCGCGCGGAATCGCATCGAGGGCGGAGGCGGCGATGCCGTCGAGGCAGGGTGTCACCGCGGCGACGAACTCCTCGGTCCAGCGGCGGTCGCGGAAGGGCAGGTCGCCGAGGTAGAGGCGCAGGTCGTGGCGGAGGAACTTCGCGTCCTTGGCGGGCCGGAGGTCGGCGTTGCCCGTGCGCTCCAGGAAGTCGTCGATGCGCCGGGCGACGGTGACGCGGTCCGTGACGTGCCGCATCTCGTGCCGGCTGGAGGTGATGGACGGCCCGGCCGGCCCGTCGGCGAGCCGCCAGGTGTAGACGGGCCAGGGGACGACGGCGAAGGCGCGGGCGAGGGTGAAGGCCTGGGCGGTGAAGAGCTGGTCCTCGTAGTGCAGGTCCTCGGGGAAGCGCAGGTGGTGGCGGGCGAGGAAGTCGGCACGGTAGAGCTTGTTGGTGGAGAGGGCGTCCAGGAAGTACTGGGGAGCGGTGCGGATGCCTTCCACCAGGCGGGCGTCCTCGAAGAGTTCGGGGTACCACAGACCTGTGGTGACGGTCGCCTCGAAGAGGCGGGTGACCTCGCCGGTCACGAAGTCGGCGGCCGTCTCCTCTGCGGCCAGCAGAAGGGATTTGCAGGCGTGGTAGGGCAGTTCGTCATCGCTGTCGAGGAACATGACATGGGGTGCGCGGGCGGCGTCGATGCCTGCGTTGCGCGGCGCGCCGCAGCCGCCGCTGTTGAACGGCAGCCGCAGGCAGCGCACCCGGGGGTCGGCTTCGGTCAGCTCGCGGGCGGCGGTGAAGGTGTCGTCGGTCGAGCAGTCGTCGACGACGATCACTTCGAGGTTGCGCAAGGACTGCCCGAGGACCGACCGCACCGCGCGCGGCAGGCGCACCGCGTCGTTGTAGACGATGACCACTACGCTGACGTCGGGAACGGGCATACGTCACCTCACTTCGGAGTCGGCACTTCTGAGTCGGCGACCCGGGACTCGAGTCCGCTACACAGAGAGTAACCATGACTACTCTGCGTGACAACCCCTTTCTCCCACGCCCTCCTCCGCCACGCCGTGACGGCCAGGACCGCCGCCACCCCGCCGAACATCACGATGTCCTTGAACGCGTGCCGCTCCGCGCTGTCCAGGCCCGGCCACGGCACTCCGCCCAACTCCGGTACCAGCGCCATCCAGAACCACACCGACCTCGCCGCCGCCTCGGGCACCACCGCAGAGGCCGCAAGCGAAGGCATCACCACGAGCGCGTAGTTCAGGAAGGACGGGCGGGCCACCACGAACGCCGCGAGCATCAACAGCGACGCACACTCCACCACCCTCAGCTCATCGCCCCACCCCCTGCCGTCCCTGAGGTCACTGCCGCCCCTCCCCTCCCACCGCACCCAGGCGCAACCCAGCACCGCCGCTCCCGCCAACGCCGCCAGCGCGAGAGCCGGCAGGTGCGGCACCCCGATCCGTGGCAGCACCGCCGACCACGAGGCGTCGTACGGGCGGGCGTAGGCGTCCTGACCGTGCAACAGGAACGGCAGAGTCCGGGTGAAGAAGAGGCTCGGGCGGGGCATGGCCGCAGCGGCCACCAGGGACACCGCCACCGGCACCCCCACCGCCCAGGCAAGACCCCGCCAGCGCCGCGCGAAGACGAACAGCAGCAGCACGGGCACCAGCATCGGCTTGAGCGCAATCGCCGCCCCGACCACCACTCCCGCCGCAGACCACCGCCCCCGCCCCGCCAGCAACAGCGCCGCGGGGAAGGCCACCACCGACGCCGCCGTCCAGTTCCCCAGACAGACCAGGCTCTGGAACGGCAGGAAGAACGCGAGCCCCACAGCCGTCGCTGCCGCCATCCGGCTGTCCGCCGGGACCCCGAAGATCCGCAGCGCCAGCACCGCACCAGCCGCCACCAGCACACCCGTCACAGGCGGCACGGCGTAGTACAGCACTCGCTCGGAGAGAAACGTCTCGGGAACGGCCGCGAACACCGCACCCGGCAGATACAGAAACCGTTTGTCCGCGTACGGCGAGCCGCCGTCGAGCAGGGTACGGGCGGCACGCACCACAACCTCGTTGTCGATGCCGATGTGGTCCTTGGCGTACGGCCTGAGCGAGCTCAGGCCGTACAGCACCACCGCGGCGACCAGCACCGGCCGCCCCACGCGCCCGCGCAGCCACCGCCGCGCCGCATCCCCCCACTCGTCGGCGGTTCCGGTCACCCGACGACCTCCAGCAGGGTGAATCCCCCCGGCCCCCGGGCCGCGGTCCTCAGGGCGGGATCGCCCTGAGGCAGGCCCGGGCCGCCGTCTTTCCGCAGCACCCATCGCACGCCGTACTCCTTCAGGATGCCGAGCCGTTCGGCCCGGGGGGTGGCAGGGGCGAAGTAACGCCGGGTCGCGTCCCGGCGCCGCTTCTCGTCGGGAAGGAAGAGGTCGGGGTAGGCGGGCGCGACGGTATACGGCCCGTAGGCGGGGAGCGTGCGCAGGGCGTAGTAGTCGTCCGTCATCACCGTCGCCCGCTTGGGCACCTTCGCGGCGGCCCAGGCGAAGTGCGGCCACAGTCCGACCGTGGGTGCCTCACGCAGCCCGGGCGGGATGGCGTCCGCCCGGAGGACGTACGACAGCACCCCGGCCTGCGTCCACGCCCCCACGAGCAGGGCGGCGGCCGTCACCGTGGTCAGGGCGCGGCGCACCCGTCCCGCAGTGGCCTCGGCCGTCTCGATGGCGAGGGCGATCTGGGCGGGGAGGAGCACCGCGGGCAGGACGCGGCCCCAGGCCTGATGCCCGCTCAGCCCCCCAATGGCGTAGCCAGCCAGACCCAGTGCGAAGAAGAGGGCGAGCGGGTCGCGGCGGTCGCGCCGCCAGCGCAGGCCCAGGGCCACGACGCCGAGCGCCACCAGGCAGAACCGCCCCACGACATGGGCGTAGAGCGGCCGGTGGATGTCGTCCAGGCCGTCCGCGCCCAGCAGGGAGAAGAAGGAGTAGTACGGCCAGACCAGCGGCACCGTCAGCGCCACCAGCCCCGCTGCCCCCACCCGCAGCCACACCTCGCGGGAGGGCCACGGCCGGGCCCCCAGCAGGACAGCCGTCACACCGAGCACCGCCACCGCACCCGTGAACTGATGACACAGGAGCACCATCGCCAGCAACAGCCCCAGCCACAGGAAGGCGGCCGCCCTCCACTCGTCCGCCACGGCGCGGCGCAGCAGCGCCCACAGATGGAAGGACAGGCCGAGGGCGAACGTACTCGGATAGGCGAGCGTCAGGGACAGCGACGTCAGACCGGGCACCCCGCTCCACGCGAAGAGCCGCACCCCGTACAGCAGCAGCACACACAGCCACGCGAGCGCAACCGCCGCCCTTTTAGCGGTGAAGGTGCGAACGAAACCACCCACACCGGTGACGAGTAGCGCGAGACCGGTCAGCGCCGCCAGACGCAGCACGGTGAACGTGCTCCAGCCGGTCACCGACCCGGCCAGCGCGAGGGCGACCGTCCACGGCGAGTAGTAGGGGCTCGGGGTGTCCTCGTCCACCAACGGGTTGCCGGGGTGCAGGAGGTCGGCGCGCAGCCGCTCCAGGACCGCGCCGTGCATTCCCAGGTCACCGGACCAGGGCAGCCGCACCACCATGAGCAGCAGCAGGACGCCCAGCAGCAGGACGGCGACGGTGGCCGCCCCGCGCGGCAGCCGCGCGATGGCGAGGGTCGCCGCCCTGGCAGGGGCCGGCACGGCGGCCGGGGCCAGAGGCGGTGACGGGGCCGGTGACCGGATCACGGCTCAGCGGCGGTGCTCGGCGCTCCGGGCCCCGCCCGCGGAACAGGATCCGCCTGCGGAACCGCCCCGCCCTCCCCCGCGCAGCGCCTTCGACCGCAAGCGCCACGGCATGGCCACGGATTCGAGCTGGACCGCCAGGTTCATCTTCGACTCGCCCACCGTGCGGTCCTCGAAGTGGATCGGCACCTCCATCACGGTGAATCCGGCCTTGAGCGCCCGGTACTTCGTCTCCACCTGGAAGCTGTAGCCCGCGCTGTCGACGGACGCGAGGTCGATGGCGTGCAGCGCCTGTGCGCTCCAGAGGTTGAAACCGCTGGTGATGTCGCGGACGCGGGTGCCGAGGATGCTGCTGGCGTAGGCGTTCGCCCAGCGGGAGAGCAGCTTGCGGTGGGCCTTCCAGGCGTCGGAGAGGGTGCCTCCCGGCACGTACCGGCTGCCGACGACGACCTCCGCCCCGGTGGCCAGCGCGACGCCGAGCATCTCCGCGATCTTCTCGGCCGGATGGCTGCCGTCCGCGTCCATCTGCACGACGTAGGCGGCGCCCTCGGCAACCGCCCGCTCCATGCCGGCGGCGTAGGCGCGCCCCAGGCCCTCCTTGGCGGTGCGGTGCAGCACCCCGACGCGGGGGCGGCCGGGCTCGTTGTACTTCTCGGCCAGTTGCTCGGCGACGTCTCCGGTGCCGTCGGGGCTGTTGTCGTCGACGACCAGCAGCCGCAGCCCGTCCAGCGGAAGCGCCATGAGCGCTTCGGCCATGGTGGGCAGGTTCGCCGCCTCGTTGTAGGTCGGCATCACGACGGTCGTCACGGTGGCGGCCCACTCCGCGGGGAGCGGGGTCGCGGCGGTCGTGCTACTCAAAGTGCTCATGAGCTGATCCTTTGCCACGGGGGTTTCCAGTGGGGACGCGCACATCGATTCATCAACCTCATTCATGTCAGGACGTACAGCATTCATGTGAGGCATGTGAGGACGCACAGCGCGTCGCTCAGACGGCGGAGAAGCGGATCGCCGCGTCCGGGATGGCCGTGCCGCACCAGATGCGGGCTCCCTCGCGCAGTTCGTTGTCGGCGCCGATCTCGGAGTGGTCGCCGATGACCGCCCCGTCGAGCACCGTCCGCGGGCCGACGCGGGCGCCGGTGCCGACCATGGAGGCCCGCACCTGCGCCCCGGCCTCGATGCGGGCGCCGTCCAGCACGACCGAGCCCTGGACGTCCGCGCCGTCCCCGACCCGCGCTCCGGCGCCCACGACCGTGCCGCCGCCGAGCCTGGCCCCGCGCTCGACGTGCGCCCCGGGCAGTACCAGGTACTCGCCCGGCTCGCCGGGGACGGCCGGGGAGCGGACGATGCCGCGCACCAGGTCGGCGGAGGCCTGGACGAACGAGGCGGGGCGGCCCAGGTCCAGCCAGTACGAGCCGTCGACCACGCCGTGCAGCAGGGCGCCGTCGGCCAGCAGGCCGGGGAAGGTCTCGCGCTCGACGGAGACCGGACGGTCGTCGGGGATGCCGTCGATGACCTGGCGCCGGAAGACGTAGCAGCCGGCGTTGACCTGGTCGGTGACGATCTCGTCCGGGTGCCGCGGCTTCTCGGTGAAGGCCAGGACGCGGCCCGTGGCGTCGGTGGGGACCAGGCCGAAGGCCCGGGGGTCGGCGACCCGGGTCAGGTGCAGGGTGACGTCGGCCTGGGCCCGCTCGTGGCGCAGCAGCAGGTCCGGGATGTCGAGCCCGGTGAGGATGTCGCCGTTGAAGACGAGCACGGGATCACCCGGCCGGGCGGACAGGGCGCGGGCGGCGCTGCGGATCGCCCCGCCCGTGCCGAGCGGCTCGTCCTCGGTGACGTACGTCAGCCGGATGCCGTGCGCGGAGCCGTCGCCGAAGTAGGGCTCGAAAACCTCGGCGAGGTAGGAGGTGGCGAGCACGACGTGGTCGACGCCGGCGGCTCTGGCGCGCGCCAGCTGGTGGGCGAGGAAGGGCACTCCCGCGGCCGGGACCATCGGTTTCGGCGTGTTGATGGTGAGCGGCTGGAGGCGTGTGCCCTTGCCGCCGACGAGCAGTACCGCCTCTGTCATGCCAGTTCCTCGCCCATTGTCGTCGCACCGTCGCACTGCGTCAGTTTTTGCGGCAATTTACACTACAATCACTTGTCTACGTGAAATGTCCGCTACGCGTGGCGACCGTATATGGAGATGCCCGTGCGACCGACGCAATCGAGGGGGAAGCGCACACGCGGCCGGCTCGGCCTGATGGCGCTCGGACAGGAGTTCGCAAAGTTCGGCACCGTGGGCGGACTGGGGATCTTCGTCAACCTCGGGGTCTTCAACGTGTGCCGGGGTGCCACCCACCTGCCGGTGGTCCGCTGCAGCGTGATCGCGACCGTCGTCGCCATCGCCTTCAACTACCTGGGGCTGCGCTACTTCACCTACCGGGACCGCGACAAGACCCGCCGCAGCAGAGAGGTGGTGCTCTTCGCGGTCTTCAGCACGGCCGGCCTGATCATCGAGAACGGTGTGCTCTACACCGCGACGTACGGCTTCGGCTGGGGGGACAGCCCGGTCCTGAGCAACCTCTTCAAGTTCCTGGGCATCGGGACCGCCACCCTGTTCCGCTTCTGGTCCTACCGGGCCTGGGTCTTCCGGACCCTGCCCCGCGGCGGCCCGGAACACGGCAGCCGTCACGGCGATCCCACGAACAGCACCAGCAACCCGGCCGCGTACCAACCCGAGACCACCGCACCTCCACCGTAGAGACAAACGCGCACCACCAGCGGAGCACGCGCGAGCGGCCGGGCCACCAACAGCAGCAGAACCGGCAGGAACGGCAGCATGAAACGTGGCTTCGAGAACGGCGAGCCGGGCGTCCCCACCATCAGTACCCACGCCCCGGCGACGAGCACCACCAGCGGCCACGGCACGCTCCGGTCGAGCGCCAGGGCGAGCACCCCGACGGCCGTCAGCAGGACCAGCGCCAGCACCACCGCGTGCCGCACGTCATCGATCCCGTGCAAATGGCGGAAGGCCAGGATGTCACGCAGGACCTGCCAGGTGCCCACCCCGAAGTCGAACGACTGCCCCCACGCCCGTTCCGCCTCGAACCAGCCGTCCCAACGGCCCACTCTGCTTCCCAGGAACAGCCAGCTCCCCGCCAGCCCCACCGGCGCCAGCAGCAATGCCACCCACGGCCGCCACCCGTCACGCCGCTGCAGCACCGCCCACCCGGCGGCCGCCAGCACCGTCGCGATCAGCACCACGGCCGTCGGACGCACCGTCCCCGCCAGCGTGCACAGCAGCGCCGCCGTCAGCCACCGGCCCGCCAGCAGGGCCACCACGGACCACACCAGCAGCGCACTGAAGACGGCCTCCGAATAGGGCACCCACAGCGCGAACGCGTACGGCGAACAGGACCACAGCGCCACGCACGCGTATCCCGCGCCCCTGCTCGCGCCCACGGCCCGTACGAGCGTGTACACCCCGGCCGCCGCCACCGCCGCCGCACACCAGGACACCAGCACCCCGGCGTAGGCGTACGGCAGCGTCGTCGCCAGGTGGACGCTGCGGATCAGCGCGGGGACGAGCGGGAAGAAGGCGAGCCGGCTGTAGTCGGGCATCCCGCTGGGGCGGTACGCGATGGCGCCCGGGTAGCCGCGCTCGGCGACGCGGAGGTAATTGCCGCTGTCCCAGCGGTAGAGCACATAACGCACCCCGTGCCCGAGGTGGTGATTGATGAGCAACAGGACGGTGAAGCCAACGGCGGCCAAGGTGAGATGAACGGCCACCGCAATGGCCCTCTCGCGGCGCATCGGGGTGGACACGAGCCGTGAAACGACCTTCATCCGTCTCTCTTAGCATGCGCAAGGGGCGGCCCTGGGGGTATTTCCCAGGACCGCCCCATTTACGCCACAGCTGATCGCATGGCTGCCGTGCTGCTCACCGGGGTGGCGTCACCCTGCGGCAGCCGGCCCGCATCACGAGTGCGTACGCAGCAGCGTTCGCATCGTCCGCATGGCCACCGACAGGTTGGCGAGGTCGAAGGCGTCGGAGCCCCGGATCTCGTCCAGCGTCGTCCGTGCGCGGGTCAGGATCGCGGTGTTCTTCTCCTCCCACTCGCGGAACCGCTGGTCCGGAGTGGAGGAGCCGTTGCCCACCGAGAGAACCTCAGCGGTGAGCGCCGCGTGAGCCGAGTACAGGTCCTCGCGGATGGAGGCACGGGCCATGGACTGCCAGCGGTCGGCGCGCGGCAGCTCGATGATCCGGTCCATCAGCTGGGTGATGTGCAGCCGGTCGCCGAGGTCGTAGTACACCTCGGCCACGTCCAGCGGGTCCTTGTCCGTGCGCTCCGCGGTGGCCACGATGTCGAGCGCCGGGAAGACGGACGAGAAGCCCGCCACGCGCACCGCCAGCTCGCCGGGGACGCCGGCCGCCACGAGCTCGTCGTGGATGGACTGCCACCACTCGAGGTCTGCGCCGCACACCAGCTTGGGCAGCTCGCCCCAGACCGTCTCCACGCCGTCACGGAAGAACTCGATGGTCTCGGCCAGCTGCAGCGGCTGCGGACGGTTGTTCAGCAGCCAGCGGGTGCCACGCTCGACCAGGCGGCGCGAGTGCAGCCGGATCCGGGTCTGGACGTCTGCCGCGACCACGTTGTCGAGCGCCTCCACGGCGTCCCACACCGCGTTCAGGCTGAAGATCTCGCGGGCCGCGGTCTGCGCCCGGACGATCTCCTCCAGCGAGGCTCCGGTCTCCTCCCGCAGTCGGTGCAGGAACGTCGAACCACCGGAGTTGACCGTGTCGTTGACCAGGACGGTCGTGACGATCTCGCGACGCAGCGCGTGGTTGTCGATCTGCTCGCCGAACGACTGGCGCAGCGCCTGCGGGAAGTAGGCGTACAGCAGCCGCTGCAGGTACCGGTCGTCGGGGAGCTCCGTGGCGAGCAGCTCCTCGGCCGTGGTGATCTTGATGTAGGCCAGCAGGACGGCGAGTTCGGGCTGGGTCAGGCCACGGCCCGTGGACAGTCGCTCGCGGATCTGCCGGTCGTTGGGCAGGAACTCCAGGGCGCGGTCCAGGTGACCGTCGCGGCTGAGCCTGCGCATGATGCGCTGGTGGGCGTGGAGCAGGCTGGGGGCCTGGGCCACGGCGTTGGCCAGGGCGACGTTCTGCGCGTAGTTGTTGCGCAGCACCAGCTCGCCGACCTCGTCGGTCATCTCCGCCAGCAGCTTGTTGCGCTGCTTGACGGTCATGTCGCCGTCCGTGACCAGGGCGTTGAGCAGGATCTTGATGTTCACCTCGTGGTCGGAGGTGTCCACGCCCGCGCTGTTGTCGATGGCGTCGGTGTTGATCCGGCCGCCGGTGGAGTCCGGGCCGCCGGCCAGCGCGAACTCGATGCGGCCGAGCTGGGTCAGGCCCAGGTTGCCGCCCTCGCCGACGACCTTGACCCGCAGGTCCCGGCCGTCGACGCGGATCGCGTCGTTCGCCTTGTCGCCGACGTCGCCGTGCGACTCGGTGGAGGCCTTGGCGTAGGTGCCGATGCCGCCGTTCCACAGGAGGTCGACCGGGGCGCGCAGGATGGCCTTCATCAGCTCGGCGGGCGTCATCTTGCTGATGCCCGGCTCGATGCCGAGGGCTTGGCGCACATGGGCGTTGACCGGGATCGACTTGGCCGTGCGCGGGTGGACGCCGCCGCCCGCGGAGAGCAGCGAGGTGTCGTAGTCCGCCCAGGAGGAGCGGGGCAGCTCGAACAGGCGGCGGCGCTCGGCGTAGGAGACGGCCGCGTCGGGCGTCGGGTCGAGGAAGATGTGCCGGTGGTCGAAGGCGGCGACCAGGCGGATGTGCTCGGAGAGCAGCATGCCGTTGCCGAAGACGTCACCGGACATGTCGCCGACACCGACGACGGTGAAGTCCTGCGTCTGGGTGTTGTGGCCCAGCTCGCGGAAGTGCCGCTTGACGGACTCCCAGGCACCGCGGGCGGTGATGCCCATGCCCTTGTGGTCGTAGCCCGCCGAGCCGCCGGAGGCGAAGGCGTCGCCGAGCCAGAAGCCGTAGGACTCGGCGACCTCGTTGGCGATGTCGGAGAAGGTCGCGGTGCCCTTGTCGGCGGCGACGACCAGGTAGGTGTCGTCCTCGTCGTGGCGCACGACGTCCTTGGGGGGCACGACCTCGCCGCCGACCATGTTGTCGGTGATGTCGAGCAGGCCGGAGATGAAGGTCTTGTACGAGGCGATGCCCTCGGCCAGCCACGCGTCACGGTCGACGGACGGGTCCGGCAGCCGCTTGCCGACGAAGCCGCCCTTGGCGCCGACCGGCACGATGACGGTGTTCTTCACCATCTGGGCCTTGACCAGGCCGAGGATCTCGGTGCGGAAGTCCTCACGCCGGTCGGACCAGCGCAGACCGCCTCGGGCGACCTTGCCGAAGCGCAGGTGCACGCCCTCGACACGCGGGGAGTAGACCCAGATCTCGTAGGCCGGGCGCGGCGCGGGCAGCTCCGGGATGGCCTGCGGGTCCAGCTTGATGGACAGGTAGCCGTGCGGCTTGCCCTCGGCGTCGCGCTGGAAGTGGTTGGTGCGCAGGGTGGCCTTGATGACGGTGAGGAAGGCCCGCAGGATGCGGTCCTCGTCGAGGCTGGCGACCTGGTCCAGCGCGCCGTCCAGCTCCTCCAGCATGCCGTCGATCAGCTCGTTGCCGGCGCGCTGGAGCGCGGGCGACATACGGGCCTCGAAGAGGTTGACCAGCAGGCGGGTGGTGTGAACGTTGTTGCTGAGGGTGTCCTCCATGTAGGCCTGGCTGAACGGCCAGGCTGCCTGCCGCAAGTACTTGGCGTAGGCCCGCAGCACCATGGCCTGGCGCCAGTCGAGACCGGCGCGCAGCACGAGGTTGTTGAAGTTGTCGTTCTCCGCGTTGCCGGTCCAGACGGCGGCGAAGGCGTCCTGGAAGCGGCCGCGGGCGTTGTCGCCCTCGATGCGCTCGGGCATCCGCAGGCCGAAGTCGTAGATCCACGCGTTGGACCGGTCCGAGCAGCGCAGCTCGTACGGGCGCTCGTCGACGACCTCGACGCCGAGGCGCTGCAGCACCGGCAGGACGGCGGAGAGGGAGACCGGCTCGCCCGTGCGGTAGATCTTGAAGCGGCGCTCGCCCGGGGCCGCGCCCACGGGCTCGTAGAGGCTGAGCTCGAAGTCGTGGCCGCCGCCCGCGGTGGTGAGCTTCTCCAGGTGACCGAGGTCGGAGACGGCGGCGCGGGGGCTGTGGTCGGCCTTGTAGCCCTCGGGGAAGGCCTGGGCGTAGCGGCGCAGCAGCTCCGCAGCGCGCTCCTCGCCGACCTCGGCGGTCAGCGTCTCGGCGAAGCCGTCGGCCCAGGAGCGGGCGGCCTCCACCAGGCGGGCCTCGATGCGCTCGACATCGGCGTCGGTGAGGTCGGGCAGGGTGGCGCCCGGCTCGACGCGCACGACGAAATGCAGGCGGGAGAGGACCGACTCGGTGTTCCAGGCGGTGAAGTCGACGGAGGTGCCGCCGAGCTCCTCCTTGAGGATGTCGATCAGACGCAGCCGGACGCCGGTGGTGTAGCGGTCGCGGGGCAGGTAGACCAGGGCGGAGTAGTAGCGCCCGTACTCGTCGCGCCGCAGGTACAGCCGCAGGCGGCGACGCTCCTGCAGGTAGAGCACGCTGGTGGCGATGGGAAGCAGCTGCTCGCTGTCCGTCTGGAACAGCTCGTCGCGCGGGTAGGTCTCCAGGATCTGGAGCAGGTCGCGGCCGTCGTGGCTGTCGGGGGTGAAGCCCGCGTCCTCCAGGACCTGGGCGACCTTGCGGCGGATGACCGGGACGCGGCGCACGGACTCGGTGTACGCGGCCGAGGAGAACAGGCCCAGGAAGCGGCGCTCGCCGATCACGTTGCCGGCGGCATCGAACTTCTTCACCCCGATGTAGTCGAGGTAGGAGGGGCGGTGCACGGTGGCGCGGCTGTTGGCCTTGGTGAGGACGAGCAGCTTGTGCTCGCGGGCCTTGGCACGGGCGTCCGCCGGGAGCCGGTTGAAGGACGACGACGAGAAGCGGGCGAGCGGGGCGTGGTGGCCGTCGTGGTGCCCGTCGACGGTGTGCGAGGGGTCGGAGCGCAGGATGCCGAGGCCGGTGCCGGGGACGGCGGTGAGCACGTCCTCCTCCTCGCCGTCCTCGGTGGCGACCTTCGTCAGGTCGTACTCGCGGTAGCCGAGGAAGGTGAAGTGGTCGGCGGCCAGCCAGCGCAGCAGCTCGCGGGCCTCGTCCAGCTCGGTCTCGGGGATCTCGTCGGTCGGCTCATCGGCCAGGCCGTCGGCGATGCGCAGCGCGGCGTCGCGCATCTTGCCCCAGTCCTCGACGGTCTCGCGGACGTCGGACAGGACGCGCAGCAGGTCGGCGGCGATCTGCTTGAGGTCTTCGCGGTCGGTCTCGCGGTCGATCTCGACGTGGATCCAGGACTCGACGAGCGCGTCGTGCGGGCGGGCGGCGTCCTTGCCGGGGCCGTGGGCGTCGCACGAGGAGCCGAGGACCTCCAGCAGCCGGCCGGTGACGTCACGGCGAACGATCATCTGCGGGTGGATGACGACGTGGATGCCGCGGTTCTGCCGGGAGAGCTCGTTGGTCACGGAGTCGACCAGGAAGGGCATGTCGTCGGTGACGACCTCGACGACGGAGTGGCTGGAGGTCCAGCCGTTCTCCTCGACGGTCGGGGTGTGCACGCGGACGTTCGCGGTGCCCTGCGGCCGGTTTTCGGCGAGCCGGTAGTGGGAGATCCCCGCGCCGTAGACGTCGACCGGGTCGCGGCCGGTCAGGTCTTCGGGCGCGGTGTGCAGGTAATAGCGCTGGAGGTAGGCGGTGAGGGTGCCCTGGTCGAGGCCGCCCTCGCCCTTGGGCCCGGTCGGTGGTCCCCCGGCCGGGCTGTTCTCAGCGACGCGGACCGCCCGCTCGAGCAGCTCGGCCTTGGCTTCGTCCAGCTTGGTCTGCATGTCCTCTGGCTCCTGTCGCGCGCCGTTGCGTGACATAGGTGGTGATGGCATCGCGTCGCGGCGCGGGGTGTCCGGTCGTCATCGACGGTATGCCTGGATGAGGGGCGACCGGGGGGTTCTGACGCAACTTCGTCAGACGCGCCCGGTTCCGGGAATCAGCGGCGGCCCGGGCGCTGTGGCACTCCGGGCGCAGGGCAGGGGCGTCGGCGCCCCCGCGGGATATCGCGCTGATCACCTGGTAAGGCTATCGCTCTTACCCCGGAGAACGTCACGAGCCGTTTGTGTACAAAACCTGGGCCCGAACTTTGACGCTCTGGACAGCGACGTCGCGCCGGCCGTCGTACTCCCATGCGCATCCCCGTTTCCCCCATGCCCGACATGCCTCAGCCTACGAGGCGCTCCGCCTCGGCGACGGCCTCGGTCAGGCTGTCCACCACGGGCACACCCGCCTCCACCAGACTCGCCCGGCTGTGTGAACCTCCGGTGTAGAGCACGGCGTGCGCACCCACGTGCGCGGCCGCCACCGCGTCGTCCACGGCGTCGCCGATCACGACCGTGCGGCCCGCCGCCACCCCGCCCAGGCCCGCGATGTGCCGGGCCATGTGTTCGGCCTTGCTGCCGCCCGACGGGCCCGTACGGCCGTCCACCCGGACGAATCTGCGCTCGATGCCGAAGCCGCGCACCAGCGGGATCAGGTCGTCGTGCCCGTACATCGACATGATCGACTGGGTGCCGCCCGTCGTCTGCCAGCGCTCCAGCAGCGACTCGGCGCCGTCCGCAAGGGCGCAGCGTATGTGGTGGTCGCGGTAGTGGCGGTGGAAGACCACGTCCATGTGGTCCCACTCGGCCTGGGTGGGGAGGCGGCCCATCAGGCGCTCGTAGAAGCGGGGGATGGGCACGCAGTACAGCTCCCGGTAGCGGGCGAGCGTGAGGGGCTCCAGGCCGATCTCGGCGAAGGCGGCGTTCGTCGCCGACATCACCGCGTCGATGTCGTGGAACAGCGTGCCGTTCCAGTCCCAGACGATGTGCGCCGGGTGCTTGCCCATCTCGTGCTCCCCCAGTCCGTGCCGGTCCGCAGCGGGCACCGCGCGGACGCGCAGGGCTCACCAAAGACGGTACCCGCCGGGTACGACAACGGCTCCGGACCAAGGTCCCGGCCGGCCGGGACCTCAGATCAGGTTGGGGATCTCCTGCACGCCGAACCACATCAGCTCGTGGTCGTCGGCGCCGTCCACCGTGAACTGCGCGTCGTCGTCCCCCTGGTCCGCCGCACCCAGGGCTGCGGCGGCCGCGGCCACGTCCTGCTCCGCGTCGTCTGCGTCGACGTGCACGGCCGCCGCCTTCTTCAGCGGCACCGCCGCCGACAGCCGCACCTCGCCGGGCGCGTCCGGGTCGGCGCTCACCAGCTGGTCGGCCACGTCGACCGCGACGACCACGCGGCGGCGCGGAGCGCCCGGGTCGGCGGCCAGCCGGCGCAGCGAACCCTGGGCCGCGCGGCCGAGCGCCGCGTACTCCAGCTCCTCGACGTCGTCGGAGACGTACCACTCGCGCAGGGCGGGGGTGATGGCAAAGGCGTCCAGCGGAGCCGGGCCCAGCTGGCCCGCCTTGTACGCCTCGGCGAGACCGGGGAGGGTCAGGGGGACGTAGACGCGCATGACCGCCGCTTTCGCTTTCGTGGAGAACACTTACGGACCTGGCCGACCTTGGAGATCGTGGGGCCAGCATACGGGCGCGAGTCCCCCTTCGAAGTGCCGGTGGCCTGCGCGTACCGGCCCGGCTCCGGCGCCCCGGCACGGCCTCCCGACCTTGAACGCCCGGCCGACCCCCCGGATAGGTGAATCCGCCCTGCGCCCCGGTCGGCCCGCCGACGTCCTTGCCGCCCCCGGAACGCCGCCGGTAGAAGATCCCCGATCGAAGCTACCGCCCGGTACCGGCACCGGGCCCGGCATCACGGGGGACACGGCCATGCACACGAAGACGCGCCCGGCACCACGCGGCGGGACGGCACCGCCACGCCGTACGGACTCCCGGCGCCCGGCGCCGGACCAGACGGCCCGCCGCCTGGCACGCGAGCGGCTGCCGCGCTACTGGTTCGCCGAACGCCTGCTGCTGACCCTCAGCGGCCAGCGCCCGGTGCACTGGATGCTCGGGCACACCGTCGGCAGCGCCTACGACCGGCTGGCCGAGCTCGCCCCCGAGGCACCCCTGCGCCCGGCACCTCCCGGGCGCGCCGCACCGGTCGTACGCGACTGCGGCGAGTTCCGGCCCCGGCCGGGTGTGATCGAGGCGTACGCGCGGATCGCCTCCGGCGACCGGCTGCAGGCGCTCGCCTTCCGCCTGGAGCGCTGTCCGGACCTGCGCTGGCGGTGCTCGGCCGTCGAGCTGGGCGGGGCCCGCGCATGAGCCCGCGGACACGCGAAAGGGGCGGGACACCGGGTGTCCCGCCCCCAGGCCCTGGGGCCTTACTTCTTGCGTCGGCGTCCGCCGCCGTTCTTCTGCGCCTTGCGGCGCTCGGCGCGGGTCATGCCGTCCGCCTCGGAGCGGAACTCGCCGGTGTCGTCGTTGACGAAGTCGCCCTCGATGGTGTCGCCCTCGCCGTCGACCTTGGGGGCGGAGAAGTGCAGCCGGTCCGGGCGCTGCGGGGCCGCGAGGCCCTTGGCGCGGATCTCCGGGCGGGCGGCGGGCACGGTGTCCTGGACCTTCTCCAGGGACGGACGCTCCGCGCTCTCCTCGACGGGGACCTCTTCGAGCTGCTGGTCGACCTGGACCTCAAGGTTGAAGAGGTAGCCGACCGACTCCTCCTTGATGCCCTCCATCATGGCCGTGAACATGTCGAAGCCCTCGCGCTGGTACTCCACCAGGGGGTCCTTCTGGGCCATCGCGCGCAGGCCGATGCCCTCCTGGAGGTAGTCCATCTCGTAGAGGTGCTCACGCCACTTGCGGTCCAGGACCGACAGCACGACGCGGCGCTCCAGCTCGCGCATGATGTCGGAGCCCAGCTGCTCCTCGCGGGCCGCGTACTGCTCGTGGATGTCGTCCTTGATGGACTCGGCGATGAACTCCGCGGTGATGCCCGCGCGGTCGCCCGCCGCCTCCTCCAGCTCCTCGATGGTCACCTTCACGGGGTAGAGCTGCTTGAAGGCGCCCCACAGCCGCTCCAGGTCCCACTCCTCGGCGAAGCCCTCGACGGTCTCCTGGCCGATGTAGTCGTCGATGGTGTCGTCCATGAAGTGCTTGATCTGGTCCTGCAGATCCTCGCCCTCCAGGACGCGGCGGCGCTCGCCGTAGATGACCTCGCGCTGGCGGTTGAGCACCTCGTCGTACTTGAGGACGTTCTTGCGGGTCTCGAAGTTCTGCTGCTCGACCTGCGACTGGGCGGAGGCGATGGCGCGGGTGACCATCTTGTTCTCGATCGGCACGTCGTCGGGGACGTTGGCCATGGCCATCACGCGCTCGACCATCTGGGCCTTGAACAGACGCATCAGGTCGTCGCCCAGCGAGAGGTAGAAGCGGGACTCGCCCGGGTCGCCCTGACGGCCGGAACGGCCGCGCAGCTGGTTGTCGATGCGGCGCGACTCGTGCCGCTCGGTGCCCAGGACGTACAGCCCGCCGAGGTCCTTGACCTCTTCGAACTCCGCCTTGACCGCGGCCTCGGCCTTCTCCAGGGCGGCGGGCAGCGCGGCCGCCCACTCCTCGACGTGCTCCACCGGGTCCAGGCCGCGCTGGCGCAGCTCCGCCTCGGCGAGGTCGTCGGGGTTGCCGCCGAGCTTGATGTCCGTACCACGGCCGGCCATGTTGGTGGCGACCGTGACGGCGCCCTTGCGGCCGGCCTGCGCGACGATGGAGGCCTCGCGCTCGTGGTGCTTGGCGTTGAGCACCTCGTGCTGGATGCCGCGCTTGGCCAGCTGCTGCGAGAGGTACTCGGACTTCTCGACGGAGGTCGTGCCGACCAGGATCGGCTGGCCCTGCTCGTGCTTCTCGGCGATGTCCTCGACGACGGCGGCGAACTTGGCCACCTCGGTGCGGTAGATCAGGTCCGACTGGTCCTTGCGGATCATCGGCCGGTTGGTCGGGATCGGCACCACGCCGAGCTTGTAGATCTGGTGGAACTCGGCGGCCTCGGTCATCGCCGTACCGGTCATGCCGGACAGCTTGGAGTAGAGGCGGAAGAAGTTCTGCAGGGTGATCGTGGCGAGGGTCTGGTTCTCGTCCTTGATGTCCACCCCTTCCTTCGCCTCGATCGCCTGGTGCATGCCCTCGTTGTAGCGGCGGCCGGCGAGGATACGGCCGGTGTGCTCGTCGACGATCATGACTTCGCCGTCCATGACGACGTAGTCCTTGTCCTTCTTGAACAGTTCCTTCGCCTTGATGGCGTTGTTCAGATAACCGACGAGCGGGGTGTTGACCGACTCGTAGAGGTTGTCGATGCCCAGCCAGTCCTCGACCTTGGTGACGCCCGCCTCGTGGATGGCGACCGTGCGCTTCTTCTCGTCGACCTCGTAGTCGCCGGTCTCCTCGATGCCCTTCTGCGGGTTCGCGGGCTCGCCCTTGGTCAGACGGGTGACCAGCTTGGCGAAGTCGCCGTACCACTTGGTGGCCTGGTCGGCCGGGCCAGAGATGATCAGCGGCGTACGGGCCTCGTCGACCAGGATGGAGTCGACCTCGTCGACCACGGCGAAGTTGTGGCCGCGCTGCACCAGCTCGTCCTGCGACCACGCCATGTTGTCGCGCAGGTAGTCGAAGCCGAACTCGTTGTTCGTGCCGTACGTGATGTCGCAGCCGTACTGCTCGCGGCGCTGCGCCGGGGTCATGTTGGCCAGGATGCAGCCGACCGACAGCCCCAGGAACTTGTGCACCCGGCCCATCAACTCGGAGTCGCGCTCGGCGAGGTAGTCGTTCACCGTGATCAGGTGGACGCCCTTGCCGGACAGCGCGTTCAGATACGCCGGGAGGGTGCCGACGAGGGTCTTGCCCTCACCGGTCTTCATCTCCGCGACGTAGCCCAGGTGCAGCGCGGCGCCACCCATGAGCTGGACGTCGTAGTGACGCTGGCCGAGGACGCGCTTGGCGCCCTCGCGGACGGTCGCGAAGGCCTCGGGCAGCAGGTCGTCCAGGCTCTCGCCGTCCGCGTAGCGCTGCTTGTACTCCTCGGTCAGGGCGCGCAGCTCGGCGTCGGAGAGGTGCAGAAAGTCCTCTTCGATGGAATTGACCTGGTCCGCGATGCGGTGCAGCTTGCGCAGGATCTTGCCTTCTCCTGCACGCATGATCTTGCCGAAGACGGACACGTAGGCTGGCTCCTTGCCGGTCGGGCCTGGGCACGGTGGGGTGCGCGGGCACGACGGGACAGTCCCCGCCGCAACGGCCATCGTAAGCGAGGACCCCACCGCGCCGGGAGGTCCGTCATCCCTGAGGCCGGGTGTCACCCACAGCAAGAACGAATGGCACTCGCCGAAGGTGCCGGGCGACGGAAATCCGGACACCGTTGACGAAGCGGCTCCCTACACTCCGCACATGGAGCCGATATCCCTGACCACGGAGCGTTTGCTGCTCCGTCCCTTCGTCCCGTCCGACGTGACGGCGCTGCAGGCCGCCTGCCAGGATCCGGATATTTCGCGTTATACGAACGTCCCGTCCCCTTACACGCTCGAACACGCCCGGACCTTCATCGAGGAGCGGTGCGTCGACGGGTGGCGCGACGATTCGGTGTACGCCTTCGGCCTCTTCAGCCGTGAGGACGGCCGGCTCGTCGGCTCGATGGCTCTGGTACGGCTCCAGCTGCCCGGCCCCGAACGCCAGGCCGAGCTCGGCTACTGGACGGCCAAGGAGGCGCGCGGCCGCGGCTACACCGTGGAGGCGGCGCGCGAGGTGATCCGCTGGGCCTTCGAGGATCTCGGCATCGAGCGGATGGAGTGGTACGCCGAAGCCGGCAACGAAGGCTCCCGCGCGGTCGCCCTGAAGGTGGGTTTCCGGATGGAGGGCACCATGCGCGCGAAGATCCCCTACGCCGGGACGCGCCGCGACGCCTGGGTTGGCGCCCTGCTGCCCTCGGACCTCGGGCTGCCGACGCCGGCCCCCTACCTGCCGTACCCCGAGCGCGGCTGATCCCCGCGCGGCCGCCGAAGGGCATTGTCAGTGGCCGCCTCTAGGGTGCTCGGTATGACAACTGCCGCACCGGTGAAGGTCCGTACGACGAGCCGTAACGGCCCCGCGCCCCAGGCCGAGGTCCGGCTCTCCGCCGATGAGGCGCGGCGGCTGGCGCTGCGCGCCCAGGGCCTGCTGGGCGCCCCGGACCGGCGGTCGGGGGCGCGCGGGGTGCTGCGGCGGCTGGGCGCGGTCCAGCTCGACACGATCTCGGTGCTGGCGCGCTCGCACGAACTGGTGCCCTACGCACGGCTGGGGGCCGTGCCGCGAAGCGCGGTGGAGGAGGCGTACTGGAGCGGTGACCACGCCTTCGAGTACTGGTCGCACGCCGCCTGCATCCTGCCGGTCGAGGAGTGGCCGCACTTCGCCTTCCGGCGCCGGGCACGGCAGGCCCGCGGCCACCGCTGGCACGTGCTGGAGGACGTCGAGCGCTCCTGCGCGGCCGTCCGCGACCGGCTGCGGGCCGAGGGCCCGCTGACGGCAACGGAGTTGGGCGGCGCCAAGAACGGCGGCGAGTGGTACGACTGGTCCGAGACGAAGATCGCGGTCGAGTGGATGCTCGACACGGGCGAGGTGGTGTGCACCCGGCGGCGCGGCTGGAAGCGGGTCTACGACCTGGCCGAGCGCGCAGTGCCGGACGCCCTCTTCCATGACGACCTCGACGACGCCGAGTGCATACGGCGCTTGGTCGCCCAGGCCGGTGCGGCGATGGGGGTGGCGACGCGCGCGGACCTGGCGGACTACCACCGGCTCAAGGGCGAACAGGTGGACACGGTCCTGGAGGGCACCGGGCTGGTGCCGGTGGAGGTCGAGGGCTGGTCCAAGCCCGCGTGGGCGGCCCCCGAGGCGCTGGCCGCCGAGCCGCGCGGACGGCACCGCACAACCCTGCTCTCGCCGTTCGACTCGCTGATCTGGGACCGCCCGCGGACCGAGCGGATCTTCGGCTTCACCCACCGGCTGGAGGCGTACGTGCCCAAGGCCAAGCGCATACATGGGTACTTCGTGATGCCGCTGCTGTCGGGGGGACGGCTCGTCGGCCGGGTCGATCCGGCGCGGGAGGGGAAGACGCTGGTGGCCCGGCAGGTGTCGCTGGAAGGGCCGAAAGCGGTGGCACCCATGGCGCGGGCGCTGTGGGAGGCGGCGGAGTGGGTGGGCTGCGACGCCGTGCGCGTGGAGCGCTGCGACGACGCGAAGCTGGCGGCGGCTCTCGTCGACGCCTTGGGCTGAGCGGATCCCCGGGCCGGACGGGCGGCCGGGGCCGGGGTCAGCGGATCTCCAGGATCTTCTCCCTCATCGCATAGACCACGGCCTCCATCCGGGAGTGCAGCTGCAGCTTCTCCAGGATGTTGCGGACGTGGTTCTTGACCGTGTTCTCGCTGATGAACAATTCCTTGGCGATGTCACGGTTGTTCATCCCGGTGGCCACGAGCTTGAGGACTTCCAGCTCACGGTCGGTCAGCCGGGGCGCGGGCACCAGCCGGCGCTCGTCGGTGCGCTGGATCATCGACTTGAACTCGGTGAGCAGCTTGGACGCCATGGACGGGCTGATCTGGGACTGGCCGTCCGCAACCGCCCGGATCGCCGTCGCCACCTCGTCGGTGGAGATCTCCTTGAGGAGATAGCCGGTGGCCCCGGCCTTGATGGCGTCGTAGAGATCGGCTTCCTCGTCGCTGATGGTCAGCATGATGATTTTCGCGCTGGGAGCCACCTCCTTGATGGAGGTGCAGGCCTCGATGCCGCCGCGCTTGGGCATCCGCACGTCCATCAGCACGATGTCGGGCAGCAGATCGGCAGCCTTGTCCACGGCTTCCGCGCCGTCCCCGGCCTCGCCCACGACCTGGATGTCCTCCTCGTGGGCCAGCACGATCTCCAGGCCGCGGCGGAAGAGCGCGTGGTCGTCCACGACCAGGACCCTGATGGGCTCCTCGCGGGTGGCACCCCGGTCCGTGCGGGTGCCCTCGTCGTCTTCCTCGCCGGGCACGAGTACGGGCCCGAACCTGTCCGCCATTGTTCCTCCCCCTGAAGGCCATGGCCCCTCGCGGTTGCACACTGCTGCGCCACCCCAACCGGTTCCGGCCCACCGGCGATTGGCCGCACGGCCATGATTCCATGCCCTGGCCACCGGTCGGTGCTCGATGGCCGCACGGTGGTGCCCCGGGAGCACCGCGTGCTCCCGGGGCACGTCACGGGTGGCTGCGCGGCTCGCCCTGGGGGCTCAGCCGCCGAGCGCCCCGCCTGCACCACCGGGCTCCGCCTCGAAGAGCGGGTCGGCGTTGAGGTGGATGACGCCGTAGTCGTACGCGTGCCGCCGGTAGACGACACTGGGCAGCTTGGTATCGGAGTCGACGAACAGGTAGAAGTCGTGACCGACCAACTCCATCTCGTAGAGGGCCTGGTCGAGTGTCATGGGGGCTGCGGTGTGGGTCTTCTCGCGGACCACCAGGGGGCCTTCGCCCCGGACTTCCAGCGGCCCGATGTGCGTGACCGGCACCCCGCCGGACGACTGCTCGGTGGTGAGCTGACCGCTGTCGTTGAGCTCTGCGGCACCCACGGTCACCGCGACGCCGCTCGCCGGAATGCGTCCGTTGCCCCGGCGGGTGTGGCGCTTGTCGTGCTGCTTGCGCAGCCGCGCCTCCAGCTTGGCCGCGGCCAAGTCGAGCGCGGCATAGGGATCCGTCGCTGCGGCCTCCGCCCGGATCACCGGTCCACGGGAACGCACGGTGATCTCCACACGGTCGGAGCGGTCGGACTGCCTGGGGTTGGGCTCCTTGGACACCTCCACGTCGAGGCTGATCACCTTGCCGTCGAGCTTCTGGACCTTGTCCAGCTTCAGCTTCTCGGCCACGTGCTTGCGAAACCGCTCGGGCACCTCTGTCTTGCGGCCCTTGACGACGATGTCCACGCAGAACTCCGTTCCCGGATCGCCCCGCCGAAGGTGCGGAGCGCATCCCTCTTGCATCAAGCCCCGGGGGTACCCGGAGCCACCGACTAGGCGGTTTTCACCTCCTCCTCCCCCGTCGACAAGATCTACATCCCACCGACCGCGCGCTTCTTGAACCTTCCTCAAGCTGCTACAAGCTTCTTCGAAGGCACGCGAAACGCGCCATTCGGAGATATGAGGCATAGCTTGCGCCATTCCTCACAACCGAACATATCTCGCTCGGAAGGCTGTCGGTACCCCCTACCGCAACGTACCTCCATTCAGGTGTTTTCCTGCCGTTTGCCTATGGAACGCTGCGCCTTCCCGGTCGGTTCCGACCGCTTTTCGAAAGTCCGCCAGGGGGCGGCGACCACGGCCGCACCCACCACCGGCCCGCCTGCCCCGGACACCGCACGCGCCGCCTCCGCGAGCGTCGCCCCCGTCGTCATCAAGTCGTCCACCAGCACCACCGGCTCGCCCTGCCGCCACAGCCGCTCCGCACCCCGTGCCACCCCCATCGCACCTGCCACATTGAGCCTCCGCTGCCGGGCGTCCAGGCCGGACTGGTCGGCCACCGCCCGCCGCAACCGCAGCACCGCGGCCACCCGGACCGGGAACCCGGCACCTCGCAGCACCCCGGCGGCGGCCCACGCCACCCGCCGCCCCGCGTCGTGTCCCCGCCCGGCCACCGCGTACCGCGCGGAAGGCACCGGCACGAGCAGCAATGGGCCCCTCCGGTCCCGCACGCCCGGGCCCGTGTGTACACGCCCCGCCCTCAGCACCGCGCCCGCCAGCGCGCCGCCCAGGGGCTTCGCCAGAGCCAGCGCTCCCCGCTCCTTGTGCGCAATCAGCAGCGACCGGACACTCTCCGCATAGGGCGCCGCCGCATGCACGGGTGGCAGCCCCACCGGCTCCGGGTCCGGCCGCACCCGCCGCGGCCCACGCCCGTACAGCTCCCCGCGGCACCTTTCGCACAGCACGGACCGCGGCAGACCGCACCCCGCGCAATCGGCCGGGAGTACCAGACCGGCAATCTCCTGCCACCACCCGCGCATGGATCCACTGTCCCCCGGCCGGCCCGGCCCCGCCACCCCTGTGGATAACCTCCGGCCACACCCACGACCTGCAGCGACGCCACACCCACGCAACGCCACGGCGGCAAGAAACACCACCATGACCCCATGGGCGGCCAGGCCGCGTCAGCCCGGATAGACCGGCGCCGAACCGTCCCTCGTGACCAGCTTCCAGTTCGCGTCCGGCAGCAGCCGCACGAGCCCGCCGTCGCCCTCGGCGACCAGCGCCTGCGCCTTGACCGGGTTCTCCGACGCCGCGACGGCGCGCACCCCGGTGATCCCGGGCAGCGCCGAGCTGTTCGAGAGCGATCCATCGGTGTCGATGTACTGCAGCTGCTGCAGACCGCCCTGCTCGCTGCCGGCCACCAGCAACCGGCTGCCGCCTGCCCACGACACCGCGTCGACGTCCTCGAGCCGGGGCGCCACGGACCGCAGCTCCTGGACCGACAGGTCAGGCCGCGCCGCACTGCCGCCGCGCTCGACCCGGCCCAGCCGGAGGGCCGTCCGGTCGCCCTTGGTCACCAGCAGCGCAATGCGCACGCCGTCCGCCGCGACCCGCAGCCCCGTGATCCGTCCGCCGTCGAGTCCGGGCACCCGGACCTCCTCCGGCGTGCCCGTACCGCTCGGCAGCCGCAGCAGCCGCGGATGCTCCGGATCCTGGTCGGCGACCCACAGGTCACCGAGCCCGTCCCAGCTCGGGGCCGTCAGCCCCGCCTTCGCCGTCTCGTGGACGCTCAGCCGAGCATCCCCCAGCGCACCGCCCTGCTGCAGGGCCGCCACATAGAGCGACTGACCGTTGGCGGAGACACCCGCCGCCCGGCGCTCGGAGCGGTCCACGGCCGCCGACCGCAGCTGGACGCCGCCGTCGCCGAGCGGCCCCGGCACCTGACGCGGCTTGTCGTCGGCGTCCGCCAGACTCGCCAGCCGGTGCTGCCCGTCCACGAAGTACTGGCGGTCCGGCTGCCCGGCCGTGTGATCAGGGGCGTACCACTTCGCCTGTTCCTTGCCCAGGACGCACAGCCGCGAGCCGTCCTTGCGCTGCAGCGTCACGTCGGTGACCTTGGCGGACTCCTGCACGGTGTAGAGCGTCTGCGCGGCCATCCGCAGGCACTGCTCCTGGTTGACGCCCGCGGCCCGGTCGTTGAGTCGCACCTTCAGGGCGTTGGAGTCGTCCAGCGTGAGCCGCTGGTCCTCCACGCGCGTGCCGGTCGGAAACGCCGTGGCCGCCACCGGTCCCAGCCAGGTGGTGGGCCCGTCCAGCAGCGCCTTCACCGTCGACGTCACCGGGTCTATCCGCTTGCGCAGGTAGACGGGGTCGGCGACGAGCACCGCGCGCATACGGTCCTGGCTCGCGCCGCCGGAAGCCGTCCCGGGCCCCAGCTCGGCGAAGTAGTACTTATTGACCGACCGATAGATGCGCTGGAAGTCCGAGACACCCAGCACCAGTCCGCCGGGCAGCGCGTCAATGCGCCACTCGCCGCCCTCACGCGCGAGGTGGAGCTCCGCCTTGTACTGACGCTCGTCCGGGGTGTACGCGTGCTTGGCATCCACCGTCGCCACCTGCCTGCCGGTCAGCGTGACCGTGTAGGCCTGGTCGCGGTCGCCGCCGCTGCGCTCCGCCTCCACCCGCACCTGCGGCATCTGCGAAAGCACCGTCGTCGACTGCGACGGGTCCCACTGCCGCTTCACGTTCTTCGCCAGGTACATCCGGGCGGTGTCGTAGTCCGGGTCGTCGCTGGTCGTCGCCTCCAGGAAGCCCGCCACGAGCTCCTGCGGCTGCTCGTTCTTGCTCGGCGGCACCCCGTAGACGCGCACCTGCGCGTCCGCGTCGGCGCGCTGCGAGGAGTTGACCGAGGTCACGTCCCCGCTGTCCGGCATCGACGCACAGCCCGCCAGCAGCGCGCCGCTGACCGCGGCCGCCGCAAAGCCCAGCGTCCGGCGCAGCCGACGACCGCGCCCGTCGGCTCTACCCCTGACGGTCACGGTCGCCTCCGGTCCTGCCCGCGCTCCCCGCGCCCTTGTCGCCCAGCACACCGCCGGGGCGCGCCACCACGCGCGCACCCGTGCCCGGCAGCGCCGTCGGATCGGCAGAGGGGCGCACGTTTCTCGCCTGCGCCGGTACAGCAGCTGCGCGCCCCGGCAGTGCCAGCGGCACCCCGGACTCGTTCAGCCCGCGGTTACGCCGCGAGTCCTCCGGCTCCAGCGGGATCGGCGAGCCGCGCAGCGTGTCGCCGGCCGTACGCGGCAGCGTCAGCCGGAACTGCGAACCGCCGCCCGGCTCGCCCCATGCCTGCAGCCAGCCGCCGTGCAACCGGGCGTCCTCGACCGCGATCGACAGCCCGAGCCCCGTACCGCCGGTCGTACGCGCACGGGCCGGATCGGCCCGCCAGAAGCGGTTGAACACCCGCGTCGCCTCGCCGGGCTTGAGCCCCACGCCGTAGTCGCGCACGGCCACCGCGACCGCCCCGCCCGCCACCGCGAGCCGCACGATCACATCCCGTCCCTCGCCGTGCTCCACGGCGTTGACGACCAGGTTGCGCAGCACGCGCTCCACACGCCGGGCGTCCGCCTCCGCGATCACCGGCTGCTCGGCGCCCCGCACCAGCAGCCTGCTGCCCTTGCGGTCGGCCAGCGGCAGCGCGCCGTCCACCACCCGGTTGACGACGTCGCGCAGGTCTATCGGCTCCGCCTCCAGCGCCGCCGCCCCCGCATCGAACCGGCTGATCTCCAGCAGGTCGGCGAGCAGCGACTCGAACCGATCCAGCTGCCCGAACAGCAGCTCGGCCGAGCGCGCGGTCACCGGATCAAAGTCGTCGCGCGCCTCGTGGATCACCTCGGCGGCCATCCGCACCGTCGTCAGCGGCGTCCGCAGCTCGTGCGAGACGTCCGAGACGAACCGGCGCTGCATCCGCGACAGCTCCTCCAGCTGCTGGATCTTCACCTGGAGGGTCTGCGCCATCTTGTTGAAGGCTTCACCCAGACGGGCGATGTCGTCCTCGCCGGTGACCTTCATGCGCTCTTGGAGCACGCCCGCCGCAAGCCGCTCGGAAATCCCCGCGGCCATCCGTACGGGCGTCACGATCTGCCGGACCACCAGCCACGCGATGGCCCCCAGCAGCACCACGACGAACACCCCGGCGGTCGTCAGCGTGCCCTTGACCAGGCTGAGCGACTTCTCCTCCTGTGTGAAGGGGAAGAGGTAGTAGAGCTGATACGGCTTTCCGTTGACGTCGTAGAGCCGCTTGCCGACCACCAGCGCCGGCTCGCCCTCGTCGGACCCGCTGCGCTTGACCGTGCCGGGCTTCTCGTACGTGCCCGTCTTGCTGTCCAGCTGCCTGCGCAGGTCGGTGGGGATGCTGTGCTCGGGGTCGATGTCCCCCGAAGCCCTCGGCCCGCGCGTGCCGGCCGTATAGGCGCCGCCCGCGTACGAACTGTCGCTGTCCCCCGCGCTGAGCGCCACCACGTTGTACACGCCCTGCCCGCCACTGGCGAGCTGCTGCACCAGGGCCGTCAGCCAAGCACCCGAATCCTGGCTGCCCCGGCCACCGGACTGCGAGGGGTCCTGCCCCCGGCCGTCGGCACCGGCGTCGGCGGCCTCCCTGGCCGCCTTGAAACCGCCCTCGGCCTGGCTCTGCGAGGCGTGCCGCTTGGCGTCCAGCAGGCCGTTGCGCACCTGCCCGATGACCACCACGCCCAGCAGCAGCACCACACCGAGCGACATCAGCAGCGTGGTGGCGACCACCCGCAGCTGGATGTTGCGCCGCCACAGCCGCATCGCGGGCAGCAGCGGCCGGCGCACCCAGCGCACGTACAGCCGCAGCAGCGGATGGACCGGAGCCGCGCCCGCGCCGTCGGAGAGCAGCCTTCCGGCGCGCCACAGCCGCCGGAAGAGAGATATCCCGCCCGCCGACTCGACGGGCCGCCCCGCGCCCCGCTCGGGGGCGGCACCGCCGCCCGTCATGTCAGCTGGGCCCCGCCTTGTAGCCCACGCCGCGCACGGTCACCACGATCTCGGGGCGCTCGGGGTCCTTCTCGACCTTCGAGCGGAGACGCTGCACGTGCACGTTCACCAGGCGGGTGTCCGCCGCATGGCGGTAGCCCCACACCTGCTCCAGGAGCACCTCACGGGTGAACACCTGCCACGGCTTGCGGGCCAGGGCGACGAGCAGGTCGAACTCCAGCGGCGTCAACGCGATCGACTGCCCGTCCCGCTTGACCGAGTGCCCGGCGACGTCGATGACGAGGTCACCGATGGTCAGCTGCTCCGGCGCGGGCTCCTCGGACCTCCGCAGCCGCGCCCGGATGCGGGCCACTAGCTCCTTCGGCTTGAACGGCTTGACGATGTAGTCGTCCGCGCCCGACTCCAGGCCGACCACGACATCGACCGTGTCGCTCTTGGCGGTCAGCATCACGATCGGCACACCCGACTCGGCCCGGATCAGTCTGCAGACCTCGATGCCGTCCCGGCCGGGAAGCATCAGATCGAGCAATACAAGATCGGGTTTGGCCTCCCGGAAAGCAGCAAGTGCCTTGTCGCCATCCGCTACGAACGACGGCTCGAAACCCTCACCACGAAGCACAATTCCGAGCATCTCGGCCAGTGCTGTGTCGTCGTCGACGACAAGGACGCGTCCCTTCATATCGACATCATCCCATTACCCGATCGTGACCCGTCGCACAGCTCCGCCAAACCCGCCTCCGTCACGGGTGAAAGAACACCGTTTTCCGTGACAATCGCGGTCACCAACTCCGGCGGTGTGACATCAAACGCAGGGTTGTATGTCTGTGTCCCCAGCGGCGCGACAGCCACTCCCGTACCCGCCTCGCTGCCCCCTTCCGGCACACCGGGCACGGCGAACTCGGTCACCTCGTGTCCCGGCCGCTGTTCCACCTCAATAGCCGAACCGTCGGGCGTACCAAGATCAATCGTTGTGGTCGGGGCGACGACGAGGAACGGAACGTGGTGATAGCGGGCCAGAACCGCCAGCGGATAGCTGCCCACCTTGTTCGCCACGGATCCGTCCGCGGCTATCCGGTCCGCGCCGACCAGCACCGCATCCACTTCTCCCGCGGAAAACAGCGAGCCCGCGGCATTGTCCGTGAGCAGCGTGTACGCCATTCCGGCACGGGCCGCCTCGTACGCGGTCAGCCGGGCGCCCTGCAGCAGCGGGCGCGTCTCGTCCACCCACAGCCGCCGCAGCTCGCCGGCCCGGTGTGCCGCTCCCGCCACGGCGAACGCCGTGCCCGTGCCCCCGGAGACCAGGGCTCCGGTGTTGCAGTGGGTCAGCATCCGGTATCCGCCGCCGGGCAGCAGCTCCTTCAGCAGATCGAGGCCGTGCGCGGCCATTCGGGCGCTGGCTTGGGCGTCCTGGCGGTGCAGCGCCCGCGCCTCTTCCAGCGCGGCGGCAGCCGCGCCCGTGAGGTCCGCACCGCCCTTCAGGGCGTTGCGGTACGCACTCAGGGCGCGCCGGACGCCGTATGCCAGGTTGACGGCTGTGGGACGGGCACAGGCGAGCTTCTCGGCCGCTTCCTCCACGTCGAAGCCCCGGACGGCCGCCAGCGCCAGCCCGTACGCCCCTGCCAGCCCCAGCAGGGGCGCGCCGCGCACTGCAAGCGTGTGTATGGCGTCCACCAGGGCCGGTACGTCCGTGCAGACCAGCTCGACCTCCTCGGACGGCAGTCGGCGCTGGTCCAGGAGGACGAGCACGGGGCCTTCCGGAAGTTCCTCCCAGCGCAGGGCGGGGACGAGCGAGGAGTCGGTGTGGGCCACGGATGCCGCGTTCTGAGCCGCGTACTGATCAGCCATTGGTCCAGTCTGCCCCGCACACAGCAACTATTGAAGGTCGCCCTTGGCCCTCTCCCCCGTACGAGCCCGGCGGCGGGCGCCCGTACGCCCCCGGGGCCCCGAACGGCGCCGTGACACGATGCTGGCTGGCAATGGCTCGCCGACGCCTGGCGGGGGCGGGCCCCGAGAAGGAGCGCACACGAATGAACGACTCTCCGGGCTGGAACCGGGCACGCGCGGACAGCTCCGGCGGGCAAGGCGGCTGGAACAACCCGCAAGGCGGCTGGGGCGGTCCTCAGTGGATCCCTCCGCAGCCGCTCGCACCCCAGCCGGGTGTGATCCCGCTGCGTCCGCTCAGACTGGGCGAGATCCTGGACGGGGCGATCAACACCACGCGCAAGTACTGGCGGCCGGCGCTCGGTGTTTCGCTGGCGGTAGCGGCTGTCACACAGACCGCGGCCACGCTGGTCACGGGGCTGTGGTTCCGGGACGCGACGGGCCTGGAGAGCCTCAAGGACCCCGCAACGCCGCGGGAGGTCCTGCATGCCTTCAAGGACAGCATGAGCAGCCTGGCGCTCGCGGGCGTCGTCGGATTCGTCGGCTCGATCATCGCGGCCGGGGTTCTCACGATCGTGGTGAGCCGCGCGGTGCTGGGTCGCGAAGTCACCACACGTGAGGCGTGGCGCGACACCCGGCCTCGGCTGGGGCAGATGGCCGGGCTCTTCTGCCTGCTTCCGCTGCTCCTGGGCGCGATCCTGGCGGCGGGCATGGCACCGGGGCTGGCGCTCTTCGCGGCCGGCTCGGAGGAGGCGGGGGCGCCCGTGCTGGCCCTCGGGGGCATGGCGGGGATCGTGGCGGCCGCGTGGTTGTGGATCCGCTACAGCCTGGCAGCGCCGGCTCTCATGCTCGAGAAGCAGGGCGTGTTCGCTTCTCTCCGCCGTTCCGCAAAGCTGGTACGCGGTACGTGGTGGCGCATCTTTGGGATACAGATTCTGGCCGCACTGCTCGTATCGATGGTGTCCGCAGCCATTCAGACTCCGCTCAGCCTCTTTGGGCCTGTCGTGACCGGCACGAACACCGCGGCAAGCTCTATGAGCTGGCATTCTTTGATCATCGCGGGTATCGGCGACACCATCGCCTCCACCATTACGCTGCCGTTTACGGCGGGAGTGACTGCGCTGCTCTACATGGACCAGCGAATCCGTCGCGAATCTCTTGATCTTGAACTCGCCCGTGCGGCAGGGAACGAATAGAGAAGTTCCGCGTATTCGTTTCGGGGAATTGCAGGTCGGGGGATTGCGGGATATCGCAATCCCCCGGCGGCGGCCAGGCACCTGGGTCGGGGCCGGGATATTGGTCCGGAAATGCAAGAAGGCCCCGGCAGTATCCCTGCCAGGGCCTTCTCATCACAATTAGTTCGGCGGCGTCCTACTCTCCCACACGGTCCC
>NZ_JACHJH010000001.1:544012-1157791 GCF_014203555.1 Streptomyces olivoverticillatus | reverse complement strand
GGTTGATAGGCCAGGTGTGGAAGACCGGTAACGGTTGGAGCTGACTGGTACTAATAGGCCGAGGGCTTGTCCTCAGTTGCTCGCGTCCACTGTGTAGGTTCTGAAGTAACGACCGTGTTGTGTTCCGGTTGGTTAACTTCATAGTGTTTCGGTGGTCATAGCGTTAGGGAAACGCCCGGTTACATTCCGAACCCGGAAGCTAAGCCTTTCAGCGCCGATGGTACTGCATGGGGGACCGTGTGGGAGAGTAGGACGCCGCCGAACTAATTGTGATGAGAAGGCCCTGGCAGGGATACTGCCGGGGCCTTCTTGCATTTCCGGACCAACTTTATGCCAATCGGCGAAGCTCCCCCCGATTCACCTTTCCCAGCAGCGGCAACCCCCGCACCCAGCGCTCCGTTTCCGCAACCGCATAGGCCCCGAGCCGACGCACCTCGCTCCCCTGAGCCCCCGCAATATGCGGCGTGACCAGCACATTCGGCAGCGCCAACAGCGGATGCCCCCGAGGCAGCGGCTCGGGATTGGTGACGTCCAAGAAGGCATCCAGGCGCCCCGTCGCGCATTCCAGGGTGAGCGCTTCCGTATCGATGAGTGAACCCCGTGCCGTATTGACGACCGTCCCGCCGTCGGGAACCAGCGCCAGGCGGCCGGCGCTCAACAGCCCCCGCGTCTCGGGCAAATCGGGCGCGTGCAGGGTGACGACCGTACTCGACCTGCACAGCTCGTCGAGACCGACGAGCTCGGCGCCCAGCCTCTCGGCATCTGCTGCGTCGACGTAGGGGTCGTGCAGCAGAACCCGGTAGCCGGCATCGGATCCCCGCAGCCCGGCCATCACCCGGCGGCCGATGCGTGATGCCCCGATGACCCCTACGACCAACTCATCCGAGCCTCGCCGTTCACCGAAGCCGGGCCATCGGCCCTCCGCATAAGAGGCCGCCGTGGCGAGGGCTCGTTTTGCCGCGAAGACGATCGTTGCGCAGGTGTAGTCAGCCACCGGGCCGGCGTTCGCGTCGGCGGCCGACGAGACGGTGATGTCGCGTTCCCACACCTCATCCGTCACGAGCCGTTTGACCGACCCCGCGGCGTGAATGATCACTCGCAACCGCGGGGCGGCATCCAGGATCGCTGTGGTCAGCGGCGGGCAGCCCCATCCGGTGATGAGGATGTCGGCACCCTCCACCTCGTCAGTCAGTTCTCCGAACTCGGCCAGCTTTTGCCGCAGTTCTGCAGGCAGAACAGCATCGGCCACATCCGCACCCATGGCGATCGCGATCGTCTTGACGCCGCTCATGGGCAGCCCTCTGCCCTCCCCCCGGAGACTCAAAACACATTGCCCGAGCCGTCCTCATGACGCGACCATCTGCGGATGGAGCACATCATCAGGCCCGTACGCGCCGACGAGTGGCAGCAGTTCAAGGCGCTGCGACTCACGGCCCTCCTGGATCCCGCCGCACCCATCGCTTTCCTCGACACCTACGAGAACGCCTCCGTGCAGCCCGACAGCTCCTGGCAGGAGCGGGTGCGCAGAAGCTCGGAGGGCAAGACCGTCCTGGCGTTCATAGCCGAGGGCCCGGATGGAGAATGGGCCGGGACGGTCACCGTCCTGATAGAACTTCCGGGCGTGGAAGGCTCATTCGGAGGACCGGCGTCCATACCGCAGGCGCACATCGTCGGTGTGTTCGTGAGCCCTGAGCACCGCGGGACCGGGCTGACGCAGGCGTTGTTCCGCGCGGCCCTCGACTGGTCGTGGTCGCTGTCGGACCCGCGGATCGAGCGCGTGCGTCTCTATGTGCACCAAGACAACCTCCGGGCCCAGGGCCTCTACGGGAAGCTGGGATTCGAGCGCACCGGCATCACCATTCCCATGGAAGGCGATCCCTCCGCTCTCGAGTACGAAATGGCCATCAACCGGGACGGCGCTGTCTGACAGTGCGTGCTGTGATTGGCCCCCGGCAGCTATCTCTGCTCCATAGGCTGCGCGAGGCGCATCCGAGTCCTCGGGTCATCGACGCGGTCGTCACCGTCGTGGTGCAGGCGGCGGTGACCATTCCCTTTGTCGTGCCGCGTTCTCCCGATGTGCCGGCCGCTACCTGGCTCACGTACGGCATGACGACGCTCAGTGTGCTGCCGCTGTTGTGGCGTAGCAGGGCTCCGCTGACCGTACTGCTCTCCATTACTGCCGCCGGGTTTCTCTATCTCCCCATGGACGGACCCGGGCAGCCATTGCCCTACAGTCCGCTGGTCGCGATCTTCACCGTCGCTGCCCAGGCAGGCGTCTGGCAGCGGCGTGTCATGTGCGGCGTCGGTCTTCCGCTGGTGGCTGTTGCGGTGTCGCTCCGGACGAACACCGCGCGGGAATATCTCTTTTCGTTCTTCCTCTTCTTGATGGTGTACGCGCTGGGCGTGCTATCGCGCACCCGGCAGGCCTATACGGAGGCCGTTGAGCTACGGGCCGCAGAGCTGGAGAGGGCTCGTGAGGTGGAGGCCGAGCGGGCTGCCGAGCGTGAACGGGCGCGTATCGCCCGCGAGATGCACGACATCCTCTCTCATGCCGTGAGCTTGATGATTGTGCAGGCGGAAGCCGGACCTTTGGTCGTCCGGTCCGATCCCGACCGTGCGGAGGCGGCTTTTGATGCGATCGCGGGGGCGGGCCGCGATGCGATGGTGCAGTTGCGCCGGATGCTCGGCGTGCTCAAGGAGGCGCCGGGAGACGTCGGCCGGCGCAGTCCGCAGCCAACGCTCGCGGCTCTCGAGGACTTGGTGGGGGAGGTCCGGCGCACGGGCCTGGACGTGGCCTTGGAGGTGGCTGGAGAGCCGGGGCGGCTGGCTCCGGATGCGCAGGTCGCGGTCTACCGCGTGGTCCAGGAGGCGCTGACGAACGTCCTCAAGCACGCGGACGCCGCCTCCGTGGTGGTCCGCCTCGTTTGGGGTCGTGACCGGCTGGCCGTCAGCGTGACCGACGACGGTACGGCCTTGGGAACGCCGCACGTCACGGGCAGCGGCCGCGGGCTGATCGGTATCCGTGAGCGGGCCGTGACACACGGCGGAACGGCCTCTTCCGGTCCGTTGTCCACAGGGCGGGGGTACCGCGTTGCCGTCGAGTTGCCGCTTGTGGTCTCCTCACCGGCGGAGGTGGGGACATGACGATCCGTGTGGTGGTCGCCGACGACCAGGAGCTGGTCCGCAGCGGTTTCGCGATGATTCTGTCGGCGCAGCCGGACATCGAGGTGGTGGCCGAGGCCGGTGACGGCGTGGAGGCCGTCGAGGCGGTGCGGCGGTATGCGCCGGACGTGGTGCTGCTCGACATCAGGATGCCGCGCATGGACGGCATCCAGGCGGCCCGGGTGGTGTGCGCGGAGTCGGCGACCAAGGTCGTCATCCTCACCACCTTCGACCAGGACGATTATGTGTACGAGGCGCTGCACGCCGGGGCGAGCGGCTTTCTGCTGAAGGACGTGCGCCGGGATGATCTGGTGCATGCGGTGCGGGTGGTGGTGGCCGGGGACTCGCTGCTGGCGCCGTCCGTGGCGCGCCGTCTGGTCGCGGATTTCACGAGCCGGGGTGTGGTGGCGGCGGCCGCGGGGCCCGATCTGTCGGTGCTCACGGCGCGTGAGCGGGAAACGCTGGTGCTGCTGGGCCGCGGCTTGTCGAACCCGGAGATCGCCGCCGAGCTGATGGTGAGCGAGCACACCGTGAAGACGCACGTCAGCAACGTGCTCTCGAAGTTGGGACTGCGGGACCGGATCCAGGCGGTGATCTGCGCGTACGAGTCGGGGCTGATCGCGCCGGGGAGCGCGGACGGGCCTGGGGGTCTTGGCGCCGCGGTGGGCGCTCCCTCGCGCGGGGGAGTCTGAGGCTCGCCAAGACCCCTCACGTCGGCGATTTGCCGGGCGGCGTGAATCGCGAGGATGGACGTGTCCTTCCCGGACGTGCCCGTCGGGGCCCGGCCGCCCGACCTGAGGAGTCACCTTGCACCGTAAGGCATTTGCCGCCGCCATCGCCGTCGCCGCCGTCATGGGCGGGGCTGCCATCAGCCCCGCCGCCGCCGCGCCGCAGGCTCACGCGGCTCGGCAGACGCCGCCGACCGCCGAGGCCGTGCGCCAGGCGATCGCGGGGCTGCCGGCCGCGGACGCGACCGCTGCCCAGGTCCGGTTGGGCGGTCAGGACGGCCACTGGCTGGGGGTATCGGGTGAGGCGGACATCCGCACTCACCAGGCGCCCAAGGGAGATGAGCGGTTCCGCGCGGGCAGCATCACCAAGGCGTTCACGGCCGCTGTCGCGCTGCAGCTGATCGATGAGGGCAAGCTGAGCCTGGACGGGACCGTGCAGCAGTATCTGCCGGGCCTGCTGCCCGCCAACTACCCGGACGTGCAGGTCAAGCAGCTGCTGAACTACACCAGTGGCCTGCCGAGTGGTGACATGCCTGGCGACTTCGACTGGCAGTATCAGCACCGCTTCACCAGCTATGACCACCGTGAGCTCGTCCAGAGCGGCTTCGGCAAGCCCATGGAGTTCGCCCCGGGCACCCAGCAGCACTACACCAACATCGGCTATAACGTGCTGGGCCTCCTCATAGAGAAGGTCACCGGGCAGTCCTACGAGAAGCAGGTCCGCGAGCGCGTCATCAACCGGGCCGGGCTCAAGGACACTTACAGTGCGGGCAACGACCCGCAGATCCACGGGCGGCACACCCATGGATACCAGCTGGACAAGGGCAAGCTGATGGACGTGTCCGAATGGAACCAGTCCGTCACCTGGGCGTCGGGCGACCTCGTCACCACCACGGCCGACCTGGAGCGCTTCACCACCGCCCTCTTCCGCGGCCGTGTCGTGCCCCAGCCCGAGCTCAAGCTGATGTTCCAGGTGCCCGACGTCCCGGCTTACGGCGGCGGCAAGGCTGCGTACACCAGCGGCCTGGCCCGAATAGAGATGGGCGGCAAGACCTACTACGGTAAGACCGGCAACCGCTACGGCTACCTGAACGGCTTCGCCGCCACCGAGAACCTCTCGAGCACCCTCGTCTACTCCGTCAACGCCACGGACGCCAAGGCCGACGTTGTGCACCCGACCGAGTCCCGGATCATCGCCGCCGCCCTTGGGCCCGTGAAGAAGAAGTAGGAAGAGGCACGCTCTCAGGTCAGGACGAGCGCCCGGGAGGTTCCGGGGCGGCGACCTGGCCCGAGCTGTTGGAGGAGGGCTGCCCGGTGGTGTTGCCTGGAGTGAGCGCGTACAGCAGCTTGTCGCCCAGCTTGTCCGCGAGCACGAGAGCACGCTTGTCGGCTACGCCCAGCGGGATCGCCACGTCCTGGCCGGACATCACGACGTCGGCACCGGTGGTCAGCGCATGCCAGCGCTGCTGCTGGTCGAGAGCGTAGATACGCCCGGCGGCGGCGCTTTTGGGGGTGGCTCCCGTGACCTCGCGGCCGGTGTTGTTCTGGGTGTCGAGCAGCAGCGGGCCGACCGCGATCAGGGGCCCGGCGGCGCGTACGTTCAGACTGCCGGGGTCCTTGCCGCCCTTGATTGTGGCGAGCGGATTGCCGGTGGTGGCGTCGTAGGCGGAGACCCAGGTGGTGTCGTCCTTCTTCCACACGCCGACGAGCCGGTTGCCGTCGACCCCGAGGACGGTGTTGAGCTGGGTCTTGTCAGCGGGAGCCTTCATCTCCAGGCCCTTGTCCGGCTGGCGGCCGGGGGCCAGGCGCCACCAGTGGCCGGAAGGGTCGGCGGCCAGGACCGTCTGCTTGTCGGCGGCCAGCGCGGTGGCCCGCACGGGCAGGTCGACGTTCTGGACCTTGCCGTCGGCGATCACGGCGGCGGTGGAGTCCTGCAGCGAGATCAGGGGGGAGGGACCCAGGAAGGTCACGGTGCCGGAGATGGGGATGCCGACGCTGGTGTGGGAGTGGTCCTGGCCTTCCACACGCCAGTAGTGCAGGGTTTGCCCGGCAGTGACGGCGATGACGCGCTGCCCGTCGATGTGGGTGAATACCAGGCTGCCCGAGGCGTCGTTCGGTACGCCCGCGGTCCATTTGGGCACGCCGGACGGGTCGAGGATCTCGAGCTGGCCGTGGTCGGTGACGGCGGCGATGGTGCCGTCCTCGTCGACAGCGGGGGTGATCTGGCTGCTGACCTTGAGGGCCCAGGCGGCGCGCGTCGTCCAGCCGTCGGGGGCGGGGCGCGGCAGGTTCGCGGGAGGAGGCGGGGTCGGCCTGACGGACGGGGTCGTGGCCTCGGTATGAGGGGCCGAGGACGGGCTACCGCCACCGCCGGACAGCACGACGACGGCGCCGAGCGCGATCAGGCCCAGGAAGCCGCCCGCAGCGATCATGCCCTTGACCTGGGACTTGTTGCCCGGCTGCGCGGGACCCTTGGCGTTGTTCCGCGCGTTGCCGCGCTGCGAGGGGCCGGACTGGGCGTTGCTGCTCTTGGCCGCGGGCTTGTCCGCGGAGCGGGGGCGGCGCCAGCCGCGTCGGCCGCCGGTGGTTTCGATGGCGAGGGCCTCGACCGTGCCGTCGAGGTGCACGATGAGGGGGAAGGTGGTGCCGTCGGGCTCGATGGCGGTGACGCGGATGGCGCGGCCGAGACGGGCGTAGCGCTCGGCGACGTTCATCACGGCCCACTGCCGGGCCTCGGCATTGTCCAGGTCCGGCGGCAGGGCCACGGTGACGCCGTCGACTTCGACGGTGCCCTGGCCGGTGAGGCGTACGACGGGGGCGGGCCAGTCGGGGACGGTGCTGGGGTCGGTGCCTGTCGTCACTTGGCCACTCGCATCGTGTCGGCTTTCCAGGGTTGTTCGGAGCTGGTGCGGGTGAGGTGGATCCACTGCACCCAGGTGTCGGTGGGGCCCTTCCAGTCGTCGCGGCCGAGGGTGGTCACGGTGACCTCGAACTGGCGGAAGGCCTCGGTGGCGGTGTCGGGCTGCTGGTCGTCGTAGGCGCGCTTGGCCGTGACGGTGGTGTAGCCGTGGTGAGCGGCCATCGTCCGCCAGGCCGCGTCGGGTTGGGAGAGGGACTGAGCGTCGGCGACGTTCTTGGCCAGGGTGTCGCTCAGCCACTGGACGGTCCGGCGCTGGGCGTCGGCGGGACTGGCGTCGAGGTCGGTGTCGTACGTCCGGTTGGCCACGGCGATCGCCTGGGCGACCGCGGTGGCGTCCTTGGCGTCGACGTCCTTGGGCAGCCCGCCCTTGGGCGTCCCCGCCTTGCCCTTGGGGAGGGCGGGGGCGGGGGAGTAGTTGGCATCCGGGCGGGAGGTGGGCGGCGGAGTGGAAGCCTTGGGGCCGGCGCCGGTGCCCTTGTGGCTGCTGCTGCCGCAGCCGGTCAGGGCGAGGGCCAGCGTGACGGAGACTGCAGCAGCTGCGATGGCCGGACGACCATGGCGGGTGGGGGCGTTGGTCATGCCATTCTCCTGACGTCCCACGGGAACTGTAGCCAGTACGGATCGAGGTCGGTGATCTCGACCGTCTTGCCCGGGCGGGGTGCGTGGATCATCTGGCCGTTGCCGATGTAAAGGCCGACGTGGCCCCAGTCGCCGTCGTTGTTGATGACGATGATGTCGCCCGGCTGCATGGCCTCCGGAGTGGAGGGTATGGAGGTGCCGGCGCCGCGCTGGGTCTGGGAGGTACGCGGGATTTCGACCTTGCCTCCGGTGCCTTGGAAGACCGCGAACTGCGTGAGGCCCGAGCAGTCGAAGCCGCCGCCGGTGGGGCCTTCGCTGCCGCCGCCGCCCCAGATGTAGGGCATGCCGAGGACGCTGCGAGCCGCGGCGACGATCCTCGCGCCCGTACTGCCATCCGAAGGAACGTTTCCCCCGCTGTTGAGGGAACCCTGGTACTTCGCGGCGCTCTTGAGGATCGAGGCGACGTAGTCCTGGGTCTCCTCGTAGGGCGGTATCCCATGGAATTGGGTGACTCGGAACGGGCCCGCGTTGTAGCCGGCGAGCGTCACCGCGACGATGTCGCCCTTGACGTTGCCGCTGGAGACGTCGGGCAGGAGTTCCTTCGCGATCGCACAGTCGTAGGTCCCCTGGGACATGATCGCGTCGTAGGGGTCGAAGGGGTCGGCTACGCCGTCGCCGTCGCCGTCCACACCGTAGGACGCCCAGGTGTCGGGGATGAACTGGCTCAGCCCCTTTGCGTTGGCGGGAGACACGGCCTTGGGGTTCCAGCTGCTCTCGGCCTCGATCTGGGCGGCGATGATGGCCGGGGGTATCTGTGGACAGATAGCCCCGGCCTTGAGTATCCAGGGGATGTACTCGGGCTTCGGTATGGAGCCGTCCTTCAACCCCCCGCCTATGCTCCCGTGGTTGACCATTCCGCAGCCGGCCAGGACCAAGCACATCAGCGCGGCCCAGCCCGCCTGAGCCTTGCGGCGCAGACGCATCGTCACGACCCCCCGTTGGAACGCAATGCAATCAAGCGGATTTCTTAGCTACGTTCGTGATGTTCCGGTTTGCGTGCAGATATTGGCGGAGTTCTTCACGCCATATCCGCCATTCCTGCTTTGGTCCGATTTGGAACCCAGGGACATGGCTGTCCCCTAACCATCTGACCAAGGTCTGGACTTCAACTCGTAGAACATCTGCAACCTCTCGGGGCTTCATGACGTCCGGATACTTTGCCAGCGGATCTGCACTCACGCAGTGCTGCTCCATCCACCCTCTTCCCCCGGCTGATCTACCGTGCGGCAAGATCGCACGGTATCAAGTGTTGTTCGTAGCTGTTCGAATTTATGGGGCGGTCTTGACGTCCGCTCAGGTACTGTAAACCTCCGCGATCTGGCAAGACGAACGCGGAGAGGGGGGAAACGGGGATGGCTGACGACAGGCCGAACCTTTGGGTCACGCCGCAGCCGAATGCCGAGACTGCGCCTGCTCCGGAGGATGTGTCGCAGATTTCTGCTCAGCAGGCGCTTGGTCCGGCCGTCTCGCCGCCGCTTCCGGTTCAGCGTCAGGTCGGTTCCGTCCAGGCCCCGCAGGTGCAGCTCGGCACGCAGCCGATGCCGCCTGCCGAGGGCGTGTTGTGGTGGGCCCTCGGCGTGCACGGGGGTGCCGGGGTCTCCACGCTGCTGCGTACGGTCGGCGGTGGCGGTGACGCGAACCGGCGGTGGCCGGACATTCACGGTGCCGTCTCGGGCGTGCACATCGTGCTGGTCGCACGTGCGGATGCGCGTGGGCTGGCCGCGGCTCAGGCCGCGTTGCAGGAGTGGCACTCGGGGCAGGCGCCGGCGAGCACGAACATCGTCGGCCTGGTTCTCATGGCGGACGCGCCGACCAAGCCGCCGCGCTCCGTTCGCGACCGAATACGCGTCCTGACCGGCGCCGTTGGTCAGTTCTGGCAGGTGCCGTGGGTCGAGGAGTGGCGGGAGGGCGGCAAGGCACGCAAGCGCGTGAAGGAGCTGGAAGCGCTTGAACAAACGTTGCTGCAGCTGCCGTTGCCGCACATCCAGCTGGCGCTGCCGCCGGGGCCGTCGGCCAGGGCCGCTGATGCGGCGCTAGGGGACGTTCCGGGTGCGGTTGCGGCGGAGCCGCAGGTGGCCCGTATGCCGGAGCCGATGATTGCGCCCATGCCTGAGCCTGTGGTTGTGCTCGCGCCCGAGCCTGCGGTTGTCCTTGTGCCTGAGCCGGTGGTTGCCCCTGTGCCGGAGCCGGCGATTGTGCTTGCGCCCGAGCCTGCGGTTGTCCTCGTGCCCGAACCCGAGGTTGCCCGCGTGGCGGAGCCGTTGATGGCTCATGCGGGCGGTTCCCGGCCCGGCCCGGTTGCCATGCCGGGTCCGGTTGTTGCTCCTGCGCCCGGGCCGGGTGACGTGCATGCCGAGGCTCCTGCATCTGTTCAGCCCTCCGCGCAGCCGGCCGCGGCTGTCGTCCAGGCGTCCACGCCCGCACCGGTGCCGGCTCCCGCGCCGGGCCCTGCCATGGCTTCCGCGCCCGGTCCCGCCGTGGTCCAGGCCACGGAGCCTGAGCCTGCGCAGCCGGTCGCGCCTGTCCAGGCTGCCCAGGCCGCCCCGGCTCCGGCCCCCGCTCGGACCGCCGCGCCCGCGCCCAAGCCCGCGCCCCTGCAAGGCGTGCCCGCCGTGGCGCAGCCGCCCAAGCCGGATCCGCGTAATCCCTACTTGCAGCCGGCGCCGCCGAGGCCCGAGTGGCAGCGTCCGCCTTCGGCGGGCGAGGAAGCCGAGCTGCCGCCTCCGGACCCGGCCACGCGCCTGGGCTCCTGAAACACCTCACAGTCCGCACTTGGAAGGAACACGTTGAACGACAAGATCGTCCTCGCCCTCGGTACCTGCCCGCCCGGGGCCTGCGGGAAGATCCAGGACATTACCGGCTGGATCACCTACATGGCCGCTTGGGCGGCCGGCGTGGCCTTTGTGATCTCCGGCGCCATCCTGTGCTGGGCGTACTTCTCCGGCCACGGCTCGTCCCGCGCGATGAAGGCGCTGGGCGGGGCCTGCGGCGGCAGCATCATCATCTCCGCCGGGTCCGCCCTGGCCAACGCGCTGCTGTCCTAGGCGCCTTCACGGGGAGTACAGATGGCTGACAGGAAAGACGGGCAGGACCGGGGGAAACTCGGAGGTGGCCTGTTCATCACAAGCGCCGTGATCATCTTCTTGGTGGTCATGCTCGGCGTGTTCGTCGTCGTCACGAAGGACGATGACAGCAAGGGCAGCAGCGCCGCAGGCAAGGGTACGGCTGCTCCCACCGCCGCGCCCGCTTCCGGTGGGAGCAGCGGCAGCAGTAACGGTTCTTCGTCCGCAACGAGCAAGCCCGCGGACGGCACCTGCACGCCCACCGACACCGACAAGAAGGTGCCCACGGCGGCGCCGCAGGATGTCACCTGGGAGCTGGTGAACTCGGCTGTACTTCCCCGCTCGAAGAGCGCTGGGCCCATGAAGTTCGACGGTCTGACGGCCGGCTGCTACGCACACACGCCGCGCGGTGCGCTGATGGCTGCCATCAACGGCTACTACCGCGTCATCGTGGCGCTGCCCGACACCAAGCCGATGAACGACATGCTGCTCCCCGGGCCGGGGCGCGACACTCTGCTTGACGGCGCCAAGAAGATCAACCAGCCCATCCCCGCCGGTGATTTGGCGCAGCTTGCCGGCTTCCAGATGGTGACGTACACGGATGAAACCGCGGTCGTCTCTCTGGTCAACGGCGATGGAAGCGCAGGTACGTTGAAGGTCTTCCAGGTGACAGTCCGGTGGTCGGACGGCGACTGGAAGGTGGTTCCGGCTGACGACGGTCACCTGCAGTCGTCCAGCAGTGTCATTCCCGACATGGCCGGCTATGTTCAATTTAGGGGGCTGTAATGCCCGGCGGCAGTAACTGGAATCCATGTAACTGGGTATTGGTCGACAAGGGCTGCAAGCTGGTCGAGAAGGGCGTCGACAAAGTCACCGGCGCCGTCGGCGGCGTAGTCAGCGGCTGGATCGACGACCTCCTCAAGTCCCTCGCCGCCGGCCTCGGCAAGATCGTTGCCGCCGTGACGTCGCTCTGGCTGAAAGTCTCCACACCAGGCGTGTCAGCGGACAACGTCAAAGACTTCAACAACGGGACATCCCCAACCGGCGCCTCCGACGTGGCGAAATGGCTGGCCGACCACACCCTGTGGCTGTCCTCCTCCCTCACCGCTGTCTGCCTGATCGTCGTCGGGGCCAAGATGGCCTACGAGCTGCGCGGCGCGGGGCAGCAGCTGCGCAACATCCTGCAGGGGATGGTCAAACTCGTCCTGCTCAACTTCACGTTCACCTTGGGCGTGCAGTTCGCCATCGAGGCCGGTGATCAGTACACCGACTGGATCATCAACGAGTCGCTCGGCGGGGACGCCGATGTGAAGCTCGGTGCGGCCGCGGCCGCCATCGGTGGAATGTCCGCCGTTCTCGGGGGACCGGCCGTTCCCCTGCTGATGGTGTTCGTCGCCGTGTGCTGCTCCCTGCTCCAGCTCATCCTCATGTACTTCCGGGCCGCGATCCTCGTGTTGTTGTGCGGCACGATCGCCATTCCGGCGTCCACTGCCTTCACCGGCACGGGCTCGCGCTGGCTCAGCCGCTGGATCACTTGGGTGATGGCGTTCCTGTGCCTCAAGCCTGCCGCCGCGACGGTCTATGCGGCCGCGTACCGGCTCATGGGTTCGGGCACCGACAAGGACCTCGGTTCCGGTATCACCGGCTTTGTTCTGCTTTCCGGTGCCGTGTTCGTCCTGCCCGCGCTGCTCAAGCTGTTCCAGCCCGCCGGTATCGCCCTCACCGGTGGTGGAGGCGGCGGTGGTGACATCGTCGGTGAGGCCATCTCCCAGGCCAGCTCTTCTTCCGGTGGCAGCCCCTCGGGCTCCTCGTCGTCGGGTGCGGGCTCCCAGGCTTCGTACGACGCCGGTTCGCCCAGCGGTGCAGGTCAGGCAGGCCTGTCCTCATCCGGGGCGTCCGGGCTTTCCGGCGGTGGTGGCATCGGCGGCAGCGCCTCCGGTGCCGCGAGTTCCGGATCCGCCGGTGGCGCCGCGGGCGGTGCCGGTGCGGGCGCCGCGGGCGGTGCTGGTGCAGGCGCTGCAGGTGGTGCCGGCGCGGGTGCCGGTGCAGCTGGTGCAGGCGCAGGTGCCGGTGCGGGCGGTGCAGCCGCCGGTGCTGGTGCGGGTGCCGCGGGTGGCCCGGTAGGTGCCGCGGCCGTCGTCGCCAAGAAGGCGGTCGATACCGCCAAGGCCGCCGTGATCGGCGGCATGAACGATGCGGCAGATGTGGGCGGAGGACCCGATGGCGCCTGAGGTGCAGCAACTTCGCACGTACGGCAACTTCCGGCGCCCCCGCTCGGCGGGCCTCGGTGGCCTGGGCCTGGTGCCCACCGGTGTGCTGTTCATCTTCCTGGCCGCGGCGGGCACCGCCGCGCCGCTCGACATGATGGTGGGCGTGCTGATCCTGCTCGTCGGTGCCATCGTGCTCGTACCGCTCGCCGTGCGCGACCGGTACGGGCGGCACCTGGGCACCCTGATGTATTCGCGCCTCGCCTGGGGCGTGGGAGTGATGAAAGGTCAGAACGTGTACCGCTCCGGAGTGCTGTCCAAGGTCCCCGGCGGCAAGTCGCTGCTGCCGGGCCTGGCCATGGCCAGTGACATGTACGAGGCCACGGACGGTCTCGGCCGTCCCTTCGGGATGATCCACTACCACGACGTGGAGCAGTACGCGGTCACCATCGCCTGCAGCTCCCAGGGCGGCAGCCTCGTCGACCAGGCCGACGTCGACTCGTGGGTCGCCAACTGGGGCCAGTTCATGCGCACCATGAGCGGCGAGCCGAGCCTGGTCGGTTTCCAGGTCGTCGTCGAGGTGGCCCCGGACAGCGGCGAGAAGCTGCACAACGAGATCACCCACCAGGCCTCGGACAGCGCCTCGCGGCTCGCCCGGCAGGTGATGGCGGACATCGACCGCGACTACCCGTCCGGTTCGCCGACCATCAACACCTACCTCTCCCTCGTCTACGACGCCTCCTCCGCGATCGGCCGCAGCAAGCGCGCGGCCGCCGACATGGCGGTGGAGATCGGCCGCCGTCTGCCGTCGCTGACGGCCCGGCTGGCGACCACCGGTGCCGGTGCCTGTGCGCCGCTGTCGGCGACGGAGATCGCCGAGGTGGTGCGCACCGCGTACGAGCCCGGTGTCTCCCAGCTGATCGACCAGGCGCGTGCCGCCGGCCGCGATTCGGGGCTGACCTGGGCGCAGGCCGGGCCGACGACGCACGTGGCGAAGTCGAAGTCGTACTGGCACGACGGCGCCACCAGCGTCACCTGGATGATGGGCGAGGCGCCGCGCGGCGAGGTCTTCTCCGACGTGCTGCGCAATCTGCTGTCGGCGCACGGCGACATCGACCGCAAGCGGGTCAGCCTGATCTACCGGCCGCACTCGCCCGCCGAGGCGGCCACCATCGCGGACCGTGACTACCGCGCGGCCCGCAGCCGTACGGAGACCACCCGCAACGGGCAGGCGCACGCGGAGGCCGAGTACATCGCCGCCGCCCAGACCCGGCAGGAGGAGGCCCGCGGTGCGGGTCTGACCCTGTTCGGCCTGGTGGTCACCGCCACCGTGCTCGACGACGAGGACGAGGAGAAGAGCCGGGTGCAGGCCGCCGAGGTGGCGGTCGAGAACCTGTCGGCTCCCGCCCGTATCGCGCTGCGGTACGCGTGGGGCAGCCAGGACGCCGGGTTCCTCGCGGCCCTGCCGATCGGCGTGATCCTGCCGGAGCACGTGACGCTGAAGCTGCCGAAGACGCTGAAGTAGTCGTCTGCGGCCACTGAGGCAGGCTTCCGAAGCCGACGCAGGCTTCCGCAGCACCGCCGAGCCGCCGTCCCCAGCCGCTGATGCAAGCGGCCGCGGACGGCGGCAGGCACCCGCTCTGTAAACCAAACGCACAAGGGGGTTGCGTCGATGTTCCGGCGCTCGAAGAAATCCGACGAGACCGCCGGTGTCGGCTCCGCCGCTGCGGGCGAGGGGCTGGTGCTGAGCGGTCGCAACTGGGGCCAGGTGCCCCGTATCGGCAGCCGCGGCATGCTCGGCCCCGGTGGTGGGCGCGTCTCCTACCTGGACCTGCCCACCGAGTACCGCGGCACCAGCCGCCAGGTGTGCGGCCTGTGGCCGTACGTCGTCGGCGCGGGCACCCCCATGGTGGGCGTGCCCCTGGGGCGCAACATCGTCACCGGCGCGACCCTGTGCTGCGACCCCATCGCCTGGTTCGAGCGGGCGAACCTGATCTCGAACCCGTCGATGTTCACCCTGGCCAAGCCGGGTCTCGGCAAGTCCACGATCAACCGGCGGATGATCGTCGGCCTGGACTACCGGGGCACGGTCTCGCTCGTCCCGGGTGACACCAAGGGCGAGTACACGGCCCTGATGCGGGCGCTGGGCGGGCAGGTCATCCAGCTCGGCCGCGGCATGGGCGCGCTGAACCCGCTGGACCTGGGCGAGATGGGCTCGGCCGCCTCCCGGCTCGTCGGCAGCGCCCGGCACAGCCTGCTGCAGGAGGCGACGGGCCGCCGCTCCACGATGGTCGCCGCCCTCATCGCGATCGTCCGCAAGTCGCTGATCACCGGTGACGAGGAGGCGCTCCTCGGCCGGGCCATCGAGCTGCTGGACGACACCGACCTCGGCCGTCCGCCGATCCTGGGCGACCTGGCGCAGCTGCTCAAGGACGGCCCGGAGGCGCTGCGCCGCATGGTGCTGGCCGATGGCAACGACGACAAGTACCGGCTGGCGATCGAGCCGCTCCTCAAGTCGCTGATGTCGCTGGTCGAGGGTCCGCTGGCCAACACCTTCAACCGGCAGACCAGCGAGCGCCTGTCCCTGGACCGGCCGGTCTCCATCGACCTGTCCTCGATCCCGGCGAGCGAGAAGACGCTGGAAGGCGCGGTGCTGCTGACCTGCTGGGCCGAGGCGTTCGCGTCGATCGAGGCGCACGACCGGCTCACGGCCGCCGGCCTCGAACCGCGCCGGAACTTCTTCCTCGTCCTGGACGAGCTGTGGCGCATCCTGCGCGCCGGTGTCGGTCTCGTCGACCGCGTCGACGAGCTGACGCGTCTGAACCGTCAGATCGGCATCGGCCAGTCGATGACGACGCACTCCACCGCCGACCTGCTCTCGCTGCCCAACCCGGAGGACCGGGAGAAGGCCAAGGGCTTCGTCGAGCGAAGCGGCATGGTCTTCCTGGGCGGCCTGCCGCGGGCGGAGATGGACGCGCTGAACGCGATCGTGCCGCTGTCCAGCCGTGAGCGCGAACTGATCGTCGAGTGGTCGATCCCGCCGGGCATCGACAACAAGACGGGCAAGGAGATGCCGCCGCCCGGCCGGGGCAAGTTCCTGGTCAAGGCGGGTGCCAACGCGGGCATCCCGATCCAGACGGCGCTCACCAGCGCCGAGATCAAGCTCAACGACACCAACGAGCGGTGGGCCAACCGCATCGCCGACGACGAGGACCCGGCCGGGGTCCTGGACCTGTCCAAGGCGGCGTCGGCGGCCAGGGACGCCGCGCGCGCGGGAGCGGGCCGATGACCGTACGCCGACCCGATCAGGCCGGCCCGGCCCAGTACCTCGCCCTCGCCGCCGTGGGCGTCGTGCTGCTCCTCGTCGGCGGCAGCTACGTGGCGCTGGTGGGCGCCCAGTGGTGGGCCACGGGCAGCTGGGAGGCCGTCGGGCCGTTCGCGCCGCTGTTCGGCCTGGCCACGGGCGACTGGCACTGGACGACCGCCGCCACCGTGATCGTCCTGATCGAACTGGCCGTGGTGGCCGGCATCGCCGCGACGGTCGCGCGGGGCGTGCGGCAGAGCTGGCGCGGCGGCGTGTCGAAGAAGTCGAACAACGACGCGGCGCGGCGCATGACCACCCGCCGCGACCAGGTGGCCCTCCAGGCCGCCGCCGAGCGCACCGCGCAGCGGCTGCAGATCGACACCGCTGAGCCCGGCATGCGCATGGGCCGCTCGGTGACGACCGGGCGGCGCGTGTACGCGCCGTGGGAGTACCTGCACCTGACCATCGCCGGTCCGGGCCGCCACAAGTCCGTCGCGCAGGTGATCCCCGCGATCCTGAGCGCGCCGGGCGCGTGCGTGGCGTCGTCCAACAAGAACGACATCGTCACGCTGACGCGGCTCGCCCGCTCGTACAAGGGCAACACGTGGGTCTTCGACCCTCAGCAGATCGCCGAGGAGCCGCCCACCTGGTGGTGGAACCCGCTGCGCCAGATCCGTACGCTCTCGCACGCCGAAGAGCTGATGAGCACCCTGGTCGACGCCGGCAAGGACGCCGAGGCCAAGGCCCGCGCGGACGGCTTCTTCGACCCCAAGGGCCAGCAGCTGCTCAGCTGGTGCCTGCTGGCGGCTGCGATGGACGGGCAGCAGCTCAGCAACGTCTACCTCTGGCTGAGCGACTCGCAGAACTCCGAGCCGGACGAGATCCTGCGCGAGCACGGCGCGACCGTCGCCGCGACCGGCATCGAGGCGATGCGGCGGTTGCCGGAGAAGACTCGCGAGTCCATCTTCGCGACGGCCGAGATTTTCGTCCGCTGGCTGACCAATGACGAGATCACCCGTTGGGTGACCTGCCGGCCGGAGGAGCTGGGCACGCGCCAGGAGTTCCGCCCGGACGAGTTCGTCCTGTCCACCGACACGATCTACCTGCTGTCGCGCAAGGGCGTCGGTTCGGCGGCGCCGCTGACCACGGCGCTTTCGGCGGCGATCCTCACCACCGCCGACCGCACCTCGGAGAAGTCGCCCGGCGGCCGCCTCAACCCGCCGCTGCTCGCGGCACTCGACGAGGTCGCCAACACCTGCCGCTGGAGCCAGCTGCCCGACCTCTACACCCACTACCGGTCGAAGGGCATCATCGTGATGGCCTGGCTGCAGTCGTGGGCGCAGGGCGAGGACACGTTCGGCGAGTTCGGCATGAAGACCCTGTGGGACGCGGCCGCCTGCAAGACGTACGGAGGCGGCTCCTCCGACACGGACGGTCTGCTCAAGAAGGTCTCGGACCTGGTCGGCCAGTGGGACGCCCCGCAGATGACCCGCAACAACGACTCCCGCTCGTTCATCGGCAACCAGTCGACGTCCGAGACCACCCGCCGTGAGGACATCCTCTCGGTGGCCGACCTCGCGGCACTGCCCGAGCGCCGCATGGTGGTCATGATGCACGGGGTGCGCCCGATGGTGGTCGAGGCGGAGCCGTACTGGGAGACGGACCAGGGGGCGATCGTGGAGGAGTCGAAGCGGTTGTACGGGGTGCAGGTGGCTGCGCCGCCGGTGCCCGGGATGCCACCGGTTCCGATGGAGAAGCAGCAGTGAGCGAAGAAGTGACGGAAGCACCGGTACCGACGATCGGCGGCCTGGAGGCCCAGCTGATCGAGGTGGTCGACCTGGTCGGCCAGATCGCGGACCAGGACTACGACCGGGCCCAGCGGCTCGAAGGCCTGATCAACGGCCTGCAGGAGCAGCTGGACGAACTGCGGGAACGGGTGGAGACGGGCGCGCTTGCGGCGCAGGGGGCGCAGGGGGCGAATGGGGGGGCTTCCGACGACGGCGACGAGCCCCCTCGGCCGCGCCCCTGGGCGGCCCGTGCCACGCCCGATGAGTGGACCGAGCTGGCCGACTGGGTCGACTGGCTGCAGAACTACTACCAGCTCAAGGGCGAGTTCCAGGTCCCGGTGTGCTGGCCGCAGCACGGCGGGGCGGTGGAGGAGCTGGCGGGCCTCCACTCCGCTTGGAAGGCGGCGATGCTCGCCGACGAGCGGGCCGAAGGCGCGGGCGACCAGTCGGGTTACTGGCACGACCGCAGCCTCTGGGACACGCTGGCGCGCGTCGGCCGGGCCATACCCAACGCATGCCGCAACACGGGACACACGGCGGGCAGGGCCCTGCCGGTGACGGACCGCGGGTTGCTGCCGCAGTTCGGCTGAGCCCTGCGTGTAAGTACAGCTAGTACAGCTACAAGTTGGAGGAACCATGTCTGCCTACCTTGAGCAGGCTCGCGAGGCTTATGAGGCCGAGCGGCGGATTCTGGCGGCCAACAAGGCGCGCGAGACCCTGGCCCACGAGCGCAAGGCGCTGGCGGCGCTGGCCGCCGTCGAGGCCGGGGAGAGCCTGGACGCGATCGGCAGTGCCATTGGGCTGCACCCCACGAACGTGGGCGAGCTGGTGGAGGAGGCGCGGCGGCTGGAGCCGGTTCTGCCGGGGCGTTCGGGCCGTAGCCCTCAGCACGTCATCAATCGGTATGCGGCGGGTGAGATCGGCCGCGAGGAGATGATCGAGGCGCTGTCGACGTGGCCGTACATTCCCGTCGGGCCGCGGGCCGAGAACCTGCTCAATGACTTCCGGCCGTCGGTCGCGGGCAGCTTCGACGACGTGGAGTCCGCGCTCTACCAGCAGTACATCGACGGCGAGGCGTACGACACGATCCTGCGGCGCTACGCGCAGCGGGGCCAGTAAGGGCGCGGGCAGGCATTGACTGTGGACCCTGAGAAGACAACGGCACATCGCCAAGCTCTGGAGGAGGCCGCTCGTGACGGGCGGCTCGGGCTCAAGGCGCCGACGGCCACCACCAACAACCCGGATTGGTTCGTCCGTGTCGGCGACCAGCTGCGCCCCACTGCCAGTCGGCAGGCCGTTCACGACAAGATCCTCAGCGACTGGCACAACGGGACTCCCAACCCCGGCAAGGACCGAATAGCCATCATCACGGCGGGTCCGCCCGGTGCGGGCAAGTCCTCGGTGCTGCCCGGTGTGCAGGAGCGGCTGAGCTCCGAAGGCTGGCGCCAGGTCGACCCGGATGCGTTCAAGGACAAGCTGCTTGAGCAGTCCTTGAACGACGGCAGCTTCAGCAAGATGGTCCCGGAAGGCATGGGACAGCCCGGCGAGCAGTTCTTCCCGCGCGAGATGGCCGCCTTGGTGCACGAGGAGTCCGGCCTCATCTCCGACAAGGCCATGGCGATGTCGCTCCAGGCCGGGGAGAACGTCGTCATCGACGGCACCCTCGCCAGCGAGTGGTGGTCGAACGAGCTCGTCAATCAGCTGGACCAGGCGGGCTACGAGGTCCACGTCGTTGACGTCGAGACTTCCAAGGAAGTCGCGCAGGAACGTGTCAACGGCCGTTGGCAGGGCCCGTACGAGGAGGTCCAGGAGAAGGCCGCGCAGGGTCAGGACGTCTCCAAGGAGCTCGGCGGCCGCTGGGTGCCGAACGAGGTCGTCGGGTACATGTACAAGGAGGGCCAGGATGACCGGGCCATATCCGCCGACAACGCCGAGAAGCTGATTCAGAAACACGCGGCGGTCAAGGAAGTCGACCGCTACTACACCCCGCACTCCAAGGCCGCGCCGGAGCGGATGGAGAGCTGGCAGCGGGACGAGAGCGGGAAGGTCACGCACAAGACCTACGAGAACTCGCAGTCCAGGGAGCAGTCCCAGGAGAAGTCGAAGGAATCGCCCAGTCTCGCCACTCAGACGAAGATTGAGCAGTTGCGCAGTCGGGTCGGTGGGAGAGAAGTGGAATCCAACGCCGTCGTCGGCGGCAAGGCATCCACTCAGCAGCAGGGGCAGGGGCAGGCGCAAGTTCCGAGTCAGGGGAAGAATCAGCCCCAGGCACAGCGGACTGCGCAGCAGCACGACGACCGGCGTCGGCAGGAACGGGGACGCGGACAGGAGCGCTGAGATCGGCTCAGGTGGCTGGGAGGCCTCCCGGCCACCGGGCCCGCGCCTGTTCCTCCGAGCGCATCGACGCCCACATCGGCAATCCCAGCCCGTCCCCCGCCCGGAGGAGCTCCGGCAGTGAGGGGATCGGGGCCACCGCCGCGACGTCGTCCAGGACGACGGTAAGTGGTGGGTCGAGCCGACCGGAGGATGACCGTTCGGCCATGCGCCGGCCGCGCTCGACCACGCTTTGGGTGAGGGCGGTCAGCAGCGGCATCGCGCCCGGGCGGGTGCGGGGATCCTCAATCGCCTCACCCACCACGTACAGCGTTCCCCCCTCGGGCACAAAAGATTCCAGCGCAACGGAATTGGCCCGATTGGGATTACACGCGTCGCGAATGTGGATGGACATCAGGGCGTTGAGCGCCCGTACCACCAACTCACCGGCCATCTCGCGACGTTCCGGGTGGCCGGTGAGTGCCGACTCCAGTTCGCCCGCCGAACCTCCGATCGCCTTGGGGCTGGTGCGCAGGATCCGTACCGGCTCGTGGGCCGATGTGCCCTGCGCCCAGCGGTGCACTTGGCGGAACGGGCGGCCGTCGACGGCTGCAGCCTGCAGCCAGCAGCGCAGCAGGGTTTCGGCGGTGTCCGCGGTCGCCGAGTCGAGCGTGCTCAGGGGGCGTACGGGCGCGAGGAGCGCAGCCGCGCGGGCAGCAGCCGTGTCGCGGGACTCGCAGCCGGCGGTGGGGTTCCAGCGGAGCCGGTCGGGGGTGTCGAGGAGATGGCTGGGGTCGAAGACCTGCACCGGTCCCAGCTTCGCCCGCGAGCCTTTCGTGTCCGACCACAGAACCGGGTCGCTGGTGACCACGAGCACCGGGCCCGGCGCTTCGACGATCGCTCGGGTGGCCGCTGCCCTCCGCTCCTCCACCCCGGCGCCGAAGACCAGTCGTTGGGGTTCTTTGGGGGCGGGAGGGGGAGCTTGCACAGCAGAAGGCGTTTCCACAGCAGGTGGTACTTCCACAGCAGCGGGTACTTCCATAGCCGCGGGCGTCGGCGCGGGTTCCGTTGGTACGGACGCCGGCACCGCCACCGGCGGCGCTACAGCCACCACAGCCTCCCCCCGTCGCGCCCGCACCCCCCTCCACCGTGCCACCGTGCCGATCGCGAACACCGTCAGCACCACCGCCACCAGCACCTCGCCGACGAGGATGCCCCAGAACAGCCCGTACCCCGACAGTTCCCCCGTCCGTGCCTGAGGCCACGCCGACGGCAGGTCGCGCGGCTGCGTCATCAGGTGCCGCAGCGCCTGCGGCGTACGGAGGAAGGTCACCCCTTCCGGCCACGCGCCATGCGCGAAGAACGCGGCGAGGCCCGTGGCCGTCCACACCAGCACCGTCAGGCCGAGCAGGAAGGCGATGCAGCTGATCAGCAGACCGTCCGGCACGCCCCCGCTTGTACGCCCCTGCCCCCGCGGGTCCTCTATCGGCACGTCACGCCACCGTGGACTCGGCCGAGGAGGCCTCCGCCCCGCCCAGGGGCGCCGTTGCCTCGCGGCCGAGGCCTCCGCCGTCCTCCGTCATGGCCCGGTCCGTGTAGACGAGCGGCCGCTCGGCCTCCGTGATCAGGTGTTTGACCACTTGGACATTGCCGTTGACGTCCCACACTGCAATGCCCGGCGTGAGCGTCGGAATGATCTCCACCGCCCAGCGGGGCAGGCCCAGCACCCGGCCGGTGGCCCGTGCCTCGTCGGCCTTCTGGGCATAGATCGTGCGGGTCGAGGCCATCTTCAAGATGGCCGCGGCCTCCTTGGCCGCCGCCCCGTCGACCACGTCGGACAGGTGGTGCACCACCGCCACGAACGACAGGCCCAGCCGCCGTCCAAACTTCAGCAGCCGCTGGAAGAGCTGCGCCACGAACGGCGAGTTGATGATGTGCCAGGCCTCTTCCACCAGGAAGATCCGCTTCTTGCGGTCCGGCCTGATCCAGGTGTGTTCCAGCCACACCCCGACGATCGCCATCAGGATCGGCATGGCGATGGAGTTGCGGTCGATGTGGGAGAGGTCGAAGACGATCAGTGGGGCGTCGAGGTCGATGCCCGCGGTCGTCGGCCCGTCGAACATGCCGCGCAGGTCACCGTCCACCAGCCGGTCCAGCACCAGCGCGACGTCCAGTCCCCAGGCCCGTACGTCGTCTATGTCGACGTTCATCGACTCCGCCGACTCCGGCTCCGGGTGCCGCAGCTGTTCGACGATGTCGGTGAGGACCGGCTGCCGGTCGAGGATCGTCTCGTTGACGTACGCGTGCGCGACCTTGAGGGCGAAGCCCGAGCGCTCGTCCAGGCCACGGCCCATGGCGACCTCGATGATCGTGCGCAGGAGGGCGAGCTGGCCGGTGGTGGTGATCGCCGGGTCGAGCGGGTTGAGGCGGATGCCGCCCTCGCGGGCGGTCATCGGGTCGAGCCGGATGGGGGTTATACCCAGTTGCTGGGCGATCAGGTTCCACTCGCCGACGCCGTCCTCGCCCTGGGCGTCGAGGACGACGACCTGCCGGTCGCGAAAGCGAAGCTGCCGCAGCACATAGGTCTTCTCCAGCGCCGACTTGCCGTTGCCGGACTCGCCGAGGACGAGCCAGTGCGGGGCGGGCAGCTGCTGGCCGTAGAGCTGGAAGGGGTCGTAGATGTAGCCCTTGCCGGAGTACACCTCACGCCCGATGATCACGCCCGAGTCGCCGAGGCCGGGTGCCGCGGTCGGCAGGTAGACGGCCTGCGCCTGTCCGGTGGAGGTCCGTACGGGCAGCCGGGTGGTCTCGACCTTTCCGAAGAGGAAGCTGGTGAAGGCGTCGGTGACGGCGGCAAGCGGATCGAGCACGGGAAAACCCCTAACGTCCCTACGTCTCTACGTCTCTAGCGGCGGATGCCGGTCGCGAACGGCAGCGTGTTGACGAAGGCGCGGTGGTGCTCGCGGTCGCACCACTCCAGCTTGAGGTAGCTCTTGCCCGCCGAGGCTCTTATGGTCCGCTTGTCGCGCGCCAGTGCCTCCGGCGAGCGGGACGAGACGGTGATGTACCCGACGAGGTTGACGCCCGCGGCGCCGCTGGCCAGGTCCTCGCCGCGCTGGTCGACGCGCGAATGGTGGGCGACGTCGCGCGGGTCGACGACGCGGTTCATCTTGGCCGCGCGGGAGGCGTCGGCGTCGTCGTTCGTCTTCTCGGTGAGCATGCGCTCGATCGCCACGTCCGTCGGCTCCAGGTCCATGCAGACCGCGACCGTGCGGATCACGTCCGGGGTGTGGACGAGCAGCGGGGCGAGGAAGTTGACGCCCACCGGCGTCATCGGCCACTCCTTCACCCAGGCCGTGGCGTGGCACCAGGGCGCGCGCGTGCTCGACTCGCGCGTCTTCGCCTGCAGGTACGTCGGCTCCATCGCGTCCAGCTCGGCCGGCCAGGCGTTGCGCTTGGTCATGGCCTGGATGTGGTCGATGGGGTGGTCCGGGTCGTACATGGAGTGCACGAGCGAGGCCAGCCGGCCCTGCCCGAGCGGCTGCCGCACCCGGATGTCCGCCTCGGCCAGCCGCGCGCAGATGTCGGTGAGCTCGCGCGCCATGACGACGGCCAGGCCCGCGTCCCGGTCGATGCGGCGCTTGCCGCCCTCGACCCGGGAGGCGCGGGCGATGGCCTGCGCCTCGGAGGCCAGCTCCCGGCTGTAGTGCATGCAGGCCACGAGGTAGGCGCGGTGCTGCTCGGAGGAGGTGGAGACCATCGACTGCAGCTGGTCGTACGAGTCCTTGAGCCAGTCCGGCGACGTGTCGTCGCCGCGCCGCTCGACGTCCTTGGCGTGCGCGTCGGGGTCGGCGGGCAGCGTACGGGCCAGTATCTGCAGGCGGGTGACGTATCCGTCGCCGTTGGCCACGTGCTTGAGCAGCGTGCCGAACCGCTCGACGAGAGCCTCCTGGTCCTCCGAGTCGCGCAGCCCGACGCCGGGGCCCTCGATCTCGATGGCGGCGGTGACGGTGCGGCGGTCGGCGTGCAGCAGCACGGCGATCTCGTCGGGCCCGAAGGGGGCGGCCAGCCAGTTGATCCGCCCGATGCCGGGCGGCGGACCGACCTCCACCTCACGCCCGTCCGCGCGTGTGCCGGCCTCCATGACGGACGAGCGGTACGTCGTGCCGCGGCGCAGGGTGCGCTTGTACGTGCGGTTGATTTCGAACCACTTGTAGAACGTGCGGTTCTTGTACGGGACGTAGACGGCCGCCAGCGCGAGGGCCGGGAAGCCGGAGAGCGTGACGATGCGCAGCGGCAGGATCGGCACCAGCAGCCCGCACATCATGCCGATGAACGCGCCCGCGATGATCAGTGCGATCTCGCCGGTCTCCCGGTTCTTGCCCACCACCGCATTGGGTCGTGCGCGGCCGATCAGATACGTACGGCGGGCCGCGATCGGCTGGGACTGGGCCGGGATCGTCAACTCCGCTCACCTCCGGATGCCTTGCCGTTGTTGCTGTTGCCGTTCTTCTGCGCCCGCGGTGCGGGGGCAGGGGCGGAGGGAGCGCTTCCGTTGCCGCCGCCGGACGCTGCGGGGGCGGCGGGCCGTGCGCTGTGGGCGGCGACGCCACCGGACAGCGGCGCGGCGGGACGGGCGGGGGCCGTTTGCTGGCCGCCACCGCCACCGCCACCGTTGCCGCGGGCGCTGTGGGTGGTGATGCCCTGCTTGACCAGGGCGGCGGGCGAGGAGATCACCGCGGCGGCGCGGCGTGAGGCCACGTCGTTGCTGGCGTTGCGGCTGCTGATGATCTCGTCTCCGAAGCCGGGTACGAAGCGGTAGATCATCGCGCTGGCGAAGATGGCGAGGATGATGATGGCGAGGCCTGAGACGACTGCCGAGAAGGAGTTCGGCCCCTTGCCGGAGGAGAGCGCTCCGGCGAGCCCCAGCACGATCACGATGATCGGCTTCACCAGGATCACGGCGATCATGATCCCGGCCCAGCGGCGGACGTGCCCCCACATGTTCTTGTCCACCAGCCCCGCGTAGACGGCGGTGCCGAGCAGCGCGCCGACGTAGAGCAGGGCGGCGCGGATCACGAGCTCCAGCCAGAGCACGCCCGCGGCGAGCACGGAGACGAGCGAGACGACGATCAACATGATCGGGCCGCCGCCGATGCCCTGGCCCTTCTTGAGCGCGTCGGCGAAGCCGCCGAAGAACGCGTCGTTGTTCGAGGAGGCGCCGGTGGCGATGACCTCGGTGACGGCGTCGGTGGCCGACACGACGGTGTAGAGGATCAGCGGGGTGAAGGCGGAGGCGAGGACGGTCAGCCAGAGGAAGCCCACGGCTTCGGTGATGGCCTCGGTGAACGGCACGCCGCGCACGGCACGCTTGGCGACGGCCAGGAGCCAGAGGACGAGGGTCAGGATGGTGGACGCGGCGAAGACGACGGCGTACTGGCGGAGGAAGGCGGGGTTGGTGAAGTCGACGTTGCCGGTCTTGTGGACGGCTTGCGAGAGCTTGTCGACGATCCAGGAGGCGGCGTCGGCGCAGCCTTTGGAGAGGGAGGTGAGGGGGTCCGCGGCGCCGGGATCGGCGGGGACTTGGGTGGTGCCGCCGGTGCCTTTGCCGCCTTGGCAGTACTGCTTGGCAGGGCCGACAATGAGGTCGCACTGGTCCTTGGCAGACGGGCTCGGCGTCGGCGTCGGGGTCGCAGCGGGCGTCAGAGTGGCCGCCGGTGTCGAACCTGGCGCCGATGGCGGCGGTGTGGGCGCGGCTACCGCGCGAGTGGCCAAGAGGATGACACTGGCCTGGAGACTCGCCATGACGCCGGCGAGAGCGAGAGCACGGCGGGGCCTACCGGGCATAGCTGAACCCTCCGTATTGCTCGACCGCCTTCGCGATCTCGTCGGCGTTGGATGCGGTGCGATCGCTGTTGACCGGAGCCGGGCCGTCCTTCTGCGCGAAGCTCTCGGCCTTCCAGTCGCCGTCCACCCACCGCAGCTTGATGGTCATGGTGAACCAATCGTTGGCCACTGGATTGGTGGAGCTGACTCCTGCGGTCCCGAACAAGCCTGTGCACCAGACGTCGACGGATGCGGAGGCATCGCTGTACGACGTGGTCTTCGTGCCAATCGGTGCGGTGCGTGACACATATGTCATGCCCTTGGCTGCCTCGCCCTGCTCGTTCAAGCCGAGCTTGGACAGGAAGTCCTTGGAATAGGCGTTGTCGAGGCTCTTCTGGAGCTCGGGCACTTTGTCGCTGACGAAGATTTGCGGCACGATCTCGTGCCGTCTCTCGGGCTTGAGGATGTCAGCCGAAACCAGCGCCACCGCAAAATTCGCCGCCGCCGACTGTGCCCCCTGCTCCGAATGAGCGAAACCGGAAGCGATCCCCCCGCTCTTGCCCTCCACCGGCTTCGTCCCCGACGGCGCAGTCGGCCCGCTGCTGACGCCCTTGTGCCCCGACGCCGAGTCGGCACTGTCGGACGACGCCGAGTCCCCGCCGCCTCTGTTGGCGAAGGCAATCGCCGCAATGAGCAGCACCACGACACCCACGACCGTGATCAGGTTCCGCCCGGAAGGCCGCCCGCGCCGGGCGGCAGGGGCGTACGGGTCGACCTCGCCCTCCGGCAGCCGCGTACGCGTCACGTGGTGGCGGTCGTCCTCGCCGTAACCGTCGTCGCCGAGACTCATCGCTCGCCTGCTTCCTCATCCGTCGTGGCCGGCCTGCCGCCCGTATATGACGGTAGCGGTGTGAACGGATTCCGGGGGGCGGACAAGGGGGTGTGAGGGGGCATCAGGTGGCTGCCTCGGTGCGGGAGGAATCAGGGGCGGAGCGGACGGGGGCGCGCGGGGGCGGTCAGACCGCCATGCCGTAGACGATGGTGAACAGGGTGCCGAGCGAGCCGATGATGAAGACCCCGGTCAGGCCCGCGACGATCAGTCCCTTGCCCTGCTCGGCGCTGAACGTGTCACGGAGCGCCGTCGCACCGATCCGCTGCTTTGCCGCGCCCCAGATCGCGATCGCGAGGCACAGCAGGATCGCCACGGCCATGATGACCTCGATCATCACGCGCGCTTCCCGGCCGAGACTGCCGAACGGCCCCCAGTTCGGGGCGATTCCGCCAATAATGGTGTTGATGTCGCCTTTACCGGCCGCAAAAAACATCTCTAACTCACCGCCCCTTGTAGCTACTTGTGTCACCGCTGCCCCATGGCAAAGGTCGGTACCTATCTTCGCCGACAAAGCCGCGATCGCATGTCGATTTGGCGGCATTTTTTGTCGAAACTCGAATGAGGCGGCGGCGCTGCCGCCCCGACCTGGTGACTCTGTGTATCACGCGCATGGACGCCGAGCAATGTTCGGCGAGGTGGGCGGGGGAGCGGGTGTGCAAGTGACAGTCTGTTCGGTCGGTACGCTGCTGCCCCTGCGCAGGAAACAAGATCAAAGGTGGGGGACGGGTGCTGGTTGCCGGTCGGTACCGGTTGGGCGAGCCGCTCGGCCGTGGCGGCATGGGTGAAGTCTGGCAGGGGCAGGACGAAGTGCTGGGCCGTCAGGTGGCGGTCAAGCTTCTTCTCGCCGACGAGGGCGACGAGAACGCCGCCATGCGCTTCCGGATGGAAGCTCAGACAGCAGCCCGTCTGAATCATCCTCAGGTCGTCGGCGTCCATGACTTCGGGGCCTGGGAAAACCGCTTCTACCTGGTCATGGAGCTCGTTGAGGGCCCCAGCCTCGCGGCCGAGCTCGCCGCCCGCGGCGCCCTCGACCCGCCGGCCGTCGCCGACATCGCCGCCCAGACCGCCTCCGGCCTCGCGGCCGCGCACCGGCAGGGCATCGTCCACCGCGACGTCAAACCCGGCAACCTCATGCTCGGCGCCGACGGCACCCTCAAAATCGGCGATTTCGGCATCGCACGTTTCGTCGACGAGACCTCCGCCGCCCTGACCCGCGCAGGCCAGATCGTCGGTACGAGCACCTACCTCGCCCCCGAGCGCGCTCTGGGGCGCACGGCTGGTCCGGAGTCGGACGTGTACGCGCTGGGGTGCGTGTTGTACCAACTGTTGACCGGACGTCCCCCGTTCTGGGACGAGAATCCGACCGCACTCCTCTATATGCACGTCGACCAGGCGCCGGTGCCGCCGTCGCAGCGTCGCGGCGACGTTCCGCAGCCGTTCGAACGGCAGTTGCTGCGGATGCTGGCCAAGGAGCCGGCGGAGCGGCCCACCGCGCAGGAGGTGGCGGACTTCTTCGCCGGTTCCGCGTGGCGCGAGACCCCCCGGCAGCCGCTGCCGGGCGCCCTGCCGGCCGCGGTGCCGCCGAGACCCGCGGCACCGCCCCCGGCTGCGCCGCCGCCGTCGTTCCCGCTGCGGCTGCCGGAGCCGCCGCAGCCGATCGCCTATGCGCCGTCGCCGCCGACGCCCGGCCACTCACGCCGACGGCCGCCGCCGCAGGGACCGAAGGTGCCGTTCCCCGTGCTCCTCGGAGCCGCCGTGTTCGTCATGGCCGCACTGATCGGTGCGCTGCTGTTCTGAACGCGCGTCACTCGGCCGGTGCCGGTTCCTTCGGAGCAGCAGGTCGGCTCGCCTGGAGCGCTCCGAGGACCCACGGCAGGTTTTTGCTGTCGACGACGATCAGTACCGTCGTCTCGCCGTCCCGGCACTCCGCCACATGGCTGCCGGGCACGGCCTGCACGGGGTCCGATCGGTAGGAGGGACGGACGCGCACCACTTCCAGGGTCGGCGGCACGGGCCTGCGGGCGATGTTCGCGGTGGGGTCGGGCGTCGACGCCAGGCCGTCGGGCCCGGCCACGATGACGTTGAACCCCTCCACGCTGTACGGGACGTCGCCGAGGATCACACCGCCGAAGATCTCCTCCTCGGCGGGTACGAGCGGCTCGACCTCGATCCCGTCGGACTTCGTCCGGCGGTCCCGGAGGACGTTCCAGACGGCCACGGCAGTGGCCACGAGCAGTACGGGCGCCGCCCCGATCGCCGTGTACCGCAGCGTCGCTGCGGTGCTGTCCCGGGAGAAGCCGCCGAGCGCCCCGATGCCCGCGACGAAGAGCGCCGCGACCCCCCAGACGCTCGTCTGCCACGGTGCGCGCTTCGGTGAGGCGCCGGACCTGCGGGCCAGCCAGTAGGCGCACCAGAACGCGTAGAGGGCGAGCGACGGCAGCGCCGTGCCGATGGCGGCCGGGAGGTGGTACGTGCCCCTCGGGTCCGCGTCGGTGTACTGCCGTTCTCCGTTGAGCTCCACGAACCGGATCTGCTTCCGCCACGACCACGCGGTGACCTGGTCGCCCTTCCTGGCGATGTCGACGACCGGGTACGACATGTCGTTCATCTTGACGCGGAGGACGGTGCCGTCGCCCTCGGTGAGGCTGAGCCAGTAGTGCGTGGTCCTCCGCGAGTGGTCGGCTTTGACGTCTTTGACCGTGGCGGTCACGGACCGTATGCAGTCCGGGGAGGTGGCCGCCCTGCCGGCAGCCGGGCAGATGTGAGCCTTGGTGAAATCGCGCTCCTGCACGTGCCTGGCGGGGACGGAGACGAGGAGCAGCACGTACGCGCCGACCGCCAGCGCGAGACCGACCACCGCGAACGCGACGGCCGACCAGCGATCCTTGCGAGACTCGGGGGCCCTGCGGACCTTGATCAACATGGCGGCATTGTGCACCTGCCATTCCTGGGCCGAGCGTCGGGGTCGCCCTGTCGGTAGCGTCGGCAACCATGCGGATACTTGTTCTTGGCGGCACGGCCTTCGTGGGCCGCGCCATCGTGGAAGAGGCCCTGCACACCGGGGCCGAAGTGACCTTGTTCGGCCGCGGCAAAACCGGTCCCGAGCTGTTCCCCCAACTGCCCCGGCTCATCGGCGACCGCGACACAGGCGACTACGCCGCCCTGCACGACGGCAGTTGGGACGCGGTCGTGGACGTCAGCGGCTACGTCCCGCGGCACGTCGGGCAGGCGATGGACGCGCTGGGGGAGCGGGCCGGGCGCTACCTCTTCGTTTCCAGCCACGCCGTGTACGAGCAGACGGGCGTGGAGCCGGGCTCCGACGAGGACACCCCGCGCCGCACCCCCGTACGCGACACGGAGGAGCTCGACAACGAGACCTACGGCCGGTTGAAGGTGGCCTGCGAGGACGATGTGCTGGCCCGGTACGGCTTGCGGGCGACGATCGTGCGGCCGGGGAAGGTGGCCGGGCCGTACGACCCGTCGGACACGTTCACGTACTGGGTGCGCCGGGCGGCGCGGGGCGGGCGGGTGGCGCTGCCCGCCGATCCCGCGCAGCCGGTGCAGGTCGTCGACTCGCGCGACCTGGCCCGCCTGGTGGTGCAGCTGCTAGCCGACGACCGCCCCGGCGCGTTCCATGCCGTGGGCCCTGTCGAGCCGGTCACGCTCGGCGGGCTCATCGGGACGTGCGCGCGGGTCGCGGGCACATCGGTCGAGATCGTGCGGGTGTACCCCGAGGAGCTGTCACCGATGTTCCCGCTGGTACGGGCGAACTGGACGTCCCAGCAGCGCAGCCCGGCACGGGCGCGGGCCGCGGGCTTGACCGCGACCCCGCTTGAGGTGACGGCCGCCGACGTCCTGGCCTGGGACCGCGAGCGCGGCGAGCCGCCGCTCCAGTGCGGATTCTCCCTGGAGGAGGAGCGGGCGCTGCTTGCCCGGTCCTAGTCAGTCCTCCCCGACCCAGCCCCGGCCGCTTGCCGACTCCCGGTGCGGGCCGTCGTGGCCGGAGGGCAGGCCGCACTTCGGCCAGCCGAAGTCGTCCATCAGGTTGTCGGGGGCGAGCTGTCCGCAGAGGTTGTCGTTGATCACGACGCAACTCTCGCACACGGGTGCTTTGCCGGTCAGTCCTCGATGCCCTCGACGAAGTGGTCGAACTCGCCCGCCTTCACGCCGAGCACGAACGCTTCCCACTTGCGCTGGGTGGTGATGACGATGTTGTCGGGGTCCGTATTGACGCGGATGTAGACGTTGTCCACGTCGTCCCCTTCGCCGAAGGCGATCTCGAAGTACTCGGGCTCGTCCTCCTCGGCCGCCTTGATCCAGTTGAGCTCCTGCATGGCCCCTCCATGGGATGTTCGACGACCGGTTCCGGGCGCCCACGATAGCCCTGGTGGGGGCGTGGCTGATGGGGTTTCAGCGCCTCGCGTGCGCGAGCAGGGCCCGCAGGGCGGCGGGGGTTGGGGTGAGGATGGTTTGGGGGTTCTTGCTCTCCCGGAGGTGGAGGGTTGGGGCTGCGGCCACTTCGAGGCATTCGCCCCCGTTTCCGCCTCCGCTGAAGCTCGACTTCTGCCAGCGAGCAGGCGCCAGGGTCACCTCTATGCATTCGCCGTTGGCCCCGCCTGGCCCGCTAAAGCTCGACTTCTGCCACCCGGGCGGGGTCACCGCCACTTCGAGGCACTCGCCTGTGCCTCCAGAGCCACTGAAGCTTGACTTCTGCCACATGAGCTCTGGCATGACTTTCCTTTCACAGGGTGTACATCAGGTGCCGGATGAGACCGAGGGAATCTCGCTTTGCATGCAACTCGGGTTCGAGTTGTGCGTCAATCGGTTCCAAGGCCACCGTGCTGAGGCGATCGAAGGCCTCCGAGAACTGGCCGAACCGATCGTGGTCGCTGATGAATGGGCACGTGATGGGCTGCTCTACGTAGACGGTGTTGAGGTCCGGTACGGGACCTTCGAAGATGACGAACGGCATGCTGAAACGAGGCGGATGGACGTTTGCCTTGAACGGCAGAATCTGGATCTGAATGTGTGACAGCCGGGCCATCTGGACCAAATGCTGAATCTGGCGGCGCATGACGTCAGCAGAGACAAACTGCATATGTAGGGCGGCCTCGTGAATCACCGCATGAAACGGCAGCCCTCTCTCTGTCAGGACGTGCTGCCGACGCAGGCGAAACTCAATGTACTTGTCCAAGAGCGCCGCACTGGCGTCTGGTTCACCCCCGGTGATTACCGCCCGGACGTAGTCCGGAGTCTGGAGCAGACCCGGCACGTACAACCACTGGAATGACCGGTAGATGGTGGTTGACGACTCCAACTCGGCCAGGTCGAGTGCATGGGCGTCATGGCTGGCCTTGTACTCCGACCACCACCCACGGCCTGTGGTCTGGCTCATCTCAACCAAGGCCTCGATGAGGGGCTCGCTAGTGCAACCGTAAATGCGAGCCAAGGTGCGAAGCTTGTCCTCAGGGATCGCCGTACGACCGGTTTCGATGTGGCTCATGTGGGCTCGACCAAGGCTGACATGGGCCCCGGCTTCGGTTGCAGACAATCCACTGGCCTCGCGCATCCTGCGCAGCTCTTCGCCCAGCCGCCGCTGACGTTGGCTCGGGTTGGTCCGTAGGCCCATGAGCCGACTCCCCTCGTTGATCGCTCCGAAGTCTGCCCGTGGCGAGCGGAGTTGGTCCACTCGTGGGGGGAACTTTCAGCGATTGGGTTGAGCTAGCTAAACGGCGCCCCCTATCGTCGAACCCGAACCGCCCTCCCCGGCGAGCCATAAGCCGGAAGTGCACCGCGCCCGCATGCCCGCGCGACAACGCCACCGCACCCCGCCCCGGAGGGCACCGGTGAACCGAAGGAGTCACGTCATGTGCCCCAGCACCACCGCAACCGTCGCCTCCCGGAACGGGATCTTCGCGCCCCGGTCCGACTTCTCCCTCGTCTTTCCGCCCGCCCCCGGCTGGGTCCGTACCGCTCGTGAAGCCGTACGCACCGCCCTCGCCGCTGCGCAGCGCGAGGAACTGGCCGACACCGCCCTCCTCCTCACCTCCGAAGTGGTGACCAACGCCGTCAACGCCTGCCTCGGCAGCGGCTGCTCCGCGCCCGTCAGCGTGTCCGTCGGGTGGATGTCCGGCGGGGCGCTGCTCGTGCTCGTGTACGACGACGCGCCCGGCGGGCCTGCGCAGTGCGGGCAATGGGTGCCGCCCGAGGCGGAACGCGGGCGGGGGCTGTTCCTCGTGCGTACGCAGGCTGTCGACTGGGGCGTGTGCGGAAACAGGCCCGGCCAGGGCAAAGCCGTGTGGTTCCGACTCGTAGGCTGAGACGAGCCGTTGGGCGCGCAGCTGGGCTGACGGACCGTACGGAATTACGGATACGCGGCGGGTCCGTGGGGGAGGATTGCGGGGTGCGGAAGCTCTGGGTGGGCGTGAGTGTCGGCATCGGGGTGTGCCTGAGTTTCGTCGGGCTGCTCGTCGTCGGGGTGTACGTGGCCGCAGGGAACCTCGACGGGTTCGGGGGCAAGGGGTCGGTCGGCCTGGCCAAGGGGTCGGTGCCCGATCAGTACCAGCCGCTGCTCTCGAAGTGGGGCAATCTCTGCCCCGCGCTCAACCCCGCCGTGCTCGCCGCGCAGATCTACACCGAGAGCAACTGGAACCCGAGAGCCGTGAGTCCGGCGGACGCGCGGGGGATAGCGCAGTTCATCCCGGAGACGTGGGCCGGGTACGGCATCGATGCCAATGGTGACGGAAAAGCGGACATCTGGGATCCGGGGGATGCCATCCCCTCCGCCGCCGTCTACGACTGCGACCTTGCCAAGTACGTCAAGAGCGTGCCGGGGGACCTGACGGACAACATGCTGGCTTCGTACAACGCCGGCTCGTACGCCGTCATCAAGGCGGGCGGCATCCCCGCGTACAGCGAGACGCAGGGCTATGTGAAGTCCATCCGCAGCCTGGAGAAGAGCTTTGCGCGGCCGATCGGTCGGGTGGCGCCCTCTCAGCAGGCAGCCGGGGCGATCTACTTCGCGCAGGACAAGCTCGGCACCCCGTACCTGTGGGGTGGCGAGGGCGGCAAGGAGGACAACGGCCGCTTCGACTGCTCGGGGCTGACCCAGGCCGCGTACGCCTCGGTCGGCATCACCCTGCCGCGGGTGGCGAACGACCAGTGGAACGCCGGGCCGCACCCCAAGCGTGACGAGCTGCTGCCCGGAGACCTGGTGTTCTTCGCGCACGACTTGAACGATCCGCGCAGCATCCACCACGTGGGCCTGTACGTGGGTGGCGGGTACATGATCAACGCGCCGTACACGGGGGCGGTGATCCGGTTCGACAAGATCGACATGCCGGATTACATCGGGGCGACCCGGGTGACCGCAGATGGCGCGAAAGCGCTCCCCAAGCCGAACGGAGCCTGAACCGCGGACCCCGTGCAGGGGGCATGGGTCACCCTTCGATAACGTCCTAGTGATCATTGAGTGGAGAGTGGAACGGCCGGTTGGAGCCGGGCGTTCCATTGGGAGTGGGAAAGCAGCGCCCGCCACTGGACCCGGGCGCACGGACCACGGGGGTCGGTAGCTGGACGTAGCAGCAACGGGCGACAGATAAGGGGCCGTGGCATATGGGCTGGCATATGGCTGGACTCGTGATGGAGCACCCCATGCCGGAGGCCACGGGCGGGTCCAACCCGGACGTCAGCCTGCTCTACGACATCAACGGCATCGCCAAGGGCGCGCCGCACTGGGCGGATCGCGCCATGGAGTTCATCGGCGAGTACGGGATCGTCTTCGGCTTCGCCGTGCTGATGCTGTGCGCGTGGTGGAGCCTGCGCAAGGGCCGGAACGCCCCGGCCGCGATGGCGGCCCTGCTGTGGGCGCCGCTGGCGGCCGGGATCGCCCTGCTCGTCAACGTCCCGATACGCGGCTTCGTCCGCCGGCCGCGGCCGTTCCTGGACCACCAGGGGCTGGAGGTCCTCATCAAGGGGAAGACGGACTTCTCCTTCGTCAGCGACCATGCGACGCTGACGATGGCGCTGGGCGTCGGCCTCTTCGTGGCGAACCGGAAGTACGGGCTCATCGGCATCGGCCTGGCGCTGCTCGAAGGCTTCTGCCGGGTCTACTTGGGCGTGCACTACCCGACGGACGTGGTCGGCGGCCTCGCGCTCGGCACGGCCGTGGCGCTGCTGCTCGCGCCGTTGGCCATGATGCTGCTGACGCCGCTGATGCGGGCCCTCGCCGGCACGCGCGCCGGATGGCTGGTGCGCTCGGCCGATGCTCCGGCCGAGCACGAGCCCATGTCGGCGGCCGAGGCCGGGGCGGCGATGCCCGGCCACGGACACCACCTGCACCACCGCGACAACGACCTCGCCGCGTAACACCGACACCACGTCCGCCGGCATCACAGCGCCTGCGGGAAGTCGAAGAGGCGCCCCGGGTCGTACTGTCGCTTGATCTTCGCGAGCCGGTCCGCCGCGTCGCCGTAGTACGCCTTGCGCCAGTCCTTGAGGGTGGGGTCGGTGTAGTTCTGGTACGCGGCGCCGGATGCGTAGCGCCGCATCGCCGACTGTGCGCCGTCCAGCCATGATGTCTGCGTGGCGCCCGAGCCGCCCGCCGCCCAGGACGTCAGGTACTGGGCCAGGAAACGGGACTTGCGGTGCACGAAGGCCGTGTCCAGCGTGCCGACCCGGTTGACGGCGCCGCCGAGTGCGGTGAGCTGTACGGAGGCGCCGCCGCTGCCGCCCTTGCGGCCGAAGCGCTCCAGCTGGTCGAGGAGCGTCCGTATGCCCGACGAGTCCAGTGAGCGGTCGAAGAAGTCCGAACGCGCCACGTACGTCTCGCGGTCCAGCTTGCCGGAGGACTCGCGGCCGGGCGTACGGCCGGGGAGGTGGCACTGCTCGGTGGACTTGTCGTCGCAGCCCGCGTAGGCGCGCACGGTGTCGAGATAGGTGTGGCGGCGCAGCCGCGGCGTGCCGGAGGAGCCGCCCGCCTTGCCGACCTTGTCCACCAGTCGGCCCAGGGCGTTTTCGAGGTCTCCGTACGAACCGATCGAGAAGGCGGCCACGGATATGTGCGGAGTACCGCCCGCGGCGGCGGAGAGGTCGCAGGCCGACCAGATCTCGTCGGGGCAGCCCGGTCCCCACTCCTGCCAGGCCCGGATCACGGCCGCGGCCTTCGCCCAGGGGAAGGAGACGTAGCCGGTCACGCCGCCCGCCACGGCGTGGGTGCGGAAGGACAGTTCGGTGACGACGCCGAAGTTGCCGTTGCCCGCGCCGCGCAGGGCCCAGAAGAGGTCGCTGTTGTGGGAGGAGTCGCAGATGACGGTCTTGCCGTCGGCGGTGACGAGGGTGGCGCCGGTGAGGCTGTCGCAGGTGAGGCCGTAGGCGCGGGAGAGGATGCCGTGGCCGCCGCCGAGGGTGAGGCCGGAGACGCCCACGGTGGGGCAGGAGCCGCCGGGGATGGTGACGCCGTGGGAGGCCAGGCCCGAGTAGACGTCGATGAGTTTGGCGCCGGCGCCTATGACGGCGGTGGTGGCGGAGGTCGTACGGACCGTTTTCAGCCGGGAGACGTCGATGACGAGCCGGTCGTTGCCGCTGGACCAACCGGCATAGCTGTGGCCGCCGTTGCGGATGGCGACGGGTATGGAGAAGCGGCGGGCGAAGGACAGGCAGGCCGCTATGTCCCCGGTGCCCTTGACGTAGGCGATGCCGGCGGGGCGCAGCTGGTCGAAGCGGGTGTTGTACAGCCGCCGGGCCGCGGTGTAGTCGGCGTCGTCCGGGCGGATGAGGCCGCCGCCGAGGCCCTTGCCGAGGGCGGTCCAGTCGGCCGCGGCGGCCTTGGACGCGCGGCTCGCCCCGCTGCTGCGGCCGGGTGCTGCATGCCCGGTGCCGCCGGCGCAGGCGACGGCCCACACTCCGCCCGCCGCAACTCCCGTGCCCGCGGCCAGCAGGCCGCGCCTCGTGATGACCATGACCGGTCTTGCCCCCTTGCATCGACGTCCTGGTGCCTGCCCCGACGTCCGCCGTTCAATCAGCGGTTCCCCGGACAGCTGTTCGCTGTTCCGGTGCGGCTGATGGGTCGGTGTGTTCGGCGGAAAGTCGGTCGATCATGCAGATGACGTGATGAACCCGGTGGTTCCGGTGCACGGCCGTCGAATGGGTCGGATGCCGAATGCGGTCGGGTGTCGAGTTCGGTCGGATGTCGAGTCCGGTCGGTGCCGGACGCGGTCGGTGCCGTCAGATGCCGGACGAGACCTGGGTGGCGTGGTTGTCGGCGTCCTCGCGGGCCAGCGAGCGGGCCCTGCGGGCGGGGCCGTACCAGCCGCAGGTGCAGCGGGCGGTGCAGAAGGAACCGCGCTCGCTGGTGGTGGTGGCGTGATCCGCGCCGTGCTGCGCGGGTGCGGTATCGGACACGGGACCACGCTACCGGGCCCGTGACGGCGACCCACGCGTGCTCGTTGAGGAGAACGAGTTCCACCTAGCGCTTTCGGCAGGGGGCTGACGGTCATGGCTGTGCAGCGGCACAGACGCAAAGGCGGGGTCGTCGCCACCGCGGTGGCGGGCGGCCTCGCCTTCGGGCTGCTCGTGTTCGGCTGCGCGGACCGGGAGGCGGACGACGCGCGGGAAGGCGCCTCCGTCCGGATCGGCGGCCGGTCCGGGCAGGCGCACGGGGCCGGGCTCGCCGGGCTTGCCGCTGTCGACCCCGTACGGGCGCTCGCCGCCGTGCGCGAGGCCCCGCGGGCGCTGGCCCGTGCGGGCGGGGCGAAGGTGCGGACGTTCATGGAGACCGCCAGCGGCGGCACCCGGCTGACGATCCAGGGGCGCGGGGCCTACGACTTCGAGCGGCCGATCGGGCGGCTGACGGTGCTGCTGCCCGAGGATGCGGCGGGGGCCGCCGAGCACCGGCCGATCACCGAGGTCTTCACGCCCGGTGCCCTCTATATGAAGAACCGCGGCGCGGGTGTTCCCGTCGGCAAATGGGTACGGCTGGAGGCGGGGGAGCTCGCGGACGGCGATCTGCTCACCAGCGGGGCCACCGATCCCCTTGCGGCGGCCGAACTGCTGGGCGGCGCGGGGGAGGTGGCGTACATGCGGGACGAGCAGATCGACGACGCGCGGGTGGCGCACTACTGGGGCACGATCGACCTCGAACGGGCGGCGGCGTCGGCGCCCGAGCGGGACCGGTCGGCGCTCGCGGCGGCGGCGAAAGGGTTTTCCAGTGGGACGGTGGCCTTTGACGCATATCTCGACCGGCAGGGCAGGCCGCGGCTGCTGCGCTACCGCTTCAGCGTGGGGGGCGGCTCGCGGGGCGGGGCCGCCGACGGCGGCGGCATCAGACGGACGGCCGACGGCGCCGTGACCACCGCCTCGGCCCCCATGACCGTGGTGTCGACGGTCGAGCTTTCGTCCTTCGGACCGCAATCGGGCATCTATTTGCCGGCTCCCGGCGATATCTATGCGGGGACGGTCGCTTCGCCGCAGAAATAGCGCGGCAGGGCGTAGTTGGCCATGGAAATGGTCCATCTGTGCCATGCGCGGCGTGTGTACCGATCACTACGCTGGAAACCCGAGGGGGCGATCGGGGCGGCCGGTCGACGGACGGCCGGTGGCCGGGCATCGCACCCCGAGGAGACCCGAGGAGGTGAATCACGTGATTTCGCGACGCGGGTCGTCGGGCGGGACGGATCCCGTGGCCCTCATCGAGATCGATCTCTATGGCGATTTGATGATCGCGGCGTCCAGCGCGGCGGAGGACCGGCTCAGCCCGGACCGGATCGACGAGGTGCTGCGCGTGGTGAGGCGGTCGGCCGAAGCGGCGGAGGGGGAGACGGGGGGATAGAGGACAAGGGACCCGCGAAGGGCCCCCGGCATAAGAGGGCCCGCCTCAGGTGCGCAGCAGCCGTGCGATGGCCGCGCTCGCCTCAGCCACCTTTGCGTCGATTTCCTCGCCGCCCTTGAGCGCCGCATCCGCCACGCAGTGGCGCAGATGCTCCTGGAGCAGCTGCAGGGCGAACGACTGCAAGGCCTTCGTGCTCGCCGACACCTGCGTGAGTATGTCGATGCAGTAGACGTCCTCTTCCACCATGCGCTGGAGGCCGCGGATCTGGCCCTCGATCCGGCGCAGCCGCTTGAGGTGCTGGTCCTTCTGCTGGCTGTAACCATGCGGACCGTGGCCGTGACCGTCTTCGCAGGCCCCGCCGGCAGGCGGTTCCGTGTCGCTGGTCACTGTCGTGTCGGTGATCGTCATGGCGTCCTCCGTAGGTCTTCTCCGCGGGGCACCGCCGGTCGCCCGCCGGGTGCCGGGGCGTGCCGCGCTTTTCGGCCACCCCGTGCGCATACCCCCGCCGGGTATATGGTACCGAAAATCGCCGCCACAGGCCCGTACCGGTTTCATGAGCACTCTGCCCGATGGGCGACACTGAGGGAATGCCAGTTAGCTGTGGCCGGATGATGCGCCTAGCATCAACGAGACCGAATCCGCTGCACCCCGAGGATCCCACGTGCGCTTTCGTCTGACCCCCAGGGAGACGAGCTTCTACGACATGTTCGCCGCCTCCGCGGACAACATCGTCACGGGCTCCAAGCTCCTGATGGAACTGCTCGGAGCGGATGCGTCCGCACGGGCCGAGATCGCCGACCGGATGAGGGCAGCGGAGCACGCGGGGGACGACGCGACGCACGCGATCTTCCACCAGCTGAACTCCTCTTTCATCACGCCGTTCGACCGTGAGGACATCTACACCCTCGCCGGTTCGCTCGACGACATCATGGATTTCATGGAAGAGGCCGTCGACCTGGTGGTCCTCTACCAGATCGAGGAATTGCCGAAGGGCGTCGAGCAGCAGATCGAGGTTCTCGCGCGGGCGGCCGAGCTGACCGCCGAGGCGATGCCGAACCTGCGCACGATGACGAACCTCACGGAGTACTGGATCGAGGTGAACCGGCTGGAGAACCAGGCGGACCAGATCCACCGCAAGCTCCTCGCCCACCTCTTCAATGGCAAGTACGACGCCATCGAGGTGCTCAAGCTCAAGCAGATCGTCGATGTGCTCGAGGAGGCCGCCGACGCGTTCGAGCACGTGGCGAACACGGTCGAGACCATCGCGGTCAAGGAGTCCTGACCTCCGGTGGATACGTTTGCGCTTGTCGTGACCATTGGGGTCGCGCTCGGATTCACCTATACGAACGGCTTCCACGACTCCGCGAACGCCATCGCGACCTCGGTCTCCACGCGGGCGCTGACCCCGCGCGCGGCCCTGGCGATGGCGGCCGTGATGAACCTCGCGGGTGCCTTCCTCGGCAGCGGGGTCGCCAAGACCGTCAGCGAGGGCCTGATCGAGACGCCGACGGGCAACAAGGGGATGGGCATCCTCTTCGCGGCGCTGATCGGTGCGATCGCCTGGAACCTGGCCACCTGGTACTTCGGCCTGCCGTCCTCCTCCTCGCACGCCCTCTTCGGCGGCATGGTGGGCGCGGCGCTCGCGGGTGGCACGACCGTCATCTGGTCGGGCGTCCTCGAGAAGATCGTCATCCCGATGTTCCTCTCGCCGCTCGTCGGCCTGGTCCTCGGCTATCTGGTGATGGTCGTGATCATGTGGATGTTCCGCAAGGCCAACCCGCACAAGGCGAAGCGCGGCTTCCGCATCGCCCAGACAGTCTCGGCCGCGGGCATGGCGCTCGGCCACGGTCTGCAGGACGCGCAGAAGACCATGGGCGTCGTGGTCATGGCGCTGGTGATCGGTGATGTGCAGGGCAAGGGTGCCGCCATCCCGATCTGGGTGAAGATCTCCTGTGCGCTGATGCTCTCGCTGGGTACGTACGCGGGTGGCTGGCGCATCATGCGGACGCTCGGCCGCAAGATCATCGAGCTGGACCCGCCGCAGGGCTTCGCGGCGGAGACGACCGGTGCGTCGGTCATGTTCACCACGGCGTTCCTGTTCAAGGCGCCGATCTCCACGACCCATGTGATCACCTCGGCGATCATGGGTGTCGGTGCGACGAAGCGGGTCAACGCCGTGCGGTGGGGAGTGGCCAAGAACATCATTCTCGGCTGGTTCATCACGATGCCGGCCGCGGCCGGCGTGGCCGCGCTCAGCTACTGGCTGGTCCGCCTGACGTTCGGGTGATCCGCCCGGGGCCGTGCCCCGGAAACGCATTGGGCCCGGCCCCCCTGGTACGAACAGGGGGGCCGGGCCCTTCGCCTTGCGGTGGCACCGCCATGCAGCACCGCGAGGCGGTCTTGGGGGGGCGGGCCTAGCCGAAGCGGCCCGAGATGTAGTCCTCCGTCGCCTGGACCGACGGGTTGGAGAAGATGCGCTCCGTGTCGTCGATCTCGACCAGCTTGCCCGGCTGGCCGACGCCCGCCAGGTTGAAGAAGGCGGTGCGGTCCGAGACGCGGGCCGCCTGCTGCATGTTGTGCGTCACGATCACGATCGTGAAGCGCTCCTTGAGCTCGCCGATCAGGTCCTCGATGGCGAGCGTGGAGATCGGGTCGAGCGCCGAGCAGGGCTCGTCCATGAGGAGGACCTGCGGCTCGACCGCGATCGCGCGGGCTATGCACAGGCGCTGCTGCTGGCCGCCGGACAGGCCCGCCCCCGGCTTGTTCAGGCGGTCCTTGACCTCCTTCCAGAGGTTGGCGCCCTTGAGCGACTTCTCCACGACCGCGTCCAGCTCCGCCTTGCGGAGCCGGCCGCCGTTGAGGCGCACGCCGGCCACGACGTTCTCGTAGATGGACATGGTCGGGAAGGGGTTCGGCCGCTGGAAGACCATGCCGACCGTGCGGCGCACGGAGACCGGGTCGACGCCGGGGCCGTAGAGGTTCTCGTCGTCCAGCAGCACCTTGCCCTCGACGCGGCCGCCGGGGGTGACCTCGTGCATGCGGTTCAGGGTGCGCAGGAAGGTGGACTTGCCGCAGCCGGACGGGCCGATGAAGGCGGTCACGGAGCGGGGCTCGACGGTCATGGAGATGTCGTCGATGGCCTTGTGGGCGCCGTAGAAGGCGGAGAGGCCGCTGACGTCGATTCGCTTGGCCATGGGGATCACTTCAACTTTCGTGCGTGGCGGGCGGTCAGCGACCGGCCTTGGGGGCCTTCCAGCGGGCGATGCCGCGGGCCACCAGGTTCAGGATCATGACGAAGGCGATCAGGACGAGGGCCGCGCCCCAGGCACGGTCGTAGCTCGCCGCGTTTCCGGCCGCCCACTGTTCGTAGATGTAGTACGGCAGCGAGGACTGCGCTCCGTCGAAGGGGTCGTTGTTGATCACCTGGGAGCCGAAGACCAGCAGGACGACCGGGGCGGACTCGCCGGCGATGCGGGCGACCGAGAGCATCACGCCGGTGGCGATGCCGCCGATGGCGGTGGGCAGGACGACCTTGAGGATCGTCCGCCACTTCGGCACGCCCAGGGCCAGCGAGGCCTCGCGCAGCTCGTTCGGGACGAGCTTGAGCATCTCCTCCGTGGAGCGGACCACGACCGGCATCATCAGGATCGACAGGGCCATCGCCCCGGCGAAGCCGGAGTAGCCGAAGTCGAGCATCAGGATCCAGAAGCTGAGGATGAACAGACCGGCGACGATCGAGGGGATGCCCGTCATCACGTCGACGAAGAAGGTGACGGCCTTGGCGAGCCGGCCGCGCCCGTACTCCACCAGGTAGACCGCGGTCAGCAGGCCGATCGGGGCCGCGATGGCGGTGGCGATGCCGACCTGCTCCAGGGTGCCGATGATGGCGTGGTAGACGCCGCCGCCGGGCTGGATGGTGAGCACGCCGGCCATCGAGTGGGAGAGGAAGGTGCCGTCGAGCACCTTGCTGCCGCGGGACACCGTCTCCCAGACCAGGGAGACCAGCGGAACGACGGCGAGCAGGAAGCAGACCCAGACCAGGCTGGTGGCCAGCCGGTCCTTGGCCTGGCGGCGGCCCTCGACGCGGGCGGCGAGGGCGTACATCCCGACGACGAACAGCAGGCCGGCTATCAGCCCCCACTGGATGTGGCTGCTCAGCCCGGCGCCGACGCCGATGCCGATGCCGACGGCGGCCGCGGCGGCCGCGAGGGCGGCCGGGGTCCAGCGCGGCAGGCGGGGCTGGCGCAGGGTGTAGCCGGGGCCGGGGGCGTCGCCCGCGGGCAGCGGCCGGTCCATGGTCACTCCGCTCATGCCGTGTACTCCTTGCGGCGCGCGATGATCATCCGGGCGGCGCCGTTGACCAGCAGGGTCAGGACGAACAGGACGAGGCCGGAGGCGATCAGGGCGTCCTTGCCGATCTCGCCGGACTCCTTGAAGCTGCTCGCGATGTTCTGGGCGAACGTCCCGCCGCCGGGGTCGAGCAGGCTCTTGCCGATCTCGAAGCTGGGGGAGAGGACGGTGGCCACGGCCATCGTCTCGCCGAGCGCGCGGCCGAGGCCGAGCATGGAGGCGCTGATGATGCCGGACCGGCCGAAGGGGAGGACGGACATCCGGATGACTTCCCAGCGGGTGGCGCCGAGCGCCAGCGCGGCTTCCTCGTGCATCTTCGGGGCCTGCAGGAAGACCTCGCGGCTGACGCTGGTGACGATCGGCAGGATCATGATCGCCAGCAGGATGCCGATGGTGAACAGGGAGCGGGCGGCGCCGTCGTGGTAGGCGAAGATGCCGGTCCAGCCGAGGTAGTCGTTGAGCCAGCCGTAGAGCCCGGTCAGGTGCGGCACCAGGAAGAGGGCGCCCCACAGGCCGTAGACGATGGACGGCACGGCGGCGAGCAGGTCGATCACGTACGACAGCGGGGCGGCCAGCTTGCGCGGCGCGTAGTGCGAGATGAACAGCGCGATGCCGATGGCCACCGGCACGGCGATGAGCATGGCGATCAGTGAGCTGACGATCGTGCCGAAGGCCAGCACCGCGATGCCGAACACCGGCGGGTTGGCGTTGGCGTTCCACTCGAAGGTGGTGAAGAAGTTGCCCTCGTTGTGGGAGAGGGCGCTCGCGGCGCGGACGGTGAGGAAGACCGCGATCGCGGCCATGATCACCAGGAGCAGGATGCCGGAGCCGCGGGAGAGCGCCAGGAAGATCCGGTCTCCGGCGCGGGCGGCGGCCTTCGACTGCTCGGCGGGGGCCGGCTGCGACCCGCCGGGCAAGGGCGGGGGTGTTGCTGCTGTGGCTGGGGTTATGTCCATGGATTTCTCCGGTCTGCGGGACCGGGCTGCTGGGCCCGGATCCCGGTGCGGCGGTGCACCGGACGGTGCGGGCGGCCCTCGCTGTGCGCAGCGGGGAGGCTTCGCGCGGCGGGTGCCGCCCGCACTCGGGTCGGCGGGAGGCCTTGGGCCTCCCGCCGGCCTGGGTCAGGAGATGGTGGCGACGGTCTCGCGGACCTTCTTGGCGATCTCGGCGGGCAGCGGGGCGTAGCCGAGGCCCTTGAGGACCGACTGGCCGTCCTCGCTCGCGATGTAGGTGAGGAAGGACTTGGTCGCCGGGAGAGTGTCGGCCTTGTTGCCCTGGTCGCCGACGATCTCGTAGGTCACCAGGGTGATCGGGTAGGCGCCCTCGGCCTTGGTGGTGTAGTTGAGCTTGAGGGCGAGGTCCTTGCCGGTGCCGGTGATCTTCGCCTCGGCGATGGCCTTGGAGGCGTTGTCACTGGTGGCCTCGACGGGCGCGGAGGCGCCGGTGTTGAGCTTCACCGTGTGGATGTTGTTGGCCGTGGCGTAGGACAGCTCGAAGTAGGAGATGGCGCCCTTGGTCTGGTTGACCTGCGAGGAGACGCCCGCGGAGCCGTCGGCCGACTGGCCGCCCTTGGCCTTCCAGGCCTTGGCGGGCTCGTACGGCCAGGACTTGTCGGCGGCGGCCTTGAGGTACTTGGTGAAGTTGTCGGTGGTGCCCGACTCGTCGGAGCGGTGGAACGGCTGGATCTTGAGGTCGGGGAGCTTGGCGTCCTTGTTGAGCTTGGCGATCGCCTCGTCGTTCCACTTCTCGATCTTGCCGTCGAAGATCTTGGCGAGGGTGTCGGCGTCCAGGACCAGGTTGTCCACGCCGGGCACGTTGTAGCCGATGGCGATCGGGCCGCCGACCATGGGCAGGTTGATGCCCTGGCCGCCCTTGACGACCTCCTTGGACTTGGCGACCTCTTCCGGCTTGAGCGCCGAGTCGGAGCCCGCGAAGGCGGTCTTGCCCTGGAGGAACTCCTGGATGCCCGCGCCCGAACCGGTGGGCTTGTAGTTGATCTGGATGTCCTTGCAGGCCGCCATGAAGTTCTTGACCCACAGGTCCATGGCGTTCTTCTGCGCGGACGAGCCCGAGGCCAGCAGCTGGCCCTTGCCGTCGCACTTGATGTTGCCCGCAGCCTTGGTGGAGTCGCCGCCGCTGCTGCTGCCGCTGTTGTTGTCGGAGCCGCACGCCGTGAGGACCAGGGCGCCGGTGACGGCGATGGCGCCGAGAGCGGCGGTGCGAAGCCGGTTGGTGCGCTGAAGCTTCACTTTCGGGTGTTCCTTCCGGGAGCCGCCGCTCGGGCGGCGTGCGAGAGGTGGGTGGAGCTCTGCCGTTCCACTCTGGGTCGGTCGGGGGCCACCTGGACGGTGTGCCCCGAACTCTCTACGGCCGAAATTAGGCAGAACAGGTGAAGCGGTCGATGGGGAAGAGTGAACGCAGGGTGAACCTCGGCCGTCAGGGTGGTGGCCCGGCGGAAGGGATGGTTCCGATCGCCGGGTCCGCTCATTTTCGATCGCTGGACCCTCTCGTTTCGCTCGAAGTGTGACGCAGGTCTCTGTCGGTTTGGCGATGGGCGTGACAGCATCCGGATCTCGCGTGTGACGGTGCGTTAGGTGCGGGGGCGGAGTCGCGGAGGTGTCCTGGTGGGGCGGTTCGGGCGGAATGGGCGGGGCGGGCTGAGCGGGACGAGGGCGGGCGGTGGGATCGGCGTACGGGCTCGTGGCCGGCTGGTCGTCGCGACCGCGGTGGTGTGTGCGGTGACGGGTGCGGTCGGCGTGCTGGGTGCGTCCGGTGTGGCATACGCGGACCCGGGGCCGGGCGGCTCGGGGAGCGTGAGTGACGGGCCGGGCGGGGGCGACTCGCCGAGCCTGGAGCAGGTGCACCAGCGGGTCGAGACCCTCTACCGCAAGGCCGAGGCCGCCACGGACGCGTACAACGCGGCCGGCGCGCAGCAGCATCTGCAAGAGAAGTCGATCACGGAGATCGCCAAGGCGGTGACCGCCGCCCAGGAGCGGATGGACCGGCTGCGGAACCAGGCGGGCGCCCTGGCCCGCGCGCAGTATCGTTCCGGCGGCCTGACCCCGCAGACCCAGCTCTTCTTCAGCGCCTCGCCAGACAACTTCCTCAAGGGCGTCCCCCTGCTCCGCAAGGGCGAGCAGGCCACCCGCGGCCTGCTGTCGCAGGTGGCGGCCACGCGCGCGGAGCTGGAGGGGTACGCCAAGGACGCGAGCGACCGCTGGAAGAAGCTGGACGACGAGCGGAAGAAGAAGGAGGCCGCCAAGAAGGAGGTCGAGGGGCAGCTGGAGGAGGCCCGGAAGCTCGAGTCCCGGCTGCAGGAGAAGGAGCAGGAGCGGCTGCGGCAGCTGGAGGAGGACCAGGCCCGCCAGGCGCAGCAGAAGTGGCTGGCCTCCGACGCCGCGAAGGGCCTGGCCGGGCTGGGCTCGGGCGCCGCGACCTCCGCCGAGGGCAAGCGGGCCGTCGACTTCGCCACCGCGCAGATCGGCAAGGACTACGTCTGGGGCGCCGAGGGTCCGGAGACCTACGACTGCTCGGGTCTGACGCTCAAGGCGTGGGCGGCGGCGGGCCGCGCGATCCCGCGCACCTCGCAGGAGCAGTGGCAGCAGCTGCCGAAGGTCGACGTGAAGGACATGCGCCCGGGGGACCTGGTGATCTACTTCTCGGACGCCAGCCATGTGGGGATGTACGTCGGCGACGGCCGGATCGTGCACGCGCCCCGGCCCGGCCGCCAGGTGACGCTCACGGGGGCCGGCACGATGCCGATCCTCGGGGTGGTGCGGCCGGGGTAGCCGTTCCGTTCCGGTTTCGTAGTCGTCCGGCTGCGCAGCGTGGGTCCAGCGGCCCGGGGTGGTGCACGGAGCGTAGGCGTGCTCGTACGAGGAGCTTCGTACTACGTGACGTTCGTCATCCGTTTGCTTCGTGCACTGCCCGCTTTCGTGCGTCAAATGCCCACGTGGCGGCGGCATATGACAGAGGCGGGTGGCTTCGTACCATTCCGTTGGGCCGGGCTCTGCCGCTAGGGTCACGTTCGGTGCCTGCCCCTCGGCAGCGTGCCGTGCCCCTCGGGGGGTGGGGGCGCCCCCAGCGGTAGCTGGGGGAGGAAGGAAAACGACGTGATGCCCGTACCCGCACCGAGGCCGGCGGAGTCGTCCGCCGCGCCGTCCGACGGCGGGCTGACGCTGCTGGTGATCGAGGACGACCCCGGAGGCGCGCTCTCCGGTCCGGAAATGGCCGAGATGACCTGCGCGGCGGGCAAGCCCGTACGCATCCGCACCGCCCGCAACCTCACGGAGGCGGCGCGACTGCTCACCGACGACGTGCACTGCATCCTGCTGGACCTGGCCCTGCCTCCCATGGAAACCGGGGCTGTCGGCGGCTGCGGTGTGGCGCGTGAGGCGAGCGTGGTCGTACCCACCCGTGAGCCGCTGGACGAGCTGGACACCCTGCGGCAGGTGCTGCGCCTCGCCCCGCACCAGGCTGTGCTCGCCCTGACCGCCGAGGCGGACGCCGAGCGGGCGGCGGAGGCGGTCCGGGTCGGCGCGCAGGACTACCTCTTCCGCGACGAGCTCGACGGCCGGGTGCTCAATCGCGCCATCCGCTATGCGGTGGAGCGCAAGCGGGCGGACTCTGCGCAGCGGCAGCTCACCGAGACGCGGCTGCGGGCCCAGGAGAACGCCCGGCTGGAGCGCGGGCTGCTGCCCAACCCGCTGCTGGCGGGGTCGGAGCTCAAGTTCGCCGCGCGCTACCGGCCGGGCCGCAGCCGTGCGTTGCTCGGCGGGGACTTCTACGACACGGTGCGCACGCCGGACGGCACGGTGCACGCGATGATCGGCGACGTCTGCGGCCACGGCCCGGACGAGGCGGCGCTCGGCGTCGAACTGAGGATCGCCTGGCGGGCCTTGACGCTGGCGGGGCTGTGCGGCGACGAGCTGCTGTCGACGCTTCAGCAGGTGCTGGAGCACGAGCGCGCGGACGAGGAGATCTTCGCGACGCTGTGCACGGTCGACATATCGCCCGACGGGGACCGGGCGGGCATGTGCCTGGCCGGGCACCCGGCCCCGCTGCTCCTGCGCCCGGGGCAGGCCCCCGGCCTGCTGCCGCAGGAGGGCGGCGGCCCGGCGCTGGGGCTGCTCCCGGGTGCGCGCTGGCCGCTGCACCAGGTCGAACTCGGGGACGTCTGGAGTCTGATGATGTACACGGACGGCCTGATCGAGGGCAGGGTCGGCGCGGGGACGCGGCGGCTGGGCCAGGAGGGCATGATCGAATTGATTGCCCGTCAGGTGAAGGAAGGGCTGGCCGGCGAGGAACTGCTAGAGGCGGCCGTGACGGAGGTGCGGGCGCTCAACGGCGGTGAGCTGACGGACGACTTGGCGGTGCTGCTGCTCGATCGTGGCGCTTTTGCGGTGCCTTTTGATCGGTAGCGGGGGCGGTGGCGGCGGTGGGTGCTGTGGTGTCCGTCGTCGTACGACGGCTTAGCGCCCGCCGTTGTAGGGCCCGTACGGTCCGTCCGAGCTGGAGCCGCCGCGGCGGCGTCGCGGGCCACCGCGGCCGGCGGCCTGCCGGACGGCAGGGCGGACGTCCACCATGTAGACGATCGTGGCGATGAGGCCGAGGATCGGCAGGAAGTTCAGGATGCCGAAGAAGAAGTTCACGACGGCCGCGATGCCGAGGATGATCAGCCAGAAGCCCTTGGACTGTTTGTCGGCTGCCCGGTAGGCGTCCTCGCGGCGCACGGCGGCGTCGGCGAACGCCACGACCGTGAAGACGAGCAGGCCGATCGAGACCCAGTACAGGACTTCGCCGAAGCCTTCCACCAGCATGCCGTCCACCTCTTGTCGTCCGTACGATCCACCGTACTCGTAACCGGGAACGATCGGGGCACGCCCGGCGTGCCCCGATCGCTTGCGCTGTCCGCGGTTACTGCTCCGCGCCGTCCTTGGCCTCGGGCTTCTTGGCGGCGGGCTTGCGGGCGGCGGCGGTGCGCCGGGCGGCGGCGGGCTTGGCGTCGTCGCCGGTGGCGCCGGCGTCGTCCTGCGCCTGCTGCTCGGCGGCGGCCGGCTCGGTGGCCGGCTCGACGGCGACGGCGATCTCGTTGAGCTCCTCGGCAGCCTCGCCGCGCCAGTTCTGCACGGCTGTGCGGCCGCGCTCGGCCAGCTTGTCGAACGTCTCGCCGGCCTTCGCCGCGACGGTCACGGCCTGCCCGACGCCCTGCAGCGCGATCTCCTGGGCGGTCTGACCCAGCTTCTTCACGTCGGTGTCGAGCGTGCCGACGAAGGCGGTGACCTTGGTGGTGACCGTGGCCTGGGTCTCCTTGGCCCGCTGGGTCACCTTCTCACCGAGGGCCTTGGGGTCGGTGTTGCGCAGCTGCTCGAAGCGGCTGGGGGCCTCGGCGACCAGATGCCCGATCTTCTCTGCGGTGATGTCGGCGACGCCGGCCGCGGCGAAGGCGGTGTCGGTGGCCGCCTTGCGGATGTCTTGGGTGGTGGCCATGCGATGGTCTCCCGGATCGGCTCGAAGATGTGTGGGTCGTGCGTCGTGTCGTCGCGCCCGGCCGGACCAGCTGTCACCGGCTAGCCGGACTTGTCCGTCTCACTCGTCTCACCCGTATCGGCAGCCTCGTCCGCCGCGAGCCCGTTCTCCTTGCGGAAGGACTCGTAGACCTGGAGCAGCACCTGCTTCTGCCGCTCGTTGATCGAGGGGTCGGCGAGGATCGCACCACGGACCCCCGCGGCCTCGGGCTCGCGCTCGTCGAGGATCCCGGCCTGTACGTACAGGGTCTCGGCGGAGATCCGCAGCGCCTTGGCCAGCTGCTGCAGAATCTCCGCGCTCGGCTTGCGCAAGCCGCGCTCGATCTGGCTGAGGTACGGGTTGGACACGCCCGCAGCATCGGCGAGCTGCCGCAAGGTCAGCTGCGCATTGCGCCGCTGCTCGCGCAGGTATTCGCCGAGATTGCCGACGTTGAGCGATGCCATGCTTCGATGCTGCCGCACCTTGCTAACTTTTGCAAGCGGATGCTTGCAAAAGTGTTGGTCGGGGCGCTGTGACTGAGCGTTTCGGCTGGCCGGTGAGCGTTGTACTTGGCCGGTTGAACGCGCCAGGCGGGCCCGGCGCGCAACCCGGCTGTCCTTGGCCGGCGAAGTCGGTCGCCTGCCCCGCGCCAGCCTGTGTGAACCGGGCCGGTCGGCAGAGATCCCCCCTGATCTCGACGGGTTTGGAACGCCGAGAGGCTCAGGGGCTCGCCGTTCCCGTACCCGGACAGCCTGACCGGCCCGTATTGACCGATGGGCGTCCACTGCGCCGTCTCGTGAGCCGTCCGGGCGTTACGGCTGCAAGGATGGCGGGAGCGGCTATTCCAGCAACCGTTGCCTGATCAGCTCCATCACTTCCGCGCGGCTGCGCTTGCCGTTGTCGGCGGCGTAGAGATGGTTGCCGATGCGCACCGAGACGGCGATCAGGCAGCGGACCTCGACCTCGTCCTCGTCGGGGCAGAAGGAGGAGAACAGGGAACGCAGGTAGTCCACACGGCGGTTGTCGACGCGGCGCAGGCGCTCGGCGACGGCCGCGTCGCGGCGGGCCCAGTCGCGGATCGCTATGTCGGCGGTGGTGCCTCGCACCGGCCCGTCGGCAGCGGCGGCAACGATGTCGAACAGGCGCTCCAGTCTGGCCCTGGCATCTCCCCCGCCGCTCTCAACCTGCTCGATCACGCTCTCGGTGACCTCGCACTCCCAGGTATCGAGCATTTCGGCGAGCAGCGCGTCCCGGTTGCGGAAGTACCCGTAGAAGCCCCCCTTGCTGACGCCGAGTGCCTGCGCCAGCGCCTCGATCCGGACCGCTTCGGGGCCACCTGCGACGAGAGCCCGCAAGCCTTCCTCGATCCACTTGCCCCGTGGCGTGCGAGTCGCACCCATGATGTATGCCTCCTCACATCCCCTCCGAGTATACGGGGGCGTATGGATGGTTCTATGCTCGATATATACGCCACCGTATAGACAGGGGCCCGCTCATGAGACTTCCCCGAACCGCCCATACCGACCGCCCCTGGCGGATCCACGAGATCGCCGGCGACTTCACAGTCGAGGACGTGTGGGCACTGCCCACTCCCGGCGGCCCCGACGACCTTGTATGGCTGGTTCGCCAGACCGCCGAAGGAATCAGTGGCGGTGTGAACGGAGAAGGTCCCGTCTCCCGCGCGCTCTTCGCCGTCCGCTGGAAGCTCGGAGCACTGCTCGGCTGGGACAAGCCCGACACCGGCACCGGCACCGGCACCCGGCTGCCCTCCCTGCGCGACCGGTTGCCGGCGGACCTTGGCGAGGGCCCCCAGGGCCCCGACCTCGGATCGTCCCCCTTCACTTCCCTCTATCAGACAGACGACGAGTGGGCCGCCGAGATGGGCAATAAGACCGTGCACGCGGTGATGCACATCGGCTGGGTCCCGGACGGGGCCGGCGGCTACCGCGGCCAGATGGCCGTCCTGGTGAAGCCGAACGGACTGTTCGGAACCCTCTACATGGCTGCCATCAAACCCTTCCGGTACCTCGGGGTGTACCCGGCCCTGATGCGCTCCATCGGCCGCGAGTGGCAGGCGAACGCCGCCAGACGGAGCGCGCGCTGACGGAATCCCATACCGTGCCGACGCCCGGACGCGACACCGTCACATGATCCGTCGCGGCTGCCCTTGAAAGCAGCGATGACCTGTGTCAACGGCGGCCCGCAAAGCCGGGCGGAACCCTCACGCTCAACTGGCCAACTGAGACACTCAGTCACAGGCGCGGTCACCCGTGTGTGGATGAGCAAGATTGTCCGTTCTCAGGGAGAGCGAGCGAGTCCCACTCGTTCTGACCGGGAACTGAACGGTTCCCGGCAAATCTGATCAGGCTAGGGGCTCGGGCGGGCCGTTGACTGTTCTACGAGAAATGGGCCCGCAGCATCCCGAGCGTCGGTTCGCGGGACGGCAGTGCAGCTGCGGCACTGAGCAGGGTCGTGCGAGCTTCTTGCACGAGGCGCTCGAGCGAGACGGCGGCGAGCGAAGGGGTGCTGTACGCCATGAGGCGGAGAGCGTCTACGTGTGTCCGGTCCTGCTCTTTGAGCTGCGACAGCGGTATGGCAGCGAAGAGTTCGTGGCGGGGGCAGCCGCATAAGTTCCAGATGCCGATGCTTGCTTCGCCGTGACTGTGCCTGCTGAGGCCGTGGAGAACGTGCGGCCGGCCGGGGTGCCGGACGGGACAGGGCAGCGGTCACCCCTGGGAGAGTCGGAGCTGCTCCCAGCTGGAGTTGGCTTCGTGCAGGATTTCCTGGCACCGGTCGTGATAGCCCTGCACGGCTGCCGGCGATATCGCATCGGCGCTGTCGGTCCGGGACAGCTTGTCGAAGCGGATCTGGGCGCGCAGGGTGTAGAGCTTGTTCAACGCGGCCTGGTTGATGACCCATGCCTGCCGGCTTCCGAACCATCCCGTCCATGCGGAGGCGACGGTCGTCAGCCCTGCGCTGGCCAGTGCTGCTGCCGAGAGCCACGCCTGCGGATAGATCTGCCCCAGACCGATGAGGAACGTGGTCAGCGCCCCCAGCGCTGCCGCGCTGACCGTCTGAGCGAGCGATCTGCGCTGGTAGAACGTGCGGGAAGAGGAAAAGGACCTTATGTGGTGGGCCACCTGTTCCTCGACGTAGGCGAGCGCGGCTGTCGCATTCGTGGACGAACGGCCGCTGTCCGACTCATCTGCGCCACTCACGGAAGCCCCCCCCCGGTCATGGCGGCATCGTGGCATCTGCGCGCCATCGCTGTCCGATGAACTGGCCAACTGCAACCTGCCCTCCGCGCCTCAAGGCATCGTCTCCGTGGCGTAGCCTCCGCAGCGTGATTTCCGAGTATGCGGAGCGTGCATCCCGGCTGCCGGGTGCGGTCGTGTGGACGCGGGGAGCCGTCGGGTGTCCAGGCGGCGGCGAAGGCGGCGGCGAAGCGGTGTCCGTGCTGCCCGACGGCTGTATGGACCTGCTGTGGACCGAGGGCCGGCTTCTCGTCGCCGGGCCCGACACCCGCGCGTACCGCCCCGGCCCCGCAGCGCAAGGCCCGTGGGCGGGCATCCGCTTCTTCCCCGGCACCGCCCCGGCCCTGCTCGGGGTGCCCGCGCACGAGCTGCGGGACCGGCGCGTGGATCTCGCCGACCTCTGGCCCGGTGCCGAGGTGCGCCGCCTCGGGGAACACATCGACGCGGCGCCCGACCCGGCCGTCGCCCTCGAGGACCTGGCGCTGCGTCTGGCGGCTGATGCCGACCCCCTCGACCCGCTTCTGCGGACGGTCGTGGCATCCCTGGCAGGCGGCTGCTCGGTCGCGGCGACCGCCGAATCGGTGGGTCTCGGCGCGCGACAGCTCCACCGCCGTTCCCTGACGGCTTTCGGCTACGGCCCCAAGACCCTGGCCCGGGTCCTCCGACTGCAACGCGCCCTGGCCCTGGTCCGCGCCGGCGTTCCTTTCGCCGAGACGGCCGCCCTTGCGGGCTTCGCGGACCAGGCTCACCTGGCCCGCGATGTGAGGGAGTTGGCGGGAGAGGCGCTGACGGGCCTGGTGGGGCGGTAGCTCACTGAGCGGCGTTGGCCAACGGTGCGAACAGGTCGACGCCGTTGCCGTCCGGGTCGTGCACCGTGGCGTAGCGCTGGCCCCAGAAGGCGTCCCACGGCTTGAGCTCACCGTGGTATCCGGCGGTCACCAGGGTCTCGTACACCGCGTCGACGTGCTCGGGGCCCGTGCACCTGAACGCCAGCCCCACCCGGCCACCGCCCGTCGGCGGCCGCCACGACGGGTAGAAGGAGCGGACGGTGGCCTCGGTGTCGAGGGCGAGCCGAAGCCCGCCCGGCAGTGCGGCCTCGACGTGTGGCTGGTCCTCGGAGCCTTCGGGGAACTCGATCCCCAGGCGCCGGTAGAAGGCGAGCGACGCGGCCAGATCGGAGACGACGAGACCGATGAAGCCGAGTTGGGGTGCTGGTGCGGTGTTCATGACCGGCAGTGTAGGGAGGGGGCGGGTGCCGGGTCTTGAAGGAAACGGACACCCGCGCTCTGGCTCCCGCGATGACTCAGTGCGGCCTTGTGCCGATGATGACCGTTGCGCCCAGGTCGTCGCAGGTCGCCAGGTGTACGGTCAGGCCGCCGTGGGTGAATGCCTCCGCCGTGTGGGGTGCCTGGCGTTCGCTCGTTTCCATGAGCAAGTGGCCGCCCGGGGCCAGCCATTGTGCGGCCGCCGATGTCACGCGGCGCTGGACGTCCAGGCCGTCCGTGCCGCCGTCGAGGGCTGCTCGCGGTTCGTGGTCGCGGGCCTCCGGGGGGAGGAGGCCGATGTGCTCCGAGGGGACGTACGGGGCGTTGGCCAGCAGGATGTCGACGCAGCCGCGCAGGGACGGCGGCAGTGGCGCGTAGAGGTCGCCCTCGTAGACGCGGCCTGCGGCAGACGTGACGTTGCGCCGGGCGCACCGGACCGCCGCCGGGTCGATGTCGGCGGCGTGCAGCTCGATGCCGCCCAGGGCCGCGGCCAGCGCCGCGCCCAGTGCGCCCGAGCCGCAGCACAGGTCGACGACGACGGGGCGGGGGCGGGCGGCCAGGGCCGTGGCCTGGGCCACGAGGAACTCGGTGCGGGGACGGGGTACGAACACCCCGGCGTCCACCTCTATTCGCAGGCCGCAGAACTCCGCCCAGCCGACGACGTGTTCGAGCGGCAGGCCCGCGATCCGGCGCTCGACCATGTCGGCGAGGGCGGACGGTGTGGGGGCCGCGGAGAGGAGCAGGCGCGCCTCGTCCTCGGCGAAGACGCAGCCGGCGGAGCGGAGCCTGGTGACGATCGAGGGTTCGGAGAGGTCCGAGAGAGATGCAGAAGAATGTGCGGAGAGAAGCGACGGGATCGACATGAGAGCCTTCCGGGTTACCGAAGGGTGCTCTCGTGGTCACCTATGCCCGAGGGACCGTTCTGCCGCGAGGGGAGAGCACCCAGCCTGATACAGCGGTAATGGGTCTCACCTCCTTGGTCGTTCACTACGTGCGAGCGAACACTACCGGACTTTCCCCGACGTGGTGTGATGGTCGGGTGAGCCGTGCCGTGGAAGAGTCCAACCGCCGGATGCTGCGTGCCCGGGACGCGATGGACCGGGACTACGCGCAACCGCTGGACGTGCCCGCCCTGGCGCGGATCGCGCACGTGTCCGAGGCCCACTTCACGCGCGTCTTCCGTGCCACGTTCGGCGAGACGCCGCACCGCTACCTGCAGCGCCGTCGCGTCGAGCGGGCTATGTTCCTGCTGCGCGAGAGCGAGCGCAGTGTGACGGACATCTGTATGGAGGTCGGCTTCGGCAGTCTGGGCACGTTCAGCAGGACGTTCCGGGAGATCGTCGGGAAGTCGCCCCGGGAGTACCGCAAGAGCGCCGTGGCGGCGGGCGTGCCGACCTGTTTCGCGATGGCGTGGATGCGGCCCAGCGGCTGAGCGAGGCGGGCGAGGTGAGCGAGTTCAGCGAGTCAGCGGGACTTGAGCAGTTTCGGAGAAGTTTTCGCCGCTGCGCGCGCCATAGCCTGAGGGCATGTTCAACGCCATCACGCACTCGCAGATATACGTCCTCGACCAGGACGAGGCCCTCGACTTCTACGTCGGCAAGCTCGGCCTGGAGGTCAACACCGACGCCGATCTGGGCTTCATGCGGTGGCTGACCGTCAACGTGCCCGGTGAGCCGGGCCGCCAGATCCTGCTGGAGAAGCCCGGCGCCCCGGCGATGTCCGAGGAGACGGCACAGCAGGTCCGCGAGCTGGTGACCAAGGGCGCCATGGGCGGCTGGGTCATCTTCACCACGGAGGACTGCCGCAAGACGTACGAGACGCTGCTGGCCAAGGGCGTCGAATTCACCGAGGAGCCGACGGAGCGCCCGTACGGGGTCGACTGCGGGCTTCGCGACCCGTTCGGCAACCGCATCCGCTTTACTCAGCCGAAGGGCTGACCCACCGACAAGGGGACTCGCACATGACCGCTGGGCGAGCGGCTGCGGGTGTGACCCCCGTCCGCTGACGGGCCGCGTACCCCGCCTCGAACGCCTCGGCGAACCTCGCGTCCCCCAACACTCGCTTCGCCCCAGCGGTGATGCGGTCCACGTCGCCCCGCTCCGGCGGCGGCAGCGGTACGCCCACCGAGGCGCGGGCCGCCGCCGCGGTGCCCAGGAGGCGGGCCGCCCGCTCGGCGTCCCCCGCGAGGAGCTCGGCTCCGGCCAGGCCCTCCAGCGGGAGGGCGACCGCGCGCGGGTCGCCCAGGGGGCGGGCCGCGGCGAGGGCGTCCAGGTGGTGGGCGCGAGCCGTTTCCGCGTCGCCGCGCAGCTCGGCGGTGAAGCCCAGCTCGGCCAGGACCAGTGCGTTGCCCGCTTCCGTGGACACCTCGGCGTACCAGGCGCGTATGCGGTGCAGCACGGCTTCGGCCGTGTCCAGGTCGCCCTCGCGGCGGGCGCCGAGGGCCAGGCCCAGCTCGGCGTGGATCTCGCCGAACTTGTAGCCCTGCTCGGCCGCCAGCTTGCGGGCCCGCTCGTGCAGGGCGCGGGCGCGGGAGGTGTCGCCGGTGAGCAGGGCGATGCGGCCCTGGCGGGAGAGGAGGGCGGACAGCTCCGTGGCGAGGCCCAGGGCTTCCGCCATGGCGGTGCCGTCGCGCAACAGCTCCTCGGCGCGGTCGTACTCGCCGTACGCCTCGGCGAGGGAAGCCAGCGGAGCGACGCTCTGCAGCTGCCCCCAGCTGTCGCCCAGCTCCCGGAACAGGGCGATGCTGCGCGTCCCGTCCCTGCTGATGGCCGTCAGGTCGCCGCGGATCAGGGCGTGCATCGCGCGCAGGCCGTGCACGGCGGCGATGCCCCAGCGGTCGCCGCCCGCCCGGAAGCCTTCGAGCGCCCGGCCGTTGAGAAGCTCGCTGGCGGCCAGGTGGCCGGTGTTGAACAGGGCGTACGCGCGGATCCAGCGGGCCCGGTCCGACTCCGGGCCCGGCTGCCGGCCCGGGGCGCCGGCGTCCGTGCGCTCGCCCGTGAGCAGGACGAAGCTGTCCCGCAGCGACCGGACTTCGACAGCCTCGGCGCCCAGCCCCAGCGCCGCCTCCGCAGCGCGGCGCCCCTCGCCGAACCGCCCGCGCAGCAGCCAGTAGCAGGACAGCGCGGACACCAGCCGCGACGCCTCCTGCGCCGCCCCGTAGCGCACGGCCGCATCCAGCGCTGCCCGCAGATTGCCGGTGTCGGCATCCAGCAGCGACAGCCAGCGCTGCTGCCCGTGGCCCTGCAGGCCGGGCTGCGCACGTTCAGCGAAGGCCGTGTAGTGCCGCAGATGGCGCATCCGGACCGCATCCGCTTCACCGCCTTCCGCCTCACCGCCCTCCGCCTCCCGCAGGCGCTCCGCGGCGTATGCGGCGACCGATTCCAGCAGCCGGTAGCGCGGGCCGTGCGGGCCGTCGGCCATGACGACGAGCGAGCGGTCCACCAGGCGCGCCAGGACCCCCAGCACCTCATCCCGCGCGACCGCGCCCTCCCCGCACACCGCCTCCGCCGCCCCCAGCGTGCAGCCGTCGGTGTGGACGGCGAGGCGGCGCAGCACCACGCGCTCGGCCTCGGTGAGCAGCTCCCAGCTCCAGTCGATCACCGCGCGGAGGGTCTGCTGGCGCGGCGGTGCTCCTCTGCGGTGCCCGGCGAGGACGCGGAAGCGGTCGTCCAGCCGGGCCGCCAGCTCGTGCACGCCCAGCGCGCGCACGCGCGTGGCGGCCAGCTCCAGGGCGAGGGGGAGGCCGTCCAGCCGTCGGCAGACGTCCTCGACGGCCGCCCTGTTGGAGGCGTCCAGGACGAAGCCGGGGGAGGCGGCCGCCGCCCGCGCCGCGAACAGCCGCACCGCCTCCTCCGTGGGCAGCGGCTCGACGGCGTGGAGCGTCTCGCCCGGCAGGCCCAGCGGCTCCTGGCTGGTGGCCAGCACCCGCATCCCCGGGGCAGTGCGCAGCAGCCGGCCGACGAGCTCGGCGACCGGCTCGACGGCGTGCTCGCAGTTGTCCAGGACCAGCAGGGCCTCGCGGTCGCGGAGGGATTCCGGCAGCCGTTCGTCGGGCACGCCCAGCACGCCCGCGACGATCTCGGTGACGCTCCCGCCCGCGCTTCCCGCGACTCCCTGCCCGGCGAGCTCGGCGAACCACACCCCGTCGGGCCGCTCGCAGCGGCCCGCGGCCTCGATCGCGAGGGCGGTCTTGCCGACCCCGCCCGGCCCGGTGAGCGTCACCAGGCGGTGCGCCGCCAGCAGCTCGCCGACGGCCTTCACCGCCTGCTGCCTGCCGACCAGTTCGGTGAGCGGCGCGGGGAGGTGCGCGGTGCGGGCCGGGGCGGGCGCGGCGGGGGCGGCCAGCTCCGGGGCCTGGGTGAGGATCGCCCGGTGGAGGGCGGCCAGCTCCGGGCCCGGGTCCAGGCCCAGCTCCTCAGCCAGCTTCTCGCGCAGCTCGGCATAGGAGGCGAGGGCCTCGCTCTGCCGCCCCGCGCGGTACAGGGCGCGCAGCTGGGCGGCGCGCAGCCGCTCGCGCAGCGGGTGCCGGGCCACGAGCGCGGTGAGCTCCGCGGCGAGCGGGTCGTGCTCGCCGAGCTCCAGGCGGGCTTCGGCCTGCTCCTCCAGCGCGCCCAGCCGCAGCTCTTCCAGGTGCAGTGCGGCCGTGTGCACCAACTCCCCGCCGTTGGAGGCGTCGAAGCCGTCGAAGGCCGGGCCGCGCCAGAGTCCGAGCGCCTCGGTGAGCAGGGCGGTGCGCTCGCGGGGGCCGTGGGCGGCGCGGGCGCGGGCCACCAGGGTGCGGAAGCGGTCGGCATCCACCTCGCCGTCGGCCACGCGCAGCCGGTAGCCGGGCGGCTGATGGACGACGCGGTCGCGGCCGATGGCCCGGCGCAGCTGGGAGACCTTGGCCTGGAGGGCGCCCGCGGGCTTGCCGGGCGGACGGCCGGCCCACAGCTCCTCCACGAGCCGGTCGGCGGACACCGGGCGGCCCGCATGCGCGACGAGGTGGGCCAGCAGCGCCCGGACCTTCGCCTCGGGCACTCTGACCTGCTCCCCCGCCTCGCCCCACACCATCAGTGGACCGAGCACTCCGAACCGCATGCGAACGACCGTAACCCACCGCACTGACAATGCCGTCGACGGACCGTCAGCGCATCCGAAGCGGATCGTCAGCGCCCCTTGGCACGGTGTGGTCATGACCAACAACGCACAGAAGAACGCGCAGAAGTACGCAGGCAAGAAGGCCGTCGTCACCGGCGGCACCATCGGCATGGGCCTGGCCATCGTCAAGCGTCTCGTCGAGGGCGGCGCCGAGGTGCTGCTGACGGGCCGCAACGAGAAGAACCTCCAGGCCGCCCGGGACGAACTCGGCCCCGCCGTGCACGTCGTACGCTCCGACACCGCCAGCCTCTCCGACATCGCCGCGCTGGGCGCGACCGTCGAGGAGACCCTCGGTCACGTGGACTACCTCTTCGTCAACGCCGGCGTCTCGGAGCTCGGGCCGGTGGCGGAGGTGACCGAGGAGGCCTACGACTGGCAGTTCTCGGTGAATACCAAGGGGGCCTTCTTCACCGTGCAGCGGCTGATCCCGCTGCTGCGCGAGGGCGGGGCGATCGTCTTCACGACCTCGGTGTCCGACGAGATGGGCTACCCGGGGATGGCGGTGTACTCCGGCTCGAAGGCCGCGCTCTGGTCGTTCGCCCAGACGCTGGCGTCCGAACTGGTCGGCCGCGGCATCCGCGTCAACGCGGTCAGCCCCGGCTTCATCGACACCCCGACCATGGGCGTGGTGGGGCTCTCGCCGCAGGATCAGGCGGAGCTCCGGGCCATCGGTGACGCCACCACCCCCATGAAGCGGCACGGTTCCACCGACGAGGTGGCCCGGGCGGCCCTGTTCCTCGCGGCCGACGCCACGTTCACCACGGGCGTCAAGCTGCCGGTCGACGGTGGTCTGGCCCAGCACGTGGCCGTGCCGCAGGAGTGAGGTCCCGGCTGGACACCCCCGTGGCCCAGCCGGGGAGCTCAGGCACCGTACGGGCGTGCCGCGCGGGCCTCGCGCAGGGAGAGGGCCCACCAGGTGAGCTGGTCGAGCATCTTCTTCGCGGCGCCCGCGGCGGCCTGCCCGTCCTCCTCGTCCCGGTGCTTGCCCGAGGCGTCCAGCTTGCCCCAGGGGCTGTGGAAGCTGACCGTCTCGCGGATGGTGACGGCGTGCAGTTCGGCGAAGACCGGGCGCAGGTGCTCCACCGCGCGCAGGCCGCCGGAGAGCCCGCCGTAGGAGACGAAGGCCACCGGCTTGGCCTGCCACTGGACGTAGTGCCAGTCGATGAGGTTCTTCAGGGCGGCCGGGTAACTGTGGTTGTACTCGGGGGTGATGACGACGAAGGCGTCCGCCTCCGCCAGCCGCGGGGTGACGGCGGCGAGGGCGGCGGCGTCCTCGGGCCCGGGGTCGCTGCTGAGGTTGACGGGCAGCGGGTGCTCGGCCAGGTCGATCACGTCGACGTCGATGTCGGGGCGCTGCGCGGTCTGCTCGGCCAGCCAGTTGGCGACGGCCGGTCCGAAGCGGCCCTCGCGGGTGGAGGCGACGACGACGGCGAGGCGGTACGGGTTCTCGGACACGGGTTTCCTCGGATTCTGCTCGGGAGCCGAAGGGGTGTGGAAGAAGCCTCCGACCTCAAGCGGACTTGAGGTCAAGCCGTGGCCGGAATCCGATGTCAGAACACGTCCGGGCACCAGGGCCGTCGTCCGGTGCGCAGCAGCACGTCGGCGAGGAGCGCGGCGCCCGGCCGGCCCTCGGTGACGCGGCCCAGCGCGGCGAGCCGGACCGCCGTCTCGTCGCCCAGATAGAGCGAGGCCAGGTCGCCCGCGTCCAGGGAGAGTTCGGCCGGGCGCGTGGTGGGCGTGCAGCTCGCGCCGTCCGGCCCGGCGTCCAGCAGGTAGCGCCCGGCGGCGTATCCGGCGGGGTCGGTGACGTCCAGGACGAGGGTGCCGGGGCAGGCGTACGTACGCGCCGAGAGCATGGCCGGTACGTCGAGCGGGCGCAGCCACAGGTAGTCGGCGTGGGTGGTGACGCGGGCGGCGCGGGGGTCGGGCAGCAGGTGCGGCAGGAGGTCGTCCGGGGCGCGGAAGCCGGTCTTCACCCTGGTGATCCAGTCGACGGACAACAGGTAGTGCCACAGGGCCCGTTCGGCGGTGGGGGTGACGGCTATGAGGTCGCGGACGGTGGCGGTGTTCTGCGGGCGCTTGGCTTCCCACCGGTCGTCGGCGGTGTAGGTCAGCAGCCCTTCGACGGTGCCGTCCGGCGCCCGGTAGACGGCGTGGAACGGCTCCGTCCACGGCGGGCTGCCGGGCCGGACGAGCGCGCCCGTGGCGTATTCCCACCAGCGCTCGGTGCGGTCGATGACGCCGTGCCGGACGGCCCGCAGCCGCTCGTGCAGGTCCGGGCACAGCTCGCGGACGGTGTCGCCGTCGACGAGGTCCACGCGGCCGCCGTCGGCCGGGCCCGCGTGGCGCGGGTCGAGCCCGGCGCGGGCCACGTCCACCTCCCACTCGGTGACCGAGGTGACCGGGCCGAAGCCGTAGCGGCCGTAGATCGGGTACTCGGCGGCGATCAGCGTCGCGACGGCGTCGCCGCGCTCCTTGGCGGCCCGCAGGTCGCGGTCCATCATGCGGCCGAGCAGCCCGCGGCGGCGGTGGGTGGGGGAGACGGTGACGTTGGAGACGGCGTTGGCGGTGAGCGAGGCGCCGCCGGGCACGCTCAGGCGTTGCGTGAAGCTGCGGAAGGTGGCCACGCAGCGCCCTCCGTCGTAGGCGCCCTGCGTCCGGTCGAAGTCCATGGACGAACGCCGGAGTTCGACCTCCTCCTTCGTCACGGCGGGCGGCCGGAGGAAGCCGGTGCGCACGGCGCGCATCCAGTCGGGGAGGTCGGGCTCCGTGATCGTGCGCACTTCGAGGTTCATGGCGCCTCACGCTAGGCGGCGCCCCGCGCGCGACGCATCCGGATTTCCCGACGGCTGCGGGCTGCGCAGGTCCCCGCGCCCCTCACAGGGCTAGAAGGCGACGCGGATCTCGCCCACCCGCTGGCCGCCGCCGAGCAGCGGCTGGTCGCCGATGCGGGCGACGACCGGGGAGTCGACGCCCAGCAGCTGGAGCGAGCGCGCCAGCACCGGGCCCGTGGCCCGGCCCGCCCCGTCGTCGATCTTGAAGGCGAGGGCGCGGCCGTCCGGCAGGGCCACGGCTTGGACGGCCTCGGCGCCCATCTTCGCCAGGATGCCGGGGATCTCGCGCATCAGCCAGGTGTCGGGGCGGCGGGAGCCCGCCACGTACTCGGGGTGGGCGCGCATCGCGTCCGCGACCCGGCGCTCCGGGGTGCCCGGCTCGGCCAGCACGAAGGAGCGGAAGGCCCGCGCGAGGCCGGTGAGGGAGAGCGCCATCAGGGGGGCGCCGCAGCCGTCGGTGCCCACGTGGGCGACGCGCTCGCCGCTCGTCTCCTCCACGACCTCCAGCACGAGCCGCTGCAGGGGGTGCTCGGGGGCCAGGTAGGTCTCCAGCGGCCAGCCGTTGGCCGCGCAGGCGGCGATCATGGCGGCGTGCTTGCCGGAGCAGTTCATGGTGACGCGGTCGCGGACCTGTCCGGAGGCCAGGTAGGCCTCGGCCTCGACCGGGTCGTAGGGCAGGTCCGGCGGGGTCTGCAGGTCCCACTCCAGGATGTCGAACTCGGCGAGCATCTTGCGCACCAGCTCGAGGTGGAACTCCTCGCCGGAGTGGCTCGCCGCGGCGAGCGCCAGCCGCTCGCCCGAGAGCTCCAGGCCGGCGCGGAGCACCGCGGCCGCCTGCATGGGCTTGTTCGCGGAGCGCGGGTAGACGGGGGCCGTCACGTCGCCGATCGCCAGCTCCACGCTGCCGTCGGGCGCCAGCATCACCAGCGAGCCCCGGTGGTGGCCCTCGACGAAGCCGGAACGGACGATCTCGGCGAGGACCGGGGGTATGGCCGCGGATATGCCGCCGCCGGCCACGGGGATCGCGGGCGTGGCAGGGGTCGTGGAGGTCATCGTCGGCCTTCCGGGGTCGTGCGGTCGACCGCCCCGGATGGTGCCCTACAGCGTCACGAGAGGAGGTCGTCTACTTGCGCTTCTCCTTCACGGTACCTGCGTGCGATCTCGGCACTGCAATCGTCGGCCGTCGACTGCATCCGCCGGCGGCGGACGGAGACCTGGCGCTCGTAGGCCTCCAGGCGGCCCAGGCCCGCGTGCAGCTCGCCGTCGGTACGGGCGCCCAGGTCCGACAGCTCGACCTCGCCGAGCATGTCCTCGGCCAGGCGGCGGTACTCCTCGCTGTGCGGGGGCCGCAGCGTCACGTGGCGGGCGGAGGATCGCTGGGCGGACGGCCCGTCCGCGAGGATCTCCGACAGCCGCTCGACCAGCAGCCGCTCGACCGCCGGGGAGCCCGGCCTGGCGCGGCGGGCCAGCTCGGCCCGGAGGATGTCGATGCGGCCCTGCAGCAGCCGCCGTACGTAGCTGAGGTCGGCCTCTTCCCGCTGGGACTCCCGGCGCAGCGTCCGCACCTCCGGCAGGCGCAGCTCGCACAGCCGCCGCCCGGGGACGTCCGCGAGGCGGCCGGAGCGCTGGCTCGGCGGTCTGGCGTGCACACCGTCCACTGCCGTGAGCTCCGATGCCGTCGCGGTTGCCGTTGCCATGAGGTCCGTTGCCTTGAGCACAGGGTCGTGCTCGGTGGGTGTCGTCATGCGCTTCCGTCCCCTCGGGTGGCGGTGAAAGCACCGCCTGGACGCATCGTGCCACTGGGCGGGGGCCGGGCGCAGGGTGTCTCCACCCGAACGGCCCTGAAGGAGCGCAGGGCATCATGGTCGGCATGCGTGCTGTGGTGCAGAGGGTGGACGGGGCGAGCGTCGCCGTGGACGGCCGGGTGGTCGGCGAGATCATCGGCGAGGGTCTGTGCGTGCTGGTCGGCGTGACGCACACGGACACGCCCGAGCAGGCGGGGCAGCTGGCCCGCAAGCTGTGGTCCCTGCGGGTGCTGGAGGAGGAGAAGTCCTGCTCCGACGTGGGGGCGCCGCTGCTCGTGATCTCGCAGTTCACGCTTTACGGTGACGCGCGCAAGGGCAGGCGGCCCACCTGGAACGCCGCCGCGCCGGGTGCCGTGGCCGAGCCCCTCGTCGACGAGGTCGTGGCCCGGCTCCGGGCGCTGGGAGCGCGGGTGGAGACCGGGCGGTTCGGGGCCGACATGAAGGTGTCGCTGACCAACAACGGGCCGTTCACGGTGCTGGTCGAGGTGTGAGGGCCGGGGCCCAGGGCCCCGGCCTGCGCGCTTACGGCTCGACTACGACTTCCTGCGAGGCCGCCGTGCCCTCGCCCACCAGCAAGGGCGCGTCCAGCGGAACGTTCCGCTTCACCAGGGCCAGGGCGATCGGGCCCAGCTCGTGGTGGCGGGCCGAGGTCGTCACGAAGCCCAGCTGGCGGCCCTCGGGGCCGTCGGAGGCGAGCCGCACGGCCGCCCCGTGGGCGGGCAGGTGGACCTCGCTGCCGTCCAGGTGGAGGAAGACCAGGCGCCGCGGCGGCTTCCCCAGGTTATGGACGCGGGCGACCGTCTCCTGGCCGCGGTAGCACCCCTTCTGGAGGTGGACGGCCACGCCGATCAGGCCCAGCTCGTGCGGGATGGTGCGGTGGTCGGTCTCCAGGCCCAGGCGCGGGCGGTGCGCCTCCACGCGCAGGGCCTCGTACGCCAGGACGCCCGCCGCCGGGCCGTGCTCCGCGGCGAACGCCGACAGCTGCCCGCGCGGCAGGAACAGATCGCGGCCGTACGCGGTCTCGCGCGCCACCACGCCGTCGGGGACCTCGGCGATCGAGCCGGCCGGCAGGTGGACGACCGCGAAGTCGTCCGTGCGGTCGGCGACCTCCACCTTGTAGAAGAACTTCATGCTCTCCAGGTAGGCGAACAGATCGCCCTGGGTGCCGGGCTCGGCGTGGATCCAGGTCGTCTCCCCGTCGTCGACCAGGTAGAGCGCGTGCTCGATGTGGCCGTGCGGGGAGAGGATCAGCGCCTCGGTCGCCTGGCCGGGCGGGAGATCGCTGACGTGCTGGGTGACGAGCAGGTGCAGCCAGCTCAGCCGCTCGGGGCCGGTGACGGTCAGGACGCCCCGGTGCGAGAGGTCCACGAAACCGGAGCCGCCGGCGAGCGCGCGCTGCTCGCGGAACAGATCGCCGTAGTGCGCGGCGACGCCTTCGTCCGGACCCTCGGCGGGGACGGCGCCGGGCAGCGACAGCAGAGGGCTCTTCGATTGACGCAGCATGGCCCCAGCCTACGGCGCCCCGGACGGCGCCTTCGAGGAGCACTTGGCGCACTGTCCGAAGATCGCGAAGTGCTTGAGGTCCGTCTCGAAGCCGAACTCCGCACGGAGCTTGGCGGTGAAGTCCGCGGCGACCGACAGGTCGGCCTCGATCACCTCCGTGCAGTCCCGGCAGACCAGGTGTATGTGGTGGTGCCGGTCGGCGAGGTGGTAAGTGGGGGCGCCGTGCCCGAGATGGGCGTGACTGACCAGGCCCAGCTCCTCCAGCAGCTCCAGCGTCCGGTAGACGGTCGAGATGTTCACCCCGCCCGCGGTCTTGCGGACCTCGGTGAGGATGTCGTCCGGTGTCGCGTGCTCGAGACGGTCCACCGCCTCCAGGACGAGCTGGCGCTGCGGGGTCAGCCGGTAGCCGCGTCTACGGAGGTCGCTCTGCCAGTCGGTGTCCACCACGCTCCCAGTCTAGGCAGCCTCACTGTCCGCGTAGCCCCTTGAGATATCCGGCGAGCGCGGCGGTGACGGCGGCGACGACGAGCAGCTGCTTGCGCATGTGCGCGGTGCCGGGCGCCTCGCGGCAGGCCGGTTACCCGGCCTGCCGCCCTGTGACTACTGCTCTTCCGGGTTGTACGGGGTGCCGTCCTGCCGGTAGAAGGAGACGCCGTCGGGGGCGTCCGCCGGCAGGCTCTCGGCCCACTCCTGCAGGCTCTGCTGGTCCGCGACCTTCTTCAGGTGCGCCGACATGTAGGGGCGCAGCGGCACCTCGGGGGTGGCCTTCTCGCCGACCCACATCAGGTCGCCCTTGACGTAGCCGTACAGGCGCTTGCCGCCGGTGTACGGGCCGGAGACCTCGGTCCGCGCGACCGCGTCCGTGGCCAGGTCGATCTGCGGCTTCTTGTCGGCGAGCTCGCCGTACCAGACCTCGGCGACGCCGGAGTCGCGGGTCATGACGACCTCGACCTTGCGGTCCGCGTCGATGCGCCAGAAGCCGCTCTCGGTCTCCAGCGGGCGGACCATCTTGCCCTCGGCGTCGAGCACCCAGGTGTGCGAGACGTACTCCAGGAAGTCGCGGCCGTCGTGCGTGAAGACGACCTCCTGCCCGAAGTTGCACTTCTCGGCGCCGGGGAAGTCGGCGACGCCCGCGCCCTCCCACTTGCCGAGGAGGAAGACCAGGGGTGCGACGGCCGGATTGAGGTCGGACGGAATCTCGATCATGGACTCAGGCGATCTGTAGGAGTACGGGGACGGGTGCGGGCTGCGGTCAGCGCTGGCCCTGGTAGAGCTTCTTCCAGGTCAGCCCGGTGAAGGCCAGAACGCCGACGGCGACCAGTACCAGCAGGGTGGTGAAGAATGCCTCAAGCACGAGCGCGCTCCTCGGTCGGAGTGAGGGTGTGACGGACCGGGACCGAGTCTAGTCGGCCGTCCGGAGGGCGGCGCTGTGAGGTGGATCGTCCCGTCAGGTCGGGGGCCGGGGCACCCGTACAGTGATCGCATGGCGAAGAAGCTGGTGCTCAAGGTGACGGCGGGCGCGGATGCGCCGGAGCGGTGTTCGCAGGCGTTCACGGTGGCGGCCGTGGCGGTGGCCAGCGGCGTCGAGGTGTCGCTGTGGCTGACGGGCGAGTCGTCCTGGTTCGCGCTGCCGGGGCGTGCGGCGGAGTTCGAGCTGCCGCACGCGGCGCCGCTGCCGGACCTGATCGACGGGATCAGGGCGGGCGGCGGCTTGATCACGGTGTGCACGCAGTGCGCGGCGCGCCGCGGGATCGAGGAGAAGGACCTGATCGAGGGCGCGCGCATCGCGGGCGCGCAGGTCTTCGTCAGCGAGGCCATGGCCGACGGGGTGCAGGCGCTCGTCTACTGACCGCGCGAGCGCGCGAGCGGTCACTTCTTGCCGTCGAGCTCGTCCCACCACTCGTCGGATTTCGGGTCGCCGGACGGGTCGTCCCACCAGCGGTCATCCGGGCCCCGGCGGTTGGCGACGATGGCCGCCACCGGGGGGATGACCATGGCGAAGAGGCACATGCCGACGGCCGCGGGGACGGACCACAGCCGCACCACGGCCCACGCCAGGACGAAGAGGCCGATGCAGGTGCCCATCATGGCGAAGTAGACGTGTCGTCGCCGTGCGTACACACCTTTACGGTACGACCGCGCGGCGTGCAGCGCGAAGGGCCGCAACCCCACCAACAAGGCGTCCAACCCCGGGGTGCGGCCCTTCGGCCGTTCTGTGCCGGACTGCGCCGCCGTCAGACGGCGATGGCGACGTCCGTCAGTCCGCCCTGCTGGGCGACGACCTTGCGGTCGGCGCTCGCGCCGGGGACGAGTGCGCGCACCGTCCAGGTGCCCGCAGCCGCGTAGAAGCGGAACTGCCCGGTGGCGGACGTGGGCACCTCGGCGGTGAACTCGCCGGTGCTGTCCAGCAGCCGCACGTAGCCGGTGACGGGCTGGCCGTCGCGGGTCACCGAGCCCTGGATGGTCGTCTCACCGGGCTTGGCGGTCGCCGCGTCGGGCCCGCCGGCCTTTGCTCCACACATGAGAGGGTTCCTTAACTGTCGCGGTCGGTGGGTCAGTTGGCGCCGAGCTCGATCGGCACGCCCACGAGGGAGCCGTACTCGGTCCACGAGCCGTCGTAGTTGCGCACGTTCGGCTGTCCCAGCAGCTCGTGCAGCACGAACCACGTGTGCGCCGAGCGCTCACCGATCCGGCAGTAGGCGATGGTGTCCTTCGACAGGTCCACGCCGGCGCCCTCGTAGAGGGCCTTGAGGTCCTCGTCGGACTTGAACGTGCCGTCGTCGTTGGCCGACTTCGACCAGGGGATGTTGCGGGCGCTCGGCACGTGGCCGGGGCGCTGCGACTGCTCCTGGGGGAGGTGGGCCGGGGCGAGCAGCTTGCCGCTGAACTCGTCGGGGGAGCGGACGTCGACCAGGTTGAGGGTGTCGATCGCCGCCAGCACGTCGTCGCGGAAGGCGCGGATCGAGGTGTCCTGCGGCTTGGCCCTGTACTCGGTGCGGGCCCGCTTGGGCACCTCGGCGACCAGGTCGCGGGAGTCGAGCTCCCACTTCTTGCGGCCGCCGTCGAGGAGCTTCACGTCCTGGTGGCCGTAGAGCTTGAAGTACCAGTAGGCGTACGCCGCGAACCAGTTGTTGTTGCCGCCGTAGAGGACGACGGTGTCGTCGCCCGCGATGCCCTTCTCCGACAGGAGCTTCTCGAAGCCCGCCTGGTCGACGAAGTCGCGGCGGACCGGGTCCTGGAGGTCGGACTTCCAGTCGATGCGGACGGCGGTCTTGATGTGGTTCTTGTCGTAGGCCGAGGTGTCCTCGTCGACCTCGACGATGATGGTCTTGGGGTCGCCTGCGTCGATGCGGGCCTGCACCCAGTCGGCGTCCACCAGGACGTCACTGCGGCTCATGCTGTTCTCCTCCGGGGCAGTTGCGGATGTGCGCCGGGCGCGTGCGGAGCGCACGGCGGTGGGGCGGGAGGCGGCCGGAGCGGCCGAAGGGGAACGGGCTGTGTTACGGGCCGTCCCCGTCAGACACGGCGACACAGCATGGCGGCAACGCGGCAAAGGTCGACTGCCCGCCGCTTTGTCAGATCCGCCTGTCGCTTCATGCGACCGATCGTAGGGACGGTGGGGGAGCCGTGTCACCGATGTGTCGAATGGTGAGACGAGATATTCCGGGATGTGGGATGGAGAGTGCTCCCGAGGGTGCCCCGGACCTCTTCGCGACCCCTTCGCGACCCCTTCGCGACCCCTTCGCGGGGCCGGAGCGCGGCGGATTTTCGCCTTTACGGACGCGTCCGTCTCGCAGAACGGACAGGCCCGCCGCCCGGCGGGCTGCCCGTCCGGCCGCTCAGCCCGCCAGATTGACGTCCGAGCCGGTCAGCGTGATGTCCACGCCGTCCGGCTTGGCCACGACCTTGTCGAGCTTGATGCCCTTGGGCAGGCCGCTGATCTGCCGGTCGAAGTCCGTCTTCTCGCGGACCTTCTGCTCCAGGCCCGGAATGCCCTGCGCGGGCACCTCGTCCGCGTGCACCCGGATGGTGTTGCCGCCCACGACGGTCACGGTCGACACCACGCTGCGCTGGATGGGCTGGCCCATCAGCAGGACCTTGCCGGTCACCTTGACCCGGTTGCCGGCGGAGTTGTCCTTGCCGCCGTAGGCCACCGTGATGCCCGGGTCGGCAGCCTTGCTCAGGTCCTCGTAGGAGAGGTGCGCGGTGCCGCTGGCGCGGTTGGCGACCGCCGAGGAGAAGCTGCTGTCGATGCGGACGCCGTGCAGCTGGGCGTCGAAGCTCGAAACGTGGACCGAGCGGTCGCCGGTGCCCGCGGTGATGCCGTCGAGCTTGATGTCCACCTCGTCGAGGCGGTTGTCGGCGATCTGGGTCAGGAACGGGAAGCCCTTGATCGAGACGTCGGGCGTGCCGGCCAGTCCCTGGCTGGCGCGGATCTTCTCCGCGGCCTTGTTCTCCGCGAAGTAGACCGCCGCGCGGTCGGCGGCCACGAACAGCCCCGCCAGCACCACGGCGACGATCAGGGTTATCCGTATTCCTCGCATCGGCTTTCGATCCCCCAGGTCTCGGTAGGCCCCCCGGCATTTTCCAGCGAGCCTAACCGGACCGGTCACGGAAGCGGGGAGGCGCTCGGGTAACCGGTCCGTACCGATTGCGATCAGGTCAGCCGAGCACCCTGCCCAGCACGTACACGGCGGGAGCCGCCAGCGTCAGCGGCAGCGCCACACCCGCCGTCATGTGGACGAAACGGGACGGATAGTCATAGCTCGCCACCCGCAGCCCGATCAGGGCGCAGACACCGGCCGCCAGGCCCAGCAGCGCCGCCGACGGGCCGAGCCCGGTCAGCTGTCCGCCCGCGACGCCCGCGCCGGCGGCCGCGGCCAGCGCGACGATCGGTGCGGCGAACGACGGCAGCGGCAGGGCGCGGGCGAGCGCGGCCGCCGCGACCGACAGCGCACCGACGACGACCGCGTCCGAGTCCGAGGCCAGATGCCCGGCCGCGACGACCGTCAGGGCCGTCGAGGCGGTCGCCGACGTCAGCCCGTACAGCCGCTCGTCCGGCGACGCGTGGCTGCGCAGCTGCAGCACGATGACCAGCAGCAGCCACACCCCGAGCGTGCCCAGCAGCACGGTCGGCGCCTTCGCCGTGTCCGTGACGAGCAGCCCCGCGTCGGCGACCACGCCGCCGAGGAACGCCAGCGCGATGCCCTGCCGGGCCGGCCACATGCCGTTCAGCCGGAACCAGCCCGCCGCCGTCACCGCCTGGAGCAGCAGCACCGGCACGGCCAGCACGGGCCGCGCCACGGGCGCGGCGACCGCCAGCAGCACCGCGAGCACCGCCGTCACCAGCGCCGGGCGCAGGCCCGGCGAGAGGATCTGCGGCCGGCCTTCGGCCTTCGCCTTCTCGGCGGCCGTCATCGGCTGCGCGGCGGGCACCTCGGCCGCGACCGGCTCCGGGGCGGAGACCACCTCGGACACCGCCACCGGCAGCGGGGCGGCCACCGGCTCGTACGCCTCCTGGGGCTGCTGCGCCCAGGAGGGCGCGCCCTGGCCGCTGTTCTGCTGCCAGCCGGCGTCCCAGTCTGCAGAGTCCACCGGGGGGACGGCCGCCGCCTGAGGGGTCCGGGCCTCGGCCGAGGGGGCCTGCGGCTGCTGCCAGGTCTGCGTGTCCCAGGTCTGGGTCTGCCAGGTCTGGGTCTGCGGGTCCGGGTCCGCCGGGTAGTCGTGCTGCGGCCAGGCCGCGGGCGTCTGCGGCTGCTGGGGCGCGTGCGGCTGGTAGGGCTCGTACCCGTAGTCGTACGAGGCCTGTGCCGGGGGCTGCCGGCCATCCGTGTGGGGGGCGTATTCCCCCGGCGCGCCATACGGTTCGTACGGCGCGTACGGCTCGTAGGGGTTGTGCTGCTGCTGATTGCGGTGGTGCTGATCGCTCATGGTGTCGGGGTCACCCTCCTGCGAAGGGCGGGAGCACCTCGACCGTGCCGCCCTCGGCCAGTTGGACCGTCGAGTGGTCGCGCGTGCCGACGGGGTCGCCGTCGACGAGGTAGGAGCTGCGCGAGAGCACCCGCGCGAACTCCGGCTCGCCGGTGTGCCGCTGCCGGGCCGCCGCCAGGGCGTCCGCCAGCGTCCGCGCAGCGTACGGTTCCTCGGCCGTGCCCGCGGCTGCCTTCGCCGCGGCCCAGTACCGGATGGTGCCGGCCGGCGGAGCCTGCGGCTCCGGCCCGTCCTGCGGCGCCGTCCGGGCCGTGTGTGTCGTCGCCACGGCGACCCCTTTCCTTCTTCTGCCGCCTCCCATGATGACGGGTGCGGGACGGGCCGCGGCCCCCAGCCGTTAAACCACGGGCCTGTCGCGGCACTGCTCGCATAGGCTGCCTGTGTGTTGGTACGACTTCTGCGGGCGTATGTGCGGCCCTACTCCAGAGCGATCGGGCTGGTCGTGCTTCTTCAGCTCGTTCAGACGCTCGCCACCCTCTATCTCCCCACCCTCAACGCGGACATCATCGACAAGGGCGTCGTCAACGGCGACACCGGTTACATCCTGGGCACCGGCGGCGTGATGATCGCCATCACCCTCGCCCAGATCGTCTGCGCGATCGGCGCCGTCTACTACGGCGCCCGGACGGCCATGGCGATCGGCCGAGACCTGCGTGCGGCGGTCTTCGACCGGGTGCAGTCCTTCTCCTCGCGTGAGGTGAGCCACTTCGGCGCCCCCTCGCTGATCACGCGCACCACCAACGACGTCCAGCAAGTGCAGATGCTGGCGCTGATGACCTTCACGATGATGGTCGCGGCGCCCATCATGTGCGTCGGCGGCATCGTGATGGCGCTCAACAAGGACGTGCCGCTGTCGGCCCTGCTGCTGGTCATCGTGCCGGTGCTCGGGGTCATGGTGTCCCTGATCGTGCGGAGTCTGCGCCCGCTCTTCCGCGGCATGCAGGAGCGCATCGACACCGTCAACCGCGTGCTGCGCGAGCAGATCACCGGCATCCGGGTCATCCGCGCCTTCGTGCGCGACCGGCACGAGCGCGAGCGGTTCAAGGGGGCCAACACCGAGCTCTTCGACGTGGCCGTGCGCACCGGCCGGCTGATGTCGACGATGTTCCCGCTGGTCATGCTGATCGTGAACGTCTCCAGCGTGGCGGTGGTCTGGTTCGGCGGACACCGCATCGACGGCGGCCACATGCAGATCGGCGCGATGACCGCGTTCCTGAGCTACCTGATGTACATCTTCATGTCGATCATGATGGCGACGTTCATGGTCATGATGCTGCCGCGCGCCGAGGTCTGCGCCGAGCGCATCCAGGAGGTGCTCGCCACCGAATCCAGCGTCGTCCCGCCCGCCGCGCCCGTCACCGAGCTGCGCGGCCGGGGCCACTTGGAGCTGCGCGCGGTGGAGTTCCGCTTCCCCGGCGCCGAGGAGCCGGTGCTCAAGGACGTGTCCCTGGTGGCCCGCCCCGGCGAGGTCACGGCCGTCATCGGCTCCACCGGCAGCGGCAAGTCCACGCTGCTGGGCCTGATCCCCCGGCTGTCCGACGCCACCGCGGGCACGGTGCTCGTGGACGGCGTCGACGTCCGGGAGCTCGACGCGGAGGTGATGGCCCGTGCGGTGGGCCTCGTACCGCAGAAGCCCTACCTCTTCTCCGGGACCGTCGCCTCGAACCTTCGCTACGGGCACCCCGACGCGAGCGACGAGGAGCTCTGGCAGGCGCTGGAGACCGCGCAGGCCAAGGACTTCGTCGAGGCGATGGACCAGGGCCTCGACGCGCCGATCGCGCAGGGCGGCTCCAATGTCTCCGGCGGGCAGCGCCAGCGCCTGGCGATCGCCCGCGCCCTGGTGCGCAAGCCCGAGATCTACCTCTTCGACGACTCCTTCTCCGCGCTCGACTACGCCACCGACGCCCGGCTGCGGGCCGCGCTGGCCCGGGAGACCGGGGACGCCACCGTCCTCATCGTCGCCCAGCGCGTGTCGACCATCCGGGACGCCGACCGCATCGTGGTCCTCGACGAGGGCCGCGTCGTCGGCACCGGCACCCACACCGAGCTGATGGCGTCGAACGAGACCTACCGGGAGATCGTGCTCTCCCAGCTGACCGAGGAGGAGGCGGCGTGACGTCCCCGCACAAGCCCGCCGGCCAGGGCGCCGCGCAGCGCAGGGGACCGGCTCCGGCGGTCGGCCCCGCGCGTTTCATGGGCGGACAGCCCATGGAGAAGTCCATGAACTTCGGCCCGTCCGGCCGCAGACTGCTCTCCCAGCTCCGCCCCGAGCGGGCGATCATCGCGCTGGCGCTGATACTCGGCATATCCAGCGTTGCGCTGATGTCCGTGGGCCCCAAGATCCTCGGCCACGCCACCGACCTGATCTTCAATGGCTTCATCGGCCGGCAGATGCCCGCCGGGACGACGAAGGCCCAGGCCCTTGAGGGGCTGCGGCACCAGGGCAAGGGCAAGATCGCCGATGTGCTCTCCGGCATGGACTTCACCCCCGGGCAGGGCATCGACTTCGACGCCGTCGGCACCGTGCTGCTGTGGGTGCTGCTGATCTACGTGGCCGCGTCCGTCTTCGGCCTCGTCCAGGCGCGGCTGGCCACCCTGGTCGTCCAGCGGTCCGTCTTCCGGCTGCGCGAGCAGGTCGAGGAGAAGCTGGGACGGCTGCCGCTGTCCTACTTCGACAAGCAGCAGCGCGGCGAGGTCCTCTCCCGCGCCACCAACGACATCGACAACATCGCCCAGACGCTGCAGCAGACCCTGAGCCAGATCATCACCTCGCTGCTGACGATCGTCGGCGTGCTGGCCATGATGTTCTGGATCTCCTGGCTGCTGGCCCTGGTGGCGCTGGTGACCGTGCCCGTCTCGGTGATCGTCGCGACCCGCGTCGGCAAGAAGGCGCAGCCGCAGTTCGTCGCCCAGTGGAAGTCCACCGGCAAGCTCAACGCCCACATCGAGGAGATGTACACGGGGCACGCGCTGGTGAAGGTCTTCGGCCGTCAGAAGGAGTCCGCCGAAACCTTCCGCAAGGAGAACGACGAGCTGTACGCCGCGGGCTTCAAGGCCCAGTTCATCTCCGGCATCATCCAGCCCGCCATGATGTTCATCGGCAACCTCAACTACGTCCTGGTGGCCGTGGTGGGCGGCCTGCGGGTGGCGAGCGGCTCGCTCTCCATCGGCGACGTACAGGCCTTCGTGCAGTACTCGCGCCAGTTCAGCCAGCCGTTGACGCAGGTGGCGTCCATGGCGAACCTGGTCCAGTCGGGCGTCGCCTCGGCCGAGCGGGTCTTCGAGCTGCTGGACGCGGAGGAGCAGTCGCCGGACGCGGCGGACGCGGTGCGCCCCGAGCGGGTGCGCGGCCAGGTCTCCTTCGAGAAGGTCGCCTTCCGCTACGAGCCGGACAAGCCCCTCATCGAGGACCTGACCCTGACGGTGCGGCCCGGCCAGACCGTGGCCATCGTCGGCCCGACCGGCGCCGGCAAGACCACGCTGGTCAACCTGCTGATGCGGTTCTACGAGACCGACGGCGGCCGGATCACCCTGGACGGCGTGGACATCGCCGCCATGTCCCGGGAGGAGCTGCGCTCCCACATCGGCATGGTCCTCCAGGACACCTGGCTCTTCGGCGGCACCATCGCGGACAACATCGCCTACGGCGCCCCCGAGGGCACCTCGATGGACAAGATCGTGGAGGCGGCGAAGGCCACCCACGTCGACCGCTTCGTGCGGACCCTGCCCGAGGGCTACGACACGGTGATCGACGACGAGGGCGCGGGCGTCAGCGTCGGCGAGAAGCAGCTGATCACCATCGCCCGGGCGTTCCTCGCCGAGCCCGAGATCCTGGTCCTCGACGAGGCGACGAGCTCGGTCGACACCCGTACGGAGGTGCTGATCCAGCACGCGATGGCGCAGCTGCGGACGGGCCGGACCAGCTTTGTGATCGCCCACCGCCTCTCCACGATCCGGGACGCGGACCTGATCCTGGTGATGGAGTCGGGGCGGATCGTGGAGCAGGGCACGCACGAGTCGCTGCTGGCGGCGGAGGGGGCGTACGCCCGCTTGTACGCGGCCCAGTTCGCGCAGCCGGTGGCCGAAGCGTAGCGATTCGGTGCCCTTCTGCCGCCCCGGACCGGCGTCCGGGGCGGCAGACTGGTCCCTACGGACGGAAGGTGGCCGCAGGGTGGCCGCCGGCCGTCAAGAGCGCGGTGCGATGACCACTCGAAGTGATCGACGAAACACAAGCTCGTGCAAAGTCGTCCGCACCTCGGGAAGTCTCGTGGGTTATTCTGCTGGGCAGAGAGGATCCGGGCAGAGTAGCCCCCGGGTCCTTTTGTGCATTCGGGCATACGTCCTCGCAGGGACCGAGGAGGAACCGACGTAATGGACGAGCGAAGCGCACGACCCAGTCAGAACCGAACGACGACCGAGGCGGGTGGCGGCCGATGAGTTCTCTGCTGCTCCTGACCAACGCGCTCCAGCCGTCGACCGAAGTGCTGCCTGCCCTCGGGCTGCTCCTGCACAGCGTGCGGGTGGCCCCCGCGGAGGGCCCGGCCCTCGTGGACACCCCGGGCGCCGACGTCATACTGATCGACGGCCGCCGGGACCTGCCGCACATCCGCAGCCTCTGCCAGCTGCTGCGCTCCACCGGCCCCGGGTGCCCCCTGCTCCTGGTGGTCACCGAGGGCGGTCTGGCGGCCGTCACCGCCGACTGGGGCGTCGACGACGTCCTGCTCGACACCGCGGGCCCCGCGGAGGTCGAGGCGCGGCTGCGGCTGGCCATGGGCCGCCAGCAGATCAGCGTGGACGACAGCCCCATGGAGATCCGCAGCGGCGACCTCTCCGTGGACGAGGCGACCTACAGCGCCAAGCTCAAGGGCCGGGTCCTGGACCTGACCTTCAAGGAGTTCGAGCTGCTGAAATACCTCGCCCAGCACCCGGGCCGGGTCTTCACCCGGGCCCAGCTGCTCCAGGAGGTCTGGGGCTACGACTACTTCGGCGGCACGCGCACGGTCGACGTCCATGTGCGGCGGCTGCGCGCCAAGCTCGGCCCCGAGCACGAGTCCTTGATCGGCACCGTGCGCAACGTGGGCTACCGCTTCGTGGTGCCGGAGAAGCCGGAGCGCGGGGCGGAGAAGCCGGAGCGCGCGGAGGAGTCCACTGCCAAGGGGGCCGGCACCGCGCCCCGGACGGAGCGGACAGGGCATGTCGAAGCAGTCGGAAAGGTCACGGAATCCAAGGTCGCGCGCCCGGTGAAGCGGTAGGTGGACCCGCGTAGACTGCCGCCCGTGGCCAAGGTGACGCGGGACGATGTGGCGAGACTTGCGGGGACGTCGACCGCGGTCGTCAGCTACGTCATCAACAATGGACCGCGCCCGGTGGCACCGGCGACGCGGGAGAGAGTGCTGGCCGCGATCAAGGAGCTGGGGTACCGGCCGGACCGGGTCGCCCAGGCGATGGCTTCGCGACGGACGGACCTGATAGGCCTGATCGTCCCGGACGCCCGCCAGCCCTTCTTCGCGGAGATGGCGCACGCGGTCGAGCGGGCGGCGGCGGAGCGCGGCAAGATGGTGCTCGTCGGCAACTCCGACTATCTCGACGAGCGCGAAGTGCACTACCTTCGCGCCTTTTTGGGCATGCGCGTCTCGGGCCTGATCCTGATCAGCCAGGGCCCCAGTGAGCACGCGGCCACCGAGATCGACGCCTGGGACGCGCGCGTGGTGCTGATGCACCGGCGGCCCGACGCCATAGACGACGTCGCGGTGGTCACGGACGACATCGGCGGCGCCCAGCTCGCCACCCGGCACCTGCTCGAGCACGGCCACCGCTACGTGGCCTGCCTCGGCGGCACGGAGGAGACCCCGGCCATCGGCGACCCGGTCACCGACCACGTCGAGGGCTGGCGGCGGGCCATGCGCGAGGCGGGCAAGTCGCTGGAGGGCCGGCTCTTCCCCGCGCCGTACAACCGCTACGACGCCTACAAGGTGGCGCTGGAGCTGCTGTCCGGCCCCGACCGGCCGCCCGCCATCATCTGCGCCACGGACGACCAGGCCATCGGTGTGCTGCGGGCCGCCCGCGAGCTGCGCATCGACGTGCCGGGGGAGCTGGCCGTGGCCGGCTTCGACGACGTCAAGGAGGCGGCGCTCACCGATCCGCCGCTGACCACGGTCGCCTCCGACCGGGAGGCGATGGCCCGCTCGGCGGTCGATCTGGTGCTGGACGACGGGCTGCGGGTCGCGGGTTCGCGCCGGGAGCGGCTCAAGCAGTTCCCGTCCCGGCTGGTGATCCGCCGGTCCTGCGGCTGCGGCGACTGAGCACCGGGCGGGGCCGCCCGTCGGCGGCCGCCCTTCCTGCCGGGCAGGCACTTATACCGGGCATACAGGCTTCTGCCGGGCTTCTCAGGACGCACTCAGACTGTTCTCATCTGGGCGGAGCAAAGTTTCGTACATGACCGAGAACCCGCGCCGCGACGGCGACCAGCAGCCCGACCCGCAGCACCCGTACGGCCACGGTTACGTCTACCCCGCGCCCCCGGCGCAGCCGCCGCAGCAGCCGGTCACCACGGCGAGCGGCGTGACGGTGTGGCCGGGAGCGCACGGCGGGGGTTCCGGCGCGGGCGGGCACCACGGCGGGCACGCCTCCTTCGACGGCTCCGCGCCTGCCCCCGAGCCGCACGCCGGCGCGCACGCCGCGCCCCGCGCCCGCAGGCCCGTCGCCCTGCTCGCCGCCTGCGCGCTCGTCGCCGCCCTCGCCGGCGGCGGGGCCGCGGCCCTCGTCGGCGAGCTGACCAGCGGCTCGCAGGACAGCAGCCAGTCCGCGCCCGCGCTGAACGCCTCCTCCAAGAGCAGCGGCGTCGCCGCGGTCGCCCAGGCCGTCAGCCCCAGCATCGTGGAGATCAAGGCGGCCACCGGCTCCGGCCAGTCCACCGGCTCCGGCGTGATCATCACCGGGGACGGCGAGGTCGTCACCAACAACCACGTCGTCTCCGGTGCCGACACCGTCCAGGTCGGCCTCAGCGACGGCACCAGCAAGACCGCCAAGGTCGTCGGCACCGACCCCGCCAAGGACCTCGCCCTCATCAAGATCCAGGACGCCAAGGGCCTCAAGGCCGCCGCCCTCGGCGACTCCGGCAAGCTCCGCGTCGGTGACGACGTCGTCGCCATCGGCTCGCCCGAAGGCCTCACCGGCACCGTCACCAGCGGCATCGTCTCCGCCCTCAACCGCGACGTCACCGTCGCCAAGGAGCCGGGCCAGAGCCAGCAGCAGCGCCGCGGCGGCGGCCCCCAGTGGCCCTTCGAGTTCGGCGGCAACCAGTACAACGGCGACACCGGCTCCTCCAAGACCACCTACAAGGCCATCCAGACCGACGCCTCGCTCAACCCCGGCAACTCCGGCGGCGCCCTGATCGACATGAGCGGCCGGATCATCGGCATCAACTCCGCGATGTACGCCTCCGGTTCCGGCTCCGGCTCCGGCGACTCGGCCGGCAGCGTCGGCCTCGGCTTCGCCATCCCCGTCAACACGGTCAAGGCCGACCTCGGCAAGCTGCGCTCGGGCGGCAGCGGCGACTGACCCCGCGCCGCGCGGACGTACGGCCGAGGGGCGCGCGAGCGTACGGCCAAGGGCGCGCGGCACACGGCGCCGGCATGCGAGGCTGAAACCCGGCCGCACCACCGGCCCGCGCCGCCCCCAATGCCACCGCCTACGCCACCGCCACTGACGTGAACCCGAGGTAAGCCGATGAGCCCCGCCGAGCACGGCGACCAGCCCGCCCGCATCCTGATCGTGGACGACGAGCCCGCCGTCCGCGAGGCGCTGCGCCGCAGCCTCGCCTTCGAGGGGTACGACACCGAGCTCGCCGTCGACGGGCTCGACGCCCTCGACAAGGTCGCCGCCTACGACCCCGAGCTGATCGTCCTCGACGTCCTGATGCCCCGCATGGACGGCCTCACCGCCGCCCGGCGGCTGCGCGCGAGCGGTGTCACCGTGCCGATCCTGATGCTGACCGCCCGCGACACCGTCGGCGACCGGGTGACCGGCCTGGACGCCGGCGCCGACGACTACCTCGTCAAACCCTTCGAGCTCGACGAACTGCTGGCCCGCATCCGCGCCCTGCTGCGCCGCAGCTCGTACGCGACGGCTGCCTCCGCCGCGGCGGCCCCCACCGACCAGCTGTCCTTCGCCGACCTGCGCATGGACCTCGCCACCCGCGAGGTGACCCGCGGCGCCCGCCGCGTGGAGCTGACCCGCACCGAGTTCACGCTGCTGGAGCTCTTCCTCGCCCACCCCCGGCAGGTCCTCACCCGCGAGCAGATCCTCAAGTCCGTCTGGGGCTTCGAATTCGAGCCCACCTCCAACAGCCTGGACGTCTACGTGATGTACCTGCGCCGCAAGACGGAGGCGGGCGGGGAGCCCAGGCTGGTGCACACGGTCCGCGGCGTCGGATACGTCCTGCGCGCGGGCGGCGGAGGGCCGGAGTGATCCGCCGCTTCCGCCGCCTGCCGCTGCGCTCCCGGCTGGCCCTGCTGACCGCGGCGGCCGTCGCGGTGGCGGTGGCACTGGCCGCCGGCGCCTGCTGGGTCGTCACCGAACAGCAGCTCGGCCACCAGCGGGACACGACGCTCACCAGCCAGCGCGTCGACGACAAGGCCGTCCAGTCCCTGGTGCGCACCTGCGGCACCAACCCCTCGGGCCTGCCGCCCGCCCCCGGCTCGTACACCGTGCAGATCGTCACCGCCTCCGGCATCGTCTGCACCACGCCGGGCAAGTCCCCGATCAACGTCACCGGCGCGGACCTCGCCGTCGCCCAGGGGCGCGTGGACGAGGTGCTGCACGACGCGCGGGCGACCGACGGCCGCCCGATGCGCGTCGCCACCTACGCCTACGACGGACCGCAGCTGCCCAACACGGCCGTCTCCATCGCCCAGCCGCTCGACGAGGTCGACAAACCACTGGGCGCCCTCGCCATCGTCCTGGTGCTGGTGGCCGGCTTCGGCGTGCTCGGCGCGGCCACGGCCGGGCTGTGGGTCGCGCGGGCCGCGCTGCGCCCGGTGGACCGGCTGACCGAAGCCGTCGAGCACATCGCCCGCACCGACAACCTCGAAGTGCGCATCCCCGTGGACGGCGAGGACGAGATCGCGCGCCTTTCCCGCGCCTTCAACTCCATGACCGCGGCGCTCGCCTCCTCCCGCGACCGGCAGCAGCAGCTCATCGCGGACGCCGGGCACGAGCTGCGCACACCGCTCACCTCGCTGCGCACCAACATCGACCTGCTCGCCCGGAGCGAGGAGACCGGCCGGGCGATCCCGCCGGAGGACCGCAAGGCGCTGCTGGCGAGCGTCAGGGCGCAGATGGCCGAGCTGGCCGCGCTCATCGGCGACCTCCAGGAGCTCTCCCGCCCGGACGGCCCGCCCGGCAGCGGCCCGGTGCAGGTGGTCGCGCTGCACGAGGCCGCCGAGCGGGCGGTGGAGCGGGCCCGGCTGCGCGGTTCGGGCCTGACGATCTCGGCCGACATAGAGCCCTGGTACGTACGGGCCGAGCCGGTGGCGCTCGAACGGGCCGTGGTCAACCTGCTCGACAACGCGGTGAAGTTCAGCCCCCGGGGTGATGTGATCGAGGTGCGCCTGATGAAGGGCGAACTCACCGTCCGCGACCACGGTCCCGGCATTCCGGAGGACGAACTCCCGCACGTCTTCGACCGCTTCTGGCGCTCGCCGTCGGCGCGCAGCATGCCGGGCAGCGGGCTGGGCCTGTCGATCGTCGCCCACACCGTGCAGCATGCGGGCGGCGAGGTGGTCCTGCGCCCGGCGGAGGGCGGCGGCACCATCGCGTCGGTGCGCTTGCCGGGGGCGGCGACGGAGCCTCCTGCGCTGTAGTGCCGTGTGGGCCTACGTCCTGGGGGCCTACGTGCGTCCCACCGGGAGGCCGGCGCCGGTCAGGGTGGCGCGGATGCCGTTGCGTTCGACGGTCACTTCGCGCAGGTGCAGATCCTTGGCTTCCTTGGGCAGTTGGAAGGAGAGGGAGAGACGGTCGACGAGATCCGGTGGTCGCAGGTGGGTGAGCGCCGCGAGCACCTTGGGGTCGATGCCGGCCTTCTGCAGCAGCCAGGGGTGGTCCACGACGACGTCGACGAGGTTGACGTGCGTCAGCTGCTCCACGAACCGGGGCGCGCCGGTGAGCTCGTGCAGCCGGTCCTCGCTGCGCAGGGCGGCGGCCACGTCCTCGTCCGATATGCCGAGCCGCTCGGCGACGGCGGGCACCGACAGCAGCGCCTTGGCGCGGGCCGCGTCCCGGCTGATGCGCTCGGCCGTCTCGCGGTGGAGGGTGAGGTTCTCGCGCTTGCCGGGGCGGTAGGTGGCCACGTGGGGGATGTCCAGGCTGATGCCGTCGACGTCGGTGGAGATTCCGCGGTCACCGTTGCGCTGCAGATGCGCTTCCGCGCGCAGGTGCAGCTCCTGCCCCGCCACGGCCAGCTTGCCGTGGGCGCCCACGGCGTTGTTGCCGAGATCGGTGAACTGAACTTGTGAGGAGCCGAGTTCGCGGCCCATGTCGGCGAACGACAGCAGCACGTCGCCCTGGAGGTCGCCGATGACGGCGCCACGCACGTCGGCGGGCAGATCGCCGGTGAGCCGCACATCGCGGGCGCTGACCTTGACCTTGGCGAGCGACACCCGGTCGGCGGCGACGTGCGGCACGGTGATGTCGACGCGCTGCAGGTCCTTGGCCAGCACCTGAGTGAGGAAGGGGAAGCCGTGGATGTCGACCTGCGGGGCGGCTTCGAGGCCGAGCTGTTGCTGCAGTGCCTGCTGTGCCTTCTTCTCGGCGTACATGGCGGCGCAGCGGTCGCCGAGGACCAGCAGCGCGCCGAGCGCGGCGGCGCCGATCAGCAGCTTGAGGGTGCGGCGGGAGCGCCGGAGGGGGCGTTTACGCTTCCGTTTTCGCTTGGCGCGGCGGTGGTTGGGGGGTGACCAGGGCTCGCTGGTGTCCAGCGGTATCGGTACGACGCGCAGCGTCTCCTCGGGATCCCAGGGGGAATCCGGATCCGGCGCCGGTTCCGGATCGGCCAGTGATGCGAGTTCGTCATAGGGGTTGTGGGGACGGGAGGATATGCGTGGGGGGATGCGCATCACCACATCCCACCATGCGCGATCCCCTCGAACGCAAGGGCTACCGCTAGTAGCGGCGCAAAAGCGAGGGGCCGATTCCGCCCGCATCGCCCAGTGCAAGGATTCCGCCATGAACGACTCACACCTCACGCACATACCAGCTCCGGAGGGCGTCGCCCCGGGGGCCGGCTACACCCACGTGGTCATGGGAACGGGCCGCCTGGTCGCCCTGTCCGGCCAGGTGGCGCTGGACGCCGACGGAAAGGTGGTCGGAGCGGGCGACCCCGCTGCACAGGCACGGCAGGTTTTCGACAATGTGCGCCGCTGCCTGGCGGCGGCCGGTGCGACGTTCGACGACGTCGTCAAACTCACGTACTACGTCACCGACATCGCCCACCTCCCGGCCGTCCGCGCGGCACGCGACGAGCACATCGCCCCCGAGCGCCTGCCGGCCAGCACGGCGGTCCAGGTGGCCGCTTTGTTCCGCCCGGAACTCCTCATGGAGGTAGAGGCGTTCGCCCTCCTGCCGGAGGGGCGGTGACCGAACGCGCGTCTTAGCAATAAAACGCGCAAAGTGCGGGGCAGTTTTCAGCCGTTGTGCCGGGGTTTTTCACGTTGGCTGACGGTGCCCTCTAGCGTTGCTCTCATGGCACGCGCTCGGGGGAGTCGCGACGATCACGCGACATGTTGTGCGGTGGGGATTCGAGGGGGGCATGCGGGCGATCAAGTGTGGCCAGGTGCCCGTCACCAGCTGAACTGATCGGACGGCTGAGCGGGAAGCGGAACCGTTCCGGACGTGGGCTCCGTCGTTCTGATCGTGATCAATACGACCGGCCTCACCCTTGACCAGCTCGCCGACGCCTGGCGGCACGTCCACGACGCGTCCGCGGCGGACGAAGCGGACCCCCTCGTCCTGGACTGCGCCCGCAGGCTCGCCGCCGACCCGGGCGGGGAGCAGGCCCACGTGTGGGTGTCCGGGCTGGTGGCGATGTCGGGGTACCTCGCCTGGCGCCCCGGGCAGGCCGCCGAGGGCGCCGCCCTTGACGCGCTGCGCGCCGCGGCGAAGGCGCTGGGCGATCAGCCCTGCGCGCACGACAGCCATCCGTACGAGGCCGAGACGGGCCTGCTCGAAGACGAGATATGGCGGGGTGACAACGGCCTGCTGACCGGCGCACTCGCCGGGCCGGTGCTGTGCCCGCAGAACGTCGCCGGATGGGCCCGCCTCGCCGTGGACGTGATCGCCCCGTTCACCGTCCGCCGCATCCCGGCCGGCGCGCCGAAGTACCACCACAGCCGTATCCGCAGTCTCTCGGGGATCGTGAACGACTACCCGTACGTCGATCCGCACGAGGAGCTGATCGACGAGGCAACCTGCCTTCCCGACCGACCGACCCGCGGAGTACTCGCCGGCTACCTCGTGACCATGAACGCGACCTGCTGGTACGCGGCATCGGAGAGGATCACGGACCGCGCGGTACTGGACGCGATGATCAAGGGGGTCGAGGCCGCCGTTCCGCTGCTGGGCGACGGTCCGTGCACCCACAGCCCTGGCGAGCACCCTGACACCCGCGATCCGGACTACACGAACCAGGCCGGATACCTCCTCCGCAGCCCCGGCGGCCGGGCCGAGATCGCCGAGTACTACGGGTGGGACGAGGAGGACGAGGACGACCAGGAGGACGAGCCCCTGGACGCGTGGGTGTGCCCGGCCTTCCTGCACGACCTGGCGGACGAGACGCTCGCCGCGCTGACGGCGGGTCTGCGGTCGTTCGAGGCGGCAGGGGCCGCGGCCGAGGGCTAGGAGGGGTCGAGGCGTAGTGTGCGCCTGGTGAACGAACTGAGTTTCCGGGGGAAAGACCGGTATCGTCCGTCTTGGTCCCAGTTTGCGATGCTGGGTGTCGTGCTGGCCGCCCAAGCGGCCTTGGCTGCCTCCCAACTCGGCGTGGCGGGCCTCTGCTGGTTGCTCGGTGGGACCGCCGCGCTCGCCGGCCTCGGCCTCTCCTTCGCGCTCCGGAGCTGGACCACGGTCGGGGCGGCCGGGATAACCGTCTGCTGGGGTACCGGGCGCGGCCGCACCCACCCCTGGCAGGACATCCGGTGGATCGACGTGCGCGAGACCAAGAGCCAGTACGGGACGGCGCGCGCGGCTCGGATCACCCTCGCGGACGGGCGGCGCCGCTCACTGCCCGGGCTCCACCACAGCAACCTGTACCCCGCCCCCGATTTCGACGTGGAATTCCGGCGGGTCGTCAACTGGTGGGAGCTGAGCACGGACCGGGCCGCTCGTTTCCAGCCGCCGAAGCGGATGCGGGACCGGGTGTCGCCCACGGTGGCCGGGATCGTCCTGGGCATCCTCATCTCGGTCGCCGTCGTGGCCGTCGTCGCCGTACAGAGCTAGCTAAGCGTGTTCCTCCCCGTATGCGCGGAGGAATACGTCCACGGCCGCGTCCGCGATGGCGTCCAGGTCGGCGTCGGGCCGGTACTCCAGTGGGCCGGTGAGCAGGACGAGGAGGTGCTCGGCGGCGAGTTCCGGGTCGCACGGACGCAGGCGGCCGGCGAGCGCGAGGCGGGCCAGTCGGTCGGCGAGGGCGGACCGGATCCGTAGGGCCGTGCGCTCGCGCACGCTCGCCGCCAGGCCGGGCATCGCCTCGGCGCCCGCCAGCCGACGCACGGCGCGTGCCTCTTCGTCATGGCAGACCCGCAACAGGCCGCGGGCCGCGGCGCCCAGCACCGCGCGCGGGTCGCCGTCCGCCGCAGCCTCGCGCAACTGCTCGACGGCGGCGATGCACTGTGCGCCGACCCGGTCGGCGGCGGACTCGACAGCCTCGCGGTAGAGGCTCTCCTTGTCGTTCAGGTGGTTGTAGACGGTCGGCTTCGCGACGCCCGCCTCCTGCGCGATCTCCTTCACGCACGTCTGCGCGTAGCCGCGCCGCGCGAACACCGCGAACGCACCGTCCAGGATCGCCTGCCGTCGATCGTCACGCCCACGAGCCTTGCGCCGGTGCCCGGTTGACACTTCTGAACCCATGGGTTCAGTCTAATACTGAACCGGATGGACCGAACTTCTGAACCGATGGGTTCAGTCGAACTGGAGGGGTGGGACGGACATGATCGTTCACATGCTGCGTTTCTCGTTCAAGGAGACCGCGACCGAGGCGGAGCGCGAGCACGTGCTCGCGGTGATGCGTCGCACGGCCTCGGTCGAGTCGGTGTCGTTCTCGACGGTGGGCCAGAACCTTGACGACACCGAGGACTTCACTCACGCCTACTGCGTGGGCATCGCCGATCTGCCGGCCCTGCGGCGCTACATGCACGACCCGGTCCACCTGGCCGGCGACCCGGAGATCATGCCCCATCTGGCCCGGCTCGCCATCGGCCCGGACCTGTCCGATGACATGACGCCCACGCTGGCGCGGGAGATCCTCGCCCTGCATGACGAGAAGGTCGCCCTCTACCCGGAGTGGGCCGCCGAACTCGGCCCACTGCTGGCGGCCCGGCCGGCCGCCTAGTAGGGCGTGTCCGAGGGGTGGTCGCACGAAGGCCCGTAGGCTGCTGGCCGATCCGGATGTGACCACCGTGGTGGTGGAGCATAAAGACCGGCTCGGCAGGATGAATGCCGAACTGGTCGAGGCCGCACTGTGCGCCCATGGCCGTCGGCTCGTCGTGCTGGACGACGGGGAAGTGGAAGACGACCTCGTGCGTGACATGGTCGAGGTGCTGACCTCCTTCTGCGCCCGCCTGTACGGGCGCAGGTCGGCGAAGAATCGGGCGCAGAAGGCCATTGAGGCGGCTGAGCGTGGCTGAGCCGGAGAAGCTGCGCACGATTGCTGCGTCGTTTGTGGCTCTGGGGCCGTCCGGTGTGGCGGTACGTGACCGCCTGAGGCGGCTCACCGTCGAGGACGAGAAAGTCCTGCGGTTGGTTGGCCGGTATATGGGCACGCTCGCGTCCCGCGACCTCAAGGCCCGGTGCGCGGATGGCCTTGAGCACGGCAGTGAGACGTGGGCGGCCCGTAAACGGGACCTGACGGCGGTGTCCTCGTCACGGTGGGCCGGATCGGTCACCAAGAGCACGCATGATCAGTGGGCGCTCGCCCGCCGCTGCCTCGCCGCCTACATCCACAGCCTGGAAGCCGGAATCAAGACGCTGCGACACCGCCTGTCCCTGCCGGTGGGGGAGCACGGCTCCAAGCGGGCGCCGGGCGGCTACCGGTCCAAAGGCGAGTGGTTTCGCAAGTCCCGGCGTCTGGCCGCTCTTCAGGTCCGGCATGCCGCCGCGCTCGCGGACTGGCAGGCTGGGCGTGTGCGCGTAGTACGGGGAGGAAAGCGCCTGGTCAACACCCGTCACAACCTGGAGAAAGCGCATCTCACCACCCGGGAGTGGCGGGACCGTTGGGAAGCCGAGCGCATGTTCTTGTCGGCGGACGGGGAATCGGGCAAGCGATTCGGGAACGAAACGATCCGCATCACCCCGGACGGTGAGATCGGCATCAAACTGCCCGCGCCGCTCGCACACCTGGCGAACGCCAAACATGGCCGGTACATCCTCGCCTGCACCGTCACGTTCCAGCATCGGGGGCCGGAGTGGGCCGACTGCATCGGAGCGAACCGTGCCGTTGCGTATCGTATCCATCACGACGCCGACCGCGACCGCTGGTACGTGACCGCCTCGTGGCAGCGCCCACCCGTCCAGACCATCGCGCTCGACGCCGCGCTGTCCTCCGGTTGTATCGGTGTCGACACCAATAACGATCACCTCGCCGCCTGGCAGCTCGACACCCACGGCAACCCGGTAGGTGAACCCCACCGCTTCTTTTACGACCTGTCAGGAACGGCCGATCACCGCGACGCGCAGATCCGCCACGCCTTGACCCGCCTGCTCCACTGGGCCAGGCGGGTCGGCGTCCAGGCCATCGCGATCGAGGACCTGGACTTCACGCAGGACAAGACCCGGGAGAAGCACGGCCGGAACAAGCGGTTCCGGCGGCTGATCTCCCGATTCCCCACCGCGAAACTCAAAGCCCGGCTCATCTCCATGGCCGCCGAGCACGGCCTCGCGATCGTCGCGGTCGACCCGGCCTACACCTCCCGCTGGGGTGGTCAGCACTGGCATCAACCGCTGACCACCCCACAGCGTAAGACGACCCGTCACGATGCCGCCGGCATCGCGATCGGGCGACGCGCCCTCGGACATCCGATCAGGCGACGGACGACACCGCCCCCGCAACACCAGAGCGATGCCGCGGGGCATCGGACCGTCCAGGCCCGACCGCAGACCCGAGGGCGTGACGGAAACCGCCCACCCGCCACGGACCGCACTCCTGGAGGTGCGTTGCCGGACGGGACGAGAAAGCGGAGACCCAGTGCATCCAAAACCGTTCTGGATGCGCCCAGTTCGCAGCAGAGGGTCCAAGACTCACTCATGCGCACTGGTTAGGAACGGTCACGTGACGCCATCCTTGAAGCGTGCGGATCAGCCGCCCTGGCCGGCGCTTCCGATCGGGCCGACCTTCACCGGGGAGCCGGAGCCGTCCGTGACGGGCAACGTGGCGCCGCCCGGCCAGGGGAGGGAGACTGTCTTCGTCTCGTTCGGCGGGGTCACCAGAAGCCCCGTGATGCGGACGCCGGAGCCACCCGACTTGTTGAACGGATAGTTGATGCCGAAGGCCGTCGACTGCCCGGCCTTGAGGATGGTCGAGGGGGCCTGCTCACCAGTGCGCTTCGCGGACAGCGCCCCCGCGTTGGTCTTCAGATCGACGCCCGCGTACCCGGAGATCACGCAGCTGTGGCCGCCGCGGTTCTTCAGCTCCACCACGACGGTGCCATCGGGGTCACCGTCGATGGTGCGGTCCTTCGCCGTGATCTGCAGCTCGTCGGTGCGGCACTTGGCGGCCTTGCCGCTCTCCTTGGAGCCGGTCCCGGCGGCCGCCCCCTGCCCGCCGGAGCCCTTCCCGGCGGAGTCCTTTCCGCCGCCCTGATCCGAACCGGCCGCACCCGAGCCGCCGCCCGAGGAAGACGCGGACGGCGGAGCGTCTTGTCCCTTGCCGTCATCGTCGCTCTGACAGGCCGTGAGCGTGAGACCAGCCGTGATGGCCAGGGCGGCAAAGGTTAACTTTTGAACGCGCATCGTTTCTGCCTCAATATCGGTTGGGGGCATCGGCCGCTCGGTACGAGTCGGTATGAGCGAGCGTTTCCGATCGCCAGGATGCACCCGGCCGGGCGAATCGTTCCGCCCAACCGCTCCCTAATACATTCCTGTTACACGCACAGCCGGGCGCGACGCGCGGGAAACAGGACCCGAGCGCGGTGTGCCGCGCCGGATGCTTGAACCCAGAGGGCGCCTACGGGTGGTAGAGGGCCTGGAGACGCGTCGCGTCGGCAGGGCCGTCCTCGGCGAGAGGCAGGAAGTAGTTCACCTGCCACGCCTGAGTGCTGCGTGCCTGGCGATTGGTCGTGGTCACCCACGGCGGGTAGACGCGAAACCCTCGCTTCCCGCCGGAGCCGTTCCGGGACACAATGCCGCGCTCGCACAGCACGTCGCGCGGGAACACGAACTGCCCGAAGTGGCCGCTGTCACGGCTGCTGATGACGAAGAGGTCGACGCCGTCAGCGGCATCGAAGGGCCGGATCGGGCCTTCTGCGGATCGCTGCCACACGGTGACGAACTGGCCGACCTTCGTCGGGGTGGTCTTGGCAACGCGGAACCTGACCGACAGCCCGTCGAGCGTGAACCCGTGGGCTGCGTACTCCGCGCTCTCGGGTTCGGGCACGGGCTGTGAGCAGACAAAGCCGCTCGGGTCGTACACCAGCGCTTTCGCCGCCAGCAGATCGCCGGGAAGCCCTGCCCAGGGCTGATGCGTCACCATCCTCACATCCTGCCATCACGCCCACCACCTGCACTTCCGACTGGCACCACAGGCCCGTCCGGCCGAGCCCTGGCCCAGCGCTCAGCTCTCTTCAGCGCTCTCGGCAGCCGGACAGCTACTCCCAGCCTCCCGCCGGCACCGCGTCGTTCAGAGCGAATCCGTGCTGGCTGTCTGCGAGCGGGCTGCGCGGAGGCCCCTCCCTCCCTCGCTGTGGCGTGAACCTGTGACCCCAGGCCCCCAGGCCTCGGCTACTGGTTGGCCAGCAGGTCGGTGCGGTGCTGTTCGAGGTCGGTGACGCCATCGAGGTCCACCGTGACCGTGTACCGAGTGTCCCCGCCGGGAGCCGTCTCGTCGGTCAGCTGCCAGCTGTCCGCGAAGCCCCAGCTGCCGCCTGTGTAGACGCCCTTGAGGCCGCCGTCCACCGTCCCGACGGCGTCGAAGGGGCCGCCCTCCCAGCGGAAGGTCCAGTAGGTCCGGTACCAGGCGTCCAGCTGCTCCGGGGTGGCCAGGAAGTGCTCGCCACTCGGATCCCGGGGATCGGCGATGAGATCCTCAGGCCGGTCATCCCCGGTGGTCAGAGCGATGAGGCCCGCCGCGTCGGCCTCGGCAGCGGCCGGATACGTCCGGCCGCGGTGGACCGCGTAGGTCATGGGGCGGAAGTGGTCAGCCTCGGCCAGACGCCGCACCAGGGCGTGCAGAGGCTGGAGCAGATCCTCATGGTGCTGCTCCAGTTCGGTGGCTTCGTCGCGCGGGAAGACGCCGTAGTAGTCAGTGAACAGACGCTTGAGATGCTCCTTGGCGAAATGTTCGTCGGAGCCGAGGTAGTCGCCCTCGAGCGCGGTGGGCGTGGCGGCGCTGCACTCGAAGAGCTCGCCGCGCCAGCGGAACGTCCACGTCACGGCGTACCAGGCTTCCAGATGCTCCGGCGCAACCGGGTATCCCACCGACCCGTCGGCGGCCTCGCGCGGCGCGAGCCCTTCGGGTGCGGGACGGCCGGGCTCGGGCAGCAGCTCGACGCACGGCCAAAGCCCGACGGCGGCGCGGGCTGCGTAGAGCTCCCCGTGGAAGGCAGCGACCTCGCCCTTGACCGGGAAGGGGAAATCCCCAGCGTCAGTCATATCTTTTTCCACAGTCCTTCGTTCTTGTCGAAGAAACCGATGGCCTCTTCGGTGCCGTCGGCGTGCATACGCCAAATCTCAGCATGGTGGGGGAAGCCGGTGGGCTTGGCAATCCACTCCGGGACACCCCCGCCGGTGTAGCCGGTGCCGAGGAACGGTTCTTCCCAGGCCCGTCCGCGGCTCTGGCCAGCCATGCCGGCGACGTGGTTGGCCCACTTCTCGTCGCCGACGGCGCCGAAGGACGGCTCGGCACGCATGTCGTGCGGTGCCGGGAAGCGCAGCTGGTACGCCTCGGACGCGCCCGGTGGGACAGCGGACCAGCCGGCGCCGCCATCGTCAAGAGCGAGCCCGTCGCGCAGTTGGTCCATGCTGCGCAGGTCGGCGGTGTCGCAGCCGCGCGCGATGGAGCCCTCGAACGCGCCGCGATTGAAGGTTCTATTCGTGCCGAGCTTTGTGACGTTATGCATATAGGCCTGCATCTTCTCGGGCGTGATCACCTTGGTCACCATTTGGTCATCGTCGAGCTTGATCGCGTCACGGACCCCGACGACCTCGCGAGCCTGCGCGTCGCTCAGGTCGTTGGTGGGGGAGAGCCGGAGCTTGTCATGCTCGGAGGGGTCCAGGCCGCGTGCCGCCAACTGGTCGTCGAGTTCCTTCTGGTAGTAGCGGCCGTCGCGCAGCGCGTCGTTGCCGTACCATTCCGCAGCCTCATCAACCGGGCCCAAGGCATCCGCAGCCGAATCCTCCGACTCATCAGCCTGGTCCCGACCGTCCACGGCCGTATCCGGAGCATCATCGGCCGTATCCGAAACATCAGACGGCGGCTCCGAAACGTCGACCGGAGCGGGCGGCTCCGGAGCATCGTCAGCCCGCTCCGAAGCCTCGTCGGCCAAATCCGAGGCCTCGTCGACCGGGGCTGACTGCGCCGGAGCGTCGATCGGCGCCGTCGGCTCCGGGGCCTCATCAGTCGAGCCCAAGGCGTCCGTAGGTGACTCCCGCGCCTCATCAGCCAGGTCCGGACCGTCCACAGCCCGCTCCGGAGCATCATCGGCCGGATCCGAAGAATCAGTCGGTGGCTCCGGGGCCTCGTCGGGATCGTCCGCGCCCTCGTCGGGATCGTCCGCGTCCTCGCCTTGCGGTGCGGATTCCGCGACCTCGTCCGCCTCGGGAGCGTCATCGACGGATTCGAAGGCTTCCTCGGACTCGGCCAGCTCAGGAGCTTCCTCGGCCTCGGCCGGCTCAGGAGCTTCCTCGGCGTCAGTTGCCTCAGAAGCATCCTCAGGCTCAGATGCCTCAGGCGCGTCGTCGGGCTCGTCCTGCCCCTCGGGGTTCCCGGCCTCCGCCGGGCTCTCGGATTCGCCGGACCAGGACGGCTGGTCCTGATCCTCGTCGGACTCCTCCGCGGCGGCGTCCGGCGTCTCCACCGTCTCTTCGAAGTCTGTGGAGCTCGCCGGTTCGGAGGACTCGGCGCCGGATGCGTCCGTGTCCTCGCCACCGGTGTGTTCAGTGGCGCCGTCGTCGGCTCCGGGCGAGTCGGCTGGTATGTCCGGCTGTTCGGAGGCGACCGGCTCGGGCGCGTCCTGGGCTTCGGGGGAGTCCTGGGCTTCGGCCGGGTTCTGGGTTTCCGGCGCGGTGTCGGCGGACTCGGGTATCTCCTCCGCCTCTCCCGCAGTCGCCGGCTCAGGTGCGTCGTCGGAGTCCTCGGTTGCCTCCGTGCCGCTTGCCGCTTCCGCTCCGGCATCGCCGGAGGCGGGGGCCTCGTCCACCCGGTCCGGTTCGGGCGCATCGTCGGCGGGGTCATCCGTAGCGGCCGCGCTGTCACCCGTCTCAGAGGTGTGCCCGGGCTGCTCCGGAGGCGAGGCGCCGTCGGTCGCGGAAGCGTCCTGAGCCCCCGCCGGCTCGGGCGCCTCGTCCGACGCTTCCGACGTCGGCGGTTGTTCGGGCGGCTGTTCGGTCTCAGTAGGACGATCGCTCATGGATCATTTCTCGTTCGGCTTCGGCTCTGATGGGCGTGACTGCGGTACAGGCGCACCCAAGGCAGCGTCTTGCGTTTCCACGCCGTCTGGGCCAAGTGGATGAATACGCAGGCGCGTTAGTCCTCGACTGTGTCCCGGTCGGCGCCCGGTGGGGCGACGGTGTCGGCGATCCCCGCCACCATTCCGAGGTACGGGACCACCGCTGCGCCTGGGCCTCCGACGTCCTGGGACAGTCGGCGACCTTCTTCTTCAGCGCGGTCCCGTGCTCCGGCCACACCGTCGTCGCCGCGCGGGAGCGGAACGCGCAGCGGCAGCGGCAGCCCTCGCAGTCCGGGAAGGGGGCAAAGGCGGCGTCGACCTCGGGGGCCGCCTCGGCGAACCGGTTGAAGCGATCCGCGAGTTCGGAGCCGTCGGCCAGCTGTGCTCGCGCCTCTCCCGCTTCCGCCGCCGCTTGGGCACGCACGTTGGGCACCCGGATCAGGGCCGGCCGGTCGAGCCCGTCATGGTGGGCGAATGCTTGGAAGGGTTCCAAGGAGACCGCGTAGCGCATCTGGTCGGGAGAAAAGCGCATGGTCCCCCCGATGACCTCTCGGTCTGCTTCGGACGGCAGCCGGTGCATCACCTTGAGGTTGGTGTTCTTGTACGCGTCCTCGATGAGTTTCTCCGGGACCTGTTCCACGATGACCAGGCCCTCGCCGTACTTGCGGTTCTCCGCGAGCGTGTTGGCGAAGGCCTGCGCGGCCCACGCCTGTGCGTTGCCCTCCTTGGCGTCACCCCCCTTGGTGACCGGACGCCCGAGCAGCCGGTGCGCCCCCTCGATGACGGTGACGTGGGCGAGCTCGCCGTCCCGGCGGCTCGCCTTGTAGTGCTCGGTCATGGTCTGCAGGATCAGCGCAGTGACGAGGGGCTGTTCCTTCTCGTTGTCGCCGACTTCGGTCAGCTCGATGACCACCGGGCGGGAGAGAAGTTCGTCCATGGGGTAGGAACGCGAGCAGTCCAGGGTGCTTCCGCAGGCGCCTTCGACGATGAGGTCGCGAAGCGTGGGCCAGTTCCCCGCATGCCCTGGGCCCGCCAGGTCGGTGGCGACAATGCCTTTGCGAGCATAGGTGTTACGCAGAGCGCGGTTGTAGATGCTGGGCAGTGGGTCCCACAGCCCGAACGCAGCGTCGAAGCAGGCCAGTGCACCGGCTATGTGCGTACTGATCCGGACCCCGAGGGGCACCTCGAAGGGGTTGAGCCGCAATGGGGCGATGGTTTCGTCGCCCACGGTCAGAACGACCAGAGCCTCGAACCCCGGCCGTGTGGCAAGCCATCGGTAGTCGTCGAGATCGGAGTTGACGGGGTCGATGACGAGGAACGGTATGCGGTGGTCGCGCCAGAGCTGCTCGCAGAAGGCCAGCGTGGTGTTGGTCTTGCCGGAGCCGGTAGTGCCGACGAACAGGCCAGTGGGCACGGTGCCGTGCCCCGGCCGCTCCGCAGGGGAAAACGTGGCGCCGGCCAGTTCTGCCAACCCCTCCGACAGTGGCTGCGGTGAGGCAAGGGCGACACGTATCCGGAATGCCCGGTCGGTGTAGCGGCGGGCCACGTCAGCGTAGATCCGTGCGTCGTCGGCTGTGTTCCACTGACCCGCCAGCCACGCCATCTCGGCGGCGATGACCTTGGTGCGGCGCTCCTCCTCGGGCAGCTCCGCGTACTCCCTGGACTCGGTGAGGTCCGCAGCGGCCTCGATACGGACTGCGGTCCATGCCCAGACCGCCGTGCCGTCGCTGACAGTAGGGGTCCCCGGGGTCCCCTGAGCGCTCAGCGGGGGCCCCACTGAGAGGTGGGGACGTAACCGTCAGGCAGTGAAGGGGGAGCCAACCCGGGAGGAGGAGTGGGCGGAAGCGGCGGGGTGCCGGGGGCTGCGGCCGGTGACGGCTCGGTGAAAGAGGTGAAGAGAAGGATCAGCCAGAAGGTGAAAAAGCCGATGAAGCCACCCAGGGCGAAGCCCGAGGCGCTGGCCTCCCAGTCGAACCCCGACAGCAAGAAGGGGATGAACCCGAAGGCGATGGTGATCCCGGTTGCAGTCAAAGCCGCGGTTGCCCAGAGCCCCAGCACGGTCTTGATGGAGACTGCTTCACTGAAGCTGAGTTCCACGTCGTTGTATCGCAGCGTCTGGCTGAGGTACGAGGCGTTGGGGCCAACCGCTGATGAGGCCGCCCACTGTGCCGGGCCGCCCATCTGACTTCCGTCCATCTCCCCCTCCGGTTCGGCGCCCGTGACGATAGTTCAGCTGCGGGCAACCTATCGAACGTCCGGACGAGTCGAGTACCGGGGAGGGAGAGAGGGTCTGCGGCCTTTAAATCTGCGGGCGCGTGAAGCCGTACGCCCGCTCCACCTTTGCCACGTGGACCGCGAACGTCTCGTACCAGCGCTCACGCCCGAGGTCGCGCGTCGGCGCGTGCCGGGCGTGGTTGCGCCAGGACGCGATGGACTCCTCGTCCCGCCAGTACGAGACCGTGACGCCCAGGCCGTCTGCGCCCTCCGCCGCGTCCACGCCCAGGAAACCAGGCTGTGCGGAGGCCAGTTGGAGCATTTCGGACGCTCTCGCCGCGTAGCCGTTGTCCCCCTCGGTGCGGATGGCGGTGAAGACCACGGCGTAGTACGGCGGGTCGGGCAGTGATGCGGGCTTGGCGTTGGTCATGGGGCCCTCCCATGCGGTTGGCGACCCTCAAACGATTGCCCGCATCGCCCCCGGCGGCAAGGGCTACATCCAGGTCGTCGCGGTTGCCACGACGCGTGCCTTCCTGGGCTGGTCCGGGTTGCCGTAGCGGATCTCGAAGCGGGCGTTGTGCCTGGTGAACGGGGAGTCCACCAGGCGCACCCCGTCCGGGCTGTCCGTGGTGCGGACCGCGATGTCCGTGTCCAGGAAGAAGCCGAACTCGCCGGAGGCCGGGGCGTAGGCGAAGAACCGGCCGCCCGCGTAGTGCTTGGCCGCCACGTCCTCCGTCAGGACCAGCGACCAGTAGTCCACGCACGTGCCCGCCGGGCACATGAAGCGGTACTCGGCCTTGAGGCCCTGCAGGTCCATCCAGCGGAAGGGGTTCTCCGAGGAGGCCGGCGCCGGGGCGGACGGGGTCGGGTGCGGGGTCACCGCCTGGGCCGCCGGGGCCAGGGACAGGCCCAGGCAGAGCGTCGCGGCGGCGGCAGTGAGGGCGCGGACGGCTATCAAAACGGTCTCCGTTTCGGTGGTCCGGGGCGTTGAACCGTGATCGTCCACCCCTCCCGTCCCCGCGGCAACGGCCCCGGTAGGAAACCGGCCACCCTCACATGCCGGCCACCCTTACAGATCCGCCCGTGACCAGTTCCGGTACACCGCCTCCCGCGCCTGCTTGAGGAACTGCTTGTACGTCCCCGCCCGCCACGTCGACCACGCCGACCATCCGCGCCCGCCGCGCCCGCCGTGCTCGTTCGCCAGGGCGTAGGCCTCGCGGGCCGACCAGGCCATGTCCTGCCAGTTCTCGTCCGTCACCACACCCTCGTCGTGGTCGTAGACCTCGGGGTGCCAGCGGTCGTTGATCTGCCAGGCGCCCAGGTCCCATGTGGCGAAGTCGGTGTCCGGGTTCGCGGGCGGGTTCTGGTGCGCGGCGAGGTGGCGGCAGCCGGACTCGGCCATCGCCAGGGCCACGGCGTGCACCGCGTCGTCGGTGCGGTGCTCGCCCGAGCGGTCCTTGGCGAAACCGGCCAGCTTGGTGCCCATCACGCACGCGTCGATGCCGTCTTGCTCCCCGAGCGCCGCCCCCGCCGCGTGGCCCGGCATGACCAGCGGCGCCAGGGCGGCGGCCAAGCCCACCAGCGTGATGCGGACCCTGTGCACTTCGCCTCCTCGTACGGATCTCTGAGGACTCATTCCGGACTCCGCGCGCCCTCAAGCGCCCACGGCTGCGTACGGGTGAACCTCGATCGGCCCTCAGGCCGGACGCGGGGCGGACGGGTAGGCCTTGAGAGCGTCATCGCTCTCACGAAAGGCGGCCGGTATGGCAGGCAACGACCTGGGGAGTCTGCTCGGCGGACTGCTGGGCGGCGGACGGGCCGGGGCGGGCGGTCTGCTGGCCTCGTTGCTCGGGACGCTGGGCGACAGCGGTCAGGGCGGCGGGAACCCGCTCCAGGCGCTGGTGAGGGAGCTGGACGAGGGCGGGCTGGGGGAGAAGACGCGGTCCTGGGTGGGTACGGGCGCGAACCAGCCGCTCAGCGGGCCGGAGATCGCCCAGGCGATGCCGTACCAGACCCTCGAACACGTCGCCCAGCAGGCGGGCGTCACCCCGGAGCAGGCCGCCGACCAGCTGGCCGAGGCGCTCCCCGAGGTGGTCGACAAGCTGACTCCCACGGGTGAGGTGCCGCAGGGGTCCTTGGAGGATCTGATCCGCGAGCGGATGTGAAGAGGAAGAGACAGAAAACGAAAGCCCCGGTGCCGCGCGAGCGCAGGCACCGGGGCCGGGTCGTCCGTCCGGTGACGGTTACTTCACGACCGTGATGCGGTTCGCCGCCGGAGGCGCCAGCGGCGCGTCCTTCGACGAGTGCGCCTTGAGGTAGGAGACGAAGGCGTCCAGGTCGGTGCCGCCGCTCTTCTTGTTGGCCGCGTCCTTGAAGACCGGGAAGCCGTCACCGCCGCCCGCCAGGAACTCGTTCGCCGCGACGCGGTAGGTCTTCGCCGGGTCGATCGCGGTGCCGTTCAGCTTCACCGACGACGTCACGATGCGGTCCGCGCCCGACTTGGTGAGGTCGAGCGTGTAGGTCAGGCCCTTGCTGACCTGGAGGATGACCGGCTCGGCCTGGTTGACGCCGCTGACCTGCTGCTGGAGCACGCTGATCAGCTGGGCGCCGGTGAGGTCGAAGGTCTTCATGAGGTTGGTGAAGGGCTGCACGGTGAAGGCCTCGCCGTAGGTGACGACGCCGTCGCCCTCGCTGCCCGACGCCTTGTAGGCCAGGTCCGAGCGGACGCCGCCCGGGTTCATCAGCGCGATCTGGGCACCGCCCTTGTCGGCCGGGGCCTCGGCCTCCAGCTGGGCGTCCGTGATGACGTCGCCCAGCGGCTCCTCGTGCGTCTCGGCGCCGCGCCCGTTGATGTCGGCGGTGATGTAGCCGACGGGCTTGTTGGCCACCGGGGCCGCCAGCTTGCTCCAGTGGTCGACGAGGGCGGTCATGTCGGCCGCCTTCGGCTGGGTGCGGTTCACGATGTGGTTGGCCGCGCGCGGGTGCTTGACGGTCGTCCGGACGATGTCATGCGTCTTGCGGTCGTACGTCAGCTTGGTGTCCGTGTAGAGCCGCCCGAAGGAGGCCGCGGAGGTGACGGTGCGCGGGGCGCCCGACGGGTCCGGGATGGTGCAGGCGTAGGCCTGGTGCGTGTGCCCGGTGACCAGCGCGTCGACCTTCGGCGTGACCTTCTTGGCGATGTCGACGATCGCGCCGGAGATGCCGGCGCCCGCGCCCGGCGTGTCGCAGTCGTAGTTGTAGGACTTCGAGGCCGGCATGCCGCCCTCGTGGATGAGGGCGACGATGGCCTTGACGCCCTGGCGGTCCAGCTCCTTGGCGTACTTGTTGATCGTCTCGACCTCGTCGCCGAACTTGAGGCCCTTGACGCCCTCCGCCGTGGTGACGTTCGGCGTGCCCTTGAGCGTGACGCCGATGAAGCCGATCTTCACGCCCTTGTGCTGCCAGACCGTGTACGGCTTGAGGATCGGCTTGCCGGTCTTCTCGTCGGTGACGTTCGCCGCGAGGTAGGGGAAGTCGGCGCCCTTGTAGGGCTTGCCCTTCTCCGAGCAGCCGTCCTTGTGACAGCCGCCCTTCTGGATGCGCTCCAGTTCGGCGCGGCCCTTGTCGAACTCGTGGTTGCCCACCGAGGTGACGTCCAGCTTGAGCTTGTTGAGCGCCTCGATGGTCGGCTCGTTGTGGAAGAGGCTGGTCGTCAGCGGGCTCGCGCCGATCATGTCGCCCGCGGCCGCTGTCACCGAGTACTCGTGGCCCTTGCGGGCTGTGCGCAGGGAGCTCGCCAGGTACTCCATGCCGCCTGCCGGTATGGCCTTCGTCGTGCCGTCGGACTCGGTCTCCGTCACCATGCCGGAGGAGCCCTGCGGGGGTTCGAGATTGCCGTGCAGGTCGTTGAAGGACAGCATCTGGACGTCCACCGTGCGGCCGTGGCCCTTGCCGTGGTGGTCGTTGGCCGTGGCGGGCGCGGCGGCGGCCAGGGCGCCGGCCGTGGCGGCGAGCGCGGCGGCCGTGGCGGTCAGCCGTCTGGCGAGGCGCTTGCTGGGCGGCTTCGCGGGCATGTGTTCCCCTCTGGTTTTGCTCAGCGTTGTGCAGGTCGGCCGCAGCTTACGGTTGACGCGCGTAGCCCGGCAGGAGGGGCGAGGTAACGGAAGGGTGACGAGTGAGTCGTAGGCTCGGCCTCATGAGCGACGTGGTGAGTGACGTGAGCGGACAGCGGCGGATCGAGGTGCTCGACGAGTTGACGCCGGAGCAAGTGCGGGACGTCCGGCGCCTGCTGGAGGAGTCTGCCGCGGAGGACGGGCAGCCGGCCGTCTCCGAACAGGGGCGCCTGCAGCTGAAGGGGCGGCGCGCGGGGGTGCGGCACGTCCTGCTGCACGATGCGGACGGGGCGTTCGTCGGCTACGGGCAGTTGGAGGACAGCGACCCCGTGGAGGCCCCGGCCGGCGAGTTCGTGGTGCACCCCGCCCACCGCGGGCGCGGGCACGGGCGGGTGCTGGGGAACGCGCTGTTGGGCCAGTCGGGCAAGCGGCTGCGGGTGTGGGCGCACGGCGGGCACCCGGCGGCCCGGCACCTCGCGCAGGTGCTGGGGATGAGCCTGTTCCGGGAGCTGCGGCAGATGCGCAGGCCGCTGCACGGCCTGGACCTGGCCGAGCCCGTCCTGCCCGAGGGCGTGACCGTACGAACCTTCCGGCCCGGCAAGGACGACGCCGCCTGGCTCGCGGTGAACGCCGCGGCCTTCTCCCACCACCCCGAGCAGGGCTCGCTCACCCAGCGCGACCTGGACGACCGCAAGGCGGAGGCCTGGTTCGACCCGGAGGGCTTCTTCCTGGCGGAGAAGAGCGGCGAGATCGTCGGCTTCCACTGGACGAAGGTGCACGCCGACGAGGGCCTCGGCGAGGTGTACGTGGTCGGCGTGCTGCCCGGCGCGCAGGGCGGCGGGCTCGGCAAGGCGCTCACCACGATCGGACTGCGGCACCTGGCGGACCGCGGGCTGCCCACGGCGATGCTGTACGTGGACGCGGACAACGTCGCGGCGGTCACGGTCTACGAGCGGCTGGGGTTCCTGATCCACGAGACGGACCTGATGTACCGCACCGAGAGCTGACGCGCCCGTCCGCCGCGTCGTAGCGCCGGTTTCTTGACAGTCCCCCCGGACCTCCATCACCCTTTCACTAGTCAATTAGTGAAAGGGTGATGTTGCGTATGGTCGAGTTCCGTATCGACCGGCGCAGTGGTGTCGCCACGTACCTGCAGATCGTCCACCAGGTCCGGCAGGCCCTGCGGCTCGGCCTGCTCACCCCCGGGGACAAGCTGCCCACGGCCAAAGAGGTCGTCGCGGCCACCGCCATCAACCCGAACACCGTCCTCAAGGCCTACCGCGAGCTCGACCGGGAGGGCCTGGTCGAGGCGCGCCCGGGTCTGGGGACCTTCGTGCGGCGGTCGCTGGCGCGGCCGGAGACCGCCGACGGCGCGCCGCTGCGGGCCGAACTGGCCGACTGGACCCGGCGCGCCCGCGCGGCCGGGCTCGACCGGGAGGACGTGGCCGCCCTGATCACCGCCGTCCTGGAGGACAGCTTCGGGGAACACCCGCAGGACGTGCACGACGGGCAGGAGGGGAACGCATGACGGACCTGACGTTTCGACCAGGGCGCACCGCCCTGGAAGCGGTCGGCCTGGAGGTGCGCCACCGCCGCCGGCCGGCGCTGAACGACTGCTCCTTCCGCCTGCCCGCCGGGCGCGTCTGCGCGCTCGTGGGGCCCAACGGCGCGGGCAAGTCGACCCTGCTGGCCGCCGCTGCGGGGCTGCACAAGCCGGCCGGGGGCACCTTGCGCGTCCTCGGCGGCACGCCGGGCGGCCGGGACGTCCGCCCGCGCGTGGGCTACCTCGCCCAGGACAAGCCGCTCTACCCGAACCTCACCGTCGCGGACACCCTGCGCATGGGCGGCACGCTCAACCCCGGCCGGTGGGACGAGGCGGCCGCGCAGCGGCTCGTACGGGCCGGGGACCTCGACGACGGTGCCCGCGTCGGCTCGCTCTCCGGCGGCCAGCGGACCCGGCTCGCGCTCGCCCTCGTCTTCGCCAAGCGGCCCGAACTCCTCCTGCTGGACGAGCCGATGGCCGACCTCGACCCGCTCGCCCGGCACGCGATGACGGCCGCCCTGATGGCCGAGGCCGCCGAGCACGCCACCACCGTCGTCCTGGCCTCGCACGTCGTCTCCGAGCTTGAGGAGGCCTGCGACTACCTGCTGCTGGTCTCGGGCGGCCGGGTGCGGCTCGCGGGCGAGACCGAGGACCTGCTCGCCGCGCACCGGGTGGTCGTGGGGCGGCACGAAGGGCCCGGCGCGCCCCGGGAGTTCGCCCCGCACACGGTGGTGGAAAGCCGTACGACGGGGCGTCAGCTCACCGCACTGATACGTCCCGACGGCGAGCTCACCGGCCGCTGGGAGACGTCCGAGCCGTCCCTGGAGGAGCTGGTGCTCGCCCATCTCAGGTCGCCCGAGGCCCCGGTGCTGCTGGCCCCGAGCGCGGAACCGCGCGCCGCGGCCCCCGCAAAAGCAAGGGAGGCGGCATGACCGCCGCGATGGCCTCCCCGGCCCGCGACAGGGGTGAAGGAACGATTCGGCGGGCATTCCACGGTTTCGGCGGCCTCGGCCGGGTGGTGCTGCGCCAGCACCGCGTCACCGTATGGGCCGCGCTGGCCGTGACGGCCGTCCTCGCCGTGGCCCTGGTCTGGCTGCGCTTCGCGATCACGGACTTCCAGGCGCACCACGAGCTGGTGGACCCCTGCGCCGGCGCGTCCGGCTGCGAGCCGCCGGACGCGGTCCTGAGCCGTTTCCGCGACGACTACAGCGAACCCCTGCACTACATCGGCCGGTTCATCGAGCTGCTGCCGCTGGGCGTCGGCCTCTTCGTCGCCGGGCCGATGATCGCCCGCGAGCTGGAGAGCGGTACGTACAAGCTCGCCTGGACGCAGTCCGTCTCCCCGGTGCGCTGGTTCGTGGCCAAGCTCGCCCTGCCCGCGGTGGCGGTCCTCGCCGGGGTGTCGCTGCTGTCGGCCCTGCACACCTGGGCCTGGCGGGCGCTGCCCGTCGACGCGCTGCCGGGCCAGTGGTGGTTCCGCTCGTACAGCATGATCGGGCCCGTACCCGTCGCGCGCTGTCTGCTGGCGCTCGCGCTCGGGGCGCTGGCCGGGCTGCTGGCCAAGCGCACGGTGCCGGCCATGGCCCTGGCGCTCCTCGGCTGCCTGACGGTAGTGGCGCAGCTCGACGCGGTGCGGCAGAAGCTGATCACTCCGGCCACGGATCTGACCGTCGCCCAGCCGGGCCTGATCAGGAGCGGGCAGGACTGGATCCTGGAGCGCGGCCTGATCGACCCCTCGGGCACCCGGCTCCCGGAGCCGGACTGCGGCATCGGCGTCAGCCCCCAGGCCTGTGCCTCCCGGCACGGTGCCACCGGCTGGTACCTCGACTACCATCCGGCCTCGCACCTGTGGCCCCTGCAGTGGGCCGAGGCCGGGATCACGGTGGGGGCCGCCGCGCTCGCCGCCGGGGCCGCCCTGTGGCTGATGCGGCGGGCGCACCCCTGAGCTGCGGGGATTTCCCCGGGCCGGGCAGGCCGGGACCCCGCGGCGGGCCGACGCCGCGGGGTCGGGTCCCGATTTCCTGCGCGCCATGTGCGCGTTACCCGTGATTCAACCGGGGTTGCGAGCCTTGCCCAATGCAGCCCGCGCCCCCAGCACCCGAACGAAGGCTCCGCGCCGCTCCGGCATCCGGTTCCGACGCGCCTGCCTCGCCCGCGGCGCGGAACTCCGACGCGCGGAACAATGAAGACATGAGCCAGTCGTCCAGCGCCAAGGCAAACGACCACAGCGGGCGTCCGCTCGGCTTCATCGCCGCGCACCGGCCGAACGCGGATGCTTCCGCCCTCCCCCCGGACCTGGAGTCCGGGCTCGACGCAAACTCCGAGACCTTCGAGGACTACGGGATCTACCAGGGCTGCGCAGCGTACGAGAACGGTCACCGTGAGCACGAGAACGGTGAGGGCGGCGAGGGCTTCGCCGCGCCGGAGGCCGAGGCGCTGCCCGAGGGGCGGTTCCTGGACCGCGAGCGCAGCTGGCTCGCGTTCAACGAGCGGGTGCTGGAGCTGGCGGAGGACCCGGCCACGCCCCTGCTGGAGCGGGCCAACTTCCTTGCGATCTTCGCCAGCAACCTGGACGAGTTCTTCATGGTCCGCGTCGCGGGCCTCAAGCGGCGCATCGCCACCGGCGTCGCCACCCGCTCCGCCTCCGGGCTGCAGCCGCGCGAGGTGCTGGAGCTGATCTGGACCCGCTCGCGCGAGCTCATGGCCCGGCACGCCGCCTGCTACCAGCAGGAAGTCGCCCCCGAGCTGGCCGAGCGCGACATCCACCTGATCCGCTGGCCCGAGCTGACGGAGAAGGAGCAGGGCAGGCTCTTCACGCTCTTCCGGCAGCAGATCTTCCCCGTCCTGACCCCGCTCGCGGTCGACCCCGCGCACCCCTTCCCCTACATCTCCGGGCTGTCGCTCAACCTGGCCGTGGTCGTGCGCAACCCCGTCAGCGGCCACGACCACTTCGCGAGGGTGAAGGTCCCGCCGCTGCTGTCGCGGTTCCTGGAGGTCTCGCCGCAGCGGTACGTGCCGCTGGAGGACGTGATCGCGGCCCACCTGGAAGAGCTCTTCCCCGGCATGGAGGTGCTCGCGCACCACATGTTCCGGGTCACGCGCAACGAGGACCTGGAGGTCGAGGAGGACGACGCGGAGAACCTGCTCCAGGCGCTGGAGAAGGAGCTCATGCGGCGCCGCTTCGGCCCGCCCGTACGGCTGGAGGTCGAGGAGACCATCGACCCGTACGTGCTGGACCTGCTGGTGCGCGAGCTGAAGATCTCCGACGCGGAGGTCTATCCGCTGCCGGGCCCGCTCGACCTCACCGCGCTCTTCGACATCGGCTCGCTGGACCGGCCGGAGCTCAAGTACCCCAAGTTCGTGGCCGGCACGCACCGTGACCTGGCCGAGGTGGAGTCCGCCTCCGCGCCCGACATCTTCGCGGCCCTGCGCGAGCGGGACGTGCTGCTGCACCACCCCTACGACTCCTTCTCCACCTCCGTCCAGGCCTTCCTGGAGCAGGCCGCGGCCGACCCGGACGTGCTGGCCATCAAGCAGACGCTGTACCGCACGTCGGGCGACTCGCCGATCGTCGACGCCCTGATAGACGCCGCGGAGTCCGGCAAGCAGGTGCTCGTCCTCGTCGAGATCAAGGCCCGTTTCGACGAGCAGGCCAACATCAAGTGGGCGCGCAAGCTGGAGGAGGCCGGCTGCCACGTCGTCTACGGGCTGGTGGGCCTCAAGACGCACTGCAAGCTGTCACTGGTGGTCCGGCAGGAGGGCGAGACGCTGCGCCGCTACTCGCATGTCGGCACGGGCAACTACCACCCCAAGACGGCGCGCCTGTACGAGGACTTCGGGCTGCTGACCGCCGACCCGCAGGTGGGCGCGGACCTGTCCGACCTGTTCAACCGGCTGTCCGGCTACTCCCGCCGGGAGACCTACCGGCGGCTGCTGGTGGCCCCCAAGTCGCTGCGGGACGGCCTGATATCGCGTATCGGCAAGGAGGTCGCGCACCACCGCGCCGGGCGGCCCGCCTACATCCGCATCAAGGTCAACTCGATGGTGGACGAGGCCGTCATCGACGCCCTGTACCAGGCGTCGCGGGCCGGGGTGCCGGTGGACGTGTGGGTGCGCGGCATCTGTGCACTGCGGCCGGGCGTGGTGGGCCTGTCGGAGAACATCCGGGTGCGCAGCGTCCTGGGCCGCTTCCTGGAGCACTCGCGCGTCTTCGCGTTCGGCAACGGCGGTGAGCCGGAGGTGTGGCTCGGCAGCGCGGACATGATGCACCGCAACCTCGACCGGCGCATCGAGACTCTCGTGCGGGTCACCGATCCCGGTCACCGGGCCTCGCTCAGCAGGCTGATGGAGGTCGGGGTGTCCGACTGCACGGCCTCCTGGCACCTGGGCCCGGACGGCAACTGGACGCGGCACGCCACCGACGCCGACGGGCAGCCGCTGCGGAACGTGCAGGAGATGCTCATTGACGCCCGGAGGCGCCGGCGTGGCTCGGCAACCCCATGAGCCGACGGTTACGGTCGGCGTTCCCGGAGGACAGGAAGTGACGGCGGCCCGTCCGCCGGAGGAGGCGGCGAGGTTGGAGACGGTGACCGCGGTCGCGGCCGTGACCGCCGGCGAGGTGCTGGCGGGGTATCTGCACTGCCAGGCCACGGAGTTTCTGCGCAGCCTGCGGCTGCACGGCGAGAGCGGCTCCGACGCCGAGGACGCGACCGAGGCGGCCCGGCTGCTGCGGCGCTCGGCGCGCCGCATCGCCGGGACGGTGCACGTGTACCGGCCGCTGACCGACGTGGACTGGACGGACCAACTCCGCACGGAGCTGGTGTGGTTGTCGCAGACGCTGGGGCGCGAGCACGCCTATGCGGCGCGGCTGGCCCGGCTGCGGGGTGCGCTGCACAGGCTCTCGGGTGAGGACGACCGTGCGGGCGGCGGGCTGACCGTGGGGGCGGCGCGGGCCGGGGCCCTGCTGGACCGGCAGTTGACGCTGGCTCGGACCAGGGCGCACTCGGCGGCGCTGCAGGCGCTGGGTTCCTCGCGCTTCCACGCGGTCGCCGACGCGGTGGCCGTGCTCGCCTCCGAAGTGCCGCTGGCCCCCGCGGCCCGCGAGCTGCCCGCCGGCGAGGCGCTGCCGCACCTGGCCGAACAGGCGCACCGGCGGCTGGCCGAGGCGGTGGAGGCGCTGCCGCTGTCCGTCGCCGGGCTGCCCTACAACGCGGAGGCGCTCACCCACGGCCTCGCGGCGACGCCCTCCGGCGACGCGCCGCCCGCCGAGGGCCGTCAGGACGCGCCCTGGCACCAGGCGCGGCGCCTGGTGCGGCTGCGGCGGTACGCGCAGGAAGTGCTCGACGAGCAGCAGCGAGCCGACGAAATCACAGCCGAGCCCACGTTGTCCGTACGCCTGCTGGGCGCGGGCCAGGCGCTGGACCGCCACCGCGACGCGGCGGAGGCGGCGGCAGCGGCGGCCCATGCGGCCCGCACGCCGCGCATCGCCCCTGCCACGGCGTACGCGCTCGGCGTCCTGCACGCGGACCAGCGCCACGAGGTGGAGGCGGCGCGCTACGCCTTCGGGCGCAGCTGGCAGCGGCTGACGGCGGCCGCGACGTGACCGAGCAGGTGGTCCGCGCGGCGGGGTGCGTCCTGTGGCGCGCGGCAGGTGCGGACGTGGAGCTGGCGCTGGTGCACCGGCCGAAGTACGACGACTGGTCGTGGCCCAAGGGCAAGCTCAAGCCCGGCGAGGACCCGCTGCAGGGTGCGGTGCGGGAGGTCCTGGAGGAGACGGGCATGCACTGCGTGCCGGGTGCCGCGCTGCCGACGGCGCGCTATGTGGCGGCGGGGCGGCCAAAGGTCGTCCACTACTGGGAGGCGCGGGCGACGGTGGGCTCGTTCGAGCCCAACCGCGAGGTGGACGAGGTGCTTTGGCTGCCGCCGGACGCGGCGCGGGAGCGGTTGACGCACGAGTGGGACCGGCCGCTGGTGGACGCGTTTCTCGCCGTGCGGCGCGAGGGCTGAGGTCCTGGGGGCTCTGCCCCCAGACCCCCGGTCCTCAATCGCCGGACGGGCTGAATTTCGCGCCCGGCAAAATCAAGCCCGTCCGGCGATTGGGGACGACGCGCGTCAGCGCGGATCGGGGACGGAACCGCCGGAGGCGCCCGGCGCCAGCGCGTCCCAGCGCAGGGTCACTTCCCCCTGCCGCCACCGCACCGGCCCGTCCACCAGCGGCCAGTCGGCCTGCAGGGACGCCACGGCCCGGATCCACCGCTGCCGGGCGCTCAGCGCCCCGTACGGCGCGAACGCCGCCCAGGCCCGGTCGAAGTCCCGCAGGAACGCATGGACGGGCTCGCCCGGGACGTTCCGGTGGATGAGCGCCTTGGGCAGGCGCTCCGCCAGGTCCGACGGCGCCCCCAACGACCCCAGCCGCGCCGCGAACGTGATCGTGCGCGGACCCTCCGGCCCGAGCGCCACCCACACGTGCCGGCGCCCGATCTCGTCGCACGTGCCCTCGACGAGCAGCCCGCCCGGCGCCAGCCGCCCGCACAGCCGGGCCCAGACGGCCGCCACCTCGCCCTCGTCGTACTGGCGCAGCACGTTCGCCGCCCGGATCAGCAGCGGCCGCCGCCCCGCGGGCAGCGGCACCTCGAAGCCGCCGTGTGCGAAGGACAGCCCCGCCCGCTCGTACGGCTTCGCGGCCGCGACCCGCTCCGGGTCGATCTCCACGCCCACGACCTCCGCGTCCGGGCGCACCGTCCGCAGCCGGCCCAGCAGCTCCACGGCCGTCCACGGCGCGGCCCCGTAGCCGAGGTCCACGGCCACCGGGTCGGCGGCGCGGCGCAGCATCCCGGCGTGGGCGGCGGCGATCCAGCGGTCCATGCGGCGCAGCCGGTTGGGGTTGGTGGTGCCCCGGGTCGCCGAGCCGATCGGGCGGGTGCGGGCCGTCACCGGCGCTCGTCCCAGGCCCGGGTGTCGGCGACGTTGGCTCCGGCCTGCCGCGCGGCCCCGTCCGCGTCGCGGGAGCGCAGCGCGGCCAGCAGCGTCTCGTGCCCCACCGGGTCCGCGCCCTGGAAGCCGGGCGTGGCCCACGACTCGGTCATGGCGCTGCGCAGCGGCTCGGCGAGGTTGCGGTAGAGCTCGGCGAGCAGCGGATTGCCGGACGCGGTGGCGACCCCGGCGTGGAAGTCCCAGTCGGCGGCGACCCAGGCCTCGAAGTCCCCGGCGTGCCAGGCCGCGGCGCGCCGCTCCAGGGCGGCCGCGAGCTCGCCGAGCTCGGCGTCGCCGGCCCGTACCGCGGCCAGCCGTGCGGCCTGCGCGTCCAGGGCCTCGCGTACTTCGAGCAGCTGGCCGAGGCCGCTGTCCCCGTACAGGCGCGCGACCGCGCCGGACAGCTCGCTGGTGGCGCGGACGTACGTGCCGTCGCCGCGCCGCACTTCGAGCAGGCCGGTGTGCGCGAGCGCCCGCACCGCCTCGCGGACGGTGCCGCGCGCCACCTGCAGCTGGCGCATCAGCTCGGGTTCGGGCGGGATGCGGGTGCCGACGGGCCATTCGCCGGAGGCGATGCGGGCCCGGATCCGGTCGATGACCTCGGCGGACAGCGCCGGGCGGCGTACCGGTTCCAGAGTCATGCGCCCAAGGTACCCGCCGGAACCGCATGGACATTAAACGTCAGACGTCTTACCTTTACGGCCATGGTTTCGAAGTCGACCGCGACCGCCTTCAGGGCTGCATCGCGGCCCCCCTCCGCCCGTGCCCGCGCCGGATGGCTCACCGCCGCGGCCGTCGTCCTCGTCGCCTTCAACCTCCGCCTCGGCATCAGCAGCGCGGCCGCCCTGCTCGACGCCCTGCGCACCGGCCTCGGCTTCGGCGACGGCGTCGCCGCCCTGCTGCCGACCCTGCCCGCACTCTGCTTCGCGGCCGCCGGGGCCGGCACGGGCGCGCTCGCCCGGCGGCTGGGCGCCGAGCGCACGGTGCTGCTGGCCGTCGCCGCGCTCGCCGCGGGCCTCGGCATCCGGGCCGTGCCGGCCATCTGGGCGCTGCTCGCGGGCACGGTGCTGGGCATGTCCGGGCTCGCGCTGTGCAACGTGCTGTTGCCCACGCTCGTCCGCGCCCACTTCCCCGGCCGGATCGCCCTGGTCACGGGCGCCTACACGACCGCCCTGTCGCTGGGCGCGGCCTTCGCCTCCGCGGCGGCGGTGCCGGTGGCCGGGGCGCTGGGCTCGCCGTCGCTGGGGCTCGCGGTCTGGGCGCTGCCCGCGGCCGTGGCCGCGGTGGTGTGGGCGTCCGTCCGGCCCCCGCGCCCCCCGGCGGTCGTCGGCCCCGCCTGCACCCTCTCACCGTGGGCGATGGCCCGCACCCGGCTGGGCGCGCTCGTCACCGCCTACTTCGGCCTCCAGGCGCTCAACGCCTACGCCGTGACCGGCTGGCTGCCCTCGCTCCTCTCCGGCCAGGGCATGTCCGAGGGCGCGGCGGGCGGGGTGCTCGCGGTGGCCCAGGCGGTGGGCGTCCCCGTGTCGTACGCGGTCCTCGCGGCGGCCCGCGACCCGCGCAGGCTGCGCGCCACGTTCGCCGCGGTGTCGCTGGCGATGCTGGCGGGGTTCGGCGGGCTGCTGGTGGCGCCGGTGGCGCTGCCCCTGGTGTGGGCGGTGCTGGTGGGTGCGGGGCTGTGCTCGTTCCCGCTCGTCCTGACCGTGATCGCGGGCAGCGGCGGCAGCGCGGCGGAGACCACCGCCCTCTCCACGCTCTCCCAGTCCGCGGGCTACCTCCTGGCGGCCCTCGGGCCCCTCGCCGTGGGCCTGCTGCACGGCGCCACCGGCGGCTGGGGCGCCCCCATGGCCGTACTGGTGGGGACGGCCGCGGCGCAACTGGCCGTCGGAATGGCCCTGACCCGCCGCTGACCAGCGGCGGAGCCAACCGGACGCGCGCTACATCACTGTTTGGCAAAGCGGCGGTCCGCCGGAATGGGAGCCTGCCTCCGCGACGTTGCACCCAGTTGACAGCTGGTGCACGCCCTGAAGGCGGACGGAGGACAAGCACGGTGAGCCAGTACGCATCCCGGCTCGGCGCCCGCCGCGGCCGAGCGCTCGGCCCCTTCCCCAAGCCCCAGCGCCTGCGCCTCGGTGCGCCCCGCCGCCCCCGCAGGGTGGCGATGCTCAGCGTCCACACCTCCCCGCTGCACCAGCCCGGCACGGGCGACGCGGGCGGGATGAACGTGTACATCGTGGAGCTCGCCAAACGGCTGGCGGACATCAACATCGAGGTCGAGATCTTCACCCGCGCCACCACCGGCGCCCTGCCGCCCACCGTGGAGCTCGCCCCCGGCGTGCTCGTACGGCACATCGACGCGGGCCCCTACGAGGGCCTGGCCAAGGAGGAGCTGCCCGCGCAGCTGTGCGCCTTCACCCACGGCGTGATGCAGGCGTGGGCGGGCCACCGGCCGGGCCACTACGACCTTGTCCACTCCCACTACTGGCTCTCCGGCCACGTCGGCTGGCTGGCCGCCGAGCGCTGGGGCGTGCCGCTGGTGCATGCCATGCACACCATGGCCAAGGTGAAGAACGCCGCGCTGGCCGAGGGCGACACCCCCGAGCCCGCCGCGCGCGTGATCGGCGAGACGCAGATCGTGCGGGCCGCCGACCGGCTCATCGCCAACACCGACGGCGAGGCCGCCGAGCTGGTCCACCACTACGACGCCGACCCCGGCAAGGTGGCCGTCGTGCACCCGGGCGTCAATCTGGACCGCTTCCGCCCGGCGGACGGGCGGGCCGCCGCGCGGGCGCGGCTCGGCCTGCCCGAAGACGCGCTGATACCGCTCTTCGCCGGGCGCATCCAGCCGCTCAAGGCCCCCGACGTCCTGCTGCGCGCGGTCGCCGAGCTGCTGGACCGGCAGCCGTCCCTGCGCTCTCGCGTCGTCGTGCCCGTCGTCGGCGGGCCCAGCGGCAGCGGGCTGGCCAAGCCGGAGGGGCTGCAGAAGCTGGCGGCCCGGCTCGGCATCGCCGACGTGGTCCGCTTCCGGCCCCCGGTCGGCCAGGACCGGCTCGCCGACTGGTACCGGGCCGCGTCCGTCCTGGTGATGCCCTCGCACAGCGAGTCGTTCGGCCTGGTGGCCATCGAGGCGCAGGCGAGCGGCACACCGGTGATCGCGGCGGCGGTGGGCGGCCTTCCGGTGGCCGTACGGGACGGCGTGAGCGGCTTCCTGATCGACGGTCACGACCCCGCCGGCTACGCGGAGGCCCTGGCCCGCTTCGCCGCCGACCCGGAGCTGACCCCCCGCATGGGCGCCGCGGCCGCCCGGCACGCGCAGTCCTTCGGCTGGGAGGCGTCGGCCGCCGCCACGGCCGATGTGTACACCGCGGCGATCGGCGAACGGCGGCGTCGCCTACGCTCGGTACATGTCTGACGCGAAGACCGCCATCGAGCGGGCCCTGGGGGACGCCGGGCTCGAATGGGAGAGCCCGGCCGACGGCACGTACGTCGTCAAACTGCCCGGCACGCGCAAGCTGTCGACGACGGTCTCCCTCGTCGTCGGCAAGCACTCCCTCTCCGTCAACGCCTTCGTCGTGCGCTGCCCCGACGAGAACCACGCCGCGGTCCACCGCTGGCTGCTGGAACGCAACACCAAGCTCTACGGCGTCGCGTACGCCGTCGACCGCCTCGGCGACGTCTACCTCGTCGGCCGCCTGCCGCTGGCCGCGGTGACGCCCGAGGAGATCGACCGCATCCTGGGCACGGTCCTGGAACATGCGGACGGCAGCTTCAACACCCTGCTGGAGATGGGCTTCGCGAGCGCGATCCGCAAGGAGTACGCGTGGCGCACGGCGCGCGGGGAGTCGACGAGGAACTTGGACGCGTTTGCGCGTTTGACGCGCGACGAGCCGACGTCTTAGCCGGACCCGCGGTGTCCTCAAGCGCCGGACGGGCTGAAATCAGCCCGTCCGGCGTTGGGGGAGAAGGGGCGGGGTTGGGGCTCCCCTTCCGCTCAGGCCGATGCCGCCTCGGCCTCTGACCGAGCCGCCTCGGGCGCCCCCGCCCCGCCGGACGGCCTCTCCGCAGGGAGGCCCCGCATCAGCAACCAGTACCCGGCAGCAGCCACCGTGCCAACCCCCGCACACCCCGCCCACAACATCGCCGCACCGAACTCGTCGATCACCGAACCACCCACCAGCGGAGCGACCAGCGCCGCCAGCGACCACGACAGCGTGTAAACCCCCTGATAGCGGCCGCGCCCCTGCGCAGGGGAGAGGCGGACCACCAGACCCATCTGCGTCGGCGAGTTGACGATCTCGGCCAGGGTCCAGACACAGATGGTCAGCGCGTACACGCCCAGCGAGCCCGCGAAGGCGGTGAGCCCGAAGCCGTAACCCGCCAGCAGCGCGGAGATCACCAGCAGCCGCTGGGGGTCGCGGTGCTCGATGAAGCGGGTCACCGGGATCTGCAGGGCGACGATGAGGACGCCGTTGACGGCGATGACCATGCCGTAGTCGGTGCTGGAGAAACCCGCCTTGCCCATGGCCACCGGCAGGGCCACCGAGTGCTGCATGAAGATCAGGGCCATCAGGAAGGACAGTCCGACCACGCTCATGAAGCGACGGTCGCGCAGCACGGTCCCCAGCCCGACCGCGGGCTCGCCGGCCGCCCCGTCCGCCCCCGGCGTGGGCGCAGGGCGGGTCTCGGGGAGCTTGAGGAAGACCAGGACGGCGCAGGCGAGCGTCAGTGCGGCCTCGCCGAGGAAGCCGATCAGATAGCTGTACTGGGCGATGACGCCGGCGGCGAGCGAGGAGAACGCGAAGCCCAGGTTGATGGCCCAGTAGTTGAGCGCGAAGGCCCGGACGCGGTCCTCGGGGGCCACGATGTCGGCCATCATCGCCTGCACGGCGGGGCGGGAGGCGTTGCCGGCCATGCCCACCAGGAAGGCGACGGCCGCGATGGCGGCGGGGTGCTGGACGAAGCCCAGCAGAGCCACGGTGACGGCGGTGGACACCTGGGCGATGAGCATCGTGGGGCGGCGCCCGAGCCGGTCGGTCATCACGCCGGCGCCGAGGGAGGAGACCACCTGACCGAGCCCGTGCAGCGCGGCGACGAGACCGGCGTACGAGGCGGAGTAGCCCCGCACGACCGTCAGGTAGAGGGCCAGGAAGGTCGCGACGAAGGCGCCCATCCGGTTGATCAGGGTCGAGGTCCACAGCCACCAGAACGCCCGGGGCAGCCCCGAGACGCTCTGCCTCGCGGCCCGCCTGACACTTGCTGTCGACATTCTGTGTCCCCCGGATGATGTAAGTGGTCCCTCAACCCTCCGCAACTTACTGAAGCTGGTCGTGTCCACGCCATTCAATTGACGAGGACCGTCAAACGTCCCGGGCGCGGGCCGCTCACGGGGTCGATTACGCTCAAGGGCATGGCCGACGCACCGTACAAGCTGATCCTCCTCCGCCACGGCGAGAGCGAGTGGAACGCAAAGAACCTGTTCACCGGCTGGGTGGACGTCAACCTGAACGAGAAGGGCGAGAAGGAGGCAGTCCGGGGCGGTGAGCTGCTCAAGGACGCCGGCCTGCTCCCGGACGTGGTCCACACCTCCCTGCAGAAGCGCGCGATCCGCACCGCGCAGCTCGCCCTGGAGGCCGCCGACCGCCACTGGATCCCCGTCCACCGCTCCTGGCGGCTGAACGAGCGCCACTACGGCGCGCTGCAGGGCAAGGACAAGGCCCAGACCCTGGCCGAGTTCGGCGAGGAGCAGTTCATGCTCTGGCGCCGCTCCTACGACACCCCGCCGCCGGCGCTCGAGGACGGCACCGAGTTCTCGCAGAGCGACGACCCGCGCTACGCCTCGATCCCGAGCGAGCTGCGCCCGCGCACCGAGTGCCTCAAGGACGTCGTCGTCCGCATGCTGCCGTACTGGTACGACGGCATCGTCCCGGACCTGCTCGCCGGCCGCACGGTCCTGGTCGCCGCGCACGGCAACAGCCTCCGCGCCCTGGTCAAGCACCTGGACGGCGTCTCCGACGCCGACATCGCGGGCCTGAACATCCCCACCGGCATCCCGCTCGCCTACGAGCTCGACGCCGACTTCCGCCCCGTCGTTCCGGGCGGCACCTACCTCGACCCGGAGGCCGCCAAGGCCGCCATCGAGGCCGTGAAGAACCAGGGCAAGAAGAAGTAAGCGCATACTGGGGGCAATGACAAAGCCAGCTGCCCCCAAGCGTCACTTGCCCACCAGCCCCTTCAAGGCCCCCGTCGAAGCTGCTCCCAAGCACTTCGCCGTGGGCGACCAGGTCACACACGACATGTACGGCCTCGGCCGTGTGGTCGGTGTCGAGGACGGAATCGCGGCGCTCGTGGATTTCGGCTCGGCGCAAATGCGGATCTCCAGCCCGTACGCCAAGATGGCCAAGCTGTAGAGGGAAACCTCTCAGCCGCACGGGTACATGAAAAGGGCCCCCGCCGGATGATCCGGCGGGGGCCCTTCCCGTGAGTGACGTGAGTGAGCGCTACGACCGAGTCAGCCGCAGCCTCCGCCGCACTGGCAGGAGCCGCCGCTCTGGCAACCGCAGCTGCATCCGGGTCCGCACTGACAGCCGCTCATATGGGTACCTCCTCGGAGGAAGGGTGGTCTGCCTGCACCCAGTCAAGGACCACCGCCCTCGGCCGTCAATGCCCTGACGCACATATGTATGGGCGCACAGGGGGCGTGTGGGAGCGCGTCCCGGCGGCTGCGCTACGGCGTCTCGGCGGACGCGCCCGGCCGGCCCTCCGCCTGGCCCAGCTCGTCGGCGTGCTCGCCGGTCACCAGGTAGACCACGCGCTTGGCGACCGAGACGGCATGGTCGGCGAACCGCTCGTAGTAGCGGCCCAGCAGCGTCACGTCGACGGCCGTCTCGATGCCGTGCTGCCAGCGGTCGTCCATCAGGTGCTGGAAGAGCGCGCGGTGCAGCAGGTCCATCGCGTCGTCGTCGTGCTCCAGCTGAAGCGCCAGGTCGACGTCCTTGGTGATGATCACCTCGGCCGCCTTGGCCATCAGCCGCTGCGCCAGCTGGCCCATCTCCAGCACCGTGGCGTGCAGGTCGCTCGGCACCGCCGACGCCGGGAAGCGCAGCCGGGCCAGCTTGGCGACGTGCTGGGCGAGGTCGCCCGAGCGCTCCAGGTCGGCGCTCATCCGCAGCGAGGTGACCACGATCCGCAGATCGGTGGCGACCGGCTGCTGCCGGGCCAGCAGCGCGATCGCCCGCGCCTCCAGGTCCCGCTGGAGATCGTCGACCTTGGCGTCGGCCGCGATCACGGACTCCGCCAGCTTGAGGTCCGCGTCCAGGATCGCCGTCGTGGCGCGCCCGATCGCGGAGCCGACGAGGCGGGCCATCTCGACCAGGCCTTCACCGATCGAATCCAGCTCCTCGTGATACGCGTCCCGCATTGACTGACCTTCTCTCGCCTTGATTGCTACCGGTGGGGGGCTCTTGAAGGGGCTCTCAAAAGGGTCCTCGGGCCGCCCACGATCCCACGTTCCGGCCGGAACACGACGGCCTGCGGCCTCCGGAGTGAACCACCGCCGACGCCAAGGTGAACTCTCGGCTACGTGTGTTCGAGGTGGCACCCATTTGGCTGTGGATGTGTCCTGGCACCCGCATAACCTGGAGACATGAACGTGGACGCGGCTGTCGCCGCAGCGGCAGCGATCGCCGGAGTCTGTACCGGAGTGATCGCCATGCTGGCGTTCCGCTGGAGCGAGCGCGACCAGGCCCGGCCCACCCGCAGCTCCCTGCACACCGACGCCGTCCTGCCGCCCGGCGTGGACACCGTCCTGTCCGTGCTGCGCTCCTCCGCGGTCGTCCTCGATGAGGGCGACGCCGTGGTCAAGGCCAGTTCCGCCGCGTACGCCCTCGGGCTGGTCCGCGGCGGCAAGCTCGCCGTCGAGCCCATGCTGCAGATGGCCCGCGACACCCGCCGCGACGGCGAGATACGCCAGGTCGAGCTCGACCTGCCGCGCCGCGGCACCGGGCGCGGCGACGCCCTCGCGGTTTCGGCCAGGGTCGCGCCGCTCGGCTCGCGGCTGGTGCTGCTGCTCGTCGAGGACCTCACCGAGGCCCGCCGCATCGAGGCCGTCCGCCGCGACTTCGTCGCCAACGTCAGCCACGAGCTCAAGACGCCCGTGGGCGCCCTCTCCCTGCTCTCCGAGGCCGTCATGGACGCCGCCGACGACCCCGAGGCGGTCACCCGCTTCGCGGGCCGGATGCAGATCGAGGCGACCCGGCTGACCAACCTGGTCCAGGAGCTCATCGACCTCTCCCGGGTGCAGAACGACGACCCGCTGGAGGACGCCGAGCCGGTCCGGGTCGACGAGCTCGTCGCCGAGGCCGTCGACCGCTGCCGCCACCAGGCCGGCACCAAGCAGATCACCATGGCCGTCGGCGGCACCGCCGACCTGCACGTCTGGGGCAACCGGGGCCAGCTCGCGGCCGCCCTCGGCAACCTCGTGGAGAACGCCGTCAACTACAGCGCCGCCCGCACCCGGGTCGGCATCGCCGCCCGGCGCGTCGCCGCCCCCGGCGGCGACCTCATCGAGGTCGCCGTCACCGACCAGGGCATCGGCATCTCCGAGCGGGACCGCGAGCGGGTCTTCGAGCGCTTCTACCGCGTCGACCCCGCCCGCTCCCGCGCCACCGGCGGCACCGGGCTCGGCCTGTCGATCGTCAAGCACGTCGTCGCCTCGCACGGCGGCGAGGTCACCGTCTGGAGCGCCGAAGGCCAGGGCTCCACGTTCACCCTCCGCCTCCCGGAGGCCGGAGCCGTCCGCGACCGCGAGCGGGAGCGCAAGCGCGACCGTGAGCTCGGCCGCCCGCTGCTCGGCCCGGAGGAGAGCGCCGGCGCCGAGCACGCCGCCGACGCCTCCGACGGCCCCCTTTCCACCCGGGAGGTCACCCCGTGACCCTCGTCGTGGCACGCGTCGCGCACGAGAGCGCGCTACGCCCGTCCCGCTACCCCACCGCGCCGTACCACCCAAAGACCCGACCGGAGGTCACCCCGTGACTCGAGTGCTCGTCGTCGAGGACGAAGAATCCTTCAGCGACGCGTTGTCCTACATGCTCCGCAAGGAAGGCTTCGAGGTCGCCATCGCGGCCACCGGGCCCGACGGGCTGGACGAGTTCGAGCGCAACGGCGCCGACCTGGTCCTGCTGGACCTGATGCTGCCGGGCCTGCCCGGCACCGAGGTCTGCCGGCAGCTGCGCGGGCGCTCCAACGTGCCCGTCATCATGGTCACGGCCAAGGACAGCGAGATCGACAAGGTGGTCGGCCTGGAGATAGGAGCCGACGACTACGTCACCAAGCCCTTCTCCTCCCGCGAGCTGGTCGCCCGCATCCGGGCCGTCCTGCGCCGCCGCGGCGAGCCGGAGGAGGTCACCCCGGCCGCGCTGGAGGCGGGCCCGGTGCGGATGGACGTCGACCGGCACGTGGTCACCGTCTCCGGCGCCAAGGTCGACCTTCCGCTCAAGGAGTTCGACCTGCTGGAGATGCTGCTGCGCAACGCGGGCCGGGTGCTCACCCGGATGCAGCTCATCGACCGCGTCTGGGGCGCCGACTACGTGGGCGACACCAAGACGCTGGACGTCCACGTCAAGCGCCTGCGCGCCAAGATCGAGCCCGACCCGGGCGCGCCGCGCTACCTGGTGACGGTGCGCGGGCTCGGCTACAAGTTCGAGCCGTAAACCTGCCCACCACCGCCCATACGGAAGGGGCCCGGAAGCCATTCGGCTTCCGGGCCCCTCCGCGTGGTGTCAGTGACCCGCGTGCTGCTGGCCGGCCTTGGCCGACTCGCTCGCCGCCGGGCGGCTCTGCTGGGCCGAGGGGCTCGCGGAGCCCGCGGGGGCGGCCGGGGCGCTCGGGCTGCCCTGCGGGGCGGCGGGGGAGGAGGCCGGGGCCGCCGGGGAGGCGGGAGCCGAGGGGCCCCACTCCGAGAAGTAGCTCGTCGCGGGGTAGACGAAGGCGGAGATCTTCACCTGGCCCGTGGAGCTGAAGTCGAAGACCAGCGGCTGCGAGTCGCCGTCCTTGAGGCCCTCGCGGCCCTTCGGCAGCACCGCGGAGGCGTTGTCCTTGCCGCCCAGGGTGAGCGAGCTGTGGGCCGGGACGACGATCTGCCCGCCGCCCTTGGCGGCCGAGAGCTTGACCGGGCTGTCCTTGCCGGGCAGCGAGATGCCGCGCAGCGTCTGGTCGGTGTTGCCGTTGTTGAAGAGCCTGCCCGTGATCACCGCCGGCCCGTTGGTCTTCTGGTCGGGCTGCGTGATCACGTTCACGTTCTGCAGCTTGATGTCGCCGACCGAGGTGGCGGCGTTGTCCGGCTTGACCTCCAGCGTCTGCGCACTGTTGCCCGCCGCACAGGCGGAGAGCGAGGCGATCGAGAGCACGAGGACGGAAGCGGCGAGAGCGCCGCGTCGAAGGCTGCTGCTCACGGCGGCGGCATCTCCTTGGACGAGGTACGAGGTACGTACGAGATAAGGGTCTGTGTCCGGCGGGCTTAGGTTACCGAGCCCCTGCACGCCCGCCGCACCCGACCCGCCCCATGGTCCACTCCGGCCCCGCCCCTGTGCGCGGCCGGATTTCGCCCACGGGTCCGTGCAGAAGCGATCGAGAAGCGGCGCGGCGCGTGCTCGGCGGATTATCCGCAATGAATGCGTGGGTGTCAGGGAAGGTGTTCCGGAATTGATCAAGTTCGCGTTGATCAATTCCGGATTACGAGCGGAAGGGGCCGCCGGGCCCCGAACGGAGTACCGGAAGTCCGCCGACCGGACCCCGGCAAAACGGGACGTTCGGCCGCTCGCGGAGCCGCTCGGGCGCGTGTAACGTGCGCGTTTCGCCCTGCCCGGACAACCGCTCCGACCTGCGAATACCCGCTTCCGGAAGCCTCCCGCAGCACGTTCCGGTTGCTGTTGTCAAGCCCCGAGATATGCCCTGACCTGCGGAAACGCCATTCAGAACATGCTGTGCCCGTGTTAGACTGGATAGCCACGGAAGGGGTACCTGTCACATGACGTTCAAGGTTGGCGACACCGTGGTCTATCCCCATCACGGGGCCGCGCTGATCGAGGCCATCGAAACTCGCCAGATCAAAGGCGTGGACAAGACCTACTTGGTGCTGAAGGTCGCCCAGGGTGACCTGACGGTTCGGGTGCCGGCGGACAATGCAGAGTTCGTCGGCGTTCGCGATGTGGTCGGCCAGGACGGGCTTGACCGGGTCTTCGAGGTGCTTCGCGCGCCGTATGCCGAAGAGCCGACGAACTGGTCCCGTCGCTACAAGGCAAATCTCGAGAAGCTCGCGTCGGGTGACGTGATCAAGGTCGCCGAGGTCGTCCGCGACCTGTGGCGCCGGGAGCGTGAGCGCGGCCTCTCCGCAGGTGAGAAGCGCATGCTCGCCAAGGCGCGGCAGATCCTGGTCAGCGAGCTCGCTCTCGCGGAGAACACCAACGAGGACAAGGCCGAGGCCCTGCTCGACGAGGTCCTCGCGTCCTGACGCCATACAGGTGCCGGATGTGGACAACCACGCGTAAAGAAGTGCCGCGGTGCCCGCGCGATGACGACAGTCATCCGCCGGGCGCTGCGGCATCTCTGCTCCGGTGCTGCTACGCCGTGCTCTGTGTGCCGGGCCCGGGCAGCCGGCCCGACCAGTCGTCACGGAAGGGGCTGGTCGGGGGCATCGCGCCCGGCACTTCGAGCTCTGCGAGCTGGGGGGTACCCCCAGGGCCATACCCAATTCGGCCGAGGAAGCAAACCTGAACGCCAACGCAATGTCTGATCGAGCCGCCGCGCCGGCCATTTCCGTCACTGCGGCCCCGGTGCGCTTCGCCGCGGTCATTCCCGCGGCGGGCCGCGGCGTCCGGCTCGGCCCCGGCGCCCCCAAGGCGCTGCGCGCGCTGAACGGCACGCCCATGCTCGTCCACGCGGTCCGGGCGATGGCCGCCTCGCGCGCCGTCTGCCTGGTCGTCGTCGTGGCCCCGCCGGACGGTGCCGCCGAGGTCCGCACCCTGCTCGACGCGCATCCGCTCGCCGACCGGGACAGCACCCGCACCGACGTCCTGGTCGTCCCCGGCGGTGCCACCCGCCAGGAGTCCGTGCACCTCGGCCTCAAGGCCCTGCCGGACGACATCACCGCCGTCCTCGTCCACGACGCGGCCCGCCCGCTCGTGCCCGTCGACACGGTCGACGCGGTGGCCGCCGCGGTCCGTGCGGGCGCCCCCGCCGTCGTGCCGGCGCTGCCGCTCACGGACACCGTCAAGCAGGTCGAGCCCCGTACGGGCGAGCCCGAGCCGGTCGTCGCGACGCCCGAGCGCTCGCTGCTGCGCGCCGTGCAGACCCCGCAGGGCTTCGACCGGGCGACGCTGGTGAAGGCGCACGAGACGGTCGCGCTCGACGGCGAGGGCGCCACCGACGACGCGGGCATGGTCGAGCGCCTCGGCGTCCCCGTCGTCGTGGTGCCCGGCCACGAGGAAGCGTTCAAGGTCACCCGGCCCCTGGACCTGGTCCTGGCCGAGGCCGTACTCGCCCGCAGGAGGGCCAACGATGGCTTCTGAGTCCACGGCACGCCCCGTGCTGCCCCTGGTGGGCGTCGGCACGGACGTGCACGCCTTCGAGGAGGGCCGCGAGCTGTGGTGCGCCGGCCTGCTCTGGGAGGACGCGAGCCACGGACTGGCCGGGCACTCCGACGGTGACGTGGCGGCGCACGCCGCGTGCGACGCCCTGTTCTCCGCGGCGGGCCTCGGCGACCTGGGCGCGCACTTCGGCACGGACCGGCCCGAGTGGTCCGGCGCGGCGGGCGTCACCCTGCTGGCCGAAGCCGCCCGGATCGTGCGCGCCGCCGGTTTCGAGATCGGCAACGTGGCCATTCAGGTGATCGGTGTGCGGCCGAAGATCGGCAAGCGGCGCGAAGAGGCCCAGAAGGCGCTCTCGGCCGCGGTGGGCGCCCCCGTGTCCGTGTCCGGCACCACGACCGACGGTCTGGGTCTGACGGGCCGCGCCGAGGGCCTGGCCGCCATCGCCACGGCGCTGGTGGTCCGTACGTCCGACGCCGGCTGATCCGCCCGACCCGGCCGTCGCGTCACCCCTGAGTGCCTCTCCGGGCCTTCTCGGGCCTGTCCCTGCCCGTGACCTCCCCTCGCGGGAATACGGTGCGCATGACGTCATGTCCGGTTTGCGTCGATCACCCCCTTGTGGTGGGTGGCGGCGCACACCGGGCGTCATCGCAGGGAAGGAACCGGAGCCGTGTCTGCCGAAATGTCGGACGACCTCAAGAAGTACATCGACGACAACCCCGTCTTCGCCACCGTGGCGACGGTCCAGCCCGACGGCAGCCCGCAGCTGTCGGTCACCTGGATCAAGCGCGAGGGCAATCAGCTGCTCGTCTCGACGACCGTCGGGCGCCGCAAGGAGAAGAACCTCCGCCGCGACCCGCGCGTCACGATCATGATCAACCCGCCCAATGCGCCGTACACCTACGCCGAGATCCGGGGCGCGGCCACGCTCTCCGTCGAGGGCGGCCAGGAGCTGATCAACGAGCTGTCGCGGAAGTACACCGGCAAGGACTACGCCGACTTCAATCCGGCGGCCGGGGAGGACGCGGAACGGGTCGTCGTCCGCGTCGCTCCCCGCCGGGTGGTCGGTTCGCTCTAGGGCGTACGGGCCGCCACGGCCCGCCCGGACCGCCGCGTCACGCGCCGTCGGACTGGGCGGCGCCGACGCGGTCGCGGTCGGATCCCGCGGGCTTGTCGTAGCCGCGCGGCTCCTTGAGCAGCGGCAGGCCCTCGCGCAGGCCCGCCGTGAGCGAGTTCTCGGAGGCGCTTCCGGCCCCGGCGCGCGCCGGTGGCACGGAATTGCGGCGCATCTCCTCCATGCCCTTCTTGAGGGCGTCGCGCATCCGTTTGCCGAGTGGTCTCTCGACGTAGCGGTGGAGGAGCCAGGCGGCGAAGAGCATCACGACCATCAGGCCGGCCACCAGCAGCGGCGCCGGGACCCGGGTACGCAGCCCGTGGATGATCGTCATCCCGATGTACTGGTGGAGCAGGTAGAGCGGGTAGGTGAGCGCGCCCGCCTTCGCCAGCCACGGCCACTGAATCCGGTTGAGCTTGCCCGTCGCGATCAGCGCCATGAGCACGAAGGCCAGGAAGACACCCAGGGTGGCGGGCCAGGTGGCGATCGTGCTGTTGGTGTTGTCGGCGACGCGCTTGGGTACGTGGTGCTCGGCCAGGAGCAGGGAGATGCCCACGATGCCCCACAGCAGTGCGGTGGGTTTGAAGCGGTGCATCAGGTAGAAGGCGATGCCCGCGATGAAGTACGGCGAGTACAGGGGCATGGCCCACATGTCGAGCAGCTTGTTGTCCACCTGGCCCGCACTGACGGCGGCGACCGTCCACAGCCCGCAGAAGAGCACGCACTTGCGGTAGGTGACGCCCGTGGCGACGACGATCGCGAAGAGGACGTAGAACTTCAGCTCGATGAAGAGCGTCCAGTAGACGCCGTCGACGTCCCAGACTCCGAGGCCCTGCTGGAGCATCGTGAGGTTGGTGAGGACGACGTCCCAGTTCTTCACGCTGCGGACCTGTGGCCACAGGGTGACGACACCGGCGGTCAGGAAGATCGCGACCCAGTAGGCCGGGTAGATGCGGCAGGCACGGGAGACCACGAAGTCGCCCAGCGAGCGTCCCCAGGTGCTCATGCAGATCACGAAGCCGCTGATCAGGAAGAAGACCTCGACGCCGAGGAATCCGTAGCGGGCGACCAGATGCGCGTTCGGGAAGACATTTGCCGGGTCCTGTCCCCAGCCGCCGCGGAGGGCGACGTAGTGGAAGACCACGACCATGAGGGCCGCCATGAGGCGGAGCCCGTCCAGTACATAGAGCCTGGGTGCCGACCGTTGAACGGCTGTTTGGGCGCCATCGAGATCATCTCGTCTGGCGAAACGCATGTCGTCCTCTCCATTGGGGTCGGTCGGCTCATCCTACGCGGGGCCATTGCGCTGGCATGCTGACACAAAATGCGGCCGAGTGGGCCGTGACGGTTCTCTCGCATGCTTTTCTGTCCCGGTTTTTCTGGCCCTGTCTCCGGCGCACCAGATCGCAGGTTATGCGCGTCTCAACCACACCGGATCTCCGTCACGGCGCGCCGCAGCCCCTGTTTCAGGCGTGCGGCCAGCGGACGTTCCACGCACCGGTGTACGAGCCATGCAGCGAGCAGCATTGCCGCCACCAGTGCCGGAAGCAGGACGTATCGCGGCACCCGGCCGTGCGACTGCTTGATGATCAACCAGCCGAGATGTTCGTGGAGCAGATAGAGCGGGTAGGTGAGCGCGCCCGCCTTTGCCAGCCACCGCCATCGCAGGCGGGACGTCCAGCCCAGCGCGACCGCCGCCACCGCCAGGAAGAAGACCAGCAGCAGTGCGAGCGTCGGCCACTGCGGTACGTGATGGCCCATATGGCCCTCCGCCCGCAGCTGCGCTTCCAGGAGATCGTGCTGGGCGGCCAGCAGGCACCCGCCGGTGATCAGCCAGAGCACCGTATTCGGGCGGAATCGGTACATCAGATAGAAAGCGATGCCCGCGATGAAATACCAGCAGTCGTGCGGCATCAGGATCTGGTCGAGCGTGCTGTTGTCCGCCGCTTTGGCGATCGTCGCGGCAAAGGCCCAGACCACACAGAATCCCACCGCCCGGCGGTAGGTCAGCCCCTTGTGGACGACGAGCGCGAAGAGCAGATAGAAACGCATCTCGATCCAGAGGGTCCAGTAGACCCCGTCCACCGGATCCACCCCCAGGGGGTCCTGGAGCATCGTCAGGTTGACGGCCACGTCCTTCAGCCGGGGCGCTTCGCCCATCGACGGCCACAGCCGGAGCGCGAACGCGACGGCGAGCACGGCGAACCAGTACGCCGGGTAGAGCCGGGTGACGCGCGACGCCGCGAATTCCTCCACGCTCTTGCCCCAGCAGCTCATGCAGATCACGAAGCCGCTGATCAGGAAGAAGAGCTGGACGCCGAGCCAGCCGTAGGAGGCGGGCAGGTAGGCCGTGGGGAAGAGGGAGCGGGAGGGCCGGTCCCAGGCGCCGCTGCCGAAGGCGATGTAGTGGTAGGCCACCACCATCAGTGCCGCGCAGAGCCGCAGGCCGTCCAGGGCGGCGAGTCTTCCGCCCGCGTCCCCGCCGCCGGACGCCCGGCGCGCCGTCGGGCCCGTCTGCTGCTCGGGGTGGTCCTGTACCGGCAGGGTGGAGTGCAACGCCCCTCCTGGGTTCCGCGGCCTGGTGCCGGGGAAACTACCAGAGGTAATGGTGTTTATCGCGCAAAAGGCAAATAGCGGTAAAAACGTGCCGTAACTCCCCGGACCCACACCCTCCGCCCCTGATTGCCCGGGGCACTCCTCCGGGGCCACTACCCTGGTTCCGTGACCATTCGCCTGTACGACACCAGCGCCCGGCAGATCCGTGACTTCTCCCCGCTCACTCCGGGCTGTGTCTCGATCTACCTGTGTGGCGCCACCGTGCAGGCCGCACCGCACATCGGGCACATCCGGTCGGGTCTGAACTTCGACATCATGCGCCGCTGGTTCGCCTACCGCGGCTACGACGTGACGTTCGTCCGCAATGTCACCGACATCGACGACAAGATCATCAAGAAGGCGGCCGACCAGGGCCGCCCCTGGTGGTCGATCGGCTTCGAGAACGAGCGGGCCTTCAACACCGGCTACGACGTCCTCGGCTGCCTGCCGCCCACCTACGAGCCGCGCGCCACCGGGCACGTACCCGAGATGATCGAGATGATGCGCGGTCTGATCGAGCGCGGCCACGCCTACGAGGCCGATGGCAACGTCTACTTCGACGTGCGCTCCTTCCCCGGCTATCTGGAGCTGTCCAACCAGGAGCTGGACAACCTCCTGCAGCCTTCGGGCGAGGGCGAGACCGGCAAGCGCGACCCGCGCGACTTCGCGATGTGGAAGGCCGCCAAGCCCGGCGAGCCGTCCTGGGAGACCCCGTGGGGCCGCGGCCGTCCCGGCTGGCACCTGGAGTGCTCGGCGATGGCCCACAAGTACTTGGGCGCCGCGTTCGACATCCACGGCGGCGGCCTGGACCTGATCTTCCCGCACCACGAGAACGAGATCGCCCAGGCCAAGGCCTTCGGCGACGACTTCGCCGCGTACTGGGTGCACAACGCCTGGGTGACCATGAGCGGCGAGAAGATGTCGAAGTCGCTGGGCAACTCCGTGCTCGTCTCCGAGATGGTCAAGCACTGGCGCCCCATCGTCCTGCGCTACTACCTGGGCACCCCGCACTACCGGTCGATGATCGAGTACAGCGAGGAGGCGCTGCGCGAGGCCGAGTCGGCCTTCGCGCGGATCGAGGGCTTCATCCAGCGCGTCGTGGAGAAGGCCGGGCCCGTCGAGCCGGCCGCCGAGGTGCCGCCGGCGTTCGCCGAGGCGATGGACGACGACCTGGGCGTCCCGCAGGCGCTGGCCGTGGTGCACACCACCGTCCGCCAGGGAAACTCCGCGCTGACCGCCGACGACAAGGAAACCGCCGTCGCCCGGCTGGCCGAGGTGCGCGCCATGCTCGGCGTGCTGGGCCTGGACCCGCTGGACGAGCAGTGGGACCGCGGCGGCAGCGGCCGCGGCGAGGACCTGCACGGTGTGGTGGACTCGCTGGTCAGGCTGGTCCTGGAGCAGCGCGAGGCGGCCCGCGGCCGCAAGGACTACGCCACCGCCGACGCCATCCGCGATCAGCTCCAGCACTCCGGCCTCGCGATCGAGGACACCCCGTCCGGCCCGCGTTGGTCCCTGTCCTGAGGGACACTTTTCGTACGTACGTCTACTGAGCCGCACCCCATGCGGTTCTGAGCAGTAAAAGAGATAGGTGACCCCATGGCCGGCAACAGCCAGCGCAGGAACCGCCGCACGTCCAACAAGAAGGGCGCGACGGTCGGCAGCGGCGGCCAGCGGCGCCGAGGCCTGGAGGGCAAGGGCCCGACCCCGCCCGCGTCCGCCCGCAAGGGACACAAGAAGAACCGCCTCGCCAACGCCCAGGCCAGGCGGACCGACACCCGCCGCCCGGCCCCCCGCCGCGGCGGTCCCAAGGGCACCAACGAGCTGGTCGTCGGCCGCAACTCGGTCGTCGAGGCGCTGCGCGAGGGCGTCCCCGCGAACACGCTCTTCGTCCAGCAGTTCCTGGACAACGACGAGCGCGTCCGCGAGGCGCTGCAGCTCGCCACGGAAAAGGGCCTCAACCTCATGGAGGCCCCCCGTCCCGAGCTCGACCGCATGACCAACGGCCTCAACCACCAGGGCCTGGTCCTGCAGGTTCCGCCGTACGACTACGCGCACCCCGAGGACCTGACCGCCGCCGCGGCCGACCTGGGTGAGGACGCCCTGATCGTCGCCCTCGACGGCATCACCGACCCGCGCAACCTCGGCGCGGTCGTCCGCTCCGTCTCCGCCTTCGGCGGTCACGGCGTGGTCGTGCCCGAGCGCCGCGCGGCCGGGATGACGGCCAGCGCCTGGAAGACCTCCGCCGGCACCGCCGCCCGTACGCCGGTCGCGCGTGCGACGAACATGACGCGGATGCTCGAGTCGTACCAGAAGGAAGGCCTCCTGGTCGTCGGCCTGGCCGCGGACGGCGACGTCGAGCTGCACGAACTGGAGGCCCTGGAGGGCCCGGTCGTCATCGTCGTCGGCAGCGAGGGCAAGGGTCTGTCCCGCCTGGTCGGCGAGACCTGTGACTACCGCGTCCGGATCCCGATGCCCGGTGGCGCCGAGTCGCTCAACGCCGGTGTCGCCGCGGGCGTGGTGCTCTACGAGGCGGCCCGCCGCCGCGCGTGACGGCCCGTCCCGAGGTGTTCGGCGCGGTGGCCGGGGAGATCGACTTCCCCCGGCCACCGCGCCGTTGTAGTTGATCTTGACGGGTCTCGGACACATCCGGGCGGTCCAAGCAGTGTCCTAACCTCCGGTCACTCGGTTAGATGAGTGTGGACACCAGAACACCCCGCACACCTATGGGGGGAAGCTCTTCGGGGTACGACGATCAGCCCGCGCTGAGTACGGTGAAGGTTCCGTCCGACCCGGCGCAGGTCTCCGTCAACCACCTGAGTTTCCGCGTGCAGCTCGCCCGGCCCCCGCGCACCGCCCGGCAGTTCGCCGGCGGCGTGGACACCGAGCGGATGCCCAGCGTCAAGAGTGCGGCCAAGCGCCGTGCCCCCGTGGTGTGGAGCGGGCGGACCGGGCCCGGCGACTCGGCATCCACCCAACTCCTGGAGGCCATCAGGGACTCGGCCACCGGGGCGGGGGACGCCGGAGCCACCCAGGTGCTGCCGCGCATCACGGCCGACGACGCCCCCACCACCGTCATCGGCCCCCGGGGCCCCGCCGACGGCCGGGCCGCCCCCACCGGGCTCCTGCACGGCGTGCGCCCGACCCACGGCGTGTACGACGAAGAGCCCTACGGCCACCCCGAGCACGACGCCCCCGACCCCGACGACGACGGCTTCGAAGACGGCTTCGACGAGGACGACGACCCCAGGCGCGCCCGGCACGGCGACTCCGTCCGCCACGCCTACTACCCCGGCCGCCGGATGAACCTCGGCGTCGTCCTGCTGCCGCTGCGTATCTTCCTCGGCCTGATCTCGGTCTACGCGGGCATGGGCAAGCTCTGCGACCCCGTCTATTTCGACGGCGGCAAGCGCGGCTCCATGGTCACCTGGCTGACCCAGCTCCACCCGTGGGCCGTCGCCTCCCCGCTGCGCCAGCTCGCCCTCAGCCACCCCGTCGGCTCCGGACTCACCGTGGCCTTCCTCCAGGTGGTCGTCGGCGTCCTCACCATCTTCGGGCTCTGGCAGCGGCTCGCCGCCGGCATGGGCGCGCTGCTCTCCGCCATCCTGCTGGTGACCGTCAGCTGGCAGAGCGCGCCCGTCTACGACGCGCCCGAGATCATCTACCTGGCCGCCTGGAGCCCCCTCGTCATCGCCGGAGCCCCCTTCTACTCCGTCGACGGACGGCTGGCGGGCGAGGCCTGGCGGCGGCTCGGCCCCCGCGCCGAGCTGTGGGACCTGCGGCGGCGCGTGCTGCGCCGCGGCACCGCGATGGCCACCGTGATCATCGGCCTGTCGCTGCTGGTGGGCTCGATGCTGGGCGGCGCGGTCCGCTCCTCGCGGGTCGCCCAGACGCCCGGCCCGGCCGCCCCGCCGGCCAACAGCCTGCCCGGCTCCCCGCTGCCGCAGCGGCCCTCCTCGTCCACACCGCGCGGCTCGCACGGTCCGGCCGTCGCGGGCACGCCCAAGCCGAGCGCCACGGCCAAGAAGACCCCGACCCCCGGCGCGACCCCGGCCGCGCCCGGCACCGTGCACTCCTCGGCGGGCAGCGCGGGCCAGCCCGGCACCACCCCCGGCAGCGGCCACTCCGCGGCCCAGACCCCGCACCGGGCCCCGGCCCCCGCCGCCCCGCAGCACAGCTCCTCGGGCGCCACGTCGACCGGCTCCGGCGAGGGCGGCTCCGGGGGCGACGGCTCGTCCGGCGGTTCCTCCGGCGGCTCGCGCGGCGGAGGCGCCCTCGGGGGGCTCCTCGGCTGAGCCGCACGTACGGCGGTGGCCCCGTATCCCTCGATGTGAGGGGTACGGGGCCACTGCTTTGCATCCTTGTTGCTACCGGGCGAGCTCCTTGGCCGCCTCGGTCAGGTCCTTGGCCGTGTCGATGGCCCGCCAGTACGCGCCGTGCGGCAGCGGGAAGCCGGCCAGGCGGCGCTCACGGGCCAGCCGCGGGAAGGTCGTCCGCTCGTGGTCGCCCCGGTCCGGCAGCAGCGCGGTGAAGCCGGGGGAGAAGACGTAGACGCCCGCGTTGATCAGATAGGGCGAGGGCGGCGACTCGATGAAGTCCAGGACGTGACCGAACTCGTCCGTCTCCACCGCGCCCCACGGGATGCGCGGCCGGGCCAGCGCCAGGGTGGCCGTGGCGTCGCGCTCGTGGTGGAAGGCCGCCATCTCGCGCAGCGAGAAGCGGGTCCAGATGTCGCCGTTCGTGGCGTACCAGGGCTCGTCGGGGCGGGGCAGCGAGGCGGCGGCGAACTTGAGGCCGCCGCCCCGGCCGAGCGGCTCCTTCTCCACCACGGTGGTCACCCGCAGCGGCAGATCGGCCGACACGAGCCAGTCCTGCAGGACTTCGGCCAGATGGCCGCACGAGACGACGGCGTCAGTGACGCCTTCGGCGGCGAGCCAGGCAAGCTGATGGCCGATGATCGGGATCCCCGTGCCGGGGATCTCGACCATCGGCTTGGGACGGTCGTCGGTGTACGGCCGCAGCCGCGAGCCCTGGCCGCCGGCCAGGATCACGGCTTGCGCGGGGTACGGGTAGGGGTGCGTGCCGGTCATGCCCCGCACGATATGCCGTGCCGCGAGCGGCGGTGCGGCCGGTGGCGCACCCGGGGCCGTACCCGGAGGTCTGCGTGGCGCCTCAGTGGTCCTGGACGACGCCGGAGGCGAAGGCGGTGTCGCAGACGGGCCGTGCGTAGGCCTGCGCCTGCTTGACCGAGTGGTACTTGGCGACCGCGGCACGGCCGAGCGCGCGGGCGATCTCGGCGCAGTGCTGCGCCAGCGAGGGGCGGCCGTTGGTCGCCACCTGGAGGTCGGTGAGCGCGACCCCGGGGTTCTTCTCCTGGAGCTCGCCGAGCAGGCGGTCGCGCAGCACCTCGTGCGGGGCGCGGGCCTTGGCTTGCGTGGAGGCGGTGTCGGACGACGCCGTGAGCACCTGCGACTCGGCGGTCGGCGCCGCCCAGGGGACGCGGGTGACCGCGAGAGTCCCCGAGAGCACAAGGACGACTGGGAGGACAAGGGCGAGGGTTCTGCCGATGCGGCGGGCGGCCTGGTTCATGCCGCAGATGGTAGCGAGGGGTAATGACGGGGCGACATTTAGTCACTCGGTCGAGGGACCCCACTGTCCAAAGGTGCGGATATGAAGTTGACGCATGAGCGTCGAAATGAGGGAGAGTGCCGGGGTATTTCTTAACCGTGCGGCCCCACGCCCTGTTGACGGGCGCGGGGCCGCACCGGCTTCGCTCCGACTCGCGGAGGCCGTGCGTCAGTCGCTCAGGCGCTCGCCGGAGGACGTCGAGAACACGTGCAGCTCGCCCGGCCGCGGCACGACGTGCAGCACCGAACCCTTGTCCGGGACGTTGCGCCCGCCCACGCGCACGACGAGGTCCTTCTGCTCGCCGCCGACCTCGGCGGTGCCGTAGACGTAGCCGTCGGCGCCGAGCTCCTCGACGACGTTCACGGTGACGGCCAGGCCCGCCGGCGCGTCCTTGGAGAGGGAGGCGGACTGGTCGCCGGTGCGCTCCACGACGTCGAAGTGCTCGGGCCGGACGCCGACGGTGACCGTCCGGTCGCCCTTGTCGGCCGCCGCGCCCAGCGCCTCGCGCGATACGGGCACCACGCTGTTGCCGAACTTCACACCGCCGTCGGTGATCGGCACCTCGACCAGGTTCATGGCCGGGGAGCCGATGAAGCCGGCGACGAAGAGGTTGGCGGGACGGTCGTACATATTGCGCGGCGAGTCGATCTGCTGGAGCAGGCCGTCCTTGAGCACGGCCACCCGGTCGCCCATGGTCATCGCCTCGACCTGGTCGTGGGTGACGTACACGGTGGTGATCCCGAGGCGGCGCTGCAGGCCGGCGATCTGGGTGCGGGTCTGGACGCGCAGCTTGGCGTCGAGGTTCGAGAGCGGTTCGTCCATCAGGAACACCTGGGGCTCGCGCACGATCGCGCGCCCCATCGCGACGCGCTGGCGCTGTCCGCCGGAGAGCGCCTTGGGCTTGCGCCCCAGGTACTCGGTGAGGTCGAGGATGCGGGCCGCGTCCTCGACCTTCTGCCGGATCTCGGCCTTCGGCACGCCCGCGATCTTCAGCGCGAAGCCCATGTTGTCGGCCACGGTCATGTGCGGGTACAGCGCGTAGTTCTGGAACACCATCGCGATGTCCCGGTCCTTGGGCGGCAGGTGCGTCACGTCCCGGTCGCCGATCCGGATCGATCCGCCGTTGACGTCCTCCAGCCCCGCCAGCATCCGCAGCGAGGTGGACTTGCCGCAGCCGGACGGCCCGACGAGGACGAGGAACTCCCCGTCTTCGATGGCGATGTCCAGCTGGTCGACGGCGGGCTTGTCGGCACCCGGGTAGATCCGGGTGGCCTTTTCATAGGTGACCGTGGCCATGGTGATGTGATCCCTTCACCGGCAGGAACGTGCCGGACGATCCGAGTAGAGGGAGTGGTCCAGTCCAATCGGGCTGGGTGAGGGTGACGCTACCGGGGCCCGAAGGCGTTGTCAGCAGGTGGCGGGTCACGAAGTGGGTGTGGGTAGACTGCGTTTCGCACGCCGCCTTAGCTCAGCTGGTAGAGCACCGCTCTTGTAAAGCGAAGGTCGTCGGTTCGAGTCCGACAGGCGGCTCTCCCAGGGCCCAGGTCAGCTATGCGCTGACCTGGGCCTTCTTCTCGTATCGGTGCCGAAGGTGGTGCCTGCCTTCGCGGACGACGTCCACAACGAATGAACCCGTCTCGGGCACCGCGTTGTGTTCGCCGGTGCTCATCGGCCCGTCTCCCTGCCTTGCGGCCGGCGAGTGCGGATGTCGATGCCATGCGCCGTCACCCACAACATGGGCCCGGGTCCGCTGCCGCTGTCGACCGGCCGCTCGTGGAGACGCGGTGGCACCGGCGTCCGGGGAGCCAAAGGCTGTGGCGTCGGCGATTGTGGCGCGCGGGCGGCGCGGCAAGTGTGGTGGGTGCGGCCTGAGGCCAGCGGCAGCTGGCCGACAGGCTGTGCACGCTGTCGGGGCTTTCAACGCTGACGCGCAACGAGGTGTCCCGTTGGGAGCGCGGGGGGCGGCGGCGGTCGGCGTATCGGTTGGGAAAGCGTGTCGAGCCTCGCAGACCGGGCCCACGGGTTGAGGCTCGCTGACGACGTCTTGGCCGGCAGTGACCTGCTCGCCCCGGCCATCCGTGAACTCGGCGCGGCTGTACGGCTTTTCCGCGAGAGCAGCCACTCTGGAGAGGTGGGACGAGCGTTGCTCGCCCAGATCGGCGAGATCGCGCAAATCGCCGGATGGATCGAGAGTGACGCAGGCCAGTACGGACGAGCGGAGCAGGCATACCGGCTCGGCATCTCCGCCGCACGCGAAACCGGGGACTCCACGCTTGTCGGCAACCTCGCGGGGAGCCTCGCTTACCAGTGGAGCAACACCGGACGCGAACGGGAAAGCGTTGCCCTCGCCAACGCTGCCCTTGCCGACGCGAACGAGCCCGAGCAGGCAGCGCAAGAGGCGCGTCGCATCCTGTCCGCCGGAGTGGCCAGCGAGCGTACAGCCGAGCGGTCGCGTGTCGTTTCGCGCCGCCTCAAGCCCTTCTCGGCCGTGCCGGAGGTGGACGGCCTGTTGAGCGATTATGGTCATGTACCAGCCTGCTGAGCCGCCAGGCAGCACACCTTGCCGGGCGCTGGCCGGACGGTGTGGACTGCCCGGATGACCAACCGGACCCTGTACCTGATCGCCGGCGCCGCCCCGCCCGCTCGTCGCGTCGACGTCGCCATCCGCGCCGCGCAGGCCGCCGACTGGGACGTCTGCCTGATCTTCACCCCATCGGCCTACCGGTGGGCCACCGAGGACGCAGACGGGGAGATCGACCGGCTCCGCGAGCTGACCGGTCACCCCATCCGCCACCAGTACAAGTTGCCGTCGCAAGAGGACGTGCTGCCCGCACCGGACGCGATGCTCGTCGCGCCGCTGACGGCCAACACCCTCAACAAGTGGGCGGCCGGAATCAGCGACACCCTTGCCCTGGGACTCATCACCGAGGGCATCGGCCTCGGACTCCCCACCGTCGCCCTGCCGCACTGGAACGATGCTCAGGCTCTGCACCCTGCGGTACCTCGCAGCGTCGAGACCCTGCGCGGCGCGGGCGTCACCGTCCTGCTCGGCGAAGGCGGATTCGCCCCTCACAAGCCGAAGCAGGGCAACCTCGGTGCGTACCCGTGGCAGGCCGCCATCGATGCCCTTCCTGCATAGCCGCGAAGCGACGGAACCGCAGGCCCCCTTCCGGGGCCTGCGGTTCCTTGTCGTTTTGCTCGGGTTCTAGCGGTGTGCGTGAGTGCTGTCCGCCGTCCGCTGCGGGCCGCCCTCGGTGAGGGGGGCGGGGGCCTCCCGCGGGGCGTCCTGGTGGCCCGGCCACCAGGCCTTGTGGCCCAGGAGCGAGGTGATCGTGGGCACCAGCAGCATCGCCATGACGAAGGCGGTGAGCAGGATGCCGAACGCCACCGCGAAGCCCATCTGCTGGAGCATCGAGTTCTCCGCGAGCATCAGCACGCCGAAGGTGCCGGCCAGGATGATCGCGGCGGAGGCGATGGTCGGCGCCGACTGCGAGACGGCCGTGCGGATCGCCTGCCGGGCGGAGACCCCCTTGCGGACCTCTTCGCGGAGCCGGGCGACCATCAGGATGTTGTAGTCGGTGCCGATGGCGACGACGAAGAGATAGACGATGACCGGCAGCATGAAGAGCAGGCCGTGCTTGTGCTGCATGTCCTGGAAGAGCCAGACCGTGGCGCCCAGGGTGGCGCCGAAGCCCAGGGCCACGGAGATCATCAGGTACAGCGGGGCGACCAGGCTGCGCAGGAGCAGGCCGAGGATGATCATGATGGCCAGCCCGGCGACCGGGAAGACGAGCTTGTAGTCGTGGGCGACGGCGTCCTCGATGTCGGCGAGGACGGCGGAGGTGCCGCCGACGACCGCCTCCGTGCCGGAGGGCGCGGCCTTGTGCGCGGCGTCGCGCAGATCGCCGCCCGCCAGCTCGATCGCCTTGTCCTCGGTGGGGCGGTACTTGAGGATGACGCTGTACTGGGCGACGGTGCCGTCGGGGTTGGCGACGGCGGGCGCGGTCTGGCCCACGCCGTCGATCTCCGCGAGCTTGGCGCGGAAGGCGTCGAGCTGCGCCTTGTCCAGACGGGCGCCGTCCTTCGACTTGAGGTAGACCATGGCCGGGTCGGACTGGCCCGCGGCGAAGCCGCGCTGCATGTCCTTCATGGCCTGGACGGACTCCAGCTTCTGCGGCAGCTGGCTGGTGGTGTCGAACTCCGACTTGAAGCCGAACGCGCCGACGGCCAGCACCGCGAGGACGGCCGCGGAGAGCACGCCGACGACGCCGGGGCGGCGCGAGACCAGGCCGCCGACGCCGTTCGCGAAACGATTCCGCGGCTGCTTCTGCCACGCCTTGGAGGGCCAGAACGCCTTGCGGCCGAGCAGCGAGAAGACGGCGGGCACCAGCGTGAGGGCGGCCACCAGGGTGACGGCCACGGAGATCGCGAGCGACGGGCCCATCGCCCGCATCATGCCCATGGTCGACAGCAGCAGGGCGAGGAAGGCGACGATCACGGCCCCGGCGGCCGAGGCGATGGTCTCGCCGATCCGCTCCACGGCGTTGACCAGGGCCTGCTTGGGCTCCTGGCCCTCTCGCAGGTGCTCGCGGTAGCGGAAGAGGAGGAAGAGGATGTAGTCCGTGCCGACGCCGAAGAGGACGACGATGAGGATGGCGCTGATGGAGGAGTCGGCCTTGAGCCCGCCCGCCGAGGCGGCGGTGCCGATCAGGCCGGTGGCGACCGTGAAGACGATGCCGATGATGATCACCGGCAGGATGGCGATCAGCGGGCTGCGGAAGATGATCAGCAACAAGACGATGATCAGCAGGAACGTCGCCGACATGATCATGGCGTCGGTGTTGCCGGAGGATTCCTTGCTGTCGAGGGTGGTGGCCGCCTGCCCCGTGATGCCCATCTTCAAATGGGTCTTCTCCAGCAGCGGCTTGGCGTCCTCGCGGAGCTGCTTGACCGAGTCGGGCAGCTTCTCGTCATAGGAGTTCTTGGTGGTGGCGATGATGTTGGCCAGGGCTATCTCGCCGTTGGGCGCGACAGCGCCGGGGACGACCTTGCCGACCTTGTCCCGGTGCTTGTCCTGCAGCCCGGTGGCGACCGTGGCGACATCGCGCCGGTCCTCGGGGGTGAGCTTGCCGCCGTCGGCGCGCTTGAAGACGGCTATGGCGGCGGGCTGTTCGGTCTTCGGGAAGGACTTTTCCTGGAGGTTTCCGGCCCGTACGGATTCGTAGTGAGAGGGAAGGAACTCCGTTTCGTCCGTGGTGGATTTCAGTCCCGGCGCTAAGAGCGCCAGGGCTACGGCCGCGATGATCCAGGCCGCGATCGTGAGCCAGGGTCGGTGGACGGCGAACCGCCCGACTCGTCGGAACATGGTGCTCCTTCAACAAGTGCGTTCGTCGCACGGGCGTACTGCACGGGCATGAACACGCTAGGGAACGGGTTCCCAGGGCACAACGGATTCAGTGGGGAATCAGGGGGAAATCGACCCTGGGGCAGGGAACGCCTCCTCCGGTGGGAGGAGGCGCTCTCACCCGTGGGGTAGAGACCGCTCTGCCGACCGCCTGCATGCGGATTACGCTGCCACCATGACCGATGTCGAGTTCTATGCCGCGCGCATGGAGCGCGCCGTCAGATCCGCGGTCCAGGAGGGGCTGGCGGGCCTGGTCGTCGCGCCCGGCCCGGACCTGGTGTGGCTGTGCGGATACGAGCCGCACGTCACCGAACGGCTGACGGCGCTGCTCCTGGCCCCCGGCCGCAAACCCCAGCTGATCGTGCCGCAGTTGGAGCGCCCGGATGCCGAAAAGGCGCCCGGTGCCGGCTCTTTGGCGATCACCGGCTGGGCCGACGGCGACGATCCGTACACGGCCGCCGCCAAGCTCCTTGAATTGCAGGGACGTTACGGCATCTCGGACAACACCTGGGCGCTGCACCTGCTGGCCCTCCAGCGGGCCGCGCCGGGCGCGACGTACGGCGCGCTGTCGGAGGTGCTGCCGATGCTGCGGGCGGTGAAGGACGCGTACGAGGTTGAGCGGCTCGCGGCGGCGGGGGCCGCGGCGGACGCCGCGTACGAGGCGGTCGTCGAGCTGCGCTTCGCGGGCCGGCGGGAGGTCGACGTGGCCGCCGACCTGGCCCGGCTGCTGCGCGAGAACGGCCACGAGCAGGTCGACTTCACGATCGTCGGCTCGGGCCCGAACGGCGCCAGCCCGCACCACGACTCGGGCGAGCGCGTCATCGAGGACGGCGACATGGTCGTCATGGACTTCGGCGGCCTGCGCGAGGGCTACGGCTCCGACACCACCCGCACGGTGCACGTCGGGCAGCCGACGGCGGAGGAGCGCAAGGTCCACGACGTGGTGCGCGAGGCCCAGCAGGCGGCTTTCGAAGCGGTCCGCCCGGGCGTCGCCTGCCAGGAGATCGACCGGGCCGCCCGCCAGGTGATCCGGCGGGCGGGCTTCGGCGAGTACTTCATCCACCGCACGGGCCACGGCATCGGCGTCACCACGCACGAGCCCCCGTACATGGTCGAGGGCGAGCACCTGCCCCTGGTGCCGGGCATGTGCTTCTCGATCGAGCCCGGCATCTACCTGCCGGGACGGTTCGGGGTGCGGATCGAGGACATCGTGGTGTGCACGGAGGGCGGGGGGCGGCGGCTGAACAACACGGAGCGGGAGTTGCGCGTGGTGGAGTAGGTTCCCGGGGCTGCGCATGATGCGCAGCCCCGCGGACGAACTCTCGGGCGGCGGAGGCCTTTTGGAGGTGCATAACCCGTAATTCCCGGATTTCTGCTGCACTCCTGTGCGCCCTGGTATGTACCTCGCTTGCACCTGTAAAGACGAATCGTCCCTGCCTACCGTGAGCGGCAAGGAACTACAGGAGACGAGGTCCGGCCATGGACACTGATCTTCGTGCTCTGTCCAGAGCGGCGCTGGCGGCGGAGGGCCGGCTGCGGCGCACGAGACGACTGCCGGTCTTCGACTGCCCGCCGGGCGGTACGGGAGCGCGGTACGCGCTGGCCGCGCCCGGCACCGTGACGCTGTACCTCGCGCGGCGTGGATCGCCCCGCCTCCGGGAGATCGCCGAGTCGCTCGTCCGGCGTACGGGGCGGGACGTGGAGATCGCGCGGGAGATCCGGGAGAGTCTCGAACTCCGCCCCCGGCTCTCCGTCCCGGAAGCCGTCGACCGCATGCTTGCGGAACCGGTTTTCGCGGAGCTTCGCTACGGCAGCAAACCGGTCGTCAACAATCTCTTCGTCCCCGAGGACACCGAGGTCGTGTCCGTCGTGTTCCCCTACAACGGGGGTCGCTTGGCGCGGGACGGATTCACCCTGACCGAGTACGTGATCGACACGTGCCCCACCGGACTGTCCGGGCTCCTCGTCCGCGCGGCGCCGCCGCTCACCCGTGCCGAGGCGGTGGCCCTGCAGTTGCTGCCGCCGAGCCAGCTCGAACTCAATGTGGGTTCCGCCGTGGTGGACGCCGAGAGCGACGACAATCTGGCGCTCACTTTGGTGACGCTGGCCGCTCTGGCCGCAGGTGTCGCGCTGGCCGCGGCGGCCGAGGTGGCGGTACCGGCAGCGGTCGTCGCCGAGGCCGCCGGGGTCGGCATCACCGATGTCGTCACCGCTCTGGGCGTCGAGGGCGCCGCGACGGCGGCGCTGGACGCCGCGGTCGGCGCTGCGGCGGCGAACATGGACGCGGCAACGGTCACGGCCGCGGCGGCCGCGGGCGATGCCGGTGTCGGTGCCGGTGATGCCGGTGTGGGCGCTGTCGGGGCCGGTGACGTGGGTGCCGGTGATGTCGGTGCCGGTGACGTGGGTGCCGGTGATGTCGGTGCGGGTGACGTGGGTGCCGGTGACGTCGGCGCGGGCGATGTGGGTGCTGGTGATGCGGGTGCCGGTGACGCCGGGGCGGGCGATGCAGGTGCTGGTGACGCGATCGCCGGAGATGTGGGTGCTGGTGACGTCGGCGATGCGGCAGTCGGCGACGCGGGCATCGGCGGCGATGTGGGTGCCGGTGACGCCGGGGCCGGCGATGTGGGCGCCGGTGACGCCGGGGCCGGTGATGCGGGTGCCGGTGACGCCGGGGCCGGTGATGCGGGTGCGGGCGATGCCGGTGCGGGCGATGCCGGAGCCGGCGACGCGGGTGACGCCGGTGCCGGAGATGCCGGAGACGCCGGTGGGGCCGGCTGTGAGGGCGAAGCCGGGTTCGCCCAGCGGCTGCTCGCCATCGCCCAGCACGAGGCCGAGCTCTCCGGGCTGATGGTCGAGCAGATCCTCACCCAGCACACCGACGACGTGCCGCGGCTGCGCGAGCTCGTCAACCAGCTCCGGCCCGCCCAGACCGCCGCGCAACTCCTGGCCTCCCGCCGGACCGCGCTGCGCGCCCGGCGCTGACCGGATGGCGGACGCGACATGACACTGCTGTGCCTGGTTGTGCTGACTGTCTGGTTCGGGCTGTCGTTGCTCGGCCAGCTGCCGGGCAACCAGGCCGGCCGGCTGCGCCGGCACGATCCCGCCTCGCTCATCCCCAACTGGAGCTTCTTCGCGCCCCGGCCGGTGACGTTCGACTACCACCTGCTCTACCGCGACGAGCTCTGGGATCTGACGATCACCGACTGGACGGAGATCCCCCTCGTCGAGCCCCGCGCCTGGTGGTGCTTCCTCTGGAACCCGCGGCGCCGCGCCAAGAAGGCCCTCTTCGACAGCTGCTCGATGCTGCTGCGGCTGCGCTCCACCCTGAGCGAGCACGAGGCGGGCGCCCTCGCCCTGCACCGCTCGGTGCCCTATCTGATGCTGCTCAACCACGTGTCCGGCCTCCCGCATCCGCACGCCAGGGGCACCCAGTTCGCGCTGCTGCGCACCTTCGGGCCCGAGTCGGCCCCCGCCCCGGTCGTGGTGTTCAGCTCCCAGTTCCACGCGGTGGAGGAGGCGCACGGTGATCCAGCAGCCGTTCCAGGTCCTGCGGCTGGTTGAGCAGATCGCCGCGGTGGGCGTGGTCGTCTCCGTCGCCGAGCTCCTCGCGGCCCGGGCGCAGCTGGCGCCCGCGGGCCTGCTCAACTACCCCGTCCCGAGGACCCGCAGCCGCCGCCTCGTGGCCGCGCCGTACGCCCCGGTGCTCGCCGCGGTCTTCGACTACCCGGCCGTCCTGTTCCTGCTGGGCATCCGGCTGGCCGCCGCGGCCGCCGTCGCGGTCGGCGCGCCCGCCGACGGGGCCGGGACGGCGCTGGTCGTGCTGCTCGCCGCGACCTCGGCCGCGATGAGCCTGCGCTCACCGTTCGGCAACGACGGCGCCGACCAGATGACCGTGCTCGTCTTCGGCTCCGCCGCCCTCGCCCGGCTCGCGGGGACGCCGCTCGCCGCGCAGGCGGCCCTGTGGTTCCTCGCCGCGCAGACGTGCCTCTCCTATCTGACCGCGGGGATCGCCAAGTCGTCCGCCCGCATGTGGCGCGACGGCACGGCGATCCGCGGGATCTTCCGCACCGTCGTCTACGGACACGCCCGCGCGGGAGCGTACGTCGCCCGCCACCCGGGGCTCGCGACGGCCGCGGGCTGGTCGGTGATCGTCACCGAGTGCGCCTTCGTCGCGGTGTTCGTGACCCCGAGCCCGTACGTCTACGTGATCCTCGCGGGCGGCCTCGGATTCCACCTGGCGTCCGCCGTGCTGATGGGGCTCAACACCTTCACCTGGGCGTTCGGCGCCACCTACCCGGCACTGATCTTCTGCGCGAGCCTCTCCGCGGGCGCCCTCTGGAGCTAGCCGGCGCCTCACGCCGTCCGCATCCGATGAGGGTCGTCATCGGTCCGGTGACCGGCCTGCGCCGCCGTGTGCTCGGGGGCGCGGCCGGTGATCAGTACGCCCGCGACCGCGGCGGCCAGCAGCATGATGCACGAGCCGCAGCCGATCGCCACGTGGTACCCGTGCACGATGCCCGTCTTGGTGACCGAGTCCCGCACCCCCGGTGTCACGCCGCCCGCCAGGGCCGCCGCCTTCAGGTGCGCGGCGATGTACGTGGCGCTGGCCGAGGTGGCGATCGTGTTGAGGAGCGCCGTGCCGATCGAACCGCCCACCTGCTGCGCGGTGTTGACCGTCGCCGAGGTGACGCCCGAGTCGCGCGGCGCCACACCCGCCGTCGCCGTGGCCATGACCGGCATGAAGATCAGGCCCATGCCCAGGCCGACGAGCAGCTCGGCGGGCAGCACATGGGAGGCGTAGGCGGCCTCCACCGGCAGGAAGACCAGCAGGAACAGCCCGGAAGCGGCCAGCAGCGCGCCCGGCACGATCAGCATCCGCGGCGGCAGGTGGTTCATCAGCCGGGCGGACAGCTGGGTGGCGCCGACGACGATGGCCGCCGTCATCGGCAGGAACGCCAGGCCCGTCTTGACCGGCGAATAGCCCAGCACCACCTGCAGGTAGTAGGTCATGAACAGGAACATGCCGAACATCGCGATGACCGCCAGCGCCATCGTCAGCACCGCGCCGCCCCGGTTGCGCTCGCGGATGATGTGCAGCGGCAGCAGCGGGTTCACGGCGCGCGACTGCCACCAGGCGAAGACCGCGAGCAGCGCCGCGCCGCCGCACAGCAGGGCCAGGACGCGGGTGTCGCTCCAGCCGCGCGGCTGGGCCTCGCTGCAGGCGTAGACGATGGCGACGAGCCCGCCGCAGCCCAGCACCGTGCCGGGGATGTCCAGCCGCGGCCGGTCGGCGCGCGAGGGCCGGTGGTCGTGGAGCATGACGGTGGCGCCGCCGAACGCGATGAGCGCGACGGGGATGTTCACATAGAGGCACCAGCGCCAGTTGAGGTACTCGGTGAGCAGCCCGCCGGCGATCAGGCCGATCGCCGAGCCGCCGCCCGCGATGGCGCCGTAGATCCCGAAGGCCTTGCTGCGCTCCTTCCCGTCGGCGAAGGTCGTGGTCAGCAGGGACAGCGCGGACGGGGCGAGGATCGCCGCGAAGACGCCCTGCAGGGCGCGGGCGGCGAAGAGCAGGGTGTCGGTGTGCGCCGCGCCGCCGAGCGCCGAGGCGCCCGCGAAGCCGATGAGCCCGGTCAGGAAGGTGCGCTTGCGCCCGACCAGGTCCGCGACGCGGCCCCCGAGCAGCAGCAGCCCGCCGAACGCGAGCGTATAGGCGGTGATCACCCACTGCCGGTTGGCGTCGGACATGTGCAGGTCGCGCTGGGCCGACGGAAGGGCGATGTTCACGATCGTGGCGTCGAGGACGACCATCAGCTGGGCGAGGGCGATGAACACCAGCCCCCACCAGCGGCGGGGGTCGGGGGGCGGCCCGGGTACGGGGGGTGTGTGGTCCGGGCTCTGGCTCGTCGGGCTCATCGGAACCTGCCTTCGCATCCGGCCGCGTGCGGAAAGCTCGCAACCCAGCGTAGGCCCGCCGGGGGACGGCCGCTTGTCGAGCGCCCGCCTGCCGGAGCACGCTCCGGGGCCGCGCGCTCCCTATGGCACCAGCACGACCTTGCCCATCGTCCGGCGCTCCTCCAGCGCCCGGTGCGCCGCGGCGGCCTGCGCGAGCGGGAAGCAGTGCACCACGGGTACGACCTTGCCCGCGGCGGCCTGTGCCAGGGACTCCTCCTCCAGGTGCCGCAGGCCGCGCAGCCCGCCGCCGAAGCGTTCCAGCATGGCGGGTCCGAGCACGTTGCGCGAGGTGAGGGAACGCTCGGCGAGCTCGGCGGGGGACAGCGCGAGCGGCCCGCCTTCACCGGAGGCCCAGCCGAACACCAGGTGTGTGCCGCCGGGCCCGAGCAGCCCGACCGCCGCCCGCGCGACCGCCCCGCCGACCCCGTCCAGGACGACGGTGGCGGTCCGCGACCACAGGGCGGTACGGGCGTACTCGTCCCACTCGGGCAGGGTGTAGTCGAAGGCGAGGTCGGCGCCCAGTGCGCGGACGTGGGCGGTCTTGGCGGGTCCGCCCGCCAGGCCGACGACGGTGGCCCCCGCGTTCTTGGCGTACTGCACGAGCAGCGAGCCGAGCCCTCCGGCGGCGGCCGTCACGACGACGACGTCGTCGGGGGAGAGCTCGGTGAAGCCGAGGATGCCGAGAGCGGTGCGGCCGGTGCCGATCATGGCGACGGCCCGCTCCTCGGCGAGCCCCTCGGGCAGGGCGTGCAGCCGGTCCGCGTCGGCGACGGCGAGCTCGGCGTAGCCCCCGGGGGCCGGGGCGGTGCCCAGGTGGGCGACGACGCGGCGGCCGAGCCAGGCGGGGTCGGTGCCCTCGCCGAGCGCGTCGACGGTGCCGGCGACCTCGCGGCCGGGAATCGCGGGCAGCTCGGGCAGGGCGTACGGGCCGTCCGCGCTGCCGGAGCGCTGCACGGTGTCGGCGACGTGCACGCCCGCGGCGGCCACGGCGATCCGGACCTGCCCCGGGCCGGGCGCGGGGTCTCCGGCCGGCCCGTGGACGAGGCTTTCCGCGGGGCCGAAGGTGTGCAGGCGTACGGCGTGCATGGCGGTCTCCAGGGATGCGGGGCGCGCCGGCGCGGAAACGGCCGGTGCCCCGCAGTCTTCGGCCTCAACCATGCTTGAGGTCAAGGCGCCGCTCTGGGTTCAGACCCTGGGGAAGCGGCTCTGCAGGTCCCAGACGACGGGGTTGTCGGCGAGGCCCTCGTGCATGTCCGACAGGTCCGCGATCAGGTCGTGCAGGAAGTCGCGGGCCTCGCGGCGCAGCGCGCGGTGGTTGAAGTTGAGCGGGGGTTCGTCCGGCGCCCAGTCGGCGGTGACGTCCACCCAGCCGAAGCGTCGCTCGAAGAGCATGCAGTCCGTGGACTCGGTGAAGTCCAGCTCGGCGAACTGGGTGTTCGCCGAGCGATTGCCGCGCGGGTCGCGGTCGATCTGCTCGATGATGTCGCACAGGGCCCAGGCGAAGTCGAGGACCGGCACCCATCCCCAGGCTGTGGACAGCTCGCGGTCCGACTTGACGTCGGCGAGGTAGACGTCGCCGCAGAAGAGGTCGTGCCGCAGTGTGTGGACGTCCGCGGTGCGGTAGTCCGTCTGCGGAGGGTCGGGGAAGCGGCGGGAGAGCGAGTAGCCGAGGTCGATCACGCCTTCGATGGTGTCATGCCCGGCGGGGGGAAGCGCGAGGCCCGCGCCTGACGGAAGGGGGCGCGGGCCTCGGTGGGGGGTGTTGCGGTTACGTCGTGCGGGTCACTTGACGTTGATCGCGGTCCAGGTGTCGCCGACCGCCTTGTACTCGGCGCTGGAGGAGCCGTAGAGGTCCGCGGTGGCCTTGAGGGTGGCGGCGCGGGCGGCCTTGTAGTTGGTGCTGGAGGTGAAGTACGTGGTCAGGGCCTTGTACCAGATCTTGGTGGCCTTGTCCCGGCCGATGCCCGCGAGCTTGGAGTTGTTGTAGGTCGGGCTGTTGTAGCTCACGCCGCCGATGGTCTTGCTGCCGCTGCCCTCGGAGAGCAGGTAGTAGAAGTGGTTGGCGGGGCCGGACGAGAAGTGCACGTCGACGTTGCCGAGCGAGGAGGACCAGTAGTCCTTGGAGCGGCCGTCCTTGCTGGGCTTGTCCATGTAGCGCAGCGGCGTGCCGTCGCCGTTGATGTCGATCTGCTCGCCGATGAGGTAGTCGCCCGGGTCGGCCGGGTTGTTGGCGTAGAACTCGGCGGCGGTGCCGAAGATGTCGGACGTCGCCTCGTTGAGGCCGCCGGACTCGCCGCTGTAGCGCAGGTTGGCGGTGGCGGCGGTGACGCCGTGGCTCATCTCGTGGGCGGCCACGTCGAGCGAGGTCAGCGGGTGCGAGTCGCCCTCGCCGTCGCCGTACGTCATGCAGAAGCAGTCGTCGTCCCAGAAGGCGTTGACGTAGCCGCTGCCGTAGTGGACGCGGGAGTACGCGGCCTGGCCGTCGCCCCGGATACCGGTGCGGCCGAGCACGTTCTTGTAGAAGTCCCAGGTCACCGCGGCACCGTAGTGCGCGTCGACGGCCGCGGACTGGCGGCCGCCGCCCCACACGTCGCTGTCGTTGGTGAAGAGCGCGCCCTGGCCGTCCGTGCCCTGGTTCAGGTCGTACGTCTTGTGGCCGCCGCGCGCGCCGTCGTTGAGCTCGTAGCCGGAGTCGTTCTGGGTGGTCGTGATGTCGACCTTGCCGCTGTACGTGCTGGTGCCGGTTCCGGACTCGATGGTCTCGTCCTGGAACAGCCTCTTGCCGGTGTTCGCGTCGGTGATGACGTGCAGCTTGCTCGGCGTGCCGTCCTTCTGGACGCCCGTCACCAGGGTGTCGTAGGCCAGGACGGGCTTGCCGTCGGCGGCCCAGATCACCTTGTGGGGGGCCTTGCCGTCGGTCTTGGTGGACTTCGCGTCCGCGGCGACGCCCAGCGCGCTCTTGCGGGCGGCGGACGGCGCGACGGAGGCAGAGGTGCTGGGCACGGCTATCTTGGCGTCGGTCGCCTTGTCGACGCTGCGCGCGCCGCTCTTCTTCTCGTGCACGATCAGGTCGCCGCCGAGGACCGGAAGGCCGTCGTACGTGCGCTCGTAACGGGTGTGCACCGTCCCGTCCGCGTCCTTGATGACGTCACGGACGACCAGCTTCTCCTTGCCGCCCAGGCCGATCTTCGCGGCGGTCGAGGAGGCGCCGCCCTGCGCGTTCTTGATCAGCGAGGCGCGCTGTCCGGCGGAGAGCGCGAGCGCCTGCCCGCCGTGGCCCTTGTCGCCCGAGGCGCTCGCGGAGCCGGTCTGCACGCCGACGACGACCATCGCGGCGGAGGCGACCAGGGCGGCGGCGCGCAGGGAGTTCTTACGGGCGGAGGTGGTGGCGATTCTCAACTCTGTCTCCTATGAGGGGGGTTGAGGCGGCCCTGGTGGGTGGAGCCGCCCGTGGTGCAGGAGTTCTGCAGGGGTTCTGCAGGAGTGAATTGAGGAGAGAGTGCCATCGATCCCCCGTCATTGACAGGGGCGCAACAAGGATTTGATCTGGCGTTTTCCGATGAGCGGTTGATTGGCTCCGCTATGCGGTGAGTTGAGCGGAATCGAAGACGTGTTCAACTGCTCGTGAATGAAGGGTGAACACCGGGCTCCGTAACAAATGGCGCGCACCAACGGGCATGGCCGGTGTAACCACGGGTTTACCAGGGCGCTGATGTGAGCGGCGTAAGCGGAGGTGTGAGGTTCCGGTGATGAAGGTCAGAACGTATGAGACGGAAGGGGAGGTTCCCGCGGAACTGTGCGTCCAGGCAGAGGAGTTGCGCGAACAGGCGTGGCCCGGACTCGCCGGTCCGCACGACCCGGCGCTGCGGCCCGTCCCCATGCTGCTCGTCACGCCGGAGGGCGTGGTGACGGCCGCGCTGGAGATCCTCACCAAGGACATCGTCCACCGGGGCCGTACCTACCGGGCCTCGGGGCTGAGCGCGGTCGCCACCGACGAGGCGCACCGCGGACGGGGGCACGGGCGGCGGCTCGTGGCCGCCGCCCGTACGGAAATCGCCGAACGCGGTGCGGATCTGGGGCTGTTCACCTGCGATCGCGAGCTGCGCGGCTTCTATGAAGGCGCGGGCTGGCAGGTGCTGGAGGGCACGGTCCTGGTCGGCGGCACGCCGCAGGAGCCCTTCCCGAGCGACCGGGAGGGATTCGACAAGGTGACTGTGGCGTCATTCTTCACGGACCGTGCGAAGCGTGACGCGGAGGCGTTCCGAGGATGCCGGATCGAGCTGTATCCGGGGGTAATCGACAGGCTGTGGTGAGGCGGGGCCTCACTGGAATCCCATATGGCGTGGCACGGCAAGGGCGGGCCCCGGTGCGGGACCCGCCCTGCGGCCTTCGGCGTCTACTGCTCGTCCGTGGGAGGGCGGTTGCCGAGCTGCTCGTTCAGCTTCTGCTGGGTGGTGTCGGTCTGGCTCTGGTATTTGTTCCCCGTCCTCGTGTCGAACGCGTCGCCGGCCTTTTCGACGCCTTGCCGGGCCTGGTCCTCGTGCCCCTTGAGCAGGCCCTTGAGCTTGTCGAGCATGGACATGGCTGACCTCCTTGGCGAACGCCTGACGCATTCAGGATCGCCGCATTCGCCGTGTGCCGCATCCCCGGCAAACCGGATATATGCGGGCACCCCGGGGGCGCATCAGGGGCACGTCAGGGGCGGCTCGGGGTGGTTCCCGATGCCCGGCCCGGCGCCCGGCGGACAGGATCTGATCATGATCGAAGAATCTCGGGGAGCCCGCCGCACCGTCGCCCGGACCGCCCTCACCGCCGCGCCGCTGTGCATGCTGGCGTACGGGCTGATCCGCCTCTCGGACCCGGAGCACGGGCCGGGCTTCGCCTGGGTCGCCGGCCACCTCGCGCTGGTGGCGGGCGTGCTCCTCTTCGGCGTGGTCTTCCTCGATCTGCACCGCCGTACGAAGCCGGCCGGGCGAGCGGGCCGGTGGAGCGCGGGTACGGCGACGGTCCTCGGCCTGGCGGGCACGCTGGCCGTCACCGCCCAGGCGGTCATCGACATCGTCGTCGCCCTCCGCTCGGCCGACCGCGCCGGCATGGACCGCCTCTTCGAACAGATCCAGAGCCATCCCGGCGTCACGCCCGCCGTCTACTCCGTCGGTCCTCTGCTCTTCTACGTCGGCCTGCTGTGGCTCGTCGGTCAGCTCTCGGTGCAGCACCGGGCGAGCTTCTGGTGTCCGCTGCTGATCGGGCTCGGCATCGTGACGATGGCGGCGAGCCTGGACTTCATCCCGGTGGGATCCGCGCTGTTCTTCGCCGCGTTCGTGGCGCTGGGGCGCGAGGGTGCGGTGCGGGCCGTGGCCGGCTCCCCGTCCGGGGCCTGAGGGTTACGGACCTTATGGGGTGCGGCTGTTGGCCCGTACTAGCGGGCTTCCGCATCGCCCAGCGACTCCAGCAGTCCCCGCAGCGCGCCCGCGAGCGCGTCCCGTTCGGGCCTCGTGAGTGCGCCGAGCAGGCGCTCCTCCGTCGCGAGGTGATCCGGCAGCGCGCGGTCGATGAGGGCGCGGCCCTCGTCCGTCAGGCCGACGACGACGCTGCGGCCGTCCGACTCGCTCGGCGCGCGCGTCACGAGGCCGCGGCCCTCCAGACGGTCGAGCCGCTGGGTGATGGCCCCGGACGTGACCATGGCCGACCGCATCAGCTCGGCGGGGGTCAGCAGATGCGGCGGATCGCTGCGGCGCAGGGTCGCCAGGACGTCGAAGGACGGCGCGTCCAGACCGTGGGCCGCGAACGTGCGCTTCTGTTCGGTGCTCACCAGCTGCTGCAGGCGCGAGAGGCGCCCGAGGATGGCCATGGGGGAGGCGTCCAGGTCAGGGCGCTGCCGGCCCCACTGTTCGAGTACGCGGTCGACGTGATCTGCCACGGCCTCAGCCTAGCAATGCCTTAGCGGTGAGATAGCTCACCAGGGCCGAGCCTTGCCGGGATAGCTTAGCGCTGAGCTACATTGGCTTAGTGCTAAGCAATCGATTCGGGATCGTGCTGGCGACCGCGCTGGCGCCGGCCATCTGGGGCACCACCTATCTCGTCACCACCGAGCTGCTGCCGCCGGGGCGTCCGCTGCTGGCGGCGGTGGTGCGGGCGTTGCCCGCGGGGCTCGTGCTGGTGGCGATCACGCGGCGGCTGCCGCGAGGCGTGTGGTGGTGGCGGGCCCTCGTGCTCGGGGCGCTCAACATCGGGGCGTTCTTCGCGCTGCTGTTCGTCGCCGCGTACCGGCTGCCGGGCGGCGTGGCGGCGACGATCGGCGCCGTGCAGCCGCTGCTGGCGGCCGGACTCTCCGCCGGGCTGCTCGGCGAGCGCCTCTCCCTCCGTACGGTGATCGCGGGGGCGGCGGGCGTGGCCGGGGTCAGCCTGCTCGTCCTGCGGGCCGGTGCGCGGCTGGACGGGCTCGGGGTCGCTGCGGCCGTGGGCGGCGCGGTGGTCATGGCGACCGGCGTGGTGCTCAGCAAGCGGTGGGCGGCGCCCGCGCCGCTGCTGGCGGTGACCGGCTGGCAACTCGTCGCAGGGGGAGTGCTGTTGCTGCCGGTCGCCCTGCTCGTGGAGGGGCCGCCCCCGGCGTCGCTGACGGGCGAGAACCTGGCCGGTTACGGCTATCTCGCGATCATCGGTTCGGCCTTCGCCTACGCGCTGTGGTTCCGGGGGATACGTGCCCTCTCCGCCACGGACGTCACTTTCCTCGGCCTGCTCAGCCCCCTGGTCGCCACCACCGCGGGCTGGCTCGTGCTCGGCCAGGAACTCACCCTCGCCCAGGCCGCGGGCGGGCTCGTCGTCCTCGCCGCACTGATCGTGGCGCAGACGCGCCGTCCACTCTCACCTGCCACTCGAAGGAGCTGAAATCCCATGCGCATCACCGTATTCGGCGCGACCGGAAACGTCGGAAGCCGCGTCGTCGCCGAGGCGCTGGCCCGGGGTCACGAGGTGACCGCCGTCGTGCGCGACCCGTCCCGTGCGGGTGGGCTGCCCGACGCCGTCCGCATACGCGTCGGCAATGCCGCGGACAGAGAGGACGTGGCCGCGCTGAGCGCCGGGCAGGACGTCGTGATCGGCGCGACGCGCCCCGCGGCGGGTAGCGAAGCCGAACTCGTCGCGGTGGCAGAGGCGTTGCTGGCCGGCGTCCGGGTGGGTGGGGTGCGGCTGCTGCTCGTAGGGGGCGCCGCCACCCTGACCGTCCCGGGCTCGGACGGCCGCCTGGTGATGGACGACCCGGCCTACGTCCCCGCCGCCTTGCGCCCCATCGCCCTGGCCTGCGCCGGACAGCTGGACGCCTGCCGCGCCGCCGATGCCGCCGTGCACTGGACGTACGTGAGCCCGCCCGCCCTCCTGGAGCCCGGCCGTCGTACGGGCGGCTACCGCCTCGGCGCCGACGAGCTGCTCATCGGCGCCGACGGCACGTCGGCGATCTCCATGGAGGACTTTGCTGTGGCCCTCCTGGACGAGGCCGAACGGCCGCGCCACGGACGGAAGCGGTTCACGGTCGGGTACTGAGGCTCGGTCGGCCGTGTCCGTTTGATCGCGCTCGGTCGTTCGCGTCCGCCCGTATGCGCTTGTCCGTACGGGCCCCGGTTCGATCGCGCCCGCCCGGTCGCGCCCGCCCGTACGCGCCCCCTCAGTCGAGTGAAGCGTGCGTGCGTCGCGTGGCCAGGATCAGCCCGCTGGAATAGGTGAGCTCCGCGCAGACCAATAACGGATCGCCGAAGATCCGTTCGCGCATCGCCGAGTTGCGGTCGCGCCAGGCCGGATCGTCGACGTTGTCGGGGGCCATGTCGTCGACGAGGAGCACGCCGCCCGGCCGCAGCGCTGCGACGATCTCGCTCAGGCCCTGGGTCTTTATGCCGGGGGCGTCGAGGAAGAGCAGGTCGAAGGAGCCGAGGCGGCCGAGGGCCTCCCGGGCGTCGCCCTCGACGAGGCGCACCCACCGCGGCCACCGCGCCCTCGCCACCGCCGCCGCCAGCTCGCCGTCCAGCTCGATGCTGACGACCTCCACGTCGTCGCGGGCGCCCACGCCGTGCGTGATCCACGCGAGGCCGACCCCCGCCCCCGTGCCGATCTCCAGTACCCGCCCGTGCGGCGGCACGGCCGCGGCGAGGACGGAGAGCAGGGCGCCGGCCTCCGGCCGCGAGGACTTCTCGAAGCCGAGCAGGCTCTCGCGTTCGTAGGCCGCACCGACGTCCGGGGGCAGTCGGACGGCACCCTTGGCGTCGGTGGACCGCCTCAACTGCTCCACTTCGGCCGCGGTGAGGGCGCGGTCGAAGGTCACGGTCACATAAGAAGTCTTGGAAGATGCATTTCCCGGGATATCCGTCGGGGGCATGGCGTGCCCTCCTCCCAGAGGTCTGTCGCACGACCCTATCCGACCCCGGTTCGCAGCGCACCGGGCGTGAGTTCGCTTAACTTGCCTTTCTCGCAAGGGATTACGGGGGCTGTGCCTCCCGGTATTCGGCTCCATTTTGTGTCGCTTTCACCGGGTCGGCAGGCCGCACCCGCTGTGCCTCTCACACACCATCCGGCGCACGAGCCCCTCCTGGCCCACGGCAACCGGTTGTTGCTCTTGAGCGAGCTGGCTTGTTTTCACACGGGGCCCACGGGCAGCAGCAATCGTGCATTGACCCGCCCGAATCCGGCTCGTACGTTGCCCGCGAGGATGGATTCCTCGCCCCATTCCCACCCGCTCCCCAAGCCCACATCCAGGGGAACATCGGATATCGCCAGAGACGAGGCAGTCATGCCCGATCAAGGAGCTTCGGAAGGCCGGCAGGTCACAAGAGTGACCCTTGAGTTCGACCGCGAGCTGTCGGAAGAGGAAATCAGGCAGTTGCAGGCCCAGCACGACGCCGTCAACGTACTGGTCGAGCCGCCGCTTCCGGACGACCACGACCACGACCACAACATAGAAAGCTAAGCAGCGCGCAGAGGAGTCGATCCCCTTGACCGAGCAGGCGGGCGCCGGCGGAGTATCGGCCTGGGACGTATCGGATTTCGATGCCGTTCTGTCGCAAGGCCGTCCATTCGGAGACAGCGCTTATGTGCGGGAACAGATGCACAGGGCGGTGAAGCGCCGTATGGCAAAGGCCGGTGCCCGCCTGTCCGCCGCCCGGCGGATCCTGGCCGCACTGGAGGGGGCCGACGAGGACACCGCATACCGGGTGCTCGGCGACCCCGTCGTCCGCTGCGCCGTGCAGCACGCCCTGGCGAGGATCACCATGGGCAGCGAACCTCCCCTCCCGATGGCGATCTGCCGTGACGTGCTGGAGGAGACGGCGCACCGGCTCGAAGCCGGGGAGGTCCGCGCCACCGGCCCCCACCTGGGCGACCCCGCCCGCACCCCCTGGGTGTGGGACCCGGGCCGCGCCGACGACGCCTTCGGACGGGCCCTTCGGCAGATCATGGAGCGCGAATTCGGCGGCGGACTGTGCACACCGACGCCCGACGAGATCGCCATGCTCCGCCAGGCGGCCCGCATCCTCGCCGAACTCCTGCCCGGTACCTCGCGCAGCGCCCTCAGCCACACCCACGTCGTCGGGCTCACCCCGGGCACCGGGGTCTGGGAGCGGAAGTCGTCCACGTCCCAGTACCGGACGACCGGAATCATCTTCCTGAACCGGAAACAGCTCACCAACCCCTGGTGGGTCGCGGAACACCTGCTGCACGAATCCCTGCACCAGAAGCTCTACGATTTCCGGCACGCGCATTCCCTGCTGGCCGCGGATCTCGACGGCGACCGTACGCCTGCACTCCGCACCGTGGTGTCGCTGTGGAATCCACCCGGCCGCACCGCGGCCAACCACTGGGACCCGCACCGGGTGTTCGCCGCTTTCCATGTGTACGTACACCTCGCGCTGTTCTCCGCGCTGGCCGAACAACGGGAACCCGGAATCCCTCCCGGCTGTATGACACCCAGCCGCACCGCACGCGAACGCGCGCACTATCTGGGCGAGCAGCTCCGCACCGCGTACGACCCGGAACTAGGGCCTGCAGGGCGGGCGATGGCGAAGTGGCTGAGCGCCGTTCTGACGGCCCTCGATCCCGCGCCGCCTCCACCGGGCGCCATTCTTCATCTGCTGATGCACCGCTATCTCCGGGAAGCGGAAAGGGTGCGGAAATCGCCGGCAGCGGCAGGCGTGGCCGAAGAGCTGGCCGGTCTCGCGGAATCCGAACTCGCCGCGGTGCGTGCCATTCTGGCCGTGATCGGCGACGACCGTACCGGCGACGACCGTCCGGGCATCACCGCCGCGGCCACGTTCGCCGACACCCGCCGGCGCATCGCCGAAGCGCTGCTGCGCCGCGCCCCCGACGGATACAGCCTCGACCCGCTCGCCCCCGGCGCGAAGCCGTCGCCCGACGAGATGGTGCGGGAGATGGTGGAGACGTCCAGCCGGGAGCTCGCCGCCATGGACGGCGTGGTGTGAGGGGCCGCGCTCCGCGCAGGGGCGGCCCCTCCCCCGTGAAAACCGTCAGACGTTGACGCCGAAGTCCTTGGCGATGCCCGCCAGGCCCGAGGCGTAGCCCTGGCCCACCGCGCGGAACTTCCACTCCGCGCCGTTGCGGTACAGCTCGCCGAAGACCATGGCCGTCTCCGTGGCCGCGTCCTCGCTGAGGTCGTAGCGGGCGATCTCGGCGCCGCCGGCCTGGTTGACGATGCGGATGTAGGCGTTGCGGACCTGGCCGAAGTTCTGGGCGCGGGTCGTGGCGTCGTAGATGGAGACCGGGAAGACGATCTTGTCGACGTCGGCCGGGAGGCCGGCGAGGTTGACCTTGATGGACTCGTCGTCGCCGTCGCCCTGACCGGTGGTGTTGTCGCCGGTGTGGACGATGGTCTGGTCCGGGGTGGCGGTGTTGTTGAAGAAGACGAAGTGGGAGTCGGAGTAGACCCGGCCGCCGGCGTTCACCGCGATGGCGCTCGCGTCGAGGTCGAAGTCCGTGCCGGTGGTGGTGCGGACGTCCCAGCCGAGGCCGACCGTGACGGCCGTCAGGCCCGGGGCCTCCTTGGTGAGGGAGACGTTGCCGCCCTTGGACAGGCTTACAGCCATGGGATATGTCCCTTTCTGCTACTACATCGACTCACGGCAGCGTCGCAGCCGCACACCCCTGATAACGCCATGTGGGGGATGCGGGGTTCCATCTCTCTTTACTTTCTTTGCCGGGACGCTGCTCTGCTGGGACAAAACGAGATGACGGTCCGGCGTGCGGCAGGGGAACATAGGACACATGTCCGGTCCATACGTCATCCGCGGCTCCGTCTCCCTCCCGGAGGCCGAGCTCATGTGGCGTTTCTCGCGGTCCTCCGGGCCGGGCGGACAGCACGTCAACACCAGCGACAGCCAGGTCGAGCTGCGCTTCGACCTCGGTGCGACGGATGCGCTGCCACCGGTGTGGAAGGAGCGGGCGCTGGAGCGGCTCGCGAGCAGGCTCGTGGACGGCGTCGTGTCCGTCCGGGCCTCCGAGCACCGCTCGCAGTGGCGCAATCGCGAGACCGCCGCCGTCCGCCTCGCCGCGCTGCTCGCGGAGGGGAGCGCGCCGCCGCCCAAGCAGCGCAGGGCCACGAAGATCCCGCGCGGCATCAACGAACGGCGGCTGCGCGAGAAGAAGGCCCGCGGCGAGACCAAGCGCGGCCGCACGGGGCGGGACTGGGGGTAGGGCGTTTTCGCCCGTCACCCCAACTGCCGGTACCGCCCCCGGAAGTACAGCAGCGGGCCGCCCTCGGCGGTCGGTGTGTGGGCCCGGAGCACCCGCGCGATGACGAGCGTGTGGTCGCCGGCCTGCACGCGCTGCTCCGTGCGGCACTCCAGCGTCGCCAGCGCGCCGCGGATCAGCGGGGCGCCGCTCGCCTCACCACGCTCGTGGGCGAGGTCCTCGAAGAGCAGCCGGTCGCTGATGCGGCCCTTCATGGCGAAACGTCCCGCCACGTGCCGCTGGCTGTCGGTGAGGAGGGAGGCCGCCCACAGGGGCTGGTGCTCCAGCAGGTCGTCCATGCGGGAGCCGTTGCGAACGCTCACCATCACCAGGGGCGGATCGAGGGAGACGGACAGGAAGGCCGTCGCCGTCATGCCGACGTCCTCGCCGCGCGGCCCGTCCTCGGGGTCGTGCGCGGTCACCAGCACCACGCCCGCGGCCAGGCGGGCGAGGGCGGCACGGAACTCGTCGGCGGTCACTCCCTCAGGATGGGCTATGCCGGTCTCGGTGGGCGAAGTCGTCTGCAGCACACCCAGCACGCTAGCCGTCCGCCGCGGCGGCGTGCATCGGGCTTGCGGACCAGGCGGGTCCCGGGGCCGCCCTAGGTCCCGTCCTAGGTCTGCCTTGCGGCCTTCGGATTTGCGTTCACGAAGCATACGTACGGCCTCGAACGCCAGTAGCGGGACACGATCACGCATTGTGACATGAGTCACAGACGGCAGTAATTGTTGACCCTGTGTACCGGGTGTTCAGCTCGCTGTGATTCAGTGGCCGGGGTAATCGGACGAACAAGAAGCCTGGAGTTGCTGTCGAGGTCTCGGGGGAGAGCGAGCTATGGAGACCGAGTCGGAGCCGTATGTCCGCCTGGCCACCTTGCGACAGGTGCACCAGGTGGTCGCGGAGCTGAACACCGCGCGCAGCCTCGCGGACACCCTGCAGACCGTCGCCGACGGCATCGTGGCCGGGCTCGGATACGAGCTGTCGGCCGTCAACCTCGTACGCCCCGACGGTGACCTCGTGGTGGCCGCGGTGGCCGGAAGCGCAAGCGCCGAGGCGCTGATGGCGGGCCGCGTCGGCTCCCGCGTCTCGTGGGAGCGGCGGCTGGCGATGGGCGACCACTGGGGCGATCTGCGCTTCATCCCGTACACCGAGGGATGGGTGCTCGACGACGACGACGTCCCGCAGTGGCACACCGCCGGACCCGCCCCGCGCTTCACCGACGAGTGGCATCCGATGGACCGCCTCTTCGCCCCGATGTACACGACGGGGCCCTCCGGCGGCGAGCTGCTCGGCGTCATCTCGGTGGACAAACCGCGCAATGGGCGCAGGCCCGGTCCGTGGGGCCGCGAGGCCCTCCAGATGTACGCCTCGCAGGCCGCGATTGCGATCAGTAACGCTCGGCTGAGAGCAAACATGCAGCGCGCACTGGTCCGCCTGGAGCGTGAGCAGCAGGCCCTGCGGGCCAGCGAGGAAAGCTTCAGGCAGGCCTTCGAGTACGCGCCGAGCGGCATGGCCATCGCCGAGCTCGGCGGCGACCAGCACGGCCGGCTGCACCGCACCAACGACGCCCTGTGCCGCCTGCTCGGCCGCTCCGCGTCCCAGATGCGCCGCTATTCCTTCTCCGACCTCGTCCACCCGGAGGACGTCACCACCCTGCTGCGCACGTCCGCCGAGGGCGGCCGGGCGGAGCTGCGGCTGGCCCGGCGCGACGGCACGTACGTCTGGGTGTCGCTGCGCAATTCCGTGGTCGCGGACGCGGCCGACGGGCCGCGCTTCCTGCTCACCCACGTCGAGGACATCGAAGAGCGCAAGCGGCACGAGCTGCAGCTCGCCCACCGCGCCAGCCACGACTCGCTGACCGGCCTGCCCAACAGCGCCGAGCTGCGCGCCCGCCTCAGCAGCCGGCTGTGCGGCCGCCCGCCCGGCAGCGAGACGCACGCCGCGGCGGCCGCGGGCCCGTACGGCTGTCTGGACGGCTTCGCCGAGGTCGAGAGCACCGCCTACGCCCACGGCCACGGGTACGGCTCCGACGCCGGGCCCGACTACGCCTCCGACTTCGCCCCGGACGACTTCTGCGCCGGGCACGAGGCCGGCTACGACCATCACCATGTGCACGCCATAGCGCCGGACGAGGGCGACGCCGCGGGCGACGACGGCATCAAGGGCCTGGCCGTCCTCCTCTGCGACCTCGACGGCTTCAAGTCGATCAACGACCGCTTCGGCCACCACACCGGCGACGCGGTCCTGATCGAGGTGGCCCGGCGGCTGAGCAGCGGCGTGCGCGACGGGGACACGGTGGCCAGGCTCGGTGGCGACGAGTTCGTGGTGCTCGCGGACGGGCTGGCCACGGCGGACGCCGAGGACCTGGCCGTACGGCTGCGTAACGCCATCATTCCGCCGATAAGGGTTGACGGGCGGGCGGTGCGGGTAGGGGCGAGTTTCGGCATCGGCTGGGCGGGCTGCGGAATGTCCGCGGACGAGGTGCTGCACTCCGCTGACCAGCGGATGTACGTGGAAAAACGGTCCCGCGCAAAGGCCGGTAGACGGGCCGGATGAGGGCCCGCCCATACTGGCCCTGAGGTCCGGACCACGGCGTGAAACCGCCCTCTCGGGGTAGGCTGCGCCGATGCGGCACCGCCGCCGACCGTGGTGGCCGCCCCGGCCTCGACAGCCGCGGTTTTGGCGCGTACGAGCGTGGGCGCCGATGGGCACACCATGTGGGGAGTGACAGGGGATGACGGCCGGTAATAACGGCACCGGGACGCCGGAGAACGACGACCCGTTCGGCTACCTGTACCGCTCGGAAGGCGGTGACGGGAGCACCTCGGGCGGCCAGCCGGCCACCCACCAGCCGGGCGTCCCCCGTACGTCGTACAACCAGGTCCGACCGGTCGGATCCCGCCAGTACGGCCAGCCCCCGGCGGCCTCCCGCCCCAACCCGCACTACGCGGCGCCGGAGACGCTGGCGGGCGGCGCACCGGGCCAGGGCGGCCCGCAGCAGCCGGGCGCGTACGCCCCGGCCGGCGGCCATGGCAGCCACGGCGGTTCGGAGCGGCCGAAGCGGCGCGGGCTGCTGATAGCGGCCATAGCCGTGGTGGCCGTGGTGGCGACGGGCATCGGCGTGGCCATGGTGACGAACGGCTCGTCGAACGACGGCAGCAAGACCTCTGCCTCGGGCGGCGACAACAAGAAGCCCGATTCCGGCGATTCGAAGAAGAAGGACGACTCGTCCAAGAAGGACTCCAAGGACGAGCCCCAGAACCCTTCGGCCAACGGCCAGCAGAAGCGCGACGCCGCATCCTTGAGGCTGAGCGGAGGCGCCACCACGGAGAAGACCGTGCAGGGCGCCGAGGCCGACGGCGGGACGTACATCACCGGCATGAACGCGCCGGGAGCCTCCGTCGAGTGGACGGTCGACGTGCAGACCGCGGGCCAGTACCGCCTCAACCTGCGCTACGGAGTTCCCGGCAAGGACGCCAACCTCACGGTGTGGGAGAACGGCAACAAGGACGAGCGGGCCATCCGCATGAGCAACTACGGTGCGAAGCCGGGCGACTGGGCAGGCGGCTGGTTCACCAGCTGGTCCAACGTGAAGCTCAACAAGGGCACCAACACGCTCAAGCTGTCCTGCGAGCCGGGCAACGCGTGCGAGGCACACCTCGACCAGGTCTGGCTCAGCGCGGGCTGACCGTCCGCAGGAATCCGGCCACGGTCTCCGACATCGCCTCGCGCGCCGGCGCGAGGTAGGTGCGGGGGTCGACCGTTGAGGGGTGGGCCTCCAGGAAGGCCCGGATCGTGCCGGTGAAGGCCGTGTTGAGGGCCGTGCCTACGTTGATCTTCGTCATTCCGGCGGCGATCGCCCGGCGGATCTCCGCGTCCGGGACGCCCGACGAGCCGTGCAGGACCAGCGGCACCGGCACGGCCTCGCGCAGCGCCGCGATGAGGGTGTGATCGAGGGCGGCCGTGCGTTCGGTCATGGCGTGGGAGCTACCCACGGCCACGGCCAGGGCGTCCACGCCCGTGTCGGCCACGTAGGCGACCGCCTCCGCCGGGTCGGTGCGGACGCCCGGGGTGTGCGCGTCCCCGGCCTTGCCGCCCACGCGGCCCAGTTCCGCTTCGACCCAGATGTCGCGTTCATGGCCCCAACGGGCGGCGTCCGCCGTGGCCTTGACGTTGTCCCCGTACGGCAGCTTCGACGCGTCGAACATCACCGAGCTGAAGTCGTGCGCGGCGGCGGAGTGCAGCAGGTCGACGCTCTCGACGTGGTCGAGGTGGAGCGAGAGCCGCGCGCTCGACGCGCGGGCCACGGCGGCCGCCGCGGCCGCGATGGGGGCCAGTCGGCCCCCATGGAACTTCACGGCGTTCTCGGAGATTTGCAGGACGGCCGGGGCGCCGGCCGCTTCGGCGCCGGCGGCGATGGCTTCGGCGTGCTCGACGGTGATGACGTTGAAGGCGGCTACGGCTCCGCCTGCGGTCATGAGGTCGTGGGTGCGGACGAGCGTCATCGGTGCGTCAACCCTCCGGGTGGGGTAAGGGGGTAGGGGGTGCCCCGTGCGTCTCCGGGCCCCATACCCGCCGCGGCGGCGCCTGGCTCACGCCTCCGTGATCCTCACGCGCGCCAGCGCGTCCTCGTACACGGCCGCGTCGAACTCGCCCGCCGCCGGCGCCCGGACCGTGGCCGCCGACAAGGCGACCGCGCGGGCCAGGCGGTCCGGCCAGGGCAGGCCCGTGGACCAGGCCGAGAGGAGGCCCGCCACCGCCGAGTCGCCCGCGCCCGTGGGGTTGCCGGTGAGGCGGTCCGGCGGGGTGGCGCGCCAGGTGCCGTCCGGGGTGACCGCCAGCATGCCGTCCGGCCCCAGCGAGGCCGCCACCGCGTGGGCACCCCGGCGGCGCGCGTCCAGCGTGGCCCGCAGCGGATCCGTGGAACCCGTCAGCGCGGCCAGCTCGGCGGCGTTCGGCTTCACCACGTCCGGCCGCGCCGCTATCCCGCGCCGCAGCGGCTCGCCGCTCGTATCGAGCAGCACCGGCACGTGCTGCGCCCGCGCCTGGCGCACCAGATGCGCGTACGCACCCACCGGCACCCCGGGCGGCAGGCTGCCGCACAGCGCGACGGCCCGCGCGTCCCGCAGCAGCCGGGTGTAGCGGTCGTCGAACGCCGTCCACTCCTCCGGACTGACGTCCGGGCCCGCCTCGTTGAGCTGCGTCGTGTCGCCCGACGCCTCGTCGACGACCGCGACCGTACGGCGCGTCGTACCGGTGATGGGCACGAGCGCGTCCGTCAACGGCCCGGTGCTCTCCGCGAGAAGACGCCGCAGCGTCTCGCCCGTGGGCCCGCCCACGAAGCCCGTGACGACCGTGTCGTGCCCCAGTGCGGCCAGCACGCGGGCGACGTTGACGCCCTTGCCTCCGGGCCGTTCCACCGCGCGCGCGACGCGGTGCGAGGTGTGCGGCCGCAGCCGCGGGACACGGTAGGTCAGATCGAGTGCGGCGTTGAGTGTGACCGTGAGGATCATCGGCGACTCTCTCCTCGACCGGTGCGCCTGGCGATTGGTGACGACTGCGCGAGCGATCATGCCAAAACAGCGGCGGCAGGCCCAGACCTCCGGACCTGCCGTCGCCGCACAACCACGAGAAGAACTACCGCACTTCGGGCCTAACCAACCATTCGCCCTTGCGCATGACGCCCGCCAGGTCGTACGAACCGTCGAGCACGACGAGGTCCGCGTCCTTGCCCTCCTCCAGCGAACCGACCCGGTCCGCCATGCCCAGCAGCCGCGCCGGGTTCGCCGACAGCGCCCGCACCGCGTCCTGGACCGGCAGCCCGTCGACCGTCACGGCCCGCTTGAAGGCCGTGTCGAGGGTGAGCGTCGAGCCCGCGATCGAACCGGCCGTCGGCCCGTCGGCGATCCGGGCCACCCCGTCCTTGACCTCGACCCGCATCGGGCCGAGCGGGTACATGCCGTCGTTCATGCCCGCCGCGCCCATCGCGTCCGTGATGAACGCGACCCGGTCCGCGCCCGCGCGGGCAAAGGCCAGCTGCAGGACGGACGGGTGCAGGTGCGTGCCGTCGTTGATGAGCTCGACGGTGACCCGCTCGTCCTCCAGCAGCGCCGCGATCGGGCCGGGCGCGCGGTGCAGCAGGGACGGCATCGCGTTGAAGAGGTGGGTGGCCACGGTCGCGCCCGCGTCGATGGCCTCCAGCGTGGCCTCGTACGTCGAGTCGGTGTGCCCGACGGCCGCGATCACGCCGTGCTCGGCGAGCAGCCGGACCGATTCCAGGCCGCCGGGGAGCTCCGGCGCCAGCGTCATCATGCGGGCCGCGCCGTGCGCCGCGTCGACGAGCTTGCGGACGTCCGCCGGGTCCGGGTCGCGCAGCAGCTCCGGCTGGTGCGCGCCGCAGCGGTGGGCGGAGATGAACGGGCCCTCGAAGTGGATGCCCGCCAGATCGCCCTGCTGGGTCAGCTCCGCGAGGACGGCCGCCTGCCGGGCGAGGTCGGCGAGGTCGCCGGTGACGGTGGAGGCCACCATCGTGGTCGTGCCGTGCGCGCGGTGCGTACGGATCGCGGTGAGCGCCTCCTCGGCCGTACCGGCGGAGAAGGACGCCCCGCCGCCGCCGTGCACGTGGACGTCCACGAAGCCGGGGACGATCCAGTGGCCGGTGAGGTCGAGCGTGGGCCTCTCCTGCGGAGCGCTCGCGGCGATGCGTCCGCCCTCGACCGTGACGCGGCCCCCTTCCACGACACCGGTCGGCAGCACCACGCGGGCGCCGGCGAGAACCGTTCGATCGACCATCAGACGGATACCTCCGTGGAGAGCTTGGCTTCGGGGGCGAGCAGGTCCCAGGCGAGCAGGCCGGCGCCCAGGCATCCGGCGGTGTCCCCGAGGGCCGCCGGGACGATGTGGGGGAGCTTCTGGAAGGTGATGCGCTCGGCGACCGCCGCCCGCAGCGGCGCGAAGAGGGTCTCGCCCGCTTCGGCGAGCCCGCCGCCGATGATCAGCGTGTGCGGGTCGAGCAGGGTGAGGCCGATGACGAGGCCGTCGGCGAGGGCGTCCACGGCGTGCTGCCACACGGCCTGCGCGCGTCGGTCGCCGGAGGCCACGGCCTTGGCGCAGTCGGCGGCGTCGGCGGCCGGATCGCCGGCGGCGCGCGCCCAGGCGCGGCCGACGGCCGAGGCGGAGGCGAGCGTCTCCAGGCAGCCGCGGCCGCCGCACCCGCAGTCGGGGGCGTCGGGGCCGCGGCGTACGGCGATGTGGCCGATCTCGCCCGCGTAGCCGTGGGCGCCCTCCTCGATGCGGCCGTTGATGCCGATTGCTCCCGCTATGCCGGTGCCGAGGGGGAGGAAGAGGAAGCGGTCGGCGCCGCGGCCCGCGCCGATGCGGCCTTCGGCGAGGCCGCCGGTGCGCACGTCGTGGCCCAGGGCGGTCGGCCTGCCGCCGAGGCGTTCGCTGATCAGGGTGCGCAGCGGGACGTCCCGCCAGCCGAGGTTGGCGGCGTAGACGGCGGTGCCGGTGGCGGCGTCGACGAGGCCGGGCACGGCGATGCCGGCGGCGGACGGGCTCTCGCCGAACCGGTGCTCGCCCAGGGCGCGCAGCTCGGCGGCCAGCTCGACGATGCCGGCCACGACGGCGTCCGGGCCGCGGTCGCGGCCGGTGGGCCGCCTGGTCTCGTACAGCAGGGTGTTGTCCGCCGCGACCAGGGCGGCCTTGATGGCGGTGCCGCCGACGTCGAGGGCGATGACGTGTTTCACGCCTGTAGTTTCGCGCGCCGGGGCACGAAAGGTCTAGTCCACTCGCCGGGGGCGGGGACTTGCCTGCCCGCGCGATCGCCACCCGCCCACCCGCTACCCGCCCGCCGGGCGACCCGACGGCACGAGCTCGGTGCCGGGCAATCGGGCGGGCGGGTGGGCGAAGCACCTCCGGGCACGCCCGATACGGGGCAACCGGGGCCCACCCCGAGCGCGGAGCGGCCTATCCGGCGAGGATCACGCTCCGGGTGAGGTTCCGCGGACGGTCCGGGTCCAGCCCCCGCGCCTGCGCCACGGCCACCGCCAGCCGCTGGGCGCGGACCAGGTCCGCCATCGGGTCGCGGGACTCCGCGCCCAGGAACGTGCCGCCCGCGTCCGTCACCGACTCGGCCAGACCCGCCGGAAGCGGGCCGAAGGCCCAGGTCACGCGGGACGGGGCGGCTATCGCGACCGGGCCGTGCCGGTACTCCATCGCCGGGTACGCCTCCGTCCACGCCCCCGCCGCCTCCCGCATCTTCAAGGCCGCCTCCTGGGCCAGGCCGTACGCCCAGCCGGTGCCCAGGAACGTCCACTGCTGCGCACCGAGCACCTCGGGGGGCAGCGGCCCGGCCACGGCCTCCTCCGCCTGCGCCGCGGCCTCGGCCACCGTCCGCACCCCCGCGGGCAGCGGCCCGTGGGCCTCCAGGCCCGCGCGCAGGAAGGCCAGTGCCGTCGTCGCGAAGCGCGTCTGCACCACCGACTCCTCGTCCGCCCAGTCCAGCACCGCCAGCCCGTCCGCCGCGTCCTTCACCGGCGTCCCGGGGTCGGCGGTGACGGCGAGCGTCGTGCCCGGCAGCGCGTCCAGCAGCCGCAGCACCTCCGTCGTCGTACCGGACCGGGTGATCGCCACGACGCGGTCGTAGCGCCCGTCCAGGCGGGCCGCCGGGAACTCCGACGACGCGAACGCATCCGTCTCGCCCTGCCCGGCGGCCTCCCGCAGCGCCGCGTACGCCTGGGCCATGAACCACGACGTACCGCAGCCGGTCACGGCCACCCGCTCACCGGGCAGCGGCAGCCCCGCCGCCCGGACGGCGGCCTCGGCGGCGCGCCGCCAGCAGGCCGGCTGGGTCGCCAGTTCGGAAGAGGTGAGAGAGGTGGGAGAGGTGGGAGAAGAGGACTGCTTCATGCGCTGCTGCTCCTAAGAAGAGAAGTGGCGAGAAGTGCCGCCGAGCGGTCGTCCCGTGCATAGCAGCCCCCTGTGACCTGGGGGAAGAGCGCTACGGCGATACCGAAGCGAGATCGCACAGACATAGACCGTAAGGTGGCGCGCGGGAGAGACTCACGGTCTCTCGCCTGGGAGGGACTCTCGGTCCCTTCGGTACGGGGCGACAGCGAACACGAACCACAAGGTGGGTAGCAGTAGTGCAGCGGCGGCGGTTCTTGGGTCTGACGGCGGCGGGTGCCGCCACGGCGGCGATGGCGCCGGCGCTGACGGCGTGCGGTAGCGCGACTCCCGGAGGCGCCAAGAAGCTGAAGCTGATCGCCGCCGACTACGGTGACAGTCCGGCCAACACCTCGAAGAAGTACTGGGACTCGCTCGTCAGCGAATTCGAGTCCAAGCACAGCAAGATCAAGGTCGACGTCGAGGTCTACAGCTGGACCGAGGTCGACAAGAAGGTCGCCGACCTGGTCGCCGCGGGCAAGGCCCCCGACATGGCGCAGATCGGCGCGTACGCCGACTTCGCCGCCGCGGGCAAGCTCTACAGCGCCGACCAGCTGCTCTCCATACCCACCCAGGCCGACTTCATCTCCTCGATCTCCAAGGCGGGCGAGGTGCACCGGGTGCAGTACGGCCTGCCGTTCGTCTCCAGCACCCGACTGCTCTTCTTCAACAAGACGCTCTTCGCCAAGGCCGGCATCCTCAAGGCCCCCGAGAGCTGGGACGAGCTGCAGTCGGCGGCCATCAAGCTCAAGGCCGCGGGCGTGAAGATTCCCTTCGGTCTGCCGCTGGGCCCCGAGGAGGCGCCGGCCGAGACCATGATGTGGATGCTCAGTGCGGGCGGCGGCTACACCGACAAGAACGGCGCGTACACGATCGCCTCGCCCGAGAACGTCAAGGCCTTCAAGTGGCTGCGTGACGAGCTCGTCGCCAAGGGCCTCACCGGCCCCGGCGACCCCGCCCGCACCAACCGGCAGGAAGTCTTCGCCGCGTTCTGCCGCGGCGAGGTCGGCATGCTCAACGGCCACCCGACGCTGATGCAGCAGGCCGAGGCCAAGAGCATCAAGTACGACACCGCGCCGCTGCCCGGCAGCACCGGCAAGTCCAAGGCGACCATGGGCGTCGCCGACTGGATGATGGCCTTCAAGCAGAACGGCAACCGCGACCAGATCGGCACCTTCCTCAACTACCTCTACCAGAAGGACAACGTGCTGGCCTTCACCGGCCAGTACGACCTGCTGCCGGTGACGACCTCCGCGTCGCGGGACATGGCCCAGCTGCGGGCGGACCAGAAGCTCTGGCCCTTCCTCGCCCAGCTGGAGAACGCCGAGTTCTACCCCGCAGACAAGACCTCCTGGGCGAAGGTCAGCAAGACGCTCAAGGAGAAGGTCGGCGGGGCCGTGCAGCCCAACAGCGACCCCGAGGGCATCCTCAGCGAGGTCCAGCGCGAGGCGGACGCCACGGAGATCGCGGACCCGCAGCGCTAGGTTGGGGTACATGGAGGAGGAGCAGGAAGGCCTGTCCGAGCGCGCCCGCGCCGTGCTCGCCCTGGAGCGGCAGTCGTGGTCCGGCCCCGGCGCCAAGGAGCGCGCCGTGCGCGAGCGGCTCGGCATCACGCCGACCCGCTACTACCAGCTCCTCAACGCCCTCCTCGACGACCCGCGCGCCCTCGCGCACGACCCCGTCACGGTCAACCGGCTGCGGCGGGTGCGGGAGGCGCGGCGGGCGCGCCGCTGAGCCGTGCCAACTGCCCACCCCGGCGGCGGGCGCACCGGTAGGGTCGGCCCATGGGCAGCCATCCGCTTCCGGAACCCGTGACATCCGCAGGCCGGGACGGCCTCGCCGCGCTGCTGGCGCGGCCCGCAGGGGCGATCGTCGCGCTCGACTTCGACGGCACCCTCGCCGAGATCGTGCCGGACCCCGAGCAGGCGCGGGCCCACCCCGGCACCGTGCCGGCCCTGGCCCGGCTCGCGCCGCACCTGGGCTCCGTCGCCGTGATCACCGGCCGCCCGGCCGGGGTCGCGGTGCGCTACGGCGGCTTCGCCGGGGTCAAGGGGCTTGAGCACCTCGTCGTCCTCGGCCACTACGGGGCCGAGCGGTGGGACGCGGTCAGCGGCACCGTCACCGCTCCCGCGCCGCATCCGGGCGTCGCCGCCGTCCAGGCGGAGCTTCCCGGCGTCCTGGACGAATCCGGCGCCTGGCAGGGCACATGGGTGGAGGACAAGGGCCGGGCCATCGGCGTGCACACCCGGCGTGCGGCGGATCCGCAGGCCGCGTACGACGCCCTGCGCGTGCCGCTGACGGAGCTCGCCGCGCGGCACGGCCTGATCGTCGAGCCGGGCCGCCTGGTCCTGGAGCTGCGTCCGCCGGGCATGGACAAGGGCGTCGCCCTGGCCGACTACGTCCGCGAGTCGGGCGCCTCCGCGGTCCTCTACGCCGGTGACGACCTCGGTGACCTGGCTGCCTTCGCCGCGGTGGAGAAGCTGCGGGCGGAGGGTGTGCCGGGGGTGCTCGTGTGCAGCGGCAGTCAGGAGGTCGCGGTGCTCGCGGAGCGGGCGGATGTCGTCGTGGACGGGCCGACGGGCGTCGTCGGGCTGCTGGAGGGGCTGGCGGACCGGCTGTCGAGCTGAGCGGCGCGCTTCCGCGCCGGGGCGTGCGCCGTGCGCTCTCCGCTGTGCGGGAAGCGGAACCGCTTCCACCCCGGTGCCTGCCCCGCGGCACCCGCCGGGTAGACATGACGCATGTCAATCGCCCCCCGCTGGAGCATACTTGCGGCGGCCGCCGCCACCGTCATAGCCGTCACCGCCACCGGGTGTTCCTCGGACTCCGGTGCCAAGAAGACCGAGTCCAAGGGCCAGTCCGGCGCCCCGGCCCCCTCGGGCGCCGCCCCTTCGGGGTCCGGTGCCATACCCGCGGGCCCGGGCCCGCAGCCGGCGTACACCGTGCAGAAGCAGCCCGATCCGGGCACCTGCCACTACCGCTACACGGCCGACAAGGAGCCCCTCCCCGACGCCAAGTGCTCGCCGGGGGCGACCAACCCCAAGGTCACCCAGGCCACCTTGAAGACCACCATCTGCCGCAGCGGCTACACCTCGGACATCCGGCCGCCCACGAACATCACCAGCCGGGAGAAGACCGCGAACGCGGCCTCCTACGGTTACAAGGGCGCGATGCGCGAGGCCGAGTACGACCACCTGATCAGCCTCCAGCTGGGCGGCGACCCCAATGACCCGCGCAACCTCTGGGTCGAGCCGCCGTCCCCCGGGCACAAGGCGGGCGCGGGCCCGAACAACCCGAAGGACGTCGTCGAGACGAAGCTCAAGAACGCGATCTGCTCGGGCAAGACGGACCTGGTCAAGGCCCAGCAGGCCATCGCGAAGGACTGGACGACGGCGCTGTCGTCCCTGGGCATCCAGGACTCGAAGGACTCGAAGGACAAGAAGGCCTCGAAGCAGGAACAGAAGGACTCGGACGACGAGTGAGGTCAGGGCCACCGTCTGCCCCACCGGCCCGTCCGTGAGATCACCATGGCTGCCCGGCGGTCAGCGGCCCGCCGGGCAGCGACGGACGGCGTGACGACGACCGGCAGCCCCGGCGGCCGCACGGCGGCGTAGCTGCTGAACCGCCGGGTCCCGCACCCGTCGCACTGGGCCTCGCCCCCGTTCCGCGTCCACCGGTGCGGACAGCCGGTCACCACGCGTTCTCTTTCGGCAGCAGGTGCGCGGTACGGAAGTGACTGCGTACGGCGATGGTGGTGTCCACGAGCATGGCCTGGTCGCCCACGGAGGCCGCCGCCCGGCGGTTGGCTTCGAGGGCGGCACACTCGGCGCACCCGACGGGCGAGGTGGAATCGGAGCCCCGGATCCCCGCGGCCTCCCGCTCCTCCCGCCCGGCCAGCCGCAACACCTCGGGCGGCACGTCCCACTCCCGCCCACCACCGGGCTGTCTCACCTGTACATGGGGCCCCAGGTGGCCCATGACTTGCACGAGCGTGGCGGTACGTGTGTCGATGACGAAGGCGCCGGGCCGGTATGTCATCGGGCCCGGTGGCCCGCTGTCGGCGTCGGGGTTCGGATGCGGCATGGCGGTGTCGTGCACGGTGTTCCCTTCGGGGGTTCTTGGAGCGGGCTGCCCCGGCACGGGCCATCGGCGGCCTACGCTCGGGTGGCATGGCTGAGGCATTCGTCAGAAGCGACGAGCACCCGGCGTGCGGCATTTGCCCCTCGCGCCGTCTTCCTCTCGGAGAGTTCGACGTGCAGGACCGTCCCTCGGACGACTGTCCGTTCGACCCGGCCGACGGCCATCGCTATACGCGGTCCGGGGTGCCCGTCTGTGTGCACCCGCACAAGGTCGGCATTCCTACGGGCCGGTACAAGAGCGACGGGGTGCCTCTGACGGGCGAGCTCGAATTGCCAGGTGATGTCGCGGAGCTTGAGTCGTATCTCCGCGGAGTGCTGCACAGCGCAGCGCCGGGAATGCTCGAATTGTTGATCGAGCAGGCCGCGACCGAGATTCCGCGCGCTTTCCCGGGCGTGGACGTCGTCACGACGCTGCGCCGCGCACTTGGCTAGGCGGCGGCCGTGGCGAAGCCGGGGGCGAACCTGCGCCCGCCTTCGAAGATGCCCAGCTGTCGGTACTTCTCGACAACGGCAGCACGCCGGGCGGCCGTCTCCTGCTTACCGAGCCAGAACCGCTCGTTCACCGGCCCCCACGCGGCCCGGTAGACCTGGTGCGTGTAATCCCCGTGGTCCCAACCACCGATTTCCTCGCGGTCGGTGGCATGCACGAAGAGGATGCCGGTCCGCTCCTGCACCCGGCTCAACACCGTGAACTGGGCGGCCAGCGCATGGATCATCTCGTCCACCGGAACGGGAACGGGGACTTCGGCGGCGTATTCGTCGCCGTCCGTCATCTCGAAGACGGCCGACTTGATGGCCATGGCCCGCAGGGCATCGGGGAAGAGGGGGACGGTGTCCTTCTCGACGTCGAAGCCGTCGACGAGTGCGTAGCCCGTGAAGCTCTGCCAGTCCTTGTCGTACTTGGCGCAGCCGGTGCGCAGACGCTCGAACTCCGGGTCGGCCTCGATGGCCGACAGGATCTCGCGGGCTCGCTCCGCCACCTTCTCGGGGGCGGGGCGGGCAAGGGTTGCGTTCACTGTTGCACTCTCCTCTCGGGTGCGGGTCGGGGCTCTGCCCTCGCTTTAGGTAACCCGACGGCTACGCACGGCGGTACCGTTGGCACGGCGGCAGGATTTAAGAGCTTTAAGAGCCGCGAGCGTGCGAGGAGTTGAGGGCCCATGGGCGCACCGGCACCGAACGTCGGCCTTGATCGGCTGTACCGCGAAACGAAGTGGACGCTGCGCCAGTTCGCCCAGGAGGTGAACCGCATCGGCACCGAGCGCGGAACGCCCCTCCGGTACCGGGAGCCATCCGTTCACCAGTGGCTCAAGGGCCATCTGCCGCGTCCGGAGGTGCAGCCAGTCGTCGTCGAAGCCCTCTCGCGCAGGTTGCAGCGGCCTGTCACCCACCGCGAGGCGGGCTTCTCCTCGCCAACCGACCAGTCGAACGCCAGTCCCGGTACGGTGGAGGGGCTTGTCGACCTCGGGAGGCAGGACATGGACCCGTCCCGGCGCAGTGTCATCGGGGCGAGCCTGTTCTCGGTCGCCTTGGCCGTGCCCAACTGGCCTGACGTGGTCGGGCGGATGGAAGCGGTGCAGACGGGGCGGACTCAGCGCATAGGAATGGCCGAGGTCGACATGGTCATTGCGATGACCGAGCGTGTCTCGGAACTCGACGACCTGTTCGGTGGCCGCCACGCCCGGCCCATGGCCGCGGCATTCCTCGTCAACACCGTGGCCCCGTACCTCAAGGCGGATGCGCCCGAGCCGGTGCGCAAGGCGATGATGTCGGCGGCCTCGGATCTCTGCTACCTGACCGGATATATGGCGGTTGACGAAGGCTTGCAGGGCTTGGCCCAGCAGTACTACCTCAAGGCTTTGCAGCTTGCCGGGGCATCGGAGGACCATCTGACGTACTGCACCACATTGCGGGGGATGAGCGTGCAAGCCGTCGATCTGGGGCACGGGCCCGAGGCGCTGCGCCTGGCTGATGCTGCCGCGGCCGCATCTCCGCAGGCCGGACCACGCATGCGCGCCTTCCTCGCCGGACAGCAGGCACATTCTGCTGCGCAAACAGGCGATCGCAACGTTGCCTTGCTGTACCTCAAGGAGGCAGAGGCTGCCATGGAGAAGGCGGAGTCGCGAGAGAAGGCGTTCGGGTCGTACGACCCTTCGTCCCTGCATTACCACATCAGTCAGGTGCGCCATGAGTTGGGCGACCTGCCGGGGGCAGTCGAAGCGATGAAGGAATCCGACAGGCTTTGCTACGACGTCTACCGCCGGACGCGAGTCAAAGAGCGAGCCATGCTCGGTGAATTCCAGATGCAAGTAGGGCACTTGGAAGCTGCATGTGCCACGTGGAATGAAGCCCTGGATGAGTACCCGTTGGTGCAGAGCGGGCGGGTCGACCAGCGTGTTCAAACCATGTTCGGCCTGCTCCGCCCCCACCTCAAAAACCCCGCCGCCCGCGCCCTCTACGAGCGCGCCCGCCTCGTCACCCCAGCCTCGCTCCTGGCGTAGCCGGAGGCCCCGCGGGGCGGAGAGCCGTCCCGCGGGGCCGTTGGGCGGGGGTGATCCCGGGCCTCAGCCCGTGGCGTCGAGCCGGAACGAGCGGTAAACGTCGACCGGCATGTTCGACAGTGGCTGAACCTGTGCGCCGCTCGGGATCGTGCAGTTGCGGTCCAGGAAGAGGACCGCCAGGTGCGTCGTGTTGTTCTCCGTCGAGTGCGCTGCCTCGTCGACGTGCGTGGTGACGCACGTGTCCGCCGGCGGGTTGTCGACTTCCTCCGCGCCGCGGTAGAACGTCTGGCTGAAACTGCAGAACCTGCTCGCCGGGCAGGCATCCGCGTGGGCGGAGGCGGTCATCGTCATCGTGCCGGTGACGGCCAGGACGGTCGCGGCGCCGATGACGGCGATGCGGGATCGTTTGGAGCGCATGGCCTTTCCTTTCCGTACTGCGGTGCCGGGATGACTGCCTTGGTGAGCGCCGTCACCCCGGGGTCTCGAAGTGTCTCCCCATGCGATGCATTTCAGCCAGATGCATGAAATGGGCGTGCGGGGGCTCGAAAAGGGCGCGCGATAGCGGCAGTACGCCTCGGTCGGGCTTGCGAACTCGTCGCTGAAACGGGGGCATTCAGCTCGCCGCAAGCGTAACGATCCAGCCCACGTGGGCAAATTTCCCGCTATGAAGAGAACCGCACTTTTCGCTCTGCCGGCCCTGATGGCCGCCGCCCTCGCCCTGCCCTCCACCGGGTCCGGTCACGCCGCCGCCCGCGACGTCCCGCCGCGCACCGACAAGTCTTGTGGCAACCCCGTCGGCCTGCCGGTCAGTGAGACCTTCACGCCGCAAAGGACCATCACGATGTACTCCCCGGCCTTCCACTCGCCCGACACCCGGACACTCAACGTCGACCTCGCCGGGGAGCTGGACGACCCCTCCGGCAGCCCCGCCCTCGGCTCCGTCGGCGTGCAGGTCTTCCAGTGCTGCGACGTGCGGGACTCGGAGATCATGCCGCAGGTCATCGGTTCGATCGGCCCGGCCGGCAGCCCTGCGCACAAGTCGGCTTCGACGTCGCTCGCCAACAAGTGCACGATCCCCACCAAGTTCAACAACGAGTACGTCTACTACCTCCGGCTCCGCGTCGCCGACAGCACCGACGCCGTGCGCCTGTCCTACTCGGCCACCTGAGATCATTCCCGGGTGATGCCAAGTACCACCCCCGCCCCACCCGTCACCTCCTTCACCGGGGCATTCGAGGCCCACCTCACCGTCCGCGCTGATGCGGTCCGCCTCGAAGCCCACGCCGCCGCGCACGGGCTGAAGTTCACCCACATCGTGCTGGAGCGCGGGCGCACCCCCAGCCAGCCGATGCTCACCCTGCACCGCCGCGGGCCCCTGCCCGCCGTGCGCGAGGCCGTCGAGGACGCCGCCCGCGCACTGCAAGACGCCGGGTTCGAGGTCGTACGGACGAAGATCGAGGCCGCGCCCTGGGTGGAGGGTGTACCGGACACCGACGAGGAGGCGGCCGTCCTCGGGCCCCGGTACTACTTCGAGCACCACATCAAGCTCCTGATCGCCCCGGGCGCAGCCCTCCCGCGGCTCGCCCCCGCCCACACCGCCCACCTGTCCCGCAACGCCCGCCGCATACGCACCGACGGCCGCACGGAACGGTTCGTCACCCAGCGCTGCCGGCTCGTCGGCCGCCGCACCGCGCAAGCGCGGCTGCTCGCGCTGACCGCGGACCTCGGCGCACACGAAATCATTTCCACGGAGCAGGAGTTCGTCATCCACGACAGCGACGAGTCGCTCGACGCCGGCTGGATCACCGAGGAGAGTGCGCGCGCATGACGACGACACCCTGGGAGCGCTTCGGCAACGGGCCGTGGAGCGAGGACACCATCGTGCCGCAGACCCCGCCCGACACCACGACGTGCGCGGACATGGGCCTGCCGCGGACGCTGCGGCCCGTACCCGGCGACGGCGTCGTGCAGCGGCCGGTGAGCGACCCGGCGGTCAAGCACCACACCCTCGGCATGCGGCTGAGCGAGCCGCAGTTCGCCGACGCCCGCACCGGCGAAGCCTGGTTCGCCGCCCGCCGGCACGCGCTGGACCTCGCCCTCGCCGCCGTCGCCGGCTCCGAGTGGGCCGAGCACCTGGTGCTGCGCGGCAGCATGCTGCTGAAGGCCTGGTTCGGCGAGGCGGCACGCGAACCGGGCGACCTGGACTTCGTCGTCGTGCCGCACACCTGGCAGCTGGACGACGAGCGCACCGACCCCCTGCTCGACGGCATCGCCCGCGCCGCCGAGGCACTCTCGCGCGAGGCCGGCAGCCCGGTCCGGATCGACGCGGCGGGCGCGGTGAGCGATGAGATATGGACGTACGACCGGGTGCCGGGCCGCCGCCTCGTACTGCCCTGGACCGCAGCGTCCGAGGGCGTGCCGCCGGGCACCGTCCAGCTGGACTTCGTCTTCAACGAGCAGCTGGCCGCGCCCGCCGTACGCACCGAAGTGCCCCGGCACGGCACCGGCGAGAGCGCCGTCCTCATGGCGGCGAGCCCCGCGCTCTCCCTCGTGTGGAAGATCCAGTGGCTGGTCTCGGACCACAACCCCGAGGCCAAGGACCTCTACGACGCGGTGCTCCTCGCGGAGAGCACCCCACTGCCCTTCGAACTGCTGCGGGACGTCCTCTACGCCGAGGGCCACGACGCCGACCTCCCGGGCATCCTCGCCGCGGCGGCCGACGCCGACTGGTTCGAATTCCGCAAGGACCGCCCCGGGCTGCCGGGCGAGGTGGAGCACAGCGCCCTGATACGCCTGGCCGTCGCCCTCGCGCCGTCCTACGCCCCGGCCGAGGAGGGGGCGTACGCGCAGCTGGCGGCCGCTTTCGAGGACGTGACGTCGTTCGTGCGGGACGAGCACGAGGCGGGCGGCATGGAAGCGGTCGAGGAGTGGTTCGCCAAGCGCAGCGTGCCCGCGCTGTGCGCGGTGGTCGCCGTACGGGAGCTGCTCGGGCGGGACAGGTGCACGCTGCGCGAGGCCGCCGAGGTGCTGCTGTCCTTCCGGGACCGCCGCTGGGGGCGGGACAAGGCGCAGTACGAGGCCGGCCGGGGCGGCCCGCGCGAGGTGGCGGCGCGGCTGGAGGCGGCGGACGCCGGGCGGTGAGGAACTAGCGCTCCAGCAGGGCCGCCAGCTGGTCGGTGAACCAGCGGGCGGGCGGCAGCGCCGTGGCCGCCGCGGCCAGGCGCTTGGAGCGCTCCGCGCGCTCGCCCGGCTCCATCAGCAGCGCCTCGTGCAGCGCGCGGGCGGTGGCTTCGACGTCGTACGGATTGACGATGATCGCGTCGTCGCCCAGCTCCGCCGCCGCCCCCGCCTCGCGGGAGAGGACCAGCGCGCAGCCGTGGTCGGAGACCACCGGCACCTCCTTGGCCACCAGGTTCATGCCGTCGCGGATGGGGTTGACCAGGGCCACGTCCGCCAGCCGGTACGCGGCGAGGGAGCGCGCGAAGTCGTCTTTGACGTGCAGGGAGACGGGCTGCCAGCCCTCCGTGCCGAACGCGGAGTTGATCTCCCGGGCGACGCGCTCGACCTCCGCCGTGTAGTCGCGGTAGACGGCGAGGTCCTGCCGCGAGGGGTAGGCGAAGGCGATGTGCACCACCTTGCCGCGCCACTGCGGGCGCTCCTCCAGCAGCCGCCGGTAGGCGCGCAGGCCGCGGACGATGTTCTTCGACAGCTCGGTGCGGTCGACGCGGACGATCGTTCTGCGGCCGGGGCCGACCTGCTCGCGCAGCGCCGTCATCCGCTCCTCGACGTCCGGCTGGTGCGCGCGCTCGCGCAGGAAGTCGGCGTCCGCGCCGAGGCCGTGGACGCCCAGCCGCGTGGTGCGCCCCTCGAAACGCACGGCCGTGGCGGTGCCGCCCTCGCGGACGACCTCCGCCCCCGAGAGCACGTTCTCGCAGCAGGCGGCGAACGCCTCCGCCCAGCGCTCGGTCAGGAAGCCCGCCCGGTCGCCGCCGAGGATGCCGCGCAGCACCTGCCCGGCCACGTCGTCCGGCAGCAGCCGGTAGTAGTCCGGCGGGGCCCAGGGGGTGTGTGAGAAGTGCCCGATGCGCAGGTCGGGGCGGAGGGCGCGCAGCAGCCCCGGCACCAGGGTCAGGTGGTAGTCCTGGACGAGCACGGCGGCGCCCGGCGCCGCCTCCTCGGCGATGGCCTCGGCGAAGGCGGTGTTGTACACCCAGTAGGCGGCCCACTGCTCGCGGAAGGCCGCGTCGAAGGAGGGCTCCAGCGGCGTCTGGTAGAGCATGTGGTGGACGAACCACAGCACGGAATTGGCGATGCCGTTGTACGCGGCGGCGAAGGTGGCGGCCGGCACGTCCAGCATCCGCACCTGGTGGCCGCCGGTGTCGCCCGGCTCCAGTCTTCGGCCCGCTGCGCGGGCCGCCGCGCGGTCGCCGTCGCTCAGCGCCGCGCAGACCCACACCGCTCCGGAGTCCCGCCCGATCGAGCTGAGCCCCGAGACGAGCCCGCCGCCGCCCCGCCCGGCCGTGAGCGAGCCGTCCTCGCGCAGCGTGTACGAGACGGGCCCCCGGTTGGACGCCATCACGATGGGGGCGGCGGCGACCGGGGCGGAGTGCACGTGCTCAGCGACCATGTCGCCAGCCTTGCCGCCCGGGGAACCGCTCAAACGTACGCACGGCCCGTCGGGTGGTGCGCGGGAACCCCCCGTACCGTCCCCGCGCACCACACCTGGCCGCCAGAGGAGCTCTGCCGGCCCGGCCGGCGCGTCCTCTCGCGTTCTCAGAGTGCGGGGGCGCCCCGCGTGATGTCGTCCTGTTTCGGCCTCGGCCGAAGCAGGGCCCGTCGGTAGGGTCGGCCACCGAGCGGAGGAGGGCACACCGCAGTGGGCTATCGCATTCACTTCACCGCCGCGGACCTGGCCCGTACGCGGATCGCACCGTCGCCGCAGCCGCTGCTGGAGACGAGCATCGCGGTGCGCGTGCTGCAGGAGACGACCGATTCCGTCGCCTTCGGCGCATGGCGGCAGCAGGTGCGCGCCCGGCTGCACCCCACCGCCCGGATGATCCTGGACCTCGTCCCGCCGCGGGGCTGGTCACCGAACTTCTTCCACCCGTCCTACTCCCCGCTCGGCGCCGAGGAAGCGCTGGAAGTGGTGCGGGCGACGCCCAAGAAGCTGATCGTCCAGGAGCTGGAGTTCATCGCCGGGCGGCAGCGGGTGCCCCGCTGGACGCAGCGCCTGCGCGACGACCCGCAGCTGCTCGGGCAGCTCTTCGACGGCCTCGGTCACGTCTACGCACAGGCCCTCTCGCCCTACTGGCCGCGGATCCGCACCTGTCTGGAGGCCGACCGGGCGCTGCGCGCACGCGAGTTCGCGCGCGGCGGCGTGGAGCGGGTGCTGGCGGGGCTGTCCCCGCGGTGCATCACCTGGCGGCCGCCCGTCCTCGACATCGTCACGGCGAGCGGCTTCGACGAGGACATGTACCTGGACGGCAGCGGGCTGCTCCTGGTCCCCTCCTGGTTCGGCTCCCGGTGTCCGGTGATCGAAGCCGAGGCGCTGCCGCAGCCGCTGGTGACGTACCCGGCCCACCGCGAGCCGGGCACCCTGCCGCTGGTCCCGTCCCCGCGGCCGGACGCGGATGCGGGCAGGGTGCCCGCGCCCCTGGTCGCCCTGCTCGGGCGCACCCGCGCCGCCGTGCTGCACGCCATCGCGGACAGCCCGGGGTGCCACACCACCGAGCTGGCCCGGCGCCTGGGCATCGCCCCGGCGAGCGCCAGCGAGCACGCGACCGTCCTGCGCGCGGCCGGGCTGGTCATCACCGCCCGGCACCGCAACACCGCCCTGCACACGGCCACTGCGGTCGGCGTCGCCCTCCTCAACTCCCCGCTGCCTGCCGGGTGAAGGCGGCTACGCCGCGCGCCGCTGCTCGTACTCGGGGATGCCGGCCATCGGCGGCCGCTCCTCGGTGTCCACCGGGTACGTCCGCGGGACGAACCCCTCCTCGGTGCGCTCGAACTGCGTGAGCGCCGGGCGCACCAGGTGCCCGCGGGCCAGCCGCAGCTGCGCGGTGCGGTAGATGGCGGCGGCCATCCGGCCCAGGGCCCGCCCGTCCTGGTGGCGGTGCTTGCGCTCGCCCACGTCGACCTGGGCCAGCGCGTCCAGGCCCACGGTGTGCAGCGCGTCCACCAGCAGGCCCAGCTCGACGCCGTACCCGACGGGGAACGGCAGCTGCTCCAGCAGCGAGCGCCGCGCCGCGTACTCGCCGCCCAACGGCTGGACGAAACCGGCCAGTTGCGGCCAGTGCAGATTGAGCAGCGGGCGGGCCACCAGCTCGGTGACGCGGCCGCCCTGGCCGGAGACCTCGCCGAGCGGACGGTCGTACATCCCCTTCACGAAGTGGACGTCGGGGTCGGTGAGCAGCGGGCCGACGATGCCGGAGACGAAGTCGGCGGAGAAGTCCCGCAGGTCGGAGTCGATGAAGCAGACCACGTCCCCGCTCGTCACCAGCAGCGACCGCCACAGCACCTCGCCCTTGCCGGGCAGTGCGGGCAGCCGCGGCAGGACGTCGTCGCGGTGGACGACGCGCGCCCCCGCGGCGGCCGCGACCTGCGCCGTGCGGTCGGTGGAGCCGGAGTCCAGCACCACCAGCTCGTCCACCAGCGGCACGGCCTCGGACATCAGCTCCCGGCGGATCGTGGTGACGATGTCCCCGACCGTCGCCTCCTCGTTCAGGGCCGGCAGCACGACGCTGACCGTGGTGCCGGTGCCGCTTTTGGCAGCGAGGAGCTGGTCGAGCGGACGGTCGGCTGCGGACCAGGACCGCCGGGCCAGCCAGCGTTCCACCTCTTCCAGCACGTGTACGACTCCTCGCGTCTCGCGTTGCGGACGGGCCCTCTCGGCGGGCCGTCCCTTCCGTTACAGTCTTGAACAACGCGGACGCCCGTCGTATGTCGGGGTCGTCCTGCGCACAAATGCCTGGGTCCGCCCAGCGCTATACCGCTCATCCAGAGGGGCAGAGGGACACGGCCCGTTGAAGCCCCGGCAACCCTCCAGCCGGTCTTGTTTCGTTCGAAGCGAGGCTCCCGGCGGGGAAGGTGCCAAATCCGTCTCGCGGCGAAGTGCGTCGCGAGGAAGATGAGGAGAAAGGGCCTCGCCTCCATGGCTGTAGAAGCCGTAGAAGCTGTTGAAAGCGCTACCACTTCCGTCTCTCTGGGCCCTGCCGTCGCGCTGTCCTGCCGCGAGTGCGGCGAGCGCTTCGAGCTGGGACCGATCTTCGCCTGCGCCTCCTGCTTCGGCCCGCTCGAAGTGGCGTACGAGCTGCCGGCCGGTGACCCGGAGGCGCTGCGGCGCCGCATCGAGGCCGGTCCGGCGAACATCTGGCGGTACGCGCCGCTGCTGCCCGTCCCCGCCGACGTCGCGGACAAGCCGAACCTCAACCCCGGCTTCACCAAGCTCGTCAAGGCCGACAACCTCGCCCGCGAGCTCGGCGTGACGGGCGGGCTGTACGTCAAGGACGACTCCGGCAACCCCACGCACTCCTTCAAGGACCGGGTCGTCGCCATCGCGGTCGAGGCGGCGCGCGCCTTCGGCTTCACGACCCTGTCCTGCTCCTCGACGGGCAACCTGGCGGGGGCCGTGGGCGCGGCGGCCGCCCGGGCCGGCTTCAAGTCCTGTGTGTTCATCCCGCACGACCTGGAGGCGGGCAAGGTCGTCATGGCCGCGGTCTACGGCGGCGAGCTGATCGGCATCGAGGGTACGTACGACGACGTCAACCGCTTCTGCAGCGAGCTGATCGGCGATCCGCTGGGGGAGGGATGGGGCTTCGTCAACGTCAACCTGCGCCCGTACTACGGCGAGGGCTCGAAGACGCTCGCGTACGAGATCTGTGAACAGCTGGGGTGGCGGCTGCCGGACCAGATCGTCATCCCGATCGCCTCGGGCTCGCAGCTGACGAAGATCGACAAGGGGCTCAAGGAGCTCGTCGCGCTGGGGCTCGTCGAGGACCGGCCGTACCGGATCTTCGGGGCGCAGGCCGAGGGGTGCTCGCCGGTGTCGCGGGCCTTCAAGGACGGGCACGACGTGGTGCGCCCGGTGAAGCCCGACACGATCGCCAAGTCCCTGGCCATCGGCAACCCGGCCGACGGGCCGTACGTGCTGGACATCGCGCGGCGCACGGGCGGGGCGGTGGAGGACGTGACGGACGAGCAGATCGTCGACGCGATCCGGCTGCTCGCCCGGACGGAGGGGATCTTCGCGGAGACGGCGGGCGGGGTGACCGTGGGCGTCACGAAGAAGCTGATCGAGGCCGGCCTCCTCGACCCGGCCCTGACGACGGTCGTCCTGAACACGGGCGACGGCCTCAAGACCCTCGACGCGGTGGCGGCGGGCCCGACGGCCACGATCAAGCCCTCCCTGGACGCCTTCCGCGCCCTGGCCTGACCGGCCGGACTTGCCGCGACCCGGCCCGCACCCGACCACGCACCCCGACCGAAGGTGACCCCCATGAGCGTGACAGTCCGCATCCCCACGATCCTTCGCACCTACACCGACGGCCGGGCCGAAGTCCCCGCTGAGGGGACGACCCTCTCCGAGGTCATCGCCGACCTCGACCGCAACCACGCCGGGATCGGCCCCCGCATCCTCGACGACGGCGGCAAGCTGCGCCGCTTCGTGAACGTCTACGTCAACGATGACGACGTCCGCTTCGAGGGCGGGCTGGACGCCCCCACTCCCGACGGCGCGGGGGTCTCGATCATCCCCGCCGTCGCGGGCGGCTGACCCTTCCGCAGGGTCTCTGCGTAATCGCCCGGAATCACCCCGTCCACAAAGCGGACGGGGTGATTCCGTCTGTTGAAGCGCGATACAGTTGGGGCGTTCCCCCTCCGGTGTCACCACCGAACGCATATGAGAACCCGTCAAGTTGTGCGCGAAACGTGTGCACGAATTGCCGGGTTGGTTGCGTTTTGCCCGGCCCGACTTGCCCGAGAAGCTGGGGAAATCGGTACGAATAGCCGATCGGCCGCGCCCGTAATTCTCGTCCGACTGACCTGTTGCAGACGGCATCCGTGCAGATACATTCAGCCGCGGTCGACGCGTTCCGGCGCACACCCCCAACCTGTCTGGGGGTGAGGTCTGACCCGGGTCCGCGAAGTGCGGTCCTGTGCAAGGGCCAGTAATAGGGGAGTTAGGCATGGCTCAGGGCACCGTCAAGTGGTTCAACGCGGAGAAGGGGTACGGCTTCATCGCGGTCGACGGTGGTGCGGATGTTTTCGTCCACTACAGCGCGATTCAGATGGACGGCTACCGCACCCTCGAGGAGGGGCAGCGAGTCGAGTTCGAGATCTCGCAGGGCCAGAAGGGCCCGCAGGCCGACATGGTGAAGCTGGCGGCCGGCTGACCGCGGCGCATCGACCATCGGCTCTCTCAGCACGCACGAGGGGCCCGCACCAGTACGGTGCGGGCCCCTCGTGCGTGCGCGGGCACCCGAGGTTCGGGTGTGTAGCCCCGTGAGAGCCGGGGCAGGGATGGGTCCGAGGCGCTTGCACTCGTAGGGGTCGAGTGCTAATCATTGGCTTAGCACTCTCCGAGTGAGAGTGACAGATTTGGACCGTCGGTGAGGTCCGCAGGCCAGGCGGGGCAAGGAACCGCAGGGCATGCAGGCCGTCCGTCGCGGGCGCCACACGGTCCGGAGCAGTCTCCACCCCGTCCTGGGAGGACCACTTCACATGGCCAAGATCATCGCGTTCGACGAGGAGGCACGGCGCGGTCTCGAGCGCGGGATGAACCAGCTCGCCGACGCCGTCAAGGTCACCCTCGGCCCCAAGGGCCGGAACGTCGTCCTCGAGAAGAAGTGGGGCGCCCCCACGATCACCAACGATGGTGTCTCCATCGCCAAGGAGATCGAGCTCGAGGACCCGTACGAGAAGATCGGCGCCGAGCTGGTCAAGGAGGTCGCGAAGAAGACGGACGACGTCGCCGGTGACGGCACGACGACCGCGACCGTCCTCGCCCAGGCGCTGGTCCGCGAGGGTCTGCGCAACGTGGCCGCCGGTGCCAACCCGATGGCCCTCAAGCGCGGCATCGAGAAGGCCGTCGAGGCCGTCTCCGCCGCCCTGCTCGAGCAGGCCAAGGACGTGGAGACCAAGGAGCAGATCGCTTCCACCGCCTCCATCTCCGCCGCCGACACCCAGATCGGCGAGCTCATCGCCGAGGCGATGGACAAGGTCGGCAAGGAAGGCGTCATCACGGTCGAGGAGTCCCAGACCTTCGGTCTGGAGCTGGAGCTCACCGAGGGCATGCGCTTCGACAAGGGCTACATCTCGGCGTACTTCGCCACCGACATGGAGCGTATGGAGGCGTCCCTGGACGACCCGTACATCCTGATCGTCAACTCGAAGATCGGCTCGGTCAAGGACCTGCTGCCGCTCCTCGAGAAGGTCATGCAGTCCGGCAAGCCGCTGCTGATCATCGCCGAGGACGTCGAGGGCGAGGCCCTGTCGACCCTGGTGGTCAACAAGATCCGCGGCACCTTCAAGTCCGTCGCCGTCAAGGCCCCGGGCTTCGGCGACCGCCGCAAGGCCATGCTGAACGACATCGCCATCCTCACCGGCGGCACGGTCATCTCCGAGGAGGTCGGCCTCAAGCTGGAGAACGCCGGTCTCGACCTGCTCGGCCGCGCCCGCAAGGTCGTCATCACCAAGGACGAGACGACGATCGTCGACGGTGCCGGTGACAGCGACCAGGTCCAGGGCCGCGTCAACCAGATCCGCGCCGAGATCGAGAACAGCGACTCCGACTACGACCGCGAGAAGCTGCAGGAGCGCCTGGCGAAGCTGGCCGGCGGCGTGGCCGTCATCAAGGCCGGTGCCGCGACCGAGGTCGAGCTCAAGGAGCGCAAGCACCGCATCGAGGACGCCGTTCGCAACGCGAAGGCGGCCGTCGAGGAGGGCATCGTCGCCGGTGGTGGCGTGGCCCTGCTGCAGGCCTCCCAGGTCTTCGAGAAGCTCGAGCTCGAGGGCGACGAGGCCACCGGTGCCAACGCCGTCAAGCTGGCCCTGGAGGCCCCGCTCAAGCAGATCGCCGTCAACGGTGGTCTCGAGGGCGGCGTCGTCGTGGAGAAGGTCCGCAACCTCACCGTGGGCCACGGCCTCAACGCCGCGACCGGCGAGTACGTCGACATGATCGCCGAGGGCATCATCGACCCGGCGAAGGTCACCCGCTCCGCCCTGCAGAACGCCGCCTCCATCGCGGCGCTGTTCCTCACCACCGAGGCCGTCATCGCCGACAAGCCGGAGAAGGCCGCCGCGGCCGCTCCGGGCGGCATGCCCGGCGGTGACATGGACTTCTGATCCATAGGCCCCTCCTCGCCGAAGGCGGGCGAGGAGGGAGGATCACTTGTCCTGAACGCTGTACGCCGAGGGCGGCATCCCCTGCACGGGGGGTGCCGCCCTCGGGCCGTTCAGCTCCGCCCGTTCGCCGCGCCCCAGACCGAAGAAGTAGGTGGCGGCGAACCCGGCCGCGTAACCCACCGTCAGGCCCCCCGCGTAGACGGTGGCCGCGTGGGCCAGGCCGTGGTTGCCCTTCAGCAGCGGGAAGAGGGCCCAGCCCGACGGGCCGATGGCCGTGCAGCCGACCTTCTCGCCGAGCTGGTTCAGCAGGCCCACGAAACCGCCGCCGAACGCGCCGCCGACGCACGCCGTGACGAACGGGCGGCCCAGCGGCAGCGACACCCCGTAGATCAGCGGCTCGCCGATGCCCAGCAGCCCGGCCGGCAGCGCCGAGCGGATCGTCGTGCGGACCGGGCCGTTGCGCCACAGCCGCACGTAGAGCGCCAGCGCCGCGCCCACCTGGCCCGCGCCCGCCATCGCCAGGATGGGCAGCAGGACGGTGTAGCCCTGCTGCTCGATCAGGGTCGTGTGGATCGGGATGAGCGCCTGGTGCAGGCCCAGCATCACCACCGGCAGGAACAGCCCGCCCAGCGCGAAGCCCGCCGCCGCGCCACCGCCCGTCAGCAGCCAGTCGGCGGCTTGGCCGATCGCCGCGGCGGCCCGGCCGGCCGCGAACATCAGCCCGTAGAGCGTCGCCAGCCCTGCCACCAGGACCGTCACCGTCGGGGTGACGAGCACGTCCAGGGCCTCGGGCACCCGGCGGCGGCACCACTTCTCCACCTGCACCGCCAGCAGCGCCGCGGCCAGCGCGCCCAGCACCCCGCCCTCGCCGGGCGCCAGCTTCTCGCCGAAGGCGTGCACCCTCTCGACGCCCCCGTAGACGATGACCGCCGCGACCGCGCCGCCCAGCACGGGCGTGCCGCCGAACTCCTTGGCCGTCTGGTAGCCGACGAACACCGAGATCAGGGACATGAAGCCGGAGGCGATCGCCGTGAGCGCCGGGGCGAGGGCGGGCAGCCAGTGCGCGTTGGCCAGCAGCCCGGCCAGGCCCGCCACGATGCCGCAGCCGATCAGGGCCGGGATCAACGGGACGAAGACGCGGGCGATCCGGCCCAGCAGCAGCTTGCCGGGCGTGGCGTTACGGGCCTTGCGCGCCGCCCGTAGCGCGGCACCGCGCTCGGCCAGGGGCGGCGCGCCCCCCGCTGCCCCCGCCGTCACGAGTCGTTGCAGCTCCGGGGCGACACGGGCGACCGTGCCCGGCCCGAGGACGATCTGGTACGCCCCGCCGTCCTCGACCACGCCCAGCACCGCGGGCAGCGCCCGCAGCGCCTCGTCCCGCACCAGGGCGCGGTCGCGCAGCTCCAGGCGCAGGCGGGTCATGCAGTGGGCGACGGTGAGGACGTTCCCGGCGCCGCCGAGGAGGGGGAGGAGCGCGGCGGCGGTGGCGCCGTGCTTGCTGTCGTGCGTGGACTCGCCGTGTGTGGGCAAGTCGTCTGAGGACATGTCGTCTGAGGACATGTTGTCTGTGGGCATGGGGACGTGCTGCCTTGCTGCCGTGTGCTTGCTTGGGTGTGGGGGCGTCAGCCTTGGGTGTGCGCCGCGTGAAGGGCCGCGCGCAGGTGGCCGTCCGCCTCCTTCAGGAGCCGTCCGGCCGTGGGCCCGTCCACCTCGCCGAGCAGGACGAGGATGGCGTCCTTCACCTCGCCGTCGGTCTCGGCCAGCGCCGCCTCGATGTCGGCGTCGGGGGCCCCGGTCGCCAGCGAGACGATGCGCCGCGAACGGGCGCGCAGCTTCTCGTTGGAGGCGCGGACGTCGACCATCAGGTTTCCGTAGGTCTTGCCCAGCCGGATCATGGTGATGGTCGAGAGCATGTTGAGGACGAGCTTCTGGGCGGTGCCCGCCTTGAGCCGGGTGGAGCCGGTGAGCAGTTCCGGCCCGACGACGACCTCGATCGCGTGTTCGGCGGCCGTGCCCAGCTCCGAACCGGCGTTGCAGGACAGCCCGATGGTCAGCGCCCCGGCGCCGCGCGCGTGCCGGACGGCCCCGATGGCGTAGGGGGTGCGGCCGGAGGCGGAGATGCCGACGACCGTGTCGTCGGGCCCGACGCGCAGCGCGTCGAGGTCGGCGGCGGCCAGCTTCTCGCTGTCCTCGGCGCCCTCGACCGCCGTCACCAGGGCCCGGCTGCCTCCCGCTATCAGGCCGACGACCTGGGTCGGGTCGGTGTTGAAGGTCGGCGGGCACTCGCTGGCGTCCAGCACGCCCAGCCGCCCGGCAGTCCCCGCCCCCGCGTAGACGAGCCGTCCGCCGCGGGCCATCCGGGTGGCGGTCGCGTCGATGGCGGCCGCGATCTCGGGCAGCCGCTCGGCGACGGCGGTGGCGACCGTCGCGTCGCCCGCGTTCATGATCTTCGCGATGTCCTGGGTCGGGAGCTGGTCGATGTCGGCGAGCTCCGGGCGGAACGCCTCGGTGGTCAGCGTCGCCAGCTGGGCGCGGAGGGCGGCGAGGGCGGCGGTCGAGGTCATGGGCTGTGGCTCACTTCTCGGGTCTGTGGCTCACTGCTTGGGGAGGAGGGTCAGCGGTGCGGCGGGCGGGGGTCGTGGCGGTGGGCGAGGGCCTCGTAGGACGCGGACAGGGCGGGCGCCGCCTGGTCGTACGTGCGTTGTGCGACGCCGATGAACAGGCAGTCCACCACGAGGAGCTGGCTGGTGCGGCTCGACATGGCCGCAGGCCGCAGCTCGCTCTCCCGGGCGGAGGACGTGGTGAGGATGTGATCGGCGTACTGGGCGATCTCGCCCTGCGGGCGGCCGGTGACCGCGACGGTGGTCGCGCCGTGCTCGAAGGCGACCCGCAGCGGTTCGATGACGTCGGTGGTCCGGCCGGAGTGGGTGATGGCGATCGCCACGTCGCCGGAGCGCAGTTGGACGGCGTTGGTGACGGCCAGATGGGGGTCGGTGGGGGCGTGCGCGATCAGGCCGATGCGCAGCAGCTTCTGGACCAGGTCCTGGCCGACGAGGTGGGAGGCGCCGATGCCGTAGACGTCGATGCGGCGGGCGGTGGCGAGGGCGGCGACGGCCGACTCCAGCTGGGCGGTGTCGAGCCCGGCGGCGGTGTCCGCGAGGCACTGGGCCTCTTCCTGGGCGAGCTTGGCGACGACGCCGGCCAGCGGGTCGTCGACGGCGATGTCGGCGGTGACGGCGGGGGCGCGCCCGGCGGCCTGTTCGGCGGCGAGGGTGGCGAGTGCGAGCCGCAGATCGCGGTAGCCGGGGTAGCCGAGGACGCGGGCGGTGCGCACGACGGTGGCCTCGCTGGTGCCGGTGCGTTCGGCGAGGCCGGTGACGGTGAGGGCGGCGGAGCCGGCCGGGTCGCCCGCGACGGTTTCGGCGACGCGCTGCATCGAGCGGGTCATGGAGGGGGCCAGCGTGCGGACCTTGGCGGCCAGTGCGGCGGGCGGTGGCGGCTTGGCGGAGCCGGTGGTGCTCGCGGTGCTTGCAGTGCTCGCGGGGCCGAAAGTTTCCTTCGGTTCGCTGCTGTCGCTGCTCACTTTGTGAAAGGTATTTTCGGCCTGGTGTGCCGTCAACCCTCGCCCGGTGTGCCGTCGGCCCTCGGCGAGTCCGACAATGGGGCACATGGAGCTCGAACAGGCACTGCACGCGGCGCGGGCGCTGGTCCTCGCCGATCTGGTCGCGGGGGACGTGGCGGAGGCCGATGTGGTCTCGCTCGTCGAGGACGCGGTCGCCCACCGGCGGTGGTGGGTCGAGCAGTGGCCCGAGGGCGCCGGGTTCCTGCCCGGTCTGATCGCCCAGGACGTGCAGGACGCGCTGCTGGAGCGGCACGGCCGCTGGCCGTTGTGCCCGGTCTGTACGGACTCCGGAGACCCGCACGCACTGGAGGTCGAGCCGGAGCTGGGGCCGGATCCGCACTGGGCGTGCACCAAGCAGGCGGTGCTGGTGGCGCCGGTGGGGTCGTTGGGTTCGGCGCTGGGCGGCTGAGGGCTCTTGGGTGGCTTTGGGGCGGCGCGCCGGTGTGCAGGGGGCGCGCCGCCGGCCGGGTGTCAGCGTACGGAGGACTCGGGCGCCGTCTCGTGCGCCGTGGACGACGCGCCGGCCGAGGCCGCCACGATCCGGGAGGCTTCCGCACCGCGGTGCAGCCGGGAGGCGACGGCGGTGGTGCCCACCGCCAGGGTCGCGAGCCCCGCGGCCAGCCAGGCGACGGCCGGGTAGCCCCAGCCGGCACCGATCACGAGGCCGCCGAGCCACGGGCCCACGGTGTTGCCGATGTTGAAGGCGGCGGTGGTGGTGGCGCCCGCCAGCGTCGGTGCCGCGCCCGCGACGTTGAACATCCGGGCGTTGAGGGCCGGCGAGGTGGCGAAGGCGGCCACGCCCAGCAGCACCGCCATGGCGATGGCCGCGGCCGCGCTGTGCGCGGTCAGTGCGAGCAGGGCCAGCGCGGCGGCCGAGGCGCCGATGCCGCCGTACATCGTGCCGAAGAGGTGCGCGTCCGCGATCCGGCCGCCGATGGCGGTGCCGATCAGCGCGCCCACGCCGAAGAGCGCGAGCACGGTGGGCACCCAGCTCTCCTTGAGGCCCGCGGTCTCGGTGAGCAGCGGGGCGAGGTAGGAGAAGAGGCAGAAGACGGCGGCGGCGTTGAGGGCGGTGGTGGCGAGGGCCAGCCACACCTGCCGGTCGCGGTAGATCGCGAGCTCCTTGCGCAGCCGCGGCGCGTCCTCGCCAGTGGGCGGCTGCGTGGCCGGTACGAGCGCGACGACGCCCGCGAGGCCCACCGCGGACAGCGCGGCCACCGCCCAGAACGCCGAGCGCCAGCCCGCGTGCTGGCCCAGGAGGGCACCGGCGGGCACGCCCGCGATGTTGGCGATCGACAGCCCGCCGAGCATCACGGCCATGGCCTTGGCCCGCGCGGTCACCGGCACCAGCGACACGGCCACGGCCGCGCCCACCGCCCAGAACCCGGCGCACGCCAGCGCGCTCACCACCCGCGAGGCGAACAGCACCCCGTACGAGGGCGCCAGCGCCCCCGCCACCTGCCCGAGCCCGAAGACGGCGAGCAGGGCGATCAGCGTCGTGCGGCGCGGCAGCCGCAGCGTCGCGGCGGCGAGCAGGGGCGCACCGACGACCATCCCGATCGCGAAGGCGGACACCAGCAGTCCGGCCTGGGGGATGGAGACGTCCATGTCGCGGGCCAGGGGCTGGAGCAGCCCGGACAGCATGAACTCCGAGGTTCCGAGGGCGAAGACCGACAGACCGAGTACGTAGACGGCAACGGGCATGCGGGGCGGGCTGGTATGCGGCATACCTCTTGCCAGCATGATCGTCGTCGGGGGTATTCCCCCCTGCTCGGCCCGCGTCTCAGAGTGTGAGCAGGTCCAGCTCGGTGGCGAGGTTGAAGCGGGCGGTGCGCTCCCAGCGCTCGTAGGCGGCCGGGGTGCGGAACAGCCGGGGCTGCGCGAGGAGTTGGCGCAGGACGTCGGCGCGTCCCTCGCGGAAGGCGTCGTGGGGGACGAAGCCGTACTCCTGGCGGACGGCGGCGGCGTAGGCCGCGTACTGCTGGGGCGGGCTGCCCAGGATCGCGAGGTCGGCGTCGCACAGCACCTCGCCGTCGCGGTCGCCGGGGGCGGGCTCGTGGGTGACGGTGAGGCGGACGAGGCGGGCGGTCTCGGCGGTGCGGGCGGGGTCGATGCCCAGCTCGGGCAGGGCGCGCTCGGCGAGATGGGCGGAGCGCTCCTCGTTCTCGGAGCGGTCGGGGCGGTAGACGGCGTCGTGGAACCAGGCGGCGAGGCGGACGGTGTCGATGTCGTCGGCGTGCGCCGCCAGCTCGTCGAGGTGCCCGAGGACGGCGGCGAGGTGATCGACCGTGTGGTACCGGCGCTGTGGCTCCGACCAGCGGGCGAGCAGGTCGTCGGCGTACGGACCGGGATCGGGCTCCCGGACCGTGCGCATCCGCTCGACGGTCTCCCGCCAGGCGGCGCGCAGTGCAGGTCCGGACGGGTGCTCGGGCGTGGCTGCCATGGGTCAATTGTGGGGTACGGCTTTCTCTCCGGGTTTCTCCCCAGGCGGCGGGACTCGGGCGCCGGGTGCCAGGGCGCGGACGAGGAGCGTGCCGGTCTTCCAGACCTCGGGCGGGGTGATCTCGTTCGCCAGGGGGTAGCGGAAGCCGTGCTGCTTCAGTCGGTCGGCCCACATCTCGGGGGTGTAGTCCCAGCGCTTGACGACGAGGGGGTTGGGGTCGTCGGCCTGGTTGATGTAGGACGCCTGGCAGCCGTAGCAGCCTTCGACCGGGGGCCGCTGGGAGAAGGCGAGCACGCCGCCGGGCTTGAGGACCTGGCGGATGGCGGGGAGCATCTGGTTTGGGTCGGTGAACCAGATGGCGCCGAAGACGGAGTACACGGCGTCGAAGCGCTCGGTGGTCTCGCTCATGAAGTCGAGCGCGCCGCGCTGGTGCAGTTCCAGGCCCGGCAGGTCGCCCCAGCGCTCGCGGGCGGCGTTGAGCTGGACGGGGGAGACGTCGACGCCGACGGCGCGGTGCCCGAGGGTGGCGACGTGGGCGAGGTTCCCCCCTGTGCCGCACCCGAGCTCCAGGACAGACGCCTTATCGGCCTCGCCCAGAACCTCGATTCCGGGGCCGTGGTCGGGGTACTGGGTCCAGTTGAACCAGGTGGTCTCGCCCTTGGCGTTCTTCTCCCGCCGGCCGCCGGGCTTCCTGCGGGCGTAGGTGTCCCACGCCGTCGTGTCGGTCACGTGCTCCTCCGTCGTAATTCATGGGCGCGGCCAGCCGCACCACGCGGGTACGGCCGGCCTGGATGCCTGTGCGCTGATCAACCGGTCTTGGCGGCGTTGTGCTTCGGGCTGTTGTGGCAGTTCGCGTGACACTGCGAGCAGTCGGCGATGTCCAGCTCCGGCCAGAACTCCAGGTCGACGGCGTACCCGGCCGCCTGGATGGCGTCCACGGTCCGGGCACGCAGCACCTTGCCACCGCCGTGCGCCTCGCGGTCCAGGTAGCCGGGCTGGTGGTGGACGAACTTCCCGAACGTCTCCTGGCAGAAGTCGGCGTACGCCTTGGTCCGCAGGACGAACGCGTGCCAGAAGTCGTCCACCAGCGGGGACGGGCTCAGAGGCTTCTCACTGGCAGCGCTGGCGGCCACAAATGCCAGCATCTGGCCGACGCCCCGGCGGGCCATGCCCGCCGGGATGTGGTCGTACTTGGCCCGCACGTCGGCGGCGATGGTCTCCCGCAGCTCCGCACTGACCAGGGTTCCCGCGTCGATCGCGGGCCGTGCCTCAACGATGGTCACGTCTTACCTCCTCGGAAGGGTGGTGCTCGAACCTGAGCCCTCTCCAGTCACTCGACCTGGGAATGGCTGAGGACGCCGATCGGAGCGGGGGGGGGGCTAGGCAGGCCGCAGAGAGCGGGCCGATATCGCCCGCGACGCCTGGCACTCGGGCGCACAGCGGGGGCACTCACACGGCGGGTAGCGGACCGGGTTCTCCAGGATGATCACGGGGTCGCCCGCCCGTACCGCCCGTGTCGGTCCGTACGTTCGCCCGTTGTCGCGGCTGACCCGCAGAGTCATCAGCGGGGCTTTGACCGGCGTCGGCTCTCTGCTGCTTGCCATGCCGACAGGCTAGGAAGTCGGGCCGTCCGGCCCCAACAAAGTTCTATGAAGTTCCACGCGAGTTACCCGAGCGCGTCAACGGCGGCGGTGATGAGTGTCCGGGCCTTGGCGCCGTACACCGCCAGCTCTGCCATCTCTCCGAACGCCTTGAGGTACTGCCCCACCTCGGACGGCGCCGTCACGTTCACCTGTGCCGTGAGCAATTCGACTTGCGCCATTTCCGCGTCGTAGATGCTGAATGTCTCGATCATCCACATCCGGCGAGAGACGGAGAACGGGATCACGCCCAGGGAGACCGACGGATACGCCATCACGGACAGCAGGTATCCAAGCTGGCCCGCCATCGTCTCGGCGTCGCCGACGCGATGCCGCAGGACCGACTCCTCCATCAGCAACGCGAAACGGTGGTTACCCTCGCGAACGACGTGTGACCGAGTCAGCCGCGCTTCCACGGCCTCAGCCACGTCATTGGGCGTGCCGTGAAAATCGGTGATAGCGCTCAGCAGGGCTGTGGCATAGGCGTGGGTTTGGAGAACGCCAGGCACGACGTTGGAGCAGTAGACGCGGAAGACCCGGGTGCGCTCGAATAGCGGCACGTAGGATTCTTGGAGTCTGCGCAGGCCAGTGCGCTGAACCCGCCTCCACTCCACGTACATGTTGTCAGCGGAGCGGGAGGCGGCGATCAGGTCGGCAGCGGCGTCATCGACGCCGCATGCAGCGCACCATGCGCGAATGTCGGCGTCGGATGGCGGCGTGACGGCGTTCTCCAGGCGCGAGGCTTTGGAGGGGTACCAACCGGCTCGGCTAGCAACCTCCTTGGCTGTCAGGCCGGCGTCGCGCCGGATCTCCCGGAGGCGGTCACCAACAGCCTTCCGCGCCGCCGCGATGCTGCTTGATGGGGGTGTAGGCATGATCTGGCTGTGCCACTCAGACCCGGTACTCCTCGTGGGGCGTCGCCCGGTTCCACACAGCATCGAACGCCGTGGCGCACAGCTTCGCCACGGCAGGCCGCTCATCCAGTTCAGGTCCGGCCGAGCCGCCATCTCCGGTGAAGTGGTTCCACATGATGATTTCGCTGTCGAACAGCCAGAAGTCATTGCCGGGCAGGGTGAGGTCTGACGCCTTCCGGCGGGGAAGCCAACGGACCAACTCCCCCGCCGCAATGTTCTGATACGTGCAGCCGTGCTCGTACTTGATGTAGTCGCTTACCGGCTCCGAGACGACCCGGGCACGACGGAACACGACTCCGCGCGCGACGGCCTCGCGCACCATGGCGTGAAAGTCGTTCCACCATGTATCGGGCTCCGGAGACGGTCGCCATCCCGAACGCCACGCTTCGAATTCGGCGGCCTCTTCACCGATGCCATACGAATCGCGCATCTCAAGGTGGACCGCCGAGTACCGGGTCTTCGCCAGTAGATCAGCGAACGCCAAGTCGGTCTGCGACATCACAAGCCTCCCTGATGGCGGGCACCATGCGGATGGGCAGCCTCACCACCGCTTCACTGTCCGGAATGGGGCCCGACTGCAGGCACTGGGCCAGCAGCGCTTCCCCCGCCTTCCAGCCCTGGACGACGATCTCCTGTGCCTCGTCATCAACCCAGGCCGTGGGGCACTGAGTCCCGTTGGTGTTCGGGTCCTTCGCGATGAACAGTAGCGCCATGACAGCCTCCGTCGGTCTGCCGGTTCTACAGACGTCTATGAGGCTCGCCGTCTACGCGTGCCGCGTCAAGGGGGCGATGGGCTAAGGAAGTTGAAACGCCAAAGGCCCCAGCGCCTGCCACGGCGGGCAGACGGGGGGCCAGGGGGTGGGGCACCTGAGCCCCGACGGTGCCGAAATGGCGGTGGGACAGCTGGAAGATCACGACCGCGTCGCACTCACCAGCGCGAACAGTCTCCATGAGCGCGTCATAGCCGGGGTAAACGATGTTGGGGTCATAGCCGCTCAGGCCCACGTCCCCGCAGTGCCTGGTGTGCACCCGGCCAGGCCGTGTGCCGTGAACGCCTCGCAGGACTTACGCTGTGTTATTGGACTAGACCTCTTGTCGTCCTCGCGACGCCACGACGGGACGGCTGTAAGAGATTGCACGCACGTTGTTCAGCGTTACGTGTGTAACCAGAGAGGAAAGGTGTCACGTGGGTAACGGTGCGATCTTGGAGGTAATCGCGCTCGATGTCGAGGACGCGGTGGCCGCGCAGGCCGGAGGGGCGGATCGGCTCGAACTGGTCAGCGACATGGGCGCCGACGGGCTCACCCCCGCCCTGGAGACGTTCGCGGCCGTACGGGCCGCCGTCGGGATACCGGTGCGGGTGATGTTGCGTGCCGAGGACGGCTTCGCCGCCGGGGGTGCGGGGGCGCTGGAGGCGCTCTGCGAGACCGCGCGGGCGCTGCGGGCGGAGGGGGCGCGGGAGTTCGTCCTGGGCTTTCTCGGTGACGACGGCCGGGCGGATCTGGCCGCGGTGGCCGCGCTCGCGGACGCGATGGGTCCGCAGGCCCGGTGGACGTTCCACCGGGCCCTGGACCGGGCCGCGGACCGGGATGCGGTGCGCAAGCAGCTGGCGGACCAGCCGGGGCTGGACACGTACCTGACCGCCGGGTCGGCGTCCGGGGTCGACGAGGGGCTGCCGACGTTGCTGGCGGAGGCGGGGCGCGGGGACGAGCCCGGCTACGAGCCGCGGATCCTGGTGGGCGGCGGGCTGCGGCTCAAGCACGTGCCCGTGCTGCGAGGCGCCGGGATCTCCGCCTTTCACGTCGGCGGTGCGGTGCGGCCCGGCGGCTGGGACGCGCCCGTGTCGGCTCAGGCGGTGCGGGTCTGGCGTTCGGCGGTGGACGGGGCGTAGGCCCCTCCCTCGTTAGCCGTGGCGCTGCGGGTCGTGACCGCCGCCAGCCCCACCGTCGCCAGGGCCAGGACCGCCGACGCCCAGGGGAACGCCCGCTCGCCCAGGACCGTGATGAAGAGGCTGCCCGCCCCGCCCGCCGCCGCCATGCCCAGGTACAGCGCGCTGCTGTTGAGGGAGAGCAGCAGCGGCGCGCTCGCCGGGGCCAGGGAGGCCATGCGGTGCGGGAGGGCCACCGCCACGGCCCAGCCCGCGAGCGGGGTCGCCACCGCGTACGCCAGCGCGCCCGGCATCGTCCGGCCCAGCCAGGGCAGCAGCGCGAAGCACACCACCGTCGCCGCGCTCCCGCTGAGCAGGACGGTCCGTACGCCGAAGCGGTCCACGGCGCGCCCGCCGGTCCAGCTGCCCGCGACCGAGGCCAGGCCGGTGACCAGCATGACCATGGAGAGCCGCGACGCGTCGCCGCCCGTCGCGCGGTGCACCGCCGTCGCGAGGTAGATGTAGACGGAGTTGAAGGTCAGGAAGAAGGCGAACGTCGTGGCCGCCGCCCACACCACCCGGCGGTCGCGCAGCGGGGCGAGTCGCTCGCGCAGCCCGGGGGCGCCGCCGGTCGCGGGCGGTTCGCGCAGCAGGGCCGCGAGCCCGGCGAAGGCGACCGTGCCCAGCGCCACGACGAGCCACATGGTCAGCCGCCAGTCGCTGCGCCCGAGGTAGGTGCCGAGCGGCACGCCGAGCGCGGTGGCCACGGTCATGCCGCCGAGCACGGTCGCCAGCGCCCGGCCGCGCTGCTGCGGCGGTACGAGCGAGGTGGCGACGGCGCTGGCGGTCGGCGAGTAGAGCGCGGCGCCCGCCGCGGCCAGCACCCGGGTGGCCAGCAGCAGCGCGAACGTGGGGGCGAGGGCGCTGAGCAGGTTGCCCGCCGTGAAGAGCGCCAGCGCCGTGAGCAGCAGGCGGCGGCGCGGCCAGCGGGCGGTCGCGGTGGCGAGCACGGGCGCCAGGAGCGCGTAAGAGAGCGCGAAGACGGTGACCATCTGCCCGGCCGCCGAGACCGAGACGTCCAGGTCGTGGGCGACGAGGCCCAGGATGCCGGCGGTGACCATCGCGTCGGTGCCGATGGCGAACGTGCCCAGGGCGAGCAGGAGCAGGCGTAGACGCACGGTGGGACCCCCGGATGGCAGTAAAGTTTGATGTACGCCAAACAATATGGATTGTTTGATGGATGTCAAACCATTTGCAAGCCGTCTGGAGGGGGTGTGTCATGACCGCGACCACCGAAGGGGAGCTGCTGCCGCAGCCCGCCGCCGCGGAGATCGAGCTGGTGAAGGTGCTGCACGCCCTCGGCGACCCCGTGCGGCTGCAGCTTTTCCAGGTATACGCGGCCGGCGGCGAGTACGACTGCTCGTCCGAACGGCTGGGCGTCATGCACTTGCACAAGTCGACGGTGTCGCACCACATGAAGGTGATGCGGGAAGCCGGCATCACCTCGACGCGGGCGGCCGGCCGGGTCCGCTACGTGCAACTGCGGCGCGCCGACCTCGACGCCCGCTTCCCCGGGCTCGTGGCGGCGCTGCTCGCCGCTCGCGAGTGACGCCCTAGAGCTGGTTCAACTCCGCCGGAAGCGGCGCCGCGTGCACCACCGTCAGCCCCGACACGGCCCGCGTCAGCGCGACGTACAGCCGCCGCAGCCCCGTGCGCCCGTCCGGCTCGCCCGCCACCACCGCCGCGGGTTCGTCCAGCACCACGTAGTCGTACTCCAGGCCCTTCGCCAGCGTGGCCGGCACCAGCGTCAGCCGGGACTGCGCGCTCGTCTCCGCGCCGGGCGCAAGATGGGCGAGCCCGGCCGCCTCCAGCGCCTCCGCCAGCACCGGGATCCGGTCGTCCGCCGCGATCAGGCCGATCGACCCCTCGCGGCCCAGCGCCTCGCGGCACGCCTCGACCACCGCCGCGTCCAGCGCGTCCGGCGCCACCTCCCGCACCGAGAAGTCGCCCGGCGACTCCCGCATCGACGTCGCCTCCGACAGGCCGGGCGCGATCGACGGCAGCAGCCGCGACGCGTACGCGATCACCGTGCGCGGCACGCGGAAGCCCTGCGTCAGCTCCTCGACCGCCGCCTCCGGCTTGCCCAGATGGGTCAGCGCCTCCGGCCAGCTCGCGGTCGCCCACGGCGTCGTGCCCTGCGCCAGGTCGCCCAGGACCGTCGCCGAACCCGTCGTGCAGCGGCGGCCCACCGCCCGGTACTGCATGGGCGACAGGTCCTGCGCCTCGTCCAGCACCACATGCCCCAGCGACTGCGTACGGGCCACCAGGTCCATGGCCTCGTCGATCAACACCGCGTCCGCCGCGGACCACTTGGCCGCCTTCACGCTGCGGGCGGGCTTCGCCCACAGGATCTCCTGCTGCTCCTCCTCGCTCAGCAGCCCGGCCGCGTGCTCCGCCAGGAACTGCGCGTCCGCCAGCAGCCGCAGCACCAGCTTGGCCGGCTCCACCGCCGGCCAGATCTCCTTGACCGCGGCCTTCACCGCCGCGTTGCGCGCCACCGCGTCCTGCACCCGGTCGTCCGGGGCCTCGCCCGCCTGCTCCATGCGGACGAGCACGGCGTGCGCGATGCGCTGCGGCAGCGCATCGCGGGCGGCGCCGTAGCGGATGTCGCGACCGAGCAGCTCGCGCACGATCTCCTCGACCTCGTACGCCGGGACGCGCCAGCGCCGCGAGCCGCGCACGACCACCACCGGCTCGACGGGCATCCGCACCCCCGCCCGCACCGCCCGCCGCAGCACCTCCGCCATCCGCGCGTCGCCCTTGATGCGGGCCGCGGCCGCGCCGTCCGCACCGCGCACCTCGACATGCGCCACCAGGTCGTCGACCGTGGCCTGCGCCACGTTCAACTCGCCCAGCGCGGGCAGCACTTGCTCGATGTAGTGCAGGAAGGACCGGTTCGGGCCGATCACCAGCGTGCCGGTGCGGGCCAGCCGCTCGCGGTGCGCGTACAGCAGATACGCCACCCGGTGCAGGCCCACCGCCGTCTTCCCCGTGCCCGGCGCACCCTGCACGCACACCGTGCCGCCGATCCCGGCGCGCACGATCTCGTCCTGCTCCGGCTGGATCGTCGCCACGATGTCCCGCATCGGGCCCACGCGCGGGCGCTCGATCTCCGTCTGCAGCAGCCTGCTGGCCTGCGCCTCGGCGGCGGTGTCGGTCAGGTCCTCGTCCTCGTAGGCGGTCAGATCCCCGCCCGTGTAGCCGAAGCGACGGCGCATCCGCACGTCCATCGGCTCCTTCTTCGACGCCCGGTAGAACGGCTGCGAGACGGGCGCCCGCCAGTCGATCACCATCGGGTCGCCCACCGCGTCGTGCACGTGCCGGCGCCCGATGTAGAACTGCTCGCCCTCAGCGCCCTCCGACCGCTCCACGCCCGGCGCGTGCAGATAATCCAGCCGGCCGAAGAAGAGCGGGGCGTGCGCGAGATCGGCGAGAGCGGTGATCCGCTCGTCGATCTGCCGCTGCAGAACGGCGGCGTTGACCCAGTTCGCGGTGACGTCCTTGATGTCGAGCGCCTCGACATCGGCCCGCATGGCCCGCAGCGCGGCGCGCGACGAGGCGAGATGGGTCCGCTCGCGCTCAAGGGGGTCGTTCGCGTTCGTCGCGGGCGCGTTCGTTACGTGCGGGGGCACGGCAAAACCTCCTGGCCTTCGGCGGAATGAGCGAGGAGCCGCCCGGTTTCCGTCCGGACGGCGGCGCTCCCTGGAAAGCGAGGCGGGAGGCGGGGGAAAGGAGAATTCTAGTCAGCGGCACCAGGGCGCGCGAATGATTTTCCGCGCGCCCCGGGCGGACGTCAGGGTTGCCGTCAGTCTCCCGTAGGGGACGCCATGATCCTCGGGTCGTAGGCGTACGCGCCCGCGTTTACACCGGCAGGCCGATGTCCGGACGGAATCCCGCCGCCACCATGGAAGACATGACCACGGCATCCGTCACCCCCGACCAGACCCCCTCCTTCTCCCTGGCGAGCGCCCTCCGCGCCGTCAAGGCTTTCACGGGCGCGGCCGTCAGCGTCGTCCTGCTGGGGCAGTACGCCGACGAGCGTCGGGCCTGATCCCCCCGCAGCGGCTCAGCCCGCCTCGTCCCCCGCCAGCAGCGAGTCCGCGTCCACGATCCGGTACGCGTACCCCTGCTCCGCCAGGAAGCGCTGGCGATGGGCCGCGAAGTCCTGGTCGACCGTGTCGCGGGCCACGACCGAGTAGAAGCGGGCCTCGTGGCCGTCGGCCTTCGGGCGCAGCACCCGGCCCAGGCGCTGGGCCTCCTCCTGGCGCGAGCCGAAGGTGCCCGACACCTGGATGGCGACCGTGGCCTCCGGCAGGTCGATGGAGAAGTTCGCGACCTTCGAGACCACCAGGACGCTCAGCTCGCCCGCCCGGAAGGCGTCGAAGAGCTTCTCGCGCTGGGCGTTGGTCGTCTCGCCCTTGATGACCGGCGCGCCCAGGTGCTCGCCCAGCTCGTCGAGCTGGTCGATGTACTGGCCGATGACGAGCGTCTGCTCGCCGCGGTGCTTGCGCACCAGCGCCTCCGTGACCTTCCGCTTGGTCGCGGTCGTGGCGCAGAAGCGGTACTTCTCCTCCGTCTCGGCGGTCGCGTACGCCAGCCGCTCGCCGTCGGTGAGGTTGACGCGGACCTCGACGCAGTCGGCGGGCGCGATGTAGCCCTGCGCCTCGATCTCCTTCCACGGCGCGTCGAAGCGCTTGGGGCCGATGAGGGAGAAGACGTCCGACTCGCGGCCGTCCTCGCGCACCAGCGTCGCGGTCAGGCCGAGGCGGCGCCGGGCCTGCAGGTCGGCGGTGAACTTGAAGACCGGCGCGGGCAGCAGGTGCACCTCGTCGTAGAGGACCAGGCCCCAGTCCCGGGAGTCGAAGAGCTCCAGGTGCGGGTAGACGCCCTTCCGCTTGGTCGTCAGCACCTGGTAGGTGGCGATGGTGACCGGGCGGATCTCCTTGCGCGTCCCGCTGTACTCGCCGATCTCGTCCTCGGTGAGCGAGGTCCGCTTGACCAGCTCGTGCTTCCACTGCCGGGCCGAGACCGTGTTGGTCACCAGGATCAGCGTCGTCGCCTTGGCCATGGCCATCGCGCCCGCGCCGACGAGCGTCTTGCCCGCGCCGCACGGCAGGACGACCACGCCCGAGCCGCCGTGCCAGAAGCCCTCCACCGCCTGCCGCTGGTAGGGCCGCAGCGCCCAGCCGTCCTCGTCCAGCTCGATGGGGTGCGCCTCGCCGTCGACGTAACCGGCCAGGTCCTCCGCCGGCCAGCCCAGCTTGAGCAGCGTCTGCTTGATCTGGCCGCGCTCGGAGGGGTGGACGGCGACCGTGTCGGGGTCGATCCGCGCCCCCACCAGCGGCTGGACCTTCTTCGAGCGGAGGATCTCCTCCAGCACCGGCCGGTCGCTGCTCTCCAGCACCAGCCCGTGCACGGGGTGCTTGAGCAGCCGCAGCCGCCCGTAGCGCGCCATGGTCTCGGCGATGTCGACGAGCAGCGCGTGCGGCACGGGGTAGCGGGAGTGGGTGACGAGCGCGTCGACCACCTGCTCGGCGTCGTGCCCGGCGGCCCTCGCGTTCCACAGACCGAGCGGCGTCACCCGGTAGGTGTGGATGTGCTCGGGGGCCCGCTCCAGCTCGGCGAAGGACGCGATGGCACGCCGGCACGCATCGGCCTGCTCGTGGTCGACCTCGAGCAGGAGCGTTTTGTCCGACTGGACGATGAGGGGTCCGTTCACGCCCGTCCTTTCGCAGTCCGTGTTCGCCTTGGTCGCGAAATCGCCTTACTCGCGAAATACACGAGTCTACTTCCCCGGGGCACGGACGTGCGGAGAGCGCGGAGTGCCCCTCCCGACGCCGGTCAGGCCGACTCGTCCGCCAGCTCCGCCACGCCCGTGATGCGGTGCAGGGGATAGGTGCGCACTTCGTCGGCCGTGTGGTCGTAGGCCGTCACGAAGCCGCCCTCCACCCGGATCGGGGCGATGACGCGCTGGCTGGCGGCGCCGTCGGCGTTGACGTAGCCGATCCAGACGGCCGCGCCCGTCAGGACGGCCGCCTGGACGGTGGCGAGGGTGTCGGCCGAGGTGGTGCGCGGCAGGCCGCTCGCGCTGGTGGCCGGCTGTTCGGCGGGCGGTTTGCGCTCGGCGGTGGCGGCCAGGTCGCCGGCCCGGATGGCGCGTACGGCCGCGCCCAGCAGCGTCGAGTCCGGGATGGGCGGGCCCTCCGGCACGGGCGCGGGGGCTGTGCGCTGCGGGGTGCGGCGGACGTCGGCGCGGGTGACGAGGACGTCGCCCTCGGCGGATTCGGCGGCCGGCGCGTAGCCCATCGCGCGCAGGGTCTCCAGCAGGATGTCGGGCGCGGCCTGCGCGGCGAGCACCGTGCCCGCGAGGCGGCGCAGCCGCAGCGGCGCCGAGCGGCGGTCGGCGAGGATCTCGGCCAGCACCGCCTCGTCGTCGCAGCGCAGGTACGAGGAGGCGGCGCCCACCCGCAGATGGCCGTGGCGGCGGGCCACGTCGTCGACGAGGTAGGCCAGCGGCTGCGGCACGGGGGTACGGGAGTGCGCGGTGAGGAAGGCGGTCAGATCGGCGGCGGTCTGCCCGGCGTCCAGGGCGCGGCGCACGGACTCGGGGGTGAAGCGGTAGACGGTCGCGCCGCCCTTGGACTCGACGTCGGCGAGGACGGCGAGGGTCTGCGCGAGCGGGCGGTGCAGCGGCCCGGGGGCGACGGCGGTCAGGTCGGCCTGGAGCAGGACGTGGTCCAGCGGCTGGGGCAGCAGGGGCGCGAGCAGGGCCGCGGCTTCGGCGGGGCCGGCGAGCAGCGCGCGGCCGTGTGCGCAGAGGGCGCCGCGGCTGGTGACGCCCAGCTGCTCGGCATCCTCCAGCGCCCACCGTGCGAGGCGGGTGCGCAGGTCGTCGCCGGTGGTGCGGGGCGGGCGCTCCCAGTGCAGGCGGGCGAGGAGGGTGTCGGCGGAGACCGAGGCGCCGGGCGGGAGCTCGGCGAGCAGGTCAAGGACGCGCCGGCGGACCTCGGGGGCGGGCGAACGGTCCAGGCCGGGGCCCAGGGCGGCGAGGGTGCGGCCCTTGGCGTCCCTGTCGCCGACGAGGCCGGGGGTGCGGGTGGTGGCGAGCCAGGCGGTGGCCAGGTGGGTCCAGCGCCGCTCGGCGGGCAGCCGGAGCCACTCGTCGTAGGCGGGGGTGGGGGCGTAACGCTCGTCGACGTCGCCGTCGGAGGCGAGCAGCCCGGCCGCGTAGGCGAGCTCGGTCCAGAAGGCGGCGCCGGCCTCGGTGGTGTCGAGGGCGGCGGCGGTGCGCTTGAGGTCCCGCACGCTCAGGCCGCCCGCGCGCAGGACGAGGGGGCCCGCGGTCTCCCACTCGGCGAGCAGGTCCTCCACGGTCGACAGGGCGATGTGGGCCTGCCCGCCGGCCGTGGCGTCGACCAGGCGGGCGGAGTGCTCGGCGAGGGGCGCGAGTTCGGGGGCGAGGGGCTCGGGCGTGCGGTGTGCGCGCCCGGCACGCAGGTGCAGGGCGGCCTCGCGGGGGAGGACGACGCCGCCGGGGCCGGTGGACAGCAGCAGTCCGCGGTCGAGCAGCCAGCGCAGGTGGGGGGCGGGGTCGGCGGTGACCGTGCCGTAGGGCGGGCCCCACAGCAGCCGGTCGAGGACGCCGACGGCCTCGGACGGTGCGCCTTCGAGCAGCGCCGCCATGCGCGTGCGGTCCTCGAACAGGGCGGTGAGCGAGGCGACGGCCGAGACGGGGTCGTGGGTGCCCGGCAGCCCGGCGGTGGTGATGATCTGCTGGAGCCGGCCGGGCGACATTCCGGTGGTCGCCTCGGCGACGGTGGGGCCCAGTCCGGTGGGGGAGGGGTGGGCCGCGCTCGGCGCCAGGAGCTCGCGGACGGTGCGCACCAGCCGCAGCCGGTCCTCGGCGCCCCACACCAGGGCCTGCCCGCGCAGGGTGGCCACGGCCCGCGGCAGCTGGGCGGCGACAGCGGGGTCGTCCGGCTGGTCGCCGGTCATCAGGGCGGCGAGCGTCCCGTACGGGCACGGGTCGGGGGCGACGGCCAGGGCCTCGGCGGTCTGCAGGGCGAACCGGTCGAGGCGGTCCAGGGCGCGCGCGACGGAGGCCCGGGTCGCGGCCCGGGTGGCGAGCTGGGTGAGGTCGCCGGGCACCGGATTGAGGAGGTCCGGCCGGGCGTGCAGCAGCCCGGCGAGGTCCTCGTCGGGACGCGTGCGCAGCTCTTCGGCGAGCGTGCGGGGGCCTGTACCGGTGCCGCCTGTCTCCCGCGAAGTGGTCATTCTGTTTACGGTACCGGGTCCGCGCGGCGCGCCTCGGGCGTCGCTGCCGCCGCGCACCGGGTCGGGGCGTGCTCACTGTCCGCGGGGCGCGGAACCGGTACGGTCGTGGGGTACGGCGGCTGGTGTGGGCTTGGGGGCATCGGTGGGGATCGAGAGCGATCAGCTTGTTTACGACTATTTGAGCAAGGTCGGCGACCTGGCCCAGAGACAGTCGCTCACCTCCGGCGACCGGATGCGGCTGGTGTCCCGGCTGCGGGCGGAGATCGAGCGGCGCAGGGCGGCCGAGGGGGCGGACACCCCCGCGGCGGTGCAGCGCATCCTGGACGGGCTGGGCACCCCTTCCGAGGCCGTGGCCGACGGCGGGGCTGCGGCCGGCGCCTTCGACGCGGGCCGGGTGCCGGAGCAGCGCCGGGGCGGCGCGGCCGCCGGGCCGCCGGCCGCGGGCGGTGCCTCGCCGCCGCACATGGCGCCGGAGGAGGAGCTGATGCCGGCCGCGGGCGGTGCGCCCGACTGGTGGCGGATGGCGCCGGGGCCGATGGGCGGCGGGGACGCGGTGCACGGCTTCGTCGGGGGCATCGAGATCCCCGACATGCTCAGGCCGCCGCGGGCCTCCGGCGAGGTGGAGAGGACGAGGGTGCTGCCCGGCGAGGTGGTGGAGGCCGCCGCGGACGACGGCGACGCGGAGGACGGGGGCGGCCGGCGCCGCTTCGGCCTGCTGCGGCCGCCCCGCCCGATCGTGGCGGAGGAGCGGCCCGCGGCCATTCCGATGAGCCCGCTGCTGGTGCTGGTCGCCGCGCTGCTGGTGGCCGGTGCGGTGCTCGGCAACTGGATCGTCCTCGCGGGCGGCTGGGCGCTGGCCTACGTCACGCGCCGGCTGACCCAGGCCGAGTCCAAGTGGGCGGTCATGGGGGTGCCGGGGCTCGCGGTGGCCGGCGGGGTGGTGTGGCTGTGGGGGCGCGTCGACGGGCGCTGGGGCGATCCGATACCGCAGGGCGAGCTGGGCGCCGCGATGGCGGGGGCGCTGCCGGTCGTCATACGGGTCGCGGCCGTCGGCTCGGCCCTCTACGTCCTGTGGCGCGCCCGGCGCCCGGGCTGAGACCCGGGCCACAGTCCCGGGAACCACGGCCCCCGGAAGCGGCGCACCGGGAGAATGACCGTATGACCTTCACCGTCGGATTCGACCTCGACCTCACCCTCGTCGACTCCCGGCCGGGGATCCGCGCGGCGTACGAGTGGCTGGCCGCGGCCACCGGCCGCCGCATCGACATCGACCTCGTCGTCAGCCGCCTGGGCCCGCCGCTCGTGCAGGAGTTGCGCAACTGGTTCCCCGAGGACGAGGTCGAGGAGGCGAACTCGCGCTACCTCGCGGCCTACCCGGCGCACGCCATCACGCCCTCGCCCGCCATGCCGGGCGCCCGTGAGGCGGTGGCCGCCGTGCGCGAACAGGGCGGCAGGGCCGTGGTGGTGACGGCCAAGTACGAGCGGAATGCCCAGCTCCATCTGGACCACCTGGGCATCAAGGCCGATGAACTGGTCGGCGGCCTATGGGCCGAGGGCAAGGCGGAGGCGCTGCGGGCGCATGGCGCGGGCGTCTACGTGGGCGACCACCTCGGGGACGTGCGCGGGGCGCGTGCGGCCGGCGCACTCGCCGTGGCGGTGCCCACCGGCCCGTACGGCGCGGAGGAACTGCGCGCGGCGGGCGCGGACGTGGTGCTGCCCGGCGGCCTCACGGACTTCCCGGCCTGGCTGCGGGGCTACAGGGCGGAGGCCGCCGAGTCCGCCCTGGCCTGACGGCGCTGGGCGGCGATCGAGCGGAGCACCCCGGCGGCCGCGATGAGGAACCCCACGCCCATCAGCATGCACACGAAGTACGCGGCCGACGGCAGTGGATCGGCGCCGAGGAACAGCGGGGCGACCGTAGCCAGCGTGGCCACCGCGCCGACGAGGAAGACGACGGCACCGGTCCTTACGAGGAGATCCCCGGCTCGGGGCGTTTCGCTACTCACCCGACCAGGGTAGTTCCCTATCCGGCGGGTCGGCGGCCGGACGGTCGTCACCGAGGCGGGCGGGCAGGGAAGCGCATCGGGTTCGGGACATCAAACGCGCAGAGGTACGGCCTGAGGGCGTCTTGTCACCGGGCCGCGGACCATTAGCCTTGGGGGCTAGCGGGTCTTGCGACCCGCTGTAGTGCTATCCAGAGCTGTTTTCTCTGTTGACTACAGATTCTTCAGTTTCTTTCAGTATTTTCCGACGAGACACGAGGACGAGGACAGACGTGCCTACCGGCAAGGTCAAGTGGTTCAACAGCGAGAAGGGCTTCGGCTTTCTCTCCCGCGACGACGGCGGAGACGTCTTCGTGCACTCCTCGGTGCTCCCGGACGGGGTCGACGCCCTCAAGCCCGGACAGCGGGTGGAGTTCGGCGTCGTGGCAGGCCAGCGCGGTGACCAGGCGCTCACGGTGACGCTGCTCGACCCCACCCCGTCGGTCGCGGCCGCCCAGCGCCGCAAGCCCGACGAGCTCGCCTCCATCGTCCAGGACCTCACCACGCTCCTGGAGAACGTCACGCAGCAGCTCGAGCGCGGCCGTTACCCCGACAAGGCCCACGGCGCCAAGATCGCGGGCATGCTGCGCGCGGTGGCCGACCAGCTCGACGTCTAGCCGAAGGCGAGCGCATCGGGGCCGAGGGGCGGTACGAGCCCCTCGGCCGCGGCGCGTGTCAGCAGGCCGCGCACCGCGGCATAGCCGGCCTCCCCGAGGTCGGCGGTGAATTCATTGACGTACAACCCGATGTGCTGGTTGGTGACCAGCGGGTCCATCTCCTGCGCGTGTTCGAGCACGTACGGGCGCGAGGCCGCCGGGTCGTCCCACGCCATCCGCACGGACGTGCGGGCGGCGTCGGCCAGCTGACGGAGCGTCTCCTCGCCCAGCGAGCGCTTGGCGATGATGGCGCCCAGCGGAATGGGCAGGCCGGTGGTGTGCTCCCAGTGCTCGCCCATGTCGGCGAGGCAGGTCAGGCCGTAGTCCTGGTAGGTGAACCGCGCCTCGTGGATCACCAGCCCCGCGTCCACCTTGCCGTCGCGCACCGCGGGCATGATCTCGTCGAACGGCAGGACGACGACCTCACCGACCCCGCCGGGCACCTCAGTGGCCGCCCACAGCCGGAACAGCAGATACGCGGTCGAGCGCTCGCTCGGCACCGCCACCGTCCTGCCCGTCAGATCCGTGCCGGCCTCCCGCGTGAGCACCAGCGGGCCGCAGCCGCGGCCCAGCGCGCCGCCGCAGGGCAGCAGCGCGTACTCGTCGAGGACCCAGGGCAGCACCGCGTAGGACACCTTCAGCACGTCGAACTCGCCGCGCTCGGCCATGCCGTTGGTGATGTCGATGTCGGCGAAGGTGACGTCGAGGGCGGGCGCGCCCGGCACCCGGCCGTGCGCCCAGGCGTCGAAGACGAAGGTGTCGTTGGGGCAGGGCGAATACGCGATCTTCAGCTTGCGCGACGCACTCATCGAAGCACCTCGGGAGACGGGAGGGTCAGGGCGGGAGGGAGCGCGCGGAAGGCGTCCGTCAGGGCGGCCAGGGCCTCGCCGATCCGCCAGGCGGCCCGGTCGCGCGGCCCGACGGCGTTGGAGACCGCGCGCAGCTCCAGCACCGGCACCCCGTGCGCCACGGCCGCCTCGGCCACCCCGAAGCCCTCCATGGCCTCGGCCAGCGCCCCGGGATGACGGGCCACCAGCTCGACGGCCCGCTCTGCCGAACCGGTGATGGTCGACACGGTCAGCACGACACCGCGCAGCGCCCCGGTCGCCCGGACCACCCGCCGTACGAGCTCCTCGGGCGCCCGGTGCGCCACCGTGCCGAAGCCCAGCTCGGTCACGGGCACGAAGCCGTCCGGCGTCTGCGCGCCCAGGTCGGCGGCGGTGATTTCGTCGGAGACGACCAGGCTGCCCAGCGGCGCGCCGGGGGCGAAGCCGCCCGCGATGCCCGCGGAGACCACCAGGTCGTAGGGTGCGCCGCCGAGCGCGGCCGCGGTGAGCGCGCCGGCCGTGCCCGCCGCGGCGGCGGCCGGACCGACGCCCGCGGCCAGCACGTCGAACACCACGCCGCCGTCCGGGTGCACGCGGTGCAGCTCCGCGCCTCCCGGCAGCGGCAGCTGCACAGGCAGAGGACCGGCGGCTGTCACGGCGTCACGCTCGGCCGGGACGGCGGTGACGACGAGGACGCGCATCGGCGAAGGCGTCAGGAGGTGCGCTCGAGGGTGAAGTTCCACACGCCGAGGGCCTTGCCGGTGCCGGCCTCGACGATGCTGACCTTGGTCTCCTTGGCGGCTGCGCCCTGCCCGCCGGAGAAGAAGGCGCTCGCCGGAATCGACCGGAACGTCTTCTTGTTCGGCTCGGCCTCGACGGCCTGGTCGTTGATGAAGAGGGTCCAGCCCTCGTCGGCGATCTTCGGGTCGACGCCGAAGCGGATCTTGTCCTCCATGGACGCCTTGACGGTCTTCCCGGAGCTCTCCTTGAGGCAGCCGAGCACCTTGTCGGAGGCGATGGCGTCGCCGTCGTTGTAGCAGGCGGCCTCGGAGGTCACCGTCTTCGACCCGACGGTCACGGTGGCCAGCGGCGTCGGCTTGTCGCAGGCGGAGAGGGCGACGAGCCCGAAGGTCACGGCACCGACGGCGGCAGCGGCGCGGCGGCGCTTGCCCCGGAAAATCGCAGCGGTCATGCGGGCAGGCTATCGGGCCCTCCGCATCAGGCCACGCGCGGGTGCGGCGAGCCGCGCCGAGCGGCCGTCAGCAGGCCCCGTACGGCAGTGGCGGCGCCCAGCGTGAGGAAGGCCGAGGCCACCGCCATCCCCACCACGCCGTTGAGCGGCAGCAGGATGCCGATCGCCCCGCCGACCACCCACGACATCTGCAGCAGTGTCTCCGAACGGGCGAATGCGGACGTCCGCACCTCCTCCGGCACGTCGCGCTGGATCAGCGAGTCCAGCGACTGCTTGCCCAGCGCCTGGGAGATCCCGGCGACGGCCGCGATGACGACCACCATCAGCGCGCTGTAGAGGACGGCACTGACGACCGCCGTCCCCAGCGTCACCGTCAGCACCAGCGCGATCGTCTTCTCCGGGCCGCGCGACCGCAGCAGCGCCCCTATGGCGGTGCCCAGCGCATTGCCCACGCCCGCCGCGACCGCCACCAGCCCCAGCGAGAACTCCGGACTCAGCCCGCCCAGCGGATGCACCCGCAACAGGAAGGCGAGGAAGAAGGTGAGGAAGCCCGAGAGCATCCGCAGCGCGCTGTTGGCCTGCAGGCCGTGCAGCACCGAGCGGCCCACCGTGCGCAGCCCCGGCGGCCTGGGGCGCTTGTTGCGGCGGTTGCGGTGGCGCTGCGTCGTCAGATGGTGCCGGTGCGGCCCGTCGGCCGCCAGCTTGGCCCGCGCCTCGCCCTTGGCGGAGTCCACCTTGTGCGGCAGGGACAGCGACAGGAATGTGCCGGACACGAAGACCGCGCACGCCCCGTACAGCGGATAGGCCGGGCCCAGCTGGTGCAGCCCCGCGCCCAGCGGGGCCGCCACCCCGGTGGCCAGCAGCCCGCCGAGCGTCACCCGGGAATTCGCCTTCACCAGCGAGATCCGCGGTGGCAGCAGCCGGGGCACCACGGCGGAACGCACCACTCCGTAGGCCTTCGACGCCACGAGCACGCCCAGCGCCGCCGGATACAGCTCCAGACCGCCGGTGGCCACCGCCCCCGACATCATCAGCGCCAGCAGCGCCCGGCTCAGCATCGCGGCCGCCATCGCCGCCCGGCGGCCGTGCGGCAGCCGGTCCAGCAGCGGCCCGATGACGGGGGCGAGCAGCGTGAAGGGGGCCATCGTGATCGCCAGGTACAGCGCCACCCGGCCGCGCGCCTGGTCGGTGGGGACGGAGAAGAAGACGGTGGAGGCCAGCGCGACCGTGATCAGCATGTCGCCCGCGGAATTCACGGCGTGCAGCTCGATCAGCTTGCCCAGGCCGGACTCGCCCGCGCCGTGCGCGTGCGTGGCCTTCCGGATGCCCCGGGCCGCCCCGGTGACAGGGCTGCGCAGTGCGCGGCCGACGCCCCGGGCCGTACGGCGGAGCGGGCCGCCCTCGGCTGACCGGATGGCTCCCACCACGCCATACTGCCCCAACTGGCACCGCACATGGCACTTTCGGTGCATCCGCGAGGCGGAGCCGTCAGCTCGGGCACGCGCCGGGCGGGGTGCCGTGCGCCGGGCGGGGGACGGCTCGCCGCAGCCCGGGTATCCCCGGGACGCCCGCGCGGGGTAGCGTGCGTAGCGCGCCACCGGCCGTCGCCTTGGCCGCGCCCTGGCTCTCGATCCCGCAGAATGGATGGTGACAGGTGCGCCCGAGGCCGTCGGGCGCGGACGTCGACGCGGTCCGTCGGTCCGCTCCGTCCGCAGCCCCGACCGTTCGGCTGGCGCACTCGTGAGACGGCGTGGAAGAGAGAATCGATTCTTGTGAGTGCTGCGATGCGAAGCCGTACCCCGGACCGCCTGTGCGCCGAGGCGGTCGAACTCGCCCGGGCGGCGGCCGAGGAGGCCGCGCTGCCGGGGCAGGTCGGCGAGCATGTCGAGGTCGCCGCCGACGGGGACCGCGTCGTCACCCACTACTTCCTCTGCCTGGACCCCGGCTACCGGGGCTGGCGCTGGGCCGTCACCGTCGCCCGCGCCTCCCGCGCCAAGCACGTCACCCTCGACGAGGCCGTGCTGCTGCCCGGCCCCGACGCCCTGCTCGCACCCGAATGGGTGCCCTGGAGCGAGCGCCTGCGCCCCGGTGACATGGGCCCCGGCGACCTGCTGCCCACCGAGTCCGACGACCTGCGCCTGGAGCCCGGCTTCACCGGCGAGGAGGAGCCCCCGCCGAACTCGGCCGTCTCCGAGGAGATGACCGAACTGGCCGAGGCGGAGGACGCCGACGTCTCGGCCGGCCCGCCCTCCGCGCAGCCCGTCGCCCCCGCGCGCGGCTCCATCTCCGCCCTCGCGGAGGAGCTGGGCATGCGGCGCGCCCGCGTCCTGTCCCGCTACGGCCTGCACAGCGCCGCCGACCGCTGGGACGAGTCGTACGGCGCCAAGACGCAGATGGCCCAGGCCGCCCCCGCCTCCTGCGTCAGCTGCGGCTTCCTGGCACCCATCGGAGGCTCCCTCGGCCAGGCGTTCGGCGTCTGCGCCAATGAGTTCAGCCCCGCCGACGGCCACGTCGTCTCCCTTTCCTACGGCTGCGGCGGCCACTCCGAAGCGGCCCGCATGCCGAAGCCGCCGCGTCCGGCGCCGCCGGTCATCGACGAGACGCTCGTCGAACCGATGCCGCTGCGCGACGAAGAGGGCGAAGACGAGGATTTGGGGCACGCGTAACCCCGGCCGCAAGGGACGGACAGGCTGATATTCGCCTGTTCGTCCCTTGCGGGCCACGCGCATCGGCGCGGACAGGGGCCCGCGGGCGAGGCCTTCGGGAACGGCAACCAGCACAGGGAGACGAGACAACGTGACCGCAATGGACCCGTTCGGCACCGCGCGGCTGCGTCGCGGCGTCCTGGACTCCTGGGTCGCCTCCCCCGCCCGGTTCCGGGAGGACGCCAACGCCGAAGAGGACCTCGCCCTCGGCGGCTACCGCGACCGCCTCGTCGTCGAACTCGCCCAGAACGCCTCCGACGCCGCCGCCCGCGCCGGCGTCCCCGGCCGCCTGCGCCTCACCCTGCACGCCCCGTACGCCGACGGCCCCGCCGTCCTCGCCGCCGCCAACACCGGTGCGCCCCTGGACGCCACCGGCGTCGAGTCGCTGTCCACCCTGCGCGCCTCCGCCAAGCGCGAGCAGCACGGCACGGTGGAAGCGGAATCCGTCGGCCGCTTCGGCGTCGGCTTCGCCGCCGTCCTCGCCGTCAGCGACGAACCCGCCCTCGTCGGCCGCACCGGCGGCGTGCGCTGGTCCCTCGCCGAGGCCCGCGCCATGGCCGCCGACGCGGCCCAGGGCAGCCCCGGCCTCGGCGGCGAGATCCGCCGCCGCGAAGGCCACGTCCCGCTGCTGCGCCTGCCGCTGCCCGCCGAGGGCGAGGCGCCCGAGGGCTACGACACCGTGGTCGTCCTCCCGCTGCGCGACGGCGCCGCCGAGGACCTGACCGCCCGGCTGCTCGCCGCGATCGACGACGCCCTGCTGCTCACCCTGCCCGGCCTCACCGAGATCGTCGTCGAGACGCCCGACGCCCCCGCCCGCACCCTGACACGTCGCCAGGACGGCCCGTACGTCCTCGTCGAGGACTCCGCCCGCGCCGCCGCCACCCGCTGGCGCGTCGAGCGCGCCTCGGGCGCGCTCGACCCCGCGCTCCTCGCCGACCGCCCCGTGGAGGAGCGGCTGCGCCCCTCCTGGTCCCTGACCTGGGCCGTACCGGTCGGCGACGGCGGTGCGCCGAAGAAGCCGCGCACTGCGCCCGTCCTGCACGCCCCCACGCCCACCGACGAGCCCCTCGGGTTGCCCGCGCTCCTGATCGCGTCCTTCCCCCTGGAGCCCACCCGCCGCCACACGGCCCCCGGCCCCCTCACGGACTTCCTGACCGAGCGCGCCGCCGAGGCCTACACGGCCCTGCTGCGCGACTGGCATCCCGTCTCCCCGGGCACCCTCGACCTCGTCCCGGCCCCCTTCGCCCAGAGCGCCCTGGACGCCGAGCTGCGGCGGCAGGTGCTGGAGCGGCTGCCGCGCGTGCCGTTCCTGCCGAGCGCGGCAGGGGCCGTCGAGGGCGGCGGCCAGGAGGGGGTGCCGGCCGGCGGCGGCATCGAGGGGATCCCCTGGACCGAGGGCCCCGACGCCTCCACCCAGACGCCCGGACCGGCCGCCCCCACGGGCTCCGCCGCCACCGGCGGCTGGGACGACGACCTCTTCGCCCGCGGCGGCACCGGCGGCGAGCCGCTGGCCCTGCGGCCGGTGGAGGCCGAGATCGCCGAGGGAGCGGGCGCGGAGACCGTCGCCGTCCTCAGCGAGCTCTTCCCCAGCCTGCTGCCCGCCGGACTGGAGCGCCGCCCCGAACTGCGCGCGCTCGGCGTCGCCCGCGTCCCCCTCGGCGAGGTCATCGACCGCCTCGCCGGGGTCGAGCGCGACCCCGCCTGGTGGTGGCGGCTCTACGACAGCCTCGCCGGCGTCGACCCCGACCGGCTGACCGGCCTGCCCGTGCCGCTCGCCGGAGGCACCGGGGGAGTGCGTACGGCCGTCGGCCCCCGGCAGGTGCTGCTGCCGCCCGCCGACGCCACCGGCTCCGAGCGGCTCTCCCGCCTCGGCCTGAAGGTCGCCCACCCCGACGCCGCCCACCCGCTGCTGGAGAAGCTCGGCGCCACCCCGGCCTCGCCCCGCGCGATCCTGACCACGCCTCAGATCCGGGCGGCCGTCGCCGCCTCGCTCGACGCCGAGGACGCCTGGTACGAGGACGGCGAGGGCATCGACGGCGACACGCTCGTCGAGGTCGTCCTCACCCTCGTCCGCGACGCGGGCCTCGCCCCCGGCGACGAGCCCTGGCTCGCCGCCCTGGCCCTGCCCGACGAGGACGGCGAGCCGGCCCCGGCCGGTGAGCTCGTCCTGCCCGGCAGCCCCTTCGAGAGCGTCATCCGTCCCGGTGAACTCGCCGCCTGCGACGCCGAACTGGCCGAGCGCTGGGGCGCGCAGCCGCTGACCGCCGTCGGCGTGCTCGCCGACTTCGCCCTCGTCCGCGCCACCGACGTCGTCCTCGACCCGGACGAACTGGAGCCGCGCGAGGGCGACTTCGCCGAGCCGGACGACGCCGGGCTGCTGGACGCGGTCGACGTCTGGTGCGAGGACGTCCTGGACCGGCTGCAATTGAGTCTGCGGCCGCGAAGCGGCCACGATGAGGGGTGGTGGTCGGGCGACGGGCGGGCTCCGGTGCCGCCGGTGGCCACCGAGATCGTGGCCGTCCGCGACCTCGATCTCGTCGACGACGACGCCTGGCCGCAGGCCCTGGCCCTGCTCTCCCGGCCGCCGCTGCGCGACGCGCTGACCGCGCCCGTCCGCGTGCTGCTGCCGGACGGCACGACCGAGTCCGTACGCCCGTACACCGCCTGGTGGCTGCGCGGGCACCCGGTCCTGGACGGCCGCCGCCCCGCGGGGCTGCGCGTCCGCGGCGGCGATCCGCTGCTGGAGGGCCTCTACGACGCGGCCGACGCGTCCGGGCTCGCGGACGAGCAGGTGCTGCGGGCGCTGGGCGTGCGCACTTCGTCGGCCGCCCTCCTCGACGAGCCGGGCGGCGCGGCCGAGCTCCTGGCCCGTCTGGCCGACCCCGACCGCCCGGTGCGGCCCGCGCAACTGCACGCGCTCTACGGGGCGTTGGCGGGCCTCGACCCGGACGAGGTGACGCTCCCCGACGAGCTGCGGGCCGTCGTGGACGGCGAGGTCCGCGTCGTGGACGCGGCCGACGCGCTGGTGGCGGACGCGCCGGACCTGCTGCCCCTGGCGGCAGGGCGCGCCCTGCTCCCGGTGCGCCCGGACCGGGCCGCCGAGCTGGCCGACCTGCTGCAGGTGCGACGCCTGAGCGAGGCCGTGCCGGCCGCCGTGGCGGCCGACGACGGCGAGCTGCGGCAGGTGCCGGACGGCGTCCGCGTCCTGCTGCCGCAGGCCCCGGCCACGTACGTCGAGCACGAGGAGCTGGTGATCGACGGCATCGAGCTGGACTGGCGCCTCGGCCCCGACGGCGTCCTGCACGCGGCGACGCTGGAGGGCGTGGCCGCGGGCCTGGCCTGGGCGGCGGGCGCCTGGCACCGCCGCTTCGAGGCCGCGGCGCTCCTGGAGGACCCCTCCCGCACGGAGGAGCTGGCGCGGGCCCGCTGGTTCGACTAGGCCTACCCTGGGAGTGCAGCGAAATGCTCCTATTTTGATTGGTTTCGGGAGGCTGCCATGACCAGGAAGGTCGCCGACTGCCGCAAGGCTCCGAGCGAATCGCACTGCTCGCTGACGATCGCCGGCGAGGAAGAGGAAGTCCTCAAGGCCGCGACCGAGCACGCGGTGTCCGTGCACAAGCACGAGGACACGCCCGAACTGCGGGAGATGATTCGCGGGCTGCTGGAGGACGAGAAGTCCTGAAATGCGGGCGCCGGACGGGCCGGGATGACGGTCGGCCCGTCCGGGCTCGTGCTGCTCAGGCCGCTTACGCAGGAAACTTCCGTCCCACCCACCGCCAGGCGAACTCCAGCACCACCCCGGCGACGACCGCGATGCCCACCGCCGCCCAAGGCAGCGTCGTCCCCACCAACTTGAGCGCGAAGAACTGCTGCAGCCACGGAATGGCCAGCACCACCAGAAACCCCGCCCCCATCGCCAGCACCAGCACCACCCGCCACCATGTATACGGCCGCGCAATGATCGCCAGCACCCAGATCGAGACGAGGAACAGCGTCAGCGTCGCCGCACTCGTCTGCGCCCCGAGCGCATCGGCCCCCGAGTAGTAGCCGCGGGCCAGGACGTACACGCCGAACGTCGCCAGCCCCGCGATCAACCCCGCCGGGAGGGCGTAGCGCATCACCCGCCGTACGAAGTGCGGCCGCGCCCGCTCCTTGTTCGGCGCCAGCGCCAGGAAGAAGGCCGGCACGCCGATCGTCAGCGTCGACAGCAGCGTCAGGTGCCGCGGCAGGAAGGGGTAGGGCACGCGCGTGCAGACGACGAGGATCGCCAGCAGCACCGAGTAGACCGTCTTCGTCAGGAACAGCGTGGCCACCCGCGTGATGTTGCCGATCACCCGGCGGCCCTCGGCGACCACGGACGGCAGCGAGGCGAAGCTGTTGTCGAGCAGCACAATCTGGGCGACGGCCCGCGTCGCCTCCGAGCCCGAGCCCATCGAGACGCCGATGTCGGCGTCCTTCAGGGCCAGCACGTCGTTGACCCCGTCGCCTGTCATCGCGACCGTGTGCCCGCGCGACTGCAGCGCCCCCACCATGTCCCGCTTCTGCTGCGGCGTGACCCGCCCGAAGACCGCCCCCCGGTCCAGCGCCTCGGCCATCTCCCCCCGCCCGGCGGGCAGCCGTCGCGCGTCCACCGGCGACTCGGCGCCGGTCAGGGCGAGCTTGGCGGCGACGGCGCCCACGGAGACCGCGTTGTCACCGGAGATGACCTTCGCGGAGACGTGCTGCTCGGCGAAGTAGCGCAGCGTGTCCGCCGCGTCGGTGCGCAGCCGCTGCTCCAGGACGACCAGCGCCGTCGGCCGTACGCCTTGGGTGACGCCAGGATCGCCGAGCTCGCGCTCGGTACGGGCCAGCAGCAGCACCCGCAGCCCCTGCGCGTTGAGGTCCTCGACCTCCCCGAGCGCCGTGTGGCCCTCCGGCAGCAGCACGTCGGGCGCGCCCAGCAGCCAGCTGCCGCTCTCCGCGTCGGGGCCGTCGAGCGAGGCGCCGCTGTACTTGCGGGCGGAGGAGAAGGGCAGCGTTTCGGTGCAGTGCCAGCCGCTGCCGTCGGGGTAGGCGTCGATGATGGCCTGCAGGCTGGCGTTGGGCCGGGGATCGGAGGCGCCGAGCGCGCCGAGCACCTGGCGCACGTACCCCTCGTCGGCGCGGGCGGCGGGCAGCAGCCGCAGCTCGGTGACGTCCATGCCGCCCTCGGTGAGGGTGCCGGTCTTGTCGAGACAGACGACGTCGACGCGGGCCAGGCCCTCGATGGCGGGCAGCTCCTGCACCAGGCACTGCTTGCGGCCCAGCCGGACGACGCCGATGGCGAAGGCGACGGACGTCAGCAGCACCAGGCCCTCGGGCACCATCGGCACGATCCCGGCGACCATCCGCCGGACCGCTTCCTTCCAGTCATGCCGCTGGACGACGAGCTGGCTGAGGATCAGGCCGATGGCGACCGGCACCATCATCCAGGTCACGTACTTGAGGATCTGGCTGATGCCCGTGCGCAGTTCGCTGTGGACGAGCGTGAAGCGGGACGCCTCCTCGGCCAGTTGGGCGGCGTACGCCTCGCGGCCCACCTTGGTGGCGGTGTAGGCGCCGCCGCCCGCGACGACGAAGGAGCCGGACATCACCGCGTCCCCCGGCTTCTTGAGCACCGGGTCGGCCTCACCGGTGAGCAGGGACTCGTCGATCTCCAGCCCGTCGGCCTCCCGCACCTCGCCGTCGACGACGCACTTCTCGCCGGGGCCGAGCTCGATGAGGTCGCCGAGGACGATCTCGCCCGTGCGTACGGAGGTGGGCGCGCCGTCGCGGCGGACGGTGGGCTTGGCCTCGCCGATGACGGCGAGGGAGTCGAGGGTCTTCTTGGCACGCAGTTCCTGGACGATGCCGATCGCGGTGTTGGCGACGATGACGAAGCCGAAGAGGCCGTCCTGGATCGGGCCGACGACCAGGATGATCAGGAAGAGGACGCCGATGATGGCGTTGAACCGGGTGAAGACGTTGGCCCGGACGATCTCGGTGATCGAGCGCGAGGACCGTACGGGCACGTCGTTGACCTCGCCGCGGGCCACGCGCGCGGCGACTTCCGTCGCGGTCAGGCCGGGGTGCGACACCGCCGGGACCGCCGGATCGCTCATGGATCCGACGGTACGTGGAGGTTGCCCGCTTCACCTTTCGACCGGGCGGAAGTGGCCGAATGGGGGCGCCGCTGGGGAGCTCCTAGCGGCCGGCGTCGCCGTCTTCGCGCGCCGCGGCCGCCTCGTGCCGCTTGATCGCGGCGTCGCGCTTGCGGACGTACCAGATGCCGATGAGACCGAGGCCCGCGCCGGCCAGGCAGGTCCACAGCCACCACAGGTGTCCGTGGTCCTCGAACCAGCCGTAGAACGGCAGCTGGACCAGGAAGAGGACGAACCACAGGATCGTGCCGCCGGTGATGGTGGCGACGACGGGGCCCTCCAGGGGCTCGGGCGCCTCGTGCTTGGGGGTCCACTTCGTCATGACCGCCAGCCTAGCCGGTGCGCCTGGGGCGGTGGAGCCCTTGTGGGGCTGGGGTCTACGCGCGGAGATAGCAATTCCGGGTTTGTTTATTCATACTGAATCGAACCGGATTTGATTGTCTGCTTTTGTTCGATCATCCAAGTTCGATCAAATGGCATTACATCGTGATCCATTAGCTGAATTCCCCCCGGCCTTCCCAGGCCCGTACGACTGAGGTCCCCGCATGCCCTCCTCGGCCACCGCTGCGGTCGACGCCCAGCAGCCGTCCCCCACGCCGCCGCCCGCCGCGAAGAACGCCCTCGACCGGTACTTCCGGATCACCGAGCGGGGCTCGTCCGTGGCCCGTGAACTGCGCGGCGGCCTGGCCACGTTCTTTGCGATGGCGTACATCATCGTGCTGAACCCGATCATCCTCGGCGCGGGTCAGGACAAGTTCCACCACCAGCTGGACAATGCCCAGCTGGTCACGGCCACCGCACTGATGGCCGGGCTCTCCACCATCCTCATGGGCGCCATCGGCAACGTCCCCATCGCCTGCGCCGCGGGCCTCGGCATTAACGCCGTCGTCTCGCTCCAGCTCGCGCCCAAGATGAGCTGGCCCGACGCGATGGGCATGGTCGTCCTGGCCGGTCTGGTGCTGATGGTGCTCGTCGCCTCCGGCCTGCGGCAGCGCGTGATGGACGCGATACCGGGCGGGCTGCGGCGCGCCATCGCGATCGGCATCGGTCTGTTCATCTCGCTGATCGGCCTCGTCGACTCCGGCTTCGTCAGCCGCAACCCGGACGCCGCGCACACCACCGTCCCCCTGGGCCTCGGCCAGGGCGGGCAGCTGCACGGCTGGCCGGTGCTCGTCTTCATCGTCGGCCTCGCGCTGACGTACGTCCTGGTCGTGCGGAAGACGTCCGGCGCGATCCTGATCGGCATCGTCGCGATGACCCTCGCCGCGATCGTGATCAACTCGCTCGTCAAGATCCCGGACGCCGGCTGGGGTCTGTCCGTCCCGTCCTGGCCGTCCAAGATCGTCGACACCCCCGACTTCGGCCTCATCGGCAAGATCAGCCTCTTCGGCGGCTTCCACGAGGTCGGCATCCTCACCGGCTGCCTGTTCGTCTTCACCGTGCTGCTGTCCGGCTTCTTCGACGCGATGGGCACGATCATCGGCGTCGGCGAGGAGGCCGGGCTGACGGACGAGAAGGGCCAGCTGCCCAACATGGGCAAGATCCTGATGATGGACGGCATCGCGGTGGCGGGCGGCGGCCTCGGCTCGGCATCCGCCAACACCTGCTTCGTCGAGTCCACGGCCGGCGTCGGCGAGGGCGCCCGCACGGGCCTGGCCAACCTGATGACCGGCGGCCTCTTCCTGCTCGCCCTGGTCTTCACCCCGCTGGCCACCGTGGTCCCCTCGCAGGCCGCGACCCCGGCGCTGCTGGTCGTCGGCTTCCTGATCATGGCGGCCAACGTCAAGGAGATCGACTGGAGCGACTTCACGATCGCGATCCCCGCGTTCCTGACGATCATCTCCATGCCGTTCACCTACTCGATCACGAACGGCATCGGCATCGGCATCCTGGCCTTCATCCTGCTGCGCGTGGCGGACAAGCGGGCCCGTGAGATCCCGTGGCTGCTGAACGTGGTCGGGGCGTGCTTCCTCGTCTACTTCATGCTGAACCCGATCGAGCAGTGGCTGGGCGTGAAGTAGCAGCGCGCGGCCCCTGCTTACGGCCCGGCGAGTCGGCGCGATCGCGCGTCGGCCGCCGGGCCGTTTTCGTCGCCTTCACCGGTGCCTCCGGTGTCTCCGGTGCCTCCGGTGCCAGGAGGTGCCGGCCGGCCGGGGGCTTGCGCCGGCTGCGGGAGAGCAGGCGCACGCCCGGCTTCTCCACGTACTCGTGCAGCAGGACTGCACCGATCAGCGAGACCGCGAAGACCAGGCCCATGTGCAGCGTCAGGGGGAGGACGACGTGGTGGGTGGTGAGGAAATGGTTGGCGCTGAAGATGGCTATTTCGTGCACCAGGTAGAAGGCGAAGGAAATCTCGCCGAGATACACGATGTACCGGTTCCTGAACGGTGAGGGCTCACCACCGACATCGGCGCGGGCAGCCGCGGCGACGGTGAGGGTGAACGGGATGACCGTGCAGGCGCTCCAGCGGAAGTTGAAGGGCATGACGTGGGTCAGGCCGAAAACGGTGACGAGGGACAGAGCGAGACTCGCGGTCAGGCCCGGTCCGCGCCAGGAACCGTTCTTCACCAGCAGCGCGAGAGCGATTCCGGCCACGAACTCGATCAGCCGTGCAGGCGGCAGCATGTAGAGCATGCACTTCGCGTCCCACCCGGTCGCCCATCCGACGGGTGCCGTGAACAGCGGGAAGAGGGTGACGCACACATTGGCCACGGTCACCGTTGCCCACAGGCCGCGGGTCGAAAGCCGCCGGACGAGTCTGATCGCGAAGGGGAACGTGAGGTAGAACAGGGCTTCGCAACTCAGCGACCAGGAGACGCCGTTGTAGCCGAACCACCACTTGGTCCGGTTCGGGACCCACGCCTGGGTCAGGCTCGGGTTTCCCAGCGCGATGGCCGGGTTCAGGGCCTTCCCCATCCATACGAGCGTGAGGGCGGCGACAGCGAAGGTCACCACGTGGCTCGGATAGATCCGGGCGAAACGGCGCCGCCAGAATCCGGTCGTCGTGTCACGGTCCCGGGCCGACCAGGCCGCGGTGCTGCCGGGGTTGTCGAGTGGAGGACGCCCGGAGCGATGAACGGAAGCAAGGGGATCTGGGAGCTCAACATCGGCGTAAACTCGAACAGGATTATCCACTTCCTCTTCAAGTGTGTAAAAGGTTAGTCACCGAAGTGAAGTTTTCCATCCAAGACGGATCTCCTCTTGAGGGTGTGCTCACCTGCGACGAGGCCGAGTTGGGCGCTCCCAACCACTTCCCTGGGCGGGTGTTCATCTCGTCGGATCACTCCTTCCAGCCTGGAGTTTCACTTGAGGTTCCTGGAAAGGAGCGGCGGGTTTCTTATGACCCTTCTTCCGGCTGGATCGCCATACGCCTGAAGGATGCCGTCGACGCCGAGTTCGTCCAGATCGCCAGTGGAATTGTCCTGGGCATTGACACTGGTGATCTGGTTTCGATCTGGCTTGATCCTGTTTTTGTGGAATGGCAGACGATGAGGCGGACAGGTAAGCGGTAGAGCCGATAGCGCTACTGAGGCTTGCTGGTTGGGGTGACGCGTAGTAACTTTTGTTGTATTTCTGGTAGATGCGGTATTCCGATGGGGGCGGCCTGACCGCTCGGCAGCGGGCTCGGCGGCAGCGGGTGCGGTTCGAGGCCGCCGAGATGTTTGAGCAGGGTGCGGCTCCGCCTGTGGTGGCCAAGCGGTTACGGGTGTCGCGGAAGTCCGCTTATGCCTGGCACGCCCTCTGGCGGGACGGCGGGGTGCAGGCTCTGCGGTCCAAGGGGCCCAGCGGGCCGCCCTCGCGGATGACGCCGCAGTGGCGGGCGTGACTGGACCAGGCGCTGGAACAGGGGCCCGCCGCGCATGGCTGGGTGGAGGACCAGCGCTGGACGCTGCCGCGGATCGCGTTACTGACCGCGCGGCGCTTCCGCGTGAGGTTCAGCGCGTCGCAGGTCTCCCGGATTCCTGCTGAAGGCGTGTGGGCCCACCTGAAGAAGTCACTGGCCAACCTGGCCGCCTGCACCACCCGACAACTCGCCTCCAAGGCCCGGACCCGGCTGAAGAAGATGCAATACAGGGCCGACCTCCTCGATGGCTTCATCGCTGAGACCGGGCTCATCCTGCCCCGCCCCGAGCGTCACCCCCAGCCAGCAAGTCTCCGTTGTTTGTGCCAGCCGTGAGTTTGCTCCGCCGTCAAGGCGTGATGTCCACGCATGGCGGTGGCAGCTGCGATCCTGTCAAGGCGCTACGCCATTCGGGGGATACCTGGGTCCTCCCTCTATCCCGGGCTCGCCGGTGATGCCTTAATAGCAATAGTGAGTCCGGAGGTCGCCCAACCCTCTCGGGGACTCATGATTTGCCGGTTTGGCCGGTAGCGGTCAGCGGCGTTTCCTGATGGGTGCTCCTTGGACGGCTGGTCAGTTGCCCGCCTATCAGCCACTGGCTGACTGGCAGTCAGCTCTTGGGGGCCCCGAAGTAATCCATGCAGACCTAGATCGCGAGGGCTCAATATGGGCGTGAGTTTTCACCCGAAAAGGCATCAACTGCTTTGAGTCGTGGCAAGTGGAAATCAACTCACGCTGCCGACTCCGCTGAATCCGACCGTCCCGGTATTGGTGAATCCCATCTCAAACCGGGCTCCACGGTCCCCTAGCACGCCCAAGTCACCGACTCGGGCGACAACTCCGCGGGATTCCAGGATCCCCCTGTTCTGCATCAGACCTGGATGCCGGATGCCCTCGGCGTCCGGCGCAGGCGACGATCCGGCATCCGGCGACCTCCGGTGCGGCGTCACCAGGGGCACGCGGTACGAGCGCCGACGCCCGAGTGCCCTCAGGCAGCTGTGGCGAGTGCCCATACCACGCTCGGTCGAAGCCTTCATGTTCATCCCGGCGTGCAGCAGATGGCACAGCTCACCCCATGCCAAGGCGCCGGTCGCAGCGGTGCGAGCGCGCCGCTTTCCCCCAGTTTCAGGGCGGCACCAGGGCTGCCCCGGAACCCATGGAAAGGAAATCCACGATGGCAACACCTGTGCCTCTGGGCACCGCCGCCACCTACGGGGTGCTCGCCAACACGGCGATCACCAACACCGGCCCCACCGTGGTCGCCGGCGACCTCGGAGTGAGCCCCGCCGGTGCGGTGACCGGCTTTCCTCCCGGAACGGTCACCGGAACCATCCACGTGAACGACGCCGCCGCGGCGCAGGCCCAGGCCGACCTGCTGACCGGGTACGCCAACGCACTCTCCCAACCGGTCACGGCCACTGTCGCGACGGAACTCGGGGGGACCACCCTGACCCCCGGCGTGTACAACTCCGCCTCCGGCACGTTCACCCTCAACGGGACACTGACCCTGAACGGTCAGGGCAATCCCAACGCCGTCTTCATCTTCAAGATGGCCACCACGCTCATCACGGGAGCCACCGGCAACGTCAACCTCATCAACCAGGCGCAGTCCGCCAACGTCTTCTGGCAGGTCGGCAGCTCCGCGACCCTCGGCGCCGGCTCCACCATCAGGGGCAGCATCCTCGCCTTCACCTCGATCACCGCCACCACGGGGGCCATCGTGGACGGCCGGCTGCTGGCTCTCGGCGCCGCCGTCACGCTGGACTCGAACGCGGTCACCGTGCCGCCCCTGTCCACTTGCTCGGTGGTGGTCCAGCCGGTGGCCGGGCCGGTGGTGGTCAGGCAGCCGACCCCCGTGTCCGCTCTGGTGACCTGCAACGGTCTGCCGGTCGTCGGTGGGTTGGTGACCTTCACCGGTGGTGCGGTCCCGGTAACCGCCGCCACCAACGCGGCCGGTGTCGCCACCGGACCGCTGACGTTCAACACCGCCGGGCCGGCCACCATCACTGCCATCGTCACCGCGGTCGGCAGCGGGTGCGCGTGCACCGGCGTCGCGTCCGCGCCCCTCACCATCCCCGTCACTCCGGCGACGGGCCCGCTGAGCGTGGCGCCCGCCTGCTGGCACGTCAACCTGCCCTTCCCGATTCCGAACGTGTTCGCGGCGACGTTGACGGCCACCCTCACGCCGGCGCAAGCGGGCGTCACGGTCAACTTCTCCGTCTTCGGCCTGCCGGTGGGATCCGCGGTGACCAACGCCAACGGCATCGCCACCCTCAACGCCAGCCTGTCCCTGCTGCAGATCAGCACCAGCAGCTACACGGCGGTCGCCACCGTCGACGGCGTCCTGGTCCATGCGACCGGCTCCCTGGTGCCCTGCTTCCCGCCGGTGTGACCGGCCTGCGCCCGATCGGCCGGCGCCGCATGACGGGTCCTGCTGCGGTACTCGTGCACCGAGCCGGTCACGCAGTGCAGCCCCTGGCCTGACGGCCTTCCGGTAGGCGGCCAGCCCCTCAAGAGCTGTCCCCCGTCGTGGAAGGACGGGGGACAGCCCGACTCGAACTTACCGGTGAGCCATTCGGCACCAGGCCCGTCGGCAGGACGGAGAAGGGGGCGGACAGCCCCGGGTGCCGGTGGTGCGTGGCCGGCTCACAGGTGAGGACCGGGGCCGACGTTTCCCTCCGGCAACGGCCCCGGGACAGCCGAGCGGCTCTCACAACCCCAAGGCCCCGCATGGAGCCGCCAGGTGGCCGGTCAGACCCATGTTTTAGCGTCATATGGGTGCCCGCCGAGCCCGCCCCGTATTGAGCCCAGCCGGAGAGTGGATGGTTTTCCATGAGCGTTGCCGCGTTCCTACTCGCCCTCGGCGCCACGTGTCGCCTCACCCGTCTCATCACCAAGGACGCACTGGCGGCGGGGTTCAGATCATGGGCCGGCGCTCACTTCGGTGACGACTCCCGAGCCGCTTACCTGGTCAGCTGCGGATGGTGCACAAGCATCTGGGTCGCAACCGCCGCAGCCTTGTCCGCCACCTGCTGGGGAGGCTCTCCATGGTTCCAGGCTCCGGCGACTGCCCTGACACTCTCCTACCTGGCGGGAGTCGCTTCACGGTGGCTGGACTGACCAGCGCCTCCTACCTGTCCGTTGCGCGGCACCTCCCGGGGAGACGCACGCGGACCGCGGAGCCCGGGGCTTCCGGCCCAACCCGGCAGTGAAGAATCGAAACGTGAAAGGACCGCAGCCATGCCATGCAATTGCGGCGGGGGAACCCCTCGGACCGTCATCGGCTACCAATTGAACCTGCCCGACGGCACAAGCCGTCAATATGTCACCTACCAGGAAGCCGAGGCCGCAAACCAACGAGCAGGCGGCACCGGATCGATCACCATCGTCATGCAGTGACGCCTGCCTGGTGGTCAGGGCTCCTCAGCACCGTGCCAGGATCCCCTCATCGAGGAGTTGCCGGCGGTGGCCTATCCGGAGACCTTGTTGCACAGTTCATGACCGGCGAACGCGTCACTGATGTCGAGGAATTTGGCGCGCACCGAAGTGGCGGCGGCTTTGAGTTCGCGGGTCATGCCGCCACGAGGGTCTGCCGGGCCCAGTCCGTGTCCACGTCGTAGAACGGGCAGCCCCGTAGCCGTACCGCGCGAAGCGTGACTCCCCGTACCGGTAGTCGGTGCTCGGCGGCAGCGGTGCCGGGTAGGACTGCATCACCAGACGGTAGTCGCCTGCTCGGTAGCCGGCCCCTGCCATGGCGGACTGGATTCCCTCCAGGGCCTGCCTCACCTTGTCTATACCCCGAGCGGATGACCTGGGCATCCGGCTCGTCGTAGAGGAGAGGCCCTAGCGGGTCGGGCGTGCGGTTGAAATCGCCCATGGCGGCCCAGTGGTCCCCGGCATCCGCCGAGATCTTGCGCACCAGGTTGGGGGCGTCGTTGCGCTGATTAGTCCGGCTCCCCCTGTTCTGGGCGTGGAGGGAGTAGAACCAGGCCCGTCCGTGAGCCTGATGCCGAGCGCGGGCTTGGCGGCGTTGTCCACCGGGTCGCCGAGTTCCACAGGCTGCGGCGGGATGACTTGTACGGCCCTGACCGAATCCGCCGATTGGTTGACGACGATGGCGAGGGATCTGTCCCTGCGCTTGGGCGTCTTCACCCGGTAGATGGCACAGGGGCTTGTTCTCGGTGGGGTGGAATCGGGCGGTCGGTAGTTCACCCAGCTGTAGCGCTGGATGGTGAAGCCGCCCGTCAGCTTCGTCTCCTGCCCCACCCAGGTTCTGTTTGCCGGTTGTGCATCGGGAGGGTCCGCATCGGGCACCTCTTGGAGGGCGAGGATCTCCACCTGTTTGGCCGCCGGAAAAACGCCCTGCATTCAGCGGTCCGGGGCGCCTCGCATATTGAACGTGCCGGCCCTGTGGATATTCACCTGGGCCCGTGCCGCAGTCGGCCACAAAGCCGCCTGGACCAGGCTTGCCACCAGGGTGAGGACCAGCAGCGCCACCGTGGGCGCCCGGCGAAGACCACCGCCATGCGCTCCACTGCCCTCTCCGGGAGCCCCGTGCTCCCACCGCGACCGAACCTAATGCGGCCCTGGTGCACCTGCACCGCGAGCAGAGCCAAAGGGACGCGGAGGGCGCCGTCCGTCGTCCGCGCGCCGACCCGCGGGACGGTCACTAGGCTCGGTGGAGTGAGACTGGGGCCGACGGAGGCCAAGGAGCGGTTCGAGGCGTCGCCGGTCGCAAGACTGGCGACGGCCGACGCGCACGGCGTACCGCACATCGTGCCGGTCACGTTCGCCGTGGATGGCGACGTCGTGTACTTCGCGGTCGACGCGAAGCCGAAGAGCACATGGGAGCTGCGCCGCTTGCGCAACATCGAGGAGAACCCGCGGGTCTCGCTCCTGACGGACCACTACGCGTCCGACTGGCGGCAGTTGTGGTGGGCAAGGGCGGATGGCCGGGCACGGGTCTGGCGCGAGCGCGAGCGGTGCGCCGGACCGGTCGGCCTGCTGCGGGCGAAGTACCCCCAGCACGAGGGGCGTCCACTGGACGGACCGGTGGTGGCGATCGAGGTGGACCGGTGGAGCGGGTGGGCTTGGGGCGGTGCGTGAGCTGTCCTTCGTCACCCAGGAACAGGCCACCGTCGTCAACCCGCAGGCCGTCGGGGGCGGCGACCACACCATGTTCGTCGCCGGCGACCACGCCGACGCCAAGAAGCAGGCCACCGAGCTGCTCAAGGAGTACGGCTGGACCGACATCCTCGACGTCGGCCCCTGGTGTGCGCCCGTGGCATGGAGATGTACGCCCACATGCACTCCGCCATCGGCTTCGGCCAGCAGTTCGGCGGCCACTTCGGCATCAAAGTCGTGCGCTGAGCCCTTTCCCGTTGTGGAAAGACGTAGCCCCTGACCTTGGGGTCACATGCTCGGCAGCATCGAACGCGGCGTGCAAGTCGATGTCGAAGGGGGCCTCGATGGCACTTGAGAAGCTTGCAAGCGACTGCAAGGAGGGGCCGTGCCCCACACTATGGCGCACGGAACACGGGCGCTACATCGTCCAAGGCTTCAAGGTTCTCAGTGCCGAGCGTTTGGCACAGCTCGACTTGCCCGAGAACGAAACCGCGGTTGAAGTGATGGCCGAACTGCTGGAGGGGTACTTCAATTCTCCTCGTGGGTGACGAGTTCAATCGGCTGTTCCAGACACTCGAATCATCGGCCTTCAAAATGGAGACGAAGGACCGCTACAACGTCGACGGTGAGCGGGAAGAGTTCGCCTCTTTCCTGGCTGGTGGCACCATGCCCGAGGCCTGGGAGGACAGCCAGTGGGTGCGTTCCATGGTCGACTTCGGCAAGGAGCTGCGCAGGTTCACATCCTGCGCTCGCCCCTGAGTGACTACCTTCGTTTCGAGCTCGGGTGGGGCTACGTCGGCAACGCCAAGGCCGGTGAGGACATCCGCATCATCGACCTGACCGATCAAACAGTCGAAGGGCTGCCAGATCACGACTTCTGGCTCTTCGACGACGCGGCGGTCTACCGGATGCACTACAACGGGGATGACGAGTTCCTCGGGGCCGAGCCGTTGAGTGAGGACGTGCTCCTGCAATATCGCGCCTACCGCGACACGGCCTGGAAGCATGCGACTCCGTACGCGGACTACTGGCAGCGACACGCTTGAGCGAGAGCCAACAGCGCGACCGCGTCCTCCACCCGTGGGGCCCACCCCGCGGGCGCCAGGCTGGCCTGCGTCTGCCATGCAGCGGCCGTCGGCTGCTGGCGCCCTCCACGGCCTTCGCGAGGAAATTACCTCGCCGTGCCTCCGGTGCAGCGTAGCTTCGATGGCATGGGTAGTGAGCACTTGGGCGATCGCGTACAGCGGTTGCGCAGAATGGCCGACCTCACGCAAGAGGGGCTGGCCGAACGTTCGGGTGTGTCTGTGGACGTCGTGCGGAAGCTGGAGCAGCGGCGTAAGCATTCGGCTCGGCTGCCGACGCTCCATGCGCTTGCCAAGGGGCTGGGCGTGGAGGTCACCACCCTGCTGGGGGATCCACCTGCCGTGCCTTCCACGGGTGAAGCAGAGCCTCCTGCGTTGGTGGCCGTGCGGCGCGCCATCATGCCGCCCTTGTTTGCTCCACCGTCTGAGCCCAGCGGTGCCGAGTCGCTGTCTCTGCCTTTACTGCGGAGCGAGATCGCTGCGGCCTGGACCCTCTACCACGCGGCGGATTTCGGCCGGGTCATGGAAGTGCTGCCCGGCATCATCGCGGACGCCCGGTTCGCCTCGGCCGTGGGCGACGAGGGCCAACGCGGGGCCGGGCAGGGAGCTTTGGCGAAGGCACTGCAATTGGGCGGTCACCTTGCCATCCGGCTGGGGAAGACCGATCTCGCGCTGTCGAGCCTTGAACGTGCGTTCGCCGCAGCCGAAGTCTCGATGGACCCGCTCCTGCCGCCGATGATCTGCAACTCCGTGGCGTGGGCGTACCAGCGTCAGAACCGGCTGGACGACGCGGGCAGTTTGGCGGTTCGCGCGGCCGACGGCGTCGAGCAGCGTCACATTCACAGTGCCGAGGGCGTGCGTGTATGGGGTGGCTTGCTGATGTCCGCTGCCACGAGCAGCGCACGCTCCGGCGACTATGAGACGGCGAACGCCATGATGCGCACGGCAGAGCAGGCCGCCGGTCGCCTTGCCACGATGCCACCGCCTGCGGACGGCAAGCTCCTGAGCATCTTCAGTAAGTCGTCCGTACGCATCGAGCGCGTGCGTCTCGCCGTTCAGCACGCTCGGCCGGAGGAAGCCCTCAGGCTTGCGAGGGGAATGCGGCTGAGCAGGGAAACCCCTCTGTCCTGGCGGACGTGGCTGCTGCTGGACGTGGCTCGCGCGTACGCCGACATCGGCGATGCCGAGGGCGCCACCAAGTCCCTTGCGAAGCTGCACCGCGTCGCACCGTCGTGGATGCGCCACCACACGTTGGCCGTCACCATCGTCCAAGACCTCTGGGCAGCGAAGTCACGTCCGCCCGGTCTGCGCAAGCTGGCCGAGTTCTTGGGCGTCGCGGGCTAGCGTCGCAGAAGTAGGACGTTCCGTCCCTGGGGCGGCGTGGTTGACCAGTCCAGCCTGTGGGTCATGGTGAGCAGTTCGCAGCGGCCTCGGCCGCCGTGTGGCCGTAAACGAGCCCGGTCAGCTGTCGGAGTCCTCGGCTACTGCCGTGCTACGAACGAGCCCATGCCAGGCGTGGTAACGATCAGACCCTCTTTGCGAAGTGCGGCGGTGACCTTGCGCACCGTGACTCGCGCTACGCCGAACTCCTGCTCCAGCCGCGTCTCGGAGATCAGGTGGTTGACCGGGTATTCGCCACTCGCGATGCGCTCCCGAAGCACGTCGGCGATCTGGGTCCACTTGGGACGGGTGGGGTCGTAGTCCATCACTTGCAGAACCGTACGTATTGACACCCAACCGAACATAGACGCTGAGGGTAGTATCCGGCTATAGACAGGTGTAGAGGGGTCACCTTACTGTGGCACTCACCACAAACCCCCGCGGCCGTGCTACCGGCCCGGGGGCATGGCCACCAGCCTCATAGGAGCTGATGACATGAAAGAGCGTATCGCCCGATTCCTCGCGTGGGCGAGAGTGCTTCTCGCAAAATCCGGCAGTCGCGGCAACGTCGCTAACGACACCTTCGCACCCGCCGTACTCTCCCTGCCCCACACCAGCGCCCTAGGCGCGTACGTCACCCCCGTGCTGGAGTGCACCTGTCCGCCGGTGGCCCAACTGCCGCACGTGGCCGGAACCTTTGTCGTCGACATGCAGCTCGACAAGCTGGGCCAGGTCATGGGTCACGTGGGCCCGCGCCTTCAACTTCGTCCACCGGCCGGCGGGCTGGAGTGGGAGGCGGTGCCCGAGGTCGTGCGGGCTGCTACCGGTGCCGAGCAGCTGAGGGCCAAAGTGAAGGTTGTGAACTCGCGGGGCAGGTGGGGTAAATGACCGACCCAGAGGTGGGTGCCGTCGTCGTCGACACCTTCAACAACGCCGTCGGTGCCGTCACCAAATCCGCGAACGGTCTGACCCGGCTCCAGTACCCCAACGGCTGCGCCTGGACCGCCTACACCTCCAACCTGCGGCCGCCCGTGACAGCCGAGCGGCGGCGGTTCGAGGCCGCTCAGCAGACGTGGGGAGGCGCCACGTTGGCCGATCGCGCGAAGGGAATGAAATGCGAACAGTGATCTGCAATGACGACTGCGACCACGACTGGGTCCAGTGGAGCGGCGCGACGCGCTGTCGTAAATGCGGCGCAACAGTGCAGTAGCGTCTTCTGCCCCGGGTGGCAGCCGTCCTCGGCTGCCACCCCCTCACGAGGGGGGACCGTGTCGGCCCGTACCGCATGGCCTGAGCTGCCCGGCGCTGTCCGGGCGGCTGTCGAAGAGCGCACCGGGGCGGTCATTGCCGCGGAGACGCTGCCGGACGGCCTCACCTGTGCGACCGCGCTCAGTCTCACCACCGCCACAGGCAGGACGTTCGTCAAGGGCGGCCCCGTGCATCGGGCTGCACAACAGTGGGAAGTGCTGGTCAATCCGTACGTGCGCGCCATAGGCCCCCGGTTGCTGTGGCAGGTCGTCGCTGACGGTTGGGACCTGCTGGGGTTCGAGTACGTTGACGGGCGGCACGCCGACCTATCGCCCGGGTCGCCCGATCTGCCGCTCGTCGCCGAGGCGTTGCGCACAGCGCACGACCGGCAGCCCCGGCCCACCCCTGCGGTGCCGCCGCTCGTCGAGCGCTGGTCGGCATTGCTCGCCCCTGGCGAAGCGGCCTTGCTCGGTGGCGACAGCCTCTTGCACACAGACACCAACCCGCACAACATCCTCATCGCCGACCGTCGCGCGCACCTCGTCGACTGGGCCATGCCCGCCCTCGGACCGGCCTGGGCCGATGTCGCCTACACGACCGTACGGCTGATGGAAGCCGACTGCCCGACTGGCCGGGCGCTCGCCTGGGCTGCCCGATTCCCCTGCTGGCGGGCGGCCGATGCGCAGGCCCTGCGGGCGTTCGTCGCGGCGAACTGCCGGCACTGGGACTCCCGGGTCGGCCCCGTCGCGGCCCGCCCGAGCAACGCCCGCTTCACGGCGCTGCTCGGCCTCATGCCGTAGGGCACGGAGGGGCCCGTCCCGCACAGACGCGGGCTGGGCGTCTCAACCGCACACGTCAGGCCCGCGAGGTGACCGCTCGGCCGAAGTGCCGGGCGAAGAAGCGGACCGCGCTGTCCGCCTCGAACCTGGGCAGCTCCTTGTGCTTGCCCGAGTTCACGTGCAGGGACTTCTCCTTCGAGGCGAAGGCGTCGAACAGCGCGAGACCCTCCTCGCGGGGGATGTGCTCGTCGTCCCACTGCATGTCGAACTCGATCGGGATGGTGATGTGCTTCGCCTTCTCGGCCAGGACATCGGGCCAGTGCTGGCCGAAGACAGCGGCCGTGATCCTGGGTTCGGCTGCCACGAACGGTATGCCGATCGCGGTGCCCATGTTGATGCCCCAGTAGCCGACTGGTCCGTCGGTGCCGATCTCCGGAAGCTCCTGGAGAGCGTCCAGGGTCGCCAGGTACTCGGGCACGGCCTGCTCTGCCAGGTGGGCGTTGTAGCGGACGACGATCGGGCCTTCCGGCTCGCCGGCCGCCCTCGCGCGGAACAGCTCGGCGATTTCCGCCTCGTCGTGCGCCGTGCGCGGCCGGTCGCCGTGACCGGGCGCGTCGATGACGGCGACGTGGAAGCCGCAGCCGTTCACGAGGAGGGCCGCGCGGCCGGCCATCGCCGGGTGCTTCTTGTGGTTGCCGCCGCCGTGGCCCATCAGGATCAGGGGCGCGCGTTCGGCGCCGGAAGCCGGCGACCAGAGGACTCCGGGGACGTCGCCCACGGTGAAGTCACGCTCGATCATGCCGTTCGACGACGACTCGGCGGTGAACTTAAGAGAATGCGATGAGTTCATGAGGTGTTGCCTTTCGGGAGTGCCTTGTTGTCGAGGCGCTCCCGGCGACACCTACGTCAATCGCCGGCCGTGACGGGCAGGGGGAGCACCCACGTCGATACTGCGTTCACGGGGCTCACCTCCTCGGGCGGTGTCACGGGCGACTGGAAGATATCAGCCCGGTGATCATCCCTTCAAGCCTTTTCCCTGCCACGCGATGCATCACAGCCGCCGGACGCGCAGCACGCCGGTCAGCATCGGGAGAGTGAACTCGCCGCGGGCGGTCTCCGCACTACTCGCGAGGAAAGCGCGGATCCGGCCCAGCGTGGCTTTCTGTTCCTGTTCTGGCATGACCAGCATCCCCGCGCGTGTCGCGATGGTCGCGACGAGAGAGTCGGCAGTGCGGCGCTGCCCGTGTGGGAACTCGGCCTGCTCCGGTGAGCCGAACCGGGCGGCCACGCCGGTCTTTGGAAGGTGCATGTCGGCCGTCTCGGCGCGCCAGCCGGCGGGTGTGTCACGCGGGCCGATGGCCGCGCTCCCGCTGACCCGTGCGAGCCCGGCAACCCACTCGACCCGGTCGTCCATGAGGTTCCACAGGCCGGCCAGGATGCCGCTTGGCGCGAGGACCCTGGCGATCTCGGGTCCCGCGACGGCCATGTCGAACCAATGCATGGCGTTGCCGGCCAGCACGGCATCGACGGAAGCGTCCGGCAGCGGTATCGCCTCGGCACTGCCCGGCAGGGCGCGGACAGCCGGCAGCGAGCGGCGCAGCTCGGTCAGCATCGCCGGGTCGGGCTCGACCGCGATGACGTCGGCACCCAGCGCGACCAGCGTGGCGGTCAGCTTGCCGGTGCCGGCACCGAGGTCGAGCACGCGCGGGCCGGGCGCGGTCTCAAGCGCCCAGCGCACCGCAGCCTGCGCGTAGTCCGGACGGTGCTCGGCGTACGCGACCGCCGCTGCGCCGAACGACGAGGCGTGAAGCAGATGTTCGTCCTCATCCACGCGGTTACCGTATCGGTGCTGTTGGCGGTCAGGTACCCCGCCTCACCACTTCTGCGACCGCCACCGGACACCGCTGGACCCGCCTTCATGCGGCGCTCGGGAGATTGGCGACCGCTCCGATAGCATGTTCGGGCTCACGACGATCGCCCTGGTCACCCGCCCTTCACCGGAAAACATGCTCCAGCGCGAGGGGTGATCTATTTAGCTGACATCCAACAAATTGGCCAAACAATTGATATCTATAGCACGGGTGTTTTCGCGAATAAATAGCAGAATAACGTTCGCCGCGTGGCGCCGACCACGGACGATATTGTGGGCCACAGTGAGTGTGGTGGCCCTCGGATTCCTCATCGCGCTGGAGATCGCCGCGCGTCACTACGGCCTGCCGGGGCCGATCACCAACCAGGCTAAAGAGGTGATATTCGCCCCCAAATCGGGCCCACTGCTCTACGCCAGCATGGGGCTGATGATGGTGGTGCTCACCTGGCGGGAACGGTTCATCGCCGCCGGCATCGCGGTCGGCATCGACGTCGCCTTCTTTCTGGTGCGATGGGCCGTCGGCGCCAAGATGATGTTCGGCAACGGCGCGTTGTGGGTGGTTCTGGGGTATGCGGTCATCGCCGTCACGCGCCGCACCGGCCGGGAACGCATCCTGCTGCTGAAGGGCGTCGGGCTGGGCCTGCTGCTGGTGGCCGGCCGCAAGACCGGCGACACCTGGCTGCTCATCACCTCGAAGACCCGCCCGGCGGTGCTCGACCAGTACGTGGCCACCGCCGATCACGCGCTGGGCAACCCGTCGTGGATCGTAGGCCGGATCGTCAAGGCCACCGGTCCGATCGGCGACCACGTTCTCGACTACGTCTACATCCAGCTCGCGGTGGCCGCGGTCCTCGTCTCGCTGTACCAGCTGCGCAATGTGGCGGCCGAGCGCCGCTTCCCGCGCCATCACCTGGTGCGCACCTTCCTGGTGATCGGCCTCCTCGGGCCGGGCATCTACATGATCTACCCGGTGGTCGGACCGATCTTCGCCTACGGCGCCGACGGCGGGCACTGGGCGGTGGCCGACCTGTGGCCCAACACGCCGACGCCGATCATTGCGCCGCACCACATGCCCTTCGACGCGACCACCCCGCGCAACTGCATGCCCAGCCTGCACACGGCGTGGGCCACCGCGATCTTCATTCACTCCCGAAAGGGCCCGCGAATTCTTCGATTCGGCGGCGCCTTCTGGCTGATTGCCACGCTCGGAGCGACGCTGGGATTCGGCTACCACTACGGCACGGACATCATCTCCGGCGTGGTGTTCACGCTCACGATCGAGGCGGCTTTGCGTTCGATCGAACGCGGCTGGGACCGGTCGGGAATTCAGCTGGTCGCTTACGGTGCAACGGTCTTCACCGCGTTCTTGCTGTCGTATCGCTATCTGCCGATGGAAATGGCCGAACAGCCGTGGGTGTTCGGGCCGCTGCTCATTCTGGCGATGATCTCGGTGATCTACCTCTACGTACGGACCACCAAGCTGTGGGAAGCGAAGGCGCCGAAGGTCGCACCGGCGCGGCAACCGGAACCGGAACCGCAGGCCGAGCTGGTCTGAATCATCCCTCCAGCACGTGCTCCCGACCCCAGACCCCCAGCGGCACCAGCGCGGCGTTGAGCGAGGTGCCCAGGGGCGTCAGGGAGTACTCGACGCGCGGTGGCACCTCCTCGTACACCTCGCGGTGGACGATGCCGTCCTGTTCCAGCTCGCGCAGGTGCGAGGTGAGGACCTTCTCCGTCACCCCCGGCACCAGCCTGCGGAGCTCGCCGAAGCGCGAGGACGGGTAGGCGTCCAGCGCCCAGAGGATCAGCACCTTCCACTTGCCGCCGATCACGTCCATCGCCGCGTCGATCCCGCAGACGTACGACCCCGGCCTCCGTCCAACAGGCATCGCTCCACCCCTCTGACCTGCTCACTCACCTTGAGGTAACCACCCACTTCAAGGTGCGTACTTGATCATCTTTGGTCCGCGAACCAGCCTAAACGGCATGACCGACAACAACACCCGCTCCCTCTCCCTCCTCGGCCTCGGCGCCATGGGCACCGCACTGGCCGCAGCCTGGCAGGACGCCGGGTACGCGCTGACCGTCTGGAACCGCACGCCCGGCCGGGCCACGGCGCTCGCCGACGTCGCCCCGGCGGCGGTCGCCGTGCCCACCGTCGCCGAAGCCGTCGCCGCGAGCCGGCTCGTCGTGGTCTGCCTCCTCGACGACGACTCCGTCGGCGAGGCCCTCGCCGACGCCGACCTGACCGGCAAGGATCTCGTCAACCTCACCACCAGCACCCCCGCACAGGCCCGCGCCCGCGCCGAGTGGGCCTGCGAGCGCGGGGCCCGCTACCTGGACGGCGGGATCATGGCCGTCCCGCCGATGATCGGTGCCGCGGGCTCCGGCGCGTACGTCTTCTACAGCGGCTCGCGCGGCCTCTTCGAGGCCCACCGCGACGCCCTGTCCGCACCGGCCGGGACCAATTACGTCGGTGAGGACGCCGGCTTCGCCGCCCTCCACGACGTCGCGCTGCTCAGCGCCATGTACGGGATGTTCTCCGGGGTCGCCCACGCCTTCGCGCTGATCCGCAAGGAGGAGATCGCACCCACGGACCTCGCCCCGCTCCTCACGTCCTGGCTCACCGCCATGGGGCAGTCCGTCGGCTCGATGGCCGGTCACCTGGAGGACGGCGACTACACGACGGGCGTCGTCTCCAACCTCGCCATGCAGGTCGCCGGGTCCGCGACGCTGCTGCGCACCGCGGAGGAGCAGGGCGTCAGCACCGAACTGCTGACGCCCTACCTGACCTTGATGAAGCAGCGCCTCGCCGCCGGGCACGCTGAAGAGGACACCACCGGGGTCACGGATCTGCTCCTGCGGTGACCCGCGCTTCAACAGGTCACCAGGCGAACGCCTCCGGCGACGGGCCCGGGCCCGGGAAGATCTCGTCCAGCGAGGTCAGCACCTCCTCGCTCAGCTCCAGCTTCACCGCCCGCAGCGCGCTCTCCAACTGCTCGGCCGTGCGCGGGCCGACGATCGGGCCGGTGACGCCGGGCCGGGTCAGCAGCCAGGCCAGCGCCGCCTCGCCGGGTTCGAGGCCGTGCTTGTCGAGCAGGTCCTCGTACGCCTGGACCTGCGCCCGGACCGCCGTGTTGGCCAGCGCATCCGCCGACCGGCCGCTGGCCCTGCGCCCGTCCCGGGCCTCCTTCTTGATGACGCCGCCGAGCAGACCGCCGTGCAGCGGCGACCACGGGATGACACCCAGCCCGTACTCCCGCGCGGCCGGGATCACCTCCATCTCCGCCCGCCGCTCCGCCAGGTTGTACAGGCACTGCTCGCTGACCAGGCCGAACGTCCCGCGGCGCGCGGCCAGCTCGTTCGCCTGCGCGATCTTGTAGCCGGGGAAGTTGGAGGAACCGGCGTAGAGGATCTTGCCCTGCTGTACGAGGACGTCGATGGCCTGCCAGATCTCCTCGAACGGCGTCCGCCGGTCGATGTGGTGGAACTGGTAGAGGTCGATGTGGTCGGTCTGCAGCCGCTTGAGGCTGCCCTCGACCGCGCGCCGGATGCTGAGCGCGGAGAGGCGGTCCTCGTTGGGCCAGGGCTGCTCGCCGTCGGGCTGCATCCCGCCGAAGACCTTGGTGCCGATGACGACCTTCTCGCGCCGCCCGCCGCCCTGGGCGAACCAGCTGCCGATGATCTTCTCGGTGCGGCCCTTGTTCTCGCCCCAGCCGTACACGTTGGCGGTGTCGAAGAAGTTCAGGCCCGCGTCCAGCGCGGCGTCCATGATGGCGTGGCTCGCGGCCTCGTCGGTCTGGGGACCGAAGTTCATGGTGCCGAGGACGAGCCTGCTGACCTTGAGTCCAGTGCGTCCGAGCTGCGTGTACTCCATGCCGCCTTAGCCAACGCCCTGGAGCGGGCTCGAAGCAAGGGTGACTCGCGCGGGGTCGCCGCGGGGTCACTTCACCGCGGCCACCACGGCGACGACGACGAGCAGCACGGCGAGCGCACCGGTCATGATCCGGTTTCTGGTCTTGGGGTCCACCCTACGAGCGTAACCGGAGCGGTCAGGGTGCCCGCCGGGTACCCAGTGGCCAGGCGGCCACCGTTTCGTAGCGGGGGCGCTCCCCGGCGATGCCGGAGGCGGGCAGGAGGCTGCGGACGAGCTCCAGGCGCTCGACCTGCCACCGGCGGCCCCGGAACTCGGCCAGCTCCTCCGCGTAGGGCTTGAGGTTCACGTGCCCGGCGGTGCGGGCGAGGGTGAGGTGGGGGCGGAAGGGCTTGGCGTCGTCCATCGGGACGCCGGCGCGGCGGGCGGCGGCGCGGGCCGAGCGGGCCAGGCCGCCCAGGGTCTCCAGGGAGCCGGTCGCCCCCACCCAAAGGATGCGGTCGCCGAACCGGCCGCCGGACGCGAACCGCAGCTCGTGGGCCGGGTGCCGGTGGGCGGCGCGGGAGAGGCGTTCGTCCAGCTCGGGGAGGAGGGCCTCGTCGGTCTCGCCGAGGAAGGCCAGGGTGAAGTGCCAGTTCGCGGGTTCGGTCCAGCGCAGCCGGCCGCGCCGCTCGGGCAGCGCGGCGCGCAATTGGGCGACCTCGGCCGCGAGTTCGTCGATGGCGGCCGAGGGCGGGATCACAGCCACGAACAGGCGCATACGACTAGTGTCCCGCGCATGGCAGGCAACGGCTTGGAGATCAGGAAGGGCGGGGCGGACGACGTCCCCGCGATACTCGCCATGCTCGACGGGGCGGTGGAGTGGCTGGTGGCGCACGGCCGCACCGGCCAGTGGGGCACCCTGCCGTGGTCGGCGCGGCCGAGGGCGGTGGCGCAGGTGGAGCGGATCGTCTCCGAGGGGACGCCGTGGATCGCGGAGATCGACGGCGTCCCCGCGGGGACGGTCACGCTGACGCCGTACTCCACGCCGCAGGTCGCCCCGGCGGACGAGCCCGAGGTGTACGTGCACCTGCTGGTCTCCGACCGCCGCTTCGCGGGGCGGGGCGTGGGGGCGGCGCTCCTCGCGCACGCGGTGCAGGAGACGCGGCGGCAGGGGATCGGGCTGCTGCGGGTCGACTGCTACGCGGGCAGCGAGGGGCGGCTGGTCGCCTTCTACGAGGGGCAGGGGTTCACCCGGACGGAGACCTTCCGGGCCGGTGAGGGCGGGGAGTGGCCGGGGCAGGTGCTGGCGCGGCGGGTGTGACGCCGCGCCGCGCACCTGGCCCTCAAGCGCTGGACGTGCTGACGCCGGACGTGCCGACTTCGGATGTACTCACGCTGGACGTGCCGACTTCGGCCCGTCCGGCGCCCGGGGCGGCCGTCGGGCGCGGTACGAACGTCACGTGCCGGTGCCCCCGCCTCAGGTCCACCCGGAGCCGCAGGCCCCCCGCGCGCACCAGCACGAGGCCGATGCACGCCGCCGCCAGCGCGGAGACCAGGCCTCCGGCGAGGAAGCCGAGCCTGGGCCCGTAGACGTCCGTCACCCAGCCGACGAGCGGGGCGCCCAGTGGGGTGCCGCCCATGAAGACCATCATGAACAGGCTCATCACCCGGCCGCGCAGGGCCGGGTCGGAGGCCAGCTGGAGGCTGGAGTTGGCGGTCACGTTGATCGTGAGGCCGCACATGCCGATCGGCACCAGCAGCAGCGCGAACACCCAGAACCCGGGCGCGAGCGCGGCCGCGATCTCCAGTACTCCGAACAGGACCGCGGCGCCGACCAGCAGCCTGGTCCGCGAGGTGCCCCGGCGTGCCGCGAGCAGCGCGCCGGCCAGCGAACCGGCGGCCATCAGGGTGTTGAGCAGGCCGTAGGTGCCGGCGTCGGCGTGGAAGACGTCGTTGACGAACGCCGTCAGCCAGATCGGGAAGTTGAAGCCGAAGGTGCCGATGAAGCCGACCAGGACGATCGGCCACAGCAGGTCCGGGCGCCCGGAGACGTAGCGCAGCCCCTCGCGGAGCTGGCCCTTGCCGCGCGGCGCGCGGTCGGCCTTGTGCAGCTCGGAGGTGCGCATCAGCAGCAGCCCGGCGATGGGCGCGGCGAAGGACAGCCCGTTCAGCAGGAACGCCCAGCCGCTGCCCATGGCGGTGATCAGCGCGCCGGCGACGGCGGGGCCGACCAGCCGGGCGGACTGGAAGTTGGCCGAGTTGAGGCTGACGGCGTTGCGCAGGTCGGCGGGGCCGACCATCTCCACGACGAACGCCTGCCGGACGGGGTTGTCGACGACCGTGACGACACCGAGCGCGAGCGCGGTGAGGTAGACGTGCCAGACCTGGACGTGCCCGGAGAGGGTGAGGGCGGCCAGGGCGAGACCGGTGACGCCCATGGCGCTCTGGGTGATCAGCAGTAGCCGCCGCTTGGGGTAGCGGTCGGCGATGACGCCGCCGTAGAGGCCGAGCAGCAGCATGGGCAGGAACTGCAGGGCCGTCGTGATGCCGACCGCCGCGGAGGAGCCGGTCAGGCCGAGGACGAGCCAGTCCTGGGCGATGCGCTGCATCCAGGTGCCGGTGTTGGAGACCACCTGGCCGGTGGCGAAGAGCCGGTAATTGCGGACCCGGAGCGAGCTGAACATGCCTCCCTTGTGCTTCACGTGCGGCAGGGAGGTGATGGGTGCGTCGTCGTGGCGGTTCGGTGCGGGTGCGGAGTCTGCTCCGTGTCCCGAACTCAAGGTGCTTCGCCTCCTTCTCGTATGCGGGGCTCCCGCCGGTGTGGCGGGACCTTTCGGGCGCACATCGATGCGTCATGGACGCGTCATGTTGCGCTTGGATGCGCTCTGTGAGCGCGGGCGCCGGGGGCGCTACAGGTGTGCGAGTTTTTCGAGTACGGGCGCGGCGGCGCGCAGCGTCGCCCACTCGTCCTCGTCCAGATTTCCGGCCAGCTCGGCGAGCCAGGCGTTGCGCTTGCGACGGCTCTCTTCGAGCATGGCCTCGGCCCGCTCGGTCTGCCGGACCACCTTCTGGCGGCGGTCCTCGGGGTGCGGCTCGAGCCGCACCAGTTCCTTGGCCTCCAGCAGCGCCACGATGCGCGTCATCGACGGCGGCTGCACGTGCTCCTTGCGCGCCAGCTCCCCGGGCGTGGCGGAACCGCACCGCGCCAGGGTGCCGAGCACCGACATCTCGGTGGGGCTGAGCGACTCGTCGACCCGCTGGTGCTTGAGCCTGCGGGACAGCCGCATGACACCGGACCGCAGAGCGTTCACGGCCGCGGTGTCGTCGGGGGTGCGGGACAGATCCGGCATGTTCATTAGATTAACTCATTACTTCGTCTAAAGAAAGTCCCGGGGCGGGGGCGCACGGGGGTGCACCTATGTGCACCCCCGTCCGGCAGTCACCTGCAATGGCAGCCGCCCCGTCGAGCGGCATCGTCGATGGCGGACCAGTTGACGATCGACGACCCGACGGGGGACGGCAGGCATGCGCAAGACCGACGGCACGGCGAAGGCGATAGCGGGGCAGGCGGGGCTGTTCCTGCTCGTCGCCTTTCTGGGGGCGGGGGCGCTGGGGGCCCTCCAGCCCTGGACGCGGATCCCCGGCGAGGTGATCGAGCTGACCCAGTTCGGCCCCGCCCTCGGCGTCCTCACCGTCGCTCTGGTGTGGCCCGCGCGGGTGCGGGCGGTGCTCGCGGGAGCCGTGCGGGGGTGCGGCGGACGGTCGGGGGCGTTGCTGCTCGTCACCGCGCCGCTGGTCATCGCGGCGGCCGCCACCGCCTACGGCCTCGCCACCGGCGACGCCCACGTCACCGCTCCGGGCGCACTGCACCACCCCTTCGTGCTGATCGTGGTGGCGCAGCTGATCGGTGCGTGCGGCGAGGAGATCGGCTGGCGCTGCTTCCTGCAGCCGCTGCTGCGCACCCGGTGGGGCCTGGTCCCCGCCTCGGCCGCGGTGGGGCTGGTGTGGGGCGTGTGGCACGTGCAGGTCTTTGCGCTGGCCCCGGCCTACGCGGCCGGCTTCCTGCTGTCGACCGTGTCGATGTCGGTCGTGCTGGGGGTGGCCCTGGAGCGGGTGCGCGGGTCCCGGCTGCTGCTCGCGGGCGGCTTCCACGCCCTGGTCAACCTCGGCATGCTGCTGCTCATGGACGAGGAGTCCGGCGCGGTGCTCCCCATGGTGCTGTTCGGGGCCGCCTGCCTGGCCGCGGCGGTGGTGTGGGTGTGGGCGGGGGTGCGCAGGGCTCCGGCTAGGATCGAGTCGATCTTGGAACACGTTCGGTGAGGCGGCGGGCAGCGATGGCATCGGCCTTCATCCGCGCCTGCGTGGCCGCCTGGCGGTGCCAGCTGGCGAGTCTGCTCGCCCTCGCGGTGACCGCCGTCGGCACGCTCGTGGTGCTTGCCCTGCTGTTGCTGCCCGTAGGCGTCGGCTTCCGGCTGCTGCCGCCCGCCGCCCGGTTGCTGCGCGCGGCGTCCGACCGGGCCCGCGGCCGGGCCGCCCGCTGGACGGACGTACGCATCAGCCCGCCGGAACCGCTGCCCGCGGGCCCGGCCCGGGCGGTCCTCGGCGACGAGGGGTTCTGGCGCGACCTGGGGTGGGCGTGGCTGGAGCCGGTCGTGGGCGGGCTGCTGGTCGCGGTGCCCCTCGTGTTCATCGAGTACGGGGTGTTCGGCGCGCTGGTGCAGCCGTTCGTCTGGCGGCTGCTCGGCGACACCAACTGGTACGCCTTCGTCCTCGTGCACAGCACCCCGACGATGCTCGCCGCACTGGCGCTGGGCCTTGCGTTCACGGCCGCGGGCGTGTGCGCCGCGCCCGCGGTGCTGCGGCTGCACTCCCGGTGGGGGCGGTGGCTGCTGTCCGCGCCGCGCAGCACCGAACTCGCGCGGCGCGTGGACCGGTTGGACCGCACCCGCACCCAGGCGATGGACACCCAGGCCGCCGAGCTGCGGCGCATCGAGCGCGATCTGCACGACGGTGCGCAGGCCCGGCTCGTCGCCCTGGGCATGACGCTGGAGCGCGCCGTCCGGCTGCTGGACAGCGACCCGCCGACCGCCCGTGAGCTGCTGCTGGACGTCCGCAGGACGTCCGCGCAGGCGCTGGAGGACCTGCGCGGCCTGGTCCGCGGCATCCACCCGCCCGTACTCGCCGACCGCGGGCTCGGCGACGCCGTACGGGCCCTGGCGCTCGACTGCTTCCTCGACGTCCATATCGAGGCCCGCCTGCCGGGCAGGCTCCCCTCGCCGGTCGAGTCGGCCGCCTACTTCGCGGTCAGCGAGATGCTGGCCAACGCGGTGAAGCACTCCGGCGCCCGCGAGGTGCACATCGCCCTTGAGTACGAGGGCGCACTGCTGCGGATCACGGTCACCGACAACGGGCGCGGCGGCGCCGACGTCTCGCGGGGGACCGGACTGACGGGCGTCCGGCGCCGGTTGGATACCTTCGACGGGACCCTCGCCCTGCACAGTCCGCCGGGCGGGCCGACCACCGTGACGATGGAGATTCCGTGCGCGTTGTCCTCGCCGAAGACCTCTTCCTGCTGAGGGACGGGCTGATACGCACCCTCGAGGAGCACGGCTGCGAGGTCGTCGCCGCGGTGGACAACGGCCCGGCCCTGCTGCGCGCGCTGCTGGACGAGGAGCCGGACGTGGCGGTCGTCGACGTGCGCCTGCCGCCGACCTTCACCGACGAGGGCCTCCAGGCGGCGCTGGAGGCCCGCCGCAAGCGGCCCGGCCTGCCCGTCCTCGTGCTCTCCCAGTACGTCGAGCAGCTCTACGCCAACGAACTGCTGGCCACCGGCGACGGCGCCGTCGGCTATCTGCTCAAGGACCGGGTCACCGACACCGCCCAGTTCGTCGACGCGGTGCGCCGGGTCGCCGCCGGGGGCACGGTGATGGACCCCCAGGTCATCGCCAGGCTGCTCTCGCGCGGCGAGGCCCGCGGCACCGTCGGCAGCCTGACGGCGCGCGAACGGGACGTGCTGGAGCTGATGGCCGAGGGCAGGTCGAACGCCGCCGTCGCCGCCACCCTGCACTTCAGCGAGAGCGCCGTGGCCAAACACACCGCGAGCATCTTCGCCAAGCTCGGCATCGCCCCGTCCGCGGACGACAACCGCCGGGTGCTGGCCGTCCTCGCCTACCTCAAGCGGTAGATCTACTTCGAGCGCCGCCCGTAGTGCGTGCCCGCGAAGCGCCGCAGGAAGCCGTCCGGGCCCGTGACCGTCACGTCGTAGCGCCCCGACAGCGTCGGCCAGGCGACCTTGTGCGCACCGCGCACGGTCACCTTCTGCCGCTTGCCGCCCGTGCCGTTGGGGGCGAGGGCGAACTCCGCGGCGCCCTTGGACGCGAGGTGCAGGGTCACGTGGTCGTGGCCCGCCTCGGCCGTCACCGCCGCGGCCGCCCCGCCCGCCTTGCCCTTGAAGCGGCGTACGAAGCCGTCCGCCCCGTGGACGGTGAAGTCGTACTCGCCGCCCGTCTTCGACGCCTCCCACACGTACTGCGCGCGGCCGCCCGGCGCGACCGTGAACGGCGTCCCCGCGAAGGGCAGCCGGACGTTCGGGAAGACCGTGAAGTGGAAGGCCGCGCTCCCGGCGTTGTGCATCGTGCACACCACCTTGCCCTTCGCCGCATCCACGGTCACCGTCGCCTCGGGCGCGTACGGCAGCGGGCGGAAGGGGCGGGTGCCCGGCTCCTGGACCGGGGTCGTCTGCTGGCCGGTGGCCGGCAGTTTGACCGCGGGCAGCTTGGCGCTCTGGTCGGCCTTGCGGACCAGTTCCTTGGTGTCGGGCAGGGAGGGCACCGAGTAGTCGGGGCGCGTGAAGTCGAAGCAGGAGGTCAGGTCGCCGCAGACGGCCCGCCGCCAGGCGCTGATGTTGGGCTCGCGCACGCCCGTCACCCGCTCCAGGAAGCGCAGCACCGAGGTGTGGTCGAAGACCTGGGAGTTCGTCCAGCCGCCGCGCGACCAGGGCGAGATCACCCACAGCGGCACCCGGCTGCCCAGCCCGATGGGCTGCCCGCCGACGAACTCGTCCGGCGTCCCGGCGGGCGGGAAGGGCGGCACGACGTGGTCGAAGTAGCCGTCGTTCTCGTCGTACATCACCAGGAAGACGGTGTGCTTCCAGACCTCGGGGTTGGAGAACAGCGACTGCAGCGCGGTGTTGACGTAGTCGGCGCCGTAGTCCGGGCTGGCCGAGGGGTGCTCGGAGAAGAGGTAGGGGGCCACCAGCCAGGAGACGGTGGGCAGGGTGCCGTCCTTGCAGTGCCGGTCGAAGGCCGACAGGTCGAACTTCGTCATCGCGTTGACGTAGCGCGGGTCGTCCTTGGCGAAGGCGTGGAACTGCCGGAAGTAGGACAGCGCGTTGTCGTCGTAGTCGCCGTAGCGGTCGTCCTTGCTGGGGTTGTGGTAGACGCGCCAGCTGATGCCCGCCTTCTCCAGGCGCTCGGCGTAGGTCGTCCAGTCGGCGACCGGGTTGTCGGTCACCACGCTGTTGTCCGTGAACGGGCCGGTCGTGCCGTCCGTGCCGGGGCCGGGCGTGCCCGTCCACAGGTAGAGGCGGTTGGGGTCGGTGGGGCCGGCCATGGAGCAGAAGTAGTGGTCGGCGAGGGTGAAGGCGTCGGCGAGCGCGTACTGGTAGGGGATGTCCTCGCGCGTGAAGTAGCCCATGCAGCGCTCGCCCTTGGCGGATACCCACTGGTTCATCGCGCCGTGGTTGATCGCCTCGTGCCCGGACTTCCAGTCGTGCGGCAGGCCGTCCGCGTTCTGCGCGTTGAAGCGCGTGGTGTCCATGCGGTACGGCAGGAGCCGGCCGCCGTCCTTGCGGGCCGGGTCGGGCTGGCGCAGGACGCTGCTGCCGTCGGGGAAGACCAGGCCCTGCCGGTCGTCGAAGCCGCGGACGCCGCGCAGGGCGCCGAAGTAGTGGTCGAAGCTGCGGTTCTCCTGCATGAGGATCACCACGTGCCGGACGTCGGCGAGCTTGCCGGCCGTGGGGGCGGCGGCCCCGGCGGAAGCGGCTGCCGCCTCGGCCGCGTGGGCCGCCGCCGGGGTGCCGACGGCCGCGGCGGCGGCCGCCGCTGCCGACGTGACTGCGAACGTACGACGCGTGATGGGGGACACCGGGCAACTCCTCGGGTCGGTGAGGCGGAAGTCGCCCGCACGCTAACGACGTGCCCTGAGCAAGGGAATGGACAGAAGGTGGATCCCAATGGACTGTCAGCTGTCCATCGCGCCGCGCCGGCCCCCCTCCAGCACCCCCTCCAGAATCCGCACCCACTCCTCCACCACGCGCCCGCGCCGCGCGCTGTCGTCCGTCAGCAGCGTGGCCAGCCCCAGCCCCCGCGCCATGTCCAGCAGCCCCTGCACCGTCTCCCGCACCCCCGGCACCGACTCGTCCGCGCCCAGCAGCTCCACGGCCATCCGGTGCGTCTCCCGGCCCACCCGCGCCTCCAGGGCCGTCACCCGCGCCCGCAGCTGCGTGCGGTCGTTCGACGCGGCCACCCACAGGTGCAAGGCGGCCCGGAACAGCGGCCCGGTGTAGAGCGCGACCAGCTCGCCGACGACCACGTGCCTGCGGGCCGGGCCCACGACGGGCGGGGCCGCCGCGACCAGCGCCCGCAGCGCCGCCGAGCGCTCCTCCGCCACGTACTCCACGGCCGCCGTGAACAGGTCCTCGCGGGTGGGGAAGTGGTGCTGGGCCGCGCCGCGGGACACCCCGGCCCGCTCGGCGACCAGGGAGACCGTCGAGCCCGCCCAGCCGTACTCGCCGAGGCAGCCGATGGCCGCCTCCAGCAGCCGCTGCCGGGTGGCACGGCTGCGGTCCTGCTTGGGGCCGGTCAGCGTACCCACGAGGGATCCCTCTTCTCCAGGAACGCCGTCATGCTCTCCCGGGCCTCCACCGAGGCGAACAGGCGCGCCGACTGCTCGACCAGCCCCTGCGCATCCCGGTCGAAGACGCGCAACACCTCGGCCGTGACCAGCCGTTTCGACTCGGCGAGCCCTTGCGGCGAGGCCCTGCGCAGCCCATCGAGCACGGGCCGCAGCAGCTCGTCGGGATCGCCTGCGGAGGTGATCAGGCCGATCCTGGCTGCCTCCGCCGCGTCGAACCGCTCGCCGGTCAGGAAGTAACGGGCCGCCGCCCGCTGGTCGATGCGCGGCAGCAGCGCCATGGAGATGACGGCCGGGGCGAGCCCCAGCCGCGCCTCGGTGAAGGCGAAGGACGCCTCGGGCCCGGCCACCGCGATGTCACAGGCCCCGAGCAGCCCCAGCCCGCCGGCCCGGACGTGCCCGTGCACCCGGGCCACCACCGGTTTGGGCAGCTCCAGGACCGTGCGCAGCAGCCGGGCCACCTCCTGCGGCCCGGTCGGTGCCGCCTCCGACAGGTCGGCGCCCGAGCAGAAGGCGTTGCCGGTGTGGGTGAGCACGACGGCGCGGGTCTCGGGGTGCGCCGCGGCCCGGGCGAGCCCCTCGTGCAGCTCGCCGACGAGCCGGGCGGAGAGGGCGTTGCGGTTGTGCGGGGAGTCCAGGGTGAGGGTGGTGACGCAGTTGTCGTACGAGCGGCGGACCGGCATGCCAAGTCTCCTTCGGGCCATGGGTTTCAGTAAGACTTGGGGTCAGTACGACTTGGGCAGGCCCAGCGTCTGGTGCGAGATGTAGTTGAGGATCATCTCCCGGCTGACGGGCGCGACCCGCGTCACCCGGGCCGCGGTGATCAGCGAAGCCAGCCCGTACTCGGTGGTGAGGCCGTTGCCGCCGAGGGTGTGCACGGCGCGGTCGACGGTCTGCACGGCGGCCTCCGCGGCCGCGTACTTGGCCATGTTGGCGGCCTCGCCCGCGGCGGCGTCGTCCCCCGCGTCGTAGAGGTGCGCGGCCTTGTACATCATCAGCCGGGCCAGCTCGGTCTCGATGTGCGACTGGGCGAGCGGGTGGGCGATGGCCTGGTGGGCGCCGATCGGCTCGTCCCACACCTGCCGGGTGCGGGCGTAGGCCACGGCCCGGCCGAGGGCGTGGCGGGCCATGCCGATCGCGAAGGCGGCGGTCATGATGCGCTCGGGGTTGAGCCCGGCGAACAGCTGGAGCAGCCCCGTGTCCTCGTCGCCGACGAGTGCGTCGGCGGGCAGCCGGACGTCGTCCAGCACCAGCTCGAACTGCTTCTCCGGGGAGGCGACTTCCATGGCGATGGGGCGCCGGGTGAAGCCGGGCGCGTCACGGCCGACGATGAACAGGCAGGGCTTGAGGCGGCCCGTCCGGGCGTCCTCGGTGCGGCCGACGACGAGGGTGGCGTCGGCGGTGTCCACGCCGGAGATGAAGACCTTGCGGCCGGTGAGGATCCAGTCGGAGCCGTCGCGGCGGGCGGTGGTGGTCAGCCGGTGGGAGTTCGACCCGGCGTCGGGCTCGGTGATGCCGAAGGCCATGCGGAGCCCGCCGGAGGCCAGGCCCGGCAGCCAGGCCCGCTTCTGGGCGTCGGTGCCGAAGCGGGCGATCACGGTGCCGCAGATGGCGGGCGAGACGACCAGCATCAGCAGCGGGCACCCGGCGGCGCCCAGCTCCTCCAGTACCAGGGCGAGTTCGGTGATGCCGCCGCCTCCGCCGCCGTACTCCTCGGGCAGGTTGACGCCCAGGTAGCCGAGCTTCCCGGCCTCCGCCCACAGCTCCTCGGCGTGCCCGCCCTCGCGCACGGCCGTGCCGAAGTAGTCGCGGCCGTAGCGGGCGGCGAGGGCCGCGACGGCGGTGCGCAGGGCGCGGAGTTCGCCGGATTCCACGAGTGTGCTGCTCATGCGGGTGTCTCCTCGGTCTCGGTGACGACGGCGAGCAGGGCTCCGACCTCGACCTGCCGACCGGGCGCGGCGTGCAGCGCGGTGAGGGTGCCGGAGGCCGGGGCGGTGATGCGGTGCTCCATCTTCATCGCCTCCAGCCACAGCAGCGGCTGCCCGGCCGTCACGGTCCGCCCCACGGCGAGCCCGTCCGCGACCCGTACGACCGTGCCGGGCATGGGTGCGAGAAGCGATCCGGGCTCCGCGCGGGCGGCGGGGTCGGGGAAGCGGGGGAGCGCGGTGAAGGCGTACGAGCCCGCGTGCGGGGTGTCCACGTGGACGCGGTCGCCGTACGCGGCCACGTGGAGGGTGCGCCGGATGCCGCCGTCTTCGAGGACGACACGGGTTCCGGTGGCTTCCAGGAGCCGTACGCCCGGGAAGGCGGGGGCCTCCAGGCCGGTGCGGGTGAGGCGGTAGTGGATCTCGTGCTCCGTGCCGTCGGGCTCGCTGCGGTAGGCCTTGGCCTGCGGCTGGGAGGGCACGTTGCGCCAGCCGCCGAAGGGGGAGCGGCCTTGGGCGTCGGCGAGCGCGGCGGCGAGGGCCGCCAGGGGCTGCTGCGCGGGGGGTGCGGTGAGCTCCGCGAGGTGGCGGCCGTAGAAGCCGGTGTCCATGCGGCCGGCGGTGAACTCCGGGTGGCGCAGGGTGCGTACGAGCAGGTCGCGGTTGGTGACGGGCCCGTGGACGCGGGCGCGCTCCAGCGCGTGGGCCAGCTTGCGGACGGCCTCCCGCCGGGTCGGGGCGTGGGCGATCACCTTGGCGAGGAGGGGGTCGTAGTGGACGGAGACGGTGTCGCCGTCGTCGATCCCGGAGTCGACGCGCAGGGCCGCGCCCGCGGGGCCGGGCTCGCAGACGTCCGGCACCCACAGCCTGTGGACCGTTCCCGGCCGGGGGGCGAAGCCTGCGGCCGGGTCCTCCGCGTACAGCCGGGCCTCCACCGCGTGGCCCGACGGTGCGGGCGGGGACGGGGGCAGGGCCTCGCCCTCCGCCACGCGCAGTTGCAGCGCCACCAGGTCCACCCCGTACACGCACTCCGTCACCGGGTGCTCCACCTGCAGCCGGGTGTTCATCTCCAGGAAGTACGGGCGCCCGTCGGCCGGGACGAGGAACTCGGCCGTCCCCGCGCCCGTGTAGCCCACCGCGCGCGCCGCGTCCGCCGCCCAGCCGTGCAGCCGCTCGCGCAGCGCGTCCGGCAGGCCGGGGGCGGGCGCCTCCTCGATCACCTTCTGGTGCCGGCGCTGCAGCGAGCAGTCGCGCGTGCCCAGTGTCCACACCGTGCCCCGGGTGTCCGCCAGCACCTGGACCTCCACGTGCCGGGCGCCTTCCGCATACGGCTCGACGAAGACCTCGTCGTCGCCGAAGGCCGCGGCCGCCTCGGCCCGCGCCGACGCCAACGCGTCGTCCAGCTGGGAGAGATCGCGCACCACCCGCATGCCGCGCCCGCCGCCCCCGCCCGCTGCCTTGACCAGCACCGGCAGGTCGGCTCCGGTCACCGCCGCCGGTTCCAGCGGTGTCTGCACCGGCACTCCGGCCGCCGACATGATCCGCTTGGCGCCGGTCTTCGAGGCCATGGCCTCGATCGCCTCCGGCGACGGCCCGATCCACACCAGCCCCGCCGCCCGCACCGCCCGCGCGAACTCCGCGTTCTCCGACAGGAACCCGTACCCGGGATGGACCGCGTCCGCCCCCGCCGCCAGCGCGGCGGCCACCACCAGCTCGCCGCGCAGATACGTCTCGGCCGCGGCCGAACCCGGCAGCCGCACCGCCGCGTCGGCCTCCCGCACGTGCCGTGCGCCGGCATCCGCGTCCGCGTACACGGCGACCGTCGCGATGCCCAGCTCCCGGCACGTCCGGAAGACCCGGCAGGCGATCTCGCCCCGGTTGGCGACCAGCACTGACCCGATCATCGGTCCCTCACATCCGGAAGACGCCGAAACCACCCCGCGCGCCCTCGAACGGCGCGCCGTGCACCGCCGACAGGCACAGCCCCAGCACGGTCCGCGTGTCCCGCGGATCGATGACCCCGTCGTCGTACAGCCGCCCCGACAGGAACAGCGGCAGCGACTCCGACTCGATCTGCCGCTCCACCATCGCGCGCAGCCCGGCGTCGGCCTCCTCGTCGTACGGCCGGCCCCTGGCCGCCGCCGAGGCGCGGGCGACGATCGACAGCACCCCGGCCAGCTGCTGTGGCCCCATGACGGCCGACTTCGCGCTCGGCCAGGAGAACAGGAACCGCGGGTCGAAGGCGCGCCCGCACATGCCGTAGTGCCCGGCTCCGTAGGAGGCGCCCATCAGCACCGACAGGTGCGGGACCCGCGAGTTCGACACCGCGTTGATCATCATGGCGCCGTGCTTGACGATGCCGCCCTGCTCGTAGGCGCGGCCGACCATGTAGCCGGTGGTGTTGTGCAGGAAGACCAGCGGAACGTCCCGCTGGTTGGCCAGCTGGATGAAGTGCGCCGCCTTCTGCGACTCCGCGCTGAAGAGCACGCCCTGCGCATTGGCGAGCACGCCCACCAGATAGCCGTGCAGCCGCGCCCAGCCGGTCACCAGGCTCGGCCCGTACAGGGGTTTGAACTCGTCGAAGTCCGAGCCGTCCACGATCCGGGCGACGACCTCGCGCGGGTCGAAGGGCGCCTTGAGGTCGCCGGCGACGATGCCCAGCAGCTCGTCCTCGTCGTACAGCGGCGGCACGGGCGGGGCCTCGGGCCCGCGGCGCGCCGTGCGGCCGCCCAGCCGGGCCACCACCCGCCGCGCCTGCCGCAGCGCGTCCGGCTCGTCCACGGCGAAGTGGTCGGCCAGGCCGGAGGTACGCGCGTGCATCTCGGCACCGCCCAGCGACTCGTCGTCGCTCTCCTCGCCGGTGGCCATCTTCACCAGCGGCGGCCCGCCCAGGAAGACCTTGGCCCGCCCCTTGACCATGATCACGTGGTCGGACATGCCGGGGATGTACGCGCCTCCGGCGGTCGAATTGCCGAAGACCACCGCGATGGTGGGGATGCCGGCCGCGGACAGCCGCGTCAGGTCCCTGAACAGCGCACCGCCGGGGATGAAGATCTCCTTCTGGCTCGGCAGGTCCGCACCCCCGGACTCGACGAGCGAGACGAGCGGCAGCCGGTTGGCGAGGGCTATCTCGTTGGCCCGCAGCGCCTTCTTGAGCGTCCAGGGGTTGCTGGCCCCGCCCCGCACCGTCGGGTCGCTGGCCGTCACCAGGCACTCGGTCCCCTCGATCAGGCCGATGCCGGTGACGAGGGACGCGCCGACCGTGTAGTCGCTGCCCCAGGCCGCCAGCGGCGAGAGCTCCAGGAAGGGCGTGTCGGGGTCCAGCAGCAGTTCGATGCGCTCCCGGGCGAGGAGCTTGCCGCGGGAGCGGTGCCGGGCGGTGTACTTCTCGCCGCCCCCGGCGACGGCCTTCGCGTGCTCGGCCTCCACGGCGGCGAGCTTCTCCAGCATGGCGGCCCGGTTGTCCGCGTAGGCGGCGGAGGACGGGTCGAGACCGGACGCCAGAACCGTCACAGCAGCACCTCCGGTATCTCCAGATGACGGGCCCGCAGCCACTCGCCCACGGCCTTGCCCTGCGGGTCGAAGCGGGCCTGGGAGGAGACTCCCTCGCCCAGCAGCCCGTCGACGACGAAGTTCAGCGCCCGCAGGTTCGGCAGCACGTGCCGCTGCACCGCGAAGCCGCCCGTCTCCGGCAGCAGTTTGCGGAACCGCTCGACGGTCAGCGCGTGCGCGAGCCACCGCCACGCCTCGTCGCTGCGCACCCACACGCCGACGTTGGCGCTGCCGCCCTTGTCGCCGCTGCGGGCCCCGGCGACCAGGCCGAGCGGGACGCGGCGCACGGGCCCGGCGGGCAGCGGCTCGGGCAGCTCCGGCTCGGGCAGCGGCTCCGCCACGGCCCGCAGGGGGCCCGGCAGCACGGGCACGCGGGTGCCGTCGGGCAGCACCGCCGCGTGCCGCACGGCCTCGGCGTCCACGTACGCCGCCTCGAAGACGCCGTACGGCACGCCCTTGCCCGGCGGCGCCGTGACGTGGAAGCCCGGATAGCTGGCCAGGGCCAGCTCGACGGCGGCGGTGACGACGGCCCGGCCGAGCTCCGGGTCGCGGTCGCGCACCACGAGGTGCAGCAGCGCGCTCGCCTCCTCCTGCACGGGCGCGTCGGGCCGGTCCGTACGGGCCAGCGTCCACTGCACCTGGGCCGGGCGGCGGGCCGGGTCGGTGAGGATGTCGTCGAGCTGGGCGCGCACCAGACGGGCCTTGGCGCCGATGTCGAGGCCGGTCAGCACGAAGACGATCTCGTAACGCCAGCCGCCGCCGCGGGTCAGCCCGACCTTGAGCGTGGGCGGCGGCGACTCGCCGCGCACCCCGCTGATCCGCACCCGGTCCGGGCCGTCATCGGTGAGCTGCACGGTGTCCAGCCGGGCCGTCACGTCCGGGCCCGGATAGCGGGCGCCCGCCGTCTCGTACAGCAGTTGCGCGGTGACCGTGGAGACGTTGACGGCGCCGCCCGTCCCCGGGTGCTTGGTGATGACGGCCGAGCCATCGGCGTGGATCTCGGCGAGCGGGAAGCCGGGGTGGCGCACGTCGTGCTCGCCGAAGAAGGCGTAGTTGCCGCCGGTGGCCTGGGTGCCGCACTCCAGGACGTGCCCGGCCACGACCGCGCCCGCCAGCGGGTCCAGGTCCTCGGCCGTCCAGCCGAAGTGCGCGGCGGCCGGGCCGGTGACGAGGGCCGCGTCGGTGACCCGGCCGGTCACCACGACGTCGGCACCCGCCCGCAGGCACTCGGCGATGCCCGCGCCGCCCAGATAGGCGTTGGCGGTCAGCACGCCCTTGCCCCAGTCGTGCTCGCGGCCGAGGTCGTCCCCGGTGACGTAGCCGATCCGTACGGGCACGCCGACGCGGTCCGCCAGCTCCGCGATGCGCGTCGCGAGGCCCGCCGGATTGAGGCCGCCCGCATTGGTGACGAGCTTGACCCCGCGGTCGGCCGCCAGGCCCAGCCCCTCCTCCAACTGGCCCAGAAACGTTCTTGCATAGCCCCCGGCCGGGTCCTTGAGCCGGTCGCGGCCGAGGATCAGCATCGTCAGCTCGGCCAGGTAGTCACCGGTGAGCACGTCCAGGGGGCCGCCCGTGAGCATCTCGCGGAGGGCGTCGAAGCGGTCGCCGTAGAAGCCGGAAGCGTTGCCGATCCTGAGCACGGGGGCGGGTGCGGGCATGGAACGGGAGGGTGACAGCGGTCGCGGAAACAATCAAGCGTGCTTGCATGCTTTTCGGCCGAGGGAATCCGCGAGGATTTCGGCGAGGTGGCGGCCCTGTCTGTCCGATAGGTTACGGATCTGTGTACGGCAGGAAAACCCGTCCGCGATCACCTCGGCATCCGGGGGCGCCTGCCGCAGGGCCGGCAGCAGCTGCTCCTCGGCGCAGGCGACGGAGACGGCGTAATGGCCGCGCTCGAAGCCGAAGTTCCCGGCGAGGCCGCAGCAGCCACCGCTCAACTCGCCGCTGAGACCGGCGCGTTCACGAAGTCGCCGCTCGGCGGCGTCGCCCAGGACGGCGTGCTGATGGCAGTGCGTCTGGCCGACGACGGGCCGGTCGACGCGGGGCGGCCGCCAGTCCGGGGCGAGCTCTTCGAGCGCCTGGGCGAAGGTACGCACGGAGGAGGCGAGTTGGCGAGCGCGAGGATCGTCCGGAAGCAGCTCCGGGAGGTCGGTGCGCAGGGAGGCGGTGCAGCTGGGTTCGAGGCCGATCACCGGGTGGCCCGCGGCCAGTGCGGGGGCGAGGACGTCCAGGGTGCGGCGCATGACCTTGCGGGCGCGGTGGAGCTGACCGGTGGAGACCCAGGTGAGGCCGCAGCAGACCGGCCGGGGCGGTACGAGGAGGCGGATGCCGGCGTCCTCCAGCACGGCGACGGCGGCCCGCCCCACGGACGGCGTCAGGTAGTTGGTGAACGTGTCCGGCCACAGGACGGCCACCCGATCCCCGGAGCTCGTTGCGGCGTCGTTCGCCGGGCGTCCGTCCCACCAGCGGGTGAAGGGCTGCGCCGCCAGTGACGGAAGAGGGCGTTCCGGGGCGATGCCCGCCAGTCGCTTCGCCACCGTGGCCAGTGGAGTGCGGGCCGCCGCATTGAGCGTGCCGGGCACCGCCGCCGCCCACCTCAGCCACAGCGGCAGCCACCCCATCGCATAGTGCGCCGCCGGCCGGACGCGCCCCGCGTAGTGGTGGTGGAGGAACTCGGCCTTGTACGTGGCCATGTCCACCCCCACCGGGCAGTCGCTGCGGCAGCCCTTGCACGCCAGGCACAGATCGAGCGCCCCGTGCACCTCCTCGGACCGCCAGCCGTCCGGCAGGACTTCGCCCGCCAGCATCTCGTGCAGCAGCCGCGCCCGGCCACGCGTGGAGTGCCGCTCCTCGCCGGTGACGCGGAAGGACGGGCACATCACGCCCGTACCCACCGCCGTCTCCCGGCACTTGGCGACGCCCACGCACCGCCGCACCGCCGCCGTGAAGTCGCCGCCGTCGCCCGGATAGCCGAAGGCCACCGGCACCGGGCGCCGCGGGAGCGGGGCGAAGCGCAGGTTCTCGTCCAGGCGGTACGGGCGCACCAGCATCCCCGGGTTCAGCCCGCCCGCCGGATCCCACACCGCCTTGGCCCGCTCGAACAGGCGCACCATCTCCGGCCCGTACATCCGCGGCAGCAGCTCGGCGCGCGCTTGGCCGTCGCCGTGCTCGCCGGAGAGCGAGCCGCCGTGCGCGACCACGAGGTCCGCCATCTCCCCGGAGAAGTCGCGGTAGCGGCGCACGCCCTCGTCCGTCAGAAGGTCCACGTCCAGCCGCACGTGCACACAGCCCTCGCCGAAGTGCCCGAAGGGCGCTCCCCGCAGCCCGTACCGGCCCAACAGGGCCCGGAATTCCCGCAGGTAGGCGCCCAGGCGGGCGGGCGGTACCGCGCAGTCCTCCCAGCCCGGCCAGGCCTCGCTGCCGTCCGGCAGCCGGGTGGCGGTGCCCGCCGCGTCGTCCCGCATCCGCCACAGGGCCCGCTGCCCGGCCGGGTCGGCGACGACGGTGTGGCCGCAGGCGCCGTCAGCGGCGGCGGCCCGGCACAGGTCCCGGGCCCGGGAGGCCGCCTCGGCGGCCGTCGCGCCGCCGGTCTCGGCGAACAGCCAGGCCCCGCCCGCGGGCAGCCCGGACGCCTGCCCCACCAGGTCCGCGGCCATCCCCTCGACCGTCAACGGGCCGCGCGGCAGCAGCAGATGGGCCGCATCGGCCGCCGCGCCCTCGTCCGGGTAGGCCAGGACGGCCAGCGCGCGGGCCGTGGGCACCGCCACCAGGCGGACGACCGCCTGCGTCAGCACGCCGAGGGTGCCCTCGCTCCCGGTGAAGGCCCGCGCCACGTCCGTGCCGCGCTCGGGCAGCAGCGCGTCCAGGGCGTAGCCGGAGATGCGGCGGGGGAGGACGGGGAAGCCGGTGCGCAGCATGGCCAAGTCGCCGTCGACCAGCGCGCGCAGACCGTCGGCGAGCGGGGCGGGGAGCGAGCCGAGACCGCGGCCGAGACGGGCCCGGTCGCCCCCGTAGGTGAGCACGTCCAGCTCGTGGACGTTGTCGGCGGTGGTGCCCCAGGCGACGGAGTGCGCGCCGCAGGCGTTGTTGCCGATCATTCCGCCGAGGGTGCACCGGCCGTGCGTGGAGGGGTCCGGGCCGAAGGTCAGGCCGTGCGGGGCCGCCTGCCGCCGCAGGTCGTCCAGGACGGCCCCGGGCTGGACGACGGCCGTCCGGGCGCCGGGATCGACGGCGAGGACGGCGTTCATGTGCCGGGTGAAGTCCAGCACCACCCCCTCGCCCGTCGCCTGCCCGGCGACCGACGTCCCGCCGCCCCGCGCCACCACCGGCACCTCGAACTCCCGGCAGACGGCGAGCGCGGCCGCGACGTCGTCGGCGTCGAACGGGGCCACGACGCCCAGCGGGACGCGCCGGTAGTTGGAGGCGTCCATGGTGACGAGCGCACGGCTTCCGGCGTCGAACGCCACCTTGCCCCGCACCGCGGCTCGCAGAGCCCTCTCCAGTCCCTCGCGCACGGCCATCAGGACCTAGCCAGGGGAGGCCCCGCTTTAGCGGGGTGGGGAATGGCTTCTCTGGACTGCTCTGACCTCAACTCGGGCCACGGGTCTGCACTGTTCACCTGTGCCGCCTCTCTGCCGCACTAGACCTGTCGCGTGTGTATAGGGATCGTGTGACGGTGGCCAGGAAGGTTCGCCGGTTCTCCGGCGGCGTGTACGACCTCGCGCTCCACGTGGTGTGGTGCCCGAAGTACCGCCGTCCAGTCCTCGATGGCCGGGTCGCCACACGCCTGGACGAGCTGATCCGGCAGAAGGCCGACGAGCGCGGGTGGGAGATCATCGCCCTTGAGGTGATGCCGGACCATGTGCACCTGTCCGTCAGGCACGACCCGAAGTCGTCGGCCTCGTATGTCGCGAACCAGTTCAAGGGCTTCACCTCCCGCGTGCTCCGCTCGGAGTTCCCGCACCTCAAGAGCCGCATGCCTACGCTGTGGTCGTCGTCGTACCTGGCGGTCTCGGCCGGCGCCGTGTCGGCGGCGACGGTGGAGAAGTACATCAACACGCAGTGGGAACGCCCCGGGAAGAAGGAGGAGGGCCGGTCTTGATACGGGCCTACAAGTTCCGCCTTCGCCCGACCGCCCGCCAGGAGCAGGCGCTTGGCGAGATGCTGGCCGATCACTGCTCGCTCTGCAACGGCGCGTTGCAGGAGCGCCGGGACGCCTGCGGCACAGCTCTGAGACCTCGGTCACCTACGGGCAGCAGTCCGCCCAGCTCAAGGAGATCCGCACCTTCGACCCCGAACGGCAAGGGCGCTGGTCGTTCTCCTCCCAGCAGGCGACCCTGCGCCGGTTGAACAAGGCGTTCGCCGCGTTCTTCCGCCGTGTGAAGGCTGGACCACGCCGGCGCACTCAACGTGCTCGGCAGGGCCGGGCTGGTCCTCTGCGACGGCGCTTAGCCACCGACGCAGGAAGCCCGCGACTTCAGTCGTGGGTGGAGTCACGGTGCAAGCAGTCGGCCGTTTCCCGCGCCTCCTGTTTTACGCATCCCGTCGAGTCTCATCGAATGGACCGGCGATCCGTCACCTTTGACGCACCCACTAGGCTGCGACCGTGGCTGATATCCAGATCCCCGCTGACATCAAGCCCGCCGACGGTCGCTTCGGCGCGGGCCCGTCCAAGGTGCGGACCGAGGCGCTCGCCGCCCTGGCCGCAACCGGAACCTCTCTCCTCGGCACGTCACACCGCCAAGCCCCGGTGAAGAACCTGGTCGGCAGCGTGCGCGAGGGCATCCGTGAGCTCTTCTCCCTCCCCGACGGCTACGAAGTGATCCTCGGCAACGGCGGCTCCACCGCCTTCTGGGACATCGCCACGCACGGCCTGATCGAGAAGAAGTCGCAGCACCTGTCCTTCGGCGAGTTCTCGTCGAAGTTCGCCAAGGCGGCGCGGCTCGCGCCCTGGCTGGAGGAGCCGAGCGTCATCTCCTCCGAGCCCGGCACCCACCCCGACCCCAAGGCCGAGGAGGGCGTCGACGTCTACGCCTTCACCCACAACGAGACCTCCACCGGCGTGGCCGCGCCGCTGCGGCGCGTGCCGGGGGCGGACGAGGGCGCCCTGGTGCTGGTCGACGCGACGTCGGGCGCGGGTGGTCTGCCCGTCGACATCGCCGAGACGGACGTCTACTACTTCGCCCCGCAGAAGTCCTTCGCCTCGGACGGCGGTCTGTGGCTCGCGGCCTTCTCCCCGGCGGCCCTGGAGCGCGCGGCCCGCATCCACGCCTCGGGCCGGCACATCCCCGAGTTCTTCTCGCTGCCGACCGCCATCGACAACTCGCTCAAGAACCAGACGTACAACACCCCGGCACTCAGCACGATCTTCCTGCTCGACCAGCAGCTGAAGTGGCTGAACGGCCAGGGCGGCCTGGACTGGGCGGTGCGCCGCACGGCGACGTCGGCGCGCACCCTCTACGGCTGGGCGGAGGCGTCCAAGCACGCCTCGCCGTTCGTCGTGGACCCGGCCAAGCGCTCGCAGGTCATCGGCACCATCGACTTCTCCGACAACGTGGACGCGGCGGCCGTCGCCAAGGCGCTGCGGGCCAACGGCATCGTCGACACCGAGCCGTACCGCAAGCTGGGCCGCAACCAGCTGCGCGTGGCGATGTTCCCGGCGATCGAGCCGTCGGACGTCGAGGCGCTGACGGCCTGCGTGGACTACGTCATCGAGCGGCTCTAGCCGCGTCTGGCCCTCAGCAGGCGGCGCAGGCCGAGGGCCAGGAGCGTGCCGACGGCCAGGGTGCCGGCCCCCAGGGCCAGGTTGCGGTTGCGGTCGGCGTCCGTCGTGCGCTCGTCGTCGGCCGGGCCGCTCCCCTTGGGGGAGCGGCCGCCGCTCTTGTCCTCCGCTGCGCTGTCGGGCAGCAGGTCGCCGCTGAGCGCCACGGGCGTGACGTGGCTGCGGGTGCCCTCGGAGCCGTACATCAGCGTCCGCCCGTCGGGTGTGAACGTCACCGACTCGCCCTGCCGTTGCAGCGGCACGGACGGGCGGCCGATCTCGGTGGGACGGCCGTCCTGCCAGCGGTAGGCGATGGCCTCGAAGTAGCCCCGGACCACGAGCCGGGTGCCGTCGGGGGAGAACGCGCCGTCCGTCGCCCAGACGTTGATGTCGGCGATGCGGCGGAAGGTGTTCACGCCGGACTCGGTGAGCTTCTCCGGTGCTTCGTAGAGGGCGCCCTTGCCCGACTTTTTCTTGCTGACGATGTACATCCGCCCCGTTTTGGGGTGCACCATCAGCGATTCGGCGTCGCGCGGCCCGTCGTCGTAGCGGACGGTGTAGCGCGTCGGGGTGAGCGTGACGTTCTCTTGCAGTTCCTTCGGCTCGGGGAAGCGGTAGATCCACACTTCGGGCCAGCGGCCTCCGAAGTTGTCGCCGATGTCCCCGAGGTAGAGGGAGCCGTCGGGGCCGAGCGAGATGGCCTCGGCGTCGCGGGCATCCACCCCGGCGAGCGTGATGGTGGTGACGGTGCGTCCGGTCCGGCTGTCCACGCCGTAGACGTACGGGCCGTCGCCGCTGTCGTTGTGCGTCCAGTAGAGGCCGGGGTGGGCGCGGCTGGCGGCGAGGCCGCTGGACTCCTTGATCCGCGCGTCCTCGATGGTGAAGTCGGGCGGAGTGCCGTCGCCGCCGCCGTCCGCCACGGCGGGCCAGGCCGCGGCGGGCACGGCCAGCACGGCGACGGCGAGGGCGCGAAGGAACGGGCGCATGGCCCAAGCCTGCCATCCGCCGCCGCGCGGGCGCGGACGGCAGGCCGGGCACGCCCCAGGGCTCAGCGGGTGATGTCCGCGAAGCCGTCGACCTCGCGCGGGTCGCGCGGGCCCGGCCCGATGTAGCGGGCCGAGGGGCGGACGAGGCGGCCGGTGCGCTTCTGCTCCAGGATGTGGGCGCTCCAGCCCGCCGTGCGGGCGCAAGTGAACATCGAGGTGAACATGTGCGCCGGGACCTCCGCGAAGTCCAGCACGATGGCGGCCCAGAACTCGACGTTCGTCGCCAGCACCCGGTCCGGGCGGCGGTTGTGCAGCTCCTCCAGGGCCGCCTTCTCCAGCGCCCGCGCGACCTCGAAGCGCGGCGCGGCCAGCTCCTCGGCCGTACGGCGCAGCACGCGGGCGCGCGGGTCCTCGGCGCGGTAGACGCGGTGGCCGAAGCCCATCAGGCGCTCGCCCTTGTCCAGGGCCTGCTTGACGTAGGCCACGGCGTCACCCGTGCGCTCGATCTCCTCGATCATGCCGAGGACGCGGGAGGGGGCGCCGCCGTGCAGCGGGCCGGACATCGCGCCGACCGCACCGGAGAGCGCGGCCGCGACGTCCGCGCCCGTAGAGGCGATGACGCGCGCGGTGAACGTGGAGGCGTTCATGCCGTGCTCGGCGGCCGAGGTCCAGTAGGCGTCGACGGCCTTGACGTGCTTGGGGTCCGGCTCTCCGCGCCAGCGCTTCATGAAGCGCTCGACGACGGTCTCCGCCTTGTCGATCTCGCGCTGCGGCACCATCGGCAGCCCCTGGCCGCGCGCCGACTGCGCCACGTACGACAGGGCCATCACGGCCGCCCGCGCCAGATCGTCGCGGGCCGTGGCCTCGTCGATGTCGAGGAGCGGTTTGAGGCCCCACACGGGCGCGAGCATCGCCAGCGCCGACTGGACGTCGACGCGGATGTCACCCGAGTGGACGGGGATGGGGAAGGGCTCGGCGGGCGGCAGCCCGGGGTTGAACGAGCCGTCAACCAGCAGGCCCCACACGTTCCCGAAGGACACGTGGCCCACCAAGTCCTCGATGTCGACCCCTCGGTAGCGGAGCGAGCCGCCTTCCTTGTCGGGTTCGGCGATCTCCGTTTCGAACGCGACGACTCCCTCGAGTCCGGGTACGAAGTCGGACATCAGGCGGCTCCTCATGATGTGTTCGACAAGCGACTGCTGACCGGACCGCGCCGGGGTCTCCGGCCGGCGGTCAAGGAGTGGTGTGCTGGGCGTGTGTGCTTCTGGTGGCGGCGCCCGGAGCGGTTACACGGCCGTGTCTGCGGCTCGCGGTCCGATCCGGTCATCCCGGTCATGCCCCGTGCGGCTGTGCTTCACCCGGTGGTTCACCCGCCCTCCACGGGAGGCCGGTTCCGGTAGGCCGGACACGATAGCCGGTGGGTTCCCGGGGCCACAGCCTTCACCTGGTGATTTTGGGGGCTCCAGGGGCCGTTGGGAAAGTGATGTCCGGCACACCGGCCGGGATCCGGGGGTGCGGCCAAGGGTGTGGCGGGTGTGGGCCGTACGGACGCTCCTGCGCGATACGCCCGGCGTCCTGCAAGATGTGCGCGTGTCCCACGCCGACGAACTCGACCCCGCCGCCATGCGCGCCCACTACCGCTCCGAGGGTCTCGCGGAGACGGATCTGGCCGCGAGCCCGTACGAACAGTTCGCGCGCTGGTTCCACCAGGCCGCGGCAACCGGAATGCACGAGCCCAACGCGATGGTCGTCTCCACGGCGGATGCCGCCGGACGGCCCAGTTCGCGGACGGTGCTGATGAAGGGCTTCGACCCGCGCGGCTTCGTCTTCTTCACCAACTACGGCTCCCGCAAGGCCAGGGACATCGCGGAGAACCCGCACGTCTCGCTGCTCTTCCCCTGGTATCCGCTGACCCGTCAGGTCGTCGTCACCGGTACGGCCGAGCGGGTGGACCCGGAGGAGACCGCCGCCTACTTCCGCTCCCGCCCCTACGGTTCGCAGATCGGCGCCTGGGCGAGCGAGCAGTCGACGGTGGTCGGCTCGCGCGCCGAGCTGGACGCGGCGTACGCCCTGATGGCCGCCCGCTATCCGCAGGACAAGCCCGTGCCGGTGCCGGCGCACTGGGGCGGCTTCCGGGTGACGGTGGAGACGGCGGAGTTCTGGCAGGGCCGGGAGAACCGGCTGCACGACCGGCTGCGGTACGTGCGCACCGACGACGGCGGCTGGCGGACCGTGCGGCTCTGCCCGTAGGGCCGCCCGGGACCCGTCAGCAACACGGCGGAGAACGCAGACGATCCGTGGGCCCGCTACCGGCCGCGCCTTGACGGCGCGCCGGTGCCGAGCGGACGACTCGGCGGCCCACGGATCGGGTGACTGCTTGGGATTGGCCGGCTTCCCCATGGCCGAACGGCCTCGGGACCCGGCGTTGCGCTGTAACGCGACGACGGGCGCTAGCCCGCAGTCACCTCACGCGTCCGGAAAGAAATCATGCTCCGAACCACCTCCCTTCTCGTGTGCCTCACAGCCTAGGAACCGGCTCCGGGCCACACAACCGTATTTCCGAGGGCACTGATTTCGCGGAAGACGGTGTGGTGCCCGCCGGGGTCGAGTTGAATGCCGCTCGTGCAGGACATGCAGGGCATGCGTGACACGCAGACGCGTCCAGCAGGGGGTACCCCGTGACCGCTCCACACCAGTCCGGCCCCGCCCGCCACGGGGCGGACCCGGACACAGACGACCACGACCTGCTCGCGGCCCTCCTCGACGGGATGGACGCCGCGCTGTGCGCCTTCGACGCCGACGGCACGGTCACCCACTGGAACCGCGAGGCCGAGCGGATACTCGGCTGGTCGGCGGAGGAGGCCGTGGGGCGGCGGGGCCTGGCCGGATGGGCGCTGCGCAAGGCGGACGCCGAGGAGGCCACCGAGCGGCTGCTGGGTGTGATGAAGGCGCCGGGCCGCCGCCAGGTGGACGAGTTCGCGCTGCTCACCAAGGACGGCGGGCGGATCCTCGTGCGCATGCAGTCCTCCGCCGTGCCCGGGGCGGACGGCGGGCCGTCGGGCGTGTACTGCGCGTTCAGCGAGGTGCACACCCAGATCGACCTGGAACGCTCGGTCGCGCTGAGCGAGGCGCTGTTCGGCGACGCGTCGTGGGGCGTGGTGCTCGTCGACGCGGACCTGCGCCCCGCCCTCGCCAACGCGCACGCCGCCCGCGCCCTGCGCAGCAGCCGTACGGCCGTGCTGGGGCGTCCCCTGGGCGACCTCCTCGAACAGGGTGCGGAGGAGCTGGAGGGCGCCCTGCAGCACGTCCTGGCGTCCGGGGCGCCGCCCGCGCCCACCGAGCTGTGGGTGACGGTGCGCGACCCCGGCGGCGGCCCCACGCCCGTGCCGGAGCGGCGCTGCTGGCGCAGCGGCTTCCTGCGGCTGGCGACGCCGCTGGTGGAGGAGCCGGTGCCGCTGGGGGTGGCGTGGCTGTTCCTGGACGTGACGAAGACGCGGCTGGTGGAGCAGGAGAGCGCACGGCTGCGGTTCAGGGGCAGTCAGCTGCACCGGGCGGGGCGGGCGGTGGCGGAGTGCGAGGACCCGATGGAGGCGGCGGCCCTCTACATGGAGTTCGCGCTCGCGGGGTTCGCCGACCACGCGCTGATCGACCTGCTGTCGAAGCCGGAGGCGGTCCCCGAGAGCCCGATCCGGCTGATCCGCGCCGCGGCGACGCCCGCCGGCGCCCCCGGCCAGGCCCCGGTGGCCCCCGCGGGCGGCCTCCCGGTCCCGTACGCGGACGGCCATCCAGCCCTGCAGGCGGTCGAGCGCTGCGGCTCGGTGCGCGCGGTCTCGGACCGTACGGACGGCTGGGCGGCGGTCCGCAAATGGCCGGAGGGCACCCGCCATGCCTTGGCCACGGCCCTGCGCAGCCGGGGCCGGACGGTGGGGGTGGTGACGTTCCTGCGGGGCCCGTCGCGGCGTCCGTTCGACCGGGCGGACGCGACCTACGCGGAGGACATCGCGACGCGCGTCGCCGCCGCGATCGACCTGGCGGCGGTGACGGGGTGAGGGTGGCTGGGGCGTAGTGCGGGGAGGGGCCGGTACTCAGTGCCGGAAGAAGATCCGGTCCCCGTACTCGTCCAGCACCCGCCCGTTCCACTCGTGCCCGCCGTCCACGTTGCCGGAGCGCAGCATCGGCGGGTCGATGCCCCTGGCGGCCAGCTCGCCGGCCGCCGTCGCGACGACGGCCTGAAGCAAGGCGCTGGTCACCACGGTGGAGGCGGGCCCGAAGGGCGCCGCGATGCCTTCGGCCGACAACTCCGCGTCGCCGACGGCGATCTTGCTGTCGATGACGATGTCGCAGTGGTCCTTCAGGAACGTCCCCGACGCGTGCCGCGACTTCGTCCGCTCCGCGTACGCCAGCGACGTGACACCGATGACCTTGAGGCCGAGGGCGCGTGCGTTCATCGCCATCTCCACGGGCAGGGAGTTCCGCCCGGACAGCGAGACCACGATCAGCGCGTCGCCCGGCTCCGCGGGGCTGGTGTCCAGGACCGCACCCGCGAGCCCGTTCACGCGCTCCAGCGCGCTGCCGAGCGTGGCCGGCATGACGTCGAGGCCCACCACGCCGGGCACGGCGAGCAGGTTGACCAGGGCGAGCCCGCCCGCGCGGTAGACGACGTCCTGCGCGGCCAGCGAGGAGTGCCCGGCGCCGAAGACGAAGAGGCGCCCGCCCTCCTGCACCGTGTCGGCGAGGACCGTTCCGGCGGCGGCGATGTGGCCGGCCTCCTCGTCGCGCACCTGCTGCAGCAGCCCGATGGCGGCGTCGAAGAACTGCCCGGACAGCTTGTTCTCGCTCATCGCTGCGGGCTCCTCGGGTCGGCGCGCGGGGCGCGGCGTCGGTCGGCGGTCCGGATCACGTTGCGGTCCGGACGGGGGCGCTGTCAATACGGCGGGGCGGCCGGTGGCGTACGCGGCACCGTTGTCGGTGCCATGCGTCAGAATTGAGTCCAGGGCCAGCGCACGACTTATCGAGGGGCACGCATGTCCGGACTGATCGACACCACGGAGATGTATCTCCGCACCATCCTTGAGCTGGAAGAGGAAGGTGTGGTCCCCATGCGCGCCCGCATCGCCGAGCGGCTGGACCAGAGCGGCCCGACCGTCAGCCAGACCGTGGCCCGCATGGAGCGCGACGGCCTGGTGTCCGTCGCCGGCGACCGGCACCTGGAGCTCACCGAGGAGGGCCGTCGGCTCGCCACGCGCGTGATGCGCAAGCACCGCCTGGCCGAATGCCTGCTGGTCGACGTGATCGGCCTGGAGTGGGAGCAGGTGCACGCGGAGGCCTGCCGCTGGGAGCATGTGATGAGCGAGGCGGTGGAGCGGCGCGTGCTGGAGCTGCTGCGCCACCCGACCGAGTCGCCCTACGGGAACCCGATTCCGGGCCTGGAGGAGCTGGGCGAGAAGGCCGAGGCCGACCCCTTCCTCAACGCCGGCATGGTCAGCCTGATGGATCTGGAGCCCGGCACCGAGGGCAAGACGGTCGTCGTGCGGCGCATCGGCGAGCCGATCCAGACGGACGCGCAGCTGATGTACACACTCCGCCGGGCCGGCGTCCAGCCCGGAGCTGTGGTGAGTGTGACGGAGTCGCCCGGTGGGGTGATGGTGGGCAGCAGTGGCGAGGCCGCCGAGCTGGCCTCCGACATCGCCTCGCACGTCTTCGTCGCAAAGCGCTGACCGGCGTCGACGCCGGTCCCCGGCCGACGGCGCCGGGTACGTATGCCCCCTTACGTAAACCTGCCGAGCCGCGGCGGAAACGGAGCGGGCGCGCCCCCGGCGTGTCACGCTGGCGCTGAACGCGGCCGACGCATATGCGCGCGGCGGACCGGCGGAGGGGGCTTCGGATGGCTTCAGCGCGCTCGGCGGGCAGCTGCCCGCACCGTGATCCGCGGGCTCGTGACCGTCCGCACGTCAAAGGGCCCCGGCGCCCTTGCGGGCAGCCGGGGCCCTGCCTCCCCGTGTTCCCCCGTGGCGACCCGGAGCCCCGAGCTCCCAGGGTTCGCCTCGCGGACCTTCTTCCCCGAGCGGTCCGCGCCCAGGTCGATTTCTCCCCTTGGCGCAGACGGTCAATCCTTGCGCCTGGTCACTCGAACGAGGGGTGTTGCGCGCGACAACGGTCCATTCGAATGGAAGTTCCATAAGGTGGGGCTGCTCGGGGGAGAAGAGGGGGTGCCAGGACTCATGGTGCGGCGTATCGAGGTGCACGGGAGCGGTGGGGTGCGACTGGCGGCCTGGGAGTTCGCCGAGCCGCCGAAGGCGGTCGGCGGCCGCGCCGAGGGCGAGCCGTCGGGCCGCCGCCCCGGCGGGGTGCTGCTTCTGCACGGCCTGCTGGGCCGCGCCGCGCACTGGGCCGACACCGCCCGCTGGCTCTCCCCGCGCTATCGCACGATCGCCCTCGACCAGCGCGGCCACGGCCGCAGCGACAAGCCCGTCGGCGGCCCGTACGCCCGCGAGGCCTATGTGGCCGATGCGGAGGCCGCCGTCGAGCAGCTCGGCCTCGCCCCCGTCACCCTGATCGGGCACGCCATGGGCGCGCTCACGGCCTGGCAGCTGGCCGCCCGCCGCCCCGACCTCGTCCGCGCCCTGGTCATCTGCGACATGCGGGCCTCCGCCCTGGGCGCGGCCACCCAGCGGGAGTGGAGCGAGTGGCTGCGGTCCTGGCCGGTGCCCTTCGCCACCCTCGCCGACGTCCGCCGGTGGTTCGGAGAGGACGATCCCACCCTGGAGCGGCCCGCCCCGGCCCGCGGGGATTTCTACGCCGAGGTGATGTCCGAGCGCGCCGACGGCTGGCGCCCGCTGTTCTTCCGCCGCCAGATGCTGCTGGCCCGCGAGGCCTACGCGCACGACGCGCACTGGGAGGAGCTGGCCCAGGTGGAGTGCCCCTCCCTCGTCGTCCGCGGCCTGGACGGCGCCCTGGGCCGCGCGGAGGCCCAGGAGATGGTCCGCGTCCTGCCCCGCGGGCGCTACGCCGAAGTGCCCGACGCGGGGCACCTGATCCACTACGACCAGCCGGCCGGCTGGCGCCGGGTCGCCGAGCCCTTTCTGGAGGCCGCAGTTCCGGCTTAGGGCGGCTCCCGGGCGTCACCGGAGATCCTGCCCGCAATTAATTCAACGACCGTTGACATAGTCCGGGCGCCGGGTGTGCACTGGAGGTACGCGGACATGCGTTCACCCACCGGCATTCACCGGGAGCTGTCATGACTCTTCCTACCGAACCCGGCGTCGATGTCCTGGTCGTCGGCGCCGGCCCCACCGGACTGCTGCTCGCCGGGGATCTGGCCGCCGCCGGTGTGCGCGTCGTCGTGCTGGAGCGGCGCGATCAGGAGTCCAACCTCACCCGGGCCTTCGCCGTGCACGCCCGCACCCTGGAGATGCTGGACGCCCGCGGGCTCGCCGAGAAGCTGATCGACACCGGCTCCTTCCTCCCCGGCATCCGCTTCTTCGGCCCCACCAAGGCCGACCTGACCCGGCTGCCCACCCGCTTCGCCGGCGTGCTGATGACACCGCAGTACGAGACCGAGCGGCTGCTGGAGGAGCGGGCCGTCAAGGCGGGCGCGGAGATCCGCCGCGGCGCCTGGGTGACCGGCCTGCGGCAGGACGCGGACGGCGTCGAGGTGGACGTGGAGAGCGCCGGGGCGGACGGCCCGGTCGCCGGCACGCTGCGCGCCCGCTACGCCGTCGGCGCGGACGGCGTCCGCAGCGCCGTGCGCCAGGCGCTCGGGATGCCCTTCCCCGGCAAGTCCGTCCTGCGGTCGGTGATGCTCGCCGACGTCCGGCTCGACGCCCGTCCCGGCGAGCTCCCCGCCTTCCGCGGCGTCGCCGAGGGCTTCGCCTTCATCGCCTCCTTCGGCGACGGCTGGTACCGCGTCATCGCCTGGCAGCGCGGCTGCGAGCTGCCCGCCGATGCCCCCGTCGACATGGACGACCTCAAGGCCGTCACCCGCGCCGCCTTCGGCACCGACTTCGGCATGCGCGACGCCCGTTGGACCTCGCGCTTCCACAGCGACGAGCGCCAAGTGCCGAGCTACCGCGACGGCCGCGTCTTCCTCGCGGGCGACGCCGCCCACGTCCACTCACCCGCCGGCGGCCTCGGCATGAACGCGGGCCTGCAGGACGCCGCCAACCTCGGCTGGAAGCTCGCCGCCGTCGTCAAGGGCCAGGCGGACGACGCCCTCCTCGACAGCTACCACGACGAACGCCACCCGGTCGGCGCGATGGTGCTGCGCGTCAGCGGCGCCCTGGTGCGCGCCGCGCTGGCCGACAGCCCCGTCAAGCGCGGCCTGCGCAACACCCTGGTGGCCGGGGCCTTCCTGGCCCCCTTCGCGCTGCGCCGCGGAGCCCTGTTCGTCTCCGGCATCGGCATCTCCTACCCGGCACCGCGCGGCTCCCACCCGCTCACCGGCCGCCGCGCCCCCGACCTGCCGCTGGCCGAGGACGGCGCCGGGCCCACCCGGCTGTACGAGGCGCTGCGCGCAGGCACGTATGTACGCGTCCTGCCGCGCGGCGCGAGCGCGCCCGGCGAGTTCGGGCGCTTCCCCGTCACCACCGTCACCCGCGCCGACGCCGGCGGCACGAGCCTGCTCGTGCGCCCCGACGGATACGTGGAGCAGGCCTCGGAGACGGTCTCCTTCTGAGCGCTATCCCTTGCTGACCGCGGCGAGGATCTCCGGCAGGAGCCGCGCCGCCCTCGGCGCGGCGATGCGCAACCCGGCCCAGGCCATCAGCAGGCCGTAGGTGGCGCCCAGCGGCAGCAGGCCCCACAACAGCCCACCCGAGTCCGGCCCGTACAGCCAGACCGAAAGGGCGATCAGCGGCGCGGAGAGCAGCGCCGCGGGGAGCACGCCGAGCATGCCGAGCCAGGCGATGCCGGCCTGGCCCGGTGCGACGTTCTTGAAGGCGCCCTCCTGGGGGATCGAGAACGGCATGTGCACCGAGGTGAGCGCGCCCACGGCCGTCAGCGACCCCGCCAGCGCCAGACCGAGGCCCAGCACCATCGGGAACGCCCGCCAGTTGCCCGTCACCGCGGCCGTGACGGTGACGACCAGGGCGAGGTAGGGCACCGAGATCAGGGCCAGGGTCAGGGCACGGCCGCGCAGTTCGGCGTAGGCGTCGCGCGGCGAGGTGATCGTCTGCATCACCATCCAGAAGGCCGAGCCGTCCTGTCCGAACAGGTTGAAGGACTGCATCCCGAGCATGGTGACGGCGAAGAAGGAGAAGTAGATGCTGCCGTTGCCCTGCGCCGCGTTGACCAGCGGCAGGATCAGGCCGAGCAGCAGCGACGACGCCCACCCCATCTTGATCTTCGGGTCGCGGACGGCGTAGCGCAGCGAGCGGTCCATGACGGCGCCGGTGCGCCCGGCGGGCAGCAGCCGTACGAGCCCGGTGCCCTCGCGGCGGGCCTTCTGCGGTTCGGCGGCAGCCACGGTGGAGCCGTCCGGCGAGGTCATCAGCTTGGTGAGGCCCCGCTGCCACCACCACAGCAGCGCGGCGAGCGCGGCGGCGCTCAGGGCGAGTTCGGCCGCGGCCAGGCCGTACGAGCCCTCGCTTGCGGCCCGTACCGCGTCCAGCGCCGAGCCCGGCGGCACCCAGCGCAGCACGTCCGCCACGGGCTCCAGGCGGGCCAGGCCGCCCGCCGAGCTGAGCTGCTGCAGGCCGAAGTTGAGGAACTGCATGCCCACGGCGATGACCAGGCCGCTGAGCACCGCCAGGTCGCGCCCCTTGCGGCTGGTCAGCAGCCGGACGTTGGCGGTGGCCACGGCACGGGCCAGTGCCAGGCAGAGCAGCAGCGACATCGCCACGGCCGGCACCCCGACGAGGGCGGCGGCGAGGCCGTGCGCGGTGGCGATCACCGAGCCGACGAGGATCACCAGCGTGAAGCAGGGCCCGATGCCGATCAGCGAGGCGGCCAGCAGGGCGACCACCAGCGGTCCGGGGCGCAGCGGCAGCATCACCAGCCGGGACGGGTCGAGGGTCTCGTCGCCGCCGGAGAAGAACAGCGGGACGAACGCCCAGCCGAAGGCGAGCAGCGCGGCGATCGCGACGGTCAGCGCGGCGGCGTGGTCGTGGCCGCGCAGGGCGATCAGGCCGAGCAGCTGCAGGGCGGCGAAGAGCGCGGTGAAGACGATGGAGGTGACCCACACGGCCTTGCGGCCGGAGGACTGCCGCAGACCGTTGCGCAGCAGGGAGAGTTTCAGCCGGACGAAGACCGGGGTGAGGGAGACGTTCTCCCGGGGGGCGGCCGTGGTGCTCATCGGGCGCCGCCGCCCAGCCAGTCGAGGTCGCCGCCCGCGGCGAGGTCCCGTACGCCGACGAGGCCGAGGAAGGCGTCCTGCAGGGTGGGCGCGTCGCCGCGGACCTCCGCGATGGGGCCGTGGGCGCGGATGCGGCCGGCGGCCATCACCGCGACCCAGGAGCACAGCGACTCCACCAGCTCCATCACGTGGCTGGAGAAGACCACCGTGGCGCCGGAGGCGGTGTAGCGCTCCAGGACCTTGCGGATCGACTGGGCCGAGACGGGGTCGACGCCTTCGAACGGCTCGTCGAGGAAGAGGACTTCGGGGTTGTGCAGCAGCGCGGCGGCGAGGCCGATCTTCTTGCGCATGCCGGTGGAGTAGTCGATGACGAGCTTGTGCTGGGCGCCCGCGAGGTCGAGCACGTCCAGGAGCTGGGTGGCGCGCTTGTCGACCTCGTCGGCCGGCAGTCCGCGCAGCCGGCCGGTGTAGCCGAGGAGTTCGCGCCCGGACAGGCGCTCGAACATCCTGAGCCCCTCGGGCAGCACGCCGATGCGGGCCTTGACGGCGGCAGGGTCCTGCCAGACGTCGTGCCCGCCGATCTCGACCCGGCCGGAGTCGGGCCGCAGCAGGCCCGTGACCATGGAGAGGGTGGTCGTCTTGCCCGCTCCGTTGGGACCGACGAGTCCGATGAACTGCCCCGCGGGTATCTCCAGATCGATGCCCGCGACGGCCACCTGCTCGCCGAACCGTTTCCACAGTCCCTCGATCCGCACGGCCGCGGCGGAGCTTGCGTCCCGTTCCACTGTCTTCCTCGATCCCCGTGAGTGGTGCGATGGGGACGGAAGCACCCCGCCCCCCGAAGCCACCCTAGAGGGGGCTCGAGGGAGCGGGTACGGGACGGGGCGCGTCAGCGGCCGCGCAGGATCGCGCTCTCCCGGCCGCAGGCGTAGGCGAGGGCGCTGACCAGCTCTTCCGCGTCGGGCAGCCAGCGGTTGGCGGCGGTGGGCTGGCGGGCCCACTGGACCGGGCCGCGGTTGCCGATGCGGGTGGGGGGCGCGACGACGTAGTCGCCCTCGCCGCGCGCGAGGAGGTCGAGGGTGGAGGGCGCCCAGCCCAGCTTGCGGATGTGGTCGGCGACCTTCAGCGCGCCGCCGGGCAGCACGAAGAACAGCATCCGGCGGAAGGGCGTGCAGGTGATCGGCCCCAGCTGGATCTCCATCCGCTCCATCCGGGCCAGCGCGAGGAAGCCGGCGGACTCGGGGACGTCCAGCGCATCGAAAGAACGACCGGTCGGCAGCAGGACGGACGCGCGGGGATGTTTGCCCCACAGCCGGCGCACGGCCACCGCGCTGCCGGTGGCCTGGGTGGCCCAGTCGGGCCGGGCCGGGTGGGCGCCGGGGGCCGGGCACGCGGGCTCGGCGCACGAGCAGCGCTCCCGTCCCTCCTCCGCCTCCAGCCACGTGCCTGCGAATACGTCCCAGTGCCGGTCCTCCGCATAGCGCACCGCGGCGTCGAGCAGCCGCTCGCCGCGTTGTTGGGGGATATGCGGGGCTCCTACTCCGATGGTCTCTTCCACGTTCATCACAACTCCCCTTGTCACCAGGGGTTACGGCTCTGGCGCAGGCTTGTCGCGAGGGGCCGCCACAGCACGCGGGGCGCACGGATGCATGTACGGGGGCGCAGGCGGGGGTTCGCCGCCGCGAAGGGGTAGCCACCTGTGCGGCGGGCGCTGAGCCAGGCCATTGCCGTTATGTGCGCCAATACCGGCAAGTCCTGCATTCTCCGGATTCAGGGGGGCAAAGATCACAGGAGAAGGCGTTCACAGCCGTTTCAGCCACTTGGCACTTCGCGATCCTCATCGCGAACGCATAGCAGTCTCAGGGGGTACAGCATGGCCGCACGGCCACTCGTGGCGCGGCAGCCGAACGAACGGCTGCAGGCGCTCATCCAGGAAGCCGGCTGCTCCAACGCCGGGTTGGCGCGCCGGGTCAACATGTGCGGCGCCGAGCACGGACTGGATCTGCGGTACGACAAGACGTCGGTGGCCCGCTGGCTGCGCGGCCAGCAGCCGCGCGGCCGCGCCCCGGCCGTCATCGCCGAGGCGCTCGGCCGCAAGCTGGGCCGTACGGTCACGATCGACGAGATCGGCATGGCCAACGGCAAGAACCTCGCCTCCGGCGTGGGGCTGCAGTTCTCGCCCACCGTGCTCGGCGCGATCGAGCAGGTGTGTGAGCTGTGGCGCAGCGACGTGGGGCGGCGCGACTTCCTCAGCGGCACGTCGGTGGCGTCCTCCGCGCTGGTCGAGCCGAGCCGCGACTGGCTGATCACCGCGGCCGATGCGCAGGTGGCGCGGAGCACGGGCGCCCGCGTCGGGGCCTCGGACGTGGAGGCGGTGCGGGCGACCACCGAGGCGCTCGTCGAGCTCGACCACAAGTACGGCAGCGGGCAGGTGCGGCCCGTGGTGGTCCACTACCTCAACAGCGTCGTCTCCGGCCTGCTGGCCGGCTCGTACCGGGAGGCCGTCGGGCGCGACCTCTTCGCGGCCGTCGCCCGGCTGACGGAGCTCGCGGGTTACATGGCCGTCGACACCGGGCAGCCCGGGCTCGCCCAGCGCTACTACATCCAGGCGCTGCGGCTCGCCCAGGCCGCGGGCGACCGGGGCTACGGCGGCTACGTACTGGCCGCCAGCATGAGCCACCTGGCCGCCTCCCTGGGCAACCCCCGGGAGATCGCCCAGCTGGCGAAGGCCGCGCAGGAAGGGGCGCGGGGGCACGTCACGCCACGGGCCGAGGCGATGTTCTACGCCGCCGAGGCGCGCGGGCACGCGCTGCTCGGGGACGCGCGGGCCTGCCAGGCCGTGGCGGCCAAGGCCGTCTCGCGGCTGGACGCCGCCGACAACGAGCCGGATTCGGGTGACGACCCGGTCTGGATCGGCCATTTCGACCGCGCGTACCTGTCCGACGAACTGGCGCACTGCCACCGCGACCTCGGCCAGGCCGAGCCCGCGCGACGGCACGCGGAGGACGCGCTCGCCTGCCACCCGGCGGGGCGGGTGCGGCGCCGCGCGATCGACATGCTGCTGCTGGCCACCGCCCATGTGCAGCAGCGCGAGGTGGAGGAGGCCTGCGCCACGGGCACCCGTGCCATGGAACTGCTGGGCACGCTGCGCTCGAACCGGGGCGCGGAGTACCTGGACGACTTCCGGCAGCGCCTGGAGCCGTACCGCGACGAGCCGGCGGTGCGGGAGTTCGGGACGAGGCTGGAGATGCAGGCCGCTTAGGGACGCACCCTAAGGGGCTCCGAGAGGTCCCGGGCCCGGGTGGACGCTGGTCGTCCGGGCCCGGTGACGGGGCGGACGGGTGGTACTTGGCCGATCACCCGTGCGACCCGGTAGCGTGAGCCGCCGGTCGCACAAGTCCCGTTACAGCCTGAGGAGTCCCGGTGACGCAGAGCGGACAGCGAAACGAGCCGCAGCCGCCCGGCCCCGGCTGGGGCCCCGCCACGAACAGCGTCCCGCTGCCCCCGGAGACCCCGCCCGGCCAGACGCCCGGGGCTCCGGTGCCGCCGCCGTCGTACGCGCCGACGGGCGGCGGGGGAGACATATCCATGGCGTCCATACCTGGCATACGTGACGTCGGGGATATTCCCGAAATGCCGGGACGTATGCCGGAATCCTCCTCTGAGGCCACGCAGTTGCTGCCGTCGCAGCCGGGCGGGGCGGGCGCGCCCGGCGTGGGTGCCGGCTCCGTGGTGCCCTATGCGCCGCCGACGCGTGGCGGCGCGGGCTCGGATGCGGAAGCCACCGCCTTCATGCCGCCGATGGGCGGCGCGGGCGGGACGTCGGGCGGCGCGTGGCCGCTGCCCGCAGGCGGCAGCTCCGGGGGAGCGGCCGGAAGCGACGCGGCCACGGCCTTCATGCCGCGTGGCGGTGCGGCGGGTTCGGATTCGGAAGCCACGGTGTTTGTGCAGCGTGGTGGGGCCGGTCCCGATGCGGAGGCCACGGCTTTCATGCCGCGTGGCGGTGCGGGCCCCGATGCCGAGGCCACGGCCTTCATGCCGCCCGTGAGCGGTAACGCCGGTGGGCCGGCGGCCGGTCGAGGTGCCGACTCCGAGGCGACGGCGTTTCTGCCGCACATGGGTGCAAACCAGGGCGTTGGAGCCGATGCCCAAGCGACCGCGTTCCTGCCTCCCATGAGCGGCGGTCCGGGCGCCGGTGCCGACTCCGAGGCCACCGCCTTTCTGCCGCACATGGGCGGCAGCGCAGGCCGTGACGCCGAAGCGACCGCCTTCATACCGCCCATGAGCGGCGGCACCGCCGAAGCCGCCACCGCCTTCATGTCGCCCGTCGGCGGAGGCGGCCTGCCCGCCGATGCGCCCGCACCGCCCGTCGGCCTCGGAACCGCCCCCTCCGGGGAGCGCCCGCCGCCCGCCGAGTTCGACACGCTGTTCCGGGCCGCCGAGCCCACCCAGCAGCTGCCGCCCGTGCCCGCGGGCCAGTCCGCCGTGCCCGGACCGCCGCCGGGCCGGCGCGGTCCGCAGCCGCCCGCGCCCGGATCCGTACCGCCGCCCTCCTCCGGGTTCGGGGCGCAGCCGCCCGCGCCCGGCGGCCACGGCGGCCCCGCGCGCCGCAAGAAGTCGCCCGCCGTGCTGATCGCGGCCGTGGTCGCGGGCTGCGCCGTCGCCGGCCTCGGCGCGGGCGCGCTGCTCAGCGGCGGGGGAGACGACACGAGCAGCCAGCAGCCCGCCGCGACGGGGAGCACCGCACCCAACGCCCCCAAGGGTGACGACGGGCAGCAGCCGGAGACGGCCAAGCCGGCCGACCCCGCCGAGGCGCAGGCCAAGGCCCTCGACGCGCTGCTCAAGGACAGCAACAACAGCCGCGACGCCGTCATCAAGGCGGTGGATGCCACCAGAAGCTGCAAGGACCTGGGCAAATCCGCCTCCGACCTGCGCGACGCCGCGGGCCAGCGCAACGGCCTGGTGTCCCGCCTCGACCAGACGGCCATCGACAAGCTCCCCGGCCACGACGACCTCAAGGCCCAGCTGACGAAAGCGTGGCAGTCGTCCGCTTCGGCGGACTCGCACTACGCGTCATGGGCGGACCAGGTCGGCGGCAAGCACGGCTGCATCAAGGGCCACGCCCGCCCCAGCCGCGACAGCGTGGCGGGCGACCAGGCCAGTGGCCAGGCCACCGATGCCAAGAAGAAGGCCGCGGACCTGTGGAGCCCGATCGCGAAGAAGTACGGGCTGACGGCGCACGACTGGACGCAGCTGTAACCCGCCGCGGCCGAGCGGACGGGCCCCGGGAGTCCCCCCGGATCCTGTGGGGCCCGTCCATGATCCACAGCCTGGCGCCCGGTGCGTAACCGGCCGGGAACACCCGGTGGACGCCTCCACAACACCCGGTGTCGCAGAGGTGAACCACGGGGGCCCGGCACGCCCCGCCGCACGGGAACGTACGATCGATTGCTGTGCAAGGTTCGGAGAAGTCTTCCCGTCGCGGCCGCCGCTCGACCACCATGGACGGCATGCCGCTCAATGACATGCCGTGGTGGCGCTGGCGTGCGAACGTGCGCTCCGCGCTGCACATGCTCTCGGACCCGGTCTTTCAGCGGGAGTGCTGGCTCGCGGGCCACGCCGGGTACGGAGATGTGACCGACGCCGTCTACCGGCTGGTCGAGGACACCTGGCTGGACAACTGGTCGGCCGAGAAATACGTCGGCACCGTCTTCCGCGACTCGGGCGAGGCCGCGCTCGTGGACGTCGCCGTGCTGCGCGTGCTGCGCATCATGCACCAGGTCGGGGCGGACGCGCCGGTCTCGGCGTATCTGGAGCACCACGGCTGGCCGGAGGCGGTGCGCGCCGCCCGCGAGGCGCACCTACGGATGGCCGTGAGCGACGGCGACGACCCGGACGCGCCGCCCCGCTCCCTCGACGTGCTGGCCGTGGCCACCCGCGTCTGAGCTGCGGGTTGAGGGGACAGGGCGGGCAAGGGCCCGCGGATGTGCGACGCTATTGGGCTATGAACGCCGCGCAGTCCCCGGCGACCGGGGCCACCGAACAGCCAGAGCAGTACGTCCTCACCCTCTCGTGCCCGGACAAGCAGGGCATCGTGCACGCGGTGTCCAGCTATCTCTTCATGACCGGCTGCAACATCGAGGACAGCCGGCAGTTCGGTGACCGCGACACGGGTCTGTTCTTCATGCGGGTGCACTTCAGTGCCGAGCCGCCGGTCACCGTCGAGAAGCTGCGGGCCAGCTTCGCGGCGATCGGGGACTCCTTCCACATGGACTGGCAGCTCCACCGGGCCGAAGAGAAGATGCGCATCGTGCTGATGGTGTCCAAGTTCGGGCACTGCCTCAACGACCTGCTGTTCCGCTCGCGGATCGGCGCGCTGCCGGTGGAGATCGCGGCGGTCGTCTCCAACCACACCGACTTCGCCGAGCTCGTCGGCTCGTACGGCGTCCCCTTCCACCACATTCCGGTGACCAAGGAGAACAAGGCGGAGTCCGAGGCCCGCCTGCTGGAGCTGGTGCAGGCCGAGAAGGTCGAGCTGGTCGTCCTCGCCCGCTACATGCAGGTGCTCTCCGACGACCTGTGCAAGGCGCTGTCCGGGCGGATCATCAACATCCACCACTCCTTCCTGCCGAGCTTCAAGGGCGCGAAGCCCTACCACCAGGCGCACGCCCGTGGTGTGAAGCTCATCGGTGCCACCGCGCACTATGTGACGGCCGACCTGGACGAGGGCCCGATCATCGAGCAGGAGGTCGAGCGGGTGGGCCACGAGGTCACCCCGGAGCAGCTGGTGGCCATCGGCCGCGACGTGGAGTGCCAGGCGCTGGCCCGCGCGGTGAAGTGGCACAGTGAGCACCGCGTCCTGCTGAACGGCACCCGCACGGTCGTCTTCGCGTAACACCCGCGGAGGTTCCCGGCCGGGCGGCGCGCAGCCGCCGCGGCCGGGAATCGTGCTTACTTTGCCGGGTTTCCGTACGGCTTCGTCAGGAACTCGACGGCCACCGTGCCGCCCGGGTCCATGACGTAGACGCCGCGGCCGCCGTCGTAGTGGTTGATGCCCAAGGTGGTCCGGCCCGGGTCCGCCCAGTGGGTCAGGGACCGCTCGGTGATGCGGGCGTACGTCGCGTCGAATTCGTCCTCCGTGATGAGGAAGGCGATGTGCGCGAGGTTGAGGGCGTCGGCGCCGATGATGTGGTCCGCGAAGTCGATGCCCACGCTGTTGGACGTGGAGAGCTGCGTGAAGGGGCCGAATTCGACGGGGGGTTCGGTGCCGAGGAGGTCGGCGACGAACCGCCCGGTCTCACGGCGGTCCTTGCAGTGGATGATGACGTGGTTCAGCTCGCTTGCCATGACTGTGCATCCTTCCGGTCGGTACGGCGGAGGTTGAGCGGTGCGGCACATGCGGTGCGGACAGAGGTCGGAGGGTCAGGACGTGGCGCGGCGGGTGGCCGGCAGGGCCAGGCCGCCCAGTGCGGCGAGGGCGGCGCAGACCGCGGCGAGCAGCAGCCCGCGCCCGTAACCGGCGGCCAGCGCGCCCGGCACGTCCTGGGCGTGCGCGGCCAGGCGGGCCGCCGTGGTGTGGGAGGCGACGGTGCCCAGGACGGCGAGGCCGAGCGCACCGCCCACCTGGCGTGAGGTGTTGACGAGGCCGGAGGCGAGCCCCGCCTCGTGCGGGGCGGTGCCGCTGGTCGCGGTCATCGTCGCGGGCATGGTGGCCAGGCCCGTGCCCAGGGTGGCCAGGACGAAGGGCGCCGCCACGTCGGTGGCGAAGCTGCCGCTCCCGCTGATCCGCGACAGCCACAGGAAGCCGACGGTGCTGAGCGCCATGCCGGTGACGAGCAGCGGGCGGGCGCCGGTGCGGCCGATGAGGCGGGTGGCGAGGCGGGCGCCCGCGATGATCGAGAGGGAGCCGGGCAGGAAGCACAGCCCGGCCTCGATGGCGCTGTAGCCGAGGGCCTGCTGGAAGTAGAGCGACAGCAGGAACCACATCGAGAACATCGCGGCGCCGATCGCCATCACGACCAGGTTGGCGGTCGCGAGCGTGCGGCGGCGCAGGATGCCCAGTGGTACGAGCGGGTGGGCCGACCGCGACTCGATGCGCGCGGTGGCCGCCAGCAGCACCACGGCCGCCGCGACGGGCACCCACACCGCGGGCGAGGTCCAGCCGTGCGTCTCGCCGGCGATGATCCCGTAGACGAGCGCGGTCAGCCCGGCGGTGACGGAGACGGCACCCGGCAGGTCCAGGCGGCGCAGCCCGCCCGGGCTGCCCGCGGCGGCTGGTACGTACACCAGCGCGGCGGCCAGCAGGACGGCGCCCAGGGGCACGTTGACGAACAGAACCCAGCGCCATCCGGCGTACTGCGTGAGCACGCCGCCGATGACGGCGCCTGCCGCGCCGCCTGCGGCCATGACCGCGCTCCAGGCGCCCATGGCCCGGGTGCGGGCGGCGGGTTCGGTGAACGTCCTCATGATCAGCGTGAGGGTGGCGGGGGCCAGGACCGCGCCGCCCACGCCCTGCACCGCGCGGGCGGCGATCAGCAGGGTGCCGCCGGTGGCGAGGCCGCCCGCGAGCGAGGCGAGGGTGAAGGCGGCGAGGCCGGTGAGGAAGGCCCGCTTGGTGCCGACGAGGTCGGCCAACCGGCCGCCGAGCAGCAGGAGTCCGGCGAAGCCGAGTGTGTAGGCATTGACGATCCACTGCTGGCCCACGCCGGAGAGGTGCAGCTCCTCGCGCATGGCCGGGAGGGCCACGTTCACGATCGACACATCGAGGATGACCATGAACTGCGCGGCGCACGCCAGGGCCAGGATCGCGGCGGTGGACCGGGGGCGGCGGGGGCCGGTGGTGGCCGCCCGTGCGCTCCCGGACCGCTGGGGTGATGCGGTGGCGTGCATGCGTGCGTCCCTCCCGGCCAAGGCGAAATTAGAAGTGCTCTAAAAATATAGCATCTCTAATTCTGTGTGGGGTGCCCGCTATCCTTGGGCGCATGACGCACCCTCCGGCCGAGACCGCCCCCGCTTCCCCGCCCGCCGTGTCCGGCCTGCGCGGACGCAAGCGCGAGCGCACCCGCCGCGCCATCTCCGACGCGGCTTTCCGGCTCTTCGCCGAGCAGGGCTTCGAGGCGGTCACGCTGAACCGGATCGCCGCGGCGGCCGATGTGGCACCGGCGACGGTCTTCACTCATTTCGCCTCGAAAGAGGACATCTTCTTCACTCGCCGCGAGGAGTTCAGCGCGGGTCTGCCGGGGGCCGTCGAGGGGAGGGCGACGGGCGCCGAGGTGATCGAAGGGGTGCGCAGGTTCTTCGCGGACGCCTGTGAGCTGGTCCTGGCCGAGGACACCATCGAGAACGGGCGGATCTTCTCCCGCGTCCTGCTGGCGAGCCCCGCCCTCATCCGCAGCTATCTGCCGCTGGCCCGGGAGCGCCGGCGCATGCTCGTCGAACTGCTCGTGGAGCAGGGCCGGGCGCATGCCGACCGCGCGGAGCTGGAGTTGTTCGCGACGCTGGCCATGGCCGCCGGGGACCACGCCTACGACGCGATGCACGCGACCCTGGCCCGCGACGAGCCGGTCGCGCAGGTGCGGGCCGCGGTCGCCGAGGCCCTCGACCGCGGCTTCACCCGGCTCGAACGCGCCTACGCCGGCTCGGACGTCCTGGACGCCGAGCCGGCGAAGGGCTCCTGATTCCTCCTGCGGGCCTACCGGATTCCCGCGGTGCTCACCGGACCTTCCAAGCCAGCTCGCCCGTCAGCTTCTTGGCCAGCTCCGGGTCGCGGACCGCGGACGTGCGGTCGGCGGCCTTGACCGTCACCGTGTGGGCGCGGCCGTCGGCCCGGACGCCCAGGGAGCGCGGGGTCAGCGACGTCTTGCCGCGCGCCGCGGTGACCTCGTGCCCGTCGACGTACCAGCGCACCGTCGTGCTCGCCGAGGCCGGCAGGACGGTGAGGCGCTCGCCGCGCCCGACCTTGGTGCCCGCGCTGCGCGTGCTGGACAGCACCTTCGCGTGCCGGTAGAAGCCCGCGATCATCGCCTCGCGGCCGGGTGAGTTGAACTCGCGGCCGAGCGACCGCATGATCGAGTTGTCGGTGGGACGGAAGAGCCCCTTGGGGTAGTAGCCACCGCCCTCGTACGTCCCCACCGTGCCGCCGTCGGGCGAGGTCTGCCCCAGCCAGCGGTACCACTTGGTGCGTCGGTCCGCCATCTGCGCGGCGCCCAGGGTGCTGATGTTGGAGGTCGCGGGCTCGGTGCCGGTGTACGTGCCGTACTCGGCGTACTCGTACTCGTCGGCCAGCTTGCCCAGCGAGTGGCCGGTCTCGTGGACGGCGATCTGGTCGGACTTCTCGTTGTCGGCGGAGGCGGTGGCGATGCCGTCGTAACCGACCTTCGACACCACGTCGTTGTAGCCGGCGCCGCCGTACTTGGTGGAGTTGGACAGCACCACGACCAGGTCGGCGGCGGGCGCCTTGGCCGCGTACGACTCGACCTTGGCGGTGTCCAGACACAGCAGCCGCTCGACGCCGTCGCAGAAGAAGCCCGAGCCGAGGGCGGTGTCCCTCTTCACGCTCTGGTCCGGGTCGCCGGACACGCCCGAGTCGTGGGAGACCGCGTCGACGGCCCAGACGTTGAAGAGGTTGCGGTACGAGGCGTAGGGCTCGACGGCCGTCATCTTCTTCCACTTGGCGCGCACGGCGGCGTGGAAGGCGTTCTGCTGGGAGGCGGTGTAGCCGTCGCCGACGAAGACGACGTCGAGCTTGTCGCCGACGCGGCCGTTGTTGACGACGGAGGTCACCTTGCCGTCGCCCTTGACCCAGGGGAGCAAGGGGTGCGCCGGTGTGTGCGGCGCCGGGACGGTGGTGTGGTGAGGGTGTCCGCCCGGCTCGGTGAAGTACTCCACCTGCTGGCCGGGTTGGGGGTGCGGTGCGGGGGCGGGGGCCGCCGTGGCGGCCGTGGTGCCGGCGGTCGCGGCGAGGGCGGCCAGCAGGGCCACGCCCGCCACGGCGGGTATTCGCGCGGCACGTATGCGTCTGTGCATGGGGGGTTCCTCCCGAAACCGAAACCCGCCACGCAAGCGGCGGGTTAAGTCGAGTTAAGGTGCGGCTCAACGTAGAGGTGCGGGAGGTGTCTGGCAATGCCCATGGCAACCGATGTGACGCGAGAGGACGTTCGGGGCCGCTGCCCAGGGGTGTGCACCCCAAGCTCGAAATGCGGCTCGAACTACGGGAATTCCCTTCGCACACGCGCCGGAGTCCCGTGCGCCACGGCCCCGTCGTGGGCATAAATGACACGGTCGGCACGGTGACATCCTCAGCTAATCACCCGACTCACGGCTGGAAACACGGCGTTACGTACCGAGGGGCGAAAGTGGCCGAGAACAGCACCCACGGCATACGGGCGGACGAGCCCGCGGACATCGGACGCCGCGTGCTGCGGCTGCGCACCGAACGGGGCCTCACCCAGAAACAGCTGGCCGAGCCCGCCTACACGGCCGCCTATGTCTCCACCCTCGAAGCGGGCCGGGTACGCCCCTCCGAGACCGCCCTGCGACATCTGGCCGGGCGCCTGGGCACCACCGTCGAGGAGCTCGCCACCGGCCGCCCCCCGCACCTGGCCACCGAGCTGCGGATGCGGCTGACCGACGCCCGGCGCACCCTGGCCACCGGCGAAGCCGAGGACGCGGCCGGGCTGTTCCGCGCCCTGCGCACGGAGGCCGCGGCTCTCGCCCTCCCCGGCGAGGAGGCCGCCGCCCTGCTCGGGCTGGGCGACTGCGCGCTGGAGACCGGCGACCTCACCGAGGCCCGCGACCGCTTCGCCGAGGCCGAGGCGCTCCTGTCCCACCAGCCGCTGCCGCGCCGCGTCCCCGCCCTGCGCGGCCGCGCCACCGCCCACCTGCTCGCGGGCGAACTGCGCTACTCCTGCTACCTGCTGGAGACCGCGCTCGACGAGCTGAACGCCTCCGGCATGCACGACCCCGACGCCCTCCTGCTGCTCTACACGGCCTCCATCGCGCCGTACATGGACATGGGCGCGCATGCGCGCGCCGCGCACGCCGCCGAACTCGCGCTGGCGCTCGCGCCCCAGGTCGACGACCCCGCGCTCGTCGCGAGCATGCACCGCGGCGTCGCGCGCACGCTGATCGCCGAGGGCCGGATCGCCGAGGCCGACGCCTCCCTGGCCAAGGCCCAGGAGCTCTACCAGCAGCTGCACATCCGCACCGAACTCGCCCACTGCCACTGGATGCGCGGCTACGTCCACGCCCAGGACGGCAATCTCAAAAAGGCCGAGAGCGAGCTGCGCACCGCCCGCGACATGCTCGCCTCCAAGCGCGCCGCCCTGTTCACCGTGCAGGTCGAGGTGGAGCTGGCCGATGTGCTGCGCCGCCGGGGCAAGGCCGCGGAGGCGGAGGAGCTGCTCCGGCCGCTGCTGGCGCCCACCGCGCTGGGCGCCGAGCGGGGCGCGGTGCACGCGGGCGGCGCGCACCGGCTGCTGGGGCTGATCGCCGAGGAGCGCGGCGACACCGACGCCGCCGAGGAGCACTACTGCGCCGCGCTGTCCCTGCTGGAGCGCACCGGCGCCGCCGGGGACCTCGCCGACCTGTGCCGGCTGCTGGGCGACCTGCTGCGGCGCACCGGACGCACGGAGGCGGCCCTGGACGCGTACCGCACGGGCCTGGGCCACCGCGCCGCGCCGGGGACGACGACGCTGGGGCCCGCGCCCACCGCGCCGCCGCTGTGGCCGCGCCCCTGAGCGGAGCCGCCCGTGGGCCGGTCCGGGGGACGCCGCCCGCCGACCGGCCCTCCCCTCGCCAGGGGCCGGTCAGCGGCTGTGCCGCGGGCCGGCACTCCTTCGGCTTGTACTCCTCGGGTGCCGGGCCGTACAGATACGGCGGCCCGCGCCGCGGGCGGAGACGGACAGGCCGCCGCCTGTGGGGGATGCGGCGGCCTGTCTCCTCGTACAGCCGCACCACGCCGCGTGGGCGGCGCGGAATCCGGGGGATGGACCCGCTCGGTGCAGCATGGACAGCACTTTGCCGGTCGGGGGGCGCGTGCGGTATCCACCCTGGGTCCCGGTCCGCCCCCGCCGGTCGGAGGGGAGGGCCCCCGCCTTCCGGTGGAGCACCGAGCTCCGCTTTTCTGCCTCCGGTGCGGCAGGCTGGGGGTGCCAGGGGGCCGTCCAGTGGCCCCCGGCGGAACGAGAAGAGGTAACCGGCGGTGATCCGTGTTGCGGTGGTGGACGACGAACAGCTCGTCCGGTCCGGGCTGCGGATGATCCTGGGCACGGCCCCGGACATCGAAGTGGTCGCGGACTGCGGTGGCGGGGAGGCCCTGGACACCGTGGGGCGGGCCGCGCCGGACGTCGTCCTCCTCGACATCCGCATGCCGGACACCGACGGGCTGACCGTCCTGCGCCACCTGCGCACCGCCGCGGATCCGCCCGCCGTCGCCATGCTCACCACCTTCGCCGTGGACGAGTACCTGGCCGCCGCGCTGCGCGCGGGCGCGGCGGGCTTCCTGCTCAAGGACACCGACCCGGAGCAGCTCGTACGGGCCGTGCGCACCCTCGCCGAGGGCGGCAGCGTCCTCGACCCGGGCGTCACCCGCGCGGTGATCGGCGGCTACCTCGCCGCCGAGGCCGAGACCACGGCGGCCGAGGCGGTACGGGCGCTCACCCCGCGCGAGCGCGAGGTGCTGGCCCTCCTCGGCGAGGGCCTGGCCAATCCGCAGATCGCCGAGCGGATGGGTCTGGCCCCCAGCACGGTCAAGGACCACGTCCGCGCCGTCCTGGGCAAGCTGGGCGGGCTCAACCGGGTGCAGGCCGCGATCCTCGCCGACCGTGCCGGGCTCGTGGCCGCGCGCCGCCCGGAGGGCGAGCAGTGAGCTTCTGGCGCGCCAGCCTGCCCGCCTGGGTGCCCGGCTGGGCGCCCGTCGTCGTACCCGCCCTGCTCGCGGTCGCGGACGCCCTGCTCGTCAACGGGCTCAAGCCCGGGCTCGCCCTGTGGGTGTCGCTGCTGGCCGCGGTGGTGCTGCTGTGGCGCAGGCGCTATCCGGCGGCGGTCTTCCTGGCCACCCTGCCCGGCATCTACATCGGCTACATCTGGCTCGCGCCCATGATCGCGCTGTACACGATTGCGGTCCGGCCGGTGAGCCGCGTCCGGCTGGCCATCGCCGGGCTGCTGCTGGCCACCGCGCACTTTCTGCCGTACCCCGTCTCGGACCTGGACCTGGACAGCCGGCGCCAGACGGCCCTCTACCTGGTCGACGCCCTCGTCACCGCGGCCACCCCCATCGCCCTGGGCCTGCTCACCCGCACCCGCCGCGAACTCGCCGAGCGGCTCGACGAGCTGACCCGCAGCCGCGCCCGCGAGGACCGGCTGCTGGCCGACCGGGTGCTCGCCACCGAACGCGCCCGGCTCGCCCGGGAGATGCACGACGTCGTCGCCCACCAGGTCAGCCTCATCAGCCTGCAGGCCGGTGCTGTGCAGATCAGTACGGAGGACCCCCGGGCGCGCAGCGGTGCCCGTACGATCCGCGAGCTGTCCGTGCGCACCCTGGACGAGCTGCGGCACATGGTCGGCATCCTGCGCGCGGCGGGCGCCGACACCGAGGAACTCACCCCGCAGCCGCGGCTGGCGGACCTGCCCCGGCTGATCGAACTGAACGCCCTCGACGTGACGTACGAGGACTCCTCGGACCCGGCGGCCGAGCGTTCCGAGGCCGTGGAGCGGGCCGCCTTCCGCACCGTGCAGGAGGCGCTGACCAACGTCCGCAAGCACGCGCCGGGCGCGAAGGTGCGGGTGACCGTCCGGGAGGAGGCCTCCGGGCTGCTCGTCGAGATCCGCAACGGGCCGGCGGACTCGGCCGTGCCGGCACCGGAGCTGCCCGGCGGCGGCCACGGTCTGGTCGGGCTGCGCGAACGTGCGCAGAGCCTCGGCGGGATACTCGAAGCGCATCCGGCGGAGGACGGCGGCTTCGTCGTACGGGCCGTCTTCCCGCGGGAGGAGAGACAGGGCGGCGGCTGAGGCCGGGCGCGCCTTCAGGCCGAGAGCGGCTTGGCGGGGTTCTCCCCGGTGGCGCTGGCCAGGTCGGGGTAGACCTCGAAGAGACGGCGCACGCCCAGCGCCGCCAGCACCCTGTTGACGTGCGAGCCCTCGACGGCGCCCTGCGCGGGGAGGATCAGCCGCAGCCGCCCCTGGCAGGAGCGCATCAGCCGGCGCGCGGCGATCAGCACCCCCACCCCGCTGGAGTCGCAGAACTGCACGTCCCCGAGGTCGAGGACCAGACTCCGCCTGCCGTCGGCGACAGCGTCGTGCACATGCTGCCGGACGGCCGGTGAGGTCACCAGATCCATCTCGCCGCAGACCTGGAGCACGGCCCAGTCCCCCTGCTCGCGCTCCAACACCTTCAACGTCACGCGCTCGAGCCCCTTCGCTCGGTCTTCACGTTCACTGGAATGGACCCTTCCGCGGTGTGGCTGCCTGGCGCTTCCCCCGTGGGACGCCTTACGAAACACCACTGGTCACGAGCACTTCACGGGCGTGAATCACCGCCTGGCATACGCCGACCGCTGTTGACCCTATGCCCAGCCCGAAGCCCCAATCCCCATAGATCCGGTCACACCCGCATAACACATAGGCACATTCGGGCAGGTGTGATCGGCGCCGATCGCGCCCCTCGACCGGATATCCACCCAAAGTGACCGGCGCAATACCATCCGCAGCGGTTGCGGCGCGGGTTGATCCCCGTTTCGCTACAAAGCGGGGGTGCGGTGTCGGACCCTGCGGTTACATTCGGCACCTGGCGTACAGCGGTTCATGGGCGTGGGCACTCAGTGGGGCACTCAAGGGGGCGGACCGGGATGACCAACGACGCACTGCGGTGGGACCTCAAGATGCAGCAGCGGCTCGCCCACGGCGAGGCCGCCGCCCTCGGCGAGCTCTACGACCGTTTCGCCTCCCTCGTGCACGGCCTCGCCCACCGCGTCCTCGGCGACGAGAGCGGTGCCGACCGCGTCACGCGCGAGGTCTTCGCCCATGTGTGGGAGCATCCAGGGGACTTCGACCCCAGGAACGGCTCGCTGCGCTCCCAGATCGCCTCCCTCGCCCACCGGCACGCCGTCAGCCGCCTGCGGCTCGCCGAGGACGACGGCGAGCGCTCCGCCGAGGAGGTCGAGGCCAAGGTCCGCGCGGCCAGCGCCGCGGCCCGCGCGGACTACATCGTCACCTCCATGCCCGCCCCGCTGCGCGCCGCCCTGGACCTCGCCTACTTCCGCCGTCTCGACTACCGGCAGGCCGCCGATCGCCTCGGCGTCACCGAGGACGAGGCCCGGCGGCGCCTGCGGCTCGGCTTACAACTGCTCTCCACGGCACATGACGGGCCGCGCGCGGTCTCCCCGCCGCAGCGGTACGGGGCGGTGCGATGAGCACGGCGTCCGCGATCACGTCCCATCCCGTCCTCAAGTCCCTGCTCGGCGCCTGGGCGCTGGCCGCGTGCTCCGCCGAGGAGACCGCCGCCGTCGAAGCGCACCTGACCGACTGCGCCGCGTGCGCCGAGGAGGCCGTCCGGCTGCGGGACGCGGTGGCGCTCCTGCACCCCGAGGACAGCCTCGACCTCGACCCCACCCTGCGCTCCCGCGTCCTCGCCGGCGCCCTGGGCCGCCGCCCCGCCCGGATTCCGGTGCCCGGCTGGGCCGCGCCCTACGAAGCCGAGGCCGCCCGCCTGGACGCCCTGCTGCGCGACATCGGCGAGACGGAGTGGCAGGCCCCGGTCCGCCTGGCCTGGTTCGACGGCCGCGACGCGGTCTCCCGCGAGGCCACGGTGGCCGGGGTGATCAGCCATCTGGCCGCGGTGGACGGCATCGTGGCCGATGCCCTGGGCCTGACGGGCGACGCCGGCACCGCCACCCCCGAGGAGCGCACGGAGACGGCCTGGGCGGCACAGTCCGGCGTTCGCGCGCCGGTGGTGCGGGCCGCCTGGCGCGACCAAGGGCACACGCTGATACGGACAGCGTCCTTCGAGGGCGGCCGGGCCGCCGATCTGGCCGTCGAGTACGGTCCGTTCAGCCTGCCGCTGCGCGATGCCTTCCTCGACCGGGCCTTCGAATGCTGGGTGCACGCCGAGGACATCGCCGAGGCCGTCGACTACCCCTACGAACCACCGTCCTCCAGCCATCTTCACCGCATGATCGACCTGGCGGCACGCATGCTGCCGCACACGATCGCGGCCCGCCGCCGCGCGGGCCTGGCCCCTCCCGCCCGAGGCCTGGTCCGGGCCGGCACCCCGGGCCGCGCCCTCCACCTGGAAATCGAGGGCCGCGGCGCGGGCCACTGGTACATCCCGCTGGACTCTCCGGGGGCGGTGGGCACCCCGGAGGAGGAAGTGGCGCATGTGGCCCTGGACGGCCTGGAGTTCTGCCGCCTGGCCGCGGGCCACATCCCGCCGGACGAAGCGGCAGCAGGCCAACTGGGCGACCGCGAGGCGGTCCAGGACGTCCTCTTCGCCACGGCATCGCTGTCGCGGCTGTGAGGGGGAGAGGGGCAGGGGGTGACGGCGGCCGGTGCGGCCGTGATCACGACGGTGAGCGCCATGCGCTCCGGCGGGCACCCCTACGGGAGGCCAGGGCCACATTCAGAGCCGCGGAACGGTCCGCGGCGCGCGGGTCCCGGTCGGCCGTGGCGACGGCCTGCGGCAGCCCCGGCGGCCGCAGCGCGCCGTACTGGGTGAAGCGCCGCGTCCCGCAGCAGTTGCAGTGGGATTCGCCCGTGGCGTGTGTCCAGCCGGACCGGTGCGCACACCGGGCTGCCGACCCCACGGCTGCGTAGACGGCATCTGCCGGGCCGCTGGTCACCACGACCTCCCGGAAAGCAGATGGGCATCGCGGAAGTGACTGCGCACGGCGATCGTGGCGTCCACCACGGCTTCCTCTTCGCCGGAGGCCACGGCCTCCCTCCGGGCTGCTTCCAGGTCGACGCACTCCGTGCATCCGGCGAGCGAGCCGGGCACGCTTGCCCCGGCCCCTTCCCGCTCCGTCCGGGACGCCAGCCGAAGCGAAGGGAAAGGCACTTCCCACTCCAGCCCGCCCCCTGACTGTCGCACCTGCACGCGGCTTCCCCTGTTGCCGATGACCTGGGCGATCCGGTTCTCCCGCGTGTCCACCACGTAAGCGCCGATTCTGTACGCCACTTGCTCCTCACCTTCCCCTGGGAGGTATCAGCCAGGGAAGGCCGTACCGCTTTTCATGAAAGGCGGCAAGATTTGGGGTTCAAGGGTGGGGCGCGTGCTGGTCGCATACCGTGTGAGGCGGTAGAGGGGGATCGTCGGCCGTGGGAGGATCTCGTGAGCGACAGTCAGTGGGTCAGCAGCTCCATGCCGTATCTGACGCCCAAGAGCGCCGGTGCCGCCGATGCCTGGAGCGCGGAGACGGCCGCGCTGGGGCGGCGGGGCACCCAGCGCATCGTCCACGCCGGTGAGGTGCCCGCACCGCCGGTCGTTGCCGGACTGCTCGGGGTGCCCGAGGGTGAGACGGTCGTCGTGCGCCGACGGCTGATGCTGCTCGACGGCCTGCCCAACGAGCTGACGGACACCTACTATCCTGCCGGGATCGCCTGCGGCACCCCCCTTGCCGGCACGGCCAAGATCCCCGGAGGGGCGATCACCCTGCTCGCCGAACTCGGATATGCGGGGGCGGCGGTTCGCGAGGACGTGACTGCTCGTATGCCGGACGAGGAGGAGAAGGAAGTGCTGTGCACCGCTCCGGACGAGCCGGTGCTGCAGCTGACGCGGCTCACGCTCGACCGGCGGGGGCGGCCGGTTCAGGTGGACGTGATGACCATGCCTGCGCACCGCCAACGGCTGCATTATGAAATGACGATCGGATGACTGTGCCCAGATTCGAAGCCGACGCCGTCGACCGGCGCTCGCTGCACGAGCGGATTGCCGCGGACCTGCGCGACGACATCATGAGCGGCAGTTTGGCGCCGGGCGCCAAGCTGCCATCCACCGTGCAGCTCAAGGCCCGGTTCGACGCCTCCAACGCGACGGTGCAGAAGGCGCTGCAACTGCTCAAGGACGAGCGTCTGGTCATCGGGCGCCCGGGAGCGTCCGTCACGGTGCGCGAGCGGCGTCGGCGGACCGTGCGACCTGCCGCCTCCTTGGCGCCGGCAGCGGCCGGTGAGCCGTACCGCTGGCTGTCCGAGTTGGGGGAACACGGCGGTGAGGCGCGCAGTGATCTGCTGGAGGTGTCCGAAGTGGTTCCCCCTGCGGACGTCGCCGCGGCCCTGAACCTCGCGGAGGACGGCACTGCCCTGCTCCGTTCACAGGTGCTCGCCCTGGACGGTGAGCCCGTGGAACTGGTCAAGTCGTACTACCCGTTGGAGATCGCCCGCGATACCGCGATGGCGGAGCCCCGCAAAATCGAGGGTGGCACCCCGAGGCTCCTCGCCGATCTGGGGTTCCCGCCTCGGCTGAGCGTCGACAAGATCTCCGCACAGGTTCCCACGCAGGAGCAGTACAGCGCCCTTCGGCTGCCCGGCAGTCTCCCGGTCCTCCGGACCCTGCGCGTCGTCTACAGCGACGACGAGCGGCCGGTCGAGGTCACCGTCATGGTCAAGGCGGGGCACCTGTACGAGCTTCAGTACGAGTTCGTCCCCGAATAGCGACCCGCCATCGGTCAGCGCACCAACTCCCGTTCCAGTGGCGTGCGGAAGCGTGGTGTGACGCGGACGTCGCCCAGCCAGGCCGACAGGCGTGCGGCCTCCGTTTCGATTGCTGCGGACGCTTCGCGGCCGGTGTCCTCCAGGAGGCGCCAGCCGATCTCGCCGTTCGCGTGCTGGGCCCAGCCGCCCACGATGCGGCCGTTCCACCAGACGGTCGGGCCGACGTTGCCCGCCCGGTCGAAGAGGAACGGGACGTGCTCGGGCGAGAGGTACCAGTCGCGGTCGCGCCAGCCCATGGCCGTCGGGTCCAGGCCGGGCAGCAGCGCCGCCCAGTCGCCTACGGGCGCGGGCCGGGCGTCGGCGTCCTCGTCGAGGGCGAAGCCCTCGCCGTGGGACAGGACGACCTTCCGCACGCCCACGTCCGCCAGCGCTGCACGCGTGTCGCGCAGCGTCCAGCCCGTCCACCACTTCAGGTCCGCCTCCGTCGCCGGGCCGTACGAGGCGAGCCAGCGGCGGGCCAGCTCCGCCTTGGCCTCCCGCACCGGGACCTCCGGCAGCGGGGGGACGAGCGCCCACGGGTAGAGGCTGCTCGTCCACGAGCCGCGCGGGCGGCTGCGGCGTACGTGCCCGTCGGAGGCGAGCAGCCGCAGCACCCGGCTGCCGACGCTCTGCCGGCCCTCGTACGGCTTGCCCGGCGACGCCACGATCTGCTCCTTGAGCGCCGGCACGTCCTTGGCCAGCTCGGCCGTGGTCGCCTCCCCGCGCACGGCGAGCGTCTCCAGCACCGCGCGCTCGGTCTCGGCGAGCCGCCGGGCGTCCCAGGGCCTGGCGGCGTCGACGCAGCCGAGCAGGCTCTTCAGCAGCGTCTTGCGCTCCCGCTCGGCGATCGCGCGGGCGGCCGCGGCATCCACATACGGGGCGAGGCCGGTGCTCACCGCGAAGATCGTGCGCCGCATCGAGAGCAGCTTCACCAGGGTCACGTCCTCGTACAGCCCCCGCTCCACCTCGGCCGGGGACGGCTCGGACAGCCGGGCGCAGGCCGACAGGTACACGGTCGCCGCGTCGCTGGCGTGCAGCCCGACGACGGCGTCGGCCACCTCCTCGACGGTGCCGGCGCGGCGACCGGGGGCCAGGAGGTGGCGGTGGCCGAGGCGCGCGCGGCGTTCGTCGTCGGTGATGCGGGGGAGGGGGATGAGGGCGCTCATGGAGCGAAAGCTACGGCGGGAGTAGGTCGGATTCTGTCCTAAGGGGACGTCCCGGAGGTGCAGTGCACACGAAAAGCGGGAGCCGGACGAAATTCGTCCGGCTCCCGCTGATGCTGTGCGCTCGGCAGGATTCGAACCTGCAACCTCTTGATCCGTAGTCAAGTGCTCTATCCGTTAAGCTACGAGCGCTCGGCCCCCCGGTGGTCTTCACTCACCGGTCGGCGTTGCTGGAGCAATGTTACACGACCTGTTCGAGTGTCTTTCGCACCCGGCCCACCGCGCTGGGATCGCGCCGCCGTCCCGCCGTGATCCGCCCGAGATGCGCAGGTCCCCGCCCCGTCGCACGCTGGATACGTGCTGCCCGGCCTCGACGGCCGACACCGGCCGTCGCCCCCGCCGGGCAGGGATCGTCGGCAGCGAATCGAGGAAATGCCATGACGCAGACAAATGAGTCTGGCCACTCCCCTGGGGCGGCAGTCGGAGTGACGATCTTCGCGGCCGTGATGCTGGTGGTCGCCGGAGTTCTCGACGTGCTGCAGGGCATCATGGCCATCGCCAAGAACAAGATATTCGTCGTCACCCCCAACTACGCCTTCCACTTCAGCGTGGCGGGCTGGGGATGGGTCCACCTCATCCTGGGGCTGCTGGCCGTCGTGGTGGGCCTCGGGCTGTTCACGGCGGCGACGTGGGCTCGTGTCAGCGGCATGGTGCTGGCGGGGCTGCTGATCATCGCGAGCTTCCTGTCCCTGCCGTACTACCCGTTCTGGTCGATCATCCTGATCGCTCTGTACACCTTCATCATCTGGGGACTGTGCCACGTCCGACGGGACTTCACCTGACGGGTGGCCACCAGGGCCGCCGCGGAGGCAGGAGGGACACGGGGGTGAAGCGTCCTGCACGACCTCCGCAGCGGCCGTGGCCGTGCGGCAAGATGGCTTCATGGGGACCTTCGCTGCACACGGCGGTCTGATCGCCGGCCGGTACCGGCTCGGACGGCGGATCGGGCGCGGCGGGATGGGCACCGTGTGGCGTGCCACCGACGAGCTGCTGGCGCGCGAGGTGGCCGTCAAGGAACTGCACGCGGGCGACCAGCAGTCGGCCCAGGAAGCACAGGCCCAGCACGACCGGATGCTGCGCGAGGCCCGCGCGGTGGCGCTGATCAAGCATCCCAACGTGATCACGCTGCACGACATCGTGGAGCAGGACGGCCGCCCCTGGATCGTGATGGAGCTGGTGGACGGGCGCTCGCTGTCCGACCTGCTGGCGGCGGACGGCCCGGTCCCCGTGCGGGAGGCGGCCCGGATCGGCCTGGCCATGCTGGGGGCGCTCGGGGCGGCCCACGCCTGCGGGGTGCTGCACCGGGACATCAAACCGCCGAACGTCCTGCTGGAGGCGGGCAGCGGGCGGGTGGTGCTGACGGACTTCGGGATCGCGCAGGTCTCCGGGGCCACCACGATCACGGAGGCGGGCGCGTTCGTCGGCTCGCCGGAGTACACCGCTCCGGAACGGATGTCGGGCGGGCCCGCGGGCCCGGAGTCCGATCTGTGGTCGCTGGGCGTGCTGTTGTGCACCTCGCTCAGTGGTGCGTCGCCCTTTCACCGCGACTCGCTCGGCGGCATCCTGCACGCCGTTGTTTACGACGAGATCCGGCCGCCGACCGCGGCCGGGCCGCTGCTGCCGGTCGTACGGGGCCTGCTGGAGCGGGACCCGGAGCGGCGGATGAGCGCGCAGGAGGCGGAGCGGCTGCTGCGCGGCTACCTGGAGTCGGGGCGGATGCCGGCGCCCGCCCCGTACACGCCCACCGCACCGAGCGTCCCGACGCCGGCCGCGCCCTCCGACGGCTCAGCCCGGCCGGCCGCCGCGCCCGCGCCGCCCGGCCGGGGCCGGATGGCCGTGATGGCCGCCCTCGCCGTCGTCACGCTCGCCGGGATGGGCGGTGCGGTCGCCGCCCTGATGCTCGACCGGGACACCACCGCCCCCGCCGACGACAAGCCCCCGCACTCCGCCACGGCCGGCCCGTCCCGCCCCTCCGAGCCGCCGACCAGCGCCTCCGTGACCGCGCCCGACGGCTACCACGCCGTGCAGGACCCGGCGGGCTTCGCCCTCGCCGTGCCCGACGGCTTCACCCGCTCCTTCGAACCGCCGCGCGTCTTCTACTACTCGCCCGGCAAGGAGTTCCGCATCGGCGTGCTCATCCAGGACCCCCAAGAGGGCGGTCCGATCGGCTCGATGCGCAGCTCCGCCGCCCTCGCCCCCGACCGCTACCCCGGCTACCGCCAGGGCAAGGTCGAGCGCACCGACCACCTCGGACACCGCGCGGCTTCCTGGGAGTTCGTCTGGGACGGCTTCAACGACGGTGACAACATGGGGCCGAGCGGCGCGCGGCACACGTACGACATCGCCTGGGACGAGGGGGACAAGATGTACGACGTGTGGGTGTCCGCCCCGGTCGGCAAAACCACCGAGGGCAAACGGCACTTCGACACCGCGCTGTCCACGTTCGTACGGACGAAGCCGGTCTCGTCGCCCTGAGGTGGGTCGAAGACGGATCGGAGATGGCCCACCTGTGACAGGAACAGGCCACATCGTGTTACCGACGGGTACCAAAAGCGGCCCGACCCGCATACGCTCACCCGCATGACCGACGCGCAGGACATCGCACCAGTCGCCCCAGTCCCCGACGGCAATCCGGTCGCCTCCACGGGCACCCGCACCGCTGCCGATGTGGTCACCCCGGCCCTCGTCGCCCGGCTGACCCGGGGCGTCACCGGCTCCGGCCGCACGGCGAGCCACGCCCCCTTCACGGGAGAGCTCCTTGCCGAGCTGCCCGAGGCCGCGCCCGAGGAGGTCGCCGCCGCCTTCGACCGGGCCCGCGAGGCGCAGCGCGCCTGGGCCGCCGTGCCCGTACGCACCCGCGCCGCGGTGCTGCTGCGCTTCCACGACCTCGTGCTGCGCCGCCAGTCCGAGGTGCTGGACCTGATCCAGCTGGAGACGGGCAAGACGCGGCTGCACGCGCACGAGGAGGTGCAGGCGGTCGCGGTCGCGGCCCGGCACTACGGCAGGGCGGCCGCGGCCTATCTGCGGCCCAAGAACCACCTCGGCGTGCTTCCGGTGCTCACCAAGGTCACCGAGATACGGCACCCGCGGGGCGTCGTCGGCCAGATCGCGCCCTGGAACTACCCACTTGAGCTGAGCGTCGGCGATGCGCTGCCGGCCTTCGCGGCGGGCAACGCGGTCGTGATGAAGCCCGACACGCAGACCGCGCTGACCGCGCTGTGGGCGCGCGCCCTGCTGATCGAGGCGGGGCTGCCGGCGGACGTGTGGCAAGTGGTGCTCGGCGAGGGGCCGGTGGTCGGTCCCGAGGTCGTGGCGCACGCCGATTACGTCTCCTTCACCGGCTCCACACGCACCGGCCGCGAGGTCGCCCGGGGCGCGGCGGATCGCCTGGTCGGCTGCTCGCTGGAGCTCGGCGGCAAGAACGCCATGCTCGTGCTCCGCGACGCCGACGTGGAGAAGGCGGCGGCCGGCGCCGTCCGCGGCTGCTTCTCCTCGGCGGGCCAGCTGTGCATCTCCATCGAGCGGCTCTACGTCCACTCGTCGGTGGCCGACGCCTTCGTGCGGAGCTTCGCCGCACGCACCAAGGCGCTGCGGCTCGGCACGGCCCTGGCCTACGGCGCCGACATGGGCTCGCTCGTCTCGCAGCGGCAGCTGGAGACCGTCACCCGGCATGTGGAGGAGGCCGTCGGCAAGGGCGCCAAGCTCGTGGCGGGCGGGCGCGCCCGGCCGGACGTCGGGCCGCTGTTCTACGAGCCGACGATCCTCGACGGCGTGCAGCCGCCCATGGCCGTCTGCACGGAGGAAACGTTTGGCCCGGTGGTGTCGCTCTACCGCTTCGACGACGAGGACGAGGTGGTCCGCGAGGCCAACGCCACCCCCTACGGCCTCAACGCCAGCGTGTGGACGACGGACACCCGGCGCGGCCGCGCCATCGCCGCCAGACTGCAAGCCGGCACGGTCAACGTCAACGAGGCCTATGCGGCCGCCTACGGCAGCGCGCGCTCGCCCATGGGCGGCATGGGCGACTCGGGGCTGGGCCGCCGCCACGGCTCCGAGGGCATCCTCAAGTACACCGAGGCCCAGACGGTGGCCGAGCAGCGGATCATGCCGATGGGCCCTGCGTTCGGGCTGGACGACGAGCGGTACGCGCAGCTGCTGACGAACGGGCTGCGGGCGCTGCGGGCGCTGCGCCTGCGCTGACGGGGACCTTTCGACGGAGGTCGACGGAGCTCGACGGAGGTACGTACAGGTGGCGAAGGACCGCACGTCCCCCGAGCCCGGGGAATCCCAGCAGTCCGGGGAATCCCCCGAGCCCCATGAGCCCGACGGATCCGGGGAGTTCGACTACGACGTCGTCGTGGTCGGCTCCGGATTCGGCGGCTCGGTCTCCGCGCTCCGGCTGGCCGAGAAGGGCTACCGCGTCGGCGTGCTGGAGGCGGGCCGCCGCTTCACCCCGGAGACCCTGCCGAAGAACTCCTGGGACCTGCGCAACTACCTCTGGGCGCCCGCCCTCGGTCTCTACGGCATTCAGCGCATCCACCTGCTCGGCCATGTGATGGTGCTCGCGGGCGCCGGGGTGGGCGGCGGCTCGCTCAACTACGCCAACACCCTCTACGTACCGCCGAAGGCGTTCTTCGACGACCCGCAGTGGGCCGGCATCACCGACTGGGAGGCGGAGCTGCGGCCGTACTACGACCAGGCGCGCCGCATGCTCGGCGTGCGGCTCAACCCCACGATGACCCCCTCCGACGTGCACCTGAAGGCGGCGGCCGAGCGGATGGGCGTCGGGGACACCTTCCGTCTCGCGCCCGTCGGCGTGTTCTTCGGGGACGGGCAGGACGGCGACGGGACGGTGCGGGCGCGGCCGGGCGGCGCGGCCGCCGACCCCTACTTCGGGGGCGCGGGGCCCGAGCGCAGGGCGTGCACCGAGTGCGGCGAGTGCATGACCGGCTGCCGGCACGGCGCGAAGAACACCCTCAACGAGAACTATCTGCACCTCGCCCAGCGGGCCGGTGCCGTCGTGCACCCGATGACCACGGTCGTCGCCGTCACCGAGCACCGCGACGGCGGCCACCGCATCGTCACCGTGCCCACCGACCGGCGGCGCGCGGCGAAGCCCCGGGTGCTGCGCGCGGAGCACGTGGTGATCGCCGCCGGCACGTACGGCACCCAGACGCTGCTGCACACCATGAAGGACAAGGGCCTGCTGCCCCGGATCTCCGACCGGCTCGGGGTGCTCACCCGCACGAACTCCGAGGCGCTGGTCGGCGCCCAGACCACCGACCGCCGCTACCGCAAGGCGCACGGCGAACGGCCCGACTTCACCAAGGGCGTGGCGATCACCTCGTCCGTCCACCCGGACGCCAACACGCATGTGGAGCCGGTGCGTTACGGCAAGGGCTCCAACGCGATGGGCGGCCTGTCGATCCTGCAGGTGCCGGTGGGCTCTCGCGCACCGCGGGTGGTGGCCTTCGCGGCCCGCTGCGCGCGGCACCCGGTGCTGCTGCTGCGCTCGCTGTCCAACCACCGGTGGTCCGAGCGCACGATCATCGGGCTGGTCATGCAGTCGCTGGACAACTCGCTGACGACGTACCGGCGTACGCGGGCACCGGGCAAGGGCCTGCTCACCGCCCGGCAGGGGCACGGCGCGCCCAACCCGGCGCAGATCCCGGCGGCGGCCGAGGCGGCCTCGCTCGTCGCGGAGGAGATCAACGGGTTTCCGGGCAGCAACGTCGGCGAGTTGATGGGCACCCCGCTCACCGCGCACTTCATCGGCGGCTGCCCGATCGGCGCGGATCCGTCGTCCGGCGTGATCGACCCGTACCACCGGCTGTACGGGCACCCGGGCATCTCGGTGGTCGACGGGGCGGCCGTCTCCGCCAACCTGGGCGTCAACCCGTCGCTGACGATCACGGCCCAGGCAGAGCGGGCGATGGCGCTGTGGCCCAACAAGGGCGCGGCCGACCCGCGCCCGGCGCAAGGGGGTGCGTACGAGCGCACGGCCCCGGTCGAGCCCCTGGCGCCCGTGGTGCCGGGGGGCGCCTTCGGGGCGCTGCGGCTGCCGTTGCTGCCGGTGCCGGTGGTGCCGCCGAGGGTGGAGGGGCCCGGGGCGTAAGGCGGCGCCCTTGCCTGTGCCGACGGACGGCGAAGGGCCCCGGGCCGACGCCGCGGGGGCGTGCGGGCGGCCACGGGGCCCTTGACTGCCGGCACCGAGGTCAGGGCAGGGTCGGTGCCGCGGAGCGGCGCCGGGGGGAGCGCCGCGGGCTGGGGGAGAGCTGAAGGTTCAACCAGTGGAGGTTCAACCAATGGCGGTGCGGTTCAAGGGACTTGGTGTTCCCTTTGCATCGTGCGGGATGAGCCGTGCCGGGCGCAACCGTTTCGAGCGGATACGGTCGGTTCCAGGCGTCCCCGGAACCGACCGCCCCGTCGGGGGCCGGGCTGCTGTCCCCTGCTGACCGGCCGCCTCACCACCGGAGTGAGGTCCCACGACGCGCGCGCTCGCGCGTCACACACTCCGGCGGATCCGTCCTGTCACTGCCGGGCGCCCAGGTGGACAGGGACGGAAATCCTCGCGGATCGCTGCGGGCCGCTCCTGGCTGGCGCGGACACCGACTCCAACGAAGCCGATCGGGAGCCGGTCACGCGCCGTACGGGTGACGGCCGGGGCCCGGTTTCCCGAACTCCGGTGCGGGGTTCAGACGCGGCCGCGGCACAGTTCCAGCAGGGTCATGGCCAGGGCCGTGCCGGGCTTGCCGAGCTGCTCGCTGTAGTGGCCGATGATCTCCATCTCGCGGGAGAGGTTCACCCGGCGCCCGCCGGAGGCGATGCGCTCGCGCTGGATCACGGCCGAGACGGCCATCCGTTCCTGGACGAGGCCGATGATCCTGCCGTCGAGATCGTCGATCCGCCCGCGGGCATCGGTGATCACGCCGGCCGCCTCGGGGGTACGGGCGCCGGTCTCCGCGACGGTCTGGGTGCTCATGTGTGTTTCTCCAAAGGGGACGCGGCCCCCGGGAGCGGCACGGCCCGGGAAAAACGACAGACGCCCCGGGCCTTGTCGGCCCGGGGCGCCTGGGAAGTCGCTTGTCAGTGGCTCAAGCAGCACGACCATGGCGCCGGACGGGCCCGGTGCCATAGGTAAAGACGAAGGTCAGGTGCTTGTGCATGGCGGACAGTATGGCCCCTCGGCGGGCCCGGGGCCAAGATGGATTCGGATGGTGAGACAAAAGCAAGCACCCACGCCCCGGTAGAATCGACAAATAGAGACCCCCCTCCCCCTCACCGCCGGAAGGCCGCTCCCGTGCCAGCAGCACCCCCCGCCGCCCCCGACGTCGTGCTCGTCGTCGACTTCGGTGCGCAATACGCTCAGCTCATCGCCCGCCGCGTCCGTGAGGCCCGGGTCTACAGCGAGATCGTGCCCAGCACGATGCCCGTCGCCGAGATGCTCGCCAAGAAGCCCAAGGCGATCATCCTCTCCGGCGGTCCGTCCTCGGTGTACGAGGAAGGCGCCCCGCGCCTGGACGACGCCCTCGGCCTCTTCCAGTCCGGCGTCCCCGTCTTCGGCATGTGCTACGGCTTCCAGCTGATGGCCACGACGCTCGGCGGCACCGTCGACAACTCGGGCGCCCGTGAGTACGGCCGTACGCCCCTGCACGTCTCCAAGTCCGGCTCCACGCTCTTCGAGGGCACGCCGGCCGAGCAGTCGGTGTGGATGTCGCACGGCGACGCCTGCTCGGCCGCGCCCGAGGGCTTCACCGTCACCGCCTCCACGGACGTGGTGCCGGTCGCCGCCTTCGAGAACGACGAGAAGAAGCTCTACGGCGTGCAGTACCACCCCGAGGTGCTGCACTCCACGCACGGCCAGCTGGTGATGGAGCACTTCCTCTACCGCGGCGCGGGCATCGAGCCGACCTGGACCACGGGCAACGTGATCGAGGAGCAGGTCGAGGCCATCCGCGAGCAGGTCGGCACCAAGCGCGCCATCTGCGGCCTGTCCGGCGGCGTGGACTCCGCCGTGGCCGCGGCGCTCGTGCAGAAGGCCATCGGCTCCCAGCTGACCTGCGTGTACGTCGACCACGGTCTGATGCGCAAGGGCGAGACCGAGCAGGTCGAGAAGGACTTCGTGGCCGCCACGGGCGTCCAGCTCAAGGTCGTGGACGCGCAGCAGCGCTTCCTGGACGCGCTCGCCGGGGTGTCCGACCCCGAGGAGAAGCGGAAGATCATCGGCCGGGAGTTCATCCGGGTCTTCGAGCAGGCGCAGGCCGAGATCGTCGCCGAGGGCGACGCGAGCGGCGAGCCCGTCGAGTTCCTCGTCCAGGGCACGCTCTACCCGGACATCGTCGAGTCCGGCGGCGGCACCGGCACCGCCAACATCAAGTCCCACCACAACGTGGGCGGCCTCCCCGAGGACCTGGAGTTCCGGCTCGTCGAGCCGCTGCGCCAGCTGTTCAAGGACGAGGTCCGCATGGTCGGCCAGGAGCTGGGCCTGCCGGAGGAGATCGTCCAGCGCCAGCCCTTCCCGGGCCCGGGCCTCGGCATCCGCATCGTCGGCGAGGTCACCAAGGAGCGCCTGGACCTGCTCCGTGAGGCCGACGCCATCGCCCGCGAGGAGCTGACCGCCGCCGGCCTCGACCGGGAGATCTGGCAGTGCCCGGTCGTCCTGCTGGCCGACGTCCGCAGCGTGGGCGTCCAGGGCGACGGCCGTACGTACGGCCACCCGATCGTCCTGCGCCCGGTCTCGTCCGAGGACGCGATGACGGCCGACTGGACGCGCATGCCGTACGACGTGCTGGCGCGCATCTCGACCCGCATCACGAACGAGGTGCGGGACGTCAACCGCGTCGTCCTGGACGTGACGAGCAAGCCGCCGGGGACGATCGAGTGGGAGTAATGCTCCTGTAAGCCCAGAAGGTCAACGCCACCGCCGTCGCTCATTCGTTTGAGCGGCGGCGGTGGCGTTTCTGCTTGCCGCAAGGGGCGTAGCCCTGGCCCCGTCCGGTACCCGGCGGTAGCTTCCGTCCGTAGCCACGGAGTAGCCACGGACGGATCATCCGGAGGAGCCCGCCATGCCGCAGCCCGAACCGCAGGCCACCGCCCCCCAGCCCATACCCGCCGATCAGCTTCACTTCGCCATGCCGCCCAAGTACGACTCCGTTGCGGACGAGCGGCGGCACCGTAAGGAGCGGCTCGCGGCCGCTCTGCGGCTCTTCGGGCGGTTCGGCTTCGAGGAAGGCGTCGCGGGGCACATCACCGCGCGTGACCCGGAGTTCACGGATCACTTCTGGGTCAATCCCTTCGGGATGTCGTTCAAGCACATCGCCGTCTCCGATCTGATCCTGGTCAACCACCAGGGCCAGGTCGCCGAAGGCCGCCACCACGTCAACCAGGCCGCCTTCGCGATCCACTCGCAGATCCACAAGGCCCGCCCCGACGTCGTGGCCGCCGCCCACAGCCACTCCACCTACGGGCGGGCTCTGTCCGCGCTCGGGGAGCTGCTGGAGCCGATCACGCAGGACGTCTGTGCCTTCTACGAGGACCACGCGCTCTTCGACGACTACACGGGCGTCGTCGTGGACGAGGAGGAGGGGCGGCGCATCGCGACCGCCCTCGGGCCGCACAAGGCGGTGATCCTGCGCAATCACGGGCTGCTGACCGTGGGGGACACGGTGGACGCGGCCGCGTGGTGGTTCATCACGATGGAGCGCTCCTGCCAGGTGCAGCTGACGGCGAAGGCCGCCGGCAAGCCCGTGCTCATCGACCCGGCCCATGCGGCGCACACCCGCGATCAGCTGGGCAACGACCTTGCGGCGTGGATCAACTACCAGCCGCTCTACCAGCAGATCGTCCGCAGCGAGCCGGAGCTGCTGGACTGAGGCGCTCGCGCGGGGCCGCCCCCACCGGTCGGCGGGGGTGGCTCGTTCTTCCGGGTGCCATAAGCGGATATATGCGCTGCCTAGGGTGGTGAGGAGCCGGGGCATGACCGCCCCGGCTCCGTCATGTCCCCCCGGTACCACCCCTCGGCAGGAGAACCATGCGCCGCACTTCCCGCAGCCTCGGGCTGTCCGCCGCCCTGGCCCTCGCCGGCCTGGCCGTCGCAGGATGCGGCGGGGGCGCCGAGGCCGAGGAACGGCCCGCGAAGTCCTCCCCCCGGCAGTCCGGCGCCGCTTCCGCCCGCCCCGCCCCCGTCACGGAGAAGGCCGCGCCGCCCGCCGAGACGCTGGACGGCGCGGCCCGGGTCGTACGCCCCGAGATCGCCCCGGAAGGCGGCGAGAGCGTCGGTGTGGGGCAGCCCATCGCCGAGTCCTTCGGCAAGGAGAACGTCAGCCACGGCTGCATCGGCATGTCCACGAGCGACGCCAAGTGGCTGTACGGACTGAGCCGCAAGGGCGACGTCGTGCAGGTCACCGGCGGTCCCGGGACCAAGCCCATGGACCGCTTCGGCAACGGCTACGGCGACTGGAACCTCAGCTGGGCCGAGTGGCTCGAGGGCAGCGCGCTGGGCGTCCGCACCGGCTGAGCCCCCGTCGGCTCCCGACGCCACGGACCGGAACCGAAGTTATCCACAGGCTTGAACGTCGATCGCCCGCCGCACGTATGGTCGGATGACGACGGCGAGCGAGAGGCGGCGGAGTCATGGCATTCACAGGTCGTGGACAACCGGTGGCGGCGGGCGGCGGCGGTCCGGACCGCGAGGCCGCCCTCACCAGGTACGCGCTGCTGCCGCTGCGGGTCTTCCTCGGAGTCACCTTCATCTACGCCGGGCTCGACAAGCTCACCGACTCCGCCTTCATGGCGGCCTCGGGGCCCGGGTCCCTGGGCGAGCTGATGCACTCGGTGCGCGACTCCGCCGCTATCCCGGGCCTGGTCGACCTGGCGCTCAAAAGCCCCACCGGCTTCGGCTACGCCCTGGCGGCAGGCGAGTTGGCGGTCGGCATCGGCACCCTCTTCGGCATCTTCGCCCGCCTCGCCGCGGCGGGCGGTGCGCTGATCTCGCTCAGCCTGTGGCTGACGGTGAGCTGGACCGCCACTCCGTACTACTACGGCAACGACCTGGCGTATCTGATGGCGTGGCTGCCGCTGATAGTCGCGGGCGCGCCCGTGTACTCGGTGGATGCGCTGTGGCCGGGCGGCCGCCGGCGCAGGCGCGGCCGGCGGGGCGCGCTGTTCACCTAGCGGCGCGCCCAGCCGTTCACCTAAAGGGCGCGCCCGCCCTCGCCCCGATCCGCCCGGCGGCGGCGCACGACGAGCGTGAGGGAGGAGGCCACACCGGCCACGCACAGGCCCCCGGCGAGGACGGGCAGCAGCAGATAGGCGGGGAAGTGCCACCAGCCGCGGGCGGCGGCCAGATAGGCCAGGCAGCCCCCCAGCAGCACCAGTCCGAGCACGAGCCTGCCGGGATCGAAGTCATGCCGCCGCACGGTCCACCTCCACCTGTCCGATGCCCACCTTGAGCCGGAGTTCCAGCGTGCCGCGCGAGGGATGGCTCGCGGGCGGCCGCAGCGTCACATGCCGCTGCCGGCCGGGCCTGACGCCGAAGTCGTCGCGCTCCTGACCGGGCAGCCGGATGTCACCGACGCCGACCTCGATGGTCAGTTCCGCCGTGACGTCCTCGGGCAGGACGACCTTGAGCTGCCCCGCGCCCACCTCCGCGGCGGCGGACACCGGCTGCGGGCCATGCTCGGGAGCCGGCTGCCCGGGGGCGGACTTGGGCCAGGGCAGGCCCGTCAGGTCGAGTTCGCCCACGCCGCTGCCCAGCTCGTATGTTCCGTGGCCTTCGGCCTCGGCCGCGCTCGCCGGGTGCCAGGTGATGCGGTGCCAGTCGGTGGTCACCGACTTGGGGAGCGCGGCGGCGCCGGTGAGCAGCGCGCCGGTGAGCACCGCGGCCATGACGGTGCCGCCGCCCGTACGGCCGTAGAGGGAGCTGATGGTGACGCCCAGTCCGAAGACGCCCAGCGCGCAGGCGAGACCGATCTCCAAGGAGGTGCCGAGTGGATGGTGATGCCACGTCAGGCCGGTGCCGGCGGCGAGGGCCGCCATGGCCAGCAGGAAGGTCCAGCCGCCCAGCGCCCTGCTCGCGCGGACGGGGCGGGCGCGCTCCATCGCCGCGGCCTTCTTGTCGTAGGGGCCGTAGTCCGGGCCCCACAGATAGCCGGTGGTGCCCGGGGTGGCGGAAGCGGCGGTCGTGGCCGTGTCGCGGAGCGGGTCGCGCCACCAGGAGGGCGTGCCCGGCGCGGGGGGCGCCTGGGTCTCCGGCGGGGCTTCCATGGTCTTCTGCGCCTTCTGGGGCTTGTGTGGCTTGTCCGCCGTGGGAGGTTCCTCCTCTTCCTCGGCCACGTGGCGCTGCTGCGACCAATAGGCGGCGCCGCTGAGCGCGATGGTCAGCATGAGGGCGAACGACATCACGCCGCTGTTGTTGAGCATGGACAGGAAGAGCCCGCAGCCCACGAGGGCGCACAGCACCGCGGTCAGCGCCGGGCCCTCGACCCGGCCCGACAGCAGCCGTCGGCCCTCGTTCTCCTCCTCGCCCTCCAGCGGGATCAGCAGCCAGGCGAAGCCGTACACGATCAGGCCCAGGCCGCCGGTGACGCCGAGGACGCCCAGCGACACGCGGAAGACGACGGGGTCGAGGTCGAAGCAGCGCCCGAGTCCGCCGCACACGCCGGCGATCATTTTGTGGTCGCGGCTGCGCCGTAGCGGCGGCCGTTTCGTGTGGTCGGCGGCGGGAGGTGCGTCGGTCATGCGGACATGGTGTCAACCGGAAGGCCGGAACGGCATCCGTGGTGACCCTGGCCGTTCCCTGAGATAACCCCTGAGACCCGGCCGGTTAGGGTGTCGCATCGAACAGACACGGGGTAACCGGAGGGGCGCGGTGGTTGAGGCAGAGCCGGAGGCGGGGCGGCTGGTCGCCGGACGGTACCGCCTGGCCGAGCGCATAGGCCGCGGTGGCATGGGCACGGTCTGGCGTGCCGAGGACGAGTTGCTGGCCCGTCAGGTGGCGGTCAAACGGCTGCACGTCCCCCTCGGCGCGCAGGAGGACGAGCTCGCCACCCTCTACGAGCGCACCCGCCGCGAGGCCCGCAGCGCGGCCCGGATCAATCACCCCAACGTCGTGGTCGTCCACGATGTGGTCGAGGATGGCGGCCTGCCGTGCATCGTGATGGAGTACGTGCCGTCGACGACGCTGGGCGACCTGCTCAAGCGCGGTCCCGTCACGCCCGCCGAGGCCGCCCGCATCGGCCGGGGGATGATTTCCGCGCTGCGCGCCGCGCATGCCGCAGGCGTGCTGCACCGTGACGTCAAGCCGGGCAACGTGCTGTTGGGCCACGGCGGGCGGGTCGTGCTCACGGACTTCGGCATCGCCCAGTCCACCGGCACCTCGACGCTGACCAAGACGGGCGAGATGGTCGGCTCCATCGACTACATCGCCCCCGAGCGGGTCAAGGGCGGCAAGCCCGGCCCGGCCTCCGATCTGTGGGCGCTGGGCGCCACGCTCTACCAGGCGGTGGAGGGCCGGCCGCCGTTCCGCCGGGACACGGCGGTCGAGACGGCGTACGCGATCGCCGTGGATCCGCTGGAACCACCAGCGCGCGCCGGCGAGCTGGCCCGCCTCATCGAGACCCTGCTGGCCAAGGACCCGGCCCTGCGGCCCCCGGCCGAGCTGGCCGAGCAGATCCTGCGCGAACCGGCCGCCGAGGCGGAAACCGCCTCTTACCGGCAGACGCCCCGTCAGCCGGCCCCTGAGCCCCGTCCGGAGCCCCGCCCGCACCCCGAGCCCCGCCCCGAAGCGCGGCCCGCCCCCCGCCCGGAAGCGCGGCCCGCCCCGCGGCCGGACGCGGTGACCGCCCCCGGCCCCGTCGCCCCGGAACGGGAGGCGCGCCCCCGGCAGTCCGCCGCTCCCGACGGCCGCCGCCGGACCCGGACGGTCTGGTGGGGCGCGGCGGCGGCCGTCGCCGCCGCAGGCCTCGCCGCGGGCGCGTACATCCTGTGGGGCGCGGACGGTGACGAGGAGCAGCAGGCCGCACCCGCCCCCCGGCAGGACGCCTCCCCCCACCCCACACCCACCCCCGACCACAGCGAGACCCCGGCGCAGCCCGCACCGGTGCCCAAGGGCTACCACCTGGTCAAGGAGGAGAAGCTCGGCGTCTCCTTCCCCGTGCCCGACGGCTGGACCCGCAAGCAGGACACCTCCGAGACCGAGGCCAACTACCTCGACCCCAGCGGCCTCGTGGGCATCCGGATCAACGTCCTGGACTTCGCCGGCCCCGACCATGTGCAGCACTGGAAGGACGTCGAGGAGCAGCTCAAGTCGGACCCGGACATGAAGGGCTACAAGCGGGGCCGGCTCCAGGGCACGACCTTCCGGGGCGAGCCCGCCGCGGTCTGGGAGTTCACCTGGAACGGCCGCGCCCGCGACTTCCGCGCCATCGACCTGGGCTTCGGCCGCGAGGGCGGCAACGAGTACGCCATCTACGTCTCGGGGCCCAAGGACGGCTGGGACCGCCACCGCAATGTCTTCGACGCCGTCCGCGACGGCTTCCGGCCCTCCGGCCATTGAACCCCTGTCAGGCGGAAACCCCGATCCCCGGGTCGGCTCAGGGACGACCCTGATGCCGCGCCGGCCGCCGCCGTGTGACGATCGGTTCATGACCACCGCTCCGCATCCCGACAGCCCGCCCCTGCGCAAGCTCTATCGCAGTGCCGACGGGCGGATGCTCGGCGGCGTGGCGCGCGGGCTCGCCGGGCACCTGGGGGTGCCCGTGTCCTGGGTGCGGCTGGTGTTCCTGGCGCTGCTGATGGCGCAGGGCATGGGCGCGCTGCTGTATGCGGTGTTCTGGTTCGTGGTGCCGCTGGGGGTCGGCGGTGTGGAGGCGCCGCGCGCCACCGCCGAGTTCACCGCCGACGGCCGCAGAAAGGTCTTCGCCCGCAAGCCCGACCGCGGGCAGGTCTTCGCGCTCGTGGCGCTCATCGTCAGCGCCGCCGTCTTCCTCGACCGCCTCCATCTCGGCCGTGCCAACGCCTACATCTGGCCGCTGCTGCTGATAGGCGCGGGCGTCGCCCTGGTCTGGCGGCAGGCCGACAACGCCCGCCGTGCGCACTGGATGGAGGTCAGCCGCCGCAAGCGCGTGCTGCCGCTCGCCCGTGGCGCCGCGGGCGTGCTCCTCGTCGGCGTCGGGGCGACCGGCATCGTCGTCCTGCAGGGGTCGGCCGAGCATCTCGGCACCGTCCTGCAGGCGTCGCTGGCGGTGCTGGTGGGCATCGCGCTGCTCGCCGGACCCACGGTCGTGCGGATGACGCAGGACCTCTCCGCGGAACGGACGATGCGCATCCGCGCCCAGGAGCGTGCCGAGGTCGCGGCGCACGTCCATGACTCCGTCCTGCACACGCTCACCCTCATCCAGCGCAACGCCGAGGACTCCCGCGAGGTCGCCCGCCTGGCTCGCGCTCAGGAGCGCGAGCTGCGCGCCTGGCTCTACAACCCCGAAGGCCGGGGCAAGGAGGAGGCCGAGGAGCCGGCCACGCTGGCCGAGGCGGTCAAGGCCGCCGCCGCGGAGGTCGAGGACTACCACGGGGTGCCCATCGAGGTCGTCGTGGTCGGCGACTGCCCGCTGGACGAACGGCTGAGCGCCCAGATGCAGGCCGCCCGTGAGGCCATGGTCAACGCGGCCAAGTACGGTGGCCAGGGCGGGGCTGTGCAGGTGTACGCCGAGGTCGAGGGGCGTACGGTCTTCGTCTCGGTCAGGGACCGGGGGCCCGGCTTCGACGTGGACGCGGTGCCGGAGGACCGGATGGGCGTCCGCGAGTCGATCATCGGCAGGATGCAGCGCAACGGCGGCTCGGCCCGGCTGCGTTCCGCACCGGACGGGGGGACCGAAGTGGAGCTGGAGATGGAGAGGGCGGAGAAGGCGTGATGACGAACGGCACGGACGGGACGAGCGGGATCGGCGGGACGGGCGGGGGAGAGGCCGGGTGCCATGTGCGGGTGGTGCTGGTGGACGACCACCGGATGTTCCGCACGGGCGTGCAGGCGGAGATCGGGGCCACCGACCGCACGGGCGTCGAGGTCGTCGGCGAGGCCGCCGACGTCGACCAGGCGATCACGGTCATCACCGCGACCCGCCCCGAGGTCGTCCTCCTGGACGTCCACCTGCCCGGCGGCGGCGGGGTCGAGGTGCTGCGCCGCAGCGCCGCCATGATGGCCGCCCAGGACGCCCCGGTCCGCTTCCTCGCGCTGTCGGTCTCCGACGCGGCCGAGGACGTCATCGGCGTCATCCGCGGCGGCGCCCGCGGCTACGTCACCAAGACGATCACCGGCACCGACCTGATCGACGCGATCTTCCGGGTCAAGGACGGTGACGCGGTCTTCTCGCCGCGGCTCGCGGGCTTCGTGCTGGACGCCTTCGCCTCGACCGACGCCCCGCCCGTCGACGAGGACCTCGACCGCCTCACCCAGCGTGAGCGCGAGGTGCTGCGGTTGATCGCGCGCGGCTACGCGTACAAGGAGATCGCCAAGCAGCTGTTCATCTCGGTCAAGACGGTCGAATCGCACGTCTCTGCGGTGCTTCGCAAGCTCCAGCTCTCCAACCGCCACGAGCTGACGAGGTGGGCGACCGCGCGCCGGCTGGTCTGACGGGCGGAACGGGACGGTCCGATGGGCAAAGTGCGGCACGAGCTCCCCCTGTGAACGCGCTGCGAAGTGCGGTGATTACACAGTGTAACCATGGAACCCGGCCGCGCGCCAGCCCCTCTAGACGGGCGTGAGTCTGACGGGAACGCCCTTCTTCCTGACCACCATCGTCCTGGTCGTGGTGGCCCTCGCCCTGCCGCTGACGCTGTGGGGCAGAGTCGGGGGCCCCAAGCTCGTACGGCACGTGGTGCGGTTCCTCATGCTGCTGTTCGCGCAGGTCACGGCGATAACGATGGTGTTCGTCATCGTGAACAACACCAACGGCCTCTTCGACACCTGGGGCGACCTGCTCGGCACCGGCAACCACGTCCGAGCGGCCGCCGACCTGGGGCCGGACGGCACCGGGGGCAAGGGCGTGGACGACGAGCCCAAGGTCGTCCAGAAGTTCAAGCCCGCCTCCGACAAGCGGATGGGGGCCGGCGTGCAGGAGACCGAGCTCAAGGGCCGAATATCCGGCGTGGAGGGCGAGGTCTACGTCTGGCTGCCGCCGCAGTACGACGACCCGGCGTACAAGGACAAGAAGTTCCCGGTGGCCGAGGTGCTGCCGGGCTTCCCCGGCTCGGCCAAGGCCTGGTTCGGCACCCTCGACGTGGCCGGCCAGCTCAAGCCGATGATGGAGAAGGGCGAGGTCGCGCCGTTCATCATCGTGGCCCCGCGCACCACGCTGCTGGGCGATGTCGACAGCGGCTGCGCCAACGTCCCCGGCAAGGTCAACGCCGACACCTGGCTCAGCGTCGACGTCCGCAAGATGGTCACCGACACCTTCCGGGCGGCCGACGGGCCGGACGGCTGGGCCGTGGCGGGCTACTCGGCCGGCGCCCACTGCGCCGCCAAGCTGGCCATCGCCCACCCCGACCGCTACCGGGCCGGGGTCAGCCTCTCCGGCTACAACGACCCGGTCGGCGAGCCGGCCTCCCTGACCGCCAAGACGCCCGAGCTGCGCGACGAGAACAACCCCTGGAAGATGCTCCAGCGCGCCAAGACCCCGCCGCGCGTCGCGCTCTTCCTCTCGGGCGCGGAGGCCGACGGCTACCAGGCCGGCATGGCGATCAAGCAGTCGGCCAAGCCGCCGACGACCGTGCAGGTGACCCTGGTCCCGGCCGGTGCCGGCGGCCACGGCACGGCGGTGTGGAAGCGGCAGGTGCCCGACGTCTTCCGCTGGCTGACCAAGCAGGTCAAGTACTGACTCCCGGCGGCCTCGCCGGAAGGCCGGAAGGCCGGAAGGCCGGAAGGTCAGACGGGCCGGGTCGCGCCCGCGAAGGGCATCTCGTCGATCGGCGCGATGCGCACCGGGGCCCCGGGGTGCGGGGCGTGGATCATCTGGCCGCCGCCGATGTAGAGGCCGACGTGGCTGATCCCCGAGTAGAAGAACACCAGGTCGCCGGGGGCGAGCTGGGAGCGGGCGATGCGGTGCCCGGCGTTGATCTGGGTGTAGGTGGTGCGCGGCAGCGAGACGCCCGCCGCCTGCCAGGCCGCCTGCGTCAGCCCCGAGCAGTCGAAGGCGGACGGGCCCGTCGCCCCCCACACGTACGGCTTGCCGATCGCGGAGTAGGCGAAGGCCACGGCCTGTGAGGCCCGGGCCGAGGGGGCGTCGGCCCCGGCGGGCGCGGCCTCGTCCGGGTGAACGGCGGAGAGCGCGGTCTTGGCCGCGCCGGTGACCCCGCCCGAGCCCGGGCTCCCGCCGGTGTCGTCGCCCGACTCGACCGCGGCCCGCTCCTCCTTGGGCAGTTGGTTCAGCAGGTCCTTGGCCTTGCCGAGCTTGGCCTCGATGTCGTGCTTGTGCTTGGCGAGCAGGTCCTGCTCGCTCTTGAGCTCGCCGAGCCGGGCGTCGGCAGTGGTCCGCACCTGCTGGACCCCGCGCAGCTCCTGGCGCACCCGGTCCAGCGCGGCCGCCTGCCGTGCGCCCACCCGGTCGGCCAGCGAGGCCCGTTCGAGGAAGCGGTCGGGGGAGGAGGAGAGCAGCAGCCGGACCTCGGTGGGGATGCCGCCGGTGCGGTACTGGGCGGTGGCGAAGGAGCCCAGGGCGTTGCGGGCGGCGTTGAGCCGCTCGGTCTTGCGGGCGGCCTCGTCCTGCAGACCGGTGAGCGCGGCGCGGGCCTGGTCGACCTTCTCCTTGACGCCGTCGTACTGCTCGGTGGCCACCTCCGCCTGCTGGTAGTAGCGCGCGACCTGGGCCCTGGCCTGGGTCGGGGTGAGGTCCGCGGCGGCGTGACCGGTGCCCTCCAGGGCGGTGGCGGTGGCCGCTCCGGCCAGCGCGAGGGTGGCCGCGGTCCGGACGGTGTTCCCGGCGAGCGTATGGGGCTTGGGCTTGCGGTGCGACGCCACGGTGGCCGTCACTTCCTTCCGGTCCGGCAAAACGGTGCCTGGCGGCGGCCCGCACGAAGGGGGGGAGAGCGCGGGCCGCCGCCGTCTGCAGGAGGACGCTAGGGGTCGGGAACACCCGGAAACGGCCATGACCGCTATTGCCCCGAATCTGCCGTTTGGCGACCGTCGGTGGCCGCCTGACCCGGGTGCGTAGTCAGGGATATGGGCATCCCCTGACCAAACCCGTGATCTTGTCCTACCGTGCGGCCGGGCGGTGCTAAAGGCCCGGCTATCGTCGGTGTCCATGGACGTACTGATTCACGCCGTGGTCGGCCTGCACATCCTCGGCATCGCCGCCCTGCTCGGCGGCTTCCTCACCCAGCTGAAAGTCATGGGCAAGGGCGAGGCGCGCATGGTCCCGGCCATGCTCCACGGCGCGCTGACCATGCTGGTCACCGGTGTCGCGCTGGTCGGCCTCAACCAGGCCGACGACCACACGGTCAACACCTTCAAGATCGGCGTGAAGCTGGCCCTGCTGATCGTCATCCTGGGCCTGGTCTATGTGAAGCGCGACGAGGAGAAGGTCGAAGCGGCCGCCCTCGGCACGGTGGGCGCGCTCACCGCGGCGAACGTTTTCATCGCCGTCCTGTGGGTCTGACCACTGTCCGGCCGAAGGGGGGACCGGCTGTCGGTGGGGCGGCCTAGACTCGGGAGGCGATGAGCAGCCTCTTTGACGACAGCTTCCTGGCGGATCTGGCCCCCTCCGACGAGGAGCACCCGCCCCCGCCCCCGGAGGACGTGACCCCGGAGCCCCTGCCGGACGACCTGTTCGGGGGCGCCTTCGACGCACCCGTCCCCAGGGATGCGTACTACCGCGACGGCGCGGTGCGTCCGGTCGTCGACATGTCGGCGCTGCTGGAGGGGATGAACGACCAGCAGCGCGCCGCCGTGGAGCACAACGGCTCGCCGCTGCTGATCGTCGCGGGCGCCGGCTCCGGCAAGACGCGCGTGCTCACCCACCGCATCGCCTATCTGCTGGGCGCCCGTCAGGTGCACCCGGGGCAGATCCTGGCGATCACCTTCACCAACAAGGCCGCGGGCGAGATGAAGGAGCGCGTCGAGCAGCTCGTCGGCCCGCGCGCCCACGCGATGTGGGTGATGACGTTCCACAGCGCGTGCGTGCGGATCCTGCGCCGCGAGAGCAAGAAGCTGGGCTTCACGTCCTCCTTCTCGATCTACGACGCGGCCGACTCCAAGCGCCTGATGGCCCTCGTCTGCCGGGATCTCGACCTCGACCCGAAGAAGTTCCCGCCGAAGTCCTTCAGCGCCAAGATCTCCAACCTCAAGAACGAGTTGATCGACGAGGAGGCGTTCGCCGCGCAGGCTGCGGACGGCTTCGAGAAGACGCTCGCCGAGGCGTACGTCATGTACCAGGCGCGGCTGCGCGAGGCCAACGCCCTGGACTTCGACGACATCATCATGACCACGGTCCACCTGCTGCAGGCCTTCCCGGACGTGGCCGAGCACTACCGCCGCCGCTTCCGGCACGTCCTGGTCGACGAGTACCAGGACACCAACCACGCGCAGTACACGCTGGTGCGCGAGCTGGTGGGCGCCGGCGAGGAGCAGGCCGAGCTGTGCGTCGTCGGTGACGCGGACCAGAGCATCTACGCCTTCCGCGGCGCCACCATCCGCAACATCCTCCAGTTCGAGGAGGACTACTCGGACGCGAAGACGATCCTGCTGGAGCAGAACTACCGCTCCACGCAGACGATCCTCAACGCCGCGAACGCGGTGATCGAGCGCAATCAGAACCGCCGCCCCAAGAACCTGTGGACCCAGGCCGGGGCCGGCGCCTCCATCACCGGCTACGTGGCCGACACCGAGCACGACGAGGCGCAGTTCGTCGCCGACGAGATCGACCGGCTGACGGACGCCGGGGACGCCAAGGCGGGCGACGTCGCCGTCTTCTACCGGACCAACGCCCAGTCCCGTGTCTTCGAAGAGATCTTCATCCGGGTCGGGCTGCCCTACAAGGTCGTCGGCGGCGTGCGCTTCTACGAGCGCAAGGAGGTCCGCGACGTCCTGGCCTACCTGCGGGTGCTGGCCAACCCCGAGGACACCGTCCCGCTGCGGCGCATCCTCAACGTGCCCAAGCGCGGCATCGGCGAGCGTGCCGAAGCCATGATCGACGCGCTCTCGCTGCGCGAGAAGATCAGCTTCTCGCAGGCGCTCAAGCGCGTGGACGAGGCGTACGGCATGGCGGCCCGCTCCGCCAACGCGGTCAAGCGCTTCAACGTCCTGCTGGAGGAGCTGCGCACCGTCGTCGAGTCGGGCGCCGGTCCCGCCACGATCCTGGAGGCGGTGCTGGAGCGCACCGGCTATCTGGCCGAGCTCCAGGCGTCCACCGACCCCCAGGACGAGACCCGCATCGAGAACCTCCAGGAGCTGGCGGCCGTCGCCCTGGAATTCGAGCAGGAGCGCACCGAGGAGGAGCCGGGCACGCTGGCCGACTTCCTGGAGAAGGTCGCGCTGGTCGCCGACTCGGACCAGATCCCCGACGAGGACACCGAGGGCAGCGGCGTGATCACGCTGATGACGCTGCACACGGCGAAGGGCCTGGAGTTCCCGGTCGTCTTCCTCACGGGCATGGAGGACGGCGTCTTCCCGCACATGCGCGCCCTCGGCCAGGCGAAGGAGCTGGAGGAGGAGCGGCGGCTCGCCTACGTGGGTATCACCCGCGCCCGCGAGCGGCTGTACCTGACCCGCGCGAGCATGCGCAGCGCATGGGGCCAGCCCTCCTACAACCCGGCGTCGCGCTTCCTGGAGGAGATCCCCGAGCAGTACGTGGCGTGGCGCCGCACCGGGCCCGCCACTCCGTCGGCGTCCTCGCTGGGCGCGGGGTCGGGCATCACGTCGGGCTTCTCGTCCTCGCGCGGTGGCGGCGGTGCCAAGGCGGGACCGAGCGGCTTTGCGACCCGGCGCGCCAAGGACCGGCCCGTGGTGGCGCTGACCGTCGGGGACAGGGTCACGCACGACTCGTTCGGGCTCGGCACGGTCGTCGCCGTCAAGGGCAGCGGTGACAATGCCGAGGCCACGGTCGACTTCGGCGAGGAGAAGCCGAAGCGGCTGCTGCTGCGGTACGCGCCGGTGGAGAAGCTGTAGCCGTACGCCGGCGGGGTTACGTCGGGTCGAGGTCGTGGCCGCGCAGCCACGGCAGCGGGTCGACGGCCGAGCCGTTGGGCCGTACCTCGAAGTGCAGGTGCGGCCCGGTGGAGTTGCCGGAGTTGCCGGAGTAGGCGATGACGTCCCCGGCCTTGACCGACCCGGACCGGATCTTGGTGCTGCTCAGGTGGCAGTACCAGGTCTCGGTGCCGTCGGGCGCCGTCACTATGGCCATGTTTCCGTAGGCCACGTTGTACTGCGTGCGGACGGTGCCGTCGGTGGCGGCCATGACGGGCGTGCCGTAGCTGACGGGGAAGTCGATGCCGGTGTGCACCGACATCCAGTTCACGCCCGCCTGCCCGAAGTAGGCGCTCAGCCCGTGCTGGGTGACGGGCAGGACGAACTTGGGCCGCTCGGCTTCCTTGCGCGCCGCCTCCTCCGCCTTGCGCTTGCGCTCTTCGTCCTGGCGGGCCTTGAGGTCGATGCGCTCCTGGGTGCGGCTGGCGCGGGTGGCGAAGTCGTCGGCGCCCCGGCTGAGCCCGGCGAGCTGGGTGTCCAGCTGGCTGTTGGCCGCCGAGAGCTTGACGGCCGTGTCGGGCGCGGCGGCTGCCGTGGTGTGCGGGGTGTCCTTCTGGCCGCCGGTGCCCACGGACGCGGCGGCGATACCGGCGACGCCCATCACGGCGACCGAGGGGATGGCGACGGTGAGCAGCGCCTTGCGGCGCGGGCGGTAACCGGTGCGGGCGGGCGCGCTCTTGCGACGGCTGCCGTGCCCGGCGGATCCGTGGTGGGCGGCGGGCTCTTCGCGGCCGGGGGAGCCGGAAGAACCGGGGGATTCAGCCTCCGGCATCTCGGGCACCGACATCATCTGGGTCTCGGCGTCGGCCACGGACGAACGCGGACCCGGAACGGCCGCGGAGAAGTCGACCATCACGGTGGGGGTGCGCTGGGCCTCGGCCTGCGGCTGCTGCTGCGGTTCCGCGGCGAACGCGGAGGCGTCCCAGGTCTGCGTCTGCTGGTTGTTGAAGTCGAACTGGCCGGAGGAGTCCCAGCCCGGGTACTGGACGGAGGTGTCCCACTGGCCCGAGTGGCCCGTGTCGTACGAGCCCGCCGTGGCCGCGCCCCAGGCCTCGCCCTGGGTGTGCCCCCAGCCGGAGGTGCCCCACTGGCCGGAATGCGGGTCGGCGCCGTATTGCTCGGTGCTGTATTGACCCGTGCCGTGTTGGCCCGTGTCGTATTGACCGGTGTCGTGGGCACCGATCCCATAGGTGCTGAAATCCCACGTTTGCGTATGGCCGGTGACGCCACCCCATTGGCCGGTGGTGTCCCCCTGCCAAACTCCGCTGGGGTGGTTGCCCCAGTCCGAGGTGGTCTGGGCGCCGGAAGCGTCGAATGCGGTGAAGGTGGCGGAAGTGTCCCAGCCGGAGCCATAGCCATGGCCGTAGCCGTCGCGCCCGGTCGTATGGGTCTGCGGGAAGCCCTGCTGCTCATACGACGGGTAGTGCCCATAAGCGGCATCGGCAGCGGGAACGGCGGCCGGGCCTGGACCCGCCGGCTGGTGACGGTCGTTCACCACCACGTCCATTTCACCTTGGGAGCAGGAGAATTAGCGGCGACTGTACCCGGCGGTATGCGGAACGACAATCTTCGTCACGTTTCACTGGGCCAAGCGCCGGGCATTTAGCCGCCTTTTGGTGGACTGAACCATCGTGGGTCGACTTGACGTTCGATATACGTTCGACTTGAAATCGGTCAGGCGACCGATGCCGCCCCCGGAGCGCCGGCCTCCGGCACCCGTGCGGTCAGGGCCTGCCGGATGCCCGCCGCCACCGCCCCGTGCACGGGCAGGGCGAGGTGGCCCACCCCGCTGACCCGCACGCTGCGCGCCACCAGGTCCGGGTGGTCGATCCGGGCCGTCTCCACGGGGCTCATCAGCAGATCCAGCTCGCTCCAGAAGCTGATGAAGTGCGTCGCGCAATCGGGGGCCGGTTCGGCCAGCTCCGCGATGACGTCGGAATCGGGGTGCATCTGCCGGGCCAGCGGATGCACGGTGGCCAGCACGGCGGTGAGGGTGCCGCCGTGCGGGGTGCCGAGGGTGACCAGGGTGCGCACGCGCGCATCGCCGCCCATGCGCTGGATGTAATAGCGCGCGACCAGCCCGCCCAGGCTGTGCCCGACCACATCCACCTGGGGCTGCCCCGTGCGCTCGCAGACCTCTTCCACATGCCGGCCGAGCGCGGCCGCCGCGATGCGGACGTCGCGGGTCAGCAGGGGGTAGTTGAGGCAGACCACCTGCCGCCAGCCGTTGCGCCGCAGCGACCGGCGCAGCAGGAAGAAGACCGAGCGGTTGTCGATGAAGCCGTGCAGGAGCAGGACGGGCGGCGGCCCGGCGGGGACGGGCACGGCCTCCGCCGCGGGCAGGGGCGGCGCCTGGCGCTCCCGGGCCAGGCCGGCGGGGTAGAGGAGCACGTGCGTGGCGAGGATCGCCAACTCCAGGACCGTGGCCCGCACGAGGGCGGCCGACGGGCGCACAAGCGAACAAGGGCGCAGGAGTTTACCGAGACAGGGCAGTGCCCCCATGGCCGACCGACCTCCCGAACGGCACCCGGAAGGCAGCTGCTCCCCCGTGTGCCCATGCGGGCAGCTGTGCGGTGCCTGGCGCACCGCTGCGGCTCCCCTTCACGGCCGCCCCGTGGCCCGAGAGACGGGGATACGGGAGCGGTGCGTAGCGAACGTGGTGTCCCACGTGTGATTTCCCCCTCGCTCTCCACCGCGAAACGGCCGGTTGCGGGATGCTGGAGATAACGTTCGTTCACTTTCCCGGCCCTGTGGGCCCGCGTACATGGAGGCAGTGATGGGAGTGACCGGTCCGATCCGCGTGGTGGTGGCCAAGCCGGGGCTCGACGGCCACGACCGCGGTGCCAAGGTCATCGCGCGGGCGCTGCGCGACGCCGGTATGGAGGTCATCTACACGGGCCTGCACCAGACGCCCGAGCAGATCGTGGACACCGCCATCCAGGAGGACGCCGACGCGATCGGGCTGTCCATCCTCTCCGGCGCGCACAACACGCTCTTCGCCAAGGTGATCGAGCTGCTGCAGGAGCGGGATGCGGCGGACATCAAGGTCTTCGGCGGCGGGATCATCCCGGAGGCGGACATCCCTCCGCTCAAGGAGCTCGGGGTCGCCGAGATCTTCACGCCGGGCGCGACGACGACGTCGATCGTGGAGTGGGTGAACGCGAACGTCCGCGAGGCGGCGGAAGCGTAGGGCAACGCTCCCGGTGAGCCGGGCGGATGCCCGCCCGGCTCACCCGGCCAGCTCCGCATGCATCGTGGCGCGCAGCCGCAGCGTGCCGACGAGGCGCTCGAAGGCCTCCGCCCAGTAGCCGGACGCATCCTCCGGCACTGCCAGCCGGTCCGCCTCGGACGGGTCGAGGCAGCGCTCCGCCAGGCCCATCACGCCGCTGAAGCTCCACGGATACCCGCCCGCGTCCCGCGCGGTGTCGAGCGCGTCGACCACGGCCCTGCCCAGTGGCTCCGCCCACGGCACCGCACACGTGCCCAGCAGCCGGAACGCCTCCGGCAGCCCGTGCACGGCGATGAACTCGGCTACCCACCCGGCCCGTTCGCCCGGCGGCAGGGCGGACAGCAGCTTCGCGGGGTCCTTCCAGGAGGCCACGTCCGGGGCGGGCGGCGAGGCCGCGGGGCCGAGCAGGGCCCGTGCCCACTCGGCGTCCCCCTGGCGGACGGCGGCCCGGCACCACGCGGCGTGCAGATCCGGCTGCCAGCCGTCGGCGACCGGCAGGGCCACCACCTCGGCCGCGCCCGCCACCCCGAACCGCGCCGGCCACCCGGCCAGCGGTGCCGCCTCGACGAGCTGGCCCAGCCACCACGAACGCTCGCCGCGCCCGGACGGCGGCTTGGCCACGATGCCGTCACGCTGCATGCCGCTGTCGCACTCGTGCGGCGCCTCGACGGTGATCCGCGGTCCGTCGCCGCTGGTGCGGTCGGGGGCCACACAGGCCCGGGCCCGCGCGGTCATCCTGGACGCCAGCGCGGAACCGGGCAGGCCCGTCAGCAGCCCGGCCGCGGCGGCCCGCACATTGCGGCTGCGGTCGGACAGCACCTGCTCCAGGAACGGCTCGTCGGAGAGCGAGAGCCGCTCGCCCAGCACGTCGAGGAACATCAGTCTGTCCTCCGCGCGCTCCTTCGCCCAGGTGCCGGCGAGCAGCTCCCGGGCCGCGTCCGGATCTCGCTGCCGCAGCGACACCAGCAACGCCGAGCGTTCGGCCAACAGCCCCTCCTGCCACACCCGGTCGTCTGCCCCGGGCTCGCCGCCGCTCGCGGACGGGGACGCGCGCAGCGCGTACTTCCACTGGGGGTTGAGCCGGGCCAGCCACAGCGCGCGGGGCCCCGCCAGGGCGAGGGCCGCGGGCCGTACGTCGCTGCGGGCCCGGGCCGCCTCCAGGAGCTCGGGCAGCAGCGCCGCCGGGGCGCGGTAGCCGCGGGCATTGGCGGCGGCCAGCCACTGGGGCAGCAGCTCGGTGAGATCGGGGGCGGAGCCGCGCCGCCCGCCGCCGGGCGCGGCCCGGTCCGCGAGCAGCAGTGCCAGCCGCCGCCTGGCCGCCTCGGGCAGGGCCGGCCGCCCGTCCTCGGGCGCGGCCGCGGGCCGGGCCCGCGCGGCCACCGGCAGCAGGGCCGCCCGCCGCTGCACGGTGTGCACCGCGGCCGCGTCCAGCAGCGCCCCCGCCGCATCCTGCCCCTCCCGCGGCCGGGTGGGCGGCGTGCGGCGCTCGGTGCCGAGCAGGGCGGCCCCGACGAGATCGTCCCAGGTGGTGGTCATGCTCTGCCCCTTCGTCGAGTGGTGCCCGGCCGTGCCGGGCGGGCGGGTGCGGCTCACAGCGCCACCGGCTGCGGACCCCAGGCCGTCAGTGGCGTGAACCCCCGGTGGCCGCACTCGCCGAAGACCGGCACCGGGCGGCCCCCGGACACCGCGGCGAGCCGCCACAGCCCCGCTCCGTCACCGCACCGCGGGTCGACTGCCAGCGCCGACTCGCCCTCCGCGTCGGCGACTTGCCACCCGGCACCGCCGCCCTCCTCGCCCGGCACCGGCACCGCGGCCGACAGCACCACCGGCCAGGCCTCCAGCCAGGGATCGTCGCGCAGTGCCTCGCCATAGGTGCGCAGGGCGGCTTCCGCCCCGCCGCCCGGCGGGGGAGCGGGGCTCGGCACCGGAGCCGCGTGCCGGGCGCCCAGCGCCGCCCGGAGCGGCCGCGCGGACGGGTGGAAGACCAGGTCGGCGTCTATCGACAGGCCTACTGGCAGCGAGAGTTCGGGTGCCCGGCCGACCGCGCCGTAAGAGAGGAGCAGGGCCATCCGGCCCGTCTCCCGGCCGTGGAGCCAGATGCGGCGGGTGACGAGCCGCCCGTCGTCCCCGTCGCGCTGGGCCAGGATCAGCCAGTGATCGCGCACCGGCGGGACGGAGGCGACGAGCGCCGCCGTGTCCGTTGTGACACCGACGCGGGCCCGCACCGTCGCCGCCAGCGGCTCGGGCAGCCGGTCGACGCGCAGGCAACCCTGGTTGAGGGTGTGCAGCAAGGCGCACTCCTCCAGCATCCGCGAGGCCCAGCCCGCCCCCGCGCCGGCCGTGGCCGCCAGCTCCCTGACCCGCGAGGCCAGCCCCGGAGCCTGGGCGTCGACCATGCGGGCCGCCGTCTCCTCCCACTGCCCGTACCCCGCACCCTCGGCGGAGGCGAGGCCGCCCCGCAGCAGGTCGGCGAGGCGCTGCTCCAACTCCGTGGCACCGGAGGCGATCCGCTGCGCCCGGCGCTCCGCCCGGCGGCGCGCCGCCTCCGCATCCCCGGCCGCGGCACCGGCCTCGCGGGCGGCGGGGCGCTCCTCGCGCTGCCGCCGCCGCTCCAGCCACTGCCCCGCCCACTCCGGCGGCGGCTCCTGCGAGCCGGGCACCGCCTCCTCGCCCTCGGTCCACAACAGCAGCAGCCCCAGCGCGTGTTTGCACGGGAATTTGCGGCTCGGGCACGAGCAGTGGAAGCCCGGCCCGCCCTGGCCGCCCAGGTCCACGACCGTCCGGTACGGCTTGCTGCCGCTGCCCTTGCACTCCCCCCAGACCGCGCCCGCGCCCCCGTCCGCACACGCCCCCGCGCCCGACCACGGGCCCGGCCCCGCGAGCTTGGCCCCCGCCTTGCGTGATGCGGCGTCAGGCGCCAGTGCCAGCACCTGTTCGGCCGTCCAGCGTTCCCCCTGGCAATTCATGTCCCCGACGGTAGGGCCGGCCACTGACAATCGCCCTGACCAGTGACTTTGTCCGTGCCGAGGTCGATTGTCAGTGGGGTGGTGCAGGGTTTTTCCCGTACCCGGAACCGCACGACGAGGGGGACTTGTGACCGTGCCCGGAATCTCTGCCGATGCCCTGCGACCGCATGCGGAGGACGCCTTCGCCGACGAGCTCAAAGCGCTCGCGGCGGCCGACGACCGCCCAAGGCCCGAGCGTTGGCGGCTCTCGCCGTGGGCCGTCGCCACCTACCTGCTCGGCGGCACACTGCCCGACGGCACGGTGATCACGCCCAAGTACGTCGGCCCGCGCCGGGTCGTCGAGGTCGCCGTCACCACGCTCGCCACCGACCGGGCCCTGCTCCTGCTCGGCGTGCCCGGCACCGCCAAGACCTGGGTGTCCGAGCACCTGGCCGCCGCCGTCAGCGGCGACTCCACCCTGCTCGTGCAGGGCACCGCGGGCACCGCCGAGGAGGCCATCCGCTACGGCTGGGACTACGCCCGGCTCCTCGCCCACGGCCCGAGCCGTGAAGCGCTCGTGCCCAGCCCCGTCATGCGGGCCATGGCCCAGGGCATGACGGCCCGCGTCGAGGAGCTCACCCGCATCCCTGCCGACGTCCAGGACACCCTGATCACCGTCCTGTCCGAGAAGACCCTGCCCATCCCCGAGCTGGGGGAGGAGGTCCAGGCCGTCCGCGGATTCAACCTGATCGCCACCGCCAACGACCGGGACCGCGGCGTCAACGAACTCTCCAGCGCCCTGCGCCGCCGCTTCAACACCGTCGTCCTGCCGCTGCCCGCAACGCCCGAGGACGAGGTGGACATCGTCGCCCGCCGCGTCGACCAGCTCGGCCGCTCCCTGGACCTGCCGGGCGTGCCCGACGGCACCGACGAGATCCGGCGCGTGGTCACCGTCTTCCGCGAGCTGCGCGACGGCGTCACCGCCGACGGCCGCACCAAGCTCAAGTCCCCCTCGGGGACGCTCTCGACGGCCGAGGCCATCTCCGTCGTCACCGGCGGCCTGGCGCTCGCCGCCCACTTCGGCGACGGCGTGCTGCGCGCGGGCGACGTGGCCGCCGGGATCCTCGGTGCGGTCGTCCGCGACCCGGTGGCCGACCGGCTCGTCTGGCAGGAGTACCTGGAGACGGTCGTCCGCGAGCGCGACGGCTGGAAGGACTTCTACCGCGCCTGCCGTGAGGTGTCCGTATGAGCAGGCCGGCCCTGCTGGGCGTGCGCCACCACGGGCCGGGCTCGGCACGGGCCGTGGTGTCCGCCCTCGGGCAGTGCGCCCCGAGCGCGGTCCTCATCGAGGGGCCGCCCGAGGCGGACGCGATCGTGCACCTCGCGGCCGACGAGGGCATGCGCCCGCCCGTCGCCCTCCTCGCCCATGCCGCCGACGACCCGGGCCGCGCCGCGTTCTGGCCCCTCGCCGCCTTCTCGCCGGAATGGGCCGCCATCCGCTGGGCCCTGGCGCACGACGTTCCGGTGCGCTTCATCGACCTGCCCGCGGCGCACTCGCTCGCCGCCGCCGGCGGACCGGGCGCGGAGACCGATGCGCCGGGGGGCGGCGCCTCGCACCCCGCCCCCCGGCTCGACCCGCTGGCCGCGCTCGCCGCGGCCGCCGGATACGACGACCCCGAGCGCTGGTGGGAGGACGCCGTCGAACACCGCCGCGGCGGCCCGGCCGACGGGGACGCGCTCGCGCCGTTCGCGGCCGTCGCCGACGCCATGGGCGAACTGCGCACCGGCTTCGCGGAGGTCGGCACCGACGGCCCGCTCGCCGACCGCGACGGAATCCGCGAAGCGTACATGCGGCTCAAACTCCGCGAGGCGCAGAAGGAGTTCGGCGATGCGGTCGCCGTCGTCTGCGGGGCCTGGCACGTGCCGGCCCTCGCCGCCAAGCGGACCGTCGCCGCCGACCGTCAGGTGCTCAAGGGCCTGCCCAAGGTCAAGGCCGAGATCAGCTGGGTGCCCTGGACCCACCGCAGGCTCTCCCGGCACAGCGGTTACGGCGCCGGGATCACCTCGCCCGGCTGGTACGGGCATCTCTTCCACGCCCCCGACCGGCCCGTCGAGCGCTGGCTGACCGACGTCGCCCGCCTGCTGCGCGAGGAGGACTTCCCCGTCTCCTCCGCCCACGTCATCGAGGCCGTCCGCCTCGCCGAGACCCTGGCCGCCATGCGCGGCCGCCCGCTGGCCGGGCTCGCCGAGACCGTCGACGCCGTCCGCGCCGTGATGTGCGACGGCTCCGACGTGCCGCTCGCCCTCGTACGGGACCGGCTCGTCGTCGGCGATGTCCTCGGCGAGGTCCCCGCATCCGCCCCGGCCACGCCGCTGCAGCGCGACCTCGCCCGGCTTCAGCGCACCCTGCGCCTCAAGCCCGAAGCCGCCTTCCGTGACTGCGAGTTCGACCTGCGCAAGGACACCGACGCCGCCCGCAGCAGGCTGCTGCACCGGCTGCGGCTGCTCGGCGTCGACTGGGGCGAGCCGATGCGCTCGCGCGGGGGGCTCGGCACCTTCCGGGAGAGCTGGCGGCTGTGCTGGGAGCCCGAGCTGGCGGTGCGGATCGCCGAAGCGGGTGCGTGGGGCACCACCGTGGAGGGCGCCGCCACCGCCAGGGCCGAGGCGCTGGCCCGCGAAGCCGATGCGCTCGCCGACATCACCGCCCTGGCCGAGCGCTGCCTGCTCGCCGGGCTCGACGGCGCCCTGCCCGCCGTCATGCGCGCCCTCGCCGACCGCGCCGCCCTGGACACCGATGTCGGCCACCTGGCCCGGGCCCTGCCCGCCCTGGTGCGCTCCGTGCGCTACGGCGACGTCCGCCGCACCGGCACCACTGCCCTCGCCGAGGTGGCGGCGGGCATCGCCGAGCGCATCTTCGTCGGCCTCCCGGCCGCCTGCGCGGGCCTCGACACCGACGCCGCCGCGGAGATGCGCGGCCACACGGACGCCGTGCATCAGGCCGTCAGCCTCCTGGCCGAAACCGAAACCGGCGACAGAGCCGGCGATGAAGCCGAAGCCAACACCACCCCCGGCATCCGGCAGCGCTGGTCCGCCGTCCTCCGCATCCTCGCCGGGCGGGACGGCCTCCCCGGTGGCATCCGTGGGCGCGCCGCACGGCTCCTGCTCGACGACGGGCGGCTGACCGACGACCGCGCCGCCCGGCTCATGGGCCTCGCCCTCTCGGCCGGCACTGCACCGGCCGATGCGGCCGCCTGGATCGAGGGGTTCGTCGGCAGCGGCGGCTCCGGCGGCATGCTGCTCGTCCACGACGAACGCCTGCTCACCCTCGTCGACACCTGGCTCACCGGCGTCCCGCCCGACGCCTTCACGGACGTACTGCCCCTGCTGCGCCGCACCTTCTCGGCCTTCGAGCCCGGCGTCCGCCGCACGCTGGGCGAGCTGGTCCGCCGCGGCGGGGCGAGCGCCACCGGCGCCGCGGCCCCGGGCGAGGCGCCCCTCGACGAGGAGCGCGCGGCGGCGGTGCTCCCGACGATGCGCCTGCTGCTGGGCATGGCGGAGACGGCGGAGACACACGGACACGCACAGGGGGCAGCATGACCACCTCGAACACCACCGCACCGACCACCCACGCCGAACCCGCCGCGGAGCGGTTGCGGCGCTGGCGGCTCGTCCTCGGCGGCGGGTCCGACGGCGGCGACGGCACCGGCTGTGCGCTCGGCGGCACCGACGCCGCCATGGACCGCACCCTGGAAGCGCTCTACGGCTCCGCGGCCGCCCACGGCGAGGCCCGCCCCCGCGGGGCCGGGCTCGGCGGGTCCGCGCCGCGGGTCGCCCGCTGGCTGGGCGACATCCGCACGTACTTCCCGGCATCCGTCGTTCAGGTGATGCAGCGCGACGCCATCGACCGGCTCGGCCTGGCCGCCATGCTCCTGGAGCCGGAGATGCTCGAAGCCGTCGAGGCCGACGTCCACCTCGTGGGCACCCTGATCTCCCTCAACCGGACGATGCCCGAGGCGTCCAAGGAGGCCGCCCGCACGGTCGTCCGCAAGGTCGTCCGGGACCTGGAGAAGCGCCTGACGAGCCGCACCCGCGCCACCCTCTCCGGCGCCCTCGACCGCTCCGCCCGCACCAGCCGCCCCCGCCACCACGACATCGACTGGAACCGCACCATTCGGGCCAACCTCAAGAACTACCTGCCCGAATACCGCACTGTCGTGCCCGAGCGGCTCGTCGGCTACGGGCGCGCCGCCCAGTCCGTGAAGAAGGAGGTCGTCCTCTGCATCGACCAGTCCGGCTCCATGGCCGCCTCCGTCGTCTACGCCTCCGTCTTCGGCGCCGTGCTCGCCTCGATGCGCGCCCTGGACACCCGCCTCGTGGTCTTCGACACCTCCGTCGTCGACCTCACCGACCAGCTGTCCGACCCCGTCGACGTGCTCTTCGGCACCCAGCTCGGCGGCGGCACGGACATCAACCGCGCCCTGGCCTACTGCCAGTCCCGCATCACCCGCCCGGCCGAGACCGTTGTGGTCCTCATCAGTGATCTCTACGAGGGCGGGATACGCAACGAGATGCTCAAGCGGGTCGCCGCCATGAAGGCCTCCGGCGTGCAGTTCGTCACGCTCCTGGCCTTGTCCGACGAGGGCGCCCCCGCCTACGACCGCGACCACGCGGCGGCCCTGGCCGCCCTGGGCGCGCCCGCCTTCGCCTGCACCCCCGACCTCTTCCCGGAGGTGATGGCCGCGGCGCTGGAGAAGTGCCCGCTGCCGATACCCGGGGCAACGGCCTGACCTGACGGACGAGGAAGCGCTGTGCTGCGCCCGCGGCCGGGCCCCTGTATACCCGTATGCGTACGGGCGCCGTAGCGATCTGTGAGGGTTATCACGGCCAGAGTGTGACCTGTGATTTAGGGAGCTCCGTCCCTCGGGGATAACCTGCGGGACGGACATGCCGCGTCAACGGTGAACGTGTGCCGCCCTCGTAAAAGATCGCGTCGTCACGCTGGCCTGCGGCACGCCCGCGCAGACACTGAACCGCGATATCCATGGAAAAGGGACGGACGCGCGTGGACCTGTTCGAGTACCAGGCGAGGGACCTCTTCGCCAAGCACGGTGTACCGGTGCTGGCCGGTGAAGTCATCGACACGCCTGAGGCGGCGCGCGAGGCCACTGAGCGGCTGGGCGGCAAGTCGGTCGTCAAGGCTCAGGTGAAGGTCGGCGGCCGCGGCAAGGCCGGCGGCGTGAAGCTGGCCGCCACCCCGGACGAGGCCGTCGCTCGCGCGACGGACATCCTCGGCATGGACATCAAGGGCCACACGGTCCACAAGGTCATGATCGCCGAGACCGCTCCGGAGATCGCCGAGGAGTACTACGTCTCGTACCTCCTCGACCGCACCAACCGCACCTTCCTTGCCATGGCGTCTGTCGCCGGCGGCATGGACATCGAGGAGGTCGCGGCCACGACCCCCGAGAAGCTCGCGAAGGTTCCGGTCGACGCCAACGACGGCGTCAGCATCGAGAAGGCCCGCGAGATCGTCGCCCAGGCGAAGTTCCCGGCCGAGGTCGCCGAGCAGGTCGCCGAGGTCATGGTGACCCTGTGGAAGACCTTCATCGCCGAGGACGCGCTCCTCGTCGAGGTCAACCCGCTCGCGAAGGTCGCCGACGGCCGCGTCATCGCGCTCGACGGCAAGGTCTCGCTCGACGCGAACGCCGACTTCCGCCAGCCGGAGCACGAGGCGCTCGAGGACAAGGACTCGGCCAACCCGCTCGAGGCGGCGGCCAAGGCCAAGGGCCTCAACTACGTCAAGCTCGACGGCCAGGTCGGCATCATCGGCAACGGCGCGGGTCTCGTCATGAGCACCCTGGACGTCGTCGCGTACGCCGGTGAGAAGCACGACGGCGTCAAGCCCGCCAACTTCCTCGACATCGGTGGCGGCGCCTCCGCCGAGGTGATGGCGGACGGCCTCGAGATCATCCTCGGCGACCCGGACGTCAAGTCCGTCTTCGTCAACGTCTTCGGCGGCATCACCGCGTGCGACGAGGTCGCCAAGGGCATCGTCCAGGCCCTGGAGCTGCTGAAGTCCAAGGGTGAGGACGTCAACAAGCCGCTGGTCGTGCGCCTCGACGGCAACAACGCGGAGCTGGGTCGCAAGATCCTTTCCGACGCCAACCACCCGCTCGTGCAGCGCGTGGACACCATGGACGGCGCGGCCGACAAGGCCGCCGAGCTGGCTGCGGCTAAGTAAGGGACGAGGACTCCACAACCATGGCTATCTTCCTCACCAAGGACAGCAAGGTCATCGTCCAGGGGATGACCGGCGCCACGGGCATGAAGCACACCAAGCTCATGCTGGCCGACGGCACCAACATCGTCGGCGGCGTGAACCCGCGCAAGGCCGGCACGAGCGTCGACTTCGACGGCACCGAGGTGCCCGTCTTCGGCTCCGTCGCCGAGGCGATGGAGAAGACCGGTGCCGACGTCACCGTCGTCTTCGTGCCGCCGGCCTTCGCCAAGGCCGCCGTCGTCGAGGCGATCGACGCCGAGATCGGCCTGGCTGTCGTGATCACCGAGGGTATCGCCGTCCACGACTCCGCCGCCTTCTGGGCGTACGCGGGCTCGAAGGGCAACAAGACCCGGATCATCGGCCCGAACTGCCCCGGTCTCATCACCCCGGGCCAGTCCAACGCCGGCATCATCCCGGGCGACATCACCAAGCCCGGCCGCATCGGTCTGGTGTCCAAGTCGGGCACGCTGACCTACCAGATGATGTACGAGCTCCGTGACATCGGCTTCTCCTCGGCCGTCGGCATCGGTGGCGACCCGGTCATCGGCACCACCCACATCGACGCGCTCGCCGCGTTCGAGGCCGACCCCGAGACCGACCTGATCGTCATGATCGGCGAGATCGGCGGCGACGCCGAGGAGCGGGCCGCGGACTTCATCAAGGCCAACGTCACCAAGCCGGTCGTCGGCTACGTGGCCGGTTTCACCGCGCCCGAGGGCAAGACGATGGGCCACGCCGGTGCGATCGTGTCCGGTTCGTCCGGCACCGCGCAGGCGAAGAAGGAGGCCCTGGAGGCCGCGGGCGTGAAGGTCGGCAAGACCCCGTCCGAGACCGCCCGCCTGGCGCGCGCCGCGCTGGCCGGCTGACGCCTTCCGCGCTGACGGGCGTGGGCCCGCACCCCTGCACGGGGTGCGGGCCCACGCCCATTTCCTGGCACATACGACACGACCGGCACATGCGACACGACGGGCATATGCCTGCTACCCGCCCTAAAGGCGTGTTATTGGCAGCATGGCCCCGTGACCCACTACGCCGACCACGGCTCGGTGTCGCCCTCGTCGTCGCCACTGCCGTCGCCCTCGCCCCAGCCGCCACTGTCGCCCCACCCGCCGTTCGACGATGCCGGGGGCCCGTCCGCCGCGGGCGCGGTCTTCGTCGGCGGGGTGGCGGCCGCGGGCGTGGGGCTCGGCGCGTTCGCACTGGGCGCGCTGGCGCTGTGGATCACCTCGCCCTACCCCGACAACGGCCCCGGCGGCGCACTGCGCATCGCCGCCGACATGTGGCTGCTGGCGCACGGCGTGCACCTGGTGCGCACCGAGACGCTGACCGGCACGTCCGCGCCCGTCGGCCTGACGCCGCTGCTCTTCGCCGTCGTCCCCTGCACGCTGCTCTACCGTGCCGCCCGGCACGCCCTGGAGCCGCCGGAGGGTGAGCCTCCGGACGCGCCCGGCCTGCCGCCGCTCAGGGCGTTCGCCACCATGGTGGGCGGCTATCTGTTCGTCGCCGTCGCTGCCGTGCTCTACGCCCTCGCGGGCCCGCTGCAGGCCTCGCCCCTGAGCGCCCTGCTGCATCTGCCGCTGGCCGCGGGGGCGCTCGTCGCGGCCGGGATGTGGACCGCCGCGGGCTGTCCCGGCTGGACGGCGGCGCCACCGGGCGTGCGCAGGGTGCTGTCCGTGGTGCCCAGGGGCGTACGGGCCTGGTTCACGCGCCGTCGCATGGTGGCGGCCGTCCGCACCGCAGCCTCCGGCATCGCCGTGCTGCTCGGCGGCGGGATGCTGCTGGTGGCCGTCTCGCTGGGGATGCACGCGGGGGCCGCGCAGGAGGCGTTCACGCAGCTCGCATCCGGCTGGTCGGGGCGGGTGGCGGTGGCCGTGCTGAGTGCGGCGCTGCTGCCCAACGCGGTGATCTGGGCCGCTTCCTACGGGCTGGGTGCTGGCTTCACGGTCGGCGCGGGGAGCGTGGCCGCGCCGGTCGCAGTGGCCGCTGCGGGCGGGTATCCGCTGCTGCCGCGCTTCCCGCTGCTCGCGGCGCTGCCCGCGCCGGGGGAGGCGGGGCCGCTCGCACTGGCCGGGGCGGCGGCGGTGTCGGTCGCGGCCGGAGTGGCGGTGGCCCGGGCCGCGGTGCCGCGGGACGCTGCCAGGGCGGGGCGGCGCGAGGTTGCCGCGACGGCGGCGCTTGCCGCGGTGCTGTGCGCGGTGGTGACGACGGTGCTCGCCTACGCGGCGTCCGGCCCGCTCGGCGACGGTGCCCTCGCCGACTTCGGCCCGCGCTGCCTGCGGGCGGGCGAGGCGGCCGGTGCGTGGACATTCGCCCTCGGGGTGCCGGGGGCGCTGCTGCTGCGGTGGCGGCGGATCGTGGTGGCGCGGCGGGTCGGCGTAGAGGAAGAGGGGGCCGCTGCGGCGGTCGAGCCGCGGGGTGCGTGGACCCGGTTGGGGACGGCGCTGGGGCTGCGGGTGGGGGAGGAGGTGCCGGATGCGGATGCGGATGCGGCGGTGGCCGCGGCTGTGGAGTTCGTCCCGGTCCCCGCTCCGGCCGCGGAGCCCGATGTGCCGCTGCCTCCCGCGCGGTTCGCGCCCTTCCGCGGGCTGGCCGTGTGGCTCGGCTTCGTCGCCCCCGTGGAGTGGGCGGTAGAGGAGCCGCCGGTGTGGCCGGTGCCGGAGTCCCTGCCGGTGCTGCCGGTGCCGAACTGGCACGACGCCGACGCGCGGCGGGTGCGGTGGGCCGCGCTCAAGGACGCTGGCGGAGGCCTGATGACGGACTTCGAGCCCCGGGACCTGCCGGTGCCGGCCGAGGACGGCTAGGGCGTGTCCGGTGGGTCGGTGCGGGTCCCGCGGCGTCTGGTGCTGGGGGCACCTCCCAGCGGTAGCTGGGGGAGCATCGCGAGGCGGAGCATGGCCCGAGTACTGGGCGTACTCGGGTTATGCGACAACGCAGCGAGGTGCCGTGCTGGGGGCACCTCCCAGCGGTAGCTGGGGGAGTCGCGGGGCCTGTGCCGACCCATCGGACACGCCCTAGGGTGCGCCCGGGTCCCGCCCGCACCGCTCATAGGGCCCAGCCCTCAGTCCTGCACCCCCAGCAGCGGCCGCAGCTGCTTCGGGAGGTGTTGCTCGCACGCCTGCTGCGACGTCTGCGTCAGCGCGTCGTCGACGCACGTGTAGTAGTCGCGGTAGACCACGTGGAACGAGAACGTCGCCGCCACGATCGCCAGCGCCAGACCGCCCGTCACCAAACCGCTGACCGCTGCCGTCGTCTGCGGGCGGAAGCCGCCGGGCGGCGGGGTGGGGGCGGGGGTGTCCACGTCCCGCGGCCGGGGCTTGGCGCGCAGGGAGCTTCCGCCCCAGTAGAGGGAGAGCGCGCCGAGCAGCAGTGCGATCTGCCAGATGCTGAAGAGGGCGAAGAAGAAGCCCCACATGCCCGCCAGCAGCGCGTAACGGGCGCGCCGCTGCGCCGGGTCGGTCGGGTCCCAGCGCAGGCCCCCGGGGCCGCCGCCCTGCCCGCCGTCCGACGGCTGCTTCGGGCCGCCGCCGAAGCCGCCGCCCTGTCGTCCCGGCTGCCGGCTGCTCCACTGGCTGCCCCATGCCGGAGGCTGTTCGCCCTGGTCCGCGCCGTCCTCGCCGCCGTCCCGGGGCGTCGGCCACCGCGGCTGCCAGGGCCGGTCGGGCTGCCCCTCGGGCGGCGCCGCGAAGGGGTTGTCCTGCGCCTCCTCCGGGGAGGCGGGCTGCGGGAGGCGGTGAGCCGCGTCGTGGCGTCGGTCCGGCATGTGGAGTGTGTCTTCCCCTTGTGTCGTCGTTGCCCTTCGAGCCTACGGTGACGCGCGTGTTTTCCGCGGCCGGTCGCCCGTGCCCGTCCCGACGCTACCCTCCGCGCCCGCCCCCGTCCCGTGGGGGCCGTTCGGTGTGCCGGTATCGTTGCTGGCGGTCGGCGGCTTCGTAGAGTCCCCCGTATTCGGCGACCCCTCCGTCTCGTACGACCATACAAACCGCACCATCCGCGAGAAAGGGCCACCGCTGTGGCTGCCTCTGCTGCACGCCCTGCCCGCATCGTCGTGCTCGTCTCCGGTTCCGGTACGAACCTGCAGGCCCTGCTGGACGCCATCGCCGCGGACCCGGAGGGCTACGGCGCCGCGATCGTGGCCGTCGGCGCCGACCGCGAGGGCATCGCCGGCCTCGAGCGCGCCGAGCGCGCCGGTCTGCCCACGTTCGTCTGCCGGGTGAAGGACCACCCCACGCGGGACGCCTGGGACGAGGCGCTGACCGAGGCGACGGCCGCGTACGAGCCGGACCTGGTGGTCTCCGCGGGCTTTATGAAGATCGTGGGGAAGGGATTCCTCGCCCGCTTCGGCGGCCGCATCGTCAACACCCACCCCGCCCTGCTGCCCAGCTTCCCCGGCGCCCACGGCGTCCGCGACGCGCTCGCGTACGGCGCCAAGGTGACCGGCTGCACCGTCCACTTCGTCGACGAGGGCGTCGACACCGGCCCGGTCATCGCCCAGGGCGTGGTCGAGATCCGGGACGAGGACGACGAATCCGCGCTGCACGAGCGGATCAAGGAAGTCGAGCGCACGCTGCTCGTCGATGTCGTGGGGCGCCTGGCCCGCAACGGCTACCGCATAGAGGGACGAAAGGTAAGGATCCTGTGACCGCCGAAGGTATGAAGCGGCCCATCCGCCGCGCGCTGGTCAGCGTCTACGACAAGACCGGGCTGGAAGAGCTGGCGCGCGGTCTGCACACGGCGGGGGTCGAGCTCGTCTCGACCGGCTCGACGGCCGCGAAGATCGCTGCCGCCGGGGTGCCCGTCACCAAGGTCGAGGAGCTCACCGGCTTCCCCGAGTGCCTGGACGGCCGGGTCAAGACCCTGCACCCGCGCGTCCACGCGGGGATCCTCGCCGACCAGCGCCTCGACTCCCACCGCAAGCAGCTCGACGAGCTGGGCGTCCGCCCCTTCGAGCTGGTGATCGTCAACCTCTACCCGTTCCGCGAGACCGTCGCCTCCGGCGCCTCGCCCGACGAGTGCGTCGAGCAGATCGACATCGGCGGCCCCTCGATGGTCCGCGCGGCCGCCAAGAACCACCCCTCGGTCGCCGTGGTCGTCAACCCCGAGCGCTACGACGAGCTGCTGGCGGCCGTCGAGGACGGCGGCTTCGACCTCGCCGCCCGCAAGCGGCTGGCCGCCGAGGCGTTCCAGCACACGGCCGCCTACGACATGGCCGTGGCGAACTGGTTCGCGGAGGGCTACGGCGCGGACGAGGGCCCGTGGCCCGACTTCATCGGGATCTCCTACGCCCGCAAGCAGGTGCTGCGCTACGGCGAGAACCCGCACCAGCCCGCCGCGCTCTACCTCGACCCCACCGGCACGGGGCTCGCGAACGCGGAGCAGCTGCACGGCAAGGAGATGTCGTACAACAACTTCGTCGACACCGACGCCGCGCGCCGCGCCGCCTACGACCACGCCGACCCCTGCGTCGCGATCATCAAGCACGCCAACCCGTGCGGCATCGCCGTCGGCGCCGACGTGGCCGAGGCGCACCGCAAGGCCCACGCCTGCGACCCGCTGTCCGCCTTCGGCGGCGTGATCGCCGTCAACCAGCCGGTGTCGGTGGCCATGGCCGAGCAGGTCGCGGAGATCTTCACCGAGGTCATCGTCGCGCCGGACTACGAGGACGGCGCCGTCGAGGTGCTGGCCCGCAAGAAGAACATCCGGGTGCTGCGCTGCGCCGACGCGCCCGCGGCGCACGGCGAGTCCCGGCCCATCGAGGGCGGTCTGCTGGTCCAGGCCAAGGACCGGCTCCAAGCCGAGGGCGACGACCCGGCGAACTGGACGCTCGCCACGGGCGAGGCGCTCTCCGCCGACGAGCTGGCCGAGCTGGCCTTCGCGTGGAAGGCCTGCCGCGCGGTGAAGTCCAACGCCATCCTGCTGGCCAAGGACGGCGCGACCGTCGGCGTCGGCATGGGCCAGGTCAACCGCGTGGACTCCGCCAAGCTGGCCGTCCAGCGGGCGGGCGAGGAGCGGACGCGCGGTTCGTACGCCGCGTCAGACGCGTTCTTCCCCTTCCCGGACGGGCTGGAGGTGCTGACCTCGGCCGGCATCAAGGCCGTGGCCCAGCCGGGCGGTTCGGTCCGCGACGAGCAGGTCGTGGAGGCCGCCGAGGCGGCGGGCGTGACCATGTACTTCACCGGTACGCGCCACTTCTTCCACTGAGGCGGCCCGGGCGGTACGACACGGGCGGGGGCCGTGCGGCGGCCCCCGCCGCTCGGCCGTCCGGCCCCCGACCCCATGACCACCGCGCGGCGTCGCAGGCGGCGGGGCGCGGCCCCGCCCGGACCTGAGTGGAACCGACGCCGCCAGATCCGCGAGGATGTGCACATGACCGCCCAGATTCTCGATGGCAAGGCCACCGCCGCCGCCATCAAGTCCGAACTCACCAGCCGCGTGGAGGCGCTGAAGGCCAAGGGCGTCGTGCCGGGCCTCGGCACCCTCCTGGTCGGCGAAGACCCCGGCAGCAAGTGGTACGTGGCCGGAAAGCACCGCGACTGCGCGCAGGTCGGCATCGGCTCGATCCAGCGCGAGCTGCCCGACACCGCCACGCAGGAGGAGATCGAGGCGGTCGTCCGCGAGCTCAACGAGAACCCCGAGTGCACGGGCTACATCGTCCAACTCCCGCTGCCCAAGGGCATCGACACCAACCGGGTCCTGGAGCTCATCGACCCGGCCAAGGACGCCGACGGCCTGCACCCGACCAACCTGGGCCGCCTCGTGCTCAACGAGTCGGCACCGCTGCCCTGCACCCCCAACGGCATCGTCCAGTTGCTGCGCCGGCACGGCGTGGAGATCAACGGCGCGCACGTCGTGGTCGTCGGCCGCGGCGTCACCGTGGGCCGGTCGATCGGGCTGCTGCTCACCCGCAAGTCCGAGAACGCCACCGTCACCCTCTGCCACACCGGCACCCGTGACCTCTCCGCGCAGCTGCGCCAGGCCGACATCATCGTGGCGGCGGCGGGCGTGCCGCACCTGATCAAGCCGGAGGACGTCAAGCCGGGCGCCGCCGTGCTGGACGTCGGCGTCAGCCGGGACTCCGAGGGCAAGATCGTCGGCGATGTGCACCCGGGCGTCGCCGAGGTCGCCGACTGGATCGCCCCGAACCCCGGCGGTGTGGGCCCCATGACGCGGGCGCTGCTGCTGGTGAACGTTGTAGAGGCAGCCGAGCGTGCGGCGGAGCGTGCAGCCGGAGTCGCGGATGCAGGCTGAGCCCGGCGGGTCCGAACCGGACCGCGACGGCAAGGCCCGCCCCGGCCCGGACGCCGGCTCCGGGCCGGAGGGCGAGCCCGGGCGGGGCGCGTCCTCGCGCCGCCCGCCGCGGGTCACGCGGGACACCGCGCGGCCCGAGGGCGGCGGGCGCGCCGCGCCCGGACGCGCTCCGGCGCCCGCCCGGCAGTGGCCGCTGCTGGCGGTGCTGGGGATGACGGGCCTGGGGCTGCTGGTCGTCGCGTTCGACGCGTTCCGGATCGGGACGATCATCATCGGGCTGGCGATGATCGGGGGCGCCGTGCTGCGCTGGTCGCTGCCCTCCGTGGGCATGCTGGCCGTGCGCTCGCGCTTCACCGACATCTTCACGTACGGCGGGCTGGGGCTGGCGATCTTGCTGCTCGCCCTGATGGCCCAACCGCACCCCTGGTTGAAGATCCCCTTCCTGGACGACGTGCTGCACTTCACCGTGCAGTAGCGCAAGGTGTTCCTGGGGCCGTCCGTCGCGTCGGCCCCGGAAGTGTCCTCATGCCGAGGTTCCTGCGCGAGAGGGGTGTGTCCGGCTCATGACCAAGATCAAGGTGGCGAACCCCGTCGTCGAGCTCGACGGCGACGAGATGGCCCGCATCATCTGGGGGTTCGTCAGGGACAGGCTGGTCCTGCCCCACCTCGATCTGGAGCTGGACTACTTCGACCTGGGCATCGAGCACCGCGACGCCACCAACGACCAGGTGACCGTCGACGCCGCCCACGCCGTCCGCCGGCACGGCGCCGGCGTCAAGTGCGCCACCATCACGCCGGACGAGGCGCGGGTCGAGGAGTTCGGCCTCAAGGCGATGTACCGCTCGCCCAACGGCACCATCCGCAACGTCCTGGGCGGCGTGATCTTCCGCGAGCCGGTCATGGTGGGCAATGTGCCGAGGCCGGTCCCCGGGTGGACCAGGCCGATCGTCGTGGGCCGCCACGCCTTCGGCGACCAGTACTGCGCGACGGACCTGAAGGTGCCGGGCGAGGGCACCCTCACCATGACCTTCACCCCGAAGGACGGCTCGGAGCCGGTCGAGCTGGAGGTCTTCGACTTCCCGGGCCCCGGCGTCGCGCTGTCGATGTACAACCTGGACGAGTCGATCCGTGACTTCGCGCGCGCTTCCCTCCGCTACGGGCTGGACCGTGGCTTCCCGGTCTACCTGTCCACCAAGAACACGGTCCTCAAGAAGTACGACGGCCGGTTCAAGGAGCTCTTCCAGGAGGTCTTCGACGCCGAGTTCCGGTCCGCCTTCGAGGGGGCGGGCCTGGTCTACGAGCACCGGCTGATCGACGACATGGTCGGCGCCGCGCTGAAAGGGGAGGGCGGCTACGTCTGGGCGTGCAAGAACTACGACGGTGACGTCCAGTCCGGCCTGGTCGCGCAGGGTTTCGGCTCGCGGGGCCTGATGACCTCGGTGCTGATGTCCCCCGACGGCCGTACGGCGCTGGCCGAGGCCGCGCACGGCACGGTCACCCGCCACTACCGCCGCCACCAGCAGGGACAGCCGACCTCGACCAACCCGGTCGCCTCCGTCTGTGCCTGGGCCCGGGGCCTGGCACACCGCGGGAAGCTGGACGGCACGCCGGAGGTCACCGGCTTCGCCCGGACGCTGGAGCAGGTCTGCGTGGAGACCGTGGAGAGCGGCAAGATGACCAAGGACCTGGCGCTCCTGGTCTCGAAGGACACGCCGTGGCTGACCACGGAGCAGTTCCTGGACGCCCTGGAGGAGGGCCTGCGCAGGAAGACGGCCGAGTAGGCCCGTCCTCTCCCCCGTGGGAGGACGGGCCGTGGGCTGCGTCAGAAATCGCGCAGCGCCGCCCAGGTCGCCGGGGTGACCACCCCGTCGCAGGGTGTCGTCCCGGTGGACCTCTGGTAGTCGACGACCTTGGCGTGCGTGTCGGCGCCGAAGACGCCGTCCACCTTCACGCGGTATCCGTGGAGCTTGAGCAGGCACTGCACCTCGGCGACCCGCTCGCCCGTGCCGCCCCGCACCGTGAGCGCGCTGCCCGTGTACCAGATCGTGCCGCAGTCGTAGGTGGTGGCGGCCGTGGCGGCCGCGGGAGCGACGGGCTTGGGTACGTTCACGATGGCCGGCTTCCTCCCGTTGGGGTGACGGGCGGCGCGGGGTGGACCGCGCCGCCCGGCTTGCACCGATGACTGTGATGCGCCACATCCCCAACTGCCAGACGGTCGCCGGGAATCGGGTCACCCTGGGACGTCCCACACCGTGACCTGCGGGGACGTACGGTCCCACGACGCCGTGGCGGGACGGCGGGGACCGGTCGCGCTGGCCGGAAGTCGCGGGCGCCGTGGACAGCCGGAGGTAACGGTGCCCGCGCGTGGCCATGATGTGCGGCAGAGGAGGCTCGTCGCCTCGGGGGAACATGACGCGTATGGGGTGGAACATGTCGCGTTGGAAGGAATTACCCGCCTCGTTGGACGACCGGGTGCGTCAGCTGGTCGTCCAGCTCAGGAAGCTCAAGGACCGCAGCGGGCTCAGCCTCGCCGCGTTGGCGGCCAAGACCTCCTACAGCCGCTCGTCGTGGGAGCGCTGTCTCAACGGCAAGCAGCTGCCGCCGCGCGACGCCGTCGAGCGGCTGGCGCAGGTGTGCGGGGGAGACGTCACCCGCCTGCTGGTGCTGCACGAGGTGGCGGCCGAGGCCTGGCCGGCGGAGGAGCCGGACGGGGCCCCGGAGCCGGAAGGGGGCCGTGGCCTGCGGCGCGGCTCCCGGCGGACCAGGCTGGTCGTCGGGGCGGTGTTCGTCCTGGTGGTGGCGCTGGCCGTGGGGCTGCTGGTCGCACGGCCGTGGCAGCACGACGACGGGGCGAAGGCCGGCGCGCCGCAGGGGAACACTCCGGCCCCCTTCGTCTTCGTGCTGGGCCGCTCGCGCCCGTGCGACGTGGCGCGCAAGGGCGGCGAACTGCGCGCCGGCTACAGCGCGACCCGCACCGTGCTGATGGACCTCAAGAGCACGGGCTGGGAGGTGCTGGAGGCCCAGTGCCTGCTGCGGTACCACGGTTTCGACCCCGGCATCACCGACGGCTCGTACGGCGAGAAGAGCAAGGACGCCGCCAAGCGCTTCCAGAAGGACCGCGGTCTGGTCGTCGACGGCATCGTCGGCCCGGACACCTGGCAGGAGCTGCGCCGGTGAGCGGTGAACACCCTGTTCCGCCCGAGTGCGTCCGGCTGGCCGCCGCCCTGCGCGAGGTACGCGACCGTACAGGGCTGAGCCTGGCCGCGCTCGGCGGGCGCACCCCGTTCAGCAAGTCGTCGTGGGAGCGCTATCTCAACGGCAAGAAGCTGGCGCCAAGGCAGGCCGTCGAGGCGCTGTGCGCCCTGGCGGACGAGCCGCCGGGGCGGCTGCTGGCGCTGTGGGAGCTGGCCGAACAGGCGTGGAGCCGCCGGGCCGCACCCGCCGAAGCGCCGGTCGGCCCGCCTGTCGGGGAGCCGCCCGGCCCGTGGCGGCCGTGGGTTCGCTCCCGGAGGGCGTGGCTGGTCTCCGGCGCCGTGCTGGCCGTGGCCGTGGCGGCCGCATTGTTGCTCCTCACCGGGGGCCGGCACGCCTCCGGCGGCAGCCGGCCCGGCGCCCTCGCGGCCTCCTCCCCGTACCCGCAGTCGTTCGAGCCCGGCTGCAAGGGCGAGGAGTGCGAGGGCGCGGACCCCGCGCAGATGGGGTGCGGCGCGGAGGGGATGGTCGTCACGCTGCTGAAGCGCAAGGCATCCGGCGGCCAGCGGGTGGAGATCCGCTACGGGGCCAAGTGCGGGGCCGTGTGGGTGCGCACGATGGGCCTGCACGTGGGCGACCGGGTCGAGCTGTCGCTCCCGGGCGCGGACACCAAGGAAGTGCGGGCGGCCGGCCAGCGGGACACGGAGGTCTATCTGTCGACGGCGATGACGGTGACCAAGGACCCCGCCAAGGCCCGGGTGTGCGTGCGGCCGGCGTCGGGCGCCGGGGTGGAGTGCTTCACTGCGCCGGCGCACGGGGAGAGCGTGTGACGGGAGGGCGTGTGACGAACGACTTTTGTGGGGCGCGGCGCATGGGTAGGAACCGGGTGGAGGAGAGCCGGCGGCCAGTCCTCCACCCCCGTGGGAGGACCGGCCGCCGCTCACCATCGATGATCATGACCGCGACAATCCGGATCAAGGTCGGCCGGGGCTCTGTGGCCCGGAAGTGACCATTCCGGTACTCGGTCCCCTTTCCGTACCAGTTGCCCGGATCGCGTCACCGAGCGGTGACGGACGGGAGCGCGGACGGTGGCCGGCCACGCCCGAGGGGCGTGCGCCCCAAGGGCTTGATCAACCCCGAATGCCACCATGCGCCGTCCCTCCGGGAACTGGCATGCCGGGTTGTGGCATCCCCTTGGGTAGCCGGAACCGAGGCTGTGGAAGGGCGGCGCAGCAGCACGGGGGAGACCACCGTACGCACCGGGGGACAGGGGGAGGGCAATGCCTCGTTGGAGGGCGCTACCGGAAGAACTCGACCCGCAGGTGCGCGAGTTCGCCGAACAGTTGCGCAGACTCGTCGAGCGCAGCGGGCTGGGCATCGCCGCCGTCGCGGACCGCACCGGATACAGCAAGACGTCGTGGGAGCGGTATCTGAACGGCCGTCTGCTGCCGCCGCGCGGCGCGGTGGAGGCGCTGGCGGAGGCGATCGGCACCGATGTGGGGCACCTGGTCACGCTGTGGGAGCTGGCCGAGCGGGCCTGGAGCCGCTCGGAGCTGCGGCACGACGTGACGATGGAGGCCGTGCGCGTCGCCGAGGCGAAGGCGGCGCTGGGGGAGTACGGCCCGCCGCCCGCGACGGCGGAGCGGGCGGAGCCCCCGGCGGCCGTCGCCGCCGCCGTCACCGCTGTGCGCGGCGAGGACGCCGGCCGCCCGGCCACCCCTGCGGGCGGGAGCGGCTCGGCCGACGTCCGGGCCAAGGCCATCCCGGTGCGGGGGCCCCGCAGCAGGCGCCCGGGCGGCCCCCGCCGCACCCGGCTGCTGTTCGTCGTCGGCGCGGTGGGCGCCCTCTTCGTCATCGCCGCGGCCGTGCTGCTGCTCGGCTCGGGTGACGACGGCAAGGTCGCCACCCCTGCCCCCGCATCCGTTTCGCCGAGCGCGGGCAGCCCGTCCGCGGCGCCCGCCGGGGTGAAGTGCGCAGGCAGCGCCTGCGCGGGCCAGGACCCCGAAACCATGGGGTGCGGGGGCAGCCATGCGACGACGGCCGGTTCCGCGACCGTGGGCACCTCCTACCTGGAGGTCCGCTACAGCAAGGTCTGCGGTGCCGCCTGGGCCCGGATCACCCAGGCGGCGGCCGGGGACACGCTGCGCATAAGTGCCGGGGGAGCCGGCGCCGCCGCGCAGAGCGGCCGGGTCGGGCAGGGTGCGGACGGGCACACGCGCATGATCGCCGTCGGCGCCCCGGAACAGGCCTCGGCGTGCGCCACGCTGACGTCCGGCCGCAAGGGCTGCACGGTGCCGCGCACGGCCTCGCCGGGGGAGGCTGCGACGGCGGGCTGAGCGGGGCGGGGCAAGTGGTGAGGCGTCCCACACCGGGTCGGCACTTCCCCGGGTGCGGGGTCGGATAGCCTGACGCCGGATCTCTTGACACCAAGAGAGGTCTTACACATGGGCAGGGACACCCACCTCAGTTCGCAGCAGGAGATCGCCATGACCCGCACTCCCGTCAATGTCACCGTTACCGGCGCGGCCGGTCAGATCGGCTACGCGCTGCTCTTCCGCATCGCCTCCGGTCACCTCCTCGGCGCGGACGTGCCGGTCAAGCTGCGGCTGCTGGAGATCCCGCAGGGCCTCAAGGCCGCCGAGGGCACCGCCATGGAGCTCGACGACTGCGCGTTCCCGCTGCTGCGCGGCATCGAGATCACCGACGACCCGAACGTGGCCTTCGACGGCGCCAACGTCGCGCTGCTGGTCGGCGCCCGCCCCCGCACCAAGGGCATGGAGCGCGGCGACCTGCTGGAGGCCAACGGCGGCATCTTCAAGCCGCAGGGCGCTGCCATCAACGCCCACGCCGCGGACGACATCAAGGTCCTGGTCGTGGGCAACCCGGCCAACACCAACGCCCTGATCGCCCAGGCCGCCGCCCCGGACGTGCCGGCCGAGCGCTTCACCGCGATGACCCGCCTGGACCACAACCGCGCGATCTCCCAGCTGGCGAAGAAGACCGGCACCCCGGTCTCCGAGATCCGCCGCCTGACGATCTGGGGCAACCACTCCGCCACCCAGTACCCGGATGTCTTCCACGCCGAGGTCGCCGGCAAGAACGCCGCCGAGGTCGTGAACGACGAGCAGTGGCTCGCCGACACCTTCATCCCGACCGTCGCCAAGCGCGGTGCGGCGATCATCGAGGCCCGCGGCGCCTCCTCGGCCGCCTCGGCCGCCAACGCCGCGATCGACCACGTGCACACCTGGGTCAACGGCACCGCCGAGGGCGACTGGACCTCGATGGGCATCCCCTCGGACGGCTCCTACGGCGTCCCGCAGGGCCTCATCTCGTCCTTCCCCGTCACCGTCAAGGACGGCAAGTACGAGATCGTCCAGGGCCTGGAGATCAACGACTTCTCCCGCACCCGCATCGACGCCTCCGTCAAGGAACTGGAGGAGGAGCGCGACGCGGTGCGCGCCCTCGGCCTGATCTGACGGATTTCTTTTCGAAGGCCTGCCATTCGACTCCGAACGGGGTCGGTGGTGGGCCTTCTGGCTTATTCTGAGGTCTTCCGAAAATACGTCAACTCATGTAATCAGCACGTGAGTTCGACGATCGGGGGACTGACGTGCATCGCACCACCCATCAGGACTCGCGCACCGAGGCCACACGGTTACTGTGCGCGGGGGCCTACCTCGACATAGAGTTCCGCCGCCGCGTCATCGAAGAGCTGGTGGAACACGAAGAAAGACCCATCGCGCCCTCGCTCGGCGTCGACGTCGTGCCGGTGCTCGCCCACGCGCTGCGCGCTCGCGGTCAGGACACGTTGACCGCGCTGATGCTGCTCGGCCTGTGGGCCTGCTTCATCGCCGTCGACGTCACCTCCTTGCCGGAGGGGGCGCCGCCGCTGCCCATCTGGTCGATCGGCTACGCGGTGGTGTCCTTGGCCCACTGGGGCGCCCAGGCCGCCGCGGGCCGCGGGTCGGCCGTCTACGTCGTCGACAAGCGCACCCTGCGGCAGGCCCTCGTGGGGCGCGGTTCGCTGCGTGCGCTGCTGCCCGTCGCGCCGCCGCTGCTGACGGTCGTCTACTGGGGCTTCGTCATCTACGCCCTCGTCGAGGGCGTGAAGGTCGGGGCCGCCATCATCTTCCCGCTGCTGCTGGCCCTCCCCGTGTGGAACCACCGGGCGCGCGTGGCCGCCGTGATGCGCGCCGAACTGGGCCGCAAGGCCTTCACCGAAGGCGACCGGGCGGTGCCGGAGACCCCGTACCACCGCCGGATCGCCGACTCCATCGACCGCGAGCAGTACGCGGGCCTGACGATCTACGACCCGTTCCGGCCGTTCATCGGCATGGGCCGCCCCTACGAGCCGTGGTCGTTCGCCCTGGAACTCAAGAAGTCCAAGGCGGCGCCGGCGGCGGGCAGCGAGGCGCCCTTCACCGGCCGGACGGTCGTGGAGCTCATCCGGCCCCGGCTGCAGGCGCTGCGCGAGGCCGCGGCCGCCACCAGCCGGGACCGGCTCAAGGACCTGGAGATCGACGAGTTCGTCTACCTGCCGCCCGGCCCGCGACGGCCCGACGTTGACTACGCCCAGTCCGTCGTCCTGCGCCACCTCGCCGAGTCCGTCGACGAAGGCGGCGAAGCGCGCCGCCACTTCCTGCGGATCAGGATCGGCGCATGGGACGAGCAGGTCGTCGTCACCGTGCTGGTCAGGGTGCACACCCAGGGCGGCATGCTGGTCCTGGAGGTCGTGCCGCACGTCCTGACGCCGATCCGGCCGGAGTACCGGGCGGTCGACGTGATCGCCTCGCGCGGCGAGGACGACCTGCTGCGCGACGGCATACGGGCGCTGCTGACCGGCCCCGCCGCCGGGTACGCGGCGGCCGTCTCCACCGTCCGCTCGGCGCTGTGCGGCTTCCGCACCTGGCTGGGCGACCCGCAGCACGCGGCGCCGGACGGCCCGGCCGCCTCGGTGCGCGAGCTCGCCGGAGCGCCGCACATCTCGCTGTTCCAGGAGATGGACATCAGCCGCTACGTGAAGACGGTCCAGGACCGGATCGCCAGCGGCGTGCGGGAGGCGCTGCACTCCCAGGGCTACGAGACCGACCAGTTCGAGCAGCAGATCGTGCAGATCAGCGAGGGCGGCGTCTACATCGGCTCGATGAGCGGCGGCGCCGTCGCCTCGGGCGCGGGCGCCGAGGCCAAGAGCAGCACCACAGGAGGCGGGGGACGATGACCGACGGACGGGAAAGACAGCGCGAGGGCGGCGGTGGCATCGTCATCGGCCGCATGACCGGCGGCGCGGCCGCCAGCGGCGAGGGCGCCAGGGCCGAGGACCGCTCGGAGCGCGTGTCCGGCCCCGCGCCCGCGCGCGCGGACGGCCCGGCGCGGGTGCCGGCCGGCGCGGCGCCGGGCGAGGGCGGGATCGCCATCGCGGAGATGGAGGGCGGCGCGGCCGCCGCGGGCCGGGACGCCGAAGCGGTGGACTCCTCGCGGCAGTTGATCGCCGCCACCCCCGAACTCCTCGCCGCCGTGCGGTCGCTGAGGCAGGAGACGGCCGTCGCGGTCCGGGCCCCGGGCGACGGCATCGCCGAGGTCGACGCGGAGCTCGGCGAGCTGGAGGAGGAGGCCTGGCAGTCCGGCAGCGTCCGGCGCGGGCGGCTGGCGAGGCTGCGCTCGCTGCTGACCGGCGGGGCCGCGGCGGCGGGCGCGCTGGCGTCGGCGGCGGAGGCCGCCGAGACGATCAGCCGGTTACTGGCGTGAGGCGGCGAGGCAGATGAGCCACTGGGACGCCGATCGCCAGCAATGGACGGTCGATCCGCAGCAGGACCCCCAGAGGGGCGGCGCGGAGCTCGCCGGTCCCTCGCGCACCACGGTCCTCACCGGGGCACTCGTCGGGATCGTGCTGGTGGGCGGCATCGGCCTCGGCATCTGGTCCCTGCTGCGCGACGACGGCAGCGGGAGTGACGACCACCACATGCCGCCCCCGGGCTACAGCGCACCGCCGTACTCGACGGGGACCGCCTATCCGACCTATGGATATCCAACCTATGGATATCCGACGTACGGGTATCCGACCTACGGCTACCCCACGTATCCCGCGTACCCCACGTACCCGGACAGCCTCACCGGAGGCTTCACCTACCCCATGCCGGCGCCCAGCGGAGGCTGACGGCAGGGGCCACGCCGAGTGACTCCCGTCACTCTTCGTGAAAAAAGAGGCATACGTTTCCGCCTTCCGGTTAGGGGCGCCCCGTTGCCGGTCCAGACAGGGCCGGCGCGGCACAGTTCGTAACCGGAAGGCAGTCAAGACATGTCGGCAGTCGAGACCATCCACGTCGACGGGGTGTGGCGTGCCGCCGCGTCCGGCGCTCAGCGGGAGGTGCTCGACCCCGCCGACGCCACGGTGCTGGCGGAGGTGTCCGAGGGCGGATCCGACGACACCGACGCGGCCGTCGCCGCGGCCCGCAGGGCGTTCGACGGCGGCGCGGGCCCCTGGCCGTGCACGCCCGTGGCCGAGCGCGCCGCGCTGCTGCGGCGCGTGGCGGACCTGCTGCAGCGCGACCGCGAGCCGCTCGCGCTGATCGAGAGCCGCGACACGGGCAAGACGCTGGAGGAGGGCCGGGTCGACGTCGACGACGTCACGAATGCCTTCCGCTACTTCGCGGACCAGATCCTGGCCGAGGGCGGCGGCCGCGTCGTCGACGCGGGCTCGCCGGACGTGCACAGCGTGGTCGTCCACGAGCCGGTCGGCGTCTGCGCCCTGATCACCCCGTGGAACTACCCGCTGCTCCAGGCCAGCTGGAAGATCGCCCCGGCGCTCGCCGCGGGCAACACCTTTGTCGTCAAGCCCAGCGAGGTCACCCCGCTGTCGACCGTCTACCTGATGCGGCTGCTGGGCGAGGCCGGGCTCCCGGCCGGCGTCGGCAACCTGGTGACGGGCGCGGGCGACCCGGTCGGCGCGCGCCTGACCGAGCACCCGGACGTGGACCTCGTCTCCTTCACCGGCGGCCTCGCCAGCGGCACCAAGGTGATGCAGGCCGCCGCGCCCAGCGTGAAGAAGGTCGCCCTCGAACTCGGCGGCAAGAACCCCAACGTCGTCTTCGCCGACGCCTGCGCCACCGAAGAGGACTTCGACACCGCCGTCGACCAGGCCCTCAACGCCGCCTTCATCCACAGCGGCCAGGTCTGCTCGGCCGGCTCCCGGCTGATCATCGAGGAGCCGGTGCGCGACCGGTTCGTCGCCGAACTCGCCCGCCGCGCCGAGCGCATCAAGCTCGGCCGCGGCACCGAGCCCGGCGTCGAGTGCGGTCCGCTGGTCTCCGCTCAGCAGCTCGTCAAGGTCGAGGCGTACGTGGCCTCGGCGCTCGCCGAGGGCGCGGCCCTGCGCTGCGGCGGCAAGCGGCCCGAGCCGAACGCGGTCCGCCCGGCGGACGGCTACTTCTACGCCCCCACCGTCCTGGACCTGTGCCACGGCGCGATGACGGTCGTCCGCGAGGAGACCTTCGGCCCGATCCTCACCGTCGAGACCTTCCACACCGAGGACGAGGCCGTGGCGCTGGCCAACGACACCGAGTACGGGCTCGCGGGCGCCGTGTGGACCAAGGACGCCGGGCGGGCGCGCCGGGTGGCCGGACGGCTTCGGCACGGCACCGTGTGGATCAACGACTACCACCCCTACCTGCCGCAGGCGGAGTGGGGCGGCTTCGGCAAGTCCGGGATCGGCCGCGAGCTGGGCCCCTCGGGCCTGGCCGAGTACCGCGAGGCCAAGCACGTCTACCAGAACCTCGACCCGAAGCCGGTGCGCTGGTTCGCCGGCTGATCGCGGCCCGCCAGCGAAGAACGTCCCCTGCCGCAGAAGGAGTTCACCCCATGCCCGTCTACGACTACGTTGTCATCGGCGGCGGAACCGCAGGCTCAGTCATCGCCTCCCGCCTCACCGAGGACCCGGACGTCACCGTCGCCGTCATCGAGGGCGGCCCCACCGACGTGGACCGCGAGGACGTCCTGACGCTGCGCCGCTGGCTGGGCCTGCTCGGCGGCGAGCTCGACTACGACTACCCGACCACCGAGCAGCCGCGCGGCAACTCCCACATCCGGCACAGCCGCGCCCGGGTGCTCGGCGGCTGCTCCTCGCACAACACCCTGATCTCCTTCAAGCCGCTGCCCGGCGACTGGGACGAGTGGGCCGAGGCGGGCGCCGAGGGCTGGGACGCGGCATCGATGGACCCGTACTTCGCCCGGCTGCGCAACAACATCGTCCCGGTGGACGAGAAGGACCGCAACGCCATCGCCCGCGACTTCGTCGAGGCCGCGCGGACGGCCGCGGACGTGCCGCGCGTCGAGGGCTTCAACAAGAAGCCCTTCCACGAGGGCGTCGGCTTCTTCGACCTCGCCTACCACCCCGAGAACAACAAGCGTTCCTCCGCCTCGGTGGCCTACCTCCACCCCTTCCTCGACCGCCCCAACCTCCACCTCATGCTGGAGACCTGGGCGTACAGACTGGAGCTGGACGGGCCCCGGGCCACGGGCGTGCACGTACGGACCAAGGACGGCGAGGAACTGCTCGTCGAGGCCCGGCGCGAGGTGCTGGTGTGCGCGGGCGCCGTGGACACGCCCCGGCTGCTGCTGCACTCCGGCATAGGCCCCAAGGCCGATCTGGAGGCGCTCGGCATACCCGTCGTCCTCGACCTGCCGGGCGTGGGCGAGAACCTGCTGGACCACCCCGAGTCCGTCATCGTCTGGGAGACGGACGGGCCGATCCCCGAGAACTCGGCGATGGACTCCGACGCGGGCCTCTTCGTCCGCCGCGATGAGGACAGCCGCGGCCCGGACCTGATGTTCCACTTCTACCAAATCCCCTTCACCGACAACCCCGAGCGGCTCGGCTACGAAAAGCCCGAGCACGGCGTGTCGATGACCCCCAACATCCCCAAGCCGCGCAGCCGTGGCCGGCTCCACCTCACCAGCGCCGACCCCTCCGTCAAGCCCGCCCTGGACTTCCGGTACTTCACGGACGAGGAGGACTACGACGCCCGCACCCTCGTCGACGGCATCCGCCTCGCCCGCGAGATCGCGAAGACGGAGCCGCTGGCGGGCTGGCTCAAGCGCGAGGTCTGCCCCGGCCCGGAGATCACCTCCGACGAGGAGATCAGCGAGTACGCGCGCAAGGTCGCGCACACCGTCTACCACCCGGCGGGCACCTGCCGCATGGGTGATCCCACCGATGAACTGGCCGTAGTGGACCCGCAGTTGCGCATTCGGGGGCTCAAGAGTATCCGTATCGCGGACGCGTCGGTGTTTCCGACGATGACGGCCGTGAACCCGATGATCGGCGTGCTGATGGTGGGGGAGAAGTGCGCCGAACTGTTGGCCGAGGCCGCGACCCTAGGGGGTGAGGCATAAAAATGCCCACTGTCGATAAGAACGACGAGACTCCCGTTTTCTCCGTCCGCAACCTGTGGAAGGTCTTCGGCCCGAAGGCCGACCGCGTGCCGGGCAGCGAGCTGGCCGGCCTCTCCGCCGCGGAACTGCGCGAGCGGACCGGCTGCACGGCCGCCGTGCGCGACGTCTCCTTCGACGTCCGGCCCGGCGAGTGCTTCGTGGTCATGGGCCTGTCCGGCTCCGGCAAGTCCACGCTCGTCCGCTGCCTGACCCGGCTCATCGAGCCCACCGCCGGCACCATCGCCATCGACGGCGAGGATGTGTGCGGCATGGGCAAGGGCGCCCTGCGCGATCTGCGCAGGCACCGCGCCGCCATGGTCTTCCAGCACTTCGGGCTGCTGCCGCACCGCACCGTCCTGGACAACGTCGCCTACGGCCTGGAGATCCAGGGCATGGGCAAGGGCGAACGCCGCGCCAAGGCCGCCGAAATGGTGGAGAAGGTGGGCCTGACCGGCATGGAGGAGCGCCGTCCGGCCCAGCTCTCCGGCGGTCAGCAGCAGCGCGTCGGCCTGGCCCGCGCCCTGGCCGCCGACCCCGAAGTGCTCCTCTTCGACGAGCCGTTCAGCGCCCTCGACCCGCTCATCCGCCGCGACATGCAGGAAGAGGTCGTCCGGCTCAACCGCGACGAGGGCCGCACGATGGTCTTCATCACCCACGACCTCAGCGAGGCGCTGCGCATCGGCGACCGCATCGCGCTGATGCGCGACGGCCGCATCGTGCAGTGCGGCACCCCCGAGGAGATCGTCGGCTCCCCGGCCGACGACTACGTCCGCGACTTCGTCCGCGACGTGCCGCGCGAGCAGGTTCTGACCGTGCGCCGCGCCATGCGGCCCGCCCGCGCCGGCGAGGCGGACGCCGGCCCCGCCCTCGACCCCGCCAGCACCGTCGCCGACGCCATCGAGGCCGTCGCCCGTACCGGCGGCTCGGCCCGCGTCGTGGACCAGGGACGCTGCGTCGGCGTCGTCGACTCCAAGTGCCTCCTGGGCATCGTCGCGGGCCTGGACCGCGACGGCCCCGCCGACGGGGTCCGCACCGTCGAGAAGGCAGCCGCATGAGTTCCAGTACCACCAGCCCCGCCAGCTCGACCGTGGCCCTGCCGAAGACCGGCATCACCGTGCCCGTCGCGGCCCGCAAGCTGATGCTGCTCGTCGCCCTGACCGCCGTGGCGGCGCCCCTCGCCGCCGCGCGCTGGGGCAGCGGCAGCTGGCCGGAGGCCCTCACGGTCTCCCTCAAGGGCCCGCTGACCACGGCCAACAACTGGATCATCGACAACCGCGACAGCCACTGGGTCTTCCTGTACTTCTTCGGGCACATCAGCAACGCCATCATCTCGGCGGTGCGCGGTGTGTACGTGGTGCTGCTCGCCCTGGGCTGGGCGGGCGTGACGGCCGGTGCCTCGCTGCTCGCCTGGCGCCTGGCCGGCGTACGGGCGGCGGTCACCGCGCTCGCCTCGTTCGCCGTGTGCGGCGCGCTCGGCATGTGGGTGCCGACCATGCGCACCCTCGCGCTGATGATCGTCGCGGTGGCGGCGTCCGTGGCGGTGGGCGCGCTGCTGGGCCTGGCGGCCGGGCTGTCGGACCGGACCTTCCGGGTGCTGCGGCCCGTCCTGGACACGATGCAGGCGCTGCCCGCCTTCGCCTATCTGCTGCCGGTCGTGCTCGTCTTCGGCATCGGCGTGGCCCCGGCGGTGCTGGCCACGGTCGTCTACGCGGCCCCGCCCATGGCCCGGCTCACCGCGCTCGGACTGCGCGGCACCGACAAGGGCGTCCTGGAAGCCGTGGACTCCCTCGGCGCCACCGCCCGCCAGCGACTGCTGACCGCACGGCTGCCGATGGCCCGGCGCGAACTGCTGCTGGGCGTCAACCAGAGCATCATGATGGCCCTGTCGATGGCCGTCATCGCCTCGGTCATCGGCGCCGACGGCCTGGGCGACCGCGTCTACCAGGCCCTGTCGACGGTGGACGTGGGCGCAGCCCTGACAGCGGGCATCCCGATCGTCCTGCTGGCGATAGTCCTGGACCGCACGACATCGGGCCGCGGCCCCCGGTTGTGGGCAGGCGTTCCGCAGGCTGGGGGCACCCCCGGCCGGAGGCTGGGGGAGGGTGGGCACAACCGACCGCGCAGCCGCACCCGAACGGCAACCACGTGGGCGGTAGCTGCCGCCGCGGTCGTGGCCCTGGGCCGCCTGGCCGGCACCTCCTGGCCGGACGGCTGGACCGTGGCCATCGCCGCGCCCGTCAACCACGCCAAGGACTGGATGGTCGACCACCTCTACAGCGGCATCCCCGGCATCGGCGGCTCCGCCGACTGGGCCGCCCACTACACGGGATGGATCCTCGACCCCCTCCGCAACGGCCTGCAGGCACTGCCCTGGTGGGGCACGATCGTGATCGTCGCCGCCCTCGCCTGGCTCATCGGCACCTGGCGCACCACCCTGACCGCCGTCCTCTCGCTCGCCGCGATCGGCGTGCTGGGCCGCTGGGACCCGGCCATGGACACCCTCTCCCAGGTCCTGGCCGCCGTCGCCGTCACCCTCGTGCTGGGCTTCGCCGTGGCCGTCGCCGCGGCCCGCAGCCCGCGCGTGGACCGGCTGCTGCGGCCCGTCCTGGACGTCTTCCAGACGATGCCGCAGTTCGTCTACCTGATCCCCGTCGTCGCGCTCTTCGGCGTCGGCCGCGCCCCCGCGGCTGCCGCGGCGGTCGTCTACGCGCTGCCCGCGGTCGTCCGGATCGTCAGCCAGGGCCTGCGCCGGGTGAACCCGGGCGCGCTGGAGTCCGCCCGCTCACTGGGCGCCACCGGCGGCCAGCAGCTGCGGCAGGTCCAGTTCCCGCTCGCCAGGCCCGAGTTGCTGCTGGCCGTCAACCAGGCCGTGGTGCTGGTGCTGTCCGTCGTCATCATCGGCGCCCTGGTCGGCGGCGGTGCGCTCGGATACGAGGTCGTCTTCGGCCTCGCCCAGGGAGACCTGGCCACCGGCCTGGTGGCGGGCACGGCGATCGCCTGTCTGGGACTGATGCTCGACCGGGTGACCCAGCCGGTGAAGGCGAAGGCGAAGGAGGCCTGAGATGGCACGCAGAAAACTGATCACCACCGTGGCCGTCACCGGCCTGCTGGCCGCCGCGGCCACCGGCTGCGGCGCGGCCGACATGACCAAGCAGGCCTCGCCCTACGCCAACGCGGCGGGCGCCAAGACCGTCACCCTCTCCGTGCAGTCCTGGGTGGGCGCCCGCGCCAACGCGGCCGTCGCCCAGTACTTGCTGGAGCACCAACTGGGCTACCGCGTGGACACCGTGCAGGTCGACGAGGTCCCCGCCTGGGACGCGCTCAGCCAGGGCCGCGTGGACGCCATCCTCGAGGACTGGGGCCACCCGGACCAGGAGAAGCGCTACGTCCACGACAAGAAGACGGTCACCGACGCCGGCCCGCTCGGGGTCACCGGCCACATCGGCTGGTGGGTCCCCAAGTACTTCGCCGACGCCCACCCGGACGTCCTCGACTGGAAGAACCTCAACAAGTATGCGGCGCAGCTGCACACCCCCGAGAGCGGCGGCAAGGGCCAGCTCCTGGACGGCTCCCCGTCCTACGTCACCAACGACAAGGCGCTGGTGAGCAACCTCAAGCTCGACTACCAGGTCGTCTTCGCCGGTTCCGAGGCCGCCCAGATCACCCAGATCAAGCAGTTCGCCAAGGACAAGAAGCCGTTCCTCAGCTACTGGTACGAGCCCCAGTGGCTCTTCAACGAGGTGCCGCTGGTGGAGGTGAGGCTCCCCGAGCACACCCAGGCCTGCGACGACAAGGGCACCAAGGACCCGTCGACCGTCGACTGCGCCTATCCGACGACCCCGCTCAAGAAGTTCCTCAACACCGGCTTCGCCGACAAGGGAGGCAAGGCGGCCCGGTTCCTGGAGAAGTTCCACTGGACCAAGGCCGACCAGAACGAGGTCTCCCAGATGATCGCCGAGGACAAGCTGTCCGCGGACGAGGCGGCGAAGCGGTGGGTGCAGCGCCACCCCGACGAGTGGAAGGCGTGGATGCCGTAACCAGGCCTTAGGACAGGTGGCCCACGGGCGTCCGCAGCGTCACGTTGATGCGGTTCCACACGTTGATGACGGAGATGAGCGGGATCAGCCGGGCCAGCTCCGCCTCGGTGAAGTGGGCGGCCGCGCGCTTGTAGACGGCGTCGGGCACGAAGCCGTCGGTGAGGACGGTGACGGCCTCGGTGAGGGCGAGGGCGGCCTGCTCCTTCGGCGTGTAGACGTCGCCCGCCTCCTCCCAGGCGTTGAGCAGGTAGATACGCTCCTCGCTCTCGCCCGCCTTGCGGGCGTCCTTGACGTGCATGTCGATGCAGAACGCACAGTGGTTGAGCTGCGAGGCGCGGATCAGCACCAGCTCGATCAGCGCCGGGTCGAGGCCCTTCTTCGACGCCTGGCTGAGCTTGATGATCGCCTCGTAGACGTCGGGAGCGTGCTTGAGGAAGCTGCCGCGGGGACCGTGCGCGTGGCCGGTGGACTCGGTGTTCATGGGGTGAGCCTAAGCGCCCGGTAGCCCACCGGTATGGTCCATTTCCATGCCGGAAAAGCGGGCCACTTCCCGGGCCGTCCCAGGGGTCGACCTCCACCTCGACCTGCGTACCGGCCCGTGCGGGCGGCGCGCCACCCTCGTCCGCGCCCTGCGCGAGGCCGTCCGCTCAGGACGGCTCGCCCCCGGCACCCGGCTGCCCTCCTCCCGCGCTCTCGCCGCCGACCTCGGCCTGGCCCGCAACACCGTCGCCGACGCCTACGGCGAGCTCGTCGCCGAGGGCTGGCTCACCGCCCTCCAGGGCTCCGGCACGCGCGTGGCCCGCCGCGCCGCGCCCCGCCCGCCCGCGCCCCGCCCGGCCCCCGCCCCGGATGCCGCCCGTCCCGCCCACGACCTGCGCCCCGGCGCCGGCGACGTCTCCACCTTCCCGCGCGCCGGCTGGCTCTCCGCCGCCCGCCGCGCCCTGGCCGCGGCCCCGCACGAGGCGTTCGGCTACGGCGACGGGCGAGGCCGCCCCGAGCTGCGGGAGGCCCTCGCCGACTACCTCGCCCGCGCCCGCGGGGTGCGCACCGACCCTGGGCGGATCGTGGTGTGCGCGGGCTTCATCCAGGGCCTCGCACTGCTGGGCCGGGCCCTGCGGCGGCGCGGCGTGCGCGAGCTGGGCATGGAGTCGTACGGCCTCTGGTACCACCGCGACACCGTCGAACGGTCCGGCCTGCGCTCGGTGCCGCTGACCGTCGACGGGCTCGGCGCGGACGTCGGGCAGCTGGAGGGGCTCAAGACCGTCAAGGGCGTGCTGCTCACCCCCGCCCACCAGTTCCCCACCGGCGCCCCGCTGCACCCCGCCCGCCGGGCCGCGGTCGTCGACTGGGCCGCCCGCACGGGCGGTGTGATCGTGGAGGACGACTACGACGGCGAACTGCGCTACGACCGCCAGCCCGTGGGCGCCCTCCAAGGGCTGGCCCCCGACCTCGTCGTCTACTGCGGCACCGTCAGCAAGTCGCTCGCGCCCGGCCTGCGGCTGGCGTGGCTGGTGCTGCCGGAGGACCTCGTCGCGGACGTACGGGCGGTGAAGGCCACGGGGGAATGGACCTCGGGCGCCCTCGACCAGCTCACCCTCGCCGAGTTCATCACCGGCGGCGGCTACGACCGGCACGTACGCTCCGTGCGCCTGCACTACCGGCGCCGCCGCGACCAGCTCGTCGCCGCCCTCGCCGAGCACGCCCCCCACATCCGCGTCACCGGCATCGCCGCCGGGCTGCACGCCGTCCTCGAACTGCCGCCGGGCACCGAGGAGGCCACCCTCCGGGCCGCCGACCGGCAGGGCCTCGCCCTGGAGGGCCTGGCCCCCTTCCGCCACCCGGCCGCATCCGGCCCGGCCGCCCCCGACGGCCTGATCGTCAACTACGGCTCCCCGCCCGCGCACGCCTTCTCCGGCGCCCTCGACTCGCTGCTGCGGGTGCTGCCGCCCGCACCCGCGGACACGCCCTAGATCCGGTCCAGCCGCCACAGCCGCCAGATGCCCGTGCCGTCCGACAGGTACTGCGTGCCGGAGATCGACGACTTGCTCAGCACGTAGTCCTTCTTCTGCCACAGCGGCACCATCGGCACGTCCTCCGCGACGATCTTCTGGATGCTGCGGAAGTCCTCGGTGACCCGGCTGCGCTGGTCGTTCTGCTGCGTGGCGCGGATGAGGCGCTCGATGCGCGGGTCGGAGTAGCCGGAGTGCAGGGCGTTGCCGTTGCCCACCAGGGGCGTGGTGAAGGTGTCCGGGTCGGGGAAGTCCGCCACCCAGCTGACGCAGTACGCGTCGTACGCACCCTTGGCGTAGCCCTCCTGGAACTCCTGCCAGCCCACCCGGCGGGTGGTGATCCTGAACAGGCCCGTCGCCTCCAGCTGCTTCTTCAGCAGCGCCGCCTCCTCGTCCGTGGCCGCGCCCTGCGAGTAGGCGATGCCGAAGCGGACGGGCAGGGGGATGCCGGCCTGCTCCAGCAGGCGCCGCGCGCGCTCGGGATCCGGCTGCGGGTAGGCGTCGTAGAAGGAGGTGGTGTGGCCGGTGAGGCCCAGCGGGATGAGGGAGTAGAGGGGTTCGACCGTGCGCAGGTGCACGTCGCGGGCGATCGCCTCGCGGTCGACGACGGCCGCCACCGCCTGCCGTACGGCCGTCTCCTTCAGCGGGGAGCCGTCGCGCACGTTGAAGACCAGGGAGCGCGTGTTGGCCGCGGTGGTCTCGCTGACCCTGACGCCGGAGTCCGAGGGCGAGAGCTTCGCCAGGTCGGCCGGCGGCATCGAGCGCGCCGCCACGTCCACCGAGCGCTGCCGCCACGCCTCGCCCAGCCGGTCGGGGTCCGCGTAGTAACGGACCGTCACCGCCCCGCCGACGTCCTTGACCGCGCCCTCGTAGCGGTCGTTGGGCTCGAGCTCGGCCAGCGCGCCCGGCCGGTAGTCCTTGAGCGTGTACGGACCCGAGCCGTCCGCGTCGTGGCCGGTGCGCAGCCGGTCCGCCGGGTAGCGCTCGCTGTCCACGATCGAACCGGCGCCGGTGGCTATCTTGAACGGGAACGTCGCATCCGGCACCCGCAGCCGGAACGTCACCTCGTCCTCGCCGGACACCTCCACCTTCGCCAGCGTCTCCAGCAGCGGCGCCGGGCCCTGCTGCGAGTGGATCCGGGTGATCCGGTCGAAGGAGAACTTCACGTCCTTCGCCGTCAGCGCATGCCCGTTGCCGAACTTCAGCCCCGGGCGCAGGGTGCACACGTACGTCCGTAACCCCTCGCCCCGGAAGCCGCAGCGCCGCGCCGCGTCCGGCACCGGCGTGCTGGAGCCGGGGGTGAAGGTCAGCAGGGACTGGTAGACGTTGCCGTACAGCGCCCAGGAGCCCGCGTCGTAGGCGCCCGCCGGGTCGAGCGCAGTGACCGTGTCCGTCGTGCCGACCTCGATCGGCTCCCGGTCATCCCCGGAGGTCAGCCGGCAGCCGCCGGCCCCCGCCGCGAGCACCGCCAGACACACCGCACCCGCCACACCCGCACGTACCCGGACCCCACGCATCCCCGTGCCCCTCCCGCCCAGTGATGCGCATCACCGTAAACACGCGAACGCGCGTACGTCCCGGAAATCGGCCAAGTGATCGCGGGAGAAATGACCGAACTCGCCTATGAGGTACGCCGCAACGCCCGAACGCCACGCAACCCGATCAAGCCGACGCCCGTCCCCAGAAGAAACGAGGTGATCGCGAGCAGCAGGTGCACCCAGAAGTACGCGGTCGGGTCACCCGCGTCGTCAAAGGCGAGCCCACTGCCGTCCTTCCATAGATTCTTGACGAAAGTGACCCAAATGACCCAGCTCCAGACGCCGAACGCGAGCAGGAACCAGGACACGGGGCGCGAGAGGGTCGCGGCGGCCGGAGGGGTTGGAGGGGTCGCTTCCCCGGAAGAATTCACCATGGGTTTCAGTATGCGTTCGGGGTCCGGGACTGGTCCTATCGGGTCCTCGCGGTCCGCCCGCCGTGAGGCGCCCTCCTCCGGGCAGGGGGGTGGCGGTACGTTCACCTCCGTGCCGACGACGACATCACACTTCACCCGGTACTCCGCGACGCGCCGCCGGGGCGCGGCGGCGCTGCTGGCCGGCGCCTCGCTGCTGCTGCCCCTCGCCACGGCCGCCCCCGCCCTCGCTGCGCCCGCACCCGGCCCGGCCGCTTCGAAGAGCCCGGGCGCCGACGCCAAGGGCAAGCCCCCGATCCAGCCGCCCGCCCACATGTCCACCGTGGGCGGCGAGCTGCTGGGCAAGCCCGGCACCCAGGTGCAGCTCGGCCCCGGCGCCCCCGACCTGCCCAAGGAGCTCAGCGGCAACTCCTGGATCGTGGCCGACGCCGAGTCCGGCGACGTGCTGGCGGCGCACAACGCCCACTGGAAACTGCCCCCCGCCTCCACGCTGAAGATGCTCTTCGCCGACACCGTGCTGCCGAAGTTCCCCAAGGACAAGGAGCACAAGGTGGCCCCCGCCGACCTGGAGGGCATGGGCGAGGGCAGCAGCCAGGTCGGCATCAAGGAGGGCTCGACCTACAGCGTCCACGACATGTGGCTGGGCGTCTTCCTCAAGTCCGGCAACGACGCGGTGCACGTGCTCTCCGCCATGAACGGCGGCGCCTCACAGACAGTCCAGGACATGCAGGCCCACGCCGATGCGCTCCAGGCCCGCGACACCCACGTCATCACCCCCGACGGCTACGACGCGGAGGGCCAAGTGTCCAGCGCCTACGACCTCACCCTCTTCGCCCGCTCCGGCCTGCAGAAGGCGGATTTCCGCGAGTACTGCGCGACCGCCACCGCCCAGTTCCCGGCCGAGGAGAAGAAGGGCAAGAAGCGCGAGACCTTCGCCATCCAGAACACCAACCGGCTGCTCACCGGCCAGGGCGTGCCCGCCTACAAGGGCATGGCGGGCGTCAAGAACGGCTTCACCACCAACGCCGGGAACACCTTCACCGGCGTCGCCCAGCACGACGGGCGCAAGCTGCTGGTCACCGTCATGAACCCGCAGAGCAACGAGGGCTACGACGTCTACAAGGAGTCCGCCCGCCTGCTGGACTGGGGCTTCGAGGCGGCGGGCCACGTCAAGCCGGTCGGCGTGCTCGTCCCGCCGGAGGGCGGCACCGACAAGCCCGGCGCCGACGGCGGCCAGGGCGGCGGCGCGGGTGCCCAGGCGTCGGCTGCCGGCGGCGGTGACGACGGGATGTGGACGGCGGTCGGGATCACGGCCGGGGCGCTGGTGGCGCTGGCCGCCGCGGGCTTCGTGGTGCACCGCCGTCACCCTTTGCCGGAGCTGGTGCGGCGTCGCCCGAAGGAGTGAGCTCGTCGTCGCGGTGCCGCGTGGCCGTCCACGCGGCACAGTAGAGCAGCAGCTTGGTCATGAAGTTGATCCACAGCAGCAGCGCCACGGGCGTGCCGAACGCCCCGTACATGCTCTTGGCCGCGACGCCCCGCAGATAGCCGCTCATCACGAGCTTGAGCGCTTCGAAGCCGACCGCGCCCATCAGCGCCGCGACCAGCAGCCGGCGGCGCGGCGGCAGCACGCCGGGCAGCCGGGACAGTACGTAGAGCATCAGCAGGAAGTCGGCCAGCACGGCGGCGCAGAACCCCGCCGCCGCCAGCAGCACGCCCCCGGCGCCGCCCTGCGGGATGCCCATCTCCTTGGCGGCCCAGTCCACCGCGGCCGAAGCGAACGCCGAGCAGCCGGCCGACAGCACCGCGACCGCGCCCAGGCCCACCAGCACGGCGGCGTCCTTCAACCGCAGCAGTATGGGGTTGCCCGGGCTCTCCTCCAGCCCCCACACCGCCCTCAGGCACTCCCGCAGCGACCCCACCCAGCTCACGCCGGTGAGCAGCAGCAGGGCGCCGGCCACCAGGGAGATCGTCCCCGCGTTGTCCACCAGCGCGCTCAGGTTCAGGCCGGCGGCGATCCCGGGCACCTGTTCGGCCATCCGGTGCTCCAGCTCCCGGGTCTGGCTGTCGCTGAGCACGGACGCGGCGACGGCCGCGCCCAGCGTGAGCAGCGGGAAGAGCGCGAGGAAGCTGGTGAAGGTGATCGCGGCGGCGAGCCGCGTCCACTTCACACGATCGAGGGTCTCGTAGGAGCGCCAAGCGTGCGTGCGCATGCCGCGGGCCACGGCGGGGCCGATCAGCGGCAGGCGGGTGAGCCAGTCCATGGCCCTACGACTACCCCATATTCCGAGGTTGAGGGGGCCGGGGCCGGGGTCGCGCGGTTACTGGAGGGGACCTGAAAGGGGGAGGGACACCCCGCCCTGCCGCGGCAGGGCGGCCGGCTGCGCGGTCACGTCCGGCCCGCTCCCAAAGGGAAAGTCGCGCTCGAGGCGCCAGATACCGTCCTCTCCCTGCTCGTACAGCGCGAAGCCGTCGATGGTCCAGGACGCCTCGTACCCGGCGAGCTCCTCGAAGGCCCGGTCCATCGCCTCCTCGGCGATGCCGTGCGCCACCGTCACGTGCGGGTGGTAGGGGAACTGCAGCTCCCGGGCCACCGGTCCCGAGGCGTCCCGCACCCGCTTCTGCAGCCAGGCGCAGGAGGCCGCGCCCTCGACCACGTTCACGAAGACGACGGGGGACAGCGGCCGGAACGTGCCCGTACCCGAGAGCCGCATCTCGAAGGGCTGCCCCTGCGCCGCCACCTCGGCCAGGTGGGCCTCGATCGCGGGCAGCGAGGACGACTCCACCTCGGTCGGCGGCAGCAGGGTGACGTGCGTGGGAATCCCGTGTGCGTGCGGGTCGCCGAAGTCCTCACGGCGCTTCTGGAGGAAGCTGCCGTACGGCTCCGGGACCGCGATCGAAACGCCGAGCGTTACGGTCCCCACTGCGTTCTCCCTCCTGTGCGCCTGTACGTCCCCGTGGTCAGTGTGGCGGCTGGGCCGCGTCCGCTGCCAGGTGCCCTGGTCCCCGGCCCGCGGGACCAAGGGCCCGCGCGCCGGGAAGACTGCCCGAACGGCTCAGTGCTTCGCGGGCAGGAAGCCCACCTTCTCGTAGGCCCGGGCCAGCGTCTCCGCGGCGACGGCACGGGCCTTCTCCGCGCCCTTGGCCAGGACCGAGTCCAGCGTCTCGGGGTCGTCCAGGTACTCCTGGGTGCGGGCGCGGAACGGTGTGACCCACTCCACCATCACCTCGGCGAGGTCGGTCTTGAGCGCACCGTAGCCCTTGCCCTCGTACTTCTGCTCAAGTTCCGCGATTGTGGTGCCGGTGAGCGTGGAGTAGATGGTCAGCAGATTGCTGACGCCGGGCTTCTTCTCGGCGTCGAAGCGGATCACCGTGTCGGTGTCGGTGACCGCGCTCTTGATCTTCTTCGCGGAGACCTTGGGGTCGTCCAGCAGGTTGATCAGACCCTTGGCCGTGGCCGCCGACTTGCTCATCTTGGCGGACGGGTCCTGCAGGTCGTAGATCTTCGCCGTCTCGCGGACGATGTGCGCGGCCGGCATGCGGAAGGTCTGGCCGAAGCGGCCGTTGAAGCGCTCGGCGAGGTCGCGGGTCAGCTCGATGTGCTGGCGCTGGTCCTCGCCCACCGGCACGGCGTCGGCCTGGTAGAGCAGGATGTCGGCCACCTGCAGGACCGGGTAGGTGAACAGGCCGACGGTGGTGCCCTCGGCGCCCTGCTTGGCGGACTTGTCCTTGAACTGCGTCATGCGGGAGGCCTCGCCGAAGCCGGTGAGGCAGTTCATCACCCAGGCGAGCTGCGCGTGCTCGGGCACGTGGCTCTGGATGAACAGCGTGCAGCGGTCCGGGTCCAGGCCCGCGGCCAGCAGCTGCGCGGCGGCGATGCGGGTGTTCGCCCGCAGCTCCTTCGGGTCCTGCGGGACCGTGATCGCGTGCAGGTCGACGACCATGTAGAAGGCGTCGTGGGTCTCCTGCAGGGCCACGTACTGACGGACGGCACCGAGGTAGTTCCCGAGGTGGAACGAGCCTGCGGTGGGCTGGATACCGGAGAGAGCGCGCGGACGATCAAGGGCCATGCACACATTCTCTCAGGTGCGGAATCCGGACTCGGTCCAGCCGTGCGGATCGGGGTGTAGAAAGGCGGACGGCAGCATGCCCCGACACGAACGGAGCACACGTTGACGTCCACGGAACGCAGCATCGCCGCAGCCGAGCAGCACAGCGCACACAACTACCATCCGTTGCCGGTCGTCGTGGCGACCGCACAGGGTGCATGGATGACCGATGTCGAGGGGCGCCGCTACCTCGACATGCTCGCCGGGTACTCGGCGCTGAACTTCGGGCACGGCAACCGCCGCCTGGTGGCCGCCGCGAAGGCGCAGCTGGACCGGGTGACCCTGACCTCGCGGGCCTTCCACCACGACCGGTTCGCGGAGTTCTGCACGGAGCTGGCGGCGCTGTGCGGCATGGAGATGGTGCTGCCGATGAACACCGGCGCGGAAGCGGTCGAGACGGCCGTGAAGACCGCCCGCAAATGGGGCTACCGCGTCAAGGGCGTGCCGGACGGCCGGGCGAAGATCGTGGTCGCCGAGAACAACTTCCACGGCCGCACCACGACGATCGTCAGCTTCTCCACCGACCAGGAGGCACGGGCCGACTTCGGCCCCTACACCCCCGGCTTCGAGATCGTCCCCTACGGCGACCTGGCGGCGCTGGAGGCGGCGGTCGACGAGCACACGGTCGCCGTCCTCCTCGAACCGATCCAGGGCGAAGCGGGTGTCCTGGTCCCGCCGCCCGGCTACCTGGCGGGCGTCCGGCGCCTGACCACCGAGCGGAACGTGCTCTTCATGGCCGACGAGATCCAGTCCGGGCTGGGCCGCACGGGCCGGACGTTCGCCTGCGAGCACGAGGACGTCGTGCCCGACGTCTACATCCTGGGCAAGGCCCTGGGCGGCGGCGTCGTCCCCGTCTCGGCGGTCGTCTCCTCCCGCGAGGTGCTGGGCGTCTACCAGCCCGGCGAACACGGCTCGACCTTCGGCGGCAACCCGCTGGCGTGCGCGGTGGCCCTGGAGGTCATCGCCATCCTCAAGTCCGGCGAGTACCAGCAGAAGGCGGCAGAGCTCGGCGAACACCTCCACCGCGAACTGGCCCTGCTGGCCGGCGCGGGCCTGGTCACCGCGGTCCGCGGCAGGGGCCTGTGGGCGGGCATCGACGTCCCGCCGGCCGTGGGCACGGGCCGCGAGGTCTCGGAACGCCTGATGACCCAGGGCGTCCTGGTCAAGGACACCCACGGCGCCACGATCCGCATCGCCCCGCCCCTGGTCATCACCAAGGAGGACCTGGACTGGGGCCTGGCCCGGATCCGGGAGGTACTGGAGGGCTGAGCCGCCGGGGCGGGGTGGCACCCGCCCGTTTGACGAGCCGGGTGGCCGGCACCGTCTCGGCCTCCCGGACCCCGGGCAGGGCGCCGATGCGGGTGGCCAGGTAGTCGTACAGGGCGTCGGCGTCACGGCAGACGACGTACGCCACCATGTTGGCCGCACCGCTGACCGCCCCGGCGAAGGCGACCTCGGGGTGGCCGGCGAGCGCCGCCGCCACCCCGTTCAGCTCGCCGGGGGCGACCTTCAGCCACAGGACGGCCTCGCACGTGAAGCCGTACAGCAGCGGGTCGACGTCGACGTCGAAGTACAGCAGCCCGCTGCGGCGCAGCTCCTCCAGGCGGCGCCGCACGGTCGACTCGGACCAGCCCGTCGCGGCCGCCAGCTCCGCCGCGGCCGCCCGGCCGTCCCTGGCCAGCACCGGCAGCAGCAGCCGGTCCGCCGCGGTGAGCCGGGCGGCGCGGCCCGGACCGGCCGGGCGGGCCAGGGCCGCGGCCTGCTCCGGATCGAGCCCGGTCAAACGGCCGGGCCAGCCGGACTCACCGGCGACGATCCGCAGCAGGCACTGGGCGGTGACCGCGGTGATCCGCGAGGTGCGGGGCAGCTTCGGCAGCAGCAGGCTGCCGCGCACGGGGCCCGCGTGCGCCCGCATGACACAGGTGATCTCCGTGCCGCCGCTCGCCAGGCCCACCCACGAGGTGTCCTCCCGCTCCACCAGCGCCGCGGCCACGGCCGGCGCCGCGTCGGGGGTGCACCGGATCCGTACGAACCAGTCGGCCATCCCGATCTTGCGGGCATCCGGCAGCCCGACGACGCGCAGCACCCCCGCCGACCTCAGCCGGTGATAGCGGCGGGCGACCGTACGGTCCGAGGCGCCCACGACCTCGGCGACGCGGCTGAACGGCACCCGGCCGTCGATCTGGAGCGCGTGCAGCAACTGCCGGTCGAGTGCGTCCAGTTCGACGGCTTCCGTTTCGTCGGATTCCATCAGAACACCGTACTGCGTGCCGGAAAACGCCGAAGCAGCCCGATCCTGTGCCGTGGGCGCCCCGCATCGGCGAGTGTCGTCCTCACAACGGCACCCACCACCGAACGGAGCCCGTCCGATGCCCTGCACCCTCGACCCCGTCGCCCGTACCGCCCGGCTGACCGCAGCCCTGCGCGCCCGCGAATCCGCCCGCCCCGACCGCCTCTTCGACGACCCGCTCGCCGCCTCCCTGGCGGGCGACACCGGCCGCGCCCTGCTGGACGAGTTCGGCGACGTCCCCGCGATCGCGGTCCGCACCCGCTTCTACGACGACGCCCTCACCCGGCTCTGCACGGCGGACGACGGCCCACGGCAACTGGTGCTCGTCGCCGCGGGCATGGACTCCCGCGCCTACCGGCTCGACCTGCCGGCCGGCACCACCGTCTTCGAGCTCGACCGCCCGGAACTCCTGGCCGTCAAGGAAACCCTCCTGGCCGACGCCGGTGCCCCTCCCGCCCGCTGCCCGCGTCACCCGGTCGCGGTCGACCTCGCCGCCGACTGGACCGGCCCCCTCCGAGCCGCGGGCTTCCGCGCGGACCGGCCCACGTGCTGGCTGGCGGAAGGGCTCACCCAGTACCTCGAAGAGCCCGCTGTCCACGGCCTCTTCGACAGGATCACCGCACTCTCCGCACCGGGCAGCACGCTCCTCACCGACTTCGTCGGCCGCTCGATGCTCGACGCCCCCTGGGCGCGCCCGATGCTCGGCCTCCTCGCCGAGTGGGGCTCGCCCTGGCACTACGGCACGGACGACCCCGCCCCCCTCTTCACCGGCCGCGACTGGCAGGTGGAGGTGACGGCCTTCGAGACCGTGGCAGCCGACCTCGGCGTCCGCTGGCCGTTCACGCCCGCACTCGGTACCGCGGGCGGCTCGATCGTCGAGGCGCGTCGCCGGTCGTAGCGTCCACGTTCGTTGACGGATCCGGCGGCGTCAGAGGATCACGTGCGGTACGAACCGTGCGTACTCGTCGGTGACCAGGCCCGCCGACTCCCTGATGCCCAGCCCTGCCGCCTCGTCCTCGACCACCCAGGCGCCCAGCACCACGTGGTTGCCGTCGAAGTCCGGCAGGGGGGCCAGTTCCTGGTAGCAGCAGGGCTCGTCGCGGAGGGTGGGGGCGGTGCCCGGCGGGTGCAGGGTGACGCCCGCGCCTTCCCGGCCGAGCAGGGGCTTCGCCACATAGCCGTTCGTGCGGGCCAGCTCCCTCGGGCCGTCCAAGTAGGCGGGCAGCAGGTTCGGGTGGCCCGGGAAGAGCTCCCACAACACGGCCAGCAGCGCCTTGTTCGACAGCAGCATCTTCCACGCGGGCTCGATCCACAGCGTGGACCCCGTGCCCCCGCCGTTGTCCAGCGTGTCGAGCACCTGCGGGCCGAAGTCGTCGGTGGCCAGCCACTCCCACGGGTAGAGCTTGAAGCAGGCCCGGACGAAACGGAGCCGGTCGTCCACGAAGCGGCCGGCGAGGCGGTCCCAGCCGATGTCCTCCACGGAGATCGCCTCCGTGGCGATCCCCGCCTGCTCGGCGGTCTCGCGCAGGTAGGCCACCGTCATCAGGTCCTCGCCGAGCTCGTCGCCCACCGAGTGGGCGAAGTGCACGGGCGCGCCGGGCGGCAGCAGCGCGGCCTGCCGCTTCCAGGCCTCGACGAGCCGCTCGTGGAGGGAGTTCCACTGGTCGGCGTGCGGCACGTCCGCGAAACGTTCCTCCATCCAGAACCACTGCGCGCTCGCCGCCTCCACCAGCGAGGTCGGCGTGTCGGCGTTGTACTCCAGCATCTTCGCCGGGCCGCCGCCTGGCCGCCCGTCGTAGTGCAGGTCGAAGCGCCCGTAGAGGGAGGGGAGTTCGGCGCGCCGCCGCCAGGACTCGGCGACCAGGGCCGCCAGGCGGCGGTCCGTGATGCCGAGGTCCGCGAAGCGGTCGTGCTCCACGATGTGCTCGGCGGCCGCGAGGCACAACCCGTGCAGCTCCTCGACGACCTCTTCGAGCGCCTCGACCTCGGGGAGAGTGAAGGAGTAGTACGCGCTCTCGTCCCAGTACGGGCGCAGCGACCCGTCCGGGTGCCGGCACAGGGGGTAGATCAGGCCCTGCTCCTCGACGGTGTCCTGCCAGCCGGGGCGCGGGGTGGTGCGGTGGCGCTGCACGGCGGGCTCAGCCGCCGCTCGAACCGGAGTGGCTGCTGGAGGAGGAGCAGCCGAAGCCGCCCCGGGAGACGGCCTTGTTCTTCTCGAACGTGCCGCTCTTGGCGTAGCCACCGCCGTTGTCCGAGCCGTAGTACCAGGTGCCCGGCGCGACGCCGCCGCTCTTGTTCGAGCAGGACTTGGAGTCGAGGATCTTGTAGCCGCGGGCCGCGTCGTAGCTCCTGCCGTCGACGCAGCGCTTGTCGGGCTCGGATCCGCAGGAGGTCAGGGCGGCGGCGAGGACGCCCATGCCGCCGAGTATCACGGTGCTCGAACGCAGCCGTCGCCGGGTTTGTGGTGCTGTTGGTGCTGTTGGTGCCATGTGCGTGACGCCCCCGTCGGTGGAAAGTCCGTACACCCTAAACACGCCCGCTGTGGGCCCTACAGTCGGGACCGTGATCCTCGGCATGCTCTGCGCGCTCGGCTCGGCGGTCAGCTACGGCACCGCAACCGTCCTCCAGGCCGTCGCCACCCGGGCCACCGCCCCGGGCGGCGGTTCGGGCGTGGACCCCCGTCTGATGATGCGGGCGATGCGTCAGTGGCGTTATGTGGCGGGGCTGGGGCTCGACGGGCTGGGCTTCCTGCTGGAGCTGGTCGCCCTGCGCTCGCTGCCCATCTACGTGGTCGGCGCGGCCCTCGCCGCGAGCCTGGCGGTGACGGCGGTGGTTGCCTCCTGGGCGCTGCGGGTCCGGCTGAGCCGCGTGGAGTGGCTGGCGGTGGGCACGGTCTGCGGCGGGCTGGCCATGCTGGGCCTGGCCTCGGGTGCGGAGGGCGCCGGTACGGGCTCCATGGCGCTGCGCGTGGGGGCGCTGTGCACGGCGGTGGGCGTCTTCCTGTTCGGCGCGGTCGCGGGCCGGCTGCCGGGCCGGGCCCGCGCGGCGGCGCTGGGCCTGGGGGCGGGCATCGGCTTCGGGGTGGTGGAGGTGTCCGTCCGCCTGGTCGACGGCCTCTCGCCCGGCGCGCTGCTGGCCAACCCCGCCGCGTACGCCCTGCTGCTCGGCAGCGTCGCCGGCTTCCTGCTCCTGACGTCCGCCCTGCAACGCGGCTCGGTGACGGCCGCGACGGCGGGCATGGTCATCGGCGAGACCCTGGGCCCGGCCTGGGTGGGCGTCCAGTGGCTGGGGGACCGCACGCGGGAGGGCCTGATGCCGCTGGCGGTGGTGGGGTTCGTGCTGGCGGTGGCGGGCGCGCTGGTGCTCGCGCGCTTCGGGGAGGCGCCGGAGGATCAGACGGCGGAGTGACCGCTTCTGGCAGATCTCGCGGACCTTGCGGTCAGGGGCGGGGGCGGCGGGACGACCTTGACATCCTTGCGGGCTCGGCGCCGCTCGGTGGATATCGCGGTGCGTATTTCGCCGACGAGGATCGACGCCATGTAGACGATGGCCATGGCCCTCATCAGGAAGGGCGTGTGCGTCCTTCCCATGAGAAGGACCGCCAAGAGGATCTTCGCCGTGTTTTCCAGTATCTCGCCCGCCACATACGCATAACGGAACCTGCCGGGGCTCGCGATCTCGCCGGGCAAGCACGGTTCCAGGCTTGCGATGAACGGTTCGATCTGGTGGCGGACCATGGCACGGTTCCGTCTGCGCGGCCCGCCCGCCTCGGAGGCGGGATCGAAGGCGGTGAATTCCCCTTTCCATGTGTCGTCGAATTGCACGACGCCCCGGAGGGGATGCCGCCACTGCGAGCCGGACATGGCAGGGTGATCGGGCAACACCGGCAGCGTCAGCGCTGGTTCGCCCACACCGATCAGCCGCTTGGACCGTTCCTCGAACGCTTCGGCGGCCGCGTCACAGAAACGCCGGTAGTCGTCGGGGCTGCCGCAGACCAGCAGGAGCAGCCGGGAGGGCGGCAGCAGCCGCACGGCCTCCGTGAACTCCCACAGAGTGCCGCCGGCGCTCTTCGCGTTCTCGCCGATGCCCGCCACGAGCAGGACGAGGCGGGCGCTGCGTATGCCGTTGCTGACTTCCTGTTTCCAGCCGTCACCGGGCAGGTAGAAGCGTTTCGCTCCGGGAAAGGCGAATTCCTCGCCGGGCCGGCCGACGGCGACGACCTCGCCGCGCGGGCGGAAGAGCCCGACGATCTGCTCCTCCCAACTGTCCTCGGTGTCCGCGAAATCGCCGAACCCCAGCATCCGCGCGTAGGGGAGGCCGGCTCTGTCGCCCACGAGCGGATCGATCGCCGACAGCCTGCTGTCCTCGGCGAACGGGCGGAGGTAGAGCAGGTACGTCATGGCGTGGAAGTGCCGGAGCGAGGGCAGCACCGGCTGGTCCTGCCGCCTGGCCGTCGCGATGTGCCGCCGGGCCGTCCACAGCGCGATCAAGAAGCCCAGGACCGACAGGGGAACGAACAGCATGGACACCCAGTCGCCGTCCAAGGCGAGCCCGATGCCTGTCATCGCGAAGCTCATGGAGTTGACCGCGAGAATGACGGCAACCCAAGCGGCAAGGGTGTACTTGATGCGCCTTCGTCTCCCGGAAGCCGCACCGGACGCTGGAGCGGTCAATTCTTCCCGGACCCCCATGAATTCCGAAGCGCTGGTTCCGAAATGCCGATCCGCCTCATATGTGAATATGAGCGTCGCTACTGTAGCGCCCTCACTGCGCCCCTGCCGCCCTTTCGCTCAGTTGCCGTGCTCGCCCGCCCCCGCCCCCGTGCGCCGCATGATCAGCGCCTCCAGCCCGTCCAGGATCCGCTCCAGACCGAAGGTCAGCGCCTGGTCCTGCCCCTGGCCCTGCGGCCCGGCGGATGACGTCATCGCGGACACCACGGACGGGTAGGCATCGCCGTGTTCGCGCAGCACCTTGCCCAGGGCCGCCACGAACTGGGCCTCGGGCCCTTCTGCCCCGGCCGCCGCGCGCGACTGGAGGGCGATGCCGCGTACGTGGCTGGTCAGCAGGACCACCGCGTCCATGCGTTCGGTGCCCGTGAGGCCCGTGCCGTCCAGTGCGGCCAGGGCCTGTTCCATCCAGGCCAGCTCGTTCGGGCCCAGCAGGCGGGCGCCGACCGTCGCGTCCAGCAGCCAGGGGTGGCGGGCGAAGACCTCGGCGAGGGCGTGTGACCAGCCCGTCAGCCGGGTGCGCCAGTCGCCGGCCACCGGCTCCGGCGGGGTGGTGATGGCCGTCTCCACCATCAGCGCGACCAGTTCCGCCCGGCCCGGCACGTAGCGGTACAGCGACATCTTGGTCTTGCCGAGCTGCTCCGCCACCCGCTGCATCGACAGAGCCGCGAGGCCCTCCGTATCCGCGATGCCGACGCCCGCGCGTGCGATGCCGCCCCGGCTCAGCGCCGGCTTGGGGCCGCGCTTGGGCTGTGGATGCGGGCCCCAGAGCAGCTGCATCAGTTCGTCCGCCATGACCTCTCGACCTCTCCGCTTGCCAAGTCCAGAAACTGTGTCTACCGTACACAACAAGAAACCGCGTCCGACGGACGCAATTACAAAGAGGGTGGGTCTCATGGGTCTCAAGGGCAAGAAGGTTCTGATCTCGGGTGCGAGCATCGCCGGTCCCGCGCTGGCGTACTGGCTCGGCCGCCACGGCTTCGAGGTGACTGTCGTCGAGCTGGCCCCGAGCCTCCGCGAAGGCGGGCAGGCCGTCGACTTCCGCGGGGACACGCACCTGACCGTGCTGGAGCGCATGGGCGTCCTCGACGACCTCCGCCGGCTGCGGACCGGCGGCAGCCCCATGGTCTTCGTCGACGAGCAGGGGAAGACCGGGCTGCGCCTGCCCGCCGACTTCGCCGGCGGCGACATCGAGGTGCTGCGCGGCGACCTCGCCCGCGTCCTGTACGAGCACAGCCTGCCGTACGCCGACTACGTCTTCGGCGACTCCATCAGCGAACTCCGGCAGGACGCCGACGGCGTCCACGTCCGCTTCCGCAGCGGCGGGGCCCGCACCTTCGACCTCGTCATCGGCGCCGACGGGCTGCACTCCAACGTCCGCCGGCTCGCCTTCGGGCCCGAGGAGCAGTACGTCAGCCACCTCGGCTACTACGCCGCCACCTGGAGCCTGCCCAACTACCCCGGACTCGGCTTCGGCGAAGGCTCCGTCGGCGTCAACGTGCCCGGCCGCTACGCGAGCGTCGGCACCGACAACCGCAACCCGGAGACGGCCCGCGCCTTCTGCGTCTTCGCCGCCGACCGGCTGACGTACGACCGCCACGACCAGGAGCAGCAGAAGGCGATCATCGCCGAGGCCTTCGCCGGCGTCGGCTGGGACGTACCGCGGCTCCTCGCGACCCTGAACGACGCGGACGAGCTGTACTTCGACTCCATCAGCCGGGCCGACGTCCCGAACTGGTCCAACGGCCGCGTCGCCCTGGTCGGCGACGCGGCCTGCGGGGCCACCATCGGCGGCATGGGCACCGGCACCGGCATCGTCGCCGCATACGTGCTCGCCGGCGAACTGGCAGCGGCCGACGGCGACCACGCCACCGCCTTCGCCCGCTACGAGCACGTCCTGCGCGAGTACGCCCAGGGCTGCCAGAAGGGCGGCGACCGCACGGGCAAATTCCTCGCCCCCGGCAAGCTCGGCATCCGCATCCGCAACTGGATGCTCAGCCGCCCCCGCATCCTCAACTGGATGCTGGAGGAGGGCAAGAAGGCCACGAGCCTCGACCTGCCCGACTACCGGCTGCCGCGGCCCGCTCAGCCGTCGAAGTCGGTCCCCCTGCTCACCGCCTCCCAGCTGTGAGCCTCCTCGCGGGCGGCGTCGTACGCCGTCGTGATCGCGTCGAGCGCATCATTGCCCAGTGCGAGCCTCAGCGGGGTCCTCTCCGCGTCCAGCGCGGCCAGGATCGCGGCCGCCGCCTTGGCCGGGTCACCGGGCTGCTTGCCGTCACTATCCGGGAGCCCGGTGCGAACGGCGCCGACCGTGTCCGCGTACGCATCGAGGGCACCGGTCTGCTGCAGCGCCCCACCACCGGCGAACCCGGTCCGGAAGGCTCCGGGCTCCACGATCAGCGCCTTGATACCGAACCCGGCGACCTCCTGGGCGAGCGCCTCGGTCAGCCCCTCCAAGGCGAACTTGGTTGCCGAATAGGCCCCGACGCCCGGGAGCGACATCCGCCCGCCCATGCTGCTCATCTGCACGATGGCCCCGGACTTGCGGTCGCGCATGTGCGGCAGCACGGCCCGCGTGAGCGCGGCCGGTCCGAAGAAGTGCAGCTCCATCAGGTCGCGCAGCTCGGCATCGGTCGTCTCCTCGACGGCGCCGACGAGACCACGGCCCGCGTTGTTCACCAGCACGTCGATCCGGCCGAACCGCTCGACGACCTCGTCCACGACGGCTCTGATACGCGCCGCATCGGTGACGTCCAGGGCGACCGGCACCAGACGGTCGGGGTGCGCGGTGACCAGGTCGCCGAGCACCTCGGGCCGACGAGCGGCGGCCACCACCGTGTCTCCGGCGCCGAGGGCGGCTTCCGCGATGGACCGCCCGAAGCCGGACGTCGCACCGGTAATGAGCCAGACGCGGTTGTTCTCGATCGTCATCGCAACTCCATTGCTGGGGGCTGTCACGCGGTGGTCCGCCGCGCGTAAACCTCGATCTCGATCTTCATGTCGGGGTCGGCGAGGCCGCACACGAGCATCGTGGCCGCCGGACGGACCTCGCCGAAGCAGCGACGCAGGACCGGCCAGCAAGGCTCGAAGTCGGCCCGGTCAGGCAGCAGATACCGTACGCGCACGACATCGGCGAAGGTGCACTCCGCCTCGGCCAGCGCGGCCTCGATGTTGCGCAGGCACTGCTCGGCCTGCTCCACCACGTCGTCGGAGATCGTCATGGTCGCGTAGTCGTAACCGGTCGTCCCGGACACATGCACCCAGTCGCCGTCGACCACAGCACGGGCATAGCCGATCTGCTCCTCGAACGTCGATCCGCTGAGAATGGCACGTCGCTCTGTCATGCGCCGAACGTAAGTGGCCGGAACAGGTACGTCTAACTCCACTTCCGCCCCGGGAGCCTGGGCGCTTACCCGCAGTCGCCCAGGACCACCCTCGACGCGGCCGACGAGTACGTGGCGTACAGCGTGATCAACTCCATCGGAATCGTCAGCACATTGAGCCACACGCCGATGCAGGCGACCAGCCCCGGCTTCGTCTCCCGCAGCCGGACGCCGTACCGCCGGCGGATTCGCTTGGCGAGCAGTACGTATACAACCACTGCCGTGACGCCGAGGGCCGCGCCTGCCCACGCGGCGGCGTATTCCGTCTTCGGAAAGGGCATGTGCCGGCATGCTTCCTGCTGCCGGTGGGCCCAGTCGAGTTCGACGTCCTGTACGTACCAGGGGCTGACCGCGCCGGCAACGGTCACGAGCGGTACCAGCAGCGCCACGACCACTGCGCCGGGCGTGAGGGGGCGCTTCTGCGTGGTGTCGTCGGACGTGGCGGAAGAGGGTGGGGTAGCCATCAGTACCAATTCGGACTCGGTCGGACGATGCGGATGCGCTGCTCACCGTGGTTGTTGGTGGCGACGTGCTCCCTGGCGGCCAGGCTCACGTTCTGGAACGAGCTGGTGTGCTGGGTCAGTTTGATGTCGCCGTCAGGGGTGACCGAGGTGACCACGGCAGCGTGATGGGACTCGCCCTGGGCCGTCTCATGGTCGGGAGCCACCTGCTCGTAGAAGACGATGTCACCGGGGCGCGCTTCCGACCTCGGGACCTCCTTGCTGCCGTTGTGCAGCAGGAAGTTTTGCAGGCCTTCGGCCCGTGCCCATGACTTGGAGTGGTACGCGTGCTTGTCGGCCCAATCCCACCCGATGCCCAGGCCGGACTCCCGGCCCCAGGTGTTGTCGCCGAGCAGGCCCAGCCAGGGGTCGATTTTCTTCTGCATGCCGCCGGCTTCGAGGCTCGACGACACGAAGTTGGTGCAGTTGCCGACCGGCCCGTAGTCCAGTTCATCCTTCTTGTTCCAGTGGTCCAGCGCGTAACGCACCATCTCGACCCGGTCGATCTTCCCGTCGAGCCCCCGGAGCTCCTTCCCGACGTCCGGAGGGAGCCCCTTGAGGTCGGCGATGGTCACGGGATCGGCCCGCATCAGGGCCTTCTGCTGCTCGGACGTCAGCCCGTCCCACCACGCGCGGACGAGGTGGGGGTCCTTCCCGACCGGGATGTCCCCTCTGAGGATGTCGATTTCGATGTGGGCGGTCTCGGTCTCGATGTCGTTGTGTGCCTGGCTGGGACTGGCGACGTTGATCGTCTTCGCCAGCTTGGCCAGCTCGGCGGAGGCCTTCGCATCCGCCTGGGAGGCCTGCCGCAATGATTCCTCGATCAGACCGTCGACCTCGGATATGTGTGCCGACTCCTTGGCGTAGGCGTCGCGTACGTTCTGCGGGACGTTGGGGCCCGTGGGGGCGGCGCCGGAGTACGCGCCGATGGCGCGGCCGTCCTGGATGCGCAGGCCGTATTCTCTCGCCAGCTCGGCTGCGTGGAACAGGGTGCGCTGGGACCACTCCATGGAGTAGGCCAGTGCGTCGAGCACCATGGCCACGCCCTTGATGATGTCGCCCCCGGCCTCCAGACGGTTGGCGATGTCCTCCAGACGCTTGCCGGCCTTTTTGCCGGTGGCGTCCGCCCAGTGTTCGTCGAGCGGCATCTTGCCCTGCGCGCGTACGTCGTCGGCGGCGGCGAGGGAGCGCCGGGAGAGGGCGATCCAGTCGTCGGCCGCCTTCTTCCACTGGTCGACATGGCAGCCGTACAGGTCGTGATAGGAGACCACGGTCAGTTCCTGCCGAAGTCGGAGAGGCCGTGCTGGAGCCTGCTCATGGCTTCCTTGGCCTGATGGTCCGTGGTGTCGTAGGCGTTCGCCGAGCCGTGAAGGTTCTCGGCCATGGTGTTCATCTGCTTCGCCAGGTCGACCATGTGGTTCTCCCAGGCGGTCGCGCACTGCTTCAATGCCGCTGCCGAGGCCCAGCCGTGGTGACCGTCGGCGGCCGTGTCGCTTGAATCGAGGGATCGGCGGAGGTTCTCCAGCGCTGCCTCGGCAGCCGACTGGGTCCCCCCGGCGCCTTGCCGCACGTATTCCGTCTTGATGTTTATGTCCATCAAATCCCCCCTGAGTTGCCCGAACAGCCTAGTCGGACATCAATGGTGAGGGGTCAGCGGCGAGCGGCGGGCGGCCTACCCCCAGCAAGTGCGGCGACATGACCGAAGGCACCCACGGCGACGACGCTGCGTGTCGTGACCAGCGGCGAGCGTGGGCTGGTCATCGGCGGTCTAGCTGCCGAACCCCGCTATCCCGTAGCCCTCCTTCGACCTTGCCTGGCGCATCCAGCCCACGCACGACTCGATCGCCTCCAGCACCTCAAAATCGAGCCGCTGCCGCTGCTCATCCGTGCTCGCCTCCCACTGGGCGAGGCCCTGGGCGCACTGCTCCGGGGTCCATTCGCCGTAGCCGGGCAGTTCCGCCCGCGGCAGCGGGCGCGGCAGCGAGTACATGAACGGGCTCACCGACACTGCCGTCATGCCGAGGCTCGTCAGGCCCTCGTCCACGTGCATCAGCCAGGCGCTGCGGAACGGGCTGAAGCTGTTGCCGTCGAGCCGGTCACCATACGCCTCGCAGATGCGCTTGTACGCGTACCCGTACTGGAACGCGTGCTCCTTGTCGAACGGACCGCCCTCTACGACCGCCCGCAGGGCCTCGTGGCCGGTGGGGGCGCCCTTCGCGATCTCGTAGGCGAAGTACTCGTCGTCCCGCGTGATGTGCTGCCCGTACGTCTTACCGATCATGTCCAGCAGCTGCTTGCTTCCGCACCCGATGGCACCGCGCGCGAGGGTCAGGTCGACGGCGTAGAGGCTCAGTCCGTAACTCATGCCCTTCACGGTAGGGGCAGCCACTGACAAGACGAGCGTGGTGCGCCTAGGCCATTCTCAAGGCCGCCCGCACCGCCGCCATTCCCCGTTCCGTGGCCGCGACCGCGCCCGACGTGTCGTGGACTGCCGCCGCCGACTCCCGGCGGCACTCACGACAGGCCGTTTCGTCCGCCACGGGGCGGATGATGCGCCCGCAGCCGCCCTCGCAGGCGCGCAGTGGCTGAGGGCGAGGCCGCGGCTCCGGGGCCGGGTCCGGGTCCGGAAGTTTGCGCAGGAGGCGGTTGCGCAGCAACCCCCGCGCGGAGCGCACGGGTTGGGGCAGATCCGCGGTCAGCGCCTCGCGGAGGTCCATCAGCGTCGCACCGCGCTGCAGCCACTCGGCCGCCAGGGGCGCCAGGGCGCTGACGTCCCGGCTGCTCAGCCGCAGCCGCCGTTCGCCCCGCGTCACCGCCGTCAGCGCCTGTGCGGCGCGGTCAGCCAGTGGATGGTGGGGAGGGTGGGAAGTGTTCTCCCCAGTCTTTTCTTGGGAGCGGCCGACCGCCGGAGGGGTCGGGGCACCGATGGCCGGGGCGTCGACGGTCGGCGGCGTGGGCGCCGGGGGTACGGGCACAGGCGCCCGGCCCGCTTCGCCGGCGCCGTCGCGTACGGCTCGGGCCTCTTCGGCCGTCAGGGGGACGTTTGAGATGAGCTGGGTCGTGGCCCAGCGGCCGCCGTTGGTCTGGCGACGCCACTCGTGTACGTAACCCTCGGCCCTCAGCTCGTTCTTGGCGCGGCCGAAGGCGGTCTTCTTGATCCCGGCTCGGCCGGCGGCCTCGGAGAGCGACAGGTCGACGCCGGGCGGAAGCGCGAGCTGGAAGAGAAGGAGGCCCTTCGCGGCGAGGGAGAGGCGAGGGTGGCGGATGATCTCGTTCGGGATCTGGGTGAACGAGCGCGCGGGGGCGATAACATGCTTCAACATCTTGCTGAGGTTCCTTGATCCTTGACCTCGCGGGTGTAGACCCCCTTCGCCGGTTGCAGCCGACGTCGGGGGTCGCCTCGTTTACGCACGAAGCAACCCGATGTCGCGCACGCTACTGCATGCACAGGACTTGTGGAGGGCGCTTCACACCTCCAACACCCGTGCGATTACCGGGCTTTAGCGGCAAGCACACCCGTGCGGGTGAGTGATCCCCCGAACCGCCCCGGAGGGCACCCCGCCTCGCGCACCATGCCGCACGTGACGAACTGCCAGGTGTGCCGCAATCCGATGTGGTGGGACATGACACCGCCCTACGCGCCGATCTGGTACTGCGCAGTCTGCAACCACCCGCCCGAGCGCCGGATCAACTCCGCCGCGACCCCGCCCCCATGCCCCGCGGGCTGCTCGAAGCCGGTCACGGACATCCTGCGGGACGGGACGCGTCGGTACATCTGCCACTAGCGGCCACCGGCGCTCACGTGCCCGGAATGAGCTGCGCGGCCGTGAGGCTGTTGTAGACCTCTTCGAGGTGGGACGTCTCGGTCCGGGCCGGGTTGGCGCCCTTGGAGACGGGGACGATGACACCGTCCAGCGGATTGTCGTCGCGCGGCTTGTCCAGGGTCAGCACCTCCCCGAAGCCCGGGGCCGCATCGTCACGTGCGGTGAGCGGGGGCACGCCCCAGCGCTGTTCGACCGTCTTGAGTATCGACGTGTGGTCCAGCGGCACGCTGCCGTCGGGGACGCGGAAGACGGTTCCGGGCGCGATGAGCGGGGAGACGAGCACGGTGGGCACCCGCACCCCGAACCGGGTGTAGTCGAAGCCGAAATCCACCACCTTGTCGTCGGGCGGCGTCGCACCGGCGGGCGGAGCCACGTGGTCGTAGCAGCCGCCGTGTTCGTCGTAGGTGATGACCAGCAGGGTCTTGTCCCAGTCCGGCCCGGTGCGCAGCGCGTTGTAGACATCGCAAATGAGCTGCTCGCCCAACGCCACGTCGTGGTTGGGGTGCTGGCTGTTGCTGGTGGTGGACCAGCCCGGTTCCAGGAAGGTGTAGGCAGGCAGGGAGCCGTTGGTGGCGGCGTTCTTGAAGTCGATGAACTGGCCGAAGTGGTCCGTGGAGGCCTGCTGGGTGTCGGGGAAGTTGCCGCTGGTCAACGGCGCCTGGTGGTACCCGTAGATCATCCAGGGGACGTTGCCGTCGCTCAGCCGGCCGAAGATGCTGGGCGTGTCGAACGTGTGCGCCGTCTTGTCGAGCAGGTGGCCAAGGCTGGTCCCGGCGCAGACGAAGGCCCGGTTCGGCATGGTCTGGGTCGGCACCGAGCAGTACCAGTGATCGCACACCGCATAGCCCCGGGCCAGCCCGGACAGCACCGGCAGTCCTTCCGGAGTGAAGCAGCCCATGATGTCGCTCGGGACGACGCCCGGGGAATTGCCTCTCCTGGTCGGAATGATCTGCGTGTAATCCGCGACGAATCCATCGTTGGTCGGGGCCGGGGCGGGTATGGATACATCAGTCGTGCCGAACAGCTGGATATTGACCTGCCGGTATTCCTCACCGGGGATGGAGCCGGGCATGAAGTACGCGCCGGTTTCGGCCGGGTCGATCCGGAAGACGGAGACCTTGCTGCCATTCCCGTCCGGATTGGATTCGTCGCCGGTCAGGCCTTCGAAGGGCTGGCCGGACGGGGAGCGATTGCCCTGGTCGGTGTAGAGGAATCCCAGCATGGTGTCAAGGGAGCGGTTTTCGAGCATCAGAACCACGAGGTGGTCTATCCGGTCCATGGGTGTGGCGGCCGATGGCATTTGGCACCTCCCGCAAGTTGTGCGACTGGGGGAGCGGGGCCCTGGCGCATGGCCGGGCCCCTTCTCCCACCGTAGGCCGGAGCCCCCTACCTTGCTCGGCGGCGTCATGCACCCCACATTTCCGCCCCCGCCTGTGCGCCATGCTGGCGAATCGCGCCCGCGGACCGGGAGATCCGCACCGCCCCGTGGGACGGAGAGCGATATGGGAAATCACGCCTGCTTCTGCACCATCGTCCCGCCCCACATGGTCGACGCCCTGGCCCAGGCCGACGACCCCGAACTCCGCGAGATGGGCCTGCAAACCCAAGAACTCTCCCACCAGCAACGGCAGCAACGGGTCCAGACGGTCCCCGCCGCGCCCACCGTAGCCGCGATGGAGGCCGCGACCGACCGGCCCGACCGCACCGTCTTCGACGCCCGCCAGGGCTCGGACCTGCCCGGCAACCGCATCAGAGGCGAGCAGGACCCGCCGTCCGCCGACCCGGCGGACAACCAGGCGTACGACAGCCTGGGGGCTACTTTCACGTTCTACTACGAGGTCTTCCAGCGCCGCTCCATCGACAACGCCGGACTGCCGCTCAATGCCACCGTCCACTACGGCCAGAACTTCAACAACGCCTTCTGGAACGGCGAGCAGATGGTTTTCGGCGACGGGGACAGGCGCACCCTGCAGAACTTCACCGGATGCCTGGACGTCATCGCGCATGAACTCACCCATGGCGTCACCCAGTATTCCGGGGGCCTGGACTACGAGGGCCAGGCCGGTGCGCTCAACGAGTCGATCTCCGACGTCTTCGGCTCCCTGGCCAAGCAGTACGCCCTGCGCCAGACCGCCGACCAGGCCGACTGGCTCATCGGAGCAGGCGTTCTCGGACCCGGCATCAAGGGCGTGGCACTGCGCTCCATGAAGGAGCCCGGCACCGCCTACAACGACCCGCTCTTCGGCAAGGACCCCCAGCCCGCCGTAATGGCCCACTACGTGAACACCGAGCGTGACCACGGCGGCGTGCACATCAACTCGGGAATTCCCAACTACGCGTTCTACCTCGTGGCCGACGCGCTGGGCGGATTCGCCTGGGAAAAGGCCGGACGGATCTGGTACCAGACCCTCACCTCGGGCAGCCTGCCTTCCAGCGCCGATTTCGCGACGTTCGCCCATGCCACCACGGAATGCGCCCACTCCCTGTTCGGAGCGGGAGCCGAGGAGGACGCGGTACGCAAGGCTTGGGCGCAGGTCGGTGTCAACAACAACGGCTGACCCCGGACGCCCGCACGGCCCGCTCGGAGAATTCCCATGCGCATCCGCCTGACCCGGAGCGGCGGCTTCGCGGGCCTCACGCGGCACGCCGAACTGGACACCGCCGACCATCCGGACGGGGCCGAACTGGAGCGCCTGGCGACGGAGGCGATCGCCGCCGGGCACCCCAAGCCGCCTTCCGGTGTGCCCGACGGCTACCAGTACGAGCTCACCGTGGACGACCACACCGCGCACTGCGCGGACCCGCACCTCACCGGCGCCCAACGCCAACTGATGGAGCGCCTGCTCCAGGAAGGGGCCTGATCACACCGATTGACGGTTTCAGAGCCCGTGCCGCTCCAGGAACGACAGGATCAGCTTGTTCCACTCGGCCGAGCGCTCGACCATCACCGCGTGCCCCGAATCGATCTCCGCGTACTCGGCACCGCGGATGCCCGCCGCAAGGATGCGGGAGTGGCGCGGGGAGACCAGAGCGTCGCGGGTGGTGGATATGACGAGCGTGGGGACCGTGATGCCGGGAAGGTCCTGCGTCGTGTCCGCCCCCGCCGCGCGGATCACCTCCGCCTGGTCCCCGGCGCCCGCCGGGACGCCGCGGGCCACGATGGAGAGGAAGCCGCGGACCTGGCCTTCCGGAATGCTGTTGAAGTAGTCCTCGGAGAAGCCGTTGAGGACGACGAAGCGGGCGAACATCTCCAGGTCGCCGTCGTCCAGCAGCTTCCGCCAGAGGTCGAGCGAGGCGCGGAGCCGGTTGTCCGGCCGGGCCAGACCCGCGGTGAGGACGAGGCCGCGTACGCGCTCGGGGTGCCGGGCCGCCGCGCGTACGGCCACCATCGTGCCCATCGAGTAGCCGAGGACGGTGAAGGTCTCCGCCCCGGCCGCCGTGGCCGACTCCACCAGGGCGTCGGCCAGGCCGTCCAAGGTCAGGGGCTCGGTCGCACGGGGGGTCTTCCCGGAGCCGGGGTAATCTGGAGCGACCACGGTGTGGTGTTCGGCAAGGGCGGCGATGGTCAGCCCGTAATTGCCGGCGATGCTGCCGCCCGCGCCATGCGCGAGCAGGACGGCGGGGCCGGAGCCGGTGACAGTGGTGGCGAGGTTCGCGGATATCCGTGTCATGGCCAAAGATTGTCAGCCGCCACCCGTGCGAGGGCCCGAGGGCCATGACTCGGAGGGGATTCACCACAGTGTCCGTAGAGCGCGACGCCGCCATATCCGACCGGACCCGCCTCGACCTGCAAGGCGACTGCGGCAACTGCTTCGGGCTGTGCTGCGTGGCCCTGCCCTTCGCCGCCTCGTCGGACTTCGCGGCCGACAAGGCCGCGGGGAAGCCCTGCACCAACCTCCAGCAGGACTTCCGGTGCGGCATCCACACCCGGCTGCGCGAGCGCGGATACTCCGGCTGCACCGTCTACGACTGCTTCGGCGCGGGCCAGAAGGTGTCCCAGGTCACCTTCGGCGGCCGCGACTGGCGGAGCGCGCCGGACACCGCCCGGCAGATGTTCGACGTCTTCCCGGTCGTCCGGCAGCTGCACGAGCTGCTGTGGTATCTGGCCGAGGCGCTGGCGCTGCCCGCCGCGGGCCCGCTGCACGCCGAGCTCCGCCGCGTCCTCGACGAGACCGAGCGCCTGGCCGGGCAGTCCCCCGACGCCCTCCAGGACGTGGACGTGGCCGCCCATCGGCAGGTCGTCAACGTCCTGCTGCTGCGCACGAGCGAGCTCGTACGGGCGGAAGTGAAGGACCGGTCTTCGGAGAAGCCGGCCCGCCCCGCCAAGGGCGGCCGCGGCAAGCGCGGCCCCAAGATCCGCCCCGGCGCCGACCTCACCCGCGCCGACCTCTTCGGCGCGAGCCTCAAGGGCGCCGGACTCCAGGGCGCCACCCTGCGCGGCGCCTGCCTGATCGCCGCCGACCTCACCGGCGCCGACCTGCGCACCACCGACCTGATCGGCGTCGACTGCCGCGACGCCGACCTCGCGGGCGCCGACCTCACCGGCAGCTTCTTCCTCACCCAGCCGCAGCTCAACGCGGCCAAGGGCGACGCGGCCACCAAGCTGCCGCCGTCCCTGACCCGCCCCTCCCACTGGGCGGCCTGAGGAACGCCCGTACCGGCGTCCACCAGTACGGGCACCGGCTGCGGTGACCTCTTTCGGCGACGAGCGTTAGGCCGCCCGACGTACGTACAAGGTCTGCTTTTCCGACCGTAGACGCGACGTCGACATAGCCCGTAGCTCCACTCCCTCAAAGGAGTCGCAATGACGCTTGTCGTCCGACGCGCGGCCGCCGCCGTCGCCGGTGCCGTCTGTCTCACCCTCGGCAGCCTGACCGCCGCCTACGCGGCGCCGTCAGTGGCACACGACCACGCACACGACCACCAGCAGCACCACAAGCACGCCACCGTGCTCACGCTGGACCTCGCCAAACAGTCCCTGCTGGGTACCCACCAGGTGCTGCGCGCCTACCTGACGGACGCCAACGGGGAGCCGGTCCGCGGGGCGCGGATCCACATGTTCACACCGGGGCACCAGAACCTCTGCTCGCAGTCGACCGACGCCAACGGCGAGGCGGTGTGTGACGCGCCGCTCGCCGCCCCGACCGAGGTCGCCAACGAGGTGGTCAACGGCTTCGACGCGCGCTTCGACGGTTCGGACGAGCTGCTGCCGTCACAGGCCCACGCGCCCTCGACGCTGGTGGTCGGCGACATCTGATCCACAACGCGAAAGCCCCGCTTCCCGGAAGGGAAGCGGGGCCGTCGTGCGTATCCGTGAGGCGATCAGAAGCGGCGCGTGATCAGCGCCCGCTTCACCTCCTGGATCGCCTTGGTGACCTCGATGCCACGCGGGCAGGCGTCCGTGCAGTTGAACGTCGTGCGGCAGCGCCACACGCCGTCCTTGTCGTTGAGGATCTCCAGGCGCTGCTCGCCCGCCTCGTCACGCGAGTCGAAGATGAAGCGGTGCGCGTTGACGATCGCCGCCGGGCCGAAGTACTGCCCGTCGTTCCAGAACACCGGGCAGGACGACGTGCACGCGGCGCACAGGATGCACTTGGTGGTGTCGTCGAAGCGCTCGCGGTCCTCGGCGGACTGCCGGCGCTCGCGCGTCGGCTCGTTGCCCTTGGTGATCAGGAAGGGCATGACGTCGCGGTAGGCCTGGAAGAACGGCTCCATGTCGACCACGAGGTCCTTGAGGACCGTGAGGCCCTTGATGGGCTCGACCGTGATCGGCTTGCCGGGGTTCAGGTCCTTGATCAGCGTCTTGCACGCCAGCCGGTTGCGGCCGTTGATGCGCATCGCGTCGGAGCCGCAGATGCCGTGCGCGCAGGAGCGCCGGAAGGTCAGCGAACCGTCCAGGTCCCACTTGATCTTGTGCAGGGCGTCGAGCACGCGCTCCTTCGGGTCGATCTCGACCTCGAAGTCCTGCCAGGTCGCCTCGCCCGAGACCTCCGGGTTGAACCGGCGGAGGCGGAAGGTCACCTTGATGTAGGGAGAGGCCTGGGAGTTGGCCTCGACCTTGTCGAGAGTCGCGGTGCTCATCAGTACTTACGCTCCATCGGCTGGTAGCGGGTCTGCACGACCGGCTTGTAGTCGAGTCGGATGCTGTCCTTGCCGGAAGCGTCCGTCTCGCGGTACGCCATGGTGTGCCGCATGAAGTTGACGTCGTCGCGGTTGGGGTAGTCCTCGCGGTAGTGACCGCCGCGGGACTCCTTGCGCGCCAGCGCGGACACGGCCATCACCTCGGCCAGGTCGAGCAGGTTGCCCAGCTCGATGGCCTCCAGCAGGTCGGTGTTGAAGCGCTTGCCCTTGTCCTGGACGGACACGTTCTTGTAGCGCTCGCGCAGCTCGGCGATCTTCTCGACGGCCGTCTTGATGGTCTGCTCGGTGCGGAAGACCATCACGTTGGCGTCCATGGTCTCCTGCAGCTCCTTGCGGAGCACGGCGACCCGCTCGGTGCCGGTGGAGTTGCGCAGCGCCTCGACCTGGTCGACGACGAACTGCGCCGGGTTCTCCGGCAGCTCGACGTAGTCGGCCTTGTCCGCGTACTCGGCGGCGGCGATGCCCGCGCGCTTGCCGAAGACGTTGATGTCGAGCAGCGAGTTGGTGCCCAGGCGGTTGGCGCCGTGCACCGAGACGCAGGCGACCTCGCCGGCGGCGTACAGGCCGGGGACGACGGTGTCGTTGTCGGACAGCACCTCGCCCGCGACGTTGGTCGGGATGCCGCCCATGGCGTAGTGCGCGGTGGGCTGGATCGGGATCGGGTCCGTGTAGGGCTCGATGCCCAGGTACGTCCGCGCGAACTCGGTGATGTCGGGCAGCTTGGCGTCGAGCTGCTCCGGCGGCAGGTGGGTGAGGTCCAGGTAGACGTGGTCGCCCTCGGGACCGCAGCCGCGGCCCTCGCGGATCTCCGTGTAGATGGAGCGCGAGACGACGTCACGCGAGGCGAGGTCCTTCATGACGGGCGCGTACTTCTCCATGAAGCGCTCGCCGTCCTTGTTGCGGAGGATGCCGCCCTCACCGCGGGCGCCCTCCGTCAGCAGGATGCCCATGCGCCAGATGCCCGTCGGGTGGAACTGGAAGAACTCCATGTCCTCCAGGGGCAGGCCGCGGCGGTAGCAGGCGGCCTGGCCGTCACCGGTCAGGGTGTGGGCGTTGGACGTCACCTTGAAGAACTTGCCGGTGCCGCCGGAGGCGTAGATGACCGACTTCGCCTGGAAGACGTGGATCTCGCCGGTGGCCAGCTCGTACGCCACCACACCGGCCGACTTCTTGACGCCGTCGACCTCGGTGATCAGCTGGTCGAGGACGTAGAACTCGTTGAAGAACTCCACGCCCTCCTTGACGCAGTTCTGGTACAGCGTCTGGAGGATCATGTGGCCGGTGCGGTCCGCGGCGTAGCAGGACCGGCGGACCGGGGCCTCGCCGTGGTTGCGGCTGTGACCGCCGAAGCGGCGCTGGTCGATGGTGCCGTCCGGGGTGCGGTTGAACGGCAGGCCCATCTTCTCCAGGTCGAGGACCGCGTCGATGGCCTCCTTCGCCAGGATCTCCGCGGCGTCCTGGTCGACCAGGTAGTCACCGCCCTTGACCGTGTCGAAGGTGTGCCACTCCCAGTTGTCCTCCTCGACGTTCGCGAGGGCGGCGGCCATGCCGCCCTGGGCGGCGCCGGTGTGGGAGCGGGTCGGGTACAGCTTCGTCAGGACCGCGGTGCGGCTGCGCTTGGTGGACTCGATGGCCGCACGCATGCCCGCGCCGCCGGCGCCGACGATGACGGTGTCGTACTTGTGAATCTTCATCAGTGGATTACCTCAGCCCCGGGCCTAGCGGATGTTCGGGTCGAAGGTGAAGATCACCAGCGTGCCCAGCAGGACGGTGAACACCGTGGCGGTGTAGAGCAGCATCTTCAGCCAGAAGCGGGTGTTGTGCCGCTCCGCGTAGTCGTTGATGACCGTGCGCAGGCCGTTGGCGCCGTGCAGCATCGCGAGCCACAGCATGATGAGGTCCCAGGCCTGCCAGAACGGCGAGGCCCAGCGACCCGCCACGAAGGCGAAGCCGATCTTGCTGACGCCGCCGTCGAGGACGAGCTGGATCAGCAGGTGGCCGAGGACCAGGACGACCAGCACGATGCCGGACAGCCGCATGAACAGCCAGCCGTACATCTCGAAGTTGGTGCGGGTCGCCTTCGGGGTCTTCTTGGTGCGCTTGCGCGGCGCCTCGATGACCGGGGCCGGGTTGTCGACGTCGTAGAGCGAGACGTCGTTCACGGCTGCGGGGGTGGTTTCAGAGGACATCTCGCGACTCAGCTCCCGAACAGCGTGCGCAGCGAGTGCTGGAGCACGGGGTAGAAGGCGCCTGCCATCAGCACGACCCAGATACCGACAACCGACCAGAGCATCTGCTTCTGGTAGCGCGGGCCCTTGGACCAGAAGTCCACCGCGATGACGCGGAGGCCGTTGAGCGCGTGGAAGAGGATGGCGGCGACGAGGCCGTACTCCATCAGGTTGACGACGGGTGTCTTGTACGTCGCGACGACCTTGTCGTACGCCTCGGGGGAGACGCGGACGAGAGCGGTGTCGAGGACGTGAACGAACAGGAAGAAGAAAATGAGGACGCCGGTGACTCGGTGAGCCACCCAGGACCACATGCCTTCCCGGCCGCGGTACAGCGTTCCAGCCGGCACGGAAAACCCTCCGGGAGCGGGATTGGGGCCTGCCGGCTTCTCTGTCGGTCGGGCCCGGCCGGGTACGGTCCACCGGCCCCGGCCATCGTAGCGACGCCTTGTCGGTTCGGTCCCGCGGGGTCTGTCAGGTGTGATCAAACAGGCACGTACGGGCTAGGGGGCTGTGCGCCGGGCGGGGTTCGGACGCCCGGCGCGCCCCGGTGTGTCCGTTGCGTCCTGGGGTAGTACGGGCGGAATTCAAAGCCTGTACCCCATTTGCGCCCTGGGCGAGGCTCGATGGAGGGCCGAGCGCCGAACCGGTCCCGCTTCTGTCCAGTCGATGCATGAAATTCACCCGTACGAGAGACATTTCGGGCGTGCAGTCGACGGGCGGGCAAGAAAGGGCAATACCTTCGCCCTAAATAGGAGGTTTGCTCCATGGGACTGCCTGTAAGGATCACCCGCTCGGCCATCCGGGGGACCGTTGCGGGCTGCGCCCTCCTGGTCACCATGACGCTGATGGGCTGCCCCGGCAAGGAGGCCACCACCGGCGTCCGCAAGGCCGGTGACGACTCGCGCTCCCCCCAGGCCGCCTCGTCGTCCACCGCCCCACCCTCGTCCGCCGCCGCCGGAACCTCCGCCGCCGCCCCCGTACCGCAGGCCGAGCCGCGCACCGTCCCCTCCGTGCGCAACTGGACCGGCCGCCCCGGCCCCGGCTGGCGCCCCGCCCCCGGCGCCCGCGTCGTCGCCGACCCCGGCGGCCCGCTCGCCGACGAGGCCCACAGCCTCGCCGACGGCCTGCGGCTCCCCTTCGCCCCCGCCCCCGCCCACCCCGGAGACGTGGAACTGGCCCTGCGCCCCGGCCAGGCCGGCGGCCCCGAGTCCTACGAGCTGATCACCGCCGACCGCAAGGTGCTGATCACCGCCCCCGACGAGGCCGGCGCCTTCTACGGCACCCGGACCGTCCTCCAGGCCGTCCGCACCGGCGGCGGCCTTCCCGAAGGCGTCGTCCGCGACGCCCCCGACCGCCCCCGCCGCGGCCTCAACATCGACATCGCCCGCAAGCACTTCCCCGCCGACTGGATCGAGGCCCGGCTGCGCGAGATGGCCGACCTCAAGCTCAACGAGCTCGGCCTGCACTTCTCCGACGACCAGGGCTTCCGCATCCAGAGCGACAGCCACCCCGAGGTCGTCTCGCCCGACCACCTCACCAAGGACGAGATCCGCCGCATCGTCGTCCTCGCCTCCTCCCTTCACATCACCGTCGTCCCCGAGATCGACTCGCCCGGACACCTCGGCGCGGTCCTCGGCCCCCACCCCGACCTCCAGCTGCACGACGCGAGCGGCACCGTCTCCCGCGGCGCCGTCGACATCGGCAACCCCGCCGCCGCCCGCATCGTCGACGACCTGATGCGCGAGTACGCCCCCCTCTTCCCCGGCCCCTACTGGCACCTGGGCGCCGACGAATACCGCGCCCTGATGGCCCGCGACCCGCAGGCCTCCTACCCGCGCCTGGCCCAGCTGGCCCGGCAGAAGTACGGAACCCAGGCGCGCGTCCAGGACCTGGCCACGGGCTGGCTCAACGACCGCGCCGCCGTCGTCCGCTCCCTCGGCAAACGCCCCCGCGCCTGGAACGACGGCTTCTTCCGGGGCGGCACCATCAGCCCCGACAAATCCATCGAGGTCGAATACTGGACCGGCAAGGAGCTCGGCGCGCGCGCCCCCCAGGAGTACCTGAACGAGGGACGCACCCTCGTGAACCTCAACGACGAATACCTCTATTACGTACTCGGCGAGCCCAACCAGTTCCGCTACCCGACCGGCGAGCGCATCTACCGCGAGTGGACCCCCGCCGTACTGCGCGGCACCACAGCCGTACCCGGCCCCGCCGCCCTGACCGGACCCGCCCGCGTCGTCGGCGGCAGGCTCGCCATCTGGTGCGACAGGGCCACGGCCCAGACCCCGGACCAGGTCGCCGCCGGCATCCGGCTGCCGCTCGCGGCCCTCGCCCAGAAGCTGTGGGACCCGCGCCCGCCCCGCCTCGCCTGGGCGCAGTTCACCGCACTGGCCCGGCAGGTCCGCGGCTGAATCGACCGGGTGTGCCCGCAGCCCCCTGGGCTACCCTCCCCCGGAGAACCGCTGCGCGCCCGGCGCGCCCCGCGCATCCGAACGAGGGCCCGATGAAGATCGAATTCCTGCTGCACAACGCGTACGGCATCGGTGGCACGATCCGCTCCACCGTCAACCTCGCCACCGCCCTCGCCGACCGGCACGAGGTGCGGATCATCAGCGTCAACCGCCCCGTGGACGAGCCCGAGCTGGCCATCGACCCCCGGGTGACCCTCACCCCGCTCGTCGACATGCGCGAGGGCACCGACGGCGACGAATACGCGGACCCCCTCAACCAGCAGCCCAGCGAGATCTTCCGCGACGAGCGCATCGACAACGGCCGGATGGCCGCCACCGCCCTCACCGACCGGCGCGTCGCCGCCCACCTCGCCGCCACCGACGCCGACGTCGTCATCGCCACCCGCCCCAAGCTCATCGGCTACCTCGCCAAGTACGGCGAGGGCCGCCCCTTCCTGCGCCTGGGCCAGGAGCACCTCACCCACGAGGCGCACGTGGCCGAGCTGCACGCCGTGATGGACCCGGCGATCTCCGCCCTCGACGCCTTCGCCACCGTCTCCGAAGCCGACGCCGGGCACTACCGCGACGCCCTGCCGGACGCCGAGGCCCGCATCCTCTGCATCCCCAACGCCGTCCCCGCCCCGGCCGCCGCCCCCTCCGACGGCACGTCGAAGACGATCGTCTCCGCCGGCCGCCTCGTCGGCGTCAAGCGCTACGACCGCCTCATCGCCGCCTTCGCCAAGGTCGCCGCCGAACGCCCCGACTGGAACCTGCGCATCTACGGGCGCGGCCCCGCCAAGCCGAAGCTGCGCAAGCAGATCGAGGCGCTCGGCCTCTACGAGCGCATCACGCTCATGGGCGCCCGCTCGCCCATCGAGACCGAGTGGGCCAAGGGCGCCGTCGCGGCCGTCGCCTCCGACGCCGAGTCCTTCGGCATGACCATCGTCGAAGCCATGCACGCCGGCCTGCCCGTCATCGCCACCGACTGCCCCTACGGCCCGCGCGAGATCCTCACCGACGGCACCGACGGCATCCTTGTCCCCCTCGACGACGCGGACGCCGTCGACGCCTACGCCGACGCACTGCTGCGCGTGACCGGCGACGCCGCCCTGCGCGAGCGCCTCGCCGAGGCCGCCCGCAGCGCCGCGCACCGCTACGAGCCCGCCGCCATCGCCGGGCGCTACGAGGAGCTCTTCGAGGAGCTGCGCCCCGGCTCGACCGCCGCCGCCCCCGCCAAGAAGGGCGGCCTCTTCCGCGGCCTCTTCGGCGGCGGCCGCAAGCAGCAGACCGCGGCTCCCCGCCCGCAGCGCAACGCCGCCCACCCCGAGGCCCGCTGCTCCGTCGAGGCCGACGGCTCGCTGACCGTCCGCATCCGCGCCGAGCAGCTCACCGCCGCCGACACCCACGTCCTGCTCCGCCACCGCGGCAGCAAGGGCAAGGAGACCGTGCGCGCCGCACTGCCGCAGGGCGGCCGCGAGCCGGGCACTTGGGTGGAGGCCCGCATCGACCGGGCCGCCCACGAGATGTCGGAGGGCCGCTGGGACACCTACGCCGAGCGCTCCGGCGACAAGTCCCGGCGCCGCCTGACCGCGGCCCTCGTCGAACAGAAGGCCCTGCTCGGCCTCTCCCTCGGCCACACCGCCAAGGGCGTGACGGCCTGGGTCCCGTACGAGACCACCGACGGCTTCCTCGCCGTGCGCACCTGGCTGCGCCCCCAGCACGCGGAGGCCGCCGAGGTCCGCACCGGCAAGGACGGCGTGACCGTCACGCTGACCGCCCACGGCTTCACCTTCGGCGAGGGCGCCGAACTGATCGCCCGCCTGCGCGGCGCCGACGGCTCCACCGCCGACGTGCACGGCCTGCTGGAGAACGGCACCGGCTTCCTGCCGTACGAGCCGATGGCCCGCCGCATCAACACGGGCGAGGAGCAGGACCTCTGGGACCTCTACGCCCGTCCGTCGTCGGGCGCGGCACTGGTCCGGGTCGGCCGCATCGCGGGCGACTTCGCCGACCGCAAGGGCGTCGACACCTTCCCGGGCGCCGTCCGCGGAGAGGTGCGGCTGCGGCCGTTCTTCACGGTGACCAACGACCTGACGGTCACGGTGAAGGACGTGGCGACGGAGGACTAGGGCGTGTCCTAGCGGAATCGGACGGAGGACGGCCGGGGCCGCCACCCCCCACAGGAGAGGCCCCGGCCGCCGTCCGATGCGAACCCTGGTGGGGTACGCACTACCTACAGCGCCGGGAATCGAAAATCCGTCACACCCACCGCCGCCGGGCCGCCGTCACCACGGCCGCGTAGTATCACCGGCTCAGCGTCGATTTCCCGCGGCCGGGGTCAAGGCCACCACATTGGGGGGTTCACCAGAGATGTATCCGTGCGGTCATTGCCGTGCCAGCGCCGTGGGCCCGGACGGGCGCTGCGCCGCGTGCGGCTCTTACCAGCGGCCGCAGCCGCAGCCCATGGGTGCGCCGCTGCCGCCCATGCCGCCGATGCCGCAGTACGGATACGCCGGACCGGGGATGCCCGTCGGCGGTGTGGACCTGCGGCGCGGGGTGCGGATAGCCCTGACGGTGATGCTGTCGGTGACGATCGTGACGATGCTGGGGCTGGTGGGGGCTCTCGGCGAGGAGCGGTCGGCACTCGAGGACGTGCTCGGTGGCAACGGCAGCCACGCCGACGCCGTCCAGCGGGTCGACGACGCGGCCTCCTTCTACAGCAGCATGAACGTCCTGTACCTCCTCTCCTTCCTCGCCACGGCGATCCTGTGGGTCATCTGGTTCCGCCGGGCGCGGCTCAACGCCGAGCTCTTCGCGCCCGGTACGCAGCGCTTCGGCAGCGGCTGGGCGGTCGGCGCGTGGGTCACCCCGGTCGTCAGCTTCTGGTTCCCCAAGCAGATGGCCAACGACATCTACCGGGCCAGCGCCCCGGCCGGCCCGCAGAGCGCCCCCAAGGGCCTGCTCAACGGCTGGTGGGTGCTGTGGAACGCGGCGACCGTGGTCAGCTTCGTCGGCACGGTGTCGGAGCGGATCATGGAGGTGAAGATCAAGAAGGCTGCCGAGTCCGGCGTCTACGGCGGTCCCGAGTGGCACGACGCCGTCGATGCCGCGAAGGGCGCCATGTCGCTCAGCGCCTTCGCGATGCTGCTGTACATCGCCGCCGGGGTCCTCGCCATCCTGGTCGTACGGCAGCTGACGCGGATGCAGGAACAGCGCGCGATGGCCGGACCGGCGGGGGTGCCCATGGGCGCTGGGCCGTACGGCAGCGTCGCGCCGATGCCAGGGATGCCGGGTATGCCGGTGCCGGGGATGCCGGGTGCGCCGGGTTCGGGCTATCCGCCCGCACCTCCTTACGGCGCCCCGCAGAATCCTTTCGGCAGCGGTCCGGCAGGCTACTGACCCGCAGGTTCGGTACGTGGTGCAGGATGAGAGCGTGCAGGGGGACGACGCTGAGCTGACCGTCGCGGTACGTGCGGCGCAGGACGGGGACGAGACGGCATTCCGTACGGTCTACCGGTCCGTGCATCCCCGGCTGCTCGGGTACGTGCGCACGCTGGTCGGCGACGCCGAAGCGGAGGACGTGGCCTCGGAGGCGTGGTTGCAGATAGCCCGGGACCTGGAGCGGTTCTCCGGCGACGCCGACCGCTTCCGCGGCTGGGCGGCCAGGATCGCCCGCAACCGGGCCCTCGACCACATACGCATGCGCGGCCGCCGCCCGGCGATCGGCGGCGACGAGAGCGAGCTGGCGGCCAGGCCCGCCGACACGGACACGGCGGGCGAGGCCCTCGAAGCCCTCGGCACCGGCCGCACCTTCGCCCTCATAGCCCAGCTCCCGCAGGACCAGGCCGAGGCCGTCGTGCTGCGCGTCGTCGTCGGCCTCGACGCGAAGAGCGCCGCCGGGGTGCTCGGCAAGCGGCCCGGCGCGGTGCGCACCGCGGCCCACCGGGGCCTGCGGAAACTGGCGGAACTGGTGACCGCGGGCGGCGGCACCGGGGCCACGACGGGCATGACGGACCCCGGACCGCACGACCGAGCACAGGGCGGCACCGGATCGGGCACCGGAGCGAGCGGATCGAGCGCTTCTGCCGGTGTGACGCAATTGCGCGCGCAGACGCAGAAGGACATGTGATGGCGGACGACCACCGGTACGACTGGCTGGATGACGACGCCGTGGAGCGGCTGCTGCGCGGCGAGCGCGTCGCCGACGACACCCCGCCCGCCGGAGCCGAAGAGCTGAGCGCGGCGCTGCTGTCCCTCACCGCCCACGAGCCGTCGCCCGGCAGCCCGCTGCCCGGCGAGGAGGCCGCGCTGGCCGCCTTCCGGCAGGCGCGCGCCCAGGCCCCCGCGCCTCGGGCGCGGTTCGGCGCGCGCGCCGGTGCTTTTGGCGAGCGCGCCGGTGCCGCCCGCTCCTTCCTCCGCCTGCCCGTCAGGACGGCGCTGGCCCTGACGCTTGCCGGATGCGCGGTGGGCGGCGTCGCCGTCGCCGCCGGCACGGGCGTGCTGCCCGGCCCCTTCGGCCGCGCCGGACGCGAGCCCGCACCCGCCTCCAGCGTGGCCGCGGCCGAGGACTCCGGTACGGAGACGGTGGCCCCCGGCACCGCCGGACCCGACGCCACCCCGTCGGGCGGCGCCACCGGCAGTGCCCGGCCCAGCGGGCGCCCGGACGCGCACACCACCCCCGGCTCCGGCCACGGCTCGCCCAGCGGCAAGGCGAGCGAGCCCGGCACCGGCCCCTCGGCGACCCCGCGGCACGACGGCGACGGCACCACCGGCAACGGCCACGACGGCCACGACGGCGACAACGGCACCGCCACCGGCACCGTCTGGGCCAAGCTCTGCCGCGACTACCTCGCCACCAGCCGCCAGGGCGGCACCGTCAACGAGGACGACGAACGCACCCTGGAGCGCACCGCGGGCGGCGGCCCGTCCGTCGTCCGCGAGTTCTGCGAGCGCCTGTTGGCCGCCCCCGACGGCAAGGGCGCCGCGGGCGGCGGCGGCACGGCCAGGGACGGCGGCGTCAAGCGCGACGGTTCCGGGATCCTGCCGCGCACGAGCAGCAGCGGCCTGCTCGTCCTGCCGGACGTCGCGACTCTTGGGGACCCCGGGAACGGCGCCGCGGCGACACCCGGGACCACGGGTGTGGCGTCGGGTGTGACGTTTTCGGGAGCGGTGGCGCTGTAAGAAGTGAGCCGACTGGTCATCGGCTGCGCAGGAGCCGGAGTTCCCCCCCATACAGCCGGCTCCCCGCGCATCCGGCGCGGGCGGGGCTCTTCCCCCGGCCCTGCCCGCGCCGCCCCTTTCCCTTGACGAGACCCTCGGTGCCGACGGCCGCCTTTGAGCGTGTGCCCGGCCCGTCCCCCGCCCCCGCCGCTACAGTCCGACATAGCGGAAACGAATCCGGCGGGAGGCGTGAACCATGACGCAATCAGCGCGAGGGGCACGGTCGACCGAGTCCGGGCTGCCCATCGAGCCCGTCTACGGACCGGACGCGCTGATCGGCTGGGAGCCGGCCGACAAGCTGGGCGAACCGGGCTCGTACCCCTACACCCGCGGCGTCTATCCGACCATGTACACCGGGCGCCCCTGGACCATGCGGCAGTACGCGGGCTTCGGCACGGCCGCCGAGTCCAACGCCCGCTACCGGCAGCTCATCGAACACGGCACGCACGGCCTGTCCGTCGCCTTCGACCTGCCCACCCAGATGGGCCACGACTCCGACGCGCCCCTGGCGAGCGGCGAGGTCGGCAAGGTCGGCGTGGCCGTCGACTCGGTCGAGGACATGCGGGTCCTCTTCGACGGCATCCCGCTCGGCGAGGTCTCCACCTCCATGACCATCAACGCCCCGGCGGCACTGCTGCTGTTGATGTACCAGCTGGTGGCGGAGGAGCAGGGCGTCCCGGCGGAGCATCTGACGGGCACCATCCAGAACGATGTCCTCAAGGAGTACATCGCCCGCGGGACGTATATCTTCCCGCCCCAGCCGTCACTGCGGCTGACCGCCGACATCTTCCGCTACTGCCGCACCGAGCTGCCGCGCTGGAACACCATCTCCATCTCCGGCTATCACATGGCCGAGGCCGGCGCCTCGCCCGCGCAGGAGATCGCCTTCACGCTCGCGAACGGCATCGAGTACGTCCGTACGGCCGTCGCCGCCGGCATGGACGTCGACGACTTCGCCCCGCGGCTCTCCTTCTTCTTCGTCTCCCGGACGACGCTGCTGGAGGAGGTCGCGAAGTTCCGCGCGGCACGCCGCATCTGGGCCAGGGTGATGAGCGAGGACTTCCGCGCGCGCAACCCCAAGTCGATGATGCTGCGCTTCCACACCCAGACCGCGGGCGTGCAGCTCACCGCCCAGCAGCCCGAGGTCAACCTGGCCCGCGTCACCGTCCAGGCCCTTGCGGCCGTCCTCGGCGGCACCCAGTCCCTGCACACCAACTCCTACGACGAGGCCATCGCCCTGCCCACGGACAAGGCGGCCCGCCTCGCCCTGCGCACCCAGCAGGTGCTGGCCTACGAGACGGACGTGACGGCCACGGTCGACCCGTTCGCGGGCTCGTACGCGGTGGAGTCGCTGACCGACGACATGGAGTTCGCCGCCCTGGAGCTGATGGACGAGGTGGCCGACCGCGGCGGCGCGGTCGCCGCCATCGAGCTGGGCTTCCAGAAGTCCGAGATCGAGCGCAACGCGTACCGCATCGCCCTGGAGACGGACCACGGCGACCGCGTCGTCGTGGGCGTCAACCGCTTCCAGCTGGCGGAGGAAGAGCCCTACGAGCCGCTGCGCGTGGACCCCGCCATCGAGGCCCGCCAGCGCGAGCGCCTGGCCCGGCTGCGGGGGGAGCGCGACGGCAAGGCGGTGACCGCAGCTCTGTCCGAGCTGAGGCATGCGGCGGAGGGCACCTCGGAGAACGTCCTCTATCCCATGAAGGAAGCCCTGCGGGCAAGGGCGACGGTGGGGGAGGTGTGCGGGGTGCTACGGGGGGTGTGGGGGAGCTACGTGCCGACGGAGTAGGCCAAACTGGTGATATGTCCTCTCCCCGCCGAACCTGCCCTGTCTGCGCCCGCGAGATCGCCGTGGTCGGCGGCCGCTACGCCCGCCACGACCCCCCGGGCCGCCGCGTCTCCTACGACCTGGTCTCCTGCCCGGGCTCCCGCCGCTCGGCACCACTGCTGTCGACGGCACCGAGGTTGTTCGACCCGGAGGAGCCACCTATGGAGGGGCAGGGGCAGTTGTTTTAACGGGGGCGCGAAAATCAGCCCGTCCGGCGATTGAGGACCGGGGGTCCGGGGGCGGAGCCCCCTTGGGGGCACCTCCCAGCGGTAGCTGGGGGAGGGAAGGGGCGGGGCTGGGGAATGAACCGCCGGAGGCGCCTACCCCCGGCAGAGAGTGTCCCGCTCCGGCCGCTTCCCAGTGGTGAGGAACGTAGTGACCGCCTCGTCCCCGCAAGCATTCTCGCCCGCCAGATAGACCCCGTGCCCGCCGGAGTCGACGCTGACGAGCCGGGCCCGATCGCCGAAGGCCTCGCGCATCTTCAACGCCCCGCGATAAGGCGTAGAAGGATCCCGCAAGTTCTGAACCATCAGCACATTCGACGGCCCCGCATCCGTAATCCGCACCGGCTTCTCGGCAGGCGCAGACCAGAACGCACACGGCGTGACGTTGACCGGCTGCCCGGCAGTGAGCGGATGCGCCACCCGGTCGGCGGCCACGGCCCGCGCGTAGGACGGGACCGACCGCGGCCACTCCACGTCGTTGCAGAGCACCCCCATCGTGATGGCGGCGTCACTGTCCGGGAGGATCACCGGCGAGCCGGGCGCCTCCTTCCCGTCCCGCACTGCCGCGATCAACTCCGCCAGCCCGGCGAAGGAACGGTCGCCGTAGAGGGCATGCTGCAGCGCCTGCCTCAGGTGGTTGCCGTTCAGCGGCTGCCCGCCGGCGAACTTCCCCGGCGTCCGGTCGAGCTTCGCGGCGAGACCGAGGACCATCGGCCGTACGTCCTCGGCGCGCTCGGCGAGCCGGTGCCCCGCGTCCCGCGCCGGGTCGGCGGCCCACGCGGCGAAGTCGGGGAACCGGTCGTCCGCGCCGCCCGCCATGTTCGCCATCCACCCGCGCTCGACCCGCGCCGGGTCGGGGTCGCCGCTGCTGTCCAGCACCCAGCGGTCGGTGTGCTCGGGGTACTTCTGCGCGTAAACGGCCCCGACGTACGTCCCGTACGACACGCCCCAGGCGGACAGCTTCTCCTCGCCGAGGGCCTGCCGGAGCCGGTCGATGTCGCGGACCTCGTTGGCGGTGGAGAACGACCGCAGCACGTCGCCGCCGTTGCGCAGGCACGCTTCGGCGGTGCGGCGGGAGCGTGAAACGTTGTCGTCGATGTGGCCGTCAGCGCTCGGCCACTCCAGCAGATGCGTCAACTCCCGGTCGTCGTCGTTGAGTCCGCACTGCGCACGGGTGCTTCCGCCCGCGCCCCGCGGGTCGAAGCTGACGATGTCGTACGCACCGTGGGTGGCATCACGGACGGCCTGCCCCTGCTCGGCCAGCTCGTCCCGACCGGAACCCCCGGGCCCGCCGGGTATGAGGAGGAGGGTGCCGCGCCGGGCCTGCGCGTTGTTGCTGCGCAGCCGGGAGACGGCAAGCGTGAGGTGGCGGCCGCCGGGCTTGCGGTAGTCGAGGGGGACGGTGAGGTCGGCGCACTCGCGGTCGGATGCGCCGACGCAGGGTTTCCAGGCGAGGGAGGGCGCGGGGGTCGTGGGGGTCGAGGCGCGGGCGGGCGCGGCGAGAGTGGCGGCGACGGCGGCGGTGGCGAGGGCGACGAGGATGGACTTGCGGCTTCCATGTGACATGGGCGCAAGGATGGTTGAGGCCTACCGCCTTGCCCATCCGGCAGACCGTTCCCCTAAGGGTGGGGATAACCCGAGGCCTCGCGCACAGGGACCGACTGATGGGGCGACCGGGGACATGTGTCGGCCGGCCGCCCCGCGCAGTGCTGCGCTGGCGGCTACTCGCCGCCCTCGTCGAGCGGACGCACGAACTCCAGGGTCCAAGTCTCCTGGAACTCGGGCTTGGGCGGGACGAGTTCAATCTGAGCGCCACGGTGCCCGGCACGCAGAGCGAGCCCCTTCTCCGACAGGATCTTGACCCCGCCGATGACCGGTTCGAACGTGAACTTCGCCCACTCGGGGCGCGGAATACCGTTGACCCAGAGCCTGTCTTCGGGAATGACGAGCCCCGCCGACTCGTGGTAGGCGAGGTGGATCACATACGGCGATCCGGGCACGGGCTCGGCGGGCACGATGGCCCACTCCTGCTCGATCGGCAGCGGGTTCATACGGTCGACGATGACGGGAGCGCCGTATTTGACGGCGTGCTCGGTGGCCGTCACCAGGGCGCTTGGCCCGATGATGTGGGCGTGGATCTTGTAGACGCCAGGCTTTACCGGGATCGGAGGCATGTGGGGGACTTCCTCTCGCTCGGCTCACTTGAACCGGCGGCGGGTCACCGCCGGTACGGGTCCCACCCTTACCGTCGGTACGGCTGCCGCACAGAGCGGGATATCGCCAAGTCGAGTACGGCTTGGACCGCTCGTCCACAGTTGCGAATCCGGCTCCCTCATGCCCGTAATCTGCCGCCTTTTATGCTGTCGAGGAGCGAGGCCCAGGCGGGCTGGGTGGTGGCGATGACGGTGCGGGGGCGGTCGCTCTCACGGAGGCGGATGTGGTGGGTGGGGGTCGGGGAGACTTCGACGCAGGCGCCCTCTCCGCCAGCGCTATATGAGGACTTGCGCCATGCAAATTGAGGCATTTCATTCCTGTCGCAGTTCGTACAAGACGTGTTGAAGCAAGCTCAGTGAGTCCTGGGTTTCCTGTCGCTCAGGGGCAGCCTCCGGGTCGATCGGGGCGAGAGCCTGGGAAGCGAGTCGCTCAAACATTCTTGCGTAGTCCGTGATGCTGTCGCCATCGTCAATGAAGTCAGCGTTGGTCGGATGCTCACGGTACAAGGTGTCCAACTCAGGTGTCGGGCCGTCGAAGAGGATGAAGCTACGGGCGTACGTTGAGTACGGACCCATCTCGAACGGGAAGACCTGCAGTGTCACGTTGGGAAGGCGGGCCATCTCGATAAGCCTGAGCAGCTGCTTGCGCATGATCTTCGTGTCACCGACACGCATACGCAGGGCGGACTCGGGAATCACGGCATGGTAGTTCTGCAAACCGGCTAGGACTTGCTGGCGATCGAGTCTGAACTTCACCCAGTGCTCGACGAGTTTATGATCCGGGTCGATATTAGAGATCACAGCACGAGCGTAATCCTCGGTTTGGAGCATGCCCGGGATCAGCGAGGATTCGTGGGCGCGAATGCTGGTAGCCCGCGACTCCAGCTCTGCAAGGTCGAGTGTCCTGCGTGCCAGCGTGTCCCTGTAGCTGTCCCACCAGCCCTTGCCTCGGTCATGAGCCATGGCCATCAACGCTTCGAAGAGCGGACCGTCCTCGCAGCCGTAAGCACGTAGCAACTTGTATAGGCCGTTGCGCGGCACGTCGACACGACCGGCTTCGATGTGGCTGACCCGAGAGCGGTCGGCTTCCAAGAGCGCAGCTACATCGTCTCCGGACATCCGTGCGCGTACCCGAAGTTTCCGCAACTCCGCGCCGAGGCGGCGCTGCCGTTCGCTTGGTGTGGTCCTCGGTGGCATGTGTCCTCCGTAAGGGGTTTGGGCGCAGTGTTTCGCTGTGGCGCCATGCCGGTCCACCGGGTCGTTCGAACGTCACTCTTGCGGGGGGCTTTCGGCGGACAAGGTTGGAACAGTGTCACTGCTGCCCGTACCGTCGAGGAGCGGAAGTGCACCAGTCCCAAAGACAGTTGAGGCTGGCATTGACACCGCACACGCCCTCGGGCGCCCGGACACTCGCCGTCCCCGGGAGGACGCGCATGAACACACCCGCCACCCCCGACTGCTCCCTGGTCTTCCCGCCGGACCCCGCATGGGTGAGGGCAGCCCGCGAGGCGGTGAGGAGCCTGCTGGCGGCAGCACACAGAACTGAGCTGACGGACACGGCACTGGTACTGACCTCGGAGGTGGTCACGAACGCGGTCAACGCCTGCCAGGCGCAACATTGCAACGCGCCGGTGAGGCTCAACGCGGAGTGGACGCAGCGACAGCAGCTCCACGTGCTCGTACACGACAAGGCCCCCGGATTGCCGATGCGCCGCGGCGCCAGTTGGCCGCCCGACGCGGAATCGGGCCGGGGCCTGACGCTGATCGCGCACAGCGCGGACGCATGGGGGGTGTGCGAGAGCGGTGGAGACAGGGGCAAGGCGACCTGGTTCGTATTGGGCGTACGACCGGCCAAGGCGAGGTCGCTCGTAGGGTGCACGGACTGCAAGAAGCTGGAGACAGCGCGGCGCAGAGCAGTGGCAAAGGGCGAAGAGACCCGCATCGTGGAGGCGACGATCGCGGTGCGCAGCCACTTCCGCCACGCGCATCTGATGCGGGGCGAGCTGTGGTGACCGACTGCCGGCATGGCGCGAACTGGCGGCACCGGGCGGGCGAATCCCGCTGCGAGGCGTGTGGGACGCGCCGCTTCACCGACTACGCAGCGCTGCGCCCGCCGGGCCTGCCGGAAGCTGTCGGCCGACTGACCGTGTCACCGGTCCGTCATGCCGGTGTCGCGGTTCTGTATGGGCGGACTGGTCATGATCATGACGCTGGTAGATTCCAGCCGCCGGGTTCAAGATCAAGTACTCGGTGGACCATGTTTTTGAGGAGCAACAAGTGAGTTCTGCAATTCGGGGGAAGAGCGTGGGCAAGCGCACAGCTGCCGTGGCCGGAGTGCTGGTGGCCGCGGCGATCGGCGCGGGGGCCCTGGCGGCCCCGGCGTACGCCGACGACGTCTACGGCCACTGCACGGGTGAGGGAGTCCGCATCCGCGCGGCGGCCAGCACCTCCAGCTCGGTGGTCGGCCTTTGCTACAGCGACCACCGCCTGGCCCACCGGGACGTCTCGGCCGACGGCCAGTGGGACAAGATCTACGACGTGAACACGGGCACGTCCGGCTGGATCTCGCACGGCTACTGGAGCTGGTAAACACTGAGGCGGGGCCACGGATTTCCGTGGCCCCGCGACTCGGTTACTCCACAAAGTCGTTGGGGTCGGGCGGATACATGTCGGCGTAGGGACAGGGCTCCCCGGTACTGGTGTCGAGCCCGGCAAAGTACCGCCGTTGCTGCTCACGCCAGTGGACGAACGGCCGGACACGGCCCCAGAGGCTGTCGTCGCTGAGCGGATTCTCATCGATCTCGGCGAGCATCAACCGCCGTAGGAACTCCGCCATGCCACACCGGTAGAGCCGCCAGTTCGGATCCCCGTCCACAGCCCACACGATGACAGGCCACTGATCGGGATCGCTCCCGTCCCTCAGCCATCCCAGCAGACTCCCATTGCAACCGGTACCCCAAGCGAGCACGGCCTCAGCTGTGAGCGGGCTACCGACCACCTCACCACCCCGGTCCATGTCCCACATCTCCTGCATGGTGGGCGTCTCATCGGCGAAGGTGGCTATCCACTGCACACGTTGCTTCTTGTAGAGGACGGGCCGCAAGATCCCGAGCTCGTAGATGGCACCGCAGCCGTAGAGGCCCATGAACGCGCGATAGTCGCTGGGCAGCCGCATACCCAACTCGACCTCGACGGCGCCCCAGTCGAGCTCCTCATCCCTGCCGAACTCGGTCGGAAGGATCCGAGCGAGCGCATCGATGTCGGGGTGAGTGAGCATTGGGGGTCCTGGTTGTGTGAGCGAGCGGGATGAAACGCCTACTTGAAAGGCAGGTTGAGCCATGGACTACTGGGATCAGTGACCAGGATCCGATGGGCTTCGAGCATGTCTTGGTACCAGCCGCCGAACTCCTCCTCATCGAAGTGGAGGCAGCGGCCGAGGATATAGCCAGCGGAGAAGTCCTCCCATGAGGAGTAGCTGACCTGGGCGGCCCGCCCGGCCCGGACCACAGCGTTCTGAGCCTCGGCCGGGTCGCAATAGCGGGCTCCCAAACCCCAACGCGCCATCTTCGATGCCCGGCCGAGATGCCAGGCTGCGACCGAGCGCACCTGCTTGCTTTCCCCAAGAAGTCCGTCGGCGCGGAACCGCGCTTCGTAGCGCGCTATTCGGCCAACGAGTTTGTGTAGTCTGCCGACTTCGGCACCGGCGTCCTTCTCGCCTTCACGGTGGCGAACCACGCGCTCGATCACCTCGCGCCAGTGTGACGGCTCGACCATGCCTCCGTACTCCCGCGCAATGGCCCGCCGCACCTGGAGTACGAACTCCCAGGCAGACTGAGAGACGTTCGTCTGCAAAAGACCCTCTATCGCCTCCAGCCAGTCCGCACGTGAGGCGATGCCCCACCACTCCTGTAGGCGCTCCCGTTCGCGGGGAAACCCCGTGCCGTGCCAGCCCATGGCGTTCCACAGCGAGCCATTGCTGACGCACAGCAATGCACCACAGGCCAGTCCGTGGGCAACGAGTCCATGCAGCGGACCGCCCACCCACAGTGTGCGTAGTGCCCCCGAGCAGTCATGCGACACCCTTTGGGCATGCTGCTGCCACATGAACCGGTCTTGGGGGCGGGCAGGAAAGTAGGCCTCGCATGGAGAGCCGGGATTGATGGCCAGCCAAGCGGCGGGGTCGGCCCACTTGTCAGCGGTCGCGGCGAGGTCGGTCCGGAAAAAGACCGGGTCGGACACTGGTGGGGGCAGCATGCCGTCGGTCAGAAAGGTATAGCAAAGCCTGCCAGCCTGGCGCTGCCAGTATGGGGTTCGAGTAACGTACCCGGGATTGGCTTCCGCGAAGCCTCGAGGCATCGCGTGATAGAGATGCGCGTCAGCGAGGACGTCAAAGTACGAGGCCCAGTCGCCGCGCATCTTCGCCTCGTACAGCCGATGCTCGACATCGGTAGGCGCCTGCCACGGTGGAAACGGTGGCGGCTTCGGTATCTCCATGGGGAAACTCTATGTCGGCGGGGATGCGGCACTCTTGGCTGGTCAGGCCCTCCGCCGCCGAGCGAACAGCACCCCGCCGACGATGGTCAGAACCACCGCTGCACCGGCACCGGCTACGAGTACGTTGCGTTGCGAAAACAGGCTGGAATCGTGGTGTTTGGTTGCCTTGGATGCGCTGTCGCCTCTCAGCCTTGACGAGGAACCGTCGGACTCCGCAAGTGGGTTCACATCCGGGGGACCAGGATCCCCAGGATTCTGCAGGGCGATACGCGGCCGGACCACGCCGTACCCGACGGTGTCGCTGCGCTTTTCGCCACTCTTCGGCCCACCGGCGGTGTTGATGAGAACGCGAAGCACTTGGTTGGCGGTCCAGGTGGGGTGCACGGACCAGACGAGGGCGGCGGAGGCGGAGGTGAGGGCGGTGGCGTCACTGGTGCCGTGACTTTTGCAGAGCTGGGTGCCGCCTGCGCAGGAGGTGACAATTTCGTCGCCAGGTGCAGCGAGGTCCACTTGAGGGCCTCGTTCTGATTCCTTGGTCGCTGCGCCAGTTCGATCGACTGCTGCAACGCCTACGACCCCAGGCAGTGCCGCCGGGTACTCAACCGGGTTCCCCTCTTCTCCGCTATTTCCGGCACCTGCGAAGATAAGTTTGCCCTTCTTCAGTGCATATTGGACCGCGGTTGAGACCTGTTCGCTTTCCTCTGGGTTTGCCAGTGAGATGTTGAGGATCTTTGCGTCAGTGTCAGCCGCATATCGGATCGCATCACTCAGGGTTGCCGTAAATTCCTGCGATCCTTCGGCTTGGTTCCTGGCCACAGAGCCGTCAGCCACTCGTAGGGGGAGAATCTTGGCTCCTGGTGCGAGACCAAATGCGCCATTTCCGTCGGCCCGCTTTCCGGTGCCAGCGATAAGTGTTGCCATCTTCGTGCCGTGATTGAAGGCATCGGCATGTGCACCACCAGCCTGGTGCGAGAAGTCTCGCCCTTCAAGTACCTGACCTTGAAGGTCTGCCAGCGACGTGTCCACCCCCGTGTCGATTACTGCGACGGTGATGCCCTGACCGGTGCTGATCTTCCACATTGCGTCTGCCTGCATCACGTCGAGATGCCATTGCCGAGAGCGGATCGTATCTGCCTGAGCGGGCGTGACCGACGAGGTGATTACGACCACGCTTGCAGCGGCAGTAATGACACTGGTCCACCGACCGAACCTACGGCGGGTACTGCTATGCATGCCGTATTCCTTCTAGACGTTGGGATTTCAGTCGATGACTCCTGGTACCACTCGTCCGCTGCCCTGCGACCAAGTCTCCTCGTCTTCAACTAGGTAGTCGGGCCGCTGGCCACCACGCCCGCGCCGAGAGGATGAACTGCCGCCAGACGGTGGTACTGGAAACGCTTGTGGCTGCATGCCGCCTTGCCTGAGCAAGTCACTGCCAGACGTGGGGCGGTTCCGAACCAATCCCGTTCCACCAGGGGTGAAGGGTCTGTCGTCGGACGCACCAGGGCGCTGCATAGTCCGGCCTCCGACAACCCCGCCGGGCTCGCTGACCAAACGCCGTCCGCTACCTGTGCCTGACCTGCTGCCTCCCGGACCGGCCGAGCTGCCGAAAGCAGGCCCGGACCCCATTGGTAGACGTCCTTGGGCTTGACCTCGGCCTGGATCTTCGCCAATGACTGTGCCACGCGGAATCTGACCGGCAGGTCGTTCCGACTGGGGAGGAGCCGGGCGCCCGCCGACAATGCCCGGGTCGGGTGCTTGAGGTATTGCTGGGCCAGGCCGTGCTGCACCAATCCCCTGCCTCGTCGGAATGGACGGGGAAGTCGGCGGGTTTACCCGACGGCCGGCGGTCGGCGGTGTGACCTTGGTTGCCCCGGATCCCCCCAGGGGCGGCACGGGAAATGTCGGCAGTGGCACCTGACCATTAACCCTCCCACTGCCAGACGGGTCACTCACGTGACTTGCGGGCGGATTGGAAGGAAGTGTCGGCAGCGGAGTGGCGCTGTCGATCTCAGTGCCAGCCCTCCGTCTGGGCAGTGCTTCACCACGGTCCTCGGCCAGCGGAACCAGTCTTCCTGCCTCGTGGTCACGGCCGGACTCGGCTGGACTCGCTGTAGCAGCGCTCGAACCGCCGTTGCTGGTATCGGCCTGAGGGCTGCTGCTCCCGGCTGGCTGAATGTACCCAGAGCCATCGACGGGATTACGGGGATCCGGTGCCACAATCTGACCCGGCAGCGCCTTGAGCGTAGGCCGCTCCGCCACCCCAATGTTGTGCGCCGACCAAGAATACGACTCGGCAAGCTTCTTCATGAGCTGTGCTGCACGGGTGCGATCCGTCTCCAGCTGCTGCTGGGCCTCGTACGCCTGCTTCTGCGTAGGGCCACCGCTCTGCAGCGTGCTGCCGCTCTGGTCACCTTGCAGCGGCGGAGCAACAGCTCCCACCTGCCCCTTGTGATTGTTGAGGTAGGCGTCGAGCGTGGCGCGCGCCGAAGAGGACACCTCGGGCATCTGCCCGTGGACTTCGTGCAGCGTCTGAACGGCGTGGCCCATCCACTCACCAGCCGTACCACTGAGCTTGCCCACGCGCAGGATGGCGTTGACGAAGTCAGCGCTCCATGTGCGGAATGCCTCGCCGCCTTCACCCTCCCACTCGACCTGGCCCATGTGGACCCTGAGGGCCTCAGCAGCCTTGGTCAGAGCGGCGTCGGCCGCATTGAGCTTGAGCCCCAGGACAGCCGCCTTTTCGGGGTCCGCGTGCTCGACCATGGCGCGTAGCTGCTCATGCGACATCGACTCGAAGTTCGAGTTGGTGAACAGCCCGCTGGCCGGCAGCGGATTGATGAGAGGGCTGACAGGGTTGTTGGACGGGCTCGCAGGCCCCCAAGGCGTGGCCATCAGAACTCCACCTGGCTACTGCGGTTGCAGCGCTGGGTGTGCGAGTCGCTGGGCGATCCGAAGAGCTCCTGCGTACGGCGCTGCACCGCCCACATGCGTTCCTTGACCTCGATGTCGATGTTCTCGTAGCCCACCCGGGCACCGTGGACCGCCGTGCCCAGCGCTTCGATCATGTCGCTCAGGAGCTGGGAAAGAGTCTCCAGCTGTGAGTGAACGTTGTTGTACGCGCTGTGGAGAGAGTTGACCTCGGCGAAGTTCACGCCCATGAGGCCGGCCTCCAGCCGAGCCTCGGAGACTCGTGACGGCGCCGCCTCGGAGTCACCCAGCTCCGTCAGGACCTCATCGACCCGCCCCTTGAAGATCTTGAGCGACTGCAGCTCCGCGTACAGCTTGTCGCCCGCGCCCCCACCCGTACCCACGCTTGTCCCCTCCCGACTGGCTCAGTCCCATGCGTTGCCCCCGGGCTAAGGCTACTAACTGCCCATGACACACATCGCCCAGTTCCCCCGCGACACGCTTGACGGAGACAGGTCACCTGCCGAGCGCATGGAGACGGATCGGCGTCCTTAACGGAGCGGCAACAGCCAGTGGGCTTCGGACCGGTAGTCCGCCGGGGTGCAGGTGAAGTCCAGGGCGGTCGAGTCCGGTGGGGCGTTGATGTGCATCTTCACCGTCACCTTCTGGTGGGGCGCAAGCTCGTCCGGGAACCAGGGGTGATGGCGGTCCCACTCCGGGCTCATGGGGCCGTCGGGGGTGAGATCGCCCGGCGTGATCTTCTCTTTGCTACTGATGCCGTTCCAAGCCAGCTGAACGGACTTCTTCTGATCATTGACGTACGTCACCGTGAACTCGTACGTCACCTCGCCTTTCACCAGGGCCAGGTCGCCAGGGAGGTTCGGGATGCGACGGGCCGTGCCCACCGTCACTTTCACACCGTCCCGGTAGCGCGCCGTTTCACCCGGGCTCAGCGGAGCCTCGTACGCGCCGCCCTTCGAGACCAGATCCTCGGGCCTGTCGTTGACGTGAGACATCGCGTCGATGAACCACACCGTCAGGCCGAGGCAGACAGCTGCCGTGGGCGCGCCCAGAATGAGACCGACGAGTGCCGGGATGCGTCCATCTGTCTTGCCCTGCCTTACCTTCCTCCATCCGATCACGCCGCAGACCGTGGCGGCCAGACCCAGCAGGCCGGCCAAGGGAATGCCCCAGAGTGTGCCGGCGACCAGCACAGCCATCACGGCCAGCACCAGTGCCGCCATGCCGACGCCATTGAGCGGCTTGGGCATGAGGTCGGGGAGGTCCGGCAGCGGCTTCGTCTTCATGAGGTGATCACACCCCGCGACAGGTCGTCCCCGGGACCGCCCGCTCACTCAGGCGGCCTGAGTAGCCGTACTCAATCGGACCTCCACGACCGGAGCTCCGCTCACCCGGCCTCGTCGAAGGTCTCGCTGATGGCCTCAAGGAGTGCGGTGACGGTGTCGTTGTGAGGAGTGGGGACACCCACTCGGACGCCCGCGCGGACCACGGCGCCATTGCGGGCGTCGTATTCGAGCGGGCGGCCTGCGAGGCGGTCCCAGAGCATGCTGCTGCCGGACTCCGGCGGCATACGGAGGAGTCGTTCGATCACCCGGTCAGGGAGGTCGTCGGGCAGCCGCGCGCCCGACGCGTTGCCGACCAGCCACGCCTCTTCGACCAGCGCGCGGCCCAGGCGAGCGACACGGGGGTTGGCGAAGACCCGCATCCGGCGTGTGGTCAGGGCCGTGACGGCGCCGTTGGCGGCATTGAGGCACAGCTTCGCCCAGGCCGCCGGGGCCCCTGAGACCGTCACGCGCGCCGACCGGGATCCGCGTACCGCCGACAGGGCGGAGGCCCGGAACGCCTGGAGGGGCCTCGTTGTCAGGCCCGCCCGGTAGCGACCGAGGTCACGCGGCCGTGCCCCTCTTCACCCTATCGGGGACGGCACCAGATAAATCGCCCAACTCCCCGTCCGCAGCGCACTATTGTGACCTGTGGCGCACCTCGTGCGCCCCCTCCCACGAGGACGTGGATACATCTCCGGACGCTCGCCCCAGGGCGCCCGGCATGGGCGTCCTCCGGAGCACTCCCGGACAGGGTGCGCACGTAGGGAGGGGGCGCCCATGGGACGCCACCGGAAGAAGCCACTTCGCGAGCGGGTCTACGCGGTAATCCGCGAGTTCGGGAGGTGGTTGACCGGGCGGTGACCGGCAGTCCTCAAGGACACTGAGGGCTGACGGCCACACAGCCGTCCGATCTCTTTCGGTGGCCCTCGTCGCGGACTGTCCTCCGTGGCGGGGGCCTTCTCACGGCCGGGCGCCCAGCCGCTTGGACATCAAGTTAGCACCGGTGCAGCGCGTACCGCACCCATAACCGGGCATCGTCCAGTGCGCGATCGGCTCTGGTGCGCTCATAACGGCTGCTGTCGAATACGCAGGCGGGTTCGGGGCCGGGGCAAGCCCCAGCGGGTCCGCCGTCGTGTATCGACCCGTCTCTGGGTCGTAGTGGCGGTGGAAGTTGTAGTGGAGGCCTGTTTCTTGGTCGAAGTATTGGCCTGCGAAGCGGAGGGGGTACGTCGTGCTGTCCCTCGACCATGCCGTCGTGCCTCATAGTGTGGCGCGCGTACGCCACGCCGCTGTGCCTTGCTCGTCTATTTTCTAATCGAACTGATGGGAGACGACCCAATAGTCGTATTCCTCTGTCGTAACGCCGCAGATGTGCTTCCCGTTCAAGGACATTGCCACAAACTCGGGGTCGCCATCACTCTGGGGGTTCGAAGCCAAATCGGCACTATCGGACCATTTAACGGAAGTCCAGCCAATTTCCCGGCTTCCTCGTCCGGCGATGCTGATGAGAAAGCTTCCGTCGTCGGTGAATAGGGAGTTGTTAGACGCCTGAGTCAGCCATTGATGGTCCACTTCGGCAAAGGCGTGCGGAGATTTCTGGCTAATTGTTGCGGCTGGCGCGGTTTCCATGCCGGCCATGACCTTCCATGCTTGCTCCACTGTCGGGAGTTCTGGCCATGGAGTCGTGCCAAGCACCGTTAGGCCGCTGCTTGAAATGATCTGTAGCAGATATTCCCGGCTCGGCTCTGCCATTCTTGGGTCCCTCGCGCGCATTTGTAGTGGCTGTCGTTCAACTAAAGCCGTCCCGATAGCGATCCCCCCACGGGTTGGCTTACCCGGGCCCACGGTGCTCTTTTGCCACCCCTGACTGATCCGCCAACATATACAGCAAAGGTTATTCAAATCCTCTGCGCAATACGCGGTCTGGGGCAAATCCCGATTCTGTGAGGAAGTCCTCCAGTATGCCCTGGAGTTCCTTCTGCCCGATGACTGTCAAAATGTATCCCGGGGTTGGCGCATTTTCGACTTCCCGCACCAAGGCGGCCAGGAAGCCGCTGTCCAGGGAGAATGCGAAAGTGAACCATGGGCCGAGGTCATCCATGGATATGTCACGCGGCCCCCACAGTGATTCCAGTTCTTCGGTGGTTACATCCAGCTCCGCGATGTAATTTTGAGGCTTTCCGTGAAAGTCGGGAACGGCAATCCTTCTCACTGTGGCTTCGCCTTCAACAGCTCAGGCTGGATTCGTAACATGGGATGGCTCATGTGCTGGGGGCCAGGTTGCGCGATTCCATGCCTCTTCGAACTGACCGGGAGAAATGAGCGAGGCTGAAAACTCCTCGGGCCGCCAGGCCCGCGCCACGTGCCCCACGCGCGGCCGACGCAGCAGGTAAACTGCACGGTGTGCGGCGGACCCTGTTCGACCCGCACCAGCTCAATCTCCACGCCAGTCCTTTCTGGCCGTCATCGGGGCAGCACCAGGGCCTCTCTTTCCCCTTATTTTGCTTGAGGCCCCGCGCCAGGGTTGTCGCGAAAATTAAGCATCCTGCCCACCGCAAGGGAGAGTTCAAGCAACCGAGTGCGGGGCACGTCCGGAACCTTGAACTGTTTCTCCTGCATAAACTTCAGAAACTCCTCGGGGAGTCTGATCGAGTATCGAGTTACGTAGGAGGAAAGGTCAGTTCGCCATACGAACTCCCCGTCAGTCATGACGGATGAGCCCCCTGGAACTCGGAAAACATTCCCAATTACGTCGACAGTCGACTCCATGATGTCGAAAATTGGATGCCCCCCGTCCAGATACCGGGCCACATCCTCCCTTGCGTAGGAGACGTCACACTGCAAGGAGTCCTTGATTGGTTCCTTGAAGGTGCTCGGGTTATCGGGTTCCAGCTCACGGAAGAAGCCCACCGATTGCATGCTGTTCCTTTAGTAACATGGGGAGATATGTTCGCCAGTACCCACCGTCTGCGATTTGTGGTACTTGGCCGGGTCCGAGGACCGGATTGGTGCCGACTTTGTTTGTTGGCGCTCTAACAGTTACCCCCATCTCGTTGGCCAGTTGCTGGGCAATGCCAGATGAATCGGCTCCGGAATGACAAACCATGAGCCGCAATGGTCCGCCATTGTAGTGGGGGTTGTTCCTGACGGCGTCGACCAACTGACCTCCATTCACTTCACCCCCGGGTAGGTCCAGGAAGCCCCCTCTTGTGCCGTGGGCTACGACGTCGTGTTCACCGGCGTTGAGGACGTTCTGGAAGTTTCGCGTGCTGGCGCCGTCCGAGCCGATCAGTGTGCCTGTTTCGCCATGTGTAACGGGAGCGCCAGCAGGGATGCTGCTGTGCTCCATATAGTCCATCTGGCCCCCGCCGGGGCTAAGGCATGGAGACAATCCCAGTGGATCCGCCCACGTCAGCGGATTGTGCACATACGTCGCCGGGTTCGGGGCCGGGGCGAGCCCCAGCGGATCAGGGGACGTGTACCGACCCGTTTCTGGGTCGTAGTGCCGGTGGAAGTTGTAGTGCAGCCCCGTTTCTGGGTCGAAGTATTGGCCTGGGAAGCGGAGGGGGGTGTACGTCGTGCTGTCTCTGGACCAGGCCGTGGTGCCCCAGAGGGTTGAGCGGGTGTGCCACGCCTGCGTGCCCGACTCGTCTATCAGGTCCGTCGGGGCGCCGACCAGGTCCGTGACGATCGCGAAGAAGCGGCTGTCTATCTCGTGTTGCGGGGCGTCCGATGCCGATATGCGTTCGGTTTGCGAGATCGGGCGGAGGCCGTCGTGGTCCCACGTCAGCGTGACCAGGTTTGGCAAGGATCCCGTCGTCGTCTGTTCCGTCAGCGTTGCGCCGTCCCAGGTGAAGGTCACCTCCTCCGCCACATCACCCGCATCCGTCAGGCGCTGCTTCGCTATTCGGCGGCCCAGCGGGTCGTACAAGTAGCGCCACGTCACCCCGTCCGGCGTTACCACCGACCTCAGGCGGTCCTCCGCGTCCCACTCGTAGCGCCACGTGTCGGGCTTGCGGGACAGGCGGACCTTCTGGCGCAGGACCACCCGGCCCTGCGCGTCGTGTTCGTAGCGGACCGTTCCCGCGCGCTTGAGCAGTGTGCCGGAGTACGCGCGCGTGCCCTGTGCCTCCGTGCCCGGGTGTTCGGTCGGCCAGCTGGCCTGCGTCTGGTTGCCCGCCGCGTCGTAGGCGTACCGTTCCTGCCACCCCGGCGCGTCGACGGCCGTCACGCGGCCCGCCGCGTCCAGTTCGAAGCTGCGGTCGTTCATCGCCGTCAGGTAGCCGTCACGGCGGTAGGTGTAAGAGCGGTGCTGCAAGCGGTCCGCACCTGCCATCACCGACTGGGAGACCACCCGGCCCGCCGCGTCCCAGTCCGTCGTCAGGGTCAGGCCCTCGCCGAAGCCGAAGTGGCGGGCCACCTCCCTTCCCGCCGCGTCGTGTTCGACGTCGAACGTGCGGCCCGACGCCGTCAGCGACGTTCGCCGCCCCGCCGCGTCGTACGTCCACGTGCTGAGCGACCCGGCCGGAGTCACCCGCCGCGTCCGGCGGCCCAGCTTGTCGTACGCGAACGTAAGCGTCCGGCCGTTCGTCGTCTCGGACTTGGCGCGGCCGAGGCGGTCGCGGCCGTACACCAGCGTCGCGTCCGGGCCCGCGGCCTCCAGCAGGCGTCCGGCCGGGTCGTGGGCGTACATCGTCACCGCGCCGTCGGCGTTCTTCGCCACTACCCGGCCGAGCACATCGTGCTCGTAAGTGATCGTCTGGCCGAGCGCGTTCGTGCGGGCCGTCAGGCGGCCGGCCGCGTCGTGGGCGTAGGTGAGCCTCCGGCCGTCGAAGTCCGTCTCCGCAATCAGCCGCCCCGCCGGGTCGTAGTCGTACGACCATGCCAGGCCCTGGGGGTTGGTGACCCTCCGGAGCTGGAGCCGGTGGTCGTGGGTGAACTCGTGGCGGACGCCGTCCGGGCCCGTGCGTGCCGTGAGGAGGTCGAAGTCCGTGTACTCGAACGTCGTCACGCCGCCCAGGGCGTCGGTGTGCGCCGTGCAGTTGCCCTCACCGTCGTACGTCCACGTCTCCTCCGCGCCGTCCGGTGCGATGCGACGGGCGAGTCTGCCCTCGACCGTCCAGGAGAGGCGGGTCGTGTTGCCGACCGGGTCGATGACGGTCGTCACGCGGCCGAAGGCGTCGCGCCGGTAGCTGGTCACGCCGCCCAGCGGGTCGGTGATCTCCATGGGGAGGCCGGCCGCGTTGCAGCGGACGCGCGTGACGTTGCCCAGCGCGTCCGTCACCGCGGCCGGGTGCCCCAGGCCGTCGTACGCGTACGTCGTCGTCACGCCCGCCGGGTCCGTGACCGAGGTGCGGTTGCCCGCCGCGTCGTACGTCTGGTGCCAGGTCGCGCCGTCCGGGCCGGTGAGCGTCTCCGGCAGGCCCAGGTCGTTGTACGCCACCGTGCTCTCCCGCCCGTCGGGGCGGACGACCGCGACCGGGTTGCCTTCGGCGTCGTAGCGCAGCTCCGTCGTGTGGCCGAGGGGGTCGGTGCGGGAGAGGAGGCGGTCGTGGCGGTCCCACTGCGTGACAACCGTGGACCCGGTGGCGTCGGTTTCCGACACGAGCTGGCTGCGGGCGTTGAAGACCGAGCGGGTGGTGTCCCCGAGGGCGTCGGTCAGTGTGGTGACGCGCAGGCCCGTCTCGGGGTCCGGCTCCCCGTACTCCAAGGTGCAGCGCATGTGCCCCTCGGTGCCGGTCTGGAAGACGCAGCGGTCGAGGTCGTCGTACACATACCGGTAGCCGCGGCCGTTCCGGTCGGTCCAGGACGTGATCCGGCGCCGGTCGTCGTAACCGAAACGCAGCGGCAGGGACGACGAGTTGACGACGTCCGTCAGGTTTCCGTCCGTGTAGCCGTAGCGGATCAGCTCGGCGTCCGAACCGTCGGGGGCCGCCGAGGCGAGGTGGAGGGCGGTGATGCGCCCCGACTCGGTGCTGATGCGGATGCGGTAGCTGGCGCTGTGCGTCAGGGCGAGCGGGGTGCCGTGGTCGTCGTACTCGTAGGTGATCCAGTGGCCGTTGCGGTCGGAGACCTGCTCCAGCAGCGCCACCTCGGGGCGGCTGCCGGGCGCGAAGTGCCAGGTGAGTCCCCGCTGTGGGTCCTTGATGACGTACCCGCCGTCCTCGGCGGGCTCCAGGGGCCAGCGAGGACCGTGGGACGGGAGGGTCGGAACGCCGGGGGCCGGGTGCGGATAGGTCAGCAGCCTGCCGTCCTCGCAGACGAACACCACGCCCTCGGAGTCGACTTCGAGCCGCTGGTCCGCCGTGCTCGCCCACGAAGGGCCGAACCAGCGGCCCGCCGCATAGCCGGACTGGGCCCGGCGGGAGAAGGCCAGCGGCAGCGCCGCGGGCAGATGGGCGTCGGTCTGGGGCAGGAACATGTAGCCGGTGGCCAGGTCGACAGGGTCGGTGCCGTTGGTGCACTTCTGCCCGTCCGACTGGCCGGCGCTCTCCGGGTTCTTCTCGGCCTGCTGCCTCGCCGCCCCCTTCTCCCCGGAAGCCGCCCCCTTCTCCACCCCGGCAGCCGCCCGTTCCCCCGCCGCCGCCCCCTCCCGCGCCGCCGTGCGTTCCGCCGCCGACGCCGCGGCCGTGCTGCCGCCGCCCGTGGCCACGGCCAGGAGGACGGTGCCGGCGAGCTTGCCCGCCGCTTCCGAGGGGTCCGAGCCCCAGCCGGTGCCCAGGAGCGCGGCGGGGGCGCGTTCCGGGTGGGAGGCCAGGGAGAGCATGCCTGCAACAGAGTTGTTCAGACCGCCCAGGTAGTCCGCGGGGTGGGTCATGTTGTACGGGTCGGCCGGGTTCATGGAGCGGGCCATCTTCTCCATGTCCGTCGCCGCGCGGATGCCGCCGCCCGCGGCGTGCAGCAGCTCAAGCGAGCCGCCGTCGGCGAGGTCCAGGGCGTCGCCCTTCATCCGGTCCGAGAAGGAGGGCTTCGCCGGGGCGTGCGCGACGGCCGCCGCCACCTTCGAGCGGGCCTCGCCCGCCGCCGTGTCGCGCTGCTTGCGCGCCTCGGTCAGGATGCGCCGCGCCTCGTGCACGTCGGCCTCGCCGACCTTGCCCGGCTTGTCCGGCTTGGGGCCCGGGTCCTTGCCCTTCTCCAGCGTCAGGTTGTAGACGACGACCTTCGCGTTGTACGCGTCGACCGCCTTCTTCTCCGCCTCCTTGGCCTTCTTGTACAGGCGGACGGCCTCCTTGGCCTGACCCTGCGCCCACTCGACCGTGTGCGCGTACGCCTCCAGCGCGCCCGCGGCCGCCTCGCAGGCGTCGGCCGCATGTGCCCACTGCTGCGGGTGCTCGACGAACTTCGTGGTGAAGGCGTCCGCGCCCTCGCCCTTCCAGTCCGTCGCGCGGATGCGCTGCAGGTTTCCGTGGATGCCGTCGAACGCGGTGTGGAAGCTGCGCAGGTGCTTGGCGGTGGCGTTGATCTTCTTGACGTTGCCGTGGACGAGCTCCTCGGCCTCCTCGCTCTCGCCGAGCTGCCGCTCACCGACGTGGGCACCGAGCGCGGAGGCCGCCCCGTCGCCCCAGTCCTCGACCGTGTCGGCCGCGCCGTGCGCACCGGCCGCGTCCAGGACGTCGCCCACGGCCTCGGTGCCCGCGTGGACGGCCTGGCCGAGCTTCTTCTTGCCCTGTTGGAGCTTCTTCTCGCCCCACTCACCGGCCGAGTTGAAGGCGTGTGCGGCCCCGCTGAATATGTCGCTCATCAGTCCTTGTCACTCACTCGAGCCGCGCGCCTGCCGGTACGCCATGCCGAACGGGGTCACCCCGCCCGTCTTCGCGCTGTCTTCCAAGTCCTTCGCCGTCTGCGACCACACCTTCTTCGCCTGCTCGCCCTGCTTCACGAAGGAGTCGGCGCTGAAGTCGGCATCGCGGGCCTGCGTGTACGGGTTGTCCGCCAGCACATCGCCCCACGAGGTCTTCTCCACCTGGTCGTCCGACAGGTGCGGATTGCCGAAGGTGGCGTTGGCGGCGACCTTGAGGGTCTTGGAGATGTAGACGTCGCGCTCGTGGTAATAGCCCGCCGCCAGGCCCACCCGCTCCGCGAACTGCTCGGCGTCGCGCATCAACGCCCGTACACCCCACTCCCAGCGGTCGCAGAAGTCATTGAAAGCCGAGGTCAGGCCGTCGTGGCCGGTCTCCACGCCGGTCAGCGACAGCTCCGAGAAGCCGCGGCCGACCGCAGCCTCGCCCGGGGTGCCGAGCGATTTCAGCTCGCCGATCGCGTCGTTGATGCCGTTCTTGATGCCGTTCAGCGATTCGTTGTCCGCCTTGAGCTGCTTGCCGCTCACCGCGCCCCCTCCTCGTCCACGTGCGCGTACACGTTGTCCGGGTCGTCCAGCGCCACCGCCTCGGGCACCACACCCGTCACGGGCGGGAAGAGCATCGGATGCGGACTGCCCACGTCCAGCGCCACCCCGGCCGGGACGCCGAGGGCCGGTACGACCACGTCCAGCAGCCGCGCGCCCCACACGGAGCGGTACTCCCACTCGCGGCGCGCGTCCGCCTCGCCGCGCGCCGCAGCGAACCGGCCCAGCGCCGCCTCGTCGGTGAACGCGCACACCCATCGGATGCCGTCCTGCACGACCGTCCACAGCCCGCCCGCCTCGTCCAGCGGTACGAGCACAGCCGTCCGCCGGAACTCGCCGATGAGGGCGGACGGATTGCCCCGCGCGGCGTGCACCGCGGCCACCTCTTCCGTCAGCCGCCACGCCGACACCGGCACACCACTCGCCTCCCCGGCCCCTCGCCCCGCTCCATGCCGCCCGGCAGCGTATCGAACAACATGGCGACAACATGACTGCAAATCGCACCGATTTCGACTGTGAAGCGAATGTCCGTGCCGTTACCGTGAGTTCTGTTCGACCATCACGACCGGGGGATCTGATGACGGAACAGCAGCAGCAACAGCACGTGCAACAGCAGTCGCAGGCCCCGAGAGGCCTCGCCGAACAAGCCCTCGCCCTCGCCCGTGGCGACGTCACCTCCCGCGCCCTCGTCGAGGACGCCCTGCGCCGCATCGCCGACACCCAGCCCACGCTCAACGCCTTCCGCCGGGTGCGGGCCGAGGCGGCGCTGCGCGAGGCCGACGAGGCCGACCGGCTGCTCGCCGCCGGGGAACGCGGTCGGCCGCTGCTCGGCGTGCCCCTCGCGGTCAAGGACGACATGGACGTGGCGGGGGAGCCGACCGCGTTCGGCTGTGCCGGGGACTTCCCGCCGCAGCACGCCGACAGTGAGGCCGTACGGCGATTACGGGCCGCAGGTGCCGTGATCGTCGGCAAGACCAACACGCCCGAACTGGGGCAGTGGCCCGTCACCGACGGGCCCGCCTTCGGGATCACGCGCAACCCCTGGAGCCTGGAGCACACACCGGGCGGCTCGTCGGGCGGGTCCGCGGCGGCCGTCGCCGCCGGGCTCGTGCCGGCCGCGCTCGGGTCGGACGGGGCCGGGTCGATCCGGATCCCCGCCGCCTGGACGCACCTGGTCGGCATCAAACCGCAGCGCGGCCGGGTCTCGACCGCCCCGGCGCGCGAGGCCTTCCGGGGGCTCACCGCCGACGGCCCGCTCGCCCGTACGGTCGCGGACGCCGCCCTGCTGCTCCACGCCGTCGCCGGTTCGCACCGCGGTGATCTGCACCGGCCGCCGCCCGTCGACCTGCTCGCCGCGGCCCGGCGCGAGCCGCGCCGCCTGCGTATCGCGCTCTCCTTCCGGCCCGCCTTCGCAGCCGTACGGCACCGGCTCGACCCGGTGGTGCGGGATGCGACCGTCCGCATGGCCGAGCGGCTGGAGTCGCTCGGGCACGAGGTGGTCGAGGAAGAGCCGCGCTACGGGCTGATCGGCCTGTCGTTCGTGCCGCGCTCGATGGCCGGGGTGCGCGAGTGGACCCGCCGGACGCCGGACCGGGCCCTGCTGGACCCCCGTACGCACGTCAACGCGCGCGGCGGCCTGCTCTTCGGCGGCGAGGTGCTGCGCGCGGCCCGCGCCGCGGAGGGGCCGCTGCGGCGCCGGGTGGGGGAGCTGTTCGGCCGGTACGACCTGGTGCTCACCCCCACGACCGCCTGTCCGCCGCTGCGCGTCGGGGAGTTGACGGGGCTGGGCAGCCGCGAGACGAACGAGCGGATGATCGCGGCGTGTCCGTATGCCTGGCCGTGGAACGTCCTGGGGTGGCCGGGCGTGAGCGTGCCGTCCGGGTTCACGGCCTCGGGGCTGCCGCTGGGCGCGCAGTTCCTCGGGCCGGCTGGGAGCGAGCCGCTGCTCGTGTCGCTGGCCGCGCAGGTGGAGGCGGCGGAGCGCTGGTACGAGCGGTGGCCGGAGGGGTAGGGCTCCCGGGCGGCAAGGCCCGCCGCGGCCGGTTCGACGGCCGAGCGCAGCACGGTCGGCGAGCGCAGCCGGCGGGGGCGGTCGGGGCCCGCCGGCCGCCAGCGGATGACGCGCGGGTCGTAGACGTTCCACTCCTCGGCCGGCAGGACGGTCACGCCGACCCGTCGCCGGGAGGTGCGGGCTCTTGAATACGTCATACGTATGAGCTTCAGTGGGCCGCGAACAGCGAGGTCGACGGAGACGCCGACGGAGACAGCGAGGTGGGCGCGGCGATGACCAGCCGAGTCGTGGTGGTGATGGGCGTGGCCGGTACAGGCAAGTCCACGGTCGGCCCGCTGGTGGCGGAGGCGCTCGGCGTCCCGTACGCCGAGGGGGACGACTTCCACCCCGCGGCAAACGTCGCCAAGATGTCCGCGGGCATCCCGCTGGACGACGCCGACCGGGCCCCCTGGCTCGATGCCATCGGTGACTGGGCCCGCGGGCGGGCCGCCCTCGGTGAGGGCGGCGTGATCGGCTGCTCCGCCCTCAAGCGTGCCTACCGCGACCGGCTGCGCGCCGCCGTGCCGGGGCTCGTCTTCCTCCACCTCACCGGCGACCGCCTGCTGATCGCCGCCCGGATGGCCGCCCGCAAGGGGCACTTCATGACCCCCCGGCTGCTGGACTCGCAGTTCGCGGCCCTGGAGCCGCTGGAAGCCGACGAGACCGGTGCCGCCGTGGACGTCGCGCCGGAGGCGACGGTCATCGCGCAACGGGCCGTCGCCGCACTGCGGCGGCTGTGACCCGCTGACCTCCTGTATCCGACAGCCCCCTTCCACCTTCGAGGAACGCCCGTGAGCACTCTCAGCGTCGAGATGCTGTCCGCGGCCCCGCCGCCCTCCGTGGTGGGCGGGGGTTTGTGATGCTGCTGTCGGTGGTGGTGCAGGGGCCCGCCCTCGGTAGCGCCTGAGGGCGGGCGAGCCGCCGGCGGCGGAGATCAGACCCCGGCGAGCTCCGCCAAGTACGGCGCCACATCCGCCGGATCGTCCGTGGCCAGCCCCACGTATCCGTCCGGACGGATCAGGAACAGCCCCGTCCCGTACGCCTCCTTGATGTGCCCGTGCGCGTCGACGACCTCCGGCATGCGGATCCAGTCCGCTTCCGGCGCCTGCACCGGCGTCCCCGTCAGGTTCAGCAGCGTGAAGTGCGGCCCCCGGAAGGCGTCGAACAGCCGCATCGCCGCCCCCGCCGGGGTGCCGCACGGCGCGTCCGGCGCCCGGTCGCCCGCCTGCAGACCGCCCTCGGGGATCTCCCGGCGCAGCTCCCGGCTCAGCGGGCTCTCGCGGTAGCCCAGGGTCAGCTGGTGCGTCTCCTTGCCGCGTCGCTGCGGCCCGCGCTCCGGCACACGGTCCGAGGCGTGGATGCGGCTGCTCAGGCTCAGCACGTCGGCCGCGACCTTCGAGCGCTCGGCGTCGTAGGTGTCGATCAGGCTGTCGGGCGCGCCCAGGCGCAGCACGGCGGCCAGTTTCCAGCCGAGGTTGTAGGCGTCCTGGAGGCTGGTGTTGAGGCCCTGGCCGCCCGCCGGGGAGTGGATGTGGGCGGCGTCGCCGGCCAGCAGCACCCGGCCCGTGCGGAAGCGCTCGGCCATTCCCATGCGCGGCCGGAAGGCGGAGGACCAGCGCACCTCGCCCACCGTGAGGCGCAGCCCGGAGCGCTCGGCGACGAGGCGGCCGATGTCATCCGGGGTGAGGGCCTGTGCGGCTTCGAGGGCGCCCTCCGCATCCGGGAAGGAGGCCATGACCTGGGTGGTCTCCGTGCCTTCGAACGGCCGCAGGGCGAGCAGGCCGTTCTCGGCCCACATGTGCCAGTGGTCGCGGTCGATGTGGGGCCGGTCGGGGCCTTCCAGGATGACGTCGGCGACCAGCATCGGGTGCGGGTCCACCACCTGGGTGCCGGTCATGGGCACGCCGAGGGTCCTGCGTACGGTGCTGCGGCCGCCGTCGGCGGCGACCAGCCATGCGGCCCGTACGGTCTCGGCGGTGCCGTCGGCGCGCCGCAAGGTGGCCGTCACACCGTCCGCGTCGTGGGCGAAGCCGGTCAGTTCGGTGCGGAATTCCACGTGTCCGCCCAGCTCTTCGAGGTGGGCGGTCAGGACCTCGACGGTGCGCCACTGCGGGACCATCCACGGCACGGGGTAGGGCACACCCGGTGAGGCGTCGGCCGGCACGACGAGCTGACGGACATCGGTGCGCTCGGTGCCCCTCCAGTTCTGGACGAGCGGGACCGGGCCGCCGGCGGCCATCAGGGCCTCGACGGCGCCCAGGTCGTCCAACACCTCCAGCGTGCGCGGCTGTATGCCCGTGCCGCGCGAGCCGGGGAAGCCGCGCTCGGACTGGTCGACGATGCGGTGGCGTATCCCGCGGCGGGCCAGGTCGATGGCGAGGACGAGACCGGTCGGACCGGCGCCGGCGATGAGAACTTCCGTTTCCACGAGGGACCCCCAAGTGTGCTTAACGTTGTTAAGTTCGTGCTGTGCCCAGACTGAACTGAACGCCGTTAAGCTGTCAAGGTGGGAAATCGAATCGACCGTGCCCTGGTGGCCGAAACCGCACTGGGCCTGCTGAACGAGGTGGGCCTCGAAGGCCTCACCCTGCGCAGGATCGCCAAGGAGCTGAACGTCCAGGCACCGGCGCTGTATTGGCACTTCAAGAACAAGCAGGAGCTGCTCGACGAGGTCGCCACGGAGATGTTCCGGCGGATGTCCCGCCCGATCGTCGACGTCGGCCGCACCACCTGGCAGGAGTTTCTGGCCGAATACAGCCGCATGCTGCGCAGCTTCCTGCTCGGCTACCGCGACGGCGCCAAGGTCTTCAGCGGTACGCGCTTCACGGACGACAGCTACGCCGCACCGCTGGAGCGGATGATGACCGTTCTCGTGGACGCCGGATTCCCCCCGCGCGCCGCCGCCCACGCGTTGCACACCGCGCACACGTACACCGTCGGGCACGTCATCGAGGAGCAGTCCGTACAACCCATGCCCGGCGGTGAGCGCGACCCCGCCTACGACCTGGCCAACCGTGCACGCAAGTTGGAGGGCTACCCGCTGGCCGCCGAAGCCGGGTGGGCGTTCTTCGGCGACCTCGACGAGGCCTTCGAGACGGGCCTGCGCATCGTCATCGCGGGCATCGAGTCGACGCTGACGCCGACCGCCGCGCCCTAGTTACCCATTCGGGAGCCGCGCCCGTCCAGCGCCCGGCGCAGCACCGGCGTCAGCCGCCGCTCCACGCACACGTGCAGCGCCCACGCCAGCGCCAGCATCAGGGCGATCGTCAGCGCGAACGTGGCGGCCGACGGGATGCCCAGCTTCCGGTGCAGGCCGCCGATCACCACCCAGCCCAGGTGCTCGTGCACCAGGTAGAAGGGGTAGGTCAGCGCGCCCGCGAAGGGCAGCCAACCCCAGTTCGCCCAGCGGACCTTGCCGAGGGCGACGGCCGCCACGGCCGCGTAGCCCAGCGCGAGGACGGCGATGATGACGTAGGGGGAGCGGTAGGAGAAGTAGTGCGGGTTCGGCGGGTGCCACAGCCCCGCCACCGCGTAGTGCTGGCCGAGCAGGAAGCTCACGCCGACGATGCCCCAGGCGAGCGCGTCGTGCCCGAAGCGGTGGATCAGGTAGAGGCCGATGCCGCCGATGAAGTACGCCGAGTACTCGGGCATGAAGACCACCCGCAGAAACTCCAGGTGGGAGGCGGTGGTGACGACCGTCATCAGGGTCCACACCGCGCAGAAGAGGATCACCCGGTGCCGGGTGGCGCCGGGCAGCACGACGAAGAGCGCAAAGAGGGCGTAGAAGCGCAGCTCCGCCCAGAGCGTCCAGCACACCCCGAGCACCCGGTGGGCGCCCACGGGCTGCTGGAGCATGGTCAGGTTGACCAGCGTGTCGCTGGCGGAGACCGTCTTGTACGCCACCCACGGCAGCGCGAAGGCGAGGGTGACGAGCACGATGGCCGCCCAGTAGGCGGGGTAGAGGCGGGCCGCGCGGGAGGCGAAGAAGGAGCGCAGCGGGCGGCCCCAGCCGCTCATGCAGATCACGAAGCCGCTGATGACGAAGAAGATCTGCACCCCGAGGCAGCCGTAGGCGAAGGCCGTGGACAGGTGCGGGAATGCGTGCCGGGGCGAGACGCCCCACGCCTGGCTGACCTCGCCGTCCCGCCCGCCGTAGTGGTACAGCGCCACCATCAGCGCGGCGATCAGCCGCAGTCCGTCCAGGGCGCGCAGCCGGGTGTGCGACGCGCCCGGTGCCGGCCCGGTATGTGCCCGCCCGGCACCGGAGACGGCGGGTTTCGGGGGGTGGCCCAAGAGCGTCCCAGGGGTGTTCCCCTGCGCGGGCCTGGCGTCCTGCGGTGCGGCGGGGAGTTCCGTGTCGGGCCTCACTGCGGCCCTCCGTTCCGGGTCTGGGTGCCGCTCGGCCGCCGTGCGAGGCGCCGTCGCACCGCCCGCGCACGGCGGGCCACTCTGCGGACGGCGGGATTGCGCGGCAGGAAGGCGAGTTGGGAGGGGATCGCGCCGGGGAGGGCGAGCGCGGTGAGGCGGCGGCGCTTGAAGTAGCGCCGGGTGCGGGCGTTCAGGTGCGCGGCGAGGTAGCGCTCGGCGGCCTGGCGCAGTCCGGGGTGGATCTGCGGCTGCATCGCGTAGCCGACCGCCGTCAGCAGCCCGCTCAGGTGTGCTTCCGCGACCGGGGGCCGCTGCGGGTGGTCGAGGTCGGGCAGCAGTGCGTCGACGAGGGTGACGGGCACGCGGTTGCTGTTCTGGTACGGGGTGAGGCGCTCCAGCAGCAGTTCGGTGCCGCAGCGGGCGACGGGCAGGCCCTGGAAGGCGCGGGCGGTGAAGAGCGCGGTCGAGAAGCAGGCGACGACGAGCGCGGGCCGCAGCCGCTGGCACACCACTTCGGCCAGGACGGGCGTGTCGAGGACGGTCAGGGACGCGCCGAGCCGCTCCGCCTCCTCCTCCAGCAGCCGCGACCAGCGGGCGGGCGCGATGGGGTGCGGTTTGAAGATCACGTCGCGGTGGCCGCGGCGGACCGCGCCGCGCAGCATCCGGGCGTGCAGCCGCTCCTCCTCCTCGGGCGTGAGGATGTCGAGCGCCGACAGGTACTGCCCGAGCAGCAGCGCGGCCCCCTCGGGGACGTCCGGCAGCCGGCCGGCGGTGGCGTCGCCGAGCTCGGCCAGCACCTTGGTGAAGGCGTCGTCGGGGACGATCTCCGCCTCGACGCCGAACTCCGTGAGCAGCAGGGGCGCAAGGCCCGGCACCAGGTCGAGGTGGAGCAGGCGGCGCACGCGCGTGCCGACCAGCGGATCGAGCTTGCTGCGGGTGGGGCCGTAGCTCATCAGCCCGTCCGCGTAGACCTCCAGCGGGGCGTCGGGGAAGAGCTGGGCGACGGCGAGGGCGGGGTTGACCTGGATGGACTCCAGGACGATCTCCACCTCGTCGTCGCCGAGCCCCCACAGCAGCCGCAGGTGCCGCTCCCACAGCGGGACGTCGTCCGGGCGCGGGGACCAGCCGCCGGGGTGGAAGGGGCTGATCGTCTCGTTCCAGGACAGCACGCCGTCGAAGCGGGTGCGCAGCCGCTCGAAGCCGGGGGCCCGGTCGAAGGCCGGCGTGGTCTCGGGCGTGGCGGCGGTGTTGGCGACGAGCAGCAGTCTGCGGTCGGCGGGCGCGAGCAGCCCGGCGTCCAGGGCGGCGGCGAGCGTGGCCGCGCCGTAGAGGGTGGAGGCGAGGAGGATCTGGGTGCGGGAGCGGGCGCCCGGCGCGGCGGGCATCAGGCGGCCGCCTCGGCGGCCATGGGGCGGCGGCGCACTCGGCGCAGCCGGGCGGCGCGGTCGTCGTCCATGGAATTCAAGGCGTCCTTGAGGAGATCCTGCGGCATGCGTTTCATGGCTGCTGCACTCATCGAACGCAGTGTTCGGGCGACGGCCGGTTCGAAGCGCTCTATGGAGCCGAGATGGTGGGAAATGATGGCGCAATACGTGCGGACGGCTTTGGGGAGCAGCCGGTCGGCGTCCGGATCCCGCGAGGTCTCGTCGATCACCTGGTCGAATGCCCGGATGAAATCGAGTTGGCGTACGTCGCCGATCTGTGTGAGCGAGGAGGCGACGCCGCGCCGGTAGAAAACGCCGAGGAGTCCGGCGACCGCGAAGGAGCGCGCCTCGCGGTGCAGCCGCCAGATCCACGGCCGGTCCTCGGCGGTGCGCAGCCCGTGCCGGAAGTGCAGCAGGCCGTCGTCCAGCAGGCGCCGGTGGTAGATGCCCGCCCAGGCGTAGGGGTAGTCGACGGAGGTGGAGCGGTCCGCGGGCAGTATCGCCTCGCGCGGCCGGAGCACGACGCCCCGCCTGCCGGTGGGCACGCGGTGGATCGTGCGGGTGCGCCCGGTGCACTGCACGTGGTCGGTGCGCACGAAGTCGACGTCCAACGACTCGATGGCCGAAAGCAGTTGGGGGTAGTAGCCGGGCGCCAGCCAGTCGTCGCCGTCGAGGAAGGCGATGTACTGCCCGCGGGCCGCGTCCAGCCCGCTGTTGCGGGCGGTGGCCAGACCGCCGTTCTTCTCGTGCCGTACGAGCACGGCCCCCGGGAGCTCGCCCGCGGCGCGCTCCAGGATGCCCGGCGTCCCGTCCGTCGAACAGTCGTCGACGAGAATGAATTCGAAATCCTCACGCGCGTTCGCACGTAGACTTCGGAGTGTGTCGGGAGCGTATGTCTGTACGTTGAAGAACGGCACGATGACGGAGAGCTTGACCACTCCCGAGACCTTAGGCGGCGCCCCGGCATTCGTTCTGACGCCGGGCGTAAGTGAAGGTGAACGAAGCGCGGCGGAATGATGAACCGGCCCTGCGCGTCAACTGATTCGCCGATCGTCGGTGTGCTGTTTACCGGCTGTTGAGCTCGCGTTGGGCAACGAAACGGAATCCATTTCTATCGTCGGCGACGTGCCATCACGTACCGATTCCCCGCTGCGTATCGCGGTGCTCGCGGACTCCGACACCCGGTGGAAATGGGGGGCGCTCACCGCCCGCCGGCTCGCCCCCGGCGGGCCGCTGGACGGCTTCCTGCTGCGGGGGCGCGCCACCCCGACCGTCCGCCAGCTCGGCGAGGTCGGCATCCGGGCGGACTCGCTGCGCGAGGTCACCGGCACGGACTTCCTGCGCACGGCCGGCCGCGCCCGGTACGACGTCGTGGTGCTGGCCTGCGTCGGGGGCGCCGTCCAGGCCATGCTGCACGGCCTGGCCCACGCGTGGCGGGCCGAGGCCCGGCGGCCCGTTGTGGTCACCGGCTATGTGGGCGTCGTCTACGAGAAGCTCGCCGACGGCCTGCTGCTGCGGCACGGCGCGGACGTCGTCCTCGCCAACTCCCGTCACGACGCGGAGCGTTTCCGCGCCGTGTACGCCGGAGCGGGCGCCCCGCACGACAGCGTCACCGAGTGCGCCCTGCCCTTCCTCGGGGGCGCACGCTACGAGCCGGGGGTCCAAGGGCGCCCGTACGCCGTGGTGTTCGCCGCCCAGCCGTCCGTGCCCGAGACCCGCGCCGACCGGCAGTACCTGCTGGAGCGGGCCGTACGGCACGCCCGGCTGCACCCCGAGCGCGAGGTGCTCATCAAGCTGCGCAGCAAACCCGGCGAGCACACCACCCACATCGAAGAACTCCCGTACCAGAAACTCGCCGCCCGCCTCACCGGCGGCCTGCCACCCAACTGCCGCCTGTCATATGGGCACATGGGGGACGTGCTCGATTCCACCGACCTGCTGGTCACCGTCAGCTCCACTGCCGCCCTCGAAGCCCTGCACCGGGGCATCCCCACCGCCGTCCTCACCGACCTCGGCATCCGCGAGCCCCTCGGCAACCACCACTTCCTCGGCTCCGGCTGCCTCACCTCCTGGGACCGGCTCGACGCGGGCCTGCTGCCCGACCCGGACCCCGCCTGGACCGCCCGGCAGGGCGTCGCCGCGGACGGCACGTACGAAAAGGCCTTCGATGCCGCCCGTGAGCGCGTCGCCGCCCTCGCCGCGCACCCCGGCCTGCCGCCGCTCGCCCCCTGCTACACGGCCGGGACCGCCCCCGGCTACCTCCCCGCGATCCTTGCCCGGCACGGCCTCGGCCCCGACGGCCGCCCCCTGCCCGGACGCCGCGACCCCGACCGCGCGGAGAGCGCCCTGCGCCGCGCCACCCGCGGCGCCCTGCGCGACGCGGCCCGCGGCGCCTACCGGCACGGCGTCCAGCGCGTGGCGCCCGTCATCCGGCGGCTGGGGGAGCTGTGACGGCCGCCCCGATCGCACACCACCCCAAGGAGCACACCATGTCCGCACCGACCGCCGTGCTGGCCGTCATCCCCGCACGCGGCGGATCCAAGGGGGTGCCCTCGAAGAACCTCGCCGCCGTCGGCGGCATCCCGCTCGTCGCCCGCGCGGTGCGCGCCTGCCGCGCCGCCCGCCTCGTCACCGACGTCGTGGTCTCCACGGACGACCCCGCCATCGCCGAGACCGCCCGCGGCGCGGGCGCGGTCGTCGTCCACCGCCCCGCCGCCATCGCGGGCGACACGGCCACGAGCGAATCGGCGGTGCTGCACGCGATGGACGCGTACGAGGCGATGCACGGACGCACGGTCGGCACGGTCCTGCTGGTGCAGTGCACCAGCCCGTTCCTCACGGCGGAGGACGTGGACGGGGTGGCCTCCGCCGTCGTGGAGGGCGGCGCGGACAGCGCGCTGACGGTGGCGCCGTTCCACGGCTTCGTATGGCGGGACCCCGGGCACATTCAGCCCGTCCGGCGTTTGGGGACCGGGAGCCCGGGGGCGGAGCCCCCGGTTTCGGGAAGGGGCGGGACCGGGGAAGGAGCCGCCGGAGGCACCGGCGTCAACCACGACAAAGCCCACCGCCCCCGCCGCCAGGACCGCCCCCAGGACCTCCTGGAGACCGGCGCCGCCTACGCCATGGACGCCAATGGCTTCCGCACCGCCCGCCACCGCTTCTTCGGGCGGACCGAGCTCGTACGGACCGACGCCGCCCGGGTGCTGGAGGTCGACGACCCGCACGACCTGGCCCGCGCCCGGGCACTCGCGCCGCTGCTCGACAGCGGGCTCTCGGTCCTCCCCTCCCGCGCGGACGTCGACGCCGTCGTCCTCGACTTCGACGGCACCCAGACCGACGACCGCGTCCTCGTCGACGCCGACGGGCGCGAGCTCGTCGCCGTCCACCGCGGCGACGGCCTCGGCGTCGCCGCCCTCCGCCGGGCCGGGCTGGCGGTGCTGATCCTGTCGTCGGAGACCAACGCCGTCGTCGCCGCCCGCGGCCGCAAGCTCGGCGTCCCCGTCATCCACGGCAGCGAGCACAAGGACGTCGCGCTCAAGCAGTGGTGCGAGGAACAGGGCATCGCCCCCGAACGCGTGCTCTACGCCGGCAACGACGTCAACGACCTGCCCTGCTTCGACATCGCCGGCTGGCCGGTGGCCGTCGCCGACGCGCACCACGCCGTGCGCGGCGCCGCCCGGGCCGTGACCGCCACGCCCGGCGGCCACGGCGCCGTCCGCGAGATCGCCACCTGGCTGCTGGGCGCGGACCTCGCCTCCGACGCGCCCGTCCAGCCCGCCGTCCCCGCCCCCTCGCCGTCCCCGGACGGCGACCTCTGAACCGGCCCCTGCTTCCGCCCCTTCCCCTTCCCCCTCACTGAAGGAACAGCCTCCTCATGACCTTCGCCCCGCTCACCCGCACCCTCGGCGACCGGCCCGTGGGCCCCGGCCACCCCGTCTACGTCACCGGCGAGATCGGCATCAACCACAACGGCGACCTCGCGGGCGCCCTCGCGCTCATCGACGCGGCCGCCGACGCCGGCTGCGACGCGGTGAAGTTCCAGAAGCGCACCCCCGAGGTCTGCACCCCCCGCGACCAGTGGGACGTCGAGCGCGACACGCCGTGGGGCCGGATGACCTACATCGACTACCGCCACCGGGTGGAATTCGGCGAGGACGAGTACCGGGCCGTCGACGAGCACTGCGCCAAGCGCGGCATCGCCTGGTTCGCCTCGCCCTGGGACACCGAATCCGTCGCCTTCCTGGAGAAGTTCGACGTCCCGGCCCACAAGGTCGCCTCGGCCTCCCTCACCGACGACGAACTCCTGCGCACCCTGCGCGCCACCGGACGCACCGTGATCCTCTCCACCGGGATGTCCACCCCGAAGCAGATCCGGCACGCCGTCGAGGTGCTCGGCAGCGACAACATCCTGCTCTGCCACGCCACCTCGACCTACCCGGCCAGGGCCGCCGAGCTCAACCTCAAGGTCATCCACACCCTCCGGGCCGAATACCCCAACGTGCCCATCGGCTACTCCGGGCACGAGACGGGCCTGCAGACCACCCTGGCCGCGGTCGCGCTCGGCGCCTGCTTCGTCGAGCGCCACATCACCCTCGACCGCGCCATGTGGGGCTCCGACCAGGCCGCCTCCGTCGAACCCGGCGGCCTGCAGCGGCTGGTGCGCGACATCCGCGTGGTCGAGGAGTCCCTGGGCGACGGGGTGAAGAAGGTGTACGAGAGCGAGCTGGGACCCATGCGCAAGCTGCGCCGCGTGCCGGGCGTGGTGGCGGAGGCGGACGCGAACGCCGAGGGTCCGCAGTCCGGCGACCGCGAACCCGTCGCGGTCTGAGGGCCCCGGGCACCCCGGTGACCTCACCCGAGGGGCCGCCCGGCGGCCCGCCCCTGGAGGCGGCGGCCACTCCCGTCCGCCGGCTCCGGGGGCCCAAGGCCCCGACGGCCGACACCCTGGCCTTCGTCGAGAGCCCGGTGCAGCTGCTGAACGTCCTCGAATGGGCCCACCACACCGCCCATCGCCCCCCGCATCACCCTGCGCACCACCCGCCGGAGGAGCCCCGCCCCTTGCGTGACGGCGTGCCCCGCCAGCCCACCCACCGCGACATCACACCGCTCGCCACCGATCTGCTCGTCGTCGTCCTCGCCCCCCACGACCCGATGACCCGCGGACAGCTGCGGCGCATGGCCGAACTGGCCCGCGACCAGGGGCACCGGGTGCGCTGGCAGGAGGCCCGCGGCGGCCCGGGGGCGCCCGTGGGCACCATCGGCTCGCTCGCCCGGCCGCTGCGCCGGGCGCGACGCATCGTCATCGGGGACCCGTTCTCGCGGTACGTACAGCTGCTGCTGACCATCACCCGGGCGCGGGAGCTCGTCGTGGTGGACGACGGAACGGCCACCATGGAGTTCGTCTCCCAACTCGCCCGGGGGGAACGGCTGGTGCGCTGGCACCGGCACGGCGGGGGAGGGGCGTGCGATCTGCTCTTCGCGCCGGTGTCTGCTTCAACGCGCCGGATGCTCACCCCGAACAACCGGCGCAGCGTTCAGGTCTTCACCGCAATGCCCGTCGAAGCGCCCCCTGGCGTCACCGTCACCCCCAACGACTTCGCCTGGACCCGCGCCACCTACGGCCCGCCCCGGCTCACCCGCGGCACCGACCTCGTCGGCACCTCGCTGGTGGAGACCGGAGTCGTCGACCCCGAGCGCTACCTGGACGCCGTCGCCGCCCTGGCCGACGCCCACGGCGCCACCCGCTACTTCGCCCACCGCCGCGAACACACCGACAAGCTGCGCCGCATATCCACCGAGCTGGGCCTGGAGGTCGTACGCCCCGAACTGCCGCTGGAGCTCGTCGCCCGGCGCGGCCCCATCGGGCGCACCGTCCTCAGCTTCCCCTCCACCGTCGTGCACACCCTGCCGCTGGCCCTCGCGGGCACCGGAGTGGGCGTCGCCGTCTGCGACATCGACCCCGCCTGGCTCACCGAGAACGCCTCACCGCGCGCCGAGGGCTTCCTCTCCGGCGTGACCGGCACCGCGCGCGGCGTGCAGCGGCTGCCGCACGCCCCCCTCCCCGCGCCATAACCCGGAGCAACAGAGGTCGAAAACGGTCGCGGTTCGGAGCCTTCCGCAAAGGTACGCCGTAAATAGGGGTCATACCCCTTCGCCAACCCATCCATGCTGATGAACTTTTCTTGATCGAGCGGCAGTTGCCCCATTCGGGGCTCTACCCTTCGCAGGGTGAATCATCTGATGCCCTGCGAAGCCGAGCCCGACACCGTCGATGGTGTACTGCCCGGTGTGCTCCCGTCCGGGCTGCGCACCGAACTCATCGCCTTCCGGCGGGACTTGCACATGCACCCCGAGCTGGGGAACCGCGAGTTCCGTACGACCGCGGCGGTCCGGGCGAGGCTGGAGAAAGCCGGGCTCAGACCGCGCACCCTCACCACCGGCACCGGCCTCATCTGCGACATCGGCCGTGACGCCGCGTACGGCTCCGCGGGCCGCCGCCCGGTGCTCGCCCTGCGCGCCGACCTCGATGCGCTGCCCATCCCGGACACCAAGTCCGTCCCCTACCGCTCGACGGTCCCCAAGATGGCCCACGCCTGCGGCCACGACGTGCACACCACCGTCGTGCTCGGCGCCGGGCTGGTGCTCGCGGGCCTCGCCGAGCAGGGGCTGCTGCCCACCCCCGTCCGGCTGATCTTCCAGCCCGCCGAGGAGGTGCTGCCCGGCGGCGCCCTGGACGCCATCGAGTGCGGCGTGCTGGACGGGGTGGGCCGGATCCTCGCGCTGCACTGCGACCCCAAGGTCGAGGTCGGCCGCGTGGGACTGCGGGTCGGGCCGATCACCTCCGCCTGCGACCGGCTGGAGGTCAGCCTCGCGGGCGCCGGCGGCCACACCGCCCGCCCCCACCTGACCACCGACCTGGTGACCGCCGCCGCCAAGATCGCCACCGAGGTCCCCGCGCTGCTCTCCCGGCGCGTCGACACCCGCTCCGGCCTCGCCGTCACCTGGGGCCGCATCGAGGCCGGCCACGCCTGCAACGTGATCCCGCAGCACGCCGAGCTCTCCGGCACCGTCCGCTGCCTGGACCGGCACATCTGGCGGGAAGCTCCCGACCTGGTGCACGCCGCCGTCGACGAGATCGCCACCCTGCACCGGGCCAAGTCGGAGATCAACTACATCCGCGGCGTCCCGCCCGTGGTCAACGACCCGGAGTCCACCGCGCTGCTGCGCCGCGCCATGACGGCCCGCCTCGGGCGCTACGCGGTGGAGGACACCGAGCAGAGTCTGGGGGGCGAGGACTTCTCCTGGTACCTGGAGCACGTCCCGGGTGCCATGGCCCGGCTCGGAGTGCGCCCCGTAGGCGACAACACCCCCCGTGACCTGCATTGCGGTGATTTCGACGTGGATGAGGACGCCATTGCGGTGGGGGTGGAGCTCTTCACCGCCGCGGCTTTGCTCGACGGCAACCGAATGTAGGCAATCCGGTCGAGACTGGTTCGCGACGATCCGATAACGGCTTGCGAGCACCCCTTTTATCTGCATCTACGCGCGTTACGATGCCCGCGAACCAGCGCCAATGGAGGCGCTTCGAGTGAAGGGGCCCTCGTGCGCCGGGTATCCACAATCACTGTCGCGGGTGTGACCACCGCGGCTCTCGCATTCACCCTCACCGCTTGTGGTGAGTCCTCCACCGAGTCCGGCGGCGGCAAGAGCAAGGGTGTCGGCCTTGCTTTCGACGTCGGCGGCCGTGATGACCACTCCTTCAACGAGTCCGCCGCCCGCGGCGTGGACAAGGCCAAGAAGGAGCTCGGTGTCGACAACCGCCTCATGACCGCCAAGAACGGCGAGACCGAGGCCGACCGCGAGCAGCGGCTGAACTCCCTGGCCGAGGCGGGTTACAACCCGGTCATCGGCGTGGGCTTCAACTACTCCAAGTCGATCGAGAAGGTCGCGAAGGACTTCCCGAAGACCACCTTCGGCATCGTCGACTCCGTTGCCCCCGGCAACAACATCGACAGCATCACCTTCGGTGAGCACGAGGGCTCCTACCTCGCGGGTGTCGCGGCGGCGCTGAAGTCGAAGAACCACAAGGTCGGCTTCATCGGCGGTGTGAACAACGCGCTGATCCAGAAGTTCCAGGCGGGCTTCGAGCAGGGTGCGAAGGACACGGACTCCAATGTCCAGGTCACCTCGCAGTACCTGTACCCGAACAACGACAAGGGCTTCAACGACCCGGCGGCCGCCAAGGACAAGGCCAAGGGCATGCTCGACTCCGGCATCGACGTGATCTACACGGCGGCCGGCCTCTCCGGCAACGGCTCCATCGAGGCCATCGCCGGCCAGAAGGACGCCTGGGCGATCGGTGTCGACTCCGACCAGTACCAGCAGCCGGGCCTGGAGAAGTACAAGGACCACATCCTCACCTCCGTGGTGAAGAACGTGGACGTGGCGGTCTACGACCTCATCAAGAGCGTCAAGGACGGGAAGCCGCTCACGGGCGAGCACAAGTACCTGCTGAAGGACGGCGGCGTGTCGCTGGCGACCTCCGGCGGCTTCATCGACGACATCAAGGACAAGATCGAGGCCGCGAAGAAGAAGATCGTGGACGGCCAGGTCAAGGTCCACACCTCCCCGTGACACCGGGCCGGTCCTGACCGGTCCGCAGGAGACGGGCCCGGCGGCCTGGAGGACCCCCCTCCACCGCCGGGCCCGTACATACGAGCCAACGCTACGCGCGTAGCACGGCGTTGACGCGTGTAGCGTCGCCCCCGCCCAGCCGTACCCGGCCGACCCCCGCATGGCCGAACCCCGGCTTCCCCGCTCCCTTCCCCGAGGAGAGTGCGCCATCAAAGCGTCCACCAAAGAGCCCGGCACTGCCGCCCCCGCGGTAGAGCTCGCGGGCATCACCAAGCGGTTCCCCGGCGTCGTGGCCAACCACGACATCCACCTGACCGTCCACCGCGGCACCGTCCACGCCCTGTGCGGCGAGAACGGCGCCGGCAAGTCGACCCTGATGAAGATCCTCTACGGCATGCAGAAGCCGGACGAGGGCACCATCACGCTCGACGGCGAGCAGGTCACCCTGCACACCCCCGCCGACGCCATCGGGCGCGGCATCGGCATGGTGCACCAGCACTTCATGCTCGCCGACAACCTCACCGTCCTTGAGAACGTCGTCCTCGGCGCCGAGAAGCTCCACGGCATCGGCAACAAGGCCCGCGCGAAGATCAAGGAGATCTCCGACGCCTACGGCCTGGGTGTGCGCCCGGACGTCCTCGTCGAGGACCTCGGCGTCGCCGACCGCCAGCGCGTGGAGATCCTCAAGGTCCTCTACCGCGGTGCCCGCACGCTGATCCTCGACGAGCCGACCGCCGTGCTGGTCCCGCAGGAGGTCGACGCGCTCTTCGACAACCTGCGCGAGCTCAAGGCCGAGGGTCTGACGGTCATCTTCATCTCGCACAAGCTGGGCGAGGTACTCTCCGTCGCCGACGACATCACCGTCATCCGGCGCGGCACCACCGTGGGCACCGCGGTCCCCAGCGAGACCACGCCCAAGCAGCTCGCCGAGCTGATGGTCGGCGAGGAACTGCCCTCGCCGGAGACCCGCGAGTCCACGGTCACCGACGTCCCGATGCTGACCGTCGACGGTCTGCACCTGTCGGCCACCGACTCCGACGGCGTCGTCCGCGCCGTCCTCGACGGCATCGGCTTCACCATCCACAAGGGCGAGGTCCTGGGCCTCGCGGGTGTGGAGGGCAACGGCCAGGCCGAGCTCGTCGAGGCCATCATGGGCATGCGCACCCCCGACGCGGGCACCGTCACCCTCGACGACGCCGACATCACCAAGGCCCCCACGCGCAAGCGGCGCGAGGACGGCATCGGCTACATCCCCGAGGACCGTCACCGCCACGGCCTGCTCCTCGAGGCCCCGCTGTGGGAGAACCGCATCCTCGGTCACGTCACCGAGCGGCCCAACAGCAAGCGCGGCCTGCTGGACAGCAAGGCCGCCCGCCAGGACACCGAGCGGATCGTGCGCGAGTACGACGTCCGTACGCCCGGCATCGAGGTCACCGCGGCCTCGCTCTCCGGTGGCAACCAGCAGAAGCTGATCGTCGGCCGCGAGATGAGCCACCAGCCCAAGCTCCTCATCGCCGCGCACCCCACCCGGGGCGTGGACGTCGGCGCCCAGGCGCAGATCTGGGACCAGATCCGCGAGGCGCGCCGCGAGGGCCTGGCGGTGCTGCTGATCTCGGCAGACCTGGACGAGCTCATCGGGCTCTCCGACACCCTGCGGGTGATGTTCCGCGGCCGTCTGGTCGCCGACGCGGACCCCGCCACCATCACCCCGGAGGAGTTGGGCTCGGCCATGACCGGTGCCGCATCCGGCCACCTCGAGCACACCGAGGAGCCGACCGAGGACAGCAACGAGCGGGAAGGCGGTGACTCCGAGTGAAGCGGCTCGACAAGAACAAGCTGATCCTGGGCTTCGCCGCGCCGGTCCTCGCGATCGTCGCCGCCCTGGCGATCACCTCGATCATCATCGCGGCCACCGGCAAGGACCCGTTCCACGCCTACCAGGTCATGGTCGACTTCGGCTCGAAGAGCGACAGCCAGATCTGGATCGTCAACAAGGCGACGCCGTACTACCTGTCCGCGCTGGCGGTGGCCATCGGCTTCCGGATGAACCTGTTCAACATCGGCGTCGACGGCCAGTACCGCATCGCGGCCTTCTTCGCCGCCGTGGTCGGCGGGAAGCTCGCCTTCCCGGGCATCGTCCAGATCCCGGTGATCATCATCGTCGCGATGCTGGTCGGCGCGATGTGGGCCGGCCTCGCCGGCCTGCTGAAGGTCACCCGCGGCGTCAACGAGGTGATCAGCACCATCATGCTGAACGCCATCGGCGCCTCGGTGATCGGCTACTTCCTGCAGGACGGGCGGCTGGCGGTGAAGGAGGGCAACCTCATCCACACGCCCTACCTGCCCGACAGCGCGCACTTCTTCGAGATCCCGACCCAGCCCAAGCCGGTCTACGGCTTCGTGGTGGTCGCGGCCCTCGCGGGCGTCGCCTACTGGTTCGTCCTCAACCGGACCCGCTTCGGCTTCGACCTGCGCACCGTCGGTCGCTCCGAGTCCGCCGCGCAGGCCTCCGGCGTCAGCGTCAAGCGCATGGTGATCACCTCCATGCTGCTCTCGGGCGCCATCGCCGGCCTCGTCGGCATGCCGACCCTGCTCGGCGTCTCGTACAACTACGGCACCGACTTCCCCACCGGCATCGGATTCACCGGCATCGCCATCGCGCTGCTCGGCCGCAACAACCCCGTCGGCATGGCGCTCGCCGCCCTGCTCTGGGGCTTCCTGGAGCGCACCGGCACCCAGCTCGAGTTCGAGGGCTACGCCCAGGAGATCGTCGGCGTGATCCAGGGCGTCATCGTCCTGTGCGTCGTCATCGCCTACGAGATCGTCCGGCGCTACGGACTCAAGGCCCAGCAGCGCAAGGTCGGCGAGGAACTCGCCGCCCAGGCCGGCAACAGCGACAAGGCGGAGGTATCCGCGTGAGTACGACCTTCACCTCCGCCATCGCCGAGAAGCTGAGCGGAAAGAACAAGGGGGAGCGCCGCAAGCTCTCCACCCCCGTGGTGCTGCTGATCGTCGCCGGCGCGATGATCGTGCTGGCCGCCCTGCGGCAGATCACCGGCGCGGTCGACCTGACCTCTTCCGGCCAGTTCTCCGGCGCCCTTGCCGCCGCCGTGCCCATCGGCCTCGCCGGTCTCGGCGGCCTGTGGGCCGAGCGCGCCGGCATCGTCAACATCGGCCTCGAAGGCATGATGATGCTCGGCACCTTCTGTGCCGGCTGGATGGGCTGGCAGCACGGCCCGTGGATCGCCGCCCTCGCGGGCGTCGTCGGCGGCGCCGTCGGCGGCCTCCTGCACGCGATCGCCACCGTCACCTTCAACGTGGACCACATCATCTCCGGTGTGGCCATCAACATCCTGGCCCTGGGCGTCACCCAGTACCTGGCCAAGCTGTGGTTCGGTGCCGAGGGCAGCGCGGCCCAGCAGGCGGGCGGCAACGACAAGCAGTCGCCCGTCATGGCCAACATGCCGAACTTCTCCATCCCGGGGCTGTCCGACTGGCTGCACTCCATCGAGAAGCACCACTGGTTCCTCGTCTCCGACGTGGCGGGTGTCCTCGGCGGCCTGGTCACCGACGTCTCCTGGCTGACGATCGTCTCGGCGGCCCTGTTCGTCGGCACGTTCTACGTGCTCTGGCGCACGGCCTTCGGCCTGCGGCTGCGCTCCTGCGGTGAGAGCCCGGTGGCGGCCGAGTCCCTCGGCGTCAACGTCTACAAGTACAAGTACTGGGCCGTGATCGTCTCCGGCGGCCTCGCGGGCCTCGGCGGCGCGTTCCTGGCCATCGGCACGCACATGTACTCCGACGGTCAGACCGGCGGGCGCGGCTACATCGGTCTCGCCACGATGATCTTCGGTAACTGGCGTCCGGGCGGCGTCGCCATGGGCGCGGGCCTGTTCGGCTTCATGGACAGCCTCCAGCTGCGCTCCGGCGGCCCGACCGTCCACGCGCTGCTGCTGCTCGTCGCGGTGCTGGCGGCCGGCCTGGCGCTGTGGCGCTTCAAGCAGGGCAAGAAGAAGCCCGCGATCATCAGCGGCTCCTTCGCCCTGGCGCTCGTCCTCTGGTACGCGCTCACCAAGACCGTGCCGCTGGAGTTCGTCGACGCCACCCCGTACGTCGCGACGCTGCTCGTCCTCTCGCTCTCCGCGCAGCGGCTGCGGATGCCCAAGGCCGACGGCAAGCCGTACCGGAAGGGTCAGGGCAAGTGACCTCTCCCATCGACTGGGAGGAGCTGCGTGGGCAGGCCCGGGACGCGATGTCCCGGGCCTACGCCCCGTACTCCGACTTCCCCGTGGGCGCCGCGGCGTTCGTCGACGACGGCCGCATCGTCACCGGCTGCAACGTGGAGAACGCCGCCTACGGGGTCGCCCTGTGCGCCGAGTGCGGCATGGTCTCCTCGCTCGTCGCCACCGGCGGCGGCAAGCTGACCGCCTTCACCTGCTGCGACCGGCACGGCAACGTGCTGATGCCGTGCGGCCGCTGCCGCCAGCTGCTGTGGGAGCACGGCGGTCCGGAGCTGGCCGTGGACACGACCAAGGGCATCCGCCCGCTGGCCGAACTGCTGCCTGACGCGTTTGGGCCCGCCGACCTGAATCGTTGAAGATGTTCCCAAGCGCCGGACGGGCTGATGTTCAGCCCGTCCGGGTCACTTTCCGGCCCCGGGAAGACCTGAGGACTACGAACCTAAGGAAAATGTGCTGATGGACGCCATTTCCGTTATCCGCGCCAAGCGCGACCGCGGCCGTCTGACCGACGAGCAGATCGACTGGGTCATCGACGCCTACACGCGCGGCGTCGTCGCCGACGAGCAGATGTCCGCGCTCGCGATGGCCATCCTGCTCAACGGCATGGACCGTGCCGAGATCGCCCGCTGGACGGCTGCGATGATCAAGTCCGGCGAGCGCATGGACTTCTCCTCGCTCCCGCTGCCCACGGCGGACAAGCACTCCACCGGCGGCGTCGGCGACAAGATCACGCTGCCGCTCGCCCCGCTGGTCGCCGCCTGCGGCGCGGCCGTCCCGCAGCTGTCGGGCCGGGGCCTCGGCCACACCGGCGGCACGCTGGACAAGCTGGAGTCCATCCCCGGCTGGCGCGCGCTGCTGTCGAACGACGAGATGATGCAGGTCCTGCGGGACGTCGGCTCCGTCATCTGCGCGGCGGGCGACGGCCTGGCCCCGGCGGACAAGAAGCTCTACGCGCTGCGCGACGTCACCGGCACGGTGGAGGCGATCCCGCTGATCGCTTCGTCCATCATGTCGAAGAAGATCGCGGAGGGCACGGGCTCGCTCGTCCTCGATGTGAAGGTCGGCTCCGGCGCCTTCATGAAGAACATCGCGGACGCGCGCGAGCTCGCCTCCACGATGGTCGGCCTCGGCACCGACCACGGCGTCAAGACCGTGGCGCTGCTGACCGACATGTCCACCCCGCTCGGCCTGACCGCGGGCAACGCGCTCGAGGTCCGCGAGTCGGTGGAGGTCCTCGCGGGCGGCGGCCCGGCGGACGTCGTCGAGCTGACCCTGGCCCTGGCCCGGGAGATGCTGGAGGCGGCCGGCGTGAAGGACGCCGACCCGGCCAAGGCCCTGGCCGACGGCTCGGCCATGGACCACTGGCGCCGCATGATCATCGCGCAGGGCGGCGACCCGGACGCGACGCTGCCGGTGGCCCGTGAGCAGCACGTGGTGACGGCGACGGAGTCCGGCGTCCTCACCAAGCTGGACGCGTACGCGGTGGGCGTCTCGGCCTGGCGCCTCGGCGCGGGCCGCGCCCGCAAGGAGGACCCGGTGCAGGCGGGTGCGGGCATCGAGATGCACGCCAAGCCGGGTGACTCCGTCGTGGCCGGTCAGCCGCTGATGACGCTGCACACGGACACGCCGGAGAAGTTCGACTACGCGCTGGCGGCCCTGGAGGGCGGCGTCGAGATCGCGGCGGCGGGCACGGAGTTCACGGCGAACCCGATCGTGCTGGACCGGATCGCGTAGGCGGCTGTCTTAGCTCTTTGCATGACGGAAGGGACCGGCGGAATTCCGCCGGTCCCTTCCGCCGTCCGGCGCCGAGGGCCGCGCGCCGCCGGGGAACTCAGGAGGACGGCGTCGGCCCCTCCATCTGGTCGCTGATCCACTGCATTGGGGCCTCCATGTTCGAGAGGTACGTGCCCCCGTTGTGGGTGCCGCCCGGTATCTCCCAGGTCTTGGTGTGGACGGGGCCCTTGCCGTACGTGGCCGTGAACTTCTTGACGTCCGCGATCATCTTCGCGTTCTCCTTCGTGCCGTACTGGAAGGCGATGTAGACGTCAGGCCCCTTGGTGGCCGCCAGCTGCTTGGCCAGGACCTCGGGGTTGTTCTGCTGTCGTATGCTCTCGTGGCCGCGCCACAGCGGGGAGTCGGGCACGATGTCCGGACCGTTGGCGATGGCGGTCTTGAACTTGTCCGGGTGCTTGAGCACGGACTTGAGGCTGGCGAAGCCGCCGGTGGAGGAGCCCATGTAGCTCCAGCCGTCACGGGACTTGATCGTCCGGAAATTGGCCTTCATCAGGTCCGGGACGTCCTCGGTCAGCCAGGTGCCCATCTTGGGCTGGTCGGGGATGTCGCTGGCGTCCCAGTAGATGCCGTGGTCGTCCGGGCCGGGGTTGAGGATCGGCATGGCCAGCAGGAAGGGCTTGCTCTTGCCCTCGCTGTACCACTTGGAGACGCTCTTCTCCAGCGAGAGCTTGTCCGGGCCGAACTCACCGATCGACCAGTAGTTGCCGTCGTTGCCGGGCCCGCCGGGCAGGGCGATCATGACGGGGAAGCCGCTGGAGGCGAACTTCGGGTCGTCGGTGTACTCCTTGGGCGCCCAGACCCACACCTTGCCCTTGAAGCCGGACTTCTTGCCGTCCAGGGTGACGACGCTGACGTGGGTGCCGTCGGGGAGCGTCTTGGCGTTCTTGAAGTCGGCCTGCGGGCCGGTGGGCATCAGCGTCTTGGAGTCGGCGTTCTTCCCGCCGCCCGCGCCCCCGCCCCCGCCGTAGCTGACGGGGTCGCCCTTGTCGGTGAACGGCGGGATCTCGTAGTAGCTCATCACCGGCCAGGCGATCAGGCCGAGGGTGGCGACGGACGCCACGGCGATGAGCAGCCGTTTGGCGCGGGAGGCGCGGCGTCGGCCTGCCGACTGGTAGCCCCCGGTGGGTGAGTTCGTGATCATGCTTTGCTCGCTCCGGCTGGTGCTGCCCCACATGGACAAGACGGTCAGTTCCGTCTTTGCGGATGAGCGAGCGAGTGCCCCGGGTTCCAGAAATGGACCGGAAGCGCGTGCTTGGCACAAAACCATCATAAAAATGGGCCGCCGGGCTCCCGGGCGGCCCGGCGCGGGGTCAGGCCGGGGAGAACTTGGCGACGTACACGTCAAACGGCTCGATCCCGACCTCGGCGCGCAGGATGTCCATCCGCTCCGGATCTTCACAGGGCCAGGGGAGGGGCGCGCCGTCGCGCACTCCGGCGATCTGGGTGCCGTAGATCTGCTTGCGGCCTTCGTTGACGAGCGTCCGGTCGCGCAGGAAGGCCAGCTCGCGGGGGCTCGCCGCCCCCGCCGCCACGGCCTGCTCCATCAGTCCCAGCGCGCGCCGCTGCACGTCGAGCTGCCGGTCGGCGTGCTGAGCGATCAGCCAGGCGCTGCGCGCGGCGTCCTCGCCGACCGTCTCCGCCGTCGGCCACCCGTACTCGTCCATGATCGCGCCGAGCCGGTCACCGTTGCGTGCGGTCAGCCGCCGCCAGGCCAACTGCCCGGCCGGGTCCTCGCTGTTGGCCTGAGCCGAGGCCTGGTGATCCGCCGCGGCCATGCGGATGAGTTCGGCCGCGAGGGCGGCGATGTCGTGAGTCACTCTTTTCTCCAGGTCGGAATGGTGATTCGTGCAGGTCGCCTGGAACTCTAAAGCGGCAAACCGGCACAAAGATCGTTCTGGGGAACGGTGACAGGTGGGGAGGGGAGCGGCGATAATGGATCTACAGGCGAGGGGATGTCGTGCGAAGCGGCAGCCCTGGTGGCCGTAGCGCCCCGTACTCCGTGAAGCGGCGCACCCCGCAGCACTTGCAGCGCGATTCGCCACGGGTGTGCGTCCAGCCCGAGCGGTGCGGGCAGTTGGGCACCAGACGCCCCGCGGCGTAGCGCGTCACCACGTCCTCCCGGGCATGAGGTGCGCGTCGCGGAAGTGGCTGCGGACGGCGATGGTGGCGTCCACGATGCGCTCGCTGTCGCCGTGGGTAACGGCTTCTCGCCGCGCCGCCTCCAGCTCGGTGCACTCCGTACACCCGACTGGCGAGCCGGACCGGACCCCGCCCGTATCGCATTCGGCCCGCGTCGCCAGCCGCAGGGCCTGCGGGGGCACCTCCCACTCGCGGCCCCCGCCGGGCTTCCGCACTTGCACGCGTGGGCCGAGGGTGCCCATGACTTGCGCGAGCGTCGCGCTGCGGGTGTCGATCACGTACGCGCCTTCGCGGTACGTCAGGGTGTCCGGGTGCGGTCTGGGCTGGTCGTGCTGCATGGCAATCCCTTCCGGGGTGGAGTTCTCACGGACTGTGTCCGGATCGTTCCGGTGCGGAGCTATGGTTCGGAAGGGGGTTTGGCTCTCCAACGCGGGCGTCAAGGAGAGGTGTTAGTCATGGCCAACGACATTCGATCTCCGGAGGGGGCGACCGTGCGGAAGGCCTACGGGGAGGAGCTGCGGATCCGGCGCGAAGCTGCAGGACACACCCAGCAGTCACTCGCAGACGCGATGTTTTGCTCGGCCTCGATGATCGCCCACTTCGAAGCCGGACGACGAAAACCATCCGTTGAGGACGCAAGTCGGTTGGACAAGGAGTTGGGTACGGACGGCTTCTTCGTCCGCTTCCTTCCGACGCTGGGCACGGCGCGGTTCGCTGTGCACTTCACGCATGTAGCGGAACTGCAGGAGCAGGCTTCCTGCATTCAGGAGTACGCAGCAGCCCTCGTGCCAGGTCTGCTGCAAGTCGAGCCGTACGCCCGTGCAATCTTCCGTTTTGCGCTGACCAACCCGACGGCAGCCGAAATTGACAACCGAGTTGTGCAGCGCCTAGCGAGGGCGCGCATTCTCGAAGGGCCGGACGGGCCGGTGATGTGGGTGCTTCTCGACGAGCATGCGCTGCGTAGGGTAGTCGGCGGACCAGGCGCCATGGCCGCACAACTGCGCCACGTCTCTCAGCTGGCTGACAGCGGTCGCATCCGACTGCACGTTCTCCCCTTCAGCGCTGGCGCACACGCGCTTTCCCCAGGGATGCTGTCCTTGCTGAAGTTCGACGATGCACCTCCGGTGGCATACCTTGAAGGGGTCAGAACAGGGCACATCCATGACGATCCGGCGAGGGTTGCCCAGTGCCAGACTGCTTGGGACCTCGCATTGGGTGACGCGTTGTCTGCTGAGGCGTCGCTGGCCCTGGTCACTTCCGTGGCAGAGGAGTACGAGCATGGGCTCTGAGCACCGCATATCGACGTGGCGCAAGTCGAGCTACAGCGGCGCCGGTGACGGGCAAGGCGGGGACAACTGCCTCGAAGTCAACGACACCCGACCGCACGTCGTCTACGTCCGTGACTCCAAGAACCCCCAGGGCCCCGCCCTGGCTCTCCCCGCACGGACGTGGGCAGCGTTCGTCGACAGCATGCGCTGAATGACGGCGCGACCGCCGCCCCACACGAGGCGGCGGTCGTGGAAAGGCGTGACCGTACGGTCAGGCGCGCACCGTGTACCAGGCCCCGAGGCCGCTGCAGCCGCCCGCGTTGTATGTGGTGCTGCGGTAGCCGGCCGGAATGGGCGAGCCGGGGCAGGTCCAGATGCCGTTCCGGACCAGCTGGTGGTACCAGGCGCCGATGCCGTTGCATCCGCTGCGGTTGTAGTTGGTGACGACGTAGCCGGGCACGATCGGCGAGCCGGAGCAGGTCCAGATGCCGTTCCGGACCAGCTGGTGGTACCAGGCGCCGATGCCGCTGCACCCGGTGCGGTTGTAGTTGCTGATGACGTAGCCGGACACGATCGGCGAGCCCGAGCAGGTCCAGATTCCGTCCCGCACGGGCTCCTGGTACCAGGCGCCCGCGCCGTTGCATCCGCTGCGGTTGTAGTTGGTGATGACGTACCCGGCCGGAACGGGCGCCCCGGAGCAGGACCATCCACCGGCCCTCGAGGCACTGCTGGTCGCAGCGGTGGCCGTGCCGGTGAAGGCGGCCGCGATCAGCGCAACTGCTCCCACGACGGCGGCGAACCTGCTTCGGACGGCCGCCCGCGTCGTACCGCTCCACAGTTGACGGAAATGTCTGTCCAATTCACACCAGCCCTATTCGACATGCTCATTTCACGACTGTCGATGGCCAAGGACAGCGGATGGTGGAATGGATGTCACCCCGTTCGACCGCGATGTGAGAAGCGCGTCACAGCCGGTAAACGCCAACCAGAGGGCTGAGGGGCTGGTATGAGTGTGCGTCAGGTGAGAGGCGGCCTCGGTACTCGTACCCGAGGGGCCCGTATGGCTCGTATGGGTGAACGAGTCCGGTGGACCGCTGTCGGTCCCGTTCGGCATGCTGGGATCGGTGATGCACCGATAAGGAGACCGCCGTGAGCGCACTCACCGTCGATCACTCGGAAGGCTACGGCCACGAGTGGGACGAGCTGGTCCGGATCTGGGAAGAGACGGACGCCCCCGAGGGCTGCAAGGTGGAGATCATCGAGGGGATCATCACCGTGTCACCAGCGCCTGCCAACAGGCACAACGTCATCGCGGGAAAGATCCAGCGCGCGCTGTACACCGTGATCCCCGAGGACTGGGGTGTCTATCAGGCGCTTGCGGTTTCCGTGCCTTCTCGGAGCGGCCTCTTCATCCCGGACCTTGTGGTCGCGCCGGAGAGTGAACTGATGGAGCTGTCCGAGTCGGAGCAATTCATTCCGGCGATCGCCTCCACGTTCATCGCAGAGATCACCCCGAAGTCGAGCCTCCGCCATGACCGGATCAGCAAGCCCGCGGCGTTCGCGCATGCCGGAGCGCCGCTCTATCTCCTGGTCGACAGCTGGGCGCAAGGCGGGCCGACCATCACCCTCTATGGCGAACCGAAAGATGACGTCTACCGAGTGTTGCAGGCAGGCAAGTTCGGGGACGAGGTCCACCTTCCTGCGCCGTTCGACGTAACCATCGACACCGGGGTGTTCCCCGTCGACTGACGCCGAACGGCAGAGCGGCAGCCCGGCAGGGCGTGACACGCCGCCGCCGGGCTCGCGGGTGTGCAGGGACGGGTCAGGCCAGAGCCGCCCTCACGAGCGCGGCAGTCCGGGCAACCACCGCGTTGTCCGTCGGTGCGGTCGCCGTAAGGCCGGTCGACAGGACGGCCAGCACGATCGGCCGTCGGTGCGGAGGCCACACGACGCCCACGTCGTTGGCCACCCCGTAATCCTTTCCGCCGCCCGTCTTGTCCGACAGGGTCCAGTCCGCGGGCAGGCCCTTGCGGAAACGTTCGCCGTTGGTCGTGTTGGCGACCAGCCAGGCCTTGAGCCGGTCGCGGTCCCGGCAGGTGAGTGCCGTGCCGAGGAGGAGCTTCCGGTAGGTCTCTCCGATGGCCCTCGGGCTGGTGGTGTCGGTCTCGCGGTCCGGCTCCGCCGAGTTCAGCTCGGGCTCCCACCGGTCGAGCCGGGTCGTGCCGTCCCCGATCGAGCGGCAGAAGTCCGTGATCGCCTCGGGGCCCTTGTCGCCCTTGAGCTCACGCAGCAGCAGGTTCGCGGCGGCATTGTCGCTCTGGCCGACGGTGGCAGCGCACAGTTCCTCGACGGTCATGCCGTTGGCGAGATTCTCGGGCTTCCCGGTGACCGGCGCATAGCCCGATTTCCTGACCTGCTCCTCCGTGTAGCGGAGGCGCTTGCCCAGGAGCTCACCGTCCTTGTCCCGGTGCAGGACCGCCGCGGCGGCGAGCGTCTTGAACACCGAGCACATGGGGAACAGCTCGTCCGCGCGATACTGCACGGTGCCGCCCGTGGCCGTGTTGTGGGCGAACACTCCGAGACGGACGGAATGGGCCTTCTCCAGCTCCTGCAACTGCCCGACGATCTCATCCTCGTTGGGAGTTGAAGCAAATGCTCTCCCACCCGTGGAAACGGCCGCAAGCGCTGTGCCGGCACCGACGCCCAGTATCGCGCGGCGGGACGGTCGCGTTCCTGTGATACCCAAGACTTCTGTCTCCTTCTCACTCCGGATGGGACGTCATTCATGACGCCCCATTTGAGTGAGACGGTTCCGTTTAAGCCCGAGCAAGCCGCATCAGCGGCGCCCCACCACCAGCCGCTGCTCCACCATCGCCCGCCGCGTCGCGTACAGGGTGATCGAGGCCGCCGCCACCATCGCCGCCAGGCCCAGGACCACCGTGCCGTCCCAGCCGAAGCCCCGGAAGGCCAGGGCGCCCAGGGTGCCGCCCACGGAGCTGCCCACGTAGTACGCCGTCTGGTAGAGGGCCGAGGCCTGGGCGCGGCCCGTCTTCGCCGTGCGGCTCACCGAGGACGACGCCACCGCGTGGCCCGCGAAGAAGCCCGCCGTGATCAGGACCAGACCCGACAGCACCGCGGCCAGCGACGAACCGACCGTCAGCAGCAGGCCGGTGCCCGTCGTGCCCACCGCCAGGTACAGCGCACCGCGGCGGCCCATGCGGGCCACGAGCTTGCCGGCCGCGGCCGAGGACGCCGTGCCGACCAGGTAGATCAGGAAGACCGAGCCGACGACGCCCTGGGGCAGCGAGAACGGCTCGTCCGCCAGGCGGTAGCCGACCACCGTGTACACCGCGCCGAAGACGGTCATGAAGAGCGCACCGATCGCGTACAGCCGCCGCAGCAGCGGATCGGAGAGGTGGCCGGCGACCGTACGGGCCAGGGCCCGCGGCGAGACCGCGGTGGGGGAGAAGTGGCGCGCCTTGGGGATCAGCAGGCGGAAAGCGGCCGCGCAGACGACCGCGAGGACGCCGACCGCGGCCAGACCGGCCCGCCAGCCCCACGCCTGCGCCACCCAGCCGGCCAGGATGCGGCCGGTCATGCCGCCGATGCTGTTGCCCGCCACGAACAGGCCGATCGCGCCGACCAGCGCCTTGGGCCGGACCTCTTCGGCCAGATACGCCATCGCCGACGCCGGCACCCCGGCCAGCGCGGCGCCCTGGACGGCGCGCAGTGCCGTCAGCCAGCCCAGGTCCGGAGCGAACGGCACCAGGAGGGCGATGAACGCGGCCACGCACAGCGACACGGTCATCGTCTGACGACGGCCGTAGCGCTCGGAGAGGGCGCTGAGCGGGACGACCGCGAGCGCGAGCCCGCCCGTCGCGGCGGAGACCGTCCAGCTCGCCTCGTCCGCCGCCACGCCCAGGCCCGCTGAGATCGCGGGAAGCAGGGCCTGCGTGGAGTAGAGGAGGGCGAACGTCGCGACACCCGCGGCGAAGAGCGCGAAGCTCATCCGGCGGTAGCCGGACCCGCCGGGCAGCAGCCGGGTGTCATCGGAGTCGGAGGAGGACTGAAGGGACGACGCGGTGAAGGCACCCGGGCGCTGAACGACGACGGATGCCCCGGTATCGGCGGGAGGCATGCCTCAAACGTATGGGCGATGCATTTGATGCGTCCAATGCACAGAATGGCGATAATCGATCCACTGTTGCATCAACACAGGTCAGGAAGGCCCTTGTCACCGCACGGCAATGAAAAAGACATGCAGGCGCGCGCCGGTCTGGACGCGGACTCCTGGGCGGCGACGCTCACCCCGCGCCTCGCGCAGTTCGCCGCGGTCGCCCGGCACGAGCACGTCACGCGCGCCGCGCACCGGCTCGGCGTGCCGCAGTCCACGCTCAGCAGGTCGATGGCCCGCCTCGAACAGGACCTGGGCGTCGCCCTGTTTGCCCGGCACGGGCGCACCGTCTCCCTGACCGCCGCGGGCCGCGCCTTCCTCGGCACTGTCGAACGGGCCCTGGCGGAGGTCGACCGCGCCGCCGAGTCCGTACGGGCCGACGCCGACCCGGCGACGGGCAAGGTCGCCTTCGGCTTTCTGCACACCATGGGCTCGGAGACGGTACCCGAGCTCATAAGGGCCTTCCGCACCGACCATCCGCGCGTGCGCTTCCAACTCGTGCAGAACTACGGCGAGGCGATGCTGGAGGGGCTGCGCGACGGCGACCTCGACCTGTGCCTCACCTCGCCCGTGCCGGACGCGCCGGACCTGGTCGCCCGGCGGCTGGACGAGCAGAAGCTGCGCCTGGTCGTGCCCGACGACCACCCGCTCGCGGTGCGCAAGCGCATCCGGCTGGCGGAGGCCGCCACCGAGCTCTTCGTCACCCTGCAGCCGGGGTACGGGCTGCGGCGCATCACGGACGCGCTGTGCGCGGAGGCGGGGTTCACGCCGAAGATCGCGTTCGAGGGGGAGGACCCGGAGACGCTGCGCGGGCTGGTGGCGGCGGGGCTCGGGGTCGGGCTGCTGCCGCCACCGGCCGTGCCGCGGCCGGGCGTCGTCGAGCTGGCGGTCACCGCGCCGCGGGCGGTGCGGGAGATCGGGGTGGCGTGGCTGGACGGGCATCCGGACACGCCCCCGGTGGCGGCGTTCAAGCGGTTCCTGCTCTCACGCCGGGGGCAGCTCCTGCTGCACAGGTGAGTCAGTGATGCAGCGACTGCCCGAAGCCGGAGGCGAGCGGCATCCGCAGGCCCAGCGGCGGCGGAGCCGCCAGCGCGTCCGCCACCGGCCGCGCGAAGTGGTGGCCGAACAGAGTGCCGCGCACGAAGTCGACGACCAGCGCCTGCACTTCGGGACGGTGCTGCTGCAGGCCGTGCCCGTCCGAGTGGACCTCGAAGCGGCAGACATCGCGGTTGAGCTTCTTGGCCCGCTCGGCCAGCCGGTAGGACAGATCCGGGTCCGTGCGCTCGTCGTTGGTGCCGTGCACCAGCAGCACCCGCCGGCCCACCAGCTGCCGCACGGGGTCCGGGTCCAGCAGCGCTTCGGGCTCCGGCAGCCAGGGGGCGATGGCCAGCACCGCCGTGACGGCCGGATGCCCGGCGGCCCGCAGCGCGGCGCGGGCGCCCATGCCCGTCCCGATCAGGCACACGGGGACGTCGCCGTAGCGGCGTACGACCTCCTCGGCGGCCCACTGCGCGTCGTGGACCGGGTCGGCGGCGGGCCCGTTCCAGCCCCGGTGGCGGTAGCGGACCACGTGGACGACCAGGCCGTCCTCCTCGCCCGCGCGCGTCAGCCGGCGGGCCAGCGGGCGCTGGGCGGCCAGCGCCCGGAAGGACGGGCGCCGGGTCCCGGCCGCGCTGCCCGCGGGCAGCAGCAGGGCCACTCCGTGCACGCTCAGCCCCGAGCCGAGCGGCTTTCCGAGGCGGGCCGTTACTTCTGGATCTCGCTGCGGCAGCGCATGCTGAGTCACGGCAGACAACGATGGCAGAAGGACGGGTGGTGTCCACCCCGCCGATGGGTCACCGTTCCGTATCGTTCGCCGACATCTACGCGCGTAGGGGCTAGAGTGCCGAAATGACGAGCGAGACCACCCCCTCATCGAACTCTCCGACCCCCGAGCAGATCCGCAGCGCGCCCAAGGTGCTGCTGCACGATCACCTCGACGGCGGCCTGCGCCCCGGCACGGTCGTCGATCTGGCCCGGGAGATCGGCTACGACAAGCTTCCCGAGACCGACCCGGACAAGCTGGGCGTCTGGTTCCGCGAGGCGGCCGACTCCGGTTCGCTGGAGCGCTACCTGGAGACCTTCGCGCACACCTGTGCCGTCATGCAGACCCGCGAGGCCCTGGTCCGGGTGGCCGCCGAGTGCGCCGAGGACCTGGCCGAGGACGGCGTCGTCTACGCCGAGGTGCGCTACGCCCCCGAGCAGCACCTGGAGGCCGGGCTCACCCTGGAGCAGGTCGTCGAGGCCGTGAACGAAGGCTTCCGCGAGGGCGAGCGCCGGGCCCGGGCGGCCGGTCACCGCATCCGCGTCGGCGCGCTGCTGACCGCCATGCGGCACGCGGCCCGCGCGCTGGAGATCGCCGAACTCGCCAACCGCTACCGCGACTCCGGCGTCGTCGGCTTCGACATCGCGGGCGCCGAGGCGGGCTTCCCTCCCACCCGTCACCTGGACGCGTTCGAGTACCTCAAGCGCGAGAACAACCACTTCACCATCCACGCGGGCGAGGCCTTCGGCCTGCCGTCCATCTGGCAGGCCCTGCAGTGGTGCGGCGCGGACCGGCTCGGGCACGGTGTGCGGATCATCGACGACATCGAGATCGCGGAGGACGGTTCGGTCAAGCTCGGCCGGCTGGCGTCCTACGTCCGGGACAAGCGCATTCCGCTGGAGATGTGCCCGACCTCGAATCTCCAGACCGCCGCGGCCGCCTCGTACGAAGAGCACCCGATCGGGCTGCTGCGCAAGCTGCACTTCCGGGCGACGGTGAATACCGATAATCGCCTTATGAGCGGAACCAGCATGAGCCGCGAATTCGAGCACCTGGTCAAGGCTTTCGGGTACACGCTGGACGACATGCAGTGGTTCACCGTCAACGCCATGAAGTCGGCGTTCATCCCATTCGATGAACGTCTCGCGATGATCAATGACGTGATCAAGCCGGGTTACGCGGAGTTGAAGTCCGAGTGGCTGTTCCGTCAGACCTCGACGGGAACCGTCTGACCAGCAATTCCCGCAAAGGGGATGCCTGACGGCTGATCAGGTGCGAATAGCGTGAATGCGGCCGGGGCCTTCGGGTCCCGGCCGTGTCATTGATTGCGGGGCCGCCGGACTCGTGACTACTTTGCAGTGCCGCTCAAAATCCCCGTCACGAGGACAGAACTCATGAAGCAGGCAACCCTCAGGTCTCTTGGCGTCGCCGTCCTCGGTGCCGCCCTCGCCGCCGTCACGGCCGGCACCGCCTCGGCGGCCGGCACGCTGGAAGGGGCCACCACCACGGTCACGGGCGCGTCGAGGGGGCTCCCCCTCGAAGAGGTCGCACCCCTGCTGCCGGGCGGCCCGGTCGTCCAGGCCACCAAGCGGACGGTCGACTCCGGCGTCCTGGAGCAGTCGGCCAAGGCGGCCGACATGGCGCTCGCGCCCAACGTCCCCATGAGGGACAACAAGGGCAACGCCGGTCCTCTGGGGAGCGTGACCAAGCTCGTCCCGGCGAATGGTTTCTCGCTGCCGGGCCTCGGCACCGGGAACCGCTGACGACGGTACGCAAAAGGCGGGCCGCATCTACCCCTCACCAGGGGGCGTGCGGCCCGCCTTTTCGCGGTTCACCAATCGGCGACCGTCTTGCGGCTGCTGCCCTCGGCGGGCATCAGGATCCACAGCGCGATGTAGAGCAGGAACTGCGGGCCGGGCAGCAGGCACGACAGCAGGAAGATCACCCGCATCGTCGTGCGGGACATCCCGAACCGTTCGGCCAGGCCCGCGCAGACTCCGGCGATCATCCTGTGGTTACGGGGGCGGACCAGAGCGGACATGGCGGCGACTCCTGTTGTCGAAAGCATCGGCTTGTCGGAAGCATCGGCGGGAACGTTTTCCCGATGCCTCAAACGCTATGGCCGCGCCCGGGACAAAGCGTCACCCTACGGTGCGATCCCGACCCTCGGGATCGTCGGGGTCAGCCCCTTGGGGGCCTCCTCCCGGCGGAGGGGCCGGGTAGGGCCCCCGTCCGACCTGCGACGGAGTCGCGCCCTTATGGCGGGGACGACGGCGAGGTGGGCCAGCGTCACCCCGGACAGGTTCAGCAGCAGCCCGTCCACGTCCAGCACCTGGCCCGCCACCCCGCTCTGGACGACCTGCAGGGCCAGCGAGAGCATGGCGCAGGTGAAGACCGTACGGGTCAGCGAGCCCAGCGGCGAGACCGCGATGCGCCCGCCCGCCCACGGCAGCAGCACGCCCAGCGGTGCGAACGGCAGCACCCCGCCCCCTATGGTGCGCGCCGCCTCCCACGGGCCCAGCGCCAGATCGGCGCGGATCGTGGCCAGCGGCTCCAGGTGCGCGGCGGTCACCCAGGGTGCGGTCAGCGGCCGCAGGGCGAGCCAGCCGACCACGAGGAGGTGGACGGCCAGGAGGACACAGCCCGCCACGCGGTAGCGGTATCGGAGGGCGGGCGTACCGCCGTAGCCATGACGCTGCACGCCCCCCATGACGCCGCACGCGGGGCGCGCGGTTCCGCCGGTCGGGCACGGAGAGTCAGCGGCCCTCTCAGGAGACGGACGTGCCGGTGCTCTGTACGGTCTCCGGATGAGTGCGCGTGTCGTCGGAGCACGGATAGCTCTTGGGCGCCTCGCCGCCCGGCCCGCCGAGCAGCACCACCTGCCGCCCGTCGGCCGCGGCCGTGCCGACGTACGTGCACACGAGCTGCGCGAGCCCGACCGGAGGCAGCTCGTCCGGCGCCCTGTTCAGGCGCAGCGTCTCCGCGGGGTCGCCCTTGTGCGGCCCGTCGACGGCCAGCTGCCGGGGCACGTCGGTGGTGAAGCCCGCCTCTTCCTCGGCGGGCGAGGGCTGGCGCTGCAGCTCCGCAAGCAGGGCGCGGGCCACGGTCAGCGCGTCGGCGGAGTCGCCGGGGAGGGCGAGCGTCCGGGTCACGGGCAGTAGCTGGGAGCTGCACACGAGGTGGACGGACTGGGTCGCGAAGCCGGAGGCGGGCGGCGTGCCCTGAGCGCCGGGGCGTACCACGCACGCGGCGCGCGAAGGGGCGCTCCCGGCGTCCACGGGGACCGCGGTGCCGCGGATTCCGCAGCCGGTGAGCACGGTGAGGCCCGCTGCCAGGGCGGCGGTGCGCAAAGCGGTGGTGCGTCTCACTGCGTGCCCCCTTCCGCGGAGCCGGAGTCGGAGCGGTCCTCGCCGTCGGCCGGCCCGGACGCTTCTTCGGCCTCCGTCGGGGGTTCCGCATTGGGCAGGACGAGCGTGAAGACCGCACCGCCCTCAGGCGAGTTGGCGGCCGTGATCTCGCCGCCGTGGATGTGCGCGTTCTCCAGCGCGATGGACAGGCCCAGCCCGCTGCCCTCGGAGCGCGGGCGGGAGGCGCTCGCCTTGTAGAAGCGGTCGAAGACGTGCGGCAGGACGTCCTCGGGGATGCCGGGCCCGTGGTCGCGCACGTCGATGCGGAGCGAGTCGTCCTCGGTCCGCACGGAGACCCGCACGGGCGAGCCGCCGTGCTTGAGGGCGTTGCCGATCAGGTTGGCGAGGATGACGTCCAGGCGGCGCGGGTCGAGGCGGACCATGATGCCGCGCTCGGCGTCCAGTTCGACGGCGTCCAGCCAGGCGCGCGCGTCGATGCAGGCGGTGACCTGGTCGGCGACGTCCACGTCGTCCAGGACCAGCCGGGCCGTGCCCGCGTCGAAGCGGGTGACCTCCATCAGGTTCTCCACCAAGTCGTTCAGCCTGCGGGTCTCGCTCACCACGAGCTGCACCGCCGGGGCGATCATCGGGTCGAGGGAGTCCGCCTCGTCCTCCAGCACCTCGGTCACGGCCGTGATCGCCGTGAGCGGGGTGCGCAGCTCGTGCGACATGTCGGCCACGAAGCGGCGGCTGGAGGCCTCCCGCGCGCTCAGGTCCTCCACCCGCCGCTGCAGCGATTCGGCAGTCTTGTTGAACGTCCGCGACAGGTCCGCCAGCTCGTCCGTGCCCGACACCTCAAGCCGGGTGTCCAGCTTTCCCTCGCCGAGCCGCCGCGCGGCGTCGCCGAGGCGCTGTACGGGCCGCAGCACGGTGGAGGCGGCGGCCTGCGCGAGCAGGGCGGAGCCGATCAGGGCCAGGCCGGTGGCGATCCCCAGCGACCAGGCGAGCGAGTTGAGGTCGGCCCGCTCGTTCTCCAGGGACTTCAGCAGATAGCCGGTGGGCCCGCCGCCGATCACCTTCGCGCCGCCGACCAGGTACGGCTTGCCGCCGAGCGTGATCCGCTGCCAGTACAGGTGGTACGGGTACGGGTTCGACTCGTCGACCTTGCGTTCCCGGTTGACGGCGGTGACCAGCGTCTGCGGCACGACCTTGAGCGTGAACAGGTCGCGGTTCGAGGGCGCTTCGCAGTCGCCGCCCTTGACCTTGCCGATCAGCAGCACCTCGTACTTCTGCGAGGTGGCCGCCATCCGGTCCGCGGCCTCCTGCAGCTCCGGACAGGTCGGCATGAGCGGCAGCGAACCGGTGTTGTCCTGCAGGGACTTGCGGAAGTCGTCGAGGGCGGCGTTCTGGGTCCGGGTGAGGACCGCGTCGCGGTTGAGCCAGTAGGCGATGCCGGAGGCCGACACGGCGGCGGCGAGCGCCACCAGGGCGAAGACCAGCATCAGCCGCAGCCGCAGGCTGATCCACCGCACGCTCAGCTTCATGACGTTCCTGGCCGCCGCCCAGCCCCGCACCCGACCGGGCTCTTGTGTCACTGCGTTCTCTCAGTCCTGATGGTCGTCACTGCCCCTGCCGCAAGCCCCCGCGAAGTCACTGCGGGGCGTCGAGCCGGTAACCCACCCCGCGGACCGTACGGATCAAGGTCGGTGAGGACGGCACGTCCTCGACCTTGGCCCGCAGCCGCTGCACACAGGCGTCCACCAGCCGTGAGTCGCCGAGATAGTCGTGCTCCCACACCAGGCGCAGCAACTGCTGCCGGGAGAGCGCCTGGCCCGGGCGGCGGCTGAGCTCCAGCAGCAGCCGCAGCTCGGTCGGGGTCAGTTGGAGGTCCTGGCCGTTCTTGGTGACGGTCATCGCCGAGCGGTCGATCACCAGCGAACCGAACGAGGCCGAATCGCTCGACTCCCGCTCCCCGCGGCGCAGCACCGCCCGGATCCGGGCGTCCAGCACCCGGCCCTGCACGGGCTTGACCACGTAGTCGTCCGCACCGGACTCCAGCCCCACCACCACGTCGATGTCGTCGTTGCGCGCGGTGAGCAGGATGATCGGCAGCTGGTCCGTGCGCCGGATGCGCCGGCACACCTCGAAACCGTCGATGCCGGGCAGCATCACATCCAGCACGATCAGATCCGGCCGCTGCTCGCGCAGCAGCTTCAGGCCGTCCTCGCCCGTCGCCGCGGTCACCACACGGTGGCCCTGACGGGACAGGGAGAACTCGAGGGCCGTGCGGATGGCGTCGTCGTCCTCGATCAGCAACAGGAAAGGCACGGTGGCCATTCTGGCCTAAGAGTGGCCGGTAGTTCGACAGAAGGACTCCGCAGCGATCCGGCAACGGCGGCGGCACGGGCTGTTGCAGGGCTGTGACAGTCGGCGGACAGCGCGATGAAACTGGCCCGGCAGGCTTTGGTGCACCGGGCGAAACCGAGGTCCGGGTCACTGACGGACCGAGCTGGCTCCACCGACGGGGGGCGCGAGATGAACACACTGCACAGCACCACGAACAGCGCAGTTCGCACGCGCCTTCACGACACCGGCCGGAGCGCGGAGAAGTCCGGTGTCGGTGGGGGCACCTCCCTGCTCGAGCGAAGCCGAGAGCTTGGGGGAGGGCGGGGGTGCGCTCGCGGTACCGGACGTGGGCGGCCGCCGTACATGGTGGCCATCGACGCGATCGCGTACGGGGAGGCCGCAGGAGGCGCGGGGGGCGCCTCGGGGGCCACGGGGGACAAGGCTGTGAGCGTCTCGCGGACGGATGCGGAGTTCACCGCCTACGTCCAGGAGCGCCGCGCCTCCCTGTACGCGACCGCGTACCACCTCACCGGTGACCGGTACGAGGCCGAGGACCTGCTGCAGAGCGCGCTGTTCTCCACGTACCGCGCCTGGGACCGCATCACGGACAAGGCCGCGGTCGGCGGATACCTCCGCCGCACCATGACCAACCTGCACATCAGCGCCTGGCGCCGCAGGAAGCTGAACGAATACCCGACCGAGGAGCTGCCGGAGACGGCCGGCGACTCGGACGCGATGCGCGGCACCGAGCTGCGCGCCGTGCTCTGGCAGGCGCTCGCCCGGCTGCCCGAGCTCCAGCGCACGATGCTCGTGCTCCGCTACTACGAGGGCCGTACGGACCCCGAGATCGCGGACATCCTGGGCATCAGCGTCGGCACGGTCAAGAGCAGCATCTGGCGCTCGCTGCGCCGGCTGCGCGAAGACGAGGCCATCGGCTCCGGCCGGGGCATCGAAGAGTCCTTCGGCGAGCTGGTGGCCTAGAAGGAACTCGCAAGGGGGGGCACGGGGGAAACACGGGGGAGGAAACAGCGGGGGGAACACGGGGGAAAACGAGCGGGCCGGCAGTCGGGGGGACTTGCCGGCCCGCTTTCGTGTGTCCTGGGACACGCCCTAGACCTGCGCGGTCTCCCGACGGCCGGCGGCAGCGGCGGCGATCCGCCCCATGGCCGCGTCGTTGCCGCAGGGGAACGCGCCCAGCCCGCTCTGCCGGGCCACGATGCCCCGCTCGCTGCGCATCAGCCGCAGCCCCCGCCGCACCAGGTACAGCGCCGGCTTGCGGCCCTCGCGCAGGTCGCGGAGGAGCCGGCGGCGGAAGGTGGTCGAGGGGCGCCCGCGCAGGCACAGCGCGTCCGCGAGGTGGCCGAGGTCGCGCACGCGGTCGATGATGTCGGCGGCGAAGATGCCCTCCGCGATGAACAGTGGCGTACGGCCGATGTCCAGGGAACTCTCGCCGGTCCGCGAGCTGGTGGCGATGTCGTACACCGGCACGTTCGTGCGCGCCGTGCGGCACAGTGCGTCGATCGCGGCGACGGCCGCGTCCGCGTCCCACGACAGTGGCGAGTCCCAGTCGGTGCCGCCCTCCGGCAGCAGGGGCAGCGTCGGGTCGTCGCCCTCCTTGTAGAAGTCGTCCAGGTTGAGCACCGGCAGTCCGGTACGGGCGGCGAGGGACGACTTGCCGGAGCCGGACGGGCCGGTGAGCAGGATGACGCGCGCGGAGGGCAGGAGGGTGGTCACGGGATACCAGTGTGAGGCATTGGGCCACATGGGTGAGCCCCCTGGGTCGGGGCGTGCGCGAAGTGTGAGGAATCCACTACGTTGCGTTGTCGATTCCTTGGAAACCGATGGAAACCCACACACCGCTCCTCGATCCCGGCAGGTGGTCATGGCCTCCCACGCACGTCACGCACGCTCAGCGCCCGTCCCCCCTCCGCGCCTCAGGCGCACCCTGCGGCGAGTGGGGGTGACCGTGTCCGCCGGGGCCGCCCTCGTCGCGGCCGGCGCGGCGGAGGCCCAGGCCGCCCAGGGCCCGCAGGCGCCGCGCGCCCAGCTCGGCCGCACGGACATCGCCGCGGCCTTCCAAGGCACCGGCATCGCGCTGGAGAAGTCGGTGCAGGGGCTGTCGCCCGTGGTCAAGACCTTCAAGTACCACCCGCTGGCGGCCACGCCGGTGGACCCGGTGGACAACGGCATCGGCACCAAGATCGCCGACTTCAAGCCGATCAGCACCCAGGCCCTGACGAACCCGATCCACAGCACCGGCCAGCTGCGCGACCTCCCGCTGGTCGGCCAGCTGCTGGGCATCCTGCCCGGATAGCGGCCCCGGACGCACGATGGCGGCTTCCCCCCCTGAGGAAGCCGCCATCGTCTGCTTTGTGCAGCAGGGTCCGTCAGTAGGACGAACCGCCGGCGCCCAGCGACCCGGTGGGGTGCCAGACGGTCTTGGTCTCCAGGAACGCCATCAGCCGCTCCGTGCCCGGGTCGGCCGCCCAGTCCACAGGCTGTGGACGGAGAACCCGCTTGAGGTTGTCGGCCGCCGCGACCTCCAGCGCCTTCGCCAGCTCGGCGTCGGCACCGGCCAGGTCGATCGCGTTGACGTCCTGGTGCGCGGCGAGCGGCGCGGCGATCTCCGCGGTCTTGCCGGACAGCACGTTGACCACGCCGCCGGGCACGTCCGAGGTGGCCAGCACCTCGCCCAGCGACAGCGCCGGGAGCGGGGACCTCTCCGACGTGACGACCACGACGGTGTTGCCGGCGGCGATCGCCGGGGCGATCACGGAGACCAGGCCCAGGAGGGAGGACTCCTGCGGGGCCAGCACGGCGACGACACCGGTCGGCTCGGGGCTGGAGACGTTGAAGAACGGCCCCGCCACCGGGTTCGTGCCACCGGCGATCTGAGCGATCTTGTCGGTCCAGCCCGCGTACCAGACCCAGCGGTCGATGGCGGCGTCCACCTGGGCGGCGGCCTTGGACTTCGACAGCCCCTCGGCGTCGGCGACCTCGGCGACGAACTGCTCGCGACGGCCCTCGAGCATCTCGGCGACGCGGTAGAGGATCTGGCCGCGGTTGTACGCGGTGGCGCCCGACCAGCCGCCGAACGCCTTGCGCGCCGCGACGACCGCGTCACGCGCGTCCTTGCGGGAGGACAGCGGGGCGTTGGCCAGCCACTTGCCCTTTGAGTCCGTCACCTCGTACACCCGCCCGCTCTCGGACCGGGGGAACTTGCCCCCGACGAACAGCTTGTAGGTCTTGAAAACACTGAGCCGATCAGACATCGAGGTAAGCCTCCAGACCGTGACGGCCACCCTCGCGACCGAAGCCCGACTCCTTGTACCCACCGAACGGCGAAGTCGGATCGAACTTGTTGAACGTATTGGCCCAGATGACGCCCGCGCGCAGCTTGTCGGCAACCGCCAGCATCCGCGAGCCCTTCTCGGTCCAGATGCCGGCCGACAGCCCGTACTGCGAGTTGTTGGCCTTGGCGACGGCCTCGGCGGGCGTACGGAAGCTCAGCACCGACAGCACGGGGCCGAAGATCTCCTCGCGGGCGATGCGGTGCGCCTGAGTGACGTTCGTGAAGATCGTCGGGGCGAACCAGTAACCGGCGTCCGGCAGCTCGCACGCGGGCGCCCAGCGCTCGGCACCCTCGGCCTCGCCGCTGTCGGCCAGCGCGGTGATGCGGGCCAGCTGCTCGGCGGAGTTGATGGCACCGACGTCGGTGTTCTTGTCGAGCGGGTCGCCCACGCGGAGCGTGGACATCCGCCGCTTGAGCGCGTCCAGCAGCTCGTCCTGGATGGACTCCTGCACCAGAAGGCGCGACCCGGCGCAGCAGACCTGCCCCTGGTTGAAGAAGATCCCGTTGACGATGCCCTCGACGGCCTGGTCGATGGGGGCGTCGTCGAAGACGATGTTGGCGCCCTTGCCACCGAGCTCCAGGGACAGCCGCTTGTCCGTACCGGCGACGGTACGGGCGATGGCCTTGCCGACCGCGGTGGAGCCGGTGAAGGCGACCTTGTCGATCCCGTCATGCGCGACGAGCGCGGCACCGGCCGTGCCGTCACCGGTCAGGATGTTGACGACACCCTTGGGCAGCCCGGCCTGACGGCAGATGTCGGCGAAGAACAGCGCGGACAGCGGCGTGGTCTCGGCCGGCTTGAGCACGACCGTGTTGCCCGCCGCCAGCGCCGGAGCGATCTTCCACGCGAGCATCAGCAGCGGGAAGTTCCACGGGATGACCTGACCGGCCACGCCCAGCGGCTTCGGGTTCGCCCCGAAACCGGCGTGGCCCAGCTTGTCGGCCCAGCCCGCGTAGTAGAAGAAGTGCGCGGCGACCAGCGGGAGGTCCGCGTCGCGGGTCTCCTTGATCGGCTTGCCGTTGTCCAGGGTCTCCAGGACGGCCAGCTCGCGCGAGCGCTCCTGGATGATCCGCGCGATGCGGAACAGGTACTTGGCGCGCTCGGAGCCCGGCAGCGCGGACCACTTCTCGAAGGCCTTGCGGGCTGCCTTGACGGCCGCGTCGACGTCCTCGGCGGACGCCTGGGCGACCTCCGACAGCACTTCCTCCGTCGACGGCGAAACGGTCTTGAAGACCTTCCCGTCGGACGCCTCGCGGAACTCGCCGTCGATGAACAGCCCGTAGGACGGGGCGATGTCGACGACCGAGCGCGACTCGGGCGCCGGTGCGTATTCAAAAGCCATGGTCAGTCCACCGTCACGTAGTCGGGACCGGAGTAGCGCCCGGTGCTCAGCTTCTGGCGCTGCATCAGCAGGTCGTTGAGGAGGCTGGAGGCGCCGAAGCGGAACCACTCGTTGGTCAGCCACTCCTCGCCGACGGTCTCGTTGACCAGCACCAGGAACTTCATCGCGTCCTTGGTCGTCCGGATGCCGCCGGCCGGCTTCACGCCGACCTGCACACCGGTCGCGTCGCGGAAGTCGCGCACGGCCTCCAGCATCAGCAGGGTGTTCGCCGGGGTGGCGTTCACGGCGACCTTGCCGGTCGAGGTCTTGATGAAGTCGGCCCCGGCCAGCATGCCGAGCCAGGAGGCGCGGCGGATGTTGTCGTAGGTCGACAGCTCGCCGGTCTCGAAGATCACCTTGAGCCGGGCGGCGGACCCGTCGGGCCGGCGGCAGGCCTCCTTGACGGCCTTGATCTCCTCGAAGACCGACAGGTAGCGGCCGGCGAGGAAGGCACCCCGGTCGATCACCATGTCGATCTCGTGCGCACCGGCGGCCACGGCGTCGGCGGTGTCGGCCAGCTTGACCGGCAGCGCGGCACGGCCCGCGGGGAAGGCGGTGGCGACGGAGGCGACCTTGACGTCCGAGCCGCGGACGGCCTCGGCGGCGGTGGCCACCATGTCGGGGTAGACGCAGACCGCGGCGGTGCGCGGGGTCTCGCGGTCGGTGGGGTCCGGGTTGAGGGCCTTGGCGGACAGCGCCCGGACCTTGCCCGGGGTGTCCGCACCCTCCAGGGTCGTGAGGTCGATCATCGAGATCGCCAGGTCGATGGCGTACGCCTTCGCCGTGGTCTTGATCGAACGGGTGCCGAGTGCGGCGGCGCGGGCTTCGAGGCCGACCGGGTCGACGCCCGGCAGGCCGTGCAGGAAGCGGCGCAGCGCACCGTCGGAGGCGGTCACGGCCGCCATCGACGCCAGTCGCTCCGCGGCTTCGTTGCCGTTTGCGGGAACAGTGGGCATGGTCACCTGCCGAGCATATCTACGCGCGTAGCGCGTGTCACCCCCCGCCTAGGACACCCTTCGGCAACATTGTCGCCTGCGGCGGGTCCTGCCGCTTGGGGCACAATCGGCGCCATGACGAGCTCCCCGAAGGCGCCGGCCCCGGACCGGGAACGGTCCTATCGCTCTCCCGCAGGCATCGCCAGCGGGGTTCTCCTGCTGGGCCTCGCGGCCTGGCTGGGCGGCGACGCTCTGGTGCGCGGCGAGGGGCGGACGCCGTGGCTGGCCCTGGCGGGCCTGATCCTCGTGGTGCCGCTGGTGATCGCCTTCACGCTGCGGCCCGCGGTCTGGGCGAACGACGAGCGGCTGCTCGTGCGGAACCCCTTCCGCACGATCACCTTGCCGTGGGGCTGCGTCCAGGCGGTACGGGCCGGGTACTCCAACGAGGTCCTCGCCGCGGGCGGCAAGTACCAGCTGTGGGCGATCCCCGTCTCCCTCCGGGCACGCAAGGCCGCTGCGCGGCGGCAGGCGCGGGCGGCTTCGGAGGACCCGACGGGCCGTACGTCGGCGACGGTGTCGGCGGGGTCGCTTCGAGCGCCGTCCGATCAGGCGGTGGACGACCTCCGCGACTTGGCGGAGCGCTGTTCGGCTTCGCCGGGGGCGCAGGGGGCACCGGCGGTGCGGTGGGCGTATGAACTGCTGGCCCCGTCTGCGGTGGGCCTGGTCCTGCTCGCGGTGCTGCTGGCCGTGGCCTGAGCCTGGTTTTCGGCCGGCCCGCCGTAGGGGGTTCACGCGCCTGCGGCGCGTTGTCTCCCACCCACCCGCCCGTTGAGCGGCACCCCATCAACGTAGGCCCGTTGAGCGGCACCCCATTGACGTAGGTGGGGGCCAGGGCGGTCGGAGTGCTGGCCGGAGGGGCGCCTGCGGCGCGTGATGTCGCACCCGCCCACCCGGTTGAGCGGCACGGGGGTGGTTGGGCCGGAGGGGGCGGGGTGGGATGGGGCCTGGCAGGGGACGTAAGGGTTATTTGCGGCGGCGTGCCCGGGTAACCAACCCCGTTGGGCTCATCCGCCGTAAATAATCCAGTCCCCAGAAGGCCCCGTCCCACCCCGCCCCCGACCCACAAACGACCCCGTCAGATACCCGCAGCCCCAGCCAGATCCGCCTTGATCGCGGCAAGCACGGAAGCGGCCCGAGCCCGAGCGTCGTCCAGCGCCACCGCCGAAGCCACCGGCACCACGACCTCCAGGTAGCACTTCAGCTTCGGCTCCGTGCCGCTGGGCCGCACGATGACCCGCGCCCCGGACACCGACCCCGCCTCGTCACCGGCGAGCTGGTACCGCAGCCCGTCCGTCGGCGGCAGCGCCTCCGACCCCTTCGACAGGTCCTCGGCGGACACCACGTGCAGCCCGGCCAGCACCGCCGGCGGAGCCTCCCGCAGCTGCCGCATCGCGGCGCCGATCAGGGACAGGTCCTCCACCCGCACCGACAGCTGGTCCGTCGCGTGCAGCCCGTGCTCGATCGCCAGATCGTCCAGCAGGTCGCTGAGCGTCCGCCCGGACTCCTTCAGCTCCGCCGTCAGCTCGGCCACCAGCAGCGCCGCCGTGATGCCGTCCTTGTCGCGCACCCCGTCCGGGTCGACGCAGTACCCCAGCGCCTCCTCGTACGCGTAGCGCATCCCGTCCACCCGGGACAGCCACTTGAAGCCGGTCAGCGTCTCCTCGTAGGGAACGCCCGCCGCGGCCGCCGCGATCCGGGACAGCAGCGAGGACGAGACGATCGTCGTCGCGAACGTGCCGCGGGCGGCCTTGTGCACGAGGTGCTCGGCCAGCAGCGCACCCACCTCGTCGCCGCGCAGCATGCGCCAGCCCTCGACGGTCTCCGGCGCGGGCACGGCCACCGCGCAGCGGTCCGCGTCGGGGTCGTTGGCGATGATGATGTCGACGCTCTCGCCACGGGCCACCGCGTCGCGGGCCGTCGCGAAGGACAGGTCCATCGCGCCCGGCTCCTCCGGGTTGGGGAAGGCGACGGTCGGGAAGTCCGGGTCCGGGTCGGCCTGTGCGGCCACGACCGTCGGCGCCGGGAAGCCGGCGCGCTCGAACGCGGCGGTCAGCACGTCGCGGCCGACGCCGTGCATGGGCGTGTAGACGACGCGGGCGTCGCGGGCGGAGCCGGCGGTCAGGACGGCGTCCGTGCGCTCCAGGTAGGCGCCGACGACGGCGTCCTCGCCCAGGGTCTCCCACCCGGCGTCGGGCCGCGGCACGTCGTTCAGGCTCGCGATCGCCGCGATCTCGGCCGCGATCTCCGCGTCGGCGGGCGGCACGATCTGGGAGCCGTCGCCGAGGTAGACCTTGTAGCCGTTGTCGCGCGGCGGGTTGTGGCTGGCGGTGACCTCGATGCCGGCGACGGCGCCGAGGTGGCGGATCGCGAAGGCGAGGACGGGGGTGGGCAGCGGCTTGGGCAGCAGCGCGGCCTTCAGGCCGGCGCCGACCATGACGGCGGCCGTGTCGCGGGCGAAGTCCGCCGACTTGTAGCGGGCGTCGTAGCCGATGACGACGGTGCCACCCGAATGGCCCTGCTTCTTGAGGTACGCGGCGAGACCGGCGGCGGCACGGATGACGACGGAGCGGTTCATGCGCATGGGGCCGGCGCCGAGTTCGCCGCGGAGGCCGGCGGTGCCGAACTGGAGGGTGCCGGCGAAACGACCGGCGAGTTCGGTGAGGTCACGGGCCTCGATGAGCTGGGACAGCTCGGCACGGGTCTCGGGGTCGGGGTCCTCGGCCAGCCAGGTCTGCGCCTGGGTGATGAGGTCTCGCTCCACGGTGTCTCCTCCGGAGGGGTGGGTGCGGTTCGTGGTGGGGCCGGGGCCGGGGCGGGCCGGGGCCTGGGCCTGGGCCGGTGCGGGTCGGGCCCTTCTGGGGGCTGGATTATTTACGGCGGATGCGGTCAACCGTCGAGGGTGCCCCGAATGCCGCCGCAAATAACCCTTACGCCCCCTGCCAGGGCCCGACCCGCACCGGCCCCTCCCGCCGTGCCGACGGCGATCGGGCGGGTGGGTGGGCGAAAAGCAAAAGCCCGCGCCGGAGGCGCACTGGGCACCCCCGGCGCGGCTGCCGGACCGGGTTGGGTCAGAGCTTGGGCAGGACCTGGGCCAGGAGGGCGCCCATCTGCGTGGCGGAGTCGCGGCCCGCCTGCAGGACCTCTTCGTGGTTGAGGGGCTCGCCCGTCATGCCCGCGGCGAGGTTCGTCACCAGGGAGATGCCCAGGACCTCGGCGCCCGCCTCGCGGGCCGCGATGGCCTCCAGCGTGGTGGACATGCCGACGAGGTCGCCGCCGAGGGTGCGGACCATCCGGATCTCGGCCGGGGTCTCGTAGTGCGGGCCGGGGAGCTGGACGTAGACGCCCTCCTCCAGGGTGGCGTCGACCTCCTTGCACAGCTCGCGCAGGCGCTGGGAGTAGAGGTCGGTGAGGTCGACGAAGTTGGCGCCGACGATCGGCGAGGTCGCCGTCATGTTGATGTGGTCGCTGATCAGCACCGGCTGGCCGGGGCGCATGCCGTCGCGCAGGCCGCCGCAGCCGTTGGTCAGGACGACGGTCTTGCAGCCGGCGGCGACGGCGGTGCGGACGCCGTGCACGACGGCGGCGACGCCGCGGCCCTCGTAGAAGTGGGTGCGGCCGAGGAAGACCAGGGCGCGCTTGTCGTTGACCTTGTACGAGCGGACGGTGCCCGCGTGGCCCGCCACGGCGGCCGCGGTGAAGCCGGGGAGCTCGGTGACCGGGAACTCGGCCTCGGGGGTGCCGAGCGCCTCGGTCGCGGGGAGCCAGCCGCTGCCCATGACCAGGGCGACGTCGTGGGTCTCGGCGCCCGTGAGCTCGCGCAGACGGGCGGCAGCGGCGTCCGCCGCGGCGTACGGGTCGGCCTGGATGTCGGGAGTAACTGATGCGTTCACGCGGACGAGGGTAACCGCTTATTGCCTACGCGCGTAGATGTCTCAGCTCACGGTGTTCCGATTGTTGCTTTGTGCGTTGCGACGATACTGATCCGTCACTTTCGGCGAGGACGTCAGCAAGGACGCTTGCGCAATTCCATGACGTAGTCGTGCGGCGCGCCCGCCGATTCGGCCGCGTCCGCGATCTCGCCGAGGTAGCGGGCGGAGGGCAGGCCGCCCTCGTAGCCGTTGAGCACATAGATCCACGCCGGTTCCTCACCGTCGAGAGTGTGGACCCGCACCCGCATGCGGCGGTAGATGTCCAGGCCGACACCCTCCCAACGGTCCATCGAGTCCTCGTCCATCGGAGCGATGTCGTAGAGGGCGACGAACACCTGCGAGCGGGGTGCTTCGACGACCGTCGCCAGCGCGCCTTCCCAGCCCATCTGCTCCCCGCCGAAGGTCAGGCGCCAGTCGGACAGCCAGCCCGTGCCGCGCAGCGGCGAGTGGGGTGCACGGCGGGACATCAGCCGCGCGTCGAGGTTGCCGGCGTAGGCGGCGTAGAGCGACATGGTTCCGAGGGTACGGGAGTGAGGCGGGACGGCATTTGGGGTGGCAGTCTCGAAGGGAGGTTCGTGCGGAACTTTTTGGCGGAACTCGCACAAAGTTTGTACAGATCAGGGTGAGGATCGCGAAGTGAGGCCCCGGAAGGAGTCGCTTTGATGGGTGCGGAACAATGGAGTACGTGACTCGGATCGTGATCATCGGTGGCGGACCCGGCGGCTATGAGGCGGCGCTCGTCGCCGCTCAGCTCGGCGCGGAGGTGACCGTCGTCGACTGCGACGGTCTGGGCGGGGCGTCGGTGCTGACCGACTGCGTGCCCTCGAAGACTCTCATTGCGACGGCCGAGGTGATGACGACCTTCGACTCCTCGTACGAGGAGCTGGGGATCATCGTCGCCGACGACACGCCGCCGCTGGAGCAGGCCGCCGGGGTGGTGGGCGTCGATCTGGGCAAGGTCAACCGGCGTGTGAAGCGGCTGGCGCTGGCGCAGTCCCACGACATCACCGCCTCCGTGACGCGGGCCGGCGGCCGGGTGCTGCGCGGGCGCGGGCGGCTGGAGCCGCAGCGGTCCGCGGACGGCTCCCGCAACGTGGTGGTGCGGTCGGCGGACGGTACCGAGGAGACGCTGGTCGCCGACGCCGTGCTGATCGCCACGGGCGCCCACCCGCGGGAGATCCCGGACGCGCTGCCCGACGGCGAGCGGATCCTGAACTGGACGCAGGTCTACGACCTCGACGAGCTCCCCGAGGAGCTCATCGTGGTCGGCTCCGGTGTGACCGGCGCCGAGTTCGCCGGTGCCTACCAGGCGCTGGGGTCCAAGGTGACGCTGGTGTCCTCGCGGGACCGGGTGCTGCCGGGTGAGGACCCCGACGCCGCCGCCGTGCTGGAGGACGTCTTCCGGCGCCGCGGCATGAACGTCATGGCGCGCTCCCGGGCGCAGTCCGCCAAGCGGGTGGGTGACCGCGTCGAGGTGACGCTCGCCGACGGGCGGGTCATCACCGGTACGCACTGCCTGATGGCGGTCGGGTCCATCCCGAACACCGCCGGGATCGGGCTGGAGGAGGCCGGGGTCCGGCTCAAGGACTCCGGGCACGTGTGGACCGACCGCGTCTCGCGGACGAGCGCCCCGGGCGTCTACGCGGCCGGCGACTGCACCGGCGTGCTGGCCCTGGCGTCCGTCGCGGCGATGCAGGGGCGCATCGCGATGTACCACTTCCTGGGTGACGCGGTGGCGCCGCTCAATCTCAAGGCTGTATCCGCGAACGTATTTACGGATCCGGAGATTGCGACGGTCGGCTATACCCAGGCCGACGTCGACAGCGGGTTGATAGACGCCCGTGTCGTAAAGCTTCCGCTGCTGCGCAATCCGCGCGCGAAGATGCAGGGCATTCGGGACGGCTTCGTGAAGATGTTCTGCCGTCCGGGCACGGGCATCGTCGTGGGCGGCGTCGTGGTCTCCCCGCGGGCGAGCGAGCTCATTCATCCGATCTCGATCGCGGTCGACAACAATCTGACCGTCGAGCAGATCGCGAACGCCTTCACCGTCTACCCGTCGCTGTCCGGCTCCATCGCCGAGGTGGCACGGCAGTTGCACACGAGGAAGACGCAGCGCGAGGCGTAGTTCCTATACCACTTCTTGGGGCGCAGGGCGGAGTACTTCCGTTAATTGCTGCAACCTGCTGAAAACAGATGGTCGTTGGCGTTACTGTCGGTTTCGTGTTCGCTGCAGAACGTCGTCAATTGATCCTCGAAATGGTGCGGGCCAACGGAGCGGTTTCGCTCCGTGAGCTCGCCCGCGTCGTCCAGACCTCAGAAGTGACCGTACGGCGGGACGTGCGGGCGCTCGAGGCCGAAGGACTGCTCGACCGCCGGCACGGCGGTGCGGTGCTGCCGGGCGGTTTCACCAGGGAGTCCGGCTTCCCGCAGAAATCCCATCTAGCAACCGCCGAGAAGACGGCCATCGCCGATCTCGCGGCGAGCTTCGTCGAAGAGGGCGAGGCCGTCGTCGTCGGCGCCGGTACGACCACGCAGGAGCTGGCCCGCCGGCTCGCACGCGTACCGGGTCTCACCGTGGTCACCAACTCCCTGCTCGTCGCCCAGGCACTGGCCCACGCCAACCGGGTCGAGGTCGTCATGACCGGCGGCACCCTGAGGGGGTCGAACTACGCCCTGGTCGGCAGCGGGGCCGAGCAGTCCCTGCAGGGGCTGCGGGTCTCGCGGGCCTTCCTGTCCGGCAGTGGGCTGACCGCCGAGCGCGGGCTGTCCACGTCCAACATGCTCTCCGCGAGCGTGGACCGGGCGCTGGTGCAGGCCGCGGCCGAGGTGGTGGTCCTCGCCGACCACACCAAGCTGGGCACCGACACCATGTTCCAGACCGTGCCCACGGACGTCATCACCAGACTCGTCACCGACGATCCGCCGCCGCACGACGACCGTGCGGCCACCGAACTGCAGGCGCTGGCCGACCAGGGCGTGCACATCTCGGTCGCCGGGCCCGGAGCGGGGTCGGGCCCGGCCTCCGGCGGGGCGCACGGGGGCGATTCGGTCTCCCCAGCCCGCCGCCGCGACGTGCCACCGCTGCCCGGACAGCGCAGAAGCCTGCCGCTCGGGCACGACCGGCCGGGCGGCCCGGTGCAGGGCGGGCCGCCGGGCGCGCAGCTGCGCAGCGCGGTGTCGCTGGGCGAGCAGCCCACGGCCCGGGTGGCGGATCTGGCCCCCCGGCGGCGCTAAGCCCCGGCCGTCAGGCTTTTATGCCGGTCAGCGTCAAGGCCAGCAGGCGGTCGGCCAACCCCGGGTCGTCCGGGGACTGTTCGACCGCCAGCGAAATGGCGTTGGTCAGCTGCATCAGATCGGCGATGTCCACGTCCTCGCGGATGGCGCCGGCCTGCTGGGCGCGGGCGAGCAGCGTACTGCCCGCCTCGCGCATCGGCAGGCTGCACCGGGACATCGCGGACGCCTTGTCGCTCTGCGCCGCCATCAGGGCCCGCGAGAGCCCGCGGTAGGTGCTGGCGTGCGTGACGATGGCCCTCAGCCACGCCACCAGGGCGCGGCAGGGCTCGGGGGCGGCCAGCAGCTCGCGCGAGCGCGCCAGCAGGCCGTCCACCTCACCCTGGAACACCGCGCTCATCAGGGCCGTGCGGTTGGGGAAGTGCCGGTAGAGGGTGCCGATGCCGACGCCCGCCCGCTTGGCGATGTCCTCCAGCGAGGCGTCGGTGCCGTGCTCGGTGAACGCCGTACGGGCCTCCACGAGCAGCCGCTCGTAGTTGCGCCGCGCATCCGCGCGCATGGGTCGTGGTGACGTCTGCGCCGCATCGGTCGCCATTGCGTCCGTCCTCCCGCTCGGTGGCCCCAGGCTCACAGTCCCCGTCCGTCAAGGATGCCAGGCTGCCGCGAGCCCTTGGCCATGAATGCCGACGGGCCCCGGCCTGATGCGGCCGGGGCCCGGGGGACGGACGGTGTCGGTGCCGGTCAGTCCTTGATCTCGCAGATCACCGCGCCGGAGGAGACGGAGGCGCCGACCTCGGCCGTGATGCCCTTGACCGTGCCCGCCCGGTGGGCGTTGAGGGGCTGCTCCATCTTCATGGCCTCCAGGACCACGATCAGGTCGCCCTCGGCCACCTGCTGGCCCTCCTCGACCGCGACCTTGACGATCGTGCCCTGCATCGGGGAGGCGAGGGCGTCGCCCGAGGCGGCGGAGGCCGACTTCTTGGCCGCCCGGCGCTTGGGCTTGGCGCCGCCCGCGGCGGCCGTACGGGCGATGGTCATGCCGAGCGAGGAGGGCAGGGAGACCTCCAGGCGCTTGCCGCCCACCTCGACGACGACGGTCTCGCGGCCGGCCGCCTCCTCGTCCTCCTCGCCCACCGCGCCCGCGAACGGGGCGATGGTGTTCTCGAACTCCGTCTCGATCCACCGGGTGTGGACCTTGAACGGGTCGGCGGTGAAGGCCGGGTCCTTGACGACGGCACGGTGGAAGGGGATGGCCGTGGCCATGCCCTCGACCGTGAACTCCGCGAGCGCGCGGGCCGCACGCTGCAGCGCCTGCTCACGGGTGGCGCCGGTGACGATCAGCTTGGCCAGCAGGGAGTCCCAGGCCGGGCCGATGACGGAGCCGGACTCCACGCCCGCGTCCAGCCGCACGCCCGGACCGGACGGGGCGTCGAAGCGGGTCACGGTGCCGGGGGCGGGCAGGAAGTTGCGGCCCGGGTCCTCGCCGTTGATGCGGAACTCGAACGAGTGGCCGCGCAGCTGCGGGTCGTCGTAGCCGAGCTCCTCGCCGTCGGCGATCCGGAACATCTCGCGGACCAGGTCGATGCCGGTGACCTCTTCGGTGACCGGGTGCTCCACCTGCAGACGGGTGTTGACCTCCAGGAAGGAGATCGTGCCGTCCTGGCCGACGAGGAACTCGCAGGTGCCCGCGCCCTCGTAGCCGGCCTCGCGCAGGATCGCCTTGGAGGCGCGGTACAGCTCGGCGTTCTGCGCCTCGCTGAGGAAGGGCGCCGGGGCCTCCTCCACCAGCTTCTGGTGGCGTCGCTGCAGGGAGCAGTCACGGGTGGAGACGACGACCACGTTGCCGTGCTTGTCGGCCAGGCACTGGGTCTCCACGTGCCGCGGACGGTCCAGGTAGCGCTCGACGAAGCACTCGCCGCGGCCGAAGGCGGCCACGGCCTCGCGCACCGCGGAGTCGTAGAGCTCGGGCACCTCTTCGAGGGTGCGGGCGACCTTGAGGCCGCGGCCGCCGCCGCCGAAGGCCGCCTTGATGGCGATGGGCAGGCCGTGCTCCTCGGCGAAGGCGACGACCTCCTCGGCACCGGAGACCGGGTCCGGGGTGCCCGCGACCAGCGGCGCACCCGCGCGCTGGGCGATGTGACGGGCCGCCACCTTGTCGCCGAGGTCGCGGATGGCCTGCGGCGGCGGGCCGATCCAGGTCAGGCCCGCGTCGATGACGGCCTGGGCGAAGTCTGCGTTCTCGGACAGGAAGCCATAGCCGGGGTGGATGGCATCCGCCCCCGATTCGGCTGCTGCGGCAAGCACCTTGGCCACGTCGAGGTAGCTCGTCGCCGGGGTGTCACCGCCCAGCGCGTAGGCCTCGTCGGCCGCGCGGACATGCAACGCGTCGCGGTCCGGGTCGGCGTAGACCGCCACACTTCCGATCCCGGCGTCCCGGCATGCACGAGCGACGCGGACAGCGATTTCGCCACGGTTGGCGATGAGCACCTTGCGCACGATGGCTCCCTCCTGAAAACAAGGTGAGTTTAGGTACTGGCGACACCTTGTGCCGACCCGACTTCCGGGGTGACCTTGCCCACACGGAGCGTGAAGCGGGAGCCGTGTGCGGGCCTTCAGTTCCCCGATACTCCACGGTACGCCGGGTTTCCTAGAGGATTCCCAAAGCGTCGGTTGCGGGCGGTGTGGGCAAGGTCTCGGTGATCGGCCGGGAGTGGCGGCGCCGAATCTTTGTGGAGTCCCTACGAACGGGTGACGCAAAGTTTTCGTGCCGCCCGGGCCGCGGGGCCCCTCGTGTCCTGTGTCTACCCGTCAGTAGTGCCGGTGATGTCGAGCTTGCCCTGGAACTTGCCCGCTTCGGCCGCGACATGGCGGATCGCTCGGGTCACTTGCGGCCCGCGCCGGTGGAACTCCGCGAGCGGCAGCGCCGCCGACACGGCCGTGAGTGCGCCCCCGCGCGCCCCGGGCACCGGTACGGCCACGCAGGCCACCCCCGCCGCGCACTCCTCGATCTCCACCGCCACGCCCTCGCGCCGCACCCGCCGCAGCTGCTCGTCCAGCTGCTCCGGCGAGGTGATCGTGCGCGCCGTCACCGCCCGCATCCCGCTCGTCGCCAGGTGCCGCAGCCGGGCGGCCCGGGGCAGCCCCGCCAGCAGCACCTTGCCGTGCGCGGTGGCGTGCGGGATGGCGTTCCGGCCCACGGAGAAGCCGCCGGTGGCCGGGTGGGAGGCGGACGCTCCGGCGACCACGGCGATCTCGCCGTCCCGGTAGGTGCTGAAGTACGTGTCCACCCCGGCCGCCCGGCGCGTCTTCACCAGCAGCTCCTGCACCTCGTCGGCGATCCGCATCTGCCGCTGGAAGGCGTGGTGCAGGGAGGGCACCCGGTAGCCCAGCGCATAGCCCGCGGGGGTGCGCACGAGGTGGCCGCGGGCGGTGAGGGTGCCCAGCAGTTCGTAGACCGTGGACAGGCCGCAGCCCAGCCGCCGGGCGAGCGCCTTGGCGGGTACGGGCCCGTCGGCCTCGGCGACGGCGTCCAGGACGTCCAGGGCGCGGTCCACGGACTGCGGCATGGCGGGCGGGCTCCTTCAGGGTCGGTGCGGGGGTGCGAGGCGACTTCCCAGCTTCGCACGGGGGTTGAGGAGGTGGTCCGGAAACCCTCGACCGGGGGAGGAGGTGTGACCGATATTCCCTGACATCGTTGAAGAAGTCATGATCAAGCGCATTGCTGCTGCCGCCGCTCTGGCCGGCGCCGCCCTCTCCCTGTCCTCCGCCGGCGCTTCCGCGGCGCCGACGCCGGTGTCCCCGCCGCCGCCGAGCTCGAAGGCCGGCCCGATCGAGGTCACCGCCCCGCCGCAGGCGCAGGAGCCCGGGAGCGGGGCCGGTCCGCAGCGCGCGGACACCTCCCGGCACGACGCGGACGGGCAGCGCGGCACCGCGCCGGGGCACGACAAGCCCGGCCGGCACGGCATGGACGCCAAGCACGGCATGGACGCCAAGCACGGCACGGAGGCCAAGCACGGTACGGCCCCGGAGCACGGCACGGAGGCCAAGCCCGCCGCGGACGCCAAGCACGGCACCGCCCCGCAGCACGGCACCGAGGCCAAGCACGGCACCGCCCCGAAGCACGCTGCGGACGCCAAGCACGGCACCGCACTCAAGCACGCGATGCCCGGCAAGAAGCAGGCGACGCCCGGCAAGCACCCGGCCGCCCCCAAGCACCGCGCCGCGGCCCCCCAGCCCGAGGGCGCTCCGCAGTTCATGCCTCCCCAGGCCGTCACGCCGCCGCAGGAGGGCCCGGAGACCAGCCTCTACCCGGGCGCCGTCAACGGCCTGGGCAAGCTGAACCAGCTGAGCGAGCTGAACCAGCTCAACCAGCTCAACCAGGTCGGTCAGGTGGGCCAGGTCACCAACAAGCTGCCGATCTAGCCGCTACGCCCACAGGTCGGTGATCTGGATCCCCAGCTCGGCCAGGAGCGTGCGCAGCAACGGCAGCGACAGGCCGATGACGTTGCCGTGGTCGCCGTCGATGCCCTCGACGAAGGGGGCGGAGCGGCCGTCGAGGGTGAAGGCGCCCGCCACGTGCAGCGGCTCGCCGGAGGCCACGTAGGCGGCGATCTCGGCGTCGCTGGGCTCGCCGAAGCGGACGGTCGTCGAGGCGGTCGCCGAGGCCTGGCGGCCGGTCGCGGTGTCGAGGACGCAGTGCCCGGTCTGCAGCACGCCGGAGCGGCCGCGCATGGACTTCCAGCGCGCCGTCGCCTCCTCGGCGTCGGCGGGCTTGCCCAGCGCCTGCCCGTCCAGCTCCAGCACCGAGTCGCAGCCGATGACGAGCGCTCCCGCCGCCTCGGCCCGGCCGGCCACGGCGGCGGCCTTGGCCTCGGCCAGGAGCAGCGCCAGACCGGCGGGGGTCGGGGCGTCGAGCGCGTCCTCGTCCACTCCGCTGACGATGACCTCCGGGGCCAGCCCGGCCTGGCGCAGCAGGCCGAGGCGGGCGGGGGACTGGGAGGCGAGGACGAGGCGGCGGGAGGGGGTCCGGTTCATACGGGCCAGCCTAGGGCCCCCGTGTGGACCCCTCGGACACGCGCCTTGAGGGGCCGCCGTCACTTGTCGAGGACGGCCTGCATGACCTTCTTGGCGATGGGGCCCGCGAGCTTGCCGCCGGAGATCTCGTCGTCCGGCACGCTGTCGTCCGGGTCCACCACGACCGCGACGGCGACGGGCGAGCCGTCGCCCTGCTTGGCGTAGGAGATGAACCAGGCCAGGTTCTTCTGGCCCTTGCCGCGCTCGGCGGTGCCGGTCTTGCCGCCGACGGTCACGCCGTCGATCAGCGCGGCCTTGCCGGTGCCCTTCGTCGCGGTGTCCTCCATCATCTGCTGGACCTTCTTCGCGGTGTCGGCGGAGACGGCCTGGGACATCTGCTCCGGCTTGTGCTTCTCGAGCACCGTGAGGTCCGGGCCGCGCAGCTCCTCGACCATGTACGGCTTCATCAGCTTGCCGTCGTTGGCGATGGCCGCCGTGGCCATGGCGACCTGCAGCGGGGTGGCGGTCAGGCTGCCCTGGCCGATGCCGGCGAGCGCCGTCTGTGACTGGTTGATGCCGTCGGGGAAGGTGCTCTTCGCGGCGCGCACGGGGGTGTCGACCTCGGCGTCGTTGAAGCCGAACTTCTCCGCGGTCTGCCGCATCTTGTCCTTGCCGAGGTCGGCGGCGACCTTGCCGTAGACGTTGTTGCAGGAGTGCTGCATGGCGACGTTGAGGGAGGCGTCCTTGCAGGGCGCGGTGGGGTTCTGGTTGGGCAGGGTGGTGACCGTGCCGGGCATGGTCCAGGGGTCGGGCGAGTCGGTCTTGCCGTTGATGTCGCTGTAGAGGCCGTTCTCCAGGGCCGCCGAGGCAGTGACGATCTTGAAGGTGGAGCCGGGCGGATAGACCTCCTTGAGCGCCCGGTTGAGGGTCGGCTTGTCCTTGTCCTTCTCCAGCGCGTCCCAGGCGGCCTTGTCCTTCGCCGAGAGCCCGGCGAAGACCGACGGGTCGTAGGAGGGGGTGGAGGCGAGGGCGAGGATCTTGCCGGTGCGCGGGTCGAGGGCGACGACGGCGCCCTTGCGGTTGCCCAGGCCCTCGTAGGCGGCCTTCTGGGCCTTGGGGTCGATGGTCGTCACCACGTCGCCGCCGCGCGTCTTCTTGCCCGTGAGCATGTCGCTGGTGCGCTGCAGGAAGAGCCGGTCGTCGGTGCCGCTGAGCAGCTTGCTGTTGAGGCTCTCCAGGCCGGTCATGCCGTAGCCCTGGGAGGCGAAGCCGGTGATCGGGGCGTACATCGCACCGTCCTTGAAGGTGCGCTTGTAGCGCAGGTCGCCGCCGGTCTCGGCGGAGCCGGTGATCGGCTGCCCGCCGACGATGATGTTGCCGCGCGGCACCGAGAAGGCGGCGATCTTCACCCGCCGGTTGTGCTCCTGGCCGGCCAGCTCGTCGTGGCGGACGAACTGCACCCAGGTCGCCTGGGCCAGCAGGGCGAACACGAGTATTCCGCTGAAGATCGCTATGTGGCGGACGGGCTTGTTCATGGCGTGACTGCTCTTCCCCCCGGTATTCCCGGTTCGACGGCATATCACTGGGCATGACGCGAATCGGGCATATGCGGTTGCAGTGGGGGTAAAGCTGTGAGGCCACTGTGGTGGGGGTGGCAACGCACGAGCGCCGCTCAGCCCACGCCCAGCACCACGAAGAGCAGCACCGCCGCGACCGCCAGCACGATGCCGGCCCGCCGGAGCATGGCCTGCGCCTCGCGCAGCTCCTCGGGCGGTTCGTCGGACGGGTCGGACCAGAGCATGGCTTCCATGGTCCGGCCGCGGAGCGCGTCGCGCCTGAGTACGCGTACTCAGGCGCGACGGGTGTGTGTACGGGGTCGTCAGGCGGGCCAGTACGTGGTGCGCCAGGCGCGCGGTCCCGGGCGGGGGGTGCGGCGGGCCTCGGCCAGCCGGGCCGGAGCGGCCCACTCCGGGCGGACCCCGGCCTCCGGCGCGGCGGCGGCCCGGGCCGCCGCGCGGGCCTGGACCACCGCCAGTGCGGCGGCCAGCTCCTCGGGTGTGGGGTTGCCCCGTACGACCTTGATCACGTCGGCGTCCCTTCCTTCGTGGTCTGCAGTGCCTACAGCGGGATGTTGCCGTGCTTCTTGGGCGGCAGCACCTCGCGCTTGTCGCGCAGCGTGCGCAGCCCCCGCACGATGTGGCGGCGGGTCTCCGACGGCATGATCACCGCGTCGACGTAGCCCCGCTCCGCCGCCGCGTACGGGTTGAGCAGCGCGTCCTCGTACTCCGCGACCAGCCGGGCGCGCAGCTCCTCCTGCTCCTCCGGCGTCTCGGCCGCCGCAATGGACCGGCGGTGCAGGATGTTCACCGCACCCTGCGCGCCCATGACGGCGATCTGGGCGGTCGGCCAGGCGAGGTTGAGGTCCGCGCCCAGGTGCTTGGAGCCCATCACGTCGTAGGCACCGCCGAACGCCTTGCGGGTGATCACGGTGATCAGCGGGACCGTGGCCTCCGCGTAGGCGTAGATCAGCTTGGCGCCGCGCCGGATGATGCCGTTGTACTCCTGGTCCGTGCCCGGCAGGAAGCCCGGCACGTCCACGAAGGTGAGCACCGGGACGTTGAAGGCGTCGCAGGTGCGCACGAAACGCGCCGCCTTCTCGCTGGCGTTGATGTCCAGACACCCGGCGAACTGCATCGGCTGGTTGGCGACGATGCCCACCGGGTGGCCCTCGACCCGGCCGAAGCCGGTCACGATGTTCGGCGCGAACAGCGCCTGCGTCTCCAGGAACTCCCCGTCGTCCAGCACGTGCTCGATGACCGTGTGCATGTCGTACGGCTGGTTGGCCGAGTCCGGGATGAGCACGTCCAGCTCGCGGTCGGAGTCCGAGACCTCCAGGTCCGCCTCCTCCGGGTAGGCCGGCGGCTCGGAGAGGTTGTTCGACGGCAGGTAGGACAGCAGCGCCTTGACGTAGTCGATGGCGTCCTTCTCGTCGCCCGCCATGTGGTGCGCCACGCCGGAGGTCGTGTTGTGCGTACGCGCGCCGCCCAGCTCCTCGAAGCCCACGTCCTCGCCCGTGACCGTCTTGATGACGTCCGGACCGGTGATGAACATGTGCGAGGTCTGATCGACCATGACCGTGAAGTCGGTGATCGCCGGGGAGTAGACCGCGCCGCCCGCGCACGGGCCCACGATCAGGGAGATCTGCGGAATGACACCGGAGCCGTGCACGTTCCGGCGGAAGATCTCGGCGAACAGCCCGAGGGCGACCACGCCCTCCTGGATCCGCGCGCCGCCGCCGTCGTTGATGCCGACGATCGGACAGCCCGTCTTGAGGGCGAAGTCCATCACCTTGACGATCTTCTCGCCGTACACCTCGCCCAGCGAACCGCCGAAGATGGTGAAGTCCTGCGAATACACGCAGACCGTACGGCCGTCGACCGTGCCGTAGCCGGTGACCACGCCGTCCCCGTACGGGCGGTTGGCCTCGATGCCGAAGTTCGTCGAGCGGTGCCGGGCGAACTCGTCGAGTTCGACGAACGAGCCCTCGTCCAGCAGCAGCTCGATCCGCTCGCGGGCCGTCAACTTGCCCTTGGCGTGCTGCTTCTCCACCGCCCGCGCAGATCCGGCGTGCGTCGCCTCCTCGATCCGGCGCTGCAGGTCCGCGAGCTTGCCCGCGGTGGTGTGGATGTCGAATCCGTTGGCTTCTGGCTCGGACACGGGATGCGGCTCCTGCTCGTCCAGAGGGGTGGGGTGGCCGTTGCTACCGGTTCGTAGGGTATCGGCGCGGATACGCCGCGGCAGTGCGGCGTTGGCCACACCGTTTCGCTGCCGAATGCCTCCTATGGTGGCTCTTATGACGCCCTCCGAGCCTTCCGGAAACCGCTGGTCCGACCTGGACCGCCCACCGCTCAACGCCACCGCGCTGCGCCGCGGTCTGCTGCGCCCCGGCGGACTGTGGACCTCGCTCGACGTGGTCCCGCGCACCGGTTCCACCAACAGCGACCTCGTCGCCGCCGGCGGTGCGGAGGGCGCGGTCCTCGTCGCCGAGGAACAGTCGGCCGGGCGCGGGCGGCTGGACCGCACCTGGTCGGCGCCGCCGCGCTCCGGGCTCTTCTTCTCCGTCCGGCTCGTCCCCGGCCCCGGCGTGCCCGCCGAGCGCTGGGGCTGGCTGCCGCTGCTCGCCGGGGTCGCCACCGCCACCGCCCTGTCCCGGGCCGCCGGCGTCGACACCGCCCTGAAGTGGCCCAACGACCTGCTGGTCACGGTCGACGGCGCCGAGCGCAAAACGGGCGGCATCCTCGCCGAGCGCAGTGGCGACAGCGTGGTGGTGGGCATCGGGATCAACGTCTCCCTGCGCGCCGACGAGCTGCCCGTGCCGACCGCCGGCTCCCTCGCCCTGGCCGGGGCGAAGGTCGTCGACCGCGACCCGCTGCTGCGGGCCGTGCTCCGCTCCCTGGAGGAGTGGTACGAGCAGTGGCGGCGGGCCGGCGGCGACCCTGCCCGCTGCGGGCTCCAGGAGACCTACGCGGCCGGCTGCGCCACGCTCGGCAGGACCGTACGGGCCGAACTGCCCGGCGGCGGCGAGCTGGTCGGCGAGGCCGTGGCCGTCGACGGCGACGGGCGGCTGGTGCTGGCGACGGCTGCCGGGGTGCAGGAGCCGGTGGGAGCGGGAGACATCGTCCATCTGCGCCCGGCACAGTCACAAGAGTGAGCTCCGGGCGGTCGGGAGAGTGAGCTACGGCACACCTGACGTATCGTTGTGCGCGGAACCTAGGCGAGCAGCGATCGGCAGGGCAGTGCGCACGGATCGGACAGGGGGCGGGCGGTGACCACCGACGGTGGGGGTACCTCCCGTGCCGTTGAGGCTACGGGGGAGGAAAAAGCTGCGCGCGGGGCCGCCGAGGAGGGCGGGCCCCAGGAGGTCGAGGAGGACTTCGGCGAGCAGGGCGGCGATCCGCTGGCGCTCCGGCTGGAGGCGCTGATCCTCGGCGCCGAGCGGCGCTACACCCCGTTCCAGGCCGCGCGTGCGGCCGGGGTCTCGATGGATCTGGCGTCGCGCTTCTGGCGCGCCATGGGCTTCGCCGACATCGGCCAGGCCAAGGCGCTGACCGAGGCGGACGTACTGGCCCTGCGGCGGCTCGCGGGCCTGGTGGAGGCAGGGCTGCTGAGCGAGCCCATGGCCGTACAGGTGGCGCGCTCCACGGGGCAGACCACGGCGCGGCTCGCGGACTGGCAGATCGACTCCTTCCTGGAGGGCCTGACCGAGCCTCAGGAGCCCGGCATGACCCGCACGGAGATCACGTATCCGCTGGTCGAGCTGTTGCTTCCGGAGCTGGAGGAGTTCCTCATCTACGTCTGGCGGCGGCAGCTGGCCGCCGCCACCGGCCGGGTCGTCCAGGCCGCGGACGACGCGGAGATGGTCGACCGGCGCCTGGCCGTCGGCTTCGCCGACCTCGTCGGCTTCACGCGACTGACCCGGCGCCTGGAGGAAGAGGAGCTGGGCGAGCTGGTCGAGGCGTTCGAGACGACCGCCGCCGACCTGGTCGCCGCGCACGGCGGCCGCCTGATCAAGACGCTGGGCGACGAGGTGCTCTACGCCGCGGACGACGCCGGCACGGCGGCCGAGATCGGCCTGCGGCTGATCGAGACCCTCACCAACGACGAGACGATGCCGGAGCTGCGCGTCGGCATCGCCTTCGGCACGGTGACCACCCGCATGGGAGACGTCTTCGGCACGACGGTCAACCTGGCCAGCCGCCTGACGTCGATAGCGCCGAAGGACGCGGTCCTGGTCGACGGCGCCCTCGCGGAGGAGCTGGCCCGCAGCGGCGACGCCCCCAAATCCGAGGCGGAGGCCACCGAGGGGAACGGCTACCGCTTCGCGCTCCAGCCGATGTGGCAGCGCCCGGTCAGAGGCCTGGGCGTGGTGGAGCCGTGGCTCCTCAGCCGCAGGGGCGGCTGAGGCCGCGGCTTCCCGGGGATTGGGTGCAACCGGTGGGCGGGAGGGTATGGCCTGCCGCGCAGCGGCGGGTGCATGATCGGTGCGACAAAGGACCGACGCACGATGCGCACCGGAAGAACGGGGTGACCCGCGTGAGCGAAATCCGCTTCGGAGAGTGGATCGCGATCCGCACACACGAGGACGGCCACGTCGCCGAACTCGTCCTGGACCGCCCCAAGGCGATGAACGCCGTCTCCACGGAGCTGGGCCGGCGGCTGGCCGAGGCCACCACCGCCCTCGCGGCGGACCGCGAGGTGCGGGCCGTCGTCCTCACCTCCACCCACGACCGTGCCTTCTGCGTCGGCGCCGACTTGAAGGAGCGCAATTCCTTCACCGACGCCGAGCTCGTCCGCCAGCGCCCGCACGCCCGCGCCGCCTACACCGGCGTGCTGGAGCTGCCGATGCCCGTCGTCGCGGCCGTGCACGGCTTCGCGCTGGGCGGCGGCTTCGAGCTGGCGCTCTCCTGCGACGTGATCGTCGCGGACACCACGGCCGTGGTGGGCCTGCCCGAGGTGTCGGTCGGCGTGATCCCCGGCGGTGGCGGCACCCAGCTGCTGCCGCGCCGCGTCGGTGCCGCGCGCGCGGCCGAGCTGATCTTCAGCGCCCGGCGGGTGGAGGCCGCCGAGGCCCGCGAGTTGGGCCTGGTCGACCTGCTCGTACCCGAGGGCGAGGACCGCGCGGAGGCGCTGGCCCTGGCGGCGCGGATCGCGGCCAACTCGCCGGTCGGCCTGCGCGCCGCCAAGCGCGCGCTCCGGCTGGGGCACGGCCTGGATCTGCGGGCCGGCCTGGAGGTGGAGGACGCGGCCTGGCGCTCGGTGGCCTTCTCCGGCGACCGGGCCGAGGGCGTGGCCGCATTCAACGAGAAGCGGAAGCCGAACTGGCCGGGGGAGTGAGAGGGCGGGTGGCAGTCCTGGCCTTGGGACGGCCGGACTCGTAGGGTCAACAGCGCATTAAACCCGTTATAAAGCGGAATGAGCACAACGTTCTTACGCTGGAGTGCAGGGTCTGCGCGCAGTGACGGAATGTGAGGCTCGGGTGGCAGCTGACGGGGAGCGCGACGACCGCCTGCGCGCCGTGGTGGGACTGGCACAGGCGATGGCCTCGGCGCGCACCCCGCTGGAGACCGTCGAAGCAGCGGCGGAGGGCGCGCTGCGCGCGCTGGGCGGCACCTTCGCCGCCGTCTCGGCCTGGGAGCGCGAGCGCGGCCGGCTGCGGGTGCTGGTCAACGCGGGCGAGCGTACGGAGGCCGAGGAGCGCTTCCCGGCCGACGAGTCCTACCCCGTGCACGACTTCCCCGAGATCACCGAGTTCCTGCACGAGCACTGGCGGGGCGGCCAGCCCCAGGCCTGGGTGGTCAGCGCGGACGGCGTCCGCGAGGATCTCCACGGCCACCGGCGGGTGGCCGCGCTGCGCCGCCGCGGCCGCAACTGCTGCGTGGTCGCACCGATTGTGCTGCACGGGCGGGCCTGGGGCGAGCTGTACGTGGCGCGGCCGCCGGGGGCGCCTCCCTTCGACTCCACGGACGCGGAGTTCGCGACCGTCCTGGCGGCCGTCGCGGCCTCCGGGATAGCGCAGACCGAGCGCCTGGAGGAGGTCCGCAAGCTCGCCTTCACCGACCCGCTGACGGGCCTGGCCAACCGCCGCGCGGTCGACGCCGGCCTCGACGAGGCCATGGAGCGGCACCTGGACGAGGGCGTGGTCGTCAGCCTCCTGGTGTGCGATCTGAACGGGCTCAAGCGGGTCAACGACACGATGGGCCACGCCGTGGGGGACCGCCTGCTGGAACGTTTCGGTTCCGTGCTGTCCCTGTGCGGCGCCAAGCTGCCCGGCGCGCTGGCGGCCCGGCTGGGCGGCGACGAATTCTGTCTGCTGACGGTCGGTCCGACGGCCGACGAGGTGGTCCGGGTGGCCGACGAACTGTGCCGCCGGGCAGCCGAGTTGGACCTCGGCGAGGGCGTGGCCTGCGGCGTCGCCTCCACCGGCGACCCCATCGGGCCCGTGCGCTCCGCCCGCCGCCTCTTCCGCCTCGCGGACGCGGCCCAGTACCGGGCGAAGGCGGCCCGCTCGGCCAAGCCGGTGGTCGCGGGGCGCGACGGCGGCCGCGAGGACCCGGTCGTACGCCTGGCGGACCGCCCGCCCAAGCCGCCCGCGGCGGAGCGCCGCCGCTTCCGGGGCCGGAGGTCGTAAGGCGCCGGGCGGCAAGGTCTGCCGGGGGCCGGGAAAGATCCGCGCCGCGGTCGGCGTTGTAGACAAATGCAGACTAGTGACAGGCAGCGATTCAGTCTCTAGGGTGCCTGAATATGGATATGCACACTGTGGTGGTGGGTACGGCCGGGACGACCGCGGAAGACGTGATCGCCGTGGCCCGCGACGGTGCCCGCGTCGTCGTATCGGAAGAAGCCCTCGACGCCGTCGCCGCGGCGCGGCGGATCATCGACGACCTCGCCGCCAAGCCCGACCCCGTCTACGGCGTCTCCACCGGCTTCGGTGCCCTCGCCGTCCGTCACATCAGCCCCGACCTGCGCGCCCAGCTCCAGCGCAACATCGTCCGCTCCCACGCCGCCGGCATGGGCCCCCGGGTGGAGCGCGAGGTCGTGCGCGCGCTGATGTTCCTGCGCCTGAAGACGCTGGCCTCGGGCCATACGGGCGTGCGCCCCGTCGTCGTCGAGACCATGGCGGCCATCCTCAACGCGGGCATCACCCCCGTCGTCCACGAGTACGGCTCCCTGGGCTGCTCCGGCGACCTCGCCCCGCTCTCCCACTGCGCGCTCACCCTGATGGGAGAGGGCGACGCCGAGGGCCCCGACGGCGAAGTGCGCCCCGCCGCGCAGCTGCTGGCCGCGCACCGCATCGAGCCCGTGGAGCTGCGCGAGAAGGAGGGGCTCGCCCTCCTCAACGGCACCGACGGCATGCTCGGCATGCTGGTCATGGCCTGTGCGGACCTCGCCCGTCTGATCACCTCCGCCGACATCACCGCGGCCCTCTCCCTCGAAGCGCTGCTCGGCTCCGAGAAGGTGCTCGCCCCCGAGCTGCACGCCATCCGCCCGCACCCCGGGCAGGGCGCCAGCGCGGGCAACATGCTGAGCGTCCTGGCCGGTTCCGGGCTGACCGGGCACCACCAGGACGACGCGCCGCGCGTCCAGGACGCGTACTCGATCCGCTGCGCCCCGCAGGTCGCGGGCGCCGGCCGGGACACGCTCGCGCACGCCCGGCTGGTCGCCGACCGTGAGCTGGCCGCCGCTGTCGACAACCCCGTCGTGCTGCCCGACGGCCGGGTGGAGTCCAACGGCAACTTCCACGGCGCCCCGGTCGCCTACGTCCTGGACTTCCTGGCCATCGCCGCCGCCGACCTCGCCTCCGTCGCCGAGCGGCGCACGGACCGGCTGCTGGACAAGAACCGCTCGCACGGCCTGCCGCCGTTCCTGGCCGGGGACGCGGGCGTCGACTCCGGGCTGATGATCGCCCAGTACACCCAGGCCGCCCTGGTCAGTGAGATGAAGCGGCTCGCCGTGCCCGCCTCGGTGGACTCGATCCCCTCCTCCGCGATGCAGGAGGACCACGTCTCCATGGGCTGGTCCGCCGCGCGCAAGCTGCGTACGGCCGTGGACGCGCTCGGCAAGGTCGTCGCCGTCGAGCTCGTGGCCGCGACCCGCGCGATCGAGCTGCGCGAAGGCCTCGGGCTGACGCCCGCTCCGGCCTCGCGGGCCGCGCTGGAGGCCGTCCGTGCGGCGGGCGTCGAGGGCCCCGGCGAGGACCGCTTCCTCGCCCCCGACCTGGCGGCCGCCGAGGCGTTCGTACGGTCCGGAAAGCTGGTCGCGGCGGTCGAGCCCGTCACGGGCCCGCTGGCCTGACCGAGCCGGCTGCCGGGGTGCGGCCCCCGGTCAGCGGTGTGCCGAGCGCGACCTGCGCAGGGCACCGGTGACCAGGGCGCCCCCGGCGGCCACGAACGCCACGCCGCCGAAGAGGTACGGCGTGGTGTCCACGCTGCCGGTGTCGGCGAGCGCCAGATCCTGTGTGTTTCCTGTGGCTTTGGTGGTGGGTGCCTTGGTGTCCGCGCCCTTGGATTCCGCGGCTTGGGCGCCCGCACCCCCGGCGCCCGGTGCGCCCCCCGCATCGGCGGTGCGCCGGTGCTCTTGCGCCTGCTCCTGCCGCTGTCCTGCCACGGTCTGCTGATGGCTCTCGGGCGTCGCGTTGGCGGTCGGCACGAACCACAGCGCGCCCAACAACATGCCTGCGGCGACGGCGGTCAGCAGCGGGCGGCGTGCGGTCACGGGATGAATCCCCCTTGCGACGATGGAGATTGGGGGTCGTGGAGCTGCGAGGAGTCCCGACTGATCCGATGTTAGTGATACGACCGCTCCGGGGGGAAGTCGCGGGCGCCTGCTGGTCCGTAGCGGTTCGTCGCCCTATGTCAAGACCCCGGCGTCGAGGTCCACCCGAGCAGGGGCTTTACTGGGGTGGTCTTCCCCACAAATTCCCTCAAGTGTGGAACGGGCGAAACGGTATGGGCGTTCTTGTAGGAGAAGCCGCGATACGGGTCGCCCCACGAGCCCCACGATCGGCTCGGGGGATTTCGGGGTCCAGGAGCAATGGAGAAGCGTGTGATGACGTACGGCAAGCGCCGCAAGGCCCTGGCGGCCGCGGCCGCTGTGCTCGGCGGTGTACTGACTCTGGCCGCCTGTGGCGGTGACGGTGACGACGCCAAGGGCGGCGGCTCCGACAAGAAGTCCCAGGGTCAGGTGGATGCCGCGGCCGCCAAGGACGCGTCCACGGCGCAGATCAAGATCACGCCGAAGGGCGGCACTGCCAACGCCAGCATCAACGCCGTCCAGGTCGCCGTCGACGGTGGAGAGCTCACCAGCGTCAAGATGACGACGGAGAAGGGCGACCCGGTCGAGGGCTCAATATCGTCCGACAAGAAGACCTGGAAGCCGAGCAAGCAGCTCGAGCGCTCGACGAAGTACAAGGTCGTCGCCGAGGCCAAGGACGACAAGGGCCGCAAGGCCACCGAGAACTCGGCCTTCACCACGGTCTCGCCCGACAACAGCTTCATCGGCGCCTTCACGCCGGAGGACGGCTCGACCGTCGGCGTCGGCATGCCCGTCTCGATCAACTTCGACAAGCCGATCAAGGACCGCAAGGCCGTCCAGTCGCACCTGGAGGTCAGCTCCAGCAGCGGCCAGAAGGTCGTCGGTCACTGGTTCGGCGACCAGCGCATCGACTTCCGTCCGCAGGAGTACTGGAAGGCCAACTCCGACGTCACCCTGAAGATGGACCTGGACGGCGTCGAGGGCGCCCCGGGCATCAAGGGCGTCCAGAAGAAGACGATCAACTTCAAGATCGGCCGTTCCCAGGTCTCCACGGTCGACGCCAAGACCCACCAGATGACGGTGGTGCGCGACGGCAAGACCTTCAAGACCATCCCGATCTCCGCCGGCAGCCCGTCGAACCCGACGTACAACGGCAAGATGGTGATCTCCGAGAAGTTCGTGGAGACCCGGATGGACGGCTCCACCGTGGGCTTCTCCAAGGCCGACGGCAAGGGCGAGTACGACATCAAGGACGTGCCGCACGCCATGCGGCTGTCCACGTCGGGCACCTTCATCCACGGCAACTACTGGGGCAGCGGCGTCTTCGGCGTCTCCAACACCAGCCACGGCTGCGTGGGCCTGGAGGACAAGCAGGGCGCGGACGACCCGAACACCTCGGGCGCCTGGTTCTACTCCAACTCCGTGATCGGTGACGTCGTCGAGGTCAAGAACTCCGACGACAAGACGATCGCCCCGGACAACGGCCTCAACGGCTGGAACATGGACTGGCAGCAGTGGGTCGCGGGGAGCGCCACGGGCCAGTGACCCTTCGGGGTTCGTGAGTACAAGGGCCCGGCTTCCGGATTCGTCCGGGGCCGGGCCCTTGCTTTCTGCCGTTTGCGGCCCGCCCCTACCGGCGGTTGAAGATCAGGCTCTTGATGAGCACCGAGCGCGGCGCCTGCTGGTCGGGGGCGAGGTGGTAGGCCTTCCCCTTACAGTTCTTCTCGGTGTAGACGACCATGGGGACGTCCGTCTGGTTGCGGCCCGCGCGGGCCTCCTGGTTCATCGAGTAGCACTTGCCGTCCGGTGGATTCTGCAGGTAGTAGGCGTGCCCCTTGGGCCCCTCCCAGATGAAGGTGCCCTTCGCCGCCTCCGCAGAGCCGGTGGGCAGCGTCAGGGCGAGCAGGAGGCCGCCGAGGGCGGCCCCGACGACATGACGGGTGTGCATCACAGTTCTCCTTGCGAGGTGAACTCGGACAGAACGCCCCACCCCTATCGCGTCGCCGCCCCGGAGCTACGGACCGTTACTCGAACGCGGTCGCGTCGCACATTGTGCTGACGCGGCGGCGTGCACCCCCGCTTCACGCCCCCCGGCGCCGGGAGATGACCGCCGCGTCGGCCGCCTGGGCGCCCTGCGCCCACCCCTGCGCGTCCCGCCCCTTGAGCCGGTGCGACGTCGTCTGCGGGAACAGCCGCTCCGCCGTCTCGCCGACCGCCACGTCCCGCGCCGCCAGCACCGGAAGCACTTCCGGGCGCCGCTCCTGCGTGGCCGCCTCCCGCACCGCGGCCGACAGCCGGTCGCCGATCCGCGCCGCGTAGGAGATCAGGAACGACTGCCGGAAGTCACGCGTGCGCCGCGAACGGCCGCTCGCATGATGATCGTCCCCCGCCCGGCGCATCGCGGTCGTGGCCTGGACGAGCAGGGAGGTGTACATCAGCTCCACCAGCTCCAGATCGGCGTCGAAGCCGACGACCGTGGAGAAGCCGTACTCGCCCGACCACACCGCCTGGCAGTGGTTGGCCGCGGCCACCGCGTCCAGCAGCAGCGCCTTCGCGGACTCGTACGGCCCGTCGATCCCGATCCGGCAGGCCCCCGGCCCGTCCACCGGCCCGGCGGGACCCGCGGCCGCCAGCAGCGCCTCGTCCATCGAGTGCCGGGCCATCAGCTCCTGCGCCTTGGCCGAGAGGGCCTCGGCCTCCTCCGGGAACTGCGTCGACTCCGCCTTGGCCAGCAGCGCCCGGATCCGGGCCAGGGTCCGCTGCGGCACGGCGGGAGCGTGACCGGCAGCGGCCCGTGACCGGTCACCGCCCGGCAGCGGGCCCACCGCACCGATCCGCGGCAGCGCGTCGACCAGCCGCAACGTGGTGAGCGCGCACGCCGCCGTCTCGAAACGGCTCAGCCGCTCGCGCCGGGCGAAACCCTCCAGGAACTCGCCGTCGGCCTCCCACCACACCTGCGCGTCCAGCTCGGCCAGCTGCGCCGCCCAGCGCGCGCCGAGGGTCTCGGGCTCGTAGCGCCGGGCCTCGGCGGCGATGACGTGGACGGTGAAGCGCTCCTCGGCGCCCGTCAGGTCCCGCCGTACGAGCCGGACCACGTCCGCGGGCTGCCAGCCGCCTTCCCAGCAGCGGCGCAGACGCCCGGAGGCCACCCGCACCAGCGCGGCGCTGACGGCTTCCCAGCCGGAGGGCGCCGCGGCCAGGCCGGAGGCGGCGGCGTACACCGCATCGTCGTCGGCCGCGGCGCGGAGGCTCTGCAGGGCCGCCTCGACGCTCTCCAGCGGGCCTTCGGGGTTGGTGCGCTTGGCCACGATCTCTCTTTCCGTCCCGACCGGTGTACCACCCATTCTCCCGGACGGCCTGGCCGTGGCCTTAGGCGCGGTCTTGGTCGTGGTCCTGGGCGGGCGATCCGCCGCCGCGTACCTCCAGCCCGTCGAGCAGGGGCTCAGTAGCTCAATGGCTCAGCAGGAAGCTGACGAATTCCTCGAACTCCACCTTGTTGGTGCTGGAGACCCGCCGCTTGTCGCGGAACAGCAGGGGAATGTCGTCCGTTTCGGCCCCCGTCAGCATCAGCGGGATCACCATCCGCGACGAGTCGCCGCTCAGCTCGGCGTTGAGGACGCTGCCGAATTCGGCCCGGGTCCAGCCCCGTTCGGTGAGTGCCGGACTGACGCACGGGAGGATGTAGCGACTGGCCCGGAGCCCCGCTTCGATCTTCTCCGAGACCCGGTCCCCGAAGTTGATCTGCTCACTGTCCAGCCAGTAGCGGATGCCTTTGGCCGCCAGTGCCTTGGCGATGAGCTGGACGCTCTCCGTGTCTTCCGACGCGTGGCAGAGGAAGACGCTGAACTCGTATTCCTGGCCCCCGGCTCTCCGGGGCGCCGGCGCGGCGAACGGCGTGTGGCTGCGTTCCACCGTCCAGGACTTGGCGAGCAGGCCCGAGCCATAGAACTTGACCAGCCCCGCATGACCGGGAAACGGCACATGGGGGCAGTTGGCCGTCAGCTCGTACGTGTGCTGCGCGGTGCGGATCTCGCCGCGCATGCGCCCGGAGAAGAATTCCAGGGAGAAGTGGTGGTAGCCCTTGCCCAGGCGGACCGGTTCCGCGAGCTGGGCGACGGGGATCAGCAGGCCTTCCCGGAACGCGCCGAACCGTGCGACGGCTGTATTGCCGTCGGCGTTCTCCGACACCGCGTAGAAGGCCACGAAGGTCCAGTTCCGGTCGGCCCGGCAGACCAGTCCGGCGCCCGCAGCCCAGCGGTCGGTGAACTGGATGCCGGCGGAAACGGAGCCGTTGAGCAGTGGGCCGGAGGCGAGGTCGATGGCGTACGAGGCCGCGTACGTACCCACGCCGCCGCCATATCCGGTGATCAGCCTCGACCCGATCGTCCATTCGCCGCTATTGGATGAGTGCCAGTCGCTCACGGAGCCTCTCGCGCATTTCTTCCAGCCGGACACTGTTCTCCGGGTGGCGCTGGATCAGGATGTCGGCGACCCCGAGGGCCCGCACCAGCAGGGTGACCTCGATGTCCTCGTCCGCCTCCGATACGTCGTGGTAGAGGCTCGACTTGCGCTGCTTTTCGTGCATGAAGCTCTTGCGCATGCGGAGGAGCAGATACCTCACCTCGGGATCGGCCCGATGCAGGTCCAGCAGTTCCTTGACGAGCAGTGTCGTCTCGTTCAACTGCCGGTTGTGGCGGAGATGGCCGATCTCCAGCCCCACCCGCGTTTCGCCGATATCGGGCGACTGACGGAACAACCCCGCCTCGATGCGCTGCACGCGGGCGATTTCCGCCGTGAGCATCTCGGTCATATTGCTGAGATCGCCCGAGGCCATGTCCTTGAGCAGCTTCTCTTCCGTGGCCGAGGCCCGGTACTGCTCCACCACGCTGGTGACGAGCGCATGGCTCTCCGTGGCGGCCACGTCGGAAAGCGGTGCCAAGGCGATGGTCTGCTCGGTGGTGGCGATCTCGCGGCTTCCGTCGTACAGGGCCGCGCCGAGGGTGAACTCGGAGCCGTCGACCTGTGCCGGATCGATCTCCAGCCGCACCGCGAAGTCGAAGGTGTCCTGGCCCTTCAAGGGCCGTAGGCCGTACCGGCGGGAAATCTTCCGCAGGGAGTTCAGCTCTTCGCTGACCGTCACGCCCGGCGGCAGGCTCAACTCGACCCTGGGACGGTCGACCACGACGGTGAGGGCGCTGCGGAATTCCTCCTCCAGAATGTCGTCGATGCCGGCCTCGGCGATGTACCAGAACCGCCCTCCGGAAGCCGTCGCGATCGCTTCCAGAAGGTCTTCCTGGAAGTCGCTGCCGATGCCGATCGTGGAGGTGGTGATCCCCTCGTCCCGGGCGCGGGTCGCCACGGCGGCGAGCGCGGCCTTCTTGGTCTCTCCCTGGTTCGCCTGGCCGTCCGACAGCAGGATCAGCCGTCCGTAGTGATCAGCCGTCATATGGCTCTGCAATTCCAGGAGTCCCTGGTACCAGCCCAGCGACAGGTTGGTGGAGCCACCCGGCGTGATGGCGGTGAGTCGTTCCTCCACCTGGTCCCGCGGGGTCTGTGGATTGATCACCACATGGGCGGTGTGGTCGAACACGACCACGGTGAAGAGGTCGTCACCCGTGAGGCGTCGGGAGATGTCGATGCAACTGCGGGTCGCGGTGGGGAGTTTGTCCTGCCCGCCCATGCTGCCGCTGCGGTCGATGACCAGGCAGAGGTTCATCGCCCCGCCCGCTCGCTCGGCGTCCTCGGCGGAACGGCATCTGACCTCGATGGCCACGTCGAATTCGGTGACTTCGTCGTTCCGTGCGGCGGGGCGCTCGGGAAGGACGAGGATTTCGATGGGATGGTCGCTCATTTGGCCCCCTAGGGCGCACAGCGAACCACACGCGGGCGCCCGCGCGGGAGCGTTCGGCGGGGGCGTGAACAAACCTTCACAAATGCGTGGACCTTTGGCCAAAGCGGGAATGAGATATTCCAGGCAGCCGCTTCACTGCTCCAGGACGACGTCCAGCCCCTTGTCCAGCAGCTTTCCCCCGACCACGAGGGCGGCTGCGGCACCTGCCACGCCGATGGGCCCTCCCAGAACCGCCACCAGCACCGAAGCGGCGACGATCAGAAACCCGCCGATGGTCGCGATCGCCCCCCACATGGGCCGTGAGAGGGCGCCCTCGACGCTCTCGCCTTCGCCCTCCACCCCGCCCAGAAGCCGGGCCTTCTCCCGGAGATCCCGGACCTCTTGGTGACCGGTGTGCTCAAGGTGCTCCAGTGCGAGGTGTGTGCCGTGAATGATCGTGTCGTGGTCCCGTTGGACCTCGGCGGCGTGGAGATTCCGTGCGAGCAGCTCCGGATTGCTTTTCGCCACCACCCTGAAATCGTGCAACAGTGTTTGGACCAAGCCGATTTCGCCATGGATGGCGGAAAGATCGGCTGCCATCTGATAGCCGAGCCGCGAGAGATGCACCCGATCCCAGAGCGACGGCAGAGGCGCTTCGTCATCAAGGCGGCCCGACCAGACCGCTTCGGTGTCCAGCAGCGATACGCACCTGCTGGACAGCTTCACGGCACGGATCTGATCCGTGAGTCTGATGGCCACGGAGCCACGTTAAGCACGTCCGGCCGAGCTCCGCCCGTCGGCAGAGCCTGACGTATGAACCGACCTCGCGGCGGGCGGCGGCAGAGTGCGGTCCGACTCCCGAGCGCTCACCAATTCGCTCAGGCGGAGCCCACGGCGTGCTAAAGGTGGGCGAACGGCGGGATTACCCGCACGATCGCGACCAAACGCAACCGGGGTAGCGGCAGCGCATAGAACCACCCCTCGGTCAGCAGAGGGAGCCGGCGAACGCCGCCGGACGCTCCCCGTTTGGGCCCCTCGCCGATGTCGGTGATGTCGACACTGGCTTCGGCCAACGCAACCAGCTCACCGGCGAGCCGCTCGACCTCGGCGGTGACGTGGTCGGGGAGCCCGCCGATGACGTGTGCTGCGTCAGGGTCGTACTCCCAGCGCCACTGAGGCTCATCGCTCATGTGGTGCGTGATCCTCCCGCTGGACGCCCGCCTCGGCGCACGCCGCATCGAGGATCCGTCCGATCTCGGCGACGATCGAACGGGCCTCGTCGAGGTCTTCGCACTCTGCGGCACGTGTCTCAAGCTCACGGAGGCGAGCCGCGCGTTCGGGGTGGCGCTCAATGGCGATGTAAACCGCCCATTGCCCAACGAAGCGCCGCAACGGCGCGGAGTTGACCGTTTCGCGGGCCTGCTGCAAGGCGACGGCCCGTTCGGAGTCAAAGGTGGGCAGGGCATCTGGGGCGAGTAGCGCAAGGGCGGCGCGAAGTTCCTCGGGAGTGCTCGCCGGCTGGGGGAGGGGAGTGGGCGGTCCCCCTGTGCCCGCTGCCGTGTTGTTCATGCCGCCTCGTCCTTCCGGTCGGCGTGCTCGGAGTCCGACCGTAGACAGTCGTGCCCCGGGCAATCAAGCATTGCCCACCGCTTGGCCGACTTCTCCCCGGAAGCCCGCGCCACCCCAGTCACGGGTGCGGCGGGCGGCTCCTGGCGCCCTGGCGGACTTCCGGCGGTCGGCCTGCCCGGGGAGCCGTCGCATGCCACACTGCGGCTGTCGAGAACCGGTCAGGCGGCGACAGGCGTCGTCCCGGTCGAGAGCTGCAGTCGGCCCACGGGGGCATGCGGTGAGTACGGAGATTTCCTTCGCCAACAACTACCGGGACATGTGCGAGCGGTACGGGACCGCGGCGGGGTTCCAGTTCGAGTTCTACTGCTCGCGCTGTCACGACACTTGGCGGTGCCCGTTCGAGCCGTACCGGGGCGGGCGGCTGGCCGAGTGGCTCAACCGGGGCATCAGCACGGCGTCCGGCCTGCTGGGCTCGGTGGGGTCCGGGGTGGGCAGCGCGGCGGAGGGGCTTGCAGGGTCCGGGTGGGGCAGTGCCCGCGATGCCTCCTTCCAGCGCGCGATCAAGGCGGCCGAGGGGCACTTCAACCGGTGTGCGCGCTGTGCCTGCTACGTGTGCGGCCGCTGCTGGCACCCGGAGCAGGGACTGTGCTTCTCCTGTGCCCCCGATACGGCGGGCGAGGCAATGGCGGCGCAGCAACGGGGGCTCAACGACCTGGCGATGCAGCAGGCGTACGACGAGGGCCAGCGGCGAGGCCAGGAATACGACGCGCGGACGGCCCGGCAGCTGGTGTGCCCGCAGTGCCGTACGGAGGCGCACGGGGGCCGGTTCTGTCCGGGGTGCGGCTTCGAGCTGGCACAACAGAGGCCGTGTGCCGGCTGCCGGGCTCCGATGCCCGACGGCGCGGCGTTCTGTCCGGGGTGCGGGCACCGGCAGTAGCGGGCGAGGGGGGCAGTACTCACTTGATTCGGGCGCCCCCGCGGTGCCAGGCTGAATACAGGGGACCCGCTAGGAAGGGTCCAGCGCCATGAATCCCGAGATGAAGCCTTCAGCAGGCGGCCCGGCTGGATGGGCCGGTAGAAGCCACCTGGAGGAGAAACCGGGTGCCGAGTCCGCGGACGGCGCCATGGAGCTGATCTCGCAGCTGCATGCCGCGCTGTCGGCCTGTTCGCGGCTGCTTGAGGATTTGAACGCCCGGCGGATCGACCCCGACTCCTTCCGCGTCCAGGCGTTCCGTGCCGGCCTCGTCCTGCGCGACGACGAGGCGTGGATGTGGGACTTCGCGAGCGGCTGGCACCGCTACGACGGCTTCGGTCTTCACCACGTGGCACTGCCCGCCGAGAGCCCGACCGTTGCCGGAGGCGACCAGACGATGCCGCCCGGCGGTCCCGCTACCGCTGTGGACTCGCGCGGAACTTGGCAGAGCCGCGATGCGTGGGGCGATGAGCGGTCATGACCCAGTGGCAGGCATTTGACGACCTCATGCAGATGGAAAGGGCGCAGGAGCTGATCAAAACCTGGGAGATGACGCTGGACGCCAAACGAACGATCCTGGCGACCAAGGAGCAGATGCTCACGGAGGGCAGCTTCCCCCCTGGGCAGACCGCGGAGGAGACGAGGTTCTGGATCCAGCACATCCAGGACGGCATGCGGCCCCTCCAGCAGAGGATCGAGCAGACGAGAGAAGCGTTGTCGCGGGGGCCGGAGGCAGTCCGCTCATGGCTCCAGCAGCTCAAGGCCCAGGGAGATGCGTCCCGCCAGGCGTTCCAGCAGATGGTCGACAGCGTCACCCCTCCCGGCCCGCAGGCAGCACAGGCACCCGGCAGCGCCGATGTGGCTCCCGACATGCCTCCTGCCAAAGGGTTCGTACCGAAGCGCGGTGGTGGCGGCGTGGGGCAGGAGGTCCCCACAGGCGGTGCTCCCGAGGTACCCGGCGGAATCGGCGCGGCCCCCGAGGTTCCCCCGGGTGGCGGCGTCGCCGTACCTCCCGAGGCCCCGCCGGTCGCCCCTGTCGCTGCGGGCGAAGAAGCGCTCGCAGGCGGTGACATGGCCGCGAGCGCCGGAGCCGAAGCCGTCGGCGCTTCCCGCCTCGGCAGGGTGCTCGTGATCGGCGTGATCATTGCCGGCGTGGCGATAGGTGGTTACTGGGCCTACACCCGCTTGACCTCCACCTCGCAGCCGACGTCGCCCCCACCCGCCCCCACCGCCCCGCAGCAGCCCGGCGGCCAGGCCCCGGAGCAGCAGCCCGGTGGCCAGCCCCCGCAGCAGCCGGCCGCTCCCGCGGCCCCGCCGACCTTCAACATCAACGGGGACTACGGAGGTACCGCGAACGGAGCGCAGTGCGCGAAGCCCGAGTGCTACGTCACCGTGACGAAGGTGAGCGACCCGTCCGGACCCGGCCCTGACCAGGCCGGGAAGATCACCGTGACGTTCACCGCCGTGGACTGGAAGCCGGCGTTCACCGGCACGGCCACGGTCATCAACAACAAGGCCGGTCCGATGGACGCCTCACTGACCCAGGACGGCACGGTCCAGGGATCCGGCTACACCACCCTCACCGACACCACCCCCGGCTCCAACACCAGCGAGTCCGTGGACTACAAGCTGAACGGACAGTTCACCGGCGGCACGAGCGGTTCACCGTCGTACACCCTCACCATGGTGTTTGCCACCGACTTCACTTACCAGCTCACGGGCACGCGCACGGGCTGAGGGTCGCACGGGCTTTCCCACCTTGATGCGGGTCGGGCTGACGTACTCCCAGTCCCATGCCTTGTTCACCGCTCGAAGTAGCCGATGGCGGCGTATGCCTCGTCGAGGATGCGGCCGATTTCCGAAGCTGCTTGACGCGCTTGTGAGGCGTCTCCGACTTCGGTGAGGTCTTCCAGTTGACGAAAGCGCGCGGCGAGTTGAGGCTGGCGGTGAATGTGCACGTAGGCCGCCCACTGGGTGATGAAGCGCTGGAGCGGAGCGAGGTCGGATGCATGCCGGGACTGGTCCGCTGCCTGATCCAGTTCCCGCGTGAACGCCGGTAGCGCCGCGGGCGCGATGTGCGCCACGGCTTGTCTCAGCGCCGTCACGGTGGCAGGAGGCTGTGGGATGAGAGGTTGCCCGGTAGCGGAGGTGGTCATTGCGTCTCCCATGGGCGAGATTCTTATCCCTGCCGCCAGCGTATCCGGGGAACTCTCTGTCTTGCCCTTCGAACGAGTGATGGGACGGTTGGCCGTACAAGGAAGGAACGGGAAGGGAGCTGTCAGCCGTCGGCCCGCGTCACCCCCACCGGGCAGCTGACCCCCGTCCCCCCGATCCCGCAGTACCCAGCAGGGTTCTTCTCCAAGTACTGCTGGTGGTAAGGCTCCGCATGCCAAAACGGCCCCGCCGGGAGGATTTCCGTGGTGATGGCGCCGTAGCCCGAGGCCCGGAGCACCGACTGGTACGCCTCGCGCGACGCCTCCGCCACCGACTGCTGCCGCGGCGAGTGGGTGTAGATCGCCGAGCGGTACTGCGTGCCCCGGTCGTTGCCCTGGCGGAAGCCCTGGGTGGGGTCGTGGGATTCCCAGAAGAGCTTGAGCAGCGACTCGTAGGTGACCACCGTCGGGTCGAAGACCACGCGGACCGCCTCCGTGTGGCCCGTCAGGCCGCTGCAGACCTCTTCGTACGCCGGGTTCGGCGTGTGGCCGCCCTGGTAGCCCACGAGCGTCGTCCACACGCCCTCGGTCTGCCAGAACTTGCGCTCGGCGCCCCAGAAGCAGCCCAGGGCGAAGTCCGCCACCTCCAGGCCCTCCGGGTACGGGCCGGCCAGTGGATTGCCCAGGACGGTGTGGCGGTCGGGGAGGGGGAATTCGGGCTCCGGGCGGCCCTTGAGGGCCTCCTCGGCCGTGGGCAGACGGGTTTCGCGGCGTCCGAACAGCATCATGTTCCCTCCAACGTGCGACCCCCGTGCCTAATTCCGGCCGGCCTCCCAGCCCGACACCGCCATCGCCCGGTACGCCGTGTACGCGGCCACCGGGTCCTGCTCGTACGTCCACGGCACCGCCCCGATGTGGCCGTCCACCGCGCGCACCTGCTCCAGGGCCTCCCCGTAGCGCTCGGCACGCACCAGGAACCACAGCAGCAGGTGGCGGACGTGCGGCAGCACCGGATGATCCGCCGGGGCGTGGGCCACCGCGTACTGGGCGGCCTCGATCGCCTCGCGCACCACGACGCTCTGGTACAGGCCGCGCACCAGCTGGACGTCCGGCAGGTGGTCGTACACCGCGAACAGCGGCAGCGCCGACAGCAGGCTGCCCTTCGGCGCGGCCGCCGCCACGCGCTGCGCGAAGGCCTCCGCCTGGTCCTGCGAACCGTGCCAATTCGCGCTCCAGTAGCGCAGCGCCACCAAATGCGCCCCCATGTGCTGCGGTGCGCGGGCCGCCACCGTCTCCCACAGGGACTGGAACTCGGCCTCGCTCGCCCCCAGACCCCGCGCCACGCCCAGCTCCACGATGGCGGGGACCACGTCCTCCGGAGCCAGCGCGGCCGCCTCGGCGCAGACCGTACGGGCCTCCTCCAGGATCATCCGGTAGTCCTGCGAGGACGGGTCGCGCAGCGCCTGCTGCACCAGGAATTCGGCCTGCACCGCCGCGCCGCCCGCATCCTCGGGCGCCACCACCCGCCAGTGCCGCAGCCACATCCCGCCCGTGCCCGGCGCCTCGGCCAGTTCGCGCACCGCCGCGCCCGCCAGCGTCTGCACCCGCTGCCAGCGCAGCTCGGGGGCGCTCGCGGCGTCGGTCCGGGCCAGCAGCTCGGCCGCCGGCTTCCAGTCCTGGGTGCGCCGCGCCTCCGTCACCGCCGCCAGCAGGTTCGGGTCGGGGCCGGGCAGCCGCAGGTCCAGCTGCTCGGGCGGTACGAAGCCGTGGGCGCCGGCCGGGTCGACGGCCGTCCCGGCACCCTGCATGACCCCTTCCACGGCCCGGCGCCGCCGCATCGCGGGTGCCACCACCACGCCGCAGATCACGACGACGGCTAGCAGGATGAACAGAAGTTCCATGACCTGTCCTGAGTACTGGAATGAGGGGGCCGACGAGGGTACAACGTGACAAACCGGCGAATCGTTCATCCGCCGGTTACAAGTGAACAGGAGCGTTCGGGCTTACGGGCACTACTCTCGGATGAATGAGCGACCAGCAGAGCTTCGAGACCCTGGCCATCCACGCCGGCCAGGCGGCGGACCCGCTGACGGGGGCCGTCGTACCGCCCATCTACCAAGTGTCCACGTTCAAGCAGGACGGCGTCGGCGGCCTGCGCGGCGGCTACGAGTACAGCCGCAGCGCCAACCCCACCCGCACCGCCCTCGAGGAGAACCTGGCGGCCCTGGAAGGCGGCCGTCGCGGCCTCGCCTTCGCCTCGGGCCTGGCGGCCGAGGACTGCCTGCTGCGCACGCTCCTCGCCCCCGGTGACCATGTCGTCATCCCGAACGACGCCTACGGCGGCACCTTCCGCCTCTTCGCCAAGGTCGTCGGCCGCTGGGGCGTCGAGTGGTCGGTGGCCGACACCTCCGACCCGGACTCCGTGCGCGCAGCCGTCCGGCCCGGGAAGACGAAGGCCGTCTGGGTGGAGACGCCCTCCAACCCGCTGCTCGGCATCACCGACATCGCCGCCGTCGCCGGGATCGCCCACGAGGCCGGGGCGAAGCTGGTCGTCGACAACACCTTCGCCAGCCCCTACCTGCAGCAGCCGCTGTCGCTGGGTGCGGACGTCGTCGTGCACTCCACCACCAAGTACATGGGCGGCCACTCCGACGTCGTCGGCGGCGCGCTCGTGACGGCGGACGCCGCGCTCGCCGAGGAACTGGCCTTCCACCAGAACGCGATGGGCGCCGTGGCCGGCCCCTTCGACTCGTGGCTGACGCTGCGCGGCATCAAGACCCTCGCCGTGCGCATGGACCGGCACAGCGCCAACGCCGAGCGCATCACCGAGGTGCTGGTGGCCCACCCGAAGGTCACCCAGGTCTACTACCCCGGCCTGCCCGAGCACGCCCACCACGAGGTGGCCGCCAAGCAGATGCGCGCCTTCGGCGGCATGGTCTCCTTCCGCGTCAAGGGCGGCCAGGAGGCGGCGGTCGAGGTCTGCAACCGCGCGAAGCTGTTCACGCTCGGCGAGTCGCTGGGCGGCGTGGAGTCGCTGATCGAGCACCCGGGTCTGATGACGCACGCGTCCGTGGCCGGTTCCGCGCTGGAGGTCCCGGCGGACCTGGTGCGCCTGTCGGTCGGCATCGAGTCGGTGGACGACCTGGTGGCGGACCTCCAGCAGGCGCTGGGCTAAGACACGCCCCAAAACGCCGAAAGGCCCAGGGCAACCGTTTCACCAGTCACCAATGCCGCAGCGGCGGCGTCGTCCCTTCCGGCGGCGCCGCCCACGGCTCCGTGACCGCCGCCCACACGCAGAACGCCACCACCGCGGCCGTCAGCAGCACCCACCCCACCCTCCGCAAGGCCCGGCGCCTCCGCAGCAGCCGCATGCCGCGCTCGGCGGCCCGTACCGCCAGCTCGGGAGGGACGGACGGCCGCGGGGCGTCCAGCATCCGGCGGACCTCGGCCTCCTTGCGGTCGTAGCCGCTCACGACGTGCTTGTAGCCGCTCACGACGCCGCCCGACGGCTGCGCATCGCGGCCACCGAGCGCGTACAGATCACCCGTACGCGCTCCACGGACAGCCCCAGGCAGGCCGCAGCCTGCTCCTCGGCGATGCCCTCGTGCAGCCGCAGCACCAGCACCAGGCGCTCCTGCGGCGTGAGCCGCTCCAGCACCCCGCCGCGTGCGTGCCGGTAGCGGCGCGCGGTGCGGGCGAAGGCGGCCGCGAGCTCGCGGCGGGTGTGGTCGTAGGGGTCCTCGCCGCCGAGCCGGTCCCAGGCGGCGTACGTACGGGCCAGGGCCCGGGTGAGCAGCCGCTCGGCGGCCTCCGCGGCGTCGGCGGGCTCACCGGTCAGCAGCAGGGCGGCGCGCAGCAGCCTGCCGCCCGCGCCCCCGACGAACGCCTCGAACTCGCGGGCGCGGCGGCGCTCCCGGGCCGCCTGCCGCTCTCGCAACCCTGCCCCGCCTCCATAGCCGTGTCCCGTTCAAGGACAGGGCAGGTCCCGGGCGCGGGTCAAGAGGTCGGCGGCACCTGCGGGATGGCGGTGTGGACGCCGGAGAGGGCGGTGTTGAAGCGGGTGAGCAGGGTGCAGAAGGCGTCCCGCTCGTCTTCCGTCCAGCCGTCGGTGCACAGCGCCATCAGCTCGCGCCGGGAGGCGCGCACCTCCTCCAGGCGCGCCCTGCCGCGCGGCGAGAGCTGCAGTACGACGGCGCGGCCGTCCTCCGGGTGCGAGGTGCGCTTGACCAGGCCGGTGTCCACGAGCGGCGCCACCTGGCGGGTGACGGTCGAGGAGTCGATCCCCATGCCCGCGGCGAGCGCCTTGACGCCCATCGGGCCTTCCTGGTCGAGGCGGTTGAGCAGCAGGTAGGCGGCGCGGTCCATGGAGTTGTGGACCCGGCCGACGCCGCCGAGCCGGGTCTGCTCGGCGCGGCGGGCGAAGACGGCCACCTGGTGCTGGAGGGCGTCGAGGACACCGGGTGCGAGGTCGGTCGTCATGTCCTGAGGGGTGGGCATGGCCTGGGGCTCACTTCGTACGGCGGGCAGGAACCGGCAGGGATTGCCGAGAGTGGGGGACAGAGTACGCGGCCCGGCGGTCGGCTGTACCGGTGCTCCGCAAACCGGTCGGTTTGTGCGGTCCCCAGATCGGCATACCGGTCGGTTTGTCGCTCCGGGAGCCGCCGGGGAGGCCGGTGTCAGGGGGGTGCCGGACGTTCCTCCGCGACGGGCTCCGGGCACCATACTGGGCACATGGCAGTGCACGTTGGGGACGGGGACGACCATGGTGACGGCGGCGACGCCCTGGGGCGCGAGGGGCTCGGTGGCCGCGCGCTGCCGGTGACGCTCGACGACGTCCGGGAGGCACAGAAGATGCTGTCCGGGGTGGCTCGAACGACCGCCCTGGAGGGCAGCCGTCATCTGTCCCGCCTGATCGGCGCCCCCGTCCACCTCAAGTGCGAGAACCTCCAGCGGACCGGCTCCTTCAAGATCCGTGGTGCGTACGTGCGGATCGCCGCCCTGTCGGAGCAGGAGCGCGCGGCAGGCGTCGTCGCGGCGAGCGCCGGGAACCACGCGCAGGGCGTGGCCCTGGCCGCCTCCCTGCTGGGCGTGCGGTCCACCGTCTTCATGCCGCAGGGCGCCCCGCTGCCGAAGGTCGCCGCCACGCGCGACTACGGGGCCGAAGTGCGCCTGCACGGACAGGTGGTGGACGAGACGCTGAGCGCCGCCCGCGAATACGCGCGGCGTACCGGCGCCGTCTTCATCCACCCCTTCGACCACCCGGACATCATTGCCGGGCAGGGCACCGTGGGACTCGAAATCCTCGAACAGTGCCCGGAGGTGGGCACGATCGTGGTAGGCCTCGGCGGCGGCGGACTGGCGGCCGGGATCGCGGTGGCGGTCAAGGCGCTCCGGCCCGACGTGCGGATCGTCGGCGTGCAGGCGGCGGGCGCCGCCGCGTACCCGCCCTCGCTGGCCGCCGGGCACCCGGTGCCGGTGGAGGCCCCGGTGACGATGGCGGACGGCATCAGGGTGGGGTGCCCGGGCGTCGTGCCGTTCCGGATCGTCGCCGACCTCGTCGACGAGGTCCGTACGGTCTCCGAGGACGACCTGTCCAGCGCGCTGCTGCTCTGCCTGGAGCGGGCGAAGCTGGTCGTGGAGCCCGCCGGGGCGAGCCCGGTGGCCGCACTGCTGGCCGACCCGGGCTCGTTCCGGGGCCCGGTCGTGGCGGTGCTGTCGGGCGGCAACGTGGACCCGGTGCTGCTGCAGGCGGTGCTGCGGCACGGCATGGCGGCGGCGGGCCGTTACCTGTCGCTGCGGCTGCGCCTGACGGACCGTCCGGGCGCGCTGGCCGCGCTGCTGGAGGTGCTGACGCAGGTGGACGCCAACGTCCTCGACATCAGCCATGTGCGCACCGATCCGCGGCTCGCCCTCACCGAGGCCGAGGTGGAACTGCACCTGGAGACCAAGGGGCCCGGGCACTGTGCCGAGGTGGGGGCGGCGCTGCGGGACGCGGGGTACCTGGTGACGACTTGACGGCGGAGGGGGCGCCCCGACTGCCGGGCGCCCCGACCGTCGACGGAATAGCGGCACGGAATATTCCGGTGAATGCCGGCGGGGGAATTCACAGCGCGGAACGGGCCCCGGGAACGTAAAATCCCTTATTACGTCACCCAAACGGGGAGAACCTCCATGCCAGGCGCAATTTATGCCGAAGGCCTGGTCAAGACCTTCGGCGACGTCAAGGCTCTGGACGGCGTCGATCTCGACGTTCCGGAAGGAACCGTTCTAGGACTGCTCGGCCCCAATGGCGCGGGCAAGACCACCACCGTGCGCGTGCTGACCACGCTGATCAAGCCCGACCGCGGCAGCGCCGTGGTCGCCGGAATCGACGTACTGAAAAAGCCCGACGAAGTCCGCCACTCCATCGGCCTGTCCGGACAATTCGCCGCCGTCGACGAATACTTGACGGGCCGTGAGAACCTCCGCATGGTCGGCCAGCTCTACCAGATGAGCGGCCGCGACGCGAAGGTGCGGGCCGGCGAGCTGCTGGAGCGCTTCAACCTCGCGGACGCCGCCGACCGCCCCGCCAAGACGTACTCCGGCGGCATGCGCCGCCGCCTCGACCTGGCCGCCGCCCTGGTCGTCAGCCCGCCCGTGATGTTCATGGACGAGCCCACCACCGGCCTGGACCCCCGCAACCGCCAGCAACTGTGGGAGGTCATCCAGGAACTGGTGGCCGGCGGCACCACCTTGCTGCTCACCACGCAGTACCTGGAGGAGGCCGACCACCTGGCACACGACATCGCGGTCGTCGACCACGGGCGCGTCATCGCCCGCGGCACCTCCGACCAGCTCAAGGCGCGCACCGGAGGGGAGCGCGTCGAGCTCGTGGTGCACGAGCGCGAGCACATACCGTTCGCCGACGACGTGCTGCGCACCTTCGGCAAGGGCGACTCCACCATCGACCACCACACCCGCAAGGTCACCGTCCCGGTCTCCGGCGGCGCCAAGCTGCTCGCCGAGGTCATCCGCGAGCTGGACCTGCGTGGCATCGAGATCGACGACATCGCCCTGCGCCGTCCCACGCTGGACGACGTCTTCATCTCGCTGACCGGGCACGCGGCCGAGACCGCGGAGGAGGCCGACGAGGCCGAGGCGCAGAAGGAGCGGAAAGGAGCGACTCCATGAGCACCGGCGGCCGCACCCTCACCAGGACGGCGGTGCCGAAGGCCCGGGGCGGTGCCGTCCAGTCCGTCCGCGACTCCCTGGTCGTGGCCCAGCGCAATCTGATCCGGATGGCCCGCATCCCCGAAGTCGTGATCTTCGGTCTGGTGCAGCCGATCATGTTCGTGGTGCTGTTCAGCTATGTCTTCGGCGGCTCGATCGCCGTCGGCGGCAGCACGGACCCCGCCACCTACCGCGAGTTCCTGATGGCGGGCATCTTCGCCCAGACGGTCACCTTCGCCACGGCCGGCGCGGGCGCGGGCATCGCCGACGACATGCACAAGGGGCTCATCGACCGCTTCCGCTCCCTGCCCATGGCCCGCGGGGCGGTGCTCACCGGCCGTACCCTCGCCGACCTGGTGCAGACGGCGCTGACGCTGGTGGTGCTGGCGATCGTCGCCGTGATCGTCGGCTGGCGCATCCATAACGGCATCGGCCAGGCGCTCGCGGGCTTCGCCCTGCTGCTCCTGCTCGGCTACGCCTTCTCGTGGATCGGCGCCCTGATCGGGCTGTCGGTGCGCACCCCGGAGGCGGCCACCTCGGGCGGGCTGATCTGGCTCTTCCCGCTGACCTTCATCTCCAACGCCTTCGTGCCCGCGGACAACATGCCGACCGTGCTGCGGCACATCGCCGAGTGGAACCCGTTCAGCGCGACCGTGCAGGCGGCGCGGCAGCTGTTCGGCAATCTGCCGGCGGGCTATCCGGTGCCGGCCGCCTGGCCGATGCAGCACCCGGTGTGGGCGTCGCTGCTCTGGTCGGTGCTGATCATCGCGGCCTTCCGCACGCTGTCGGTGCGCAAGTACCGCTCGGCGACGGGCTGAGGGGAGAGGCGGCCGAACACGCCGAGGCCCCGGACCCCATCGGGGTCCGGGGCCTCGCGCCACCCGCCTCGTGGATCAAGCCCGGTAGGGCTTGGCCTCCAGGACGCGGACCTTGGCCTTCTTGCCGTTCGGCAGCTCGTACTCGGCGTCCTCGCCGATCTTCTTGCCGTTGACGCCGGTGCCCAGCGGGGACTGGGGGGAGTACGTCTCGATGTCCGAGCTGGCGTACTCGCGGGAGGCGAGCAGGAAGTCGAGGGTGTCGTCGGGGTCGCCGTCGAAGGCGATCGTGACGACCATGCCGGGGGCGACCACACCGGTGGCGGCGGGGGCCTCGCCGACCTTCGCGTGCTCGAGCAGCTGCGTCAGCTGGCGCACACGGAGCTCCTGCTTGCCCTGCTCCTCCTTGGCCGCGTGGTACCCGCCGTTCTCTCGCAGGTCACCTTCCTCGCGGGCCGCCGCGATCTTCATCGCGATCTCGGTGCGAGCGGGACCAGACAGGTAGTCCAGCTCGGCCTTGAGCTGGTCGTACGCCTCCTGAGTCAGCCAGGTGACGTTGTCGCTGGTCTGGGTCACAGGTGCTCCTCGTCGGTGCTGGGAATGCTGGGGGGACATCGCTACACAAATGAAACGCCCTACTCAGAAGGGTGCGCCTTCAAAGGTGGGCGAAACCACGAGCCTAACAATTACGTCCGGAAAGGGGGAAGAAGTAAGCGGGACGAATTGCGCAAGAATCTCGTCAATGCAGGTCAGCGGGGGGTCATCCGCGTGGCGCGGTCCGGCATCCCTCGAGCTCCGTCGCGCTGGCGCGCTGCGTCGTACGGATCGTGACGAGCTCGGTGAAGTGGGCCTCGCGCCGGTCCAGCGTGACGTCCTTGCGGGCCACCTCGCTGCCGTCCTCGCCCAGCGAGCGCAGGGTGCACACCCCGACGGCGTCCTTCTCCTTGCGGACCTCCAGCACCGCCTGCACGGCACTGGCCGAGACGGTCCTGGAGCGGATGAGCTGGCCGCTGACGTCCGACTTGGTGAGGTAATGCACACCCGCCCAGCCGACGAAGCCCAGCAGCGCGGCGCCCAGCACCCCGCCGACGATCTTCAGCTTGCGGTCGGCACGCTCGTCGGCCGAGCGGCCGTAACGGCCCTCGGGCAGCGCCTCGCCCTCCGCAGCCATGATCGTTCCCTCCTGGGCGCCGGTTTGTGAACGCGGAATGAAACGGCGCCCGCTTCGGTCACTATAGGAGGCGCCCCGGAAGTCCAATGGGAGGGGCCAAGACCTGAGACCCAAGGGATCGAGCCTTGACTGAGCAGTTGCGAATGATGGCCGTTCATGCCCACCCCGACGACGAGTCGAGCAAGGGCGCGGCCACGATGGCCAAGTACGTGTCCGAGGGGGTGGACGTGCTGGTCGCCACCTGCACGGGTGGCGAGCGTGGCTCCATCCTCAACCCCAAGCTCCAGGGCGACCCCTACATCGAGGAGCACATCCACGAGGTCCGGGCCAGGGAGATGGCCGAGGCCCGCGACATCCTGGGCGTCAAGCAGGAGTGGCTCGGCTTCGTCGACTCCGGCCTTCCGGAGGGCGACCCGCTGCCGCCGCTGCCCGAGGGCTGCTTCGCGCTGCAGGACGTGGACGAGGCGGCGGGGGCGCTGGTGCGCCTGATCCGCGAGTTCCGCCCGCACGTGGTCACCACGTACGACGAGAACGGGGGCTACCCGCACCCCGACCACATCATGACCCACAAGATCTCGATGGTGGCCTTCGAGGCCGCGGGCGACCCCGAGCGCTACCCCGAGGCCGGCGAGCCCTGGCAGCCGCAGAAGCTCTACTACAACCAGGGCTTCAACCGCCCCCGCACCCAGGCGCTGCACGACGCCCTGCTGGAGCGCGGCATGGAGTCCCCCTACGGCGAGTGGCTGGAGCGCTGGCACACGATGGGCCGCGAGCGGACCCTGACCACGTACGTGCCCTGCGGCGACTTCTTCGAGATCCGCGACAAGGCGCTGATCGCCCACGCCACGCAGATCGACCCCGACGGCGGCTGGTTCCGGGTCCCGCTGGACCTCCAGCGCGAGGTGTGGCCGACCGAGGAGTACGAGCTCGCCAAGTCTCTCGTGGACACTTCCCTCCCCGAGGACGACCTCTTCGCGGGCATCCGCAACAATTGACCCCATGATGAGCGCGACCGCTTCCCTCGCCGCCCTGCCGCTCGCCGCCGACCTGGACCAGGACAAGGTCACGCCAGGTGTGCTCGGCTTCATCGTCTTCGCCGTGATCGGCGGGGCCGTCTGGCTGCTGATGAAGAGCATGAACAAGCACATGAAGCGCGTGGACTTCGTGGAGGCCCCGGAGCCGGGCGCCCCCGGCGAGGGCACGGACGCCAAGTAGCCGATCCCGCCCCAGCCCCGCCCGGTTCGGGCAAGGGGCGGGTCAGGCGCGCCCCGCGCCCCCGGCGTGGTGAAGGATGGGCCCATGCCCAACCGCCTGGCGCACGAGACGTCCCCGTACCTCCTGCAGCACGCCGACAACCCGGTCGACTGGTGGCCGTGGTCGCCCGAGGCCTTCGAGGAGGCCCGGCGCCGCGGTGTGCCCGTGCTGCTGAGCGTGGGCTATTCGAGCTGCCACTGGTGCCACGTCATGGCGCACGAGTCCTTCGAGGACGGCGCCACGGCCGGCTACCTCAACGAGCACTTCGTCTCCGTCAAGGTCGACCGCGAGGAGCGGCCCGACATCGACGCCGTGTACATGGAGGCCGTCCAGGCCGCCACCGGACAGGGCGGCTGGCCGATGACCGTCTTCATGACGCCCGACGCCGAGCCGTTCTACTTCGGCACCTACTTCCCGCCCGAGCCCCGGCACGGCATGCCCTCCTTCCCCCAGGTGCTGGAGGGCGTCCGCACGGCCTGGACCGACCGCCGCGAGGAGGTCGGGGAGGTCGCCCGCCGCATCGTGCGCGACCTGTCCGAGCGGACCCTGGCCGTGGACACGGCCCGCACCCCCGCCGCCGAGGATCTGCACGCCGCGCTGCTGGGGCTGACCCGCGAGTTCGACGCCGTGCGCGGCGGCTTCGGCGGGGCGCCGAAGTTCCCGCCGGCCATGACGCTGGAGTTCCTGCTGCGCCACCATGTGCGCACCGGCTCCGAGGCCGCCCTGGAGATGGCGTCGGCCACCGGCGAGGCCATGGCCCGCGGCGGCATCTACGACCAGCTCGGCGGCGGCTTCGCGCGCTACGCGGTGGACGCCTCCTGGACCGTCCCGCACTTCGAGAAGATGCTCTACGACAACGCGCTGCTGTGCCGCGTCTACGCGCACCTGTGGCGGGCCACCGGCTCCGAGCTCGCCCGGCGCGTCGCCCTGCAGACCGCCGACTTCATGATCCACGAACTGCGCACCCCGCAGGGCGGGTTCGCCTCCGCCCTCGACGCCGACAGCGACGACGGAACGGGACGGCACGTGGAGGGGGCGTACTACGTGTGGACGCCCGAGCAGCTGCGCGAGGCCCTGGGCGAGGAGGACGCGGCGCTCGCCGCCCACTACTTCGGGGTCACCGAGGAGGGCACCTTCGAGGAGGGCGCCTCCGTCCTCCAGCTGCCCGACTCCGAGCGGCTCGTGGACGCCGCGAAGCTCGCCGCCGTACGGGCCCGGCTGCTCGGCGCCCGCGAGCGGCGGCACCGGCCGGGCCGGGACGACAAGGTGGTCGCCGCCTGGAACGGGCTCGCCATCGCCGCCCTCGCCGAGACGGGCGCCTACTTCGACCGCCCGGATCTGGTCCAGGCCGCCACGGACGCCGCCGATCTGCTGGTGCGCACGCACATGGACTGGAACGGGCGGCTCTTCCGCACCTCCCTCGACGGCGTCGCGGGCGGCCACGCGGGGGTGCTGGAGGACTACGCGGACGTCGCCGAGGGCTTCCTCGCCCTGTCCGCGGTCACCGGCGAGGGGGTCTGGGTCGACTTCGCGGGGCTGCTGCTGGACACGGTCCTGGTCCACTTCACCGCCGAGGACGGCACGCTCTACGACACCGCCGACGACGCCGAGGCGCTGATCCGCCGCCCGCAGGACCCCACGGACAACGCCACGCCCTCCGGCTGGACGGCCGCGGCGGGCGCGCTGCTGTCGTACGCCGCGTACACCGGCAGCGCCACGCACCGGCAGGCCGCGGAGAAGGCACTGGGCATCGCGGCGGCCCTGGGCGCGCGGGCACCGCGCTTCATCAGCTGGGGGCTGGCGGTCGCCGAGGCGCTGCTGGACGGGCCCCGCGAGGTCGCCGTCGTCGGCCCTGCCGACCATCCCGGCACGCGCGCGCTGCACCGTACGGCCCTGCTGGGGACCGCCCCCGGCGCGGTGGTCGCGGTGGGCGAGCCGGGCTCGGAGGAGGTGCCGCTGCTGTCCGGCCGGGGCCTGGTGGACGGCCGTCCGGCGGCCTATGTGTGCCGGGGCTTCACCTGTGACGCGCCGACGAGCGATGCGGAGGCGCTGGCGGAGAAGCTGGGGTGATCCTCAGGGGGTCCGCCAGAGGGTCCGTCAGAGTCCCTCAGAGGGCGAGTCCCCGCGTCAGCACGTCCAGCGTCCGCTCGATGAGGGGCAGCAGGTCCTCCTCCTGCCCTTGGTCGACCCAGTACATGGTCGTCTCCTGCACCGCCCCGAGCACCGCGGCGGCCAGTACGCGCAGCTCCAGGCCGTCCGCCGGGAGCCCGGTGCGCTGGGCGAGCACCGCGCACAGGACGCGGGCCGATTCGGCCATCGCCTCGGCGGAGCGCCCGCGCAGCGCGGGCACGTCGCGCACGAGCCGGGTGCGCTGGCGCAGTTCGGCGGCGTCGGTCTCGATGATGTGGCGCAGCGCGTCGAGGGAGCCCTGTCGGACGGCCTCGACGGGTGGTTCGCCGGCCGGCCGGGCGCGGATGGCGGCCTCCATCACCGGGTCGTACTCGTCGGTGAGCACGATGTCTTCCTTGGTGGGGAAGTAGCGGAAGACGGTGCTGGGGGAGACGTCGGCGGCCTCGGCGATCCGGTCGACGGGCGTGGCGTCGTATCCGTGCTCCGAGAAGAGGCGGTAGGCGGCGCGGCGGATCGCCTGCCGGGTCTGGATCTTCTTCCGCTCGCGGAGCCCGAGTCTGGGCCCGGGGTGGGCGGAGGAGGACGACGTCTGTGCTGGGGCCATGACAGCATTCTCGGTCATCGATCTTGTGCCGGCCGTCCGCCGGATCCTTGATGACACACTGATTGTCAGTGGGGTGTGTGACGCTATGTGCGGGGCAGGGGTCCGATCAGTGAGATCGGAGGGGTGATCGGTGATGGGTGCCGCTGCAAATGTCGTGGCCTTGCTGGTCGCGGCGCTGTGCGTCGGGGGTTATGTGCTCGCGGGGGAGCTCGCGGTGCTGGCCGTGGTGGGTGCCGGGGTGGGCGCGCTGGCCTGGCGGGTGTCCGCGGCCTCGCGGCCGCGGCCGGGCGGGAGGGCGCGCGGGCTGCCGGGCGCCCTGTTCCGTGTCGGCTTCCGGGCCGGTCGGCCCGCGTCAGGCGTGCGAATAGGCCACCAGCGAGATGCCCACGTAGTGCGTGATGAAGGCGGCCAGCGTGAGCGAGTGGAAGACCTCGTGGAAGCCGAACCACCGCGGTGAAGGGTTGGGCTTCTTGATCCCGTAGATCACGCCGCCCACGCTGTAGAGCAGGCCGCCGACGATCACCAGGACGAGGACGGCGATGCCGCCCCTGCGCAGGAAGTCGGGCAGGAAGAAGACGGCGGCCCAGCCCATGGCGATGTAGCAGGGGAGGTAGAGCCAGCGCGGCGCGCCGACCCAGAAGACGCGGAAGGCGATGCCCGCGACCGCGGCGCCCCACACCGCCCACAGCAGCACCTGCCCGCGGGTGCCGGGGATCAGCAGCATGGTCAGCGGGGTGTACGTGCCCGCGATGATCAGAAAGATGTTGGCGTGGTCGAGACGGCGCAGCACGGCGGTGGTCCGCGGGGACCAGTCGCCGCGGTGGTAGAGGGCGCTGATGCCGAACAGCAGGCAGGCGCTGAGCACGTAGACGGCGCACGCGATCCGGCCGCGGGTGCTGTCGGCCAGGGCCGTCAGGAAGACGCCGGAGATCAGTACGGCGGGGAACATCCCGGCGTGCAGCCAGCCGCGCAGCCGCGGCTTGACCGGGGCCGTCGCGAGGGGCGCGGCGGGGGCGGAAGGCGCGGTGCGCGCTGCGTCGGGCGCGGAAGTCATGCAGGTCATGCTACCTACGGCACCGTAGGTTACGGACCGGTATCACGTGGCGATGGTCACGGGGGTGCCCCCTGGACAGATCCCCGGAGGAGTCGGATGATCAAATGAGTGCGGGCGGCACCGGATGAGCGGTCACGAAGCGTCTGGGTCGCAGCCCCCAAGGGGCAACCAAGTGAAGAGGCGGACACACCGGAGTGAACCGGGTCCGTTCCACCCTCAACATCTGACGCCGGACAGCGGGTTCCGGCGGGACGGAGCGATCGTGGCGCGCAGCAGTGCGGCTCCCACTACCCCCACCAACCACCAGGAGCTGATCTCCTGGGTCGACGAGATCGCCGCCCTCACCCAGCCGGACCGGGTGGTCTGGTGCGACGGCTCCGAGGCCGAGTACGAGCGCCTGTGCGGGGAGCTCGTCGCCAAGGGCACCTTCAAGAAGCTCGACCCGGTCAAGCGCCCGAACTCGTACTACGCCGCCTCCGACCCCAGCGACGTGGCGCGCGTGGAGGACCGCACCTTCATCTGCTCCGAGAAGGAGGAGGACGCGGGCCCGACCAACCACTGGAAGGCCCCCGCCGAGATGCGGGAGATCTTCGCCGGTGAGCAGGGCATCTTCCGCGGCTCGATGCGCGGCCGCACCATGTACGTCGTGCCCTTCTGCATGGGCCCGCTCGGCTCGTCGCTGTCCGCGATCGGCGTCGAGATCACCGACTCCGCCTACGTCGCCGTCTCGATGCGCACCATGACCCGCATGGGCCAGGCCGTCCTCGACGAGCTCGGCACCGACGGCTTCTTCGTCAAGGCCGTCCACACCCTCGGCGCGCCGCTCGCCGAGGGCGAGGCCGACGTCCCGTGGCCGTGCAACACCACCAAGTACATCTCGCACTTCCCCGAGGACCGCGAGATCTGGTCCTACGGCTCCGGCTACGGCGGCAACGCCCTGCTGGGCAAGAAGTGCTACGCCCTGCGCATCGCCTCCGTCATGGCCCGCGACGAGGGCTGGCTGGCCGAGCACATGCTCATCCTCAAGCTCACCCCGCCGCAGGGCGAGGCGAAGTACGTCGCCGCCGCGTTCCCGAGCGCCTGCGGCAAGACCAACCTCGCCATGCTCGAGCCCACCATCTCGGGCTGGACCGTGGAGACCATCGGCGACGACATCGCCTGGATGCGCTTCGGCGAGGACGGCCGCCTGTACGCCATCAACCCCGAGGCCGGCTTCTTCGGCGTCGCCCCCGGCACCGGCGAGCACACCAACGCCAACGCGATGAAGACCATGTGGGGCAACTCCGTCTTCACCAACGTCGCCCTCACCGACGACGGCGACGTGTGGTGGGAGGGCATGACCGAGGAGCAGCCCGCGCACCTCACGGACTGGAAGGGCAACGACTGGACCCCGGCCTCCGGGACCCCGGCCGCCCACCCCAACGCCCGCTTCACCGTCCCCGCCTCGCAGTGCCCGATCATCGCGCCCGAGTGGGAGGACCCCAAGGGCGTGCCGATCTCGGCGATCCTCTTCGGCGGCCGCCGCGCCTCGGCCGTGCCGCTGGTGACCGAGTCCTTCGACTGGCAGCACGGCGTCTTCCTCGGTGCCAACGTGGCCTCCGAGAAGACCGCCGCCGCCGAGGGCAAGGTCGGCGAGCTGCGCCGCGACCCGTTCGCCATGCTGCCGTTCTGCGGCTACAACATGGGTGACTACATGGGTCACTGGGTCAAGGTGGGCCAGGGCAAGGACCAGGCCAAGCTGCCGAAGATCTACTACGTCAACTGGTTCCGCAAGAACGACGCGGGCAAGTTCGTCTGGCCCGGCTTCGGCGAGAACAGCCGCGTCCTGAAGTGGATCGTCGAGCGGCTGGACGGCAAGGCCGAGGGCGTCGAGACCCCGATCGGCATCCTGCCGACCCGCGATGCCCTCGACACCGACGGGCTGAACCTGAGCGAGGGCGACCTCGACTTCCTGCTCACCGTCGACAAGGACGTCTGGCGCGAGGAGGCGGCCCTGGTGCCCGAGCACCTCAACACCTTCGGCGACCACACGCCGAAGGAGATCTGGGACGAGTACCGCGCGCTGGTCAAGCGCCTGGGCTGACCGGCCGGGCTCTGCCCCTGACGTCGGACCGCGCCGCACGCGGTTCCGACGTCAGGGGCACTCCCCGTTATTGGCTGCCCCCGTTATTGGCCGTAGCCGTCTATTGGCCGTAGCCGTCCAGGAAGTTGCCGATGCGCGTCACCGCGTCCGTCAGGTCCTTCGCGTTCGGCAGGGTGACCAGTCGGAAGTGGTCCGGCTCCGGCCAGTTGAAGCCCGTGCCGTGGACGACCATGATCTTCTCGGCGCGGAGCAGGTCCAGCACCATCTGCCGGTCGTCCTTGATCTTGTAGACCTTGGGGTCGAGCCGGGGGAAGGCGTAGAGCGCGCCCTTGGGCTTGACGCAGCTGACGCCGGGGATCTGCGTCAGCAGCTCGTACGCCACGTCGCGCTGCTCCAGCAGCCGTCCGCCGGGCAGCACCAGGTCGTTGATCGACTGGCGTCCGCCGAGCGCCGTGGCCACCGCGTGCTGGGCCGGCATGTTGGCGCACAGCCGCATGTTGGCGAGGATCGTCAGCCCCTCGATGTAGCTGTCCGCGTGGGCCTTCGGGCCGCAGACCGCCATCCAGCCGCTGCGGTAGCCCGCCACCCGGTAGGACTTGGACAGGCCGTTGAAGGTGAGGGTCAGCAGGTCGGGGGCGATGGCGGCGGTCGGGGTGTGCGTGACGCCGTCGTAGAGGATCTTGTCGTAGATCTCGTCGGAGCAGACGATCAGGTTGTGGCGGCGGGCGATCTCGGTCAGCCCGCGCAGCATCTCGTCGTCGTAGACGGCACCCGTGGGGTTGTTGGGGTTGATGATGACGATGGCCTTGGTGCGGTCGGTGACCTTGCGCTCGATGTCGGCGAGGTCCGGCATCCAGTCCGCCTGCTCGTCGCAGCGGTAGTGCACGGCCGTGCCGCCCGCCAGGGAGACCGAGGCCGTCCACAAGGGGTAGTCCGGGGCCGGTACGAGCACCTCGTCGCCGTCGTCGAGCAGGGCCTGCATCGACATCTGGATCAGCTCGGAGACGCCGTTGCCGAGGTAGACGTCCTCGACCGACAGCTCGATGCCCTTGGTCTCGTAGTGCTGCACCACCGCGCGCCGGGCCGAGAGCAGCCCCTTGGCGTCGCCGTAGCCGTGGGCGTCGCCGACGTTGCGCAGCATGTCCTCCAGGATCTCCGGAGGGCACTCGAAACCGAAGGTGGCGGGGTTGCCGGTGTTGAGCTTGAGGATGCGGTGACCTGCTGCCTCGAGCCGCATGGCCTCCTCGAGTACCGGGCCACGGATTTCGTAGCAGACGTTGGCGAGCTTCGTTGACTGGATCACCTGCATGACGGCAACCCTACGGTCGCCCCACGGCGACCGCGCGCGGATTTCCGTCACAGGAACGAAACAGGAAACCGGCCGTACGTCTCCGTTTAAGCCGCGGGCGCGCGTCGCACCGAGCGGCCCGCCAGGACGTCTGTCCGGCGCCCGTCTTCCATCACAAAGCGTCCGGCAATCAGGACATAAGGAATGCCGGTCGGAAGTGCGCGAGGGGCTTCGAAAGTGGAGCCGGCGGCCACCGTGTCCGGATCGAAGAGAACGAGATCGGCACGGTATCCCTCCCGTACGAGACCCCGGTCCGGCAGCCTCAGCCGGGCCGCCGGGCGCGACGTGAGATGCGCCACGCACTCCTCCAGAGAGAGAACGCCCAGTTCACGGACGTACCGCCCGAGGTAGTGCGGAAATGTGCCGAAGGCGCGCGGGTGCGGCTTCGCGCCGTGCAGGATGCCGTCGCTGCCGCCCGTGTGCACCCGGTGTCGCATGATCGTGCGGACGTTCCCCTCGTCCCCGACGTGGTGCAGCATCGTCGTCCCCAGCCGGTCCTCGATCAGCAGTCGCCGGGCGGTGGCCCACGGCTCCTCGCCGCGCTCGCGGGCGGCGCGGGCGATGGTCTTCCCCGTATACGACGCCGCCAGGCCGGGCGTGGCGACCCCCGAGATCTCGACGGTCTCCCAGTCGACTCTCGTCCCGTGGCAGCCGTCCGACCCCTCCGCCTCCAGCGCGTGCCGGATGCGCGCGGCCGTCGCGTCGTCGCGCAGCCGCGCGAGCACCGCATCCGGTCCGCCCGCGCTCACCCAGCCCGGTAGGAGCGCGGCGAGTGTGGTGCAGCCGGGGGTGTAGGGGTAGGTGTCGAGGGTGATGTCGCAGCCCTCCGCGAGGGCCGAGTCCAGCAGGGCGAGCAGCTCGGGGGCGCGGCACGCGTTCTCGGGGAAGTTCATGACGGCGTGGGCCAGGTGCAGCGCGCAGCCCGCGCCGCGGGCGAGGGCGATCACCTCTCCGTACGCCCGGATCGCGCCCGCGCCGTACGAGCGGTGGTGCGGGCAGTAGTAGCCGCCGTAGCGGGCCACGACCCGGCACAGCTCGGTCAGTTCGGCGTCGTCGGCGTACATGCCGGGCGGGTAGGTGAGCCCGGAGGAGAGCCCTACGGCCCCCTGCTCCAGCCCCTCGGCCACCAGACGCCTCATGTGCCCGGTCTCGGCGGCGGTGGCGGGCCGGTCCTCCCACCCGACGGCGAGCATCCGGACCGTGCCCTGCGGGACGAGGTAGGCGGCGTTGACTGCGACGCCGCGGTCGAGGCGGTCCAGGTACTCGCCGACGGTCCGCCAGTCGAAGGCGACGTCGCGCCCGTCGCCGTTCCACCCGGTGATCCGGGTGCGCACCTCGTCGAGGGTGCGGTCGTCGACGGGCGCGTACGACAGGCCGTCCTGGCCGAGGACTTCGAGGGTGACGCCCTGTGCGGCCTTGGCCTCGTGGGCGGGGTCGGCGAGAAGGGCGAGGTCGCTGTGGGCGTGCATGTCGATGAAGCCGGGGCTCAGGGCGAGGCCTTGGGCGTCGATCACCCGGCGTCCGCTGGGCCTCTTGCCGCCGCCGCGGCCCTCGCGGCAGATGGCGGCGATCCGGCCTTCGGCCAGGCCGACGTCGGCACGGTAGGGCGGGGTCTCACCGGTGCCGTCGATGACGGTCGCGTTGCGCAACACGGTGTCCATGGTGGGGTTGTTCCCCGGGCCTGCCCTTTCACGTCCCCCTGGGCGGGGCCGGTGCTGCACGTAGAGCGAGGACGCGCTGGCCGCTGGGCGTACGTCGGGTGGGTGACCGGACGTAGAACGGGTGAGAGCGGATTGAGGCCCCGCGTGGTTGTCCGTCTCGGTGGAGTCGTAGCTGCGTCGCCCGCCGCTTTAGAGGTTGCGCAGGTAGGTGGTCTGGACGAGGCGGGTGGTCTTCACCGGGTCGTCGCACAGCGCGCAACGCTGGGTGGTCGCATCGCCGAGGCAGTCGGCGACGGCCTGGGCGGGGGCGGTAGCTGAAGAAGCGGCCGTGAAATCCGCTGGGCATCCATTCGACCCGGACCTACCATCGCGCGCATGACGACTAATCACGAGATACTCGAGGCCGCACTGGCCCGGATCACCGCCGGTTACGTTTTCCCCGAACAGGCAGCTGCCATCGATGCTGCGATCCGGCGCCAGCTGGCCGTGGGCGCATATCAGGGACTGGACGTACGGGAGTTGTGCAAGCGCGTCACGGACGACCTCCAGAAGGCATGTCCGGACGAGCATTTGCGGCTGTTGTGGACCGAGGAGCCGCAATCGATGGACGAGGAGCCGGAGGACGTCGCCCGTGCACGCTTCGCGCGGTACGCCCGGGAGAACAATTACGGCATCCGGCGGGTGGAGCAGCTCGACGACAATATCGGCTACCTCGACCTTCGCATGATCGCCCCCGCCGATCTGGGTGGTCCCGCGATCGGCGCCGCTATGCAACTGCTCGCTACCACCGAGGCGTTGGTCATCGACCTGCGGCAGTGTCGGGGCGGCTCACCGGAGGGCGTGCAGCTGTGGTGCAGCTACTTCTTCGCTGACGACGGGGTGCACCTCAATGACATCTACGAACGGACCACTGAGTTCACCCGCCAGTACTGGACCCTCGGGCACCTCGCCGCCCCGCGCTACCTGGACCGCCCGGTCACCGTGCTGACCAGCGACCTCACTTTCTCCGGTGGAGAGGAGCTGGCGTACAACCTGAAGGTGCTCAAGCGCGCCACTCTGATCGGCCAGACCACCCGAGGTGGCGCCCACCCTACGGACCGCATTCCGGTCGCCCCGCACGTCACAGTGACCGTCCCCACTGCCCGCTCGATCAACCCGGTCACTGGTACCAACTGGGAAGGCGTCGGTGTCGAGCCTGACCTGGCCGTCACGCCCGGGCGCGCGCTCAAAGCGGCACTGGAGCACCTGCGCACGCGGCTCGGCTGAGCAGCGACGCTCTATAGGACCGGAGAGACCTGTGCCTGTGCTGCCATCGTGACTGATCGAACAGCCCTGGGACCAATTCGCTGCCCTGTTGCCGCAGCGGCCGCCGTTCGAGCCGACCCACCCTCTGGCTGCCACCGGGCACGACGGGTCAGGCGACGGGTGGGAAAGCGTCCGACTGGACCTGGCCGATGAACGCCGACCAAGACTTGGTGCTGAAAGTTACCGTCGAACCGATGGAATTCTTGCTGTCACGCGTTTTCACCACCACGCCCAGGAAAGCAATCTCGACGCATTGGCCATTTCCGCTGCTGTAGGAGCTCTTTCGCCACTGACGCAATCAGGTTCGATGTATCATCCGGGCTCAGTGCCACGGCGCGGAGATTGTCGAAGATCGCGCCATACCGACGGACGTCCGCCTCGGCTTCGAGGAAAAGGTCGCCGGCCATGCTGTCGATGTAGATGATTTCTGGGTCCTCGACGTCGGGGAAGCTCATGAGCACGAACGATCCAGGCATGCCCGCGTGTGCCCCGGCGCTGAACGGGATGACCTGTAGTGTCATATGCGGCTCAGAGGCTGCCGCTATCAGGTGTTGCATCTGTTCGTGCATGACCTCGGGACCGCCTACTGTGCGTCGTAGGGCTGCCTCGTCCATGATGGCCCACAAGTTGAGTGGATCGGCCTTGCCCAGGACCACTTGACGTTCGACCCGCGCCTGTACCCGTTGCTCGATTTCTCTCGCGCTTGCCATCGGCAGCACGCCTTTGATCACCGCGCGTGCGTAGTCCTCTGTCTGCAACAAACCGGGGATGAAGAGGCTTTCGTAGTTGCGAACAGCGCATGCCTCGGCCTCAAAGCTGATGTATGCAGTGCATTCCTCGGGCAGTTCACTGTGATATGGGCGTAGTCAGCCCTGTGAGCTGGCACCCTTCGACAGCGCCACAATCTCGCCACGCTGTTTCTCGCCGACTCTGTACAGATTGAGTAGCGCCGTCAACGTCCGCTGCTGCGGTCGGACTCGTGCTGTCTCGATCCTGTACAAGGTCGCTGTGTTGAGCCCTGTCTGCTCTGTGACGTCGTCCCTGGTCAACCCTGTGCCCTTGCGCAGCCGACGCAGCTCGCCGGCCAAGCGCCGTAGGCGAACCGTAGGCATCTTCTGTCCGGCAACTACCTCTACTGCAAGACCAGTTCGCACATGCACGCTATGCATTCTCATGTCTTGCAAGTGACAGGGATGCGGGTGCATGCTGTGCACTCAGTCGCCACGCGTCACGCCGTCGTCACTGAATGGTGATCTTGGGTGCTGCGACAGGCCCACGACAAACCCCGGCGGTCGTCCTACCGACCCCGGGGCGTGGCCAACGCTGGAAGGAGTGCCGACCAGCACGCCTCTGCGCGCTTGCCGCAATGCCATTGCAGCTATGGACAGTTGACTCCCATGTGGAGGGGCAGTGAGTACGTACTAGGGCGTGTCCGATGGGTCGGCACAGGCCCCGCGACTCCCCCAGCTACCGCTGGGAGGTGCCCCCAGCACGGCACCTCGCCGCGTTGTCGCATAACCCGGGTACGCCCAGTACGCGGGTCATGCTCCCCCAGCTACCGCTGGGAGGTGCCCCCCAGCACCAGACGCCGCGGGACCAGCGCTGACCCATCGGACACGCCCTAGTGCCCACGCCGCACGGGCTCAACATCGTGCGCCAACCCCACGCCGGGGAGGCGGACCAGTGAGCATCGACCCGCGGATCGTCATCGGCTGCTACGCCGTCGACCCCGTCTGGTACAAGGTCGGCCAGGTCATGGCCGTCAACGGAGACCGCATCCGGCTCCAGCCCCTCCTCGGTGGGCCGGAGTGGGACGCACTGCCGGCATACGTTCGGCCTGCGACACCCGGCGAAGTGATGATGGCCAAGCCCAAGGCCACAAACGCCGAATCAAGGAAGGGCGGGCGACTATGACGAGGTAGTCACCCTCCCCGCGAACTGCCGAGGCCCCCGCCGGCAACGGCGGGGGCCTCTTCACATCTAATCAAGCCGGATTGCGCCCGCTCAGAAGAACGTCCGGACGTAATCCGTCACCGTGCCGTCCCCCGCCACCAGCGGGATCAGCGGCCACTTCTCGAAGACCGTGCACGGGTGGGACAGGCCCAGGCCCACCCAGTCGCCGACCTCCAGTTCCGCGTCCTCGTCGAGGGTCAGGAACGCGTGCTGGTCCGCCAGGGCCGTCACCGTCATGCCCTTTGCCTGCCGCACCGAGCCGTCGCGGGCGGAGCGGATGAGCTGGGGCTCGGGGAGGTCCAGGTCGTAGGAGACGTCGCGCTTGCCCGCGTTGAGGTACGCCCGGCCCGGCTCGGGGCGCGAGACGCACTGGGCCCACAGTCGCAGCGCGGGCCGCAGTTCGCCCTCCTCCGGGTGCCGGTTGAAGGGCGTCTTGCGGCGGTACTGGCCGTCGTCGTGCGTGACGTACGCGCCGGAACGCAGCAGCTTGAGCACCGGTGCCGACAGCGGCGGCAGGGCCGCGAAGGCCTCGGCGACCGCGTCGAACCACGCGCTGCCGCCCGCGCTGACGACGATCTCGGGGACGCCGGCGAAGCGGCCCGCCTTGTCGTAGGCGACGGCCAGCCCGGTCAGCCGGTCCAGCCAGGCGCGTACGGACTCCTCGTCCGCACCCGGGATCTCCGCCTCGTAACCGGCGAAGCCCACCAGCCGCAGGGTGCTCGTGGCGGCCACCGCGTCGGCGACGGCCTCGCAGCCCTCCTCCGTCCGTACGCCCGTACGGCCGCCGGCCGCGCCGAGCTCGATGACGACGTTCAGCGGGCGGGAGGCGCCGGCCTCGCGCAGGGCGGCGTCCATCAGCTCCACGCCGCGCACCGAGTCGACGTAAGTGACGAGATGGAACTCCGGGTCGGCGGCCAGCTCGGCGGCGAGCCAGCGCAGCGCGGCCGCGTCGACGACCTCGTTGGCGAGGAAGATCCGGCGCACCCCGAAGGCGCGGTAGACCCGGACCTGGCTGGGCATGGCGGCGGTGATGCCCCAGGCCCCGTGCTCCAGCTGGCGTTCGAGCAGCTGCGGCGCCAGCGTCGTCTTGCCGTGCGGGGCGAAGGCGAGGCCGCGCTCGCCGGCCCAGCGCTCCATCACGGCGAGGTTGTGGTCCAGGGCCTCGGCCGACAGCGTGAGCACCGGCGTGATGAAGCCCCCGGCGAACAGCGACCGCCGCTGCGCGGCCAGCGCCCCGACGGTCAGGCCTTCGGCATCCGGAGGCAGACCCTTGAAACGGTGGTCGAGCCGTTCCTGGGCGAGAGCGGCGACGGGGCCGGTACCCATGGAGCCTCCAATGGTTCGTTGTGCGGCGAGCGCACCGTGCGTTCGGAACAGGTCCAAACGTACGCATCGCGCATTACGGGACGGCATCGGAGGCCCACGGGGACTGTTACGAAGCGGAGCCGCTGCAGTACTGCTGTTCCTTGCCGATCGACCGGTACATGCAGTCGGCGTTCTCCAGCAGCTGCAGGACGGCTTCGCGGTTGCGGGCCGTCTCGCGGTCGATCACCGAGCCGGGCGGGTAGAAGCCGCCGCCCGTGCCGCTGGCGTCCGGGTACATCTCGAAGGTGTAGGCGAAGACTTTCTGGTTCCCCCACAGCCAGTCGTCGATCGACCCGTCGGTGATGTAGAGGTCGCTGGACTGCTCGGGCGTGTAGCCGTTGCTGGCAGCCATGGATTTGCCGACGGCGGCGAAGGCGTCGCGGTCGTCCTGGGTCATGCCGGGGGCGGTGTCGGAGTACGTCCAGCCGAACGGCCAGAGCACCAGTTCGCTGTAGGTGTGGAAGTCGATGGCGGCCTTGATCCGCTGCTTGCCGTCGACGACGCGGCTGCGGACGAAGTCGGCGACGACCTTCACCTCGGGTGCCGAGGCGGGGCCGGAGCCGCGGTAGGTCTCGGAGCCGGTGCTGCCCGAGGAGCCGCCGCAGCAGCCCCACTTGTAGTCCCAGTTGCGGTTGAGGTCGGTGCCGCGGTTGTTCGAGCCGGCGTTGGGCTGGCGGTTCTTGCGCCAGCTGCGGTACGTGCCGGTGGCGATGTCGTATTCGCCCCCGTCGGGGTTGACGTCGGGCACGATCCAGATCACCCGGCTGTCGATCAGCTTGGTGACCCTCGGGTCGGTGCCGTACTCGGTGCCGAACTCCTTGAGGAGGTAGAGCGCCATCTCCACGGTCAGGTGCTCGCGCGCGTGCTGGTGGTGGGTGAAGAGGACCTCCGGCTTGGCGGCGGCGGTCCTCACCGCGTCGTTGGCGACCCTGACGGCGACGATGTCCCGGCCCTCGTAGGACTTGCCGATCACTTGCTTGCTCATCAGGGACGGGTGGGCGGCGATGTCGGCGTCGATCTCCGCCGTCGCCTCGGCGTAGGTGTGGTACTGCTCGTCGCCGGGCGGGAAGTCGAAGGGCGACCGTGCTTTGTCGTCACTGCCGTCGCTGCGGTCGGGAGGGCCTGGCAGCCGGGTGACCCGGTAGCCCATGCGGCGGATGCGTTCGGCCTGCGCGCCGTCCGCGGTGATCGTCACGGAGCGGGGGCGGACGGCGTCGACGGAGGCGCCGGTCGCGGCGACGGCCGTGCGCTGAGCCGCGGTTCTCGGCCCGGAGACCTCGTACGAGGCGGTCGGCGGGGCCGCCTGGCCCGCACCGCGCGGCGCCGCGGGCGAGGCCATGGCCAGGGTCAGCAGGGCGGCGAGGGCGCCGGTCGCCCAAGTATTGCGGGAGAGCCGTCCGGTGGGGGACGAGCGGAATCGCGGTCGCATGCGGTCCTCCTGAGGGGTCCGGTCAGTGCGACGGATGAGGGGGGTGAGCCTCCCCAGTGTTCGAGCGATGACATGAGCAGGTCAAGCGCCACCGTATGGGTGAATCAAGCCAACTTCTTCATAACTTCGGACCGGTTGATTGCCGCCCCGCCTCACCGGAACCAACAATGCACACGTCAAAACCGCGGCACTTCAGAACTGAGAGGACCACCCCCCCATGAGACGACCTCTCGTCGGTGCGCTCACGACCGTGCTCCTGACCGGAGCAACCGTCGGCGTCGGCACGACCACCGCGACGGCGGCCCCGCAGGGCAGGGTCAAGGCCGTCGACTTCGCGGGAACGGTCGCGCTCAGCAACTGTTCCGGCTCGCTCATCCGGATGCCCTCCTCGGCCGACGGCGACCCCGCCCTGGTGATGACCAACGGCCACTGCCTGGAGACCGGCTTCCCGGGCCCCGGCGAGGTCATCACCGACCAGCCGTCCTCCCGTACGTTCAGCCTGCTCAACTCCTCGGCGGGCAAGGTCGCCACGCTGCGTGCCGTCAAGGTCTCGTACGCGACGATGACCGACACCGACGTCACGCTGTACCAGCTGAACACCACCTACGCGCAGATCAAGCAGCGCTACGGGATCAGCGCCCTGAGCCTGTCGGCCGACCACCCGGCCGCCGGGAGCGCCATCAAGGTCGTGTCCGGCTACTGGAAGAAGATCTACTCCTGCAACGCGGACGGCTTCGTCTACCGGCTGCAGGAGGGCGACTGGACGTGGAAGGACTCGCTGCGCTACACGCCGTCCTGCAACACGATAGGCGGCACCTCCGGCTCGCCCGTGATCGACGTGAACACCGGCAAGGTCGTCGCCATCAACAACACGGGCAACGAGAACGGCGAGCGGTGCACGGAGAACAACCCGTGCGAGGTCGACGAGAACGGCCAGGTCACGGTGCGGCAGGGCATCAACTACGCCGAGGAGACGTACGGCATCGCCAAGTGCGTCGCGCCCGGCAACAAGATCGACCTGAGCCTGCCCGGCTGTGACCTCCCCAAGCCGACCGAAGAGGCGGCGGCGCGCAGCTAGGCCTCCCGCCGGGCGGGCTGCTTCTCGGCCCGCCCGGCGCATGAGGGCTACGGCAGCCCGTGCACGTGCGGCCCCACCCCCTCCGACCAGGCGTCGCCCGCACTCGCGTCCCAGTTGGTCGACCACGTCATCGCCCCGCGGATGCCCGGATACGTCCTCGCGGGCTTGAACGAGCCGCAGCCCGTGCCCTTCGCCAGGCAGTCGAGAGCGTTGTTGACGACCGACGGCGCGACGTAGCCGCTGCCCGCGCCGCGCGGGGACGCGGGCAGGCCCAGGCCCACCTGCCCCGGGTCGAGGCCGCCTTCCAGCTGGATGCAGGCGAGTGCGGTGAGGAAGTCCACCGAGCCCTGGCCGTAGACGTTGCCGTCGCAGCCGTTCATCGAACCGCTGTTGTAGAACTGCGTGTTGACGACCGTCAGGATGTCCTTGATGTTGAGCGCGGTCCTGAAGTAGCCGGCCGACGTCGACTGCATGTCGATGGTCTGCGGCGCCATGGTGATGACCAGCTTGCCGCCCGCCTTCGCCGACAGGGACCGCAGGGCCTGTGTCATATAGGTGGGGTCGAGCCCGTTCTCCAGGTCGATGTCGACTCCGTTGAAACCGTACTTCTGCATCAACGCGTAGGCGCTGTCGGCGAAGTTGGCGGCGGACGCCGCATCGTTGACGCTCACCGTGCCCTTCTCGCCGCCGATGGAGACGACCACCGACTTGCCCTGCGCCTGCTTGGCCGCGATGTCGGCCTTGAACTGTTCCTCGGTGTAGTGCAGCGCCGGGTCGAGGGTGAAGTCCACGGCGCCGGGCGTGGTCGTGGCGTCGGCGAAGGCGACGGCGATGATGTCGTACTGGCTCTGCACGTCGCTGATCTTCTGCACCGTCGCGCCGTTGTCGAAGTTCTGCCAGTAGCCGGTGAGCGCGTGCTCGGGGATGCTCGGGGTGCCGGCGGTCGTGGTGGCGGTGACGGCCTGGACCTTGGCGCCGTCCGCCGCGCGGGCGGTGCCCGGGCCGGCGCTGAGCGCGGCAAGGCTTCCGGCCGCGAGCGCGACAGCCGCGGAAACGCCGCCGAACCGGCGTCTGGACATGCGGAATCCGTTGCGACGAGGACGTTCCACTACTGCCTCCGGTGGGAAGGGAGTTGGAGCGGTGATGGGGGGTGTTGCGGGGGTACTTTGGGGGGTATTCATCGACAGCGGCGGCCGCCCGCCGTACGCACGTACGGGGGCCGCCGCACGCGCGTCAAAGATGGTCCAGACCAATACGTCCGTCAAGGGTTCGCGAGACGGTATCGATGCGACCGCCGAAGCCCCCGAGGCCGGAGTGAACGGGGAAGCCGACGTGCCGATTGCGATCGCGGTCACCAGCTCCGACCTGGTGCTGCCGCCGCCCGGTGGCCCGGTCCCCGCTGCCGCCGTCCTCCAGCCTCCGCACGCCCAGCCGTTGGAGACCGCCGTCACCCAGGCCGGCATCCTGCTCGACCAGTGCGGCCACCTCGTCGTGCTCTACCCGGACTCCCTCCCCGCCCCCTATGTACAGCGCCTGCACGCCGTGCGGTCCCTCCTGGAGAGCGACCGCGTGGCCCTGCTGCCCATGAGGCTTCCGCCGCTCGCCGTGGCCGTACTGGCCCGGCAGTTACGGCAGTTGTCCGTCTCCGACCTCACCCCGGGCATCCTCGCCTCCGCCGCCCGGCTGCTCGCGCACTACATCCACGCGGGCGCCGAGGTGGCCACCGTCAGCCGCCTCGACCGGGGCGTGGAGGTCGGCCTCGGCGGCCACCTCGCCTCCTACCTGCCCGGCGCCCGCTTCGCCGTGCTCGTCAACCCCGCGCCGCAGCTCATCCGCATCAAGGACGCCGAACCCCCCGGCGGCCCCGGCTTCGCCACCCGCCTGACCGTCGCCCGCGGCAAACCGGGCCGCAGCGAGGACTGGGTCACCGGCACCCTCGCCCCCCACTGGCGGGTCCAGGGCATCCAGGAGATCCAGCCGCTGCCGGCCGACTCCCGGCGCTGGTGGGGCACCCCCCGGGCCGTCGAATTCGCCGCCGCCATCCCCGACCCCTCCGTGCTCTACCAGCTCGTCGCCTCCGTACGGCGCGAGGAGTGCCGGTGGTGCGGGCTCGAACTCATCGGCGACCGCTGCGGCTTCTGCTCCGCGCCCGTCACCCGGGACGGCGGCGGCAGGCACGCCCTGGACCCGCCCGTACGGGCCGCCGCCCCGGCCGGCCGCTGAACCCCACCCCGGCTTTCGTCCCCCGAACGAGGTTCGCCGCCCCATGAATTCACGCCAGCGCCGCGGGATCATCCTGCTGCTCCTGTCGGTCCTCTGCGCCGTCGGCGCGGCCGCCGGAGTGCTCGCGGTCATCGACGACGCCGAGTCCAAGGTCGGCCCCGAGACCACCGCCTACCGGCTGAAGTCCGACGTCCCCGCCTACCGGGACCTGGACGGGGAGACGGACGCGTTCGAGAAGGTCTCCATGCCCAGGCGCTGGCTTCCCGCCACCGCCGTCACCGACCTCGCCGCCGTCCGCGGCAAGATCGCGGTGACCCCGTTGCACAAGGGGTCGCTGCTGCAGAACGACATGATCGTCGCCCGGCCCGCCCTCCAGCCCGGAAAGCAGGAGATCGCCATCATGATCGACGCGGCCACGGGCGTCGCGGGCAAGATCGACCCCGGGGCGAGGGTCAACATCTACGCCACCTTCGACGGCAAGGAGCAGGGCGCCAAGCCCGTCTCCAAGGTCATCGTCAGCGGAGCCCAGGTGATGAACGTCGGCAAGCTCACCCCCTTCGACCGCGACGGCGGCTCCGGCCGCCCCGCCTCCACGGGCACCCGGCAGGCGGGCGAGGCAGTGCCCATCACCTTCGCCCTCGACACCAAGGACGCCCAGCGCGTCGCCTACGCCGAGTCCTTCGCCACCCACGTCCGGCTCGCCCTCGTCGCCCCCGGCGGTGACGACGGCGTCGGCAGCGGCGACCGCACCTACACCCTCGACGGCGACAAGTAGCCCGCCGCCCGAGCGGCCCCCGGCAGTCGGCAAGCAGACGAGCAGAGACAGAGGCAGGGCCACGGTGACGATCAGAATCCTCCCGGCCATCGGCGATGCGGACACGGCCCGCGCCGTCGACGGGCTGCTCGGCCGGCTCCCCGGCGCGCACCCGCTGCAGACCGCGGGCGACTCCGCCCGGCTGCTGGACACGCTCGCCGTGCTGGCCGCCGCCTCCGTCGCGGAACTGCCCGAAGTCGTGCTCGTCCACGAGCGGATCGGGCCCACGCCCGCCCTCGAACTCATCCGCGAGATCGCCCTGCGCTTCCCGGCCACGGGCGTCATCCTGCTCAGCGCCGACGCCGGACCCGCCCTCTACGCCGCCGCCATGGACTGCGGCGCCCGCGGCCTCGCCGCCCTGCCGCCCTCCGCCGAGGAGCTGGCCACCCGCATCCAGGCCGCCGCCCACTGGGCCACCGGCGTCCGACGGCACCTGGGCCGCGCGGAGGAGACGGCCCCGGCGGGCGGCGGGCCCGGCGGACGGCTCGTCGCCGTCGTCGGCGCCAAGGGCGGCGTCGGCACGACCGTCACCGCCGTCCACCTCGCGCTCGCCGCGAGCGCCGCCGGACGCGCGGTCGCCCTCGTCGACATGGACCTCCAGTCCGGCGACGTGGCCTCCTATCTGGACGTACAGTTCCGCCGGTCCATCGCCGACCTGGCCGGCATCAACGACATCTCGCCCCGCGTCCTGCAGGACGCCGTCTTCCCCCACCCCACCGGGCTCGGCCTGCTCCTGGCCCCCGCCGAGGGCGAGCGCGGCGAGGAGATCGGCGACCTCACCTCCCGGCAGATCACCGCCGCCCTGCGCGAGCGCTACGAACTGGTCGTCGTCGACTGCGGCACCCAGATCACGGCGGCGGGCGCGGCGGTCATCGAAACGGCGGACACGGCCCTGCTCGTCACCACGCCCGACGTGGTGTCCGTACGGGCCGCCAAACGCATGGTCCGGCTCTGGGAACGGCTGCAGATCCGCAAGGCGGAGGAGACGACGACCGTGGTCAACCGGCACACCCGCACCGCAGAGGTGCAACCCTCCCTCGTGGCCCGCACGACCGGCACAAAGGCGGCCCGCACGACCGTGCCGGCCGCCTACAAGGAACTGCGCGGCGCCGTGGACTCCGGCCGCATGCAGGACCTCGACGCCAAGTCCGGGGTCCGGCAGGCGCTGTGGGCGCTGGCGGGCGAACTCGGCCTGGCCGCGCCCCCGGGCCCCGGCGGCAGGCCCCCGCGAGGCGGCCCCGCACACGCCGGGCCCGCCGACCGGCCCTCCCTCACCGGGCTGCGGCGCCGCCGTGCCATAGGGGGAGGACCCGCGGACACCTCCGGCGGCACCGGGCCGGACCAGCTGGCGCCGGTGCCGAGCATGCGCCCCGGCACGCCGCTCGCCCGGTTCCGCAAGCGCGGCGGGGGCGACCGGGGGCAGATCGCCGTGGAGTTCGCGGGGGTGCTGCCGATGATCCTGGTGACGCTGGCCGTGGTCTGGCAGTGCGTCCTGGTCGGCTACACCTACTCCCTCGCCGGGCACGCGGCCGACAAGGGGGCGCGGGCCGGAGCCGTGGGGCGCGACTGCGCGGCGGCAGCGCGCGCGGACCTGCCGAGCTCCTGGCGGGCGGAGCCAGACTGTGGCACGGACGGCGGGGTCTACCGGGCGAGCGTCCGCATGGAGGTCCCGGTCCTCTTCCCCGGCAGCGTCAACTGGCCCTGGTCCGTGGAGAGCACGGCCGGCGCGGCCCGGGAGGACTGAGCCGTGCCGCTAGGGCGTGTCCGGTGGGTCGGTGCGGGTCCCGCGGCGTCTGGCGCGGTGCATCGCAAGGCGGAGCATGACCCGCGTACTGGGCGTACTTGGGTTATGCGACAACGCGGCGAGGTGCCGTGCGAGGCGTCGCGGGGCCTGTGCCGACCCACCGGACACGCCCTGGGGACGTCCCCGGCCGGACGGCCCCGCACGGCGCGGACGGGCGAGGGCGCGCGGCGCAGGCAGGGCCCCGACCGCGGTTCCGTCTCCGTCGAATTCCTCGGCTTCCTGCCGCTCCTGCTGCTCCTCGCGCTCGGCGCCGTCCACCTCGGCCTGGCCGCGTTCGCCGCGCAGCAGGCCGGCACCGGGGCGCGGGCCGCCGCCCGGACCGCCACCCTCGACCTGCCGGAGACCGGGCCCGCCGCCGCGGGGCGCGCGGCCATGACGGGCTGGGTCGCCGGGCGCGCCGCGGTCGACGCACCGGCCTGCGCCGCCGCCGGCGGCAGCGTCACCGCCACCGTCACCGTCTCCGTGCCGGCCCTGATCCCCGGCACCGGATTCGACGTCACCCGGCGGGCCACCATGGCCTGCCCCTCCGCGAGGAGCGCGCCGTGAGCCTGCGCGCGCGCCTGAACGCGCCCGACGCGCCCGACGGCGGCCGGGAGCCCGGCCACCTCGTGCCCGTCTACCGGGCGCGGCTGCTGGAGGAGATCGACCTCGCCGAGATGTCCGCGCTCTCCGCGGACGAGCGCCGCTCCCGCCTGGAGCGGGTGCTCGGCCACATCATCAGCCGCGAGGGCCCCGTCCTCTCCACCGCCGAGCGCGACCGGCTCATCCGCCGCGTCGTCGACGAGGCGCTCGGCCTGGGCGTCCTCGAACCGCTCCTCGAAGACCCCACCGTCACCGAGATCATGGTCAACGGCCCCGACCGGGTCTACGTCGAGCGCGCGGGCCGCGTCGAGCCCGTCCCCGTCCGCTTCGCCTCCCACGAGCAGCTGATGCAGACCATCGAGCGCATCGTCTCCACCGTCAACCGCCGGGTGGACGAGTCGAATCCGATGGTCGACGCCCGGCTGCCCGGTGGCGAGCGCGTCAACGTGATCATCCCGCCGCTCGCGCTGGACGGCGCGACCCTGACCATCCGCCGCTTCCCCCGCGTCTACACCCTGCACGAGCTGATCGGCACGGGCACCCTGGACGAGCACATGCTGATGCTCCTCGGCGCGCTCGTCCGGGCGAAGTTCAACGTCGTGGTCTCCGGGCCGACGGGCGCGGGCAAGACCACGCTCCTCAACGCCCTCTCCGGGCTGATCCCGGAGGGCGAGCGCATCATCACCGTCGAGGACGCCGCCGAGCTGCAGCTCCAGCAGCCGCACGTCATCCGCCTCGAATCCCGGCCGCCCAACGTCGAGGGCAAGGGCCGCATCACCATCCGCGACCTCGTCCGCAACTCCCTGCGCATGCGCCCCGACCGCATCATCGTCGGCGAGGTCCGCGGCGGGGAGACCCTCGACATGCTGCAGGCGATGTCCACCGGCCACGACGGCTCCCTCGCCACCGTGCACGCCAACAGCGCCGAGGATGCCCTGATGCGGCTGCGCACCCTGGCCTCCATGTCCGAGGTGAAGATCCCCTACGAGGCGCTGCGCGACCAGATCAACAGCGCGGTCGACTGCCTCGTCCAGCTCACCCGGCACGCCGACGGCTCCCGCCGCATCACCGAGATCGCCCTGCTGGACAGCGGCGGCGACAGCGCCTACCGGGACCGGGGCGAGGGCCACCGCCTCGTCACCGTCTGCCGCTTCGACGCGGCTCCGGTGGGCCCGGACCGCATCGTGCACGGCGCCTTCGCGCACTTTCCCCTCCCTCCGCGGGCCGCGGAGCGGCTGCGGCTCGCGGGCGAACCGGTGCCCGCGGCCTTCGGCGTCGCCGCGTCCCCCGGCGAGCTCACCACCCGAGAGGCCAGACAGAGGTAACGGCACATGGACCAACTCGCACTCCTGACCATCGGCGCCACCCTGCTGTGCGGGGCGCTGGGCATCGCGGGCGTACGGGCGTACATCACCGGCAGGGACCGGCACCAGGCGCTCGTCGACCGCCTCTCCGACACCCCGCCGCTGCCCCCGGTGGGGCGCACCCGCTACTTCCGGCGCACCGACCGGTGGCTGCGCGCCACCCGCGCGGGCGCGCGCCTGGAGCGGCGGATCGCCTCGACGGGCCTGGACGTGACCGTGGGGGAGTTCGCGGTGTGCACGGTGGCGGCGGCCGCGGGCCTGTGGCTGGTGGCGGCGGCCTTCCTCGCGCCGTTCTTCGGGCCGCCGGCGGGCGTCGTCGCAGTTTGCTTTGCGCACGCCTTCCTTGGCCGGCAGCGCCGCAAGCGCATCGAGCGGTTCATCGGCCAACTCCCGGAGCTCTCCCGCATCCTGGCCAACGCCACCCAGGCCGGTCTCGCCCTCCGTACGGCCCTGGGCCTGGCCGCCGACGAGATGGAGGCCCCGGCGGGCGAGGAGCTCGCCAGGGTCGCCGACCGGCTGGCCGTCGGCCACTCGGTCGAGGAGGCCCTCGGCGAACTTGCCGACCGGCTTCCCTCCCGCGAACTGGTCGTCCTGGTGACGACCCTGGTGCTGTCCAACCGTGCGGGCGGCACGGTCGTCAGCTCGCTGCGCAATCTGACGGTCACCTTGGAGGAGCGCAAGGAGACCCGGCGGGAGGTGCGCACACAGCTGTCCCAGGTGACGGTGACTGCGTACGTCGTCCCGCTGATGGGCGTCGGCACGCTGCTGCTGATGGACCGCATCGCGCCCGGGTCGCTGGAGCGGATGACCGGCAGCTGGCCGGGACAGCTGGCGGTGATCGCGGCCTTCTGTCTGTACGGGCTCGGGTTCTTCTTCATCCGCCGTATGTCGAAGATCGACGTCTGAGAAGTCCCCTGAACTCCTGAGAAGTCTTGAGAAGGGTGTGGCGCACATGGGATGGGCGGCACTGCTGCTGGCCCTGGCGGCCGGGGCGTCCGTCGCGGGCGTCTGTTACGGCATCGCCCTCTGCCGCAGCGAGGCCAAGCTGCCGCCGGACCTGGCGCTGGCCCTGGAGGTCGGCGCGACGCGCACGACGGCGGTGGGCTCGGCCGTGGACCGGCTCGGCATGCGGTACGCGCCGCTGGTGCTGCGGCTGATGGGGGAGAAGCGGGTGGCGAAGGTCCGCAGGCGGATCGACCGCGCGGGCAACCCCGGCGGCCTGACGGTCGACCGGTACGCGGCCCGGCGCGCCGTCTACGGGATGCTGGGCTTCGGCGGCGCGCTGGTGATGCTGGCCAAGGGGCAGCTGCCGGCCGCGCTGCTGCTGGTGGCGTTCGGGCTGTTCTGGATCGAGGTCGGCATCTGGGCGGCGGTGCGCGAGCGCCGGGACGCCATCGAGCGCACGCTGCCGGACTTCCTCGACGTGCTGGCCGTGGTGGTCAGCGCCGGGCTGGGCTTCCGGCAGGCCCTGGACCGGGTTGCCGAGCACTACGAGGGCCCGTGGGCGGACGAGCTGCGCATCACCCTGCGCCAGCTGGACATGGGCGTCAGCCGCCGCCAGGCCTTCGACGGCCTGCGCAAACGCAACGACTCCGAGCAGGTGGCCCAGTTCGTGACGGCGCTGCAGCAGGGCGAGGAGCTGGGCACCCCCATCGTCGACACGCTGATCGAGATCGCCACGGACATGCGGCGCACGGACGCCCAGCGGGCGCGGCGGCGCGCCGCGCGGGCGGTGCCGAAGGCGACGATGGTCATCACGACCTTCATGGTGCCGGGCACGATGATCCTGTTGATCGCGGGGTTCTTCCTGGGCTCGGGGATGGACTTCGGCTCGTTCACCGGGCGTTGAGCAAACGGGCGTTGAGCAAAGAGCCTTCGCGCCTGCAATCGGATGTGGGACAGTCGACGGACGGTCTTCGTTTCCGGGCCCGGCGGGTCGCCGTGGTGGAGCGGGGGTGAATTCATGGGCCGTCAGGTGTGTCAACTCCCTTGTGGGGGAAGAGAATGCAGCCGCGCACACTGTCGTGTCACTGCTGTTCCGGCGTACGTTTCTCGTGCCGCGAACGGCATCACGGGAACTCACCCGCCGGGCCTCTCCGGCCCGGCCGTCGCCCTTGGAGGGGAAGACGATGCGGACGCTGGGCAAGCGTTTACGGGCAGACGACCGGGGTCAGACGTCCGTCGAGTACCTGGGGATCATCGCCGTCGTCGTGGCGATCATCCTGGTGCTGACGACCACCGACTTCGGGACGATGATCGCCACGGCCATCACCAACCAGATCCAAAAGATCACCGGGTGAGCCGAGCCGTCCGCGCCCGCCGCCGCACAGGCGACGCCGGACAGGCGTTCCCGCTCTACATCACGGCGGTGGCGGCCCTGCTCTTCCTCGCCCTGGCCTTCTTCGCGGTGGGCCGGGCGGGGGCCACGAGGAACGGCGCCCAGACCGCGGCGGACGCCGCCGCCCTGGCCGCCGCGCAGGACTACCGCGACCAACTGCTGACCGGCTTCCTCGCGGCCCTCGGCCCGCGGCCCGGCACGGGCGGCGGCTGGCAGGACTGGCTCGCGGGCCTGGGCGCCGACCGCGGCACCGCCTGCCGGGCCGCCGCCTCGTACGCGGGGCTCAATGACGCCCAGCCGGAGCTCACTTGCGACCAGGGCGAGGAGCCCGGCTCGTTCCGCGTCACCGTCACCTCGGAGAAGGCGGTGGGCCGCTCCGTCGTACCCGCCACGGAGAACCGGCACGCGAAGGCGTCGGCGAAGGCCGTCGTCGCACCGCGCTGTACGCCCGGGGCGCAGCCGACACCGACGCCGACACCACCGCCCTCGTCGCCGGCACCGCCGTCCGCCACCCCCGGACCGCAGCCCTCCGGCCCGGATGCCGGGCAGCCCGCCGCCGTCACCCTCCTGTGCGACGGCAAGGCGCTGACCGTCGACCCGCGGCTTCCCGGGGCCGCGGTCCGGGCCGCCGACCTCTTCGCCGTCCACCTCACCGACTGACCGCCGCCCGACCAGCAAAGGAAGCCAGCCCATGAGCTCTCGGCACACGACGGCGGTCCGCAGGGGGACGGCCGGCGCGGCCCTCGCGGCCCTCATAACCCTCGCCGTCGCGGGCTGCGGTGGCGGCGGCGACGGCGGGGACAAGGGTGAGGACAAGAAGCAGATCTCCGTGGACTCCCGGACGGGGAAGAAGCCGGCGTCCTCCACCCCGGCGGGGCCCGAGCCCCGGCCCAGCGCGACGATCGGCGAGATCAAGGGGACGGACGGCGTGGTCGTCACCCTCACCTCCGCCGTCCGGGACAAGGGCGGCTTCGTCACGGTGAGCGGCGTCCTCGCCAACCGGGGCGAGAAGCCCTTCACGTCGCTGACCTGGCGGTCGAAGGAGACGGAGATGAAGTCGCAGTCGTCGGTCTCGGGTGCCTCCCTCGTCGACGAGGCGGGCAAGAAGCGCTATCTCGTCCTGCGGGACACCGACGGGGAGTGCCTGTGCACGACGGGCCTGGTGGGCATCCGGCCGGGGGAGAGCCGGGCGGTCTTCGCCCAGTTCCCCGCGCCCCCGGCCGAGGTCACCGACGTCTCCTTCCAACTGCCCACCATGCCCGCCGTCCACATCAAGATTTCGGGGTGAGGACCCCATGCCGACGCACCGGACCCGATGCGGCACGGCCCTGGCCGCGGCCGCGGTGACCGCCGTCCTCGTCCTGTCCGCCGGTGCTCCCGCCCGTGCGCAGGGCGGCCCCGGCACCGCCGACACCACACCCCCCGTCAAGACCGACGCCTCCGCCTCCGGCCTCAGGCTCCGCCCCGGCGCCAAGCTCGCCCCCGGCCGCGTCCTGGACATCAAGTCCGTCGTCGAGACCGACGGCGGCAACGAGCGCCGCGAGGACACCAACGTCGACGTCACCTTCGCCCTCCAGGCCGAGGTCCTCTTCGACAAGGACAGCGCGCACCTGGGCGGCGCGGCCACCGACCGGATCCGGGTGATCGCCGAGGAGGCGAGGAAACAGCACGCGGCGAAGCTGCGCATCTTCGGCTTCACCGACAACCTGGGCTCGGCCGACCACGGCGTCGCCCTGTCGAAGGACCGCGCCAACGCCGTCCAGCGGCAACTGGCCCAGGACCTGGGCTCGTCCGCCGTCGCCTATGAGATCCGCGGCTACGGCGAGGACTATCCGATCGCCGACAACGCGACGGAGGACGGCCGCAGGAAGAACCGGCGGGTGGAGGTCAGCTTCCCGCGCGGCAAGGGGTGAGCACCCGGCCGGCACCGCGAGGCGGCACCGGCGGGGCACAGGTGGTCACTCGGCGATGTGGCGGGCGGCGACGACCCGGTCGACGGTGGCCCGCACCAGGTATTCGCCGGGTACGGAGTTGCGCAGCCCGTACGCCTCGGCCCGGTCGGCGCCCATGTACCGACCGCCGATGCGGGTGGCCCAGGCGCGCAGCACCTCGGGGTCGTCGGTGAACTCGGCCGTGCACTCCAGCATGACGTAGCTGTAGGGCGGCTCCTGGTCGTCGATACACAGGGAGAAGCGCCCATCGCGGCGCAGCGCCTTGTACTTGAGCGACTCGTGCCACGTGGTGAAGACGACGCGGACGGGTCCGCCTGCGTCGTCGACCTCGTCGAGGAGGAACCAGACCGGGGTGACGTGCGGTCGGCCGTCTTTGCGGTTCGTGGCCAGTTTGCCGGTGCGGGTGCCGGAGAGGACGAAGGATCGCCATTCGTCCTCGGTCATGGGCTGCATGAATATCCTTGTCTGGGCGGCGGGATGCGCTACTGGGCGTCGAGGGTTTCGAGGGTCTCGTGCAGCCAGGCGAGTTCCGTCTCCGAGGTGGCCTTGGCGATGGTGAGGACGCCGCGCCGGAACGGGTCCTCGACGTCCGCGATCCTCAGCGGGCGGTCGCCGCTGTAGAAGAAGCTGCTCGGCTCCTGGAGGAAGGCGAGCCGCCTGCGCAGCACGTCGGCCTGCGCCTTGGGGTCCGGCAGGTGCCGCAGGAAGGCGAGGAGCGTGAACCAGCGGTTCTCGTCGGTGATGAACGGGTCGTCGGGCTTGCGCAGTTGGGACAGCAGCGCCTGCCTGCCCTCCTCGGTCAGGCTGAGCATGTGCCGGGGCGCAGCCGCCACGCCGGGCTGCGACTCCCGGACCAGCAGGCCGGCCTTCTCCATGCGCTTGATGGCCGGATACAGCGTGCCGTGGCTGATCGCGCGGACGTGGCCGGTCAGCTTGGCGATGCGGGTGCGCAGCTCGTAGCCGTGCAGCGGCTCTTCGTAGAGGAAGCCCAGGGTGGCGAGATCCAACATGCTTGACATGGTCGGACAGCATAGGGCTAGAGTTGGGCATAGGTCGATACGACTCATGGCGTAGTCGACATACATAGATGACGATGCCTGGCTTGCTGCGTGTCTCTTTCATCCGCGGATCCGGGCAAGGAGGTACAGCCTTGTCGGCCTCATCCATGCCGCAGACCACCGGGAGCGCACCCAACGGAGTGTTAGGTTCCGGTGTGGCGGCTCCGTCGGCGTTCCCCGTCGCGGTGCTCGCGGCACTCTCGCTCTCGGTCTTCGCCCTGTGCTCGGCCGAGTTCGCTCTGATCGGCCTGCTGCTCAACGTCTCGGACGACCTGCACGTCTCGGTGGCGAGCGCCGGACAGCTGCTGAGCGCCTATGCCATCGCCGTCGCGATCGGCGGCCCGATCGTGACCGTCGCGACCGCGCGCGTCGCCCCCAAGCTGCTGGCGCTGGTGCTGCTGCTGGTCTTCGCCGTGGCGAACGTCCTCGGCGCCCTCGCGCCGTCCTTCTCCCTCCTGATGGGGGCGCGCACCCTCGGGGCGCTGACCCACAGCACCTTCGCGGCGGTGTGCATCCTCATCGCCGTGCGGCTCTCGCCGCCCGCCCGGCAGGCCTCCGCCATCGCCTGGGTGGCCGGCGGCCTCGGGCTCGCCACCGTGCTGGGCGGCCCCATCGGCACCGCCATCGGCGAACAGTGGGGCTGGCGCGCCACGTTCTGGTGCGTGGCGGGCGCCGCCGTGGTGGGCATCGCGGCCCTGGCCCTGCTCGTACCCGGCAATCTGGACCGCGGCGAGGCGGAGTCGATGCGCAGCGAACTCGGCATCCTGCGCCGCCCGCAGGTGTTGTGCGCGCTGGCGGTCACCGCCGTGTCGCAGGGCGGGTGGTTCCTCCTCTACAGCTACATCTCGCCGCTGCTGCAGAACGTGACCGGCTTCGGGGCGGGGATCGCGACGGTCCTGCTGTTCGTCTTCGGGTTCGGCGGCTTCGTCGGCAACGCCCTGGGCGGCAAGCTGGCCGACCGCACCCTGCGCGGCACCCTCGCGAGCATGCTCGTCCTGCTCGCCGTCACCCTGCTGGTGCTCAGCCTCACCGCCGAGTCCAAGGTCGTGGTGCCGGTCGCGGTCTTCCTGATCGGGCTCGCCTCCGGTGCGCTGGTGCCGCCGCTGCAGTCCTGGGTGCTGGGCGCGGCGGGCGGCGGTTCGGCGCTGGCCCTGGCCGCCAACACCTCGGCCTTCAACCTGGGCAACGCGCTGGGTTCCTGGTCCGGTTCGCAGTTCCTGGACGGGGGGACGGACGTGACCGCGCTGGCCTGGATCGGGGCGATCGTCGTGGTGGTCGCCCTCGCCGGGACGCTCGCGGCCCTCGCCGGCCGCCGCAAGAACGGCGCCCCGTCCGACTGAGCGCCCCCCCCGAGAACGCGGGCCTGTGCGGAGACCCCCGCTCCGTGCAGGCCCGCTCTGCGTTACCCGCCGCGCCGCCCGTGAGGAGACCCCGTGCCGAAGCAGTTCCGTTCCGAGCAGACCCGCCAGGCCCTGATCCTGGCGGCGGCGGAGCTGTTCGACCGGCACGGCTACGGGTCCACGAGCGTCAACGACATCCTCGACCACGCGGCGTCGTCCAAGGGGGCCATGTACTTCCACTTCACGGGGAAGGAAGAGCTGGCGCACGCCGTGGTCGAGGAGCAGCACCGGCTGTGGATGGCGCACGCCGGCCTGCTCGCCCGGGCCGAGGGGTCCGGGCTGGAGCTGTTGCTGAGGCTGTCGCGCGAACTGGCCGAACTGCTGCTGAACCACGTGGTGGTGCGCGCCGGCGTCCGGCTCGTCCTCGAGAACGCCGCCTTCCGCGGCTGTGCCTCGGACATCCACCGGGACTGGGTGGCCCACGTCGCCGGTCTACTGGAGCGCGCTCGTGATCAGCACGAACTGCGGGCAGACGTACGGCCCGAGCTGCTCGCCCGGGTCTTCGTCGGCGCCTACACGGGCGTCCAGGTGATCACGCACACCCTGGCGGCGGGGCTGGTGCCGCAGTTGGGCGAGATGTGGGAGGCGCTGCTGCCGGGGGTCGTCCACCCGCGCAAGCTCGCGCACTTCCGGGCCTGCGCCAGGGCGCTGCACTGTGACGGCTTCGGCGGCATTCGTCCGCTGTGACCGGGGGCAACGACGCCCGCAGGAGCATCTGAGTCTCCAACGCGCCCAAGGCGCCCGTCACTTCGCACCGTTCCCCCGTGAACCGCACGGACCGTCCCCCTCGCAGTGAAGTTGTACGTTGCAGCTAGATATTCGTACCACACGGTCTGAATTGGCTCCCAGGCTCTTTACGCCGTCTTGGTGTTCAACTGATCTTCTGCTTCTGGCAAAGCCGAAAGGCTCGGATCTGCCCCACTTTGGGCAGTGGGGCCTTCGTAGATGCACAGGATCAAACCGGGGTGAATCCATCGCGTAAGTCGAATCGATCTATGTCTGTTGACAAGGGCGATCGGTTTGGTTTTAGTGAGATCACGGCAGAGGCCGGAGCCGGAACCCCCGGGGACCGGCCCCTGACGGCACGCAACTCACCCGCATCCAGCGGCCATCGAGGCGCGCCGTCACGACCAAGCCCTTCCAGATCTCCAATGCCATCCCGTCCGGCGCCCGCGAGGTGCGCTCGGCGAGTCCCTTGGCGCGGCAGGACGAAGAGGAGCAACACGTGCGGTTCGGCAACGACTTATCGATCCGAGCTGTCGGTACCTGGTTCCCCGAAACCAGCGAAACCTCAGCTCAGGCCATGGACGAAGGACGCCTGGACATCAAGTCGGCACAGCGCATCGGCGTCCGCGCCCTGCCCGTCTCCGACGTCCCGGCCCCCGACATGGCGGTACGGGCGGCACGTACTGCACTTGAACGAGCCGCCTGGCGACCGGACGACGTCGACCTGCTGATCCACACCTGGCTCTACTACCAGGGCCACGAACTCTGGTCGCCTCCGCACTACATCGCCAACCAGCTCGGCGCCACCGACTGCCTGCCGCTCGCCATCCACCAGGGCTGCGACGGCGGAGCGCTCGCCCTCTACGACGCGGCGCTGCGGCTGCAGGCGGACCCCACGGTCTCCAAGGCCCTGGTGACTTCCTCCGACCGCTACGTCCGCCCCGGCATCGACCGCTGGAACTCCTACCCCTCGATGGGCCTGGGCGACGCCGCCGCCGCGATCCTCCTGCACCGCGATCCGCAGCCCGACGACGCCTTCTTCCTCCGCTCGCTGAACACCGTCTCCGACGTCGAGCTGGAAGTCGTCCTGCGCGGCCACGCCCCCCTCAACTCCGTACCCCTGGAACCGGGCATGCCCGTCGACGCCGTCACCGCCGCCCGCCAGGCCACCGCCGACATGGGCAAGGGCGTCTTCGACGAGATCGCCCGCACCCGCATCCGCACCGTCCTGCACGACACCCTGCGCGACGCCGGCGTGCAGAGCGACGACCCCCGCCTGCGCTGCCTCGTCCTGCCGCGCGTCGGCGCCCGCACCCTCGACGCCCAGTACCTGCCCGTGCTCGAAGACGTCCTCAAGTGCGAGCACCTGCGCTTCGACGACCACACCGGCCACCTCGGCTGCAGCGACTGGGGAGCCGACCTCGACGACCTGGTCGAGCAGCAGATCCTCGCCCCCGGCGAGATGGCCGTCCTCATCGGCGCGGGCGGCGGCTTCACCTGGGTCGGCGCCGTCGTCCAGGCCCCCGGCACCGACAGCTGACGAGAAGGGCGCAACCGTGAACACAGGACTGCTCTCCCTCGGGACCCACCTGCCCGAGCACGTCATCGACAACGCCACGATCGCCGAGTGGACCGGCGCCCCCCAGAGCTGGGTGGAGGAGCGCACCGGCGTCCTCGAACGGCGCTACTGCGCCCCGGGCACCACGACCTCCGAGATCGCCTACCGGGCGGCGGACCACGCACTGGACGGACTGCCGCAGCTGCGGCGGCAGTTGCAGCACATCGTCGTCGCCACCTCCACCCCCGACCAGCCGCAGCCCTCCACCGCGGCCATCCTCCAGGACCGGCTCGGCCTGCCCGGCGTGCCCGCCTTCGACGTCAACGCCGTCTGCTCGGGCTTCCTCTACGGGCTCGCCGTCGCCGACTCCCTGCTGGCGACCCGGACGCCCGGCGGCACCGCGCTGGTGGTGGGCGCCGACATCTACTCCACCCAGATGGACCGCACCGACCGCCGCACGGTCAGCCTCTTCGGCGACGGCGCCGGCGCCGTGGTCCTGGGCCCCGTACCCGAGGGATACGGCATCCGGCACGTCCACCTCGCCGCCGACGGCGCGCACCGCGAGTTCGTCGAGGTCGTGGCCGGCGGCACCCGGCAGCCCGCGGACGCGGCCGCCCGCGAACGCGGCGAGCACCTCTTCCGCATGCGCGGCCGCGACGTGCGCGACTACGTCCTGCGCACCTTCCCGAAGGTCATCTCCGAGGCGCTCGCCGAGAGCGGCCTGCGGATCGAGGACATCGGCCGCTTCGTCTTCCACCAGGCCAACACCCGGCTGATCGAGACCTGCGTGCGGGAGATGGGCATCGACCCCGCCCGGGTCCCGCTCACCGCCCCCTTCCTGGGCAACACCGCGGCCGCCTCCATCCCGCTCACCCTGCACCACGAGCACACCCGCCGGCCCTTCCGGCGCGGCGAGCACCTGCTGCTGGCCGCCGTGGGCGGCGGCATGACCGCGGGCGCCGCAGTCGTCACCTGGTACTGAGCCCACCCACCCCCGGAAGGAGACCAGCGTGCGACTCGCTGGACGAACAGCAGTGATCACCGGCGGCACCCGCGGCCTCGGGCGCGCCATCGCCGAGCGGTACCTGGCCGAGGGCGCCAACGTGGTGGCCGCGGCCCGGAGCCCCTACGACTTCAAGGAGGTGCTGGACCTCCACCCCGACCGGGCCCGCCTGGAGAGCGTGGACGTCACCTCCGCCGACTCGCTCGGCGCCCTGATGGCCTCGGCCCGCGACTGCTTCGGCTCCGTCGACGTGGTCGTCGCCAACGCCGGCGTCAGCCGGGACGGCCGTGTCGAGCGGCTGTCGGAGGAACACTGGCAGGAGATGGTCGGCACCAACCTCACCGGCACCTTCCTCACCACCCAGGCGGCGGTGCCGTTCCTCAAGGAGCGCGGCGGCCGCATCATCAACGTCTCCTCCAGCATGGCGACGCGGGTCGCGGTGGGCGCCGCCGGATACTGCGCCACCAAGGCCGCCATCGAGATGTTCACCAAGGTCTCGGCGATCGAGCTCGGCCCCAAAGGCATCCTGGTCAACGGCCTGGCCCCGGGCATCATCGACGAGGGCATGGGCCGCGCCCTCAAGAACAACGACAAGGCCTGGGAGGCCTACCGCACCCGCTTCGCCCTCGGCCGGGCCGGGCGCGCCGAGGAGGTCGCCGCCGCCGCGGTCTTCCTCGCCGACGAGGCGAGCTCCTACGTCAACGGCCATGTGCTCGAGGTCAACGGAGGCCTGCTGTGGGCGTGATGGAACAGGAGCCGACGCAGGAGAAGGCCGCACCGGCCGGCGAGGTCCGCCTCGAACTGCTGCCCGGCGCGGTGGCCGTCATCAGGCTCGACCGCCCCCCGCTCAACATCCTCGACCGCGATATGCAGGCGCAGCTGCACCGCGCCGCCGACGAGGCCGCCCGGCGCGACGACGTCCGCGTGGTCGTCCTCCACGGAGGCCCCAAGGCCTTCTCCGCCGGCGCCGACATCCGCGAGATGTCGGGCATGACGCACGCCGAGATGACGCAGCACGCACCCCTGCTGCAAGGGGCGTTCAACGCCGTCGCCGAGATCCCCAAGCCCGTCATCGCGGCCGTCAACGGGCCGGCGCTCGGCGGGGGCTGCGAGCTGGCGCTGACCGCCGACTACCGCATCTGCGGGCGCGAGGCCCGGCTCGGGCTGCCGGAAGTGCTGCTCGGCGTCATGCCGGGTGCGGGCGGCACCCAGCGGCTGCCCCGGCTCGTCGGGCCCGCCCGCGCCAAGGACCTGATGATGACCGGCCGCGCCGTCAGCGCCGCCGAGGCACAGTCGATCGGCCTGGCCGACGAGGTCGTCACGGACTCCAAGGTCCTGGACGCGGCCGTCGCCCGCGCGAGTCGCCTGGCCGCCGGCCCCGCCGTCGCCCTCGGCGCCATCAAAGCGGCCGTCGACCAGGGCGGCACCAGCGACCTGGCCACCGGCCTGGGCCTGGAGACCCGGCTCTTCGCCGGCCTGTTCGCCACCGAGGACCGCGCCGCGGGCATGCGCGGCTTCCTCTGCAGCGGACCCGGCCAGGCGGAGTTCACCGGCCGGTGAACCGCACGGTGAATTCGCTGAGATCCGCGCCGTGAACACTGCCCGCCCCACTACCAAAGCGACAAGGAGCCACGAGGTGACGACCAGCACCACCACCCCGCACCCGGCCGCCGCCGGAGCCAGGCCCATCACTCTGGTCGACGGCTACGTACCCGTCATCGACGTCTCCGGCGCCCGCCAGGGCGACCCCGCCCGCCGCCTGCAGGTGGCCAAGGCCATCGGCGAGGTCTGCGAGACCAGCGGCTTCATGGCCATCGTCGGACACGGCGTCCCCCAGACCCGCATCCGCGACGTCTACGAGGCCACCCGCACCTTCTTCGCCCTCCCCGACGCGGTCAAGCAGGGCCTGCTCGCCGACCCGGCCGACCCGCTGATGCGCGGCTTCGGGCACAAGGGCAACCTGGCCGCGGCCAACAGCGGCGTCGACGCCGAACAGGAGCGCCGGCTGGCCGACCTGTCGGAGACGTACACCTACAACCGGCTCGGCGAGACGGGCGCCAGGGGCATCCCCGCCACCGCCCCCGCGGAGCTCCGGCTCCCCAACAAATGGCCGGACCTGCCCGGCTTCCGCGAGGCGTTCACCGCCTACTACACGGCCATGGAGGAACTGGCCCAGGAGCTGATGCGGCTCTTCGCCCTCGCCCTGGACCTCCCCGAGCACTGGTTCGACGACAAGATCGACCAGCACATGACCAACCTGACCGCCAACTACTACCCCGGCCAGGAGAACCCGCCCGAGCCCGGACAGCTGCGCAAGGGCGTCCACAGCGACTGGGGCAGCCTCACCATCCTCTACCAGGACGGTGCCCCCGGCGGCCTCCAGGTCCTCGACAAGGGCGGCGAGTGGGTGGACGTCCCCGCCATCAACGGCTCGTTCGTCATCAACATCGGCGACCTGATGGCCTTCTGGACCAACTACCGCTGGGTCAGCACCGTCCACCGCGTGGTCAACCCCCCGCGCGACGTGGCCACCCGCAAGCGCTACTCGGTGCCCTTCTTCCTCCAGCCCAACTACGACGCACCCATCGAGTGCATCCCCACCTGCACCGGCCCCGGCAACCCGCCCCGGCACCCGGCCACCACCTCCGGGGCCTACCTCACCGGCAAGCTCAGCGCCGCGTACGGGATATGAGCACCGAGCCGTTACGCGGCAGGGCCCGCAGCCCGGCCATCGCCGCCGCCACCGCGGCGGGCGCCGTCCTCGCCCTCCAGGCGTGGATCAACGGCCGGCTGGGCGAGGCGCTGGACGACGGGGTGGCCGCGGCCACCGTCTCCGACGGACTCAGCTTCGTCCTGCTGGCGGCCCTCTGCCCCTTCCTGCCGGAATTCAGGCGCGGCACCGGCCGACTGGCCCGCCGCACCCGGGGCGGCACCCCCGCCCTGCGGCCCTGGCACTTCCTCGGCGGCATCGTCGGCGGCGTGGTGGTGCTCTCCCAGGCCACCAGCACCGCGGCCCTGGGCACCGCCCTCTACACCGTCGCCCTGGTGGCGGGGCAGACCCTCAGCGGACTGTGCGTGGACCACCGCGGCATCGGCCCCGGCGCGGCCACCCCGGTCGACGCCCGGCGGCTGACCGGAGCCGCGGTGGCCCTGGCCGCCGTGACCGTACCGCTCCTCGGCTCCCTCACCGCCGAGACGATCTGGCTGGCGCTCCTGCCGTTCGCCGCGGGCATCGGCCTGTCCTGGCAGATGGCCGTGAACGGCAGGCTCAACGCCGTCGCCGGCTCCCCCTACCCGTCCGTGGCGCTCAACTTCCTCCTCGGCGTCCTCGTCGTCAGCGCGGCCATGGGCATCGACCTCGCCCTCACCGGGCCGCCGCGGCACTGGCCGCACGACCCGCTGCTCTACACCGGCGGCCTGCTCGGCGTCGCCTTCGTCCTGGCCTCGGTGCTCCTGGTGCGCCACATCGGTGTCCTGGTGATGGGCCTGGCCATGGTCGGCGGCCAGACCGTCGGCTCGCTCGTCATCGACCTCGCGGCCGGCGGCGGCAGGCCGACGGGCCTCACCACGCTGCTGTCCTCGGCCGCGATCGTCGTCGCCGCCGTCCTCGCCTCCCGCCCCGGAGCCCGGCCGGCCACCACCCCCTCCGAACCTTCCGAACTTTCCGACCAGCACACTCCCGTACCCGAAAGGCAGTGGACATGACCATCCAGCTCACCGAAGAGACCACCGCCGGCACCGCGCTCGGCATCGAGCTGCGCAGCGACATCACCGTCGAGCTCGTCGACCACAGCGCGAGCGACCTCAGCGTCGTCCGCGCGGCCCGCGTCTCCACCGCGGGCGAGCGCGCCCAGCGCGAGGACAAGGGCGACGGCTACACCGACGGCCTGATCAAGTACCTGATGCGCTGCCGCCACGGCAGCCCCTTCGAGCACAACTACATGACGTTCCTCGTCAGCGCGCCCATCTTCACCGTCCGGCACATGATGCGGCACCGCACCTGGTCCTTCAACGAGGAGAGCGCCCGCTACCGGGAGCTGGAGCCCGTCTTCTACGTGCCCGACGAGCAGCGCCTGCTGCGCCAGGAGGGCAAGCCCGGCCACTACAACTACGTCCCCGGCGGCCCCGGCGACCTGGAGAACGTGGTCACCTCCGCCAGCGAGGTCTACGTCTCCGCCTACCGCGAGTACACCCGCATGCTGGAGGCCGGCATCGCCCGCGAGATCGCCCGCATGGTCCTGCCGGTGGCCACCTACTCCTCGGTGTACGCCACCTGCAACGCCCGCGCCCTGATGCACTTCCTGGGCCTGCGCACCAATCGCCCCGACTCCGCCTACCCCTCCTCCCCGCAGCGGGAGATCGAGCTGGTGGCCGAGGGCATGGAAGCCGAGTTCGCCCGCCTGATGCCCCTCACCCACGCGGCGTTCGAGTCCTACGGGCGCGTCAGCCCGTAGCACCTCCGCGCCCTCCGCGCCTTCCCCGAGCCGCCGCCCGGGAGACAACTCCCCCGAAGCCTCCCGGGCGGCCCCCCACTTCCCTCTTCCGGCACTTCCTCACCAGACAGGTTGGATTCACGTGCGCGTCACCATCTATGCGGGATCGTCGTCCGGCAACCGTCCGGCCTTCGCCCACGAGGCGGCCGCCTTCGCCCGGCAACTGGCCCGTTCCGGAGCGGACATCGTCTACGGAGGCGGAAGCGTGGGCCTCATGGGAGTCGTCGCCGACGCGGCGCTCGAAGCGGGCGGCAAGGTCATCGGGGTCATCCCCACCTCCCTGGCCGACGCCGAGGTCGCCCACACCTCCCTGACCGAACTCCACGTCGTGGACACGATGCAGGAACGCAAGCAGCTCATGGAGAGCCTCGGCGACTGCTTCGTCGCCATGCCCGGCGGCGTCGGCACGCTGGAGGAGACCTTCGAGGTCTGGGCCGCGCTCGTCCTCGGCCACCACTCCAAGCCCGTCACCGTCCTCAACACCGAGAACTACTGGAGCCGGCTGCTCTCCCTGGCCGCCAAGGCCGCCCACTACGGCTTCATGACCCCCCTTGAGAGCGCCTCGCTGGTGCCGGTCCAGGACGCCGGCGAACTGCTCGCGCTGATGGACACCTGGACCCCGCCGCGCCCCCGCTGGCAGCGCCCGGCCGCGGCCGACGCCCTGATGGTCACCGGCTGACGAGGAGAGGACGCCATGGAGGCCATGGAAAAGACCGAGGACTTCACCCCTGAGGCCTGGATCGCACGGGCGGCGGCCCCCGACGCCGACCTCGCCCACCTGCTGTGCGACCGGCACCCGCGCGAGCGCCCCGCCCTGACCGTCGTCCGCGAGAGCGACGGCCGGCTGCACCGGGAGACCCTCACCTACGGCGACCTCGCCGACCGCTCGCAGTACCTCGCCCGAGGCCTGGCCACGCTGGGCATCGGAGCGGGCGACCACGTGGCCACCCTGATGGGCAAGTCGGCCGAACTGGTCGTCACCCTGCTGGCCGTCTGGCGGCTCGGCGCCGTCCACGTACCCCTCTTCACCGCCTTCGCCGCGGAGGCCATCACCGCCCGTACCGCCACGGTCGCGGCGCTCGTCGCCGACGCCCCGCTGACGGCCAAACTGGAGCCCCTGGACGGTCCCTGGACGGTCGTCGTCAACGACACCGCTCCGGCGGCCGCCCCGGCCCGGACCGCAGGACCGACGCTGCGCGAGCTGGAGGCCGCCGGCGCCTGCGGACCACCGCTGCCCCCGGCCCGCCGGGGAGGCGACGCCCCCTTCGTCCACCTCTACACCTCCGGCACCACCGGCGCGCCGAAGGCCGTGCCCGTCCCCGTCCGGGCCGTCGCGGCCTTCGCCTCCTACCAGCACCACGCCCTCGACCACCGGGCCGACGACGTGTTCTGGAACATGAGCGACCCCGGCTGGGGATACGGGCTCTACCAGGCCGTCGTCGGACCGCTCGCCCTCGGCCGGCACACCCTCTTCCTCGCCTCCCGCTTCGACCCGGCCCTCACCCTGCGCGTCCTGCGGGAGCTGCACGTCACCAACTTCGCCGCCGCCCCCACGGTCTACCGGGCCCTGCGCAACCACGACGGGCCCCCGGACCGGCCGGACGCGCTGCGCTGCTGCTCCGCCGCGGGCGAGCCGCTCAACCCGGACCTGCCGCGCTGGGCCGAGGAGCACCTGGGCGCCACCATCCACGACCACTATGGGCAGACGGAACTCGGCATGGTGCTCGGCGCCCCCTGGCACCCTGGGTGGCGCACGCAGCCCGCACCCGGCCGGATGGGGCCCGCGCTGCCCGGCTGGAGCCTGGCCGTGATCGACGAGCACAGCCACGAGGTCCTCGCACCCGGCATGGTCGGCCACCTCGCCGTCGACGTCCCGCGCAGCCCGCTGATGTGGTTCACCCACTACGCCGGACAGCAGGCGCAGGGATCCGGCCGGTTCACGCAGGACGGCCGCTGGTTCCTCACCGGCGACCTGGCGAGCGCCGACGGCCGCGGCCGCTTCGCCTTCGCGGGCCGCGACGACGACGTCATCATCATGGCCGGCTACCGCATCGGCCCGCTGGACGTGGAGAACGTCCTCCTGGAACACCCGGACATCGCCGAAGCGGCCGTCACAGCGGTCGCCGACGACCTGCGCGGCGAGGTCCTGGAGGCGTTCGTCGTCCTGGCCCCCGCCGCGGACCCGGCCACGGACCTGTCCGCGCAACTGCGCGACCACGTCAAGGCCCGGCTCGCCGCCCACCTCTACCCGCGTGCCGTGCACATCCGCCCCTCGCTGCCCAAGACGGAGAGCGGGAAGGTCAAGCGGAAGCAGCTGCGCCACGAGCGGGAGCGGGAACTGGTGCCCGCCCGCTGACCTTCTGCCCGCCTCTCCTTTCAAACCTCGCAACTCCGCTCGCGCGGCCGCCGGTTGCGCGGCAGGATGGGCGGTGCCCGGCAGTGCGGGAGTGGCGAGGGAGGCGGGACATGAGGGGCGGGCTCGTCGGGGTGGCGATGTGGGCCGTGCTGGTGGGAGCGGCCGGACCGGCGGGCGCCGAGGGCCCCGTCGCGTACCGGATGGCACCCGACGCCAAGGAGGTGCGCGGCTCGGGCAGCAGCACCGCCGGCCCCGAACTCGCTCCCGGCACCGGCACCTACACCGACACCCTCCGTCCGGGCGAGAAGCGGTACTACACGGTGGAACTGGACGACCGGTCCAATGCGTACGTGTCGGCGGTCGCCGTGCCGCGGCCCGGGAGCACGATGGGGATGCGGGACGGCATCGAGCTGTCGTTACAGACCCGCGACGGCGTTTCGTGCGGGACCGCGCACCACCGCTCGTTCCTGTCGGTGGGCGGCGCGTACCCGGTGGCCGACTACGCCGAGCGGATCGCCGGGGCGGCGGGCCCGTGCAAGGCGGCGGGCACCTACCGCTTCGCCGTGGAGCGCGGCGAAGCCACGGGAGGCGACCTCTCACCGGTGCCGGTGGAGCTCAAGTACGTGACCGAACAGCCCGGCTCCGCGGGAGGCACATCGCGGCCTCCGTCGGTGGCGAGGGCAGACGGCGAGGGCGTCACGGGCGGCACGGGGTTCAACGACGCGGCGGAGGTCGGCGAGGGCGTCTGGAAGGACGAACTGCGGCCGGGGGAGACCAGGTTCTACAAGGTGGCCGTCGATTCCGGGGAGCAGCTCTTCGCCGACGCGGAGTTCGCGGCCGCCGCGGGCACCCGGTATGTGGTCGGCGGGGTGCGGCTGGGCCTGTCCAATGCCGCGCGCGGCTACGTCATGAACAAGACCGGCGGCTACCAGGGCAAGCCGTCCACGGTGTCCCTGGCCACGCCCCCGGCGGCCTACGGCAGCGCCACTGGTGAAGCTGTGCGGGGCATGCGCATGGCCGGCTGGTACTACCTCCAGGTCAGCGTCAGCGCCAAGGTGCGCGACCCGGCCGTCCCGGTCCGCCTGCGGGTCGATGTGGCGGGCGCCGGGACGGCGGAGCGGGGCGCCCTCGGGGGTACGGACCACGGCGGCACGGGCGGCGAGTCGGTGGCCTCGGCGGGCGGCAGCAGGGGAGACGAACGACTGCGGATCGTCGGCTATGCGGGGGTGGGAACGGGCTCGGCGCTGCTGGTGGGCCTGGGGGCGTGGACGTTGGTGGCGCGGAGGCGGGGGGATTAGCCAGTTCCGCTAGTTAGGCGGGTCCGTGCCCCAGGCCCGCGCGTACGGCCGACGGGCCAGGGAAGTCGGCGGGAACGGCGTCCATGAGGAGTTCGTCGGCGCTTTCGCCGAGCCAGTAGCCGGACTGCCGTAGGCGTCCGGCATGGCGGAACCCGGCCTTCTCGTACGCGACGATCCCCGCACGGTTGGGCTCCAGGACCTTCAACCACACCATCCGCAGGTGGCCGACGTGAAATGCCCAGTCGAGCGTGAGCCGTGTCGCCTCGGCGGCGTAGCCCTTGCCACGCGCCTCCGGAGCGATGACCAGGACGTATTCGGCCGTGCGTACGAACTGGTTGACTGTGAGAACGGTCATGCCGACCGGCGTCATGTCCTCAAGGCGCACCACTTCGAACTGCGGATAGTTGTGGTTGCCGCGCTGACGCTCCCACCCGGACTCACGGACCTCCCACGACTGCGGCCACTGGTTGCCGTAGCCGTGGACGGTGCCCGGGTCGTTCTCCCATCGGTGGTACTCGGGCAGCAGCTCGCGCCGCGGCTGGCCGAGGGCGAGCCGTTCACCGGGCAGAAGGATGTGCGGGGTACTCATGCGGTGGTCCCTTCAATGTCCCGGAACGGGTCCGTCCGGTGTGTAGGTCGGGGTGCACAGGGCCGTATCCGCGGGCTCGTCCACGGGCTGGCCCGCTCGGTCGGCTATCCAGGCGTGCAACCGCCACGGGTCGGCGGCGACTCCATGCCGCCACTCCGCGCGGCGCCCGGCCGCCGATAGCAGGAGGGAGGCGGCGGTGGACTGCTCCAGACAGGCCCAGCGCGCGGGGATCACCGATGACATCCGGCGAACCGCGCGCACGGCGTGCTCGGCCTGGGTGCGGTCGGCCGGAGGAAGAGCGCGACCGTAGCTTGCCAGGCGGATCATGCGGGCGAACCTGCCTCGTCGTGGGCCCACGGCGGCTGCGAGAGCTGTCACCATCACCGCGGGCACCGCGCCCAGGTACCACCGGAGCGGAACCTCCGGCAACGGTGCCAGGACTGTGGGCACTTCGTTCGTCCCCCACGACAGGGCGGTACCGGGATGGTGGACGACCACGGACCCCGACGGCAGCTTAGGCGCCGCCGTGGCCGTCGATCGGAGCTGGACCCGTCCAGTGCGGTAGTCGATGACGATACTCCCGTACGGGGCGACCACCGCGACGATTCGAGGAGTAGTCATCGGACGCCCTCCCCCGGAGTCGGAGACCACTGGACCGTCGGCGCGGTCTCGACCGCTTCCAGCCACGCCTCCGCAGTCAAGGTGGCCAGGACCGGGGGCCATACGGTCTTGGCTCCGAGGGCTGCCGCCTGAAGCGCAGCACGCAGCGGACCGGGGTTGATTAACCCCATGGCGGCGAGACGGCCGTCAGCCAGGGTGAGGAGGCGCTGCAAGTTGACGCGTACGCCCTGGTGGAAGTCCTCGGCAAACACGCCTTTAGTCACCCGTCGACGGTGAAGCTCCGGCAGGAGGTCACCCACTGCGTCGATCAGGACTGGCTTGTACCGGTGAACGGCGAAGCGGTCCCAGGACGGCACGGAGAGCACGGCATCGAGTATGGCTCCGTCGAAGTACGGGTTGTGCAGCTCGATACCGAGCTCCTCGGCCAGCTGACAGTCGGCATACGCGGGCCGGGCCGCTCCTCGAATGCTCGCGATCAGTGCGGCATCGGCGTGGGGAACGTCGGCTGCCTCCCGGTCACCGACAGCGTCGAGGTGCCAGAGTGGCCGTGTCGGCCAGGGCCGCGCGAGCCGAGCGGCGTCGCGGCGGAGCGCGGCTGCGACCAGCGGCCAGGGGCTGACCTTCCGCAGCCGGGCCCATGCCTGGGCGTCGGCCGCCATACGAACGATCCGACCGCGCCAGACCAGGTCGACGAGATGGGTGGGCGGGGGCAGGAACAAGTTGTCACCGCCGTCGCCGGTCAGATGGACGGCCGATCCGGCATTCGCAACCCTTCGCAGCATGTCGGAGAACATCGCCCAGGTCATGGAGGAGGGCGCGGGCTCGTCCGTCGCGGGCAGATGGCCGCCCGCCGGGCTGAAGGGCAGATGGCGAGGCCGCAGGGAAAGCATGGTGCGAGACAGCCCCGGGACGGACAAGGCTCGGGCGTATCGCAGGTCACCGCCGTCAGTGACGTCCACCGGGTGGGCGGTCACACCAAGGACGGGACCGTAGCGGGCTGCGATGACGGCGATGGCGGTGGAGTCCATGCCCGCGAGATCGCAGGAGACGGCTCTGCCCTCCGTTCGAGCCCGGACTCCGTCAAGCAGTGCTTGACGCACCCCTGTGGCGGCATCGCCGCAGCAGCGTTGGCGCGGCGACCACCACGGAGTCACAGTGAGCGTGTGACGTGATGAAACGGACAGTCGGTGCCCTGGTGGAACGGGAACGACTCCTGACCAAGCACTGCGGTGGGGCATCGGGGTGCGCTTGTCCACCAGGTACGACGCCAGCCACTCTTCGTCGACACGGTTGCCAGTCAGGCCGGATAGCGCCCGCGAACTTGAAGCCCACACCACGCCGCCGGCAATCCGCGCGGTAAACAGCGGGCATGCGGACGAGACGTCCGTGACGACTTCCCACTCGCCATCGGCAGTGGTGCGCACCACCGTGTACGAGCCGGCCCATGACCCGCTGGCGGAGGCGAGGTCATCGGCGGCCGAGGCACGGGAGAGTTCGTCCAGCCCGGCGGAGCAGGAGCCGAATACGGCGATACGCCTGCGGGGCCGATCCACCATGCGTACAAGATGATCCGGCCATGGCCCCACGGTCCACAGGGCTGGCTCACGCCACAGCAATCGGGCGCCCAACGGAACGACCGGTTCGCTGCTAGGGGCGCATCCTCCGAACCACCGCATCAGTGCCTCCCGCCGTCAGTGTCCGGGGCGGCGACCCCCTGCCCGGGGGCCGCCGCAGAGTGTTCAGCTGTACGGTTCCTGTTTGCTCTCGACCGACTCGTTCTCGTTGCCCTTCGTCAGTTCGGCCGCGTCGCCGAGGTCGATCACGGTGGGAAGAGCGGGAAGAGCTGGTGCGTCGTGGTGCGTCATCGCGGATTCCTCCTCTCTGCGGAGCGCTGACTCCATCAGAGTGGGGTCCTGCGGGGGTGGACGGGCAGACGTATCGAGGGCCGCGCAAGTCTCTTGCGTGTCCCGCAAGTTCATGGCCATGCCCTGCCGTGCCCGGTATCGCGCGGCTACCGTGGACAAGCCGCCACGGGCGGGACGAGGAGGCTGGATGACCTTCCACGCCACGACTGCGCGCCAGGCCATGGGCAGTTTTGACCTGGGACTGCTGATCCGTAGTCGTCGCCACGCCCGACGTCCCCGCATGACGCAGGCAGCGCTGGGGGCACTGATCGGCTACTCGGAATCGTGGGTCTGCCGCGTCGAGAAGGGGGACCTGGTACCGCCATGGGACACCGTGGCGCGTATTGCGGACGTGCTGGGCATCGCACCAATGGAACTTATGAAGGCTGCTCACCCACCGGAGCGATCCGTAACCCGTGTAGAGGCAACCGGCGATCCGAGGGCCTTCCCGGCCGCTACCGTGACCACAGCGGTGTCCGGCGATCGGGAGGACGGCACGGTGCGACGCAGGCAGTTTCTCGCGGGGGCGGTCGGCATCAGTGCGGCCACCGTCTCCGGCACACCAACCGAGGCTGCCGCGCGAAGGCTCGTGACTGCCGATCCGTCCTCCGCCCTGGAAGCGGCGTTGTTCCAGCCGCCCGGTGCGGCGCCGGTGAGCCTCGCCCTGCTTGGCCCGGCACTCCGTGCCGCCCGCGGCGACTTCCGACGCGCCCGGTACGCGAAGCTCGGTGCAGGGCTGCCCGGGCTCCTTGCCACGGCCGAGGTCACCCGCGACACCCTGGCGGGCCGGGACCGCGAGACGGCGTCCGGCATGGTGGCCCGTGCCTATTCCCTCGCATGCGAACTCGCCATCAAGACGCGCTCCGGAACCGCATGGGTGGCAGCGGACCGTGCTCTGACCGCTGCCCGGGTGTCAGGCCAGGCGGCACCGCTGGGGGAAGCCGCACGGGTCCTTGCGGTCACGATGCGCCAAGCGGGTCGAGCTCATGCCGCACTGGAGGTGCTCTCCGACGCCTGCCGCACACTGGCCGATCTCGATGAGCCACAGGCCCAGGGCACGAGGGCGGCACTGCTGCTTACCGCCGCGTACACGGCGGCGCAGACAGGAGACCGCGGGGGTGCCCTGGACCTGGCCGGAGAGGCGGCGGAAGCCGGCGGCCGACTCGCGTACGGCTCGGAAGCCGACCATTTCACCCTCCAGGCCACGCCCGAGCAGTGCGCGGCGTTCCACATCAGCATCTTCAACGCCCTGGGCACCCCGGACGACGGCGTAGGGTACGCGCGCCGGATCGACCCGGCGGTGTTTCCCACGGCCGAGCGCAGGGCCCGTTTCTGGACCGACACAGCCCGCATGTGGCACCAGATCGGCCGCCCCCAGCAGACGTACGCCGCGTTGCGGGCTATCGAGCAGCAGGCCCCCGAAGAAGCTCGCCGCCCATCGGTCCGGGCGCTCACGGCGGACCTCGTGTACGCACCGGTCAGCTTGCCGGGGCTCAGGGAGTACGCCGTCCGTACCGGAGCGATCCACGGCTGAACCGGGCCCGCATCGCGGGAGCCCGGTGTCAGAGCAGGTGGTCGGCTTTGCCGTCCTTGATGTCGCGGATGAGGGCGCGCAGGGCTTCGCGGGAGTCGGTGAGGTAGTGGTCCTCGGCGCCTGCGACGGCTATGTAGGCGTTGCCAGCTATGTCGGTGCCTATGCGAAAGCAGGCGCTGCCTTCGCCGCAGAAGGGCTCTTCCCAGGTGATGTGCGGCATTTGAGTGCGGCTCCTTACAGTTGACGGGAGATGTCGTGGATGAACTTTCGAGAGTCGTCCGGTTCGAGAGCCAGGCGTTCCAGCCAGTCCAGTTGTCCACGGTACTTGGCCAACTGAGTGTCACCGTATAGAAAATCCGGCCCGTGTGTGCTGTCGATTTGCACAGTGTCGAGCTGGGCCACTTCGGCCTCGGCGTAGACGAGCGTTTGCCCGGCTCCGGGGAAAGCCCCGCTGGCCACCGGTAGGACACGCAGGGTTACGTGACTGAGCTCTGACATGTTGATCAGGTGTTCAAGCTGTGCCCGTGCCACTGACCGTCCACCGAACTGCATGCGCAGTGCTGCCTCGTGGATGATGCCGTAGTACTCCGGGGGGTCCTCTTGCGTGAGAATCCGTTGCCGTTCCAGGCGATGAACCAGACGTAGTTCCAGTTCTTGTTCCGGCAATGGCGGCACCACCGCACCGAAGATCGTGCGTGCGTGGTCCACTGTCTGAAGCAGCCCGGGGATGTGTACTGAGTGAGCGGTCCGCAGGCGCATTGCGTACGCCTCCATCTCCGCGATGTCGAGTAGCCCGCCCGGAAGCACACCCCTGTAGCGCTCCCACCACCCTCTGGTCCTTGACTGCGCCATCTTGGCCAGTGCCTCGACGTAGGAGGCGTCCGAGCACGCGCAGTGGCACGCCCAACTCCTCAGTCGCTCGGGACTGATGGCCCTCATGCCCCTTTCAATGTTGGAGATCTTGCTGCGATCTACGCCAAGCAGCGAGGCGACGGCCTCCGCGCTCACTCCTGCGGCCAGGCGCATCTTGTTCAGCTCGTGACCGAGGCGCCTCTGGTGTTCTGTAGGTGATGTCCTTGGGCCCATGGCCTCTTTCTTATAGGCGGCAGCGAGTGGTTCGCGCCCCGACGGTGTCGGCATTCCCTCGAAAGTGGTCAAGGTGCCGGTGTAGGTGGCCATTTGATCCTGCCGCCGCCTACCTTCAGTGGTGCAAGGCCAAGCGCACGGCGCAGCCGGAAGTGCATCGCGTGGGCATGCCCAGAACCCTCCTGCCCTGGGAGAGGCGTGCCCGCGTCAGGGAGACGAGCCACCGGCGGCCGATCACCTCACCCACCCCCACCACGGGAGCGCCGTATGTCCAGCAGCCGCATCTGCCCGCTCGTCCCCGCCCGCCCGCAGGGCATCACGCACCCCACCCGCAAGCCCGCCGCACTCGCGTACAGCTTCACCGTCCCCGGCGAACCCCGGTCCGCAGCCGTCGCGCGGGACACCGTCCGTACCGCCCTGTACGCCCACGGCCTGGCGGCTCTGGCCGAGCCCGGCACCCTCGTCGCCAGCGAACTCGTCGCGTGCGCAGCACGTTTCGCGCCGGGGGAGGCGCTGTACCTCTCCCTGTCCTGGCGTGACAGCGCCCTGCGGACCGTCCTCTGGGACCCGCATCCCGCCCGGCATCACGACCCCGTGGCCACCGCGATCTGCGCCGCAGGCCGTAAGCGGCTGCTGTTGCTGCTGGCGTGTGTGGTGCGGGAGTGCCGTGGAAAGTGGGGCGTGGGGAAGCCCGTACCGGCCGACGAAGGGACGACGGTGTGGGTCAGCCTGCCGCTCGGGGGAGCGGTGTCGTATACGGAAGCGCGGTGCTGATAGTCGAAGCGGACCTGACGGCCGAGGCGTCAGCCGAGGACGTCGAGCCGTACGCCCGGGCGGATGCCCCACCCCGCCATCGCCCCTGCCGCCGACTCCAGGACGTGGCGCGCCCTCGGCCGGGGCGCGCCGAGTCGGCCGGGACGCATGGTGCGCACGCTCAGGACGACGAACTCGCGGTCGAGATGCGCCACGTCGATGGGAAAGCGCATCCGGAAAGTGTGGACGCTGGCGGCCGGGGTGAGGAGCAGCGCGCCGTGAACTCCGTCGCGACCCAGGAGGCCACGGGTGCGGGCGTGCCAGGAGGCGGCGATCTCCAGGGGGACCACCGGGCCGTCCGGGACGCGGAGTTGGGCCGGTCCGTCCTGCCAGTGAGCCATGGAGCAAGGTTATCCACAGGCCCCGGCGTAGATCGCCGGAAATCCGTAACCTCGGGGCATGTACTCGCTGTTGATCCTCCTCTCCGCCCTGTTCGGCGCCGCGACGGGCGCGTTGGTGCCGCGCGCTCGGTACCGGCTGTCGGTGGAGCCGGAGGAGGCGTGGCGTTCGTCCGGTCCGTGCGGGCACGCCGTCGCGGGCTGGGCCGGTCCGGCGCGCTGCCGGGTGTGCGGAGGGAGGTACGGGCCGGGGGCGCTGTGGCCCGCGCTGGTGGCGGCGCTGGTGTGCGCGGTGTCGGCGGCGGCCGTGGGCGCGCGGCCGGAGCTGGCGGTGTGGCTGGCGGCGGCCCCGGTGGCGGTGCTGCTGGCGGGGGTGGACTGGTCGGTGCGGCGGCTGCCGGACGTGCTGACGCTGCCGCTCGCGGCGGGGATGGCCGCCCTGCTGGGCGTGGCCGCGCTGATACCCGGCGCCGCGGGGGTCTGGCCGCGGTCCCTGCTGGGCGGCCTGGCGCTGGGCGGCGGCTATCTAGCCCTGCACCTGTTGCACTCGGCGGGGCTCGGCTTCGGCGACGTCAAGCTCGCGGCAGCCCTGGGCTGCGCCCTCGGCTGGTACGGCTGGTGGCCGCTGCTCCTCGGCACCCTCGCCGGCCTCCTGCTGGGCTCGGCCTACAGCTGGTGGCTGCTGGCGAGGGAAGGGCGGGGGGCGGTGATGCCCCTGGGGCCATTCATGATCGCCGGGGCTTGGCTCGGCATCCTTCTGGGTGCATGGACGGCGGGGTGATTTTCGCGGAGCCAGGTCCCGCCGGGTCCGCTTGCGGCCCCGTCTGGCCCCGTCAGGCCGATCCCCGTCAAGCCGATGATGACGTTCCGGCAACGTTTCCGGAGGAAATGGCGGGTCGACTTCCGGCCGTGCGCTGAATGGCTGGTTCTACGCCGTAGGCCCAGTGCTGGCGGGCCCGGCGCCGGGTGAAGCGACCCTGCCCGCTGGCCTGTTCAAGATCATCAAGAAGGTCACAAGTCAGCACGCCACGCACTGTCACCCCCGTTGGTGCGCGAACCACGGCCTCGAACCGGTTATGGTGGAAACCCCCCCTCGGGCCGGTCCGTATCCCCCCCACGGACCGGCCCGTTTTTCTTTCCCCTTCATCACTCTCCGTGTCGGTGTCGTTAACGCAGGGAGCAAACGGGGAAGTTGATCTAGGGAATCGGCGCGCTCCGGCCCGGAAATCCGCCGCCGCAGCCGGAAGAATCTTCCGCGCGGCCCGCAAATCTCCCGCCCCACTTCCGTGCCGGCGGAAATCAACCGCGCGCCGCCCAGATGTTGACGCCCTCCGTGTTCACCGCGAAGGTATCGATTTCGGCCAGCTCCTCCTTGGTGATCTCCGGCGCGCCGAGCGCCGCCACGTTCGCCTCCAGCTGCCGGACGCTGGAGGCGCCGATCAGCGCCGAGGTCATCCGGTCGTCCCGCAGCACCCAGTTCAGGGCGAGCTGCGCCAGCGACTGCCCGCGCCGCGCGGCGATCTCGTTCAGCCCGCGCAGCCTGCGGACCACGTCCTCGGTGAGCAGCTGGGGGTCCAGTGACGTGCCCTGCGCGGCCCGCGAGCCCTCGGGGACGCCGTGCAGGTATTTGTCGGTCAGCAGACCCTGCGCGAGCGGCGCGAAGGAGATGCAGCCCATGCCCTCCTCTTCCAGGGCGTCGAGCAGCCCGTCCTCCTCCGTCCAGCGATTGATCATCGAATAGGACGGCTGGTGGATAAGGGCGGGGACGCCCATTTCGCGCAGCAGCCGGGCGGCTTCCCGGGTCTGCTGGGCGTTGTAGGAGGACACGCCGGCGTAGAGCGCCTTGCCCTGATGGACCGCGGACGCCAGGGCGCCCATCGTCTCCTCCAGCGGCGTGTGCGGGTCGAATCGGTGCGAATAGAAGATGTCGACGTAATCAACACCCATTCGGGCCAACGACGCGTCGAGCGAGGACAGCAGGTACTTCCGCGAGCCCCATTCGCCGTACGGGCCGGGATGCATCAGATAGCCGGCCTTCGTCGACAGGATGATTTCGTCCCGGTATGGCCGGAAATCCTGGGCGAAAATCTTGCCGAAGTTCAGCTCGGCGGATCCGGGCGGCGGCCCGTAGTTGTTGGCCAGGTCGAAGTGCGTGACGCCCAGGTCGAAGGCGCGGCGCAGGGTGGCCCGCTGCGAGTCGAGGGTGCGGTCGTCGCCGAAGTTGTGCCACAGTCCCAGGGAGATGGCGGGCAGCTTGAGCCCGCTGCGGCCCGAGCGCCGGTACTCCATGGAGTCGTAGCGCGTTTCGGCCGCGCGGTAGAGCGAGGGATCGGTCATGTGCCACTGACTATCACGGTCTTGTGACAGGGCTAGTTGGGCTCTCGCGACACGCTGGCAGTAGGGTGGCGCCTTCGGGGCGACCGCCGTGGCATGGAGGGGCAGGAAGACGTGAAGTTGCGCGACCTGGTGTACAGGCTTTACGCACGCCGGGTGGAGGGCCGCCTCGACCACGCCCAGGTGCCCAAGCACATCGGCGTCATCCTCGACGGCAACCGCCGCTGGGCCCGCGCCGACGGCCGGACCACCGAGCAGGGCCACCAGGCGGGCGCCGACAAGATCCAGGAGCTGCTCGGCTGGTGCGCCGAGACCGACGTCGAGGTCGTCACGCTCTGGATGCTCTCCACGGACAACCTCGACCGGCCCGCCGAGGAGCTCAACCCGCTGCTCGGCATCATCGAGAACACCGTCCGCGGCCTGGCCGCCGACGGCCGCTGGCGCGTCCACCACGTCGGCACCCTCGACCTGCTCCCCGCCCGGACCCAGTCCGTGCTCAAGGAGGCCGAGCAGGACACCATCGACACCAAGGGAATACTGGTCAACGTCGCCGTCGGCTACGGCGGGCGGCAGGAGATCGCGGACGCGGTCCGCTCCCTCATCCTGGAAGCCGCGGAGAACGGCACCTCCCACGAGGAGCTGGCCGAGATGGTCGACGTCGACCACATCACCAAGCACCTCTACACCCGCGGCCAGCCCGACCCCGACCTCATCATCCGCACCAGCGGTGAGCAGCGCCTCTCCGGCTTCATGCTCTGGCAGAGCGCGCACTCGGAGTACTACTTCTGCGAGGTCTTCTGGCCCGCCTTCCGGAAGGTCGACTTCCTGCGGGCCCTGCGCGACTACGCGGCGCGCCACCGGCGGTACGGGGGCTGACACTCCGGCTGACGGAGCGACGACAGCGAACCCCAGGGGAACAGCAGTACGGGTAACGGCGGATCAATCGTTCAACTGCGCGTCGCATATGCCGTTGCATGGTCTCGCGGTGGAGCGGGAATATCCCCTCCAGGCCGACGGTCGGAACTGGGACCGTCGCTCTGCCAGCGGACGGCATGGGGCCGTCCGCCCGGGAGGCCCTTTGCACCAGGACGACGACCGTGCGGACCGAGCGGATGTGACTGGCCGCACGGCGGTCGCGGGGGGCCGGCAGGCCGCCCCTCAAAGGGCACGGACCCGGCCCATTCCCCGCGACCTCGTCGCGCCCTTACCTCTCCCCGAGGGGGTTCGTCCACCCGTGGTGACCAGCAAGAAGCGCCGTGTTGGCGACCGGCGCACCTATGTCCTCGACACCAGCGTGCTGCTGGCCGATCCAGGAGCCATGTCCCGCTTCGAGGAGCACGAGGTCGTGCTCCCCGTCGTGGTGGTCACGGAGTTGGAGGCCAAGAGGCACCACCCCGAGCTCGGCTACTTCGCCCGCAAGGCCCTGCGCCTGCTGGACGAGTACCGGGTGCAGTTCGGCAGGCTCGATTCGCCCATCCCGATCGGTGAGCTGGGCGGCACCCTCCGCGTGGAGCTCAACCACTCGGACCCGGGCATACTGCCGGCCGGCTTCCGCCTCGGCGACAACGACTCGCGCATCCTCGCCGTCGCCCGCAACCTCCAGGCCGAGGGGTACGACGTCACCGTCGTCTCCAAGGACCTGCCGCTGCGGATCAAGGCGTCGTCGGTGGGGCTGCTGGCCGAGGAGTACCGCGCGGAGCTCGCCATCACCGATTCGGGCTGGACGGGGATGGCGGAGCTCGCGGTCACGGCCGATCAGGTGGACGAACTCTTCGCCGCCGAGCGCGTCGACATCCCCGAAGCAGCCGAACTGCCGGTGCACACGGGGCTGGTGTTGCAGTCCGAGCGCGGCAAGGCGCTGGGCCGGGTGGCGGCGGACGGCTCGGTGCGGCTGGTGCGGGGCGACCGCGAGGCATTCGGCATCCACGGCCGCAGCGCCGAGCAGCGCGTCGCGCTGGACCTGCTGCTGGATCCCGAGATCGGCATCGTCTCCATGGGCGGCCGGGCCGGCACGGGCAAGTCGGCGCTGGCGCTGTGCGCCGGCCTGGAGGCGGTGCTGGAGCGCCGCCAGCACCGCAAGGTGATGGTCTTCCGGCCGCTGTACGCGGTGGGCGGCCAGGAGTTGGGGTATCTGCCGGGCAGTGAGGCGGAGAAGATGAGCCCCTGGGCCCAGGCGGTCTTCGACACCCTCTCCGCGGTGACGACGGCCGAGGTGATCGAGGAGGTCGTGGGCCGCGGCATGCTGGAGGTGCTGCCGCTGACCCACATCCGCGGCCGCTCGCTGCACGACGCGTTCGTGATCGTCGACGAGGCGCAGTCCCTCGAACGGAACGTGCTGCTGACCGTCCTGTCGCGGATCGGCGCCAACTCCCGGGTGGTCCTCACCCATGACGTGGCGCAGCGCGACAACCTCCGCGTGGGGCGCTACGACGGGGTGGTGGCCGTGGTGGAGAAGCTGAAGGGGCACCCCCTCTTCTCGCACGTGACGCTGACGCGTTCGGAGCGTTCGCCGATTGCGGCGCTGGTGACCGAAATGCTGGAGGACGGCCGCATCTGAGGGCTCCGGTAGGGGCTCCGGCGGATACGTCCGGTGGCAGCGCGCGGCAGGGCCGAGGAGCTTAGCCGCGCGCTGTTTCGCGGCGCGGATGTTTCCGGAAAACCGGTCGGGTAAACGGGGTGTGAGCTTTCCCACGTGACCAAGAATTGCCTCGGAGCGTGCCGTTCGGGCAGAGTCTGGGTCCTGTCAGGCCCCGCATACGGCACTTGAGCCCCTCTGGGGGTAGTGCGGAACACAATTCCACAGCGTCGCCGTATGCCGCCCGAGCACCATGCGGACCTCCTTCACGGGAGGGCCCACCGGGTCAGCGCCTCCTGTGACCAGCCGGTCGCCCGTCATTCGGGTCCGGTCCTATCGGAGGCCAGTGCCAGGGGCACGATCGCGTCCGCGAGGTCACCTATGCGGGCGATGCTGGAAGGAAACCGTGTGAGCCGGATTTCGGTCCGGGGATTCGCCGTGGCGTCCGCCACCGCGGTCACCACCGTGGGCGCCGTCGTGGGTGTCGCCGCGGGCAACGACCAAGGCACGACCGACCGGGTCGAGGCCACCGCCGCGGACACCACGCTCCTCGCGGAGATTCCCGCCGGACAGGGCGCGCAGGTCCAGACGGCTTCCCTCAAGCAGCAGGCGGACACGCAGGCCGACGCCGCCGACTCCGCTGCGAAGAAGGACGCCGAGGAGGCCGCGCGCAAGCAGGCCGCCGAGGACGCCACCGCGAAGAAGGACGCCGCGGAGGCGAAGGAGAAGAAGGCAGCCGAGGAGAAGGCCGCCAAGGAGCACGAGGACAAGGACGGCCTCACCAGCCGTTCCGCCACGCGCGACGCCTCCGACTTTGCGGTCAAGGGTTCCTACTCGGTGGCCGACGTCCAGGCGATGGCCCGGCAGATGGTTCCCGGCGACCAGTTCCAGTGCTTCAGCAACATCGTGAACAACGAGAGCACCTGGGACTACACGGCCACCAACTCCTCCTCCGGCGCGTACGGGCTCGTCCAGGCGCTGCCCGGCACCAAGATGGAGTCCGCGGGCTCCGACTGGCGCACCAACCCGGCCACCCAGATCAAGTGGGGCCTGGGCTACATGAACGAGCGCTACGGCAGCCCCTGCGGCGCCTGGTCGTTCTGGCAGGCCAATCAGTGGTACTAGGCCCTACCGGCCGTCCCACGTCTTCATCTGGCCCCCGACCTCAACCGGTCGGGGGCTTCGTGGTGTCTTGAGACAGGTAACGTCGACACGGATGGCCACGGGGGAGTGGGGTAGAGGAAGAAGAATGTCCAGATTGCCACGATGGGTCGGCGGCCTGGGGTCGGGCTTGATACGACTCGCGGAGCGGCTCGACGAGCGCAAGGCGGCGATCGCGCCGGCCGCGGACGTGGAGACGGGCGCGGTCGTCGCACCGGAGCCCGCGCCCGTGGCCGTACCCGCGGCCCGGCCCGCGCCGGACGCTCCCGCCGGCCATGTCACCACTGCACAGGCCGAGCCCGAGCACGTGCCCCCGCCGCCCAGCTACGCCCCCGCCGTCTCGGCGCGCCCCGATCCGGTGGCTGCCGTGCCCTGGTCGATGCGCGTCGCCACCGAGGTGGGCTGGCGGCTGCTGGTCCTGGCCGGGACGCTGTGGGTGCTGATGCGGGTGATCAGCGCCGTCCAGCTGGTGGTGCTCGCCTTCGTCGCGGGCCTGCTGATCACCGCGCTGCTCCAGCCCGCCGTGGCCTGGCTCAAGCGGCGTGGCGTGCCGCGGGGGCTCGCCACGGCCCTGACCTTCATCTCCGGCTTCATCATCATGGGCCTGGTGTGCTGGTTCGTGGTGTGGCAGGTCACCGATCACCTCGACGACCTGACCAAGCAGGTCCAGCACGGCATCAACGAGCTCAAGCGCTGGCTCCTCAACAGCCCGTTCCACGTCACCGAAGCCCAGATCAACAACATCGCCGACAAGCTCAGCCAGGCGATCGGCACCAACACCAAGGACCTCACCTCGGCGGGTATAGAGGGCGTCCAGGTGATCATCGAGGTGCTCACCGGCATTCTGCTGGCGATGTTCAGCACGCTCTTCCTGCTCTACGACGGCCCGCGGATCTGGGACTGGCTGCTCAAGCTGATGCCGGCCGCGGCCCGTGAGGGCGTGGCGGGCGCGGGCCCGCGCGCGTGGGCGACGCTGACCGCTTATGTGCGGGGCACGGTGATAGTGGCCCTGATCGATGCGGTCTTCATCGGCGTGGGGCTGTTCTTCCTGAAGGTGCCGATGGCGGTGCCGCTGGCCGTCTTCATCTTCCTCTTCGCCTTCATCCCGCTCGTGGGCGCCGTCGTCTCGGGCGCGCTGGCGGTCATCGTGGCGCTGGTGACGCGCGATGTGTTCACCGCGACGATGGTGCTGGTCGTGGTGCTCGCGGTGCAGCAGATCGAGGGCCATGTCCTGCAGCCCTTCATCCTGGGCCGGGCGGTGCGGGTGCATCCGCTGGCGGTGGTCCTCTCGGTCGCCGCGGGCTCGATGGTCGCGGGCATCGGCGGCGCGGTGGTCGCGGTGCCGCTGGTGGCGGTGACCAATGCGGTGGTCGGCTACCTGCGGGCGCACGCCAAGGAGCAGGCCAAGGAGAATGCGGCCCGCTCGGCGCTGGCGGTGACTCCCCAGGAGGCCCCCGCATCCCCGCCGAGACCGGGGGGCTGACCCACACACGCCAAAGCGGCCCGCGGACGATGCATGGTCCGCGGGCCGCTTTCGTTTACGGCGCTGTCAGTGAAGGGTTCTCCACCCTATCCAGACGAGAAGCGGGACGAGCAGGACGGCCAGGGCGATCGCCGCCGGGCGCCGCATGCGTGCGGATCGCATGGCGGCAACCAGTCCCGGGCCGCCCGCGCTCATCAGGTAGAAGACCCACGACCGCGCGAGTCCGCCAACCTCTGCCCAGACCATCATCGTGCACACCGACAGACCCAGGCACGCTGTCACGGTGACGATCAGCGGTCTGACCTCGAGAACCCACAGCAGGATCACGAAGCCGGCCAAGGCCACCGCGATCCAGCCGGCGATGCCCAGCTCGGGGTAGAGGGTGAGGCAGACGTCGTTGGGGTGCTGCTGGCACACGCGGGCATCGGCGGCCGTGGCCCGGCGCACTATTTCAAGATCGGCCCAGCCGATGGCCGCGCCGCTCAGGGCAGCGCCGACGACCGCCAGCCGGTCGTCCACCACGCGTCGTGCCACAGAAACCGTCCCCCTCGGAGTCCGCGCAAAAAGGTTGGGCCCACCAGCAAGATCGCTGGTGGGCCCAACCGTACCGTTTGACCGGCCGCAGGCTACTGCGCCAGCACGGCCTCGGCGTCGAGGGTGGCGCCGACGGCCTGGAGGACGGAGGCGATCTTGAATGCCTCCTGGATCGTCTCGCGGGCCACACCGGCCTTGCGCAGCACCTGCTCGTGCGAGTCGAGGCACATGCCGCAGCCGTTGATGGCGGAGACCGCCAGGGACCACAGCTCGAAGTCGACCTTCTCCACGCCGGGGTTGCCGATGACGTTCATCCGCAGGCCCGCGCGCAGGTTGCCGTACTCCGGGTCCGACAGCAGGTGCCGGGTGCGGTAGTAGACGTTGTTCATCGCCATGATGGCGGCGGCGGACTTGGCGGCCGTGTAGGCCTCCGGGGAGAGGTTGGCCTTGGCCTCCGGCTCCAGCTCGCGCAGCACGATCGGCGAACGGGTCGCGATCGCGCAGGCGAGGACGGTGCCCCACAGCTGCTGCTGCGGAAGGTCGGAGTTGCCGATGACCGAGCCGAGGTTCAGCTTCAGGTCCTTGGCGTAGTCCGGTACGGCGGACTTCAGCTCATCGAGGGCCATGGAGGATCAGCCCGCGAGAAGGGCGGCGGCGTCGAGGGTGTCCTCGCCCTTGTTCCAGTTGCAGGGGCACAGCTCGTCCGTCTGCAGGGCGTCGAGGACCCGCAGGACCTCCTTGGGGTTACGGCCGACGGAGCCGGCGGTCACCATGACGAACTGGATCTCGTTGTTCGGGTCGACGATGAAGACCGCGCGCTGGGCGTAGCCGTCCTCGCCCTCGACGCCGCAGGCCGCCATCAGCTCGTGCTTGGCGTCGGCCAGCATCGGGAAGGGCAGGTCACGCAGGTCGGCGTGGTCCTTGCGCCAGGCGTGGTGGACGAACTCCGAGTCGCCGGAGACACCGAGGATCTGGGCGTCACGGTCGGCGAACTCGTCGTTCAGCTTGCCGAACGCGGCGATCTCGGTCGGGCAGACGAAGGTGAAGTCCTTCGGCCAGAAGAAGACGACCTTCCACTTGCCCTCGTAGGTCTTGTGGTCGATCTGCGCGAAAGCCTTGTCCGCGTCGAGGTCCACACAGGCGGTCAGGTCGAACTCGGGGAACTTGTCACCGACAGTGAGCACGCGCTCTCCTTGCAACGAAGGAAATCCCGGTATGCGGGATTTCCTGCGGGTTGGACGGCTCCCACAGTGCCACAGGAGGCATTGATAGCGGAAATAGCTAGACTGGGTGGCGTTGATCGGAGGTGGTTATCAATGACGGCATCGATACCCGGGGGGAAGCCGGACGGACCGGGAGGTGCACTCCCGTGGCCCGGCACCGGAAAGGTCGCCCCGGCCAGGCCTCGCCAGCCCAGCCTCGCCCAGCTGCGCGCCTTCGCCGCCGTCGCCGAGCATCTGCACTTCCGCGACGCCGCGGCCGCCATCGGCATGAGCCAGCCCGCCCTCTCGGGGGCCGTCTCGGCGCTGGAGGAGTCGCTCGGCATCCAGCTCCTTGAGCGTACGACGAGAAAAGTGCTGCTCTCACCGGCGGGCGAGCGGCTCGCCGCCCGGGCCCGCACGGTCCTGGACGCGGTGGCCGCCCTGATGGAGGAGGCCGACGCGGCCCGCGCGCCGTTCACCGGCGTGCTGCGCCTCGGCGTCATCCCGACCGTCGCGCCCTACCTGCTGCCCGCCGTCCTGCGCCTGGTCCACGACGCCTACCCGCAGCTCGACCTCCAGGTGCACGAGGAGCAGACCTCCTCCCTGCTGGACGGGCTCACCCAGGGCCGCCTCGACCTGCTGCTGCTCGCCGTGCCCCTCGGTGCGCCCGGCGTCACCGAACTGCCGCTCTTCGACGAGGACTTCGTGCTCGTCACCCCTTGCGACCACTGGCTGGCCGGGCGCGGCGACATCCCGCGGGCGGCACTGCGCGAGCTGGACCTGCTGCTGCTCGACGAGGGGCACTGCCTGCGCGACCAGGCGCTCGACATCTGCCGGGAGGCCGGGCGCACCGAGGGCGCGCCGATGACGACCAGCGCGGCCGGGCTGTCCACGCTGGTGCAGCTGGTCGGCGGCGGCCTCGGGGTGACGCTGCTGCCGCGTACCGCGCTGCGGGTGGAGACCGGGCGCAGCGACCGCCTGGCGACGGGCTACTTCGCCGATCCGGCGCCCTCGCGGCGGATCGCCCTGGCGATGCGGTCGGGGGCGGCGCGCCAGGGGGAGTTCGAGGAGTTCGCGGCGGCGCTGCGCCGGGAGTTGCGGCGGCTGCCGGTGCGGATCGTGGGGTGAGGGCGCGACAGTAGCCGTTCACGTTCGCGAAGTCCGTGAACGGCTGTCGGCCGGTCAGCCCTCCGGCCGGTCCGGGTTCTGCTGCTTCGGTGGCCGGCCCCGGCGCCGTATCGCCCCGACGTCGCCGGGCAGCCGTCCGGCCTCGGCGAGGGCCTTGCGCAGCAGGAACTCGATCTGTGCGTTGGCGCTGCGCAGCTCGTCCCCGGCCCAGCGGGTCAGTGCGTCGTGTACGACCGGGTCGAGCCGCAGCAGCACCTGTTTGCGCTGCCGCGGCCGCCCGGCCCCGGAGGGTTCCTCCGTCACTGGTACAGCGTGCCGGTGTTCAGGACGGGCTGCGCGGCGCGGTCGCCGCAGAGCACCACCATCAGATTGCTGACCATGGCTGCCTTCCGTTCTTCGTCCAGGGTCACGATGTCCTGCTCCATGATCCGCTCCAGGGCCTGCTCGACCATGCCGACCGCGCCTTCCACGATCAGCTTGCGGGCGGCGACCACCGCGCCGGCCTGCTGCCGCTGGAGCATGGCGGAGGCGATCTCGGGGGCGTAGGCGAGATGGGTGAAGCGCGACTCGATGATGCGCACGCCCGCCGCCTGCACCCGCTCGTGCAGTTCGATCGCGAGCTTCTCGGTGATCTCCTCGGCGTTGCCGCGCAGCGACAGGGCGTCCTCGTCGTGCGCGTCATAGGGGTACTCGATGGCGATGTGCCGCACGGCCGCCTCGGTCTGGGTGGCCACGAACTCCTGGAAGTCCTCCACCTCGAACTTGGCCTGCGCGGTGTCCTCCACCCGCCAGACGACGACGGCCGCCAGCTCGATGGGGTTGCCGTAGGCGTCGTTGACCTTCATGACGGCGGTCTCGTGGTTGCGCACCCGGGTGGAGATCTTGTCGCGGCTGGTGAAGGGGTTGACCCAGCGCAGGCCCTCGGAGCGGATTGTGCCCCGGTAGCGGCCGAAGAGCTGGACGACGCGGGCCTCGCCGGGGGCGATGGTGTTCAGCCCGGACATGGCTATGAGCGAGGCCAGGCCGAGCAGGATGCCGAGGGGGATCAGCGTGGCGGCCGCGGTGTGGTTGCCGTCGGCCCTGAGCCCCGCCCCGGCGACGACGGAGCCGATGCCGGCGAGCAGGCCCACCAGCCCGAGCAGCAGCGCGAGGCCGCCGCCGATGTCATTGGCCGGGATCTCGCGGACGGGGGTCCGGGACGTGCTGCCGGGTGTGGTCTCGGACATGGGGGTCCCCCTGATTCCTCGCAGCGCGCGGCGGGTCGCCGGACGTCTGCACCGTCTAGCAAAGTGATAGCACTTTATCGCCCTGTACGGTTTTCCGCACTACGCCGTATCCGGGTTCCCGCCATCCGGGTGCTGTATGTCACGTCCGTTATTGCCGTGATCGATGGGCGTTTGGTGACAGTTGCGGTGTTAGCTTCATGAGCTGGGTTGGGGGCGGACGGACTGGAGCTGCAGGAGAGATGGGCCGAGCGGACGCGCGACGCGTGCAGAACAAGGGCAAGAAGCCAAAGAAGAAGGGCATTCGCCGGTTCTTCACCTGGAAGATGCTGCTCGCCTACTTCGTGGGGCTGATCGCCCTCGGCGTGGGTGCCTTCTGGGCGCTGTACCTCTACGTGGACGTCCCCGGTGAGGGAAACCCGGCCGCCAAGCTGCAGAGCAACATCTACAAGTCCAGCGACGGCAAGCAGATCGCGCGGATCGGCGATGTGAACCGCGAGGAAGTGCCGCTGGCGAAGATCCCCAAGGATGTCCGGTACGCCGTCATCGCCGCCGAGAACAAGACCTTCTACACCGACCCCGGCGTCGACCTGAAGGGCACCGCCCGAGGTCTGCTGAACACGCTGATGGGGCGGGGCAAGCAGGGCGGCTCGACGATCACCCAGCAGTACGTCAAGAACTACTACCTGGACCAGCGGCAGACCGTCAGCCGCAAGGTGAACGAGCTCTTCATCTCGCTCAAGGTCCAGGACAAGTTCAGCAAGGACAAGATCCTCGAGGGCTACCTCAACACCAGCTACTACGGGCGCGGCGCCTACGGCATCCAGGCCGCCTCCCGGGCGTACTACGGCAAGGACGTCGACAAGCTGTCGGTCGAGGAGGGCGCCTACCTCGCCGCCCTGCTCCAGGCGCCGAGCCAGTACGACTGGACGGCGGCCACCGACGCGGGCCGGCAGAACGCCATGAACCGCTGGAACTACGTGCTGGACAAGATGGTCGAGCAGAAGTGGCTCGACCCGGCCAAGCGCAAGCAGATGAAGTTCGAGAAGCCGGGTGACCCCAAGCCCTCCGAGGGTCTCAAGGGCCAGAACGGCTACCTCGTCGAGGCGGCCAGGCAGGAGATCATCCGCGACCTGATCAAGGAAGGCCGCAGCCCCAAGGACGCGGAGCAGGACTTCGCCGCGGGCGGCTGGACGATCACACTCAGCATCGACCCCAAGAGGCAGCAGGCGCTGGAGGGCGCGGTCAAGAACCAGCTGCTGGACCACCTGGACCCGAAGGCCCGCGAGGTCGACGGCCACGTCCAGCCCGGTGCCGTGTCCGTGGACCGCAAGACCGGCAAGATCGTGGCGCTGTACGGCGGCCAGGACTACCTCAAGCACTACACCAACAACGCCACGCGCCGTGACTACCAGCCGGCCTCCACGTTCAAGCCGCTGATCCTGGTCTCCGCCCTGGACCACAAGTCCCAGACCCAGGACGGCAAGTCGATCAGCCCGGCCACGATCTACGACGGCACCAACAAGCGCCCGGTCGTGGGCCCCGGCGGCGACGGCTACGCCCCGGAGAACGAGGACCAGTACTCCAATGCCGCGGTCACCGTCCAGGAGGCGATGAACCGCTCGGTCAACACCGTCTTCGCGCAGATGGCCGTCGACGTCGGCCTGGACAAGGTCAAGAAGACCGCCGTGGACCTGGGCATGCGGGGCGACGGCACCGGGTTCGACGCGAACCCGTCGATGGCGCTGGGCTCCATGGGCGCGAGCCCCCTGGACATGTCCGGTGTCTACGCCACCCTCGACAACCACGGGCAGAAGACCACGCCGAGCATCGTGAAGTCCGCTTCCCGGGGCGGCAAGGACTACCAGCTGCCCGACGCGGTCAGCAAGGACCGCATCGTCTCCCGCGACACCGCCGACGGCGTGACCTCCGTCCTCCAGGGCGTGGTCGACGACGGCACGGCCAACGTCGTGCAGAACGCGCAGTACCAGGTGGCGGGCAAGACCGGTACCTCCGACGACGACAAGTCGGCCTGGTTCACCGGCTACACCCCGGACCTCATCACCTCCGTCGGCCTCTTCGGTGAGGCCCCCGGCGGCAAGCAGGTCACGCTGATGGACACCGGCGGCAACGGCCGTGTCAACGGTGGTACGTACCCGGCGAAGATCTGGGCCGCGTACACCTCGAACGCCCTCGACGACGACGCCACCGCCAAGTTCGACCTGGAGACCAGCGAGCCCGCCGCGCCGGTGCTGCCGAGCAAGCCGTCCGCCGCGGCCACCCCGTCCGCGTCCGCCTCGCACTCGCCGTCGCCGTCGCGCTCCCCGCAGTCGACGCCGTCGGGCAGCGCCTCGCACACGCCGCCGTCCCACGAGCCCACGGCGGGCCCGACGCGGCACACGCCGCCGGTGACGCCCCCCGTCACCCCGCCCGTGACCCCGCCGGGGCCGACCGACGGGACGGACCCGAGGCCCAACGGAGGCCGGGCCACCGCCACCACCGGCTGACGACCGAACGACGGACGGCCGCGCCCTCCCCGCCGGGGGAGGACGCGGCCGTCCGTCGTTTCCCGAAAGACCTCAGCCGCCGTTGACCCGGCGGGAGATCCGGTCGCCGATTTCCTTGTCGATGTTGCGCCAGTACTGCAGCGCCCGGTCCAGCACCGGCCGGCTCACGCCGTTGCGCAGATGGCCGGAGACGTTGCCGACCAGCCGCTCGCGGGCCTCGTCGTCCAGGACGTGGCGCACCATCGTGCCCGGCTGGCCCCAGTCGTCGTCCTCGCGGTGCAGCTTGTACGCCTCGCGCACCATCTCGCCCGACGCCTCCCAGCCCGCGATCTCGCCGAAGCGGCCGGTGGCGGCCGCCGGGCCGCCGTAGGAGTTGGGCGCGTAGGGGCGCGCGGTGTTCGCCGGCTCGTAGCGCATCGGGCCGTCCTTGGCATACGAGTTGACGGGCGAGTGCGGCCGGTTGGGCGGCAGCTGGGTGTAGTTCGGGCCGATCCGGTAGCGGTGCGTGTCCGGGTACGAGAAGAGCCGGCCCAGCAGCATCTTGTCCGGCGACGGGCCGACGCCCGGCACCAGGTTGGACGGCTCGAAGGCCGCCTGCTCGATGTGGACGAAGAAGTCGTCCGGGTTCCTGTCGAGCGTCATCCGCCCGACCTCGATCAGCGGATAGTCGCCGTGCGGCCACACCTTGGTGAGGTCGAACGGATTGAAGCGGTAGCCCGCCGCGTCCTCGAAGGGCATCACCTGGACGTACAGCGTCCACGACGGCGCATCACCGTTTGCGATCGCGTCGTACAGATCGCGGCGATGCAGGTCGGGGTCCTCGCCCGCGAGGCGGTCGGCATCGGCCTGGGTGAGGTAGTCGATGCCCTGGTCGGTCTTGAAGTGGTACTTGATCCAGAACTTCTGGCCGCCCCCGTTGACCCACATGTAGGTGTGCGAGCCGTAGCCGTTCATATGGCGCCACGTCTTGGGGATGCCGCGGTCGCCCATCAGCCAGGTCACCATGTGCGCCGACTCGGGCGACAGCGTCCAGAAGTCCCACTGCATGTCGTTGTCGCGCAGCCCGTTGTCCGGGCGGCGCTTCTGCGAGCGGATGAAGTCCTGGAATTTGATCGGGTCGCGAACGAAGAAAATGGGCGTGTTGTTGCCCACCAGGTCGTAATTGCCGTGCGCCGTGTAGAACTTCAGGGCGAAGCCGCGCGGATCGCGCCAGGTGTCGGGCGACCCCTGCTCTCCGGCCACGGTCGAGAAGCGGGCCAGCATCTCCGTGCGCCGGCCCGGCTGGAAGACGTCGGCCTTGGTGTACTGGCTGACGTCATTGGTCACCGTGAAGGTGCCGTACGCGCCACCGCCCTTGGCGTGGACCACCCGCTCGGGGACCCGTTCCCGGTTGAACTGGGCCATCTTCTCGATCAGGTAGTGGTCCTGCAGCAGGATGGGGCCGGTATGGCCGACGGTGAGGGAATGCTCGTCGCTCTCCACCGGGATTCCGGAGTTGGCGGTGGTGTACGAGGTGCTGTGCGCCGAGTCGCTCATGGGACGCCTCCCGGACGGGAACGGTGAGGGCGCGCCGGTGCGACCCTCCACACCGGCCAGTGAACTCCCGCCGACGACCTGTCGGCAACAGGAGTCTGGACACTGTCCAGAATTTCACCTCGTACGGGCGAACCGGCTCATGCAAACCCGCGACCGCAAATCCCGCCCATCCGGAGCAGCCGGATGATCAGCGCGCGTGCGCCTGCAGCGCCAGCTCGAACCACACCACCTTCCCCGTGCTGAGCCGCGTCGCCCCCCACCGCCGGGCCAGCTTGTTCACCAGGTACAGACCCCGGCCGCCCTCGTCCGACGGCCGCGCCTGCCGCAGCCGGGGCAGCTGCGGCACGTCGTCGCCCACCTCGCAGCGCAGCACGTCCGTCCGCAGCAGCCGCAGCGTGATCGGCCGCTCCGCATACCGCACCGCATTGGTGATCACCTCGCTGACCAGCAGCTCCACCGCGTCGGTCAGCTCCTCCAGGCCCCAGCGCACCAGCGCCCGGCGCGCCAGCCTGCGCGCCTGCCCGGCCGTCTGCGGGCGCGGGTCCAGGAACCAGTACGCCACGTCGCTCGGCGCGATGCCCTCGAAGCGCGCCGCGAGCAGGGCGATGTCGTCGTCCCGGTCGCCCGGGCCCAGCATCCCCAGCACCTCGTCGCACAGCGGCTCCAGCGGCGGTGGATTGGGACCCGTCAGCCGGGCCGTGTCGGTCAGTCGCTCGCGCAACTGCTCTATGCCGGTCCATACGTCCCGTATCCGGGATTCCACCAGGCCGTCCGTGTACAGCAGCAGCGTCGCCCCGGCCGGGGCGTCCAGCTCCACCGCCTCGAAGTCCACCCCGCCCACGCCGATCGGCGCGCCCGGCGGCACCCGCAGCACCTCGGCCCGCCCGCCGCGGTGCAGCAGCACCGGCGGCGGATGCCCGGCGTTCGCGATCACGATGCGGTGCGCGACCGGGTCGTACACCGCGTACAGGCAGGTGGCCATCCGGTCGCTGCCCAGGCGCTGCGCCTGCTCGTCGAGGTGGTGCAGCACCTCCTGCGGCGGCAGGTCCAGGCCCGCCAGCGTCTGCGCCGTGGTGCGCAGCTGGCCCATGATCGCGGCCGAGGTCATGGAGTGGCCCATCACGTCGCCGACGACCAGCGCCACCCGGTTGCCCGGCAGCGGGATCGCGTCGTACCAGTCGCCGCCGACCCGGGCGGTCTCCGCGGCCGGCAGATAGCGGCTGGCCAGCCGGACGCCGGTGGGCTGGGGCAGGGAGTCGGGCAGCATCGTGCGCTGGAGCTCGTCGGCGATGTAGACCTCGCGGCCGTAGAGCACCGCCTTGTCCACGCCCAGCGCGGTGTGGGTCGCCAGCTGCGCCGCCACCAGCAGGTCGTCGCCCTCGAAGGCGGCCCGGTCCCCGCGCCGGATGAAGACCGCCGCGCCGATCACCCGCCGCCGGCCGCGCAGCGGCGCCAGGATGGTGCGGTGCCGCTGCGGTACGTGCCTGCCTTCGCCCAGCAGCTCGGGGAGGGCTGCCCGGGCGGCCGAGGAGTCCCCGAAGACCGGTCTGACCCCCCGCAGCACCTCCGCGAGCGGCCCGCCTATGCGCACCTCGCAGCGCTCGGACGCGGCCTCCGCCAGCTCCGGGCCGAGCGCGGACAGATCCCGGTCGGCCTCGGGGTCGCCGTCGCCGCGCACGTACTCGGGCAGCCGGTCGGTGCGGCGCAGGCGCAGCACGACGGGGCCGACGGGCCGTTCGTCGCCGACCGGCAGCGGGTCGCGCAGGTAGACGAGGATGGCGTCGGCGAAGGTCGGCACGGTCGCCCGGCACAGGCCCAGCACGATCTCGTCGAGGTCTATGCCGCGCGCGATCCGCCGGGTCGCGGCGCCGACGAAGCGCAGCCGCTCGCCGCCGGACGTACCGGCGGGGGTCCGGGGCAGCCCGCCGCCGGACCCGCCGCCCTCGCCGTCGGGCGGTCCGGGGACACCGGCGGCGGCGCCCGGCCGCCGGGCGGCCTCCTGCCCGGCGTCGTCCTCGGCGGCCGCGTGGGCCTCGCCGCCGCGCGGGGCGGGCAGCTGCTGCGGGCCGGGGCCGACCGGGGTCGGGTCCGGGTGGGCTTCGCCGCGCGCCGTGGCGCGGGCCGGTGGCTCGCTGTGCCCGGTTGCTGCGACGGCTTCGCCGTCCGGCGCGGCGGACCGGCGGACCGGGGCGGTCCGCTGTCTTCCGTGGGAGTTGGGGTGCTCCGTCACGCGTGGGGTTCCATCCGTCGGGGCCGTGCGCCCGGTCGCCCGGGCGCACGTGGGTCAGGCGCGGCGCAGATTGAGGAAGATCTGGATCTCGGGTGGTACGTCCGTGCTCGCCGGGGCGTACGCCAGCGAGTTCTCCCCGGCGATCTCGAAGCCCGCTTGGGTGACGACGTCGCGCAAGTCGTCCCGCAGGTAACCGGATACCCGGATCGTGTTGCCGAGGAACGGGATCGAGAAGTCGTCCACGTCGGCCTCGACCATCGACAGGGCGAGCAGTCCGCCGGGTCTCAGCAGGGCGTGCAGCATGTGCAGCGCGTGCGGGATCTCGGGGCGGGGCAGCATCAGCAGGGTGAAGAAGGCGGCGATGCCGTCGAATTCGCGGCCCAGCCGCCCGTCGCGCAGGTCGGCCAGGTCGCCCAGGTGGAATTCCGCGTCGGGGACGTTGGTCCGGGCGAGGGCGAGCATGCCGGGGGAGAGGTCGCTGCCGACGACCTTGTGGCCCGCCTCCGCCAGCTGACGGGCGGTCGGCAGTCCGGTGCCGCAGCCGACGTCGAGGATGCGGGAGCCGGGCGGCAGGGAGGAGGCCAGCCACTCGCCCGCGGCGAGCTGGCCCTCTTTGTGCGGGAACGCCTCGTCGTAGCGGTCGCCGATGGCGTCGAACGCCTCGGCCTGTCCGCTGCGGTCCAGCCCTAACCGGGCGTAGCCGTCGTACTCCCGCCGGTCGTCACCGCTCACGGCTCCGCCCTTCCTGTGACTGACTCGGTCTCATCGTGCCGTGCTGTGCAGTATCGCGGAGGCCGATCCTACGGTTGTCGTGCGGGGAGTCGGCAAGCGATTCCCGCCTTGATTCGCGCCCCTTCTCACGCCCCGAGGCGTGCCGGGGTGCGGTCCCAGTCGTCGGGCAACGGCGGTACGGACCAGGCGGGATCGGGCCGCCAGTCCTCCCAGCCCGCGGCGAACGGTGCGTCCCAGGACTCGATCCGGGCGATGGCCTCGCGCCCCGCGGCGCGCACCCGGGCGGCCTGACCGGGCGTCATCAGCCCTGCCTGCTGGGCCTCGGCGAATTCGTCCTCGTCCTTCCACTCCCAACTGCGGTCGGGATAGACGGCGATGTCCAGGAAGTGGTCCTCGGAGTCGACGCCGCCGGCCCAGCGCGCGAGCGGTTCCTCGAGATTCACGTACCAGTTCTTGAAGCGCCAGTCGAGGTCCCAGAAGAGCCAGACCGACCAGGGCTCGCGGGGCCGGGCCAGCTTGAGCACCCCGGAGCCGTGCCAGCGGGTGACGGCGGTGGTGCGGGGCTTGGTGTAGCGGGTGGCCAGCGGCTCGCGGTGGACGGGGGTGCCGTCGGCGAGCAGCGGCTTGACGCAGTCGGTGCCGGGCGCCATCCAGACCGCGAGCAGGTCCGGGGTGTCCTGGACGACGGTGACGGGGCGACAGATGTGGATGGAGTCGCTGGCGTTGCCCCGGTAGCGCCAGAGGATGTGCTCCCCCGGCGCCCAGGATGCGTGCTCTGCCGTACCCGTCGTCTCCGCTGTCTCCGCTGCCATGCGCAGATCTTAGGTGCCCGTGCCAAGGATGCGCCGTGACGTGCGCCGCAAAGGTACGGGCCAAGGTACGGTCCAAGGCGCGGGCGGAGGGGGCCGCGCAGCCTGCTTAAGGGCGGGTCATGCGCAGCACGTCGAGCGCCTCGTCGAGCTGCTCGCGGGTGAGCAGTCCGCTCTCGACGTAGCCCGATTCCAGGACCACCTCGCGGATCGTCTTCTGTTCGGCAAGGGACTTCTTGGCCACCTTCGCCGCCTCCTCGTAGCCGAGGTAGCGGTTGAGGGGCGTGACCACGGACGGGGAGGACTCCGCGTACCGGCGGGCGCGCTCGACGTTGGCGGTGATCCCGTCGATGGTGCGGTCGGCGAGCAGCCGTGAGGCGTTGGCGAGCAGGCGCACGGACTCCAGGAGGTTCTTCGCCATCACCGGGAGCATCACGTTGAGCTCGAAGTTCCCGGCGGCACCGGCCGTGGCGACGGTGAGGTCGTTGCCGGTGACCTGGGCGGCGACCATCAGGAGGGCCTCGGGGACGACGGGGTTGACCTTGCCCGGCATGATCGAGGAGCCCGGCTGGAGGTCGGGCAGGACGATCTCGGCGAGGCCGGTGCGGGGGCCGGAGCCCATCCAGCGCAGATCGTTGGCGATCTTGGTGAGGCCGACCGCGACGGTGCGCAGCTGGCCGCTGGTCTCCACCAGCCCGTCGCGGGCGCCCTGGGCCTCGAAGTGGTTGCGGGCCTCGGTCAGCGGCAGTCCGGTGGTGCGGGCGATCTCGGCGATCACGGCGCCGGCGAAGCCGGGCGGGGTGTTGATGCCGGTGCCCACGGCCGTGCCGCCCAGCGGGAGTTCGGCGAGGCGGGGCAGCGCGGCGCGCAGCCGTTCCACGCCGTAACGGACCTGGGCGGCGTAGCCGCCGAACTCCTGGCCGAGGGTGACGGGCGTGGCGTCCATCAGGTGGGTGCGGCCCGACTTGACGACGTCGGCGAACTCCTCGGCCTTGCGCTCCAGCGCCTCGGCGAGGTGCTCCAGGGCCGGCATCAGATCGCGGGTGACCGCGGCGGTGGCCGCGATGTGGATGGAGGAGGGGAAGACGTCGTTGGAGGACTGGCTTGCGTTGACGTCGTCGTTGGGGTGCACGGCGCGGCCCAGGCGCTCGCTCGCCAGGGTGGCGATGACCTCGTTGGCGTTCATGTTGGACGAGGTGCCGGAGCCGGTCTGGAAGACGTCGATGGGGAAGTGCTCGTCCCACCGCCCCTCGACGACCTCGGCCGCGGCCGCCGCGATCGCCTCGGCAACATCGCGGTCGAGCACGCCCAGCTCGGCGTTGGCCTTCGCCGCGGCGCCCTTGATCCGGGCCAGCGCCTCGATGTGCGCGCGCTCCAGACGCTGGCCGCTGACGGGGAAGTTCTCCACGGCCCGCTGGGTCTGGGCCCGCCACTTGGCGTGCGCGGGGACGCGCACCTCACCCATGGAGTCGTGCTCGATCCGGTACTGCCCGTTCTCGGTCATCGCTCTCTACCTCCTGACAAACAAAGCGTTTGTCTTGTTCACCGTGTTCCCAAACGGCACTACCGACTAGTAAATACCGCGGGTAACAACTGAAATCGGGGAGGCTTCATGACACGCAGACCCACCCTGCGATGTACGTTCGCCGGCTTCGCAGCCTTCGCCGCCGCGCTCGGCGGGATGGCCGTCACCGGACCGGCGGCCCAGGCGCAGTCCCGCGCCGCCACCGCCTCGACCCCCCTTGCGCCCGAGCTGGAGAAGGTCCGGGCCGCGGAGTCCCTCAAGCTCTACGGCGACGCCGCCGAGCGCCCGCTCGAAGCGCGCAAGACCTCACTGGTCTCACTGGGCGACAGCGAGATCTCCGGCGAGGGCGTCGGCACCTACGAGCCGGGCACCGCCGGCCCGTCCAACTGGTGCCACCGCTCGCCCGACGCCGCCATCCACCGCACGGGGATACCCGCCGACGCCACCTACAACCTGGCCTGCTCCGGCGCCTCGACGGTCAACATCCGCATCGGCGGCAGCAAGCAGTACGCCGACGAGCTCGTCCAGAGCGACAACCTCGCCGTCAAGGCCCGCAACACCCGCGTCAAGATGGTGCTGCTCGTCGCGGGAGCCAACGACGACCTGCAGTTCGGCCCGGTGATGACCGACTGCGTCACCCGCTACGTGCTGCTGCAGGGCCCCTGCGAGCAGAAGTACGCGCCCGGCTGGCAGGGGCGCATCGACTCCCTGGTGCCCAAGGTCGAGCAGACCGTACGCGACCTGCGGAAGGTCATGACGGACGCGGGCTACGCGAGCGGCGACTACAAGCTCGTCGTGATGGGCTACCCGAGCCCCATCGGCCCCGACATCGAGGACAACCCCGACTACCCCGGCAAGATCCCCGGCGGCTGCCTCGGCTACACCTCGGACGCGGCGTGGGGCCGCAACTACGCAGTGCCCGCGTTCGAGCGCGGCATGCACCGGATCGCCCGGGACACGGGCGCGGTCTACCTCGACAACTCCCGTCTCTTCCACGGGCACGAGGTGTGCATGGACAACACGTGGGCGCGCGGGCTCTACATCGACCTGACCAACCCCTTCCCGCCCGACTCCAACTCCGTCCGGCAGTCCTTCCACCCCAACTTCCGCGGGCACGGGGCGTTCGCGTCCTGCCTGACGCAGCTGTATGCGTCGAACTATCAGGAAGCGGGCTGCGCGGACCCGGCGAGCACGGGGACCCCGGTGCTCACCAAGGGAGCGTGGGACGACGCCTTCCGCCCGCTGAAGAGCGAGGCGTCGGGGACGTGCGTGGACGCCTACGGAGCGGCCTCCGCCAACGGCACGGAGGTCGGCGGCTGGGACTGCTCGGGCTCGCGCAACCAGCAGTGGTGGTACGACGCGGGGCAGAAGTCCCTGCACACGGCGCTGACGCACGACCGGTGCGTGGACGTGCCGGAGGGCAAGTACGCGGCCGGGGCGGCCGTGGTGCTGTGGGACTGTCACGGCGGGACGAACCAGCGGTTCGAGCGCAACGGCGGCACGTACCGGCCCGCGGCGGCGCAGGATCTGTGCCTGGCCCTGGCCGGGGCAAAGGACGCGGTGCGGCTTGCGAAGTGTGACGGGTCGGCGTCGCAGCGCTTCGCGTGACGTTCCCCGGGGCTCCGCCCCGGACCCCGGTCCTCAAACGCCGGACGGGCTGATTTCAGCCCGTCCGGCGAACGGCTCGCGTCAGTTGCCGCCGCGCACCGGGATCGAGGTGAAGGTCGGCGCCGGCGCCGGGTCGACGAAGAAGTCGTTGCCCTTGTCGTCCACGACGATGAACGCCGGGAAGTCCTCGACCTCGATCTTCCAGACCGCCTCCATGCCCAGCTCCTCGTACTCGAGGACCTCGACCTTCTTGATGCAGTCCTGCGCCAGGCGCGCCGCCGGGCCGCCGATCGAGCCGAGGTAGAAGCCGCCGTGCGTGCTGCACGCGTCCGTGACCTGCTTGCTGCGGTTGCCCTTGGCGAGCATCACCTTGGAGCCGCCCGCGGCCTGGAACTGCTCGACATAGGAGTCCATCCGGCCGGCCGTGGTGGGGCCGAAGGAGCCGGAGGCGAAGCCCTCGGGCGTCTTGGCCGGGCCCGCGTAGTAGACCGGGTGGTCCTTGAGGTACTGCGGCATCTCCTCGCCCGCGTCCAGCCGCTCCTTGATCTTCGCGTGTGCGATGTCACGGGCGACGACCAGCGGGCCGGTCAGCGAGAGCCGCGTCTTGACCGGGAACTTGGTCAGCTCGGCGAGGATCTCGTCCATGGGGCGGTTGAGGTCGATGCGCACCACGTCGCCGTCCGCCTCGAGGCCCGCGGCGGAGCCGCTGTTGAGTTCGGCGTCCGTCGTGTCGGGCAGGAAGCGCGCCGGGTCGGTCTCCAGCTGCTCCAGGAAGACGCCCTCCGGCGTGATCTTCGCCAGCGCCTGGCGGTCGGCGGAGCAGGAGACGGCGATGGCCACCGGGCAGGACGCGCCGTGGCGCGGCAGGCGCACCACGCGCACGTCGTGGCAGAAGTACTTGCCGCCGAACTGCGCGCCGATGCCGATCTTCTGCGTCAGCTCGAAGACCTTCTCCTCCAGCTCCTTGTCGCGGAAGCCGTGGCCCAGCGCGGAGCCCTCCTCGGGCAGCTCGTCGAGGTAGTGCGCGGAGGCGTACTTGGCCGTCTTCAGCGCGTACTCGGCGGAGGTGCCGCCGACGACGATCGCCAGGTGGTACGGCGGGCAGGCGGCTGTGCCCAGCGAGCGGATCTTCTCCTCCAGGAACTTCATCATGGAGGCCTCGTTGAGGACCGCCTTCGTCTCCTGGTAGAGGAAGGACTTGTTGGCCGAGCCGCCGCCCTTGGCCATGAAGAGGAACTTGTACGCGCCGCCGTCGGTCGCGTACAGCTCGATCTGCGCGGGCAGGTTCGAGCCGGTGTTCTTCTCGTCCCACATGGTCAGCGGGGCCATCTGCGAGTAGCGCAGGTTGAGCTGGGTGTACGCGTCGAAGATGCCGCGGGAGAGGGCCTCCTCGTCGCCGCCCTCGGTGAGCACGTTCTGGCCGCGCTTGCCCATGACGATCGCGGTGCCGGTGTCCTGGCACATCGGCAGCACGCCCGCGGCGGCGATGTTGGCGTTCTTCAGCAGGTCGAGGGCGACGAAGCGGTCGTTGGCCGAGGCCTCGGGGTCGTCGAGGATGCGGCGCAGCTGGGCGAGGTGGGCCGGGCGCAGGTAGTGCGAGATGTCGTGCATGGCCTCGGCGGCCAGCTTGCGCAGCGCCTCGGGCTCGACCTTGAGGAAGGTGCGGCCGTCGGCCTCGAAGGTGGCCACGCCCTCGGCGGTGACCAGCCGGTACGGCGTGTTGTCCTCGCCCAGGGGCAGGAGGTCGGTATAGGCAAACTCGGGCCGAGACATCGCGGCGATTCCCTCACTCTGCGGATGATGGTGCTGGCTTCCTCGACAGCGCCTTCCAGGTTAGGGGGCGCGGCGGGTGGTGGGTTTGTGAGGTAAGGCTCACTCCGTCACTACCAGGGACAAAACCGGGGGCAGAACTCCGCCCCGTCGCGGCACTATCGCGATCTATCGCGTTTGGCTACTCTGGTTGGCGTGGACGAGCCATCTCTGGAAAAGCAGCCGGAGCCCGGACAGCGGGCCGACCTCGTAAAGCGCCCCGCGCCGCCCGCGACGGAGCTGCGCGCCTCCGACGCCGACCGCGACCGGATCGCGGACATCCTGCGCGAGGCGCTGGCCGAGGGCCGGCTCACCGCGGAGGAGCACGCCGAGCGGGTGGGCGGGGTGTACACGGCGAAGACGGTCGGCGAGCTGGAGCCGCTGATCAGCGATCTCCCGGTGGACCGGCGAGCAGCGGACGCGACCGCCCCCGCGCGCCCGTACGACGCTTCCGTGCGCCCCGGGGTGGCGGAGGCCGAGAATCTGGTCGCCGTCTTCGGCGGCTCGACGCGCAAGGGCCGCTGGCGGGTGCGGTCGCGGACGAACGCGTTCGCGCTCTTCGGCGGTGTGGAGATCGATCTGACCGAGGCGGTCTTCGAGCAGCGGGAGATCGTCATCAATGCCGCCGCGGTGTTCGGCGGGATCGACATCAAGGTTCCGGAAAATGTCTCCGTGCGTTCGACGGGCACGGGCATCTTCGGCGGATTCGACGTCACGACGCGCGAGGCGACGGACCCGGATGCTCCGGTCGTCGTGGTCACGGGCTTCGCGGTGTTCGGCGGAGTGGAGGCGAAGGCGAAGCGGGGCAAGCGGCTGAAGAACCTCCGGGCGGGCTCCTGACGGCAGCGCACGGCATTCCGGTCATGGCAACGGTGTGAATAAGCTCGCGCACAGCGGGTAAAGCTTGGTGCATCGTCTCTCGTACGGCTGCGGGTGCGAATGGCCGTGCGCGTCGAGGCGGGCAAAGGTGACTCAATCGGCCCAGCAAAGCCGTCGTCAGGAGTAGACCGTGCTGCTACCGCATCAGCCCCTGCAGGAAGCCGCCGTACCGTCCCAGCGGATTTCCGCTCGGGAACAGGCCGGCCCCTGGCATTCGGAGGCGGTGTGCCGCCGGGATGAAGCCGGGCTGTTCTTCGCACCATCAAAGGAGCCCACGGCCGCCCGCCTTTCGCGCGAGGAGGCCGCCAAGCGCGTCTGCGCCCGTTGCCCGGTCATGGTCGAGTGCCGCGAGCACGCCCTGCTCCAGCCGGAGCCCTACGGGGTGTGGGGCGGGCTGACCGCCGCCGAGCGCCGGGTGGTGCTGGCCCGCCGCCGGCGGCGCGAGGCGGAGCTGCAGCGCGCCACGCGCATCGCAGCGGCGGGCTGACCGCCGCACACGGATATCCAACGGGCCGGGCCCCGCCGATCATCGGCGGGGCCCGGCCCGTTGGCGGCTGAATTCACACCCGGTGTCAGCTGGGGCGCTCGAAGTCGATGGCGCTGTAGGCGCGCAGCTTCGACAGCCGGTGCTCGGAGTCGATCTGGCGGATCGTGCCCGACTTGGAGCGCATGACGAGCGACTGCGTCGTCGCCGTCTCGCCGCGGTAGCGGACGCCGCGCAGCAGCTCGCCGTCGGTGATGCCGGTGGCGACGAAGAACACGTTCTCGCCGCTGACCAGGTCGTCGGTGTGCAGGACCCGGCCCAGGTCGTGGCCGGCGGCCAGGGCGCGCTCGCGCTCCTCGTCGTCCTTGGGCCACAGCTTCGCCTGGATGGTGCCGCCCAGGCACTTCATCGCGCAGGCCGCGATGATGCCCTCCGGCGTGCCGCCGATGCCCAGCAGCAGGTCCACGCCGGTGCCCTCGCGCGCGGCCATGATGGCGCCGGCCACGTCGCCGTCGGTGATGAACTTGATCCGGGCCCCGGCCTCGCGGATCTCCTTGACCAGCCCGTCGTGGCGGGGGCGGTCGAGGACGACGACCGTGACGTCCTCGACGGAGGAACGCTTCGCCTTGGCGATGCGGCGGATGTTGACGGCGACGGGCGCGTCGATGTCGACGAAGTCGGCCGCCTCCGGGCCGGTGACCAGCTTGTCCATGTAGAAGACGGCGGACGGGTCGAACATCGTGCCGCGCTCGGCGACGGCCAGCACGGAGACGGCGTTCGCCATGCCCTTGGCGGTCAGCGTGGTGCCGTCCACCGGGTCCACGGCGACATCGCACTCCGCGCCGGTCCCGTCGCCCACGCGCTCGCCGTTGTAGAGCATGGGGGCGTTGTCCTTCTCCCCCTCGCCGATGACCACGACACCGTTCATCGAGACGGTGTGGATCAGCGCGCGCATCGCGCGTACGGCCGCGCCGTCGGCGCCGTTCTTGTCGCCGCGGCCGACCCAGCGGCCCGAGGCCATGGCGCCCGCCTCGGTGACCCGGACGAGCTCCAGGGCGAGGTTGCGGTCGGGTGCCTCGGGGCTGACCTCGAGCTGGGACGGCAGATGGTGATCGGTCATCGGGCGGACCTTTCTGTACGGCGGCGGCCGTGGTGAGGGTGCTGATGACTTTATCGGTTCATTGCGAGAGTGAGCAGGGCACCCCACGCATGAGCGGCGTCAAGGTCCGGCCACGTCACCACGGGCCCCACCTGCGTCAAGATCGGTGCGGGCATGGGGGACCATGGGGGACGTGGCAGGTAGGAACGGTAAGACGCAGACGATTCGGAACATGCTGCTGTCGTTGGCAGTGGTGATTCCGGTGGCCGGGCTGAGCTATCTCTTCATCCCGCACGACGAGTCCAGGGATCCGGTCAAGACGGTGGACTACCGGGTGGAGCTGGACACCGTCCGGCGGACGGCGCCGTACGCGGTGGCCGCACCCGAGGGGCTGGGCGAGGGCTGGCGCGCCACCTCGGTCTCGTACGAGCCGCGTGGCAAGGACGGCTCGGTGTGGCACCTGGGCTTCCTCGACCCGACGCGGCAGTACGTCGCGGTCGAGCAGAGCGACGGCCCGGCGCGCTCGTTCATCGACAGCGCGAGCCAGAGCGCGGAGAAGACGGGCGGCACGCAGAAGGTGGGCGATGCCACCTGGCAGCGCTACGAGGGCCCCAAGTACAACGCCCTGGTGCGCGAGGAGCACGGCGTGACCACGGTGGTCACCGGCACCGCCTCCAACGAGCGGCTGACGCAAATGGCCGCCGCGCTCAAGGCCGAGAAGGCGAAGTCCTCGGGCTGAGCACGGCGGCCGGCGGCCCCGTCCGGCGGGGGGAGCCGAGCGGGGCTGGTCCGACGGGGCCGGTCAGACGGTGGTGACGGCCTGGTCGAAGGACAGGCGCGGGGAGCGCGGGTGGAAGGCGTCCGCGCCCGGCTTGCCGATGTTGACGACCATCAGCGGGGTGTGGTCGTCGTCCAGGAACTCCTTCTGCACGCCCGCGAAGTCGAAGCCGGTCATCGGGCCCGCGGCCAGGCCGGCGGCGCGGATGCCGAGGATGAAGTAGCCCGCCTGAAGGGTGGCGTTGGCGGCGGCGGCCTGCTCACGGGCGGCGCGCTCGCTGAAGAAGACGTCCTTGGCCTGCGGGAAGTGCGGGAACAGCGTGGGCAGTTCCTCGTGGAACTCGTTGTCCGCGGCGAGGATGGCGACCAGCGGCGCGGCGGCCGTCTTGGCGCGGTTGCCCTCGGCCATGTGGGAGACCAGGCGCTCGCGGGCCTCCGCGGAGCGGACCAGCACGATGCGCAGCGGCGACTGGTTGAAGGCCGTGGGGGCGAGCTTGATCAGGTCGTAGACGGCCTGGATCTGCTCCTCGGAGACGGGCTCGTCGGTGAAGGCGTTGGCCGTGTGGGCCTCGCGGAAGAGCAGGTCCTGGGCGGCGGTGTCGAGCGCGAGAGTCATGGGGGCACCTCGTAAAGCGGGATTTCCAAGCTGGCAACAGCCAATCTACGAGGAAATAGATTAACTTTCAACTAAAACGAGGGCGCGTGAGACCCACCTCACAACGTGCTTGCTGATGGCTCAGCCCCCAGGGGGCTGCTTTAGCCCTCGGGTTCCGCTTCGGCTTCCGCTTGGTCTTCCTCTGCCAGCGCCGCGTCCAGCCGCGCCCGCGCGCCCTCCAGCCAGCGGCGGCACACCTTGGCCAGCGCCTCGCCCCGCTCCCACAGGGCCAGCGACTCCTCCAGCGAGGTGCCGCCCGCCTCCAGGCGGCGCACCACGTCGATCAGCTCGTCCCGCGCCTGCTCGTAGCCCAGGGCGTCGAGATCCTCCACTGCCCCGCCTGTCGTCGTCGCCATGCGCTCCAGCCTATTCGGTAGGTGTGACAAGGGCCCGCACCGCGAACTCGCCCTCCGCGACCCGCGCCCGCAGCTCCTCCTCGGCCGCCACCTCCGCCGCCGCCCGCACCACCGAGCCGTCGGCGTGCTGCAGCACCGCATAGCCGCGGCGCAGGGTCGCCGCGGGGGAGAGGGCGACCACCCGGGCGTGGGTGTGGGTGAGCTCGGACTCCGCACGGTCCAGCAGATGCCCGAGCGTGCGGCGGGCCCGGCCCTCGAGCGCGGCGATCTGCTCCTCGCGCTCCTCCACCATCCGCTGCGGCCGCTCCATGCACGGCCGCGCCCGCGCCGCCGCGAGGCCGCGCTCCTCCCGGTCCAGGTGCGCGGTGACACAGCGCAGCGCGCGCTCGCGCAACTGCCGCACCCGCGCCAGCTCCTCGCCCACGTCCGGCACGACCCGCTTCGCCGCGTCCGTCGGCGTCGAGGCGCGCAGGTCGGCGACCAGATCGAGGAGCGGGGTGTCCGGCTCGTGCCCGATCGCCGACACCACGGGCGTACGGCAGGCGGACACCGCCCGGACGAGCTGCTCGTCGGAGAACGGCAGCAGGTCCTCCACGCTGCCGCCGCCGCGGGCCACGATGATCACGTCCACCTCGGGGGCGGCGTCCAGCTCCTTGACCGCCTCCATGACGCTCGGCACCGCGTGGACCCCCTGCACGGGGACGTTGCGCACCTCGAAGCGGACGGCGGGCCAGCGGTGCCGGGCGTTCTCCAGCACATCGCGCTCGGCGGCCGAGGCACGGCCGCACACCAGCCCGATCAGCTGCGGCAGGAACGGCAGCGGCCGCTTGCGCTCGGCGGCGAACAGCCCCTCCGCGGCCAGCGCCTTCTTCAACTGCTCGAGCCGGGCCAGCAGCTCGCCGACGCCCACCGGCCTGATCTCGGTCGCCCGCAGCGACAGCTGGCCGCGCGGCGCGTACCACTCGGGCTTGGCGAGCACGACGACCCGCGCGCCCTCCGAGACGACGTCGGCGACCCGGTCGAAGACCGCGCGGTAGCACGTCACGGACAGCGAGACGTCGTGCGAGGGGTCACGCAACGTCAGGAACACGACGCCGGCACCGGGGCGCCGGGAGAGCTGGGTGATCTGCCCCTCGACCCAGACGGCCCCGAGGCGGTCGATCCAGCCGCCGATCATGCGGGAGACCTGTCCTACGGGCAGCGGCGCATCCGGCGAGGTGTTGACAGCCATGCGCCGAGCCTAGCGGCGGCCACCGACAGCCCGGGGCGGTACGAACAGGCGCAGGCACGGCCTCGCTCAGCCTGTCGTCCGCCGCACCGCCTGTGCCCCCAGCACCCCCAGCCCCGCCGCCAGCCACAGGGCGCCCACTGCCTGGGCCGCCCCCGCGGCCGTCGCGATGACCGCGGCCACCACTGCCAGTCCGGCCAGCGGCACCATCACGTGGACCACCGGGCGCAGCGCCCCGCGCTGTCGGCGGAACCAGCCGATCACCGACAGGTGCAGCAGGGCGAAGGCCGTCAGGGCACCCACGTCCACCACCGACACCAGCCGGTCCAGGCCGTCGTCGCGCCGGGCCGCCCACACCGCCGCCACCAGCGTCACCGCCGCCGCGCCCAGGAGTGCGGCCCGCGGAGCGCCCGAACCCCGGTCCACCTTCGCCAGCAGCCCCGGCAGCCGGCGGTCGCGCGCCATCGCGAACAGCAGCCGCCCGGCCGCCGCCTGGCCCGCCAGCGCCGCGAAGGCCGCCCCGACCGCCTTGCTCGCCGCCACCACGTGGTGCAGCCAGAGCCCCGACGCGGCGTCCACCGTGTCGTAGAACGCCGCACCCTGCCTGCCCGGCGCGGCCGCGAGCTCGGCCGCGGACATCGGGGCGAGCAGCGCCACCAGATACGTCTGCACCACGAACAGCACACCGGCCGCCACCAGACACGTGACCACCGCCCGCGCCACCCGCTCCGAGCCCCCCGCGGACTCCTCCGCGAACGCGGCGATCGCATCGAAGCCCAGGAACGACAGCACCGCCACCGACACGCCCCCCAGCACCGCCGCCGCCGAGAACCCGCCCTCCCCGGCCAGCGGTGTGAGCCACCCCCGCCGCGCGCCGTCGTGCGCCAGCGCGACCACCGCCGCCACCACGAAGACGGCCAGCACCGCCAGCTCCAGCACCAGCACCCAGAACCCGGCCAGCGCCGCGGTCCGCACCCCCGCCAGGTTGAGGGCGGTCGTCACCACCACCGCGGCCGCTGTCCACACCCACTGCGCCACCGCCGGCACCAGCGCGTGCAGGGCGATGCCCGAGAAGAGGTAGGCGACCGCCGGGATCAGCAGGTAGTCGAGCATCGCCATCCACCCGGCGACGAACCCCGCAGCCTCGCCGAGCCCCACGCGCGCGTAGGTGTAGACCGAGCCCGCCCGCGGCGCGACCCGCACCATCTGCGCGTACGAACAGGCGGTGAAGGCCATGGCGCAGGTCGCCACCGCGTAGACGGGCGCGACCGCCCCGTGCGACCTGGCGTCCAGCGTGCCGAAGACGCCCACCGGTGCCATGGGCGCGATGAAGAGCAGACCGTAGACGACCAGATCGCGGAAGGAGAGCGCGCGGCGGAGCGAGCCGTCGCCCGCGGCGGGCGGTGCGGATGCGGACACGGGCTGCCCTCCTCGACCGGCCGGCCGCCCCGGCCGTCGCCAGTATTCGGCGTCGGCACGCCCCGGACGGGCGGGCCACGCCGGTGAAACGGGCCCCGTACGATGGTGGGCATGACTGCTAAGACCTCCCGCAAGGTCCTGCTCGCCGCCCCGCGTGGTTACTGCGCGGGCGTCGACCGTGCCGTGATTGCCGTCGAGAAGGCTCTGGAGCAGTACGGCGCGCCCGTCTACGTGCGTCACGAGATCGTGCACAACAAGTACGTGGTCAAGACGCTGGAGAAGAAGGGCGCCATCTTCGTCGAGGAGACGGCCGAGGTGCCCGAGGGCAACATCGTCATCTTCTCCGCGCACGGCGTCGCCCCGGTCGTCCACGAGGAGGCCGCGCGCGGCAAGCTCGCCACCATCGACGCGACCTGCCCGCTGGTCACCAAGGTCCACAAGGAAGCCGTCCGCTTCGCCAAGGACGACTACGACATCCTCCTCATCGGCCACGAGGGCCACGAAGAGGTCATCGGCACCAGCGGCGAGGCCCCCGAGCACATCACGCTCGTCGACGGCCCCGGCGCTGTGGCGAACGTGGAGGTCCGCGACCCCGACAAGGTCGTCTGGCTCTCCCAGACCACCCTGTCCGTCGACGAGACGATGGAGACGGTCGACGCCCTCAAGGGCCGCTTCCCCAACCTCCTCTCGCCGCCCAGCGACGACATCTGCTACGCCACGCAGAACCGGCAGACGGCCGTCAAGCAGATGGGCGCCGAGGCCGACCTCGTCATCGTCGTCGGCTCCAAGAACTCCTCGAACTCCGTCCGCCTGGTCGAGGTCGCCCTCGGCGCCGGCGCGCGCGACGCCCACCTGGTGGACTACGCCGAGGAGATCGACGAGGCCTGGCTGGAGGGTGTGAGCACGGTCGGCGTCACCTCCGGCGCCTCCGTCCCGGAGATCCTCGTCCAGGGCGTCCTGGAGTGGCTGGCCCACCGCGGCTTCGAGGACGTGGAGGTCGTCACGGCCGCCAAGGAGTCCATCACCTTCTCCCTCCCCAAGGAGCTGCGCCGGGACCTGCGGTCCGAGGCCGCGGAGCTGGCGTCCCCGTCCGAGGGGTAATCACGCACGTCGGCCCTTAGCGTGGTCGGCATGAACGTATTCGGCGTGGACATCGGCGGATCGGGCATCAAGGGCGCCCCGGTGGACGTGACGGCGGGCGAGCTCGCCGAGGAGCGCTTCAAGGTCCTCACCCCCCACCCGGCCACCCCGGACGCCGTCGCCGACGGCGTCCGGCAGGTGGTGGACCACTTCGGCTGGCAGGGCCCGGTGGGGGTGACCTTCCCCGGGGTGGTCGTCGGCGGTGTCACCCGGACGGCCGCCAACGTCTCCAAGAAGTGGATCGGGCAGGACGTCGCCGGGCTGCTCGGCGAGCGGCTGGAGGCGCCCGTCACCGTGCTCAACGACGCCGACGCCGCGGGGCTCGCCGAGATGGCCTTCGGCGCCGGGCGGGGTCGCGGCGGCACGGTCGTCGTGCTGACCTTCGGCACGGGCATCGGCAGCGCCGTCTTCATCGACGGCCGCCTCGTGCCCAACACCGAGCTCGGCCACCTGGAGCTCCAGGGCCACGACGCCGAGACGCGCGCCTCCACCCGGGTCAAGGAGGAGGAGGGCCTGACCTGGAGCCGCTGGGCCAAGCGGGTCGGGCGCTACCTCGCCCACGTGGAGATGCTGCTCTCGCCCGCGCTCTTCGTGATCGGCGGCGGGGTCAGCCGCAAGGCGGAGAAGTTCCTGCCGCTGATCGAGGGCGTCAGCGCCGGTATCGTGCCCGCTCGTCTGGAGAACAACGCGGGGATCGTGGGGGCTGCGATGGCCGCTTCCGCGGCCGGACCCGCCGTCGCGTCCTGATCAGCACGATCCTGCGGACGAGCGCGATCACCGCGGCCAGCAGCGTGCCGGAGTACAGCCACCCGGCATGCAGCGACAACAGGGTGACCAGGTTCATCAGCCGGCCCGCGAATCCCCCGCCGCCTCCGCTGATCGGCACCGCCCCGACCGCGAACGCGATGGGCGCGCTGACCGGCGCCGTCATCAGGTCCGCCGGCCGCACCCACAGCGCACAGGCCGCGCTGCCCAGCAGGAAGAACAGCCCGTAGACGTGCGGCGAGGAGTGCGCCCACCGTGCGTCCAGCACGCCGATGCCCAGCATCGCCAGCGCCGTGAGCAGCCCGCTGCCGAGCCCGGTCAGCCGGGCCGCGGGCAGCGGGGCGGGGCCCCGCCCGGCGCGGGCCGCGGCCGTGTTTCCGCGCTCGCCGACGGGAGCGGCCGGCCGCGGCACGGGGGACCCCCGGCGGACCTTGCGCTGATTGCGCTGGGGACTGCGTGTGCTGGGTTGCTCCACGCGACCAAACTAGGTCGCGGCACCGGAGGTTTCCGGCGTTGGACACGCCGTTTGGGCCCCCTTGGCCGTACGTTCGACGAATCGCCCGTCCGGGGCGGGTGTGGGGCGCGGACCCGTAGACTGGTTGACCGGCCCCGCCGGGGGGCGCTCTCACGGGAACTACGGGAAGACGTCACGTGTCGCTCACGATCGGAATCGTCGGTCTGCCGAATGTCGGCAAGTCGACCCTGTTCAACGCCCTGACCAAGAACGACGTGCTGGCGGCCAACTACCCGTTCGCCACCATCGAGCCCAACGTGGGCGTCGTCGGCGTCCCCGACCCGCGCCTGGACAAGCTCGCCGAGATCTTCGGCTCGCAGCGCAAGCTCCCGGCCACGGTGGACTTCGTCGACATCGCGGGCATCGTGCGCGGCGCCTCCGAGGGCGAGGGCCTGGGCAACAAGTTCCTGGCGAACATCCGTGAGTCGGATGCGATCTGCCAGGTCATCCGCGCCTTCAAGGACGAGAACGTCGTCCACGTCGACGGCAAGGTCTCGCCCAAGGACGACATCGAGACGATCAACACCGAGCTGATCCTCGCCGACCTGCAGTCGGTCGAGAAGGCCGTCCCGCGCCTGACCAAGGAGTCCCGCCTCCAGAAGGAGAAGGTCGCGGTCCTGGCCGCCGTCGAGGCCGCCAAGGAGATCCTGGAGTCCGGCCAGACGCTGTTCTCCGCGGGCATCACCAAGGGCACCGAGAAGGGCGCCCTCCTGCACGAGCTGCACCTGCTGACGACCAAGCCGTTCCTCTACGTCTTCAACGTCGACGAGGACGAGCTGGTCGACGAGGACTTCAAGAACGAGCAGCGCGCCCTGGTCGCCCCGGCCGAGGCCATCTTCCTCAACGCCAAGATCGAGTCCGAGCTGATCGAGCTGGACGACGACGAGGCGCTGGAGCTGCTGCAGTCCATGGGCCAGGAGGAGCCGGGCCTGGCCACGCTCGCCCGGGTCGGCTTCGAGACCCTGGGCCTGCAGACCTACCTGACGGCCGGTCCCAAGGAGTCCCGCGCCTGGACCATCAAGAAGGGCGCCACGGCCCCCGAGGCGGCCGGTGTGATCCACACCGACTTCCAGAAGGGCTTCATCAAGGCCGAGGTCATCTCCTTCGACGACCTGGTGGCCACCGGCTCCGTCGCCGAGGCCCGCGCGGCCGGAAAGGCGCGCATGGAGGGCAAGGAGTACGTGATGGCGGACGGTGACGTCGTCGAGTTCCGCTTCAACGTCTGAGAACGCCTGAGAACATCCGAGAACGTTCGGAAGGGCCGCTCCACCTGCGCAGACGCAGGCGGGGCGGCCCTTTTGCGTGCGAGGGGGAAGTGCCTGCGGAGAGTGCTCGCCGCATGTGCCCGCGAACTGCGGATACACGCCTCTGAACTGCAATTCACCACATCTGGTGATTCCTTGGCCTAGAGTTGCGGATCACAACCGACGGTTGCCAAGCTGTTGCGGACTGTCAACCCCTTGGGAGTGGACGTGGCCTTCGGTGACCAGCCCGCATACCTTCGCGTCGCCGGCGATCTCCGGCAGAAAATCGTCGCAGGCGAGCTGCCGCCGCACACCCGGCTCCCTTCCCAGGCCCGGATCCGTGAGCAGTACGGCGTCTCCGACACCGTCGCCCTGGAGGCCCGCAAGGTCCTGATGGCCGAGGGCCTGGTCGAAGGGCGCTCCGGCTCGGGCACCTACGTCCGCGAGCAGCCCGTGCCGCGCTCCGTGGTGCGCACGGGATATCGCGCCATCGGCGAGTCCAGCCCCTTCCGCCAGGAGCAGGCCGACGACCGGGTGAAGGGCACCTGGGAGTCGCGCAGCGAGCAGACCGTGGCCGATGCGGCCGTCGCCCGGCGGCTGCACATCACCGCGGGCGACCGCGTGATGCGCACGGACTACCTCTTCCGCTCCGGCGGCGAGCCCGCGATGCTCTCCATCTCCTGGGAGCCCCTGGCGGTCACCGGGCGCACGCCCGTGATGCTGCCCGAGGAGGGGCCGCTGGCCGGGCGCGGGGTGGTCGAGCGGATGGCCGCCATCGACCTGATCGTGGACAACGTCACCGAGGAGGTCGGGGCGCGCCCCGGGCTCGCCGAGGAGACGCTGGCGCTGGGCGGGGTGCCCGGCCACTGCGTCCTGGTCGTCTCGCGCACGTACTTCGCGGGCGGCTGCCCGGTGGAGACGGCGGATGTGATCATGCTCGCCGAGCGGTTCCGGGTGGCATACCACCTGCCGGTGAAGTAGCCGTGACGCGCATGTGAACGCCTCCGCGGCGCCCTTCGGCTTACTCCGGAGTCAGTTTCGCAACGTCTGGAATGCCTGCCCGTTGGTCCGTACCAGCGGGTAGGAAGTGATGCCTTTGCCCCGGTTCGGGTGGGTACGGAGGTGCGGGTTCCGTTGTTGCAAAACTCACATAGGGCCAGGTCAGGGCCCTTTGGCGGAATCAACTCGGCCAAATCGCTCGTACGATGGCGCGGTTTGTGTCCTGCCGTGGGGGAGTACGAAAGAAAAGGAGAGCCGGGGCGTTGAGTACCGAACAGGGTTCCCACTCCAATTACCGCCGGACCCTTGGTCCGGTGGCGCTGACGGCCGTGGGCCTCGGGTCGATCATCGGCTCCGGCTGGCTCTTCGGGGCCCAGCGGGCGGCCGGCATCGCTGGTCCCGCCGCGATCTGCGCCTGGGTCATCGGCGCAGCCGTCGCACTGACGATCGCGCTCACCTACAGCGAGCTCGGCGCGATGTTCCCGAAGGCCGGCGGCATGGTCCGCTACGGCCAGTACTCGCACGGCTCCCTGGCGGGCTATCTCGCCGCGTGGGCCAACTGGCTCGCGATCGTCTCCGTCATACCCGGCGAGGCGACCGCTTCCGTGCAGTACATGAGCTCCTGGAAGTGGGACTGGGCCAAGGGCCTGTACGACGGCAAGGAGCTGACGGGCAGCGGTGTCGCCCTCGCCAGCGTCCTGCTGGTCTTCTACTTCTTCCTCAACTGGTTCGCGATCAGCCTGTTCGCGAAGACCAACAACGCGATCACGGTCTTCAAGATCGTCGTCCCGGCCCTGACCGCCGGCGCCCTGATGTACGCGCACTTCGACACGCACAACATCCAGACGGCGGGCGGCTTCACGCCGAACGGCTGGAGCTCGGTCTTCACGGCCGTCGCCACCTCCGGCATCGTCTGGGCCTACAACGGCTTCCAGTCCCCGCTGAACATGGCCGGCGAGGCCCGTAACCCGGGCAAGTCGCTGCCCAAGGCCGTCATCGGCTCGATCCTCATCGCGCTGGTCATCTACATCGCGCTCCAGGTCGCCTTCCTGATGGCCGTCCCGTCCGCCGACCTGGCCTCCGGCTGGAAGGCCCTCACCTTCAAGTCGCCGCTCGCCGACCTGGCCATCGCCTGGGGTCTGAACTGGCTGGCGATCATCCTCTACGCGGACGCCTTCATCTCCCCTTCCGGCACCGGCATGATCTACGCGGCCACCACCTCGCGCATGATCCACGGCGTTCAGGAGAACGGCCACCTGCCGGGCGTCTTCGGCAAGGTCGACAAGAAGACGGGCGTTCCGCGCCCGGCCCTGCTGCTCAACCTCGTCGTGGCCTTCCTGTTCCTCGCCGTGTTCCGCGGCTGGGGCTCGCTCGCCGAGATCGTCTCGGTCGCGACCGTCATCTCCTACATCACCGGCCCCGTCGCCGTGATGTCGCTGCGCCGGATCGCCCCGGACATCAAGCGCCCGGTCATGCTCAAGGCCATGCCCGTCATCGCGCCGGTCGCGATGGTCTTCGGCTCGCTCGTCCTGTACTGGGCCAAGTGGCCGCTGACCGGCAAGGTCATCCTGCTCATGGCGGTCGGTCTGCCGATCTGGGCCTGGTACGAGCTGCGCAAGCCGTGGGCCGTGCTCAAGCCGCACCTGAAGGCCGGCGCCTGGATGGTCGGCTACCTCTTCGTGATGGCGGCCGTCTCCTGGGCCGGCAGCACCAAGTTCAACGGCCAGGGGTACCTCCCCGAAGGCTGGGACATGCTGCTGGTCGCGCTGATCGCGCTCGGCTTCTACGTGTGGGGCGTGCGCAGCTCGTGGCGCAACCCCACCCTTGTTCAGGCCGAGAAGGAACTGGCGGCCGAAGCCGTGGCCGAGGAGAGCGCCGAGGCGGAGCTCGCCGAGGTCAAGTGACCCGCGCACATGGCCGAATGCATACCTCTTCGTGAAAACCCGTATCCGCTGTGTAAAGGTCGGGCGTACGCTCGGGCATATGCGGACTGCGGTTTCTTCGGAAGGTATGCCGAAGGGCGTGCGCCGGTGCGCGCGGCGGCGGGAGGGCAGGAGCGATGACTGACACCGGACCGGTCCTGCCCTGGCTGGTCATCCGCCAGGATGAAAACGGCAACCGCTACCGCGTCGGGCGCTACGCCACGAGAACCGAGGCCGAGCGCGTGGTCGACCGGCTGGACGCCCGCGGGCACCAGCAGCTCTACATAGTCGAGCGGGTCGGCCGCACGGTCTCGTAAAGGCCCCTGCGGCCCGTCTGCGGCGCGGGGAGGTGCGCACTGACCCTGGCGGTGCGCCCCGCTCCCCCGTGCCGCAGACGGCGCCGTAAGCTCGGCCCCCATGACGACGGTGCGCGTGGTGGTGGGCGGAGCGGTTTTCGACCGGGGGCGGCTGCTCGCCGCGCGGCGCAGCGCCCCGCCCGAGCTGGCCGGCCGCTGGGAGCTGCCCGGCGGCAAGCTGGAGCCCGGCGAGACGCCCCGTGAGGCGCTCGTACGGGAGCTGCGCGAGGAGCTCGGCATCGAGGTCGAGCCGCTGGAGCGCATCGCCGGAGAATGGCCCCTGCGCCCCCCGTACGTCCTCCAGGTGTGGACGGCACGGCTGCTGGCGGGTGAGCCCCGCCCCCTTGAGGACCACGACGAGCTGCGCTGGCTCACCCCGGACCGGATCGGCGAGGTCGACTGGCTCGAGCAGGACCGCCCCGCGGTTGCGGAGGCCGCCCGGATGCTCGCCGCGCAGACCGGAGCGCAGACCGGAGCAGAACCCCGCTGACCCTCCGTCCGCCTTCGTGGCCGGGGACAGTCCGGCTACGCCGAATGTGTCACTCGGCGCCGACGGAGATCGCCGAAGAAGATAGTCGGGCCCCTATCCCGGGTATGTGCTGATTATTATCCCTAAAGCCGGGCATTCCGGCCGGGGGTCGCAAGCGGTACGGCAAGCGGTCTGGGAAGTGGTCGGCGTGAGCGATGGCGCAGGGACCCTGGCATCGACGCCCGGCTTCGCCGAGTGGAGCTTTCCCGCCGAGGCGGGTGCCGTACGGACCGCCCGCACGCTCGTGCGCGACACCCTGCGCGAATGGGGCCTGGAAGGCGTCATCGACGTGACCGTGCTGCTGGTCAGCGAACTGGTCACCAACTCCCTGCGCTACGCGAGCGGGCCCATCGGCGTACGGATGTACTCCCACGCCGGCCCCACCCTGCTGGTGGAGGTCTCCGATCCGCTGCCCGACCCGCCGCGCGAGCGGGCGGCCGATCCCGACGACGAGGGGGGCCGCGGACTGCAATTGGTGGCCTTGGCTTCACGCCGCTGGGGAACCCGCCCAGGTGCCACCGGCAAGACCGTGTGGTTCGAACTGAGCTTGTCCGGTTGACAACGCGGGCAGGAGACATAGCGGGTTGAGACCGTGCTGTGATCGTGAAGTCCGTGTTCCGAAGGGCCCCTGTGCTGGATACTCGGCCTTCTGATGCCGGTGCGAGCACATGAGCCGGAGGGGACGGGCACGTGAGCGAAAAGCCAGCGGGTACGGCGGGCAGGCCTGAGGAATCGGCTGCCGCATCGGCGATGATGTGGCAGAACAGCCCGCCCGGCTCCCTTTACGACCACATCCGCGTGGCGTCGTTCTCCCTCGGTACCGACGGCCGGATCGAGCAGTGGAGCACCCGGGCGGCCGAGCTCTTCGGAATAACGGCCCGGCAGGCCGTCGGCCGGGACCCCCAGGAGGTCTTCGCCCCCCTCGACGCGCGCCGCGCCCGGCACCGGGCCGAAGCCCCCTTCCTGGGCGAGGGCGGCCCCGACGGCCGCGCCTGGACGGGCCTGGTGCCCTACCAGCGCGACGGACGCCAACAGGGCCTGGCCGAGATCTACGTGATGCCCAGTGAGGACGGCAAGGGCGGCCGCGCCGCGCTCTGCGTCGCCGTGGACGTCCGGGCGCTGCGCGGAATAGAGACGGACATCGCCGCTTCGGAAGCCGTTTTCGGCCAATCTCCGCTCGGCTTCTTCTTCTTCGGCACGGACCTGACGCTGCTACGGGTCAATGAGAGTTTCGCCCAGACTTTCGGCTGCCCGGCCGAGTGGCACCGGGGGCGCACACCGCACGACTTCCTGCCCCGCCCGGAGGCCGAGCGGCTGACCGCGGCGCTGCGCCAAGTGCTCGACACCGGCAAGCCGGTGTCGGACATTCAGCTCGTCGGTCCGGTGCCCGGGCGCAGCGAGCGGCGCCGCTGGTCGGTGTCGCTCTACCGGCTGCACAGCGGCAGCGGGCGGCCGATCGGGGTGGCCGCGATCGCCACGGACGTCACCGGACGGCGCCGCGCCGAGCGGGAGGCGGCCGGGGTCCGCCGCAATCTGGCCCTGCTCAACGAGGCCGGGGCCCGGATCGGCAATTCGCTGGACCTGGAGACCACGGCCCGCGAGCTGCTGGCCGTTGCCGTCCCGCAGTTCTGCGACCTGGCCTCCGTCGACCTCTACCAAGGCCTGCTCGTCGGCGACGAGGCGCCGCCGGGGCTCGCCGACGGCAGCGCGGAGCTGCGGCGCGTGGCGTACTCCAGCGCGGTGACCGGAGCGCCGGTCGACGCCGACTACAAGCCGATCCAGGTCGGCGAGGTGCACCGCTACCCTTTCCACTCGCCGTGCGCCCAGGCGCTGCGCACCGCACACGTCCAGGTGGTGCCGGGCCGGGAGGGCGAGGACGGCGCCGAGCTCGGCGCCGTGGTGCACTCCACGCTGGCCGTGCCGATGGTGGCCCGGGACACGGTGGTGGGGCTGGCGCAGTTCTCCCGTACGAAGGGCAGCGAGCCGTTCGGCGAGCGGGACACCGCGCTGGCCGTCGAGCTCGCCGCCCGCGCCGCGGTCTGCATCGACAACGCGCGGCTCTACCGGCGCGAGCACGAGCGGGCGCTGATCCTGCAGCGCAGCATGCTGCCGCCCGGCGACCCGGAGGCCGCCGGGATCGACATCGCCTGCCGCTATCTGCCGGGCAACGCGGCGACCGAGGTCGGCGGCGACTGGTTCGACGTCATCGAGCTGCCCGGGCACCGCACGGCGCTGGTCGTCGGCGATGTGATGGGCCGCGGCCTGCGGGCCGCCGTCGCCATGGGCGAACTCCGCACGGCCGTCCGCACCCTGGCCATGCTCGACCTGGAGCCGGCCGAGGTGCTCTCCGCGCTGGACGAGATCGCGCACGGCCTGGGACGGCCCGGCGGCAAGCAGTCCGCCTCCCGCGGGGTGCGCGGCAGCGTACGGCCCGCGGATCTGTCCGAGGTGTATCTGGCCACCTGCGTCTACGCGGTGTACGACCCGGTCACCCGGCGGTGCACGGTCGCCAACGCCGGGCACCTGCCGCCGGTGCTGGTCGAGGCGGGCGAGCCCGCGATGCTGCTCGAAGTGCCGCCGGGGATGCCGCTGGGCGTGGGCGGCGAGCCCTTCGAGGAGACGGAGATCGAGCTGCCGGACGGGGCGCTGCTCGCCCTCTACACCGACGGCCTGGTCGAATCCCGCGACCACCCCCTGGACGAGGGCCTGCAGGCCTTCCGGCAGGCCCTTACGGACCCCGGGCGCCCCCTGGAGGACGTCTGCGACCACGTCCTGACCGCCTTGGACACCCACCACGGCGAGGACGACATCGCGCTGCTGATGGCCCGGCTGCGCGGCCTCAAGCCCGGCTGCGTCGGCGACTGGACGCTGCCGCCCGAGCCCCGCTCGGTGGCGCAGGCCCGCGAGCTGGCCCGCGAGCAGCTGGAGACGTGGGGCCTGACCGACCTGGTCGACACGACGGAGCTGCTGGTCAGCGAGCTGGTCACCAATGCCCTGCGGTACGGCGAGGGGGAGATCCGGCTGCGTCTGCTGCTGGACCGCACCCTGGTCTGCGAGGTGTGGGACGGCGGTCTGGTCCAGCCCCGCCGCCGCCGCGCCCGCGACACGGACGAGGGCGGCCGCGGCCTGCAGCTGGTGGGCCTGCTCAGCGCCGCCTGGGGCAGCCGCCGCACCCCGCACGGCAAGACGGTCTGGTTCGAGCTCTCCCTGCCCGACGCCGACTCCCCGGCCCCGGACGCGGTGGAGGCACTGCTGAGCCTGTACTGAGCCGCCTCACCCCGCCAGCCGCCCCCGCGTCTCCCCGCCGCCGAACGTCGCCGGGAGCAGGCCCGCCAGGATGATGCCGCCCAGCAGCGCGCCGCCCAGGGCGCGGGCCGGGTGCGTGGCGCACGGGTCGTCGAAGGGGGTGTCGTAGGCATCGACGTCCTGCTCGGCCAGGGCGCGGGCCTGGCGGGCCAGGGAGTCGGCGCGGGCCGAGGCGCGCTCCGCCCCCTCGGGGTCGGCCTCGGCCCGCGCGAGGTGCCGCTCCGCCTCGGCGAGCCGGGTGCGGGCCGGGGCGCCGACGGCCCCCCGGTGCGTGGCGAGGAAGTCCCGCGCCGCCGACACCTCGCCGCGCGCCGCGAGCACCGCCCGCGCCGGGCGGCCGCCGGGACCGTGGCCGAGCCCGGCGGCCGCCGCGTCGACGCGGCGCAGCAGGGACCGCGGGTCGTGGCGGCCGGCGGCCGTTGCGCGGCGCGTCTCGGCCAGCACCTCGGTGACGGCCCGGGCGGCGTGGTCCTCGGGGGCCGTTTGCAGCGCCGCCTCCGCCTCGGCGACGGCATCGCGAAGCCGCGCCGTCGCGCCTGTCAGCTCGTGGCTGTGGCGCAGGACGGCGTCGGCGAGGGTGCGGGCCTGGGACAGCGCGGCCTCCGCGGCGCGCAGGGATATCGCGGCCCGGTTGCCGTCCCGCTCGGCCAGCGCCGTGCGCGCCTCGGCGAGGGCCGCGCCCGCGAACGCCAGCCGGTCGCGGGCCTTGGCGGGGTGTTCGCCGACGGGCGCGAGCGCCGCGGCCGAGCGGCACTGCGCGAGGGCGGCCAGCGCGGCCTCCGCCGTGCCGATGCGGGGCTCCAGCACCCGGGCCGTGGCCTCGGCGTGGGCGAGGATCGCCTTCGCGTGGGCCCTCAGGCCCCGCAGCCGGTCGAAGGCGGAGGACTCCGCGTCCAGCCGCCGGTTGGCGCTGGTGCAGCGGGAGCAGATCTCGTCCAGGGCGTGCCGCCGGATGTCCTCGTCCTCGTGCGGCGCCTCGTCCAGCTGCTGCCGCAGCCGGAAGGCCTGGGCGAGCTCGCCCCTGGCGTAGGCGACGGCCTCCGCGAACGGGCGGGTGGCCCGCTCGCCCAACTGGGCGGTGGCGAAGAAGAGTTCCTCGGCGCTGGTGTGCACCGCGTCGTCGGTCCCGACGAGGTTCCGCGCCGCCTCCGCGTCCAGCTCCGGCAGCGGCGTGAGCGGCTGGGCCATGCGGGCGAGCCCCGGCGGTGTGGTCGCGGACAGCACCGCCCGGCGTGCCGCCCGGCGCCGCGCGGCACGCCGGGCGCCCAGGTGGAGCAGGATCAGGGCGAGCCCGGCGGAGCAGGCGATCGGCACCCACACCCGCCGGTCGCCGGGGACGAGCCCGTCTGCGCCCGGGTTGCTGTCGCCCGGCCGGATGCGGGGCGCCTTGACCGGCTTGCCCTCCAGCACCGCCCGGTAGCCGTCGGCGGCGCCGATGGCGGCCCCGGCCCAGTCGTGCTGCTCCAGGGCGGGGGCGATGGCGACGGCGGCCACACGGTCGAGCTGGTCCTGCCGGAAGCCGGAGTCCTTGTCGGCCGAGACGGCGTACTGGTGCCCGAAGGTGGCGATGGCCAGCAGCACGTCCCGCGGCCCCAGGCCGTTGCGGTCGGCGGTGGAGTCCGCCCAGGTGCGGCCCGCACGGCCGGAGAAGTTGCGTACGTAGGTCACGTACACCTGCACGTGGTGCGCCGTGTGCAGCCGGTCCAGCGCGGCCTCCACCTGGGCGCGCCGCCGCCCCAGGGCGCCGACGGTGTCGGTGATCCGCCCCGAGGAGTCCAGGTCCAGCGGCGTGTCGGCGCGCGCTCCGGTCACCGGGACCGGCAGCAGCAGGGCGCACAGCGCGAGCAGGACGCCGGCTATCGCCCAGCCCGGCGCCCTGGGCCCGTACCGCCTGGAAAGCCGCGTCACATTTGGAGCGTATGGCCGTATTGACGGTTACGCTACCGAGAGCGTCCTCTCAGTGACGCTCCGTGTCCCCACGCCGTCGGCGGATCTTGTCGCCCAGCCAGACCAGCGGGTCGTACGACCGGTCGACCACCCGCTCCTTGAGGGGGATCAGCGCGTTGTCGGTGATTTTGATGTGCTCCGGGCAGACCTCGGTGCAGCACTTGGTGATGTTGCAGTAGCCCAGCCCGTGCTGTTCCTGCGCCGCCCGCTTGCGGTCGATGCCCGCCTCGGCCGCCGCGTCCAGCGGGTGCATGTCCAGCTCGGCGACGCGCATCAGGAAGCGCGGCCCCGCGAAGACCGCCTTGTTCTCCTCGTGATCGCGGACCACATGGCAGGTGTTCTGGCACAGGAAGCACTCGATGCACTTCCTGAACTCCTGCACACGGTCGACGTCCTCCTGCCGCATCCGGTACTCCGACGGCTTGAGGCCCGGGGGCGGCACGAAGGCCGGGATGGCGCGCGCCGTCGCGTAGTTGTACGACACGTCCGTCACCAGGTCCCGCACCACCGGGAACGCCCGCATCGGCGTGACCGTGACGATCTCGGCCTGATCGAAGACCGACATCCGCGTCATGCACATCAGCCGCGGCCGCCCGTTGACCTCCGCGCTGCACGAACCGCACTTGCCCGCCTTGCAGTTCCAGCGCACGGCGAGGTCGGGCGCGGCGGTGGCCTGGAGCCGGTGGATGATGTCGAGGACGACCTCGCCCTCGTTGACCTCCACCTCGTAGTCGACGAGACGGCCGCCGTCCTTGTCACCCCGCCACACCTTGAAGTGGGCCTGGTAGGTCATGAGGTGAGCTCCTCGTCCGTCAGGTACTTCGCCAGCTCTTCCTTCTCGAAGAGCGCCAGCAGATCGGCCCGGAGCGGCGGCGTCTCCCGCCGCTCCAGCCGGACGAGGCCGAGCGCGGAGTCCGTCACGGCCGGCTCCGCGCTCTCGTCCGCCAGCCGGCACACGAGGTTGACGCGCCGCCACTGCCGGTCCATCGCCGGATGGTCGTCGCGCGTGTGCCCGCCCCGGCTCTCCGTGCGCTCCAGCGCCGCCCGCGCCACGCACTCGCTGACCAGCAGCATGTTGCGCAGGTCGAGTGCCAGGTGCCAGCCCGGGTTGAACTGCCGGTGCCCCTCGACCCCGGCCCGCCGGGCCCGCGCCCGCAGCCCCGCGAGGCCCCGCAGCGCCTGCTGCATCTCCCCTTCCTTGCGGATGATGCCGACCAGATCGCTCATGGACTGCTGGAGCTCCTGGTGGAGGGTGTACGGATTCTCGGCCGCGCCCCGGCTCTCGGCGCCGCCCTCCGCGCCGAACGGGCGCAGCGCCTCCGCCTCCGCCAGCTCGATGTCCGCGGGCGAGGCCGCGGGCCGGGCGGCGGCCTCCAGCGCGGCCGCGTACCGGGCTGCGTACAGCCCCGCCCGGCGGCCGAAGACCAGCAGGTCGGAGAGGGAGTTGCCGCCCAGCCGGTTGGAGCCGTGCATGCCGCCGGCCACCTCTCCGGCCGCGAACAGGCCGGGCACCCCGGCCGCGGCGGCGGTGTCCGGGTCGACCTCGACGCCGCCCATCACGTAGTGGCAGGTGGGGCCCACCTCCATGGGCTCGGCGGTGATGTCGACGTCCGCGAGCTCCTTGAACTGGTGGTGCATCGAGGGCAGCTTGCGCCGGATCTCCTCGGCGGGCATCCGGGTGGAGACGTCCAGGAACACCCCGCCGTGCGGGGAGCCGCGCCCGGCCTTGACCTCGGCGTTGATGGCGCGGGCCACCTCGTCGCGCGGGAGCAGCTCGGGCGGGCGGCGGTTGTGGTCGGGGTCGGTGTACCAGCGGTCGCCCTCGTCCTCGGACTCGGCGTACTTCTCCCGGAAGACGTCCGGGATGTAGTCGAACATGAACCGCTTGCCCTCGCTGTTGCGCAGCACCCCGCCGTCGCCGCGCACGGACTCGGTGACCAGGATGCCCTTGACGGACGGCGGCCAGACCATGCCCGTGGGGTGGAACTGCACGAACTCCATGTTGACCAGGCGCGCCCCGGCGAGCAGCGCCAGCGCGTGCCCGTCGCCGGTGTACTCCCAGGAGTTCGAGGTGACCTTGAAGGACTTGCCGATGCCGCCGGTGGCCAGCACCACGGCCGGCGCCTCGATGACGAAGAAGCGGCCGGACTCGCGCTCGTAGCCGAAGACGCCCGCGACGCGGTCGCCCGCGGTCTTGAGCACCCGGGTCACCGTGCACTCCTGGAAGACCTTCAGCCGCGCCTCGTGGTCCCCGTACTCCTCCTCGTCCTCCTGCTGGAGGGAGACGATCTTCTGCTGGAGGGTGCGGATCAGCTCCAGGCCCGTACGGTCGCCGACGTGCGCCAGGCGCGGGTACTCGTGGCCGCCGAAGTTGCGCTGGGAGATCAGGCCGGAGGCGGTGCGGTCGAAGACCGCCCCCCAGGCCTCCAGCTCCCAGACCCGGTCGGGGGCCTCCTGGGCGTGCAGCTCGGCCATCCGCCAGTTGTTGAGGAACTTGCCGCCCCGCATGGTGTCGCGGAAGTGGACCTGCCAGTTGTCGCGCTGGTTGACGTTGCCCATGGAGGCGGCGATACCGCCCTCCGCCATGACCGTGTGGGCCTTGCCGAACAGCGACTTGCAGATCACCGCGCAGCGCATCCCCTGCTCGCGCGCCTCGATGGCGGCCCGCAGCCCGGCGCCACCGGCGCCCACCACGACCACGTCCCAGGACTGGGTGTCGACCTGTGGCATTGGAATAGAGGACCTCTCCTAGAAGAAGCGCGGATCGTCGAAGGCGCCGCTGGCGACCAGATACACGTAGAAGTCGGCCACCGCCACGCTCACCAGCGACGCCCAGGCGAGCTGCATGTGCCGGGCGTTGAGCACGCTGACCCAGCCCCACAGGCGGTAGCGCACCGGGTGCTTGGAGAAGGTGCGCAGCCGCCCGCCGACGATGTGCCGGCAGGAGTGGCAGGAGAGGGTGTAGGCCCAGATGAGCACGATGTTGGCGAGGAGGACGAGCGTGCCCAGACCCATGTGGCCCCAGGCCCCCGTCCCGTCCCGGAAGCCCAGCACGGCGTCGTAGGTGAGGATGCCCGCGACGAGCACCGCGAAGTAGAAGAAGTAGCGGTGGACGTTCTGCAGGATCAGCGGGAAGCGGCTCTCCCCGGTGTACTTCGCGTGCGGCTCGGGCACGGCGCAGGCCGGGGGCGAGGCCCAGAACCCGCGGTAGTAGGCCTTGCGGTAGTAGTAGCAGGTCAGCCGGAAGCCCAGCGGGAAGATCAGCACCAGCAGCGCGGGCGACAGGCCCCACCACGGGCCGATCCAGTCCCAGTCCGCTCCGCCCCCCATCGGCACGCAGTTGTGCGCGATGCAGGGGGAGTAGAAGGGCGAGACGTAGGGCGCGGCGTAGTAGTCGCTGTTGGCGAAGGCGCGCCAGGTGGAGTAGACGACGAATGCCAGCAGCCCGGCGGCCGTCCCCGCGGGCGCCAGCCACCAGCGGTCACGGCGCAGGTGGCGGGCGGGGATCGCGGCGCGCGAGGGGGTGTCGACGCCGCCGCGCGCGGTGCGGGCGCCCGCGTCGGCGGTGGTTTCGGGGTCGGTGCCAGTGGCCAAGGGGGACTCCGGAAGGAGTGGGGTCGGTTTGCCGGACGCGCTTCTTCGGGCCCGCTCAGGGCGCGCGCCGGTCGCAGGCCCCCAGCCCCTCGTCCTCGGCGCCCGCCCATAGCGCGGCGTCGTACGGGGTATCGGGGACCGGCACCATCGCCGGTCGCGGCCGGTCCTGGGGGAGGGCCTCGCGCAGCAGGGCGATGCTCTCGCGCAGGTGGCCCGCGTCGGTGCGCACGCGCCGCAGCTCCAGGCCCTCGCCGGCCGGCCGCCGCTCCAGGCGGTCGAGCGAGCGCAGCAGGCCGTCCAGGCTCTGTTGAACGGCCGTCAATTCATCGTTCAAGGTCATGACTTGCCCTCACCTCCGCGGTCGGCGGTTGCGGGTGGCGACGATGATGCGACTGAGAGTGTCGCGCGTCACACCCCCCGGAGGGAAGAGAGCCGCGCGAGCGCGCCTTCGCGCGGGTGTATTCGCCAAATCGTTCGGCCAGGCGGGTGGCGTGCACCCCGGCGGCGCCGTGTCGGCACGTCTTCGCCGGGGGCGTCGCCTTCAGTGGGCGGCAGTACACGCGACCGGTGGCGCAGTGGCCGCCGTGAACGATCCCGGCCCAGTCCGGCGGAGGTAGCACCGATGTCCATCCGCACGCGGTCCCGTACGCACCGCTCCGCCGTTCTGCTCACCGCGGGAGTGCTCGCGCTGCCCGCCCTGGCCGGCTGCTCGGCCGGCGGCGACGACACCGAGGCGGCGGCCGTCCCGCAGGACATCGCGGTGGCCCCCCGGGCCAAGGTCGCCGACAAGGGCACCCTGACCTGGGCCGTGGACGCGCTGCCCACCACCTTCAACACCTTCCAGGCCGACGCGGACGCCAGTGCGCAGCGCGTCGCCGAGGCGGTGCTGCCCACCCTGTTCACCCCCGACGCGCAAGGCCGTCCGCAGCGCGACGCGGACTACCTGCTGTCCGCCGAGGTGATCCAGCGCGAGCCCCGCCAGGTCGTGCGCTACAAGCTCAACCCCGGCGCCGTCTGGAGCGACGGCAGCGCGATCACTGCCACCGACTTCGAGGCCCAGTGGAAGGCGCTGCGCGGCCAGGACAGCTCGTACTGGACGGCCCGCAACGCGGGCTACGAGCGCATCGACCGGGTCGAGCGCGGCGCGGACGCCCACGAGGTCAAGGTCACGTTCGCAAAGGCGTACGCGGACTGGACCTCGCTCTTCACCCCGCTCTACCCCCAGGCGGTCATGGGCAGCGGCAGCGCCTTCAACGACTCCGCGCGCAAGGAGCTGAAGCTGTCCGCCGGGCCGTTCAAGGTCGGGGCGCGCGACGACTCGGAGCACACGCTGACGCTGGTGCGCAATCCGCGCTGGTGGGGCGACCGGGCCAAGCTGGACAAGCTCGTGCTGAGCGCGGTGCCGCGCGAGCGGCGCCTCGACGCCCTGGCGGCCGGCAAGGCCGACCTGGGCGAGATCACGGCGGCCGCGGCCGAGCGCATCGACCGTGCGGGCCGGCCGCAGAAGGAGAAGGGCGACAAGGGCGGCGCGGCCCGGCGGCGGGCCGCCGCGGCGGCGGACGCGGCCCTGCGCGGCCTGGTCGTCCGCAAGTCCCTGGAGCCCGCCTACACCCAGCTGGCGCTCAACGGCGCCTCCGGCCCGCTCACCGACGAGCGCGTGCGGCGCGCGATCGCCCGCGCCGTCGACCGCAAGGACCTGGCCGGCTACGTCCTCAAGCCGCTCGGCCTGCCCGCCGACCCGATGGGCAGCCATGTGCTGGTGGCGGGCCAGCAGGGCTACGAGGACAACAGCGACGCCATCGGCTCCCTGGACCCCCACGCCGCCCAGGCCCTGCTCGCCGACGCGGGCTGGAAGGAGGGGCGCGGCGCGGCCCCGCAGAAGAAGGCGGAGGCGGCGCACGCCGGACACAAGGCCGACGAGAAGCCGGAGGAGAAGGGCCGCGGAGCCCGGGATTCCGGGGGCGGCAAGTCCGCCGCGGCGGCCGTACCGCCCCGCTTCAAGGACGGCAAGAAGCTGACGCTCCGCTTCGTGCTGCCGAAGGGGGCCGGGGCCGAGCCGCTGCGGGCCGTCGGCGACCGGATCGCCCACCAGCTGGAGGCCATCGGCGTCCGCACCGAGATCACCAAGGTCGACGACGCGGCCTTCTTCAAGGACCACATCGCCTCCGGCGACTTCGACCTCGCCCTCTACTCCTGGCCGACCACCGCCTACCCGGCCACCGACGCCCGCCCGATCTTCGCCAAGCCGCAGCCCGCGGCGGACGGCTCGCTGGTCGTCGAGCAGAACTACAGCCGGGTCGGCACCGACCAGATCGACAGGCTCTTCGACCAGGCCTCCACCGAGCTGGACACCGACGCCTCCCGGGATCTGGTCGCCCGCGCCGACGCCCGGATCTGGGCGGCCGCCGGCTCCATCCCGCTCTACCAGCGCCCGCAGCTGGTGGCGGCCCGCAAGAACGTCGTCAACGCCGGAGCCTTTGGGCTCGGCGCTCCCCGATACCAGGACATCGGCTTCCTGCGCTAGTTCTCACCTGGCAAAAGCACAGGTCACAGCCCATTCGAACAGCCCTGGAAGGCCAAAGCCGCGTCGGCCCCGTACCATGGAAGAGGCCGCGGCGTGATCTGCCCGGCGGGCGCGCGTGCCGGACCGTACGCGCCGCCATCCACGATTCCGGGAGAAGCGCCGCAAGTATGCCCACGCGCCACGACATTCGTAACGTCGCCATCGTCGCCCACGTCGACCACGGCAAGACGACCATCGTCGACGCCATGCTCAAGCAGGCCGGCGCCTTCGCCGCGCACCAGCTCGAGTCCGTCGACGACCGCGTCATGGACTCGAACGACCTGGAGCGTGAGAAGGGCATCACGATCCTCGCCAAGAACACGGCGGTGAAGTACCACCCCAAGGACGGCGGGGACCCGATCACGATCAACATCATCGACACCCCCGGCCACGCCGACTTCGGTGGCGAGGTCGAGCGCGGTCTGTCGATGGTGGACGCGGTCGTGCTGCTCGTCGACGCCTCCGAGGGCCCGCTGCCGCAGACCCGCTTCGTGCTGCGCAAGGCGCTCGCCAAGCGGATGCCGGTCATCCTGTGCATCAACAAGACGGACCGTCCGGACTCCCGCATCGACGAGGTCGTCAACGAGACGTACGACCTCTTCCTCGACCTGGACGCCGACGAGGACCAGATCGAGTTCCCGATCGTCTACGCCTGCGGCCGTGACGGCGTCGCCTCGCTGACCAAGCCGGAGGACGGCACCGTCCCCGCGGACAGCACCAACCTGGAGCCGTTCTTCTCCACCATCCTGGAGCACGTCCCGGCCCCGACGTTCGAGGAGGAGGCGCCGCTCCAGGCGCACGTCACCAACCTCGACGCCGACAACTTCCTCGGCCGCATCGCGCTGCTCCGCGTCGAGCAGGGCGAGCTGCGCAAGGGCCAGACCGTCGCGTGGATCAAGCGTGACGGCACGATCTCCAACGTCCGCATCACCGAGCTGATGATGACCGAGGCCCTCACCCGCAAGCCCGCCGAGATGGCCGGCCCGGGTGACATCTGCGCCGTCGCCGGTATCCCCGACATCATGATCGGCGAGACCCTGGCCGACCCGGAGAACCCGGTCGCGCTGCCCCTGATCACGGTCGACGAGCCGGCGATCTCCATGACCATCGGCACCAACACCTCGCCGCTGGTCGGCCGTGGCGGCACCGGCAAGGGCGCGGACGCCAAGTCCGCGGTCAAGGACCGCAAGGTCACCGCCCGCCAGGTCAAGGACCGTCTGGACCGCGAGCTGGTCGGTAACGTCTCGCTGCGCGTCCTGGACACCGAGCGCCCCGACGCCTGGGAGGTGCAGGGCCGCGGTGAGCTGGCGCTGGCCATCCTGGTCGAGCAGATGCGCCGCGAGGGCTTCGAGATGACCATCGGCAAGCCGCAGGTCGTCACCAAGCAGGTCGACGGCAAGACCTACGAGCCGGTCGAGCGCCTGACGGTCGACGTGCCCGAGGAGCACATGGGCGCGGTCACGCAGCTCATGGGCACCCGCAAGGGCCGCATGGACAACATGTCCAACCACGGCTCCGGCTGGGTCCGCATGGAGTTCGTCGTCCCGTCCCGCGGTCTGATCGGCTTCCGCACGGAGTTCCTGACGAACACCCGCGGCACCGGTATCGCCCACTCCATCCACGAGGGCCACGAGCCGTGGTTCGGCGAGCTCAAGACCCGTAACAACGGCTCGCTGGTCGCCGACCGCTCCGGTGCCGTCACCGCCTTCGCGATGACGAACCTCCAGGAGCGCGGCGTGCTCTTCACCGACCCGGGCACCGAGGTGTACGAGGGCATGATCGTCGGCGAGAACTCGCGCGCCGACGACATGGACGTCAACATCACCAAGGAGAAGAAGCTCACCAACATGCGCTCCTCCTCCGCCGACTCCTTCGAGGCGATCGTCCCGCCGCGCAAGCTGTCGCTGGAGCAGTCCCTGGAGTTCTGCCGCGACGACGAGTGCGTCGAGGTGACCCCGGAGGCCGTCCGCATCCGCAAGGTCGTCCTGGACCAGAAGGAGCGCGGCCGCTCCGCTTCGCGCGCGAAGCACGGCTGACGGCTATAGCTGACAGTTAGTCAAGAGGGCCCGGCATCGGTGACGATGCCGGGCCTCTTGCGTTTCTGTCCGAAAATCGGCCATCAGGGTCCGGATGTCGTGTTAACAGTCCGTTTCGTAGCTGTCTGTCTGTGCTGTCTTTGTCCGCATTTCGAACGGATCGCAATGATCGATGTGACCAAAGCGAGACCCTATAAGTGTGGTTTAAAGGGCGCTGTTACTTAATAGTTGGGTTCACTGAGCTCGGGTCAATGGGTCACGCGCTGTGGGGAGCGCCGACTCACGAGCACACTGAAGGTGCCGGTTTCGTCTCCGCTGTCAGGGGTGTCAGCGTGGGACCGGCGCCTCTCTTGTAGACATGTGGACTCCTGAGGAGGCAAGCTCATGCGCGGTGCCAAGAGTGCTGTCTGGGTCGTGGGTGCGATAACAGTGGCAATGACCGCTACCGCCTGCGGCGGTGGCGGAAGTGACAGTGGGGACAAGGCGGCCGTCAACCCCGACGGCACCTACACCTACTACGACACCGAGCCGCAGAACCCGCTGATCCCGACCAACACCAACGAGACCGGTGGCCACTACATCCTGGCCAACCTCTTCCGCGGTCTGGTCGACTACGACGCCAACGGCAAGCTGCGCAACCAGGTCGCGGAGAGCGTCGAGAGCCCCGACAACAAGGTGTTCACGGTCAAGCTCAAGAAGGGCTGGACCTTCCACAACGGCGAGCAGGTCAACGCCGCCTCCTTCGTGGACGCTTGGAACTGGGCCGCCAACGGCAAGAACGCCCAGCTGAACGCCTCTTGGTTCGCCGACATCAAGGGCTTCGAGGACGTCCACCCGGAGAAGGGCGACCCCAAGGCCGACAAGCTCGACGGCCTGAAGATCGTCAACGACAACGAGTTCACCATCGAGTTGTCGCACCCGGTCTCCTCCTTCAAGGAGCGCCTCTTCTACGACGCCTTCTTCCCGATGCCCAAGGCGTTCTTCAAGGACACCAAGGCGTTCGGCGAGCACCCGATCGGCAACGGCCCGTACCAGCAGGACGGGAACTGGGAGCACAAGGTCGAGTTCAAGGTCAAGAAGTACGCCGACTACAAGGGCGAGGACAAGCCCAAGAACGGCGGCATCGACTTCAAGTTCTACAACAAGGACGACGCGGCCTACAACGACCTCGTCTCCGACAAGCTCGACGTCATGTTCCAGGTTCCGACCTCCATGATGAGCCAGTACAAGAACGACCTGGGCAGCCGGGCCGTCGACCAGATGTACGGCGGCAACACCAACATCGCCTTCCCGCTGTACGACTCCGAGTGGGCCAAGCCGGAGAAGGCCAAGGTCCGCCAGGGTCTGTCCATGGCGATCGACCGCGAGACCATCGCCAAGACCGCGCTGAAGGGCTCGAAGGACGCGGCCGACGGCTGGACCCCGAAGGTCGTCGAGGGCTACCAGCCCAACTCCTGCGGTGAGTTCTGCAAGTTCGACCCGGCCAAGGCCAAGCAGCTCATCAAGGACGGCGGCGGCGTCCCCGGCAACAAGATGACCATCACCTACAACGCCGACGGCGGCCACAAGGAGTGGGTGGACGCGGTCTGCAACGACATCCGGCAGAACACCGGTGTCGAGTGTGTCGGTCAGCCGGAGCCCACGTTCCAGCAGGTGCGTTCGGAGATCACCGACAAGAAGATGAAGAGCGCGTTCCGGATGGCCTGGGTCCAGGACTTCCCGAACATCTCCAACTTCATCTCCGAGCAGTACCGCACGGGCGCGGGCGCCAATGACATGGCCTTCAGCGACAAGGGTCTGGACGACCTGATGAAGCAGGCCGACGAGGCCAAGACCATCGAAGAGGCCAACAAGCTCTACCACCAGGTCGAGTCCAAGCTCGGCGAGCAGATGCCCTCCATCCCGCTCTTCTTCGACCACACCAAGGCCGGCTACTCCAAGAAGGTGCAGAACGTGAAGTTCGACACCTTCCGCCAGGCCATCTGGACCGACGTCGAGGTCAAGAAGTAATCGGGAAGCTTGCAGTGACGCAGGCCCAGTGACCGCCTCGCCCGTGTGAGGCGGTCGCTGGGTCCCGTCGGCGAACGGAGGAACACCATGGGGCGTTTTGTCGCGCGGCGACTGCTCCAGATGATCCCGGTCTTCATCGGGACCACTTTGCTCATTTTCCTGATGGTGTATTCGCTTCCTGGCGACCCCATCAAGGCGCTCTTCGGGTCCAAGGCGGCCGATCCCGCCACGGTCGCGAGACTGCGCCACCAGTACGGTCTGGACAAGCCGCTGCTCACCCAGTACTGGGACTACCTGACCGGCCTGTTCAAGGGCGACTTCGGACAGAGCTTCACCGGCCGCCCGGTCGCCGACCTGATGTCCGACGCCTTCCCGGTGACGATCCGGCTGGCGCTCCTCTCGTTCGCCATCGAGGTGGTCCTGGGCGTCTCCCTCGGCATGCTCACCGGCCTCAAGCGGGGCAAGCTGGTCGACCAGCTCGTGCTCATCCTCACCCTGGTCGTGGTCTCGATCCCCGTCTTCGTGATCGGCTTCCTGACCCAGTTCACCCTGGGCATGAAGTGGAAACTCATCACGCCGACGGTCCAGGACTCCATGAACGTCGGGCAGTTGTTCGTCCCGGCGATGGTGCTCGCCGCGCTGTCCCTCGCGTACGTCACGCGACTGACGCGGACCACCGTCGTGGAGAACCTGCGGGCCGACTTCATGCGTACGGCCGTGGCCAAGGGCCTGCCGCGCCGCCGGGTGCTCGGCGTGCACCTGATGCGCAACTCCCTGATCCCCGTCGTCACCTTCCTCGGCACCGACCTGGGCATGCTGATGGGTGGCGCGATCGTCACCGAGGGCATCTTCAACGTCCAGGGCGTGGGCAACACGCTCTTCAAGTCGATTCAGACCAGTGAAGGCCCGACCGTGGTCGGCATCGTGACCGTGCTCGTTCTCGTCTACCTCGTGAGCAGCCTGGTCGTCGACCTCCTGTATGCCGTCCTGGACCCGAGGATCCGCTATGCCTGAGAAGACGCTGGCCCCCGAGGCCAACCCGGCGCCGGAGGCGGCAGCCCCGGCCCAGCCCAACAGCGGCCAGAACAAGGCACGCAGCCTCGGTCAGGACGCCTGGCGCGAGCTGCGCGCCAGTCCGCTGTTCTGGATATCCGCAGTGCTGCTGGTGCTGTTCATCCTCATGGCGATCGCCCCGTCGCTGTTCACCAGCGGCGACCCGCGCCACGCGGACCTGCGGGGGCACTACCTCGCCCCGCCGTCGTGGTCGCACGTCTTCCAGGACGACTGGTTCGGCTACAACGGCCAGGGCCAGAGCGTGTACGCCCGTACGGTCTACGGCGCCCGTGCCTCGATCATCGTCGGCGTCTGCGTGACCCTCGCGGTGACGGTCATCGGCGGCTTCTTCGGCATGCTCGCCGGCTACTTCGGCGGATGGCTCGACGCCCTCCTGTCGCGCATCACCGACATCTTCTTCGGCATCCCGCTGCTGCTCGGTGCCCTGGTGATGCTCCAGGCGTTCGCCCACCGCACCGTGTGGACGGTGGTGCTCGGCCTGACCGTGTTCGGCTGGATGCAGATCGCGCGCGTCATGCGCGGTGCGGTCATCACCCAGAAGCAGGCGGACTTCGTGACCGCGGCGCGGGCGCTCGGTGCGGGCACCGGCCGCATCCTCTTCCGGCACATCCTGCCGAACGCCATCGGCCCGGTGATCGTCGTCTCCACCATCGCGCTCGGCGGCTACATCTCCACCGAGGCCACCCTGTCCTACCTGGGCATCGGCCTCCAGGACCCGGTGATCTCCTGGGGCGTGGACATCTCGGCGGCGCAGACCACCCTGCGCGACGCCCCGCACGTCCTGCTCGTCCCGGCCACCTTCCTGAGCCTGACCGTGCTGGCGTTCATCCTGCTCGGCGACGCGGTGCGCGACGCCCTCGACCCCAAGCTGCGCTGAGGGAGGCGTACGTGACCACCATCGACAAGACCGCGGAGGTCCCCGCGCCCCGCGCGGGGGACGGCAAGGGCACTCCGCTGCTCGAAGTCCGCGACCTGCACGTGGAGTTCCACACCCGTGACGGCGTGGCCAAGGCCGTCAACGGCGTCAACTACTCGGTCGACGCCGGCGAGACGCTCGCCGTGCTCGGCGAGTCCGGTTCCGGCAAGTCCGTGACCGCACAGGCCATCATGGGCATCCTCGACATGCCGCCGGGCAAGATCCCGCAGGGTGAGATCCTCTTCCGGGGCCAGGACATGCTGAAGATGTCCGCGGAGGAGCGCCGGAAGATCCGTGGCAGCAAGATCGCCATGATCTTCCAGGACGCGCTGTCCTCGCTGAACCCGGTGCTCAGCGTCGGCTACCAGCTCGGCGAGATGTTCCGGGTGCACCAGGGCCTGTCCAAGAAGGACGCCAAGGTCAAGGCCATCGAGCTGATGGACCGGGTGCGCATCCCGGCCGCCAAGGAGCGCGTCGGGGACTACCCGCACCAGTTCTCGGGCGGTATGCGGCAGCGCATCATGATCGCGATGGCGCTGGCCCTGGAGCCGGATCTGATCATTGCGGACGAGCCGACGACGGCGCTGGACGTGACCGTCCAGGCCCAGGTGATGGACCTGCTCGCGGAGTTGCAGCGCGAGTTCAACATGGGTCTGATCCTGATCACCCACGACCTGGGTGTCGTCGCGGACGTCGCCGACAAGATCGCGGTGATGTACGCGGGCCGGATCGTGGAGACCGCCCCCGTGGGCGAGCTCTACAAGCGGCCGGCGCACCCCTACACCCGGGGTCTGCTGGACTCGATCCCGCGCCTGGACCAGAAGGGCCAGGAGCTCTACGCGATCAAGGGCCTGCCGCCCAACCTGCTGAGCATCCCCTCCGGTTGCGCCTTCAACCCGCGCTGCCCCAAGGCTCAGGACGTCTGCCGCACCGAGACCCCGGCGCTGCTGGACGTCACGGAGCGGGACGGCGCCGCGCTGCCGGGCCGCCGGAGCGCGTGCCACTTCTGGAAGGAGACGATCCATGGCTGAGAACAGCAAGAAGGACGAGGCCGTGGACGCGACTCCGAACGTCTCGGACGTCGAGGTCAGCGACGCGAGCACGACCGCCGAGGTCGAGGCCGTCCTCGACGCGCCCGTCGAGCGCGGCGAGCCGATCCTCCAGGTCCGCAATCTGGTCAAGCACTTCCCGCTGACCCAGGGCGTCCTGTTCAAGAAGCAGGTCGGCGCGGTCAAGGCGGTCGACGGGGTCTCCTTCGACCTCTACCAGGGCGAGACGCTGGGCATCGTCGGCGAGTCCGGCTGTGGCAAGTCCACGGTCGCCAAGCTGCTGATGACCCTGGAGACGGCCACTTCCGGCGAGGTCTTCTACAAGGGCCAGGACATCACCAAGCTGTCCGGGCGCGCCCTGAAGGCCGTGCGCCGCAACATCCAGATGGTGTTCCAGGACCCGTACACCTCGCTCAACCCGCGGATGACGGTCGGCGACATCATCGGCGAGCCCTTCGACATCCACCCCGAGGTGGCCCCCAAGGGCGACCGGCGGCGGAAGGTCCAGGAGCTCCTGGACGTCGTGGGCCTGAACCCGGAGTACATCAACCGCTACCCGCACCAGTTCTCGGGCGGCCAGCGCCAGCGCATCGGCATCGCGCGCGGCCTGGCGCTCAACCCCGAGATCATCATCTGTGACGAGCCGGTCTCGGCGCTGGACGTCTCGGTGCAGGCGCAGGTCGTCAACCTGATGGAGAAGCTGCAGGACGAGTTCAACCTCTCCTACGTCTTCATCGCGCACGACCTGTCCATCGTCCGTCACATCTCGGACCGCGTGGGCGTGATGTACCTCGGCAAGATGGCCGAGATCGGCACGGACGCGGAGATCTACGACCACCCGACGCACCCCTACACCCAGGCGCTGCTGTCGGCGGTCCCGGTCCCCGACCCGGAGGCCCGCGAGGGCCGCGAACGCATCATCCTCACCGGCGACGTCCCGTCCCCGGCCAACCCGCCGTCGGGCTGCCGCTTCCGCACCCGCTGCTGGAAGGCCCAGGACAAGTGCGCGGAGGAGATCCCGCTGCTCGCTGTCCCGGAGCCCTTCAAGGGCAAGAACACTCCGGCGGCACACGAGTCGGCGTGCCACTTCGCGGAGGAGAAGGACGTGGTGCACGCGGCGTAGGCGCTCGCGCGCTGCCGCAACAGCGGGGGCTCTCCCGGACTTCGGTCCGGGGGGAGCCCCCGTTCGGCGTTGGGCCGGGTCAGCCGAACCAGGAGACCTGGATGACGACGATGCGTTCGCTGCGGACGTCGGTCAGATAGGTCAGCATGAGGAGGCCACGGCTCTCCGTGCGCACCCCCGGCCCGCGTCCGGTGTAGGAGGCGCCGTCGAGGAAGACCATGGAATCGCGTATGGCGATCTCTTGGGCCAAGAGGCCGGCCTCGGCGACCGCCTCGGGAGGGAGGCCGTCGAGCAGGCCGTCCGGGTCGGCTTCCCAGTGCCAGTCAGCCACGCTCGACCTCGCGATGTGCCGCACGGACGATCTCACCGGCTTCGCGGATCGCTCCGTCCCGTACGGCCGGGTGCTCCGAGTCCAGAGCCTGTTCCGCTTCGTGCAAGCGGCGCGCGATCTGCGGATGCCGCTCGATCTCCACGATGACGCCCCAATGCCGGTAGAACATGCGGATGGGGACGACGCTGCCCTGCTCGCCGGCCTGGACGAAGGCCTTCTGCATGTCCTCGAAGAACTCGGGCAGACGGGAGGGCGCCACGGTGGCGACGGCCTGGCGGAGCGCCGGAAGCGTCAGGGCGGGTTTGGGGATCAACGGGCCGTCGTGCTCGGTGTGCTCCACGGACATGCGCCGCCCCTCTCCATCGCGAACGTTGATGGCAGCCTGCCGGTCAGGATAGCGGCGCAGGCCGGCGAATCGAGGTCGTCGAGTTTACGTTCGACAACGGGCCGGAGTGAGAGTTCGGCACCCCTCCACCCACTCCCGCATACGGGCGGTTTATCCGCCCCCCTGCCCCCGAAGCCGTCCAGAATGATGCATATTGTCACTGCATGAGGTGTTATTTGGCCTAAGTGGGTCTTGGGAGACTTGGGACTGAGGAGGCACTCCATGCGTCGAGGCACGCGTGCCGTGGCCGGGGCCGCCCTCTGGGTGCTGGTGGCCGGGTTGGCGGCCACCGGATGCAGTGGGGGTGCGGACGGCACCGGGGCAGGGGTGGTGCGGGCCTCCTGGGGAGATCCGCAGAATCCGCTGGAGCCCGCCAACACCAACGAGGTCCAGGGCGGCAAGGTGCTCGACATGATCTTCCGCGGGCTCAAGCAGTACGACCCCAGGACCGGCGCCGCCGAGGACATGCTCGCCGAGAAGATCGACAGCCCCGACCAGCAGAACTTCACCATCACCGTCAAGGGCGGCTGGACCTTCAGCAATGGCGAGAAGGTCACCGCGCGGTCCTTCGTCGACGCCTGGAACTACGCCGCGCTGATTGACAACAAACAGAAGAACGCCTCCTTCTTCCAGGACGTCGAGGGCTACGACAGAGTCCACCCGGCCGGCGGTACCGCGAGCGCCAAGACCCTCTCCGGGCTCGTCGTCAAGGATGACCGGACGTTCACCGTCAGGCTGCGCACCAAGTTCTCCACCTGGCCCGACACCCTCGGCTACGCCGCCTACGCCCCGCTGCCCCGGGCGTTCTTCACCGACCACGCCGGCTGGCTCAAACGGCCCGTCGGCAACGGCCCGTACATGATCGACTCGTACACCAGGGGCTCGCAGATGAAGCTCAGCCGGTGGGACGGCTACCCGGGCGAGGACAAGGCCAAGAACAGCGGGGTGGAGCTGCGGGTCTACACCGACAACAACACCGCCTACACCGATCTGCAGGCCGGCAACCTCGACCTCGTCGACGACATCCCCAGCACCCAGCTCAAGAACGTCAAGAACGACCTCGGCGACCGCTACATCAACCAGCCGGCCGGCATCATCCAGACCGTCGTCTTCCCGATGTACGACCCGACCTGGAACAAGCCCGGCATGGAGAAGGTCCGCCGCGGCATCTCCATGGCCATCAACCGCGCGCAGATCACCGACCAGATCTACCAGAAGACCCGCACCCCGGCCTCGGACTGGACCTCGCCCGTCCTCGGCGACAAGGGCGGCTACAAGGAAGGCCTGTGCGGTGACGCCTGTACGTACAACCCCGACGAAGCCAAGCGGCTGATCCAGGAGGGCGGCGGCCTGCCCGGCGGGCACGTCACCATCACCTCGAACGTCGACACCGGCTCGCACCGGGTGTGGATGGACGCGGTCTGCAACAGCATCAACAACGCCCTCGGCCAGGACCGGGCCTGCACGGTCAACCCCGTCGGCACCTTCGCCGACTTCCGCAACCAGGTCTCCGGGCTGCGCATGACCGGCATGTTCCGTTCCGGCTGGCAGATGGACTATCCGCTGGCGCAGAACTTCCTCCAGCCCCTCTACTACACCGACGCCTCCTCCAACTACGGCAAGTTCAGCAACCCGCAGTTCGACAAGCTGATCGACGACGCCAACGCCGAGTCCGACACCGGCAAGGCCGTCGCCACCTTCCAGGACGCGGAGAAGATCCTCGCCGACCAGATGCCCGCCGTCCCCCTCTGGTACCAGAACGGCAGCGCGGGCTACACCGCCAACCTCTCGGGCGTCGAGCTCAACCCCTTCAGCGTGCCCGTCTACGAGCGGATCCAGGTCAAGTAACGCCCGTACCAGCACCCCGGAGCCCCGATGGGACGGTATGTGATCCGGCGGCTGCTCCAGATGATCCCCGTGTTCATCGGCAGCACCTTCCTGATCTTCTTCATGGTCTACGCCCTCGGCGACCCCGTCGCCGCGCTCTTCGGCGACAAGGCGCCCGACCCCGCGACGGCGGCCCGCATCCGGCAGGAGCTCTACCTCGACCAGCCGCTCTGGAAGCAGTACCTGCACTACATGGGGCAGATCCTCACCGGCAACTTCGGCACCGCCTTCAACGGCCAGAAGGTCACCGAGCTGATGTACGACGCCTTCCCCGTGACGCTGCGCCTGACGCTCGTCGCGATCGTCTTCGAGATCGTCATCGGCATCACCCTGGGCCTGCTCAGCGGCCTGCGCCGCGGGCGCTCGGTGGACACGAGCGTCCTGCTCGTCACCCTGGTCGTGGTCTCCGTCCCCACCTTCGTCAGCGGCTATGTGCTGCAGTACCTCTTCGGGGTGAAGTGGCAGGTCGTCTCCCCGTCCGTCTCACCGGCTGCCCCCCTCGACGAACTGCTGCTGCCCGGCGTGGTGCTGGGGCTCGTCTCGCTCGCCTACGTCACCCGGCTGACCCGCACCTCCATCGTCGAGAACTCCCGCGCCGACTACCTGCGCACGGCCGTCGCCAAGGGCCTGCCGCGGCACCGCGTCGTCACCCGGCACCTGCTGCGCAACTCCCTCATCCCCGTGGCCACCTTCATCGGCACCGACGTGGGCGCGCTGATGGGCGGCGCCATCGTCACCGAGCGGATCTTCAACATCCACGGCGTCGGCTACGAGCTCTACCAGGGCATCCTGCGGCAGAACTCGCCGACCGTCGTGGGCTTCGTGACGATCCTGGTCATCGTCTTCCTGGTGGCCAATCTGCTCGTCGACCTCCTCTACGCCGTGCTCGACCCGAGGATCCGCTATGCCTGAGCCCGACCCCCACGACCCGAAGGACGCCATCCAGTCCGGGGGCGGCGGCGCCATGAGCCTGGCCACCGGCGACGCGGAAGCGCTCGGGACCGGGCCCGTGCCCGGCGGCCCCGCCAGCGGCAAGGCCCGCTCCCTGTGGTCCGACGCCTGGCACGACCTGCGCCGCAACCCCGTCTTCGTCGTCTCTGCGCTCGTCATCGCCTTCCTCGTCCTGATCGCCCTGTGGCCCGGCCTCATCGCGAGCGGCAACCCCCTCCAGTGCGACCTGGCCAAGGCCCAGGAAGGCTCCCAGCCCGGCCACCCCTTCGGCTTCGACGCCCAGGGCTGCGACGTCTACACCCGTACGGTCTACGGGGCGCGGGCCTCGATCACCGTCGGCGTCTGCGCAACCGCCGGCGCCGCGCTGCTGGGCGGTGTGCTGGGCGGGCTGGCCGGCTTCTTCGGCGGCTGGTGGGACGGGCTGCTCTCCCGGCTCGCCGACATCTTCTTCGGCATCCCCATCATCCTCGGCGGCCTGGTCTTCCTCTCCGTGGTCACCGGCGGCTCGGTCTGGCCGGTGGTCGGCTTCATCGTGCTGCTCGGCTGGCCGCAGATCTCCCGCATCGCGCGCGGCTCGGTGGTCGGCGCCAAGCAGCACGACTACGTCCAGGCGGCGCGCTCGCTCGGCGCGGGCAACGGGCGGCTGCTGCTGCGGCACATCGGGCCCAACGCGGTGGCGCCCGTCATCGTCGTGGCCACCATCGCCCTCGGCACGTACATCGCCCTGGAGGCCACCCTCTCCTTCGTGGGCGTCGGGCTCAAACCGCCCACGGTCTCCTGGGGGATCGACATCTCCAACGCCTCCGGCCAGATCCGCAACGCCCCGCACATGCTGCTGTGGCCGGCGGGGGCGCTGAGCGTCACGGTGCTCGCGTTCATCATGCTCGGCGACGCGGTGCGCGACGCCCTCGACCCCAAGTTGCGCTGAGGAGCGGCCCGATGACGGCGGACGAGCAGCCGGCGACCCTGCTGGACGTACGCGACCTGCACGTGGAGTTCCGCACCCGGGACGGGGTGGCCAAGGCCGTGGGCGGCGTCAGCTACACCGTCGAGGCCGGGCAGACGCTGGCCGTGCTCGGCGAGTCCGGGTCGGGCAAGTCGGTGACCGCGCAGGCGGTGATGGGCATCCTCGACTCGCCGCCCGGCTTCGTCACCGGCGGCGAGGTCCTCTTCCGCGGCCGGGACCTGCTGCGCATGGGCGAGGAGCAGCGGCGCAGGGTGCGCGGCGCCGAACTGGCGATGATCTTCCAGGACGCGCTGTCCTCGCTCAACCCCGTGATGACCGTGGGCGCCCAGCTCGGCGAGATGTTCGAGGTGCACCAGGGCATGTCCCGCAAGGACGCCCGCGCCCGAGCCGTACAGCTGATGGAGCGCGTCCGCATCCCCGCCGCCGCGGACCGGGTGCGCGACTATCCGCACCAGTTCTCGGGCGGTATGCGGCAGCGCATCATGATTGCGATGGCGCTGGCCCTGGAGCCGGACCTGATCATCGCGGACGAGCCGACGACGGCGCTGGATGTGACCGTCCAGGCGCAGGTGATGGATCTGCTCGCGGAGTTGCAGCGCGAGTTCAACATGGGTCTGATCCTGATCACCCACGACCTGGGTGTCGTCGCGGACGTCGCCGACAAGATCGCGGTGATGTACGCGGGCCGCATCGTGGAGACCGCCCCCGTCCACGACCTGTACGCCGCACCCGCCCACCCCTACACCCGCGGCCTGCTGGCCTCCATCCCGCGCCTGGACCGCAAGGGCCGCGAGCTCTACGCCATCAAGGGCCTGCCGCCCAACCTCACCGACATCCCCTCCGGCTGCCCGTTCAACCCGCGCTGCCCCCGCGCCCGGGACATCTGCCGCACGGACCGGCCCCCGCTGTTCACCGTGGCCCCGGGCCGCGCCAGCGCCTGCCACTTCTGGAAGGAGACCCTCGATGAGGGCTGACGGCGAGGCGCTCCTGGAGGTCCGGGACCTGGTCAAGCACTACCCGCTCACCCGGGGCATCCTCTTCAAGAAGCAGACCGGCGCCGTCCACGCCGTCGACGGCGTCTCCTTCGAGCTCCGGCGCGGCGAGACACTGGGCATCGTGGGGGAGTCGGGCTGCGGCAAGTCGACGGTCGCGAAGATGCTGGTCCACCTGGAGCGGCCCACCGCCGGGCACATCCGCTACAAGGGCGAGGACATCACCAGGCTGTCCGGGCGCGCCCTGAAGGCGGTGCGTCGCAACATCCAGATGGTCTTCCAGGACCCGTACACCTCGCTCAACCCGCGGATGACGGTCGGCGACATCATCGGCGAGCCCTTCGACATCCACCCGGAGGTGGCCCCCAAGGGCGACCGGCGGCGGAAGGTGCGCGAACTGCTGGACGTGGTGGGCCTGAACCCCGAATACATCAACCGCTATCCGCACCAGTTCTCGGGCGGTCAGCGGCAGCGCATCGGCATCGCGCGCGGCCTGGCGCTCAACCCCGAGATCATCATCTGTGACGAGCCGGTCTCGGCGCTGGACGTCTCGGTGCAGGCCCAGGTCGTCAACCTGCTGGCACGGCTGCAGCAGCAGTTCGAGCTGTCGTACGTCTTCATCGCGCACGACCTGTCGGTGGTACGGCACATCTCGGACCGGGTGGCGGTGATGTACCTGGGCAAGCTCGCGGAGGTCGGCACGGACGTCCAGATCTACGACCACCCGACGCACCCCTACACCCAGGCGCTGCTGTCGGCGGTCCCCGTCCCGGACCCGCGCGCCCGGAGCGAACGGATTTTGTTGGCGGGGGACGTGCCGTCGCCGGCACATCCGCCGTCGGGCTGCCGCTTCCGCACCCGCTGCTGGAAGGCCCAGCCGAAGTGCACGGCGGAGGTCCCGCCACTGGAGATCCCGGAGTGGTTCCGCGAGCCGGGGGGCCCAGCGGCGCACGTATCGGCGTGCCACTTCGCGGAGGAACGCAGCGTGGTCCCGAACGAAACGGGGGCGTAGGGCAGCCGAGATCCGGCTACCCTCCAGCGCCGTCCGCGTCCTCCGCCGCCCGCAGGGCCGGGTCCAGGATGACCTCCGTGTTTCGGGCCACCGTCGGCGGCTCCGGGAAGTGGCAAGCCGACAAGTGGCCCTCCGTGTTTCCGTCCGCGCGCGTCAGGGGTGGTTCCTCCGTGGCGCAGCGGGCCTGGGCCTTCCAGCAGCGGGTGCGGAAGCGGCAGCCGGACGGTGGCATGACGGGCGAGGGCACGTCGCCCGCCAGGCGGATCCTCCCCCGGCTACCGCCGGGAGGTGCCCCCACCCTGCGCGTACCGTCCGCATCGTGGGTTTCCGGCACCGCCGAGAGCAGGGCGTGGGTGTACGGATGGCGGGGGCGCCCGTAGATGTCCTCGCGGGTGCCCACTTCCACGATCTTGCCGAGGTACATCACCGCGACCCGCTGCGAGAAGTGCCGTACGACGGCCAGGTCGTGCGCGATGAAGAGGAAGGCGATGCCCATCTCCCTGCGCAACCGGCCCAGCAGGTTGACCACTTGCGCCTGAATGGAGACATCGAGCGCCGAGACCGGTTCGTCGGCGATGATGACCTTCGGTTCCAGGGCCAGCGCCCGTGCGACGCCGATGCGCTGGCGCTGGCCTCCGGAGAATTCGTGCGGGAACCGGTTGTAGTGCTCGGGGTTCAGGCCCACGACGTCCAGGAGCTCCCGGACCCGGGCCTCGCGCCCGCCCGCCGGATTGATGCCGTTGATTTCCATCGGGCCGGAGACGATCTTTCCGACCGTCTGCCGGGGGTTCAGCGAGGAATACGGATCCTGGAAGATCATTTGGATTTCGGAGCGGATCGGAGCGAGCTGTCTGCGCCCGGCGCGGGTGATGTCCTCGCCCCGGTAGCTGATGCGCCCGGCGGTCGGCTCCAGCAGCCGGGTCAGCAGCCGGCCGGTGGTGGACTTGCCGCAGCCCGACTCGCCGACCAGGCCGAAGCTCTCGCCCGCCCGTACGGTCAGGTCGACGCCGTCCACGGCCTGCACCGCCCCGATCCGCCGCTTCACGGGGAACCCGCCCATGATGGGGAAGTGCTTGGTCAGCCCCTCGGCCACCAGCAGTGGTTCGCCCGGCGAGCCGTCGCGCGGCGCGGGCAGGGACACCTTGTCGGTCATGGCTCGCTCCTCAGCCCAGCCGGGGCTTGATCTGCTCGTTGAAGACGGTCCGCTTCCGCTCCGCGCTCAGATGGCAGGCGGCGCCCCGCCCCGGAGGGAGCACGGGCCGCTCGGTGCGGCAGACCTCGCCCCCCGCCTCGGCGGTGTACGCGCAGCGCGGATGGAAGGGGCAGCCGGGCGGCGGCGCCAGCAGGCTCGGCGGGGTGCCCGGGATCGGGGTGAGCGGCTCGTTCACGTCGGACGTCAGCCGCGGCATCGACCCCAGCAGCCCCCAGGTGTACGGGTGCTGCGGCGCCCGCAGCACCTCCCGCACCGACCCGCGCTCGACGGCCCGCCCCGCGTACATCACCAGCAGCTCGTCCACCGTGTTGGCGACGACCCCCAGGTCGTGGGTGATCAGCACGATCGCCGAACCGGTCTGCTGCTGCAGGTCCTTGAGCAGATCCAGGATCTGCGCCTGGACGGTCACGTCGAGCGCGGTCGTCGGCTCGTCGGCGATCAGCAGCTCCGGGTCGCAGACCAGTGCCATCGCGATCATCGCGCGCTGGCGCATCCCGCCGGAGAACTGGTGGGGGTAGTCGTCGACGCGCAGCGAGGGGTTGGGGATGCCCACCTTCTCCAGCATCTCGACCGCCCGCTGCCGCGCCTCGCGCTTGGAGGCGCCGGTGTGCTTGCGGTACGGCTCGGCGATCTGGCGGCCGACGGTGTAGTACGGCGAGAGGGCGGTCAGCGAGTCCTGGAAGATCATCGCCATCTTGTCGCCGCGCAGCTTCTCCAGCACGGACTCCGGCGCGCCGGTCAGCTCCTGCCCGTCGAGCAGGATCTCGCCGCGGATCTCGGTGGAGCGGGCGTCGTGCAGCCCGAGCACGGAGAGGCTGGTGACGGACTTGCCGGAGCCGGACTCGCCGACGATGCCGAGGGTGCGGCCGCGCTCCAGATCGAAGGAGAGACCGTCGACGGCCTTGACGGTGCCGTCCTCGGTGGAGAACCGGACGAAGAGATCCTTGACGGAGAGGAACGCGGTCACGGTGTGAACTCCTGGGGCTGAGTGCCCCGTAAGGGGCGCGGGACAGCTTCCACATGCGGCTCCGCCGCGTGGGCGCGACCAGCCACGAACGACCCGCAGCCGACTACGCAAGCCGCACCCGCGGATCGATAAAGGCATAGGCGGCATCGACGACAATGTTTGCCACCACGATCGCCGCGCAGCTGATCAGCATCACCGCCATCAGCGTCGGCAGATCGGTCTGGCCGACGGAGTCCACCGCGAGCCGCCCGAGCCCGTGCAGGCTAAACGTGAACTCGGTGATGATGGCGCCGCCGAAGAGCGAGCCGAGGTCGATGCCGAAGATGGTGACGATGGGGGCGAGCGCACCCCGCCACGCGTAGCGGAAGAAGACCGTGCGGTGGCCGAGCCCCTTGGCGCGGGCGGTGCACACATGGTCCTCGGAGAGCTGCTCGACCATCTGGGAGCGGGTCATCCGGGTGTAGTTGGCGACGAAGATGATGGACAGCACCAGCCAGGGGATGAGCATCCCGGTGAACCATTTCGCGGGGTTCTCGGTGATCGGGTAGTAGGCGGGGTTGTCCATCCAGTGCAGTCCGGTGACGAACACGGCGAGGGCGATGATGCCGACGAAGTAGATCTGCAGCGAGTTGGCGATCAGCGACAGCGAGCTGAAGAACTTGTCGGGCCACCGGCCCTGGAACGCCGCGGCGATCATGCCGAAGCCGACGCCGACGGTCAGGAAGACGACGGCGCTGCCCAGGGTGAGCGACAGGGTGGTGGGGAAGCGGTCCACGATGGTGCCCCACACCGGCTGCTGGTTGGAGAAGGAGTAGCCGAAGCAGGGGGCCGAGCAGTGGCCGACGGAGAAGTCGCGGCCGGTGAAGATGCCCGCCATGTAGTGCCAGTACTGGACGGGCACCGGCTGGTCGAGGCCCAGGTTCTTGTGGATGACCGCGAGCGCGTCGGCGGTGCAGTTCTTGCCGCAGGACATCCGTGCCGGGTCGGAGGGCAGCGCGAAGAACAGGAAGAACGTGATCGCGCTGATCAGCAGGATGATGACGAGCGCACCGGCGGTGCGGCGGGCGAGGAATCTCAGCATGGCTGCGCTGCCTCACGGGTCGGGCGGGCTGGCGGGGTCGTTCGGCGGGCGGCCGGGCCTGCGCGGCCCGGCCGCCCCCGCGGCTACTTCACGAAGACGCTGGACGGGTCCGGGTAGCCGTACACCGGGTGGTACTTGACGCCGCCCAGCCCCGATCCCCACAGGGAGAACTGGAGGTTGGCGTAGGTGGGCACGGCGGGGACGTCATCGGTGAGGATCTTGTCGGCGAGCTTCTGCCACTCGGGCGCCGCCGTCTTCACGTCGGGGATCGCGTTGACGCGGTCGATCTCCTTGGTGACGGCCGGGTCGTTGAGGTGGGAGTAGTTCTGGGCGCCGTCGGCGATCACCCGGCCGTCGTAGAGCGGCGGGACGACGGTCGAGGCGACCGGCCAGTCCGCACCCCAGCCGGTGCGGAAGATATCGAAGCCGTTCTTCACCTCGCCGATCGAGTTGTCCCAGACGTTGGAGTCGACCTCCTTCTTCTGCACCTTGAACCCCGCCCGCTCCAGGGCCTGGGTGACGACCACCGCGACCTTCTGCTGGACGTCGGTGTTGGCGTAGGCGTAGACGATCTCCTGGCCCTCCTTGCCGGCCTCCTTCAGCAGGGCCCTGGCCTTGTCCGGGTCGCCGTTCGGCTTGGCCTTCTTGCCGAACGGGTCGGTGGGCTTGTAGCCGTCGATGGAGGGGGAGAGGAGGTTGGTGGCCAGCTGCCCGGCCGTCGCCCCGCCGATCTGCTGGATGATCTGGCCGCTGGGCACGGCGTAGGCGAGGGCCTTGCGGACCCTGACGTCCTTGAGGCGGTCCATGTTGAAGTTGATGACGTCGAGGTAGGGCTGGATCTCGACGAAGCGGCGGTTCTTGGTGCCGGCGTCGTTCAGCACCTTCTGGACCATCTCCGGTGCGACGGCGTTGGTGTACGACATGCCGTACTTGTCGGGGCCCTGGTCGGCCAGCAGGCGCCGGGTGGAGTCCGTGGCCTGGTGGCCGAAGCTGATCTCGAACTTGTCGGGGTACTGGTGGCGGATGGGGTCCGTCTTCGGGTTCCAGTTCGTGTTGCGCACCAAGGTAAGCGACTTGCCGGTCTTGTAGTCGGCGACCTGGTAGGGGCCGGACGAGAAGGGCTCGTTGTCGTACTTCTGCTTGCCGTCCTTGTCGGCCTTGACCGCGCCGATGTTGGGCATCGCCGTGGCGAACGGGGCGTCCGCGTGCGGCTTGAGGAAGTGGAAGACGATGGTCTTGTCGTCAGGGGTGTCCAGCACCGAGGACGGCAGGTGCTTGCCGTCGTACGGGCCGTCCGGCAGCGCCTTGCGGTAGGACGTGCCGTCACCCGAGAGCCACTGCTGGATGTACTGCGGGCCGTCCGTCTCGAACGAGGCGTAGAGCCGCTCGATGCCCCAGCGCACGTCCTGGGAGGTGATGGGCGAGCCGTCCTGCCACTTCAGCCCGTCCTTGAGCGTGAACTTCCAGGTCTTCCCGCCGTCGGCGGAGGTGCCGGTGTCGGTGGCGAGGTCGCCGACGACCTTGACCTTGCCGTTTTCGTCGACCTTGTAGCCGGTGAGCGAACGGTTGTAGAGCAACTGGCTGATCAGCATGTCGCCGAAGTAGATCTGCCCCGGGTCGAGGTGGTGGAAGGCGTCGCGCTGCAGGACGGTGACCGTTCCTCCCTTCTTGGCCTCCTTGGCCCCCGCGGGCTCGGGCGCCGGACCGGCCGAGTCGGACGCGCTGCCGAGGGAGTAGTTGGAGGAGACGTTCTTGTCCTGGCCGGGGCCCGCGCTGCTGTCGTCCCCGCCGCCTCCGCCGCCCCCGCTGCTGCACGCGGAGAGCACCAGGGCGCCGGCGGCCAGCACCGCCGCGTGCCGTGCTCTTCGGTTGACTGTCGTCCTCATGAGCTGCACCTGCCTGTCGGTTGACGGTGGAGTGCCGGTTCGGGCCGCCGGGTCGGTCAGCGCCGGGTGCGGGGGTCGAAGGCGTCCCGGACGGAGTCCCCGAGCAGGTTGAAGGCGACCACAAAGATGATCATCGCGAGCCCGGGAAAGAAGATGTAGGTGACGTCGCTCTCGTAGTACTTGGCGCCGTTGGCGAACATCCGCCCCCAGTCGGGGGTGGGCTCGACGACGCCGACGCCGATGAACGACAGCCCCGCCTCGGCCGTCACCAGGGTGGGCAGCATCAGGGTCGACTGCACCAGGATCGGCGTCCACAGGTTGGGCAGCAGCTCACGGGTGATGATCCGCCAGGGCGAGGCGCCGGTCACCTTGGCCGCCTCGACGAACTCCCGCTCCCGCAGGCTCAGCACCTGGCCGCGCAGCAGCCGCGCCAGCCCCATCCAGCCCAGCGCCCACAGCACCAGGATGAGGGTGAGCACCCGCAGATAGGTCGGGGTCTCCTTCTCCGGGCTGACGAACAGCGCGTAGACGACCGGCGTGAAGGCGACGAACGACAGCTGTTGCGGGAAGGCGAGCAGCAGATCGATGAAGCGGCCCAGGAAGTAGTCCGTCCTGCCGCCGAGATAGCCGGCCGTCACCCCGACCAGCACGCCCGTCACCACGCACAGCGCCGTGGCCGCGGCGGCGATCAGCAGCGAGGTGCGGATGCCGTAGGCGAGCTGCGTGAGCACGTCCCGGCCCAGGGTCGGCTCCAGGCCGAACCAGAAGCGGCCGGAGATGCCGCCGTTGGGCTGGACGGGATAGCCGAACTGGTTGAGCAGGCCGGTCTCGTTGAGGCCGTACGTGGTGGTGGGGTCCTTGCCGTAGACCATGGAGATCAGCGGCGCGCCGACCGCGACGAGGAAGAAGAAGACGACGACGAAGGCGGAGACGACCCCCGCCCGGTCGCGTCTGAAGCGCCGCCGCATCAGCTGGCCTGGCGACCGGCCGATCAGCTCGGCGGGGGCGGTGCCGGGCTCCGTCGCGGGCGCGGCCGGGGAAGGGCTCGTCATCGGTGCACATCCTCCGCCAAGTCATCGGGGAACCCAGCAAGTTGTGGCACTCGAACGCAGTGGGTTGAGCCGGACTCTGGCAATGGATTCACCGTGCGGTCAAGGGCCCTGCACCGCGGTAAGCGGGGCTCCGCCGCTTCTTGAGCGAAGGTTGTGCAGATCGAGGTGGCGGCGTGCTTGACAGCTTGGTCAAGCACGCCGCCACCCGGGTCACTCCAAGGGGGTCAGCCGAGTCCCAAGCTCCGCTTGAGGAAGTCGACTTGGAGCAGCAGGAGGTTCTCCGCGACTTGCTCCTGCGGGGTCATGTGCGTCACCCCCGACAGCGGCAGCACCTCGTGCGGGCGGCCCGCCGCGAGCAGCGCGGAGGAGAGCCGCAGGGTGTGCGCGGCGACCACGTTGTCGTCCGCCAGGCCGTGAATGATCATCAGCGGCCGGGCCTGCTCCGCGGCCTGCGACAGACCGTCGTCGGTCACCAGGGAGTTGCGGTCGTAGACCTCCGGGCGCTCTTCGGGCAGGCCCAGATAGCGCTCGGTGTAGTGGGTGTCGTACAGCCGCCAGTCGGTGACCGGGGCGCCCGCGATGGCCGCGTGGAAGACGTCGGGCCGCCGCAGCACGGCGAGGGCCGCCAGGTACCCGCCGTACGACCAGCCGCGGACGGCCACCCGGCCCAGGTCCAGCGGGTAGCTGCCCGCCAGCGCCCGGACGGCCTCCACCTGGTCGTCGAGGGTCGCGCCCGCGAAGTCCTCGTGGACGGCCTTCTCCCAGTCCGGAGAGGTGTGCGGGGTGCCGCGGCCGTCCGCGACGACCACGGCGAAGCCCTGGTCGGCGAACCATTGCGAGGTCAGGTGCGCGTTGTGCGCGGCGACCACGCGCGGGCCGTGCGGACCGCCGTAGGGGTCCATCAGGACGGGCAGCGGCCCGTCGCCGTCCCGGTAGCCGGTGGGAAGGAGCACCGCGCACGGAATGCGCCGCGCGCCGGCCCGGGTGAGGCGTACGCGGGCGGTCAGTACGGGCGTGTCGGCGCACGAGCCCACGACGGCGGTCTGCTTGCCGTCGCGCAGCACCCGGACCTCCGTCCCCGGACGGTCCAGGGAGGCGGACGCCAGCACGGTGACCGCGCCCGAACGCACCGCCGAATGCCGCCCGAGACCCTCCGAAATCCGCTCGATGCCCAGCTCGCTCACGCGGTAGACATGGATTTCACCCGTTTCGGGCTCCTCGGCCTCCGGGCCGGCGGACGCCGCGACCAGCAGCTCGCCCTCGGCGACGTCCAGCAGCGCCTGCACATGCAACTGCGGACCGGTCAGCGCCCGGTCGCCGACGACCACCACGCGGGCCCCGCCCTCGTCCGCGATCCGTACGAGCCTGCCGTCGGGCGTCCATGCCGGGACTCCGGCGAACAGTTCAAGCCACTTCGGATCCTCGTCCGCGTGCAGCACGCTTGTGGCCCCGGAGGCGGTGTCCACCGTCAGATACACCTGCGACCGCTGGTCGCGGGCCTGGACCAGCAGCAGCGGCGGGCCGCCCGCCGACCAGTGGACGCGCGCGAGATAGGGGTACCGCTCGCGGTCCCACGCGATGTCGGTCCGCGAGCCGTCGAGCCGCAGCAGCGCAAGCGACACCTCGGCGTTGGGCGTGCCCGCCGCCGGGTAGGCCACCTCGGCGGGCGCGTCGGCGGGGTTGGCCGGGTCGGCGATCCACCATCGGCTCACCGGGGCGTCGTCCACCCGGGCGGCCAGCAGTGCGTCGCCCTCGGGCGACCACCAGAAGCCGCGCGAGCGGTCCATCTCCTCGGCGGCCACGAACTCGGCGAGCCCCCAGGTGGTGGTGGCGTTCTCCGGGCCTGCGAGCACCCGGTCGCCGCTGCCGTCCGCCTCCACCACCCGCAGCGCACCGTCCGTCACATACGCCACGCGCAGCCCGTCGGGGGAGGGCCGGGGATCGGCGACCGGGCCGGGCACGTCCAGCTCACGGGTGGTGCCGCTGCGCAGCTCGGAGACGTACAGCCGCCCGGAGAGGGCGAAGGCCGCCCATTCCGCAGCGCCGTCCACGGCGTAGCCCACCACGCCGGCCGAGCCCTCGCGGCTGCGCTCGCGGCGCGCCCGCTCCTCGGGCGACAGCTCCTCCGTGGCGCCGCCCAGCAGCACGGCCGGGTCGGCGGCCGGGTACTCCCGCCCGGTGTCGAGGTCGAGCACCCACAGGACATTGGCCCGGTCGGTGCCGCCGCGCGAGCGCAGGAAGACGACCCGCGAGCCGTCCGGGGAAACGGTGAACCCACGCGGCGCGCCCAGGGTGAAGCGCTGGGTACGGGCGTGCTGTCGGGGAAACGAGAGCTGTCCGGTCATGCGGGCGAGACTACGGCGCAGCCGTGTCCGTCAACCACGGTCCGGCGGAACGTCAACCGCGCTCCTGTCGGCCCGTCAGCAAAGAGCGGCGGAAACTCGCCGTGCGCCCCGTGTTTGCTCCTGTGCACCGAGTCATGCATGCGCACGGAAAGTTATGATCGCTCGCGCATAGTGGGTAATGACTCCCGGCGTGCGGGTGCCCCTCCGGGCATTCGTATGTCTTCCGTCCGACCGCGCGTCCTTGGAGGTGAGCCGCCCGTGGCACTCTCGATTTCGGCGGTGCTGCTGCTGGCGATCATCGTCTTCCTGCTGGTCCGGAAATCCGGCCTGAAGGCGGGCCACGCCGCGGTCTGCATGCTGCTGGGCTTCTATCTGGCGAGCTCCTCCGTGGGGCCGACGGTGCACCAGCTGACGTCGAACGTCGCAGGCATGATCAGCAGCTTCAAGTTCTGACGGCACGCACTGCGGGCCCGTACCCCCGGGCGGCACCCCGGCGGGCCCGTACGACTCGTAGGCTGTTCCCATGACCGACCTTCCCGGCCGCCGGCTGCTCCTGGTGCACGCGCACCCGGACGACGAATCGATCAACAACGGCGCGACCATGGCCAAGTACGCCGCCGAGGGCGTGCACGTCACGCTGGTGACGTGCACGCTGGGCGAGGAGGGCGAGGTCATCCCGCCCGAACTGGCGCATCTCGCGGCGGACCGGGACAACGCCCTCGGTGCGCACCGCATGGGTGAACTGGCGGCCGCGATGCGGGAGCTGGGCGTCGAAGACCACCGCTTCCTCGGCGGCCCCGGGTGCTACCGCGACTCCGGCATGATGGGCGCCCCGCAGAACGACCGGCCCGAGTCCTTCTGGCGCGCCGACCTCGACGAGGCGGCCGCCCACCTCGTCGAGGTGATCCGCGCCGTCCGCCCGCAGGTGCTGGTCACCTACGACCCGGACGGCGGCTACGGTCACCCCGACCACATCCAGGCGCACCGCGTCGCCATGCGCGCCGCCGACCTCGCGGCCGAGCCCGCCTTCCGCCGCGACCTCGGCGATCCGCACGAGATCGCGAAGATCTACTGGAACTGTGTGCCGCTCTCCGTCGTCGAGGCCGGTTTCGCACGGCTGCGCGCGGCGGGCCGTGAGATCCCCTTCCCCGGCATCGCCACCGCGGCCGACGTGCCCGGCGTGCTGCCGGACGAGGAGGTCACGGCGGCCGTCGACACCACCGCCCACGCAGCCGCCAAGGCGGCCGCGATGCGGGCCCACGCCACGCAGATCGCCGTGGACGGCCCCTTCTTCGCGCTCTCCAACGACCTGGGCCAGCCGCTCTTCCCGACCGAGTACTACCGGCTCGTCCGGGGGTGGCCCGGAGTGTCCGAAGGGCTCGAAAGCGACCTTTTCGCGGGGGTTGAGGCATGAACGGCGGCCTGATGACGTTTCCGACCCCCGGACGCCTGGCCGGCTATCTGGGCCTGGCCGTCCTCGGCTTCCTCGCCGGGACGGCCGGGGCGCTGGTGCAAGGCGGCTGGTTCCCCGGCGGGTTGCTGCTCGCGCTGCTCGGTATCGCCGGGCTCTGCTGGGGCGGCGTCACCCTCATGCGCTCCAGAGCCGGCGGCGCGGCGCCGGGCGCCGGATGGCTGGCTTCGGTGCTCGTCCTGGCCGCGAGCCGCCCGGAGGGAGACTTCCTTTTCGGTGCAGGAATCGGCTCATATGTCTTTTTGTTGGGTGGGATGGTCGTCGCTGTGATCTGTGCCACGGTGGCGAAAGTGCCGCAACCGGACGGGGCTACGGCCCGACTTGGCAAGTGACGTGACGTTTTCTACCCGACTGTCGGCCGACCGGGCACGTGGGTGATCGAGCGGTCGTCAAGTGGGTACCCGTGGTGCCCAGTATGGTGGTGCGCGCCGCCGAGCCTCCCCTGGCCTCCGGCAAATGGGCGACCCATAGCGAGGTCAAACGAGGGCGGCGAAGAGTAACCGGGAGAACCTGCTTTGAGCCGTGAATCTGACAGTTCGTCCTCCGGCCCCCAGGGGCGCGGTGGCGCCGCCTATCCTTCGGGCACCCCGCCGTACGGCAACGCCTCCGGCGCGGACGCGGTGACCGGGGCTGCCGCTTCCGGCGGCAAGCCCGGTGAGCCGAAGACCGAGACCACGCTGACGACGCGGATCCGTATCAACATCCCGGGCTCGCGGCCCATTCCGCCGGTCGTCATGCGGACGCCCGTCGAGGAGGCGGACGCGCAGACCCCGGCCGCGCCCGCGGCGCAGCCGCCCGCCGAGCCGGCGGCCCCGCGCAAGGAGCGCAAGGAGGGCCTGCCCACCCGCCCCAAGCCGACGCCCCAAGCGGCCCCGGCGGCACAGGACTCCCGCGCGTCGTCGGACAAGACCAGCGACTGGTTCGCGCCCCGCAAGTCCTCGCCCGCGCGCGGCGCCGACCGGCCCGGGGGCGACCCCGGTGCAACGGGCGCCGTGCCGCCGCTGCCGGTGCGGGGCGCCCGCCCCAAGGGCGGCGGCGCTCGCGGCGGTGCGCGCGGCGCAGACCGGCCCGCCGGTGCTCCCGGCGGTGCACCGTGGCAGGGCGGTGGCCCCGCCACGGGTGCGATGCCGCAGGCCCCCCTGCCGGGTGACCCGTCGACGACGGCTGCCACGCCGTGGCCGGGGGATCCCTCGACCACCGGTGCGATGCCCCGGCCTCCGATGCCGGGTGATCCTTCGACGACGGCCGCGACCCCGTGGCCGGGCGACGCCGGCGCCGGTGCCATGGCCGGTGACCCGTCGACGACGGCTGCCACGCCGTGGCCGGGCGACCCCTCCACCACCGGTGCGATGCCCCGGCCTCCGATGCCGGGTGATCCTTCGACGACGGCCGCGACCCCGTGGCCGGGCGACGCCGGCGCCGGTGCCATGGCC
>NZ_JACHJH010000001.1:109972-543913 GCF_014203555.1 Streptomyces olivoverticillatus | reverse complement strand
CGGTGACCCCTCGACGACCGGTGCCACGCCCTGGCAGAGCGGCAACGCCACCGCGACCGGCAACGCCCCGCAGCAGGGCCAGTGGACCCGTGTGGAGTCCACCCAGCAGTTCCCCGCGCCGGGCGCGGGCGGCCGCACGGACACCCCGCACGCCGGTTTCCCGGCGGTGGGCGGCCCCGGCAAGGGCGCCGTCCCCGGCGGCCGTGCGGACACCCCCGCTGCCGGTTTCCCGGCGGTGCAGCCCCAGGCCGCACCCGCCGCTCCCGCGCAGGGCAAGGGGAAGAAGAAGCGCGGGCCCAAGGCGCCCGCCCAGGCCGCCGGCCAGGTGTCCGGCGAGACGCTGGTCAGTGGAGTGCCGCCGGTGCCCGCCGCGGCCGGCCAGGGCGCCCGGAAGGCGCCCGTGGACAGCGGCGCGCCCCGCGTGCCCGTACCCAAGCCCAAGCCGGCCGGCCCCGCCGTTCCGCCGCCTGTGCCCGCGCCCGCCGCGCCGCAGGCCGAGAGCAAGGGCAAGGGCAAGGCGAAGGGCAAGAGCCAGGCCAAGGCCGCGCCCAAGAAGAAGGGCCGCTCCAAGCTGGTCCTGGTCGGCGGCGCGCTCGTCGGCCTGGTGGGCCTCGCGTACGGCGCCGGTCTGCTCCTGGACCACGCCGACGTGCCCAACGGCACGACCGTGCTCGGCGTCGACATCGGCGGCAAGAGCAAGGAGGCCGCCGTCCAGGCGCTGGACTCCGCGCTCGGCAACCGTGCCACCGCGCCGCTGAAGGTCACCGTCGGCGGCAAGACCGCCGACCTCAAGCCGGCCGTGGCGGGGCTGTCCATCGACACCCAGGCCACCGTGCGCAACGCGGCCGGGCGGGACTACAACCCGCTCACCGTCATCGGTTCGCTCGTCGGCCGCACGCACGAGGCCGAGCCCGCCGTGATCGCGGACGAGGAGAAGATCGCCGCCGCGCTCAAGACGGTCTCGGGCGAGACGGGCGCGTCCGGGGACGGCACGATCAAGTTCGAGCCGGGCAAGGCCGTCGCCGTCTACGGCAAGGCGCACGAGGGCATCGATGTCGACCAGGCGGTCAAGGCCGTCTCGAAGGCCTACCGCGACCGCGCGGCCACCGGCAAGGACGAGCCCGTGGCGCTGCCCAGCTCCGGCCAGCAGCCGAAGGTGAGCAACGCCGAGGTCGACCGGATGATGAAGAGCTTCGCGGAGCCCGCCATGTCCGGTCTGGTCACCGTGCAGACGGACGCGGCCCACAAGATCCAGTTCGGCCCGGAGCGCTCGCTGCCGAAGATCCTCTCGGTCAAGGAGGTGGACGGCAAGCTCGTCGAGAACTACGACCTCGACGCGCTCAAGGAGCTCTACGGCAGCGCCTTCAACGGCGTCCTCATCCAGCGCGGCGACGGCACCAAGAAGCCCGTCACCCCGCAGGACGTCGCCGGTGCCCTCGGCAAGGCGCTGCGCTCGAAGAACCCGGCCGAGCGCGTGGGAGTCATCCCGCTGAGCTGATCGCTGCGCCCTGCGCATCTCGCGAGCCCCTCGTGCCTCATCCGGCACGGGGGGCTCGTCCATGTTCCGCGCGAGGTCGTGGCCGGACCCTCCGGTATCGGCCCGTCCATGACATCTGTCATCTTCAGCGCACGACGGCTGACACTGCCGGGGCACGCCGCGGACCAGCGAAGATTACGTTCATGACCACCACTGCATTCGCGTACACGGGGGACGGGCGCCGGACCGGCGCTCCCGTGGTCACTTTCGAGAACGTCAACAAGAGCTACGGCAACGTGCGCGCCGTGGCCGATCTGAGCCTGGAGCTCTACCCCGGCGAGACCGTCGCCCTGCTCGGCCCCAACGGCGCGGGCAAGTCCTCCACGCTCGACCTCCTGCTGGGGCTGCGCAACCCCGACGCGGGCCGGGTCGAGCTCTTCGGCACCACCCCGCAGCAGGCCATCGAGCAGGGCAAGGTCGGGGCGATGCTCCAGTCCGGCGGCCTGATGGAGGAGGTGAAGGTCCGTGAGCTGGTGAAGCTCGCGTGCGACCTGCACCGCCAGGCCTACCCGGTCGACGAGGTGATGGAGCGGGCGGGCATCACCGAGATCGCCGACCGCATGGTCAACAAGCTCTCGGGCGGCCAGGAGCAGCGCGTGCGCTTCGCGCTGGCCACAGCCGGCGCCAACGAGCTGATCGTGCTGGACGAGCCGACGACGGGCATGGACGTCACCGCGCGCCAGGCGTTCTGGTCCGTGATGCGCGAGCAGGCGAACGCGGGCCGGGCGGTCCTCTTCGCCACGCACTACCTGGAAGAGGCCGACGCGATCGCGGACCGCGTGATCGTGCTGCACCGCGGCCGGATCATCGCCGACGGCTCGGCCGCCGAGATCAAGGCCAAGGCCGGCGCCCGCCGCATCGTCTTCGACCTGGACGGGCACATCAGCGAGGCCGCCCTGCACGAGCTGCCGTTCCTCACCGCGCTGGAGATCAGCGGCCGCACGGTCCGCATCCAGTCGAGCGACGCCGACGCCACCGTGCACGCCGTCTACGGGCTCGGCCTCTACCCGCGCAACCTCGAGGTCGCGGGCCTCGGCCTGGAGCAGGCCTTCATCGCCATCACCGACGCTGCCACCGCCGAGGAGGCGGCCCGATGAACACCCTGATCAAGCTGGAAATCGCGCGCACCCTGCGCAACAAGAAGTTCATGTTCTTCTCGGTGCTGTACCCGGCGGCGCTGTACCTGGTGTTCTCCTCCAGCGCCAAGGGCAACGACAAGATAGGCGACACCGGGCTGACCTTCCCGGTGCTGTACATGGTCTCCATGGCCTCCTTCGGCGCGCTCACCTCGGTGCTGATCGGCAACGCGGAGCGGATCGCGAAGGAGCGGGAGAAGGGCTGGGTCCGCCAGCTGCGCCTCACCTCGCTGCCCGGCCACGGTTATGTGATGTCCAAGATGACCTCGGCGTCCGTGGTGTCGCTGCCGGCCATCGTGGCCGTCTTCCTGGTCGCCGCGGTGGCCAAGGACGTCCGGCTGGACGCGTGGCAGTGGGCCTCGCTGCTCGGCGTGATCTGGGCGGGCAGCCTGGTCTTCGCGGCACTGGGCGTGGCCATCGGCTACACGGCCACCGGGGACGCGGTGCGGCCCCTGTCCATGGCGATCTACTTCCTGCTGGCGGCGCTGGGCGGCCTCTGGTTCCCCGCCAGCCAGTTCCCGAAGTGGCTGCAGAACATAGCCGAGTACGTGCCCACCCACGCCTACGCCGCCCTCGGCCAGTCCATCGAGGTCGGCAACGCCCCCCACATGAAGGACGTGGCCATCCTGGCCGTCTACCTGGTGATCTTCGCCGGTGGCGCCGCCTGGCTGTACCGCAAGGACACGCACAAGGCCTGATGCCACGTCAGCACGGCGGACCACTGACCGGGGAGAGACTGCGGACATGAGTGAGCGCAAGAGCGCGGCGAAGCTGGACCCGCTCCTGAACGAGGGGTTCGTGCGGATCGGCCAGGCGCCCGAGGACTGGCGCCAGATACTGGCCAAGGGCTGCTGGACGGTCCTGTACATGTCGTACTCGTACGCGGTGGTCCAGGACCTCACCGAGGGGCACCATTCGAGCGGCGCCACGGTGTTCGGCTGGATCGGCCTGTGCAGCTTCCTCGCGATCTATCTCTTCCTGGTCATGGCCCGCGGTCCCTACCGGGTGGCCCGCTGGCAGATCTCGATACTGGCCGTGCTGTTCGTGCTGGCCACGGTGCTCTCGCTGACGCTGGGGGTGCCGTGGCTGGTGCTGCTGATCTACGTCTCCATCTCCAGCGGCGTGCTGCTGCCGATGAAGTGGGCGCTGCGGGTGGTGCCGTTCGTGGCCGCCTGCGTGTTCGGGATCAGCAGGATCGAGGGCGCTCGCATCGAAGCGCAGATGCTGCTGGTGCTGCCCACCCTGCTGGGCGGCGTGGCCATGATGGCCGTCGTCCAGATGAGCCGCACCATGCGGGAGCTGCGCCAGGCGCGGGCGACGGTCGCTCATCTCGCGGCCAATGAGGAACGGTTGCGGCTGGCCCGGGACCTGCACGACCTCCTGGGGCACTCGCTCTCCGTCATCACGCTCAAGAGCGAGCTGGCCGGGAGGATGCTGCCCGACAAGCCGGAGCAGGCCGCCCAGCAGGTCGCGGACATCGAGCGGGTGAGCCGGCAGGCGCTGGTGGACGTGCGGGAGGCGGTGAGCGGCTTTCGCCGTCCCACGCTGGACGCCGAGATCGCCGGGGCCCGCACGGCGCTGGCCGCCGCCGGCATCGACGCCGACCTCGGCAACGCCTCGGCCGGCCATCCTGATCTGCCGCCGGACGCGGAGGGCGCGTTGGCGTGGGCGCTGCGGGAGGCGGTGACCAACGTCGTACGGCACAGCGGCGCGCGCCGCTGCGAGGTGACGCTCGGCGAGTCGGGGGACGGGCTGTGGCTGACCGTCGCCGACGACGGCCAGGGCCCCGAGCGGCCGCACGGCAACGGCCTGACGGGCCTGGCGGAGCGGCTGGCCCTGGCCGACGGCCGGCTGGAGACCGGGCGCGGGGCGCGCGGCGGCTTCCGGCTGCGGGCGTGCGTGCCGCTCTCGCGCCGGGTCGCTCCCGAGGTGCAGCCACAGCCGTGAGCACGGGTCGGGCCCGGCGTCCTACCCTGTCGCTGTGACAGCACAGCCCGAAAGCCCGCAGGACAGCCGAAAGGCCATCAGGGTCCTTCTCGCCGAGGACCAGTCGATGGTCCGGGAAGCGCTGGCCGCGCTGCTCGGGCTGGAGGGTGACATCGACGTCGTGACGCAGGTGGCCCGGGGCGACGAGGTGCTGGACGCCGCCCGCACCACGCCCGTCGACGTGGCCCTGCTGGACATCGAGATGCCGGGCATGACCGGCCTGGACGCGGCGGATCTGCTGCGCCGGGAGCTGCCGGCGGTCAAGGTCGTGATCCTGACGACGTTCGGCCGGCCCGGATATCTGCGCCGGGCCATGGAGTCCGGCGCGGACGCCTTCCTCGTCAAGGACGCCCCGGCGGCGCGGCTCGCGGACGCTCTGCGGCGGGTGCTGCGGGGCGAGCGCGTCATCGATCCCACGCTCGCCGCGGCGGCCCTCGCGGAGGGCGCGAATCCGCTGACGGACCGTGAACGGGCCGTGCTGACCGCCTCCGCGGACGGGTCCACCAACGCGGAGCTGGCCAAGGCGCTGCACCTCTCGCACGGCACGGTCCGCAACTACCTCTCCACAGCCATCCAGAAGACGGGCGCCCGCAACCGCGCGGAAGCGGTCCGCATCGCCCGCGACAAGGGCTGGCTCTAGGCACCACTGCCCAGTGAAGAGGCATGCGATGCCTCTTCGTCCCGCCGCGACGGCGAGCGACCCCCGTGGCGCGGTCCGGCGGTGCCGAACCACCGGCACCCCTGGCGAACCTCCGAACCGTGACGGAGTCAGTTCAGCATCGCCCGCGCGGCCAGCGCCTGGTGGCGGACGGACTCGGCCACGGTCGGCTCCACGGGGGCGATCACGTCCGCGTACTCCTCCAGTTCGCGCGCCCCGCGGGCGAAGTCGCCGCGTTCGACGAGGAGCTCCGCGCGCTCGTAGCGCAGCCGTGCCGGGTGCGTGGGCAGCAGCAGGGAGAGCTCCACCGCCCAGAGCTGGACGTCGCTGCGCTCGGGGCGGGCGGCGGCCCAGGCGCGGATGTTGTTCAGCACCCGCAGCACGATCTCCAGCGGCTGCGCCGGGGAGAACATCGCCGGGGACAGCGGGGCCCCCGTGGCCCCGGCGACCAGCAGGCTCGCGTCCTCCTCCGACAGCACGCGCCCGCCCTCGAACGGGTCGGCGAGCACATGGTGCCCCCGCGGATCGCCGAACCCCACCACGAAGTGCCCGGGCAGCGCCACGCCGTACACGGGCGCCCCGGCCCGCCGGGCGACCTCGATCCACACCACCGACAGCAGGATCGGCAGCCCGCGCCGCCGCCTGAGCACCTCGTCGAGCAGCGAGGACTCCAGCCGCCGGTAGTCGGCCGGCGAGCCGTGGAAGTCGCAGCGCTGGCCGAGCAGCTCGGCCAGCGCCTGCGCCCAGCGGCGCGGCTCCGCCTGCCGCCCCAGCGCGGGCAGCAGCCCCGCCAGCCGGTCGAGCTCCATCTGCGCCGCGTCGACCGTCTCCTCGCCCGGCTTCCCCTGTGCTTCCGTCGCGATCAGCAGGCACAGCAGCGCGAGGTCGGGGCGGTCGTCCCGCGCCGCCTCGGCAAAGCACCGCCGTCGGCCATGGGTGTCGTCGTACATGCGTGCCTCGTACCCGCTCGGGGCGGTGACAGTGCCACCGCCGGTATCCATGGTGCGACTGCGGCTACTGCAGTGGGGCACGGCGGTAGTGATAGGCGTGATGCGTGGTGAAGCCGAGGCCGTCGTAGAGCGCGGCGGCTCCCGTGTTGCCGTTCTCCACCTGGAGGTATGCCGCCGAGGCACCCTCGTCCAGCGCCTGCTGGGCCAGCCGGGCCATCACCAGCGTGCCCAGCCCCTCGCGGCGGCGGTCCGGGCTCACCTCCAGGGCGGCGAACCCCGCCCAGCGCCCGTCGATCACACAGCGCGCTATCGCCGCGGGCCGCGTCTCGCCCGGTGCGCCGGGCACGGTGGCGAACCACACGGACGGTCCGCCGGTCAGCACCGCCCTCGCGTCCTCGGCGCCGGCGCCGCCGGTCCGCCCGTACGCCGTGAGCCACGCCTCGTCCGGCTCCCGGCTCAGCAGCACCTTCGCGGCGTCCGCCTCCCGGTCGGCCAGCGGTGCCAGCGCGGCCGTGCGCATCAGCGCGTGCCGCTCGGCGCTCCAGCCGCGCGCCGCGAGCTCCGCGTCCAGCCGCTCGTCCGCCTCCGGATCGCCCGTCGTGATCTGTACGCACGCGGGCAGGCCGCGCTCGGCGTACCAGGCGCCGACCCGCTCCAGCGCCTCGGCGAGCGGCAGCCCGCAGTCGCCGAGGGGCAGGACCGAATTGGCGCGGGCCGTGAAGCCGCCCGCCGCGCGCAGCAGCCAGCCGCCCAGGCGCTCGCTCTCGCGGGCGGGCCAGCCGCGCGCGGCGATCTCCTGGAGCTCGCGCACCGTCGCCGCCGGACCGCGCCGCCGGGCGGGCGCCGTCGGCACCACCTTTCCGGCGACGAGATCGGCCTCGGGGATTTCAACTGTTTCCCCAGTCCTGCGTGTGATCCGCAGCACACCGGCTTTCCAGTAAGTGAGCGTGCCGACCGTGTCGGTGAACCGTTCCGGTGACCGTCCGGGTTCGCGTCGTCGCCGAACGGATACCCTTTTCCCGACATCTGCCGCGGTGATCCGGACTTCCAGCCTTCCGCCCGTGGTGAATTCCACAGCTCTGCCCGCCCCTCTTGTTCGTCGTGTGCCCGGGGAGGGAGATACTAGGTGTGGGCATCGACGACGCCGCGCTCCCGCGCGAGATGAGCCCTACCGAGGAGGAACGACAGCGTGACCTACGTCATCGCGCAGCCTTGTGTCGACGTGAAGGACAAGGCGTGCATCGAGGAGTGCCCCGTCGACTGCATCTACGAGGGCTCCCGGTCCTTGTACATCCACCCGGACGAATGCGTCGACTGTGGTGCCTGTGAGCCGGTCTGCCCGGTCGAAGCGATCTTCTACGAGGACGACACTCCCGAGGAGTGGAAGGACTACTACAAGGCGAACGTCGAGTTCTTCGACGAGCTCGGTTCGCCCGGTGGTGCCTCCAAGCTCGGTCTGATCGAGCGCGACCACCCCTTCATCGCCGCGCTGCCCCCGCAGAACGACGGCGAGCACTGATCTTTCGACCGGCGCCGCCGCGGCCCCGTACGGCCTGCACGCCGTACGGGGCCGCGGTGTTTCCCACCCCCCAGCGCAAGCCCGCAGAGCAAGAGAGCGAACACCGTGAGCGCAGTCTCTTCCCGCCTCCCCGTCTTCCCCTGGGACCGGCTCGAGCCGTATAAGGCCGAGGCCGCCGCCCACCCCGACGGCATCGTGGACCTGTCGGTCGGCACCCCGGTCGACCCGGTGCCCGCGGTGATCCGGCAGGCGCTCGCCGCCGCCGCCGACAGCCCCGGCTATCCCACGGTGTGGGGCACGGCCGCGCTGCGCGACGCCCTCACCGGCTGGGCCGAGCGCCGCCTGGGCGCGAAGGGCCTGGCCCACACCAACGTGCTGCCGATCGTCGGCTCCAAGGAGCTGGTGGCCTGGCTGCCGACCCAGCTCGGCCTGGGCGCGGGCGACAAGGTGGCCTACCCCCGCCTCGCCTACCCGACCTACGAGGTCGGCGCGCGCCTGGCAGGCGCCGAGCCCGTCGTCTACGACGACCCGACGGAGCTCGACCCCGCGGGCGTGAAGCTGCTGTGGCTCAACTCGCCCTCCAACCCCACCGGCCGCGTGCTGTCCAAGGACGAGCTGCGCCGGGCGGTCGAGTGGGCCCGCGAGCACGGCGTGCTGCTCTTCAGCGACGAGTGCTACCTGGAGCTGGGCTGGGAGGCCGACCCGGTCTCCGTCCTGCACCCGGACGTCTGCGGCGGCTCGTACGAGGGCATCGTCGCCGTCCACTCGCTCTCCAAGCGCTCCAACCTGGCCGGCTACCGCGCCGCCTTCATCGCCGGTGACGCCGCCGTCCTGGGCGAGCTGCTGCAGGTCCGCAAGCACAGCGGCATGATGGTCGCCGCTCCCGTGCAGGCCGCCACCGTCGCCGCGCTGGCCGACAGCGCGCACGTCGCCGAGCAGCGCGCACGCTACGCCGACCGCCGTGCGGCGCTGCGCACGGCCTTCGAGGGCGCGGGCTTCCGCATCGAACACAGCGAGGCGTCGTTGTACTTGTGGGCGACGCGCGACGAGCCCTGCTGGGACACCGTCGGCGAGCTGTCCAAGCGCGGCATCCTCGTGGCGCCGGGCGAGTTCTACGGCGTGGCAGGGGAGCGGTTCGTCCGGATCGCCTTCACGGCGACCGACGAGCGCGTGGCGGCGGCGGTCCGCCGCCTGGCCGGCTGAGGAACCACCGGCAGGAGCAGACGGACGGACACGCGCAGGGGGCCCGGGAGATGAATCCCGGGCCCCCTGCGGCGTTCCGCTCGGATGGGTCAGCCGCCGATCGGGAGACCCGGCGCCGGCAGCGCGCCGGTGGGCAGGCCGCCCTTCGTGGCGGTCTTGGCCACGCTGCCGACGGCCGAGCCCGCGGCGCCCGTCAGCTGGCCGGTGACCTTCTGGGCGGCCGGGATGTGGCCCTTGCCGGCCTTGGCCACGGTGCTGGTCGTGGTGTGGACGGCCTTCTGCCCGACGCCCGTCGCCACGGAGTCCGCCTGGTGGGAGGTCGAGTCGAGGCTGCTGCCCAGGTTGGCGCTGTCCACCGCGCTCAGCCCGTTGAGGTCGGGAGCCTTGACGAGGTCCGCGGCGCTCGCAGAGCCGGCCGCGCCGATGACGGGAGCGGCACCGGCTGCGACGAGCAGGGCGACCCGGGCGATCCGACGCGTGAGGGGGAGGGACATGTTGCTCCTTTGACGGAGTGAGGAGTCGGTTGCTGTCCGCCGTGCGGACGCAGTGACTACCGCGTGAGTCCCTCGAAGGTTGCGGTGGGCCAAGGTAAAGAGTTTGCAATGCATCGCATTATCGGCTCTGCGGAAAACCCGGCAAACGGGGCAGGCCGCCAAGGGGTGCGGAAGGCTGGAAAGCCTTTATTCACAAGGTAATCGGGGGTGATTCGAGAGCGCGTGCGGACGGCATGCCGGGCGGCAACTCCCGTATTCCGCGCATAGCCCCGAAGGGGGGCCGCTCGCACTCCTGAACGGCCGCGACGGCGGCCGTTCCACCCGAGCGGGTTCTGCCCGAGCGTGGTTCTAGCCGAGTGTGGTGATGCGCACCGAGTCTCCGGAGGCGCCTGCGGTCCCGCTCTTTCGCCAGCCGTCCCGGGAGTCCTCGGCCGTCCACACCCGGCCGTCGAAGGCAACGCTCTCGATCCGCAGTTCGCTCGCGTGCGCCACCGCCCACGACGCCAGCTCCCAGCCGCGCCGCCCCGGCGCGTCGTCCGGCGCCTCCTGCACCGGCCCGACCGGCACCGTCAGGGTCCGCCCCGCACCGCGGCGGGCCGCGCCGGCGCCCCCGCCGCCCGTTACGGCCGGCTGCACCGTCGTGCCGAACTCGCGGCTCAACTTCGCCCGGACCGCCGACGGATTGCCCGGTTTGCCGTCCCCCGGGCTCGTCGTGCAGCTGAAGGAGCTCTCCGCCCGGCCGGTCAGACCCGACGCCAGCAGCGTCGCGTCCGGCTCGTGCTTGGCGTAGGCCTGGGGGAAGCCGCTGCGCTGCACCTTCTGCGCCGCCACCGTCAGCGGCAGCCGCGAGTAGCCCGGCACCTGCACCAGGTGGTCGTAGAACTTCCCCGCCGCGTACACCGGGTCGGTGATCTGCGCCGCCGAGCCCCAGCCCTGCGTCGGCCGCTGCTGGAACAGGCCCAGCGAATCGCGGTCGCCGTGGTGGATGTTGCGCAGCCCCGACTCCTGCATCGCCGTGGCCAGAGCGATCGTCACGGCCCGCTCCGGCAGCCCGCGCGCGTCACCCACGGCCGAGATCGTCGCCGCGTTCACCGCCTGCTCCGGCGAGAGCGAGTACGACTGCCCATTGGCGCGGACCGTGCAGCGCGGCGCCCCAGGGCCGCCCGTCAGCAGCTGTGCCAGTCCGTAGCCGATCAGCGCCAGCAACACGGCGCAGGCGGCCACGATGCGCAGCAGTCGGCCACGGGGGGTGACGGAGATCCGGGACATGCGGGTCACGTTACTTGAGTGACCCGCCGCCGGTGCCGCCGGACCTGCGGCGGGACCGGGCCATTCGGCCGATACAGGCGCATGCCGGGAGCGTTACGCTCGCGGCATGGATCACCCAGTACTCGACCTGTCCCTCGACGCCGGCGCCCTCACCGCCCGCCTCGTCGACTTCCGTTCGGAGAGCGGCGACGAGAAGGCACTCGCCGACGCCATCGAGCGGGAACTGCGCGCCCTTGCCCACCTCACCGTCGACCGGTACGGCAACAACGTGGTGGCGCGGACGAACCTCGGGCGTGCCGAGCGGGTGGTCCTCGCCGGGCACATCGACACCGTGCCCATCGCGGACAACGTGCCGTCCCGGCTCGACGAGGACGGCGTGCTGTGGGGCTGCGGCACCAGCGACATGAAGTCGGGCGTCGCCGTGCAGCTGCGGATCGCCGCGACTGTCCCCGAGCCCAACCGCGACCTGACGTTCGTCTTCTACGACAACGAAGAGGTCGCCGCCGACCGCAACGGCCTCGGGCACGTCGCGAAGGCCCACCCGGAGTGGCTCGCGGGCGACTTCGCCGTCCTGCTGGAGCCCTCCGACGGCCAGGTCGAAGGCGGCTGCCAGGGCACGCTGCGGGTGCTGCTGCGCACCTCGGGCGAGCGCGCCCACTCCGCGCGCGCCTGGATGGGGTCCAACGCCATCCACGCCGCCGCCCCGATCCTCGCCCGCCTGGCCGCCTACGAGCCGCGGCGGCCCGTCATCGACGGCCTGGAGTACCACGAGGGCCTGAACGCCGTGCGGATCGAGGGCGGCGTCGCGGGCAACGTGATCCCCGACGAGTGCACCGTGACGGTGAACTTCCGCTATGCCCCGGATCGCACCGGCAACGAGGCGCTTGCCCACGTCCGCGAGGTCTTCGCGGACTGCGGCGTCACGGAGTTCGTCGTCGACGACCACTCCGGCGGGGCGCTGCCCGGCCTCTCGCACCCGGCCGCCGCGGCCTTCATGGAGGCCGTGGGCGGCACGCCGCGGCCCAAGTTCGGCTGGACGGACGTCGCCCGCTTCAGCGCGCTGGGCGTGCCCGCGGTCAACTACGGGCCCGGTGACCCGATCTACGCGCACAAGCGCGACGAGCACGTGGTCACTGAGCGCATCACACACTGCGAGGAGCGGCTGCGGTCCTGGCTGACGAGCTGAGGCAGCCACCCGCCCGCCGCGGCGGGCCTACGCTGAGCCGCGGCGATCCGACGACCCGTCCCCGGCCGAGGCCGGGGACCCTGGGGAAGGGAGCAGGGTAATGACGAACACCGAGGGGCGGGCGCGCCGTGAACAGCGCCGGGGGCCGGTCGTCAGACGGCAGAGCCAGATGCAGACGGGCACCACGGACCAGCACCTGCTGGACACCCGTGGGACGGCCGACTGGGTGCACGAGGACCCGTTCCGGGTGCTGCGCATCCAGTCCGAGTTCGTCGAGGGCTTCGGGGCGCTCGCCGAACTTCCCCCCGCGATCAGCGTGTTCGGCTCGGCGCGCACTCAGCGGGACACGCCGGAGTACGAGGCCGGGGTGGCCATCGGGCGCGGGCTGGTCGAGGCGGGCTTCGCGGTGATCACCGGCGGCGGGCCCGGCGCGATGGAGGCCGCCAACAAGGGAGCCATGGAGGCGGGCGGCGTCTCCGTCGGCCTCGGCATCGAGCTCCCCTTCGAGCAGGGCATCAACCCGTACGTGAACCTCGGCGTCGACTTCCGCTACTTCTTCGTCCGGAAGACGATGTTCGTCAAGTACGCCAGCGGGTTCGTGGTGCTGCCCGGCGGACTCGGCACCCTGGACGAGCTCTTCGAGGCGCTCACGCTCGTCCAGACCAAGAAGGTCACCCGCTTCCCGATCGTCCTCTTCGGCACCGCCTACTGGTCCGGACTGGTCGGCTGGCTGCGGGACACGCTCGTCGCCGAGGGCAAGGTGGGGGAGCGCGACCTCCAGCTGTTCCACGTGACCGACGAGGTCGAGGAGGCGATCGGGGTCGTCACCAAGGAGGCCGGGGCCGGGGCGTAGGGCGTGTCCGATGGGTCAGTGGGGCCGGTGCTGACCCATCGGACACGCCCTGACGGCTCAGGCCAGTCCGCGCCGGGCCACCGCGGGGGGACGGTGGCCGGCGATGGACGCCACCATGTCCAGCACCTGCTTCGTCTCGGCGACCTCGTGGACGCGGTAGACCTGGGCACCGAGCCAGGCCGAGACGGCCGTCGTGGCGAGGGTGCCCAGGACCCGCTCCTTCACCGGCCGGTCCAGCGTCTCGCCGACGAAGTCCTTGTTGGACAGCGACACCAGCACCGGCCAGCCGGTCTCCGCCATCTCGCCCAGCCGCCGGGTGGCTTCCAGCGAGTGCCGGGTGTTCTTCCCGAAGTCGTGCCCCGGGTCGATCATGATGCCGTCGCGCCGCACGCCCAGCTCGACTGCCCGCTCGGCCAGGCCCAGCGTCACCCGCAGGATGTCCGCCATCACGTCGTCGTAGGAGGTCCGGTGCGGCCGGGTGCGCGGCTGGACGCCGCCGGCGTGCGTGCACACCAGGCCCGCGCCGTGCCGGGCGGCGACCTCGGCCAGCTTGGGATCCACCCCGCCCCAGGCGTCGTTGAGCACGTCCGCGCCCGCCTCGCAGACGGCCTCGCCCACCTCGTGGCGCCAGGTGTCGACGCTGATGACCACGTCCGGGTGACGCCTGCGCACCTCGGCCACGAAACCGACCGTGCGGCGGGCCTCCTCCTCGGCGGTCACCTCTTCGCCCGGGCCCGCCTTGACGCCGCCGATGTCGATGATGGCCGCGCCCTCGGCCACCGCCTGCTCCACCCTCGCCAGGGCGGGCTCGTCGGCGAAGGTGGCCCCCTGGTCGTAGAAGGAGTCAGGCGTCCGGTTGACGATCGCCATGATCACCGGTTCGTGAGCGTCGAACTCGCGTCGTCCCAGCCGCAGCATTTCCCGTACTCCCTCTCCAAGGTCCGCCAGCGACCTTAACTGTCGGTGGGGCATGGCACGATCGGGGTGGACGGTTTGGCTGATGGGGAGATGCTTGTGTTCTGGTTCTTGCTCATCGCGCTGGTCGTGGTGGTCGCGGCGGTCACGCTGGCCGTCGCGGGCGGCGGGAGCGGCGAGGTGCTGCCCGAGGCGGAGCAGGACCGGATGGCCTGGCGGCTGCCCGCCGAGCGGCCGCTGGGCCGCGCGGACGTCGAGGTGCTGCGCCTGCCCATGGCCCTGCGCGGCTACCGCATGACGGAGACCGACGACGTGCTGGACCGGCTGGGCGCGGAGCTGGCCGAGCGGGATGCGCGCATCGCCGAGCTGGAGGCCGCGCTGGCCGGGGCGCAGGCGGCGGCCGCCGGAGCGGACCGCGCCCTCGTCGAGGATGCGAAGCCGGAAGCGCACGGGGACGAGAAGCGGGAGGGTGAGGGCGCATGAGCGCGAAGCAGGTGATCGCCGCGCCGGACGGGCTGCCGCGCTGCCCCTGGCCCGGCCTGGAGGCCGAGGCCAATGAGGACTACCGCATCTACCACGACACCGAGTGGGGCCGTCCGGTCCACGGTGACGACGCGTTGTACGAGCGGATATGCCTGGAAGGCTTCCAGTCCGGCCTGTCGTGGCTGACGATCCTGCGCCGCCGCGAGGGGTTCCGTGCGGCGTTCGCGGACTTCTCCATCGAGAAGGTGGCCGCGTTCACGGAGGCGGACGCGGAGCGGCTGCTGGCGGATCCGGGCATCATCCGCAACCGCGCGAAGATCGCGGCGGCGATCGGCAACGCCCGGGTGGCCGCGGAGCTGGCTCCCGGGGAGCTCGACGAGCTGGTGTGGTCCTATGCCCCCGCCCCGCGGAGTGCGCCGCGGGCGCCCTCGGACGTTCCGGCGGTCACGCCGGAGTCGACGGCCCTGTCGAAGGACCTCAAGAAGCGGGGCTTCCGCTTCGTCGGCCCGACGACGGCCTACGCCCTGATGCAGTCCTGCGGGCTGGTCGACGACCACGTGGCGGGCTGCCATGTGCGCCCCTCGATCGCCGGGCGGGCGGCAGGCGGCCCGTCCGGCGACTGAGGCGCTCAGCGGCCCACGTACCGCGGCTTCTCCTTGTTGAGGAAGGCCGCGACGGCGATGTCGTGGTCCTCCGACGCGCCCGCGCGGGCCTGCAGCTCCTCCTCCTTCACCAGCGCCTGGGCCAGCGAGTGCCCGGCTGCGTAGTCCAGCGACTCCTTGATCGCCGCATAGGCGGCCGTCGGACCGGACGCCAGGCGCCGGGCCACCGCGGCGGCCTCCGCGGCCAGCTCCGCCGCCGGCACGACCTTGTCGGCGAGCCCGAGCTCGTACGCCTCCTGCGCCTCGACGTTGCGCGGGAAGAGCAGCAGGTCGGTGGCGCGGCCGCGGCCGACGAGGCGGGGGAGGGTCCACGAAACGCCCGAGTCGGCGGTGAGCGCGACCCCGGCGAAGGAGGTGTTGAAGGCGGCCGTGTCCGCGACGACGCGGTAGTCCGCCGCGAAGGCGAAGCCCGCCCCGGCGCCCGCCGCTACGCCGTTGACCCCGGCGACGACCGGCTTCGGCATCTGCGTGATCGCGGTGACGATGGGGTTGTAGTGGTCCCGGACGGTGTCCATGGTCGTCCGGGTGCCGTTCTCGTGGTCGGCCGCCAGCGAGGCGACGTGCTCCTTGAGATCCTGTCCCACGCAGAAGGCGCGCCCGGTGGCGGTGAGCAGCACGGCCCGGACGGCCGGGTCCGCGGCGGCCTGGAGCAGGGTGTCGCGCAGGGCGGCCTTGGCCTCCGTGTTCAGCGCGTTCATGGCGTCGGGACGATTGAGCGTGATCGTCGCGAGCCCGTCGGACACCTCGTACAGCACGGTGTCGGCCATGGTGCGGTCCCTCCCTCGGTCGGCTGTGGCTGGGGGCACCCCCATGCCGTTGAGGCCATGGGGGAGGTCAGCGCTCAGCATGCCGGAGATCAACCGGAGCCGATATGTGACCTGCGTCAAATAATCCGGGCCCCTCACCCGCCCGAGGGGGGTGTCCCGGTACACCGTGATCGCCGAATTGGGTGGTTTTGCGGGCGCGCGTTGCCGAAGGGATGCAGACCGATGTTGGTCATTGGGTCGTGCGATGCGGGATAATGGCCTGGAAGCAATGTGTTCGATGCCGGTGAAGCGTGCCCATCAAGGGTCGGTCGGCTGACGATGAGCTGGTTTCAGGAAGGGGAACGAGCATGGCGGCCATGAAGCCGCGGACGGGCGATGGCCCGCTCGAGGTGACCAAGGAGGGGCGGGGCATCGTCATGCGGGTTCCGCTCGAGGGCGGCGGTCGTCTCGTCGTCGAGCTCACACCGCAGGAAGCCGAGGAACTCGGTGAGGCCCTGAAGAAGGTCGTCGGCTGACGCACGGCGCGGCCCACAATTTTCGCACTGCCCCGGCAGCCGGCGGTCCGCCCGGTCCGGGGCAGTGGCCTGTCCGGAGCGATTTCGGGGAGCCTTTGGGGGCCTTTGGGGGCCCGTCCGGTTCCGGGGTCAGCCGCGGGTGACGGCGCACAGCAGGCCGTCGCCCACCGGCAGGAGCGAGGGCACCAGGACGGTGGACTCCCGCACCGCCCGCAGCAGTTCGCGCAGCCGCTGCACCTCGGCGGGCTGCTGGGCGGAGTCGACGGTACGGCCGTCGGCGAAGACGCCCTCGAAGCAGACCAGGCCGCCCGGGCGCAGCAGGCGCAACGATTCGGCTAGGTAGTCCAGGTACTCCAGCCGGTCGCCGTCGCAGAACACCAGGTCGTACCCGCCGTCGGCGAGGCGCGGGAGCACTTCCAGCGCGCGGCCGGGGATGAAGCGCGCCCGGTTGCCCGCGAAGCCCGCGGCGCGGAACGCCTGCCGGGCGAACTGCTGGCACTCGGGGTCGCTGTCCACGGTCGTCAGCACGCCGTCGGGGCGCATGCCGTGCAGGAGATGGATGCCGGAGACGCCGGTGCCGGTGCCGATCTCGGCGACGGCCTTGGCGTCCACGGCGGCGGCGAGCATGCGCAGGGCGGCGCCGGTGCCGGACGACACCGAGCAAAGACCTGCCTCGACGGCCCGGTCACGGGCCCAGCCCAAAGCAGCATCGTGGGCATTCTCGACGCCGTACGCATCGGCGAACGCCCAGTTCGTCCACCGGTTGCCGGTAATGGCCCTCTCCTGTCCCCGTAGTGACGCAACCGTGACTGTATCCGCTGCCCGCGGGAACCCGCAGATGGGACCGGGCGTTGAAAAGGGCGGGAGGGGCGCGCAAAGCCTTGCGGAGGCCGGTGTTCCGGTGCCGGGGCGGCATGCGGCGACCCAAGACCAAAAAGCGGGTCAAAAATGCTTATCCGGAGCTAACGGGCGAGGTGGATATGGTAGGGGCTCCACTGGACACCACCAGAGCCGACAGGGGAGGTGCGGCTGCGGGTGGCGACCGCCGAGGTGTGCTCAGGCGCTTCCTCAGGTCCGCTGCCGAGCCGAAATCCGTGACCTACACCGCTGACAGTTCCCACGCCACCAGCTCCGCAACCACCGCGACTTTCGCCACCGATGCGGATCCGTCGGCGTGGACGCCTCCCACCTGGGAGGAGATCGTCAGCACGCACAGCGCACGGGTCTATCGCCTCGCCTACCGCCTCACCGGCAACCAGCACGACGCCGAGGACCTCACCCAGGAGGTCTTCGTCCGGGTCTTCCGCTCGCTGTCCACGTACACCCCGGGCACGTTCGAGGGCTGGCTGCACCGCATCACCACCAACCTCTTCCTGGACATGGTCCGGCGCCGGCAGCGCATCCGCTTCGACGCCCTGGGCGAGGACGCCGCCGAGCGGCTCCCCAGCCGTGAGCCCTCCCCCCAGCAGCACTTCAACGACACGCACTTCGACGCGGACGTCCAGCAGGCGCTCGACACCCTCGCCCCGGAGTTCCGCGCGGCCGTGGTGCTGTGCGACATCGAGGGGCTGTCCTACGAGGAGATCGCCGCGACCCTGGGCGTCAAGCTCGGCACCGTGCGCAGCCGCATCCACCGCGGCCGCTCGCACCTGCGCAAGGCGCTCCAGCACCGCTCGCCCGCCGCCCGGGCCGAACAGCGCGCCGTGGCGGGAGTGGCCCCCGGCGTTGCATTGGGTGGGGAGGTAGGGATCGCGTGACCGGTTCAGGCGGTCAGTCCCCCGCCGAGCACCACCTCGGCGACCGCCTCGCGGCCCTGGTCGACGGGGAGTTGGGACACGATTCGCGGGAGCGGGTGCTGGCGCACCTCGCCACCTGCTGGAAATGCAAAGCCGAAGCCGATGCGCAGCGTCGGCTCAAGAACGCGTTCGCGCAGGCGGCACCGCCGCCGCTGTCCGATTCCCTGCTCGCCCGGCTGCAAGGCCTGCCCGGCGGGGGCACGGGCGAGGGCGGCGGACGGTTCGGCCCCCCTGCCGGCGACGGGGAGGACGATGCCGAAGGCCGGGGAAGAGGCGGCGCCGCCGAGACCTTCGTCCTTCTCCCGGCCGTCGGTCCGCAGCCGCGTGAGCGGGGCTTTCGCATCCACGAGGCCGAGCGCGGCTCCGTGCGCGGGCGCCGCTTCGCCTTCGCGGCCGCCGGAGCCGTCTCGCTGGCGGCCTTCGCCCTGGTCGGGGCCCAGCCGCTGGGGTCGCCCGGGGAGGTCGCCCAGGCCCGGGGCGGCGATGCCGGCACGGCCACCACATCGCTGGCGATGACCCCGGGCCAGGCCCGTGCCGAGCAGCGCGGCCCCGCACGGTCGCTCGCCGCCCCGGCGGCGACGCCGTTCCTCGCCGCGGCCCTGCTGCGCCCCTCCGACGCACCGGTGCTCCCGCCGCTGCTGCGCACCGCCCGCTCCTTCGCACCGGCCGCCCCGGCGCAGCCCGAGGCGGCGCAGCAGCGGGCGACCGCCTCCCACTGAGCCCTCCTGTCGGAGGGACCTGGTTGAATCCCTGGTGGGCGCGCACCCCTTGGGCTGCGCGCCCCCGGACTGAGCGGGTGGGGAGAGGGATGGACGAGGGCACGTCGCGGGCTTCGGAGCCGGAGGCGGCGGACGCCGCCGGGCAGGACGGCGGGGCGGCTCCCGCCCCCGGCAGCGGTGCCCGGACGCCTCTGCACGCCCCTGATCCGTACGGCACCCCTCCCTACGGCCGTCCGGGCCCCTGGGCGCCGGCTCCGCCCGTCCTGCGGCCCGCGGTGACGCCCCCGCAGGGCACACACCTGCCGCCCGACGCCCGGATACCGGCGGCTCCCCAGCCGGAGCCGCACCCGTACCCCCAGCCGGTCCCGCAGCAGCAGCCTCAGCAGTCCCAGCCGGTCCCGCCGCCGGACCCGCACCCGTACCCCCAGCCGTACGTTCCCGCGCAGCAGCTGCCGCCCCAGCCGCAGCCCGAGGCGCACCCGTACGCCCAGCCCCAGCCCCAGCCCACCCCCGCGCAGGGCACCGCCCTGCCGCACGCCCTCGCGGACTGCCAGGCCCCCGCTCCGCAGGGGCCCTGGCAGTACGACCCCTGGGCCGCATCTACGCAGGCCGCAGCGGCCCCTGCCGCCAGGCCGGGGCCCGGGCGCGGCAGGATCCTCGCCGGAGCCGTCGTGCTGGCGTTGGTCGCGGGCGGAATCGGCGGCGGGATCGGGGCCTACCTCGAGCGCGACGGCGGCGGCGGTGGCCGCCACCTGACGCTGCCGCAGTCCGCCGCCGGCAAGACGGACCGCGATCCCGGCAGCATCGCCGGGATCGCCGCCCGGGCGCTGCCCGGCGTGGTCACGATCCACGTCCGCGGCAGCAGCGAGCAGGGCACGGGCACCGGCTTCGTGCTCGACAAGCAGGGCCACATCCTGACCAACAACCACGTCGTCCAGCCGGCGGGCTCGAACGGGTCCATATCGGTGACGTTCAACGGCGGCCAGACGGCCAAGGCCACCGTCGTGGGCCGCGACGGCGGCTACGACCTGGCCGTCATCAAGGTCAGCGGGGTCTCGGGGCTCACCCCGCTCTCCCTCGGCAACTCCGACTCCGTCCGCGTCGGCGACTCCGTCGTCGCCATCGGCGCCCCCTTCGACCTGGCGGGCACGGTCACCACGGGCATCATCAGCGCCAAGGAGCGCCCGATCACCGCGGGCGGGCAGAAGGAGGACGGCAGCGACGTCAGCTACGTGGACGCCCTGCAGACCGACGCCCCGATCAACCCCGGCAACTCCGGCGGGCCCCTGATGGACTCCGAGTGCCGGGTCATCGGCATCAACAGCGCCATCCGCTCCGCCGGCGCCTCCGGCTCCGGCGCCCAGGGCGGCAGCATCGGCCTGGGCTTCGCCATACCGGTCAACCAGGCCAAGCGCGTCGCCGAGGAGCTGATCAACACCGGCCGCGCCACCCATCCGGTGATTGGTGTCGCGCTCGACATGGGCTACTCGGGCGACGGCGCACGGGTGAAGTCCGAGAACTCCGGCGACCCCGCCGTCTCCCCGGGCGGTCCGGGCGAGAAGGCGGGCATCCGCCCCGGCGACGTGATCAAAAAAGTGGACGGCGCTGCCGTGCACAGCGGCCCGGAGCTTATCGTCAAGATTCGCAGTCACCGGCCGGGCGATCCCCTCGCCCTGACCGTCGAGCGCGACGGCAAGGAGCGGGACGTACGCCTGGTCCTGGGCTCGGCGAACGCCGGCTGACGGCCCCCGCCGAGGGCCGTCGGCGGGGGTGTCCGCGAAGGTGACGACGGACACCCTTGGCCTGATGTTGGCCCAGGTGTCTCCCACGCCGCCCGTACGGCCAGGTACCGTGATAGACGGCCATTGACCGGGGCCACTGACGTCTCAAGGAGCTGTGCAACGTGCTGGACATAGGACCCCTCGAGCTCGTCTCGCTCGTCGTCCTCGCGGTGCTCATCTTCGGCCCCGACAAGCTGCCGAAGCTCATCCAGGACGTGTCGAGCACGCTGCGCAAGATCCGCCAGTTCTCCGACAACGCCAAGGAGGACATCCGCTCCGAGCTCGGCCCCGAGTTCAAGGACTTCGAATTCGAGGACCTGAACCCGAAGGCCTTCGTCCGCAAGCACGTGCTGGACAAGGACGAGCTCGGCCTGAAGGAGATCCGCAACGGCTTCGACTTCAAGGCGGAGATGACGGACGTGACGGACGCCGTGCACGGCCGCACCCCCGACCCGGCACAGCCCGCCTCCCCGGGCACCCCGGACCTGCTCAAGAAGCAGGAGGGGCTCCGGCCGGGCGAGCGTCCGCCCTACGACGCCGACGCCACCTGAGCCGCGCGGATGCCGGGCCCCATTGACGGGGGTGGCTATCCTCCCTTTGTTTGGGGTGCAGTCACCCAGGGGGGTGGGCGCGCCCAGGACGACAGGGCTACGAGGAGGCGCCACGCCGATGGAGACGACTAGCCGGGCCGGGTCGCAAGGGGTCGGCTCGTCCGACGGGTCCGCCGTGGAGGCAGGGGTGCCACAGGGCGGACTCGGTGCGCGGCGGTCGGTCGACGGCTATCTGCTGGCTTCGTTCCCGTGGTACGGCCTGGACGAGGCGTACACCGGGCGGCGCTGGCTGATGCAGGTGGGCGCCGCCGCCGACGGTACGGTCGAGCACGGCTCGACGGGCCACGGCGTGGAGCCCCAGCTGCGCATGGGCCGGGTCGTGCACGACACGGCCACACAGCGCTTCGCGGTCGTCGTCACCGTCGCCGCCCTCCCGGTGCGGCGCAGTGCGGACGGCACGGGCGTGCTGGAGGCCACCTCGGTCTCCTCGGCCGCCTGGCTCGCCGGGTCCGGGCTGCTGGCCTGCACCTGGCCCTTCCAGATGGAGCGCGCCCTGCGGCAGGACTGGCTGGACCAGCAGACGGCTCTGGCCTGGGAGCTCGCCGACCGCTTGGACGAGGAGCCGTGGTCGACGCTGTCGCTGCCGGTCGGCGGCGTGCCGACGGACTTCCGCTACCGCGAGTCCGAGTACGGCTGGGTCCTCGCCGGCTCCGCCGAGGGCGGCGTCCATGTGGGTGCGTACGGCCGGGGGATGAGCGCCTACGGCATGGGCTTCTCGGTGATCAAGGACATCACGTCGTACGAGCGCTGAGGCGCGCACGGCGCCGAGGACATACGAGTAAGGGGCGCTCTCCCTGGAGAGCGCCCCTTACTGCCGCCTCGGCGGAATCAGAACTTGTTGCGCGGGGTGATGCCCAGCGACATGCCGGACAGGCCGCGCTGCCGGCCGCCCAGCTTGCCCGCGATGGCCCGCAGGGCGCTGCCCGCGGGGGAGTCGGGGTCGGTCAGGACCACCGGCTTGCCCTCGTCGCCGCCCTCGCGCAGCCGGACGTCGATCGGGATCGCGCCGAGCACCGGGACGTTGGCGCCCGTGGTGCGGGTCAGCCCGTCGGCGACGCTCTGGCCGCCGCCCGTGCCGAAGACGTCGACCATCTCGTCGCAGTGCGGGCACGGCAGCCCGGACATGTTCTCCACGACGCCGACGATCTTCTGGTGGGTCTGCACGGCGATCGACCCGGCGCGCTCGGCGACCTCGGCGGCGGCCTGCTGGGGCGTCGTCACCACCAGGATCTCCGCGTTCGGCACCAGCTGGGCGACGGAGATCGCGATGTCGCCGGTGCCCGGCGGCAGGTCGAGCAGCAGCACGTCGAGGTCGCCCCAGTAGACGTCCGCGAGGAACTGCTGCAGCGCCCGGTGCAGCATGGGGCCGCGCCAGACCACGGGCGCGTTGCCCGGGGTGAACATGCCGATCGAGATGACCTTCACGCCGTTGGCCGACGGCGGCATGATCATGTTCTCGACCTGGGTGGGCTTGCCGTCCGCGCCGAGCATGCGCGGCACCGAGTGGCCGTAGATGTCCGCGTCCACGACGCCGACCTTCAGGCCGTCGGCGGCCATCGCCGCCGCCAGGTTGACCGTCACCGAGGACTTGCCGACGCCGCCCTTGCCGGAGGCCACCGCGTAGACGCGGGTCAGCGAGCCGGGCTTGGCGAACGGCACCTCGCGCTCGGCCTGGCCGCCGCGCAGCGAGGCCGCGAGCTCGCGGCGCTGCTCGTCGCTCATCACGTCCAGTTCGACGGCGACGGAGGTGACGCCCTCGACGCCCTCGACGGCCTTGCGCACGTTGTTGGTGATCGTCTCCCGCATGGGGCAGCCGGAGACCGTCAGATAGACCGCCACGGCGACCGCACCGTCCGCCGCGATGTCGACCGATTTGACCATTCCCAGTTCGGTGATGGGGCGCTGGATCTCGGGGTCGATCACCGTCGCGAGCGCGGCGTGGATCGCCTCGTCGCTCGGAGACGCGTACGTGTGGGTAGCCATACGGTGATGGTACGACCCACGGGCGGGGCCGGGGACAGCCCTCAGCGGTCGCCTTCCTCACTCTCCTGGGGGAATACCCGCCGCTGTTCCAGCTCCCTGACGAGGTCCTGGAACTCGGAGCGGATCCAGTCCCGCGTCGCCACCTCGCCGAGGCCCATCCGCAGCGCCGCGATCTCGCGCGTCAGGTACTCGGTGTCCGCGATCGACCGCTCGTTCTGCTTGCGGTCCTGCTCCAGGTTGACCCGGTCGCGGTCGTCCTGCCGGTTCTGCGCCAGCAGGATCAGCGGGGCGGCGTACGAGGCCTGCAGCGAGAGCACCAGCGTCAGGAAGATGAAGGGGTAATTGTCGAACCGCAGGTGGCCGGGGACCGAGGTGTTCCACACCACCCAGAGGATGATGACGACCGTCATCCAGACGATGAAGCGCCCGGTGCCCAGGAAACGGGCGATCCGCTCCGACATCCGCCCGAAGGCCTCGGGGTCGTACTCCGGTAGCCAGCGCCGCCGCTTCACCCGCGGCAGGTCCAGCCGCACCCGGGGATGGGGGTGGCCGTGCGGGTGCACCGCGGCCGATTCCGTCTTCACCCGCTCGGCCCGGTCGGCGCGCTGGCCGGGCCGCAGCCGTTCATTGCCCACCACGGGACACCTCCGGCAGGGTGCCGACCTCGCTCATCCCGGGCGCACCGTGGTGCAGCTCGGTCTCGCGCCAGTCGTCGGGCAGTAGGTGGTCCAGGACGTCGTCCACGGTGACCGCGCCCAGCAGCGAGCCGCTGTCGTCCACCACGGGGGCGGCCACCATGTTGTACGTCGCCAGGTAGCTGGTGACGGCGGGCAGCGGGGTGTCCGGCGGCAGCGGCCGCAGATCGGTGTCGGCGATGGAGCCGACGAGCGCGAAGGGCGGGTCCCGCAGCAGCCGCTGGAAATGCACGGTGCCCAGGTACTTGCCCGTCGGGGTCTCGTCGGGGGGCCGGCAGACGTAGACCTGCGCGGCGAGCGCGGGGGAGAGGTCGGGGTTGCGCACCCGGGCCAGCGCGTCGGCCACGGTCGCGTCCGGGCGCAGCACGATCGGCTCGGTGGTCATCAGGCCGCCCGCGGTGCGCTCCTCGTAGGCGAGCAGGCGCCGGACGTCCGCCGCGTCGTCCGGCTGCATCAGCGTCAGCAGCCGCTCCATCTCCTCCTCCGGCAGCTCCGAGAGCAGGTCGGCGGCGTCGTCGGGGTCCATGGCCTCCAGGACGTCGGCGGCGCGCTCCTCCTTGAGCTTGCCGAGGATCTCGATCTGGTCGTCCTCCGGCAGCTCCTCCAGCACGTCCGCGAGCCGGTCGTCGTCCAGGGCCGCCGCGACCTCGGCCCGCCGCTTGGGCGAGAGGTGGTGCAGCACGTTGGCCAGGTCGGCGGGGCGCAGCTGCTCGAAGGTGGCCAGCAGGCTCGCCGCGCCCTGCCCGTGCTCCTCCAGGGAGAAGCCGGTGACGGCCGACCACTCGACGGTGAGCGTCTCGCCCTTGCGGCGCAGCGCGCCGCCCTTGCCGCGGCGGACGAAGACCTTGTCGATCTCCCAGTCGCGGCGGGCGGGCAGCTGGGTGAGGGACACGTCGAGGACGGTGACCTCCTCGCCCCCGTCGACCAGCTTCACCCGCCGGTCGAGCAGCTCGCCGAGGACCAGCGTCTCGGTGGGCCGCTGTTCGAAGCGCCGCATGTTGACCACGCCGGTGGTGATGACCTGGCCGGATTCCACGCCGGTGACCCGGGTCATGGGCAGGAAGATCCGGCGGCGGCTGACGACCTCCACGACCAGCCCGAGGACGCGCGGCGGCCGGCCGCCGACACGCAGCATCGCGACGACGTCGCGCACCCGGCCGACCTGGTCGCCGTTGGGGTCGAAGACGGCCACGCCCGAGAGGTGCGAGACGAACACCCGGGGGGCGCCTGCTGCCATGGCCGCATACCTCCTCCCGTGCCAGATGTCCGATTCAGGCTAACGCGCCCCGGTTCGCCCCGCCGAGGGAGAGGCGGCCGTACGGACTCCGTACGCACTCTGTACGGACTCCCGGCTTCCGGCCGTAGGCCTGCCGGGTACGCTGCCGTATCCCACTGGTAACAGGAGGCAAGAGCAGGTGCGAACCCGGAACGCGGCTGTTGTCGGGGCGCTGTGCGTCGGCCTGTCGGCGGTGCTCACGGCCTGCGGCGGGAGCGAGGACCCCGACGCCGGGACCAACGGCGTCGGCAAGCTGGAGGCCACGGCCATCCAGGAGAAGGCCCGTACGGCCGCCCGGGGCGCCGGCACGGTGCACCTCTCCGGCAACGTCGTCAGCCAGGGCCACACCTACCGGATCGACATGCGGCTGAAGAAGAACGGCGGCACGGGCCGGGTCTCCTCCTCCGGGGCCAGCGATTTCGAGCTGCTGCGGGTGGGGGACGACCTGTACCTGCGGGCTCCGGCGGGCTTCTGGTCCCGCAGCCCGTCGCCCTCCGCCTCGGCCTCCGCGTCCAAGGGCGACAAGGCGGCCGCGGCGGGCAAGCTGGACGACAAGTACGTCAAGGTGCCCTCCGACGACCCCGCCTACCAGCAGTTCAAGGGCTTCACCGACAAGGACGTGCTCCTCGACGGCCTGCTCGGCCTGCACGGCAAGCTGACCCGCGGCGAGCACGGCGCGGTCGGCGGCGTCCGCACCATCCGCGTCACCGGCGCGGGCGGCAGCGGCGGCACGCTCGACGTCTCCCTCACCGGCACGCCGTATCCGCTGCGGGTGCAGCGTGCGGGCGGTGCGGGGCAGCTGGAACTGGCGGACTGGGGCAAGGACTTCGCGCTGGCCGTCCCCGACAAGGGGCAGACGGTCGACTACGGCCAGCAGATGCGGATCCCCACCGGGGGCGGCGGCCAGGGGGCTGCGCTGCCCGGCGGGAACTGAGACCTGGCGGTCCTCAGAACCGGCTGCTTACCGCCGCCCCCGGCGCAGCAGTTTCGGCAGGGCCGCCGGCATGGCACGTCGTGTGGTCACCGGCGTGGCCAGCGGCTCGGCCGCCAGCGAGCCGTCCGGCAGCGGCGAGGTGTCGCCCGTGGGCGACAGCCGCACCACCCGGCACTCCCGGGCCCACCGCTCCTCCAGGCCCTCCGCGTCCGGTGCGTTCAGCCGCTTGCCCTTGAGCTCCGCGACGGCCGCCGTCCACTCCTCGCTCCCCGCCGGGACCTCGGCGACCCGTGCCGCCCACATGACGAGCCGGCCGCCCTTGTCCTTGCTGCGCACGGTCACGGTGGCCGTGCCGCCGTCCACCAGCCCGAGGCCGTCCAGCGGCTGCTCGCCGGGGCCGCCGACCAGCACGGCCGCGCCTTCGTGCCAGACGTGCCACAGGGCACGGCTGGGACCCGTGGGGCCCTGCACCCAGATCAGGCCGGACTTCTTGACGGCCTCTTCGATCAGCGCCTGCGTCTGCGTCATGCACTTACCTTATGACCCACGCGCACCACGTCCGGCCTACGCTGGGGGAGTGAGTCCTGCCCGTACGCGACGTGAAGCGCCACCGAGCCCCCCTGTCAGCGCCACGACGGCGGCCCACGCCTCCGTCCGTACCGACCTGATCCTGCTGGCGATAGCCATTGCGGGCGTCTCCCTCTCCGCCCCGCTGATCGCCGCCACCGTGGCCCCCGCCCTCGCCATCGCCTTCTGGCGCAACGCCATGGCCGTCGGCGCCCTCACCCCGCTCGCCCTGCTGCGCCACCGCGGCGAGCTGCGCGGCATGGGCCGTCGCGCGGTGCTGCTGTCCGTCGCCGCCGGGGCGCTGTTCGCCGTGCACTTCGGCGTCTGGCTGCCGAGCCTGCACATGACCTCGGTGGCCTCCTCGACCGCGCTGGTGACCACCACCCCGATCTGGACGACGCTCCTGCTGCGGCTGCGCGGCCACCGTCCGCCGGCCCTGGTCTGGGCGGGCATCGGCCTCGCCTTCCTCGGGGTCGTCATCCTGACCGGCGTCGATCTCTCGCTCTCGCCGCGCGCCCTCGCCGGGGACGCGCTCGCCCTGGCCGGGGGCGTGGCGGCGGCCGGCTACGTCCTGCTGGGCGCCGAGGTGCGCCGCACAGTGGGCACGGTCGCGTACACCTACGTCCTCTACACGACCACGACCGTGCTGCTGCTCGCCGTCTGCCTCGCCGGGGGCGTCTCCCTGGGCGGCTACAGCGGGGAGACCTGGGCGAAGCTGGCCGTGCTGACGGTGACCGCGCAGCTGCTGGGCCACTCGATCATCAACCGGGTCGTCAAGGGCCTGGGCCCGTCCGTCACGTCCACGGCGATCCTGCTGGAGACCCCGGGGGCGGCCCTGATCGCGGCGCTCTGGCTGGGGCAGCTGCCGTCGGCCGCGGCCTACCCGGCGCTGGTGGTCATCCTGACCGGCCTGGCCCTGGTCATCATGGAAGGCCGCCGGCGCGAGCCCCGGCCCGCCACCGCGGAGGCAGAGGTCAGAGCCAGCCGTTCCGCTTGAAGCCCCGGTGGATCCCCACACAGATGGCGACCGTGACGACCATGACCGCCGGGTAGCCGTACTTCCAGTGCAGTTCCGGCATGTTGTCGAAGTTCATGCCGTAGATCCCGGCGATCATCGTCGGGACGGCGCAGATGGCCGCCCATGAGGTGATCTTGCGGGCGTCCTCGTTCTGCGCGACGGACGCCTGGGCGAGGTTGGCCTGGAGGATGGAGTTGAGCAGGTCGTCGAAGGAGACCACCTGCTCGTGCACGCGCGCGAGGTGGTCGGCGACGTCGCGGAAGTACTTCTGGATGTCCGGGTCGACCAGCCGCATCGGCCGCTCGCTGAGCAGCTGCATCGGCCGGATCAGCGGGGTGACGGCCCGCTTGAACTCCAGCACCTCCCGCTTGAGCTGGTAGATGCGGCCCGCGTCGCCGCCCCGTCGCTGCCCCTTGGTGGGCTCGGAGAAGACGTCGATCTCGACCTCGTCTATGTCGTCCTGCACGGCGTCGGCCACGGCTATGTAGCCGTCGACCACCTGGTCGGCGATGGCGTGCAGCACGGCGGAGGGCCCCTTGCCGAGCAGCTGGGGGTCGTCCTGGAGGTGGTGGCGCAGCGCGCGCAGCGAGCCCTGGCCGCCGTGCCGGACGGTGATGATGAAGTCCGGGCCGGTGAAGCACATCACCTCGCCGGTCTCCACCACCTCGCTGGTGGCGGTCAGTTCGGCGTGCTCGACGTAGTGGATGGTCTTGAAGACGGTGAAGAGCGTGTCGTCGTAGCGCTCCAGCTTGGGCCGCTGGTGGGCGTGGACAGCGTCCTCCACGGCCAGCGGGTGCAGGCCGAACTCCCGGGCGATGCCCGCGAACTCCTGCTCCGTGGGCTCGTGCAGGCCGATCCAGGCGAAGCCGCCCTCGCTGCGGACACGCCGCATGGCCTCGGCGGGGCTGACGTGGTCGCTGGCCCGCTTGCCGTCGCGGTAGACGGCGCAGTCCACGACGGCGCTGTCGGTGGACGGGGCGCGGGTGGCGTCGTAGCCGCCGCCCTGGACGGGCACGCGGCGCAGGGCGGGGCGTACGGCGGCACGCAGATCACGGATCATCGACATGGCTGGCTCCTTCACGGGCCGGCCGTCAGCGGGGAACGCGGGGCGCAACGCTGCCCGAAACGCAGACGTGCGGCTGTGTGCAGCCGGGGCGTGGGTACGTCCGCACATCGGGCGGCGCTTCGTGCGGGAGCTGACGGCAGTTCGCGGAGAACTTCGCAGAGAACACGGAACAAAGCGAGAGAAAGGCGCTCTTCCGTCAAGTGCCGCGGGCGTGAAGAGACTTCCGAAGGTAATGCGGCGCGAAGGCCGGTTACGGAAGGCTTCGAATCACCAGGTGACGCGCGTCCGGAGCGGGAAGACGGGAGAACTGCCGGTACTGCACGGTCGACTAGGATCCACCGCAGCCCCACCTCCTCCGGCCGGTCCCTGCTGGGGGACGATCGTCACAACACTCGACCAGAGGTCAAGGCCAGGCCAGGCTAGCAGCCACCCGGAGTGTCAAGACCCCCCTTTGCCTGTTCGATACGCGTTCTATGCTCACTCCATGTCAGACCTTCTCGCACTGGTCGAAGCCCGGCTGCTGACGGCGCTGGGTGAGCCGGACGGCCGCGCCGCGGTGACCTTCCTGGGCACGGACCGCATCGAGGTCCTGCGTTTCACCACCGAGGACGAGGACCAGGGCGGCGCCGTCGTGCGCTACGCGACCCTCGGCATGTCCGCCCAGCCGATGGCGGATCCCACCGCCGTGCTCGCCGACCCGGTGCGCGGCCCGCGCGCCGAGCTGCTCCTCTCCGTACGGGCGGGCCGGGCCGACACGGACAAGGTGCTGCGCCCCCTGGCCGTGCTCGCCGCCTCCCCGCAAGTGGAGGGCGTGGTGGTCGCGCCGGGCGCCTCCCTGGACACCGGTGAGCCGTTGTGGCCGGGGGCGGCCTTCACCTCCGTGCTGGTGGGGGAGGGCGGTGGCCTGGTCGAGGACCTGGAGACGGACGCCCCGATGGACCCCGTCCGCTTCCTTCCGCTGCTGCCGATGACCCCCAACGAGGCGGCGTGGAAGCGGGTCCAGGGCGCGGCCGCGCTCCAGGAGCGCTGGCTGCGGCACGGCACCGACCTGCGCGACCCGCTGCGGCAGGGCGTCCCGCTGGGCTGAGGGGCGCAGTGGCCGAGGCGACGCTTTGGGCCATGACGGCCACGCCGACCGGGTGATCGTCCTTGACGCGACGGCGGCCCGGTAGGACCGTTGGAGGCTATGAGGGGCGAACCCAGTTGCCCGAAGTGCGGTGGCCGGGTGCGAGCGCCCGGTCTCTTCGCCGACTCCTGGCAGTGCGCTGTCCACGGCACGGTGCACCCCCTGCAGCCGGTCGTCCCGCCGAGCGTCGATGCGCTGGCCGTCGTGGTCCGGCGGGCCCGGGTCCCGGTCTGGATGCCCTGGCCGCTGCCCGTGGGCTGGCTCTTCACCGGCGTCGTCTGCGCGGGCGACGACCGCAACGGCGGCCGGGCCACCGCGGTCGCCTGCTCCGGCCCCGGCCCCCTCGGCGGCCCGGGGGAGCTCCTGCTGGTGGCCGAGGAGCTGGGTGTGGGCCTCGGCGCGCGCTACGCGGGCATCGACGGCCCGGATCCCGGCCCCCACATGTGCGTCAACCGCCCCCCGGACGCCAAGGTGCACGCGGCGGGCCGTCCCACCGCCCTGTGGCACGTCGGCGGCTCCCCCGGCGACCGCGCGGTCTTCGCGGGGGAGGCGTGCGGGCTGTGGCTGTGGGCGATCGTCTGGCCCGAGCGGTCGGGGCTGCTGATGTACGACGAGCTGGTGCTCACCGACCTGCGCGACGCCGGGGCCGAGGTCGATCTGCTGCCTTGCGGGGCGCTGTCGCCGCGCATTCTCTCGCCCTGATTGCGGGCGGGATCAGGCTTGAGATCACACGTGAAGGAGCCTGAGCGGCTTCGATCGGCAGTTATCCTGAACCGGTCCAGTCCGTTCGCTGTTTGGGAGCCCGTGTCGTGCGCATCGACTTGCACACCCACTCCACGGCCTCCGACGGCACCGACACACCCGCCGAGCTGGTGCGCAATGCCGCCGCCGCGGGGCTGGACGTCGTCGCGCTGACCGACCACGACGGGGTCGGCGGCCACGCGGAGGCCATCGCGGCCCTTCCCGCCGGGCTGACCCTCGTCACCGGCGCGGAGCTCTCCTGCCGCCTCGACGGCGGTGACGGCTTCAGCGTCCACATGCTGGCCTACCTCTTCGACCCGCTGGAGCCGGAGCTCGCCCGCGAGCGCGAGCTCGTCCGCGACGACCGCGAGCCGCGTGCCCGCGCCATGGTCGCCAAGCTCAACGAGCTGGGTGTGCCGGTGCGGTGGGAGCGCGTCGCCGAGATCGCAGGCGTTGGGGCCGTGGGCCGGCCGCACGTGGCCACCGCCATGGTAGAGCTCGGTGTGATCGACACCGTCTCCGACGCCTTCACCTCCGAATGGCTCGCCGGTGACGGCCGCGCCTTCGTCGAGAAGCACGAGCTGGACCCCTTCGACGCGATCCGCCTGGTCAAGGCGGCCGGCGGTGTCACCGTCCTCGCGCACCCGCTCGCCCTCAAGCGCGGCAACTGCATATCAGAGGGCGCCATCGCCGAGCTCGCCTCGGCCGGCCTGGACGGCGTCGAGGTGGACCACATGGACCACGACGCCCCCACCCGGGCCCGGCTGCGCGGCCTCGCCGCCGACCTCGGCCTGCTGGTGACCGGCTCCAGCGATTACCACGGCAGCCGCAAGACCTGTCGCCTGGGCGAGTTCACCACGGACCCGGAAATCTACGGCGAGATCACGCGCCGCGCGACGGGCGCCTTCCCCGTCCCCGGCGCGGGCGGCTGACCGCACCCGCCCTCCGGGGGCGCCTGCGCGGACACGGGTGACCGTGCCCGTACGCCTCCTCGCCCTCTCTCCTGCCTTCCCCCTCCGGCGCCGCCCTGCCCGCGCCCCCTGCCCGTACGTCTTCGCACGCACCGCTCCGCCCCGCACGCACCACTCTCGCAAGGCCTCACTGTGTTCGACATCGCTGTCTTCGGATCCCTCTTTCTCACCCTTTTTGTGATCATGGATCCGCCCGGCATCACGCCGATCTTCCTCGCCCTCACCTCGGGCCGCGCCTCCAAGGTCCAGCGGCGCATGGCCTGGCAGGCGGCGTCGGTCGCCTTCGGCGTGATCACCGTCTTCGGCATCTGCGGCCAGCAGATCCTGGACTACCTGCACATCACCACGCCCGCGCTGATGATCGCGGGCGGGCTGCTCCTGCTGCTGATCGCGCTCGACCTGCTGACGGGCAAGTCGGAGGAGCCGACGCAGACCAAGGACGTCAACGTCGCCCTGGTGCCGCTGGGCATGCCGCTGCTGGCGGGCCCCGGTGCGATCGTCTCGGTGATCCTCGCCGTGCAGCACGCGAACTCCTTCGCCGCGCAGGTCTCCGTCTGGTGCGCGATCGCCGCGATCCATGTGGTGCTGTGGCTGGTGATGCGCTACTCGCTGCTGATCATCCGGGTCATCAAGGACGGCGGCGTGGTGCTCGTGACGCGGCTCGCGGGCATGATGCTCTCCGCGCTCGCCGTGCAGCAGATCATCAACGGCATCACCCAGGTGATTACAAGTCGGTGACGGCCGCCCCTCGGACACAGAAGACCCCCGTACGGTCCGTACGGGGGTCTTCTGTACGTAGGGTTGCCGTGCGCGTTACCGGGCCGCGCTGTCGGCCGGGCGGATGTAGATGCGCTGGCCGATAGAGGCGGCCTGCTGCACGATCCGGTTGACGGAGGCGGCGTCCACGACGGTGCTGTCAACGGCGGTGCCGTCGATGTCGTCCAGGCGCATGATTTCGAAGCGCAAGGCTTCTCCCTTCGTCTGATCCTCCTGAGGAGAACTGTGAACAGTCACGCACGCCGCGACACTGCGGCGTGCGTTGCATAAGTGTCCAACGAGGTGACCGCTGCAAACATTCCCTACGCTAAAGAAATTTTTAACATGACTAACTTCATGACTAGCTACTGGTCGGTAGTGAGACGGTTGACGTCCCTGCATGACCACCGGACTGTGAGACGTGCATGAACGAACTGACCCCACCGCCCACCGGGCACGAAGGCGCCCCACCCGCCGCCCCCCGGCTCCAGCCCGAGCCGTCGCGCCCGGAGCTCGCCGAGATCGCCGCCGCCGTCGAGCGCACCAATGAGCTGCTCACCAGGGTGCTGGCCGAGGTCGCGACCACCCCCTCCACCCACGCGATCTTCGTGGACGCCGGTTACGTCTACGCCGCGGCGGGCCGCCTGGTCGCCGGAACCGAGGACCGGCGCGCCTTCGAGCTCGACGCCGAGGGCCTGATCGAGGCCTTCATCGACAAGGCCCGCATGATCTTCCCCGACAGCCGGCTGCTGCGCGTGTACTGGTACGACGGCGCCCGGCGGCGCATCCACACCACCGAGCAGCAGGGCATCGCCGAGCTCCCCGACGTCAAGGTCCGCCTCGGCAACCTCAACGCCAACAACCAGCAGAAGGGCGTCGACTCCCTCATCCGCACCGACCTGGAGTCCCTCGCCCGGCACCGCGCGATCAGCGACGCCGCGCTCATCGGCGGCGACGAGGACCTCGTCTCCGCGGTCGAGGCCGCCCAGGGCTACGGCGCCCGCGTCCACCTCTGGGGCATCGAGGCGATCGGCGGCCGCAACCAGGCCGAGGCGCTGCTGTGGGAGGTGGACAGCCAGCGCACCTTCGACCTGGAGTTCTGCAAGCCGTACGTCACCCGGCGCGCCGCCTACGAGCCCTTCGCCGAGCCCCACGTCCACCACGGGCCCGCACCCTCCCGCGACGACGTGCGCTTCGTCGGCGCGCAGGTGGCCGCACAGTGGCTGGGCTCGCGCGGCCGGGAGTCCCTCGCGGAGCTGCTGCCGGGGCACCCCTACCTGCCGGGCGCCGTCGACCAGGAGCTCCTCGTGGAGGCCGAGGCGCTGCTCGGGCTGTCGCTGCGCGGCCACGCCGACCTGCGGCGGGCGCTGCGCGACGGCTTCTGGGACCACTTGCGCACCCAGTACTAGCGCGCCGGAGTGCGCGCGGGGGGAGCGAGTGGAACCCTGTGACAGGGAGCAGGTCTTCGAGTAGGTCTTCGGAAGAGAAACGAGGCGATCGGCCATGTCGGCCTCCGACGGCGTGGGGCGGGGCGCGCCCTGCTGGGTGAGCCTGCTGACCGGTGACCTCACCTCGGCCCACAATTTCTACGGCGCGGTGCTGGGCTGGACCTTCCGCCGCGGCTCGCTGGGCGAGGAGTTCTCCGTGGCGCTCTCCGACGGCAAGGCGGTCGCCGGGCTGGGCAACGTCGCGAGCAGCATGGGCGTCCCCGTCTCCTGGACCTGCTACTTCGCGGTCGACGACGCCGATTTGGTGGCCTCCCGGATCCGGGAGCGCGGCGGCACGGTCGCGGTCGGCCCGCTGGCGATGGGCCGCGGCCGCGCCGCGCTCGCCGCGGACCCGGCCGGGGCCGTCTTCGGCTTCTGGCAGGGCGCCAAGCTGCCGGACTGGCGCATCGGCAGCGGCGGTGCCCCGGCCTGGCTGGAACTGCGCACGCGGGACGCCTTCGCCGCCGCGATCTTCTACGGCGAGATCTTCGACTGGGCCGTCGACCGGCCGGGCCGCTGCGAGGTCCGCTACGAGGACGACACCGTCACGGTGCAGGTCGAGGGCCGGACCGTCGCCTGCCTGCGCGGCGGCGCCATCGAGGCGGACCCCGACCCGCGGATCCGGCCGCGCTGGCACGTCTTCTTCCGTGTCGACGACGTCGAGAAGGCCGTCGAGGCCGCCCTCGGGGCGGGCGGCGCCGTGGTCTCCGAGCCGGTCCACGGCCGGGTGGGCCGCGAGGCGACGCTCCGCGACCCGCAAGGCGGCCTGTTCACGGTCACCGAACGGGGCGACGGCTGCTAGGCCGCACACTCCGCCATCGGGTCAGAGGCCGCGTTCGACCATGTCGATGACGCGCCGGCCCGCGTCGTGGGCCTGGGTGGGGTGGAGGTCGCGGAGGGGGCCGTCGATGAGGAGCACGGCGAGGCCGTGGACCGCCGACCAGGCGAGGAACTCGGCGCCGGGGCGGCGGTCTTCGGGCAGGACGCCGGTCTCCACGAGGTTGTCGAGGGCGGCGCCGAGGAGTGCGTACGGCGTGAGGCCGCTGCCTCCGGCGGCGGTGTCGTCCTCGGCGTGGGCCAAGTCGCCGGGGACGTGGAAGGCGGTCCGGAACAGGCCCGGCTCCTCCTGGGCGAAGCGGAGGTATCCGGTGCCGACCGCGCGGAAGCGGCCCCGGGCGGCGGCCGCCGCGTCCGCGGCCGGCGGCAGGGCGGCCTGCTCGGCCTCGATGGTCCGGGCGACCCGGGCGATGGCGGCCTGTGAGACGGCGTGCAGCAGGGCCGCGCGATCGGCGAAGTGGCGGTAGGCGGCGTTCGGCACGACCCCGGCCTGCCGGGTCACGGCGCGCAGCACCACGGCTTCGGGCCCGCCCTCCCGGGCCAGTTCCAGCCCGGCCTTGATCAGCGCGTTGCGGAGGTCGCCGTGGCGGTAGGTGTCCCGCTTCGGCTTCTCGCTCTCTGCCGTCATCGCCAACTCTCCATGTGGACGGCGTCCACTTCTCTCGTCTAGGCTGTCGTGCGATCGAACCGGGGGGAGCGGATCACTGCGCCCTCCGAATGTGGACATCGTACACAAGGGTATTTCCCCGAACCGGAGGCCAGACGATGACCGTCACCACCCGCGATCTCTTCGAGCGCTACCACTCCTGCTGGGAGGCCCGCGACCCCGACCGGATCGCCGAACTCCACACGGACGGCTCGGTGTTCCACCTGCACTCGGGCCAGGACCCCGTGCGCGGGCGGGCAGCCATCCGCGAGGCGGCGGCAGGCATGTTCGAGTTCGTCCCCGACCTGGCGTTCGACTCCGTCTCGCTGCGCGTCGGGGAGGACTTCTGGGTTGCCCAGTTCAAGCTGACCGGGACGTCTGCGGCCGGCGCCATGGTCGACGTCGACCTCATGGACTACGTCCTGGTCGAGGGCGGGGCGGTGAAGGAGAAGCACTCCTACGTCGACGGAGCGGCGATGCAGGCCGCGCTGGCGCCCGCCGAGGTCGACGCGTAGGGGGCGCTTACGCGAGCCCGTTCCAGAACCGGACGAGCGCCTCGGCGGTCGCGGTCGGCCGCTCGGCGTTGGGGGAGTGTCCCGCACCCCGGATGACCGTCCGCAGCGCGGACAGCTCCTTCGCCATCGCGTCGATCTCCGGCACCGGCCAGGCGTAGTCCTGCGCGCCGGAGATGACGTGCTTGGGCAGCGGCACCCGGGCCAGTTCGGCGGTGCGGTTCGGCTCGACGGTCAACTGGTGCCCTGTGACGATGAGTTGTGCGGGAGCCGTGGCCAGCCAGCGGCGGTGCAGGAACTCCCTGAGCTCCGGAGGAGTGTCCGCGGCGGCCGAGTTCTCCGCGTCCATCCGCTGCATCTCCTGCCACACCTCCTCCATGCTCATAAAGCCCAGCGCCTGCCCGAGCATGCGGGTACGCGCCTGCTGCGACTCGGAAATGGCGGCCGGACCGCTGCTCATGACGGTCAGTGAGCAAAAGGGCGAGGCGTCGGTGAGCACGGCGGCACGGGCGATCTGCCCTCCGAGCGAGTGCCCCAGCAGGTGCAGGCGCTCACCGCCGCTGCGCAGCGCTTGCGCCTGCGCCAGCACGTCCCGCGCCAACTCGCGCTGTGCGTAGGCGGCCTCGTCGGCGGGCCCGTCGCTCTCGTGCTGCCCGCGCCCGTCCACGGCGACGGCGCGGTAGCCCGCGGCCGCCAGGGGCTCAAGGAGGGAGATGAAGTCCTCCTTGCTCCCGGTGAACCCCGGCAGCAGCAGCACGGTCCCACGGGCCCGCTCGGCCGCGGGGAGCGCGTCGTGCACGGCGAACTCACCGCGGTCGGTGACGAGCTGGTAGGCGCGGGCGCACGCGGGGAGGGTGAGGATGGGCGGCTTGCTCATGTGATGAGAGTAAAGGGGGCGGGGGAAACAGCGACGGCCGGTCACCCCGCGTGGGGGTGACCGGCCGTTACGCCGTTACGCCGACCTCAGCTCTCGGCGGCCGCAGCCTTCTTGACCGTGCGGGTGCGCTTGGGCTTGGCCTCAGCGGCTTCGGCACCGTCCACGGCCGCGACGGCCTTCTTGGCGGTGCGGGTGCGCTTGGGCTTGGCCTCGGCCGTCTCGACGGTCTCGACCGGCGCCACAGCCTTCTTGGCGGTCCGGGTGCGCTTCGGCTTGGCCTCGGCGGCCTCCGCGGTGTCCACGACGGCCTCGGCCTTCTTGGCGGCCGTGCGGGTGCGCTTGGGCTTCGCCTCGGCGGCCTCCGCGGTCTCGACCGCCGCGACGGCCTTCTTCGCGGTGCGGGTGCGCTTGGGCTTCGCCTCAGCGGCCTCGGCAGCCTCCGCCGTCTCGACGACGGCCGCGGCCTTCTTGGCGGTCCGGGTGCGCTTCGGCTTCGCCTCCGCGGCCTCCACGGTCTCGACGACCGCCTCGGCCTTCTTCGCGGCGGTACGGGTCCGCTTGGGCTTGACCTCGGCGGCCTCTGCGACCTCAGCCGTCTCGACGACGGCCGCGGCCTTCTTGACGGTGCGGGTGCGCTTCGGCTTGGCCTCGGCGGCCTCGGCGGTGTCCACGACAGCCTCGGCCTTCTTGGCGGCCGTGCGGGTCCGCTTCGGCTTGACCTCCGCGACCTCGACCGTCTCGACGGCCTCGACCGGCGCAGCAGCCTTCTTGACCGTCCGGGTGCGCTTCGGCTTCGCCTCCACGGCCTCTACGGTCTCCACGGCCTCAACCGCCTTGACCGTCTCGACGGCCTCGACGACCTCAACCGGCGCGACAGCCGCGGCACGCGTGCGGCGGCGACGTGGCACCTTCGGGGCCTCGGGCTCCACGGGCAGCTCAGGCGCGGCCGTCACCACGGGCTCGACGACGGCCACCGGCTCGACCGGCGCCACGGCCTCCGCCGCAACCGCCGCGACTGCGGCACCGGCACCGCTGCGCGTGCGGCGGCGGCGCCGCGGACGCACCGGCGTCTCCGGAGCACCGGCCGCAGCCGGAACCGAAGCGGAAACCGCCTCCACGGCCTCGGGCGCAACCGCAGCCGACGCCTCGGCCGAGAGCCCACCGCGCGTACGGCGCCGCTGGCGCGGCGTCCGCGTGCGCGCCGGGCGCTCCTCCGGCGCGGCGGCGGCCTGGGTACGGCCACGGGGACCGCGCCCGCGGCCGCCCGTCTCGCCCAGGTCCTCGATCTCCTCCGCGGCCAGTCCGGCCAGGGTCCGCTCGGCGCGGGGCAGGATGCCCTTCGTGCCCGCGGGGATGTTCAGCAGCTCGTAGAGGTGCGGGGACGTGGAGTACGTCTCCTCCGGCTCGTCGAACGGCAGCTCCAGCGCCTTGTTGATCAGCTTCCAGCGCGGGATGTCGTCCCAGTCGACGAGCGTGACGGCCGTACCCGACTTGCCCGCGCGGCCGGTGCGGCCGATGCGGTGCAGGTAGGTCTTCTCGTCCTCCGGCGCCTGGTAGTTGATCACGTGGGTGACGTCGTCCACGTCGATGCCACGGGCGGCGACGTCGGTGCAGACCAGGACGTCGACCTTGCCGTTGCGGAAGGCGCGCAGCGCCTGCTCGCGGGCGCCCTGGCCCAGGTCGCCGTGGACCGCGCCGGAGGCGAAGCCGCGGCGGGTGAGCTGCTCGGCGATGTCGGCGGCCGTCCGCTTCGTACGGCAGAAGATCATCGCGCGGTTGCGGCCCTCCGCCTGCAGGATGCGGGAGACCATCTCCGGCTTGTCCATGTTGTGGGCGCGGAAGATGTGCTGCGTGATGTTGGCGTGCGTCTGGCCCTCGTCGTCCGGCGAGGTGGCGCGGATGTGCGTGGGCTGCGACATGTAGCGACGCGCGAGCGAGATGACCGCGCCCGGCATGGTGGCCGAGAAGAGCATGGTCTGGCGCTTGGCCGGCAGCATCGTGATGATGCGCTCGACGTCCGGCAGGAAGCCCAGGTCGAGCATCTCGTCGGCCTCGTCGAGGACGAGCGCCTTGACGTGCGCGAGGCTCAGCTTCTTCTGGCCGGCGAGGTCGAGCAGTCGGCCGGGCGTGCCGACGATGACGTCGACGCCCTTCTTGAGGGCCTCGACCTGGGGCTCGTAGGCGCGGCCGCCGTAGATCGCCTGGACGCGGACGTTGCGGACCTTGCCGGCGGTGAGGAGGTCGTTGGTGACCTGCTGGCAGAGCTCACGGGTGGGGACCACGATGAGCGCCTGGGCGGCGTCGGTCAGCTGCTCGGGCTTCGCCCGGCCGGCCTCGACGTCGGCGGGGACCACGACGCGCTCCAGCAGGGGAAGGCCGAAGCCCAGCGTCTTTCCGGTGCCGGTCTTGGCCTGGCCGATGACGTCGGAGCCCGAGAGGGCGACCGGGAGCGTCATCTCCTGAATGGGGAACGGATGGACGATGCCGACGGCTTCGAGGGCTTCGGCGGTCTCTGACAGAATCCCGAGGTCTCGGAAAGTGGTCTTCAGGGTATTGCCTCTTCTGTGAGACGCGGCGCGAAGCGGCGAAGGGGGTCGTACGCGTTGATGTACTGACCGCGCCGGGTACTGACCCGGCCATGGGGGCCAGGGGGCGCGGGACCACTGCCTTCGCTCTTGCACACGTGCCGCGAGCGGATCCCTCCAGGTGTGCGTACGTCTCGTACGGCGCACCGCGCGGAGGGCGGTCGGTTTTGTGGAAGCCGATCGGGCCACCGACCGGGCATCCGCTGGAGCCCTGGAGACTCGCCTCCAGAAGACACAGCATGGGTGCGGCCCGCCGAATATTCGACCGGCCTTTTAGCACTGTACCCCGGAATCGCGCATCTGTGTCCGGACAATCCTGTGTCCGGTTCGCGAGGAAGTGGCTGACCAGGGGCTTCCTCCCGTTGCGCGGCGGGCTATCGTGCCCTTCATGGAGACGCCCGACACGCCCCAGAACGCCACCGAGCCCGCCGCCGAGCCCACCGGAATCGCCGCCCAGGACTGGGACCAGGCATCCGCCGACCCGCAGTACCGCGCGGCGGTCGTCGACCTGCTCGGCGCCCTCGCCTACGGCGAGCTGGCCGCCTTCGAGCGGCTCGCCGAGGACGCCAAGCTGGCGCCGACGCTGGACGACAAGGCCGCCCTGGCCAAGATGGCCGCCGCGGAGTTCCAGCACTTCCAGCGGCTGCGGGACCGGCTGGCGGCCATCGACGCCGAGCCGACGGGCGCGATGGAGCCCTTCGCGGCGGCGCTGGACGAGTTCCACCGCCAGACGGCGCCCTCGGACTGGCTGGAGGGCCTGGTCAAGGCGTATGTGGGCGACTCGATCGCCAGTGACTTCTACCGAGAGGTGGCGGCCCGGCTGGACTCCGACACCCGGGCGCTGGTGCTGACCGTGCTCGACGACACCGGGCACGCGACGTTCGCGGTCGAGAAGGTGCGCGCCGCGATCGAGGCCGAGCCGCGGGTCGGCGGGCGGCTCGCGCTGTGGGCGCGGCGGCTGATGGGCGAGGCGCTCTCGCAGGCGCAGCGCGTGGTCGCCGACCGTGACGCGCTGTCGACGATGCTGGTGGGCGGCGTGGCCGACGGCTTCGACCTGGCCGAGGTCGGGAAGATGTTCTCCCGGATCACCGAGGCGCACACCAAGCGGATGGCCGCGCTGGGTCTGGCGGCGTAACCGCCGCCGCGTCCCGGCCACAGCGCGCCCCCCGGCTCCGTCGGGCCCGTCTCAAGCCGTGGCTGATCGGCGGGCCGGGCCCGCCGGCCGCAGCAGCAGGGACACCAGGATGAGCGTCACGCCCAAGGAGGCCAGCAGCGTGGCCACCACATGGCCCGGCCCCAGCACCGAATGGGCCAGCAGGGCGCCGAACAGCCCGGCGCCCGGGCCCGTGGCCAGGACGAGCGGCCGGGAGCGGAACCGGCCGAAGCGCGCGGGAAGCCAGCGCAGGGCTCCGTAGGAGACGGCGAGGCCGATCAGGACCGAGCCGAGCGCTTCCAGGATCATGGGCATTCCCTCCCGTGCGATGGCCGAGAAGCCGGGGTGCAAATCGGTCGTAGCGGTCTTACCCCGGGACCGTGCGGAGCAACCCTCGCTCCGGATCTTCGTGTCGGGTGGGTGCCGGACACCCTCCGACACCCGGTACGACAACGGCGGGGCCCGGTGAATTCCACACCGGAGCCCCGCCGTTCACGTCTGGTCGACGATGGGTCACATCGCGCCGAAACCGACCTTGCGGACGGTGGGCTCGCCGATCTCCACGTACGCCAGCCGGTCGGCCGGCACCAGGACCTTGCGCCCGCGGTCGTCCGCCAGGCTCAGCAGCTGCGCCTTGCCCGCGAGGGCCTCGGCCACGGCGCGCTCGACTTCCTCGGCAGACTGCCCGCTCTCCAGAACGATCTCGCGGGGCGCGTGCTGCACGCCGATCTTGACCTCCACGGCCTGTCCTCCGAAGGTTGCGGCCCCCGGGGCGTGGCCCGGGGGAGGGGTGCGCGGCCAGCCGCGCCGTACGTCCCACACATTAGCCCGGTACGGGGGCGCACCGGCCCGGACCGGGCACGCTGGCAGCGAACACGGGCCCGGCGGCCAGGGCTCGGCGGCCCGGGCTCGGCGCCGGCTCAGTGCTGCTCGTGCGCGACCTTCGGGAAGCCCGCGATACCGCGCCAGGCCAGCGAGGTCAGCAGCTGGACGGCGGTGTCGCGCGGCACCGTGCTCCCGCTGGCCAGCCAGTAGCGCGCGACCACCTGGGAGACGCCGCCCAGGCCCACGGCCAGCAGCATGGCCTCGTCCTTCGACAGGCCGGTGTCCTCGGCGACGACCTCGCTGATCGCCTCCGCGCACTCCAGCGAGACCCGCTCGACGCGCTCGCGCACGGCCGGCTCGTTGGTCAGGTCGGACTCGAACACCAGTCGGAAGGCGCCGCCCTCCTCCTCCACGTAGGCGAAGTAGGCGTCCATGGTGGCGGCCACGCGCAGCTTGTTCTCGGTGGTGGAGGCGAGCGCGGTGCGGACCGCATGCAGCAGGTTCTCGCAGTGCTGGTCCAGCAAGGCCAGGTAGAGGTCGAGCTTGCCCGGGAAGTGCTGGTAGAGCACCGGCTTGCTGACGCCGGCGCGCTCGGCGATGTCGTCCATCGCCGCCGCGTGGTACCCCTGCGCCACGAAGACCTCCTGGGCCGCGCCCAGGAGCTGATTGCGTCGGGCTCGGCGCGGCAGGCGCGTGCCTCGCGGGCGCGCCTCGGTCTGCTCGATGGCTGTCACGCCGCCTCCCAATTCGTTTCCGTGCACGGTGTGCACCGCGCCCGCCATCGTACTTTTGGGTAACCGGGCCGTGCGTGGTCGGAGCGGAGAATTTCATGTGGCGGACGCTGTGGGAAGCCGACAAATCCCCGGCAATCCACCCAGGACTGCCCAGGCTGCCCCCGGTTCTCGCGGCTCAGCGGTAGTCGTCTTCGTCCAGCTCCACCACCCGGGCCTGCTCGGCGCGGTCCGCTTCGTTCGCAGCGGCCGGGTCGAAGTGGTGCAGCGGTTCGTCCCGGTGGGGTGCGACATCGGCGTGCTGCTCCTGGGCGTCGGCCTCGGGGGCCTCGACGTCGAACTCCGGGTCCTCCGTCTCGTCGTCTTCTTCGAACGTGTCCGGATCGGTCGGGTCGACAGGCATGCGGGATCCCTTTCCAGCATCCAGGATGGCGCCCTCTACTCCTTGGTACGAGCGTAGGAGACGCAGACCCGCGCCGCCAGGCGATCTGTGATCGCCGCCACAAGGGTTCCGGCGTGATCGTCTCGTAACATTGCCCGCATGTCATCGACCGAGTCGCCGGATGCCCGTGCCGTACCGGTGGTGCCGCCCACGCGGTCGTCGCTGGTCAACGAGGGGGAGGAGCTGCGCACGGTGGCCCTGCCCGGGCTGACGCTGGCCCTCCGGTCGCGCCGGCCCCGGCGCGCGGACCTGCCGCCCGCGCTCTTCGTCCATGGCCTCGGCGGCTCCTCGCAGAACTGGTCCGACCTGATGCCGCACCTGGCGGGCGACGTCGACGGCGAGGCGCTCGACCTGCCCGGCTTCGGCGACTCGCCGCCGCCGGGCGACGGCGACTACTCCATCACCGCCTATGCGCGGGCGGTGATCCGCTATCTGGACGCGAGCGGCCGCGGGTCCGTCCACCTCTTCGGCAACTCGATGGGCGGCGCGATCACCACCCGCATCGCGGCCGTCCGGCCGGACCTGGTCCGTACGCTCACCCTCGTCTCGCCCGCCCTGCCCGAGCTGCCGCCTCGCACCGCGCTGCCCACCGGGCTGCTCGCGATGCCCGGCGCGGTGGCGCTGTTCGCCCGGCTGACCAGGGAGTGGACGGCCGAGCAGCGCGCCCGCGACGTGCTCGCCCTCTGCTACGGCGACCCCGCCCGGGTGACCCCGGAAGGCTTCGCCGCGGTCGTCGCCGAGTACGAGCGGCGGCTGGAGCTTCCCTACTTCCGGGAGGTCATGGCCCGCTCGACGCGCGGCATCGTGGACGCGTACACGCTCGGCGGACAGCACTCGCTGTGGCGTCAAGCGGAAAAGGTTCTTGCCCCGACTCTGCTCGTGTACGGCGTGCGCGACCGACTTGTCTCGTACCGTATGTCCCGCCGCGCGAGCAAGGCCTTTCGCGACTCGCGGCTGCTGACGCTGGTGGAAGCGGGGCACGTCGCGATGATGGAGGACCCTGGCGCGGTGGCTCGCGCCTTCCGCGAACTCCTCGCGGACACCGCCACGACGTCTGAACGGAGCGCCCCGCCCCGTGGGTAAACACAGTGCACGCGCCGACCGGCCCCCTCGAGAGCCCGCCGCTGCCGCCCCCGGTACCGGCCGCAGACGCGCCCCCGACGCCCGGGGGGCCGCGCAGGCCCCCGGCCCCGGGCGACGGCGGGCCGTGGACCGGGACGACGGCGTGCACGCCGGGCCCACCGGAGCGGAAGCCACCCGGCCCTCGGCCCGGGGCGCCCACCCCGAGCAGCGCGATCCGGTGGCCGGCCGGCGCCTCATCGGCGCCCAGCGCGCCCACGCGGCCCCCGGGGCCGCACCGCACGGACCCACCCGCTACACCACGGGCCAGGCGTCCTTCCCCCTCCAGGCAGGCGGCGACGGCACCCCGGCCGCGCCCCGGCCCCGCGTCCCCGGCCAGCGCCGGGCCGCCGCGGGCTCCGGTCCCCGGGGAACTGGGAGCGGCATGGTGAGGACCGTGACCGGAGTGGCCGCGGCTCTGGTGACGGCGGTGCTGGCCGTCGTGGTGGCCGGACAGGTGGACGAGGGCTCGGACGGCAAGGCGCAGGCCCGCTCCATGGACGCCGACCGGCGGACGGAGCAGGACGCCGCTTCCCGCTCCGACAGCCGGCCGACGCCCAAGGGCGCAGCCGTGGTCCCCGCCACGTACGAAGAGAAGATGGCGAAGAAATACCCCCTGGATGCCACGGCGGGGGCGTCGGGTGAATTCCTGCCCGTGCCGGGGCACGACAAGGCCCCCGGTAAGGGTGAAGTTCTGCGTTACCGCGTTGACGTCGAGAAGGGGCTGTCCCTCGACGGCGGTCTCTTCGCCGACGCCGTGCACCGCACGCTCAACGACGACCGCAGCTGGGCCCACGACGGCAAGCGCACCTTCGAGCGGGTCTCCTCCGGCGACGCCGACTTCGTCATCACCCTGGCCAGCCCGCGCACCACGGCCGCCTGGTGCGCCAAGTCCGGCCTGGACACCACCGAGGACAACGTCTCCTGTGACTCCGCCGCCACCGACCGGGTGATGATCAACGCCTACCGCTGGGCGCAGGGTTCACAGACCTACGGCGACCGGATGCACGACTACCGGCAGATGCTGATCAACCACGAGGTCGGGCACCGGCTCGGCCACGACCACGAGTCGTGTGCCAAGGAGGGCGCCCTGGCGCCGGTGATGATGCAGCAGACGAAGTTCCTCACCACCGACGGAGCGACCTGTCGCCCCAATGCCTGGCCCTACCCGGACGCAAACACCGGTCCTGCGTCCTGAATCTCTCATCCTGAGACGATTCGTCTCTCCATTCGAGACGCTTTTGCCACTGGTTGAAAATTCGTCCAGTCTTCTGGGCATGTCGCACCACCACGCCCCCGCGAGCGCCGGCTTCGAGCTGGCGCTGATCGGCGTGGCCGCGCACGCGGTTGCCGACATTCTCTGTCGCTGATCACCGCCCATTCCCCGCGCACGTCGCGCCGTCACAGCGCCGCGTCCCCCGGGGGCGGTGCCGCGCGCGCCTGCGCCTGCTTCCCTGCCGCCTTCCGTGGATGCCTGCTGCTCTCCTTCCCCCGCATTCCCGCGAAAGGCTCTACCTGTCATGCGTCAACTGCCCCTCATATCCCGCCGCGTGGCCGCGGCCGCCGTCAGCGTGGTCCTCCTCGGTGGCGCCGCGGCGTGCGGGCCGAAGCAGGGCGGTGACGCTCAGGGCGGCGGCGGGGCGCCGAAGAAGGGCGGCACCCTCACCGTCCTCAACAGGGCGCCGCAGAAGCAGTTCGACCCTGCCCGCCTCTACACCTCCGGCGGCGGCAACATCCCCTCGCTCGTCTACCGCACCCTCACCACGCGCCACCGCGCGAACGGCGCCGAGGGCACCAAGGTCGTCCCCGACCTCGCGACGAGCACCGGCACCCCCAGCGACGACGCCAAGGTCTGGACGTACAAGCTCAAGGACGGGCTGAAGTACGAGGACGGCTCGCCCATCACCGCCGCCGACATCAAGTACGGCGTCGAGCGCTCCTTCGCGCCCGAACTCTCCGGCGGCGCCCCCTACTTGCGCGACTGGCTGATCGGCGGCGACACCTACCAGGGCCCGTACAAGGAGAAGAAGGGCCTCGACTCGATCGAGACGCCCGACGCGAAGACCATCGTCTTCCACCTCAAGAAGTCCGAGGGCGACTTCCCGTACTTCGCCACCTCCACCCAGTTCGCGCCCGTGCCCAAGGCCAAGGACACCGGCGCCAAGTACGCCGAGCACCCCGTCTCCTCCGGCCCGTACAAGCTGGTGAAGAACACCGGTGACGGGGAGCAGATGCTCCTGGAGCGCAACCCCGGCTGGTCGGAGGAGACCGACAAGGAGCGGCACGCCTACCCCGACCGGATCGAGGTGAAGTCCGGCCTCTCCTCGGCCGTCATCAACCAGCGCCTGTCCACCGGCTCGGGCGCCGACGCGGCCGCCGTGACCACCGACACCAACCTCGGCCCGGCCGAACTCGCCCAGGTCACCGGCGACAAGAAGCTCGCCGACCGGGTCGGCACCGGCCACTTCGGCCAGACCGACTACCTGGCCTTCAACCCCAAGGCCAAGCCCTTCGACAACCCCAAGGTGCGCGAGGCGATCTCCTACGCCGTCAACCGCACCAGCGTCGTCAACGCCGCGGGCGGCTCCTCGCTCGCCGAGCCCGCGACCACCTTCCTGCCGGACCAGAAGTCCTTCGGCTTCACGCCTTACGACCACTTCCCGGCGGGCGCCACCGGCAACCCCGCCAAGGCCAAGGAGCTGCTGAAGGAGGCAGGTTACGGCGACGGCCTGGAGATCACGCTGACGCACTCCACCGCCCAGAACTTCGAGACCAGCCCCGAGGTCGCCACGGCCGTCCAGGCCGCGCTCAAGGAGGCCGGGATCAAGGTCAAGCTGGAGGGCCTGGAGGACAACGACTACGACGAGAAGATCCACAGCGTCGACAAGCAGCCCGACCTCTTCCTCGCCCACTGGGGTGGCGACTGGCCCTCCGGCGGCCCCTTCCTGGCCCCCATCTTCGACGGCCGCCAGATCGTGAAGGACGGCGCCAACTTCAACACCGCCCGGCTCGACGACCCCAAGGTCAACGACGAGATCGACGCGATCAACAAGATCACCGACCATGACGCGGCGGCCGCACGCTGGGGCGCCCTCGACAAGTCGATCGGGCAGCAGGCGCTGACCGTGCCCCTCTTCCACCCCGTCTACAAGCGCCTGTACGGCAAGGACGTCAAGAACGTCGTCATCAGCAACTGGACCGGCGTCCTCGACATCTCGCAGGTCGCGGTCAAGTGACGAACACCCTGACGCTCCCGGAACCGGAGGCGGAGGCCGCACCGGCCCCCGCCTCCGGGGCCCGGCAGGTGCGGCGGCGGCTGCTCGCGCGCAAGTCCGCGCTCGCGGCCGCCGCCGTGCTGGGCCTGCTCGTCCTCCTCGCCCTCGGTGCGCCGCTGCTGGCCGCGCTGGAGGGCCAGGACCCCAATGCGTACCACGACACCCTCGTCGACTCCGCGCGCGGCGGCGTGCCGTTCGGCGGCTTCGGCGGCATCAGCGCCGAGCACTGGCTGGGCGTCGAACCGGGCACCGGCCGCGACCTGTTCGTACGGCTGCTGTACGGCGCCCGCATCTCGCTCACCGTCGCCCTCGGCGCCACGCTGGTGCAGGTCGTCGTCGGCGTCGCGGTGGGGCTCGGGGCCGCGCTCGGCAACCGCTTCACCGACAGCCTGCTCAGCCACGTCACCGACGTGATGGTCGCCATGCCCCTGCTGGTCTTCGCCATCGCGCTGGTGGCCGTCGTCCCGGCCGACTTCCCGCGCCCGGTTCTGCTCGTCGTCGCCATCGGCCTGCTGGCCTGGGGCGGCATGGCGCGGCTGGTACGCGCCCAGACACTGAGCCTGAAGAAGCTCGACTTCGTCTCGGCCGCCCGGCTGACCGGCGGCTCGTCCTGGCGGATCGCCCGGCGCGAGCTGCTGCCCTCGCTCGCCGCACCCGTGATCACCTACGCGGCCATCCTGCTGCCCACCAACATCGTGCTCGAAGCGAGCATGTCCTTCCTCGGAGTCGGCGTGAAGCCGCCCACCCCCTCCTGGGGGCAGATGCTCTCCACGGCCACCACCTGGTTCCGCGCCGACCCCCTGTACGTGCTGCTGCCGGCGCTGATGCTGTTCGTCACCACGCTCGCCTTCACCGTCCTCGGCGACGGGGTGCGCGCGGCGCTCGACCCGCGCGAGGCGTCCCGGCTGCGCGTCGGCAGGAGCAGGCGCACGTCCCGTACGAGCGGCGCGGGAGGCGCACAGTGACCGGATACTTCCTGCGGCGCGCCCTCGGCGCGGTCGTCGTCGTCCTCGTGCTCTCCGCCGTGGTCTACGCGACCTTCTACATCGCGCCCGGCGACCCCGCCCGCCTGGCCTGCGGCCCGCGCTGCAACCCCGAACAGATCCGCCAGGTCCGCGAGCAGCTCCAGCTCAACGACCCGGTGTACGTGCAGTACTGGCACTTCCTGCAGGGGATCGTCGCCGGGCACGACTACTCCACCGGCACCGGCGTGCTGCACTGCGACGCCCCCTGCTTCGGCCTGTCGTACCAGAACAACCAGCAGGTCACCGACCTCATCATCCAGCGGCTGCCCGCCACCGCCTCGCTCGCGACCGGCGCCATGGCCGTGTGGCTGCTGCTGGGCACCGGCACCGGCCTGCTCTCCGCCCTGCGGCGCGGCGGCGCCACCGAGCGCGTACTGACCTGGCTCACCCTCGCCGGGACGGCCACCCCGGTCTTCATCAGCGGCCTCGGCCTGCTGATGCTCTTCTGCGCCTACCTGGAGTGGCTGCCCTTCCCGTCCTACGTGCCGCTGACCGACGACCCCGAACAGTGGGCGTGGAACATGCTGCTGCCGTGGGCCGCCCTGGGCCTGCTCGAATCCGCCAAGTACGCCCGGCTGACGCGCAGTTCCATGCTGGAGACGCTGGCCGAGGACCACATCCGCACCTTCCGCGCCTACGGGATCGCCGAGCGGTCGCTCATCGGGCGGCATGCCCTGCGCGGCGCGCTGGCGCCCGTCATCGCGCTGTCGGCGGCCGACTTCGGGTCGATGTTCGGCAACGCGATGCTCACCGAGATGATGTTCGGCCTGCCCGGCATCGGGCAGCTGCTCGTGACCTCCACCCAGACCATCGACCTGCCGGTCGTCGTCGCCGTGGTGATGGTCACCGGGACCGCCGTCGTCATCGCCAACATCGCGGCGGACGTGCTCTACGCCGTCGCCGACCGAAGGGTGGCCCTGCGATGACGAGCGAACCCCTGGTCGCGGTCGACGGCCTGACCGTCGCCTTCCCCACGGCGGGCGACGGCGCCGTACGCGCCGTGGACGGCCTCTCCTTCGCGCTCGCCCCCGGCGGCGCGCTCGGGATCGTCGGCGAGTCCGGCTCCGGCAAGAGCACCGCGGCCTTCGCCCTGCTGGGGCTGCACCACGGCACGGGCGCCCGCGTCACCGGCTCGGTGCGCATCGCGGGCCACGACGTGCAGGCGGCCGAAGACGCCGAACTGCGGAGGCTGCGCGGGCCCGTGGCGGCCATGGTCTTCCAGGACCCGCTGTCCTCCCTCGACCCCTACCAGGCCGTCGGCGACCAGATCGCCGAGGTCTACCGCACGCACCGGCGCGACGCCTCCCGGCGCGCGGCGAGAGCACGTGCCGTCGAGGTGCTCGACCGGGTCGGCATCGCGGACGCGGCGCGCCGCGCCCGCTCCCGCCCGCACGAGTTCAGCGGCGGCATGCGCCAGCGCGCGCTCATCGCCATGGCGCTCGCCCTCCAGCCCCGCCTGCTCGTTGCCGACGAGCCCACCACCGCCCTCGACGTCACCGTCCAGGCGCAGATCCTCGGCCTGCTGCGCGAGCTGCGGGACGAGACCGGCATGGGCCTGATCCTCGTCACCCACGACCTGGGCGTGGCAGCCGGCAGCGTGGACGAGCTGCTGGTGATGAAGGACGGACGGGCCGTGGAACAGGGCCCCGTCCGCACGGTCCTCGACGCCCCGCGCGAGCAGTACACGCGCGAGCTGCTGTCGGCCGTCCCGCGCGTCAACGTGCGCCGTGCACCCCTGCGAGCCCCCGAGGCCGACGGCGCCGTCCTGCTCGAATCCACCGGCCTGCGCCGGGAGTTCGGGCGCGGCAAGCACGCCCTGACCGCCGTGGACGATGTGTCGCTGACCGTGCGCGCCGGGGAGACCGTCGGCGTGGTCGGGGAGTCGGGCAGCGGGAAGACGACGCTCGGGCGGATGCTGGTGCGGCTGCTGGAGCCCACCGGCGGCGAGCTGCGCTACCTCGGCCGCGACATCGGCGGTCTGAAAGAGCGTGAGCTCCGCGGCTTCCGCAGCGAGCTGCAGATGGTCTTCCAGGACCCGGTCTCCTCGCTCAATCCGCGCCGCAGCATCGGCGAGTCCATCGCCGATCCACTGCGCGCCCTGGGGAAGCTGAACGACAACCAGATCACGTCCCGGGTAAGGGAGCTGCTGGAGCGCGTGGGTCTCGATGCGGGCGCCTATCACCGCTATCCGCACGAGTTCAGCGGCGGCCAGCGGCAGCGCGTGGGCATCGCGCGGGCCCTGGCGCCGGAGCCGAAGCTCATCGTCTGCGACGAACCGGTCTCCGCGCTCGACGTCACGACACAGGCTCAGGTCGTCGCCCTGCTCGGCGAGTTGCAGCGGGACCTCGGTCTGGCGCTGGTCTTCATCGCCCACGACCTGGCCGTCGTCCGCCAGGTCAGCGACCGGCTGGTGGTGATGCGCGGCGGGCGCATCGTCGAGGAGGGCCCGGCCGACTCCGTCTACGAGCAGCCCCGGCACCCCTACACACAAGGCCTGCTGGCAGCCGTGCCGCTGCTCGAACCCGCCAAAGCCCCCGCATAGCGCGCAACAACGCCCCATCTGCGGGAAAGTCACGCCCGTTCACCCCTTCCGGTGGCGCGACGGACAACCGTCCGTCGCGCCACCGGCGAGCGCGCATAGCGTGCTCCCCGCTGCCGTAACGGCGGTTGCCGACAAGGGAGAACGGGGGTCCGTTCGTGCGCGTGGGACTGCTTTCCGAAGGCGGGTATCCGTACGCCGCAGGCGAGGGCGGGGAGTGGTGCGACCGGCTGGTGCGAGGCCTCGGCCAGCACGACTTCGAGCTCTACGCCTTCAGCAGCAGCGCCCGTCAGGAGGACAGCGGTTGGCCCGCCCTGCCGGGCAACGTCCGCAGAGTGCGCGTGGCCCCCTTGTGGGGCGGCCCCGCCCCCGGCTGCCCGCCGCGCGCCTACGGCACCTACGGCCGCGGCGAGCAGCGCCGGTTCGCCGCCCACTTCGGTGACCTGGCCGCCGCCATCACCCTCCCCGGCGACCAGGCGTACCGTTTCGCCGACGGCCTGGGCGCACTCGCCGACCTCGCCCGCGACGAAGGCGGCCTCGCCGCCGCCCTCCGCTCCGAAACCGCCCTGCGCGCCCTGGAGACCGCCTGCCGCGCACCGGGCGCCTCGCCCGCCGCCTACGGCGCCCGCGTCGCCGACCTCGTCGTCGTCTCCGGCCTCCTCGAGCGCGCCCTGCGGCCGCTCTCCCTGGACTGGTACGGCAGCGCCGACGGCGACCGCGGGCTCTCCGCCGTCGACCTGTGCCACGCCACCTCTGCCGGGCCCGTCGCGCTCCCCGGCCTGCTGGCCAAACGCTTCTTCGGTACCCCGCTGCTCGTCACCGAATACGAGGTCAGCCTGCGCGAGTACTACCTCTTCGGCCCCGCCGGGCTCTCCCTGCCCGTGCGCACCCTGTTCTCCGCCTTCCATAAACAGCTGGCCGCCCGCGTCTACGCCGAGGCCGCGCTGGTCACCTCCGGCGACGCCCACGGCCGACGCTGGCAGGAGCGCTGCGGCGCCGACCGCGCCCGGCTGCGCACCATCCACCCCGGCATGGACGCGAGCCTCTACGAAACCGTGGGCGAGGGCGGTGAGGAGGCCCCCGCCGCCGGCGCCCCCACCCTGGTCTGGGCCGGCGGCCGGGTCGAGCCGCACCTGTGGGAAGCCCTGGACGCCCTGCACGAGGCCGAGCCCGGCCTGCGCCTGAGAGTCGTCGGCGACCCCCCGGAACCCGACTGCGCACGCGAGGGGGTGACATACGGTCAGGCCATCGGGCCCGAGGACTACACGGCGGGCAGCGTCGTCCTCCTCTCCGGCGCCGTCGACGGCTTCCCTGCCGCCCTTGCGGAGGCGATGTTCTGCGGCCGGGCCACCGTCTCACCGGACGTCGGCGCCGTCCGCGAGATCATCGGCGGCACCGGCCTGGTCGTCCCCCCGCGCGACCCGCACGCCCTCGCCGGCGCCTGCCTCGCGCTGCTGCACGACCCCGCCCGCCGGGCCCGGCTCGGCGCCGCCGCCCGCGCCCGGGCCCTGGAACTCTTCACCGTCGAACAGAACGTGGCCGCCTTCGGCGCTCTCTACCTCGAAGTCCTCTCCCGCGCCCCCGTCCAGCACGCGTCCCCCGACCCCTCCCTGCCCTTCTCCCGGGCGGCCGGATCCCATCCGCCGCTCGCCTGGTCCCCGCGCTCCGCCTCCCCGACCTGGGCAGGGCGCCCATGACCATGTCGCTGCGGGCCGACAGCGCCCCCGCCCCCACCGCAGGCATATCCGAAGCCCCCGCCGCGGCTGCCGGGGACGCCCCGGCCGACCCGGTCAAGGCGCTCATCCGACAGCACCACGCGCTGTGCGCCGGCGCCATCGACTCGCTGGAGATCGCCGCGGGCCTGGAGGCCCGCGGCATCAGCGACCGGGTCGCGGCCGAGTTCCGCCACCGCGACGTCTTCTCCCTCGCGGAGGAGCTGCACGCGCGCGTGGACCGCGACGAGACCACGGTCGCCGGAGCCGTGCCGATGCCCGCCGCACCGCAGGCACCGGACGCCCGCGCACACCGCCACGGCCCCTGCGCGGTGCTCACCGGCGCCTGGGGTGCCACCGGTCCCGCGGCCTGGCTCTGGCTGACCGGCTACGCCCTCGTCGGCGACCAGATCCTGGCCGTGCTGCTGCACGGCCGCCGCGGCCGCTCCGTGCACGCCCTGGCCTCGCTCGCCCTGTCCACCGCAGCGCCCACCGCCCTCGCCCTGGCCTGTGCGGTGGCCCCCGCGGCCTGGTGCGCGCACTGGTTCGCCGCCCGCGCCAGGGAGGCGCTCGCGGACAGCCGGGGACTGGGCGAATTCGCGGCACGGGTACGGCCCGTCCTGCTGACCGCCGTCGCGCTGTTCCTCGGCGCGCTCTCGGCACTGCTGTGGCCCGCACGGACGGCGCTGCCGGCCGCCGCGCCACCGGGCGGATCCGCGCTCGCCTACGCGGCCGTGGCGGCACTGGGAGGACTGCTGTTCCTCTCCCGGCAGCTCGCCGCCCATGGCCTGCCCGGGCCCGCCGCCCGCGCGGGGCTGGCCGCAGCCCTGGCCGAAGCGCTGCCGCTGCTCGCCCTGCTCGCCGCCCGGCTGCCCGGCTGCGAGCCCCTGGGCTGGCCCGTCCGCTGGGCCGCGGAGGCCTACGGGCCCGCCGCCATACCGCTGGTGGCGTGCGCCCTGCCCGCCCTCGCCCTGCTGGCCCACGCCGTCCCCGCCCTGTCCCGGGCCTGTGTCCACGGACATGCCGGACCGCCGCACACCCCGCACCACCCGTGCGACGCCACCGACGACCTCGGAACCTCTCCACTGCCCACGGCCTGACCAACCGGCAGCAGCCCTCGCCCGGTGCCCGCACCCGCGGCGTCGCGGCACCCCGACACCCTGTCGCCGCACACCCTGTCAGAGGAGCAAGGAAGATGACCGTTCACCCCACCGGCAGCACCGGGCGAGAGCGAGGGCGCCAGCGATGAGAGTCCTGTTGCTCGGCGCCAACGGCTACCTCGGGCGTTTCGTCGCCGACCGGCTGCTCGCCGACCCCGCTGTCCAGCTCACCACGCTCGGCCGCGGCGACGACGCCGACGTCCGCTTCGACCTGGCCTCCGGCAGCCCCGGAGCGCTCACCCGCTTCCTCAACGCCGTCCACCCCGGCGTCGTGATCAACTGCGCGGGCGCCACCCGCGGCGGGGCCCGCGAGCTGACCCGGCACAACACCGTCGCCGTCGCCACCGTCTGCGAGTCGCTGCGCCGCAGCGGCTGCGGGGCGCGCCTGGTCCAGCTCGGCTGCTCCTCCGAGTACGGGCCCTCCCAGCCCGGCTCCTCCACCGCCGAGGACGCGGTGCCGCGGCCGGGCGGCCCGTACGGGGTGAGCAAGCTCGCCGCCACCGAGCTCGTGCTCGGCTCCGGGCTGGACGCCATCGTGCTGCGGGTCTTCTCGCCCGTCGGGCCCGGCACCCCGGCGGGCTCCCCGCTGGGGCGGCTCGCCGAGGCCATGCGGCGGGCGATGCAGGGCGGGGACAACGAACTGAAACTGACCGGCCTGGGCGTGCAGCGCGACTTCGTCGACGTCCGGGACGTCGCCCGTGCCGTGCACGCCGCCTCGCTCTCCGCGGCGCAGGGCGCCGTCAACATCGGTACCGGCCGGGCGGTGCGGCTGCGCGACGTCGCCGGTCTCCTCGCCCGCGTGGCGGGCTTCGGCGGCGCCCTGCACGAGCTGGACGACCCGCACCTGGGCAGTCCGCCCGCCTACCCCTACCCCGACGGCTGCGGCGGCTGGCAGCAGGCCGACGTGCGCACCGCCCGCGACCGGCTCGGCTGGCGGCCCCGCATCGGCCTGGAGGAGTCGCTGGCCGACATCTGGATGGAGGCGGCGTGTCGCATCTGATCTCGCCGGGCCACCGCCGCGCCCTGGCCGCCGGGAAGGTCCCGCTCCGCCTTGGCGTCCCCGGCTTCGCCCACCCCCTGGTGGCGCCCGTCGAGTGGGGCGGCCTCCAGCGGCCCGGCCTGCCGCTGGACTGGGTGGTGCTCGGCGGCGGCACCCTGGAAGGCGGCCCCGGCAGCCGCCCGGACCGCCACCGGCAGTCCGCCGTCGCCCCGCTGCGGGCGGCGGGCGTCCGGGTGCTCGGTCACCTGGACGTGGGGTTTGGATCCCGCCCGCTCGGTGAACTGCTCTCGGATGCGCAGCGCTTCCTCAACTGGTACAAGGTGGACGGTTTCTTGCTCGGCCGCGCTCCCTCGGACGCCGCCGGGCTCGCCGGGACCCGCCGCCTGGTGGGCACCCTGCGCACCGTCCTGGACGGCGCGTATCTGGTGCTGGTCCACGGCACCCACCCCTGTGCCGGATACGCCGCCCTCGCCGACCAGTTGGTGACCTTCTGCGGCCCGTGGTCCCGCTACCGCTGGTCCCAGACCGCCGAGTGGACCGCCGGGCACCCGCCGCGCCGTTTCTGCCACCTGGTGCACGGCGTGCCCCGCGACCGCCTCGACGAGGCGCTGCGCGTCGCCCGCTGGCAGGGCGCGGGCACGATCTACTTCACGGACCGCACCGACCACGACGGCCTCGACCCCTGGGAGTCGCTGCCCGGCTTCTGGGACGAGATCGTCTCGCGCGTCGGACCTGGTGTCTCGGAATGAGACGGGGCGTGGCAGTGTTACGAGGGAAAGGGCGCCCGGCCCTCGCCGGGACGTTCACGTATGTCCGACCGACCTACGGAGACCCCGTGTCGCTGCCACCCCTGGCCGAGCCGGCCGCCGAGCTCACCGTCGACGAGGTTCGCAGGTACTCCCGCCACCTGATCATCCCGGACGTGGGGATGGACGGGCAGAAGCGGCTCAAGAACGCCAAGGTGCTCTGTGTGGGCGCCGGCGGTCTGGGCTCGCCCGCCCTGATGTACCTCGCCGCGGCCGGAGTGGGCACGCTGGGCATCGTGGAGTTCGACGAGGTCGACGAGTCCAACCTGCAGCGCCAGATCATCCACAGCCAGGCCGACATCGGCCGCTCGAAGGCCGAGTCCGCGCGCGACTCGGTGCTGGGCATCAACCCCTATGTGAACGTCGTCCTGCACGAGACCCGGCTCGAAGCCGAGAACGTGATGGAGATCTTCTCCCAGTACGACCTGATCGTCGACGGCACCGACAACTTCGCCACGCGCTACCTGGTCAACGACGCCTGCGTGCTGCTGAACAAGCCGTACGTCTGGGGCTCGATCTACCGCTTCGACGGCCAGGCGTCCGTCTTCTGGAGCGAGCACGGCCCCTGCTACCGCTGCCTGTACCCCGAGCCCCCGCCGCCGGGCATGGTCCCCTCCTGCGCCGAGGGCGGCGTGCTGGGCGTGCTCTGCGCCTCCATCGGGTCCATCCAGGTCAACGAGGCCATCAAGCTGCTGGCGGGCATCGGCGAGCCGCTGGTCGGCCGCCTGATGATCTACGACGCCCTGGAGATGACCTACCGCCAGGTCAAGGTCCGCAAGGACCCCGACTGCGCGGTCTGCGGCGAGAACCCCACGGTCACCGAGCTGATCGACTACGAGGCCTTCTGCGGTGTCGTCTCCGAGGAGGCCCAGGAGGCGGCGGCCGGTTCGACGATCACTCCCAAGCAGCTCAAGGAGTGGATGGACGACGGCGAGAACATCGACGTCATCGACGTCCGCGAGCCGAACGAGTACGAGATCGTCTCCATCCCCGGCGCCCGGCTGATCCCGAAGAACGAGTTCCTGATGGGCACCGCCCTCCAGGGCCTTCCCCAGGACAAGAAGATCGTCTTGCATTGCAAGACGGGTGTCCGGTCTGCGGAAGTCCTCGCCGTGCTCAAGTCCGCGGGCTTCGCCGACGCGGTGCACGTGGGCGGCGGCGTGATCGGCTGGGTCCACCAGGTGGAGCCCGACAAGCCGGTGTACTGACCGAGAGAGTCGCAAGAAGGGGCGGCCTGCGCGCGCAGGCCGCCCCGTTCTGCATGGTCCTACGGCGTGGCCCTACGCGCAGGTCGTGCCCGCCGTCGGCACCTTGCCGTCGAGCAGGTAGGCGTCGACCAGGTTCGTCGTGCACGCGCTGCCCGTGTTGTACGCGCCGTGGCCCTCACCCTTGTACGTGACCTGGATGCCGACCCCGTCGCCCAGCTGCTGCGCCATCTGCCGGGCGCCCTCGTACGGGGTCGCCGGGTCGCCGGTGTTGCCGATCACGACGATCGGCGCGGCGCCCTTGGCGCTCACCTCGGGCGTGCGCCACTCGCCCTTGACCGGCCAGCCCGTACAGGCCAGCAGGGACCAGGCGGCCGACTCGCCGAAGACGGGTGATGCCTGGCGGAACTCCGGCAGCTGCCGCTTGACGTCGTCGACGGTGTAGCGCTGCTGGGCGTCGTCGCACGAGACGGCCCGGTTGGCCGCCTGGAGGTTGCTGTAGCGGCCGTCGGGGGAGCGGCCGGACATGGAGTCGGAGAGCAGCAGCAGGGTGTTCCCGGTGCCCTTGCGGATGGCTTCCGCGAGCCCCGCGGTCAGGTACTTCCAGGTGTCCTTGGAGTACAGGGCCGCCGCGATGCCGCCCACCGCCTGGTCCTGGGTGAGCTTGCGCCCCTGGGAGGTGGGGAGCGGGGTCTTGTCGAGGTTCTTCAGCAGGGTCGTGATGTCGTCCTGCGTGGGGCAGCCGATCGCGCCGCCTTCGGACGGACAGTCCTTGAGGTAGTCGTCGAGGGCGAGTTGGAAGCCCTTGGTCTGGCCGAGGTCGCCCTGGAGGGGGTCCTGGGTCGGGTCGACGACGGCGTCGAGGACCGCCCGGCCGACGCGCTCGGGGAACAAGTGGGCATAGACGCCGCCCAGTTCGGTCCCGTAAGAGATGCCGAAGTAGTGCAGCTTGTCGTCGCCGAGGGCGGCCCGTATCCGGTCCATGTCGCGAGCGGCGGCCGTGGTGCCCACGTGCGGCAGGGTCTTGCCGGAGTTGCGGGAGCAGGCGTCGATGTACGCCTTGTTGGCCGCCAGGGTCGCCTGGAGCTCGGTGTCGTCGTCCGGAGTGGCGTCGATCTGGGAGGAGGCGTCGAGCTCCTTGTCGCTCTGGCAGCGCACGCCCGCGCTCTCCCCGACCCCGCGCGGGTCGAAGCTCACCAGGTCGTAGCGGTCGCGCAGCTTCGCGTAGCTCTCGCTCAGGCCGGGCAGCGTCGCGATGCCGGAGCCGCCGGGCCCGCCGAAGTTGAAGACGAGCGAGCCGATGCGGTGCGCGGTGTCCAGCGCCTTGGCCCGGATCAGGGCGAGCTCGATCTGCTCGCCGTCCGGTTTCGCGTAGTCCAGCGGTACGGGGAGCTTCGCGCACTCCCATGCCTTGCCGGGCGCCTTGCCGCCGCCCTGCGCGGGGGTGGGGGCGGTGCACGGCTTCCACTGCAGCTGGACGCTCGCGGATCGGTCCTTGGTGTCGGCGTGCGCGTCGCCGTTCTTGCCGCTGCCACTGCCGCCGCCGCATCCGGTGGCGGTGAGGGCGACGGCGAGGGCGGCGGAGGCGAGGGCGGTGGCCCGTGGCCTTTCGGTACTCATTCCACCGACTCTACGGACGGATCCCGGATTCACACCGGCGTACCGTGGCGGTCGCCCGGAGCGCCGGGGGCGCCCGGGGTGCAGGCTCCGCCGAACGGGGCGCCGCCGGCCGGGCAGCGGGCGGGCTGGTCGGTCAGCGGCCGGGCCTGGGTCTGCCAGAGCGCTATCAGTGCGGCGAGCAGCGCCGCGATGGCCAGGGCGCCCGTGAGCAGCCGGGCCCGGCGTGCACCGCGTTGGGTGGAGTGCGTGCGGTTGGTGATCCGTGACGTTTTGTACGACACCTTGTCCCCCCGCCCGATCGTTTGCCAACTGGTCGAAGTCGCGCGGAACTTCCGCTGTGATTCCCCGGCGCCCGCACGGTGATGCGCCCGCCGAAGCCCCGCGGAACCTCTGTACGGGGGATCGTAGTCTGACCAACTGACATTCGAGCGGTGCCGTTAGTATTACCGGTGTGATGTGCTATGGGTGCTATGAGCACACCGTTCCGGCGCTCGGGAGGGTGCCGTCCAGCAGATACGCGTCGACCGCGCCCTTCACGCAGGGGTTGCCGCTGTCGTACGCCCCATGGCCTTGGCCACGGTAGGTGAGCTCCACGCCCACCCCCGGACCGAGCTCCCGGGCCATCTTCCGGGCTCCCTCGTAAGGGGTGGCCGGGTCGCCCGTATTGCCGACGACGAGGACGGGTGCGGCGCCCTTCGCACTCACATCGGGGGTCTGCCATTCGCCCTTTACGGGCCAACCGGTGCACTGGAGCAGGCTCCACGCCATGAACTCCCCGAAGACGGGGGAGGCTTTGCGGAATTCGTCCGTCCGCTCCTCGACCTGCGCGGCGGTGTAGCGCTGTGAGAAGTCGGCGCACGTGATGGCAGTGAGCGAGGACTGCAGGGTGCTGTAATGGCCGTCCGTGGAACGGCCGTTCATCGAGTCGGCGAGCGCCAGCAGGATCTTGCCGTCCCCGTTCTCCGCGTCCTCCACGCCCTCGGTGAGGTAGTCCCAGAAGTCCTTGGAGTAGAGCGACTGGGCGATGCCGCCGGTGGCCAGCGACTGGGTGAGGTCGCGGCCCTCGCTGCCCGGGATGGGGTGCTTGTCGAGCCGGTCGAGGAGCGCCTTGATCTGTGGCTCGGTGGGGCAGTTGTCGGAGGTCTGCCCGCAGGCCGCCAGGTAGTTGCCGAGCGCCAGCTGGAAGCCCCCGGCCTGGGCCAGGGCGCTCTGCAGCGGGTCGCTGGTGGGGTCGACGACCCCGTCGAGCATGGCGCGGCCGATGTTGCCCGGGAAGAGGTGGGCGTAGACGCCGCCCAGTTCGGTCCCGTACGAGACGCCGAAGTAGTGCAGCTTGTCGTCGCCCAGTACTTGGCGCATCAGGTCCAGGTCGCGGGCGGCGTTCGTGGTGCCCACATAGGGCAGGACGTGGCCGGAGCTCTTGGCGCACCCCGAGGCGTACTTGCCGACCCGCTCGACCAGGGCCTTCTCCTCGTCCTTGGTGGTCGGGGTGGCGTCCGCGGCGTAGTAGGCGTCGAGGTCCTTGTCGCTCATGCACGTCACGCCGCTGCTGCGGCCGACCCCGCGCGGGTCGAAGCTCACGAGGTCGTAGCGGGTGCGCAGATTGCGGTAGTCGTCGGCGAACGACGGGAGCGTGCTGACCCCGGAGCCGCCGGGTCCGCCGAAGTTGAACAGCAGCGAACCGATGCGCCGACTCGGGTCCGTGGCGCGGGCGCGGATGAGGGCGATGCCGACGCTGTCGCCGTTGTCCGGGTGGGCGTAGTCGAGGGGCGCGCGCATGGTGGCGCACTCCCATTCTTTGCCGGGGGGCTTGCCGGTGGCGCTGCCGCCCTCGGCCGCGGTCGGGGCCGTGCAGGTCTGCCAGGTCAGCTTCTGCCGGGGTGAGGCGTCCGGGCCGGCCGCGCTCGTCGTGTCCTGGCCGGTGCAGGCCGAGGTGGTGGCCGCCACGAGGGTGAGCAGGACGGCGGAGAGCAGGTGGCCGGCCCTGGGGCGTCTGGACACGGGGCCCTCCGGGGGTTGGTGGGTTTCCATCCTCCGGCGCGGGGTGAGGGTGTGCGCGGGGGGTGGCCCGGACGGGGGATGTTTGAGGTGCGGCTCCCGCTAAAGGGGCATCGCTACAGGGGCTCTCTCGCTAAAGAGGGACGAACGTGACCTCGGTCGCCTTTACGCTCACCCAGACCTTGGCGCCCTCCGCCAGGGCCAGCTCGGTCGCCGCCTGCGGGGTGATCTCCGCTACGACGTCCGTCGCGGCGTCCACCTGGACGCGCAGCCGTGCGCCCTGCGCGGTGATCTCCCGGACGGTGCCTTCCCAGACGTTGCGCGGGCTGCCTGCGGCGGGGCGGCCGACGTGCAGGGAGACGGCTTCGGGGGCGACCACGGCCAGGCCGGCGGTGGCGGCGCGGGGGAGGGGGTCGCCGCAGACGAGGTCCGTTCCCCCGGCGAGGAGCAGGGTGCCATGGGCGGTGCTCTCGCCGGGCCAGGCGTTGCGCCCCAGCATGCGGGCCACCCAGGGGGAGCGGGGGTGCCGGGTGAGCTCGGCGGGCGGGGCGTACTGCACGGTGCGGCCCTCTTCCAGGACGAGGACGTCGTCCGCCAGGGAGAGGGCTTCCACGGGGTCGTGGGTGACGATCAGGCAGACGCCGGGGAAGGCGGCCAGGTGGGCGCGGAGCGCGTGCCGGACGTGCGCGCGGGTGGACTGGTCCAGGGCGGCCAGCGGCTCGTCCAGCAGGAGCAGACGGGGGCGGGCAGCCAGGGCTCTGGCGAGGGCCACCCGCTGGGCCTGGCCGCCGCTGAGGTGGGCGGGTTTGCGGTGGGCGAGGCCGCCCACGGCCAGGCGGTCCAGCCAGATGCGGGCCTCCCGGCGGGCTCGGTGCGCGGGGACGCCCTGGGCGCGCAGCCCGTAGGCGGTGTTGGCGAGGGCCGTCAAGTGCGGGAAGAGGGCGCCGTCCTGCGGGACCCAGGCGATGCGCCGCCGGTGCGGGGGCGTGCCGGTCAGGTCCTGGGTGCCCACCTGGAGCGGGCTCGCTCCGGCCCGGTCGGTGAGGCCCAGCAGGGCGCGCAGGAGCGTCGTCTTGCCCGCGCCGTTGGGGCCCACCACGGCGATGGTCGTGCCTGCCGGGACGTCGAGCGCCGCGTCGACGGCGCCGGTGACGGTGGTCCGCAAGGGGTGTGGCTCGGGGTCGGCGTCGAGGGCGGGGCCGGGGTGCGGGGCCGGCTCCGGTGCCGCCACCTCGCTTGCCGCACTGCCGTCGGCGCCCTGCTTCCTCCCGAGCGCCGGCGGCTGGATCCAGCGGCCGCGCAGCGTGAGCAGGACCGTGACGGCGATGGCCAGGAGCAGCAGCGAGACCGCCGTCGCGCCTTCAGGGTCCTCTTGGAGGAGGAGGTAGACCTGGAGCGGCAGGGTCTGGGTGGTGCCCGGGAGATTGCCCGCGAAGGTGATCGTCGCGCCGAACTCGCCCAGCGCGCGGGCCCAGCACAGGGCGGTGCCCGCGATGAGGCCCGGAGCGACCATGGGGAGCGTGATCGTGCCGAAGACCCGCAGCGGGCTCGCGCCCAGGGAGGTGGCCGTCTCCTCGTAGCGGGGGTGCAGGCCCGCCAGCGCGCCTTCCAGGCTGATGACGAGGAAGGGCATGGAGACGAAGGCGGAGGCCAGTACGGCCGCGGGGGTGGTGAACGGCAGCGTGATGCCGAACCACGCCTCCAGCCACGGGCCCGCGATGCCCCGCCGCCCGTAGCCCTGAAGGAGCGCGACGCCCGCGACCGTCGGCGGGAGCACCATCGGCAGCATCACCAGGCAGCGGACCAGCGCCTTGCCCGGGAACTCCACGCGGGCCAGCAGCCACGCCAGCGGGACGCCCAGCACGAGGGAGAGCACGAGCGCCCACGCCGAGACCGTCAGGGACAGGGTGAGCGCCTGCAGCACCTCGGGTGACGACAGGCGGTCGGCCAGGGTGCTCCACGGGGTGCGCGCCAGGACCCCCGCCAGGGGCAGGAAGAGGAACGCCACCGCCGCCGCGGCCGGGATCGCCAGGGCCGGCGGGGTGCGGCGCCCGGCCTTCGCCGTCACGGCTGCTGGAAGCCCGCCGACACCAGCAGCTTGCGGGCTTCGGGCGAGCTCAGCCAGGTGACGAAGTCGGCCGTCTCCTTGGCGTGCTTGGCGTCCTTCAGGGTGGCTGCCGGGTACGAGGCCACCGCGTTCTGGGCGTCCGGGACGGTGACCGTGCCGACCTTGGCCGTCGCGGCGTCCGTGATGTAGACGATGCCGGCGTCGGCCTCGCCGAGCGCCACCTTGCTCAGGACCGCCCGGACGCTGGGCTCCTGGGAGGCCGGCTTGACGGTGACGTGCTGCCCGTCGAGCACCTTCTTGCTGTAGCGGCCCGCCGGGACCTCGGGGGCGGCCAGGACGACCTTGAGGTCGCTCTTGGACAGATCCGAGAGGTTCTGGACGTGCTTGGGGTTGCCGGGGGCCGTCACGATCGTCAGGCGGTTCTTCGCGATGACGGCCGGCTTGCCGGTCCGGGAGGCGAGGTCGTCCATCGTCTTGGTGTCGGCCGTCACCAGTGCGTCCGCCGGTGCGCCCTGGCGGACCTGGGAGGCCAGCTCCTGCGAGCCCGCGAAGGAGAACGTGAGCCTGGTGTCCGGGTGTTCCTTCTCGTAGACCGTCTTGGCCTGCTTGAAGACGTCCGTCAGGGAGGCGGCCGCCAGGACCGTGACGGTGGTGGGCTTCGTCTTTTCGTCCTTGCCGCAGGCGGTGGCCAGCGGTATCAGCAGCACTGCGGCCAGGACGAGGGGACGGCGTACGCGCATGGCTACTCCTGGACGCGGTCGATGTGCACGTTGGTGGCCTTCACCCGGGCCACCGCTTCCATCCCCACGGCGAGGCCCAGCTCTTCGACGGCCTCGCGGGTGAGCAGCGAGACCAGGCGGTGGGGCCCGGCCTGGATCTCCACCTGGGCGGCCACGTCGCCGAGCTTGACGGCGGTGACGATGCCGGGGAAGGCGTTGCGGGCGGTGGTGTACGCGGTCTCGTCCGCATCGCCCGCAAGGGCGGTGGAGAACGCGGCGAGGTCGGGGCCGTCGATGAGGCGCTTGCCCGTCTCGTCCCGGTGTGTGGGGATCCGTCCGGCGTCGGCCCAGCGGCGGACCGTGTCCGGGCTGACGCTCAGCAGACGGGCCGCCTGCCCGATGGTGTACGACCGCATGCGCGGCACCGTATGGCCATGTGGGACGCAGATGCAAGGCGGATCAGTGCCGGTGCCTCGCAGGTGCGGTCAGATCGCTCCCTTGCGGGTCAGATGGGTGAAGGAGATCCAGCCCGGCAGCACCGGGAGCCACAGGGTCATCAGGCGGAAGAGCAGGACGGCCGGGGCCGCCTGTTCGGCCGGCAGGCCCGCGAAGGTCAGGGCACCGGTCATGGCGAACTCGACCGCGCCCACGCCGCCCGGCGTCGGCGCCGCCGAACCCAGGGCGTTGGCGGTCAGGAAGACGACGGCGATGCTCGCGTAGCTCAGATCGCCGCCGAAGGCGCGGATCGAGGCGTCGAGGCACATCACGTTGGCCGCCGTCAGCAGCAGCATGCCGCCGATGCCCACGACCAGCTTCTGCGGGCGCTGCAGCACGTCCAGCATGCGCGGCACCACCCCGGCGAACAGCGAGCGGACGCGGGTCGAGACGAACTTGCGCAGGACCGGGATGGCGGCCACGACCAGCACCAGGACCGCCGCCGTCAGCAGGCCGCCGATCACGGTCCGCGAGGGGCCCAGGGAGGAGCTGCGCTCGGTTCCCGTCACATAGCCGAAGGACAGCAGGAGCATGATGTGGCAGGCCAGCCCGAAGAGCTGGGAGGCGCCCACGCTCGCCACGGCGAGGCCGGGCCGGACGCCGGAGCGCTGCAGGAAGCGGGTGTTGAGGGCCACGCCGCCGACCGCCGCCGGGGCGACGAGCTTGACGAACGACCCCGCCACCTGCGCCAGTACGGTGCGGCCGAAGGTCATCTTCTCCGGCACGAAGCCCAGCAGGCTCATCGCGGCGGCGACGTAGGACAGTGCCTGGAAGGCGACGGCCACGGCCACCCACGCCCAGTTGGCCTTGTCGACGAGATCGCCGAACTTGATGTGCGCGAGCTGGGAGAGCAGGAAGTACGCGGCGAACGCGCCCGCCACGAAGCTGATCAGGGTGCGCGGCTTGATGCGCTCCAGACGGACCGGCTCTATCGGCGCCTGCGGGCGGATCAGCAGCACCTGGCGGCGGATCTGGGCGAGGAGGTCCTCTTCGCGGGCCTCCTCCATGGCCTCGCCCATGGCCTTCTTCTCGGCCTGCCGCTCGGCCTTGAGCGACTTGCGGTCGCTGACCTCGGCCTTGGCCTCCTTGGCCAGACGGGCCGCCTCCAGGACCTTCTCGCGCTCGCGCTGGGCGCGCTCGCGGGCGAGCTGGCGCAGGGTCGCACGGCTGGTCCGGGTCAGGGCCAGGGGCTGCAGCAGCGGCAGGCTGTCGGCGATGGCGTCGGGGCCGAGGATGGCGACGCCGGTGGCCACGGCCCGTTCGGCGCCGACCCGCAGCCCGAGGGTGACCAGGAGCTGGGCCACGTCCATGCGCAGCACCAGGTCTCCGGCTGCGATCTCACCGCCGCGCAGGTCGGTCAGGACCACATTGCCGGAACGATCCACCAACAGGGCGTCCCCGTCGAGCCGGCGGTGGGCGATGCGGCGCGACTGCAGGGCGTGCACCTGGCTCCACGCGCCGGTCAGCAGCTCGTCGGTGATCTCCTCGGTGGCGGTGGCATCCAGGGTGCGGCCGCCGATGTGCTCGTAGACGAGCATGACGGCGTCCGGGCCGAGCTCGGAGGTGGCGATGAGCTTGGGCGCGTTGGCGCCCGCGGCGATGGCCGCGTACGCCAGCAGCGCCTCCTGTTCGAGCGCCTGGCGCAGGGACTGGAGGCTGCGGCGCTGGGTGATGCCGCGCAGGGCGAGGCGTTGCCAGAGCCGGTAGAAGAAGCCCTGGGCCTGGTGCTCGCGGTCGACGACCGTGACGTCCAGGGGCGGCCCGTCCTCCAGGGTGACGATGTAGCGGCGGCCCGGCTCCTGGTGCGGCTCGGTGATGCCGCCGTCCTCGGTGCGCAGGGCCGTGACGGGCTTGAAGCCGACCCGGCGCAGCCCGGCCAGCAGGTGCTGTCCGGTGGGGCGCACGTTCGGCGAGCCGACGGCGTAGAGCGTGCCGTAGGCGACCGTCCAGCCGATCAGCACGGTGGTGGCGATGGAGAACGGCGTGGTGTAGCCGTTGACCAGCACGGCGAACGCGTCGAGCAGCAGCACCGCCCACATCGCCACCCGCCAGCGGGGGCGGCGCGACATGCCGACGGCCGTCATATAGGCGATGACAGGCGCCAGATAGCCGTGCACCGGATCGGTGACGCCGCCGCTCGGGGAGGTCTGGGTGAGGGCGTCGCGGATCGAGGCGGGGGCCGTGTCGGCGACCCACAGGTCGGTGGCGAGCGAGACGCCGTGCGCGAGCACGGCGGCCAGTACGCCGTCGGCGATGCGCAGCCCGTCGCGTTTGACGAGCCGCTCGATGGCGAAGGCGACCGGGACGATGAAGATCGCGATGTTGGCTGCGAGGCCCGCGAAGTTCGCCAGCAGCTGGGGGGCGCGGCCGGTGCTCTCGCCGATGTCCTTCTCCAGGCCCTGCGTCGTGCCGTGGGCGAAGGCCGCGAGGGCGAGGACGAGGGCGATGCCGACGATGCCGAGGAACAGGCGCACCAGGTCGGCGGGGCGGTGGACGCGGGCGGGGAGCAGGGGCTCGTCGCCGGAGACCTTGTCGATGTGGACTTCGCCGCCTTCGCACTTGTACGCGCCCCGGCCGGGGGACTCTCCCGCCGCCTTCCCCTCGCCGGGGGTCCCGGAGTCACCGTGGTCGGGCAGCACCTCGGGAGCGCGCTCCCCCTCCGGAGGCTGCGCGCCCTGCTGCTTGTCGGTCTCTTCTCGGTCTCGTATCACCAGTCACCGCCCGGAAGATGGTGGCATGGCCCGGCCGGGCAAGGGGTTATCAGGGTGCATTTCGGGGGCGCGGACTTGCGGATCGTACGCCCTGTGCTGCGAAGACGCACTCTGCGTGATCACTCGGAATGGGGCTCTCCGGGCAGCACCGGGGGCGCTGTCGGTGGGGTGCGGCAGTATGGACCGGATGAGCGAGCTTCCTGATCGGCTGCCCGATTACGCGGAACGGGTGCTGGCCGTCGCCGAGCTGATCCCTCCGGGGAGGGTGATGACGTACGGGGACGTCGCCGAATGGCTGGGCGAGGGCGGCCCCCGGCAGGTGGGCCGCGTCATGGCGCTCTACGGCGGCGCGGTGCCCTGGTGGCGCGTGGTGCGCGCCGACGGAGTGCTGCTGCCCGGCCACGAGCTGCGCGCCCTGGCCCGCTACCGCGAGGAGGGCACCCCGCTGCGGGAGGCCGGCAGTTCGTCCGAAGGGCATCTGCCGCGGCTCGCGATGCGGGGGGCGCGCTGGGACGGTACGGGGGCGGAGGATGTGACTCCGCACACCTGAGACCCGGCGGGTCCCCGGGGCGGGCGAGCCGACGGCCGCCCTGTCGCCCCAAGGGCTCGGCCGAACGGATGAGGCCGTCACGGGGGGACGGCCACTCATGCGACTCCCTGCGCCCCACCGGCCTACTGGCGTAGCGTCGGGGACCGCCCTGCGCACCGGCCCGCCGCCCGGCACGGACGGCCGCACCACGAAACCGCACCTCCACCAGGACCGGCAACCCACGTGAGTTCCTCCCCCTCCTCCGGCTCTCCGCGTGCCACGCGGCAGCCCGCTTCGGGTACGTACCGCCTCGTACGCTCCCGTCCGGGCCCCGTGGCCCCTCCTGAGCTGGACGCACGCCAGCGTGCCGTGGTTGACCACGCGCAGGGGCCGCTGCTGGTGCTCGCGGGTCCGGGCACGGGCAAGACGACCACGCTCGTCGAGGCCGTCGCCGAGCGGGTGCGGCGCGGCGCCGACCCGGAGCGCATCCTCGTGCTGACGTTCAGCCGCAAGGCCGCGGTCGAGCTCCGCGACCGGATCGCGGCCCGGCTCGGCGGGGCGTACGGGCCGCAGGCGACGACCTTCCACTCGTACTGCTACGCGCTGGTGCGCGCCCACCAGGACGCCGGGCTCTTCGCCGAGCCCGCCCGGCTGCTGTCCGGCCCGGAGCAGGACGTCATGGTGCGCGAGCTGCTCGCGGGCGAGGTCGAGCTCGGCAGCGTGCAGTGGCCCGACGAGCTGCGCGCCTGCCTGACCACGCGCGGCTTCGCCGACGAGGTGCGGGCCGTCCTCGCGCGCAGCCGCGAGCTGGGCCTCGGCCCGCGGGAGCTCGGCGCCTTCGCTGCCCGCACCGGGCGGCCCGACTGGGGGGCGGCCGCCGCCTTCCTCGCCGAGTACCTGGACGTGCTCGACATGCGCGGAGTGCTCGACTACGCGGAGCTCGTGCACCGCGCCGTACTGCTCGCCGAGCGCCCGGAGCACGCGGCGGAGCTGGGGCAGGCCTACGACGCGGTGTTCGTCGACGAGTACCAGGACACGGACGCGGCCCAGGTGCGGCTGCTGCGCGCGCTGGCCGGGGGCGGCCGGACGCTGGTCGCCTTCGGCGACCCGGACCAGTCGATCTACGCCTTCCGGGGCGCCGACGTGGGCGGCATCCTCGACTTCCCGCACGCCTTCCCGCACCTCGACGGCTCGCCTGCGCCCGTCGAGGTGCTGACCACCTCGCGGCGCTCCGGCGCGGACCTGCTCGCCGCGACCCGGCTGCTCACCCGGCGCATGCCCCTCACCCGCCTCCCGGCGGAGGCGGTCCGCGCCCACCGCGACCTCGCGGCCGTCCACGAGGGCGGCCGGGTGGAGGCGTACACCTACCCGACGGCGGGAGGCGAGGTCGACAACATCGCCGACGTCCTCCGCCGCGCCCACCTGGAAGACGGCGTCCCCTGGCACGACATGGCGGTCCTGGTCCGAGCGGGCTCCCGCTCGATACCGGTCCTGCGCCGCGCCCTGACCTCGGCAGGCGTCCCGGTGGACGTGGACGGCGACGACCTCCCCCTCCGCCACGAACCGGCGGTGGCTCCACTGCTGACGGCTCTCAGGGCGGTAGCGGAGTCGGCGGCGGGGGCGGGGGTGCCGGTAGTGGACGGGGGTGCGGTCGGCTCGGCGGAGGCGGCCGAGGACGAACGGTGGGCACCCGCGCGTCCGGAAGGCGCCGACGCGGAGCCGACCGCGGACGGCGTCGCGGCCGGCTCGGCCGAGGTCGAGCCCGCCGAAGCCACCGCGCCGGACGGCGGCCCCGTGGGCCCTGCGACGCCTGATCCGGAGACCGTCACGGGTGGGCGGGTGGGCGTTGCCCCCGCGCGGTCCTGGCTCGCCCCCGAGACGGCGCTCGCCCTCCTCACCTCCCCCCTCGGCGGCATGGACGCCGCAGACCTCCGCAAACTGGGCCGCGCCCTCAGAGACGAAGAGCGGGCCGCAGGCCACCCCGTGCCGAGGCCCTCGGACGAACTCGTCGCCGAAGCCCTCGCCGAGCCCGAGCGCCTGGTCGCACACGACCCGGCGTACGCACGCAACGCCCAGAACCTGGGCAGACTCCTGCGCACCGCCCGCGAACTCCTCGCCACCGGCGGCACCGCCGAAGACGCCCTCTGGGCGCTCTGGGACGGCACCCCCTGGCCCGCCCGCCTCCAGCGGGCAGCGCACCGCGGCGGCGCCGCGGGCCGCAACGCCGACCGCGACCTGGACGCCGTGTGCGCCCTCTTCGAAACCGCCGCCCGCGCGGAAGAACGCACCGGCGGCCGCGGCGCCCTCAACTTCTTGGACGAGCTGGACGCCCAGGACATCGCCGCCGACACCCTCACCCGCCGCGCCGTGCGCCCCGACGCCGTACGGCTGATGACCGCCCACCGCTCCAAGGGCCTGGAGTGGCACCTCGTGGTCGTCGCGGGCGTCCAGGAGGGCCTCTGGCCCGACCTGCGCCGCCGCGGCTCCCTCCTGGAAGCCGACCGCATCGGCCGCGACGGGATCGCCGAACCCCTCAGCCCCGGCGCCCTCCTCGCCGAGGAACGCCGCCTGTTCTACGTGGCGGCCACGCGCGCCCGCGCACGCCTGGTCGTCACCGCCGTCAAGGCAGCGGCAGAAGACGGCGACCAGCCCTCCCGCTTCCTGTCCGAACTCGGCGTCGAGCCGACCGGCATAACGCAGCGGCCCACCCGCCCCCTCGCCGTCTCCGCGCTCGTCGCCGAACTGCGCGCCACCACCGTCGACCCCGCCGCCTCGAAGGAACTGCGCGCCGCCGCCGCCGAGCGCCTCGCCCGCCTCGCCGCGCTGCGCGACGACGAGGGCCAGCCGCTCGTACCCTCCGCGCACCCCTACCGCTGGTGGGGCCTGGCCGAACCCACGCACAGCGAGGCGCCCCTGCGCGACCCCGCACGCCCCCTCGCCCTGTCCGGCTCGGCCCTCGGCCAGCTCGTGGACACCTGCTCGCTGCAGTGGTTCCTGGGACGCGAGGTCAAGGCGGACGCACCCGCCAGCGCCGCCCAGGGCTTCGGCAACGTCGTGCACGTCCTCGCCGACGAAGTGGCCTCCGGCCGCACCCCGGCCGACCTCGCCGTCCTGATGGAGCGCCTCGACTCGGTCTGGGACGCGCTGGCCTTCGACGCCCCCTGGAAGTCGCTGCAGGAGAAGGAGAACGCCCGCGCCGCACTCGAACGCTTCCTGCGCTGGCACGTGATGGACCGCGGCGGCCGCACCCCCGTGGCCACCGAGCACCCCTTCGACGTCACCCTGAAGGCGGCCGACTACCAGGTGCGCGTACGCGGCTCCATGGACCGCGTGGAGCGCGACGAGCAGGGCCGCGCCTACGTCGTGGACTTCAAGACCGGCAAGGGCACCGTCTCCGGCAACGACGTGGAGCACCACCCCCAGCTGGCCGTCTACCAGCTCGCCGTCGAAGAGGGCGCCGTGGACGGCCTCTTCGGGGGCGTGCGCCCGGTGCCCGGCGGCGCCGAGCTCGTACAGCTGCGGCAGGCGGCGGCCAAGAAGGAGGGCGGCGACGCCCTGCCCAAGGTGCAGCCGCAGCAGCCCCTGGGAGAGGGCGAGTGGGTCGGCGAGCTGCTGGCCACGGCAGCGGGCCGGGTCCTGGAAGAGCGCTTCGCGCCGCGCCCCGGAACGCACTGCACCCACTGCTCGTTCCGCGCCGCGTGCACGGCCCGCCCGGAAGGCCGTCAGATTGTGGAGTGACCAGGCCCCGGGCCGGACGGACCACCGGCTGTCAGAGGCCCCCGTTAGCGTGGATGCCGTGACCCCCCGCCTGACCGACCCCGAGCAGCTCAAGGAGCTCCTCGGCATCCCCTTCACCGCCGAGCAGATGGCGTGCATCACCGCGCCGCCCGCCCCGCAGGTCATCGTGGCCGGAGCCGGTTCCGGCAAGACGACGGTGATGGCCGCGCGCGTTGTCTGGCTGGTGGGCACCGGACAGGTGGCGCCCGACCGGGTCCTCGGCCTGACGTTTACGAACAAGGCCGCCGGTGAACTGTCGGAGCGCGTCCGCAAGGCCCTCTCCGAAGCCGGCATCACCCAGGAGACCTTCGACGAGGAGGCGCCCGGCGAGCCGCGGATCTCCACCTACCACGCGTTCGCGGGCCAGCTGTTGAAGGACCACGGGCTGCGCATCGGCCTGGAGCCCACCGCCCGGCTGCTCGCCGACGCCACCCGCTTCCAGCTCGCCGCCCACGTGCTGCGCACCTCCCCGGGCCCCCACCCGGCGCTCACCCGCTCCTTCGCCGACCTCGTCTCCGACCTCCTCGCCCTCGACGCGGAGCTCGCCGAGCACCTCGTCGCCCCCGGGCAGCTGCGCGCCCACGACACCGGGCTGCTGGCCGCCCTCGACGGCGTCAAGCTCACCAACCCCGACCTGCGCAAGGCCCCCGAGACCGCCCGCGCCCGCCTCGAACTCCTCGGCCTGGTCGCCGCCTACCGCAAGGAGAAGCGCGACCGGGACCTCCTCGATTTCAGCGACCAGATAGCCCTCTCCGCCGAGCTGGCCCGCACCCGCCCGGAAGTCGGCCGGATCCTGCGCGAGCAGTTCCACGTCGTCCTCCTCGACGAGTACCAGGACACCTCCGTCGCCCAGCGGCTGCTGCTCTCCGGCCTCTTCGGCGACCGCACCGGGCACGCCGTGACCGCCGTCGGCGACCCCTGCCAGGCCATCTACGGCTGGCGCGGTGCCTCCGTGGCCAACCTCGACGACTTCCCCCGCCACTTCCCCCACGCCGACGGCAGCCCCGCCCGCCGCCACTCCCTCAGCGAGAACCGCCGCAGCGGCGGCCGCCTGCTCGACCTGGCCAACCGCCTGGCGGCTCCCCTGCGCGCCCGGCACGAGGGCGTCGAAGCCCTGCGGCCCGCCCCCGGCGCCGAGCGCGACGGCATCGTGCGCTGCGCCCTGCTGCCCACCCAGGCCGAGGAGCTCGACTGGCTCGCCGACTCCCTCGCCCACCTCGTGCGCACCGGCACCCGCCCCGGCGAGATCGCGGTGCTGTGCCGTACGGCCGCCGACTTCGCCCGGATCCAGGGCGCGCTCGTGGAGCGGGATCTGCCCGTGGAGGTCGTCGGCCTGTCCGGCCTGCTGCACCTGCCGGAGATCGCCGATCTCGTCGCCGTCTGCGAGGTGCTCCAGGACCCCACGGCCAACGCCGCGCTCGTCCGGCTGCTGATCGGCCCCCGCTGGCGCATCGGCCCCCGCGATCTGGCGCTGCTGGGCCGGCGCGCCCGTACGCTCGTGCCCTACGGCAGCGCGGGGGAGGACCCGGAGCGCCGGCTGGCCGAGGCCGTCGAAGGCGTCGATCCGGCGGAAGTGATCTCCATGGCCGACGCCCTCGACACCTTCCTGACCGACACCGCACCGGACGACGGCCTGCCGTTCTCCGCCGAGGCCCGCGTCCGTTTCGCCCGCCTCGCCGCCGAGCTGCGCGACCTGCGCCGGTCGCTGGCCGACCCGCTGATGGACGTCCTGCACCGGGTGCTCGGCACCACCGGCCTGGAGGTCGAGCTCGCCGCGTCCCCGCACGCCCTGGCGGCCCGCCGCCGCGAGACCCTCTCCCAGTTCCTCGACATCGCCGCGGGCTTCGCCGCCCTCGACGGGCAGGCCACGCTCTCGGCCTTCCTCGGTTTCCTGCGCACCGCCGCGCAGTACGAGAAGGGGCTCGACAGCTCGCTGCCCGGCGGCGAGGACACCGTCAAGATCCTCACCGCGCACAAGTCCAAGGGCCTGGAGTGGGACGTGGTGGCCGTCCCCGGGCTCGTCGCCAAGACCTTCCCCAGCGAGCAGTCCCGCGATTCCTGGACGGCCCAGCCGAAGGTCCTGCCGCACGCGCTGCGCGGCGACGCCGACACCCTCCCCGACGTCGCCGCGTGGAACGCCAAGGGCATGGCGGCCTTCAAGGAGGCGATGAAGGAACACCAGCGCACGGAGGAACTCCGCCTGGGCTACGTCACCTTCACCCGCCCCCGCTCGCTCCTGCTGGGCTCCGGCCACTGGTGGGGCCCCAGCCAGAAGCGCCCCCGTGGCCCCTCCGGCTTCCTCGACGCCCTGCGCGAGCACTGCGAAGCGGGCCACGGCGAGATCGAGGTGTGGTCGGACGCCCCCGAGGAGGGCACGGAGAACCCCGCCCTGGAGGAGGCCGCCACGGACCGCTCCTGGCCGCTCCCCCTGGACCCCGCCTCGCTGACCCGCCGCCGCGCCGTCGCGGACGCGGTCCTGGCCCGCCTGGACGGCCGGCGGGACGCGCCCGAAGAGCAGGTTCCGCTCCCCGAAGAAGAGGACCTCTTCCCCGAAGAGGAGCCCTTCCCCGAAGAGGAGCCCTTCCCCGAAGAGGAGCCCTTCGCCGAAGAAGAGCCGGAAGAAGACCTGCCCGACTGGGACAGCCTGCCGGCCACCCGCCCCGCGCAGCGGCCGTCGCCCCCCGCCGCGCACCCGCACCCGGCGCCGCTCACCCCCGAGGAATCCCGCCTGGCCGCCTCCTGGGACCGCGACCTGGACGCGCTCGCGGGCGAGCTCCGTCGCGCCCGCGCCACCGTCCGCGACGTGCCCGTGCCCGAGGCGCTGAGCGCCTCCCAGCTGGTGCGCCTCGCCGCCGACCCCGACGCCTTCGCGCGGGAGCTGGCCCGCCCCATGCCGCGCAGGCCGCAGCCCGCCGCCCGCCGGGGCACCCGCTTCCACGCCTGGGTGGAGTCCCGGTTCGAGGCGCTGCCGCTGCCCCTGCTCGGTCCCGACGAGCTGCCCGGCGGCGAGGAGGACGAGCCGGAGATCGCCGACGAGCGCGACCTCGCCGCGCTCAAGGAGGCCTTCGAGCGCACCCCCTACGCCCACCGCACGCCGTACCGCGTCGAGGTGCCCTTCCAGCTCACCCTCGCGGGCCGGGTGATCCGCGGCCGCATCGACGCCGTCTACCGCACGGACGCCCCGCAAGGTGACGGACGCAACAACGGGCGCGATAACGAGCCGGGCCCGGCCTACGAGATCGTCGACTGGAAGACCAGCCGCTCGCACGATGCGGATCCCTTGCAGCTCGCCGTCTACCGCCTCGCCTGGGCAGAACGGCACGGCCTGCCGCTGTCGGCCGTGAGCGCCGCGTTCGTGTACGTACGCGACGGCGAGACCGTCCGCCCGTCCGGTCTCCCCGACCGCGCCGGGCTCGAAAGGGTCCTCCTGGGGGAGGAAGGCTGAGGAAACCCGGTCTTGGTCACCCTGCGCGTCCGGATAGGCTCGACGTCATGAGCGACACCCCGGACAGCGTCGTCCGCGCGTACATCGACGAGCACCGCGCCGCGTTCCTCGACGACCTCGCGGACTGGCTGCGCATCCCCTCCGTGTCGGCCGACCCGGCCCACGCCGCCGACGTGCGCCGGAGCGCGGACTGGCTGGCGGCGAAGCTCACCGAGACCGGCTTCCCGACCGTCGAGGTCTGGGAGACCGACGGCGCCCCGGCGGTCTTCGCCGAGTGGCCCTCCCTTGAGGAGAACGCTCCCACGGTCGTCGTCTACGGCCACCACGACGTCCAGCCCGCCGCCCGCGAGGACGGCTGGCACACCGACCCCTTCGAGCCGGTCGTCAAGGACGGCAGGCTGTACGCGCGCGGCGCGGCCGACGACAAGGGCCAGGTCTTCTTCCACACCCTGGGCGTCCGCGCCCACCTGGCCGCCACGGGCCGCACCGCGCCCGCGGTCAACCTCAAGCTGCTCATCGAAGGCGAGGAGGAGTCCGGCTCCGAGCACTTCACCGAGCTCGTCCGCGCCCACGCCGACCGCCTCGCCTGCGACGCCGTGATCGTCTCCGACACAGGCATGTGGGACGAGAACACCCCGACCGTGTGCACCGGCATGCGCGGCCTCACCGACTGCCAGATCGACCTCTACGGGCCGGACCAGGACATCCACTCCGGCTCCTTCGGCGGCGCGGTGCCCAACCCGGCCACCGAGGCCGCCCGGCTGGTGGCCGCCCTGCACGACGCGGACCGCAAGGTGGCGATCCCCGGCTTCTACGACGGCGTGCAGGAGCTGACCGGCACCGAGCGCGAGCTCTTCGCCGAGCTGCCCTTCGACGAGAAGGGCTGGCTGCGCTCCGCCCACTCGCACGGCGCCCTCGGCGAGGCCGGCTACACCACGCTGGAGCGCATCTGGGCCCGCCCCACCGCCGAGGTCAACGGCCTGGGCAGCGGCTATCAGGGCCACGGCAGCAAGACGATCGTGCCGTCCACCGCCCAGCTCAAGCTGTCGTTCCGGCTGGTGGCCGGACAGGACGCCGACCGCGTCCAGCAGTCCGTACGCGACTGGGTGGCCGGGCAGCTGCCCGACGGCATCCGGCACGAGGTCGGCTTCTGGGGCGCGACCCGCCCCTGCCTGACCCCGCTGGACCACCCGGCCCTGCAGTCCGTCGTCCGGGCCATGGGCCGCGCCTTCGGGCAGAAGATCCGCTTCACGCGCGAGGGCGGCTCCGGACCCGCCGCCGACCTGCAGGACGTGCTCGGCGTGCCGGTGCTGTTCCTCGGCATCTCGGTGCCCTCGGACGGCTGGCACGCGCCGAACGAGAAGGTCGAACTGGACCTCCTCATGAAGGGCGTCGAGGCCGCCGCCCATCTGTGGAGCGACCTCGCCGAGAACATGCCCGCCCACTAGCGGGTAGCAAGATCACCATTCATAGGGGGAGTTGGAAGCAGCCGTGACCACCTGGACCGATTTCGCAGCAGCCCGGACCATCACGCTCAGCCAGGCGAGCGGCATCGACCGTGCCGCACACCACCGCCTCGACGAGGCGTGGCTCTCCGCGGCGTGGAGCCACCCCTCGACGCGGGTCTTCGTGGTCTCCGGCGGGCAGGCCCTGATCGACGACACCCCCGACGGCCGCACCGAGCTGGTGATGACCCCGGCCTTCGAGGCGCCCGTCACCGAGACGCACCGCTACTTCCTCGGCCAGGACGAGGACGGCGTGGCCTACTTCGCGCTCCAGAAGGACGCGCTGCCCGGCCGCATGGACCAGTCTGCGCGCCCGGCCGGGCTGCGCGAGGCGGGGCTGCTGCTGTCGCCGCGCGACGCCGGTCTGCTGGTGCACGCCGTGGCGCTGGAGAACTGGCAGCGCCTGCACCGCTTCTGCTCGCGGTGCGGCGAGCGCACGGTCATCGCCGCGGCCGGCCACATCCGCCGCTGCCCGGCCTGCGGCGCCGAGCACTACCCGCGCACCGACCCGGCCGTGATCATGCTGGTGACGGACGACCAGGACCGGGCGCTGCTGGGCCGCCAGATGCACTGGCCTGAGGGCCGCTTCTCCACGCTCGCGGGCTTCGTCGAGCCGGGCGAGTCCATCGAGCAGGCGGTGCGCCGCGAGGTCAGCGAGGAGGCGGGCGTGGTCGTCGGCGACGTGGAGTACGTCGCCAGCCAGCCCTGGCCCTTCCCCTCCAGCCTGATGCTGGGCTTCATGGCGCGCGCCACGTCCGCGGACATCCAGGTGGACGGCGAGGAGATCCACGAGGCGCGCTGGTTCTCCCGGGAAGAGCTGAGGGCCGCGTTCGACTCCGGGGAGGTCCTGCCTCCGACCGGCATTTCGATCGCGGCCCGTCTGATCGAGCTCTGGTACGGCGAGCCGCTGCCGTAGCGAGCTGCTGCCCCTGGCGGGCCGCGGTCGCCGCTGCGGCTCAGACCCCGATCTTGGCCTTCACCTGGGCCAGCGAGGGGTTGGTGAGCGTGGAGCCGTCGGGGAAGAGAACGGTGGGAACCGTCTGGTTTCCGCCGTTCGCCTTTTCGACGAAGGCCGCCGAGTCGGCGTCGAGCTCGATGTTGATCTCGTTGTACGTGATTCCTTCGCGGTCCATCTGGCCCTTCAGGCGGCGGCAGTAGCCGCACCAGGTGGTGCTGTACATCGTCACGCTGCTCGACATGCGACCTGCGCTCCTTTTCCTCGGTGGCGTTCCGGGGGTAGAACGCGCAACCCCCGGCAGCCATTCCCGCGCAGGCACGGGGAGGCACAGGCAGGCACAGCCGGGTACGGGGAGCACGTGCGGGCACAGGCAGCACAGACGGCATTAGTACGACCGCAGTGGCTCGCCTGTGGACAACATTCCCGGTCGCCTCCGTGAACCTGGCAGCATGGCGGGGTGACAGCAGCAACGCACTCCCCACTCTTCCCGCAGGTGCCGGGATCCGCCGAGGCGGTGCTCGACGGGCTCGACCCCGAGCAGCGCGAGGTGGCCACGGCCCTCGGCGGGCCGGTGTGCGTGCTGGCCGGCGCGGGCACGGGCAAGACGCGCGCGATCACCCACCGGATCGCCTACGGCGTGCGGTCCGGCGTGCTCCAGCCCGCGAGTGTGCTCGCCGTCACCTTCACCAACCGCGCGGCGGGGGAGATGCGCGGCCGTCTGCGGCAGCTCGGCGCGGGCGGCGTCCAGGCGCGCACGTTCCACTCGGCGGCCCTGCGGCAGCTGCAGTACTTCTGGCCGAAGGCGGTCGGCGGCGAGCTGCCCCGGCTGGTCGATCGGAAGGTCCAGGTCGTCGCGGAGGCCGCCGCCCGCTGCCGGATCCGCCTCGACCGCAATGAACTGCGGGATGTGACGGGCGAGATCGAATGGGCGAAGGTCACCCAGACCGTCCCCGAGGACTATCCGGCGGCCGCCGCCAAGTCCGGCCGGGAGGCCCCCCGCGACCCGGCCGAGATCGCCCGGGTCTACGGGATGTACGAGCAGCTCAAGCGCGAGCGCGGCGTGATCGACTTCGAGGACGTCCTGCTGCTGACCGTGGCCGTGCTCCAGGACCGGCACGACATCGCCGAGACGGTGCGCCGCCAGTACCAGCACTTCGTCGTCGACGAGTACCAGGACGTCAGCCCCCTCCAGCAGCGGCTGCTGGAGCTGTGGCTGGGCGACCGGGACAGCCTGTGCGTGGTCGGCGACGCCAGCCAGACCATCTACTCCTTCACCGGCGCCACCCCCGACCACCTGCTGAATTTCCGCCACCGTCACCCGCACGCCACTGTCGTCAAGCTCGTGCGGGACTACCGCTCCACACCCCAGGTGGTGCAGCTGGCCAACGGCCTGCTCTCCCAGGCCCGCGGCCGCGCCGCCGAGCACCGGCTGGAGCTGGTCTCCCAGCGCGGCCCCGGCCCCGAGCCGGTCTACGCCGAGTTCGCGGACGAGCCCGCAGAGGCCGAGGGCACCGCCCGCCGGGTCCGCGAGCTCATTGCCTCCGGGGTCCCGGCGAGCGAGATCGCGATCCTCTACCGCATCAACGCCCAGTCCGAGGTGTACGAGCAGGCCCTCGCCGATGCCGGGGTGCCCTACCAGCTGCGCGGCGCCGAGCGGTTCTTCGAGCGCCCCGAGGTGCGCGAGGCCGGGCTGCTGCTGCGCGGCGCGGCCCGCGCCGGGGGCCACTCCGACCCCCAGCTCGCCGACGTGGCCGATGTGCCGTCCCAGGTGCGCGCGGTGCTCTCCACCCGCGGCTGGACGACCGAGCCCCCCGCCGGATCGGGCGCCGTCCGCGACCGCTGGGAGTCCCTGGCGGCGCTGGTGCGCCTGGCCGAGGACTTCGTGCGGGCCAAGCCGGAGGCCACCCTCGCCGACCTCGTGGCCGAGCTCGACGAGCGGGCGAGCGCCCAGCACGCCCCCACCGTCGAAGGTGTGACTCTCGCCTCACTTCACGCGGCCAAGGGCCTGGAGTGGGATGCGGTCTTCCTCGTCGGGCTGGCCGAGGGCATGATGCCGATCACATACGCCAAGACGGACGAGCAGGTGGAGGAGGAGCGCCGGCTGCTCTACGTGGGCGTCACCCGCGCCCGGGTCCACCTCTGTCTCTCCTGGGCGCTCTCGCGCACCCCCGGCGGCCGCCCCTCGCGGCGCCCCACCCGTTTCCTCAACGGCCTGCGGCCCGGCTCGGCCGCGCCCCGCGCAGGCTTCGCGGCCGCGGCGGGCCAGGGCGGCATCGAGCGCGGGGTCAGGCCCAAGCGGCGGGGCTCGGCGCGCTGCCGGGTCTGCGGGCGCACGCTGACGGACGCCGGTGAGATCAAGCTGATGCGCTGCGAGGACTGCCCCAGCGACCTGGACGAGGGGCTCTACGAGCGGCTGCGCGACTGGCGTGCCGAGCAGGCCCGGCGGCTGGGCCAGCCCGCCTTCTGCGTCTTCACCGACAAGACGCTGCTCGCGATCGCCGAGGCCGTCCCGGGAACCGAAGCGGAGCTGGTGTGCATCTCAGGAGTGGGAGGACGCAAGCTCGGGAAGTTCGGCGCGGACGTCCTCACCCTGTGTGCAGGCGGAGACCCGGGTTCCGAAGATGCGTCTCACGATGCGTCGGAAGACTCTCCGGAAAAATAGTTTGCGCACGCGGAGGGCGTACCCATAGCCTTCCGAGCAGGGAAACAACGGTTCTTCCAAGATCCGTTGGCTCCGTGCTGTACTGAACCGAAAATCGTCGGACCGGTCTCGACCGGTCCCCTGAGACGCCGAGAGGAGGCGAAGACCATGATCAGCTTCATCACCAGCAGCAAAATGACCGATCGCCAGGTCTTTGCCGCACGCTCGCTCGGCGTCGCGCCCGTCACCGCCCTGTTCCAGGGCACCGGTCTGTCCGGAGCCGTCCCGGCTCTGCCGCTTCACCTCGAAGAGCGACCGACCAAGGCGTCCGCGGTAACGGCAGCAGCGCAGGCACAGGCACAGGCCTATGCCCCCGCAGCAGCGGCCAACGGCGCCGGTTCCCGGAATGAGCAGCACCAGCACCAGACGATGTGGGCCTTCCGTGGGCTCGAACCCTGGAGAGATCCAGCCTGATCGGCACGATCAGGTCGGCACCTTCCAGGGCCGCGGAACCCACACCGGGATCCGCGGCCCTTTTGCTTGCCCCCCATCCCGGGGGAAACCAGCCCGGCCACCAGCCGGAACAACAGACGAGGAAACGAAACCGTGCAACTCAAGGCACACACCCCGTCAGTAGCGACCGACCTGATCCCCCCGCCTGTCCCCACGGAGGACTCCTTGACCCCCCTCACCGCCCTCACCGACCTCGACGACGCCATCGAGAACCTCGGCGTGCCGGTCCCGTGCCGCAGCTACGACCCCGAGGTCTTCTTCGCCGAGTCCCCGGCCGACGTCGAGTACGCCAAGTCGCTCTGCCAGACCTGCCCGCTGCGCGCGGCCTGCCTGGCCGGCGCCAAGGACCGCCGTGAGCCGTGGGGCGTCTGGGGCGGCGAGCTCTTCGTCCAGGGCGTGGTCGTGGCCCGCAAGCGCCCGCGTGGCCGCCCGCGCAAGAACCCGGTCGCCGCATGAGCATCGCCGGCACCATCGACCGCCCCACCACGCACGACCCCAAGAAGCAGGATCCGACGATGCAGCGCACGTCCCCCGAGCCATTCGGCTCCAGCGCCCCCGTCCGCCACACCTCCGGTGCGACCGAGTCGCGTCAGAACAGGAACCTCGAAATGCAACTCATCCCAGAAGCCTTGGCCAGGGCCCATATGAACGACCACCTGCGGGAGGCCGAGTCCCAACGCAGGGCCGTGCATCTCGTCGCCGCCCGGCGGATGCAGCGCCGGGCCGAGCGCGCCTCGCGGCGCGCCCGCCGGGCCTTGGCCATGGCCGTGATGCAGTAAGCCCGCAACGGCCCGCGGGGTCCGTCCGTTCGGACCGGCCCCGCGGGCCGTTGGGTGCGTTGTCCGCGCCCGGCCCGCTCCCGGGGATATCGTCTGGGAGGTGGACCAGAGGACGCACAAACCAGCGCAGTTGGACCCCAAGGCCACCGAGCCCGCCGAACCCGTCGACTGTGCTCGCTGTGGCAAGCGCGCCGAGCACGGCGCACCGCCGACCTGGACCTGCTCCGTCGAGAACGGCAGCCGCCGGTATTTCTGCGACGACTGCGCCCGCGCCAACATCAGAGCCATCGAGGGGCGTCTCGACTCGTCCTGGTGGTGAGCGCCGCCGCCCCCAGGGGCTCAGGCGGGCGTGTCCTGGCTCCGGCTGTCCATCCCGAACCCGGGCACCCACTCCTCCATCTCGTCCCGCAGCCGCACCGTCGCGCCCAGCTGGCACAGCACCCCTATGGTGCTCGTCGTCACCCGGTGGATCAGCAGATACGCCGGGGGGAGGTTGAGCTGCCGGGCCAGCTGGTAGGCGGGGGAGCGGGGGTCGGCGATCCGGGTCGCCTGGGCGCGCATCCAGTCCCGGGTGAAGGTGAACTCCGCCACCCTCGCGGGCTCGATGATCGGCAGCAGATAATCGAGCACCGCCCCGGGGTCGAGCTCGATCTCCGGCCGGACGAACCCCTCGTCCCGCAGCAGCTCGTGGACGGCGTCCGCCTCGCCGTCCAGCGTCAGGCGCAGCGCCGTGCCGATCTCCACGGGCAATCCCTGCGGCAGCCGGTCGACCGTGCCGAAGTCCAGCACGCCCAGCCGCCACTTCTCGGGCGGGCCGTCGGGCGCGTCGCCGGTGAGCAGACGGAAGTTGCCCGGGTGCGGGTCGGCGTGCAGCAGGCCCGTACGGGCCGTGCCCGAGAAGAGGAAGCGCGCCAGCAGCTGGCCGGCTCGGTCCCGCTGCTCCGGGGTGCCACTCTTTATGACCTCGGACAGCGGCACCCCCTCCAGCCACTCCGTCACCAGCACTTGATCGCTCTGGTAGACCACGTCGGGCACCGTCACATCCGGGTCCCCGGCGAACTCCTCGGCGTGGGCTCTCTGGGCCCGCGCCTCCAGCTCGTAATCCAGCTCCTCCGAGACCCGGTCGCGCAGCTCGGCGATGAGCGGCTTGATGTCCATGCCGGGGATCAGCGGCCCCAGCAGCCGGGCGAACCGCCCCAGCTGGGTCAGGTCCGACAGCAGCGCCTCCCCGGCCCCCGGGTACTGCACCTTGACCGCGACCTCGCGCCCGTCGTGCCACACCGCCCGGTGCACCTGGCCGATCGAGGCCGCTGCCGAGGGCTGGTCCTCGAACTCCTCGAAGAGATCCCGCCAGTCCTCGCCGAGCCGCTCGGCCAGCGCCGTGTGCACGGACTTCACCGGCATGGGAGGCGCCGCGTCCTGAAGCTTGGTCAGCGCCGCCCGGTAGGGGCCGGCGATCTGCTCGGGCAGGGCCGACTCGAAGACGGACAGGGCCTGACCCAGCTTCATGGCGCCGCCCTTGAGCTGGCCCAGGGTCGCGAAGAGCTGCTCGGCCGTGCGCTGCTGCAACTCTGCGGCGATCAACTCCGCGGGTCGCCCGCCGATGCGTTTGCCGAGGCCGAGTGCCGTGCGCCCCGCGAACCCCAGTGGCAGCGCGGCCAATTTGGCCGTACGGGTGACCGCCTTGCGGGGTAGATCAGACATGCGCCCCTCCAACTCGCTGAACAGCCACGCCGCTGACGGCGGTTACCGGGTCATTGTCCCGTGCGACGCCCTCGCGGCCACGGGATCCGAGAGATCCCGCCGCGCCGCACGGGCACCGCGGATGCGGCTCGACGTGCCGGGGAGACCAGGCCGGACCCGGCAGTGCCAGCTCCAGGCGGACCCCCGCGCCCGCCGTGGAGCCACCGTCGAGGAAGGCCAGCGCCCGCGCCACGGTGAGCCCCGCCACGACCGTGGCCAGTGCCATGTCGCAAGACGGTACCCCCGGACCGCGGCCGGACCTCCACTGGGCGAGCATCCGGGGCCACGCCGAGTCCTGCTCGGCCCGGCCGTGCTCCAGGCAGCCCGCACAGGCCGATCCGCCCGGCAGCACCAACGGCCCCACCACGCCGGTGGCCTCAAGCACACCGGCGTACAAGTGCGGCGTCCCGGAGGCGAGGAGCTCCTGTGCCGCCCCGGGGTCGGGTGCGTAGGCCGCGAGCCCGTCGCGCGGGGTGAACAGCACCAGGCCCAGCGGGGGCTCGGCCTCGGAACCCCGGGCGCCCGCGCGGGCCCGGGACCGGGGCACGGGCGCCGCCTCCCGGACCACCTGCCGGGCCGCGGCATCGCGCCGCTCGCCGGTGCGGTCCGCGCCGAGCCCGGCCGGCCCCACGTCCCACGGCTCCACCCGGCCGCCGTCCACCACGTCGACCCTGCCCACCCCCGAGGCCGACAGCAGCGCCGCCACGGCCGCGCCCACCCGGCCCGCCCCGCGCACCTGCACGCGCGTCGACTGCCGGGCGGCCATCACCCGCATCGCCGCACCGGGCTCGCGGTGCAGCACGGAGAGCGAGGCCAGGTCCGGCCGCAGCCGCTCCAGCCCGGCGCCGCCCCGGTCGCGCAGGGCGACCGCTCTCTCGCCCCCGGCCCGCGCGTCGTCGATCAGCCCGGCCGCGGTGAGCCGCTCCACCACACCGTCCGCCCGCCCTTCCGGCAGCCCCAGCGCCTGCGCTTCCTCGCGCAGCAGCGGCAGCCCGCGCGCCCCGTCGAGCAGCCCCAGGAAGCACCCCGTGGCGGTGTCCACCGGACCCACCGTCACCGCGTGCGCGGGGGCCACCCCGAACTGCACGGTGTCGCGACTGCGCCAGGCGCGGCGCAGCACGGGCTTGACCATCGGATGCGAGGGAACCGGATGCGCGGGCCCCGGACCCGCAGGGCCCGGATGCGCGGGCTCGGGATGCCCGTGAACCGCAGGCCCGGCGCCCGGTTCCTCGACACGGTTCCGGGCGCGGTCGGCCCGCACGGAATGCGCATGCATGATTCCCCCCAAGGTCGGCCTGCGGCTCGATCGGCCTTCAGCATGCCGGGCCCGCGCCGTCACCGTGTGAAGTTGTCCACATGCACGCAGTGATTATCGTACTAACCTCTGCGCCACCTCTGCGCCCGCAGGGTGTTTCCCCCGACAACAGAAGGCGGGGCGGGACTTCGCCTGCACCCACCGGGTAACGTCGGGGCGTGCCCGTCGACCCACTGCACAGTGCCGCACGTCCGCCGCGCAGCGCGCCGATCCCGTTCTCGGAACGCCCGGAGGTCGGTGCGGTCGAGGTCCGCCGGAGCGCGCGCCGCCGCAGAACGGTCTCGGCCTACCGCGAGGGCGACCGCACCGTCGTCCTCATCCCGGCCCGCATGTCGGACGCCGAGGAGCAGCGCTGGGTGGGCTTGATGCTGGACAAGCTCGCGGCGCAGGAGAGCAAGCGGATGCCGGGCGACGCCGAGCTCGCCGAGCGGGCCGGGCGGCTGTCAGGGCAGTATCTGGGCGGGCGGGCCCGTCCGGCCACCGTCCGCTGGGTGACCAATCAGAACACCCGCTGGGGCTCGTGCACCCCCGCCGAGGGCAGCATCCGCCTCTCCCACCGGCTCCAGGGCATGCCCGAGTACGTCGTGGACTACGTGCTCCTCCACGAGCTGGCGCACCTGCTCGTCCCCGGTCACGGACCCGCCTTCTGGAGGCTGCTGGAGGCCTACCCGCGCACCGAGCGGGCCCGCGGCTACCTCGAAGGCGTGGTCGCCGCCGACCGCCTGCCGCACCTGCCCGCGGCCCGCACCGAGTAGCCTGTGGCAACCCCTGCCAGGCCCCGGAATCCATCCGAACCGCCGTCAGCCGTTAGCCTGGCGCAACGCATTCACCGCAGGTTCGGATGGGGGACGGTCGTCACGCATGTCCAGGGAATTCCAGCGTGGCCACAAGGCCAAGATCAGTGACCTGACAGCGGGTACCGATCTGTACGTGGGCGTGCAGATCTCCGGTCCCGGACTGTCCTTCGACATCAGCTGTTTCGGCCTCGACGCCGACGAGCGGCTCGCCGACGACCGGTACTTCATCTTCTTCAATCAGCCCAAATCGCCTGAAGAGGCCATTCAGCAACTCGGGGCGCAGGCCGGTGACACGGATTCGTTCCGGGTCACGCTCGACCGCATTCCCGCGCACATCCGCAAGCTGAGCTTCACGGCGACGGTCGACGGCGCGGGCCAGATGTCCCAGACCGGCCCCGGCTACCTCCGGCTCGTCGCGGGCGGCACGGAGGTGGCCCGCTACTCCTTCACCGGAGCGGAGTTCAGCACCGAGCGCGCGGTGATGCTCGGCGACATCTACCTCAAGGACTTCTGGCGGTTCGCCGCCGTCGGCCAGGGCTTCGACGGCGGCTTGGAGGCGCTGCTGAGGAACTTCGGCGGCGAGGTCCTGGAGGAAGAGGCGGCCCCCGAGGCGGCCCCCCAGGCCGCCGCCGCCCCACCCCAGGCGCCCGCGCCCGCCTTCGCGCCGCCGCCGCAGGCGAGCGCGCCCCCGGTCTTCGCGCCCCCCGGGGTCCCGCAGGCCGCTCCCGCGCCGCAGCAGGCCCCGACGCCGCCGCCCGTGCACAACTTCCCACCCCCGCAGGGCAGCACGCCGCCCCCGGCCGCCGCCGCGCCGCAGGTGCACGCCGCCCCGACGCTCGCCGCCCCCATAGCCCCGCCCGGCTACTTCGACGGCGCCTCCCACGCGGCCCCGGGCCACACTCCGCCCGGCGTCGTCCCGCCGCCCGGCCCGCCCGGCGTGCCGGGCCAGCACGCCCCGTACGGGCAGCACGCCGCGCCCCCGCAGGCGTACGCGCCCCAGCAGCAGCCCTACGGCATGCCCGCGCCCCCGCCCGTCCAGCAGCCGGCCCCGCCCGCACAGCCGTACGGCGTGCCGGCCCCCGTCACGCCCGCCCACGGCGCCGCCGCCCCCGGTGTGCAGGGAGCGCTGGAGAAGTACCGCGAGGCGCCCACCGGACAGCGGTGGACGCTGCAGAACTCCAAGCTCATGCGCGTCGACCTCGGCGTCGACCCGCAGCCCGTGCTCGCCCGGCAGGGCAGCATGGTGCTCTACCAGGGCAAGATCGACTTCGGCTACAAGGGCGCGGGCTTCATGGGCCGCATCGTGGGCAGTGCGACCGGCCAGGAGATGCAGCTGATGCGCTGCACCGGCCGCGGTCAGGTCTTCCTGGCCGAGAACTCCGCCAACCTGCACCCCATCCAGCTGGAGAACGACGCGATCTGCGTCGCCGCCGAATCGGTGCTCGCCTTCGACGAGTCGCTGCACTACGAGGTGCGCCGGATCGAAGGCCACGGCATCCCCGGCGGCGCGCTGTTCACCATGCAGTTCCAGGGCATGGGCACCGTCGTGGTCAAGACCCACGGCACCCCGGTGGTGCTGCCGGTCACCCCGACCACCTTCGCCGACAGCAACGCCATCGTCGCCTGGTCGGCCGGTGCGCAGGTCATCATTTCCAGCCAGGTGCGGCTGCGCCGCAATGCCTACCCGGGCCACAGCGGCGAGGCCGTGAACCTCCAGTTCCGTGGAGCTCCCGGCAACTTCATCGTCGTCCAGCCCTACGAGGTCTGAGGGAGCCCGTCATGCACCAGTCCATGAACCATTCCATGAACCAGCAGCCGTTCGCGGGCGCCGCCCCGGCCCAGCCCGCCGTGCGCATGGAGAACCACGGCAGCAGCATGCTCAAGGTCGCCATGCAGAGCGGCCACGACCTGTTCGCCCGCACCGGCTCGATGGTCGCCTACGAGGGCTACATCCAGTACGAGCCGAACGCCCCCGCCGTCCGCCAGCGGGCGTCCCAGTGGCTCACCGGCGAAGGCGCCCCCCTGATGCGGTGCAGCGGCGACGGACTGCTCTACCTTGCCGACTACGGCGCCGATGTCGTCTGCATCAACCTCAACGGGGACTCGATCTCCGTCAACGGCACCAACCTGCTCGCCTTCGACGCACACCTGCAGTGGGGCGTCGAGCGCGTCAAGGGCATGGCCAAGTTCGCCGGGCAGGGCCTGTTCAACGTCGGTGTCAGCGGCACCGGCTGGGTGGCGCTGACCTCGCGCGGCACCCCCATCGTCGTCGACTGCGGCGGCGGCGAGGACGAGACGTACGTCGACCCCGACGCCTTGGTCGCCTGGTCGACCAACCTGCGGATGAAGGGGAAGCGCAGCTTCAAGGCGTCCTCCCTGATCGGCCGCGGCAGCGGCGAGGCCTACCAACTCGGCTTCTCCGGCCAGGGATTCGTGGTCGTACAGCCCAGCGAGGACAGCACCGACCGGCTCCGGGCCCGGGGCTGAGGGAGAGCGAACAGACATGCAGAGCCCGCTTTTCGGCTGCACCGAAGCCCAGACGCAGGACCGCTACGCCCTGCAGAACTCGCAGATGCTGCGCGTCGCCCTCACCGGTCACGACGACGTCCTCGCCCGCAAGGGCGCGATGGTGGCCTACCAGGGCCTCATCGAATTCGACGCGGAGTACCGCACCCGCGGCCAGCAGTACGACCAGATGTACACCGGTGAGGGCCTGGACCTGATGCGCTGCTCCGGGCAGGGCACGGTCTTCCTGGCCAACCTCGCCCAGCACGTGCACGTGGTCGACGTCGACCACCACGGGCTGACCGTCGACGGCTCCTACGTCCTCGCCCTGGACTCCACCCTGCACTGGGACGCCGTCGCGGTGGACAGCCAGTACGGGATCGCCGGCGCCGGCGCGTACAACCTCAACATCAGCGGGCAGGGCAAGGTCGCGCTGATGACGTCCGGGAAGCCGCTGATGCTCGACGTCACCCCGGACCGCTACGTCTACGCCGACGCGGACGCCGTCGTCGCCTGGTCCTCCTCGCTGCGCGTCCAGATGCAGGCGCAGACCCACTCCTCGGGCCTCTGGCGGCGGCGCGGCAGCACGGGCGAGGGCTGGGAGCTCAACTTCATGGGCCAGGGCTACGCGCTCGTCCAGCCCAGCGAGCTGCTGCCGCCGCAGGGCGCGGAGATCGGCCAGGGCCTGATGGCCCAGTACGGCCTCGGCCAGCACGGCGCCCACGGCCAGAACCAGGGCAACATCTGGTCCAACTGACACCGCCGCGCACGCATGGGTAAGGGGCGACCGCAGTGGCGGTCGCCCCTTACGCCACGTCCTGCGAAGGCTTACGCCCCGAGGCGCGCCAGCGTCCGCTCCAGCAGCTGGACGACCGAGCCGTCCGCGACGCCGCCTACCTCGTCGTAGGCGAACCAGCGCAGGTCCAGCGACTCGTCGCTGATGGCCTCCACGGCACCCTCGGGCACCAGGGCCGCGTACTGCACGTCCAGGTGCCAGTGGCACGGCGCCGGGATCGGGTGCCGGTCCAGGCGCACCGGGCCGCCGGGCAGCAGCGTCAGACCGGCGATGCCGGACTCCTCCATGGCCTCGCGCAGCGCCGCCGCCTCGACCGTGGCGTCGCCCGGCTCGCAGTGGCCGCCCATCTGCAGCCACATCCGCAGCTTGCGGTGGAGGGTCAGCAGCACCCGGCCGCGCGACGGGTCGATGACCAGCGCGCTCGCCGTGACGTGCCCCGCCTGGCAGGGCTTCCACATCCCGTCCGGGTGGGCGGCCAGGTGGTCCAGGTAGAGCCCGCGCAGCTCCTCCTGGTCCCCGTACTCCTTGAGCACGAGGACCGCGTTCTCATGCAGGCTCACTTGTCGCCTTCGCCCTTTTCATCCTTGTCGACGTCACCGGACTTGCCGTCATTGCCGGGCTTGCCGGCCTCGTCGGACGTGCCCGCCGCGGAGCCCTTGGCCGCCTCGCCCAGCATCTTGTCCAGCTCGGAGAAGTCCAGCTGCTCGCGGTGGACGAAGCCGTCCGGGTCGTCCAGGTCGGCGGCCGTCGGCAGCATGTCGGGGTGCTCCCAGAGGCCGTCGCGGCCGTCCACGCCGCGCGCGTCCGTGAGCGAGGCCCACAGCCGCGAGGCGTCCCGCAGCCGCCGGGGCCGCAGCTCCAGGCCGATCAGCGTGGCGAAGGTCTGCTCCGCCGGGCCGCCGGAGGCACGCCGCCTGCGCAGCGTCTCGCGCAGCGCTCCGGCCGACGGCAGGTGCGGCGCGGCCGCGGCGTGCACCACGGCGTCCACCCAGCCCTCGACGAGCGCGAGAGCGGTCTCCAGACGGGCCAGGGCGGCCTTCTGCTCCGGGCTGTCCTCCGGCTGGAACATGCCCTGCTGGAGTGCGTCCTGCAGCTGCTCGGGGTGGCTGGGGTCGAGCTGGCCGACCACGTCCTCCAGCTTGGAGGTGTCGACCTTGATGCCCCGGGCGTAGCCCTCGACCGCGCCGAACAGGTGCGAGCGCAGCCACGGCACGTGAGCGAAGAGCCGCTGGTGGGCGGCCTCGCGCAGGGCCAGGTACAGCCGCACCTCGTCCTGTGGGACGCCGAGCCCGGAACCGAACGTCTCGATGTTGACCGGGAGCAGCGCCGCCTTGCCCGCGGGGCCGAGCGGAAGGCCGATGTCGGTCGAGCCGACCACCTCGCCCGCCAGCACGCCCACGGCCTGCCCGATCTGGGTGCCGAACATGGCACCGCCCATCGACCGCATCATCCCGAGCAGCGGGCCGGCCATGGCCTGCATCTCCTCGGGCAGCACATCGCCCATGGCGGCTCCGACGCGCTCCGCGACCGGGTCCACCAGGTCCTTCCACACGGGCAGGGTCGCCTCGACCCACTCCGCGCGGCTCCAGGCGACCGCCGTGCCCGAACCGGACGGCAGGGACGTCACACCGTCCAGCCACAGGTCGGCCAGGCGCACGGCCTCCTCGACCGCGGCCCGCTCGGACGCCGAGACGCTGGCGTCCTTGGTGCCGTCGGCGGTGCCCTGCGCGACCGTCTGCCGCGCGATGTCCTTGGCCATGTCCCAGTTCACCGGGCCGCCCTCGTAGGAGAGCATCTGGCCCAGCTGCTGGAAGGCGGCGCCCAGGTCGTTCGGGTTCATGGAACCGAACATCGCGGCGAACGGGTTGTCCCCGCCGCCCGCGGCCCCGCCGAACCCGAAGGGATTCGCGGGCCCCTGGCCGCCACCCTGGCCACCGCCCTTCTTCTTGCCGTCGTCGCCGCTCTCCGGCTCCTCCGGCGGAAGACCGAATCCGAATGGGGTGTCACTCACGGGTTTCCTCGGCTCGTAGGGCCGCCGGCTGTGCACCGGCGGCGAATGCCCGACAACACCACCAAGCGTAGACACCTCGCCGCTATCCGGGCTTGGTGCTCCGCTCGCCCGGGGCCTGCGGCAGGATGGACGTCACCTGGTACGTACGCGTCATGACACGGGTGATGCCGTGTACGCACTGAAGACAACCGCTGGAGATGCCCGGTGAGTTCCCCCGACCGAGAAGTTCGCGCAGCGCGAAACGGTTCCGCGCGAGACAGTACGACCCCGCACGGCCGACGGCCCGTCGTCGCGGTCACCGGTGCCGCGCGCGGCATCGGCGCCCTGCTCACGCAGAGACTCGCGGCATCCGAGGAGATCAAGCAGGTCCTGGCGATCGACGAGCGCCGCGGTGACGTCACCGAGGCGCAGTGGCACGTGCTGGACGTCCGCGACCCGGTGATCGCCGAGAAGCTGCGCGGCGCCGACGTCGTCGTCCACCTCGCGCTCGACCTCGACCTGGAGACCGATCCGGCCGCCCGCACCGCCTACAACGTCCGCGGCACCCAGACCGTGCTCACCGCCGCCGCGGCCGCCGGGGTGCACCGGGTGGTGCTGTGCACCTCCGCGATGGTCTACGGGGCCCGTCCCGACAACGACGTGCCGCTCGCCGAGGACGCCGAGCTGCGGGCCACCGCCGAGGCCACCGGCGTGGGCGACCTGATGGAGATAGAGCGGCTGGCCAAACGCGCGCCCCGCGCCCACCCCGGCCTGAACGTCACGGTGCTGCGCCCCGCCGTCCTCGTCGGCGGCACCGACACCGCCCTCACCCGCTACTTCGAGTCACCCCGCCTCCTCGTGGTCGCCGGATCCCGCCCGACCTGGCAGTTCTGCCACGTCGAGGACCTGGTGAGCGCCCTGGAATTCGCCGCCCTGGAGAAGGCCGAGGGGGATCTGGCCGTGGGCTGCGACGGCTGGCTGGAGCAGGAGGAGGTCGAGGAGCTGACCGGAATCCGCCGCATGGAGCTGCCCTCGGCCGTCGCCCTCGGCGCCGCCTCCCGGCTGCACCGCCTGGGCCTGACCCCCTCCCCGGCGGGCGACCTCGAGTACACGATGCACCCCTGGGTGGTCAGCGGCCACCGCCTGCACGACGCGGGCTGGCGGCCGCGCTGGACCAACGAGGAGGTGCTGGCGGAGCTGCTGGAGGAGGTCGCGGGCCGGCACACCGTCGCGGGCCGCCGCCTGGGCCGCAAGGACGCCACCGCCGCGGGGGCCGCGGGCGCGACCGTCGCCCTGCTCGGCACCGCCGCCCTGGTGCGCCGCGCCCGCAAGGCGCGCAGGCGGCTGTAGGACCGTACGGGACCGCCTGCCGGGGCTCGGCCGCACGGCCGTCTGCGCCCCGCGCCGGCCGTGCGGCACGATGGGGCCATGGCCCACACGCACGACCACCCCGGCGAGCTCGCCGCCGACGACCCCATACGCCTCCTCGCGATCCGGGAGACGCCGCTCTCCCTGGACGAGGTCTTCGCCGCCGTGGGCGACGACGCCGCGGGCGGCACGGCCCTCTTCGTGGGCACCGTGCGCGACCACGACGGGGGCACCGACGTCAGCGGGCTCGGCTACAGCGCGCATCCCTCCGCCGAGGCCGAGCTGCGGCGGGTCGCGGAGAAGACGGCCGCGGACTTCCCGGTACGGGCCCTGGCGGCCGTGCACCGAGTGGGAGAGCTCGCCGTGGGCGACCTCGCGGTCGTGGTGGCCGTCTCCTGCCCGCACCGGGCGGAGGCCTTCGAGGCCTGCCGCAGGCTGATCGACGACCTCAAGCGCGAGGTGCCCATCTGGAAGCACCAGAAGTTCGCGGACGGGACCGAGGAATGGGTAGGCATGTGAGGAGGGCCGGAATACGTCCGGTGCTTGCCCGGAAGTCCCCTTATGGTCCGCTTCTGGTTGCGTAACCGGCCCCCTGGCGTAAGCGTTGAGAGCGAAGACGACTAATCTGCTCATCGTCAGTTGCGATTGTGTAAGGGGTCGGAGGCCGGCATGGCGGCGCTCGCTTGGTTGCTGATTCCGGTTGCCGCGGCTGTCGTTGCCGCCCTGTGGGGCAGCTGGGCCGCCCGCAACCGCAAGGCCGGGGATGTCGCGGAGCTGGCAGGCTATGCGAAGTTCCGCGAGGCAATGGAACGCTCGGAGTCCGGTTCCGGACCCGCGGCCTAGCCGGGGACGCCCGTAGCTGCCCCGGACGGACCGCCCCGGAAGTGGACTGTCGGACCCGTCCCGTACTGTCGTTCCATGCCCCGCCGCACCGCGACGATGCTCGCCTCCCTCCTGATGCTGATCGCGCTGCTCTGCGCAGGCGTGCTGATCCCCGTCCCGTATTCGGAGATGTCTCCCGGGCCGACGGTCAACACCCTCGGTGAGCACGGCGGCGAGCCGGTCCTGCAGATCGCGGGGCACAAGACGTACCCGACCACCGGCCACCTCAACATGACCACGGTCCGCGTGACCGGCTCGCAGTACCGGATGAACCTGGTCGAGGCGGTCTACGGCTGGCTGGCCCACGACGACCTGGTGGTCCCGCACAGCACGCTCTACCCGGACGACAAGTCGCCGGACGAGCTCAACCAGGAGACGGCGGAGGAGTTCAGCCAGTCCCAGGAGTCCGCCAAGGTCGCCGCGCTCAAGCAGCTGGGCATTCCGGTGGGCTCGCGCGTGATCGTCTCCTCCGTGGTCAAGGAGACCCCCGCCGAGGGGCAGCTGCACGCGGGCGATGTGATCAAGGCCGTGGACGGCACCGAGGTCAAGCAGCCGGGCGATGTGGCCAAGCTCGTCACCAAGCACGAGCCGGGCCAGAAGGTGTCCTTCCTGATCGTTCCGGCCAAGGAGGCGGCCGCGGCCGAGAAGGAGAAGCGCGAGCCGAAGGTGCAGGACACGGTGGTGCTCACCGCCGCCAAGGCGCCCGACGGCAAGCGGGCCATGGTCGGCATCCAGGCAGGCACCGACCACACCTTCCCGTTCACGACCAACATCAAGCTGGCGGACGTCGGCGGCCCGAGCGCGGGCCTGATGTTCGCGCTCGGCATAGTCGACAAGCTCACCCCGGACGACCTCACCGGCGGCAAGTTCGTCGCCGGCACCGGCACGATCGACGACAGCGGCAAGGTCGGCCCGATCGGCGGGGTCGAGATGAAGACGGTGGGCGCGCGCGACAAGGGCGCGCAGTACTTCCTCACGCCCAAGGACAACTGCGCGGCCGCCGCCAAGGACAAGCCGGCGGGCCTGACCCTGGTCAAGGTCGACACCATAGGCGATGCCCTGAAGGCCCTGGAGAAGATCCGCAAGGGGGACTCGGCCGGCCTGCCGCAGTGCACCACGGCGGGCTAGCCGAGCCCCGGGGGCGGCTCAGTCCTCGAAGGTCGCGGCAAGTGCCTCCGCAAGGCCCGGCACCAGGTCGGCGCCGGTGAGGACCTCATTGGGGGAGTCCTTCTCACGCAGCCGCAGGGCGGACTCGCGGGCGCCGTCGCGCAGGACGGCCACGGTCATCCGCACCTCCTGCCGGTCGGGGTGCTTGGCCACCCACGCGGCCAGCTGCTTCTCGCTCATGCCGTGGGGCACGGACCCCTCGGCGGAGGGCGGCAGCATCTGCCGCTCCACGGTCAGGGCGCACCCCACCACGGCCTCCGGCCAGGCGATGGTGCCGAGGAACTTGTCCAGGGCGGTGCCGCGAGGCAGCTCGTCCTGTTCGATCGGGGTGTAGGAGGAAGTGGCCGAGGACGCGTCGTCGAGGCCGAGCTGGGCGGCCAGGCCGGGCTCCGTGGCCCTCAGCTTGGCCGTGTCGACCAGGGCGAAGAGCCTGGCCGGCTGGTCCCAGCCGAGGCCGGAGGCGTACTCGTCGATCTCGAGGACCGCACGGGTCAGGGGGGAGGCCGCCATGGGCGTGCCGGGCTCCTGGGAGCCGGGAAGGTTCGAACCGGTATTGCTGGACATGGTCAATATCGTGCCCTGAGAGGGGCCGAAATCGGGAACCGAGTAAAGCCTCGGTAAGTTGCCACAGTGGGTCCTACTATCGCCAGGGCCTGATCGACAGCTCCATCGACAGCGAACTTCGAGGTGCGCACCTTGGCTTTCCAGATGCCGGACCGCGGCGGAGGCCCGACAGGGCCACGGATCAGAGTCGGCCGACCGTCCCGGCGTGTCCGGACCCTGCTGATGACCCTGGGCGTACTGGCCGGGCTGGCCATGCTCTTCGTCATGTTCGCCGGGTTCTGGACGGACTGGCTCTGGTACCGCTCGGTGCACTACTCCTCGGTCTTCACCACCACCCTCGGCACCAAGATCGGCCTGTTCGCCGTCTTCGGCGTGCTGATGGCCCTGGCCGTGGGGACGAACATCTGGCTCGCCCACCGGCTGCGGCCGCCGCTGAGCGCGATGTCGGCGGAGCAGCAGAGCCTCGACCGCTACCGGATGAGCATCGCCCCGTACAAGAAGTGGGTGCTGCTCGCCGTCACCGCGCTGGTCGGCCTGGTGGCGGGCGCCTCCGCCGCCGGGCAGTGGCGCACCTGGCTGCAGTGGGTCAACGGCGTCTCCTTCGGGCAGAAGGACCAGCAGTTCCACAAGGACATCTCCTTCTACACCTTCGATCTGCCCTGGTACCGCTTCCTGCTGAGCTTCGGCTTCGCGGCGGCGGTCCTGTCGCTGATCGCGGCCGCCCTCGTGCACTACCTCTACGGCGGCCTGCGGCTCACCAGTCCGGGCGGGCGGGCCACCGCCGCGGCCACCGGCCATCTGTCCGTGCTCCTCGGCCTCTTCGTGACGCTCAAGGCCGTCGCGTACTGGCTGGACCGGTACGGCCTGGCGGTGAAGTCCAGCGGGCTCAAGTCCACCGACGGCTGGACGGGCCTGCGCTATGTGGATGCCAACGCCTATCTGCCCGCCAAGACGATCCTGTTCATCATCGCGCTGATCTGCGCGGTGCTGTTCTTCGCCACCCTCTGGCGGCGCACCTGGCAGCTGCCGGTGATCGGCTTCGGCCTGATGGTGCTCTCGGCGGTGCTCATCGGCGGGCTCTACCCGGCGATCGTGCAGAAGTTCCAGGTCCAGCCGAACGAGCAGGCCAAGGAAGCCCCGTACATCAAGAAGAACATCACCGCCACGCGCCAGGCGTACGGCATCGATGGTTCCCAGGTGCAGGATTACGCGGGCAAGAGCGACTTGAAGGGCCAGGACAAGGAGAAGCTGCGCGCCGCCGCGGACTCCACGGCGAGTATCCGCCTCCTCGACCCGAACATCGTCTCCCCCGCCTTCCAGCAGGAACAGCAGGTGCGCGGGTTCTACCAGTTCCCCTCCACCCTGGACGTCGACCGGTACACGGTCGGCGGCAAGGAGCAGGACACGGTCATCGGCCTGCGCGAGCTCAACATCAAGGGCATCCCCGAACACAACTGGATCAACGACCACTTCAAGTACACCCACGGGTACGGCGCCATCACGGCGAAGGGCACCTCCACCGACGATGCCGGCGCCCCCGAGTTCACCGAGAAGAAGCTGCCGACCGAGGGCGTGCTCGGCCCGTACGAACAGCGCGTCTATTACGGCGAGAAGACCACCCAGTATTCGATCGTGGGCGGTCCGCAGAAGGAGCTGGACCACCCCAGCGACAAGGGCGAGGAGAGCTACAGCTACCGCGGCAAGAGCGGGGTCAGCCTCTCCAATCCGGTCAACCGCGCCGCTTACGCCGTCGCCTTCGGGGAGCCGCAGATCCTCTACTCCGGTGCCATCGGTGAAGGCTCCCGGATTCTGTACAACCGCACGCCCAAGGAGCGCGTCGAGGCGGTCGCCCCGTGGCTGACCATCGACGGCGACGCCTATCCGGCGGTGGTCGACGGCCGTATCCAGTGGATCGTGGACGCCTACACCACGTCCAACGGCTACCCCTACGCCTCGCGCACCACCCTCGGCGACACCACGGCCGATTCGCTGACCACCGGCCAGCGTGCCGTGGTGGCCCAGCAGAACCAGGTCAACTACATCCGGAATTCCGTCAAGGCGACCGTCGACGCCTACGACGGCAAGGTCACGCTCTACCAGTGGGACACCAAGGACCCGGTGCTCAAGACGTGGATGAAGGCGTTCCCGGGCACGGTGAAGGCCAAGAGCGAGATCGGCTCCGCCCTGATGGACCATCTCCGGTACCCGCAGGACCTCTTCAAGGTCCAGCGCGAGCTGCTCACCCGCTACCACGTCACCGATCCGGGGACGTTCTACACCGGCAGTGAGCGCTGGCAGGTCCCCGACGACCCGACCAACAAGGACGGGAACGCGGTCCCGCCGTATTACCTGAGCATGAAGATGCCGGACCAGAAGCAGGCCGCTTTCTCGCTGACCACCACCTTCACGCCGAAGAACCGGCCCAATCTCGGTGCCTTCATGGCCGTCGACGCCAACGCCAAGAGCTCCGACTACGGGAAGATCAGAATTCTGAAACTGCCGTCGGAGACGACGGTCTGGGGCCCCGAGCAGGCGCAGAGCAAGTTCAACGGCGAGACGGCGGTGGCCGATCAGATCAACATCTGGAAGAAGGGCGACTCCGAGGTCGAGTACGGCAATCTGCTGACCGTGCCGCTCGAAGGCGGCCTGCTGTATGTGGAGCCGGTCTATCTGCGGGGTGCGGGCACGAATTACCCGCTGCTCAAGAAGGTTTTGGTGAACTACGGCGACAAGATCGTCTTCAAGAACACCCTCGGCGAGGCCCTCGACGAGATCTTCGGCGGCGCCGGGAAGGAGCCCGGCACCCAGCCCCCGTCCGGTGGCACCCAGCCCCCGTCCACCGAGAACCCGACCGTCAAGCAGGCCGTCAAGGACGCCCAAGACGCCTTCCAGGCGGGCCAGAAGGCGCTCGGCGACCAGGACTGGACGGCCTACGGCAAGGCCCAGAAGGACCTCAAGGACGCCCTCGACCGGCTGGCCAAGGCCGAGGTCAACGTCCCCGGGAGCAGCCGCCGGCCGGGCAGCTAGCGCCCGGCCCCGCCCCGCGCCGTGGTACGGTTGTTCCACAACGGCGCGGGGTGGAGCAGCTCGGTAGCTCGCTGGGCTCATAACCCAGAGGTCGCAGGTTCAAATCCTGTCCCCGCTACTGAAACAAGGCCCGGAGTTCTTCGACTCCGGGCCTTGTCGCGTCCCGGGCGCGGTCGTCACATGAACGGCCCGCGATCGTCGACCGCTTGCACCCGCCGGGACACGATCGAGCGGAAGACGGCCGCCCGCAGCCCGGCGCGCACGGTCTGTGCGGGTTATGTGCGGGGCTTTTGATTAGAGTTTGGAGCACCGCCGTGTCGGGAAGTCGGGAAGTCGACAAAACGCTGAAGTGACCTCACTGGCTGCGGTATTCCAGGTGTACGCAGGTTGCGGGAGTGCGACGATGGGACTTATGGGGGACAAGGCGAGGCTGTTGGAGACACATCGGCTTGTGGCCGCTCCCGGCAACGGGAGCCTCGGTGACGACCGGGACGCGTCGTCGCGCGATCCGGAAGCGGCAGCCGCCCCGGACGCCGCCAACAGCGCCTATGCCTCCTACGCGGCCGAGGCCGCCGACCTCGAACTCGAGACCGCCCGGCGCCGCGCCGCCGAGTCCGGCGACCCCGCCTCGCTGAGCATGCTCGGCGCCCTGCTGCTGCGCCGCGGCGACCTGGACGGCGCCGAGCGGCACCTGCGCGCGGCCACCGCCGAGGGCGACCGCTCCGCCGCCAACAACCTCGGCGTCCTGCTGCACCAGCGCGGCTACGCCGACGAGGCCGCCAGCTGGTGGCGGGTGGCCGCCGTCGCCGGATCGGCCGCCGCGGCGCACGCCCTCGGCCGCTACCACCGCGAGCGCGGCGACGAGCCTGCCGCCGAGTACTGGCTGCGCCAGTCCGCCGAGTCCGGGCACGCCCTCGGCGCGTACGCCCTGGGCGACCTGCTGGAGCACCGCAGCGACGTGGGCGCCGAGCGCTGGTTCCGCTCCGCCGCCGAGCGGGGCCACCGCGAGGCCGCCTACCGCCTGGCGCGGATACTCGACGGCCGGGCGCCGGGCGCCGCACAGGATGGCCTGCCCGGCGGGCTCGGCGGCGTCCTCGGGACCGTCCCCGCGCCGCGCCGGGTGTCCGTCGGCGGCGGCGACACCTCGGTGCGCGACCTGCGCGCCGCGGCCAGCGGCCGCCGTGACGACGGCCCGGCGGGCGAGGCCGAGCAGTGGTACCGGCAGGCGGCCGCCCGCGGCCACCGGCGCGCCGCCCTGCACCTGGGCACCCTGCTGGAGGCCCGCGGCGAGACCCAGGAGGCCGCCCGCTGGTATCTGACCTCCGCCAAGGACGGCGAATCGCGCGCCGCCTGCGCGCTGGGCTTCCTGCTGCGCGACGCCGGCGACACCGACAGCGCCGCGGTCTGGTGGCGCCGCGCGGCCCAGGAGGGCGACGGCAACGCCGCCAACGCCCTGGGCGCCCTCTATGCCGAGCGGGGCGAGTCCCAGCAGGCCGAGCGCTGGTACCGCACGGCGCTGGACGCCGGGGACATCAACGGCGCGTACAACCTGGGCCTGCTCTGCGCCGAGCAGGGCCGCACCGCCCAGGCCGAGCAGTGGTACCGCCGCGCCGCCTACGCCGGGCACAAGGAGGCCTCCAACGCGCTGGCCGTCCTGCTGCTCCAGGGCGGGGACGCGGCGGGCGCCGAGCCGTGGTTCTCCAAGGCCGCCGAGGCGGGCAGCGTCGACGCCGCCTTCAACCTGGGCATCCTCTACGCCGGGCGCGACGAGGAGCGCCAGGCCTTCCAGTGGTACGAGCGCGCGGCCGCCGCCGGGCACACGGACGCGGCGCTGCAGGTCGCAATGGTCCTGCTGCGCGACGGGGACGAGGAGGAGGCCGAGCGGCATCTGCGGGTCGCCGTGCGCGGCGGCAGCGCCGAGGCGGCCTTCCGGCTGGGCGCGCTGCTCGACCGCGACGAGGACTCGCGCTTCGAGTGCGAGGAGTGGTACGAGCGGGCCGCCCGGCAGGGCCACCGGCGCGCGCAGGTGCGCCTGGGCATGATCGTGGCCGAGCGGGGCGACGTGGTCGAGGCCGCCCACTGGTACCGCGAGGCCGCCGAGGCGGGCAGCCGCAACGGCGCCTTCAACCTCGGCCTGCTGCTGGCCCGCGAGGGCAGCGAGCCGGAGGCGGCGATGTGGTGGACCCGGGCCGCCGAGGCCGGGCACGGCCGGGCGGCGCTGCGCCTGGCGCTGCTGGCGGCCCGCCGCGGCGATCTGACCGCGGGGCGGCAGTGGTGTGCGCGCGCGGTGGAGCTGGGCCCGGCGGAGGTCGCCGAGCGCGCCGCCCGGCTGCGGGACGCGCTGGAGCAGGAGCTCTCGGGCGAGCGGTCGGCGTGAGCGGTGTGAGCAGCGTGGGTGGGGCCGGGCGCAGGGTCGGCAGTGAAGCCGTTTGCATGTGCGGTGACGGCCGGGTTAGAGTTGCTTCATCGACGCGGGGTGGAGCAGCTCGGTAGCTCGCTGGGCTCATAACCCAGAGGTCGCAGGTTCAAATCCTGTCCCCGCTACTGATACGAAGGCCCGGATCCTCAAGGATCCGGGCCTTCGTCGCGTTCAAGGCCTCTGGGCCGGGTGAACCCCCGCCCCCGAAGGCTCCCCCCGAAGCCGTCAGGCCGCCGCGCAGGCCGGGCAGAGGCCGCGGTAGGTCACCTCGACCGCTGCGACCTGGAAGCCGAAGCGCTCCTCGGCCGGCAGGCCGGCGATCAGGTCCCCCGAGGGGTGGACGTCGCGGATCGTGCCGCACCGGGAGCACACCAGGTGCTGGTGTGCGTGGTGGGCGTTGGGGTCGTAGCGCTTGGCGCGGCCGTCCGTGCTCACTTCCAGCACCTCGCCGAGCGAGACCAGCTCGCCGAGGGTGTTGTACACCGTCGCGCGCGAGATTTCCGGCAGCAGGTTCGCCGCCTTCGCGTGCACTTCGTCGGCGGTGTAGTGCACGTGGTCCCCGTCGAGCACTTCGGCGACGACGCGTCGCTGTGCGGTCAGCCGCCAGCCGCGTCCCCGGAGCCGTTCCAGCAGGTCACTCATGCCATTCACCCATCAGTCAGATAGCACCAGCGTAGCAGCGGCCCTTGTCCACCCATGGATCCAGTATTTATGTCAGGTCCATCTTGACTTAGACAAAGTCCAATGTAGGATCGGGTTCCGGCCGAAGCGCAGGGCGACCTGCCCAGCCGTGTGGCAGACGAGATGACGGAGGCGTACGTGTCGGTGCAGGACGAGACGACCACGGGCCCGCTGACGACGGAGTCCGGAGCTCCGGTCGCGGACAACCAGAACAGTGAGACCGCGGGCCTCGGCGGCCCCGTCCTGGTGCAGGACCAGCTGCTGCTGGAGAAGCTCGCCCACTTCAACCGCGAGCGCATCCCGGAGCGCGTGGTGCACGCCCGCGGCGCGGGCGCCTACGGCACCTTCACCGTCACCGCCGACGTCAGCCGCTACACCCGGGCGAAGTTCCTCTCCGAGGTGGGCAAGCAGACCGAAACGTTCCTGCGCTTCTCCACCGTTGCGGGCAACCTCGGTGCGGCGGACGCGGTCCGCGACCCGCGCGGCTTCGCGCTGAAGTTCTACACCGAAGAGGGCAATTACGACCTCGTCGGCAACAACACCCCGGTGTTCTTCATCAAGGACGCCATCAAGTTCCCCGACTTCATCCACACCCAGAAGCGCGACCCGTACACCGGCTCGCAGGAGGCGGACAACGTCTGGGACTTCTGGGGCCTGTCGCCGGAGTCGACCCACCAGGTGACCTGGCTCTTCGGCGACCGGGGCATCCCCGCCTCGTACCGCCACATGAACGGCTACGGCTCGCACACCTACCAGTGGAACAACGAGGCCGGCGAGGCCTTCTGGGTCAAGTACCACTTCAAGACCGACCAGGGCGTCAAGAGCCTCCCCCAGGACGAGGCGAACAAGCTCGCGGGCGAGGACCCCGACAGCCACCAGCGCGACCTGCGCGAGGCCATCGAGCGCGGCGACTTCCCGACCTGGACCGTCCAGGTGCAGATCATGCCCGCGGCCGAGGCGGAGAACTACCGCTTCAACCCCTTCGACCTCACCAAGGTCTGGCCGCACGAGGACTACCCGCCGATCGAGATCGGCAAGCTGGAGCTCAACCGCAACCCCGAGAACATCTTCGCCGAGGTCGAGCAGTCGATCTTCTCTCCGGCGCACTTCGTGCCGGGCATCGGCCCGTCCCCCGACAAGATGCTCCAGGGCCGTCTCTTCGCCTACGGCGACGCCCACCGCTACCGCGTCGGCATCAACGCCGACCACCTGCCGGTCAACCGTCCGCACGCCACCGTCGCCCGGACCAACAGCCGTGACGGCTACGCCTACGACGGCCGCCACGGCAAGGCCAAGAACTACGAGCCCAACAGCTTCGGCGGCCCCGTCGAGACCGGCCGGCCGCTGTGGCAGCCCCTTCCGGTGACCGGGTGGACGGGCAGCACCGCGGCCCCCTCGCACGCCGAGGACAACGACTTCGTCCAGGCGGGCAACCTCTACCGGCTGATGTCGGAGGAGGAGAAGGGTCGTCTGATCGCCAACCTCGCCGGCTTCATAGCCAAGGTGTCCCGCGACGACATCGTCGAGCGCGCGATCGACAACTTCCGCCAGGCGGACCCCGACTACGGCAAGCGGCTCGAGGCCGCGGTCCAGGCCCTGCGCGGCTGAGGGCGCTTGCCGTACCACCGGAGAGGCCGGACGCCAGTGGGCTCCGGCCTCTCCGGCCTTGCGTCAACCGGTCAGCACCCGGCTGCGCTCCCGGGTCGCGGCCCAGCAGCGGATGATGTCGCGGACCGACACCACGCCCACCGGCTCGTGCCCGTCCAGGACGATCAGATGCCGGAAGCCGCCGTCCGCCATCGCGGCGGCGGCCTCCTCCAGGGTCCACTCGGGGGTCGCGTAGACGACGTCGGTGGTGGTGTGGCCCTGTGCGGTCTCGCGGTCGGGATCCTGGCCCGCCCCTACCGCGTTGAGGACATCGCGCTCGGTCAGGATGCCGGGGCCCCCGGCGTCCGGATCGAGGACGACCGCGGCTCCGATCCTGCGCGCGGACATCAGCCGGGCCGCGTGCCGGAGGGTGTGTGCGGGGCCGATGGTGAGGACTACGGTGCTCATGGCGTCACGGACGAGCATGGCCTAAGCCACCTCCTTCGCCGACGAAGGCAGGGCCAACGAGGGCGTTCACATGTTCACAAGCGGTGAGGTGTCATCGTGTCAGCCCGTCCGACGGCAGACAAGGGGGCGCACGTCGGCCGCTTTGCCGCCCCTTTGCAAGCCCTAGCGCTGCAGATAGCCCAGCAGTTCGTCGTGCAGCAGCCCGTTCGACGCGGCGGCATTGCCGCTGTGCGGCCCCGGGCGTCCGTCCAGGCCGGTGAAGCGGCCGCCCGCCTCCTCGACGATGACGGCGTTCGCCGCCATGTCCCACAGCGACAGCTCCGGCTCCGCACAGATGTCCACCGAACCCTCGGCGACCATCATGTACGGCCAGAAGTCGCCGTAGCCGCGCGTGCGCCAGCAGTCCCGCGTCAGGTCCAGGAAGCCCGGCAGCAGCCCGCGCTCCTCCCAGCCCGACAGCGAGGAGTACGCGAAGGAGGCGTCCGCGATCCGGCCCACCCGTGACGCCTGGAGCCGGGTCGCCGAGGTCAGGCTGCGTCCGGTGTAGGCGCCGGAGTCCTTCGCGGCCCACCAGCGGCGGCCCAGGGCCGGTGCCGACACCAGCCCCACCACCGGGTGGTAGCCGCCCTCGCCCTGCACCATCAGCGAGATCAGCGTGGCCCACACGGGCACCCCGCGGACGTAGTTCTTGGTGCCGTCGATCGGGTCGATCACCCAGCGGCGCGGGCCCGTGCCCTCGCTGCCGAACTCCTCGCCCAGGACGGCGTCCCGCGGCCGGGCACGCTGGAGATGACCGCGGATCAGCTCCTCGGCGGCCTTGTCCGCCTCGGACACCGGAGTCATGTCCGGTTTGGTCTCGACCTTGAGGTCGAGGGCCTTGAACCGGTCCATGGTGGCCGCGTCGGCGGCATCCGCCAGGACGTGGGCCAGACGCAGATCATCGTGGTAGTCGGACATGACTTGCACATTACCCGTGGCCAAGGTCAGGTCACGTGCGGCGCGGCCCGCAGGGGCTCTTGACACCGTCTGGCGGCACGTCAATCCTTTGGCCTGGCCCCAACCGTCGTGCGGCCGTACGGCCGGGGAGGCGACGATGCCCGCGGCACGAGAGCTCTTGCTGGACGCGGCCTTCACGGCGCTCGGCGTCCGGCCCTGGAACGGGGTCCGGATGGTCGACGTCGCGGTCGCGGCCGGGGTGTCCCGGCAGACGCTGTACAACGAGTTCGGCAGCAAGGACGGGCTCGCGCGCGCCCTGGTGCGGCGCGAGGCCGAGACCTTCCTCGCCGCAGTGGAGCGCTCCCTGGCGGACACCGCCGCCCAGGGGGGCGCGGACGCCGGGGACTGCTGCGCCGCGGCCGCCCTGTGCACCCTGCGCGCCGCGCGCACCAACCCATTCGTACGAGCCGCCCTCACCGGATGTCGCGGCGAACGGCTCCCGGCCGCCGCGGCCCCCGCCGTCCCGGCGCCGCGCACCCCACCGCCCGCGCCCTGCTCCTTCCGCGGCGTGCCGCACTCGCCCGGCGCGCTGGCCGACCGGCTGCGCGACAGCGCGGCCGCCGCCGTCGACGGCGCACCGGGCGGCACGGGCGACCCCGGAAGCAGCACACGGCGCGCCTGCGAGGCGGCGGTCCGGCTCACGCTTTCCTACGTGCTCGCCCCGGCCGCCTCGGACGAGGAGGCGGCGCGCGAGGTCGCCTACCTGGTGCGCGTGCTGCTGGAGGCGGAGGACGGGCCGGCCGGAGCCGTCAGTGCGCCGAGCCCGACAGCTGGAGACCGATGACGCCCACGATCACCAGGGCGATGGAGACCAGCTTGAGCGTGGAGACGAGGTCGCCGAGGAAGACCATGCCGTAGATCGCGGTCCCCGCCGCGCCGATGCCCGTCCACACCGCGTAGGCCGGGCCCACGTCCAGCTTGCGCAGCGAGAGCGTGAGGAGGCCGAAGCTGCCCAGCGCGAAACAGGCGAAGGCGATCGTGGGCCACAGCCGGGTGAAACCGTGCGAGAGCTTGAGGCAGACGGCGAAGCCGGTCTCCAGCAGCCCGGCGACCACAACCAACAGCCACGCCATCGCACGCCTCCCGTTTGCCGGACCGCCCCGTCTGCCCCGGTGTCGTTGTTGCCCTTGCCGCAGGCGGTCACTCGCAAACGTAGGCGATCAGTCGCCTTCGCGCCGCTCCCGGGTCTCCAGCAGCCGGCGCAGCGAATACAGCCGCTGCGGGTCGGCGTGGCCGTCCGTCACCCACTGGTCCAGAGCGCAGTCCACCTCGTCGTGGCTGCATGCGCGGGGGCAGCCCTCGGTGCCCGGCTCCAGATCGGGGAAGGCGTGGATCACCCGGGACGGGTCCACGTGGTGCAGCCCGAAGGACCGTACGCCCGGGGTGTCGATGACCCAGCCCGAGCCGTCCGGCAGCGGCAGGGCGAGGGCCGAGGTGGTGGTGTGCCGGCCGCGGCCGGTGACCGCGTTGACATGCCCGGTGGTCCGCTGGCGGTCCGGCACCAGGGCGTTGACCAGCGTCGTCTTGCCGACGCCGGAGTGCCCGACGAACGCGGTGACGCGGCCGGCCAGCCGCTCGCGGACCCGGTCGGCGGCTTCTCCGTCGGCCAGCTCCTCACGGCTCGTCACCACATACGGCACACCCAGCGCACCGTAGGAGCTCATCAGATTTTCCGCCGAAGCCAGGTCCGACTTCGTCAGAACGAGCAGCGGTTCGAGCCCCGCGTCGTACGCGGCGACCAGACAGCGGTCGATCAGGCGGGGGCGCGGCTCGGGGTCGGCGAGGGCGGTGACGATCGCCAGCTGGTCGGCGTTGGCGACCACCACCCGCTCGTACGGATCGTCGTCGTCGGCCGTGCGGCGCAGCACCGAGCGGCGCTCCTCGACGCGGACGATCCGGGCGAGGGTGTCCTTGTCGCCGCTGAGGTCGCCCACGACGGCGACCTGGTCGCCGACCACGGCGCTCTTGCGGCCCAGTTCGCGGGCCTTCATGGCGGTGATGGTGCGGCCGTCGACGAGGACGGTCAGCCGGCCGCGGTCGACGGTGACGACGAAGCCCTCGGAGGCGTCCTCGTGCTTGGGACGGATGCTGGTCCGGGGGCGGTTGCCCTTGCGGTTGGGGCGGACGCGGACGTCGTCCTCGTCGGTGTGCTTGCCGTAGCGGCGCATGGGTCTTCCAGGGTCTCTCAGGCGCTCGGCACCGTCGTCGCCCCCGCGACGGATCCGAGCATTCCGGTCCACAGCTCCGGGAAGTCCGGGAGCGTCTTGGCGGTGGTGGCGACGTTCTCCACCTGGACGCCGTCGACGGCGAGGCCGATGACGGCGGCCGCGGTGGCCAGCCGGTGGTCCTCGTAGGTGTGGAAGACGCCGCCGTGCAGGGTGCGCGGGCGGATGCGCAGCCCGTCGGCGGTCTCGGTGACGTCGCCGCCCAGTTCGTTGATCTCCTTGGCCAGGGCGGCCAGCCGGTCGGTCTCGTGCAGCCGCAGGTGGGCGATGCCGCTCAGGACGGACTCGGAGTCGGCGAGCGCGGCGACCGCCGCGATCACCGGGGTGAGCTCGCCGACCTCGTGCAGGTCGGCCTCGATGCCGCGGATGCGGCCGGTGCCGGTGAAGGTCAGCCCCGCTTCGGTCAGCTCGCAGCTGCCGCCCATGGCGGTGAAGATCTCGCGCAGCGCGTCGCCCGGCTGGGTGGTGCGCTCGGGCCAGTCGGGGATGGTGACGCGGCCGCCGGTGACCAGCGCGGCGGCCAGGAACGGCGCCGCGTTGGAGAGGTCGGGCTCGACGACCAGGTCCCGGCCGAGCAGGGCGCTGGGGGAGACCCGCCACACGTTGGGCTCGCCGCCGGACTCCGGCGTGTCGACCTGGGCGCCCGCCGCGCGCAGCATGTCCACGGTCATCCGGATGTGCGGCAGGGACGGCAGCGCGGCGCCGACGTGACGCACCTCGACGCCCTGGTTGAAGCGCGGCCCGGACAGCAGCAGGGCGCTGACGAACTGCGAGGACGAGGAGGCGTCGATCTCCACCGGACCGCCGTCCAGCGCCCCGGCGCCGTGCACGGTCATGGGCAGGGCGCCCCGGTCGTTGTCGTCGATCCGGGCGCCCAGCGCGCGCAGCGCGTCGATCACTCCGTGCAGGGGGCGTTCGTAGCTGCGGGGGTCGCCGTCGAAGCGGACCGGGCCGTCGGCCAGGGTGGCGACCGGCGGCAGGAAGCGCATGACGGTGCCGGCGTTGCCGACGTCGACGGTCGCAGGGCCGTGCAGCCCGGCGGGGATCACGCGCCAGGCCTCGCCGGTGCCGTCGGGGCCCACGCCCTCCTCGATGCCCACGCCCAGGGCGCGCAGCGCCTCGGCCATCAGCACGGTGTCGCGCGAGCGCAGCGGGCGGCGCAGCCAGCCCGGCTCGGCGGCCAGGGCGGCCAGCACCAGGCCGCGGTTGGTGACCGACTTCGAACCGGGCACGGTGACGGTCGCGTCGACGGCTCCGCTTGCGAGCGGGGCGGGCCAGAGGTCGGTGTGCGCGGGGCTCTCGGTCATGCTCCTTACCTTAGTGGCTCGCTCCCCGTGACCGTCCGGGTCACAGGCCCAGCAGCCAGCGGCCGCCTCCCGCCAGCGAGCAGAGGGAGACGACGTGGAAGAAGAACAGCCACACCAGCGGGGGCACGTTCGTCAGCCGCGCCAGCTGGTCCGCGTCGGAATCCGGGGCCCCGCCGTGCCGTCGCTTGCGCTGCAGCTCGAAGGGCGGCCGCACCCCGCCCAGCAGCAGGAACCACACCACCGCGTACGCGAACGCCGCCTGCACGTGCGTCCCGGCCAGCCAGGACACCACCACGAACGCGCCCCCGGCGAGCACCACCGTCAGCACCCCGTAGGCGTTGCGGATCATCACGAGCATCGCGGCGAGCAGGGCCGCGGCGCCCCACAGCAGCGCCGTGGTGTGCCCGGCGGCCAGCAGCCAGGCCCCGGCCAGGCCGAGCAGTGAGGGCGCGGTGTAGCCCGCGGCGGCCGTCAGGATCATGCCCGGGCCGGTGGGCCTGCCGCGCGAGACGGTCAGTCCGGAGGTGTCGGAGTGCAGCCGGATGCCGTCCAGCCGCCGCCCGCACACCAGGGCCACCAGCGCGTGCCCGCCCTCGTGGGCGATGGTGACGGCGTTGCGGGTCACCCGCCAGACGCCGTACGGCGTGACGGCCGCCAGCGCGACGAGGCCGGTGACGACGGTCAGCCAGACCGGGGGGTGCGGCTGGACGCCGAAGACGCGGTCCCACAGGTCGGTGGCGGTGGTGCTGTCCATGGGGTGAGCCGCTCCTTGCGTCTTCGTGGCAGTGTGGCACTCATGTGCGGTCGATATGCGGCGAGCCGGAGACCGGAGGATCTGACCGGGCTCTTCGGGGTGGAGAAGTGGGAACCGGAGGAGACGCTTGCTCCGGACTGGAACGTGGCGCCGACGAAGAGCGTCTACGCGGTGCTCGAACGTCCTCTGAAAGACGCTGCCGAGCGGCGTCCGGTTCGTCAGCTGCGCGCCTTGCGGTGGGGACTGGTGCCGTCCTGGGCCAAGAACCCGGAGGGCGCCGCGAAGATGATCAATGCGCGGTCGGAGACGGTGCACGAGAAGCCGTCCTTCCGGCGGGCCTTCGAGACCCGGCGCTGCCTGCTGCCGGCGGACGGTTACTACGAGTGGGTCACCGGCGCGCAGGAGCGGGAGCTGGAGGAGCAGGGCCGCAGGAAGCGGACGCGCAAGCAGCCGTACTTCGTGACGCCGGCCGACGGCTCGGTGATGGCCATGGCCGGGATATACGAGTTCTGGCGCGACCCGACGCTGCCCGGCGACCACCCCCAGGCGTGGTGGGCCACGTGTTCCGTGCTCACCACGGACGCGGACCCGGAGCCCTTCGCGCAGCCGCACCCGGCGCTGGAGCCGGGGCCGCGGTCGCTGGCGGAGATCCACCCGAGGATGCCGCTGGTGCTGCCGCCCGAGCGGTGGGACGCGTGGCTGGACCCGGCGCGCACCGACGTGCAGGAGCTGCGCGTGCTGCTGGCGCCCCCGCCGTCCGGGCTCGTACGGGCCTACCCGGTCACCACGGCCGTCAGCGACGTGCGCAACAACGGCCCCGAGCTGCTGGAGGAGCTGGCGGCGCCGGAGGAGTCGACGCTGTTCTGAGCCGCGGGCCGGGCAGGATGGGGCGGGTGACGACCGAGAGTGTGCAGACCCCTGCCGGAGAAGCCCGCATCCACTGGTACCCGGCGGCTGCCTCGCCGCCGCGGCTCGTCCTTGCCCTCGGGCACGGGGCGGGTGGCGGCGTCGAGGCCCGCGACCTGCGGGCGCTCGCCGAGGCCCTGCCCGCCGACGGTGTGACCGTCGCGCTGGTCGAGCAGCCGTGGCGGGTGGCGGGCAAGAAGGTCGCCCCCGCGCCCAAGACCCTGGACGAGGCGTGGCGGGCGCTGTGGCCCGCGCTGGCGGCGCCGGGCGCCCCCGTCGTCGCGGGCGGCCGCAGCGCGGGTGCCCGGGTCGCGTGCCGCACCGCCGGGGAGCTCGGCGCCGCCGGGGTGCTCGCCCTGAGCTTCCCCCTGCACCCGCCGGGCAAGCCGGAGAAGACCCGGGCCGACGAGCTCACCGGCACCGGCCTGGCCACGCTCACCGTGCAGGGCGCCCGCGACCCGTTCGGCCGCCCCGAGGAGTTCCCGCCCGGCCACGAGCCCGTCGCGGTGCCGTACGGCGACCACGGCTTCGCGGTGCCGAAGAAGGCGGAGATCACCCAGGAGCAGGCGCTGGAGGTGATCACGGAGGCGGTCCGGGCGTGGCTGGCGCACCTTCCCACCGGCCGTTCCACGGAGCGGGAATGAGATCCACGGTGCGGCTGTTGTGGCACGTGTAGTTCACGCACCGGCACAGACGAAGGAATGGGAGCTCCCCGCATGGGTTCGATCGCATGCCCGTCCCGCCCGCAGACGGCCGACCTCGGATGGGCGGTCATGGGTGTGGCCCAGCCGGCCATGGCTGGAGCGGCGGGCGGACCGGATCGTCGTCTATTCTCCGATTCGAGCGGATCCGTTTCCGGTTCCGCCAGGGTGCTGGAGGAGGTGGGTCCGGTCACTGGGACCGACGTGGGGGCGGACGACAGCAGGCGGCAGCCCGAAACCGCGGTGGAGCGCAACCTGCGCTTCGAGCGCGACGCCCTGACCTTCCTGGACCAGATGTACTCGGCGGCCCTGCGCATGACGCGCAATGCGGCCGACGCCGAGGACCTGGTGCAGGAGACGTATGCCAAGGCGTACGCGTCCTTCCACCAGTTCCGGGACGGCACCAACCTCAAGGCGTGGCTGTACCGCATCCTGACCAACACCTTCATCAACTCGTACCGCAAGAAGCAGCGCGAGCCGCTGCGCAGCGCGTCCGAGGAGATCGAGGACTGGCAGCTGGCGCGCGCCGAGTCGCACATGTCGACGGGTCTGCGCTCCGCCGAGTCCCAGGCGCTCGACCACCTCCCCGACTCCGATGTCAAGGAGGCCCTCCAGGCCATTCCCGAGGAGTTCCGCATCGCGGTCTACCTCGCGGACGTCGAGGGCTTTGCGTACAAGGAGATCGCGGACATCATGGGTACCCCCATCGGCACGGTGATGTCCCGGCTGCACCGGGGCCGTCGGCAGCTGCGCGGACTGCTGGAGGACTACGCTCGCGAGCGCGGTCTGGTCCCCGCCGGGACCGCTTCCGCGCCGAATGGTTCCGACGAGTCGCACAATCGGAAAGGCTCGGACTCATGAGCTGCGGAGAGCCGCACGAGACGGACTGCTCTGAAGTCCTCGACCATCTCTACGAGTTCCTCGACCACGAGATGCCCGACGGCGATTGCGCCAAGTTCGAGGTGCACATCGACGAGTGCTCTCCCTGCCTGGAGAAGTACGGGCTCGAACAGGCGGTGAAGAAGCTCGTCAAGCGCTGCTGCGGCCACGACGACGTCCCCGCCGACCTGCGCTCCAAGGTCATGGGCCGGATCGAGCTGATCCGGTCCGGCCAGACCGTCCCCGAGCAGGACGTGGTGGCCGAGGCCAAGGCGGCGGAAGCCGCCGCCCAGCAGGACTGATCCGGCGGGCCGCGCCCGCGCGGCGGCCGCCGGAAACGGCGCGACAGTCTGTCGGCGTCACTGATCCAAACCACCGTACCGGGGAACGTCACCCGAACGGACGGTGCAATACCCGGATGCTGTATTCCGGGCCCGCGGCTGTGTCTATCCTCCCCATCCAGACCATCCAGGCGCCATGTCTGAAGGCACGGGGAGGGACGCGTCATGTGGGCACTTCCGGCGGCGGCGCGCGCGTATATCGCGTGCGCCGCGCTCGCCGCCGCGCTGTGCGCCGTGCCCGTCATACGGGACGGGTCGGCTGTGCCCTGGAAGGCAGCGGCCTTCCTCGCGGGCGTCTGCCTGACCTGCGCACGGCTGCCGCGCTGCCCGCTGCTGGTGCCCGTGCTGCTCGCCGGGGCGTTCCTGCTGCCTCCGGCCGCCGCCGGGCTCGTGGCCGTGCCGGGCGCGCTCGCCGGGCGGGTGGGGCGGCGCCCGGTGTGGGTGCGGCGGCTGTGGCACGCGGCCCAGTTCTCGCTCGCGGCCGCCGCGGCCTCGGCCGTCTTCGGCCGGCTGACCGGCGGCGCCCCCCGCGCGATCACCGCGGCCGGCTTCCCGGGCGCGCTGCTGCCCGCGCTGGCCGCCGCCCTCGTCTTCGCCCTCGTCGTCACCCTGCTCGACGGCGGCGCCCTCGTCACCGCCGAGGGCCGCTCCCCGCGCACCGCCTGGCGCGGCCCGCTGCCGGGGGCGCTGGTGCCCCCGCTGCTCAACGGGCCCACCGCGCTGACCATGGCCGTGCTGTGGCACAGCCCCTACGGCCCGCCCTCCGCGCTGCTGGTGCTGCTGCCGATGTCCGTCTCCGCCTGGGTGCTGGACCGCTGCCGCCGCGAGCGCGCCGCCCACCAGGCCACCGTCCGCGCGCTGGTGCAGGCCGTGGACCTCAAGGACCACTACACCCGCGGCCACAGCGAGCGCGTCGGCCGCGCCTCCGTGCTGATCGCCCGGGAGCTGGGCATCCACGGCGAGCGGCTGGAAGCCCTCCGCTTCGCCGGCATCCTGCACGACGTCGGCAAACTGGGCGTCCCCACCCGCCTGCTGCGCAAGGACGGCCCGCTCACCCCCGAGGAGCGCCGCGTCATCGAGCTCCACCCCGAGTACGGACACGAAATGGTGCGCGGCATCGGCTTCCTCGACGAGGCGCGGGCGGCGATCCTGCACCACCACGAACGCCTGGACGGCAGCGGCTATCCCTACGGTCTGACAGGCTGTCAAATCCCGGAATTCGCCCGGGTGGTGGCCGTCGCCGACGCCTTCGACGCCATGACCTCCACCCGCAGCTACAGCCGCGCCCGCCCGGTCCCCACCGCTCTCGACGAGCTCCGCCGTTGCGCCGGTAGCCAGTTCGACCCCCGGATGGTCTCCGCGCTCTCCCAGGCGCTCGACCGGCACGGCTGGCACCCCGCGGCGGCCCCCGAGCCGCCCGAACCCCCAGCTCCGGTCAGCCGAAACGTCCCTCTTGATCACTGCTCCGTCACCATCGCGGCCGACGGCCGCCCCGCCCGCCAGGGTGGCCACGCATGAGCGCCTGGCCCGGGGCGCTCACCTGGGCGCGCACGGTGCGTCACCGGCGCACGGGCCGTCCGTTCGTCCAGGGCGTGCACGCTGCCGCCGCTGCCGCGGCCCTCCTCGCGCTGGCGTGGACCGCCTGGCGCGGGGTTGCACAACCGCACATCGCGCTGGCGTACGGCGCGCTCATCGCGCTCGGCGAGGCCGCACGACGCCGCCCGCGCCCCAGCGCACAGGCGTGCGAGACCGCGCCCCTCGGCTCCGCCGGCACCCTCGCCTACGCCCTCCTCGGCGACGTCGGCGGCCAGCCCACCTCGCACGGCGTCCCCCAGGTCGTCGCCGTCGTCCTGGGCGCCACCCTGGCCGGCGCCGTCGGCCGCCCCCCGGCCGTCGACCGCCTGGCCCGCCGCGTCCTGGGCGCCGGCTTCGCCGCGACCTGCTTCCAGCCCCTGCACCACGTCGGCACCCTCGGCCACTGGCCCGCGCACAGCCCGTACTACACGCTGTGCCTGCTGTTCCTGCTCGTCCTGACCGCCCTGTGCGACGCCGTCCTGGCCGCCGCCCTCACCCACGCCCGCACCGGCGCCCCGTACGGCCCGGCCCTGCGCGAGGAGCTGCGCGCGCTGCCCGGCGTCGGCTCGGCGATCGGCGCCACCGGCGTGGTGATAACCGTCGCCGTCGCCGCCGCCGGGCTCTGGGCGCTGCCCGTCTTCTGCCTGCCCCTGCTGGTCACCCAGCTGTCCATCCACCGCTACGAGACCGTGCGGGCCACCCGCCGTCAGACCGTGGCCTCCCTGGCCCGTGCCACGGAGATCGCGGGCTACACCTCCGCCGGGCACGCCCGCCGGGTGGCGTCGCTCGGCCGGGCCGTCGGCCGTGAACTGGGGCTGCCCCCGGCCGAACTCGCCGTCGTCGAGGACGCGGCGCTGATGCACGACATCGGCCAGCTCTCCCTCCTGGACCCGGTGCCCGCCGGGGCCACCGAGCCCCTGCCGTCCGACGAGCGCCGCCGGCTCGCCCGGCTGGGCGCCGCCGTGGTGCGGCAGACCGGGGTGGACCCCGAAGTCGCCCTGGCGGTGGAGCAGCAGGCGGATCCCTACCGTGACCAGCCGATCGCCGCCCGTATCGTGCGGACCGTCAACGCCTACGACGACCTGGCCGAAGACCCGGCGTGCGGCCCCCTGCGCGCGCTGGAGCGGCTCCGCCTGGCGACCGCGCGCGACCACGAGCCCCGGGTGGTGGAGGCGCTCGCGGCGGTGCTCGCACGCGGCGGCCTGGCACCACCTGCCCTGTGAGAGTACGGGCGAACCGGGACTAGCCCGCCGAACCCACGGGTAATGAGCGGGCGTCCGAAGGGGCATGGTTGGATGCGAAGAGACGACGAAAATGGCGAGAATGCGGAAGTCGGGGGGTGTCGTGCGCGCTGGCGTCGGCAAGGAGGTGTGGTGGGCGCCGCTCCCCGGAGCAGTTGAGGTGTGGCAGGGCGCCGTCAGGGAGGACGGCGGCCGTCACCCGGCCCATCCGGCGTGGTTGCACGCAGAAACCGGCAGGCGGGAATCGTGAGGATCTTCGGCAAGGTACGGCACCGGCCTTCCGCCTCGTGGCGGCAGGCCACCGACCGTGCCTTCACTCTCATCGGCGACGGCCGGTACGAGGACGCGGGCGCATTGCTGACGCGCGCCGCCGACATGGAGCCGTGGCTGTCCGAGTCGTGGTTCAACCTCGCACTGCTGCACAAGTTCCGGCACGACTGGGAGCAGGCCCGCGCCGCCGGCCTGCGCGCCGTCGCGCTGCTGGACAGAGAGGCGGGCGCGCCGGACTGGTGGAACGTGGGCATCGCCGCCACCGCCCTCCAGGACTGGCCGCTGGCCCGCCGCGCCTGGCAGGCCTACGGGCTGCGGGTGCCCGGCGAGGGCGGCCCGGCCGCGGAGCCCGTCGGCATGGAGCTGGGCAGCGCGGCCGTCCGGCTCTCCCCGGAGGGCGAGGCCGAGGTGGTGTGGGGCCGCAGACTGGACCCGGCGCGCATGGAGGTCCTCTCCATCCCGCTGCCGTCCTCCGGCCGCCGCTGGGGCGAGGTCGTGCTGCACGACGGCGTCCCGCACGGCGAGCGGGTCACCGCCGCCGGGCCCTCCTTCCCCGTCTTCGACGAGATCGAGCTGTGGGCGCCCTCGCCCGTGCCGACCTGGGTCGTCCTCCTGGAGGCCGCCACCGAGGCCGACCGGGACGCGCTGGAGCGGCTCGCGGCCGACGCCGGTTTCGCCGCCGAGGACTGGTCCTCCTCGGTGCGCCTGCTGTGCCGCACATGCTCGGAGAGCCGGATGCCCAGCGACGAGGGCGACGGCGAGCACCTCGATCCGCACGACCACAGCGAGCCCGGCCACCCCGGCCCGCTGGGCCACCGCACGGCCGGCTCCGGCTCGCTGTGGGTGCCCGAGCGCGAGTGCGGCATCGCGGCCCCCGCGGGCCTGGTGCGCGGCCTGCTGGACGGCTGGGTCGCCGACAGTCCCGACACCCGGGAATGGCGGGATCTGGAAGAGGTCTGCTGAGGGGCCGCCGTGGCCCCCGTACCCTGTATGAACCTGTAGATAGCGTTTTCGGGTTGTGAGAGAGGCATACGGCGGACATGGCGCAGCAAGACACTGAGCAGCCGGTGAACGACGAGTCGAGCGAGTTCATCGTGGACACCGAGGACTGCGAGGCGCGTGAACTCGCGCACCGTGAGCGCGGCACCTCCCGCCCGATCACCGTCGTCGGCAACCCCGTCCTGCACAAGGAGTGCAAGGACGTCACCGACTTCGACGACGAGCTCGCGCAGCTCATCGACGACATGTTCGCCAGCCAGCGCACGGCCGAGGGCGTCGGCCTCGCCGCCAACCAGATCGGCGTCGACCTCAAGGTCTTCGTGTACGACTGCATGGACGACGAGGGCGTCCGGCACGTCGGCCACGTCTGCAACCCCGTCCTGGACGAGCTTCCGGCCGACCGCCGGGTCCTGGACGACTCCAACGAGGGCTGCCTGTCGGTGCCGACCGCCTACGCGGAGCTGGCGAGGCCGGATTACGCGGTGGTGCGCGGCCAGGACCTGCACGGCAACCCGATCGCCGTCGAGGGCACGGGTTACTTCGCGCGCTGCCTCCAGCACGAGACGGACCACCTGTACGGCTACCTGTACATCGACCGCCTCTCGAAGCGGGACCGCAAGGACGCGCTCCGGCAGATGGCCGACGGCACGCCGCGCTACCCGGTCGTCGCCAACGGCTGACGTCCCGTCCTCGGGCGCCGGGGCCGGCCGATGTCAGCCGGTCCGGCGCCCGGACGCCGCGGCGCGCTCCAGCAGCAGGGCGCGCTCGCGTTCGTTGCGCGTGAGTGTCGCCGCCCGCTCGAACTCCGCGCGGGCCTCTTCATGGCGGCCGAGCCGGTCCAGGAAGTCCCCGCGCACGCTCGGCAGCAGGTGGTAGCCCTTGAGCAGCGGCTCCGCCGCCAGCGCGTCCGCGAGCTCCAGGCCGGCCGCGGGCCCGTGGGCCATGCCCACCGCCACCGCCCGGTTCAGCTCCACCACCGGTGACGGCACCCGCCGGGCCAGTACCGCGTAGAGCGCGGCGATCCGCTCCCAGTCCGTCTCCTGCGCGGTGCGCGCCCGAGCATGGCACGCGGCGATGGCCGCCTGCAGCGCGTACGGGCCGAACGCGCCGCCCAGTTGCTCCGCGCGCTCCAGGGCTGCCAGGCCGCGGTGGATCAGCAGCCGGTCCCAGCGGGAGCGGTCCTGGTCGAGGAGGAGCACGGGTTCGCCGGACGGCCCGGTGCGGGCGGCCGAGCGGGACGCCTGGATCTCCATCAGGCCGACCAGCCCGTGCACTTCGGGCTCCTTGGGCATCAGCCCGGCCAGGATCCGGCCCAGCCGCAGCGCCTCCTCGCACAGCGCGGGACGCATCAGATCGTCGCCGGCCGTCGCGGAGTACCCCTCGTTGAAGATCAGGTAGACGACTTCGAGCACGGCCGGGAGCCGCTCGGCCAGCTGGTCGCCCTCCGGCACCTCGAACGGCACCTCCGCCTTGGCCAGGGTCCGCTTCGCCCGCACGATGCGCTGGGCCACGGTCGGCTCGGGGACCAGGAAGGCGCGGGCGATCTCGTCTGTCTTCAGCCCGCCCAGCAGGCGCAGGGTCAGCGCGACCCGCCCCTCCGTGGACAGCGCGGGATGGCAGGCGGTGAACACCAGCCGCAGCAGATCGTCCTCGATGGCGCCCTCGTCCGGCAGCGGCGGCTCCTGCCGCTCCGTCTCCAGCTCGTGCCCGAGCAGGGCGAGCTTGCGCGCATACGTCTCGTTGCGGCGGATCAGGTCGATCGCGCGGTGTTTGGCCGTGGCCATGAGCCAGGCGCCCGGCTTGTCCGGGACACCCGACTCCGGCCACTGTTCCAGCGCCGCGACCAGCGCGTCCTGTGCGAGCTCCTCGGCGATGCCGACGTCACGCACGATTCGCGTCAGCCCGGCGACCAGCCGCGCCGATTCGATGCGCCACACGGCGTCGATCGCGTGATGAGTGTCGGAAGCCGTCACGGCTCCCCATCGTAGGGACTACTGCGCGGCCTTCCGGCGCAGCTCGTCCCGCAGGGCCTCCTCACGCGCCGCATCCTCCGGCGAGAGGACGTCGGCGGGGAAGTCGCAGGGCTCGAAGATCTGCCGGACCTCGATCTCACCCTCCCCGAAGGGCACCCTGCGCGCCCACTCCAGGGCCTCGTCCAGGTCCTTGACCTGGATCATCCAGTACCCGGCGATCAGCTCCTTCGTCTCCGCGAAGGGCCCGTCGGTCACGACCGGCTTCCCGCCGGAGAAGGCGACGCGCGCGCCCTTCGACGAGGGCTGCAGGCCGTCGGCGGCGAGCAGCGCCCCAGCCTTGACCAGGCGATCGTTGTACTTCCCCATCTCGGCGATCATTTCCTTGGTCGGCAGCACACCGGCCTCGGACTCCTCGGTCGCCTTGACGAACATCAAAAAGCGCGGCATGACGACGTCTCCCGTTCAATCGAGGGCGGGCTGTTCCCAACCCTTCACCCATGCGTCGAACGGGAGACGCCGAAATCGACGTGTCGCGCGGAGTTCTTTGGAAGCGGGGTTCTTTAGAACTCGTCGTCGAAGGAGACCGAGCCCTCGACCGCCACCTGGTACGCGGACGCGCGGCGCTCGAAGAAGTTGGTCAGCTCCTGGACGTTCTGCAGCTCCATGAAGGAGAACGGGTTCTCCGAGCCGAAGACCGGCTTGAAGCCCAGGCGCTGCAGGCGCTGGTCGGCGACGCACTCGAGGTACTCGCGCATGGACTCGGTGTTCATGCCCGGCAGGCCCTCGCCGCACAGGTCGCGGCCGAACTGCAGCTCCGCCTCGACGGCCTCCTTGAGCATGTCGGTGACCTGCTGCTGGAGCTCGTCGTCGAAGAGGTCGGGCTCCTCCTGGCGGACGGTGTCCACGACCTCGAACGCGAAGTTCATGTGCATGGTCTCGTCACGGAAGACCCAGTTGGTGCCGGTCGCCAGGCCGTGCAGCAGGCCGCGGCTGCGGAACCAGTACACGTAGGCGAAGGCGCCGTAGAAGAACAGGCCCTCGATGCAGGCGGCGAAGCAGATCAGGTTGAGCAGGAAGCGGCGGCGGTCGGCCTTGGTCTCCAGCCGCTCCAGCTTCTCGACCTCGTTGATCCACTTGAAGCAGAACTGGGCCTTCTCGCGGATGGAGGGGATGTTCTCCACCGCGTCGAACGCCGCGGCGCGGTCGTCCGGGTCGGGCAGGTAGGTGTCGAGCAGCGTCAAGTAGAACTGGACGTGCACGGCCTCCTCGAAGAGCTGCCGCGAGAGGTAGAGGCGCGCTTCGGGGGAGTTGATGTGCTTGTACAGCGTCAGCACGAGGTTGTTGGCCACGATCGAGTCGCCGGTCGCGAAGAACGCGACCAGGCGGCCGATCATGTGCTGCTCGCCCGGGGACAGCTTGGCGAGGTCGGCGACGTCGGAGTGGAGGTCGACCTCCTCCACGGTCCAGGTGTTCTTGATCGCGTCGCGGTAGCGGTCGTAGAAGTCCGGGTACCGCATCGGGCGGAGGGTGAGCTCGAACCCGGGGTCCAGGAGGTTCTTCTGTTCAGCGGCGGACATTACTGGCAGGCCTCGCAGGACTCGGGGTTCTCAAGGGAGCAGGCGATGGCGTCCGCGTCGGGCGCGGCCTGCTGCACCGGGATGGTGGCGGGAGCGGCGGCACCGCCGGACGCCGCGCGGGCGATCCGGGTCGCCGGACGGGAGCGCAGGTAGTACGTCGTCTTGATGCCCTGCTTCCAGGCGTACGCGTACATCGAGCTGAGCTTGCCGATGGTGGGCGAGGCCATGAAGAGGTTCAGCGACTGGCTCTGGTCCAGGTACGGGGTGCGGGCCGCGGCCATGTCGATCAGGGCGCGCTGCGGGATCTCCCAGGCGGTGCGGTAGAGGTCGCGCACCTCCTGCGGGATCCACTTCATGTCCTGGATCGAGCCGTTGGCGTCGGTCATCGCGTCGCGGGTGGTGCGGTCCCACACGCCGAGCTGCTTGAGCTCCTCCACCAGGTAGGTGTTGACCTGCAGGAACTCACCGGAGAGCGTCTCGCGCTTGAAGAGGTTGGAGACCTGCGGCTCGATGCACTCGTAGACGCCCGCGATCGAGGCGATGGTCGCCGTCGGGGCGATGGCGAGCAGCAGCGAGTTGCGCATGCCGACCTCGGCGATGCGGGCGCGCAGCGCCTCCCAGCGGTCCGCCCAGCCGGCCACCGCGTTCGGGTAGTGGTCCGGGTGCAGCACGCCGCGGGCGGTGCGGGTCGCGGACCAGGCCGGGTGCGGGCCGTGCCGCTCGGCGAGGTCGGCGGAGGCCTCGTACGCCGCCAGCATGATCCGCTCGGAGATCCGGGTGGACAGCTCCTTCGCCTCGGCGGAGTCGAAGGGCATGCGCAGCCGGAAGAAGACGTCCTGCAGACCCATCAGGCCCAGGCCCACCGGGCGCCAGCGGCTGTTGGAGTTGCCGGCCTGCTCGGTCGGGTAGAAGTTGATGTCCACGACGCGGTCGAGGAAGGTGACGGCCGTACGGACCGTACGGTCGAGCTTCTCCCAGTCCATCTCGCCGTCGGCACCGAGGTGCTGCGCGAGGTTGACCGAGCCCAGGTTGCAGACCGCGGTCTCGCTGTCGTCGGTGACCTCGAGGATCTCGGTGCAGAGGTTCGAGGAGTGGACGACCTTGCCCTTCTCGGCCGTCTGGTTGGCGGTGCGGTTGGCGGCGTCCTTGAACGTCATCCAGCCGTTGCCGGTCTGCGCGAGGGTGCGCATCATCCGGGCGTACAGCACCCGCGCCGGGATCTGCTTGACGGCCTTGCCCTCGGCCTCGTACCGGCGGTACGCGGCGTCGAACTCGTCGCCGTAGAGGTCCACCAGGTCGGGGGTGTCGGCGGGGGAGAACAGGGACCAGTCCGCGTCGGCCTCGACACGGCGCATGAACTCGTCCGGGATCCAGTGCGCGATGTTGAGGTTGTGGGTGCGGCGGGCCTCCTCGCCGGTGTTGTCGCGGAGCTCCAGGAACTCCTCGATGTCCGCGTGCCAGGTCTCCAGGTAGACGCAGGCCGCGCCCTTGCGGCGGCCGCCCTGGTTCACGGCGGCGACGGAGGCGTCGAGGGTGCGCAGGAACGGCACGATGCCGTTGGAGTGGCCGTTGGTGCCGCGGATGAGCGAGCCGCGGGAGCGGATGCGGGAGTAGGACAGGCCGATGCCGCCCGCGTGCTTCGACAGCCGCGCCACCTGGTGGTAGCGGTCGTAGATGGAGTCCAGCTCGTCCAGCGGCGAGTCCAGCAGGTAGCAGGACGACATCTGCGGGTGGCGGGTGCCGGAGTTGAAGAGCGTGGGGGAGGAGGGCAGGTAGGAGAGCGTGCTGGTGAGCCCGTAGAGCTCGGCGACGTCGTCCAGGGCCCGCTCCGAGTGGTCCTCGGCCAGGCCGCAGGCCACGCGCAGCAGGAAGTGCTGCGGGGTCTCGATGACCTGACGGGTGTGCGGGTGGCGCAGCAGGTAGCGGCTGTGCAGGGTGCGCAGGCCGAAGTAGCCGAAGCGGTCGTCGGCACCGTCGGCGAGGGCGGCGTCGACCAGGGCGTCCAGGCGCTCGGCGTGCTCACGCACGAAGGCGTCCGTGTCGTCCGCGATCAGGCCCTCGCGGTGGCCGACGGCGACCGAGGCGGAGAAGGAGGTCGCGCCCTGTCCGGCGGCCTCCTCCGCGATGGCGAGGGTGAGCAGCCGGGCGGCGAGGCGGGAGTACTCCGGCTCCTCGGCGATCAGGCCGGCGGCGGCCTCGGTGGCGAGGGAGCGCAGCTCCGCCTCGTCCGAGGCGGCGCTGCGGCCGCGCAGCGCGGCGGCGGCGACCTTGCCCGGGTCGGTGGCGGGAAGGTCTGCGGTGAGATCGGTCAGGGTGCGCAGCAGCGCGGTCCCGGGACCGCCGGTCGCTTCCGCGTTCTCTGAGACCGGATCGGCGGGCGCGATGGTCACGTGTGGCTCTCCCTCGCTCGGCTGGGGTGGGCCGGGCGGGAGAGCGCGACGGGCGCACGCGCGGGCGTGCCACTTGCACCAGGGCATGCCGCGCGGGCGTCCATCGGCCCAACCCGCGGGGCCCGGACGAATTCAACGCCCATAGCCGAGCCAAGGGCAGGCTCGGTGGTGGGCGCGCTGTGCGCAGGTCCTCGGACTGGTGGTGCGTCGTAATGGTCGTAAGTACGCACACATACACCGTTGCGGGACAGTTCCGGATTTCCACCGGATTCCCCTGCGGCGACAGCGAGGACGAGCATACATCTAGTGCCGCCCCTCGTACGCGCCCCCACATGTTGTGTCGCCCCGTCATGAAGCAGTCGCGGAATGTGCTAACGGGCGGCGCCGGTGCGGCACACGGAAAGGGCCGCCACGCCCCCTGGGAGGGGGTGTGGCGGCCCTGTCGGGGCGGGTCGCCCTGGCGGTCCGCTAGTGGCCCGCAGGGGCCCCCGCAGTGGCCGGGGGGAGCTCCGTGCGGACGCCCGGGTCGCCCGCGTCGGCGGTGTAGTCCGAGGGCTTGGTCTGGTCGACGCCGTCGGGGGCCTTCACGGCCCGCAGGACGAACGTGGCCACGATCACGACGAGCACGTTGAGGGCGAAGGCGGTCAGCCCGATGTAGCCCTTCTCGCCGATGAACGGGATCAGGTTGGTGTTGCCGAAGTGATCCTGAGTGGCGCTGGGGGTGTCGTACGCCCGCCACGTGCCGTACGTCATGCCGGCCGCCCAGCCCGCGAGCAGGGCCCAGCGGTGGCACCAGCGGGTGAAGAGCCCGCCCACGAGTGCCGGGACGGTCTGCAGGATCCAGATGCCGCCGAGCAGCTGGAAGTTGATGGCGACCGTTTTGTCCATGGTGAGGACGAAGGCCAGGGCGCCGACCTTGACCAGCAGCGAGGCGATCTTGGAGACCTTGGCCTCCTGGGCGGGGGAGGCGTCGGGCCGCAGGAAGTCCTTGTAGATGTTCCGGGTGAAGAGATTTGCGGCGGCGATCGACATGATGGCCGCCGGGACCAGGGCGCCGATGCCGATCGCGGCGAAGGCCACACCGGTGAACCAGTCCGGGAACACATCCGCGAACAGCTGCGGAATAGCCAGCTGCCCGTTCTTCACCTTCACATCGGCGGCGATCGCCATGAAGCCCAGCATGGCCAGCAGCCCCAGCATCAGCGAGTACAGGGGGAGGATGGTGGTGTTGCGGCGGATGACATTGCGGCTGCGGCTGGAGAGGACCGCCGTCACCGAGTGCGGATACAGGAACAGCGCCATCGCCGAGCCGAGGGCGAGCGTGGCGTACGCCCACTGGGCCTGTGGCGCGGTGACGAGCGAGCCGCGCGGTTTCCCGGTCGCCGGGTTTTCGGCAGCGAACGCGTGACCGGCCTTGGCGAAGATGTGCTCGAAGCCGCCCAGCTTCACCGGGATATAGATGATCGCCACGATGATGACGATGTAGATGAGGGCGTCCTTGACGAAGGCGATCAGGGCGGGTGCGCGCAGTCCGGAGGAGTAGGTGTAGGCCGCCAGCACACCGAAGGCGATCAGCAGTGGAAGGTCCTTCACGAACCAGTTGGCGTTCGCGCCGCCGCCCACGCCCATCACGTCCAGAACGGCCTGTATTCCCACCAGTTGCAGGGCGATATACGGCATCGTCGCGAGAATGCCGGTGAGGGCGAGCGCCAGCGACAGCCCCTTGGAGCCGAAGCGGCCCCGCACGAAGTCCGAAGACGTCACGTACCCGTGCTTGTGCGCCACCGACCACAGGCGCGGCAGGAAGGTGAACACCAGCGGATAGCAGAGAATCGTGTACGGCACCGCGAAGAAGCCGGCCGCACCGCCCGCGTAGACGGCCGCCGGGACCGCCACGAAGGTGTACGCGGTATAGAGGTCGCCGCCCAGCAGGAACCAGGTCACCCAGGTGCCGAAGGAACGGCCGCCCAGCCCCCATTCGTCGAGACTGTCGGCGTTCTCCGCGCGCCGCCACCGGGAGGCCACGAAACCCATCACGGTCACGGCCAGGAAGAAGAAGATGAAGACGGCGAGTGCGACGCCGTTGACGCCGTTCTTCACTGCTCCTCACCGCCCCGGTGCGCCCGGACCGTCCGCTCGTGACGCCGGACGATGGTGTAGGCGACGACGGTGAGCAGCGTCGAAATGACCACCCACAGCATCTGGTACCAGTAGAAGAACGGTATGCCGATGAAGGCCGGTTCGACCCGGGAGTAGGAGCCGACCCACAGCATGGCCGCGAAGGGTATCGCCAGGCACACGCCCGCCACGACCAGCGGAATGGTCACGACCGGTTTGCGATTGCCCTCAGGTGGTTCCGACATGCGGTGACTCCGTCCCGTGTGCGATCACTTGCGTAATGCGCAGGAAATCTATGGGAGGGTGCCTCCGGACGTCACCCCCCGTCCGGATATCGGTATGGCAACGTCATGTTCAGACGAAGTCGGCGTGCAGGGTGGAGGGCACTTCGAGGGCGTACGCGCCCAGTGCCCGCTCCAGTGCCGCCCGGTCGCCGCGCACCTGCTCCAGCAGCGCGTTCTGCGGGCGGTAGCGGCAGGAGCGGCACGGCTCCCACTGCCGGGGGTCGGCGGCCTCCCAGCGCGTCCGTGGGCCGCCGCGCAGCACGTCGGCGTAGCCGGATTCGAGCGTATTGCCGAGGCTGTAACGGGAGTTCAGGTGGACCTGGGGGCAGGGGTAGAGCGTGCCATCGGCGGCGACGGTGGTGACGAAGCGGCTGTAGTGGCAGTGGTGGAATTCGCCGCCGTCTTCCGCGGTGGAGGGCAGGCAGACTTCGAAGGTCTCGGTGGCCAGCGCCGACGCCTCGGCCGGCCCGGCGCCGGTGCGGCCGGCCCGGCCCGAGAAGCGGATGTAGTGCGCCCCCGCGTCCCGGGCGGCGAGCGCCGCCGCCACGTACTCCTGCGGATTTCCCTTGCCCACCGCATAGTTGAGCCCGATACGAAAATCGGGATCGATGGCGGACTGCCGAAGCTTTCCGATGATTTCCAGGTACGAGGTGGGTGTGGCAGCCGAAAATTCGATGCGCACCCAGGTGTGTGTGGAGGCCACGCACTCCGCCATCTCGGGCCGGTGCAGCCGCGAGCCGTCCGTGAACACGCCGAGGCGCAGGCCCGACTCGTGGCCCGCGTCGCAGACGGCCGGGTATCCGGGATGGAGCGTGCACTCGCCGCTGCCGTGGAATGTCACGGCGCGTCCGCCGTGTGCGGCGAATTGCCGCAGCAGGGACACGGCGTCGCCGGTGGCGAGCAGCCGCCTGCCATGGTCCGCGGTGATGCCGAGACGCAAATGAACGGGGCTGACCTGCCGGCCCTCGGCGAATCGGCGGAGCAGCTCGCCGTGGGCGAGGACTTTCCGGGGAGAGTGCGCTTCGTAACTCCGCACGGAGGCGGCGTCGTTCATGGCATTCCTCTCGCAACTCTCGCAAGGATCTCGCAAGGCCAGAGGTCCGGCTCCGGGCGACACTATGAGCCGGGATGATGAGCGTCAATAGGTCTAGACCCGGCGGACAATGCGTCCGCCGGGTCTTTCCGCCATTCGGAGGTGTCTATTCCGTGGGGCGTTGCAAGCGGGCCACGAACTTGTAGCGGTCCCCCCGGTAAACCGAGCGCACCCATTCCACCGGGTTGCCGTCGGCGTCCAGGGAGTGGCGGGAGAGCATCAGCATCGGCAGGCCCACGTCCGTGCCCAGCAGGCTCGCCTCCCGCGGGGTGGCCAGAGAGGTCTCGATCGTCTCCTCCGCCTCGGCGAGGTGCACGTCGTAGACCTCGGCCAGGGCGGTGTAGAGGGAGGTGTACTTCACCAGGTTCCGGCGCAGCGCCGGGAAGCGCTTTGCCGACAAATGGGTCGTCTCGATCGCCATGGGCTCACCGCTGGCGAGCCGCAGCCGCTCGATGCGCAGGATGCGGCCGCCCACGGAGATGTCGAGCAGCCGGGAGAGGCGCTCGTCGGCGGTGACGTAGCCGATGTCGAGCAGCTGGGAGGTGGGCTCCAGACCCTGGGCCCTCATGTCCTCCGTGTAGGAGGTCAATTGCAGCGCCTGGGAGACCTTGGGCTTCGCCACGAAGGTCCCCTTGCCCTGGATGCGTTCCAGGCGCCCCTCGACCACCAGCTCCTGCAGCGCCTGCCGGACCGTCGTCCGCGAGGTGTCGAACTCCGCGGCCAGGGTGCGCTCCGGCGGCACGGGGGTGCCGGGGGGCATGGTTTCGGTCATTTCCAGCAAGTGACGTTTGAGCCGGTAGTACTTGGGGACGCGCGCGGTCCGCGCGCCTGCCGACGCGCCGCCGCTCTCCGCCGTACCACCCTCGGTCGCCATGGCCTGCCTTCCCGACTCCGATCCTGCTGCCGTCACCGGCGCTCCTCCGTCTTCCGCGGTCACATGGTGGCACGGGCAGAGCCCGAGGAGACCGTCAGACGCCCGGGTCGACCTCGAGGTGTCGGTCCGGTAACGGACCCGACAGCGACTCTTATACACCCTTGACACCCCAAAAGGTCTAGGCCAAGCTGCGGGGCACTGGTCTAAACCATTAAAGACCACATTCGGTCCTTGAGGAGAGTGCTGTGAAGCGTGGGCTCATAGCGGCGACAGGTGTCGCGGCCATGCTGGTGAGTGTTGCGGCCTGTGGATCCGGCAGCAGTGACAAGGATTCGGGTGCCGATGGTTCCCAGGCCAAGAGTCTGACCGTCTGGTTCATGGATGGCTCGAATCCGACGGGTTGGACCAAGGCGGTCCAGGCGGAGTTCGAACAGAAGACCGGTGCCAAGCTGAACATCCAGACCCAGAAATGGGACGGCATCCAGCAGAAGCTCACCACCGCCCTCTCGGAGTCCAGCCCGCCGGACGTCGTCGAGGTCGGCAACACCCAGACCCCCTCCTACGCCCAGACCGGCGGCCTCGCCGAGCTCGACGACCTGAAGAAGGAGATCGGCGGGGACTGGACCGACTCCCTCAACAAGCCGTCCGTCTTCGAGGGCAAGCAGTACGCCGCCCCCTGGTACGCCGCCAACCGCGTCGTCATCTACAACAAGAAGATCTGGGCGGACGCGGGGATCAAGGACACCCCCAAGACCCGCGACGAATTCTTCAAGGACCTCGACGCCATCCAGAAGAAGGGCGACGCCGAGCCGCTCTACCTGCCCGGCCAGAACTGGTACTTCTTCGACGGCCTGACCATCGGCACCGGCGCCGACCTGGTGAAGAAGGACGGCAAGAAGTACGTCTCCAACCTCGCCGACCCCAAGGTCGCCAAGGCCATGGACGTCTACAAGCAGTACCAGGCCTTCAGCAAGGCCCCCAAGGACAAGGACGAGGCCACCCCGCAGCAGGCCGACGTCTTCGCCAAGGGCAGGACGGGCGCCTTCATCGGCATGGGCTGGGAGGCGCAGACCGCCATCAAGGCGAACCCGGCCATCGAGAAGGAGATCGGCTACTTCACCATCCCCGGTGAGAGCGCCGGCAAGCCCGAGGGCGTCTTCCTCGGCGGCTCCAACCTCGCGATCGCCGAGGGCAGCAAGAAGAAGGACCTCGCCAAGGAGTTCCTGAAGATCGCGCTCTCCGACAAGAACGAGGCCGCGCTGGCCAAGGAGGTCGGCCCGATCCCCAACAAGGACGCGCTGCTGACCAGCCTCAAGGGCAACGCGGCCGCCGAGGCCGCCGCCCCCGCCGCCAAGGGCGGCGGCACCACCCCGCTGATCCCCGAGTGGGCCGAGGTGGAGAACGCCCCCAACCCGATCAAGGCCTACATGACCGCCGTCCTGAACGGAAAGTCCCCGGAGGACGCCGCCAAGCAGGTCGAGGCCGACATCAACAAGCGCCTCGCCCAGAAGCAGTAGCCGGCGAGGCAGCCACCACGAGCGGTTTCCGTACGCACCGGCCCGGCCGGTGCGTACGGAAACCGGCGCAAGCACCACCGTTCAACAGGGGAGAAGGCGGACGACGATGTCAGCGCAGACCGAAGAGGCGGCGGCCCAGGCCGCCCCCCGGACCGGCAAGGGCACCGCCCCGCCGCCCGCCTCCGGCCGCGGGGCCGGCGCCCGGGCCGTCCCCTATCTGCTGATCCTCCCCGCCGCCGCCGTCACCGTGCTGCTGCTCGGCTGGACGATGGTCAAGAACGGCCTGCTGTCCTTCCAGAACCTCGGCCGCCGCCAGCTGATCCGCCACATCACCGAGTGGACCGGCATCGACAACTACGGCAACGCCCTGGGCAGCTCCGAGTTCTGGCGGGTCACCGGCCGGTCCGTCCTCTTCACCGCCGCCAACGTCACCCTGATCATGGTGATCGGCTGCCTGACCGGCCTGCTCCTTGCCCGCCTGGGCACCAAGCTGCGGCTGCTGCTCTCGCTCGGCCTCGTCCTCGCCTGGGTCATGCCCGTCGTCGCCGCGACCACCGTCTTCCAGTGGCTCTTCGACCAGCGCTTCGGCGTCGTCGACTACCTCCTGGACCGGCTCGGCTGGCACGCGATGGCCCACTACAACTGGACCGGCAGCCAGTTCTCCACCTTCTTCGTGATCACCGTGCTGATCGTCTGGCAGTCCGTGCCCTTCGTGGCGATCAACCTCTACGCGGCCACCACCACGATCCCCAAGGAGCTGTACGAGGCGGCCTCCCTGGACGGCGCGGGCACCTGGAAGCAGTTCACCTCGGTGACCTTCCCCTTCCTGCGCCCCTTCTTCCTCGCCACGACCTTCCTCGAAGTCATCTGGGTCTTCAAGTCCTTCACCCAGGTCTTCGCGATCAACGAGGGCGGCCCCGACCGGCTCACCGAGACCCTGCCTGTCTACGCCTTCCAGGAGGGCATGGGCAGCCAGCACTTCGGCATGGGCGCCGCGATCTCCATCCTGACCATCGTGATCCTGCTGGCCCTGACGGCCTACTACCTGCGCCTGGTTCTCAAGCAAGAGGAGGACGAACTGTGAGGCGTTCGCTGTTCGGCCGCGTCTGGCCGGGGGCGACGGCGGTCGTCCTCTTCGCCGCCTTCGCGTTCCCCGTCTACTGGATGTTCGCCACGGCCTTCAAGGCCAACAAGGACATCGTCAGCGACACCCCGGTCTGGTTCCCCACCGCGCCCACCCTCGACCACTTCTCCAAGGCGGTCGCCGCGGACGGCTTCTGGACGTTCGTCGGCAACTCCCTGACCGTCACCCTGATCGCGGTCGCGCTGTCGCTGGTCATCGCGCTGCTGGCGTCCTTCGCCGTGGCCCGGATGCGCTTCAAGGGCCGCAAGAGCTTCATCCTGGTGATGATGACGGCCCAGATGGCCCCCTGGGAGGTCCTGGTCATCGCGTACTACATGATCGTGCGCGACGCGGACATGCTGAACAGCCTGGTGCCGCTCACCGCCATCTACACCGTGATGGTGCTGCCCTTCACCGTCCTGACGCTGCGCGGCTACGTCGCCGCCGTGCCCAAGGAGCTGGAGGAGTCCGCGATGGTCGACGGGTGCACCCGCACCCAGGCCTTCATCAGGGTGATCTTCCCGCTGCTCGCCCCCGGCCTGATGGCCACCTCGCTCTTCGGCTTCATCACCATCTGGAACGAGTTCCCGATGGTCCTGATCCTCAACAAGGACCCCGGGGCACAGACCCTGCCCGTGTGGCTCACCGGCTTCCGCACCACCTTCGGCGACGACTGGGGCGCCACCATGGCCGCCTCCTCGCTCTTCGCCGTGCCGATCCTCGTCCTGTTCGTCATCCTCCAGCGCAAGGCCGTGGGCGGTCTGACGTCCGGCGCCGTGAAGGGCTAGCACTTAACCCATGGACACGCTGAACCGCGACGCCCTCACCGTCCTCCAGCCCGGCTTCACCGGCACCACGCCCCCCGACTGGCTGCTGCGCCGGCTCGGCGAAGGGCTCGCCTCCGTCGGGCTCTTCGGCCGCAACATCGCCTCGCCCGAGCAGCTCGCCGCCCTCACCGCCCGCCTGCGCGCCGAGCGCCCGGACGTGCTCGTCGCCATCGACGAGGAGGGCGGGGACGTCACGCGCCTCGAAGTCCGCACGGGCTCCTCCTTCCCCGGCAACCTCGCCCTCGGCACGGTCGACGACACCGCCCTCACCCGGGCCGTCGCCCGCGAACTCGGCCACCGGCTGGCCGCCTGCGGCGTCAACCTCAACTGGGCGCCCTCCGCGGACGTCAACTCCGACCCGGACAACCCCGTCATTGGTGTCCGCTCCTTCGGCGCCGACCCCGCGCTCGTCGCCCGGCACACGGCCGCCTACGTCGAGGGCCTGCAGGCCGCGGGCGTCGCCGCCTGCACCAAGCACTTCCCCGGCCACGGCGACACCGCCGTCGACTCCCACCACGACCTGCCGCGCATCGACGCCGACCTCGCGACGCTCCAGGCCCGCGAGCTGGTGCCCTTCCGGGCCGCCGTCGCCGCCGGCACCAAGGCCGTGATGAGCGCCCACATCCTGCTGCCCGCGCTCGACCCCCGCCTGCCCGCGACCCTCAGCCCGGCCGCCCTGCACGGCCTGCTGCGCGCACCCGCCACCGACGGCGGCCTCGGCTTCGACGGCCTCGTCGTCACCGACGGCATGGAGATGCGGGCCGTGGCGGACGCCTACGGGATCGAACGCGGCAGCGTCATGGCCATCGCCGCGGGCGCCGACGCCATCTGCGTCGGCGGCGGCCTGGCCGACGAAGACACCGTGCTGCGGCTGCGCGACGCGCTGGCCGGAGCCGTCCGGTCCGGTGAGCTGGCCGAGGCGCGGCTCGCGGACGCCGCGGCACGGGTGCGCGCCCTGGCGCGCTGGACCTCGGGTGCGGGTGCGGTACTGGAGGGGACCGCGCCCGCACCCGAGGTGGGGCTGGAGGCGGCGCGCCGCGCACTGCGAGTGACCGCATCCGCGGGGTACGAGCCGCCGGCCGGGCCGGTGTACGTGGCCGCGTTCACGCCCGTCGCCAACATCGCCGTAGGGGACGAGACCCCGTGGGGCGTCGCGGCCGAGCTGGCCCGGCTGCTGCCGGGGACGGAGACGGGTACGTACGGGCCGGAGACGGCCGGTACGGAGAAGGTGCTGGCGGCTGCGGGGGAGCGGCGGATCGTGGCCGTCGTCCGTGACGTCCACCGTCACCCGTGGATGGCCCGCGCGCTCGGGATGCTGGTCGCTACGCGGCCGGACACGGTGGTCGTGGAGATGGGCCTCAACCAGGCCCCACCGGTGGGCGCCCTGCACGTGGCCACGCACGGCGCGGCCCGCGTGTGCGGGACCGCTGCGGCGGAGGCGATTGTGGGGGAATTCCGCCCCTGACCCGCCCTTTCGCCTTTTCGAGCGACCATAACAAAGCCCCGGCGAGGACGCCGGGGCTTGCTGGCAAGTAGCGCCTACGAGGCTTGGAAGTGTCCAGTCTTGATGCCGGTCAGGAAGGTCAACCAAGCTTCGCTGGACGATCCGGACAACGTCATCAATCGCGCACAATCGTTCAACTTGCCATGAAGTGAGCCCTAGTTACCCGAGTGTGCTCTACGGTTGCCCCACACCAAGCGACCCCCGAGCAGGCTGGCACCTGCACCGGGGGTCTACAGCCACCAGGAGACAGGCCTCCCAGGGATGCACCGGAATGCTAACGCCCCCATGCGCTTCTTCTCTCAAGTACCGAACGAAATCATCCGTCATCCGCGACTGTCCGGCGACGCCGTGCGGCTGCTGCTCTGGCAGCTCTCCCTGCCCGACGGACTCGACCAGCCGTTCTACGAGACCGCCAAGTCCGCCGGTATCAAGAAGACCGCCTTCACCCGCGCCAAGCGCCAGCTGATCGCCGAGGGCTACTTCCACGAGTGGCGGCTGCAAGGGCCCGACGGGCGATGGGCCACCGAGCAGCTGATCTCCAATGTGCCGCTCACCCGCGAGGAAGCGACCGCCCTTCTCGGCGGGAAGCAGCCGCCGAGTACCGCCGATCCGGCCCCCGGTGAGCCGTCGCGCCGGGCCGTCGGCCGTTCCCTTATGAACACCGAGGGGAACACCTCCCACCCTCCCCTCCCGCAAGAGGAGCCGGAGGAGGACGGGGAACCACCCGGCGCCCACACCGAGCGCGGTGCCCGTCTGCTCGCCGCCCTGGTCCGTACCGACCGGCGGCTGCGCCTCGGCAGGCGCGAGGTGCGGCAGCTCGCGCCGCTCGCGGGGGAGTGGCTCGTGCGCGGGGCCACGCCGGACGATCTGCACGACGCGCTGACCTCCGGGCTGCCGGAGCGGGTGCATTCCCCCGCCGGGATCCTTCGCGACCGGCTCGTACGCAAGATGCCCGAGCCCCGCTCCCACGCCCCGGCCCCCGGGCCCGTAACCCGCCCGCAGCCCCTGCAGGCCTGTGCGGGCGGCTGTGGGCGGGTCATCCGGCCCGTCGCGGACGAGACGCACTGCCGGGACTGCCGCGCCGAAGCGGCAGTGGCTGCCGCGGAGGCAGGGGAGTCGGGCGCCGTCGCCGCCACCCGGCGCGGCATGGCCGCGGTGCGGGCCGCAATGCTGGGCGCCTGCCTGCCCTGAGCCGGTTACAGCCCTTGCCAGGCCGGCTTGTTCGCGTACGTGTGCCGGAAGTAATCCGCCAGCTTGAGCTTGGAGGCCGCCGCCTCGTCCACCACGACCGTCGCGTGCGGGTGCAGCTGCAGCGCCGACGCCGGGACCAGGGCGGAGACCGGGCCCTCCACCGTCTGGGCCACCGCGTCGGCCTTGCCCGCGCCCGTGGCCAGCAGCACCAGGTGGCGGGCCTCCAGGATCGTGCCGATGCCCTGGGTGATGACGTGGTGCGGCACCTGGTCGATGTCGCCCTCGAAGAAGCGGGCGTTGTCCACCCGGGTCTGCTCCGTGAGCGTCTTGATGCGGGTGCGGGAGGCCAGCGAGGAGCACGGCTCGTTGAAGCCGATGTGCCCGTCGGTGCCGATGCCCAGCAGCTGGAGGTCCACGCCGCCCGCCTCGGCGAGCGCCCGGTCGTACGCCTCGCAGGCGGCCTGGACGTCCTCGGCGGTGCCGTCGGGGCCCATGAAGGCCCCCTCCGTCAGACCGAGCGGCTCGACGACCTGGCGCAGCACCACCGAGCGGTAGGACTCGGGGTGGTCGGCGGGCAGGCCGACGTACTCGTCGAGCTGGCAGATGCGGGCGCGCGAGGCGTCCACGGCGCCCGATCGGACCTGGGTGGCCAGCGCCTCGTAGACGGGCAGCGGGGTCGAGCCGGTGGCGACGCCGAGCAGGGCGTCGGGCTTGCGGCGCAGCAGCGCGGCGATGGCGTCCGCAATCAGCTCGCCGCCTGCCGTGGCGTCCGGAACGATGACAACTTCCACGCTGGGCCTGCCGATCTGGAGAGGGGTGTGGTATAGACCAATTTAGCGCCCCGGGGCCCGCACCTCAAACGCCGGACGCGTCAGAGCCCCAGCATCGCCCCGCCCGTCGCGTCGACCTCCTGGCCGGTGACCCAGCGCGCGTCGTCGGAGGCCAGGAAGGCGATCACGTCCGCAATGTCCTCCGGTCGGCCCACCCGGCCGAAGGCGGAGAAGCTCTCGCCCCACTCCCGCATCGCCGGGTCCGCGAGATAGGCCGCGAGGTCGGTCTCGGTGATCCCCGGCGTCACGGAGTTGACCGTGATGCCGCGCGGGGCCAGGTGCCGGGCGAGGTTGCGGGTGAGGGTGTTGACCGCGCCCTTGGCCATGACCGTCGCGGCGATCGCCGGGAGGGCGATCCGGCTGGGTCCGGTGACGTTGATGATGCGGCCGCCGTCGCGCAGCCGCGACAGGCCGTGCTTGGCGACGAAGAACGGGGCCTTCGCGTTGAGGGCGAACGCCGTCTCGAAGTCGGCCTCCTCCGTCTCCTCGACCGTCTTGAAGACGGCGAGACCGGCGTTGTTGACGATGACGTCCACCCCGTCCGCCTCGGCGTCGAAGGCGCGCCACAGCGCCTCGGCCGCGCCGGGCGCGGTCAGGTCCGCGCCGAGCATGAAGGCCGTGCCACCCGCCGCTTCGACGGCCGCCACCGTCTGCCGCGCCGCCTCCTCGTTCGAGCCGTAGTGCACGGCGACGCGCGCACCCTCCCGGCCCAGCCGTACCGCCGTCGCCCGCCCTATGCCCCTGCTGGCGCCGGTGATCAGTGCGGTCCTGCCCGTGAGCACGCCCATGGCCGCGCCCCCCATTTCTCTAGTGGTCGTTACAGAAAGGAACGTAACACATTCTCTAGCGACCGCTATAGAATTTGCGGCATGGCGACCAAACAGCGCGGACGGCCCCGCTCCTTCGACCGCGAGGCGGTGCTGGAACAGGCCCTGCGGATGTTCTGGACCAAGGGCTACGAGGCGGCCTCCGTCGCCGACCTGACGCGTGCGATGGGCATCGGCGCGCCCAGCCTGTACGCGGCGTTCGGCGACAAGGCGGGACTGTTCCGGGATGTCGTCGACCACTACATGGCGCACTACTGCGGCTACGCGGAACGCGCGCTGCGCGAGGAGCCGACCGCGCGGGCGGCCCTGGCGCGACTGCTGCGCGAGGCCGCCGCGGAGTTCACGACGGAGGGGCGGCCTCGCGGCTGTCTGGTCGTCTTCGCGGCGGACGACGGAACGACCGCTTCGGCAGAGGTGGAGCAGACCTTGCGCGAGCGGCGGCGGCAGTTCGCCGTGGGGCTGGAGGCCCGACTCCGGCAGGGCGCCGAGGCCGGGGAGCTGGGCGCGGAGGAGGTGACCGCGCTGGCGCGGTTCGCGCACGCCGTCTTTCAGGGCATGTCGCAGCAGGCGCGCGACGGCGCGCGGCGGGAGGAACTGGAGGCGGTGGCCGAGCGGGCCATGCGCGCGTGGCCACGGTGAGGTGACGGGCGGCCGCGAGGGCCACTTCGGGCCGCGGCGACCGGCCGGGACCCTCAACCCGGTCGGTGCCGCAGCCCGGAGCCGTATCGGCCGGTCCGGGGGCGCGGGGTGTGCGGGCCCCGCAGCCGGACGGGCCGACGTCAGGCCGCGGCGCGGTCAGGGCAGAGAGCGTCCGGCCTCGCTCCCTCCCCTTGTGCGGAGGGGACGGAAGCTTTACCTGTTCATTGTGGACTAGACCACTCGTCGCTGTCCATGCCTTCGCCCCGAGGGCGCGGACCCGTCGCCGGCGCGGGCGCGAGTAGGCTCACCACCGTGCCCTCCATGAACGACCTCGTACGTCAGCACACCGCCCTCGACGACTCCGATCTCGAGTGGCTGCACCTGCTGGTCTCGGAGTGGCAGTTGCTCTCCGACCTCTCCTTCGCCGACCTCGTGCTGTGGGTGCCCACCCTCGACGGCACCCGCTATGTCTCGGTCGCGCAGATGCGGCCCAACACCGGCCCGACCTCCTACCAGAACGACATGGTCGGCCACCTCGTGCCGCGCGGCCGCCGCCCCATGCTCGACGCCGCCCTCGACGAGGGCCGGATCGTGCGCGAGGGCGATCCGGAGTGGCGCGAGGAGGTGCCGGTGCGGGTGGAGTCGATCCCGGTGCGCCGGGACGGCCGGGTGCTGGGCGTCATCGCCCGCAACACCAACCTGCTCACCGTGCGGACCCCCAGCCGGCTGGAGCTCACCTACCTGCAGAGCGCCTCCGACCTGGCCCAGATGATCGCCAGCGGGGCCTTCCCCTTCCCCGGGCAGCAGGTCGACATGGACGCCTCGCCGCGCGCGGGCGACGGCCTGATCAGGCTCGACGCCGACGGCATCGTCCAGTACGCGAGCCCCAACGCCCTCTCCGCCTATCACCGGCTCGGCCTCGCCGCCGATCTCGTGGGGCATCATCTGGGCGAGACCACCGCTCAGTTGGCGCCCTCGCGCGCACCCGTCGACGAGGGGCTCGCCAAGCTGGCCAGCGGCTGGGCGCCGCGAGAGTTCGAGGTCGAGGCCAACGACGGGGTCATTCATCTGAGGGCGATCCCGCTCAAACCCAAGGGCAGCCACATCGGTTCGCTCGTACTGCTGCGCGATGTAACCGAACTGAGACGTCGCGAGCGCGAGTTGATCACCAAGGATGCGACCATCCGGGAGATCCACCACCGGGTGAAGAACAATCTCCAGACCGTGGCCGCCCTGCTGCGGCTGCAGGCCCGCCGGATCGGCTCGCCCGAGGGCCGGGAGGCGCTGGAGGAGGCGGTGCGGCGGGTCGGGTCCATTGCGATCGTGCACGAGACGCTGTCGCAGAACCTCGACGAGCGGGTGGAATTCGACGAGATCGCCGACCGGGTCCTCGCCATGGTCGCGGAGATCTCCCCGGGCCGGGTCGCCGCCCGGCGCACGGGCCGCTTCGGCATCCTGGACGCCGAGGTCGCCACCCCGCTGGCGATGGTGCTGACGGAGCTGCTCCAGAACGCCCTCGAACACGGCTTCGGCCCGGGGGATCAGGGCACGGTCGAGGTCACCGCCGTGCGCGGCGACACCCGGACCGAGGCCCGGCTGCTGATCTCGGTGCAGGACGACGGCCGCGGCCTGCCGGAGGGCTTCGACCCGCAGCGCGCGGGCAACCTCGGGCTGCAGATCGTACGCACCCTGGTCGAGGGGGAGTTGGGCGGAAGCTTCGACATGGTGCCCGCTTCCGGGCAGGGAACGCGCGTCGTCCTCGACATTCCGGTGCGCGCCGGGAAGTCCTGACGCACGCCGACGGCGGAAAGCACTGAGCCCCGGACCTCTTCGTGAGGTCCGGGGCTCAAAGCTTCGCTGTGCTAAAGCACGGGGATACTGCGCGCTGCGGCTCGGGGGCCGAGGGGCTTCGTCAGGCGGTCGCGTTGCGCGCCCGGTTGCGAGCGGCGCGGCGCTTCATCGCGCGGCGCTCGTCCTCGCTGAGGCCACCCCAGACGCCGGAGTCCTGGCCGGACTCGAGTGCCCACTGCAGGCACTGCTCCATCACGGGGCAGCGGCGGCAGACGGCCTTGGCTTCCTCGATCTGCAGCAGCGCAGGACCGGTGTTGCCGATGGGGAAGAAGAGCTCGGGGTCTTCCTCGCGGCAAACGGCGTTGTGACGCCAGTCCATGGCTGCTCCATCTCCTCGTGTTACGGCTACGTGGCTTGTGAATGTGAACGCTTTCACGAATCCCCCCGCAAGGGAAGGGCCGAAGCCCAGTCGCGCAGACTGGTGCGGTCCAGGAAGTAAAGGAGGGGGTTCGGGCTCTTCGGGGAAGCCGTGATGGCGGGCTGTCCCGATCGCCATGAAGAGACTCGCAAACCTCGGCGGCGGATACAACCCCTTCTGGAAAGTTTTTTTGATTCCTCGGTGTCGGCTAGGTCACAGCCGTCATTCCAGTGGGTGGAACCCAGTCTAAACGTTCGAGTGAAAGGACTTTAGGCCCTAGCACTCACACAATCACACGCAGTGCACGGCGAACGCCTGTGAACGTCACGCTCGTACGGAGCCCAAGGTGGTCGCCGTCCATCTGGAACGGCAGGGGAGCCTGCGAATGCAAGGTGAAAGAGGTCTGGTCATGCAGTGACACAGTGTGTTTGCCCTCGGGTCCGCGCTCCGGCGTCGAGGTCAGCAGCTGGGTGCCGTAGCGGGTGGCCGTCAGCGTCGACAGCTTGGTGAATCCGAGCACGTCAAGGGCGGTGTCGAAGGATGCCCGCGGCAGCGCGTAGACCGGCCGGTTGCCCAGATAGGTCCAGGGCGCGGTGTTGCAGATTATCGACATGACGAGATTTTCGAGTGGCTCCTCGCCAGGCCGTTCGAGGGTGAGCGTGCCGTGCCGGCGGTTCGGTTCGCCGAAGAACTGACGCATCACCTGTCGCACGTACAGGGAGTGTGTCGAACGCTTGCCCCGCTGGCGCTGTTGCTCCACTCGGCCGACGACCCCCGCGTCGAACCCGAAGCCGGCGCAGAAGGTGAACCAGCGCGGGGGCACCCCCTCGTCCTCCGTGCCCGGCGTGCCGGCCGCGAGGCCCAGGCCCACCGTGCGCTCGCGGCCCTCGCGCAGCGCGTCCAGCAGGGCGCCGGTCGCCTCGACGACGTCGTTGGGCAGGCCCAGGGCGCGGGCGAAGACATTGGTGGAGCCGCCGGGCACCACGGCCAGCCGGGGCAGGCCCTCCGGATCCGGGCCGCCGTGCAGCAGTCCGTTGACCACCTCATTGACCGTGCCGTCCCCGCCGAGCGCGACGACCAGCTCAGTGTTCCCGCCCTCCGCCGCTCTGCGGGCCAGGTCGCGTGCGTGCCCCCGGTACTCGGTGGTGGCGACGTCCAGCTTCAGGTCGCTGGCCAGGGCGTGCGCCAGGACATCGCGGGTACGGGCACTGGTGGTGGTGGCCGAAGGATTGACCACGAGAAGCGCACGCATGCGCGCCAGCCTACCTACCTGTCGGTACACACCGACTCCAGGCCCCGGCTTCCGAAGACGTCATGCGGCTACCCTGCTGGGGTGAGCAGCAAGCAGTCCGCCCCGAAGAACGCCCGCAAGGGCGGCACCCCCCGCACCCCCGAGCCTGCCGCCCCGCGCCCGGCGCGGCTGACGGCAGCCGCGGCGCTCGCCGCGCTGGAAGGCGTGGCCATCCTCGCCGGGGGGATCTATCTGCTGGTCATGGGGGTGACGGGCACGCCGGACAGCGCCCGGCAGGCCGTGACGGGCGGGCTGACCGTGATCGCCCTGGCGGCGCTGCCGCTGCTGGCGGCGCGCGGCTTGTGGCTGCTGCGCCGCTGGAGCCGCGGGCCCGCGCTGGCCACCCAGATCATGGCGCTGCCGGTCGCCTGGACGCTCGCGAGCGCCGGCGGCGCGCTGATCGCCGCGGGCGTGGCCCTCGGGCTGGTCGCCGTGGCCGCGCTGGCGCTGCTGGTGAACCCGACGGCCACCCAGGCGCTCGGCATCGGCCCGCGCGAGGGCTGACCGCCGCCGCCCGGGCTCCTACTCCTCGATCACTCCTCGATGAGCAGCCGGTCCCGGAGCTGGGCGAGGGTGCGGGCCAGCAGCCGGGAGACGTGCATCTGGGAGATCCCCACCTCCTGGGCGATCTGCGACTGGGTCATGTTGCCGAAGAACCGCAGCAGAAGGATCTTCTTCTCGCGCGGCGGGAGGTCCTCCAGCAGCGGCTTGAGCGACTCGCGGTACTCGACGCCCTCCAGCGCCTCGTCCTCCGCGCCCAGGGTGTCCGCGACGGCCGGCGACTCGTCGTCGGTGTCGGGGACGTCCAGCGAGAGCGTGCTGTAGGCGTTGGCGGACTCCAGGCCCTCCAGCACCTCCTCCTCCGAGATCCCCAGGTGTTCGGCCAGCTCGTGCACCGTGGGGGCGCGGCCGTGCCGCTGGGAGAGCTCGGCGGTGGCGGTGGTCAGTGCCAGCCGCAGCTCCTGGAGCCTGCGCGGCACGCGCACGGCCCAGCCCTTGTCGCGGAAGTGCCGTTTGATCTCGCCGACGACCGTGGGCGTGGCGTAGGTGGAGAACTCCACGCCGCGGTCCGGGTCGAACCGGTCCACCGACTTGATCAGGCCGATGGTGGCCACCTGGGTCAGGTCGTCGAGCGGCTCGCCGCGGTTGCGGAACCGCCGCGCCAGGTGCTCCACCAGCGGCAGGTGCATCCGCACCAGGTGATTGCGCAGCTCGGCCCGCTCCGGCGAGCCGTCCGGCAGGCTCCGCAGCTCGACGAAGAGCAGCCGGGCACCGCTGCGGTCGTGGGGATCGGGATGCTGATGCCACGACTGGTGCTGGACATGATCCATGTGGTCCGCCCGCTCTGGTGGGTCGCTCGCCTCGCCCGGCTCGGGACCTGCCTGGCCCGGCACACCGCCCGCCGGATGCGGCCGGGCAGGCTGCTGCGGGATGGCCGGGGTGCGCACTCCCCGCGATGACGCAGTACTCACGGAGCCCCCTCTTCCGTCACGGCTGTCCGGGGCTGGCGCCGCGCTTCTTGTGCAGGCTGATGCTGACCGTACGGTCGTCCGCGACGGTGGAGTCGACCTCACCGGCCAGGGCGGAGAGCACCGTCCAGGCGAAGGTGTCGCGCTCGGGTGCGCGGCCGTCCGTGGTGGGTGCCGAGACGGTCACCCGCAGTGCGTCGCCGACCAGGCGGAAGACGCAGCTGAGAACGGAGCCGGGAACGGCCTGTTGCAGCAGGATCGCGCAGGCCTCGTCGACGGCGATGCGCAAGTCCTCGATCTCGTCGAGGGTGAAGTCCAAGCGGGCCGCGAGGCCGGCTGTCGCCGTCCGCAGCACCGACAGGTAGGCACCCGCAGCGGGCAGCCGGACTTCCACGAAGTCCTGGGTCGTCCCAGGCTCGCCTGCGATTGGGGACACCCTCACCTCCAAGGTGGCACAAGCTTCTTGAGCTGTTGGGAGCGCCGGCCCGCCGCCCTCGCGGGGAGGGCGGAGCGGCCCGGTGCGGCACATGGTCCGGCTGAGACGCTATCGCGATCCGCGGCTGAGCGCCGCAGGCCCACGACTGTCACTCATGGTAAACCCATGAGTACGCACAGTGGCTAGAGGCTTGCGTCTTCAAATCGAAAGAGCAATCGCCTTGTTGGGATTTTCGTCACTGTGCGCGAGCGCCGCAAGGGTCTGGAGCGGCTCACCCTGAAGCCTCTGCACCGTCCACCCGTCCATGGGTTGGGCGCCTATGGATGCGTAGAACGCGATCGACGGCTCGTTCCAGTCCAGCACTGACCACTCGAAACGCCGGTAGCCGCGGTCGACGCAGATCCGGGCGAGGGCCGCGAGGAGCGCTTTGCCGTGGCCGGCGCCGCGGGCGTGCGGCCGTACGTAGAGATCCTCCAGGTAGACACCCTGTGTGCCCGTCCAGGTGGAGAAGTTGCGGAACCAGAGCGCGAAGCCGACGACTTCGCCGCCCGCGCCCGGACCCGCTTCTCCCGGATCGTCACTCTCCGCTATCAGCGCGTAGACCGCGGGATCCTCTCCGAAGAGCGCCTCGTGCAACTGCTCCTCGGTGGCCTCGGCCTGCTCCAGCTCCCGTTCGTACTCCGCCAGTTCGCGGACCATCGCATGGATGACGGGCACGTCGGCCGGTGTCGCGGATCGGATCATGCGTGCATGCTAGCGGGCGCCGCCGACAACGCCAGGGCTCAGACGATGTGCTTGTCCACGTAGCACCAGCGCCACGTCTGGCCCGGCTCGTAAGCGCGCATCACCGCATGCCCGGTCTCCTCGAAGTGTGCGGTGGCGTGCTGATACGGCGAGGAGTCGCAGCAGCCCACGTGTCCGCACACCAGGCACAGCCGCAGCTGCACCGGGTGGCTGCCCGCGGCCTCGCAGTCGGGACAGGTGACGCTCAGCGCCGCGGGCTCGGGGCGCGGCAGCTCGGCAAGGTGCGAACACTCGATCATGATTGCCAGACTAGAGCGCACGGTCCGGATTGCGCGGTCCGGTCTGCACGGGCGGAGGACCGATGGACGTCATGCCACTGCTGATGCTGGTCGCGGGGAGCGCCGCCATCGCCGGTGCCGCCCGCCGCACACCCGTGCCCGCGCCGCTGCTGCTGGTCGCGGCCGGGCTCGTCGCCTCCTACGTGCCCGGGGTGCCCGCCTACACGCTCGACCCCGGCATCGTGCTGCCCCTGCTCCTGCCGCCGCTGCTGCACACCGCCGCGCTCGACAGCTCCTACCTGGACCTGCGGGCCAACGTGCGGCCGGTGGCGCTGCTCTCCGTCGGCTACGTCCTCTTCGCCACCCTCGTCGTCGGCTACGTGGCCCACCTGCTGGTGCCCGGACTGCCCGCGCCCGCGGCCCTCGTGCTCGGCGCGGTCGTCGCCCCGCCGGACGCGGTGGCCGCCACCGCCATCGCCCGCCGCCTCGGGCTGCCTTCGCGGATCACCACCATCCTTCAGGGCGAGTCCCTGGTGAACGACGCGACCGCCATCACCGCCTACAAGGTCGCCCTCGCCGCGGCCCTCGGCGCGAGCGCCACCTGGACGCACGGCATCCGGGAGTTCACCGTCGCGTCCGTCGGCGGCATCGGGGTCGGCCTGGTGCTGATGGTGCCGATCCACTGGCTGCGCAAGCGGCTGCGCGAGCCGCTGCTGCAGAACACGCTCTCCCTCCTCATCCCGTTCGTCGCCTACGCCGCCGCCGAACAGGTCGAGGCCTCGGGCGTGCTGGCCGTCGTGGTCGTCGCCCTCCACCTCGGCCACCGCTCCTGGCAGGTCGACTTCGCCACCCGGCTCCAAGAGGCGGCGGTCTGGCGGATGGTGGCCTTCATCCTGGAATCCACCGTCTTCGCCCTCATCGGCCTCCAGCTGCCCGTGGTGCTGCGCGGGCTCGGGGCGTACGGGACCGGGCGGGCCCTCTGGTACGCCGTGGCCGTCTTCCTCGCGGTCGTCGCCGCCCGCTACGTATGGGTCTTCCCGGCCACCTTCCTGCCGCGCGCCCTGTCCGCGCGGATCCGCGCGCGCGAGCCGGACACCACGTGGAAAGCGCCCGTCGTGGTCGGCTGGGCGGGGATGCGTGGCGTCGTCTCCCTGGCCGTGGCCTTCTCCATCCCGGTGGCCGCGCACGGGCAGCCCTTCCCCGGCCGCAACCTGATCCTCTTCCTCACCTTCGCCACCGTGATCGGCACCCTCGTCGTCCAGGGCCTCACCCTGCCGCCGCTCATCCGCAGGCTGCGGCTGCCCGAGCCCGACCCCGCCGCCGTCACCCTCGCCGAGGCCCAGGCCCAGAGCGAGGCCTCGGCGGCCGCCGAGGCCCGCCTGGAGGAGCTCCTCGCCGACGAGCGCAACGTCCTGCCGCAGCCGCTGGCCGACCGGCTGAGCGCGGCCATGGAGCGTCGCCGCAACGCGGTCTGGGAGCGGCTGGGCGCCGTCGACGAGCGGACGGGGGAGTCGGTGGACGACACCTACCGCCGCCTGGCGAGGGAGATGATCGGGGCCGAGCGGGCGGTCTTCGTGGAGCTGCGGGACGCCCGCCGCATCGACGACGAGATGCTGCGGACGCTGCTGCGCCGCCTGGACCTGGAGGAGGCGGCGGCCTACCGGGAGGAGTCCGCCGGCTGAGCCGGGGCCGCCCCGGTGACCACCGCCGCCACCGTCGTGCCCGGCGCGAACGCGCCCTCCTCGGCGAGCGTCGTCAGGCCCAGCAGCATCTTCGCCACGTACAGCCGCTCCAGCGGCAGCCCGTGCCGGGCGGTGAAGTCGTCGGCGAAGGCGTCGAGCTCGGGGGAGGTCCTGGCGTAGCCGCCGCAGTGGAAGCGCTCCTCCAGCAGCCAGTCGCCGCGCACCCCGCCGAAGGCCTCCTGCTGCAGGCGGCGGATCTCGGCGCCCAGGAAGCCGCCCTTGAGCACGGGGAAGCCGATCGCGCGCTGTCCCTGCTCCAGCCCGGCGGCCAGGCCCGCGAGGGTGCCGCCGGTGCCGCAGGCGACGCCCACGACGTCGGCGGCACCGCGCAGTTCCCGGCCCAGCGCCGCACAGCCGAGGGCGGCCGCGGCGTTGCTGCCGCCTTCGGGGATCACCAGGCAGTCCTCCGGCGGCGCGAGCGAGGCCAGTACCTCCGGCTCCGTCTTGCGGCGGTAGGTCGCGCGGTCGACGAAGCGCAGCTCCATCCCGTCCGCTGCGCAGCGCGCCAGCGACCAGTTCAGCGGCCGGCCCGCGAGCTCGTCGCCGCGGACGACGCCGATGGTGGCGAAGCCCAGCAGGCGCCCGGCGGCGGCCGTGGCCCGCAGGTGGTTGGAGTAGGCGCCCCCGAACGTCAGCAGCGTGTGCCGCCCGTCCTGCGCCGCGGCGCGCAGGTTCGGCTCCAGCTTGCGCCACTTGTTGCCCGGCAGGTCGGTGTGTATCAGGTCGTCCCGTTTGAGCAGCAGCCGCAGGCCGCGCCGCGCGAACCGCTCGTCCGCCACTTCCCGGAGCGGGGACGGCAGCTGGGGGCCAAGGGATGCCGGCGTGGCCGAGCCGGAGGGGTTGTGCCTGGTCACACCCCTCATTTTGTACCCTTGGCGCGCACCGGGAGCGAACAGAAAGCGTGCAGCAGTGGACTACCAGGCCGTACTCGAAGAGGTCGCCGCTTTCGCACGTCCGCTGGTCGGCCGCGGCCAGCCGGCGGATTACATCCCGGCCCTCGCCGAGGTGGACACCGGGCACTTCGGGATGGCCGTCGCCGACGTGGACGGCGGGGTGTACGGCGTGGGCGACTGGGAACGGCCGTTCTCCGTGCAGTCCATCTCCAAGGCGTTCAGCCTCGCGCTGGTCCTCGCCGAGGGCGGCGACCGGATCTGGGAGCGGGTCGGCACAGAGCCCTCCGGCAACCCCTTCAACTCCCTGGTGCAGCTGGAGTACGAGCACGGGATCCCGCGCAATCCGTTCATCAACGCCGGGGCGCTGGTCGTCACCGACCGGCTGCAGACGCTCACCGGCGACGCCAGCACCACGATGCTGGAGTTCCTGCGGGCGGAGAGCGGCAATCCGGAGGTCTCCTTCGACCCGGCCGTGGCCAAGTCGGAGTCCGAGCACGGCGACCGCAACGCGGCGCTGGCCCACTTCATGGCCAGCTACGGCAATCTCGACAACCCCGTGCCGACCGTCCTGGAGCACTACTTCTGGCAGTGCTCCATCGAGATGAGCTGCAAGGACCTCGCCCTGGCGGGCGGCTTCCTGGCCCGGCACGGGCTGCGGTCCGACGGCACCCGGCTGCTGCCGCGCCGGGAGGCCAAGCAGATCAACGCGGTGATGCTCACCTGCGGGACGTACGACGCCGCCGGGGACTTCGCCTACCGCGTGGGCCTGCCCGGCAAGAGCGGCGTGGGCGGCGGCATCGTGGCGGTGATACCGGGCCGCTGCACGCTGTGCGTGTGGAGCCCGGGGCTGGACGCCCGCGGCAATTCGGTCGCGGGCGTCGCCGCGCTGGACCACTTCACGACGCTGACCGGATGGTCGGTGTTCTAGGGCGTGTCCGATGGGTCAGCACAGGCCCCGCGACTCCCCCAGCTACCGCTGGGAGGTGCCCCCAGCACGGCACCTCGCCGCGTTGTCGCATGACCCGAGTACGCCCAGTACGCGGGTCATGCTCCGCCTTGCGATGCTCCCCCAGCTACCGCTGGGAGGTGCCCCCAGCGCCAGACGCCGCGGGACCCGCACTGACCCATCGGACACGCCCTAGGGCTTTCCCCAGTGCCCCCGCGGCGTCACGGGCAGCGGATGACCTGCCCCGCGTAGGAGAGGTTCCCGCCGAACCCGAAGAGCAGCACTGGCGCGCCCTTGGGGATCCGGCCCGTCTCCACGAGCTTGGACAGGGCGAGCGGGATGCTCGCCGCGGAGGTGTTGCCGGACTCCGTCACATCGGTGGCGACGACCGCGTTGACCGCGCCCAGCCGGCGTGCGACCGGCTCGATGATCCGCAGGTTGGCCTGGTGCAGCACGACCGCCGCCAGGTCCTCGGGGGTCACGCCCGCCCGCTCGCAGACCGTGCGGGCGATGGGCGGGAGCTGGGTGGTGGCCCAGCGGTAGACGGACTGGCCCTCCTGGGCGAAGCGGGAGGGGGTGCCCTCGATGCGGACGGCGTGCCCCATCTCGGGGACCGAGCCCCACACCACGGGGCCGATCTCCGGCTCCGCGGAGGCGGTCACGACGGCGGCGCCCGCCCCGTCGCCGACCAGGACGCAGGTGGTGCGGTCGGTCCAGTCGGCGACGTCGGTGAACTTCTCCACGCCGATGACCAGCGCGTTCACCGCCGACCCGGCGCGGATGGCGTGGTCGGCGGAGGCCAGGGCGTGGGTGAAGCCGGCGCAGACGACGTTGAGGTCCATCACGGCGGGCGAGCCCAGGCCCAGGGCGGCGGCGACCCGCGCGGCCGTGTTGGGGCTGCGGTCGACGGCCGTGCAGGTGGCGACGAGCACGAGGTCGATGTCGGCGGCGGCGAGCCCGCTGGCCGCCAGCGCCTTGGCGGCGGCCTCGGTGGCCATCGCGGCGACGGTCTCGCCGGGCTCGGCGATCCGGCGGGTGCGAATGCCGACGCGGGTGCGGATCCACTCGTCGCTGGTGTCGACCAGGCCGGCGAGATCGTCGTTGGTCAGCACCTTTGCGGGCTGGTAATGGCCGAGGGCGAGTACGCGTGACCCGGGCATCGGCGGTCCTCCAGCGACTGGTACGGGTGATACGGCACTGACCAGTCTTGACGCCGTGCGGCCGGGATCCGGTATGTGATCCGCCAATGTTCCGGCGGGTAACTCGTGAGATCCGCACAGGGCCCGTCCGCTGCGGCGGCCGGGCCCGTCGTGCGTGCGGCGGGGTCAGCGCGGGGCGAGCGCGCTCCGGAGGCCGGTGATCACCGGGCGCTGTCGGCCGCGGCGTGGGTCGCGGTGGGGCTCTCGTCCTTCATCGCCTTGGCCTCGCTCTTGAGGATGCGCATGGACTTGCCGAGGGCACGGGCGGTGTCGGGCAGCTTCTTCGACCCGAAGAGCACGACCACCACCAGCACGACCACCAGGAGGTGCCAGGGTTCCAGGGCGTTGCGCAGCACGGCGGCCCCACCTTTCTTCTGCGTTTCGACTTCCGATTACGGGCTACCGGCACCGTAACGGCTCCCGCTCAGAATACTTGCTAGATTGCGCAACTGGACAACCCAAGTCCGTGGCCGGACGTCTTACCCGGCGAGGGGATGCGAAGCGGGGGAGTGGATTGAGGACGGGGATATGACGGGCAGGCGAGGCAGGTCCGGGCACCGGCGCATGCGGACGGCTGCCGTCGTCGCAATGTCGTTCTTGGTGCTGCTGGCTGCGGGGGCGGGGTGGCTCTACCTCAAGCTCAACGGCAACATCAACACCTTCGACGCGGGCGGGCTGTCCAAGGACCGCCCCGGCGCCGGAGCGGGCGGGCAGAACGTCCTGGTCATCGGCTCGGACTCGCGCTCGGGCGACAACAAGGCCCTGGGCGGCGGCGAGGGCGACGTGGGCCGCTCAGACACGGCGTTCCTGCTGCACGTCTACGGGGACCGCAAGCACGCCATCGCCGTGTCCGTCCCCCGGGACACGCTCGTGGACATCCCGCCGTGCAAGCTGCCCGACGGCAGCTGGACGCAGGAGCAGACCCATGTGATGTTCAACTCCGCCTTCTCCGTCGGTGATTCGCCGAAGGGCAACCCCGCCTGCACGCAGAACGCCGTCGAGAAGCTGACGGGGCTGCGCGTCGACCACACCGTCGTCGTGGACTTCTCGGGCTTCTCCGCGATGACTTCGGCGGTCGGCGGGGTGAACGTCTGCGTACCGCAGGACGTGTACCAGGGCGACCTCAACCCCAACCTCGGCTCGCGCGGCGACCTCATCTTCCACAAGGGGCAGCAGAGTGTCTCCGGCGCCAAGGCGCTGGACTACGTGCGGGTGCGTCACGGCATCGGGGACGGCAGCGACATCGGGCGGATCCAGCGACAGCAGGCCTTCGTCTCCGCCATCATGAAGAAGGTGCGCTCGGAGGGCTTCAACCCCACCACCCTGGTGCCGCTCGCCGACGCGGCCACCAAGTCGATGACCGTCGATCCCGGGCTCGGCACGGCCGAGAAGATGCTCTCCTTCGCGATGTCGCTGAAGAACATCGACCTGCACGACATCAAGTTCGTCACCTTGCCCTGGCGTTACGACGGAAACCGGGTCGCCGTCGTGCAGCCCGACGCCGACGCGCTGTGGGCGTCCTTGAAGGCGGACCGCACGGTCGACGGCAAGAACGCCGCGAAGGGCGGCAAACAGGACGACAAGGGCGGTAACTCCCCCGCGACCCCCACGCCTTCGTCCTCGGGCCCCGTCTCCGGTGATGGCATCGAGGTCTCCGTGGCCAACGGCACGACCGTCAACGGCCTCGCCGCCCGCGCCTCCGCCGCGCTGCGCGGCCATGGCTTCACCGTCACCTCCACCCGCACCGCCACCGGCCGCGACGAGGGCATTACGGTGATCGAGTTCGGGCCGGGCCAGGCGGAGCACGCACGGACGCTGGCGCGGCTCTTCCCCGGGGCGTACGTACGAGGAGCCGCCGCCGACGGCATCGCGGTCACCCTGGGCCGCGACTACGCGGACGCCCCCTCCGCGGAGCCCTCGGCGACGACGGCCGCGCCGAGCGCGCCCGCGACGCTCTCCCCGGACGTCGCACGGAGGGCCCGGTCGGCCGACGACGACCCCTGCGCCAACCTCTCGTACGGATGAGCGGGCCGCGAGGGAACCGTAATGCCTGTTAAATTCGTTTTTGTGGTAAGTGCAGAGTAAGCCGTCGTTCTTCTTCGAGGAGCTCCGCCATGTCCGCCACACCCCGGGCGCTGCCCAGGCCACTGCTGGTCCTGATCGCCGCCCTCCTCGCGTTGGCAGGCGCGGCGCTCCGGCCCCCGCCCGCACATGCCGACACCGCGACCACCGGCCTGAACACCGTGGCTGCCGCGCTCCGGAAGGGGCCCGTCTACGTCGACCCGAGGGCCTCCGCACAGCTCCCGGACTCCGACGCCAAGGCGCTGGCGAACAAGATCAAGGACGCGGACCGGCCGGTCTTCGTGGCCGTGCTCCCCGCGAGCCCCGAATACCCCAAGGACACGGTCTTCCAAGACCTGCGTTCCCTGGTCGGCGTCGCGGGCGTCTACGCCGTCCACCTCGGCGACGGCTTCAATGCCAAGGCCGACGCCCGGGTCATGTCCCACAACGCCGTGAACAACCTCGTCGGCGCCGTCCACCGCTCCGGCGGCGACGCCAAGACGCAGCTGAACGCCTTCGTCGACGAGGCCCTGCGGACCGCCAAGGGCCACGCCCCGGACTCCTGGGGCGGCGGGCACGGCGGCATCGGCGCCGCCGGGCTGATCACCGGCGGCGCGATCGTCGTCGCCGGAGGCGCGGGCGCCTACGCCCTCTTCCGGCGCAACAAGCGCAAGCGGGAGGAGCGCGAGCGCGCCGAGCTGGACGCGCTGCGCGTCGTGGTCGACGAGGACATCACCGCCTTCGGCGAGGAGCTCGACCGGCTGGACTTCAAGCCCTCCGAGGCCGGTGCGACGGACGAGATGCGCCGGGACTACGAGCGGGCGCTGGACACCTACGAGGAGGCCAAGTCCAAGATGGCGGCCGCGGGCAAGCCGCAGGACGTCAAGGGCGTGACCGAGTCCCTCGACGAGGGCCGCTTCGCGCTGGCCACCCTCGCCGCGCGGCGCACCGGGGCGCCGCTGCCCGAGCGGCGGCTGCCCTGCTTCTTCGACCCCCGGCACGGGCCGTCCACCCAGGACGTGCAGTGGGCCCCGCCGGGCGGCGCGATGCGGACCGTACCGGCCTGCGCGGCGGACGCGGCGCGGGTGGCCGAGGGCGAGGAACCGCTGGCCCGGCAGGTCCAGACGGCGGCCGGACCGCAGCCGTACTGGAACGCGGGCCCGGCCTACGGACCGTGGGCCGGCGGCTACTTCGGCGGCGGGCTGCTGCCCGGCCTGCTCGTGGGCACCGCACTGGGCGGCCTGCTCAGCGGCCCCTCCTACGCGGCACCGTCCTCCTTCGACAGCGGCCCGGACGGCGGCGACTACACGGGCTCGGACTTCAACCCGGACGATTTCGGCGGAGGCGGAGGCGGCTGGGGCGACGGCGGCGGCGGTGGTGGCGGCGACTTCGGGGGCGGCGGCTGGTGAAGCGGGCCCGCCGCCCGGCTCAGGCGGCCGGCTGGCGGTCGGCGCGGGCGCGCGCGACCGCCAGCCCGGCCCCGTACAGGGCCAGGACCAGGGCCAGCAGCCCGTAGTACACGGGCGGCAGACCGGTCATCGACAGGGCCGCGCCCACCGGGGACAGCGGCAGCAGCAGGCCCACCACCGCCAGGCCGGTCACGGCCGGCAGCACCGGCCCCGCCGCCCGGCCCTCGGCCGCACGCCGGCCGGACCTCAGCAGCAGCATCACCATCCCCTGCGTCAGCAGGTTCTCCGTGAACCACCCGGCATGGAACGCCTCCTGCCCCCCGTGCCCGCCCAGCGACCGCACTGCCAGCGCCAGCACCCCGAACGTGGCGAGGTCCGCGGCCGCGTTGAGCAGCCCGAAGCCCGTCACGAAGCGCAGCAGCGCCCGCGGGCGCAGCACGGCCGGCCGCTCCCCGGCCCCGGCGCCCGGCTTGTCGAAGGCGAGGGCGAGCTGGGCCGCGTCGAAGAAGAGGTTCTGCACCAGCACCTGGGCCGGCAGCATCGGCAGGAACGGCAGCACCAGCCCCGCCACCAGCATCGCGATCACGTTGCCGAAGTTCGACGACAGGGTGATCCGCAGGTAGGAGGCGATGTTGGCGCTGCTGCGCCGCCCGGTCACGATCGCCCGCTCCAGGGCGGTGAGGTCCTTGGAGGCCAGCACCACATCGGCCGCCTCGCGCGCCACGTCCACCCCGTCCCGCGGGCAGACCCCCACGTCGGCGGCGCGCAGCGCGGCCAGGTCGTTGACCCCGTCGCCCAGGAAGCCGGTGGTGTGGCCGCCCTCCCGCAGCGCCCGGACGATGCGGGCCTTGTGCTCGGGGGCGCAGCGGGCGAAGACCGTCGTGTCCGTGGCGAGGCGGGCCAGGGCGGTGTCGTCCAGGGTGTCGATGCGGTCGGCGGTGACGACCTCGCCGGGGTCCAGGCCCAGTTCGCGGCAGACCCGGGCGGCGGTGCCGGGGTGGTCGCCGGTGAGCACCTTGACCGTGACGCCGCGGCGCGCGAGGCGCTCCACCGCCTCGGCGGCGCTCGGCGCGGGCGCGTCGCTCAGCCCGACGAAGCCGGTGAAGGTCAGGTCGTGCTCGTCGCCGGGGGCGTACGGGCGGCTGCGCGCGGGGCGTTCGGCGCGGGCCACGGCGAGCACGCGCAGCCCGCCGTCGGCCAGCGCGCGGGCGCGCCCGGCCAGCCGCTCGCGCTCGGCGGCGTCGAGCGCGCACCGGTCCAGGACGTCCTCGGGGGCGCCCTTGACCACCAGCGTGTGGGTGCTCGCCAGGGCGAAGCGGGGGTCGCCCGGGCGCCGGACGACGGCCGTGGACAGGCGGCGGCCGGGCCCGCAGGGGAGCGCGTCCACCCCCTCGTACTCCTCGCCCGGGTCCGTGCCGAAGTCCGCGGCGGCGGTGTCGAGGACGGCCTCGTCCAGCGCGTCGGGCGCGGGCAGCTCGGCGAGGTGCAGGGTCCACAGGGCGTTGACGGCGGCCCAGTGCAGCACGGCGGGGTCGGGGCGGCCGTCGGCGTCCTCGCTGACGGCGAGGACGGGCCGGTCCTCGGTGAGAGTGCCGGTCTTGTCCACGCACAGCACGTCCACGGCGCCGAGGTCGTGCAGCGCGGGCAGCCGTCTGACGATCACCTCGCCGTCGCGCGCGAGCAGCGCCGCGCCGCGGGCCAGGGCGGTCGTCACGATCACCGGCAGCATCTCGGGCGTCAGACCGACCGCCACGGCGACGGCGAACGGCATCGTCTCCAGGCCGCGCCCGTGCAGCAGCGCGTCCGCGATCAGCACCAGGGGAGCGGTGAGCAGCATGAACCGGATGAGGGTCCAGGCGATGCCGTTGACCGACCGGTCGAAGGGCGTGGCGGTCCGCCGGCCGCGGCCGCGCAGGCCGTGCTCCGCGGACAGGGCGCCGGAGAGCACGGTGTCGCGCCCGGTGGCGACGACGACTCCGCTCGCGGTGCCGGAGACCACGCTGCTGCCCTGGAAGCACAGGTGGGGCCGGTCGAAGCCGGATCCGCCGCCGTCGGGGCCGGGCGGTGTCTCGGCCGATTTCCGCACCGGTGCCGACTCGCCGGTCAGGGCGGCCTCGTGGACGGTCAGCCCGGTGGCGCGCAGCAGACGCAGGTCCGCGGGGACGAGGTCGCCGGGGGCGAGGAGCACCAGGTCGCCGGGGACCAGCTGGTCGACGGGGACCTCACGGGCCGTCGGCGGCGAGGCGTCCGTGGCGCGGCGGCGGACGGTGGCGGTGGCGGCCAGCAGTTCGCGCAGGGCGGCCGCCGAGCGGTCGGCGCGGTGCTCGCCGGTGGCGCGCAGCACACAGCTGACGGTGACCAGCACGGCGATCACACAGGCGGTGCCCCAGGCGGCCAGCACGGCCGAGACCAGGCCGAGCCCGACGAGCACGGCCGTGAAGGGGTCGCGCAGGCTGCGGGCGAACCGGCGGGGCCAGGAGGCGGGCCGCCTGCCGGGGAAGGTGTTCTCGCCGTGGCGGGCCAGGCGCTCGTCCGCCTCGGCCTCCACCAGCCCGCGCGGCCCGCTCTCCAGCGCGCGCAGCACCTCCAGGTCGCTGCCGCCGGGTCCGGGGGCCGCCGTACGGGCCTCAGGCGCCCAGGCCACGGAGGGTTCCGGCCGCGGCGCCCGCGTCGGCTTCGGCCCGGCGGTCGGCGAGCTGGCCGACCATGAGCCGGACGATGGTCACCACGTCGGGGTCGTCCACCAGGTAGACCACCCGGCGGCCTTCGCGGCGGGACCGCACGAGCCCGGCCAGCTTCAGCTTGGCCAGGTGCTGGCTGATGGCGGGCAGCGCGCCGCCCACCCGCTCGGCCAGCCCGCTGACGTCGCTCTCGCCCTGGGCCAGCGCCCAGACCAGGTGCAGGCGGGCGGAGGAAGCGAGCAGCCCGAAGGCGGCGGCGGCTTCCGCCAGCACCTCCGCCGAAGGGTCTTCCGGGTCGTCGAAGGACCCTTCGAAACTTCCGAAGCTCCCGACGCCTGCCGTCACTGTCGCTCTCCCGTCCCCAGCGGGCGTCGTCACGCCCGGGAAGGCCCCAGTCTAGGCGGGGCCGCCGGGTCCCCCGGCCTGACATGCACGTGCCGGGACATGGGCAGGTGTACCGGCAGGAACCGGCTGCAAGGGGGAGGTCATGGCAATCTCAGGAGTTATCAGTGCGATCGTGATCGGCGCCGTCATCGGTGTGCTGGGGCGGCTGATCGTGCCGGGGCGGCAGCACATCGGGGTGCTGTCCACGGTGCTGATCGGCATCGTGGCGGCCTTCGTCGGCGCGGTCATCGCCCACGCCCTGCACGTGGACCACACCAAGGGCGTGGACTGGATCGAGTGGATCATCCAGATCGGCCTGGCGGCGCTGGGGGTGGCCGCGCTGGACCGCTACAAGTCCCGGCACTGACGCACGCCGACGGCGTCGGGTGCGCTCAGGAGAGCTTGCCGTCGTAGTCCGGCAGCTTGAAGGTCCGCTCCGCGTGCCCGCCGGTCAGGTCGGTGGTGTTGTTCCCGATGTTGGCGATGATCGTGTAGCCCTTGGCCTCGATCTCCGCCCGTTTGGCGGTCTTGTACGTGCTCACCGCTTCGAAGAGGTCGGGCAGGTGACGCACGTACAGGCCGCCCACCGGGTAGCCGACCTTGCGCAGGTTCCACTCGGTGACGGAGTCCAGGATGCCGGGCCGGGCGGTGACGAAGAAGATGTCGGCCCCGCGGGAGTGCGCGTAGCGGGTGAGGTCCAGCACCGGCTTGACGGCCGGGGTGGGGATGGCCGCCCAGTGGAAGTCCGTCTCCAGCGAGGTGTTGTCGATGTCGAGCACGATGGCCTGCTTGTGGCCGTCCGCGTGCGCGGTGCGCTCGGTGACGTAGGGGGTGGCCCGGTCGACGACCGCCTGCACGTCGCGCTGCCAGGTGTCGTAGTCGACTCCCTTGAGGCCGGCGGTGCCGGAGGTCGCGGGCTGGGCGGCGGCGGTGGTGGCGGCGGGCGCGGCTGCGCTCGCGGGGGCGGCGGTCGCGCCCAGGACGGTCACGGCGGCGAGGGCGGCGACGGCCGTGGCGGCGGTGCGGCGCGTCCAAATCGAAGCGGTCGAAGCGGTCATGCGTGGCATGATCACGATCGACGGTAGCGGTAAGGAAACGTTTTCCTGGACGGACGGTGACGTGCGGGGGACGGTACGGGCCGTGCGCCGGGCGGCCCGTACCGCCGCCGCTCCGCGGTGATCTCAGGCCGCCGGCGCGAGGGCGCCGGTGCGGGCGAGCAGCTCCCGCGCCGCCGCGAGCGCGTCCTCGACGCGGCGGGTGCCGGTCGAGACGCATAGCGTGTAGGCGGTGTCCTCGACCTGCCGCCGCACGGCCGGGTCGCCCTGGTCCGCGGCGGTGGCGGCGGCGTACCGCTCGACGAGGTTGCGCAGTACGGCGGGGTGGGCCATCAGCATGGGAGTGCTCCTCGGGTCTGCAGGGTGCGCTGTGGTCAGCCGGTCGCCCGCCATGGGATCACGGCCGGGCCCGGCTGCCACCCCAAGTCCGTTGAACACGCAAGGAGTTCGTCACTTCTGTCGCTAGTCAGGTCAGCGCGGCGGGGGCAGCGTCGGGAAGCCGGAGGGCAGTGGCGGCATGTCCGTCGGGCCCGCCGGCAGGTCCGTCGGCATGGGCGGCAGCGCCGGCATGGACGGGGGTGTCGGCAGCGCCGGCAGGCCGGTGGGGCCCTCTTCCGGGCGGTTGTCGGGGACCGTGGGGATGTGCTTGCGCTCCTTGTTGATGTCCGACATGCCCTGGGCGACGGTGAAGAAGATGCCCGCCACCGCCAGGGACACCAGGGTGAAGAACGCGCAGAAGCCGATCTGCACCGCAGCCCTGGCCTTGACCCTGCGGTCCCCCGGCGGCAGGGCCGTCGCCCGGTCGGGCCGTCCGTGCGGATAGCGCACGACGACCGGGTCCCCCTCGAAGACGGTCGCCGAACCGTCCTCCTCGAACCGCCGCTGCTCACCGTCGGGGCCCGTGAACTCGTACACGTGACGCAGCTCGCTCGACGAGGAGCGCTGGTGCCCGCGGCGCCAGACGGTCGTCACAACGTACGTGCGCACGCACCGCCCCTCGGCGGTGAGCCCGCTGTTCCACGCCGCCTTGATGCGGTGCAGCCGGAGGTACGAGAACACTGCGGCGGTGACGGCCCCGACCGCCATGAGCCCGGGTATAGCAGCAAAGAGAACCTTGAACATAAACCCTCGTCAGCTGGATGTTTGTAGACATCCAACCGGATCGGGCCTGGTCTAGGCCATAGCTGAAACCACTAGACGAAACGGGCGTACACGCACGAAGGGCCCCCGGCTCTACAGCCGGGGGCCCTGTCGCTGACACTGCCGTCAGGCGGGCGTCACGCCTTCTTGGTCTCCCAGAAGATGCGGTCGATCTCCGCGATGAGCTCCAGCGCCTTCTCGCCCGTCTTGGGGTCCGTGGAGGCCTTGGCGGCGCTCAGGGCCTTGAGGGTGTCGTTGACGAGCTGGTGCAGCTGGGGGTACTTCTCGAAGTGCGGGGGCTTGAAGTAGTCGCTCCACAGCACCGAGATGTGGTGCTTGGCGAGCTCCGCGCGCTGCTCCTTGATGATCGTGGCGCGGGCGCGGAAGTGCGCGTCCTCGTTGGCCTGGTACTTCTCCTGGACGGCCTTGACCGACTCGGCCTCGATGCGGGCCTGGGCCGGGTCGTACACACCGCAGGGCAGGTCGCAGTGGGCGCTGACCTTCACCTTGGGGGCGAACAGGCGGGAGAGCATGTGCTGTCCTTCCTCGTGATCGTCTTCTCAGGTGCGAGATTACTCGGTGTGGGAAGGCTTTTCTCGGGTGCCCCGGGGGCTCGGGACAAAAGTCCGATGTCAGTCTGGGACCCCGGGCGGAGGATACGGACGCGGAGGTGCCGTGGTGCAGGAGCAAGTGGACGAGCGCGGGCATGAGCTGGACCGCGAGCGTCGCGGACTGCTGCGGATCGGGATTGCCGAGGTCTACAACCCGTCGATGGTGCCGACCCTGAATCCGGGGGACCAGCTGGTCGTCCGGTACGGCGCCGCGGTGCGGCCGGGTGATGTGGTGGTGCTGCGGCATCCCTTCCGGCAGGACCTGCTGATCGTCAAGCGCGTGGTCGAGCGGCGCGAGGGCGGCTGGTGGGTGACGGGGGACAACCCCCTGGTGGAGAACGACAGCCGGGAGTTCGGCACCGTGCCCGACGAGTTCGTCGTCGCCCGCGCCTGGCTGCGGCTGCGCCCGCCGCCGCAGGCCGGTCAGCGCTCGGCGACCGCGCTGCTGTCCTGGCTGGCGTCGGCGGCCAGGCCCGTGCGCGCCGGTGAGCGCTCGCTCTCCAGGCGCTTGCGGGCGCGGTAGGCCGCGACGTTCGCACGGGTGGCGCAGCGGTCGGAGCAGTAGCGGCGCGAGCGGTTGGTCGAGGTGTCCAGGTAGGCGTTGCGGCAGGGCGCGGCCTGGCAGATGCCGAGCCGGTCGACGCCGTACTCGGTGAGGTGGACCGCGAGCCCCATGCAGGCCGTGGCCGTGTAGTTGGCGCCGGCGCTGGCCGCGTGGTCGGCGATGTGCATGTGCCACTTGGGCCGGCCGTCGTCGTCCCGGTGCTCGTGCCCGGAGATCTGGGGGCTGACGGGGAACTCCATCAGCAGCGCGTTGAGCAGGTCCACCGCCCGGACCTCGTCGCCCTCGGCGGCCGCCTCGAAGACCGCACGCAGCCGCACCCGCACCGCGCGCAGCCGGGTCAGGTCGCCGTCGGCCAGCCTGCGGGCCATCTGGGTGCTGGTGCCGAAGAGCTCGCGCACGGCCTCCAGCGAGGTGAGCGTGTCGAGGCCGCGCGACGGCTGCTCGCTGTTGACCAGCCGGACGGCGTAGTCCGAGTAGTAGGCCAGTTCCACGTGTGGTCCCTCTGCCGGCGTGCCCGCGCGGTCGGGGTCACGAGTAGGTAATGGACGGATGTAGATCGAGCGTATTACACGGACGTGTGGCCGTCAGGAGGCCGTCCGGGGGAGGACGAGCGCGAGCCGGAGGGGTCATGTCCGCAAACGCTATGTCGTCATGTACATGCGAGCGCTACCCTTGCGCCGTCCTGCCGGGAATGTGCCACCTGGGGAGCGGATCGTGAGCGCACACGGGGAGCCCGTCTTACCGCACCCGCGCCGCACGGCGCGGGCCGTCGCCCTGCTGACCGCCCTGCTGGTGCTCGCGCCGGTACGGGCCGCGGCGGCGCCCGGCGACGGACCGCCGGACGGACCCCGGCTGGTCCTTGACGAGGCATCGGTCGAAGTGGGGGACACGGCGGGCATCGCCGTCGAGGGCATGACCGGGCGCTGGGACGAGCTGGTGGTCACTTCCCCCGCGCTGACAGGCACCTTGCGCCTGACCCCCGAGACCAAGGGGGCCTCGCACTCGGCGAGCCCTCGGATGCCGCAGTCCCTGATACGGGTCCGCAGCGGCATCCCGCCCGGGACCTACCCGATCACCGCGGATTCTGGTCATCGTCCTACTTCGCCACATCCTGCGGCGGCGCACTGCTCAGAGCAGCCCGGAGAACCGCTTCCTCCCGGGCGTGAACGCCCGGGGTTCCGCGCTAGATCATGCTGAAAACGCCAGCGGCGGTACGGAAAGTCATCCGTACCGCCGCTTCGCCGTATCCGTTTCCTCAGCGCACCTCGGACAGGTCAGAGCACCTTGGACAGGAAGGACTTCGTCCGCTCGTGCTGGGGGTTGGTGAGCACCTCGCGCGGGTTGCCCGACTCGACCACGACGCCCTGGTCCATGAAGACGACCGAGTCGCCGACCTCGCGGGCGAAGCCCATCTCGTGGGTGACGACGATCATCGTCATGCCGTCCTCGGCCAGGCCCCGCATGACGTCCAGGACGTCGCCCACGAGCTCGGGGTCGAGCGCCGAGGTCGGCTCGTCGAAGAGCATCAGCTTGGGCTCCATCGCCAGCGCGCGGGCGATGGCCACGCGCTGCTGCTGGCCGCCGGAGAGCTGCGAGGGGTAGTTCTCCGCCTTGTCCGCCAGGCCGACGCGGTCGAGCAGCTTCAGCGCCCGCTCCCGGGCGACCGCCTTGGACTCGCCCTTGACCTGCATGGGCGCCTCCATGATGTTGGCGACCGCGGTCATGTGCGGGAAGAGGTTGAAGCGCTGGAACACCATGCCGATGTCCCGCCGGTTCTGCGCGACCTCGCTGTCCTTGAGCTCGTACAGCTTGTCGCCCTTCTGGCGGTAGCCGACCAGCTCGCCGTCGACGTAGAGCCGGCCCGCGTTGATCTTCTCCAGGTGGTTGATGCACCGCAGGAAGGTCGACTTGCCGGACCCGGACGGGCCGATGAGGCAGAACACCTCGCGGGGGGCGACCTCGAGGTCGATGCCCTTGAGGACCTGGACGGCGCCGTAGGACTTGTGGACGCCCTCGGCCTTCACCATCGCGTTCATGCGGTGACGCCTCCCTTGGAGCGGTTGCCGAAGGCGGACAGGTTCGCCCGGATCTTCTGCCACGGAGTGAGCGGCAGGCTGCGCAGCGAGCCGCGGGCGTAGTGCCGCTCCAGATAGAACTGACCGACGCTGAAGATGCTGGTCAGGATGAGGTACCAGGTGGCCGCGAGGAAGAGCATCTCCACGGTGGCGCCGGTGGTCTGGCCGATGTCGGACGTGGAGCGCAGCAGCTCCAGGTACTGGGCTGCGCTCGCCGCCAGCGACGAGGTCTTGAGCATGTTGATGAACTCGTTGCCGGTCGGCGGCACGATCACCCGCATGGCCTGCGGCAGCACGATCCGGCGCAGGGTCTTGGCCTGGCTCATGCCCAGCGCGTGCGAGGCCTCGGTCTGGCCCTCGTCGACGGACTGGATGCCGGCCCGCACGATCTCCGACATGTACGCGGCCTCGTTGAGCCCCAGGCCGAGCAGCGCGGCCATGAAGGGGGTCATGAAGTCGCTCATCTCGTCCCGGTAGATCGGGCCGAGGTTGATGTACGGGAAGATCAGCGCGAGGTTGAACCAGAGCAGCAGCTGGACGTAGACCGGGGTGCCCCGGAAGAACCAGATGTAGAGCCAGGAGACCGAGGAGGTCACCGGATTCTTCGACAGCCGCATCACGGCCAGCACGATGCCGAGCACCAGGCCCAGTGCCATGGAGAGCACCGAGATCAGGACGGTCTTGCCGAGACCGGAGATGACGTTGGAGTTGAAGAGGTAGTCCGGGATGGCGTGGTAGTGCACGTTCGCCGAGGCGAAGGCGTTGACCAGCAGTCCCAGCAGGGCGAGCACGACGACGGCGGCGACCCAGCGGCCGTAGTGGCGCACGGGGATGGCCTTGACGGCCTCCGGCTCGACCGCCGTGGCGGTGGCGGTCTTGGCCTTGCCCTTCGCGGGCTCGGGCTCCGGGTCGTCCTTCGGGTCGTCGCCCTTCGGGTCGTCCGCGGGGTCGTCCTTCGGCTGGGGCTTCGGGTCGCCCTCCGGGTCGGCCTCAGGCTCGGGCTCGGCCTTCTCGGCCTCCGGCTCGGCCTTCTCGGCCTTGTCGCCCTCAGGCTTCTCGGCGTCGGGCTTCGCAGCCTCTGCCTCCTCGGCGTCGGCCTTCTCGGTGTCAGCCTTCTCGGGCTTCGCAGCCTCAGCCTTCTTGGCCTCAGGCTTCTTGGTGTCAGCCTTCTCGGCCTTCGGCTCGGGCTTCGCAGCCTCGGCCTTCGGCTCCGGCGGGGTGCCGTCGGCGTCCGGCTTGTCGGGCTTGTCGGCGGAATCAGTCACGGGTATGGCCTTTCAGCGGTCCGTACGAGGAAGGGATCGCAAGCGCGGTCAGCGGTCAGGAACCGCCGTTGACCTTGGCTTCCTTGATGGCGCCCGCCTCGACGCCCCAGGTCTTCAAGACCTTGTCGTACGTACCGTTCTTGAGGGTCGCCTCCAGGGCCGCCCGGAGGGCGTCCCGCAGCTGTGCGTTGTCCTTGGCGACGGCGATGCCGTACGGGGCGGCCTCCACCTGGTCGCCGACCGCCTCGAAGTCGTTTCCGCCACCGGAGGTCTTCACCGCGTAGGCAGCGACGGGGAAGTCGCTGGAGACGGCGTCGACGCCGCCGGCCTTGAGCCGGGTCTGGGCCTCGAGGTCGGTGTCGAAGGCCTCGATGCTGATCTTGCCCTTGTTGTCCTTCTCGCACTTGTCGGACTGCGACTTGGCCATGTCGTCCGAGACGGTGCCGCGCTGGACGGCGACCTTCTTGTCGCACAGGTCGTCCCAGGACTTGATGTCCTTGGTGTCGCCCTTCTTGGTGTAGATCGACACGCCGGCCGTGAAGTAGTCGACGAAGTCGACGCCCTCGCCGACCTTCTTGTGGGTCTTGGGGTCGACGCCCTCCTGCCGGTCCTTGGTGTCGGTCATGGCCGACATGGCCATGTCGTAGCGCTTGGAGCGCAGACCCGTCAGCAGGGTGTCGAAGGTGCCGTTCTCGAACTCGAACCGCACGCCGAGCTGCTTGCCGAGCGCGGCGGCGATGTCGGGGTCGATGCCGACGGTCTTGCCGTCCTTCTTGAATTCGACCGGAGGGTAGGCGATGTCGGAGCCGACCTTGATCACTCCGGCGTCCTGGATCTTCTTCGGCAGCTTGCCGAAGAGCGGAGCGGAGGAGCTCTTGGTCGTCTCACCGGCTTCGTTGCCGGTCTTGTTGCGCTGGTCGCCGCAACCGGTCAGCAGCAGGGCGCCGGCGACCGCGATCGCGCCGGCGGCGGCCAAACGATTCCTGGCAGCAGCCGGGCGAGAGGTGGTGCTTGCGGTCATTGCTGGTTCCTCCTGCAGGTGAGGGGATAGCCGACTGGAAAACACTTTGAACACATGCCCTGAACACACGTGTTTTTGCGGTCCCGACAAGGCCAAAGCACACTTCCTCGTGTGCCGCGACCTCGTGCGGTGTGCGCATCTTGCCATCCGGACTGCCCCATTCGGGGGGCCAGCGATGTCAAAATCGGATAACAGGTGATCGCTGTGCGGTTACCGGGTGGTTCCAGGCCATGAGTACACGGTTCCCGGTCGGCCGCCACCTCTTCGCGAGACCCACGTCACGTCCGTTGTGTCTCACTCCATGGACATCCGGCCGGTCCGGCCACCCGTTGGCATGGTTTCGACGCGATCGTGCCCGCCCGGGCGCCGTCCCGGCCGGATCCCGGCCCCGTTCACGCCGGGAACTCACTCGTCGGCCGTAGCGCTCATCCGGTAGAAATGCGAGTCACACCCCTCACCCGGGGCCTTGGGCGCACATGTGGCGCGCCCGCGAGTGTCCGTTCGTACCACCTCTGTCACGGACACGGTGCCCGACCCGCTCCACAACCACGGGGGCGGTTACCCTCGACAGCAATTCGACAAAGGGGTCAAGAAAAGTGGCAGCGGAGATCGTGAATCCTCGCAGCGACAGTGGTGCGGACGAAGGCGAGCAGTTCTTCGATCCGGCCTTCGCGCTGCACCGGGGCGGCAAGATGGCCATCCGGGCAACCGTTCCCGTGAAGGACAGGGACGATCTGTCCCTCGCCTACACGCCGGGCGTCGCCAAGGTGTGCAGCGCCATCGCGGAGAAGCCGGAACTGGTGCACGACTACACCTGGAAGTCCCAGGTCGTCGCGGTGGTGACCGACGGCAGTGCGGTGCTCGGGCTCGGGGACATCGGTCCCGAGGCGTCCCTGCCCGTCATGGAGGGCAAGGCGATCCTCTTCAAGCAGTTCGGCGGCGTCGACGCCGTGCCGATCGCGCTCGACTGCCGCGAGGTGGACGAGATCGTCGACACCGTGGCCCGCCTCGCGCCCTCGTTCGGCGGCATCAACCTGGAGGACATCTCCGCGCCGCGCTGCTTCGAGGTCGAGCGCAAGCTCCAGGAGCGCCTGGACATCCCCGTCTTCCACGACGACCAGCACGGCACCGCCGTCGTCACCCTCGCAGCGCTGCGCAACGCCGCGCGACTGACCGGGCGCACGCTCGGCGAGCTGCGTGCGGTGATCTCCGGTGCGGGCGCGGCCGGAGTGGCCATCGCCAAGATCCTGGTCGAGGCCGGCATCGGCGACGTGGCGGTCTGCGACCGCAAGGGGATCGTCTCCCTGGACCGCGCCGACCTGACGGACGTCAAGCGGAATCTGGCCGGATTCACCAACAAGGCCGGCCTCTCCGGAACGCTGGAGACCGCGCTGGACGGCGCCGACGTCTTCATCGGCGTCTCCGGCGGCACCGTCCCCGAGGCCGCGGTCGCCACCATGGCCAAGGAAGCACTGATCTTCGCGATGGCCAACCCCACGCCGGAGATCCACCCGGACGTCGCCCACAAGTACGCGGCCGTGGTCGCCACCGGCCGCAGCGACTACCCGAACCAGATCAACAACGTCCTCGCCTTCCCCGGCATCTTCGCGGGCGCCCTCCAGGTGCGTGCCTCGCGGATCACCGAGGGCATGAAGCTGGCGGCGGCGGAGGCGCTGGCCGCGGTGGTGGCGGACGAGCTGAGCGCCGACTGCGTGATCCCCTCGCCCTTCGACGAGCGCGTCGCCCCGGCGGTCACGGCCGCCGTGGCCGCGGCCGCCCGCGCCGACGGCGTGGCCGGGCGCTGAGCCTGCCGTCCTGACGAACGCCGGACGGGCCCGAACGGGTCCGTCCGGCGTTTTCGTGTTCCCGGGCCCGGCATCCGCCGCCGGACGGGACGCGGCGTGTGTCACACCGCCGTGAGGTTCCGCCGTGCGCGCCCCCGGGTCTAGGTTCGGATCATGTTCGCCGCCTATGCCGCACGCATCGACCGTGACCAGCCGCTGAACGGCCTCGTCCTGGGGGAGCGCCCCGAGCCCGAGGCGCGGCCCGGCTGGACGACCGTCAACGTCAAGGCCGCCTCGCTCAACCACCACGACCTGTGGTCGCTGCGCGGCGTGGGGCTCGGTGAGGAGGCCCTGCCGATGATCCTCGGCTGCGACGCCGCCGGGACCGACGAGGACGGCAACGAGGTCGTCCTGCACTCCGTCATCGGCCAGAGCGGCCACGGCGTGGGCCCGGACGAGCCGCGCTCCATTCTCACCGAGCGCTACCAGGGCACCTTCGCCGAGCGGGTCTGCGTGCCCACCTGGAACCTGCTGCCCAAGCCGCAGGAGCTCTCCTTCGAGGAGGCCGCCTGCCTGCCCACCGCCTGGCTGACCGCCTACCGGATGCTGTTCACCAACGCGGGCGTGCGCCCCGGCCAGAGCGTCCTGGTCCAGGGCGCCGGCGGCGGGGTCGCCACCGCGGCGATCGTGCTGGGCGCCGCGGCCGGGCTGCGGATCTTCGCGACCAGCCGGGACGAGGCCAAGCGCAAGCGGGCCGTCGAGCTCGGTGCGGAAGCCGCCTTCGAGCCGGGGGCGCGGCTGCCGCACCGGGTCGACGCCGTCATCGAGACCGTGGGCGCCGCCACCTGGTCGCACTCGGTCAAGTCCCTCAAGCCCGGTGGCACGCTCGTCATCTCCGGCGCGACCAGCGGCCCCAACCCGCCGGCCGCCGAGCTCACCCGGATCTTCTTCCTGGAGCTGAAGGTCGTCGGCTCGACCATGGGCACCAAGGAGGAGCTGGCGGACCTGCTGAGCTTCTGCGCGGCCACCGGTGTCCGCCCGGTGATCGACTCCGTGCTGCCGCTGGACCGGGCGCGCGAGGGCTTCGAGAAGATGGCCGGTGGCGACCTGTTCGGAAAGGTCGTCCTGACGGTATGAACGGCGGATGCCGAAGAGACGTCTCTGCACGGCGGGGCCTGCGCTGGCCGCGGCCCTGGCACTGCTCGTACCCGGCACCGCACAGGCACGTCCGCAAGCGCCGCCGCCGCTGACCGACGAGCGCGGCCGCGCGCTCACCCTGCACGGATGGAACCTCGCGGACAAGGACCACCGCGGGGAGGACGCCCTGTCGGGCATCACCGAGCGGCACCTGCGCGACATGGCGGGCCGGGGGTTCAACCTCGCCCGCCTGGCCGTCTTCTGGGACGACCTGGAGCCGCGGCCCGGCCGGTACAGCGAGCGCTATCTGAGGAAGATCGAGCGGATCCTGGACTGGGCGCACACCTACCGCATCCGGGTGGTGGTCGACGCCCACCAGGACGTCTACGGGCCCGGGTTCGGCGGCCACCGCGGCATCCCGGAGTGGGCCACGCGCACCGACGGCCTGCCGTACCGGCCCCACCCCGACGACTGGTTCGCGGAGTACTTCGAACCGGGCGTGCAGGCCGCCTTCGAACACCTCTACGGCGACGCGGACCTGCGGCGCGCCCAGGCCCGGATGTGGCAGGTGCTCGCCGGCCGGCTGGCCGACCATCCCGCCGTGTTCGGCTACGACCTGATCAATGAGCCGATGGGCAGGCTCCTTCCGGGCGAGGACCTGCCGACCGCGGCGCGGCGCGTGGAGTCCACCCGGTTGACGCCCATGTACCGGCGCATCGCCGAGGCGATCCGCCGCGTCGACCGCAAGCACTGGCTGTTCATCGAGCCGACCCCGGCGGCGGGTGAGGGCATCCCCACCGGTCTGGGCCGCATCCCCGACCCCAAGGTCGTCTACGCCCCGCACTTCTACAACGCCGCCATGGAGGCCGGGCGCGACTACGACCCCGCCTCCGGCTGGCTGGAGCGCTACGAGGCGGCGGTGGTCCGCTATCCGCGCGAACACCGGCTGCCGGTGGTGGTCGGCGAGTGGGGCCCGCTGAACAGCGCGCTGCCGCACATGGGGCGCTTCTACGAGGACGCGCTGGCGTCGATGGGCCGCTACGCGTCGGGGTGGGCGAGCTGGGAGTGGTGTTACGGCGGTGCGTACTGCGCACTGGACGGGAACGGGCGCTTCCAGGCGAACAAGGAGCGCACGGCCTCTCCGTATGCGGCCGCTGTGGCGGGGGAGGTCCGAAGTGCCTCGTACGAGGCCGGTCGCTACCGGCTGGAGTACCGGGCCCGCGGGGGCGGGGTGACGGAGGTGTCGGTGCCGCCGGGGCCGGGCGGTTGGGCCGTGCGGGTGTCGGGCCCGGTCCGTGCCGACGCCGCGGTGGTACGGCCCGGGGAGCGGCGCACGGTGCGCGTGCGCGCAACGGGGCCGGGTGCGGTGACGGTGACGGTCCTCGAACGCCGGACGGCCTGATCCAGGCGTGTCCGGCGTCCGGGGACGACGTGCGTCGGCGCGATCAGGGGTGCGCCCGCAGCGCCTCGCTCACCCGAGCCGCCGTCTCCGTCAAATGGGTGCGGATCTCGGCCAGTTGATGGGCCGTGACCCCGTGGTCCCGCGCCGCGTCGCGGACCCCGTCCCGGAAGCGGTCCAGCAGCCGGTCCAGGTCGCGGGCGGGGTCCTTGGACAGGATGTCGTCCGCCCGCTCGACCGTGATCGTCGGAGCCGGGGCCGAGGCCGCAGGCCCCCGGCCGGCCAGCGCGCCGAGCTCCTGGGCCAGGGTGCTCACACCCTCGACGATGCCGGTCGGCCAGTCGCCGTGCTGCGCGTGCTCGCGGACCTCCTGCTGCACCCGCTCCGTGATGCGCCGCACCTCCTCCCGCGCGTTCTCCTGCGCCTTGCGCGCCTGGCGGCGGGCCGTCTGCGCGTCCTGGCGGGCGCGGCGGCTCTCCTCCTTGGCGCGGCGGGCCTGCTCCATCCACTCTTCCTTGGCCTTGCGCAGCTCCTCCTTCGCGCCGGCCAGGTAGTCGCCGCCCGGGTCCGTACGGGTCTGGGTCGCGGCCTCGCGCATCTGGCGGCGCAGGTCCTCCGCGCCGCCGCGCACGTCCTCCTGGATGTCGGCGGCGAGCGCGGCGAGGGAGTCGCGGATCTCCAGTTCGAGATCGGCCAGCTCGCCCCCGCGGTCGGCGAGTTCGGCCCGCCCGGCGTCGGTGATGGAGTAGACCTTGCGGCCGCCCTCGGTGGTGTGGGTGACCAGGCCCTCGGCCTCGAGCTTGGCGAGGCGGGGGTAGACGGTGCCGGCGGAGGGTGCGTACAGCCCCTGGAAGCGCTCCTCCAGCAGGCGGATGACCTCGTAGCCGTGGCGCGGCGCCTCGTCGAGCAGCTTGAGCAGGTACAGGCGGAGGCGGCCGTGGGCGAAGACGGGGGGCATCAGAGGACCTTTCCCTGGGTCGGAGGCTTGCGCAGGAGTGCGACCGCTCCGGAGACAGTGGTGAGTTTGAGCTGGCCGCCGCCCGACCCCAGCCGGCCGGTGATGCGCTTGGCGCCCCACTGGCCGCTGATCCGCAGGTCTTCGAAGGCGCACGAGACGGCGCCGGTGGTGGTGTTGGCGTCCACCTCGGCGTCGACCGGCTGCGGCAGCCGGATCGCGATCTCGCCGGAGACGGTGGTGAGGGCGAGGGAGGGCTGCCGGGCGTCGGCGGCGAGATCGACGGTCATGTCGCCGCCGACCGAGTCCGCCTTGACCGCGGGTGCCGTGCTCTCGATGAGCGTCAGGTCGCCGGAGACGGAGTTGAAGCGCAGCTCGCCGCCGAGCGCCTGGGCCTCCAGCCGCCCGGAGACCGTGTCGGCGCGCACCGGCCCGCTCACCCCGACGAGCGTGGTGTCGCCGGAGACGCCGCGGACCTCGGTGGCGCCCGAGATGCCCGAGACGACGGCGGTCGCACCGACGACCCCGACCTCGACGCGGGTGGCGGTCGGCACCGAGAGGGTGACCGTGACGCTGCGCCGCCATCCCTTGACGTCGAACCACTTGAGGAAGCCCTTCCAGGGCAGGTCGTCGTAGGTGACGGTGAGGATGCCCGCCTCGTGGGTGACCACCAGCGGCGGCCCCTCGATGTGGGACAGCTCCAGCCTGGCGGGCCCGGAGTCGGTGCCCACGACGTTGACGGTGCCGCTGACGATGCGCACGTTCAGCCCGGTGACGGGCTCTTCGATGGTGAGCTTCTGCGGTTCGGCGAGTGACCACTCGGACTGGGCCGGCATGCGGAGCCTCCTGCGTAAGGGCGAACGGCACAAGGGCACGAGGCCCTCGACGCAACATATCGCGTATCTCGATAGACACGATATATCGCGGGCTCGGGAAGTCAAGGGGCCCTGAGGTGGCATAGCGTTGGTGCATGTCCGCTACTGATCACAGCCCGGCGGCGGGGGTCCTGCTGCTCTGCCGGGCCGAGCCCCACCGCGTCCGACCGTCCGCGCAGTTGCTGCGCGAGCCCCTGCTGCTCGCACCGGCGGGCGACTGGAGCGTGCTGGTGCCGGGCCGGGACTCCTGGCGGGAGGAGGACGCCAACCTCGCCGCCGTGACGGCCGAGTGGGCGCACGCGCTGACCGTCGCCGAGCCGTGGCCGGCGGTGGGCCTGTGGTGGGACGAGGAAGGCGCGGGCTTCGTGGTGGCGGCGGGCTTCCGCCGCACGGCCGGATACACCTGGCTGGCGGACGGCTCGCCGCTCGGCGACGAGAGCGCGATGACGGCGCTGCGGGCCCGGCTCGGGCTCGACCCGGTCTTGGATGCGGCCGCCTTCGACCGGCTGACGCGGCCGGATTCGGACGCGGACGCACCGGCCCGGGTGCTGGGGCTGATCGCCGTGCTCGCCCGCGCGGGCCTGCGCCTGCCGCCGGGGCTCGCGCCCGGTACGAGCGCGCAGTCGCTGCGGGACGCGGTGGGGATGCTCGCCTCGGCCGAGGCGGTGGAGTGGCCGGGCTGGCGGCAGGCGGTGCGCACCGGCCTCGACGGCGAGTGGATATGGGGCACCAAGGCGCGGGCCCTCGGCGGGGCCGAGGTCGCGGTGGGGCTGGGGCTGCTCGCCCTCTCCCGGCGGAGGCGCGGGCGCGCCTGGCAGGTGGCGGGCGCGGCGCTGTTCGCCGACGGCGCCCTGACCCTGGCCTACGACGCGTGGCGGGGGCGCCGGAAAGGCTGAGCCGCCCGGCCGGCGCCCGCGGAGCGGGAGTCCTACTCGTCGTCCTCGTCGTCCAGGCGGGCCAGCCAGGTCGCCAGGCGCTCCACCGGCACCTCGAAGTCCGGGTTGAGGTCGACGAACTCGCGCAGGCGCTCGGCCACCCAGCCGAGGGTGACCTCCTCCTCGCCCCGCCGGTTCTCCAGCTCCTCGATGCCGCGGTCGGTGAAGTACAACGTGAACTCCGTCAGGAATAGTCGATGGTCATACCCAGAATAGGCGTGACCGTATCCGTCCCGGCCCCTCGCGTCCGTGCCGTGCGGGCACTAGCCTGCTGTGCCTGCTGGAGGGACGCGGTAGCGGGGGGTGGCGCGTGGCTGACGGGATCACACAAGTCAGGCTCGACGACGGCACGGTCGTCTGGGCGCGGGTGACGGAGGCGCAGGAACTCGGGGGACACGGCGGCGGGGGCTTCGAGGACTCCAGCGCCGCCCAGCGGGTGGCCGACCTGGCGGGCGGCCTCGCCGACACCGTGCGCGGAGTTGCCGACTCCGTGCGCATGGGGCTCGCCGCGGCCCGGCCGGACGAGGTGTCCGTGGAGTTCGGCATCGAGCTGTCCGCCAAGGCGGGCCGCGTCATCGGCCTGCTGGCCGACGGCGAGGGCAAGGCGGCCGTCACCGTGACCCTCACCTGGAACGAGCGCCGGGCGGAGGGGACGCCCGCCGGTCCGGCGCCCGCGACCCCCGGTACCCCTTGAGCGCCCTGGACGGCACCGCGCGCCGGGCCGTCGTGCGCATTTCCGCGCCCGGCGGCGGGTATGACCGCAGCGGTGCCCGGTTCTGGGGCAGCGGCTTCTTCATCGCCCCCGGGTGGGTGCTGACCTGTGCCCATGTCGTGGGAAACGGCGGTGGTGACGTGCTCCGCGGCGATACGGCCATCGACGTCACCGACTGGCGCGACCGCACCACCAAGGGCCGGGTGGCGCTCGCCCTGCCGCTGCCCGACGACCCCGACCTGCCGCCGCGCCGCTGGCCGCTGCCCGACCTCGCCCTGGTGGAGGTGGCCGGCGCCGAGGACGCCGAGTGCCTCTGGCTGAGCGACCGCTCGGCGGTCGTCCCCGCCCCGATCACCCTGTACGGCTGGTCGCAGGAGATGGGCGAGCTCGCCCCCCGCTTCGGCGTGGGCACCGCCAGCGGCGGTGACGGCAGCGACGGCAGCGCCATGCTGCTGCGCGGCGAGATACCCGTCGCCGGATGCTCGGGCGGGCCCGTCGTGGACACCGGCCGCGGCGCCGTCATCGGCCTCAGCAAGGGGCGCGGCCAGGACACGGCGGGCCTCGCCGTGCCCGTCACCGCCCTGCGCCGGATCGCCAACGACCGGCCCGGCCGCGACCGGCTGCATGCCATCATCCGCGCCCACGACCGCCACCACCTGCGCCGCTACCAGACCGTCGGCACAGGCGGCAGCTGGACGGGCCTGCAGCAGGCGCTGCGCGCCCTACCCGCCGACGGCTTCACGCCCGTCCTGCGCACCCACCTCTTCGCCCGGCTCGCCGAGCTCACCCCGCCCCGCACGCCCGGCGAGGTGATGCTGCTGGTCGAGGAGGCCAAGCGCCGGGTGATCCAGGCCCCCTACCAGCCCGGCGTCGAGCACGACCCGCGCGCCTGGCGGGAGGGCGTGGGCCTGCTCTACGACCTGCGCGACGGCGGCCCCGCCAAGGAGCCGGGCCAGGCCCCCGGCCGGGATCTGGAGCTGGAGGCGGTCCTGCTCTACGCGTCCCGGGTGGCCGCGGCCGTCAGTAGGCAGCAGCAGCCCGCCGACGCCGAGCCGCTGCGCGAGCTGGGCAACTGGCTCACCACCCACGCCGAGCCGCTGCCCGACGTCATCCGCGAGGAGATCGACCAGATCCTGCACGGTGGCGCCGTGGACGGCCCCGAAGACCCCGGGCCGGCCCCGCAGGGCAAGGTCGAACTGCGCAAGACCCGGCGCCGCGACGTGGCGCCCGGCGTGCCCGACGAACGCGCCCGCGCCGATGTGATCGTCGAGGTCGACCCCCTGCTCTACGGCAGCCGTTACCCCTGGCGGGTGAAACTGCTGCGCGAGGACGGCCTCGTCACCCCCCTCTGCTCCGACGAGGAGGGCGTCCCCCGCCACCGGCTGCACGAGGCGCTGCGCGAGCCGATCGCCGAGGCCCTGCGCCAGGGCGACGTGGGGGAGCACCTGGCGGCCGTCCACGTGGTGCTCCCGCGCGAGCTGTTCGACGAACCGCTGGACTCCTGGCGGCTGTCGCCGCCGGGCGCCGAGGACGACGGGATCGACCCGCACACCATGCCGCTCGGGCACCGCCGCGTGGTCGTCGTGCGCGACCGGCGCCGTCGCGACTTCCCGGCGATACCGGAGTGGCGCAGGCGCTGGAGCGGGATGGCCCGGGGCCCGCTGACCGCGGTGCCGCTGCGCCGGGAGGTCCCCGTCAAAGGGCACGACGGGCCGGGCCGGGAGAGCAGGCACGCGGCCTACGGGCGGCTGTCCGACGTCGCCGACACGGCCGTGCCCGTCTTCTGCGGCGAGGTGGCCACCGGAGCGGGGGCCAGCGCGATGCAGGCGGCGCTCGCGGCCGGCCACGCCGTGGTGATCTGGCGCAGATGCGCCACCGGTCATACGGATTGCGCCGAATTTCACCGGCAGGTGTCCCGGCTCGTGTGCGAGGCCGAGACCGCCGAGGGGCTCCACCGCCGCATCCGCAACCTCCGGATCCGCTGCGGCGACCCCGACGCGCCCGACCCCGAAGTGCTCTGGGCTCAGTCGATTGCCCTGCTCTTCGACTCGCCCGACAGCCCACCGCTGCCCGACACGCCGCTGCACGCCCCCGGCGCGCGGCCCGGCGGCGCACCATGACGGCACGTCAAACAGTTGACAGCAGGCGGCAGAAGGGGTCGGCAGGCAGACCTCGGGCCGGTACCTTCGAGCGGGGAGGCAAGCAGGTACCGGCACGGACCTCGGGGCCCCGGGTGCAGCACGCCCCGACGTCACCACCAGCGACGAGGAGCCCAGTGTGAACGATTGGCGCATCTACCGGGGAGCCGGCCTGCCGCACGACGGGATCCGGCGGCTGCCCCCGCCCCCGCCCTGGCGGGACTTCGCCTCCGCCGGGCCCGACACCGGAGCGGACACGGACGCCAGTGCCGCCCGCAGGCTCGGAGTGCTGCGCCGCCTGGTCGAGAACCACCACCCGCGCCCCGAAGAGGTGGAGGCCGTCAACGCCGCCCTCTACCTGCGCCGTCCACTGCTGGTCACCGGCAACCCCGGCACCGGCAAGTCCACGCTCGCGCACGCCGTCGCCTACGAACTGGGCCTGGGCAGGGTGCTGCGCTGGCCTATCGTCAGCCGCTCCGCCCTGCGCGACGGGCTCTACCACTACGACGCCATAGCCCGCCTGCAGGACGTCCAGCTGGAACGGGCCGGCGGCGAGGAGGGCGAGCGCCGCTCCATCGGCTCGTACGTGCGCCTGGGGCCGCTCGGCACCGCCCTGCTGCCGGTGTCCAAGCCGCGCGTGCTGCTCGTCGACGAGCTCGACAAGAGCGACCTGGACCTGCCCAACGACCTCCTGAACGCCCTGGAGGAAGGGGAGTTCCACCTCCCGGAGCTGGAGCGCATCGCCGACCGCGAGCCCGACGTGGAGGTGCTCACCGACGACGGCGGGCGGGCCGTCGTGCACGGCGGCCGGGTGCGCTGCACCACGTTCCCGCTGATCGTGCTCACCTCGAACGGCGAGCGCGACTTCCCGGCCGCCCTGCTGCGCCGCTGCATCCAGCTCGACCTGGAGGCGCCCGGCGAGGAGCAGCTGACGGCCATGGTCAGAGCCCACCTGGGCGACGACGCGGTGACCGACGGCGACGCGCTCATCCAGCGCTTCCTCGACCGGGAACCCGGCGAGGTCATCGCCGCCGACCAGCTGCTCAACGCCCTCTTCCTCACCCAGCACGCGCCCCGCACCGAACGCGTCACCCGCGAGCGGCTCGCGGACATGCTCATGCAACCACTGGACCGTCCGAGGTGATGAAAGATGACGGCGCCCCACGGCCCACGGCTGGGGCAACTGGTCGCCCGGCTGCGGACGGCGGCCCTGGACCTCACGGCGGAGGAGCTCGCCGACGCCGTCTGGCTGGCCCAGTGGGTCACCGCGGCCGGGCAGCCGGACGGCGGGCGGCACCCGGCCGCCGAGGCCGGGCGGCCCGCCGCGCACCCCACCCCTGACGAAGCGCCGTGGCAGCCGCCGGACGCCGCCCCGCGCCCGGCCCAGGGCCAGGGCCCCCGCGGGCGCACGCGCCGCGCCGAGGCCTCGGGACCGGTCTCGCTCTACGCGGAAGGCAGCCACCCGCAGGCCGTCGACGCCACCTTCCCCATACGCGTCCCCATGGCCGCCTCCCTGCCCGGCCTCCTGGGCCTGCAGCGCGCCCTGCGGCCCCTGCGCGGCTACCGCACGCTCGCCGCGCCCGTGCGCGGCCCCCTCGACGAGAACGCCACCGCCGAGGACGGCGCCCGCACCGGTGTCCTGGACCCCGTCTACCGGCCCGGCGAACGGCGCGCCGCCTCCATGCAGCTGCTGATGGACACCTCCCCGTCCATGGTGGTCTGGGAGCGGATGCTGGAGGAACTGCGCCAGACCTGCGCCCAGTTGGGTGTCTTCCGCGACGTCCGCGTGCGCTATCTGCACCGCGACGCCGACGGCACGCCCCTGATCGGCACCACCGCCGCGCCCGGCACCGCCGCCCACCACCGGCCGCGCCCCGCCGACCAGTTCCGCGACCCCACCGGCAGCCGCCTCACCCTGGTCATCAGCGACTGCGTGGGCCCCCTGTGGCAGGAGGGGCGCGCCCAACGCCTGCTGCACCACTGGGCGCTGACCTCGCCGCTGGCCATCGTCCAGCCCCTGCCGCCCCGGCTGTGGCCGCGCACCGCGCTGCCTGCCGAGGCGGGTCTCCTCACCCGCGACCCCGCCACCGGCGGCAAGCTGCGCTTCGACCCCGACGGCTACGGCCCGCCGCCCGGCCCCGGCGCCCTGCCCGTACCGCTGCTGCTGCCCACCGGCGAGGCGCTCGGCACCTGGGCCCGGCTGCTGTCCGGCCCCGGGCGCACCGTCGTGCACGGTGCCGCCGGATGGCTGCTGCCCGACCACCCCGCCCGGACCGGGCCCGCGCCCGGGGGGCAGGACGCCCGCGGCGCCGACGAACTGCTGCGGGCCTTCCGGGCCGGCGCCTCGCCGGGTGCGCTGCGCCTCGCCGTCCACCTGGCCGCGGTGCCGCTGACGCTGCCCGTGATGCAGGTGGTGCAGCGGGCCATGCTGCCCGACACCGGCCCCATGGAGCTGGCCGAAGTGCTGCTCAGCGGCCTGCTGTGGGAGCTGCCCGCCGGCTCGGCCCCGGACGACGTCACCGGCCCGCGCTACGAATTCGCCGACGGCGTCCGCGAGATGCTGCTGCACGACCTCGACCAGAGCGCGGCGGCCCTCGTGCTCAAACACTGCTCGGACTACGTCGAACGCCACTTCGGCAAGGGCGCCCGCAACTTCTCCGCGCTCGCCGCCGCCCAGCTCTCCGGCCGGCCCGCCGCCCAGGAGGCCGTGCCGCCCGAGGCCGCCCTCGCCGCCGAGCCCGAACTCTTCGCCAAGGTCCCCGCCCGGGTGGTCCGCTGGTACCAGCCCGTGCCCGCCGTCGGCGGCCCCGTCGGCGAAGCCGAACGGCTGCTGCGCCTGTGGCACGTCCAGGCCGACCCCACGCTGCTGCACGAGGCCCGCACCCACGCCGAACCGGCCGCCCGGCGACCACTGGACGCCGACGACCCGGCGGAGGACATACGCGCCCGCATCGTCCTCGGCGGCGTGCTGCGCGCGCTGGCCGGGACCGAGTCCGTACGCCACGACACCGACCGGCTGCACACCATCCTGACGGAGGCCGTCACCCTGCTCAGCGAGGCCTACGACCACACCGAGCCGGGCACGGACCGGCACACCGAAGCCGCCCTGGAGCTGGCCGCCGTCCACCACGCCCGCTGGTCCGCCGACGGCGACCGCGCCCACCTGCTGGCCGCCGAGCGCATCCTGCGCACCCTGCCCGCCGGCACGGCCGTGCGCCACCTGCGGCTGGGCCGGGTGCTCCTCGCCCTGGCCCGCGGGGTCCCCGGCGGCCGTCCGTACCCCACGGATCCGTACGGCGTGGACCCGTACGCCACCGAGGCGGCCGCCGAGTTCACCGCCGCCTGCCGGATCCTGGAGGAGGCCGACGCCCCCGCCGTGCAGCGCTGCGCCGCCCTCCTCGACCTCGCCCGGGCCCTGCGCCTGTCCGCCGCGCCCGCCCCCGACGTCCTCGGCGTGCTGGCCCGCGCCGAGGAGGCGGCCGCCGACGACGCCCAGCGGCTGCGCTGCCGCACCGAGCAGGCCCGCGCCCACGCCGGTGCCGCCGCATGGCCCGAGGCCGACGAGGCGTACGCCGCGGCCGTCTCCCTCACCGGACCGCACAGCGTCCGGCGCTGCGAACTGCTCGTGGAGTGGGGCGAGTCGCTGCTGCGGCGCGCCGCGGACACCACCCGCCCCGAAACGGCCCCGCGCCCGGAGCGGATCGCCCGCGCGGAGGGCGTGCTGCGCGAGGCCTTCGCGGTCAGCCCGTCGAAGTCGCCGCTGCGTTCGCGCACCCAACTCCTGCTGGGCCGCGCCCTGGTGCTGCGGTTCGGCAGGCAGGGCTTCCTGCCCGACCTCTACGAAAGCTGCCACCTGCTGGAACAGGCGGCCCGCCGCGCCCCGGACGGTGCCCTGCGGGCCGAGGCATGGCTGGAGCTGGGCACCGCCCGGCTGGCGCTGGCCGAGCGGGCGGGCACGGTGCCGGTGGCCGACGCGGCGGCGGCCTTCGACACCGCGGCCAAGGAGGCCCGGCGCGTGCCCGGCGAGGACGGACCGGGCTCGGTGACGGCCGCCCGCGCCCTGCACCGCTACGGCGCGGCCCTGGAGCGCATGGGGCTGCCCCGGGCGGCCCTGGCCGCCTACCGTGACGCGCAGCGCGAATGGCGGGAGCTGACCTCCCGGCTGGCCGAAGTGGACTGGGCCGAGGTCCAGACCACCCGGCAGTGCGTCGCACGCCTTACCGGCGGATGACCGGACCCGGTCCGAACGTGTTTCCGCTTTACGGGCGTTGGGAAGAACCGTGCAGCCGCGCGGGCCGTTCCTGGCGGAAGGCTGCGCGGCAGGGAGGAGAAGAGGGTGCTCAAGCACACGAACACCGCTCCGGCCGGTCACCACGCCGACCCGGCGGAGGAATCCGGCCGCGCGGCGGCCACGCCACCACTGCCCGACCTCGGCTCTACGGACCTGCGGACCCTGCGCGCCACCCAGGACCCGGCCCTGGCGGCCGCGGTCGAAGGCGCCCTGCTGAACACCGCCTCGCTCGCCGACATCTGGTACTCGGGCGGCGGCGAGGCCGGCGCCCTGCGCGAAGCCGACCCGGCCGTCACCCGGCGGGATCCGGACAACTAGTGCCGCGCGCCGGAGGGAGGGACGGCATGACCGCGGAGCGCCCGGGCCCCGCGGCCCTGGCGCGCCTGGCGCGGACCCGGTCCGCCCCCGGCGACCGCACCCTGCTGCTGGACGCCGCCCACAGCCGCCGCCTGGTGCTGCTCAAGGCCCTGCTGACCCGCCTGGAGCGGCAGCCCGCCGCCGTCGGCCCCGGCACCCGGGAGCGCTTCGAGAGCCACTGGCGGCTGCTGGAGCGCACCGAGGCCCGCCACCCCGGCCCGGTCCGCGAGACCTTGGGCTACCCGTCCGTCGGGCACTGGCTCGCCCGCGCCCTGGCCGCCCCCGACGGCGAGGCCCTCGGCCGCCTTCTCGGCCACTTCGGCACCCTCGCCGCGGCCGCCGCCCTGCGCGCGGGCGAGGACTTCACGCTCCGCCTGGCCGCACCCGGCGGCGCCCTCGCGCTCCCCGGCATCGGGCTCGCGACCGGCTGCGCCGACGCCTTCCGGATCACCGCGCGGGGCCACACCGCCCGGCTGACCGCCGACGGGCGCGGCACCGGGCCCCTGCTGCGACGAGCCGGCGGCCGCATCCGGGGCACCGGCCCCGGCTGGCGGGGCCTGCACAGGCTGCCCGGCAGCGCCGCCTGCCTCGACGACCTCGACCCCTACCGCGCCCCGGCCGAGGGCGTGGGCCGCCGTTCGGTGCCCGCCGCCGCCAGGTCCGAGACCGCCGACGACCCCTGGCTGCCCCGCTGGCGCGCCGCTCTGAGCCTGCTGAGAACGGCCGACCCCGAGCGCGCCGCCGAGACCACCGCCCTGCTGCGCTCCCTCGTCCCGCTCGCCGGCGCGGATGCCGGCGGCGGCCCCGCCACCGCCATGAGCGCCACCTTCCGGGCCGCGCCCGGCGCGGTGCTCGCCACCCTGCCGGGAACCGCCGCCGACCTCGCCGACGTCCTCGTCCATGAAACCCAGCACAGCAAGCTGTCCGTGCTGCACGACCTAGTCCCGCTGTTCGAAGCCGGGCCGGAGGCGGCCTACCGGGTGGCCTGGCGAGCCGATCCCCGGCCCTTCGCGGGCGTCGTCCAGGGCACCTACGCCCACCTGGCCCTGGCCGACTTCTGGGCTCGCACGGCGCGGCTGCGGGCGCTCACGCCCACCGCACGGCGCGGTGCCGTGACGCGCCGTGACTCATACCGCCGACAGGTCGCGGAGGCGCTGCCCATCCTGCTTGAATCCAGTGAACTGACTCCCGCAGGCAGGGAGTTCGCGGTAGGCATGGAACGGCACCTCGCCGCTCTGGGGCGGGCAGGCGGGCTGCCGACGGTGATCGGCGGTGCGTCACCGCCTGGTGACGTACGGTAATCTTGCGGCCCGTCGGCCCTCCCGGCCGACGCGGGTACGAGGGACAAGGGAGACGTGCGCATGGCCACGCAGCGCCCATCGGCCGGGGACAGCCGGCACTTCGTCGTCGTCTTCGCCGGATTCCACCGGCCGTGGGCCACCTGGATCGCCCACCGCCTGGAGAGCCACGGCCAGAGCGTCCACCTGCACCGCTGGGACCCACCGCGCGAGGTCCCCCTGGAGACGGCCATCGGCGATCTGCTGCTGGCCCCCGGACGCCTCCTGCTCGTCCTCAGCGACTGGTTCTTCCAGCTCGGGCCCCGCCGCGAGGGGGAGTGGAGCGAGGCCCTGCGCGGCATCGTCGCCGCCAACGCCGACCGGTTCGCGGCCGTCAACCTCACCAACCGCGCCCTGCTGCCCGCCACCGTCGTCCTCAAGCCGGTCGACCTGTGGGGCATCGGCGCCCAGGAGGCCGAGCGCCGCCTGCTCACCCGCCTCGAACTGCCCACCGGGCCCGCCCGGCGCACGCTGCCCGCCGGCCCCGGCTCCCGCTACCCCAACGACCCCCCGGCCGTCTGGGGCGAGGTCCCCCGCCGCAACGTCCGCTTCACCGGCCGCGACGACCTCCTCAACCGCCTCCAGGAACACCTCACGGACGCCACCCAGGGCACCGCCGTCGTCGCCCTCCTGGGCATGTCCGGCATCGGCAAGACCCAGCTCGCCGCCGAATACGCCCACCGGTTCAGCTCCGACTACGACGTCATCTGGTGGGTCAACTCCGACACCCGCGGCACCCAGCGCGAACGCCTGGGCGAGCTCGCCCCCGAGCTCGGCCTGCCCAGCGGCTCCGAGCCCGGCGAGCGCATCCGTGCCGTCCAGGAGGCGCTGCGCCGCGGTGATCCGTACGCCCGCTGGCTGCTCATCTTCGACGGCTGGGACGACATCGAGGGCGGCGTCGACCTGCTGCCCGAAGGCCCCGGACACGTACTGATCACCTCCCGCAACCGCAGCTGGAGCGAGTGCGGCATCACCTTGCTCGAAGTCCCCGGCTTCGACCGCGGGGAGAGCACCAGCTACCTGATGCGCCGTGCGCCCCGCATCACCGCCGAGCAGGCCGACGAGGTGGCCGCCGAGCTCGGCGACATCCCCCTCGCGCTCGTCCAGGCCGCCGCCTGGCTCGGCGAGTCCGACATGGACGTCGCCGAATACCTGCGCATGGTGCGCGACGGAGAGCTGTCCGGCCTCGCGGACCAGGGCGACTTCGACGGTGTGCCGCGCTCCTCCCTCACCTCCTGGTCGATACTGATCAACCGGCTGCGCGAGGCCCAGCCCCACGCCGTGGAGCTGCTGTCCCTGTGCGCCTCCTTCGCCCCCGGCCGGATCCCCATCGGCCTCGTCCGCCACCTGCCCGCCGCCGACCTGCCTGAGAGCCTCACCTGGCTCGCCACCGACCTGCCCAGCTGGACCAGGGCCCTGGACACCCTCGTCAACTACTCCGTCTTCACCCGCGACTCCCGCACCACTGTCACCGGCGACGACCCCGGCCCCGAGCAGGAATCCGTGCACATGCACCGGATCGTCCATGACATCGTCGGCCGCCTCACCTCGGCCGAGGAGCGCAAGCTGCACCGCCGCGTGGTGCGCCGCATGCTCGCCGCCGCCGACCCCGGCAACCCCCAGGACAGCCGCCTGTGGCCCCGCTACGCCGAGCTGCTGCCCCACCTGGAGCCCTCCGGCGCCCTCGTCAGCAGCGACGCTCGGGTCCAGGAGACCGTGCTCAACCTGCTGCGCTACTGCCACCGCAGCGGAGAGTTCCGCGTCGGCGTGGAGCTCGCCGAACAGGTCCGCGAGCACTGGTCGGAGATGTTCCCGCCCGAGCACCCGCGGATGCTCGACCTCGCCAACCAGCAGGGCAACATCCTGCGCTCCTACGGCCACTTCCGCCCCGCCTACGAACTCGACCGCGAGCTCCTCGAACGGCTGCGCACCGCCTCCGGCGTCGACGGCACCGCCCTGATGACTGCCACCAGCTGCCTCGCCGCCGACCTGCGCTACCTCGGCCAGTACTCCGAAGCCCTCCAGATCCAGCGCGAGGTCCTGGAGTCCGCCCTCGAACTCCTCGGCCCCGACGACTACGCCACCCTCCTCGCCCAGCACAACCTGGGTGTGAGCCTGCGGCTGCTCGGCCGCTACGCCGAGGCCTACGACATCGACCTCGAAACCCTGCGCAAACGCGAGACGCAGCTGCGCGCCCGGCACGCGGCCACCCTCGTCTCCGGCATCGCCTGCGCCCGCGACCTGCGCCTGATGGGCCGCTACCGCGACGCGCTGGCCCGCCAGGAGCTCGGCATGCGGCTGCACATCCAGGTCCTCGGCCCCCAGCACCCGCAGACCCTGCGCGCCCGGCACAACCTCGCTCTGTGCGAGCGCCGGGCCGGCGTCCTGCAGAACATGGGCGAGATGATGGCCAGCCTGCTGGAACAGATGGAACAGGTCCACGGCCGCAAGCACTACGCCACCGTCGGCCTCGTCGTCGACTACGGCAACTTCGCCCGCGAACACGGCGACCTCGACCACGCCAAGGACCTCATCGCCGAGGGCGAGAGCGCCTTCCGCGAACTCCTCGGCCCCGCACACCCCATCAGCACCGGCATGCTCTCCAACACCGGCCTGGTCCTGCAGGCCGCCGGGGAGCGGGCCGAGGCCCTCACCATGTTCGAGGCCGCTTACGCCGGCCTGTCCGCCACCCTCGGCGAGGACCACCCCTGGGTGCTGGGCTGCGCCCTCAACGCCGCGGCCGGCCGCAACTTCGCCGGCCGCCTCGACAGCGCCCAGGAGCTCAGCCGCGGCACCCTGCGCCGGGCCCGGCGCGCGCTGGGCGAGGACCACCCGTTCACCCTGTCCTGCGAGGTGGCCCTGGCCATGGACCTACGGGGCCTGCGCGAGCACGAGGAGGCGGGCAAGGTCGAGGAGGACGCCCTCCAGCGCTTCACCCGCACCCTGGGCGCCCAGCACCCCCACACGGTCTCGGCCCGCCACCGGGTGCGCCCGTACTGGGACTTCGAGCCGTACATCGGCTGAATTCCAGCCCGTCCGGCGATTGAGGACCGGGGGCCGGGGCGGAGCCCCGAAAAACGACGGGGGGCCCGCACCGAAATCGGTGCGGGCCCCCTCACAACCGGGCCGGACGGCCACTACGCGTCGAAGACCTCCGCGACCAGCGCAGCCTGCTCCGCCTGGTGCCGCTTGGCCGAGCCGACCGCCGGGGAGGAGGAGTGCGGCCGGGAGATCCGGCGCAGCCGCTCCGCCGCCGGGACGTCGGCGCCGACCGCCAGGTCCAGGTGGTCGATCAGGTTGAGCGCGATGAACGGCCACGCACCCTGGTTCGCCGGCTCTTCCTGTGCCCACAGGTACTTCTCGGCGTTCGGGTACTTGGCGATCTCCGCCTGGAGCTCCGCACCCGGCAGCGGGTACAGGCGCTCGATGCGGACGATCGCGGTGTCCATGGCGCCGCGCTTGACCCGCTCGGCCTCCAGGTCGTAGTAGACCTTGCCGGAGCAGAAGACGACCTTGCGCACGTCATTGGCGTTGACGGTGGCGTCGCCGATGACCGGGCGGAACTCGCCGCTGGTGAACTCTTCCGCCTTGGACGCCGCGGACTTCAGACGCAGCATCGACTTCGGGGTGAAGATGATGAGCGGCTTGTGGTGCGGGTTGTGGACCTGCCAGCGCAGCAGGTGGAAGTAGTTCGACGGCAGCGTCGGCATGGCGACCGTCATGTTGTTCTGCGCGCACAGCTGGAGGAAGCGCTCGACGCGGGCCGAGGAGTGGTCCGGGCCCTGGCCCTCGTAGCCGTGCGGCAGCAGCAGCGTGACGCCGGAGGTCTGGCCCCACTTCTGCTCGGAGGAGGAGATGAACTCGTCCACGATGCTCTGGGCGCCGTTGACGAAGTCGCCGAACTGCGCCTCCCACATCACCAGCGCGTCCGGGCGGGCCAGCGAGTAGCCGTACTCGAAGCCCATCGCCGCGTACTCGCTGAGCAGCGAGTCGTAGACGTTGAAGCGCGCCTGGTCGTCGGAGAGGTAGAGCAGCGGGGTGTAGTCCTCGCCGGTCTCCCGGTCCACCAGCACCGCGTGGCGCTGGCCGAAGGTGCCGCGGCGGGAGTCCTGGCCCGCCAGGCGCACCGGGGTGCCCTCCATCAGCAGCGAGCCGAAGGCGATGGTCTCGCCCATGCCCCAGTCGATGGTGCCGTCCTCGATGCTGGCGGCGCGGCGCTGCAGCTGCGGCACCAGGCGCGGGTGCACCGTGACGTTCTCCGGCGTGGTGACCTGCGACTCGGCGATCCGCTTGAGGACCTCCTGGGAGATCGCGGTGTTCACCGCGACCGGGAAGCCGTCCTGCGGCGCGGCCGGGACCTCGGCGGGGGCGGGGGTCGTGTCGGCGTCCCGGACCTCGACGAAGACCTTCTCCAGCTGGCCCTGGTAGTCCTGCAGGGCCTGCTCGGCCTCTTCCAGGGTGATGTCGCCGCGGCCGATGAGCGACTCGGTGTAGAGCTTGCGCACCGAGCGCTTCTTGTCGATCAGGTCGTACATCAGCGGCTGGGTGAACGAGGGGTTGTCCGACTCGTTGTGGCCCCGGCGGCGGTAGCAGATCAGGTCGATGACGACGTCCTTGTTGAACGCCTGGCGGAACTCGAAGGCGAGCCGCGCGACGCGGACCACGGCCTCCGGGTCGTCACCGTTCACGTGGAAGATCGGCGCCTCGATCATCCGGGCGACGTCGGTGCAGTACATCGACGAGCGCGAGGACTCCGGCGGCGCGGTGAAGCCGACCTGGTTGTTGATGACGATGTGCACGGTGCCGCCGGTGCGGTAGCCGCGCAGCTGCGACATGTTGAGCGTCTCGGCCACCACGCCCTGGCCCGCGAAGGCCGCGTCGCCGTGGAGCTGGATCGGCAGGACGGTGAAGTCCGTGCCGGCCTTGCCGATGATGTCCTGCTTGGCACGGGAGATGCCCTCGACGACCGGGTCGACCGTCTCCAGGTGGGAGGGGTTGGCGGCCAGCGAGACCTTGATCTGCTCGCCGTCCAGGCCGGTGAAGGTGCCCTGGGCGCCCAGGTGGTACTTCACGTCGCCGGAGCCGTGCATCGACTTCGGGTCGAGGTTGCCCTCGAACTCGCGGAAGATCTGCGCGTAGGACTTGCCGACGATGTTGGCCAGCACGTTCAGGCGGCCACGGTGGGCCATGCCGATGACGGCCTCGTCCAGGCGGGACTCGGCGGCCGCGTCCAGCACGGCGTCCAGCAGCGGAATGACGGACTCGCCGCCCTCCAGGGAGAACCGCTTCTGGCCGACGTACTTCGTCTGCAGGAAGGTCTCGAAGGCCTCCGCCGCGTTCAGGCGGCGCAGGATCCGCAGCTGCTCCTCGCGCTCCGGCTTGGCGTGCGGGCGCTCGACGCGGTCCTGGATCCACTTGCGCTGCTTGGGGTCCTGGATGTGCATGAACTCGATGCCGGTGGTGCGGCAGTACGAGTCGCGCAGCACGCCGAGGATGTCGCGCAGCTTCATCATCGACTTGCCCGCGAAACCGCCGACCGCGAACTCGCGCTCGAGGTCCCACAGGGTCAGCCCGTGCTCGGTGATGTCGAGGTCGGGGTGCTTGCGCTGGCGGTACTCCAGCGGGTCGGTGTCGGCCATGACGTGGCCGCGGACCCGGTAGGAGTGGATCAGCTCGAAGACGCGGGCGGCCTTGGTGACGTCGTCGTCGTGCGAGGCGTCGATGTCCTTGAGCCAGCGGACCGGCTCGTAGGGGATCCGCAGCGACTCGAAGATCTCGTCGTAGAAGCCGTTCTCGCCCAGCAGCAGCTGGTGCATGATCCGCAGGAACTCGCCGGAGGCGGCACCCTGGATGACCCGGTGGTCGTAGGTCGAGGTCAGGGTCATGACCTTCGAGATGCCCATCTTGTTCAGGGCGTCCTGCGACGTGCCCTGGAACTCGGCGGGGTAGTCCATGGCACCCACGCCGATGATGAGGCCCTGGCCGGGCATCAGGCGCGGCACGGAGTGCACGGTGCCGATGCCGCCGGGGTTCGTCAGCGAGGCGGTGACCCCGGTGAAGTCGTCCATCGTCAGCTTGCCGACGCGGGCGCGGCGGACGATGTCCTCGTAGGCCTGCCAGAACTCGAAGAAGTTCAGGGTCTCGGCCTTCTTGATGGCCGCGACCACGAGCTGGCGGTCGCCGCTCGGCTTCACCAGGTCGATCGCCAGGCCCAGGTTGACGTGCTCGGGCTTGACGAGGGTCGGCTTGCCGTCCCGCTCCGTGAAGGAGTGGTTCATCGACGGCATCAGCTTCAGCGCCTGCACCATGGCGTAGCCGATGAGGTGCGTGAAGGAGACCTTGCCACCCCGGGCGCGCTTGAGGTGGTTGTTGATGACGATGCGCTGGTCGAACAGCAGCTTCACCGGAACGGCGCGGACGGACGTGGCCGTCGGCAGCTCCAGCGAGGCGTTCATGTTCTTCGCGACGGCGGCCGAGGGGCCGCGCAGCACCTGGTACTCCGCGCCGGTCGCGGGCTCGGCCGGCTTGGCCGGTGCGGGCTTGGCGACGGCGGGCTTCGTCGGGGCGACGGCCGGGGCGGCCTGCGCGGGCTTCGCCACCGGCGCGGCGGGCGCGGCCGGAGCGGGCGCCGGGGCCACGGGCGCAGCCGCAGCAGCGGGCGCGACCGGAGCAGCCGGGGCCGCGGGCGCGGCCGGCGCGGCGGGGGCCGGGGCGGCGGGGGCCGGGGCGGCCTGCGGAGCCGTGCCCTCGATCACCGCCTTCGGCGGAGTGGTGCCCGGCTTGTAGTCGGCGAAGAAGTCCCACCAGGCACGATCAACCGAATTCGGGTCCTGGAGGTACTGCTGGTAGATCTCGTCGACGAGCCACTCATTGGGACCGAACACGTCAGCAGGGCTCTTGCCCTGCCCGTCTTGATCGGTCGAGATGCTCGAGTTACTGGGGGACTGTGGCGACACGGCGGCAACCGCCCTCTTCCGCTTCACAAGGTGGTGGACAGCGGGAATAAAGGCTACGCCTGTCCGGACCCCTGATGCAGGCCACCCGGGCCAGCCGTAGCCTAAGTCACACTCACCGCGGGGTTTCGGGGCATGACAGGGCGGGAAAACCCGGGGGTTCTGATTGGTTCAGGTTCTCCGGGATTTCCTGGGTAAGCGGCATCCTGCCCCACATCCGGGTGAATGTGTGCTCCCACCACCGACCCTACGTCAGGTCGCCTCCCGCGGCCCGCCCGGAAGAGTGACCCGGATGCGGCACCCCCGCGGGGACTCGGCCACGCCGATGCTCCCGCCGTGCAGGTCCACCGCCCAGCGGGCGATCGCCAGCCCCAGGCCCGTACCGCCGTCGCTGCCCGGCCCCTGGCCCTGCTTTCCGGTGCAGCCGCGGTTGAAGCGCTCGAAGACCCGGTGCCGCTCGGACTCCGGGATGCCGGGCCCCTCGTCCACCACCTCCAGCGCCAGCGACTGGGCGCCCTCGCCGCGCCGGGCCCGCACGGTCACCCGGCCGTGCGGGGGACTGTGCTTGACGGCGTTGTCCACCAGATTGGCCACCACCTGGTGCAGCCGTTCGGCGTCGGCGTGCGCCGTCAGCTCCGGCGGCGAGACGTCCAGGTGCAGGTGGACGTCCTTGCGGGCGCGCGGCGAGGAGCCGCTGGCGCAGGCCATCCCGGCCTCCTTGAGCACCCCGGCCAGATACGGCCACACCTCGAAGCGCCGGGCGTGCAGCGGCACCACCCCGTTGTCCAGCCGCGACAGGTCCAGCAGCTGCTCCACCAGGCGGCCCAGCCGCTCGGTCTGGCGCAGCGCGGTGCGCATCGTCTCCGGGTCGGCCGCCGAGACCCCGTCCACCACGTTCTCCAGCACGCCCCGCAGCCCGGCGATCGGGGTGCGCAGCTCGTGCGAGACGTTGGCGACCAGCTCCTTGCGGTGGGTGTCCACCGCCGCCAGGTCGGCCGCCATGCGGTTGAACGCGTCCGCCAGGTCGCCGAACTCGTCGCGCCGCCCCACCCGCACCCGCCGGCTGTAGTCGCCCCGGGCCATCGCCCGGGTGACCGCGGTCATCTCGTCCAGCGGCGCGGTCAGGCCGTGCGCCACGAACTGGGTGATCAGCAGCGAAGCGATGATCGAGAAGACGGTGATCACCCGGATCTCGGTCGCCGAGTGGATGGCGACGAAGACCAGGAACGTGGTGATCACCACCGACCCGACCACGAGCGCGCCCAGCGCGGCCTTGACCGACCGGTACGGATCCAGCGGCCGCAGCGCCTCCCACACCCGGCTCCCCAGCCCGGGGCCGGGCCCTTCCCTGCTCATGCGGTGTCTTCACTCATTCGCTTCTCCGCCCGCCGTGCGTGCGTCGCTCATGCCGCGGGTGTCTCCAGCGCGTACCCCACGCCGTGCACCGTACGGATCCGCTCCGCGCCGATCTTCCGGCGCAGCGCCTTGATGTGGCTGTCCACCGTCCGGGTGCCGGAGGCGTCCGCCCAGTCCCACACCTCCGCCAGGAGCTGCTCGCGGGAGAGGACCGCGCGCGGGGTGTTGGCCAGGCACACCAGCAGGTCGAATTCGGTGGGCGTCAGATGCACGTCACCGCCGCGCACCCGCACCCTGCGCTGCGCGTGGTCGATCTCCAGCTCGCCCAGGCGCAGGATGCCGCTGCGCGGGGTGTGGGCGGCGAGCGTCGCCCGCTCCACCCGTCTCAGCAGCACGTGCACCCGCGCCGCCAGCTCCCGCATGGAGAACGGCTTGGTCATGTAGTCGTCCGCGCCGACGCCGAGCCCGACCAGCATGTCGGTCTCGTCGTCGCGGGCAGTGAGCATCAGCACGGGCACCGGCCGCTGCGCCTGCACCCGGCGGCAGACCTCCAGCCCGTCGAAGCCGGGCAGCATGATGTCCAGGACCAGCAGGTCCGGCTGCCACGCCTCCGCCGTGTCGACGGCCGCGGGCCCGTCGCCCGCCGTGCGTACCTGAAAGCCCTCGGCCCGCAGCCGGGCCGCGATGGCGTCGGTGATCGTCCGGTCGTCCTCGACGACCAGCACCCGGCGCTGTGCCCCGGCAGCGGCCGCGGCGCCGTTCGGGCCGATGTGTGTGTGCTCCATGCGCCCCGCCCCTAGCGTCTTCCCGTGCCCTGGTTCCTGCCAGCCCTGCAGCTGTGGAAGGCAGGGTACGGGCACCCGGGCGGGCGCGGCTACGCGGCGCGTACCGCGAGGTGAACGACGTCCGGGACGCCTCGGGCAACGGTGATCTCTTTGGTTTTTACCCCGGCGAATCCGGCATTCCGGAGGGCTTCCTCGAAGGGGGCGGAGGGCTGTGCGGACCACACGGCGAGCACCCCGCCGGGCGTGAGCCGCTCCCGGCAGGCGGCCAGCCCGGCGGGGGAGTAGAGGCCGTCGTTGTCCTCGGTGACGGTCCAGTCGGGCCCGTTGTCGATGTCCAGGCACAAGGCGTCGTAGACGGCATCCGCCGTGTACACATGGGCGACGAGGTCGGTGTGCAGGATCTCGGTGCGCGGGTCGGCGAGCGCCTCGCCCGAGATCGCCGACAGCGGTCCGGTGCGGTGCCAGTCGATGACCGCCTGCTCCCGCTCGACGACGGCGATCCGGCCCCAGCGCGGCTCGGCGGCCGCCCGGGCCAGGGAGAAGCCCACCCCCAGCCCGCCGATCAGCACGGACGGGGCCGGGCGCGCGGCCGGCAGCGCGGCGAGCGCGGCGTCCACCAGCAGCCGCTCGGAGCGGCCGTCGGCGGTGTCCATCAGGAAGCAGCCGTTGGCGATGATCTCGTAGACGGCCGGGTCCGCCCCTCTGCGCCGGAGCACGACCTCCCCGTACGGGCCTTCGCGGCGCTCCACGGTGACGGGCGGCTCGTCGCCGCCGCGAGGGCTTAAATCGAGGTACGGGACGGTCATGCGGGCCCTGCCTTCCTGCACGGTTCGGTACTGCACATAGGAACCCGGCCGACGCGGCCGGGCGTCAAGAAGTCGACAACGGTGACGGGAGTCACGGCCAGAGGTTGATCCGGCGCCCGGCTGTGCACCTTAATGTTCCTAGCGCGGGCGGCGGTTGGACCGCTCCCGGACAGCAGGCTGCTCCCTGACAGCAGGAAGTGCCCGGCGAAAGGGGCCCGGCCGAGTGACCGCGGTTGACGCCGACCCGAGTGCGGCCCCCCGGCGGCCGCGATGGCGCCGCGCCCGCTCCGCCCTCGGCCGCGCCGCCCGGCTGCTGCCCACCCCGCTCGGCACGCCCTTCACCTTCTGCTACGGCCTGATCCTGCTGGGCACCGCCGTCTACGCGGACTTCGGCGACCAGGCCACCGTCCATCAGCTGTTGCGCGAGTCCAGCACGGACGCCGCGCACCTGGCCGACCAGCCGCTGCTGGTGCTGATCGCCAGCGCCCTGTGGGTCGCGGGCGGCCTCTACTCGGTGTACGGGCTCGCCTTCGGGCTGGTGGTGAGCGCCCTGGAGCGGCGGGTCGGGGCGGCGCGCACGGCCGGGGTCTTCCTGGTGGGGCACGTCCTGGCCACGCTCGCCACCGAGCTGCCGGTGGCGGGCGCCGTGGCCGCGGGGCGGCTGCCGGAGGCCTCGCTGCACCGGCTCGACTACGGCATCAGTTTCGGCCTGATGGCCTGCGTGGGCGCCCTGGCCGGGCTGCTGCGGCCGGCGGCGAAGTGGACGCTGCTGGGTGTGGCCGGTGCCATGTGCGCCCGGGACCTCACCGAGCTCGTGGACCCGCTCTCCAGCTGGGGCCACCCCATCGCCCTGCTGACGGGGATCGCCTGCCGGTCGCTGCTGCGCGATGAGGAGCGCCCGCCGGGGCCGGGGCCGTCGGCGTCTGCGGAAGAGCCGGTGGCCGTGCCGACCGTGCCCACCGTGCCCGTACCGACCGTGCCGGCTCCCCGGGTGCCGGAGCAGCGCACCGAGGCCGCCCCCGTCGCGCCGGGCGCCGTCCGCGATCGTTGATCGCTCACAGCGAACGCAGAGCCGGGAACATCAGACCCTCCCCGGGCATTGAACAGGCACTGGCTCAGCCTTGAGTCGGCTGCGCTCAATTTGCCTGCCGAAGGGGAGATCATGGCTTCGACGTCCACACCGCTCACCCTGCCCGTGCTGCCGCTCGACGACGAGGTGGTGCTGCCCGGCATGGTCGTACCGCTGGACCTGACCGACGCGGAGGTCCGGGCGGCCGTCGAGGCGGCCCAGGCAGCGGCCTCCGGCGGCGCCAAGCCGCGCGTGCTGCTGGTGCCCCGGGTCGATGGGACGTACGCCGGGGTCGGCGCGCTGGGCACGGTCGAGCAGGTGGGCCGGCTTTCCGACGGCGACCCGGGCGCGCTCATCCGCGGCGTGCAGCGCGTGCGCATCGGGGCCGGTACGACGGGGCCCGGCGCCGCGCTGTGGGTCGAGGGCAGCCGGATGGAGGAGATCACTCCGGACCCGCTGCCCGGTGCGGTCAAGGAGCTGATGAAGGAGTACAAGGCGCTGGCCACCAGCTGGCTGCGCAAGCGCGGCGCCTGGCAGGTCGTCGACCGCGTCCAGCAGATCGAGGACGTCTCCCAGCTCGCCGACAATTCCGGCTACTCGCCCTTCCTCACCGTGGCCCAGCGCGTCGAGCTCCTGGAGACCGCCGACCCCGTCGCGCGGCTCAAGCTCGCCGTGAAGTGGCTCGGCGACCACCTCGCCGAGCAGGACGTCGCCGAGTCCATCGCCAAGGACGTCCAGGAAGGTGTCGACAAGCAGCAGCGCGAGTTCCTGCTCCGCCGCCAGCTGGAGGCCGTCCGCAAGGAGCTCGCCGAGCTGGGCGGCGGCCCGGAGAGCGAGACCGAGGACTACCGCGCCCGCGTCGAGGCCGCCGACCTGCCTTCGACGGTCCGCGAGGCGGCGCTCACGGAGGTCGGCAAGCTGGAGCGCGCCTCCGACCAGAGCCCCGAGAGCGGCTGGATCCGCACCTGGCTGGACACGGTCCTGGAGCTGCCCTGGAACGAGCGCACCGAGGACGCCTACGACATCCCCGGCGCCAAGGCCGTGCTCGATGCGGACCACGCGGGCCTGGAGGACGTCAAGGAACGGATCATCGAGTACCTGGCGGTGCGCAAGCGGCGCGCCGACCGGGGGCTGGGTGTGGTCGGCGGGCGGCGCGGGGGCGCGGTGTTGGCGCTCGTCGGCCCGCCCGGCGTGGGCAAGACTTCCCTCGGTGAATCGGTCGCCCGCGCCATGGGCCGCAAGTTCGTCCGGGTCGCGCTCGGCGGCGTCCGCGACGAGGCGGAGATCCGCGGCCACCGGCGCACGTACGTCGGCGCGCTGCCCGGCCGCATCGTCCGGGCGGTCAAGGAAGCCGGCTCGATGAACCCGGTCGTCCTGCTCGACGAGATCGACAAGGTCGGCTCCGACTTCCGCGGCGACCCGGCCGCGGCCCTGCTGGAAGTCCTCGACCCCGCACAGAACCACACCTTCCGGGACCACTACCTGGAGGTCGAACTCGACCTGAGCGACGTGGTCTTCCTCGCCACCGCCAACGTCCTGGAGGCCATCCCCGAGGCGCTGCTGGACCGCATGGAGCTGGTCCGCCTCGACGGCTACACCGAGGACGAGAAGGTCGTCATCGCCCGCGACCACCTGCTGCGCCGCCAGCTGGAGCGGGCCGGCCTGGAGCCGGGCGAGGTCCGGCTGGAGGACGGCGCCCTGCGCAGGCTCGCCGGCGAGTACACCCGCGAGGCCGGCGTACGGAACCTGGAGCGCGCCATCGCCCGGCTGCTGCGCAAGGTCGCGGCCAAGCACGAACTCGGCGAGCAGGAGCTCCCCTTCACCATCGGCGCGGACCAGCTGCGTCCGCTGATCGGGCGGCCGCACCACACGCCGGAGTCCGCGCAGGACCCCGCCGAGCGGCGCACCGCCGTCCCCGGCGTGGCCACGGGTCTCGCGGTCACGGGGGCGGGGGGTGACGTGCTGTTCGTCGAGGCGTCCCTCGCCGATCCGGAGACCGGCGGCGCGGGCCTGACCCTCACCGGCCAGCTCGGCGATGTGATGAAGGAGTCCGCGCAGATCGCCCTGTCCTTCCTCCGCTCCCACGGCGCCGAACTGGAACTGCCGGTCGGCGACTTCAAGGAGCGCGGCGTCCATCTGCACGTCCCGGCGGGCGCGGTCCCGAAGGACGGCCCCAGCGCCGGCATCACCATGACCACGGCCCTGGCCTCCCTCCTGTCCGGCCGCCAGGTCCGCCCGGACGTGGCGATGACGGGCGAAGTGTCGCTGACGGGGCGGGTGCTGCCGATCGGCGGCGTGAAGCAGAAGCTGCTCGCCGCGCACCGGGCAGGCGTCAGCACGGTGATCATCCCCAAGCGGAACGAGCCGGATCTGGACGATGTCCCGGCGGAGGTGCTGGAGAAGCTGGACGTCCACGCCGTCTCGGACGTCCGCCAGGTCCTGGAGCTGGCGCTGACGCCGGCGACGGCGGAGGTGGCGGTCGCCGCATAGGCGGGGAATGCGGGGACCTGACGGGGTGTTGGCTGCAACATGACCAACTCGGTATCCCGCCTGATCCGCCCGTCGGATCTCCGCTCCCTGCACCTCGGCGACACCAAGGTCACGTTCGTGCCGGACGGTGCCGCCCAGATCTCGCCGCGCGGCTGGTTTCCCACCACCACCGACGAGGACTGGGCGGCCCACCCCGAATACCTCGACGACTCGGGCTATCTGGTGGGCAGCGTCGGCGGCTTGCTGGTGGAGCACGGTGACCGTGCCCTCCTGATCGACGTGGGCTTCGGCCCCCAGCCCCGCCCGGCCGTGCCGGGCGGCCGCCTCGGCGAGATATCCGGCGGCGCCATGCTGGACAGCCTCGCCCGGCTCGGCCGCACCCCGGCCGACATCGAAGCGGTCGCCTTCACCCATCTCCACATCGACCACATCGGCTGGGCCTGGCTGCCCGTCCCGGGCACCGGCACCCTCGCCTTCGCCCACGCCGACCACCTGGTGGCCGAACCGGAGTGGACGCACCGTCACCTCCTGGAGCAGCACGGCATCACCAAGGAGATGACGGCGCTGATGGAGCCCAAGGTCCGCACCGTGGCGGAAGGCGAGGAGATCTTCCCCGGCGTCCACGTCATGCTCACCCCCGGCCACACCACGGGCCACGCCGCGTACGTCGTCACGGGCGGCGGCCGGCGCCTGATCGCCTTCGGCGACGCGATGCACTCCCCGGTCCAGGCGGACCGCCCCGAATGGCCGGCGGCCGTCGACCACGACCCGGAGGAGGCCGCGGTCTTCCGCCGCCGCCTGGTCGAGGAGATGTCCGAGCCGAACACGCTCGGCTTCGGCGCCCACTTCGCGGACGTGGTCTTCGGCCGCGTACGGACCGACGGCGAAGGCCCGGCCTGGGAGCCCGTCGACGCCTGACCCGCGCCGTGCCGCACGGTCCCCCCACGGGGGTGGGGGACCGCGCGGCACGGGCCGCGCACAGCCACCCGCTACCCGGCCGAAAGTCGCCCCCCGGACCGTACGCACCATTGATCCCCCGCCGTCTCACGGCTTGCATATGCCGCGACCGCAATACATGGCACGTACGGAGGGGGAACTCCTTGCGTAAGCCCAGAGCACGTTCCGCGAGATCCGCCGGCAGAACTTCCGGCATAGCAGGGGCGGCAGCGCTGATCGGTGCTGCCGCCCTTGTCGTGTCCGCGGTGCCGGCGCAGGCGGTGTCCGGTGGGGGCGACCCCGTCGAGGTGATTCCGGGGAAGGGAACCTCCACCCCTTCCCTGGTCGACGGCATCCGTGAGGGCGCGAAGGCCACCGGCAGCGCCGCCGACGCCGCCCGTGGGCACCTCGCCGACAAGAAGAGCCGCTACCGCATCGCCGATCCCGGCCGCGACCTCAAGCCCGTGCAGACCGTCAGCACCGGCACCTCCGAGACCGTCCGGCTCCAGCAGAAGCACCGCGGCGTCGACGTCCTGGGCGGACAGTACGTCGTCCGGATGGAGAAGAAGGACGGCAAGCGCGTCGTCACCGGCACCTCCGGCAAGTACTTCACCGCCCTGAAGGCCGACACCAAGGCCGACGTCGGCGAAGACCTCGCCGTGCGCCGCGCCGTGGCCGCGACCGCCGCGCAGCTCGGCGGGAAGCGGCTGGCGAAGCCGGAGCAGGACGCGAAGGCGCCCGCGCTGACCGGCACCGCCCGCGGCCTGGTCGTCCTCCCCCGGGGAGCGGGGGTGCTCACGCAGCACGTCACCGTCCGCGGCACCGACCCGGCCACCGGCGAGCCCGTGCTGCGCGAGGTGTACGTCGACGCCAAGGCCGGATATCCGGTGCTGCAGTACAGCGGGATCAAGACCTTCGGCGCCCCCAAGTCCGCCAAGTCCGCGCAAGCGGCGAAGGCGAAGGCCGCGGGCGGCGACGAGGGCCACCACCCCGGCGTCGCCGGCTCCGGCGTCAAGTACGACGGCACCACCGTCGAGCTCGGCCTGTTCTTCGACACCGCGCGCGGCGAGTACATCATGCGCGACCACGCACGGATGTGGGACACCAGCAAGAACCTCATCAGCACCTGGGACGCCCGCGGCAAGGACGTCGGCGAGGCGTCGGGCCGCTGGCCGGACGGCATCAAGGAGTTCGGCTCGCCGAACCCCGCCTTCGGCAAGGACGCCACCGAGGCGGGCGCGGTCGACGCGCACTGGGCCGCCGGCAAGGTGTACGACTACTACCGCAAGGTCCACGGCCGCGACGGCCTCGACGGCCGCGGCGGGACGATCAACTCCCTGGTGGGCGTGACCTACTTCGGGCTGCCGTACGTCAACGCCTTCTGGGACGGCACCAAGATGGTGTACGGCGGCGGCGACAAGGAGTACAAGACGCTCTCCGCCGACCTGGACGTCGTCGGCCACGAGATGACGCACGGCGTCGTGGAGAACACGGCGAACCTGGTCTACGCCGGCCAGTCGGGCGCCATGAACGAGGCCCTCGCCGACTACTTCGGCAACGCCATCGCCGTGGACGCCAAGGGCATGTCCATGGACGACCCGGAGGCGGGCCTGCTCGGCGGCGACCTGTGCCGGACGAAGTCCCGCCGGGAGTGCGCCCTGCGCGACCTCAACGACGGCGCGACGACCTCCAAGAACTTCCTCGGCGTCGGCTTCGGCACCGACAACGGCGGCGTCCACCTGAACTCCACCATCTTCTCGGGCGCCCTGTGGGACATCCGCGAGGATCTCGGCCGCACCCTGGCCGACCGGATCGCCTACAAGGCGCTCACCCAGTACATGACCCCGCTCGACGGCTTCACCGAGGGCCGCAACGCGGTGCTCGCCGCCGCGAGGGACCTCAAGGTCTCCGCCAAGGAACTGAACACCGTCAAGCGCTCCTTCAACGCCCACGGCATCGTCCCCAACTGGGAGGAGGCCCTCGGCGTCGACAGTGACCAGCTGCTCGGCAAGCTCAACACCGCGGGCTCCGGCGTGGGCGCGGGCGGCGGCTGGTGGGCCACCAGCAAGTCCAACGACGACGGCACCGAGGCGTACTCCATCTGGGCCGGGCGCACGGACGGCTCGGGCGCACCCAAGCTGATCAGCCCCAATGACGGCCGCTACCACGTGAACCCGGCGACCGACGGGAAGACCGTGGTGTGGGCGGCGTACGGGACGGCCGGGGTGGACGTGCTCTCCCGGCCGCTGGCCGGCGGACCGGTCAAGAAGCTCTACAGCACGAGTACGGACGACATCGCCGGGCTGCGCGTCGAGGGCGCGGTGACGGTCTTCGAGAAGATGAACCTGTTCGGCGGCCGCCATGTGGGTTACCTCAAGGCGGGCGACAAGGAGCCGACGTGGGTCGACGGCGGCGGCGCGGACGTGGGCTCGGCCCTGCCGTCCCTCTCGGGCGGCCGGATCGCCTACGCGAAGGCCTACCAGCAGGACGGCTCCTTCACGACGGGCGTGGAGGTGCTGGACCTCAAGGACGGCAAGAAGACCCTGATGAAGCAGCTGGGCACGGTGCAGGGCATCGGCCAGACGGGCATCACGAGCCGGTACGTCTTCTGGCTGGCCGACGAGGTGCTGGACCAGGGGCAGGCGGCGGTGCGCCGCGCCGGCCTCGACGGCTCGGATGTGGTGGACATCCGCAAGGAGACCGGCGAGGGCGCCCTCATTCCGGTCGGTCTGACGGCCTCCGAGACGGCGGTGACGGTCACTTCGCAGCTGCCGGACACCAAGTACCGCAACGAGACCATGTCCAAGCTGTGGCAGCTCTCCACGGACGGCTCCGTGGCGGGCCGGGTCTCCTGCAACCGCGGTGAGCAGGTCTCGGCCGCGGCGGCCGGGGACCGCCGGGTGGTGTGGATCGACGGCACCACCGGCTCCACCGACCTGGTCACCCGCAACCGCCCGGCGGGCAACTGCGGCTGATCCCGAGGCATGGCTGTGGGCCCCCGGCGCCGATGCGCCGGGGGCCCGGTGCCCGTGCCGGGGACCCGACCGCGTCAGCCGTTGGCGAGAGCTTGGAGCCTGCTCAGCGAACCGTTGAAGCGGTTGTGGTCACCGACGGTCGGGCCCGAGTCGGTGTACTGCCATATCGTGTGGAAGTCCCAGCCGTAGGGGAGTTCCCCCGCCGAGGAGGAGTACCGCGGAATCCACAGCGGATTCACCGAGCCGAAGCCACCGTTGTTGCCGGTGCACTTCTTCCACCAGGTGGTGGAGGTGTAGATCACCGCGTCCCGCCCGGTGCGGTAGCGGTACTGGTCGACGAAGTCGCCGATCCATCTGACCAGCTCGGACGCGCTCATGTCGTAGCACGTGTCGCCGTACGGGTTGTACTCCATGTCGAGTACGCCCGGCAGCGTCCTGCCGTCCCGCGACCAGCCACCGCCGTGGTCGGCGAAGTAGTTCGCCTGGGAGGTGCCGCTGGAGTTGTCGGGGAGGGCGAAGTGGTACGCGCCTCGGATCATGCCCCTGTCGTAGGAGCCGTTGTACTGCTGGGTGAAGTAGGGATTGGTGTAGCTCGTGCCCTCGGTGGCCTTGGCGTAGGCGAAGCGCACGCCGCTGTTCCACAGTGAGGACCACGAGACGCTGCCGTTGTGACTGCTGACGTCGACGCCCTCGACGGACGCCGTCAGCTGTGCGGCGGCGGACGGCCCCGCGCCGTCCTCGTGAGCGCGGATGGTGACGCCCATCCAGTCCCGGTCGGGGTGGACGGGCCGTTTGACCCCGCCCGCCGTGGCGGTGCCGGGCAGAGTGACGAGTAAGGCTAGTACGGCCAGGAGCGAGATGAGGCCGGCCGCCAGTGTGGGGGGAATTCGGCGGGCTCGGCCGGAGTGGTGCTCGGGCATGACGTGCCTCCGAGGCCATGGTGGGGGGAATGGAGCCGCGGCGCAATGCACGCCGCATTGGTGTGACCATGTCATTTATGAAGCTACGGGCGTAGATGTGCCCCGCGATAGAGGCCCGGGGTGCTGCCGTTGGTCTAATCCTGCGAAATACTGTCCGAACTGCGGCGACGAAACGCCGTGTGTTTAAGTTTTCAGCGAATGAAAGCCGGAGAGGTCCTGACGTGCAACAGACCAGCGCCCCGCCCCCCGAGGAAGGCGGTCCGGGTTCCGCGGACGGCAGTGGTGTGGACCACCCCTTCCTCGCCCTGGAGCGCGAACTGTCCGTCTTCCTGCGCCGGGCCCGCGCCTCCTCCGGCGAGATGGCCCGCGAGGTCCACCCCGAGCTCGAGCCCGCCGCCTACGGGCTGCTCGTCCGTCTGGTGGACGCCGGGCAGCAGCGCGCCACCGACCTCGCCGCCTACTTCGGCGTCGGCAAGGCCACCATGAGCCGCCAGCTGCGCGCCCTGTGCGACCTCGGCCTCGTCACCCGCGCCCCGGACCCGGCCGACGGCCGGGCATCCCTGGTCGAGCTCACCGACGAGGGCCGTGAGCGCTTCACCCGGGTGCGCGACGCCCGGCGCGCGCAGTACATGCGCAAGCTCGCCGCCTGGGACCTCGCCGAAATCGCCGAGCTGGCCCGGCTGCTCCACCAGATGAACGAGAGCGCCGAGTCCTGACCGCGGCTCACAGCTCGGCGTAGAGCACCGCCGCGTCGTCGTGCGTCTTGCCGCGGCGGAACGCCCGCCGCTCGGGGTCCGCCAGCTCCGCAGAACGCACCCGGTCCACCAGCGCCTGCGGCCCCTCCTTCGCCAGCACGGCGAGGCACTGAGCCCAGCCGCCCGCACGGAACACCTCCACCCAGCGGGCCGCCCCGTCGGTGAGCGCCGCCAGGGCCCGTACGTCCGTACGCGCCGTGCTGCCCGTCACCGCGCGGGCGGCCGCGGCCGGGTCGGCCGCCGCCGTGAAGAAGCCCCCCTCGGCATTGCGCCGGGCGTCCGTCACCCGCTCCACGGCGGCCAGTTGGGCGATGCGGTCGTCCAGCACGGCCGCCACCGAGCCGTCCACGCCCTCGATCAGCAGCACCGAGTCGGACAGCACCAGGTGCTCCACCCGCTGCTCGTCCCAGCGCGCCACCACGACCGTGGCCTGCGGGGTGCGCCGGTGCGACAGGTCGCACCCCTCGCCGTGCGCCTGCGCGGTCCGGGCGATCGCCTCCGACAGACACTGCTCCAGTGTCAGCTCACGCTGGGAGACCGCGAGTTCGAGCAGGGCGCCGCCCAGCCGCGCCGTGAACCACGCGACCGTATGCACACACCCCGTGACCCCGTCCGGCGGTGGCGTCACACCGTCCAGCAGCACCAGGGCGCCCCCGGCCCCCGAAGCGGGCACGGCAACTGACGCGAAATCCTCGTTTGGACGGCCCGGATCCCCTGGCTGAGTGGCGAGTTCGATGCGCATGCGGCCAGTGTGCCGGATGCCCGAATTTCCCCGGCCATTGGCGCGCATCCTTCCGGCGGGCCAGGCGGTTTACGTGGTGGGGCACTTGCCGGGGGGATGCGCGGCGGGTGCCACCGGGCAAGGGGCCACCAGAGGTGGGACGGACGACTGCAGATTGTGAGCACCGGTGCGAAAGAAGCGGCTTCGCGGCGGCCAGCGCGAACAGCAGACCACAGGCGTACCGGAGCGCACCGCCCGGGTGAGCAACCGGCTCGTCGCCTCCGTCACGTTCGTCTCGCTGACGGTGCTCGGCGCGAGCGCCTTCGGCGTCGCCGACGCCATACGCGACCTCTCCGAATCCCGCAGACTGGCCCAGCTCGCGACCACCGGCAGCGCCGCCGTGGCGCTCGCCCACTCCTTGGCCGACGAGCGTGACGCCATGACGGAGTACGTGGCGGGCGGCCGCGGCGCGGCGGCCACCGACGCCTCCGGCACCCCGGCCGCCACCGGCGTCACCGAGGACCAACGCGCCCGCGTGGACCGGCAGATCGCGGAGTTCCGCGCCTCGGCGTCGCCTTCCGTGCGCAGCCGGCTCGACGGGCTGCCCGAGGTGCGCCGACGCGTGCTGGCCGGGCCCGGCGACGCCCTGGCCGCCTTCACCGCCTACACCGCCGCCGTGCAGGCCCTGCACCAGACGGCGGCGACCCTCGCCCACCGGCTGCCGGCCCGCGCCCAGGACGCCGAGGGTGCGGCCCTGCCCCCGCTCGGCCGCGCCGTCGAGCAGGCCTCCGCCACCCGCGCCCTGCTGCTGGGCGCACTCGCCGCGCACGACGGCCAGGACGCGCTCGCCACCGGCGCCAAGACCGCCCGCGTACGGGAACAGGCCGCGCTCGCCGACTTCCGCCAGCTCGCCCCGGCCACCCTGTGCGAGGAGTACGCCCACACGGTCACCGGCCCCCAAGTCGCCGCCGCCGAGGCGCGGCTGGACCGGCTCGCCGTCAGGCCGCAGACCACGGCGGCCGAGGCGGCACAGCAGGGCCCCCTGCGGGCCGCCCTGACCACCCGCATCGAGCAGATGCGCGGCGTCGAATCCACCCTCGCCACCGAGGAGATGGCCCGCCTCGCCCGGCTGCGCGACCACGACACGGTCGCCCTGGAAGTGCGCGGCGCGCTGGCCGGGCTGTGCTTCCTGCTCGTCCTCGGCACCGGCATCCAAGCCGCCCGCTCCGTCACCCGCCCGCTGGCCGCCCTGCGGCTCGGCGCCCGCCGGGTGAGCGCCGACCCGCTGCACCAGGAGCCCGTCTCCTTCACCGCCGGCCGCGACGACGAATTCGCCGAAGTCGTCCGCTCGGTCAACGTCCTGCACGGCGCGGTCGTCCGGCAGCGCGAGCGCATGACCCTGCTGGAAGGCGAGCGCACCCGCCTCGACGGCGCCCGGCAGGACCTCGCCGAGGAGCGCGACGCACTGCGCGTGCGCCACCACGAGCTCGCCGAGCGGCTGGAGGGCCTCTCGGGCCGGTTGCACGCCACCTTCGTCAGTCTCTCCCGGCGCACCCTCGGCCTCGTCGAGCGCCAGCTGACCGTCATCGAGTCCATGGAGGCCCACGAGGCGGACCCCGACCGCCTGGAGGTGCTCTTCAAGCTCGACCACCTCGCCACCCGGATGCGCCGCCACAACGAGAACCTGCTGGTCCTCGCCGGTGCCGAACACCGCAGCGGGCACGTCGGCGCCGTACCCCTGCTGGACGTCCTGCGCGCGGGCGTCAGCGAGATCGAGCGCTACGAGCGCGTGCGCATCCACTCCCTCCCGGCGCGCGCCCAGGTCGCCGGCTTCGCCGCCGACGACGTCAGCCACCTGGTGGCCGAACTCCTGGAGAACGCCACGGTGTTCTCCCCGCCCGACGCGGCCGTGCAGGTCTCCGGCTGGCTCCTGGAGAACGGCGAGGTCATGCTCTCCGTCCAGGACGAGGGCATCGGCATGGCCCCCGAGCGGCTGGACGAGCTCAACGCCCTGCTCGCCGAGGCCGACCCGGACCCCCAGCGCCGAGGGGACCCCTCCGCCCTCGGCCGCCGGATGCCCCCGGCGGCCGGTCAGGAACAGCCCGTCATGGGCCTCGGCCTGTACGTCGTCGCACGCCTCGCCGCACGCCACGGGGTGCGGGTGCAGCTGCGCGAGCAGCGGCCCGGCGGCATCACGGCCGTCGTGGTCCTGCCCAGCCACATCCTGCCCGCCGACCCCCCGGCGATGAGCGACGGCGGCACCGCCGGACACATCCCCGGCCCGGCGCTGCGGGTGGACATGCCCGGAGCCGTCGCCGAGGCCAACTCCCATACGCTTCCGGGCCGCCCCTACCGCCCGGCCGACGCACCACCGCCCCGGCCCACGGGCGCGATGGACGACGAGACCATCCAGCTCTCCACGGTGAAGAGGAGCGACCTCCGGTACGGCGCCGGCCGCCACGCGCGCCCGGCCCACCCGGCCGCGTCCCCGCCGGCCCCGCGCCGCGAGGCCGCACCCGCCCGCGAGGCGGCACCGGCGCCCGGCCCGCTCACCGGCGGCCCCGTCCCCACGCCCCCGGTCTCCGGCCCCGTCACGGGCAACGGACTGCCCAAGCGCACCCCCCGCGTCGTGGGGCAGAAGCCGGTGCCGCTGACCGTGCGGCAAGGCGTCGACGCGGAGGCGCTGCGCCGCAAGCTCGCGGGCTTCCAGCAGGGCGCACGGAACGGACGCCTGGACGCCGAGGCCGAGTTGACCGGCCGCGAACGTGGTACTGATCGGAATCGAGCAGGGGCGCCGGACGAGGGCGGCACTGTCGAGGAGGCACGCGGTTGACTGCAATTCCCCGGGGGGCGACCCCCGTGAGCCCCGCCGGCACCACGGGCGTGACCGCCTATGGGCTGAGCGACGAAGCCCGCAATCTGCACTGGCTGCTGACCGACCTGGTCGAGGAGGTGCCCGGCGTGCTGTCCGTCGCCGTGGTCTCCTCCGACGGCCTGCTGCTGCTCTCCTCCGCGGCCGAGTACGGGGAGCACCGCGAGTGCCCGGACCACCCGGCCGGGCACCCCGCGCCGCACAGCGGCAGAAGCGAGGAGGGCCCGCGCGGCTCCACCGCCGACCTCGCCACGATCGTCGCGGGGCTCGGCAGCCTGACCACGGGCGCGGCCGCCCTGATGGACGGCGGCACGGTCAAACAGACGATGGTCGCGATGGAGGGCGGCGGCCTGTTCGTCATGACCATCAGCGACGGCTCGCTGCTGGGCGTCCGCACGGCACCCGACTGCGACATGAGCGTCGTCGCCTACCACATGGCCCTCTTCGTCGGCCGCGCCGGACACGTCCTGACGCCCGAACTCCGCAGGGAGCTCCGGCAGTCCGTGGAGGCGGCCGGATGACGGCCGCGGGGACCCTGCGGGGCGGCCGGGCCGGCACGGCACCGGACGGCTGCCAGGCCGCGCGTGTGCGCCCGTACTCGCTCACCGGCGGGCGCACCCGCTTCGGCCACGTCCTGCTCGTCGAGACCTTCGTGGCGGCCCTGGACGCCTGGGAGGAGGAGCAGGAGCGGGCGGACGGCGGCACGGGCCCGGCCCCGCTCGCGGCCCGGGTCGTGCCCGAGGTCCGCGCCATCGTCGGGCTGTGCCGCAGACTGCGCTCGGTCGCCGAGGTGTCCGCGCTGCTCAAGATGCCGCTCGGCGTCGTGCGCGTCCTCCTCGGCGACCTCGCCGACCAGGGAAGGATCCGCGTCTACGGCACCGGTTACCCGGACGGCCGGCCCGACCGCGCACTGCTCGAAAGGGTGCTGAGTGGACTACGCAGGCTCTGACACGACCACGGGAGCCCCCATCCCCGGCCAGGCACGCAGCTGGCAGACCGACCTCTCCCGGGCCCCCTCCGTCACGAAGATCGTCATCGCGGGCGGCTTCGGCGTCGGCAAGACCACCTTCGTCGGCTCCGTCTCCGAGATCACCCCGCTGCGCACCGAGGCCGTGATGACGACCGCGGGCGAAGAGGTGGACGACCTCTCCGACGTCCCCGACAAGTCGACGACCACGGTCGCCATGGACTTCGGCCGGATCACCCTCGAAGCCGACCTGGTGCTCTACCTCTTCGGCACGCCAGGCCAGAAGCGCTTCTGGTTCATGTGGGACGACCTGGTGCGCGGCGCCATCGGCGCGGTCGTGCTGGTCGACACCCGGCGGCTCGCGGACTGCTTCCCCGCGCTCGACTACTTCGAGAGCGGCGGCCTGCCCTACGTCGTGGCCGTCAACCACTTCGAGGGCACGCCCCGCTACGCGCCGGAGGCGGTGCGCGAGGCGCTCTCGCTCGCCGCGGACGTGCCGGTCGTCGTCATGGACTCCCGCGACCGCATCACCGTCGTCGAGACGCTGCTGACCCTGGTGGGGCGGGCCCTGCTGGTCACGGCCGAGCGGAGCTGAGCGGCACCATGCGCAGGATCCTGATAGTCGGAGCCGGCCAGTCCGGCCTGCAGCTGGCCCTCGGCCTCCAGGCCAAGGGGTACGACGTCACCGTCGTCTCCAACCGTGCGCCCGAGGAGATCCGCGCCGGACGCGTGATGTCCACCCAGATCATGTTCCGCACGGCCCTGCATTACGAGCGCGAACTGGGCCTGAACTTCTGGGAGTCGCTCGCCCCGCCCGCGCTGGGCCTCGGCGTCTCGGTCGCCGGGAACGTCCCCGGGATGCCCGGCATCCGCCGCCTCGTCGACTGGGTGGGCCGGCTCGACGGCTACGCCCAGTCCGTCGACCAGCGGGTGAAGATGCCGGGCTGGCTGGAGACCTTCGCCGAGCGCGGCGGACGGCTCGTCGTCCACGGGGTGACCGTCTCCGACCTGGACTTCCTCGCGCCCCGCTACGACCTGGTGCTGGTCGCGGCGGGCAAGGGCGAGCTGGTCTCGCTCTTCGCCCGCGACCCGGCCCGCTCCCCGTACACCACGCCCCAGCGCTCGCTCGCCCTCGCCTACGTCCACGGCCTGGGCCCGCGCCCGGAGCACCCCGAGTACGACGCGGTGCGCTGCAATCTGGTGCCGGGCGCCGGGGAGCTGTGGGTCATCCCCACGCTCACCACCTCCGGCCGCGCCGACATCCTCTTCTGGGAGGGCGTCCCGGGCGGCCCCCTCGACGTCTTCCAGGACGTCGAGGGCCCCGGCGAGCACCTGACGCGCACCCTGGAACTGCTGGAGTGGTTCGCCCCGTGGGAGTACGGGCGCGCCACCGCCGTGGAGCTCACCGACGCGGGCGCCACCCTGGCCGGGCGGTACACCCCGGCCGTCCGCGACCCGGTGGGGCGGCTGCCGTCCGGCAGCCCGGTGCTCGGCGTCGCGGACGCGGTCGTCGTCAACGACCCCTTGACCGGGCAGGGCTCCAACTCGGCCGCCAAGTGCGCCGCTTCGTACCTCGCCTCGATCGTCGAGCGCGGCGAGGAGCCCTTCGACGCGGAGTGGATGCGGGGCGCCTTCGAGCGGTACTGGGCCACGGCACGGCACGTCACCCGGTGGACCAACGCCATGCTGGCGCCCACCGCCGGGCACGTGCGCAGCCTGCTCGGGGCGGCGGGCGGGCTGCAGCCGGTCGCGGACCGGTTCGCCAACGGCTTCGACGACCCCTCGGACTTCGAGGACTACTTCTTCGACGCCGCGAAGGCCGAGGCGTACGTGACGCAGGTGGCGGCCGCGGCCGCCACCAGGGGCTGATGCCCGGCTACCGTCCGGGCGCCCCCGCCGACCCGTACCCGGCGTCGGAGCCGGACCCGGCCCCCTCCGGCAGCGCCGGCGGCACGTACGAGGCCAGCGACGCCTGGCCCGCGTCCGGACGGACGGCGCCCAGCAGTGGGTTGGCGGCGATCGGGGACACCTTGACGTAGCCGCCGGGCCGGGGCGCCTGCACCACCTGTCCGTTGCCGATGTAGAGCGCGACGTGCGTGGCGCCCTCGAAGTAGATGATCAGGTCGCCGGGGCGCAGCTGGCTCAGCGGCACCCTCGGCAGGCTCTTCCACTGCTCCTGGCTGGTGCGCGGGATCTCGTCCCCCGCGTGCGCCCACGCCTGGGAGGTCAGGCCGGAGCAGTCGAAGGCGTCCGGCCCCGCCGCGCCCCAGATGTACGGCTTGCCGATCTGCCGGAACGCGTACTCCAGCGCCCTGCCGCCCGCCGCGGAGGGGGTGCGGGAGCCGCCGAGCGTACCGGAGGAGAGCAGCTTCGCCTGGGCCGCGCCGATGTCCTTCTGCTCCAGCCGCCGCAGCTCGGCGAGCTGCTCGCCGGTGAGCGAGGACAGCAGCCGCTCGACCTCGTCGAGCCGCTTGCGCACGTCGTCGCGCTGCCGCTTCTGGGTGGCGGCCAGGGCCTGCTGGACGTTGAGCGCGTCGCGGGCCTGCGAGGCGAGCTTCGCCGTCCGGCTGGCGCCCGCGGAGAGCCGGTCCACGGTGGTGGCCCGCCGCCCGGCGGCGCGGTTGATCTCGTGGCCCTGGTCCAGGGCCTGCTGGGGGTCGCCGCTGAGCAGGAACCGCATGTACGGGGAGAGGGCGCCGCCGCCCCCCGTGCGGTACTGCTCTCTGGCGAGTCTGCCCGCGTCGTTGCGGCCGGCGTTGAGGGCGATGCGGGCGGTGGCGAGGTCCTCGCCGAGCCGGTCGACCTCGGTGCGCTGCTTCTTGAGCTTCTCCTCGGTCGCGTTGTATGTCTCGGTGGCCTCCTCGGCCTTCCGGTACAGCGTCTGGAGCCGGTTCAGCAGCGCGCTGACCGTCTGGCCGGGCGGCGCGGCGGGGGCCGCGGCCACCGGCTGCGCGGGCAGGGCGAGCGCCGCACCGACGGCCATCACCGCCGCCGTGCAGACCGACCGCACAAACCGTCCTGACACGGGCTCACCTCCGGTAGTGGGCAGGGCCGCGCGTGATCGTGCCCCGGGAGGGATGGTGCCATGCGCGATATGACTAATGGGAGTGGTGTGGGCGAAACCGCCCAACGTGCTCACTCTCCCGTTGACCCACCGTCACCCGACCGGCCGCCGGGCTTCGCCCACGGCCACTTCGGAAGGTGCCCGCCCGGCTTCCCCTCCGGGTCGAAGGCGTACTTCCACCCCTTGGGCAGCCCCAGCCGCCGCGTGGTGGCCGAGGGCACCCGGCGGTAGACGTACACGGTGGGTGCCCCGCCCTTCTCCGCGGCCGGTACCGGTACCTCGTACGTCTTCGGCGGCAGCCCGTTGAGCCCGACGAGCACCGGCAGTACGCGCCCGTCCAGCGGCCCGCCCTCGAAGTGTGTGTTTTCGCTCCTCACGGAACCAGTCTCCGCCACCCGCCACGGCCGGACGGCAGCAGGTGGCGCGGATACGCTCCCCGTCACCCGGACAGGCCCGGCAGCAGATGCTCCGCCCCCGCCACCACCGGTGCCACCCGGCGGGCCAGGTCGCCCATCGGCCCGTCCGGCGGCTCCAGGGCGAAGGCCGCGCGGGCCACCTCCGCCGTCTGGGGGTCGCTCGCCGCCGTGACGGTCAGCAGGGCCGTGAAGTGGTCGACCAGCCAGTCGCGCAGCTCGGCCGCGGGCGGCCGCTTCCCTTCGTCCAGCCAGATCAGGGAGGCCGCCTCCACGGCCGTGATCCAGGTGCGCACCATCATCCGCAGCCGCGCCCCGGGGTCCGGGACGGACAGGTGCCGGAGGATCTGCCGGGCGGCGGCCCGGCGGACCTCGTCGACGATCGCGCCGGTGCGCGAGGTCTCGGCGACGCTGCCGCCCTGCAGCAGCGCGCTGAACCCCGCGTCGTGCTCGTCGACGAAGGCGAGGTAGCGGTCGAGGACGGCACCCAGGCGGGTGGTCAGCGGGCCGTTCTCCGGTTCGGCGAAGCACAGTTCGAGATCGTTGGCCGCGCTGCGCAGCGCCGCCTCGTACAGCTGGGTCTTGCCGCCGGGGAAGTAGCGGTAGACCAGCGGCCTGGAGACCGCGGCGGCCGCCGCGACGTCGTCGAGGGAGACGTCCTCGGGGGCCCGGTGCGCGAAGAGGCCCAGGGCTGCGGTGATGAGCTGGGCGCGGCGCTCGGCGACGCCGAGCCTGCGGTACGAGGCGGTTCCGCTGCCGGTCATGCACGGCAGGGTAACCGCCAGGCGAGGGGTATCAGGGCGGCGGGTGATCAGGGCGCCTGGGGATCAGGGCGGCGGGCGGTCAATGCGGCGGGTGATCAGGCCGACGGGCCATCAGGCCAGCAGGCCGGAGCTGTGCCACAGCCGGCGGCCGACGCCGCGCAGCACGCCGATCTCGTCCAGGAAGCCGGTCAGCCGCCGGGCGCCCGCCTGCATCACCGCGCGCCGGTGGGCGCTGGCCCTGACCTGGGCGACGGCTGCGCGGCGGTCGAGACCGACGGCGGCGTAGACGGCGGGGTTGACGAAGGCGATGGAGAAGACGCGCGCCGCCTCGCCCGCGCTCACCCGGGTCAGCTCGCGCTCCCAGCGCGGCGCGGTGACCATCTGGCGCCGCAACTCCTCGCGCGCGTAGCGCACGTGCCGGGCCTCCTCCACGACGTGGATGCGGGTGACGCCGCGCACCAGGGGCTGGACGCGCTCGTCGGGGAAGGTCAGCCGCTGCATGTAATCCAGGATCTCCTCGCCGAGGAGGGTGCAGGCGAAGGAGCCGGGTGTGGTGGAGACGGTCTTCAGCACGCGCGCGAGGTTGTGGTGGAGCCGGGAGACCGGGTAGGCGGGGGAGCCGCCGTGCCGGATCAGACGGGCGAACATCGTGGAGTGGCGGCACTCGTCGGCGATCTCGGTGAGCGCGTAGCGGACGTGTGCGCTGGTCACCGGCTTGTCGTAGATGTGTCTGACGAGCAGCTGCATGAGGATGATCTCGAACCAGATGCCCAGCGAGGCGAGCGAGGCCGCCTCGTGCCGGGCCAGTTCCCTGCGCTGCTCCTCCGGCATCCGCCGCCACAGCGGGGTGTCGTAGAGGGAGACGAGCTCGGGGGGCCAGTACCACTTGCCGGGCTCGGGGGGTGCGTCCCAGTCGAGTTCGGTGTCGGGGTCGAAAGAGTGTCTGGCGGATGACTGGAGCAGCCGCTCGGCGACCCGTTCGCGGTCCTGGAGGGGGCCGAGCGCGTCCTGGAGCCGCTGTGGCAGGTGCCGGTCGGGCTGCCGGTCGGGCGCGGTCGTCATGGCCGATTCCACCTATCGTCGGGTTACCCGCGGTACGGTCTTTATGAGACTGCTTGTCAGCAAGGGGCGTCAACCCCCTTGCCGGACCGGCCCCGAGCCCTCACCGGGCCGTCGGGGCACGCTTGTTGACCACGCGGTAACCCCCGTGTGAGCCTGCACAACACCCATGCGTGCAAGGGAACAGGAGGCGCGACGATGTCGACGCGCGAGCTCTACGCACACGACCCGGGCGGCCCGGTCTGGGAGGTCCCGGCCGCCGGAGCGGCCCGTTTCGGCTGGGATTACGACGACGGACGCGAACGGCTGCTCGCCCTCTACCAGAAGGGCAAGGACAAGCAGTGGAATGCCGCCAAGCGCATCGACTGGGACCTGGAGAGCGACCCGTACGACCCGCTCGGCGTGCCCGACGAGAGCCTGGTCGTCCACGGCACCCCGTACTGGGACAAGATGAGCGAGGCCAACAAGCGCGATCTGCGCCGCCGTTACGCCTCCTGGCAGTTCAGCCAGTTCCTCCACGGCGAGCAGGGCGCGCTGGTGTGCGCGAGCCGCATCGTGGAGTCCGTGCCCGACCTCGACGCGAAGTTCTACTCCGCGACCCAGGCCATGGACGAGGCCCGGCACGTGGAGATCTACAGCCGCTTCCTGCACGAGAAGATCGGCCTGCTCTACCCGGTCAACCCCAACTTGCAGTCGCTGCTGGACGACACCCTGCGCGACTCCCGCTGGGACATGCCCTACCTCGGCATGCAGGTCCTCATCGAGGGGCTCGCCCTCGCCGCCTTCGGCATGCTGCGCGACACCACCGGCAAGCCGCTGCCGAAGCAGATCCTCGCCTACATCATGCAGGACGAGGCCCGGCACGTGGCCTTCGGCCGCATGGCCCTGCGCGACTACTACCGGCAACTGTCGGACGTCGAGCTGCGCGAGCGCGAGGAGTTCGTCATCGAGGGCTGCTACCTGATGCGCGACCGGCTGCGCGGCGAGGAGGTGCTCCACGACTTCGGTATCCCGCCCGCCGACGCCGAGGAGCTGTGCGAGCGGTCCGAATTCCTGCAGCTATTCCGCAAGTTGCTGTTCAGTCGCATCGTGCCGTGCGTGAAGGACATCGGCCTGTGGGGCGAGAGGTTGCAGCGGGCCTATGCGGACATGGGCGTCTTCGAACTGGGCGATGCCAACCTCGATCTGCTGATGGCCCAGGACGAGGAGATCGCCGAAGAGCTCGACGCACGGAGGTTCAAGGAAGAGGAGGCCGCGCGCACGGCGGAGGTCGCGGAGGCGATCGCGCAGGGGGCGCGGGAGACGGTCGCGGACGGATAGTCGCGGACGGATAACAAACCTGCGCTTACGAAGGACGTTTCAGTCACTCGGTGCCTGTTTTGCCATGGTTGTGTGAGCGAAGGCTCAATTCGGAACGCCTTGCGGTAGATGGGCGTCTACGCGGGCAGGACACAGGCAGCGGCGCGAGGGGGAGTGGAACGTCATGGCTCGACTGACTGCCCGTAAGCGAAAACTGACGATCGCGGCGGCATCCGTTCTGGCGCTCGCCGGAGTGATATCGGGAACGGTGGCCATGGCCACCCAGGACTCCGGCGGCGCACCGGGGCACGCCCGGGGCCCGTCCCCGGACGGCAGGGCCGGCACCCCCGGCATACCGAGCGCCTCCGTCTCCCGTGGCCCGGTCTCCCCGGAGATCTCCCACGACGCGGAGGACCCGGGCAAGGTCGTCAACCTCACCATCGACGACGGCCCGGACCCGGTGTGGACGCCCAAGGTGCTGGACGTCCTCAAGAAGTACGGCGCCAAGGCCACGTTCTGCATGATCGGCCCGCAGGCGAAGGCCCGCCCGGACCTCGTCAAGAAGGTCCTGGCCGCCGGCCACCGGCTCTGCGACCACTCGGTGGACCACAACACCGCGATGGACAAGCGCTCCGAGGACTACCAGCGGCAACAGATCCTCGACGCCCAGAAGATGATCGAAGACGCCGCGGGCCCGGGCGTCCCGGTGCTCTACTACCGGGCCCCCGGCGGCGCGTTCACCCCCTACAGCCGCAAGCTCGCCGCGGACCACGGCATGCGGCCGCTCGGCTGGAACGTCGACACCCACGACTGGCAGCGCCCCGGCACGGAGCGCATCGTGGAAACGGTCGAAAAGGAACTGCGCGAAGGCCCCACCATCCTCTTCCACGACGGCGGCGGCGACCGCAGTCAGACGGTCGCGGCTCTGGAGGAAACCCTGCCGTGGCTGAAGAACCAGGGGTACGGCTTCAGCTTCCCCAAATCCTGAAAACGCGAAGACCCCGGCCTCAGCGTTTCCGCTGGTGACGGGGTCTTTGGGCACCTTATGCAAGGTGCCCCCGGCAGGATTCGAACCTGCGCACACGGCTCCGGAGGCCGTTGCTCTATCCCCTGAGCTACGGGGGCGTGTCCGCCGCGTTTCTGCGGCGACGGGAAGAACATTACCAGCTACCCGAGGGTGTCCGGCAACGGGTGATCGTCGGGCGGTGGGGGAGGGGAGGGGAAAGCTCGCTCGGGCGGGGTGGAAGTGGGGAAAACCCGGACGCAGGGCGGGGGGCGCGCCTACTCTCGGGGTGTGCCTGGCTTGTCCGGCCGGGTCCTTGTTGTCGACGACAACAGGGTCATCCGGCAGTTGATTAGGGTCAACCTCGAGCTCGAAGGCTTCGAGGTCGTGACCGCGGCCGATGGTGCCGAGTGCCTGGAGATCGTGCACCGGGTCCGGCCCGACGTGGTGACCTTGGACGTCGTCATGCCCCGGCTCGACGGGCTGCATACCGCCGCGCGGCTGCGTGCCGACGCGCGGACCCGGGACATACCCATCGCGATCATCAGCGCCTGCACCCAGTTCGAGGTGGACGGCGGGCGCTCCGCCGGGGTGGATGTCTTCCTCGCCAAGCCCTTCGAGCCCGCCGAGATGGTGCGGATCGTACGGGCGCTGGCCCGCCGCTGCGGGGGAGAGGGCGAGCAGGAGCAGGCCGCCCCCGGCGATGCCGAACCGGTGGTCCGTCACGCGGGATGAAACCGCGGATGAAACCTGCGGATGAAACCTGTTCGCGGAGTGACCCCCCTCCTCCCCTAGGCTTGCTCCCGTGACACCCGCCGATCTCACCCGCACCGTGTTGCACACCGTGCGCTGCGCCGTCGAGGCCGACGAGCTGCGCGCCGCCGTGCCCACGCGGGTCACCGTGCGGGTGCCGCCCCGTCCGGGATGCGGGGACTACGCGACCAACGTCGCCCTCCGGCTCGCCAAGGACACCGGCCGGCCCGCCCGCGAGATCGCCGAAGTGCTGCGCCGCCGCCTGGCCCGCGAGCCCGGCATCGCCCGGGTCGAGATCGCTGAACCCGGCTTCCTCAACATCACCTTGCAGGGCTCCTCCTACGTACGGCTGGTGCGCGGCATCCTCGACGGGGAGGGCGCCCCCGGCGAGAGCCTCCCGCTGCACCCCGACCCCGGCCTCGTACGCCGGCTCGGGCCGGACGCCGCGCGGTGGGCGCAGGTCAGCCCGCCCGGACTCGACCACGACCTGCTCCTCGTCCAGCGCGAGAGCAACCCCCTCTTCCGCGTCCGCTACGCCCACGCCCGCACCCGCGCCCTGCTGCGCAACGCCCGTGACCTGGGCTTCGAGCCACTGCCCGGCGAGCTCGACGACAGCGCCGCCGCCCCCCTCCTCGCCGCCCTCGGCGACCACCCCCGCATCACCGCCACCCGCGCCCCCGACCGGCTCGCCCGGCATCTGGAGAGAGCCGCCGACGCGTTCCTGCGGTGGCAGGCGGACAGTCCCACGCTCCCCCGCGGGGACGAGAAACCCTCGGCCGTTCACCGCGCCCGCCTGGCCCTCGCCGAGGCCACGGGCAAGGTGCTCGCCGACGGCCTGACCCAGCTCGGCATCACCGCACCCGCACATCTCTGAGGGGACAGCCACTCATGAGCCGCTCCGCCCACCCCGCCGGACCCCGCTACGCCGACGTGCTGCACGAGGGCCACTACACCCCGCCGCCCGCCGACCTCAACGCCCTCGACCCGCGCGTGTGGTCCCGCACGGTCACCCGGAACGCCGACGGCGTCGTGACCGTGGGCGGCCGCAGCGTCACCGAGCTCGCCGAGGAGTTCGGCACCCCCGCCTACTTCCTCGACGAGAGCGACTTCCGGGCCCGCTGCCGTGCCTGGCGCGACGCCTTCGGGCCCGAGGCCGACGTCTTCTACGCGGGCAAGGCCTTCCTCTCCCGCGCCATCGTGCGCTGGCTCAAGGAGGAGGACCTCAACCTCGACGTCTGCTCCGGCGGCGAGCTCGCCACCGCCCTCGACGCCGGAATGCCCGCCGAGCGCATCGCGCTGCACGGCAACAACAAGTCCACCGAGGAGATCACCCGCGCCGTGGAGGCCGGGGTCGGGCGGATCGTCCTCGACTCCTTCCAGGAGATCGTGCGCGTCGCGCACATCGCCGAGCGGCTCGGCAAGCGGCAGCGCGTCCAGATCCGGGTGACCGTCGGCGTCGAGGCGCACACCCACGAATTCATCGCCACCGCCCACGAGGACCAGAAGTTCGGCCTCGCGCTCGCCGGCGGGCAGGCCGCGGAGGCGGTCCGCAGGGCGCTCAAGCTCGACGGCCTGGAGCTGGTGGGCATCCACTCCCACATCGGCTCGCAGATCTTCGACATGGCCGGATTCGAGGTCTCCGCCCGCCGCGTGGTGCAGCTGCTCGCCGAAGTCCGCGACGAGCACGGCGTCGAGCTCCCCGAGATCGACCTCGGCGGCGGCCTCGGCATCGCCTACACCTCCGAGGACGACCCGCGCGAGCCGCACGAGATCGCCACGGCCCTGCGCACCATCGTCACCCGCGAGTGCGCGGCCGCCGGCCTGGCCGTACCGCGGATCTCGGTGGAGCCGGGCCGGGCCATCGTCGGCCCCACGGCCTTCACGCTCTACGAGGTGGGCACGGTCAAGGAGCTCCCGGGCCTGCGGACGTACGTCAGCGTCGACGGCGGCATGTCCGACAACATCCGTACCGCGCTCTACGACGCCGAGTACTCCGTCGCCCTGGTCTCCCGCAGCTCCACCGCCGAGCCGATGCAGGTCCGCGTCGTCGGCAAGCACTGCGAGTCCGGCGACATCGTCGTGCGCGACGCCTTCCTCCCCTCCGACGTGGCCCCCGGCGACCTGCTCGCCGTCCCCGCCACCGGCGCGTACTGCCGCTCGATGGCGAGCAACTACAACCACGCGCTGCGCCCGCCCGTCGTCGCCGTCCCCGAGGACGGCAAGGCGCGCGTCATCGTCCGGCGCGAGACGGAGGAGGACCTCCTCCGCCTGGACGTCGGCTGACGACCAAAGAAAGCCGACCGAAGAAAGCCGGCGAAAGAAAACGGAAACAACGGTCTCGGATACTGGACCGGGGGACGAAACCCCCGTCCGGTGAGTGAGACTGGTGTACCACCGAAGACGAGAAACGAGGTCGGATGATGCGTACGCGTCCGCTGAAAGTGGCGCTGCTGGGCTGTGGAGTGGTCGGCTCCGAGGTGGCGCGCATCATGACGACGCACGCGGACGACCTCACGCAACGCGTCGGCGCCCCGGTCGAGCTCGCCGGGATCGCCGTCCGGCGCCCCGGCCGGGTCCGGGACGGGGTGCCCGCGGAGCTGATCACCACCGACGCCACCGCGCTCGTCAAACGCGGCGACATCGACGTGGTCGTCGAGGTCATCGGCGGCATCGAGCCGGCCCGTGCGCTGATCACCGCCGCCTTCGAGCACGGCGCCAGCGTCGTCTCCGCCAACAAGGCGCTGCTCGCCCAGGACGGCGCCGCCCTGCACGCGGCGGCCGAGCAGCACGGCGCGGACCTCTACTACGAGGCCGCCGTTGCGGGCGCCATCCCGCTGGTGCGCCCGCTGCGCGAGTCCCTCGCGGGCGACAAGGTGAACCGGGTGCTGGGCATCGTCAACGGCACCACCAACTTCATCCTCGACAAGATGGACTCCAGCGGCGCGGGCTACTCCGAGGCGCTGGACGAGGCCACCGCGCTCGGCTACGCCGAGGCCGACCCGACGGCCGACGTCGAGGGCTTCGACGCCGCCGCCAAGGCCGCGATCCTCGCCGGGATCGCCTTCCACACCCGGGTGCGCCTCGACGACGTCTACCGCGAAGGCATGACGGAGGTCACCGCCGCGGACTTCGCTTCCGCGAAGCAGATGGGCTGCACCATCAAGCTGCTGGCCATCTGCGAGCGGGCCGCCGACGGGCGGTCGGTCACCGCCCGGGTGCACCCGGCGATGATTCCGCTGGGCCACCCGCTGGCCTCCGTGCGCGAGGCGTACAACGCGGTGTTCATCGAGGCCGAGGCGGCCGGGCAGCTGATGTTCTACGGTCCGGGCGCGGGCGGTTCGCCGACCGCCTCGGCGGTTCTCGGCGACCTCGTCGCGGTCTGCCGCAACAAGCTCGCCGAGTCCACCGGACCCGGCGAATCCGCTTACACCCGGCTGCCGGTGAGCCCGATGGGCGAGGTGGTCACGCGCTATCACATCAGCCTCGACGTCGCCGACAAGCCCGGCGTCCTGGCCCAGGTCGCCACCGTCTTCGCCGAGCACGGCGTCTCCATCGACACCGTCCGCCAGCAGGGCAAGGACGGCGAGGCGGCCCTCGTCGTGGTCACCCACCGGGCCGCCGACGCCGCCCTGTCGGCGACGGTCGAGGCGCTGCGCAAGCTGGACACGGTGCGCGGGGTGGCGAGCATCATGCGGGTCGAAGGCGAAAAGGGCGAGTAGGGCGAGCACGCCCAGCCAAGGGAGTTACGAAAGCAATGTCTGCCAACATCAGCCGCTCCGGCGCCTCGGGCACCCATCAGTGGCGCGGCATCATCGAGGAATACCGCGACCGTCTCCCGGTCACCGCCGAGACGCCGGTCGTCACGCTCCGCGAGGGCGGCACCCCGCTCGTGCCCGCGCAGGTGCTCTCCGAGCGCACCGGCTGCGAGGTCCACCTCAAGGTCGAGGGCGCCAACCCCACGGGCTCCTTCAAGGACCGCGGCATGACGATGGCCATCACCCGCGCCAAGGAGGAGGGTGCCAAGGCCGTCATCTGCGCCTCCACCGGCAACACCTCCGCCTCCGCGGCGGCCTACGCCGTACGCGCCGGCATGGTCTGCGCCGTGCTGGTGCCGCAGGGAAAGATCGCGCTCGGCAAGATGGGCCAGGCGCTGGTGCACGGCGCCCGCATCCTCCAGGTCGACGGCAACTTCGATGACTGCCTGACGCTGGCCCGCTCGCTCTCCGACAACTACCCGGTGGCGCTGGTCAACTCGGTCAACCCGGTCCGCATCGAGGGACAGAAGACCGCGGCCTTCGAGATCGTCGACGCGCTCGGCGACGCCCCCGACATCCATGTGCTGCCGGTGGGCAATGCGGGCAACATCACGGCCTACTGGAAGGGCTACCGCGAGTACGCCGCGGACGGCATCGCCTCCCGCACCCCGCGCATGTGGGGCTTCCAGGCCTCGGGTTCGGCGCCCATCGTGCGCGGCGAGCCGGTGAAGGACCCGCACACCATCGCCACCGCGATCCGCATCGGCAACCCCGCCTCCTGGCGCTTCGCCGAGCAGGCGCGCGACGAGTCGGGCGGCCTCATCGACGAGGTGACCGACCGCCAGATCCTCGCCGCCTACCGGCTGTTGGCCTCGCAGGAGGGCGTCTTCGTCGAGCCCGCCTCGGCGGCCGGCGTGGCCGGTCTGCTCAAGGCGGCCGAGCAGGGCAAGGTGGACCCGGGCCAGCGCATCGTCTGTACGGTCACGGGCAACGGCCTCAAGGACCCGGACTGGGCGGTGGCCGGTGCGCCGCAGCCGCTCACTGTCCCGGTGGACGCGGCGACCGCCGCCCGGAGCCTGGGCCTGACCTGACGGCCGTGCGCCTTCGCGTCGCCGCCCCGCGGCGACACGGCGGCGCACAGCACGACCCGGGAATTCCCGGACGGGCCGAATCCGGCCCGTTCGGGGCGGTTCCGGGGGCGCCAGGGGGCATGAAAACGGCCCACCTTGCCGCAAACCCGGCGCGCCGCAGGCGACACGCATCGTGCGCCTCCCGTGCGCCCTATGTCGCCACAGAACCTTCCTTCGATAGGCTGTGCTCACACCGCCCCGCCGCAGACCGTGCCGCCCTCCACGCGGCATTGCCGTCACGGCCCTTGCGGATGTCGCACGCCATGCCAAGGCCACACCAAGGAGAGTCATCGAGCGATGGCCGGTCCCGCGTTCCGCGCCGCCGCCGTCCGAGTGCGCACCCCTGCCACCAGCGCAAATCTCGGTCCCGGCTTCGACGCCCTCGGTCTGTCCCTGGGCCTCTACGACGATGTCGTCGTCCGGGTGGCCGAATCCGGTTTGCACATCGACATCGCCGGCGAGGGTGCCGAGACGCTGCCGCGTGACGAGAGCCATCTGCTCGTACGCTCCCTGCGCACCACCTTCGACCTGCTCGGCGGGCAGCCGCGCGGCCTGGAGGTCGTCTGCGCCAACCGCATTCCGCACGGCCGGGGGCTCGGTTCCTCCTCCGCCGCGATCTGCGCGGGCATCCTCGCGGCCCGCGCGGTGACCATAGGCGGCGCCGAGAGGCTCGACGAGGCGGCCATGCTCGAGCTGGCCACCGAAATCGAGGGCCACCCCGACAATGTCGCCGCGTGCCTTCTCGGCGGATTCACCCTGGCCTGGATGGAGTCCGGAGTCGCCCGGGCCATTCGGATGGACCCGGCGGATTCCATCGTTCCGGTGGTCTTCGTGCCGTCCAGAGCCGTGCTGACCGAAACCGCGCGCGGGCTGTTGCCGCGCAGCGTCCCCCATGCGGACGCGGCCGCCAACGCCGGGCGCGCGGCGCTGCTCGTCGAGGCCCTGACCAGGCGCCCCGAGCTGCTGCTGCCGGCCACCGAGGACCGGCTCCACCAGGAATACCGCGCTCCGGCGATGCCGGAGAGCGTGGCCCTGGTCAACCGACTGCGGGCGGACGGCGTTCCCGCAGTCATCTCCGGCGCGGGCCCCACGGTGCTCGCGCTGGTCGAGGACGGTGCGGCCGACAAGGTCGCACGACTGGCGGGAGAGGGCTGGGCGGCCAACCGGCTGACCCTCGACGCCGGGGGGACGAGCGTGCTGCCGCTCGCCTGACCAGTGGTGTCCGGGGTGCGGCCCCGGACCCGCGAAAAACGCGGTTGCCGTTCTTGGAGAGGGGGAATGTTTGTGGGATCCGGTAGTGTTAACCTCAAGTCTGCACTCGAAGCCACATCGGCTCGGTGTTGTGTGTCCCGATCAGGGACCGCTTTTCTTCCGGGAGCCTCCCAAACTGCCTGAGCAGCCTGCCTGAGCAGCTTCGAGCACGCTCCGGAATCGGCGTGGGCGACATGAGTGAAGCGTTTATGTCGTGTCCTTCTCTCATTCTTCACGTCGGCACCAATGCACTGAATTCTTCCGCCGTATAACACCGGCGGACCACCGCCCCGGCCCGGTCCGCATACAAGGACCGCAGCCGGACAGCACGACCGGTCGCCGAGCCAGACAGGCCGACGCCCGCTCCAGGGAAGGACCCCTTCGTGAGCGACACCACCGATCTGATGGGCGTGACCGCCGACAGCTCTTCTGTCGGCAATGCCTCCGCGCCCGCCACGGACGCTCCCGCCGCGCCTGCCACCGGTGCTGCCACCGCCCCCAAGCGGCGCCGCTCGGGCACGGGCCTCGACGCCATGGTCCTGGCCGAGCTCCAGCAGCTCGCTTCCGGCCTCGGCATCAAGGGCACCGCGCGGATGCGCAAAGGCCAGCTGATCGAGGTCATCAAGGAGAGGCAGGCCGGCGGTTCCGCCGCGCCCGCCAAGACCGCCGAGCCGGCCGCTGCGGCCGCCGAGACCAAGCCGAAGCGCCGTGCGACCTCCAAGGCCCGTACGGGTGAGGCCGCGGCCGAGAAGTCCGCCGAGAAGGCCGCTGCCCAGCAGCAGATCGAGATCCCGGGCCAGCCGGGCGGCGACGAGGCTCCGGCGGGCGAGCGCCGCCGCCGTCGTGCCACCGCGCCCACCGGCAGCCCCGAGCCGGTCGCCGAGGCCGCTCGCACCGAGGTCCGTACCGAGGAGCGCGCCGAGGCCAAGGCCGAGACGGCGCTCGACGGCGCCGAGGGCAAGGCCGCCAAGGGCGGCGAGCGCCAGGAGCGCGGCCAGAAGGGCGAGCGCCGCGAGCGTGGCGAGCGTGGCGAGCGTGGCGAGCGTGGCGAGCGTGGCGAGCGCCAGCGCGACCGTGACCGCCGTGACCGCCGTGACGGCGACGCCGGCCAGCAGGGCGCGGGCCGTCAGCAGCAGCGCGACGCCGGCCGTGGCCCCCAGGGCGGTCCGCAGGACGAGGACGACTTCGAGGGCGGCCGTCGTGGCCGTCGCGGCCGCTACCGCGACCGCCGTGGCCGCCGTGGCCGCGAGGACTTCGCGGGCGAGCCGCAGGTCTCCGAGGACGACGTCCTGATCCCGGTCGCGGGCATCCTGGACATCCTCGACAACTACGCCTTCATCCGTACCTCCGGCTACCTGCCGGGCCCGAACGACGTCTACGTCTCCCTGGCCCAGGTCCGCAAGAACGGCCTGCGCAAGGGTGACCACGTCACCGGTGCGGTCCGTCAGCCGAAGGACGGCGAGCGGCGCGAGAAGTTCAACGCCCTCGTCCGTCTGGACTCGGTGAACGGCATGGCGCCCGAAACCGGCCGCGGCCGCCCCGAGTTCGGCAAGCTCACCCCGCTCTACCCGCAGGACCGCCTGCGGTTGGAGACGGACCCGGGCGTGCTGACGACCCGCATCATCGACCTGGTCGCCCCCATCGGCAAGGGCCAGCGCGGTCTGATCGTGGCCCCGCCGAAGACCGGCAAGACCATGATCATGCAGGCGATCGCCAACGCGATCACCACCAACAACCCCGAGTGCCACCTGATGGTCGTCCTGGTCGACGAGCGTCCGGAAGAGGTCACCGACATGCAGCGGTCGGTCAAGGGCGAGGTCATCTCCTCGACCTTCGACCGTCCGGCCGAGGACCACACCACCGTCGCCGAGCTCGCCATCGAGCGTGCCAAGCGCCTGGTGGAGCTGGGCCACGACGTGGTCGTCCTGCTGGACTCGATCACCCGTCTGGGCCGCGCCTACAACCTGGCCGCCCCGGCCTCGGGCCGCATCCTCTCCGGTGGTGTCGACTCCACCGCGCTCTACCCGCCGAAGAAGTTCTTCGGTGCCGCGCGCAACATCGAGGACGGCGGCTCGCTGACCATCCTGGCCACCGCGCTGGTCGAGACCGGCTCGCGCATGGACGAGGTGATCTTCGAGGAGTTCAAGGGCACCGGCAACATGGAGCTCAAGCTCGACCGGAAGCTCGCCGACAAGCGCATCTTCCCGGCCGTGGACGTGGACCCCTCCGGCACCCGCAAGGAGGAGATCCTGCTGGGCAGCGAGGAGCTGGCCATCGTCTGGAAGCTCCGCCGGGTGCTGCACGCGCTCGACTCGCAGCAGGCCATCGAGCTGCTTCTCGACAAGATGAAGCAGACGAAGTCCAACGCCGAGTTCCTGATGCAGATCGCGAAGACCACGCCCGCCCCGGGCAACGGCAACGACTGATCCGCAAGGACCGCACGGCAGACCTCCCCGTCACCTCGGTGACGGGGAGGTTTTGCTTTGTGCTCGCGCGGTGCTCGACCCGTCGTGATCTTTCCGTGACAATCTGAGATTTGTGCCACAGGCCTCCCGGCCGTCCCGGGCCGGGTCCGGCGTCGGTGATCTCGGCGAAACCGCAGGTGGTGGCGGGTTCCGAGGTCCGGCACTCACTCTTTCGAGGGGGTCGGTTTTAAGACGGCTCTAAGAATCCCCTGTGCAACCCTGGCGCAAGCTACCCCGTCTGAAAGGGGCAGCGACAGGAGCAGCGCAAGGATCGAGGAGCACATGGCCGACGACAGCATGAGCACGCCGACGGGTTCCGCCCGTCGCCGTGCGGGCGGGCGCGGCCGTCGACGCAAGCCCCCCGTCCGCCGCAAGGGCTGGCGAATAGCCATCTGGAGCCTGGCGGCCCTGGTGGTGCTCGGCGGCACCGGGCTGGGCTTCCTCTACTTCAAGCTCAACGGCAACCTCAACAGCGTCGACATCAACGCGGCGCTGGGCAAGGACCGCCCGGTGAACGTCGACAACGGCTCGCAGGACATCCTCGTCCTCGGCTCCGACTCCCGGGCCGGCGCCAACGGAAAGTACGGCCGGGACGAGGGCAGCTCCCGCTCCGACACCGCGATGATCGTCCACATCTATGCGGGTCACAAGCAGGCCAGCGTGGTCAGCATCCCGCGCGACACCATCGTCCCGCGCCCCTCGTGCACCACGCCGGAGGGCAAGACCAGTCCGGCCGTGAAGCACGCGCAGTTCAACGAGGCGTTCACGGTGGGCGGCGCGGCCTGTGCGGTCAAGACCGTCGAGGCGATGACCGACATCCGCATGGACCACTACCTGGAGGTCGACTTCGCCGGCTTCCAGAAACTGATCGACAAGCTGGGCGGCGTCGAGGTCACCACCACCAAGCCCATCCACGACAAGTGGAGCCACCTCGACCTGTCCGCGGGCACCCACACCCTCGACGGCGAGCAGTCCCTCGGCCTCGTGCGCACCCGCCACGGCGTCGGCGATGGCAGTGACCTGGGCCGGATCAAGCTCCAGCAGGCCTTCATCAAGGCACTGATGAACCAGGTGAAGTCCGTCGGCATGTTCAGCAGCCCCACCAAGCTCTACGGGCTGGCCGACACCGCCACCAAGGCCGTCACCACCGACCGCGAGCTGGGCTCGCTCGAGAAGCTGTACTCCTTCGCGAGCGGACTCAAGGGCATCGGCTCCAGCGACATGCACATGGTGACGCTGCCGGTGGGCGACGACCCCGTCGACCACAACCGCGTGATCCCGGTCCCCGAGGCCAGCGCGCAGATCTGGAAGGCGCTCCGCGCCGACCAGCCCATCCCCGAGTCCGCCGTCAAGGCGGGAGCGGGCGCCACCACGGACGCCGACGGCGTCGTGAAGTAGCCGTCCCCCCGGCCCGGAACCGGGGGGAATAACCGGCCGCCACCCCCCGTTTTGGGGGATACGGCCAGTACTGGCAGACTGGTACGTCGGCCCCGGTTCACGTAAGGCAATCCCGCCTCTACGACCCGGTGCCCTCCCGAAACTAGGAGATCCCTTGAAGCGCGACATCCACCCGGAGTACGTCGACACCCAGGTCAGCTGCACCTGTGGCGCCTCCTTCACCACCCGTAGCACCGTCGCCGACGGCACCATCCGTGCCGACGTGTGCTCCGAGTGCCACCCGTTCTACACGGGCAAGCAGAAGATCCTCGACACCGGTGGCCGTGTGGCGCGGTTCGAGGCCCGCTTCGGCAAGAACGCCGGGTCGGCCAAGAAGTAGCGACCCGCAGCGCCGGTTCCCGGTCGTCCCGCGCACGCGCGGGCGACCCGGACCGGCGCTTTGTCGTCCAGCAGGCCCGTCACACTTCCACTGAGGAAACCCCATGTTCGAGGCAGTCGAGGAACTGATCGGCGAGCACGCCGACCTCGAGAAGCGGCTCGCCGACCCCGCCGTGCACGCGGACCAGGCCAACGCCCGCAAGCTCAACAAGCGCTACGCCGAGCTGACCCCGATCGTCGGTACCTACCGCTCCTGGAAGCAGACGGGGGACGACATCGGCACCGCGCGCGAGCTCGCCGCGGACGACCCCGACTTCGCCGCCGAGGTCAAGGAGCTGGAGAAGCAGCGCGAGGAGCTCACCGAGCGCCTGCGCCTGCTGCTCGTGCCCCGCGACCCCAGCGACGACAAGGACGTCATCCTGGAGGTCAAGGCGGGCGCGGGCGGCGACGAGTCGGCGCTCTTCGCCGGCGACCTGCTGCGCATGTACCTGCGCTACGCCGAGCGCGTGGGCTGGAAGACCGAGATCATCGACGCCACCGAGTCCGAGCTCGGCGGCTACAAGGACGTCCAGGTCGCGGTCAAGACCAAGGGCGGCAACGGCGCCACCGAGCCCGGTCAGGGCGTCTGGGCCCGGCTGAAGTACGAGGGCGGCGTCCACCGCGTCCAGCGCGTGCCCGCCACCGAGTCCCAGGGCCGGATCCACACCTCCGCCGCCGGCGTGCTCGTCACGCCCGAGGCCGAGGAGATCGAGGTCGAGATCAACCCCAACGACCTGCGCATCGACGTCTACCGCTCCTCCGGCCCCGGCGGCCAGTCGGTGAACACCACCGACTCCGCGGTGCGCATCACGCACCTGCCCACCGGTGTCGTCGCCTCCTGCCAGAACGAGAAGAGCCAGCTCCAGAACAAGGAGCAGGCCCTGCGCATCCTGCGCTCGCGGCTGCTGGCCGCGGCCCAGGAGGAGGCGGAGAAGAACGCCGCGGACGCCCGCCGCAGCCAGGTCCGCACGGTGGACCGCTCGGAGAAGATCCGCACCTATAACTTCCCGGAAAACCGCATTTCGGACCACCGGGTCGGCTTCAAGGCGTACAACTTGGACCAGGTGCTCGACGGAGAGCTCGACCCGGTGATCCAGGCGTGCGTCGACGCCGACTCCGCCGCCAAGCTCGCCGCCGCGCAGTAGCCGCCGACCGGCGGCCGCACCGCGGCAACACCTTGCAGGAACGGAACGTGGAGGAAGCCCAGTGAACCTGCTGCTCGCCGAGGTGGCACAAGCCACCCAGCGGCTGGCCGACGCCGGCGTGCCTTCCCCGCGCTTCGACGCGGAGGAGCTCGCCGCCTTCGTGCACGGCGTCAAGCGGGGGGAGCTGCACACCGTCGCCGACGCCGACTTCGACGCCCGCTACTGGGAGGCCGTCGCCCGGCGCGAGGCCCGCGAACCGCTCCAGCACATCACCGGCCGCGCCTTCTTCCGCTACCTGGAGCTCCAGGTCGGACCCGGCGTCTTCGTGCCCCGCCCCGAGACCGAGTCGGTCGTCGGCTGGGCCATAGACGCCGTGCGCGCCATGGACGTCGTCGAACCCCTCATCGTCGATCTGTGCACCGGCTCCGGCGCCATCGCCCTCGCCCTCGCCCAGGAGGTGCCGCGCTCGCGCGTGCACGCCGTCGAGCTGGACGAGAGCGCCCTGGGCTGGGCCCGCAAGAACGTCGAGGGCTCCCGCGTCCAGCTGCACCACGGCAACGCCCTGACCGCGCTCCCCGAGCTCGACGGCCAGGTCGACCTGGTGATCTCCAACCCGCCGTACATCCCGCTGACCGAGTGGGAGTACGTCGCCCCCGAGGCCCGCGACCACGACCCCGAGCTCGCGCTCTTCTCCGGCGAGGACGGCCTCGACACCATCCGCGGCCTGGAGCGCACCGCCCACCGGCTGCTGCGCCCCGGCGGCGTCGTCGTCATCGAGCACGCCGACACCCAGGGCGGCCAGGTGCCGTGGATCTTCACCGAGGAGCGGGGCTGGGCCGACGCGGCCGACCACCCTGACCTGAACAACCGCCCCCGCTTCGCCACCGCGCGAAAGGCGACGCCGTGACCGCGGCACCCCAGACAACTGCCCTGTTTGCCCCGTACGAGGAGGTCCGTTAGATGGCACGGCGTTACGACTGCAGCGACGCGACCGACCGCAAGACCGGTCTGCGCGAAGCAGCCGCCGCGGTTCGCCGCGGCGAGCTGGTCGTGCTGCCCACCGACACCGTGTACGGCATCGGGGCGGACGCCTTCAGCCGGGAGGCCGTCGGCGACCTCCTGCAGGCCAAGGGCCGCGGCCGGGGCATGCCCTCGCCCGTCCTCGTCGGCTCCCCGAACACCCTGCACGGCCTCGTCACCGATTTCTCCGAGCAGGCCTGGGAGCTCGTCGATGCCTTCTGGCCCGGCGCGCTCACCCTCGTCGCCAACCACCAGCCGTCGCTGACCTGGGACCTGGGCGAGACCCGCGGCACCGTCGCGGTGCGGATGCCCCTGCACCCCGTCGCCATCGAGCTGCTCACCGAGTTCGGCCCCATGGCCGTCTCCAGCGCCAACCTCACCGGCCACCCGGCCCCGCAGAGCTGCGACGCCGCCCAGGAGATGCTCGGCGACTCCGTCTCCGTCTACCTCGACGGCGGCCCCACCCCGGCCGACGTGCCGTCATCCATCGTGGACGTCACCGGCAAGGTGCCCGTCCTGCTGCGCGCCGGCGCCATCAGCGCCGAGCAGCTCCGCGAGGTGGTACCCGATCTCGAGGTGGCCAATTGATCGCCCCACAGGGGCGTGGCATAGCGGGACCGGACGACCATACGGACACATTCCGCATCCTCCACGTCAGCACCGGCAACGTCTGCCGCTCGCCCATCACCGAGCGGCTGACCTTGCACGCCCTCACCCACCGGCTCGGCGACCCCATGGCGGGCGGCCTGGTGGTGGAGAGCGCCGGCACCTGGGGTCACGAGGGCGCGCCCATGGAGGCCCACGCCGCCACCGTCCTGGCCGACCTCGGCGCCGACCCGCACGGCTTCATCGGCCGTGAGCTCCTCGACGAGCACGTCATCCGCGCCGATCTCGTCCTGACCGCCACCCGCGACCACCGCGCCCAGGTCATCTCCATGGGCCACTCCGCGGGCCTGCGCACCTTCACCCTCAAGGAGTTCACCCGGCTGGTGCGCGCCATAGACCCCGCGACCCTGCCCGACCCCGAGCAGGCCGGCGGCGTCGTCGAGCGCGCCCGCGCCCTGGTCCAGGCCGCCGCCGCCCTGCGCGGCTGGCTGCTGGCGCCCAACGCGGAGGCCGACGAGGTCCACGACCCCTACGGCGCCCCGATCACCTTCTTCCGCTCCATCGGCGAGGAGATCAACCTGGCCCTCGACCCGGTCGTCACCGCCCTCACCGGAGTCCCGGCCCGGGCCTGAGCCCCGGCCGGGCACGCGCCGCACCGGGCGCCCGCCCCGCCGCGGGCCTACATTGGGTGCAGAGCCCATCGCACCCGCCCACAGCTCGGAGCCGGCGATGTCTGTCACCCCCGCGCCCACCCGGGGCGCCAGCACGGCCACGGAGCGCACCCCCCGGGTGACGGCCGGCGCAGCCGCTCACCCCGGGCCCCACCCAGGCTGGGAGTCCGGCTTCGGCGAGCTGCTGCACCGGGACCCCGAGATCGCCGGCCTCCTCCTCGGCGAAGCCGACCGGCAGTCCGCCGGCCTCCAGCTCATCGCCGCCGAGAACTTCACCTCGCCCGCCGTCCTCGCCGCCCTCGGCTCCCCGCTGGCCAACAAGTACGCCGAGGGCTACCCCGGCGCCCGCCACCACGGCGGCTGCGAACTCGTCGACCTCGCCGAACGCATCGCCGTGGACCGCGCCAAGGCCCTCTTCGGCGCCGAGCACGCCAACGTCCAGCCGCACTCCGGCTCGGCCGCCGTGCTGGCCGCCTACGCCGCCCTGCTGCGCCCCGGCGACCCGGTGCTCGCCATGGCCCTGCGCCAGGGCGGGCACCTCACGCATGGCTCCGCGGCCAACATCTCGGGCCGCTGGTACGACTTCACCGGCTACGGCGTCGACGCCCGGACCGGGCTCGTGGACTACGCGCAGGTGCGCGCCCTGGCCCGCGCCCACCGGCCGCGGGCCATCGTGTGCGGCTCGATCTCCTACCCCCGGCACATCGACTACGCCCGCTTCCGCGAGATCGCCGACGAGGTGGGCGCCTATCTGATCGTGGACGCCGCGCACCCCATCGGCCTGGTCGCCGGGGGAGCGGCGCCGAACCCGGTGCCGTACGCCGACGTGGTGTGCGCCACCACGCACAAGGTGCTGCGCGGACCGCGCGGCGGGCTGATCCTGTGCAGGGTGCGCCTGGCGGAGCGGATCGACCGGGCGGTCTACCCCCTCACCCAGGGCGGGGCGCAGATGCACACCATCGCGGCGAAGGCGGTCGCCTTCGGCGAGGCCGCCACCGTCGCCTTCACCGCCTACGCCCATCAGGTCGTCGCCAACGGCAGGGCGCTGGCCGCGGGGCTGGCCGCGGAGGGGCTGGATCTGGCCACTGGGGGCACCGACACCCACCTGATCACCGCGGACGTCGCACCGCTGGGCCTGGACGCCCTCACGGCCCGTGCCCGGCTCGCGGCGGCCCGGGTGGTCCTGGACACCTGCGGACTCGCCCACGCGCCCGTACGCGGCCTGCGGCTGGGCACCGCGGCCGTCACCACCCAGGGCATGGGGGAGGCCGAGATGACCCGCATCGCGGAGCTCCTGGGCACCGCGCTGCGCGGGGGCGACACCGGTCACATGGCCCGTGCCGGGGTGGCCGAACTGGCGGGGAGGTTCCCGCCGTATCCCGCCCACATGTGATCATTTGCAACCGGCGGGATGGCAGGGGCGTCTCTGCGTGCATTCACCGATCGGGGGCGGACGCGAATATGGTGTGGGGCTGTGATGTCCAGCGAGATCCCTGGGGCAGCCCGTGCGTGAATACCTCCTGACGTTGTGCGTCACCGCGGCGGTCACCTATCTGCTGACGGGGCCGGTGCGGAAGTTCGCCATCGCGGCCGGCGCCATGCCGGAGATCCGCGCGCGCGACGTGCACCGGGAGCCGACGCCACGGCTGGGCGGCATCGCGATGTTCGGCGGCCTGTGCGCGGGCCTGCTGGTGGCCGCGCACCTGTCGAACCTCAAGCACGTCTTCGAGCTGTCCAACGAGCCGCGCGCGCTGCTGTCGGGCGCCGGGCTGATCTGGCTGCTGGGCGTGCTGGACGACAAGTGGGGCGTGGACGCCCTGGTCAAGCTGGGCGGGCAGATGATCGCCGCCGGTGTGATGGTGCTGCAGGGTCTGACGATCCTGTTCATCCCGGTGCCGGGCGTGGGCACGGTCTCGCTGACGCCGATGCAGGGCACGCTGCTGACCGTCGCCCTGATCGTCATCACCATCAACGCGGTGAACTTCGTCGACGGCCTCGACGGCCTGGCGGCGGGCATGGTGTGCATCGCGGCCGCGGCGTTCTTCCTCTACGCCTACCGGATGTGGTTCGGGCACGGCCTGGAGGCGGCCGCTCCGGCGACGCTCTTCGCGGCCGTGCTGATGGGCATGTGCCTGGGCTTCCTGCCGCACAACATGCACCCGGCCCGGATCTTCATGGGCGACTCCGGCTCGATGCTCATCGGCCTGGTGCTGGCCGCCGGCGCGATCTCCATCACCGGCCAGGTCGACCCGGACGCGCTCGCGCTGTGGGCCGGTTCGGAGCGGGCCGCGGTGCACGCCACGGTGCCGGTGTACATCCCGCTGCTGCTGCCGCTGACGGTGATCGCCGTGCCGGTCGCGGACCTGCTGCTGGCGGTGGTGCGGCGCACCTGGCAGGGGCAGTCGCCGTTCGCCGCCGACCGCGGGCACCTGCACCACCGGCTGCTGGAGATCGGGCACTCGCACAGCCGGGCGGTGCTCATCATGTACTTCTGGTCGGCGCTGATCGCCTTCGGCGCGGTGGCCTACTCGGTGAACTCGGCCAGCATGTGGATCCTGCTGCTGGTCGTGGTGCTCAGCGCGGTCGGCCTGGTGCTGCTGCTGATGCCGCGCTTCACCCCGCGCGCGCCGCGGTGGGCGGAGCGCTTCGTTCCGCCGCGCTACCGGCGCAAGGCCGTCCGCGAGGTCCCGGCGGCGGTGCAGCCGTCCGCCGAGGACGGGGAGGAGCGGCGCGAGCCCGTGCCGGCGGGGCTGCACGGGGCGACCGTCATCGGCGACCGTTCGCGCTTCGCCCAGGGACGCAAGACAGTCGGAAACCGGTGACTATTAGCAGGGAACGGCAGGCCCGTCAGCTCGCTGACCAGCGCCTTGACCCTTGCGTGTGACATGCGCCACGCAATGTAGGTAAAGACCTCATCAAATAGTTTGTGATACCGTTCACGAAACCCGGAGTTAGAGCCGAAGGACCGTAAGTGCGGCGGTCCTTCGTCACGAGCCCTGCCTCGGCCCGGGGATACGCTCGTCCACGACGAATCGTTGCTTCCGACCTTCGCCGGAGAAACCCTTCATGCAGTCCAACGACGCCCGAACACTTCTGCAGTGCGCCGTCCCGACCGCCGTTGCCGGCGTCGTCGCCGTCGCTGCGGGCTTCGCGCTCGCCGGGGGCAAGGGTGCGATCGGTGCCGCCGTCGGCACCGTCGTCGCCGGCGGAGTCATGGCGCTGGGGCTCTACGTCCTCCAGCGCACAGCCAAGTCGTTTCCGCACCTGTTCCAGGCCATGGGCCTGGTGCTCTATGTGACGCAGTTCCTGATCTCCGCCGTCGTTCTCGCGGTCTTCCGGGACACGTCGCTCTTCAACACCCGCGCCTTCGCGTTTTCGCTGCTCGCCGCGGTGCTCGTGTGGACCGCCGCGCAGACGCGCGCCCATCTCAAGGCCAAGATTCTTTATGTGGATCCGGACGCCGCCGAGGCCGGGAAGTCCACGCCTGCCGGATCCACGACGTGACCGGTAGGGCCGGGATAAATGCTCGCGTGCTCACCTGCTATCGTCCGGTGCCATCTGAGGCACAGTGGGCGCAGGCGGCTGAACTCCCGAGTTTCCCGGGACGGAATCGGCGGTCCATGCAGCTGATGCCAGTTACGCCGACCGGTTTCGAGCCGGTCACCTGCCCCCCCATCCGCAAGACCAGTCCAGTGCCGTTCCGCGGCTGTGCGCCGCGCCGACACAACGAGGTTGCCGTACCCATGCGCCACGCTGAAGGAGCTCGCGGTGAGTGCTGACCAGACGCTGCTCGCCTTCGAGACCGATTGCCACATCTTCGATGGGTGCGGCTTCCCGGCTCCAGGCCTTCACTCGTTCCTGTTTGAGCCGATCTTCAGCATTGGCGGTATCGACTTCAACAAGCCGATGCTGCTGGCCGTGCTGACCACGGTCATCGTCATCGGTTTCTTCTGGGCGGCATTCGGCAAGGCCAAGGTTGTCCCCGGCAAGCTGCAGATGGTGGGCGAGGCGGGCTACGACTTCGTGCGCCGCGGCATCGTCTACGAGGCGCTCGGCAAGAAGGAGGGCGAGAAGTACGTCCCCTTCATGGTCTCGCTGTTCTTCTTCGTCTGGATCATGAACCTCTGGTCGATCATCCCGGTCGCCCAGTTCCCGGTCACGTCGATCATCGCCTTCCCGGCGGCGCTCGCCCTGATCGTCTACGTCCTGTGGATGTTCCTGACGTTCAAGAAGCACGGCTTCGTCGGCGCCCTGAAGAACATCACCGGCTACGACAAGTCGCTCGGCGGCGTTCTCCCGCTGGCCGTGACCCTGGAGTTCTTCTCGAACGTGCTGGTGCGGCCGTTCACCCACGCCGTCCGGCTCTTCGCCAACATGTTCGCCGGCCACCTGCTGATCCTGATGTTCACCATCGCCAGCTGGTACCTCCTGAACGGCATCGGCATCGCCTACGCCGGCGTCTCGTTCGTGATGACCATCGTGATGACGGCCTTCGAGCTCTTCATCCAGGCCGTCCAGGCGTACGTCTTCGTCCTGCTGGCCACCAACTACGTCCAGGGCGCGCTCGCCGAGCACCACTGAGCACCTCGCCTGCCCAGTCCAACAATCGTCCGGTGGCCAACCCCCACCGGTCCGTGAAAGAGAAGGAAGAACGAGCATGTCTGCTGCTCTCCAGACCATCGCCGCTGGTGTCGAGATCAAGGGCAACCTGGGCTCGATCGGCTACGGCCTCGCCGCGATCGGCCCCGGCGTCGGCGTCGGCATCGTCTTCGGTAACGGCACCCAGGCGCTGGCCCGTCAGCCCGAGGCCGCCGGCCTGATCCGCGCCAACCAGATCCTCGGCTTCGCCTTCTGTGAGGCGCTCGCCCTGATCGGTCTGGTCATGCCGTTCGTCTACCCGTCTGCCTGATCGCAGCCTGACGACCACTTTTTTCGACGAAAGGCACTGATGTGTACGGCCTGAATTTGGCGTCTGGAGGGGAAATGGAAAACCCCCTCCTCCCGCCGATCCCAGAGCTCGTCATCGGTCTGGTCGCCTTCCTCATCGTCTTCATCTTCCTGGGCAAGAAGCTCCTTCCGAACATCAACAAGGTTCTGAACGAGCGCCGGGCGGCCATCGAAGGCGGCATGGAGAAGGCCGCAGCCGCGCAGACCGAGGCCCAGCAGGTGCTCGAGGACTACCGGGCGCAGCTTGCGGACGCCCGCCACGAGGCCGCGCGTCTGCGTCAGGAGGCGCAGGAGCAGGGCGTCGCGCTGATCGCCGAGATGCGGTCCGAGGGTCAGCGGCAGCGTGAGGAGATCATCGCTGCCGGCCACGCCCAGATCGAGGCCGACCGCAAGGTCGCCGCGGCCGCGCTCCGCCAGGACGTGGGCAAGCTCGCCATCGACCTGGCCGGCCGGGTCGTCGGCGAGTCCCTCGCGGACTCCGGCCGGCAGAGCCGCAGCATCGACCGCTTCCTCGACGCGCTCGAGGTCAAGTCGGCCGACGTGACGAAGGCCGAGGCGAACCGATGAGCGGAGCGAGCCGGGAGGCCCTGGCCTCCGCACGAGAGAGCCTCGACGCGCTCGCGGACAACACGTCCGTGGACGCGGCCAAGCTCGCCGAGGAGCTCGCCTCCGTCACCGCGCTGCTCGACCGCGAGGTGTCGCTGCGTCGGGTCCTCACCGACCCGGCGCAGCCCGGCGAGGCCAAGGCCGAGCTGGCCCGGCGCCTGCTGGGCGGGCAGGTCGGCGGCGAGTGCACCGACCTGGTCGCGGGCATGGTCCGCTCCCGCTGGTCGAGCTCGCGCGACCTGGTGGACGCCATGGAGGAGCTGGCCGCCGGTGCCGACCTGATCGCCGCCGAGCGCGCCGGTGATCTGGACGACGTCGAGGACGAGCTGTTCCGCTTCGGCCGGATCGTCGCCTCCAACCCGCAGCTGCGTGCCGCGCTGGCCGACAAGGTCGCCGACAAGGCGGCCAAGTCGGGTCTGCTCCGCGAGCTGCTGGGCGGGCGGGCCAACCCGGTCACCGAGCGTCTGGTCGTCCGCCTGGTGACCGCGCCGCGTGGCCGTAGCCTGGACGGTGGGCTGAACACCCTCTCCAAGCTGGCCGCCGACCGCCGGGACCGCATGGTCGCGGAGGTCACCTCCGCGGTGCCGCTGAGCGACGAGCAGAAGCAGCGCCTCGGCGAGGCGCTCGGCAAGCTGTACGGACGGCGCGTCCACCTCAACCTGGACATCGACCCCGAGATCCTCGGTGGTGTCCAGGTGCGGATCGGCGACGAGGTCATCAACGGCACCATCGCGGACCGGCTCGCCGAGGCGGAACGTCGGATGGCCGGCTGACCAGCCACCAACTCAAGAGCATGTACTGACGGCCCGAGTTGGGCCGACGGTGTCCTCTGGGGGACAGTCCCCAGACCCCCAGAATTACTTCGGGCCCAACAAGGAGAGCAGGGAACCCAGATGGCGGAGCTCACGATCCGGCCGGAGGAGATCCGGGACGCACTGGAGAACTTTGTCCAGGCGTACAAGCCGGACGCGGCCTCGCGCGAGGAGGTCGGTACGGTCAGCGTTGCCGGCGACGGCATCGCGAAGGTCGAGGGTCTTCCCTCGGCCATGGCGAACGAGCTGCTGCGGTTCGAGGACGGAACCCTCGGTCTCGCCCTCAACCTCGAGGAGCGCGAGATCGGTGCGGTCGTCCTCGGCGAGTTCAGCGGCATCGAGGAGGGCCAGCCGGTGCAGCGCACCGGTGAGGTGCTCTCCGTCGCGGTCGGCGAGGGCTACCTCGGCCGCGTCGTCGACCCGCTGGGCAACCCGATCGACGGCCTCGGCGAGATCACTGGCATCGAGGGCCGCCGCGCCCTCGAGCTGCAGGCCCCCGGCGTCATGGTCCGCAAGTCGGTCCACGAGCCGATGGAGACCGGCTACAAGGCCGTCGACGCCATGACCCCGGTCGGCCGTGGCCAGCGTCAGCTGGTCATCGGCGACCGCCAGACCGGCAAGACCGCGCTGGCCGTCGACACGATCATCAACCAGCGCGACAACTGGCGCTCCGGCGACCCGAAGAAGCAGGTCCGCTGCATCTACGTCGCCATCGGCCAGAAGGGCTCCACCATCGCGTCCGTGCGCGGTGCGCTGGAGGAGGCCGGCGCCCTGGAGTACACGACGATCGTCGCGGCTCCCGCGTCCGACCCGGCCGGCTTCAAGTACCTGGCGCCGTACACCGGCTCGGCCATCGGCCAGCACTGGATGTACCAGGGCAAGCACGTCCTGATCGTCTTCGACGACCTGTCGAAGCAGGCCGACGCCTACCGTGCCGTCTCGCTGCTGCTGCGCCGCCCGCCGGGCCGTGAGGCCTACCCGGGTGACGTCTTCTACCTGCACTCGCGTCTGCTGGAGCGCTGCGCCAAGCTCTCCGACGAGATGGGCGCCGGCTCGATGACCGGTCTGCCGATCGTCGAGACCAAGGCGAACGACGTGTCGGCGTTCATCCCGACCAACGTCATCTCCATCACCGACGGCCAGTGCTTCCTGGAGTCGGACCTCTTCAACGCCGGTCAGCGCCCCGCGCTGAACGTCGGTATCTCGGTCTCCCGTGTCGGTGGCTCCGCCCAGCACAAGGCCATGAAGCAGGTCTCCGGCCGCCTCCGTGTGGACCTCGCCCAGTACCGCGAGCTGGAGGCGTTCGCCGCCTTCGGTTCCGACCTGGACGCGGCCTCCAAGGCCTCGCTGGAGCGCGGCAAGCGCATGGTCGAGCTGCTGAAGCAGACGCAGTACGCCCCGTACTCCACCGAGGACCAGGTCGTCTCCATCTGGGCCGGCACCACCGGCAAGATGGACGACGTTCCGGTCGAGGACATCCGCCGCTTCGAGCGCGAGCTGCTGGACTACCTGCACCGCGAGCACAAGGGCCTGATGACCAGCATCGTCGAGGGCGGCAAGATGTCCGATGACACGCTGCAGGCCCTGGGCGACGCGATCGCGTCCTTCAAGCAGCAGTTCGAGACCTCGGACGGCAAGCTGCTGGGCGAGGGCTGAGCATGGGTGCCCAGCTCCGGGTCTACAAGCGACGGATCAAGTCCGTCACTGCGACCAAGAAGATCACCAAGGCGATGGAGATGATCGCCGCCTCGCGCATCGTCAAGGCACAGCGCCAGGTGGCCGCGTCCACTCCGTACGCCAGTGAGCTCACCCGGGCAGTGACCGCGGTTGCCACCGGCTCCACCACCAAGCACCCGCTGACCACCGAGGCCGAAAGCCCGGTGCGGGCCGCGGTTCTGCTCGTCACGAGCGACCGCGGCCTGGCGGGCGGCTACTCCTCCAACGCCATCAAGGCGGCGGACAAGCTCACCGCGCAGCTGCGCGCGGAGGGCAAGGAGGTCGTCCACTACATCGTCGGCCGCAAGGGTGTGGCGTACTACGGCTTCCGGGAGCGTCCGGTCGCCGACTCGTGGACCGGCTTCACCGACAGCCCGGTGTACGCCGACGCCAAGAAGGTGGCGGGCCCGCTGATCGAGGCCGTCCTCCGGGACACGGCCGAGGGCGGCGTGGACGAGCTGCACATCGTCTTCACCGAGTTCGTGTCGATGATGACGCAGACCCCGGTCGAGAAGCGGCTGCTGCCGCTCAGCCTCGAGGCGACGGCCGAGGCCGATACCTCAGCGGCTGACGCCGCGGTGTCCGCGGTCAAGGACAAGATCCTGCCGCTGTTCGACTTCGAGCCGTCGGCGGAGGGCGTGCTCGACGCGCTGCTGCCGCGGTACGTCGAGTCCCGGATCTACAACGCTCTGCTGCAGGCCGCCGCTTCCGAGCACGCGGCCCGCCGCCGGGCGATGAAGTCGGCGACCGACAACGCCGAAGAGCTCATCAAGTCGCTCACGCGACTTGCCAATGCGGCCCGACAGGCCGACATCACCCAGGAAATCAGCGAGATCGTCGGTGGCGCCAGCGCCCTGGCCGACGCGACCGCGGGGAGTGACCGATAAATGACCACCACTGTTGAGACGGCCGCCGCCACGGGCCGCGTCGCCCGGGTGATCGGCCCGGTCGTCGACGTGGAGTTCCCCGTCGACGCGATGCCGGAGATCTACAACGCGCTGACCGTCGAGGTCTCCGACCCGGCCGAGGCCGGCAAGAAGAAGATCCTGACGCTTGAGGTCGCGCAGCACCTGGGCGAGGGCCTGGTCCGCGCGATCGCGATGGAGCCCACCGACGGCCTGGTCCGCCAGGCCGCGGTGACCGACACCGGCGACGGCATCACCGTCCCCGTCGGCGACGTCACCAAGGGCCGGGTGTTCAACACCCTGGGCAAGATCCTGAACGACCCCGAGGCCGAGTCCGAGGTCACCGAGCGCTGGTCCATCCACCGCAAGGCCCCGGCGTTCGACCAGCTCGAGTCGAAGACCGAGATGTTCGAGACGGGTCTGAAGGTCGTCGACCTGCTGACCCCGTACGTCAAGGGCGGCAAGATCGGTCTGTTCGGTGGTGCCGGTGTCGGCAAGACCGTGCTGATCCAGGAAATGATCATGCGTGTGGCGAAGCTGCACGAGGGCGTTTCCGTCTTCGCCGGCGTCGGTGAGCGCACCCGTGAGGGCAACGACCTCATCCACGAGATGGCGGACTCCGGCGTTCTGGACAAGACCGCGCTGGTCTTCGGCCAGATGGACGAGCCCCCGGGCACCCGTCTGCGCGTGGCCCTGGCCGGTCTGACCATGGCGGAGTACTTCCGCGATGTGCAGAAGCAGGACGTGCTGTTCTTCATCGACAACATCTTCCGCTTCACCCAGGCCGGTTCCGAGGTCTCGACCCTGCTCGGCCGCATGCCGTCCGCGGTGGGTTACCAGCCGAACCTCGCCGACGAGATGGGCCTCCTCCAGGAGCGCATCACCTCGACCCGTGGTCACTCGATCACCTCGATGCAGGCGATCTACGTCCCCGCGGACGACCTGACCGACCCGGCCCCGGCGACGACCTTCGCCCACCTGGACGCCACGACCGTTCTGTCGCGTCCGATCTCGGAGAAGGGCATCTACCCGGCGGTCGACCCGCTGGACTCGACGTCCCGCATCCTGGACCCGCGCTACGTCGCGCAGGACCACTACGACACCGCCATGCGGGTCCGTGGAATCCTGCAGAAGTACAAGGACCTCCAGGACATCATCGCGATCCTCGGCATCGACGAGCTCGGCGAAGAGGACAAGCTGGTCGTCCACCGCGCCCGCCGCATCGAGCGCTTCCTGTCGCAGAACACCCACGCCGCGAAGCAGTTCACCGGTGTCGACGGCTCCGACGTGCCGCTGGACGAGTCCATCGTCGCGTTCAACGCCATCGCCGACGGTGAGTTCGACCACTTCCCGGAGCAGGCGTTCTTCATGTGCGGTGGCCTGGAGGACCTCAAGGCCAACGCCAAGGAGCTGGGCGTCTCCTGAGCCTCGTGCTCGTGTGACCGGGGGCGGGGCACTCCCGCCCCCGGTCCGTACGTCCCCTATTCTTTGACCCATCACCCGTCGGACCCGGCGGGTGTCAGACCCGAGGAGCCACGTTGGCTGCTGAGCTGCACGTCGAGCTGGTCGCGGCGGACCGAAGCGTCTGGTCCGGCGAGGCCAACCTGGTCATCGCGCGCACCACATCGGGTGACATCGGCGTCATGCCCGGCCACCAGCCGCTGCTCGGTGTGCTGGAGTCCGGCCCGGTCACCATCCGTACCGCTGAGGGCACCGTCGTCGCCGCGGTGCACGGCGGATTCATCTCCTTCGCGGACGACCAGCTCTCGCTGGTCGCCGAGGTCGCCGAGCTGGCCGACGAGATCGACGTCAAGCGTGCGGAGCGGGCGCTCGAGCGCGCCAAGTCGGAAGCCGACGCGGCCGCCGAGCGCCGCGCGGACGTCCGTCTGAGGGCGGTCACGGGCGTTCACTAGCCCGGCCCGCTTTCGAGAACGACCCTCAGCCGCGGACCGCCTGGAACAAACCAGGGCGGTCCGCGGCTGAGGCAATGCAGGTGCGGTTGCTCTAGATGATGCGAGGAGGTCGGTGGAGATGGTCCTCGCTCTGCTCGTGAGCGGCATCGTCGTTCTGCTGGTGCTGATGGGGCTCTTCGTCTTCGGGCTGCGCAGGCGGCTCATCCAGCGGTCCGGCGGCACGTTCGACTGCAGCCTGCGCTGGAACATCCCCGAGGACGACCCCGAACCGGCCGGCAAGGGCTGGATCTACGGCGTCGCCCGCTACAACGGTGACCGGATCGAGTGGTTCCGGGTCTTCTCGTACGCACCGCGCCCGCGCCGGGTGCTCGAGCGCGACTCCATCGAGGTCCTCCAGCGCCGCACCCCCGAGGGCGAGGAGGAGCTGGCCCTGCTCTCCGACGCCATCGTCCTGGTCTGTCTGCACCGTGGCACACGCCTGGAGCTCGCCATGAGCGAGGACGCCCTGACAGGCTTCCTGGCCTGGCTGGAGGCGGCGCCGCCGGGGCAACGGGTGAACGTGGCGTAGGCCGCCTTCCGGGCGCGGCGCCTTTCCCACCCACCCGTTACCCGGGGGTGCAGGGGGCGAAGCCCCCGCCCGGGGTCCGGGGCGGAGCCCCGGTGAGGGCCTTCGGGGGCGAGGCCCCCGAAGAAACGGGAAGGGGCGGGTCTGGGGCTAACTCAGCCCGCTGTCGACGGCAGTCATGAGCGTGCCGCTGTCGCCCGACATCTCCCAGATCATCACGCCCAGCAGCTTCTTCGACTTGAGCCAGGCAGTCTTCTTGCCGATCGACCACGCATCGTCGAACGTCCACCACTGCCCGCCCGCACCCGTATAGCCGTACGCCGCCACCGCCTGCTCATCGTGGTACACGGTCAGCCCCGGCACCGACGCGAGCAGATTGTCGTAGCCGCGCGTGCCCGACTCCTCCGGGAACTGGCCCGGCGCCGCGCCGCCCGCCGATTGCCACACACCGTGCTCGCCCCCGTCCGCGACCTGCTGCCAGCCGCGCCCGTAGAAGGCCAGCCCCAGCGCCAGCTGATGCGGATCGACGCCCGCGTCGAGATAGGTCTGCACGGTCTTCTCGACGCTGAACCTGGTGGCGTACGGATCCTTGGCGTCCTGGTAGAGGTTGCCCTGGTGGCCGGTGCGGTTGGGCTCCCAGCTGTTGTCGCTGCCGGAGCCGTGGAAGTCGTAGCCCTGGACGTTGGCGAAGTCCATGTAGTCGAAGACGCTGGGCGTGCCGTCCTTGGTGGTGATGTCCCAGCCCGCGTCGATCTTGGCCGGGTCGGCCGGGGTGAAGGCGGTGAGCAGGTACTTCTTTCCGGTGCTCTGGCCCAGCGCGTCCAGCTGCCGGCGGAACTCGGCGAAGAGCAGGGTGTTGTTCGCCTTGTCGTCCTTGGAGACGTGATTGCCGGCGTGGCCGTCGGAGCCGGGCCACTCCCAGTCGATGTCGAAGCCGTCGAAGACCCCGGCCGCCGTCCCGGCGCCGCCGCGTCCGTTGCTCACCGGCAGATCGCCCTTGATGTACAGGTCGATGCAGGACTGGACGAACTTCTTGCGGGAGGCGTCGGTCCTGGCGACGTCGGAGAAGTACTTGCTGTAGGTCCAGCCGCCCACCGAGATGTTGATCTTGAGGTTGGGGTACTTGGCCTTGAGCTTCTTCAGCTGGTTGAAGTTGCCCGCCAGTGGCTGGTCCCAGGTGTCGCCCACGCCGTCGACGGACTCGCCCGCGGCGAAGCCCTTCTCGTAGTCCGCCCAGGAGTCGCCGGCCCCGTCGCCCTGGCTGGGGTCCTGGGGGTTGGGGGTGGTGGCCTTGGTGACGCCGTTGAGACAGGTGAGGTTGTTCGGGTCGATGTTGGAGAAGGCGTAGTTGAGGTGGGTGAGCTTGGCCGCGGCGCCCGTGGAGTCGAGTGACTTGACGGTGTAGCCGCGTCCGTAGATGCCCCACTGCACGAAGTAGCCGACCTTCGCGTAGCCGTCCGTGGGCGGCTGTCCGCCGCCGCCGGTGGTCTTCACGGTCAGCGGGGGGCTCGCCGGGCCGGTCTGGTCCGCGCTGTCGCGGGCGACGACCGTGTATGTGTACGAGGTGCCCGGGGTGAGGCCGGTGTCGGTGTAGGCGAGCTTGACGACCGTGGCGACCTTGGCGCCGCCCCGGTAGACGTCGTAGTTCTTGACGCCCTTGTCGTCGGTGGCGGCGGCCCACTTGAGCCCGACGGACGTGTCGCCCACGGCCGTGGTCTGCGGGGTGCCCGGGGCGGAGGGCGGCTGGTCGCCGGGGGCGGAGCCGCCGTCGCAGCTGCCGCCGCCCAGCTTGCAGCCGGCCGGGTCGCCGTCGCCCGCGGCGACGAAGCCGAAGGTGACGGCCGCGCCGGGGGCGATGGTGCCGTTGAACTCCCGGTTCTTGGCGGTGTAGTGACCGCCGGAGGAGGTGACGAGCGCGTCCCAGTAGGAGCCGACGGTCGTGGTGGCGGGGAAGTCCCACTCGACGGTCCAGCCGTTGACGGCGGTGGTGCCGGTGTTCTTCACCGTCCACTCGCCCTGGAAGCCGGTCCCCCAGTCGGAGGTCTTGGCGAAGGTCGCCGTCGCCGAGGGCGCGGCGTGGGCCGGGGCCGCCAGGCCGATGAGAGCGGCGGCCGGGAGTACGAGCGCGGCCAGGGCCGCGACGGTTCTTCCGGCGATGGTGCGCCTGGTGCGTCCTAACGTTCCTGTGCTCAAGGGTTTTCTCCTCGAGTGAGGTCGCAGTGGGTGGGGGGTGCGCGGATGTGGGGTCCACGGGTGTGGGGGGTGGACTGTGAGGGGAGCGTAAGAAGGTCCGTACCAACGGTCAAGAGGTCTGGACCAGACCCAATTCCTGTGCCAGTACGGCCGCTTGCACCCTGCTGCGCAGCGTCAGCTTTGCCAGCAACCGGCTGACGTGGGTCTTCACCGTCGCCTCCGCCATGTGCAGCCGCCCGGCGATCTCCGCGTTCGACAGCCCTTCGCCCAGGCAGCCCAGCACCTCGCGCTCCCGCCGGGTGAGCGACTCCAGCGCCTCGGCGCCGGGCCCACCCGGGGTGCGTACGGGCGCGGGGCGGGCGAATTCGGCGATCAGGCGCCGGGTGACGGCCGGGGCGATCAGGCCCTCGCCGCGCGCCACTGTTCGTACGGCCGTGACCAGGTCCGCCGCCTCGCTGTCCTTGAGCAGGAACCCGGCGGCGCCCGCGCGCAGTGCCCCGAAGACGTATTCGTCCAGGTCGAAGGTGGTCAGCACCAGCACGTCGGCGAGGTGCTCGGCGGTGATCCGGGCGGTCGCCGAGACCCCGTCCAGGCGCGGCATCTGCACGTCCATCAGCACCACGTCCGGCCGCAGTTCGCGGGCCAGCCGGACGGCCTCCTCGCCGTCGGCGGCCTCCGCGACGACCTCGATGCCGGGGGCCGAGCGCAGGATGAGGACGAGCCCCGAGCGCACGGCGGCCTGGTCCTCGGCGACGACGACCCGGACGGGCCCTGCCGCGCCGCGGTCCGCGTCCGGGGCGTCCGTCATGGTGATTCCTCCTCGTCCACGGGCAGTTCGGCCCGTACTTCCCAGCATGCGGCGTCCGTCGGCCCCGTCGCCAGCTGCCCGCCGAGCAGGGCCACGCGCTCCCGCATGCCGACAAGCCCGGCGCCGGCGCCCGGCGCCCGCGCCGCCGGGATGTCGCCCAGCGGGCTGGTGACCTTGACGGTCAGCGGCCCGGGGGCCGTGAGTTCGACCGTCACCAGGCCGGGGGCCGCGTGTTTGACGGCGTTGGTGAGGGCTTCCTGGACGATGCGGTAGGCGGCCAGTTCGACCGGTTTGGGCAGTGGCGGCGCGGGCGGGCGCCCGTCGCGCAGTTCAAATGCGAGCCCGCTGTCGCGGCCCGCTGCCCGCGCCTGGTCCAGCAGGACGTCCAGAGCCGCGAGCGTCGGGGCGACGGCGGGTCCGGCGCAGCCGTCCTCCCGGCGCAACAGGTCGATGAGACGGCGCATTTCGGTCAGCCCCTGGACGCTGTTCTCCCGGATGACGGCCAGTGCCTCGCGGGACGCCTCGCTCTCGTCGATCGACAGCGCCGCCGTGGAGTGGATGGCGATGGCCGACAGGTGCCCGGCCACCATGTCGTGCAGCTCGCGCGCCATCCGGGCGCGCTCCGCGCCCACCGCCTCGCGCCGGTCCAGCTCGGCCATCAGGGCCGTCCGCTCGGCGGCCAGCAGGGCGGCCTGGGCGGCGTCGCGGTGCACCCGCACCCCCACGCCGGTCCAGGCGGGGACGATGAGGACGAACCCCAGCGCGATGCCCACCAGCAGCGCGGACGGCTCCCGCAGCAGCGCCACGGCCAGCAGCGTCCCCAGCACGGTGACCAGTTCGGTGGCGCGCGGGATGCGGCGGTAGGCGGTGTGCGGGCCGTACAGCACGGCCGCGTAGACGAGGTCGGTGAACATGCCGACGTTGGCGACGAGGCTGCCCGCGCAGACGTCCAGCGCGAGCGCGGCCGTGCCGATGGCCAGCCCCGCGAGCGGGGCGCTGCGGCGCAGCAGTTCGGCGCCGGCCATGGCGGTCAGCGCCGTCAGGGCGAGCCACTGCGGCACCGGTGCGGCCGGCCGGCTCTGCAGGCCCAGCGCGTACAGCAGCGCGCCGCCGAGCAGCCCGGCAAGGGCGGCGAGCACCGCGGCCCGGTCGGGCCTGCGGGGGAGGAGTCGGACCGGCATGGCTCCATCACAGCACGTGGGAAGGGGTGCGGACGTCCTTCGCCGGTGGCCTCCGAGTACATCGAAGGATGCAGTCCCACCTCGTCGCGCACGACGAGGCGCGGGCGCGGGCGGGCGGCGAGGCTGGGGGAGAGGGAGAGGAGAGACCGTGATCGTCACGCTGATCGTCGCCTGCGAGGTGGGCTTCTGGGCGGTGCTGGCCGCCGGGCTGAGCCTGCGCTATCTGGCGCGGATGCCGCGGGCGGGGGTGGCGGTGCTGCTGCTGGAGCCCCTGCTGGAGCTGGTGCTGCTGGTCGCCACCGCCGTCGACTTGAAGAACGGCGCCACCGCGGACTGGAAGCACGGCCTGGCGGCGGTCTACATCGGGTACTCGGTGGGCCTCGGCCACTCCACGATCACCTGGGTCGACCAGCGCTTCGCCCACCGCTTCGCGGGCGGCCCGCCGCCGGTGAAGCCGCCCAAGTACGGTGCGGAGCGCACCGTGCACGAGTGGAAGACGGCGGGCCGCTGGATCCTCGCGGCGGTCGTCGCGCTCGGCCTGCTGCAGGTGGCGGCCTGGTACGTGGGCGGCTCGGGCGACACCAGCTCGCTGCGGGCCTGGCAGACGAAGATGCTGCTGGTGATCGGCATCAACCTGGCCATCGCGGTGAGCTACACGATCTGGCCGAAGCAGCAGAAGTCCACCTAGGGGCTCAACGGTTCTCGCCGGGCACCCACAGCACGTCGCCGACCTCCTGATTGGCCGCTCGCGCCAGAATGAACAGCAGGTCGGACAGCCGGTTCAGATAGGTCGCCGTCAGCGGGTTCATGATGTCGCCGTGCATCTCCAGCGCCGCCCACGTCGAGCGTTCCGCGCGGCGGACCACCGTGCACGCCTGGTGCAGCAGCGCCGCACCCGGTGTGCCCCCGGGCAGGATGAAGCTTCGCAGCTTCTCCAGCGGTTCGAGGAAGTGGTCGCAGTCCGCCTCCAGCTTGTCGATGTAGGACTGCTCGACGCGCAGCGGCGGGTACTTCGGCTCCTCGACCACCGGCGTGGCCAGGTCGGCGCCCACGTCGAAGAGGTCGTTCTGGACTCGTACGAGCACCTTGACGATCTCCGCGGGCAGCTGCCCCAGCGCGATGGCCACCCCGATCGCGGCGTTGGCCTCGTTCGCGTCGGCGTACGCCGCGATGCGGGTGTCGGTCTTCACGGTGCGGCTCATGTCGCCGAGGGCGGTGGTGCCGTCATCGCCGGTGCGGGTGTAAATGCGCGTCAGGTTGACCATGGGTACGAGCCTAGCCAGTCGCGGCTCCCCGTACCCGGGAAGGATCAGCCGGCCGAGTGCCGGAAGCGGTGTGCGCCCGTCGCGAGGGAGACGCCCAGCAGGGCCGCGGCCGCCAGCGTGCCGTACAGCAGCGCGGGCGACCCGTAGTCGCCGGCGAAGGCGGCCCGGACCGCGTCCACCAGGTAGCGCAGGGGCATGAAGTGCGACAGCGCGTCCAGCCAGGCCGGGGCGAGGGACATGGGCAGCAGGAGGCCGGACAGCAGCATCGCCGGCATGTTGACCGCGTTGACGACCGGGGCGAACGCCTGGGGGACGGCGGCCTTCATGGCGAGCGTGTAGGAGAGCGAGGCCAGCGACAGGGCCAGCACGGCGGTGAACGCGAAGCCGATGAGGATGCCGGGCAGCGGCGCCCGGAGCCCCATGGCGAACGCCACGAGCACGAGCAGCACCGACTGCACGGTGAGCAGCGCGGCGTCCCGCAGCACGCGGCCCAGCAGCAGGGCGACCCGGCTGACGGGAGTGACCCGCATCCGCTCGACGATGCCGTGCTGCTTGTCGATGATGAGGCCGAGGCCGGCGAAGGACGCGCCGAAGAGCGCGAGTTGCAGCAGCAGGCCGGGGACCAGGACCTGCCAGGAGTTCCCGGCGCTGCCGAGGCGCATGTCGGTCAGCAGCGGGCCGTACAGGACGAGGTAGAGCGCGGGCATCAGCGCGCCGAAGGACATGGCGGCCTTCGAGCGCAGGCTCTGGCGGGCGTAGCGGCCGAAGACCAGGGCGGTGTCGGAGAGCAGGGTGCGCACGGTTACGGGCTCCTAGACGGCGACGGGGACGGTGTCCTGCGGGGCCGGGCGGCGCCCGGTGATGGCCAGGAACGCGTCCTGGAGGGCGGCGTCGGGCGAGCCCGCGTGGCGGGTCTTGAGCTCGGCCGGCGTCCCTTCGGCCACGACCGTGCCGCGGTCGACGACGACCAGCCGGCCGGCGAGCGCGTCGGCCTCGTCGAGGTAGTGGGTGGTGAGGAAGACGGTCGTGCGCCACCGGTCGCGGATGCGGCGTACGAGGTCCCACAGATCGGCGCGGCTGCCGGGGTCGAGGCCGGTGGTCGGCTCGTCGAGGAAGAGCACCGCGGGCCGGTGCGTGAGGGCCATGGCGATGTCGAGCCGCCGTCGCTGCCCGCCGGAGAGCGCCGCGCAGCGCCGGTCGAGCAGCTCGGTCAGGCCGAGCTCGTGGGCCAGTTCGTCCGCGCGCTCCTGGGCCCGCTTCGCGGGCAGCCGGTAGAGCCGCCCCTGGGTGACGAGCTCCTCGCGCACCGAGACCGTGGGGTCGACGCCGCCGGACTGGGCGACGTAACCGATGTGCCGCCGCACGCCCTCGGGGTCGCGGACGAGGTCGCACCCGGCGACGGTCGCCGTGCCGCCGGTGGGCGCGAGGAGGGTGGTGAGCATGCGCAGCGTGGTCGTCTTGCCCGCTCCGTTCGGGCCGAGGAAACCGAGGATCTCGCCGCTCCGCACGCTCAAGTCGATGCCGCGCACGGCATCGACGGGGCCGCGCGGGGACGCGAAGGTCCGGGCCAGCCCGGACGTGGAGATGCTGATGCTGTCCATGCCGCAAGAAAAGCAGAGTCATTGAAAGTTTGCAATGACTCCAAGTTTTCAGCGGCCCCAGCGAAGCTACGATGGGGGCATGGCGGAAGGGCTCAGGGAGCGCAAGAAACGGCAGACCAGGCAGCACATCTCGGATGTCGCGACCGGCCTGTTCCTGGAGCGCGGCTTCGACGCGGTCACGATCGCGGAGGTCGCGGCGGCGGCGGAGGTCTCCGTCAACACCGTCTACAACTACTTCCCGGCGAAGGAAGACCTCTTCCTCGACCGCGAGGACGACGCCATCGGCTGGCTCGCGTCGGTGGTCCGCGGCCGTCCGCCGGGCGAGCCGGCCGCCGCCGCCGTGCTGCGCGCCCTGCGCGCCGAGATCGTGGCCGTCTCGCCGCGCCTCGGGCTCATCGACGGCTACGACCGCTTCATGCGCGTCATCGACGAGTCGCAGGCCCTGCGCTCCCGCGTGCTGGACCTGCGCCGCCGCTCGGCGCAGGCGCTGACCGCCGTCCTCGTGGGGGAGAGCGGCGAGGACGGGCCGCTGCCGGGGCTGGTGGCCAGTCAGCTCGGCTGGGTGCAGGCGCACGTCGTGGAGTTCGTCCAGCACGAGCTGGTGGCGGGCCGCACGGCGGCCGAGACCTCGCGCGCGGCGCTCGGCCTGCTGGACGAGATCGAGGGCCTGCTGAGCGAGAAGGTGCTGGCGTACGCCCCCGCCTAGCGCGCGACCCATGTGACTTATGAGGCCCAAGTGTCTCAACTGCGCCATGGTGCACAGGCTGTGGCCGTCTCAGTGTGATGTCCGTCAAATGGGACGTGACGCGCATCTCTTACCGCCCAACGGCGCGCCCGTGAACGCTAAGGTCCGGGCCGAGAGCCGTATATGAACAGGCATGGGCACAGGGAGTAAGGGGACAGCAGTGGCCAAGAAGCTCGCCGTCATCGGGGCCGGACTGATGGGCTCCGGAATTGCGCAGGTCTCTGCTCAGGCCGGGTGGGACGTCGTGCTGCGGGACGTGACGGACGCCGCGCTCGCGCGGGGGACGGACGGCATCAAGGCCTCGTACGACAAGTTCGTCTCCAAGGGCAAGCTGGAGGCCGCCGCGGCCGAGCAGGCGCTGGCGCGGATCACCACCACCACCGACCTGGACGCGGCCGCCGACGCCGACATCGTCGTCGAGGCGGTCTTCGAGGACATCGACACCAAGCGGGACATCTTCCGCACCCTGGACGCCCTGGTGAAGGACGAGACGGTCCTGGCGTCCAACACCTCCGCCATCCCGATCACCAAGATCGCGGCGGCGACGCGGCGCCCCGAGCGGGTCGTCGGCGCGCACTTCTTCTCGCCGGTGCCGATGATGCAGCTGTGCGAGCTGGTGCGCGGCCACAAGACCAGCGACGAAACGCTCGCCGCCGCCCGGGAATTCGCCGAGGGCGTCGGCAAGACCTGCATCGTCGTCAACCGTGACGTGGCCGGATTTGTCACCACCCGGCTGATTTCGGCGCTCGTCGTCGAGGCGGCCAAGCTCTACGAGTCCGGCGTGGCCAGCGCCGAGGACATCGACATCGCCTGCAAGCTGGGCTTCGGGCACGCCATGGGCCCGCTGGCCACCGCCGACCTGACGGGCGTGGACATCCTGATGCACGCCACGCAGAACATCTACACCGAGTGCCAGGACGAGAAGTTCGCCCCGCCGGAGCTGATGCGCCGGATGGTGGACGCGGGCGACCTCGGCCGCAAGAGCGGTCAGGGCTTCTACCAGCACTGACGAGCCGACAGCTACCAAGTTCACCCGCCAGGGTGAACTTGGTATCGGTTCGCTTACAGGCGGCAACTTTGTGGTGTGAGAGGCAGTCAGTTCTTTAGAGCAGAGCCACATCCACATCAGGCATCACTCCCGGGAGCGCATATGCACATCAGGGGCGACCACGCCGAACTGGTCGTCGGGGGACGCCTCGACGTCCGCAGCGCGGCGGACGCCCGTACGGTGCTGCACTCCGCCCTCGACGCGGGCCGGGGCGACCTCGTCCTCGACCTCACCGAGCTCGACTCCTGGGACGCCACCGGGCTCGGCGTCATCATGGGCGCCCACCGCCGCGCCGGGCGCACCGGCCGCCGGCTCGTCCTGCGCGGGGTGCCCGACCGGATGCAGCGCCTGCTCGTCGCCACCCGGCTGCACCGCATCCTCGCCATCGAAGGCACCCTCGGCGAGGGCCTCGAGGACGGCGTCCCGGCGGCCCCCTCCCAGCCCCTGCCCCGCGTCTGACGCCCCCTGAGGCCAGCGCGCCGGGCGGTTGCGGTGAGCCCCCTGCGACGCAAGTACCCCGATCCTCATGAGACTGTGACGTCCCATGGCGCCGTGGCACCCTCCGGGTCGTAGATACTGTGCCAAGGTCTGTTCGGTTTCCCGCCGCCACGAAAGCCCACGGCGGGCACCGGACCGTCAAGTGACGGCTCGGGCGGCAGCTCGCGGCCGGAGGTCGAAGGAGTGCGGACAGGCCGAGGGCACGACGGCACGCCACGCATTGGGGGCTCTGAACCATGGACCCGACGAACCGGGAATCCGGGGAGAACCACAACGACGAGCAGGCTCCCGCTCCCGCCGACGGCGGCGAGAAGCGGCGCCCGCCCCGGCAGGCCCCGGTACCGGAAGCCGGCGGCCAGGGCCCGGTGCGCGTCGTCCAGCTCGTGAGCGGTGACTACCTCCTCACCGTCAACCCCGTCGACGGCAGCGAAATAGAGCCCTGCCCGCCCGGCAAGCTGCCCGCCCGGGCCCGGCGGCGCGATGCCGACGGGCGCGAGGCGCTGCGCCGCGCCGCCGCGCCCCCGCCGCCCGCCCGCCCCGCCGGGCCCGACATCCCGCTGGTGGGCCGCCAGGAGGAGCGCGAGAGACTGGCGCGCCTGCTCTCGCGCGGCCGCTCCGTGCGCCTGACCGGCCCCGCCGGCTCCGGCCGCAGCGCCCTGCTGGACGCCGTCGCCGAGGACTGCGCCGAGCTCGCCCCCGACGGCGTCGTACGGCTCGGCGGCCGCCACCGCACCGCCGCCGACCTGCTCCAGGAACTGTTCGCCACCGTCTACGACGCACCTCTGCACCGCCCCGACCGCGCCGCCCTGCTCGCGGCCGTCCAGGAGATCGGCGCCGTCGTCGTCGTCGACGACCTGGAGTTCGGCGGCAGCGCGCTCGACGAGCTGCTCGACGCGACCCCCGAGTGCGCCTTCCTGCTCGCCGCCACCCCCGACGTGGCCGCACCGTCGGCCGACTCGCACCTGGAAGAGGTCTTCCTCAACGGCCTCGACCGCACCGGCTGCCTGGAGCTGCTGGAGCGGGCCGTGGACCGGGCGCTGACCGACGAGGAGGCGGACTGGGCGGCGGACCTGTGGTTCGAGTCCGAAGGGCTGCCGCTGCGCTTCGTCCAGGCGGGCGCCCTGCTGCGGCACCGCGACGCCGGGTCCGCCGACCCGGCCGATGTCGAGGAGTTCGGCGTCTTCGCCGAGCGGCCCTACGCCGAAGGGTCCGACGGTCCCGCCGAAGCCGCACCGCTGCCCACGCTCGCCCAGGCCGCCGCCCCCGCCGCGCTGCTCGTCTCGCGGCTGAGCAAGGCCGCCCGCGAGACGCTGCGCTTCGCGCTCGCGCTCGGCGGGGAGCTGCCCCACCAGGCACACCTGCCCGCCCTCGCCGGGGACACCCACGCCGACGCGGCCATCGGCGATCTGCTCGCCTGCGGCCTGATCAGCACGGTGGGCGCCCACTACCGGCTGGCGGCGGGCGTCGCCGACCAACTGCTCGCCGAGGGCTACGGCACCGACGCCGTCTCCCTCGCGCTCTCCGCCGCCCAGCACTACGCCTGGTGGGCCGGCCACCCCTCGGTCACCCCCGAGCGGATCGCCGTCGAGGCGGACACGATCCTCGCCGCCATGGGCGCGCTGGTCTCCGACGGCGAGGCCGGGCACCGGGCCGCCGCGCTGCTGCTGGCCCGCACCGCCGCCCCGGCGTTCGCGGCGGCCCTGCACTGGGGCGCCTGGGAGCGCAGCCTGCGCTGCGGCCAGGAAGCGGCCCGGCGGGCGGGCGAGGTGGGCGAAGAAGCGTATTTCCACCATGAGTTGGGCGTATTGGCGCTGTGCAGCGGCAATCTGGACCGGGCCCGCGCCGAGCTGGAGGCGTCCATCGGGCTGCGCGGCGTGCTCGCGGACAAGCGCGGCGCGGTCGCGGGCCGGCGCGCCCTCGCGCTCGTCGCGGACCGCTCCGGCCTGGCCATGGGCGCCCGCCCGGCCCCCGCGCCCGGCCCCGGCGGCGTGCCCCGGCCCGTACCGCCCCTGCCGCCGATGCGCGGCACCGTGGGCAGCCAGACGCCCGCGGGCGAGGAGATCCCGGCCGCGCGCAGCGAGGAGTCGGCGGCACCGCCCGCCAAGCCCGTGCCCAGGCCCGTGCCCAGGCCCGTGCCCGCCGCCCCGGCCGAGGTCACCACCGCGATCATCAACCGGGTCCCGGCGCCCAAGGCCCCGCCGCACACCCCGGCGGCCCCGCGGTCGTGGACGCAGAAGCTGATGGCGGGCGGCAACCGGCGCAATCTGGCCGCGGCAGGCGCGGGCGCCGTCCTCGCGGCCGTGCTCGCCGCCGTCGTCACCCTCGGCTCGGCCTCCGGCGGCAGCGACAACAAGCACTCGGACACGGTCAAGCCCGGCCAGTCCGCCTCCGAGCAGGACGGCGACAAGGGCCTGAGCGCCGACGAGCCGGCCGCGGGGGAGAGCGGCGCACCCCAGGTGCCCGGCAAGCCCCGCAAGCCCGGCCAGTCGCCCGGCGCGGGCGGCGCCCCGAGCTCCCCGGGCGCCACCGGCAGCGCCTCGCCCTCCGCCCCGGGCAGCAGCGGCCCGGCCACGCAGTCGCCCACGCCCACGGGCGGGCCGACGCACGGCCCCACGCACTCGCCCACCAGCGACCCCACGGGGAATCCGACCTCGTCCGGGCCGACGTCGGGGCCGACGGGCTCGCCCACCAAGCCCACCGAGCCGACGATCACGCCGCCGACCCAGCCCACGGCGGGCGGCAGCTCCAACTCGGCGAGCGGCCCGGCACCGGGCGGGACCCCCTCGCGGGGCAGCGGCAGCGGCAGCACGGGCAGCGGCACACCGGTCGCCTGACCTGGACGGAAGAAGGGGCCCGTACGGAAACGTACGGGCCCCTTCGCTGTGCGCCGAGGTGAGGACAGAGCCTCAGAACAGCCGCAGCTTGTCGTCCTCGATGCCGCGCAGCGCGTCGTAGTCCAGCACCACACAGCCGATGCCGCGGTCGGTGGCGAGCACCCGGGCCTGCGGCTTGATCTCCTGGGCGGCGAAGATGCCGCGCACCGGAGCGAGGTGCGGGTCGCGGTTGAGGAGCTCCAGGTAGCGGGTGAGCTGCTCCACACCGTCGATCTCGCCGCGCCGCTTGAGCTCCACGGCCACCGTGGCGCCGTCGGCGTCCCGGCAGAGGATGTCCACCGGGCCGATGGCCGTCGGGTACTCGCGGCGGATCAGGGTGTACCCCTCGCCGAGGGTCTCGATGCGGTCCGCGAGGAGCTCTTGGAGGTGCGCTTCCACGCCGTCCTTGATGAGGCCCGGGTCGACGCCGAGCTCGTGCGAGGAGTCGTGCAGCACCTCCTCCATGGTGATGATGAGCTTCTCGCCCGCCTTGTTGATCACCGTCCACACGCTGTCGTCGCCCTCCTTGAGGGTGCACGGCGGGGACATCCAGTTGAGGGGCTTGTAGGCCCGGTCGTCCGCATGGATCGAGACGCTGCCGTCCGCCTTCACAAGGATCAGACGGGGAGCCAAGGGCAGGTGGGCGGTGAGCCGGCCCGCGTAGTCCACGGAGCAACGGGCGATGACGAGACGCATGGTGTGCCACGCTACTCGACTCCCGGCACTCCACGCGATTCGCCCTGGATGGGCCCCTTCGGCTTTGGCCAGTTGTATGTGCGTTCTCCTGGTGGGGCAGGGGTGGCCGGATTACCGTTGAAGCGGGCGGTCGTCGTACGGGCACAGGGCGTCGTCGTCCGCTCGCCCATCCCGTAAGACCCCGCTGGCGTGGGGTCGCGAGAGGAGAACCCATGTCGCTCGACGTCTCACCGGCCCTCCTTGATCAGGCCGAGCGAGGCGAGGTCGACGAAGCCGATTTTGTCGACTGCGTCCGGACCTCCCTGCCTTACGCATGGGAGATGATCAGCTCCCTGGTGGCCCAGCTCAGGGTCGACGGCGGTGAGTTCGCCGACAACCGGACGCCGCCGCCGGACGAGCAGGCGCGCGGGCAGCTGCTGCGCGCCCTGGCGAGTGACGCGATCCGCGGTGCGCTGCAGCGACACTTCGGGGTCCGCCTGGCGTTCCAGAACTGCCACCGCGTGGCGGTCTTCCCCCTCGACCCTTCGGCGGACGAGCGCCTGGCCCGCTTCACCTCGGCCAGAGGGCAGCTGCTGAACCAGTCCCCCGAGCTCCGCGACTGCTGAGGCGCCTTGTGCTGCCGCTCCGGCCGGGGAAGGTGCGACGGACAAGGGGCGGCAGCCCGACCGGGCCCGGGCCCGGGAGTCAGCCGAGCAGGGGCAGCACTTCCCCGCCCAGCCTGCGGAGGTTGTCCTCGGTGGCCGCGAGGTCACCGGAGCCCTCGGCCAGCAGGGCGAAGCGGTTGATGCCGGTGCGCTCGGAGGTGGCCGCGAGCCGGTCCGCGCACAGCCGGGGCGTCCCCACCGGATGGAGGGCGCAGAGCAGCTCGGTGTACTCGTGGGGGTCGCGCATCCGGCGCTGCCGGCCGTCGACCGTCACATGGGCGGAGAGGCCGTGGTGCAGCCATCCGGGCATCGTCTTGAGCAGCGTCTGTGCCGCCTCGAAACTGCGGTCCGCGATCTGCACCACACCGGCCGCCACATGCCCGGCCGCCGCCACCTTCTCCGGCGGACTGCCCGCCTCCAGGGCGCACTTGCGCCACAGGGTGACCATCTCCGCCTTCTCCTCGTCCGTGCTGTGCATGCCCAGCAGCATCGGCAGGCCGTGCGCCGCCGCCAGCCGCACGCTCGGGGGTGAGGTGCAGGCGACGACCACCCCGGGCCCGGCGGAGCCCAGCAGGTCGTCCGGGCGGGGCACGACCGGCACCTCGCGGAAGGCGAACCGCTCCCCGATGCTGCCCACCCGGGGCTCGCGCAGCCAGCGCATCAGCAATTCGAGGGATTCGGGAAACCCCTCTTCGTAGGCCGCCAGGCCCGAGTTGAACACTTCGAGGTCGACCCAGGGGCCGCCGCGGCCCACCCCGAGGGTGAACCGGCCGCCCGACGTCAGATGCAGCATCGCCGCCTGCTCGCCGAGCGTGACCGGGTGCACGTTCGGCAGGACGCTCACGGCCGTGCCCACCCCGATGGTGCGGGTGCGGCCCAGCAGCAGGGCGGCCAGCGTCACCGCCGAGGGGCAGACCCCGTACGGCACGAAGTGGTGCTCAGCCACCCAGACCGCGTCCAGCCCGGCCTGCTCGGCGACCTCCGCCGAGCGCACGGCCCGGTACAGCGCCTCCCCGTGGCCCTGGCCCGGGAACTGGGCGGCCAGGACAAAGGCTCCTACGCGCATCGCTCTTGTACCTCCTAGCGACCGACGCGGCATCCCCCTGGAGGCATTAACGCCCGACACGTGCCGAAGGTACGGCCGGGCGTGAAGTTTTCATGATGATCGGAGAGGAGGCGCCATAACGGCTGCGGACGGCGGGCCAAGCGGGTGACGGTGACGCGTACGCTGGTCACGGCCCGTAGCTTCCCAACACCCGAGGTGCCCCGTGTCCCCGCGCCGAAACCGCCCGCGAGGCGGTGCCGAGAGTCAAGCCCCCACCCCGTACCAGGGCGGTGGCGACCGCTACGGCCTGGAGCGCACGGAGGACTGGCAGGGCGAGGAGTGGGCGGTGCGCACGGTCGGCGGCGGCTCGGCGACCAAGCACTACCGCTGCCCCGGCTGCGACCAGGAGATCCCGCCCGGGGTGCCGCACCTGGTGGTCTGGCCGCGGTTCGGCGGCGGCGTCGAGGACCGGCGGCACTGGCACAAGTCCTGCTGGAACGCGCGAGACCGCCGGAGCGCCCGGCTCCAGCGGTCTCGCAATGCGCCGCGGTACTGACGAACTCGCGGCCTTCGGTGGTCCTTTGCGCCCGGCGGCTACGAATCCCGCTGCACCAGCGAGGCGTAGGCGCCCAGCAGCCCGGCCGCGGCCAGGCCCAGCATGATCCACAGCGGCGTCCAGCCGGAGATGCCGTTGGAGGCGCCGGAGCTGTAGAGCACGGCCAGCTGGTTGGGCACCGAGTAGACCAGCATGGCCTGCCGGACGTCCGCGAGGCTGGAGCTGAACATGAACATCGCCAGGACCAGCGGCAGCAGCATCACGCCCAGCATCACCGTGATCGCCCCGGCCGAGTGCCGCAGCAGCGTGCCCACCGCGAGCGCCAGCAGGCCCAGCAGCGCCAGGTAGAGGCTCACGCCGACCGTCGCCTTGAGCCACTCCGTGCCGCTCGGGGCGTGCGCCACCAGGTCGCCCACCAGCATCGAGTCGACGATGGAGACGAGCGTGGTGCAGACCAGGGTGATGCCGAAGACCAGCAGGAAGAAGACGATCGCCTTGGCCGTCAGCACCCGGCCCCGGTCCGGGCAGGCGGTCAGCGTGGTGCGGATCAGGCCGGTGCCGTACTCGGTGGAGATCGTCAGCACGCCCAGCGTGATCACGCAGATCGTGCCGAGCAGCACGCCGTAGAAGCCGAGGATGAGCAGCGGCGTGTCGGGCTTTTCCCCGGTGTGGGCCGAGCCGCTGACGACCGCGCCGGCCAGCAGCCCGATGCCCAGGACCAGGGTGACCATGACGCCGAGCGTCCACATCGTGGACCGGACGGACCGGATCTTCGTCCACTCGGAGGCGATGGCGCCGCCGAGGGTGGCCTTGCGGACCGGGATCGGCGAGACGTAGCCGCCCGCGGGCGCCTGGCCGGGCCAGTAGCCCTGCGGCTGGCCCTGCGGCGGGAACTGGGGAGCCTGCTGCGGGGGCGCGGGGTGCTGCTGCGGGGTGGTCATCGGGCGTCCTCGCTGTCGCGCTTGGTCAGATCGGCGGGGGCGGGTACGGATGCGGGCGCGCTCGGCGGCACGGGCGGGGCGGCCGGCGCGGCGGCGACGGGCTGGGCGTAGGGGTTGGGGCGCTCGCCCTCCAGGACCGGGTAGGCCGTCTCCTGCCAGCCCTGCTGCGGCATCTGCGGCATCGCGGGCATCTGGTGGCCGAACGCCGGGGCGGGCGGCTGGAATCCGGCGCGCTGGTCGTCGGTCGAGCGGTAGTCGACGGCGCCCTGCGTCATCCGCATGTACGCCTCTTCCAGCGAGGCCTGGTGGGGGGAGAGCTCCCACAGGCGCACGTCCGCGCCGTGCGCGACGTCGCTGATGCGGGGCAGAGGCAGGCCCGTCACCCGCATTCCGCCGTCCTGCTCGGGCAGCACCCGGCCACCCGCCTCGACCAGCGCGGCCGTGAGCTTCTCGCGCTGCTCCGGCTCGCCGTCGGGCGTGCGGACGCGGGCGAAGTCCGCGGAGTTCGCGGAGATGAAGTCCTTGACGCTCATGTCGGCCATCAGCTGGCCGCGGCCGATGACGATGAGGTGGTCGGCGGTCAGCGCCATCTCGCTCATCAGGTGCGAGGAGACGAAGACCGTCCGGCCCTCGGCCGCCAGCCGCTTCATCAGATTGCGGACCCAGAGGATGCCCTCGGGGTCGAGGCCGTTGACCGGCTCGTCGAAGAGCAGCACCTGCGGGTCGCCGAGCAGCGCCGCCGCGATGCCCAGGCGCTGGCCCATGCCCAGGGAGAAGCCCTTGGAGCGCTTCCGGGCCACGTCCTGCAGGCCGACGACCCCGAGCACCTCGTCGACCCGGCTTGCCGGGATGCCGGAGAGCTGGGCGAGCGAGAGCAGGTGCAGCCGGGCGCTGCGGCCGCCGTGCACCGCCTTGGCGTCGAGCAGCGCACCGACCTGGCGGGGGGCGTTGGGCAGCTGGTGGAAGGGCCGGCCGCCGACCGTCACGTATCCGGAGGTCGGCCGGTCCAGGCCGAGGATCATCCGCATCGTCGTCGACTTGCCCGAGCCGTTCGGGCCCAGGAAGCCGGTGACGGCGCCGGGCCGCACCTGGAAGGTCAAGTTGTGCACGGCCGTCTTGGCGCCGTAGCGCTTTGTCAGGCCGACTGCCTCGATCATTCTCCGCCCCTCGCGAGCTCGTCGGGCAAAAGCCCCCGTAAGGGTAAGGAGCTTAGTCGAGGGGTTGACGGTTCCATCCGGGCTGAAAGGCGGGCGCCGGCCGTCACAACGGCCAGGGCGAAGGTCCCGGCAGCTCGTCGTGGCACAGCGCCGCGCCCACGGGCTCCTGCACCGGGGGAAGGCCGCACTCCTCGAGCGTCCAGCCCTCCTCCGCGAAGATCCCGGTGCCCTCCGCCCGCACCACCGGGTCGGCGGCCGCCAGCCGCACCCAGGAAGCCGGGTCGGGGCCGAGCAGCCGGTGCAGCCGGGGCGATGCCAGCAGCGCGGCGAGCAGGGCGCTCTGGTCCCGGCCGCCGGGGCGGGGCGCCCCGGTGCGGGGGTCGGTGAGCACGCCGTACTTGCTGACGTACACGTACGCCCCGCCGAGCCGCTCCCCGGACGGCATGGTCATCACGAACCGCTCGCCGGGCAGCAGGACGCGCCGGTAGCAGCCCTCCGTGACGTCCACGGCCGCGAGCTGGGCCGCGTCCAGCCAGCTGACGACCAGCAGCCGTTCGGCGTCCGGGTCCGCGTAGGGCGCGGCCGCCACGTACCCGGCGCGGCCGATGTGCCCGGAGCAGCCCACGCCGATGCCGCGCACCCGCACCGGGACCATGGGCACGGTGGCGTCCAGGCCGCAGGCGGCGAACTTGTGGGCGAGCTGGGCGGGGCAGGCATTGGAGCCGACGGCGAGGACAGGGTGGCGGCGGCCGGTCACGGGCCCGCCGAGGGCGGCGAGGACGTGGTCGAGCTCGCGCACCCGGCCGTCGTGGTCCAGTGTCCAGGCGCCCAGCGGCAGCGGCCGTACCGCGAGCGCCAGCAGCTCCGGGCCGGTGAGCAGGGAGGGCTCGGGCGCCGGGCGGCCGGGGTAGGCCAGAGGCTGCTGCGCGGGCACCACGTCCAGCCCCAGCGCGGCCAGCGTGCGCGGGTTCGCCGGGGGCGGCGCCACGGGCTAGGCGTCGCGCTTCTTGAGCAGGACGTACGCCCCTACGAGCGCGGCCACCACCCACAGCACCATGATCGTGAAGCCGCCCCAGGGCCCGTAGGGGGCCTCGCTGTCGTAGGTGACCACCTGCATGATCTTCTGCCCGGCCTGGTCCGGCAGGTAGCGGCCGACCTTCTGGGTGGCGGGGACGTGGCCGAGGATGTTGGAGATCAGGAAGAAGAACGGCATCAGAATGCCGAGCGCCAGCATGGGGCTGCGCAGCATGGTGGCGACGCCCATGGAGAAGACGGTGATCAGCGTCATGTAGAGGCCGCCGCCGATGACGGCGCGCAGCACTCCGGGATCGCCGAGCGATGCCTTGAGGCTGCCGAGCATCGCCTGGCCGAGGAAGAAGGAGACAAAGCCGGTCAGCATGGCGACGGCGAATGCGAACAGCGTCGCCATGACGATCTTGCTGAAGAGAAAGATGCCGCGCTGCGGAACGGCGGCGAGCGAAGTGCGGATCATTCCGGTGCTGTATTCATTGGAGACCACCAGCACCCCGAAAACGATCAATGCGAGCTGGCCGAGACCCATCCCCGCGAAACTCGTGAACGTCGGATCGAATGTGATCTTGTCTTTCGGTGGCAGATTCTCGAAGTTCTTCTTCGTCAAAGCGCTGATCAGAGCGCCGAGGGCGACCGTCACCACGAAGGCGATGCCCAGCGTCCACACCGTGGAACGCACCGATTTGATCTTTGTCCATTCCGACTGCAGGACCTGCTGCACCGCGGTCACGGGCACCGCCATCGTCACGATCCCTTCTTCCGCCAGTCGTCCCCCCAGCCCGCGCCCGGCGGCGGCGCCCCCGAGCCCGCCGGGCGGCCGTCGTGCGCGTGGTACTCCACCGACTCGGCGGTCAGCTGCATGAAGGCCTCCTCCAGGGAGGCCCGCTGCGGGCTCAGCTCGTGCAGCACGAGCTGGTGCCGCGCGGCCAGCTCGCCCAGGTGCGCCGCGTCCTCGCCGTTCACGTGCAGCGAGCCCTCCTCACCCGGCACGGCCGTGATGCCCGCCCCCGACAGCATGTCCCTGAGGCGCTCCTGCTGCGGCGAGCGCATCCGCACGTACGACCGGGAGTTCTCCGCGATGAAGGCGGCCATCGAGGTGTCCGCCAGCAGCCGCCCCTGCCCGATGACCACCAAGTGGTCGGCGGTCAGCGCCATCTCGCTCATCAGGTGCGAGGAGACGAAGACCGTGCGCCCCTGGGCGGCGAGGTTCTTCATCAGATTGCGGATCCAGTGGATGCCCTCGGGGTCGAGGCCGTTGACCGGCTCGTCGAACATCAGGATCTGCGGGTCGCCCAGCAGCGCCGCCGCGATGCCCAGGCGCTGGCCCATGCCGAGCGAGAAGCCCTTGAAGCGCTTTTTGGCCACCGAGGTGAGGCCGACCGTGTCCAGCACCTCCCGCACCCGCGCGCGCGGGATGCCGTTGCTCTGCGCCAGGCACAGCAGGTGGTTGAAGGCGCTGCGGCCGCCGTGCGCGGCCTTGGCGTCGAGCAGGGCGCCCACCATCTTCAAGGGGTCGTGCAGCTGCCGGTAGTGCTTGCCGTCGATGAGGACCGTGCCGTCGGTCGGATTGTCCAGGTCGAGCACCATCCGCATGGTCGTCGACTTGCCCGCGCCATTGGGGCCCAGGAAGCCCGTGACGAGGCCGGGGCGCACGGTGAAGGTGAGGTGATCCACGGCGAGCTTGTCGCCGTAGCGCTTGGTCAGCCCCGCAAGCTCGATCATTCAGCCACGGTAAGGGCGCCCGTGGCCCCCCGCCACCGGTACGAGGCCCTCCGGGACAACCCCAGCGCGCCGTGCGCCACCCCAAGCGGCACACGACGCGCTGAGCACACGCTCCCCGTTGACGACCGACCCCGCGCGACCCCGCGCCTCAGCGGCTCTGCTGGGCCGGGACGCCGCGCGAGATCGGCTCGTCGTCCCCGGGCACGCCGGCCGCGGCCACGGCCGCGCCGGTCAGCGTCGCCAGCATCTCGCGGACGTTCGTCAGCTGCGCGTTGATGCTGTCGCGGCGGTTGGTGAGCGCCGCCAGCTCCCGCTCGGACTCGCTGCGGATGCGGTCCGCCTTGGCGTTGGCGTCCGCCACGATGTCCTCGGCCTGGCGCTGCGCGGTCTCCACCGTCTGCCGGGCCCGGCGCTCCGCGTCCGTCCGCAGCTTCTCGGCCTCCAGGCGCAGCTGCTCGGCCCGGTGCTCGATCTCCGCCAGCCGCTTCTCCGCCTTGGCCTGACGGGAGGCCAGGTCGCGCTCGGACTGCTCGCGGCGCTTGGCCAGATTCGTCTCGAAGTCGGCGGCCGCCTGCGCGGCCTTGGCGCGCGTCTCCTCGAAGAGGGCATCCGCCTCCTCGCGCTTGGACTGCGCGTCCTTCTGCGCCTCGGCACGCAGCGTGGCGGCGTCGCCCTTCGCCTTCTCGACGATCCGGGCGCCCTCGTCCTCCGCCTTGGCCTTGCGGTCCGAGGCGAAGGACTCCGCGTCGTTGCGCACCTGCTGGGCGGCCGACTCGGCCAGCTCGCGGTGCTGCTCGGCCGCGCGCCGGGCCTCCTCACGCAGGTCCTTGGCCTCCTCCTCGGCCAGCCGGAGGATCTTCTCGACCCGCGCGCCGAGCCCCGCGTAGGAGGGCTCGGCGTCATTGATCTGTGCCTGAGCGTTCTGCGTCTCGAGGTGCAGCTCCTCGATGCGCTTTTCCAGCGAGGTGATCCGTGCCAGTGCGCTGTCACGGTCCGCTACGAGCTTCGTAATGCGGTCGTCCACCTGGCCGCGGTCGTATCCACGCCGCACCAACTCGAAGCCGAAGGGGGAGGAAGTGTCGCTCATGGGGTTCCTGTCATTGGAGAACCGGTGAGGTGATGGAGGAATCCTAGGGGCGTGAGCGGCGTGTCATCGAGCAGATGGTTATAGATAGTTGGGGAATCCGGAAACCGACCCCTCGATTGAGTGGCTACTTCCGGTCCTGCTTGCCACCCGATCGAGTTGCGCCGACACCGGCCGCCGCCTTCACCCCGCCCTCCTTGGATCCGCCTGCCCCGGGGGACTCAAATGATTCCAACGCTTCCAACACGTCCTGGACACGGGAAATCTCGGCCTGAATGTCCTCACGACGGCGGACCAGCACCTCCAACTCCCGCTTTCCTTCGTCGATAAGGCGCGCAGCCTCCTCCCGAGCCTCGGTGCGCAGGCGCTCGGCGTCCCTTACGGCGCCCGCCTTCTTCTGCTCGGCCTCCTTGATCAGGCCATCCGCCTTCTTCACGGCGGTGATGCGCACCTTGCTCGCCTCGCTGCTGGCGTCCGACAGCAGCTTCTCCGCCTTCTCCTCGGCGTTCGCCAGCTGCTCGGTGGCCGCGGCCACCAGCTTGTCGCAGCGCTCGCCCGCGGACTGCATCGCCTCGGACGCCTCCCGGCGGGCCCGCTCGTGCAGCTCCTCGACCTCGCCCTCGATCCGGCTGCGCAGCTCCTCGGCACGGTCCCTTATGCCGGTCGCGTCCCCACGGGCCTCCGCCAGCAGGGTGTTGGCGTCCGTACGGGCCTGCTCGACCAGGGCGTTGCCCTCGCCGGTCGCCTCCGCGACGATCCGATCGGCCTCCCGGCGGGCCGCGCCCACCATGGCATCGGCCTGCTCCTCGGCGGCCGCGGCCGCCCGCACCGCCTCCTCCTGCGCCTTGGCGATCAGCGCGTCCGCCTGCTCGGCGGCGTCGGCCAGCTTCCTGGCACCCGCGTCGCGCGCCTCGTCGACCGTCCGCTCGCCCTCGGCACGCGCCTCGGCGCGCAGCCGCTCCGCCTCCATGACGGCGTCGGCCTTGAGCTTCGCGGAGTCCGCACGCGTGCTGTTGGCGTTCTCCTGCGCGGCCGACAGCGCCTCGGCGGCCTCCAGGGACATCCGCTCCGCCTCGGCCGTGGCCTCGGCGATGAGCTGATCGGCCTGCTCGGCAGCCTCGGTGCGCCGGGCGCCCGCGGCCTCCCGCGCCTCGTCCAGCACGCGGCTTGCGTCCTCGTGCAGCCGCTCGGCCTCCGCGTTGGCCTCGGCGACCGTCCGCTCGGCCCGCTCCACGGCCTCCGCCCGGAGCGCCTCGGCGGCCTCGCGGGCCTCCTCCTCCATACGGGTGGCCTCGCGCAGCGCCGCCTCGGCTGCCTCCGCGGCCTCCGCGCGCAGCTTCTCCGCCTCGGCAGTGGCCTCGGCGATCAGCTGGTCGGCCTGCTCGGCCGCCTCCGTACGCCGCGCGCCCGCGGCCTCACGGGCCTCGTCGACGATGCGGTTCGCATCGTCCTGCGCCGAAGAGGTCAGCTCCTCCGCCTCGTTGATGATCCGCTCGGCCTCGGCACGCCCCTCCGAACGGATCTTGTTCGCGTCCTCGCGGGCCTCGGCGCGCGTACGCGCCGCGTCCTGCTCGGCCGACGCCAGCGCGTCGGAGGCGTCCGTACGCATCTGCTGCGCCCTGGCGGAGGCATCCGCCACCAGCCGCTCGGACTCGGTCGTCGCCTTGTCGACGACGGCATCCGCCTTCTGCGTGGCCTGCGCCTTGTACTCGGCCGCGGCCGAGCGCAGCCGCTCCGCCTCCGCACCGGCCTCGGCGATCAGCTCGTCGGCCTGCGCCGCCGCCTCCGTGCGGTGCACGCCCGCAGCCTCGCGGGCCTCGTCGAGGGTGCGGGCCGCGTCCGTGCGCACTCGCTCGGCGTCGGCCTCGGCCTCGGCCCGGTGGGCTTCGGCCGCCTCGCGCGCCTGCTCCTCGAAGCGCGCCGCGTCCTTCCTGGCGGCCTCGACCATCTCGGCCGCGTCGGCGATCAGCCGGTCCGCATCCGCGGCCGCCTCCGCCCGGTGGCCCTCGGCCGCCTCGCGCGCCTCGTCGAGGGTGCGGGCCGCCTCGGTGCGCACTCGCTCGGCGTCGGCCTCGGCCTCGGCGCGGTGTGCCTCGGCCGCCTCGCGCGCCTGCTCCTCGAAGCGCGCCGCGTCCTGACTTGCCGACTCGACCAGCTCCGCCGCCTCCGCGACGAGCCGCTCGGCCTCCGACGTGGCCTCCGCGATGAGCTCGTCCGCCTGCGCAGCCGCCTCGGTGCGGTGGACGCCCGCGGCCTCCCGCGCCTCGTCCACCAGCTGCTCGGCCTCGGCACGCAGCCGCTCGGCGTCCGCGCCGGCCTCGGCCCGGTGCGCCTCGGCCGCCTCGCGCGCCTCGTCGACCAGGCGGGCCGCCTCCGTACGGAGCCGCTCCGCCTCCACGCCGGCCTCGGCGATCAGCTCGTCCGCCTGCGCGGCAGCCTCCGTGCGCCGGGCGCCCGCGGCCTCCCGCGCCTCGTCCAGCACACGGCTCGCGTCCGTACGAAGCCGCTCGGCCTCCTCGGTCGCCTCGGCGACCGTCCGCTCCGCCAGCTCCTTCGCGGCCTCCGCCTGCGACTGGGCCTCGGCACGCGTACGCGCCGCGTCCTCCCCGGCACGCTCCCGCTCCGCGTACGCCTCCGCACGCACCCGGTCCGCCTCGATCTGGGCGTCGGTGACGGTGCGCTCCGCATTGTGCTCGGCGGCCGAACGCAGCCCGGCGATCTCCTCCTCGGCCTGCTCGTGCAGACCCGCCACCGCATCGCGCACCTGCTGCGCGGTCTGCTCGGCCGCGGCCACGAGCTCGCTCGCGCGCTGCTCGGCCTCCTCGACCAGGCGCCGGGCCTCCTCCTGCGCCTGCTCGACCCGCGTCCGCGCCGAAGCCAGCAGCTCCTCGCTCTGCTCGCGCGCCGCCTCGCGCTCCGCCTGCGCCTCACTCCGGGCGTCACCGAGCAGCTCCTCGGCCTCACGGCGGCGCCGCGCGGCCTCCTCCTGCGCGGCGGCCAGCGCCTCGGCGGCCTCCGTCGCCGTCCGCTCGGCGGCCGCATTCGCCTCCGCCCGCATCCGGTCGGCGGTCTCCTGCGCCTCCGAGCGCAGCCGCTCGGCCTCCTCCTCGGCCTCGCCCAGCAGCCGCGCCGCCGTGGCCTCCGCCTCGGAACGCGCCGCCGTGGCCTCCGCCGCGGCCTCGGAGCGCAGCTGCTCCGCCTCCGTCTCGGCCTGCGCCTGGAGCGTACGGACCCGCTCCGCCGACTCCGTGCGCAGCTTCTCCGTCTCCTCGGCGGCCTCCCGGCGCAGCCGCTCGGCCTCGGCCCGCGCCTCGCGCAGCGCCGTCTCGGCCGCCTCGACCCGCTGATCGGCCTCGCCGTGCAGCCGGGCCAGCTCCGCCGCGGCCTCCTCGGCCCGCGCCTGCGCGGCCCGCTCGGCCTCCTCACGCGTACGCCGAGCCGCCTCGGACGCCTCCTCGCGGGTGCGCCCGGCGTGGTCCTCGGCCTCCTCGGCCATCTCCTCGGCCTCGGTGCGCGCCCGCTCCAGCAGCTCCTCGGCCTGCTTGCGCAGGCTCGCGGCGCGCTCGGCGGCCTCGGTGCGCAGCCGCTCGCTCTCCGTGCTCGCCCCGGTGCGCGTCTCCTCCGCGTCCGCCTTGGCCTTGACCAGCAGCTCCTCGGCGGTCTTGGCCGCCTCCTCGATCTGCTGCAGCGCCTCGCGCCGCGCCTCGCCCCGGATCCGCTCGCCCTCGGCGACCGCATCGGCCCGCAGCTGCTCGGCCTCCCCGCGCAGCCGCCGCGCCTCCTCCTGGAGCTCGACGGTCTTGGCGCGGTACTCCTTGGTGTCGTCCTTCGCCGCGCCCTTGAGCTGCTCGGCGGTGTCCGCGGCCTGCTCCCGCAGCCGCTCGGCCTCGGACTCGGCCTCCTTGCGGATCCGCTCGGCCTCGGCCGCGGCCGCCTTGGTGGCGGCCTGGGCGTCCTCGGTCGCCTTGGCCAGCACCTCCTCGGCCGTGCGCGCCGCCTTGGCGAGCGCCGCGGCGGAGTCCTCGGCGACGGCGCTGCGCGCCTTCTCCGCGGCCTCGGCCAGCATCCGCTCGGCATCCGCGGTCGCATCGGCCCGCAGCTGCTCGGCCTCGGCGCGCAGCGCCTCGGACTCCTTGGTGGCCTCACTGACCAGCCGGGCGATCTCGGCCCTGGCCGTACGGGTGCGCTGCTCGTTGTCCGACTCGGCGCTCGACAGCCGCCGCGAGGCGGCGTCCTTCGCCTCGGCGACCAGCTTCTCCGCCTCGGCCCGCGCCTCGCGCAGCGCCGCATCGGCCTCCTGGATGCGCGCCTCGGCGGTCCGCGTCATCTCGGTCGCGGCCGTACGCGCCTGGTCCGACTCCGCGCTCGTGGCCGACCGCAGCTGCTCGGCGTGGTCGGTGGCCTCCTGCGCCTGCGCGGAGGCGGCCGTCAGCAGCCGCTCGGCGTCCGTGCGCGCCCGGCGCAGGATCGCTTCGGCTTCGGCACGCGCCTCCTCGGCGGCGGCCCCGAGCCGGCCGCTGGCCTGCTCGGTCAGCCGCTGCGCCTCGGTGCGGGCACCGGCCAGCGCCGCCTCGGCCTCGGCCCGGGACTCCTCCAGCAGCCGCCGGGCCTGTGCCTCGGTACGGGCGCGCAGCTGCTCCGCCCAGGCGACGTTCTCGTTGACGTGCGACTCGACGGTGCGGCGGCGCTCGTTGAGCTCCTCGTCCAGCCGCTGGCGGCGCGCGACCGCCTCGGCATGCAGCTCCGACTCCATCCGGGCCTGCCGCTCGGCGTGCTCCTGCAGCAGCCGCTGCGTCTGGGCACGGGCCTCGCGCAGCTCGCGCTCGGCATCCGTGCGCAGCTGTTCGGCCTGGATCTGCGCATTGCGCAGCAATTGCTCGGCTTGGTAGCCGATGTCCGCCGAGTCATAGGCGGGACGGTGGGCGAGATTGCGCCGCGCCTCGTGGAGCTTGGCGCGCAACACCTCGACCTGGTAGCCGAGGTCGTCGGCGTGCTGGACCGCCTTCTCCCGCTCGGTCTTCAGCCGCTCCATCTCGGCCTCGAACTTCGAGAGGTGGTCGACTTCCGCCCGTTGACTCTCCTGGCGCTCGTAGCCCCGCACAGCGCGGTCCATCCGTCCCCTGGTCGCGTCGGCGGCCGGCCCCGTACTGCGTCGGTGGTGGAACCCGGAGCCCGCCCTTCCGAAGAAATGGTGTCAGATCATCGGTACAGCCCGGTCCGGGGCCCACCCGTACCCGGCCGAACCTGCACTCTACCGGCCGGGGAAGGGGAGGGTCAGTGCTCCGCCTGTGCATCAGGCGCGGAGGTGACGAGTTCCGTCAGCACTCCGTGGCAGTCCTTCGGGTGCAGGAAGGTGATCCGGGAGCCCATGGAACCCGTACGCGGTTCGTCGTAGAGGACGCGCACGCCCTTGCCCCGGATCGCCTCCGCATCGCCGTCCACATCGGCCGTGCCGAAGGCGATGTGGTGCACCCCTTCGCCGTTCTTGGCAAGCCACTTGCCGACGGCGGAGTCCTCGCGGGTGGGCTCCAGCAGCTGCAGATAGGAGGCGCCGCCGTCGGACGTCCCGTTGATTTTGAGCATGGCCTCGCGCACGCCCTGCTCCTCGTTGACCTCGCTGTGGAACACCTCGAAGCCGTACGTGGCACGGTAGAACTCGACGGTCTTGTCGAGGTCGAAGCAGGCGATCCCGATGTGGTCGATTCGCGTCAGCATGGGTCCAGTGCACCGCCGCGCGGGGTGGTTACGCAACGTGCGCGCGATCACACCTTCCGCCCGGTGACCGGGCGCGGACTGCTCAGTACATTGACGGAAACCGTCGTGCTGCGATCTCCGGGGGATGAACCTCCGGACCCCCGGCCGGAAGAGCCGGCCGCCACCGTCGAAGGAGCCGCCCCATGACTGGTATCAACGGCAATACCGGCAACACCTCCGTGATCGTCGCGGGCGCCCGTACGCCCATGGGCCGGCTGCTGGGCTCACTGAGCAGCTTCTCCGGCGCCGACCTGGGCGGATTCGCCATCAAGGCCGCCCTCGACCGGGCGGGCATCGGCGGCGACCAGGTGCAGTACGTGATCATGGGGCAGGTGCTGCAGGCGGGCGCCGGGCAGATCCCGGCCCGCCAGGCGGCCGTCAAGGCCGGCATCCCGATGAACGTGCCCGCGCTGACCGTCAACAAGGTGTGCCTCTCCGGCCTGGACGCCATCGCCCTGGCCGACCAGCTCATCCGCGCGGGTGAGTTCGACATCGTGGTCGCGGGCGGCCAGGAGTCCATGACCAACGCCCCGCACCTGCTGCCCAAGTCCCGCGAGGGCCACAAGTACGGCGCCATCGAGATGCTCGACTCGATGGCGCACGACGGGCTCACCGACGCCTTCGAGAACGTCGCGATGGGCGAGTCCACCGAGAAGCACAACACCCGCCTCGGCATCCGCCGCCCCGAGCAGGACGAGATCGCGGCCCTGTCCCACCAGCGGGCCGCCGCAGCCCAGAAGAACGGCATCTTCGAGGCCGAGATCACCCCGGTGGAGATCCCGCAGCGCAAGGGCGACCCGGTGATCTTCAGCAAGGACGAGGGCATCCGCCCGGAGACCACCGTGGAGTCGCTGGGCAAGCTGCGCCCCGCGTTCGCCAAGGACGGCACGATTACCGCCGGCACCTCCTCGCAGATCTCCGACGGCGCCGCGGCCGTGGTCGTGATGAGCAAGGCCAAGGCCGAGGAGCTGGGCCTGGCCTGGATCGCCGAGATCGGCGCGCACGGCAATGTGGCCGGGCCCGACAACTCGCTGCAGTCCCAGCCCTCCAACGCCATAAAGCACGCGCTGGGCAAGGAGGGCATCGGCATCGAGGACCTCGACCTGATCGAGATCAACGAGGCGTTCGCGGCCGTTTCCGTGCAGTCAATGAAGGATCTCGGCGTATCGCCGGAAAAGGTGAACGTCAACGGCGGCGCCATCGCGCTCGGCCACCCGATCGGCATGTCCGGCGCCCGCATCGTGCTCCACCTCGCGCTGGAGCTGCGCCGCCGCGGCGGCGGGACCGGTGCGGCCGCGCTGTGCGGCGGCGGCGGCCAGGGCGACGCGCTGATCCTGCGCGTACCCGGCAACTGACCCGTCGAAAGCGGTAGATAACAGCTAGATAGGAGCAGTCATGGACGTCCCCACCCTGGTCGAGCAGGCCCGCGCGGGCCGGCCGCGCGCCGTCGCACGGCTGATCTCACTGGTGGAGGGGGCGTCCCCGCAGCTGCGCGAGGTGATGGCGGCGCTCGCCCCGCTGACGGGCGGGGCGTACGTCGTGGGCCTGACGGGCTCACCGGGCGTCGGCAAGTCCACCTCCACCTCGGCCCTGGTGACCGCCTACCGGCGGATGGGCAAGCGGGTCGGCGTGCTGGCCGTCGACCCCTCCTCGCCGTTCTCGGGCGGCGCCCTGCTCGGCGACCGGGTCCGGATGTCGGAGCACGCCTCCGACCCGGGCGTCTACATCCGCTCCATGGCCACCCGCGGCCACCTGGGCGGCCTGGCCTGGGCCGCCCCGCAGGCGATCCGGGTGCTGGACGCGGCGGGCTGTGACGTGATCCTCGTGGAGACCGTGGGCGTCGGGCAGTCCGAGGTGGAGATCGCCTCCCAGGCCGATACGTCCGTGGTGCTGCTGGCGCCGGGCATGGGCGACGGCATCCAGGCCGCGAAGGCCGGCATCCTGGAGATCGGCGACGTCTACGTCGTCAACAAGGCCGACCGCGACGGCGCGGACGCCACGGCCCGCGAGCTCAACCACATGCTGGGCCTGGGCGAATCCCGCGCCGCCGGCGACTGGCGTCCGCCCATCGTCAAGACGGTCGCGGCCCGGAGCCAGGGCATCGACGAGGTCGTCGAGGCCCTGGAGAAGCACCGCGCCTGGATGGAGGAGCACGGCGTCCTCGCCGAACGCCGCCTGGCCCGCGCGGCACACGAGGTGGAGACGATCGCGGTCACGACCCTGCGCGAACGCATCGGCGACCTCCGCGGCGACCGCCACGTGGCGGCCCTGGCCGAGCGCGTGGTCGGCGGCGAACTGGACCCGTACACGGCGGCGGACGAACTGGTGGCGGGGCTGACGGAGAGCTGAGGACGGGCCACGCCACCCCAGTGGCGTGGCCCCCTTACGCGCTCAGCACTTCCCCCGCGATGCCCGCAGGTGCTTCGCCACCGGCGCGAGGGACTCCCGGAGGGCCTTGAGCTCCTCCGCCGACAGCAGGTCGATGAAGTGCTGGCGCACGGACGCCACATGGTGCGGGGCCACTTCGCGCATCGTGTCCCAGCCCTGTTCCGTCAGCACCGCGAACAGGCCCCGGCGGTCGGACTCGCAGTTCTCGCGCCGTACGAGGCCGGCGTTCTCCATGCGCGTGATCTGGTGCGACAGACGGCTCTTGGACTGCAGAGTGGCGGTCGCGAGATCGCTCATCCGCATCCGGTGGTCCTCCGACTCCGAGAGGTTGACGAGGATCTCGTAGTCGTTGTTGGTGAGGCCGAAGGGCTGGAGGTCCCGTTCGAGCTGGTGCATCAGCAGGCGGCTGACGTCCAGGTGGGTGCGCCAGGCGCACTGTTCCTCGTCGCTGAGCCAGCGGGTGCCGTTCTCGGTGTCCATGAATGGATTCTACCTAAGAGGTTGAAAAATTAACTAAAAGGGGAATGTCGGCGCGGGGTCAAGCGTTCGACGTCACACTCTGCAGGGTACCGCTCACAGCCCGAAGCGGCGCTGGAGGTCCCCGAGCTGCCCCGGCAGGCGCGGGGCCACCGACTGGTTTCCGCCACTTCCCCCGTGCGGGACGCCCGCCTCGTCCGGTGGGCCCTCGCCCGTGGCGATCTCGTCCATCAGCTTCTCCGAGGACTGCAGGAGCACGGTCCCGGCGCCGACGAACTCGAATTGGTGCTCCTCGCCGGAGGCGCCGCCCAGTCCCGTCAGCCGCCGTACGCCGCCCATCACACCGCGCAGGTACTGGTGGTCGTAGTGGTGGCAGGGCGCCGGGCAGTCCGCCCACCCCACCAGCGCCTGCGGGTCCACCCGGATCGGGGGCTCCACGAAGACCACCGGCCCGTTGGAGGCCGCCACGAACTTCCCCGTGCCGATGAGCGTCAGGAAGCCGGGGATGATCGACTGCTTGAGCGACAGCGACGGTTCGAACGCCAGCAGATTCCCCGAGCGCACGGTCAGATTGCCGTTGTCGAGGTCGTAGGAGTTGACGTCGAAGGAGCGGTCCGCCAGCAGCATCTTGCCCTGCCCCTCGGCGACCACCCAGTCCGCGGCGTGCAGCGGGGAGTGGAAACTGCCCGCGATCAGCCGGTCCAGGGGGCCGTGCCCGATGCCGTGGAAGCTGATCTGCCCGTAATAGGCAATCATCTTCCCCTTCTGCAGGAACCACTGACCCTTGAGGTCGACGCTGAAGGCGTACGGATTGACGTTGTCGTCGACCGGCAGAGTGGTCGCGTCGTGAATGACCGGCCCGTTCAAAGCTTCTCCTCCGACGCCTGTACGTACACCGTGCCGTTGCCCGACAGCTCGAGGCGGAAGGCCTCGCCGCTGCCGCGGCCGACGACCTCGCGCCAGCCGATGGCCGCCGACAGCTTGTTGCGCACCTCACCCCTGTGGGCGACGTAGGCCTGCGGGTCGACCGTGACGGGGCGCTGGGGGGTGATCGGCAGCTCGATGAAGCCGCCGTGGGCCATCACGGCGACCGCGCCGTGGCCCTTGAGGGTGGTGGTGAACAGGCCCTGGCCGGTCACCTGGCCGCGCACCATGCCCATCACGCCGCCCTGGGACCCCATGAACATCGTGCCCTGCTGGAGCGAGCCGTCGAAGGCGAGCAGCCGGTCGGCCTCCACGTACAGGGTGTCGCCGGTCATTTCGATCACGTGCACGTGGTGGCCGCCGTGGCCGAACATCACCGTGCCGCTGCCCTCGACCGTCATCAGCGGCGTGGCCTCATTGGCGATCCGGCGGCCGATCATGCTCATCACTCCGCCCTGGCCGCCGGTGATGCTCGGGGTGAAGGAGACGTCGCCCTTGTAGGCGAGCATCGCCCCGCGCTGGCTGAACAGCCGCTGGCCCGGCACCACCTGGGCTTCGACCATCCGCGAGTTCAAGAGCCGGAAGGGCATCAGAGGTCACCCCCGATGGTGTTGCGCTCGCTGGGCTGCACATAGACCAGCCCCTCGCCCTCGAAACGGATCTGGAAGGACTCGCCCGAGCCCTCCCCGATGAACGTGCGGAAGTTCACGCCCGACTGGAAGTGCTGCTTGAGGTTGCCGGTGTGCGCGATGTACGCGCCCGGGTCCACCTGCAGCGGCATCTGCTTGGTCACCCGCAGCACGATCGCCGTGCCGTCGGAGAGGATCGCCGCCTGGCCGGACCCCTCCACGGTCGTGGTGAACAGGCCGTTGCCCTGCGAGGCGCCGCGCAGCCCCGTGAAGGTGGTGCCCGTCCGCAGCGACGAGTCGGTGCACAGCAGGTTGCTGGCCTCGACATGGAGCGTCTCGCCCCGCAGCGTCACCAGATTGACCTCGCTCGCCCGGTCGGCGAAGTAGCAGGTGCCGTGCCCCTTCACCTCCATCACTGCCATGTGTTCACCGGTGAGCCGTCTGGTGACCATGCCGCGCAGGCCGTCACCGCCACCGGTCATCTTCTTGAACGTCATTTCGCCTTCGTACGCGACCATCGCACCGTTTTTGGCCTTGACCGCGTCACCCGCCATATCGACGGCGAGAACTTTGCTCCCATGGAGCCGAAACTGAGCCACGCCCCGACGCTAGCGGGCGGACATACGCCTCCAACAGGCCCCAGGGGCCCGGAATGCCCCCGGAATACCCCCGGAATCGCCCGGACCGGACCCCGATCCCTTGATCACTCGCCGCCCTGACACAATGGGGGAGCTTGTGAATGCCGTCACAAGCGGTGACCGTTCCGCCACTCCGACCGAAGGTGTGCCCCACCGTGGACATCAAGACTGCCGACTCCCTGCGCCGGCTCCGCCTGGTCTCCGTCCCGGAGGCCGTCTCCTGGCTGCTGCTGATCTGCTGCATCGTCCTCAAGAACACGACGTCGTTCAACGCGGTGCCGGTCATGGGCTGGGTGCACGGCATTTCCTTCATCCTCTACGTGGTCTTCCTGGCGGACGCCTGGAACCGCACCAAGTGGCCGTGGACGCGGGCCGCCCTCTACTTCGCCCTCTCGATCATCCCCACGGGCGGCTTCTTCGCCGACCGCATGCTGCGCCGCGAGTCCGAGGCGACCGTCATCGCCGCCCGTGCGCGCAAGGAGAGTGTGGTCAACGCATGATCGTTGCCTTCTCGGTCTCCCCGCTCGGCGTCGGCGAGGACGTCGGCGAGTACGTGGCCGACGCGGTCCGCGTCGTCCGCGAATCGGGCCTGCCCAACCGCACGGACGCGATGTTCACCTCGATCGAGGGCGAATGGGACGAGGTCATGGACGTCGTCAAGCGCGCGGTGGCCGCGGTGGAAGCCCGCTGCGGCCGTGTCTCCCTCGTCCTCAAGGCCGACATCCGGCAGGGTGTCACGGACGGCCTCACCTCGAAGGTCGCGACGGTGGAACGGCACCTGGCGGAGGGCTGACATGCGCTCGGCCCGGGGCGGGCCTCAGAGCCTGTCCCGGAGTGTGAGATCGGGGCGGTCATGATGTGGCCGCCCGGTACGCTCGTGTGCGTGCCGAAGCCGCTCAGCCTCCCCTTCGATCCGATCGCCCGCGCCGACGAACTCTGGAAGCAGCGCTGGGGTTCCGTGCCGTCCATGGCCGCCATCACCTCGATCATGCGGGCCCAGCAGATCCTGCTCGGCCAGGTCGACGCGGTGCTCAAGCCGTACGGGCTGACCTTCGCGCGGTACGAGGCGCTGGTGCTGCTCACCTTCTCCAAGGCCGGTGAGCTGCCCATGTCGAAGATCGGTGAGCGGCTGATGGTGCACCCGACGTCCGTCACCAATACCGTGGACCGCCTGGTCAAGGCGGGTCTGGTGGCCAAGCGGCCCAACCCCAACGACGGCCGTGGCACGCTCGCCTCGATCACCGACAAGGGGCGCGACGTCGTGGAGTCGGCCACGCGCGACCTGATGGCGATGGACTTCGGGCTGGGCGCGTACGACGCCGAGGAGTGCGGCGAGCTCTTCCGGGTGCTGCGGCCGCTCCGGGTGGCGGCGGGGGATTTCGAGGACGAGCCGGAGCCGCAGCCGGGCGGATAACGACCGCGCAACTACGGGGCGGGGCGGCGAAGATCGCCCCGGAACGTGCCGTTACGCTCTCTGCTCATGAAGAAGAACGTACTGACCCGCTACCGCGTGATGGCGTACGTCACCGGCGTGCTGCTGGTCCTCCTGACGATCGGCGTCATCGCCAAGTACCTGCTCGACATGGACGGCGCCGCGGGCCCCACGCGCATCGTCGCCATCGCGCACGGCTGGCTCTACGTCCTCTACCTCGTTTTCGCCTTCGACATGGGTTCCAAGGCCCGCTGGCCCTTCGGCAAGCTCGCCTGGGTGCTCCTCGCGGGCACCATTCCGACCGCCGCCTTCTTCGTCGAGCGCAAGGTCTCGCGCGAGCTGGAGCCGCTGGTCGTGGACGAGGCGGCGCAGGCCGCCGGCGCCTGACGCGCGCCCTCCGCGCGACACGCGAACCGCCCGCGCCACAAGGCGCGGGCGGTTTCTCATCGACAATTACTAGGACGTCCTAGTAAATTCGAAGCATGGACGCAGAAGCGATCGAGGCGGGGCGCAGCCGCTGGCAGGCCAGGTTCGACGCGGCGCGCAAGCGCGACGCCGACTTCACCACCCTCTCCGGCGACGAGGTCGACCCCGTGTACGGCCCCCGCCCCGGCGACACCTACGAGGGCTTCGAGCGGATCGGCTGGCCCGGCGAGTACCCCTTCACTCGCGGTCTGTATCCGACCGGCTACCGGGGCCGGACCTGGACCATCCGCCAGTTCGCGGGTTTCGGCAACGCCGAGCAGACCAACGAGCGCTACAAGATGATCCTGTCCAACGGCGGTGGCGGCCTGTCCGTCGCCTTCGACATGCCGACCCTCATGGGCCGCGACTCCGACGACCCCCGCTCCCTCGGCGAGGTCGGCCACTGCGGTGTGGCCATCGACTCCGCCGCCGACATGGAGGTCCTCTTCAAGGACATCCCGCTCGGCGACGTCACCACCTCCATGACGATCAGCGGCCCGGCCGTCCCGGTCTTCTGCATGTACCTGGTCGCCGCCGAGCGCCAGGGCGTGGATCCGTCCGTGCTCAACGGCACGCTCCAGACCGACATCTTCAAGGAGTACATCGCGCAGAAGGAGTGGCTCTTCCAGCCCGAGCCCCACCTGCGTCTCATCGGCGACCTGATGGAGCACTGCGCGCGCTCCATCCCGGCCTACAAGCCGCTGTCCGTCTCCGGGTACCACATCCGCGAGGCCGGGGCCACGGCCGCGCAGGAGCTCGCCTACACCCTGGCCGACGGCTTCGGGTACGTGGAGCTCGGGCTCTCCCGCGGCCTCGACGTCGACACCTTCGCCCCCGGCCTGTCCTTCTTCTTCGACGCCCACGTCGACTTCTTCGAGGAGATCGCCAAGTTCCGCGCGGCCCGCCGCATCTGGGCCCGCTGGATGAAGGAGGTCTACGGCGCGAAGACCGACAAGGCGCAGTGGCTGCGCTTCCACACCCAGACCGCCGGCGTCTCGCTGACCGCACAGCAGCCGTACAACAACGTCGTGCGTACGGCCGTGGAGGCGCTCGCCGCCGTGCTCGGCGGCACGAATTCGCTGCACACCAACGCCCTGGACGAGACCCTGGCGCTGCCCAGCGAGCAGGCCGCGGAGATCGCGCTGCGCACCCAGCAGGTGCTGATGGAGGAGACCGGCGTCGCCAACGTGGCCGACCCCCTCGGCGGCGCCTGGTACGTGGAGCAGCTCACGGACCGCATCGAGGCCGACGCGGAGAAGATCTTCGAGCAGATAAGGGAGCGGGGCCTGCGGGCACACCCCGACGGTCGGCACCCGATCGGCCCGATCACCTCGGGCATCCTGCGCGGCATCGAGGACGGCTGGTTCACCGGCGAGATCGCCGAGAGCGCCTTCCAGTACCAGCAGGCGCTGGAGAAGGGCGCCAAGCGGGTCGTGGGCGTCAACTGCCACCACGGGTCGGTCACCGGCGACCTGGAGATCCTCCGGGTCAGCCACGAGGTGGAGCGCGAGCAGGTCCGCGCCCTGTCCACCCGCAAGTCCGGCCGGGACGACGCCCGGGTCCGCGCCTCCCTGGAAGCGATGCTGGCCGCGGCCCGCGACGGCTCGAACATGATCGAGCCGATGCTGGAAGCGGTACGGGCCGAGGCGACCCTCGGTGAGATCTGCGACGCCCTGCGCGACGAGTGGGGTACGTACACGGAGCCGGCGGGCTTCTGAGCCGGGCCCTCCGGACTGCGCAACCGCCCCGGCTGCCGACCGATTTCACGGTCGGCAGCCGGGGTGTTTTTGTGTCGTCCGTCCTATCCATCTCATTGGCGAGGTTCGGCGAGGTTCGGCGAGATTCATAGCAAGGCTCAACAACTACCTCACTTTTCCTTCCTATTTCGTTCACGGAATCGCCAGTACCGGTCAGCATCCTGACGGTCAGCCAACTTACTCGCGAGTACGTACGTGCGACCCGCGGCCGACCGACCGTCAGGAGACACGCGGCATGCCCGCCTACAGCAGACGCCACTTCCTCACCGGTACCGCCGCGGCCAGCGCAGCCGCGGCCCTGTCCCTGCTGACCGACGGCCGGTTCGCCTCCGCGGCCGCCGCGGACCGCGCGATGGCGGCGAGCGCCGCCCGGGCCGTCCGCATCGAGGGCACCACCCTCGAACAAGTTGCCACCGCGACCGGCAGCGGCCCGTACAAGCGCCTGAGGTCCGGCCCCGGCTGGCCCCTCGTCGTACGGACCGACCTCGCGGCGGCCTCGTCGGCACGGGACGGGCGACGCACCGCGCTGGCCTGCTTCGTGCAGTTCACGGACATGCACCTGGTCGACACCGAGTCCCCGGTGCGCTTCGAGTACCTCGCCCGGGAGCTGGGCAGCGCCTACCGGCCGCAGGAGGCGCTGACCGTGCGCGGCGCGTCCTCGCTCGTGGAACGGATCAACTCCCTGCGGGGCGGCCCCTTCACCGGGAGCCCCTTCTCGCTCGTCATGGCCACCGGCGACAACACCGACAACCACGAGCACATCGAGCTCGACTGGTACCTGTCCGTCATGAGCGGCGGCCGCATCACCCCCAACAGTGGCGACCCCGCCCGCTACGAGGGCGTGCAGAACTCCGGCAGCGCGCTCTTCTGGAACCCGGAGTCCGCTTTCCGGGACGACTTCAAGGGGCAGGGCTTCCCCCAGGTCCCCGGCTTCCTCACCGCCTCCGGCAGTCCCTTCTCCGCACCCGGCCTGCGCACCCCCTGGTACAGCACCGTCGGCAACCACGACGACAGCATCGAGGGCACGCTCCCCGACCTCGGCCTGCTCCACTCCCTCTACACCGGCGACCGCAAGCTCGAAGGCATCGACGAGGACGAGGCCGCCAAGCTCGCCGACGCCCTGCGCAACGACCCCGCCCAGGCCATCGCCCACCTCGCCCGGCTGCTCAGGAACGGCGGCCCGGTCCGCGACATCACCCCGGACCCGCGCCGCACGCCCTTCTCACCCGCCGAGTTCGCCAAGGCCCACCTGGACCCCGCCCACACCGGCCCCGGCCCGGTCGGTCACGGTTTCACCGCGTCGGCGGCCGCGAGCGGGAAGCTGTACTACACCTTCCCGATCTCCGAGGGCGTCCTCGGCGTCAGCCTGGACACCACCAACCCGGCGGGCTTCGCGGACGGTTCGATCGGCACGGCGCAGCTGAAGTGGCTGGAGTCCGTCCTCCAGTCGCGCAGCTCGCACTGGTACGACGCGGACGGCCGTGTCGTACGGGGGAGCAGCGGCTCCGGCGAGCTGATTGTCCTGTTCAGCCACCACACCAGCGGCTCTATGGGCAATCTGCTCCCCGACCCCCACCACCTCTTCGAGAAGCGCCACGACGGCAACGAACTCGTCGCCCTGCTCCAGCGCTACCCGAACGTCGTCGCGTGGGTCAACGGGCACACCCACCAGAACCAGATCCTGGCCCACGGTCACGCGGTGCCCGAGCGGGCCTTCTGGGAGATCAACACCGCCTCCCACATCGACTTCCCGCAGCACGCGCGCATCATCGAGATAGCCGACAACGGTGACGGGACGCTGTCCCTCTTCACCACCCTCGTCGAGTCCGCCGCCCGCTACGAGACGGACTTCGGCGACACGTCGAACGCGGGCCTCGCGGCCCTGTACCGAGAGCTCTCCTTCAACGACCCGAACGCGACCCCGGCGAAAAGACTGGGCGCCCCGGGCGACCACAACACGGAGCTGCTGCTCGCAAAGCCGGGCAAGCGCTGAGGCGCGTACACCGAATCGGCGGATTTCTGAGCGAATCCGTCTCGCACACGGCTTGCCCGCCTTAGCCTCCGTTGGTACTGACAGAGGTACGGAGGGGGGCGGGTACGGCCGTGACGAGTGAGATCTCCCAGCCACCGACGGCCTGGCGCATGTGCGGCAACCAAGTGAAGTTGTGGCGCATGGACGCGGGCATCAGCCGAGAGGACCTCGGCAAGGAAGCCGGGTACGAGTACGAGTCCGTGAAGTCGATGGAACAGGGGAGGCGGCGGCCTACGCAGCGGCTTCTTGAGGTCGCGGATGAAATGTGCGGCGCGAAGGGCAAACTGGTCGCCACGCAGGGCTATTTGCAGCCGGACAAGAGTCCTTGGCTCCTGCCCGCGTTCCTGGACATGGAAGCCACGGCGATCGTGCAGTACCAGTACCAGGCACTTCTCGTCCCCGGGCTGCTTCAGACGGAGGAGTACGCCCTGGCACTGTTCAGAGCCCACTGGCCACCGGCGAATGAGCAGACGATCGAAGACCGGTTGGCGATGCGGTTGCAGCGGCAGGAGCGGCTGAAATCGACAGCGGTGTTCAGCTTCGTCATTTACGAGGCCGCACTGCGCACCGGGGTCGGCGGGCCGGAAGTGATGAAGGGGCAGATGCGGCGCCTGCTTGACGTCGGCACGCAGCGCAACGTCGCCATCCAGGTTCTTCTCGCCGAGCAGGGCTGCTACAGCTGGCTTCACGGGCCGATGACCCTGCTGGAGACGGAGGACCGTTCGGTGTGTGCCTATGTGGAAGGCCAGGGGTACCACACCATGTTTGCGGAGCGCGAGAAGGTGAGCGACTTGTCGCAGCGCTACGGCATGCTCCGGACCCAAGCCCTCAACTGCGAGGACTCAGCAGAGTTCATCGGGAAGTTGGCCGAGGAATGACGTCCAACCGCCGGATATGGCACAAGTCCAGCTACAGCGACGGCGAGGGTGGCGGCGAATGCGTGGAAGTCGCCGCCACCCCCCAAACCGTCCACATCCGTGACTCCAAACGCATACCCGGCCCCCAGCTGGCCGTACCCGCCACCGCCTGGGCGGAGTTCATCGCCTACGCGGCCGGGTCCGTATAACCGGCGGCGGCAGCCGTAAGCCCGCCCACCAGCAGTGCCGTGAACGCGCGTGCCCACTCCGCGTCCACCGGCTCCGCGCTCACCAGCGTCCGGTGGACGACCGCGCCGGCGATCACGTCGAAGATCAGGTCGGCGTTGCGGGCGGCCGCCGAGGCATCCGGTTCGGCCGGGAGTTCGCCGCGGGCCTGGGCGCGCTCGCGGCCCACCAGGACGAGCGTCTTCTGGCGGTCCACGATCGCGGAGCGGATGCGGTCGCGCAGGGCGTCGTCCCGAGTGGACTCGGCGACGACGGCCATCAGGGCCGTCTTGGTCTCGGGGCGTTCGAGGAGGGCCGCGAACTGCAGGACCACGCCCTCGACGTCGGCGCCCAGGCTGCCGCGGTCGGGCAGCTCCAGGTGCTCGTCGAAGAGTGCGGCCACCGCGTCCACCACGAGCTCGCTCTTGCCCGCCCAGCGGCGGTAGAGGGTGGTCTTGGCGACCCCGGCCCGCGCCGCCACGTCGCCCATCGTCAGCTTGCTCCAGCCCAGCTCGACCAGCGCCTCGCGCGTCGCGGCCAGGATCGCGCGGTCCGCATCCGCGCTGCGCGGCCGGCCCGTGCGGCCGCCGCCCGTGCGGTGCGTGGGGGGTGGGGCGGAAGTCATGAAAGCGACCTTACCGCCGGGTAGCACCCCGGGTATGAGCCAGATCACCGGAAAACCTTGCGCCGGGTACCGGGGATGCAGTTACGCTACGGCTCGTAGCGTAAGAGAGCGACAACCACGCATCAGGCTACGAGCGTCGGGTGGGGACCCGGCGTAATTTTCCGGTTAGCACCGCGGAGGGGGGAGGATAGGCCCATGCAGCCACGGAACATGTCCATGAGTGGAGTGGTCGACCTCGCCGCGGTGAAGGCGGCCGGTGAGGCGAAGCAGAAGGCCGAGCAGGCGCGCGCCGAAGCCGCGCGCCAGGGCGTGCCCGCCGCCGGTGCCGCCCGCCTGGTCTTCGACGTCGACGAAGCGGGCTTCGAGCAGGACGTCCTCCAGCGCTCCGCCGAGGTCCCGGTCGTCATCGACTTCTGGGCCGACTGGTGCGAGCCGTGCAAGCAGCTCGGCCCGCTCCTGGAGCGGCTGGCCGCGGAGTACGCGGGCCGGTTCGTCCTCGCCAAGGTCGATGTCGAGGCCAATCAGCTCCTGTTCCAGGAGTTCGGCGTGCAGTCCATCCCCGCGGTCTTCGCGGTGGTGGCCGGGCAGGCCCTGCCGCTCTTCCAGGGCGCCGCGCCCGAGGCGCAGGTGCGGGGCGTGCTGGATCAGCTCGTCGCCGTCGCCGAGCAGCGCTTCGGCATCGTCGGTGCGCCCGTGGCGGCTGGCGAGGCGGGGGAGGCCCCCGTGCCGCAGGCCCCGCCGAGCCCGTACGACAGCGCCCTGAGCGCCGCGCACGAGGCGCTGGACGCGGGCGACCTGGGTGGCGCCGTGCGGGCCTACAAGAACGTCCTCTCGACCGACCCGGCCAATGCGGAGGCCAAGCTGGGCCTGGCCCAGGCGGAGTTGCTGCAGCGGGTGCAGGGCGTGGACGCCCAGCAGGTCCGCAAGGCGGCGGCCGACGCCCCGGGCAATGTCGCGGCGCAGATCGCCGCGGCCGATCTCGACCTGGTCGGCGGGCACGTCGAGGACGCCTTCGGGCGGCTGATCGACACCGTCAAGCGCACCGCCGGGGAGGAGCGGGACGCCGCGCGCGTCCGGCTGCTGGAGCTGTTCGAGGTGGTCGGTGCGGAGGACCCGCGGGTGAAGGCCGCTCGCACGGCCCTCTCGCGCGCGCTGTTCTGAGGCGCGCAGGGCGGAATCTCGCCTCCCCTGTGCCTCACCCGGCACAGGCGCCGCACTTTGCCAAAACTTGGTAAAAGCGGCCGTCGTTACTTTCGGTAAGAAGAGCCCGGGCTTTCGCCCGGGTTTTTCTTTTGTGTCCCCCTCGATGTGTGCACGCAGCGGCACCTTGCCCCGCCTCTTCGATGCCGAGCGGACGCCCTTCGGTTATCGGCCCGTTACTCGCTAGTAATGAACCTCTTGTGCCCCGGCCGCGAATGCACCACGATCGGCGCAGCCCGGTCCATTCACGCGCTCGGCCCACCTGGCCGCGCACGGAGTTTGGGTCCCCACCGGGCGGGCCGGCGGCACAGTCCGCCGGTCCTGGGACAGGGGGGTCCCCGTGCGACAAGGACGGGGCCTGTTCCGCAGGTTGCGCGAAGGCGTGGCCAGTGGTTGTCGCTCGGGGGTGATCGCCGATGTGTAACGGGCGCGTTGGCGCCAGCGGATGCGACGGCGCTCTTCTTCCCGAGGACGTAGCACTTCTCCCATCCCGGGGCACGGGCCGGTGGCCCTGCTCGGGGGTGTACGTCCGAGAAGGAGGAAAGTCGTGAAGTCCCAGACTCGTGGCGGGACCAGATGGCGTAGGTTCGCCGTCGTCATGGTGCCCAGCGTCGCGGCGACGGCCGCGATCGGCGTGGCCATCGCGCAAGGCGCCCTCGCGGCGTCGTTCAGCGTGTCCGGCCAGCAGTTCCAGGTGACGGCCAAGAGCCTCGACGGTACTGGCTTCGTCCAGTACGGGGCGCTGGACCAGACCAAGAAGGGCAACAAGCCCGTGGCCGTCGTCGGCCTGCAGTCCGCGAAGATCACCAATCTCTGCCAGGCGGTCACCATTCCGACGCCCATCGGCGATGTGTCGATGACGCTCAAGGCGGGCGGCGGTGAGCAGGTCGACGCGCAGAAGCTCTACATCGACGCGACCGACATGAAGGCCAACGCACGGTTCGACGAGGTGGACATCGGCGTCGCGGTGGACGCCACCACCAAGGGGCCGGGCCCGGCGACGCCGGGTGAGAACGGCCGGGGTGCCTATGTGCCCGGCTCGTTCGCCCAGCAGGCCAAGACCGTGCACTTCACCGACGTCGACCAGAAGGCCTGGGCGACCTCGGCGGGAACGTTCACCCTTCCGGGTCTGACCATGAACGTCGCCATGGGCGGCGCCGAATGCAAGAACTGATCCGGTGAACGGTCGGGTGCGGGGCGGCGGTTGCCCCTCCCGTGCCCGTACCGTGCCCCGGTAACGCACCACGATTTCGCCCGTCCCGAGGAGCTGTAGACCATGAGCGCCGACACGCGACCACGGCTGATCGACACTCTCGGCCGCACCCGCCGTTCGTTCTGGGACTGGCGGGGCCGACGCCCCTTCTGGGGCGGGCTGTTGTGCATTCTGGCCGGCATCCCGATCATGTACATCCCGTACCAGACCATGACATTGGGCGACTTGAGCATCCGGCTGGCCACCACCGCCGGTGCCGGTTCGCTGATCATCGGGGTGCTGCTGATCGTCCTCGGGCTGACCATGTGGTTCCAGCCGCACTCCAGGGTCTTCGCGGGGGTCGCCGCGATCCTGCTCGCGCTGGTCTCCCTGGTCGTCTCCAACTTCGGGGCCTTCCTGGTCGGATTCCTGCTGGCCCTCATCGGTGGTGCGCTCGGGGTGTCCTGGGCGCCGGGCAAGCCTGCCGTGGAAGGTGAACATGCCGACTGAAGAGGCGCACGAGCCGGGCGATACCCACGATGCGCGCGCACCGCACGACGACCGCGGCAGAACGAGCCCCCGGCACGCCGCACCGCGCAAGCCGCTGCTGGCCCGGCTGCACATGCCCGCCGGGAAGGCGGTCGCGCTCGCCGCGATGCCCGGCGCCGTGCTGATGGGCATGGGGCTCACGCCCACGCTGGCGCAGGCCAAGCCCATCGAGCCGCCGAACCCCTTCGGTGACGCGCAGTGCGCCAGCACGCCCGACGCGACGCCCGAGGCGACGGCCACCCCGAGCCCCGGCGCGAGCAAGAGCCCGGAGGCGAAGCCGTCCGCGTCCGAGGAGACGCCGCCGCCGAGTTCGTCCTCTTCGCCGTCTTCGTCTTCGCCGGCGAAGTCCGGCGGCGGTACGAGCCGAGAGCCCTCCGCCTCACCGTCCTCGCAGCCGGCTCCGGACGCCAAGCCGGCGCCGTCGACGGCTGCCGCGCCGACCGCCTCGCCGTCCAAGACCGTGAACCCGCTCGACCCGCTGGGCCTCGGCGACAAGCTCGGCGAGATCCTCACCGGCGGCAAGAAGGGCTCGTCGAGCCCCTCCGCCTCGCCGACCCCGTCCGCCTCCCCGTCATCGGCCGCTCCCGCGCCGCGGCCGTCCGCACAGCCGACGGACGAGGCCAAGGACGGGACGAAGGCCGACCCCTCGAAGGACGCCAAGGCCACCGACGGGGCGAGCGCGAGTCCTTCCGCGAGCGCGTCACCGAGTGACTCCGCGAGCCCGTCCGCCTCGCCGAGCCCGTCCGCGTCCGCGAGCGACGAGGCCGGGAAGAAGCTGCCGCCCTGCCCCCGCACGGCCGTCGTCGACGAGAACGAGCACCGCGCCTTCCCCAACCAGCCCTGGTACCTGGAGGCGAGCCAGCTCACGCTGACCGGCCTGACCTACGAGGGCGTCAAGCGGATCACGACCGTGAACGGGCAGCAGAAGTCGGTCCTGAAGTTCACCGCGGACTCGCTGGCGATCAAGGACCTGCACCAGATCGTCAACGGCCAGGACAAGGAGACCCACGTCACCGGCCTGGGGACGACCTCCACGGTCACCGGCTCGAAGATCACCATGTACACCGAGGAGCTCAAGGGCAACCTCCTCGGCCTGATCCCGTCGACCCAGTCGCCGTCCAGCCCGCCCCCGCTGATCCCGGGCCTCAAGCTGCCGATCCCGATCTTCTTCACCAATGTGAAGATCCGGCAGGCGGGCCAGTTCGGCGGCACGCTGCACATCCCGGACCTGCACCAGTACCTGACCGACGGCACGTACTCCTGATCGGTACGTGCTCCTGAGCGGAAAACGCGATGGCCGCCACCCCCGAACCGGGAGTGGCGGCCACCGTGGTGCTCAGCGGGTCAGCGGGTCTCGCCGCCCAGGTGGTGCACCCGGACCATGTTCGTCGTGCCCGGGATGCCGGGCGGGGAACCGGCCGTGATGATCATGATGTCGCCCTCGGTGTAGCGGTTGAGCTTGAGCAGCTCCGCGTCGACCAGGTCGACCATCGCGTCCGTGTTGTCCACGTGCGGCACCACGTAGGTCTCCACGCCCCAGCTCAGCGTGAGCTGGTTGCGGGTCGAGGCGTCCGTGGTGAAGGCCAGGATCGGCTGCGCCGTGCGGTAGCGGGACAGCCGGCGGGCGGTGTCACCGGACTTGGTGAAGGCGACCAGCGCCTTGCCGCCCAGGAAGTCCGCGATCTCGCACGCGGCGCGGGCGACGGAACCGCCCTGCGTGCGCGGCTTCTTGCCCGGCACCAGCGGCTGCAGGCCCTTGGAGAGCAGCTCCTGCTCGGCCGCCTCGACGATGCGGGACATCGTCTTGACCGTCTCGATCGGGTACGCGCCGACCGAGGACTCGGCGGAGAGCATGACCGCGTCCGCACCGTCCAGGATCGCGTTGGCCACGTCGGAGGCCTCGGCGCGGGTCGGCCGGGAGTTGGTGATCATCGACTCCATCATCTGGGTGGCGACGATCACCGGCTTGGCGTTGCGGCGGCACATCTCGATCAGGCGCTTCTGCACCATCGGGACGCGCTCGAGCGGATACTCCACCGCCAGGTCGCCACGGGCCACCATCACACCGTCGAAGGCCATGACGACCTCGATCATGTTCTCGACGGCCTGCGGCTTCTCGACCTTGGCGATGACCGGCACCCGGCGCCCGACCTGGTCCATGACGCGGTGCACGTCCTGGACGTCCTTGGCGTCGCGGACGAAGGACAGCGCGACCATGTCGCAGCCCATCGCGAGCGCGAACTTCAGGTCCTCGATGTCCTTCTCGGACAGCGCCGGGACGTTCACCGCCGCGCCGGGCAGATTGATGCCCTTGTGGTCGGAGATGACGCCGCCCTCGATGACGATCGTCTTGACCCGGGGGCCGTCGACCTCGGTGACGCGCAGCTCGACGTTGCCGTCGTTGATCAGGACCTGGTCGCCCTTGACGACGTCGCCGGGCAGGCCCTTGTAGGTCGTGCCGCAGATCGTCCTGTCGCCGGGGACGTCCTCCGTCGTGATGGTGAACTCGTCACCGCGCACCAGCTCCACCGGACCGTCCGCGAAGGTCTCCAGGCGGATCTTCGGGCCCTGGAGGTCGGCGAGGACGCCGACGGCGCGGCCGGTCTCCTCGGCGGCTTTGCGGAGGCGGACGTACCGCTCCTCGTGCTCCGAGTGGGTCCCGTGGCTCATGTTGAAGCGGGCCACGTTCATGCCGGCCTCGATCAGCGTCTTCAGCTGCTCGAAGGAGTCGACGGCGGGGCCCAGGGTGCAGACGATTTTGGAACGGCGCATGAGGCGGATCCTATCGGTTTGTTTCGGCGCGGAATATTTGACCTGTGGGAACGACCAAGTAACAGTCGGGGATCAAGAGCTGACCAGCGCGTACGTCTGGGTGGCGATCTCCAGCTCCTCATCGGTCGGGACGACTGCGACCGCGACCCGGGCGGACTCGGGGGAGATCAGCCGCGCCGCGTCCGAGCGGATCCCGTTGAGACCCGCGTCCACGGCCAGGCCCAGCTCCTCCAGACCGGCGACGGCGGCCTCGCGCACGGGCGCCGCGTTCTCGCCGACACCCGCGGTGAAGGCCACGGCGTCGACCTTGCCGAGGACCGCGTAGTAGGCGCCGATGTACTTCTTCAGCCGGTGCACGTAGATGTCGAAGGCGAGCGCCGCCTGCTCGTCGCCCTCGTCGATCCGCCGGCGGATCTCGCGCATGTCGTTGTCGCCGCACAGTCCGATCAGACCGCTCTTCTTGTTCAGGAGCGAGTCGATCTCGTCGACGGACATCCCCGCGGTCCGCGCCAGGTGGAAGATCACGGCCGGGTCGGTGTCACCGGAGCGGGTGCCCATGACCAGGCCCTCCAGCGGCGTGAGGCCCATCGAGGTGTCCACGCACTTGCCGCCGCGCACCGCGGAGGCGGAGGCGCCGTTGCCCAGGTGCAGCACGATCACGTTGACCTCGGACGGGTCCTTGCCCAGCAGCTTCGCCGTCTCGCGGGAGACGTAGGCGTGCGAGGTGCCGTGGAAGCCGTAGCGGCGGATGCGGTGCGCGTCGGCCGTCTCGACGTCGATGGCGTAGCGCGCGGCGGCCTCCGGCATCGTGGTGTGGAAGGCGGTGTCGAAGACCGCGACCTGCGGCAGGTCCGGGCGGAGCGCCTGCGCGGTGCGGATGCCCGTGACGTTGGCCGGGTTGTGCAGCGGGGCGACCGGGATCAGCCGCTCGATCTCCGCCAGCACCTCGTCCGTGATGACCGTCGGCTCCGTGAACTGCTTGCCGCCGTGCACCACCCGGTGGCCGATCGCGGCCAGCTCCGGGGAGTCCAGGCCCAGCCCGTCGGCGGCCAGCTCCGCGGCGACGGCGTTCAGCGCGGCCGCGTGGTCGGCGAACGGCTCCTCGCGCTCGCGCTTGGCGCCGCCGGTCGCCAGCGGGGTGTGCGCCAGCCGGGAGATCGTCTCGCCGATCCGCTCGACCAGGCCGACGGCCAGCCGCGAGCCGTCGGCCATGTCGAGGAGCTGGTACTTGACGGACGACGAGCCGGAATTGAGGACGAGGACACGGGTGGCGTTGGCAGTCATGGAGCTTTCCGGGTAGGTGGGGGCAGGAGAGGGGGACGTACGGACGGGCGCGGGGGCGGCCGTCAGGGCTCCGTGCGCTCGCCGCGCTGCTCGCCCTGGGCCTGGATGGCGGTGATGGCCACGGTGTTGACGATGTCCTGCACCAAGGCGCCGCGCGAGAGGTCGTTGACGGGCTTGCGCAGGCCCTGCAGGACCGGGCCGACCGCGACCGCGTGGGCCGAGCGCTGCACGGCCTTGTAGGTGTTGTTGCCCGTGTTCAGGTCCGGGAAGACCAGCACGGTGGCCTTGCCCGCCACCTCGGAGCCGGGCAGCTTGGTCTTGGCCACGGCCGCGTCCACGGCGGCGTCGTACTGGATCGGGCCCTCGACGAGCAGGTCCGGGCGGCGCTCGCGGACGAGCTCGGTGGCCCTGCGGACCTTGTCCACGTCCGCGCCGGAGCCGGAGGTGCCGGTCGAGTACGACAGCATCGCGATCCGCGGCTCCACGCCGAACTGGGTGGCGGTGGCGGCGGACTGGATGGCGATGTCGGCGAGCTGCTCGGCGTTCGGGTCCGGGTTCACGGCGCAGTCGCCGTAGACGAGGACGCGGTCGGCCAGGCACATGAAGAAGACGGACGAGACGATCTGCGCGCCCGGCGCCGTCTTGATGATCTCGAAGGCCGGGCGGATGGTGGCGGCGGTGGAGTGCACCGCGCCGGAGACCATGCCGTCGGCCAGGCCCTCCTGGACCATCAGCGTGCCGAAGTAGGAGACGTCGGCGACCACGTCGTGGGCGAGCTCGACGGTCATGCCCTTGTGGGCGCGCACCTTGGCGTAGATCTCGGCGAAGCGCTCGCGCAGCGGAGAGGTCTGCGGGTCGATGATCTGGGCGTGGCCCAGGTCGAGGCTGAGCTCGGCCGCCCGCTTGCGGACGGCGTCCTCCTCGCCCAGCAGGATGAGGTCGCAGACGTCACGGCGGCACAGCACGTCGGCCGCGCGCAGCACGCGCTCCTCGGCGCCCTCGGGCAGCACGACGCGGCGGCGGGCGGAGCGCGAGCGCTCGATGAGCTCATGCTCGAACATCATCGGGGTGACGCGGCCGGAGCGGGCGACGGAGATGCGGTCGGTCAGCTCGCCGGTGTTCACATGGCGCTCGAAGAGGCCCAGCGCGGTTTCGGCCTTGCGCGGGGAGGACGCCTCCAGCTTGCCCTCGGTCGCGAAGAGCTCGGCCGCGGTCGGGAAGGAGCCGCCCGGCACCGCGACGACCGGCGTGCCCGGGGCCAGCCGGCCCGCGAGCGCCAGGATGTCCGGGCCCGGCCGCTCGTCCAGGGTGAGCAGCACGCCGGCGATCGCCGGGGCGCCGGCGCTGTGCGCGGCCAGCGCGCCCACGATCAGGTCGACGCGGTCGCCGGGGGTGACCACCAGGCAGCCGTCGGTCAGGGCGGGCAGGAACGCCGGCAGCATGGCGCCGCCGAAGACGAAGTCCTTGGCGTCGCGGGACAGGCCCGCGTCGTCGCCCAGCAGCACCTCGGCGCCCAGCTTGTGCACGATCTGGCGCACGGTCGGCGCCGACAGCGCGCTGTCCTCGGGCAGGGCGTAGCAGGGCACCGGCAGGCTCGCGGAGAGCCGCTCGGCGATCGCCTCGCGGTCGGCCGGGGCGACGCGGTTGACGACGAGCGCGACGACATCGCAGCCCAGCGACTCGTAGGCGCGGTACGCGTTGCGTGCCTCGGCCCGCACGGACTCGGCGGGCTGCTCCTGGCCGCCGACCACGGTGAGGACGGACGCGCCGAACTCGTTGGCCAGGCGTGCGTTGAGCGCCAGTTCGTCGGGGAGGTTGGTGGCCGCGAAGTCGGTGCCGAGCACCAGGACGTTCTCGTAGTGCCGGGCGACCGCGTGGAAGCGCTCGACGAGGGTGGAGACCAGCTCGTCCGTGCCGCGCTCGGCCTGCAGGGCCGAGGCCTCGCCGTAGGTCAGGCCGTAGGCGGTGTCCGCGGACTGCTCGAGCCGGTAGCGGGACCGCAGCAGGTCGAACAGCCGGTCCGGACCGTCGCCGTGGAAGAGGGGGCGGAAGACGCCCACCCGGTCCACCTTGCGGGTCAGGAGCTCCATGACTCCCAGCTCGATGACCTGGCGCCCGTCGCCCCGGTCGGTCCCGGTCACGTACACGCTGCGCGTCACGCGTGCTCTCCTTGATGCTTGATGCTTGGCGGGTGTTTCTGCGGATGTTCCAGCGGGTGTTTCTTCGGGAGAAAAAATAACCCGTTAAGGTGGCCTTGCCCTCTTGACAATACCTGCGCCCGTGGATAAGGCGCGCGTCAGTGTGGTGTCGGGGAGTGCGGCAGTACCGGTCGGCCCGTGAAAGAATTGGCCCGGCTCACATGTACCAGTAGCGAGCAGGAGAAACAGCCCTATGCGCATCGGAGTCCTCACCGCGGGCGGAGACTGCCCTGGCCTGAACGCTGTCATCCGTTCGGTGGTACACCGGGCGCTCGTCGGCCACGGTGACGAGGTCATCGGCTTCGAGGACGGTTTCAAGGGCCTGCTCGACGGCCGCCACCGCAAGCTCGACCTGGACGCCGTCAGCGGCATCCTGGCCCGCGGCGGCACCATCCTCGGCTCCTCCCGGCTGGAGCGCGCCCGGCTGCGCGAGGCCTGCGAGAGCTCCAAGGAACTCGCCCGCGAGTACGGCATCGACGTCCTCATCCCCATCGGCGGCGAGGGCACGCTGACCGCCGCCCGGATGCTGTCGGACGCCGGACTGCCGGTCGTCGGCGTGCCCAAGACCATCGACAACGACATCTCCTCCACCGACCGCACCTTCGGTTTCGACACGGCCGTCGGTGTCGCCACCGAAGCCATCGACCGCCTCAAGACGACCGCCGAGTCCCACCAGCGCGTGATGGTCGTCGAGGTCATGGGCCGTCACGCCGGCTGGATCGCCCTGGAGTCCGGCATGGCGGGCGGCGCGCACGGCATCTGCCTGCCCGAGCGTCCCTTCGACCCGGCCGATCTGGTCACGATGGTGGAGGAGCGCTTCGCCCGGGGCAAGAAGTTCGCCGTCATCTGCGTCGCCGAGGGCGCGCACCCCGCCGAGGGGACGATGGACTACAAGAAGGGCGCCATAGACCAGTTCGGGCACGAGCGCTTCGCGGGCATCGGCACCAAGCTCGCCGCCGAGCTGGAGCACCGCCTGGGCAAGGAGGCCCGCCCGGTCATCCTCGGCCACGTCCAGCGCGGCGGCACCCCCACCGCCTACGACCGCGTCCTCGCCACCCGCTTCGGCTGGCACGCCGTCGAGGCCGCCCACCGCGGCGACTTCGGCAAGATGACGGCGCTCAAGGGCACCGACATCACGATGGTGCCGATCGCCGAGGCCGTCACGGAGCTCAAGCGCGTGCCGGCGTCCCGGATGGACGAGGCGGAGTCGGTCTTCTAGGACCCCTGCGCAAACGGAAGGGCCCCGGTGCCATGCGGCGCCGGGGCCCTTCCGTTCGCAGGCGCGCCGTCACTGCGCCCCGATCGCCTCCAGCATGTTGAGCCTCGCCGCCCGGCGGGCCGGCCAGAGGGCCGCCAGGACGCCCACGACCGGCGCGATCAGCAGGAAGAGCGCCAGCCGGCCCCACGGCAGCACCAGCTCGTACTGCGGGAAGGACGAGCGCAGCATGTGCCCGGCCGACCAGGCCAGGAAGATGCCGACGCCCACGCCGAGCACCGCGCCGAACATCGCGATCATCACCGACTCCAGCCGCACCATCCGCTTCACGCCGGTGCGCGCCAGCCCGATCGCCCGCAGCATGCCGATCTCCCGGGTCCGTTCGAAGACCGACATCGCCAGGGTGTTGACCACGCCGATCACCGCGATCACGACGGCCATGCCCAGCAGCCCGTACATCAGGTACAGCACGGAGTCGATGTTCCCGGCGGCCGCGCGGCGCATGTCCTCCTGGCTCTCCACCTTGACGGCCGGGTTGCGGCCCAGGCTCTCCTTGATCTTCTCCGGCAGTCCGGCCGCCTGGCCCGGGGCGGCCTTCACCAGCACCTGGTCGTCGGCGACCTTCTCCATGTGCGGGTCAAGGAGCGCGGGGTCGGCGAGCACGTCGGCCAGGACGTCGTTGTCGGCGTAGATGGCGACGACGCGGGGCGCGGCCTTCTTCCCGTCGTAGAAGTCCATCGGCAGCCGGTCGCCGGGCCCGATCCCCTTGAGCTTGGCGTACGGCTCCGCCACGGCGACGCTCCCGGTGCCGCGGACGTCCGAGAGCGAGCCGCTGACCATGCGCACGCCGGTGACCTCGCCGACGGCCCCCGGCCGGGTGCCCAGCGCCAGCGCGGGAGCGCCGTCCCGCTCGAAGCCGACCGTGCGCAGCGGCACCGCGGCCGCCACCCCGGGCTGCGCCGCGAGGGTCTTCGCGACCTCGGGGGAGAGGCCGTGGAAGCCGGTGGAGCTGACCTTGTAGTCCGCCGTCAGGTCCTGTCGGCCCAGCTTGTCCATGCCGTGGCCGGCCGAGACCGCGCCCACGGTCAGGCCGGTGATCAGGGTGAGGCCGATCATCAGCGCGGAGGCGGTGGCGGCGGTGCGGCGCGGATTGCGCAGCGCGTTCTCCCGGGCGAGCTTGCCGTCCACGCCGAAGAGCCGGACGCCCGCCTTCCCGGCGAGGAGGACGAAGGGGCGGGAGAGCAGCGGGGCCAGCACGATGACGCCGGTGAGCGTCAGCACCGAGCCGGTCATCGCCAGGCCGACGCCGCTGGTGTCCCTGTACCCGGTGACGTACAGCATGACCGCGACGCCCAGCGCGGTCAGCACGCCGCCGATGGTGTTGCGCACCACCAGGCCGCGGGCGGCCGGTGCCTGGTCGACGGCGGCCAGCGCCTCGACGGGCGCGATCCGCGCCGCCCGCCGCGAGGGCAGCCACGCGGCCAGTGCGGTCACGAGCACGCCGACCGCGAGCGAGGACAGCACCGCGGTCGGCGCGATGACCAGCGGTCCGTCCGGCAGGCTCGCGCCGGTGGCGTTGAGCGCGGGCCGCAGCCCGGCGGCGATCCCGAGGCCGAGGACGAAGCCGGCGGCGGAGGCGGCCAGGCCCAGCAGACCGGCCTCGATCAGCACCGAGCGCACCACCTGGCGGCGGCTCGCGCCGACCGCGCGCAACAGCGCGATCTCCCGGCTGCGTTGGGAGACGAGCATGGTGAAGGTGTTGGCGATGATGAAGACGCCGACGAAGAGGGAGATGCCCGCGAAGACCAGGAAGGTGGTGCGGATCGACTTCGTCTGGTGGTCGATCATCGTGGACTGGGCGGCGGCCAGGTCCGCTCCGCTCTGCGCCTCGGCGCCGTCGGGGAGGATGCCGCGCACCGCGCCGGTGAGGGCCTTCTGGTCGGTGCCGGGGGTCGCTGCGATCACGAGCTCGGTGAACTCGCCCGGCTTGCCGAAGAGTTTCCGGGCGGTCGGGGTGTCGAACAGCGCGAGGCTGCCGCCCGCGCCGACGCGCGGGTCGTCGGTTTTGACCGTGCCGACCAGCTTCTTGGTCATGACGGGACCGTCGACCGCGAGCCGCACGGTGTCGCCGACCTTGGCGCCCGTCTTCCCGGCGGTCCTCACGTCGAGGGCGATCTCGCCGTCGGCCGCGGGACCGCGGCCCTGCACGAGCGGGTAGCGGCTGTCCTTGCCGTCCTTGCCCGGGACGTAGTTGGCGCCCGCGGAACCCCACTCGCTGCCCGCGGGGTTGCCCTTCCGGTCGGCGACGGTGACGGTGCCGTCGACGGACGGGCGCACGGAGGCCACGCCCGGCAGGGCGCGGATCCGCTCGACGAGGCGGTCGTCGAGGGCGCCCGCGTGGCCCTTGGCGCTGCGGGGGCCGGGGGTGACGGAGACGGCCACGTCGTCGAGGCTCTTGGCCATCTTGTTGCGGAAGGCGCTGCCGACGGAGTCGCTGAAGACGAGGGTGCCGGAGACGAACGCGGTGCCGAGGAGGACCGCGAGGGCGGTCATCAGCAGCCGCGTTTTGTGCGCGAGGAGGTTGCGCAGGGCAGTACGGAGCATAGGTATGTCCTGGGATCGGTGTCCGGCGGTGGTCAGCTCGTACGGCCCTGGGTGTCGGACGCGGGCGTCCGGGGGTTTCCCCCGGGGAAGCGGCGCATGCGGTCGAGTACGGCGTCGGCCGTCGGCTCGTACATCTCGTCGACGATGCGGCCGTCGGCGAGGAAGACGACGCGGTCGGCGTAGGAGGCGGCGACGGGGTCGTGCGTGACCATGACGATCGTCTGCTGGAGGGCGCGTACGGACTCGTGCAGGAAGCCCAGCAGTTCCGCGCCGGAGCGGGAGTCGAGGTTGCCGGTCGGCTCGTCCGCGAAGACGATCTCGGGCCGGGAGGTGAGGGCCCGGGCCACGGCCACGCGCTGCTGCTGGCCGCCGGAGAGCTGGCTCGGCCGGTGCGCGAGCCGCCCGGACAGGCCCAGCGTCGCCACGATCTGCTGCAGCCAGGCGGGGTCCGGCTTGCGGCCCGCGATGTCCAGGGGGAGGGTGATGTTCTCCAGGGCGGAGAGGGTCGGCAGCAGGTTGAAGGCCTGGAAGACGAAGCCGATCCGGTCCCGCCGCAGCTTGGTCAGCTGCCGGTCGCCGAGCGAGCCCAGCTCCACGTCGCCGATCCGGGTGGATCCGGAGGAGATGGAGTCCAGGCCCGCCATGCAGTGCATCAGCGTCGACTTCCCCGACCCCGACGGCCCCATGATCGCCGTGAACTGTGCCCGCCGGAACTCCACGGAGACCGAGTCCAGGGCGGCCACGCGGGTCTCGCCCCGCCCGTAGACCTTGCTGAGGTCCGTGGCGCGGGCGGCGACGGCGCCGACGGGCGCGAGCGGGGCGGCGTAAGGGGCCGTGGGGGACACGGGGCTCCTCCGGAGGGTTCGACGGCGTGGGGGGTGGTGGAATCACCTCTTCCAATTCTTGGCGGGGAAAGACGGCCGGACGTCAGCCGTACGGCCGGAAATCGGCGTCGGACTTTGGGCCCCCGCGGGCAGCGGACCGTAGTACTCCAGACGGACACGGTCATCCTCGGGACGCACAGGGCGGGCGGTCAGCCCTTGACGGCTCCGCCCAGCGCGAAGCCGCCGCCCAGGCGCCGCGCGATCAGCGCGTACAGCAGGACCACGGGGGTCGAGTAGAGGATCGAGAAGGCCGCGAGCTGCCCGTACGCCACCTGCTCGTAATTGCCGAAGAAGGTGAAGATGCTGACGGACGCGGGCAGTTGGTCGGGCGAGAGCAGCAGCATGAACGGTACGAAGAAGTTGCCCCACATCATGATGAAGCTGTAGATGGTCACGACCGCGATGCCCGGCCCCATCAGCGGCAGGATCACCCGCACCAGCGCCTGCAGCCGGCTCGCCCCGTCCGTCCAGGCCGCCTCCTCCAGAATGGCGGGCACCGAGTCCATGAAGTTCTTCATCAGCCAGACGGCGAAGGGCAGTTGCGCGGCCGCGAGGAAGAGCGCGGTGCCGTAGAGGGTGTCGATGAGGTCGACGCGTACGTACAGCGCGTACACCGGCACCATGACGGCCGTCAGCGGCAGGCACGTGGTGAAGAGGATGCCCAGCAGGTACGGGCGGCTGAAGCGCGAACGGTAGCGCGAGAGCGGATACGCGGCGAGCGTGGCACAGACGACGGTCAGCAGGGTCGCCCCGCCGCACAGCAGCAGGCTGTTGAGCATCGGCGTGAAGGTGATGTCATCGGTCAGGACGGCCGAGAAGTTCTCCGTCGTCGGGTGCGCGGGCGCCCGGACGCCCAGCCCTGCGTCCGGGTCCGCGGAAGCCAGCAGCAGCCAGACGAGCGGCACCGCGAACGCGGCGGCCACGAGGAGCAGCGCCGCGTCGGCCGCGGCCCGCTGCCGGACCGTGCGCGTGTGACGAGTGGCGGGCGGGCGCAGGGCGAGCGGGCGCATGGCACCTCCGAGCGCGGCGGCGGTGGCGCCCGGCGCGCGGACGGGCCGCGCGGGCAGCCGCTCGGAGGATAGCGCGCGGTCCCCGCCCGCGGCAGACGGCGTGAGCCACCCGCGCCCCGGCCGGTCAGTGGCGGACGGGCGCCGGCGAGTAGATGTGCCCGGCGAATTCGGCGAGCTGGTCGTCCGGCAGGTGCCGCGCCAGGTCCGCCTCGCTGATCATGCCGACGAGCCGCTTGTTCTCGATGACCGGCAGCCGCCGGATGCGGTGGCTCTCCATCTCGTGCAGGACGTCCTCGACGTCGGCGTTGGCGTCGATCCAGCGCGGGGTGCCCTCGACTATCTCGCCGGCCTTGCACTCCGCGGGGTTCTTGCCCTTGGCCACGCACTTCACGACGATGTCACGGTCGGTGATGATCCCGCACAGCCGCTCCTTGGCGTCGCCGACGGGCAGCGCGCCCACGTTCAGCTCCAGCATCAGCCGGGCGGCGTGGTCCAGGGTGTCTTCCTTGGTGATCCAGTGGGCACCCGGGTGCATGATCTCCTTGGCTATCGTCATGGTGGGCCTCCTCTGTCACGTATAGGGGCACTTTCCATCGTGCCTCCGTCCCCGGCCCGCGGCGACCCAGGTCCGCCGGACCCCAAGGCCGCCGCGATCCAGCACGCCGGGGGCGTACGCGCGGCCGCGCCGCGCGGGTGTCAGTGGGCGGTGCCAGACTGAATTCCGGCCGGGGGAACCCGGCGGAATCCGTCGAAGGAGCACATCACCATGCTCACCACTGACTTTGTCACCGGCGCGCCCAACTGGCTGGATCTCGGCAGCCCGGATCCGGCTGCGGCGGCCGCCTTCTACGGCTCGGTGTTCAGCTGGGAGTTCGAGTCGGCGGGGCCCGAGGCCGGGGGCTACGGCTTCTTCCAGAAGGACGGCAAGACGGTCGCGGCGCTCGGTCCGCTCACGGAGGAGGGCGCCGATTCGGCGTGGACGGTCTACTTCCAGACGCCGGACGCCGACGCCACGGCGAAGGCGGTCGAGCAGGGCGGCGGAAGGGTGCGGGTCGCGCCGTTCGACGTGATGGAGGCCGGGCGGATGGCGTGCTGCACGGACCCGGGCGGCGTCGACTTCTCGCTCTGGCAGCCCGGGGACGTCAAGGGCCTGGAGAAGACCTCCGAGGCGGGCTCCCTGTGCTGGGCCGAACTCCACACCCCGGACCCGGCCCAGGCGCAGGACTTCTACCGCACGCTGTTCGGCTGGCGCTCGGAGAACATGGACATGCCCGGCATGACCTACACCGTCCTCGCCACGGCGGAGGGCGGCGACCACCAGCAGGCGTCCTTCGGCGGCGTCGTCCCGCTCCAGGACGAGACGGAGCCGCCGCGCTGGGTGCCGTACTTCGACGTCGCGGACGTCGACGAGATCGTCGCGAACACCCAGGGCGCCGGCGGCACGGTGATCATGCCGGCGGCAGAGGTCCCGGAGGTCGGCCGCATGGCCTGGCTGGCGGACCCCTTCGGCGCCGCCTTCGCCGTGATCAAGCCGCAGCCGCCGCAGGGGTAGCCGGCCGGCTACCGGGCGGCTCGCTCCCGGTCGAGCCGCCCCGCCTTGGCGCGAGCGATGAGGGCTTGCGACGCGTACGGGCCGCTGACGTCAACCCATGGTCCGCTCTTCGGGGGAGGAGTTGCCGAACACGCTTTTTGATGTTCGACCCGCCCCTACAGTCGCGCGGGTGAGCTACGCGAGCCTGCTGCGGCGCCGTCCCATCCTCGTCCTGTGGTTTGCCGAGACGCTGTCCGTCTTCGGTGACCGGTTCTTCACTCTGGCGCTGGCGTGGACGGTCTGGCAGAGATCCGGTGCGGTGGCCATGGGCCTGGTCGTGGTGCTTGAGTCCGTGCCGCACCTGCTGATCGGGGCCTTCGGCCGGAAGCTGGTCGCCCAAGTCGCCTGTTTCCGGGCGCTGGCCGCGGTCGAGGCGGTGCAGATCGTGGTGGTGGGCGCGATGCCCTGGCTGTGGCAGTCGATCGGACTGGCCGGCGTCCTGGCGGTCATCGCCGTGATCGGCACGTGTGACGCGCTGACCGGGCCGGGCCTGTCGGCCCTGGTGCCCGCTCTGGTACCGGGTGACCAGGTGCGACAAGTGACGGGGCTGATGGACATGTCCAACCGGCTGACCTGGTTCCTCGGCCCCGGTTCGGCCGCGGTGCTGCTGGCCTTCGTCGCCGCCGAAGATTTGTTCCTGGTGGACGCCGCGACCTTCGCCGTCTCCGCGCTCGCCTTCGCCTGGCTCGGCCGCGCGCTGCCGCAGGCCGCCCGCATTCGGGTACCCGGCGGGGCGGCGAGGCCGGCCGGGGTGAAGGCCCTCCCCCTGCTGCGGGCCCGGCCCGTGATCACGGGTGCGCTCGTCCTGAGCGCGGTGGGGGAGTTCTTCCAGACCGTGGTGTCCATCGGGGTCCCCATCTGGCTGACCGAGCGCCTGCACGCGGGCCCGGGGGCCTACGCACTGGTGCTGTCGGCGATGGGGATCGGCTCGGTGGCAGGCAACCTCCTCGCGGGCCACGTCGAGCTGGCCGGCCGGTTCCCGGGGGGCTTGTGCGTGGTGTGGGCTGTGCGGGGGCTGCTGCTGGCGGCGGTCGCGACAAGTGGCAGCCTGATGCAGCTGGTTGTCCTCACGGCGGCCGGGAGTGCGCTGGTGCCGGTGACGTCGATCGGGCTGAACGCGGAGATCGCGTCCCTGGACGCGCCGGAACGGCTGCGGATGTTCAGCGTGTACTCCATGAAGCTGCACGCGGCGAGTGCGGGCAGCATGCTGCTGCTGCCCGCGCTGCTCCAGCGGGCCCCGAAGGCATCCTTCGCCTTGGGCGGCATGGCGACTGCGGCCGCCGCGCTGTTCGGGTGGGCCGTACTGACGTCCGTCGGCCGCCGCCAGAGCCGGAGTCCGGGCCGAGAGGCGGAGGTGGCGCGCACCTGACCGTGGGTCATTCCTCGACTGGGCGCCGGGCACGCAGGACCAGGGTGCGGTAGCACCGGCCGACGGGGTCGTCCACGGTCAACACGGTGTCCGTGGTCAGGCCGCTCGCAGTCAGCAACTGTCGCCAGGCATCCACGTCGTACGAGTAGTGCACGACGGGCAGGCGGGCACCGGTGTCCAGGGTGAGGTTGTCCACCCGGCGGCCGGGCAATTCCGCCGGGCGCGGAGCGTTGACGGTGAAGGCGAGCAGGCCGCCGGGCTTGAGGCGGTTGCGGATGACCGGCAGCAGCCGGGCGGGGTCGGAGTACCACAGGGCGCCGTAGATGGAGAAGCAGGCGTCCAGGCGAGGCAGGCGGGCCAGAACTTCGGCGGCGTCACCGACCGTCCAGATGGCGGCGGGCAGGTGGCCGAAGCGGGCCCGGGCTTGCTGGATGCGGCCCACGGCGATGTCAACGCCGAGGGCCAGACGGGCCCCGCGGGCGGCCGCGTACGCAGTGTGCTCACCGGTCCCGCACCCGAGTTCCGCGACCCGTCGGCCGACCAGGTCGCCGAGGAAGGCGGCGCCCGGTCCGTGGCCGGGCCAGCACGTCCACTCGATGTCGTCGGGAACCGTGCCCTTCTGCGGCGGCCCGTCGCCGACCGGCTTTTGGGCGGCGATGCTGTTCCATGCACGGGCGTTGACCTGGGTATCCACCAGGGCGTCACCGTGCAGAAGGCTGGTGTACGTCACTTCCGTGACCTCCTCTTCGTGGACACGGCAGGGGCCGGGAAGCACATCCCGGCCCCTGCCCGGTGATGTGTCACCGGCCCATGGCGGCGACGCGGTCCATCCAGTCGTTCTTCATCTCGCTCAACTCTGTGCGGAACTGTTCGAGGTCAGTGCCGTAGGCGAGCACGCAGCCGCCCATCATGTCGGCGGATGCCTGACAGCCGTGGACGAGTCGGCCGCCGAGGGCCGCGTGCGCGAGCACGGACTCCCGGCGTCGGGTCTCGTTGAACCACCCGCCGTGGTAGAGCTCGTCGACCTTCCTGCCCTCGTCCTCGGTGAAGCCATAGACGACCGAGGTGGCGACGGGGAAGAACCAGCAGGGGCCGACGTTGGACAGGTGGCCGTCCTGCTCGACCCGGTTCAGGGCCATGATCGTGGTTGCCTCGCGCAGGGCCTTCGTCTCCCGCGCGGTGACATCCAGGCCACCGATGCCGACGTACTCGTCGCGGAACAGGTACGCGGCGACCTCGTAGGCGGTCTCCAGGACCTTCGCCGGGTCGTCTGTGGGTCGGCCGTGGGCCTGGACGAACTCCAGGGCCCGCTGCTCGATGGCCTGCTCGCTGGTCTCGGCGGCGTCCAGGAGTCCGGTGTGGACCAGGTCCCAGTCCACCAGGAGCCAGCTTGGGTTCTCGTAGCGGAAGAAGTACTGGCTGGGGTTGATGCTGATGGTCCGGTCGGTGACCGTGATGCCGTCGATGCGGTTCCACGTCTCGGTGAACGTCTCGGGCAGCTCCACGGAGAACGTCCGGTGTGCGGTTGCGGTCGTCATGACGTGCCTCCATCGATTCCGGGAAGGCACCCCGGGATCCGCCGGGGTGCTGCTGGTGGCCGACCCGCCCAACGGGGAGTGCAGGCTGTGCGGGCAGACCGGCTGTATCCAGGACAGCGCCGCCGTACGGGCCGCGTGAAGCCGATTGAGGCTGCCGGGAGTTGCCGCCGGGTTGCTCGCCGTTGCCTTCTCCCCGGTTGCCCTGTTCCCGGCGGCGTCAGGGTGGCAGCACACTGGGGCCGTCCCCCTGGCCGGGAGGTGGTGCATCCATGGGTCCCGTGCTCGAACGCCATCCGCTCCGCTCTCTCCTTGCCCGCGAGCACACCACTGCCGCCGCGTACCTCAAGCGGGTTGCCGACCGGCACCAGGTCCTGGGCTATGGGCAGATGGCCCACCGCAAAGAGAAGTTCTCCCGCTGGATCAGCGGCACCGAACCGGAGCTGACCGCCCAGCTTGCCATGGCCGACCTGCACGGCATCGATCCGGAGGAGGTCCACCGCCGCGGCTGGCCCGACTGGCTCCTCCTTGCGCTGTGTGACGACCGTTCCGTGTGGGAGTTGCCGTGGACGGTGGCGGGTACGGTGGAAGCACTGGAGCAAGCGGGAGGGGGTCCCGTGGACCGACGCGGCTTCGTCATCGCATCGCTGGGCACGCTCGCGGTCACCGGCGCCCACTGGGCCGCCACCACCCCCGCCGCCGTCGCCGCCATGGGGGGTCGGCGTGTCGGCGCAGGCGCCGCCGAGCTCTTCGAGACCCGCCTGGACACCCTGCGGCATCTGGACGACGCCGTCGGCTCCGCCCACGCCTACCAAGCCGCCGTTGCCGAGCTACGGCTGATCACGGGTGTGCTCACCACCGGCTCCTACACCGACGCCACTGGCCGCCGCTTGTACGCGGCGGCTGCCGAAGCCTGCCGCCTCGCCGGATGGTGCGCGTACGACAGCGGGCACCTGGCGGATGCCGAGAAGCGCTTCACCGCCGCCCTGCGCGCCGCCGCAATCGGTGACGACGCCACCCTGGGCGCGAGCACGCTCGCATTCTGGGCCAACCTCCGTTACTCCTGCGGCGACCCCTACGGCGCCCTCGGCCTCGTCGAGCGCGCCCTGGACCACCGGCACAAAATCACCTCCGGCCGGGTGCTGGCCATGCTCCACGCCCGCCAGGCCCGCGCTCACTCCAAGGCCGGCGAACCCGCGGCCGCCTACCGGGCAATCGACGCTGCGTTCGCCGCCTACGACCGAGCCGGGCCCACCGAACACGACCTGCCCTCGATGTACTGGATGACCCATGGAGAGGTCCACGAGGTCGCTGCCTCCTGTGCGCTGTCCCTGGGCGAGCCGCAGCGGGCGCTGGAGCACTTCGACGCCGCTCTGCGGCACGAGGATCCGTACGACGCCCACACCGAGGCCCGCGGCGCCGGGATCTACCTGGCCCGCCAGGCCGAAGCCCACCTCGCTCTCGGTGACATCGACGCGGCCGTCGCCGTCGCCGAGCGGGCCATCGAGCAGTTGGGCGGCGCGGACTCCGCCCGCGGCACCAGCACCCTGGCCGACCTGCGCGGGCAGCTCGCCGCCCACCGCAAAGCTCGGCCCGTCGCTGACTTCCTCGACCTCACCGCGTAGGGGTCGGCTACCGGGCGGCTCGCTCTCGATCGAGCCGCCCCGCTTTGGCGCGAGCGATGAGGGCTCGCGCCGGGGCGGGGGAGGTGGATATGACGGTTCGGGGGGCGTCGCTCTCGCGGGTGAGGATGCGGGGTTCGCATGCGGCGAGCTCTATGCACTCGACTGCATCCGTCGAGAATGACGACTTTTGCCAGCGCGCGTCGGCTCTGGCATGCGCCAGAAGCGCTTGTAGCTGGGTGCGACTGGCATTGACGATGACGCGGGGTGCGTCGCTTTCACGTATCGCGATGCGGTCGTTGCGCCGACATAACTCGACGCAGTCGTCGCGGTCGCCGGAGTAGGTGGACTTCTGCCATTCTGTCTGAGACATCTCTACGCCTTATAGCTGCTTCGCAACCTTGTGGATGAAATCCCGCGAGTCTTTGGCATCGAGGGAGATATCGCGTGTACGACACAGAATGCACCGGTAGTTTTCTACATGCGTGTCTGCGTCGAGAAGAACCGACCCGTGGGCCGTGTCCAGCGCTGCCGTGTCGAGCTGTGGAACCGGTCCGGTGGCAAACGTAAGTGAGCTGTTCGCTCCAGGGAAGGCGCCAACTTCGAACGGGATCACCCGGATCGAGATGTCTTCCTGCTCACTCATCTCGATCAGCCGCTCCAACTGGCGGCGCTGACCGTCGGCTCCAGGGAAGAGCATGCGAAGAGCGGCTTCGTGTACAAGGAAAGTGCACGACTTCGCGGGCGTCCGCTCGATCACTCGCTTGCGTTGCATGCGATAGGAGACGCGACGCTGTACGTCCAAGTGGCTTAGCTTGGGGACGCTTTGACGGAAGACAGCCTGCGCGTACTCCTCGGTCTGCAGCAAGCCGGGGATGTACACGACTTGAAGCACCGTCAGGCTGACGGCATGCGATTCGAGCTCTGCCAGATCGAGCGCACCGGTGCTGAGCGTCCCGCGGTACTCCTCCCACCACCCCTTGCCTCGCTCCTCGGCCATTCCTGAGAGCGCATCCACGTACGCCGAGTCCGGCGCGGCGTAGATGTTCGCAAGTGTCCTGACGCGCTCTGTGCTGACGCCCAGGCGACCTGCCTCCATGTTGCTGATGCGAGTGCGATCGGCACCCAGCTCCCGGCCCGCGTCCGCGACCGTCAACCCGGCGCTTTCGCGCATCTTGCGCAGCTCAGCGCCAAGTCTTCGTTGCCTGGCCGTCGGCGCCGCCCTTGGTGGCATGTCGTTCCTCCCCTGCGTTCACCGCACAGTGTTGCGCGTCACCCCCTACGGGTCCACTCGGTGCACTGAATTACCGATTGTGGTTGCATGCGTGCACCGCGTGACTCTATGGTCCTGCCAGCACCGCGCATCGCGCTGTCGGGGCGAACCCCGAAGCGACACCCACCTGGAGACGTAGCCATGCGCACAGTCACGCTCACCCCCCACCTCCCCACCCCCTGCGAGCCCCCCGAGTTTTACGAGCTGCTCGCGCCCGCGACCGTCAAAGCGCCCCGCATCGCGCGGGAGTTCGTCACCGCCGTGCTCATGGGTGCCCAGCGCGGGCCGCTCGTTGACGACGCTCGCGTCTGCGTCAGTGACGCCGTCGCCAACGTCGTGCTGCACGCCCGCGTGCCGACCCTCGCCGTCGAAGTCGACGTGCGCTACGGCGGCGTGACCGTGGGCGTACGCGACGACAACCCCACCAGACGCCCGTACCGGCGCGAGGTCGGGGACGACGACGAGGGCGGGCGCGGGCTCATGCTCGTACGCAACCTCTCCTGTGCCTGGGGTGTTTCGCTCGTCTGGGAGGGACTCGCCATCGTCGGCAAGCGCGTGTGGTTCGAGCTCCGATAACGGGCTGACCCCGATTGATCGCCGGGGAGAATCACCACAGCGCTGTCACCTGCCACGTAGCCTCCGCGCCGGGCATGAGCCCCTTCGGCGGCAACGCCACAGACGAGGCCTGGAACAGAGTCGACCCGCGTCTCTTTCTCCAGGGCCCCATGGACGAACTCTCCCGCACGCAGGCAGCGTTCCGAGTCGCCTACTGCCTTCCGTCCGTCGGCACTGTCGCCGTTGGCTCAGACAATCCTGCTCATCTGCGCGAACTGCTTGATGCCCGACGCTACGAGGTCGACAGCCAGACAGTCCGCCAGTACCGCGACCTCCTTCAGGGCCGGGCACAGGGTCACCCTGCCTGCAGCTCGTCCACGATTCGCGCCGCCATGTCCCGAGCGGGCACAAGGCGAGGGTCCTCTGGATGAGCATCCGGGCCCAAGATCTTCGCGCAGACGAACAACGTCATCAACTTGCCGTCCCGGCTCTCGAAGTCACGGCGCCGCTCGTCCCGTACGCGATCGGCAAGAGCCGGGACGGCAAGGGAGTTTCCCCACAGTGAAGCGGAGTCCAGCCCGCGCGGCGCGTTCCCCCAGTCTTCCCAATCGAAGAGGGTGAACGTCGGACCGGTCGCGTTGGCCCAGTTCAGATCCGCATGCGCCGGCACCCACTGCTCAACGGTCGTATCAAAGTCGCAGGAGAACGCGGTGCGGATGGATTCCGTGACGAGGGACTGCGTGATCGTGACAGTGTCTGGTGTGGCGATGCGCCTCGTGTGCTGCGCCGCAAGCGCGTCCAGCGATTCGTTCATCGCTTGCCACCACTCATCGGGCAGTTGCGGATCTTCAGCGAGCACACTGGTACCGACTGGCGTACCCGGAAGGACACCTGTCTCGTCAGCCCGCCACATCACCGCGGCGTCTGTATCACGCCAGACCACACAGCCGTGCCACGTCGGCTTGGCAATGCCGATCAGACGGTCGGCGCACTCAGTGCCGTTCCAGCCCTGGACCCCGATCTTGTCGAGTCCACGCCGCTCGATCCGCACCCAGGTAGAGCGGTCCGTCCGAGCTCCGACGGACCGACGCTTCCGCACCACGGTGTCCCTGTCGAAACGCATCTGAAGGGAGCGTTCTACGCAATCAAGGACCTCATCAACCGGCTCGACTCGCAAGTCAACGGCACGGGCAGCGGAGACCGATAGCGACATGCGCGCGACGGTAGCGGTCCATTGTTCCTCGCAGAACGATTCCAGCCAGGATCACCCCTCCTGCTCGTCCGTCCTCCCTGCCGCGGGCCGCTGGGGTTCATCCGCTTCCGGGAGAGTCTCCAGGGCCTCGTCAGCACTCTCGACCAGTCAGCACCGGGTTCACCATCACAGTCGCGCCCAACCACAACCGCCAGGACGGAGCCATCGTGCCCTGCATAACCCACGAACAGCGCCGCACCTGATCGCGTCCAGAGCCGCACGCGCGAGATCTACAGCCACAGTCAGCTTCACGGCTCGCTCCGCAGGGTCGCCATGAGGCGAGCCCCAGCCGGGCGGACGACGTCTCCAGCCCCCATGCCTTGGCTGCGTTCATGGCTACGTACGTAGCCGCGCGGTCCCGTTTGAACCGGTGTGGACCGGGGTCTGGCCAAGCCGCCGATTCGACAAAAAGGGCCCCTGACCAGAATATTTACTGATTAGGGGCCCTCTCGACGGACGAGACCGGCCTGTACGCAGGGTGCTGTGCCCTGAGAACCGTGGGCTGGACTCTTGGCTCAACCATCGCTACCGAGCAGGGCACCTGGAAGATGCAGGCCGTCCACCTCACGTCCCGGGCCGGAGCGGCGGCAGGCGCAGGCGGGCCCCGTCTCGGACTGTCGGTCTTCTTGCAGGTTGTAGAGCTCGAAGAAGATGCCCGTCTGGGCGAGGCGGGTGTTGGCCGGGCGGTGGGTGATGAAGACGGTGGCCCGCCCGTCGGCGAGATTCTTGAGCCGGGTGAAGATGCGGCACAGCACGTACGGGGAAGCCACGCGCCCGTCAAGGAACGGCACCCGGCGGACAACGGGATTGTTGCCGTCGCAGCACATCACCCGTAAGGGTGAGGCCGTGATCCGGGGCGGGGAGGCTTGGCCAGGCCCCGGACCACGGCAGCTCCTACGGGACGGCCAGGACTACCGTCCACGGATGGTCGGCCGCGTCCGTGATGTCCCGTCCGACCGCACCGCCGGGGACTTCAGTCCAGACATGGGAAGAATCCGGCAGAAATCGGGCACTTGGCACCCGCCTTGGGTGTGGCGGCCGGTCAGCGCGGTCGCTCTGACCGTGGCCAGGCTGGTCTCCATGCACGCGATCCGCCACCATGCGGGCATCACCGAGTGCACCATGGCATACAGGGCGCCCACATGCCCCAGCCGCGCGTGCGGCAGGACACGCACGGTGCGGACGACGACGATCTGCCGGCGCAGCGGCGGCCGAGCGAGCACGACGGCCTGCTGAATCACCCGTCGGCCGAACCGCCAGGCCGGCACGACCCACACTCAATCGCGGGTCAGCCCGTGAGCGGCGGCGGGGGCCAGTTCCTCCAGGATGGCCTCCGCGCGGCCCAGCGCCGCCTCCGCGTCGACGTCGACGGACGCGATCTCCGGGTCGAAGTTGAGGTCGACGAAGGCCTCGGTGAACCCCAGCTCGCCGAGGCGGGCGAGGTCGTCCCGGATCTTCTCCGCGGGGCCGCAGAAGGGTGCACCGCCGGAAGGCCGCACCTGTACGGAGGCCCGGCAGACGTAGCGCAGGGAGTCCGGGTCGCGCCCGGCGTCCTCGGCCGCACCCCGCACCGTGGCGAGGAGTTCGCCGAGCGTGGCCGGGTCCGAGGAGCGGCTGGCGATCCAGCCGTCGGCTATCCGGCCCGCGCGGCGCAGCGCGGGCAGGGCGCGGGCACCGAGGAGGAGGGGCGGGTGCGGCCGCTGGACCGGCTTGGGCCCGAAGTGGCAGGCGGGCACGGTGAAGAACTCGCCGCGGTGCTCGGCGACTTCGGCGGTCCACAGGGTCTTGAGGACGGCGACGAACTCCTCGGCGCGGCGACCCCGGTCCCGGGTGCCGGCGCCCACCGCGGCGTACTCCGTCTCCGCGCCCAGGCCCAGCCCGACGTCGAGGCGGCCCCCGGAGAACAGGTCCAGCGTGGCGAGCTGTTTGGCCAGGACGGGCGGTGCGGCGTAGGGCATGTTGAGGACGGCGGCGCCGATCCTGATGCTCGACGTCTGGGCGGCGAGATGGGTCATCGCGACGATGGGATCGAGGACGCAGTGCGCGCCCTCCTCCCGGCTCTCGCCCAGCGGAGCGAACAGCCGCTGGTAGGTCCACAGACTGTGATAGCCGAGCTGCTCGGCGCGCTGGGCGATGCGGGTCAGGCCCTGCGCCGTGGCCCAGGAACCCGTCATGGGGGCGGCGAATGCGATCTTCATGCAGTCGATCACAACAGGGGGCGGCCCGAAAACCAACCCCCTGCCCGCCCGTCAGGAACTCCCGTCAGCCCAGGCAGCCGCGCAGGGCCGCCGTCAGCCGGTTGGCCCGGTCGTCGCCGGGGCCGACCATGCGGCTGGTGACGAAGGCGAAGCCGACGCCGAACTCGTCGTCACCGAAGGCCGTGTTGCCGCCCGCTCCGTCGTGCCCGAAGCTGCGGGCGCCCAGCGGGCGCCAGACGGGGTTGGAGTCGATCATGAAGCCGGTACCCCAACGCCCGCCGAAGTCGGGCATGTCGCCCGGCCAGGACGGGCCCGAGGACTGCTCGCGCAGCGCGTCCGTCACCGTCTGACGGCCGAGCAGCCGCGGCTGCCCGCCGAGGCCGGTGGCCGCCGCGGCGTACACGGCGGCGAGGCCGCGGGCGGAGCTGACGGCGCTGCCGGCGGGTATCTCGGCGCCCAGCAGGGGGAAGGAGCCCCAGTCGCCGGGGAAGTCCACTGCGCCGTTCAGGGTGAGCGTGCGGGTGATCAGCGCGTCGGCGGGCAGCTGCATCTGCTGGTCGGGCAGCTCCAGGCGGGCCAGGCGCGCGGCCTCCTCCTCGGGCAGGGCGAACCAGGTCGCGAGGTCCAGCGGGTCGCCGATGCTCTCGCGGAAGTAGGCGCCCGGCGTCAGGCCCGTCACCCGCCGGACCAGCTCACCGGCCAGCCAGCCCAGCGTCATCCCGTGGTAGGCGTGGGCGGTGCCGGGCTCCCAGAGCGGCACCTGCTTCTCCAGCGCCTCCACGACCGGGGCCCAGGCGAGCACGTCCTCGAAGGACAAGGAGGCGTCCACCACGGGCAGTCCGGCCCGGTGGGCGAGGACGGTGCGCACGGTGACGGCCTCCTTGCCGCCGTCCGCGAACTCCGGCCAGTACTGGGCGACCGGCGCGTCCAGGTCGAGGCGGCCCTCCTGGGCGAGGCGGTGCAGGAGGACGGAGAGGATGCCCTTGGCGGCGGAGAAGACCTGGGTGGCCGTGCCCTCTTCCCACTCCCGGCCGGTACGGGCGTCGGCGGCCCCGCCCCACAGGCTGGCCACCAGCTCGCCGTCCACGTACAGGGCCAGCGCCCCGCCGCCGCGCCCGTCCTCGGGGAGCACGGCCGCGAACGCGTCCGCCAGCGGGCCGAAACCCTCGTCGACCTGCCCCTTGACCTGCATGATTCGCCCCGTCCCTCGTGGTACGGCCGGTCCCTCGACCGGCGCCCGGGTCACCCCATCACAGGCCCGATGCACGCGCCAACAAAATTTCCGCGCTGCCATCCGGGGGAGATTCGCCGGTGTCCCGCCCCGCCCTCGCGGCGGGCGGAGGGCGGGCGGCAGACGCTGCTCCCATGCCTTGCGACTTCATCACCGTCACCGTCCGGACCGCCGACGACTGGATGGCCGGGACGGACGGCACCCTTCACCTCCGGCTGCACAGCGGCGGCCGGGTCACCCCTCCGCTCCTGCTGGCCGGGCCCTGGGAGCACCTCGCGCGGGGGAGGACGGCCCGCTACTGTCTGCCCGCCCCCGACGGCTTCGGCGTCCCCGACGCCGTCACCCTGGAGATCGCGGACGGCGAGGACTGGCTGTTCGACCGGGTGGAGGTCGCGGGGCGGGGCTGGGAGCCGCGCGGCATCAGCGGCGCGCCCCGCGGCCAGTGGCTCAGCAGGACCGGCGCCCCCACCGCCGCCAACCGGCACCGGATCATCCACCGGGGCTCGGCCACCTTCCCCCTGCACCGCGCCGGGGAGAAACCGGCCCCGCTGCCGTACCACGTGCTCAAGAACCGTGGCGGCGTGCGGACTTACGGCAAGACGCTGGCCTCGCCCGGCTACCGCCCCGCGCCCGGCCCGGCCGGCGGGCGCACGGTGCGGCTGTACACCCAGGGCGGCGCCCACCGCGACGTACCGCTGTGGGGCCGGCTGATCGAGATCGGGGGCGGCGCCGCCCACCCCAGCACGCTCGTCGAGGGCGACGAGTCCGCCGGTGCCTGGCCGGCCCTGACCGGGGTGAGCGACATCGCCGCGTTCGTGCCGGTGCCGGACCGTCGGCACGCCGACGGCGCCGGCGAGTACTGGCTGCTGCACTACGACGGCCGTCAGGACGCCGTCTACCGCAAGCTGACCGTGCCCGACGCCGACGACAGGGCCGCCACCGTCGTCGCGGTCGACCGTCCCGTGGCCGAATGGCCGTCGCTGGCGGGGATCGGCTGGATCGACGAGGTGCTCGCCGTCCCCGACCGGGAGCGGGTGGACGGTACGAGCCACTACTGGGTGTTCCACTGCGGCAAGGACGGCCCCCGCTGCCGGAAGATCACGATCGCCGACGGCTCGCCGCACGTCAATGACGTCGAGGCGGGGGACTACCCCATGGCCGACTGGCCCTGTCTCGCGGGCGTCGACCGGATCGACCTCGTGCTGCCCGTCCACGACCGGCAGCATGTGGGCGGCGGCACCAACGAGTACTGGGTCTTCCACCGGGCCGCGGACGGCATGCGCTACCGGAAGATCGCCATCGAGGACGGCACCGCCCACATCAACACCCTGCTCCAGGCCGACCGGCCGCTCGCCGACTGGCCGTCCCTCAAGGGCATCGAGTAGCCGCGCGGACCGGTCACGTCTCCTCCCTCATCAGCCGCAGATACACCGTCGAAAACACCGCACCCACCAGCAACAACAGCAGCGCCACCGCCGTCCCGTAGCCGATCAGCGACTTCAGGAACGCCTGGTCGTACATGAACACCGGCAGCGTCTGGCTCCGATTGCCCGGACCGCCGCGCGTCATGGCCCAGATCAGCCCGAAGACGGAGAGCGTCTGCAAGGTGTTGAGCATCAGGTTGGTGCCGATCGAGCGCCGGATCATCGGCAGCGTGATGTGCCACCAGCGGCGGAGGCCGCTCGCCCCGTCGACCTCCGCCGCCTCGGTGACGTCCTGCGGGATCCCGGCCAGCGCCGCCGAGTACACCAGCATCGAAAAGGCCGTACCCCGCCAGACGTTGGCGAAGGACACCGCGAGGATCGGCAGCGTGAACAGCCAGTTCTGCTGCGGCAGATGGAGCCAGTCCAGCAGTGCGTTGAGCGTGCCGCGCCGGTTGAAGAAGACGTAGAGCAGGAAGCCCGCCACGATCTCGGGCAGCACCCACGCCGCGATCACCACCGTGCCCGTCAGCGTCCGTACGGGCTTGGAGGCGCGCCGCATCAGGGCCGCCAGCGCCAGCCCCAGCGAGTTCTGGCCGACGATCGACGACAGGACCGTGAAGACCAGCGTCAGCACCACCGCGTTGCGGAATCCGTCGTCCGCGAAGGCCCGGCGGAAGTTGGCGAAGCCGGTGAACGAGGCCGACGCCTGGCCCGTCAACTGCGTGTCGGTGAAGGCGAGATACGCGCAGTAGGCGACCGGCCCGGCCAGGAAGAGCAGCATCAGCGCCGTCGCCGGGGCGAGCGGCAGCCAGCGCACGGCCCGGGACATCACCGCGTCACGCTCGCGGCGCCGACGGCCGTCCTCAGGCGCTCGTCGTAGCCCCGGGCCGCCTGCGCCGCGGTCGCGTCACCGGTCGTGACCGCCTCCATCGCCTCCCTGATCGCGTCCGACACCTGCGGATAGACCGGCAGCGCGGGCCGGTAGCGGGTGTCCTTGACCAGCCCGGTGAAGAAGTCGATGCCGGGCAGCGACTTCACGTACCGCGGATCGGCCGCCACGTCGTCCCGGACGGCGATCTGGCCGTCGCGCACCGTCCAGTCCGTGGCGTTGGCGGCCGTCTGCAGGGTCTCGATCACCTGCCAGGCCAGGTCCGCCTTGCCGGACTTGGCGCCGATCGACCACGTCCAGCCGCCGGAGAGGCTGACCCGGCCGGGCGCCTGGCCGTTCTGGGTGGGGAAGGCCGCCCGGCCCATCACCCGCTCCCACTGCGGCCACGGCTTGCTGCCGTCGGGCAGCCAGTTCTTGGCGAGCCAGGAGCCGTCGAGGTCGATGGCGAGCTTGCCCGACGGCAGCCAGCTCGTGACCACGTTGGTGCTGACGTTGGGGTCGAGCGCGTCCGACGGGTCGGGGCCCAGCTTCTCCGCGAAGACTGTACGGACGAAGTCCAGGGAGTCGGTGACGCCCTTGCCGCCCGCGACCCACTTCTTGCGCCCCGGGTCGTAGAGCGGATCGGTGCTCCCCGTCCCGTACAGCAGCATCTCGAAGCCCTGCATGGTCGCGGCCTCGCCCGCCGCCTTGCCCGTGTAGACGTTGAGCGGGACGACGCCGGGCACCTTGGCCTTGACCGTACGGGCGGCGTCGAGGACGTCCCGCCAGGTGTGCGGCTGCCAGTTCGCGGGGAGGCCCGCCCTGGCGAAGACCTCCTTGTTGAACCACAGGCCGCGGGTGTCCGTGCCGTCCGGCACGCCGTACGTCCTGCCGTCTGCGCCCTTCGCGGACGCCTTCGCCGTCGCCGCGAAACGGCCCCACTCCTTCCAGCCGGCCAGCTTGTCGTCCAGCGCTCTCAAATAGCCGCTGGTGATGTCGGAGTTGATGAGCGCCGTGTCCTCGTGCACCACGTCCGGCGACGTCTTGGGCGAGCGCATCATCTGCTGGATCTTGGCGTAGTAGTCGCCTTCGGCGGCCTGGACCGGCACGAGCTTGAGCTCCTTGCCCGGGTGCTCCCGCTCGAACTGCTTCTTGATCCCGGCCAGATAGCCGTCCATGATGCGGACCTTGTTGTCCGTGCTGCGCTGATAGGCGATCTTCACGGTGTCCGGGTCGCCGCCGCCCCCGCCGCAGGCGGTGAGCGGGAGGACGGCGAGAGCGGTGGTGACGGCGAGGAGTACGGGGGCGGTGGGACGCACGGGCACGACCTCCTACGGGCTCCTGCGAGCAAGGTCAGGGCGGCCGCCCGGCGGACACCGCGGGGCGGCACCTCCTACGTTCCCTGCCGGGCGCCCCCGCACGCGCCGCCCCGGTGCGCCTGACGCCTCCCGGGACGTCAGCGCCCGCTGAGCCAGCGGTAGCGGAGTTCGGGGCGGCCGATCTGCCCGTACTGCGGGGCGCGGTCGGCGCGGCCGGAGTCCACCAGGTATTCGAGGTAGCGGCGGGCGGTGATCCGCGAAATGCCCAGGGCCGAGGCCGCCGCACCGGAGGAGACGCCCTCGGGCCCGGCCTCCCGCAGCGCCCGGGTGATCGTCTGCAGGGTGCTCTGCGTCAGCCCCTTGGGCAGCGCCACCGGCTGCGGGGCCCGCAGCACCGACAGCGCCCGGTCGACCTCCTCCTGCCCGCTCGCCTCGCCCGCGGCCGCCCGGAACTGCGCGTAGCGGGCGAGCCGGTCGCGCAGCGTCGAGAAGGTGAAGGGCTTGAGCACGTACTGGACGACGCCGAGCGAGACGCCCTCGCGGACCACCGCCAGATCGCGCGCCGACGTCACCGCGATCACATCGGCGCCGTGCCCCGCACTGCGCAGCGAGCGGACGAGCTGGAGCCCGTGCCCGTCGGGCAGGTAGAGGTCGAGCAGCAGCAGGTCGACGGGCGTCCGCTTGAGGAAGTGCGAGGCGTCGGCGCGCGAATGCACCACACCCGCCACGGCGAAGCCCGGCACGCGCCCGACGTACAGCGCGTGCGCGGCGGCGGCGACGGGGTCGTCCTCGATCACCAGCACCCGGATCGTGTCCGCGGCGGTCGTCGGCTGCGTGCTCATACGGTTTCTCCTGCGGTGCGACGTGCGGGAAGGGGCAGCCGGACGGTGAACTCGGCGCCGCCGGAAGGGGAGCGGCCGAGCGCGACCGAGCCACCGTTGCGCCGGGCCGCCTGCCTGACCAGGGCGAGCCCGAGGCCGCGCCCGTGCACGGCGGCCGCGTCGGGTTCCTTGGTGGACCAGCCGCGGGCGAACACCTCGTCCGCCGATTCCGGGGCGACCCCCGGGCCGGTGTCGCCGACGCGCAGCAGCAGTTCGCCGCCGTCGGCGAGGACGGTGACGGTGACCTTGCCGCCGGTGCGCCGGGCGTCGGTGGCCGCGTCGACCGCGTTGTCGATGAGGTTGCCCAGGATGGTGACCAGGTCGCGGGCGGGCAGGTCCGGGGGCAGCAGGGCGTCGTCGACGCGGGTGTCCTCAGTGAGCACCAGCTCGACGCCGTGCTCGTTGGCCTGGGCCGCCTTGCCCAGGAGCAGCGCGGCGAGGACGGGTTCGGCGACGGCGGCCACGACCCGGTCGGTCAGCGCCTGGGCGAGCTCCAGCTCGGCGGTGGCGAATTCGACGGCTTCCTCGGCGCGGCCGAGCTCGATCAGGGAGACCACGGCGTGCAGCCGGTTCGCGGCCTCGTGCGCCTGCGAGCGCAGCGCCTCGGCGAAGCCGCGCACCGAGTCCAATTCCCCGGAGAGCGCCTGGAGTTCGGTGTGGTCGCGCAGGGTGACGACGGTGCCGCGCCGCTCGCCGCTGGAGACGGGGGAGGTGTTGAGGACGACCGTGCGCTCGGCGGTCAGGTGCACCTCGTCGACGCGGGGGCCGGGGGCGAGCAGGGCCGCGGTGAGGGCGGGGGGCAGGCCGAGGGCGTCGACGGGCCGGCCGATGGCGTCGTCGGGCAGGCCGAGCAGTTCGCGGGCGCCGTCGTTGACCAGGGCGATGCGCCGCTCGCCGTCGAGCATCAGCAGCCCCTCGCGCACCGCGTGCAGGGCGGCTTCGTGGTAGTCGCGCATCCGGGCCAGTTCGGCGGCGTTCATGCCGTGCGTCTGTCTTCGCAGCCGCGCGTTGAGCAGGTACGTCCCGGCGCCGCCTGCGGCGAGCATGGCCAGGGCCCCGGCGATCAGCATCGTGACCTGACGGCCTACTTCCGCGCTGATCGCGTCGACGGTGATGCCCGCGCTGACCAGGGCCGTGACCGTGCCGTCGGGCTCGCGCACGGGCGCCACGGCCCGTACGGACGGGCCGAGAGTGCCGGTGTAGGTCTCCGAGAACGTACGGCCCTGCAGGGCGGGGCCGGTGTGGCCGAGGAAGCGTGCGCCGATGCGGGCGGGGTCGGGGTGCGTCCAGCGGATGCCGTCCCGGCTCATGATCGTCACGAAGTCGACGCCCGTGTCGTGCCGGACGTCCTCGGCGTAGGGCTGGAGAGCGGTGGTCGGGTCCGCGGTGCGGACGGCCGTGCGCACCGCCGCCGAGGCGGCGACGGTGGCCGCCGTCGCGGTGACCTGACGGCGGGCCGCCTCCTCGGCCTGCTGCCGGTCGGCGAGGTAGGCGAACACCGCGCAGCCGGCCACCACGGCGGTGACCAGCACGATCTGCACCGCGAACAGCCTGCCGGCCAGGCTGCGGGGGCGGTGCATGCGAGGTATGCGCATGGCCGACAGTGTGCCTCCTGGCTTGTTTGTGTACGTAATGCACGCAAGGGTGACCGCCGTCACAAGGGGAGTGCATAGTCTGCGGGACGCCTTCGGGAACCACGACGAGGAGGAGAGACCGTGGCAGTACAGCCGGATGTGAGACCGGGCCGGGACCGGACCCATTACCTCTACCTCGCCGTGATCGCGGCGGTCCTCGTCGGCATCGCGGTGGGCTTCGCCGCGCCGGGCGTGGCGGTGCAGCTGAAGCCGCTCGGGACCGGCTTCGTCAATCTGATCAAGATGATGATCTCGCCGGTCATCTTCTGCACGATCGTGCTGGGTATCGGCTCGGTGCGGAAGGCGGCGAAGGTCGGCGCGGTGGGCGGGCTGGCGCTCGGCTACTTCCTGCTGATGTCGACCGTGGCGCTGGCCATCGGCCTGCTGGTCGGCAACTTCCTGGAGCCGGGCAGCGGCCTGCACCTGACGGACGCGGTGCGGCACGCGGGGGAGGCGCAGGCGAAGGGGACGGGCGAGTCCACCGAGCAGTTCCTGCTCGGCATCATCCCGACGACCCTGGTCTCCGCCTTCACCGGCGGGCAGGTGCTCCAGACGCTGCTCGTGGCACTGCTCACGGGCTTCGCCCTGCAGGCGATGGGCACGGCGGGCGAGCCGGTGCTGCGCGGCGTCGGGCACCTCCAGAAGCTGGTCTTCCGCATCCTGTCCATGATCATGTGGGTGGCTCCGGTGGGGGCCTTCGGGGCGATCGCCGCGGTGGTCGGCGCGACGGGCACGGCCGCGCTGAAATCGCTGGCCGTCATCATGGTCGGCTTCTACCTCACCTGCCTGATCTTCGTGATCGTGGTGCTGGGCGGGCTGCTGCGGCTGGTGGCGGGCGTCAATGTCTTCGCCCTGCTCAAGTACCTGGGGCGGGAGTTCCTGCTGATCCTGTCGACGTCGTCCTCGGAGTCGGCGCTGCCGCGGCTGATCGCGAAGATGGAGCACCTCGGGGTGAGCAAGCCGGTCGTGGGCATCACGGTCCCGACGGGCTACTCCTTCAACCTCGACGGCACCGCCATCTACTTGACGATGTCCTCGCTCTTCGTGGCCGAGGCGATGGGCAAGCCGCTCTCGGTCGGCCAGCAGGTCTCCCTGCTGCTCTTCATGATGATCGCCTCGAAGGGCGCGGCGGGCGTGACCGGCGCGGGCCTGGCCACGCTGGCCGGGGGCCTGCAGTCGCACCGGCCCGAACTGGTCGACGGCGTCGGCCTGATCGTCGGCATCGACCGCTTCATGAGCGAGGCGCGGGCGATGACGAACTTCGCGGGGAACGCGGTGGCCACGGTGCTGATCGGCACGTGGACCAAGGAGATCGACGAGGACCGGGTGCGCGAGGTGCTGGCGGGCCGGCTGCCGTTCGACGAGGCGGTGCTGGCGGACGAGACCCCGGCGGAGGAGCCCCCGGCCCCGGAGAAGCAGCCGGCCGTCGTCTGACGGCCACCAGAGACCACCCCCACGGCGGGGCCGCCCCCCACGGCGGCCCGGGCCTCGGTACGGCACCGCCGGGCCGCGCCGTGGGGGTCTTCGCCTTTTCCGGGTGGGCTTTTTCGGTTACTCGGACAAGAGATCCGCCACCAGTTCGGCCGACTCCGCCGCCGGGACGCCGGCCGCCGTCAGGGCCGTGACCGCCGCGCTGCGGCCCGCGTCCTGCGGGGCGAGGACACCGTCGTTGACGGCCTGCATCAGGCCGAAGAGGATCTGCTCGCGGACATAGGCCAGCGCCACCGCCGGCAGCGGCGAGACGAAACGGCCCGCGTCCAGGCCCTGCTGCAGCATCGCCGCGCACTCGCGGCGCACCGGCTCCAGGCGGCGGTGGATGCCCTCCACCGTGACGCTCCGCTGGGCCAGGGAGATCAGCAGCCGGTAGCCGTCCGCGATGTCCCAGACGGCCAGCATGGAGCGGGCCAGCGCCCGCGCCGGGTCCTCGACGTCGCGCAGCGCCTCGGCCTGGGCCGCCGCCACCGCTTCCGCCGCGTCGTCGACGAGCGCTCCGATCAGCGCGTCGCGGCTCGGGAAGTGCCCGTAGACCGTCCGCCGTACGACGCCCGCCGCGCGCGCGATCTGGTCCATGCTCGCGTCCGCGTCGCGCAGCAGCTCCGCGAGGGCGATGTCCATGATGCGGCGGCGATTGGCGTCGGCTCTGCCGGTCATCGGTTCTCTTCTCGGTCGGTGGGGGCCTTCATTTTGCACAGGGGCACCCCTGTCCCGTAATTTGCACAGCAGTGTGTAATTGCACAAGCGTGTGCAAGTTCCGAAAGGGGGGCCGATGGGCCTCGCGTTGTCGACACCGGTCGACGAGATGGACGGTCCGTACAAGAAGCGCTGGGCGGCGCTCGGCGTGCTGTGCCTCAGCCTGCTGATCATCGTCATGGCCAACACGTCCCTGACAGTGGCCGCCCCGGACATGACCAAGGCTCTGGGCCTGAGCAGCTCGGATCTGCAATGGGTCATCGACGGCTACACCGTCCCGTACGCCGCGCTGATGCTGATCCTGGGCGCGGTCGGTGACAAGTACAGCCGCCGCGGCGCGCTCGTCCTCGGCCTCTTCGTCTTCGGCGCGGCGTCCGTCGCCGGCTCGCTCGTCGACAGCGCGGGCGCGGTGATCGCCTCCCGCGCCGTGATGGGCGTCGGCGCGGCCATGATCATGCCGGCCACGCTGTCGCTGCTCTCCGCCACCTTCCCGCGGGCCGAGCGCGCCAAGGCCATCACCATCTGGACGGCCACCGCCGGCCTCGCCATCGCCGTCGGCCCGCTGGTGGCCGGTGCGCTGCTGGAGGACCACGGCTGGGCGTCCACGTTCCTCATCAACGTGCCGATCGCCGTGCTCGGCATCGTCGGTGCGCTGCTGCTCGTCCCGCCGTCCAAGGCGACGGGCGTCGACAAGATCGACTACATCGGTGGTCTGCTCTCCGTCATCTGGACGGGCTCCCTCATCTACATGATCATCGAGGGTCCGCACTTCGGCTGGGGCGCCAAGGCGATCGCCGCGGCCGTCGTCGCGGGCGTCGGCCTGGTCTGCTTCGTCCTGTGGGAGCTGCGCCACCCGCGGCCGATCCTGGACGTGCGCCGCTTCGGCAAGCGGGCGTTCGCGGGCTCGACGATGGCCGTCGCGCTCTTCTTCCTCGCCGTCTTCGGCGCGTTCTACTACCTCACCCAGCACCTGCAGTTCGTGCTCGGCTACTCGCCGCTCGACACCGGTGTGCGGATGCTGCCGCTGGCGGGCGCGGTGTTCGTCGGCGGTGCGCTGACGGCGGTCCTCACGCCGAAGTTCGGCATGAAGGTCACGGTCACGCTTGGCATGGTCGTGGGCACGGTCGCCATCGCGCTGCTGACGCGCGTGGACGTCTCGTCCTCCTACGGCGACTTCGTGGCGCCGCTGGTGGTGCTGGGCCTGGCCATCGGTCTGGCGCTGTCGCCCTGCACCAACGCGATCATGGGGTCCTTCCCCGAGGACCAGCTCGGCGTCGGCGGTGCCGTCAACAGCACCTCCATCGAGCTGGGCGGCTCGCTCGGCATCGCCGTCCTCGGCACGGTGCTGTCCAAGACGTACTCCTCGAACCTCGCCGACGCGGCAGCCAAGGCCGCGGCCCACGGCGGTCCGAAGATTCCGGCGAAGGCCCTGGACGCGGCGCAGGACTCGGTGGGTGCCGGCCTGTACGTGGCCCAGAAGGTCGGCGAGACGGTCGCGGCCCAGGCCGCGCCCAAGCTCGGTGCCCAGCAGGCGAAGTCGCTGGGCGCGCAGCAGGCGCAGACGATGGTGGACGCGGTCCACCAGGCGTTCGCGGACGCAGTCGCCCACACGAGCGTGGTCGGCGCGGTCGTCCTCGGCGTGGGCACGGTCCTGGTCGCGTTCCTGCTGCCGCGGGGCGTCGGCAAGGCGGAGTCTTCTGCGAAGAGCGAGCAGCAGGTACTGGAAAAGGTCTGAATGCACCCGGACGGCGCGGTCCGGCTCGGCACCGCCGGTCTGCGCCGCCGGGGCTGATCGCCGCTGCGGTGGCGACATCGGCCACCGGCCGATGTCGCCAATCACCGAATGCCCCCGCCGCGATGGTGATTCGCGACAGCAGACCGGTTCACACGAGCCGCAACCACACCGTCGCCAGCGGCGGCAGGGTCAGGGCGATGCTTGCCGGGCGGCCGTGGCAGGGGACGGGAGCCGGCTTCAGCGGATCCGGGTTCCGGACGCCGCTCCCGCCGTAGGCCTCCGCATCCGTGTTGAGGCACTCCTCCCACACCCCGTCCCCCCACGGCACCCCCAGCCGGTAGGCGTGCCGCACCACCGGCGAGAAGTTGCTGACCGACAGCAGCGGCACCCCCTCCGCGTCGAAGCGGAGGAAGGCGAAGACGTTGTCCTCCGCCGCATCGCCCTCGATCCACGCGAAGCCCTCCGGCACGGTGTCCCGCTGCCACAGCGCCGGCGTCGCGCAGTAGCGCGCGTTGAGGTCGCGCACCAGGTCCCGTACGCCCCGGTGGTCCGCCTCCGCCGCGTACGAGGGATCCAGCAGCCACCAGTCGGGCCCGTGCCCCTCCGACCACTCGGCGCCCTGCGCAAACTCCTGCCCCATGAACAGCAGCTGCTTCCCCGGGTGGGCCCACATGAAGCCCAGGAACGCACGGTGGTTGGCCCGCTGCTGCCACCAGTCGCCCGGCATCTTCGACACCAGCGACCGCTTGCCGTGCACGACCTCGTCGTGCGAGATCGGCAGCACGTAGTTCTCGCTGTAGGCGTAGACCATGGCGAACGTCATCTCGCCGTGGTGGTACTTGCGGTGCACCGGCTCCTTCGCCACGTAGTCCAGCGAATCGTGCATCCACCCCATGTTCCACTTCAGCCCGAAGCCCAGCCCCCCGAAGCCGCCCGCGCCGACGTGGTGGGTGGCGCGGGTGACGCCGTCCCAGGCCGTCGACTCCTCGGCGACCGTCACGACGCCGGGGCAGCAGCGGTAGACGGTGGCGTTCATCTCCTGCAGGAACGCCACCGCGTCGAGGTTCTCCCGGCCGCCGTGCACGTTCGGCGTCCACTGGCCCGGCTCGCGCGAGTAGTCGAGGTAGAGCATCGAGGCGACCGCGTCCACGCGCAGCCCGTCGACGTGGAACTCCCGGCACCAGTACACGGCGTTCGCCACCAGGAAGTTGCGGACCTCCCGGCGCCCGTAGTCGAACTCCAGCGTCCCCCAGTCCGGGTGCGAGGCCCGCGCCGGGTCCCCGTGCTCGTACAGCGGACGGCCGTCGAACTCGGCCAGCGCCCAGTCGTCCTTCGGGAAGTGCGCCGGCACCCAGTCGACCAGCACCCCGATCCCGGCGCGGTGCAGCGCGTCCACGAGGTACTTGAAGTCGTCCGGCGTGCCCAGGCGCGCCGTCGGGGCGTAGAAACCGGTCACCTGGTAGCCCCACGAGCCGCCGAAGGGATGCTCGGCGACGGGCATCAGCTCCACGTGCGTGAAGCCCAAATCCTTGACGTACGCGGGCAGTTGCTCCGCGAGCTGCCGGTAGGTGAGGCCCGGGCGCCAGGATGGCAGGTGCAGCTCGTAGACGGAGAACGGCGCCTCGTGCACCGGCCGGTCCCCGCGGTGCTCCATCCACGCGGCGTCGCGCCAGTCGTAGTGCGAGGCGTGCACGATCGAGGCGGTGGCGGGCGGCGCCTCGGTGCGCCGGGCCATCGGGTCGGCGCGCAGGGTGTGGGTGCCGTCGGGCCGGGTGATCTGGAACTTGTACAGCGCGCCCTCGCCGACGCCCGGCAGGAACAGCTCCCACACGCCCGTGCCGCCCAGCGAGCGCATCGGATGGCCGGTGCCGTCCCAGTAGTTGAAGTCGCCGACGACGCGGACGCCCAGGGCGTTCGGCGCCCACACGGTGAAGCGGGTGCCGGTGACGCCCTCGTGCGTCATGGGGTGCGCGCCGAGCGCCTGCCACAGCTCTTCATGGCGGCCCTCGCCGATGAGGTGCAGGTCGAGGTCACCGAGCGCGGGCAGGAAGCGGTAGGGGTCGTGGGCCTCCAGCTCGCTGCCGTCGTAGGTCACCATCAGGCGGTAGCCCTGCGGGATCTCGCTCAGCGGCAGCACCCCGGCAAAGAAGCCGTCGCCTTCGTCGTGCAGCTCGGCCCGGAGCCCTTTGGCGGTGACCGCCACGGAGCGCGCGAAGGGGCGCAGGGTGCGGAAGGCGACCCCACCGGGCACGTGGTGAGCCCCGAGAACGCCGTGCGGGTCGTGATGCGCGCCGTGCAGCAGCCGCGTGCGCTCGCCGTCGTCCAGCGGCTCGGCGCGGCGCACGCCCCGGCCGGGGCTCGTCGCGCCGTTCGGCGTGGGGTCGGGCGTGGGCCGCGGACCCGGCCCGGGTACGGGCGCGGGGGCGGGGTCGGGTGAGGGCGTCGGCCCGGGGTCGGGCAGCGGGGGAGTGGGCCTGGGGTCGGGGGTGGACCCGGGCCCGGGGCCCGGCGATGCGGCGCGGGGAGGCCGGGGCGTCGCCGGAGCCCCGCCGTCACCGCTCTCCGCCCGCGCCCCCGGCACCCCTTCGCGCTTGCGGCCCCGGGCCGCCTGGCGGACGGGCACGGCCGGGGGCAGGTGCGCCGAAGCGCCCGGTACCGGGCGCGGGGGCGGCACCGGCTCCCGGGTCCCGGCCGGGCGGCCGGGCAGGAACGTCGCCGGGATGCTGCCGGTTTCCGGGCCGGGGCCCGGCTCGCGGGGCGGGGGGCTGGACGGCGGTCGTGCGGTCACGGGGTGGTCCTCCATGAGGTGGTTCGGATCCGGTCGGCGGCGAAGTCCGCGGCGAGGGGGACGGCGCACGGGCCGCGTCGGGGTCGGCGCGTCATACGGGGCTTCCGTCCGCCGCCCGCTCGGGCCCCCGCTCCCGCTCCGCGAGCCTGCGGATCGCGGACATCGGGACCGGCAGCCAGTCCGGCCGGTGCCGGGCCTCGTAGAGGACCTCGTAGACGGCCTTGTCCGTCTCGTGGGCCCTCAGCAACTGCGGGTCCTCGCGGGGGTCGTGGTGCACGGCGGCGTAGCCCTCGCAGAAGGCGGCCCGCGCCCGCTCGGCCCAGGTGGAGCCTGCGGCGCGGCCGACGGCCGCCGCGTAGTCGAAGGAGCGCAGCATGCCCGCGACATCGCGGGCCACCGGCTGCGGCCGCCGCCGCTCGGCCAGCGGGCGCGCGGGCTCGCCCTCGAAGTCGATGACCGACCAGCGGCCGTCCGCTGGGGTGCGCAGCACCTGCCCGAGGTGCAGGTCGCCGTGGATGCGCTGGGCGCGCCAGGTCCGCCCGGCCCGCCCGAGCCCGGCGAGCTCGTCGTAGATCCGGCGCAGCGACTCGCGGTACGGGCGCAGCGCCGGGACGGCGTCGGCCGCGGTGTCCAGGCGCCCGGTCATGGCGGCGGCGAGCCGCTCCAGCTGGGGGCGGCGCAGCACGACGGTGGGCAGCGCCTCGGCCAGCGCCAGGTGCACCTCGGCGGTGGCGTGCCCGAGGGCGCGCGCGGACGCGGCGAAGTCGGCCCGTACGGCCAGGGCGCCCAGCGCCAGCTGCCAGCCGTCGGCGGAGCCGGGCAGATAGGGCTGGAGGATGCCGAGCGTCATGGGCTCCTCGCCCGCACCCGCCGGCTCCGCCTCGAACCAGGCGGCGGGCGCGGGGACGCGTGAGCAGCCCGTGTTTGCGAGTGCGCGCGGCAATTCGAGGTCGGGGTTGAGGCCGGGGCCGACCCGGCGGAAGAGCTTGAGGATATACGTTTCGCCGTAGACCGCCGAGGAGTTGGACTGCTCGGCACCGAGCAGCCGGGGGGTCAGGCCGGGCGGGATGGCGGCGTCCGGTTCGCGGGTGAAACGCAGCACGCCGAGCCGTCCGGGCACCCGCAGCCGCTCCAGCAGCAGCGAGGTCAGGCGCGGGTCGGCGAGCCCTTCGTAGACGGTGCGGCCGTGCAGCGGGCCGCCGGTGGGGCGGCCGATGAGGGCGGGGGCGAGCTGCGGGGGGAGGACGTCCTGGATGCCGAGCAGCAGTTGGTAGCAGTCGTCGGTGCCCGCGGCCGGTCCGGGCGCGTCGGCCGGGCCGGGCTGCTGGGCGCGGACGAGCAGGTGCAGCAGTCCGGGGGCGCTGCCGCCGTAGGGGCGGGGCAGCAGCTCGGTCGCCGCGACGAGCGTGAAGCCGGTGACGGGCCGGCCCTTGCCCGCGAACCAGCGCTGCCGCGGCAGCCACTCGGCCAGCAGCGGGGCGAGCGAGGCGAGCAGCTCCCGGCCGTCGTCCGGCCGCGGCTCGGCGCCGGTGGCGCGCGGCCGGGTGAGCGGGACCGAGAGGGCGCCAGGGGTGGGCCCCCGGCCGGTGGTGGCCTCCCGGCGGAACGGTGCAGCGTCCGACATGGCGTCGCGTCCTTTCCCCGGGGCACACGACAGATGGGGCAAAGTGTCCCGGATTGCGGCTTTGGCCCGTGCGCGGTGTGGGACGTGTCGGGCGAGGATCGTCCGTACGGTCAGCGCTTTCGGCCCGTGGGGTGCGGTGCGTGCGGCCGTGACGGCCAGTGCGGTGCGTGCGGTCCGTGTGCGGTAGGTGCGTACGTGCGTCGGAGGCGATCGGCCCGGCCCGGCCCGTATCCGGCGGTCGCAGGGGTACGGGTGCCCGGGGAGGGGGAGGGGAAACGCCCGTGCGCGCCCGGCGGGCGCGCACGGGGGGCGCTCATTGGGCGGCGGAGGGCGCGTTGCGGCGCAGCCGGAACCAGTAGAAGCCGTGGCCCGCGAGCGTCAGCAGGTACGGCAGCTCGCCGATGGCGGGGAAGCGCACTCCGCCGATCAGCTCGACGGGGTGGCGGCTGTTGAACGCCCGCAGGTCCAGCTCGGTCGGCTGTGCGAAACGGGAGAAGTTGTTCACACAGAGGACGAGGTCATCGCCGTGCTCCCGGAGGAACGCCAGCACCGCCGGGTTGCTGGAGGTGAGTTCGGTGTACGAGCCCAGGCCGAAGGCGGGGTTCTGCTTGCGGATCTCGATCATCCGGCGAGTCCAGTGCAGGAGGGACGACGGCGAGGACATCGCCGCTTCCACGTTCGTCACCTGGTAGCCGTAGACCGGGTCCATGATGGTCGGCAGGTACAGCCGCCCCGGATCGCAGGAGGAGAAGCCCGCGTTGCGGTCGGGCGTCCACTGCATGGGCGTGCGCACCGCGTCGCGGTCGCCGAGCCAGATATTGTCGCCCATGCCGATCTCGTCGCCGTAGTAGAGGATCGGCGAGCCGGGCAGCGACAGCAGCAGCGCGGTGAACAGCTCGATCTGATTGCGGTCGTTGTCCAGCAGCGGGGCCAGCCGGCGCCGGATGCCGATGTTGGCGCGCATCCGCGGATCCTTGGCGTACTCCGCCCACATGTAGTCGCGCTCTTCGTCGGTGACCATCTCGAGCGTGAGCTCGTCGTGGTTGCGCAGGAAGATGCCCCACTGGCAGCGGGAGGGGATGGCCGGGGTCTTGGCCAGGATTTCCGAGACCGGATAGCGCGACTCGCGCCGCACCGCCATGAAGATGCGCGGCATCACGGGGAAGTGGAACGCCATGTGGCATTCGTCCCCGCCCTTGGCGTAGTCGCCGAAGTAGTCGACCACGTCCTCCGGCCACTGGTTGGCCTCCGCCAGCAGCACCGTGTCCGGGTAGTGCGCGTCGATCTCCGCCCGGACCCGCTTGAGGAATTCGTGGCTGCGCGGCAGGTTCTCGCAGTTGGTGCCCTCCTCGGCGAAGAGGTACGGCACCGCGTCCAGCCGGAAGCCGTCGATGCCCAGGTCCAGCCAGAACCGCAGGGCGGCCAGGATCTCCTCCTGCACGGCCGGGTTCTCGTAGTTGAGGTCCGGCTGGTGGGAGAAGAAGCGGTGCCAGTAGTACTGCTTGCGCACCGGGTCGAACGTCCAGTTCGAGGTCTCGGTGTCGACGAAGATGATGCGCGCGTCCTGGTACTGCTTGTCGTCGTCGGCCCAGACGTAGTAGTCGCCGTACGGGCCGTCGGGGTCGGTGCGGGACTGCTGGAACCAGTCGTGCTGATCGCTCGTATGGTTCATGACAAAGTCGATGATGACCCGCATGCCGCGCTGGTGCGCGGCGTCCACGAACTCCACGAAGTCGGCGAGGTCGCCGAACTCCGGCAGCACGGAGGTGTAGTCGGAGACGTCATAGCCGCCGTCGCGCAGGGGCGACTGGAAGAACGGCGGCAGCCACAGACAGTCGACGCCCAGCCACTGCAGATAGTCCAGCTTCGCCGTCAGCCCCTTGAGGTCGCCGATGCCGTCGCCGTCGCTGTCCTGGAAGGAGCGTACGAGCACTTCGTAGAACACCGCGCGCTTGAACCAGTCGGGATCCAGGTCCTTGGCGGGGGTGTCCTCGAATGTGTCGGGTACGGGCTCGTTGACGATCATGGTGTGGGTGACCCTCCGATCTGTGAGGACGGTCGCAGCGAGAACACGTGCGCGGGCGCCATGGAACGGCCCGGCTCCAGGCGCACATAGTTGTCCCTGCCCCAGTGATAGGTCTCTCCGGTGAGCTCGTCGCGCACCGGGACGGACTCGTGCCAGTCGAGGCCGAGCTCCGGCATGTCCAACGAGACCGTCGCCTCCTGGGTGTGGTGGGGGTCGAGGTTGACGACCGTGAGCACACAGGACGGGCCCGAGCGCTTGGAGTAGGCGATGACCGCCTCGTTGTCGGTGTGGTGGAAGCGCAGGTTGCGCAGGAGGCGCAGCGCGGGCTGACGCCTCCTCAGCCGGTTGAGCGCCGTGATCAGCGGAGCGATGGTGCGCCCCTCCCGCTCCGCCGACTCCCAGTCGCGCGGCCGCAGTTGGTACTTCTCCGAGTCGAGGTACTCTTCGCTCTGCGCGTGCACGGGGGTGTTCTCGCACAGTTCGTAGCCGGCGTAGACGCCCCAGGACGGCGAGAGCGTCGCCGCCAGCACGGCCCGCACCTCGAAGGCCGGCCGGCCGCCCTCCTGGAGGTAGGCGTGCAGGATGTCGGGCGTGTTCACGAACAGGTTGGGGCGCATGCAGGCGGCCGACTCACGCGCCAGCTCCGTCAGGTAGTCGGTGATTTCCTGCTTGCCGTTGCGCCAGGTGAAATAGGTGTACGACTGCTGGAAGCCGATCGCGCCGAGCGTGCGCATCATCGCGGGCCGGGTGAAGGCCTCGGCGAGGAAGACCACGTCCGGATCGGTGCGGCCCACTTCGGCGATGACCCTTTCCCAGAACACCACCGGCTTGGTGTGCGGATTGTCCACCCGGAAGATCCGCACGCCATGGTCCATCCACAGCCGCAGAACGCGCAGCGTCTCCGCCACGAGGCCGTCGAAGTCCTCGTCGAAGGCGAGCGGATAGATGTCCTGGTACTTCTTGGGCGGATTCTCGGCATGTGCGATGGTGCCGTCGGCGCGGTGGTGGAACCACTCCGGGTGCTTGCCCACCCACGGGTGGTCGGGGGAGCACTGCAGCGCGAAGTCCAGTGCCACCTCCATGCGCAGCTCGTGCGCCCGCGCCACGAAGTGGTCGAAGTCCTCGAAGGTGCCGAGGTCCGGGTGGATCGCGTCGTGCCCGCCCTCGGCGGAGCCGATCGCCCAGGGGCTGCCCACGTCGCAAGGCCCGGCGCTCAGCGCATTGTTGGGGCCCTTGCGGAAGGAGCGGCCGATGGGGTGGACCGGCGGCAGGTAGACGACGTCGAAGCCCATCGCGGCGACCGCGGGCAGCCTGCGGGCGGCCGTGCGGAACGTACCGCTCCGGGGGCGCGCGCCCTCCAGGACCGCGCCCTCCGAGCGCGGGAACAGCTCGTACCACGAGCCGAACAGCGCCCGCTCCCGCTCGACCAGCACCGGCACCGTCCGGCTGGAGGTGACCAGTTCGCGCAGCGGGTGGCCGGCCAGCGCCGCGGTGACCTCGGGGGTGAGGGCCGCGGCCAGCCGGGCGGCCACCGGCCGGCCGGCGTCGCGCAGCGCGTCGACCGCGCCGAGCACCGCCTCGCGGCCGTCCTTCTTCGGCACCCCGGCGGCGGCCCGCTCGTACAGTCTCGCCCCCTCCTCCAGCACCAGCTCCGCATCGATCCCCGCGGGCACCTTGATCCCCGCCTGCCGCCGCCAGGTGGCGACCGGATCGCTCCACGCCTCCACCGCGTAGCTCCAGAGCCCCTCCCGGTCCGGGGCGACCTCCGCGCCCCAGCGGTCGGTGCCCGGCGCCAGCTCGCGCATCGGGGTCCAGGGCCCGCACCGGCCCGCCGGACCCCGCAGCACCACATTGGCCCCCACCGCGTCGTGGCCCTCGCGGAACACCGTCGCGGTCACCTCGAAGGCCTCGCCCACCACTGCCTTCACCGGCCTGCGACCGCAGTCGACGAGCGGGCCGAGGTCCAGGACGGGGATGCGACCGATCATGGGATCACCTGGAGATTCGACGGGTACGGCTGGCCGGACGGGTTCCACGGATACGACGTTTCAAAGGCCGGGGAGGGGGATTCCGTTCTTTCTATCTGCTCCGTCGGCAGTCGGCAGGGTGCGGGCATGACTGCTCCTGTCGGCGTTCACTCGGGTGGCCGGAAGGGGGACTGAAGCGGAATACAAGGCGATGAGCAGGGCGACGGACGGACGTCTCGGCATACCGGGTGAGCTTTCCCACCGGCCCCGGCCGGGCATGCCCGTGCCGTATCAACTACTCGTACGTAGTCTCCATGGCGTCGTGCGGGGAAGGCGGCCATTCCTCCGTCACCCGTACGGAGTCTCCTCGCTGGGCCGATCGCGTGCAATGTGACGAAACGGGGTAAGTGGCGGCCGTTCGGGGGAACGGGCGCGCGGCAACGTCTTCCAAGGCCTTAGCGGCATTTGGCCTTAGAGACCGCTGTTGTACGCGCGGCGTATTTCTGCCTAGTACTTTCCGCCTAGTGCGACGGCACCAGCCGGTCCCATCGCCCTCGCACCCCCGCCGGGGGCCGCACGGGGCCGCGGCCGGCAGGCGGATGGGGGCACTTGGCGGGCACTTGGCCGCTTGGCCGCGCACGGGCACGCCGCGCCGCTAACGTCGTCGGGGTGAAGGCCATTCGTCGATTCAGCGTGCGTCCCGTCCTTCCGGAGCCCCTACGACCGCTCAGCGAACTGGCGCGCAATCTGCGCTGGTCCTGGCACCCCGAGACCCGTGAACTGTTCCAGTCCGTCGACCCCGAGGGGTGGCAGGCCGCCGGGGGCGACCCGCTGCGGCTGCTGGGCAGCGTCTCCGCCCCCCGGCTGGCCGCCCTTGCCGAGGACCGCCGCTTCCGGCGGCGCCTGGCCGCGGCTGCCGACGACCTGCAGGACTACCTCGGCGGCCGCCGGTGGTATCAGGAACAGCCTCCGCACCTGCCCGCCGCCGTCGCCTACTTCTCCCCCGAATTCGGCATCACGGCCGCCCTGCCGCAGTACAGCGGTGGCCTCGGCATCCTCGCGGGCGACCACTTGAAGTCCGCCAGCGACCTCGGCGTCCCCCTCATCGGCGTCGGACTGCTCTACCGGCACGGCTATTTCCGGCAGTCCCTCTCGCCCGAAGGCTGGCAGCAGGAGCACTACCCCCTCCTCGACCCCAACGAGCTCCCGCTCACCCTGCTGCGCGAGGACGACGGCACCCCCAGCCGGGTCACCCTCGCGCTGCCCGGCGGCCGCTCGCTGCTCGCATACGTCTGGAAGGCCGAGGTCGGACGGGTGCCGCTGCTGCTCCTCGACTCCGACGTGGAGGACAACGGCCCCGGCGAACGCGACGTCACCGACCGGCTCTACGGCGGCGGCAGCGAACACCGCCTGTTGCAGGAGATGCTGCTGGGCATCGGCGGCGTCCGCGCCGTACGCACCTACTGCCGCCTCACCGGCCACCCCGCCCCCGAGGTCTTCCACACCAACGAGGGCCACGCCGGATTCCTCGGCCTCGAACGCATCCGCGAACTCGTCGCCGAGGGCGCCGACTTCGACGCCGCCCTGGAGTGCGTCCGCGCGGGGGCCGTCTTCACCACCCACACCCCCGTCCCCGCCGGCATCGACCGCTTCGACCGCGAGCTCGTCTCGCGGCACTTCGGCGATGGCGGCGAACTGGCCGGAATCGACGCCGGACGCATCCTGGAGCTGGGCCGCGAGGACTACCCCGGCGGCCGCGAGGACCTGTTCAACATGGCGGTCATGGGCCTGCGCCTGGCCCAGCGCGCCAACGGCGTCTCCACCCTCCACGGCCAGGTCAGCCGGGAGATGTTCGCGGGCCTGTGGCCGGGCTTCGACGCCGAGGAGGTGCCGATCACCTCCATCACCAACGGCGTCCACGCCCCCACCTGGGTCGCCCCCGAGGTCTTCCGCCTCGGCGCCCGGCAGATCGGCGCCGGCCGTGCCGAGGACGCCCTGGCCGTGGGCGGCTCCCAGCGCTGGGACACCGTCGCCGACATCCCCGACGCCGACATCTGGGAGCTGCGCCGCACCCTGCGCGAACAGCTCGTGGAAGAGGTGCGTGAGCGGCTGCGCGCCTCCTGGCGCGAGCGCGGCGCGGGCACCGCCGAGCTCGGCTGGATCGACGGGGTGCTCGACCCCGATGTCCTGACCATCGGCTTCGCCCGGCGCGTCCCCTCCTACAAGCGCCTGACCCTGATGCTCCGCGACCGCGAGCGGCTCACGGAGCTGCTGCTGCACCCCGAGCGGCCGATCCAGATCGTCGTCGCGGGCAAGGCCCACCCCGCGGACGACGGCGGCAAGCGCCTCGTCCAGGAGCTCGTCCGCTTCGCCGACGACCCCCGGGTGCGCCACCGCATCGTCTTCCTCCCCGACTACGGCATGGCGATGGCGCAGAAGCTCTACCCCGGCTGCGACGTCTGGCTCAACAACCCGCTGCGGCCGCTGGAGGCCTGCGGCACCTCGGGCATGAAGGCCGCGCTCAACGGCTGCCTCAACCTCTCCGTCCTCGACGGCTGGTGGGACGAGTGGTACGAGCCGGACTTCGGCTGGGCCGTCCCCACGGCCGACGGCGCCGCCATGGACGAGGTGCGCCGCGACGACGTGGAGGCCGCGGCCCTCTACGACCTGCTGACCCAGCGCGTCGCCCCGCGCTTCTACGACCGGGCCGCGGGCGGGCTGCCGGTCCGCTGGATCGAGATGGTCCGCAGCACGCTGGCCAATCTGGGGCCCAAGGTGCTCGCCGGGCGCATGGTGCGCGAGTACGTCGAGGAGCTCTACGGGCCCGCGGCCCAGGCCCAGCGGGCGCTGGACCCGGTCGCCGCACGTGAGCTGGCCGCCTGGAAGGCACGGGTGCGCGCGGCCTGGCCGGCCGTCGCGGTGGACCACGTGGAGACGGTCTCGGACACCGAGCCGGGCGGCAAGGCGGAGCTGGGCACCACGCTCTCGCTGCGGGTGAGCGTCACGCTCGGCGAGCTGGACCCCTCGGACGTGGAGGTGCAGGCCGTCGCGGGCCGGGTGGACCACTCCGACCGTCTCACCCGCAGCACCGCCTTCCCGCTCAAGCCGGCCGGCGCTCCGTCCCTTGACGGCCGCCGCCTCTACGAGGGCCCGCTCACCCTCGACCGCACGGGACCCTTCGGCTACACCGTCCGCATCCTGCCCTCGCACCGCCTGCTGGCGAGCGGGGCGGAGCTGGGGCTGATCGCGGTCCCGCCGGAGTCGACGGGGGAGGCGGCCGGGGTGCTGATGCGGTGACGTGACCCGCGGCATTCTGTGCGGCCTGGTCAACGGTTGGTCAACCGTCGGCCAGGCCGCGGCCATGGCGGGATATGGATCGCGTATGCCTCTGGCGCCTTGCGGCGAAATGCGCGATTGGGGCGCGCGGGCTTCTGCCTACCGTGCCCTGTGAAAAGAACTGCTGTACGGGCGTCGGTCAGGATCGACCCCCCGAAGGGCCAGGTGCGCTTCGGTGGCGCGTGCCTGCTGCTGATGGGGCTCCTCATCGGCGGCTTCTGTGTGCCCGCCCTCCCGTTCGCCTCCGGCCTCGCCGGGACCCGGGGCACCCTCACCGTGGAGAGCCACCGGGTCAGCTACTCCTCGAAGGGCTCCACCACCTCCTCCGAGGGCACCTTCCGCTCCGACGACGGGAAGATCACCGACCACCGGGCTGAGGTCGACCCGAACTTCGCACTGCTGCGCCGGGTGCCCGTCTCCCGGGCACCGTGGGCGTCGTACTACGTCGTCCACCCGGCGCGTTTCCTCGGTTGGCTGGCGGGGTCGTGCCTCGCGGTGTGCTTCCTGCTCCTCGGGGGGCCGGGACTTGTCTCCGGCAGGCGGTTGAGCCGGGACGCTCCGGCCCCGGGGGCGAACCGGCTGTACCGGATCGTCGCGGGCGCCTTCTACGGTGCTGTCGGCTGCAGTGTGCTGGCGCTGGTCGTCGACCTCGTGACCTGAGCCCCGTCGTCGGCCGGAGACGATGAGACGCCGCCCGGGGGAGTCGGACTCACCCCGGGCGGCGCCTGGTTCGCGTGGTGTACCGGAAGGCTCGATCAGCTCGGTCAGAAGGAGAGCTTCCAGCTGTTGATCGTGCCCTCGTCACCGGAGTAGACGTCCTGCACCTGGAGCTTCCAGGTGCCGGCCGCCGAGACCGCGGAGGCGTCGACGGTGTACGTCTCCTTGACGTCCGCGGCGGAGTCGTAGGCGTCGGAGTCCTTCAGCCGCCACGTCTTGCCGTCCGGGGCGACCAGGTCGATCTGCAGGTCACCGCGGTAGGTGTGGGTGATGTTGACGTCCACCTTGAGCGCCGCGGAGCCGTTGCCGCTGCGGGTGACGACGATCGGCGAGGTCACGGCCGCACCGGCGTCCGGGATTGCCACCGGGGTGGTGTTCTCGAAGACGCTGCCGCCGCCCGAGGTGTTCACGGTCCACTTGAATGAGGCGGTGGCCGTCTTGCCGGCCGCGTCCTTGACCGTGACCGTCACATTGCTGGTGCCGGTGGCGGTCGGGGTGCCGGAGATCAGGCCGGTCGAGGAGTTGATCGACAGCCCGGCGGGCAGACCGGTGGCCGAGTAGGCCAGCGAACCGCCGGTCGTGCTGGTGGCCTTGACCTGGAGCGAGACGGCGGTGTTGACGATCGAGGTCTGGTCACCGGGGCTGGTCACCGAGACGCCGGAGGAGACCCGGCTGCCGACGTTGATGGCCGCCCATGCGTTGGCCGCGTTGTTGTACGTCTCGCTGCCGACGCCGAACAGCTCGCCGGCGGCCCACAGGGTCGCGTCCCGCGCGGTCGCGTAGTTCGTGTTGGACTGCATGCGCTCGCTCAGCGCCTTGTACCAGATCTTCGCGGCGTTGTCCCGGCCGATGCCGGTGACCGGCTGCCCGTCGGAGGTGGGGCTGTCGTAGTGCACGCCGTTGATGTCCTTGGGGCCGCTGCCCTCGGACGCCAGGTAGAACCAGTGATTGGCCGGGCCCGACGAGTAGTGCACGTCCAGGCCGCCGAGGCCGGAGTACCAGCTGTCCTTGGAACGGCCGTCCCGGCTGGGCTTGTCCTGGTAGCGCAGCGGGGTGCCGTTGCCGTTGATGTCTATCTTCTCGCCGATGAGGTAGTCACCCGGGTCGCTGGGGTTGTTGGCCCAGAACTCGACGGCGGTGGCCATGATGTCCGAGGTGGCCTCGTTCAGGCCGCCGGACTCCCCGCTGTAGGTGAGGTTGGCGGTGGCGGCGGTGACGCCGTGCGTCATCTCGTGCGCCGCCACGTCGATCGCGGTGAGCGGCTTCTTGTCGCCCTGGCCGTCGCCGTAGGTCATGCAGAAGCAGCTGTCGTCCCAGAAGGCGTTGACGTAGCTGCTGCCGTAGTGGACCCGGCTGTACGCACCCACGCCATCGCCCCGGATGCCGCTGCGGCCGTGCACGTTCTTGTAGTAGTCCCAGGTCAGCTGCGCGCCGTAGTGCGCGTCGACGCCGGCCGTGGCCGGGTCGCCGACCGTGCCGTTGCCCCACACGTCGCTGGACTTGGTGAACAGCGTGCCGGTCCCGGACGAGCCGTGGTTGAGGTTGTAGGTCTTGTGCCCGCCGCGGGTGGTGTCGTTGAGCTGGTACGAGCCGCCCGACTGCGAGGTGCCGATGGTGACCTGGCCGCTGTACTGGCTGTTGCCGGTGCCCGTCTTGACGCCCTGGAACTGGAAGAGCTTCTTCCCGGTCTTCGCGTCGGTGATGACGTGCAGCTGGTTCGGGGTGCCGTCGTCCTGGAGGCCGCCGACCACCGTCTCGTAGGCGAGGACGGGCGTGCCGTCGGCCGCCCAGATCACCTTGCGCGGAGCGCGGTCGGCCTTGGTGGCCTTGGAGCCCTCGGCCCGCGCGGCCTTGACCGCGTCCTTCTCGGCCGCGGCCGAGGCGAAGGACGGGGTGGTGCTCGCCACGGCGAGCCGGGCCTTGCTGGCCTTGGCCACGGTCTTGACCTTGCCGCCCTTGGTCGCGTCGACCACCAGGTCGCCGCCGAGCACGGGCAGGCCGTCGTAGGTGCGCTCGTAACGGGTGTGGACCGTCCCGTTGTTGTCCTTGACGATGTCCTTGACGGCCAGCTTCTCCTTGGCGCCGAGGCCGAGGGTCTTCGCGGTGTCCGCCTTGGTCGCGTTGGCCTCGCGCAGGAGCTCCGCGCGCTGCGAGGGGGACAGCTTGGCGGGCAGGGCGCCGTTGTCCGCCTTGGCGAGCACCTTGCCCGGGGCGGCCTTGGCGTCGTCCGTGCGGGCGGTGGCCTGGCCGGTCTGGACGCCGACGGCGAGCAGCGCCGTCACGGCGACGAGCGCGCCGGTCGCGGCGGTGCGGCGATGGGGGGTTGGTCTCACTCTGACTCCTTCTGCGGTGGCCGCGTACAGGTGGGCGCGGCCGGTGGGCGGCCGGACGGCGAGAGGGCCGTCCGGGCAGAGCACGGCAGAGCTGTGGAGAAAGGGGGGAAGTGTCGGGCCGTCGCGGGGAGGTGGGGTGTGAGGGTGTGGGGGTGCCCCGCGCCAGTTGAGGTGAAGAGTCCCACCGCCGCCCGGCGAGTGTCAGGGGCGCGTCAACAACTTGGCCGGAAAATGTTCGTTGGCCAAAGATCGATGTCCGTATACCGGGCGTTTACACAAGGCTCTCCCGCCAGGCCCGGTGCAGGTCAGCGAAGCGCCCGTCGCCCGCGACGAGTTCGGCCGGAGTGCCGTCCTCCACCACACGGCCGTCGGCCATCACGAGCACCCGGTCCGCGATCTCCACGGTCGACAGCCGGTGGGCGATCACCACGGCCGTCCGGCCGCGCAGCACCGTGTGCATGGCGCGCTGCACCGCCTTCTCGCCCGGGATGTCCAGCGAGGACGTCGCCTCGTCCAGGACCAGGACCGCGGGGTCGGCCAGCAGCGCCCGCGCGAAGGAGACCAGCTGGCGCTGGCCCGCGGAGATCCGGCCGCCGCGCTTGCGGACGTCCGTGTCGTAGCCCTCGGGCAGGGCGGTGATGAAGTCGTGCGCGCCGATGGCCTTGGCGGCCCGCTCGATCTCCTCGCGGGTGGCGTCGGGGCGGCCGATGGCGATGTTCTCGGCGACCGTGCCGGAGAAGAGGAAGGCCTCCTGCGTCACCATCACCACCTCGCGCCGCAGCTGGGAACCGGCGATCTCGCCGAGGGGGACGCCGTCCAGCAGCACGCGGCCGTGCGTCGGGTCGTAGAACCGCGCCAGCAGCTTGGCCAGCGTGGACTTCCCGGCGCCCGTCGCGCCGACGATCGCGACCGTCCGGCCGGCCCGCAGCGTGAGGTCGAAGCGGGGCAGCACCTCGCCGCCCGTGCGGTAACCGAAGGACACGCCCTCGAAGACGGCCTCGCGGCCCGGCCGGTCCGCGGGACGCGCGGGCAGCGGCACGGGCGCCGTGGGCTCGGGCACCGTGGGGCGCTGGGCGAGCAGGCCCGCGATCTTCTCCAGGGAAGCGGCCGCCGACTGGTAGGAGTTGAGGAACATCCCCAGCCGGTCGATGGGGTCGTACAGCCGCCGCAGGTACAGCACCGAGGCGGCGAGCACGCCCAGGGCCAGCGAGCCCGAGGCCACCCGGTAGGCGCCCCACATCACGATGGCGGCCAGCGCCACGTTGGCCGTCAGGCGGGAGCCGACCACATAGCGGGCCATCTCCAGCATGGCGTCGCCGTTGGCCTGCCGGTGGCGGTGGTTGAGCTCGTCGAAGTGCGCGTCGTTGGCGCGCTCGCGGCGGAAGACCTGCACCGGCCGGATGCCGTTCATGGTCTCGGTGAACTTCACGATGACCGCCGCGATCGCCGTGGAGCGCCTGCGGAAGACCGCCATCGCCCGGCGCCGGTAGGACCGTACGAGCAGACACAGCGGCGCGAGGGAGAGCAGGGCCGCGGTGCCCGTGCTCCAGTCCAGCAGGAGCAGCGTGGCCGAGACGTAGAGCACCGACAGCACGATGCCGACGAGCTCCTGGAGGCCGTCGTTGAGCAGCTCGCGGATGGCCTCGACGTCCGTGGTGGCCCGGGAGATCAGCCGTCCCGAGGTGTAGCGCTCGTGGAAGTCGACGCTCAGGCTCTGCGCGTGCCGGAAGATCCGGCCGCGCAGCTCGAACAGTGCGTCCTGGCCGACGCGCGACGACACCCGTACGAACGCCAGCTGGAGCAGGCCGGAGGCCACCGCGCAGAGCGCATAGCCGACGCCCACGGCGGCGAGCGGCCCGTAGTCGCCGCGGCGCAGGGCGGGGACGGCGCGGTCGATGGCGTACGCGACGAGGAGCGGGCCCGCCTGGACGGCGGCCTGCTGGAGCAGCAGGAGGAGCGCCGTGAGGCGGACCCGGCCACGGACGGGGGCCAGCAGCGAGCGCAGCAGCGCGAGGGAGGCGCCCTTGGGGGCGGGCAGCACGTCGCGGTCGAAGAGGTCGGTCATCGCCGGTGCTCCTGCTCTGACTCCGGGCCGGACATGAGTGAGGCGTACTCCCGGCTGGAACCGAGGAGTTCGGAATGGGTGCCCACCGCGGTGATGCAACCGCCGGAGAGCAGGGCCACGCGGTCGGCCAGCAGCACCGTGGAGGGCCGGTGGGCGACGACGAGGGCGGTCGTGGTCGCGAGGACGTCGCGCAGGGCCGACTCCACGAGGGCCTCGGTGTGCACGTCGAGCGCGGAGAGCGGGTCGTCCAGGACGAGGAAGCGGGGGCTGCCGATCACCGCGCGCGCCAGCGCGAGGCGCTGGCGCTGCCCGCCGGACAGGCTCAGGCCCTGCTCTCCCACCTGGGTGCGGTGGCCCTCGGGGAGGGCGTGCACGAAGTCCGCCTGGGCGACCGCCAGGGCGCGCAGCAGCTCGGCCTCCCGGGCGTCCGCCGCGCCCATCAGGACGTTCTCCCCGGCGGTGGCCGAAAAGAGCGTCGGCTCCTCGAAGGCGACGGAGACCAGCTCGCGCAGCCGCTCCCTCGGCAGCGCGGTGATCTCGGCGCCGTCCAGGGTGATCCGCCCGGCGGTCGCCTCGTGGAGCCGGGGGATCAGCGCGGTGAGGGTGGTCTTGCCGCTGCCGGTGGTGCCGACGAGGGCCATGGTCTCGCCGGTGCGGATGTGCAGGTCGACGCCGCGCAGGACGGGCGGGGCGTCCGCCGGCGCGTCGGGGTAGCGGAACTCCACACCCTCCAGGCGCAGTCCGCCCTCGCGCGCAGCGGCCGGGGCCCGGGAGGCCACGGCGCGGGAGGCGGCGGGGTCGCGGGCGTCCATCACCTCGAAGAAGCGGTCGGTGGCCGTGGCCGCGTCATTGGTCACCGCGAGCAGGAACCCGATGGACTCCACCGGCCAGCGCAGCGCCAGCGCCGTCGACAGGAACGCCACCAGGGTGCCCGCGGACAGCGCGCCGTCGGCCACCTGCCGCACGCCGAGCACCAGCGCCGCTCCGACGGCGAGCTCGGGCAGCGTGATGATCAGCGCCCACAAGGCGCCCAGCAGCCCCGCCTTGTCCATTTCCGTCGCCCGCAAGCGCCCCGCCAGCGCCGCGAAGGCGCCCTCCTGGCCGCGGTGCCGCCCGAACCCCTTGATGATGCGGATGCCGAGGACGCTCTCCTCCATCAGCGTCGTCAGATCGCCCACCTGGTCCTGCGCCGTGCGCGCCTTGCGGGAGTAACGCTCCTCGAAGACCGAGCACACCGCGATCATCGGGACGACCGGCGCGAGCAGCACCAGCCCCAGCATCCACTGCTGCTGGATGAGCACGACGAATCCGACCGCGATCGTGACCGCGTTGACCAGCAGGAACACCAGGGGGAACGACAGGAATATCCGGATCAGCGAGAGATCGCCGGTGGCGCGGGAGAGCAGCTGGCCCGAGGGCCAGCGGTCGTGGAAGGAGACGGGCAGCCGCTGCAGGTGCCGGTAGAGCGCCGCCCGCATGTCCGCCTCGACCCGCGCCAGCGGCCGTGCGAGCAGCAGCCGCCGCACCCCGAACAGGGCGGCCTCCGCGCACCCGAGCACCAGCAGCACCACACCGCCGAGCCACACCCCCGCCGGATCGCGGTCGGCCACCGGACCGTCCACGATCCACTTGAGCGCCAGCGGAATGACCAGGCTCATGCACGAGGCCACCACCGCCACGCACGCGGCCACCGCCAACCTGCCGCGCAGGGGGCGCACATACGGCCATAACCGCACCAACGAGCGCACTGCCGAGCGGCGCTCCGATCGCTGAGGCACTTCCCCGGTTCCGGTCATCAGAGGGAGACTACGGTCCGGCACCGACAACGCCCACCGGGATTTTCTGCCGAGGACTTCCGGCCTAGGACGCAGGTGTCTGCGCCCGCCACACCTGCACCGAGCGCCCCCGGACGATGACGCGGCCGCCCGCCGGGCGGCGGACGCGGGGGGCCGCGGACTGGTCCTCCAAAGCGGTGTTGACCAGGAGGGCGTACGACTCGGCCCAGGGCGGGCCCGGCAGGGTGAAGCGGATCGGGCGGGGCCCCGCGTGCAGGACGGCCAGGAGGCTGTCGTGGGTGCGGGGGGTGCCGTGCCGGTCGTCGGGAAGGTCGAGGCCCGAGAGGTACATGCCGAGGGTGGTGGCACTGGCGTACCAGTCGGCCTCCGTCATCTCCGTGCCGCCCGGCGTGAACCAGGCCAGATCCCGCACCCCGTCCGCGCCTCGCGGGCGGCCGGTGAAGAAGGCGCGGCTGCGCAGGGCGGGATGGGCGCGGCGCAGGGCGAGCAGCCGGGCGCACAGGTCGGTCAGGGAGCCGTGGCCGGTGTCCGCGGGGGGCGACCAGTCGACCCAGCCGGTCTCGTTGTCCTGGCAGTAGGCGTTGTTGTTGCCGCCCTGGGTGCGGCCCATCTCGTCGCCCGCCACCAGCATCGGCACACCGGTCGACAGCAGCAGCGTGGCCAGCAGGTTGCGGGCCTGCCTCCTGCGCAGGGTCAGCACGGCCTCGTCGTCGGTCTCGCCCTCGGCGCCGCAGTTCCACGAGCGGTTGTCGTCCCTTCCGTCCCGGTTGCCCTCGCCGTTGGCCTCGTTGTGCTTGCGGTCGTAGCTGACGAGGTCGCGCAGCGTGAATCCGTCGTGCGCGGTCACGAAGTTGACGGAGGCACAGGGGCGGCGGCCACCCCACCCGAAGAGGTCGCTGGAGCCGGAGAGCCGGTAGCCCAGGTCCCGTACGTCCGGCAGGGCGCTGCGCCAGAAGTCACGCACCGCGTCGCGGTAGCGGTCGTTCCACTCGGCCCAGAGAGGGGGGAAGGCACCGGTCCGGTAGCCGCCCGGGCCCACGTCCCAGGGCTCGGCTATCAGCTTGACCCGCCGCAGCACGGGGTCCTGGGCGACGACCGACAGGAACGGCGCGAGCATGTCCACGCCGTCCGCGGTGCGCGCCAGCGCCGCCGCGAGGTCGAAGCGGAAGCCGTCGACGCCCATCTCCGTCACCCAGTACCGCAGCGAGTCGGTGATCATCCGGAGCGCCTGCGGCTGGACGACGTGGAGGGTGTTGCCGCAGCCGGTGTAGTCGGCGTAGCGGCGGGGGTCCGCCTGCAGCCGGTAGTAGCGGCGGTTGTCGATGCCTCTCAGGGAGAGCATCGGGCCCAGCTCTCCGCTCTCGGCGGTGTGGTTGTAGACCACATCGAGGATGACCTCGATGCCGGCCGCGTGCAGGGCCCTGACCATCTGTTTGAATTCGCCGACCTGCTGGCCGCGGGTGCCGTAGGCCGCATATGAGGCGTGCGGCGCGAAGTAGCCGACCGAGTTGTAGCCCCAGTAGTTGCGCAGGCCGCGCCGCAGCAGGTGGTCCTCGTGGGCGAACTGATGCACCGGCAGCAGCTCCACGGCCGTGACGCCCAGCCGCAGCAGGTGTTCGACGGTCGCCGGGTGCGCCAGCCCCGCGTAGGTGCCGCGCAGCCGCTCCGGGACGCCGGGGTGACGCATGGTGAAGCCGCGGACGTGCAGCTCGTAGACGACCGTGTCGGGCCAGGGCGTACGGGGCCGGCGGTCGTCCGACCAGTCGTCGTCATCGGCGACGACCACGCCCTTGGGGACGAAGGGCGCGGAGTCCCGCTCGTCGCGGACGGTGTCGGCGATGTGCTGCTGCGGCCAGTCGCGCACGTGCCCGTACACCTCGGGGGGCAGCCGGAACTCGCCGTCGACCGCGCGTGCGTACGGGTCGAGCAGCAGCTTGGCCGGGTTCCAGCGGGCGCCCGTCCAGGGGTCCCAGCGGCCGTGGACGCGGTAGCCGTAGTGGCGGCCCGGCAGGACGCCGGGCAGGAAACCGTGCCATATGCCGTGCGTCAATTCCTTGAGGGGATGACGTGTTTCACCCGCATGGGGCCCGTCGTCGTCATCGTCATCGTCGAACAGGCACAGCTCCACGGCCTCCGCGCCGCCCGCCCACAACGCGAAGTTCGTCCCGGCCGCGCTGTCGGAGCCCGCCGTGAACGTCGCCCCGAGCGGTTCCGGGCTGCCCGGCCACACCTCTTGCACCGCTGCGCTCGACACGTGTTCGCCTCCGGCGGCTCTCGGGTGGCGCGCCGGGCACCCGGCTTCCCGGGACCGGGTGTCTGGCGATTTCGTCCTTCTCCCCGTTCTTCCCAGATCCACGCATGCGCTCACACGTGTGATCGGGTGCAGCAAGCGAGTGCAGCCACGTTTCCCGCGGCGGAGCGCGTCGTTGGGAGCAATGTGACACTTGCACGCATGCGCCCGGTTCGGCGGCCGGCCCTCGCGGCGCGACTGGCCACCTTGGTTGCCTTGGTCGCGCTCGCCGGATGCACCTCCGTGGCCCCGAGGACCGCGGTCACCGACGACGCGCGCCCGTCGGGCGAGCTGATCCGCGTCCTGCCGCGCGACCGGGCGGAAGGTGTGCAGGCCACCGACCGCCTGGAAGTGCGCGCGCCGCGTGGCCGGCTGGAGGGGGTGCAGGTCACCGAGGTGCACCAGGGCATCAGCCGGACCGTGCCCGGCCGCATCTCCGCCGACGGCCACGACTGGCGTCCGGAGTCCGCCGGCGACGCGCCCCGCCTCGGCTCCCGCTACACCGTCGACGTGGTCGCCCGGGACCCCTCCGGACGCCGCTCCCGGCGGCACACCGGGTTCAGCACGTACGCGCCCTCCCAGCGCTTCATCGGCTACTTCACGCCCGAGCCGCAGTCCACCGTCGGCACCGGCATGATCGTCTCGTTCTCCTTCGACCGGCCGATCGCCGACCGGGCCGCCGTCGAACGCGCCGTCCGCATCACCGCCCGGCCGGCGACCGAGGTCGTCGGCCACTGGTTCGGCAACGACCGCCTCGACTTCCGCCCCCGTCACTACTGGCGCGCGGGCACCCGGGTGACGATGGATCTGCGGCTGCGCGACGTGCGGGGCGCGGAGGGCGTGTACGGGCTGCAGCGCAAGACCGTCGCCTTCACCGTCGGCCGCGACCAGACGAGCACGGTGGACGCGGCCGCGCACACCATGAGGGTCGTGCGCGACGGCAAGCCGCTGGCGATCCTGCCCATCACGGCGGGCGCGCAGGGCACCGAGACCTACAACGGCAAGATGGTCATCAGCCAGAAATTTAACGTTACCCGGATGAATGGGAACACCGTCGGCTTCGGTGGCGAATACGACATCTCGGATGTGCCGCACGCGATGCGGCTGACCGCCTCGGGAACGTTCCTGCACGGCAACTACTGGGCCGGGCCGGGGACGTTCGGGGTGCTCAACACCAGTCACGGCTGCATCGGCCTGCGCGACGAGCAGGGCGGCAACCCGTCCAGTCCGGCGGGCTGGTTCTACGGCTCGTCGCTGGTCGGGGACGTGGTCGAGGTGGTCCATTCCGCGGAGCGGGTGGTCGCGCCGGACAACGGGCTGAGCGGCTGGAACATGCCATGGGGGGCCTGGCGGGCGGGGTCGGCGCTCGGGGGCGGCGGAGCCCGGTAGTCACCCCGTCGGCTGACGGTCCGTCGGGGAGTTGACGGCGGCCGGAAACTACCGCTTCACTTCGGCCATCGCCTTCACCACAGGCGCACGGTTCGTATCACCTCTCCCATTCGGGACTGAACGGTGACATTCGATAGGTCAGCGATGTCGGTGACGTGTGGTTATCTATCGACAGGCGCTCGACAGCGCTCAGGGGGCGCCGCGTGGCCGCGGGCCGTGCGAGGGGAGACGGATCGTTTTGAACGTGCAGCCGATATCGAGGAGCCGGGGCCGTCGTGCTGTGTTGCCGGCGCTGCTGCTCGGGTCGGTGCTGACGCTCGTCAGCGCCTGTGGTGGCTCGGACAGCGGGGGCAAGTCCGGCAGTGCGAAGGCCGCTGACGGCCCCTCGCAGGCCGTGGTGGAGATATCCGTCAAGGACGGCGCGAGCGACGTCGCGACCAGCGGCTCCCTGAAGGTGACGGCCCAGAAGGGCAGCCTGACCTCCGTCAAGGTCGCCGACGCCAAGGGCAACCCGGTGGACGGCAAGATATCCGGCGACGGCTCCTCCTGGGAGCCGTCGGGACACCTGGGAGCCTCCACCAAGTACGCCGTGGACGCGATCGCCAAGGACAAGGAAGGCCGCCAGTCCGCCAAGCACGCGGCGTTCACCACCCTCACCCCGCAGAACACCTTCGTCGGCTACTTCACGCCGGAAGACGGCAGCACCGTCGGCGTGGGCATGCCGGTGTCGCTCAATTTCAGCCGTGGCATCACCGACCCCAAGGCCGTCGAGAAGGCGATCAAGGTCACCGCCGAGCCCTCCGTCCCCATCAAGGGCCACTGGTTCGGCAACGACCGCCTGGACTTCCGGCCCGAGAAGTACTGGGCGGCCGGCACCAAGGTCACCATGACCATGAACCTCGACGGCGTCCAGGGCCGTGAGGGCGTCTACGGCACGCAGAACAAGACGGTGAAGTTCACCGTCGGCCGCAGCCAGGTCAGCACCGTCGACGCCGCCGCCCACACCATGAAGGTCGAGCGCGACGGCAAGCTCCTCAAGGACGTCCCGATCTCCGCCGGCGGCCCGGGCCACTCGACGTACAACGGCCAGATGGTCATCAGCGAGAAGTACGAAGTCACGCGCATGGACGGCCGCACGGTCGGCTTCGGCGGCGAGTACGACATCTCGGACGTGCCGCACGCGATGCGCCTGTCCACCTCCGGCACCTTCGTGCACGGCAACTACTGGTCGGGCGAGGGCACCTTCGGCTCGGAGAACGTCAGCCACGGCTGCGTCGGCCTGTTCGACCAGCGGGGCGGCGGCGACTCCTCCACCCCCGCCGCGTGGTTCTACAACAACTCCCTCATCGGCGACGTCGTCATCGTGAAGAACTCCGACGACAAGACGATCGCGCCGGACAACGGCTTCGGCGACTGGAACCTGTCCTGGGCCGACTGGTCCAAGGACGCCCCGCAGGACAGCTGAGCCCCGGCTGCCCGCCTAAGGGCCGCTGACCGAAAACGCCTCCGCCCCGGTGCACTGTGACCAAGTGCACCGGGGCGCACGTTGTTAACCGCAGCTAACCTGCTGTCATGACTGTGCATCTTGAGGTCGCCGAAGGCGTCGGCACCATCCGCCTGGACCGGCCGCCGATGAACGCGCTGGACACCGCCACCCAGGACCGGCTCCGCGAGCTCGCCGACGAGCTGACCCGGCGCACGGACGTCCGTGCCGTGGTGATCTGGGGCGGCGAGAAGGTGTTCGCGGCCGGCGCGGACATCAAGGAGATGCGGGAGATGGACCACGCCGCCATGGTCTCCCGCTCCCGCGGCCTGCAGGACTCCTTCACCGCCGTGGCCCGCATCCCCAAGCCCGTGGTCGCGGCCGTCACCGGCTACGCCCTCGGCGGCGGCTGCGAGCTCGCGCTCTGCGCCGACTTCCGGATCGCCGCCGACAACGCCAAGCTCGGCCAGCCCGAGATCCTGCTCGGCCTCATCCCGGGCGCGGGCGGCACCCAGCGCCTGGCCCGCCTGGTCGGCCCGTCCAAGGCCAAGGACCTCATCTTCACCGGCCGTCAGGTCGACGCCGCCGAGGCGCTCGCCCTCGGCCTCGTCGACCGGGTCGTCCCGGCCGCGGAGGTCTACGAGCAGGCGCACGCCTGGGCCGCCCGGCTCGCGGCCGGACCGGCGATCGCCCTGCGCGCCGCCAAGGAGGCGGTGGACACCGGCCTGGAGACCGACATCGACACCGGACTGGCCATCGAGCGCAACTGGTTCGCCGGGCTGTTCGCCACCGAGGACCGCGAGATCGGTATGCGCAGCTTTGTGGAGGACGGTCCGGGGAAGGCCAAGTTCAGCTGATCCGACGGCGGTTGGGGGCATTGCTCCCATGGGGGCGTACACCGGCGGTTGCCTCGTGCGGGGGAATTCTGTCAGGTGTGCGCACCCGCCCGCACGCCCCTGTGCCATGGCCTGGACGATCTTCCGTGCCCCCTGGGTCGCCGCAGGTCAGTTGAGGTGCCGCGGGGGCAACGGGGCCACTGGCATATGTCGGCGGGGGCGCGCGGAAGCCTCGCCTCCGCTGAATCGAATCCCGAGGTTCCACTCCGTGGCGCCGTGACGACGGCCATGATGGGGTGCATGGCGGGCCTGGAGGGAACGGAGCAGCCGCGGCAACGGGTCGGCACGGCCCCTGCCCGGTGGACGCCGACCGTTGAGGATGAACTGGCGCTCAAGGCGCTCGAGCTGTTCGGCAACCCCACCCTCGGCGAAGTCCGGCTGCCCTCGCGCCCCGAGTCGGCCGCCGCCGCCCGCCGGCTGACCCAGTCCGTCGTGCTGCGGCACTGGGGGCTCTCGGCCCAGCTCACCGAGCACGCCGTGCTGCTGGTCTCCGAGCTCGTCGGCAATGCCGTCCGGCACACCGGCGCCCGCTACTTCGGGCTGCGCATGCTGCGCCGCCGCGGCTGGTTCCGGATAGAGGTGCGCGACCCCTCGCGCGGGCTGCCGGTGCTGCTGCCCGTGCGCGAGCTCGACACCAGCGGGCGCGGGCTCTTCCTCGTCGACAAGCTCTCCGACCGCTGGGGCGTGGACCTGCTGGCGCGCGGGAAGACGACGTGGTTCGAGATGCGCGTGGTGGACCGGTAAACGAAGAGGCCCCCATCCGTCGGAATGCGACGGGCCGGGGGCCTCTTCGTACGGCCGCGGGAGAAGTTGGGGTGTGCTCCCGCGGCGCCATGACGACCTGGCCCGGGTCAATGGGGGTCGTGCCCGTCGACTATGACAGACGGGGCAGAGGACACCCAAACCGGAACCTCGTTTCGCAAGGTGATGTGTGCCACCCGCCTTGCATTCCATGAATAAAGCCGGGTGTGAATCTTATTTTTATGCGGCGTTCCGCAACTCTTTGGATCGCCGTGGCCGGAGTCCTTGCGCTCGCCCCGTCCTCGCCGTGTCATGAGCCGTGTCATGTTCGCGCTTGGCGAGTACGGACCCGGGAGCCCCCATGGAACAGCCCGACTCCCCGCAGCCCCCCACCCACTGGATTCCGGCGAGCGGCGCCAACTTCACCGTCTCCGACCGGCCCGATGCCTACCCTGTCGAGTTCGTGGTGATCCATGTGACCGAGGAGACCTTCGGCGACGCCATGCGGATCTTCCAGAACCCCAAGGCGAAGGTCTCCGCGCACTACATGGTCGCCTCCGCCGACGGCTACATCGGACAGTTCGTGCGCGAGAAGGACATCGCCTGGCACGCGGGCAACTGGGACTACAACACCCGCAGCATCGGCGTCGAGCACGAGGGCTGGATCGACCGCCCCGCATACTTCACCGACGCCCTCTACCGCGCCTCCGCCAAGCTGGTCGCGGCGGTCTGCGACCGCTACGGCATCCCCCGCACCCGCGACCGCATCATCGGCCATGTCGAGGTTCCCGGATCCACCCATACCGACCCCGGACCGCACTGGGACTGGGACCGCTATATGCGCCTGGTGACCGGCGGTTAGTCTGTGCCGGTCCGTCAATCACACCAAGGGGAGGCCCGCATGGCCGACATGGACGCAGCACGCAAGGCTTTTGAGCGGTTCGACGTCAATGGCGATGGTTTCATCACCGCCGCCGAGTACAAGAGCGTGATGGCCGAGCTCGGCGACTTCAACGTGACCGAGACGGTGGCCCAGGCACTGATCAACAAGCGGGACGCCAACGGCGACGGCCTGCTGTCCTTCGACGAGTTCTGGGCCGCACAGCAGCACTGACCCGTCGTGTTACGGGCCAGGGCGAGGGCCCCGGGTCAGCGCCAGCCACGCCGCTGCGCGCCGGCCCGGCGCCGCCGGTCGTTGCACAGCAGGCACCGGCCCCAGCCGGGCGGCAGCGGATCGTTCTTGTCGCCGAACAGCGGGTCCACCGCCCCGCGCGGATGCTCCGCACAGCCGGTGACCCCCGCCGCGGCGCCCAGCGCCGAGGCCGCGGCCAGCGCCCGGCGCAGCGCGTCCGCCAGCTGGTCGGCCTCGTGCGGCGCGGGGGTGGCTTCGAGGGAGAAGGCGATGTCCGAGGCGGTGGTGAGCGCGCTCTGGAGTTCGCGCAGGTCTGCGTAACTCATGCCGGCGAGCGTAACCGCCACCACTGACAACGCCGACCGCTGCGCTACCGTCGGCGCCATGCCGGACGCCGACCACCTGCTCGTGATGACCACGATCGACAGCGAGGAACGGGCCCGCCGCCTCGCCGGGACCGTCATCGACCACCGCCTCGCCGCCTGCGCCCAGATCGACGGCCCCCTCAGCAGCGTCTACCGCTGGCAAGGCGAGGCCGGGACCGCCACGGAATGGCGCATCCTCTTCAAGACCACGGCCGACCGCTACGCGGCGCTGGAAGCGCACCTCACGCGCGAGCACACCTACGACGTCCCCGAGATCGTCGCCACCCCCGTCACGGCGGGCAGCGACGCCTATCTGGGCTGGCTGCGCGCGCAGACCCGGGACGAATGACCCACGAGAAAACCCCGCCCGCGAGTGCGTCGCGGGCGGGGTTTCGTGGTGTTTCAGGGCGCCTGGGGCGTCCTCAGCACTCGATGACGTTGACCGCGAGGCCGCCGCGGGCCGTCTCCTTGTACTTGACCTTCATGTCGGCGCCCGTCTCCTTCATGGTCTTGATGACCTTGTCGAGGGAGACGTGGTGCCGGCCGTCGCCGCGCAGGGCCATGCGGGCGGCGGTGACGGCCTTGGCGGCGGCCATGCCGTTGCGCTCGATGCAGGGGATCTGCACCAGGCCGCCGACCGGGTCGCAGGTCAGGCCCAGGTTGTGCTCCATGCCGATCTCGGCCGCGTTCTCGACCTGCTCCGGGGTGCCGCCGAGGACCTCGGCGAGGCCGCCGGAGGCCATCGAGCAGGCGGAGCCGACCTCGCCCTGGCAGCCGACCTCGGCGCCGGAGATCGAGGCGTTCTCCTTGAAGAGCATGCCGATCGCGCCGGCGGCGAGCAGGAAGCGGACGACGCCGTCCTCGTCCGCGCCGGGGACGAAGTTCATGTAGTAGTGCAGAACCGCCGGGATGATGCCCGCGGCGCCGTTCGTCGGGGCGGTCACGACGCGGCCGCCCGCGGCGTTCTCCTCGTTGACGGCCATGGCGTAGATGGTGATCCACTCCATCGCGCGGGCCTGCGCGTCGCCCTCGGCGCGCAGCTGCCGGGCGGTGTTCGCCGCGCGGCGGCGGACCTTGAGGCCGCCGGGGAGGATGCCCTCGCGGGACATGCCGCGCGAGACGCACGCCTGCATCACGCGCCAGATCTCCAGCAGGCCTGCGCGGATCTCGTCCTCGGTGCGCCAGGCCTTCTCGTTCTCCAGCATCAGGGCCGAGATCGACAGGCCCGTCTCGCGGGAGAGGCGCAGCAGCTCGTCGCCGGTGCGGAAGGGGTACTTCAGGACGGTGTCGTCGAGGACGATGCGGTCCTGGCCGACCGCGTCCTCGTCGACGACGAAGCCGCCGCCGACCGAGTAGTAGGTCTTCTCCAGCAGCGGGGCGCCGCTCTCGTCGTAGGCGAAGAGCGTCATGCCGTTGGCGTGGTACGGCAGTGCGCGGCGGCGGTGCAGGATCAGCTGGGTCGGCTCGTCGAAGTCGATCTCGTGGCTGGAACCTATCTCCGCGCCGAGCAGCCGCAGCCGCTTCGTGGCGCGGATCCGCTCGACCTCGGCGTCGGCGATCTCCACGTCGACGGTGCGCGGGGAGTGGCCCTCCAGGCCGAGCAGGACGGCCTTGGGGGTGCCGTGGCCGTGGCCGGTGGCGCCGAGGGAGCCGAAGAGCTCCGCACGGACGGACGTGGTGTGCGCCAGCAGACCCTCGTTCTTGAGGCGGCGCGCGAACATCAGGGCAGCGCGCATCGGGCCGACCGTATGGGAACTGGACGGACCTATGCCGATGGAGAAGAGGTCGAAGACGGAGATGGCCACGGCGGCGGACTCCTATGTCTGCTCGTGGTGGGACGGGCGGGGCGGACCCTGCCATAAGAGTCCTCCCTCAAGAGACTAACGCCTTCTCCGCCCGTCTCCGTGGCCGCGGCAAGCGAGATGTCATCCGTCTCACCATGCGATATGTGCCTCAGGCGATCACTTCGCCTTCGTATCGCAACTCGCCAGCCCCTTGAGGGCTTGATCGAAAACCTCCCTGGCCCGGCGCAGCACGGCCGTGCCCCACCGGTCGTCGTCCACGGGCGCAAAAGCCGCACGGATGAGCCGCTTCTCCGGCGCCCGCACCGCGGACTCCGGCGGCTGCCGCAGGTGCAGCAGATTGTCCGCGCAGAGGGCGAGCAGCACCTCGGGTCCGGGCAGGGTGCCGAATTCCAGGGTGATCGCCGTGAGCTCCTGGCCCTCGGCCAGCCCGTCGGCGACCGCGGTCGCGGTGTTGCCGACGATCACGGTAGAGGAGGAGGTGCCCTCCTCGGAGGCGGTCAGCGCCGCCCCGTACCAGGCGCGGGCCCGCTCGTGCGCGCCCGCGTCGCGGCCGCCGCGGAAGATCGGCTCGCCGGTGCCGCGCTCGCCGAGGCCGGTGTGCAGGTCGATGTAGGCGATGTGCTCGGCACCGGCCAGGTGCTCCGCCACGATCCGGCGCAGCACCCGGTGCGACCACACGGGCCGCTCACCGCCGTAGAACAGGCCGTCCGCATGCCGGTACTGGCCCCGGGTGACGGCCTCCTGGAAGGTGCGCGCACCCAGCCGGTCACGGAGGCCGAGCAGCTCCGCGGTGGTCTCCTCGGGCGAGAAGCGGGCGCGGCCGTGGCCGAGGAGGGCCGGGTGCACCCGGTCGTAGGCGTCGTTGTGCGGCGGCGCACCGTGGTCGACGAAGTTCCGGTTGAGGTCGACGTTGTCCTCGTTGACGCGGCGCAGGTAGGCGAAGCCGTACGGATTGAGGGCGTGCACCAGCAGGACGCCGGTGTCCGGCCCGGCGGCCCGTGCCAGGCCCTCCTCCAGCAGGACGCGGCTCTGGCAGGCGGAGCCGCAGAAGCCCTCGATGCCGTGCGTCCCGGAGACCGTCACCAGCAGCCGGGAGGCGTCCTTCGGGCCCGTGTAGGCGGTGTCCACGGTCAGCTGCGAGCCGTCGGGGCCGTGGCGGCCGGGCAGCCGGTGGCTGCGCAGGCTCGCGCCCGCGGCGCTCGCGGCCCGCAGGAAGTCCGCGCGTGCCTGGGCGTAGTCCAGGGGGAAGAGCCGGTGCATGGCCGCCCTCTCGTTTTCCGGGGTGGGCTACGGACGGGGCCCGGGCGGCCGTACGCCGAGGGCCGTGAGGATGGCGTGCCGCCCGGCCTCGGTGGGGACGTGCAGCATGCACAGCAGCCGGTCGGCCGGTTCGAGGCGGTCGGCGAAGTGGGCGTTGACGGCCGGCACCGAGCTCAGGGGCCGCTTGCGGTAGAGGTCGCGGGGCCGCCCGATGCCGGGGAAGATCCCCTGCACCGGGTCGAACGGGTGCCCGGGGACCAGGGCCTCCGCCACCTCGGCCGCCAGCGGATCGGGGGTGCGGGGCGCCCCCGTGAGGTCGGCCCCCGTGAGGTCGGGGTACATGCGGATGTCCGGATGCCCGGCGAACGCGGCCATCGCGCAGTGCACCACCGGGTTGTAGGTCTTGAGCGCGATCACCTCGGGGAAGGCGTGCCCGTCGGCCAGCAGCCCGCGGAAGTGGGCGGCCCAGCTCGCGGCGAACAGTGCCCCGTGCCGGTAGGCGTCGCCCACGAACTGGGTCATCACGTGCAGACAGCTCCGGCCCGAGGGCAGCGCCGCCCACCGCGAGGTGAGCAGGGCGACGACCGCGTCCCGCTCCCGGTCCACGGCCGCCACCACGTAGTCGGCCTCGGTGAGCATGTCGCGGCGCTCGGCGAACAGCTCGCGGGCCCGCAGGTCGGGCATGGCCGTCACCAGGCCGTCGACGATCCACCGCTCGGTCGCGGGCGGCAGCAGCCGGCCGGGCGGCAGCGCCAGCACCTCGGCGCCCGGCTGCCCGGCCGCGCGGGCCGCCCCGGGGGTGCCGGGCGCAGCCGCCCGGCCGCTCGGGCCCCGCACCCCGGGGCCCTCAGGCCTCGGCCGCGGTGGGCAGCGCGATCTGCTCGCCCTCCTTGCCCAGCACGGTGCGCTGGTGCAGCTCCACGAAGTACAGCTTCCACAGCCAGTAGATGTGGTGCAGGTGCCGCTCGACCGCGCGCTCTTCCTCGTCCGTGGTGACCAGGCTGGTCAACACGCGCCAGACGAAGTCGTCGTGGTCGTCGTCCAGGTCGGTGTTGACGTGCGCGCGCTGGCCCTTGACCTCGTCCGCGCCCAGCACCTTCTCCAGGTTGTCCAGCCACTCCGGCTGGGTGCGGGTGGTGGTGTACTCCACGAAGTAGACGCTGGCGATCAGGGCCAGGGGGCTGTCCTCGAACTCCATGCCGTACTGGAGGTACCCGGTCAGCAGCTTGGTGGAGAGCAGCGGTTCGGTGGAGTAGATCTCCTCCTTGGAGACCCCCACCTTCGCCAGGTCGGCGGCGAAGAGCCGGTCGTGCAGCATCTCGTCGTCGGTGTAGTGCGCCCAGGCCTTGGCCTGCACCGGGTCCTTCTTGGTGAAGTACTTGATGGCGAGCGCGTCGATGGTGCGCTTGCGGCGCAGCCGCAGGATCGTCTCGATGTTGTGCCGCTTGTAGTACTCGAGGTCGATCTTCTCGGCGCTCTTCTGGTGCCGGGCGTAGGGGACGGTCTCGTAGAAGTCCTTGATGAAGGAGTCGAGGAGCGCGTCGACGCGCTCGCGCAGTCCGGGCCTGGACGGCATGGTGTCCTCCTTGGGACGGTCGGGTGGCGGCCGGTCAGTGGCAGCCGCAGCTCGCGCTGGAGACCCGCCGCATCCGTCCGCGGCGCACGGCCCTGCGGGCACCGAGCACCGGGGTGCCGTCGGGGGTCAGCAGCGAACTGCGCGGGCAGAGGAAGGCGAGGGCGAAGCGGGTGGTGGGGGTGACCCCGAGCCCGAGGTTGACCACCCCGTGGGAGGCCCCGTGGACCTCGTTGGGCCCGCAGTTGGCGGGGATGATCTCCGTCGTGGTGTTGATGCCGAAGCCCAGCTCCCAGATGGTGCGGTAGAGCGGTTCGGTGCCCAGCAGAGCGTCGAGCGCCTCGGCGGCGGGCCGGGCGGCGGCGTCCGGCGCGGTGACGTCCTCGATGACGCCGCCGGTCACGGTGAGCCATACGGGGTGGGAGACCAGCGGCGCCAGGGCCTCGAACAGCCGTTGCTGGCCGGGCTCGTCGGCCGGGTCGGCGCCGCGGTGGACGATGGGCCAGCCGCGCAGCGCCAGTGTGCCGGTCAGCCCGCTCAGCCGGGCCTCGGGGGAGAAGACGGTGATCTCGGCGGCCGTCACGCTCAGCTTGCCCGACGGGAAGACCTGTTGCTCGCCGGGGGAGAGCACCCCGGCCTGCTGGTTCCACACGCACTCGCCCGCCGTGTGGTCGAACTCGGCCTCGCAGCCCGCCTCGTCGTCCGTGATCAGCAGCCGGTCGTAGGCCTCGGCGTGTCCGAAGAACTCCTCGGCCAGCGCCTCCTGGCGGGCCACGTCCGTACGGGCCGCGGTCTGCAGGAGGTAGGCGACGTGGCCGGGCGTCAGCGGGGTCGAGCCGGCCGGGAGCACCGACAGCTTCCGCCCGCCCAGTTCACGGGGGCCCGGCGAGGTGACGAACCGGCCGGGGCAGGCCACCAGCACATGGGCGTCCGCGGGCACGCGCGCGTCGAGGAGCTCGCCCAGGCTCTGTCCGTCGGGCAGCGTGAGGTGCAGGACCCGGTCGTATCCCCGCCCCGGGAGGCAGTGGATCGCCTTGCCGCCGCTCTCGTCCGTCACCAGGCAGAAGGTGCCGGACGGTTCGCCGAACTGGCCGAAGTCGCTTGCGGTGATTTCCAGCGGTGACACGGGCGCACTCCTTCGGGTTCTGCCGGCATGACCGTGTGCCCGGTGAACCCGTGGCGGGGCCTTGAGGGCCCCGCCACGGGACGGTGATCAGCCGAGCAGCGTGCCCAGGTAGTTGCGGTTCTTCTGAACCTTGATCTTCTTGTCCTTCATCACTGTCACCTCCTGTCGGCGATGTCGGTGGTGCACACCCCTGGCCGTTCAGACGGAGACGACCCGCTCGACGGTGGGGTGGTCCAAGTGCCCGATCAGGGACGGGCCGTTGTCGCTCACGACGCGGGTGTCGGGCGAGATGATGTCGAGGTGGTACTGGGTGAACGGCGTCAGGCCCAGCCCGTAGTGCAGGCAGCCCTCGGTGCCGCCGTACACCTCGTTCATGGCGTGGTTGCCCGGAAGGATGTCCAGCGCGGTGTTGAGCGCGTGCCCGATCTCCCACACGATGCGGTAGCGGGAGTCCACCGCGAACATCTGCTCAAGCATCTCCAGCGCCGGGGCCGCGCCCGCGTCGAGCGCCGTCAGGTGCGTGATCCGGCCGTCCTCCACGACCGCCTTGATGGCGTTGTCGCGCATGGTCCACAGCCGGGAGTGGATGCGCGCCTGGTCGGCGCGGGAGAACGACGGCGTGCCGCTGTGCAGGATGGGGTAGCCGCGCAGCGTGATCTCGCCTTCCAGGGGCAGCCGCAGGTCCTCCTGGAACTCCCGGATCTCGATCGGCAGCACGCTGATCTCGCCCGCCGGGACGATCTGCTGGTCGCCCCAGTCGAGCGGGCCGGCCTGCTGGTTCCACACCAGGCCGTCGCGCAGGTGGTCCATGACGGCGCGGGTGCCGTGCCGGGGGTCGACGTACTCCAGGTGGCCGGCCTCCTCGGCGATCTCGAAGAACGTGTCGGAGAAAGCGCCCTGTTCGGCGGCCGAGGTGCGTTCCATCACCCCGAGGAAATGCCGGATCTCGGTGAGCGTGGTGGGCGTGGAATTGCACGCCATACCCATGATCTTCCGGCGCCCGACCAAGGACGGGTCGGGGGACTCGAAGAACCGGTACGGGGATATCACGAGAATATGGGCCGGCTCCGGAATGCTCTTTTCCAGCAGATCCTCGAAGCGCTCGCCCGCGCTGATGGTCAGCGTCAGGAACCGGTCGTAGGCGGCGGTCTCCGCCACCTCCAGCGCATCGGTCAGTTCGGGATTCGTCACCAAGCAGAAAGTGCTTCCGGCGGCCTGGCCGAATTGGCTGAGCTTTCCGGGATCGACAGTGATTCGTGCGGCCATGAGAACTCCCGTCGCGACCGTGGTGCACCACCGTTGTGCACTTCAATTCCGGTGCCTCGCTGCTGCGGAACACACTCGTACGGCAGGGTGGCCCGCCGCCATAGGACATTGGTCCCGGCGGCCCCGCTGGGACCCCCTGCCCAACCCGGCGGGCGGTGGCAGCAATTCGTGGTTGCCGGGCAGTCCTGCCGCTGTTGCTCGGGCGCGGGCGGCAGCAGAGTTGCCGGAGACGGGGCGATCAACGGGCCGGCAGCCGGCCAGGAGGTGGTGTGGTGGGAGACCAGCAGCGCGCCGGTGTGAAGACGGTGTGGCGGGAGTCTCCGGCGGCGGTCAGGGCTCTGCTCCTGGGCACCATGGTCAACCGGCTCGGCGGGTTCATCCAGGTCTTCATCGTGCTCTACCTGACCCAGCGCGGCTTCTCCGCCACCCAGGCGGGCGGCGCGCTGGGGGTGTACGGGGCCGGGACGGTCCTGGGCGTACTGACCGGCGGCGGGATGTCCGACCGGATAGGCCCTCGGCTGACCATCATGTCGACCCTGGTGTGCTCGGCGGTGCTGCTGCCCGCCGTGCTCTACCTGGACAGCTACGGTGCCATCCTCGCGGTCATCGCCGTCGGCGCGGCGGCCGGCCAGGCCTACCGGCCCGCCTCCACCAGCATGATCAGCCAGCTCATACCGGCGGACCGGCAGGTCATGATCTTCGCCATGGTGCGGCTGGCGATCAACCTCGGCACCACGGCGGCGCCCCTTCTGGGCGCGGCGCTGGTCCAGGTCTCCTGGGACTTCCTGTTCTGGGGCGAGTCCGTGGCCGTCCTGATCTTCGCGGCCATCGCCGCGACCACCCTGCCGAAGGGCCGGGGCGAGGAGGCGGCACAGCCGTCCGAAGCGGCGCCGGACGCCGCCGGGCAGCGGAAGCCGAGCTACATGGCGGTGCTGGCGGACCGGAAGTACCTGCTGTTCCTGGTGGCGATGTTCGCCAGCTCGATGATCTACATCCAGTACGTCTCCACGCTTCCCCTGACGGTACGTCACGAGGGATACGGCACCGGCGTGTACGCGTCCATGGTGTCGCTCAACGGCTTCCTCGTGATCACCTGCGAGCTGCTGGTCGCCAAGGTGGTGCAGCGCTGGCCGGCCCGGCTCGCGGTGATCTCCGGGGTGCTGCTCACGGGCGTCGGCATGACCCTGTACGCGCTGCCGTGGGGCCTGGCCGCGCTGGTCATCGGCACCCTGGTCTGGTCCTTCGGCGAGATCGTGGGCTACCCCACGCTGTTCTTCGCCTACCCCTCCCAGGCCGGACCGCCCGAGCTGCGCGGACGCTACCTCGGCGCGTCGAACTCCCTGTACGGACTCGGCACCGCGCTCGGCCCATTCGTCGGGGTCATGCTCTGGAACCGCTTCCACGCGGGACTCTGGCTGGGGTGCGGGATCGTCGGGCTGCTCGCGGTGGCCGCCGCCTGGTGGGGGGTACGCCCCTTGGGGCAGGCGGAGGAGGCCGCCGACGCGGGGGAGGAGCCCATCGGGCCGGACACGGAGACGGCGGCCGGCCCAGGACGTGTGACCGGCACATGATGTGCGGCAGCGCCGATCGCGGAGGAATGGAATGCAACGCTACGTCATTCTCGTCGATCCCTATGCGGGTGCGGCGGAGTTCGCCAACGCCTTCCGGGACAGGGGTGTGGAACCGGTGGCGGTGCTGAGCACCCCCGGCCCGCTGAATTCCTACCGGCGCACCTGGACGCCGGAGAAGTTCCACCAAGTGCACTGCTACGCGGGGGATTCGGAGGACGGCCGGAACTTCGACGACCTCGTGGCCACCGTGCGGGGCTACGACCCGGTGGCCGTCGTCCCCGGGAACGAGTCGGCGGTCATGCTGGTGGACCGGCTGATCGCGGCGCTCGCACCGGGCACGGAGAACGCGCTGGAGCTGTCCGAGGCCCGGCGCGACAAATGGGCGATGGCCCAAGCGCTGGAGGCGGGCGGGGTGCCCCCGCTGCGCCAGATCGCCACCGGCGACATGGACGAGGCCGCCGCGTGGATCGTCCGCAACGGCCTGGAGGGCAGGCCGCTGGTGCTCAAGCCGTGCCGCAGCGGCGGCACGGACGACGTGCACAAGGTGGCCGAAGGCGAGGACTGGCGGCCGTACTTCAAACGGCTGCTGGGGTCGGTCAACCGCTTCGACCTCACCAACGACCTCGTCCTGATCCAGGAATTCGCCGAGGGCGCCGAGTACGTCGTCGACACCTACTCCGTCGACGGGCGGTTCGGCCTGGTCACGGTGAGCCGCTACAGCAAGTGGGCCAAGGGCGACCGGATCGGGGTCTACGACTGCCTCGACTACCTGCAGCCCGACGATCCGCTGGTGGCGGTGCTGGGCGACTACACCCGGCGGGTGGCCGAGGCGGTCGGGGTCCGCAACGGCCCCACGCACACCGAGGTGATCCTCACCTCCGACGGCCCCCGGCTCATCGAGATCGCGGCCCGGCTGGTCGGCAGCTGCCTGAACTACTCGGCCCGGCTGGCCACCGGCGACTGCCACATCGACCGCACCGTCCGGCACTGCCTGGACGGGCCGGGCACCTTCACCGAGGGCTACCGGATCCTCCGGCCGGTGCGGGTCGTCTGGCTCACCTCCCCGCGCGAGGGAATTCTGCGAAATGCAGAGGTATTCAACGCCGTACAGGACCTCCCCTCCTTTCAGCGGATGGCCCTGCCCTATGCCAATGGTGAACAGGTCCCCGTTACGGAGGATTTGTTCACCAGCCTGGGCTGGGTGATTCTCGCCGCCGACGACCAGGCGGCTCTGGACACGGATACCCGCCGTGTCAAGGAAATCCAGGGCCGGGTGATCGTGGAACCGGTGCGGCGCTGATCGAAAAGGCGGAATGTGGCGGAGTGGATCGGCGGCCGAGGCCGTGATCCGCTCCGTCGCCCGAAGTGTCAACCGGCCCCGCATGGCCGGTTCTTGATGCCCGTATAGGTCCCCGGTCCTATACCGAGAACCCTTGGCCAGGGCTAGGATGGCGCAGCCGGTCGTGAGGCCGATGGCATTGAGGCGGCCCTTGGCGCAGCGGACGGTTCTGTCCGGCCGGAATGGTTTTCGTCGAGTGAAGACGGGGGTTCGGGATTTGCCTCTCGGCGACGGGATTCACGAAAAGATCATTACCTGGCAGGCTCCACCGCTGAAGTTCGGCGTCGGCGCCACTGAGGAAATCGGCCACGAACTGACCCGCGCCGGACTCCGTTCGGTACTGCTGGTCACCGACCCCACCCTGGCCCGCTCGGGGCTGCCGGCGCAGGTCGCCAAGCTGATCGAGCAGGAGGGCGTCGCGGTGACGCTCTTCGACCGGGCCCAGGTCGAGCCCACCGACACCGGCTGCGCCGAGGCCGCGCGCGAGCTGGCCTCCGTGGAGGTCGACGGCTACGTCGCCCTGGGCGGCGGCAGCTCCATCGACACCGCCAAGATGCTCAACCTGCTGGGCAGCCACCCCGGCAGCACCGTGCACGACTACCTCAACAAGCCGGTGGGCGCGGGCCGTGCGATACCGGGCCCGCTCAAGCCGCTGGTGGCCGTGCCGACGACGGCGGGCAGCGGCAGCGAGTGCACGGCCATGGTGGCGCTCGGCGTCACCGGCCTGCGGGTGAAGACCGGCATCAGCGACCCCTATCTGCGGCCCTCGCTCGCCCTGGTCGACCCGGCCAACACCCTGACCCTGCCCGCCGAGGTCACCGCGGCCTCGGGCTACGACGTGCTGACCCACGCCTGCGAGTCGTACACCGCCCGGCCCTACGACCGCAGACCCCCCTTCGGCTCGCCCGCCGACCGGCCGCTGTACATCGGGGCCAACCCGATCAGCGACATCTGGGCCGAGCGCGCCCTGGAACTGGTCGGGCGCCACCTGCGCCGGGCCGTGCTCAACCCCCACGACCTCGAGGCCCGCACGGCGATGAGCCAGGCGGCGAGCTTCGCGGGGATGGGCTTCGGCAACGCCGGCACCCACATCCCGCACGCCTGCGCCTACCCCATCGCCGGCCTCGTCCGGGAGTACCGGCCGGCCGGCTACGACGTGAGCCACCCGATGGTGCCGCACGGCGCCGCCGTCGTCGCCACGGCGGCCGCGGCCTTCGCCTTCACGTATCCCACCGCTCCCGAACGGCACCTGCGCGCCGCCGAGTTGCTGGGCGCGAATCTCCGGGGGATCACCGTCGCCAATGGCGCGGACGTCCTGCCCGCGACGCTGCTGAGCCTGGTCGCCGACACCGGAGGCCCCACCGGGACCGCCGCCTTCGGCTACACCCGCAAGGACGTGCCCGACCTCGTCGAGGGCGCCCTCAAGCAGCAGCGGCTGCTGGTGTGCTGCCCCCGCGACGTCACCGCCCGCGACCTCCGGAACGTCCTGACCGCCGCGCTCGCCGGCTGACCCCCACCCCCCTCTGCCCGTCCAGCCCCGAGCCGCACCTCCCCCATGCCAAGGAGTGCCGTGTCAGACGCCGAGACCACGGGGACCGAGGAACACGCAGCCGTCATCGCCGGGGAGCACGTCCGCCCGGGGGAGTGGATCGACGTCGTCGACCCCTTCGACGGCTCGCCCCTGGCCCGGGTGGCCCGCTGCCGGGCGCCCGAAGTGGAGGCCGCGGTCCGGGCGGCCCGCGAGACGTACGAAACGCACTGGCGGCACACCACGGCACAGCAGCGCGCGGAGCTGTGCCGCGCGCTGGCCGCCACCCTGCGCGCAGAGGGCGAGGCGCTGGCCCGGACCGAGAGCCTGGACACCGGCAAACCCCTCGGCCAGGCACGCACCGACGCCGAAGTGGCAGCCCGCTACTTCGACTTCTACGGCGGCGTGGTGGAAGCCCTCGGCGGCGAGACCGTGCTCACCCGCCCCGACCTGCTGGCCTTCACCCTCCGCGAGCCGTACGGCGTGTGCGGCCACATCATCCCCTGGAACTACCCGCTCCAGGTGGCCGCCCGCACCGTGGCCCCCGCCCTGGCGGCCGGGAACTGCTGTGTCCTCAAGCCTGCCGAGGACGCCCCGCTCACCCCCCTGCGGCTCGGCGAACTGGCCCTGGCCGCCGGATTCCCGCCCGGCGCCCTCAACGTCGTGCCCGGCTACGGCGAGGAGGCCGGAGCGGCGCTGGCCGCCCACCCCGGCATCGACCACCTGGCCTTCACCGGCTCCCGCGAAGTGGGTGAGTCGGTCATGGCGGCGGCCGCACGCAACATCGTCCCCGTCACCCTGGAACTCGGCGGCAAATCACCGCACATCATGCTCCCGGACGCCGACATCGAGCGCGCCCTGCCGCTGATCGTGCGGTCCATCACGGAGCACGCGGGCCAGAACTGCTCGGCGGGCAGCCGGCTGCTGGTCCACGAGAGCCTGCACCCGCAGGTCGTGGCGGCACTGGGCGAGGCCTTCGGCGCACTGCGCCTGGGCCGCGGGCTCGACGACCCCGACGTCGGCCCGCTGATCTCCGCACGCCAGCGCGACCGGGTGCTCGGCCATCTGCGCGAGGCGGCCGCGGACTGCGAGGTCGTGACCGGAGGCGGAGTGCCCGAGGACGCCGCGCTCGCCGCGGGCTTCTTCGTCCAGCCGACCCTGCTGGACGGGGTCTCGCCCAAGCAGCCGGTCTTCACCGAGGAGGTCTTCGGCCCCGTCCTGTGCGTCACCCCCTTCACCGGCACCGACGAGGCCGTCGCCCTGGCGGAGGCCACCTCCTACGGGCTCGCCGCCGGCATCTGGACCCGGGACGTGGCCGTGGCCCACCGACTGGTCCGCGAGCTGAGGGTGGGCCAGGTCTTCGTCAACAACTACAGCGCCGCCGGCGGAGTGGAGCTGCCCTTCGGCGGCTACAAACGCTCCGGAATCGGCGTGGAAAAGGGCTTCGAGGCACTGCGCGAATACACGCGGTGCAAGACGGTCGCCATCCATGCGGAGGCCGGCGGCCGGGGCATCGGCACGCCCTGAAAGAGAGCGGCCATCCGATCCCTTGAAATCGAGGAGTGCGCATGGTCAAGAGAATCCCGGGCAAACCCCTTCGAATGGTGCAGCCGCCGATCTGTGCGCGGTGCGACGACAGGTCTCCGTTCTGCGCCGACCTGGCGGAGACACTCGACAGGCTGCATGCCGCACTCAACGCGGCCCAGGAAATCCTGGAGTACCGCAGGATGGTCTCGGACTGCGCCCTGGACCACCCGGACGGCACGCCCGAGGCCCTGCCCATGCCGCAGGACGACGGTGAACCGGCCTTCACCCGGGCGCTGTCGCTGCTGACGCCCCGGGAGCGCGAGGTGCTGGAACTCGTGGCCCAGGGCAAATCCAACCGTCAGGTGGCCAGTTCTCTCGACATTGCGGAGAAGACCGTGAAAAACCACCTCTCCGCGGTTTTCGCCAAAGTCGGTGCGGCCGACCGCACGCAGGCCGTCGTTTTCGGCATACGTGGGGGAATCGCCATCAGCGGGGCGGGCGCCGGCGGTAAGCCCGGGGAAACGGGATGAGGCCGGAGCCGAGTGTGTGAACCATGGTTCCATGGTGCCGGGATACCCGGCCGGGAAACAGCGGCTGGGCTGTCGGAGAACCACGAAAATCTGCCATGTTGGTCGGCATGTTGAAGAACGTGGCCGCTGTGCTGCTCAATGACGTGCACCCCTTTGAACTCGGCGTCGTATGCGAGGTGTTCGGCATCGACCGCCGGGCCGAGGGGCTCCCCGCCTACGACTTCGCGCTCGTCGCCGCGGAGGCCTCGCCCGTACGGGCCGTTCCGGGATTCACCATCGGCACCCCGTACGGTCTGGACCGGCTGGAGGAGGCCGATCTCATCGCCGTGCCGGTGGGCGACGACTTCTCGCACCGGGAGTTCCCGCCCGAACTCCTGGGTGCGTTACGCCGGGCCGTCGACCGCGGCGCCCGGGTGCTCAGCGTCTGCGTCGGGGCCTTCGTCCTCGGCGAGGCGGGGCTGCTGGACGGCCGGCGCTGTACGACGCACTGGAAGTACGCCGACGTGCTGGCCCGGCGCTTCCCGGCGGCGAAGGTCGATCCGGACGTGCTCTACGTCGACGAGGACCCGGTGATCACCTCGGCCGGCACCTCGGCGGGCATCGACGCCTGCCTGCACCTGGTGCGCAAGCTCCAGGGCAGCGACGTGGCGAACGGCATCGCCCGGCGCATGGTGGTGCCGCCGCACCGCGACGGAGGTCAGGCCCAGTACATCGAGCGCCCGGTGCCGGACGCCCGTGAGGACGGCGTGCGCGAGGTGCTCGCCTGGATGGAGCGGCACATGGACCGCGAGCTGACCGTCGAACAGCTCGCCGCCCAGGCGTCGATGTCGGCCCGCACCTTCGCCCGGCGCTTCCGGCAGGCGACGGGCACCACCCCCTACCGCTGGCTGCTGCGGCAGCGGGTGCTCTTCGCCCAGCGGCTGCTGGAGGGCACGGACGAGACCGTGGAGGCCATAGCGGCCCGCACCGGATTCCCCAACGCGGCGGCGCTGCGCCACCAGTTCGTGCGCTCGCTGGGCACCACCCCGCACGCGTACCGGCGTACGTTCCGGTCCCCGCACCCGGCCGCCGCCCACTGAGAACAGGGACCGGCGACGGCCCCGGGAGGAGAGGACGCATGCTGCGTATCGCGCTGATCGGCGCCACGGGGGCCGTGGGCCGCGAGTGCCTGGCCCTGCTCGATGCGGGCGCCGTGCCGCTGGCCGAGGTGGTGCCGGTCGCATCCGCGCGGAGCGCGGGCACCGACCTGGCGGCGGAGCTGGACCTGTCGCTGCCGCTTGCCCCGCTGACGCCCCTGGAGGAGTGGGACCGGACCGGGGCGGACGTGGCCCTGCTGTGCGCGGGAGCAGAGATCAGCAGACGGGAGGGGGAACGCCTGGCGGCGGCCGGTGCGCTGGTGGTCGACAACAGCTCGGCCTTCCGGATGCGGCCCGACGTGCCGCTGGTCGTACCGCAGGTGAACCCCGGGGCCCTCGCGGAGCGCCCCGGCAGCGGGCTGGTCGCCAACCCCAACTGCTCCACCATCCAGCTGGTGCGCGCCCTGCAGCCGCTGCACAAACTGGCCGGACTGGACGACGTGGTCGTCGCCACCTACCAGGCGGCGTCCGGCGGCGGCCTGCGCGGCCTCGCAGAGCTCGGCGAGGCGTCCGCGCGGATGCTGTCGGACGTCGGCGCCCCGGCGGAGCCGCCGGGGCGGTTCGGGCAGCCGCTCGCCTTCAACCTGGTGCCCGAGATAGGGCTGCCGGACGAGACCGGCTTCGCACACGAGGAGCGCAAGCTCGCCTGCGAACCCCGGAAGATCCTCGGGCTCCCGGAGCTGCGGATCACCGCCACGGCGGTGCGGGTGCCCGTCTTCCACTGCCACTGTGAGGCGGTCCGGATCCGGGTGCGCAGACCGGTGACCGCGGCGCAGGTGGAGGATGCGCTGGCCGCGACGCCGGGCATCCGGCTCTACCGGCGCACGGACGCGGTGCCCTATCCGATGCCCCGGTTCGCCGCGGCCCGGACCGAGGACCGGGCGCTGGTCCACGTCGGCCGGGTGCGGGTCGAGCCCGACGACCCCCACGGCGTGTGGCTGTGGGTGGTGGCCGACAACCTGTGGGTGGGGGCGGCGTCCAACGCGGTCGAGATCGTGGAACTCGCCGTGAAACACGGGTGGCTGGGGTGAGGGCGGACACCTCGCCGCTGGTGCTCAAGTTCGGCGGGTCGTCCTTCGCCGACCTGGAGGGCTATCCGCGGGTCGCCCGGCACGTGGCGCTGCGCGCGGCCGGGGGGCGGCCGGTGGTCGTCGTGGTCAGCGCGATGTCCGGCACCACCGGCAGGCTGCTGCACACGCTGGAGCAGATCGCCGAGGCCCCGCCGGACCGGACGGCCGCCATGCTGCTGACCACCGGCGAGACGGTGAGCGTCGCCCTGCTCGCCGCGGCGCTCGCCGCCGAGGGCGTGCCCGCGAGGCCGCTGGCCGTCGCCGAGACGGGGCTGCTGGCGGCGGGCCCCGCCGACCGGGCGGAGCTGGAGCGGGCCGGTGCGGGCCCGGTGCGGGCGGCCTTGGCGGAGTGCCCCGTCGTGGTGCTGCCCGGTGGGCAGGGCGTGGATGCGGCGGGGCGCGTGGTGATGCTGGGGCGCAATAGCTCGGACCTGTCGGCGGTGGCCGTGGCGGGGGCGCTGGGGGCGCCGGTGTGCGAGCTGTTCTCCGATGTGCCGGGGGTGTGCACCGCCGACCCGTTCCTGGTGCCGGACGCGCGGGTGCTGCCGCGCATCGGCTACGGCGGGGTGCGGCGGATGTCCCGGTACGGCGCGAAGGTGGTGCACGAGCGGGCCGTGGAATGGGCCGAGCGCACGGGCGTACGGCTGCACTGCCGTCCCTTCCCGCCGGACGGCCCCGGTACGGAGGTCGGCCCCGGGCCGGGCGCGGCCGCCGTGGTGACTCATACGCACGGCGAGGTCCGGCGCTTCGACGGACCCGGGCCGCGCGGGGCCGCGGCGGACCGGCTGGCGGCCGAGGGCCTGGAGAGCGTGGCCGTCGACGACGGCGGGGCGGCACTCCTCGTGGTGCCGGGCGGGGTGCGGGGCGCTCGCGCGATGCTGGGTGCGGGCCGGCACCTGGCGCACCTGCGTCTGCTGACGACGCTGCACGAGGACGGGCGGGCCGAGCCGGTGCTCGTGGAGCAGACCGCCTTGGCGGCCGAGGCCCGGCGGCGGCACGCGCTGCTCTACCCGGCAGGGGACGACCGGCCCGCGGCCCCGCGGGCCAAGACGCGCTCGGCACTCAGCGACCTGCTCGTCTCGGGCGCTTCCCATGGCCTCCCGGACCCGGATCCGCGAACGCCGGGCGGGCTGGAACCAGCCCGCCCGGCGTTCGCGGACGATGTGTCGCTCGGGGGCTCGCCCCGAGTTACAGCGAGGGGTACAGCGGGAACTTCTCCGCCAGGGCCGTGACCCGGGCGCGGAGCGACTCCACGTCGTAGGACGGCTTCAGCGCCTCGGCGATGATGTCCGCGACCTCGCGGAAGTCCTCCGCCTGGAAGCCGCGCGTGGCCAGCGCCGGCGTGCCGATCCGCAGGCCCGAGGTGACCATCGGGGGCCGCGGGTCGTTCGGGATCGCGTTGCGGTTGACCGTGATGCCCACCTCGTGGAGGCGGTCCTCGGCCTGCTGGCCGTCCAGCTCGGAGTTGCGCAGGTCCACCAGGACCAGGTGCACGTCCGTGCCGCCGGACAGGACGGAGACGCCGGCCTCGGTCACGTCCGGCTGCACCAGACGCTCGGCGAGGATCTTCGCGCCCTCGAGGGTGCGCTGCTGGCGCTCCTTGAACTCCTCGCTCGCGGCGACCTTGAAGGAGACCGCCTTGGCCGCGATGACGTGCTCCAGCGGGCCGCCCTGCTGCCCGGGGAAGACCGCCGAGTTGATCTTCTTGGCCAGCTCGGCCGTCGAGAGGATCACACCACCGCGCGGACCGCCCAGCGTCTTGTGCGTGGTGGTGGTGACGACGTGCGCGTACGGCACCGGCGAGGGGTGCAGCCCGGCGGCGACGAGGCCCGCGAAGTGGGCCATGTCGACCATCAGGTATGCGCCGACCTCGTCGGCGATCCGGCGGAAGGCCGCGAAGTCCAGCTGCCGCGGGTAGGCGGACCAGCCGGCGACGATCAGCTTCGGCCGGTGCTCCTTGGCGAGGCGCTCGACCTCCTCCATGTCGACCAGGTTGGTCTTCTCGTCGACGTGGTAGGCGACCACGTTGTAGAGCTTGCCGGAGAAGTTGATCTTCATGCCGTGGGTCAGGTGCCCGCCGTGGGCGAGGTTCAGACCCAGGATGGTGTCGCCGGGGTTGAGCAGCGCGAACATCGCGGCCGCGTTGGCCTGCGCGCCGGAGTGCGGCTGGACGTTGGCGTGCTCGGCACCGAAGAGCGCCTTGATCCGGTCGATCGCGATCTGCTCGACGACGTCGACGTGCTCGCAGCCGCCGTAGTAGCGGCGGCCCGGGTAGCCCTCGGCGTACTTGTTGGTGAGGACCGAGCCCTGGGCCTCCATGACCGCGACCGGAGCGAAGTTCTCCGAGGCGATCATCTCGAGGGTGGACTGCTGGCGGTGGAGTTCGGCGTCGACTGCGGCGGCGACGTCGGGGTCGAGCTCATGGAGGGGGCTGTTCAGCAAAGACATGAGTTCTTCCTGGACTTCCTGGGGAGGGGCGGGGTCAGCCTGCGGTGAAGGCCGTGTAGTCGTCGGCCGACAGCAGGTCGTCCGGCTCGTCCGTGATCTTCACCTTGAACAGCCAGCCGCCCTCGAAGGGGGCGGTGTTCACCAGCGCGGGGTCGTCCACGACGTCCTGGTTGGCCTCGACGACCTCGCCCGTCACCGGGGCGAAGAGGTCGCTGACCGACTTGGTCGACTCCAGCTCGCCACAGGACTCGCCCGCGGTGACGGTGTCGCCGACCGCGGGGAGCTGGGCGTAGACCACGTCACCGAGGGAGTTCGCGGCGAACTCGGTGATCCCGACCGTCGCCACACCGTTCTCGTCGGCGGCCGACAGCCACTCGTGCTCCTTGCTGAAGCGCAGCTGCTGGGGGTTGCTCATGGCTAGATTCTCCTGTACGCGCGGTGGTGCTAGTGCAACGGGTCTTGACGGGTGAGATGAGGGGTGATCAGCGCTCGCGCTTGTAGAACGGCAGGGCGACGACCTCGTACGGCTCATGAGTGCCGCGAATGTCCACGCATACCCCTTCCGTCCCCGGCGCGGCGTGTGCCGCGTCGACGTAGGCGATCGCAATCGGCTTGCCGAGGGTGGGGGAGGGAGCGCCCGAGGTGACCTCGCCGACGACCTCGCCCCCGGCGGTGACCGCGAATCCGGCCCGCGGCACCCGGCGGCCCTGGGCGATCAGCCCGACCAGCTTGCGCGGCGGCGCGCTCGCGGCCCGCTCGGCAGCGGCCTGCAGCGCCGCCCGGCCCACGAAGTCGCCCTCCTTGTCGAACTTCACGACCCGGCCCAGCCCCGCGTCGAACGGCGTGGTGGCGGTGGTCAGCTCGTGCCCGTACAGCGGCATGCCCGCCTCCAGGCGCAGCGTGTCGCGGCAGGAGAGCCCGCACGGCACGAGCCCGGCCTCGGCGCCCGCCTCGGTCAGTGCCTGCCAGAGCTTCTCCGCGTCGCCGGGCGCGACGAACAGCTCGAAGCCGTCCTCGCCGGTGTAACCCGTGCGGGCGATGAGCGCGGAGACGCCTGCGACGGTGCCGGGCAGCCCCGCGTAGTACTTGAGGCCGTCCAGGTCGGCGTCGGTGACGGACTTGAGGATGCCGGGGGAGGCGGGGCCCTGGACGGCGATGAGCGCGTAGTTCTCGCGGTCGTCGCGGACGTCCGTCTCGAAGCCGGCCGCCCGCTCGGTGAGGGCGTCCAGCACCACCTGGGCGTTGGAGGCGTTGGCGACGACCATGAACTCCTGGTCGGCCAGGCGGTAGACGATCAGGTCGTCCAGGATGCCGCCCTCGGCGTTGCAGATCATGGTGTAGCGGGCGCGGCCGACCGCCAGCGCGGAGAGGTTGCCGACGAGGGCGTGGTCGAGCGCCCGGCCGGCCTGCGGGCCGGTGAGGGTGATCTCGCCCATGTGCGACAGGTCGAAGAGGCCGGCGCGGGTCCGCACGGCGACGTGCTCGTCGCGCTCGCTCCCATAGCGCAGCGGCATGTCCCAGCCCGCGAAGTCGGTCATGGTGGCGCCCAGCGCGCGGTGCAGCGCGTCGAGGGCCGTACGGCGGGGGGCTTCGGTCATGGTCAGGCTCCCGGGCATGAATCGCGTGGCTCGCGGAGGAGGACACGGGGGGACACGGCCTCCCCATCTGTCATCGGAACCTGAGAGGTTCACCGAGAGCCCTCGCCTGTCACGGGCGTCACGGCTTGCACCTTGGGTGGGACCGCACACGGCGGCCCGCTTTTCAGATCTGCCTCACCCGCGCGGTACGGGGCCTGAGAGATTCAAGGGAGGAACTTGCTCCTTCGGCGCCCAGCGGGACGGCATGCTGGGACTCTCCCGCGCGGATTCGAGCGGCCGGTATGCAGTTGGATGCGTGCTTGGCGCGCACATCATTGCACGTACGGGCGTACGACGGACTGCCAGGAGGCCCGTGAATTCGATTACCTTTCTTTTACATTCCGTGGGTAGGGGCAGTGAACGGACGGGGGAGGGACGGCGATCACGGTGCGTACGGACGTATACGCGGGCGTCAAGGGGGAGGGCGCGGCACCGCCCGCGGCGCCCGTCGGAGTGCTCGATCTGCGCGGCGGGCGCATACCGGCCACGCTGGTCTACCCGCCCGGCGATCTGCTCGTCGTCTCCGGACTGCCCGGCAGCGGCAAGTCCACACTCATCCGGCGCACGGTCGCGGCCCTGGACGCCCGCGGCCGGGTCGTCCACTGCGTCGACTCCCAGGACGCCCGGGAGCGCATCGAGCGCCGCACGCCCCCCTGGTTGCCGTACGCCGTCTACCGCCCGCTCGTGCGCCTCGCCCACTACGCCGCGCTGCGCCGCGCCCTGCGCTCGGACGCCGGCGTCGTCGTCCACGACTGCGGCCAGCGCGCGTGGGTGCGCCGCTGGCTCGCCCGCGACGCGCGCCGCCGCGGCGCGGAGGCACACATGCTGCTGCTCGCCGTCGGCCCGGACCTCGCCCGCGCCGGGCAGCGCTCGCGCGGGCGCGAGGTCTCCCCGCGCGCCTTCCGGCGGCACCGGCGGGCGATGGCCCGCCTGGTGGACGGGGTGACGAATGGACAGCTGCCCGACGGCACGGCCTCGGTGGCCGTCCTGGACCGCCGCGGCGCCGATGCGCTGCGCTTGATCGACTTCGGGTGACCCATGCCTCGGCTCCCGCGCCGCCCGGAGGGGCCCGCAGCCGTGCCGCATCTTCCCGGGGAACAACCCCCGGACCCCCGGCCGGGACTGCGGGCCGGCGAGGTCTCCCGAACCGTCATCGCAAGGAAAACTTCAGTAAGGTGCGGGTGCGGTGTTGACGAGACGGTGGTTGGACGACATGAGCATCCCCGAACAGTACGGCTGGACCCCGGAGCAGGGCGGAGCCACGGGCTGGCCCGCCAATGCCCTCGAAGAGGTGCTCGCCGCCTCCCTGGGCGTGCCGGACGCGGGGCCGCGCATCGTCGAGGCGCTCGGCCGCAGCCACGTCTGGATCCCGCTGCCCAAGGGCGGCGGCACCGACAGCGCCGACCTCGACCTGCCCACCGTGGAGCTCGGCGGCGCGGCCTACGTCCCGGTGTTCAGCTCCCAGGAGCAGTTCCTGCGCGTCATGGGCGATGCGATGTCCTTCGCCGTGGCGCCCGCCGTCGAGTTCGCCCGCGGACTGCCCCCGCAGGTCGGCATCGCCGTCAACCCCGAGGGCACGGTCACCGTCCCCCTGCCGCCGCCCGCCGTGGCCGCGCTCTGCCGCATGGGGCGCACCGCGCTCGACGGCGAGGCCTCCGGCGGCCGGGTGCGGCTCTTCGAGCCCGACTGGCAGGACGAGCCCACCGCCTTCCTGGCCGCCGCCGGCCTCGCGTTCGCGGGCGCGAGCGGCGTGCGTTCGGCCCGCCGGGCGCTCGCCAGCGTCGAGGGCGCGGACCCGGCGCTCTTCATCGGCGTCGAGCTCGACCTGCCCGACCCGCCCAGCCGCACCGCCGCCCTGGACGCCCTCGGCCGCGCGCTCGGCGAAGCGCCCGTGCCCTGGCCCGTCCAGCTGGTCCTCCTCGACGTCGCACAGGACCCGGTGGGCGACTGGATCCGCGAGCGCGTCCGCCCGTTCTACGACCGTGACCTGTGACAGCCGCGACAGCCCCCGTGGCCGCGGCCGCGCTCTCGTAAGCTGGTTGGATGACCGCACCGGGAGCCGCGATGCGCCCGGGTGCGTTGGCGAGTGCGGTGCAAAGACGGTCGAGAGAAGAGGCGGACCAGGTGAGCGCGGGCGCGGAGAGCGGCGTGGAGCAGGTGCTGCGCCAAGTGGCGCCCGGCCGGTACGACACCTATGAGGCGCTGCTGCACGCGGTCGCCGAGGGCCGGGTCTGGATGCTGCTGTGGCACGGACAGCCCGGCTCGCCCGACGCCCAGTACGGGAACATGGAAATTGACGGCCTGGGCTACGCCCCCTGTGTGACCTCCGCCCAGGAGCTCGCCGCCAGCGGCTGGAACCGGGCCCACGAGGTGGTCACCGGCCGGGCCGTCGCGGCCTCCCTCTACCCCGACCGCTGGGGCCTGTGGCTCAACCCGCACGCACCCGGCGGCGGCGTCGGCATCCCCTGGCTCGACCTGCGCCGGATCACCGCGGGCCTGGACCGGCTGCCCGCCGGACCGCTGCAGCTGAGCGAACCGGCCGTGGAGATTCCGCAGTTCTACGCCCTCCTCGGGCAGAACGCCCACCGCACCCCGGTCGTCCGGGCGCTGCGCCGGGCCTGGGTGCAGCCCGCGGTGGGCACGCCCTATCTGGCGATCGGTCTGGATCTGTACGACACGTCCCAAGTCGCCGTGGAATCGGTGCGCTTGATGATGCAGCAGTCGGTCGGCGTGGTGCCGGAGGGGCTGCCGGTGTCGACGGTGTCGATGTCCGACGACTACGACCCGGTCGCGATGTGGATGCGGGCCAACGCCAGGCCCTTCTTCGACCGCGACGCCTACGGCACCTCGCCCGCCCCGGCCGCGGGCTACGGCTACCCGCCGCAACAGGGCTGGCAGGCCGGGGCCTACTAACTCGTCACATGATCCTGTGAGTTGCCGCTCCGGTAACGGATCACAACTGTCCGTATAACGGAACCTCTCTGCGTACATCACGGTTGCGCATACATTGCGGGTGGGGGCTGGCGGGTGATCGCGGGAGCGTTGAAGACTCCCGCAGCAAGGACTTGGTCCTGCGTACGGCCTGCTCCGGCGTACGGCCTGCTCGGCGTGCACGTCCCGCTCCACACGCACTACCGCACCACTCGCACTATGCGCACCAGTGATGTGAACCAGTCGCGTTGAACGCGGTTGGGCGTTGGGCCGGTCAGCCGGCCGAGAGGGGTCCAGCAGACGATGACGGCTCCATTGCACGACACGGGCGCGGCCGAGACCGCAGCCGTCGATGTCGCCGCCGGCGTCCCGGCGAAGGCCATCGAAGGGCGTTCCCCCTGGCGCATTGCCTGGATACGGCTCAAACGCGACAAGGTGGCGCTCGCCGGTGGCGTCGTCGTCCTGCTGCTGATCCTCGTCGCGATCTTCGCGCCGCTCATCGTGAGCCTGCTCGGCCACCCGCCGAACGACTACCACGAGGATCAGATCGACGCCCTCTTCGGCACCCCCAAGGGGTCCTGGGGCGGCATGAATTCGGACTTCCTCTTCGGCGTCGAGCCGGTCAACGGCCGCGACGTTTTCAGCCGCGTCGTCTACGGCGCCCGGGTCTCGCTGCTGGTCGCCTTCCTGTCGGCCGTCGTGGCCGTGCTGATCGGCACCGTCGTCGGGATCGTCGCGGGCTACTTCGGCGGCTGGGTCGACGCGGTCATCAGCCGGATCATGGACCTGCTGCTGGCCTTCCCGCAGCTGCTGTTCATCATCGCCCTGGTCTCCGTGGTGCCCAATTCGCTGTGGGGACTGTCCGGTTCGGGCGTGCGCATGGCCGTGCTGATCGCGGTGATCGGCTTCTTCGGCTGGCCGTACGTGGGGCGCATCGTGCGCGGGCAGACGCTCTCGCTCAGGGAGCGCGAGTACGTCGAAGCGGCGCGCAGTCTGGGCGCAGGGCGCACATACATCCTCTTCCGCGAGCTGCTGCCCAACCTGGTGGCGCCGATCACCGTGTACGCCACGCTGATGATCCCCACCAATGTGCTCACCGAGGCCGCGCTGAGCTTCCTCGGTGCGGGCGTCAAGCCGCCGACCTCCTCCTGGGGGCAGATGCTCTCCAAGGCCGTCACGACCTACGAGTCCGACCCGACGTTCATGGTCATCCCGGGCCTCGCCATCTTCGTCACCGTGCTGGCGTTCAACCTCTTCGGCGACGGCGTACGGGACGCGCTGGATCCCAAGGGCTCTCGCTGAGTCCCGGGCCGCAGCCCTCTTCCGCTCCTTCCACCGCCCCTGTCGATCCGTCAGGAGGCCGTTTTCCCGCACCGCCGGCCCGTCCCCGGGCGGCGACGATCACGGAGGTCGCGACATCTTGACAACCCAAGGAACTTCGAGGCGCAGACTGGCCGCCGGGGCGGCCCTCGTGGTCGCGGCGCTGGTGTCCACCACCGCCTGCGGTGGCGGTGGCGGCAGCAAGGACAGTAAGGGCAGCGGCAAGGCGGCCGGCTTCAACGCGGCCGTGGGCAAGGTGGCGAGCGCCTCCGACAAGACGGGCGGCGAGCTGAAGTTCATCGGCACCCAGGACGCCGACTCGTGGGACCCACAGCGCGGTTACTACGGCTTCATGTGGGACTTCGCCCGCTACTACACCCGTACGCTCGTCACCCCCAAGCCCGCACCGGGCCCGGACAGCTCCACGGTCGTGGCGGACATGGCCACCGACACCGGCCAGATCTCGGCCGACAAGAAGACCTACACCTTCAAGCTGCGCGAAGGCCTGACGTGGGAGGACGGCCAGCCGGTCACCACCCAGCAGATCAAGTACGGCATCGAGCGCACCTGGGCCCAGGACAAGATCTCCGGCGGCCCCACCTGGCTGATGCAGGTCCTGGACCCGGGCAAGGAGTACAAGGGCCCGTACAAGGACGACAGCAAGGACAAGCTGGGCCTCAAGGCGATCGACACGCCGGACGAGAAGACCATCGTCTTCCACCTGCCCAAGCCCAACGGCGACTTCCTGCAGATGCTGGCCATGCCCGCGGCCGGGCCGGTGCGCCAGGACAAGGACACGGCGGAGAAGTACGGACTCAAGCCGTTCTCCAACGGCCCGTACAAATGGGTCTCCTACACCCCGAACAAGGGTCTGGAGCTCACCCGCAACGACAAGTGGAACAAGTCCTCCGACTCGATCCGCAAGGCCCTGCCGGACAAGATCACGGTCAAGCTCACCTCCAACGCCGACGACATGGACAACCGTCTGATTGCCGGCGACTACGACCTCGACCTGAACGCCACCGGCATGGGCTCGGCGGGCCGCCAGAAGGCGCTGCAGTCCGCCAAGGCCAACGTCGACAACCCGCAGACCGGCTTCATCCGCTACGCGGCGTTCCCCAAGTCGGTCGCGCCCTTCGACAACGAGCACTGCCGCAAGGCGGTCATCTACGGCGCCGACCACACCTCGCTGCAGACCGCCCGCGGCGGCCCCGAGGCGGGCGGTGACATCGGCACCAGCATGATGCCCCCGGCCATCAAGGGCTTCGACCCGGGCTACGACCCCTTCAACCTCAGGCAGGGCAAGCCCGACGAGGCCAAGGCCAAGGAGGAGCTCAACGCCTGCGGCAAGCCGACGGGCTTCAAGACCACCATCGCGGTGCGCAACAACAAGCCGCAGGAGGTCGCCACCGCCGAATCGCTGCAGGCGTCCCTGAAGAAGATCGGCATCGACGCCCAGATCGACCAGTACGACGGCGCCCAGTCCACCGGCATCGTCGGCGCTCCCAAGAACGTCAGGGCCAAGAACTACGGAATCATCATCTTCGGCTGGGGCTCCGACTTCCCCAGCGGCCAGGGCCTCCTCCAGCCGATCGCGGACGGCCGCTTCATCCTGGACAGCGGCAACAACAACTACCCCGAGATCAACGACCCCGAGATCAACAAGCTCTTCGACGAGGGCATCGCGGAGACGGACCCGGACAGGGCGGGGAAGATCTACCAGGAGGCCAACAAGAAGATCACCGAGGGCGCCTACTACCTGCCCTTCACCTTCGAGAAGAACATCATCTGGCGCAGCTCCCGGCTGACCAACGTCTACACGGCCGACTCCTACAACGGCCGCTACGACTACGCCTCGCTGGGTGTCGTCAAGTGACAGTCCGTCCGCTCCACCGGCGCACCCGCCGCTAGGCCCGAAGGGCAGGTGAGGGCCGCGCGCGGCGGCCCGGGGCCCCTCTTCGCCGAGGGGTCCCCGGGCCCGCCGCCGGGCCGAACGCAGTGTTCGCATACATCGTCAGGCGACTGTTCGCCGTCATCGTGATGCTGCTCGTCGTCACCCTGGTGACCTTCGGCATCTTCTTCGCGATCCCCAAGTTCACCGGCACCGACCCCGCGACGCTCTACGTCGGCAAACAGGCCGACCCGGCGACCATCGAGGGCATCCGGCAGAAGCTGGGGCTCGGCGACCCGATCCTCGTGCAGTTCTGGGATTTCGTCCACGGAATCTTCGCCGGCCGCGACTACACCGGAGGCGGGACCAGCGACCACTGCCCTGCGCCGTGTTTCGGCTACTCCTTCCGCACCGAGCAGGCCATCTGGCCGGAGCTCATGGACCGGCTGCCCGTGACGCTCTCCCTCGCCGGGGGCGCGTGCGTGCTGTGGGTGCTGGGCGGCGTGGCCACCGGCGTGGTCTCCGCCCTCAAGCGCGGCAGCCTGCTGGACCGCACGGCCATGACCGCCGCCCTGAGCGGCGTCTCGCTGCCGATCTACTTCACCGGCCTGGTCTCGCTCGCGATCTTCCACTACTGGCTCAACTGGACCGACGGCGAATACGTCGACTTCGCGGACGATCCCGGGGGGTGGTTCGGCGGACTGATCCTGCCGTGGGTCACGCTCGCCTTCCTCTACGCCGCGATGTACGCCCGCCTCACCCGCGCCACCATGCTGGAGATCCTCGGCGAGGACTACATCCGCACCGCCCGCGCCAAGGGCCTGCGGGAACCGGTCGTCATCGGCAAGCACGCCATGCGCTCCACCATGACGCCCATCCTCACCATCCTCGGCATGGACCTCGGCGCCCTGGTGGGCGGCGCGATCCTCACCGAGAGCACCTTCAACCTGCCCGGCCTCGGCGCCGCGGCCGTCAAGGCGATCGGCGACCGGGACCTGCCGCTGATCCTCGGCGTCACGCTCATCACCTCCGCCGCCGTCATCATCGCCAACCTCGTCGTGGACCTCCTCTACGCCGTGATCGACCCCCGAGTGAGGCTCTCGTGACCACTGCATCCGTCCCGGAGGACACCCCCGGACCCCCCGCGACGAAGAGCGGCGCCGTCGGCGAGCCCGTCGGCGGGGACGCCACGACCCCCACCGCCTACCTCGACGTACGCGACCTGCGGATCCACTTCCCCACCGACGACGGCCTGGTGAAGTCCGTCGACGGGCTCAGCTTCCGGCTGGAGAAGGGCCGGACCCTCGGCATCGTCGGCGAGTCCGGCTCCGGCAAGTCGGTGACGTCGCTGGGCATCATGGGCCTGCACACCGTCGGCCAGTACGGCCGCCGCAAGGCCCGCATCAGCGGCGAGATCTGGTTCAACGGCAAGGAGCTGATGAGCGCGGACCCCGACGAGGTGCGCCGGATGCGCGGTCGCGAGATGGCGATGATCTTCCAGGATCCGCTGTCGGCCATGCACCCGTACTTCACCGTGGGCGCCCAGATCATCGAGGCCTACCGGGTCCACCACGCCGTGGACAAGAAGACCGCCCGCAAGCGCGCCGTGGAACTGCTGGACCGGGTCGGCATCCCGCAGCCGGACCGCCGGGTCGACGACTACCCGCACCAGTTCTCCGGCGGCATGCGCCAGCGCGCGATGATCGCGATGGCGCTGGTCAACAACCCCGAGCTGCTGATCGCCGACGAGCCGACGACCGCCCTGGACGTGACCGTCCAGGCGCAGATCCTGGACCTGATCCGCGATCTCCAGCAGGAGTTCGGCTCGGCCGTCATCATCATCACCCACGACCTGGGCGTGGTCGCCGAGCTGGCCGACGACATCCTCGTGATGTACGGCGGCCGGTGCGTCGAGCGCGGCCCGGCGGAGCAGGTCTTCCACGCGCCCCAGCACCCCTACACCTGGGGCCTGCTGGGCTCAATGCCGCGCATCGACCGCGAGCAGACCGAGCGGCTGATCCCGGTCAAGGGCTCCCCGCCCAGCCTCATCAACGTGCCCTCGGGCTGTGCCTTCAACCCGCGCTGCCCCTACGCCGACGTGCCCAAGGGCGGCGTCACCCGCACCCACCGGCCCGAGCTGGCACCGGTCGCGGGCGAGGAGGGCGGCCGGCACCACTCCGCCTGCCACCTGTCGCAGGAGGAGCGGACCCGCATCTGGACCGAAGAGATTGCGCCGAAGCTGTGAAGGACCAACAGATGACGATCCCCGAGCAGCCGGCGCCGTCCGACGAGGTCGTGCCCCTGCTGAAGGTGGCGGGCCTGGTCAAGCACTTCCCGATCACCAAGGGGCTGCTGCGCCGCCAGGTCGGCGCGGTCCAGGCGGTGGACGGCCTCACCTTCGACGTCCGCCCGGGGGAGACGCTGGGCGTGGTGGGGGAGTCCGGCTGCGGCAAGTCGACCATGGGGCGGCTGATCACCCGGCTGCTCGAACCGACCGCGGGGACGATCGAGTTCGAGGGCAAGGACATCACCCACCTCGGCGTGGCCGGGATGCGGCCGATCCGGCGCGACGTACAGATGATCTTCCAGGACCCGTACTCCTCGCTGAACCCCCGGCACACCGTCGGCACCATCGTCGGCGCGCCCTTCAAGCTCCAGGGCATCACGCCCGAGGGCGGGGTGAAGAAGGAGGTGCAGCGGCTGCTGGGGCTCGTGGGCCTGAACCCCGAGCACTACAACCGCTATCCGCACGAGTTCTCCGGCGGCCAGCGCCAGCGCATCGGCATCGCCCGCGCGCTGGCGCTCAAGCCGAAGCTGGTGGTCGCCGACGAACCGGTCTCCGCGCTGGACGTCTCGATCCAGGCCCAGGTGGTCAACCTGCTGGACGACCTCCAGGATGAGCTCGGGCTCACCTACGTGATCATCGCCCACGACCTGTCGGTCATCCGGCACGTCTCGGACCGGATCGCGGTCATGTACCTGGGCAAGGTGGTCGAGCTGACCGACCGCACGTCCCTGTACGCGACGCCCATGCACCCCTACACCAAGGCGCTGCTGTCCGCCGTCCCGGTGCCGGACCCAGGGCGCCGGAAGCGAGGAGCGGCTTCCGGCGGCAGCGGGGGAAGGATCCTGCTCAAGGGCGACGTGCCCTCGCCGATCGCCCCGCCGTCCGGCTGCCGCTTCCACACCCGGTGCTGGAAGGCGACCGAGGTGTGCAGGCAGCAGGAGCCGCCGCTGCAGGCGCTGCGCACCGGCCACCAAGTGGCCTGCCACCACCCGGAGAACGCCCCGGCGTAATCGGTGACCGGGCTGATGTGCATGACAAATTGATAAAGGCGTGTGCATGACGAGGCGGGAGGGTGCAGAGTCGGCGGATCCGACGTACGGCGATCCGCGTGTTCGAAGGGACGGCTCATGGCACTCTCCCGCTCGGTCCTGCACCGCTCATTACGGCCCGGCCACAGACTTCTGGCCCTCGCCACGGCGGCGGCCTCCGCCTGGGTGATCTCCGCGGCCCCGGCCTCCTCCGCCCCCCGGCCCGGGGCACCCGGCATCGGCGACTCCTACTTCCCGGAGCTCGGCAACGGCGGTTTCGACGTCCGCCACTACGACCTCGACGTCGGCTACGCCCCCGGCACCGGCCGCCTGGACGGCAAGGCCACGCTCACCGCCCTGGCCACCCAGAGCCTCTCCTCCTTCGACCTCGACCTCCAGCAGCTCGCGGTCGCCTCGGTCGAGGTGGACGGCAGGCGCGCCGCCTTCAGCCGCAGCGGCGACGAACTGAAGATCACCCCCGCCCGCGCCCTGCGCAAGGGCCGCACCTTCAGCGTCACCGTCACCTACGGCGGCATACCCCAGCCGCTCGGCGGCCCCATCATCTTCGGCTCCAAGTACGGCTGGATGAAGACCAAGGACGGCGTCTTCGTCGCCTGCGAACCCAACGCGGCCTCCACCTGGTTCCCCTCCAGCGACCACCCCGCCGACAAAGCGACCTACGACATCCGCATCAAGGCCCCCAAGGGCCTCACCGCCGTCTCCAACGGCCGGCTGATCTCCACCCGCGACCGCGGGGACAGCACCGTCACCCACTGGCGGGAGTCGCGGCCCATGGCCACCTACCTCGCCACCGCCACCATCGGGAAGTTCACCGTCAAACAGGGCAGGACCCCCGGCGGCATCCCCATCTACGTCGCCACCGACCCCACCCTGCCGACGACCAAGCTCGACGTCTACGCGGTGACCGCCGAAGCCACCGACTACTGGTCGAAGCTGTTCGGGCCGTACCCCTTCGAGGAGACCGGCGCGATCGTCGACGACATGCCGGAGGCCGGCTTCTCGCTGGAGACGCAGAGCAAGCCGATCTACTCCGCCGTCCGCGACGAGACGACCGTCGTGCACGAGCTCGCCCACCAGTGGTTCGGCGACTCCGTCTCCGTCCACCGGTGGAAGGACATCTGGCTCAACGAGGGCTTCGCCAGCTACGCCCAGTGGCTGTGGGACGAGCACAAGGGCCGCCGCAGCGCCCACCAGTCCTTCCTCGACGCCTACAACGGCCGCAAGGCCGACGACTCCTTCTGGAAGATCGACGTCGCCGACCCGCAGCGCGACACCATGTTCTCGCGGCCGGTCTACACGCGCGGCGCGATGGTCCTGCAGATGCTGCGCGAGTGCATCGGCGACCCGGCCTTCTTCAAGCTGCTCCCGCTGTGGACCGCACAGCACCGGTACGGCAACGCCTCCACCGACCAGTTCGTCCGGCTCGCCGAGAAGGTCTCCGGGCAGGACCTCCACGGACTCTTCGCCACCTGGCTCTCGACGCCGAAGAAGCCAGACCTGCCGTAACCAGAAGCCGGACCTGCCGTAACCACCGGTACGCGTGTTTCCGCTGATGTCGGAGGCACCACCCGTGACGAGTAAGAATGTCGCGTGCTCACCGATCTGTTCAGCCCCACCGTCCAGCACTCGCTCGACCTCGCCGGGATCTTCGTCTTCGCGATCTCGGGCGCGCTCCTCGCCGTGCGCAAGAACTTCGACGTCTTCGGCATGGCAGTGCTCGCAGAGGTCACGGCGCTGGGCGGCGGGCTGTTCCGGGATCTGATCATCGGGGCCGTGCCGCCCGCCGCCTTCACCGACCTCGGGTACTTCGTGACCCCGCTGGTCGCCACCCTGATCGTCTTCTTCCTCCACCCGGAGGTGGAGCGGATCACGAAGGCGGTGGGCGTCTTCGACGCCGCCGGACTCGGCCTGTTCTGCGTCGCCGGCACGGTGAAGGCCTACGCCTACGGGCTCGGCCTCACCTTCGCGGCCACGCTGGGCCTGGCCACCGCGGTCGGCGGCGGCGTCCTGCGCGACATACTCGCCCACGAGGTGCCCTCGCTGCTGCGCTGGGACCGCGACCTCTACGCGGTTCCCGCCATGGTGGGGTCCACCATGGCCGCCCTGCTGATTCGTTTCGGCACTCTCAACGCCAGCACCAGCGTGCTCCCCGTCATGACGGCCTTCGTGCTGCGGCTGCTCGCCATGCACTACCACTGGCGCGCACCGCGCGCCTGGCACCGCCGCAGCGCCGCCTCCGAGGAAGCCCAGGCCTGAGCCGGGTACCGGCCGGAGCCCCAGCTCGTAGAATCGTGCCCACCATGGCCTACCTCGACCACGCCGCCACCACTCCGATGCTCCCGGAGGCGGTGCAGGCGATGACCGCCCAGCTCGCCCTCGCGGGAAACGCCTCCTCGCTGCACGCAGCCGGGCGCCGGGCCCGCCGCACCGTCGAGGAGGCGCGCGAGTCGCTCGCCGCCTCGCTCGGGGCGCGCCCCAGCGAAGTGGTGTTCACCGCGGGCGGCACCGAAGCCGACAACCTCGCCGTCAAGGGCCTGTACTGGGCGCGCCGGGCCGCCGATCCGGCCCGGACGCGCGTCCTGGCCAGCCCCGTCGAGCACCACGCGGTCCTCGACGCGGTCGACTGGCTCGCCACCCACGAGGGCGCGACGGTGGAGTACCTGCCCGTCGACTCCCACGGGCGCGTGCACCCGGACGCGCTGCGCGAGGCGATAGCCCGCAACCCCGACGACGTGGCCCTGGCCACCGTGATGTGGGCGAACAACGAGATCGGCACGGTCATGCCGGTCGGCGAACTGGCCGCGGTGGCCGCGGAATTCGACGTTCCGCTGCACGCCGACGCGGTGCAGGCCGTGGGCCAGCTCGACGTGGACTTCGCCGCCTCGGGGCTGGCGGCCATGACCGTCAGCGGCCACAAGATCGGCGGCCCGTACGGCATCGGCGCCCTGCTGCTGGGCCGCCAGTACGCGCCCGTACCGCTGCTCCACGGCGGCGGCCAGGAGCGGCACGTGCGCTCCGGGACGCTGGACGTGCCGGCCATCGCCGCCTTCGCGGTCGCGGGCGTGCTGGCCGCGGAGCGGCGCGAGGACTTCGCACGCGAGGTGGGGGCGCTGCGGGACGCGCTGGTCGAGGGCGTCCGGACGGCCGTACCGGACGCGGTCCTGGGCGGCGACCCGAACCCGGCGGGCCGGCTGCCCGCGAACGCGCACTTCTCCTTCCCGGGCTGCGAGGGCGACTCGCTCCTGCTGCTGCTGGACGCGCAGGGCATCGAGTGCTCGACGGGTTCCGCCTGCACGGCGGGGGTGGCGCAGCCCAGCCATGTCGTCCTGGCCACGGGGACGGATCGGGATTTGGCGCGGGGGACGCTGCGGTTCTCTTTGGGGCACACTTCGACGCGGGCCGATGTCGATGCTTTGCTCGGGGCGATCGGGCCGGTGGTGGAACGGGCCCGGAGCGCGGGGCTGAGCTAGGGCTGAAATCAGCCCGTCCGGCGTGTGAGGACCGGGGTCCGGGGCGGAGCCCCGGGAAACGGAGAAAGGGCGGGACCGGGGCCTCCATCCCCCTACCCGTACCCTGGAGAAGCTATGACTGACTTCCCGGGTGCCCCCGACCTCACAGCCCCCCGCAAGGGGCTCCGCGTACTCGCCGCCATGTCCGGCGGCGTGGACTCCGCCGTCGCCGCAGCGCGAGCCGCCGAGGCCGGCCACGACGTGACCGGCGTGCACCTCGCGCTGTCCGCGAACCCCCAGTCCTTCCGCACCGGCGCCCGCGGCTGCTGCACCATCGAGGACTCCCGCGACGCCCGGCGCGCAGCCGACGTCATCGGCATCCCCTTCTACTGCTGGGACCTCGCCGAGCGCTTCCGCGAGGACGTCGTCGACGACTTCGTCGCCGAGTACGAGGCGGGCCGCACCCCCAACCCCTGCCTGCGCTGCAACGAGAAGATCAAGTTCGCGGCGCTGCTGGACAAGGCGCTCGCGCTGGGCTTCGACGCGGTCTGCACCGGCCACTACGCGACGGTCGTGGTGAACGAGGACGGCACCCGCGAGATGCACCGGGCCAGCGACATGGCCAAGGACCAGAGCTACGTCCTCGGCGTCCTGGACGAGAAGCAGCTCGCTCACGCGATGTTCCCCCTGGGCGACACGATCACCACCAAGGACGAGATCCGCGCCGAGGCCGAGCGCCGGGGCCTGGCCGTGGCCAAGAAGCCCGACAGCCACGACATCTGCTTCATCGCCGACGGCGACACCCAGGGCTTCCTGGCCAAGCGCCTGGGCAAGGCGGAGGGCGACATCGTCGACGAGTCGGGCCACAAGCTCGGCACCCACGAGGGCGCGTACGGCTTCACCATCGGCCAGCGCAAGGGCCTGCGCATCGGCCACCCGGCCCCCGACGGCAAGCCGCGCTACGTCCTGGACATCTCGCCGGTGAACAACACGGTGACGGTGGGCCCCGTCGAGTCCCTCGACGTCTCGGCGCTGACGGCGATCAAGCCGCGCTGGTGCGGAGCGGCGCCGCAGGGCCCGGGCACGTACACGGCCCAGCTGCGCGCGCACGGCGGCGAAACCGCGGTGACGGCGGAGCTGGTCGACGGCGAGCTGCGGGTGTCCTTCGCGGAGCCGGTGCGCGGCGTGGCGCCGGGCCAGGCGATCGTGCTGTACGACGGCACGCGGGTGGTCGGCTCGGCGACGATCGCGGCCACGGAGCGGGCCGGGGCCGAGGCGGCCCGGTAGGCACGCCCTAGGGCTCGACCGTGACCGGTGAGGCGCAGGGGAAGACGGCCCGCACCCGGAATCCGTCAGCGGTCGGCTCCGCCAGGAGCTCTCCGCCCAGCTGGTCGGCCCGCTCGCGCAGGCCCGTCAGGCCGTGCCCGCCGGACGGCAGGGCCCGGTCCGCAGGCACCCGGTCGGCACGCCCGTTGCGGATCTCGACCCGGAGCGCGGGCAGGCCGCGCCACTCGTCGCCGTCCACGCTCACGCTGACCGGCGCACCGGGCGCGTGCTTGCGCGCATTGGTCAGCGCCTCCTGGACCGTGCGGTAGGCGGCCTCCTCGACCCCCGTCGGCCACTGCCGGGAACAGGCCGCCGCCAGGCCGGCGTCCGTGCTCACGTCGAGGCCGCTGCCCGCGATCAGGGCGGGCAGCGCGCCCAGCCGCGGCCCGGCCGCCGTGTTGCCGGGAACGGAGCGCAGTACACGCACGAGCCCGCGCAGTTCCTCCATAGCGGTGACGCCCATGCCACGGATCAGCGAGGCCGTCTCGCGCGCCGCGGGCTCCTGCGCCGTACGCTCCAGCGCTCCGGCCTGCACGGTCATCAGGCTGACCTGGTACGAGACCACGTCGTGCATCTCCCGGGCCATACGGGCACGTTCGGCGACGACCGCGCGCTCGGCGATGAACTCGGCCTCGCGCTGGTGTGCCGCGGACAACTGGACGATGTGCTCGGCCAGTTCGCGCCGCGCCCGGCTCAGCTGGCCGGCTGCGGTGGGCCCCGCACACATCAGCGCGGAGGAGACGACCCCGAAGAGGAAGCCGTCCGGGGGAGGCAAGGTGCCGGTGGCCGAGGGCCACCACGGGCCCAGTGCGGTGACGAAGAACGCCAGGGCCCAGCCGTACACCGCCCGGCGGCTCTCCAGGCTCCGTGCCACCTGGAACAGCGCGATCATGGGCGCGATGAGCAGGTGTCCGGCGAAGGTGACGGGCAGCGCCGCCACCAGGACGGGCACGGGCCGGCGGCGCCGGAAGAAGAGGGCGAGCACCGCCACGCCGTAGAGGACGATCTCCGTCGTGCCGATCAGCGGGCGCATGGCCAGGACTTCGACCGCCGCCACCGGGATGACGGCGGCGTCCCGCACGCGGGGCGGAAGGGTCATGTGAGCCGGGTGGGGGCGGTGGCCGGGGTGTGCTCCGGTTCGAGGCCGACCAGCCCGAAGTGGTGGGCGAGGACCGCGGCCTGGACGCGGTTGGCCGCACCCAGCTTGGTGAGGATGGCGCTGACGTGGTCCTTGGCGGTGGCCACGCTCAGCAGCAGTGCGCGGCCGATCTCGGCGTTGGACCTGCCCTGCGCGAGGAGGGTCAGCACGTCGCGTTCCCGGTCGGTGAGGGAGGCGAGCCGCGCGTCCGGCATGCCGCGGCCGCCGTCGCGCAGGTAGCCGTCGACCACGCTGTCGGCCACGCTGGGGGAGAGCACCGTGCCGCCGGATGCCAGGATCCGTACCGCGCTGGCCAGTTCGTCCGGCACGGTGTCCTTGACGAGGAAGCCGGAGGCTCCGGCGCGCAGGGCCGCGGAGATGTCCTCGTCGGCGGAGAAGGTCGTCAGCATCGCCACCACAGGCGGCTCGGTCAGGGCGAGCAGCGAGGTGAGGACCGAGATGCCGTCCGTGTCGGGCATGTGGATGTCCAGCAGGACGACGTCGGGACGGTGCAGGGTCGCCATCTCCACGGCCTGCCGGCCCTCGCAGACGACCGGCACCTCGATGTCCGGCTCCGACGCCAGGATGCTTCGCATCCCCGCGCGCAGCAATTTCTCGTCGTCAACGAGCATGACGCGGATCACGAGTATCACTCCTGGGCAGATTCCGGCCAAAAATATACAACTCCCCGACCACCCCCGCCGACCGGCGGAAAGAAACCGACAGTTGGCGGATGGGCCGGGCCGGGCCGGAATTGGCAGCATGTGCGGAGGGGGTTGGTCCGCATGACCGCGGAAACGCCGAAACGCCGGAGGCGAGCCGGGGGCTGTACGGATCGGGGGATCGTACAGAGGGCTCGTCTCCGGCGTTCGCGGCCGGTCGGGTGCTCAGCCGGTGGTGCGCGTCACCTGGGTGATCTCGCACTTGACGCCCTTGGTCGAGGCGCCCGCCTTGGGGGTGTAGGGGGCCGCGATGTCGAGGGTGTCCATGCGGCCGGGGCGGACGTAGGGGAGTGACGGCTCCTGCGTGGCCACGGGGGTGCCGTCGGGGGCCGTGAACTTCACGGTGACGTTGTAGGTGTAGGTCATGGTCGCGCTGGTGTCGGTGGCGGTCAGTGTGGCCGTGATGCCCCGCTTGTCGGTGTATGCACAGTCCGAGATGTCGACATCCTTTTTGGGGTCGCGGGCGTCGTCCGCGCTGTTCGCGCTCTCAGTGGTGGGTGAGGCGCTGGAGCCTGAAGAGGCCTGACCGCCCGGATCGCCGCTGCAGCCGATTCCGCCCGCTCCGGTGAGGGCGAGGATGGCGAACCCGGAGACGGCGGCGGGACGGATATGGCGAAGCTTCACGGTGACTGCTCTCGTTTGCATGGCTTGAAATAGCGCCTGTGTCGGCACCATTGACGAGTCCGCGTCACCGTAGACAAGGATGTCGTATACAGCCATACCGCCGGTAACACTGTGACGGAGTCGCGACCCAACAGAGCCCTAACCCTGATCCGAGGTGGCTGAAACCGCCCCATAGCGCCGGGCGTACACAGCCGGCTCACAGGTGGGGCCCACCGCCCGCCTGTCGTACCCCCGGCGTACCGTGGGCTGCATGAACATCACCGTCTTCTGCTCCGCCGCCGACCTCGACGACCGCTACACCGCACCCGCCCGGGAGTTCGCCGCGCTCATCGGCAAGGGCGGGCACACGATGGTGTGGGGCGGTTCCGAGTCCGGGCTGATGAAGGTCATGGCCGACGGGGTGCAGGAGCACGGCGGGCGGCTCGTGGGGGTTTCGGTGGAATTCCTCGCCGCCAAGGCCCGTAAGGACGCCGACGAGATGGTCGTGGCCAAGGACCTCGCCGAGCGCAAGGCGCAGCTGCTGGCGCGCGGTGACGCGGTCGTCGTGATGGTCGGCGGCACGGGCACGCTGGACGAGGCGACCGAGATCCTGGAGCTGAAGAAGCACGGGCTGCACGGCAAGCCCGTGGTGCTGCTGAACACGGCGGGGTTCTACGACGGGCTCAAGCTGCAGTTCCAGCGCATGGAAGCCGAGGGCTTCCTGCCGCTTCCCCTCGCCGACCTGGTGTTTTTCGCGGAGGACGGAGTGGGTGCGATGGCGTACCTGGAGGAGTCCGCCGGGGTCCGATAGGGCAAGCTGACGGCATGGCAACACATCTGATCACCGGAGCGGGCTCGGGCATCGGAGAGGCGGTCGCCCGGCGGCTGCTGGAGCGCGGGGACGAGCTGTACCTCCTCGCGCGCGACGCGGGGCGGGCGAAGGAGCTCGCCGAGCGGTTCCCCGGCGCCCGTACGCTCGTCGCCGACCTCGCCAACCCCGACCGGCTCTCCTGGGCGCTCAGCCACCAGTCGCTGCCCGAGCGCATCGACTCGCTGCTGCACATCGCGGGCGTAGCCGACCTCGGTCCGGTCGGCGAGCTGACCACCAAGACCTGGAACCGCACGCTGGCCGTGAACCTGGTCGCGCCGGCCGAGCTGACGCGGCTGGTGCTTCCGCAGCTGCGGGTCTCCAAGGGGCAGGTCGTCTTCGTCAACTCCGGCTCGGGGCTGAACGCCAACGCCGACTGGGCCGCCTACGCGGCCAGCAAGCACGGCCTCAAGGCGCTCGCCGACTCCCTGCGGGCCGAGGAGCACGCGGCCGGCGTGCGGGTGACGAGCGTCTACCCGGGCCGCACCGCCACCGCCATGCAGGAGAAGGTGCACCGGCAGGAGGGCAAGGAGTACCAGCCGGAGAAGTGGATCGACCCCGCCTCGGTGGCGGCGACCGTGCTGCTCGCGATCGACCTGCCGCGGGACGCGGAGATCCACGACCTGACCGTCCGGCCGGGGTCGGCGGCGGGGCGCTGACTCACCCGTCTCGTACTCTTCCCGGGTGAGTGAGAAGAGCACAAGCAGTTGGGGCGCCGGGGCCGCGACCGGCGTCGGGTCGATGCCGGGGACGGACGCACGGGAGGCTGCCAAGACGGTCACCGGATCGCTGGAGGCGCTGCCGTACCTGCCGGAGCTGCCCGCCCGGGGGCCCGGCGCCGACATGATCGGCCGGACCGCCGGAATGCTGGTGGAGGTCTTCGCCCACGTCGAGCCCAGCGGCTGGCGCATCAGCGACCGGCCCGGGCGCGACACCAAGCGGGCCCGCTCGTGGCTGGGCGAGGACCTGGACGCCCTGGAGGAGTTCACCCAGGGCTACGAGGGCGCGCTGAAGGTGTCGGCCGTCGGCCCCTGGACCCTCGCCGCGGCGCTGGAGCTGCGCGGCGGCGAGGCGGCGCTCGGCGATGCCGGGGCCTGCCGGGACCTCGCGGCCTCCCTCGCCGAGGGGCTGCGGGCCCATCTGGCCGACGTGCGCCGGCGGGTGCCGGGCGCCCGGGTCGTCCTCCAGCTCGACGAGCCGTCGCTGCCCGCGGTGCTGCGCGGGCAGGTCCGTACGGCCAGCGGCTACCGCACGTACCGGGCCGTGGACCGGGCCGTCGTCGAGGGTGCGCTGCGCGATCTGGTGACGGCCGCGCGCGGGGCGACGGACGAGCCGGTGGTCGTGCACTCGTGCGCCCCCGGCGTGCCGTTCGCGCTGCTGAGGCGCGCGGGGGTCACAGGGGTGTCGTTCGATTTCTCGTTGCTCACCGAGCGTGAGGACGATGCGATCGGTGAGGCGGTCGAGGCGGGCACCACGCTGTTCACGGGCGTGGTGCCCGGCACGGACGGCCCGTTGTCAGACCCTGCCGGTAGCGTCATGGGTGTCAGGACGCTGTGGCGCAGGCTGGGGCTGTCGCCGGGGATTCTCGCCGAGTCCGTGGTGGTCACCCCGTCGTGCGGGCTCGCGGGCGCTTCGCCCGCATATGCCCGCGCGGCTCTCGCCCACTGCGTCCGGGCGGCGAAATCACTCGCAGACAACCCTGAGTGACGGCGCTCATGGATCAACGGGAGGACGAGACGGTGGCTGTCGAACGGCGTGACAAGAGGCTCGAAGCGCTCGCGGCACAGTCCGGCGTGCCCGCACCGGCGCGGGAGAAGCACGCGCTGCTGGCCGAGCAGATCGAGGAGCACCGCTTCCGCTATTACGTGAAGGACGCCCCGGTCGTCAGCGACGCCGAGTTCGACAAGCTGCTGCGCGAGCTGGAGGCGCTGGAGGAGCAGCACCCCGAGCTGCGCACGCCGGAGTCGCCCACCCAGAAGGTCGCCGGCGCCTACGAGGCAGCGTTTACGGTGTTCTCGGCCGTCGAGCACCGCGAGCGCATGCTCTCGCTCGACAACGCCTTCGACGACGCGGAGCTGGCCGCCTGGGCCGACCGCATCGCCAAGGAGGTCGGCGAGGGCGCGGAGTACCGCTTTTTGTGCGAGCTCAAGGTCGACGGCCTCGCGGTCAACCTCACCTACGAGCACGGCCGCCTCACCCGCGCCGCCACCCGCGGCGACGGCCGCACCGGCGAGGACATCACGCCCAACGTCCGCACCATCGAGGAGATCCCCCAGTACCTCCGGGGAGACCGCATCCCGCCCCTGGTCGAGGTGCGCGGCGAGGTCTACTTCCCGATGGAGAAGTTCGAGGAGCTCAACGCCCGTCTGGTGGAGGCCGGCAAGCCGCCCTTCGCCAACCCGCGCAACGCGGCGGCCGGTTCCCTGCGGCAGAAGGACCCGAAGGTCACCGCCACCCGCCCGCTGCACATGGTGGTGCACGGCATCGGTGCCCGCGAGGGCTTCGACATCGACTGCCAGTCGCACGCCTACGGACTGCTGAGCGAGTGGGGCCTGCCCACGGCCGCGCACGCCGAGGTCGTCGACTCGCTCGCGGGGGTGCGCAAGTTCATCGCGCACTACGGCGACCCCGAGGTGCGGCACTCGATGGAGCACGAGATCGACGGCGTGGTCGTCAAGGTCGACGAGATCCCCCTCCAGGGCCGTCTCGGCTCCACCTCGCGCGCCCCGCGCTGGGCGATCGCCTGGAAGTACCCGCCGGAGGAGGTCAACACCAAGCTGGTCGACATCCGGGTCGGCGTCGGCCGCACCGGCCGGGTGACGCCGTTCGCGGTGGTCGAGCCGGTCACGGTCGCGGGCTCGGAGGTCGAGTTCGCCACCCTGCACAACCAGGACGTCGTCAAGGCCAAGGGCGTGCTCATCGGCGACACCATCGTGCTGCGCAAGGCCGGGGACGTCATCCCCGAGATCCTGGGCCCCGTGGTCGACCTGCGGGACGGCACCGAGCGGGAGTTCGTGATGCCCGCCGAGTGCCCCGAGTGCGCGACGGCACTGCGCCCGATGAAGGAGGGCGATGTGGACCTCCGGTGCCCCAACGCCCGCTCCTGCCCCGCCCAGCTGCGCGAGCGCCTCTTCTATCTGGCCGGCCGCAAGAGCCTGGACATCGAGAACTTCGGCTACGTCGCCGCCGCCGCGCTCACCCGGCCGCTGGAGCCGGCCGAGCCGCCGCTGCGCGACGAGAGCGATCTGTTCGACCTGACGATCGAACAATTGCTCCCCATCAAGTCCTACGTTCTGGACCCGGACTCCGGTCTGCCCAAGCACGACCCCAAAACGGGTGAACCCAAGGTCGTCACTTTCTTCGCCAACCAGAAGGGTGAACCGAAGAAGAACGCCCTCGCCATGCTGGCGAACATCGAGGCGGCCAAGCAGCGCCCGCTCTCCCGCTTCCTCACCGGCCTCTCCATCCGGCACGTCGGCCCGGTCGCGGCCGAGGCGCTGGCCAGGGAGTTCCGCTCGCTGGACCGGATCGAGGAGGCGGGCGAGGAGGAGCTGGCGGCCGTCGAGGGGGTCGGCGACATCATCGCGGCCTCGGTCAAGGAGTGGTTCGCCGAGGACTGGCACCGCGAGATCGTGCGGAAGTGGAAGGCCGCCGGCGTCCGCATGGAGGAAGAGGTCGGCGAGGACGAAGGGCCGCGTCCGCTGGCCGGACTGACCGTCGTCGTCACCGGCACGCTCGCGAGTTACACCCGGGACGGCGCCAAGGAGGCGCTGCAGAGCCGGGGAGCGAAGGTGACCGGTTCGGTATCGAAGAAGACCGACTTCGTAGTGGTGGGCGACAACCCCGGTTCCAAGTTCGACAAAGCGATGCAGTTGAAGGTCCCCGTGCTCGAAGAGAACGGCTTTGCCGTACTGCTCGAGCAAGGCCCCGAGGCGGCGCGCGGGGCGGCCGTGCCCCAGGAGGCCACCCCGGCGGAGTAATGGGCGCATAGGCAGTGGGCATTACCCCTACAGCGCGTACCAGATGGCTACAGAAGGCCGGATCGCATTCGGGCAACCGCTGCCGATCGCTGCCCGCCGTAGCCTTCTGCGGCCTACTGTTGAGATGTGCGCCTGCCGTGGCGCGGGCACCGCCGGCTGTGAGAGGGACGGGCATGAAACCCACCGACAGCGCCGAACCGGCATCGCGGTTGCGCCGGCTTTCCCCGCCCGCGCTGCCGACGGTCTGCGTGGCCTTGGCCGCGCTGGCACTCGCCGCCGGCACGGCCTGTACGGCCGTCGCGGGCCGGGCCCTCTTCCCCGGCCACACGGTCGGCTGGTCGCTCGCGACGCTGACCGCGCTCATCGTCGCCCATCTGGTCGCGTTGGGGCGCGACCGCTGGTGGGGCGGCACCGGTTCCGGCGCCGCCCTCACCCTGGCCGTGCTCCTGCTCTACGGCTGGCTGCCCGCCGTCCTGATCAGCATCGCCGTCGTCACCCTCGTCGCCACCGCCCGCAGGCACCGGTGGCGGCAGGCCTTACTCCACGGTGCGGTCGACATCCTGGGCATCGCCGCCGCCGGACTCGCCCTCGCCGCCTGGGGCGTGAGCGCCAGCGTCGAAGACCCCTGGCTGCCCGAGACCTGGCGGCTCTCCGCCGCCCCCAAGATCGCCCTCGCGGCCTTCCTCTACCTCGCCGTCACCCGCGCCCTGCTCTGGTACTCCATGGCGCCCCGCGCCGCGCTGACCAGCATCGCCCGCACCGCACTGCTGCGGCAGGGGCTCGTCGGGGGCGCCCTGCTCGGCATCGCCCCGCTCATCGCCGTGGTCGCCGGCCACGCCCCGCTGCTCCTGCCCCTGTTCGCGGTGCCGCTCATCGCCCTGGACTCCACGCTGTGGATCGCCCGCGCCCGCGCCGAGGAGCAATTGCGCGACCCGCTGACCGGCCTGCCCAACCGGCAGTGGCTGCTGGAGCGCACCTGGACCGCCCTGGACGAGGCCGAACAGGCCGGGACACGGGCCGCGCTCGTCCTGATCGACCTCGATCGCTTCCGCTCCGTCAACGACACACTCGGCCATCTGGCGGGGGACCGGCTGCTCCTGCAGATAGCGGAACGGCTGCGCCTCGCCCTGCCGCGCGATGCGGAGGCCGCCCGGCTGGGCGGCGACGAGTTCGCGGTGCTGCTACCCAGGGCGGATTCTCTGACCAGCGCTCAGCGCGTGGCGCGCGCCCTGGTCGCCGACCTCGGCTCGCCCCTGGATCTGGACGGCCTCACCCTCGTCCTCGAAGCCAGCGCGGGCGTGGCCGTCTACCCCGACCACGCGCTGGACGCCGAGGGGCTGCTGCGGCGCGCGGACGTGGCGATGTACCAGGCGAAGCGGGATCGCAGCGGCGTGGAGGTCTACGAGGCCCGGCGGGACGGCAACACCCCCGACCGGCTGGGGCTGTTGGGCGATCTGCGGCGCGCGCTGGACGCCGGCGAGGTGGAGCTGCACTACCAGCCGAAGGTCGGCTTCGACGGCCATGTGGAGGGCCTTGAGGCGCTGGTCCGGTGGGTCCATCCGGAGCGGGGCCGGGTCTCCCCGGACGAGTTCATCGCCATCGCGGAGTCCTCCGGGCTCATGCCGCGCCTGACGGAGTACGTCCTGGAGACGGCGCTCGGCCAGGTGGCGAAGTGGCGGGCCATGGGGCTGGACGTGCCGGTCGCGGTCAACGTCTCGCCGCGTGACGTCCACACGCCCGGCTTCGCGGGATCGGTCGCCGCCCGGCTGGCCCGGCACGGGGTCCCTGCGGGGGCGCTGCAGCTGGAAATAACCGAACACGTGCTGCTGGAGGACCCGCAGCGGGCGGCCGACACGCTGGCCGGTCTCACCGGGCACGGCGTGAAGATGTCCCTCGACGACTTCGGGACGGGCTACTCCTCGCTGGTGCACCTGCGGCGGCTGCCGGTCAGCGAGCTCAAGATCGACCGGTCGTTCGTGGCCCGGCTGGCGATCGACAACGAGGACGCGGAGATCGTCCGCTGCACCCTCGACCTGGCCCACTCGCTGGGCCTGCTCGTCGTGGCGGAGGGCGTGGAGGACGACGAGACGTGGGAGCGCCTGCGCGACCTGGGCTGCGACGCGGTCCAGGGCTGGCTGGTGGCCGCCGCGATGCCGCCGGACGAAACGACGGCCTGGCTCCGCCTCCGCAGCGAGTCCGGCTGGCGCCGGGAGACCACCCCGGTGCCGGCCACAGCCGAAAAGGACGCCGACCAACCGGTCACGTAACGCCTGCGGCGGGCGGCGCCGAACGAGCCCCAACTCACACCCGCCGCCCGGCGGGCCGGCCTGGTGGCGGCCTCGGCCACCACTTCCACCGCAACGGCGGCCAACCACGACGCCGCATCCCGGCGGTGCCAACCGGGCGGTGCCCGGCCCCCGACGGCGCCAAGCCGACGGCCCCACGCCCTGGCGGGCCGGTGGTGGCGTCCCCGGCCACCACTCCCGCCGCAACGGCGAGTAACCACGACGTCGCACTCCGGCGGTGCCAAGCCGCCCCCGGCCTCACCCCCGGCGGCGCCGAACCGGCCCCGGCCCCGCACCCCGGCGGGCCGGCCTGGTGGCGGCCTCGGCCATCGCTTCCACCGCAACGGCGGCCAACCACGACGCCGCATCCCGGCGGTGCCAACCGGGCGGTGCCCCACACCCCAACGGGCCGGCCTGGTGGCGGCCCCGGCCACCACTTCCGCCGCAACGGCGGCCAACTACGACGGCGCATTCCGGCGGTGCCAAACCGCCCCCCGCCCCACCCCCCGGCGGAGCCGAACCGCACCCCGGCGGAGCCGGCCCCCGCCCCCGGGGCGGAAGCCCTGAATCCCCGAAAGCCCAGCGGCAGCGAAACCGTTTCGCGGGCACGCGACTCTGAGCCATAGGATTGCCCCGAAAACTACACTCACCCACCCTTGAGGATCGCTGCATGCCTGGCATCACGCGCGAGGAGGTCGCCCACCTCGCCCGGCTGTCACGTCTGGAGCTGAAGGCCGAAGAGCTCGACCACTTCGCCGAACAGCTCGACGTGATCATCGGCGCGGTCGCCCGCGTTTCCGATGTGGCCGACGAGGACGTCCCCCCGACCTCCCATCCGCTGCCCTTGACCAACGTCATGCGGGCGGACGAGGTCCGTCCGTCGCTGACCCCCGAGGAGGCGCTCTCCGGCGCCCCCGCCCAGGAGCAGCAGCGTTTCAAGGTGCCGCAGATCCTGGGGGAGGAGTGACCGACATGGCAGACCTGATCAAGCTCACCGCCGCCGAGATCGCGGCCAAGATCGCCTCCGGCGAGGTCACGGCCGTCGAGGTCACCGAGGCCCACCTGGCCCGGATCGACGCCGTCGACGAGAAGGTCCACGCGTTCCTGCACGTGGACCGCGAGGGCGCCCTCGCGCAGGCCCGCGCCGTCGACGCCAAGCGCGAGCGCGGCGAGAAGCTGGGCCCGCTGGCCGGCGTCCCGCTCGCCCTGAAGGACATCTTCACGACCAAGGGCGTCCCCACCACCGTCGGCTCCAAGATCCTCGAAGGCTGGATCCCGCCGTACGACGCGACGCTCACCAAGCGTCTGAAGGACGCCGACGTCGTCATCCTCGGCAAGACCAACATGGACGAGTTCGCCATGGGGTCCTCCACCGAGAACAGCGCCTACGGCCCCACCGGCAACCCCTGGGACCTCACCAAGATCCCCGGCGGCTCGGGCGGCGGCTCCAGCGCCGCACTCGCCGCGTACGAGGCCCCCCTCGCCATCGGCACGGACACCGGCGGCTCCATCCGCCAGCCCGCCGCCGTCACCGGCACCGTCGGCGTCAAGCCGACCTACGGCGCGGTCTCCCGCTTCGGCATGGTGGCCTTCTCCTCCTCCCTGGACCAGGGCGGCCCCTGCGCCCGTACGGTCCTGGACGCGGCCCTGCTGCACGAGGTGATCGCCGGCCACGACCCGCTGGACTCCACCTCCATCGACGCCCCGGTCCCGCCGGTCGTCGAGGCGGCCCGCAGCGGCAGCGTCGACGGCATGCGCATCGGCATCGTCAAGCAGTTCCGCGGCGAGGGCTACCAGGCCGGCGTCATCCAGCGCTTCGACGAGTCCGTCGAGCTCCTCAAGGAGCTGGGCGCCGAGATCGTCGAGCTGGACTGCCCGTCCTTCGACCTCGCCCTGGCCGCGTACTACCTGATCGCGCCCTCCGAGTGCTCCTCGAACCTGGCCCGCTTCGACGCCATGCGCTACGGCCTGCGCGTCGGCGACGACGGCACCAAGTCGGCCGAGGAGGTCACCGCCCTCACCCGTGAGGCCGGCTTCGGCCCCGAGGTCAAGCGCCGCGTCATGCTCGGCACCTACGCGCTCAGCTCCGGCTACTACGACGCGTACTACGGCTCCGCACAGAAGGTCCGCACGCTCATCACGCGCGACTTCGAGGCGGCCTTCGAGCAGGTCGACGTGATCGTCTCCCCGACGACGCCGACCACCGCCTTCGCGATCGGCGAGCGCGCCGACGACCCGATGGCGATGTACCTCGCGGACCTGTGCACCATCCCGACCAACCTGGCGGGCAACGCCGCCATGTCGCTGCCGTGCGGCCTGGCGCCCGAGGACGGGCTGCCCGTCGGTCTGCAGATCATCGCTCCCGCCCTGAAGGACGACCGGCTCTACAAGGTCGGTGCCGCGGTCGAGGCCGCGTTCACCGAGCGCTGGGGCCACCCGATTCTCGAGGAGGCACCGTCGCTGTGAGCACCGAGAAGAGCATCGAGAAGAGCGCCGACAAGAAGAGCGCGCTGAAGAAGGCCAAGGGCTTCAAGAAGTCCAAGGCCGGCACGTACCTGTCCATCGGCACCACGCTGTTCGGCGCGGTGAGCGTGGCCAAGCAGGCGAAGAAGGCCCGCGGCGAGCGCGACACGCTCCAGCTGGTCGACGCCGTCGTCTCCGCCGCCGCCATCGCCACCGGCGTCGCCCTGCTCGTCCGCGAGCTGCGCCGCATGAACAGCGACGACGTCCTCGCGGGCTGACGCGCTGACGCGGACTGAAAGGTTAGTTTCCGTGACTGTCACCGACCTGGTGTCGTACGAGGACGCGCTTGCCACCTACGAGCCCGTCATGGGCCTCGAGGTGCACGTCGAGCTCGGCACCAAGACCAAGATGTTCTGTGGGTGCGCGACCGAGCTGGGCGCCGAACCCAACTCGCAGACCTGCCCCACCTGCCTCGGCCTGCCCGGCTCCCTCCCGGTCGTCAACGGCATCGCCGTCGAGTCGGCCGTGAAGATCGGCCTGGCGCTGCACTGCGAGATCGCCGAGTGGTGCCGCTTCGCCCGGAAGAACTACTTCTATCCGGACATGCCGAAGAACTTCCAGACCTCCCAGTACGACGAGCCCATCGCCTTCAACGGCTACCTGGACGTCCAGCTGGAGGACGGCGAGGTCTTCCGCGTGGAGATCGAGCGCGCCCACATGGAGGAGGACACCGGCAAGTCCACGCACGTGGGCGGCGCCACCGGCCGCATCCACGGCGCGCAGCACTCCCTGCTCGACTACAACCGGGCCGGCATCCCGCTCATCGAGATCGTCACCAAGCCGATCACCGGTGCGGGCGAGCGCGCCCCCGAGGTCGCCAAGGCGTACGTCGCCGAGCTGCGCGAGCTCATCAAGGCGCTCGGCGTCTCCGAGGCCCGCATGGAGATGGGCCAGATGCGCTGCGACGTCAACCTCTCGCTGATGCCCCATGGCAGCGAGAAGTTCGGCACGCGCTCCGAGACGAAGAACGTCAACTCGCTGCGTTCGGTCGAGCGGGCGGCGCGCTTCGAGATCATGCGGCACGCGGCCGTGCTGTCCTCCGGCGGCACGATCGTCCAGGAGACCCGCCACTTCCACGAGGAGGACGGCTCCACGACGTCCGGCCGCATCAAGGAAGAGGCCGAGGACTACCGCTACTTCCCCGAGCCGGACCTGGTGCCGGTGGCCCCCGCCCGCGCGTGGGTCGAGGAGCTGCGGACGGGCCTGCCCGAGCTGCCGCGCCTGCGCCGCAACCGGCTGCGCGAGGAGTGGGGCGTCTCCGCGCACGACATGCAGTCGATCCTCAACGCCGGTGCGGTCGACCTGATCGTCGCCACGATCGAGGCGGGCGCGGACGCCGCCTCCGCCCGCAAGTGGTGGATGGGCGAGCTGTCCCGCCGTGCCAACGAGGACGGTGTCGACCTCGCGGCGCTGCCGATCACCGCGGAGCAGGTCGCCCGGGTGTGCGCGCTGGTCGCGGAGGGCTCCCTCAACGACAAGCTGGCCCGCCAGGTCATCGAGGGCGTGCTCGCCGGTGAGGGCGCTCCGGACGAGGTCGTCGAGAAGCGCGGCCTGAAGGTCGTCTCCGACGAGGGCGCGCTGGGCACCGCCGTGGACGAGGCCATCGCGGCCAACGCGGCGATCGCCGACAAGATCCGCGGCGGCAAGGTCGCGGCGGCGGGCGCGCTCGTCGGCGCGGTCATGAAGGCCACCCGGGGCCAGGCGGACGCGGCGCGCGTCCGCGAGCTGATCCTGGAGCGCCTCGGCGTCACGGAGTAATCAAGAGCAGTTCGAAGCCTCTCCGGCACCGATGGCCGCCCCTGCATGCAGGGGCGGCCATCGTCGTATCGTCCGATGTTGAGTCCCCCAAAGGCCGGAATTCACGGATACGCCCCTCGCGTCCCGAAATCGGTCCGGCATGATCGCGGCAGCGGGCCGGTCCACGCGCCCGCAAGCGATTGCTGGGGGTAGCAATGCGACGGTTGGGCACAGCGCTGGCCGCGCTCCTGCTGGCGGGTGCCGGGCTGGCGGCGCTGGCGGGCTCCTCGGCCTCGGCCGGCACGGCCGGGGGCGCCGGGGTGACCACCAAGGCGGTCACGGTGGCCGCGGCGCGCACGCGGGGGTGCACCCACAGCTGGAGCAGCCGCCCCAAGATCAGCACCGACACCGACTACGCACCGCTGATGCACATCAGGACCGGGTCGCACGCCTGCTTCGACCGCATGGTCTTCGACATCGGCGACCTCCCCGGAAACCCGGTCGGCTACCGGGTTGCCTACGTCGACGAGCTGCACCAGGACGGCTCGGGCGCCGTCGTCCCGGTCTCCGGCGGCGCCGTCCTCGAAGTGCGGGTGGCCGCCCCGAGCCACGACCCGGAGAACGGCGAGGTGACGTACGAGGGGCGGGCGGGCGCGCCGCTGCCGGGCGTGGACCTGAGCGGCTACCGGACCTTCAGGGACGTGCGCTACGGCGGCAGCTTCGAGGGCGAGACCCAGATCGGCGTGGGGGTGCCCGCCCGGCTGCCGTTCCGGGTCTTCCAGATGGGCAACCATGTGGTCCTGGACGTCGCCCACCAGCCGCGTCGGCTCCACTGAACCGTCGATTCCGTGTCCCTTTTGTGCTGTAAGCCACAAAGGGGACAAAGGATCTTTTCCTGCTGTCACAGTGAGGTCGGCAGAGGTCCCTCATGCGGCCTTCGCCCAGTCTCTTGCTGTCGGAACCACGGGGCATGTCCCGGCGTGATCGACGCGATACCGATACCCGGAAGCCGACATGACCTCACTCGCCCGATGGTGCCTGCGCCGCCGCTTCACGGTCGTCGTGCTGTGGCTCGCCGCCCTCGTGGGCAGCATCGCGGCGGCCACGCTCGCCGGGTCGTCCTACTCCGACGACTACAGCGTCCCCGGCACCGAATCCGCCCGCGCCACCGCCCTGCTGCAGAAGGCCTTCCCCGGCCAGAGCGGCGACGACACCATCGTCTGGCACACCGAGCACGGCACCGTACGCGCCGCCGATGTCGAGCAGCGCATGAAGACCACCCTGCACGAGGTCGCCGCCCTGCCCGGCGTCGCGCACGTCGACAGCCCGTACGCGTCCTCCGGCGCCTCCGGCCTCGTCAGCAAGGACCGGCACACCGCCTACGCCTCCCTGACCTTCGACAGCACGGCAGGCGGCCCCGGCAAGGCCGAAGTGCAGAAGGTCGTCGACACCGCCCGCAAGGCGGCCGACGGCAATCTCAGCGTCGCCCTGGGCGGCAGCACCATCGGCACCACCGAGGGCGCGAGCGGACACCTCAGCGAGATCATCGGCGTGGTCGTCGCCGCGGTCGTGCTGTTCGTCGTCTTCGGATCGCTCGCGGCCAGCGTGCTGCCCATCGCCACCGCCCTCGTCGGCGTGGGCACCGCCTCCATGGGGACCACCCTGCTCGGGCACGTCATGAACGTCGCCGGCTTCGCGCCCATGCTCGGCACCCTCATCGGGCTCGGCGTGGGCATCGACTACGCCCTGTTCATCGTCACCCGGCACCGCAAGGGCCTCAGGCAGGGCCTGCCGGTGGCCGTCGCGGCGGAGCGGGCCGTGGCCACCACCGGGCGCGCCGTCGTCTTCGCGGGCGGCACGGTCTGCGTGGCGCTGCTCGGCATGCTCATCCTCCGCCTGAGCTTCCTCAACGGAGTGGCGATAGCGGCCTCACTGACCGTCGTGCTGACCGTGGCCGCCTCCGTCACCCTGCTGCCCGCCCTGCTCGGCATCATCGGCCCCCGCGCCCTCAGCCGCCGGGAACGCCGCCGCCTCGCCCTCGGGGAGCCCCGCCCGGAGAGCACCACCGGTCTGGCCGCCCGCTGGTCCGCCTTCGTCGAACGCCACCCCAAGCTGCTGGGCACCCTCGCGGCTGCCGTCATGCTGGTCCTGGCGCTGCCCACCCTCTCCCTCCACCTGGGCACCTCCGACCAGGGCAACAACCCCGCGTCGAGCACCACCCGGCAGGCCTACGACATGCTCGCCCGCGGCTTCGGCCCCGGGGTCAACGGCCCCCTGACGCTGGTGGCGCCCCTGGACAGCGCCGCCGACCGGCTCGCCTTCGGCAAGCTCCCCGACACCCTCCGGCACACGCCGGGCATCGCCTCCGTGAGCGCCCCGGAGCTCAGCGCGGCCCGCGACACCGGTGTCATCACCGTCGTCCCCACCACCTCGCCGCAGTCCCGCGCCACCAGCGCCCTCGTCGACCGGCTGCGCAGCACCGTCCTGCCCAAGGCCACCGGCGGCATCGGCCCGAAGGTCCGCGTCGGCGGGGTGACCGCGAGCTACGACGACTTCGCGGCCGTCATCCTCGGCAAACTCCCGCTGTTCGTGGGCACCGTGGTGGGCCTGGGCTGCGTGCTCCTGCTGCTGGCCTTCCGCAGCATCGGCATACCGCTCAAGGCCGCCGCCATGAACATCGCGGCCGTCGCCTCGTCCTTCGGCCTGATCGTCGCGATCTTCCAGTGGGGCTGGGGCGGCGAATCCCTCGGCCTGGGCGGCGCCGGGCCCATAGAACCGTTCCTGCCGGTGGTCATGGTCTCGGTCCTCTTCGGCCTCTCCATGGACTACCAGGTCTTCCTCGTCAGCCGCATGTACGAGGAGTGGCTGGCCACCCGCGACAACTGCCGGGCGGTGCGGGTCGGTCTCGCCGAGACCAGCCGCGTCATCAACTCCGCGGCCGTCATCATGATCTCCGTCTTCCTGGCCTTCGTGCTCAGCGGCGACCGCGTCATCGCGATGTTCGGCATCGGCCTCGCCACCGCGGTAGCCCTGGACGCGTTCGTCCTGCGTACCCTCTTGGTGCCGGCTCTGATGCACATGCTGGGCGGCGCCAACTGGTGGCTGCCCGCATGGCTGGACCGCCTGCTCCCGCGCATCAGCATCGAACCGCCGGAGCAGACCGTGACGGTGGTGGAGGCCACCCTGATCCCACAGCCCCGCCCGAACGAGCCGGCGGTGCTGAACGGCGCAGGCTCCTCGTCGGCTCTCTAAGGCGCCCAGGCAGGGCACTTACGGCCCTCAAAGCCGGGCCGGCTGCGGTTGTTCACCCCCGCCGCGGGCGGATGACGACGTGGCCGGAGTCGAGGTCGATCGGGCCCTTGCCCGGGTCCGCGTCGCCGGTTTCGTCGCGGCACAGTTCGAGTCGGTTGCGCTCCTCCTCGGTGTGCTCACGGCCCGGTGCGAACAGTTCCTCGATCACGTTGAACATCTCAACTCCCGTCGCCTTACGGCCCCACCGTGCTTTCCAGTCTAGGCAGACAGGTGTGCGATACGGCGGAACGCGCCCAAGTCCGTTATGTCACCTTGAGCAGCAACAGCCGGTCGTCGTCCCGGCTCGGTTCGCCGCGGCCGTCGGTGTTGCTCGTGGTCAGCCACAGCCCGCCGTCGTCCGTGGCGAGCACCGAGCGCAGCCGTCCGTAGCGGCTGTGCAGGAAGTCCTGCGGTGCCCCGGCCGGTTTGCCGCCCGCGACGGGGATGCGCCACAGCCGCCGGCCGCGCAGTCCGGCCATCCAGAGCGAGCCCTTGGCGTAGGCCAGCCCGCTGGGCGAGGCGTCGGCGGGGCGCCACTGTTCCACGGGGTCGGTGTAGCCAGGCCTGCCCGCCTTTCCCTCGACCACCGGCCAGCCGTAGTCGTGCCCCGGTTCGATCAGGTTGATCTCGTCCCAGGTGTCCTGGCCGAATTCCGAGGCCCACAGCCGCTTGTCCGTGTCCCACGCCAGGCCCTGCACATTGCGGTGGCCGAAGGTGTAGATCACCGAACCGGCCTCGGGGTTGCCGGGCGCGGGGCGGCCGTCGGGCGTCATCCGCAGGATCTTGCCGCCGAGCGACGACTTGTCCTCGGAGAGCGCCCGCCGCCCGGACTCGCCCGTCCCCGCGTACAGCATCCGGTCGGGGCCGAAGGTGATCCGTCCGCCGTTGTGGATGACGCCCTTGGGAATGCCGCGCAGGATGGTGTCGGGGGCGCCGAGCCGCCGGCCCTCGGGCTGCCGCTCGTCGACGCGCATCCGGGCGATGCGGTTGTCCGAGTCGGTGGTGAAGTAGGCGTACAGCAGGTGGTCGTCGGCGTAGCCGGGGGAGAGGGCCAGCCCCAGCAGCCCGCCCTCCTCCGTGTGCGAGACGCCGGGGACCGTGCCCAGCTCGCTCTGCCTGCCGTCCCGCGCCGCGATCTGTACGATCTTCCCGCTGTCGCGCGAGCCGACCAGCAGGTCGCCGCCGGGCAGCGCGGCGAGTCCCCAGGGAGAGCGGAGCTTCGTGGCGACCGTCCGGACGACGTCGACGGTGCCCTTGGCCGGGGGCGCGGAGGCGGCAGACCCGCCGGTGCCGGACGGGCCGCCGTCCGAGCAGCCGGCGAGCAACAGCAGGGCGGTGGCCGCCGCCAGCGCGGCCGTGATGCCGGTCGGGCTTCGTCGCACGGTGCGATCCTCTCGCCGGAAGAGCCCGCCGGAAACGGGGCAGGACGGACGCTCGCCGTACCTTGATACACCCCGCGGCCCGCCGAAACGGTCTCTTCCGGCAGCCGTCGGCGCGGGGGAGGGATCAGTCCCAGGAACCCATGGCCTTGGGCAGCGCCGTGATCTCGGCCAAGTCAGCCGCGGAGAGGCGCAGTTCGGCTGCCGCCGCGTTCTGCACCGCCCACCGGGCCTTCTTCGTGCCCGGCACCGGCACCACGTGCCGCCCCTGGGCCAGCACCCAGGCCAGGGCGGCCTGGGCGGCGGTGGCGCCGTGCCGGGCGGCGACCCTGCGCAGCCCGGCCACTATCGGCTGGTTGGCAGCCATCATCTCGGCGGTGAAGCGCGGATGCCGGGCCCGTACGTCCTCCGGCTCGAAGCCCTGGCCCGGGGTGAGCGTGCCACTGAGGAAACCATTCCCCAGCGGCATTGCGGCCAGCACCCCCACCCCCCGCGAGGCGCACCACGGCACCAGCCGGTCCAGCGCCTCCCGCGACCAGACCGACAGCTCCGCCTGCACGCAACTCACCGGGAAGACCTGCTGCACCCGCTCCAGGTGCCGGATCGTCGCGTCGTACATTCCGGTCCCCGCCCCGGCGGTGGAGCCGAATCTGCGCTGGGCGCGCGCCCCTATCGCGCACCAGCCCAGCGCCCGCACCTTGCCGGCCGAGACCAGCTCCGCCATCGCCCCCCACGTCTCCTCCACCGGCACCTCCGGGTCCGGCCGGTGCAGCTGGTAGAGGTCGATCACATCGGTCTGCAGCCGCCGCAGCGAGGCGTCGCACGCCCGCTTCACATAGCCGGGGCGGCCGTTGGCGACGATGTGCTGATCGCCCACCAGCAGCCCGCACTTGGTGGACACGAACGCCTCGGAGCGGCGCTCCCGCAACACCCGCCCCACCAGCAACTCATTGGTGAACGGCCCGTACATATCGGCGGTGTCCAGCAGGGACGCCCCGGCGTCCAGCGCCGCGTGGACCGTGCGCAGCGCGCCCTCGCCGCCCTGCTGGGAGGCGGTGTACGCCCAGTGCATGGGCATGCACCCGAGGCCGATCGCGCCCACTTCGAGCGCCGCCGCACCGATTGTCCTGCGCTCCACCGGCCGTTCCCCTCCCGTTCCTCGCCCCCAAACTAACCTCTGCGGTGCGGGCCTCTTCGCATAGCCTCCAGGCATGAGTGCAGATCACAGCGGTACCGGTACCGACGAAGGCCGCCCCCTCGCCTGGCTGCCGATCCGCCCCGAGGAGATCGAGGGGCTGCCGGACGGGCTGGAGTACGCGTACTGGAATGGCGAGCCGGACTTCCCCACCGATCCCGCCCGTTGCGTCTTCTACTGCGTCCCCTACCTCAAGGGCACCACGGTGTCCCTGCGGCCCCTGCCGTTGATGCCGAAGGTCAAGGTGGTGCAGGCGCTGACCGCGGGGGTCGACGACCTGCTGCCCGCGCTGTCGCTGCTGCCGCCCGGCGCCCGGCTGTGCAGCGCCCGGGGGCTGCACGACGCATCCACCGCAGAGCTCGCGCTGGCGCTGGTGCTGGCCTCGCTGCGGGACGTTCCCGGCTTCGTACGCGCACAGGACGCCCAGGAGTGGCGCCAGGGTTTCCGCCCGGCGCTCGCCGACTCGTCCGTGCTCATCGTGGGATACGGCTCCATCGGCAGCGCCGTCGAAGACCGGCTTGTGCCCTTTGAGTGCGCGCGGGTCGTGCGCGTCGCGCGCTCCTCGCGTATGACAGCACGAGGCCCGGTCCATTCGGTCGCCGACCTGCCCGCCCTCCTCCCCGACGCCGATGTGGTGATCCTGGTGACGCCGCTCACCGAGGAGACCCGGGGCATGGCCGACGCGGAGTTCCTCGCCCGGATGAAGGACGGCGCGCTGCTGGTGAACGTCGCCCGCGGCGGAATCGTCGATACCAAAGCGCTCCTGCGCGAGTTGGAGAACGGACGGCTGCGCGCCGCCCTCGACGTCACCGACCCCGAACCCCTGCCGCCCGGCCACCCGCTGTGGAGCGCACCGGGCACGCTCATCACCCCGCACGTGGGCGGGCCCTCTTCGGCCTTCGCCCCCCGAGCCAAGGCCCTCCTACGCGATCAACTGGCCAGATTCGTACGGGACGAGCCCTTGCGCAACGTCGTGACCAGCGAGGCCTGATACCACGTAGAGGCATCGTTTGGCTGCGCTCCGTATCCGTAATCCCGTAGCTAGTTACGCTATGTATATGAGCTATGTCCCTGAGTGACGAGTCTGGTGTATCGTCCGGACCGGGGGCTGCGCCCTGCACCGTACGGGCGCAGCGATGTACCGGAACTCGAGGGGGGCGACGGGCGATGCACGGCCAATGGACGATCAACCCGACGCGGGTCATGCACCGAGCACGACTTCACCGGCCCGGGACGGCGGCGCGGTGAGCGCCTCCGGAGCGGCCCTGCCCCGCCGGTCCCTCGGCGGCGGCGGGACGGGGGTGGTGCCCCAGCTCCTGCTCGCCCTCGTCTGCGGCGGTTACGCCACGGGCGCCGTGTTGGGGTGGGGCGGCGCCGAGCTGGCGCTCACCATGGGCGACTTCGGGCTCAGCGGCGCCGCGGGCCTCGCCGCGGCCTCCTGCCTGTGGTACGGGCGCACCCGCTCCACCCGCTTCCGCCCCGCCTGGCTGCTGTTCGCCGCCTCCTCCGCGATGGCCGGCTTCGGCAACTTCGTCTGGGGCTGGTACGAGGTCGTGCTCGGCCGGCAGGTGCCCAGCCCCTGCCCGGCCGACTTCTGCTTCCTGCTCTTCGCGCCGCCCGCCATCATCGGCCTGCTGGTCCTCGCCCGGCGCCCGGTCACCCGCGCCGGCTGGGTCTGCCTGGGCCTGGACTCCTGGCTCATCGGCGGCTCGCTGCTGACGCTCTCCTGGAGCCTGGCCCTCGCCCACACCGCGCACTTCTCGGGCGAGACCGTCGCGCACGCCGCGCTCTCCCTCGCCTACCCGCTGCTGGACATCGTGCTGGTGTCCATGGTGCTGGCGCTGCACTTCAAGCGCTCGTCCGCCAACCGGTCCGCGATCAACACCGCCATCGCGGCCCTCGCCCTGACCGTCCTGTGCGACGCCCTGTTCACCTCGCCGCTGCTGCGCGCCAACTACCGCTCCGGCCAGATCCTCGACGCCGGATGGTTCGCGGGCTACATGCTGATGGCCTACGCACCCTGGGTGGCCCGCGAGGAGGGCGAGGAGGCCCCCGTGCGCCGGGGCCGCACCGCCGTGCAGCACGCGGGCCGCCCCATCGCCGGCTCGCTCGCGGCCCTCACCCCGTACCTGGCCGCGGCCGTCTGCACCCTGGGGATCCTCTACAACGTCCTCGACGGCCACCACGTCGACCGCGTGGTGCTCTTCACCGGCTGCACGGTCGTCCTGGCGCTCGTCATCCGCCAGGGCATCATGCTGCTCGACAACATCTCCCTCACCCAGGAACTGGCCCAGAAGGAGAACCACTTCCGCTCCCTGGTGCAGGGCTCCAGCGACGTCATCATGATCGCCGCACCCACCGGGATACTGCGCTACGTCAGCCCGGCCGCCACGGGCGTCTACGGCCGCGACGCCGAAGAGCTCATCGGCTCCGAGCTGGCCTCGCTCATCCACCCCGAAGACCTGGGGCGGGTGGTGCACGAGGTGCGCCGCTTCCTCGCGGCACCGCCCGCCGAGGAGCCCACCACCCGCATCGAGTGCCGCTTCCGCTCCGGCACCGGCGACTGGCTCAACGTCGAGTCCACCGTCAACCGCCACCACGGCGGTCTGATCTTCAACAGCCGGGACGTCACCGAACGCGTCCGGCTCCAGGCCCAGTTGCAGCACACCGCCGAGCACGACCCGCTCACCGACCTGCCCAACCGCGCCCTGTTCACCAAGCGCGTCCAGCAGGCGCTCGCCGGCCGCAGAGTGACCGACGCCGGGACGGCCGTGCTCTTCATCGACCTCGACGGCTTCAAGGCCGTCAACGACAGCGTGGGCCACCAGGCGGGCGACGAGCTGCTGGTACAGGCCGCCCGCCGGCTCCAGGACTCGGTCCGCGCGGGGGATTCCACGGCCCGCTTCGGCGGGGACGAGTTCGCCGCGCTCATCATCGGCGACGGCACCCGCGACGCCGCCGCGCGCGAATACCGCATCCTGGAGATCGCCGACCGGCTGCGGCTCACCCTCTCCCAGCCCTACCTGGTCGAGGGCGGCACCGAGGTGCGCGTCGCCGCCAGCATCGGCGTCGCCTTCGCCGAGCCCGGCATCACCCACGGCGACCTCATGCGCAACGCAGACCTCGCCATGTACCGCGCCAAGCAGGCCGGAAAGGGCCGCGTGGAGCTGTACGCCCCCCAGATGCAGGCCGACGTCGTCCGCCGCGCCGAGCTGGCCACGCGGCTGCGCACCGCTCTGCACGAGGGGGAGTTCGCCCTGCTCCACCAGCCGGTCGTCGAGCTGGCCACCGGCCGGATCACCGCCGTCTGCGCCCAGGCCCGCTGGCGCTCGGCCCAGGGCATCCTCTTCACCCCCGACGAGTTCCTGCGCGTGGCCGAAATGGAGCGGGGCGACGAATCCGTCCGCACCGCCGAGCTCGGCCGCTGGACGCTGGAGCGGGCCGCCGAGCAGGCCGCCCAGCGCCGCCGCGCGGGCTACACCGTGCCCGTCCACGTCCGGATGCCCGCCGCCCGGCTGCTCGACAAGTCGCTGCCGCCCAAGAGCGTCGAGGCGCTCATCCTCCGCCACGGCCTGCCCTCCGGCTCGCTCGTGCTGGAGCTCTCCGGCGGCGATCCGCGCATCCCGCTCGACGAGCTGGAGCGGCGGCTGGTCTCCCTGCGCCGCTTCGGGGTGCGGGTGGCGCTCGACGGCTTCGGCAGCGGATACGCGGCGATGGCTGCACTGCGCAGGCTCCCGATCGACGTCCTCAAGCTCGACCGCGAGCTCGTCGACGGAGTGACCGATTCCGCCCGCCTGCACAAGATCACCGCGGGGCTGCTGAGGATCGCCTGCGACCTCGGCATGCAGTCGGTGGCCGACGGGGTCGACGAGCCCGAGCAGGCTCGCGTCCTGCGGGCCATGGGGTGCACCCACGGCCAGGGGGCCGCCTTCGCCGGGGCCCTCGACGAGCACCGGATGCGACACGCCCTCGACCGTTCCCCCTACGTCCTGCCCTCCGGACCGCTCACCCTCCCGGGTGATCCTGCGGACGGCGGAAACGAGGTGCTCGTCGGCGGTGCACTGCCCGTACGCTCCGGCGCGGCGGGCGGTGCCGGGGCGCTGGCCCATGCTCCATTGCGCTCAAATAATGAGACGCCCGTCCCACCCACTTGACACACCCCAGGTACCAGAGGGAGGGTCGGTCACATGCGCACCCGAATTCTCGTACTTGGACAGCGCGTCGGCTGAAGCAGGCAATCCTTTCAAGCCCTGCTGAACGCACCGGCGCGCTCCCCTCGTTTGCCTCACGGCACGAGGGGTTTTTTGTTGCATCGATCCACCGAAGTCACCGCAGAACCGCAGAAGCCCTCGAATCCGCGAATCCGAAACCTTCGAGAAGAGAATGTCGATGACAGAGCAGGCCACCGGGCCCCATCATCATCCGCAGCCGCGGGCCCGCACCGGCGCGGCGCAGCAGCCCGCCATCGTGGAGCAGGTCACGGGTGCCCAGTCCCTCATCCGCGCGCTGGAAGAGGTGGGGTGCGACACCGTCTTCGGCATCCCCGGCGGCGCGATCCTCCCGGCGTACGACCCGATGATGGACTCCTCGAAGGTCCGCCACATCCTCGTCCGCCACGAGCAGGGCGCCGGCCACGCGGCCACCGGCTACGCGCAGGCCACGGGCAAGGTCGGGGTCTGCATGGCCACCTCGGGGCCCGGCGCCACCAACCTGGTCACCCCCATCGCCGACGCCCACATGGACTCCGTCCCGCTGGTCGCCATCACCGGCCAGGTCGCGTCCAAGGCGATCGGCACGGACGCCTTCCAGGAGGCGGACATCTGCGGCATCACCATGCCGATCACCAAGCACAACTGGCTGGTCACGGACCCGGCGGAGATCCCGCGCACGATCGCCGAGGCCTTCCACGTGGCCTCCACCGGCCGCCCCGGCCCGGTGCTGGTGGACATCGCCAAGGACGCGCTGCAGGCGCGCACCACCTTCGTCTGGCCGCCCCACACCGACCTGCCCGGCTACCGCCCGGTGACCAAGCCGCACGCCAAGCAGATCCGCGAGGCCGCCAAGCTGATCACCCAGGCCAGGCGCCCGGTGCTCTATGTCGGCGGCGGCGTGATGAAGGCGCAGGCCACCGCCGAGCTCAAGGTCTTCGCCGAGCTGACCGGCGCCCCCGTCACCACCACGCTGATGGCGCTGGGCTCCTTCCCCGACAGCCACCCGCTGCACGTCGGCATGCCCGGCATGCACGGCTCGGTCGCCGCCGTCACCGCCCTGCAGAAGGCCGACCTCATCGTGGCCCTGGGCGCGCGCTTCGACGACCGGGTCACCGGCAAGCTGGACTCCTTCGCGCCCTACGCCAAGGTCGTCCATGCCGACATCGACCCGGCCGAGATCGGCAAGAACCGCGTCGCCGACGTGCCGATCGTCGGTGACGCCCGCGAGGTCCTCGCCGACCTGATCGTCGCCGTGCAGCACGAGCACGCCGAGGGCCACACCGGTGACTACGCCGCCTGGTGGGACGACCTCAACCGCTGGCGCGAGACCTACCCGCTCGGCTACGACCAGCCCGAGGACGGCAGCCTCTCCCCGCAGCAGGTCATCCAGCGCATCGGGCAGCTCGCCCCCGAGGACACCATCTTCGCGGCGGGCGTCGGCCAGCATCAGATGTGGGCCGCGCACTTCATCGACTACGAGAAGCCCCAGACCTGGCTCAACTCCGGTGGCGCGGGCACGATGGGCTACGCCGTCCCCGCGGCGATGGGCGCCAAGACCGGCATGCCGGACCGCACGGTGTGGGCCGTCGACGGCGACGGCTGCTTCCAGATGACCAATCAGGAACTGGTCACCTGCGCGCTGAACAACATCCCCATCAAGGTCGCCATCATCAACAACGGCGCCCTGGGCATGGTCCGCCAGTGGCAGACCCTCTTCTACAACCAGCGCTACTCCAACACCGTGCTGCACTCCGGGCCCGCAGTGTCCAATGGTGGCTCCGCCACGGGCTCCGGCAAGGAGCCCTGCGCGGGCACCCGCGTCCCGGACTTCGTCAAGCTCGCCGATGCCATGGGCTGCGTGGGCCTGCGCTGTGAGGACCCGGCCGAGCTCGACGCCGTCATCGAGCAGGCCAATGCCATCAACGACCGCCCGGTCGTGGTGGACTTCATCGTCCATCAGGACGCCATGGTCTGGCCGATGGTCGCTGCCGGGACGTCCAACGACGAGATCCTCGCCGCCCGGGGCGTCCGCCCGGACTTCGGCGACAACGAAGACGACTGAGGGACCGCGAGAAGAGAGTACGAGCCCATGACCAAGCACACCCTCTCCGTCCTGGTGGAGAACACCCCCGGCATCCTCGCCCGGATCGCCGCCCTGTTCTCCCGCCGCGGCTTCAACATCGACTCGCTCGCGGTCGGGGTCACCGAGCACCCCGACATCTCCCGCATCACGATCGTCGTCAACGTCGAGTCGCTGCCCCTGGAGCAGGTCACCAAGCAGCTCAACAAGCTCGTCAACGTGCTCAAGATCGTCGAGCTGGAGGACGCCGCGGCCATCCAGCGCGAGCTCGTCCTGGTGAAGGTCCGCGCCGACAACGAGACGCGCTCCCAGATCGTCGAGATCGTCAAGCTGTTCCGCGCCAAGACCGTCGACGTCTCCCCGGAGGCCGTCACCATCGAGGCCACCGGCGGCACCGACAAGCTCGGCGCCATGCTCAAGATGCTGGAGCCGTTCGGCATCAAGGAGCTGGTGCAGTCCGGCACGATCGCCATAGGCCGGGGCGCCCGCTCCATCACGGACCGCAGCCTGCGGGCGCTGGAGCGCTCGGCCTGAGCCCGGCCGCCGTCCGGTAGGGCGCGCGGCTCGCGCGATCGAGCCGTTCGGTTGGCCGAAGACCGATATACCCGATCCCCGAAGACCTTCCCCCGTCCGCCCGTCATACGGTGGGACGCACAACCGCACTCAAGGAGATACCCCACGTGGCTGCCGAGCTGTTCTACGACAACGACGCCGACCTGTCCATCATCCAGGGCCGCAAGGTCGCGGTCCTCGGTTACGGCAGCCAGGGCCACGCCCACGCGCTGTCGCTGCGCGACTCGGGCGTCGACGTCCGCGTGGGTCTGCACGAGGGCTCGACGTCCAAGGTGAAGGCCGAGGAGCAGGGCCTGCGCGTGGTCACCCCCGCCGAGGCCGCCGCCGAGGCCGACGTCATCATGATCCTGGTCCCGGACCCGATCCAGGCCAAGGTCTACGAGGAGTCCGTCAAGGACCACCTCAAGGACGGCGACGCGCTCTTCTTCGGCCACGGCTTCAACATCCGCTTCGGCTTCATCAAGCCCCCGGCCGGCGTCGACGTCTGCATGGTCGCCCCCAAGGGCCCGGGCCACCTGGTGCGTCGTCAGTACGAGGAGGGCCGCGGCGTCCCGTGCATCGCGGCCGTCGAGCAGGACGCCACCGGCGGCGCCTTCGCGCTCGCCCTCTCCTACGCCAAGGCCATCGGCGGCACCCGTGCGGGCGTCATCAAGACGACGTTCACCGAGGAGACGGAGACCGACCTCTTCGGCGAGCAGGCCGTGCTCTGCGGCGGCGCCTCCGCGCTGGTCAAGGCGGGCTTCGAGACCCTGGTCGAGGCGGGCTACCAGCCGGAGATCGCGTACTTCGAGTGCCTCCACGAGCTCAAGCTGATCGTGGACCTGATGTACGAGGGCGGCCTGGAGAAGATGCGCTGGTCGGTCTCCGAGACCGCCGAGTGGGGCGACTACGTCACCGGCCCGCGCATCGTCAACGACGCCACCAAGGCCGAGATGAAGAAGGTCCTGGGCGAGATCCAGGACGGCACCTTCGCCACCAACTGGATGAAGGAGTACCAGGACGGCCTGCCCAAGTACAACGAGTACAAGAAGGCCGACCAGGACCACCTCCTGGAGACCACCGGCAAGAAGCTGCGCAAGCTGATGAGCTGGATGGACGACAAGGAGTAGGCACCTTGCGGAAGGCCGGGCGGGTCTGCGTGTGCAGACCCGCCCGGCCTTTTGTCCATGGTGTCCAGCCACCCAAGGGTGACGTTTACACAGCGGCGCAGGACCGGGTTGCGACCACCGATACACTGCGGAGCACAAACGCGTCAGGCTCACAGCGTCGTGCGTCTTCCACGCGGCTGCCCCCTTCACCGCCTTCGGCCGTCGGGACGGCCGTCCTCCCCCCGTAGCCCTTCGGGCACGGGAGGGGCTCCCAGGACTAGTGAGGACTGAGACCACGTGAGTACTGCCTCGACTCGTAAACCCGTCGTGCTCATCGCCGAAGAGCTGTCGCCCGCGACGGTCGACGCCCTCGGCCCGGACTTCGAGATCCGGAACTGCAACGGCGCGGACCGCGCCGCGCTGCTGTCCGCCGTCGCCGACGTCGACGCCATCCTCGTCCGCTCCGCCACCAAGGTCGACGCCGAGGCCATCGCGGCCGCCAAGCGGCTGCGCGTGGTCGCCCGCGCCGGCGTCGGACTGGACAACGTGGACGTCTCCGCCGCCACCAAGGCGGGCGTCATGGTGGTCAACGCCCCGACGTCCAACATCGTCACCGCCGCCGAGCTCGCCTGCGGCCTGCTGGTCGCCACCGCCCGCAACATCCCGCAGGCCAACTCCGCGCTCAAGAACGGCGAGTGGAAGCGCTCGAAGTACACGGGCGTGGAGCTGTCCGAGAAGACCCTGGGTGTCGTCGGCCTCGGCCGGATCGGGGTGCTCGTCGCTCAGCGCATGGCCGCCTTCGGCATGAAGGTCGTCGCCTACGACCCCTACGTGCAGCCCGCGCGCGCCGCCCAGATGGGCGTCAAGCTGCTGACGCTGGACGAGCTGCTGGAGGTCTCGGACTTCATCACCGTGCACCTGCCCAAGACCCCCGAGACCCTGGGTCTGATCGGCGACGAGGCGCTGCACAAGGTCAAGCCGAGCGTACGGATCGTCAACGCCGCGCGCGGCGGCATCGTGGACGAGGCCGCGCTGGCCTCCGCCCTGAAGGAGGGCCGCGTCGCGGGCGCCGGCCTGGACGTCTACGCCTCCGAGCCGTGCACGGACTCCCCGCTCTTCGAGTTCGACAACGTCGTGGCCACCCCGCACCTGGGCGCCTCCACGGGCGAGGCCCAGGAGAAGGCGGGCATCGCGGTCGCCAAGTCCGTGCGCCTGGCGCTGGCCGGCGAGCTGGTGCCGGACGCGGTCAACGTCCAGGGCGGTGTGATCGCCGAGGACGTCAAGCCCGCGCTGCCGCTGGCGGAGAAGCTCGGCCGCATCTTCACCGCGCTGGCGGGCGAGGTCGCGGTGCGGCTCGACGTCGAGGTGTACGGGGAGATCACCCAGCACGATGTGAAGGTGCTCGAACTCTCCGCCCTCAAGGGCGTGTTCGAGGACGTCGTCGACGAGACGGTGTCCTACGTCAACGCCCCCCTCTTCGCCCAGGAGCGCGGCGTCGAGGTCCGGCTGACCACGGGCTCGGAGTCCCCGGACCACCGCAACGTGGTCACCGTCCGGGGCACGCTCTCCGGTGGCGCCGAGGTCTCCATCTCCGGCACCCTGGCCGGCCCCAAGCACCTCAAGAAGATCGTCGCGGTCGGCGACCACGACGTGGACCTGGCCCTCGCCGAGCACATGGCCTTCCTCCGCTACGGCGACCGGCCGGGCGTCGTCGGCACGGTGGGCCGCATCCTCGGCGAGGCGGGCATCAACATCGCGGGCATGCAGGTGGCCCGCGCGGTCGAGGGCGGCGAGGCGCTGGTGGCGCTGACGGTCGACGAGTCGATCCCGGCCCCGGTCCTGGCCGAGATCGCCGTGGAGATCGGTGCGGTGTCGGCCCGCGCGGTCGACCTGACGGACTGACGCGACAGCCCGGCGCTTAATGCCAAGGACCCGGCCGCCCGCTCATCGAGCGGGCGGCCGGGCTGTTCGTCACGCTGCGGTGACCGCCTCCGATGCCGCTTCCGGGGCCGTTTCCGCAGCAGCGGGCCGCACTCCCCGCAGCAGCATCGGTGCCAGCACCGCCCCCGCCGTCACCGCCACCGCGGCGCCGACCGCCGCCGCGTGCATGCCCGTGGTGAAGGCGCCGCGGGCCGCCGTCGCCACCGCGGAAGCCATGGGGGAGGGCAAGTGGCCCGCCGCGGCCAGGGCGTTGCCCAGCGTTTCGTGCACCGTCCGGAACGTCTCCGGCGGCAGCGTGGCCGGGACCGCATCCGTCACGTCGTGGCGGTAGAAAGCCGTGCCGAGGCTGCCCAGCACCGCGGTGCCCAGGGCCGCTCCGAACTCCTGACCCGTTTCGAGCAGGGCCGCCGCGGAGCTCGACCGGTGGGGCGGGGCGGTGTCCAGGGCCAGGTCCGTGATCAGGCTCATCACGGTGACGATGCCCACCGCGACGATGCCCGCCGACACCAGGATCACCCAGATGCCCGAGGTGGCACCGGCCGCCAGCGCCGCCAGGTAGCCGACCGCCGCGACGGCGAAACCGCCGCCGATGACATAGGCGCGGTCGACGCCCTTGCGGACCAGTGCCGTCGCCGCCGGAGCCGCGCCGCCCACCGCGACCGACGGAATCAGGCACCACAGTGCCGCCTCCAACGGGCTCTTGCCGAGCACCAGTTGCATGTACTGCGTCGAGAACACCGTGAAGCCGGCCATCGCGAACATGGCCACCGCGTTGACGCCGACCGCCGGGCCGAAGCCACGTCCCCGGAACAGCTCCGGGCTGATCATCGGCTCCTCGGCCGTCCGCTGCCGCCGTACGAAGAGGGCGCCGACCGCGAGCCCGGCGGCGATGGAGAGTGCCGGCCCGGCGGCGAAGCCGTCCGCAGCCATCTCCTTGAGCCCGTAGACGACGGGCAGCACGGCCGCGAAGGAGAGCAGCGAGCTGAGCAGGTCGAAGCGGCGGCCGGTCGGCGGGCTCTTGAACTCCGGTACGAGCAGCGGTCCCAGGATCAGCAGCAGGAGCATGGCGGGCAGGTTGACCAGGAAGACCGAGCCCCACCAGAAGTGGTTCAGCAGGAAGCCGCTGAGCACCGGCCCGAGCGAGATTCCGCTGGCCATGGCCGCCGACCAGATGGCCACGGCCGTGGCGCGCTGTTTGGCGTCGCGGAACATGTTGCGCACGAGCGCCAGCGTCGAGGGCATCAGCGTCGCCCCGCCGATGCCCAGCACGGCCCGGCAGACGATGAGCATGGTGGGGCTCTGGGCGTAGGCGGCGGCCACCGACGCCGCGCCGAAGGCGGTGGCGCCGATCAGCAGCAGCTTGCGGCGGCCGATGCGGTCACCGAGCGCGCCCATGGTCAGCAGCATGCCGGACAGGACGAAGCCGTAGATGTCGAAGATCCACAGCTGCTGGGTGCCGCTCGGCTGAAGATCGCGGGCGATGAACGGCACGGCGAAGTAGAGCACCGAGACGTCCATCGACACCAGCAGCAGCGGCAGCATCAGCACGGCCAGCGCCGTCCATTCCTTCCGTCCGGCGCGTGGGCCGGAGGCGGTCTCGTCATGCGGGTGCATCGGGGTCCCCCTAGTGCGGTACGGCTTGATGCGTACGGCGTATATGAAGTCGCGTACAGCGTAAGCAGCAAGCTGACTCCTGGGCAACGAAGGCGGTTTGGGTGCACTAGGGCACTAGGGCACTCCGCTGCTATTCTCGGCTCATGACCGCACTAGGGCAGCCCGCCGACCCGCCGTACCTCCGCATCGCCGCCGAGCTCCGCGCCCGTATCGCCTCCGGCGAACTGCGGGCGGGGGAGAAGGTGCCGTCCACCCGGCGGATCACCCAGGAGTGGGGCGTGGCCATGGCCACCGCCACCAAGGCGCTCGCGGTGCTGCGGCAGGAGGGGCTGGTGCGGGCGGTGCCCGGTGTCGGCACGGTCGTGCACGCGCCGGACTCGGCCCCCGAGGCCGTGATGGCCGTGCGGGCCCGCCGGCACGGCAAGGTGCAGCGCGGCGCCGATCCGTCGCTCACCAGCGAGCGCGTGGTGCGCACCGCCGTGGCCGTCGCCGACGTCCAGGGCTCCGAGGGGCTGTCGATGCGCGCCATCGCCGGTGAGCTCGGCGTCTCCACCATGGCCCTCTACCGTCATGTGCCCGGCAAGGCCGAGCTGGTGGAGCTGATGGCGGACGCCGTCTTCGGCGACATAGCGCTCCCGGCGCAGGCGCCCGCGCACTGGCGGGGGAGGCTGGAGGCGTCGGCGCGGCTCCAGTGGGCCCTCTACCGCCGCCATCCGTGGCTCGCCAGGGTGATGTCCTTCACCCGGCCGCTGATCTCCTCGAACGCGCTCGCTCTGATGGAGTGGACGATGGAGCCGATCCGTGAACTCCGGCTGTCCGCGAGCGAGATGCTGCACATCACGGTCTCCCTCGCGGGATTCGTCCGCGGCGTCGCCGTGAACCTGGAGGACGAGGCGCTGGCCGAGCAGGACACCGGCCTCACGGACGACGAGTGGATGGAGGCCCGCTTCGAGGAGCTGGGCGCGCTCATCTCCTCGGGCCACTACCCCATGTACGAGCGCATCCTGGCCGACCCCGAAGTCGACTTCTCCCTCGACACGATGTTCGACTTCGGGCTGGCGAGGCTGCTGGACGGGCTGACGGAGCTCATGCACGAGCGGCGCCCGCGTCCGGTGGGGCGGGGGCGCCGCACGGAGTGAGGGCGGGTCGGTGCACGCCGGGCGGGGGCTCGCGCCCGGCGCGCCGGATTCCGCTGCGGGCAAATAGCGTTGCGCCCAAGGGGTCTGACGGGGCGTACTGGACGTAACCGGTACACATTCGTTGTACTGGTTGCCCAAGGACACCAGTCCGCTTTCTCTGGGAGGTTACCCGTGACCGCGACCGGAGCCAAGGCCACCGCCCCGTCCGCCCCCGCCTTCCCCCAAGACCGCACCTGTCCCTATCAGCCGCCCGCCGACTACCCCGGGCTGGCCGCCCACGGGCCGCTGACCCGGGTGACCCTCTACGACGGCCGCCAGGTCTGGGCCGTCACCGGCCACGCCGAAGCCCGCGCCCTGCTCGTCGACCCCCGCTTCTCCTCCGACCGGGCGCACCCGGGCTTCCCCGTCGTCATGCCGCGCGCCGAAAACCAGAGCGACGTGGAGATCCCGCTGATCGGCGTCGACGACCCCCGTCACTCCCGGCAGCGCCGCATGCTCATCCCGCACTTCGGCACCAAGCGCATCGCCGCCATGCGCCCGCAGATCCAGCGGATCGTCGACGGCCTCATCGACACGATGCTGGCCAAGGGAAACGAGGCCGAACTGGTCTCCGCCTACGCCCTGCCCGTGCCCTCGATGGTCATCTGCGCACTGCTCGGAGTTCCCTACGGCGACCACGAGTTCTTCGAGTCCCGCTCCCGCGCCCTGCTCGCCGCGCCCACCGCGGAGGAGGCCGCCGAGGCCAGGGTCGAACTGCAGGACTACCTCCACCGGCTCATCGACACCCGGCAGGGCGAGTCCGGCGGAGGGCTCGAGGGCATCCTCGGCGAGCTCGTCTCCGAACGCCTCGCCGAAGGCGAGCTAGACCGCGACGAACTCGTCATGATGGCCCTCGTGCTGCTCATCGCCGGCCACGAGACCACGTCCAACATGATCGCCCTCGGCACCTTCACCCTCCTCGAACACCCCGACCAGCTCGAAGCATTACGCGCCGAACCGGCGCTGATGCCCGGCGCGGTCGAGGAGCTGCTGCGCTACCTCTCCATAGCCGACGGCCTCGTCCGGGTGGCCACCGAGGACGTCGAGATCGCGGGGCGGACCATCCGCGCCGGGGAGGGCGTCCTGCTCGCCACCTCGGTGATCAACCGCGACGCCGGCGCCTACGAACGCCCGGACGCCCTCGACGTCCGCCGCTCCGCGCGCCACCATGTGGCCTTCGGCTACGGCGTCCACCAGTGCCTCGGCCAGAACCTCGCCCGGACCGAGATGGAGATCGCCCTCGGCACCCTCATCACCCGGATCCCCACCCTGCGACTGGCCGTCGCCCCCGACGAGATCCCCGTCAAACCCGCCGACACCCTGCAAGGCATCTACGCATTGCCGGTCGCCTGGTGACGACCGGAGAACGGAGCACCGCCATGCGTTTGACCATCGATTCCGACGTCTGCATCGGCGCGGGAATGTGCGCCATGACCGCGCCCAGCGTCTTCACCCAGGACGACGACGGCTACGGCGCCGTCCTGCCCGGCCGCGAGGACGGCGGGGGCGACCCCCTCGTCACCGAAGCGCTACGGGCCTGCCCCGCCCAGGCCATCGCCTGGGGGGAGGGCGGCGAAGGCTGACCCGCGCGAGCCGCCCTGGAGGGCGCGTCCGACAGGTCCGTACGGGCCCTTCGGGCGCGCCCTCGACCGTTCCCGGCGTGACCCACCCGGAAGGGTCGGGTCCCAGTCAAAAGATGGCAACGGTTTTCATTTGTGATTGATGTGAAAATCGTTTTCATCTACCTTCGGGGTGAGCCTGCCCACCGAAGGAGCCCCCATGAGCACCCCCTCCGCCGCCCCCACTCCTCGCCGCGCCCGGCCGGCCGTGCGCATCTCGTCCGCCGCCGCCATGGCAGTGCTGACAGCCGTGTCCGCCGCCGCCTGCTCGACTTCGAGCCCGGCCTCTTCCTCGTCGAAGACGGGCGGCAGCACGCCGGACGGCGCTTCGGGCAGGACGATCCGGGTGGTGGCCGCCGAGAACTTCTGGGGCAGCATCGCCGCCCAGCTCGGTGGCGGCCACGTCCACGTGGCCAGCATCATCGCCAACCCCGACACCGACCCGCACGACTACGAGCCGACCGCCGCCGACGCCCGTACCGTCGCCGGCGCCCGGTACGCGATCGTCAACGGCGTCGGCTACGACGCCTGGGCCGACAAGCTCCTCGCCGCCAACCCGGCGGCCGGACGCGCGGAGCTGAAGGTCGGCGACCTGGCCGGCGTCAAGCCGGGCGGCAACCCGCACCGCTGGTACGCGCCGGACGACGTCCACCAGGTCATCGAGAAGATCACCGAGGACTACAAGAAAGCCGACCCCGCCGACGCCGCCTACTTCGACCAGCGGAAGAAGGACTTCGAGACCAAGGACCTGGCCACCTACAACAAGCTCATAGCGGACATCAAGAGCACGTACCACGGCACGCCCATCGGCGCCTCGGAGTCCATCGTCAGCCCCCTCGCCGACGGCCTGGGGCTGAAGATGCTCACGCCCCGGACGTTCCTCGACGCGATGAGCGAGGGCGCCGACCCCACGGCCAAGGACAAGGCCGCCATCGACGACCAGATCAAGAACAAGCAGATCAAGGTCTACGTCTACAACACCCAGAACTCCACGCCGGACGTGCAGGCCCAGGTCAAGGAGGCCAAGGACGCGGGCATCCCGGTGGCCGCCGTCACCGAGACCCTGACGCCCGCCGACGCCACGTTCCAGCAGTGGCAGACCGCCCAGCTCCAGGGCATCGAGCAGGCCCTGGCCAAGGCCACCGGGCGATGAGCCGCATCATGGACCCCGCGACGGAGGCGGACGAGCGGCGCGTGCCCGCTCCCGGGGCGGACGGCGACGGCCCGGTGCTCGCGCTCCGCGACGCCGCCGTGCGCGTGGGCGGCCGCACCCTGTGGTCGGGGGTGAACCTCCGCGTCGACGCGGGGGAGTTCACGGCCGTCCTCGGCCCCAACGGCGTCGGCAAGTCCACCCTCGTCAAGCTGGTGCTCGGGACCGTGCCCGCCGCGGCCGGCGACGTACGGGTCCTCGGGAAACCTCCCGGCCGGGCCAACCACCGCATCGGCTACATGCCGCAGCGCCGCGCCTTCGACACCTCGATGCGCCTGCGCGGCACCGACGTGGTCCGCATGGGCCTGGACGGCGACCACTGGGGCGTGCCGCTGCCGTTCCCGGGCCCCCGCCGCCGCGCCGCCCGCGCCCGCGTCGAGGAGGTCATCGAACTGGTCGGGGCGTCGGCGTACGCCCACCGGCCCATCGGCCAGTGCTCCGGAGGCGAACAGCAACGCCTGCTCATCGCGCAGGCCCTGGTACGCCGTCCGCGACTGTTGCTTCTGGACGAGCCGTTGGACAGCCTGGACCTGTCGCATCAGGGTGACGTGGCAGCGCTGACAGGGCGTATCTGTCATCGGGAGGGCGTGGCCGTGGTGATGGTGGCCCACGACGTGAACCCGATACTGCACCACCTGGACAAGGTGGTCTATCTGGCCGGGGGCGGATCCGCCACCGGGACACCGGAGGAAGTCATCACCTCCGCCACCCTGACGCGTCTCTACGGAACGCGCGTGGAGGTGCTGCGCGCCTCCGACGGGCAGTTGGTCGTCGTCGGCCGGCCGGAGACGACCGGAGGCGGCCATGCTGCCGGCTGACCTCGCCTCGCCGCTCTGGTCGTGGAACCTCGTCGCCGACTTCCAGCAGATGTGGTCGTTCCCGTTCATGGTCAATGCCTTCCGCGCGGGCACGATCGTGGCCGTGGCCGCGGCGGCGGTCGGATGGTTCGTGGTGATGCGGAGGCAGACCTTCGCCGCCCACACCGTCTCCGCCGTGGCGTTCCCCGGCGCTGCCGGGGCCGTACTGCTCGGGGCGGGTGCCGTCTACGGCTATTTCACGCTCTGCATCGCCACCGCCCTGGTCATCGCGGCTGTCCGGGGCCGCGGCGACCGCGAGGAGTCCGCGCTGACCGGGACCGCCCAAGCCTTCCTCCTCGCCTGCGGATACCTCTTCATCGCCCTGTACAAGGGGCTGTTGGAGGGCCCGCAGACGATCCTCTTCGGCACCTTCCTCGGCATCACCGACGGCCAGGTGACCCTGCTGCTCTGCGTCGGCGCGGCCGTCCTGGCGATACTGGCGCTCATCGGCCGGCCGCTGCTGTTCGCCTCCGCCGACCCGCAGGTCGCCACCGCGCACGGCGTACCGGTGCGTGCGCTGTCCGTCGTCTTCCTCGTGCTGCTCGGGGCGGCGACCGCCGAGGCGGGCCAGATCACCGGGACCCTGCTGGTCTTCGCCCTCATGGTGATCCCCGCGGCCACCGCCCAGACCCTCACCGCCCGCCCGGCCGCGAGCCTCGCCCTGGCCGTGCTGCTGGGCCTCACCGCCACGTGGGCAGGGCTGGCCGCCGCCTACTACTCGCCCTATCCGCTGGGCTTCTTCGTGACCTCGTTCGCCTTCGCCGGATACGTCATCGCCCTGGGCACGCGCGCACTGCGCGGCCTGCGCACCCCGTTCGCCGTGACCGTCCCGACCGAGGAGGCCGCATGACGACCGATCTCCTGGCCTCGTCGCCGCTGTCCCAGCCGTTCTTCCAGCACGCGCTGCTGGCCGGAACGCCGATCGCGGCCGCCTGCGGACTGGTCGGGTACTTCCTCGTGCTGCGGGCCCAGGTCTTCACCGCGGACGCGCTCAGCCACGTCGCCTTCACAGGTGCCATGGCCGCCCTCGCCTTCGGCTGCGACCTGCGCCTGGGGCTGCTGGTCGCGACGGTCGCCATCGCGTTGCTCTTCGGCACCCTCGGCCGCCGGGCCCGCCCGGACGATGTCGTCATAGGGAGCGTCTTCTCCTGGGTCCTGGGCCTGGGCGCGTTCTTCGTCTCCCTCTACACAACGTCCCGCAGCACCGCCGACGGCACGGCCGGCGTCAGCGTCCTGTTCGGTTCGGTCTTCGGTATCTCCGCCGGCCGGGCGACCGCCGCCGCCTGGCTCGCCGCCGGGATCTGCCTGGTGATGCTGATCGTCGCGCGCCCGCTGCTGTTCGCCACCGTCGACGAGGCCACGGCTGCGGCCCGCGGCGTCCCGGTGCGCCTGCTCGGCTACGGCTTCCTCGCCGCGGCCGGCCTCAGCGCCGCCGAAGCCACTCAGGCGGTCGGCTCCCTGCTGCTGCTCGGGCTGCTCGCCGCCCCCGCCGGGGCCGCGATCCGGCTGACCGACCGCCCCTACCGGGCACTCGCGCTCTCCGCCGGCCTCGCGGTGGCGGAGACGTGGGCGGGGCTGTTCGCCTCGTACGCCGTCCCGAAGATGCCGCCGAGCTTCGCGATCATGGCTGCCGCGACGGCCGTGTACGCCGTCACCTTCCTCATACGCCGCCCCGCCGCCACCCGCCCCCGTATCCGCACCCCGGCCCCCGCAAGGAGCTGAGGGCAGGCATCGAGAGAAGGCATCGCGAATGGTGAGCAATCGACCGCGCACCACCGCACCCCACGACGTGGTGCTGATCGGAAGGTCCACACAGCAGCGCGCCCTGGTACTGGGCGCCCTGATCGTGGCGGAAGGGTTCGTCAGCGCCCAGGCCCTGCACAAGCAACTGGTGGGCACCGGCTCGTCGGTGGGTCTCTCCACGGTCTACCGCACCCTGACGGCGCTGGCCGAGGCAGGACGCGCGGACATCGTCCGCGACACCAACGGCGAACGGCTCTTTCGCCACCGTCCCGGCCCCGACCACCGCCACTACCTGCTGTGCACCGAGTGCGGCCTCAGCCTGCCCGTCGAATCCGGCCCCGTGGAGAAGTGGGCGGAGAGGGTTGCCCGCAGCTCGGGTTTCGCGAACGTCCGGCATGTCGTCGAGCTCTCCGGCATCTGTCCGGACTGCGAACGGCAGCCGGGGCAGGCCACTTGAGGCTCAGCGCCTCGGCTCAGTGGTCGTCCCAGTGCCCGTCGTGCCGGGCGTGACGGTGCCCGTCGTGGAGGTAGTCGATGTGGTCACCGTGCGGCACGGCGACGTGCCCGCAGCCGGCGCCGTGCTCGTGCGTGTGGTTCGCGTGCACGGCGTGGACCGCGGGCTCGCACTCGTCGATGTGGTCCTCATGGGTCCGGTGCAGGTGGCCGTCGTGCACGTAGTCGATGTGGTCACCGTGCGGCACGGCGACGTGCCCGCAGCCGGCGCCGTGCTCGTGCGTGTGGTTCGCGTGAGAAGTGTGAGTGCTGGTCAGCATGGGTACAACCTTCCCTCTCCCCCGCGGAATCGGATCTTTCCGACCGCAGGGCCTGCCCCTCCATCGTCACCCCACGCCCGGCCATCGCGAAAGTCGCCGAAGTCGGCCGAAATCACTCCCCGTCCCACGGGCCCCACCGACACCCGCCTCCGCTAGGCCTGCTCCAGCCGGGCCGCCTTGAGTGTCATGTGGAGCAGCAGCCGGCCCTCGCCGTCGTCCAGGTCGAGGCCGGTGAGCTGCTCCACGCGGCCCAGCCGGTAGTACAGCGTCTGCCGGTGGATGCCGAGCGCCGCCGCCGCGCGCCCGGCCTGCCCCGCGCAGTCGAGGTAGACCTCGGCCGTACGGGCCAGCTCGGTGTGCGCCCCCTCCAGCAGCGGCAGCACCGCCGGATCCGCCGCATGCCCGGCCGCCAGCCCCGTCAGCACCCGGTACGGGCCGATCCCCGCCCACTCCGCCACCGGGCCCAGCCGGCGCTCCGCGGCCGCCGCACGCGCCGCCCCCAGCGCCTCCGCCCATGCGACGTGCGCCTCGGTCAGGCCGCGCCGCGGCGTGCCGACCCCGGCCGCCGCCAGCCCCGGATAGGCGCTCTCCGACGGCCCCGACGCCACGCGCCGCCCCGCCCGGGGCGAGCGCAGCAGCCGGTCCGCCGCCGTACGGGCCGGGGCGGGGGAGGCCGTCGCACGCAGCCGGATCAGCGCGGCGAGCGCCGCCGAGCCGTCCGGCAGCACGCCCGGCACCGCGCACATCGCGGCCACCCCCGACTGCGCCGCCAGCGCCGACCCCGTGCCGTCCCCGGCCCGCTCCGTCTCCCCCTCGCCCTCCCCGTCGCCCGTCATCCGCCACGGCGCCACCGCCACCACCGCCAGCGGCCCGTCCGCCGCCGGGCCCAGCGCCTCCCGCAGCGCCCCGCGGGCCGCCTCCCGGCCCCCGGGCCGGGCCGTCAGCAGATCCCGCAGCAGCTCGCCCAGCTCGGCCCCGGCACGCGCCTCCGCGGCCAGCAGCGCCCCGATCCGGGCCGCCGTCTCCATCGCCTGCGCCAGCCGGGGGTCCGCGAAGGGCACCGCCAGGTCGAGCCCCGCCAGATGCTCGTCGTCCAGCAGCCACACATAGCCGTGCACCACGCCGCGGTGCCGCACAGGCAGGCAGATCCGGCCCTTGAACACCCCGGCCGCGGGGTCCGGCGGAATCCGCAGCGGCGTCTGGGCCCGCGCGATGCCGAACGCCTCGAACCAGGCCCGTACCGCAGCCGTCGACCGCCGCTGGAGGATCGAGCGCGTGCGCACCGGGTCCATCGTCAGTTCGAGGTCGTCGTCACCCCCGTGGGCGCCGAAGGCGATCAGTGCGAAATCCCGGTCCTCCAGCGTCGCGGGGGCGCCGAGCGCCGCCGAGATCTCGTCCACCAGCTGCTGATACTCACCCCGCATGGCGCGCCCTGTTCCCTTCGTGCCGGACCGGTCGTGCAAGCCGCGCCATCATTGTCATACATCTGTCTGAGATCCCGGCCACGAATACGTGACAGCTGTCGATGGCCGCAAGATGGCGTGAACTCTACGTTTCACGATGAGTTACTTATGCCGTCTCCCCAGGTGGGGACGGCCGTCATCGTGGAGGTGCCCGTGCTGGGTCCCGTGATCCTCGCTGCGTCGCGCAGCGACAAAATGCGCCGTTTCGTGTCGGCTGCCCCGGGCACCAAGCAGGTCGTCGACCGCTTCATCGCCGGCGAGACCGTCGAGCAGGTCATCCCGGTCGTCGAGGACGCGACGGCCAAGGGCCTCGAGGTCACCCTGGACGTGGTGGGCGAGGACATCACCACCGTCGAGCAGTCCCACGCCGCGCGCGACGCCTATCTGGAGCTGGTCGGGCGCCTGAAGGAGCTCGGCCTCGGTGCCAGGGCCGAGATGTCCGTCAAGCTGTCCATGTTCGGCCAGGCGCTGGAGGGCGGCCACGAGCTCGCCCTCGCCAACGTCCGCCCCGTCGTCGAGGCGGCCGCCGCCATCGGCACCACGGTCACCCTGGACGCCGAGGACCACACCACCCTCGACTCGATGTTCGCCATCCATGAGGAGCTCCGCAAGGACTTCCCCGAGACCGGCTGCGTCATCCAGGCGTACCTCTTCCGCACCGAGGACGACGCCCGCCGGCTCGCCGCGGCCGGCAGCCGGGTGCGTATCGTGAAGGGTGCGTACAAGGAGCCCGCCTCCGTCGCGTACCAGGACAAGGCGGAGATCGACAGGGCGTTCGTCCGCATCGTCAAGATCCTGATGGCGGGCGAGGGCTACCCCATGATCGGGTCGCACGATCCGCGCCTGATCGCCATCGCCCAGGAGCTGGCCCGGCAGGCGGGGCGCAAACTGGACGAGTACGAATTCCAGATGCTGTACGGCATCCGCAGTGACGAGCACGTCCGCCTGGCGGCGGAGGGTCAGCGGATGCGCGTGTACACGGCGTACGGCACCGACTGGTACGGCTACTTCATGCGCCGCCTCGCCGAGAAGCCCGCGAACCTGCTGTTCTTCGCCCGCTCCATCCTCACCAGGGGCTGAGGTGAGCGGTGGTTGTCGTCACCCAGGTGCATCCTGGGTGACGACAGCCACCGCCCTTGGCCGGCTGAGCCGGACCCTGTTCCGGTCCATAAGGAGTAACGGAACCCGTGACTCCGCCCCGTAGGGCTTCTCACGCCCTCGCCGCAGCGAGGTCGTGACGGTCAAGCCCCGACCGCTGATCAACATACGTCACCGCTTCAGTTCCTCTCAGCTGAAGACAGGGATTCATCCGGAAGAGGTAACCCATGGACGCCGTCACCCAGGTCCCCGCGCCGGTCAACGAGCCGGTGCACAGCTACGCGCCCGGCAGCGCCGAGCGCATCCGGCTCGAGGTCAAGCTCAAGGAGCTGGCCGAGAACCCGATCGACCTGCCGATGACGATCAACGGCGAGAAGCGGATGGGCGGCGGCGAGCCGTTCCAGGTCGTCCAGCCGCACAACCACGCGGCCGTGCTCGGCACCTTCAACAACGCCACGCAGAAGGACGCCCAGGACGCGATCGACGCCGCGCTGGCCGCCGCCCCGGCCTGGCGCGCGATGTCCTTCGACGACCGCGCCGCGATCATCCTGCGCGCCGCCGAGCTGCTGGCCGGCCCCTGGCGCGAGACGCTGGCCGCCTCCACCATGCTGGGCCAGTCCAAGACCGCGCAGCAGGCGGAGATCGACACCCCCTGCGAGCTCGTCGACTTCTGGCGCTTCAACGTGCACTTCGCGCGCCAGATCCTCGCCGAGCAGCCGGTCGCCAACTCCGCGGGCGTGTGGAACCGCAGCGACCACCGGCCGCTGGAGGGCTTCGTCTACGCGATCACGCCCTTCAACTTCACCGCCATCGCGGGCAACCTGCCGACCGCCCCGGCCCTGATGGGCAACGTGGTCGTCTGGAAGCCGTCCCCGACCCAGACCCACTCCGCGGTGCTGCTGATGCAGCTGCTGGAGGCGGCGGGCCTGCCCAAGGGCGTCATCAACCTGGTGACCGGTGACGGCATCGCCGTCTCCGAGGTGGCCCTGAACCACCCCGAGCTGGCCGGCATCCACTTCACCGGCTCGACCAAGACCTTCCAGTACCTGTGGAAGACGGTCGGCAACAACATCGAGAACTACAAGTCCTACCCGCGCCTGGTCGGCGAGACCGGCGGCAAGGACTTCGTCGTCGCCCACCCGAGCGCCGACCGCGCGATCCTCAAGACCGCGCTGACCCGCGGTTCCTTCGAGTTCCAGGGCCAGAAGTGCTCGGCCTCCTCCCGCGCCTACGTCCCCCGCTCCATCTGGGAGGACGGCTTCAAGGAGGAGTTCGCGGCCGAGGTCGACGGCATCGCCATGGGTGACGTCACCGACCTGTCGAACTTCATCGGCGCCGTCATCGACGAGCGTGCCTTCGCCAAGAACAAGGCCGCCATCGACCGCGCCAAGTCCGACCCGTCCTGCACCGTCGTCGCGGGCGGCAGCTACGACGACTCGGTCGGCTACTTCGTCCGCCCGACCGTCATCGAGTGCACCGACCCGGGGAACGAGGTCTTCACGACCGAGTACTTCGGCCCGATCCTCGCCGTCCACGTCTACGAGGACGCCGACTTCGACGCGATGCTCGCCCAGATGGAGTCCGTCTCGGCGTACGCCCTGACCGGCTCGGTCATCGGCCAGGACCGCGCCGCGGTGGCCGACGCGATGGACAAGCTCCGCTTCGCCGCGGGCAACTTCTACATCAACGACAAGTCGACCGGTGCCGTCGTCGGCCAGCAGCCCTTCGGCGGCGGCCGCGCCTCGGGCACCAACGACAAGGCCGGTGCCGCGACCAACCTCCAGCGGTGGGTCTCGACCCGCTCGATCAAGGAGACCCTGGTTCCGCCGACCGAGTACGGCTACCCCCACATGGGCTGATCCGCCCCCGCGCGAAACTCCGCCCCTGCCCGGCCCCCCAGCCGGCCGGGGGCGGTTTCCATGTCCGGGTCCATGTCCGGCCGGCGTGTCGTCTCAGATAGTAGGAAGTCCGAGTAATCATGCAGACAGCGCCGCGGCGCTGTTCTAGCGTGGAGGCAGCCGAACCTCCCGCTCCATCGAGCGAAGGCGGTTGCGGCCCGGTGCCCTGGCGCAGGTGATCCCTGCGGCACCGCGGCCCCCGCCCCTGTCGACCGGCTTCCCTCCACCTTCTCGTGGCTCTCGGCAAGAGGAGACGTGACCCATGGCCGCAACCGCCGTCCGCAGGACTCGCCGCATCGCCCGTACGGCCGACAGCGCTCAGCGCGACAGTGACCGGGCCAACGCCGCCGCCGCGCTCCAGCGCGCGCTCGACCGCCGTGACAACGGCGGCGTGACCGGTCACTGAGTCCCGCCCCGGGCCTCAGCGACCCGGGCGGGTCACGCTGTTTTCCCGGCTCCGCTCCGCGTCACCTCGAAGCTGTCGATCCGCGCCCCGCTCTCCGCCAGCGCCGTCACCCGCAGCCGCGGGTGGCGGCCCGGCTCGGCCTCGACCGCGAGGAAGGAGTAGCCGGTGTAGCGCACCCGCGACCACTCCACCTTGTCCGGGCTCTTCGCACCGCCCTTGACCCAGTGGTAGCTGTCGACGCTCTCCACGTCCTTGACGTGGCCCTCGTAGCTGTCGGGCACGGGGAAGTCGTAGAGCGACTTGCCGGCGCCGCCTGCGGTTACGTACACGATGCCGTCGCGGGTGGAGTCCACGCTCTCGCCGATCGGGACCTTCTTCGCCACCCGCGTGCCCTTTATCGCGTCCGTGCGCTCGTAGACGTGGTTATGGCCGTTGATGACCAGGTCCACCTTGTGCTTCTCGAACAGCGGCACCCAGGCGTCGCGCACGCCGCCGTCGGAGGCGTGGCCGTTCGTGGTGGAGAAGGCGCAGTGGTGGAAGAAGATCACGATGAAGTCGATGCCGCGCTGCTTCCGCAGCTCCCCGAGTCTGCGGTCGAGCCAGGCGGTCTGGCGGCCGCTGCTGTAACCGGTGTTGGCGGTGATCTCGTACGAGACGTCGTTGGCGTCCAGCGCCACCACGGCCACGTTGCCGTAGGTGAAGGAGTACACGCCCGGCGAGTGCCGCGGGTCGAAGCCGTTGGCCGGCAGCGACCAGCGGGCGCTCTGGCCGCCGTAGCCGTTGGGGGAGTACCAGGCCTCCATGTCGTGGTTGCCGGTGGTCACCATCCACGGCACGGACTTGGCGACCGTCTCGGTCTGGGCCAGGAAGTTGTCCCACTGGCGGGCGTCGTAGACGTCGCCCGTCGTGCCCGAGCCGTCGGGGTCGGCGTAGCAGATGTCGCCCGCGTGCAGGTGGAAGACCGGGTTCTGGCCCAGGATCAGCTGGTCGTTGGCGAGCGCGTGGTAGCTGACGCCCTGGTCGCCGAAGGCGGTGAAGACGAACTTCTCCGACCGCGCCGGAGCCGTGCGGAAGGTGCCGATCGTGGAGAAGTGGCGCGGGTCGGCCGGGTCGAAGCCGTCGTGGCCGACGCCGTAGTAGTACGTCTGACCGGGGCGCAGGTTGTCCAGCGCGGCGTGCAGATAGACCTGGTCGACGGCCGGGAGCTTCTTCGACAGGGCGGGCGTGTGCAGACCGCGCACCTCGGCCTCGATCTTGTGGCTGAGGTCCCAGGGCTTGACGCCGATGCGCACGTACGGGCGCTTGACGGCGAACGGCACCTGCCAGGAGATGCGCATCTGTCGCTGCGGGTCGGCGCCGAAGGCGAGGTGGCGGCCGAACGGGGCGACGAGCGAGCCGTCGACCTTGGAGGTGGCGGGCGAGGAGAGCAGGGTCGGGGAGAGCGGGGCGGAGGCGAGCGGCCGGGCGGATGCGCTGCCGAGGCCGGGGCCGCCCAGCAGGCCGGTGCCCGCGACCACGCCGGCGGTGGCGGCGCCCGCGCGCAGCATGCCGCGCCGGGTGAAGCGCCCGGAGTGCTGGGCGCGCAGGTACTCGTGCTGCTCGGGCATGGTCATGCGGCGTGCAAGGCGGTCGGGGATGCCTACCCGTGGTGTGTCCATGACCGGCAACGTGCCAGGAATCGGCGACCGCGTCACGTACTTCGGGTGAACGCAATCTGACCGAATCGCAATGTGTCCGTATCGTGGACGGTGCGTGTCAAAGCTCGGGACGGAGAGTACGGTCCCGGTATGTCTCGCAGCCTTCGTCTCGCAGTGATCCCCGGTGACGGCATCGGTCCCGAAGTGGTGGTCCAGGGCCTCAAGGTCCTTGCCGCCGTGCTCCCTTCGGACGTCAAGCTCGAGACCCGGGAGTACGACCTCGGCGCCCGCCGCTGGCACGCCACCGGCGAGACCCTGCCGGACGCCGAGCTGGACTCCCTGAAGGACCACGACGCCATCCTGCTCGGCGCGATCGGCGACCCCTCGGTGCCCTCCGGCGTGCTGGAGCGCGGCCTGCTGCTCAAGCTGCGGTTCGCCTTCGACCACTACGTCAACCTGCGCCCCTCCAAGCTCTTCCCCAACACGGCCACCCCGCTCGCCGGGCGCCCGGAGATCGACTTCGTCGTCGTCCGCGAGGGCACCGAAGGCCCGTACACGGGCAACGGCGGCTCCCTGCGCACCGGTACTCCCGCCGAGGTCGCCACCGAGGTCAGCCTCAACACGGCCTACGGCGTGGAGCGCGTGGTCCGGGACGCCTACGAGCGCGCCAACGCCCGGCCCCGCAAGAAGCTCACCCTCGTGCACAAGAACAACGTGCTGGTGTACGCCGGGCATCTGTGGAAGAACATCTTCGACACGGTCGGCCGGGAGTACCCCGAGGTCACCACCGACTACCTGCACGTCGACGCCGCCACGATCTTCTTCGTCACGCAGCCCGAGCGCTTCGACGTGATCGTCACCGACAACCTCTTCGGCGACATCCTCACCGACCTCGCCGCCGCGATCACCGGCGGCATCGGGCTCGCCGCCTCCGGGAACATCAACCCCGGCGGCGCGTACCCGTCGATGTTCGAGCCGGTCCACGGCTCCGCGCCCGACATCGCGGGCACCGGCAAGGCCGACCCCACCGCCACCGTCCTGTCCGTGGCGCTCCTGCTGCGCCACCTCGGCTACGAGGCGGAGGCGGCCCGGGTGGAGACCGCGGTGGCCCAGGACGTCACGGCCAGGGACGGTGCTCCGCGCAGCACGGAGCAGACCGGCGACGCCCTGGTGTCGCGGGTCCTCGCCGCTTCCGTAACCAACTGATCCGGCCGCTGTTCCCGCGCGCGGCCGGATGCCACCATCGATTCCCGGCCGCGCGCACGTTTTCCGTCGGGCACCCCACGAGCGATAATCGAACGTGGGGCCGCGATATGAGGCGATGCTCGGACGTCCTCGATCCCATCGGGTGACAGTGAGCGCGGTCCGCCACACACCAAGGTGAAGGACATGCATTCATGACGACGCCCACGATCGAGCTCAAGCCCTCCTCGCACCCGCTGTCCGACGCGGAGCGGGAGCAGATTCTGGCCAGCCCCGGCTTCGGCCGCCACTTCACCGACCACATGGTGACCATCAAGTGGACCGAGGGCCGTGGCTGGCATGACGCCCAGCTCACCCCGTACGCGCCGCTGTCCATCGATCCGGCCAACATGACCCTGCACTACGCGCAGGAGATCTTCGAGGGCCTCAAGGCCTACCGTCGTCCCGACGGCTCGGTCGCCACCTTCCGTCCCGAGGCCAACGCCCGGCGCTTCCAGGCCTCCGCCCGCCGCCTCGCCATGCCCGAGCTGCCGGTCGAGACCTTCATCGAGGCGTGCGACGTCCTGGTCCAGCAGGACAAGGCGTGGGTCCCGGCGCACGGCGGCGAAGCCTCCCTCTACCTGCGCCCGTTCATGATCGCGACCGAGGTCGGCCTGGGCGTCCGCCCCGCCAACGAGTACCTCTTCATCGTGATCGCCTCCCCGGCGGGCCCGTACTTCCCCGGCGGCGTCAAGCCCGTCTCCGTCTGGCTCTCGGAGGACTACGTCCGCGCCGTCCCGGGCGGCATCGGCTTCGCCAAGACCGGCGGCAACTACGCGGCTTCGCTGCTCGCCCAGGCCGAGGCGGCCGAGAAGGGCTGCGACCAGGTGGTCTGGCTCGACGCACTGGAGCACAAGTGGGTCGAGGAGATGGGCGGCATGAACCTGTACTTCGTGTACGGGGACAAGATCGTCACCCCCGAGCTGACCGGCTCGCTGCTGGCCGGCGTCACCCGTGACTCGCTGCTGACGGTCGCCAAGGACCTGGGCCTTCAGTCCGAGGAGGGCCGGATCTCCACCGACCAGTGGAAGCGCGACACCGAGAACGGCACGCTCACCGAGGTCTTCGCCTGCGGCACGGCCGCGGTGATCACCCCCGTCGGCTCGGTGAAGTCCGAAGGCGGCGCATGGACCCAGGCCGACGGCAACCCCGGCGAGGTGACCATGAAGCTCCGCAAGGCGCTGCTGGACATCCAGACCGGTGCCGCCGAGGACGTCCACGGCTGGATGCACCACCTCGGCTGACCGCCCCTCGCACACGTGCGTGCGTCGTGTTCGCGAAGCCCGTGAACACGACGCCCGTGAACACAACGCACGCAAGTACGCGTGATCGTTGCCGCCCGGACCCTTGTCCGAAACCGTGCCGTTCCGCCACCGTGATGGCCCATGGGACAGCACTGGAAGAAGATATGGGTCGGGTCGGCGGGCAACATGGTCGAGTGGTTCGACTGGTTCGTCTACGCCGTCTTCGCGACCTACTTCGCGGACGCCTTCTTCCCCAAGGGAAATGACACCGCGAACCTGATGAAGACCGCCGGCATCTTCGCCGTCGGATTCTTCATGCGGCCCGTCGGCGGCTGGCTGCTCGGCCGCGTCGGCGACCGGCGCGGCCGCAAGGCGGCGCTGACCCTGACCGTGACGCTGATGTCCGCCTCCGCCGTGCTGATCGCCGCCGCCCCCACCTACGCGGTCGCGGGCTACGGCGGCGTGGCCGTGCTGCTGGTGGCCCGGCTGCTCCAAGGGCTGTCCGTCGGCGGCGAGTACGCGGCCAGCGCGACCTACCTCACCGAGGCGTCCGCACCCGGCCGCCGGGGCTTCGCCTCCAGCTTCCAGTACGTCTCCATGACCGCGGGCCAGATCCTCGGCCTCGGTCTGCAGATCGTGCTCCAGCACACCCTGACCAACGCGCAACTGCACGCCTGGGGATGGCGCATCCCCTTCGCCGTGGGCGCGGTCGGCGCGGCCGTCGTCTTCTACCTGCGGCGCAACATGCTGGAGACCGAGGCCTACGAGGAGAGCGGCACCGCGGCCGACGACCGCGGCACGATCCGGGCGCTGCTGCAGCACAAGCGGGAGGCGCTGCTGGTGGTCGCGCTGACCATGGGCGGCACGGTCGCGTACTACACGTACACGACATACCTGACCAACTACCTCTCCCACAGCGCCGGGATGCCCAAGCCGACCGCCAGCCTCGTCAGCTTCTTCGCCCTGATCGTCTTCGCCTGCCTCCAGCCACTGGCGGGCGCGCTCTCGGACCGGATCGGACGCCGCCCGCTGCTGATCACCTTCGCGGTCGGCGCCACCTTCCTCACCGTGCCGATCATGACGTGGCTGCGGCACGCGGGCTCGTTCTGGCCCGCCCTCGGCCTGTCCGTGCTGGGCCTGGCCATCGTCACCGGCTACACCTCGATCAACGCCTGTGTGAAAGCCGAGCTGTTCCCGACCGGCATCCGGGCGCTGGGCGTCGCCCTGCCCTACGCGCTCGCCACCGCCCTCTTCGGCGGCACGGCCGAGTACGTGGCCCTGTGGTTCAAGAACGCCGGCATCGAGTCCGGCTACTACTGGTACGTGGCGGGCTGCGCCGCCGTCTCCCTGGTCGTCTACCTCACCATGCGCGAGACCCGGGACATCGACCTGAAGCAGGTGGGGCGGGAGCCGGCCGGTGAGGCGGAGCCGGACCGGGTGCCCGCATCGTGAGACCCTCCCGCGCGGGGGCGCGATGCTGTGCAAGGATGCCGGGCATGCTCCAGTTCGCCATGATTATTGGTGACAGGCGCGCCGGTCCGCAGTGACCGCCCCGTACCACCCGTACGGCGCGGACACCGTCGTCCCAGACCCGCGCGCAGACCTCTCGCACCCGCGAGAGGTCTTTTCGTTTCCCGGCCCACCCTGCCCGGGGCGAAGCGCACGCGGGATCATAGGGGGACGGTGGAACCGGTCATTCCGGTAGACCGAGATCCCGACAGGAGTCAGATCAGCCATGTCAGCAACGACGGACGCAAACGCGGCGACCGACCGTCCCGACGACGGCTTCCACGTCTTCGACACCACGCTGCGCGACGGCGCCCAGCGCGAGGGCATCAACCTCACCGTCGCGGACAAGCTGACCATCGCCCGGCACCTGGACGACTTCGGCGTGGGCTTCATCGAGGGCGGCTGGCCCGGGGCCAACCCCCGGGACACCGAGTTCTTCCGCCGGGCCGGCGAGGAGATCACCTTCCGGCACGCCCAGCTCGTCGCCTTCGGCGCCACACGCAAGGCGGGCATCCGCGCCGAGGACGATCCGCAGGTCGCAGCCCTGGTCGACGCGCAGGCGCCCGTCGTCACCATCGTCGCCAAGTCCCACGACCGGCACGTCGAACTCGCCCTGCGCACCACGCTGGAGGAGAACCTCGCGATGGTGCGCGACACGGTCGCCTACCTGCGCTCCCGGGCCCGCCGCGTCTTCGTCGACTGCGAGCACTTCTTCGACGGCTACCACGCCAATCCGCAGTACGCCACGCAGGTCGTGCGCACCGCACACGAGGCCGGCGCCGACGTGGTGGTGCTCTGCGACACCAACGGCGGCATGCTCCCGGCCGCCGTCGAGCGCGTCGTACGGGCCGTACGGGAGGCCACCGGCGCCCGCCTGGGCATCCACGCCCAGGACGACACCGGCTGCGCCGTGGCCAACACCCTGGCCGCCGTGGACGGCGGCGCCACCCACGTGCAGTGCACCGCCAACGGCTACGGGGAGCGGGTGGGCAACTCCAACCTCTTCCCGGTCGTGGCCGCCCTGGAGCTCAAGTACGACCGCCGCGTCCTTCCCCCCGGCAAGCTGGCCGAGATGACCCGCATCTCGCACGCCATCGCCGAGGTCGTCAACCTCACGCCCTCCACGCATCAGCCGTACGTGGGGGTTTCCGCCTTCGCACACAAGGCCGGGCTGCACGCCTCGGCGATCAAGGTGGACCCGGACCTCTACCAGCACATCGACCCCGAGCGGGTCGGCAACACCATGCGGATGCTGGTCTCCGACATGGCCGGCCGGGCGTCCATCGAGCTCAAGGGCAAGGAGCTGGGCATCGACCTGAGCGGCGACCGCGCGCTCGTCGGGCGGGTGGTCGAGCGGGTCAAGGAGCGGGAGCTCGCGGGCTACACGTACGAGGCCGCCGACGCCTCCTTCGAACTGCTGCTGCGCCAGGAGGTCGAGGGCCGGGCCCGCCGCTACTACCGGGTGGAGTCCTGGCGCGCGATCGTCGAGGACCGCCCGGACGGTACGCACGCCAACGAGGCGACCGTGAAGCTGTGGGCCAAGGGGGAGCGTATCGTCGCCACCGCCGAGGGCAACGGCCCGGTCAACGCGCTCGACCGGGCGCTGCGCGTGGCGCTGGAGCGCATCTATCCGCAGCTGGCGGCGCTGAAGCTGACCGACTACAAGGTCCGCATCCTCGAAGGCAGCCGGGGCACGGGCTCGATCACCCGGGTCCTGGTCTCCACGAGCGACGAGCGCGGCGAGTGGTCGACGGTCGGCGTCGCGGAGAACGTCATCGCCGCGTCCTGGCAGGCGCTGGACGACGCCTATGCGTACGGGCTGCGGCGCGCGGGGGTCGAGCCGCAGGAGTAGGCCGGATCTCCGGGGAAGGGGCGGGGTGCGGGCGCACCTAGCGGCCGTACTCCGTCCCCAGCCCCGCCCCCAGCAAGTCGTACGCCCGGTCCGCGTCGCGGTGCGCCTCCGGCAGCGCATCGGCGATCCGCCGCCCCCCTGCCAGCTTGCGCCAGTTCTCCTGGGCGAGGCGCTGGTGGACCGTGATGATCTGCGCGGCCGCCAGCCCCGCCGTCAGCGCGTCGCCCCCGCCCGCCGCCGCGAGGGCCTCGGCCAGCAGCTCCTCGTCCCGGTCGGCGTAGCGGATCAGGCGGGCCAGCAGGCTGGGCGTGGTGTAGAGCATGTCGTTGAACGCCCGGACCGTCGCGTTGTCGTTGAGGCCCGTGACGGGGTCGTGGGCGTCGAGGCGCTCGTGGAAGTGCGTGCGCAGCGCGGCCAGGGGCGAGCGGCCCGCCGGGCGGCCGGTGACGACGCGCGCCGCCTCGCCCTGGTGGTCGGCGATCCGGTACAGGGCCAGATCTTCCTTGGCCGGGAAGTAGCGGAAGAGCGTCGGCTTGGACACCTCCACCGCGGCCGCCACGTCCGCGACCGACACCTGGTCGAAGCCGCGCTTGAGGAACAGCTCGACGGCGGTGTCGGACAGCGCCTGACGCGTGCGCTGCTTCTTGCGTTCCCTCAGCCCCGTCTCCTCAGTCACGAGGTCACCCTAGCAGGTGACGTTACTCGGAAAGTTTTGTTACTCGGTTGCATTTTCTTTCGAAGGGGTCTTTCATGGGATCACCGACAACGGAGGGATCCGCATGACCGCCGCCACCCCCACCGCCGTGCTGATCGCGGGCGCCGGCCCCACCGGCCTCACCCTGGCCTGCACGCTCGCCCGGGCCGGAGTGCCCGTGCGGATCATCGACAAGTCCCCCGAGTTCCACCGGGGTTCCCGGGGCAAGGGCCTCAATCAGCGCAGCCGCGAGCTGTTCGACGACCTGGGCGTGGGGCGCGAGGCCGCCGAATCCGGCAGCGAACACATCGCCTTGCGCAAATACCGCCACGGCGTCGCCATCGCCGACTCCATCGCCTTCGACGACCGTGCCCCCACCCCCGACACCCCCTACGCCAGCGGGCTCCTCATCCCGCAGTGGCGCATCGAGGAGATCCTGCGCGGCAGGCTCGCCGAATATGGTGTCGAGGTCGAACTGGGCCGTGAGCTGACCGAGTTCACCCAGACCGAGTTCACCCAGGATGGGGGCGGGGTGACGGCGCACCTCGCCGACGGCGGGCGCATCGAGGCCGCCTATCTCGTCGGCTGCGACGGTGGCCACAGCCGTGTGCGCAAGGCCCTGGGCATCGCCTTCGACGGCGAGACCGAGGCCGAGGAGTGCATGGTGATCGGCGACGTCCGGGCCGACGGCCTCGACCCCGCCTACTGGCACCAGTGGTTCGACGAGGACGCCGCCATCATGCTCTGCCCGTTCCCCGGCACCGCGCACTGGCAGTTGCAGGGCTCGCCCGAGCGCGACGCCGAGGGGCGGCTCGTACCGCCTTCCCTGGAGACCTTCCAGCGCCTCTTCGACCGCTGCGCCCGCCGGCCCGACATCCGCCTGACCGATCCCACGTGGACCTCCGTCTACCGCATCAACGTCCGCATGGCCGACCGCTTCCGCGTCGGCCGGGTCTTCCTCGCCGGGGACGCGGCGCACGTCCACTCCATAGCCGGCGGCCTCGGCATGAACACCGGCATCCAGGACGCCTTCAACCTCGGCTGGAAGCTCGCCTTCGTCCTCCGCGGGCTGGCGGGGCCCGCGTTGCTGGACACCTACGAGGAGGAGCGGCTGCCCGTCGCCGCCTGGACGCTCAACCTCACGAACGAGCGGCTGCGGGCGGTGGTGGAGGGCATCAAGGAGGCGGGCGTCGGGACGGAGACGGTGGTCACCGATGACATCACGACGCTGGGGGTGAGCTACCCCTGGAGCTCCCTGACGGGCCCCGGACCGCTGGCGGGGGAGCGGGCGCCGGACGGAAAGTGCGCGGAGGGGCGCCTCTTCGAGGCCTTCGCGGGGACGCGCTTCACGCTGCTCGGCTTCGGCCCCGGCACCACGGGGGCACTGGCGAGGGCACTGGACGGGGTGGGGGAGGGGGCGGGGGAAGGGATACGGACCGTTCTCGTCGACGATGACGACGCCCGGAAGGCCTACGGCCTGCGCGGCGAAGGCCTGGTGCTGGTGAGGCCGGACAACCATGTGGCGATGAGTGTGGGGCCGGACCGGGCGGAGGAGATCGCGAGCTATCTCAAGGCGCTTGCCGGATAGGACCCTTCGGCGGCGGCGGCGACGGCCGACGGCCCGGGTCCGGGGCGGATCCCCGGTTCGGGAGGGGGCGGGGTGGGGGAAGAAACGGCTGTGGCCACCCACTGGACCCGCCGCGCATTCCTTGCCGCCGCTGCCCTGGGCGCACTTGCCGCCCCGGCCGTGGCAGTCGCCGACGACGACGAATTCGGCACCCTGCGCCATCGCTGGCGCACCCTCCTCCTCGGCACCGGCTTCGACCCCGCCGCCGACCCCTACGCATCCGCCCTGCGGCACACCGCCGACCTCGCCCGCGCCCACCGGGCGAGCATGCGCCCGGCCCCCGGCTCCCTCTGGCCCGACGCCCCCTTCGATCCGCCCGCCGGTATCACCCAGAGCTATGCGCGCCTGGCCGCCATGGCCCAGGCCTACGCCCAGCCGGGCACCGGCCTGACCGGTGACGCCGGGCTCGCCACAGCCGTGCTCACCGGCCTCGACCACCTCCACGACCGCGTCTACCACCCCGGCACAGTGCGCTACGGCAACTGGTGGGAGTGGCAGATCGGCAGCCCCCGTCTGCTCCTGGACACCCTCGCCCTCCTCCACGATGAGGCGGGCGAGGCCCGCAGATCCGGATACCTCGCCGCTGTCGACCACTTCGTGCCCGACTCGATGCTCGGCTCCTACACCGGCACCAGCACCGGTGCCAACCGCGTCGACTTATGCCGCGTCGTCGCCCTGCGCGGCATCCTCGGTGCGGCCCCCGCCAAGATCGCCCTGGCCCGTGACGCCCTCTCACCCGTCTTCCCCCACGTCACCACAGGCGACGGCTTCTACGCCGACGGCTCCTTCATCCAGCACAGCTGGGTGGCTTACACCGGCACCTACGGCTGTGTGCTGCTCGACGGGCTCGGCCGCCTCTTCACCCTGCTCCACGGCTCGTCCTGGGACGTGACCGACCCCAAGCGGCAGCTCGTCCTCGACAGCGTCGAGAAGGCCTTCGCGCCCCTGATCCACAACGGCCTGATGATGGACAGCGTCTCCGGGCGCGCCATCAGCCGGGGCGTCCAGGCCGATGCCCCGCCCGGCGCCCCCGCCCAGAGCGACCACCAGCGCGGACATGCGGTCATCGCCGCGGTCGCCCTGCTGGCCGCAGGGGCGAGCCAGGCCGAGCGGGACCGCTGGCACGGACTGGTCAAGGGCTGGGCCGCCCGGGACACCACCAGCCCGCTGCTCACCGACCCGCAGTTCCCCGTCGCCGACCTCGCCCGGCTCGCCGCCGTCGACGCGAGCCCCGTCCCCGCCGCCCCCGAGCCCATCGGCCACCGGCTCTTCCCCGCCATGGACCGGGCCGTGCACCGCCGCCCCGGCTGGGCGGCCTGCATCGCCATGGCCTCCGACCGCATCACCCACTACGAGAACGGCAACGGCGAGAATCCGCGCGGCTGGCACGCCGGCGCCGGCATGCTCACCTGGTGGCCCTCCGACCGCTGCGGCGATCAGTACAGCGACGGATTCTGGCCCACCGTCGACCCCTACCGGCTGCCCGGCACCACCGTCTCCGCCCTCCCCCTCGCCGACAACCAAGGCGGCGGCTGGGGCGCACCCAAGCCCGCCGTCCGGTGGGTGGGCGGCGTCACCGACGGCGAGTTCGCGGCAGTCGGGCAGCACCTCAAGGGGCTGGGCTCCACGCTGGAAGCCCGCAAATCCTGGTTCTGCGCCGACGACGCCGTGATCTGCCTGGGCGCGGGCATCAGCGCACGGGACGGCACCACCGTCGAAACGATCATCGACAACCGCAACCTCAACGGGGAAGACAGTGCCCGCCTCACCGTCGACGGCGAACCCCAGCCCAGCGACGGCGACGACTGGGCGGAGACCTTCGAGCGCGCCCACTGGGCGCACCTCGAAGGACACGGCGGATACGTCTTCCCCGGCGGCGCCCCGCTGGAGGCGCTGCGCACCCGGCGCACCGGCTCCTGGCGCGACATCAACGCGCTCGGCTCGCCCGCCCCCGTCACCCGCCGCTACCTCACCCTCAGCCACCCGCACGGCACGGACCCCGAGGACGGTTCGTACGTCTACCTGCTCATGCCCGGCGCCGACGCGCACACCGTCGCCGCCCGGGCCGCGGCGCCCGCCCGGCTCGCCGTCCTCGCCAACACCTCCGCGTGCCAGGCCGTGCGCCTGCCGGCCGCCGGCCTGACCGCCGCCAACTTCTGGACCGCGGGCACGGTCGGTGCCCTCACCGTCACCGCACCCGCCTCCGTGCTCGTCCGGCAGCGCGGCCGCACCGCCACCGTCCACCTCGCCGAGCCCCCGCGCACCGGCGCCCCCGTGGAGCTCACCTGGCACCGTCCGGTCACCCGCGTCACCTGGCACGACGACACGGTCCGGGTCCTGGCCACGGGTGAAACGATCCGCCTGCTCGTCACGCCCGGCGCATCCTGCATCACGCACGGTTGCCGCGTCGAACTGGGCTGAGCCCGCCCCGCCCCACCCCGGCCGACCGGGGCCAAGCGCCCCATACCACGGTCGGCCCTAGGGGGATTTGTGGAGTGCCAACAGCGTGGGAGGGCCGGTCGAACGCCGACAACTGATAAGGGCGCTGTGCAGTTCTGTTCTGCCTGCCCACCAAATCGCGCAGTACGTTGTACGGAACCGACATGATGTTCCGGAGCCCCCGCCGCGTACCGTCTATCCATGAGCAATCTCGAAGGTGCGCCCGTAGAGGCGAGTGACGTCCGTGGGCGCGTCGCCGAGCTGCACGCGATCCGTGAGCAGGTTCGGCGTGGCCCGAGCGAGCGGGCTACCCAGGCGCAGAAGGCCAAGGGGAAGCTGACCGCTCGCGAGCGCATAGATCTGCTGCTGGACGAGGGCTCTTTCACCGAGGTGGAGCCGCTGCGCCGGCACCGCGCTTCGGGGTTCGGCCTGGAGGCGAAGCGGCCCTACACCGACGGTGTGATCACCGGTTGGGGAACCGTGCACGGGCGGACCGTGTTCGTCTACGCGCACGACTTCCGGATCTTCGGCGGCGCGCTGGGCGAGGCCCACGCCACCAAGATCCACAAGATCATGGACATGGCCATCGCGGCCGGTGCCCCCCTGGTCTCCCTGAACGACGGCGCGGGCGCCCGTATCCAGGAGGGCGTCTCGGCGCTCGCCGGTTACGGCGGCATCTTCCAGCGCAACACCAAGGCCTCCGGCGTCATCCCGCAGATCAGCGTGATGCTCGGCCCGTGTGCCGGCGGTGCGGCCTACTCCCCGGCGCTGACCGACTTCGTGTTCATGGTCCGCGAGACCTCGCAGATGTTCATCACCGGCCCCGACGTGGTCCGTGCCGTGACGGGTGAGGAGATCACCCAGAACGGGCTCGGCGGCGCCGACGTGCACGCCGAGACCTCCGGCGTCGCCCACTTCGCCTACGACGACGAGGAGACGTGCCTCGAAGAGGTGCGCTACCTGCTGTCGCTGCTGCCGCAGAACAACCGCGAGAACCCGCCGCGCGTCGCCAGCGAGGACCCGGCCGACCGCAGCGGCGAGGCGCTGCTCGACCTGGTGCCCGCCGACGGCAACCGCCCCTACGACATGCGCAAGGTCATCGAGGAGCTCGTCGACGACGGCGAGTACCTCGAGGTCCACGAGCGCTGGGCCACCAACATCATCTGCGCCCTGACCCGGCTGGACGGCCAGGTCGTGGGCATCATCGCCAACCAGCCGCAGTCCCTCGCCGGTGTCCTGGACATCGAGGCGTCGGAGAAGGCGGCGCGGTTCATCCAGATGTGCGACGCCTTCAACATCCCGATCGTCACTCTTCTGGACGTACCCGGGTTCCTGCCCGGCGTCGACCAGGAGCACGGTGGGATCATCCGGCACGGCGCCAAGCTGCTGTACGCGTACTGCAACGCCACCGTGCCGCGGATCTCGGTGATCCTGCGCAAGGCCTACGGCGGTGCGTACATCGTGATGGACTCCCAGTCGATCGGCGCGGACCTGACGTTCGCCTGGCCGACCAACGAGATCGCGGTCATGGGCGCGGAAGGCGCGGCCAACGTGATCTTCCGCAAGCAGATCGCGGAGGCCGACGACCCCGAGGCGATGCGGGCCCGCATGGTCAAGGAGTACAAGGCCGAGCTGATGCACCCGTACTACGCGGCCGAGCGCGGCCTCGTGGACGACGTCATCGATCCCGTCGAGACCCGGTCGGTCCTCATCCGCTCGCTGGCCATGCTCGCCAACAAGCACGCCGACCTGCCCTCCCGCAAGCACGGCAACCCGCCCCAGTAACGGAGACGACCCCATGAGTGACACGCTCGTACGCGTCGAGAAGGGCACCGCGGACGCCGAGGAACTGGCCGCCGTGACCGCCGTCCTCCTCGCCCGCGCCGCCGCCGGCAACCCGGACGCCACCCCCGCCCGCCCCCGCCGCACCGCGGCCGGCTGGCGCCGCCTGGAGCGCACGCCCGGCTTCCGGGCGCCGCACAGCTGGCAGGGCTGACAACCCCTCCTCGGCAGGGCTCACGCCCCGCACGCCGAGCGAAACGAAGCCGAGCAAAACGACAAGGTCCCCGCACTCCCGAGGAGTGCGGGGACCTTGTCGCATCCGTGCTAGCGGAGCCGCGCCATGAGGGCATGCTCGACGAGCGTGATGAGGGCGCTCTTGGCCTCGTTGCGATGCCGGGCGTCGGTGGTGATGATCGGCGCGTCGGGGCCGATCTGGAGGGCCTCGCGGACCTCTTCGGGGGCGTACGGCTGGTGTCCGTCGAAGCCGTTGAGGGCGATGACGAAGGGCAGGCCGCTGTTCTCGAAGTAGTCGACGGCGGGGAAGCAGTCGGCGAGGCGGCGGGTGTCGACGAGCACGACGGCGCCGATGGCACCGCGCACCAGGTCGTCCCACATGAACCAGAAGCGGTCCTGTCCGGGCGTGCCGAACAGGTACAGGATCAGGTCCTGGTCCAAGGTGATACGGCCGAAGTCCATGGCCACGGTCGTCGTGGTCTTGTCCGGCGCGTGGGTGAGGTCGTCGATGCCCGCCGAGGCGGAGGTCATGACGGCTTCGGTGCGCAGCGGGTTGATCTCCGAGACCGCGCCGACGAACGTGGTCTTGCCCACGCCGAAGCCACCCGCCACCACGATCTTTGCGGAGGTGGTGGAGCGGGCTGGCTCGCCGCTAGAGGTTCCGAAGTCCACTGAGCACCCTTTCGAGCAGTGTCACGTCAGGCTGGCCGCCGGCGGACGCGTCGCCGCCGGGCTGATGAATGGCGACGAGTCCGGCCTCCGCCAGGTCGGCGACGAGGATTCGGGCGACGCCGAGCGGGATGGACAGAAGTGCCGAGATCTCGGCGACCGATTTGATCTCACGGCACAGGAAGCAGATGCGCTGGTGTTCCGGCAACTGCCCTTGGAGCTGGGACGTCTGGGCCGTGGTGTGCACCAGCGCCTCGATGGCGAGCTGGTAACGCGGCCGAGTCCGGCCGCCGGTCATCGCATAAGGACGGACCAGCGGGTTGTGCTTGCCGCCCGCGGGGGACGACGGTGCGCGCCGGTGCTGCTGAGGCTGGGACGGCACGTGCGGAGGGCGCTGCTGCTCCGGCATGGCCTGGTGGCTTGGTGAGGAGGGGAAGTTGAAGCGGTTCAACGGGGGTTGAGCCTGCTGGTCATTGCCATACGGGTAACCGCCTGGGGGCGTTGCCACGTTTCCTCCTCCAACTTGCCTGTCTGCTGCTGGTCGCGCCACCGCACCTTATGGCGCGGTGGCGCGAAACGCACTGCCTCTTTGCTAGTTGAGAAGGCTCCCCTGCAGTTCGGACCGGAGCTCGGGCGTCAGCACATTGCCCGCCCGGTCCACCAGGAGGGCCATCTCGTAGCCCACGAGGCCGATGTCGCACTCCGGGTGCGCCAGCACGGCCAGCGAGGATCCGTCGGAGACGGACATGATGAAGAGGAAGCCGCGCTCCATCTCCACCACGGTCTGGTTGACGGCGCCGCCCTCGAAGATCCGGGAGGCACCCGCGGTCAGCGAGGTCAGCCCGGAGGCGACTGCCGCCAGCTGGTCGGCGCGGTCCCGCGGAAACCCTTCGGACATCGCCAGAAGGAGTCCGTCGGCGGAGACCACGACGGTGTGGGACACCCCTGGGGTGTTGTCCACGAAACTGGTGATCAACCAGTTCAGGTTCTGCGCCGCCTGGCTCATCGGGCTCACACTAACGCTCCTGATCGTAGGTGCCGCCGGGGCCGTAGCCCTGGTCGTGTTGCTCATGCTGGTCGTGGGCGGAGGCCGAGGTGGGCTCGGTCCCCGCGTTGCGCCCCTGCTGGATGCCGCGGCGCAGGTTCGCCAACCTGCCGCGGACATCCTCCGGTGCGCGGGATACCTGGGGGCCGCTCTGCGCGGTCTGGGCCGCCTTGCCCTCGACCAGGTTGGCCTTGGGTATGCGGCGGGGGAGTCCGGAGGAGGTCACTCCGCCGGCCTTCGGGTCCTTGAGCCGCTCGGCGCGGTGCCAGCGTTCGTCGTTGGCCGACCGCCACTCGGAGTTGTCGCTCTCCTGAGGCTGCGGGACCTCCTGCCGGGACCGCTCCGGTTCTGCGCCGTCCCTCGTGGCCTCCTCGCCCGTCTCGGTTTGCTGCCACCGCTTGTCGCGGCGCGGCAGACCGGACCCGGTCAGCGAGGGGGAGCCGCTCGAGGCGGGGCCCGGACGGTCGAACTCTACGCGCTCCGGCTGGGCCGTGTCAGCGGACGGCTGGGATTCCGGCTCCGCTGCGTAGTCCTGGCCGTACCCGTGCTGGTACGTACCCTGCTCGGCCCACTCCCCTTGGTACGCGGGGGCGTTGTAGTCGCCGTAGGTCTGCGAGGAGTCCGCCGGCTGCTCGGCGTAGCCGGATTCCGCGTAGGCGGTCTCCTGGTACTGCTGGGCGTTGTACTGCTGCTCGCCGTACTGCTCCTGGGCCTGCTGGGGCATCTGCGGCTGCTGGGCCTGCGGCGCGGGGGCCTCGGCCTGCGGCTGCTGGTACGGGGGCGGGGCCTGCGGCTGCTCGTACTGCTGCTGGGGCACCTCGTCGCGGAACAGCGGGCGCTGGCCCTCGGGGCCCTGGGAGCCGAGCGACGCACGGCGCTCCTCGCGCTGCAGCGAGCGGCCGACCGGGTCCATCGCGCCGGGGGCGCTCTGCCGGTCGTTCTCGCCCGCCTCGTAGCGGGAGTCGTCGAAGCCCAGCTCCGCCGCGGTGCGCTGACCGGCCTGCGGGGCCGACTGCTGCTCGGGGACCATCCGGGAGACCGTGAAGTCGTCCGGGGCGCTGTCCTCGCCACCACCACCGTGGGTGATCGCGTCCGGCAGCATCACCAGGGAGGTGGTGCCCGCCTGCTCGCCCGAGGGGCGCAACTGGACGCGGATGCCGTGCCGGGTCGCCAGGCGGCCGACCACGAACAGACCCATGCGCTGGGAGATCGCGGCGTCCACGGTCGGCGGGTTGGCCAGCTTGTGGTTGATGTCCGCGAAGTCCTCGGCGGTCAGGCCGATGCCCTTGTCGTGGATCTCGACCATGACGCGGCCGTCGGGCAGCCGGGTCGCGGTCACGCGGACCTTGGTGTGCGGGGAGGAGAACGTGGTGGCGTTCTCCAGCAGCTCGGCGAGCAGGTGCACGAGGTCGGTCACGGCGAGGCCGTGGATCTCGGCCTCCGGGACGCCGCTGAGCTCGATGCGCTCGTAGGCCTCCACCTCGGAGGAGGCGGCGCGCAACACGTCGACCAGCGGGATCGGCTGGTCCCAGCGGCGGCCGGGCTCCTCGCCGGCGAGAATCAGCAGGTTCTCGCCGTTGCGCCGCATACGGGTGGCCAGGTGGTCGAGCCGGAAGAGGCTCTCCAGCTGGTCCGGGTCCGCCTCGTTGTTCTCCAGCTCGGTGATGAGGGTCAGCTGGCCCTCGATCAGAGTCTGGTTGCGGTGCGACAGGTTGGTGAAGATCGCGTTGACGTTGCCTCGCAGCAGCGCCTGCTCGGCGGCGAGCCGCACGGCCTCCCGGTGCACCTGGTCGAAGGCGCGGGCCACCTGCCCGATCTCGTCCTTGGTGGTGATCGGGATCGGCTCGGTGCGGGTGTCGACCCGGCCGGGGTTGGTCCGCGAGAGCTGGTCGACCAGCGCGGGCAGGCGCTGCTCGGCCACGTCGAAGGCGGCGGCGCGCAGCCGCAGCATGTTGTTGCTCATGGAGCGGGCCATCCTGCCGGCCACGAGGAAGGCCACCAGCAGGGCGAACACCATGATCGAGGAGTTGACGATGGCGTCCTGCTGGGCGGAGGAGGAGATGTTCTCCGCCTCGTTCACGGCCTTGTCCGCCAGCTGCTCCTCGACGGAGCGGTACGCACCGAACTTCGCCGTGGAGGCGGCGAGCCAGCTGTCGGCGGTGATGCCCTTGGCCTTGAGCTGCGTGTTGGTGGCGCCGGACATGATGACCAGGGCCATCTTGTTCTGCTCGTCCACCTGTCCGTCGTGGCCCAGGGCGTCGTTGAGGCGCTTGATGTCCTCTTCGGTGCCACCGGCCTCGTACTCGCCGCGGGCGATGTACTCGAGGAAGTTGTAGGAGGAGAACGCCGTCAGCAGCGTCTCGTGCTCCTTGGCCGTGCCGGGCTTGAGCAGCAGGTGCACGCCGATCGAGCGCTGCAGCGACTCGGCGGCCTTCGCCAGCGACACCGCGTAGACCATGCGGCCGTACGAGGTGACGTTGCCGGTGCCCAGGCCCAGCTCGTTGGTGAACGCCATGAGGGGACGCTGGATGGCGCCGTAGCCGTCCTCCGTCTTCGCCCCTTCCAGGGCAGGCGTGTAGGCGGCCTGGCGCAGCTTGGGAAGCGTCGGCTCGGCATCGCGCACCAGCTTCAGCCGGCGCTGGAGGCTCGGGGTGTTCGGCATGCTCTTGACGCTCTTGTCGAACGCCGCGCGAGCACTGTCCGTGGTCTCCCGGGCCTTGGCGATCGCCGGGTCGTCCCGGTTGCCTTCGAGCATCGGCTTGGCGCTGATGTCGCGCTCGTCGATGACGGCGTGGGCGTAGGTGGCCGCGGCCCGCACCACACGTGCGGTGTTCGCGGCGTCCTTCGCCTCGGTCCAGGTGTCGACGGACTTGTTGACGTCCAGTCCGCCGAAGACCAGGGCGATGATCACCGGGATGAGCAGGATCGCGTTCAGCCGGACGGGCACGCGCCAGTTGCGGGGCGAGAATCTCCCGCCACGACCCTCGGCGGGCGCGGGGGACTCGGGCATATCGGACGGTGGCACCGCGGAACGCGAGGGCGGGGTGAAGTTACCCCGCGCGTCTCGCGTCTGCTGCGCGGCGCCCGTCTTTCTTCGCCTCACTCGACCAACAACCTCTCGGCGTCGGCACCTGTGCTGTGCCGTTTATCTGCTGAGCCGTGACTGCTCAGTCCGGGAATTCCAGCACGTCGGGCAGGTGCATTCCAAACAACGGACAGAGCCCGTGAAGGGCGCGATTTGCCTGACATAAAACGGGCATTAAGGCCGAGCCACGCCAAATGGCCGAGGAAGTGTGTGCACAGCGAAGTTGGCCGGACGCGCCCTGTGGTCGCGTCCGGCCAATTCTCTGTCGAAACGTTATGAATACCGAAGTGGTCCGTGGTCAATGCCACAACTCACGCCCCGTCACATCCGGGGTGTGTACCACGTTATTTCAGCCGCGCCATCAGGGCGTGTTCCACCAGGGTGATGAGGGCGCTCTTGGCCTCGTTCCGGTGGCGGGCATCGGTGACGATGATCGGTGTGTCGGGGCCGATCTGGAGGGCCTCGCGGACCTCTTCGGGGGCGTACGGCTGGTGTCCGTCGAAGCCGTTGAGGGCGATGACGAAGGGCAGGCCGCTGTTCTCGAAGTAGTCGACGGCGGGGAAGCAGTCGGCGAGGCGGCGGGTGTCGACGAGCACGACGGCGCCGATGGCACCGCGCACCAGGTCGTCCCACATGAACCAGAAGCGGTCCTGTCCGGGCGTGCCGAACAGGTACAGGATCAGGTCGTCATCGAGGGTGATGCGGCCGAAATCCATCGCCACGGTGGTCGTGGTCTTGTCCTGGACGTGGCTCAGGTCGTCGATGCCCGCCGAGGCGGAGGTCATCACGGCTTCGGTCCGCAGCGGGCTGATCTCCGAGACCGCGCCGACGAACGTCGTCTTGCCGACGCCGAAGCCGCCCGCCACCACGATCTTCGCGGAGGTGGTGGAGCGGCCGACGGCGCCTGTGTTAGAGCTTCCGAAGTCCACTGAGCACCCTTTCGAGCAGTGTCACATCCGGCGTACCGCCGGACTCGCCGCCGCCCGGCTGGTGGATCGCCACCATGCCGGCCTCGGCCAGGTCGGCGACCAGGATCCGGGCCACACCGAGCGGCATGTTCAGCAGCGCGGAGACCTCCGCGACCGACTTGACCTCACGGCACAGGAGGCAGATCCGCTGGTGCTCGGGGAGCAGGTTGCCGAGGTGAGCCGGGTCGGCCGTGGAGCTGACCAGTGCCTCGATGGCGAGCTGGTAGCGCGGCCGGGTCCGGCCGCCCGTCATGGCGTAGGGGCGGACCAGCGGCTGGTCGCCTTCACTCCCGTACGACGCGTGATGATGCGAAGCGCCGTACGGGCCGGGCGAGGCGGGCGGGGTCATGAATCCTCCGGGCGGGACAGCAGGATGGCAATGATGCCGTCGAGCGGGGGGCCGGTGGTGGGTTTTCGGCCTACGGTCGGACGGGACATGCGGTGTACGTGGGGTCAGTTCAGCAGGCTGCCCTGGAGCTCGGACCGGAGCTCGGGCGTCAGGACATTGCCCGCGCGGTCGACCAGCAGGGCCATTTCGTAGCCCACGAGGCCGATGTCGCACTCCGGGTGCGCCAGGACGGCCAGGGACGATCCGTCGGAGACGGACATGATGAAGAGGAAGCCGCGCTCCATCTCCACGACGGTCTGGTTGACGTGACCGCCTTCGAAGATCCGGGAGGCACCCGCGGTCAGGGAGGTCAGCCCCGAGGCGACCGCGGCCAGTTGGTCGGCGCGGTCCCGCGGGAAGCCTTCGCTCATGGCCAGCAGCAGTCCGTCGGCGGAGACCACCACCGTGTGGGACACCCCCGGGGTGTTGTCCACGAAGTTGGTGATCAACCAGTTCAGATTCTGCGCCGCCTGGCTCATCGGACTCAACTAACGCTCCTGCTGATAAGTGGGGTCGACGTGGTGACTGCCGGTGGCCGAGCTGTTTCCGGCCTGACGTCCCTGCTGGATACCCCGGCGGAGATTGGTCAGTCGGCCGCGTACGTCGTCGGGCGCACGCGAGACCGCCGGACCGGTCGGAAGGGACTGCTGCTGCTGGGCGGTGCCGTCGACGAGGTTGGCTCGCGGCACGCGCCGCGGCAGCCCGGACGAGGTGGTGCCGCCCGCCGCGGGCTCGCGGACCTGCTCGGCCCGGCGCCAGCGCTCGTCGTTGGGGGAGGCGGCCCAGTTCTCCTGCGAACCGCCCGCGGCGGCCGGGGCGTTCTGGGCGTTCTGGGCGTTCCCACCGCGGCGCGGCAGCGACCGGTCGCTGTCGGCGGGCTGCTCGGGCACGGCGGCCTGGCCCTCGGCGGTGCCGCGGAACCAGTTGGACTCCAGCTCCTCGAAGAGCGGCGTCCGGCCGTCACCGAGCAGGTCCGTCTGCGACGTGCTCTCGGTCAGCGGGGTCTCGCCGGGCTGGGCGAACTGCCCCGTGGTCGAGGACTGCGTGTCGCCGGGCGCGGTCGCGGGCTGCGCGAACCGGCCCGTCGTACCGGACTGCGACTCGCCGGCTGCGGGCAGCTGCGGGAACTGGCCGGTGTCGCCGGGGCCCGTGGGCTGGGCGAACTGGCCGGTGGTGCTGCCGAGCTCGTCGGGGCGCGCGAACTGGCCGGTGCTCTGCCGGTCGGCGGGACGGGCGAACTGGCCCGTGTTGCCGGCTGCGGGCAGCTGCGGGAACTGGCCGGTGTCGCCGGGGCCCGTGGGCTGGGCGAACTGGCCGGTGGTGCTGCCGAGCTCGTCGGGGCGCG
>NZ_JACHJH010000001.1:0-109876 GCF_014203555.1 Streptomyces olivoverticillatus | reverse complement strand
CGCGCGAACTGGCCGGTGCTCTGCCGGTTGGCAGGGCGGGCGAACCGGCCCGTGTCACCGGGGCCCGCGGGCAGCTCGAACTTGCCGGTGCTCTGCGCCTCGCCGGGGCGGGCGAACTGCCCGGTCCCGGAGGACGGCGGCTCGGTCGCGTCGGTGATCGGCGCGAACTGGGCGGTGTCGCCCGGGCCGCCGCTCAGCGAGGCGCGGTTGCCGGTGTTCTCGACGTCCTCGTGGCCGCGCGGTGCGTCCTGCCCGCCGCGCTGGGAGCCGTTCGAGGGCAGCGGCCAGTCGTCGACCGGGGCCTGGCGGCCCTTGCCGGCGGCCGGCGGCCGGGAGTCGTTGCCCCAGCTCGGCGCCGGGCGGTCGTCCGCGCCGGGGCCGGACGCCCCGCGTGCGGACAGCTGCGGGCGCGCGCCGCCGCCAGCCGGCGGCGGTACGGCCGGGCCGCCGTTGCCGCGCGCGGGCAGCGCGGGCCGGCCGCCCGCGGCAGGGGCACCGCCCTTGCCACGCGGCGAGGTGTCGAAGAGGCTGCCCGCGGCGGCACCGCCGCTGGGGCCGGGGCCCGGGGCGGGACGCGAGGGCAGACCGTTGCCGTCGGCACCGCCGCGCGGCGCGATGGCCGGGCGGGGACCGCCGGGCACCTGGCGGCGCTGCTGGCCCTGGCCCGCGGGGAGCCCGGAGTTCGGCGCACCGGCACCGGGGGCGCCGGGAGCACCCGCGCCCGGAGCGGGCTTCTTGCCGCCCTGGGCGACGTCGACCGGCAGCATGACGAGCGCGGTCGTGCCGCCCGAGTCGGACGGGCGGAGCTGGATGCGGATGCCGTGTCGCAGGGACAGGCGGCCGACCACGAACAGACCCATGCGCCGGGAGACGGAGACGTCCACGGTGGGCGGGGAGGCCAGGCGCTCGTTGATCGCCGCGAGGTCCTCGGGCGACAGACCGATGCCGGTGTCGTGGATCTCGACGAGCACGCGGCCGTCGGGCAGCGCGTGACCGGTGACCTTGACCTTGGTCTGCGGCGAGGAGAACGAGGTCGCGTTCTCGAGCAGCTCGGCGAGGAGGTGCACGAGGTCGTTGACGACGCGGCCGGCGACCTCGGTCGGCGGCACACCGCTGAGCTCGATGCGCTCGTACTGCTCCACCTCGGACGCGGCGGCACGGAGCACGTCGACGAGCGGGACGGGCCGGGTCCACCGGCGACCGGGCTCTTCACCCGCGAGGACCAGGAGGTTTTCACCGTTCCGGCGCATACGGGTGGCAAGGTGGTCAAGCTTGAACAGCGAGGACAGCTGGTCCGGGTCGGCCTCGCGGCTCTCGAGCTCGGAGATCAGGGACAGCTGACGCTGGATGAGGCCCTGGCTGCGGCGCGAGAGGTTGGTGAACATCGCGTTGACGTTGCCTCGCAGAAGGGCCTGCTCGGCGGCGAGGCGGACGGCCTCGCGGTGCACGTCGTCGAAGGCCGCGGCCACCTTGCCGATCTCGTCACGGCTGTGCACACCGACGGACTCCACGGACGTGTCGACGTCCTGCGGGTCGCTCTCGGAGAGCTGCTTGACGAGCTCGGGCAGGCGGTCCTGGGCGACCTTCTGGGCGGTGTCCTGCAGTCGGCGCAGCGAGCGCACCATGGAGCGGGCCACGACGAAGGCGCCGACCAGGGAGATGCCGAGGACGAGCACGATGAGGGCACCGTTGAGGATGGCTTCCTGCTGGGCCTCGTCACGCAGCTCGCGGGCCTTCTGGTCCATCTCCGAGAGGAGCGTGGCCTCGATCTTGGCCATTTCCTGGAGCTTGACCGTGTCCTGGTCGTACCAGTCGCGGTACGTGGTCTTCTCGCTCTTGAAGGCGTCGGTGTTGCCGAAAGCCCGCTCGGCGAAGGTGTTCGCCGTGGTGACGTCCGGGATGCCGCCGCTGATCGACTTGAGCAGCTCGGCGGAGTCGCCGGCGCGGATGGCGGTGAAGCGGCGCAGGGCCTCTTCCTCGTTGTCCAGCGCCGTCTTGCCGTACTGGTGGTCGTTCTCCGTCAGCGTGGGGCCCTTGGGGTTGGCCAGGGCGGCGCTGATGACGGCTCGCTGGATGGAGGCGTACTCCTTGGCGGAGGAGAACGTCGCCAGCGCACGCGTCGCGGAGATCATGTCGCTGTTGCTGGTGGCCTGGGCCATGTCCTGGGACAGCGACAGCAGCGAGACGATCAGTGCGTTGTAGTTGCTGACGGTCTGCGAGATGTAGTCGCGGTTGGTGTAGGCCGTCTTGCGAATGTCGTTGATCTTGTCGAGCTGCTTGGTGATGTCGACAAGGGTGGTCTGCACGCCGACCATCGTCGGGTCGTCCGGCTTGGCCTGGGTGGTGCTCTCCCGGAAGGCCTGGATCGCTCGGTCGGCCTTCTGCTGACTCGAGACGATCTGGTCGTCCTTGGGGTTGTCGCGCACTCGCGGACCGGCGGACGAGTCGCGCTCCTCCTGGAGCGCGTCGGCGAGCTGGGTCGCCTTGCTCGTCATGTCCGTGAGGAGCTTCATGTGGTCGAGCTGGTCGACGTTCTGCAGCGAACTGTCGATACGCAGCGCACCCAGCGTCGTCGCGGCGACGACGGGGAGGGCGAGCAGGGAGACCAGTCGAGTACTAATGCGCCAGTTGCGCAGGGCTATTCGTGAGCCCGGCCCGCTGGGGCCCTTCGCTTTCGGCGTCGCCTCGGCGGCGGCCTCGTCGCCGCTCGGTGCGTCCACGGGTGTGCCGCGGTCCGTCGCTCCGCGCGTCTCCGGCTCCGCCGCAGCGCTGCCCTGCCTCTTGAAACGTCCCTGCACTAGCGTCGCAACCTCTGGACCAGGCGTCCCGCCGGATGAGCGGAGGGACGGTGTCGAGTCGTGGGGGGACCGCGGTGCCCCCCTGGCGGTCCGTGGAATTCCAGCACAGTGCCGGATCCCCCAACAAGGCCGGTGGGGCACACCTCCAGGGTGATGACCGTGTGTGAGGAATGTGATGACGCACCGTAGAACATCAGGTCCCCCATATCGGACTTATCGCGATGAGTCGCTCGGTTGAATGCGACAGTCCCGGCGTGTCCCAGTCTTCATGATCAGGAGCGGAACGTCTGGTTCAGCCCTGCAATGTCCGTTTCGCGGCGCCCCAAACCCCGCCCGTTATGCGGCAATTTTTGATCCATTCGTGAGCAAACTCACAGGAAAGTCGAGACTTCTCCCGCGCCGGAGAGGGGATAGACGCGCCTAGCCTGGTTCTTTACACCCATCGCGATAACGACCAACACGAGGCACCTCCAGTGAAGACAGTGAAGTCGGCGACGCCGTCCCGGAAGACCGCCAACCCCCGCCGCACCACGCTCGCGCACCTGAAGGACGCCGAGGCCCTGCGCGTCGCCGACACCCTCGAGTACGCCGCCGAGCTGCCGCAGGTGACCGCGAACCCGCGCCGCACCGTGCTGATGACCGCGCCCGCCATCGCGGTGCCCCAGGACTGACCCCTGACGCAACCGGCCCATAAAGACACGGGCCGCGCGCGGGCCCCGCGATAGCCTGGAGCGTCAGACTCCGGCCAATCAGAACAAGGGGCATCGGCTACCCGTGCGCATCGCCAGGTTCTCCATCGACGGCAACGTCGCCTTCGGCGTCGTGGAGGGGGACGCCTCCACCGAAGGCGGCCCCGTCCTCGACATCATCAAGGGTCACCCCTTCGCCGAATTCGAGCGCTCGGGGCAGAAGATCCCGCTGAGCAAGGTGCGGCTGCTGCCGCCCGTGCTGCCCAACAAGGTCGTCGGCATCGGCCGCAACTACGCCGAGCACGCCGCGGAGCTGGGCAACGAGGTCCCCGAGATCCCGGTCGCCTTCTTCAAGCCGTCGACCTCGGTCATCGGCCCCGGCGACCCGATCGCCTACCCCTCCTTCTCCAGCGAGCTGCACTACGAGGCGGAGCTCGCCGTCGTCATCGGCCGCATGTGCCGCGAGGTCCCGCGCGAGCGCGTCAAGGACGTCATCCTCGGCTACACCTGCGCCAACGACCTCACCGCGCGCGACGTCCAGCAGCGCGAGAAGCAGTGGGCCCGTGCCAAGGGCTTCGACACCTCCTGCCCCCTCGGCCCCTGGATCGAGACCGAGCTGGACCCGACCGACCTCGGCATCATGTGCACGGTCAACGGCGAACAGCGCCAGCTCGGCCGCACCGCCGAGATGGTCCGCTCCATCGAGGATCTGATCGTCCACATCACCGAGGCGATGACGCTGCTCCCCGGCGACGTCGTCCTCACGGGCACCCCGGCCGGAGTCGGGCCGCTCAACGTCGGCGACGAGGTCGCCGTCACCATCGAAGGCATCGGCACTCTCACCAACAAGGTGATCAAGCGTGGCTAACGCGAACGTCCGCGTACGTTTCTGTCCCTCCCCGACCGGCAACCCCCACGTGGGCCTGGTCCGCACCGCCCTCTTCAACTGGGCCTTCGCCCGGCACCACGGCGGCACCTTCGTCTTCCGCATCGAGGACACCGACGCGGCCCGCGACTCGGAGGAGTCGTACGAGCAGCTGCTCCAGGCCATGCGCTGGCTGGGCTTCGACTGGAACGAGGGCCCCGAGATCGGCGGCCCGCACGCGCCCTACCGCCAGTCGCAGCGCATGGACCTCTACAAGGACGTCGCCGCCAAGCTGCTGGACGCCGGCCACGCGTACCACTGCTACTGCACCACCGAAGAGCTCGACGCGCGCCGTGAGGCCGCCCGGGCCGCCGGCAAGCCCTCCGGCTACGACGGCACGTGCCGCGAGGTCACCGAGGAGCAGAAGGCGCAGTACGAGCGCGAGGGCCGCGAGCCCATCGTCCGCTTCCGGATGCCCGATGAGCCCGTCACCTTCACCGACCTGGTGCGCGGCGAGCTCACCTTCACCCCGGAGAACGTGCCGGACTTCGGCATCGTCCGGGCCAACGGCGCGCCCCTCTACACGCTCGTCAACCCCGTCGACGACGCGCTGATGGAGATCACGCACGTCCTGCGCGGCGAGGACCTGCTCTCCTCCACCCCCCGCCAGATCGCCCTCTACCGGGCGCTCGCACAGATCGGCGTCGGCAACGGCACCACCCCGAGCTTCGGCCACCTGCCCTACGTCATGGGCGAGGGCAACAAGAAGCTCTCCAAGCGCGACCCGCAGGCGTCCCTCAACCTCTACCGGGAGCGCGGCTTCCTGCCCGAGGGCCTGCTCAACTACCTCTCGCTGCTCGGCTGGTCCCTCTCGGCCGACCAGGACATCTTCACGATGGACGAGATGGTCGCCGCCTTCGACATCAAGGACGTCAACGCCAACCCGGCGCGCTTCGACCTCAAGAAGTGCGAGGCGATCAACGCCGACCACATCCGCCGGCTGGACCCCAAGGCATTCATCGAGGCCTGCACCCCCTGGCTGCGCGCCCCGCACGCCAACTGGGCGCCGGAGAGCTTCGACCAGGCTGCCTGGGAGGCGATCGCCCCGCACGCCCAGACCCGCCTGACGGTCCTGTCCGACATCACGGCCAACGTCGACTTCCTGTTCCTGGACGAGCCGGTGGAGGACGAGGCGTCCTGGAACAAGGCCATGAAGGAGGGCTCGGACGCCCTGCTGCGTACCGCCCGGGCCAAGCTGGCCGAGGCTGAGTGGAACGCCGACGCCCTGAAGGCCACCGTCGTCGCCGCGGGCGAGGAGCACGGCCTCAAGCTCGGCAAGGCGCAGGCCCCGGTCCGCGTGGCCGTCACCGGCCGTACGGTCGGTCTGCCGCTCTTCGAGTCCCTTGAGGTCCTCGGCCGCGAGCGCACCCTGGCCCGCCTGGACGCGGCCCTCGCCAAGCTCGCGGGCTGACGCCCGGCGCACACGCCCCACGGGGCCCGGCAGCCCGCCAGGGCCGCCGGGCCCCATGCGTTTGCGCGAAGGGCCTATCGATTTTGGAGCCCCGTCCACCTTCGGGTAATGTTCTTCCTGCGCCGCCCGAGAGGGCCGAGAGGCCGGAGCGGAGGGCGCAAGCCGAACAAGACCCCTTGCGGGGGGTGGAGTTCTGGTGGGGTATGGTGTAATTGGCAGCACGAGTGATTCTGGTTCACTTAGTCTAGGTTCGAGTCCTGGTACCCCAGCAAGAGAAATTCTCTGGAAATTCTCTCGCAAATGTACTGATAAAGTACGAAGCGCAGTGCGAGCCCCCGTTGTGTAGCGGCCTAGCACGCCGCCCTCTCAAGGCGGTAGCGCCGGTTCGAATCCGGTCGGGGGTACTGGTTCCTGACAGGTTGATTCCTGACGGGAATCGCTAGGGCCCCCGTTGTGTAGCGGCCTAGCACGCCGCCCTCTCAAGGCGGTAGCGCCGGTTCGAATCCGGTCGGGGGTACTGGTTCACACCATGGGCTATGGTGTAATTGGCAGCACGAGTGATTCTGGTTCATTTAGTCTAGGTTCGAGTCCTGGTAGCCCAGCGCAGATTGCTTTTCAGGTCTGCAAACCAAAAGCAGGCCCCCGTTGTGTAGCGGCCTAGCACGCCGCCCTCTCAAGGCGGTAGCGCCGGTTCGAATCCGGTCGGGGGTACAAATAAGGAGAAATGCCTTTCGCTTCGGCGAAGGGCATTTTTTCGTGTGCCCTTCCACTGTCTCGGGCCCGGCGAGATAATTCCGGGCATGGTCCATGCCAACGGCGTCCGACGCCGGGTCCACGTCGGTGACCTCCAGCCCGGCGACCATGCCTGCCTGCTCTTCGGGTCGGACGAGGAGCGGGCCTCGATCCTGCGGGACTTCGTGCTGGGCGGCCTGGACGCCGAAGACAAGATCCTCTACCTCAGCGCCGAGGAGGACCCGCCCGGCCCCGCCGCCCTGTTGGACCGCTGCCGCCTGACGAGCGTGCCCGGCGGGCTGGCCGGCCGGGTCGAGGTCGTACGGCTCGCCGAATTCCTCTCCCGGCGCGGCGATTTGGAGCCCGCCGCCCTGATGCGGTGGCTGCGCGGCGCCGCGCAGCGCTCGCGGGAGGAGGGCTACCGTGCGCTGCGGGTCGCCGGAGACCTCGGCGCCGCCTTGCGCGACGAGCACGACGTCCGCACCCTGCTGCGGTACGAGACACTGCTCGCCGAAGAGTTCAGCGCCGGCCAGGCGCTGGCCGTCTGCCAGTACGACATCCGCCGCTGCGAGCCCGCTGCACTGGACGCCTTCGCCTCGGCCCACGCCCGCAGCGTCGAGGCCGATCCCCTGGTGCGCACGGCCGACCTGGTCGTCGTGCGCACGTACCGGCCCCAGGGCCTGCGGATCGAGGGCGTGATCGACACCGACTCCCAGCGCCACCTGCGGGACGCCCTGCGCTCGGTCGCCGCCGTCCGGGGCGACGTCCGGCTGGAGATGTCCCGGGTGGAGTTCCTGGACCTCGGCGGCCTGCGGCTGCTGATGACCTTCGCCAGGGCCCGTGCGGCCCGGCACTGCACCGTGGAGCTGGTGGGGCTGCTGCCGCACCTGTCGCAGGTCATCACGCTGATCGGCTGGGACCGGACGCCAGGCCTGCGGCTGGGGGCTGTGCATGCCTACTGAGGCGGGCCCCGGCGACGCGGAGGGGGCCGGATTCGTCCATCACGCCTGCCTGTACGGGAGCGACGCGGAGTTCCTGGCCATGGCCGTGCCCTTCGTCCGGGACGGGCTGGCGGCGGGGGAGCCCGTACTGGCGGCGGTCACGCCCGCCAGCATCGAGCTGCTGCGGGGCGCGCTGGGGGAGCGGGCGTACGCGCTGGACACCGCCGAGACCGCCGGCTTCGGCCGCCGCCCGGTCGAGCGCGTCCGCGCGTTCCTGCGCTACCACGAGAGCCGTTCCCGCCCCGGCAGACGCATGCGGATGCTGGCCGAGCCGGTGTGGACCGGGAAGACCGCCCGGCAGGTCGCCGAGTGGAAGCGGATGGAGTCCGGCCTGAACGTGCTGCTGGCCGGGCTGCCGGTGTGGATGATCTGCCCCTACGACCTCCGTGCCGTTCCGGCGGACGTGGCGGAGGCGGCCTGTGCCACACATCCGGGGCGGATGGACGGGCGGCGGCTGATCCCCTGCCCCGGCTACGCGGACCCCGCGGCCTATGTGGCGGGTACGGGGCCGCAGGCCGCTCCGGCGCCCGCCGCGGCTGCCCGGCTGGGCCCGACGGCCCGAGTGGCCGCGGTGCGGCTGTTCGCCCGGGAGCGGGCGGCCGGAGCCGGGCTGACCGGGGAGCGGCTGGAGCTGGCCGTCCTGGCCGTCTGCGAGGCCGCGGGGTATCTGCTGGCCGCAGGGGCGCGCGTGGCGCTGCGGGCCTGGGAGGAGCCGGGTTTCCTGCTCTGGGAGCTGCACAGCGCCCAGGCGTGCCCGCTGCCGGCCTTCGCGGGCTTCCGTCCCCCCGGGGTGGCGCCGGACCCGGAGGACGGCCTCTGGCTGGCGCGGAGCCTGAGCGAATCGCTGGACGCAGAGGCTGCGGGGGACGGGGCGCGGATCACGCTGCGGGTGGCCGGGCGGGGGTTTCTCCCCTGATGCGAGCCACAGGGGAGAGACCTCCGCAGGTCAGCCGTTGCGCCGCAGGGCCTCCGTCAGGCGCACCGCCGCGTCCAGGACCGCCTGGGCGTGCATCCGGCCCGGGTGCCGGGTGAGCCGCTCGATCGGACCGGAGACGGACACCGCGGCGACGACGCGGTTGGACGGCCCCCGCACCGGCGCCGAGACCGAGGCGACCCCGGGCTCCCGCTCGCCGATCGACTGGGCCCAGCCCCGCCGCCGCACGCCCGAGAGCGCCGTCGCCGTGAAGCGGGCCCCCTGCAGGCCGCGGTGCAGCCGCTCCGGCTCCTCCCAGGCCATGAGGACCTGGGCCGCCGAGCCGGCCTTCATCGGCAGCGTGGAGCCCACCGGCACGGTGTCCCGCAGGCCGGACAGCCGCTCGGCCGCGGCCACACAGATCCGCATGTCGCCTTGGCGCCGGTAGAGCTGCGCGCTCTCGCCCGTCACATCGCGCAGATGCGTCAGCACCGGCCCGGCCGTGGCCAGCAGGCGGTCCTCGCCCGCCGCGGCGGCCAGCTCGCTCAGCCGCGGGCCGAGGATGAACCGGCCCTGCATGTCCCGCGCCACCATCCGGTGGTGCTCCAGGGCCACCGCCAGCCGGTGGGCCGTCGGCCGCGCCAGCCCCGTCGCCGTGACCAGCCCCGCGAGGGTCGCCGGACCCGACTCCAGAGCGCTCAGCACCAAAGCCGCCTTGTCGAGAACGCCCACACCACTCGAGGCGCCACTAGAGTTGTCCATGCAACGATACTTGCGTCTCACACTGTGAAACGCAAGTTCAATTTTCCCGGCGAACCGCCAACCTGGACGCACAGCACCCACTGGCAACGAATTGGGGACAGCGATGGGACGGACACTCGCGGAGAAGGTCTGGGACGACCACGTCGTCACGCGCGCCGAAGGCGAGCCCGACCTCCTCTTCATCGACCTGCACCTGCTCCACGAGGTCACCAGCCCGCAGGCCTTCGACGGGCTGCGCAAGGCCGGCCGCAAGGTCCGCCGCCTCGACCTGACCATCGCCACCGAGGACCACAACACCCCCACCCTCGACATCGACAAGCCCATCGCGGACCCCGTCTCCCGCACCCAGCTGGAGACCCTGCGCCGCAACTGCGCCGAGTTCGGCGTGCGGCTGCACCCGCTGGGCGACGTCGAGCAGGGCGTTGTCCACGTAGTGGGACCGCAGCTGGGCCTGACCCAGCCCGGCACCACCGTCGTCTGCGGCGACAGCCACACCTCCACGCACGGCGCCTTCGGCGCGCTCGCGTTCGGCATCGGCACCAGCCAGGTCGAGCACGTGCTGGCCACCCAGACGCTGCCGCTGGCGCCCTTCAGGACCATGGCGGTCACCGTCGAGGGCGAACTGCCCGAGGGCGTCACCGCCAAGGACCTGATCCTCGCCGTCATCGCCCGGATCGGCACCGGCGGCGGCCAGGGCCACGTCATCGAGTACCGCGGGCCGGCCGTGGAGAAGCTGTCGATGGAAGCCCGGATGACCGTGTGCAACATGTCCATCGAGGCGGGCGCCCGAGCGGGCATGATCGCCCCGGACGAGACCACCTTCGCCTACCTGAAGGACCGCCCGCACGCCCCCAAGGGCGAGGACTGGGACGCGGCCGTCGCCTACTGGCGCACCCTGCGCACCGACGACGACGCCGTCTTCGACCGCGAGGTCGTCATCGACGCCTCCGAGCTCTCCCCCTTCGTCACCTGGGGCACCAACCCCGGCCAGGGAGCACCGCTGTCGGCGGATGTGCCCGACCCCGCCTCGTACGCGGACCCCTCGGAGCGCTTCGCCGCCGAAAAGGCGCTGGAATACATGGGGTTGACGGCAGGTCAGGCGCTGCGCGACATCCGGGTGGACACCGTCTTCGTGGGCTCGTGCACCAACGGCCGGATCGAGGACCTGCGCGCGGCGGCCGGTGTCATCGAAGGCCGCAAGGTCGCCGACGGGGTACGGATGCTGGTGGTCCCCGGGTCGGTCCGGGTGGCGCTGCAGGCCGTCGACGAAGGGCTGGACAAGGTCTTCACCGCGGCCGGCGCCGAGTGGCGGCACGCGGGCTGTTCGATGTGCCTGGGGATGAACCCCGACCAACTCGCGCCCGGCGAGCGCTCCGCGTCGACCTCCAACCGCAACTTCGAGGGCAGGCAGGGCAAGGGCGGCCGCACCCACCTGGTCTCGCCGCAGGTCGCCGCCGCCACCGCCGTCCTGGGGCACCTGGCCTCCCCGGCCGATCTGGCCGGGGCCACCGACGTACGCACTCCCGTGGAGGTCTGACCCCGATGGAAGCTTTCACCACGCACACCGGCCGGGCCGTCCCGCTGCGCCGCAGCAACGTCGACACCGACCAGATCATCCCCGCGCACTGGCTGAAGAAGGTCACCCGCGACGGTTTCGAGGACGGGCTCTTCGAGGCCTGGCGCAAGGACCCGGAGTTCGTCCTGAACCGCCCCGAGCGCGCGGGCGCCTCCGTCCTGGTGGCCGGGCCCGACTTCGGCACCGGATCCTCCCGGGAGCACGCGGTGTGGGCGCTGCAGAACTACGGCTTCAAGACCGTCCTCTCCTCCCGCTTCGCCGACATCTTCCGCGGCAATTCGCTGAAGAACGGTCTGCTGACGGTCGTCCTGCCGCAGGAGACCGTGGATGCGCTCTGGGAGCTGACCGAGGCCGACCCGTCGGCCGAGGTGACGGTGGACCTCGTGGCCCGCGAGGTACGCGCCGGCGGCATCACGGCCGGTTTCGAGCTTGACGAGAATGCCCGGTGGCGTCTGCTGGAGGGGCTGGACGACATCGGACTGACCCTCCGGCATGAGGCGGATATCGCCGCCTATGAGGCCGTGCGGCCTTCGTTCAAGCCCTCCACAGCCCTGATCTGAGGTGGATTCGAAGTAGTTTCGAGCTCATTTGGCCCAGTGTCGGAAGCCGCTTCGAGACCCCGGATTTTCGCTGCTCACCAAGGGTTTGGCATGATGCGCCCCCTGTCTTCGGACAGGGGGCGCATCGCATTGTTGAGGCCCCGTGAAGCGACAACTCGCCTCAGATGGCACAATCGGTGCATGGAACGCGACAGCCAACTCGAGCTATACCGGCTCGTCGCCGACCAACTGAAGGAAGCGCACACAAGGGTGCGCGCACTGCAAGTCCCGGAGGGCGTACGGATGGCGCTGTCCCGGCAGCTGCTGGCCATCACGGCCTCGGCGAAGCACGATCTCTCAGGCGCGGCAAGGCGTCTGGACCGGCTGATGAACGACCTTGACGAGGGCCGTTTCCCCGAAGAGCGCGATCCCACGGAACTCCGTGATGGGTCGGGTTCGTTGCGGCACAAGGGTGATTAGACCGTTTCGTGTTTGATTTGCGGTATATATCTGCCTAACGTGCGAAAAAGCTGGAGCACATTCCAGCCAATGTCTCCGAAGGGGAAGACGTGAACAAGGCGCAGCTCGTTGAAGCGATTGCCGACAAGCTCGGCGGCCGTCAGCAGGCCGCAGACGCTGTCGACGCGGTACTCGACGCGATCGTCCGTGCGGTTGTCGCAGGCGACCGGGTCTCGGTCACCGGCTTCGGCTCGTTCGAGAAGGTCGACCGCCCGGCCCGTTACGCCCGCAACCCGCAGACGGGCGAGCGGGTCCGGGTCAAGAAGACCTCGGTGCCGCGCTTCCGCGCGGGTCAGGGCTTCAAGGACCTGGTGAGCGGCTCGAAGAAGCTCCCGAAGGGCGGCGAGGTCTCCGTCAAGAAGGCGCCCAAGGGCAGCCTTTCGGGCGGCAAGGTCACCGCCAAGGCCGCGGCCAAGAAGGCCACCGCCAAGAAGGCCACGGCGAAGAAGGCCGCCGTCAAGAAGACGACCGCGGCGAAGACCACGGCCAAGAAGGTCACGGCGAAGAAGACCACCGCCAAGAAGGCGGCGCCGGCGAAGAAGGCCACCACCACCACGACGACCGCGAAGAAGGCGGCCGCGAAGAAGGCCGCTCCCGCCAAGAAGGCCACGGCGAAGAAGACCGCCCCCGCCAAGAAGGCTGCTGCGGTCAAGGCTCCGGCCCGCAAGACGACCGCGCGCAAGACCACCGCCAAGAAGACTGCCGCCAAGAAGAAGTAAGGCAGCGGAGGAACGGCGTCACGCGCCGGGCCGGGCTCCCCTCGGGGAGCCCGGCCCGCGGTGCGTCCACGGCCTGTTGCGGCCGCTCCTCCAGTGGCTTTCAGGGCCGGCGGCTTTTCAGAACGTCTGCAGCGTCACCAGCGTCACGCGACGGTCCGCCACGGGCCCCTCGGCGGGCTCCGCGAACTCGATCCGCACCCGCTGCCCCGGCCGCAGCAGCCGCAGCCCGCCCGCATCGAAGGCCGCCGCGTCGAAGGGCACGGGGGTGCCGTCGTCCAGGAGCACGCTCCCGGAGCGGGTCTGAGGGTCGTAGGTGTACGCGGTGGCCTGCATACCGGCAGCCTAGTCGGCCGCCACACCCCCCGCGCCGACGGTCCGCGGCCCGCCCAGGGCCGCCGCGGTACGGGGACCGACCCCCAGCGCCAGGGCGGCCCGCAAATCCTCTTCCGTATCCACGTCCCGGCGCACGGAATCCACGCCCGCCAGCACGATCTCCCGGGCCCCCGAAGCGAGGTGCCGGGCGCGCGAACGGCCCTCGAACGCCGGAGCCAATTCCATTCCCGGGGCCGCCGCCAGCAGGGTCGTACCGATTCCCGCCGCATCCGGGAGAAATGCCCGCGGGAATTCCCCCGCGGAATCGAGCACCCGCCCGAGTTCTGCCGGGCGCAGCGCCGGAAGGTCCGCGTTGAGCGTCGCCACCGCAGAATTCGGCCATTGTCCGCGTATGGATTGCGCCCCGTGCGCCAGTGCGGCGTTCAGCCCGCCGCGGCCGGGCGGCTCGGCCAGCACCCGGGCCCCCAGCGCAGCCAGGTGCGTTCCCGCCGGGCGGTCGTCCGTGACGACCACCACATCCCGTACGCACGGGCAGGCCAGGGCGGCGCCCACCGTGTCGAGCGCGAAGGCCAGCGCGAGCGCGGGCCGCGGCAGCTGCGCCGCGCCCCCCGCGAGACGGCTCTTGGCCGCGGCCAGCGGCTTCAGCGGCACCACCAGGGTCCACGCCACGTCCGCCCCCTCTCTTGCGTATCGGGCCCATTGTCACCCGCTGCCGCCGCCGCGCACGGAGCGCGGGGTTACGGTGTTCTCGACAGACCGGGTACCTGGGGCGACACTTGTCCGGCTCCCGGGTGAGCAGCAGACCCGCAGCAGCTTCCAGGTCCCAAGAGAAGGGTGTCCGAGTGTCCCGCCACAGAATCGGCTTCTGGTACCGCTTTACGGCGGTGTTGGCGAAACCGCCGCTCGTGGTTCTGTTCAAGCGGGACTGGCGGGGAATGGAGCACATTCCGGCCGAGGGCGGGTTCATTACCGCCGTCAACCACAACTCCTATCTCGACCCGCTCTCCTACGCCCACTACCAGTACAACACCGGGCGTGTCCCCCGCTTTCTCGCCAAGGCCGCCCTCTTCAAGGGCAGCTTCGTCGGCGCACTGCTGCGCGGCACGGGCCAGATCCCCGTCTACCGCGAGTCCGCGGACGCCGCCACCGCCTTCCGGTCCGCCGTCGACGCCATCAACAAGGGTGAATGCGTGGCCTTCTACCCCGAGGGCACCCTCACCCGTGACCCCGACATGTGGCCCATGGAGGGCAAAACCGGCGCCGCCCGCGTCGCCCTGCTCACCCGCGCCCCCGTCATCCCCATCGCCCAGTGGGGCGCCAACGAGGCGATGCCGCCCTACGCCAAGGAGAAGAAGCTCCGGCTCTTCCCCCGCAAGACGCTCAAGGTGCTGGCCGGCCGGCCCGTCGACCTCTCCGCGTTCTACGACAGGGAGCCCACCGCGGAGGTGCTCCGCGAAGCCACCGACGTGATCATGCGGGCCATCACCGAACTCCTCGCCGAACTCCGCGGCGAGCCCGCCCCCGCCGAGCCGTACAACCTCAAGAAGGCGCGCGCCGCCACCCGCCGCGAGGCCGGATCTCCCGAAGGGGATGACAGCAAGTGACACGCTGTGCCGTCTACGGCACCGGATCCTGGGGCACCGCCTTCGCGATGGTCCTCGCCGACGCGGGCTGCCAGGTGACCATGTGGGGCCGCCGCGCCGCCCTGGTGGACGCCATCAACACCGGCCGCACCAACCCCGACTACCTCCCGGGCGTCGAGCTGCCCGCCGCGGTGCGGGCCACCACCGACCCCGCCGAGGCCGCGGACGGCGCGGAATTCACCGTCCTCGCCGTCCCGTCCCAGACCCTGCGCGGCAATCTGGCCGCCTGGGCGCCGCTGCTGCCGGCCGACACCGTGCTCGTCTCCCTGATGAAGGGCGTCGAACTCGGCACCGCCAAGCGCATGAGCGAGGTCATCGAAGAGGTCGCCGGGGTGGGCCCGGACCGCGTCGCCGTGCTCACCGGCCCCAACCTCGCCAAGGAGATCGCGGCCCGGCAGCCCGCCGCCGCCGTCGTCGCCTGCCGCGACGAAACCGTCGCCAAACGGCTCCAGGCCGCCTGCCACACCGCCTACTTCCGCCCCTACACCAACACCGACGTCGTCGGCTGCGAACTGGGCGGCGCCGTCAAGAACGTCATCGCCCTCGCCGTCGGCATCGCCGACGGCATGGGCCTGGGCGACAACGCCAAGGCCTCCCTCATCACCCGAGGGCTGGCCGAGACGACCCGCCTCGGCCTCGCCATGGGCGCCGACGCGCACACCTTCGCGGGCCTGGCCGGCATGGGCGACCTCGTCGCCACCTGCTCCTCGCCGCTCTCCCGCAACCACACCTTCGGCACCAACCTCGGCCGCGGCATGACCCTCGCCGAGACCATCGCCGTCACCAAGCAGACCGCCGAGGGCGTCAAGTCCTGTGAGTCCGTGCTCGATCTGGCCCGACGCCACCATGTCGACATGCCGATCACCGAGACCGTCGTCGGCATCGTCCACGAGGGCAAGCCGCCCATGGTCGCCCTCAAGGAACTGATGGCGCGCAGCGCCAAAGCCGAGCGACACTGACCCATCCCCTGCCACCAGGTACTCTCAACCCGATATGAGCAGCGAGACCTCCCCCCAGAGCCCTGCCCGGAAGCCGCGCGTCGCGGTCGTCTTCGGCGGTCGCAGTTCCGAGCACGCCATCTCCGTGGTGACCGCGGGCGCCGTCCTGCGCGCCATCGACCGCGCCAAGTACGACGTGCTGCCGATCGGCATTACCACCGACGGCCGTTGGGCGCTCACCGCCGACGACCCCGAGCGGATGGCCATCGCCGACCGCGCGCTGCCGAGCGTCGAGCAGCTCGCCGAATCGGCCGAGGGCGGCGTCGTGCTGCCCGTCGACCCCTCCAACCGCGAGGTCGTCTACACCGAACCCGGCGCCGTGCCCAAGGCGCTGGGCGAGGTCGACGTCGTCTTCCCCATGCTCCACGGCCCCTACGGCGAGGACGGCACCCTCCAGGGCATGCTGGAACTGGCCGGCATCCCCTACGTCGGCGCCGGCGTCCTCGCCTCCGCCGTCGGCCAGGACAAGGAGTACATGAAGCGGGTCTTCACCTCCTTCGGGCTGCCCGTCGGCCCGTACGTGGTGATCCGCCCCCGCGAGTGGGAGGCCGATCAGGCCGCCGCCCGCAAGAAGATCGTCGACTTCGCGGGCGAGCACGGCTGGCCGCTCTTCGTGAAGCCCGCCCGCGCCGGTTCGTCCATCGGCATCACCAAGGTCGACGATCTCTCCGGCCTGGACGAGGCCATCGCCGAAGCCCGCCGCCACGACCCGAAGATCCTGGTCGAATCGTTGCTGCGCGGCCGTGAGATCGAGTGCGGCGTGCTCGAGTTCGAGGACGGCCCGCGCGCCAGCGTGCCCGCCGAGATCCCCCCGGTCTCCGCCCACGACTTCTACGACTTCGAGGCCAAGTACATCGACTCTGCCTCCGGCATCGTGCCCGCCCCGCTCGGCGAGGACGAGACGCGCCGGGTCCAGGAGCTGGCCGTGCAGGCCTTCGAGGCCGCGTCCTGCGAGGGGCTGGTCCGCGCGGACTTCTTCCTCACCGAGGACGGCGAGTTCGTGATCAACGAGATCAACACCATGCCCGGCTTCACGCCCATCTCCATGTACCCGCGCATGTGGCAGGAGAGCGGCGTCGGCTACTCGGAGCTGGTGGACCGGCTCATCGAGGCCGCCCTGCGCCGCTCCACGGGCCTGCGCTAGGACCTTGGCCCGATCCGTCTGACGGTTCCCTCGGGAGCCGTCAGACGACCCCCACAGGGATCGTCTTCTTCACGGCGTCGGCGAGATCGGTGAGCGCGCCGATCTGCACGGCGTTGCCGACGACCTCCTTCGGCAGCGTCACCTCCACGAACGCCAGCCGCAGCGTGGTCGTACAGCGCACGCTGCCGTCCGGCTGCTGTTCCGGAAGCCACTCCACACCGTCGATCTCCACCGCGTCGGCCGTGGGGTTGTAGTGTTCGGTGCCAGGCGTAAGGATCTTGGGACGCGGCACCCCGCAGCGCAGCGAGATCGCCGGATCGCCCCACACCGCGGTGAAGTCGGAGACGGGATCGGCGGTACGCCGCTTCTTCCCGTCCACGGCTTCGGGCAACTCCTTGTGCAGCGCCCGGCAGAGCCCGGCCTGCGCCGCCGACGGGGTGGGCACCGCCGGGCCCGCCTGCCGGTCCGCGGCCGAACAGGCCACGGAGGTCAGCAGCAGGGCTACGGCGGGCAGGCCGAGGGGCCGACGGAGCGAATACTTCACCGGCCGAGCATACGGGGGAGCTACAGATGGACGACCGGGCAGGTCAGAGTGCGGGTGATGCCGTCCACTTGCTGGACCTTGGCGACCACCATGCGGCCGAGTTCGTCCACGGTGTCGGCCTGGGCGCGCACGATGACGTCGTACGGCCCGGTGACGTCCTCGGCCTGGATCACTCCCGTGATCTTTCCGATGACTTCGGCCACGGTCGACGCTTTGCCGACCTCGGTCTGGATCAGGATGTACGCCTGTACCACGGAACCTCCAGGGCGGCTTCGAGGATCATGTGGGGAGAAGAGACGCCACGGTACCGCGTCGCCGCACGGCGCGGGGAGACCCGCGCGGCCTGCGCGGCGCGGCGCACGCGGAAACCGATACTCCGGAAACTCCGAGGAGGAGCTCAGTGAAAGGCACCGTGGGCGAGTTGGGGGAGTTCGGGCTCATCAGAGAGCTGACCTCCCGGCTCACCACCACCCCGGCGGTCCGGCTCGGCCCGGGCGACGACGCCGCGGTGGTCGCAGCGCCCGACCGCAGGGTCGTGGCCAGTACGGATGTGCTTCTGGAGGGGCGGCACTTCCGCCGTGACTGGTCCACCGCCTACGACGTCGGACGCAAGGCTGCGGCCCAGAACCTGGCCGACATCGCCGCCATGGGCGCGGTCCCCACCGCCGTCCTGCTCGCGCTCGTGGTGCCCGCCGAGCTCCCCGCCACCTGGCCGACCGAGCTCATGGACGGAATCCGCGACGAATGTCAGGTCGCGGGCGCCGCGGTGGTCGGCGGCGACGTCGTGCGCGGCGAGACCATCACCGTCGCCATCACGGCCCTGGGCGATCTGCGCAACCACGAGCCGGTCACCCGCTCCGGGGCCCGCGCCGGCGACGTCGTCGCGGTCACCGGCTGGCTGGGCTGGTCCGCGGCCGGCCTGGCCGTGCTCTCCCGGGGCTTCCGCTCGCCGCGCGCCTTCGTCGAGGCCCACCGGCGCCCCGAGCCGCCGTACCACGCGGGTCCCGCCGCGGCCGCGCTCGGCGCCACCGCCATGACGGACGTCAGCGACGGCCTCATCGCCGACCTCGGGCACATCGCCGAGGCCAGCAAGGTCCGCATCGACCTGCGCACGGCCGCCATCGACGTGCCCACGCAGATGTCCGACATCGGGCAGGCGGTCGGCGTCGACCCGCTGCAGTGGGTGCTGACCGGAGGAGAGGACCACGCCATCGTGGCGACCTTCCCGTCGGACGTGAAGCTCCCGGCCCGCTGGAAGGTCATCGGCGAGGTGGTCAACCCCTCCGCTCTGCCGCAGGTGACCGTCGACGGCGCCCCCTGGGACAAGGCGGGCGGCTGGGACCACTTCGGCGACACGGAACCCGACGACTAGAACGGACTAGATTCGGGTCCATGCGCATACCCCCGAGGGTGCTGACCGTCGCCGGATCCGACTCCGGCGGCGGTGCGGGCATCCAGGCCGACCTCAAGACGATGCTCGCGCTGGGCGTGCACGGCATGAGCGTGCTCACCGCCGTCACCGCTCAGAACTCCCGCGGCGTCCAGGGCGTCTGGCCGCTGCCCGCCGAGGCGGTACGGGCCCAGTTCCGCAGCGTCGTCGACGACATCGGGGTCCAGGCCGTCAAGACCGGCATGCTGGCCTCGGCCGAGCTGGTCCGGACCGTCGCCGACCTCCTCGCGGACGTGACCGCCCCCGTCGTCGTCGACCCGGTCGGCATCTCCAAGCACGGCGACGCCCTGCTGGCCGCCTCGGCCCTCGAAGCGGTCCGCACCCGCCTGCTGCCGGCCGCCACGGTCGTCACGCCCAACCTGGACGAGGTCGCCTGGCTGACGGGCGTACAGGTGGCCTCCGAGGCCGATCTGCGGCGGGCCGCCGAGGCGGTGCTGGCGTACGGGCCGCGCTGGGTGCTCGTCAAGGGCGGTCACCTCTCCGGCGACGCGGTGGACCTCCTGACGGACGGCACCGAGGAGCGCTGGCTGCGCTCGGCCCGCCTGGACAACCGGCACACGCACGGCACGGGCTGCACGCTGGCGTCGGCCATCGCCTCGGAGCTGGCCAAGGGCCGGACCGTGCCGACGGCCGTGACGGCGGCCAAGGAGTACGTCACGGGCGCGATCGCGGGCGGCTTCCCGCTGGGGGAGGGCATCGGCCCGGTGGACCACGGGTGGAACCTGCGCCGGACGGGCTGAATTCCCGGCGGAACGCGCTGGATTTCGATCGGAACACAAAGGGCGGCCCGTAAGAGAGCGACCCACAAGAGAAGCGGAACGCAAAAAACCGGCCCACCCTAAGGTGGACCGGTTTTCAAGGCGGCGAAGCTGCCGCGCTACTAGCTAGTTAGCGCGAGACCTTGCCGGCCTTGATGCACGAGGTGCAGACGTTGAGGCGCTTCGGCGTCCGACCGACCACGGCACGCACACGCTGGATGTTGGGGTTCCAGCGACGGGACGTACGGCGGTGCGAGTGCGAAATGTTGTTGCCGAAGCCCGGCCCCTTGCCGCAGACGTCGCAGTTGGCAGCCACGGGTCACTCCAAAGACTTCAGATGCACTTACGGGAAATCCCGGCGTACCTAAGTCGGTGGTGACCGGCTTGCCAGGGGATATGGCCCGACTCTCGTCAGGCAACCGGAGCAGCATACAACGACCGCTCCTGGACAACGAAACTACCATGACCGGCCCGGACCCCGCCCGGCCTGCCCGCTTCGCACCCCGGCGGGACTACTCTGCCCACTGCCACAGCCCCGATGCCACAGCCCCGAGCACTCCGAGGAGGACACAGGTGCCGCCCACGCTGGACGCCGATGCGGTACGCACCTGGTGCGCTCTGGCGCTCGACGCGCTCGGCCGGGCGCGCGAGGAGATCGACGCGATCAACGTCTACCCGGTCGCGGACGGCGACACCGGCACCAACCTCTACCTGACCGTCGAATCCGCCGCCCGGGCCGTCGACGCCGTCTTCGACGGCCACGCCACCGAGGGCCCGGGCTCCCGCCCCGGCCTGGCCGAGGCCGTCCGCGCAATGGCGCACGGCGCGCTCATAGGGGCCCGCGGCAATTCCGGCACGATCCTCGCCCAGCTGCTGCGCGGCGTGGCCGAGACCCTCACCCCCGGTGACGAAGGTCACCGCACCCTTGACGACGCCGAGCGGCTCCGGCAGGCCCTGCGGCGGGCCGTCGTGTCCGCGTACGAAGGCGTGGCCCGCCCGGTCGAGGGCACCGTGCTCACCGTGGCCGTGGCGGCCGCGGACGCCGCCTCGGCCACCGGGGGCGCCGACTGCGCCGACGTGGCCCGCGCCGCGTACGAGGGGGCCCGTACGGCCCTGGAGGCGACCCCCGGGCAGCTGGACGTCCTGGGCCGGGCCGGAGTGGTCGACGCGGGCGGCAAGGGGCTGGTGGAGGTCCTGGGCGCGCTCGTGGGCGCACTGGAAGGCGGGAAACCGGCCACCGAGCCGCTGCCGGCCGCCCCGCCTCGCGCCACGCGCGCGTGGGCGGCGGAAGGCTGCCCCGCCGACCTCGGCGGCACCCCGGTGCACGGCGCCGAGCCTGCCTTCGAGGTGATCTACCTCCTGGAGGCGGACGACGAGGCCGTCGCCCGGCTGCGCACCCGGCTCGACGCCCTCGGCGAATCCCTGGTCGTCGTGGGCGGCGACGGGCTGTGGAACGTCCACGTCCACGTCGACGACGCCGGTGCCGCCGTGGAGGCGGGCATCGAGGCCGGGCGCCCGCACCGCGTGCGCATCACCCACTTCGGCGCCGCGCGCGTGGCCGCCACCCACACCCGCGAGCGCGTCCAGCGCGCCGTGGTCTGCGTGGTGCCCGGCGAGGGCCTGGCGGCCCTGTGCGCGGAGGCCGGGGCCACCGTCGTGGGCGTCCGGCCCGGCGAGGCGCCCGCCAGCGGGGAACTCGTCGAGGCCGTCCGCCGGGCGCACGCCCGCGAGGTCGTCCTGCTGCCCAACGACGCCGAGCTGCGGCACACCGCGGCCGTCGCGGCCGAGGAGGCCCGCACCGAGGGCGTGCGCGTCGCCCTCATCCCGACCCGCTCCCCGGTGCAGGGCATCGCCGCCCTCGCCGTCCACGAGCCCGGCCGGCGCTTCGACGAGGACGTCGTGGCCATGACCTCCGCCGCAGGCGCAACCCGCTACGCCGAGCTGTGCGTCGCCGAGCGGCAGTCCTGGACGATGGCCGGCGTGTGCCAGGCGGGGGACGTCCTCGGCCTGATCGACGGTGACGTGGCCGTCATCGGCGAAGAGCTGGCCAGCACCGCCGAGACAGTGCTGGACCGGATGCTCGCCGCCGGGGGCGAGATGGTCACCCTCGTCCTGGGCGCCGGGGTGCCGGACGCGGTCGCGGACCGCCTCCGGCGGCACGTACGCCGCGGCCACCTGGCCGTCGACACGGTCGTCTACCACGGCGGACAGCAGTCCGCGCCCCTGATCATCGGCATCGAATAGCGATCGGACGGCGGGCGGACGAGGGGTGGACGGCAGGCGCCGAAACGTGCCGCCGACGCCCGGCTGTCACTGCCGTGGTGTGCAATGGGACGCGTGCCCGCGCTCGAAGAACCCCTCAAGAAGATCCTCGGCGGCAACACCGCGAAGGTGATGGCCGAGCACCTCGACCTGCACACGGTCGGCGACCTGCTGCACCACTACCCGCGCCGCTACGCCGAGCGCGGCGAGCTGACCCGCCTCGCCGACCTGCCGCTGGACGAGCACGTCACCGTCGTCGCCCAGGTCGCCAAGGCGGCCATGAAGACCTTCAACCACGGCAAGGGCGTCCGGCTGGAAGTCGTGGTCACCGACGGCAGCGGTTCGCTGACCCTGGTCTTCTTCGGCAGGGGCGCCTACGCGCGCGAGAAGGAGCTCATCCCGGGCCGCCGCGGCATGTTCGCGGGCAAGGTCTCCGTCTTCAACCGGACCCGGCAGCTCCTGCACCCCGACTACGAACTGCTGGACCGCGACAGCGGCGCCGAGGCCGCCGAGTCCTTCGCGGGCAAGCCGCTGCCGATCTACCCGGCCTGCAAGCAGTTCCAGTCCTGGAAGCTCAGCAAGGCGGTCGACACACTGCTCGACCTCTTCGAGGCCGAGCAGTGGCAGAACATCACCGACCCGCTGCCGCCCGCCCTGCGCGAGGGCCGGGGCCTGGCCGAGCTCGCGGACGCCTTCCGCAAGGTGCACCGCCCGCGCACCAAGGCCGACATCCAGGACGCCCGCGACCGCCTCAAGTGGGACGAGGCGTTCGTCCTCCAGGTCGCCCTCGCCCGCCGCCGGCACACCGAGTCCCAGCTCCCGGCCGTGGCTCGCAAGCCCGTCGCCGACGGCATCCTCGACGCCTTCGACGCCAAGCTGCCCTTCACCCTCACCGAGGGCCAGCGCACGGTCTCGGCCGAGATCTTCGACGACCTCGCCACCGAGCACCCCATGCACCGGCTGCTCCAGGGCGAGGTCGGCTCCGGCAAGACCATGGTCGCCCTGCGCGCCATGCTCGGCGTCGTCGACGCCGGCGGGCAGGCCGCCATGCTCGCCCCCACCGAAGTGCTCGCCCAGCAGCACCACCGGTCGATCACCGAGATGATGGGGGAGCTGGCCGAGGGCGGCATGCTCGGCGGCGCCGAGCACGCCACCAAGGTCGTGCTGCTCACCGGCTCGATGGGGGCGGCGGCCCGCCGCCAGGCGCTGCTGGACCTCGTCACGGGCGACGCCGGGATCGTCGTCGGCACCCACGCGCTCATCGAGGACAAGGTGCAGTTCCACGACCTGGGCCTGGTCGTCGTCGACGAACAGCACCGCTTCGGTGTCGAACAGCGCGACGCACTGCGGGCCAAGGGCCACTCCCGGGGCGAGAAGCGGACGCCGCACCTGCTGGTGATGACCGCGACGCCGATCCCGCGCACCGTCGCCATGACCGTCTTCGGCGACCTGGAGACCTCGGTGCTCGACCAGCTGCCCGCCGGCAGGTCGCCCATCGCCACCCACGTCGTGCCGGCCAAGGACAAGCCGCACTTCCTGGCCCGCACCTGGGAGCGGGTGCGCGAGGAAGTGCAGGGCGGGCACCAGGCGTATGTGGTCTGCCCGCGCATCGGCGACGACCTGGGGGAGGAGGGCGACGCCCCCAAGACGTCCGGCAAGGCGTCCAAGGCCGCCAGGGCCGCCGAGGCCGAGGCGAAGGACGGGACCGGGGACGGCGGCGAGCGCCGCCCGCCGCTGGCGGTCCTCGACATCGCCGAACAGCTGGGCAAGGGGCCGCTGGCCGGGCTGCGCGTCGAGGTGCTGCACGGGCGGATGCAGCCCGAGGCGAAGGACGACGTCATGCGGCGCTTCGCGGCGGGCGAGGTGGACGTCCTGGTGGCCACGACCGTCATCGAGGTCGGCGTGAACGTCCCCAACTCCACCGTCATGGTGATCATGGACGCGGACCGGTTCGGCGTCTCCCAGCTGCACCAGCTGCGCGGCCGCGTCGGCCGCGGCTCGGCCCCGGGGCTGTGCCTGCTGGTCACCGAGGCCTCCGAGGCAAGCCCCGCGCGGACCCGGCTCGACGCCGTGGCGCGGACGCTGGACGGCTTCGAGCTCTCCCGCATCGACCTCGAACAGCGCCGCGAGGGCGACGTCCTGGGCCAGGCCCAGTCCGGCGTCCGCTCCAGCCTGCGCATGCTCACCGTCATCGACGACGAGGAGGTCATCGTCGCCGCCCGCGAGGAGGCCACGGCCGTCGTGGCCGCCGACCCCGAGCTGGAGCGGCTGCCCGGCCTGCGCACCGCGCTCGACGCCCTCCTGGACAAGGACCGCGAGGAGTTCCTGGACAAGGGCTGATTGTCAGACCCCCCTGGGAGAATGGACACAGTCCGAGCCAATCCACTACCGGATGGGCCGACTTGGACCACAGGGGGCTCTTTCATGTCGTTCCGTCACATCAATGAACTGCCGCTCGGCGACAAGGTCTTCCGCATCGAGCTCGCCAGCGACGACGACACCACCGTCACCCTCACCCTCACCGGCTGGCACGAGGACTCCCCGGAGACCCTGCTGGCCTCCGGCGCCCTGACCCTGCCCCTCGCCGAGACCCCGTCCCTGCGCATCGCCCTCAACCGGGCCCTGCGCGCCCTCGCCCTCGTCGCCGACGTCGCCGAGCCCATCCCGGACCGCGACGTGCTGCGCGAGCTCTTCCCCGGCCACGGCGCCCCCTGGGTGCCCCAGCACGAGGAGGATCTCGCCCAGCGCTTCCACGCCGGCGAGACCATCGCCCGGATAGCCGCCCGCTTCGGCCGCACCCCCGACTCGGTGCGCACCAAGCTCCGCGAGCTGGGGCACGACCCGCGCCGCCCGGAGTACTGCCCGCCCGACGGCTGCCTGTCCTGGTCGCGCTACGCCTCGCCTGCCCTGGTCGGGGCGGCCGGACAGACACCGCAGGACTGACCCGCCGCCGACGCCCTAGGCTGATGGGGCGGCGGTCGCGTTCCGGCGCCTCGCCGCCCCGTCACCACACCGCGAAGGACTCGAGGAACCATGACCCGCGTGATCGCCGGCACCGCCGGCGGACGCCGCCTGGCCGTGCCGCCCGGCACCGGCACCCGCCCCACCTCCGACCGGGCGCGCGAGGGCCTCTTCTCCACCTGGGTCTCCTTCCTGGGCACCCTGGACGGCGCGCGCGTGCTCGATCTCTACGGGGGCTCGGGTGCGGTCGGCCTGGAGGCGCTCTCGCGCGGGGCCGCGCACGCCATGCTGGTGGAGGCCGACGCCCGCGCCGTCCGCGTCATCCGGGAGAACGTCCGCGTGATCGGGCTGCCGGGCGCCGAGGTGCGCGCCGGCAAGGCCGAGCAGATCGTCGCGGGCCCGGCCCCGCAGAGCCCGTACGACGTGGTCTTCCTCGACCCGCCCTACGCCGTGACCGACGAGGACCTCCGGGAGATCCTCCTCACACTCCGCGCCGGGGGCTGGCTCGCCGACGAGGCGCTCGTCACCGTGGAGCGCAGCACCAGAGGCGGTGAATTCCGCTGGCCGGAGGGGTTCGACGCACTGAGGGCCCGTCGCTACGGCGAGGGGACGCTTTGGTACGGTCGCGCCGCTTCGGCGTGTGCCGCCGATTCGGCATCAGCCACGTCATGAATGGACCGGAGAGCGAGGAAACACCGTTGCGCCGCGCCGTCTGTCCGGGGTCGTTCGACCCCGTCACCAATGGACACCTCGACATCATCGCCCGCGCTTCCAAGCTGTACGACGTGGTCTACGTCGCCGTGATGATCAATAAGTCCAAGCAGGGCCTGTTCACCGTCGACGAGCGGATAGACCTGCTGCGGCAGGTCACCGCCGAGTACGGCAATGTGAAGGTGGAGGCCTTCCACGGACTGCTCGTCGACTTCTGCAAGCAGCGCGACATCCCCGCCATCGTCAAGGGGCTGCGGGCCGTCAGCGACTTCGACTACGAGCTGCAGATGGCCCAGATGAACAACGGCCTCTCGGGCGTCGAGACCCTCTTCGTGCCCACCAACCCCACCTACAGCTTCCTCTCCTCCAGCCTGGTCAAGGAGGTGGCGGCCTGGGGCGGCGACGTCTCCCACCTGGTGCCGCCGCTGGTGCTGGAGGCCCTCGGCGAACGGCTCACCCATAAGTGATGCGCTGACGCGCCGTCAGTGGCCGCCGGGGCGGGCGCGGCGGCCGTACAGTCGTCCCGTTCGTTCCCGTCCGTAGAAGAGAGTGGCGAGCGTCAAGGTGGACGTGCAGAGAAAGCTCGACGAGATCGTCACGACCGTCGCGGGCGCCCGGTCCATGCCCATGTCGGCCTCCTGTGTGATCAACCGGGCCGAGCTGCTGGCCCTGCTCGAAGAGGTGCGGGCTGCGCTGCCCGGCTCGCTCGCGCGGGCCGAGGAGGTCATCGGCGGGCGGGAGCAGCTGGTGGCCGACGCCCATGAGGAGGCCGAGCGGATCCTCCAGGCTGCGCGCGACCAGCGCGGTTCGCTGATCTCCGACACCGAGGTGGCCCGGCAGTCCCAGGAGGAGGCCGACCGCATCCTCGCCGAGGCCCGCCGGGAGGCCGACGAGATCCGGGCCGAGGCCGACGACTACGTCGACAGCAAGCTCGCCAACTTCGAGGTCGTCCTGACCAAGACCATCGGCTCGGTCGACCGCGGCCGCGAGAAGCTGCTCGGCCAGGGCGGCGGGGCCTACGGCGACGGGGGCGAGGACCCGGAGGCGCCCGAGCCCAGCGCGGACCCCGCCACCCAGCGGCTGCGCGCCGATCAGTACGTGGACGCCAAGCTGGGCGCCGTCTCGGCCGTGCTGGCCAAGACGCTGGAGGGGGTCGCGCGCGGCCGGGAAAAGCTGCAGGGCGCCCGCCCGGTGGACGAGCTGGGCGCGCTGGCGGAGCAGGGTGCCCCCGGGCACGCGGGCCACACCAGCGACGCGGACTTCCTGGCCGGTCTTGCGGCCCCCCAGGAGCCGGTGGCGGCGCCCCAGGCGCACCAGGTGCCCCAGCAGGCCACCTGGTCCGACTACGCCGCGCCCGCCCCGGAGTACGCCGCCCAGGACCCGTACGGCTACCCCCAGCAGCAGCCCGCCCACTACGCGCCGCAGGCGGACCCGTACGCCGTCCAGGGCGGCTACCAGCAGGACGCCTACGGCTGGGCGGCGCCGCACGACGGCGCGGGCCAGGGCTATGCCTCGGGGGGCTACCAGACACCCGCCGAGCCTCAGCACCACCAGCCTCACCAGCCCTCGCAGCACCACCACTCCCAGGGCGGTGCGACGCTGGACGAGACGAGCCTGTTCGACACCAGCATGATCGACCTCGACCAGCTCCGGCGGTACGAGCAGGGCCGCTGACCGCCTGTCCGATGCGTCCCTCCGGGCGCGGATTGGGTCTACGGCGGGCCGTCCAGTATCCTGGCTCTTCGGTCGCGCGTATGTCCGCGATCCGGGCTGCCCGCCGCACGTCAGTGCTCCCGTGGCGGCCGTCACCGCAGCGTAGAAAGCAGGAAGCCCTGAACGCCCGCCTTGATCACCGTGACCCTCTCGTGTTCGACACACGCGAGCTGGGCCGGCGTCCCGGTGCGCTGAAGCGGCTCTCCCGCTCGGTTCCCGCCCCCAAGGATCTCGGTATCGAGGTCATCGGCGTGGCCGAAGGCGCCGTGGTGGAGCTGGACATCCGGCTCGAGTCGGTCATGGAAGGGGTGCTCGTCACAGGCACCGCCCGTGCACCGCTCACCGGGGAGTGCGTAAGGTGTCTGGAGCCGATCGAGCGCGAGCTCGAGACGGACTTCCAGGAGATGTACTCCTACCCCGACGCCGACGACCGGAGCCGCCCCGCGGACACCGGCGACGACGCCGAGGACGACGAGGAGGACATGCTCTTCCTCGAGGGCGACTTGTTCGACCTCGAACCCGTGCTGCGGGACGCGGTGGTGCTCACACTGCCGCTGCAGCCGGTGTGCCGGGAAGACTGCCCCGGCCTGTGCTCCGAGTGCGGAGCGCGGCTGGCGGACGACCCGGATCACCATCACGACGCCGTCGACATTCGTTGGGCGGCACTGCAGGGACTCGCCGGTTCCGACCAGGACGGCGAGATGGACAACGCACCCCGCTCCGTCGGGGATGACTCACAGGAGAAGTAGCCGTGGCTGTTCCGAAGCGGAAGATGTCGCGCAGCAACACGCGCCACCGCCGGTCGCAGTGGAAGGCTGCGGTCCCCACCCTGGTGGCATGCGAGAGCTGCCATGAGCCGAAGCAGCAGCACATCGCGTGCCCGAGCTGCGGCACCTACAACAAGCGCCAGGTCATCGCGGTCTGATCGGCGGGTGACAGGCTCCATGTCAGACGCCACTACATCGTCCCGCAACCGCGGGAGTGGTTCCGGATCCGGATCCGGACTTGTCTCCGGACAGGATTCCGCATCGGCGGACACGGCCTCGTCTCACACGCTTCTGGAAGGGCGGCTCGGGTACAGACTCGAGACCGCCCTTCTGGTGCGTGCGCTGACTCACCGTTCCTTCGCCTACGAGAACGGCGGGCTGCCCACCAACGAGCGGCTGGAGTTCCTCGGGGACTCCGTGCTGGGCCTGGTGGTCACGGACACGCTCTACCGCATCCACCCCGACCTGCCCGAGGGTCAGCTGGCCAAGCTGCGGGCCGCGGTGGTCAACTCGCGTGCGCTGGCGGAGGTCGGCCGCGGGCTCGACCTGGGCTCGTTCATCCGGCTCGGCCGGGGCGAAGAGGGCACGGGCGGCCGGGACAAGGCGTCCATCCTTGCGGACACCCTGGAAGCGGTCATCGGCGCGGTCTACCTCGACCAGGGTCTGGAGGCCGCCGCCGAACTGGTGCACAGGCTCTTCGATCCGCTGATCGAGAAGTCCTCCAACCTGGGCGCGGGCCTGGACTGGAAGACCAGCCTCCAGGAGCTGACGGCCACGGAGGGGCTCGGGGTTCCCGAGTACCTGGTCTCCGAGACCGGTCCGGACCACGAGAAGACCTTCACGGCTGCTGCCCGCGTCGGTGGTGTCGCGTACGGCACCGGCACCGGCCGCAGCAAGAAGGAAGCGGAGCAGCAGGCGGCGGAATCCGCCTGGCGCTCCATCAACAGCGCGGCGGAAGCCCGCATGGCGGCCGAGAAGGCCGCGGCGGAGTCCGGCACGGCGAAGGCGGGCCCCGAGCCCGCCGACGGCGCGCCGAGCGCCTCGCACTGATCCACCGGCCGGCCCGCGGCGCGTCACAGCGCCGCGGGCCGGCCGTTTTTCGTCCGGCTTTCCCCGGCTCTGTCGTCACCGGTACTTCGTCAGGAGTGTCATGCCCGAACTGCCCGAGGTCGAGGTCGTCCGCGCGGGGATAGAGCGCTGGGTGAGCGGGCGCACGGTCGCCGCCGTGGAGGTGCTGCACCCCCGGGCGGTCCGCCGCCACCTCGCCGGTCCCGACGACTTCGCCGCCCGGCTGGCCGGGCAGCGGCTCGGCGTCGCACGGCGGCGCGGCAAGTACCTCTGGCTTCCGGTGGAGCCCGCGGCCGGGGGCGTGCCCGAGCGGGCCGTCCTCGCCCACCTCGGCATGAGCGGCCAGCTGCTGGTCCAGCCGCAGGGTTCCCCCGACGAGAAGCACCTGCGGGTGCGGGTGCGCTTCGCCGATGCCGCCGCCACCGAGCTGCGCTTCGTCGACCAGCGCACCTTCGGCGGGCTGTCGCTGCACGAGACGGTGGCCGACGACCCCGACGGCCTCCCGGACGTGATCGCGCACATCGCCCGCGACCCCGTCGACCCCGCCTTCGACGACGACGCCTTCCACGCGGCGCTGCGCCGGCGCCGTACGACGATCAAGCGGGCCCTGCTCGACCAGTCACTGATCAGCGGCGTCGGCAACATCTACGCCGACGAGGCGCTGTGGCGCACCCGGCTGCACTACGACCGTCCGACCGCGACGCTGACCGGCCCGCGCACGGCCGAGCTGCTCACTCACATCCGCGAGGTCCTCAACGAGGCGCTGGCGGCGGGCGGCACCAGTTTCGACAGCCTCTACGTCAACGTGAACGGCGAATCGGGATACTTCGACCGGTCGCTGGACGCCTACGGGCGGGAGGACGAGCCCTGCCGCCGCTGCGGCACGCCGATCCGGCGGCGTCCCTGGATGAACCGCTCCAGCTACTTCTGTCCGCGCTGCCAGCGTCCGCCGCGCGCCACCGCCTGAACCGCGGCGCGGTCAGCGCCCGCCGTCGTAGCTCTTCCGGGCCGCGAGGACGTCCGGCATCCGGGCCTCCACCAGGTCGATCAGCCCCATCAGCCGCTTGGTGATGTCCTGCCCCAGCGGCGTGAGCCGGTAGTCCACGCGCGGGGGGTTGGTCGGCTGTGCCTCGCGGTGGACGAGCCCGTCGCGCTCCAGGGCGTGCAGGGTCTGGGAGAGCATCTTCTCGCTGACGCCCTCGACCCGGCGGCGCAGCTCGTTGAAGCGCAGCGTGTCCTCCCGCAGCGCGCCGAGCGTCAGGCTGCCCCAGCGCCCCGTGACATGGCCGAGCGTGTCGCGGGAGGGGCAGTTGCGCGCGAAGACGTCGAAGGGCAGCTGCCCGTCCAAGGCGCAGTCGCGGGGTGCCTCCTGGGTGCCGTCGATCGTCATGACAACACCATACTCCTGCACAGCGCTAACCAGAGGGTTGCGCTTTCCAAAAGTTAGTGCTCTCCTTGAGTCACCGCACCACCCCCTCCGTCCTACGAGGAGCACACCACCGTGACCACGCCCGTCGTCTCCATCGCCTACCACTCCGGCTTCGGCCACACCGCCGTGCTCGCCGAGGCCGTCCGGGCCGGTGCCGCCGCCTCCGGCGCGACCGTCCACCTGGTCAACGTCGCCGAGATCACCGACGAGCAGTGGGAGCTCCTCGACGGCTCCGACGCGATCATCTTCGGCTCGCCCACCTACATGGGCACCGCTTCCGGCGCCTTCCACGTCTTCGCGGAGGCCACCTCCAAGCGCTGGTTCACCCACGCCTGGGAGAACAAGATCGCGGCCGGCTTCACCAACTCCGGCTCCAAGTCCGGCGACAAGCTGCACACCCTGCAGTTCTTCTCGGTCCTCGCCGCCCAGCACGCCATGCACTGGGTCGGCCTCGGGCTGCACCCGGGCTGGAACAGCTCCTCCGCCTCCGAGGACGACATCAACCGCCTCGGCTTCTTCCTCGGCGCCGGCGCCCAGACCGACACCGACCAGGGCCCGGACGGCGTGCACAAGGCCGACATAGCCACCGCGGAGCACCTCGGCCGCCGCGTCGCCGAGCAGGCCCGGATCTACGCCGCGGGCCGCGCCGCCCTCTGATCCGCGCACACTGCACCCAAGTGACGGCCGTGGGCCCCGGATACACGTCATCCGGGGCCCACGGCCGTGTGCGCGCGCTGTCAGTAACCGAAGTCCTGCGTCCACCACGGGCCGTTCCCGCCCTCGTGCACGCCGACGCCGAGGCTGCGGTAGTCGCAATTGAGGATGTTGGCCCGGTGGCCGCTGCTGCGCATCCAGGCATCCATCACGGTGTGGGCGTCGGGGTGCCCGCGTGCGATGTTCTCGCCGCCGAGGTTCGTGATGCCGCGCTTGGCGGCCCGGTCCCAGGGCGTCCTGCCGTCGGGGTCGGTGTGGTCGAAGAACCCGCGCTTGGCCATGTCGTCGCTGAACGACTGGGCCAGCCGGTTCAGCCGGGAATCGGCGCGCAGCGGGCGGCAGCCGGCCTTCGCCCGCTCGGCGTTGACCAGGGCCAGCACCAAGTGCGCGGCCGCCGACCGGGTGTCGGCCAGCGTCCCCACGCTCACCGCGGGCCCGTCGTCGTCCGCGGCGGGGGCGGGGGAGTGCGGCCCCGGATCCGGGGTGGTGGCTTCCGGAGCCGGGCGGGAGTGCGCGGCGGGAGCGGCGGGCGGCGCGGAGGCGCTCGCCGAGGCGGGGCGCACGCGCTCGGCGCTCCGGCTCACAGGAGTGCCGCCGCGGTCCACCAGCTCCGCCGCGATCTGCTGTTGCCCTGCGTCCTGTCGCTCCTGTCGCTCCTGTCGCTCCTGCGCGGCCCGGCGCGCGGCCTCCTCGGCCGCCTTCCCCTGCTCCCGCTGCTGTTCGCGCTGCGCTGCGCGGTCCGCCGCGGCGGTGGGACGCGAGCGCGGGGCCGGCGCCGCCGCGAGCGGGCCGTCGGCCAGCACCTGACCGCTGGCGCCGCGGCCGAGTGGCGGCGCCGCGCCGCCGCCGACCGAGAAGATGCCCGTGGGCAGCAGGCCCGAGACCACCGCCACCGCGCCCATGGCCACCGCCGCCGATGCGCCGAGCAGGCCCGTCCTCCGGCCGGCGGACGCCACCTTCTTCCCGCCCTTCGCGGAGGCTGCGGCCTTGCCGGCCGGTGCGGCCGCGCCACCGGCCGCGGCCGCCCGGGCGGCCGTGCTCGCCGCCTTGGCCGCCCGGCTGCGCCGGGCACGGCGTGGGCTGCGGTGCCGCCCGGCGCCCAGGGGGTCGGGGTGGAGGACGGGGAGTGGCTGGGTGACGGCTTCGGCCGGATCTTCCGCAGTGTCGAACAGTTCGGTCGACTCGCTCATCAGGGGAGCCCGGTTTCTCCGGGCATTCGCTGCCGCTTCATCGGCGGTCAGGGGGGCAGAGCGTCGATGGCGACCCATCCGCTGCCTTCCTTACGTTTTCGGCGTCAAAGTGCGTCACTCGTACGGGGGAGCCTTAATTGGGCGCGACTGTACGGCACGAGGTGGGGGGCCGAAGTGCTGCGCATGCAATTGGCCGGTTAACGTGCGGACATGAACGAGAATGTCCGTCTGACGGCGTGGGTCCGAGGTCATGTGCAGGGTGTGGGTTTTCGATGGTTCACCCGGGCCAATGCTTTGCGGATCGGTGATCTGATCGGCTTTGCCTCCAACCTCTCCGACGGCCGCGTCCAGGTGGTGGCGGAAGGCCCGCGCCCCGGCTGCGAACAGTTGCTCGACTGGCTGCGGACGGGCGACACGCCCGGGCGCGTGGAGGGCGTCACGGAGATCTGGGACACACCGAAGGGCGGCTATGACGGATTCGAGATCCGCTGACGGTGCGCACGGGAAAGCGGATTGTCGCCCGTACGGGGCCGTTCATCGGGGTGCTCCGGAGGCTGCCGGAGGGGCCTTTATATGCCATTGGCATATGTACTCAAGAGAAATTGCCTGATGGTTGCCAACTCGGCCGCATCGTGCAAGGCTGCCTCTCAACGGATGATCTCTACGCCCCTCGGGCCCCGGGAGCGGAATGCGGCGCGGATTCCCGCGCATGCACCCCTGGGACGCCTGCGGATACGGGGTGTGATCGTGTTGACCGTCTAACCATTTGGTGAGACTCTGGAAGCCCCGCGCACCTTAGCTGTTTGGCATTGAAACACCGCTAGTCACGATGGCAGACACCGCGGGTGCGAATCCCTCACGACCCACACCGCTTCGGTCGGTCACTCAGTGTGGAGGACCATCCATCATGGCAAAGGCGCTTCTCGGTTACGTCGGCGGCTCCGACCCCCGAGTCCTCTCCGAGATGCGACGGCTTCAGCAGCGAGTCCAGGACCTCGAATCCGAGCTCATTCGGATGCAGGCCGAGAATGACGCGCTGTCTGCCGCCGCTCACCACGGTGACTCGCTGCTCGACAGCATCGACGTACCCCAGGCGGAGCCTGCGCTCGCCTGATCCGTGCCCTGCCCCGGGGGCCCGGTCGGGCTGCACTGTCAGCCGCTTGAGAGTTGCAAGGGACGCTTCGGCGTCCCTTCGTCGTATATGGCTCGACGCATCCGGCGGCCCGGACATCCGCTCTGGGCCCGGTCCTCCCGCTCCGGTGCCCGATCCTGCCGAACCCGCCGATTTCCCCCGTCGCGCCTCTTGCACGTGTAGTGCCCTGGACCTTCCGGGATGAAACCAAGAGTTGGACGCAGCACGGCGCGCACCTTGCCGCAGGAAGTCCGTCGCGCTCCCGCGCCAGGACCCCGCCGTGCGCCGCCCGGCCGGTAGAGTCCGCATGCGTGCACCTCAAGAGCCTGACCCTGCGCGGGTTCAAATCCTTCGCCTCCGCCACCACCCTGCGCTTCGAACCCGGCATCACCTGTGTGGTCGGTCCCAATGGCTCCGGGAAGTCCAACGTCGTCGACGCCCTCTCCTGGGTCATGGGCGAACAGGGTGCCAAGTCCCTGCGCGGCGGCAAGATGGAGGACGTCATCTTCGCCGGGACCACCGGCCGCCCCCCGCTGGGCCGCGCCGAGGTCTCGCTGACCATCGACAACTCCGACGGCGCCCTGCCCATCGACTACGCCGAGGTCACCATCACGCGGATCATGTTCCGCAACGGCGGCAGCGAGTACCAGCTCAACGGCGACACCTGCCGCCTCCTCGACATCCAGGAACTGCTCTCGGACTCCGGCATCGGCCGCGAGATGCACGTCATCGTCGGCCAGGGCCAGCTCGACTCCGTCCTGCACGCCGACCCCATGGGCCGGCGCGCCTTCATCGAGGAGGCCGCGGGCGTCCTCAAGCACCGCAAGCGCAAGGAGAAGGCGCTGCGGAAGCTCGACGCGATGAAGGCCAACCTCGCCCGCGTCCAGGACCTCACCGACGAACTGCGCCGCCAGCTCAAACCGCTCGGCAGACAGGCCGCCGTCGCCCGCCGGGCCGCCGTCATCCAGGCCGACCTCCGCGACGCCCGGCTGCGGCTCCTCGCCGACGACCTGGTGACCCTCCGCGAGGCGCTGCGCACCGAGATCGCCGACGAGGCCGCGCTCAAGGCACGCAAGGAGGCGGCCGAAGCCGAGCTGCACGCGGCGGCCCAGCGCGAGGCCGCGCTCGAGGAGCAGGTCCGCGAGCTGACCCCGCGCCTGGCCCGGGCCCAGCAGACCTGGTACGAACTCTCCCGCCTCGCCGAACGCGTCCGCGGCACGATCAGCCTGGCCGACGCCCGCGTCACCAGCGCCACGGCGGCCCCGGCCGAGGAGCGGCGCGGCCGCGAACCGGAGGACCTGGAGCGCGAGGCGGCCCGCATCCGCGAACAGGAAGCCGAGCTCGAAGCCGCGCTGGAAGCCGCCGGGCGCGCCCTGGAGGACACCGCGGACCACCGGGCCGAGCTGGAGCGACGCCTGGCGGAGGAGGAGCGCAGGCTCCGGGACGCCGCCCGGGCCACCGCCGACCGCCGCGAACAGCTCGCCCGCCTCCAGGGCAAGGTCACCGCCGCCCGAGGCCGGGCCGCCTCGGCCGAGGCGGAGATCGGACGGCTGGCCGCCGCCCGCGACGAGGCCCGCGAACGGGCCGCGGCCGCGCAGCAGGAGTACGAGCGGCAGCAGGCCGAAGCCGACGGCGCAGACGCGGACGACGCCGAGCTCGCCGCGCGGCACCGGCAGGCCAAGGACGAGCTCGCCACCGCGGAGGCCGGGCTCAACGCGGCCCGCGAGGCCGCCACCGAAGCCGAACGCCGCCGCGCCGCGATCACGGCCCGTCACGACGCCCTGGCCCTCGGCCTGCGCCGCAAGGACGGCACCGGCGCCCTGCTGTCGGCGAAGGAACGATTGGGCGGACTGCTCGGCCCGGCCGCGGAGCTGCTCTCCGTCACCCCCGGCTACGAACTGCAGGTGGCCGCGGCCCTCGGCGCGGCGGCGGACGGCATCGCCGTCGGCGGCCTCGCGGCCGCGGCCGAAGCGCTGCGCCTGCTGAAGAAGGAGGACGCGGGCCGCGCGACCCTGCTGCTCACCGGGGCACCGGAGACCGAGGTCCCCGCGAGCACCGGCGGCCTCCGCTTCGCCGTCGGCCTGGTCCGGGCGCCGGAAGAGCTGATGCCCGCCCTCGCCCGGATGCTGCGCGACGTCGTGGTCGTCGACACCCTGGAGGACGCCGAGGAGCTCATCGCCAGGCACCCCGCACTGACGGCCGTCACCGGTGAAGGCGACCTGCTCGGCGCGCACTTCGCGCAGGGAGGTTCCAGCGGAGCGCCCAGCCTGCTGGAGACGCAGGCCGCCGTCGACGAGGCCGCGGCGGAGCTGACCGGGCTGGACGCCAGCTGCACCGAGCTGGCCGGGCAGCGCCGCGCCGCGGAAGAGCACCGCGCGCGGTGTGCGGCGCTCGTGGAGGAGCTCGCCGCCCGCCGCAGCGCCGCCGACCGGGAGAAGTCGCAGGCCGCGCAGGCACTCGGGCGGCTGGCCGGGCAGGCCCGGGCGGCGGCCGGGGAGGCCGAACGGGCTGCGGCCGCGGCCGAGCGCGCGCAGGAGGCGCTCGGCCGGGCCGCCGAAGAGGCGGAAGAGCTGGCCGAGCGGCTGGCCGCCGCCGAGGAGCTGTCCTTCGCGGACGGCGAGGGAGAGGACGAGCCGGACACCTCCGTACGCGACCGGCTCGCGGCGGACGGCGCCAACGCCCGTCAGACCGAAATGGAAGCGCGGCTCCAGGTCCGTACGCATGAGGAGCGGGTCAAGGCGCTCGCGGGCCGGGCGGACGGGCTGGACCGGGCGGCGCGCACCGAGCGCGAGGCGCGGGCGCGGGCCGAGCAGCGGCGCGCCCGGCTGCGGCACGAGGCCGAGGTGGCCGGGGCCGTCGCGGCCGGGGCCCGGCAGCTGCTGGCCCATGTCGAGGTCTCGCTGGTACGGGCCGACGAGGAGCGGCAGTCCGCCGAGGCGGCCAAGGCCGAGCGCGAACGCGAGCTGGCCGAGGGCCGCAACCGGGCACGGGAGCTGAAGGGCGAGCTGGACAAGCTCACGGACTCGGTCCACCGCGGCGAGGTGCTGGGCGCGGAGAAGCGCCTGCGCATCGAGCAGTTGGAGGCGAAGGCGCTGGAGGAGCTGGGCGTCGAGCCGGCCGGGCTGGTCACCGAGTACGGCCCGGACCAGCCGGTGCCGCCCTCGCCGCCGGCCGAGGGCGAGGAACTGCCGGACGACCCGGAGCACCCCCGCAACCAGCCCGTCCGCTACGTCCGGGCCGAGCAGGAGAAGCGCCTCAAGGCGGCCGAACGCGCCTACCAGCAGCTGGGCAAGGTCAACCCGCTCGCGCTGGAGGAGTTCGCGGCGCTGGAGGAGCGTCACAAGTTCCTCTCCGAACAGCTCGAAGACCTCAAGAAGACGCGCACCGACCTGCTCCAGGTGGTCAAGGACGTCGACAAGCGCGTCGAAGAGGTCTTCACGGCGGCGTACCACGACACGGCGCGCGAGTTCGAGGGCGTCTTCTCCCGCCTCTTCCCCGGCGGCGAGGGGCGTCTGGTGCTCACGAACCCGGACGACATGCTGGCCACCGGCGTGGACGTGGAGGCCCGCCCGCCGGGCAAGAAGGTCAAGCGCCTCTCCCTGCTCTCCGGCGGAGAGCGCTCCCTCACCGCGGTCGCCCTCCTGGTGGCGATCTTCAAGGCCCGCCCGAGCCCCTTCTACGTCATGGACGAGGTGGAGGCGGCCCTGGACGACACCAATCTCCAGCGGCTGATCCGGATCATGAAGGAGCTCCAGGAGAGCTCCCAGCTGATCGTGATCACTCACCAGAAAAGGACCATGGAGGTCGCCGATGCGCTCTACGGCGTGTCCATGCAGGGCGACGGAGTGTCAAAGGTGATCAGCCAGCGCATCCAACGGAGTTGATCTTGTAGAGGCCGACTTCAACTATTGAACTCAACCTCTGCAAAACCTCGGGGAAACTTCTTCGTCACAATCTATTGACTTAGAAAATTGAAGGCATAGGGTCTCCCACGTTGCTTACGCCTTCAAGTGGTGGCCGCTTCGATCTTGTGGCCCGCTGAAAGGCCACCCCCACACTCCCGGCAATGTCGCCGGGCGCCCCAGGAGTACACGTTGACCAGCACTGCGATGGCAGAGGGGACGGAGGGCCGCAAGGCCCAACCGGACCACCTCGGCCATGTCATCTTCATCACCGCGGCCGCGGCCATGGGTGGCTTCCTCTTCGGGTACGACAGCTCCGTGATCAACGGCGCCGTCGAGGGCATCCGCGGCAAGTACGACATCGGGTCCGCCGCCCTCGCCCAGGTCATCGCCATCGCCCTGATCGGCTGTGCCATCGGCGCCGCCACCGCGGGCCGCATGGCGGACCGGATCGGCCGCATCCGCGTGATGCAGATCTCCGCGACGCTCTTCACCATCAGCGCCGTCGGTTCCGCTCTGCCCTTCGCCCTGTGGGACCTCGCCTTCTGGCGCGTCCTGGGCGGCATCGCCATCGGCATGGCCTCGGTCATCGGCCCGGCCTACATCGCCGAGGTCTCCCCGCCGGCCTACCGCGGCCGCCTCGGCTCCTTCCAGCAGGCCGCGATCGTCGTCGGCATCGCCATCTCGCAGCTGGTCAACTGGGGCATCCTCAACCTCGCCAACGGCGAGCAGCGCGGCAAGGTCATGGGCATCGAGGCCTGGCAGCTCATGCTGGGCGTCATGGTCGTCCCGGCCGTCCTCTACGGTCTGCTCTCCTTCGTCATCCCCGAGTCGCCGCGCTTCCTGATCTCGGTGAACAAGCTGGACAAGGCCAAGGCCGTCCTCGCCGACGTCGAGGGCAAGGGCATCGACCTCGACGCCCGCGTCCGCGAGATCGAGCACGCGATGCACAGCGAGCAGAAGTCCACGTTCAAGGACCTGATCGGCGGCAAGGCCGGCCTGCTCCCCATCGTCTGGGTCGGCATCGGCCTCTCGGTCTTCCAGCAGCTCGTCGGCATCAACGTCGCCTTCTACTACTCGGCGACCCTGTGGCAGTCCGTGGGCATCGACCCGAGCGACTCCTTCCTCTACTCCTTCACCACCTCGATCATCAACATCGTCGGCACCGTGATCGCGATGATCTTCGTGGACCGGGTCGGCCGCAAGCCGCTCGCGCTCGTCGGCTCCGCCGGTATGGCCGTCTCCCTCGCCCTCGAGGCCTGGGCCTTCGCCTCCAAGGCCTCCGACGGCTCGCTGCCCACCGGCCAGGGCACGGTGGCGCTGATCGCGGCCCACGCGTTCGTCCTCTTCTTCGCCCTGTCCTGGGGCGTCGTGGTGTGGGTCTTCCTCGGCGAGATTTTCCCCAACCGCATCCGCGCCGCGGCGCTCGGCGTGGCCGCGGCCGCGCAGTGGGTGGCCAACTGGGTCATCACGGCGAGCTTCCCGAGCCTGTCGGACTGGAACCTGTCCGGTACGTATGTGATCTACGCGGTCTTCGCCGTGCTCTCGATTCCCTTCGTGATGAAGTTCGTGAAGGAGACGAAGGGCAAGGCGTTGGAGGAGATGGGCTAACCCCCCCCCGCCGCCCTTCTCCAGGTCGCTGCCCCGGCTCACTCCGAGCCGGGGCAGCGGCCTTTTTGTGCGGGCCTGTTGCCGGCTGACCGCCGGTGGGCGGACACGCGTCTGCGGCGCGTAGAGGGCGGGGCGGGTGCGGCCCGGTGGTCCGGTTGTGCCCACCCGTTCCGCCCAGCGGAACGATTGCCCACAACCAGGTGGAGGGGACGGGGTGGGGCCTGGCAGGGGGCGTGGGGGTTATTTGCGGCGGCGTGGGCGGTGCCTTCGGGATTGGGCGCACCCGCCGTAAATAATCCGGCCCCCAGAAGGCCCCACCCCACCCCGGCCCCGCCCCCCGACAAACGAAAGAGGGCCCCCAACAGGGGGCCCTCGATCCAAGCCGACGGTTGGTTACGCCGGAACCGGCTCCGCCTCAGCGGCCTCAGCCTCTGCCTCAGCGGTCTCCGCAACCACGGCACCCGTCTCCCGAGGCGTCGGCAGCACTGCCATCAGCACCGCCGAGATGACGATCGTCGCCGCCCAGCCCAGCCCGTACTTGCCGACGAACGTCCCCGAGAACGGCCCCGAGAACCAGTCGCACTTCGTGAAGCACACGCCCGCCACCAGCGCCACGACCCAAGCCGTCATCGCCTGCCAGCAGAACCCGCCCACGTACCAGTAGCGGCTCGTCCGCCCCGTGTCCATCAGCGCCGCGGCGTCGTACCGAACGGCCCGCACCCGCCGCCGCGCCATGTCCACCGCGTAGACACCGATCCACGCGGAGAACGACACGGCCAGCAGGATCAGGAACGTGATGAAGGAGCTGAGGAAGCTCTTCGCGACGAGCATCAGCATCAGGCCGCCCACCAGCGAGATCACCGCGTTGATGCTGACGGCCATCGCCCGGGGCAGCTTGACGCCCATCGTCTGGGCGGTGAAGCCGGCCGAGTACATCGACAGGCTGTTGATCAGCAGCATGCCCACGATCGCGGTCACCAGGTACGGAACGGCCAGCCACGTCGGCAGGATGTCGCCGAGGAACGACACGGGGTCCGGTGCATCGGCCAGGCCAGGCGCGGCCACCGCCATCACGGCACCCATGAGCACCATCGGCACCATGACCACACCGGCACCGGACACCGTCGCGCCGACGATCTTCTTCCCGGACGCGGAGTGCGGCAGGTAGCGCGCGAAGTCGGGACCCGTCGGCACCCAGCTGATGCCGCCGGCGGCAATCGTGCCGATGCCGGCGATCAGCATCGCGGTGGACCCGGCCGGCCGGGAGAAGACCTCGCTCCACTTGATGTGGGCGATCAGATAGCCGAGCACCAGCACGCTGAAGACGCCGAAGAGGTACGTCGACCACTTGTTGCAGACGTTGAGCGCCTTGCGCCCCATGCCGCTCACCAGGAACGTACAGGCCACGAAGACGAACAGCGTGATCACGATCAGCACGGTGTTGCTCTTCACGCCGAAGAGCAGGTCCAGCACGGTCAGCACCGCATACGCGCCGGTGACCGCGTTGATCGTCTCCCAGCCGAACCGCGCGACCCAGAGGATCGCACCGGGGAAGAGGTTTCCGCGCACGCCGAACGTCGCCCGGGAGAGCATCGCGCCCGGCGCCCCGCCCCACTTGCCGGACACCGACAGGATGCCGACCAGGCCGAAGGAGACGACCGCCGCACAGGCCGCGACGACCAGCGCCTGCCAGAAGTTCAGGTGGTTGAAGACCACCAGCGCGGCGCCCATGGTGAGCAACAGCACGCTGATGTTGGCGGCGACCCAGGTCGGGAAGAGCTCCCGGACCCGGCCGTGCCGCTCGTGATCGGGTACGGGCTCGATGCCGCGGGTTTCTATCGCGCCTTCGGAATCGGCGGCGCCGGAAGGGCTGGACGCGGTGGCGCCGTTGGCAGCGTCGTCCATGTGTGGGGCCATGACGGGGGCTCCGTGCAGAGTGAAGCAGGGCGGGGCCTGGGCAGAAAGGGACGGTGGGACTCTACGCGCGTCGCAGAGCCCTGCGCCATCGTACTTTGCTCTAGCTTTGGGCGGTTAGTTCCATTGGTCCTCGTGGCAACGTACAAATTGCCGAGGCTCCGCCCAGCCCCGCCGGGTGTCCGATACTGGGTGCGTTATGGAAATCGTCATCCTTGCCGTAGTCATCGCTGTGGTCGCGCTCGGCGCGATCGGCGGGCTCGTGGTCAGCAGCCGCAAGAAGAAGCAGCTGCCCCCGGCGCCGCCGAGCAGCCCGTCCGTCACCGCGCCGCCCGCCGAGCCCCAGGTCGGCGAGGAGGCCGAAACCGCGCGCCCGGAGCCGCGCCGCACCGTGGAAGAGGTGGAGCTCCCCGAGGCCCCGGCCCCGGAGGAGACCGCACCGGTCGTCGAGCCGGAGGAGGCGGCCCCCGCCGCCCCCGCCGAGCCGGAGATCGAGGTCCCCGAGCCGACCGCCGGCCGTCTGGTCCGGCTGCGCGCCCGGCTCTCCCGCTCGCAGAACTCCCTCGGCAAGGGTCTGCTGACCCTGCTCTCCCGGGAACACCTCGACGAGGACACCTGGGAGGAGATCGAGGACACCCTGCTCACCGCCGACGTCGGCGTCGCCCCCACCCAGGAGCTGGTGGAGCGGCTGCGCGAGCGCGTGAAGGTGCTGGGCACCCGCACCCCCGAGGAACTGCGCCTCCTGCTCCGCGAGGAGCTGCTCGCCCTGGTCGGCACCGAGGCCGACCGCAGCGTCCACACCGAGCCCGGTGTCGGCGTGAACGGCGAGGAGAAGCCCGGCGTCGTGATGGTCGTCGGCGTCAACGGCACCGGCAAGACCACCACCACCGGCAAGCTGGCCCGCGTGCTGGTCGCCGACGGCAAGTCCGTGGTGCTCGGCGCGGCGGACACCTTCCGCGCGGCGGCCGCCGACCAGCTTCAGACCTGGGGCGAGCGCGTGGGCGCCCGCACCGTCCGCGGTCCCGAGGGCGGCGACCCGGCGTCGATCGCCTTCGACGCGGTCAAGGAGGGCATCGCCGAGAACGCCGACGTCGTCCTCATCGACACCGCCGGCCGGCTGCACACCAAGACCGGTCTGATGGACGAGCTCGGCAAGGTCAAGAGGGTCGTGGAGAAGCACGGCTCGGTCGACGAGATCCTGCTGGTCCTGGACGCCACGACCGGCCAGAACGGCCTGGTCCAGGCCCGCGTCTTCGCCGAGGTCGTCAACATCACCGGCATCGTGCTCACCAAGCTCGACGGCACCGCCAAGGGCGGCATCGTCGTGGCGGTCCAGCGCGAGCTGGGCGTGCCCGTGAAGCTGGTGGGCCTGGGCGAGGGCGCGGACGACCTGGCGCCGTTCGAGCCCGAGGCGTTCGTCGACGCCCTGATCGGCGACTGACGCAGACCCGCCCGACGTCGCCCCGACGCGGAAAGGGCCCCCTCACAGGTGCAGCTGTGAGGGGGCCCTTCCGTATCGGGCGCCGGATGCACTCCGGGCTCCGAAGCCCGTCACGCTTCCCGGCCCGTCATGCCCCGCGGCCCCGTCCCTTGGCCGCGGCGCCTCACCACCCCGCCGACCGGTGGCAGACGTAGGCGAGCGTCCCCAGCAGCAGCCGGGCCTCCGGCGGCCGGCCCGCGGTGTCCAGGGCGGGCGGCAGCAGCCAGCGCATCGGACCGAGGCCCGCGAAGTCCGAGGGCGGCGCCGTGATGTGGTCGCCGGGGCCCAGGCCCCGCAGGTCGAGCCGGGCGTCGTCCCAGCCCATGCGGTAGAGGAGCTGGGGGAGTTCCGCGGCGGCGCCGGGGGCGACGAAGAACAGCGCGCGCCCGTGCGGGGTCAGGGCCACCGGGCCCAGCGGCACCCCCATCCGCTCCAGCCGCGCCAGTGCGTGCCGGCCGGCCGCCTCGGCGACCTCCAGCACGTCGAACGAGCGGCCCACCGGCAGCAGCACGGCCGCGCCCGGCACCTCGGCCCAGGCGGCCGCCGCCTCGTCGAGCGTGGAGCCGGCCGGGACGGTCGGGGCGAAGGAGAGCGGGTGGGCGCCCGGGGCCGGGCAGTCGGCGCCGCCGCACGAGCAGGCCGGGCGGCCGCCGCGCGAGGCGCGGGCGCCGGGCACCACCTCCCACCCCCACAGGCCGGTGTACTCGGCGACCGTGGTCACGCACTCGGACGCGCGGCCTCGGCGCCGAGAGCTCGAGCGCAGGTCCCGGATGCCGCCGATTGTGAAGCCCATGCCCCCTCCAACGGGTCGTCCTCGCAGATGGTTACGTGTCGGAGTGTCTCGGACACGTACGGTCGCGGACCCGGTCCCCGAGGCGGCGCGACGGTGTGCAATGGGTGGTGCAGCCCGAGGTGTGCGCCGTGGCGCGCATCGGTCCATCCCTTCTCCGCTCGCCCCGTGTCAAGTCAATCGCGCCAGGGCCCGGAGGAGTTCATTCGTTGGGGTGGCGAATGGTGGCGTTTGCTGGACTGCTCTCGCCTGACCGGTGATCGTAGGATTACTTTCGGTACATGAACCCCGCCGGGTGGGCGGCCGCAATGGGCGGTGCGTCGCGGGCGGTTTGTGTTTGCCGCCGGCGCGCTCGGGCGCCGTGCGCAGTCCTGGCGCGCCGAGTGGCGTCGCGCCGAGCAGAGTTCGGGATGGGGGCGTTCCAGTGGGCGGCAACGTCAGCGGTGCCGGTGGTGCCGAAGGGTCTGACAGGGCCGGCAAGGCTGAGAAGGCCGACAAGTCGGAGAAGCGCCCCAACGAGCAGCTGGGCTCGTGGTTCCTGCGCAGCGGCTGGTCCAAGGGCGAGCTCGCCCGGCAAGTGAACCGCCGGGCCCGCCAGTTGGGCGCCCACCACATCAGCACGGACACCTCGCGCGTCCGCCGCTGGCTGGACGGCGAGCAGCCGCGCGAGCCCATTCCCAAGATCCTCTCCGAGCTCTTCTCCGAGCGGTTCGGCTGTGTGGTCGGCGTGGAGGACATCGGCCTGCGCGTCGCCCACCAGTCGCCCTCCGTCTCCGGCGTCGACCTGCCCTGGGCGGCGCCCCAGACCGTCGAGCTGCTCGGCGAGTTCTCCCGCAGCGATCTGATGCTGGCCCGCCGGGGCTTCCTCGGCACCTCGCTCGCGCTCGCTGCCGGCCCGGCCCTGATCGAGCCCATGCAGCGCTGGCTGGTGCCCGGCCCCACCGGCCGGGACGGCGAGCCGACGGCCGAGCGGGACCGCGCCCGCCGCCCGCGGCTGTCCAAGCCCGAGCTGGAGCTGCTGGAGTCCACGACGGTGATGTTCCGCCAGTGGGACGCCCAGTGTGGCGGCGGGCTGCGCCGCAAGGCCGTCGTGGGCCAGCTCCATGAGGTCACCGACCTGCTCCAGGAGCCCCACCCCGACGCCACCGCCAAGCGCCTGTTCCGGGTGGCCGCCGAGCTGGCCGAGCTCGCGGGCTGGATGAGCTACGACGTGGGCCTCCACCCCACCGCGCAGAAGTACTTCGTGCTGGCCCTGCACGCCGCCAAGGAAGCCGGAGACCGCCCCCTCGGGTCGTACGTCCTCTCCAGCATGAGCCGCCAGATGATCCACCTGGGGCGGCCGGACGACGCACTGGAGCTCATCCACCTCGGCCAGTACGGCTCGCGGGAGACGGCCACCTCGCGGACCCAGGCGATGTTGTATGCGATGGAGGCCCGGGCGTACGCGAACATGGGCCAGCCCGCCAAGTGCAAGCGCGCTGTCACCATGGCCGAGGACTGCTTCGCCGACTGCCTCCCCGGCGAGGGCGACCCCGACTGGATCCGCTTCTTCTCCGAGGCCGAGCTCAACGCGGAGAACGCCCACTCCTACCGCGACCTCGCCTACATCGCCGGGCGCAGCCCCGCCTACGCCTCACTGGCGCGGCCCAAGATGGAGCGCGCCGTCGAGCTCTTCTCGCAGGACAACGAACACCAGCGTTCGTATGCGCTCAACCTCATCGGCATGGCCACCGTGCACCTGATGGAGCGTGAGCCCGAGGAGTCCACGGTGCTCGCCGGACGGGCGCTCAAGATCGCAAAGCAGGTGCGTTCGGAGCGGGTCAACAACCGGCTCCGCAAGACCGTCGACACCGCCGTGCGCGACTTCGGCGATGTCGCCGAAGTCATAGACCTGACCGACCAACTCGCCATCCACCTGCCGGAATCCGCGGAGGCCGTCCAAGCGGTCTGATCCCTTCCGGCCCACCTACCCGGCCGCGGCGACCACCCGTACAGCCCGACTCGGCTCCCCCACGCCAGGTCAATCCGGGCAGGTCGCCGCGGTCGGTCGACCGTCGGCTCCCGGCGCGGGGGAGAGTAGCGGCAGTCGCCGCCCGGCCCCGGGCGGTTCACGAGGGCGTAACACGCCCTCCACCTTCGTCACTGGCGTGAAACAACCCATGGCATCCACCGAAACCCCGCTGCGCCAGCCTCGTGGCCACACCGGCCCACCTGGAACACCGGCCCGTACGGGGCTCGGGCCATCGCCGCGAGGAGACACCGACATTGAATGGCGCAGATACCGCATTCGTATTGATCAGTGCCGCCCTGGTGATGCTGATGACACCGGCGCTGGCCTTCTTCTACGGCGGCATGGTGCGGGTCAAGAGCGCCCTCAACATGCTGATGATGTCGTTCATCTCGCTCGGCATCGTCACCGTCCTGTGGGTGCTCTACGGCTACTCGCTCGCCTTCGGTGACGACGTCGGCGCCGGCCTCCTGGGCAACCTCGACCACATCGGCTTCAAGGGCATCAGCCCCGAGACGCTCACCGGCGGCAAGGAAGGCATTCCGGTCTTCGCCTTCGCCCTCTTCCAGATGATGTTCGCCATCATCACCCCGGCCCTGATGAGCGGCGCACTCGCCGACCGCGTGAAGTTCTCCGCCTGGTCGCTGTTCATCGCCCTGTGGGTGACGATCGTCTACTTCCCCGTCGCCCACTGGGTCTGGCAGCCCGACGGCTGGCTCGCCAAGCTCAAGGTGATCGACTTCGCCGGCGGCACGGCCGTCCACATCAACGCGGGCATCGGGGCGCTCGCCGCCGTCCTCGTCGTCGGCAAGCGCATCGGCTTCACCAAGGACCCCATGCGCCCGCACAGCCTCCCCCTGGTGATGCTCGGCGCGGGACTGCTGTGGTTCGGGTGGTTCGGCTTCAATGCCGGCTCCGCCCTCGCGGCCAACGGCACCGCCGCCAACATGGCGATGAACACCCAGGTCGCCACCGGCGCGGCCATGCTCGGCTGGCTCGTCTACGAGCGCATCAAGCACGGCGCGTTCACCACGCTGGGCGCGGCCTCCGGCGCCGTCGCCGGCCTGGTCGCCATCACGCCCTCCGGCGCCGCGGTCAACGCCTTCGGCGCCATCCTCATCGGCCTCGTCGCCGGAGCCGTCTGCTCCTGGGCCGTCAGCTGGAAGTTCAAGCTCGGCTTCGACGACTCCCTCGACGTGGTCGGCGTCCACCTCGTCGGCGGCGTCATCGGCACCCTGCTCGTCGGCCTCCTCGCCACCAACGGCATCGGCGGCGCCACCCAGCTCGGCCGCCAGGCCGCGGGCGCCTTCTCCGTGATGGCCTACTCCTTCACCGTCTCCTGGCTGCTGGCCAAGCTCGTCGACAAGCTGATCGGCTTCCGGGCCGACGAGGACGACGAGGTCAGCGGCATCGACCAGGCCTTCCACGCCGAGACCGCCTACGACTTCAGCGCCGTCGGCGGCGCCGCGGCCTCCCGCTCCACCGCGACCGCACCCGCCCCGGCCGCGGGCGACCGCCCCCGTACCAAGAAAGTGGACGCATGAAGCTCATCACCGCGATCGTCAAGACGCACCGCTTCGACGACGTCAAGCAAGCGCTGCAGGACTTCGGCGTCCACGGCCTCACCGTCACCGAAGCCAGCGGCTACGGCCGCCAGCGCGGCCACACCGAGGTCTACCGGGGCGCCGAATACAAGATCGACCTGGTCCCCAAGATCCGTATAGAGGTCCTCGCCGAGGATGCCGACGCCGACGCCGTCATCGACGTCATCGTGGCCGCGGCACACACCGGAAAGATCGGCGACGGCAAGGTCTGGGCCGTCCCCGTCGACACGGTCGTGCGCGTACGGACCGGCGAGCGCGGCCCGGACGCGCTCTGAGACCCACGAGGGAAACCGAGTTGACGGACAACACCACCACACCGCCCGCCGGCTCGGAGCCCCACGGCTACGCGGCGGCCCGGATCGAGCTCCTCCACCGAGGAGCCCCCGCCGGGCCGCCGCTGCGCAGCGCGCTCGCCCGGATCACCGACGACTGGCTGACCTCCCTGCTCGGCCCCGCCCAGGGCACAGCCCTCGTCGCCGTCGGCGGCTACGGCCGCGGCGAGCTCTCCCCGCGCAGCGACCTCGACCTGCTCCTCCTGCACGACGGCAGCGCCCCCGCGGCGGAGATCGCGGCGCTCGCCGACCGCGTCTGGTACCCCGTCTGGGACATGGGCCTCGCCCTCGACCACTCCGTGCGCACCCCCGACGAGGCCCGCAAGGCGGCCGACGGCGACCTCAAGGTCCACCTCGGCCTCCTCGACGCCCGCCACGTGGCCGGCGACCCCCGCCTCAGCGCCGCGGTGCGCACCGCCGCCTACGAGGACTGGCGCGCCCAGGCCCCCGCCCGCCTGCCCGAACTGCGCGAGATGTGCGAGGAACGGGCCCGCCGCCAGGGCGAGCTCCGCTTCCTCCTCGAACCCGACCTCAAGGAGGCTCGCGGCGGCCTGCGCGACGCCACCGCGCTGCGCGCCGTCGCCGCCTCCTGGCTCGCCGACGCCCCGCGTGAGGGCCTCGAACACGCCCGCACCCTCCTGCTCGACACCCGCGACGCCCTCCACCTGGCCACCGGCCGGGCCACCGACCGTCTCGCCCTCCAGGAGCAGGACCAGGTCGCCGCCGCCCTCGGCCTGCCCGACGCCGACGCCCTGCTGCACCGCGTCTACGAGGCCGCCCGCACCGTCTCCTACGCCGCCGACGTCACCTGGCGCGAGGTCGGCCGCGTGCTGCGCGCCCGCTCCGGCCGGGCCCGGCTGCGCCGGATACTGGGCGGCCGCGGAGGCCGCGGAGGGTTCGTCGAAGCCGAGCGCATCCCGCTCGCCGAAGGCGTGGTCGAGCAGGACGGCGAGGCCGTCCTCGCCCGCACCGCCCGGCCCGAGCACGACCCTGTCCTGCCCCTGCGGGCCGCCGCCGCAGCCGCCCAGGCGGGCCTGCCGCTCTCGCCGCACGCCGTACGGCGCCTGGCCGCCGCCGGCCCGCTGCCGGTGCCCTGGCCCGCCGAGGCGCGGCAGCAGCTGGTCACCCTGCTCGGCGCGGGCGAGTCCACGGTCGCCGTCTGGGAGGCCCTCGAAGCCGAGCGGATCGTCTCCCGGCTGCTGCCCGAGTGGGAGCACGTACGCAGCCGGCCCCAGCGCAATGCCGTCCACCGCTGGACCGTCGACCGGCACCTCGTCGAGACCGCCGTGCAGGCCGCCGCCCTCACCCGCCGCGTCGGCCGCCCCGACCTGCTGCTGCTCGCCGCCCTCCTGCACGACATCGGCAAGAGCCGCCCCGGCGACCACAGCGTCACCGGCGAGCAGCTCGCCCGGGAGGTGGCCGCCCGCATCGGCTGCGAGCCCGACGACACGGACGTCCTCGCCACGCTCGTCCGCCACCACCTGCTCCTCGCCGAGACGGCCACCCGCCGCGACCTCGACGATCCCGCCACGATCCGCACCGTCACCGAGGCGGTGGGCCGCACCGGCACCCTGGAGCTGCTGCACGCGCTCACCGAGGCCGACGCCCTGGCCACCGGACCGGCGGCCTGGAGCACCTGGCGGGCCGCGCTCGTGGCCGACCTGGTCCGCCGCGCGGCGGCCGCGCTGGCGGGCGAAGCGACCGAGGACCGCACCGAGCCCGGCCCGCCCACCGCCGAGCAGGAGCGCATGGCGGTCGAGGCGCTGCGCACCGGCGGCCCGGTCCTCGCCCTGCACGCCCGGCCGGAGGGCGCGGAAGGGGACGCGGCGCCGGTGGGCGTCGAGCTGACCGTCGCCGTCCCCGACCAGCCCGGCGTGCTGCCCGCCACGGCCGGCGTCCTCGCCCTGCACCGCCTGACGGTCCGTACGGCCGAACTGCGCACGGTCGACGCCGCTCCCGCGACCGAAGGCTGCGCCCTGCTGCTGAACTGGCGGGTCGCGGCCGAATACGGGGCGCCCCCCGAGGCGGCCCGGCTCCGGGCCGACCTGGTGCGCGCCCTGGACGGCTCCCTCGACATCCCGGGCCGCCTGGCCGAGCGCGAGGCGGCCTACGGCAAGCGGCGCCGCGGCACCGTCCCGGCGCCGCCGAGGGTGAGCGTGGCCCGGGGCGTCTCCCGCGCGGCGACGGTCCTGGAGGTCCGCGCCCAGGACGCCCCGGGCCTGCTGCACCGCATCGGGCAGGCCCTGGAGGCGGCGGGTGTATGGGTACGCAGCGCACACGTGAGCACGCTCGGGGCGAGCGTGGTGGATGCGTTCTATGTGACGGGTGCGGAGGGGCTGCCGCTGGAGGCGGGTGAGGCGGCGGCGGTGGCCCGCGGAGTGCAGGAGGCGCTGGGCGGCTGACCGGACCGCGGGCCGCCCGATACCCTTGGGGGTCAGCCGCCGCCTTGGACACTCAACAAGAAGGATCCGCGACCACCGTGTTCGATACCCTCTCCGACCGCCTCGCAGCGACGTTCAAGAACCTCCGGGGCAAGGGCCGCCTCTCCGAGGCGGACATCGACGCCACCGCACGCGAGATCCGCATCGCCCTCCTCGAGGCCGATGTCGCCCTGCCCGTCGTCCGCTCGTTCATCAAGCAGGTCAAGGAGCGGTCCCTCGGCGCCGAGGTCTCCCGGGCGCTGAACCCGGCGCAGCAGATCGTCAAGATCGTCAACGAGGAGCTCGTCGGCATCCTCGGCGGCGAGACCCGCCGCCTGCGGTTCGCCAAGACCGCGCCGACCGTGATCATGCTCGCCGGTCTCCAGGGTGCCGGTAAGACCACGCTCGCCGGAAAGCTCGGCCGCTGGCTCAAGGCGCAGGGCCACGCGCCGCTGCTCGTCGCCTGTGACCTGCAGCGCCCCAACGCCGTCAACCAGCTGAGCGTCGTCGCCGAGCGCGCCGGCGTGGGCGTCTACGCGCCGGAGCCGGGCAATGGCGTGGGCGACCCCGTCCAGGTGGCCAAGGACTCGATCGAGTACGCCCGCACCAAGCAGTTCGACATCGTCATCGTCGACACCGCCGGCCGTCTCGGCATCGACGCGGAGATGATGCAGCAGGCCGCGGACATCCGCGATGCGGTCTCGCCGGACGAGATCCTCTTCGTCGTCGACGCGATGATCGGCCAGGACGCGGTCAACACCGCCGAGGCCTTCCGCGACGGCGTCGGCTTCGACGGCGTGGTGCTCTCCAAGCTCGACGGCGACGCCCGCGGCGGTGCCGCACTGTCGGTCGCGCATGTGACCGGCAAGCAGATCATGTTCGCCTCCAACGGCGAGAAGCTGGACGACTTCGACGCGTTCCACCCGGACCGCATGGCGTCCCGCATCCTCGGCATGGGCGATGTGCTCAGCCTGATCGAGAAGGCCGAGCAGACCTTCAGCCAGGACGAGGCCGAGAAGATGGCGGCCAAGCTGGCGAAGGGACCCAAGGAGTTCACGCTCGACGACTTCCTGTCCCAGATGGAGCAGGTCCGCAAGATGGGCAGCATCTCCAAGCTGCTCGGCATGCTGCCCGGCATGGCCCAGATCAAGGACCAGATCAACAACCTCGACGAGCGGGACGTCGACCGCACCGCCGCGATCATCAAGTCGATGACCCCGGCCGAGCGCCAGGACCCGACGATCATCAACGGCTCGCGCCGTGCCCGTATCGCCAAGGGTTCGGGCGTGGACGTCAGCGCGGTGAAGAACCTCGTGGAGCGCTTCTTCGACGCCCGGAAGATGATGTCCCGCATGGCCCAGGGCGGCATGCCGGGGATGCCGGGCCTGCCGGGCATGGGCGGCGGCGCCTCGCGCAAGAAGAAGCAGCAGAAGCAGGCCAAGGGCAAGCGCCAGAGCGGCAACCCGATGAAGCGCAAGGCCGAGGAGCAGGCCGCGGCCGAGCGGCGCGAGCAGGCGCAGGCGGGCAACCCGCTGGGCCTGCCCGCCGGCCAGGACGCACAGGACTTCGAACTGCCCGACGAGTTCAAGAAGTTCATGGGCTGATTCAAGAAGTTCACGGGCTGACCGGCCCGTCCGCGAGCCCCCGGTGGCACCCGCCGCCGGGGGCTTCCGCATGGCGTGGGGCGTACGCCCCCAGGGCACGCCCTAGACGCGCGCGATCAGGTACCGGAAGACGTTGGGCATCCACACCGTGCCGTCGCCCCGCAGATAGGGGTGGAGGGCCTCGATGAGTTCCTTGGTGACCTGCTCCTCGTCGGTCGCCCGGGCCGCCGCGTCGAAGGCTCCCGTCGACAGCAGGCCGCGTACGGCGCTGGTCATGTCGGCGTAGCCGTACGGGCAGGAGACACGGCCCGAGCCGTCGGGGGCGAGCCCGGCCTGGCGGGCGAGGTTCTCCAGGTCGTCGCGGCCGCTGGGGCGCCAGCGGGCCGGCGCGCACATCGGGTCGGCGAGCCGGGCCGCCACCCGCAGCGCCCCGGAGGCCGCGCAGCGTTCCTGCGGACCCCAGCCGGCCAGCACCACGGGCGAGCCGTGCTCGGCGCAGGCGGCCGCCCGGGAGATGGCCTCGGCCAGGCCGCGCGGCCCCGGGCCCGCGCAGAACAGGGGGTCGAAGGCGGTGATGAGGTTGAAGCACGGGCCCGCGGGGTCGAGGACGGTCTCCGGGCCGCCCAGCCCCAGCCGGGTGCCGTCGTCGCCGTGGCCGCCCTCGGGCAGCAGCCGTTCGCGCGCGAGCTCGAGGCGGCGGCCGTCGCGGTCGACGCCGCAGACGCGGGCGCCGCGGCCCGCGGCCATCAGCAGGGCCAGCCCCGAGCCGCAGCCCAGGCTGAGCAGCCGGGTGCCGGAGCCGACCTCCAGCCGCTCGTACACCGCTTCGTAGAGCGGCACCAGCATCCGTTCCTGGATTTCCGCCCAGTCGCGGGCCCGCGACCCGGGCGGGGTTGAGGACGGCAGGTGCCGCCGCACGAGCGTTGGTGTCATCGAAAGCGCCCCAATCCGCCGGAAGACGTGTCGTCGTGATCCGTAAGCCGCCCCCATGTGGTGGTGCTGTGCGTGCCGGGCCGTGCGTGCGGCGCGCGTGAAGCGTCGCCGTGAATTTCCCCCCGATGCCAGAGAACTCCGCTTCCGTCCCCGAGTCCAGGGGATGACGGAAGAAGGTTCTCCCGGGCTCGCGATGGCATGTGCCGGGTGTCATAGCCTGGCCAGAGCTCGGGCCGGGCCTGGCCAAAGCTCGGCTCCGGCAGCCCCGGCGCGCGGCCGGGAAGAGGGGGTTGCGGGCCGACGGATTCACACTCGGCCACACGCGCCCCGTACCATGCCCACCATGGCAAAGGCTCCCATTCTCACCCCCCAGGCGGAAGACTTCCCGCGCTGGTACCAGGACTTGATCAACAAGGCCGAGCTGGCCGACAACGGCCCGGTGCGCGGCACCATGGTCATCCGCCCGTACGGCTACGGGCTCTGGGAGCGCATGCAGCAGGAGATGGACGCCCGGATCAAGGACGCGGGCGCCTCCAACGCGTACTTCCCGCTCTTCATCCCGCAGTCCTACCTGACGCGGGAGGCCGAGCACGTCGAGGGCTTCGCCCCCGAGCTCGCGGTCGTCACGCACGGCGGCGGCAAGGAGCTGGAGGAGCCGGTCGTCGTCCGGCCCACCTCCGAGACGATCATCAACGAGTACTTCTCCAAGTGGGTCCAGAGCTACCGCGACCTGCCCCTGCTGATCAACCAGTGGGCCAACGTGGTCCGTTGGGAGATGCGCCCGCGCGTCTTCCTGCGCACCAGCGAGTTCCTCTGGCAGGAGGGCCACACCGCCCACGCCACCTACGAGGACGCCCGCGACTACGCCGCCCGCATCCACCGGGACGTCTACTACGACTTCATGGTCAACGTCCTGGGCATCGATGTGGTGCTCGGCCGCAAGACGCCCAAGGAGCGTTTCGCGGGCGCCATCAACACCCTCACTCTTGAGGGCATGATGGGCGACGGCAAGGCGCTGCAGCTGGGCACCAGCCACGAGCTCGGCCAGAACTTCGCCAAGGCCTTCAACACCTCCTACCTGTCGAAGGACGGGCAGCAGGAGCTGGTCTGGCAGACCTCCTGGGGCGTGTCGACGCGCATGGTCGGCGGTCTGATCATGTCGCATGGCGACGACAGCGGTCTGCGGGTGCCGCCGCGGCTGGCGCCGGTCCAGGCCGTGGTCCTGGCGATCAAGGGCGACGAGGCCGTGCTGGCCAAGGTCCGCGAGATCGGCGACGTGCTCAAGGCCGCGGGCGTGCGGGTGCAGGTCGACGACCGCACCGACACCCCCTTCGGCCGCCGCGCCGTGGACTGGGAGCTCAAGGGCGTGCCGGTCCGCATCGAGATCGGCCCGCGCGACCTGGAGAACGGCACCGCGATGCTGGCCCGCCGCATTCCGGGCGGCAAGGAGCCGGTGCGCATCGAGGAGCTGGCCGCGCTGCTGCCGAAGGTCCTGGAGGAGGACCAGGCGCTGCTGCTGAGCCAGTCGCGCGAGCGCCGCGAGTCCCGTACGACCGATGTGCAGACGATCGAGGAGGCGGCCGAGGCCGCTGTCGCCGGTGGCTGGGCCCGCATCCCGTGGGCCACGCTGGGCGCGGAGGGCGAGGCCAAGCTGGCCGAGCAGGCCGTGACCGTGCGCTGCCTGGTCGCGGAGGACGGCTCGGTGCCGGAGTCCGACGACGCCCCGGGCGCCATCGCCATCGTCGCGCGCGCCTACTGATTCATCCGCCCCTGGGCGTGCGCTGCACAGCGCACGCCCAGGGGTGCACAACGGCCCGTCCGACTTACTCATGGGTCAGTACGTCCCACCTTACGAACAGGTGAGCTACTCATCCGGCTTCGCCGTACCCGCCCTCGTCGGGGCGGATCGGTCGGGAAACTGACTGGTACGTGCAAATTATTTGGGATGGCCCGGTATCGGAACACCGGGCGGCCCCGGCTCGTTGTCACGACGTGAGCACGACACCACCTGTTCTCGCCGCAGAGCTGGCGCAGGCGTGGGCCGACATTCAGCGGTTCCACCCCGAGCTGCCGGATCTAGCCGCGCCCGAATCGTTGATCGGGGAGTCGTCGTCCGCCTGCGGCGCCGAGCTCTCCTTCGAAAGGCTGCTGCACGAGGCAGTGCACGGCATCGCGGCCGCCCGCGGTGTCCGGGACACCTCTCGTGCCGGCCGCTACCACAATCGCCGCTTCCTGGCGATCGCCGAGGAGTTGGGGCTCGACCACAGCGATGAGCCGCATCCCAGCAGTGGCTTCTCGCTGGTCGTGCTCAATCCGGAGGCGCGCAAGCGCTACCGCACCACCATCGACAGACTCCAGCGCGCGCTCAAGGCGCACACCGTCGCCACGACGGCCGACACCTCGCGCACGTTCCGCGGGCCGGCGGCGCGGCACGGCTCGTCGGGCGGCGGGGTGCGGGTGAAGGCGGTCTGCGAATGCGGGCGCAACGTCCGCGTCGTGCCCTCCGTGCTCGCCCAGGCGCCGATCATGTGCGGCGGCTGCGGCCAGCCGTTCCGCATCCCGGAGGCCGTCTCGGTCGGCTGAGGTCGGCCGGGGTGGATCGGTGTGGCACAATGAGTGGCTGTACTCGACAGTCGCATAGGACCCCTCTCTCCTCCGGCTGACGCGTCCATCGGGCACCCCGGGTACCGCAAACCCCACGTGGCATCTCGTTGTGCCCAACCACGTCAAGACCAGGAGACACCACTCCAGTGGCAGTCAAGATCAAGCTGAAGCGTCTGGGCAAGATCCGTTCGCCTCACTACCGCATCGTCGTCGCCGACTCCCGCACCCGCCGTGACGGCCGTGCGATCGAGGAGATCGGTCTGTACCACCCGGTGCAGAACCCCTCGCGCATCGAGGTCAACAGCGAGCGCGCCCAGTACTGGCTGAGCGTCGGCGCCCAGCCGACCGAGCCCGTCCTGGCCATCCTCAAGGTCACCGGCGACTGGCAGAAGTTCAAGGGTCTGCCCGCCCCGGCCCCGATGCTCGTCGCCGAGCCCAAGGACAAGCGCGCCGCGTTCGAGGAGTTCACCAAGGCTCTCGAGGCCGGCGAGGCGAAGGGTGAGGCCATCACCCCGAAGGCCAAGAAGTCGGAGAAGAAGGACGAGGCCGCTCAGGCCGAGTCCGCCGAGTCGACCGAGGCCTGAGGATGCTCGAGGAGGCCCTTGAGCACCTCGTGAAGGGCATCGTCGACAACCCCGACGAGGTGCAGGTCGCTTCGCGCAACCTGCGCCGCGGGCGCGTGCTGGAGGTCCGGGTCCACCCCGATGACCTCGGCAAGGTGATCGGCCGCAACGGCCGCACCGCGCGGGCCCTGCGCACCGTCGTGGGCGCCATCGGCGGCCGTGGCATCCGCGTCGACCTCGTCGACGTGGATCAGGTCAGCTGATCGGCGGCAGAGCACCGGCACGGGCCGGGAAGGAATCTCCTTCCCGGCCCGTTGTCGCGTTCGTGCGAAAATGTGAGAAGGATTAGGGACGTGCAGCTCGTAGTCGGCAGGATCGGCCGCGCCCACGGCATCAAGGGCGAGGTCACCGTAGAGGTGCGTACGGACGAGCCCGAGCTCCGGCTCGGACCCGGGGCCGTACTGGCCACGGACCCCGCGGGCGTGGGGCCGCTGACCATCGAGGCGGGCCGGGTGCACAGCGGCCGCCTGCTGCTGCGGTTCACCGGGGTGAACGACCGCACCGCCGCCGAGGCGCTCCGCAACACCCTCCTCGTCGCCGAGGTGGACCCGGACGAGACGCCCGAGGACCCCGAGGAGTTCTACGACCACCAGCTGATGGACCTCGACGTCGTCACCGTCGACGGTGCCGTCGTCGGCCGGATCGCGGAGATCTCCCACCTGCCCTCGCAGGACCTGTTCATCGTCGAGCGGCCCGACGGCAGCGAGGTCATGATCCCCTTCGTCTCCGAGATCGTCACGGAGATCGACCTGGACGAGCAGCGCGCCGTCGTCGACCCGCCGCGCGGCCTGCTCGACGTCGAGCAGGCCGAGGTGGCGAGCTCCCGCGAGGCCAAGCAGGGCGAGGGTGACGCCTGATGCGCCTCGACGTCGTCACGATCTTCCCCGACTACCTCGAGCCGCTGAACGTCTCGCTCGTCGGCAAGGCCCGCGCCCGGGGGCAGCTGGACGTCCGCGTGCACGACCTGCGCGAGTGGGCGCACGACAAGCACAACACGGTCGACGACACGCCCTACGGCGGCGGGCCCGGCATGGTCATGAAGCCCGAACCGTGGGGCGAGGCGCTCGATGCGGTCATCGCCTCCGGCGAGGGCCGGCCCACGATCGTCGTCCCCACCCCCAGTGGCAAGCCCTTCACCCAGGCCCTCGCCGTCGAGCTGTCCGAGAAGCCGTGGCTGGTCTTCACCCCGGCCCGCTACGAGGGCATCGACCGCCGGGTCATCGAGGAGTACGGCGACCGGCTGGACGTCCGCGAGGTCTCCATCGGCGACTACGTCCTGGCCGGCGGCGAGGCCCCCGTGCTGGTCATGGTCGAGGCCATCGCCCGGCTGCTGCCCGGCGTCCTCGGCAACGCCGAGTCGCACCGTGACGACTCCTTCGCGCCCGGCGCCATGGCCGACCTGCTGGAGGGCCCCGTCTACACCAAGCCGCCCCAGTGGCGCGACCGCGGCATCCCGGACGTGCTGCTCAGCGGCCACCACGGGAAGATCGCCCGCTGGCGCCGCGACGAGGCGTTCCGCCGTACGACCGCGAACCGGCCCGACCTCATCGAGCGCGCCGACCCGGCCGCCTTCGACAAGAAGGACCGCGAAATGCTCTCGATCCTGGGCTGGGGCCCGGGCGAGGACGGTCGATTTGGGCCAGTGGCCACGGACGTGGAAGAATAAGCCGTTGCCTTGCGTCCGGCGCGCGCCCCTGCCACAGGGGGAACGACGCCCGCCCGGCGCCTCGGCACCACTCCACTTCGGCACGATTCCGCTGATGACCTGTGGCATCGGCGAGGAAGCAGACACGCATGTCCTCCCTGCTCGACAACGTCAACTCCGCGTCCCTGCGCACCGACCTCCCGGCCTTCCGTCCGGGTGACACCGTGAACGTCCACGTTCGCGTCATCGAGGGCAACCGCTCCCGCATCCAGCAGTTCAAGGGTGTCGTCATCCGCCGCCAGGGCGCGGGCGTCAGCGAGACCTTCACGGTCCGCAAGGTCTCCTTCTCCGTCGGCGTCGAGCGCACCTTCCCGGTGCACAGCCCGATCTTCGAGAAGGTCGAGCTCGTCACCCGCGGTGACGTCCGTCGCGCCAAGCTGTACTACCTCCGTGAGCTCCGCGGCAAGGCCGCGAAGATCAAGGAGAAGCGCGACAACTGAGCTTCCTGCCGGCGTCCCGGCCCGGCCGGATAGGCTCTGGACCCGATGGACACCGACGCACAGCTTTCGGAGCGCGACCGCTCTTCCGACCCCGACGAGGGGGAGGAGCGGTCGCGCTCCGCGCGTTTTCCGCGCCGTTTGCGGCGCCCGGTACGCGCCGCACGGCAGTGGCTCACCGGCGGCGGCACGCTGCGCCAGGCCGGGGTGCTGCTGGCCGTCTGCCTCGTCGTGCTGCTGCTCGTCAGCAATTACCTGGTCCAGCCCTTCCTCATCCCCAGCGGCTCGATGGAGAACACGCTGCAGGTGGGGGACCGGGTGCTGGTCAACAAGCTGGCCTATGACTTCGGCCGTGAGCCGCGCCGGGGCGACGTGGTCGTCTTCGACGGCACGGACTCCTTCGTGCACGACGCGCCCGCCGAGAACCCGTTGACCGCGCTGGTGCGCAAGGGCGCCTCGGCCGTCGGCCTGATGCGGCCCGCCGAGACCGACTACGTCAAGCGGGTCGTGGGCATCGGCGGCGACCGCGTCACCTGCTGCGACAAGCGCGGCCGCCTCGCGGTCAACGGCGTGCCGGTGATCGAGGACTATCTGCATCCGGGAGACGAACCCTCGCAGGTGCCGTTCGACATCGTGGTTCCGGAGGGCAAGCTGTGGGTCATGGGTGATCATCGCAGTGACTCCCGGGACTCCCGTGACCATCTGGGCGAGCCGGGCGGCGGCACGGTGCCGGTGGACCGGGTGATCGGCCGGGCCGACTGGATCGGCTGGCCGTTGCGCCGGATGACCTCGCTGGACCGGCCGGATGCCTTCGCACACGTACCGGGCCCCGGCCATGGGGCCCATGGGTAGCCGGGGGCGCACGCACGCCCGCACGCGCCCGGCCGAGGCGGTCGTCACCGGACCGGTGAGCGGACCGGCGACCGGCGGCCGCGCCGCCCGGCGGAAGGCGGCCCGCAGGGTCAAGCGGCGGCGCCGCAGGTCCATGGTCAAGGAGGTGCCGATCCTCATAGGGGTCGCGGTGCTGATCGCCCTGGTGCTCAAGACGTTCCTGGTGCAGGCGTTCGTCATTCCGTCCGGTTCGATGGAGCAGACGATCCGCATCGGCGACCGGGTGCTCGTCGACAAGTTCACCCCTTGGTTCGGCTCGAAGCCGCACCGAGGCGACGTGGTGGTCTTCAAGGACCCGGGGGGATGGCTCGCCGGGGAGCAGTCCAAGCCCGGCGCCGACCCGGTGGGGATCCGCCAGGGGAAGCAGGCGCTGACCTTCATCGGCCTGTTGCCGTCCGCGAACGAGCAGGATCTGATCAAACGAGTGATCGGAGTCGGTGGCGATACGGTCAAATGCTGCGACAAGGACGGCAAAATCACGGTCAACGGAACGCCGCTCCTCGAGCCGTACGTTCATCCCGGAAACCCCCCTTCGCAGCTGGCGTTCGAGGTGAAGGTCCCGCAGGGCCGGATCTTCGTGATGGGCGACCACCGCTCCGACTCGGCCGATTCCCGCTACCACTTGACCGAGCCCGGGCAGGGAACGGTCTCCGAAGACCTGGTCATCGGGCGTGCGTTCGTCATCGCGTGGCCGTTCGGGCACTGGCGGGGGCTGGCCGAACCGGACACGTACGCATCCGTGCGAGACGCGCCGCAGGTACGAGCGCAAGGGGACGCTTCGCCGCATAGTGTGTCCCCCACGGATCAAGAAGGAATGGTCCGGCTCCCGACCCCTGCGGAACTCCCGCTCGTTATGGGAGTGGTGGGCCTGCGTCGTATGTACGACAGGCGGCAGCGTGGAGTAAGGAGTGGATGTGGGGGATTTGGCGGTCGGCGCGCATTCCGGTCACGGAGAGCCCGAGAAGCGGCCCGGGAGGACTGACGAGCCGGCCGGGCAGACGCCCGGCGGCGCGCCGGACGAGGCCATGTCCCAGGGCGTCCACGGCCAGGCCGGTGCCCGGCGCGAGGGCGCGCCCGCGGTGCCCGGCCCGGACGCCCGGCACACGGAAGGCGTCGACGGCGCGAAGGAGGAGGGCGGCGGCCGAGGCGGCCGTGGGAGCGAGCCGAAGAAGCAACGTTCCCTCTGGAAAGAGCTGCCGATCCTCATCGTCGTCGCTCTGGTTCTCGCACTGCTCATCAAGACCTTCCTGGTGCAGGCGTTCTCCATCCCGTCCGAGTCGATGCAGAACACCCTGCAGCGCGGCGACCGAGTTCTGGTCGACAAGCTGACGCCGTGGTTCGGGTCGAAGCCCGAGCGCGGCGAGGTCGTGGTCTTCCACGATCCGGGCGGCTGGCTCGGCGAGAGCCCGGCCACCGACAACGGCCCGGTGGCAGGCGGCATCCAAAAGGTCCTCAGCTTCATCGGCCTGATGCCCTCCGCCGAGGAGAAGGACCTGATCAAGCGCGTCATCGCGGTCGGCGGCGACACGGTCGAGTGCAAGGGCAACAACGACCCCGTGGTCGTCAACGGCAAGCCGCTGAACGAGCCGTACATCTTCCCCGGCAACACCCCCTGCGGTGACAAGCCGTTCGGCCCGATCAAGGTCCCCAAGGGCCGGATCTGGGTGATGGGCGACCACCGCCAGGACTCCCTGGACTCCCGCTATCACCAGGACCTCGACCGCTTCCAGGGCACGGTCTCCGAGGACGAGGTCGTCGGCCGTGCGATCGTCGTCGCCTGGCCGCTGAACCGCTGGTCCACCCTGCCCGTCCCCTCCACCTTCGACCAGAAGGGGCTCGGGGCGGCGGGCGCCGCAGCACCGCCCGCGCTCGGCCTCGCCGGCGCCGTGCCGCTGGTGCTGTGGCGCCGCAGGAGGCTGCTCAACCAGGCGGGCGAGTCGGCGAAGGCGTCCCGAAGGGCTGACTGATCCCGTACCGCCGGGTAGTGTGCGCGCAAACCTTCTCGACGACCGGGGGCGCGCCATGGCCAGAGCGGGACACGACGGCGACGGCCACGGCCGCGCGGGCAGAGTGCTGTCCGGGCTGGCCGTGGCCGTCGGCGCTCTGCTCTTCCTCGGCGGCTTCGCATGGGGCGCCGTGCTGTACAAGCCGTACACCGTGCCCACCGACTCCATGGCGCCCACCATTGCCCAGGGCAACCGGGTCCTCGCCCAGCGCATCGACGGCGCCGACGTCCGGCGCGGGGACGTCGTGGTCTTCCAGGACAAGGTCTGGGGCAATCTCCCCATGGTCAAACGCGTCGTCGGCACCGACGGCGACAAGGTCTCCTGCTGTGACGCCAAGGGCCGGCTGACGGTCAACGGTCAGCCGATCGAGGAGCCGTATCTCGAGGACGGCTCCCGCCCCGCCTCCCCGACCGGCTTCTCCGCGACCGTCCCCGAGGGCCAGCTCTTCCTCCTCGGCGACCACCGCTCCGACTCGGTCGACTCCCGGGTCCACCTCGCCGACGGCGGCCAGGGCTCGGTGCCGCGCAGCGCGGTCCGGGCGCGCGTGGACGCCACGGCCTGGCCCATGGCCGGCTGGGGCATGCTCGGCCGGCCGCGCTCCTTCGCCGCCCTGCCCGGCGGCACCTCCAGCCCCGGCCCGCTGCCCTGGGTGGTGAGGTGCGTCCTGGCCGGAGCAGCGCTCATCCTGGGAGGTGCGGCGTACGGGCCGGTGGCACGGCTGCGGGCGGGGCGGGCCGCGCGAGGCGGAAAGGCGGCGATGGCCGGTGGATGATGCGGCCGGCCCGGGCACCGGACGGCGCAAGGCCGCGCGGGTGATCCTGCTCGACCCGTACGACCGCGTCCTGCTGCTGCACGGCTACGAACCCGGCGACCCCTCGACCACCTGGTGGTTCACCCCCGGCGGCGGTCTGGAAGGGGACGAGAGCTGGGAGGAGGCGGCGCGCCGCGAGCTCGCCGAGGAGACCGGGATCACCGAGATCGAGCTGGGCCCGGTGCTGTGGACGCGCACCTGCTCCTTCCCCTTCGACGGCCGGCGCTGGGACCAGGACGAGCGCTACTACCTGGCCCGCACGGAGCAGATGCCGATGTGGACGGGCGGCGGGACGGACCTGGAACGGCGCAGCCTGGCGGGGCTGCGTTGGTGGACCTGCGAGGAACTGCTCGCGGCCCGTGAGACGGTGTATCCGACCAGACTCGCCGGGCTGCTGCGCACGCTGCTCGACGAGGGACCCCCGAGTACGCCGGTGCTCCTGGAGACCGAGCGTGCCTGACGCACAATGGGGGGACGCACGGCTGAAGGGGAACATGCCATGAGCGCCGAGGACCTCGAAAAGTACGAGACCGAGATGGAGCTGAAGCTCTACCGGGAGTACCGCGATGTCGTCGGTCTGTTCAAATACGTGATCGAGACCGAGCGGCGTTTCTACCTCACCAACGACTACGAGATGCAGGTCCACTCCGTGCAGGGGGAGGTCTTCTTCGAGGTCTCCATGGCGGACGCGTGGGTGTGGGACATGTACCGCCCGGCGCGCTTCGTCAAGCAGGTGCGGGTGCTCACGTTCAAGGACGTCAACATCGAAGAGCTCAACAAGACGGACCTGGATCTGCCGGGGGGCTGAGCGCGGGGGCGGGCCTCGGGTCTCGGGGCCTAGGGGCCAGGGGTCCGCTTCACCCTTGGGGGTGAGCGGGTTTTCCACATCACGCCGGTTATCCACCAAGATCCAATGGATCCGGGCGGAGGCGTCACAGTCGGTGCCGGAGGTGGTGCCGATGAACGCCCGACGGGCACTCGGACGCTACGGGGAAGACCTGGCGGCGCGGCGGCTGGTGGAGAGCGGCATAAGAGTCGTGGCCCGCAATTGGCGGTGCCGGGCCGGTGAGATCGACATCGTCGCGCTCGACGGCGACGCCCTGGTCGTCTGCGAGGTCAAGACCCGCCGCCAGGGGGTGTACGAGCATCCGATGGCCGCGGTCGGCCCGGTCAAGGCCGGCCGGCTCAGGCTGCTGGCCGGGCACTGGCTGGAGCGGCACGGCGGCCCGCCGCCGGGCGGGGTGCGCATCGACCTGGTGGGCGTGGTCGTCCCCGAGCGGGGCGCTCCCGTCGTCGAGCACGCCAAGGGGGTGGCGTGATGGGCTTCGCCCGTACGTGCTCGGTGGCCCTGGTCGGAGTCGAGGGCGTGGTGGTCGAGGTCCAGGCCGGGCTGGAGCCGGGCGTCGCCGCCTTCACGCTGGTCGGGCTGCCCGACAAGAGCCTCAGCGAGAGCCGCGACCGGGTGCGGGCGGCGGTGGTCAACTCGGGCGGCGAATGGCCCCAGAAGAAGCTCACCGTCGGGCTGAGCCCGGCCTCCGTCCCCAAGGGCGGCAGCGGCTTCGACCTCGCCGTGGCCTGCGCCGTGCTGGCCGCGGCCGAGCGCATCGACCCCCGGCGGATCACCGATCTGATGATGTTCGGGGAGCTGGGCCTCGACGGCCGGGTCCGCCCGGTGCGGGGCGTCCTGCCCGCGGTGCTGGCCGCCGCCGACGCGGGCTACCGCCACGTGGTCGTGCCCGAGCGCACGGCGGCGGAGGCGGCGCTGGTGCCCGGCGTCTCCGTGCTCGGGGTCCGAAGCCTGCGCCAGCTGATCGCCGTGCTGGCGGACGAACCGGTGCCGGAGGAGGAAGAGGACGCGCCCGGGGAGGGGCGGCCCGATCCGATGCTGGCGGGGCTGGCCGTGCCGGGGGCGGGCACGGGAGCCCTCCCCGAGGAGTGCCGGCCCGACCTCGCCGAAGTCGCCGGGCAGCTCCGGGCCCGGCGGGCGTTGGAGGTGGCGGCCGCGGGGCGCCACCACCTCTTCTTCCAGGGCCCGCCGGGTGCGGGCAAGACGATGCTCGCCGAGCGGCTGCCCGGACTGCTGCCTCCCCTGACGCCCCAGGAGTCACTGGAGGTCACGGCGGTCCACTCGGTGGCCGGCACGCTGCCCGCCGGACAGCCGCTGATCGACCGGGCGCCCTACTGCGCCCCGCACCACTCGGCGTCCATGCCCTCGCTCGTCGGCGGCGGCTCGGGACTGCCCCGGCCCGGGGCGGTGTCGCTGGCGCACCGCGGAGTGTTGTTCCTGGACGAGGCGCCGGAGTTCTCCGGCCGGGTCCTGGACGCGCTCAGACAGCCCCTCGAATCGGGACACGTGGTAGTTGCCCGCACCGGCGGCGTGATGCGGCTGCCCGCCGCCTTCCTGCTCTGCCTCGCGGCCAACCCCTGCCCCTGTGGCAGGCACGGCATGACCGGCGAGGGATGCGACTGCCCGCCCAGGGTGGTCAGGCGCTATCTGGGCCGGCTGTCGGGACCGCTGATGGACCGGGTGGATCTGCGCGTGACGGTGGAGCCGGTGGCCCGCTCCGAGCTCACCGGCGGCGCCAGGTCCGAGCCGACCGCCCACGTCGCCGCGCGGGTCCGCACCGCCCGCGAGCGCGCCGCCGCGCGGTACGTGGGCACGCCCTGGCGCACCAACAGCGAGGTGCCGGGACACGAGCTGCGCACCCGCTGGCGCGCCGCGCCCGGTGCCCTGGCCGAGGCCGAACGGGACATGGGGCGCGGACTGCTGACGGCCCGGGGGCTGGACCGGGTGCTGCGCGTGGCCTGGACGGTCGCGGATCTCGCCGGGCACGGCCGGCCCGACGAGGGGGATGTGGAGCAGGCCCTGGAGCTGCGCACCGGTGTCCAGCGCGGTGCGGTCCTCGCGGGCGGCTGGTCATGAGCCCGCCCAGTCGCGAGGAGGAGCGCCTGGCCCGGGTGGCCCTGACGCGGCTGGCCGAGCCGGGGGACGAGTGCATCGGGAGATGGCTGAGGCAGATGGGGCCGGTGGCGCTGGTGCGGGGCCTGACCGGGGCCGGGCCGCCACCGGCGGGGGCGAGGGCGGACCGCCTCGAAGGATGCCGGGCGCGCGCCGAAGGCCTCGACCCCGTCGGCGATCTCGCCACCGTCGCCCGGCTCGGCGGGCGCTTCCTGTGCCCGGGGGACGCCCAGTGGCCGCGGCAGCTGGACGATTTGGGGGATGCCCGGCCCGTCGGCCTGTGGGTGCGCGGCGCCGCGGACGTCCGGCTGTGGGCGCTGCGGTCGGTGGCCGTGGTCGGCGCCCGGGCCTGCACGGGCTACGGCTCGCATGTGGCGGCCACCCTCGGGGTGGGGCTCGCCGAGCGGGGGTGGGTGGTGGTCTCCGGCGCGGCGTACGGGGTCGACGGGGCGGCGCATCGGGGAGCGCTGGCCGCGGGCGGGGCCACGGTGGCCGTGCTGGCCTCGGGGGTGGACGTGCCCTATCCGCGCGGCCACGCCGAGTTGCTGGAGCGGATCACGGAACAGGGCTTGGTCCTGGCCGAGTTGCCGCCGGGCGGGCATCCGACGCGCAGCCGTTTTGTCCTGCGCAACCGCGTCATCGCCGCCCTGACGCGGGGGACGGTGGTGGTGGAGGCCGAGTACCGCAGCGGGTCGCTGGTCACGGCGCGGCGGGCGCTGGGGCTGGGGCGGCACACCATGGGGATTCCCGGGCCGGTCACCTCGGGGCTCTCGGCGGGGGTGCACGAAATCCTGCGCGAGGGCGCGTGCCTGGTGACCGACGCCGACGAAGTCGCCGAGCTGGTCGGCGGCATGGGCGAACTGGCGCCCGAGCGGCGCGGCCCCGTCGTGCCCCGCGATCTGCTGGAGCCCATGGCCGCCCGAGCGCTGGAAGCCGTGCCGGGTCGCGGTGGTGCGGATGCGGGCCTCATCGCCCGTCAGGCCGGGATGAGCGGGCCCCGGGCGCTCGCCAAGCTGTACGAACTCCAGGCCCTGGGCTTTGTGGAACGGCAGGGTGATCTCTGGCAGTTGGCTGACGCTGCGTCAACATCCGGCATCCCCAAGCCCCCCGGACGGCGCCCCGGTGTGCGGCGAGGCGGTGCTTGACCTGGGGTGATCGGGTGAAAGGGTTAAGGCGACGACCGCGGCCGCCGATACGGCGTGCTCCATGCGGCCGACGGGCGCCCCCGCGGCCGCTGCCGCGGGGCACCGGCAGAGGAAACGCAGCCAGGCAAACCGAAGGGGTTTTCTCCTCGCTCACCGCATCGCTTCAGTCACGCTACGCTCACCGGATTCCCTTCCTTCGTACCACCCGATGCGCATCACCCGATCCAACGCCACAGCAGAACGGCTCAAGACGACGAATGCCCCAGCACACATCCGGTTCCGACCGCGCGGCGGCGCCGCCCGCCGCCCGCGGCGCCGTGCGCCCTCCCGCACCCTCGACGCTCGACGAGCTGTGGCGGTCGTACAAGGCATCGGGTGACGAACGGCTGCGGGAGCAGCTGATCCTGCACTACTCGCCCCTGGTGAAGTACGTGGCGGGGCGCGTCAGCGTGGGCCTGCCGCCCAACGTCGAACAGGCGGACTTCGTCTCCTCCGGGGTCTTCGGTCTCATCGACGCCATCGAGAAGTTCGACCCCGACCGTTCGATCAAGTTCGAGACGTACGCCATCACCCGCATCCGCGGCGCCATGATCGATGAACTCCGCGCGCTGGACTGGATCCCCCGCTCGGTCCGGCAGAAGGCCCGTGCCGTCGAGCGCGCGTACGCCACCTTGGAGGCGGCCTTGCGCCGCACCCCCTCCGAGGCCGAGGTGGCCGCGGAGATGGGCATTCCGCTCGACGAACTGCACTCCGTGTTCAGCCAGTTGTCGCTGGCCAACGTCGTCGCCCTGGAAGAACTGCTGTACTCCGGTGGCGAGGGCGGCGACCGGCTGAGCCTGATGGACACGCTCGAGGACACCGCGGCGGACGACCCGGTCGAGGTGGCCGAGGACCACGAGCTGCGGCGGCTGCTGGCCAGGGCCATCAACACCCTGCCCGAGCGCGAGAAGACCGTGGTCACGCTCTACTACTACGAGGGCCTCACCCTCGCCGAGATCGGCCACGTCCTCGGTGTCACGGAGAGCAGGGTGAGCCAGATCCACACCAAGTCGGTACTCCAGCTCAGGGCGAAGCTGGCGGACGTAGGACGCTGAATCGTCCCTCCAGCGTCGTCCCGGCCGGGGTGGGTCCGTAAAGTGGGAACGTGCCCAGGATTCGAGCGGCCTCCGTGGCCGAGCACCGGACGATGCAGCGCGGCGCCCTGCTGGACGCCGCCCGTTCCCTGCTGTCCGAAGGCGGTACGGAAGCACTGACCTTCCCCGCTCTCGCCGAGCGCACCGGACTGGCGCGGTCCTCCGTCTACGAGTACTTCCGCTCGCGCGCGGCCGTGGTCGAAGAGCTGTGCGCCGTGGACTTCCCGGTCTGGGCGGCGGAGGTCGAGGCCGCCATGGAGCGCGCCGGCACCCCCGAAGACAAGATCGAAGCGTATGTGCGCCGACAGCTCGCCCTGGTCGGCGACCGCCGCCACCGGGCCGTCGTCGCCATCTCGGCGGGCGAGCTCGACGAAGGCGCCCGGGAGAAGATCCGCGCCGCGCACGGCGGGCTCGTGGCGATGCTCGCCGAGGCGCTGATGGCGCTCGGACACGACGAGCCGCGGCTGACGGCCATGCTGCTGCAGGGCGTCGTCGACGCGGCCGTCCGCCGCATCGAGCTCGGGGCGGCCGAGGAGCCGGACCGCATCACGGAGGCAGCCGTGGCCATGGCCCTGCGAGGCGTGCGGGGCTGAAACCGGCCCACCCGCCGCCCGTCAGCGGCAGCAGGCGCGATGGCCCGCGCCGCAGCATCCACGGCGGCAGCAGGCTGAGCGGGTCCAGATACTCCTCCCCGCGCAGCAGGCCCCAGTGCAGGCAGCCCGCCGGACAGTGGGACAACGGCCCGGGCTCCAGCACGCCCACCACGTCTCCCGCCGCCACCCGCTCGCCCTCGCGCACCCCCGCGCGCACCGGCTCGTACGTCGTGCGCAGCGGCGGGCTGCCCGTGCCCGTCAGCTCCACCGAGACCACGCCCCGCCCCGCGACCGTGCCCGCGAAGGACACCGTCCCCGGCGCGGCCGCCCGCACCGCGGTGCCCGCGCCCGCCGCGAGGTCCACTCCGCGGTGCCCCGCCGCCCAGCGCACCGGGGGCGGCTCCCACGCCCGTAGGACCAGCGGCCGGGCGCCCCGCACCCCCGGCACGGGCCAGGATCGGTCGCCGCGCACCGGAGCGGGCGCCGCCCGGGCCCCGGCGACCACAGAAGCACCGGCGCTCGCAGGAACACAGAGCGTGAGCGCGCACAGAAGTGCCATGACCGTCACGAGTCGTCGCATGCCGTCACCGTGCCCCATCCCGCCCCGCCGGGTGGATCTTGCTCGGGATCTGTGGACTACTCGCGGGTTGTGGACAACGCCGTCACCCGGTGGTTCTCCGGTCCCGTACACTTCTCATGGCGATCCGGGTCACCGGGTCGACTTCGCACGCCCCGCCACCGGCGCGACAGCCCCTTTCCGGGTACGCACGGTGGCCGTGTCTCTCGGTCCGTGAAACGGCTCCTCGCAAGGGCGCCGTCAGCGGCAGGCGCGTCGGGGCGTCAGGAGCGGCGGCCGCCCGGCCGTCGTGGAACCGAGTATTTCAAGGAGCGCGGCCATGGCCGTCGTCACGATGCGGGAGCTGCTGGAGAGCGGCGTCCACTTCGGTCACCAGACCCGTCGTTGGAACCCGAAGATGAAGCGTTTCATCTTCACGGAGCGCAACGGCATCTACATCATCGACCTGCTCCAGTCGCTGTCGTACATCGACCGCGCCTACGAGTTCGTCAAGGAGACCGTCGCGCACGGCGGCTCCATCATGTTCGTCGGTACGAAGAAGCAGGCCCAGGAGGCCATCGCCGAGCAGGCGACGCGCGTCGGCATGCCCTACGTCAACCAGCGCTGGCTGGGCGGCATGCTCACCAACTTCTCGACCGTCTACAAGCGCCTGCAGCGCCTGAAGGAGCTCGAGCTCATCGACTTCGAGGACGTGGCCGCCTCCGGCCTCACCAAGAAGGAGCTCCTGGTCCTCTCCCGCGAGAAGGCCAAGCTGGAGAAGACCCTCGGCGGTATCCGCGAGATGCAGAAGGTGCCCAGCGCCGTCTGGGTCGTGGACACCAAGAAGGAGCACATCGCCGTCGGTGAGGCGCGCAAGCTCCGCATCCCGGTCGTCGCCATCCTCGACACCAACTGCGACCCCGACGAGGTCGACTACAAGATCCCGGGCAACGACGACGCGATCCGCTCCGTCACCCTGCTCACCCGCGTGATCGCCGACGCCGTCGCCGAGGGCCTCATCGCCCGCTCCGGTGCCGCCACCGGTGACGCGAAGGCCGACAAGGCCGCCGGCGAGCCCCTCGCCGAGTGGGAGCGCGACCTGCTCGAGGGCGAGAAGAAGGCGGAGTCCGAGGACGCCGCCGAGAAGCCGGCCGAGGCCGCTGCCGAGACCCCGGCCGCGGACGCCGAGCAGGCCTGACGCCCTGCCGTACCGGACGGCGGGGGCATGGCCTTCGCCGTCCGCGGTGTCGACCGCCGGTGGCTCCCCGGGAGCCCCGGCGGCCGTGGTGACCTCAAGACGGACAGCCTGCCCGGTGTTCACTGGCACCGCCAGGCGTAGTGCACAAGAAGGATTCAAGGATGGCGAACTTCACCGCCGCTGACGTCAAGAAGCTCCGTGAGCTCACCGGCGCCGGCATGATGGACTGCAAGAAGGCGCTCGACGAGGCCGAGGGCAACCTCGAGAAGGCCGTCGAGCTGGTCCGCGTCAAGGGCCTCAAGGGCGTTGCCAAGCGCGAGAGCCGCACCACCGAGAACGGTGCCGTCGTCTCCGTCATCGCCGACGACAACACCTCCGGTGTCATCGTCGAGCTGAAGTGCGAGACGGACTTCGTCGCCAAGGGCGAGAAGTTCATCGCCGTGGCCGAGACCCTGGCCGCCCACGTCGCCAAGACCGCTCCGGCCGACGTCGAGGCCCTGATGGCCTCCGAGATCGAGGCCGGCAAGACCGTCCAGGCGTTCGTGGACGAGGCCAACGCCACCCTCGGCGAGAAGATCGTCGTCGACCGCTTCGCCCAGTTCGGCGACGGCCAGGTCTACGCCTACATGCACCGCACCGCCGCGGACCTGCCCCCGCAGGTCGGCGTGCTGGTCGAGCTGGACAAGGCGAACGCCGAGGTCGCCAAGGACGTCGCGCAGCACATCGCCGCCTTCGCGCCGAAGTTCCTCTCCCGTGACGCCATCCCGGCCGACGTCGTCGAGAACGAGCGCCGCGTCGCCGAGGCCACCGCTCGCGAGGAGGGCAAGCCCGAGGCCGCCCTGCCGAAGATCGTCGAGGGTCGCGTCACCGGCTTCTTCAAGGAGCAGGTCCTGCTGGACCAGGCCTTCGCGAAGGACAACAAGAAGACCGTCCAGAAGATCCTGGACGAGGCCGGCGTCACCCTGAAGCGCTTCGCCCGCATCCGCGTCGGCGCCTGAGCCGACGCAGGGCAGCGAACGACCCGCGACCCGCTAGGGTCGTATGCAGCCGACCGTCCACCGGCCGGCCGCTGATGTGACGAGGAGGCCATTGCCGCAGAGGAACCGCAAGGATCCATCCGGCAATGGCCTTCTTCGTATGTGCACGAGGAGAACTCCAATGAATCAGGGCGCGGACGCCAAGAAAGCCGACGACAAGGGCACCGGCCTCGGCAAACGCCGTCGGTTCCTGCTGAAACTGTCGGGCGAGGCCTTCGCCGGCGGCGGAGGGCTCGGAGTCGACCCCGATGTCGTGCACGCCATCGCCCGTGAGATCGCGGCCGTGGTCCGCGACGGCTACGAGATCGCCGTGGTCATCGGCGGCGGCAACTTCTTCCGTGGCGCCGAGCTCCAGCAGCGCGGCATGGACCGGGCCCGCTCGGACTACATGGGCATGCTCGGCACGGTGATGAACTCCCTCGCGCTCCAGGACTTCCTGTCCAAGGAGGGCGTCGAGACCCGGGTCCAGACCGGCATCACCATGGGCCAGGTCGCCGAGCCGTTCATCCCGCTGCGCGCCGTGCGCCACCTGGAGAAGGGCCGCGTCGTGATCTTCGGCGCGGGCATGGGCATGCCCTACTTCTCCACCGACACCACCGCCGCCCAGCGCGCTCTGGAGATCCACGCCGAGGCGATCCTGATGGGCAAGAACGGCGTCGACGGGATCTACGACTCGGACCCGAAGAAGAACCCCGACGCGGTGAAGTTCGACGCCCTCGAGTACAGCGAGGTGCTCGCCCGCGGCCTCAAGGTCGCCGACGCCACCGCCATCAGCCTGTGCATGGACAACAAGCTGCCGATCCTGGTCTTCGAGCTGCTGGCCGAAGGCAACATCGCCCGTGCCGTCAAGGGTGAGAAGATCGGCACGCTCGTGAGCGACCAGGGCACGCGGGCCTGACGGGCCCGCCGCCGTCCGCACCGGCCCGCCGAGGGCCGCCGGGCGGCAACTCCGTGCCGTGGGAAGACCTCGGCACGGGGATGGACAACTGCCTGCCGGTCGGACACCGTGCAGGAGAAGACGCGCGCAGGGGCGAGGCTCTGCTTACTGATAACACCAGGAGCAAGTGGTGATCGAAGAGATCCTCCTCGAGGCCGAGGAGAAGATGGAGAAGGCCGTTGTGGTCGCCAAGGAGGACTTCGCGGCGATCCGCACCGGGCGTGCGCACCCGGCGATGTTCAACAAGATCGTGGCGGACTACTACGGTGCGCTGACGCCCATCAACCAGCTGGCGTCGTTCTCCGTGCCGGAGCCGCGCATGGCCGTGGTGACCCCGTTCGACAAGAGCGCCCTGCGCAACATCGAGCAGGCGATCCGCGACTCGGACCTCGGCGTCAATCCGAGCAACGACGGCAACATCATCCGGGTGACGTTCCCCGAGCTCACGGAGGAGCGCCGCCGGGAGTTCATCAAGGTCGCCCGCGGCAAGGGCGAGGACGCCAAGGTCTCGATCCGTTCCGTCCGCCGCAAGGCCAAGGACACCCTGGACAAGCTCGTCAAGGACAAGGAGTCCGGCGAGGACGACGTGCGCCGCGCGGAGAAGGAGCTCGACGACACCACCGCCAAGTACGTGGCGCAGGTGGACGAGCTGCTCAAGCACAAGGAATCCGAGCTGCTCGAGGTCTGATGAACGACGCATCCTGGGGAGCCGCGCCGAGCACCGGGCACCGGCGGGCCGCCGACCGGGGATCCGCCCCCGGCTACCGCCGCGAGGTGCCTCCTCCGGCGGGTCCTCTGCACGAGGCGGGCGCCGCGGCGCAGACTCGGCCCATGCCCATCGTGCCCGACGCAGGCGGAGACCAGGACGACCGTGAGCGGGGGGCCGCTCATGTCGGCGGTCCCCTCTTCCGCGATGAACAGGAGCCCGACATCCGGCCGCAGCAGCCTGACGCCCCCGAGGCGCCCAAGGCGAAGAAGAGCGCGGGCCGTGACCTGCGGGCCGCGATAGGGGTGGGGGTCGGCCTCGGCGCCGTCATCCTCGCCTCCCTGTTCATCTACAAGCCCGTCTTCCTCGGCGTCATCGTGCTGGCCGTGGTCGTCGGGCTGTGGGAGCTGACCTCCCGGCTCGCGGAGCGCAAGGACATCAAGGCTCCCCTGGTGCCGCTGGCGGTCGGTGGCGCCGCGATGATCATCGCGGGCTACGCCAGCGGTGCGGAGGGCGCATGGGTGGCCATGGCCTTCACCGCGCTCGCCGTGCTCGTCTGGCGGATGACCGAGCCGCCGGACAACTACCTCAAGGACGTCACGGCGGGCCTTTTCGCGGCCTTCTACGTGCCGTTCCTCGCCACCTTCGTCGCGCTGATGCTGGCCGCCGGAGACGGCGCCTGGCGGGTCCTGACGTTCCTGATCCTCACGGTCGTCAGCGACACGGGTGCGTACGCGGTCGGCTGGCGGTTCGGCAAGCACAAGCTCGCGCCGCGCATCAGCCCCGGCAAGACCCGCGAGGGCCTGGTCGGCGCCGTGGTCTTCGCCATGGTCGCGGGCGCGCTGTGCATGCACTTCCTGATCGACGACGGCGAGTGGTGGCAGGGCCTGCTGCTGGGTCTTGCGGTGGCGGTCAGCGCCACCCTGGGCGACCTCGGCGAATCCATGATCAAGCGGGACCTGGGCATCAAGGACATGGGCGCCCTGCTGCCCGGCCACGGCGGGATCATGGACCGACTGGACTCGCTGCTGCCCACCGCGCCGGTGGTGTGGGTGCTGATGGTGGCGTTCGTCGGCAGCGCATAACGTCGCTGACCTGCGGTTTTCGGCCGAGGGCCCGCTTGTCCACAGGGACGAGCGGGCCTTTGCCGTACATCTGCGACACTGGATGAACCATGCCTGCACCTGGAGAACTCACTTTCGTCGCGCCGCGCGGGGCCAAGCTGCCCCCGCGGCACCTTGCCGACCTCACGCCCGCCGAGCGCCGGGAGGCCGTTGCCGCGATCGGCGAGAAGCCGTTCCGCGCGAAGCAGCTGTCCCAGCACTACTTCGCCCGGTACGCGCACGACCCGGAGGCATGGACGGACATCCCCGCGGCCGCCCGCGGCAAGCTCGCCGAGGAGCTGCTGCCGGATCTGATGAAGATCGTCCGGCACATCTCGTGCGATGACGACACCACCCGCAAGACCCTGTGGCGCCTGCACGACGGCAAGCTCGTCGAGTCCGTGCTGATGCGCTACCCCGACCGGGTGACCATGTGCATCAGCTCCCAGGCGGGCTGCGGCATGAACTGCCCGTTCTGCGCCACCGGCCAGGCCGGTCTGGACCGCAATCTGTCCACCGCCGAGATCGTGCACCAGATCGTCGACGGAATGCGGGCGCTGCGCGACGGAGAGGTACCGGGAGGCCCCGCGCGCCTGTCCAACATCGTCTTCATGGGCATGGGCGAGCCGCTGGCCAACTACAAGCGGGTCGTCGGCGCCATCCGCCGGCTGACCGACCCCGAGCCGGACGGCCTGGGGCTCTCCCAGCGCGGCATCACGGTTTCCACGGTCGGCCTGGTCCCCGCGATGCACCGGTTCGCCGACGAGGGCTTCAAGTGCCGCCTCGCGGTCTCCCTGCACGCGCCCGACGACGAGCTGCGCGACACCCTGGTGCCGGTCAACACCCGCTGGAAGGTCCGCGAGGTCCTCGACGCCGCCTGGGAGTACGCGGAGAAGTCCGGCCGCCGGATCTCCATCGAGTACGCCCTGATCCGCGACATCAACGACCAGGCGTGGCGCGGCGACCTGCTGGGCCGGCTGCTCAAGGGCAAGCGGGTGCACGTCAACCTCATCCCGCTCAACCCCACCCCCGGCTCCAAGTGGACGGCGTCCCGGCCGGAGGACGAGCGGGCCTTCGTCGCGGCGATCGCCGCGCACGGCGTCCCGGTGACGGTCCGTGACACCCGTGGCCAGGAGATCGACGGAGCGTGCGGCCAGCTGGCCGCCGCCGAGCGCTGATACTGTCCACCTGCATTACTTCGCACAAATGAACAATCCGACAGGGGAGCGCACACAGCGCTGAGAGTGCGGCACGGCCCGCAGACCCTCGGACCTGATCCGGTTAGTACCGGCGTAGGGAGTCAGCTCAACCATGAACACCAACCTTCGGCGTGCCGTCGTGGCGGCGGCCGTCGCCGCCCTCGGCCTTCCGGCGCTCGCCGCCTGCGGCGGCTCGGGGGACAAGGGCTCCGCCGGGGCCGGTGGCGGCAAGACCGTCACCCTCGTCTCGCACGACTCCTTCCTCGTCTCGGACTCCGTCCTCAAGGAGTTCACGAAGCAGACCGGCTACACCGTCAAGGTCGTCAAGGGCGGCGACGCGGGCCAGGCCGTCAACCAGGCGATCCTCTCCAAGAGCCACCCGCAGGGCGACGTCTTCTTCGGCGTCGACAACACCCTGCTCTCGCGGGCGTTCGACAACGACCTGTTCACCCCGTACGAGGCCAAGGGCCTGGACCGCGTCCCCAAGGACGTGCAGGCTGACGCCGCCCGGCACCGCGTCACGCCCGTCGACTCCGGCGACATCTGCGTCAACTACGACCGCGCCTATTTCGCGGACCACAAGCTGGCGCCGCCGCAGTCCTTCGACGACCTGATCAAGCCGGAGTACAAGAACCTGCTGGTCACCGAGAACTCCGCCACCTCTTCGCCGGGCCTGGCCTTCCAGCTCGCCACCATCGCCAAGTACGGCGAGGACAACTGGCAGGACTACTGGAAGAAGCTGAAGGCCAACGACGTCGAGGTCGTCAACGGCTGGGAGCAGGCCTACAACGAGCGCTTCTCCGGCTCCGCCGGTGGCAAGAAGGCCAAGGGCGACAAGCCGCTCGTCGTCTCCTACGCCTCCAGCCCGCCCGCCGAGGTGGTCGGCGTCAACCCGCTGCCCAAGGAGAGCCCCACGGGCGTCGCGACCGGCACCTGCTTCCGGCAGATCGAGTTCGCCGGACTGCTCAAGGGCGCGAAGAACACCGAGGGCGGCAAGGCGCTGATCGACTTCATGCTGGGCAAGGCGTTCCAGGAGGACATGCCGCTCCAGATGTACGTCAACCCCGTCAACGAGGACGCCAAGCTGCCCGAGGTCTTCACCAAGTACGGAGCGAAGATCGCCGACTCGCAGACCCTGGCCCCGGAGAAGATCGCCAAGAACCGCGACCAGTGGGTCAAGGCATGGTCCTCGATCGTCCTGAAGTAGAACCCCGGAGCGCCGCCCGCACGGGCGGCGCACGGCGCACGGCGACGCGGCTCGGCCTGATGGCCCTGCCGCTCGCCTTCTTCGCCGTCTTCTTCGCCTACCCGGTCGCCTCCATCGTCTCCCGCGGCCTCAAGGACGGCGGGCAGTGGCGGTTCGGCCGCATCGGCGAGGTGATCACCGACCCGCACATCGGCCACGTCCTGTGGTTCACCACCTGGCAGGCGGCGGCTTCCACGGCGCTCACGCTCGCCTGCGGGCTCCCCGGCGCATACGTCTTCGCGCGCTTCGACTTCCCCGGCAAGAGGCTGCTGAGGGCGGTCGTCACCGTCCCCTTCGTGCTGCCCACCGTCGTCGCCGGATCGGCCTTCCTGGCGCTGCTCGGCCACGGCGGGCTGCTGGACGAGCTGTGGGGGGTGCGGCTGGACACCACCGTCTGGGCCATCCTCCTCGCCCACGTCTTCTTCAACTACGCCGTCGTCGTCCGCACCGTCGGCGGCCTCTGGGCCCAGCTCGACCCCCGCCAGGAAGAGGCGGCCCGCGTGCTGGGCGCCGGCCGGCTGGCCGCCTGGTGGCGGGTGACGCTGCCCGCGCTCGGCCCGGCGGTGGCGGCGGCCGGCCTGATGGTCTTCCTCTTCACCTTCACCTCCTTCGGCGTCGTCCAGATCCTCGGCGGACCCCGCTACGCCACCCTGGAAGTGGAGATCTACCAGCAGACCGCGCAACTGCTCGATCTGCCCACCGCCGCCGTCCTGACCCTCGTGCAGTTCGCGGCCGTGGGCGTCCTGCTCGCCGTGCACGCCCGCACCGTGCGGCGGCGCGAGGCCACGCTGCGCCTGGTGGACGCGGCCCGCACCGCCCGCCGCCCGCAGGGCGCGGGCCAGTGGGCGCTGCTCGCGTCCGTGCTCGTCTTCATCACGCTGCTGATCCTGCTGCCGCTCGCGGTGCTCGTGCTGCGGTCCTTCGACGGGCCCGACGGCTACGGCCTGGCGTTCTATCGCGCCCTGGCCTCCGCAGGCGACAACGGCGGCACGTTCGTCGTCGCACCCCTGGAGACGATCGGCAATTCGCTGGCCTACGGGCTGGCCGCCACCGCCATCGCGGTCGTGGTGGGCGGCCTGGCCGCGGCCGCGCTCACGCGGCGCGAGGGACGGCTGGTGCGGGGCTTCGACGCGCTGCTGATGCTGCCGCTGGGCACCTCCGCCGTGACCGTGGGCTTCGGCTTCCTGATCGCCCTGGACGAGCCCCCGCTGGACCTGCGCACCTCATGGATCCTGGTGCCGCTCGCGCAGGCGCTGGTGGGCGTGCCGTTCGTCGTACGGACCATGCTGCCGGTGTTGCGCGCGGTCGACGCCAGGCTGCGCGAGGCGGCCGCCGTGCTGGGCGCCTCACCGCTGCGCGCCTGGCGCGAGGTGGATCTGCCGCTGGTCGGCCGCGCGCTCGGGGTCGCGGCGGGCTTCGCCTTCGCCGTCTCGCTGGGCGAGTTCGGGGCGACCGTCTTCATCGCCCGCCCCGACAGCCCCACCCTGCCGGTGGCCGTGGCCCGGCTGCTCGGCCGCCCCGGCGAACTCAATTACGGGCAGGCGATGGCCCTGAGCACCATCTTGATGCTGGTGTGCGCGGCGGCGCTGCTGGTCCTGGAGCGCGTCCGCACCGACCGTACGGGGGAGTTCTAGGTGTCCATGCTGAGACTGGACGGGGTGACCGTCGGCTTCGGCGGGCGGGCCGCGCTGGACGCCGTCGATCTCGACGTCGCCGAGCACGAGATCGTGTGCGTGCTCGGGCCGAGCGGCAGCGGCAAGTCCACGCTGCTGCGGGTGGTGGCCGGGCTGCAGCGGGCCGACGCCGGACAGGTGTACCTCGCGGGCAAGGACCAGAGCGGGGTGCCCGTGCACCGGCGCGGCGTGGGCCTGATGTTCCAGGACCACCAGCTCTTCCCGCAGCGCGACGTCGGGGGCAATGTCGCCTTCGGTCTGCGCATGCGCGGGGTCGCCCGGGCCGAGGCGGAGCGCAAGGTCGCCGGACTGCTCGATCTTGTGGGCCTGCCGGGTGCGCAGCGGCGCGCGGTGGCCGCGCTGTCCGGCGGCGAGCAGCAGCGGGTGGCGCTCGCGCGGGCGCTGGCGCCCGAGCCGCGGCTGCTGATGCTCGACGAGCCGCTGGGCCAGCTCGACCGCACGCTGCGCGAGCGCCTCGTGGTGGAGCTGCGCGGACTCTTCGGCCGACTCGGGACTACGGTGCTGGCCGTCACCCATGACCAGGGCGAGGCGTTCGCCCTGGCCGACCGGGTGGTGGTGATGCGCGACGGGCGCATCGCGCAGGCCGGTTCGCCGCTGGAGGTCTGGCAGCGGCCCGCGTCCGAGTTCGTGGCGCGCTTCCTGGGTTTCGACAACGTCGTCGAGGCGAAGGTGCGCGGGGAGCGGGCGGAGACGGTGTGGGGCGGGATACCGGTGCCGACCGGGACGCCGGAGGGGGCGTGCCGGGTGCTGGTGCGGCCGGCCGGAGTGCGCTTCGCCTCGGAAGGGCTGCCGTGCGTGGTGTCCGGGCGGACCTTCAGGGGCGACCACGTCGCGCTGACGCTGCGACCGGAGGCCGGGCCGGAGCTGGAGGCGGCGGCCGCGCTGCAGACGGCGCCCGGGGTGGGGGAGCGGATGCGGGTCGCGTTCGATGCGGCCGAGGTCGTCGTTCTCCCCTGACCGTCCCTGAATGCTGAAACCGACCGTCCTGAATGCCGAAACGCCGGCCGGGCTGCATGCAGCCCGGCCGGCGTTTCAGGAAGACGACCCGATCGTCACCCCACCGCTGCCCGTTCCGGCTCCTTCGCCTCCGCCACGGGCGGTCCCGCATGGCCGTCCGGCTCGCCGAACCAGGCCACCGCCACCGCGCCCGCCACCGCCAGAAGGAAGCCCAGGACGGCCACCCAGGCGAAGCCGTTGCGGGAGGCGTCGCCGAGCCAGAGCACGCCGATGATGCCCGGCAGCACCGTCTCGCCGACGACCAGGGCCGCCGTCGCACCGTTGACCGAGCCGATCTGCAGGGCGACGGTGTGCAGGTACATGCCGACGGCGCCGGATATCAGGATCGCGTACACGGCCGGGTCGGTGACCAGCGCGGAGAGGTCGAACGGGTTGATGCCGTTCAGGATGCGCACGCCCACGCCGATCGCACCGAAGCCCAGTCCCGAGAGCAGACCGGCCAGGATCGCCGCCTTGGAGCCGAGCAGGCGTACGGCCACGGTGCCGCCGGCCATCAGCACGACGGAGATGATCAGCAGCCACCAGTGGGTGGACATCGCGGTCTCGCCGCTGCCCTCGTGACCGGCCGCCGTGGCGAGCAGCACCAGCGCCGAGCAGACGACGGCGATGGATGCCCACTCGCGGCGGGTCAGGCGGATGCCCAGGAGCTTGATGCTGAGCAGGGCGGTGACGATCAGATTGGCGCTGATGACGGTCTGGGAGAGGAAGAGCGGCAGCAGCCGGGCGGCCAGTGCGCCCAGCCCGAAGCCGATGAAGTCCAGCACCGTGCCGACCATGAACTCCCACGTCACCGCGGCCTTGGCGGTGGACGACAGACTCGGTCCGCCGTGCTGCGTGGTGCCCGAGGTGGAGGCCGCCGCAGCCTCCCTGTGGGCCGATTTGCGCGAGCCCACGGCTTGCAGGACCGAGCCCGTGCCGTAACAGGCCGAGGCCGCGACAGCCGTCAGAAGGCCGATGATCACCAATAGCTCCGTTCGCCCGTAAATCCGTCGTGCTTCTGGCAGACGTACTTTTCGGCGTCGGAGTTGCCTTGAGTCAAGAACTGGTCAAAATCGGTGACCTCCGGTGCTTCTCACCTCGTCAGGGGCAGCGCCGTCAGCTCGGCGATCAACCAGGTGAGCGGCGCGAGGACGGCCAGCAGGACACAGGTCCGTACGGCCGCCGCGCCGCGCAGCATCGAGGCGGGGATGCCCAGCCGCAGGATGGCCGCGTTGGTCTCGGACCGGGCCTGGCGGGTGTCCAGGGCGGCCGTGACGGCGGTCGCCGTGACACAGGCCATCACCACGGCCGCCCCCAGCCCCGTGAGCGGCCCGAACGGGCTGGGCTCCGTGCCGTCCCAGGCCGCCCCGTAGAGCTCGACGGCCGCCAGCGTGCCCGCGGCGACCGCGCACAGCACCCCGAGCGGGCGGCCGGTCCGCTGGGCCGCGTCCTGCAGTATCCGCCCGGCCAGCATCCGCACCGGTCCGGGCCGCCCGGCCGCGAGCAGCGCCCCGCACCAGTGCGTCAGCCCGGGCCCGGCCAGCACCAGCCCCATGGAGGCGAGCAGCCAGCCGCCGAGCAGCCCCGGCGAGGCGCCGCCGGACTGTCCGGGCAGCGCCAGCAGCGCGTCCGGCTTGGGGACCGGGGCGTGGCCGACGTACGCCTCCAGGGCCAGCCCGCAGGCGATGATCGTCACCCCCCAGGGCAGGCCCGCGTAGACGGGCCGGGCGGCCTCCGGGGCGGCCACGGACTGCTCCGGCGGCACGGGCAGGGTGGGGGCGGGGGCGGTCGCATGCCGGGCAGCGCTCCTGCGCTGCTCCCTGCGCGGGCGCAGTGCGACCGCGCACGCGCCTGCGGCCAGCGCCGGCAGCAGCCCGAGCAGCGTGAGCGTCGCGGCCCAGGGCAGCGGGGCCCCGCCGTCCAGCAGCCCCGCCGCGGCACCGCTCAGCGGGGTGCCGCCGAGGCTGCCGCGCAGTTCCAGATAGACGAGGAGAGCGGCGGCGCTGCCCAGTGAGCAGGAGACGGCCGTGGAGGCCGCCGCGAGCAGCGACAGCCGGACCGGCCCCAGCCCGATCGCATCCAGCCCGTCGCGCGGTCTGGTGGCCGGGTCGGTGCGGGCGACGGCGACCGCGAAGTGCACCACGGCCGCCAGGGGCAGCACGCACCACATCAGCCGGACCAGGGACTCCCCGGTCGCCTTGGGGTCCGCCACCGCGTGCCCCAGCGCGCACAGCAGCAGAAAGGCGACGCCCGCCGCGGCGATGGCCACCAGCAGCCGCCGCAGCAGGACGAGCGGGTGCGCACCGCGCGCTAGGCGGAGACTGAGCACGCGGCCCTGCCCTCCCCTTCGGCCGGGTCGGGTGCCGGGAAGGCGCCTCCGCGGCGGCCGTCGACGAGGGTGACCGTACGGTCGGCGAGGGACGCGCTCTCCTCGTCCAAGGTGGCGAGCACCACGGTGATCTGGTGGGAGCGCGCGGCCGTGGTCAGGGTGCGCAGCACCTGGGCGCGGTCGGCGGTGTGCAGTGGGGCGGTCGGTTCGTCCGCGAAGACGACGGTCGGCTCGGCGGCCAGGGCGCGCGCGATGGAGATGCGCTGGCGCTCGGCCTGCATGAGCGCGCCGGGGCGCTTGCGGGCGCAGTCGCCCACGTCGAGGCGCTCCAGCCATTCGAGGGCCGTCTGTTTGGCGGCCCGGTGGCCGGCACCGCGGGCGAGCAGGGGCAGGGCGGCGTTCTCCCAGCCGCTGAGCTCGGGCACCAGGTGCGGCTCGCTGCCGATCCAGCCGAACCGCTCGCGGCGCAGGCGCTCGCGGGCGCCGCGGGAGAGGGTGTGCACGGGGGCGCTGTTGAACCACACTTCGCCCGGGTCCGCCAGGAGCTGGCCCGAGAGGCATTTGAGGAGCGTGGTCTTCCCGGAGCCGCGCGGCCCGGTCACGGCGAGGACCTCGCCTTCGCGGACGCCGATGGAGACACCGGTCAGCGCGGGGGAGCCGTTGTACGAGTAGTGCAGACCACGTGCCCAGAGCACGTCGTTGTCCGGCGGGGCCACCATATCGAGCACCTCGGGTCGCTTGAGTGGGTCCGTTCCCCTGTCCGGGTGAACGAACCGGAGGCCATTGGGTCACTGGCACCGTACGGAACCGGGATCCTAGCCCTCGCCCAGGCTCGGCGCTGGAGTGCCTCACTTTCCTCCCATCGGGCTCATGGTCCGGGGTTTGCGCGGGCATGCCGCGGCCCACGCACGTGGGGGGAGCGGGGGCGCGTGCGTGGGCCGGGGCGGGGAGACGGGCCGGAGCGGGTGTGGGAGGTGCCCGTCGTGCTGTGCAGGGGGTGCGGTGGGGTCAGATCTTGGCCCAGGCTTCGGTGAGCACCCCGCGGAGGATCTGCTCGATCTCGTCGAACACCGCTTGGCCGGAGATCAGTGGCGGGGACAGCTGGATGACCGGGTCGCCGCGGTCGTCGGCCCGGCAGTACAGGCCGTTCTCGAAGAGCTGCTTGGAGACGAAGCCGTACAGCAGCTGCTCGCACTCCTGCGGGGTGAAGGACTCCTTGGTGGCCTTGTCCTTCACGAGCTCGATGCCGTAGAAGAAGCCGTTGCCGCGCACGTCGCCGACGATCGGCAGGTCGTGCAGCTTCGACAGGGTGGTGTGGAAGGCCGCCTCGTGGTCCAGCACGTGCTGGTTGAGGCCCTCGCGCTCGAAGATGTCGAGGTTGGCGAGCGCGACCGCCGCGGAGACCGGGTGCCCGCCGAAGGTGTAGCCGTGCAGGAAGGTGTTGTTTCCCTTGAAGAACGGCTCGGCGATGCGGTCGGAGATGACGGCCGCTCCGATGGGGGAGTAGCCGGACGTCATGCCCTTGGCGCAGGTGATGATGTCCGGCACATAGCCGAACTTGTCACAGGCGAACATCGTGCCCAGACGGCCGAAGGCGCAGATGACCTCGTCGGAGACGAGCAGCACGTCATAGGTGTCGCAGATTTCGCGGACCCGCTGGAAGTAGCCGGGCGGGGGCGGGAAGCAGCCGCCCGCGTTCTGCACGGGCTCCAGGAAGACGGCGGCGACGGTGTCGGGGCCCTCGAAGAGGATCTGCTGCTCGATCTGGTCGGCGGCCCAGCGGCCGAAGGCCTCGGGGTCGTCGCCGTGGATCGGCGCACGGTAGATGTTGGTGTTGGGCACCTTGTGCGCGCCGGGCACCAGCGGCTCGAAGGGCGCCTTCAGGGCGGGCAGGCCGGTGATGGACAGGGCGCCCTGCGGGGTGCCGTGGTAGGCGACGGCGCGGGATATGACCTTGTACTTGGTGTGGTTGCCCGTCAGCTTGTAGTACTGCTTCGCCAGCTTCCAGGCGGTCTCCACGGCCTCGCCGCCACCGGTGGTGAAGAAGACCTTGTTCAGGTCGCCGGGGGCGTAGTGGGCCAGCCGCTCGGCCAGCTCGACGGCCTTGGGGTGGGCGTAGCTCCACACCGGGAAGAAGGCCAGCTCCTGCGCCTGCTTGTTGGCGGCCTCGGCGAGCTCGGCGCGGCCGTGCCCGGCCTGGACCACGAACAGCCCGGCGAGACCGTCGAGGTAGCGCTTGCCCTTGTCGTCGTAGATGTACGTGCCCTCACCGCGCACGATGGTGGGCACCGGGGCGTTCTCGTACGACGACATGCGGGTGAAGTGCATCCACAGGTGGTCGTACGCAGTCCTGCTGAGGTCCTTGCTCACGGCTATCGGGTTCCCCATGTGTAGGTCTGTTTACGGAGCTTGAGGTAGACGAAGCTCTCGGTGGAGCGCACGCCGGGCAGGGTGCGGATGCGCTTGTTGATCGTCTCCAGGAGGTGGTCGTCGTCCTCGCAGACGATCTCGATGAGGAGGTCGAAGGAGCCGGCGGTGACGACGACGTACTCCACCTCGTCCATCGCGGTCAGGGCCTCGGCGACCGGGTCGAGGTCCCCCTCGACGTTGATCCCGACCATCGCCTGCCGCCGCAGGCCCACGGTGAGCGGGTCCGTGACGGCGACGATCTGCATCACGCCCTGGTCGAGCAGCTTCTGGACCCGCTGGCGGACCGCCGCCTCGGACAGCCCGACGGCCTTGCCGATCGCCGCGTACGGGCGGCGCCCGTCCTCCTGGAGCTGCTCGATGATCGCCAGGGAGACGGCGTCGATCGGCGGCGTGCTCTGCACGCCCTTCGGGTCTGCGCTACGAGTTGCCACGTTTCCCACTGTGCAGGAGGACTCGACTGTGTGGCAACCCTTATTCAATGAAATTCGTTGCCGACCATTGTCTGAGTAACTGATTCCGTCGTTCATGGGTGGCGGGTATGTCGAAAGCGTGGCCTTAGTGACTAGGCTGGGCGTCTCACCCATCGGACCGAGACAGGAGGGGTGGCACGTGACCACCGAACTGCGTCGTCTGCGCAATTTCATCGACGGGGAGTTCCGGGACGCCGCCGACGGGCGGACCACGGAGGTGGTCAATCCGGCCACGGGCGAGGCGTATGCCACCGCTCCGCTGTCCGGGGCCGCCGACGTCGACGCCGCCATGGCCGCCGCCGCGGCCGCGTTCCCCGTCTGGCGCGACCTGGTCCCCGGCGACCGCCAGAAGGCGCTCTTGAAGATCGCCGACGCCATCGAGGCGCGCGCCGAGGAGCTGATCGCCGCCGAGTCGGAGAACACCGGCAAGCCGCTGGCGCTCACCCGCAGCGAAGAGGTCCCCCCGATGGTGGACCAGATCCGCTTCTTCGCGGGCGCCGCCCGGATGCTGGAGGGCCGCTCCGCCGGCGAGTACATGGAGGGGATGACCTCCATCATCCGGCGCGAGCCGGTCGGCGTCTGCGTGCAGGTCGCCCCCTGGAACTACCCGATGATGATGGCGGTGTGGAAGTTCGCCCCGGCGCTCGCCGCGGGCAACACCGTCGTCCTCAAGCCCTCGGACACCACCCCGGCCTCCACCGTGCTGCTCGCCGAGATCATCGGCGGGGTGCTGGAGGAGCTGGGGCACCCCAAGGGCGTCTTCAACGTGATCTGCGGCGACCGCGAGACCGGCCGCCTCATGGTCGAGCACCCGGTGCCCGCCATGGCCTCCATCACCGGCTCCGTACGGGCCGGCATGCAGGTCGCCGAATCCGCCTCCAAGGACCTCAAGCGCGTCCACCTGGAGCTCGGCGGCAAGGCGCCGGTCGTCGTCTTCGAGGACGCCGACATCGCCAAGGCCGTCGAGGAGATCTCCGTCGCGGGCTACTTCAACGCGGGCCAGGACTGTACGGCCGCGACCCGCGTGCTCGTCCACGAGTCCGTCCACGACGAGTTCGTCACCGCCCTCGCCAAGGCCGCGGCCGACACCAAGACCGGCCTGCCGGACGACGAGGACGTGCTCTTCGGCCCGCTGAACAACGCCAACCAGCTCAAGCAGGTGGCCGGCTTCATCGAGCGGCTGCCCTCGCACGCCAAGGTCGAGGCGGGCGGCCACCGGGTCGGCGAGACGGGCTACTTCTACGCCCCCACCGTCGTCTCCGGGCTCAACCAGGACGACGAGATCGTCCAGCACGAGGTCTTCGGCCCGGTCATCACCGTGCAGTCCTTCTCCGACGAGCAGCAGGCCGTGAGCTACGCCAACGGCGTCGAGTACGCGCTGGCCTCCTCGGTATGGACCAAGGACCACGCCCGCGCCATGCGGATGTCCAAGGCCCTGGACTTCGGCTGCGTGTGGATCAACACCCACATCCCGCTGGTCGCCGAGATGCCGCACGGCGGCTTCAAGAAGTCCGGCTACGGCAAGGACCTCTCGTCCTACGGCTTCGAGGACTACACCCGCATCAAGCACGTGATGACGTCGCTGGGCTGACCCGCGGCCCACGGGGCACACGAGCAGGCGGCGGCCCGCACCGGGGTTACGGTGCGGGCCGCCGCGCGTCGTATCATCGTCCGCCGGACGCGGGCCCGCCGCCCGCCGGCACCGGCAGACTGCCGAGGGGCAGGGGCGGCTGCCGGACAGGATGTCCCTTGTCCGCGAAGATCCGCCCCGCCATCCTGCCGGAATGCGAGAGAAGCCCGTGAAGCCCCTGTCCCGCCGTACCCTGCTGCGCGCGCTCGGCGCGGGCGCGGGAGCCGCAGCACTCGCCGGATGCGGGGTGCCCGCGGCCTACGTGGCCCCCCGCGACCGGGCCGCGACGGACCGCTCCGCCACGGACAAGCGCCTGGTCTTCGCCAACTGGCCGCTCTATATCGACACCGACGAGAAGAACCCCCAGCGCCGTCCCACGCTGGACGACTTCGAGAAGCTCAGCGGCATCTCGGTGAAGTACACCGAGGAGATCAACGACAACGACGAGTTCTTCGGCAAGGTCAGCCCGGCACTGATGAACCATCAGGAGACCGGCCGGGACATCGTCGTCATCAGCGACTGGATGGCCTCCCGCTACGTCCGGCTCGGCTGGGTCCAGGAGATGGACCGCGCCCGGCAGCCGCACGTCGCCCGCGAGCTGGACCCCCTGCTGCGCAAGCCCTCCTTCGACCCCGGGCGGCGGCACAGCGTCCCCTGGCAGTCCGGCATCACCGGCATCGCCTACAACCGCAAGAAGCTCGGCCGCGAGATCCGGCACACCTCGGAGCTGTGGCAGGACGACCTGCGCGGCCGCGTCACCCTGCTGGCCGGGATGGACGAGGCGTACGCACTGCTGATGCAGGGCAACGGCGCGGACGTCACCCGCTGGACCGCCGACGACTTCCACACCATGACCGACCAGCTGCGCCACCTGGTCCGCAAGCGGCACATCCGCCGCTTCACCGGCAACGACTACATCAAGGACCTCTCCTCGGGCGACGTCCTGGCCTGCCAGGCGTACTCCGGCGACATCATCCAGCTGCAGGCCGACAACCCCGACATCGAGTTCGTGGTGCCGCAAGAGGGCGCCGAGCTGTGGGCCGAGAGCCTGATGATCCCCAACCTCGCCCGGCACAAGGCCAACGCCGAGGCGCTCATCGACTACTACTACCGGCCCGAGGTCGCCGCCCGGCTCGCCGCCTCGGTCAACTACGTCTGCCCGGTCCCGGCGGCCCGCGAGGTCCTCGCCTCGTCCAAGGACAAGGACCTGGCCGCACTCGCCGAGAACCCGCTGGTCTTCCCCAGCGAGGACATGCGCAGGCGGCTGGCCACCGCCCGCGACATGACGGCCAGGGAGCGCCCCGGCTTCACCAAGGAGTGGAACGAGATCGTCGGGCTGTGACCGCCTGCCGCCCGCCTCAGCCGGTCACCAGCGAGCGGAGGGTGCCGATGCGGTTGGTGGTGATGGAGTCGACGCCCGCGCGCAGCAGCCGCCGCATGGTGCGGCGGGTGTCGGCGGTCCAGGCCGAGACGAGCAGCCCGTCGGCGTGGTTGCGGGCCACCAGCTCCTCGCTGACCAGCCCGAAGCGGTAGTTGAGCCAGCGCGGGCGGACCTCGGCGAGCAGGGTCACGCGGGGCGGGGCCAGCGTGGTCCAGGTGAGCGCGATCTCGGCGTCGCCGTCCGCGCGGCGCACGGCGAGCATCGCGGCGGGCGAACCGCAGTAGTACACGCGCCCCTGTGCCCCGGCCGCCCGTACCTCGGCGACGGCCGCGGGCGCGGCGGATGCGTCCGGCAGGTCGACGAAGAGCCGCCCGCCGTCGGCCGCGGCGAGCGCCTCCGCGAGGGTGGGCACGCCGCCGCCGGTCAGAGCGCGCAGCTCGGCCGCCGAGAGCGAGCCCACCAGCCGGGTGTGGCCCCACAGCCGCTCCAGCGTCACGTCGTGCAGCAGCACGGGGACGCCGTCGCGGGTCAGCCGGACGTCGATCTCCACCGCCCCCGCGCCCGCCCGCAGCGCCGAGCGGATCGAGGGCAGGGTGTTCTCGCGGTGGACGTACGGGTCGCCGCGGTGGGCGACGGCGGTGAAGGCGGTGTGCATGGGCCCATTGTGGCGGGAACCCCCGGTGCGCGCCGGGCTTCGGCCGGTCGCGCGGTAACCCGTCAGCCCCGCCAGGCCGCCGTGTAGGTGTCGATCTCGGCGCGCAGGGCGGCCTTCCCCGCCGGGTCCAGGAACGACGCGTCGACCGCGTTCTTGGCGAGGGCCGCGACGCCCTGGGCGTCCAGCTCCAGCAGCCGGGCCGCGACGCCGTACTCGGTGTTGAGGTCGGTGCCGAACATGGGCGGGTCGTCGCTGTTGATCGTGACGAGCACGCCTGCCGCGACCATCTCCTTGACGGGGTGCTGCTCCAGGTCGGCCACGGCCCGGGTGGCGAGGTTGGAGGTGGGGCAGACCTCCAGCGGGATGCGGTGCTCGGCGAGGTGGGCCAGCAGCTTCGGATCCCGGGTGGCGCTCGTGCCGTGCCCGATGCGCTCGGCGCGCAGCTCGACGAGGGCGTCCCAGATGGTCTGCGGGCCGGTGGTCTCCCCGGCGTGCGGCACGCTGTGCAGTCCGGCGGCGATGGCCCGGTCGAAGTACGGCTTGAACTGCGGGCGCGGGACGCCGGTCTCGGGCCCGCCGAGCCCGAACGAGACCAGGCCCTCCGGCCGCAGGTCGCAGGCGATGCGGGCGGTCTCCTCGGCGGCCTCCAGACCGGCCTCGCCGGGGATGTCGAAGCACCAGCGCAGCACCACGCCCAGCTCCGACTCGGCCGACTTGCGGGCGTCCTCGATGGCCTCGACGAAGGCCGTGTCCGGGATGCCGCGGCGGGTGGAGCTGTAGGGGGTGACCGTCAGCTCCGCGTAGCGGATGTTCTGGCGGGCCATGTCGCGCGCGACCTCGTAGGTCAGCAGACGCACGTCCTCGGCGTCGCGGATCAGGTCGACGACGGAGAGGTAGACCTCGACGAAGTGCGCGAAGTCACGGAAGGTGAAGAAGTCCGCGAGCGACTCGGGGTTGGTGGGCACGGGGGAGTCGGGGTGCCGGGCGGCGAGCTCGGCGACGATGCGCGGGGAGGCCGAACCGACGTGGTGCACGTGGAGTTCGGCCTTGGGGAGCCCTGCGATGAACGAATCGAGGACGGGCATACGGGCCTCCAGGGCTGCTCGGTCGAACGGTCGTCGGGTGCCGATCATCGTATGCGCGGCGGGCGCGGCCGCTGTGCCCAGGCCTTAGCATGACGGGATATCGACTGGGGAGGGTCATGTCCGACAAGGACGACGCGCAGCCGGAGCCGCGGGACCGCGATCCTTGGGCTCCGCCGGAGCGGCGGGTGCCGCTCGACAAGCCGGCCGCCGGGCCGCAGCCCCCTGTACCGCCCGCGCCGCACGGGCCGGTCGCGGGTGCCCCCGGCATGCCCCCGGCCGGGCCCGGGATGCCGCCCGCCGGGGCGGCGCCGGGCGTGCCGCCCGTGCCCCTCGCGCCGAGCGGTCCGGGCACACCGAGCGCCTATCCGGGCGGCCCGTACGGCTACGGCCAGGGCGGTGCCCCCGGGCAGTCGCAGGCCCCGTACGGCCCGGGCCCCGGCCAAGGTCCGTACCCCCAGGGCCCCTACGGGCAGACCGCCTACGGCACGGGCGCCTACGGCTACCCCGGGCCCGCCTACGGGCAGGGCTGGCAGGGTGCCCGGCAGCCGGACAACGGCCTCGGCGTCGCAGCCCTCGTCCTCGGCATCGTCGGCTCGGCGCTGTCGATCACCCTCTTCTTCGGCGTGATCTGCGGCGTGCTGGCGATCATCTTCGGCGCCATCGGGCGCGGCAAGGTGAGCTCGGGACACGCGACCAACGGCGGCCAGGCGCTGGCCGGGCTGATCCTCGGCGGTGTCGCCCTCGTGCTCTCCGCGGTGATGTTCATCCTGATCATCGCGAGCAACGACCAGCCCGCGCCCGGCGACGATCCCGATGATGCCACCTATGGCGCCTATATGGCCGCGCCGCCCGCCCCCGGACCGTTCCCGGCCGTCGCCGCCAGGAGCTGACGGGCCTCCATGAGGGCGAAGCCCAGCAGATTCAGCCCGCACCAGTGGGCCGGGTCCTGGGCTCGCTCGTCGTCGGCCGCGAGCCCGATGCCCCAGACCCGGTCCAGCGGGCTCGCCTCGACCAGCACCCGGGAGCCGGTGCCCAGCAGATAGGCGCCCAGCTCGGGGTGCTGTCCAAACTTGTGCACGCTGCCCTCGACGACCAGCGCGAAGCGGTGGCGGTGCCACTCCTCCTCGTCGAACCCGCGCACCGAACGGCCCGCGTCCTTCGCCTGCTTGGGATGGCCCGCCGCGATCGCCCGGGCCTCGGCCTCCGCGTCGCCGAAGAGCCGCGCCTTGCGGGCCATCATCCAGTGCTCCGCCGTGGCGTAGACGGTGCCGTCCACCGTGAAGGGCGACGGCCACCACTGGCTGAAACAGCTCGGCCCCACGCTGCCGTCCCGCCGCGGCCGGTGGCCCCAGAAATACACGTACTTCGCGCGCTCGCCGCGGGCGGCGGCCGCCGCCGTCAGCTCCGCCACCGACCGCGGGCCGTCGGCCTGTTGTTTCTCCCCCGTGTGTGTCATGCCGCCGATTCTGGCATCCGGCACCGACACCGGCCTCAGGCTATTCCGCAGCCGGTCGGCCACGGCTTTTTACGGCCACACCGATTCCGTCGCGGAATGAAAACTCTGCGACGGAATCCCTTGTTGTGAGCCCACCCCTCTGCCAGGATCGGCAACCAATTCCGGTGGGAGCTATCGGAGCTGCTCCCGGCTGTGCCCTGCAGCGCCGTGCGCTGCACGGCCCGTATCCGGCCACGGGCCGTCGTATGTCACTCTTGTCTGCTCTTAAATCCCCGACCCCCCTGGACCCAGACCCATGACGGCAATCGCGACCACCGGCACCGACGTCCGCCTCACCGGGATCAGCAAGACCTACGGCAGCTTCACCGCCGTCCACCCGCTCGATCTCTCCGTCCCCGCGGGCTCCTTCTTCGCCCTGCTCGGCGCCTCCGGCTGCGGCAAGACCACCACCCTGCGCATGATCGCCGGCCTGGAGGACCCCACCTCCGGCACCGTCGAGCTCGCGGGCCGCGACGTGACCGCCCTCCCCCCGTACAAGCGGCCGGTCAACACCGTCTTCCAGAGCTATGCGCTCTTCCCGCACCTGGACATCTACGAGAACGTGGCCTTCGGCCTGCGCCGCCGGGGCGTGAAGTCCGTCAAGAAGCAGGTCGACGACATGCTCGAGCTCGTCCAGCTCGGCGACCTCGCCCGCCGCAAGCCCCAGCAGCTCTCCGGCGGCCAGCAGCAGCGCGTCGCCGTCGCGCGCGCGCTTATCAACCACCCGCAGGTGCTGCTCCTGGACGAGCCCCTCGGCGCCCTCGACCTCAAGCTGCGCCGCCAGATGCAGCTGGAGCTCAAGCGCATCCAGACCGAGGTCGGCATCACCTTCATCCACGTCACCCACGACCAGGAAGAGGCGATGACCATGGCCGACACGGTCGCGGTGATGAACGCCGGCCGGGTGGAACAGCTCGGCGCCCCCGCCGAGCTCTACGAGACCCCGCGCACCACCTTCGTCGCCAACTTCCTGGGCACCTCCAACCTCATCGCCGCCGACGTCCTGGACACCTCCGGCGACGACATCCTTCTGCGCGCCTGTGATACCAAACTCGCCCTTCCGGCGACACGATGTACAGCCACCGCCCGCACGGGCGAGAAGCTGCTCGTCGGCATACGGCCCGAGAAGATCACCCTCACCCACGCGGACGACGCCGCCTCCGTCCCCGACGGCCGCAACCGCATCACCGGCCGGATCACCCAGGCCGGCTTCATCGGCGTCTCCACCCAGTACCTGGTCGACAGCCCCGTCGCCCCCGGCCTGTCCGTCTACGCGCAGAACATCGAGCGCGACGCGCGCCTGGCGCCCGGCGCCGAGGTCGTCCTGCACTGGAACCCCGGCCACGGCTTCGGCCTGGACGCCGCGCAGAGCATCGAGGCGGGAACGGACGCGGGAGAGGCAGGCACGTGATGACCGACCCGACCCCCACCGGCCTGCCCCCCGCGGCCCCGGCCCTCGCGCCCGCACCCCACCCGGCCGCCCGGCGCAAGAAGCTCGTCCCGTACTGGCTGCTGCTCCCCGGCATCCTCTGGCTGCTCGTCTTCTTCGCGGCCCCCCTCGTCTACCAGGCCTCCACCTCCGTACAGACCGGTTCGGTCGAAGAGGGCTTCCAGGTCACCTGGCACTTCGCCACCTACTGGGACGCGCTCGGCGAGTACTACCCGCAGTTCCTGCGCTCCGTCGGCTACGCCGCGACCGCCACCGCTCTCTGCCTGGCCCTCGGCTACCCGCTCGCCTACCTGATCGCCTTCAAGGCGGGCCGCTGGCGAAACCTCCTGATGGTGCTCGTCATCGCACCCTTCTTCACCAGCTTCCTCATCCGCACCCTCGCATGGAAGACGATCCTCTCCGATGGCGGCCCGGTCGTCTCGGCCCTCGGCTCCCTGCACGTCCTCGGCCTCACCGACGCGCTCGGCGTCACCGAGGGCCACCGTGTGCTCGCCACCCCGCTGGCGGTGGTCTGCGGACTGACCTACAACTTCCTGCCGTTCATGATCCTCCCGCTCTACACCTCGCTCGAACGCATCGACGGCCGCCTCCACGAGGCCGCGGGCGACCTCTACGCCCGCCCGCTGACCACCTTCCGCAAGGTGACCTTCCCGCTGTCCATGCCGGGCGTCGTCGCCGGGACCCTGCTGACCTTCATCCCCGCCGCGGGCGACTACATCAACGCGGAACTGCTCGGCTCCACCGACCAGAAGATGATCGGCAACGTCATCCAGTCCCAGTTCCTGCGCGTCCTGGACTACCCCACAGCCGCCGCGCTGTCCTTCATCCTCATGGCCGCCATCCTCGCCATGGTCACGCTCTACATCCGCAAGTCCGGGACGGAGGAACTGGTCTGATGACGTCTCCCGTGCGCTGGCTGCGCCGCAACCTCGTGGTGATCGCGGGACTGGGCACGCTCGCCTATCTGATCCTGCCCAACGTCATCGTGACGGTCTTCTCCTTCAACAAGCCCAACGGCCGCTTCAACTACGAGTGGCAGCGCTTCTCCACCGACGCCTGGACCGACCCCTGCGGCGTCGCCGACCTGTGCGGCTCGCTCTCGCTGAGCCTGCGCATCGCGGTGTGGGCGACGCTGGGCGCCACCGTCCTCGGCACGATGATCGCCTTCGCCCTGGCCCGCCACCGCTTCCGGGCCCGCTCCTCGGTGAGCACCCTGATCTTCCTGCCGATGGCCATGCCCGAGGTCGTCATGGCGGCCTCCCTGGCCACGCTCTTCCTCAACATGGGCGTCAGCTTCGGCTTCTGGACCATCCTCATCGCCCACATCACGTTCTGCCTGAGCTTCGTGGTCACCGCCGTCAAGGCGCGCGTGATGAGCATGGACCCCCGCCTCGAACAGGCCGCCCAGGACCTCTACGCCACCCCGCTGCAGACCTTCCTGCGGGTCACCCTGCCGATCGCCGCCCCCGGCATCGTCGCGGGGGCGCTGCTCTCCTTCGCGCTGTCCTTCGACGACTTCATCATCACCAACTTCAACGCCGGTTCCACCGTGACCTTCCCCATGTACGTCTGGGGCTCCGCGCAGCGGGGCACCCCCGTCCAGATCAATGTGATCGGCACGGCGATGTTCGCCGTCGCCGTGCTGTGCGTCCTCGTCGCCCAACTCGTCGGGGGACGCCGAAAAAGGAGCTGAGAACCATGGCCACCAGCGCCATGAACCCTGTCCAAGCACTTTCCGACGCCACCCCCCGTCCCTACTGGCTCGACGACCCCGCCCGCCCGCCGGCGCTGCCCGCGCTCGTCGGCGACGAGCACTGCGACCTGCTCGTCGTCGGCGGCGGGTACGCCGGCCTGTGGACCGCGCTGCTGGCCAAGGAGCGCGACCCCGGCCGCGACGTCGTCCTGATCGAGGGCCAGGAGTGCGGCTGGGCCGCCTCCGGCCGCAACGGCGGCTTCTGCGCCGCCTCCCTCACCCACGGCCTGGGCAACGGCCTCGCCCGCTGGCCGGCCGAGCTCCCCCTCCTCGAGGAGCTCGGCCACCGCAACCTCGACGGCATCGAGGCCGCCCTCGCACGCCACGGCATCGACTGCGACTTCGAACGCACCGGTGAGATCGACGTCGCCACCGCCCCGCACCAGGTGGACGAACTGCACCGGACGGCCGAAGAGGCCGCCGCCCTGGGCCTGACCGGCCACGCGTTCCTCGACCGCGACGCCGTACGCACCGAAGTCGCCTCCCCGACCTTCCTCGCCGGCCTGTGGAACCGCACCGGCGTCGCCATGCTGCACCCCGCCAAGCTCGCCTGGGGCCTCAAGAACGCCTGCCGCGCCCTGGGCGTCCGCATCTACGAGCACACCCCCGGCACCGCGCTCTCCTCGCGCGGCGCCGGCGTGGCCGTGCGCACCCCCTACGGGCGGGTCTTCGCCCGCCAGGCCGCGCTCGGCACCAATGCCTTCCCCTCCCTGGTCAAGCGCCTGCGCCCGTACATCGCCCCCGTCTACGACTACGCGCTGACGACCGAGCCGCTCACCGCGGAGCAGCTCGCCGCGATCGGCTGGCAGCGGCGGCAGGGGCTGAGCGACAGCGCCAACCACTTCCACTACTTCCGGCTCACCGCCGACCACCGCATCCTGTGGGGCGGTTACGACATCGTCTACCGCTACGGCGGCGGCGTACGGGCCGAGTACGACCACCACCCGGCCACCTACCAGCGTCTCGCCGGGCACTTCTTCCGCTGCTTCCCCCAGCTCGAAGGGGTGCGCTTCTCCCATACCTGGGGCGGCGCCATCGACACCTGCGCCCGCTTCTCCGCCTTCTTCGGCACCGCACACCGCGGACGCGTGGCCTACGCGCTGGGCTTCACCGGCCTCGGCGTCGGCGCGACCCGCTTCGGCGCGGACGTGATGCTCGACCTGCTGAGCGGCCGCCGCACCGAGCGCACCGCACTGGAGATGGTCCGCAACAAGCCGCTGCCCTTCCCGCCCGAACCGGTGCGCTCCCTGGGCATCGGCATCACCCAGTGGGCGATGACCCGCGCCGACGAGAACGGCGGCCGCCGCAACCTGTGGCTCAAGGCGATGGACAAGGCCGGGCTCGGCTTCGACAGCTGACGGCCTCACACCGCCGCCCTGCCGCGCCGCCGGACGGCGTAAGAAACCCGCGTAATGATCCGCCATTGGCAGCCTCTCATCCGTGAAACGCACGACGGACGACACGGACGGAGGAAATCGCCGATGGAGGAAGCGTCATGAGCGCGGGCGCGGATGCACGGGCCCGGAGGGCGCTGGAGTGGCTGGCCTCGGCCGCGCCCGATCCGCGGACCTGCCGGCGGGAGTGGGACCGCAACCCCCTGGGGGTCGCCCTGCTGCCCGCGGGCAGGCTCTGGGACGTCCTGATCCTCGCCAGCGGTCCGGGCTACGCCACCTTGGACGTGCTGACCCGGCGGGTCGAACCCGGCCCGGTCATCGCCGACTTCGGCGATGCCCGGCTGGGGTTCTTCGTCCCGCCCGGGACGGCCGCCCACTGGGTGGCCACCGGCGTACGGGGCGTCGGAGCCGGCACCTGGGTCGTCGTGCCGCACCCGGAACGCGCCCGGTGCGGGGTGCGGTGGGTCGTACCGCCGGACGGGTCGGGCAGGCTCACGGACCCGGCCGAGCTGGAGGCGGCGATGCACGAGGCGGCCGCGGGCCCGGCGCACGGCCGGGACGGCTGACCACGAGGGCGAGGCACCACAGCAGCGCCCCCGACAGACACCAGGCGCCGAGCACGTCCAGCGGCCAGTGGTAGCCCCGCCGTACGAGCCCCACCCCCACGCCCGCGTTGAGCAGTACATAGGCGAGGGCCGCCGGCAGCCGCCGGGGGAGCAGGAGCAGGGCCGCGGCACCGTAGGCGACCGCGGCCGTGGCGGCGTGCCCTGACGGGAAGAAGCCCTCGTGCACCCCGCCCGCCATGACGGGCGGCCCGGGGCGGGCCAGCCACGCCTTGAGCGGGACGACCAGCGCGGGCACCGCCGCCATGGCCAGCGCGGCGGCCAGCGGCGGCAGCCACCGCCGGGAGGGCGCGGCCGGGCGCAGGGCGGAGAAGAGCAGGGCGGCGCCCAGCACGGGCAGCGCCACGGCCGTGTTGCCCAGGTCGGCGAGGAAACCGCAGACGCCCCACGGGAGGGCGCCCGCGCCTTCGGCGCCGCGCCCCAGGCGCTCGTCGAGGGCGCGCAGCGGGCCGTGTGCGGCGATCTGCCAGGCGAGCAGGGCGAACAGCGCGATGCAGAGCGCGGGGAAGAGGACCGTGCGCGGCCGAAAGGCCGACGGCCCCGGAACAGGGGGGGAGGTTCCGAGGCCGCCGTGCCGACCGGCGCGCCGCGCGCCCCGGGGGGTATGGGGCGGGCGGGCGTCCGATCGGTGAGGATTTCCGGAGCCCAGGGCTCCAGTGGTGTGCGCGAGGGCACGACCGGTCCGGCACTGGGGAAGTACCGGCACGGCGTCGCCCGCAGTCCCCTGCGGACGGGGTGTTTCCTTCATCTGCAGAAACCGTACGGCAGGCCCAGCGGCTCCGATAGTCGGATCACCCGTCCACCACCCGCCCCGCACATGTTCTTCACGCACACAGCAGGCGTACAGCCGCCGGACAGTCGCCTCACAGACGGGCGAACGCGGCCTCGATGATGTCCAGGCCCTCGTTCAGCAGGTCCTCGCCGATGACCAGGGGCGGCAGGAAGCGCAGCACGTTGCCGTAGGTGCCGCAGGTGAGCACCAGCAGGCCCTCGGCGTGGCAGGCCTTGGCGAGCGTGCCCGCGGCCTCGGCGTTCGGCTCCTTGGTGGCCGCGTCCTTGACCAGCTCGATGGCGATCATGCCGCCGCGGCCGCGGATGTCGCCGATGATGGCGAACTTCTCCTGCATCGCGGCGAGGCGGCCCTTCATGACCTCCTCGATGCGCTTGGCCTTGGCGTTGAGGTCCAGCTCGCGCATGGTCTCGATCGCGCCGAGCGCCGCGGCGCACGCCACCGGGTTGCCGCCGTAGGTGCCGCCCAGGCCGCCCGCGTGGGCCGAGTCCATGATCTCCGCGCGGCCGGTGACGGCGGCGAGCGGCATGCCGCCCGCGATGCCCTTGGCCGTGGTGATCAGGTCCGGGACGACGCCCTCGTCCTCGCACGCGAACCACTGGCCGGTGCGGCAGAAGCCGGACTGGATCTCGTCCGCGACGAACACGATGCCGTTGTCCTTGGCGAACTCCGCGATGCGCGGCAGGAAGCCCTTGGCCGGCTCGATGAAGCCGCCCTCGCCCAGCACCGGCTCGATGATGATCGCGGCGACGTTGTCCGCGCCGACCTGCTTGGTGATCTGGTCGATCGCCTGGGCGGCGGCCTCGGGGCCGCAGTTCTCCGCGCCGGTCGGCCAGCGGTAGCCGTACGCCACCGGCACCCGGTAGACCTCGGGGGCGAACGGGCCGAAGCCGTGCTTGTAGGGCATGTTCTTGGCGGTGAGCGCCATCGTCAGGTTCGTCCGGCCGTGGTAGCCGTGGTCGAAGACGACGACGGCCTGGCGCTTGGTGTACGCACGGGCGATCTTGACGGCGTTCTCGACGGCCTCGGCGCCCGAGTTGAACAGCGCGGACTTCTTGGCGTGGTCGCCCGGGGTCAGCTCGGCGAGCTGCTCGCAGACCTCCACGTAGCCCTCGTACGGGGTCACCATGAAACAGGTGTGGGTGAAGTCGGCCAGCTGCGCGGACGCCCGGCGCACCACGGCCTCGGCGGAGGCGCCGACCGACGTCACGGCGATGCCGGAACCGAAGTCGATCAGGCGGTTGCCGTCGACGTCCTCGATGATGCCGCCACCGGCGCGGGTGGTGAAGACCGGCAGCACGGAGCCCACGCCGCCGGCCACGGTGGCAATGCGGCGGGCCTGCAGCTCCTGCGACTTCGGGCCGGGGATCGCGGTGACGACGCGGCGCTCCTGGGGAATCGCGCTCATGAGGGGCTCCTGGGGGTGTTTTCGGACGCTTCCGTGATGTTTCCTCGCAGGCTAGGTGCGCGGGCCGGGGTGCGGCATGCGCCGTTCGGTAGTGGTCCGCTCGTGTCGTTGTCCGCGGCGGACATGGCGCCTGCGTTCCCCGGGGACGGCGTGGGCTCCGCCCAAAACACCGGAACTGTCGGTGGCGGGCACTAGATTGAGCGTTTGCAGGCGCGGAACGGACCTGGCAGGTCAGGGGGCAAGGGGTCGATGGACACCGAAGGCACGTACGACGCACGCGGCATCCGTGCCAACCCGGTGCCGCGCCCGGCCGCACCGCCCCCCATGCCCCCCGTGCCGCCCATGGCCCCACCCCGCCCCGCGCACGCCCCGGCCGCCCGCCCCGCGCTCGCCGACTGGCTGGACGCCCCCCGGCGCCCGGCCGCCCCCGGCGTCTGGAGCTTCCGCCATGTGCCCCGTCCGCGCCGGGAGCCGGACCGCGTCCCCGACCGCGCGCTGCTCTCCGGGGCACTGATCTCGCTGCTCTCCGGCGTCCTGGCGTGGACCCTCCTGTGGAACGGCTACATCCCGTACTGGCGGGTGCCGATGAAGCTGGTGACCCCCACCGAGTGGTGGTACGCGGGCGCGCTGGGCGGACCGGCGACGCCGTCCGCGATCGAGGCCACCGTCGTCTACCGCGGCGTGCTCGCCGTCCTGCTCGTCTACGTCTTCGGGCGCCTGGGCAACTGGCCCGAGGTCCTGGAGCGCTTCGTCGGCAGCCGCGAACAGCCCTTCAGAGCCGTGGCCGCCGCCCTGCTCGCGGCCCTGACCCAGCTCCTCGCCTGGAACGGCACCCTGCCTGTCGTCGACCCGGTCTTCATCCTGGTGCCCAGCAGCTGGCTGCAGGGCGGGGGCGATCACTATCTGGCGGCGCTGGTCGCCTATCTCCTCTACGCCCTGATCGCCGCGGCCCTGCTGTGGCCGTTCGCCCGGCTGGGCGGCTGGGCGGCCCTCGCGCGCCGCCGCCGTGCCCCCGCCCCGGCGGACGTCACCGCGGGCCCGGCCCCCGCCACCTGGCCGGAGCTCAGAGCGGCCGGTCTGGCCCGGGCCGCCGACCGGCTCGCCGCCGAGCTGCCCACGGGCCGGATGAACGACGTCGACTGCGTCCGCATCCGCCACGCCTGGGCCTGTGCGCAGCACGACCGCACACGGCTCGCCGCCTTCGAGGAGACCGTCGAGCGGGAGGGCGCGGCCGCCTGGGCCCACCCCTCCGGCGAGCGCGACCTGCCGCTGCGCACCGCCACCCACGACCTGCTGGCCGGCCAGGTGCGCATCGGCACCTGCGTCGACCACCCCCGCAATCCCTACGCCCGCCGGGAGACCGGCCTCGCCCTGGAGCCCGCGCTCCTCGGCACCTCGCTGCTGGCGGTCGGCCCGCCGGGCTCGGGGAAGACCCGCAGCCTGGTCCGGCCCGTGGCCGAGGGCCTCTCCCTCCAGGCGCTCGCCGGGCAGTGCAGCGTCATCGCCGTCTGTGCCGCCGGCACACCGCTCGGCCCAGACGAGGCGTACGACGTGGTGGTCAAGCCCGGCGACCCCGCCTCCGACCACGACCTCGACCTCTACGGCGGGACCACCGACCCCGACGAGGCCGCCGCCTGCCTGGCCGAGGGCCTGGTCGGCGATCTGGAGACCGTCGACAGCCGCCGTGCCGCCACCGCCCTCGCCCAGCTGATCGGTCCGTACCACGCCGCCCACGGCCGGTTCCCCGCGCTGCCCGACCTGTTCGAGCTGCTGCACGGCACCCCCGCCGTCCTCACCGCGCTGGACGAGGCGCTGGAGGCGGGCGGCCACCACGCCATGCGGCGCGAGCTCGCCGCCCGTGTGCGCCAGATGGGCTCGGCCGGCGACCCCTGCCCGGCCCTCGCCGACCGGGTCGCGCTCCTGGACCGGCCCGCCTTCGCCGGATTCTTCGACGTCGGCGGCGCGACCCGGCCCTTCTCGCTGCGCTCCCTGCGGCACCACCCGATGCGCGTCCGCATCGACCTGCCGGAGCGCGGCCACCGGGAGGCCTCCCGGGTGCTTGCCCGGCTGGTCCTGGCCCAGTTCACGACGGTCGCCGCCACCCGCACCGACCGCTCGCTCTTCACCTGCCTGGTCCTCGACGACGCCACCGCCACCGTCACCACCGAGACCGTGCGCGGCATCCGGCGCCTGCGCTCGGCCAACGCGGGCGTCGTGCTCGGCCTGCGCACCCTCGACGACGTGGCCGGGCCCCTGCACATCCCGCTGCTCGGCGCGGTCGGCTGCCACATGGCCTTCAGCGGGGTCACCACCTGGGACGGCAAGCGGTTCGCGGAGGCGTGGGGCACGGAGTGGGTCGAGACCAGGGACGTCGCCCAGCACACCGTCTTCGCCAATCAGCCGCTGACCCGGGCCGTGCACGCGCTGCGCAAGCTCGTCACCGGAAAGGCGGTGACCACGGACGCCGTGACCGTCCGGAAGGTGGAGCGCGAGCGGTGGCCGGCCTCCGAGCTGGCGCGCCAGGTGCCCGCCGGGCACGCCGTGGTGGCGCTGACGACGGTCGGCGGCGAGCACGCGCCGCCGCTGCTGGTGGACCTGCGCAGCCGAGACAACGCTGAGAAAGGCTGAGGGAAGACTGGAGGAAGGCTGAGGAAGGGACCCGCGCACCCTGCCGCCCTGGCAGAATTGAGGGGAGCCGTTCATACGGGACGGCGAAGTTTCGGACATCCCCTCCCGCCAAAGGTTCCCCGGTCCCATGCCGCCCACGCTCGCCTCGCTTGTCCAGCACTCTGCGCTCAAGCTCACTGTGCTCGCGGGCGGGGACCGGCTGGACACCCCCGTCCGCTGGGCGCACGTCAGCGAGCTGGCCGACCCCGTGCCGTGGATGGACGGCGGGGAGCTGCTGCTGATCACCGCCATGAAGATCGACGCCGACGACCGGCAGACGATGCGGCACTACGTCCGGCGGCTGGTGCGCGCCGGAGTGGCGGGCCTCGGCTTCGGCGTCGGCGTCAATTACGAGCAGGTGCCCGCGGCGCTGGTACGGGCGGCCGAAGAAGAGGGCCTGCCCCTGCTGGAAGTGCCCCGCCGCACGCCGTTCCTCGCCATCACCAAGGCCGTCTCGGCGGCGATCGCGGCCGACCAGTACCGGGCCGTGACCGCGGGCTTCGAGGCCCAGCGCGAGCTGACGAAGGCCGCGCTCGCCCCCGAGGGGCCCACGGCGCTCCTCGCCCGGCTCGCCGCCCACCTCGACGGCTGGGCCGCGCTGTACGACGCCTCGGGCGCGGTGGTCGCCGCCGCACCCGAGTGGGCGGCGCGGCGCGCGGCCCGGCTGAGCGCGGACGTCGCCCGGCTGCGGGAGCGGCCCGCGCCCGCCAGCGCCGTCGTCGGCTCCGACACCGCGGAGGAGGGCGCCGACCGCGTCGAACTCCAGTCCCTGGGCACCGGACGCCGCAGCCGCGGCGTCCTCGCCGTCGGCACGGGCGCCCCGCTGGGCACGGCCGAGCGCTACGCCGTGCACTCCGCGATCGCCCTGCTCACCCTCACCACCGAGCGCTCGCGCGCCCTGCAGGACGCCGAGCAGCGGCTGGGTGCGGCCGTGCTGCGGATGCTGCTGGCGGGCGAGCCGGACCATGCGCGGGCCGTGGCGGGCGAGCTCTACGGAGGCCTGCTGGACGCGCCGTTCCGGGTGCTGGTGGCGGAGGAGATCGAGGGCGCCGAGGCCCTGGGGGTGCTCGTCGAGGAGGTGGAGACCGCCGCCGGGCGGGCCGGTGAGCCGGTGCTCACGGTCCCCGAGGGCACACGGCTCACGGTCCTCGCGCGGGACGGGGGCGCGGCGGCCGGCGCGGTGGTGGAGTACGCGCGGGCGGCCGAGGCGCGCCGGGCGGCGCGCGTTCGTGAGCGCGAGCGGGGTGCCACCGCTCCCTCCGACGGACAGGACGCGGTCGTCGGCCTCTCCGCTCCGGCCGGGCCGACCGGAGCCGCGGCGGCCTTCCGACAGGCGGAGCAGGCGCTGTCGGTGGCCCGCCGCCGGGGACGCGTGCTCGTCGAACACGAGGAGGTCGCGGCGGGCTCGGTCCTGCCGCTGCTGGCGGACGACGCGGTGCGCGCCTTCGCCGAGGGGATGCTGCGGTCGCTGCACGACCACGACGCGACGGGCCGCGGCGACCTGGTCGCCTCCCTGCGCGCCTGGCTCTCCCGCCACGGCCAGTGGGACGCGGCCGCCGCCGACCTCGGCGTCCACCGCCATACGCTGCGCTACCGCATGCGGCGGGTGGAGGAGATCCTCGGACGCTCCCTCGACGACCCGGACGTCCGCATGGAGCTGTGGCTGGCGCTCAAGGCGACCTCGCCCGACGAGGGCTGACCGGCCTTCGGCACGGGCGCCCCTGCGTGGGAGCCGCAAACCGGCGTCGCACCGCCCCCATCGCGCCATTGCGGAGCGCACAAGCCACGGCATGCTCCATTGCGGACAAGCGCCCCCGATGCGTCGCAGACCTACCGTGGGGGAGCCCAACAACGTCTGCACCCCCGGAGGAATCCGTGACTGCTCCCCACGCGTTCTGGCTGGCCGGCCGCGAGGCCACCGGCGAGGAGACCTTCGAGGTCACGAACTCCTGGGACGGTCGTCTCGTCGGCACCGTGAGCGTGCCCACCGAGGCGCAGGTCGAGGAGGCCGTGGCCGCCGCGCACGCCGTGCGCGACGAGTTCGCGGCGACCCCCGCGCACGTCCGCACCGCGGCCCTCGACCACGTCGCCAAGCGGCTGACCGAGCGCACCGAGGAGATCGCCCAGCTGATCTCCGCCGAGAACGGCAAGCCCATCAAGTGGGCCCGCGGCGAGGTCGGCCGTGCCGTCTCCGTCTTCCGCTGGGCCGCCGAAGAGGCGCGCCGCTTCAACGCCGGCGACGCCCAGCGCCTGGACACCGACGCCGGCGGCACCGGCCGCCTCGCGCTGACCCGCCGCTTCCCCCGCGGCGTCGTCCTCGGCATCGCGCCCTTCAACTTCCCGCTCAACCTGAGCGCGCACAAGGTCGCCCCGGCCATCGCCGTCGGCGCCCCGATCATCCTCAAGCCCGCCCCGGCCACCCCGATCTCCTCCCTCGTCCTGGGCGAGATCCTCGCCGAGACGGACCTGCCCGCGGGCTCGTGGAGCGTGCTGCCCGTGCCGAACGACCGGATGCCCGCCCTCGTCCAGGACGAGCGGCTGCCGGTCATCTCCTTCACCGGCTCCGGCCCGGTCGGCTGGTCGATCCTCGACTCCGCCCCGCGCAAGCACGTCACCCTGGAGCTCGGCGGCAACGGCGCGGCCGTCGTGCTGGCCGACTGGTCCTCCGAGGCGGACCTGGACTGGGCGGCGCAGCGCATCGCCACCTTCTCCAACTACCAGGGCGGCCAGTCCTGCATCTCCGTGCAGCGCGTCATCGCCGACGCCTCGCTCTACGAGCGGCTGCTGCCGAAGGTCGTCGCCGCCGTCGAGGCGCAGGTGACGGGCGACCCGTCCGACGCCGCCACCGACGTCGGCCCGCTGGTCAGCGAGGACGCCGCCAAGCGCGTGGAGTCCTGGGTCGAGGAGGCCGTCGCCGCGGGCGCCACCCTGCTCGCCGGCGGCAAGCGCGAGGGCGCCACCTACGCCCCGACCGTGCTCGCGGACGTCCCCGCCGATGTGACGATCGCCTGCGAGGAGGTCTTCGGCCCGGTGCTGACCATCGCCAAGGCCGACGACGAGGACGCCGCCTTCGCCGCCGTCAACGACTCCCCGTACGGCCTCCAGGCCGGCGTCTTCACGCACGACGTGCAGACCGCCTTCCGCGCGCACCGCGCGCTGGAGGTCGGCGGCGTGGTCATCGGCGACGTGCCGTCCTACCGCGCCGACCAGATGCCCTACGGCGGCACCAAGCAGTCCGGCGTGGGCCGCGAGGGCGTGCGCTACGCCATGGACGACTACACCTACGAGCGGGTGCTCGTCCTCACCGGCCTCGGCCTCTGACACCTGTTCACACCGCAGTGCGCTCCGGAGCCCCCGCGGCCCGGAGCGCACTGCTTCCCCCGTTGCCGCCGGCACGTCCCCCGTGCGTTCCCCCGTGTCCGCAGTCCGTGCCGGCAGACAGGACGCTACGGGCCCGGGGCGCACCCGGTCGTCCCGTAACGGGTGGAATTCCGCCTCAACTTACGCGGTAGCCGCTCTTCCGCCTACAACCAGCGCAGTAGGCGCGACCCCGTCCGCCCGACCGATGCCGGGCCCTTCGCCGCGCCGCTACGCTGCGGCGATGCGGACGGTGCGGGCGCTGGAACGGCACGTCGCGAGGTGGCCGCGTGCGGTCTTGGACCTGCCGCTGGCGGTCGCATTCCTGGTGGTGGCGCTGCTGGTGGGGCGCCAGCGGCCGCCCGAGGGCTGGCAGGCCCTGGACGCGGGCAGCTGCGCGCTGACCGCCGCCGCCAATCTGGCCGTCGCGGCCCGCAGGAGAGCCCCCGTCACCGTGTTCGCCGTGGTCGGCGCGTTGTGGCTGGCCCTCATCGTCACGGGCTACTGGCCCATCGTCGACGCGGGAGCGGTCATGCTCGCCGCCTACACGGTCGCCGCCTCCCGCCCGCCCCGCGCCGCCGCCCTGTGCACGGCGGCCACCAGCGGCCTGTGGATCGCCGCCGGGCTGTCGAACCCCTACATCGACAGGGCGGCGGTGATCGCCGAGGCCGTCGTCGCCCCCCTCGCCCTGTGGTGGTTCGGCAACGCCGCCCGGCAACTGTCCCTGCGCAACACCCAGTTGACCGCCGTCAGCGGCCAGCTGCGGCGCGAGCAGGCGCTGGGCGCCCGCCGGGCGGTCGCCGAGGAGCGCGTACGCATCGCCCGCGAGCTGCACGACGTCGTCGCCCACCACATGTCCGTGATCTCCGTGCAGGCCGGCCTCGCCCACTACGTGTTCGCCTCCGACGCCCGCACCGCCCGCGCCGCGCTGGGCGCCGTCTCGGCCGCCAGCGGCGAGGCCCTGGAGGAGCTGCGCCGGCTGCTGGCCGTGCTGCGGGTGGGTCCCGAGGGCGTCGGCGAGAGCCCGGGCGACGGCCCGTACCAGCCCACGCCCGGCCTGGACCGGCTGGAGGAGACCGCCGAGCGCGTCCGGGCCGCGGGCGTCCGGGTGGAGCTGGAGATCGTGGGGGAGCGGCGGCCGCTGCCGCCGGGGCCGGACCTCTGCGCGTACCGCGTCGTGCAGGAGGCGCTCACCAACGTCATCAAGCACGCCCGCCCCGCCTGCGCCGCCGTCCGCGTCGAGTTCCGGCCACACCAGCTGTTCGTGCGGGTCACGGACGACGGGCGGGATACGGTTCCGGCCAACCGCGAACCGTCCGCCGGACACGGGTTGATCGGCATGCGCGAGCGCGCCAGGATCTACGGGGGAACCCTGGCCGCCGGCCCGCGCGACGAGGGCGGGTTCGAGGTCCGGCTCACCCTTCCCCTCCAGCCGGGGCACGGGAGAGGGACGACCGGAAATGACCGGGATGGCCGATGACAGACAGGCCGGGGCTGCCGCGCACGGCGAAGCCGTCATACGCGTCCTCGTCGTGGACGACCAGATCCTCATCCGCGCCGGGGTGGCCGCCCTGCTGCGCGCCGCCCCGGGGATGACCGTCGTCGGCGAGGCGGCCGACGGGGCCGAGGCCATCGCGCTGGCCGCCGAACACCGGCCCGACGTGATCCTCATGGACATCCGGATGCCCGGCCTCAGCGGCATCGCCGCCACCGAGCGCATCCTGGAGCACGCCGCCGACCCCGCCCCCCGCGTCCTGGTCCTGACCACCTTCGACCTCGACGAGTACGTCTACGCCGCACTGCGCGCCGGTGCCGCGGGCTTCCTGCTCAAGGACGCCGGACCGCAGCGGCTGCTGGCCGCCATCGCGGCCGTCGCGGGCGGCGACACCCTCTTCGCGCCCACCGTCACCCGCCGGCTCGTCGAGGCGTTCAGCCGCCGGCCCGAGGCGGCCCCCGGCCCGGAACAGCCGGCCCCGGCGGCCCTGGACGCCCTGACCGGCCGCGAGCTGGAGGTGCTCCGGCTGACCGGCCGCGGCCTGTCCAACGTGGAGATCGCCGCCGAGCTCGTCATCAGCGAGGCCACCGTCAAGACGCACCTCAACCGGGCCATGACCAAGCTGGGCCTGTGCAGCCGCGCGCAGGCGGTCGTCGTCGCCTACGAGAGCGGACTGGTCACCCCCGGCGCGGGCCGCTGAGGTCCGCGGGCCGGAACCTTGCACGGGGTCTGGTAGAGAGGTAGAGGATCGGGTAGGTACATACGGACGAGTAGCACCGGTCGGTAGTCGACCGGCAAACCGCCCCGACTCGAAGCGGTGAGGTGCCCGATGACCGCACCATCCGTACGACCGGTCTCCGAGCGCGAAGCGCGCCAGGTCGCCGAAGCGGCCCGGGAGACGGACTGGAAGAAGCCCAGCTTCGCCAAGGAACTCTTCCTCGGCCGGTTCCGCCTCGACCTGATCCACCCCTACCCGGACGCCGACCCCGAGGACGTCCGGCGCGGCGAGCAGTTCCTGGCCAAGCTCCGCGACTTCTGCGAGACCCGCATCGACAGCGCCCGCATCGAGCGCGAGGCCAAGATCCCGGACGAGACGGTCGACGGGCTCAAGGAGCTCGGCGCCTTCGGCATGAAGATCGACACCAAGTACGGCGGGCTCGGTCTCACCCAGCTCTACTACAACAAGGCGCTCTCCCTCGTCGGCTCCGTCAGCCCTGTCGTCGGCGCCCTGCTCTCAGCGCACCAGTCCATCGGCGTCCCGCAGCCGCTCAAGCTCTTCGGCACCCAGGAGCAGAAGGAGACCTTCCTGCCGCGCTGTGCGCGCACCGACATCTCCGCCTTCCTGCTCACCGAGCCGGATGTCGGCTCCGACCCGGCCCGCCTGGCGACCACCGCCGTGCCCGACGGCGACGACTACGTCCTCGACGGCGTCAAGCTGTGGACCACCAACGGCGTCGTCGCCGACCTGCTCGTCGTCATGGCCCGGGTGCCCAGGAGCGAGGGGCACAAGGGCGGCATCACCGCCTTCGTCGTCGAGGCCGCCGCCGAGGGCGTCACCGTCGAGCGCCGCAACGCCTTCATGGGCCTGCGCGGCATCGAGAACGGCGTCACCCGCTTCCACCAGGTCCGCGTCCCCGCGGCGAACCGCATCGGCCCCGAGGGCTCCGGCCTGAAGATCGCGCTGACGACGCTCAACACCGGCCGGCTGTCCATCCCCGCGATGTGCGTCGCCGGCGGCAAGTGGGCGCTGAAGATCGCCCGCGAGTGGTCCACCGCCCGCGAGCAGTGGGGCAAGCCCATCGCCAAGCACGAGGCCGTCGGCTCGAAGATCTCCTTCATCGCGGCCACCACCTTCGCGCTGGAGGCCATCCTCGACCTCTCCAGTCAGATGGCCGACGAGGACCGCAACGACATCCGCATCGAAGCGGCCCTCGCCAAGCTCTACGCCAGTGAGATGGCCTGGCTGATGACCGACGAGCTGGTCCAGATCCGCGGCGGCCGCGGCTACGAGACCGCCGCCTCCCTCGCCGCCCGCGGCGAGCGCGCCGTGCCCGCCGAGCAGATGCTGCGCGACTCCCGCATCAACCGCATCTTCGAGGGCTCCACCGAGATCATGCACCTGCTGATCGCCCGCGAGGCCGTCGACGCCCACCTGTCGGTGGCGGGCGACCTGATCGACCCCGAGAAGTCCCTGGGCGACAAGGCCCGCGCCGGCGCCCGCGCGGGCGGCTTCTACGCCCGCTGGCTGCCCAAGCTGGTGACCGGCCCCGGACAGCTGCCGCGCACCTACGCCGAGTTCCACCCCGCCGGCCACCGCGATCTCTCCACCCATCTGCGCTACGTCGAGCGCTCCTCGCGCAAGCTCGCCCGGTCGACCTTCTACGCCATGTCCCGCTGGCAGGGCCGGATGGAGACCAAGCAGGGCTTCCTGGGCCGCATCGTCGACATCGGCGCCGAGCTGTTCGCGATGAGCGCCGCCTGCGTACGGGCCGAGAGGCTGCGCACCGAGGGCGGCCACGGCCCGCAGGCCTACGAGCTCGCCGACGCCTTCTGCCGCCAGTCCCGCATCCGGGTGGAGGAGCTGTTCCACCGGCTGTGGACCAACACCGACGACGTCGACCGCAAGGTCGTCTCCGGCGTGATGTCCGGCTCCTACGAGTGGCTGGAGAGCGGCATCGTCGACCCCAGCGGTGACGGCCCCTGGATCGCCGACGCCACCCCCGGCCCCTCCAAGGCCGAGAACGTCCACCGGCCGATCCGCTGAGGGTGGCCCCCATGGCGGCATCACCGGGACGCCCCTGTCGGGCCGCACCGGCGATGCCGCCACAATGGTGGAATGACGGACTCCCTCGCTGACCCGCACCTGCGCTACTCCGCCGGCATCCACGCCGGTGGCGGACCGCGCGAGATCGTGATCCTCGGCTCGACCGGTTCGATCGGCACCCAGGCCATCGACCTGGTCCTGCGCAACCCCGACCGCTTCACCGTGACGGGCCTGTCCGCCGCGGGCGGCCGGGTGGCGCTCCTGGCCGAGCAGGCGCACCGGCTGCGCGTGCGCACGGTCGCGGTGGCGCAGGCCGACAAGGCGCCCGCGCTGCGCGAGGCGCTGGCGGAGCAGTACGGGAGCGAGCCGCTGCCCGAGATCCTCGCGGGCCCCGAGGCGGCCACCGAGCTGGCCCGCAGCGAGTGCCACACGGTCCTCAACGGCATCACCGGCTCCATCGGCCTCGCCCCGACGCTGGCCGCCCTGGAGGCGGGCCGCACGCTGGCCCTGGCCAACAAGGAGTCGCTGATCGTCGGCGGGCCGCTGGTGAAGGCGATCGCCAAGCCCGGCCAGATCATCCCGGTGGACTCCGAGCACGCGGCGCTCTTCCAGGCCCTCCTCGGCGGCGCCCGCTCCGAGGTCCGCAAGCTCGTGGTCACCGCCTCCGGCGGCCCCTTCCGCGGCCGTACGAAGGCCGAGCTGGCGTCCGTCACGCCGCAGGACGCCCTGGCGCACCCCACCTGGTCCATGGGCCCGGTGATCACGATCAACTCCGCCACCCTGGTGAACAAGGGGCTGGAGGTCATCGAGGCGCACCTGCTCTACGACATCCCCTTCGAGCGCATCGAGGTCGTGGTCCATCCGCAGTCGTACGTCCACTCGATGGTGGAGTTCACCGACGGTTCCACGCTGGCCCAGGCCACCCCGCCGGATATGCGCGGCCCCATCGCCATCGGCCTGGGCTGGCCCGACCGGGTGCCGGACGCCGCCCCCGCCTTCGACTGGTCCAAGGCCTCCACCTGGGAATTCTTCCCGCTCGACGACGACGCCTTCCCCTCGGTGGGCCTGGCCCGGCACGTCGGCTCCCTCGGCGGCACCGCGCCCGCGGTGTTCAACGCCGCCAATGAGGAGTGCGTCGATGCGTTCTTGAGCGGACACCTGCCGTTCAATGGGATTGTGGACACCGTCGCCGAGGTGGTGGCAGAGCACGGGACCCCCGCAGCGGGAACCCGGCTGACCCTCTCGGACGTCCTGCAAGCGGAGACCTGGGCCCGTGCCCGGGCCCGTGAACTGGCGGCCCGCACGGCCGCCCGTACGGCGCAAGCGACCTCGGAGGCCCGCGCATGACGACACTGATGACCATCCTCGGGATAGTCGTCTTCGTGGTGGGTCTGCTCTTCTCCATCGCCTGGCACGAGCTGGGCCACCTCTCGACCGCCAAGATCTTCGGCATCCGCGTGCCGCAGTACATGGTCGGCTTCGGCCCGACGGTCTTCTCGCGCAAGAAGGGCGAGACGGAGTACGGCATCAAGGCCATCCCGCTCGGTGGCTACATCCGCATGATCGGGATGTTCCCGCCCGGCGAGGACGGCCGGATAAGCGCCCGCTCCACCTCGCCCTGGCGCGGCATGATCGAGGACGCCCGCTCGGCCGCCTACGAGGAGCTCCAGCCCGGCGACGAGACGCGGATGTTCTACACGCGCAAGCCGTGGAAGCGCGTGATCGTGATGTTCGCGGGCCCCTTCATGAACCTGGTGCTCGCCGTCGTGATCTTCCTCGGCGTGATGATGTCCTTCGGCGTCAACACCCAGACCACCACGGTTTCCACCGTCTCCGACTGTGTGGTCTCGGCCAGCGCCAAGACCGACAAGTGCCCCAAGGGCGCCAAGGACTCCCCGGCCAAGGCCGCGGGCCTGCAGCCCAAGGACAGGATCGTGGCCTTCGACGGCCACAGGACCACTGACTGGTCCACGCTCCAGAAGGACATCCGCAAGACCACCGGCCCCGCCACGATCACCGTGATCCGGGACGGTGAGCGGAAGACCCTCACCGCCGACCTGATCTCCAACCAGGTCCAGAAGTACGACGGCAAGGGGGCCCCCCTCCAGGGCCAGTACGTCACCGCCGGCTTCCTGGGCTTCACGCCTGCCACCGGTGTCGTCCAGCAGTCCTTCGGGCAGTCCGTCAACCGTATGGGCGATATGGTCCAGTCCGGCGTCGAGTCCCTGGTGGCCCTGCCCGGCAAGATCCCCGACCTGTGGAACGCCGCCTTCGACGGCGGCGAGCGCAAGGCCGACTCGCCCATGGGCGTCGTCGGCGCGGCCCGGGTCGGCGGCGAGGTCTTCAACCTCGACATCCCGCCGTCCCAGCAGGTCGCGACCATGCTCTTCCTGGTCGCCGGCTTCAACCTCTCGCTGTTCCTGTTCAACATGCTGCCGCTGCTGCCGCTGGACGGCGGGCACATCGCCGGGGCGCTGTGGGAGTCCGTGCGGCGGCACGTCGCCAAGGTCTTCCGGCGCCCCGACCCGGGCCCCTTCGACGTGGCGAAGCTGATGCCGGTGGCGTACGTGGTGGCGGGCATCTTCGTCTGCTTCACGCTGCTGGTGCTCATCGCCGACGTCGTGAACCCGGTACGGCTGACGTAGCCGGTGGCTTCGGGGGTGCCCCCACCCCGCCCTTTCGCCGTTCCCGAAGGGGCTGCTGCCCCTTCGGGACCCCGCTTCCGGGGGTGCGAGGGGGCGTAGCCCCGCTCGGAAACGGTGAAAGGGCGGGACCGGGGCGCAACCCGCCGCGAGCGCGCCCCTCCCCAGCGGGGACCGGCAATGTGCTCGGAAGGGATCCGGTGCCGTAACCTCGGATGCCGGAGCCCGCCGATCTCGGGACCATGATTCATACCTTGGGGTTGCTCGCCAGATGACAGCGATTTCGCTTGGAATGCCTTCCGTTCCGACCAAGCTCGCCGACCGCAGGGTCAGCCGCAAGATCCAGGTCGGATCCGTGGCCGTCGGCGGCGACGCCCCCGTCTCCGTCCAGTCGATGACGACGACCCGCACGTCGGACATCGGTGCGACGCTGCAGCAGATCGCCGAGCTGACGGCCTCCGGCTGCCAGATCGTCCGGGT